>NZ_JAUMKD010000009.1 GCF_030519475.1 Micromonospora sp. C28SCA-DRY-2 | reverse complement strand
CTCGGCCGTCCCGCCCGCTGCCGACCGGGCGGACCGGCGGCGGCCGGGAGCGGTGACCGCCGCGGGACGCCGGCCGGCGGCGGGCGGGACGGGCGCCGGCGGGGTCGTCCCGGCGGGCGCGGTGGTCGGTCCGGGCGGGGGTGTGCGAAAGCCGGACGGCGCGGCACACTCGGGGCATGCCGGAGCGCACCGACTACGCGGCACTCATCGCCGGTCACCGGGTGGTCATCGAGATGATCAACTCCGGCGACGCCGGGCTGCCGGTCCTCACCCAGCTGCTCCGGGTCGCCCAGCCCGCGCTCGGCGCGGCGGCCATGGCATTCGTGGAGTTCGGGCCGGCCGGCGGCCGGGTGATCGCCGCGACCGGGGCCGCCGAGTGGGCGGTCGGCCGCCCGCTGCCGGCCACCGACCCGACCACCGTCTGCCTGCTCGCCGGTCCGCGCGTGCAGCAGGTCCGGACGGACCAGCTCACCGGCCAGCTCACCGGTGAACTGGTCGCCCGGGGCCTGCACCGGATGGTGGTCGCCCGGGCCGAGATCGGCGGGCTCACCGTGGGCAGCCTGCACGCCCTCTATCCGGCGGGCGACGAGGACCCGAGCGCCGGGCAGCACGCCGTGGTGGCCTACCTCGCCGCCTGCATCGCGCACATGTACGGCGACCAGAGCGGGCTCCCGGTGCACGGTGACGGGCCGGTGGTGGCCGCGCTCGCGGACGGGCTGGCGGTGGTCGACCGGGAGGGACACGTCCGGCTCTGGAACCCGGCCGCGGCCCAGGTGACCGGCCGGGCCGCCAGCCAGGCCCTCAACCGGCCGTTGCCGTTCCCGCTGCCCCCGTCCGGCCAGGTGCGCGACCACCGGCTGCCGGACGGCCGGTGGCTGCGGATCACCTCGGGCGAGCTGGCCGGGCCGGGCGCCCTGCGCGTGGTCACCTTCCGGGACATCACCGACCAGCAGCGCCGGGACCACGACCGGGACCTGTTCGTCGCGGTGACCAGCCACGAGCTGCGCACCCCGGTGACCGTGATCAAGGGGTACGCGGACACCCTCACCGACCACTGGGAGTCGCTCACCGACGACGACCGGCGGCAGGCCGCCCGGGTGATCGGCCAGCGCGCCAACGAGCTGGCCCGGCTGGTCGACCGGCTGCTCTCCTCCGCCGCCGAGCCCGGGCCGGGCGACGACCCGCCGGCCCCCTTCGACCTCGGCGACGCGCTCCGGGCCGCGGTCACCGACCTGCCGGCCGAGCTGCGCCACCGGCTCGTCCTCGACCTGCCGGCCGACCTGCCCAAGGCGCTCGGCTACCGGCCCAGCCTGGCGACGGTGCTCACCGAGCTGGCCACCAACGCGGGCAAGTACAGCCCGCCCGGGTCGCCGATCGAGGTCAGCGCCGGCGCGGACGGGCAGACCGTCTCGTTCCGGGTCGGCGACCGCGGCATCGGCATCCGGCCGGAGCACGTGGAGCGGGCGTTCGACCGGTTCTGGCAGGGTGAGTCCGGCGACCGGCGGCGCTTCCCCGGCGCCGGACTGGGTCTCTATCTCGTCCGCCGGATCGTTGAACAGCAGAATGGCTGGGTATTCCTCAGACCGAGGGCCGGTGGCGGTACGGTCGCTGAGGTGCGGCTGCCCCGCGGGTGACCGGCGGCGGCGAGGTGAGAAGGGGCGAACGTGTCGACGGGAGCGGGCGAACGGGCGTGGTGCGTGGTGGTGCCGCACCACGCCAGCGGGGCGCGGCTGGCCCGGCGGCGGCTCGCCGAGGAGTTGGGCGAGGTGGTACCCGCCACGCTGCTGGCGGACCTGGTGGCGGTCCTGGCCGAACTGGTCGGCAACGCCGTCCGGCACGCCGACCCGCTGCCGGGCGGGGTGGTGCGGGTGGCCTGGCGGCTGCGGACCTCGGACGAGGGCCAACGGATCACGCTGCGGGTGACCGACGGCGGCGCCAGCGACGGGCCGCGGATGCGGTCGGCCGACCCGGACGCGGCCGACGGCCGGGGCCTGCACATCGTCTCCGGCCTGGCCAGCCGCTGGGGCGTGGACCGCGACGGGCTGGGGCAGAGCGTCTGGGCCGAGTTCGAGCCGGTCGGCGCGGCCCGGTCGGACCTGGTCGCGGCCGGCTGATCGGGCACCGCGGGCGGGTCCTGCCCACGGCGTCCGGCCGCGGGCTCTAGGCTGTCTCGCCGTGAGCAAGCGTCGAAAGAGCCAGCGGGCCGCCGAAGCCACCCCGAAGCGGGAGAAGGTGCGCGACATCTTCGCGCCCCGTCCCTTCGAGGGGCTGACCGACGAGCCGGAGTGGATCGCCCTGCGCGAGCTGGTGCCGGCCGCCTCCGCCCCGCTGCGGCTCGTCCCCGAGCTGGTCGAGGAGTTCGGTGAGCGGCCGGTCACGCTGGCCACCGTGCTGCCGATGGCCGCCCCGGCGATGACCAGGCCCGACGGGCGGGTCTTCATCGGTCTCCAGCGTCACCAGCAGTCCGGTGACGTGTCCCGGGACCTGGCCGACGCGCTGCTCTGCGCGCTGCGTACCGAGCCGGGCCGGCAGGTCGCGGTGCCCCCGCTGCCCGGCCCCGGCCCCCGGCTCCAGGACGTCCTGGTCGACGGCCCGCTGGAGATCACCATGCACGACGGGTTCGAGTTCTGGCTCGACCCGGAGGCCGGCGAGGACCCGACCGTGCAGGCGTCCCTGGAGCGGGCCAACGCCGCCGTCTACCCGACCGTCCGGCTGACCGCCGCCCGCGCCGCCTACTGGTGCCAGGTGCCGGAGAAGGCGCACGTGCGCTGGGTGCTCCCGGACGACGAGGACGCCGCGCTCGACGCGCTGGCCCGGCTCGGCGCCGCCGGCACGCTGACCCTCGGCGAGGAGACCCGATTCGCCGGCATGTTCCGCGCGCACGGCCGGCTGGTGCCGGTCTGGGACCTGCCGGAGGAGACGCCGGCCGCCGAGTGGGAGGACCCGGTGGCCCAGTTCGCCAAGCGGTACGCCGAGGCGCTCGCCGACACCACCCCGCTCGACGCCGCCGGCCGCCGCTCCCGCCAGGGCCTGCTCGGCCGCCAACTCACCCTCCGCTGACCCTCCCACCCCACCCGCCGCCCGCGCGCCCGCGGGCTCGCGCGCACCCGGCCGCCCTGGGTCGACTCGTTCAGCGAACGAGTGGTCGCTCCCGGGCGGAACAGCCACTCGTTCAGAGCACCTGCACGATCTTCGGGGGCGGAGCGGGAGCGGGGTCAGGGGCGGAGGGGGTCGCGGACGAGCGGGCAGGACATGCAGCGGGGGCCGCCGCGGCCGGAGCCGAGTTCCGAGCCGGCGATCGGGATCAGCTCGATGCCGGCGCGCTCCAGTTGCGCGTTGGTCTCCACGTTGCGCTCGTAGCCGACGCAGAGCCGGGGAGCCAGGGCGAGGGTGTTGTTACCGTCGTCCCACTGCTCGCGTTCCGCGGTGACCGGGTCCAGCCCGGTGTCGATCACCCGGAGCTGGTCCAGGTCCATCGCGTCGGCGGCGGCCCGCAGGAACGGCGCCGGGCCGTCCACCCGCGGGTCCTCGCCGTCCGCGCCGGCGATCACGGTGTACGCCGAGAGCGTGTTCGCCACGTTCGGGTACATCAGCACGGCGTCCACGTCGACCATGGTGCAGACGGTGTCCAGGTGCATGGTGGCCCGCTCCTGGGCGATGGGCACCACCAGGATGGTGTGCGCCAGCCCGGCGGCGAAGACCTGCCGGGCGAGGCGCTCGGCGCCGGCCGGCGTGGTCCGCTCACCCACCCCGACCGCGAGCACGCCGGGCGCGAGCAGCAGCACGTCGCCGCCCTCCAGGTGCTCCAGGTGCGGGTGGTAGACCGCCTCGGTGCCGACGAAGCGCGGGTGGTGGCGGTAGATGGCCTCGGTGAGCGTGGTCTCCCGGCGCCGGGCGGGCATGGCCAGGCTGGTCACGCCCACCCGGTCGCCGATCCAGAGCGACGAGTCGCGGGTGAAGAGCAGGTTCGGCAGCGGGTCGATGACGAAGTCGTGCCGGTCCATCAGGGTGTAGACCAGGCCACCCGGCCGTTCCGGGCTGAGCCGCAGCTCCTCGTGGGCCAACCCGGCGATCAGCACGTCGGCCAGCGCCGCCGGGTCGAGGTACGCGAGGTGGTCGGCGACCCGGGCGCGCAGGGTGTCGCCGAGCCGGGGCGAGCGGAGCACCTCGGCGGTCAGCTCGGCCCGCGCCTCGTCCACGGCGAGCGTCTCGGCCAGCAGGTCGGCCAGGTAGAGCACCTCGACCCCGCGCTCGCGCAGCGCCGCCGCGAAGGCGTCGTGCTCCTCCTGCGCCCGACCCACCCACGGGATCGCGTCGAACAGGAGCGAGTCGTTGTTCCGTGGTGTCAGCCGGGCGAGTTCCGGGCCGGGTCGGTGCAGCAGTACGGTGCCGAGCCGGCCGACCTCGCTGTCGACGTAGTGGGTCACCCTCGCAGCGTAGGGCAGGGTTTGGCGGCATCCGAGAAAACAACTGTGAATGAATATGGCATTCATCCACAGTCATTCCGGCGCTCCAACTTGCCGAGCCCCCGGACTGGCAACGTAGGGTAGTGAGGACATAACTTCGAGGGACCTTTTGCCGGAGGTCGCGATGACTGTCTTTCCCGCTCGCCGAGCCGTACCCCCGACCCGGGCACTGCCGCCCGCGGCGGTGCCACACCCCCGGGTGGAGTCGCCGGGGGTGCTCACACCGTCCCGTCCGTCCCCGTTGGAGTGGGCCCGCCGCCGGCGGGCGGAGCGGGGCGCGCGGCGGCTGGAGGCGGCCGGCGCGCGGGCCCTCGGCCAGCTCGACCACCTCGGTCCGGCCTGGCACGTCATCGAGTGGCCGCGCACCGACGTCGCCGACGTCCTGCTCGACCACCGCCAGGACGACCGGGCCGGCTTCCTGGCCATCGGCCCGAGCGGGCTGTTCGCGGTCACCATCGCCGACCACGGCCGGGCCCGGGTACTGGTGGCCGGCGACGTGGTGCAGATCAACGGCAAGCGACCGCCCTACGTGGCCGAGGCCCGCCGGGACGCCAAGCGGGCCAGCAAGGCGCTCAGTACCGCGGTGGGGCACCCGATCCCGGTGACGCCGGTGCTGACCTTCGTCGGCTCCGGCGTCATCAGCGTCTACGGGCTGCCGAAGGACTGCCTCATGGCCACCCACCGCGAGCTGGACCGGCTGCTGGTGGCCGCGGGCAACCGGATCAGCCCGGCCACCGCCGAGAAGCTCTCCCGGGTCGCCCAGCACCCGAACACCTGGCTGAACGGCACCTACCGTCCAGCGGCCGACTACCGGTGGTACGAGGAGGGCCGAACGGCCGCTGACAAGCCGGCCAACCGCCGGTAACGTCACCGGCGACGCCACGCGACCCGGTCCGGTGTCGGCACCGTCGGTCGCGCCGTCGCCGGCCCGCCCGGTCAGGGCAACGTCCACCCCCGGCGGCCCGGTGGCTCACGCGCGGTCGGCGACGGCCGGGGCGACCGGCTAGCGTGGACAGACCGTCGGTGTACATAGGAGGCGCGGTGGCCCACGTCGAACTCTCGCTCTCGGAAGTCCTCGCGCCCGCGGCCGGGACACCGACAGAGCAGGAGTCCGACAACGTCGGTCAGTGGTCGCTGACGGTGTCCCACGCCGACGAGCCCTGCCTGCTGATCGACGCCGAGACGAAGGTGGTGGCGGTCTCCGCCGCCGGGTGCGAGCTGCTCTGCCTCGGCGCGCCCGAGGACGTCATCGGGCTGCCGCTGCTCGGCGGCGGGCTGCGGCTGCTCGACTTCACGGCCAACCCGCGCGAGCTGACCGAGCAGGAGATCGACAAGATCCCGCCGCTGCTCGCGCTCTCCTCCGGGCGGCTCGCCCGCGGCCTGCTCCGCGTCCAGGCGGCGTCGACCGGGGCACCGGACGCGACGGTCGACGCGATCTCCACCCCGGTGCTCGCCGAGGGGTCGGTCGCCGGCTCGCTCACCTTCTTCTCCGAGGTCTGACCTGCGGCAGGGTGTGGTGCTCGCCGCACGCGGCGAAGCTGGGGCCGGCCCCCCACCAGGCCGTAAGGTGCCCTCATGCTCGATATCGCTCTGCTGCCGGGGGAGTACGCCGTGTGCCGGTTGGCCGCCGACTCCACCCTGCCGCCGGGTCTGTCGGGCGGGCTGGGCGACGGCGACGTCGTCACGGTGACCTGGACGGCCGACGGGATCTCGCTGATCTGCCCCGCCGACCGGATACCAGACCAGGCCACCATCGAGACGGTCTGGCGGTGCCTGCGGGTGGCCGGGCCGGTCGACCTCGCGGTCACCGGCACCCTCGCCGCGCTGGTGGATCCGCTCGCCGAGGCCCGGGTCAGCGCGCTGGCCTTCTCCAGCTACGACACCGACTACCTGCTCGTCCCGGCGGTCCGCCTCGGCGCGGCGACCAGCGCCCTGGAGCGCGCCGGGCACCGCGTCCTGCGCTGAACCCCGGCCACCGCTTCACCGCGCGGGCCGATCCTCCTACGATGGGCTCGGCCACCCCCCGGCCGTAACGACGACCCCCGATGTCCGAGGTCACCCCGTGCCGCCCACCCCACCCCGCCGCGCCCCGCGCGGATCGTCCGGTGCCGTCCGCGCCCCGGTCCCGCCCCGGCGGCCGGTGGTGGCCGTGGTGCTGGTGGCCGGGTTGCTCGCCGGCTGCGGCACCCCACCGGAGCTGCGGACCGCCTCACCCGGGCCGGTGAGCACGCCGGGCCGGACGGCCGCCCCGGCCCCCACCGGCACGGCACCGGCCCCGGTCGGCCCGACCGGACTGCCCGGCCTCGGCACCCCCACCCCGACGACCGACCCCGGACTGGTCGCGGTGGCCTGCGCGAACGGGCCGACCGGCGCGCGGGTGATCGACCTGGTGCGCGGGCGGGGCGGGGTGCTCCCCCGCGACGTGCGGGTCCGGGTGAGCAGCGGGCCGCTCTGCGCCGCCGGATGGCACTACACGATCCTGGACGTGACCGGCCACGAGCAGCTCCAGGTGGTCACCCGGGGGTCGGGCAGCGCCCCACGGCTGGTCACCGCGGGCACCGACGTGTGCACCGCGGAGGTACGGGCGGCCGGCCCGCCCGGCATCCGGAACCTGGCCTGCGAGGGCGGGGCGCTCGGCGTACCGGGTGCGTAGGCTGGTCGCCATGCCGGGTACACCGCCGACGCGCTTCGTCTACCTCGGGCCGGAGGGCACCTTCGCCGAGCAGGCGCTGCGCACCGTCCCCGCCGCCGAGCGCGGCACCCGTACGCCCGCCCGCAGCGTCGGGGAGGCGCTGGAGAGCGTACGGGCCGGTGAGGCGGACGCCGCCCTGGTGCCGCTGGAGAACTCGATCGGCGGCGCGGTGGGGGTGACCCTGGACGAACTGGCCGAGGGGGAGCCGCTCGTGATCACCCGCGAGGTGATCCTGCCGGTGGAGTTCGTGCTCGGTGCCCGGGCCGGCACGTCACTCGCCACGGTGCAGACCGTCGCCGCCCATCCGCAGGCGTCCACCCAGTGCCGCGGCTGGCTGCGGGCGCACCTGCCCGACGCGGTGGTGGTCGACGTGCTCTCCAACGGCGCCGCCGCGGCCGGCGCCGCGGCCGGCGACTACGACGCGGCGATCTGCGCCCCGATCGGGGCGGCCCGGCACCGGCTGGCCGTGCTGGCCGACAAGATCGCCGACCACCCGGACGCGGTGACCCGGTTCGCGCTGGTCTCCCGCCCCGGCCCGCCCCCGCCACCGACCGGCGACGACGTCACCTCGCTGGCCGTCTACATCGCCCACGACCGGGTCGGCGCGCTGCTGTCGGTGCTGATGGAACTGGCCGTCCGCGGGGTCAACCTGACCCGGATCGAGTCTCGGCCGACCGGCGAGGCGCTGGGCCGCTACGTGTTCTTCCTCGACTGCACCGGGCACGTCGCCGACGTCCGGCTCGGCGAGGCGTTGCAGGGGCTCCGGCGGGTCTGCGCCGACGTGCGCTTCCTCGGCTCGTACCCCCGGCACCGCTGGACCGGCCCGGCGGGCGACCGGCCGGTCCCGGCCCCCGCCGGGCTCTCCGACGCCGACTACGCGGACGCCGCGGCGTGGCTGGCCCGGCTGCGGGCCGGCGAGCTGAGCTGAGCGCGGGGCGCCCCACCGTGCCGGCGGAACGCCCCGGACGGGTCAGCTCAGCAGGCCGCCGAGCAGGCCGCCCTGCTGCTCCTGCGTTCCGCTGCCCATGATCGGCGGCTCCTCGGACGGCTGCACCACCACGAAGCCCTGACCGGCGAAGGTCATCGTGAACGCCTCGCCGGTACGCCGGCCGAGCAGCGTGCCGAGGCCGAGCTGCTCGGCCCGGTGGTAGCCGGTCTGGAGGTTGGCCGACCAGCAGACCGCGGCCTGCGGGTCGACGTAGGTGGGCGCGTCCACGTTGAGCACCACCGGGGTGCCCTTGGTGGTGATGGCGATCCGGCCGTGACCGGTGAAGACGCAGTTGAAGAGGCCGGACGAGGAGGCCATGCCGGCGCCCTGGACCATCCGGATGTCGTACTGGAGGGTCGAGTCGAAGGCCAGCACGCTGGAGCCGTTGATGGAGAGCGCGTCGCCCGGCTCGAGGTCGATGACGTGCACGTCCTTGGCGAAGTCGGCGAGGAAGACGTCGCCGCGGCCGGTGAGCTTCATCAGCGGCACACCCTCGCCGGTCAGCTTCTGCTTGAGGAACTTGCCGAGCCCGCCCGAGCCGAGCGCCTGGAACTGCACCTGCCCCTGGTAGGCGACCATCGACCCGACCCGGGCCATCGCCTCACCGTTGAGCTCGATCTTCAACATCTTGGAGTTCTGCAGCCGCATGCCGGGCTGCGCGGACTCCTTCTCCAGGTTCTCCGCCGAGAACAGCTCGCTGCGCATGGAAAGTGCCTCCTGAGGTCGTGATGCCTGCCTGCGACGGTAGGGCAGAGCCGCAACCGGCGGCATCCGCCGGTCAGCGGCTGTCGGGCGGCCCCGCGGCGAGCGAGGCGGAGCCCGGGCGGCGGTCCCGGCGGTCGCTCAGGCCCAGCCCAGCTCGTGCAACCGCTCGTCGTCGATGCCGAAGTGGTGGGCGATCTCGTGCACCACGGTCACCGCGACCTCGTCGACCACGTCGTCGTCGGTGTCGCAGATGCGCAGGATCGGGTGGCGGTAGATCAGGATGCGGTCCGGCAGCACCCCGGCGTAGTCCCAGCCCCGCTCGGTCAGGGCGTGCCCCTCGTAGAGGCCGAGCAGTTCCTCGTCGCCGGGCGGCGGGTCGTCCTCGACCAGGATGACCACGTTGCTCATCAGCCCGAGCAGCTCCTCGGGGACCTCGTCGAGGGCGTCGGCGACCAGTTCCTCGAAGCGTTCGCGGCTCATCTCCACCGGCACCCCACCCATTCTGCCCGACCGGTGCCGCGCCGGACCCCGCCAAGATCCCGGCCGGGTACGGAAAGAGTGGCCACCCGGCGCCGGATGGCCACTCTTCGCGCTGCGGTCAGGAGGTGAGGCGAGCGGTGAGGGTGATCTCGGCGCCCGGCGACAGCAGGCGGGAGATCGGGCAGTTCGCCTTGGCCGCCTCGGCGAGCTTCTGGAACTCGCTGTCGTCGATACCGGGAACCTGGCCGACGGTCTCCAGCTCGATCCGGGTCACGGTCATGCCGGCGTCGGTCTTGTCCAGGTGGACCTTGGCGGTGGTCTCCACCGAGGTCGGCGTCGAGCCGGCGTCGGCGAGCGCCTTGGAGAAGGCCATCGAGAAGCAGCCGGCGTGCGCGGCGCCGATCAGCTCCTCGGGGTTGGTGCCCTCACCCTCCTCGAAACGCGACTTGAAGGAGTAGTTCCCCTCGAGCCCGCCCTTGCCGGTGCGGACCGTGCCGGACCCCTCGGTGAGGTTGCCCTGCCAACGTGCGGAAGCGGTACGGATAGGCATGCACCGACGCTAGCCGAAACCGGGTGTCCCCTGCGACCGTTCGCGATCCACGTCCCATCCTGCCGCCTGTGTCATGATTCGGCTCAGGCCCGTGAACGCGGAAGGGTGAGGCGATGTCCAAGGATCTCCCCATCCCACGGCAGGAAGACCGGTCCGACGGTACGGCCGTCGTGGAGTGGGGCGGGTCGGAGCCCGCCCCGGCGGCGGGCCGGTTCGGCCGGCTGCTCTCCGGCCTGGGCACGGACCGCCGGCTGCCCCCGCTGATGGCCGCCCTCGGCGCGGTGGCCGCCGTGGCGTCGCTGTTCGGCGAGTGGCTGGTGATGACCCTGCCCAACGGCGGCCCGGAGGGGAACACCTCGATCCGGGTGCCCGCCGGGGTCTCCGACGTGGGCGGCTTCGGGGTCGGCTACCTGGTCGGGCTGCTCGTGCTGGCCAGCGCGGTGGGGCTCGCGCTGCGCGGCACCCCGGCCGTCCGACCGAACGCCCGGATCGCCGGGCTGACCCTGGCCGGGGCGCTGCTCGCCCTGCTGACCGCGACGGCAGCCACCCTGGACGACACCAGCCAGCGCACCCTCTTCTACTCGACCGAGGACGGCTTCCGGGTCGAGTACGGCCGCGGCCTGGTGATGGCGTTCGTCGCCTGCGCGCTGCTCGCCGTGGCGCTCAAGCTGGCCCCGGCCGCCGCGGCGGCGTCGCCCGACGCGGCGGACGAGGAGCCCGGCGAGCCGGCGGCGCGCGGCCGGCGGCGCCGGTCGGGACGCGTGACGGAGGAGGACGAGCTGCCGCCGCCCGCCGACCTCACGGTCGGGCCGGCCATCCCGTTCGCCCGCCCGGAACCGCCGATCTGACCGGCCGGCGGACCGCCGGGCTCAGGGCTTCGCCCAGCGGATCTCGCCGTCCACCAGCACGTCGGTGGCGCGTAGCCCGAGCCGCTCGGCCACCCGGGCGGAGGCCCGGTGGTCGGGGTGCACGTGCGCGAGCAGCGCCCGTACGCCGTGGCCCTCCAGCCAGCCGACCATGCCGGCGGCGGCCTCGCCGGCGTAGCCGCGGCCCTGCTCGGGGGCGGCGACCACCCAGGCCAGCTCGGCCACCGGCCGGTCGCCGTCGAGCCGGAGGGTGGCCTGCACGGTGCCCACCGCCGCCCCGGTGTCCCGGTGCCGCACCACCCAGTTGAGCCAGCCCTGGCTGCCGTCGGGCGAGCGCCCGACGACCTGCCGCCGGTACCGCTGGCGCAGCTCGTCGGGGCTGGCCGGCCCGCCACCGGTGTACTCGTACAGCACCGGGTCGTCGAGCAGCGGTGCCAGCTCCTCGGCGTGCTCGACCCGGAGCGGCTCCAGCACCAGCCGTTCGGTGCCGATGACCTCCGCCACCGGCCAGTCCCGTTCTGCCATCCGGTAACCGTACGACCGCCCCGGCGGCGCGCCGGGGCGGGGCACGCAACGTCACCCGGGGTGCGCCGTCCGTTGGCACCCGATTCGCCGGGAAGCCATGGTTGCGGCCGGTTCCGCGAGGTACGGTTGCTGCCCGCCGTCGGAAGGGTCGAGGCACTTCGGGCCGCGACGGCTGGCTGCGACGGCGGCGGGCGAAGGAGGAACGATGACCCGCCCGGGACTGCCCAAGCTGATCGCCACCGACCTCGACGGGACGCTCGTCCGCAGCGACGACACCGTCTCCGCGTACACCCACGAGGTGCTCGACCGGGTGCGGGCCGCCGGGATCCCGGTGGTCGGCGCGACCGGCCGCGGACCCCGGCTGACCGAGCTGACCCGCAACGACATCCGGGCCGCCGACTTCCTGGTGATGGCCGGCGGCGGCCGGGTGGTGGACCAGAGCGACCCGGCCGGCCCGGTGGTGCTGCGCGACGAGCGGCTCGCCGGGGACGTGCTGGCCCGGCTGCTGGCCGACCTGGAGGCCGCGGTGGGGCCGCTGACCGTGATGGTCGAGGCGTCGGACGAGCACAACGCCCCACTCTGGGGCGACTACCACGCGAGCTGGCCCTACCAGGACGCGTTCGAGGCGCGCAGCCGCGCCGAGTGTCTCTCCGGCGACGTGATCAAGGCGTTCGTCCGGACCGCCGACCACCACGTCGACGAGCTGCTCGCGCGGGCGCGGCGGATCGTGCCGCCGCAGGTGGCGACGCTCACCCAGGCCGGGCTGGGCTTCGTCGAGATCTGCCCGCCCGGGGTGGACAAGTCCACCGGGCTGGCGGTGGTGGCGCAGACCCTCGGGGTCGACCCGGCCGAAGTGCTGGTCTTCGGCGACATGCCCAACGACCTGCCGATGTTCGACTGGGCCGGCTGGGCCCGGGTGGCGGTGTCCAACGCCCACCCGGCGGTCCGGTCCGCCGCCGACGAGATCACCCTGCGCAACGACGACGACGGGGTGGCGGTGTACCTCGATCGACTACTGTCCCGCTGATGGCAGAGACACCCCGGCTGATCGCCACCGACATCGACGGCACCCTGCTGACCGACGACCGGACGGTGAGTCCGCGCACCGCGGCGGCGCTGGCCCGGATCACCGCCGGGGGCACGCCGGTCGTGCTGGTCACCGGCCGTCCCATCCGCTGGCTCAAGCTGGTGTACGACCAGCTCGCCGAGCCGCTGCCGGCGATCTGCGCCAACGGCGCGGTGGTCTACGACCCGGTCGCCGACGAGGTGCTCCGGGCCGACCCGCTCGATCCGCACCTGCTCGCCGAGGTGGCCCGCCGGCTGCGGGCCGAGGTGCCCGGGGTGAGCTTCGCGGTGGAGATCGTGGACAGCCGGCAGATGCGGCACGAGGCGCACTACCCGCTGCGCTGGGACGCCGACCTCGACGCGATCCGGGCGGTCGAGACGCCCGACGAGCTGCTCTCCGCCCCGGCGGTGAAGCTGCTGGCGCGCGCCGGGGAGCAGGACCCGGACGCGTTCCTGGCGCTGGTCGCCGGGGCGCTGGAGGGGCTGGCCGAGGCCACCCACTCGTCGTACTCGGGGCTGGTGGAGATCTCCGCGGCCGGGGTGACGAAGGCGGCGGGATTGGCCTGGTACTGCGCCCGGCTCGGCATCGCCGCCCGGGACGTGCTGGCCTTCGGCGACATGCCCAACGACGTGCCGATGCTCACCTGGGCCGGCCGTGGGGTGGCGGTGGCCAACGCGCACCGCGCCGTCCTGGAGATCGCCGACGAGGTCACCTCGGCGAACTCGGTGGACGGCGTGGCCGCGTACCTGGAGCAGGTCTTCGGGGTGGGCTGAGCGGGTCGGGAGACCCCGGCCCCGGCGCGACGGGCGGCCGGGGTCTCCCGACCGATGTCAGAGGTACTGGCCGGTGCTGTGCCCCTCGTTGCCCGACGGCTGCCCCATTCCGGGCATCCCCGGCACCATCCCGCCCGGGCCGCTGGGCAGCGCCTGCCGGCCGGAGCGCATCTGCTCCAGCTGGACCCGGGCGGCCATCTGCTGGGCGACCAGGGCCGCCTGGATGCCGTGGAACAGGCCCTCCAGCCAGCCGACCAGCTGGGCGTGGGCGATGCGCAGCTCACCCTCGCTCGGCGTCTGCTCCTCGGTGAAGGGCAGCGAGATCCGCTCCAGCTCCTCGCGCAGCTCCGGGGCGAGGCCCTCCTTGAGCTCGACGATCGACCGCTCGTGGATCTCCCGCATGCGGTTGCGGCTTGCGTCGTCCAGCGGAGCCGCCTTGACCTCCTCCAGCAGCTGCTTGATCATGCTGCCGATCCGCATCACCTTGGCCGGCTGCTCGACCAGCCGGGTCGGGTCCTCGCCCTGTCCCTCCTCGGTCTGCACCGTGCCGACCGGCCGGCCGTCCGGGCCGACCACCACCACGGTGCCGGCGTGGCCGGTGTCGCCGGGACCCGGCTCGTCGTTCTGTCCAGAGCGCGTTTCGGTCATGGGATCCATCTTTACCCAGCCCGCCCCGCCGGTGCTCGCCGGGACCGGGGTCGGTGGCCGGGAACCACCCGGGCGGGCGCTACCGTCTGGCCATGCCCGCCGACCCCCGCGCCGTCCTCACCCGTCCGGCACCCCCGCCGGACCACACAGTGGCCTACGGCGAGCACCCGGACCAGATCGCCGACCTGCGCCGGCCGGCCGGCGCCGGGCCGGCCCGGCAGCTCGTGGTGGTGGTGCACGGCGGCTTCTGGCGGGCCGAGTACGACCGCTGCCACACCGGGCCGCTGGCCGCCGCGCTGGCCGCGCTGGGTCACCCGGTGGCGCAGCTGGAGTACCGCCGGACCGGGCAGCCGGGCGGCGGCTGGCCGGGGACGCTCTCCGACGTGGTGGCGGGCGTGACGGCGCTGCCCCGACTGGCCGCCGACGCCATGCCCGGCCGCGTCGGCGCCGGGGCGCCGATCCTGGTCGGCCACTCGGCCGGCGGCCAGCTGGCGCTGTACGCGGCGGCCACCGTTCCGGCCGTGGCCGGCGGCGTGCTGGCCCTGGCCCCGGTCAGCGATCTCGCCGAGGCGTACCGGCTGGACCTGGACGGCGGCGCGGTGGCCGCGCTGCTGGGCGGCGGCCCGGCGGAGTTCCCGGACCGGTACGCGGCCACCGACCCGCGGGCTCTGGTACCGCCGCGAACACGCACAGTAGTCGTACACGGTGCGCTGGATGAGCAGGTGCCGGTGACGATGAGCCGGGCTTACGTCGCCGCCAGCCGGGCAGCGGGGGCGGACGTCCGGCTCGTCGAGCTGTCGGAGTGCGAGCATTTCGGGCTTATCGACCCGGAGTCGTCGGCTTGGCCGCAGATAACAACCGCTTTCCGAAGCTTGCGTGAAGATCACTAATTATTGACGCAGCGTCGCCAAGCAGGTAGAACGCCGAGGGGGCGCTGATCAGCGCTGCAACGCTCCCCCGGAAGGAACTCGGTGTCGCAGATGAACCGCAGGCGGGCACTCCAACTGCTGGCCGCCCTGGGTACTGCCGGATTCGCAGCCGGATGTGGCTCGGAGTCGGAGGGCGAACCGGTCACCACCGCGAGCCCGATCAAGATCGGCCTGGTGGCGCCGCAAACCGGCAGCCTCAAGGCGATCGGTGACGAGATCCTCAGGGGTTTCGAACTCTTCCTCGACCTCAACGCGCAGCGCCTCGGCGACCACCCGGTCACCCTGGTGACCGCCGACGAGGGCGACTCGCCGGCGAGCGGCAAGAAGGCCGTCGAGGGCCTGCTCAAGGAGGGCGTGCTCGCCCTCACCGGCGTGGTCGACTCGGAGGTCATGGCGGGCATCCGGGACACCGTCGAGCAGGCCCGGGTGCCCCTGGTGGGCTCCAACGCCTCGCCGACCAGCCTGCAGAGCGTCGTCTACATCTGGCGAACGTCGTACGTGCTGGACGAGGCGGGGCGGGCCCTCGGCCGCTACCTGAAGGACGAGCTGAAGCCGACCGACAAGCTGGCCATCATCGTGCCGGACGACGTCGGCGGTCGGGACGTGGTGCGCGGCTTCCGGGAGGAGTTCGGCGGGTCCGACTCGCGGATCAAGGACCCGGTGATCTGGACGTCGGCGACCGCGAGCCCGAAGAAGTCGGACTACGCCGACGACATCCGCACCGCGCTCAACCGGAAGCCGGCGGCGCTGTTCTGCCACTTCTCCGGCGAGGCCGCTGTCGAGTTCATCCGGCAGGTGCGCCAGGCCGGCTTCACCGGGACGATCTACGCGCCCGGCTTCCTCACCGAGGGCACGGTGCTGGAGAGCATCAAGCCCAAGGAGTACGCGCTGGGCATCCGGACCGCGCTGAACTACTCGGCCGACATCAACAACGCGGCCAACCGCCGGTTCGCCGCCGCCTACCGGAAGAAGTACAACCAGTCCCCCACCACTTACGCGATGGCCTCGTACGACGCCGCGCAGGTGCTGGACCAGGCCATCCGGTTCGCCGGTGGGGAGCCCACCCCGCAGCAGGTCAACCTGGCGCTCGGCAAGATCGGCCAGATCGACAGCCCGCGCGGGATCTGGCAGTTCAACCAGCCGCGCACCCCGCAGCAGAAGTGGTACCTGCGCGAGGTGCAGAACGACGGCCAGGTGCTCTCCAACATCCTGATCAACGAGCTGGCCACGCTCGGCTGAGCGGAGCACCCCGCGAACGCGCCGGGGCCGGCCTCCCGTCGGGAGGCCGGCCCCGGGTCGTACCGGCGCTGGTCCGGCTCAGTGGCGAAGCTGGGCTCAGGCTCAGTGGCGCAGCTCGGCGATGCAGCACTTCACGCTGCCGCCGCCCTTCTTCAGCTCGGCCAGCTCCACCGGCACCGGGTTGTAGCCGGCGGCCTTGAGCTTGCCGGCGAGCCGGGTCGCCTCGCTGTTGAGCACCACGTTCGCGCCGTCACTGACCAGGTTCAGGCCGAACGTCATGGCGTCCTCGTCGTCGGCCACCACGGCGTCCGGGAAGAGCTGGGCGAGCACCCGCTGGCTGGCCGCGGAGAACGCCCCCGGGAAGTAGACGATGTTGGTGTCGTCGATCGAGGCCAGCGCCACGTCCAGGTGGTAGAAGCGCGGGTCGACCAGGCGCAGCGACACCACCGGGCGGCCGAGCGCCTCCTGCGCCTCGGCGTGCGCGGGCAGCTCGGTGCGGAAGCCGTGCCCGGCGAGGATCAACCCGCCGTGCGCCTCCGGCAGGTACGCGAAGTCGCCCTCGCCCTCGTTGGTCTCGCTGGGTGCGATGAACCGCCAGCCGTTCGACTCGTAGAAGGCCCGGTGCGCGGCCGCCTCGGCGGTCCGCTGCTCGTGCTTGAACTGGGCGCCGTAGACCGTCCCGTCCACGACGAAGGCGCCGTTGGCGGCGTACACCATGTCGGGCAGGCCCGGCTCGGGGCTGAGCAGGTGCACCTCGTGGCCGAGACCGACCAGGGTCTCGCGCAGCCGGTCCCACTGCTTGACCGCCAGCTCCGGGTCGACCGGCGTGGTCACGTCCATCCACGGGTTGATCGCGTACTCGACCGCGAAGTGCTCGGGCGAGCACATGAGATATGTCCGCTTTCGCGGGACTCGCTGCTGGTTCACGGTCACCAAGAGTAGGTACCGTACAACTTTGGTAACAGCCACAACCATTGCATGCCAGAGGCGGAACGTTGCAGATAGATGCGGTTGACCAGCGGATCATTGCGTTGCTCGTCGCGGACGCCCGCGCCTCGTACGCGGACATCGGCACCCGGGTGTCACTCTCCGCCCCGGCGGTCAAGCGCCGGGTCGACCGGTTGCGCGCCGCCGGGGTGATCCGGGGATTCACCGCCGTCGTCGACCCGGCAGCGGTCGGCTGGACCACCGAGGCGTTCGTGGAGTTGTTCTGCGCCGGCCGGACCACCCCGGCCCAGATCGGCGTGGCCGCCCGCCGGCACCCGGAGGTGGTCGGCGCCTACACCGTCTCGGGCGAGGCCGACGCACTGGTGCACCTGCGGGCGGCGGACATCGCCCACCTGGAGGCGGCCCTGGAACGGTTGCGCGCCGAGCCGTTCGTGACCTCCACCCGCAGCACCATCGTGCTGTCCCGGCTGGTCGAGTCCCCCGGCGTCGGCCCCTCCGCCGGCTGACGCCGCCGCGCCCCGGCGGCAGTACCGCTGGGGCCCGCGGCGGCGGGATCGGGCGGCGAGGCCGGGCGGTGGCGAGACCGGACGGCCGGGCGGGAACCGGGCCGGGGCGGCCGGCGTCGAACCGGCCATGAAACGGGGAGTGCCCACCGCCGCGGCCACCACGCTGGTCGCGCTCGCCCTGCTCGCCGGCAGCACTACCGGGTCCGCGCCGATGCCGGTCCCGCCGCCGGCGCCGCCGCAGCCAGCCGCGCTCCGGCTGGTCTCCTTCGACTCCTGCGCCGAGGCGCTCGCCGGGCTGCGCGCCGCCGCGTCCGCCTCGGTCGGCCCGTGGGGCTTCTCCGGCGGCTGGCGTACCGCCGTGGCCCTGGACGCGGCCGGGGCGGCCGAGAAGGCGGCCCCCGGCGCGCGGGCGGCCGGCGCCGCGGCCCCGGAGCACACCGGCACCAACAACCACGAGGCCGACGCCGACGAGCCGGACCTGGTCAAGACCGACGGCCGGCGGATCGTCACGGTCACCGGCAACGTGCTGCGGGTGGTCGATCCCGCCACCCGCCGGATCACCGGCCGTCTCGACCTGACCCGGACCACGCCGGTGGTCGGCTGGGCGCAGAACCTGCTGCTGCACGGCGACCGCGCCCTGGTGCTCGTCGCGGGGGCGCAGGTACGGCCGGACCTGGCGGCCACCCGGCCGGCCGGGCAGCACGAGACCGACGCCCGGCTGCTCCTGGTCGACCTGACCGGCGCGCCCCGGATCACCGGGACCTACCGGATCGAGGGTGATCTGGCGGACGCCCGGCTGACCGGGAGCACCGCCCGGGTGGTGATCCGGTCGGCCGCCCGGCTCACCTTCCCGTACGCGGAGCGGGCCACCGACGCGCAGCGGACCGCTACCAACCGGGCGGTGATCGCGGCCGCCGGGATCGACGCCTGGCTGCCGGCGTACGAGTGGACCGACGGCCCGCTCCGGCACACCGGCCGGGTCGGCTGCGAGCGGCTGAGCCGCCCGGACCGCTTCTCCGGCGCCTCCACGCTGACCGTGCTCAGCTTCGACCTGGCCGCCGACCGGCTCGGCGACGGCGACCCGGTCAGCGTGGCCGCCGACGCGGACACCGTCTACGGCACCGGGCGGAGTCTCTACCTCGCCGGGCAGCGGCCGCCGGACCGGCCCGGCTCGCCCCGCCGGGGCCGGGCGACGCCCGCGCAGGCCACCGACATCCACCAGTTCGACACCGCTGCCCCGGGCCGCCCCCGCTACGTGGCCACCGGCTCGGTGCCGGGCTGGCTCGTCAACCAGTACGCGCTGTCGGAGTGGCAGGGACATCTGCGGGTCGCCACCACCGTCGACGACGTCCGAACCAGCCGCCGGCCGTCGGAGTCCACCGTCCACGTGCTGCGCCCGGACGGCGGCACGCTGACGCCGGTGGGCTCGGTGACCGGCCTGGGCCGGGGCGAGCGGATCTACTCGGTGCGCTTCCTCGGCGCGGTCGGGTACGTGGTCACCTTCCGGCAGACCGACCCGCTCTACTCGCTCGACCTGACCGAGCCGACCGCGCCCCGGGTGACCGGCGAGCTGAAGATCACCGGCTACTCGGCGTACCTGCACCCGCTGCCCGACGGGCGGCTGCTCGGCGTGGGGCAGGAGGCCGACGGCCGGGGACGGACGCAGGGGCTCCAGGTCTCGCTCTTCGACGTCCGGGATCCCGCCCGACCGACCCGGCTCGACCAGTACCACGTGCCGGACGCGTACTCATCGGTGGAGTTCGACCCGCACGCCTTCCTGTACCACCCCGACAGCGGCCTGGTCGCCCTTCCGGTCGACGACCACGTCCGGCTGCTCCGGGTGACCGGGGACGTGATCAGCGAGGTCGGCCCGGTCCGCCACCCGAGCACGGCCGGCATGGTGAGCCGCTCGCTGCTGGTCGGCGGAGCGCTCTGGACCGTCTCCGAGGCGGGCCTGCGGGCCACCGACCCGGCCACCACGCGGAGCCTCGCCTGGCTCCCCTCGACCTGATCCGCCCTCCCCACGGGTGGGGCCCGGTTTCTCGGGGACTCCGGGCCCCACCCACCAGGGAGGTCAGAGGTACATGCCGGTGCGGTGCTCGCCCTCGTCCCGCCGGACCGGCTTGTCGCCCTCGCCGAAGAAGCGCTTGCCGCCGAACTCGCCGTGCAGCCGGTCGTCCAGTTCGTCCGCGAGCCCGGTCATGACCTGCACGGCGAGCATCAGGTGGGTCGGCTGGAAGTTGCGGCCGAACACCGGGATGGACGCCCAGACGGTGTCGTCGGCGCAGTACAGCCGGCCGATCGGCATCCGGTTGGTCAGTTCGGAGAGCTTGACGTAGAGCCGCTCGGTCGGCTCGACCTCGGTGAGCACCGGGGAGAAGACGTCGACCAGGGGCGGGTTGTCGCGCACCCGGACGAAGACCATCGCCGACCCGGCCCGGATGTTGATGTCGCCGTCCGAGTCGACCTGGAGCCGGTCGGAGTCCGACTTCAGCATGGTGGAGACCACCGTGCGGACCCGCTCGGCCAGCGCCAGCACGTCGCCCTCGCCGGACTGGTTCGCGGCGGCCGCGGCCGCCAGCGCCTCGTCCAGGTCGGCCTCGACGTCCCGGTCCGGGCCGAACTCGCTGCGCGCGGTGCCGAGCGGCTCGACCGGCAGCGACTCCCCCTCCGCGTCGTGCACCAGGTAGACCAGGAAGGCCGGGTGCGGAGCGCCGTAGACGTCGCGGAGGGTACGGGCGAGCAGCGCGGACAGCCGCGCGGCGTCCCCGGTCGAGGAGTCCAGCCCGAAGTACTCGCCGGAGCCCTCCACCACGCCCGGCGGCGACCAGCCCAGCGCGATCATGTCCGCCACCGCGTTGCGGTCCAGGCGGTAGCCCTGCGGCAGGCTGGCGTTGCCGACGGCCCGGGCGGCGAGCACCCCCTCCGGGCCGGCGTCGACGCTGACCGAGTAGATGGCGTCACCGGTGCCGGAGGCGGTCGGGTCGAGGGTCACCTCCAGGTGCGCTCCGGCCGGCAGCGCGGCCAGCCGGTCGGCCAGCGCGCGGGCGAACTCCTGCCACGCCTGGGTCACCTTCGCCCGCAGGTCGGCCGTGCTCGGCTCGTCGAGCAGGATCGACTCGTGGTGCGCCGGCGTCTCGCCGGGCGAGCCACCGGCCGGCGCCGAGGGGTGGTCAGCCGTCATGATCGCCTCCGTCCGTCAGGGGTCACCCTACCCACGCGGCCAGGGGGCCGAATCAGCCCCGACCGGGATCGGACAGCGGTGGCGGACGGCCGGTCAGGCCGGGGTGTCGCCCGGGCGGTTCGCGCCGAGTTCCACCGGCCAACCGCCGGCCAACGCGACGAGCCGGGCCGCCGCGTCCGCCGGGTCCGCGCCGCGCCCGACGGCCAGCCCGAGCAGGTACGCGCTGACCGGCGCGCCCGGCCGCAGCACCTGGTGGGCCACCTCCTTGGCCAGGTCGAGCACGGCTGGCACCGGCACCTGGGCCGGGTCCAGGCCGAGTTCGGCACAGGCCGCCGTGACCCAGTCGTCCATCACCGTCATCGCACCCACTCCTCCGCCCGGCGTACGTCCGAGTCAGTGTCGCAGTCGAACCAGGGCGGCGGGCCGGCACCGGGCCACGGCACCTCGCGGACGGTCAGCCCGGCCAGCAGGGCGCGGATCGGGGCGCCGGCCAGTCCCCGCCCGGCGGCGAGCCGGTCGACGGCGGCCCGCAGGGGCGGCACCCGCCACACCCCGCAGAGGGTCTGCCGCCGCCCGGCGTCGTCCACGAAGCAGGCCCCGTCCGGCGCGGTTCCGGGCCGACTCCCGGTGGCCGCCCCCGGCGCACCGGCCCCGACCGGCGGCTCGTCGAGCCGGAGATCGTGCCCGGCCGACCCGCCGGCCGCGTCACGGCGGTCCGGCCCGGCGTCGAGATCGCGCGGCGGGGGCTCGGCGTCGAGATCGCGCGGCGGGGGCCCGGCGTCGAGGTGGCGCAGCAGGTGGGCGATCGCCTCCCGGGTGAGCAGCGGCAGGTCGCCGGCGAGCAGCGCGACCACCGGGGTGCCCGGTTCGAGCAGGGCCAACCCGGCGGCCGTGGCGGCCACCGGCCCGCCGCCGGGCGGCTGCTCCCGGGTCACCCGGACCCCCTCGGGCACCAGCCCGGCCGGCCCCACCAGGATGCGCGGACGGGCGTCGGCGACGGCCGCCAGCACCCGGTCCCGCATCGGGCGGCCGCCGACCGGGCGGGCCGGTTTGTCCACCCCGCCCATCCGGCGCGCCGCGCCGCCCGCCAGCACCACCGCCGCGTACGCCCTCACCCGGCCACGGTAGCCCTGCGGGCCGTCCGGCGGGCGGGGCAGGATGGCGGGATGGGACGGGCGACTGACCGGCGGAGCGTGCTCCGGATCGACCTCGACGCGGCGACCGACGGGCGCGCGGCCGTCCGGCGGCGGGACAGCCTGAGCGTGGAGGAGCCGCTGGAGATCCGGGTCGGCCCGGCCGGGCCGGGCCGGCGGCGGCCGCTGGCGGTGACCATGCGCACCCCCGGCGACGACCTGGACCTGGCGATCGGATTCCTGCTCACCGAGGGGCTGATCCGGTCGGCGGACGACGTGCACACCGCGCAGCTCTGCGCCGGCGCGGAGACGCCCAACACGTACAACGTGGTGGACGTGGTGCTGGCGCCCGGCGTGCCGGAGCCGACCACGGACCCGGCCCGGAACTTCTACACCACCAGCTCCTGCGGGGTGTGCGGCAAGGCGAGCATCGACGCGGTGCGGACCCGGTCGGTCTTCGCGGTGGCGGACGACCCGGTGGGCGTGCCGGCGGCGGTCCTCGCGGAGCTGCCGGACCGGTTGCGGGCGGCGCAGAAGGGCTTCGACCACACCGGCGGGCTGCACGCGGCCGGCCTGTTCACCGCGGCCGGTGAGCTGGTGGTGCTGCGCGAGGACGTGGGCCGGCACAACGCGGTGGACAAGGTGGTCGGCTGGGCCGTCCGGGAACGGCGGTTGCCGCTGACCGGGCACGTGCTGCTGGTCTCCGGGCGGGCGAGCTTCGAGCTGACCCAGAAGGCGTGGATGGCCGGGGTGCCGGTGCTCGCGGCGGTCTCCGCGCCGAGCACCCTCGCCGCCGACCTGGCCGAGGAGGCCGGGCTGACCCTGGTCGGCTTCCTGCGCGGCCGCACCATGAACGTCTACGCCCACCCGCACCGGATCTCGGTCTGAGGGCGGCCGCGCCGGTCAGAGGTCGACGAAGCGGCCGAACAGCTCCAGCCGGACGGCGGCGTCGCGGGCCAGCAGGAACCCGGCGATGCCGAGGATCCAGCCCATCGCGCTGCCCGCGGACCGGACGATCCACGCGTTCAGCCGGGCCAGCACCGGCTCGATCGCGGCCGGCCAGGCCACCCGGGCGGCCAGCAACAGCGTCGCCGGCAGCACCATCACCAGGCAGTAGCCGGCGAGCAGCGCCACCACGGCCGCGGCGTCCAGCCCGGAGGTGGTCAGCAGGCCCAGCGCGCCCAGGTACGGCAGCATCGTCGCCACCTCGGCCAGCGCGGCGAGCAGGGCCAGCCCGACCAGCCAGCGCGCGGAGGAGTCACCGGAGGTGGCCCGGTCCCGCCAGCGCAGCACCGCACCGCCGCCCGGCCGCTTGCGCTTGCCGTCGTAGCGGAAGCTGAGCGCGAACAGCCCGACCCCGAGGACGAGTTGGCCCCAGAGCACCGGCCGGTTGTCCAGCGCGCCGCCGAGCGCGTCGGCCAGCCGGCTACCGCCCCAGACCAGCAGCAGGCCGACCGCGAGGTAGAAGCCGGCGATCGTGCCGAGGTAGAGCAGGATCCGCCGGGCGTCGACCCGGCCGGGGGTGAGCAGCAGCCACACCGGGATGAAGAGGGTGCCGATGCTGGTGCTGTCGACCAGCGCCAGCCCGACGAGCGCGAGCAGCAGCCCGATACTCATGACGGGCCGACGGGTAGAGCGGGCACCTGATCATTGTCCAGGTTCACCCGGACGATCGACACCCCCGGGGGACGAGCCGGGCGTACCGCGTCAGCGTCTCCACCGGGAACCCCGAAACCTATTGACAATCGATAGGTAACGAGTGATAGTCGATGCATGATCACAGAGCATCGGGCGGTAGCCCCTCTCCGGGTCTTCCTCGTGTTGTTGTTCGGGATCCTGGTCGTCTTGCAGACCTTCTCGCTGCCCGGGCAGTTCGCGCACATGGCCGAGGAGTCGCCGGACCAGGCGTACCTGCGGTGGCCGCTGACCGCCCTCGCGGTGTTCTGGGTGCTCTGCGCCCAGGTGGTGATCGTGGCCACCTGGCAACTGCTCACCATGGTCAAGAACGACCGCATCTTCAGTCCGGCCTCGCTGGTCTGGGTGGACGCGATCGTGTGGGCCGTCGCCGCCGCCTGGGTGGTGCTCGTCGGTGTCTTCCTCTACGTCGGCTTCAACGCGGACGACCCCGGGCTGCCGCTGCTGCTGTTCCTGATGGTGACCGGCGTCGCGGTGCTGGGGCTGTTGATGGTGGTCATGCGGGCGCTGCTGCGCCAGGCCACCACGCTGCGCACCGACATGGAAGCGGTGATCTGATGCCCATCGTCGTCCGCATCGACGTGGAGCTGGCCAAGCGCAAGATGAGCGTCGGCGAGTTCGCCGAGCGGGTCGGGCTCACCCCGGCGAACGTCGCGGTGCTGAAGAACGGCCGCGCCAAGGCCGTCCGGTTCAGCACCCTGGAAGCCATGTGCCGGGTGCTCGACTGCCAGCCCGGCGACCTGCTCGAGTGGGTCGACGAATGAGCGACCACCGGGCACCGCACTGACCACATCGACCACGGCGCCCGCGCACCGGCGAGATCGGCGGCGGGTTCGCCGCCGGAGGGAGAACCCGTGAAGTACGTCCTCGCCCTCGTCGCCCTGCTCGGCGTCGCGCTCGGCGTCGCCGGTGTCGTGTACGGGGAGGCCGACGACTCGCCCGGCCTCCAGCTCCTTGGCGTCGCGCTCGTCGTCGGCGCTGTCGTGTTCGGCGTGCGGACCGCCCGGCGCAGCCGGTAACGGCACCGGTCCCGGCCCGGTCCCCGCTCAGGGGCCGAAGGTGAAGGCGTACGCGCGGAAGCCGGGTCGGTCGGTGACCAGGGTCAACAGGTGGTCGTCGCGGGGCGCCCCGGCGACGAGGCGGATCATGGCCGCCCGGTCGATGTGGGCCACCGCGTCCGGGCCGACGTCGGCGCCGCGTTCGGTGCCGATCGGCTCCCCGTCGAGCAGTACGCGGACCGGGACCGGCCGGCCGGGTCCGGGGTCGACGACCAGGTTCACCTCGCCGGCGTTGAAGGGCAGCCCGAGTTCGCCGGTGCCGCCGGCGAGTTCGACGTACTCGCCGCTGTCCCGCCAGTCGCCGGTCAGCGTGAAGCTGCCCGGGACCCGCCGGTCGGTGCCGACGTACGTCTCCTCGGTGAGATTGGCGTACGTCGGCGGGGTGGTCGCGGCGAAGGCCGCCACCTCCGGGGTGACCGGCGGCAGGTCGCGCTCCGGCACCGTGGCGGCGAGCAGCCGCCGGATCTCCGCCTCGGTGCGGTCGTAGTCACCCTCCCCGATCCACCGGTCGGCGAGATTCCCGTCCGCGTCGAAGAGGTACCGCGCCGGCCAGGCGATGTTGCCCAGGCCCGCCCAGACCCGGAAGTCGTTGTCCAGCGCGACCGGGTGGGTCAGGCCGTGGTCGCGGATGCCCTGGTCGATGTTCTCGGCGTGCCGGCCGAACTCGAACTCCGGGGCGTGCAGGCCGATGACGGTCAGGCCGACCGGCCCGTAGTCGCGGTGCCAGGCCCGGACGTACGGGGAGGTGCGGATCCAGTTGACGCAGGTGTACTCCCAGACGTCGATCAGCACCACCCGGCCGCGCAGCGCCTCGGGAGTCAGTGGTGGCGAGTTCACCCACCGCTGGACCTGGAACGCGGGGATCGGCATCGTCAACCGCCGGCCCGCTCGACGCGGGGCACCGCGAGGAATCCGGTCAGCGCCGCCGGCAGCCGGCCGGGAGGCTGCTCGGCGACGGGACACCGGCTGGCGGATGAGCTCAACCCGATCTCCTCACCTGTCGGGGCCGCGTCCACCCTGGCCCTGGACCCGCCGATTCTCCCGGCGCCGGCACCGGCCGGGAGGCGGCACGACGGGCGACTCACCCGGTCGAGGTACCGCGACGTACGCGGGCCGGTGGTGACCGGATACGCGGGCCGCTGTGACCGGTGCGCGGCGGCACCCGGCCGGCCGGGGCGGCTGTCAGCAGGGGGCCGGAGCGCGGCAGTCACCTCGCCCGGCGTGCCGGCCCCGCTCGCGTCGGCGCGTCCCGGACTGACAACGGTCATCCGCGTGGGCGCGCCCAGTTGGTGAAGCGCTCGGCCAGCACGACCGGTGGCGTGGCCTGGTCCAGTCCGGTGAGCTCCAGGGCCGCCTCGGCCTGGAGCGTGGCCAGGTAGACCAGCAGGGCCGCCCGGTCCGTCCGGTACTCGGCGAGCAGCCGCAGCTTGGCCGCCGAACACGGCCAGGCGATCCCGCACGCCTGGCAGCGCCAGGTCGGCCGGGTGGGCAGGTGGTCCCGGAACCGGCGGCTCACAGGCTCACCACGTGTACGACGCGCACCCGGTCGACCCGGACGAAGGCGAAGCGCGCACGGACGGCGAGCGACCCGTCCTCGCGTACGTCGTGGCCGCGCACCTCCGCCCAGACGTGCCCCTCGAACGGTCCGCGACTGAAGATCTCGGTGACGTGCAGCGTGAGCGGCCCGGTGCCGAAGCGGTAGGAGTCCTCGGGCACCCGGATCGTGCTGCCGACGGTCAGGCTCACCACCGGCCTCCGTTTCCGCGCCACCGCTGGGCGGGGGTCAGGTTGCCCGGGCGGCCGGGACCGGCGGTCGGGAAGACGGCGGTCGGCTGCGCCCAGGTCGATCGCTCGTTGCGGGTCGACGGGCCGACAGACGGGGGCGGCGTGGGGACGGGCTCACGGCGCCAGAACCTGAATCGCACGGGCTTGCCTCCTCGTGATCTGGTGGGGCCGCCCCGCCTTCGCCGAGGCGGCCCCACTAGCCCGGCCGCCGAGTTCGGGTCATCGCGGCCGGCACCTGACCGCACCCTGCCCCTCCGTGATGGGACCGGTACACAGCGTTCAGGTATGGTCAGTCGATGTTCGGGACGTCCTCATCGGAGGCCGCATGAACCACGGACTGATAGCGGCGATGGCCGAGGCCGGCGAGACAACGGAATCTCTCGCTGGTCAGATCGGTGTCGACCCCAAGACCGCGCAGCGATGGGTCAACCCAGGACGCGTGCCCCAGCCTCGGCACCGTTCCCGGGTCGCGGCAATTCTCGGGCGGGACGTAGGGGACCTGTGGCCGGACGTCCTCAAGCGACGTGAGCCGACCTGGCTGCGAGCCTGGGTCGACATTGAACGCGAGGCAGTCGCCCTGCGGGCGTATCAGCTCGCATGGGTGCCCGGTCTTCTCCAAACCGAGGCGTACGCGCGGGCCACTCTGGCGGGAGAGGCACTGACCGTCGACGAGGTGAACGAACTCGTCGACGCGCGACTGGGACGGCAGGCGATCCTGCATCGCCAGCGCCCGCCTCTCCTGGTTGCGGTCATAGACGAGGCCGTCATCCGCCGACCTGCTTACGGTGACTGTGAGCTGATGCGTGAGCAGTGCGCGCATCTAGCCGAGTGCGCCGAACTTCCGTCGGTCCAGGTGCACCTCGTGCCTGCGGAGGTGGGGATGTATCCGGGGCTCGGTGGGCCGTTCACGATCGCGGAGCTGAGCGACGGTGGACGGGTCGCGCACGTCGACAGCCAGGCACAAGCTCAGATAATTGAGCAGCCTTCGGACGTTGCTAGCCTGGATCGACGGTGGGAACGCATCCGGGGAGAAGCCCTGCCCCGAGGGCGGTCCCTGGAGATGCTCAGGGAAGCGGCTCGATCATGGACCTGACCGGTGCGCAGTGGCGCAAGAGCACGAAGAGCGGCAACAACGGCGGCGATTGCGTGGAGGTGGCGGACAATCTGCCCGGCGTCGTCCTGGTCCGCGACACGAAGGACCGCGACGGCGGCACCCTGACCTTCTCGCCCGCAGCCTGGCGCACGTTCGTCGCCCACCTCACCCGGGGCTAGTCACCTCTTCGACACCGCCGAGATCAGCGGCTACGCGTTGCGGGTCACGGTCAACGGCGCCGCGAGCCCCAACCCGAAAAGATCGGGCGAACGCGACCGCTGAACGGAAGCGTCGGCGTCGGTTCAGCGCCGGGGCCCTGTTCTGCCGGCGTGCGCGTCAAGGGCCCGGGCCAGGATTCGGTGTACGTAGTCGGGATCGGAGGGAGCGTTGTCGATCAGGATGGCGGTGCACAGGCCATCGGAGGCGGCAACGAGTGCGGCGATCGCTTCGGGGTCGTCGGTGAGCGTCGCGGCAAGTTCGGCGACGTTCTCGCGCCAGCGACGGGCTATGGGCGCCAGCGCCGGCCTCCGCGCGGCCAGCGTGGACAGTTCGCGTTCGGCCAGGGCGCGTTCCCGGCCGGGGCCAGCGGATTCGGCAATCAGCTCGGCCAGGCCACGGAGCTTGTCACCGGTGCCGTCGATGATCTGGCGGATACGCGCGGTGTAGACATCGGCGACGCTGGACAGCGCCGCGACGAGCAGGTCGTCAAGCGTGGCGAAGTAGTAGGTGCTCAGACTGGTGGCGACGCCGGCCTGCTTGGCAACGGTGCGATGGGTGACGCCGGCGGCACCGTCACGGGTGACGATGGCGAGGGTCGCATCGATGATCTCAGCGCGGCGCTTGTTGCCTCGGGCCTTGCGCCCATCGACGGAGTCGCTCTCGTCGCTCATGCTCCCCTCCTACAGGTGTCAGGGTAGTCGGCCACCTCCCGCTGCTCCGTTCCAGCTTGCTGTTCCTCGCCGAGCGGCTGGACGTTCCGCAGCGCGGTGAGGCAGAGCAGGGCCGCCGCGATGATGGCGACACCGGCCACGGCGGCGGAGGTGTTCACCCCGCTGCTGAACACCTCTCGCGCGGCCTGCACGACCTCGGCTGGCACCTGGTCGGCGACGGACAGTGCCCCGGCGAGACTCTCGGCGAGACGACCCGCGACCGCTGGCGGAACGTCCGCCGGCGGGTCCATCCGGGAGGTGTAGAGGGCGGTGGTCAGGCTGCCGAGGACAGCGACGCCGACGGCGATGCCTAGTTCTTGAACGGTCTCCGACATCGCGGCGGCCGAGCCGGACTTCGACGCGGGCGCGGCGCCGACGACCATGTCGGTGCCCAACGCGGCGATCGCGCCGAGGCCGAGGTAGACGAACGCGAACCCGGCCACCACCATCCCGGCATCCCCGGTGCCCACGACAGCGAGCAGCGCGTAGCCCGCCACGGAGAGCCCGAGCATGACCGCCATGACGAGGCCGGGCCGCACTCGCCTGGCGATGAGCGGCGCGCCGATCGCCGCGGCGAACATCGCCAGGGCGGGTGGCCCCATCCACAGGCCCGCCGCGAACGGCGTCAGACCTTCGACGAGCTGGAGGTACTGGGTGACCAGGTACATGGTCCCGCCCACCCCGACCAGTCCGATCAGCAGCACCGCCAGGGCCGCGGAGAACGCCCGGCTCGCGAACAGCGTGACGTCCAACAGCGGCGAGGCGAGGCCACGTTGCCGGCGCACGAAGACCACCCCGGCGACCGTCCCGACGACGGCGAGGAGCACCGCGCTGAGGTCGGGACCGTCGACGGCGGAGTGTTTGATCGCGTAGATCACCGGCAGGATCGCGGCCAGCGACAGCGCCACGCTGGTCAGGTCGAGTCGGCCGGCCTGCGGATCGGCGTACTCGGGCAGCAGGATCCGTGCCCCGGCCAGGACCAGGGCGGCGATGGGGACGGCGAGCAGGAAGGCCGCACCCCACCAGAACGTGTCGACCAGTGCGCCACCGACGACGGGTCCGGCGGCCATGCCCAGAGCGAACATCGTGGCCCACACCCCGATCGCGACCGCGCGCTGGCGCACATCGGCGAACATGTTCGAGATCAGGGACAGTGTCGAGGGCATCAGCGTGGCCCCGGCCACCCCCAGCAGCGCCCGGGCGAGGATCAGCAGCTCGGCGTTGGGGGCGAAGGCCGCGAACGCCGAGACGGCCGCGAACGCCGTCATGCCGATGACCAGTAGGCGGCGCCTGCCGATCCGGTCGCCCACGGTTCCCATGGTGATGAGGAACCCCGCGATGAAGAATCCGTAGGCGTCCATGATCCACAGCGTCTGGGTCGCCGAGGGTTCGAGCGCGGTGGCCATGCTCGGCAGCACCAGATACAGCACTGTCACATCCAGGCCCAGCAGCACCGTCGGCAGCGCCAACAGCGCCAGGCCCGCCCACTCGCGCCTACCAGCCCGCCGGACTGCTGCCGCCACGACACTGTCGGCTTCCGCCATGACGCCCCCTCAACAATTTGTACTAACGTACAACTTGTACGATAGTACAAGTTGTACGATCGGCGAACACGTGCGGGAAGGCCGGGCAACCACCGCGGTCAAAGATCGAGCCTGGGCCGGTGGCGCGGCCTCCGCTTGCGGCGGCGCACCACGCCCGCGGCGCCCACCGCCGGCCAGCCGTCCAGCTCCGACGGCGGCACGCCACGGCGGAGCAGGTCGTCCAGGAGGGCCGCGAGGGTGTAGTCGGGGTGCTCGGTCAGCGCCCGCTCCAGCGCGACCGCGGCCAGCGCCCCCTGCCCGGCCCGCCAGGCGGCGAAGGCGAGCAGGCTGGCCGGCGCGGCGGTCAACTCGGGCTCGGCCCGGCGCAGCACGTCGGTCCAGAGGGCGATGTCCGCGTCCCGGCCGTCGGTGCGGTCCCAGGCGTGGTCGCGTATCGGCAGGTGGGTCAGGAGCAGGCTCAGCCAGGCCACCTCGTCGTCGGTGAGCCGCTCGCCGCGGCGCTGCCGGCGCAGGGCCGCGCGCACGGCCGTCACGCCCGCCGCGCGAAGTGACCGGCCGCCGAGCAGGTCCTCGCGGGGCGCCTTGTCGAGCAGGTCGGCCAGCCGCCGCTCGGCCCGGGCGGTGGCCCGGCGCATCGCCACCCGGACCGGACCACCGAGCGGGGAAACCTGCGCCACCAGGGCGGCCCGGTCGGGCAGGGCGACCTGGCCGGCGAGCACCGCGGCGGCCGGCACCGCGCTGGCACCCGGGTCGTACGGGGAGCCGTCGGGCGGGCAGCACTCCGGCTCGGTGCAGACGTACGACCACCACCGCCCGTCGGTGACCCGCAGCGCGTCGAGCACGGCCAGCCCGGCGCCGGTCAGCGCGGCGCGCACCGCGTCGACGGCCGGGGTGACCCGGGTCGGCGGACCGTACCCGATGACGGTGGCCGAGTCGGCCTGCTGGCGGGCGATCACCGCGGCGAGGTGCCGGGCCGGGTCCGCCTCGCCCGCCGGCTCGGGCAGGTCGGCCCGGGCCGCGAAGGTGATCCGCCGGCCGCGCATGGCCACCACGACCACGCTGTCGGCGGGGTGGAAGCCGAGCAGGTAGGGCACGGCGGCGATCAGGTCGGCGGGGGAACGGACGGCGAGCCGGGGCGGGTCGGTCGAGGTCATGCCGGCAGCCTGCGATCCGGCGACCCCGCCCGGCAGCCCCTGTGGACGACACGCCGCTCATCCACAACTACCGACCGTATTCACCCTGCCCACGCCGATCCACCACCCCCCACCGGCACCGGATCGCCGGAGATCTCGGTGGGAAACGGCCCCCGGCCGGGCCGGGAGGTTCCAAGATCCAGGGGAAGGTGGCCCGGCGGCGGGGGTGGGGAGGGACTACCTTGCCGTCATGGACCTGGCGTACCTGCGGGCGCACCCGTCCCACCTGCCGACCTTCCTGACCCACCAGCGGATCCGGGAGACGCCGGTGGCCGGCGGGGACATCTGTGCCGCCTCCCGGTTGACCCTGGACGACGGTCACTCGATCTTCGCCAAGACCTGGCCGGAGCGGGCCGGGCGGCCGGTGCCGGACGACTTCTTCGCCACCGAGGCGGCCGGCCTGCGCTGGCTGCGCGCGGCCGGCACGGTGGCCGTACCGGAGGTGCTGGTGGCGCTGCCCGAGCTGCTGGCGCTGGAGTGGGTCGAGCCGGGCGAGCCGACCGCCGAGGCGGCCGAGCGGTTCGGCCGGGAGCTGGCCGGGCTGCACCGGGCCGGCGCGCCGGCCTTCGGGGCCGACTGGCCCGGGTTCATCGGCGCGCTCCCGGCGGACAACACGCCCGACCCCGGCCCCTGGTCGAGCTGGTTCGCCCGCGCCCGGCTGGTGCCGTACCTGCGCCGCTCGGTGGACGGCGGCGCGCTGGGCGACACCGAGGTCGCCCTGGTGGAGGAGGTGGTCGACCGGATCGGCGAGTTCGGCGGCGACGAACCGCCGGCCCGTGTCCACGGCGACCTGTGGCCGGGCAACGTGCTCTGGGGCGCCGACGACCGGGCCTGGCTGGTCGACCCGGCGGCGCACGGCGGGCACCGGGAGACCGACCTGGCCCAGCTGGCCCTCTTCGGCGGCGCGCCGCACCTCGACCGGATCCTCGCCGCGTACGACGAGGCGTGGCCGCTGGCCGACGGCTGGCGGGACCGGGTGCCGCTGCACCAGCTCCACCTGCTGCTGGTGCACACCGCCCTGTTCGGCGCCGCGTACCGCGATGCGGTCGGCCGGGCCGCCCGGGCCGCCCTCGGCGGGCTGACACGCGCTACCGTCGACAGGTGACTGCCGCCCAGCCGACCGACGGCCCCCTCGTCGACCGGTACGGCCGCGTCGCCCGGGACCTCCGGGTCTCGCTGACCGACAAGTGCAACCTGCGCTGCACGTACTGCATGCCGGCCGAAGGGCTGCCCTGGCTCGCCGGGCCGCAACTGCTCACCGACGCGGAGATCGTCCGGCTGGTCCGGGTCGCCGTGCGTGACCTCGGCGTCACCGAGGTGCGCTTCACCGGCGGCGAGCCGCTGATCCGGCCCGGGCTGGTGGGCATCGTCACCGAGGTGGCGGCGCTCGAACCGCGTCCCCGGATCTCGCTGACCACCAACGGCATCGGGCTGGCCCGGCTCGCCCCCACGCTGCGCGCCGCCGGGCTCGACCGGGTGAACGTCTCGCTGGACACGCTCGACGCCGGCCGGTTCACCCGGCTGACCCGGCGCGACCGGCTCGCCGACGTCCTGGCCGGCCTGGCCGGCGCCACCGCCGCGGGGCTCACCCCGGTCAAGGTCAACACGGTGCTGATGCGGGGCGTGAACGACGACGAGGCGCCGGCGCTGCTCCGCTTCGCCCTCGACCACGGCTACGAGCTGCGGTTCATCGAGCAGATGCCGCTGGACGCGCAGCACGGCTGGGATCGGGCCGCCATGGTCACCGCCGAGGAGATCCTCGCCGCCCTGCGTACCACCTTCGACCTGCGGCCCGACTCGGCCGAGCGCGGCGCGGCGCCGGCCGAGACCTGGCTGGTCGACGGCGGCCCCGCCCGGGTGGGCGTGATCGCCAGCGTCACCCGGCCGTTCTGCGGCGACTGCGACCGCACCCGGCTCACCGCCGACGGCCAGGTACGGGCGTGCCTGTTCGCCACCGAGGAGTCCGACCTGCGCGGGGCGCTGCGGGCCGGGGCGGACGACGCCGAGATCGCCCGGCGGTGGCGTACCGCGATGTGGGGCAAGCGGGCCGGCCACGGCATCGACGACCCGACGTTCCTGCAACCCGCCCGGCCGATGTCGGCCATCGGAGGCTGACCGTGACCGATCCGACCCGGCCCACCGCCGGGCTGCCCCCGCTGACCGTGCGCTACTTCGCCGGAGCGCGCGCCGCCGCCGGCCGCACCGAGGAGACCGTGCCGGCCGGGCGCACCCTCGACGACCTCGTCACCGAGCTGACCGAGCGGCACGGTGACCGGCTCGCCGCCGTGCTGCGGGTGGCGAGTTTCCTGGTGGACGGGGTGACCTGCCACGATCGTCAGGCCCCGTTGCCGGCCGGGGCCACGATCGACGTACTGCCCCCCTTCGCGGGCGGCTGAGGGAGGCGCACATGCTCGCAGTGCTGGGTTTCGTGGGGACCCTGGCGCTGGTCACCGGCCTGATCCACCTCTACCTGTGGAAGCGGCTGGTCCGGGACACGACGCTGCCGGGGCGCTGGCGGCGGGCCGGCGGGATCACCGCGCTCGTGCTGGCGCTGCTGGTGCCGGCCACCATGGTCGGCACCCAGGCCGGGCTGTACTGGCTGGCATGGCCCGGCTACCTCTGGCTCGCGATCATGTTCTACCTGCTGGTCCTGCTCGTCGCACTGGAAGTGCCGATGCTGGTGACCAAGCTGGTGCTGCGCCGCCGGGTGGTCGCGGCCGAGCCGACCGCCGCCGCGCCCGAGCCGGCGCTGGTCGGCGCGGCCGGTCCGGCCGATCCGCCGGCCGCCGGCGCCGTCGGCCAGCCCGACCACGACCCGTCCCGGCGGCTGCTGCTGGCCCGGGGGGCGGCGATCTTCGCCGGGCTCACCGCCACCGGTCTCACCGGGTACGGCATCCGCACCGCGCTCGGCCCACCGCAGCTGGACCGGGTGCAGATCCCGCTGGCCAAGCTGCCCCGGAGCATGGACGGCCTGCGCATCGCCACCGTCTCCGACATCCACCTCGGGCCGCTGCGCGGCCGGGCGCACACCGAGCGGATCGTGGCCGCCATCAACCGCCTGGACGCCGACCTGGTGGCGGTCGTCGGCGACCTGGTCGACGGCTCGGTGGCCGAGCTGGGCGAGGCCGCCGCGCCGCTGCGGGACCTGCGGTCCCGGCACGGCAGCTTCTTCGTCACCGGCAACCACGAGTACTACTCCGGCGTCGAGGAGTGGGTGCGCGAGCTGGACCGGCTGGGGCTGCGGGTGCTGCAGAACGAGCGGCGGGAGATCCAGGCCCGCGGCGGCGTACTCGACCTGGCCGGGGTCAACGACGTCACCGCCGCCGGCACGGGGCTGGCCGCGCCGGCCGACTACACCGCGGCACTCGGCGACCGGGACCCGTCCCGCCCGGTGGTCCTCCTCGCCCACCAGCCGGTCGCCGCGGTGGAGGCGGCGAAGTTCGGCGTCGACCTGCAACTGTCCGGGCACACCCACGGCGGCCAGATCGTCCCGTTCAACCTGCTGGTCAAGCTCCAGCAGCCGGTGGTCTCCGGCCTCGGCGAGGTCGACGGCACCAAGGTGTACGTCACCAACGGCGCCGGCTTCTGGGGCCCGCCGGTCCGGGTCGGCGCCGAGCCGCAGATCACCCTCGTCGAGCTGCGCTCGGCATAGCGCACCTCACGCCCGAGCGTGGCGACGCGCGGGGGCGCGCCGGGTCGTGGCAGGATGCGGCGTGCCTCCGTTCAGCGCCGCACCCCCCGGTGGCCTCCCGCCATTCGTCGCGGACCTGCACATCCACTCGAAGTACTCGCGCGCGTGCAGCCGTGACCTCACCCTGCCGAACCTCGGCTGGTGGGCCCGGCGTAAGGGCATCGGCCTGCTCGGCACCGGCGACTTCACCCACCCCGCGTGGTACGACCACCTGCGCGAGACACTGCACCCGGCGGAGCCCGGCCTCTACCGGCTCAGCCCGGAGGCGGAGCGGGACATCGCCCGGCGGCTGCCACCCCGGCTGGCCAGCGCGGCCGAGGCCGACCCGGTGCGGTTCACGCTCAGCGTGGAGATCTCCACGATCTACAAGCGGGACGACCGCACCCGCAAGGTGCACCACCTGATCTACCTGCCCGACCTGGACGCGGTGGCGCGGTTCAACACCGCGCTCGGCCGGATCGGCAACCTCGGCTCCGACGGCCGGCCGATCCTCGGCCTGGACTCCCGCGACCTGCTGGAGATCACCCTGGAGGCCAGCCCCGACGGCTACCTGGTGCCCGCGCACATCTGGACGCCCTGGTTCTCCGCGCTGGGCTCGAAGTCCGGCTTCGACGCGATCGCCGACTGCTACGCCGACCTGGCCGAGCACATCTTCGCGGTGGAGACCGGGCTCTCCTCCGACCCGGAGATGAACTGGCGGGTCGGCAGCCTGGACGCGTACCGGCTGGTGTCCAACTCGGACGCCCACTCGCCGCCGGCGCTGGCCCGGGAGGCGACCGTGTTCGCCACCGCCCGCGACTACTTCGCCGTCCGGGACGCGCTGCGCACCGGCGACGGGCTCGCCGGCACCATCGAGTTCTTCCCCGAGGAGGGGAAGTACCACGCCGACGGGCACCGGCTCTGCGGGGTGAACTGGTCCCCCGAGCAGACCCGCGCCGCCGGCGGCCGCTGCCCCGAGTGCGGCAAGCCGCTCACCGTCGGCGTGCTCAGCCGGGTCGAGGAGCTGGCCGACCGGCCGGCCGGGCACCGCCCCGAGCACGCCCGCGAGGTGACCCACCTGGTGCCGCTCGCCGAGATCCTCGGCGAGATCAACAAGGTGGGCGCCCGGTCCAAGAAGGTCGAGGGGAAGCTCAACGACCTGCTCGCCGCGCTCGGCCCGGAGCTGGAGATCCTCACCCGCACCCCGCTGGACGAGATCGGGCGGGTCGGCGGTGAGCTGCTCGCCGAGGGGATCGGCCGGCTGCGCCGGGGCGAGGTACGCCGGGTCCCCGGCTACGACGGCGAGTACGGCGTGATCACCCTCTTCGACCCAGCAGAACTGGGCGGGCCGGTGCCGGGGACGCAGGCGGAGACGCTGTTCGACGTACCCGTGCCGGCGCAGCGCAGGCCCGCGGAGCCGGCGGCCCGACCCCGGGCCAAGCGCCCGGCGGCGGCCAAGGCCGAGCCGAAGCGGAAGGCCAGCCCACCCCCGCCGCCACCGATCGCCCCGCCGCCCTCCCCGCACGAGCCGTTCGAGCCGATGCTCGCCGGCATGGAGGAGGTCGGCACCGGCCTGCTGGACCGGCTCGACGCGATGCAGCGGGTGGCCGCCTCCGCGCCGGGCGGGCCGCTGCTCATCGTCGCCGGCCCGGGCACCGGCAAGACCCGGACGCTGACCCACCGGATCGCGTACCTCTGCGCGGAGCTGAACGTCTTCCCGGAGCACTGCCTGGCGATCACCTTCACCCGGCGGGCCGCCGAGGAGCTGCGGCACCGCCTCGACGGGCTGCTCGGCCCGGTCGCCGAGGACGTCACCGTCGGCACCTTCCACTCCCTCGGGCTGACCATCCTGCGGGAGCACGCCGAGGCGGCCGGACTACCGGTCGACTTCCGGATCGCCGACGACGCCGACCGGGCGGCGGCCCGCGCCGAGGCCGGCGACGACCAGGGCGGGTACACCGCGCTGCTGCGCAAGCAGGGCCTGGTCGACCTGGACGAACTGCTCACCCTGCCGGTCGCGCTGCTGCGCGAGGACCGGGCGCTGGTGGAGCGCTACCGGGACCGCTGGCGGTGGATCTTCGTCGACGAGTACCAGGACGTCGACGCGGTGCAGTACGAGCTGCTGCGGCTGCTCAGCCCGGCCGACGGCAACCTCTGCGCGATCGGCGACCCGGACCAGGCGATCTACTCGTTCCGCGGCGCCGACGTCGGCTACTTCCTGCGCTTCTCCCGGGACTTCACCGACGCCCGGCTGGTGCGCCTGAACCGCAACTACCGCTCGTCGGCGCCGATCCTGGCCGCCGCGGTGCAGGCCATCGCGCCGTCGTCGCTGGTGCGCGGCCGCCGGCTGGACCCGGCCCGGCTCGACCCGGAGGCCCCACTGGTCGGCCGCTACCCGGCGGCATCCGTCGCCGACGAGGCCGACTTCGTGGTCCGCACCGTCGACGAACTGGTCGGCGGGCTCTCCCACCGGTCGCTGGACTCCGGCCGGATCGACGGCCGCTCGACGTCGCTCTCCTTCTCCGACATCGCGGTGCTCTACCGCACCGACGCGCAGGCCGCGCCGATCGTGGACGCCCTGGCCCGGGCCAACATCCCGGTGCAGAAGCGCTCGCACGACCGGCTGCGGGACCGCCCCGGGGTGGCCGCCATCGCCCGCGAGCTGCGGCACGCCGGCGGGCTGGACGGCTCGCTGGCGGCCCGGGTCCGGCTGGCCGGCCAGGTGCTCGCCGAGCGCTTCGCCGTGCCGACGCTGGACGGCGCGGGCGCGGTCCGCCCGGAGGACGTCCGGTCGGCGGTCGACCTGCTCACCCCGCTCGCCCGGCGCTGCGGGGACGACCTGCCGATGTTCCTGTCCCAGCTGGCCACCGGCGCCGAGGTGGACGCGCTCGACCCGCGGGCCGAGGCGGTCACCCTGCTCACCCTGCACGCGGCCAAGGGGCTGGAGTTCCCGGTGGTCTTCCTGGTCGGGTGCGAGGACGGGCTGCTGCCGCTGCGCTGGCCCGGCGCCGCGCCCGACGACGACGCGGTGGCCGAGGAGCGGCGCCTCTTCTTCGTCGGCCTCACCCGCGCCCAGGACCGGCTCTACGTCAGCCACGCCGCACGCCGCAGCCGGCACGGCTCGGAACGCGAGTGCCGCCCGTCGCCGTTCCTCGACGCCATCGACCCGGGCCTGTTCGAACGCTTCGGCGAGACCGAGCCGCGCCGCCCGAAGGACCGCCAGCTCCGGCTGATCTGATCCGTGCCGCCGGGCCGTCGGCCGCGCTACCGGGTGCTCCCGAGCGGGCGCGCCGGGCGGTTACCGGCGCGCCGGGCGGTTACCGGCGCGCCGGATCCGGGGTCGCCGGCTCAGCCGGCCGGCGCGGGCGTTCGGTGCTCACCACCAGGGCCACACCGGCCACGATGACCGCGCCGCCGAGCAGCACCTGCGCGGTGATCGGCTCCGCGGCGAGCAGCGCGCCGAGCGCCACCGCGACCGCCGGGTTCACGTAGGCGTACGTGGAGACCAGCGAGATCGGCGCGTGGTGCAGCAGCCAGACGTACGCGGTGAAGGCGACCAGCGAGCCGGCCACCATCAGGTAGCCGAGGGCCAGCCAGGACCGGGTGGTCACCGCGCCCGGGTCGAAGCCGCGCAGCTCGCCCCGGCCCACGGCGAGGACGGCGAGCACCGCCGCCCCGGCGAACATCTCGTAGACGGTGGCGACGAACGGGTCGGCGGGCATCCGGATCCGGCCGGACAGGAACGAGCCGACCGACCAGGAGGCCGCCCCGGCCACCACTGTCAGCGCGCCGGCGAGCGGTACCGCGTCCGCCCCACCGCTGGGCAGCACCAGCAGCACCAACCCGACGAAGCCCAGGCTCACCCCGGCCAGCGTCCAGAGCCGGGGGCGGTCACCGGTGGCCGAGCGGAGCAGCACCACCAGCAGCGGCACGGTGGCGACCAGCAGCGCGGCGATGCCGGACGGCAACGCCACCCCCGGCGGCCCGGACTCGGCCAGCACGACCAGCCCGTTGCCGCCGGCGAGCAGGAGCACGCCGACCACCGCGGCGGAGGCGAGCTGGCGCCGGTCCACCCGCAACGCCCCCGGTCCGCGGCGCAGCCGCAGCACGACGGCGAGCACCAGGCCGGCCACCGCGAACCGGGCGGCCGCCGAGGCGAGCGGCGGCATGGACTCCACGGCGATCCGGATGCCGAGATAGGTGGAGCCCCACAGCACGTAGACCAGCAGCAGCGCCGTCCAGATCAGGGCGGGCGCGGCGCCGGCGCGGTCACCGGCGGCGACGCCGGGACCCGGCCGGGTGACCGGGCCGGCGGACGGGGACGCACTTGGCGGAGATGAGCTCATTGGTGGTCCACGCTACGGTGGCCTGGGCGTCGGCGTCCCTCGTTGGTGGCCGGCCTCTCACCAGTTGGTTCCAGGAGGGCGGCATGGCGAACTACGGACCACCGGGCGGCGGTTCCCCGGAGCCGTGGCGCGGGCGGGGGCCCGACGAGTCGTACGAGCCGGACCGCCGGGGCGGGTGGGACGGGCCCGAGGGCCCCTACCAGCAGCGCCGGCCGGCGCCGGGGCAGTACGGCGGCGACCCCTACCGCCCCACCGAGCCGTCCTACGACCCCGGGTACGGGTCGGGGCCGTACCGGTCCACCGAGCCCGGTCACCCCGCCGATCCCCGCTACGCCCCGGAACCGGCGTACCGACCGGAGCCGGGGTACGGCGCGCCGGGGCAGGGCCCGTACCGGCCGGCGGAGCAGCCGTACGCCGGCTACCCGGACGTCGGCGCGCCGACCGCCCCGTACGCCGGGGAGCCGGCCCCGCCCCCGGGGCGCCCACGCTCCCGTGGCCCGTTGCTAGCGGTGCTGGCGGCCGTGCTGGTCCTCGTGCTCGGTGGTGGCGCCGCGGTGCTCTACCTGCTCGGCCAGGACGACGACGACCCGCCGCCGGCGGCCGCCACCGGGGCGTCCGCCCCGGCCACCACCGACGGCGCGGAGCCGTCCGCCGCGGGCCCGGCGCCCAGCGCGCCGGCCCCGGAGGCGTCCGCCGATCCCCGGTTCGTCAAGGCCGGCCAGTGCGTCCGCAACGAGGGGGCGCCCGGTGGCAAGCCCAAGCTGCTGATCAGCGACTGCGGTCCGAAGACGTACGAGGTGCTGCGCCGCTTCGACGGCGCGACCAGCGGCGAGCGGGACGCCGAGGCCAAGTGCGCCAAGGTCGCCGGCTACACCAACTGGTACTTCTTCGACAGCGAGCTGGACACCCTCGACTTCGTGCTCTGCCTGAAGCAGCGCTGACCCACCGCACCCCTGGGGGAGAGATGACCACCTACGGACCACCCGGCCAGCCGGAGGACCCGTCGCAGCGGCCGCCGGCCGGGCCGGAGGGCCCGCCGCCCGTCGACCCGACGCTGCCCCAGTGGGGCCAGCCACCGGGCGGCGGACAGGACCAGCCCACCCTGCCCCAGTGGGGCCAGCCGCCGGCGGCCCAGGAACCGCCCACCCAGCCCCAGTGGAGCCAGCCACCCGCGGCCCAGGAACCGCCCACCCAGCCCCAGTGGAGCCAGCCACCCGCGGCCCAGGAACCGCCCACCCAACCGCAGTGGGGCCAGCCCGTCTCCGGCGGCGCCGAGCCGCCCACCACGCCGATGTGGGCCCAGCCGCCGGCCGGCGCACCGCAGCCGGCCGAGCCGCCGCAGCCGCCCGCCGGCTACCCGCCGCCGGCTCCCGGGCCGGCGCAACCACCCGGCGCGGGCTACCCGCCGCCCACCTCGGGTGCCGGTTACCCGCCGCCCACGTCCGGGGCCGGCTACCCGCCGCCGCCCGGGCCGTTCCCGCCGGCCGGGCCGCAGCCGGCCCAGCCGGCCGCCGGGCAGTGGGGCGCGCCCCCGCCGGCTCCCGGTCAGTTCGGTACGCCGCCCGCCCCGCCGGCGAAGCGGGGTGGCGGCGGGAAGATCGCCCTGATCATCGGCCTGGTCGTGGTGCTGGTCCTCTGTCCCTGCCTCGGCCTGGCCGGCTGGGCGGTGTGGCAGGCCGGCGAGGACGACGACCCGAGCCCGACGCCGACGGTGTCGGCGAGCGCGTCGGCCGACCCGACCGCCGAGCCGAGCCCGGACGAGAGCAGCGCGGAACCGAGCCCGACCAAGGACGACGACGACTACGCCAAGGGCGACTGCGTGGTCAACGACGGCACCGACGACGACGCCGAGCTGCGCAAGGTGCCGTGCGGCCCGAACACGTACGAGGTGCTGCTGCGGCTGCCGGCGACCACTGACGCCGACCAGTGCAAGACGCGGGCGCCCCGGTCGACCGCGCACTACGTGCACGACAACTCGGTCGACATCTTCGACTACGTGCTCTGCCTCCGGAAGCGGTAGTCATCGCGGAAACTAGGGCTGTCTAGCGTGGACGCTAGACAGCCCTAGTTTTGTCTCGACGCGGCTCCGGCCGGCCGGTCGACCGGCGCGACACGCGGTAGCCCCATCTACGGATGTCTAGCCTCCCAGCTAGACGGCCCGATACTGTGCGATGCGTGGATCCGGTCCGCAACCCGTACGCCCCGGGCGCCGGCCAGCGTCCGCCCGAGCTCGCCGGGCGGGGACGCGAGCTGGACGTCTTCGACATCGTGCTGGAGCGGATCGCGCGCGGCCGCCCCGAACGCAGCCTGATGCTCACCGGCCTGCGCGGCGTCGGCAAGACCGTGCTGCTCAACACCCTGCGCTCGCAGGCGATCAACCGGCTCTGGGGCAGCGGCAAGATCGAGGCCCGGCCGGACCAGTCGCTGCGCCGCCCGATCGCCGCTGCCCTGCACATGGCGGTCCGCGAACTGGCCCCGCGACACCGCGCGCCGGACCGGATCGACGCCTTCCTCGGCGTGCTCAAGGCGTTCGCCCAGCGCTCCGCGCCGACCGGCCGGGGCGGCGCCGCGCCGAAGCTGCGGGACCGCTGGCAACCCGGCATCGACGTGCCCGCCGCCAGCGGCCGGGCCGACTCCGGCGACATCGAGATCGACCTGGTCGAGCTGCTCACCGACGCCGCCGGGGTGGCCAGCGACGTCGGCACCGGCATCGCCATCTTCATCGACGAGATGCAGGACCTCGGGCCCGAGGACGTCTCCGCGCTCTGCGCCGCCTGCCACGAGCTGTCCCAGCTGGGCGCGCCGCTGATCGTGGTCGGCGCCGGGCTGCCGCACCTGCCGGCCGTGCTCAGCGCCGCCAAGTCGTACTCCGAGCGGCTCTTCCGGTACCAGCGCATCGACCGGCTCGACCGGATCGCCGCCGACCAGGCACTCTGCGCGCCGGCCGAGCGCGAGGAGGTGGAGTACGAGCAGAAGGCGCTCGACCTGCTCTACGAGAAGTCCGGCGGCTACCCGTACTTCGTCCAGGCGTACGGGAAGGCCACCTGGGACCACGCCCCGCGCTCGCCGATCACCGCCGCGGACGTCCGGGTGGCCGCGCCGGAGGCGGAGGCGGAGCTGGCGGTCGGCTTCTTCGGTTCCCGGTTCGAGCGGGCCACCCCGGCGGAGCGCGAGTACATGCGCGCGATGGCCACCCTCTCGCTGGTCGAGGGCGAGACGGACGGAGGCGGCCGGGACGACATGGACGCCGCGGTGCCGACCGCCGAGATCGCCCGGGCGCTGGGGCGCAAGCCGGCCAGCCTCTCCCCGGCGCGGGACGCGCTGATCAAGAAGGGGCTGATCTACTCCGGCGAGCGGGGCACCGTGGCCTTCACCGTCCCGCACTTCGGCCGGTACCTGCGCACCCAGCCGGCCTGAGCCGCGGGCGGTGGGCCCGGCGGGTCGACCGGCGCCGGGCCGGGCGGGTCAGACCCGCGACCAGGCCGCCGGGAAGAGCACCTCGCCGGTGGGCGGCGGGCCGTCACCGCTGGTGGACGGCGGCAGCACCAGCGCCTGCCACGGCTCACCGAGCCCGGACCACGGGCTGGTCAGGCCCATCCGGTCGCCCCGGACGAAGCCGAACCGCCGGTAGTAGGCGGGGGCGCCGAGCACCACCACCAGCCGCTCGCCCAGCTCGGTGGCCGCGTCGAGGGCCGCCTGCACCACCGCCGTGCCGAGCCCGATCCGCTGCCGGTGCGGGGCGACCGCCACCGGCCCGAGGGCCAGCGCCGGCGCGGTGTGCTCGTCGGAGCGCACCCGCACCCGGGTCAGCAGCGCGTAGCCGACCACCTCACCGCCGTACTCGGCCACCATGGCCAGCTCGGGCACCCAGGCGTCGCTGTCGCGCAGCTCGTCGACCAACTCCACCTCGGGCGGGGTGGCCACGTCGGGACGCGCGAAGGCGGCCGCCAGCACCCGGTGGATCGGGCCGATGTCGGCCGGATCCTCGGGACGGAGCCGCAGCGTGGTCACCCGGGGGACGTTACCCGCCGGGGCCGGTCCATCAGCGACGGTCGCTCGAATCGGCGTGGCGCGACGTCCACGTCGGCCGATCGGATCGGCGGTTGTCGGGGTAGCCGTGCCCGCGACGGGGTATGACTGATCCATGAAACCCGTACGCTCCCTCGCCCGAGCCATGTTGAGCGGCATCTTCGTGGTCAGCGGGGCCCGTAACTTCGCGAACCCGGAGCGGCTGGTCACGGCCGCCAAGCCGGTGACGGACCGGGTGACACCGCTGCTGGAGCGGGCCAACCCCCGCATCCCCACCGACACCACGACGCTGATCCGGGTCAACTCGGCGGTCCAGGTCGGCGCCGGCCTGATGCTGGCCACCGGGAAGTTCGCCCGGCCGGCGGCGCTGGTCCTCGCCGGCACCCTGGTCCCGGTGACCATCGCCGGGCATCCCTTCTGGAACAACGACGACCCGGCGGCGCGGAACAACAACCAGATCCACTTCCTGAAGAACCTGGGCCTGTTCGGCGGGCTGCTGCTGGCCGCTGCCGACACCGAGGGGAAGCCCGGCCTGCGCTGGCGCACCGGCCATCGCATCGGCCACTCTCGACGTTCGGTGCAGCGCGCCGTCCGGACCGCCCGTCGGGAGGCCCGGATCGCCGTACGGTCCGCCTCGACGGCCCGGCGACTCCCCGGCTGACCTGCGTCGATACCCTCCCCTTACCAGTCTCACCCCTCCCAACGCCGCGAATCACCTGAACCGCCAGGTAGGCGTTAACGCGGTGGAAATATCAAAAACATGTGTGGGATCGGACACGGTCGCATAACGCGGGAGGCAGTAACGTGAGGCGCCGTTCTAGGCTCCGTACTGGACCTGGACGGGTAGGACGACCTTGGTACGGGGGTGGCCACGCCATGCCGGCGACCGTCGGAAGACGGGTGGACCGCCTCGCCCCAGTCCGTCGCGTAACGCGTGGGATCGATCGTAGGACAGTCGTACGGACCGGCGTCGTGGCCGCCGTCGCCTACGCCGCATGGCTCGCCATCGGCGCATTCGGGCGGCCGTACAACTTCTTCGACATGAAGATCTACCACGGCGCGGTGGTGTGGTGGGCGAGCGGTCATGAGCTGTACGAGTTCATCGCACCCGGCACCACCCTGGGTTTCACCTACCCGCCCTTCGCCGGGCTGGTCATGCTGCCGATGGCGCACCTGCCGGTCGCGGGGGCCGGGCTGGTCAACGCGCTGGGCAGCCTCGCCGCGCTGGCCGTGGTGCTGGCCGGGCTGCTGCGCCCGATCGTCGACCGGCTGGGCTGGCCGCTCTGGTACACCGTCGCCATCGCGGTGCCGCTCGCGGCGGCGATCGAGCCGGTCCGCGAGACCCTCGGCTACGGCCAGGTCAACGTGCTGCTCTTCGCCCTGGTCATGGCCGACCTGATCGGCCTGCGCTGGCGGTCGCGCCGGGGCACCCACGTCGCCGAGGGTGACGGGGCGCTGCTGCGGTTCGTCTACAGCGGCGCGTGGGCCGGCGCCGGCATCGGCCTGGCCACCGCTGTCAAGCTGACCCCCGCGCTCTTCATCGGCTACCTGATGATCACCCGACAGTGGCGGGCGGCGGCCACCGCCATCGGCACCGCCATCGGCGTGACCGTCGGCACCTTCGCCATCGTCGGCACCGAGTCGCGCGCCTACTGGGGCAGCGTGCTGTGGCAGACCGAGCGGGTGGGCGCGGCGGACATGACGCCGAACCAGTCGCTGGCCGGCCTGCTCGCCCGCCTCTACGACTCGATCGAGACGCCGGGCCTGCTCTGGCTCGCCTTCGCCGTGCTGATGCTGGCGCTGGGCCTGTCCCGGGCCGCCAACGCGCACGCCGACGGCGACGAGCTGACCGCGTTCACCCTGGTCGGGCTCACCGCCAACGTGATCAGCCCGATCTCCTGGACGCACCACCTGGTCTGGGTCATCCCGGCGATCATCGTGCTGGCCGACGCCGCGGTCCGCCGCCGCGAGGCCAGCCGCGGCCTCAACCAGCGGGCGGCGCAGGCGTCGTCGTACGGGGGGCCGCCGGGGGTGAACGGGCTGCGCCCACCGATCTGGTACCCGACGCTGACCGGGATGCGGCACGGGGTGGCGGCGGCCGGGCTCTACCTGCTCTTCCTGGTCTCGCCGATCTGGCCGTACGAGCACCAGCTGCCCGAGGTATCGCACTACCAGGACGGCCTGTTCGGCGCCCTGATGGAGAACTCGCTGGCGCTGGCGCTGATCGTGCTGGTGGCCGCGCTGCCCTGGCGGCCCGGCGCCGAGCCGGTCTTCTACGCCGACCGGCTCGGCCGGCAGGCCGCGCTCAACGCCCGCCGCTGACCGGGGAACCCGCCCCCGACCGGGGGACCCGGGGAACCGGTCAGGGGCAGTTGACCCACTCCTCGGTGCCGTCGGCGAAGACCTGCCGCTTCCAGATCGGCAGCCGCGCCTTGACCTCGTCCACCAGCCGGGCGCAGGCCGCGAACGCCGCCGCCCGGTGCGCGGTGCTGACCGCGGCGACCAGGGCCACGTCGCCGATGGCGAGCGGGCCGACCCGGTGGGACACGGCGACCGCGTACACCTCGGGGTCGGCGGCGATCTCGGCGGCCACCTCGCGCAGCACCCGCTCGGCGCTCGGGTGGCCCTCGTACTCCAGGCTGGTCACCGCACGGCCGTGGTCGTGGTCGCGGACCACGCCCTGGAACGAGACCACCGCGCCGGCCCGCACGTCGGCGACCGCCGCCTCGTGCGCGGCGAGGTCCAGCGGCTGGTCGGTCACCTCGCCGTAGGTCGTCGTCGGGGCGGTCACCAGGCACGCTCCCCGGGCAGCAGGGGCAGCGGCAGCACCGGCACCCGGTCGCCCGGTTCACCGGAGGTGCCCGGGCGGATCACCGCGAAGCCGTCCGCCCCGGCCAGGCCGCGCAGCATCGCCGAACCGACGTGCCGGACCGGGTGGGCGGTGCCCGCGACCCGGTCCAGCCGGACCAGCGCCAGATGGGTGTGATCCCCGCGGCCGGGCACCGGCTCGGCGAGGGTGGCGTGCGGCAGCACCGGCAGCGGGCGGCCGGCCAGGCCGGCGAGCAGCGGGACGACCAGGGACACCAGGGCGATGACGGCGGACTGCGGGTTGCCCGGCAGCCCGGCGACGAAGCGCACCCGGCCGTCGTCGCCGACCAGCCGGGCCAGCAGCATCGGGAAGCCGGGCCGGACCGCCACGGTGTTCACCACGTAGTCCGCGCCGAGCGCGGTCAGCGTGGGGTGCAGGTGGTCGACCGGGCCGTGCATGGTGCCGCCGGTGGTGCAGACCAGGTCCGCCTCGGCCAGCGCGGCGCGTACCGCCGCCACGTGCGCGGGCAGGGTGTCGGCCACCGGGCCCACCACGTCGGCCGGGCGCACCTGGCAGCCGTAGCGACGCAGCCAGGCCGGCACCGCCGGGCCCAGGGCGTCGCGGACCCGGCCGGCGGCCGGCGGGCCCTCGGTGAGCAGCTCGTCGCCGAAGACCAGCAGGGCGGCCCGCGGCTGCCGCCGCACCAGGAGGGCGTCCTGGCCACAGGAGGCGGCCAGGCCGATCAGCGCCGGGTCGACCGGGGTGCCGGCGGGCAGCAGTTCCTCACCGGCGTACGCCTCCTCGCCGGGCGCCCGCCACTCCGGCGTCGGTCGCGGCACGCCGCTGACCAGGTCGTCGGCGGTACGGCTGGACTCCTCGACCCGCAGCACGGCGGTGGCGCCGTCGGGCACCATCGCGCCGGTGGCGATCTCGACGGTGGTCCCGTCCTCGGTCAACGGGGCCGGCGTGCCGCCGGCCAGCACCCGCCCGACCACCCGCCACGGGCCCTCGCCGCGCACCGCCCAGCCGTCCACGCTGGAGGTGGGGAAGGCGGGCAGGTCGGTCCGGGTGGCCAGCGGTTCGGCGAGGGTGTACCCGTCGGTCTCGGCGAGCGGCCGGCGCTCGGCGGGCAGCGCGGCGGCCAGCCCGACCGCGTACGCCCGGTCGCGGGCCTCCTCCCAGCCGGCCGGCGGCGGCGCGGCGACCCGGCCGGCGGCGGATGCGGTGTCGGTGCTCACCGGCCGAGCCTATCCGGGCGACCCGCTCGGGGGGCGGGTCAGTGGTCGCCGCCGCGGAGCTGGTCGACGGCGTGGCGCAGGATCGGGCCCAGTACGGCGAGTCCGTCGCGGGCGCCGCCGGTGGAGCCGGGCAGGTTGACCACCAGCGTGCGACCCGCGACGCCGGCCAGCCCTCGGGAGAGCGCCGCGCTGGGCACCTTGTCGCGGCTGTGCGCCCGGATCGCCTCCGCGATGCCGGGGATCTCGTAGTCGAGCAGCGCCCGGGTCAGGTCCGGAGTCCGGTCCGACGGGTTGATGCCCGTCCCGCCGCTGGTGACCACCACGTCCATCCCGTCGGCCACCGCCGTGCGCAGCGCCGCGCCGACCGGGTCGCCGTCGGGCACCACCACCGGCTCGGCCACCTCGCAACCCAGCTCGCGCAGGCCGGCGACGAGCAGCGGCCCGCTGGTGTCGGCGTACACCCCGGCGGCGGCCCGGTTGGACGCCACGATCACCCGGGCGCGGATCACGGCCGGCCCTCCGGGCGCATCCACTCACCGGTCTTGCCGCCGGTCTTGCGCAGCACCCGCACCGCGTCCACGCTGGCCGCCGGGTCGACCGCCTTGACCATGTCGACCAGGGCCAGCCCGGCGACGGCCACCGCGGTCAGCGCCTCCATCTCCACGCCGGTCCGGTCGGCGGTGCGGACGGTCGCGGTGATCTCCACGGTGTCGTCGGTGAGGGTCAGGTCGACCGTCACCCCGTGCAGGGCGATCGGGTGGCAGAGCGGGATCAGGTCGGGGGTGCGCTTCGCGCCCATGATGCCGGCCAGCCGCGCGACGGCGAGCGCGTCGCCCTTGGGCAGGCCGTCGCGGCGCAGCAGGTCGATCACCTCGGCGGTGGTCCGCAGCCGGCCGGCGGCGACGGCCTCCCGGCCGGAGACCGGCTTGGCGGAGACGTCGACCATGCGGGCCGCGCCGGCCGAATCGACGTGGGTGAGCTGCGCGGGTTCGGTCACGGGGGCGAGCCTATCCCCCGGCCGCGCGGCACGGGCCGGTGCCGCGGTCGCCCGACTGCCGGCATTCAGGGTTCCGGCCCGCGTCGACCAGTTCCCCGGGCCGGCACCGTGGGCTGTGGATAGGCAATTGTGGTGGGCCGGTCACCCCGGAGTTCATCCACGAGTTGAGCGGCCGTCACCGTTTGTCCAGGTGGTGTGGTCAAGCGCCGGGAGAACGTTGTGCTACTGCCCGGTTCCGCCGTGCACCCTGCCCGGGGCAACTTGCACCGACAAGCCCCCGAGAACGCGAATCCGCACTGCGGCGGCTGCTTCGACTAAGCGGGTATTCAGGTGGTCACGGGATGCTGCCGGGTGAGCGGAAAGAAGGCCGGAAGTGCCGCCCAACCAGCACGAACCCGCCGAGAATGGGGACACCATAGGGGTTGAGTCGGACACCTGGCCGAACCGACGATGAGGTGGCCGCGACCAGTCGTCAGACTGATTACACGCATTGACTGTGGCGGGTGGATGTCGCGCAGAGCGACCTGACAAGTGCATAGCGAAAGAAGCGTTCGCATTGCGTCAGGATCACCGAACTGACCGTGACAGCTCATTGCCGTATTAGCTCATATTGCGCATATGGACATTTATCGTCTCAAACCAGCGCCAAGTTCCCTTAGGCTGACCCCATCGAAAGCCGGTACCGATCAGCTGGGGGTCGAAATGACGTCGAACGAATGGGGCTGAGTTGCGGTTGGTTCACCTTCTGTAGGTGACCACAATCGCAGTAGTCTTGCGGAGCGCAGCCGTCGATGACGACAGGGAAGACGGGTGGCTCCACAGGATCGACAGACTGGGACCGATCGGCAGCTACGGCTGCTAGTCGGTCTCGTCGTCGTTGTGGCCGGCCTGGCCGGGGCCGTCTCCGCGACCCGCGTCCCGCTCCACGGCCTGCCGGACACGGCGGTGGTCTGGGCGGCCCTGATCTCCCTGGTGGCGGTGGGCTTCACGGTCAAGGTGCGGATCCGGATCCGCGCCACCCACCACTACATCGCCTGGACCGAGACCGCGATCATGATCGCGCTCGCGGTGGCACCGCTGCCCACGGTGGTGCTGGCCACCGGAGCCGGCGTCGCGATCGCCACCGCGCTGGCGCGCCTGACCCCCGTCAAGGCGCTGTTCGGCGTCGGCAAGAACATGCTGGTCGCCACGGTGGCCGGGCTGGTCCTGCACGCCAGCGGCTGGCAGACCGACGGCGGCGACGTGCTCGGCGTGGTCGGCCCGATCGCTGTCGCGTACCTCGCCGCGGTGGTGGTCGACGAGGCGATCACGCTGCCGGTCATCGCGCTGGCGACCGGAACCCGGCTCAGCGCCGTGTTCCGCGGGGACTGGGACCTGCGGCTCGGCGGCGGGTTGGCCCGACTCCTCGTCATCATCGGCACCGTCTTCATCATCCGGATCGACAACCGGCTGCTGCTCGCCGTGCCGCTGCTCGTCCTGAGCCTGCACCTCGCCTACTCCACCCGCTTCCGGGCCCGCACCGAGCAGCAGGCGTGGCAGCGGCTGGCCCGCACCACCGACGCGCTGAACGTGGTCGACCTGGACAAGGTCCTCACCACCGCGGTCACCCAGGCCGCCGAACTCTTCTCCGCCGACGAGGTGGAGATCGAGCTGCGCGACGACGGCCGCACCGTGCGGGGCGGCACCGGCGGCGTGACGTACGACGGGCCGGCCGGCCAGCCCACCACCGTGGACGGCACGGTCGTCCCGGCCGCGCTGGAGGGGCACGACCGGGCGGTCGACGTCGGCGTGCTCCGGCTGCGGTTCCGCGGCCCGGTACGGCTCTCCGAACGCGAGCAGTACACGCTGCGCACCTTCGCCTCGGCGCTCTGCACCGCCGTACGCAACGCGCAGGCGTACGCCGAACTGGCCCGGGTCGCCGACGAGCACGCGTACGCCGCCACCCACGACCCGCTCACCGGGCTGGCCAACCGGCGGCACCTGCTGGAGCAGGGCACCGAGCAGCTCAGCACCCGGCACGCCGACGGGGTCACCGCCCTGGTGCTGATCGACCTCAACCACTTCAAGGAGGTCAACGACACCCTCGGGCACGCCGCCGGCGACCAGGTGCTGGTGCAGGTCGCCGACCGGCTGCGCGGCGCCGCCCAGGACGGCGACCTGGTGGCCCGGCTGGGCGGCGACGAGTTCGCCGTGCTGCTGCGCGGGCTGCCGGCGCCCGCGGTGGCCGCGCACCGGGCCGAGGCGCTGCTCGGCGCGCTGCACGAGCCGTTCGACCTGGACGGCATGCGGATCAGCGTGGAGGCCAGCGGCGGGATCGCCGCCGCCCCGGCCAGCGGCGGGATGGCCGAACTGCTGCGCCGCGCCGACGTGGCGATGTACCAGGCGAAGCGCGCCGGCCAGCGGACCTCCACCTACGCCCCGAACCGGGACACCGCCGACCTCGGCCGGCTGGCCCTGGGTGGCGAACTGCCCCGCGCGGTGGCCGACCAGGAGTTCACCGTCAACTTCCAACCGATCGTCGACCTGGGCACCGGCGAGGTGACCGGCGCGGAGGCGCTGGCCCGCTGGCACCATCCGGTGCACGGCGTGATCGACCCGCTGCGCTTCCTGGAGGCGGTGGAACGCTCCGGCCTGCTGCCCGCCTTCGCCGAGGCGATCCTCGACCAGGCGCTCATCGCGGCCGGCAGTTGGCGCGACGCCGGCTTCGACGTGCCGGTGGCGGTCAACGTGTCCCCGCGCAGCCTGCTCGACGCCCGCTTCCCCGGCTCGGTGCTGGCCCGGCTGCGCGCGCACGACCTGCCACCCGACCGGCTGGTGCTGGAGCTGACCGAGACCCTCACGCTCAGCCAGCTCGACGTGGTCGACCGGGTGCTCAGCCGGCTCCGCGACGAGGGCGTCCGGCTCGCGTTGGACGACTTCGGCACGGGCTACTCGTCACTGTCGTTGCTGTCCCGGATCCCGGTGCACGAGTTGAAGATCGACCGGAGCTTCGTCACCGAGATGGAGACGTCGGCCGAGGCCGCCGCGGTGATCCGCTCCACCCTCGACCTCGGCCGCAGCCTCGACCTCGCCGTCGTCGCCGAAGGGGTCGAGCGGGAACCGCAGCGCCGGGCGCTCTGGGAACTGGGCTGCGCCGCCGGGCAGGGCCACCTCTTCGGCCGGCCGATGCCCGCCGGCACCCTGCTGGCCGCCCTGCAACGCGGCTCCGGCGGCAGCCCCGGCGCGCTGGCGCCCCCGCTGCACGACGCGGGCGCGGTGATCCGGTTCGCCCCGGGCCGCCGGCCGAACGGCCGCGGCCGCACCGACCGGCCCCTGCCCGCCTGAACCCGATCGGCGCCGCGAACGCCACCCGCGTCGGCGCGTGAGCCGTCCGCCGGCGGTCTGCCAGACTGGCCCGCGTGACCGCCGCCCCCACCACCCGACGTCCCGTCTGGCGGAAGCTGGACACCGCCGCCGGCGGCCTCGCCCTCGACCTCGGGCTGTACGCCGTCTCCGCCGCGTTCGCCGCGGTCACCGCCGCCACCTCCACCCTGCTGCCACACCGCGCCTGGGGTGGCATCGCGGCGGTCGGCTACCTCCTCGCCGCGCTCGCCGCGAGCGGGCAACTCCTGCTCCACCGCCGGTCGCCCGGGTCGCCGCTGACCGGGTTGCGGGCCCGCTGGGCGGTCACCGCCTTCGCGTGGGCCGCCACCGCCCTGCTGCCGCTGGTCGCGCAGAGCGTGCAGCGGGCCGGTGGGCGTACCGACCGGGCGCAGGAGGAGGTGCTGGTGGTCGAACACTCCGGCGACCGGCTCGTCGACACCGGCACCCCCTATCTCGGCCACGACGCGATCGCCGCCCTGCCGCCCGGCGAGCAGTTGCTCGGCTACACCCCGTACCAGCCGGGGATGGCGCTGTTCGGGCTGCCCCGGGCGGCCGTCGACGCCTGGTGGACCGACGCGCGGGCGTGGTTCGCGGTCGGCACCGCGATCGCGCTCGCCCTGGCGGTCCGCGCCCTGCGCGGGCCGGACGGCCGGCGCACCGACCGGGACGGCGCGCTGCTGCGCGGCGTGCAGGCCGCCACCGTACTGCCGATCTGCGCCCTCACCCTGGCCACCGGCGGCGACGACCTGCCGGTCCTCGCGCTCTGCCTGCTCGCGCTGGCGCTCGCCGCCGCCGACCGGCCCGGCGCGGCGGGCGTCGCGGTCGGCGTCGCCGGCGCACTGAAGCTCTTCGCCTGGCCGGTCGCGCTCGTCCTGGTGATCTGGGGGGCGACCCGCCGGGCCGGGCTGCGGGTGGCGGCCGGCGCCCTCGGCCTGCCCGTCGCCGCGCTGCTGCCCGTGCTGCTCGTCGACCGGGACGCGCTGGTCGAGAACGTGCTCCGCTTCCCACTCGGCCACGGCCTGGTCACCAGCCCCGCCCAGTCCCCGTTCCCCGGGCACCTGATCGCCACCACGCTGCCGGCCGGCCGGGCGGTCGCCGCCGCGCTGCTCGTCGCCGCCGGGCTGGCGATCGCCGTCCGGCTCGCCCGCCGCCCGCCCCGCGCCGCCGCCACCGCCGCGCTGATCTGCGGGTACGGGCTGCTCGCCGCGATCCTGCTGATGCCGTCGACCCGGTTCGGCTACCTGCTCTACCCGGTCGCGTTCCTGGTCTGGGCAGCCGCGCTGCGGCCGCCGCGGGTCGACTCGGCCGGCCTGACGCCACGGTGAGGCTCACCCGGCGAGCCGACGCGGGCTGAGCGGGCCGCCGCCGTGACCGGTTCGGCCAACTGGCGGGCGAAGCGCGGCGGCAGGGCGTACACCTGGAACATGACCACCTATCGCGACCGGGCCGAGGCGGGCCGGATGCTCGCCGACCGGCTCACCGCCCTGATCGGCGAACCGGACGTCATCGTGCTCGGCCTGGTACGCGGCGGCGTACCGGTGGCCGAGGTGGTCGCCGAACGGCTCGGCGCACCCCTGGACGTGCTGGTGGTACGCAAGCTCGGCATGCCCTGGGCGGCCGAGGTCGCCTTCGGCGCGCTCGGACCGGGCGGCGTGCAGGTGCTCAACGACCAGATCGCGAGCCGGCTCAGCGCCGAGGACATCGCCGAGGTCACCCGCCGCGAGCAGGCCGAACTGGACCGGCGGGAGCGGCTCTACCGGGCCGGCCGACCACCGCTGGACCTCTCCGGGCGTACCGCCGTGATCGTCGACGACGGGCTGGCCACCGGCGCCACGGCCCGGGCCGCCGTGGAGGTCGCCCGCCGGCTCGGCGCCCGCCGGGTGGTCGTCGCGGTGCCGGTCGGCTCCCAGGAGGCGTACGAGATGCTCTCCGCCGAGGCCGACCAGGTCGTCTGCGCCCAGCACCCGCCGGAGTTCATGGCGGTCAGCGCCTACTACGACGACTTCCACGAGGTTTCCGACGACGAGGTCACGGAGGCGCTGACGGCGACCGCGTGACCGGACCGGGTACCGTCGGGTGATGAGCCTCACCTGTCCCAAGTGTCACGGAGAAATGCGCCAGTACGAGCGCAGCGGCGTCGTCATCGACCAGTGCGGGGAGTGCCGAGGGATCTTCCTCGACCGCGGCGAACTGGAGAAGCTGTTCGAGGCGGAGGCGAACTGGAACCGCCAGCACGCCGCCGCTCCGGCCGGGCAGCCGGGCCAGCCCGGTCAGCCGCAGGGGGGCTACCCGCCGCCCCCGCCGCCCCCGCCCGCGCCCGCGCCGCACCAGCCCGGCTACGGCGCGGTGCCGCCGCCCCCGCCGCCCGCGCACGGCTACCCGCCGGCGCCGGCCCCGGCCTACGGCGGCCACGGCCAGCACCACGGCTACCACGGGCACTACCGGCGCAAGAAGCACAAGAGCTTCCTCGACGAGATGTTCGGCTGAGCACCGACCGCGACCGGGCCGGCGGCGCGCCGGTCCGGTCGCGCCCCGTCGGCGTGCCGAACCCGGCCGATCGTGCGACGCTGCCTCCCATGACGCCCGAGAGACCGTCGGGAAGCCCCGGGGTGCGCGAGCCGGAGCCCGGCCGGGGATCCGGCCCGGCGGAGCGCGGTGTCGCACCCGCACCGGTCTCCACCGCCGGCGGTCGTCCGCCGCCGCGGGATTCCCCGGCCACCTCCGCCCGGCACCACATCGCGCTCGCCCAGGCGTACGACGGGATCACCCGGGCGGTGGCCGACCTCGACGACACCGACCTGCAACGGCCCACCCGGTGCCGCGGCTGGCTCGTCGCCGACCTGCTGCTGCACGTCCTCGGCGACGCGCAGCGGGCCCTGGTCGCGCTGGCCAGCCCCGCCGACGGCCCGGCCACCGTGGACGACGTCAGCTACTGGCGGGGCTTCCCCGGCGAAGCGGACGACACCGCCGCCCGGCACGCCTGGTGGGTACGCCGCTCCGCGGCCGCCTTCGAGCGGCCCAGCGGCGTGGTCCGGCTCTGGTGCGACACCGCCCCCGCCGCGGTGCGCGCCGCCGGCCGGGCGGACCCGGACGGCTTCGTCAGCACCCAGGGCCACGTCCTCCGGGTGCCCGACTTCCTCGCCACGCTCACCACCGAGGCGGTCGTCCACCACCTCGACCTGGTGCTGGACCTGCCCGACGCGCCGCGCCCCGGCGTGCTCGCGGTACGCGTGGCGGTGGCCACCATGGACGGCCTGCTCAGCGACGAGGCGGTCCGCCCGGCCGCATGGAGCGACGAGGAGTTCCTGCTCAAGGCCACCGGACGGCTCCCGCTGACCGACCGCGACCGGCTCGAACTCGGTGAGGTCGCCGGCTGGTTCCCGCTGCTCGGCTGAGCGGCGACCAGACCACGTGCTGCCCGGGCGTGCCGGGCGTCTGGCCCGCCCGGACGGTCTAGACGATGGCCATGTCGACGAAGCGGGACAGGTGCAGCTGGGCGGCGACGGTGATGGTGTCGGTCGGGCCATTCCGGTGCTTGGCGACGATGAAGTCCGCTTCCCCGGCCCGGGGGGACTCCTTGTCGTAGTAGTCGTCCCGGTGCAGGAGGATCACCACGTCAGCATCCTGCTCAATTGAGCCAGATTCGCGCAAATCGGAAAGCTGTGGCCGCTTGTCGGTGCGCTGCTCCGGGCCACGGTTCAGCTGGCTCACCGCGATGACCGGGCACTCGACCTCCTTGGCCAGCAGCTTGAGACCCCGGGACAGGTCCGCGACCTCCTGCTGGCGGCTCTCGGTGCGCTTCGGCGAGGTCATCAGCTGGAGGTAGTCCACCACGATCATCTTCAGGTCGTGCCGCTGCTTGAGCCGCCGCGCCTTGGCCCGGATCTCCATCAGGTTCATGCTCGGCGTGTCGTCGACGAAGAGCGGCGCCTCGCTGATCTCGCCCATGCAGCGGGCCAGCTTGGTCCAGTCGTCGTCGGAGAGCTGCCCGCTGCGCAGCACGTGCAGCGGCACCCGGGCCTCGGCCGAGAGCAGTCGCATGACGATCTCGACCTTGCTCATTTCCAGCGAGAAGATGGCCGCCGCCTGGTTGGCGCGGATGGCGGCATTTCGGGCAAAGTCCATACTTGCCGTCGATTTGCCCAGACCAGGCCTGCCTGCCACGATCACAAGTTGCCCCGGGTGCAGGCCGTTGAGCAGCCGGTCGAGGTCGGTGAACCCGGTCGGCACGCCGGTCATCACGCCGCCCTGGGCGCCCACCGCCTCGATCTCGTCGAGGGTCGGCTGGAGCATGTCGGCGAGGACCGCGAAGTCCTCGCTGACCCGGCGCTCGGTGACGTCGTAGACGGCCTGCTGGGCGAGGTCGACGATGTCGTCGACGTCCCGGCTGCCGCCGTTGGCGGTGCCGTAGCCGAGCTGCACGATCTTGGTGCCGGCCTCGACCAGTCGCCGGAGCACCGCCCGCTCGCTGACGATCCGCGCGTAGTACGCGGCGTTCGCCGCGGTCGGCACGCTGGCGATCAGGGTGTGCAGGTAGGGAGCGCCGCCCACCCGTACCAGGTCGCCGGAGTCGGCCAGCGCCGCCGCCACGGTGATCGAGTCGGCCGGCTCACCCCGGCCGTAGATCTCCAGGATGGTGTCGAAGATGGTGGCGTGCACCGGCCGGTAGAAGTCGTTGGTCTTGAGGATCTCCACGACGTCGGCGATCGCGTCCTTGGAGAGCAGCATGCCGCCCAGCACGCACTGCTCGGCGGCGACGTCCTGCGGCGGGGTGCGGTCGAACTGCCCGTCGGGCTGCGCCGGGACGGGCGGCGGCCCGCCGGCTCGCGACTCCGACCGCATGTCATCGGTGACCGACACCGGGCCCCCCTCCACTGCGTCGGATCCTCATCCAGCTCTACCGCCGGGGTACGACAATCTCCCGACCGGCCGGGTCGATCGGGGGTCATCGCGCGGTCGGTCGGGGGGTAACCATACGGAACCCGAGCTCAGCCGCTCAACAGCCGCGGTGGACGAGCCTCGGGACAACCTGTGGACGCCGATGGGCGAGCATGTGCGCAGGGTGTGCACAGGCTGTGGACAACGGCTGGGGAATTCCTGGCCGTACCGCTCTGACCTGGGGAAACACGATCCCCACCCTGTGGAGGAGAAGTTTTCGGTCGATCCCGTGGGTCGATCGTCCCGTACTATCTCCAGCGAACGGCTACACCTGGACAGCGGATTGCGCCATCGGTTGAGAAGGGTCACGCTCCGGCCGTGAGTTACCGGGACTGGGGACGCGGAGAGGACGGTCCGCGCGAGCGACGATCGGTCGCCCGCTGGGACGAGCCCGCCGGTGCGTTCCCGGCCGATCCCTACTCCGTTGACGCCGAGGGCTACCGCACCCCGAGCCGCCGCCGGGCGATCGAACGCGGTCAGCAGGAGCCGGCCGAGACCTACCTGCCGCGCTGGGCGCTGGAGTCGGGCGTACGCAGTGCCGACGGCGGTGGCCGCCACGCCGCCCCGGACGACGACGACATCGCCCCGCCCTCCTCCGGCGGTGACTGGCGGACACCGACCGACACCGGCAACGACTGGGGAACGGGCGGGACCCCGAGCGACTGGCGGACAGGCGGGTCCGCGAGCGACTGGCGGGCAAACGAGCCCGGGCGCGACTGGGGGACACCCGGGTCGACGGGTGACTGGCGGACGGGCGAGGGCGGCACCGGCTGGCGTCGCGTCGCCGAGACCAGCTGGCGCGAGGTGCCGGCGATCGAGGCCGGCCCCGCGTCGGACCACACCCGCGAGTGGACCTTCGACCGCCCGCAGGAGCAGGGCTACGTGGGCAGCCGGCGGGCCGATGACGACCCGGTCTCCGCGATCCCGCCGCAGAGCCGCCCGCGCCGCACGCCGTCCCGGCAGCAGCCGGTGATCTGGTCCGGCGGTGAGGAGGAGAGCACCGGCGGCACCGCCGAGCCGGAGGTGGAGCGGCCGTCGCGGCGGGCCCGGTGGGCGTCGGCCGAGCCCTGGGCGCGGCCGAGCGTCGACCCCTGGGAGCGGAGCGCGGAGCCGGACGAGCCGGCGTACCGCCCGGCGGTGGATCCGTGGGACGCCTCGGGGATGCACGCGTGGCAGCCGGCCGCCGGCGCGGACCGCTGGGACCGGACGTCGGGCACCGGCCGGTGGGACGAGCCGGACAGCACCGCCCAGTGGCACCAGCCCGACAGCACCGGCCAGTGGCACCAGCCCGACAGCACGGGCCAGTGGGACCGGTATCCCGACGAGGGGTGGGACCGGACGGCGCCGCCGCGGTCCGTCGGCCCCGCCGGCCCCTGGTCGTGGCCGGGGCAGGACGGGCCGGAGGAGGGTTTCTGGTCCGGCACCCGGCTGGCCGGCGACGATCCCCGCTGGGTGGACGCACCGGTGTCGGCGCCGCGCTCACCGGTGGTCGGCTACACCGCGCCGCGGCCCCGCTCGGCGCCACGCCGCGCCGATCCGGTCGGCTCTTCGCGGGCCGGCACGCCGACGGCCGTACGCCGGGCAGATCCGGCAGCCTGGTCACGGCGTCTCGAGGACGACCTGCTCGACCCGGATCAGGGCGGTTCGTTGCGGCCGCTGCTCTACACCGCGGCCTGCTACCTGCTGCCGGCCGTCATGGTCTTCTTCTGGTTGCTGACCCTCGACGGTCAGGCGCCGGCCGGTTGTGTCACCGACATCAGCGGCGGTGGTTGCGACTCGCCGCGCTCGCGGGCGCTCGGTTCGATGCTGGAGGGCATGCCGCGCTTCGGGCTGGCGTTGGCGAGCAGCCTGGTGGTGGCGCTGCTGCTGCGGCGGGTGGGGACCACCTGGCGGTCGACCACGGTGGCGCTCGCCGCGGCGGTGGTGGGTGGCGGGCTGTCCACGGTGATGATCAGCGCGATAACCGGCCAACCCATCGGCTGACGCTCCGCGACGCCCCCGCTGCCGCGCCGTCCCGGGCGCTCCACCCGGCCGGACGCACCGCGCTGCCGGGCGCTCCATCCGGCTGGGCTCGCACCGCCGCGGTACGTGCGGACAAAGCAGGGCCCCGCACCGGTCGACCGGTGCGGGGCCCTGCTGTGGTGCTGGTGGGTGTCAGCCCTGGACGACGTTGAGGTCGAACTTGGCGGTCACCTCGGGGTGCAGCCTGATGCGCACCGGGTAGGAGCCGATCGACTTGATGTGACCCGGCAGCTCCAGCCGACGGCGGTCGAGGACCGGACCGCCGGCCGCCTTGACGGCGTCGACGATCTCGGCCGGGGTGACCGAGCCGAAGAGCCGGCCACCGTCGCCGGCGCGGGCCTTCAGGTTGACCTTGAGACCCTCGAGCTGGTCCTTGACCTCGTTGGCGTGACCGAGGTCGCGGATCTCCCGGGCGGAGCGGGCGCGCTTGATGAGCGTGACCTGCTTCTCCGCACCCTTGGTCCAGGCGATCGCGAAGCCCTGCGGCAGCAGGTAGTTACGGCCGTAGCCGTCCTTGACCTCCACGATGTCGCCCGGGGCACCGAGGCCGGACACCTCCTGAGTCAGGATGATCTTCATGTCGGTGCCTCCTCTCAGCGCGCCGTCGCGGTGTACGGCAGGAGCGCCATCTCACGGGCGTTCTTGACCGCACGGGCGATCTGCCGCTGCTGCTGCGAGGTGACGCCGGTCACCCGCCGAGCGCGGATCTTGCCGCGGTCGGAGATGAACTTGCGCAGCAGCGCGGTGTCCTTGTAATCGATGTAGGTGATCCCGTCCTTGTCGAGCGGGTTCACCTTCTTCTTCGGCTTGCGCAGTGCCGCAGCCTTGGCCATTGCTCTTGCTCCTGGTTTGCGATCGCGGGCGCTCGGCGCCATTAGAACGGGGGCTCCTCGTCGAAGTTTCCGCCGCCCGAACCGGAACGGGAGGGCGCGGGGGCAGCCGAGGCCCAGGGGTCGTCGAAGTTGCCTCCGCCGCCCTGGCCACCACCGCCACCGAAGCCGCCGCCACCGCCACCGGAGCGGGACATCTTCTGCACCTTCGCCGTGGCGTAGCGCAGCGACGGGCCGATCTCGTCGACCTCGAGCTCGATGACGGTGCGCTTCTCACCCTCGCGGGTCTCGTAGGACCGCTGGCGCAGCCGGCCGGACACGATCACACGGGTGCCGCGCTGGAGCGACTCCGCGACGTGCTCGGCGGCCTGCCGCCAGACCGTGCACGAGAGGAACAACGGCTCGCCGTCCTTCCACTCGCCGGACGCCTTGTCCATGAACCGGGGCGTCGAGGCGACCCGGAACTTGGCGACCGCGGCACCGGAGGGGGTGAACCGCAACTCGGGGTCATCGGTCAGGTTGCCGATGACCGTGATGGTGGTGTCTCCTGCCATGACCATCTCCTCGCGCACTCATCCGTTCTGCCGTACAGGTTCTCAGAACCCTCCGACAGGCCGATGAGGCTGATCCGGGCGTTACCGGGGAATGCTCAGCGCATCTCCGGCCGGATGACCTTGGTGCGCAGCACCGACTCGTTGAGTCGCAGCTGACGGTCCAGCTCGGCCACCGCCGCAGGCGTCGCCTGCAGGTCGATGACGGCGTAGATGCCCTCGGCCTTCTTGTTGATCTCGTACGCGAGGCGCCGGCGGCCCCACACGTCGGTCTTCTCCACCGAGCCACCCGCGGTCCGGATCACGTTCAGGTACGTGTCGAGCGACGGGGCGACGGTGCGCTCCTCGAGGCTGGGGTCGAGGATCACCATGATCTCGTAATGACGCAAGACGTGCTCACCTCCTGTGGGCTAAGCGGCCACGGTCCTTCCGTGGCAGGAGGTCGTGCGTCGTGGCCCGCTCCGGAGTCGGGGGATCCCGCCCGGACGCGGACAACCGGACCAGGATACCCGGTCCGGACGATCATGCCCGGGCAGGTCGCGGCCGGCGCCGGACGCGGTAACGGGGGCCGCCGCGACAGCACTGTCGTGGCCGGCCCCCGTCACCGAGGCCGCGGGGCGTCCCGTCCGCATTCCTTGGGTGGGACCTGGGGAGGAACGACCACACCGATGAGGTTGGACCGGGGACGCCCCGCGGAGCTTTATCATGTTGTTACCCGACGATACGTCGGAACTCGCCGCTTGTCGGGGTAAATGGCTAAATCTCCGACAATTTCTTTCGAGCACCTCGGGAAGGGCCGGTTCGCCGGTGGGGCGCACCCCGTCGCGCCGGGCCGCGCGACGGGGCTGGCCCGCTGTGGCGACGGTCCACGGCGGTGGGCGGCACGAGGTGCGCCACGACCTACCGGAGAGCCGACCGTCGATCCCACTCCGCACAACGAGTGCCGGCCGGTCCGGTGACGCGGACGGCCCGATTCGGCGGCGGGCGTCACCCCGGTTGTCGGGCGCGCGACGTAGGCTCCCCTGCATGCGTATCGGAGCACACGTCGATCCGACCGACCCGCTGGCGGAGGCGACCGCCCGAGCGGCCGAGGCAGTGCAGTTCTTCCTCGCCGACCCGCAGGGGTGGAAGGCGCCGAAGCCCCGGGAGGACGCGGAGCGGCTGCGGGCCGCCGACGTCGACCTCTACGTGCACGCGCCGTACGTCATCAACGTGGCCACCCTGAACAACCGGATCCGGATCCCGAGCCGCAAGCTGCTGCTCGGGCACGCGCAGGCGGCCGCGGCGATCGACGCCAAGGGGCTCATCGTGCACGGCGGGCACGTCAACGCCGGTGACGACCTCGCGGTGGGCTTCGACAACTGGCGCAAGACCTTCGCGTACGCGGCGGAGTCGGGCGGCTTCGGGGTACCGGTCCTGATCGAGAACACCGCCGGCGGCGACAACGCCTGCGCCCGCCGCCTCGACGCGCTCGCCCGGCTGTGGGACGCGGTCGGCGACTACGGTGTCGGCTTCTGTCTGGACACCTGCCACGCGCACGCCGGCGGCGAGGAGCTGCTCGGTCTGGTGGACCGGGTCAAGGCGATCACCGGCCGGATCGACCTGGTGCACGCCAACAACTCCAAGGGCGCGTTCGGCTCCGGCCAGGACCGGCACGACAACCTCGACGGCGGCACGATCGACCCGGAACTGGTGGTCGCGGTGATCCGCGCGGCCGGCGCCCCGGTGATCGTGGAAACCCCGGGCGGGGTGACCGGCCAGTCCGCCGACATCGCCTTCCTCCGGCAGCAGCTCGGGACGGAGAGTCCGGCGGCATGACGACGGACCAGTCCGCCGCCGGCGGACCGCAGCCGACCGGCGCGTCCGGCGCCCAGAGCGACGCCGGCCGCACGCGGGCGGAGCAGCCCGCGCCCGGTGGGGCCGGATCGGGCAGCGACGCCGGCGCCCGGGACGCGGGCGGCCGGACCACGGCGGGCCGCGGCACGTCCGACCAGGCCGCCGCAGGAAGGCCCGCCGCCGACAAGAGCGCCACCGACAAGGGCGCGGCCGGCGCGGCTGGAACCGGCGGGAGCGCGCCCGGCAGCACCACGGACGGCAGCCCCGAGCCCGGCAGCCAGGCCGGATCCGGCGAGACCGCCGAAGGCAAGCGCACGGGCGGCAAGTCCACCGACGACCGCGGCACGTCCGACAAGACCACGGACGGCAGCGGTGCCTCGGACAAGACCACGGGCGGCAGCAGCGCCTCCGACAAGACCGCCGACGGCAGCGGCGCCGCCGGCAAGAACGCGGGCGGCAGCAGCGCCTCCGGCAAGACCACGGGCGGCAGCGGCACGTCCGGCAAGCTCACGGACGGCAGCGACGCCGACGGCAAGGCCGGAACCGGCGGGAGCGACCCCGACAGCACCACGGACGGCAAGGGCGAACCCGGCAAGACCACGGACGGTAAGACCGGGGACGGTAAGACCGGGGACGGCAAGGACGGCGACGCCGACCCGTGGGCCGCCTTCGCGCCGGCGCCCGAGCCGGTGCCCACCCGGGTCCGGCGGATCGGTCGGGCGGTCGGTCGCGGCCTGATCCACGAGTGGACCCTGGCCACCGTCGGCTCGCTGGTGCTGGCCGTGCTGCTGACCTGGCCCACCCTGCGCTACCCGCGCCACACGCTGCCGCAGGACTACTGGGACCCGAGCCTGCAGGCCTGGCAGATGGCGTGGTCGGGGCACATCCTGCGGACCGAGCCGGCGCAGCTCTGGCACGCGAACACGTTCTTCCCGGAGTCCTGGAGCTTCGCCTTCTCCGACACCCTGCTCGGCTACGCGCCGGCCGGCATGCTCGGCATCGGCCCCGAGGCCGCCATCCTCCGCTACAACATCATCTTCGTGCTGGCGCACGCGCTCGCCACGCTCGGGGCGTACGCGCTGGCGCGGCAGCTCGGCGCGGGCCGGATCGGCTCGGCGGTGGCCGGGGTCAGCTACGCCTACGCGCCGTGGCTACTGGCCCAGGCCGGCCACCTGCACGTGGTCTCCAACGGCGGCATCCCGCTGGCGCTGGCCATGCTGGCCCGCGGGCACGGCTACTCGCTGCGCCACGGCTACCGCCCCGAGCGCCGGCGCGTCGGTTGGGTCTACGCCGGCTGGTCGGTGGCGGCCTGGCAGCTCAGTCTCGGCTTCGGCATCGGGCTGCCGTTCGCGTACTTCCTCGGTGGGACGGTCCTGGTCGCGGCCGTGACCTGGTTCCTGCGGCGCTGGGTGATCCGGCCGGAGAAGCGTCCGTTCGGGCGCCGGCTGTTCCAGGCGGACGTGGTCGGCGGCGCGCTCTTCGCCGCGGTCGGCCTGTTGATGGCCCTGCCCTACTTCAAGGTGGCGGAGCTGCACCCGCAGGCGGAGCGCACCATCGGCGACATCTCGATCTTCTCGCCGCCGGCCGTCGGCTTCCTGACCGCGCCGGCCGAGTCCCGGGTGTGGGGAAGCCTGCACGAGGGCGCCCGGGCCACGCTGCCGTGGCACCCGGAGATGACCCTGCTGCCCGGCTACGTGCTCTACGCGCTCGCCATCGGCGGGCTCTTCTTCTCGGTGTGGAAGCTGCGCCACCGGCTGCTGCTGCTCGCCGGGGTGGTGGTGACCATGGTGCTCGCCATGGGCACCCGGTTCTTCGACGGCACGTTCACCTACGTGCCGCTCTTCGAGCACCTGCCGGGCTGGAACGGCCTGCGGACGCCCGGCCGGCTGATGCTCTGGACCACGCTGCTGCTCGGGTTGCTCGCGGCCGGCGCGGTGAGCGCGTTCGCCGCCCGGGTACGCGAGATCTCCGCCGAGCGGATTCCGTCCTGGCCGAGCCCGGGGCTGCGGCTGGCCACGCTGGTGCCGCTGCTGCTGGTGATCCTCGAAGGGCTGAACACCACCCCGCACCCGGTGGTGCCGCCGCAGCCGGCCGCGATGCGGACGGTGGACGGCCCGCTGCTGGTGCTGCCCAGCAACCAGAGCCTCGACCAGCCGGTGATGCTCTGGTCGACCAGCCGGTTCCAGGACGTGGTCAACGGGGGCAGCGGCTTCACCCCGCGCCAGCTCGACGAGGTGCGCCGGGTGTCGGTCGCCTTCCCCGACCAGACCAGCGTCGACTACCTGCGCACCCTCGGCGTGCGCAACGTGCTGCTGATGCGCGACCAGGTGGCCGGCACGCCGTGGGAGATCACCATCGACGCGCCGGTGGACGGGCTCGACATCACCCGCGAGGAGATCGGCCAGGTAGTGGTCTTCCGTCTCTGAGCCGGACCGGTTGCGGTGGGGTGCGGGGAGCTCGCCCGGCTCCGGGCGGTCACGCTTGATCCCTGCGCCGGGCGGGCTCCCGGCAACCCTTGGCGCTGCCAGGCCGTCTCGGACCTGCGCGTCTAGGGGGTGGCCGGCGCGGGTGCGGGCTCGACCGGGCGGTGTCGCCAGTGGTCGAGCCACCCGGCGTCCGGGGCGCCGTCGAGCACCCCGCCGTCCGGGTCGTCCGGGTAGGTGGTGCGGACCGGGTCCAGTTCCGGGCGCATGATCTCCCGGATGACCAGCGCGCAGAGCACCACCACCGTGGTCAGCCGCAGCGTGGCGGCGAGCACGAAGACCCCCTCCGGGAACACCGGCCGGGCGGTGGCCGCGCCGAGCAGTTCGCCGTAGAAGGCCACGAAGTAGCAGACCTCGGCCGCCTGCCAGGCCAGGAAGGCGCCCCACTTCGGGCGGGCCAGCACGGCCAGCGGCAGCAGCCAGAGCACGAACTGCTGCGACCACACCTTGCTGAAGATCAGGAACGCGGCGACCACCAGGAACGCGAGCTGGGCGAGCCGGGGACGGCGTGGCGCCGCCAGCGCCAGCGCGGCAACGCCGAGGCAGGCCAGCCCGAAGAGGGCGTACGAGAGCGCGTTCAGGGTGGGGATGTTGACGTTGAGCCACTCGAACGGGCCGAGGCTGGTCGGGTCCGGGCTGCCCACCTTGTTGTCCAGGTAGCGGCCGATGTACCAGAGGGTGCCCCAGTCGATCGCGCGTTCGGTGTTGAGTTCGAAGAACCGGTCCCAGTTCTCCCGGTAGGGGATGGCCACCGGCAGGTTGACCGCCACCAACGCGACGACGGCGCTGCCGATGGCGGTGAGCGCGGCGCGCAGCCGTCCGGCGCGCAGGGCGAGCACCAGCACCGGGCCGAGGATGAACAGCGGCCACAGCTTGGCCGCTCCGGCCAGGCCGAGCAGGGCGCCGGCCAGGACGGGTCGGCTCCGCGCCCAGGCGAGCAGCCCGAACGCGGCCAGCCCGATGGCCAGCAGGTCCCAGTTGACGGTGGCGGTGAGCAGCAGCGCGGGTGCGAGCGCGAAGAGCGCGGCGTCCCAGGGTCGGCGGCGGCGCAGGGCGAGGATCACCGCGACGGTGGCCACCGCCAGCGCGCCGAGCACCAGCGCGTTCAGGTTGTAGAACCACTGGCCCTGGTTGAGCTGGGGGTCGCCGTCGCCGAGCGCGTGCACGGGCAGGCCCAGCGCGCCCATGAAGTAGCCGGTGAGCACCGGGTACTCGACGGGGTGGTCGCGGTAGGGGACCTTCCCCTCGTTGAGGCCCTCGGCGTAGTAGAGCGCCAGCACGTCGGTGTAGCAGAGCCGGGTGTACTGCACGTTGTTCTGCCAGGCGCCGTCCTGGCACGGCGACTTCTGCACCCAGTGCAGGGCCAGGGTCAGGCAGACCAGGGCCAGCACGATCCGGGCGGCCGTCCAGAACCGGCGCTCGCGCCCGGCCGGTCGGTCCAGCGCGGTCGCGTGGTCACCCAGTGGGCCGCCGATCAGTCCGGAGAGCCCGCGGACGAACCCGTCGGAGCGGGACGGGTGGTCGGGGGCCTCGTCGATGCCGCGCGTCGACTGCGTGCTCATGAAGGAGCATCCTGCCGTACGCGCGGGCTCCGCGTCCCGTCCCGCCCGACTTGTCGTACCCGAAACGCCGCCGGCGGCCGGTGCTGTCGGCCGGCGCCGGCGGCGTCGGTGGGGTCAGTACCCCCGGGTCGTGCGGGGTGGGGTGGTGGGCAACAGCCCGCCGCCGGTCCCGTCGATGCCGACCGGTGGCGGGGTGGCCGGAAGGGTTGGGACGGTCGGTGGCCCGTTGCCGTTGCCGTTGCCGTCGTCGTCCGGCGGGCAGAGCGGGTCGCAGCCGGGCGGCGTCGACGGCTGGATCGGTGGCGGCGACGGCGGGGCCGGCTCGGTGCCGTTGCCGGTGTCCGCGTCACCCATTCCGGTGACGGTCGGCAGGTCGGCGTTGGCCTTGCCCTTGAGCGCGGTGTCCATGTACCGCTTCCACAGCTTCGCCGGGAAGCTGCTGCCACCGATGTCGTTGCCGTCGTCGTCGACGATCGTCGGCTTCTTCGCGTCCCGGCTGCCGACCCAGACCGCGGTGGCGACGTTCCTGTCGTACCCGACCATCCAGGCGTGCGCGTTGCGCGGCGTGCCGTTGTGCTCCCAGGTGCCGGTCTTGCCGGCGGCGTCCCGGCCGCCGTCGAGGTCGGCGTTGTTCTTCTCCGGGATCTCCTTCAGCACCGCGGTCACCTCGCGGGCCACCTCCGCGCGGATCCGCTGCTGGCCGCCGGTCTTGTGCAGCTTCTCCCCGGTGCCGGGCACGCTGACCCACTCGCCGGTGGTCTTGTCCTGCTTCTCCACCGACAGCACGAAGTGCGCCTTGTTGTACTTCCCGTCGTTGGCCAGGGTGGCCAGCCCGTTGGCGTGGTCGAGCACGGTGATCGGGTACTGGCCGTAGCCCACCACCCGGTCGAACCGGCGCGGCGCGAGTTCCGCCGCCTCGGACGCGGTGAGGTCGTACGGCTTGGGCGGATCGACGGTCCACATCGTGCCGACCCCGGCGCGCTTGGCCATCTCCACCACCCGGTCCGGGCCGATCTCCTCGGTGACGTGGAAGAACGGCACGTTGTACGACCGGATCGTCGACTCCTCCAGGGTGCACCACTTGCCGCACACGCCCGCGCCCCGGCCGGCGTTCTGCACCTTGTCCTTGAACCCGCTCGGTTTGAACGGCGTGGCGTCCCAGTGCGACTTGACCGAGATGCCGGCGTCGATCGCGGCGGCCAGGGTGTACACCTTGAACGACGAGCCCGGCGGGTGCCCGCCGACGATATCGCCGTTGGCGTTGGTGTTCTTCCCCGCGTAGTCGAAGTCGGCGCCGCTGTCGCCGCCGTAGTAGGCCAGCACCCGGCCGTTGCCCGGGTCGATGGAGACCGCCGCGGCCATCAGGTTCTTCGGCTGCCCGTGCAGCACCGAGCCCTTCCTGTCCGGCTGGGCCGCCGCCTCCAGCGCCTTCTGCAGCCTCCAGTCGATGGTGGTCTTGATCCGGTAGCCGCCGTCGCGCAGCTCGTCGACGCAGGCCGGCTTCCCCGGCGCACCGGAGTCGGAGCAGATCCCCCACTGCTCCAGTTCCTGCCGGACGTAGTTGACCACGTTGCCGCTCGGGGTTTTCACGCCGAACCCGTTGCCGTCCTTCGGCGGGGGCAGCACCTTGGGGTACTCGGTGGGCCGGTCCGGTCGGCCGGGCACGCCCAGCCAGCCCTCGGCGACCATGCCGTCGATGACGTACTGCCAGCGGGACCGGGCGTCGGTCGGGTTGACCGCCGGGTCGTAACCCTGGTGGGTCTGGCTGGCGACGGGCTGCTTGATGAGGGCGGCGAGCACCGCGCCCTGCGCCGGGGTCAGCTTCGCCGCGGAGGTGTTGAAGTACGTCTGTGCCGCCGCCTCGATGCCGTACGCGCCGCGGCCGAAGTAGATCACGTTCAGGTAGTGCTGCATGATCTGCGGCTTGGTGTACTTGTCGTTCAGCTTGGAGGCGAGGATCGCCTCCTTCACCTTCCGGCCGTACGTGTCGTCCTGGAGGTTGTCGAACGCGTTGCGGGCGTACTGCTGGGTGATGGTCGAGGCGCCCTGCTTGTCGCCGCCGATGAAGTTGTTCCACGCGGCCCGGGCGATGCCCTTGTAGTCCACACCCGAGTGCTTGTAGAAGTTCCGGTCCTCGGCCGCCGCCACCGCGTCCTGTACGTGCTGCGGGATCTGGTCGATGGTGACGAACGTGCGGTTCTCGCTGCCGAGCTTCGCCACGATGCTCTTGCCGTCCGCGGCGTACACGGTGGTGGAGAGCGGCAGCGGCACCTCGTTCGGCAGCACCACCCGGGTCGAGTACCAGGTGAAGCCGACGACGCCGAGCCCGGCCAGCATGATGAGGACCGCGAACCCCGCGACCAGCGTGTTCAGCCGTTTTCGCTTGCGTCTGGGTGGCCGGGCCGCGGCCGGACCGCCCGCGCCGCGCCTGCCGCCGCCGGGACCGACCGGACCGGCCGGCCCACCCGGCCCGCCGGCGGCCGGCGGCACGGTGGCCCGGGCCACCGACGCCCGAGCGCCCACCGCCGCCGAACCGCCGACCCGGGCCCGTCCCCCGGCCGGCGCCGCACCTGCCGGGGCGCCACCGACCGTGGCCCGCCCGGCCCGACCGCCAGCGGCGGGTGGCATCGGGACCCTGCCGGGGCGACCGACCGGGGCGGTACCCTCGGCCGCCGGTCCGACCCGCCCGGGCGGCTCACCGCCTGTGCGGCGGTACGCGTCCGCCGGCGCCGGATCGCCGTGGCGACCCGGGATCCGGGCCCGCCCGCGTGGGGAACCGGGATGACCGTCCACTCCACTCGTGCTCATGAAACCGCATCCTGCCGCACGAGCCGGCCCCGCGTGCCCCTCTCACGTCGTGGCGGGGACGCGAAACGCCGCCGGCGACCGGATCTCTCCGGCCGCCGGCGGCGTTCCCGGCCTCAGTAGCCCGCAGTGGTGCGGGGTGGTGTGCTGGGCAACAGTCCGCCCCCGACGCCACCGAACGGGTTCGTCGTGCCGCCGTTGTTGCCACCGCCGCCGTTGTTGCCGCCACCGTCGTTGCCGCCGCCGTCGTTGCCACCACCGTCGTTGCCGCCGCCGTTGTTGCCGTCGCGCGGGCAGAACGGGTTCAGCGGGTTCGGGCAGCCCGGCGGGTTCTGCGGGACGGTCGGCGGGGGCGGCGCCTCGCCGTTGCCGGACTCCGGGTCACCGACGTTGGCCGCGGGCGGGAAGTCGAGCTTGTCCCAGTCCTTGACCTTGTGCGCCTCGTCCATGAACCGTTCCCAGATGGTGCCCGGCAGGTTGCCGCCACTGATCCGGGTGCCGTTCTTCATCTTGAGCGGCTTGCGCTCCTTGACGTTGCCCACCCAGACCGCGGTGGCGATCTGCGGCGTGTAGCCGATCATCCAGGCGTCGCCGTTCTCCGGGCTGTCCGGCTTCTGCTCCCAGGTACCGGTCTTGGAGGCGGCCTTCCGGCCGTCGTCGAGCCGGTGGTTGACCTGGGCCGGGTACTGCTCCAGCACCGAGGTCACGTCGGCCACGACGTCCTTCGGGATCCGCTGCTCGCCCTTGAGCTTCTCGCCGCCGCCGGGGACCTTCACCCACTTGCCGGTGTTCTTGTCCAGCTTCTCGACGCTGTAGAGGAAGTGCGCCTTGTGGTAGACGCCCTGGTTGGCGAAGGTGGCGACCCCGTTGGCGTGGTCCAGCACCGTGATCGGGTACTGGCCGTAGCCGATGACGTGGAAGAACGGGCTGGGCGCGAGCTCCTTCGGGTCGGCCTTGACCAGGTCGTACGCCTTCGAATCCTTGGTGTCCCACATCATGGTGACGCCGGCGTCCTTGGCCATCTGGACGACCTTGTCCGGCCCGATGTCCTCCGTCACGTGGTAGAACGGCACGTTCAGCGACTTCAGCGTGGAGACCTTCAGCGTGCAGGAATTGCCGCAGGAGGGGTTGTCGACACCGGCGTTGCTGACCTTGAACTTGGTGTTCGGCGGCGTGAAGGCCCGGCCCTTCCAGCGCGACTCGAGCGCCTTGCCCTCCTTGAGCGCCGCCGCCAGCGTGTAGATCTTGAAACTCGAACCCGGCGAGTGGCCGCCGGTGACGTTGCCGTTGGAGTCGATGTTCTTGCCGGCGTAGTCGGTGCCGGTGCCGTTGTCGCCGCCGTAGTAGGCGAGCACCCGGCCGGTCTTCGGCTCGACCGCCACCACCGCCGCCATCAGGTTCGCCGGCTGGCCGTTCAGCTCGGAATCCTTGGCCTTGCGCTGGGCGACCGCGACCGCCGCGTCCTGGATCTTCTTGTCGATGGTGGTGCGGATCCGGTAGCCACCGGCCATCAGCGCCTGGGAGCAGAGCGGCTTGGCGTCGGTGACGTCGGCCTCGCTCTCGACGCAGAGGCCCTTCTCGCGCATCTCGTCCCGGACGTAGTTGATCACGTTGCCCTGGGGCGTGTTCACGCCGAAGTCCACCCCGATGGCGCCCTTGTTCGGCTTCTGGATGTTCTTCGGGTACTCGGTCGGCCGCTGCGGCCGGCCGGGCGCGTCCAGCCAGCCCTCGGCGACCATGCCGTCGATGACGTACTGCCAGCGGCCCTGCGCGTCGGTCGGGTTGACCGCCGGGTCGTAACCCTTGTGGGTGGCGGTGGCCTGCGGCTGCTTGATCAGCGCGGCCAGCACCGCGCCCTCGGCGACGGTCAGCTTGCTGACGTCCTTCTTGAAGTACGTCTGCGCCGCCGCCTGGATGCCGTACGCGCCGCGGCCGAAGTAGATCACGTTCAGGTAGTGCTGCATGATCTGCGGCTTGGTGTACTTGTCGTTGAGCTTGGAGGCGAGGATCGCCTCCTTCACCTTCCGCGCGTACGTGTCGTCGTTCAGGTTGTCGTAGGCGTTGCGGGCGTACTGCTGGGTGATGGTCGAGGCGCCCTGCTTGTCGCCGCCGGTGAAGTTGTTCCACGCGGCCCGGGCGATGCCCTTGTAGTCCACACCCGAGTGCTTGTAGAAGTTCCGGTCCTCGGCCGCCGCCACCGCGTCCTGCACGTGCTGCGGGATCTGGTCGATGGTGACCAGGGTGCGGTTCTCCTCGCCCAGCTTGGCGATGATCGTCTTGTTGTCGTAGGCGTAGATGGTGGTCGCCTGCGGCGGGTCGGTGTCCTCGGGCAGCACCACGTTGGTGGAGTAGTAGGTGAAGCCCACGACGCCGAGGCCGGCCAGCATGATGAACACCGCGAAGCCGGCGATCAGCATGTTCATCCGCTTGCGCTTGCGCGCCCGGGCCGCCGCGGCCGGGTCACCCGCGCCACGACCACCCCGACCGGGACCGGTCGGCCCGCCGGGGCCACCCGGCCCGCCGGAGACCGGCGACACGCTGGCCCGGGCCACCGCCGCCGACCCGCCTACCCGGGCCCGCCCGGCCGACGCCGCACCCACCGCGGCGGCTCCGACCGTGGCCCGCCCGGCCGGGCCGCCCGGCGCCGGGGAGACCGGCACCGAGGCCCGACCCGCGCCCGCCCGGCCACCGCCGGGCGCCGGGGAGACCGGGACCGAGGCCCGGCCGGCGCGCCCGACGGAGGCGGAACCCGCCGCCGAGCCGCCGCGCGGGGGCACAGCGGCCGAACCGCCGACCGAGGCTCGGCCACCCGCCCCGCCCCGCGGCCCCACCGAGGCCCGGCCGGCCGGGGCCGAACCGTCCGCGGCCGCCCAACCGTTCGCGCGCGGCTCACCACCGCGGCCGTACGCGTCGTCCGCCCGTCCCGGGTCGCCGTTCTGGCCCGGGATCTGGGCCCGCCCACGCGAAGAACTGGGATCGCCGTACGAGTTCATTCCTCACACCCTGCCGGTCGCGGTGGAGCGCGGATGCGCCGCCACCGGGTTGCCGTGAGTTGAGACACCCGCCACGGCGGCACACACGTGCCGATCAGCCGGTGTCAGTTCCGTATCAATCGGGCCATTCGGACCAACGAGCTGTCGGTCGCCCCAGCTCTCCTCCACCGGGTCAACCGATCCAGCTGGGATCACCGTTGCGCCTCTCGCCTCCGTCGAGTGGCCGGCGCGGTGGCCGCGGCGTTGCCGCCACCCACCGCGTCCTGGTCCGGCCCGCCCTCGCCGCCACCGGTGAGCCCGTCCCGCCCGAGCAGGAACTGCTCGACGAGATGGTTCCAGTCACAGCCGAGGCACACCTCCACCACGAAAACCTGGAACTCACGCAGCGTCATCGCCAGCACGGGCAGTTCCGCCAGGGTGCGGGCCTGGCCGGCGGACTGCTTGAGTTCGTCCCCGTAAATGTAGTGGACGTGGATCAGGTTCTCGCTCCGGCAGATCGGGCACCGCTCGTCGGTCGGCTCACCGTGGAACCGAGCAGCGTTCTTCAGGTACGGCGAGGCGTCGCAGACGTCGTAGGTGCCGACCCGCCCGGCGAGGAGCTCACGCAGCACCGCCCGCTTCTGGAGCGAGTAGTCGACGACCTGGCGCTGCGTACGCATGCGGAGAAGGGTACGCGGTCTCGCCTGACGAGGCGACCGTGGTGACGATGCGTGACGACAGGAACTCGGATTGGGGGTTTGCCCTGATCACGGTGAACCGCTAACGTGCGATGTATCGGTCCGATACATCGCGGCGGTTAGCACTCCCCGCACAGGGTAAGGGAAGGGTGGTCCGTGCTCGAGCTCGCCATCCTCGGCCTGTTGCAGGAGTCTCCGATGCACGGCTACGAGCTGCGCAAGGAGTTGACCGCAAAGCTCGGAGCCATCCGGGCGGCGATCAGCTACGGCTCGCTCTACCCGACCCTGCGGCGGCTCCAGGCGGCGGGCTGGATCGCCGAGGCCGCCGAGACACCCGCCACCGCCGAGGAGGTTCCCGCGCTGACCAGCCGACGAGGTCGGGTGGTCTACAAAATCACCGCGGAGGGCAAGGAACGCTTCGCCCAACTCATCGCACAGGCCGGGCCCGAGACGTACGACGACACGGGCTTCGGTGTGCACTTCGCGTTCTTCGCCCGGACCGACCAGGCGACCCGACTGCGCATCCTGGAGGGTCGCCGGCGAAAGATCGAGGAGCGTCGCGAAGGGCTTCGTGACGTGCTCGGCCGGGCGGCCGAGCGCCTCGACGCGTACACCCTGGAACTGCAACGCCACGGGCTGGAGGCCTGTGAGCGCGAGGTTCGCTGGCTGGAGGAGCTCATCGCCAACGAGCGCTCCGGCCGTGCCCCGACGGTCCCGCAGCCCGGGACGGCCGGCGGCCGACGAGAAGACACCAGCCCGCCTCCGCCTGGAGAGTCCAGGAAAGAGCGGCCGTGATGAAGAAGAAGGAGGCAGACGCTATGGGCTCCGTCCGCGTCGCCATCGTCGGTGTGGGGAACTGCGCCTCGTCCCTGGTACAGGGCGTGGAGTACTACCGGAACGCCGACCCGAACGACCGCGTCCCGGGTCTCATGCACGTCACCTTCGGCGACTACCACGTTTCGGACGTGCAGTTCGTCGCGGCGTTCGACGTGGACGCCAAGAAGGTGGGCATGGACCTCGCCGAGGCGATCGTGGCCAGCGAGAACAACACCATCAAGCTCTGCGACGTGCCGCCGACCGGCGTCACCGTGCAGCGCGGCCCCACCTTCGACGGTCTGGGGCAGTACTACCGCGAGATCGTCGAGGAGTCGGACGCCGAGCCGGTCGACGTGGCCAAGGCGCTGCGCGACGCCCAGGTCGACGTGGTCGTCTCCTACCTGCCGGTCGGCTCCGAGCAGGCCGACAAGTTCTACGCCCAGGCCGCGATCGACGCCGGCTGCGCGTTCGTGAACGCCCTGCCGGTCTTCATCGCCTCCGACCCGGAGTGGGCGCAGAAGTTCACCGACGCCGGCCTGCCGATCGTCGGTGACGACATCAAGAGCCAGGTGGGCGCCACCATCGTGCACCGGGCGCTGGCGAAGCTCTTCGAGGACCGCGGTGTCGAGCTGCTGCGCACGTACCAGCTCAACTTCGGCGGCAACATGGACTTCATGAACATGCTGGAGCGCAACCGCCTGGTCTCGAAGAAGATCTCGAAGACCCAGTCGGTGACCTCCCAGATCCCGCACGAGATGAGCAAGAGCGACGTGCACATCGGCCCGTCCGACCACGTGCCGTGGCTGGACGACCGCAAGTGGGCGTACATCCGCCTGGAGGGCCGCTCGTTCGGCGACACCCCGCTCAACGCCGAGCTCAAGCTCGAGGTGTGGGACTCGCCGAACTCGGCCGGCGTCATCATCGACGCGGTCCGGGCCGCGAAGATCGCGCTGGACCGGAAGATCGGCGGCCCGATCCTGTCGGCCTCGTCGTACTTCATGAAGTCCCCGCCGGTGCAGTACGCCGACCACGACGCGCACGCCGCCGTCGAGGCGTTCATCGCCGGCGAGGTCGAGCGCTGACGCGCTGACCACCAGCACCGCCGAGGGCCGGGTCCGCACGGACCCGGCCCTCGCGTGTTCCGGTCGATCGGGTACGGGGACCGGCCGTCAGCTCCAGCGGGGCCTGCTCCGCCGGGCCGCGGCCGCGCGTTCCGCCCGGCGGGCGGCGAGCGCCTCGGCGCTCAACCGCTCCCCGCCGGAGATCGGCTGGAACATCGGGTTCACCTCGCCGTAGCTGATCACGAACGCCACCACGTCGATGATCACGTGCGTCGTCTTCAGCGTGTAGACCGAGACCAGGTCGAGGTTGTTGCTGACGCCCGAGAAGAACGCGTTCGACAGCGTCTGGTTGGCCTGGAAGTTGATGGTGGAGAACTCCGCGGGGCGCGGCGTGCCCTCCGGGAAGATCTGGAGGAAGCCGGCGGCGAGTGGACCGGTGACGGTCACGTTGCCGAACACGCCCTCACCGAAGAAGACGTAGTCGCCCAGGTTGACGTGGATCGTCCGGCCGGCCAGGAGCCGGCCGGAGCTGTCCAGGTTGCCGGTGCGGTTCTCGATCCGGGCCCGCCCGATCGGCGTGCGGGTGTCGATGACCCGCTGCGGCGTGACCGGGACGATCCGGCTGGCGGTGCCGCTGGTGTAGACGAAGTCGACGATGCTGAACCCGTCGGACCGGCCGGAGACCGCCAGCAGCGTGCCGGCGCTGTTCATGCCGATCGAGCCGACCTCGGCAGTCGGCGGAAGAGTGTCGCCGCTCGGGGCGAGCCGCAGCGCCGGCTCGGCCAGCGTGATGTCGTTCGGGTACGGCGTCGTCCTGGCGTTCTCCAGCCGCAGCGTGGCGCCCGTGGCGGCGCTCCGCAACGTCGTGGTCTGGTCCACGGCGTCGTTGTCCCGGCCTTGCAGGACCGGGTCCCCGGGAGCGGCCTGGGCGGGGCCGGCGGCGCTTGCCCCGACCACCCCGGTGCCGGCGATCCCCGCGGCGACGGTGCCCGCTCGGCGCAACAGCCGGCGGCGGTTGACGGTCCTGTCCTGCCTGTCGTTCATGGGAAGCCCCCGTCGAGGTCGGGCGGATCAGACGCCTCGATCCTCAGCGCCGAGCGTGATCCGTCGCATCGACCGATCGGTCGCTCCCGATCCGTTCGGCCGACGGCTCGCGTGTCTCCGGCCGGCCCGACGGCTCGCGTGCTCTCCGGCCGGCCGGGAGCCGCCGGTGGGTCAGCCGGAGCCGAGCAGGGAGCGTTCGAAGTCGACCCGGGCCTCCAGTTCGAGCAGGAAGCGCTTGCGGTCCAGACCGCCGCCGAAGCCGACCAGCTTGGCGCCGGCGCCGACGATCCGGTGGCAGGGCACGATGACCGGGACCGGGTTGCGGTTGCAGGCCACCCCGACCGCCCGGGCGGCGCCGGGATCGCCCACCCGCCGGGCCACCTCGCCGTAGGTGAGCATGCCGCCGTACGGGATCCGGGTCATCTCGCGCCACACCGCCCGCTCGAAGTCGGAGCCCCGGGGCGCCGCCACCGGCAGGCTGAACTCGGTCAGCTCGCCGGCGAAGTAGGCCCGCAGCTCCGCCACCGCGCGGCGGGAGAACCCGTCGCCCGGCTCGTCGGCGGCGCCGGCGACCCGGCCGAAACGCGTACCGCGGACGCTGTCGTCGTCGGTGGCCACGGAGAACTCTCCGATCGGCGAGTCGAGCACGGTCCAGCGCATCCACCCATTGTCGTCCACCGGTCCGACAGATCCCGCCGGCAGCCGCCCGGTGCCGCGTCCCGGTCGAGAGGCCCTGGTGCGCGCAGCGGGCTGGCGGAGCCGCGGCGCCCCTACCGGGCTGACGCCGCCCCGGCTCCGGCCGGCGCTCAGAGCAGGGTGACGCCGAGCAGCAGCGCGCCGGCGACGAGGCAGGCCCCGCCGGCCACGGTCAGCCAGATCAGCTTGTTGGGCCGGGTGTCCTGCGGCCGGACCACCGAGAGGAAGAAGCCGAGCGGCATCAGGATCGGCGCCGCGACCAGCAGCGACCGGATCAGCGTGCGGGTGCCGTCGGACGCGTCGGCCTGGTCGACGTAGGGCAGCACGGCGAGCGCGAACAGCACCAGCACCCCGGCGTGGGCGTGGCCGGCGGTCCACAGCCCCCGGCGGACCGGGTTGTCGAGGTAGCCGGCCTTGCGCCGGGCCAGGTGGGTGAGCAGGGTCAGGCCGCCGTACGCGACGGCGACCACGGTGATCAGCAGGACGCCGGCGGTGGTGCGGGTTGCCTCGGACATGGAAACCTCCGTCTTGTCATTGTCAAGATGCACCGATCGGCGCGATCTTGTCAACAGCTAGATTCCTTGTCGGACACCCGCCGCGACCGGCCGGGACGTTGCGCGGGATCGATACCGTGCGGGTCGTGGCCACGGGGACCCTGCTCTTCCTCATCATCGGCGGCATCGGCGTCGGGGTGCTGGCGCTCGCGCTGCTCGGCACCGAACTGCTCCACTTCGGTCAACCCGATCTGGACGGTCCGGTGTCGGTCGAGGCGGTCGCCGGGTTCGTCGGGGCGCTCGGCTTCGGCGCCGCGATCGTCAACGAACTGCTCGGCGGGGGCGGCCCCGGCGCGATCGCGGCGGCGGTGGCCGGCGGAGTTCTCGCGGCCGTGCCCACCGCGTGGGTGGCGGCCCGGCTCGGCCGGGCGGCCCGCGACATGCCCACCGACGCGACCCCCAACCGCCACCACCTGGTCGGCGCGCTCGGCCTGGTGGTCACCCCGGTGCCGGTCGACGGCTACGGCGAGGTCCGGGTCCGCGTGGCCGGCCAGCCGGTGAAGCTCAACGCCCGGGCCGACCGGCCGATCCCGGTCGGCGCCCAGATCTTCGTGGTCGAGGCGCTCAGCGAGACCAGCGTGCACGTCGAGACCTACTGAACCCCCTCATAAAGAAACAGGACGGTCACATGCCCCTTCTCATCGCCATCGGCGGCGCGGTCCTCCTCGTCCTCGTGCTCATCCTCTTCGTGCTCTCCCGGATCAAGGTCGCCGGGCCGAACGAGGCCTTCATCGTCACCGGCCGCAAGGGCCGCACCACGCAGACCGCCGACGGCGGCCGGTCGACCGACATGTCCGGGCAGAAGGTGGTGCTCGGCGCCTCGGTCTTCGTCCTGCCGGTGGTGCAGAAGCTCCAGTCGCTGGACCTGTCCAGCCGCCGGATCGACGTCGGGATCAAGGGCGCGGTGAGCAAGCAGGGCATCCGTACCGAGCTGCACGGGGTCGCGATCGTCAAGGTCGGCGGCACCGAGGACGCCATCCGCGCGGCCGCCCAGCGCTTCCTGCACCAGCAGGACGAGATCGAGGACTTCACCCGGGAGGTGCTCGCCGGCGCGCTGCGCTCGATCGTCGGCCGGCTCACCGTCGAGGAGGTCATCCGGGACCGGGCGGCCTTCGCCAGCGCGGTGGCCGAGGAGGCCGAGCACTCGATGACCAACCAGGGCCTGGTGCTGGACACCTTCCAGCTCCAGGACATCCTCGCCGAGGGCTCCTACCTGCAGGACCTGGGCCGGCCGGAGGCCGCGCGGGTGCTCAAGGACGCGGCCATCGCCGAGGCCCGGGCCCGGCAGCAGGCCGAGCAGGAGCGGCTGCTCGCCGAGGAGGCGATCGCCGAGGCCAACCGGAACCTGGCGCTCAAGCAGGCAGCCATCCAGGCGGAGATCGACGCGGCCAAGGCGAAGTCCGCCGCCGCCGGGCCGCTCGCCCAGGCCGAGCGGGACCAGGCGATCCTCTCCGAGCAGCAGAAGGTGGCCGAGCGCAACGCCGAGCTGAAGCAGCGCCAACTGGACACCGAGGTGCGCAAGCCGGCGGACGCCGCCCGGTACAAGGTCGAGCAGGAGGCCGAGGCGGCCCGCAACGCCGCGGTGTTGAACGCCGACGCGCAGCGGCAGGCAGTCATCGCCGCCGCCCAGGCCGCCGCCGAGCAGGCCCGGCTCACCGGTGAGGGCGAGCGGGCCCGGCGGGCCGCGCTGGCCGAGGCGAACGCGATCGAGGGCGCCAAGGAGGGCGAGGCCGAGCAGCGGCGGCGCTCCGCGATCGCCGAGGCGGTCGAGCGGGAGGGCCAGGCCGAGGCGGCGGCCATCCTGGCCAAGGGGCAGGCGGAGGCGGACGCGATGGCCCGCAAGGCCGAGGCGTTCGCCGCGTACGGCGAGGCGGCGGTGCTCGACCTGCTGGTCAAGGTGCTGCCGCAGGTGGTCGAGGCGGCCAGCGCGCCGATCGGCGCGATCGACAAGATGACGGTCATCTCGACCGACGGGGCCTCCTCGCTGACCAAGTCGGTGGCCGGCAACGTGGCGCAGGGGCTCCAACTGGGCAGCGACCTGACCGGCATCGACCTGACCGGCCTGCTGGCGAAGCTCGGCTCGGCGTCGTCGTCGGGCAACGGCAAGCCGGCGGTGGACGGCACCGCGGTCGAGGCGAAGTAGCGCCGACCGTAGGGCGAAGGGCGTCGCTCCCCGGGGGCGGCGCCCTCCGCGTCGGCTCAGTCGCGCAGGCCCTCGTCGCGGGCCCAGCGCAGCAGCTCGGCCTCGGCCGTCTCGCGGTCCAGCGGGCCGCGCTCCAGGCGCAGGTCCTTCAGGTGCTTCCAGGCGCGGCCGACCACCGGCCCCGGCGGTACGCCGAGCAGCTCCATGATCGCGTTGCCGTCCAGGTCGGGGCGGACCCGGGCCAGATCCTCCTCGGCGGCGATCCGGGCGATCCGCTCCTCCAGCGCGTCGTAGTCGGCGGCGAGCTGGGCCGCCTTGCGCCGGTTACGAGTGGTGCAGTCCGACCGGGTGAGCTTGTGCAGCCGCGGCAGCAGGTCACCGGCGTCGGCGACGTAGCGGCGCACCGCCGAGTCGGTCCACTCGCCCCGGCCGTAGCCGTAGAACCGCAGGTGCAGCGCGACCAGCGCGGTCACCTGAGCGGTGACGTCCTTCGGGTAGCGCAGCGCCTTCATCCGCGCCTTGGTGAGCCGGGCGCCGACCACCTCGTGGTGGTGGAAGCTGACCCGGCCGTCCGGGCCGACCGCCTTGGTCGCCGGCTTGCCGACGTCGTGCATCAGCGCGGCCATCCGGAGCACGAAGTCGCAGCCGTCCTCCTCGTACGAGACCGCGTTGCTCACCACGGTGAGGGTGTGCTCGTAGACGTCCTTGTGCTGGGCGTGCTCGTCGATCTCCAGCTTCAGGCCGGTCAGCTCCGGCAGGAACCGGTCGGCCAGCCCGGTGTCGACCAGCAACCGGAGCCCGGTCACCGGGTCGGCGCCGCAGAGCAGCTTGGTGAACTCGTCGCGGATCCGCTCGGCGGTGATCCGGTCCAGGTCGGCGGCCATCCGGGTCATCGCCGCGTGCACGTCCGGGTGCACCGCGAAGCGCAGCTGGGCGGCGAACCGGGCGGCCCGGAGCATCCGCAGCGGGTCGTCCCGGAACGACTCCTGCGGCGACGCCGGGGTCCGGATCACCTTCGCCGCGAGATCGGCCAGCCCGCCGTGCGGATCGGTGAACCGGTGCTCGGGCAGGCTGACCGCCATCGCGTTGATGGTGAAGTCCCGCCGCTTCAGGTCCTCGGTCAGGTCCGTGCCGTAGCTGACCACCGGATTGCGGGTGACCTGGTCGTACGCCTCGGCCCGGAAGGTGGTGATCTCCAGCCGCAGCCCGTCGCGCTGGGCGCCGATGGTGCCGAACTCGCGGCCGGTCTCCCAGATCGACTCGGCCCAGCCCCGGACGATGCGCAGCGTCTGGTCGGGCAGCGCGTCGGTGCAGAAGTCGAGGTCCTCGCCGAGCCGGCCGAGCAGGGCGTCCCGCACCGAACCGCCCACCAGGTGCAACTCGTGGCCGGCCTTCGCGAACCGGCGGCCGAGCTCGTCGGCGACCGGCGAGACCCGGAGCAGTTCGGCGACGGCGTTGCGCTGCGCGGCGGTGAGTTCGCGGCGGTCGGCGGCGGCACGGGGAACGGAGGCTTCGGACATGGGATCGCCAGCCTATCGGTCCCGGTGCGGATGTCCTCCGCCGGGCGCGGGTAGCAGGTGCGCGTTGACTATCGTCATGCTCGTGCGGGCCGGTGCCGGCTCCGGATACCCCTTGGAGGCGAGAAGATGAGCGGCGGGCTCTACCGCAGCGCGAACGCCATGGGTGACGGCGGCGGGCGGCCTCCGGCGGACGGCGCCACGTTCATCTCGGCGGAGCCGCTCAACCAGCCGGCGATGGAGTCGACCGCCCCGCCGCCGGAGCAGGTGGCCGAGGGCAGCGCCGCGACCAACAGCGCGGTGATGGCGATCGGCAGCCTGGTCAGCCGGGGCACCGGCTTCCTGCGCACGCTGGCGCTGACCGCGGCGCTGGGCGGCGCCCTGGTCGGCGACGCGTACACCACCGCGCAGATCCTGCCCGGGATGGTCTACGAGTTCCTGCTCGGCGGCATCCTCACCAGCGTGCTCATCCCGGTGCTGGTGCGCCGGCGCAAGGCCGACGCCGACGGCGGTCAGGCGTACGCCCAGCGGCTGCTCACCCTCGCGGTGGTCACCCTGGCCGCGGCCGCGCTGCTCGCCGTGGCCGCCGCGTCGCTGCTCACCATGCTCTACACCAGCGACAACCGCGGCGAGGCTTACCAGGAACTCGTCACCAACCTGTCGTACCTGATGCTGCCGATGATCTTCTTCACCGGCCTCAGCGCGCTGATCAGCGCGGTGCTCAACACCCGGGGGCACTTCGCCGCCCCGATGTGGGCGCCGATCCTGAACAACATCGTGGTGATCGCCACCGCCGGGCTCTACATCGCGATCTTCGGCGCCGAGATCATCCGGCCGGAGCAGATGACCACCGGGCGGATCCTGCTGATCGGTGGCGGCACCCTGCTCGGCGTGGCGATCCAGGCCGCCGGCCTGCTGCCGGCGCTGCGCAAGGTGGGCTTCCGGTGGCGGTTCCGGTTCGACTTCCGGGCGCTGGGCCTGGCCGAGCTGGGCCGCCTCGGCGCCTGGATGTTCTGCTACGTCGCGGTCAGCCAGATCGGCCTGATCGTGCTCTTCAACCTGCTGAACCGGGCGGGTGACGGGGACGCCGGCGCGCTGATCTACAACAACGTCTTCCTGCTGCTGATGATGGCGCACGGCATCATCGCCGTCTCGATCATCACCGCGCTGATGCCCCGGATGAGCGCGGCCGCCGCCGACGGCCGGTACGCCGACCTCGCCGCCGACCTGTCCCGGGGCACCCGCACCGTCTCGGCGGTGCTCGCCCCGATCGCCGTCTGCTACGCGGTGCTGGCCACCCCGCTGTCGGTGACGCTGTTCCGCTACGGCGCGTTCAGCGACGACAACGCCGCCGACACCTCGCTGGTGCTGCTGGTCGCCGCGCTCGCGCTGGTGCCGTTCGCGATCAGCCAGCTGTTCACCTTCGCCTTCTACGCGCTCCCCGACACCCGCACCCCGGCGCTGATCAACATTCCGGTGGTGGCGCTGCGGATCGGAGTCCAGATCATTCTCTTCGCCGCCTTCGCCGCGCACTTCGCGGCCGCCGGAATGATGATCGGCAACGCGGTCTCCTACCTGGCCGCCGCGATCGCCTCCGCCTGGCTGCTGCGGCCCCGGGTGGGCCGGATCGGGCTCGGCGCGATCACCCGCACCCTGGCCCGGGTCGCGGTCGCCGCGCTCGGCGCGGCCCTGGTCGGCCTGCTGGTGGTCGCCCTGCTGCCCGGCGACGACACGCCGAGCCGCGCCCAGGCGCTGGCCCAGTTGGTGATCGGCGGGGCGGTGATCGGCGGTACCTATCTCGGTCTGGCCATGGCGCTGCGGATCGGTGAGATCACCGAGGTGGTCGGGATGGTCCGGCGCCGGCTCGGCCGCTGACCGCCGCCCGGCCCTACCCGCCGGTACGAAGCGTGACGGTGGATCACCAGCCTGGGGATGCGCCTGTGGATAACTCCGCGATTCCCCGCTCAGTCACCGGATCGGGCTGTGGATAACCAACCGGACGGCTGAGTATGGCGCCCCGTTCGTCGGGAACCCCCCGGACATCGACGCGGCCGCGACACCGTTCCGGCCCCTGCGTCGAGCCCTTGCGGTCTACCTCTAGATTGGCTAGTACATGTGCCAGCAACGTGGTTGACAACGGTCGTAACCGGACGAGCTCGTCTACTCCCGAAACCTCGCTGGGTGCGGCGGGAAGATGACATGTCGGGGAGACGGCCCAGCCGGGTAAGGTCGCTCTCGACGGGTACGGCAGGCACCGGCGCTCGCGCCGACACCGGTCGGCCGGCCCCTGAAAGACAGAGCGGGAAGCCACATGCCCAGCAGCGCGGGTCCATCGATCGACACGATCACCGAGGGAGGACGGGTGACCCAGGTCGGCGAGGGTCAGGACGCGGACGAGAGCGCTCCTCCGGTCATGACCTTCGGTGCTCCCACGGCCGGTGAGATCCTCGCCGAGCGTTACGAGCTGGTCGAGCACATCAACAACGACAGCGCGGGCCGGCTGGTCTGGCGCGGGGTCGACGTCGTACTGCGCCGTCCCGTCGCGGTCGTGCTGCGCTACCCGGGCGGCGAGTCCGCCACCGAGATGCTCCAGGCCGCCGTCGCGGCCAGCCGGGTCATCCACCCCAACCTGGTCGGCGTCTACGACGCGATCGACGAGGGCGAGCGGGCGTACGTGGTCCGCGAGTGGGTCGACGGCCGGTCGCTGCGCGAACTGGTCGCCGACGGCCCGCTCGACGGGGCCCGGGCGACCACCATCGGCAACGCCGTCGCCAGCGCGCTGGCCGCCGTGCACGCCACCGACATGGTGCACGGCAACGTCCACCCCGGCACGGTGATGATCAGCGACGACGGCCGCGTGGTGCTGGCCGACGCGCGCACCGACGGCGACGACAGCCAGGAGAGCGACGTCCGGGCGGTCGGCGGCATCCTCTACTTCGCGCTGACCGGGCACTGGCCGCACACCGAGGCCCCGCTGCGCGGCGCCACCGCCGGCCACGGCCGGGCCGCCATCCCGGACGCGGTGCGCGACGCGACCGGCGCGCTCGCCGCGCCCCGGCAGGTCCGGGCCGGCGTGCCGGCGTACCTCGACGACCTGACCATGGACCTGCTCGACGCCGAGGTCGCGCCGCCCTCCTCGGACGTGCTGGCGGCCGAACTGGCCCGGCTCGACGTGCCCGCCGACGAGCAGTACCTGGACAACAGCGGCCCGCTGCGGTTCGCCGCGGACACCGGCGACGAGCCGTCGCCGCTGGCCGCCGCCGGCGGTCGCAAGGTGGCCATCGGCATCGCCGGCCTGCTCGCCGTCGCCCTGGTCGGCCTGCTGATCGGCATCAGCGCGCTCGGCGGCGACGACAAGGACCCGCAGACCAACCCGGTCGCCCAGCCCACCTCCAGCGCTCCCGCCGACGACGCCAGCCCGGCTCCCGCCGTGGGCCCGATCAAGATCACCAGAGCTCAGATCATCGACCCGGACGGAGACCGGACCGAGGTCAAGAACGCCGACAAGGTGTTCGACGGTGACGAGGACGAGGGCTGGGAGACGCAGACCTACCGGCGGGCCGCCAACTTCGGCAACCTCAAGAAGGGCATGGGGGTCTGGATCGACCTCGGCTCCGAGCGCAACGTGAAGTCGGTGCAGGTCCTGCTCTCCGCCCAGGGCGCCTCCGCCCAGCTCTTCCACGGCACCACCGAGCACCCGTCGACCAAGGCCGGTGACGCCCAGCTCGTCGCCGACTACCAGCAGAAGCCGGTCGGTCGGGCATTCGAGGAGCACGACGGCACCACCATGACCTTCACCGGCTTCAACGCCGAACAGAAGTACCGCTACCTGCTCTTCTGGATCACCGAGCTGCCGGACAGCGACGGCGGCTACAAGGTCGGCGTGCAGGAGATCAAGGTCCAGGGTTCGTGAGCCGCTCGTCGCACCCCGGGCGTCGCCTCCGCCGGACGCGATGATGACCGGGCACGGCGAGCGGGCGGACGGGTCGGCGGGCACCACGGGTGGCCCGCCGCTCGCGTCGTCACCGGCCGAGGCCAGCGACCTGGACCTGCTGCACGCCCACGTGGCCGGCGACCGGGACGCCTTCGCCGAGCTGTTCCGCCGGCACCGGGACCGGCTCTGGGCGGTCGCCCTGCGTACCCTCGGCGACCGCGAGGAGGCCGCGGACGCCCTCCAGGACGCGCTGCTCTCGGCGCACCGCGCCGCGGCCCGCTTCCGCGGCGACTCGGCAGTCACCACCTGGCTGCACCGGATCGTGGTGAACGCCTGCCTGGACCGGATCCGGCGCCGCCGAGCGCATCCGACCGTGCCGCTGCCGGACGGGGTGCACGACCGGGAGTCCGGGTCCGCCACCGGCGGCGTCGAGCCGGCCGCGCCGGCACCGGACCACGACACCGCGCTGGTCGTCCGCGACGCCCTCGCCGCGTTGCCGGTCGAGCAGCGGGCCGCGCTGGTCCTGGTCGACGTGCAGGGCTACCCGGTGGCCGAGGTCGCCCGGATGCTCGGCGTGGCCGAGGGGACGGTGAAGAGCCGGTGCGCCCGGGGCCGGGCGCGGCTGGCCACCATGCTCGGTCACCTCCGGCCGCGAACCACCGCCCGGCCCGGACAGCCGGCGGGCGGGCCGGAGCCGGACGTGCCGGGTGTCACCCTCGGGAACCCCCGGGCTCCCGAGGGCGTCGGATCGGGGTCGGGACGATCCCGGCGGGATGCCAACCAGGAGGACGCGTGAGCGCCGGGGGCTTCAGCGAGGTCGACCACGACCTGCTCGCCGACTACGTCGGCGGGGCGCTGGAGGGCACCCCCGAGGAGGCCACCGTCGCCCGGCTGGTCACCGAGGACCCCGCCTGGTCCGAGGCGTACGCGCTGCTGGCCGCGGCCGTGGCCGGGGTCCGCGCCGACCTGGCCGGCTGGGGCGAATCGCCCGAGCCGATGCCGGCGGCGGTGACCGACCGGATCCTGGCCGCCCTCGCCGCGCAGCCCGTCGACGTACCGTCCGACGAGACTCCGGCCGACCCCACCGCGGCCACCGGGTCGCGCGCGGTGTCCGCCGAGCCGGACACCGCCGCCGCGCCGGCGGTCGTGCCGGCGCAGCCGGTGGGTGGCTCCGGGCGGCGCCCGGCCGGCGTACCCCGATCGGAGCCGGGGCGCGGCGCGGCGACCGGCCCGGGCCGGCGGCGGCGCCGGTTCACCCGGCTCGCCGGTCCGGTGGCGGTCGCCGCGGTGTCGATCGCCGCGGTCGGGCTCGGCGTGAACCAGCTCGCCGGTAACCGGTCGGAGGACGGGGCGGCCGGAACGGCGCTGAGCGACAGCGCCGAGGGCCGGACCGCGCCCGAGGCGGCCGGTCCGGCGGCGGCCGGCGCCTCCGGCGCCCAGCAGCGCAGCGGGACGGACTACACCCCCGAGACGCTCGGCGGCCTGTCCACGCTGAAGGCCGTGCCGTTCGGCAGCGGCGCCCCGGCCCGGGTCGACGCGGAGGGCGGGCGGATGGCCGCCCCGGGCGGTCTCGACCGGCTCGCCGACCAGGCCGCGCTGACCGCCTGCCTGGGCGACATCGGCACCGAGCACGGCGCCGGGCCGCTGGTGGTCGAGGTGGTCGACTACGCCCGGTTCCAGGGGCAGCCGGCGCTGGTGGTGCGCTTCACCGACAACTCCGGTGCCCGGTGGGCCTGGGTCAGCGGACCCGAGTGCGGTGTCCCCGGATCTGGCGCGGACACCCGGTACCGCACGCGGGTAGGGTGAAATCGCGGTCGGGCGTTTGACCGTCCACGTGACCTGACCCACCGGATGACCGGCTCGGGAATCCCCGGTTCGTACGATGACGTTCTGGAAGTCAGCTGCCGGCACCCCCGAGGCGTCGGCACTCGGATCGGCATCGGTGCGCGTGCCGATGGCGAACACACACAATCGGGAGACGGCAGTGGACGAGGTCCGCAACCTGATCATCATCGGCTCCGGGCCGGCCGGCTACACGGCGGCGGTCTACGCCGCACGCGCCAACCTCAAGCCGCTGGTCATCGAGGGCGTGCAGTCCGGCGGCGCGCTGATGACCACCACCGAGGTGGAGAACTTCCCCGGCTTCGCCGACGGCATCCTCGGTCCCGAACTCATGGACAACATGCGCAAGCAGGCCGAGCGGTTCGGCGCCGAGTTCCTCACCGACGACGTCACCCGGGTCGAGCTGGTGGACACCGGCGACGTCGGCTCCGGGGCGACCAGCACGGTCTGGGTCGGCGAGACGGCCTACCGGGCCCGCGCGGTCATCCTCGCCACCGGCTCCGCCTGGCGTCCGCTGGGCGTACCGGGTGAGCAGGAGTACCTGGGCCACGGTGTCTCCTCCTGCGCCACCTGTGACGGCTTCTTCTTCCGCAACCAGAACATCGTGGTGGTCGGCGGTGGCGACTCGGCGATGGAGGAGGCCAGCTTCCTGACCCGGTTCGCCGACTCGGTGACCATCATCCACCGCCGGGACTCGTTCCGGGCCAGCAAGATCATGGCCGACCGGGCGCTGGGCAACGAGAAGATCAAGGTCGAGTGGAACACCGTGGTCGAGGAGATCCTCGGTGCCGACGGCAAGGTCTCCGGCGTCCGGGTGCGCAACGTGCACACCGGTGAGTCGAAGGTGCTCGACGTCACCGGTGTCTTCGTGGCGATCGGCCACGACCCGCGCAGCGAGCTCTTCCGGGGGCAGGTGGAACTCGACGCCGAGGGGTACGTGAAGGTCGAGGCTCCCAGCACCCGGACCAGCGTGCCCGGTGTCTTCGCCGCCGGCGACCTGGTCGACCACACCTACCGGCAGGCGATCACCGCCGCCGGCACGGGCTGTGCGGCCGCGCTGGACGCCGAGCGCTTCATCGCCACGCTGCAGGGCTGAACAACCAGATACACATCCCCGGAGGAGGGTCATAGATGGGTGCAACCAAGTCGGTCACCGACGCGAGCTTCGCGGCCGACGTGCTGAAGTCCGACAAGCCGGTGCTGGTGGACTTCTGGGCGGAGTGGTGCGGGCCGTGCCGCAAGGTCTCGCCGCTGCTGGAGGAGATCGCCGGCGAGATGGGTGACCAGGTCACCATCGTCAAGCTCAACATCGACGAGAACCCGGAGACCGCCCGGACCTACCGGGTGATGTCGGTGCCGACCCTCACCGTGTTCAAGAACGGCGAGCCGGTGCAGTCGATCGCCGGGGCCAAGCCGAAGGGCGAACTGGTCAAGCTGATCGAATCCGCGCTCTGAGCAGCATAAACACCACTTTTCCGACCCCGCGCCCGCGCAACAGCCGGGCGCGGGGTTCGTCTTTTCCGGACGGCCGCACCTCGACCCCGCGGAACGCATAACCTCAACCCGGGGCCCGGTGGCCGGCGCCCCGGCAACCCGTCAACGAGGCGAGCACCTCCGTTCCAGTCGCGGTCCTGCGACCGCGGGGCCCGGCCAGCCAGCATCCGCGCAGAGGGGGTCGTGCGTGCGTCCGATCCGACCCGGAGACCGTGGGCCCGCCGTGACGGAGATCCGTACGGTGCTCTCCGGCCTCGACCTGCTCACCCCGTCGCCCGGCCCGGGCGACGAGTTCGACCCGCAGACCGAACGGGCCGTGCGGGCCTTCCAGCAGTCCCGTGGGCTGAGCGTGGACGGGCGGGTGGGTGCGGAGACCTGGCGGGCCCTGGACGCCGCCCGCTGGCGGCTCGGCGCCCGCACCCTCTACCACGCGGTGCCCGAGCCGCTCACCGGTGAGGACGTCCGGTCGCTGCAGGAGCGGCTGCTGGAGATGGGGTACGACGTGGGGCGCGCGGACGCCATCTACGGCATCCGGACCGCCCGGGCGGTCGCCCAGTTCCAGCGCGAGGTCGGGCTGACCCCGGACGGCTCGTGCGGCCCGCACACCATGGACGCGCTGCGCCGGCTGGGCCGCAAGGTGGTCGGAGGCCGGCCGCAGTGGCTGCGCGAGTCGGACGCGATCCGGCAGTCCGGGCCGACGCTGGTCGGCAAGACGGTGGTGATCGATCCCGGGCACGGTGGCACCGACCCGGGCGTGGTGGTGCGGGACGGGCCGCTGTGCTGGACCGAGGCGGACCTGGTGCACGACCTGGCCAGCCGGCTGGAGGGGCGGCTCGCCGCGTCCGGGGTCCGGGTGCAGCTCACCCGTGGCCCGTCGCCGCGTACCTGCCTGCCCGACGTCGACCGGGCCCAGCTGGCCAACTCGCTCGGCGCGGACGTGTTCATCTCGCTGCACACCGACGGGCACGCCAACCCGGCCGCCGAGGGGGTGGCCACGTACCACTACGGCACCGACAACGGGGTGACCTCGGCGACCGGGGAGCGGCTGGCCGGGCTGGTGCAGCGGGAGATCGTGGCGCGTACCGGGCTGCGCGACTGCCGTACCCACGCCAAGGCGTGGGACCTGCTGCGACTGACCCGGATGCCGGCCGTCCGGGTCGAGGTCGGTTACCTCACCTCGCCGGCCGACCGGGCCCGGCTGGTGGATCCGCGGTTCCGCGACCGGGTGGTCGAGGCGATCGTGGCCGGGGTGCAGCGGATGTACTTCCCGATCGAGCGGGACGTGCCGACCGGCTCGATCGACGTGAGCGAGCTGCGGGCGGTGGTGGCCGCCGGCACGGTGGTGGACTGACCGGCGGCGTGGCGTCCCGTCCCGGGAGTGGTCGGTCGGGCGTGCGGCGTTCAGCCGATCGAGGAGCGGGTGGCGGGGGCGGGTCGGACCGGCCGCAGCAGGGTCTCCGGGCTCATCGAGCCGAGCAGCTTCTCCAGCGCGTACTCGACGTCGGACTTCCAGCTCAGCGCGGTGCGCAGTTCCAGGCGGAGGCGCGGGAAGCGGGGATGCGGACGAACCGTCTTGAAGCCCACCGAAAGGAAGAAGTCGGCAGGAGCCAGGCAACCGCCGGCCGGGTCGTCGGAGTCGCCGAACTTGGCGTCGCCGAACGCCTCGATCGCCTTGATGCCGCGCTTGGTGAGGTCCCGCGCGACACCCTGGACCAGCATCCGGCCCAGCCCGCCGCCGGCGAAGGCGGGCACCACGTTGGCCGTCATCAGCAGCGCGGCGTCGGCCGAAACCGGCGAGGTGGGGAACGCCATCGAGCGGGGCACGTAGGCGGGCGGGGCGTACATGACGAAGCCGGCCGGCATGCCGTCGACGTAGACCAGCTTGCCGCAGGAGCCCCACTCCAGCAGCGTCTGGGAGACCCACGCCTCCTTCTCCAGGCCCGGGTCGCCGGCCGCGCAGGCCCGGTCGGCGGAGACCGGGTCGAGCTCCCAGAAGACGCACTGCCGGCAGGGGCGGGGCAGGTCCTCCAGCGTGTCCAGGGTCAGACTGACCAGACGTCGCGACATTGGCGCATCCCCACACTCAGGCTCGGTGATGAACCGGCACGGAACGACCCCGCCGCCTTCCTGCCCCCGACCAGCGATCGTACGCCGCGAACGGACGTCAGGGGAGAGGACGCGCGAAACCCCACCTCCGGGTGGCCGTCCGCCGGGTCCGGCATGTGGAAGCCTGCCCCCGGCGCGGCGTCATCCGGGCGCGAGCGGACTACGATCGACATTCGGCGTCCCGTGTCGCCATGGTCGCCGGTGTCCGGGGTACCCCGGGACGGAAGCCACCCGAGCAGCCATCGAGGTGATGTCATGACCGGCACGACACTCGACGACTACACCGACCGGTACGCCCGTCGGGTCCGGGGCATGACCGCCTCCGAGATCCGAGCGCTCTTCGCGGTGGCCAGCCGGCCGGAGGTGGTCTCGCTCGCCGGTGGCGCCCCCTACATCGCGGCACTGCCGCTGGACGCGGTCGGCGAGATGCTCGGCCGGCTCGGCGCCGAGCACGGCACCACCACCCTCCAGTACGGCATCGGGCAGGGCACCCTGGAACTGCGCGAGCGGATCTGCGAGGTGATGTCCCTCTCCGGCATCGACGCGGCCTGCGGCGCCTCCCCGGAGGACGTGGTGGTCACCGTCGGCGGTCAGCAGGCGCTCGACCTGGTGGCCCGGCTCTTCCTCGACCCGGGTGACGTGGTGCTCGCCGAGGGGCCGACCTACGTCGGCGCACTCGGGGTGTTCCAGGCGGCCCAGGCCCAGGTCGTGCACGTGCCGATGGACGACGACGGGCTGATCCCGGAGGCGCTCGAGGTGGCCATCGCCGAGCAGGCGCGCGCCGGCCGCCGGGTGAAGTTCCTCTACACCATCCCGACCTACCAGAACCCGACCGGCGTCACGCTGACCGAGGAGCGGCGCGAACGGGTACTCGACATCTGTGAGCGCGCCGGCCTGCTCGTGGTCGAGGACGACCCGTACGGCCAACTGGGCTTCGAGGGCGACGCGCCGGCGCCGCTGCGCGCGCGCCGGCGGGACGGCGTCTTCTACCTGAGCACGTTCTCCAAGACCTTCGCCCCCGGGCTGCGGGTGGGCTGGATCCTCGCGCCGCACGCGGTCCGCGACAAGCTGGTGATCGCCAGCGAGGCGCAGATCCTCTGCCCCAGCGGCTACGCCCAGGCGGCCGTCACCACCTACCTGTCGACAATGCCCTGGCGGCAGCAGCTCAAGGTCTACCGGGAGGTCTACCGGGAGCGGCGGGACGCGATGCTCACCGCGCTGGAGGACCTGATGCCCGACGGCACCACCTGGACCACCCCCGGTGGCGGCCTCTTCGTCTGGGCCACCCTGCCCGACGGGCTGGACTCCAAGGCGATGATGCCGCGGGCCATCGCCGCCCGGGTGGCGTACGTGCCGGGCACCGGCTTCTACGCCGACGGCACCGGCAGCGGCAACATGCGGCTCAACTTCTCCTTCCCGTCCCCGGAGCGGATCCGGGAGGGCGTGCGCCGGCTGGCCGGCGTGATGGAGCAGGACATCGCCATGCGGAAGGTCTTCGGCGCGGTGGGCCGGCCCGGCGTGCGACGCGGGCAGGCCGGTTCGGACACGCCGGGACCTGACTTGGCATGATTTCGGCATGAGCGCCACCGCTGCCGAACATCCCGCCGCGACCCCCGTCACCGCCGACCTGCACGTGCTGGTCCTCGCCGGCGGCCTTTCCTACGAGCGGGACGTCTCGCTGCGCTCCGGCCGCCGGGTGCTCGACGCGTTGCGCGCCGTCGGCATGGACGCCGAGCTGCGCGACGCCGACGTGGCCCTGCTGCCGGCGCTGGCCGCCGACCCGCCGGACGCCGTGGTGATCGCCCTGCACGGCGCCACCGGCGAGGACGGCTCGCTGCGCGGGGTGCTCGACCTCTGCGGCATCCCGTACGTCGGCTGCGACGCCCGCGCCTCCCGGCTCGCCTGGGACAAGCCGTCGGCGAAGGCGGTGCTCCGCGAGGCAGGCATCCCCACCCCGGACTGGGTGGCGCTGCCGCACGACCGGTTCTCCGAACTGGGCGCGGTGGCGGTGCTCGACCGGATCGTGGACCGGCTGGGCCTGCCGCTGATGGTGAAGCCCGCCCAGGGCGGCTCCGGTCTGGGCGCCGCGGTGGTCCGGGACGCCACGGCCCTCCCGGCCGCGATGGTCGGCTGCTTCGCATACGACTCCACGGCGCTGGTCGAGCGGTACGTGCCGGGCATGGACGTGGCGGTCTCCGTGGTCGACCTGGGTGACGGTCCGCGCGCCCTGCCGGCCGTGGAGATCGTGCCCCGCAACGGGGTGTACGACTACGCCGCCCGGTACACGGCCGGCCGTACCACCTGGCACACGCCCGCCCGACTGGACCCGGCGGTGGCCGACACGGTCGCCGAGGTGGCGCTCGCCGCGCACGCCGCGCTCGGCCTGCGCGACCTGAGCCGGGTCGACCTGATCGTGGACGCGGACGGCCAGCCGCACGTGCTGGAGGTCAACGTCTCCCCGGGGATGACGGAGACCTCCCTGCTGCCGCTCGCCGTGCAGGCCGCCGGTCTCGACTTCGGCCGGGTGCTCGGCTCCCTGGTGACCCGGGCCGCGAGCCGCGCCTGAGCGCGGCTACTCCCTACCCCGGCCGTTCCGTCTGGCCGCACGGCTTCGACGTCTCCTGACTCGGCCCCTCGGTCGGGGCTGCTGTGAACAGGATTCAGCCCTGGCCGTGCCGATCCGCGATACCGCGACCCCGGGCGGTCCGGCGGACTAGCTGTCCGTCGAGCGGGCGGTGCCCGAGGCGGCAACTCTCGGAGTTCCGGCGGGCGGTGCGACCTCACCCCTGTCGGCGGGTGCTTCCAAGACATCCCCTTGCCGCTGTCCGGTGTGCTCGGTGGCCGAGGTGCCGAGGGTGGTGGACTCCGGAGCGGCGTCGGGCTCGCTCCCGGACGCCGGTTCGGGAATCTCCGCCGCTGCCTCGATCACCGATGCCGCCTCCTCGTCCGCCCGCTCGCTGGTCGCCGGAGCGGCGTCCGTCAGGCTCGAGGGCGCCTGCCACTGGATGCGCGGCGGCTCGGCCAGCGGCCGCCCTCCGAACTCGGCGAGCCAGGCGGCCACCAGGGCGAGGTTCTCCCGCCACTGGGCCTCGGAGATCGGCGGCAGGATCGAGTCCCAGAGCGGCAGGAACGTGCCGCGCAACTGGAGCCGGCCGAGGGGCCGGGCCAGGAACCACATGTGCAGGTGAGCGGAGCCGTCGCCCCAGCGGTTGACGTGGACCCGGGCGACGTCGTCCAGCGACCGGATCGCGCGCTCCAGCCGTACCGTCATCACGCCGAGTTCGGCGGCGAGCAGGTTGGGCAGATCGCCGAGATCGAGGTGCGAGCGGGATTCGAGGATCAGCACCATCGGCAGCCCGGTGGGGCGGTCCATAGCGCGTACCCGCCAGCGCTCGCTCACCCAGATGTACGCCTCGTCGGGAGCGCCGCAGGCGGTGCATTCCCGGAGTCCCTCGCCCTTGCGGGGCGGTTCGACCGGGACCGGATCGTCGAGTTGCTTGACCCGGAGGTCGCCCTCGAAGGGGAAGGACGGCCACTGGGTGAAGTCCGGAACTGAGGGAGGGGTGTCCTGCACGAGGCTGACCCTAACCGAGTCCGGCACCGCTGTCCCTACTTGAATCAGCGTCATTCCCGACCGCCACCGGGCTGGACCGGCGATCGGTCGACGGGGGTCGCACCGGGCCCGCGACCGCTTGTCCACAGGCCGCCACGGCGCCGAACACACCCCGTCATCCACAGGCACACCCCCTGTTCCACACGGGGTTTCACGTGAAACGGGGCTGCCTGTGGAAAACCGGTGTGGATAACTTTGGCGGGTCCACGGGACGGTGTAGCGGGCTCGGCGGGCGGGCTCTGGGCGGGCTGGGTCGGACTGTTGGTCGGGCTCGCCGATCTCTCAACCCGGTCACGCCGATGCGGGGCTCGCTAGACCGGTGACGGCTCGGCGCCCGGTCGCTGCCGGCGCCGCCGGAGGTTCGGGCATCCGACCGCGAGTCTGTGGTACTGCCCGGCGTCATTCCCCTCGTTCCGCTGTGGGCGTCCAAGTCTGAGCTTCTGGCGAGGTTGGGCCGTCCCAGGGGCGGTGAAGCAGAGAGCCGGGCCGGGCGATGACCGGTAGGGCGGTAGGGCGGTACGCCGCCGCGATCCCCAACGATGCCGCGTGCCGCCTTGCGGCCGGGAGGAGTCTCCGAGGTCCGACAGGTCCGGGGTTGGTCGGTCTCCGGGAGTTCGGTGAAGAAGTCAGTGGACGATCCGGAGCTGAGGGCTAGGTGCGTGCACCTGCGGGCGCTGTCGAGCTGCCCGCGTGGATGGGGCAATGCACGCCGACCCTGTCGCACTCCCGCTTCCAGGCACGACACCGCTCACCGGTCGCCGCGTCCGCAGCCATCGGCGGCGGCGCGTTGGACCCGGACGGGCAGCCGGGCAGCCGGGCAGCCGGGCAGCCGGGCAGCCGGGCAGCCGGGCAGCCGGGCAGCCGGGCAGCCGGGCAGCCGGGCAGCCGGATGATGCTCGGGTGCCGGTGCCCGCCGCGCAACCTCGGTGGCTACCACCGAGCACGCGGCGGGTTTCACGTGAAACGGCGAGTCCCCGACTCGGCGACTGGTCATCAGGACCTCTTGGCAGCGACCCAACGCCTCGCGACGACTGCGCTGTCCGAAGCCAAGCGGTCGGCTGATGCGTGCGCAGCGGCCGACGGTGCCAGTAACAGCGTCTGTCTCGGCCTCGTCGTGCCGGCGGGCTCGCAGGGCCTCGGTTCCCTGCCGGCGCACAGCAGGGCGGCGGCCTCCGACGGCGATCCTCAGGATGCGTCCATAGCCGGCGATCGCGCCCGACCCCGATTCGCCGATGCCGCTGGCTGTTGGCGACGTACCGCAGGCCCCGCCCGGCACCGACACACCTCGGCGCCGGCCTCGGTCACTGCCTCCACCACGCCGGCCGACCGTTGTGGACCCCCCCAACACGGAGTCCGGGCTGCTGCGCCGCCACGGATCGGATACCGGCCGCCTGTGCCAGACCGCTGAGAGGTGAGGCACCGGGGACGACCCTGGATTCCACGCACACCGAGTCGGCCGCCCGGCCGGCGGACGTGGCAAGCCCGCTCCCGTTGCGGGTGGCCGCGTCGCTACCGATCGCCGCCGGGTGGCGCTGCTGGCTAGACAATGCGGAACCTCCTGCCTTGACCGAGCCCCCGACGGCGTCCGGGCGCTCCCCGGCCTCGAAGTCCGGACGGCGGCCCTCAGGACGCCGCAGAGGGCCTCCCGCCCGCGGCAGCCCTGCGGGAGCCAACCCGCCACCGTCGTCCGCCTACAGCGTCATCGCCCGGTCCTATGGCTGGCCCCGACGCCACGGCGTCCTGGCTGGTGACGGCGCCTTGTTTCACGTGAAACGGCGGCACTAGGAGGGAGGCGCCGCGTTTTATCGGATACTCGGCCGCGTGCCGCAGCGGACCGACTGGGAAAGCGAGACACCGGCGCGGCGACCATCGGCACGCACCGCAAGGCCGACGCGGCACGCATGGCACGGAACGGTCCGGCACTGCACACCACAGCACGGCGCGGTACGGCACAGCACCGCACGCCGCGACACGGCGACGCGGCACGCGTGGGCACCGAAAGAACGGCCCGGCACGGCACCCCACGCGCCGAGCGGCCCTCACGGCACCCACCGCGCAGCGCGGCCCGCACGGCACACCACGGCCCGGCCCGACACGGCCCGGCCCGACACGGCCCGGCCCGGCCCGGCCCGACACGGCGCGGCGCGGCGCGGCGCGGCGCGGCGCGGCAGGGCAGGGCAGGGCAGGGCAGGGCACCAGAGAGCGTCCCCGGCGGGCCGGGGCGGCAAGGAGAACGGCTGCGGTGCCCGGGGGCGCGGAAACGGCCGCGGCACCTGCGGTGTGCGCGCGGCCGTTCGGCGTACCGGGGTCAGGCTTCGGGCTCCTCCCGGTCGACCCCGATGATTCCGACGATCCGCTCCAGGTCGTCGACCGTCGCGAACTCAATCGTGATCTTGCCCTTGTTCCGGCCGATGTCGACCTTCACCCGGGTGTCGAAACGGTCCGAGAGGCGGTCAGCCAGATCGGTGAGCGCCGGCGCATGCGGCTTGGGCCGCCGCCGGGCCGAGTCCTTCTTCGTCGGGCCGTCGCTCAGCGCCAGGGCCACGATCTCCTCGGTCGCCCGGACCGAGAGGCCCTCGGCGACGATCCGGAGCGCCAACTGCTCCTGCGCCTCCGCGTCGTCGAGGCTGAGCAACGCCCGGGCGTGCCCGGCGGAGAGCACGCCGGCCGCGACCCGCCGCTGCACCTGCGCGGGCAGGTTCAACAACCGGATGGTGTTGGAGATCTGCGGCCGGCTCCGGCCGATCCGGCGAGCCAGCTCCTCGTGGGTGGCGCCGAACTCCTCGAGCAGCTGCTGGTACGCGGCCGCCTCTTCGAGCGGGTTCAGGTTGGCCCGGTGGATGTTCTCCAGCAGCGCGTCCCGGAGCATCGCGTCGTCGCGGGTGTCCCGGACGATCGCCGGGATGCTCTCCCGGCCCACCGCCTGCGCGGCGCGCCACCGACGCTCGCCCATCACCAGCTCGTACTTCTCGTCGTCGAGCTGGCGTACCACGATCGGCTGAAGGAATCCGACCTCGCGGATCGAGGTCTTCAGCTCCTCCAGCGCCTCCTCGTCGAAGACCTGCCGGGGCTGCTTCGGGTTCGGCACGATGGCGTCGACCGGGATCTCGGCGAACCGGGCGCCGGGCACCGGACCGAGTGTCGCCGACGCGGGCGCGGGCGCTGGCGGATCGACCGCTGCCGGCGCTCCGGCCGGTACGGCCGCGACGGTGACGCCGCTGTCGGGGGCGCCCACCGCGGCATCGGCGGCCGGCGCCGGTCCGGTCGGGATCAGTGCGCCCAGGCCTCGACCCAGCCCGCCCCGAGGACGGTTCTTCATGCCACGCCTCCCAGCGCCTCGTCCGCACTACGCATTCCGGCTCACCGGCTCCTTGACGCCTCGCTCGGCGATCTCCTGGGCGGCCTCGAAGTAGCTCGTCGCCCCCCGCGATCCGGGATCGTAGGTCATCACCGACTGGCCGTAGCTGGGTGCCTCGGAGACGCGGACGTTACGCGGGATGACCGCCTGGAGCACCTTGTCACCGAAGTGGTTCCGGACGTCCTGCTCCACCGCGTCGGCCAGCCGGGTACGCCGGTCGTACATGGTGAGCAGGATCGTGGAGACCTCCAGCCGCGGGTTGAGGTGCTGGCGAACCAGGTTGATGTTCTGGATCAGCTGGTTGAGGCCCTCCAGCGCGTAGTACTCGCACTGGATCGGGATGAGCACCTCCTGCGCCGCGACCAGAGCGTTGACCGTGAGCAGGCCGAGCGAGGGCGGGCAGTCGATAAAGACGTAGTCGAAGTGCCCCGGGTACGCGGTGATGGCGCGGGCCAGCCGGGACTCCCGGGCGACCACCGAGACGAGTTCGATCTCGGCACCCGCCAGGTCGATGGTGGCCGGTACGCACCACAGGTTGGGGATCCCCTCGACCTCCTGGGCGACCTCCTCCAGCGGCACGCTGTTGATGAGGCAGTCGTAGACGTCCGGCACGCCGGTGTGGTGCGGCACGTTGAGCCCGGTGGAGGCGTTGCCCTGCGGGTCGAGGTCGACCACCAGCACCCGGTTGCCGTGCAGGGCGAGCGCCACCGCCAGGTTCACCGTGGTCGTGGTCTTTCCCACGCCGCCCTTCTGGTTCGCGACGCACATGACCCGGGTCCGCTCCGGCCGAGGCATAGTCACCTCGCCACTGGGATTCAGGATCTGCACGGCACGCATCGCCTCCATAGCCAACGGTGGGTCATCCTCTTCGCGCATCGGTGTTTCACGTGAAACGTACGCGGGCTCGACGGCGGCGCTTTCGAAGGCCGCTGTCGTGTCGAAGACCGGACCGGGGGTCGCGTCCGGCACCGCCTCCGGGGTCGGCTGCTGGGGTACCGGCGCCTCGAACCGGGCCGCCGCGTTGCGCCGGATCGGGATGACCCGTCCGCCCGCGCCAGCCGGCTGGGCACCACCGGGCACCGTCGAGTCCGCACGACCCGCCCCGGTCACCGGAAGGTCCCGGCGCTCCCCGGATTCGACGTCCGGCGGCCGGTTCGACGGGCCCTGCGCCGACGCCCCGGAAGGCGGCCAGCTCTGGTAGTCGGTTTCACGTGAAACAGGAGCGCCCGTCGAACCCGTCACGCGTGGATCGTCGTACCTGCCGTCGTCATGCACCTGTCATCCCTGCCCGCTTCGGATGGTCGGTCCGCATCCCGTCATACCCCGGCCGTACGCGTACTCGCACTGCGCGTCCGGCGCGGCGGAAGCGGTCGGGACCCGGTGACGCCGTTGCCGCCCGCTCCACACTATCGACGCGCGGTCAGCCTACGGCTCACGGGCGCGGCCGGTCCACGTCGGGTTCGCAACCCGCACCCTCCACCCACCCGGTTCAACGACCCAGGAGCCGGCCGGAAAGCCGGTAGCAGGCACCTGAGCGGCGGGTCAGCGGGACCAACCGCTGGGTGGTGATCGGCATCACGGCCGGTTGAGGCAGCACGACGTTCAGCGGCCCGGCGTTCAGGGGCCACCCGTCCCGGCCGATGCGCGGGGTGCTGCTGTCCATCCTGGAAACGCGGCGTGTGACAGCAGGAACAGCGCGATGCTGCAGCAGCACCAGCCCGCCCCAGCAGCGGAGCGACAACCGCGTCTCGGGCCCTACCGGGGCAAGGCCAGGTGCGCGGGGATCGGCGCCAGTACCGGGTCCACCCCGGGCGCACGGCCGCCGGCCACCACCGTCCGCACCGGGTCAGCGGCGGCGGGACCGCCCGCCGCGAGACTTCTTGGCGGCCGGTCGCCGGACCGGCCCCACCACCCGTTCGCGCACGATCTCCACCACCGTGGTCGGCGCGTCGAGCACGCCCTCACCGCAGCGGTGCACCGTCGGCTCGCCACCACCCAGCCGCGCCACCGCCGCCGCGTGCTCGGCGATCTCCTCGGCGGCCGATGCGCCCTTGAGCGCCACCAGCCGTCCACCGGGCACCGCCAGCGGCAGGCACCAGGCGGCGAGCCGGTCCAGCGGGGCGACCGCCCGGGCGGTGACCACGTCGCCGCGCAGCGGCTCGGCACCCGCGCCGGCCGCCGCCTCCTCGGCCCGGCCCCGGAAAACCCGCACCGTCTTCGCCAGGCCGAGCCCCTGCACCGCCTCGACCAGGAAGGAGGTCCGTCGGGCGAGCGGCTCGATCAGCGTCACGGTCAGGTCGGGGCGCGCGATCGCCAGCACCAGCCCGGGGAGTCCGGCACCCGAGCCGACGTCGAGCACGGCGGCGCCCTCGGGGATCCGCTCCGCCACGGCCGCGCAGTTGAGCAGGTGCCGGTCCCAGATCCGCGGCGCCTCCCGGGGGCCGATCAGCCCGCGGAGCACCCCGTCGGTGGCCAGCAGTTCGGCGTACGCGGCGGCCAGGTCGAGCCGATCGCCGAAGAGGGTGCGGGCCGCGCCGGCCAGTTCCGGCGGCAGCACCGCGTCGGCCGGCGAGGGCGTGACGCCGGGGCGGACAGCCGACGGCCCGGGCGGCGTGCCACCCGGGCCGGCCACGGCCCCGGCCGTGGTGTCGTCGTTGGTCACGCGGTCAGTCCGCCGGCCGGACGACGATGCGCCGGTTCGGCTCGACACCCTCGGACTCGCTCTCCACCCCGCTCATCGCGTTGACCACGTCGTGCACGCACTTGCGCTCGAACGCGGACATCGGCTCCAGGCGGACCGGCTCGCCGTACTCCTTGACCTTCTCGACGGCGTTCTTCGCCACGGCGGCCAGTTCCTTGCGGCGGTTGGCCCGGTAGCCACCGACGTCGAGCAGCAGCCGGCTCGGCGACCCGGTCTGCCGGAACACGGCCAGCCGGGCCAGTTCCTGCAGCGCCTCCAGGGTGGCGCCGCGCTGCCCGACCAGGTTCTGCAACCGGCCGCCCACGACCTCGACCACCGGGCGCCCGCCCGATACAAGCTCGTCGATGTCTCCGTCGTAGTCGAGGATGTCGAGCAGCCCCTCGACGTAGTCGGCGGCGATCTCGCTCTGCCGGAACAGTTCGCTCTCGCCCGCGGCCTTCTTCTCCCGCGGGCCCTCCTCGGTCTCCTCCGCCTCGGTGTCGTCCTCCGCCGCGGCGGGGGCGACGCCCTCCTCGTCCAGTGACTCGTCGGCGCGGGGGATGCTGGTGTCCGTCACGGTCTCATCTCCGTACTCGCTCGGCCGGACCGTCGGGTCCGCTGGTTCCCCGGGGGCCGGCGGGAGCTTCGCCGGTGCCCGCGGGCACGTCTGTAGGGCAGTCTCGCCCGTGGCCGCGCCCCGCGCGGCCGTTCCGCTCCGGCGCCGGCCGTACGGCGGCTGCACGGTGCGGAACGGGCCGCCGCCGGTCTCCCGACGGCGGCCCGGACAGGTCAGCCCTTCCGCTTGGCGGGGCGGCCCTTCTTGGGGTTCACCGGCTTGGCGCCGGGCTTCGGGGCGGCGACCTTCGGCGCGGCGGGCTTCGCCGGCACCTGGGCGGCCGGCTTGGCGCGGCCGAGCAGGCCACCCGACTTGGCCGGCTGCACCGGGCCGCGGGGCGAGGTGCCCGGCTTGGTGGTGCTGACGTTCGCCGGCGGCGGGAACTTCCGGAGCACCCACTGCTGCTGGCCGAGGGTGAACAGGTTGTTGGTGACCCAGTAGATGATCACACCGATCGGGAAGATCGCGCCGGAGACCAGGAGCGAGAGCGGGATGCCGTAGAGCATCAGCCGCTGGATCATCCGCTGCTGCGGGTCCTCCGCCCAGCCGGTCTTGAGGATCATCTGGCGGCTGGTCAGGTAGGTGGTGCCCATCATGACCAGGACCAGGATGCCGGCGATGACCTTGACGGTGGTGCCGTTGGCGCCGAGGCGGGCCAGCTCCTCGGCGGTCGAGCCGAACTTGCCGGCGATCGGGGCGGTGAAGAGCTTCGCCTGCGAGGCGCTCTCGAACTGGCCGACCGTCCAGCCGTAGAGGGTCTTGCCGCCGTTTGCCGGGTCGAGCCGGCGGAGCACGTGGAAGAGGCCGAGGAAGACCGGGATCTGGAGGAACATCGGAAGGCAGCCCATCAGCGGGTTGGCCTTTTCCTTCCGGTAGAGCTCCATCATCTCCTTCTGGAGCGTCTCCCGGTCACCCTTGTGCTTCTCCTGCAGCGCCTTCACCTGGGGCTGGAGCGCCTGCATCGCCCGCTGGGACTTGATCTGCTTGACGAAGATCGGGAACAGGATCACCCGGACGGTGACCACCAGGAAGACGATGGCGAGGATCCAGGCCCAGTTCGTGCCGATCACCGCGCCGTCCGGCACGCCGATGGCGTCCCAGGCCGAATGCCAGGCCAGCAGGATCCACGAAATCGCGTAGTAGATCCAGTCGAGACTCAATTCTCAGGCTCCAGTCACATCGGCACGTCGGCGACCGCCCGGCTCCGGCACCGGGTCGTGTCCACCTGGGTGGAATGGGTGGCAGCGCAGCAACCGCCGGACCGTGAGGCCGGCTCCCCGGAGCGCGCCGTGCCGGGCCACCGCCTCGAGGGCGTACGCACTGCACGACGGATAGAACCGACAGCGGGCCGGCAGAGCCGGGCTTATCCACCGACGGTACGCGATGATGGGGCCGGTCAGCACACGGGCACCGGCTGTGCTGGGCCGGGGGACGGTCGGTCCGGCGCTCACCGCGACCGCCGCCCTCGGGGCGAGCGCGCGGCGGCGATGGCGGCGTCCAGGTCGGCGCCGAGCCGCGGGTAGGACGCGTCGGCCGCGGCGGGCAGCGCCCGTACGACCAGGGTGCTGCCGGGCGGGAGGTCGGCCAGCCGCTCGCGGACCAGGTGCCGCAGCCGACGGCGGACCCGGTTGCGGACCACGGCCGGCCCGACCGCCTTGGACACGACGAAGCCGGCGCGGGTCGGTGCGGAGATCTGCTCCGCACCGGCGTCCCGCGCCGGCTCCGGCGAGGTCTGTGCCGTGGGTTCGGCCCCGGTCGGCAGGGTGAGGTGGACGACAACCGCGCCGCGACCGGCGCGGCGGCCACCGCGAACCGCTGCGGCGAAGTCGGTGCTACGCCGCAGTCGCTGTGCGGCCGCCAGCACGACTGCCCACGTCCCCCCGGACCTGACCCGGTCGGCCTCAGGCCGACAGGCGGGTGCGGCCCTTGGCGCGACGGGTCGAGATGATGGCGCGGCCGGCCCGGGTGCGCATGCGCAGCCGGAAGCCGTGGGTCTTCGCGCGCCGGCGGTTGTTCGGCTGGTAGGTGCGCTTGCTCACGTCAGGCTCTCCGTTGTCGTACGCCCCGGGCGAGGGGACCGCCGGGGTCGTGTGGTGGTCCAGGCCACCTCGGTGGTGGCCCCGATCGGTGCTGCCCGGCGGGACCCTCGGCGTGCGGGGCGCGACCGGCGGACAGCAAGCACCCATCACCCTAGCAGAGGGCGACAGAGCAGCCGCTCCAGCCTACGCAGGGGGGCAATGACCGTCAAATACCCCCACCAGGGCGGACACCGGACCCGGCCGGCGACCGAAGCGGCGGTTTTCGCTGATGTTGACAAGGCCGGCCGCGCGTCGCCGGTTGATGGCGCGTGGACAACGCTGTTACCGTGCCCGATTGCGGTCAGCGTCGGGGGTCCCGGTGTCGCCGGCAGGCAAGACCGGACCCGGTAGTGAATCGTTCGGCACGGTGAACCCGCTTCAGCGCCCGTTCAGGCAGGGGGCAGGTCAGACCCGCGTCCGGCGGGCGGCCACAATCGGTCGGTACACAGGCTGTGGATAACTTGTGGACGACGACCGGTCGGCCGTCCGGGTGGGTGAAGGTCCACCAGCTCGAGGGCGGCGGGCCCGGAAGACCGGCCGGGGCGACGGCGGCGTCCGGGGGCAGAGGCGAGGGGGTGGCACGACGGTGACCGGTACGACCGACCTCGCCGCTGTCTGGATGGCGACGACCGACGAGCTCGCCGACGAGATCATCTCAGCCCAGCAGCGGGCGTACCTGCGGCTGACCTGGCTGCGCGCGATCGTCGAGGACACCGCGCTGCTCTCCGTCCCGGACGCGTTCACCCGGGACGTGATCGAGTCGCGGCTGCGGCCGGCGATCACCGAGGCGCTCACCCGCCGGCTCGGCCGCCCGATCCAGGTGGCGGTCACCGTACGGGTGGCCGAGGACGGCGCGGGCCGGCCGGCCGGCACCGTCTACCGCTCCGGTCCGGAGCCCGCGCCGGTCGACCACGAGGGCGGCCCGGCGGGATTCGACGGCACCGGCCCCGAGCCACGGGACGACGACCCGCTCGCCCGGCAGCAGCCCCCGCTCATCCCCGAGCAGCCGCACCCGGAGCGCCGGACCGACGCGCCGCCGCCCGGGCAGCCCACCGAGGACCGGCCGGGTCCGGCCGGCCCCGGCGGCCAGGAGGCGCTGTTCAGCACGGCCTTCGCCGAGCCGCCCCGGCCGGACCGCCCGGCCCGGCGTACGCCCACCGCGCGCGGCTTCGACGAGCAGGCCGCCCGGCTCGACCCGCCCGGCCCGGACGCCCGCCCCTACGAGCCGCGCTACCCGCAGGACGCGGTCTCCCCCCGCGACCAGCACGTGATCCGCGCGCTGCCCCGCGACGGCGGCCCGGACAGCGGCCCCGGACGGGCGGACCACCGACCCGGCGGCCGGGACGAGCGGCGGCTGCCCGCCGACGCCGGCGGCAACCGGCTCAACCCGAAGTACATGTTCGAGACGTTCGTCATCGGCTCGTCCAACCGGTTCGCGCACGCCGCGGCGGTCGCCGTGGCCGAGTCACCGGCGAAGGCGTACAACCCGCTGTTCATCTACGGCAGCTCCGGGCTCGGCAAGACGCACCTGCTGCACGCCATCGGGCACTACGCCACCACGCTCGGCAACGCCCGGTCGGTGCGGTACGTCTCGACCGAGGAGTTCACCAACGACTTCATCAACTCGCTCCGGGACGACAAGACCAGCGCGTTCCAGCGGCGCTACCGCGACGTCGACATCCTGCTGATCGACGACATCCAGTTCCTGGAGAACCGCGAGCGCACCCAGGAGGAGTTCTTCCACACCTTCAACACCCTGCACAACGCCAACAAGCAGATCGTGATCACCTCCGACCGCTCGCCGAAGCAGCTGGCGACGCTGGAGGACCGGCTGCGGACCCGGTTCGAGTGGGGCCTGCTCGCCGACATCCAGCCGCCGGACCTGGAGACCCGGATCGCGATCCTGCAGAAGAAGGCAGCGCAGGAGCGCCTGTACGCCCCGCCGGACGTGCTGGAGTTCATCGCCTCCCGGGTGTCGAACTCGATCCGCGAGCTGGAGGGCGCGCTGATCCGGGTCACCGCGTTCGCCAGCCTGACCCGCTCGACGGTCGAGCTGTCGCTGGCCGAGGAGGTGCTGCGGGACTTCATCCCGGACGGCGCCGGGCCGGAGATCACCGCGGACCAGATCATGGTCTCCACCGCTGACTACTTCGGGGTGAGCCTGGAGGACCTGCGCGGCCACTCCCGGTCCCGGGTGCTGGTCAACGCCCGTCAGGTGGCCATGTACCTCTGCCGCGAGCTGACCGACCTCTCGCTGCCCCGGATCGGGCAGGCCTTCGGCGGCCGGGACCACACCACGGTGATGCACGCCGACCGCAAGATTCGCCAGCAGATGGCCGAGCGCCGGTCGCTCTACAACCAGATCGCCGAGCTGACCAACCGGATCAAGCAGAACACCTGAGCGACGGCTTCGGGTCGCAGCGCGGCGTCGGACGCGCCGAGCTGAAGCCGTCGTCGCGTACGCCCGAGACGTGACCGCGCCCGGCCAGGCTGCTGGCCGGGCGTTTCCGTGCCCGGCCGACCACGGCGCCCGCCGCCGGAGCGTGCCGACGGTGCCGGGCGACGCACGCATCCCGCCCGACGCACGTGCCCAGCGACGCACACGCCCGGCCACTCCGGCGTTCGCACCGCGTCATCCACCGAGTCCGGGCGGTCCACGCGGGCGCGGGACTTGACCCTCGACGAGGTCGAGACCACAGCATCGAAGCCGTGACCATCCACCGCACCGCCTCGTTGTCCACAGCTCGTTGTCCACCGCCGGTGGAAAACCACGCTCCGTCCGGACCCGGTTACCCACAGCCTGTGGAGAAACCCTGGGGACGACGCTGTGGACGCCTGGGGACAACCGCTCCGTTGTCCACCGCGGACGGTCGGCCTGTGGGCGGGCTGTTGAAGGTTCTGGGGATGACGCCGGTCGAGCCGTCGTCGCCGGTCCACAGGGCTGGGGAGGAAGTCGGTGGATTACCGGTGGACAACCGGTGGACAACCGTGGACAACCCGGTGGACCGGGCGGCCTGTGGACCAGAACACGGGTTGTACCCCTGGTTCTCCACAGCGAAACCACCGGTGGATAACCTGTCTGACCTGCGCGGACGCCGGTTCTCCACAGTTTGCACAGGTGCGATGAAGACGATGAGTTATCTCTTCTGAAAGAACAAAAACCAATCATCACCGTTGGACTTTCTGTGGATCGGGCCGGAGACCGCCGAGGGCGGCCGGGCCGGCACCGGGATCCACGGGGTCGGGCGCACAGCCGATGCCCACGCGCCCTAAGGTGCGATGGGTACCCGCACCGTCAGGCGGGTCGGCAGGCAGCGGTCGGCATGAGAGAGTTGTCGCTGACGTCGACGCGGAGGCATTGATGAAGTTCCGAGTGGAGCGCGACGCGCTCGCCGAGGCCGTGGCCTGGACCGCGAAGAGCCTGCCCAACCGGCCGTCCGTACCGGTGCTGGCCGGCGTGATGCTCCGGGTGACCGACGGCAACCTGCAGGTCTCCGGGTTCGACTACGAGGTCTCCAGCCAGGTCACCGTCGAGGTGCAGGGGGACGCCGACGGGGCCGCGCTGGTCTCCGGCCGGCTGCTCGCCGAGATCACCAAGGCGCTGCCGGCCAAGCCGGTGGACATCGCCGCCGTCGGCGCGCACCTCGAACTGGTCTGCGGCAGCGCCCGGTTCACCCTGCCCACCATGCCGGTGGAGGACTACCCGTCGCTGCCCGAGATGCCGGAGAGCGCCGGCACCGTCGACGCGGCCGCGTTCGCCGCCGCCGTCGCCCAGGTGGCCGTGGCCGCCGGCCGGGACGAGACGCTGCCGATGATGACCGGTGTCCGGATCGAGCTCTCCGGCAGCACGCTGGCCATGCTCGCCACCGACCGCTACCGCCTCGCCCTGCGCGAGATGCAGTGGAACCCGGACGACCCGGAGATCAGCATCAACGCGCTGGTGCCGGCGCGGACGCTGCACGACACCGCCAAGGCGCTCGGCCCGCTCGGCGGCGAGGTGACCATGGCGCTGTCCCAGGGCGGTGCCGGCGAGGGCATGATCGGCTTCGCCGGCGGCACCCGGCGCACCACCAGTCGGCTGCTCGACGGCGCCAACTACCCGCCGGTGCGCTCGCTCTTCCCGGCCAGCCACAACGCCGAGGCCCGGGTGCCGGTCAGCGCCCTGGTCGAGGTGGTCAAGCGGGTCGCGCTGGTCGCCGAGCGGACCACCCCGGTGCTGCTCAGCTTCAGCGCCGACGGGCTGGTGGTCGAGGCCGGCGGCACCGAGGAGGCGCGGGCCAGCGAGGCCATGGAGGCCACCTTCACCGGCGAGCCGCTGACCATCGGCTTCAACCCGCAGTACCTGATCGACGGCCTCGCCAACCTCGGGGCCCAGTACGCCGTGCTCTCGTTCGTCGACGCGTTCAAGCCCGCGGTGATTTCGCCGGCGGGCGAGGATGGCGAGGTCATCCCTGGGTACCGGTACCTCATCATGCCGATCCGGGTTTCCCGCTGATCGCGCCCCGGAGAACACCCCAGAGAACGCACGACGGAGGTAGGAGCAGATGCAGCTCGGCCTGGTAGGACTCGGCCGGATGGGCGGCAACATGCGCGAGCGGTTGCGCGCCGCCGGCCACGAGGTGGTCGGTTTCGACCACAACGCGGAGCTGAGCGACGTCGCTTCCCTGGCGGAACTGGCGGAGAAGCTGGAGTCGCCGCGCGCGGTCTGGGTGATGGTCCCGGCCGGGGTCACCGACACCACCATCGACCAGCTCGCCGACGTGCTCGGCGAGGGCGACATCATCATCGACGGCGGCAACTCGCGGTTCAGCGACGACGCGCCCCGGGCCGAGCGGCTCAACGACCGCGGCATCGGCTACCTCGACGTCGGCGTCTCCGGTGGTGTGTGGGGCCGGCAGAACGGCTACGCGCTGATGGTCGGCGGCGCCCAGGAGCACGTCGAGCGACTCATGCCGATCTTCGAGGCGCTCAAGCCGGCGGGCGAGTTCGGCTTCGTGCACGCCGGGCCGGTCGGCGCCGGGCACTACGCCAAGATGGTGCACAACGGCATCGAGTACGGCCTGATGCACGCCTACGCCGAGGGCTACGAGCTGCTGGCCGCGTCCGAGCTGGTGACCAACGTGCCCGGGGTGTTCAAGTCCTGGCGCGAGGGCACCGTGGTCCGCTCCTGGCTGCTCGACCTGCTCGACCGGGCCCTCGACGAGGACCCGGAGCTGGCCGAGCTGAGCGGTTACACCGAGGACACCGGCGAGGGCCGCTGGACGGTGGACGAGGCGGTCCGGCTCGCCGTGCCGCTGAACGTCATCACCGCCTCGCTCTTCGCCCGGTTCGCGTCCCGGCAGGACGACTCGCCGGCCATGAAGGCGGTCGCCGCGCTGCGCCAGCAGTTCGGCGGGCACGCCGTCCGCAAGCGCTGAGCGGTATCCACAGCCTGTGTACGTCCGCCGGCTCGAACTGGTCGACTTCCGCTCGTACGAGCGGGTCGGCGTCGACCTCGAACCGGGGGCGAACGTCCTGGTCGGGCCGAACGGCGTCGGCAAGACCAACCTGGTCGAGGCGCTCGGCTACGTGGCGACCCTGGATTCGCACCGGGTCGCCACGGACGCCCCGCTGGTGCGGATGGGCGCCGGTTCGGCGGTGATCCGGTGCGCCGTGGTGCACGAGGGACGCGAGCTGCTGGTCGAGCTGGAGATCGTGCCGGGCAAGGCGAACCGGGCCCGGCTCGGCCGGTCACCGGCCCGCCGGGCCCGGGACGTGCTCGGCGCGCTGCGGCTGGTGCTCTTCGCCCCGGAGGACCTGGAACTCGTCCGGGGCGACCCGGCCGAGCGCCGCCGCTACCTGGACGACCTGCTGGTCAGCCGGCAGCCCCGGTACGCCGGGGTGCGCGCCGACTACGACCGGGTGGTCAAGCAGCGCAACGCCCTGCTGCGGACGGCCTACCTGGCCCGCAAGACGGGCGGCTCGCGGGGCGGGGACCTGTCCACCCTGGCGGTCTGGGACACCCACCTCGCCCGGCACGGCGCGGAGCTGCTCGCCGGCCGGCTGGAGCTGGTCGCCGCGCTGGCCCCGCACGTGACCAAGGCGTACGACGCGGTGGCCGCCGGCCGGGGCGCGGCCGGCATCGCGTACCGGCCGTCGGTGGAGCTGCCCGAGCCGACCAGCGACCGGGCGGTGCTGGCGGAGGCGCTGACCGCGGCGCTCGCCGAGTCCCGGTCGGCGGAGATCGAGCGGGGCACCACGCTGGTCGGCCCGCACCGCGACGACCTCACCCTGACCCTCGGCCCGCTGCCCGCCCGCGGCTACGCCAGCCACGGCGAGTCCTGGTCGTACGCGCTGGCCCTGCGGCTGGCCGGCTACGACCTGCTCCGCTCGGACGGGATCGAGCCGGTGCTGGTGCTCGACGACGTCTTCGCCGAGCTGGACGCCGGCCGGCGGGAACGGCTGGCGGAGCTGGTCGGCGGGGCCAGCCAGCTACTGGTCACCTGCGCGGTGGACGACGACGTGCCGGCGACCCTGCGCGGCACCCGCTACGAGGTGGGCGAGGGGACGGTGCGCCGTGTCGGATGAGGCGGAGCCGCCGCGCGGGACGGCCGGCACACCGGCGGCGGCCGAGGGCGGCGGGCCGGGGGCCGGGGCGGTCGAGGGCGGCGCGTCGGGGCCGGAGCTGGCCCGGGCGGTGCTCGACGCGGCCCGCGCCCGCCGGGAGGCGGCGGCGCGAACCCGCCGGCGTACCCCCGGTGGCAGCGGCGACGGCGCCGGCGGGCAGCAGCGGCGGCTGCGCGGCTACTCGGGCCCGGGCCCGGACCCGCGCGACCCGCAGCCGCTCGGCGCGGTGCTCGACCGGCTGGTGAAGGCGCGCGGCTGGCAGCAGCCGGCCGCCGAGGCGACGGTCTTCGGGGCCTGGGAGCGGGTGGTCGGGCCGGAGGTCGCCCAGCACAGCCGCCCGGTCAAGCTGGAGGACGGCGAGCTGACCGTGGAGGCGCGCTCGACCGCCTGGGCCACCCAGTTGCGCCTGCTCGCCGGTTCGCTGTTGCAGCAGATCGGCCGCGAGGTGGGCCACAACGTGGTACGCAAGCTGCACATCCACGGCCCGGCGGCGCCGTCCTGGTCGCGCGGGCCGCGCCGGGTCCGCGGCCGCGGGCCGCGGGACACCTACGGCTGACGCTCAGCCCCCGGCGCGCCGGGCCGCCCGCTCGGCGCGCTTGCGTTCCCGCTGCTCGCGACTCCACTGCTTGCGGCGCTCCAGGTCCCGCTTCCACGCCTCGCGGGCCTGGTCCGAGCCGCCCTGCACCGCGCCCTGAACCTCGGGCGGGCCGGCCAGGTGCCGGAAGGCGAAGGCCATCAGGCGGCCACCCTCGCCCGGGGCCTTGGGGTTCGGCTTCTCCGCGCTCATCGCCTCGCCTCTCCGCGGCAGTTGCTGTGCAAATAATTGGTACACCAATCGTTGGTACCATCGCAACGACGACGAGGAGGTTCACCGGTGCCCGACCAGCTCGACGGGGATCCCCTGGCGCTGGAGGAGCAGGTGTGCTTCGCCCTCTCCGTCGCGGCGCGGGGCGTGGTGGCGGTCTACCGCCCGCTGCTGGAGCCGATGGGGCTGACCCACCCGCAATACCTGGTCATGCTGGCCCTGTGGCAGTACGCGCCACTGTCGGTCCGGGAGCTGAGCCGCCTGCTCCAGCTCGACCCCGGCACGCTGTCCCCGCTGCTCAAGCGCCTGGAGGCGGCCGGCTACGTACGGCGGGAACGGGACGCGTCGGACGAACGCAGCCTGGCCGTCACGCTCACCGCCAGCGGCCAGGCCCTCCGGGCGCGCGCCGAGCAGATCCCGCCGGCGGTCGTGGCGCGGCTCGGGCTGCCGCTGGCGGACCTGCGACACCTGCACGCCGTGCTCACCGAGGTGATCGCCGCGGCGAACCGGGCCGCGACGGCCGGCGACGACCGGCCGGGTCAGGCGTCGGCGTAGACGGCGAAGCCGCGGTCGGCGCAGCGCCGGTAGAAGGCGGCCAGCACGCTCAGCTCGGCGCAGGTGAAGGTCCACTGCGGCGGCGCGCCACTCTCGTCGCGCAGCGCGTCGAGCCGGCTGTCCAGCCAGCGCAGCTGCTGCTCGGCCAGGCGGCCGTCGGCGAGCAGCGAGCGCAGCACCCGGCTGACCGAGTCGAAGGTCACCTCCTCGCCGAGCTCGCGGTGCCCGGCGACGAACCGCTCGATGCCGCCGGCGATCCAGGCGCACCCGTCCGGGTCGATCACCGGGTCCTCGTCCTCGGCGGCGGCGTCCGTGGCGTAGAGCACACCCTCCAGGCCGAGCAGCAGATCCACCAGCTCGGTGTACGCGGTCGCCCGGACCGTGCCGGTCTTGGCGATCAGCTCCGCCAGCGCGGCGGTCGGCGCGGAGATCCGCGGCATGTCGACGATCTCGCCGAAGTCCACGAACTCGGCCGGCGCGACCGGGTCGTAGAAGCGGCCGGTCCGCGGCCAGTGCACCGCGACGTTGTCCAGCCCCATCTGGCGTCACCTCTTAGCAGCACGAGTCGGGTCGATCGGGTCGATCGTCCGGTTCCGGCCGGGAAAGATCAAGGCCGGCGCCGGCGGCGCCGTCAACCTACGACACGGCGGCCCGCTCCGCGAGATCGGTCCACCGCGGCCGTCGGGCGGCGCCGCCGAAGATCCGGGGCAGGCGTGTAGGGGGAGTCGCAGACAGCGCGATTCGGCCGGCTACGGCATTCTCAGCCGCCCTGCGGGGGTGCCGAGTGGTGGTTTAGTCGGCCGCGCACAGTAAGATTGAGGCTGAGACGAAGACCCGGTGCGGAGCGACGAGACACGGGCCCGACACGGCCCGCGATCATCGTCCACGTCGGGTCGAGCCGATCGCGATCCGCGGGCAACCGCGGCGACCGGCGCGTTCGACCCGTACCCCGGAATTATGCCCGGTGCCGGTCCGCGTGCCGACGTCGCGTCCTGTCCGCCGAACCCGCGCCCGACGCGCCCCCAGGTGCGGACGGCGCGAGAAAGTGGCCGAGGGTGGCAGCGCAGGACAAGCAGGAGTACGGCGCAGAGTCGATCACCGTTCTCGAGGGTCTGGAGGCGGTCCGCAAGCGGCCCGGTATGTACATCGGGTCGACCGGCGAGCGTGGTCTGCACCACCTCGTGTGGGAGGTCGTCGACAACGCGGTGGACGAGGCGCTGGCCGGGCACTGCGACACCATCGACGTGGTGCTGCTCGCCGACGGCGGGGTCCGGGTCACCGACAACGGCCGGGGCTTCCCGGTCGACCTGCACCCGAAGCTGAAGAAGCCGGGTGTCGAGGTGGCGCTGACCGTGCTGCACGCGGGCGGCAAGTTCGACGGCAAGGCGTACGCGGTCTCCGGCGGTCTGCACGGCGTCGGCGTCTCGGTGGTGAACGCCCTCTCCACCCGGATGGCGGTGGAGATCCACAAGTCCGGTTTCGTCTGGCGGCAGCAGTACACCAACTCCAAGCCGACCCCGCTGGAGAAGGGTGAGACGACCAACCGCACCGGCTCGGCGGTGGCCTTCTGGCCCGACCCGACCGTCTTTGAGACTGTCGACTTCGACTTCCAGACGATCTACCGCCGGCTCCAGGAGATGGCCTTCCTCAACCGCGGCCTCACCATCCACCTGCTCGACGAGCGCTCGGAGGACGAGGAGGGCAAGCCGCGCGAGGTGACCTTCCTCTACAAGGGCGGTATCGCCGACTTCGTCCGGCACCTGAACGCCTCGAAGAACCCGATCCACAAGACGGTGGTCGAGTTCGGCGCCGAGGAGGAGGGCATGTCGGTCGAGATCGCCATGCAGTGGAACGAGTCGTACGGCGAGTCGGTCTACACCTTCGCCAACACGATCAACACCCACGAGGGCGGCACCCACGAGGAGGGCTTCCGGGCCGCGCTGACCAGCGTGGTGAACCGCTACGGCGCCGAGCGCAAGCTGCTCAAGGGCGACGAGAAGCTCTCCGGCGAGGACATCCGTGAGGGCCTGGCCGCGATCATCTCGGTCAAGCTGGCCAACCCGCAGTTCGAGGGCCAGACGAAGACCAAGCTCGGCAACACGCCGGTGAAGAGCTTCGTGCAGCGGGTCTGCAACGAGTGGCTGGTCGACTGGTTCGACCGGAACCCCGCCGAGGCGAAGATCATCATCCAGAAGGCGTCCCAGGCCGCCCGGGCCCGGATCGCCGCGCAGCAGGCGCGCAAGCTGGCCCGGCGCAAGTCGCTGCTGGAGTCCGGCTCGATGCCGGGCAAGCTGGCCGACTGCCAGTCCACCGACCCGCGCGAGTCCGAGGTGTTCATCGTCGAGGGTGACTCGGCCGGCGGCTCGGCCAAGCAGGGGCGCGACCCGCGGACCCAGGCGATCCTGCCGATCCGCGGCAAGATCCTCAACGTGGAGAAGGCCCGGATCGACCGGGTGCTGAAGAACAACGAGGTCCAGGCGCTGATCACCGCGCTGGGCACCGGCATCCACGACGACTTCGACATCGAGAAGCTGCGCTACCACAAGATCGTGCTGATGGCCGACGCCGACGTCGACGGCCAGCACATCCAGACGCTGCTGCTCACCCTGCTCTTCCGCTTCATGCGACCGCTGGTGGAGCTGGGGCACGTCTACCTGGCCGCCCCGCCGCTCTACAAGATCAAGTGGAACAAGAAGGGCGATGACGCGCAGTACGCGTACTCCGACCGGGAGCGCGACGGGCTGATCGCGCTGCGCCAGCAGAAGAAGCCGAACGCCAAGCCGGACGACATCCAGCGGTTCAAGGGTCTGGGCGAGATGAACTACCCGGAGCTGTGGGAGACCACGATGAACCCGGCGACCCGTACGCTTCGTCAGGTCACGCTCGACGACGCGGCAACCGCAGACGAGTTGTTCAGCGTGTTGATGGGCGAGGACGTCGAGGCGCGTCGCTCGTTCATCCAGCGCAACGCCAAGGACGTCCGGTTCCTGGACATCTGACGGGCATCGGCATCGGCGGGCCGGCCGGACATCCACCGGTCGACCCGCCGATCCACAGAGTTATCCACAGCTTGGCCGGTATCCACAGCGGTTATCCACAGCACGAAAACGACTCTGAGTCTGATAAGGGTAAACAGTGACCGATTCCCCCGAGTCCACACCGAACGAGCCCGAGGTCCCCGAGACCCTCGCGGCCGTCGTCGCGCACGACCGGATCGAACCGGTCGGGCTCGAGGTGGAGATGCAGCGCTCCTACCTCGACTACGCGATGAGCGTCATCGTCGGGCGGGCGCTGCCGGACGTCCGGGACGGGCTCAAGCCGGTCCACCGCAAGATCCTCTACGCCATGTTCGACTCCGGCTACCGGCCGGACCGCGGCTACGTGAAGTGCTCCCGGGTCGTCGGCGACGTGATGGGCCAGTTCCACCCGCACGGCGACTCGGCGATCTACGACGCGCTGGTCCGGATGGCGCAGCCCTGGTCGCTGCGGTACCCGCTGGTCGACGGCAACGGCAACTTCGGCTCGCCCGGTAACGACCCGGCCGCGGCCATGCGCTACACCGAGTGCAAGCTCGACCCGCTGGCCATGGAGATGCTGCGGGACATCGACGAGGACACCGTCGACCTCCAGGACAACTACGACGGCCGGGCCAAGGAACCCACCATCCTGCCGTCCCGGATCCCCAACCTGCTGGTCAACGGCTCCGAGGGCATCGCGGTCGGCATGGCCACCAAGATCCCGCCGCACAACCTGCGGGAGATCGGCGCGGCCGTGCAGTGGTGCCTGGAGCACCCGGAGGCCGACGAGGCCACCACGCTCGAAGCGCTGCTGGAGATCGTCAAGGGTCCGGACTTCCCGACCCACGGCCTGATCGTCGGCCAGGCCGGCATCCAGGACGCGTACCGGACCGGGCGCGGCTCGATCCGGATGCGCGCCGTGGTGGAGGTCGAGGAGGACAAGCGCGGCCGCCCGGCGCTGGTCGTCAGCGAGCTGCCCTACCAGGTCAACCCGGACAACCTGGCCGAGCGGATCGCCGAGCTGATCAAGGAAGGCAAGCTCGGCGGCATCGCCGACATCCGGGACGAGTCCTCCGGGCGTACCGGCATGCGGATCGTGCTCGTGCTGAAGCGCGACGCGGTCGCCAAGGTGGTGCTGAACAACCTCTACAAGCACACCCAGCTCCAGGAGACCTTCGGCGCCAACATGCTGGCCCTGGTCGACGGGGTGCCGCGCACGCTCAACCTGGCGCAGTTCATCCGCTACTACGTCGAGCACCAGGTCGAGGTCATCCGCCGGCGGACCGCCTTCCGGCTGCGCAAGGCCGAGGAGCGGGCGCACATCCTGCGCGGTCTGGCCAAGGCGCTGGACGCCCTCGACGAGGTGATCGCCCTGATCCGGCGCTCGCCCACGGTCGAGGACGCCCGGCAGGGCCTGATCCGGCTGCTGGAGATCGACGAGATCCAGGCGACCGCGATCCTGGACATGCAGCTGCGCCGGCTCGCCGCGCTGGAGCGGCAGCGGATCCTCGACGACCTGGCCAAGCTGGAGCTGGAGATCGCCGACCTCAAGGACATCCTCGCCAAGCCGGAGCGGCAGCGGAAGATCGTCTCGGAGGAGCTCGGCGAGATCGTCGCCAAGTGGGGCGACGACCGGCGCACCAAGATCGTGCCCTTCGAGGGCGAGGTCTCGATGGAGGACCTCATCGCCCGCGAGGACGTGGTCGTCACGATCACCCGGACCGGCTACGCCAAGCGGACGAAGGTCGACCTCTACCGCTCGCAGCGGCGCGGCGGCAAGGGCGTCAGCGGCGCGACCCTGCGCCAGGACGACATCGTCAGCCACTTTTTTGTCTGCTCGACCCACGACTGGATCCTGTTCTTCACCAACAAGGGCCGGGTCTACCGGGCCAAGGCCTACGAACTCCCGGAAGCCACTAGGGTGGCCAAGGGCCAGCACGTGGCCAACCTGCTCGCCTTCCAACCGGACGAGCAGATCGCACAGATCATCGAGATTCCGAACTACCAGGTGGCCCCCTACCTGGTACTGGCCACGAAGAACGGCCTGGTGAAGAAGACGCGGCTCGAGGAGTTCGACTCCAACCGGTCCGGCGGCATCATCGCGATCAACCTGCGCGATGAGGACGAGCTGGTCGGTGCTGCCCTGGTCGGGCCCGAGGACGACCTGCTCCTGGTCTCCAAGAACGCGCAGGCGATCCGGTTCAACGCCAGCGACGAGGCGCTGCGGCCGATGGGCCGGGCCACCTCGGGCGTGATCGGCATGCGCTTCGCCGAGGACGACGTGCTGCTGGCCATGGAGGTGGTCCGGCCGGGCATGGACGTCCTGGTGGCCACGAACGGCGGATACGCGAAACGTACCCCGATCGAGGAATACCCCGTGCAGGGCCGGGGAGGTAAGGGCGTGCTGACTGCGAAGATCACTGAACGACGCGGTGGTCTGGTCGGCGCGGTGGTGATCGACCCGGACGACGAGCTGTTCGCCATCACCAGCAACGGTGGTGTCATCCGGACTCCGGTGAAGCCTGTACGCCGTACGCGTGACCGGAACACAATGGGGGTCAAGTTGATGGACCTCCCGGACGGCGTGACTATCGTGGCGATTGCTCGCAATGCCGACGAGCCTGACGAACAGGACTAGTTGAATGACGGAGACACAGGCGAAGTCGGGGAACACGGGGACCTCGGCCAACCCGGTCGACGAGGAGGCCGCGAAGAGCGGCACACCAGCGACCGGCCGCGCGGCCGTGGGCCGGGCCACGGTCCCCGCCGACGCGCCTGCCCCGAAATTCACCCGGGCTCCCGGGATGGCGCCGCCGCCGGACAAGCCGAGCGACGACTCGGCACCGGCCGAGAAGACCGAGCCGGTAGCGGCGCCGGAGAAGCCGAGTTCCGGCACCACCGCCACCTCCACCCCCACCCCGGCGGCCGGGGCCGGCAACCGGCCGTCGACCACCCAGCCGATCGGCGTACGGGCGGGCCAGTCGGCCACCGGCGCGGCCGGCGCCAGCGCGACCACCGGCACCCAGCCGCGGGTCACGCCGGGCACCCGGCCGCAGCCGGACGGCAGCCGTCCGGGCGCCAGCGGCCGGCCCAACGGCGGCGGGCTGCCGCCGGGCATCAGCAGCGCGGCCGCCGTGGGCGCCGCGCGGGTGGGTGACGCGGTACGCGCCGCGCGTACGTCGGTCAGCTCGGCCGCGTCGCGCGGGCCGCGCCGGGCCCGGCTGAACCTCAAGCGGATCGACCCCTGGTCCGTGATGAAGTTCGCCTTCGCCGTGTCCGTGGTGCTCTTCATCGTGGTGGTGGTCGCCACCTCGGTGCTCTACCTGGCGCTGGACGCGATGGGCGTCTTCCAGAGCGTCAACGACAGCCTGACCGACCTGGTCAGCGCGGGCGGCGGGCAGGGCACCGACGGCTTCCAGATCACCGCCAAGGGAGTGATCCTCAGCTCGGCGCTGATCGGCCTGGTCAACGTCGTGCTGTTCACCGCGCTCGCCACGCTCGGGGCGTTCGTCTACAACGTCTGCGCCGACCTGGTCGGCGGGATCGAGTTGACCCTCGCCGAGCGGGACTGAACGACTACCGGACCGCCGGGGCACCGCGAAAGCGGTCGCCCCGGCGTCCCGTACTCCGGTACGTTCGACAGGGCGACGGGGTACGCCGCGCGGCCGGGGCCCCGATTTGGGGCCGGGTAGGCCGATGGGTTAACCTTGGCCGTCGCTACGCGGGGCTATAGCTCAGTCGGTTAGAGCGCAGAGCTGATAACTCTGAGGTCGCTGGTTCGATTCCAGCTAGCCCCACCGCACACCGTCCGACGACAGTCGAGCGCGAGGGGTAGCCCCATGTTCAAGAAGCTGCTGATTCTGGCCGGCGTCGTCGGTGTGGCCGCCGTCGTGGCCAAGAAGGTCAAGGCTTCCAACGACGAGCGCGCTCTCTGGCACGAGGCGACCACCGCCCCCGACCTGCGCTGAGTCCGCTCGTCGCGGTCAGCACCACCAGGCGGCGTCGCCCGCCCGCGGGGCCCTAGCTCAACTGGCAGAGCACTGCCTTTGCAAGGCAGGGGTTAGGGGTTCGAGTCCCCTGGGCTCCACCAGCACATTCACCGGTTGATCTCCAACGCCTGATCGGCCAGCCCGGACAGCGGAACCGGCCGACTGGAACGGTGAGTATTCGGCGGGACGGAATCCAGGCCCTCATCGGTCCGCTGGAGTTGCCGAAAGACCAGCGCTCGCCCCGGCAGGTCGACATCCGATCACCGCGGTCCCCACAGCCCAGCACGCAGTAGTCCGGTCGCCAGCGCCAACACGAACAGCGACTCCAACCGGTCACCAGCGAGTGCCGACAGCAGGGTACTGGCTTCATCAGTCCGAGTTGTCCGACCCTGACTCTCGCGGCGGCGACGGTATGCGTACCTTCAGCATCGGGAGGACGCGGCCCGGTATCGAGCCTGACGGTGTCTGGCCGATGCGCTCGGCACCCATCGCCAGGTAAAACCCCTCCGCGAACGGATCAGCCTCGATGTGGAGGCTCGTGAAGCCCGCCGTTCGCGCCGTTTGCATCGCGTGGACCCACAGGCGGCGTCCGACGCCGCTGCCGATGATGTCAGGCTCGACCCATAGGTTGCCGAGTTCACCGCTCGGTGGTTGTCCATCAACGCTGTAGAAGCCCAGCACCCGGCCCGCCGACTCGGCGACGGACACGCGTCGGGCGGCCAACTGCTCGGGTTCAAAGATCAGCTCAGCCCGGCATGCGTCCAAGAAGGCGCGGTCATAGCCCCAATGCCCTTTTGAACGAAGCGCGAGTTCGCCGAGCAGGTCCGCCTCCTCCGCCCGGGCAGTGCGTATCTCGAGCTGCACCATGCCATCAGTATCACGGCCGACGCAGTCGCTGCCGCACTCAGCCACAACCGCTCCGTGTACAGCCATCTGTACAGTCGTTGCCCAGAGCCTGGCCGGCAGGCCGGGACGATTGCTCAAGGTCAGAAGACATCGGCCCATCCTGCGGGTCTGATCGCTTCGCGGCGCCCACAGCCTTGCGGCCCTCCTCGGGAATCCGCCGCAGGATCGCTGGCCGAGGTGGAGCGGGCTTGCCTCAGCGCTCGGCGGTACGGCAGCCACGGGGACGGCTCGGGTGGTCGGCACAACCCCGGCGACTCACGCCATTGGTGCGGTCGATGAAGGGTCGCCCGCACCGGACGCAGCGCTTGAGTCGTCGCCATCCGTGCGCGGCAACCAGCACGGCCAGGGCGGTGGCGGCAGCGGCGTGTGGGTCGTGCCCCGCCACCACCATCCGCCATTCGCCGTCGCGTCCGATGAGCTGTGGCGTCGCCCCGGCGCGAATCAGCGCCTCGTTGAGGAGGCAGCTGGCTCTCTTCTCGTCGGGGAGCACCGCGCAGAGCTCCGCCAGCGTGTCCACGAGCGTCGTTTCGGCCAACAGCAGGCCAGGATCGAGCATCCGGTACGGCGGCACGACGGCCCGCCAGAGGCGGTCACTCATCGGCGATGAGGACACCCATTGATCGCGCGGTGCCGGCTACCTGCTTCATCGCGGCCTCCACGTCATCGGTGTTGAGGTCCGGAAGCTTCCGCAACGCGACCTCCCGCAACTGCTCCCGCGACATCTTCGCCACCGAATCAGCTGCCGGCCGACCCGATCCCTTCGACAACCCCAGGATCCGCCGGATGAGATAGGACGTTGGCGGGGTCCGGTACTCCAGCGCGTAGGAACGGTCCTCGAAAATCGTCACGACAACCGGCACGATGTCGCCCCGCTGGCCCGCGGTCGCCGCGTCGTAATCGATCTTGACCTGCCGCGTGTTGACCCCAGTCGGACCGAGCATCTTGCCGATCTCGACCATTGCGGCATTACCCGCGTCGAGTTCGAGCTTCACGCGACGGGAAACCTTCATCTGCTTCGCCATGCGAGCGAAGCTAAAATCTTACGTAGCGTAAGGGTCAAATCAGTACGCCCGGTGGCCGCTATCGCCGCCGGCATGCCGGGGTTCGCCGTCATGCTTTCGTTTGCGCTGTCGGTGGCTACCTCGCGTGGCCTGCTATGGCCGGGCCGGCCCAGGTGGCGCGCTCATTCTTCAACGGTGGCTGCTTCGCCGCGCCCGACGAGCCGGCGAAGGTCGCCCGCGAGTCGGGTTGGTTGGTGTCGGGCCTCTCCGAACGCCGGCTGGTGTTCGCCATGAAGTCGGTGCGCGATCGTTGCCTGTGGCTGAGCGTTTTCGGACTCTTCGCAGTTGAGGGTGTGGCGCCGAGAACATAGAGCTGTTGGACGGTTAGATGTGAGTCGTCAGGAGGTGCGAGAGTCGTAGTTCTCGCGGTTTGCGAGGACCTCGGCCATGTGTGTCTGCGCCCAGTTTCTGAGCCCGCGCGTCATGTGATGAAGCGAGAGGCCGAGGTCGGTCAGCTCGTAGGAGACGGTGACCGGGACGGTTGGCGTCACGGTACGGGTGAGCAGGCCATCGTGCTCCAGCGACCGTAGCGTCTGGGTCAGCATCTTCTGGCTGACCCCGGCCAGAAGACGAGAGATCTCGGAGTAACGCATCGCCTTCGGAGCGTCTGCGTGTGCTGCACCGGGCTGGCCAGGATTGTTGTCGCCGCCCAGCGCACACAGGATCAGGACGACCCACTTGTCCGAGATTCGGTCGAGCAGCTGCCGGCTGGGGCACCCTGCCAGGAACGCGTTGTACTCCACCTTGGCCTGAGCCCTCTTCTGGGCCGCCTTCGTCGTCGTCACTGATCGCACCTCTCACCGATGGGTGGGTTACGCACTCCAGAGTGCCTACTTCCCGACAGGAAGTTTCTCTCCAATGCTGATGCAGGGAGGCGGCAGGCGCCACCCCCCAAGTTCGCACGACGAAAGGCAACAGGATGAGCGCACCCTCCTTCTCTCTTCCCGGCGGCACCTGGACTCTGGGTGACCTGACCGTCACACGGTTCGGCTACGGCGCCATGCAACTGGCCGGCCCGTGGGTCATGGGGCCGCCCACCGATCGCGAGGGTGCCCTGGCCGTTCTGCGTGAAGCGGTCGACCTCGGTATCACCCACATCGACACCAGCGACGCCTACGGGCCGCGCGTCACCAACGAGTTGATCCGCGAGGCACTGCACCCCTATCCCGAGTCGCTGCACATCGTGACCAAGGTGGGCGCGACCCGCGACGAACAGGGTGGCTGGCCCACGGCCCGGCGACCCGAAGACCTGCGCCGCCAGGTCCACGACAACCTCAAGTCCCTCCGGCTCGACGTACTCGACCTGGTCAACCTCCGACTCGGCAACGCCGAAGGTCCCCAGCCCGGCTCGCTCGCCGACGCGTTCGCCACGCTCGTGGAACTCCAGCAGCAGGGCCTGGTCCGCCACCTCGGGGTCAGCAACGCCACCGAGGAGCAGGTCACCGAGGCCCAGAGCATCGCGCCGATCGTGTGCGTGCAGAACATGTACAACCTCGCCCACCGCCACGACGACAAGCTCATCGACCGGCTCGCCACCGAAGGCATCGCGTACGTGCCCTTCTTCCCCCTCGGGGGCTTTACCCCGCTTCAGTCCTCGGCTCTCTCGGCGGTCGCCGCTCGACGGGAGGCGACACAGATGTCCGTCGCGCTTGCCTGGCTGCTCCAGCGATCACCGAACATCCTGCTCATCCCCGGCACGTCATCGACAGCGCACCTGCGCGAGAACATCGCCGGCGCGGGACTCTCCCTCTCGCATGAGGACTTGACCGAGCTGGATGACATCGGCCGCTGAATGCCCCGTAGCCGAACGGCCCACAAGCCACGACCAAGGCCACCGTTCATGTTTCGGTCCCGGTCGCCTTCGCGCGACCGGGACCGGAGCAGGACGATTCGCCCTCACCTGGTTGACTTCAGATCATCAACCGTCAGGAACTTGTGTCCACCGGCGGCGGCAGCTACCCCGCATCGGTGACCGGGGTCACCTTCTGGCCGAAAGGTCGACTCCCGCCGGCGGTTCGAAAATCGACCGCCGCATCTCGCCCCGCTGGAACAGCGACAGGAGCTGCCGGTCGATCGCCCCGCCGCCGGCCGCCCGAGCACCAAGCCGCCGGCCGATGACCGCGTCGTCGGCGACCACGTGGACGGCCACGACCCGGGCGCCACACGCGAGCAGCACATCCAGCAGTTCGTCGGAGAACACCGAGGACTCCACGACGCAGCTCACCCCGGACGCCGCCAGCAGCCGGACCGCGTCGACCAGCACGGTCTCGGCCCGGAGGCTGACGGGCCCGCCGGCAACGTGGAAGCCCGGGTCGAGCCGGACGGCGCCGTCCTCGGCGCGGCGGGCGGAGGACAACCCGAGACCAGTCTTGATCTCGTCCCGAGTCAGGAACGGGATACCGAAACGGCCAGCCGTTGCGGCTGCGACGGTGGTCTTCCCGGAACCCGGACACCCGCACACGGCGATCACCACCGGCCGTTCCCCCGCCACCATCAGCCGATCCTGACAGATCCGCAGCTCCGCTGACGTGCCGGGCGCCACCTTCCGGCTGACGCTCGGCCTAGCCGGCCGACGATGGTCGCGGCTGTCCGTCGTCGCCGGCGGTCTCCACCAGGTACGCGACCCGGAACAGGTCCAGGGCGCGGAAGTAGCCGACCTGGTCGTCGGACCAGAGGCCGGGCATCCGTTGCCGCAGCTCCGCTACGGCGACAGCGAGAAGCTGCCGCTGCTCCGCTGTCAGGTCACCACCCGACGACAGGGCGGCGGCAACCAGGGTGTCGATCGTGTTGGCTGTCCTGTCACCGGTCGCGGTCAACGCGGGGAGCCGTCCGCGGCTCCAGTAGCGCAGGGCGGACAACGCCGCCTGCCGGGCCGCGCCGTACCAGATCCGTGGCGAGCCGTTCGGGTTGGTTTCGCCGACGGGCGGGACGCGCTGGCCGCGTCGCTTGGCCCGGCGGCGTCTGTGGGCGTAGTCCCGTACCTCGGCGTGCCACCGGGCGCGGCTGGCCTCGATGGCGTCGAGCGCCCTCAGGAGCGCCCCCTCATCCCGCTGGTAGGGCCCGGCGATCTCCGCGAGAAAACTCAACGTCGCGTGGAATCCGATCGGCCGGTAGAGCTGGACGCAGGACCGCAGCGCCGACACGCGGAGGCCGTACGGCAGCGACCGGTCCCGGACCTTCCGCGCGTACGTGCCGAAACTCACCGGGTGAGGGTAGCCGCGGCGTCAGCCGGTGCTGGCACGTCGAGCAGGAACATGGCGAACGCCGGGTGGCCCTGGAGTCTGCTGCTGCGCCCTGGTCCGTGCATGGGCGCCACCGGCGGGGGTAGGAGAAACGGCAACAACCCCCCGGAAGTGAGGTGTCATGCCAATGCCGACCGCACGCGACATCATGACCAACGACGTGACCTGTGTCCGTGAGCAGGACGACCTCCGCACCGCAGCCAAGCAGATGGCGCAGCTCGGCGTCGGATCGCTGCCGATCTGTGGTCAGGACAACCGGCTCAAGGGCATGCTGACCGACCGCGACATCGTGGTGAAGGTGCTCGCCGAGGGCCGCGACCCGGGCAGTGTCACCGCCGGCGAGCTTGCCCAGGGCGAGGCGGTGACCATCGGCGCGGACGACGACGCGGCCGAGATCCTGCGCACCATGGGTCAGCACAAGGTGCGCCGGTTGCCGGTGATCGACGGGCACGAGCTCGTCGGCATCGTGGCCGTCGCCGACGTGGCCCGCTCGCTGCCGGAGCGCCCGGTGGGTGACCTCATCGAGGCGATCTCCGAGCGCGGCTGACCGGTCCCGACCCAGCGGACGCCGCCTCCGGCCACACCGGCCGGCAGGCGGCGTCGGCATCTCCACCGCGAGCAAACCCGGGCTCGGTGCGCCCATGGCTGGGTATGGCCGCGGGTCCTGTCGAGCTGCCCCCGTGGACGGGGCAGGTGGGCGGGGCACCGTGGTGAACCCGACCGGGCGCTGCGCCAGTCAGCGGTTGGGCGCGTGGTGCGTACGCCCGGACCCGCCATGCCGGGGCGCGGCCCGGCGGCGGGCGGTTCAGGCCGGTGGGGTGACCGGGGTGAGCGGGACCGTCTCGCCGCGCGCGATCGTGCGCACCCGCTGCACGAAGCCGCGCCGGCGGGCCTCCATCACGAAGTGGCCCAGCGGCGAGCGGAACACCGGGTAGTCGTCGTAGTGGATCGGCACCGTCAGCTTGGGGTGGACCAGCTCGACCAGGTCGGCGCCCTGTTGGGCGTCCATGGTGAGCAGGATGCCGGCGATCTTGGTGCCGCCGAGGTGGATGAGCATGGCGTCGATGTCCGGGTACCGCTCGGGGATGGCGGCGAGCAGTGGCTTGTTCAGCGTGTCGCCGGTGACGTAGAGGCGGAACTGTCGGGAGCCGTCCCGTTCGAGGTCGATCATCGTGCCCATCACGTCGGGCATCAGCCGGTCCACCAGACCGGGCCCGTGCTGGCCGGGCATGGCGGTCAGTCGCAGGGTCTCACCGTCGCGGCGCAGCTCCCGCGACCGCCAGGTGGGCAGCCCTTCCGCCGCCCGGAAACCCCACCGGCGCAGTTTCCGTTCCGCGGCCGGGGTGGTGACGATCGTCAGCTCCCGGTCCAGCTCCCGCCGGGCCACCCGGTCGAAGTGGTCGCCGTGCAGGTGGGACAGGAGCACCGCGTCCAGCGACGGCAGTTGGGCGATCCGCAGCGCCGGGTCGGTACGCCGCCGCGACCACAGTCCCTTGCCCAGGTACGCCCGCTCCCCGCGGTGCAGGAAGTTCGGGTCGGTCAGCAGGGTGAACCCGCCGATCCGCAGCACGGTGGTGGCGGTGCCGACGAACGTGACCTCCGGCTGTCCTTCCATGACCACCTCCATCCACAGCGGTACCCCCGATCACCGGCCCCATGCGCGGGGTCCACCGCCGGTGCCCGTCAGCCCGGCTCCGCCGAGCGGTCGTCGTCGACCGGTGGATCAGCGGCGGAGGAGCCGGGTGGGCCGTCCGACCCGGCCGGGTGGGTCTGGGGCAGCCGGGCCACCAGCCGGGTGAGCGCGCCGTTGGCGACGGTGGCGCCGAGCGCCGACCCGGTGGCGATGGTCCAGCCCACCGGCCCGAGCGGGGTGCAGCCGAAGAACTGGCTGACGCCGGGCGTCTGCACCACCGCCACCAGCACGCCGAGGGACGCGGCGGTGGAGGCGAGCACGGCCGGGCTGGTGCCACCGGCCAGCACGGTCTGCCCGAGCTGGGTGCCGACCAGCGAGACCAGGGCGACGGTGCCGGCCCGCCGGCGCCGTCCGGTGTACCGGGCCAGCGTCCAGCCGGCGGTGGCGCCCAGCGTGGTGGCCGCGGCGCGCAACCCGATCTCACGGGTGAGCGTCTCGCCGAGCGACCGGTCCGGCCCCTCCCGGAGCAGCCCGTCGGCGTGGTCGGCGCCGGGTGGGCGGATCGCGATGGCCAGCGCCGGCGCCAGGTCGGTGAGCAGGTTGACCAGCAGCAGTTGCCGGCCGGTGAGCGCGGAACGGCCGGTGGTGGCGGCGCTCAGCACGCTGAACGCGATCTCACCGAGGTTCCCGCCGACCAGGATGCTCAGCGCGTGGCGTACCGACGACCACATCGCCCGCCCCTCCACCAGGGTGGCGATGATGGTCTCCAGCCGGTCGTCGGTGACCACCAGGTCGGCCGCGGCCCGGGCGGCCGGGGTGCCGCGCTGGCCGAGCGCGATGCCGACGTCGGCGAGCCGGATGGCCGGCGCGTCGTTGGCGCCGTCGCCGGTCATCGCGACGGTACGGCCGCACTTCTGCAACGCCTGGATGATCCGGACCTTGTGCGCGGGCGTGCAGCGGGCCACCACGTCGGTGCGGGCCAACCGCTCGGCCAGCGCGTCGTCGTCGAGCTGGTCGAGTTCGGTGGCGGTGACCACCTGCTGGTCGTCGCCGTCGCTGATGGTGGCGGCGATCGCCTCGGCGGTGGCCGGATGGTCGCCGGTGATCATGATGGTGTGCACGCCGGCCTGGCGGATCCGCCGCACGGCCGGCGCCGCGCTGTCCCGCACCCCGTCGGCGAGCGCCAGGAAGCCGACGAACACCAGGTCGCGTACGTCGTCGTCGCCGATCGCCGGGTCGTCCACCGGGCACTCGGCGACGGCGAGGATCCGGTGCCCCGCCCCGGCCCGCTCGGCGAGCAGCCGGTGCAGGTCGTCCCGGCCACCGTCGTCCAGCGGCTGGTCGTGCCCGTCGACCCGCCGGTACGCGCACCGGGGCAGCACCGTCTCCGGCGCGCCCTTCACGCTGAGCAGCCGCCGGTGCCCGTCCTCGCCCACGGTGGCGTGGTAGCCCCGGGACGGTTCGAAGGGCAGGCCGCCGGTGGGCCGCCAGCCCGGCACGTCGGTCTGTTCGGTCACGCCGGCGGACGCGGCGCCGCGGTGCACCGCCCGGTCGGTCTGCAACGCCAGCTCGTCCGGGTCGGCGGCGGCCGGGGTGGCCCGCAGCGCGGCGGCCAGGGTCGGCCGGAGCCGGTCGTCGAGCCGGTCCGCCGGGGCGTACCGGTGACCGTCGCCCACCCCGGCGAGCAGCAACTGCCCCTCGGTGAGGGTGCCGGTCTTGTCGAAGCAGAGCACGTCGACCCGGCCCAGCGCCTCGATGGTGCGCGGGTTGCGGACCAGCGCCCCGTGCTCCGCGAGCCGCCGGGCGGCGGCCAGCTGGGCGGCGCTGACCAGGAACGGCAGCCCTTCCGGCACGGAGGCCACGGCCAGGTTGGCGGCGGTGGCGGCCGTCTCGGCCAGCGGTACGCCGCGCAGCAGCCCGGCGCCGGCCACCGCCACCGCCGAGCCGGCGGCCAGCGGCACGGCCGCCTTGGTCAGCCGGCCCAGCCGGGCCTCCACGCCGCTGGCCGGGGGCGCCTGCCGGGCCAGCGCCAGGCTGCGTCCGGCCTCGGTGTCGGCACCGGTGGCCACCACCACGGCGGTGCCGTACCCCGCGGCGACCGTGGTGCCCTCGTAGAGCATGGACCGGCGGTCGGCGACCGCGGCGGCCACCACCGGTTGGTCGGTCTTGCCCACCGGGAGGGACTCGCCGGTCAGCGAGGACTCGTCCGTCTCCAGGCCGACCGCCTCCAGCACCCGGCAGTCGGCCGGCACGGAGTCCCCCGGTTCCAGGCTGATCACGTCACCGGGCACCAGGTCGTCGGCGGGCAGCATCCGCTCCGCGCCGTCCCGGCGGACCCGGGCGGTCACCGCCGAGCGGGAGAGCAGCTGGGCCAGGGACCGCTCGGTGTTGCGCTGGTGCACCGCGCCGATCAGCGCCGACCCGCCGACCACCCCGCCGACCAGGGCGGCGTCGACCAGCGAGCCGAACGTCGCGGAGAGCACCGCGCCGGCGGCGAGCACCGGGGTGAGCGGGTTGGCCAGCTCGTCGACGAAGGCCCGGAGCAACCCGGACGGCCCGGGCAGGTCGCCCGCGCCGGCCCCCCGGCGGCGCTCGGCGTCGGCGCTGCTCAGCCCGTCCGGGCCGGTGCCGAGCCGGTCCAGGACGGTGTCGGTGGGCATCAGGTGCCAGGCGGTGATGGTCGGCGCGGGGGTGTCCGTCCGGTCCGGCAGCCGGCGGGCCCGCCAGACGCCGTGCGCGAAGGCGAGCGCGGCGGCGCCGTTCACCGCGCCAAGCGCACGGCCGGGTAGTCGTGCGGGGTCGGCGGTGAACGCGTTCAGCGCACCGAGACCGGTACCGGCCAGGGCCAGCTGGATGTTCTGCGCGGTCATCCGGCGGGCCACCCCGGTCGCCTCGACGAGCAGGGCGACGATCCGCAGGTCCGTGCCGAGCAGCAGGTGCGCACCCCAGGGCGGCAGCTCCTCCGGGGCGGACAGTCCCAGTCCGCAGTCGGCGGCGCCGAGCGCCGCCCGGTCGCCGGAGGCGAGCATCACCACCGCACCGTCCCGCTGCAACGCCCGGACCGAGTCGGCCAGCCGCGCCCCGCCGGCCACGAGCGCGTCGGCGAAGCCGTACCGCTGCTCGTCGTCACCGGCCACGACCAGCCGCAACCCGGCCTGGCGGGCGACGGCCGGCAGCGTGTCGACGCCCGGCGCGGGCTCGGGTTCGACCCGCAGCACGGCGGCCAGGCTGTCACCGTCGGCGAGACCGAGCAGGGCGACGCCGCTGTCGCGCAGCCGCCGGCTCTCCGCGGTGTCCCCCGGATCGTGCGCGTCGAGCTGGTCCAGCGGGCCGAGCCGCCAGCCGTCGGCGTGCCGCAGCTGGTGCGGGTGGCCGGGGTCGAAGAGCGCGAACGCCCGGATCGCCACCTGCCCGGTGTCCGCGCCGGGCAGCGGCGCCAGGTCGGCCAGCACCCCCCGGTTCGAGCCGAGCACGGCGGCGTCCAGCACCAGCGTGTCGATCCGGTCCAGGTCCCGCAGCACGCTGCGGTCCATCGCGATCACGCCGCGCCGGGCCAGGATCCGGCCGAGCTGCGCGGCGTACCCCTCGCGGCCACTGCCCGGGGCCTTGGGCAGCGCGGAGAGTCCCAGCGCGGCGGCCCGTTTCCGACCGACGACCGGCGTCGCGGCCGTCGCGGCGGCCGCGCCGGCGAGCAGCATCCGATGGGCGTACCGCTCGACCGGCCCGTCCGGCTTGGGGGTGACCCGCTCGCCGGCCGGTGACCGGGCCACCGCCCGCTCCGGGGTACCGGTCAGCCGCGGTTCCGCCTTTCCCCAGGCGGCGAGCTGGGCGCGCGCCTCACCCCACTGCACCACCCGCTGCGCGCCGTCCAGCACGATCCCGGCCCAACCGCCGGTGAGGCCCTGCACGACCGCCTCGGCGAACGGGAAGATCAGGTCGGCGCGGGGGTCGGCGCGCAGCCCCCGGTCGGCGAGGGCGTGCAGCTTGGGATGCAGGTCGACGGCGCCGAGCAGCCCGGCGACCTCGCCGGGGATCGGGGTGAACGGCAGGATCCGGGTGGCCGCCGAGATGGTCAGGCCGAGCGCGTCCGAGGCGAGCGCGCCCAGCGTGCGAGGGGTGCGGGGGCCTTCCTCGGGCGGGTGCGGCGGCGGGATCTCCGGGTCCGGTTCGTGCGGGCAGGTGCGCTCGGTGCGGGCCACCGTGGCGATCAGGTCCCGCAGCTTCGGCGGCGGCGTGCCGACGGCCACCACCACCCGGCCGGACGGCGCGTTCACCCGGGCCCACTCGACCCCGGGCATCCGCTCCAGCGCCGCCTCCACCTGGCGGGCCAGCAGGTCGCCGCCGTCCTGGCAGACGCCGTGCACCTCGATGTGGTGCCGGCCGGGGCGGGACCAGACCCGGCGGCTGGTCAGCCCGGCCAGGCGGGCCAGCCGGGTCGCGGCCGACCCGACGGTCCGGGTCGCCTCGCCGACCACCGGCGGCACGGCGACCGGCGGCCGGAGGCGGCCGGCGAGGCGGCCCAGCGAGGTCATCGAGGCGTACGACCGGACAGGCGCCGGCCAGGTCCTCCGCGGTCGCTCCCCCTGCCGTACGCCATCTCGCCTCCCACGTCTGCTCCGGTGGCCGCCCGGTCCCGGGGCGGCTGCACGGCGATGGCCTGGCTTCCCGCCCGGCCGTCCGTTATGCCCCCCGAGCAGGGGAACTTCCGCGCGGGCGGCGTTGCCGGCGACCTGAGGAGATGCCGGTCACGCTTGACCTCAATCCGGGTTCAGGTCGGAGGCTGAGCCCATGCTGATCGAACTGCTCAGGGCCGAGGTACGCCGGGACGAGCTGCCCCGACCGTCCCGCGCCGGCAACCGTCCCTCCCCGATCTGGCCGCGCCGTTCGGCGAGTCGCCGGTGACCGCCACCGCCGCGCCGGCCGGACCCGTCGCCCCGGCCCCGGGCCTTTTCGCGCCCCGGCTGCGGGCCATGACGGTGGGCAGCGTCGCCCTGGTCTCGCTGCTGGCGTTCGAGGCGCTGGCGGTCGGCACCGCCATGCCGACCGTGGCCCGCAGCCTGGACGGGCTGGCCCTGTACGGGATCGCGTTCGGCGGCCCGTTCGCGGCCGGGGTGCTGGCCATGGTGGCCAGCGGTATCTGGTGCGACAGCCGGGGGCCGCGCGCGCCGATGTGGCACGGGCTGGTCTGGTTCGTGCTCGGGTTGGTGATCGCGGGCAGCGCCACGGCGATGGGCGCGCTGGTCGTCGGCCGGGTGGTGCAGGGGTTCGGTTCCGGCCTGCTCTCGGTGGCGCTCTACGTCATCGTCGGGCGGGCGTACCCGGAGGAGCTGCACCGGCGGATCTTCGCGGCGTTCGCCGCCGCGTGGGTGGTCCCGTCGCTGGTCGGGCCGGCGGTGGCCGGGCTGATCGTGGAGTACCTCGGCTGGCGGTGGGTCTTCCTCGCGGTGCCGCTGGTGGCGGTGCCGGCGGTGCTGCTGATCCACCCCGGCCTGCGGGCGGTCGGCCCGGCGACGCGGTCGGCCCGGCCGGCCGGCGCGGTGGCCCGGATCGGCTGGGCGTGCGGGGCGGGGGTGAGCGCCGCACTGCTGCACATCGGGGGACAGCAGCGCGGCGGCTCCGCGGTCGCTCTGGTCGTGGTGGCGCTGGTCGGGCTGCTGGTCTGCGCGCCCCGGCTGCTGCCGGCCGGATTCCTGCGGGCGGGCCGGGGCCTGCCGACCGTGGTCGGGCTGCGCGGCCTCGCCTCCGCCGCGTTCGTCGGCGCGGAGGTGGTGATCCCGCTGATGCTCTCCCGGGAGCGGGGGTTCTCGCCGACCGCGGCCGGCCTGGTCCTCAGCACGGGCGCGCTCGCCTGGTCGGTGGGGTCGTGGTTGCAGGGCCGGATGCCGGCGCCCCGGTCCCGGGCCAGCCTGCCCCGGGCGGGGCTGGCCTGCATCGCCGGCGGCACCGCGGTGGTCGCGCTCACCGTCGTGCCGGCGGTGCCGGTCCTGGTGGGGGTGCTGGGCTGGGCGGTGGCCGGGCTCGGCATGGGCCTGCTCTACCCGTCGCTGTCGGTGCTCACCCTGGAGTTGTCGGCCCCGGGCGAGCAGGGCCGCAACAGCTCCTCGCTGCAACTGGGCGACTCGCTCTTCGCCGCCACCGTGCTGGCGCTGACCGGCGCGGTGCTGGCCGCCGGCGCCGCTCCGGGCGCGGGCGACTACGCCGGGACGCTGGCTGTCGCGTCGGGCCTGGCGCTGCTCGGTCTCCTGCTCGCCGGCCGCGTGGCGCCGGGGCCGCGGGCGGCCGGCTGAGGGCACGCCCCGCCCGGCGCCGGGCCCGCGGGTGGTCGTCACCGGGGTGTCGGTGGCGACCGGACCCGTAGGGCGCGAGCGGTCGTGGAGGTCGTCCGAGCGGTGAGCGCCGCCGGTAGTCGGCGGATCGGCGGGTCGCCGGGGTGGGTGGCCGGCAGGATGGGCGGGGAGATGAGCTTCCTGACCGTCCTGCCGCTGGCCGTGGTGATGGTCGCCGGGACGCAACTGGTCGCGGCGGTGTTCCTCGCCGCGGCCGACCGGCCGCGGGCCGCCTCGTCGGGCTACCTGGCCGGCGCCGGGCTGGTGGTGGGCGGCGGGGTCACGCTGAGCTGGCTGGTCACCCGCGCGGTCAAGGTCAACTTCGGCGGCGGCGACCAGGGCGGTCGGGGCCCGATCACGACCAGGATCGACCAGGTGGTGCTGGTCCTGCTGGTGGTGCTGGCCCTGGTGGTCTTCCTCCGGCGGCACTCCACCGGCCCGCCCCGGTGGATGGGAAAGCTCCAGCAGGCCGGCCCGGGCTACGCGGCCCGGCTGGGCGTGCTGCTCTTCCTCGCCACGCCCACCGACGACCTCACCATGCTCGCCGTCGGCGCGAGCGCCGCCCGGCACGACCTGTCCTGGTGGCACCTGCTGCCGTTCGTGCTGGCCACCCTGACCCTGCTGGCCCTGCCCCTGCTGGCGTTGCTGCTGCTCGGCGGCCGGGCGGCCACGGTGCTGCCCCGGATCCGCGACTGGACCACCCACCACTCCTGGGTGGTCAGCGAACTCGTGATCGGTTTCTTCGTGGTGGTGACGCTGGTCGACCTGCTGCGGTGAGCTGCCGCACGGCCGGTCACATCGGGCGGCCCGGCGCCGTCACCGACCCGGACGCCCCGGTTCCGGGGGCGCGGAGAAGGAGGACATCATGCGGGTGCTGGTCACCGGAGCGGGCGGCCGCCTGGGTCGGGCGGTGCTGCCCCGCCTGCTCGACGACGGGCACAAGGTACGGGCCACCAGCCGGCGGCCGCGTACCGACCCGGCGGTGGAGTGGGTGGTGGCGGACCTGGCCACCGCCCACGGGCTGGCCGAGGCGGTACGCGACGTGGACGCCGTGCTGCACCTGGCCTCGTCGCCCGACCGGCGCACCCACGAGGTCGACGTGCTCGGCACCCGCGAGCTGGTCCGGGCCGCCGGGACCGCCGGCGTGGGCCACCTGGTCTACGTCTCGATCGTCGGGGTGGACCGGGTGCCGATCCCGTACTACCGGCACAAGCTGGCCGCCGAGCGGGTGGTCGCCGCCGGGCCGGTGCCGTGGTCGGTGCTGCGGGCCACCCAGTTCCCGCAGTTCCTGGACGACCTGCTGGTCGCGTCGAGCCGGCTGGGCCCGGTGATCGGCGACCGGGCGGTGCTCGCCCAGCCGGTCGATCCGGGCGACGTGGCCGCCCGGCTGGTCGAGCGGCTGGCCGCCGGCCCGTCGCGCGGCGTCGAGGAGTACGGCGGGCCCGAGGTGCTCCGCTTCGACCAGGCGGTACGCGCCTGGAAGGCCGCCCGGCGGTCCCGCCGGCCGCTGCTGCCGGTACGGATCCCCGGCCGGCTCGGCCGGGCCCTGCGTTCGGGCGGCCTGGTCACCGAGGCGACGCCGACGGGCTCCCGGACCTGGGCCGACCACCTCGCGGACACGTACGGGGGAACCCGGGCAAGATGAGAACCTTCCCCGTTCACGTTCGGCCTACCGTGACGCCATGTTCGCCATCGTCACCACAGTGATCCTCTACGTCGCCGGCTTCGTCTTCCTCTACGGCGTCATCCGGCTCGCGGTCCGGCACGCCATGGAGGATCTGGAGGTGCGCCGGGTCCAGGCCCAGCGGGCGGAGGAGCTGGCCGCCGTGCGGGACCGCACGATGCTCCGCGAGAACGCCTTCCTCACCGGCAGCTGACCCGCGGTTCGGGTGGGCGGGACCGGCCGGGTGGTGCGAGGATCGCTCCCGTGATGGGGACGCTGAAGACCGAACCCGCCCGTACCCGGCTCGACCTGCTGGCACCGCCGGTCGCCGCCGCGCTCGGGCAGTGGCCCGCCGACGCCCCGGTGGACGTCGACGACGTGCTGGTCGCGCCGATCGACGCCGACCTCGCCGACACCGCCGCGTTCTGCGCCGCGTACGAGGTGGGGCTGGACGAGTCGGCCAACTGTGTGGTGATCGCCGGCAAGCGCGAAGGGGTGGTCCGCTACGCGGCCTGCGTCGTGCTCGCCACCACCCGGGCCGACGTCAACGGAGTGGCCCGGCGGGCGCTGGACGTCCGCAAGGCGAGCTTCGCGCCGATGGCCGACGCGGTGGAGCTGACCGGCATGGAGTACGGCGGGATCACCCCGATCGGCCTGCCCGAGGAGTGGCCGATCCTGGTCGACGCCCGGGTGATCGCCACCCCACACGTGATCATCGGGTCCGGCGTGCGGCACAGCAAGATCGCGCTGCCCGGGCCGGCGCTGGGTGCGCTGCCCGGTGCGCGGGTGGTGGAGGACCTGGCCAGGCCCGCCTGAGCGATCACCGCCGTCGATACCGTTGCACGTGAAACATCACGTGTGTCGATGTCTGTGACTCGCCACGGAGGACGGTGGCGTCAGTCGGTGCCCGACTCGCGCCGATCGACCTCGGCCAGCGCGGCCAGCAGGGTCGCCGGCTCCTGGGCGCCGGTCACCGCGTACTTGCCGGCGAGCACGAAGGTGGGCACGCTGGTCACCCCGATCTGCCGGGCCGCCGTCAGGTCGGCGGTCAGCTCGGCCACCCGCTCGTCGGAGTCGAGGAACCGGCGCGCCTCGGCCGCGTCCAGCCCCACCTCGGCGGCCAGCGCGGCGAGCGCGTCGCGGGAACCGACGTCCACGCCGTCGGTGAAGTGCGCCCGGTAGAGCGCCTCGACCATCTCGCCGTCGCGGCCCTGGTCCGTGGCCCAGGCGACCAGCCGGTGCGCGTCGAAGGTGTTCGCCGCGACGGCCCGGCCGAAGTCCAGCTTAAGGCCGGCGCCCGCGGCCACCCCGGTCACGTGCTCGGCCATCTGCCGGGCCCGGTCCGGTCCGCCGAACTTGGCGCCCAGCGCGTCGAGCAGGGGCTGCGGCTCGGGCACCGGCGACGGGTCGAGCTGGAACGGCCGGTAGTGGACTGTCACCTCGCCGTCGTACGACTCCAGCGCCTGCTCCAGCCGGCGTTTGCCGATGTAGCACCACGGGCAGACCACGTCCGCGTAGATCTCGATCTCCATGGTCGGGGCAACCTCCCGGTCAGCTGGTCTGTTCCCGCACCTGGCGCTTGAGCCGGGCCAGGATGGCGGTGCCGCCGCGCACCCGCAGCGGGCTGATCGCCTGGGCCAGCCCCATCCGCTGGTAGAGGTCGTCGGGCACGGCGAGCACCTGGTCTGGCTTCGCCCCGGCCAGCCCTTCGGCGAGGATGCCGGCGAAGGCCCGCGTGGTCGGCGCCTCCGGCGGGCAGTCGAAGAGCGTCTCGACGGTGCCCTCCGGCGTCACCCGGGCGCGCAGGAAGAACGCGGTCTGGCACTCCGGGACCTGCTCCATGCCCTCCCGGTCGGCGGCGTCCGGCGGCAGCGGCGGGATCACGTCCGCGTACTCCAGCAGCATCTCCAGCACCACGTCCCGGGGCGCGGCGGCGAACTCCTCGACGATCTCGGCCAGCCTGGCCGGCATGGATGACATGCCCCGAGGCTACGCCGTCGCCGACGTACGCCGCCGCGCCGCCGGACACCCGCTCAGACGGTCGGCGCCTGCTCGCTGATCTCGCTCAGTGCCGACTGGGGGTCGAGCTGCATGGCCAGGTCGCCGAGGGAGACGATGCCGACCAGCTTGCGCTCGCTGTCGCAGACCAGCACCCGGCGGATGCCCCGCTCGCGCATCAGCGCGGCCGCCTCACCGGCGCTGGAGTTCTGCTCGATCATCACCACCTCGCGGGTGATGACCGAGCCGATGGTGGTGGTGGCCGGGTCGCTGCGCTCGGCCACCGCCCGCACCACGATGTCGCGGTCGGTGAGCATGCCGGCGAGGGTGGCGCCGTCGGTGACCACCACGTCGCCGATGTCCGCCTCCTTCATCACCTTGGCGGCCTCGTCCAGGGTGGTCTCCGCCGGCAGGTACACGACCTGCTTGGTCATCACGTCAGCGACCCGGTAACCGGTCATGAGAGTCCTCCGAAACAACGTCCACCCGATCCACATGCGGTACCCAGTGACACGGTTGCTACACCCTGGCCGCTACCGGGTCACCTCGGCGCGCAGCCGGTCCACCAGCTCCACCACCGGCAGTTCGGTGCGCTCGCCGGTGGCCCGGTCGCGCAGCTCGACGTACCCGTCGGCGAGGCGGCGGCCGACCACGACGGCGCGCGGGATGCCGACCAGCTCGGCGTCGGTGAACTTCACCCCGGCCGAGACGTGCGTCCGGTCGTCGACCAGCACCCGCAGGCCCGCCGCGGCGAGCTGCCCGCCGAGCTCCAGCGCCGCCTCCAGCTGCGGCCCCTTCCCGGCCGCCACCAGGTGTACGTCGCACGGCGCGACCGCCGCCGGCCAGACCAGTCCCCGCTCGTCGTGGTGCTGTTCGGCGATCGCGGCCACCGCCCGGGACACCCCGATGCCGTAGCAGCCCATGGTCGGCCGGACCGGCTTGCCCTGCGGGCCGAGCACGTCGACCGAGAACGCGTCGGTGTAGCGGCGGCCGAGCTGGAAGATGTGCCCGATCTCGATGCCCCGCCGGATGGTCAGCTCGCCGGTGGCGCACGCCGGGCAGGAGTCGCCGGCGCGCACCTCGGCCGCCTCGATGGTGCCGTCCGGGGTGAAGTCCCGGCCGCTGACCACGTGCACCGCGTGCCGACCGGGCTCGTTCGCGCCGGTCAGCCAGGCCGAGCCGGGCGCCACCCGCGGGTCGACCAGGTAGCGGACGCCGAGCTTCGCCATGACCTGCGGGCCGATGTATCCGCGGACCAGCTCGGGGTGGTCGTCCCAGCCGTCGAAGACGTCCACGGTGGCCGGGGCGACGGCGGCGGCGACCCGCTTCAGGTCCACCTCCCGGTCACCGGGCAGCCCGACCACCAGCAGGTCGGCCTCCTCGGCACCCGGCCGGTGCACGGTCAGCACCACGTTCTTCAGCGTGTCGGCGGCGGTCCAGTCACTGCGGCCGCCGAGCCGGCGGACGTTGGCCAGCTCGACCAGGGTGGCGATGGTGGGGGTCTCCGGGGTGTCGTGCACCTCGGCGGGCGGGTGCGCGTCCGGGTCGCCGGCCGGCGCGGCGGGCGTGGTCACCGCCTCGGTGTTCGCGGCGTAGTCGCAGGCGGTGCAGCCGACGAAGGTGTCCTCGCCGACCGGCGCCGCGGCCAGGAACTCCTCCGAGGCGGAACCGCCCATCGCCCCGGACATCGCGTGCACGATGGTGTGCTCCAGCCCCAGCCGGTCGAAGATCCGTCGGTAGGCGCCCCGGTGCCGGTCGTACGCGGCCTGCAGGCCCGCCTCGTCCAGGTCGAACGAGTAGGCGTCCTTCATCAGGAACTCGCGGCCGCGCAGCAGGCCGGCCCGCGGCCGGGCCTCGTCGCGGAACTTGGTCTGGATCTGGAAGATCGTCACCGGGAAGTCCCGGTACGAGGAGAAGAGATCCTGCACCAGCAGCGCGGCCAACTCCTCGTGGGTGGGGGCGAGCAGGTGCTCGGCGCCCCTGCGGTCGGCGAAGGTGAAGATGTCGTCGCCGTACTCCGTCCACCGCCCGCTGGTCCGGTACGGCTCCGCCGGCAGCAGCGCCGGAAAGTGCACCTCCTGGTCGCCGATCGCGGTCATCTCCTCGCGGACGATCTCGGTGACCCGGTCCAGCACCAGCTTCCCGAGCGGCAGCCAGGTGTAGCCGCCCGGCGCGGCCCGGCGGATGTAGCCGGCGCGCACCAGGAGCCGATGGCTCGGCACCTCCGCGTCCGCCGGGTCCTCACGCAGGGTCCGGAGCAGCAGGGTCGACATTCGGAGCAGCATTGCCGCAGCGTACGGCTGACCCGGCAGGACGGGCGACCGGAATCCGGTGCGGCGGGCGGGAGGTCGATCAGCCGGGCGGACAACTCCGTGATCGGTGGGGTGACACAGCGGGCGTGGGCGCTAGCCCTGCCGCCTCTTGCCTGCCCAGTCGACCGCGGGGTTCACCAGCCATCGCCTCGGGTTGTGCGGATCGGGTCGGCGTTGACCAGCGCTGCTGTGATGTCGGCGAGCCGTCGCGCCGCGGCGGGGTCGAGGGTCTTCAGGCCCAGCGGCACGGGCTTGCCGCGGTCGACCGCGGTCAACGGCGCTGTGGGTGGCGCGTCGATGAAGTCGTGGACGGGCGCGACGGCTTTCTCCACAGGCCGGGCAGCGGCCCGGCCGATGGTCTTGATGAGCGCTCGTGTCAGCGGGTTGATCTGCTCCATCGCGGAGTAACCACTCCGGGTGAAACCCGGGTGGTAGAGGACGTAGGGAACCTGGTGACCGAACTGCGCCGCCATCGCGACACCGAGCAGGTCGTTCGCGCGACCGGCCTGGAGTTGCGCGGTGATCGTGCGGTAGCGGTCGCGCAGTTGGAGATCGTTCCAGTGGATCTGCCCGGAGGTGAGACCGACGGCGGCGATGTTGATGATCACCGAGCGACGCAGGCCGGCCGCCAGCGTGGGCATCAGCCCGTGGCCAAGAAGATAGCGGCTGAGATAGTAGAGCGCGAAAGTCGACTCCAGACCGTCGCTGGTTTCGATCCGCTTCGGGGATTGCCGGTTGGCCGCCAACACCAGGGCGCCGATGGCGCCGTATTCGGCCGTGACGTGCTCTATCACCTTCTGGTTTCCCGCGATCGTGCTGAGGTCGGCAGCCAGGAACCCGACACGTTCGCCCAGGCCAGCCTCCTCCGCCGCGGCGAGCAACCGGTCGCCCTTGGCAGGGTTGCTGCCCACCGCGAGGACGCGGTCCCCCCGCTCGGCCCGGCCCAGGACGACCGCTCGGCCCATGCCATCGGTTCCGCCGGTGACAACGACGCTCCTTGCTCCTCGTACGGCGTCGACGTCGTTGTCCCGTTGCCGGTCGACCATGAGAAACCCCCGGTTACTGTTGGTAATTACCACCATCATCCGTAAGCGGTCAGGATCGCGGAAGAAGGCAGTTCGATGTCAGTACCGGACACTGGTGTGCCTGCCCTGCTCAACACGGCGCTGCCGAGCCCTGTGCCTCGTGACGAGCACGACCAGTGCCCCGTGACCGACGTTCTCCGTCGGGTCGGCGACAAGTGGACGGTGCTGGTGGTGGTGCTGCTCGGGCAACGGCCGCACCGATTCAACGAACTCCATCGCGGTATCGAGGCCATCAGCCAGCGCATGCTCACCCGCACGCTGCGCGGTCTGGAGCAAGACGGGTTGGTGCACCGAGAGGTCTTCCCCACCAACCCGCCCAGTGTGGAATACCGCCTCACGCCACTCGGTACCTCACTACTGGAGCCGCTCTCGGCGCTCGCCGAGTGGGCCATCACGCACCAGCCGACCATCGCCGCCAGCAGGGGTGTCAACATCCGCCAGCCCCGCGACGCTTAGCTACCGGTTCCGTCCCACTGCCAAGCCTCCCTACTGCGACGAGGTGGGGCTGGGGTGTCGACCGGCGCTGACGGCAGGAAGGTCAGACTGACCCGGAATTCGGCTGCCCGGGCGGCAACCCGGCGACCCCGAGGTGACGTCTGGGGAGTCGTCAACGACTACCCCAAGGATCGGCTCGTGTGGACCCTGCACTGAGTGAGTTCGACTCGTTCGTCCGGACCCGGACACCCGCCCTGCTGCGGTCGGCGTACCTGCTGACCGGGGACCAGCACCTCGCCGAAGACCTCGTCCAGTCGGCGCTGGCCCGGGCCCACCGGTCCTGGGGCCGGCTGCACGACAGCGGCAACGCCGAGGCGTACACCCGGCCACGACCCACTCCGGTTGCATGTGGAAGGACGCCAACGGGTCCGGGGACGACCAGACGTTGGGGCGTAACCAGAACGACAGCAACGTGGCTCCCGCCAACAGCGACGAGGTGTCGTCCTGGCGTACGGCCTACAGCTGCTGAATAGTCAGACATCGTGATGTCACCACTCATCCGTACGCAGAAGGTGCGCAAGGCCTACCACTCTGAGGTGGAGACCGTGTGGGCCGCACGAGATGTGGATTTCGAAGCTCGCCCGGGTGAGTTCGTGTGCATCTATGGTGCCAGCGGCTCAGGCAAGTCGACGCTGCTGAACCTGATGGCTGGCCTGGATCTCGCCGATTCCGGCGAGATCCAGGTCAGCGGCGTCGATGTCACCACCGCGAACGAGAGCCAACGCGCGCAGCTGCGGCTCGAGACGGTGGGCGTCGTGTTTCAGGATCACAACCTGATCGAGGAATTCACGGCCGTGGAGAACGTCGCACTGCCTTCGGAGGCGCGCGGCATGCCGGCCGAGGCCGCGCGAGCCGAAGCCGCCGACCAACTGCGCCGAGTCGGGCTGGAAGGCCTCGACAACCGGCTACCTCGGCAGTTGTCCGGCGGACAGCGCCAACGGGTAGGGATCGCGCGGGCGCTGACGGGACAGAGAGCCGTTCTCCTGGCTGACGAGCCGACCGGGGCGTTGGACTCCGCCGCCACCCAAGAACTGTTCGCGCTCATCCGCGCCTTGTGCGACCAGGGAGTCACGGCCGTGGTCTGCTCGCACGATCGTCGGTGCCGCGACTACGCCGACACTCGCTACGAGATCATCGATGGACGCTTAGAAGCCCGTTCATGACCGAAGCAAGCTCTCCGGCGTCTCTCGTGGCGCGCCTGCGTTTCGTCCTGCGGCTCGCCCGGCGTCTCATCCGCTCTCGCGAGCTGGCCCGATCAGCGTCGATTGTCTTTGTCGCCGGTCTGGCCATCATGGCGATGTTCGTCACCCTGCGGACGCTGTCCCTGTCGGGCGCTCAGATCGCTGACCGGGATCTGGGTCGGTTCGGCGCCTCCGTCGGCTACGGCAGCATCGTGCTGCCACCCGGAGAAAACCAGTTCGTGTCGGACGTGCGGGCGCAGGCTCTCCGCGCCGGACTCACCGATTACGAGGTCATGCTCAGCGCGTCCTCCACGCAGCTGGCCACCACTCCCGCGCGTAGCGTGCCTATGCTGGAGGCCTCCTGGCGGGATCAGCCCTTCCCTGATCGGTACGACTTGCTGTCCGGTCGGTGGCCGACCCGACCAGGCGAGGTAGTCCTCACCGAGCCCCAGGACGCCCCGGAGACTGCCGACGGCACCCTACCCCTGCTGGGCGGCAAGGTGAGGTTCACCGTCGTCGGCACCGCTGAGGACCAGTTCGCCCGTAGCACGAACCTGCTGGTCGCCCCGGGCACCTGGGCATCGCTGGATCCAAGCCTCGCCCAGGGATTTCCGGTGCTGGGCGCGCAACCGTTGCTGCTGTGGTCTGGGGGCGACGCCGAAAGCGCCGTGACAGCCTTCACCACCGCGATAGGCGACTACACCCGACGGTCGCCCACCGTCACCGAGGGGGCGGACGCCCTCGTGGTCGGTGGCACACTGCGGTTCCGCGAGCAACTCCTCGAGCGGCCCGAGCGCACCTCGATCGAGCGCACACCTGCCGGCTACACCATTCCTTCGCTGCTGCTACCCGTCGCGGCGGTCCTGCTCGTGTTCGGACTCAACAATCGACGGTTCCGACGGATATCGACCAGACTCGTGGCTGTCGGCGTACGCCCAGCGACCGCCGCCGCTGCGCTCACCATCGCCGCTTCAGCCTGGTGCGCAGCCGCAGCCGCAGCTGGAGCGATCGTCGGGACAGCAATCGGTGGGGTGGCCAGAGCGGTCATCGCGCAGCTGCGTGACTGGCCGCCCGGCCCGATCGAGGGACTTGCCGCGCCCCCGTTGCAGATGCTCGCACTGGTCGTGCTCACCAGCGTGTGCGCCGGCGCAGCGCTCGCCCGCGACAAGGAACGGGTCAGCTCTGCTGTGGCTCATCGTTCCCGTCCAGAATCCCAGACGACATCTACAGCTCAGCGACACATCCGAGATGCGCGGCACCTCCTCGCCGTCGCCGCATGGTGCGCCACCGTCGCTTACGCCGTGCGAGTCGACTCTCCGGCCAAAGCGATGATTCTTACCGGTGTGCTCACGCTCGCGGTGCTGCTCGTCGTTCCCGACGTGCTCGACCTGGTGCTGCGAGTGCTGCCCGAAGGCGGGCCACGCCGTCGCCTGGCGCTTCGGCAACTAGCGGCCGACAGACTCCGCGCCGGAGCGATTGTCGCCATCCTCACGGTGCTGCTGGGCGCGTCCATGGGCTTCCTGACGTTGCTCGACACCCTCATTCGCACCACGGATCAGCAGGCCTACCCGGACGCGCTACCCGGCCAAGTACTCCTGGCCGACCGCGCCAGCAGCACGCTTCCCCCACCAGCGGCGTTACTACGAGCCGTGGACGCCTCCGGCGTCGCCGACGGGCTGCCCCGTGCGGAACTGGCCTACCTGTTCACCACCGACACGTCCGGCATTCCGACACGGTCGGTTACCCGCGACGGCCACAACGGCAATCTTCTTGCCGTAGAGACCGACGGCCAGGTCGAACAGTTGATCGGCCACTCCCTCAACCCGACGCAACGCGCCGTGCTGGCCGAAGGCGGACTGCTTGTATGGGCCGACGCACCCGACGCACCCGACGCACCGACGCGCAACACGCGCCTTGCCGTGAAGGAGGGCGACAAGGTCACCAGCCGGACCCCTGAGCTACCCGTGGCCATCGTCGACGTGCCACTCGTCGAATGGCGCACCGGCACCGACGGCGTGATGCTCCGCTCCACGGCGGCCAGTCTTAACCTACCCGTCCCGCGGAACGCGCCTCTTATCATCACTGAGGTCTCCGATAGCGCAGCCAAGGCCATGCAAGAGGCCGTCGGTCGTGCAGGCATCGATGCGCAAGCGGTCCGGATCTACGTGCCACCCAAGCCACCCGTTCCAGCCGCTGCACTGCTAGCCACCGCCGCTGGGCTGGTGATCCTCGTGCTCACCGCCGTGTTCTCCGCTACCCGCGCCCAGACCCGTACGCTACGCGGCTACCTGACCCGCCTGGTATCCATCGGCATTCCCCCCACCTGGGCACGTCACGTTCTGCTCTACCAGTACGGCATCCTCATCGCTACGAGCACCCTGCTCAGTCTGATCATTGCCTTGCCGCCCACGGTGGTCATTGCCCTGCGAATCTCCGGCTTCGTCCTCAGCATTCCATGGGCGCAACTGCTCACCCTGCTCACAGCGATCTACCTAGCCACTGCCCTGGCCGCACTCCGCTCCGCCCTGAGCCTCCGCGCCCGCGAGCAACTCGGCACAGGTATCTGACGCCACAGACACCGCAACGGCGAGGTCGACGACGGCAACGTGGAGATGAGGCAGGCCGACATCAACTGCCAGGTCAACTGATTGGCGTAGTAGGTGACCGGAAACCGAGTGGCGGACGACCGCAGGGAAGCCCAGCCCGGCCTGGAACATGGTGCCCGGGTCTTCGCGGGCACCATGTTCGCCGCTGTCTACGGTGAGCAGGCGGAGCCGGCCAGCCTCAGGGGCATGCAGATCATCGGGGTGGGCGGCTAGGACGGGAGCGACCGGGTCGGCGATGTGGGGTGTCCGGCGGGTGCGGAGGCCGCCACATCGCCGATCCGCCACATCGCCCGATCCGGGGCGTCGTCGTCAGGCGTGCGGGCCGACGCTCACCGGGCCGATGGTCAGCGTCGGCCGGCCCTCCAGGATCTCGCCGACCCGCTCGACCTGCGCCTCCAGCGCCCGCCGGGTCGCGGCGCGCAGCGGCGTCACCGGCTCCACGGTGACGTGGATGGTGCGGCCGGAGCGGCGCTGGTGCCACACCCCGGCGACCGTCCCGTCCACCAGCAGCACCGGATAGTTGCCGGCCTGGCCGCGGGCCAGCGCCCGCCGCCCGACCGCGCCGGGGAAGAGCAGCTCACGGGGGTGGCAGCCGACCTGGTACACGTCGAAGTAGGGCAGCAGCCGCACCCCGCTCGGGCCGTCCGGCGGGAACTCGGTGTCGCCGGCCGCCACCCACGCCGGGGTGCCCTCGACGGTGACCTGGTCCAGCTCCAGCGACGCGAACAGCTCCGCCGCCCACCGCCGGGGCGCCGACAGCCACTGCGCGAACTGCGCCGAGGTGGCCGGCCCGTACGCGTACAGGTAGCGGCGCACCAGTTCGGCGAGCGCGGCAGGGCCGGCCATCGGGGTGAACCCGGGCAGCCAGCGCGCCGGACCGGTGTAGGTGCTGGTCCGCCCCCGGTTCGGGCCGAAGCACATCGCCCCGCGCCGGGTGGCGGCCTCCATCGCGGCGATCCACCGCGGCCACTTGTCCTGGAAAGCGTCCATCACCCGGTCGCCGGCCCACGGACCGGTGCGGTCCACCACCGCCTCGGTCAGCTCCGCGGTGGTCAGTTCGGCGTCGCGCAGCGCGTCCGCGATGGCCGCCACCACCTGCTCGGTCTGCTCCGTGCTGAGCAGGGTGCGGGCCTGCTCGTGCGGCGGGACCGGCATCGCGGCCAGCGCTCCGGTCCACAGCGGCAGGTCCGCGGCGGCGAGCAGGTGCACGGTGGCGCGCGGCCCGCGCGTCTTGACCAGCGTGCGGTCCGTCCACAGGGCCTGCCGCACGGTGGTACGGGTGGCGCCGGCCACCCGCAGCCCGATCGACAGCTCGGCGGCCGAGGCGACCTGGGCGTGCGCGCCGCAGATCGCGGAGACCACGCCGGCCACCGCCTCCGCCGGACCGGCCCCGCCCGCCGCGCCGGCCGGCGACGCGAGCGCGTGTCGTTCGAGCCGGCGGGCGCAGACCTGCGACCAGGTCAGCGTGGTCATCGCAGCTTCCCGAAGAAGGTCCGGATGTCGGCCGCGTGCGCGTGCGGCACCTCCATCGCCACGAAGTGGCCGCCGGGGTTCCCCTCCGGCCAGTGGATGATCCTGTTGTGCCGCTCGGCGAGGCGGCGGACGAGCGCCGGCCCGCCCCCGTAGACGCCGCTGGGCACCCGGTCCTGGCCCTTGGGCCAGGCGAACGCGGTGTTGTCGTACATGAACCAGGACGAGGTGCCGGCGGTGCCGGTCAGCCACCACAGCGTCGCGTTGGTCAGCAACTGGTCGCGGGCGATGGCCTGGTCGGGGGTGGCCGCGGTGACGGTGAACTCCTCGAACTTCTGCACCAGCCAGGCCAGCAGGCCGACCGGGGAGTCCTGCCAGGCGTACGCGAAGGTCTGCGGCGCCGCGCGCAACAGCGTGTGGTGGTCCACGCCGCCGCTCATCCACTGCTGCATCTCGGCCCAGAAGGCGCGCTCCGCCTCGTTCATGTCCGGCACGTCGGCCTCCGTGGGGAAGCCGAGCCCGCCGTCGATGTGGACGCCGACCACGTGCTCGGGATCCGCCACCGCCAGCTCCGGCGCCACGTACGCGCCCAGGTCGCCGCCCTGGGTGCCGTACCGGTGGTAGCCGAGCCGGCGCATCAGCTCGGCCCACATCCGGGCGACCCGGCCGACGGTGAACCCGGTCTCCGGCGGGGCCTGGGAGAAGCCGAAGCCGGGCACCGACGGCACCACCACGTGGAAGGCGTCCGCCGGGTCGGCCCCGTGTGCCCGTGGGTCGGTCAGCGGCCCGATCAGCTCGGTGAACTCGACGAAGGAGTTCGGCCAGCCGTGGGTGAGGATCAGCGGCAGCGCGTCCGGCTCGGGCGAGCGGACGTGCAGGAAGTGCACGTCCAGTCCGTCGATCTCGGTGACGAACTGGGGGAACTCGTTCAGCCGCGCCTCCTGCGCCCGCCAGTCGTACCCGGTCGCCCAGTGCTCGGCCAGGTCGCGCAGGTAGTCCAGCGGCACCCCGCGGCTCCACCCGTCGCCGGGCAGTTGCCGGGGCCACCGGGTGCGGGCGAGCCGGTCGCGCAGGTCGTCGAGGTCAGCTTGCGGGATGTCGATCCGGAAGGGCGTTATGCCGACCACGCTAGGTGCCATGTAGGTCAGGTTCTGGCACACATGGTGGTTAGTCTGGCGGCCATGTCCGACACCCCCGCCCGGCTGCTGACCCTGCTGTCGCTGCTCCAGACCCCGCGCGAGTGGCCCGGCAGCGAGCTGGCCGCGCGGCTCGGCGTCAGCCTGCGCACCATCCGCCGCGACGTGGACCGGCTGCGCGAGCTGGGCTACCCGGTGCAGGCCACGATGGGCGCGATCGGCGGCTACCGGCTGGTCGCCGGCAAGGCCCTGCCGCCGCTGCTACTCGACGACGAGGAGGCGGTGGCCATCGCGGTGGGGCTGCGTACCGCCGCCGGGCACGCGGTCGCCGGCATCGAGGAGGCATCGGTACGCGCGCTCGCCAAGCTGGAGCAGGTGTTGCCGACCCGGCTGCGGCACCGGGTCGGGGCGCTCGGCGCGGCCACCGAACCGCTGCTGACCTGGAGCCGGCCGACGGTGGACCCGGAGCAGCTCACCGGGCTGGCCGCCGCCATCGCCAACCGCGAGCGGCTGCGGTTCAGCTACCGCCGGCACGACGGTGTGACCGCTGAACGCCGGGTGGAGCCGCACCGGCTGGTGTCGGCCGGGCGCCGGTGGTACCTGGTCGGCTACGACAACGACCGGGACGACTGGCGGATGTTCCGGGTGGACCGGATCAGCGAGCCGGTCTCGATCGGGGTGCGCACCGCCGCGCGGGAGTTGCCGGCCGCCGACGCCGCCGCGTACGTGACCGGCAAACTGACCGAGCTGACCCCGGTGTACCGGGCGGTGGTGACCCTGCACGCCCCGGCCGAGACGATGGCCGGCCGGGTCGGCGACACCCCGGCGGATCTGGTGCCGATCGACGCGCGGAGCTGCCGGCTGACCAGCCACAGCGACACCCTGGAGTGGTTGGCCTGGCGATTGGTGACGCTGGGCTGCGAGTTCGAGGTGCACGAACCGCCGGAGCTGGTCGCCTACCTGCGCGAGATCGGCGGCCGGGCCACCCGGGCGGTGGGCTGATCGACTCCGTGTCGGCGAGGTGGGGGTGTCGGCGGCGCGGTGATGCCGCCACCTCGCCGATCCGGCGTACGCCTCAGCGTCGCCGCGCGAAGTCGACGAACGCCCGCCAGTTGTGCGGCTCGACGGTGAGCACCGGGCCGGACGGATCCTTGCTGTCCCGCACGAGGACGACGCCCGGCAGGTTGTCGGCCACCTCGACGCACTCACCCTGCGTGCCGCTGCGGGTGGACTTGCGCCAGGTCGCGCCGATCAACTCCACGAAGTCATCACTTCCTTCATCAGCTCGATCGACTGCCGGCGTGACAATGCCTCACTGCGGACGCTCTCCCACCTCGACAACAGAGTAGACAGATCCTCATCTCTGTCGACCACCACGCCACCGAGCTGTGTCTCCAAGTGACCAACCCATCCGCCGTCGTCACCTCGGGCCAGCACGAATGGCCCGTCCAGCCCGACATGCACACTGACCTCAGCGGGTATCACATGGACGCTGATGTGCGGACTCTCCGCGCATTCGACGAGGTGGTCGATCTGCTGGACCATCAACCCACGAAAGCCCTCGTCGGCGCGGCGGAGAACCGACTCTTCGATGACCGCTACGAACTTGGGTGGGTCCGGTCGAAGGAACACCGACTTCCGATCCATGCGGACAGCCAGCCGCCGCTCCACCTCGTCATCGCTGATCGCGTCGTCGCAGCGGATCAGGGTGCGGGCATAGTTCTCGGTCTGAAGCAGCCCGGGAACCAAGCTGGGCTGGTAGCACCGGAGCTGCTGCGCGCGTCGCTCCGCCTCAAGCCAGGGGCGGAACCAGCTCGGCTGGCCGTCGCGCTCGGCAAGCTTGAGCAGCGACATCAGCAGGCCGCCGGTGGCCAGCACCTCGTCGGCGCGCTTGAGGAAGAACCGGTCGAGGGGGCGTTGCCCAAGCTCGACGGCGGACACCTGGGAGCCCGAGAAGTGGACGAGCTTCCCGAACTCCTCCTGACTCAGCTCGGCCTTCAACCGCAGTCGCCGCAGTTGGGCGCGGATGAGTTCGGTGGTCGGCTCGGTTTCCACAGTTCCTCCACAGATCCGCCGGCTCCTGCCCGGGGGGTCACGCAATGACGGCGCGTCGCTTCGTCCTCGCCTCGCCCGCTGTCGATGCCTTCCGACAGTAGTGGCCGCCACAGCAGAGTGTCACCAGCGGTCACGCTCGCCAACGGTGGCGGGTGGGCCGCGCCGGGGCCGCTCCGGTTCCCCCGTGCCGGGCGGCCCCGGCCCCGGCAACCCGAGGAGGTCGACGTGGACAACCGCCGGTACGGCGATCGGCGTCCGGTGCGGCTGCGCCCGCTGCCCGTGCCCCGCCTCGGCCCGTACGCCGACCGGCCCCGGGCCTACCCCGCGGACCGGGTGCCGCACCTGCCGCTGCGCCCGATGTGGCTGTGCCGGGCCTGTGGCCGGCCCTGGCCGTGCGCGCAGGCGCGGCTGCTGCTCCGGGTCGAGTACGACGGCCACCCCGTCGACCTGGCCGTCTACCTCTCCGGGCTCTACCACGAGGCGACCCACGACCTGTTCCGGCTGAACCCGCACGACGGCCCCACCCCGCGCGAGCTGTTCGAGCGGTTCGTCGGCTGGGGGCCGTACCGGCGGCCGGTGGTCGAGCCGGCGGACAGCGAGCGGTGAGCGGTGAGCGGTGAGCGATGAGCCCGGGTCGACACCGGCACCGCCGGTGCCTCGTCCGGCGTGGGGGTCGCCACACCGAGCCGGTGGCCGGCCCACGACGGCGCCCGGGCGGTGGAAGACTGACCGACCGACGCGGATCGGACCCGGAGGCCGGAGTGGCAGACGTGCGCTGGCGCAGTTACGTGGCGGTGGGGGACAGCTTCACCGAGGGGATGGACGACCCGTATCCGGACGGCACCTACCGGGGCTGGGCCGACCTGGTCGCCACCCGGCTCGCCGCCGAGGCCGGCCCCGACTTCCGGTACGCGAACCTGGCCATCCGCGGTCGGCTCTTCCCGGACGTGGTGGCCAACCAGGTGCCCGAGGCGGTCGCCATGAAGCCGGATCTGATCAGCTTCGCGGCCGGCGGCAACGACGTGCTCCGCCGTACCTTCGACCCGGACGCCCTGGTCGCCCGCTTCGACGACGTGGTGCGGGAGCTGCGCTCCGGGGGCGCCGACGTGATCCTCTTCCGGTTCGCCGACGTGATGGCCCGGCTGCCCGGGCAGCGGCTCGTGGCGCCCCGGGTGGAACTGCTCAACCGGGCTGTCGGCGAGACCGCCGAGCGGCACGGCGCGATCCTGGTCGACCTGTACGCCGACGACACGTACCTCAACCCGATGCTGTGGAGCACCGACCGGCTGCACCTCTCGCCGGCCGGGCACCGGCGGGTGGCCGCGCAGGTGTTGGGCGCGCTCGGCGTCGGCTGCGACGACGAGTGGCTGCTGGTGCCCGACCGCCCGTTGCCCAAGCCGTGGCTGGCCGCCCGCGCGGACGACCTGCGCTGGGCCGGCCAGCACCTGGCCCCCTGGATCAAGCGCCGCCTGACCGGCCGCTCCTCCGGCGACACCATCACCGCCAAACGCCCCTCCCTAACCCCGATCACGGACTAGCCCTCCGCCACCCTTCCCCGCGATCTTGCACTTCCGGCCCTCGTTTCGTAGTCATATGGCCCTCTTGTCGGGGCAGCAGGTGCAAGATCGCGGGAGTGGTGGGGAGCACACCACATCTGCTGGACTCGATCTGGGATGGCCGCTCGGCGGGGCGGGATCGGGCGTACCTTGGGGATCATGTCTGTGCCGAGCGATCCCGATCCCCGACTTCAGTCCTACGCGGACCCGCAGCGGCTGGTCACCACCGGCTGGCTGGCCGAGCACCTGGGCGACGAGGGCCTCGTCGTGGTCGAGTGCGACGAGGACGTGCTGCTCTACGACACCGGCCACATTCCCGGCGCCGTGAAGATTGACTGGCACCTGGAGCTGAACGACCAGGTGACCCGCGACTACCTCGACGCGAAGAGTTTCGCCGAACTCTGCGCCGCCAAGGGCATCGGCCGGGAGGACACTGTCGTCTTCTACGGCGACAACTTCAACTGGTGGGCCGCGTACGCCCTCTGGGTGTTCTCCCTCTTCGGCCACCCGGACGTGCGGCTGCTCGACGGCGGCCGGCAGAAGTGGATCGCCGAGGGGCGGGAGCTGACCCGCGACAAGGTGACCCGGCCGCGCGCCGACTACCCGGTGCCGCAGCGCGACGACGCGCCGATCCGGGCCTACCGCGAGCAGGTGATGGCGCACGTGGCGGCCGGCCGGCCGCTGGTCGACGTCCGCTCGCCCGGCGAGTACACCGGCGAGATGCTGCACATGCCGGACTACCCGCAGGAGGGCGCGCTGCGCGGCGGGCACATCCCCGGCGCGGTCAACAAGCCGTGGAAGTCCGCGGCCAACGACGACGGCACCTTCAAGTCGCCCGACGAGCTGAAGGCCATCTACGCCGACCAGCTCGGGCTGAGCCCGGCCGACGACATCGTCGCGTACTGCCGGATCGGCGAGCGGTCCAGCCACACCTGGTTCGTGCTGCGCCACCTGCTCGGCTACCCGCAGGTGCGCAACTACGACGGCTCGTGGACCGAGTGGGGCAACCTGGTGCGTGCCCCCGTCGTCAAGGGCGACCAGCCCGGCGGGCTGGCGAGCTGAGCGGGGCGGCTGGGCTCAGCCGGCGGCGAGGGAGACCTCGCCGTACAGGTCGCGCAGCACGCCGGTGATCTCCCCGGTCTCCGGCTGCCAGCGCAGCAGCCCGCCCGGGTCGTGGCGCAGCAGCACCGCGCCGCCGGCGTCCCAGCCGAGCACCTCGCAGCAGCCCTTCCAGCGGTCCCGGCCCAGGTCGAGCAGGCGGGTCACCACGCCGGTCCGGGCGTTCAGCACCACCACCCCCTCGACCCCCTGGAACTGGGCGGTGGTGAGCCAGCCGGCCCGGGCCACCAGGTCGCCGTGCTGCCAGCCCCGCCCGTAGAACTCGTCGACCCCATTGCCGCTGGGCAGCGCGCGCAGGTCGAGCCGGGTGTCGCCGCGCGTGGTCTCGTCGCCGCTCCACTGCCGCACCCGCAGGCTCGCCACGGCGCCACCCACCTCCAGCAGGCCGTCCGTCACGTGCGCGGGGTCGGGGGCGACCAGGTCCCAGGGGTACGCCCGCAGCTTCCGGGTGGTCCCGCTGCCCCGGTCCACCTCGTACGTGGCGGCGTCGTCGCCGACGAGGAGCCGGTCGCCGGCCCAGAGGACGTGCTCCAGGTAGCCCTTCAGCGGGTAGCGGCTGACCGTGGCGGTGGTCAGGTCGACCACGACGACCACGTCGGTCTGGGCGAAGGCGGCCAGCCGCCCGTCCGGGGCGAGGCTGCCGGTCTTCAGCGGCACCGCCTCGTTGCCCTCCGCGTCGCGGGTCCGGGCCGGGGTGAACACGTCGAGGTCCCGTACCACGCCGTCGTCGCCGAGCACCCGGATCCGCCCCTCGACGCCGGTCGCCGGGTCGACCGGCTGGTAGAGCGCCAGCGCCCGGCGGACCGGGCGGGTGGAGAGCGGCGCGGCCACCGGGTCGGCGAGGCGACCGAGCGGGTCGCCGGGATAGCTCAGCCGCTCCGGCGGTCGCTGCACCGGCGACGCGCTCGGCACCGGCCGTACGGTCGGCGTGGCGGGCGCGATCGGCGCCGGCGGGTCGGCGGGGCGCAGGGCCAGTGCCGTACCGCCGGTGAGCAGGACGACCGCCACGGCGGCGGCGCCGGCGGCCCGGCGGTTACGCCGGACCCGACGGGCCCGCTCCCAGCCGGCGGACGCGGGGTGCGCCGGCCGGACGTCCTCGGCGGCCACGGTCAGCAGCCGGGTCAGTTCCTCTTCCCTCACGGCTTCACCTCCATCCCGCTGGGCAGGCCGTCGTCGCGGCCCAGCTCGGGGGCCACCTCGCGGAGCCGGCGCAGGGCCGCGTGGCACTGGCTCTTCACGGTGCCGACGGTGACCCCGAGCGCCTCGGCGGTGGCCGTCTCGGTCAGGTCCTCGAAGTAGCGCAGCACCAGCACCGCGCGCTGCCGGGGCGGAAGCTGGCCGAGGGCGGCGTGCAGGGCGAGGCGCAGCTCGCCGTCCCGGTCCCGGGCCGCCTGCTCCGGCGGGTACGCCGACAGCCACTCCCGCCGGCGCCGCCGCCACCAGGAGACCGCGTCCCGGTAGAGGATCGCCCGCACGTAGGCGGCCGGGTCGCCGTCGCGCACCGCCGGCCAGCGCAGGGCGAGCTTGAGCAGCGCGTCCTGGAGCAGGTCCTCGGCCTGGTGCCGGTTGCCGCAGATCAGGTACGCGGCGCGCAGCAGCCGGTGCTGGTGGCTCTCGACGAACGCCACGTAACCGTCGCGCCCGTCGTTGCTCACCGGTGCCATCCGCCCTCGCTCCCGGCCGTCGCCGTCCCCGTCACCTGACAGACGCTCGGCGCCGGGGAAAGGTTGGGTCAGTTCGCGGGCTGGCCGGTCAGGTAGCGCTGGAGGGTGGGGGCGACCCAGCCGACCAGCTCCTCCGGCGTCATCGCCACGACCGGCGGCAGCCGGACGATGTAGCGGGTGAAGGCGAGGCCGAGGATCTGGCTGGCGACCAGGCCGGCCCGCTTCCCGGTGCTCGCCGGGTCGGTGCCGAAGCTGGCCACCGCCGTGGTGAGCTGGTCGGCGAAGACCCCGCGCATCCGCTCGGCCGCGCCGGGGTTGGTGCTGGCGGCCCGGAGCAGGGCGGCGAGCGTCTCGTCGCCCTCCCAGCGGTTGAGGAAGTGCCGGACCAGCACCTCGCCGAGGTTGCCGGGCGGCACCTCGGTCAGGTCGGGCAGCCGCAGGTCGAACTCCGCCGCCGCCGCGAACAGGCCCTCCTTGCTGCCGTAGTAGCGCATCACCATCGACGGGTCGATCCGCGCGTCGGCAGCGATGGCCCGGATGGTGGCCCGGTCGTAGCCCTCGGCGGCGAACCGTTCCCGGGCGGCACGCAGGATCGCCGCCCGGGTGGCGTCGGACCGGCGGGGGCGGGTGGGTGCTGCCTCGGTCATGCCCACCACCGTATGCCAACGCTTGTTGACACTCCATCGACGGGGGCCTACCGTGATGCCAACAGACGTTGGCCAACGAGCGTTGGCATCGATGGTGACGGAGGTGCGGTCATGCTGCCCACGAGCACGGACGTCCTGGTGGTGGGGGCCGGTCCGACCGGGTTGACCGCCGCGCTCACGCTGGCCCGGCGCGGGGTCCCGGTGACCGTCGTCGACCGGCTGGAGCGACCGCCGGTCACCTCCCGGGCGGCCGTCGTGCACGCGTACACGCTGGAGGAGCTGGACCGGATCGGGGCCGCCGCCCCGCTGGTCGCGCGCGGGCTGCGGTCGCCGGGGTTCACCGTGCGCGACCGCGACCGGGTGCTGCTCACCGTGCCGTTCCGCACCCTGCCGTCGCCGCACGCCTACGCGCTGCTGGTCTCCCAGTCGGTCACCGAGGAGGTGCTCACCGGGCAGCTCGCCGCGCTCGGCGTGACCGTGCTGCGGCCCTACCGGGTGACCGGGCTGGCGGTCGACGCGGGCGGCGCGACGGTCACCTTCGAGGGCGCGCCGAGCGTGCGGGCCCGCTACCTGGTCGGCGCGGACGGCATGCGCAGCCTCGTACGGGAGCAGGCCGGCATCGGCTTCTCCGGGCCGGAGACCGGCGCGGAGTCGTTCGCCCTGGCCGACGTCCGGGTGACCAGCGCGCTGCCGCGCGACCAGGTGTCCCTCTTCCTCGCCCGCTCCGGCCCGCTGGTCTGGGCGCCGCTGCCGGACGGGGTGGTCCGGCTGGTCGCCGCGGTGGACGAGGCGCCCGCCGACCCCGACGCCGGGTACTTCCAGGCGCTGCTGGACGAGCGGGGGCCGGCCCGGCGACCGGACCGGGTGGCGGAGGTGCTCTGGAGTTCCCGGTTCCGGCTGCACCACCGGATCGCCGACACCTTCCGGGCCGGTCCGGTGCTGCTCGCCGGCGACGCCGGGCACGTGCACAGCCCGGCCGGCGGGCAGGGGATGAACCTCGGCATCGTGGACGCGGTCGACCTCGGCGGCACCCTCGCCGACGTGCTGGCGGGTGGCCCCGAGACGCTGCTCGACGGGTACGCGGCCCGGCGCCGGCCGATGGCCGAGGCGGTGGTGGGTTTCGCCGACCGGCTGACCCGGCTGGCCACCCTGCCGCCGTCCCGCCGGCCAGCCCGGAACCTGCTGTTCCGGCTGATCTCGGTGCTGCCGCCGGCCCGGCACCGGGTCGCGCTGCGCCTCTCCGGGCTCGACCAGCGCGCCCGGGGCGCCCGGGGCGCCCGCCCGGCGGCGCGGCGGTAGCGGCGGGCCGCGTGGCCAGCCTCGCAACTCCGGCCGTGACGTGGCACGATTTCCCAGGTGACCAGCAAGGCCGACCGGGAGCAGCACCTGCGTGACCTGGCACGGCTGCGCCGCGTCCGCGACCGGATCGACCGGGAGTACGCGCAGCCGCTGGACGTCGGCGCGCTCGCCCGCGGCGTCAACATGTCCGCCGGGCACCTCAGCCGCCAGTTCCGGCTCGCGTACGGCGAGTCGCCGTACAGCTATCTCATGACCCGGCGCATCGAGCGGGCGATGGCGCTGCTGCGCCGCGGTGACCTCAGCGTCACCGAGATCTGCTTCGCCGTCGGCTGCTCGTCGCTGGGCACCTTCAGCACCCGGTTCACCGAGCTGGTCGGCGTGCCGCCCAGCGTCTACCGGGTGCGGGCGGCCCGGGCCACGGCGGGGATGCCGCCGTGCGTGGCGAAACACGTGACCAGACCGGTCAGGAATCGAGAAGCGCCGGCCCGCGAGCCGCAATTAGCGTGACCGGCATGGACATCAAAATTCACGCCAGCTTCCTCCCGCACACCGACCCGGACGCCTCCCTGGCCTTCTACCGCGACATCCTCGGTTTCGAGGTCCGGGGTGACGTCGGGCACGCCGGGATGCGCTGGATCACGGTCGGCCCGGCCGGCCAGCCCGACACGGCCATCGTCCTGCATCCGCCGACCGCGACCCCCGGCCTCACCGAGGAGGAGCGCCAGACCATCCTCGAAGTGATGGCCAAGGGCACCTACTTCGGCGTCAACCTGTCCACCACCGACCTCGACGGCACCTTCGCCAAGCTGGAGTCCAGCGGCGCGGAGGTGGTCCAGGAACCGACCGAGCAGCCGTACGGCGTCCGCGACTGCGCGTTCCGCGACCCCGCCGGCAACGAGATCCGCATCCAGCAGCTGCGCTGAGCCCGGGCCGGGCGACACCGGCGACCACCGGGCAGGCCGCCACCCTAGTTACCGATGGAGACACGATGAGCAGGGCCACGAGGACGGACACCCGAGCGCCGGAGCGGCAGGTCGCGGACAGCCACGACCTGATCCGGGTGCAGGGCGCGCGGGAGAACAACCTCAAGGACGTCAGCGTCGAGATCCCGAAGCGCCGGCTGACGGTGTTCACCGGCGTCTCCGGCTCGGGCAAGAGCTCCCTGGTGTTCGGCACGATCGCCGCGGAGTCACAGCGGATGATCAACGAGACCTACAGCGCGTTCGTGCAGGGCTTCATGCCGTCCCTGTCGCGGCCCGAGGTCGACGTGCTCGACGGCCTGACCACCGCGATCATCGTGGACCAGGAGCGGATGGGCGCCAACCCCCGCTCCACCGTCGGCACCGCCACCGACGCCAACGCGATGCTGCGCATCCTGTTCAGCCGGCTCGGCCAGCCGCACATCGGCTCGCCCAACGCCTACTCGTTCAACGTCCCCTCGGTGAAGGCGAGCGGCGCGATCACCGTCGAGCGCGGCGAGGGCAGGACGAAGACCGAGAAGGCGACCTTCCACCGCCTCGGCGGCATGTGCCCCCGCTGCGAGGGCATGGGCTCGGTCAACGACTTCGACCTGTCGGCGCTCTACGACGAGACCAAGTCGCTCAGCGAGGGCGCGCTCAAGGTCCCCGGCTACAGCATGGACGGCTGGTACGGCCGGATCTTCAGCGGCAGCGGCTACTTCGACATGGACAAGCCGATCGGCAAGTTCAGCAAGAAGGAGCTGCACGACCTGCTCTACCGGGAGCCCACCAAGATCAAGGTCGACGGCATCAACCTGACCTACGAGGGCATCATCCCCAAGATCCAGAAGTCGATGCTCGCCAAGGACGTCGACGCGATGCAGCCGCACATCCGCGCGTTCGTGGAGCGGGCGGTGACCTTCACGACCTGTCCCGAGTGCGACGGCACCCGCCTGAGCAAGGAGGCGCGGTCTTCGAAGATCAACGGGAAGAGCATCGCCGACGTCTGCGCCATGCAGATCAGCGACCTGGCCGACTGGATCCGCAAGCTCGACGAGCCCTCGGTGGCCCCGCTGCTCGCCCGGCTCCAGCACCTGCTCGACTCGTTCACCGAGATCGGGCTGGGCTACCTCTCGCTCGACCGCCCGGCGGGCACCCTCTCCGGCGGCGAGGCCCAGCGGACCAAGATGATCCGCCACCTCGGCTCGTCGCTCACCGACGTCACGTACGTCTTCGACGAGCCCACCATCGGGCTGCACCCGCACGACATCCAGCGGATGAACGAGCTGCTGCTGCGGCTGCGCGACAAGGGCAACACAGTGCTGGTGGTCGAGCACAAGCCGGAGACCATCGCGATCGCCGACCACGTCGTCGACCTCGGCCCCGGCGCCGGCACGAACGGCGGCACCATCTGCTTCGAGGGCACGGTGGAGGGCTTGCGGGCGAGCGACACCATCACCGGCCGCCACCTCGACGACCGGGCGAGCCTGAAGAAGTCGGTGCGGACGCCCTCCGGCGCGCTGGAGGTCCGCGGCGCGTCGACGCACAACCTCCAGAACGTCGACGTCGACATCCCGCTCGGCGTGCTCTGCGTGCTCACCGGCGTCGCCGGCTCGGGCAAGAGTTCACTGATCCACGGCTCGGTCGCCGGCCGCGACGGCGTGGTGGTGATCGACCAGGGCGCGATCCGCGGGTCGCGGCGCAGCAACCCGGCCACCTACACCGGGCTGCTCGACCCGATCCGCAAGGCGTTCGCGAAGGCCAACGGCGTGAAGCCGGCGCTGTTCAGCGCCAACTCCGAGGGCGCCTGCCCGGCCTGCAACGGCGCCGGGGTCATCTACACCGACCTGGGCGTCATGGCCACCGTCGAGTCGGTCTGCGAGGAGTGCGAGGGGAAGCGGTTCCAGGCGGCGGTGCTGGAGTACACCCTGGGCGGCCGCAACATCGCCGAGGTGCTCGCGATGTCGGTGACCGAGGCCGAGGAGTTCTTCGGCGCCGGCGAGGCGCGTACGCCGGCCGCGCACACCATCCTCGACCGGCTCGCCGATGTCGGGCTCGGCTACCTCAGCCTGGGCCAGCCGCTCACCACGCTCTCCGGCGGCGAGCGGCAGCGGCTCAAGCTGGCCACCCAGATGGCCGAGAAGGGTGGCGTCTACATCCTCGACGAGCCGACCACCGGCCTGCACCTCGCCGACGTCGAGCAACTGCTCGGCCTGCTCGACCGGCTGGTCGACTCCGGCAAGTCGGTGATCGTCATCGAGCACCACCAGGCCGTCATGGCGCACGCCGACTGGATCATCGACCTCGGCCCCGGCGCCGGTCACGACGGTGGCCGGATCGTCTTCGAGGGCACCCCCGCCGACCTCGTCGCGGCCCGCTCCACCCTCACCGGCGAGCACCTCGCGGCCTACGTCGGCGCCTGACCCGCCCCCGGCCCGATCGCGGAGCCGGGCCGTCGGAGCGATCCGGCGGCCCGGCGGCGGTCGGGCATGCGCGTCCGCGCCGGTGGACCGGGCCCGCTGGTCCCAGCGGGCTGGTGCGCGGGAGGCGCACGCGTCCGGTGAGGTGGTCGCTGGCTGACGGTCCGGATCGACGCCCACCGCGGGACGCTCGGCGGGCAGGGCACCCGGGGCCTGTTCCGGCAGGTCGGGTTCGCCGGCGCCGCGCCGGACTGGCGCCCCGCGCTGGTGGTGGGCTGACGCACCGCCGGCCGGACCCCTAGGCTGCGCCGATGGGGCAGGTGTGGCGCGACTGGGGCGGCGTGGTGCTCGCCACGCTCGCCGGGCTGCCGGTGTTGGTCCTGGTCACCGCAGGGCTGGCCCGGCACCGGCGGGACGCGGCGAGCGTCGGTGAGCGCTGGCGGCGCAGCGTGGCCGAGGTGGGCCCGGTGGCGGGCACCCTGCCCTGGGTGTGGATGATCCTCACCCCGCGCGACGCGTCCCGCGAGGTCGACCTGGTCCCGCTGCGCGACCTGGTCGACCTGCTCTCCGGGCCGGCGACGACCGCCGTGGTCCAGGTCGTCGGCAACCTGCTGGTCTTCGCCGCGCTGGGCTTCTTCGCCCCGGTACGGCTGCCCGCGCTGGCCGGGGTCGGCCGGCTCTTCCTGCTCGGCGCGGCCGGCTCGGTGCTGGTCGAGTCGCTCCAGTACGCGCTGGACCTCGGCCGGGTCTCCTCGGTCGACGACGTGCTGCTCAACGCGACGGGTGCGGCACTGGCCGGGCTGCTGTCCCGTCGCTGGTGGGCGGGGCGGCGGGCGGCGGCGGGGCGGCCGGTCGCAGCACCCGCCACGCCGCGAGGGTGACCAGCGCGAAGATCGCCGCCACCGCGGCCGCCACCGGCGTGGTGCCGTACGCCGCCCCGACCAGCCCGGCCAGCGCCGCGCCGAGCGGAGCGGTGAGCAGCCCGACCACCCGCTGCGCCGCGCCCACCCGGCCCAGCAGGTCGGCCGGCACGTGGCGCTGCCCGTACGACACCCAGAGGCTGTTCCACACGGTGCTGCCGGCGGCGAAGACGGCCAGCGCGAGCGCGCCGGTCACCGGGTGCCGGGCCAGCGCGAACGCGGTCAGGGCCAGGGTCTGCGCGGCGAGCACCACCCGCAGGGCGGCCGGGGTGCCGAGCCGGTCGGCCAGCCGGCCCGCGCCGAGCGCACCCGCCACCCCGCCGAGGACGGCCGCCGCGGCGAACCCGCCGTACCCGGCCGGCGGCACCCGCAGCACGTCGAGCGCGTAGAGCACCAGCACCGCCATCAGCCCGCTGATCGCCAGATTGCTCGCCGCGGTCAGCACGGTGATCCGCCACATGGTGTGGTCGCCGCGGAGCCACCGCACCCCGTCCGCGGCCTCCCGCCACACCGATCCCCGCCCCCGCCCCTCCCCCGCGATCTTGCACTTGTAGCCCCCCTTTTGTGACCCTAAGCCCGTTTTGCCGGGGCGCAAAGCGCAAGATCGCGGTGAGGGTGGGACTGAGGGGGCGAGGACGAGCAGGGCGGCGGCGAGGAAGGTCAGGGCGTCCAGGGCGAAGGGTAGGGGGGCGGCGGCGGTGAAGAGGACGCCGGCGGCGGGGGCGCCGAGGAAGCCGCCGACGACCGCCGTACCGGCCTGCAACCGGCCGTTGGCCCGGGGCAGGGCGGCCGGCGGCACCACCGCCGGCAGCAGCGCGAACGCGGCGGCGTCGAAGAGCGTGCCGAGCGTGGCGAGCAGGAACGCGACCAGCAGCAGCGCGGCCACCCCGGCCCGGTCGACGGCCACCGCGACGGCGAGCCCGCCCACCACGGCGGCGCGCAGCCCGTCCGCCACCGCCATCGTCCGGCGCCGGTCCCAGCGGTCCGCGTACACGCCGCCGAGCAGGCCGAACAGCAGCGGCGGCAACTGGGCGGCGACGGTCACCGCGGCGATCACCCGCGGGTCCCGGGTCAGCGTGGCGGCCAGCAGGGCCAGGGCCGGCGTCCGCAGGGCGTCGCCGAACCGGGACGAGACGGCGGCGGACCAGAGCAGGTGGTAGTCGCGGCCGAGCCGGGGTGCGGTCATGCCGGGGACCCTGCGGGCTCGACCGGGTCGAGGGTCAACCCGGGAGTGACCCAACCGACGGGTAACCGAGCCTCCACGTGGTGCGGCGTGCGGTCTACGCTTGCCCGGTGACGGTGGAGCAGCAGGCACGGGGCACGAACGTTGCTGCGGGGTCGGGTCGGCGCCGGTCCCGCAAGGACGAGATCCTGGAGATCGCGGTCGGTCTCTTCGCCGCGCGGGGCTACCACGGCGTCTCGATGGACGACATCGGCGCGGCCGCCGGGGTCACCGGCCCGGCGCTCTACCACCACTTCGCCGGCAAGGAGGCGATGCTGGTCGCCGCGCTGATCCCGGTCAGCGAGGGGCTGCTCGCCGGTGGCCGGGAGCGGTCCGCGGGCCACCCCGACGACCCGCGCGCCGCGCTGGAGTCGTTGATCGACTTCCACGTCGACTTCGCCCTGGCCAACCCGGCGGTGATCGCCCTGCACCTGCACGAGCTGGACCGGCTCCCCGACGAGCCCCGGCGCCGGATCCGCCGGCTCCAGCGGCTCTACGTCGAGGAGTGGGTGACCGTGCTGACCGCGCTGCACCCCGGGATGCCCGACGGCGAGGCGCGGGTGCTGGCCCACGCCGCGTTCGGCCTGATGAACTCCACTCCGTTCCTCGGCGGCGAGGTGGACCGCCGCCGCCGGGCCGAACTCCTCCGCGGCGCCACCCTGGCCGCGCTGCTGGCCCCCACCCCTCCCGCCTGACTCCCCCCCACTCCCGCTTGGGGTGGGGGGCTCGTGGGGGGTTCGGGTGGCGTGGTTCGCTGTCAGCGTCCCAATCCCTGGACACCGGGAGGAAGCATGATCGAGTCGCTGCTGGTCGCCAACCGGGGCGAGATCGCCCGCCGGATCATCCGTACCGCCAGGCGGCTCGGCGTCCGCGCGATCGCCGTGCACTCGGAGGCCGACGCCGGCCTGCCGTTCGTGACCGAGGCCGACGAGGCGGTCTGCGTGGGTCCGGCGAACCCGGCCCAGAGCTACCGCAACGTGGAGGCCATCCTCGCCGCCGCCAAGTCGACCGGCGCGCAGGCCGTCCACCCCGGCTACGGCTTCCTGTCGGAGAACGCCGACTTCGCCCGTACCGTCGAGGCGAGCGGGCTGATCTGGGTCGGGCCCGGCGCGGACGCGATCAGCGCGATGGGCGACAAGATCAACGCCCGGAACCTGATGGCCGCGGCCGGCGTGCCGGTGGCGCCCGGCACCACCGAGCCGGCGGCCGACCTGGACGCGGCGGCCGCCGCGGCGGCGGAGATCGGCTACCCGGTGATGGTCAAGGCCGCGGCCGGCGGTGGCGGCATGGGCATGGGCGTGGCGAACGACGAGGCCGCGCTGCGCACCGAGTACGACAAGGTGCGCTCGTTCGCCGAGCGGATGTTCGGCGACGGCTCGGTGTTGATCGAGCGGTACTTCCCCCGGGTGCGCCACGTCGAGGTGCAGATCCTCGGCCTGGCCGACGGCCGGGTGGTGGCCCTGGGCGAGCGGGAGTGCTCGGTGCAGCGGCGCAACCAGAAGCTGGTCGAGGAGTCGCCGTCGCCGGCGGTCTCGCCGGAGCTGCGCGAGCGCTTCCTGGCGGCGGCCGTGCGGGCCGGCGAGGCGGTCGCCTACCGCAACGCGGGCACCGTGGAGTGCTTGCTCGATCCGACCACGCAGGAGTTCTTCTTCCTGGAGATGAACACCCGGCTCCAGGTCGAGCACCCGGTCACCGAGCAGGTCTACGGGGTCGACCTGGTCGAGGAGCAGCTGCGGGTCGCCGCCGGGCTGGCCCCGACCTTCCACCCGGACGCGCTCGCGCCGCGCGGGCACGCCATCGAGCTGCGGATCAACGCCGAGGACCCGAAGCGCTTCCTGCCCGGACCGGGTGCGATCAGCACCTGGAACGAGCCGGCCGGCGAGGGCGTACGGGTCGACTCCGGCTACGTCGCCGGCAACACGGTCACCCCGTTCTACGACAGCCTGATGGCGAAGCTGATCGTCAGCGGCGCCACCCGCGAGGAGGCGTTGCGGCGGGCCCGCGCCGCGGTGGCCCAGTTCGAGGTCGCCGGCCCCAAGTGCAACCTCCCCTTCTTCGCCGAGCTGCTGGAGAACGAGGAGTTCCGCTCCGGCGACTACGACACCGGCATCGTCTCCCGCATGCGCTGACCCGGTCTTCGCGTCGATCGAGAGGTTGGCGGTGCGCGTGGCTCGTCGCCGCCAACCTCCTCGATCGACACCGGTTCCGTCAGGGGCCGGCCAGGGCCACGGTGGGTGGGAGGCGACTGGCGCGGATCGCCGGAAGGAGGCCGGCGCCCGTACCGACCAGCACCGTCGCGCCCAGGCCGCCGACCATCGCCCAGGCCGGCACCACTGTGGGCCATTCCTGGCTGTACGCGTACAGCGCGGTGATCCCCGCTCCCAGCAGGGTGCCGCCGACGCCACCGAGGGCGGAGAGCAGCAGCGCCTCGGCGAGGAACTGGACCCGGATCTGGCCTCGGGTGGCGCCCAGTGCTCGCCGTAGCCCCACCTCCGCCCGGCGTTGCAGGATGGAGATCACCATCGTGTTGGCGATGCCGACGCCGCCGACGAGGAGCGCGACGGCGCCGAGACCGAGCAGCAGCCCGTTGAGCGCGGTGTCGGTAGCCTGCCGGGCGGCCAGCGCGTCCGAGGGGCGGGACACGACCACCTCCTCCGGCGCCGACGGGTTGGCGGTCCGCCCCAGCACCGCGCCGACCGCCTCGACGTGGCTCTCCGCCGTGCGGACGTAGACCCGGGTCGGCCGGCCGTCGAACCGGAGGTAGGTCCGGGCCGCGGGCCACCCCACCAACGCGGCCGAGTCCAGTTCCTCGGCCAGCGGCACGGGCGCGAGCACGCCGACCACGGTGAACCACTCGCCGCCCAGCCACACGCGTAGCCCGACCCTCGGTACGTCGAGCCGCCGCGCCGCGGTGGTGCCGAGGACGACCGTCGGGTATTCCGCCGTCGCGGCGGTGAACCAGGAACCGGAGCTGACAGTCGCGCCGACCGTGTCGAGCAGTTCCGGCTGGGCGGCGAGCACCGAGATGCTGCCGGTCTGGCCGGGCGGCACCCGGTCGTTGCGGTAGACGGCCTGGTCGACGGCGCCAGTCGCGCCGACCGACTCCACCGGCCCGATTCGGGCGATCATGCCCACCGACTGTTCGGGTAGGACCGCCCTCTCCCCGGCCAGGGTCTTTCCCGGCGCCACGGTGAGCAGGTTGGTGCCGAGCCGGTCCAGGGTCCGATCCAACTCGGCCCGGCTGGAGGTGGAGATGCCCACCACGGCCAGCATCGCGGCGATGCCGATGGTGACGCCCAGGGCGGTGAGCGCGACCCGGAGCGGGTGGGTCCGCAGCCCGACGGAGCCCACCCGCGCGATGTCGGCCGGGGAGAGCCGCCCCGGTCGCAGCTTCCCGGACCCACCCGGGGTCGGCGGGATGGTTCCGGGCGCCCCGCCGCCGGAGCGCCCGGTCACGCCGGCACCGCCGGTGTCCGGGCCGAATCGTGCACGACCAGACCGTCCCGCAGCACGACCCGGCGCGGCAGGCCGGCGGCGACCTGCTGGTCGTGGGTGATGACCACGACGGTGGTGCCCTGTTCGTGCAGGCCGCGCAGCAGCGCCAGCACGGACGCGCCGGCGGCGGAGTCGAGGTTGCCGGTCGGCTCGTCGGCGAGCAGCACCGCCGGTTCGCCCACCACGGCCCGGGCGATCGCCACCCGCTGCCGCTCGCCCCCGGACAACTCGTGCGGCCGGTGGTCGAGCCGGTGGCCGAGACCGACCCGCCGCAGCGCTGCCTCGGCGCGCCGCCGTCGCTGTTTCAGCGGTACGCCCGCGTAGAGCAGCCCGTCGGCCACGTTGTCCAGCACCGGCATCCCGGCGGCCAGGTGGAACTGCTGGAACACGAAGCCGATCCGGGTCCCACGCAGGGCGGACAGCTGTCGGTCGGTGAGGGCCGAGACGTCGTGCCGGTCGATCCGTACCGTGCCGGACGACGGCCGGTCCAGCGTGCCGATCAGGTGCAGCATGGTCGACTTGCCGGAGCCGGACGGGCCGACGACGGCGACCAGTTCGCCGTACCCGATGCGCAGGTCGACCCCGCGCAGCGCCGCCACCCCACCCGGATAGATCCGGGAGACACCCGCCAGCTCGATGACGTACCCGCTCATCCCGGCACCCCCACCAGCAGCCCTTCGGCCAGTCCCTCGCCCTGCACCTCGACCCGTCCCTCGGCGAACAGTCCCGCCCGCACCGGCAGGATCCGGGTGCCGCCGGGCCCGGTGACCTCGACGCCGTAGCCGCCCTCCGCCAGGGCGAGCAGCGCGTCGACCGGCACGGTGAGCACCATCTCGCGCTGCTGGGCGAGGTACCGGACGTCGACCGGCGCGTCGGTCAGCCCGCCCAGCGCCCGCTGGTCGGCGACGGCGATCGTGACCTGAACGGTGGCCGAGCCGGTGCCGGGCCGTTCCGCGTCGACCGGTCCCTGGCCGCCCGCCGCCGCGGCCGGCGGGCCCACCGACGTGACCTTCCCGGCGACCGAGGCGCCGGTCGGCAGGGTCACGGTGACCTTGGTGCCCTTCTTCGCCCAGGTCGCCTCGCCGGCGCTGGCGGACACCGTCACCACCCGGGTGCCACCGGTGTACGCCAGCACGGTGCCGGTCGCGCTCGCGCCGACGGGCACCAGCCGCTGGGAGATGCGGAGCGCGCCGGGGGCGTAGATCACCCGCTCCCGGTCCACCGTGCCGGTCTGCGGTATCCCCAGGTCCTTCTGCCAGCGCTTCACCGCATCGGCGGTGCTCGTGGAGAAGATGTCGTCGACGGTGAATCCGCGGTAGCCGAGGGCCGCGAGATTGCGTTCGAACTGCCGCACGTCCGAGCCCCGCACGCCGGTGGTCAACGGCCGGTACATCGGCAGGGCGCCGTACAGCAGCACCACCGGTTGCTCGTCGGCGCGCAGCAGGGCCTCGCCGCGCCGGACCGTGGCCCCCGTCTCGGGCAGCCAGGTCACCGTGCCGGCGGCCAGCGAGGTGAGCGGGGTGGCCGCGCCGTACCCCAGCTCGCCGGCCAGCGCCACGGACCGGACCAGGGTCTGCCGGGTGATCGGGGCGGTCGCGGCGGGCCCGGTACGGGTAGGTGGCGGGGCGTCGCCGCGACCGCCCAGGCCGAGGGTCGCCGCGCCGGCCAGCGTGAGCGTCACCAGCGCCAGGCTGGCCCCGGCGGCGGCTCGGAGCCGCCGCCGTGCCGGTCGGCGCCGGGTCACCTCGGTCCGGTCCATCGGGTCGCTCATCCGCGGCCGGTGGCGTGGGGGTCGGGCGTGGTCGACGGTTGCCCACGAAGCACCGGCTCGCAGATCTGGCCGGCCCGGCGCTGGGCGGCCGCCTGCTGCTCGCTGACCGCCGGGCCGCCGTTGTCGTCGTCCTGGGGCCAGTGGCCGTCGGGGCCCGGGTCCGGGAAGTCCGCGATTCCGTTCTCACGCATGCACCCGGCGTACGCCCGCCGGTGCCCGATCTCCTCCGCGGTCAGCGCCGACGGCTTCTCCTCCGCCCCCTCCGGAACCGGCACGTTGTACTTCGCGCAGGCCCGCTGGGCCTCCAGCCACTTCGGGTCACCCTTCTTCGGGACACCGGGCGCCCGCAGGTCGACTCCGCCCCGGGCATCCGGGTCCGGCACCTGGAAGCCTCTCTCGCGCAGGCAGGCGACCCACTGGCGCCGCGCCTCGACGTACTGGGCGACGACGCCCGTGGCGGCCGACGCCGACGGCTGGGTGCCAGGGCCGCCGGCGGTGGCGACCGCCGGTGGCTGGTCCTCCGCGCCGCAGGCGGCGAGCGCGACGACCAACGCGGTGGCCCCGAGGCCGACGAACCACGAGCGTCGGCGGCGAGGCGGCATGGAGTAGATCATGACTTTTCCCATCTTTTCGGGGTGACCAGGGCGCGGCGCATCGCCGATCGCCCGCTGAGGGTGTGGGTGCTAGCGGTGGGTCACCGGCGACCAGCGCCAGCCGTCGGTGGAGCCGTACAGGGTGCCGTCGGCGTCGGGGGCGTAGAACCAGCCGTCCGGCGCGCGGCGGACGGCTTCGGCGCTCTTCGGCAGCCCGTCGAGTTCGACGGCCCGGTACGCGTCGCCGTCCCTGGCCGCCCAGTAGCGGCGCACGTCGCCGTCCCGGCCGTTCAGCAGTTGGGTGAGCACGTGGGTGCCGTCGGCGGTGACGAAGGAGCCGGTTCCGGCCAGCCCGTCCGGCAGGCCGGCGGTGGTCAGCCGCTGCCACCGCGTGCCGTCGGCCCGGTAGACGGTCCGTAGGCCGTCGACGGAGACCACCGCGTAGGCCGTCGCCGTCCCGGTCACCGCCAGCATGGGCGGCTCGCACCTCTGTTCCGGGCAGGCCGGCGCGTCGGTGAAGACGTGCGTGGACCAGGTGCGGCCGGCGTCGGTGCTCGTCGACACGGCGGGCTTGCGGGTCGTCGGGTCGGTGCCCGCGATCCGGAGCCGACCGGCCGACTCCTCGATCCGTAGCTCGTCGGTCCGCCTGTTCAGCGGGGGCTGCGCTGCCAGCCGCCCCACCCCGCCGGTCGTCGGGTCCACCGCGTGCAGGACGCACGGCTGGTCGGCCCGAGCGGACCAGCAGATGGCCACGCCACCGTCCGGTACGGCTTCGGCCGTGCCGGTGGACGGGGCGGCGGCCCAGGTGCGACCGCCGTCGAGGCTGGCAAGGAGGGCCGTTCCGGCGGCGGACCGCGCGTCGGGTGCGGTCGTGATCAGGGTGTCGGGGCCGACGACCGTCAGCGCGTCGGGGGCGATCGGGGCGCCCCGGTCGCTCCAGGTGCGGCCGCCGTCGGACGAGCGGACCACGGCGACGGTCTGCTTCCGGCACGGTTCGTCGGCGCAGTGCGACAGGGCCAGGTAGAGGTGGTCCCGGTCGGCGGCGCCGGCCCACCGGATCCGGCTTCCGGTCGCCGGATCGGGATTCCCGGTCGGGGTCGCCGGACCGTCGAGCGGCGGGCCGTCGACCGACGGAGGCACCGGCGCCAGCAGGTTCACGGCGGCGACGGTGACCAGGGTGAGGGCGGCGGCCCCGGCGACGGTCGTCGCCGCGCGTCGCCGACGGTGCCGGCGACGGCCGGCGTCGTACACCTCGTTCGCCGTCAGTAGGCCCGAGGGCCGCGCGGGCGAGCCCGCCGCATCCTCGAAGAGCTCACGCAGCCCGGTCATGCCCTTCCCTCCATGGCGCCGGTGAGGCTCGGAACGGCGTCGCCGAGAAGTTGGCGCAGCGTCGCGAGACCGCGTGCCGTCTGGCTCTTGACCGTGCCCTCGGAACACTTCAGCGCGGCAGCCGTCTCGGCCACGTCGAGCCCCTGGTAGAACCGGCAGATCAGGGTCACCCGCTGGCGCGGTGGCACCTGGTTCAGCGCCTGTGCGAAGGCCACCCGGCGGGCCGTCGTCTCGGCGTCGTCGTCGGGGCCGGCCACGTCGGGCGGCTCGGCGACGGTCCGCTCGCGGCGCCGCCACACTCGCCTGGTCTCCGACAGGTACGCCCGGATCAGGCAGGTGCGCAGGTAGGCGTCCACGGCCTGCGGATCGCGGATCCGGTGCCAGTTCGTGGCGAGCCGGATGAAGGCGGCCTGCGCCAGGTCGTCGGCCCAGTGCCAGTCGCCGCACATCAGGTAGGCGGTACGCCGCACCAGCTCACGCCGGGCCGCGAAGTATTCGCTGAACCGGCGTCGCTCCTCGTCCTCGTCGCGTCGCATCCCGCTCCCTTCACCGGTAGGTGCTCAACGCGAGGCCGACCGGTTGCACGGGTGGGCGATGTATTTTCCCGCCGCCGCCGCCGCCGCCGACGGTGGGTCGGGGGTCGGCGTGGTTCCCGGCGCGTGCGGCACGCCACCTCGCGTGGGCGGGGTGCGGGTGGGAGGCTGGGAGGACCCATCACGTAAGACCGTCACAGTGAGGTGACCCCTTATGGCGGAACTGCCGGACTTCGTCTCCATCCGGGAGGTCGGGCCCCGCGACGGGCTCCAGAACGAGGACCCGATCCCGACCGACGCCAAGGTGCGCCTGCTCGACGCGCTCTCGGGCACCGGTGTGCGGCGGATCGAGGCGGTGTCGTTCGTGCACCCGAAGGCGATCCCGCAGATGGCCGACGCCGACGAGGTGTGGCAGCGGGCCACGAAGGCCGAAGGGGTGCGCTACTCGGCGCTGGTCCCGAACACCCGCGGCGCGCAGCGCGCCCTGGCCGCCGGGTTCACCGAGATCGAGGTGGTGGTCTCGGCCAGCGACACGCACAACCGGCGCAACGTGAACCGCTCCACCGAGGAGTCGTTGGACGACATCGCCGAGCTGATCGACCTGCTGCACGGCGCCGGTGCGCAGGCCGAGGTGATCATCGCGACCAGCTTCGGCTGCCCGTACGAGGGGGACACCGACCCGGCCCGGGTGGCCGCCATCGTGGACCGGGTGGTCCGCGACGGCGCGGACCGGGTGGCGTTCGGCGACACCACCGGCATGGGCACCCCGCGCCGGGTCCGCGACCTGCTGACCGCGGTACGCGACCGCAACGCGCACATCCCCGTGCTGCTGCACTTCCACAACACCCGGGGCACCGCGCTGGCCAACATGCTGACCGCGCTGGAGCTGGGGGTCACCGAGTTCGACGCCAGCGTCGGCGGCCTCGGCGGCTGCCCGTACGCGCCGGGGGCCAGCGGCAACCTGGCCACCGAGGAGGCGGTGCACATGCTGCACGACATGGGCATCGACACCGGCATCGACCTGGACGCCCTGATCGAGGTGGCCGAACTGGCCGAGGAACTGGTCGGCAGGAAGCTCCCGTCCGGCGTCCTGCGCGCCGGCCCGCGTACCCGGCTCACGCCGCTGCCGGCCTGACCGGTCGACGGGGGGTGCGCGACGGCTCGCGTACCCCCCGCCGGCCGGGTCCGGTCAGCGGACGAGCGCGCCCGATTCGGTGGGCAGGCCCGCGGCCACCCAGTCCTCGATGCCCTCGGCGTACTTGCGCACGTCGGTGTAGCCGAGCGCGGTGAGCCGGTCGGCCACCCGGCCGCTGTTCGGGCAGGACGGGTTCGAGCAGTAGGTGACGATGGTGGCGGCGCGGTCCGGCAGCAGCTCGCGGGCCCGCTCGGCCACGTCGGCCTCGACCAGCGGCAGCGCGCCCGGCAGGTGCTGCCGGGCGTAGTACTCGCCGCCGAGGGCGTCGACGACGGTGACGGTGCCGGCGTCGATGGCGGCCCTCAGGTCGTCCCGGGTGATCCGAATGGTCATGGCAACCTCCAGGTAAGTGGACTAGAGTCCGGTTATGCCTCGGAACGATAGCGGACCGCAGTCCGTTTATGCCACCCCGCCGGCCGAACTGCTCCAACTGCGCGCGGCACCGCCACGCGAACGGGCGGACGCGGCACGTAACCGTGCCGCGGTGCTGGCGGCGGCCGCATCCCTCTTCCGGGAGCGCGGGGTCGAGGCCGTGTCGATGGACGCCGTCGCCGCCGAGGCCGGTGTCGGCAAGGGCACCCTGTTCCGGCGGTTCGGCGACAAGGCCGGTCTCGCCACCGCGCTCCTCGACGAGCAGGAACGCGCACTCCAGGAGGCGATCCTGTTCGGCCCGCCGCCGCTCGGGCCGGGTCCGGCCGACGCGCCGGCGTCCGCCCGCGACCGGTTGTCCGCCTTCGTCGACGCCTACCTGGACTACCTGCTCGCGCATCTCGACCTGGTCCGGATGTCCGAGACGGCCGCGCCCGGCGCCCGCTACCGCATCGGTGCGTACCGGTTCTGGCACCAGCACGTGGCCCTGCTCCTCGCCGGCCGCCCGGACCCGGCCGCCGACGCGCACACCGCGCTGGCCGCCCTCGCCGCCGACCACGTCCGCGCCATCCACGCCGAACTCGGCCCGAACCGCCTCCGCACCTCCACCCGCAACCTGATCACCGCCCTCCTGCCCTGACCCGCCCTCCTACCCCGACCCGCCCTCCCTCCCGCCACCCCCGCGATCTTGCACTTTCGGCCCTTGTTCTGCCCCATTTGCTCCCTATGCCGGGGCCGGAACTGCAAGATCGCGAGGATGCCAGGAGGGTGCGGCGAGGGGGCGGCGAGGGGGCGGCGAGGGGGTGGGCGGGCGTGGGGTGGGGGGTGTGGTGGGGTCGCCGGGACGCCGCCCGATGCGCTAGCCTAACGATCGTTCAGGTTGGTCGGTCCGCCATTGGGCGGCCGACCCCGGGGGGCGAGGGAGTCGGCGTGACGCTCGACGGTGAGGCACTGGAGCAGCTGCGCAAGCGGGCCCGGGCCGGCGGTGCGGACAAGTACCACGCGGCGAACGCCGCCAAGGGCAAGCTCTTCGCGCGGGAGCGGGTGGCGCTCCTGGTCGACGAGGGCAGCTTCGTCGAGGACGGCCTCTACGCCAACGCGATGGCCGAGGGGCTGCCGGCCGACGGCGTGGTCACCGGCACCGCCACCATCGACGGCCGCCCGGTCTGCCTGATGGCCAACGACTCCACGGTGAAGGCCGGCAGCTGGGGCGCGCGTACCGTCGAGAAGATCATCCGGATCATCGAGCGGGCCTACTCGACCGGCGTGCCCATGGTCTACCTGGTCGACTCGGCCGGCGCCCGGATCACCGACCAGGTCGAGCTCTTCCCCGGCCGGCGCGGCGCCGGCAAGATCTTCTGGAACCAGGTGCGCGCCTCCGGCTCGATCCCGCAGGTCTGCGCGCTCTTCGGGCCGAGCGCCGCCGGCGGGGCGTACATCCCGGCGTTCTGCGACGTGGTGGCCATGGTGGACGGCAACGCCAGCATGTACCTCGGCTCCGACCGGATGGTCGAGATGGTCACCGGCGAGAAGACCACCCTGGAGGCGATGGGCGGGGCCAAGGTGCACTGCGCCGAGTCCGGCGTCGGGCACTTCCTCTGCAAGACCGAGGCCGACGCCCTCGACGTGGTGCGGCGCTACCTGTCGTACCTGCCGGCGAACTGGACGCAGGCCCCGCCCGCCGCGGAGGCCGTGCCCGCACCGGAGAAGGCCGACCTGGCCGCGCTGGTGCCGGCGAGCGAGCGGCAGGCGTTCGACATGCGGCGGTACGTCAAGGGCCTGCTCGACGAGGGCAGCTTCTTCGAGATCCAGGCGCTCTGGGCCAAGGAGCTGACCATCGGCTTCGGCCGGCTGAACGGCGAGGTCGTCGGCGTGGTCGGCAACAACTCGATGTTCAAGGGCGGCGTGCTCTTCGTCGACTCGGCCGACAAGGCGACCCGGTTCGTGCAGCTCTGCGACGCGTTCAACGTGCCGCTGCTCTTCCTGAGCGACGTGCCCGGCTTCATGGTCGGCAGCGCGGTGGAGAAGCAGGGCATGATCCGGCACGGCGCCAAGATGATCACCGCGATCTCCGAGGCCACCGTGCCGAAGATCTGCGTGGTGGTCCGCAAGGCGTACGGCGCCGGCCTCTACGCGATGGCCGGCCCGGGCTTCGAGCCGGACGCCACCATCGCGCTGCCCACCGCCAAGATCGCGGTGATGGGCGCCGAGGCGGCGGTGAACGCGGTCTACGCCAACAAGATCGCGGCGATCGAGGACGAGGCCGAGCGGGCCGCCTTCGTCACCGCCAAGCGCGAGGAGTACGAGCGGGACATCGACATCGTCCGGCTCGCCAGCGAGCTGGTGGTGGACGCGATCGTCGAGCCGCACGAGCTGCGCGCCGAACTGGTCCGCCGGTTCGCCGCGGCACGGCACAAGGAACGGCACTTCTCCCGGCGCCGGCACGGCGTCACCCCGGTCTGACCCCGTCGCCGGCCGCACCCGGCCGGCGCGGGCCCACCCGCACCAGCGACCCGCCCGCCGGCGTCACGAGCGCCCGGTGGCCCGTCACACAGGAGGATTCCATGGACTTCCGGCTCACCGAGGAGCAAGAGGCGCTGCGGGAGAGCGTGCGGGAATTCGCCCGCGAGGTGGTCGCCCCGGTCATCGCCGAGCACTACGAGAAGCACACCTTCCCGTACGAGGTGATCCGGCAGATGGGCAAGATGGGGCTCTTCGGGCTCCCCTTCCCCGAGGAGCACGGCGGGATGGGCGGCGACTACTTCGCCCTCTGCCTGGCCCTGGAGGAGCTGGCCCGGGTCGACTCCAGCGTGGCGATCACCTTGGAGGCGGCGGTCTCGCTGGGCGCCATGCCGATCTACCGGTTCGGTACCGACGAACAGCGGGCGCAGTGGCTGCCGAAGCTGCTCAGCGGCGAGGCGCTCGCCGGCTTCGGGCTCACCGAGCCGGGCTTCGGCTCGGACGCGGGCGGCACCCAGACCCGGGCCGTGCTGGACGAGGCGACCGACGAGTGGGTGATCAACGGCTCGAAGGCGTTCATCACCAACTCGGGCACCGACATCACCGCCCTGGTCACGGTCACCGCGGTCACCGGCACCCGGCCGGACGGCAGCAAGGAACTCTCCACCATCATCGTCCCGTCCGGGACGCCGGGCTTCACCGTCGCGCCCGGCTACTCCAAGGTCGGCTGGACCGCCTCGGACACCCACGAGCTGACCTTCGACGACTGCCGGGTGCCGGCGGCCAACCTGCTCGGTGCGCGCGGCCGGGGCTTCGCCCAGTTCCTGCGCATCCTCGATGAGGGTCGGATCGCCATCGCCGCGCTCGCCGTCGGCCTCGCCCAGGGCTGCGTCGACGAGTCGATCAAGTACGCCAAGGAGCGGCACGCCTTCGGCCAGCCGATCGGGAACTACCAGGCGATCCAGTTCAAGATCGCCGACATGGAGATGAAGGCGCACACCGCCCGGCTGGCGTACTACGACGCCGCCGCCCGGATGCTCGCCGGCGAGCCGTTCAAGCGGCAGGCGGCCATCGCCAAGCTGCACGCCAGCACTGTCGCGGTGGACAACGCCCGGGAGGCCACCCAGATCCACGGTGGCTACGGCTTCATGAACGAGTACCCGGTGGCCCGGTTCTGGCGCGACTCGAAGATCCTGGAGATCGGCGAGGGCACCTCCGAGGTGCAGCGCATGGTCATCTCCCGCGACCTCGGGCTCTGACCCGCGCCGAGGGCCGCTGCCGCCAGCGTCACGCCGCCACCCCCGGCCCGGCCGCCACCAGTTCCGCGCCGGGGGCGGCGGTGTGCCGGGACGTGCCGATGCCGGGCACGGCGGCTCGGGCTGTCGGATTTCGGCGCGGCGGCGTCGGCAGCCCGACGCTCCGCTGCCGGCGGTCGCACCCCATCCGTACGCTTCCAGCCGATGAACGCGGACCGTGATCCAGCGCCGAGCTCCGGCCGCCCCAGCCTGGCGGAACTGCTGCGCCGGCACCGGCTCGCCGCCGGCCTCACCCAGGCCGAGCTGGCCGCCCGGGCCGGCGTCGGTGTGCGTACCGTCCGTGACCTGGAGCGGGGCCGCTCGGCCCGGCCGCAGCGGACCACCGTGGAGCTGCTGGCCGGCGCGCTGACCCTGACCGGGCCGGCCCGCTCAGCGTTCCTCGCCGCCGCCCGCCCGGCGGTGCCGGCCGACCCGGCCGGGGTGTCCGCCGACGCCGAGCCCGCCGACGCCGCCGCCGGCCCGAACGCCCTTCCGCCCCCGGTCGAGCTGATCGGGCGGGACCGTGACCTGGCCGAGCTGGCCGACCTGCTCGCCGACGAGCGTGGCCCGCGGCTGGTGAGCCTGGTCGGGCTGGCCGGCGTCGGCAAGACCGCGCTGGCCCTGGCGGCGGCCCACGCGGCGGCCGGCAGCCATCCCGCCGGGGTCGCCGGAGTGCTGATCGGGGAGGGCTCGGACGCGGGCGACGTGCTCGCCGCGTCGGTGGCCGTCTTCGGCGTCGCCCGGATGCCGGAACTCGCCGCCCGGCTCGACGGCCGGCCCGCCCTGCTGCTCATGGACGCGGTCGAGCGCGCGCCGGACGCGGTGGCCGAGGCGCTGCACCGGCTCGCCGCCGCCGTGCCGTCGCTGCGGGTGCTGGTCACCGGCCGGCACCCGGTGGGCGTCCCGGGCGAGCGGGTACGCCCGGTGTCGCCGCTCGACGTACCCCCGCCGGGCAGTGAGCGGGCCGGGCCCGCCGCGCTCGCCGGCTACCCGGCGGTGGCGCTCTTCACCGCCCGGCTGGCCCAGGTGCGACGCGAGCCGCCCCGCCCGATCGAGCTGCCGGCGCTGGCCGCGCTGGTCCGGCGGCTCGGCGGGTTGCCGCTGGCCATCGAACTGATGGCCGCCCGGGGCCGGATCCTCGACCTCAACGAGCTGCTCGACCGGTACGGCGACCGGGTCCTGGACCTGGCCACCGGGCCCGCGGGGCGGTCGGGCTGGGAGGTCGAGCCGGGCTGGCCGGAGGGCACCCGGGCGGCGGTGGCGATGACCCTGCGGGACGCGGTGGCGACCAGCTACCGGCTGCTCGCCGCGGACGAACGGGCGGCGCTGCGCCGGCTCGCCGTGTTCGGCAACCGGTGGTCGGTCGAGCTGGCCGAGGAGATGCTCGCCGACGAGGCAGACCGGGACGGCACGGTCGCCGTCGACCCGGTGCCGCTGCTCGACCGGCTGGTCGAGATCGGGCTGCTGAGCGTACGGGGCACCGGTTCGTTCCGGTTCCGGCTGCTCGACGCGGTCCGGGACTTCGCCATCGAGCAGGCCACCGGTTCCGGCGAGCTGACCGCGATCCGGCGCCGGCACGCCCAGGTGATCGCCCGGCTGGTGACCCGGACCGCACCGGACCTGGTCGGGGCGAACCTGCCGGCCGCCGTGCGCCGGCTGGACGAGGTGAGTGGCGACATCAGCTCCGCGCTCGCGCACGCCGCCGTCGACGACCCGCTGACCGCGCTGCGCCTGGCCGCCGGGCTGACCCGGTGGTGGCGGTTCCGGGGGCGGGACGTCGCCGGGCGGCAGTGGCTGTGCCGGCTGCTCGCCGACCCGCGCACCGCCGACGCCGACCCGGTGCTGCGGGCGTGGGCGCTGCTCGGCGTGGCCCGGCTCGCCGCCGAGCACGGCGGCGGCGCCGAGGAGCTGCCGGCGGCCCGGGCCGCGCTGGCCGCGTTCCGCGACGTCGGCGACGTGACCGGGGAGTTGGAGGCGCGCACCGTGCTCTGCGCGCTGCTGATCGCCACCGGCGGGCACGACGAGGGCCGCGAGCAGACCGAGGCGGTGTTGAAGCTGGCCGCCCGCAACGGCCGGACCCGGGACATGGCGGTGGCCCAGAACAACCTCGCCTGGCACGAGATCCGGGTGGGTGACCTGCCCGCGGCCCGGCGCCGGCTGGCCGCAGTCGACCGGCTCGCCGCCCAGGCCGGGGAGCCCCGGCTGCGGGTGCTGGCCCGGGCCAACCTGGCCGAGGTGGCCCGCCTCGCCGGCCGGTACGCGGACGCGGTCGACCAGGGCCGTCAGGTGGTGGCGGCGCTGACCGGGCTGGGTGATCCGGGACACCGGCGCCGGGTGCTCGGCACGGTCGGCCTGGCGCTCGCCCAGGACGGCCGGTCGGCGGAGGCGGACGAGGTGCTCGCCGAGCTGCGCTCGGCCCCGGCGGCGGGCTGCGGCTCGGGGCCGCGGCCGGAGGACGGCATCTGCGCGTTGATCGAGGGGAACCTGGCCCTGCACCGGGGTGACCGCGAGCTGGCAGCGGAGTGGTTCGCCGCCGCGGCGGAGGCCGGGGTGGACGGCCAGGACCGGCGGGACGTGGTGGAGGCGCTGGTCGGGCTGGCCGCCAGCACGGCCGACCACAGCGTGCTCGACCGGCTCGACCGGGTCTGCCGGGAGAGCGGCATCCGACTGCTGCCGCAGGAGGAGGGGCTGCTCTACGCGCTGGCCGAGGCGCGCAGCGGGGCGGCCGGGCCGGGCGGTGGGCCGGGTGCCGGGGACGAGCCGGTGGCGCGGGTGCCGCGGCAACGCGGGACCGGGGTGGCGCGGGCGAGGAAGCCCCCTGTTACCCCTCGCTCTTCGCCCGCGCCGTCACCCCCCGGTGGGTCCCCGTGGCAGGAAGATTAGCCACCGGGCCGAGGGACGCCCGTCCGGTTTGATCGACTATCTCCCGCTGCCGGCGGCAGTTCTGCCGGTCTTTCTGCCGGTGTCCGGTTCGGGGCCGGGCGGAGGTGCCGGTTCCGGCGGGCGGGCGGGCTCAGCAGCCGGTCGGCGCCGCCGCGGACTCCACCGGCAGCGTGGTGCTGCCGGCGGTGGCACCCGGGTGCACGGCGTCGCGTACCCGGCGCAGGCCGTCGAGCAGCGCGTCCAGCGCGGCCGGGTCGAGCTGGCCGGTGAACCACTGCTCGATGATGCGCAGGTGGCCGGGGAGCGTCTCGTCGAGCCGTTGCAGGCCGGCGGCGGTGACCACCGCGTACGAGCTGCGCCGGTCGGAGGGGCAGGCGCGCCGGGTGAGCAGGCCGTCGCGCTCCATCCGGTCCACCACCCGGGTGACTCCGCTGGTGGACAGGGAGGTCTGTGCGGCCAGGTCGGTCATCCGCAGTTGGTTGCCGGGTGAGCGGGCGAGCCGGGTCAGCACCTCGAACTCGACCGACGACAGGCCGTGCTCCTCGAACTGCGCGGAGAACCGGGCCGACAGCCCGGCATGCGCCTCGAAGAGCAGGCCGACGGCGGTGATCCGGGGGTCGTCGAACACGTTCTGGTTCACCCGTACATCCTAACAGTCCTTGACACGAGGAATATTGCTGCCGCTATAGTTGCTGAGGCAGTCGTTGGGCTACTAAACGATATCTCTCGGAGGGCAGTTTCCATGACCAGCAGCGTCGAACCGGTTACCCGCGACTGGGAGGGCCTCACCATCCCCACCGCCGGCACCTATGTGCTGGACGCGGCGCACAAGCGCGTCGGGTTCGTCGCCCGACACATGATGGTGAGCAAGGTACGCGGTGAGTTCGCCGACGCCGCCGCCACCATCACCGTCGCCGAGGACCCGATGCAGTCCTCGGTCACCGCCACCATCCAGGCGGCCAGCATCGACACCAAGCAGGCCGACCGGGACGCGCACCTGCGCAGCGCCGAGTTCCTCGAGGTGGAGAAGTTCCCCACCCTGGAGTTCCGCAGCACCGGCGTGAAGTCCCGCGACGGCAACGAGTTCGTCCTCCTCGGCGAGCTGACGGTCAAGGGCGTCACCCGGCAGGTCGAGCTGGAGGTCGAGTTCGAGGGTGTCGGCCGCAGCCCGTTCGGCCAGGACATCTTCGGCTTCTCCGCGAGCACCGAGATCGACCGCGAGGAGTTCGGCCTGACCTGGAACGTCGCCCTGGAGACCGGCGGCGTGCTGGTCGGCAAGAAGGTCAAGATCGAGATCGAGGGCGAGGCCGTCCGCCAGGCCTGATCCCCGGATCCGACGCACTCGGGCCCGTGCCGCACGCCGGCACGGGCCCGACGTCGTCCGTACCCCCGGAACCGGCCCGCGGGGTTGGCGGGGACGGGTGCGATTTGTCACGGCTCGTTCCCCCGGCGGTGCGGTGGCCGGCCGGACCGGCTGGGTAGAGATGCCGGCGGGAGCGCGTTCGCACGGGTCGCGGTCGTCCCGGCCGGTGGGCCGCGGACCCGGCCTCTGGTCCGCCGCGATCAACGCTCTTAACGTGGATGGTTCACAATGCGTTTCCGGGACGGTACGCGTCCCGAGTGCGCCTCGCGCCGGGAGGACGACATGGGCAGGGACGTCGCGCAGGGCGCCTTCTCCCGGGAGGACCGGGTCCGCTACCGGCAGAAGGTCCGGCGCTGCCTGGACGTGTTCGCGCTGATGCTCGACGACTTCGGGTTCGACGCCGACCGGCCGATGACCGGCCTGGAGATCGAGCTCAACCTGGTCGACTCGGCCGCCGAGCCGGCGATGCGCAACGAGGAGATCCTCGCCGACATCGCCGATCCGCTCTTCCAGACCGAGCTGGGGCAGTTCAACCTGGAACTCAACGCGCTGCCCCGGCTGATCGAGGGCACCGGCTTCGTCGACTACGAGCACGAGCTGCGCGGCAGCCTCACCCGGGCCGACGAGCGGGCCGCCAAGTCGGACGCGAAGATCGTCCTGGTCGGCATCCTGCCCACCCTCACCGAGCGGCACCTGGTCGCCGACAACCTCTCCACCAACGAGCGCTACCGGGTGCTCAACGACCAGATCGTCGGCGCCCGCGGAGAGGACATCGAACTCGACATCCGGGGCGTCGAGCGGCTCCAGACGCACACCGACTCGATCGCCCCCGAGGCCGCCTGCACCAGTCTCCAGTTCCACCTCCAGGTCGCGCCGGACAGCTTCGCCGACTACTGGAACGCCTCCCAGGCGATCGCCGCGGCCCAGGTCGCCATCGGCGCCAACTCGCCGTACCTCTACGGCCGGCAGCTCTGGGCCGAGACCCGGATCGCGCTGTTCCAGCAGGCCACCGACACCCGTCCGGACGAGCTGAAGGCGCAGGGCGTACGCCCCCGGGTCTGGTTCGGCGAACGGTGGATCACCTCGATCTTCGACCTCTTCGAGGAGAACGTCCGCTACTTCCCGCCGCTGCTGCCCATCTGCGAGGACGAGGACCCGGTCGAGGTGCTGCACGGCGGCGGCGTGCCGCAACTGGGTGAGCTGCGGCTGCACAACGGCACTGTCTACCGCTGGAACCGGCCGGTCTACGACATCATGGACGGCCGTCCGCACCTGCGGGTGGAGAACCGGGTGCTGCCGGCCGGGCCGACCGTGGTCGACATGCTGGCCAACGCGGCCTTCTACTTCGGGCTGGCCCGGGGGCTGGCCGAGGCGGACCGGCCGATCTGGAGCCAGCTCACCTTCAGCTCGGCCGAGGAGAACTTCCACGCCGCCGCGCGGCGCGGGATGGACGCCGTCCTGCACTGGCCGCGGCTGGGCGAGGTGCCGGTGACCAAGCTGGTCCTCGACGTGCTGCTGCCCCGGGCGGCGGCCGGACTGGACCGGTTCGGGGTGGCCCCGGCGGAGCGGGACCGGTTGCTCGGCATCATCGAGCAGCGCTGCCGTACCGGCCGCAACGGCGCGGTCTGGCAGACCGAGGCGGTCTGGGCCGCCGAGCGGCACCGGGGGATGGACCGCGACGCCGCCCTGCACCACATGGTCCAGCGCTACGCCGAACTCCAGCGCAGCAACGAGCCGGTGCACACCTGGCCGGTGGACTGACGGAGGCGGCGGCCGCCGCCGGTCGTCCCGTCGGGGATGGCCGTCAGCGGGGGCGTCGGGTCGACCGGGCGCGTCGCCCGGCCGGACCGTCGCCAGCCGCGGCGCCTTCCGGGTCACCCGCCGGCGTCGCCGGATCAGTCCCCGTGGTTCCCGCGCCACCGGCCGGCTTCGGGTCGCCTCCGCCGGCCGGCTTCGAGGTGCCGGCCCGCTTCGCGTCGCCGGTCGGGGCGGCGGACGGGCCGCCGGCCGTGGCCGGCTCGGTGCCGGTGGCACCGGTAGTGGCCGGGTCGACGGCGGTGCCGCCCACGGTGGTCGGATCGGGGGCGCCGACGGTGGCCGGGTCGCCGACCGCGGGTGGGCGGACGGTCCTGCCGGCGCGCTGCCGGGGCACCCGCGCCGTCCCGGATCCGACCGGATCCGTCGACCTCGGCTCGGCCGGTGTGGCCGGTGCCGGCTCGACGGCGGCCGGGGCGGTGGGCGCCGAACGGCGGGCGGCGCGCTGGGCGAGCGCGGCCACCAGCGCCGAACCGCCGACGCCGACGATCACCGCGTACGGGGCGATCAGGTGTGCCGACACCTGCTCCGGGCTGATCGCGGTCACCCGGGGCACCGCGAGGAAGTAGGCGACCGCGACGAGCAGCGGCCCGGCCGCGCCGGAGGCCACCGCGCCGACCCGGTGGTCGGGGTGCCGAGCGGCGCCCCGGGCCGCGAGCGCGCCGATGACCAGCGCGGAGCCCAACGACAGCACCGCGCCGGGCCAGTAGAGGTAGTCCCGGATCCAGTACCGGCCGTCGTCGGCGCTGAGCTGCCAGATGCCGAGTTGCGCGCTGGTCAGCCCGCGCCCGGCGAGCACGCCGTCGACCACGGCGACCACCGCGAGCAGCCAGAGCCAGGCGATGGTGGCGATGACGTTGGCGGCGGCGGCCCGGGAGCGCAGCGCCCAGGTCGCGGTGAGGACGCCCACCAGCACCCCGACCGCCGCGTAGCCGGCGGCGACCTCCCGGGGTGAGGGGGTGTCCGCCACCTCCGCCATCCGGGCCGGTACGGCGACCAGCAGCACGGTGATCAGCGCGCCGGCACCGGCGGCGAGCGCCAGGAGGAGCAGCCGCAGCGGCCCGACCTGCTCCGGTCCGGCGTCGGGGTCGGCCGTGCCGGTGCCCGGCGTCGGGTCGGCGGCGGGCGAAGCGTCGTCGGCTCGGGGATCGACCGGCGGGCGGCTCGGCGTACCCCGGTCGCGCAGCCGCTGGGCGCAGACCGCACCGAAGACGGTCGACGTGGCGGCGATCCAGGTGGCCCAGACCAGACTGGCGACCCAGCTCGCCGGTCCGGCGCCGGGGTCGGCCGGTGCCCAGTTGATGATGCCCAGCCCGTAGCCGAAACCCAGTTGGGCGGCGCCCGCGCCGGCAGCCACGCCGATCGCGGTGGCGATCGATCCTCCCCAGCCCCGTCTGGCCATGCGGGGCAGCGTAACGTCCCGGGGTCGGCGCGGCGAGTGGTGCGGGCACGCCGGGGATCGGGACGCGGGGAACCGTACCGCCGGGTGGTCGCCCGATGACGGGCGGCGACCACGGTGCCGCGCGGCGACCGCGCGGAACGGGCTTGGCGGCGCCGGGTACGGTCGCCGGGGATGAGGCGGTGGGCGGTATGACGGATGGGAACACGGGCCCGGGAACGGACGGCGCGCGGGCCGGGCGGGATCGGCTGACCCTGGTGCTCGGCGGCGGGCTGGCCGTCGCGCTGCTCGCCGCAATCGGCGCCACCGGCGGGTGGCTGCTCGCCGGGGAGGACACCGAACCCACCGGCCGGCCCGTCGCCGGCGCCAGCACCGGTGTGCCGACCGGCAGCCCGAGCGCCGCTCCGAGCCGTGCCGAGGTCACCCCGACCGCGCCCCGGTCGACGTCGCCGACCCGGTCCACCGGGCTGACCGTGCCGCCGCTGATCGGCACCGACTTCGTCGAGGCCCGCGACGAACTGCGGGAGCGGCGGCTGGGCTGGCGGCTGATCTTCGGCACCGGCACCGGGCGCAGCGTCACCCGTACCTCTCCCGCTGTCGGTGAGGAGGTGCGGCCGGGCACCACGGTGCACCTCTACGTCGCCGGTCCGGCGCCGGCCAGCACGGTGCCCGACGTGGTCGGTGAGGAGTGCGACGACGCGGCCGACGAACTGGTCGACGAGGGCTTCTACCCGCGGTACCGGTCCGGCCGGCGGGGCGTGGTCACCCGCCAGGAGCCGGCCGGCGACACCGCCGGTAACTGGAACGACCCGGTGGCCCTCTGGTGCGGGGTGGGGGCGCCCGGCTCGGTCACCGCGTCCCCGGTGCCGTGACGGGCGGGTCGGCACGCTGATCCCGGCCGATGGCCGCCCGGACCGCTAGGTTGACGGGCGAGGGCCAAGTCGCCCGTCCCGGCTCCGGGAGGACGTGCCATGAGCGAGCGTCAGCGAGCGAATCATCGGTACAGCGTGAAGGTGCCTCATGGCGGCACGCGGCGAAGCGGAGTGCCGGCATGAGCGAGCGTCGGCGAGCGAATCATCGGTACAGCGTGAGGGTGCCTCATGGCGGCACGCAGCGAAGCGGGGTGCCGGCATGAGCGACGAGCGCCAGGAGCCGCCCGCCGGGGAGCAGGACGACTCCACCCGGCCGCTGCCGCCGTCGGACGACCGGGCCGGCGGGCCGGAACCGGTCGACCGGACGCAGCGGCTGCCCGGCCCGGTGGACCGGACGGCGGCGCAGCCGCCCGAGCCGGCCGCGCCCGACCGGACCGCCCCGCTGCCGCCGACCGACCGTCCCGGCCCGGCGCTGTGGTCGGGCCGGGCCGAGGTGCCGCCACCGCGGCCGGCCGACTACCAGCCGGCTGGCGGCGAGTGGTACGCCGAGGACAGCGGCCGGCCCTGGTGGCTGCCCATCCTCTGGGGCGTGGTCGTGCTGCTGCTGCTCGCCCTGCTCGGTGCCGGGCTGTGGTTCGCGCTCCAGTCGGCGGACGACGGGACGGAACCCGGCCCGACCCCGTCGGTGTCACCGACCCGGACCGCGCCGACCACGCCCGCGCCGACCACCGCGGAGCCCACCACCGAGTCGCCGTCCGCACCGCCGACCAGTGAACCGGTCGAGGTGCCGGTGCCGCCGCTGGTCGGTCTGTCGCGGGAGGCGGCGGAGGCGATCCTGGACCGGCTCGGGTTGGACCACCGGGTCGAGTACCGGGCGTCGGACCAGCCGGCCGGCACGGTGATCGAGACCGACCCGGCGGCGGGCGAACGGGTGCCGGCCGACGAGGAGGTCACGTTGACCGTCTCCCGGGGCAGGCCGACGCCGACCGCGAGCCCCAGCGAGCCGACCACCGAACCCACCCCGACGGGCTGAGCCCATTCCGGCGGCGCGCCCGAGCCGACCCGGCCCCAGCCGACCCAGGGCCCGATCCGACCCCGGCCCGATCCGAGCCCGGGCCCAGCCCAGCCCAGCCCAGCCTGATCCGGCCCGGCGGACTGATCCGGCGCTGGGGGCGGCCCGGTTGGGGACCGGTCACCACATCCGGCGTCTCGTCCCCACCAACCCCAGGCCGGCGAGCGAGATGGCCAGGCCGAGGACGCCCGACCAGAACAGCGAACGGCGGATGTCCTCCGGTGTGTGCCCGCCGGCCGCCGCCGGCTCCGCGCCCGGCGGTGCGGCGTCGACCGGCGCGCCGGCGTCGGGGGTCGGCTCGGTCGCCGGCGGGTCGGACTCGTCGAACGCGAACGGGTCGTACTCGTCGTGCGGTCGCGCCGACGGGTCCTCGCCGATCACGGTGATCTCGGGCGCCGGGACCGGATCGGTGAGTCGGGTGGACGACAGGGCGGGGTCGCGGACCACGACCACGAGCGTGGTCGCGGCGCCGAACAGCGCCAGGATTCCGAAGGCGTAGGCGATACGGGAGCGGTGGGGCCGCCGCGCGGCGGACTGATTGACCATGGCCATCCCAGGTTCGGGGTCCTGGACGCGCGGGGTGGAAACCTGCCGGGGTGGGCATACCGATTCTATGGCGGCGGCATGCCCCCCGGCGGCCGTTCGGAGCGGTCAGCCCACCCGGACCGGGGTCCGTACGACCGGCCGGCGGGCCGTCCGCACGGTGTGCGGGCGGGTTTCCGGGGCGGCCCGCAGCTGGCGCAGCCCCTGCCGCTGTACGAAGATCGACCGCCGGTTGACCGCGTCCCCCGCCGCGTTCAACTCGTAGCCGTCGAGCCAGAGCCAACCGTCGTAGGTCGGCCAGTCGAGCACCCGGATCACCCGGAACATGATGGGCCTGAGGAACTGGACACTCGCCGCGCGAGTCACGTGCAGTACGTCACCGGAGCGGGGAAGCACATGGGCTCCTGGGGAGGGTTGGCCGGCGGACGGGCCGGCGGAGCTGGGCGGGGGAAGGTTTCCGGCCGGGCGACGGGGTCGTGCCCGGTGGGCCGGCGGGTGCGGGTGGTGGTGGTCGGGCGGCGCCCGCTGGTGGCGTGCCGCCACCCGACCAACACCCGATCGCTCCCGGGCACCGCTCCCGCCGCCGCAGTCTGCTGGCGTGCAGCGGCGGGGTCATCAGCCCGGGGCAGATCTTGTTGTCGCAGGTCGGGCACGATCACCGTCCGGTTTCCGGGCGCTGGTGGGGTCACCGCTCCGGACGAGCGATCTTGACGGTGAGTGACCCGTGCCATACGGACAGAGTGCATCAGACACGTGCGACATGCAAGTTGCACGTCGACTTTTGCCGATACGCGAGCGGCTCGCGCATCGGGACGCTTGAAGCCGTCGCCGTCCAAACGGCACACTGAGGGCCGGTTTCGCCCGTCGCGGCCGGCCGACGACCGGCACCACCCCTGCCGCGAACGCCTCGCCCGCCGCCCCAGTGTCGCGCCCCGGCGGGCGGCGACAGCGGCGCGTCCACGCGGAGGTGTACCGGTGAGGGCCAGCGAGCGGGCCGGAACGGCAGCCGAGGTGCGATCGTGAGCGAGCGGCGCAGCCCGACGATCCGCCGGCGCCGGCTCGGCGCCGAGTTGCGCCGGCAGCGGGAGGCGGCCGGGATCACCATCGAGGCCGTCGCGGAGCAGTTGGAGTGCTCGGCGTCGAAGATCTCCCGGATCGAGACCGGCCACACCACCGCCACGCCGCGGGACGTGCGGGACATGCTCCGGATCTACGGCGTGGTCGGCGCGGAGAGCGACGAGCTGGTGCAGATCGCCCGGGAGGCCCGGCAGAAGGGCTGGTGGCACCCCTACAGCACGGTCCTGGTCGGGGCGTACGTCGGGCTGGAGGCGGCCGCCAGCTCGATCCGGGCGTACGAGCAGCAGGTGGTCCCCGGTCTGTTGGAGACCGAGGAGTACGCGAGTGCCATGATCCGCGCCGCTCGGCCGGACTTCACCGCCGAACAGGTCGCACAACGTGTCCGTGTCCGACTGGGTCGCCAGTCGTTGCTGACTCAGGATGATCCGGTCGATCTGTGGGTGGTGCTCGATGAGGCGGTGGTGAGCCGGCCGGTGGGCGGGGACGAAGTGATGCGTGGCCAGCTCAAGCGGCTGGTCGAGGTGGCCGAGTTGCCGAACGTGACGTTGCAGATCCTGCCGTTCGAGGTGGGGGCGCACGCCGGCATGGACGGCACCTTCACGATCCTCAGCTTCCCCGAGCCCGGTGATCCGGATGTCGTGTACGCGGAGAACGCCACGGGTGGGCTCTTCCTGGAGAAGAGTGACGAACTGCAGAAGTACAGCTTCATCTTCGATCACATCCGTGCGGCCGCCATTCGTCCGGAGGAGTCCATCGCACACATCGCGAAACTGGCAGAGGAGCCGTTGTGGAAATGGCGACCAAGGGGTTCCCCGTGGACCTGACGCAGGCAACGTGGTTCAAGAGCTCGAAGAGCGGGCCGAACTGTGACAACTGCGTGGAGGTGGCGTACGTGACCGGGGCGGTCGGGGTCCGGGACTCGAAGGACAAGACAGGTCCCGCCCTGGTCTTCGCCCCGGGCGACTGGCACGCCTTCGTCGATGGCGCCAAGCGCGGCGGCTTCGGCCGGGACTGACCACCGGGTGACACCGCGGCTGTCCCCGTCCGGTCCGCCGGACGGGGACCCGCCCGTGCCCGTGGCAGACGGGAGGGGGCCGCGGTCGCCCCGCCGTGCCCGCCGCCGCGGCGCCGCCCGCCGCCCGGACGCGACCCCGGCTCCGGGATTCCCGTCGCCACATCGGTCCCGTCTCGTTGTACCCCTCGGTACGGCGCTGGTCGACAACCCGCCGCGGATCGACAACCGAGGCTAGGCAGGCGAGACGGATGACGACGATCGGTTCAGACAACCTCACCAACGGCCCGGGCAAGCCGGAGCGGTTCGGTGGCAAGTACCGGGGGGCGCGCCGGGACACCGTGCTGACCGAGGTGGTGTCGACCGACGCCGAGAACGCCGGCCGGGACGCCGCGCCCACCGCACCCGAGCAGGCGGGCCCGCCGCTCTCCCTGCCGTCGTTGGACCCGAACCCGCTGACCGAGCCCTCGTTCCCGCCCGGCGGCTGGTCGATGGAGCCGAACGAGTCGCTGGCCGACCACCCGCTGCTGCGCGGCCTGCTGATGGAGCTGCCGCCGAAGGGCAGCGTGCCCCCGCCGGGATGGCTGGACCGCTGGTTCGAGGCGACCCGGGCGATCCTGGAACTGCTATACGTGCAGGGGACCGGCCGCTCCCGCTGACACCGGTTCGGCCGGTTCGGCCAGCGTCATCCGCTCGACCGGCACCGCCCAGCGCACCGCTGCCGGCGGTTCCGCCGGCAGCGCCCGCTCGGCCAGCCGGTTGTGCCGCAGCGCGTGCCGGACCCCGAGCACGGCGACACCGAGCGCGCCGGCGGTGATCGCCGGGCCGGTCACGCCGGGTTCGACGAGCAGGTCCGCGCCGCCGGCGGTGAGCAGCGCCGGCACCGTGGCCAGGCCGGTGACCTGCAACGGGAGCCCGATCATCGGATGCGCGGCGGCGGCCCGCAGGCCGTGCGGCGCGGGCGTGTCCGGCGCGTCGGCGAAGGCGCCCGCGCCGGCCCACAACCGGCGCAGCCGGCGTACGGCGAGCAGCGCGACCAGCGCGGCCGGTCCGGCGGCGAGGGCGAGGTTGCCGGCGGCCCGGTCCGCCATGGTGGCCCCGCCGCTGGACAGCCCGGCGGCCAGCACCGCCGCGGTCAGCCCCAGTCCGGTCAGGGTGAGGACGAGCGACCAGCCGGCCCGCCGGCGCAGGGCGTGGGCGTGGTCGATCCGGGGCAGCCCGTCCGCGACGTAGCCGGCGGCCAGCCAGACGGCGGCGACCGGCAGCAGCACGGCGAGATGGCTCTCCATGTCTCACAGCCTTGCCCGTTCGCGGGCCGGGCGAATCCGGGCCCGTCCCCCGTTCCGCCCGTAGTCGCGTCCCGTAGGGGGTCATCCCCCTGGTGTTATTGACGATTCGACATGTTTATCAGTCTCTCCGGGTCGATCTACCCTCAGATCGATTGGTGCCCATCGATCCGCCCGCCACGAACGGGTGGACGCTCGGTGCTGGTCGGAGGAGGGAGGTAGGAAGATGGCTCTTCCACACAGGTCCGTACTCGTCGGGGTGGCCGCGCTGGCGATGGTGGCGGCCGCCACGCCCGCGATGGCCGCCGAACCGGTCGGGGTGATCCGCAGTGCCGGCGGGGACACCGCCGTCGCGGACAGCTACATCGTCGTGTTCAAGGACAGCGCCGTCGGGCGGAGCGCGGTGGGTGACAACGCCCAGCGCCTGGTCGGCCGGCACGGCGGCACGGTGGCGCGTACCTACGGCGCGGCGTTGCGCGGCTTCGAGGTCCGGGTCGGCGCGAAGGCCGCCGCGCGGATCGCCGCCGACCCCGCGGTGGCGTACGTCGAGCAGAACCACACGGTGACGATCTCCGGCACCCAGACCAACCCCCCGTCCTGGGGTCTGGACCGGATCGACCAGCGCAACCTGCCGCTGAACAACTCGTACACCTACCCGAACACGGCGTCCAACGTGCGCGCCTACGTCATCGACACCGGCGTGCTGTACGGGCACAACGACTTCGGCGGCCGGGCGGTCTCCGGCTTCGACGCGGTGGACGGCGGCTCCGCCGACGACTGCAACGGCCACGGCACGCACGTCGCGGGCACCGTCGGCGGCTCCGCGTACGGGGTGGCAAAGGGCGTCCAGATCGTCGGCGTCCGGGTGCTGAACTGCCAGGGCTCCGGCACCAACGCCCAGGTCGTGGCCGGCATCGACTGGGTCACCGCGAACGCGGTCAAGCCGGCGGTGGCGAACATGAGCCTGGGCGGCGGCGCCAACAGCTCGATCGACACCGCGGTCACCAACTCCATCAACTCCGGCATCACGTACGCCGTCGCGGCCGGCAACGGCGACATCTTCGGCAACCGGCAGAACGCCTGCAACTACTCGCCGGCCCGGGTCGCCTCGGCGATCACCGTCGGCGCCACCCAGAACAACGACGCGGCGGCGAGCTTCTCCAACTTCGGCACCTGCGTCGACATCCTGGCGCCGGGCGTCAACATCACCTCCGCCTGGCACACCGGCAACACCGCCACGAACACGATCAGCGGCACCTCGATGGCGTCCCCGCACGTGGCCGGCGCCGCGGCGCTGGTGCTCTCGGCCAACCCGTCGTGGAGCCCGCAGCAGGTGCGCGACAGCCTGGTCAACAACGCCACCCCGAACGTGGTGACGAACCCGGGCACCGGCACCCCGAACCGGCTGCTCTACGTGGTGAACGACGGCACCCCGCCGGTGAACGACTTCTCCGTCTCGGTCTCGCCGACCTCCGGCTCCACCGCGCCCGGCGGCTCGGTGACCACCACTGTCGGCACCGCCACCACCAACGGCTCGGCCCAGTCGGTCAGCCTCTCCGCCAGCGGCCTGCCGTCCGGCGCGACCGCCACGTTCAACCCGGCCACGGTGACCTCGGGTGGTTCGTCGACGCTGACCATCAGCACCTCGGCCAGCACGCCGCCCGGCACCTACCCGGTGACCGTCACCGGCAGCGCGGCCTCCGGCACCCGGACCGCGACCTACACCCTGACGGTGACCGGCTCCGGTGGCGGCGGCTGCTCCGGCAGCAACGGCACCGACGTGGCGATCCCGGACACCGGCGCCACGGTGTCCAGCTCGATCACCATCTCCGGGTGCGCCCGGAACGCCTCGGCGAGCTCGACGGTGGCGGTGAACATCGTGCACACCTACCGCGGTGACCTGGTGGTCGACCTGGTCGCTCCGGACGGCTCGGCCTACCGGCTGAAGAACAGCAGCTTCTGGGACGGCGCGGACAACATCAACACCACCTACACCGTGAACCTGTCGAGCGAGGCGGCGAACGGCACCTGGCAGCTGCGGGTGCGGGACGTCTACTCCGGTGACACCGGCTACCTCAACACCTGGACGCTGACCCTCTGACCAGCGACCGCTCGGGGCCCCTCCCAGCCCGGGAGGGGCCCCTCGCGGTAGTCGTGACGCGGGTCAGACAGCGAATTCGGTCAGGCGTTCGGTGGCCGGCGGCGGCGGGGTCGCCTTCCACAGGCCGGTCTTCTGCCCGAACAGCCGGCTCAGGTAGGCCGGGTTGAGCACCAGGTAGCGGTGCCAGAGCCGCTTCGGCTCCAGGCCGAGCCGCCAGAGCCACTCCAGGCCGGCCCGCTGCATCCACGGCGGCGGCTTGCGCAGCAGCCCGGCGTGGTAGTCGAACGCCGCCCCGACCGCCATCAGCGGCATGTCCAGCAGCGGCCGCATGGCGTACGCGAAGACCTCCTGGCGCGGGCAGCCGAGCCCGACCAGGACGAGCCGGGCCCCACTGGCCTTGATCCGGTCGGCGATCTCGACGTCCTCGCCGGGGCGCACGGCGCGGAACTTGGACGGCTCCACCCCGGCGATCTTGAGGGCCGGGAACATCCGCTCCAGCGCCGGGATCAGCCGGGACAGGGTCTCCTCGGTGGAGCCGTAGAGGTAGACCGGCAGTCCCTCGTCGGCGAACCGGGACAGCACGTGCAGGGTCAGGGTCGGGCCGTAGACCCGGTCGGTGAGGCCGGCGCCGTGCAGCAGGTTGAGCGCCCAGCGCACCGGCTGACCGTCCGGGGTGACCACGTCGAACGAGTTCAGCCGGGCGTTGTGCGCCCGGTCGAGCACCCCGGTCATCACCCCGTGCACGGCGAGCGCGGTCAGCGCCAGCGGCCGGCGCTCCTGCGCGGCGGCCACCACCTGCTCGGTGGCGGCGGCGTAGTCGGTGGCGTCGACCAGGACGCCGAGGACGTTGCGCTTGCGGCTCGGCGTCATGCTCCCGGCACCCACTTGTCCACGTTGGCCTCGTAGATCTCCCGCATGATCATGGGCACGTCGTAGACCTGCTTCCACTCCGGGTAGTCGGCCTGGAAGGCCTCGTTGGAGCCGATCCACCACTTGTGGTCGCCGATCCGGTTCGCCTCGACGTACTCGGAGATCATCTCGTGGCCGGTGATCTCCTGGGCGATCGTGAAGGCCTCCCGCATCGAGGTGTTGGAGTGCCGGCCGCCGCCGAGGTTGTAGACCGCCGCCGAGCGGGGGTTGCGGAAGAACGCCTCGAACGCCGAGACCACGTCCGAGCTGTGGATCGCGTCCCGCACCTGCTTGCCCTGGTAGCCGAAGATCTTGTACGTCCGGCGCTCCATGTTGGCCCGCATCACGTAGCCGAGGAAGCCGTGCAGTTCGGTGGCCGAGTGGGCCGGGCCGGTCAGCGTGCCGCCCCGGAAGCAGGCGGTCCGCATGTCGAAGTAGCGGCCGTACTCCTGCACCATCACGTCCGCGGCCACCTTCGAGGCGCCGAAGATCGAGTGCAGGCACGAGTCGATCGACATGTCCTCGCGGATGCCCTGCTCGTACGGGTGCCCCGGCTCGATCTCCCAGCGCGTCTCCAGCTCCACCAGCGGCAGACTGTTGGGCCGGTCGCCGTAGACCTTGTTGGTGGAGCAGTGGATGACCGGCGCCTCGATGCAGTGCTCGCGGACGTTCTGCAGCACGTTGAGGGTGCCGCCGGCGTTCACGTCGAAGTCGGTGAACGGGTCGCGTACCGCCCAGTCGTGCGAGGGCTGCGCGGCGGTGTGCACCACCACGGCGACGTCGCTGCCGTACCGGCGGAACAGCTTCGCCAGCGCGTCCCGGTCCCGGATGTCGATGCTGTGGTGCGAGTACGCGCTCCCCAGTTCGTCGGTGAGCCGCCGGACGTTCCAGGCGGTCGACGCCTCCGCGCCGAAGAACTCCTGCCGCATGTCGTTGTCGATGCCGACGACGTCGAGACCGAGGCCGGCGAAGTGCCGGACCGCCTCGGAGCCGATCAGCCCGCCCGACCCGGTCACGAACGCGACACTCACACGCCACTCCTGGTCCATCGGAGGCAGAAACCATCGGAGCATAGCGTGACGTACGGCACGCCCCGATACGGCGCGAGGGCCCCGCATCGCTGCGGAGCCCTCGTCACTTCTGGTGGGGAAGGGGGGAGTTGAACCCCCACGCCCTTTCGGGCACACGGACCTGAACCGTGCGCGTCTGCCATTCCGCCACTTCCCCGTGGCTCGACCTCGAACACTGTAGTCTGTGCCGGTCCTGCTGTCTCCAGCGGGGCCCGGCCAGGTTACCGGCTCCGGTCGTCGACCGCGACCGGTTACCGTTCGTCGAGCGGTTACCGTTCGTGGCGGACGAAAGAGTAGCACGACAACATCGGCCCGTCCGAACGGGCGGGCGCCAGCCGGCCGAGCGGCGTGTGAGCTGCGCGCGCCCCGGCCGGATACCATCATGTCCTCGGGACCCGAGGAGGAGCCGGTGAGCGTGCTGCAACGCTTCGAGAAGCGTCTGGAAGGCCTGGTCGAGGGGGCCTTCGCCAAGGTCTTCAAAGGGGTGGTCCACCCCGTGGAGATCCTCAACGCCATGCAGCGGGAGGCCGAGGCGCACAAGGCCATCCTGGCTGGTGGGCGCACGTTGGTGCCCAACCGCTACGTGATCGATCTCTCGCCGTACGACCACAGTCGGCTGGCGCCGTACGCCGCCGCGCTGGCCCAGGAACTGGCCCAGTCGCAGGCGGAGTTCATCGGCGAGCAGGCCTGGACGGTCTACGGCGACGTGATCGTCGAGATCGAGCGCGGCGAGGGGCTGGACACCGGCATGTTCCGGGTCACCGCCGAGGTCTACACCGGCGGCGAGGTCGCCCCGGTCTCGGCGCCCGGCTACGACGCCGGCCCGCCCGCGTACCCCGCCTACGACCAGGGCGGCGGCTACGGCCCCCCGCCGGGGCACGGCGGCGGCCGCAACGTCCGGCTGGTCTCCGGCGACGGGCGCACCTACCCGCTGCAGATGGGCTCGACCGTGATCGGCCGCGGCGACCAGGCCAACCTGCGCCTGCCGGACGTCGGCATCTCGCGCCGGCACGCCCGACTGGACTTCGACGGCGGCCAGGTCGTGCTGACCGACCTCGGCTCGACCAACGGCACGATGGTCAACGGCCAGCGGGTCTCCGCCGTCGCGCTCAACCCCGGGGACATGATCCAGCTGGGCACCACGACGCTGACCTTCCGCGTGGACGGCTGACCCGCCTTGCCGGAACTCGTCATCACCGTCGCCCGGTTCGGGTTCCTCATCCTGCTGTGGATCTTCGTGTTCACGGTGGTCGGCGTCATCCGCCGGGATCTCTTCGCGGGCGCCCGGTCGGGCCGGCTGGTGGCCGCGCCCCGGGCGGTCGGCGCGTCGACCGGGCAGGCGGCGAAGCCGGCGAAGGTGAAGCGGGGCAGGGCGGCGCACCAGCTGGTGGTGACCGCCGGTCAGCTGGCCGGCACCAGGATCACTCTCGGTGAAGCGCAGATCACCATCGGTCGGGCCGAGGACTCCACCCTCGTCATCACTGACGACTACGCCTCCGCGCGGCACGCCCGGCTGGTGCCGCGCGACGGGCAGTGGTTCGTCGAGGACCTCGGCTCGACTAACGGGACGTACCTGGATCGCGCTAAGGTCACCGGACCGACCCCCGTCCCCCTCGGCGTGCCGATCCGGATCGGCCGCACTTCCCTCGAATTACGGCCATGACTCTGACCCTGCGCTATGCGGCCCACAGCGACCGCGGTCTGATCCGAGACGGTAACCAGGACTCCGTCTACGCCGGGCCGCGGCTACTCGCCGTTGCCGACGGCATGGGCGGCATGGCCGCCGGTGACGTCGCCAGCAACATCGTCATCGGCGCCATGGCGCCACTGGACGAGGACGTCCCCGGGGACGCCCTCGTGGACGCGCTGCGGTCGGCGGTGGGCACCGCCAACCAGCAGCTCCGCGACACCGTGGACGCCAACCCGCAGCTGGAGGGGATGGGCACCACGCTCACCGCCACCCTCTTCTCCGGCAGCAAGCTGGGCATGGTGCACATCGGTGACTCGCGCGCCTATCTGCTGCGCAACGGCGAGTTCGCGCAGATCACCAAGGACGATACCTACGTCCAGATGCTGGTCGACGAGGGTCGGATCAGCGCCGAGGAGGCGAGCAGCCACCCCCAGCGCTCGCTGCTGACCCGGGCGCTCGACGGCCGCGACATCGACCCGGAATACTCCGTCCGCCAGGTGCTGCCCGGTGACCGCTACCTGATCTGCAGCGACGGGCTCTCCGGCGTGGTCAGCGCGGACACCATCGCGGACACAATGCGCGAGTACGCCGACCCGCAGCAGTGCGTGGAGCGGCTGGTGCAGCTCGCGCTCCGCGGCGGTGGTCCGGACAACATCACCGTGATCATCGCGGACGCCACCGACCAGGACATCGTCGAGGCCACCCCGATCGTCGGCGGCGCCGCCGCCCGCGACCGCGGCATGGCCACCTCCGCCGACGTCTCCACCCCGGCGGCCCGGGCCTCGGCCCTGTCCGCCCCCCGGCCCGCCGCTCCCGAGGAGCCGGCGGCGAGCGCCGAGGACGAGCCGGAGCGCCGTCGGCACCGCCCGGTACGCGCCGCCGCGATGACGCTGGCGCTGCTGGTGATCCTCGGTGGCGGCCTGTTCGGCGGGTGGAGCTACACCCAGCGGCAGTACTACGTCGGGGCGACCGAGGACGGCCAGGTGGCGGTCTTCCGGGGCATCCAGGGCGAGATCGCCGGGATGGACCTCTCCACCGTGCACTCCACCAGCCCGGCCGAGCTGGACGATCTCACCCTGGCCGCGCAGGAGCAGGTCAAGCAGGGCATCCCGGCCAAGAGCCAGCCGGACGCCGAGCGCCGCCTGGCCGAGCTGACCAGTGACACCCCGACCAACCCGAACCTGAAGCCGATCTGCCCGCCGAGCCCGACCATGACGGCGGCCGCCACCGGCGCGACGCCCGCTCCGGGCACGCCGTCGCCGGGCGTGACGCCCGGTCCCGCCACCGGCAGCCCGACGCCCGGCGGCGCGCCGAGCGGTAGCGCCGCGCCGGCCAGCACGCCCGACGCCCCGCCCTCCGACACCATCGCGCCGGCGCTGGATCCGGCCGCCTGCCGGTCGCCGGAATAGGCGCCGGCTCGAACCAGAGGACGATCGTGACCGCACCGGCCACCCCGGCACCCTCGCCCGCCACCACGGGCGAGCAGCCCGGCGTACGCCTGGCCCGGTCCCGGCGCAACGCCGAGCTGTCGCTGCTGCTGCTGGCGATGGGCCTGGTGGCCGCGTACGGGGCGATGGTCGAGGCGAAGGTGCTCGACACGGTCACCCCCGACTTCTGGATCCCGGCCGCCGCGCTCACCGCCGTCTTCCTCGGCCTGCACCTGGTGATCCGGTTCCTCGCGCCGTTCGCCGACCCGGCCCTGCTGCCGGCGGTCGCCCTGCTCAACGGCATCGGGGTGGGCTTCCTGCGCCGGCTCGACCTCGGCGAGGCGCTGCCGGCCGACCGGGAGAACCTGGCCACCTTCGCCGGCACGGGTGGCCGCCAGCTCGCCTGGACGCTGTTGTCGGTGATCCTCGCCGCCGGGCTGCTCGCCCTGATGCGCGACCACCGGTCGGTCTCCCGGTACGCGTACACCCTGGGGCTGGCCGGCATCGTGCTGGTGATGATCCCGGCGGTGCTGCCGAGCCGATACTCGGAGATCAACGGCGCCAAGCTGTGGATCAAGTTCGGCGACACGTTCTCGATCCAGCCCGGCGAGTTCGCCAAGCTGGCGCTGCTGGCCTTCTTCGCCTACTACCTGGTGCGCAAGCGCGAGGTGCTGTCGCTGGCCAGCCGCCGGTTCCTCGGCATCGACTTCCCCCGCGGGCGCGACCTCGGCCCGGTCGTGGTGGTCTGGCTGATCAGTCTCCTGGTCCTCATCTTCGAGAAGGACCTGGGCACCTCGCTGCTCTACTTCGGCATGTTCGTGGTGACGCTCTACATCGCCACCGAACGGGTCAGTTGGCTGCTCATCGGCCTGGTGCTCTTCTTCGGCGGCGCCTACCTGGCGTACCTGCTCGGTGACGTCGTCGGCGGTCCCTTCGCCAACTTCTACCTGCGGGCGCAGATCTGGCTGGACCCGTTCGCCGACCCCCACGACGACGGCTACCAGCTCGTGCAGGGGTTGCTCGCGCTCGGCACCGGCGGGCTGTTCGGCGCCGGGCCGGGCGGCGGCCAGCCCGGCCTGCTGCCCGAGGTGCAGAACGACTTCATCTTCGCCGGCATCGGCGAGGAGATCGGCCTGTTCGGCCTCTCCGCGCTGCTCGTGGTCTACCTGCTGATCGTCGAGCGGGGGCTGCGCGCCGCGCTGGCGGTGCGGGACTCGTTCGGCAAGCTGCTCGCCGGCGGCCTGGCCTTCACCCTCGGGTTGCAGGTCTTCGTGATCGTCGGCGGGATCAGCAAGCTCATCCCGCTCACCGGCCAGACCACCCCGTTCCTCTCCGCCGGTGGCTCGTCGCTGATGGCCAACTGGCTGCTGATCGCGGTGCTGCTGCGGGTCTCCGACGCGGCCCGCCGTCCGGTCACCGGTGGTGGTGGGCGGGCCCGGCCCGCCGGCGGCCCGCCGGAGCAGTTGCACGGTGCTCCCACGGAGGTGATCAGGCCGTGAACGCACCCCTGCGCCGGGTCGGCGTCGTCGTGATGATCCTCTTCGGGCTGCTCTTCGCGAACCTGAACTGGATCCAGGCCTACAAGGCGGATGAATACCGCACCAGCGACTACAACGGTCGGGTCCAGGTCGCCGAGTACGAGCGCAAGCGCGGCAACATCGAGGCCGGCGGCACCGCTTTCGCGGTCAGCAAGGAGACCGACGGCGAGCTGAAGTACCAGCGCACCTACCCGGGCGGCGCCAAGTACGCGCACGTGCTCGGCTACAAGCCGGTCAACCTCGGGGACACCGGCATCGAGCGGAGCGAGAACGACTTCCTCGCCGGCACCAGCGACCAGCTCTTCATCGACCGGTTCAAGGACATGTTCACCGGCGACCAGACCGCCGGCGGCAACGTGCTGCTGACCATCTCCAAGCGCGCCCAGGACGTCGCTTACGACCAGCTGCGGAACAACAAGCAGGGGGTCAGCAAGGGGGCGGCGATCGCCATCGACCCGCGTACCGGGGCGGTGCAGGCGCTCGTCTCCATGCCGAGCTTCGACCCGAACCCGCTGGCCAGCCACGACACCGACGCGGCGACCGCGGCGTACAACAAGCTGGAGCAGGATGCGGACCGCCCGCTGCGCAACCGGGCGCTCGGCGAGGTGCTGCCTCCGGGCTCCGCCTTCAAGATCGTGGTGGCGGCCGCCGCGCTGGAGAACGGCGTCGGCAAGAACACCCAGATCCCGGCCGGCGCCAGCTTCACCCCACCGACCTCCGGCACCCCGATCCGCAACGCCGCCCCGTCCATCTGCCCGGAGTCCCAGGTCAGCCTGATGGAGGCGGTCACCGAGTCGTGCAACACCGGATTCGCCAAGCTCGGCATCCGGCTCGGCGCCGACACCATCAAGGAGAAGGCCCGCCAGTTCGGGTTCGAGCAGGAGGACCTCACCGTCGGCCAGCTCGGCGAGGGCGGGCACGCGGTGGCGGCCAGCCGTACCGGCGACATGCAGAACGCCGACGGCGGGGACGACCCGGCGGCGCTGGCCCAGTCCTCGATCGGCCAGCGCGACGTCCGGATGACCCCGTTGCAGGGCGCCATGATCGCCGCGTCGGTCGCCAACGGCGGCAGCCAGATGCGGCCCTACCTGGTCCGCCAGCTGCTCGGCCCGGACCGCACCACCAGCTACTACACCGCCGACCCGCGGGAGCTGCGCCAGCCGGTCAGCGGCCAGGTCGCCGCCGACCTGCGCGAGATGATGGTCAGCGTGGTCGAGAACGGCACCGGCCGGCAGGCGCAGATCGACGGCTACACCGTCGGCGGCAAGACCGGTACCGCCCAGTCCGGCCCGCAGACCCGCGACCACGGCTGGTTCATCGGCTTCGCGCTCGACAAGAACGGCAACGCGGTCTCCGCGGTCTGCGTGCTGCTGGAGGAGGCCGGCGACGGCGGCAGCGCCGAGGCCGCCCGGATCGGCGGCCAGATCATGCGGGCGGCGATCACCGATCCGGGGGGCCGCTGACATGCTCAGCCCCGGCGTGCTGCTCGGCAACCGATACCGCCTCGACGAGCGGATCGCCAGCGGCGGCATGGGCGACGTCTGGCGCGGCACCGACCAGGTGCTCGGCCGGACGGTCGCGGTGAAGAGCCTGCTCCCCGCGTTGCTGGACGAGCCCGGCTTCGCCGAGCGGTTCCGCGGCGAGGCCCGCACCATGGCCACCATCAACCATCCCGGTGTGGTCGACGTCTACGACTTCGGCAACGACCAGCAGATCGCCTTCCTGGTGATGGAGTACGTCGAGGGCGACGCGCTGTCGGCCACCCTGAACCGGGTCGGCCGGCTCACCCCGGCCCGGACGATGGCGCTGATGGCCCAGGCGGCCGACGCGCTGCACGCGGCGCACGAGAAGGGCATCGTGCACCGGGACGTCAAGCCCGGCAACCTGCTGGTCCGGCCGAACGGCACGCTGGTGCTGACCGACTTCGGCATCGCCCGCTCCGACCTGGTCGGGCAGCTCACCGCCGCCGGCTCGGTGCTCGGCACCGCCTCGTACATCTCCCCGGAGCAGGCCACCGGCGGCGTCGCCACCCCCGCGTCGGACGTCTACGCCCTCGGCGTGGTCGCCTACCAGTGCCTGGCCGGCCGGCGGCCGTTCGAGGGCGACAACCCCCTCGAGATCGCCATGCGGCACGTCCGGGAGGCCCCCCGGCCGCTGCCCGCCGACATCCCGCCGCAGGTCCGGGCAGTGGTCGAGCGGGCCCTGGCCAAGGACCCGGCCGCCCGCTGGCCCAGCGCCGCCGCGCTGGCCGGGGTGGCCCGGCAGCTCAAGGTCGCGCTCTCCCAGCAGGCCCGGGCCGCCGGCCAGGCCAGCCCGGTCTCCGCCGCCCCGTCCTCGCCGGCCGCGCCGGCCGCCCGCGCCCAGGTGCGCCCGCCGACGGCGGTGGCCCGGCCGCCGGCCGCCGCGCCGCAGCAGTCCCGCCCGCCGGTCGCGCCGCGCGCGACGGTCGCCCCGCAGCGTCCGACCGCTGTCGCGCCGGCCGCGGCGCCCCGCCCGCCGGCCGCCCAGCCCGGCTACCCGCGCGGCGCGGCCCCGGTGCCCCCGCCCGCCGCGGCCCGCCCGATGGCGTACGCCCCGCAGCCGGCTCCCCGCCGGTCCCGCGGCATGGTGTTCGTCGCCATCCTCCTGGCCGTACTGGTACTCATCTGCTCCGGCGTGATTTCCTACAGTCTGCGGAAGGGCACGCAGTCGGGCGCGCTCGCCCCGCAGACGGTGACGTCCGGCGCGCTACGGTTCGACGGACGCGACGATCCGGCCGAATGGTCGTACCGTCGACAGGTACGGCCCGGGCCGGGCAGCGGCGAGACGACGACGAGCGAAGGACGACAGACGCGATGACAGCGCAGGCCCGCCTGCTCGGTGGCAGGTACCAGGTCGGCGAGCTGCTCGGCTACGGCGGCATGGCCGAGGTGCACCGCGGTCGTGACCTCCGGCTCGGGCGAGATGTCGCGATCAAGATGCTTCGGGCGGATCTGGCCCGGGATGCCACCTTCCAGATGCGGTTCCGCCGCGAGGCGCAGAACGCCGCGTCGCTCAACCACCCGGCGATCGTCGCCGTCTACGACACCGGCGAGGAGACCGCGCCGACCGGCGAGACGCTGCCGTTCATCGTCATGGAGTTCGTCAACGGGCGGACCCTCAAGGAGGTGCTCGGCGCCGAGGGGCGGCTCCAGCCCCGGCGGGCGCTGGAGATCTGCGCCGACATGTGCGCGGCGCTGGAGTTCAGCCACCGGCACGGCATCATCCACCGGGACATCAAGCCCGGCAACGTCATGCTGACCCAGACCGGCCAGGTCAAGGTCATGGACTTCGGCATCGCCCGGGCGCTGGCCAGCGGCGCCACCACCATGACGCAGACCAGCGCGGTGATCGGCACGGCCCAGTACCTCTCCCCGGAGCAGGCCCGGGGCGAGGCGGTCGACGCCCGTTCCGACGTCTACGCCGCCGGCTGCGTGCTCTTCGAACTGCTCTGCGGCCACCCGCCGTTCGTCGGCGACAGCCCGGTCAGCGTCGCCTACCAGCACGTCCGGGAGGCGCCCCCGACGCCGAGCGACATCAACCCGGATGTCAACCCGGCGGTCGACGCGATCGTGCTCAAGGCGCTGTCGAAGAACCCGCTCAACCGCTACCAGAGCGCCGGCGAGATGCGCGCCGACCTGCTCCGCGCGGCGGCCGGCCGGCCGGTGCTGGCCACCCCGGTGATGCGCGAGGACGAGACCATGCCGATGGCGCCGGCCGCCGGCGCGGCGGGCTACCCGCCCGCCCCCGGCGCGCCGCAGACCCGGCAGATCCCGGCCCGGGTCGGCGACCCGCGCCAGCGCAAGGCGTCGTCCTGGCTGATCGCCACCTTCTCCGCGGTCGGCGTGCTGGCGGTGATCGCCCTGGTCGCCGCGCTGCTCTGGAGCCAGCAGGCGGAGAAGCAGGTCACCGTGCCCACGGTGACCGGGCTGACCCAGGAGCAGGCGTTCGCCCAGATCCAGCAGGCCGGCCTGGTCCCCCAGGCCGGTGACCAGATCTTCAACGCCACCTGCGAGAAGGGCAAGGTCGCCCAGCAGGACCCGCTTCCGAACGCCCGGCTCGAGGCGAACCAGGTGGTCACGGTCCAGGTCTGCGGCGGCCCGGCGACGAAGGCCATCCCGTCGGGCCTCGAGGGGTCGACGTTCGAGAGCGCGAAGAAGCGGCTCGAGGGCGAGGGCTTCGTGGTCGACCGGAAGGAGGCGGACAGCCCGGAGCGGAAGGACACCGTGCTCAAGGTGTCGCCGGCCGAGGGCACGTCGGTCGCGGAGGGCGCGACGGTCACGCTCACCGTCTCCAAGGGCAACGTCGCTCAGGTGCCGAACGTCCTCAACGCCACCGAGGAGGACGCCCGGGACGAGCTGGAGGACGCCGGCTACCGGGTGGACGTGGAGCAGGGCGACGAGGTACCGGCGGACCGGGCTGGCCGGGTGCAGTCGCAGAACCCGAAGGCCGGCAGCAACCTGGCGAAGGGCGAGACGGTGACCATCGTGGTCAGCGTGCCGGAGGTGGTCGACCCGACGCCGACCGGCACGGCGACCCCGACGCCGACGAACTCGCCGCCCAACGGTGGTGGTGGCGGATTCCCGCTGTTCCCGACCGCGCCGACGAGCCCGCCGGCCCGCCTCAACGGCGACTGACGCCGCGGACCGCCCCGGCGACCCGAGGGCGACCGCCGGCGAGGCGGTGACCCGGGCGGGGCGGTGCTGGGCGGTCGTGGCCCCCCAGGGGGCGGATCGGTGCTCTAGCATCTGGCCGATGGAGGCCACGGCCGAGCCGGCCCGATCGAGGTTCCGCACCTGGGTGACACCGTCGCGGGTCGCGTTCCTCGGGACTGCCGTAGCGGTGCTCCTGCTGACCCTGCCGATCCACATCCGCTCACCCGGCGACCACGAGACGGCGCCCTGCGGCACCGCGTTGGCCCTCGACCTCGACCGCTGGGTCGGCCCGATGGACGGGAACTACTGGGAGCAGGCGTACCGGACCTGCAACTCGCGGCGGATCGACCGGATCGGCAAGGCCGTCGGCGTCCTCTCGCTGACCGTCCTGGCCGTCACCCTCCTGGCGAGCGCCCGTCGGCGGGATGACGACGAGCGCTGACGGGCCCGTGCGGGCGGCCGTCCAGGAAACCGGCGCTCACGAGTGGACAGGTGGGCACGGTCGGTGGACGCGTCCGTCGCTGGCGGTCGCCGGCGCGGTCCGCCGGCACCTGGAGGCCGTCCTGGCGCGGCCTGGCGCCACGCGGCGTGCGCGTACAGTCCCGGGCTGGTCCGGCGCCGGCCGGCATGACGTCAGGTGGTGGCGAAGGCGGCGCGGCGGCGGGCGTCGACCTCGGCGGCGAGTTCCGGGGCGCGCTCCAGCGCCTCCGGGTGGCCGCACCCGGCCAGCCAGTTCGCCAGCATCAGGTGCCCACCCTCGGTGAGCACCGACTCGGGGTGGAACTGGACGCCCTCGATCGGCAGGCTGCGGTGGCGCATCGCCATCACCACGCCGGAGCCGGTCCAGCCGGTGACCTCCAGCTCGCCGGGCAGCGTCTCGGGCAGCACGGCCAGCGAGTGGTAGCGGGTCGCGGTGAACGGGTCGGGCAGGCCGGCGAGCACCCCGACCCCGTCGTGCCGTACCTCCGAGGTCTTGCCGTGCAGCAGCTCCGGGGCGCGGGCCACGGTGGCGCCGAACGCCTCGCCGATCGCCTGGTGGCCGAGGCAGACCCCGAAGATCGGCAGCTCACCGGCGTAGGCGCGGATGACGTCGAGGCAGATGCCGGCCCGGTCGGGGCTGCCCGGTCCGGGCGAGAGCAGGACGCCGGCCGCGCCGAGCCGCCCCACCTCGGCCACGTCGATCTCGTCGTTGCGGCGTACCTCGCACTCCACGCCGAGCTGGCCGAGGTACTGCACGAGGTTGAAGACGAACGAGTCGTAGTTGTCGATCACCAGGACGCGCATCGACTCACCTGTCCGGAGAGGGGGGCGGGGTGTTGTTCCGCTCGGTGTCGTACGGCAGGTCGTGCTCGTCGCCCGAGGGCGCGTCGCCGGGCACCACGTCGCCGCCCGGGTCACCGGGTACGCCGGAGTCCTGGGTGACCTGCACGTCGTCGAAGGGCAGCAGCGGCTCCGCCCACGGGAAGACCACGTACCAGAGCAGGGCCACCATCGCGGCGGCGATCAGCACGCTGCCGGCGAGCTTGCCAGGCAGCCCGAACGGGAGCTTCCGCCAGATCCAGGCGTACACGCCGTCAGCCTCCCAGCTCCGCCGGGCGACCCGCCGACTTCGGCTGGGAACGGTCCAGCTCCGCGTGGATGATCAGGCGCTGGTAGTTGTCGAACTTCGGGTTGCAGGTGGTCAGCGTGAGCATCCGCTTGGTCGGCTTCTCGCCCGGCTTGCCCGGCACCGGTGCCACCACCTCGACCTGGGTCGGTTTCACGATGTGGTTGCGGGTCACCTTGTAGACGTACCAGGTGTTCTTGTCCTCGACCACGATGGCGTCGCCGTCGTGCAGCTCGTCCAGCCGCCAGAAGGTGGCCCGGTTGCGGTGCCCGGCCACCGAGAAGTTGCCCACCTGGCCGGGCATGGCGCTGGTCGGGTAGTGGCCCGGCGCGTACCGGATGTCCTTCTGGGTGACGCCCTCGACCACCACCCAGTTCTTGTCCAGCTTCGGGATGTAGAGGCCGGCGATCGGCTTGCCCTGCACCGGCGGCTTGGGCTTGCCGGTCGGGCTGGCGCTCGCCGACGGCGCCACCGTCGGATCGCCGTCCGGCCCCCAGGCCTGCGCGAGCTGCTGGCTGAGGTCGTTCTGGTGGGCGTCCACGATCGCCGACTTGCCCCACACCTCGTAGCCGGCGAAGAGGAGCACCACCAGCCCGAACGTGATCAGCACCTCGCCGGTGACCCGGATGCCGGTGCGCAGCCGGGAGCCGAGCGACGGGCGGGTCAGCTCCGAGTAGACGCTCCGATAGCCCTCGCCGGTCTGCTCCGGCCGGAGCTGGACCACCCGCTCACCCCGGCGCGGGCGGGGCGGCTCGTCAACGTTCTCCGAGTCGGCGGTCGGGTCGGTGGGCGGACGCGGGACGGCGCCCATCAGCGCTGTCGAGTCCAGGGCGGGCGGGCCGCCCGGCGTACGCCCGGTGACGGCCGGGATCAGCGCGGTGGCCGCGGGGTCGGCGCCGGCCGGGGAGACCGGGGCGCTCGCACCGGGGCCCGCGGCGGCGGGGCGGGCGACCTGCGGGAGGAACGCGGTCGGCGCGTCGGCGGTCGGGGTGGGCCGGCCCTCCTGGGCCGTGGTGCGGCCGGCCGGCTCGGCGCCGGACCGGGCGGGCGAGACCGGCCGGTCGGCGTCGGGTGACCCGCCGGGGTGGCCCGGTGCGGCCGGGCCGCGCGGCGTGAGCGGGGCCGCCGGCCGGAGCGTGCCGTTGCCCGGCCACGGCGGCGGCGCGTCGGCGTGCCCCGTCGGGGGGCCGGCGTGGCTCGCACCGGCGGACGCCTCCGGCTGGCCGGGCACCGCCGCGGGCTGGCCGGCGACACCGCTCCGCCCGCTCCCGGCGGCTGACCGGTCGGCGGCGGTGTGGCGGGCGGCGTCGGGGGCGCCGGTCGGGCCGATGGCGGCCGCTCGGGGCTCGGTGGGCGGACCGGAGCGGCTCGGGTTCGCCGGCCAGCCCGGCTCCTGCGCGGCGGGAGTATCCGGCGTGGCGGAGCGGGCCGCGTCGGCCGCCCAGGACGGGCCGGCGGGGCGTGACGCGCCGGGCGACCAGCCCGGACCGGCGGAGTCAGCCGGATCGGTGGCCGGGCTCGGGCCGACCGAGCCGGCCGGATCGGCGAACCAGCCGGCTCCGGCGGCGGGCGCCGGGTCGGCGGGCCAGGTCCGTTCCGCGGAGCGGCCGGGCCGGCCGCGGCCGCCGGCCTCGGCGGGCCAGGTCGGATCGGTCGAGCGGGTGGTGGCAGCGGGGCGACCCGGCCCGGTGGGATCGGCGGGCCAGGTCGGATCGGTCGAGCGGGTGGTGGCAGCGGGCCGATCGTGGCCGTCGGCCTCGGCGGGCCAGGTCGGGTCGGTCGGGCGCGCCGTGGGGGCGGGCCGGCCCGGCCCGGACTCGGTGGGCCAGGCGGGCTGGTTGGGGCGGGTGGGCTCGGCCGGGCCGGCGGATTCGGTGGGCCGGGCAGGCCGGTTGGCGCGGGACGGCTCGGCGGGCCGCGGCCGGTCGATCGGATCGCGCCCGGTGGCCGGGGCGCCGGTCGTCGGGTCGGCGGCCACCCGGCGCGGCAGGACCGGATCGGGCCAGCCGCCCGCGGTGCGGGCCGTCGGTGCGGGCCGGTCGGTCTTGGGGATGAACGCGGTCGGCTCGTCGGCCGGGTCGCGGTGCCGCCCGTCCCGGTCCTCCCACCAGTCCTCCGGCGCGCGACTCACCGCGGCACCGTCGCCGAACGCAGGGCGGTCGAGTCCTCGAACGCCGGGACGGTCACCGTGGAGACGGTCTCCTTGTAGCCGAGCTGGTAGTGGTCGACCGCGTCCTTGAACAACCGGACTCCCTCAGAGCCGGCGAGGGCCTGCTGGAGGGCAGCGGGATCGCCGATTGCTACGATCTTGAATGGTGGGGAGTACACCCGACCGTGCAGCAGCAGGGTGTTACCCACGCAGCGTACCGCGCTGGTGGCGAGCACGCGGACGTTCATGATTGACATGGCCTCCGCGCCGCCGGCCCAAAGCGCGTTCACCACCGCCTGGACGTCACCCTGGTGGACGACCAGGTAGTCGTTGCTGACCCCTTCGGGCAGGTTCTGTTCGCTGCGCCGGGGTGCGTCGTTGAGTTCCACCGTGACGCCGGGCCCGGTGAGAGCGGTGAAGCCGGCGGCCTCCCGGGTGGCGGCGGCCCGCTGCTGCTGCTCCTTGATCGGGCCGTCGGTGTCGGCCAGCGCGGTGGTCTGCTGCTCCACCTCGTGGCGGAGCGCCGCGGCCCGGCGCTCGCTCGCCGCCACCTGCTCGCGGCGGTCCTCGATCAGCTGGTTGAGCTGGGGTCGCCGGTCCTCGCGCAGCGCGGTGCCACCGGCGGTGGTGGCGGTGGTGGTGAAGAGCAGTCCGGCCGCGGCGGCGATCAGCGGCACGCCGATGGACCAGCCCGGTCGTCGCTGCCGAGGTCGCCGGGGCAGCAGCCCGGCGACGGCCCGCCGGAGCACCTTCTGCCAGGAGGCGGCGCCGGATGTGTACTCCACCGAGCGTTCCTTCCGCGTCGTCTGGTTTCCGCCCGGCACCGCGCGAGCTGGTGCGGTGACCGGTTCCCCCACCTTTTTCGGTCACTCGGTGCACCGGCCTGACCCCATTCGTGGCCCGGACGGGTCTTCGGGACTACGCTAGCTGTCGAACATTATTGGCCATGGACCGTCGCCCCCGCGCCCGGTTGTCAGGCCGGACGAGGTCAGTCATCCCCTCTGGAGAGCGTCGTGCCCAAGTCTCAGGTCCGCAAGAAGAAGGTGTACACCCCGCCGACGGACGTGCGTCCGACGGCGACGGCGGCGACGCGCAAGCCTAGCCCGGTGTGGTTGCCGATCACTGCGGTCGCGCTCATCGTCGCCGGTATCGGCTGGCTGGTGGTGTACTACCTCTCCGAGCAGGAGTACCCGGTCATGTCGTGGGGTTACTGGAACCTCGCGGTGGGCTTCGGCGCGATGGTCGCCTCGCTGCTCCTGCTCTCCCGCTGGCGCTGACGCTCGGCCGCCGCGGACCGCGCGGCGGCGGCACCCGAGGCCGTCGCGGCGGCAAGCGGAAGCCAGGCCGTCGTGGACGCGGCGGCGGCACCCGAGTCGCCCGCGCCTCCTGTGCGGCAATCCACATCACTCGACGCGGCCCCTGCCCGGCAGTTCCGGGCGGGGGACCCTATGGTGTGCGCAGGGCGGCGTGGCCGGGTGCGAGAAGACTCACGTTACCGCTGGGTAACCTTGCGCGTAGGCTGCACTGCATGACCGAGCGGAGCGAGGTCATCGACCGGTCCGGTCGAGGGTGCGGCAGCGGCGACTCGCCGATCGCGCCCTGACCCGGCCCCGGTCGCCGAGCCGCTCGCCAGGCAGCAGACCGGGGAGGCCAATCTCGATGGGCAGCGTCCAGATCGTCACCACGATCATCGCGTTCGCCATCACCGCCGTGGCGGTGGGGCTGGCGGTACGCGCGGTCATGAAGATGACGGCCGTCATCCGGCTGGGTCAGCCCGACCCGGAGCGGTTCGGCAACAAGGGCACCCGCACGAAGACCATGCTGGTCGAGACCGCCGGCCACACCCGGATGCTCCGGTGGAGCATGGTCGGCGCGGCGCACTGGTTCGTGATGGTCGCCTTCATCGTGCTCTCGTTGCTGGTGCTCGAGGCGTACTTCGAGGTGGTCAGCACCACCGGCGAGCTGCCGATCATCGGGCACTGGACGATCTTCGGCCTGGCCACCGAGGTGATCGGGGTGCTCGGCCTGCTCGGCATCGGAGTGCTGATGGCGATCCGGCTGCGCAACCGGCCGACCCGGCCGGGCGGCCGGTCCCGGTTCACCGGCTCCACCATGTGGCAGGGCTACTTCGTCGAGTGGGTCGTGCTGCTGGTCCTGATCTTCGGCTTCCTGATCCGGGGCTTCAAGGTCGCCACCGACCACTTCGTGTACCCGGCCTGGGCCACCCCGGTCAGCCACGCCCTCGGCGCCGTCCTGCCGGACTGGGAGGCGGGCGTCAGCCTGGCGGCGCTCATCAAGATCATTATCTCGATGACCTGGCTCATCGTCATCTCGCTGAACGTCACCATGGGCGTGGCCTGGCACCGCTTCCTGGCGTTCCCGAACATCTTCTTCAAGCGCAACCCGGACCGGGCCGGTTCCGGCCTCGGCGCGCTGCGGCCGATGATGAGCGCCGGCAAGCCGCTCGACTTCGAGGAGGCCGACCCGGAGAAGGACCAGTTCGGCGTCGCCCAGGTCGAGCAGTTCACCTGGAAGGGCCTGCTGGACTTCAGCACCTGCACCGAGTGCGGCCGCTGCCAGTCGCAGTGCCCGGCCTGGAACACCGGCAAGCCGCTGTCGCCGAAGCTGCTGGTGCTGAGCCTGCGTGACCACGCGTACGCCAAGGCGCCCTACCTGCTGGCCGGTGGCGGCAAGGACCTGACCGGTGAGGAGAAGGCCACCGCCGCCCAGCTCGCCCACGTCGACGTCCTCGCGCTCGCCGAGGCCGACAAGCCGCTGATCGGCACCGCCGAGGAGGGCGGGGTCATCGACCCGGACGTGCTCTGGTCCTGCACCACCTGCGGCGCCTGCGTCGAGCAGTGCCCGGTGGACATCGAGCACGTGGACCACATCGTCGACATGCGGCGCTACCAGGTGCTCATCGAGTCGAGCTTCCCGTCCGAGGCCGGCGTGATGCTGCGCAACCTGGAGAACAAGGGCAACCCGTGGGGCGCCCCGCAGAACACCCGCGAGGACTGGACCAAGGGTCTGGACTTCGAGGTGCCGCGGGTCGGCGAGGTCGAGGACTTCGAGTACCTGTTCTGGGTCGGCTGCGCCGGCGCGTTCGAGGACCGGGCCAAGAAGACCACCCGGGCGGTCGCCACGTTGCTCAACGAGGCGGGCGTGAAGTTCGCGATCCTCGGCGAGGGCGAGACCTGCTCGGGCGACCCGGCCCGCCGGATCGGCAACGAGTTCGTCTTCCAGATGCTCGCCCAGCAGAACGTCGAGACGCTCAACGAGGCGTTCGGCGACCGGGAGAAGGCCAAGCGCAAGATCGTGGCGACCTGCCCGCACTGCTTCAACACCCTGGGCAACGAGTACGGCCAGCTCGGCGGCGAGTTCGAGGTCGTGCACCACACCCAGCTGCTGGCCCACCTGGTCGCCACCGGCAAGCTCACCCCGGTGCAGCCGGTCGACGGCGGGGTCACCTACCACGACCCCTGCTACCTGGGCCGGCACAACCGGGTCTTCGCCCCGCCGCGTGAGGTGCTCGGCACCGCCATCGCCGGCGAGCTCACCGAGATGCCGCGCAACAGCGAGCGCTCCTTCTGCTGCGGCGCCGGCGGCGCCCGGATGTGGATGGAGGAGAAGATCGGCAAGCGGATCAACGTGGAGCGGGTCGAGGAGGCCATGTCCACCGGGGCCCGCACGGTCGCCGTCGGCTGCCCGTTCTGCTCGACGATGCTCAACGACGGCGTGAACGGCAAGGGCGCCAGCGAGCAGGTCGAGGTGGTCGACGTGGCCAGCGTGCTGCTCCGCTCGGTCAAGCCGGAGCAGGCGCAGGGCGACAAGGAGACCGAGCCGGTCGCCGGCTGAGGCGTACCGCCGCGCGCGCGGTGCCACCGGGCGGTGGTGCCGCGCCCGCGGCGTGTCAGCTGGTGGCGGCGGTCATCGTGGCGGCGGTCGCGGCCGAGGTGATCACCATCAGCACGGCGGCCTCGGTCTCCTGGATGGCCTTCCGGGTCGCGGCCGACGCCCAGTCGCCCGCCGCGATCTCGGCCAGCCGGCGCTGCACCCGGTCCCGGGGCAGGTCCCGGAAGAGGTGCCGGTCCAGCCGGACCGCCCGGGCCAGGCCGATCAGGGCGGCGGTCCGCGGCTCCACCGGGCCGTCGGCGGCCACCGCGGCGGTCATCCGCTGCCGGGCCCGGGCCTCCGCCGCCGGCTCCGCCCCGGTCTCGGACGGATAGCGGGTACGCGGGAAGACCCACAGCACCCGGTCCGACTCCCGGCGCAGCACGCCGGCGGTGACCAGCCCGTCCAGCACCTGCTCGGGCAGGTCCCTGGCGAGCCGGCCGACCCAGTCCTTCGGCCGGCGGCGCTTCACGTCGGCCCCGATCCGGGTCAGTGCGTCGTCGAGTTGCCGCTGCCCGAGCGGGGTCGGGTCGGCCACCAGCAGGCGGTCGTCGACCACCTCGACCCGGCCGGCGAGCGCCAGCTCCAGCAGCAGCGCCCCGGCCAGCCCGTGGTCGAGTGCGGGCCGGTTGAGCTGGAGATTCCCCTTGTCGTCGTAGGCCAGCAGGGCCAGTTCGTGCGCGAGGGTGAATTCGGCCATGGCCCCGACGGTAGCCCGGCCGGGCGAGCTCCACGCGCGACGCGCGGGCCGTGCCGCGACGACCCGCCCGTGCGAGAATCGCGCCGAGGTGAGACGACCATCGATGGCCTGCTGCTGACCACACTGCTGCCCCTGGTCGGCTTCCTGCTGCTGACCGGCGGCAACGCGTTCTTCGTCGCGGCCGAGTTCGCCCTGGTCACCGTGGACCGCGCCGAGATCGACCGGCGGGCCGCCGCCGGCGACGGCCCGGCCGCGACCGTACGCCGGGCGCTGCGGGAGCTCTCCTTCCAGCTCTCCGGCGCGCAGCTCGGCATCACCATCACCGCGCTGCTCACCGGCTACCTCGCCGAGCCCGCGCTGGCCCGGCTCTTCGCACCGGTGCTGGAGCCGCTCGCCGGGTCGGCCACCGACCGGATCACCCCGTTCCTGGCGCTCGCCCTGGCCACCCTGGTCTCCATGCTCTTCGGCGAGCTGGTGCCGAAGAACCTCGCGCTGGCCCGACCGATGCCCGCCGCGCTGGCCACCGCGGCTCCGATGCGGGCCTTCTCGCGCACCTTCGGCTGGCTGATCCGAGGGCTGAACGGCTCGGCGAACCGCCTGGTCCGCGCGTTCGGCATCGAACCCCAGGAGGAACTGGCCAGCGCCCGCTCACCGGAGGAGCTGGGCCTGCTGGCGGCCATCTCGGCCCGGGCCGGGGCGCTGCCGCCGGACACCGCCATGCTGCTGCGCCGCACCATCCGCTTCGGCGAGAAGCGGGCGGCCGAGGCGATGACGCCCCGGGTGGACGTGATCGCGCTGCGCGCCACGGCCACCGTGACCGAGCTGCTGGCTCTCGCCCGGCACACCGGCCGGACCCGGTTCCCGGTCTACGAGGAGACGCTCGACCTGGTCACCGGCGTCGCCGGGGTGTCGGACGCGCTCGGCGTGCCGCTGGCCCAGCGCGCCTCGACCACCGTCGGCTCGGTGGCCCGTGAGCCGGTGTACGTGCCGGAGAGTCTCGACCTGGACGGGGTGCTCGCCGCGCTCCGGGCCGCCGACGCGGACCTCGCCATCGTGGTCGACGAGTACGGCGGCACCGACGGCGTGGTGACCGTCGAGGACCTGGTGGAGGAGCTGGTCGGCGAGATCGCCGACGAGTTCGACCCGGCCGCGGTGCCCGACGTCGGACCGGTCGAGCTGACCGTGCCCGGCGGGGAGCGCACGGTGCTGGTCGACGGCGTGCTGCGCGCGGACGAGCTGGTCGAGCAGACCGGGTTCCGGCTGCCCGAGGGGCCGTACGAGACGCTCGCCGGGTTCCTGATGGCCCGGCTGGGGCACATCCCGGTCGCCGGCGAGACGGTCGAGGAGTCCGGGTACGAGTTCACCGTCGTGGAGGTGGACCGGCGCCGGATCGAGCAGGTCCGGGTGCTCCGCCCCGAGGATCCGGACGACGATGGCTGAGCTGCTGGTCACCGCCCTGCTGCTGCTCGGCAACGCGTTCTTCGTGGGCAGCGAGTTCGCCCTGATCGCGTCCCGGCGCACGGTGGTGGAACCGCTCGCGGCGACCTCGAAGCGGGCCCGGTGGGCCCTCTCCGCGATGAACCAGATCCCGCTGATGATCGCCGGCGCCCAGTTGGGCATCACCGTCTGCTCGCTGGGTCTCGGCGCGATCGCCGAGCCGGCCCTGGCCCACCTGCTGGAGCCGGCGTTCCACGCGCTGGGGCTGCCCGCGCCGGCGGTGCACCCGGTCGCCTTCGTGCTCGCCCTCGGGATCGTGGTCTTCCTGCACACCGTGGTCGGCGAGATGGTGCCGAAGAACATCACGCTGGCCGGGCCGGAGCCGTCCGCGCTCTGGCTGGGCCCGGCCATGCTCGCGTTCTGCCTGGCCACCAAGCCGCTGCTGCTGGCCATGAAGTGGGCGTCCCGGCGGGTGCTGCGGCTGTGGCGGATCGAGGCCACCGAGGCGGTCAAAACCGTCTTCACCGCCGAGGAACTGGCCGGGCTGGTGTCGCAGGCGCGTACCGAGGGACTGCTCGACGCCGAGGAGCACGCCCGGATCACCGGCGCGCTCGCCCTGCACGCGCGGACCGCCGCCGACGCCCTGCGGCCCTGGTCGGCGGTGACCACCGTCGCCGAGGACGTCTCGCCCGCCTCGCTGGAGGTGCTGGCCACCCGGACCGGCCGGTCCCGGTTTCCGGTGGTGCAGCGCTCGACCCGGCGGGTGCTCGGCTTCGTGCACGTCAAGGACGTGCTCGGCTACGCCGGGGTGAGCCGGCGGGCGCCGGTGCCGGCCGAGGTGTACCGGCCGCTGGCGGTGGTGCCGCCGGAGCGTACGCTCGCCGACCTGCTGCTCGCGATGCGCCGCGAGCGGCGGCACATGGTGCTGGTGAGCGACGGCCGGCGACCGCTCGGCGTGGTGACGCTCGACGATGTATTGACGGCAATCGTTGGCTGACGGGCGCACACCCTTGGTACACAAGCGGTTGCGCAGGCGTGATGTGAACGTTGGTCGCCTTGATTCCGCTGCGGGCCTTCCCTAATGTGGGGCACCGGCCGCTGTGGGTCGTCTGTCTCGCCTCTTCCCCTCTGCGAGGCGCCCGGCGGTCGGACGCTAAGGAGTCGGTGCCGGTGGCAACCATGCCCCCCCATCGTCACGCACCGGGACGGTCTGCTCGTCCGGGTGGCCTGCGCCGGGCCGCCCACCGTCTGCTCACCCTGGTCGCCGCCGCGGCCGTTGGAGCCGGTCTGCTCGCCGCGCCGGCGTACGCCGCGCCCTCGGTCGAGGAGATCGAGGCGCAGATCGACAAGCAGTGGGAGCAGTTGGAGCCCACCATCGAGCAGTACAACAAGGTGCGGGCGCAGCTGAAGAAGAACCGCAGCAAGGCCGCGGACCTGGAGAAGAAGATCCAGCCGCTGGCGCTGGAGAGCGAGCTGGCGATGGACCGGGTGGGCGACCTCGCCTCCCGCTACTACATCACCGGCCCGTCCCAGGACGTCGCCGCCCTGCTGGTCAGCGCCAAGCCGAGCACGCTCACCGAGCAGCTCACCCTCCTCGACCGGCTGGCCGCCCAGGAGCGCAAGCAGATCGAGGGTGTGCTCGCGGTCCGCAAGAAGTACGACGACCAGAAGCAGCAGCTCGACACGCTGATCGCGGACCAGGTGAAGCAGCAGAACGAGCTGGCGGCGAAGAAGAAGCACATCGAGGCCGAGGTCAAGCGGCTGGAGAAAATGCTGCCGGTGACCACCGTCAAGACGGACCAGTGCCCGACCATCAACGGGGTGGTCAGCGAGAAGGCCCGGATCGCGATCCGGACCGCCTGCGCCCAGGTCGGCAAGCCGTACGTGTGGGGCGCCGACGGCCCGGACTCGTTCGACTGCTCCGGCCTGACCCAGTACGCCTACAAGGCGGCCGGGGTCTACCTGACCCACCACACCGGCGCCCAGTGGAACGAGGGCAAGGCCATCTCGCGCTCCGACGCGCGCCCGGGTGACCTGGTCTTCTTCTTCAGCGACCTGCACCATGTCGGGCTCTACCTCGGCAACGACAAGATGGTGCACGCACCGCGCGCCGGCAAACCGGTCAACGTCTCCAGCATCAACACCATGCCGGTCGCCGGATTCCGCCGACCCTGATCCGTCCCGAACCGCCCGAGGGCCCCCGGTCGACCGACCGGGGGCCCTCGGTGTTTCCGCGGCTCGGTGCCGAGCCCCGTCTCAGGCCGGGCGGCTCACCGCGGAGCGCCGACCGGGGACGGCAGGATCAGCACGTCGTCCAGGTTCACGTAGCCGATCCGGTGACCGAACTGGACCTGCACGTAGCGCAGGTCGCCGCGGACGACGGTCCAGTCGCCCGGGGACGAGCCGTCGAAGGTCACCGCGCGGTAGTACTCGCTCGGCACGACCGCGCCCACCGCGTACCGCTGCCCGGCGGCGAGCGTGTACTGCAGCGGTGAGATCGCCTGGTACGGCACGCCGGCCGGGTAGGCGTCCCGCTCCGGGTAGGCCCGCCCGTAGACCGGGATGGTGGCCTTGCCGGGCTTCGGCGTCACCACGAAGCCGGTGGCCCACTTCGCCGTCGGCGCCGACGCGGGGTTGTGGAACCACGCCTTCTGGCCGAGGTACCAGATCGCCGTCCAGTCGCCCCGCACCTCGGCCACCGCGTACGTCTGGCCGGCCGACCCGCGGGCGCTGTGGTCCGGGACGTACATGGTGCCCGGCGAACCGTCCGGGTGCTCGCCGAGGTCCACGGCCAGCGGCGCGTCGTGGCTCGGCGCGCTGCGCAGCAGCACCGCGGAGGAGCCGCGCAGCGGGCAGGGGTCGGTGACCGGCGGCGGCGGGGTCGGCACCCCCGGCGGCTGCCGCGAGCAGCCGGTGAACGCCGGCTGGTTGTCGGGGAAGTCGGGGTCGATGGTCACCAGCCCGGTCCGCGCCGTGCCGGTGGCCCGGAACGGCGCCTTCAGCAGGTCGAAGTAGTGCGACCAGTCCCAGTACGGCCCCGGGTCCCAGTGCATGCCCGCGACGTTCGCCGCCACCGTGCCGGGGACGTTGTCGTGCCCGATGATGTGGTGCCGGTCGAGCGGGATGTTGTAGCGCAGGGCCAGGTGCCGGACCAGCTTGGCCGAGGTGCGGTACATCGCCTCGGTGTACCAGGTGCCGTGGCCGGCGAAGCCCTCGTGCTCCAGGCCGATGGACTTGGCGTTGACGTACCAGTTGCCGGCGTGCCAGCCGACGTCCTTGGTCTTGATGTGCTGGGCGATGTGGCCGTCCACCGAGCGCAGCGTGTAGTGCCAGCCCACGTAGTCCGCCCGCTGCACCAGGCCGACGCTGGGCCAGAAGTAGCCCTCGGTGTCGTGGATGACGATGTACTCGATCTTCTGCTGGACCGGCCGGTTGCCCAGGTCGTGGTTGCCGTAGTCGCCGGCGCCCGGGCCGTACTTCTCGTACGGGGCCGGGATCCACTCGCAGCCGAGGCCGATCGGGCACTCCAGCCCGTCGGGCCGCTCCGCCCGCCGCAGCCCGAGCCTGTGCAGCGTCGACTCGTCCGGGCTGACGTCGCGCGCGGCGAGGGTCACCAGGTGCCCGTCGTCGGTGGTCCGGGTCGCGCCCGCGTTGATCTGGCCGTACACCTCGTCGGCGAAGGCGGCGGCGGTGTCCTCGGCGCCGGCGCCCGAGTAGCGGGCCACCGCGCCGTACCAGGCCGCCGGGTCGCTGTCCGCGCCGACCGGGGCACGCAGTTCCCGCTGGTACGCGGCGAGCAGCGCCGCGCCGCCGCGGATGTTCGCGGTCGGGTCGGAGCGCAACGCCTCCTCGCTGGCGCCGGTCAGCGCGGCGGCGGCCTGGAGGGTCTGCAGCGCGGCGTCGGCCGGGGCGGCCGGGGGCGACCCGGCTCCGACCGGCGCGGTGACGGTCAGCGGCCGAGCGTCGTCCCCGCGCGGGTCCTCGCCCTCGTCGATGTGGCCGCGGGCGGGCTGTGCGGTGACGTGGGCGGCGTCGGTGAGGTGCATCGGGCCGTAACCGCCGCTGGTGCTCGGGTTGCCGGGATGGGTGTCCCACCGCGACTCGAGGTACGACACGGCGAGCAGGACGCTCTCCGGCACGCCGAACTCGGTGGCCGCGGCGGCGTACTGCTGCTGCCGGTCGAGGGGTTCGGCGGCGGCCGGACCGGCGGCGAACGGGGTGACCGCCATGGCGAGCGCCGCGGCGGCGGCGAGCAGGGCGCGCCTGCTCCTCGATCTCGTGGATCTCGTGGATCTCGTGGACGACTGCATCGGACCCCCTGCTCAGACGGGTGGACGATGCGGTCACCTTCACCCCGGGCCCGGCCTTACGTCAATACCTTTCCATGCATCAACTCCTGAAGAAGAAAACCTTCGGCTCGCCCCGCCGAAGGTTGTCGATCCCTGTGGCGTACGGAGTGTCACGGCGACACGGGTTGCGGATTGATAACGAGCGTCTCTACTCTGGTCATTCGTCGGCCCGACAACAGGTCCGTCCAACCCGGGCGGTAACGGTCCGACACCGCCGAATCGCTTCCGAGCGAACCGGGGAACCAGGTAACCCGGGGTGAATCCGCAGCCACTGCGGTAGGGCGTCCCCTTCCCGCCCGAACCCGTCAGCTAACCCGGTAGGCGGTCTGGGAAGAAGGAGTACGGAGCCCGGTGGCACACCATGCCCCGCGGCCACCGTCGGCACGGTCGGCGTCCGCCGACCCGGCCACGGCTGCGCCGCGCCCACGCTGGTCCCGCTGCACCACCGCACTCGCCGCCCTGGTCGGCTTCGCCGTCGTTCTGACCGGCGGCGCCACGGCGGCCCACGCCGAACCCACCGTCGCCGAGATCGAGCGCCAGATCGACGAGGACTGGAACAAGCTCGAACCGATCATCGAACGGCACAACGCCACCCGCCAGGACCTGGCCGCCAAGCGGAAGCAGGCCGACGCCCTGGCCGCCCAGATCAAGCCGCTCCAGGCCCAGGTCGACCAGGCGATGGAGAAGGTCAGCGCGCTGGCCGTCCGCGCCTACAAGGGCGAGAACGTGCTCACCATCAACGCCGTGCTGGACAGCCGCTCGCCGAGCGAGGTGGTCGGGCAGCTCGAACTGCTCGACCGGTTCGCCCACCGCCAGCAGCAGGACGTTCGGCAGGTCGCCGACCTGCGCGACCAGTTGGCCGCCAAGAAGGCGCCGCTGGACGAGATGGTCGCCCAACTCGCCAAGACCGAGGCGCAACTGGCGGCGAAGAAGAAGCAGATCAACGCCGAGATCGACCGGCTGCAGAAGCTGCGGATCAAGGTCTACGGCAACGGCGGCGGCGGGCCGCTGCGCCCCGCCCCCTGCCCGGCCAGCTACCCGGGCGGCGCGGCCGGGGTCGCTGTCAAGTTCGCCTGCGCCCAGATCGGCAAGCCGTACGTCTGGGGCGCCGAGGGCCCGAACTCGTACGACTGCTCGGGGCTGATGCTGGCCGCCTGGGCCAAGGCCGGGGTCTCGCTGCCGCACAACGCCGCGCAGCAGCGCGGGGTCACCAGGACGGTCAGCCGGGGCGAGCTGCGCCCGGGCGATCTGGTCTTCTACTACTCCGACCTGCACCACGTCGGCATGTACGTCGGCGGTGGCTGGGTGGTGCACGCCTCCCGCGCCGGGGTGCCGATCAAGATGAAGAAGGTCGACGACGGCCCGATCCACAGCTACGGCCGGCCGGGCTGACCGCGTACCACCGAAAGGGGGCCCGCTCCGGCGCCGGAGCGGGCCCCTTTTCGGCTGCGTCAGCGGGTCGGCCAGGTGCGCCACTGCTGCCAGGAGCGGCTCGGCGTCGGGCCGCGCTGCCCCTGGTAGCGCGAGCCGTAGACGGCCGAGCCGTACGGGTGCTCGGCCGGCGACGAGAGCCGGAAGATGCAGAGCTGGCCGATCTTCATGCCCGGCCAGAGGGTGATCGGCAGGTTCGCCACGTTCGACAGCTCCAGCGTCACGTGCCCGGAGAAGCCGGGGTCGATGAAGCCGGCGGTGGAGTGGGTGAGCAGGCCGAGCCGGCCCAGGCTCGACTTGCCCTCCAGCCGGCCGGCGAGCTGGTCGCCGAGCGAGATCACCTCGAGCGTGGAGGCGAGCACGAACTCGCCCGGGTGCAGCACGAACGGCTCGCCGTCGGGCACCTCCACCACCGAGGTCAGCTCGTCCTGCTGCCGCGCCGGGTCGATGTGGGTGTAGAGGTGGTTGTTGAAGACCCGGAACAGCTTGTCCAGGCGTACGTCGATGCTGGACGGCTGCACCAGCGTGGGCTCGAACGGCTCCAGCGCCAGGGTGCCCGCCTTGATCTCGGAGACCAGGTCGCGGTCGGAGAGCAGCATCGGAACACCATAGCGAAGCGGCCGGGGTGACCTGCGTGTCGGACTAGGTGTTCGTACACCTGTTCGATAGAATGTCCACATGGCATCCTGGTCCGAATTCGCCGCTGACGAGCCCCGACTCGCCGACGGGATCCGCCTTCTCATGCAGCAGTACGGGCCGGGCTTCGGCTACCTGGCCACGGTCCGCGCCGACGGCGGGCCCCGGGTGCACCCGGTCTCCCCGGTGATCACCGACGAGGGGCTGTTCTGCTTCGTGGTCGACTCGCCGAAACGGCGCGACCTGGAACGCGACGGCCGCTACGCGCTGCACTCCTTCCCGCCCGAGGAGAGCGACGACGAGGCCTACGTCGCCGGACGCGCCCGCCCGGTCACCGACCCGGCCCGGGTCGCCCGGCTGGCCCGCAGCTACCGGGCCGCCCCGCACGTCGACTGGCGGTTGTTCGAGTTCACCGTCGACGTGGCGATGCTGACCCGCCGCGACGCCGGCGCCGCGGGTGGCCCCGGCAACGGGCACGGCCACCCCGCCGTCCAGGTCTGGCTCGACCCGGGTGCGCCGGCCGACGCCCCGGCCGCCGACCCCGCCCCCCGGATGCGCCGCCGCGAGGCCGCCTGAGCCCGAAGACACCGGTGCCGGCTCCGTCCTCCGGAGCCGGCACCGATGGCGTACGTCAGGTCAGGCCGCGCGGTACGCGTTCCACGCGGTCAGCATTCGGCTCGCCTGCCCGGCGGTGAACTGGTACATGCACGAGTCGTAGGTGTAGTCCATGAAGTTGGTGATCGGGTCCACGCCCGGGGCGGTGCAGGTGTCCCGCCCGGTCGGGCACTGGAAGGCCGGCGAAGCCTCGGCCGCGGTGTCGCTGACGCTGTCACCCTGACCCGAGCAGCCGCCCTGGAAGGTGTGGTAGAGGTTCAGCCAGTGGCCCACCTCGTGGGTGCCGGTGTCGCCCTGGTTGTAGTTGGTGGCGGTGCCACCCGGCAGCGACTCGCTCAGCACGACGACGCCGTCCATGCTGCTCAGCTTGCGCTGCGGGAAGGTCGCCCAGCCGAGCAGGTCGTCGCTCAGCTCGCCCAGGTACATGTTGAGGGTGTTCTTGCCGCCCTCACGCAGCGAGGTCTTCATCGACCGCTCCGCCGACGAGCCCTGCACGATCGGGTACCACGCCGGGTTGGTCACCCGGTTGATCTTCTGTAGCTGGAAGCTGAACGCCGTGGCCGCGCCGCCGGTCGCGCCGCTGTAGGACTGGTTCAGCACGTTGATCTGCGAGGTGATCATCGAGTCCGGGATGTTGCCGCCGGCCCGGGTGCTGTCCCGCTGGATCACGTGCACCACCACCGGGACGGTCACGGTGGCGGCGAGGGTGCTCGCCCCGGCGCCGGTGCGGAACCGGGCGCGCTCCCGGAGCGCGGCGGCCAGGTCGGCCTCCCGCTCGCGGGTCTCCGCGAGGGTCAGCTCGTTCGGTTCGTGCTTGGCCGCGCCGCCCGCCTTGATCCGGGCGTCGGCGTGGACGTCGGCCGGCTCGACGCACGCCTCACCGGGCGCGGCGGAGAAGGCCGAAGCGGCCGGTACGACGCCCACCGCGGCGGTGCTGAGCAGCAGCGCGAGGGTCGTCGACGCGACACCGGCGGCACGCCGGGTCAGCAGGTCGGGACGAAGTCCCATGGGCCCACCTCTTTCTGGCGGCGCGACAGGGGGTATGTCACGCCGTGGCTGAGAACGTGGGCCAGACGTTACAACCGATCGACAGATTTGAGAACGACCATATGTTGCCGGAGTGAAACTTTTTCCTGGCAGCGGTGCCCGGTGCCCGCCACCCCCTCGTGCCCTGCCTCGCCGGGCTGCCGTGCGGACGGGCGGCCGGGCAAGATCCGCGCAACATCCCGGATGTAGTTGCCTCGCGGGGGGCCGGAGGCCACTACATCCCGGAAGTTGTGTGGATCTTGCGGAGTGGGGTCGGGCGCTGGCCGCAGCGGTCGACGGCGCGGGGGGTACCTGGATGCATCGGGGTGGTGACTCGGGTACAGTGGTGCCGCCTGCGGGTGTAGTTCAATGGCAGAACATCAGCTTCCCAAGCTGACAGTGCGGGTTCGATTCCCGTCACCCGCTCCAACGCGAGGCCCCAGCTCAGGACGATTTCCTGGCTGGGGCCTTGATCGTTGCCACCGCTTCCTGCGCTTCCGCCAGCTACGTGCCCGATCTCTGCTCTGCTGTGTTCGGGCTTGCGTTCATGGGGCCATGCTCACGCGCTCTGCGGGAAAACCGTGCGCGCGAGCGGTGGTCACCACGAGCAGCACCGGCATCAGGAGCACAAGGACACTCCAGGGGAAGGAGGTGTGGCCAAGGAGGTCGAGAAGGATCCCGCCGGCGACTCCGCCGCCGGCCATGGCCACGTTCCACAGGGTAACGAGCATCGCTTGTGCGGCGTCTGCCGCCTTGCCTCCCGCATCGCCGACGGCCGTTTGCAGAAGAGTAGGCGTGCCTCCCCATCCCAGCCCCCACAGCAGCACCGCGACGTAGACCAGAGCGGGGCTGCCGGCCATCGCTGCCAGGATGGCTGCTGCCACGGCGACCAGGAGGGTGCTGGCGATGGTGAGGGTTCGCAGCCGACGGTTGATGTGAGCGCCCACGATCCAGATGCTCATCAGGGAGGCTGCACCGAAGACCAGCAGCACGAGGTCGGTGGACGTGCCCATGCCGACCCGGTCGAGGAACGTGGCGATGTAGGTGTAGAGGATGGTGTGGGCCAGCACGAAAACCAGGGTGACGAACAGAACGGGCGACACGCCGGGGATGCGGAGGGTCCGCACCATCGACGTTCGATTTTCTGGCCTGTGCCCTGGATAGTCCGGGACCGTCACGGTGATCCATGCGAGCAGGACGATGGTGAGCCCGGTCATGATCATGAAAGCTGCCCGCCAGCCAAGTGCGGCGCCGAGGAAGGTCCCCGCGGGCACTCCCAGCGACAGCGCGATCGGAATGCCGGCCATCGCGATCGCGATCGCCTTGCCCTGCAGGTGAACGGGCGCCATGCGCCGGGCGTATCCCGCCAGCAACGCCCAGGCCAGGCCCGCGGCCACTCCGGCGACGAACCGCGCCGCCATGGTCAGTGCGTAGTTCCCCGAGACTGCCGTAACAGTGTTGGCAATGGCGAATCCCGCCGTCGCCGTCAACAGCAGACGTTTGCGACGCCACCCTGCCGTCGCCGCAGCCAACGGGATAGCTGTCAGCGCGGTCCCGATCGCGTAGATCGTCACTGTCTGCCCCGCCGCCGACTCGCTGACCTTGAGGTCAGCACTCATCGCGGGAAGCAGACCAGCCGGGAGCGTCTCGGTCAGGCTGGTGATGAACACGGCCGTGGCCAGCGCCAGCAGCGCCGGCAGCGGGAGTTTCCGATCCTTGGGCTCGGCGGGGGAGCCGGCTACTTGCGTGGTCTTGGTTCGCATGGTGCGTATGCTCGAACCATCACATCGATGTGATGGTCAACGCGAACATGTATGAGGGTAGTCACATGCGTATCGGAGAACTGTCGGAGCGCACCGGTACGCCTCGGCGGCTGCTGCGCTACTACGAGGAGCAGGGGTTGATTTTCCCTAGCCGCTGCGCCAACGGCTACCGTGCGTACGACGAGTCGCTCGTGGACCGGATTTTGCAGATCAGGGGGCTGCTCGATGCGGGACTGCCGACCCGGATCATCAAGCAGATCCTCCCATGCCTGAACAAGCCCCGGGTCATCCACTTCTCTGATGCGACCCCGGAAATGATCGCCACGCTCGAAGACGAACGCGACCGAATGACCGAACGTATCGAGTGCCTGGTCCGCAACAGGGATGCGATAGCTGACTACCTCGACGCAGTGCGGGGCGACAAGCGCCCAGACGCCGCCCCGGAAGCGTCTACAACGCCGTGATCCGTACGGAGTAGGCCCGCCGGCGCAACGTTCCGCCTGAACGGTCTGACTCCCGGGCCGGGTGACCAACTGGTGACGACCGGGGCGGCCGACGCAGCGGGTTTGCGCCGGCTCCGGGACCGGCCGGCCGGAGCGCTGACAATGTCAGTCGGGGACGCCCTCGCGGAGCTTCCGGAAGAACATCCGGACGTCCCCGACCAGGAGTTCCGGTACCTCCATCGCCGCGAAGTGCCCGCCCCGGTCGTACTCCGTCCATTGCACGATGTGGTTCGTGCGGTCCGCGATGTGTCGTAGGGGAATGAAGTTGTCCTGCGGGAAGACGGCCAGCGCGGTCGGTGCCGTCGACGGTTCGGGGGGCTTGCCCCAGTAGTCGGCGTGCGCCCGCTCGTAGTAGATGCGGGCGGACGATCCGGCCGTGCCGGTCAGCCAGTAGAGCATCACGTTGGTGAGCATCTGGTCGCGGTCGACGGCGTCCTCCGGGCGGTCCGCGGAGTCCGTCCACTCCTTGAACTTCTCCACGATCCAGGCCAGTTGGCCGACCGGTGAGTCGGTCAGGCCGTACGCCAGCGTCTGCGGCCGGGTGGCCTGGATGTCGGCGTATCCCTGACGCTCGCGGCTCCAGGTCTTGAGGCGTTCCCAGGAGGCCACCGTGCGCTCGCGCTCGGTCGGGCTCAGCGCCGCCAACTCGCCGGGGTCGGGTTCCTCGGGCTGGAACGAGTTGGGCAGCAGGTTGAGATGTACGCCGACGACCCGGTCGGGTCGGGTACGGCCCAGCTCTCGGGAGATGATCGATCCCCAGTCACCGCCCTGCACCCCGTACCGCTGGTAGCCAAGCCGTTCCATCAACACCGCGAACGCCGCGGCGACCCGCTTGAACTCCCAGCCGGTCTGCCTCGTCGGCCCCGACAGGCCGAATCCCGGGATGCTCGGGAGCACCAGGTGGAACGCGTCCGCGGGGTCGCCACCGTGCGCGCGGGGGTCGGTGAGCGGGCCGACGATCCCGGCGAACTCGACGATCGACCCGGGCCAGCCGTGCGTCATGAGCAGCGGAGTGGCATCCGGTTCGGGCGACCGGAGGTGAGCGAAGTGAACCGTCGCACCGTCGATGGTGGTGACGAACTGCGGCCACTGGTTCAGCTCGGCCTCCGCGGCGCGCCAGTCGTACCCGTGGCGCCAGTAGTGCACGAGCTCCCTGAGGTAGTCGCGCGGGACGCCGTACGCCCATCCCACGCCCGGCAGTTCGTCGGGCCAGCGGGTGCGGTCGAGACGCTCGTGCAGATCGTCCAGATCGCTCTGCGGGATGTCGATGCGGAATGGATGGATGCCCTCGTCGGCGGTCCCTGTGGTCACTTCGCGCATGTTACGTCGGGCCATCGTGTGCCGTACCCGCCGGCTAGGGTGCGCCGCAGGTGGCCGGTCAGAGCAACCCAGGTGGGACAGCGCGGCTACGGGGGGCGGGCACTGGTAGGTCCCCGGAGTGATCCCGGGACTGAATATCGGACACCGCGACCCGCCCCCCGCCGAGCGCGCCGCATCCGCACAGGACCCCGATGCGCAACCGAAGGTTGCGTGTCGGGAGGCTGCTGGGTAGGGTTGACGCAACCAAAGGTTGCGAAAGGTTGGCAGACATGGAGTACGGATCCATCGAGCGCGACATCCAGGTCGACGCGGCACCCGAGGTGGTCTTCGAGGTGATCAGTCGGCCCGAGCACATGCGGGAGTGGTGGCCCGACGACGCGCGGTTCGAGCCGGTCGCCGGCGCTCCCGGCGAGTTGGTCTGGCGCGACGCGGAGACCGGCGAGACGACGACCGTCGCCCTCGCCGTCGTCGAGGTCGACCCGCCGAAGCGGTTCTCCTTCCGGTGGTGCTACTCGGACCCGGACCGCTCCGGGAACTCGTTGTTCGTCACCTTCGACCTGGTCCCGGCCGGTGGGGGCACCCGGGTCCGCATGACCGAGACCGGGTTCCGGGAGATGGGCTGGGAGATCGCTCAGCTGGAGGCGCAGTACCGCGACCACGAGACCGGTTGGGACCACTACCTCGCCAGGCTCGGCACGTACGTCACGCGGCTGGTCGCCACGTCATGAGCACAGCGATCGACGACGACCTGTGGTCGGCGGTCGGCGACCCCATCCGGCGTACGATGATCGATCTTTTGCTCGCCGGAGGGCCGGGCACGGCCACGTCGCTGAGCGAGCGACTACCCGTCACCCGCCAGGCCGTCTCGAAGCACCTGGCCGTCCTGGACCGGGTCGGTCTGGTGCACGGCACGCCGGCCGGTCGCGAGCGTCGCTACCAGGTCGACGAGGCGCAGCTCGCCCGGGCTGTCGCCCAGTTGTCGGCGGTGGGTGCCACCTGGGACGCCCGACTCCGCCGGATCAAGCGGATCGCCGAGGCGATCGACCGCAGCCGCGACAACAACCGAGGAGACTGAGATGGTCGACATCCTGCACCGGGTCGGCGTCGTCGCGCCGCTCGACGACGTCTACCGGGCGGTGGCAACTCCCGAGGGCATCGCCGGGTGGTGGACGACCGACACCACGGGCAAGAGCGAGGTCGGCGGGCGGCTGGCGTTCCGGTTCGGCGACGTCGGAGGCTTCGACATGGACGTCCTGGAACTCGATCCCGCCGGCCACGTACGGTGGCGGGTCACCGACGGCCCGGCGGAATGGCTCGGCACCGAGATCGACTGGCGCCTGGACCAGCGTGGCGAGTACACCATCGTCCAGTTCACCCACGAGGGCTGGCGCGAGCCGGTCGAGTTCATGCGCCACTGCAGCACCAAGTGGGCGACGTTCCTGATGAGTCTCAAGGAGCTCGTCGAGACCGGGCGCGGCCGGCCGGCGCCGGACGACGTCGCGATCAGCGACTGGCACTGATCCCGACGGCCCGACCCGGACCGACGCGCCGGCGCCGGTCCGGGTTCGGCGCCCGCTCAGAGGTAGAGGCAGAAGGGGTGGCCGGCCGGGTCGAGGTGCACCCGTACGTCGTCCTGGGGTTGGAAGTCCGCCAGGGTGGCCCCGGCGGCGACGGCGTGGGCCGAGGCCGCCGCCAGGTCGTCGACCTGGATGTCGAGGTGGACCATCATCTGCGGGTCCCCCGGACCGGCCGGCCACACCGGTCGTACGTAGTTCGGCTCGGTCTGGAACGACAGGCCGGCGCCGCCGCCCGGGGCGCGCAGCGTGACCCAGTCCGGTTCGTCGTCGTCCCGCGACCAGCCGAACAGGCGTTCGTAGAACCCGGCCAGTTCCCGGGCGTCGGGCGAGTCCAGCACGGTGGCGGTCAGCGTCAGCCGAGGTCGATCTCCCATGCCACCGTCCATACCCGCATCCCGGCATGCGGCAAGCACGAACCCGGCCGGCCGTCCCGGGCGGGACGGCCGGCGGGAACCCGGCGGCTCAGCCGCGTCCGCTCAGCCGTTCGGCGGCGTCGACGGCGTTGCGGAAGAGCATCGCCACCGTGGTCGGGCCGACCCCGCCCACCCGGGGCGTGATCGCGCTGGCCACCTCGGCGCACGACTCGTCGACGTCCGGCAGCAGCCGGCGGCCCTCGTAGCGGACGCCGGCCCCGATCACCACCGCGCCGGGCTTGACGTGCTCGGGCTGGATGATCCCGGGTACGCCGGCGGCGGCGACCAGGATGTCGGCGCGGCGGGTGTAGCGGTCCCAGTCCGGCACGCCGGTGTGCACGACGGTGACCGCCGCGTTGGCGGTGGGCCGCTTCTGCGCCAGCATGATCGACAGCGGCCGGCCGAGCGTCGCGCCCCGGCCGAGGATGACCACCTCGCGCCCGGCGACGGGGATCTCGTAGTGGGCCAGCAGCGCCTCGATGCCGGCCGGCGTGCAGGGCAGCGGGCCGGGCAGCCCGAGCGCCAGCCGCCCGATGTTGAGCGGGTGCATCCCGTCGACGTCCTTGTCCGGGTCGACGCTCTGCAACGCCCGGTCGTAGTCCAGGTGGGCCGGGACGGGGTACTGCACGAGCAGCCCGTGCACCCCCGGGTCGGCGTTGTAGCCGGCGATCACCCGGTGCAGGTCCTCCTGCGTGGCGTCCGCGGGCAGGTGGGTGTGCGGCGACTCGAAGTCCAGCTCCGCCGCCTGGCGCTGCTTGATCCGGATGTAGCCGGCGCTGGCGTCGTCGTCACCGACCAGCACGGTCGCGAGCGCGGGCACGACGCCGGCCCGGCGCAGCCGGGACACCCGGTCGGCCACCTCGGCGAAGACCTTGTCGGCGAGCGGCTTGCCGGAGAGCAGCCGGGCGGTGTGCGGGATCACGGCGGTGTCGTCGGCGATGGGCATGGCTCCCCCAACGTGGGTGCCCAGGCGGTCGACTCCCACGGCGAGCTCCCCGATGGTTGGTGCCATCCCCGTGCCGCCAGTCGCGTTCCCACCCAGCTTGCCCCATCCGGTTCCGGCCGCGCCAGGCGACCCCCGGCGGCGTCGGCGGAAAGTCTTGACCGGTGCGGTCCGGTAGCGGGCCGCCCGTTCGTCACCCTGGTGAGAATCGCCGACCAGGGAGTGCCGAGATGAAGTACATGATGTTCGTCTGCAGCGACACCGAGCCGGACACCGACCGGGAGAACTGGCCCGACATCGAGGCGTGGGTGGCCGAGAACGACGCCCGTGGCCGCCGGCTGACCGGCGACGTGCTGGCCGAGACGTCGGCGGCCACCACCGTCCGGGTGCGCAACGGCGAACTGCTGGTGTCCGACGGTCCGTTCACCGAGACCAAGGAGGTTATCGTGGGCTTCGACCTGCTGGAGTGCGCCGACCTGGACGAGGCGATCGAGGTGGCGCGCACCCACCCGATGGCCCGGGCGGGCCGGATCGAGCTGCGCCCGTTCGCCGACCTGGCCGACCAGCCGGGTGACTGACCCGTCGGCGGCCGCGACGGGGGACGCCGTCGCGGCCGCCTGCGCCGACTCGTACGCCCGGATCGTCGCCGCGCTGATCCGGGTGACCGGGGACTGGACGCTGGCCGAGGACTGCGCCCAGGAGGCGCTCGCGCTCGCCCTGGAACGGTGGCCCGGCGACGGCGTGCCGGCCAACCCGGGCGGCTGGCTGATGACCGTGGCCCGCAACCGCGCGCTGGACGTGCTACGCCGGGCCTCCGTCGAACGCCGCAAGCTGGCCGAGCTGGCGCTGCTCCGGCTCGCCGGCCCGGAGCCCGCGACCGGGGAGGAGATCGTGGACGACCGGCTCCGGCTCGTCTTCACCTGCTGCCATCCGGCGCTGTCGCTGGACGCCCGGGTGGCGCTGACGCTGCGCGTCGTCTGCGGCGTACCGACCGCCGACATCGCGCGCGCCCTGCTGGTCAGCGAGGCGACGATGACCCGGCGGCTGACCCGGGCGAAGACCCGGATCGCCACCGCCGGGATCCCGTACCGGGTGCCGACCGGCCCGATGCTCGCCGAGCGGCTCCCGGGCGTGCTCGCCGTGCTCTACCTGCTCTTCACCCGGGGCTACGACGCCGACGGCGAGCCCGCCCTCGCCGACGAGGCGATCCGGCTGGCCCGCCTGCTCGTCCGGCTGATGCCCGACCAGCCCGAGGTCGCCGCGCTGCTCGCGCTCTTCCTGTTGCAGCACTCCCGCCGCGACGCCCGGCGGGACGCCGACGGCAACCTGCTCACCCTCGACCGGCAGGACCGCTCCCGCTGGGACCACGCCGCGATCGCCGAGGCCGTCGACCTCCTGGCCCGGGCGCGCCCGGCCGGCCCGTACGCCCTCCAGGCCCGGATCGCCGCCTGCCACGCCACCGCCGCCTCCGCCGCGGCCACCGACTGGCCGGCCATCGCCCGGGCGTACGACGAACTCGCCCGGATCCAGCCGTCACCGGTGATCGGGCTGAACCGCGCGGTGGCGCACGGCTTCGCGCACGGGCCGGCGGCCGGGCTCGCGCTGCTGGCCGAGGCCCGGGCCGGCGGGGCGCTGGACGGCTACCCGCCGGCCGTGGCGGCGGAGGCCGAGCTGACCGCCCGCCGGGGGGACCGCGAGCGGGCGGCGGCGCTGTTCCGGCGGGCCGCGGCGATGTGCCGGGCGGAGTCCGAGCGGCGCGCCCTGCTGGACCGCGCCGCCGACCTGTCGAGCTGAACCGCCGCCGACTGGTTCACCGGGCCGGTCGCGCCGTCGGGTGCCGCCGCCCACCGGGTTTCCGCCGGCGGTCAGCCCGCCGCGGCGGTGGGCAGCGGGTCGGCGGCGTGGCGGGGCAGGGCGGCCAGTGCCAACCCGAGCAGCGCGCAGAGCGCGCCGCCCACGAAGAACAGCGCGAGCGCGGGTTGCCCGAGCCATTCCCACAGCGGGTGCCAGCTCGGGTGCGGCTCGTCGAGGTGGTGGCCGAGCAGGTGCGGGACGGTCAGCAGGGCGGGTGACCACCACAGGAGCATGCTCACTCCGAAGAGAGCGGTGACCACACCGCCGGCCGGGTGCCCGGCGTCGGTGCGCCGGCTCGCCCACCCGAAGGCCAGCCAGCCGAGACCGGCGCCGAGCAGGCCACCGAGCAGGCCGGCGGGCAGCACGGCGGGCGGTGCGGTCCGGTTCACGCTGACCAGCAGATAGCTGCTCACGCCCTGCGGTGGCGAGGTGATCGTCACCCGCAGCGCGGTGTCGCCGCGGCGGGCCAGGATGGTGGTCTCGGTGAACCGGACGATGGAGGCGCACCACTTGTCGGTGCAGCCGGAGTCCCCGCTGACCATCGGCTCGTACACCTGCCAGCCGGCCTCCCGGAGCCGCCGCTCGGTGTCGGTGAGCATCCGCCCGGCCGGCGTGGGCGGTGCGCCGGCCGCGCTGAGCAGCGTCTCGCCCTGCTGGTACTCGCCGCCGTCACCGAGGAGCACCTGGTCGAGGTTACGCAGCCGCAGCGGCTGGCTGTAGAAGGTGAACAGCGCCGTCGCGGGCTCGACGTCGCCGAGCCGGTGGCCGGGGAACACGTCGGCGAAGAGCGCGGCGGCCTCGGCCCGGTCGGGCTGCGGGCGGGAGGTCTCCCAGGCGACCCGGGTGGCGGCGGCCCCGGTGAACAGCCCGCAGATGACGGCCGCGAGGGTCGCCCAGACGCCCACCGTACGGCTGGCCGGGCGGCCGAGCCGGCAGCGCAGACCGTGCCGGAGCAGGTCGACCGCCTCCCGCAGGGTCGGCCGGGTGCGGCCGGGCGGTGCGCCGTCCAGCAGCACGCCGACCATCTCCTCCCCGCGGGCGCGGCGGTAGGCGCGCGGGTGGCACCAGAGCAGCCGCCGGTAGCGGCGGGCGAGCGGGTCGCCGGTCGGCGGCATGGCCGTCCCTTCGGGAAGGTGGCGCGGGTCAGGCGGTACGGGCGCGGAGCGGGCGCAGCCGGGCCTCGGCGGCGGTGGTGAGCTGCCGCAACCGGGCGGTCTCGGCGTCGAGGGCGGAGACGCCGTCCGGGGTGAGCCGGTAGTAGCGGCGCAGCCGCCCGTCGACGGTCTCCTCGCGGTCCGGGGCGACCAGCCCCTGCGCGCTGAGCCGGTCGAGGGCGGCGTAGAGGGTGCCGGGCAGCAGCGTGACGCGCTGCTCGGAGAGGGCGGCGACCTCCTGGATGAGGCCGTAGCCGTGCCGTGGGCCGGCGGCGAGCGCGGTGAGGATGAGGAACGTCGGCTCGCGCATCGGGGTCACGCGGGTCAACATATTCAGATCATCGATACATGGCAAGGTCCCTAACCCGACCGGGCCGGGCCGTCGGTGCCGGCCATTAGGCTGCCGATCATGCGGATTGGCATCGTGATCCTCCCCGACCAGCGCTGGTCCGAGTCGCAGCGCCGCTGGCGGCAGGCCGACGAGTGGGGCTTCGACCACGCCTGGACCTACGACCACCTGGGCTGGCGGGACCTGGTCGACGGGCCCTGGTTCGACTCGGTCACCACGCTGACCGCCGCCGCGACGGTGACCTCCCGGATCCGCCTCGGCACGCTGGTCGCCTCGCCGAACTTCCGGCACCCGGCCGCGTTCGCCCGGCAGGTGACAGCGCTCGACGACGTTTCCGGCGGCCGGCTGCTGCTCGGCCTCGGCGCCGGCGGCATCGGGTTCGACGCCACCGTGCTCGGCGGTGAGACGCTGCCGCCGCGGCAGCGGGTGGACCGCTTCGGCGAGTTCACCGAGCTGCTCGACCTGGTGCTGCGCGAGGACGGGACGACCTGGCGGGGTGACTGGTTCGCCGCAATGGACGCCCGGAACAACCCCGGCTGCGTGCAGCAGCCCCGGGTGCCGTTCGTGGTGGCGGCGAACGGGCCCCGCTCGATGAAGCTGGTGGCCCGGTTCGGCCAGGGCTGGGTCACCACCGGTCCCGGCGGCGACGACCTGGAGAGCTGGTGGGTCGGGGTCGGCGAGCTGTGCGCCCGGCTGGACGCGACGCTGGCCGCCGCCGGGCGCGACCCGGCCACCCTGGACCGCTACCTCTCGCTCGACTCGGCGCCGGTCTTCTCGCTGCGCAGCGCCCAGTTCTTCGCCGACCAGGTCGAGCGTGCCGCCGCGCTCGGCTTCACCGACGTGGTGACCCACTGGCCCCGGGCCAGCAGCTGGTACGCCGGCGACGAGGAGGTGCTGGTCGACGTGGCCACCCGGCTGCTGCCCGAACTGCGCCGCGGCTGACCGCTCCCGCCCCGCCGTTCGCCGTCCGTCCCGCCGGCTACGGACCGAGGTCTCCGGTGGCCACGCCGCCCGCGCCGCCGGAGACCAGCCGGAAGCGGATGCAGACGACGTCGGTGTCGTCGGTGACCGGGGTGCCGACCCGCGCCCAGTAGGCGGCGTGCCCGGCCCGCCACTCCTCGATCGACCGGTCGCCCTCCCCCTCGGAGCGCGCGAAGTCCCAGGACACCTCGGCGAACGGGACCACCTCGACGCCGGTCACCTCGACGACGCCGGCCAGCGCGTCCCGGTCGTCGACCAGGACCAGCCGTTCACCGACCCGCTCCAGCTCCTCGCCCTCCTCGGCGTACTCGGTGAGCAGGCCGGCGGTGGCGGTCTTCACCCCGGCCAGCACCAGCGTGTTCAACCGCGTCCGCAGCTCGCCGGGGGTGCCGAGGGCGAGCGTGCGCAGTCCACCGATCCGAGGCCACATCCTGCCGAGGCTACGCCCGGCACGGTCGGGGGCCGCGACATTTGGCGCCCACGGGCGGACCGTACGGCGATACGGTGGGCGGGTCGACGATCAGGAGGCGGCCATGGCGGACCGGCGTGCGGTGCTCATCCCCGGCCGAGGCTACGACACCCGGTTCCCGCTCTTCCTCTACCTCGGCGAGGCGTTGCGCCGTGCCGGCTTCGCCCTGCACGCGATCTCCTGGCAGGTGCCCGAAGGGCTCGCGCCGGACCGGGACGGGGCGGACGCGGCCGTCGACTGGGTGACCGGGCAGGTCGCTTCGACCCTCACCGGGCGGATGGAGCTGCTGGTCGGCAAGTCGCTCGGTACGTTCGCCGCGCCGCTCGCCGCCGACCGGGGGCTGCCCGCCGTCTGGCTCACCCCGCTGCTGCACCTGCCCGCGGTGGTCGACGCGCTGGATCGCGCCACCGCACCGTTCCTGCTGGTCGGCGGCACCGCCGATCCGTCCTGGGACGGCGCGGTCGCCCGCCGGCTCACCCCGCACCTGGTGGAGATCGACCAGGCCGACCACGCGCTGATGGTGCCGGGCCCGCTGGCCCGCTCGGCCGAGGCGCTGGGCCGGGTCTGTACGGCGGTCGAGGAGTTCGTCCGCTGAGCCCGGCCGGCCGCCCCTCCAGCGCCGACGCCGGCGGGCACCCGGTCGGTCAGGGACGCAGCGCGTCGGCGGTCACCAGGCCCCGGATCCGTAGCTCGGCGGTGACCTCCGGAGCGCAGTCGAGGACCACGGTGGCGGTGCCGAGCGGCTGGGCGCCCCGGGCGGCGCAGATCTCGTAGAGCGCGCGCACCTGCGCCGCGGTGGCCACCCAGTCGTCCACCACCAGCACCCGGTCGGTGCGGTCGAGGGCGTGGTCCCGCACGGCCAGGTCCACCCGCCTGCCGCGGAAGTCGGGCGGGCTCTGCGCCCAGGTCAGCGGCCCGGCCGGCAGGCGGCCGTCGCCCGGTTTGTGCGCCGGCACGAAACCCACCCCGAGGGCGGTCGCGGCGAGCGGTCCGAGCAGGAACCCGGTGACCGCCGGAGAGACCACCACGGTGGGCCGGGCCGCCCGGAACGGCTCCACCAGGGCCGGGCCCAGCCGGGCGAGCACGTCCGGATCCCGCCACCAGCCGGAGACGTCGCTGACCAGGTGGCTGGCGCCGGGACCGGGATCGATCCAGCGGAACAGCTCGGCCAGACGTTCGCTCAGCTCGGCGGGCATGTCACCCATCCTGCGGGATCGGCGCGCGGCCGGGCGGGGCGGGCGGTCACCGGCGCTCACCGGGCCGGGCGGCCCACCTCGGGTCGGATGATCGGCTACACGTATCACCGCAATTCCGGGCATACCACAATGATCACGTTGACTTCGGAAGTGCTTCTCTCGTTACGGTCCGAGCCGGTTTGTTCAGATCGTGAAAGGACCGGTTCCGGTGGCTGGTAGGCACTCCCGTTCCCGCAGGTTCTCGCCGGCCGGCATCGCGGCCACCGCGGCGGTCGGCGTCGCGCTCGCCGTCGGCGGCACCGTCGGCGCCGTGCAGCTCACCGCCGGCTCGGAGCCGGCGCGGCCGGTCGCCGTCGACCTCTCGCCCGTCGCCACGCCGACCAGCGCCGCACCCATCTCGCCGAGCGCGAGCCCGTCGTCGAGCGTGACCGCGAGCCCGACGGCCACCCGGTCGCCGCAGGCGCCGTCGCGGAGCAAGCCCCGCACCGCCAGCCCGAAGCCCACCGCGACGGCGAAGAAGACCGCCACCACCAAGGTGGTGGAGAGCGGCTCGTGCGGCGCCTCCTTCTACTCCGACGGCCAGTTGACCGCCAACGGCGAGAACTTCAACCCGGACGCGCTGACCGCCGCGCACAAGACGCTGCCGTTCAACACCCGGGTCCGGGTGACCAACCCGGACAACGGCAAGTCGGTGACCGTACGGATCAACGACCGGGGCCCGTTCATCGAGGGCCGCTGCATCGACCTGTCCCGGGCCGCGTTCGCCGAGATCGCGTCGCTGGACCTCGGGCACGTGGACGTGCGCTACGAGGTGCTCGGCTGAGCCCGTGCCGGACGGCGATCGGCCCGCCGACGGGGTCCGCGCGGCCAGAACCTCCTCGGTCGACGGGCCAGGTTCATTCAACCGTTCACGTCCATCAGGCATGCTGTCCCTCGTACGCACGCATCCCTTCCAGTCGGGCCGCGGCCCGCTGAGCCCCGGATCCCGCGCCGGTCTCGGCGCGGCCCTCGCCCTGCTCGCGATCGTGTCCTCGGTCGAGCTGGCCGACGGGCGGCCGGCCCACTACATCGCACTCATGGTGGCCGCGCCCTTCCTGGCCGCGGCGCTGGCGTCCTGGCGGGTGGTGCTCGGCGTCGGCGTAGTGGCCACCGCGGTCGGCGCCGCGTTCGCCCTCTGTGACTGGTCGATCTCCCTGGTCAACGGGGTGAACGTGGCCGGCATCGCGCTCGGCACCGGCATCGCGGCCGCCGTCGCCGCGGTGCGGCAGCGGCAGGCCGAGCAGATCGCCGAGCTGTCCAAGCTGGCGGCGGTGGCCCAGCAGGCGGTGCTGCGCCCGCTCGGCCCGCAGGTCGGCACGCTCTCGGTCGCCGGCCGGTACATCTCGTCCACCGCCACCGCGGAGATCGGCGGCGACCTGTACGAGGCGATCGACACCCCGTACGGCGTGCGCATGATCATCGGCGACGTACGCGGCAAGGGACTGGAGGCGGTCCGGCTGGCCAGCATCGTGCTGGGCTCCTACCGGCACGTCGCGTACGAGCGGGCCGACCTGCGCGCCGTGGTGGCCGACCTGGACCGGGCGGTGGCCCGCAGCGTCGGCGACGAGGACTTCGTCACCGCGGCGCTGGTCGAGGAGCGGGGCGGGACGCTCACCATCGTCAACTGCGGCCACCCGCCGCCGCTGCTGCTGCGCCGGGGTGCGGTGATCCCGCTGGAGCCGCCGGCGCCCGCCCCGCCGCTGGGTTTCATGCCGGTGGTCCGGCCCCGGGTTGAGCGGCTGGAGCCGGGCGACCGGCTGCTGCTCTTCACCGACGGGCTCGGCGAGGCCCGGCGGGACGGGGAGTTCTTCCCCACCGCCGACCGGGCCTGGCGGCTGCTCGGCCACGGCACCGTGGCCGACGGGCTGGCCTCGCTGGAGACCGCGCTGGTGGAGTGGGTGCACGGCCGGCTGGACGACGACATCGCCCTGGTGCTGATGGAGTACACCGGATCCCGCGGCGGCTCGGACGCGCCCGTGCCGAGCTGGGAGGTCGGCGCCGCCGAGAGCTGAGCGCACCGGCCGCCGACGGGCCGGGCCCGCGCCTGGCGGACAGCCGAACCGGAAGTGTGTAATGGCTGTCACTTCCGGAATCGGGTTGTCGGTGCCTACCGGTCGGTAATACAGTCTGGGTTACTGATCGGTAACACCTGTCCGGAAGCGGGGCCAGCGAGCATGACCCACTACAAGAGCAACCTTCGGGACCTCGAGTTCAACCTCTTCGAGGTCTTCGGGGCGGACCGGGCGTTCGGCCAGGAGCCGTACTCGGATCTCGACATCGACACCGCGCGCAGCATCCTCGCCGAGGTCGACCGCCTCGCTCGCGAGGACCTGGCCGCCAGCTACTCGGACAGCGACCGCAACCCGCCGGTCTTCGACCCGGCCACGCACACCGCGCCGCTGCCGGAGTCGTTCAAGAAGTCGTACCGCGCGTTCATGGAGTCGGAGTTCTGGCGGCTCGACCTCCCGCCGGAGCTGGACGGCACCAACGCCCCGCGGGCTCTGTGGTGGGCGCTCGCCGAGCTGGTCCTCGGCTCGAACGCCCCGGTCTGGATGTACGCCTCCGGCCCGTCCTTCGCGCACGTGCTGCACGTCGAGGGCACCGAGCGGCAGAAGAAGTGGGCCAAGCTCTTCATCGACAAGCAGTGGGGCTCCACCATGGTGCTCACCGAGCCGGACGCCGGCTCGGACGTGGGCGCCGGCCGCACCCGCGCCATCCCGCAGCCGGACGGCTCCTGGCACATCGAGGGCGTCAAGCGCTTCATCACCTCGGGCGAGCACGACCTGAGCGACAACATCGTCCACTACGTGCTGGCCCGGCCGGTCGGCGTGGAGGGCGTGGGCGGCCCGGGCACCAAGGGCCTGTCCCTGTTCGTCGTGCCGAAGTACCACTTCGACGAGGAGACCGGCGAGCTGGGCGAGCGCAACGGCGTCTTCGCCACCAACGTCGAGCACAAGATGGGCATCAAGGTCTCGAACACCTGCGAGATGACCTTCGGCGAGCACGGCGTGCCGGCCAAGGGCTGGCTGCTGGGCGACAAGCACGACGGCATCCGGCAGATGTTCATGATCATCGAGTACGCCCGGATGATGGTCGGCACCAAGGCGATCGCCACCCTCTCCACCGGCTACCTGAACGCGCTGGAGTACGCCAAGAACCGCGTGCAGGGCGCCGACCTGATCCAGCAGGCCGACAAGACCGCGCCCCGGGTGACCATCACCCACCACCCGGACGTGCGCCGCTCGCTGCTGCTGCAGAAGTCGTACGCCGAGGGTCTGCGCGCGCTGGTGCTCTACACCGCGTCCTGGCAGGACAAGGTCGCCATCGCCGAGGCGGCCGGCGACGAGAAGGCCACCAAGCTCGCCAAGCGGGTCAACGACCTGCTGCTGCCGCTGGTCAAGGGCGTCGGCTCGGAGCGGGCGTACGAGCTGCTCGGCCACGAGGCGCTGCAGACGTTCGGCGGCTCCGGCTTCCTCCAGGACTACCCGCTGGAGCAGTACGTCCGGGACGCCAAGATCGACACCCTGTACGAGGGCACCACGGCGATCCAGAGTCTCGACCTGATCTTCCGGAAGATCGTCCGGGACAACGGCAAGGCGCTGATGGCGGTGGCCGCCGAGATCCAGGAGTTCATCACCACCGAGGGCGGCAACGGCCAGCTCAAGGAGGAGCGGCAGGCGCTGGGTAAGGCGCTCGCCGAGGTGCAGAACATCCTCGGCGTGATGACCGGCTGGCTGGGCGAGGCGCAGGGCGGTGACCCCCGGGCCCTCTACAAGGTCGGCCTGAGCAGCCGCCGGTTCCTGCTGGCGATCGGCGACCTGGTGGTCGGCTGGCTGCTCCAGCGGCAGGCCGACGTGGCGCTGAGCGCCCTGAACGGCGAGGTGTCCGCCGCCGACAAGGCGTTCTACACCGGCAAGGTGGCCGCCGCCCGGTTCTTCGCCCGCGAGGTGCTGCCCCGCATCGGCGCCGACCGGCGGATCATCGAGGGCGCCGACCTGGAGATCATGGACCTCCCGGAGGAGGCCTTCTGAGGTAGGCCGTACCGCGCCCCGGCGCGGCGGCCGAGCCGGGGTGACCCGGCACCGACCTGGTACCGACGGCCGGCGGGCAGCAGCCCGCCGGCCGTCGGCGTGTCCGCGGGACCGGTGCCCGATCGCGGTCGGCGGCGCACCGGGTGCGCCCGGATACCGCCGTGCGGTCCCTGCCGTCCGGATCGCCCCGGGCTCGGCCATACCGCGTGCGACCGCCCGCCGCCGGGAAGTCGGCGGATTCGGCCGGGCCGGCCGGGTAGCCCCTCGGCGTGGCGGGTAACCGTCGCGCGACCACGTCAGAGCACGCCCAGAGCCACCGCACGGGGGAGTGCAGCGCACATGGGCATTGGTAGCGGGATCTTTCTCATCGCCATCGGCGCGATCCTGACCTTCGCCATCCGGGCCAACGTCTGGTGGGTCGACCTGCGCGCGGTCGGCTGGGTGTTCATCCTGGCCGGGCTGGCCGTACTGCTCACCACGCTCTGGTTCTGGCAGGACCGCCGGAAGCGGGCGCGGACGCTGATCGTGGAGGAGAACCGGCTGTCGCATCCGACCGCGATGATGCCGCCCCCACCGGATCCGCCGCCGCCGACCGCGCCGCCCTCGTGAGCCGGGCGGCCACCGCCCGACGGCTCCCTTGACCGCCGCGACACCAGCGGCTGCGAGCCACCCGCCGAGCACCGGGCGGGTGGCTCGGCCACGTCCACCGGCCGGCCGGCTCAGCCGCGGGCGATGTGCCGGTCGGTGATCTCGGCCCGCCCCCGGCCCAGTTCCGCCCACGTCACCCCGGTGCGGTGTACCACCACGTCGCTGGTGCGCAGGCCGTCCGGGTCCGCCCGCTCCGGGTCGAGCAGCGCGGAGAAGAGCGAGATACCCGGGTTGTGGGCGACCAGCAGCACCGTCCGGGCGGCCGGGTCGATCCGCCGGACCAGGGCCAGCAGGTCTTCCGGCTGCGCCTCGTAGGCGTCGGCCTCGTAGTGCACCGCCGGGGCGGGACCGGCCGGGCCGCCCTCCGGCGGCGTACCGGTCATTCCCATCGCCACCCGGTGCCAGGTCTGCCGGGTGCGCCGGGCGGCCGAACAGATCACCACGTCGGGCAGCAGGTCGTGCCGGGCCAGCCAGGCGCCGGCCGCGGCGGCGTCGGCCTCCCCGCGTGCGGACAGGCCCCGATCAACGTCCGGCCCGTCGTCGGGAGGCTCGGCCTTGGAGTGCCGGAGCAACACCAGCGTCCGTTCCTCGGCGTACGCGTCCGTCATGTCCTCAGCTTGCCCGATTGGCGATCACAGCGCCGGGGTAAGTCGATGGATGCCGCAACCTCACCGATGGCCGCGGCGGAGGGAAACGCCAGCTACAGCCGAGGAGGCGCCGAGATGGGCATTGGTGGCAGTATCTTCCTGATCGCACTGGGTGCGATCTTCGCGTTCGCCGTGCAGGCGGATCTGGGCTGGCTCGACCTGAGCGTCGTCGGCTGGGTGCTGATGCTCGCCGGGGTCGCCGGCCTGCTCGTCACCCTCTACTTCTGGAACTCCCGGCGGCGCACGGTGGTGGCCAGCCCCGCCCGCGACGACCGCGTGGTCGCCGAGCGGGTCGTGCCGGTGCAGGACGACCGGGTCGTGCAGGAGTACCGCGAGGTGCGCCGGCCGGGCCGTACCGTCTGACGTCGACCGCTGCTTCCGGGGGCTCCGCGACGCCTCGGGGCCCCCGGCGCGCGTCGGTCAGGCGAAGAGCGCGAAGTAGATGGCGATGTGGTGGCAGAGCGCGGCGACCAGCGTGCAGGCGTGGAAGAACTCGTGGTGGCCGAAGACGTTGGGCCACGGATTGGGCCGGCGCAGCGCGTAGAAGACGGCGCCGACGCTGTAGACGGCCCCGCCGACGATCAGCAGCACCAGCGCGGCCACCCCGCCGGAGTGCAGGATGTCCGGCAGCATGGCGACCGCCACCCAGCCCAGCGCCAGGTAGAGCGGCGCGGAGACCCAGCGGGGCGCGTGCGGCCAGACCAGCTTGAGCGCCACCCCGGCCAGGGCGCCGCCCCAGACCAGCGACAGCATGATCACCGCTGGTCGGAAGTTCAGCAGCAGGACGCAGAACGGCGTGTAGGTGCCGGCGATGAACACGAAGATCATCGAGTGGTCCATCCGGCGCATGATCTGGTAGCCGCGCTCCGACCACACTCGACGGTGGTAGAGGGCGCTGGTGCCGAAGAGCCCGCAGACCGTCAGGCTGTAGACGAGGCAGCTCACCAGCGGCGCCCAGCCGGGCCGGGTGGCGGCGATCGAGCAGAGCACGATCCCGCAGACGAGGGCGACGAAGAACGCGTACGTGTGCAGCCAGCCGCGCATCCGGGGTTTACCGATGTCGACCGGCTTGAGTCGAAGCGGAGCGGAGGTGGTCACGTAGATAGGTTACGGCACCGTAGGTTACTTGTTGGTAGTGCGACCGGTCACTCCCGCCGCGGGACCGCGGACCCTCCCCCGATCCGCGCCCGATCGGCGAGGATGGCCGGATGCGGATCCGACCCGTCGGGGCGCACGCCCTGCTGCTCGACTTCGCCGTACCGGAGGCCGCCGCCGGGCCGGGCGTCGCCGACCTGGTCGAGGCGTGGCGGGCCGAGCTGTGGCGCCGCCGGGAAAGCGGTGAGCTGACCGCCGCCGAGATCGTGCCGGCGGCCACCACCGTCCTGCTCGACGGCGTGCCGGACCCGACCGCCACCGCCCACCGGATCGCCGGCTGGACGCCGCGACCGGCCGCCACCACGGCCCCCGCCGGCACGGTCGAGATCCCGGTGACGTACGACGGGCAGGACCTGCCCGCCGTCGCCGGCCACTGGGGCGTCGACGTGCCGGCCGTGGTCCAGCGGCTGCGCCGGACCCGGTTCCGGGTGGCCTTCTGTGGCTTCGCGCCCGGGTTCGCGTACCTGACCGGGCTGCCGGCCGGGCTGGCCGTGCCCCGGCTGCCCAGCCCGCGCCCCCGGGTGCCGGCCGGCTCCGTCGCCCTGGCCGGCCCGTACGCCGGCGTCTACCCGAGCGCCTCACCGGGCGGCTGGCTGCTGGTCGGGCGCACCGAGCTGACCCTCTTCGACGTGCACGCCGACCCGCCCGCCCGGCTCACCCCCGGCACCGAGGTACGCCTGGTGGCCGGGTGAGGCCGGCAACCGTCGAGGTGCTCCGGGCCGGCGCGCTCACCACCGTCCAGGACCTGGGCCGGCCCGGCTGGGCGCACCTCGGCGTACCCCGCTCCGGCGCGCTCGACCCGGCGGCGCTGCGGCTGGCCAACCGGCTGGTCGGCAACCCGGAGGCCGCGGCCGGCCTGGAGATCACCCTGACCGGCTGCGAGCTGCGGTTTCCCCGGGCCACCACGGTCGCGGTGACCGGCGCCGGCACCGCCGTCCGGGTCGACGGCCGCCCCGGCGACGTGGGCCGCCCGCTGTCGCTGCCGGCGGGCGCGGTGCTGCGGATCGCCCCGCCCCCCGACGGGCTGCGCAACTGGCTCGCGGTCGCCGGCGGGGTCGCCGTCGAGCCGGTGCTCGGCAGCCGGTCCACCGACACCCTCTCCGGGCTCGGCCCGGCACCGCTGCGCGACGGCGACCGGCTGCCGCTGGGCACCCCGTCCGGCCCGCCCGCCCCGGTCGACCTGACCGTCGGCGTGCCGGCCCCGGCCGAGCTGTGGCTGGCACTGCGGCTCGGCCCCCGGCACGACTGGTTCACCCCGGACGCGCTGGACCGGCTGCTCGGTACGGCGTACGTGGTGAGCCCGCTGAGCAACCGGGTCGGCGCGCGCCTGACCGGCGCGCCGCTGCCCCGCGCGGTGGCCAGGGAACTGCCCAGCGAAGGGCTCGTCCTCGGCGCGGTGCAGGTGCCGGCGGACGGCCAACCCCTGGTCTTCCTCGCCGACCACCCGACCACCGGCGGCTACCCGGTCGTCGGGGTGGTGGCCGACGTGACCCCGCTCGCGCAGGCCCGGCCAGGTACTACGGTGAGATTTCATGGACCTCAACGCTGACCTCGGCGAGGGTTTCGGCATCTGGCGGCTCGGTGACGACGACGCGCTGCTGAACCTGGTCACCTCCGCCAACGTCGCCTGCGGCTTCCACGGCGGCGACCCGCCCACCATGCGCCGGGTCTGCGCCGCCGCCATCCAGCGGGGCGTCGCGATCGGCGCCCAGGTCGGCTACCGCGACCTCGCCGGTTTCGGCCGCCGGCACATCGCGTACGCCTTCACGGAGCTGCGCGACGAGATCATCTACCAGCTCGGCGCGCTGGACGCGTTCTGCCGGGTGTTCCGCGGCCGGGTGCGCTACCTCAAGCCGCACGGCGCGCTCTACCACGCCGCGGCCCGCGACGAGTCCCAGGCCGCGGCGGTGGTCGCCGCCGTCGGCGAGTACGACCACGAGCTGCCGGTGCTCTGCGCGCCCGGCTCGGTGCTCGCCCAGCTCGCGGTCGGCGCCGGCCTGCGGGTGGTGGCCGAGGGCTTCGCCGACCGGGGCTACCTGCCCAACGGGCAACTGGTGCCGCGCACCGCGTTCGGCGCGCTGGTCACCGACCCGGAGGAGGTGGCCGCCCGGGCCGTCCGGATGGCCACCGAGCGGACAGTGGTCGCTGTCGACGGCAGCGTGATCCCGTGCCAGGTGGAGTCGATCTGCCTGCACGGCGACAGCCCCGGCGCGGTGGCCGCCGCCGAGCTGGTCCGCGCCGCACTGATCGACGCCGGCGTCCCGCCCACGCCGTTCGCCGGGTAGCCGGCGCGGACCGCCTCAGGCGTCCAGCCCGCGCAGCACCAGCGGCAGCCGGGCCGCGCCGCCGTCGACCACCCGCACCGGCACGCCCCAGTCCTGCCGGGTCAGGTGGCAGGCCGCGTGCTCGACGTCCGCGTCGCAGGTCGCCGCCTGGGCGGTCACCTGGAGCACGCCGCCGGCGACGTCGCCGTTGACCACCAGCCGGCGGGACAGCTCGGTGCCGGTGCCCGCCCCCTCGACCAGCAGCTCCGGCGGGGACGCGGAGACCACCAGCCGGGTGGACGGGCCGTACGTCTCGTCCAGCTTCTGCCCTGGCGCCGGGGTGAAGATGACGTCCAGCGTCAGCTCGCCGGCCCCGACGTCGGTCGGCTTCCGCTCGGCGCGGTGCCGGGGGCCGGCCACGGTGCTCGCCCCGGCCGCGGAGAGCGCACCCGGGGCCAGCCGGGTGAGCCGGTGCGCGGCGGACTCCACCACCAGCACCTCGCCGGCCGGGGTGAGCACCAGGTCGCTCGGCTCGGCCAGCCCGTCGGCGACGGTGGAGACCTGGTCGCCCGCCGGGTCGTAGCGGCGCACCGCGCCGTTGTAGGTGTCGGCGATCAGCACCGAGCCGTCCGGCAGCGCGCAGACCCCGAGCGGGTGCTGGAGCAGCGCCGACGCGGCCGGCCCGTCGACGTGGCCGAAGTCGAAGAGACCCTGCCCGACCGCGGTGCCCATGACCCCGTCCTCGACGTACCGGATCGCGCTGGTCTCGCTGTCGGCGACCCAGAGCCGGGTGCCGTCGGCGGAGACCGACAGGCCGGAGGGCTGGGCCATCCAGGCGTCCGCCAGCGGGCCGTCGCGCAGCGCCTCGACAGTGGTGCCCGCGTACATGCCGGCGGTCCGCTTCACCGGGTCGAACCACCAGAGCTGGTGGATCCCGGCCATCGCGATGACCACCTTGTCGTCGTACCAGGCCAGGTCCCAGGGGGAGGAGAGGTCGACGGCGAGCGCGTCGTGCGCGTGGTCGTCGACGGTGGAGCGCCACTGCCGCCCGGTGCCGGCCACGGTGACCACCTCGCCGGTGGCCAGGCGTACGCCCCGCAGCAGGTGGTTGACGGTGTCCGCGACGACCAGGTCGTAGCCGGCCACCTCGGCGACGTGCGCGGGGAGCAGGCAGAGCCCCTGCGGCTCGGAGAACCCGGCCGCCTCGGCCGGACCGTCGGCGCGGCCCCGGCTGCCCGAGCCGATCCGGCGGACCAGCGTCTCGCCGTCCGGCGCCAGCTCGGCCAGCGAGTGCCGGGCCGAGTCCGACACCAGCAGGTTGCCGTTCTCCAGCAGCACGGCCTTGCCCGGGAACCGCAGCGTGGTCTCCGGCTCGGCCGGCGGCACGTACGGGCCGTCACCCCGGTGCAGGGTGCCCTTGGCCTCGTGGGTGGCGATCAGCTCGTCGATCAGCCGGGCCAGCCCCTCGGCGTGCCCCTCGCCGGCCATGGTGGCCACCACGTAGCCCTCGGGGTCGATCACCGACAGGGTCGGCCAGGCCCGGGCCGCGTACTGCTGCCACGTGTGCATCTCGGGGTCGTCGAGCACCGGGTGGTGCACCCCGTACCGCTCGACGGCCGCGGCCAGGGCAGCCGCGTCCTTCTCGTGCTCGAACTTCGGCGAGTGCACGCCGATCACCACGAGCACGTCGCCGTACTTCTCCTCCAGCGGCCGCAGCTCGTCGAGTACGTGCAGGCAGTTGATGCAGCAGAAAGTCCAGAAGTCGGCGACGACGATCTTGCCGCGCAGGTCGGCGAGCTTCAGCTCCCGACCGCCGGTGTTCAGCCAGCCCCGGCCGCGCAGCTCCGGTGCCCGTACTCGTGCGCTCATGTCGCCAGTCTGCCGGACGGTACCCGCCGTTCCGGCCGGTACCCCGGGGCGGGCTCCGTCACATCCGCCCCGCCCCGGCCGGCTCTCCTGCGGGCCGGACAACGGCGGCGGGGCCACGGTCACCCGTGGCCCCGCCGGTCGTCTGGTGCGGTTACTGCCCGGCCGGCTTCAGGCAGATCACCCGGTTGGGTCCCTCACCGGCGAGCACCACGTGCGGCTGCGCCGGGTCGGCGCACTTCTCCTTGGCGTCCACCTTGGAGACCACGGTGAACGCGCCCGCCTCGCCGCAGTCCGCGGCGGCGGCGCCGTCGCCGGACTTCTTGACGCAGGTCCCGACCGCCGGGTCGAACGCCGGCGTGTCGGAGCCCCCGACCTTGCCGAGCAGCATCAGCAGACCCAGCGGCACGGCCAGGATCAGCACGGCGGCGACCAGCACGGCGGCGAGCACCCGGCCGTTGCGCACCTTGGGGGTGGGCGCCTCGGTTTTCGGCTCCGCCTCCGGCTTGAACGAGTCGAACCGGTTCTGCTCCGCCGGCTGCTGCTGCTCCCAGGGGGCCGGGCCGGTCGGGTGCTGCGCCGGCGGCGGGAACGGCGGCGGGAAGCCACCGCCCGGAGCCGGGTCGGGGGCGGGACCGTAACCGGGCACGGCAGCGCCCACCGGAGCACCGCCGACGGCGGGGCCACCGGCGGCCGGACCGCCGAAGGGGTCGGCCGGGCCGCCGAACTGGTCGGCCGGGCGGTCGCCGGCGTGCGGCCGCACCCCGTTGACCGGCCGGTTCTGTTGCGGCGCGTCGACGAAGGAGGGCACCCCCGGCGGGAACGCCGGCGGCGGCGCCGGCGAGGCCGGCGCGACCGGGGCGGCCCCGGCGAAGCCGTTGGGCCCGCCCGGCGCGCGGTCGTCGAAGCCGTTCGGGCCGGCTGCCGCCCGGTCGTCGAAGCCGTTGGGCCCGCCGGGCGCGCGGTCGTCGAAGCGGGGCTCCGGCGCCGGGTCGAACCGCGGCGGGGCGTGCTCGGCACGCATCGGGTCCTGCTCGGCCGGCTCGGGCTCGTCCGCCGGCTCCGGGCGGGCCGGCCGCCCGTACACCCGCGGCTGCGGCGCGGGCGTGCCGGCCGGTCGCAACGCCTGGTCGGTCGGGGGCATCACCCGGCTGGCCAGCGGCACGGCGGCACTCGCCGAGACGCTGCCGGCGGCCGGCTCGGCGCCCTCCGGGGAGGTACGCGGGGCGGGCACCACCGGACCGGCCGGGGACTGCGGCTCGTCGTGCCGCGATCCGGCCGGCGCCCAGCCCGGCTGCTCCCGCTCGTACGCCGGCGCGCCACCCTCGCGGGCGGACTGCTCGGCGTACGCCGGCTGCTCCGGCGCGAACTGGGCGGGCGGGGTGTAGTCGGCCGGCGGCGCGGCGGCCAGGCTGGCGCCCGGCACCCGCTGCTCCTGCGGGGGCAGCGGCACCGCGTTGGCCGGCGAGATGCCCGGCCCCGGAGCGGGCTGGTAGATGGGGGCCTGCTCGGCCCGGTCGGCCTCCCGGTCGTGGTCGGCCCGGGCCGGCTCGGCCTCGGCGCGGCCCCACGCCTCGGCGGCGTCCCAGGGCTCCGCGTCCGCGAGGGCGCGCTCGGCACCGTTCCACTGTGGCGACTGGCCACCGGCGGCCGGCGACCAGGCCGGCGGGCCGCCGTCGCCGGGCACGGACGCGCTGGCCCGGGCCGGTGGCGCGGCGGCCGGCTCGGCCGGCGTCCAACCGTTCTCCTCCGGCCGGTCGGCCGGCTGCGGCGCGGCGGTGGCGCCCCAGGCGCCGGGCTCGTCACGGGCCGGGTCGTCGGCCGGTCCACCCCAGGCGCCGCCCGGGCGCTGCTCGGCGGGGGCGTCCCAGCCGACCGCTGACCGGTCGTCGGGGGTGGCCCAGTCGGCCTGCCGCGGCTGGTCGTCCTGCCGCGCGGCCCAGCCGCCGGAGCGGGCCGGGTCGTCCTGCTGCGGCCCGGCGGCCCAGTCGGGCTGGCGCGGCGGGTCGTCCTGCTGCCCGGCGGCCCAACCGCCGGACTGCTCCGGCCGCTCGTTGTTCCAGCCACCCGGGGCGGCCGGCTCCTCCTGGCCGCCCCAGGCCGGCGCGGCCTGCGGCACCTGGGCGGCACCCCGGGCGGCGGGCTGCTCGGCCGGCGCCCAGGCGGGCGGCTCGTCCTGCGCGGCGGCACCCCAGCCGCCGGAGCGGGCCGAGTCGTCCTGCTGCGGCCCGGCGGCCCAGTCGGGCTGGCGCGGCGGGTCGTCCTGCTGCCCGGCGGCCCAACCGCCGGACTGCTCCGGCCGCTCGTTGCTCCAGCGGCCCGAGGTGGCCGGGTCCGGGCCGGTGGCGCCGCCGTTCTGGGCGGGCCAGGCGTCGGGGGCGGCGGACGGCACCTGGGCGGCGCCCCGGACCGGGGGCTGCTGCGCCCAGGCCGGGGCCGACTGCTCATCCTGCGCCCAGCCGGGCTGCTCGGCGGAGCCGCCGGCGGCCCACGGCTGCTGGCCGGGCTGCTCGCCCTGGGCGAGCCAGGCCGGTGGCCCGTCGCCGGGCGGGTTCCACGCGCCCGGCTCGCCCGGCTGCGGCGGGGTGGCCGTGCCCCGGGCGTGCGGCGGCTGGTCCTGGGCCGCGGCCCAGGCCGGAGCGGGTGGACCCGGCTGCGCGGGGGGCGGTGGCGCCCAGCCCAGGTCGGGCGTGGGCACGCCGTAGCCGGTGTGCTGCTGCGCCGGTCGGTCGCCGTACGGCGCCGGTCCGCCGGCGCCCGGCGACACCTCGTCCGGCTCCTGGCCGGGGTGGTGCGGGCCCTCGGACGTCATGCGTGCGCCTCCTCCATCACATGTCGGCCGCCGGTGCCGATCGGTCTGCTCGGCAGGGCTGCCGGCGTCGCCGGCGGTACCGGCCGTGCCGGCTCCCCGCACCGTATCCGGTGGCGGCCCGGGGGCGCCCGGGGAGCACTCGGTCGTCACTCCGCGTCGCCGGATGGTGTCGAGCAGCTTCTATCGGCCCGACCCGGTCCGGGTCGGCGGGTGACGACCGAGCCCCACCGTACCGGGCGCTGCGGCGAGGTGGAATCCCGGTGCCGAGGGCTGTGAAACGCCGACGACCCGCCCGGGTGGACCGGGCGGGTCGTCGATCTGGAGGAGGTGAGGAAAGTTGTGGAGCGTCAGCTCATGTGACGCTGGGCGATGGCGAGGATCTCGTCGCGGACCGCGGGCGAGTTGGCCGAGCGCAGCGCGTGCTCGATGGCACGGGCCCGGCGGTTGGCGTCGCGGCGGTTCCGGATTCGCTCGATCATGCTCATGGTGGTGTCTCCTCCTGGCTATTCGGTTGTCAGCCCGTCGATGTCTCCATTGAACCGCAGAACGCGGGCAACTTCCATCGATTATTAGGTGAGCTGAGACACCTGCCGAACAATCAAAGGTGAAGGGGTCATCTCACCGACGTTTCTCGTCCTCCAAACGAACACGGCCGGTGTGCCGGGAGTTCACCCCGGGCACACCGGCCGTGGCCGGATGTCGAGCCGTCAGGTCCAGGCGAGCAGCGCCGCCTCCGGGTCGCTGAGGAAGTCCCCGATGTCGCGCAGGAACTTCGAGCCCAGCTCGCCGTCGATGATCCGGTGGTCGAAGGAGAGCCCCAACGTGGTGACCTGGCGCGGGCGGACCTTGCCCTTGTGCACCCAGGGCATCTCGCGGACCGCGCCGAAGGCCAGGATCGCCGACTCGCCCGGCGGCAGGATCGGCGTGCCGGTGTCCACCCCGAACACCCCGACGTTGGTGATGGTCAGGGTGCCCCCGGACATGTCGGCCGGCGAGGTGCGGCCAGCCTTGGCCGTCTGCACCAGGTCGGTCAGCGCGTCGGCCAGATCCCGCAGGGACAGCCGGCCGGCGTCCTTGATGTTCGGCACGATCAGCCCGCGCTCGGTGGCCGCCGCGATGCCCAGGTTGACGTACTCCTTGACGACGATCTCGTCGCCGGACCAGGTGGAGTTCACCATCGGGTGCCGCTTGACCGCCAGCAGCACCGCCTTGGCCACCAGCAGCAGCGGGGAGACGCGCACGTCCCGCCACTCCGGCCGGTTGCGCAGCCGGTCCAGGGCCTTCATCGCCCGGGTCATGTCGACGGTCAGGAACTCGGTCACGTGCGGCGCGGTGAACGCCGACCGGACCATGTTCTCGGCGGTGAGCTTGCGTACCCCCTTGACCGGGATGCGCTGCTCGCGGTCCGCGCCGAAGCTCGCAGCCGCGGTGGCCGGCCGCGTCGCCGCGACCGGCTCGGCCGCCGCCGTGGCGCCGGCCGCCGCCCGCTGCACGTCCTCCCGGGTGATCGAGCCCAGCGGGCCCGAGCCGGTCAGCGTGGCGAGGTCGACGCCCAGGTCCTTGGCGAGCTTGCGCACCGGCGGCTTGGCCAGCACCAGCCCGCCCGCGCCGGTGTGGCCGTTGCGGTCGGCGGCCGGGGCGGCCTCGACCGGCGGGGCCGCGGCCGGCTCCGGCCGCGCCGGCGCCGCGCCGGCCGCGGCCGGCCGGGCCTGCGCCGGGACGTCACCCTTGCGCGGGCGGCGCTTCGCCGCGGTGGTACGCGGGCCGTAGCCGACCAGCACGGCGGTGCGGCCGCCCGGGGCGGGACCGCCGATCAGGCCCGGCTCGACCATGCCCTCGGCGGGCGCCACCTCGACCGCGGCCAGCGAGGCCGCCGACGGGGTGGGCAGGTCGTCGCCACCGGCGGTGCCGGACGGCGTGTCCGGCGTCTCCACCGGCCCGGCGTTCGGGTCGGTGTCGATCGCGATGATCGGGGTGCCGACCTCCACCGTGGTGCCCTCCGGGTGGAAGATCGCCTGCACCCGGCCGGCCCACTTCGCCGGGATCTCCACGGCCGCCTTGGCCGTCTCCACCTCGACGATCGGCTGGTTCAGCTCGATGGTGTCGCCCACCGCGACCAGCCAGCTGAGGATCTCGCCCTCGGTCAGACCCTCGCCCAGGTCGGGCAGGTTGAACTCCTTGATCCGGGACATGCCGATCACCAGCCGTAGGTGCGGTCGACGGCGTCGAGCACCCGGTCGAGGTCGGGCAGGTACTCCTCCTCCACCCGGGCGGCCGGGTAGGGGGTGTCGAAGCCGGTCACCCGCAGCACCGGGGACTCCAGGGAGTAGAAGCACTCCTCGGTGATCCGGGCCGCCAGCTCCGCGCCGAGGCCGACGTTGGACGGCGCCTCGTGCACCACCACGGCCCGACCGGTGCGCTTCACCGACTCGTACACCACACCGAGGTCGAGCGGGGAGAGCGTGCGCAGGTCGATGACCTCCAGCTCCCGGCCGTCCTCGGCGGCGGCGGTCGCCGCGTCCAGGCAGGTGCGCACCATCGGCCCGTACGCCAGCACGGTGACGTCCGTGCCCGGCCGGGCGACCCGGGCGGCGTGCAGCGGGTACGCGTCGGCCAGCGGCGCGTCCACCTCCACCGGACCCTTCTCCCAGTAGCGCCGCTTCGGCTCCAGGAAGATGATCGGGTCGTCCGAGGCGATGGCCTGCTGGATCATCACGTAGGCGTCCTGCGGGTTGGCGCAGGAGACGACCTTCAGGCCGGCGGTGTGCGCGAAGTACGCCTCGGGCGACTCCGAGTGGTGCTCGACCGCGCCGATGCCGCCGCCGAACGGGATCCGGATCACCATCGGGATCTTCAGCTTGCCGCGCGAGCGGTAGTGCATCTTCGCCACCTGCGACACGATCTGGTCGTACGCCGGGTAGACGAAGCCGTCGAACTGGATCTCGCAGACCGGCCGGTAGCCGCGGATGGCGAGGCCGATCGCGGTGCCGATGATGCCGGACTCGGCGAGCGGGGTGTCGATCACCCGCTGGTCGCCGAAGTCCTTCTGCAGCCCGTCGGTGATCCGGAAGACGCCGCCGAGCTTGCCGACGTCCTCGCCCATGATGACGACCTTCGGGTCGTTCTCCAGGGCGCGGCGCAGGCCGACGTTAAGGGCCTTGCCGAGGGTGAGCGTCTCCGTGGCCATCAGTGCGCGCTCCCCTCGAACGACTCCAGGTACCTGCTGAACTGCTCCCGCTGCTGCTCGACCAGCGGCGACCCGTTGGGGTAGACGTGGTCGAACAGGGTGGTCGGCTCCGGGTTGGGCATGGCCAGCACCCGCTCGCGCAGGTGCACCGACTCGCGGCGGGCCTGCTCGTCGACCTCGGCGAAGAAGTCCGCGTCGGCCAGCTGCTGCTTGGTCAGGAACGCCTTCATCCGGGCGATCGGGTCCTTGGCCTGCCAGGCCTCGACCTCGCTGGCGATCCGGTACCGGGTCGGGTCGTCGGAGGTGGTGTGCGCCCCCATCCGGTAGGTGTACGCCTCGATCAGGCTCGGGCCCTGCCCGTGCCGGGCGTTGTCCAGCGCCTGGCGGGTGACCGCGTACGTGGCGAGCACGTCGTTGCCGTCCACCCGGATGCCCGGGAAGCCGAAGCCGGCGGCCCGCTGGTAGAGCGGGATCCGGGTCTGCCGCTCCAGCGGCTCGGAGATCGCGTACTGGTTGTTCTGGCAGAAGAAGACCATCGGCGCGTTGAACACGCCGGCCCAGACGAACGACTCGTTCACGTCGCCCTGGCTGGTCGCCCCGTCGCCGAAGTAGGCGATGACCGCCTCGCCGTCGTCGGTGCCGGTCTTGCCGTCCATGGCGATGCCCATGGCGTACCCGGTCGCGTGCAGGGTCTGCGCCCCGATCACGATCGTGTACATGTTGAACTTGAACTCGTTCGGGTCCCAGCCGCCCTGGTCGACGCCGCGGAACAGGCCGAGTGGCATGATCGGGTCGATGCCCCGGCAGTAGAGCACGCCGTGCTCGCGGTAGGTCGGGAAGGCCATGTCCTGCGTACGCAGCGCCCGGCCGGAGCCGACCTGGGCCGCCTCCTGACCCAGCAGGCTCGCCCAGATGCCCAGCTCACCCTGCCGCTGCAGGGCGGTGGCCTCGGCGTCCAGCTTGCGAACCAGCACCAGGTCCCGGTAGAGGCCGCGGTACTCCTCGTCGGTGAAGTCGACGCGGTACTCCGTGCCGTCCGGCCCGGTCACGCTCTCGATCCGCTCGCCCTCTGGGGTGAGCAGCTGCACCAGTTCCGGGTCACCGGCCTTGCCGGCCCCGGCCTTCTTCGACCGGGGTGCGGCCCGCCGGCCGCGGGTGGTGACCCCGGGGTCGCCCTTTGCCATCCGTCTCTCCCTGTCATGTCTGCGTCGGCACCGGGGGGTCACCCGGCCGCGCAACTCGTGCGCCCGTCCGGCTGGTGCCGGACCGGTTCCTGGCGGCCGCGCCTAGCCCCGGTGGGGGTTGCCGCGCGGCGTGAGCCGGATTCAGGCCGAACCCGGTTCGGGGAGCGCCGGCGCCGCGCCGCGCCTGCCGCGAGGGTGCGCGGAGGTCGCGGCTGCGTTGCCGTCGTGGTCCATATTCGCATCAAGGGTGAGCGGGCCCACAGTACGCCCGCCCCGCACCGTCGGGGCCGCCCAGTTCGTTACACCGATCGCCCGGTGTCCCTCCAATCGCCGCCCGACCGTTCCGGCGATGGTTCGTCACCGTTCGGCCAGATACGCGTGGCGACACGCGGTAACGGGTTGGCTGACGCACCGTCACTGCGCCACCCTGGTTCGGGCGGATCGCCACCGATCGAGTGGTTTGCCGCTTCCCCGGGTGGGCGCGGCCCGTCCGGTCTCCCGGTGGCCGACGACGACGAGGAGTGTGCGGTGTCCGACCCAGCTGAGGGACCAGGCGCTCCACTGCTCGGCCGGCACCGTGCGGCCGGCGGCTACCGCCGGGTGGTCGGCGCGCACCGCGCGCCGGGCTCGGTGGCCCCCTCGCGGGGCTACCTGTTCACCGTGGCCCTGCTGGCCGGCACCGCGTCGATGCCGATCCTGGCCGCGATCAGCACCGGGTCGGCCACCGTCGGCAGCACCGCGCTGCCGGACACCAGCACCCCGTTCATCCCGACCCCGTCGGTCGGCCCGGTGGTGATCCCGCTGCCGGTGACCAGCCAGCCGGCGGTCACCCCGTCCGCCACGCCGTCCGTCGGCCCGGCGGCCACCGCCCCGTGGCGGCCGGCCGCGCGCCGACCCGGCGGTCCGGCCGGGTTCGCGGCCGACCCCGCACCGGCCCGGACTCCGCCACCCGGCCGGCCGCGGCCCACCGCCGGTACGACGGCCCCGCCGCCCCGGCCGGCGCCCTCACCGTCGCCGTCGCCGACCGGCGGCACCTCGCCGTCGCCGTCCCCGTCGTCGTCGCCGTCGCCCTCGGCGGAGACCAGCCCCAGCGGCACCGGCTCGCCCAGCCCGACGGGCGGCCCGCCCGCGTCGCCGGACGGAGCGACCCCGTCACCCGGCGGCACCACTCCCGCCTCCGAGGCGGCCACCCCGACCGGCACGCCGGCCAACGCCGGCGGTACCAGCCCGACGTCGACCGGGTCGCCGGTGCCGGCGCCCCGTCCGGCCGCCGGTACGCCGGCCCCGGGTGCGGAGCGCACCCCGTCGCCGCGTACCGGCCCGCCGGCCACCGGGCCGGCCGCTCCGGTCCCCGCGCCGCGGACCTCGCCGACCCCGGTGACGGGCGCGGTGCCGGCTCCCGCCAGGTGAATCGCGAGGTCCCACCGGCCGACGCCACCCGCTCCGGTCCGGGATTCCGGCTGGCCCGGATCGTCACCGAGGTGACCGCGCCCGCGGTGCTGGTCACCGTGCTGACCGTGACGATCGGCTGGCACAGCAGTCAGGGCGACCCGCGCGGCCTGGCCTGGGGGCTGCTCGCCACGCTCTTCGTCACCGGCATCCCGTTCGCGTACATCCTCGGCGGGGTGCGCCGGGGCCGGCTCACCGACCACCACGTGGGCGTCCGCGAGCAGCGGCGGATCCCGTTGCTCTTCGGCCTCTGCTCGGTGGCCGCCGGGCTGGTCCTGCTCGCCGCGCTCGGCGCGCCCCGCCCGGTGCTGGCGCTGACCGCCGCCGGCGTGCTCGGTCTGGTGGTCGCCGTGGGGGTGAGCCACTGGTGGAAGCTGTCCATCCACGCGGCGGTGGCCGCCGGCACGGTGGTGGTGCTGGTGTTGACGTTCGGCGTCCGGCTGCTGGTCACCGCGCCGCTGCTCGCCCTGGTCGGCTGGTCCCGGGTGCGGCTGGGCGATCACACGGTGGCCCAGGTGCTGGCCGGCGGCGGGCTCGGCGGGCTGATCGCGGGCGTCGTCTTCGCCACCCTTCGCTGAGCTGGCGCGATCCGGGGCCGCCCGGGTCGCCGCCCGTCCGGTCCGGACAGGCGCGCCGAGCACGGCCACGGCGGTAGCGCACCCCCGGTCAGGACGGGCGCAGCATCGGCGGGTGCAGCAGGGTGGCCGTACCGCGCCGGAACAGCTGGGCCGGCCGGCCCCGCTCGCCCTCGGTGGCGCGGCCCACCGGCTCCACGAACCCCGGCGTGCCGGTCACCTTGCGGTGGAAGTTGCGCGGGTCCAGCCGGGTGCCCCAGACCGTCTCGTAGACCGCCCGCAGTTGCGCCACGGTGAACTCGGGCGGGCAGAACGCCGCGGCCAGCGGGGTGTACTCGAGCTTCGCCCGGGCCCGCTCCACCCCGTCGGCGAGGATCCGGTCGTGGTCGAAGGCGAGCTGCCCGGGGGTCAGCCGGGCGACCGGCAGCCAGTCCGCCGAGGCGGCGTCCGTGCCGGCCACCGGGCTGCCGAGATCGGGCAGCAGGGCCAGCCAGGCCACCGTGACCACCCGGCCGCGCGGGTCGCGGTCCGGCCGGCCGTACGTGCCGAGCTGCTCGAGGTGCCCGGCCGGCTCGGCGAGACCGGTCTCCTCGGTCAGCTCGCGGACGGCGGCGGCCGGTAGGTCCTCGTCGATCTGGACGAAGCCGCCGGGCAGCGCCCAGCGCCCCCGGTACGGCTCGATGCCGCGCCGGACCAGCAGGACGTTCAGCTCGTCGGCCCGGACGGTCAGCACCACCAGGTCGACGGTCACCGCGAAGGGCGGGTACTCGGCCATCTTTATCACCACCTTGACGAGAATCTAGCAGAGCGTTTATCGTCGTGACGACGAAAAAGAAACGAGGTGGAGACGATGGCCGATGTGACGAGGCGCTTCTTCCTGCGCCACCTGCGCGGAACGCCGACCAGCTGGGTCCGGTGGCAGGTCGGCGGGCGGGTCCGCCGGGAGGGCACCGGGCTCTCCTTCTGGTACCGGCCGCTGCGGGCGGTGCTCAGCGAGGTGCCGGTGGACGACCGGGAGCTGCCGCTGCTCTTCCACGCCCGCACCGGCGACTTCGCCGACATCACCGTGCAGGCCACGGTGACCTACCGGGTGGCCGACCCGGCGCTGGCCGCGGCCCGGCTCGACTTCTCGGTCGACCCGCGTACCGGCCGGGCCCGGTCCCGCCCGCTCGACCAGGTGGCCACGCTCCTCGCCGAGCTGGCCCAGCAGCCCGCCCTCGACCTGCTCGCCCGGGTGCCGCTGGCCGAGGCGCTCACCACCATCGCGCCGGTCCGCGAGGCGGTCTCGGCGGCCCTGGCGGCCGAGCCCCGGCTCGCCGACGTCGGCGTGGCGGTGGTCAGCGCCCGGGTGGTGGCCATCCGCCCCGAGCCCGAGCTGGAGCGCGCGTTGCAGACGCCGACCCGGGAGGCGGTGCAGGTCGAGGCCGACCGGGCCACCTACGCCCGGCGCGCCCAGGCGGTCGAGCAGGAGCGCTCGATCGCCGAGAACGAACTCCAGAACAAGATCGAGCTGGCCCGGCGGGAGCAGCAACTGGTCGAGCAGCACGGCGCGAACTCCCGGCGCCGGGTAGAGCTGGACGCCGCCGCCGAACTCGCCGCCGCCCAGGGCAAGGCCGAGCGGGAGAAGGTCGCCAACGCGGCGGCCGCCGAGCGGGCCCGGGTGCTCGCCGGCGCCGAGGCGGAGAAGGAGCGGATGCTGGCCGCCGCCCGGGCCGACGGGGTGCGCGTGCTCGGGCACGCCGAGGCCGAGGCGGAGGCGGCGAAGCTGGCCGCGTACGCCGAACTGCCGCCGGAGGTGCTGCGGGCCCTGACGGTCCGGGAGCTGGCCGGGCAGCTGCCGCAGATCGGGCAGCTCACGGTCACCCCCGACCTGGTCTCCGACCTGCTGGCCCGGCTGGTCCCGGCCCGATGAGCGGCGGGACGAGCCGCCGCGCGGCGGAGATCGGGCCGGGCCCGGCGTGCCGCCCGGGGTCGCTCCGGTGAGCGGCCGGGCGGGCGGCGGCGCCGGGGCCGGCACCCTCGCGCCCCGGGTCGTCGTGGTCAGCCGGCGCAGCGAGCTGGACGAACTGCTGGCCCGGCACGGCACCCGGGCCGCGGCCGCCTGGTACCTGCGGGAACGCGGCCGGGACCTGGCCGAGGTGGTGGACCGGCACGAGGCGCTCCAGGCCGCGCTGACCACCGTCGGGGCGGCCGTGCCGGCGGACTGGCGGCGCGGCGCGGTGGACCGCGACGACCTGCCCCGGTTCCTCTTCGCCCCAGAGGACGTGGTGGTGGCGGTGGGGCCGGACGGCCTGGTGGCCAACGTCGCCAAGTACCTGTCCGGGCAGCCGGTGATCGGCGTCGACCCCGAACCGGGGCGCAACGCCGGGGTGCTGGTCCGGCACCGCGCCGGGTCGCTCGCCGCCCTGCTGCCGGCGGTGGTGGCGGGCGCGGCCCCGACCGCCGCCCGGACCATGGTCCGGGCCGCCCTCGACGACGGCCAGGAACTGGTCGGCCTCAACGAGGTGTACGTCGGGCACACCTCCCACCAGTCCGCCCGCTACCTGCTCTCGGTCTGCGAGAGCGGGCGGACCCGGCGGGAGCGGCACTCCTCCTCCGGGGTGGTGGTCGGCAGCGGTACGGGGGCGACCGGCTGGTGCGCGTCGATCGCGCGCGACCGTCCGGGTGCGCCGCCGCCGCCCGCCCCGGAGGAGGCCGCGCTCGGCTGGTTCGTCCGGGAGGCGTGGCCGTCCCCGGTCACCGGCGTCGGCCTCACCGCCGGCCGGCTGGCCGCGGGCGACCGGCTGGACCTGGTGGCCGAGTCCGACGGCCTGGTGGCCTTCGCCGACGGCCTGGAATCCGACCGCCTCACCCTCGACTGGGGCCAGCGCCTCACCGTCTCGATCGCCCCCACCCACCTCACCCTGGTCAACCCGTGACCTCCGCCTGTTGATCATGAGGTTGGCGGCGGTGTCGATCTCGTCGACCGCCGCCAACCTCATGATCAACGGGGTTCACGGGGGGTGGGGGGGTTAGGCGCCGTCGTCGGCTAGGCGGTGGCGGTTGGCTTCGATCCAGGCGTTCAGGGCGGCGGGGTCGTCGGGGTCGACTCCGTCGGCCATGAGCTGGGCGACCGCGGCGGTGGCCGGGCTGCGCCGCTCGCCGGTGGTGTAGAGCCGGGCGAACTCCGGCACCATCTCCTCGATCGCGGTGTCGGTCTGCGCCGCGGCCGGCTCGGGCAGCCCGCGCTGGCGGGCGGCGTAGCCGGCCCAGGCGCGCAGCACCCGGGGCAGCATCGCGGCGTCGTCCATGTCGAGCACGGCCCGCCGGTGCACCCAGTCCAGCAGGAACAGCCCGGCCACCGCGGGACTCCAGCGCAGCGGGTCGGCGTCCGGGAAGCTCGCCGCGTGGTCCAGCAGCAGGCTCAGGCAGAAGTGCAGGGACGCCAGTTCCGGGCCCTCGACGCTGTCCAGGCCGAACCGGGCCGCCTCGGGCGAGGCGAGGAACCGCCGCACCAGCTCCGTACGCTCGGCGGCGGAGAGCGGCTCGACGGCGTCCGGGTCGGCCGGCGGGACCGCGCCGTGCGGCAGCAGCGCCAGCCGCGCGCCGACCAGCGCCCGGTCGGTGGCCAGCGAGCCCTCACCCGGCAGCTCACCGAGGTCGTCGGTGATCGCCAGGTGCCGGCTCACCTCGCCGTGCATCCGGGCCGGATCCTCCTCCCGGAACCAGGTCAGCTCGTCGCCGGCGCACATCTGCCGGACCTGCTCCAGGATCCGTTCGGCCGGCCCGCCGACGAAGACGTCCTTGGTGATCCCGATGTTGTGGTCGACCAGGGCCACCAGGGCGTGCTCCGGGCCGCCGGCCGCGTCGTCGTAGGCGAAGGTGGCGAGGTAGGAGGTCTGGTCGCCGTACACGTCGCCGTAGGCCCAGCTGCCGGTGAGGTGCACCTTGCCGAGCTGGCCCGACCAGGCCGGCGCGGTGGCGCCGGGGCGGACCCGGGCGGCGCCCTCGGCGTCGGGCACCAGGGCGGCGAAGACGGAGCGGATGGTGGTGGCGGCGGCCGTGCGGCGGCGGGAGGTGGCGGCCAGGAAGCCGGCCACGAAGTCCCGCACCGCGGCGCTGCGGTCGGTCTCGGCGACCGCGTAGACGCTGCCGAGCAGCGCGGCACCGAGCATCTCGGCGTCGAGGGCGGTGTCCAGCCTGGTCACGTCGCGTGCGGCCTGGAGCACCGCGTCGTAGGGGGTCTGGGGCGTGGCCATGTATCGACCCTACGCCGCCGCGCCGTTCCGGTCAGCGGTAGCGAGCCGAGCGATTCGCCCGCACGCCGGGCACCCGGTCACCCGCGCCGGGCCCCCGGGTGGGCCGCGCGCCGGGCTGCCCGGGTCAGTCGCGCGTGGCCGACCGGAGCGCCTCCCGCGCCTTGGCGTACGAGCCGAGCACGACCCGTACCGGCGCGAGGACGTACGTCTCGCCGACCGTCGCCACCGCGGCGGTGAGCCGTTGCTCGGCCCGGCCCCGGGCGCGCCGGGCGGCCAGCCGGACGACCGGCCGGGTCAGCGCGGCCACCAGCAGCCCGGCCAGCAGCCCGCCGAGCAGCAGCAGGGTCGGCAGCGGCACCACCCCGACGGTGGGGTTGTCCAGCGCGGGCAGGCCGAGCGCGCGCAGCGCGTAGCCCAGCGCGAGCCAGCCCAGGCCGACCAGCGCGGCCAGGGTGAGCAGCCACTGCAGCCCGCCCACCAGCCGCCACCAGACCGGCCGCCGGTCCATGCCCAGGTCGGTGCCGGCCACCGCCCGGTCCAGCGCGTCCGGCAGGTCGGCGAGGCGGGACCGCGCGGCGGCGGTCACCGCCGTCTGCCAGGCACCCGGGAGGTCGGCCCCGGTCCCGTCGGCCACCGACCGGATCGCCAGCCCGAGCGCGGACCGCTGCGCGGCGGTCGGGTCGGGCACCGAGGTGGCGGCCACCAGGCTCTCCGCCGGATCGTCGCCGGCGGCGCCGCCGGCCAGGTGCAGGCGGCGCAGCGGGTCGGGGCGCAGCCGCCGCCAGCCCCGCACCACCGGCCAGCCGGTGGCCGCGCCGGCCCGGTGCCGGTACGCCAACTCGACCGCCTCGGCCACCGCCGGCACCCCGGCCGCGCCGGCCAGCGCCCGGTTCAGCTCGCGGACCACGGCGGCGTCCGGGCCCGCGGACGGTTGGTCCCGGCCGACCAGTTCGGCCAGCCCGGCGACCACGCCGTCCACGTCGCCGGCCAGCCGGCGCAGCGCCGCCTGCCGTTCGGCCACGGTGCGTTCCAGCGCCTCCCGCAGCCCGGCGATGCCGGCCTGCTCGGTGGCCGTGGTGGCCAGCAGCGGTACGCCGGCGAGCTGGTCGGCGTCGAGCAGCCGGCGCAGGTCGGTCAGCACCCGGGGCAGTTCGGCCGGGGGTAGCCGGTCGGCCTGGTTGAGCACGACCAGGGTCACGTCCCTGTGCCGGTGGAACTCGCGCAGGTAGCTGGTGTGGATCACCCGGTCCGCGTACTTCTGCGGGTCGACCACCCAGACCACCAGGTCGACCAGGCCGAGCAGCCGGTCCACCTCCAGCCGGTGGGCGTGCTGCACGGAGTCGAAGTCGGGCAGGTCGAGCAGGATCAGCCCGTGCAGGGCCGACTCGTCGGCACCGTCCAGCGCGCTCTCCCGGACGAACCGGTGCCGGGGCAGCACGCCGATCCAGTCGAGCAGCCGGCTGCCGCCGTCCAGCGGCCCCCACGCGCAGGCGTGCGTGACGCCGGTGGTGGGCCGGCGTACCCCGACCGGTGACAGCTCCAGCCGGGCCAGCCCGTTGAACAGGCTGGACTTGCCGCTGCCGGTGGCCCCGGCGAGGGCCACCACTGTGTGGTCGCGGGAGAGTGACAGCCGGGTGCCGGCCCGCTCGACCAGGGTGTGCGCGGCGACCAGCCGGGCGTCCGGCAGGTGCCCGTCGACCAGGCCGAGGAACCGCTCGATCGCCTCCAGCCGGGCGATCAGGTCGTCCGCGTCCACCCGCTGGTCGCCGCGGAACGCCTCGCGCATCCGCCCGACGATGTTGTTCACCGCTCCTCCTCGGTCGGGAGGGCGGCGCCGGTGGCCTCGGCGAAGCCGCTGCGGTGCCGGGCGACCTCCACCCGGCGGGCGGCCCGGCGCAGCTCGGCGGCGGTGTCCGCGGCCGGCCGGGCCTGCTCGGTACGGGTGAGGTAGCGGGCGGCCTCGTCGTCCAGCAGCGCCCGCACCCGGTCCAGCAGGTCGGTCCGGGCCTTGTTGGCGAGCGTACGCACGGCCTGGTCGCCGAAGATCGCCTGGAGCACTGCCTGCGCGGCGACGGTGGTGCCGGCGCCGGTGGCCACCTCCAGCCCGGTCGGGATGAACGCGGTCGAGGCGAACACCGCGATCATCACCGCCAGCCCGGTGGCGTTCACCGCGTACGCCGCCGTGCGGGCCACGAACCGCTTGTCGCCGCCCTCGGCCCGGACCAGCTCCAGCACCGCGCGCTGCCAGTCGCGGACCATCCGCTCGGCGCGCTCGGGCAGGTCGTCGGAGGGGTGGGCGAGCGGCGGTTCGAGCAGCGCCGACCCCGCCGGGTGCGCCTTCCACCCGGTGTACGCGTTCTCGGCCGCCTCGGCGGCTACCCCGCGCAGCAGGGTGACCAGCTGCGACTCGATGGCGGTCCGCAGCTCGGCGGCCGGGGCGGGCCGGCCGGTCACCGCGGCCACCACCCGGTCGCGCAGCCGGCCGATCCGCGCCTCCAGGGTGCGGAAGAACTCGCCGGTGCCGACGAACTCCTGCCAGCGGGCGAGCACCTCGCCGCGGAGCAGCCGACCGTCGCGCAGCCCCTGCTCGACCGTCCGGTGCGCCCCCCGGTACGCGGCCCGGACCCGCTCGTCGAGCGCGTCCGCGGCGGCCACCTGCTCCTCGGCGGCCTCGGCGAGCCCCTCGACGGTGGGGTGCAGCGAGGCGAGCGCCCCGTCCAGGGTCTGCCGGACCACGGCGGCCCGGGCGTCCGCGTCGGCGGCCAGCCGGGCGAACCAGCCGGCCAGCGGCGCGGTGACCCGGTCGGGCAGCAGCCCCTGCCCGTCGACCCAGGTCTCCGGCAGCACGAAGAGCGGCGCCGCGCCGAGATCCTGCGCGGCCAGCATCTCGGACAGGTGGGCGGCGATCTCGTCGGCCGCCTCCGGGGGGACCCGGTCGAGCACCATGGCGATCACCGCGCCCCGGGAGCGGGCGCTGCGCAGCAGCTCCCAGGGAACCGCGTCGGCGTAGCGGGCGGCGGTGGTGACGAAGAGCCAGAGGTCGGCGGCGGCCAGCAGTTGGCCGGCCAGGGCCCGGTTGACGTCGACCACCGAGTCGATGTCGGGCGCGTCGAGGAAGGCCAGCCCGGCCGGCAGCGCCGGGGCGGTGACCAGGTGCAGGGTGCGCGGATCCGCACTCGGTTCGTTGGTGCGGGTGAGGCCGGGCAGCAGCTCGCCCTGGCGGAACCAGGCGGCGTCGGCCGGGCTGCAGACCAGCACCGGCGAGCGGGTGGTCGGCCGGAGCACGCCGGCGGCGCTCACCCGGGCCTGCACCAGGCTGTTGACCAGTGTCGACTTGCCCGCGCCGGTGGACCCGCCGACCACCACCAGCAGCGGCGCGTCCAGCCGGGCGAGGCGGGGGATGAGGTAGTCGTCGAGCTGGTCGGTGAGGGCGGCGCCGGTACGCCGGGCCGGCTCGGCCGAGGGCAGGACGAGCGGGAACCGGGCCGCCCCGATCGCGGCCCGCAGGCCGGCGAGCGCCGCGGGCAGGGTGTCCTCCCCGGTGGTGGCGGGCGGGTCCTCCCCGGCGTCCGTTCCGCCGGTGCGGGCTGCGACGGCGGGCGCGCCGGACTGGGTGGCGGAATCGCCGTGCGTCGTCACCGCTAAAGCGTGCCCGACCGATGCAAGGGAAGACAACTGATGAGTAGCTGTGTCGGACTTGCGTCAGCCAGACTCAACCTCGACTTGACGATCGCGGACCGCGTGGCACTATTGAGTCAAGTTCACTCAACTTGTGGTGGGGTCCGGCAGCGGGCACCCGCCGGACAGTTCAGCGGGCGGTGCCCGTCACCTGCTCAACGTAACGAAGCGAGGAAGCGAAGATGGCACGTGCGGTCGGTATCGACCTCGGCACGACGAACTCCTGCGTCAGCGTCCTGGAGGGCGGTGAGCCCACCGTCATCGCCAACGCGGAGGGCTCGCGGACGACCCCGTCGATCGTCGCGTTCGCCCGCAACGGCGAGGTGCTCGTCGGTGAGGTCGCCAAGCGCCAGGCGGTGACCAACCCGGACCGGACCATCCGGTCGGTCAAGCGGGAGATCGGCACCAACTGGTCCGTCGACATCGACGGCAAGAAGTACACCCCGCAGGAGATCTCGGCCCGGACGCTGATGAAGCTCAAGCGGGACGCGGAGGCGTACCTGGGCGAGCAGATCACCGACGCGGTGATCACCGTCCCGGCCTACTTCAACGACGGCCAGCGCCAGGCCACCAAGGAGGCCGGTGAGATCGCCGGCTTCAACGTGCTGCGGATCGTCAACGAGCCGACCGCGGCCGCCCTGGCGTACGGGCTGGACAAGGGCTCCAAGGAGCAGACCGTCCTGGTCTTCGACCTCGGTGGCGGCACCTTCGACGTGTCGCTGCTGGAGCTGGCCGAGGGCGTCATCGAGGTCAAGTCGACCAGCGGTGACAACCACCTCGGTGGCGACGACTGGGACCAGCGGATCATCGACCACCTGGTGAAGACCTTCCGTGGCGAGCACGGCATCGACCTGGCGCAGGACAAGATGGCCCTGCAGCGGCTCCGTGAGGCGGCCGAGAAGGCCAAGATCGAGCTGTCCGCCGCCACCACCACCAACATCAACCTGCCGTACATCACCGCCGGCGCGGCCGGCCCGCTGCACCTGGACGTGACGCTCAGCCGCGCCGAGTTCCAGCGGATGACGCAGGACCTGCTGGACCGCTGCAAGGGTCCGTTCGAGCAGGCCGTGAAGGACGCCGGGATCAAGGTCTCCGACGTCGACCACGTCATCCTGGTCGGTGGTTCGACCCGGATGCCGGCCGTGACCGACCTGGTCAAGCAGCTCACCGGCAAGGAGCCCAACAAGGGCGTCAACCCGGACGAGGTCGTCGCCGTCGGCGCCGCCCTGCAGGCCGGTGTGCTCAAGGGCGAGGTGAAGGACGTCCTGCTGCTCGACGTGACCCCGCTGAGCCTGGGCATCGAGACCAAGGGCGGCATCTTCACCAAGCTGATCGAGCGCAACACCACCATCCCGACCAAGCGCTCCGAGGTCTTCACCACGGCGGACGACAACCAGCCGTCGGTGCTGATCCAGGTCTTCCAGGGTGAGCGCGAGATCGCCGCCTACAACAAGAAGCTCGGCACCTTCGAGCTGACCGGCCTCCCGCCGGCGCCGCGCGGCGTGCCGCAGATCGAGGTCACCTTCGACATCGACGCCAACGGCATCGTCAACGTGCACGCCAAGGACCTCGGCACCGGCAAGGAGCAGAAGATGACGATCACCGGCGGCTCCTCGCTGCCGAAGGACGACATCGAGCGGATGCGCCGGGACGCCGAGGAGCACGCCGAGGAGGACAAGCGCCGCCGCGAGGAGGCCGAGACCCGCAACGTGGCCGAGGCGCTCCAGTGGCAGACCGAGAAGTTCCTGGCGGAGAACGGCGACAAGCTCCCCGCCGAGAACAAGGACCAGCTCAACGAGGCCCTCGGCGAGCTGCGCGGCGCGCTCGGCGGCAGCGACATCGAGAAGATCAAGTCGGCGCACGAGAAGCTGGCCCAGGTCTCCCAGCAGGCCGGTTCGCTGCTCTACGCCCAGCAGGCCGAGCAGCAGCAGCCGGGTGCCGCGGGTGCCGGCGCCGGCGCCGGGGCGACCGGTGGCGCGCAGGCCGGTGGCGACGACGACGTGGTCGACGCGGAGATCGTGGACGAGGACAAGAAGTGACCTTCGGCCTCGCCACCCGAACTCCACGCACAGGGATGAGGTAGCCGTATGACGGAGAAGCCACGAGCCGCCGACCCGGGCGCCACCGGGTCGGCGCCGGGTGGCTCGGCGCCCGCCGAGCAGGCCGAGCAGGCAGCTGGCGAGAAGCCGCGGGTCGTCATCCGCAACAACCGCAAGATCAGCGAGACGGTCGAGCCGGACGCGGCCGCCGCCGACGCCGGGACGGACGTCCCGGCCGAGGGGCTGGTCGAGGACGCCGAGGTCGTCGTCGACGAGATCGAGGTCGAGGCCACGCCCGCCGAGGGCTCGGCGCCGGGCGGTCCGCCGGTGGTGGACGCGCCGGCCGAGCCGGCGGAGGGCGGCACCGGCACCGGCACGCCGCTCGCGGCCGAGCTGGAGGCGCTCCGCGCCGAGCTGGACGAGCGGACCCGGGACCTGCAGCGGGTGACGGCGGAGTACGCCAACTACCGCAAGCGGGTGGACCGCGACCGGGGCCTGGTCACCGAGCAGGCCACCGGGGCGGTGCTCGCCGCGCTGCTGCCGATCCTCGACGACCTGGACCGCGCCCGCGAGCACGGCGACCTGGTCGGGCCGTTCGGCTCGGTGGCCGAGCAGCTCACCACGGCGCTCGGCAAGTTCGGGCTGACCGCGTTCGGCGAGCAGGGCGACCCGTTCGACCCGACCCGGCACGAGGCGGTGGCGCACCAGACCTCGGCCGACGTCACCGAGCCGACCTGTGTGCAGATCATGCGACGCGGCTACCAGATCGGCGAGCGGCTGCTGCGGCCGGCGCTGGTCGGGGTCGCCGACCCGGAATAGATGCGAGTGAGTGACCGGACCGCCCCGCCCGCCGGCGTACGACGGGCGGGGCGTCCGGGCCATGTGGGCCGGGAGGGGGTGGACCGGTGAGTTCCAAGGACTGGATCGAGAAGGACTACTACGCCGAACTGGGCGTGGCGAAGGCCGCCTCCGCAGACGAGATCAAGAAGGCCTACCGGAAGCTGGCCCGGGAGTCGCACCCGGACCACAACCCGGGTGACCCGAAGGCGGAGGAGCGGTTCAAGGCCGTCTCCGAGGCGTACGCGGTGCTCGGCGACGAGGCCAAGCGCCGCGAGTACGACGAGATGCGCTCGCTGTTCGGCTCGGGCGCGTTCCGGCGCAGTGCGCGTGGCGCCGGCCAGCCGGGCGGGATGCCTTTCGACGTCTCCGACCTGTTCGGGGGCGCGGCCGGCGGGGGCGACCGGCGCTTCGGCGGCGCCGGCTTCCAGGACCTGTTCAGTTCGATCTTCTCGGGCGGCGGAGGCGGGGCGGCGCCCCGCGGGCCGGCCCGGGGGCGGGACGTCGAGGCCGAGGTGGCGCTCGACTTCGGCGACGCGGTACGCGGGGTGACGCTCCCGCTGACGCTGCGCGCGCCCGGGGTCTGCGACACCTGCCACGGCAGCGGGGCCAAGCCCGGCACCCAGCCGCGCACCTGCCCGGTGTGCCAGGGCGCCGGCGTGACCACCCGCAACCAGGGGTCGTTCAGCTTCTCCGAGCCGTGCCGCAACTGCCAGGGCGTGGGCACGATCGTGGAGGAGAAGTGCCCGGAGTGCCAGGGCACCGGCGGGGTCACCAAGACCCGGACGCTCAACGTCCGGTTCCCCGCCGGGGTGGCCGACGGGCAGCGGATCCGGCTGGCCGGGCGGGGTGAGCCCGGCGAGCGCGGCGGGCCGGCCGGTGACCTGTTCGTCCACGTGAAGGTGCGTCCGGACGAGCTGTTCGGGCGTACCGGCGACGACCTCACGCTGACCGTGCCGATCACGTTCGCGGAGGCGGTGCTCGGCACCGATCTGCGGGTACCCACGCTCGACGGCGCGGTGACCCTGCGGGTGCCGCCGGGCACGCCGAGCGGCCGGATCCTGCGGGCGCGGGGCAAGGGCGTGGTACGCCGCGACGGGCGGGCCGGTGACCTGCTGGTGACGCTCGACGTGGTGGTGCCCGCCGGAGTGTCCGACGAGGCGCGGGCGGCGCTGGAAACCTTCGCCGCGCAGACCCCGCCGGCCGCTCGGGAACATCTCGACGCGCGGGTGCGTCGGTTCAGTTAGCCGGTGGTGGAGTGCACGCGGAGGTGAGTGGCATGTCGGGCGAGTTCGTCGGCTCGGACGACCCTGCCTACGAGGCCAAGGTGCTGATGATCTCGGTGGCCGCGCGGATGGCGGGGATGCACCCGCAGACGCTGCGCCAGTACGACCGGTTGGGCCTGGTGCAGGCCGGTCGGGCGGCCGGCGGCGGGCGCCGGTACAGCGTCCGGGACGTGGTGCTGCTGCGCGAGGTGCAGCGGCTCAGTCAGGACGACGGGATCAACCTGGCCGGGGTCAAGCGGATCATCGGCCTGGAACGGCTGCTGGAGCAGGCCCAACAGCGGGTGGCCCAGCTGGAGGCGGAGCTCGACGCCGCGTACCGCCGGATCGCCGAGCTGGAGTCGCTGGCCCGCTTTCCGGGCCGGGACCTCGTGCCCACCAACCGCACCACCACCGCCCTGGTGGTCTGGCGACCCCGCCGGGGGCCCGAACGCTGACCACCGCTGACCCGGAGACCGCTGTGCCGGCCCGGTCCGCTCGCCGGATTCCCGGCGCGGGCCGGGCCGGCTCGGTTAGGGTGCCAATAGGTCCTATCCGCTTAATCCGGACCTAACCTACCGACCCGGCGAGGGGGAGCAGGTGGCGGAGCCAGCGAAGAAGGTGGCGGAGCAGGCGGAGCAGCGACTCGACAAGGTGGCCGAGACGGTCCGGGAGAAGTTCGACGAGATCCTCGACGGCCGGTTCGCCGACCAGGTCGACCACGGCGTCGACAAGGGGCGGACCGACACCCGTCGCCGCGAGCAGGGCGGGCCGGTTCCCTGACTTCCGGTACGCCGACGTGCGGGCCGGGACCCACGGGGGGTCCCGGCCCGTTCGCCGTCCAAAACGTGCGGGCGGGCCGGAGCTAAAGATCCACTGGGTGTGCGGCGAAGCGGGGTGTCGGCGGCGCGGTTGGCGCGTCATCCCGCATCGGAGTCGATCGCCGCCGGCCGGTGGCGCCTCAGCCGATGCGGCGGTTCTCCCGGACCAGGCCGCCCTCGCACCAGTCGCGGTAGGCGAAGAGATCCGGTCGGGCCAGCAGCACCCGGCTGTTGTGTGCCCAGGTGCGCATCAGCTCGTCGCCGTCCCGCTCGGCCTGCTCGACCAGCTTCCGGAAGCGCCGCTTGGGGTGGGCCCGGAAGTTCGTCCGGATGCCGTCGGCGGCGTAGATGTAGAGGCAGTGCAGCGCGAACCGCCGGGCCGGGCAGCTCGGATCCATCGCCAGGTCGAACAGCGTCGTCACCAGCCGGTCGCCGGAGACCAGCAGGTCCCAGTCGGGCGGCATGGAGGACAACGGAACGGAGTCGGGATGGTAGGCCCACGCCCGCAACTCCGCCGGGGACGGGTCGACCGGGTTGGCGAACCCGTGGAACGTCGACTCCTGCACGCTCACCGGCCAACCTTCCGCTCTCGCCCCCGCGAACCTGGCTGCTGGGGCGACACGGTAACGCGCCATCGGTGACCGGCGGTAGACCCTGGCGGCAGCAATTCCACAACCGTTGGACCGGCCGGGCCGACCGTACGGTCGACCCGGCCGTCCGGGCTGATGCGCAGGTCAGTCCGGCACGGGCGCCGGCTGGGCCCGCTGCGCCGCGCCGCGCTGACGCACCCAGCGCTTGAACCAGGCGAGGTCGGGCAGTCGGGCCAGCATCGGTCCGGTCACCACCGTGATCAGGACGTACGCCGTGGCCAGCGCCGCCAGCTTCGGCTCGACGCTGCCGGCGGCCACCGCGAGCCCCGCGATGACGATGGAGAACTCACCACGCGGCACCAGGGCCAGGCCGGCCCGCCACCGACCGGGTTCGGCGATGCCGACCCGGCGCGCGGCCAGGTAGCCGGTGAGCGTCTTCGTCGCCATGGTGACGATGGCCAGCCCGAGCGCCGGCAGCAGCACCGGCGGGATGTCCCGCGGGTCGGTGACCAGGCCGAAGAAGACGAAGAACACCGCGGCGAAGAGGTCCCGCAGCGGGGTGAGCAGCTCGGTCGCGTGGTGCGCCACCGGCCCGGAGAGCGCGATGCCGACCAGGAACGCGCCGACCGCCGCCGAGACCTGGAGCTTGGCCGCCACACCGGCGACCAGCAGCGTCATGCCGAGCACGCCGAGCAGCAGCGCCTCGGGGTCCTTGGCCGACATGAAGGTGGAGATGGCGTTGCCGTACCGGATGGCGACCACCAGCACCAGCAGGACCGTGCCCACCGCGATGGCGAGCGCGATGCCGCCGCCCAGCAGGCCGGTGCCGGCCAGCACGGCGGTGACCAGCGGCAGGTAGAGGGCCATGGCGAGGTCCTCGATCACCAGGACCGACAGGATCACCGGGGTCTCCCGGTTACCCAGCCGGCCGAGGTCACCGAGGACCTTCGCGATCACGCCGGACGAGGAGACCCAGGTGATGCCGGCGAGCACCAGCGCGGCCACCCAGTCCCAGCCGAGCAGCAGCGCGAACGCCGCGCCGGGCAGCGCGTTGAGCAGGCCGTCGATCAGGCCGGCCGGGGCCGCGGACCGCAGGTTGCCGACCAGTTCGTTGGCCGAGTACTCCAGGCCGAGCATCACCAGCAGCAGGATGACGCCGATCTCGGCGCCGACGGCGAAGAACTCCTCGCTGGCGTTGAGCGGTAGCAGGCCGCCGTGCCCGAAGGCGAGCCCGGCGAGCAGGTACAGGGGGATTGGCGAGAGGCCGATCCGGCGGCTCAGCCGGCCGAGCAGGCCCAGCAGGAAGAGCAGCGCGCCGACCTCGACGAGCAGTGTTGTGGTCTCGTGCATCCGCGCCTCAGCCGTCCGGGTCACTGTCGGCGAGGATGGCGGTCACCCCGTCGAGGCCCTTGCGGGTCCCGACCACGACCACCACGTCGCCGGCGGCGAAGCGGAAGGACGGTTCCGGCGAGACGATGACCTCACCGTGGCGCAGCACGGCCACGATCGAGGCACCGGTGCGGGTACGCGTCTGGGTGTCGGCCAGCTTCCGGTTCACGTACTTCGAACCGGCCGGAATGGCGATCTGCTCGGTGAGCAGCCCGGCGGCCTGCTCACGCAGCCCGGAGAGCTGGCCGAGCATCAGCGACGCACCGAGGATGTCGGCGAGCGCCTCCGCCTCGTCGTCGGTCAGCGGGATGTCGTGCTGACATGAATCGGGATCGTCCGGGTCGTAGAGGACGAGGTCACGACGGCCATTGCGGTGGGAGACCACACCGAGCCGGCGCCCGGACTCCGTCAACAGATCGTGACGGACCCCGATGCCCGGGAGGGCGGTCTGTTCGACACGTACTCGCACATCGACAAGGCTACCGCTCACCCGCCGCAGCGGATCTTGGTACGAAATGGCCCCTCCAGGGGCACTTTACGACCAAGATCTACGAATGTTCGGGTGGGGTGGGGCGAGGGGTTACGTAGGTGCCCTTGCCCTGGTGGCCTTCGATCAGCCCCTCCGCTTGCAGGATCAGCAGGGCGGAGCGGACCGGCTCGGCCGAGACTCCGTATTGGGCGATCATCTCGCGCAGCGACGGCAACTTGTCGCCCGGCGCGTATTCGCCTGAGCTGATCTTGTCGCGGATGTCCTGGGCGATGCGCTGACGGTCGGATACTCGGGGCATGGGCGGCAACTCCTGGTAGGCCCCAAGATCTTCCCACGCTCCTGACGCGTCAGCCAACACCTACCGTGCCAGGCTCGGTCACTCATTGTCTTTGCATGCTTTGCATTGTATGTTGACTTCGCGGACGCGGTTGGCGGAAGTCCTGGTAGGCAACCGGCTCCTAGCACGGCGTTCGTCGTTCCGCTGGCACGGTCGGCCGCTCCCCCGGCGACCGGCCGTGCCAGCGCCTGCGCACGGCACGTCCCGCTCGCAGAGCGGGCACCCGCCCGTCACGACTCTCGCCAGGAGGACGACCGTTGACTGATCGCGCTGGCCCGCGATGAGCGGGCGGTACGTGATCCATCTGCCGGTGACCGCGCCCGATCTGGCGCGCGCCAAGATGCTCGGCCGCACCGCCGGCCGTGCGCTGGCCTTCCTCGCCCACGTCGAGCCCGGTGGCATCACCGTCTCCACCGAGGACAACCAGGGCGTACGGCACTGGGTGTTCTGCGACCGGCGGCTCGACGGGGGCCGGCGGTGCGTGCTGCGGGCCGACCACGAGACGCCCTGCACGTCACGGCTGCCGCGCTGACCGGCGCCGGATGCGACCGGGGAGCGCCGTCGGCCGTGATGGCGTAGCCGACTCAGCTCCACAGCGCGGCGGTGCCCGCCCCGGCGGGGAGCCGGGGCGGGCACGGGATCACGAGCAGGTCAGGCCAGGCTGGCGAAGAAGGCGCGGATGTCGCCGACCAGCACCTCGGTCGCCTGGTGGGCGGCGTAGTGGCCGCCGACATCGCCGCGCCCGTCGACGTCCGCCTCGTACGCCGTCCAGCGCACGATGTTGGCGTGGTCGCGCTCGGCGAAGCGCCGGATGGACTGGAAGTCGCCGGGGAACATGGCCAGCGCGGTCGGCACCGTGGTCGGGCCTTCGGGCTGCTCACCGGCGTGCGCGTCCTCCCAGTAGAACCGGATCGCCGAGGCGGCGGTGCCGGTGAACCAGTAGAGCGCCACGTTGGCCACGACGAACTCGTCGTCCAGGCTCTCGTCGAACAGCTGCGCGTTCCAGGCGAGCAACCCGACCGGCGAGTCGGCCAGCGCGAAGGCCAGGGTCTGCGGCTGCTGGCTGTGCACCTGGTTGAAGGAGAACTTGTTCTCGTAGAACCACTGGAGGTGCTTGAGTGCCGCCTGGTCGGCCGCGGAGAGGTCGGCGAACTCGGCCGGGTCGCCGGACGGGAACGAGAAGAGCTGGGTGACGTGCACGCCGAGCACGTGCTCCGGGTCGATCCGGCCCAGCTCCGGCGAGATGAGCGAGCCACCGTCGTTGCCGACCGCGCCGTAGCGCTCGTACCCCAGCCGGCTCATCAGCTCGGCCCAGGCGCGGGCGGTGCGGTAGCGGTTCCAGCCGGCCTCGCCGGTCGGGCCGGACCAACCGAAGCCCGGGATCGACGGGATGACCAGGTGGAACGCCGGCGCCGCCGGGTCGGCGGGCTCGGTCAGCGGGGCGATCACGTCCAGGTACTCCAGCACCGAGCCGGGCCAGCCGTGGGTGAGCACCAGCGGGGTGGCGTCCGGCCGGGACGACCGGACGTGCAGGAAGTGCACCCGCTGGCCGTCGATCTCGGTGACGAACTGCGGGTGGGCGTTCAGCCGGGCCTCGACCGCCCGCCAGTCGAACGTCTCCAGCCAGTAGGTGGCCAGGCCGCGGACCCGGTCGGTGGGCATCCCGTACGCGTCGCCGACGCCGGGCAGCTCACCGGGCCAGATGGTCCGGCGCAGCCGGTCGGCCAGGTCGTCCAGGGCGGCCTGCGGGACCTCGACGCGGAACGGGCGGATGTCGGTGGCGGTCATCTCTGCTCCTTCAGAACGGAATGCTTCGTTCCGTTACAACATAGCAGAGCGGAACGATCCGTTCCACTGCTAATCTGCACCCATGCCGAACCCGACCGGAAACCCCGCCGCGCCGCTGGCCGGCCGCCGCGCGCAGGCCGCCCGCAACGACGCGGTGATCCTGGAGGCGGCGCGCGCCGTCTTCCTCGACGACCCGAAGGCACCGATCGCCGCCGTCGCCGACCGCGCCGGCGTCGGCATCAGCGCCCTCTACCGGCGGTACGCGGGCAAGGAGGACCTGCTCCGCCGGCTCTGCCACGACGGGCTGCGCCGCTACGTGGCCGAGGCCGAGGCGGCGCTCGCGGAGCCGGACGGCTGGCAGGGCTTCGCCGGCTTTCTGGGGCGCGTGGTCGACGCCGACGTGCACTCGCTCACCGTCCACCTGGCCGGCACCTTCACCCCGACCGAGGAGATGGGCCGGGACGCGATGCGCGCCAACGACTTGACCGTGGCGCTGCTGGAGCGGGCCCAGGCGACCGGTCGACTCCGGCCCGACGTGGTGCCCCAGGACGTCGGGCTGTTGCTGGAGGGTTGCGCCGCGCTGCGCGTACCCGATCCGGAGCGGACCCGGCAGCTACGCCGCCGCCACCTGGCGGTGCTGCTGGCCGGCCTGGCCGTGACCGACCCCCCGCTGCCCGGTCCGCCGCCGGCGGCCGGCGAGTTCGCCTGGCGCTGGCGCCGCGCCGAGTGACTCAGCTCACACGGCCAGGGTTGAGCGGAATAGGCTCAACTCTGGTTGTGTCCTTCCCAGTGGACACGCCGATCCGGGGGAGCCCATGAACACGGAACGCCTCACCACCAAGAGCCGCGAGACCATCACCGGTGCCGTCGCGCTGGCGAACCAGCGCGGCCACGCCACCGTGGAGCCCTGGCACCTGCTGCTGTCGCTGCTGGACACCGAGGGGTCGACCGCTGCCGGCCTGCTGCGCGCCGTCGGGGCCGACCCGGCCGAGCTGCGCCGGGCCGCCCAGCGCGCGGTCGACGCGCTGCCCGCCGCGCGCGGCTCCAGCATCGCCGAGCCGACCCTGGCCCGCGAGTTCGTCAACGCCATCGGCGCCGCCGAGCAGATCGCCCGGCCGCTGGGCGACGAGTACACCTCCACCGAGCACCTGCTGGCCGGCCTGGCCCGGGTGGGTGGCGCGGTCTCCGGCGCGCTGAAGTCCGCCGGCGCCACCGAGGAGAACCTGGTCGCCGCCTTCCCGACCGTGCGCGGCGGGGACCGGCGGGTGACCACCGCCGACCCGGAGCAGACCTACCAGGCGCTGGCCAAGTACGGCGTCGACCTGACCGCCAGCGCCCGGGACGGCAAGATCGACCCGGTGATCGGCCGGGACTCGGAGATCCGCCGGGTGATCCAGGTGCTGTCCCGGCGTACCAAGAACAACCCGGTGCTGATCGGCGAGCCCGGCGTCGGCAAGACCGCCATCGTCGAGGGGCTGGCCCAGCGGATCGTGGCCGGCGACGTGCCGGAGTCGCTGCGGGACAAGAAGCTGGTCTCGCTCGACCTGGGCGCGATGGTCGCCGGCGCGTCGTACCGGGGGCAGTTCGAGGAGCGGCTGAAGTCCGTGCTGGAGGAGATCAAGAACTCCGACGGGCAGGTCATCACGTTCCTCGACGAGCTGCACACCGTGGTCGGCGCCGGCAAGGGCGAGGGCTCGATGGACGCCGGCAACATGCTCAAGCCGATGCTGGCCCGCGGCGAGCTGCGGATGGTCGGCGCGACCACGCTGGACGAGTACCGCGAGCACATCGAGAAGGACCCGGCGCTGGAGCGCCGCTTCCAGCCGGTGCTGGTCGGCGAGCCGACCATCGAGGACACCATCGGCATCCTGCGCGGGCTCAAGGAGCGCTACGAGGTGCACCACGGCGTACGGATCACCGACGCCGCCCTGGTCGCCGCCGCGTCCCTCTCCGACCGCTACATCACCGACCGGTTCCTGCCCGACAAGGCGATCGACCTGGTGGACGAGTCCGCGTCCCGGCTCCGGATGGAGATCGACTCCCGGCCGGTCGAGGTGGACGAGATCGAGCGGGCGGTGCGCCGGCTGGAGATCGAGGAGATGGCGCTGGCCAAGGAGCCGGACGCCGCCTCCGCCGAGCGGCTGGAGCGGCTGCGCAAGGAGCTGGCCGACAAGCGTGAGCAGCTCACCGCGCTGTCGGAGCGCTGGCAGCTGGAGAAGAGCCACATCACCAAGCTCTCCACCGCCAAGGAGGAGCTGGAGCGGCTCAGCGGCGAGGCCGAGCGCGCCGAGCGCGACGGGGAGCTGGAGCGCGCCGCCGAGCTGCGCTACGGCCGGATCCCCGCGCTGAAGGCCGACCTGGCGACGGCCGAGGAGGAGCTGGCCCGGCTCCAGGCCGACGGCGCGATGCTCAAGGAGGAGGTCGGCGCCGACGACATCGCCGCCGTGGTCGCCTCCTGGACCGGCATCCCCGCCGGCCGGCTGCTGGAGGGCGAGACGGCCAAGCTGCTCCGGATGGAGGAGTCGCTGCGCGACCGCGTGGTGGGTCAGTCCGAGGCGGTGGGCGCCGTCTCCGACGCGGTCCGCCGTGCCCGCGCCGGGGTCGCCGACCCGGACCGCCCGACCGGCAGCTTCCTCTTCCTCGGCCCGACCGGTGTCGGCAAGACCGAGCTGGCCAAGGCGCTCGCCGAGTTCCTCTTCGACGACGAGCGGGCCATGGTCCGCATCGACATGAGCGAGTACGGCGAGAAGCACTCCGTCGCCCGCCTGGTGGGCGCCCCGCCCGGCTACGTCGGCTACGAGGAGGGCGGCCAGCTCACCGAGGCGGTGCGCCGCCGGCCGTACTCGGTGATCCTGCTGGACGAGGTGGAGAAGGCCCACCCGGACGTCTTCGACATCCTGCTCCAGGTGCTCGACGACGGTCGGCTCACCGACGGGCAGGGCCGCACGGTGGACTTCCGCAACGCGATCCTGATCCTCACCTCCAACCTCGGGTCGTCGGTGATCAGCGACCTGACGCTGGCCGAGGAGCAGCGCCGGGAGGGCGTCCTCGCGGTGGTCCGGTCGCACTTCAAGCCGGAGTTCCTCAACCGGCTGGACGACATCGTGGTCTTCGCCGCGCTACAGGGTGCCGATCTGCGCGCCATCGTGGACATCCAGCTCGACCGCCTGCGGAAGCGGCTCGCCGACCGCCGGCTGGGCCTGGAGATCACCGAGACGGCCCGCGGCTGGCTGGCCGAGCACGGGTACGACCCGATCTACGGCGCCCGCCCGCTGCGCCGCCTGGTCCAGTCCGCCATCGGCGACCAGCTCGCCAAGGCCCTCCTGGCCGGCCAGATCCGCGACGGCGACACGGTCAAGGTCGACCTCGCCGAAAC
>NZ_JAUMKD010000008.1 GCF_030519475.1 Micromonospora sp. C28SCA-DRY-2 | reverse complement strand
GGTTCTCCAGCTTCGACTCCTGCAACGCGGTGGCGATGGCCACCACGGCGGCCCGCTCGTCCATGCCGGACTTCTTCGTCGCCGCGATGATCGCCTTCACGTTCGCGGTCTGCTCGTCGTTCAGCTCGATGCGCGACTGCTCGCCCTGCACACCATGCGGGATCAGCTTCGCCTTGTCCGGCTTGTCGGCCTGCACGGCCACGGCGACCGGCTTGACCGCCTGCACCGGGGCGGCGTCGGCGTGGGCGGTGGCGGGGCCGGCGAAGACGCCACCGGCGAACGCCAGACCAGCGATACCCAGAACGCTCTTACGCATGATCGTGTTCATCACAAAAGCTCCTTCGGGGGTCAACGCCACCAGCCCAAAAGGGGGGACGGGCACAGGGGCGCAAGCACCACCAGGGCGCTCAAAAGACTTGGGGGAAAGATCCGGCACACGCGGGGGCGGGGGATGCCCTGGTACCGGGATGCCCGGCCAGAGCCGCGGGGACGTGTCCTTCGCGGTGCCGGACTGTGTGTAACGACCGCCAGGCCACCATCATTCCGGGGCCCTCAACCCTCACCGGCGTGCGCCAGTGGGGACCGGTGCGGCGATCATCGTTCGGGGGGATGCAACGACCACCGGGCCGCCGTCATTCCGGGGCCATGATCCTCAACCGGCGGGTGCCGGCGGGACCGGTCCTGCGATCGTCAGGGAGATGTAACGACCGGCCGCCCGCGATCATTCCGCCAGGCCCGGGACCCTTTCGCCGGCCATGCCAGCGGCGAGCCCTTGCTCGATCGTCCGCAAGGTATAACGCCCCCGACCCGGGCCCGATTCCGCCACCCGGATGCCGCCGGTCACACCCACGAACCCGACAAACACCCCACACGGGCACGGCGGCCCATGTGCCGGCCGCAGCCGACGCATGATCGACTCCATACCGCCGATATGGGGCCATCCCGACCCGGCTGACACCGCCACATCAGCGAAACGGCGCACGCCCCCCAGTCGGATACCGTCACATCGGCGACACGGCGCAGGCCCCGGGTTGACACCGCCACATCGGCGAAACGGCGCGGGGTCCTCGCATGGGGGTGCCGGGGTGTGCGAGGGCTACTGTTCGCCGAGGTGGCGGTATCGCATCGGGCGGACCGCGGCCACCAGCCATCAACGGCGACATCGGAAGCACGAACGCGCCGCGGACCCGGCACAACGAGGGCTGGCGCCCGTCGGAGAGTTCCGACGGACGCCAGCCCCAGGTGCCTCCGGGCCCTGCCCGGTGCTGAATCCGTCAGCTCGCCCCCGTACCCACGCGGTTGCGGCGACGCCAGGCGAGCGTCATGAGCAGCAGCACCGCGCCGGCGCCGACCAGGCCGCCGCCGAGCTTCATCGGCGTACCGAGGCTGTCACCGGTGACGGGCAGCGGCTGCTGGTCACCGCGCCGGGGCAGCACCCGGACCTCGGTGGAGGCCGTGCGGCCGGACTCGTCGCCGGTCGCCGTGAAGGTCAACAGGCCGGTGATCGACGGCTTGTACGGCTTGGTGAACCGGCCCCGCGAGTTGGTGTACGCGTAGAAGGTCAGCGGTGCCGCGGCCTGGAAGGCCACCGGGGCCATCGCGACCGTGCTGCCGTCGCTGCGCCGCGCCTGGCCGGGGGCCGGGGCGGCGAGCGGGGCGACGCTGACCACGATGGTCACGCGCTCGTTGGGGCCGAAGTTCCGGCCGGTGAGGACGACGGTCTCACCGAGGGTGATGGTGGCACGGTTGACGGTCAGCGTCGCCACCTGCCCCGGTGGGTACGGCGGTGGTTGGGGCGTCTCCGTCAGCGTGGGCGCCGGCTGCGGCTGCGCCGCCCCCGCTGCGGTCGGCACGGCCACCACGGCCAGACCGACCGTGAGCGCCATGATGATGCGGGATAGCCGCATGATGGTTCCCTCCTACTGGTCACAGCTTGGTGCGGTAACAACTTGGGTGGTCCATGGGGTGGCGGTGGGCGTGAGCCACAGCTCGGCCGCTCCGGCGCCGGTCTTCGCCGTCAGCACCGAGACCTCCAAGGTGCGGGAGGCTCCCGGTGCGACGTCCACGTTGGCCGTCGCCACCTGTCGGCGCCGTTCGGTGCCGGAGCCGAGCGCCACCTCGGTCCCGTCGAGACGGGCGTCGAGCACCGATCCGCCGGCCGGGCTGTACACCGAGACGAAGGTCCGCACGGTGTACGGGTCGCCCGCCAGGCCGAGGCCGAGAACGGACTTGCTGAGGCCGGTCTTCGGCGCCGTCGAGCGCAGGGTGACCCGCAGCCGGAGCTGCCGGCGGCCGTCGGGTCGGCATTCGCCGACCGTCAGGTCCGCCGCCGGGCGCAGGTAGTAGCCGAGCTTCGCGCCGCTGCCGTCGTTGAGGAACACACCGACGGTCGGCACGGTGTCCTGCTCGGGGAGCGTTCCGGCCATCCGGCTGTCGCCGAACGTCCGCTGCTCCTCCGGGCGGGCACTCCAGAACAATATCCGGCGTTCCCGGACAGCACGGTCGAATACGGACAATAACACCTTCGGGTTGACATTCTTCTTGAAGAAGGTGTCGAAGACCGCGGCCGCCGCCGCGGTGAAGTACTCGTCCTGCTGCCGGGTGTCGAGTCGCTGGTAGCTGTCGCTGAGCAGGGTCCGCACCGCGGTCTCGCTGTCCAGCGGGGCGTGCCCGGGCACCAGCACCGGCCCGGTCGCCTTGAGCAGGTACGACAGCACCACGGGGTCGACCGCCAGCACGCCGTCGACGTTCATGCCGGTCTGCCGCCGGACCATCTGCCGGTAGAGGTTCGCGGCGGTCGGGAAGTGCGGGGTCAGGTTGACGTCCGCCGGGTAGATGCCGGGCAGGTCGCCCCAGAGCCGGCGCACCTCGGCGGGCACCGTGAACGGCTTGGTGAAGCGCCCCAACGCGGCACTGCTGCCCTGCCGGCCCATCCGCACCCGGCCGTCGTCGGCGTGCAGCACGGCGTACGCGCCGAACATCCCACCGGTGGCCCGCAGCTCCGCGTTGTTCTGCGAGACCAGCAGGTAGCGGCGCGGCCCGTCGACGCCGAGCAGCGGCGGCAGCAGTCGGGCGGCCTGGTCGGCCGCGGCGGTGAGGTCGGCCAGCCGGTCGATCTCGCCGCGCAGGTCGGTCAGCGCCTGGCGGACCTGGCTGACCAGGTCGTCGACGGGCACCTTGGCGAGGCTGGTCCGGGTCTCGCGAACCGTCCGGTGCACGGTGGACAGGTCGGTGGAGAGGGTGCGCAGCCGGGCCACGTCCAACCGCCCCTCGGTGGGCACGAGGCCGGCGAGGTCGGTGCGGAGCAGGCTCGGGAACGCCTGCCGGGCCAGGTCGTCGATCGCGATCGAGATCTGGCGTACGGCGGCCAGGTCGTCGCCCGCGAACGGCGCGCGCCGGCCGACCCACCAGCCGGGGTCGGCGGTCGCCGCCCGCGCGGCCCCGGACTGCTCCTGCAACGCGGCGAGGGTGCGCTGAGCCCGCGCGGTGTCCCCGCCGACGACCTGGGCGCTGAGCTCCCGGGCCAGCCCGGCGGCGTTGACCAGGTGGGCGCGGGCCTGCCAGCCCCGGAAGCCCACCCAGCCGGCGGAGACCAGCAGCAGCGAGCCGACCACCAGCGCGCTGAGCAGGGCCCGACGCAGCCGGGCGCGCCGGCGCCGCCGGGACCGACCGCGCCGGCGGCGCGGGCTTTCGCTCTCCGTCACACCGTTCTCCATTTCCGAAACCGGACAGAAGGGCACGTTTTCTCTGACGTTCTTAGCACGTAACGAGCCTTCTGGGTCGGAAATGACGGTCTGACCGGTATGCGAATATCGCTCGTCGGTCAGCGGGCGCCGGCGCGGGCCGCAACGACCTCGTGGAGCAGCCCCTCGATCCGGTCCACCCCGGCGCCCAGCGACATCTCCCGCAGGTACGCCTCCCGGCCCCGCCGGCCCATGTCGACCCGGGCGGGCGGCGGGATGGTGGCGGCCAGCCAGAACCGGTCCGCCAGCGCGGCCCAGTCCTCGGGCGGGCAGGAGAGCCCCGCCCGGGCCCGCTCGACCAGCTCGGCGGTGTCGCCGCCGGCGGACGCGACGACGGGCGCCGCGCAGGAGAAGGCCGCCTGGAGCTTGGCCGGCACCGTGCCGCGCAACTCGGGCAGGTCACGGAGCATGACCAGCTGGTAGTCGGCGGCGGCGTACAGGTCCGGCATGTCCAGTGGAGACCGGCGCTCGACGAAGCGCACGTTGTCCGCCCGCAGCTCGGCGGCGAGCCCCCGCACCCGCCGCTCCTGCGCGCCCGACCCCACCAGGACCAGGTCCATCGTGCCGTCCAGCGCGGCCGCCGCGCGGACCGCGGTCTCCAGGCCCTGCCGGTTGCCGATGGTCCCGGCGTGCATCACCACGCACCGGCCGTCCCGGCGGACCAGCCGCTGGGCGGCGGGGCTCGGGCGGGCCGGGTGGAAGATCCGCTCGTCGGTCCAGTTGAGCACCACCCGGACCCGGGCCGGATCCGCGCCGGCGGCCACCACCGTGTCCCGCAGCGACGGCGCGGCCACCGCTATCGCGTCGGCCGCCCGGTAGGTGCGGGCCATCGCCGCGCTGATCCGCGCCGTCCAGCCGCCGCCGTCGGCCGCGCCCGGTTCGTCCCGGGCGCACACGTCCGGCACGTGCAGGACGGTCGGCACCCGGCCGAGCAGCCGCAGCAGCCCGGCCGCGGCGAACGCGGTCGCCGGCGGCTGGTGGACGTATAGCGCGTCCACCTCGGCGAGGTAGCGGCGCCCGGCCAGCACCGCGCTGCCGGCGAAGGAGAGGTAGCCGGCCATCCGCGCCGCCACCGAGGCGTCCCCGCCCGCGTACCGGGGCACCCGCCGGACGGTCAGCCGCTCGCTGCGCGTCTCGTGCTGCCAGCGCTGGCGCCAGCCCGGATAGACGTGCCCGCCCGGGTAGTCCGGGAAGCCGGTGAGCACCCGTACCTCGTGCCCCCGGGCGGCGAGTTCCTCGGCCAGGCTGCCCGGGATGAAGGCCGGCTCCGGCGGGAAGTGGTACGACAGCAGGCCGATCCTCACCGGGTCACCTCCGTCCGGCGCGGACGGTCCGGCGCGGCAGCACCGGTCACCGGGGGGTGCCCCGCGTACGATGCCGACAACCCCTCCGCGGTCGGCCGTCCCCGGCCGGCCGCCGTCGCGGCGACCCGCGCCGCGACCGCGCCGACGAGAGGGGTCCAGATGACCGACCGGGTGCTGTTCGTCTGCCACGCCAACCTGTGCCGGTCGCCGATGGCCGAGTACCTGGCCCGGCGGCTGCTGGCCGATCGACCGGTCACCGTCTCCAGCGCCGGCACCGACGCCGTCGAGGGCCTGGCCATGCACCCGTACGCCGCCGAGGTGGCGGCCGAGACCGGCGCGGACCCGTCGGGGTTCCGCAGCCGGCTGCTGCGCCCGGAGCACCTCGAGGGCGCCACGTTGGTGCTCACCTCGACGCGGCGCCAGCGCTCGGTGTGCACCGCGATGGTGCCGGCGGTGCTGCACCGCACCTTCACCCTGCGCCAGTTCGGCCGGCTGGCCGCGGCGGCCGAGCCGCCGGAGGACCTGGCCGACGACTCGCTGCGGGCCGCCGTCGTGGCGGCCGCCCGGGCCAGGGGGCGGCTGCAACCCGCCGCCCCCGGCGCGGACGACCTGCTGGACCCGATCGGCGGCACCGCCACCGACTTCCGAGGCTGCGCGGAGGAGATCGAACGGTCGCTACGACCCCTCGCCGCGCTCATCGGGGCAGCCGGGTGAGTTCCTGCGTGCGGTCCGGGATCCCGGCGTCGGCGCGCTCGGCGTGCCGGCCGCTGGCGGCCCGGTCCGCCGGTACCGCCGTGCTGGCGGTCGAGGCGACCACCCGGTAGGCCTCGTACTGGTACGCCTCGGTCTTCGGGACCTTGGCCATGTTCAGCACGCAGCCGAGCAGGCGCACCGAGACCGAGTTCAGCGCGCGGGCGGCGGCGGCCACCTGGGTACGCGAGGTCCGGCCCTGCTGGGAGACGAGCAGCGCGCCGTCGGCCTGCACGGCCACCACCACGCCGTCGGTGACGGCCAGCAGCGGCGCGGTGTCGATGATGACGATGTCCGCCGACTCCCGCAGCGCCAGCAGCAGGTCCGCCATCGCCTTGGAGCCGAGCAGCTCGCTCGGGTTCGGCGGCGCCGAGCCGCTGGGCAGCACCAGCAGGGACTTGTCGCCCCAGCGCTGCACCACGTCCCCGACCTGCACGTCGCCGACCAGCACGTCGGTGAGGCCGACGCCGGCGTCCAGGCCGAGGTAGTCGTCGACCTTGGGCCGGCGCAGGTCGGCGTCGACCAGCAGCACCCGCCAGCCGGCCTCGGCCAGCGCGATGGCCAGGTTGCAGGAGAGGGTGGTCTTGCCCTCGCCCTGCAGCGCGCTGGTCACGGCGATCACCCGGGCGGGCTCGTGCACGTCGACGAAGCGCAGGTTGGTGCGCAGCTTGCGGACCGCCTCGGCCCGCGCCGAGTTCACCGCCTCGCCGACGATCAGCGGCTCCGACCTGGCGCTGCCCTCGAACGGGATCTCGCCGAGCAGCGGGCTGCCGGTGGTGCGTTGCAGGGTGGCCGCGTCGCGCAGCCGGACGTCGGCCAGGCCGCGCAGGATCGCCAGGCCCATCCCGCAGAGCAGGCCGAGCAGGCCGCCGATGGCGAAGTTGCGTACCGGCTGGGGCGAGACCGGGCTTGAGCTGACCCGCGGGCCGCTGACCACCTCGATCTTGATCGGGCCGGTCTGTCCGTTCGCCGGTGTCTCGACCTTCTGCACGAGTTCGACGAACTTCGCCGACAGCGTCTCGGTCACCCGCAGCGCGCGGGTCTGGTCGGTGTCGGTCACCGACGCCCGCAGCAGGACGGTGCCGGTCTCGGTGGAGGTGCTGACCCGGCGCTGGACCTCCTCGGCGGTCAGCCCGACCGAGTTCTCGGCCACCACGGCCTGCGCGAGCCGGTCGCTGGTCAGCAGCTCGGCGTACGACTTGACGCGCTGCTGCATGAGCAGGCCGCCCTGGTAGGCGTCCGTGACGCCCTGGCTCGGGGTGGTGACGAAGAAGGTCACCGAGGCGACGTACCGGGGCTCGGCCCGGACCGTGACGAAGGCGGTCACCCCGAGCGCCACCATGATCGTGAGCAGCACGATCCACCAGTGCTGGCGGACCAGGCGAAGCTGGCGGTACAGGTCCATCAGGCGCGCCTCCGTACCAAACCGGTAACGCCAAAGAACTTCACGAAAACCCCCAAGGTCGACTTAATCTCGGGACCATTAAAGCCGCTCATACGCCTTTATGTCCGGAGTTATCTGTTTTCGTCGACGCGAGAACGCGCGCCCGGAATTACCAACCCGAGAAGTGGTCGTTCGGCATCGCCCCGGAAGCAGAAAAAGCCCGCCCGGTGCGGGACGGGGACCGACCGGTGGGCGGCGGCGTCACCGGCGGCCGGGAGGGCCGGGAGCGGCTGGTGGGCGAACGCGGGGGTGTGGCGGATCGCCGCCCCGCCGCGGGCGGGACCCTCGCCCGACTCCCATGGCGGGCGCGGTCGGTGTCGTCGCCTGGGGGCGCCCGGGTCCGAGCCGGACCGGACGAGGAGCCGGGACGGCGAGCGCGTCGGTCACCGGCTCGGTGAAGTCGTCGGCCGGCACCGCCACCTCCTCGGCCAGGTCCTGCTCGTCGGCCCGCCCACCCGGCGGCGGCTCGGGAGCGGTGGCGCCGCCGGCGAACCCGTACTCGTTCGGCTCGTCGTGCTTGCTCATCTGGTCGTCCTCCCGGTTTCTCCGCTTTTCGCCTGCTACCGCTCACGGTAGGTGGTGATCCCTGTGCCCGCTGGGCGCCGGCGATAGTCACCCCGGCGGCGGATGACCGCGGACTGGCGCTGCCGTGGCCCGGCTCAACGCAGCTCGGCCACCGCCTCCAGGATCAGCCAGAGGCCGCAGATGGCGAAGAGCACAGCGGCGCCGTAGCGGATGGTCCGCTCCGGCAGCTTCCGGCCGAGCATCCGGCCGACCAGGATGGCCAGCGCGTCCGCCGCCACCATGCCCACTGTCGAGCCGAGCCAGGTGCCGAACCAGCCGTACTTGGTGGCCAGGGTGATGGTGGCCAGCATCGTCTTGTCGCCCAGCTCGGCCAGGAAGAACGCGACCGACACCGCGATGATGGCGGACTTGCTGGTCTTCTCCGCCTTGCGCCGCTCCTCCTCGGTGAGGGTGTCCCCGCGCAGGGTCCACGCCCCGAAGCCGAGGAACGCCAGACCCGCGATCAGCGAGATCCAGCCGGTCGGCAGGGCGGCGCCGAGGCCGTAACCGATCGCCACCGAGGCCAGGTGCACCACGGCGGTGGCCACGGTGATCCCGATCAGCACCGGCAGTGGCTTGAAGCGGGTGGCGAAGGTCAGCGCCATCAACTGGGACTTGTCGCCGAGTTCGGCGACGAAGATGACGCCGAAGCTGACCACCAGCGCGACGAGGAAACCCTCCATGACATCCTTCCGGTCCACGCCGGGAGGAGGTACGGGGCGACCTCGACCCGGCTGTACAGCCTGGGTCGAAGGTCTCGCCCGCCCCGCCGCCGGCGGGGCCGCGTGGCCGGATGCGGAACGCACCAGTATGTCGACCACGACATTGGGGGCTACTCCCCTTCGCGCCGGTCAGCCTAGCCGATCACCTCCGCGCGCGGCCCCCGGGGTGAACAGGCTCACCCGGTTCAGTCCGCCCGGGCCAGCGTGACCCCGAACAGGCCGTCCGGATCGGTCCAGAACTCCTCGACGGCGAACCCGGCAGCGGCCAGTTCCCCGGCGATCCCGGCCGGGCGGAACTTCGCGGAGACCTCGGTGCGCAACTCCTCGCCCGCGGCGAACCGGACGTCCAGGTCGAGCACCCGCACCCGCATCGGCCGGCGGGCCCGCAGCCGCATCTCGATCCACTCCCGCTCCGGATCCCAGCGGGCCACGTGGTCGAACGCCGCCGGGTCGAAGTCCGCGCCCAACTCCCGGTTGATGACCCGCAGCACGTTGCGGTTGAACTCGGCGGTCACCCCGGCCGCGTCGTCGTACGCCGGCACCACCACGGACGGGTCCTTGACCAGGTCGGTGCCGAGCAGCAGCCAGTCCCCCACCTCCAGGGCCGCCCGCATGTCGGCCAGGAACCGGGCCCGTTCGGCCGGCAGCAGGTTGCCGATGGTGCCGCCGAGGAAGACCACCAGCCGGCGTCCCCCCGTGGGCAGCCGGTCGAGGTGCCGGGTGAAGTCACCGACGATGCCGCGGACCCGCAGGCCCGGGTAGTCGGCGGCGATCTCGGCGGTGGACCGGCGCAGCGCGCTGACCGAGACGTCCAGCGGCACGAAGGTGCCGAGCCCGCCGTGCCGGGTGAAGGCGTCCAGCAGCAGCCGGGTCTTCTCGGACGAGCCGGAGCCGAGTTCGATCATCGTCTTCGCCGCGGTGAGCTCCGCGATCCGGTCGGCCCGCCCGGCCAGCACCGCCCGTTCCGCGCGGGTCGGGTAGTACTCCGGCAGCCGGGTGATCTCCTCGAACAGCTCGCTGCCCCGGGCGTCGTAGAACCACTTCGGTGGCAGCCACTTCGGATCGGCGCTCAGCCCGGTGCGGACGTCGTCGCGCAGGCCACGGTCGAGGTCCCCGGGTTCGAGGTGGATCTCCAACGGCTCGGTGCTCATCTGGGCTCCCTTCGTACGGGCGACAGGTGCTCTCCCCGGCCGGGCGGCGGTCACACCTGCCCGATGGCGCGCACCCGCACCTCGGTCGCGGTGCCGGACACCAGGTGCCCGTCGGGCACCTCCCGCCAGCCGGGTTCGTCGTCGTGCGGTTCGGACGCCAGCAGCACCGACCGCTGTGTGGTGCGGATCGACAGCGCGTGCCCGGCCGCGCTGGCGGCCACCGTCCGCCCGTCGGTGAGCAGCAGGTTGAGCCGGGAACCGGGAGCCGCGGCGGCGACCGCGGCGACCGTCTCGGCCACCGCCCGGGCCGGGTCCACCCCGGCGCGCAGCCGGTGCCGCACCAGCGCCCAGAGCAGCGCCGAGTCGGTGGCGGCGTCCAGGGTGAGCAGGTCACGTACCGGCAGCCCGGCGGCCAGCGGCACCATCGAGTCGGGCCAGCCGCGCACCACCCCGTTGTGGCTGAACAGCCAGCGCCCCTCGGCGAACGGCGCGGCGGCGTTGTCGAGCACCGCCATGCCGACCGTGGCCGAGCGCACCGCCGCCAGCACCGCGCCGGCCGAGGTGACCGCGGCGAGTTGGGCGATCGTCGGGTCGCTCCAGATCGGCTGGGCGCGCCGGTAGCGCACCGGGTCGCCGTCGCCGGGATACCAGCCGACGCCGAAGCCGTCGGCGTTGATCGTCCCGCCGCCGCGCATGTCGCGCGGCGCCCAGGACTGCCGCAGCAGCGAGTACGGCGGGTCGAACAGCAGCTCCCGCAGGGTGACCGGCGGCCCCAGGTAGGCCAGGTGGCGACACATCAGCCGGCACCGCCGCCCGCGCGCCGGGTGGCTGGCGCCGCTTGGCTGGTACGCGTCGCGGCTGCCGGGGTCACCCGTGCGCCTCCTCGGCGGTGGCGTCGCGGGCGCAGCGGAAGCCGCTGAAGATCTGCCGGCGGATCGGGTAGTCCCAGTTGCGGAAGGTGCCCCGGCAGGCGGCCCGGTCGGTGCCGAACGACCCGCCGCGCAGCACCCGGTAGTCGTCGCCGAAGAAGACCTCCGAGTACTCCCGGTAGGGGAAGGCGGTGAAGCCCGGGTGCCCGCGGAAGGTGGTCGAGGTCCACTCCCACACGTCGCCGATCAACTGGTGCACGCCGAGCGGCGAGGCGCCGTCCGGGTAGGCCCCGACCGGGGCCGGCCAGAGGTGCCGCTGGCCCAGGTTCGCGTGCGCGGCGGTGGGGTCGTCGTCACCCCACGGGTAGCGCCGGGAGCGGCCGGTGGCCGGGTCCCAGCGGGCCGCCTTCTCCCACTCCGCCTCGGTGGGCAGGCGCTTGCCCGCCCAGGTCGCGTACGCCTGCGCCTCGTGGAAGCAGACGTGCACCACCGGCTCGTCGTCGCGGACCGGGGTCCACCGGCCGAAGCGGCGGCAGGTCCAGCCGTCGCCGTCGCGCCGCCAGTGCATCGGCGCGGTCAACCCGGCCTCGGTGCGGTGCCGCCAGCCCTCCGGCGTCCACCAGCGCGGGTCGTGGTAGCCACCGTCGGCGATGAACGCGCGATAGGCGCCGTTGGTGACCGGCGCGGCGTCGATGACGTACGCGGGCAGCTCGACCCGGCGGGCCGGGCGCTCGTTGTCCAGCGCCCAGGGGTCGGTGTCGGTGCCCATGGTGAACGGCCCCGCCGGCACCAGCACCTCGGCGCCGACCCGGGCCCGCGGCTCGGGCGGCGGGGGCGCGTCCAGCACCGCCGGGCCGGCGCGCAGCTGGTGGGTGGCGAGCATCGTCTCGTCGTGCTGCTGCTCGTGCTGGACGATCATCCCGAAGGCGAACCCGTCGGCGACCAGCGGCCGGTCGGTGAACCGGATCCCGTCCAGCAGGTCGAAGACCTTGTCGCGGACGGTGCTGACGTAGGCGCGGGCCTCGGCCGGGGGCAGCAGCGGCAGGGCCGGGCGGTCCTTGCGGGGCTGCTTGAACGCGTCGTAGAGGTCGTCGATGTCGCGCCGGACCGGCTCGCGCCCGCCCACGTCGCGGACCAGCCAGAGTTCCTCCTGGTTGCCGACGTGGGCGAGGTCCCAGACCAGCGGGGACATCAGCGGCGAGTGCTGCCGCATCAGGTCGGCGTCGTCGACCACCTCGGTCAGCAGGGCCGTGCGGGCGCGGGTCCGTGCCAACTCCTCGGCGATCCGGCCGCGCAGCCGTTCCAAGCCGTCCCGCTCGGTCACTTCTCCGGTCACCGGTGTCCCCTCTCCGCGACGGCGCGCCGCCGCCGTACGCCTCGGTGGATCTCGTCGTGCAGCGCCGCCGGCAGGTCGAGCCGGGGCAGCGCCGCCAGGGCCAGGTCGAACAGGGTCGCCGCGGCGGCGGCCAGCGCCCGGTCGCGCAGGCCGAACCGGGCGGCGGCGTGCCAGCGGTGCGCCACCGGCGCGGCGACCGCCCGGGCCGCGTCGACGGTGTCGGGGCCGCTGAGCAGGGCGGCGAGCACCCCCAGCGGCAGCGTCCAGCCGCGGCCGGGCTGCGCGTCGAGGTAGCGCAGTTCCAGGTAGCCGCGCGGGCGCACCGGCGGGAAGAGCGTGCTGACGTGGTATTCCAGGTCGTCGGTGGTGGGCGGCCGGGGCAGCGCGCCGTCGATCCAGTCGGCGAAGGTGACCCCGGGTGGCGGGGTCCAGTCGGCGCCGGTGCCGCGCAGGCAGAGCAGCGGCGCCGCCAGCACGTACGCCGTCCAGGCCGGCACCGGGTCCAGGTCGGCGTGCCGCGGCGTCCAGACCGGCCGGGTGCGGGCCGGGTCGATGCTCAGCCAGGCGGCCATCCGGGCCGACGCCCAGCCGGTGGGCCGGCCGGCGTGCCGGTCGGCGGTGGCGAAGGCGGCCAGCAGCGGCGGACCGACCGCGTGCACCAGTGCCCAGCGGGCGGCGAGCCGCTCCGGCTCGCCCGCGTCGAGGCAGATCTGCAGGCCGGCGGTGCTGTACATCATCGTCCGGCCGGCCGGCCCGCGACGGTCGAAGACCTGCCGCATGGCCCGGTAGCGGGGCGTCTCGACGACCGGGCGCGGGAGCCGGTGGGGGTCGATGCCGCTTCGCCCGAGGGTCAGCCCGGCGCCGGCCAGCAGGCCGGTGAGCTGGGCGATGTCGGCCTCGGTGGCCTGGACCAACGCGGCGATCGAGGGCCGCGGCGCGGTGGAGACCTCCAGTTGCCCGCCCGGCTCCACGGTCACGGTGCTGCCGTGCCGGAGCTGCTCGGCGGGGCTGGCGGGATCGAGGGTGACGGGGCTGTGCCGCCCCAGTGCCGTCCGGAGCCGCTCGCCGCCGATCGGGCGGGCGGGATCGGCGGCGTCGTGCACGGTCCATTCCAGTTCGACGCCGGTGCGGGTGGGCGGGCCGGTCTTGAAGCAGATCCGGGCGAGGTGGCGGGCGGCCGCGCCCGACTCGCGCAGCACGGTGGACTGGTCCAGCTCCGGCGACGTCACCACGGGATTCCCCCTCTCCCTGCCGACCTTGGGCCACCGTAACCCGGCCCACCGACAACGACGCGGGCGTCCGCGGCGATCAGCCCCGGGTAGCGGCGCACGGCGCACGGGGACCCGGCCGTGCGAGCGGCCGGCGCCCAGGTGGGCCGGGCCGGCGGTGTCCAGGCAGCCGGCCGGGCGGTGCTGCGCTTTGAGCTGGGCGGACCGGCGCCCGTCCCGGCCGCCGGGGTGGGCGGGAGCGCCGGGCGTTCCCGTGGAACGGCGACTCGAGCGGGGCGAGAAGGGGCCGGCAACCCGCCGGGGCGGGCGCAGGGCCGGTGCTACCGGGGCGCGGCGCCTCGGAGCCGGACGAACGGGGGCCGGGTCAGCCCGCCCGGGGCAGGGGCGGGGTCGGTGTTACAGCGGCGCCTCGGAGCCGGACGGATCGGGCCGGTCAGCTGGCCCGGCGGGCGGGCGGCCTCGGGTTCCGGCCGGCCGGCGGAGCGTCCGGGTCCGCCGACGGAGCGTCCGGGTCGGCCGACGGGATGTCGCGGCCGGCGGCGGGCGCGGCGGGCGGATCGGCGGCGGGCCGGTTCGCCGGCTTGGCCTTCGAGGACTTCTCCGGCTTGGCGTTCTCGGACTTCGCCGGCCTGGCGCTCGCCGGCGTGGCCGGCTCGGCCGCGGGAGACCCGCCCGGCTCGACGGCGTCGGGCGCCAGGGCGTGGCAGTAGTCCTCGACCCGGTCCCGACCACCGGCGGCGGTGACCAGCCGGCCGAACGCCGGCGTGTCCAGCGCCTTCGCCCGCTGCGCCGGCGACTTCGCCAGGAACGCCCGGCACAGCCCGGCGAGCTGCTGCTCCCCGGCGGGCGACGAGGGCCCGCCGGCGGGTCCGCTGGTGGGTGCCGCCGGGTCGGGCGCCTCGGTGCCGCCGGGCGTGGCGGGTCCGCCGCCCCGCTCGCTGCTCGGGGCCGGCGCCGGGGTGGCCGGCGGGGCCGGGGGCACCGGATCGTCCGGGCGGTCCAGTGTGGCGGCGGCGAACGCCGCGCCGGCGGTCGCGGTGGCCGCGATGCCGGCGATCCAGGCCACGGCGCCGGCGGTGAACCCGCGACGGCGCGGGGCGCGCGCCGGCGCGGCGGCCGGACCGGCCGCGCGGGCGGCGCGGAAGGCGGCCAGCGCCGCTTCCTCACCGGCCAGCTCGCCGGGACGGGCCGGGGCGGCCGCCGCCGACAGCAGCCGGGCGAGCGGATCGGTCCCGGTGTCAGCGCCGGGACCGGCGGCGTCGAGCAGCCGGTCCGACTCGGTGCGGTCGGCGGGCCGACCGGACCGGCGCAGGCTCATCCTGAATCCCCTCACGTCAACCGTCCGCCGGCTCGGCGTGCGGCGTCTGCCGCCGCCCGGTACGGGCACGGGGCGGGGTGGTGCTCTCCGACGTGGCCGGCTGGTCGGCGGGGTCGTGGCGTTCCATCAACGCGGCGAGCCGCCGCAACCCGCGGTGCGCGGCGGTGCGCACCGCGCCGGGCCGCCGACCGAGCACCCGGCCGGCGGTCTCCGCGTCCAGCCCGATGACCGCCCGCAGCAGCACGGCTTCGGCCTCCCGGGGCGGCAGGGTGGAGATCAGTGCCAGCGCCGCCTCGGTGCCGATCGTCTCGCCGGCCCGTTCGGCGGTGTCGGCGTCGCCGGCGAGTTCGCTGAGCGCCTGCACGGGCACCGGCAGGGACGGTCGGCGGCGCTGCCGGCGCAGGTGGTCCATTGCCCGGTTGCGGGCGATGGTCACCGTCCAGGCACGGAACTCGCCGCCGGTGAAGCTGGGCAGGTCGCGGGAGATCTGCAGCCAGGTCTCCGAGGCCACGTCCTCGGCGTCCGCGCCGACCAGGGCGGTGAGGTAGCGCAGCAGGCCCGGCTGGAGGCTGCGGTAGAGGTAGCGGAACGCGTCCTCGTCGCCGGCCTGGGCGGCGACGACCGCCTCGGTCAGTTCACCGGACATGGGTCCGCCGGCTCTGGGGCAGGGTGCGGCGGCGCACGCCGGACGTGGCGTGCGCGACGCCAGCCCGGTCCGGCAGCCGGACCTGATCCCGCACCCTCAGCCCCCCGCTGACCTGTTCGCACCCCCGACCGCCGTGGCTCGGACGGTATGTCTGGACACTCGCCACGGCGCGGGCCGGCGGCGTGGGGCCGCGGCGGGGCCGTGGGGCGGGCCCGAGTTCGGCTAACGCTAGGAGCCGGTGGCCGATCCGACAAGTCGGTGACCGTGGGGAAAAGAGTGAGATTTATCTGGCCGAACGGACGGCGAGTCGCCGTAACACCATCCGCGCACGGGACGCTGCGGCGTCACGAATGGGACGACCAACGCGGTCTTTCCGGCCATTCGCCCAGCCCAGCGCGGACCCGAGCGGATCACGTCACGCATCGTCCCGGCCCGGTCACAGCGTATCGGAGGAGATCGAGGTTCCGCTGCCCCGCCCGCCCCGGCCCGCCGCCGGGGACGCCCCGGTCGCGGCGCGTGCTTTCCGGCACCGCTGGGTACGGTAATGCCTGTGTTGTCATCGGAGGTCGTGCTCAGCGGTCGCTACCGCTTGGACGAACGTGTCGCCACCGGCGGCATGGGCGACGTCTGGCGTGCCTCGGACCTGGTCCTCGGCCGTTCGGTCGCGGTGAAGGTGCTGCTGCCGGCGCTGGTCTCCGATCCCGACTTCATCGCCCGCTTCCGCGCCGAGGCACGGATCATGGCCGCGCTGCGGCACAAGGGCATCGTGCAGGTCTTCGACTGCGGTGAGGACGAGCTGCCCGACGGCTCCCGGGCCGACTACCTGGTCATGGAGTTCGTCACCGGCGAGCCGCTGTCGAAGCGGATCGAGGCGCTCGGCCGGTTGGACGTGGCCGAGACGATGTCGATCGTGGCCCAGGTCGCCCAGGCGCTGCACGCGGCGCACACCGGCGGCATCGTGCACCGCGACGTCAAGCCGAGCAACCTGCTGGTGCAGGAGGACGGCTCGGTCGTGCTGGTCGACTTCGGGGTCGCCCGGTCGACCAACGTCACCAGCATCACCAGCACCAACGCGGTGCCCGGCACCGCCCTCTACATGGCCCCCGAGCAGGCCGCCGGCCGGCCGGTCTCCGGCGCCACCGACATCTACGCCCTGGGCGCGGTGGCGTACTGCTGCCTGACCGGCAGCCCGCCGTTCACCGGCGACAACCCGCTCCAGGTGGCCGTCCGGCACCTCGACGACGAGCCGCCGGAGCTGCCGCACGACATCCCGGAGGCGGTCCGCGCCCTGGTCGGGCGCGCCCTGGCCAAGGATCCGGCCGACCGGTTCAGCAGCGGCGCGGCGATGGCCGCGGCGGCCCGGGCCGCGGTCTCCGACCCGTCCGCCCCGACCGCCATGGTGCCGGCGGCGGCGGGCGGGCTGCGCAACGCCGGGCCGGACACCCGCACCGACGTGCCGGCGGCGGTCGGCACGCCGGGCGGGCGGCGGCGCGGCACCCTGGTCGGCGCGGGCGCGGCGGTGCTGGTCGCGCTCGCCGCGCTCGGCGCGGCGCTGGGCGCGGCCCGCGAGGCCAACGCGCCGGCGGTGGAGATGCCGACCAGCGTGCCGGCGACCGCGCCGAGCGGCCAGGCGGAGCAGCCGGTGTCGGACGGCGAGAGTTCGGTCAACCCGGGAAACCGGCCGTTCCGCCCGGCCGGCTCCACCGGCAGCCCGTCGGCCTCGGTCAGCCCGACCCCGAGCGCGCAGCCCAGCGAGACCACCAGCCCTAATCCGGTGCCGAGTGAGACCGCCACGACGCCGGACGATCCCCCGACGTCGTCGTCGGCACCCCCGCCCGCGTCGGACCCGCCCGTCACGCCGTCGACGGAGGCGGGTGGCGGCGGTTCGGCGCAGTGAGCACGGGCCGCCGGGCACTGCCGTCCCACTGACCCCGTTGTTCCCAAAACGGACTCATGATGGCAAGGACGGCGCTATGGTCGGGGGCAGGCGGGGCTTCGGCGCGTACCCCAGGAGGGCAGCCGCGCCGCGGCACCGGTTGACCCGGCACCGCTGGCCGGTCCCACCGCCCTGACGGGCGGCGGGACCGGCCGGCGGGTGTCACCCGGGCGCGGTCACTGGTCGCCGAGGGCCTCCACCACCGGCCGGGACAGTGCCCGGCGGGCCGGCAGCACCGAGGCGCCCAGCGCCGCCAGCACCGCGACGCCCAGGATGAGCCCGAGCTGTCCCAGCGGCAGCACCACGTGGAAGTCCCCGCCGATCCGGCCGAGCAGGGCCATCGCGGCGGCGCTGACGCCGGTGCCCAGACCCACCCCGAGCACCGCGCCGACCAGCGCCATCAGCACCGCCTCGACGGCCAGCATGGCGCGCATCCGGCCCCGGGTCAGCCCGACGGCCCGCAGCACCGCGTTCTCCCGGGTGCGCTCCACCACCGACAGGCTCAGCGTGTTGGCCACCCCGACCAGCGCGATCACCACGGCCAGGCCGAGCAGTGCGGTGACGAACGCCAGCAGCATGTCCACCGTGCTGGTCAGCATCTGCTTGTACGCCCCCTGGTCCATCAGGTTGACCGTCGGGTAGCGGGCCAGGACCGCCTCCACGGCGGCGCGGGCCGAGCCGGCGGAGACCCCGTCGGCCGGGTCGATCTCGGCCAGGAAGCCGCGCCGGTCCGGGAAGAGCGCGGTGAAGTCGTCGTCCGCCACCTCGATCACGTGACCGGGCGGTACCGAGCTGCCCGCCGGCCCCGGCCCGTCGTCGGTGACCACGGCGGCGACCCGCAGCGCCCGGTCCCGCACGGTGACCGTCGAGCCCGCCGTCCAGCCCCGCGCCCGCGCCAGTTCCCGGTGCACCAGCGCCGTGCCGGGGCCGAACCGGTCGAGGTCGCCGGCGACCACTCCGGTCAGCGTCCGGGCGACCAGCGCCGGGTGGGCGGCCCGGATCTCCATTCCGGCGCTGACCGCGCTGCGCTGCTCGTGCACCACGCCCAGCTCGGGGCGGGCGCGCAGCTCGCCGGCGAGGGTCGCCGGCAGGTCGCCGCCGATCCCGGTGACCACGAGGTCCACCCCGATCTCGGCGTCCACGCTGCGCTCGATGCCGTCCTTGGTGCTGCGGGCACCCACCACGAAGGCGGAGACCAGCCCGATCCCGATCACCAGCGCGGTGGCGGTGGCGGCGATCCGGCGGGGATTGCGCACCGCGTTGGCCACGGCCAGGCCGGCGGTCGCCCCGAACAGCCGGCAGGCCGGCCAGCCGAACAGCCGCACCAGCGCCGGCACCAGCACCGGCCCGAACAGCACGATGCCGAAGAAGGCCAGCACCCCGCCGGCCGCGACCAGCACCACCTGGACGGCGAACGCGGCGCCGACCAGCGCGGCGATCCCGGCCGCGAAGACGACCGCGCCGACGGCCAGCCGGAACCGGCCGGCATCCCGGGTGGGCTGCACCGCCGCGTCGGTGAGCGCGGCGACCGGGGCGACCCGGGTGCCCCGCCAGGCCGGCAGGAGGGCCGCGCCGACCGTGATCGCGGTGCCCAGCACCAGACTGAGCAGCACCGTCGGTGCGGTGACGGTGAGCCCGCCGGAGGCCGGCGCGTCGAGGCGGGACATCAGCTCGCCCAGGCCGGCGGCCAGGCCGACGCCGATCAGCACGCCGGCCGCCGAGGCGGCCAGCCCGACCACCGCCGCCTCCAGCAGCGCGGCGCGGAACAGCTGGCCGCGGGTCGCGCCGACCAGCCGCAGCAGCGCGGTCCGCCGGGTCCGCTGGGCCAGCACGATGGCGAACGTGTTGGCGATGACGAACCCGGCCACCACCACCGCGACCGCGGCGAAGGTGAGCAGCACCATGTTGAACTGCTCCAGGCTGCGGACCGCCTCGTCGACCGCGTCGTCGAGGATCTGCTGGCGGGTCTTCACGCTCGGCCCGGCGCCGGCCGCCGCGGCGACCCGGTCGACCAGCTCCGCCTCGGACACACCCGGCCGGGCGGCCACCATGATCCGGCCGTAGCCGCGCTCCCCGGTGACCGCGAGGGCGTCGGAGCCGACCAGGCCGATGAACGGGCCGCCGACGTCGCGCGCGGTGTCGGCCACGTCGACCGTGCCCACCAGGGTGTACGGCCGGGCCGCTCCCCCGGCCCCGCCGACGCGGACCGGGGCGCCGAGGGTGAAGCCCTCGGCGGCGACCGTCGGGGCGTCCAGCACCACCTCGCCGGGACGGTCCGGCAGCCGCCCGGCGACCACGTCGTACGAGCGCAGGGCCGGCTCGACCGGGATGGCGGCGAGCACGGCGTAGCCGAGCACCGGCCGGCCGTCGGTGCCGAGCACGCCGCCGGAGCCGGTCAGCTCGCCGGCCGCGGCGGCCACCCCGTCGACCGCGCGCACCCGGTCGACCAGGGCCGGCGGCAGCGCCTCGGACTCGGCGTAGACCCCGAGGTCGGTGTGCCGGTCGAAGGTGCCGGCCCGCTCGTACGCGCCGGCCCGCATGCCGTCCACGAAGATCAGCGTGCCGGCGACGAACGCCACGCCGAGCACGATGGCCAGCGCGGAGAGCAGCAGGCGCAGCGCCTCGGCGCGCAGTGAGCGCAGGGTCAGCCGGATCACCGGGCCACCGCCTCGCGGGTGGCCGGGCCGGCCGGGTCGAGCCCGGCGAGCGCGTCCAGGACCCGCTCGGCGGTGGGCGCGGTGAGGTCGCGCACCAGCCGGCCGTCGGCGAGGAAGACCACCCGGTCGGCGTGCGCGGCGGCCCCCGGGTCGTGGGTCACCATGACGACGGTCTGCCCGAGGGTGTCGACCGCCTCGCGGAGCAGCCGCAGCACCTCCGCGCCGGCCCGGGAGTCCAGGTTGCCGGTGGGCTCGTCGGCGAAGACCACCCACGGCTTGGTGATCAGGGCCCGGGCCACCGCCACCCGCTGCTGCTGGCCGCCGGAGAGCTCCGCCGGCCGGTGCCGCAGCCGGTCGGTTAGCCCCACCGCGGCCACCACCTGGCGCAGCCAGCCGGGGTCGGGGCGGCGGCCGGCGATGGCCAGCGGCAGCACGATGTTCTCCTCGGCGCTCAGCGCGGGCAGCAGGTTGAACTTCTGGAACACGAAGCCGACCCGGTCGCGGCGCAGCAGGGTGAGCCGGCGGTCGTCCAGTCGGCCAAGGTCGGCGTCGCCGATGCGCACCGCGCCGGCGGTGGGCCGGTCCAGGCCGGCCAGGCAGTGCATGAGGGTGGACTTGCCGGAGCCGGACGGGCCCATGATGGCGGTGAACCGGCCGGCGGCGAAGTCGACGTCGACGCCGTCGAGGGCGACGACGGCGGCCTGGCCGCTGCCGTACCGCTTGGACAGGCCGCGGGCGGTGACCGCGACGCCGGCGGCGGCGTGCGCGGGAGGTGCGACGGACACGTGGGACTCCCCGTGGAGATCGTTTGGTGGGACGTCTCCGACGCTATGGGCGGGCCGGCCCGGTGGCGTCCACCCGCGCGCTCGACCCCGCTGCGACCTCGGGCTCCCCTGACCGGGCGGACCCGTACGACCTGGGTCGTACGCCGGCTCAGCCGCCGGGGGTCACCAGCCCGCTCTCGTACGCCAGCACCACGGCCTGCACCCGGTCGCGGAGCTGGAGCTTGGCCAGGATCCGCCCCACGTGGGTCTTCACGGTGGCCTCGGCCACGTGTACCCGGGCGGCGATCTCGGCGTTGGACAACCCCTGCGCCACCAGCAGCAGGATCTCCCGCTCCCGCTCGGTGAGCTGGGCCAGCCGGGGATCCTCGGTCGGGCCGGGGCCGAGCTGGCCGGCGAACCGGTCGAGCAGCCGCCGGGTGATCGACGGGGCGACCACCGAGTCGCCCCGGGCGACCACCCGGATCGCGGCCAGCAGCTCCTCCGGCGGGACGTTCTTGAGCAGGAACCCGCTGGCCCCGGCCCGGAGGGCGGCGAACGCGTCGGCCTCGGTGTCGAAGGTGGTCAGGACCAGCACCCGGGGCGGGCCGGCGGGCCGCCCGGCGCAGAGCCGCCGGGTCGCCTCCACCCCGTCCATGGTCGGCATCCGGATGTCCATCACCACCACGTCGGCGGCGACCCGGTCGAGCACCCGCAGCGCGTCGGCGCCGTCGATCGCCTCGCCGACCACCTCGAGGTCGGGCTGGGAGTCGAGCACCATCCGGAACCCGGCGCGCACCAGCGCCTGGTCGTCCACGATCACCACGCGGACCGTCATGCCGCCACCACCTCCGTTCCGGCGCTCGACGGTAGCGGCAGCCGCGCCCGCACCTGCCAGCCCCCGGCCAGCCGGGGTCCGGCGATCAGGCTGCCGTCGTACACCGCCACCCGCTCGCGCATGCCGACCAGGCCGTGACCGCCGGCCGGCGCCGGGCCGACCACTGTCCGGCCGCGCCCGTCGTCGACCACCTCGACCAGCACGGCGCCGGGCTCGTGGGCGAGGGTGACCTCGACGGCGGCGCCGACCCCGGCGTGCTTGAGCGCGTTGGTCAGCCCCTCCTGCACCACCCGGTAGACGGTCAGCTCCAGCCCGGCCGGCAGCGGCGCCGGCTCGCCGGTCACCGTGTGCCGCACCCGCAGGCCGGCGGCCCGGAACCGGTCCAGCAGCGCGGGCAGTTCGGTCAGCGCCAGCCGGCGGTGCTCCGGGTCCGCGGCCACCCCGGCGCCGCCGGGCTCGGCCGCCGCGCCCGGTCCGGCCGCCGTCTCCGGCCGGCCCTCCTCCCGCAGTACGCCGACCAGCCGGCGCATCTCCTCCAGCGCCGCCCGGCCGGTGTCGGCGACCACCTTGACCGCGGCCCGGGCGGTCTCCGGGTCGCGGTCGAGCATGTACCGCGCCCCGTCGGCCTGCACGATCATGACGGCCATGCTGTGCGCCACCACGTCGTGCAGCTCGCGGGCGATCCGGGTGCGCTCGCCGGCGACCGCGGCCCGCGCCTCGGCCTCGCGCTCCCGCTCCAGGGTGGCGGCCCGCTCCTCCAGGCTGAGCACGTACAGCCGGCGGGTGCGCACGTTGAGCCCCATCAGCCAGACCGCCCCGGTGACCAGGGCGAAGTAGATGGCCGTGGTCCACCAGGAGAGCACTCCCCTGGTCTGCACGGCGGCGAGCACCACCCCGACGGCGGCGACCGCGCCGGCCAGGATCCCGTCGCGGAGCCGGTCGGCGTACTTGACCACGCTGTAGAGGGCGATCAGCACGCCGAGGTCGAAGGCCAGCGGGCCCCAGCCGGCGAACACCTGGACCAGGGCGAGGACGGCCACCACGGCGGCGACCGCCGACGGGTGGGTCCGGCGGAACAGCAGCGCCACCGCCATCGCCACGCCGACCAGGGTGGCCTTCCACCCGCCCGGCTGGGCCACGACGCCGGCGACGGCGAAGAGCACCACCACGCCGGAGACGAAGGCGTCGAAGGCGACGCTGCGCAGCGGGCGGCCGAAGATCGTGCGGTTCACGGTCACCCAGCGTACGTGCCCGGTCGGTCGGGCGGGCGGTCCATGATCGTCGCGGCGGGCCGGGCGGGTCAGGAGGCGAGGAGTTCGCGCATCCGGTCGATCTCGACGGACTGTTCGGTGGCCACCGAGTTGGCGAACTCGGAGAGGGTCAGCTCGGAACCGACCTTGAGCAGTTCGGTGGCCATCTCGATGGCGCCCTGGTGGTGCTCGGTCATCATCCGCACGAAGAGCCGGTCGAACTCGGCGCCCCGGGCGTCGGCGAGCCGGCGCATCGCCTCGGCCGACTGCATGCCGCGCATGCTGCCGTGGTCGTGCCCGTCGACCTGCTCGGGCAGGCCACGGGTCTGCAACCAGCCGCGGAGCATGCCGATCTCCGGGCCCTGGCTGGCCCGGATCCGGTCGGCGATGGCCCGCACGTCCGGGTCGGCGGCCCGGTCGGGGGCGAGTTCGGCCATCGCCAGGGCCTGGCCGTGGTGCGGGATCATCATCCGCACGAACTCGACGTCCATCGCGTTGTGCGGGCGCTCGGCGGCGCGGACCTGCTCGGCGGGGCGGACGGCCGCCGACTCACCAGGCCGGCCGGGCACGATGACCGGCGGACCGGTCGGGGCGGGGGTGGCGGTCGCGGCGGCCGGCCGGGCCGCGTCGGACGCCGGGTCGGCGCTGGCGCGGACCACGATCAGGACCACCAGCGGCAGCACGAGGGCCAGTGTGACGACGGCCAGGGTCCGCGCGCGCCGGTTGGTCATGGGCCACTCCCTGAGGTCGAGGTCACCGCGATGGTATCCATTGACGGACCTGATGAGATGTGACCCAGGTCACATCGACGCCTGTCGTCGGACGGTAAGGTGTGGACAATCGTCACCCCCCTTGCGAAGGGCTCGCCGATGATCAGATTCCCCACGCCGCGGACCCGGCGGTTCAGGGTCGTCAGCCTGGCCGCGGCCGGGCTGCTCCTGGCCAGCGTCGTGACCGCACCACCGAGCAGCGCCGGCCTGGCGCCGCAGCCGGCGTCGGCCGGCACAGTGGACACCACCAACACCATTCCCGGCGTCGACGAGATCGTCAGCAGTCCCAACCTGCGACTGATCGCCAACCTGCCCAAGCAGGCCCCGCTGGACGCCACCAACAGCGACCTGGCGTTCCAGGGCCGGTACGCCTTCGCCGGCAACTACAACGGCTTCGTCGTCTGGGACATCTCCCGGCCCAGCGCGCCGACCGTGGTGTCGTCGGTGTTCTGCCCCGGTTCGCAGAACGACATCTCCGTCCACGACGACCTGCTCTTCCTCTCCACCGACTCGCCGCGCAGCGACGACTCGTGCAACAGCACCGGCCTGCCGGCCACGGAGAAGGAGTCGTGGGAGGGCATCAAGATCTTCGACATCCGGGACAAGGCCAACCCGCGCTACATCAAGTCCGTCGAGACGGCCTGCGGCTCGCACACCCACACGCTGGTGCCGGCCAAGGACAACCGCTCCGTCTACCTGTACGTCTCCTCGTACAGCCCGCGGGCGGAGTTCCCGGACTGCCAGCCGCCGCACGACTCCATCTCCATCGTCAAGGTGCCGCTGAAGAAGCCCACCGCGGCGGCGGTGGTGGCCACGCCCAACCTGTTCCCGGACGGCGGCTACGAGGGCGTGCCGGGCGAGAAGTCGGCGACCACCGGCTGCCACGACATCACGGCGTACCCGCAGAAGGACCTGGCCGCGGGCGCGTGCATGGGTGACGGCATCCTGATGGACATCCGCGACCGCGAGGCGCCCCGGGTGATCAACCGGGTACGGGACACGACCAACTTCGCGTTCTGGCACTCGGCCACCTTCAACAACGCCGGCACCAAGGTCGTCTTCACCGACGAGCTGGGTGGCGGCGGCGCCGCGACCTGCAACGAGACGGTCGGGCCGAAGCGGGGTGCGGACGCCATCTACGACATCACCGGCCGCGGTGACAAGCGGACGATGGTCTTCCGCAGCTACTTCAAGATCCCCCGGACCAACGCCGACACCGAGAACTGCGTGGCGCACAACGGCTCGCTGATCCCGGTGCTCGGGCGGGACATCATGGTCCAGGCGTGGTACCAGGGCGGCGTGTCGGTGTGGGACTTCACCGACTCGGCCAACCCGAAGGAGATCGCGTTCTGGGAGCGCGGGCCGATCTCGACGGAGGCGCCGGTGGGCGGCGGCTCGTGGTCCGCGTACTACTACAACGGCTACATCTACTCCAACGACATCGCCAAGGGCTTCGACGTACTGAAGCTGACCGACTGGCGGACCTGGACGGCGGAGCTGGTCCGGTACCGCGAGTTGAACGTGCAGACCCAGCCGCGCTACCTGGGCTGGTAACCCACGCGACAGGCCGGGCCCGGTCCCCCGTTCGGGGGCCGGGCCCGGCCACGTCAGCGGCCGGAGCCGCTCGCCTCAGCCCGCGGGCGGGTACGGGTCGTCCTGGTAGGTGTACTCCGTCTCGATCTTCCCGTCCGCGGTGTGCACGACGAGCTGGCTCGGCTCGTTGCCGTGCGCCGCCTCGCGGCCCGCCTCGACGGCACGCTGCTTGGTGTCGAAGGTGCCGACGACCTGGTTGCCCCGCTCGACCTTCCAGCCGCCACCGTTGGGTACGACGTGGTATTCGTTGCGCTTCATGCCACCTGCCTCTCGTTCGTGGCGGTTCAGGTACCCGGCTCCAGCGGACCGAAAACCGGGCCGGTGGACAACCGTCTATCGCTGCCCTAGCGTCCAACAGATATGCGGAGGACTCTGTGGGGCGCCGGTGTCGCCCTGGTGCTGGCCGTGACCGCCTGTTCCACACCCGACCCGGCCGGCCCCGCACCGGCCACGCCCGCCGTGACCGGCACGCCGATCGCCTCCCGGCAGGACCCGGGCCAGGTCGAGCAGACCCTGACCAGCCTGCGCAAGGTCGACGACCTGCCGCTCTACGAGATGACCTACGTCGGGGCGTACGACCCGACGGTGGGCACGGACGCCAACCCGACCACGAAGCCGTTCGGCTGCTCGCTCTTCGTCGCCGCCGGCGACCCGGCCCGGCCGCTGTTCGCCCGCAACTTCGACTGGGACGCCAACCCGGCGATGGTGCTGCGCACCGACCCGCCGGACGGCTACGCGAGCATCTCCGTGGTGGACATGTCCTACCTCGGCGTCGGTGCCGACCCGACCGGCGACCGGCGGCTGCTCAACGCCCCGCTGCTGCCCTTCGACGGCATGAACGAACGCGGCCTGGCGGTGGGGCTGGCCGCCGACGACGGCGCCCGGGCCGACCGCGACCCGGGCAAGCCGACCGTCGGGTCGGTACGCATCCTGCGGCTGGTGCTCGACCAGGCGGCCACGGTGGACGAGGCGGTCGCCGTGTTCCACCGGTACAACGTGGACTTCGACGGCGGGCCGCCGCTGCACTACCTCATCGCCGACGCCACCGGCGCCTCGGTGGTGGTCGAGTTCACCGACGGCCGGCTGCGCGTCGAGCGGGGATCGGGCGGCTGGCAGGCGCTGACCAACGTGCCGGTCGCCGGGGTGCCGGAGCAGCGCCGCCGGGAGGACCGCCGGTACCAGGTGATCGCCGAGGCGCTCAGCCGCACCGGTGGGGTGGCCGACGCACCGGCCGCCTTCGCGATCCTCACCGACGTCCGTCAGGCACACACCCGCTGGTCGGTGACGTACGGCCTGCGCAGCGGCGAGGTCCGGCTGACCACCGCCAGCGGCGGCGGCGAGCGGCGCTACCAGCTTCCGGTGAGCTGACGCCCTCCGGCGCGCCGCGACGGCCGGCGGACCGGCCACCGCGCGCTGCCTCCGATCCGGGCGGCCGGCGCGTCGCGCGCGCCGGTGCGCCGGCCGGGGTCAGCGGTCCGGGATCCGGTCGAGCTGCGCCCGGATCGCCTCGGTGCTCAGCGCCGGGCGGCCGCCCGGGTGGCCGACGGTGGCGCCGGCGGCGGCGACGGCGAAGCGGGCCACCCGGTCGCGGGGTTCGTCGCGGAGCAGGCCGAGGGTGAGCGCGGCGACGAACGCGTCCCCGGCCCCGGTGTCGTCCACCGTGGGCGTCTCGCTCAGCGGCACGAACACCTCCCCGTCCGGCCAGACGAACGCGTTGCCGACCCCGGACACCTCGACGGCCAGCAGCGACGGGCCGCGCCGCAGCAGCTTCCGCCCGGCCGCCAGGCCGCTCTCGGGGTCGGTCGGCTCGTCGCCGGTGAGCAGCTCGACCTCGTGGGCGTCCGCGCGCAGCACGTCGGCGAGGGCCAGCAGTTCGTCGGCGGCCGGGTCCTCGGGCGCCCCGTCGAGCACCACCAGCCGGTCGGCCGACCGGGCGACCCGGGCCGCGGCGAGGGCCGCCGCCGGTGGCTGCTGCAACTGCACCAGCACGGCCCGGGCGCTCCGCAGCGCGTCGGCGGCCGCGGCGACGTCCTCGGGGGTGAGCAGGGTCGCCTCGGGCAGGTCCTCCAGGTAGCGCCAGCGGGCCGCCCGGTCGACCAGGTCGACGATCAGCCCGCTGCGGGTGCCCGCCCGGCGCACCACCGGACCGACGTCCACGCCGTCGGCGCGCGCCCGGGCGAGCAGCCGCTCCCCCACCTCGTCGTCGCCGACCACGCCGAGCAGCCCGACCCGGGCGCCGAGCTGGGCCAGCGCGACGGCCTGGTTGGCGCCCTTGCCGCCGAGCAGTTCCCGGCGCCGCCGCACCGGGGCGCTGCCCCCGGCCGCCGGCACCTCGTCCACCAGCAGCACGAGATCCCGGGCCACCTGCCCGACCGTCAGCACGTCCAGTCCCGCCATGTCCGGGCTACTACCCCCGGCCGGTGCCGGCCACGCCCCGTCCGAGCCGACCGCCCGCCCGGGTGCCACCTTCCGGGAGGTGCCCGCGCGGCGCGCCCGTCCGGCGCCCGGGGTCTTGCCGACGCGCCGCGCCGGCCATAAGCTTTGCATTGCAAAGCTATCGCTGACGCAAAGCCAGATGGGAGTACGCCATGGAGCCCGGCGCCACCGGACAGGCCGAAGACACCCTTGCCGCCCTGGAGCGGTTGCGCCGACGCAGCCACCGGCGCGCCCACGGCGGCGCCTGGTTGCCCGCCCTCGGCATCGCCGTACTGCTGCTGGCCAGCACGGCGCTCTACCGGCACCCGCTGACCTCCCCCACCTCCATCGCGGCCGAACACCCCTGGTGGGCCGGGCTGCCCGACGAGCAGCGCAGCCCGGTGGCCTCCTACGCGTTCTGGTTCGTCGGCACCCCGCTGCTGTTCGCCGGCATCGGCCTCTGGTACCGCTGGCGGGCGCGGCGGCTCGGCGTCCGGGTGGCGTGGCCGGTCGTCGCCGGCACCGGGCTCGGGGTGCTGGCCCTGCTGGCCGTGCTCGCCGCGGTGCCGACCGGTCCGGTGCCCGACGGGCTCGCCGCGCCCGACGGGCCGTACTGGCCGGGGCTGCTCACCCCGCTGCTGCCGCTCGCCGCCGCGGTCGTGGTGCTCGGCCGGGCCGAGCGCAGTCCCGGGCTCCTCGCGGCCGGGGTGTGGATGGGCCTGCTCACGGCCTGGCTCTGCACCTCGTTCCCGCTGGGCGCGCTGCCCGGCTGGGCGGGCCGGCTGCTCGGCGGGGGCAGTGGCCTCGGCGGCCAGCTCGGGCTGCGGCCCGGCCACTATCTTGTCCTGATGGCACTTCCCCTGCTCGCGGTCGCCGCCGTCCGGCTGGTGTCCGGCCGCGGTCCGGACCGCGCGTGACGCAGCAGCACCCACCGCACCCCGCCACGGCCCTGGACGACGTGGTCCACCAGCGGGTCCGGCTGGGCATCCTCACCGTGCTGAGCGAGGCGCACGAGTGCCGGTTCGCGGTCCTGCGCGACGAGCTCGGGCTGACCGACGGCAACCTCAACCGGCACCTGCGCATCCTGGAGGAGGCCGGCCTGCTCCAGGTGACCAAGGGCTACGAGGGCCGCCGTCCGTGCACCTGGGTGCGGCTCACCCGGCAGGGCCGGGCCGCGCTGCGGGCCGAGGTCGCCGTGCTGGAGCAACTGGTGGACCGGATCCGCACCGCCACCGACCGGCCGGACGCCGACGGCTGAGCCCACCGCCGCCCACCGTCGCGGCGGGCGGCGGTGGCGCCGTCAGCCGTGCCGCACCGGGAGCTGGAGTTCGGTGACCCCCTGCTCCGGCGCGTCCGGGCAGTAGTCCAGGTAGACCTCCCGGGCGAACCCGTCGGCCCGGTAGCCGTTCTCCTCGATCCAGCGGGCCAGCACCTGCATGCTCTGCTCCACCTCGTCCATCGGGCCGTGGTGGATCACCGTCGCCGCGGCGGGCACCGCCGGCAGGTCGACGACCGCGACGCCGGCCGCCGGGTCGGGGTCGACGCCGACGACCACCCCGGCGTGCACCACGACGGCCTCGCCGCCGGGCTCGCCGGCCGGGGAGTACCAGGCGATGCCCGGCCCGCTCGCCCGGATCCCCGCGGCGTCCAGCCGGCGGAACAGCTCCGGGTAGAGCGGCTGGATCACCGGGCCGACGTCCTCGGTCTGGTAGCTGCGGGCGGTGGCGCTCAACTCGGCGAGGCGCACCGGCGCGATCGGTTTCAGTACGACGTCCTGGGTGGTCATCCGACCCTCCGTCTCGATCATCCGGAGCCTCGCCTCGATCCCGGCCAGCCGGGCGGTGTCCGCGGCCACCTGCGCCTCCAGTTGCGAGCGGCGCAGCCGCAGCATGCCGCGCAGTTCGGCGACGTCGACGGCGTCGTCGAGGATCGCCTGCACCTGGGCCAGGGTGAGGCCCAGCTCCTTCAGGGCGATCACCCGGTTGAGCCGGCGCAGCTGCTCGGCGGTGTAGTAGCGGTACCCGCTGTGCGGGTCGACGGCGGCCGGGCGGAGCAGGCCGATGCTGTCGTAGTGGCGCAGCATCCGCACCGACACCCGGCCCAGCCTGGCGAAGTCTCCGATGGTGAACATGGCGCTCCCTACGGTCGGCGCTGACACCGTGTCAGAGTCAACCGGGGCGCGTCGGCTCAGCCCGGCAGCGGTGCCTCCTCGTCGCCGCGGGTGCGGCGCGGGCCGACCAGCCGGCGCACCATCGGCGCGGCGTTCCACCGCGCCGCGCCGACCAGGTCGCGGGCGTGCTCCAGCACCGTGTAGTCGGGCCGGGCCCGGCCGGCCGCGATGGCCCGGTCCAGGTCGTTGCCGCAGCGGGTGAGCACGGTGTCGAAGTCCCGGCGGACCGGCTCCAGCAGGTGGTAGCCGAACTGCCGGTGCAGCCGGGCGAAGAGCGGCTTGTAGAGCCGGGCCCGCTCGTGCAGCCCGGACGAGTACGACATCGGGTTCTTCGGCCGCCGCCGCACGTAGTCCGGCAGCAGGTCGGCGAAGGCCCGCCGGACGATCCACTTCTCCTGACCCTCGCGCAGCTTCAGCGTGACCGGCAGCCGCATCGCCAGCTCCACCACGTTCTGGTCGAGGAACGGCACCCGGGCCTCCACCCCGTGCCCCATGCTGGCCCGGTCGACCCGCTGCAACTCGGTCCGGCACAGGTTGCGGATCCGGTGCAGGAAGAGCCGGCGGGACGCCTCCGGCCCGACCTCGTGGTACATCGGGTAGCCGCCGAACAGCTCGTCGGAGCCGTCGCCGGTGAGCACCACCTTGACGCCGAGTTCCCGCAGCCGGCGGAAGATCGGCACCGAGACCACCGCGTTGATGATGTCGCCGTACTCGGTCAGCTCGGAGATCCGGATCGCGTCCCGGATCTCGGCCAGCCGGATGTCGCGCGGGCGCAGCTCGACCACCTCGTGCGGCACGCCCAGGTCGGCCGCGAGCCGCCGGGCGTACGCCACGTCGGGGCTGTCCGGCACGCCCACGGTGACCGCGACACAGTCCGGGTGCATCTCGCGCACGTGCAGCAGGGCCAGCGAGCTGTCCAACCCGCCGGAGAGCACCACCCCCACGGTGAGGTCGGTGTCCACCCGGACCCGGATGCTGTCGGTCAGGGCGGCACGGACGAGCAGGGCGGCCTCGTCCGGGTCGTCCACCACCGGCAGCCCCTCGCCGAGCCGGAGCAGGTCGAGGTACGGGCGCAGCCGCACCCGCCCGTCGGCGTCGGCCCAGCCGTGGTGCCCGGGCGGCACCTCGGCGATCCGGGTGCGGTGCCCGACCAGCGCCTTGACCTCGCTGGCCAGGTGCAGGCAGCCGGGGGTGCGGGTCCAGTAGAGCGGCTTCACCCCGAGCGGGTCGCGGACCAGGTAGGCGCGGCCGGTGGCCCGCTCGACGATGGCGAAGGCGTACTCGCCGCGCAGCCGGTCCACCATCCGCTCGCCCCACTGCAGGAACGCGGCCAGCACCACCTCGGTGTCGCTGACGCTGCGGAACCGGTGCCCGAGCCGCGTCAGCTCCCCGCGCAGCTCGTGGTGGTTGAAGACCTCGCCGTTGTAGCAGAGCACCCACCGTTCGTCGGCGGAGGTCCACGGCTGCACCGCCCGCTCCCGGTCCACCACCCGCAGCCGCCGGACGCCGGCGAGCAGGCCGTTCTCGTACCGGGTCTCGGTGACCTCGCCGCGCGGGGCGAGCACCGTCAGCATCCGCCGGAAGATCGCCGGGTCGGCCTCCGGGCCGAGGCTCAGCACGATGCCGCACATCGCTCAGATCCCCATCTCGGCCTCGTACGCCCGGCGCAGCCGCCGCCGCGCACCGGGCGCGAGGCAGACGTGCCAGGCCTGGCCCTCGTCGACCACGTTGGCCTCGCCGGCCTGTTGCCGGGCCAGCAGCAGCGCGGCCAGGGTCTCCCGGGCGCCGAACCGCTCGTACCAGGCCAGCTCCACGTCGACCGCCCAGCCGAGGCAGTGCCCGCTGGGCACCATGGCGGCGTAGCCGAGGCGGCGCAGCCGGTACTGGTGCTCGGCGCTGCGGACCAGGCTGGTCACCCAGAGCGGCGGGGTGCCCGGTGGGGTGCTGGCGGCGAACTCGCGGGCGACGTCGTTGAGGAAGGCGACCATCTCCCGCCGGGCCCGGCGGAACAGCAGCCCCGCGGTGCGCGGTGTGGCGTCCGGCCGCAGCCGGCGGCGCAGCGCCCGCACGCCGCGCCCCAGGATGGTGGCCGGCTGCTCCTGGTAGCGGAAGCGCAGCAGATCCCGCCGGCGCAGCCACTCCAGGTCCACCAGGTCCTGGCTGGCGTTGACCTGCTCGTCGGTGAGGTAGGTGGGCGCGTCCCGCCACCACATCACGTCGATCCGGGAGAGCAGGTAGATCCGGACCAGGGCGGTCAGGTCGGCGGCCGAGCTGCGCTCGTTCGGCTGGTAGCGGGCCATCTCCAGCAGCAGCGTCTCGCGGGCACCGACGAAGCCCTGCGGGGTGGCGTCGAGCACCGCCGCGATGGCCGGTTCGCGCAGCCGGGCGTCGATCAGCACCTGCCGGGCCGCGGTGGACGGCGCGGTGGCCAGCGCGCCGACCTCCACCAGCAGCTCGGCCACCGCGGCCCGGTAGGCGTCCAGGTCGGGGCCGGGCGACGGGACGCGGCGCGACGGGCCGGCCGGCGGCCGCCGACGGGCCGGGGCGCTCGACGCCGCGGGCGGACCGGGCTGGTGCCCCGGGCTTCGGCTCGGCACTCGCATGGTCGGTCCTCTCTCCCGTCACGACAACGGTGGGCAACCTCTGCGGCACACCGTAATCGGCCGGACCGGGTCAAGCCCGAACAATCCTCCTATCTTCCTCCGAAGGGATACGAGCAGGTCAGGACGGCTGCGGCGCGGCCCGCGGGGGACGAACCGCTACCCGGCGGACGGGTCACCCAGCCGCTGCGTCTCGGCGTACGAGGGCAGCCCCGGCGGGACGCCCGCGCCGTCGAGGACGGCGAGCGCGCCGGCGAGCGCGGCCCGGAACAGCAGGGAGCCGGTGCTCACCCGGGCCACCCCGAGCGCGCCCAGCTCGGCCGGGGCCGGCCCGCCGGGCGACAGCAGCACGTTGAGCGGGGCGTCGATCGCGGCGGCCAACCCGGCGATCAGGTGGGGGTCGGCGACGCCGGGCACGAAGACCCCGTCCGCGCCGGCGTCCCGGTAGGCACGGGCCCGGCGCAGCGTCTCCGGAAGCGGGTCGGGCGTGCCCAGCCACCAGGTGTCGGTCCGGGCGTTGACGAACAGGCCCGGCACGGCCGCCTTGACCGCGGCCACCGTGGCGGCGGTCAGCTCGGCCGGGGCGAGGGCGCCGTCGGCCCGGCCGTCCTCGACGTTGATCCCGACCACCCCGAGCGCGGCCAGCTCGGCCACCAGGTCGGCGACCTCGGCCGGGTCGTCGCTGAACCCGGCCTCCACGTCGACGGTGAGCAGCACCGGAAGCCGGCGCAGCAGCCGGGCCAGCCGCACCGTCTCCGCCCGGGTGGCGGCCGCGCCGTCGGGCAGGCCGGCGGCCGCGGCGACGCCGAGGCTGGTGGTGCCGATCGCCCGGTACCCGCGGGCGGCGAACGCGGCGGCGCTGGCGTGGTCCCAGGCGTTGGGCAGCAGCAGCGGCCGGTCGGCGTGGTGCAGGGCGTGGAAGGCGGCGAAGCGGTCGGTCATCGGGGGCATACCTCCAGTCGGGTCGGCACGCGCAGCAGCGCATGCGGTTCGTGGCGCACCGGCGCGGGCACCGGCCGGCAGCGGCGGCGCAGCACGTCCACCACACCGGTGGCCAGCGCCAGGGCGTGCCGCTCCCCCGGGCAGCCGCGCGGTCCGGTGCCGAAGGTCAGCGCCGCGCCCGGGCGGCCGGGCAGCAGGCGGTCCGGCTCGGCGAAGACCGCCGGGTCCCGGTTCGCGGCGTCGAAGCGCAGCAGCACCGCGCTGCCCGGTGCCAGGTCCCGCCCGCCGAGCCGGACCGGGCCGGTGGTGACCCGCCGGGTGCCGCGTACCGGCGGGTCGAGCCGGAGCACCTCGGCGAGCAGGGCCCCGGTGGGCACGTCGGCGGGCCAGGCCAGCACGTGCCGGGTGGCCGCGCCGATCAGGCCGGCGGTGGCGTCGCCGGCCTGGACCAGCAGGCCGATCCGGTTCGCCCGGACCTCCGGCGGGTCGGGTGGGGTCAGCTCCAGCAAGGCGGCCACGGCCCGGTCCGCGCGCCGCACCGTGGCCGGGTCGGCGCCGGGATGGTAGGCGGCCGCGACAGTGGTCACCGCCGGCACGGCGGCGTCCAGGTCGGCCAGCCCGAGCCGGGCGGCCAGCACCCGCAGCGGTACGCGGCGGGCGAGCACCGCCATCACGTCCAACCGGTCGCCGGCGCGGTCGAGCGCTTCCCCGGTGCGCCGGGCGGCCGCCTCGCGCAGCTCGTCGGGGTCGAGCGCGGCCAGCATGGCCGCGCCGGCGGCGCGCCGGGTCGGGTGGGTCGCGGGCGGGCTGAACCGGCTCACCGTGCCGCGCAGCCAGGCGAGGGTGCCGGGCGGGCCGGGCCGGGCGACCGGCACGTGGCAGGCCGGGTCGAGCAGCGCGGCGCGCACGTCGGCGTGCCGGGTCACGGTCCAGCCGGTGGCCGGGTCGAGGACGGGCGGGCCGCACGGCGGCGTGCCGGTGGCGGGATCGAGGAGGTGGGTCACGACTGTCACCCGGCCGACGGTAGGGCCGGATCGGTTCGGTCCCCGCCGAAGAACGCGCGACCCGACGGGCTGATCCGCCCGACTCCCGCGATGTCGCGGTATCGATGACGCCCGGAGGACCCGAGGTCCGGAAACCGGAGTGGAGCACGCGGCGCCGGTCCGGGAGTCGCGGTACCGACGACGCCGGGGCGACCCGAGGTCCGGGAACCGGAGTGGAGCACGCGGCGGCCGATCCGCGCCCGCCGGTACGGGGATCAGGCGCGGCCGCCGCCGGTGTCCGTGCTGGTGGCGGGGGCGAGGTCGGTGACGGTCAGGCCGAGCGCGCCGGCCAGCGCGGGCCCGCCGGCCGGGGTCAGCCGGACCGCCCGGCCGGTGCCCCGGGTGAGCCAGCCGAGGTCGAACAGCCGGCCGCAGAGCGCCGCGCCGAGCACGCCGGCCAGGTGCGGGCGCCGCTCGGTCCAGTCCAGGCAGTCGCGCAGCAGCGGACGCCGGCCCGCCGCGGCCACCGGCACGTCGAGCCCGCCCAGCCAGTCCCGACCGGCCGGGGTCAGGGTGAGCCCGGCCCGCTCGTCGAGCAGCCCCCGGGCCAGCATGGTGTCGCGCAGCAGCACGCCGAGCCGGCCGGCCAGGTGGTCGTAGCAGGTGCGGGCGTACGCCAGCGCCGCGTCGGCCCGCACGGCGCGCAGCGAGCGGGCGGGCCGGTCGGCGCCCGGCGCGTGGCCGGCCAGGTCCTCGACCAGCTGGGCCACCGACGGCCCGGCCAGCCGGAGGTAGCGGTGCCGGCCCTGGCGTTCCTCGACCAGCAGCCCACCGGTGACCAGGCGGTCCAGGTGCTCGCTCGCGGTCGACGGGGCGACCCCGGCGGCGCGGGCCAGCTCGCCCGCCGTCCAGGCCCGGCCGTCGAGCAGGGCCAGGCAGAAGCTGGCCCGGGTGCGGTCGGCGAGCAGGGCGGCGAGGCGGGCCAGCGCCGCGCCGTCGGTGCTGGTGGCGCTCATCGGCCCATGCTGGCACGGGCACGGTTCGGCGCGCACCGACGGGTCACCGACTCTTTACAACGTTGTATCCATCGTTGTAGAAACGGACGGAGTCACCCTCGTCGACATTCCCCCACCCGAGGCAGGTCTGATGGGACAACTCCGTCGTGGCGGTGCGCTCGCCGCCGCACTCGGTCTGCTGCTGGCGGCGACGGCGTCCGCGCCGGCCGTCGCCACCCCCGACCCCGGCTACCGCAACCCGGTCTCGGCCGCCTTCGCCGACACCTTCGCCGACCCGGTGATCGTCCGTGGCGACGACGGCTACTGGTACGCCTACGGCACCACCGACCCGCTGCGCGAGGGCGAGCGGCAGTTCCACCGGGTGCCCATGGCCCGCTCGGCCGACCTGGTGGACTGGGCGTACGTCGGGGACGCCTTCGGCGCCGACCAGCGGCCCCCGTACGCGGCGCCCGGGGCCGGCTTCTGGGCGCCCGACGTGCGCCGGATCGGCGACCGCTACGTCATGTACGTGACGGTCACCGACACCACCGTCTCGCCGGAGGGCAGCGACTTCGCCATCGGTGCGGCGACCGCGCCGACCCCGACCGGCCCGTGGACCTTCGCCGACCAGCCGGTGGTGGCGCCCCGCCCCGGCGGCGGCGGCGGCTGGCTGTGGACGATCGACCCCACCCAGTTCACCGACGTCGACGGCACCAGCTACCTCTACTACGGCAGCTACTACGGGGGCATCTCGGTCACCGAACTCTCCCCCGACGGGCTGCGCGCGGTCGGCCAGCCGACCCTGGTGGCGATCGACAACAAGTTCGAGGGCAGCTACCTGCTGCGCCACGACGGCTGGTACTACCTGTTCGCCTCGACCGCGAACTGCTGCGCCGGCCCGGCCACCGGCTACTCCGTCCACGTCGGCCGGTCACGCAGCCCGCGCGGCCCGTTCCTGGACCGCGACGGCATCCCGCTGACCGCCTCCCGGGCCGGCGGCACGCCGGTGCTCACCCAGAACGGCAACCGGTGGATCGGCACCGGCCACAACGGCTTCCTCACCGACCTGTCCGGCCAGGACTGGATCGTCTACCACGCGATCGACCGGGCCGACCCGTACCTGGACGAGCCGTTCGGCATCAACGAGCGGCCGATGCTGCTGGACCGGCTCGACTGGATCGACGGCTGGCCCACGGTCAACGCCGGGGCCGGCCCGTCCGACGGAAACCGTCCCGCCCCGGTGACCACCGGCCGGGTGGACGAGCGGTTCGACGCCGGGCTGGCCGGCTGGCGCGGCACCGGCGGCTGGCGGGTCGCCGACGGCCGGCTCACCGGCAGCGGCACGCTGACCAGCCGGAGCACGCTGGGTGGTGACGTGCGGGCGGAGACCGACCTGCGGCTGGCCGGCGCCGACGCGGCCGGGCTGACCCTCGGCCGGGTCGAGGTGCGCGTCGACGCGGCGGCCGGCCGGCTGGTGGCCCGCGACGGCGGCCGCACCGCCACCGCCGCGCTGCCGCCCGGCCACCGCCTGACCGACCGGCACAACCTGGCCGTCGAGGTACGCGGCCGGCAGCTGGTGGCCGAGCTGAGCCCGGCCCGCCAAGGCGACCAGCTCGCCACGGTCACCCTGCGGCTGGACCGCCCGGCGCCCGGGCGGCTCGGGTTGACCGCGACCGGCGGGGCCGCCGAGTTCGACAACGTCAGCCTGGCCCGGCTGCACCGGCCGGCCCGCCACGCCGTGCCCGAGCCCCGGACCGGCGCCCTGCTGCCCGGCTGGTCCGACGAGTTCACCGACGGCCTCGACCCGGCCTGGAGCTGGGTGCGGCCGGACCCGGCGGCCACCGTGTCCGGCGGGGCGCTGCGCTGGCCGACGCAGGCCGCCGACCTGGTCGGCACCGGCAACACCGCCGGTGTGCTGCTGCGCGACGCGCCGGCCGGCGACTACGTGGTGGAGACGAAGGTGACCCTCGACCTGGGCGAGGAGACGGTGCGCAACTACCAGCAGGCCGGCCTGGTCGCCTACGTCGACGACGACCGGTTCGCCCGGCTGGCCCAGGTCGCGATCTGGAACACCCGCCAGGTGGAGTACGGCTACGAACTGCCGTTCGCCGGCCAGCCGGTGTACGGCGGCAATATCGTCGGCACCCCGGCCACCACCACCTGGCTGCGGCTGGCGCACCGGGTCGACCCGGTCACCGGCGAGCACGAGTTCCGGGCCGGCTCCAGCCGGGACGGGAAACACTGGACGTGGGGCGGGGTGTGGACCTTCCCGGCCGACACCACGCCCCGGATCGGCCTGGTCGCCCACGGCGGCGCGCAGCCGCCGGTCACCGCCGAGTTCGACTACCTGCGCTTCCACCGCTGACCCGGCGGTCGGCCCGGTGAACAGCTCCCGGACCTGGCTCACCCCGGTCGGGGAGGCCTTGTCCGGCTTGTAGACGGCGGTGACCCGCACCGCGCCGTCGTTCGCCCCGGCGGCGTAGTTGCCGGCGGTGGCCGGCAGCATCCCCTCGTAGTCCACCGAGGTCAACGACTTGACCGCCTTGAGCAGCCCGGCCCGGGTCAGGTCGCCGTCGGCCACCGCCTTGGCCAGCGCCGCCTTCATCGGGTACGACCAGACCCACCCGGAGGTGTAGCCGTCGTTCGGGGTGACCCCGGGCAGCGCCTCGCGCAGCGCCCGGTGCCCCGGGGTGTCGGTGCTCCAGGTGTTCCACGGCGCGGTCTGCTCGTAGCGGGCCAGCAGCGCCGGGGCCGCCGGGCTCTGCAGCAGCGCCGGGTTCCAGGTCGGGCTGGTGCCGATGAACCGGCCGGCGAAGCCACGGGCCACCGCCTGCCCGACGATGGTCGCCGCGTCCGCCGGCCCCATGGTGAGCACCACCAGGTCCGGCTTGCCGGCGAGGATGGCCTGGATGGCGCCGGCTTGCTTGTCCGCCCCGGAGTCGGTCTTGACGTCGGTGAAGGTCATCCCGAGCGTCTGCGCGGCCAGCTTCACCCCGGCCGCGGCGTCGTCGCCGTAGTCGCCGGCCAGGTGCACCGCCATCACCGACTTCGGCGCGTACGTCTCGCGGGCGTAGTCGAGCGCGTTCATCGACTCCACGCAGTAGTTCGCGCCGGACTCGATGATGACGTCCTCGAAGGCGTAGCCGGAGGTCCAGGCGGCCGGGGCGGCGATCACGTTGCTCGCCTTCATGTCGCCCAGGATGGCGCCGGTGGTGGGCGAGCCCAGGCTCTGCGCCAGCGCCAGCACGTTCGGCTTGATCTCCTGGTAGACCTGGTTGTGGGTCTGCGGGTTGTACTTGTTGTCCCGCACGTACCGGGTCACGTCCACCTCGTAGTCGCCGATCCCGCCGGCGGTGTTGACCCGCTTCCAGAACGCCTTCTGCGCGTCGGTGATCGGCACCGCGAGGGCCCGGAACGGCCCCTCGGTGAGGTCGGAGATGATGCCGAGGTAGATGCAGCCCTTGTTGCGGTCGACCGCCTCCGGGCACGGCTCGGCGGTGACGCCGACGTCGGTGCGCAACCCGGATTCGTCCGTTGTGCTGTCCCCGCCACGGCACGCGGTGAGCGTGCCGGCCAGCAGGATCAGGGCCACCCCGAGGGCGGTCCGCGACGTCCGTAGTGCCATGGCTTCCTCGCTCGGGTCAGTAGGAGAACGGCCACGCCTTCCAGTAGGCGCGGGCCCGGACCCAGAGCCCGAACAGCCCGCGCGGTTCGAAGATCAGGAAGACGATGATGAGTACGCCGTAGAGGATCGTCTCCACCTGGAAGACGTTCGGCACCTCGTTCGGCTGGGTGCTGATGAACGGCACCCACGCCTGCAGTTCCCGGGTGAGCCGGGGCAGCAGGGTGATGAAGAACGCCCCGGCGATCGCGCCGGAGATGGTGCCCGCGCCGCCGATCAGCACCATGGCGATGTACTGCACGGACAGCAGCAGGCTGAACGAGCTCGGGTCGAAGAAGCCGGTGACGGTGTAGAGCAGCGCCCCGGCGCAGCCGGCGTAGGCCGACGACACCGCGAACGCCAGGGTCTTGTACCGGGGCAGGTTCACCCCGATCACCCCGGCGGCGATGTCCCGGTCCCGGATTGCGGTGAACGCCCGCCCGATCCGGGAGCGGGCCAGGTTCCGGGCGGCCACCGCGAAGACCACCAGCAGCGCCAGCATCAGCCAGTACAGCTTCTGGTCGCGGGTGGCGGTGGCGTCGGTGACCGCGAGCGGCTGGCCGAGGAACTCCAGGGTGGCCGCCGGCCGGCCGACCCCGGCGCCGCCGGTCAGCGCCGACCACTCGTTGAACACGTGCTGACCGATGAAGACCAGGCCGAGGGTGACGATGGCCAGGTAGAGCCCGCGCAGCCGGGTGGCCAGCGGGGCGACCAGCACCCCGGCCAGCGCGGCCACCAGGCCGGCCGCGGGCAGCCAGACCGCGATGTCGGTGACCCCGAGGCCGATCACCCGGCCGGCCGGGTCGCCGCTGATCGCCGCCGCGGTGTACGCGCCGATGCCGAGGAAGAACGCGTGGCCGAGGGAGACCTGGCCGGCGTACCCGGTGACCAGGCCGAGGCCGATCGCGCCGATCGCGGCCACGCAGCAGACCGCGAGCAGTTGCAGCAGGTCGTCGGTGAGCAGGAAGGGCAGCGCGAGCGCCAGCGCCAGCAGCGCGCCGGTCCACCACCGCTTGGCCGGGGTGTCCAGCAGCGCCAGGTCCTGGGCGTACGAGGTGCGCAGCAGCGGCCGGTGTCTCATACCCGCTCGACCTCCCGGGTGCCGAACAGCCCGTACGGGCGGACCAGCAGCACGACCAGCATCAGCACGTACGGGGTGATCACCGAGACGTTGCCGCCCAGCCAGGCGAGGTCGTTGGCGTAGGTGGCGGTGAGTTCCTGGAGCACGCCGACGGCGAGCCCACCGACCACCGCGCCGGGCAGCGAGTCGAGCCCGCCCAGGATGATCACCGGCAGCGCGGTCAGCGCGATCAGCCAGAGCGCGGCGTCCACGCTGGCCCCGGCGGCGGCGAAGGTGCCGGCCACCGCGGCCAGGCCGCCGGCCAGCGCCCAGCTGACCGCGAAGACCGCGCCGACCGACACGCCGTGCGCGAGCGCCGCCTCCTGGTCCAGCGCGGCGGCCCGCATCGCCAGCCCGGTGCGGGTGAACCGGAAGAACGCGAAGAGCCCGGCGACCAGCAGGCCGGTGGCCGCCACCGCGGCCAGGTGCCGCTGTTGCAGCTCCACCGGGCCGAGCGACAGGGTGCGCAGCCCCCACGGGTCGCCGACGTGCCGCACGTCCAGGCCGATGAACGCGTTGACCACCACCCGGACGGCGACGTCCACGCCGAGGGTGATGATGGCGACCACGAACGCCGGGCGGCCGACCATCGGCCGCACGGCGGCGCGCTCGACGCCGAGCGCGAGCAGGCCGGTGCCGACCGCCGCCAGCGGCACCGCCGCCCAGAAGCCGACGGCCGGCGCGAGGTAGGTGACCGCGACGACGCCGGCCAGCATGAACGCCGGCTGGGCGAAACTGATCACCCGGGTGGCCTTGTAGATGATGACGAAGCCGAGGGCGAGCAGGGCGTAGACGCTGCCGGTGCCCAGCCCGCGCAGCACGCTCTCGGTCAGTTCGGTCACCGGTCACCGCCCGGCGCGTACAGCTCGTCGACCAGGTCGGCGAAGGCCCGGGTGACCGCCTCCCGGCGGACCTTCTGGGTCGCGGTCAGCTCGCCGTCGTCCTGGTCGAGTTCCTTGGGCAGCAGCCGGAACCGCCTGATCCGCTCGACCCGCGGGTGCCGGGAGTTGACCTCGTCCACCACGCCGCGGATCAGCTCGACCACCTCCGGCTTGGCGCTCAGGTCGCGGTAGGTGGTGTACGGCAGCCGGCGCCGCTGCGCCCACTGCCCCACCGTGTCGGCCTCGATGCCGATCAGCGCCACCAGGTAGGGCCGGCGGTCGCCGATCAGCACCGCCTCCTTGACGTACGCCGACGCCTTCAGCTCGTTCTCGATGCCGGCCGGGCCGATGTTCTTCCCACCAGCGGTGATCATGATGTCCTTGGCCCGGCCGGTGATCCGCACGTGCGTGCCGTCCACCCACTCGCCCACATCGCCGGTGTGCAGCCAGCCGTCCGGTTCCAGCACCGCGGCGGTGGCGGCCGGGTCGTCCAGGTAGCCGGCGAAGACCCCGGGGTGGCGGGTGAGGATCTCCCCGGTGGTCTCGTCGACCCGCAGCTCGACGCCCTGCTGCGGCTCGCCGACCGTGCCGAGCTTCACCCGGCCGGGCCGGTTGCCGGTGGCGATGGCGGAGTTCTCCGTCATCCCGTACACCTCGTGCATCGGCACCCCGATGCCCATGAAGAAGCGGAGCACCTCGGGGGCGATCGGGGCGGCGCCGGAGGCGGCGTAGCGCACCCGGCGCACGCCGATCCGCTCGCGCAGCGCCCGGTAGCAGAACAGCCAGCCCACCGCGTACGCCAGCCGGCTGGCGGTGGTGTGCCGGCCCCCGGTGGCCACCAGGGTGGCGCCGATCCGGTCGGCCACCCGCAGCCAGAACCGGGCCACCGCCCGCTTCAGCGGGGACGCCGAGGCCACCCGGATGGTGACCGTGGCGAGGATCTTCTCCCAGATCCGGGGCACCCCGAACAGGATGGTCGGCTGCACCTCGCGCAGGTTCGCCGGCACGGTGGCGACCGACTCGGCGAAGTTCACCTGCACGCCGGCGCCGGCGCTGCTCCAGGTGGTGAAGACCCGCTCGGCGACGTGGCAGAGCGGCAGGTAGGACAGGAGCAGGTCGTCCGGGCCGGGCGGGGGGTCGGCCAGCCCGCCGCCCTCGGTGACCGTCCGCACCGCGAAGTCGACGTTGGCGACGGTGAGCATCGCGCCCTTCGGCCGGCCGGTGGTGCCGGAGGTGTAGATCACGGTGGCCAGGTCGGTGCCGGTGGCGGCGGCCATCAACTCGTCCACCGCGCCCGGGTGGGCGACCCGGTGGGCGGTACCGAGGGCCAGGAAGTCGTCCCAGTACAGCAGCGCCGGGTGCGGGTAGCGGCCCCGGACGCCGCGCGGTTCGAGGTAGACGACGCGGTCCAGGTCGGGGCAGTCGTCGAGCACGGCGAGGGCCTTGTCGACCTGCTCCTGGTCCTCGGCGACGAGCACCCGCGCGCCGGAGTGGGCCAGCAGGTAGCCGATCTCGGCGGCCGGGTTGGTCGGGTAGAGCCCGACGGTGGCGCCCCGGACGGCGACGGTGGCCACGTCCGTCCAGAGCCACTCGCGCCGGTTCTCGGCCAGCACCGCGACCCGCTCTCCCGGGCCGACGCCGAGGGCCAGCAGGCCGTGCGCCACGGTCTGCGCGGTGTCCCAGTACGCCGCCCAGGTCACCTCCTGCCAGATCCCGCGGATCTTCTCCCGCAGCGCCACCCGGTGCGGGGTGGCCCGGGCGCGCTCGCGTACCCGCGCGGCGATGGTCGGGACGGCGGCGCCGGCGGTGTCCGTGCCGGGCGTGCCGGTCGGCGCGCTGGTGGTGCTCATGCCGCCGCTCCGCTTCGCTCCGCGGCGCCACGAGGCACCGCCGGGCCGTGTCGATGGTTCGCTCGCCGGCGCTCGCTCACGTGGTGGTCACCTCCCCCAGGTAGGCGCGGATCACGTCGGGGTGGTGCTGGATCTCGGCCGGGGTGCCGGTGGCCACCGGTTGTCCGAAGTCGACCACCAGCACCCGGTCGGCGAGGTCCATCACCAGGCCCATGTCGTGCTCGACCAGCACCACCGGGATGCCCAGCTCCTCGCGGACGTCGAGGATGTAGCGGGCCATGTCCTCGGTCTCCTCGAGGTTCATCCCGCCGACCGGCTCGTCGAGCAGCAGCAGCTTCGGCTCCATGGCCAGCGCCCGGCCCAGCTCCACCCGCTTCTGCACCCCGTACGGCAGCAGCCCGACCGGCATCCGCCGCCACTGCTCCAGCTCCAGGAAGTCGACGATCTCCTCCACGGCGGCCCGGGCGGCCAGTTCGGCGCGCCGGGCCCGGCCCCGCCAGAGCACCGCCGCCAGCGGCCCGTACCGGAGGTGGTGGTGCCGGCCGAGCAGCAGGTTCTCCAGCACGGTGAGGTTGGCGAAGAGCTCGACGTTCTGGAAGGTGCGGGCCAGCCCGAGCGCGGCGATCTGGTGCGGTCGCCGGCCGAGGAGATCGACACCGTCGAAGACCACCCGGCCGGCCTGCGGCCGGTAGACCCCGGAGAGCACGTTGAAGATCGACGTCTTGCCGGCGCCGTTCGGCCCGATCACGGCGAACAGCTCCTGCCGGCCGACCGTGAAGCTCACCCCGTCGATCGCCCGGACACCGGCGAAGCTCAGCCGCACGTCGGTGAAGCGCAGGATCTCGTCGGTCATGACAGCCACCGCTTCCGTCGCCGGTAGTGCTTGACGTCGCGGAACGAGCGCCGGCCGGTGTCCGCGCCGGCGTGCAGGCCGAGGTAGAACTCGCGGACGTCGTCGTCGGCGAGCAGCTGCGCGGCCGGCTTGTCGAGCACCACCCGACCGGTCTCCAGCACGTAGCCGTGCGCGGCGACCGAGAGCGCCATGGCCGCGTTCTGCTCGACCAGCAGCACGCCGGTGCCGGCGGCGTTGATCCGCACGATCAGCTCCCGGACCTGCTCGACCAGGCGCGGGGCGAGGCCGAGGCTGGGCTCGTCCAGCAGCAGGTAGCGGGGGCCGGCCATCAGCGCGCGGCCCATCGCCAGCATCTGCTGCTCGCCGCCGGAGAGGTAGCCGGCGGTGCGCCGGCGCCGCTCGGCCAGCACCGGGAAGAGTCCGTACACCTCGTCGAGCCGGCCCGGGATCCGGCGCGGGTCGGTGTGCCCGCCCAGGCGCAGGTTCTCCTCCACGGTCAGCTCGCCGAAGATCCGCCGCCCCTCCATCACCTGGGCCACGCCGCGGCGCACGATCGCGGCCGGGCGCAGCCGGTGCAGCGGCTGGCCGTCCAGGGTGACCTCGCCGCGGACCACCTCGCCGTGGTGGATGTCGAGCAGCCCGGTGATGGCCCGCAGCAGGGTGGTCTTGCCCGCGCCGTTGGCGCCGAGCAGCGCGACGATCCCGCCCGGCGGGACGGTGATGCTCAGGCCGCGGAGCACCAGCATCACGTCGTCGTAGACGACCTCGAGGTTGCGCACCTGCAGCATGGCCGGCGCTCCCGGGGGCTCGAGTGTGGCGTGCGCCACAAGTTACCGAGCATTAAACCGCGCGGAACGTCCCGGCAAAAGATCGGAACGGTTGGATCCGCCGCTCCCGGTCGACGGTCGGCCCGATCCCGCCGGCGGGTGCCCGTGCGCGGCGACGCGGTGGGCCGCCGCGAGCACCGGTTTGGCGGTCAGCCGGCCGGCGTGCCGAGCGGGTGGACCGAGCGGGTCGCGCCGTGGTAGCTGCGCGCGGCGACGAACTCACCGGCCGGCCGGGTGTCACCGACCACCGCCCGGGCCAGGCCGGCGTCGGCGTCGCGGAACCGCAACGCCAGGCTCAGGTGCGGCCGCCAGCGCCGCGGCGCGTGCCAGGGGTTGCGTCCGTCGGCGTCGGCGAGGACGTGCCACACCGCCGCGTGCAGCGCGGTCAGCTCGGCGCAGGGGCGCACCAGCCAGACCAGCGGCGCGCTGCCGTCGAGGACCGCTACCTCGCCGAGCCGGGCCGGCAGCGGCAGCGCCGCGTCGACCAGCGCGGCCAGCCGGGCCACCGCGCCCGGCGGGAACTCGTCGGCCGCGGCCAGGGTCAGGTGCGGCCGGTTGGTCGGGTGGGTGTTGCGGGCCAGGCTGGGCAGCCCCGCCGCGGCCAGCCGGCCCCAGGCGGCCCGGACGGCGGCGTCGAGCCCCGCCGAGCAGACCAGTTCGACCGTACGCACGGCGTGAGGTTAACCGGGTGTGGTGGCCCGTGGCGGGGTCCGCGCGGCGGTCGAGGGCGGCTAGAGCCAGCCGGCCTCGCGGGCGATCCGCACCGCCTCGGCGCGGTCGGCCGCGCCCAGCTTCTGCACGCTCGCCGCCAGGTGGTTGCGGACCGTCCCGGCGGCCAGGTGGGTACGCCGGGCGATCACCGCGACCGGGGCGCCGAGTTCGGCCAGTCGCAGCGTCTCCAGCTCCCGGGGGGTCAGCGGGCACTCGGGCAGGGTAAGCGCGTCGGCGGCCAGCGACGGGTCGACGTACCGCCCGCCGGCGTGCACCCGGCGGATCACGTCGGCCAGCGCGCCGCCGGGCGAGCCCTTGGGCAGGAAGCCCCGGGCCCCGGCGGTGAGCGCCTGCCGCAGGTGGGCCGGCCGGCCGTGGCCGGTCAGCAGGACCACCGCGCACTCGGGGCGGGCCCGGGTCAGCTCGGCGGCGACCTGGATGCCGGTGAGCCCCGGCATCTCCAGGTCCACCACCGCCACGTCCGGCCGGTGGGCCAGGGCCGCGGTGACCGCGGCCGGCCCGTCGGCGGCCTGCGCCACCACCTCGAGGTCGGGTTCCAGCGCGAGCAGGGCGGCGACCGCCACCCGGACCAGCTCCTCGTCGTCGGCGAGCAGGACCCGGATCATGAGGCGACCGGCACGGTGGCCTCCAGGGTGAACACCGCACCCTCCCGGCGGACCCGCAGCCGGCCGCCGGCCGCGCCGAGCCGGTCGGTCAGCCCGCGCAAACCGCTGCTGCGCGGGTCCGGCCCCCGGTCGGTGGCGCCGTCGTTGGTCACCGTCATCCTGGCCACGGCCCCCTCCTGGACGATCTCGATCCGGCACCAGCCGGCCCGGCTGTGCCGCAGCACGTTCGTGCTCGCCTCGCGCAGCACCGCCGCCAGCTCGCTCGCCGCCGCCGCCGGCAGGTCGGCCGGCGGGGACGGCACCGTGCACCGTACGCCGCACGAGCGCAGCACGCCGGCCACGGCGGCGAGCTGCTCGCCCAGGTCGACGGTGCGGTAGCCGTGCACGGTCCGGCGCACCTCGGTCAGCGCGGCGGCGGCCAGCCGCTGCACCTCGGCCGCCTCGCGGCCGGCCCGGGCGGGGTCGCTCGGGGCGAGCCGGGCGGCCAGCTCGGCCTTCAACGCGATCACCGTCAGGTCGTGCCCGAGCACGTCGTGCACCTCCCGGGCCAGGCGCAGCCGCTCCTCGGCGGCGGCCAGCCGGGCCTGCGCGGCCTGGCCCTGCCGGGCCTCGACGAGCAGGTCCCAGAACCAGACCTGGAACCAGTTGAGCAGCGCGATGCCGGCCCCCACCCCGCCGGTCACGGCGAGGTGCCGGCCGAGCGAGCCCCCGGTCCAGCCGGCCACGCCGGCGGCGACCGCGACGGCGAGCGCCGCCACCGCCAGGGCGACCGGCGGGCGGACCAGCAGCGGCGCCATGCCGACCAGGGAGGCGCCGAGCCACGCCCAGGTGGGCCAGTCGCCGGCGGCGACCGGACCGACGGTGGGGACGCTGAGCACCGCCGCCGCGGCCAGGCACGCCTGGAACCGCCGGCGCCGGCGCTGCGCCAGCCAGGGCGTGGCCGCCGCGTACAGCACGGCGGCCTGGGCGGCGGCGAAGGCGAGCACGCCGGCCGCGCCGAGCACCGCGCGCCCCGGGTCGGGCTCCCGCAGCACGCCGACGGCCGGCAGCAGCAGGCTGGCCCAACCGCCGGTGGCCAGCGACACCAGGGTGGCGAACCGGGCACGGCGCAGCCGCCGGTCCGCCCGGGGTACCGCCGCCTGCTGCGCCACGCCGCAGATCCTAGGGCGGCCGGCCGCCCGGTTCACCCGTGAGAATCGCACGGTCCGGCCGTGCGGTCCGCCCGGAAATCCGGTGCCGAACGCGGCTGTCGGGCGGAGCGGCACCGCCGGCAGGGTCGAGGGCATGAGAGAGACCCTGACGCCCTCCACGGTGGTCCCCGCTCCGCCGCCGGCCGCCCACCCGGCCGGCGGCGGACGACACCTGCTGCGGCACCTCGGCGAGATGGTGCTGGCGATGGTCGCCGGAATGCTGCTGCTCGGTCCGGTGTGGACGCTGGTCGGCGAACCGCTCGGGATCGCCGCCACGCTGGCCCGGCCGGACGTCGCCGCACTGGTGATGGCGACGAACATGACCGTCGGCATGACCGTCTGGATGCGGCACCGCCGGCACTCCTGGGCCGCCACCGGCGAGATGGCCGCCGCGATGTACCTGCCGTTCCTGCTGCTGTTCGGGCCGTACTGGGCGGGGCTGCTCGGGGCCGACGCGCTGATGCTCGGCGGGCACCTGCTGATGCTGCCCGCGATGGTGCTGGTGGCGGTGCGGCACCGGCACGCCGAGCCGGTCCCGGTACGCCGGCACCCGGCCGTGGTCGCGCTGGCCCGCCGGTGGCCCACCCTGGTCGCCCTGCTGATGACTGTCAGCCTGTGGGCCGCACCGGACGTGCCGAGCCCGTGGCTGATGCTGGTGCTGCCCGGGGCGTACCTGCTGATCGGCGCGGTCCGGGGCCGGCTGCGCGGTCCCGGCGGGCTCGGCCGGCAGCTGGTCGGGCTGGCCGCCTGGTCGGCCCTGGTGGCGGTGGCGGTGGTGGTCGACGGCCGCACGGCGGCCTGGCTGGTGGCCGCCGGGTGGCTCGCCCACGCCGGCTGGGACCTGCTGCACCACCGCCGCGACGAGGTGGTGCCCCGGGCCTACGCCGAGTGGTGCGGGGTGCTCGACGCGGCCATCGGCGTCTCCGTCGTGCTGGCGATCCTGTCCGGCTGAGGGAGTGGTCGGGCCGGCCGGCGGACGGGGGCGGCCGGCCCGACGCGGGTTGTGCCGGTCGCCGCACCGCCCGGCCGGCGGTGATGAAAGGCTTGTCACATGAGTTCCGCACCCGTACCGCCCGAACCACCCGCCCGTCCCGCCGCCGACCCGGACCCCGGGGCGGGTGCCTTCGCGGACCTCGGCCTGCGCGCCGAGCTGCTCAACGCGCTGACCGCGCTCGGCTACGAGGAGCCGACCCCGATCCAGCGGGAGGCGATCCCGCCGCTGCTGGCCGGACGGGACCTGCTGGGCCAGGCCGCGACCGGCACCGGCAAGACGGCCGCCTTCGCGCTGCCGCTGCTGCAGCGGATGCCGCCGCAGCGCGCCGGGGGCGACCCGATGGCGCTGGTGCTGGTGCCGACCCGGGAGCTCGCCGTGCAGGTCTCCGAGGCGTTCCACCGCTACGGCAAGGACCTGGGTACCCGGGTGCTGCCGATCTACGGCGGGCAGCCGATCGGCCGGCAGCTGCGCGCGCTGGACGCCGGGGTGGACGTCGTGGTGGCCACCCCCGGCCGGGCGCTGGACCACATCGCCCGGGGCACCCTGCGGCTGGGCGGGCTGGCCACCGTGGTGCTGGACGAGGCCGACGAGATGCTCGACATGGGCTTCGCCGAGGACATCGAGGCGATCCTGGAGCACGCCCCGGAGCAGCGGCAGACGGTACTCTTCTCGGCGACCATGCCGGCCCGCATCGACGGGATGGCCCGCCAGCACCTCACCGACCCGGTGCGCATCCTGATCGCCCGGGAGCAGCCGGTGGCCGGCGAGGCGCCCCGGGTGCGGCAGAGCGCGTACATCGTCGCCCGGGCGCACAAGCCGGCGGCGCTGGGCCGGGTGCTGGACGTCGAGTCGCCCACCGCGGCGATCGTGTTCTGCCGCAGCCGGGAGGAGGTGGACCGGCTCACCGAGACGATGAACGGGCGCGGCTACCGGGCCGAGGCGCTGCACGGCGGGATGAGCCAGGAGCAGCGCGACCGGGTGATGGGCCGGCTGCGCTCGGGCACCGCCGACCTGCTGGTGGCCACCGACGTGGCGGCCCGGGGCCTGGACGTCGAGCAGCTCACCCACGTGGTCAACTACGACGTGCCGTCGGCGCCGGAGTCGTACGTGCACCGGATCGGCCGGGTGGGCCGGGCCGGCCGGGAGGGCGTGGCGATCACCCTCGCCGAGCCGCGCGAGCACCGGATGCTCAAGACCATCGAGCGGGTGACCGGCCAGCGGATCGCCATCGACAAGATCCCGACGGTGGCCGACCTGCGCACCCGGCGGCTGGAGCTGACCCAGGCCGCGCTGCGGGAGAGCCTGCTGGAGGACGACCTCGACCCGTTCCGGGCCATCGTGGAGTCGCTGACCGACGAGTTCGACCTGGTCGAGGTGGCCCTCGCCGCGGTGCGGCTGGCCCACGAGGCGACCTCGCCGGGCGCCGCCGACGAGGAGGAGATCCCGCAGGTCCCGGTGCGCGGCCCGCGGGAGGGGCGGCCGGAGGGGGGCCGGGCCGACCGGCGCGGTGGGCGGCCCCGCGCGGGCGGCACCACGCAGGTCTTCATCGGCCTGGGCCGGCGGGCCGGGGTACGCCCGCAGGACCTGGTCGGGGCGATCACCGGCGAGACCCGGGTCAGCGGCCGGGACATCGGCTCGATCGAGATCGCCGACCGGTTCTCCCTGGTCGAGGTCCCGTACGCGGTGGCCGACGAGGTGATCGCCGGGCTGCGCGGCAGCACCATCAAGGGGCGCAAGGCGACCGTGCGCCGCGACCGTGACGGGGACGGGGACGGGGACCGCCGGCCCGGCGGCGGCGCCGACCGGCGGCCGTACCGCGACGGTGACGGCGACCGGCGGCCGCGCCGGGACCGCTACTGAGGCCGTACGCCACGCGGCCCCCGGGCCGTCGCGCGGTGCGACGGCCGGGGGCCGCGGGTGTCGGCGCCGGTCAGGCGGCGGCGAGCGCCGGTCCGTCCAGCGACTCCGTGTCGATCTCGGCCGGGCGCAGCGCCAGGGCGAGCACGTCGGCCACGTCGGCCAGGGTGTGGATGGTCAGCGCCTCGCGCACCTCGGTCGGCAGGTCGTCCAGGTCCGGCTCGTTGCGCTTCGGGATGATCACCTCGGTCAGGCCGGCCCGGTGGGCGGCGAGCAGCTTCTGCTTCACCCCGCCGATGGGCAGCACCCGCCCGGAGAGGGTCACCTCGCCGGTCATCCCGAACTCGGGCCGCACCGGCCGCCCGGTCACCAGGGAGGCCAGCGCGGTCACCATGGTGATGCCGGCGCTGGGGCCGTCCTTGGGCACCGCGCCCGCCGGCACGTGCAGGTGGATCCGGCGCCCGGCGAGGGCGTTCGGGTCCAGCCCGTACCGGCGCCCGTTGGAGCGCAGGTACGACCACGCGATGTGCGCGGACTCCTTCATCACGTCGCCGAGCTGGCCGGTCAGGGTCAGCCCCGGCTCCCCCTCCATGCTGGTGGCCTCGATGAAGAGCACGTCGCCGCCGGCGCCGGTGACCGCCAGGCCGGTGGCCACGCCGGGCACCGCCGTGCGCTCGGCCGACTCCGGGGTGAACTTCGGCCGGCCCAGGTAGCGGGCCAGGTTGCCGGTGTCCACCCGGACCGGGGTCGGGTCGGTGGCCAGGGTGACCGCCACCTTGCGCAGGATCTTCGCCAGCGCCCGCTCCAACTGCCGGACGCCGGCCTCCCGGGTGTACTCCCCCGCGATCCGGGCCAGCGCCCCGTCGGCCACGGTCACCTCGTCGGCGGTCAGCCCGGCCCGCTCCCGCTGCCGGGGCAGCAGGTGGTCGCGGGCGATGGCGACCTTCTCGTCCTCGGTGTACCCGTCCAGGGTGACCAGCTCCATCCGGTCCAGCAGCGGGCCGGGGATGGCCTCCACCACGTTCGCGGTGGCCAGGAAGAGCACGTCGGACAGGTCGAGGTCGACCTCCAGGTAGTGGTCCCGGAAGGTGTGGTTCTGCGCCGGGTCGAGCACCTCCAGCAGCGCGGCGGCCGGGTCGCCGGAGTAGCCGGCGGCCAGCTTGTCGACCTCGTCGAGCAGCACCACCGGGTTCATCGAGCCGGCCTCGCGCAGGGCACGGACGATCCGGCCGGGCAGCGCGCCCACGTAGGTGCGCCGGTGACCGCGGATCTCCGCCTCGTCCCGCACGCCGCCCAGGCTGACCCGGACGAAGTTGCGGCCCAGCGCCCGGGCGACGGACTCGCCGAGGCTGGTCTTGCCGACGCCGGGCGGGCCGGCGAGGGCGAGCACCGCGCCGGAGCCGCGCCCGCCGACCACGCCGAGGTTGCGCTCGGCGCGGCGGTTGCGCACCGCCAGGTACTCCAGGATCCGGTCCTTCACGTCGGTCAGGCCGGCGTGGTCGGCGTCGAGCACCGCGCGGGCCGCGGCCAGGTCGGTGTTGTCCTGGGTACGCGTGTTCCACGGCATCTCCAGGACGGTGTCCAGCCAGGTCCGGATCCAGCCCGCCTCCGGGGAGGCGTCGCTGGCCCGCTCCAGCTTGCCGACCTCGCGCAGCGCCGCCTCGCGGACCTTCTCCGGCAGGTCGGCGGCCTCGACCCGGGACCGGTAGTCGGCCGAGCCGTCCGGCTCGTCCTCGCCGAGCTCCTTGCGGATCGCGGCGAGCTGCTGGCGCAGCAGGAACTCCCGCTGCGACTTCTCCAGCCCCTCGCGGACGTCGTTGTTGATCTGCTCGGTGACCTCCTGCTCGGCCAGGTGCTCCTTGACCCAGCCGACCAGCAGCTCCAGCCGGGCGGTGACGTCCGGCGCGGCGAGCAGCTCGCTCTTCTGGTCCAGGCTCAGCCAGGGCGCGTACCCGGCGGAGTCGGCCAGCTCGGAGAGGTCGGTCATCCGCTCCATCGCGTCGATGACCTGCCAGGCGCCCCGCTGCTGGAGCACCGAGGTCATCAGGGCGCGGTACTCGCGGGCGAGTTCCCGGGCCCGGCCGGCGGGAGCGGGTTCGTGCAGTTCGGCCGCCTCGACCCAGAGGGCGGCGCCGGGGCCGGGCACGCCTGAGCCGATCCGCGCCCGGGACAGGCCGCGGATGACGGCGGCCGGCTCGCCGCTGGGCAGCCGGCCGACCTTCTCGATGGTGGCCACCGCGCCGACCGGGCCGTACTCGCCGTCGAGGCGGGGCACGGCCAGCAGCTTGCGGTCGCCGGTGGCGCGGGCCGCGTCGACCGCGGCCTGGGTGGTCGGGTCGAGGGTCACCGGGATGACCATGCCGGGCAGCAGCACGGCGTCGGTCAGGGGAAGTACCGGAAGAGTTGCCATCGAACACCTGCTATCGCGTTGTCTTGAGCCTGTCTCGCTCAAGTAACAAAGCGTTCCCCTTGTTCCGGTGTGTGACCCACACCACTCCCGGTGACCGTTCGAGCCGGCACCCGGACCAGGTCGCGCAGCAGCCCGGCACCGCCGCCGAGGGCCACCGCGAGCGGGATCGCCAGGCTGGTCAGGGCCAGGGCGGCGACGGTCGGCCCGGGCATCCCGGCGAGCCAGGCGAGCCCGGTCAGCACGGTGAAGACCAGCAGCTTGACCCGGGTCCGGCCGACCGGCACCAGGGCGGTCGGCGGGGTGGGCGCGGTGGCGGGCATCGGTGTTCCCCTCTCCGGTTCGTGCGCGCGGCTTCATCGCGCAGCTTTCGTCGCTCGGGTCGTTCGCCCGGGTTCGTCGCCCGGGTTCGTCGCTCAGAGCAGGAGCAGCAGGGCGGCGCCGACGGCGGCCGCCGGGATGGTGGTGATCACGGTGGCCAGCGCGGCGGAGTGCCGGCGCATCGCGGCGAGCGGGATCAGGGCGTCGCCGTCCTGGCTGATCGCGTTGGCCACCAGGGTGGGCAGCGGCAGGCCGCCGCTGACGTAGAGGCCGGTGAAGACGATCTGCACGGCGCAGCCCGGGATGAGTCCGATCGCCGCGCCGACCAGCACGCCGAGGATGCCGGTGAGGGCGATCTCGGATCCGTCGAAGCCGGTGCTGGTGCTGAACACCTGCCAGGCCAGGTAGGCCACCGCCACCCAGACGGTCACGAAGGACGCCTCGTGCGCGCTGTGCCGCAGCGTCTCCCGGAACGACCGGGCCTGCGCGGTCTCCAGGGTGTCGTCGGCCAGCCGCCCCCGCCCGGCGGCGAAGATCAGCATGGCGGTCAGCGTGCCGAGCACCCCCAGCGCGAGGTACGGGTCGACGCCGCCGAGCCGGTCGGTCAGCACCCCCGGGTCGACCATCTGGAAGACCACCGGCACCGACACCAGGAAGGCCGGCGTGGTGAGCCCCCAGAACGCGGTGGAGGCCGGCACCCGGGGCAGCAGCCCGCCGAGCAGGCGGCGCGTACCGGCGAGGTCGGGCCCGCCCGCGGCGGCCAGACCGGCCGGCGCGGCGGCCGGTACGGCGGCGGGGGCGAGCCGGCGCCGCGCGGCGCGGGCCGGGTCGATGCCGAGCGCGTCGACGACGTAGCCGGTGACCAGGCCGACCCCGAAAAGCAGCAGGTGGATCTGGAGCGCGAAGATCGGGTTCCACGCGATCACCACCCAGGACGAGTCGCCCATGGTGGCGGCCAGCGCGGCGACGACGGTGCCGAAGGAGACCTTCCCCCGGGCGTAGAGCGGCATCAGGACGATCGCCCCGCCGCAGCCCGGGCTGACCCCGAGCAGCGCGCCGACCAGCGGGCCGAGCCGGCGCCGGCGGGTCAGCCCGTCGGTGACCCGGTCGCCGTAGCGCCACCGCAGCCAGCCGAAGAGCGCGACCATGACGGCGACGTACACACCCACCTGCATGAAGGCGTCCGCCAGCGGGCGGAGCAGGAGTTCGGTCACGGCACACCTCCTCCGGTACGGGCACCGCCGGACCGCCCGCCGAGCGGACGGTCCGGCGGAGGGTCGTCAGGTGACCTTGCTCTTGACCTTGTTCACGACGCCGCCGGCGAGGCCGGGGTTGGTGCCGTACAGCCGCGGGTCGCCGGGCGGGAGCACCGGCTCGGGCGCGTGCGCCCGCGGGCTGTGGTCGTAGCGGAACTGGCCCTTGCCGTCCGGCGTCGGTCCGGACGCCCACCGGCCCTCGGCCGCGTCCTGGCCCGGGGAGAAGTCCAGGTACGTGTAGCTGAACTCCTCGGTGAACTCCTTGGAGTCGGGGAAGGCGTCCGGCACCGGCATCTCCTCCAGGCCGTCCTCCTTGAGCTGCTCGATGGCGGCCATCCACATGTTCTGGTGCATGGTGTCGCGGGCCAGCAGGAAGCGGAGCATCTGCTTGACGCCCGGGTCGTCGGTCATGTTGAACAGCCGGGCGACCTGGAGCCGGCCCTGCGCCTCCGCGGTCACGTTGAGCTGGAAATCGGCCATCAGGTTGCCGCTGGCGGTGATGAAGTTGCCGTTCCACGGCACGCCGGCGCTGTCCACGGGCAGCGCACCGCCGCCGCCGTGGATGAAGTGCGCCGGGTTGGAGCCGCCGTAGATCGCCCCCACCATCGGGTTGTCGTCGGCGGCCTCCTGCAACGACAGCGGCGCGTTCTCCAGCAGTCGGGTGATCATGGTGGCGATCATCTCGACGTGGCCCATCTCCTCGGTGCCGACGTCGAGGAAGAGATCCTTGTACTTGCCGGGCAGCCGGCAGTTCCAGCCCTGGTAGAGGTACTGGTTGGCGACGGTCATCTCGCCCCACTTGCCGCCCAGGACCTCCTGGAGCCGGCGGGCGAACGCAGCGTCGGGGCCGTCCGGCTTGGCCTCGAACTGCAGGTCCTTCATGTGGGTGAACACGGGTCCTCCTCGGTGCCACTGGTTCGGTACCGAGGACAGTTCCCGCCGCGCTGACCCGCCCGGGCCAACCGGTGGCCCCGCCGGGTCAGGTCGTCGCGGCGCCCCCCGGCAGCAACACCTCCAGCGCCACCCCGCGCGGACGCAGCCGGTGCGCCCGCACCGTGCCGCCGTCGGCGGCCAGCAGCCGCCGGACGATCCACAGCCCCAGGCCGGACATCCCGGTGGCCGGCGTGGGCCGGCGCAGCGCCGCCAGCAACGCGTCGTCCACCCGCCCCTCGTCGGTGACCAGGATGCTCAGCCCGGCCCGGCGCACCGAGGCGTAGATGCCGATCCGCCCCTCCGCCGGCCCGTGCCGCAGCGCGTTCTGCACCAGGTTGACCAGCACCTGCCGGGTCCGGCTGGCGGGCACCGGGCAGTCGGCGGCGCGCCGGGTGACCCGCACCCGGCGCCGGTGCCGGGGCACCAGGGCGGCGACCCCGCGCAGGACCTCCGCCAGCGGCACGGTCGCCGGCTCGGGCTGCGCGGCGAGCGCCAGGGCGCCGGTGCTGGCCGCCGCGTCCCGCAGCAGGTCCTGCAGATGGACGGCCTGGTCCCGGGCGAGTTCGCTGATCGCCCGCCGGTCGTCGCCGCTCAGCTCGCGACCGCCGTCGGCGAGCGCCCGGGTCAGCGAGGTGAGACTGCTGACCGGGGTGCGGAACTCGTGGCAGAGCACCCGGAGCAGCAGCTCCGGGTCGCCGGGCGCGGGCGCCGCGGGCCGGCCGGCCCCGCCCCGCCGGAACCCGCGCAGCAATCCCTGGAAACCGTGCCGTCCGCGCATCGTCCGCCTCCCCCTCGTCCGGCCGCGCCGCATGATCGGTACCCGCTGGGGAAGGGACCAGACATGCCGAACTCCCCCACCCTCCGGCTGGCCGTGGTCGACGACCACCCGCTCTTCGTCCGAGGGCTGGAGCTGCTGCTGCCGGCCGCCACCGGCAAGCGGGCCGAGGTGGTGGGTTCCACCGGCGACGCGGCCTCGGCGGCCTCGCTGGTCAGCCGGTGCCTGCCCGACCTGGCCCTGGTCGACCTGCACATGCCCCCACCGGGCGGGATCCGGGCGGTGGCCGCGATCCGCCGGACCAGCCCCCGGGTGCGGGTGGTGGCGATGTCCGGCGGGGACGAGCCGGAGCCCGCGCTGGACGCGCTGCGCGCCGGCGCCGAGGGCTTCCTGCCCAAGACCGCCGAGCCCGAGGAGCTGCTGCCGCCGCTGCTGGCCATCCTCGACGGGTGGGCGGTGCTGCCGGCCGAGCTGCTGCGGGCGCTGCTGCGGCCGTCCCGGGCCGCCCCGGTCGACCTGGACCCCGAGGAGCGCCGGCTGCTCCAGGCGATCGCCGCCGGCCGGAACACGCTGGAGATCGCCGACCAGCTGCACGTCTCGGAACGGACGGTCAAGCGGATGACGGCGGCGCTGCTGCGCAAACTCCGGGTGTCCAGCCGCGCGGAGGCCGCCGCGCTGGCCGGCCACGCCGGTCTGCTCAACGGGTGAACGAACCGCTTTCCCGGCCGCCGCCATTTGCACAGCGAAACGACCCGCCGAAATGAAAACAGCGGAATTGTTGCGGGTGTGCCGCGGGATGGGTCAAACTTTGACCACACCCCGCCGCACACAGGGAGTAATGGGCGATGGCAAGAAAAGTAATCACGGTGCTGACCGACGATCTGGACGGCGGAAAGGCCGACCGGACGGTCGAGTTCGGTCTCGACGGCGTGGCGTACACCATCGACCTCTCCGACGAGAACGCGGGAGTCCTCCGTAAGGCGCTGGACCCGTACCTCACCGCCGGCCGGCGGATCGGCCGGGGCACCCCCGACACCGGCCGGGCACCCCGGCGGGCGGGCGGAACCGGCGGCGCGGGAATGGATCGCGAGCAGAATCGCGCCATCCGGGAATGGGCCGCCAAGAACGGTTTCCAGATTTCCGAGCGGGGCCGGATCCCGGTCGAGGTCGTCGAGGCGTACAAGAACCGGTGAGCCGGGCGGGACGCGGTCCCGCGGGCGGGGTCGGGCTGGCGGGCAGCCCGGCCCCGCCGTTCGCTGTGGCGGGCGGTGGGCGCACCACCCCCGGACCACCGCGCCGGGGCGGCGCGGGGGCGTACGCCCTCGCGCCGCCCCGCCGCGGTCGGCTCAGTTGACCTCGATGCGCACCGCGTCGAAGGCCGGGGTCTGGTTGGCCCGCTCCATCATCGGGATCCGGTGCGAACCGTCACCGGCCCAGACCGCGCACTGGGCGATGCCCGACTCGGGCAGCCCCGGGATCTGGATGGTCACCTCGTCCGGCTCGGCGCCGCCGCGGCTGTCCTCGGTGGCGACGAAGAACGCGGGCACCTCCTGGGGCGCCGGCGGCTGGTCGAGGCTGTCCAGCATCCGGCAGGCGGTGTGGAAGTGGCCGCGGACCAGCCCCTGCTCGTTGAGCAGCGAGCTCTCCACGTAGTAGCCGCCCTGGCCGGCGGCGAGGAAGCGGTCCCGGACCAGGTTCCGGGTGGAGACCCGCAGGGTGAACGGCTGGTTGGCGCCCACCTGCTCGGGGAAGTCGGTGATCAGCAGTGACGGGTTGTTCGCCGCGGCCCCGACCTCGCCGAACGCGGTGCTCACGCAGCGGTTGCCGTTCTGGAAGCCGTCGTGTGGCTGCAGCTGGCTCTCGTCGCAGTCGTTGGCCAGCACGCCGAGCCCGGCGCCCGGACCGCCGTTGTTGCCACCGTTGTTGCCACCGTTGTTCCCGCCGGTGTTGCCACCGTTGTTGCCGCCGCCGGTGTTGCCTCCGCCGTTGTTGCCGCCACCGGTGTTGCCGCCGGTCGGCTGCACCTGGCACTCGGCGAGCTGGCGCAGCCCCTGCGGGCGCGGGCCGAACCGGTCGATCGCCGTGGTGATCCGGTCCAGCGTCGCCCGCCGCTTGCCGGCCAGCGGTTGCAGGATCGAGTTGCGGATGAAGGCCTCGCCCTTGTCGCCCTCGGCGGCGAGCCGGCGGTCGGCCTCGGCGATCTGGGTCTGCAGCAGGTTCAGGTTGCGCTCCACCTCGGCCCGGGCCCGGCGGGGCACCTCGGGCAGCTGCCCGGCCACGTCCGGGCAGGCGATCGCGGAACCGCCGTTGGGCGCCTCGCCCTCGCGGACCTCCTGGCACTCCTCGACCGTCTGCTGGCCGTCGCCCCAGTGGTTGCGCACCCACCGGCCGTTCTGCCAGGTACGCGTGGTGCCGTCCCGCCCGCTCGGCGCGGTCGCGCCGGGACTGGGCGCCACGCAGGCCGCGGCCGCCGGCCGGGTGCGGTTCGACCGCCGGTCCTCGGCCGACGAGATCTGGGTCACGGCGACGACGCCACCGAAGACCGCGAGCGTGCCGACGACGGCCAGCAGACGCTTGCTCCGCGCGTTACCGGATGACCGGCGCGCCCGTGTGGACCTGCGCATCGAATTGCACTCCTTCTCGATCCGGTACTTGATTCGTGACCTCGGCGGACCGACGGAATTGAGGTGGCACGCCCCGACGGAAACCGTCCGGGCGGACCGGTGGCATGTCGACGACCGACGATGCCCTTTCCGCACCGTCTCCCGCGTCCCGTGACGCGGATGGGGAGATCCTGTCCATTCCCGCAGGAGTACGAAGCGGCAGCCGCCACGGTTCAATGCGGATCGGACAAAAATTCGCGGCCGGTCACGACGGCCGCACCGGGACCCGGTCGGCGCCCGAACGGCATGGGCGCGCTCGGCGCCCGGGCGGCAACGAGGCGGTCCGCGCCGGAACGGCGACCGGCCGTGCCGGGGCGGAAAGGGGAATCAGTCCACGCAGAGATGGTCGAAGGCGAAGCCGTTCGCCAGTTCGTCGCGCCGCGCCCGCAGCCCGCGGATCTCGGCGCGCAACTCGTCCCGGGAGACCAGGGCCGGCGGATCGGCGTCCAGAGCGGTCAACCGCTCCCCGACGGCGACCGCCGCCAGGTCCTCGGCGAGCCGGGCGGCGTCCACGCCGCACGAGAACCGGTGCTCCCAGACCGACACCCGCTCCACCAGGCAGGCGCCGGGGCGCACCTCGACCCAGCTCCAGCCCTCGGCCGGCCCGTCCTTCCAGGTCACGTGCAGCCCCCGTACGATCGGGTCGGCCAGCCGGCGCGCCACGTACGCCTCCACGGCCGCCGCCCGGGCCAGCGCGCCGAGATCGTTGACGGGCCCGGTACGGCCGTCCGGCAGCCGGCCGAGGATGTCCCGGAAGCCGATCCCGGCCTCCCCCGGCTCGCCGCCCTCGGCGTACCCGCGCGCGTCGATCACGTACGCCACGATCCGCCGGCCGTGCTCGGCGGCCCGCAGCGTCGGCGACTCGATCCGCAGCACCTCCAGGCCGACGGCCGCGCCGACCGCGTTCTTCATCCGTTCGGCGCGCTGGGCCGCGGAGCCGGCCGGCGCGGCCGGGCCGATCTCGACGGCGAACAGCGGCCGGCCGCTGTCGCCGGCGCAGACCACGAAGTCGAGGCCCGCCCGGATGGCCGTGCTCCACTGGTGGCCGGTGATCCCCGGCGGGCGGCGCTGCACCAGGTCGCCCATCCGCCGGTCGGCGTGCACCACCTGCCCACCCCGGGTCAGCACCGGGGCGCGGCCGTCGTCGGTCGGGATCGCGCGCAGCCAGGAGGCGTGGTCACTACCGGTGCTCGTCATCGCCTGATCCATCCGTCGTCCGTGGGCCGGCCCGAGTCTAGGCGGTCGATCATGGTCGCCGCCTCGTCGGTGCGGCCGACCCGCCCGGGCCGGCGCGGCGCACCCGTCGACCGGGACGAGCCCGGCGGGCCGCCGCGCACCGGCGGGTCGGCGACCCGGTGCCGGGCACCGCGGGCGGTCGGGCAAAACCGGTTGAGCCGCGGGGGTGGCCGGGCTGGGATGGGCCGGTGACCGTATTCCTCACCACCGAACGGCTGGTGCTGCGCGAGTTCACCGAGACCGACGCGGACCTGCTGGTCGACCTGGACAGCGACGCCGAGGTGATGCGCTACCTGACCGGCGGGCGCCCCGCTGCGCCGGAGGTGATCCGCGACCGGACCCTGCCGGCGATCCTCGCGCTCTACCGGCGACCGCCGGGCCTCGGCTTCTGGGCGGCCGTGGACCGGGCCGGCGGCGAGTTCCTGGGCTGGTTCGAGTTCCGCCCGACCCGCGACGGCGACGTCGGCGAGGTGGAACTCGGCTACCGGCTGCGCCGCTCGGCGTGGGGTGGCGGCCGGGCCACCGAGGGCTGCCGGGCCCTGATCGAGAAGGGCTTCACCGAGCTGGGCGTGCGGCGGATCACCGCGAACACCATGGCGGTCAACTCGGCCTCGCGCCGGGTGATGGAAAGGTGGGCCTGCGGCACGTGCGCACGTACCACGGCGACTGGCCGGAGGCGATTACCGGCTCCGAGCACGGCGAGGTCGAGTACGCCCTCACCCGCGAGCAGTGGCGCGCCGACCGCGACCGCGTCGGGCCGGCGGCCGGCCGGACCGGCTGAGCCGCCGCGGCGACCCGGTCCGCCGGCGACCGCACCGGCGGGCCGGCGGGGACGCGGCGGCCGCCAGTGCCCGTCCTCGCCGGGGTTCAGCCGGGCCGCCTCGCGGTGCGGGTGGCCGGCCGGGGGCCGTCCGGCCGGCTCATTCGGCGCCCATCACCAGGCCCTCGATGGTGTGCTTCTGCCGGATGGGCACCAGCGCGTCCACCACCGGGCACGGCAGGTGGGCGCGGACCGACTCGGGCAGGCTCTCCCAGTAGCCCCTGGTGACCGCCATGTCGTGGTGGCCGGCGTTGCCGGCGCCGGGGGCGTCCACGCCGAGCACCAGCACCGGACGGGCCAGCGACGACACGTTCGGGGTGCCGCGGTGGATGGTGAGCGCGGACCGCGCGGAGATGTCGCCCCGCCGCGGGTACTTGCGCACCGCACGCCGCTCGTAGCGCGGGTAGCGCTCCTTGGGCGGGAACATCTCGTGGTCGAAGTCCCGGCCGTCGTCCCACTGGGTGCCCGGGGCGATCTCGAACGGGCCCATCTCCTCCACCGTGTCCACGGTGGTCAGGTTGAACGCGAGCGAGGTCAGCCGGCGCTGGCGGCGGGTGTCCTCCGGCATCGGGAAGTCGCGGTGCCACGGCTGCATGGCCGCACCCGGGAACGGGATGTCGAAGCCCAGCTCGACGATCTCGTAGTCGGGGCCGAGGACCGCCCGGCAGACCGCCACCACCCAGGGGTGGGTGACCAGGTCGACGAAGCCGCGCAGCTGTTCCGGGTGGATCTCGACGTACCAGCGCTCCGGGCCCCGCCCGACCGCCCCGTCCGGCCGGGAGCGCGCCTCGCGGAAGGCCGCGTCGATGTCCTCCCCGACCCGGTCCACCCAGTCGACGGAGAACGCGCCCGGGCACGCCGTGATGCCGTCACGGTAGAGGTCGCCGAGCGCCTCGACGGGCACCTCGTCGTCGCCGAACCGGTCGGTGCCGCGCGACGCGACGCGGGTGTCGGACTGCCCGGCGCGCGGCGCGGGTGGACCGGAGTGGGGCCTCATCGGGAACCTCCTGGTGGGGTCGACGCGAGTATTCCAACGTTGTAGAGCGCTGGCAAGGGCGCCGCCGCAGGGTGCCCGGGCCACCCGGACCGGTGCGGGGCCGGGCCGGCGGGTCGGGCATGATCGGCACGACCTGCGCACGAGGAGGTACGCCGGATGCGGGTGGTGTCGCTGGTGCCGTCGCTGACCGAGGCGGTGGCCCGTACCCTGCCCGGGCTGCTGGTCGGCGCCACCGACTGGTGCACCCACCCGGCCGGGCTGGACGTGGCCCGGGTCGGCGGCAGCAAGTACCCGGACCTGGACCGGGTGCTCGCCCTGCGGCCGGACGTGGTGCTGCTCAACGTCGAGGAGAACCGCCGCGCCGACGCCGACGCGCTGGCCGCCGCCGGGGTGCCGGTGCGGATCACCTACCCGCGCACGGTGGACGGGGCGCTGGCCGAACTGGCCGCGCTCCTGACCGAGCTGGGCGCCCCGGCCGACCCGGACTGGCTGCGTGCCGCCCGCCGGGCCTGGGCGGCGCCGCCCGCGCTCCCGGTCCGCCGGGCCGTGGTGCCGGTCTGGCGGAGACCGTGGGTTGTGCTCGGCTCCGACACCTTCGCCGGCGACGTGCTGCGCCGGCTCGGCGTACGCAACGTCTACGCCGGGCACGCCGACCGCTATCCCCGCCCCGGCCTCGACGAACTGCGCGCGCACCCGCTCGACCTGGTGGTGCTGCCCGACGAGCCGTACCGGTTCACCGAGCGGGACGGGCCGGAGGCGTTCCCCGGCGTACCCTGCGCCCTGCTCTCCGGGCGGCACCTGACCTGGTACGGCCCGTCGCTGGCCGAGGCGCCCGCGGTGCTGGCCGCCCAGTTGGCCCGCCCGGTGACGCACCCGCCCGGCCGAGCGGCGGCCCGCTAGCCGCCCGCGTGGCGGCGCTCGTGCCGGGCGGTGACCACGCTCCAGCCGATGGAGATCGAGAGGGTCAGCACCACCACGGCCAGGGTGATCCAGACCGGCAGTTTCCCGACCGGGGTCTCGGCCAGCATCAGCTTCAGCCCGGCGAAGGCCAGCAGCACGGCCAGCCCGTACCGCAGGTAGCCGAAGTGGCGCAGCAGGCCGGCCAGGCAGAAGTAGAGGCTGCGCAGGCCGAGCACGGCGAAGGCGGTGGCGGTCCAGACGACGAAGGTGTTGGTGGTGATGGCCAGGATCGCGGCCACCGAGTCGATCGCGAAGATCACGTCGGTGGCCTCGATGGCCACCAGCGCCACCAGCAGCAGGGTGGCGTGCCGCCGGCCGCGCACCCGCACGATGAACCGGTTGCCGTGGAAGCGGGGCTCGGTCGGCACCAGCCGGCGGAACACCCGGACCGCGACGTTGCGCTCCGGGTCGACGTCCGGCTCGCCGCGCACCGCGAGCCGCCAGCCGGTCCAGATCAGGAAGGCGCCCAGGACGAACCCGACCCAGGCCAGCCGGTGCAGCAGCTCCGCGCCGGCGAAGATGAAGACCAGCCGGAAGCCGAGCGCCCCGATCACGCCCCAGAACAACGCCTTGTGCTGGTAGCCGGCGGGCACCCGGAAGTAGCCGAAGAGCAGCGCGAAGACGAAGACGTTGTCCACCGACAGCGCCTTCTCCAGCAGGTAGCCCGAGTAGTAGGCCAGCGCCGGTTCACCGCCGCGCCAGAGCCAGATCAGCAGGCCGAAGGCGAGCCCGGCGGTGATCCAGACCGCGCTCCAGGCCACCGCCTCGCGCAGTTCGATGACGTGGTCGCCGCGGTGGGAGAGCATGTCCACCGCGAGCATGACGGCGAGCACCCCGCCGACCGCCAGCCAGGCCCACAGCGGTGCCGTGAACGTCGCCTCGTCCACCCGGCGCCCTCCGCATCCGTGCCGGCGGCTCTGTGCACGCGTGACGCGCGGCGGCGGCACCGGAGACGCGTCGTACCGAGCCTAGGCGAGCCGCCCGGCGCCCGGCGGCGGTCCGGCGAAGTCCGCCGGGCCCCGCCCCGGCGGGGACGGGACCCGGCGACGCGCTCAGGCCACCGGGGTGGGCCGGCCGTCCACGTCGACCAGGGCGTGGTCGTCCACGTCGTACGCGATCGTGTTCGTCACCCGCACCACGCCGCTGACCTGGCCGGCCAGCCGCCCCGCCAGCTCGACCGCGGTACGCCGGTCGAGCCGGCCGTCCAGGGTCACCTCGCCGTCGCGGACCCGCACGGTGACCAGGCCGTCCTCGACCGCGAGCACCCGGCGCAGCACCTCCTGGACGACGTCCTCGCGGATCTCGGCGTCCGTGCGCAGGTGCACCCGCAGCAGGTCGCCCCGGGTGACGATGCCGACCAGCCGGCCCAGGTCGTCCAGCACCGGCAGCCGCTTGACCTGCTCCCGGTCCATCTGCCGGGCCGCGGCGGGCAGGCTGGCGCCCGGGTACGTGGTCACCGGCGGCGCGGTCATCAGGTCCCGGGCCAGCAGCGCGTCGGCCTTCTCCCGCGCGCTGCGCCGGCGCCGGCCGGCGAAGACCCGCCGCTCGTCCGGGTGGCCGGCGCGTTCGATCTTGTGCAGCAGATCCGCCTCGGACACCACGCCGAGCACCCGGCGGAAGCGGTCCACCACCGGCACGGCGCTGATGCCGCGCCGGACCAGCACGTCGACGATCGCCCGGTACGGGGTTTCCTCGTCCACCGTCGCGACGTCCCGGGTCATCACGTCGCCCACCTGCCATGTCCTCATCACGACCTCCTCGCCGCTGGCACCTGCGACGCTACGGCCGGCGCCGGCGCCGGATCAGGGTCACCGGACCGGTACCCACCCGGCCGAGCGGACCGGTGCGACCGGGGTCCAAAGTCCCGGGCGGTTCGGGCCCGGTCGGCCCTGACCCGCCCGGCACCGGCGGGCGTCCAATGGAGATGCCACCGGGAAGCGCGGTGCGAGGCACGAAGGGACGTGGAGACCATGACCGCGACGATCAGGCGGACCACCGCCGAGACCACCGCTCCGGTGACCGAGACCCGCCGCGAGCGGGCCACCCGCTACCTGCTCGCCGGCCTGCGGCTCGCGCTGGGCTGGATCTTCCTCTGGGCCTTCCTGGACAAGCTGTTCGGCCTGGGCATGGCCACCGAGGCGAAGAACGCCTGGCTGGACGGGGGCAGCCCGACCAAGGGCTTCCTCACCTTCGGCGCCACCGGCCCGTTCCAGGACTTCTACCAGGGCATCGCCGGCGCCGCCTGGGCCGACTGGCTCTTCATGATCGGGCTGGCCGCCATCGGCACCGCGCTCATCCTCGGCATCGGGGTGCGCGTCGCCGCCGCGGCGGGCGGGCTGCTCCTGGTCATGATGTGGACCGCCGTGCTGCCCCCCGAGAACAACCCGTTCATGGACGACCACCTCGTCTACGCCGCGGTGCTCGCGGTGCTCGCCCTGGCCAACGCCGGCGACACCTGGGGCCTCGGCCGGATGTGGGCCAGGCTCCCGATCGTCCAGCGGTACGGCTGGCTCCGGTAACCGATTCCGATCCCTGCCCGCGGCGGGCGTCACCACCGGTGACGCCCGCCGATCCGCGCGCGGCGGACCGGCGCGGGTGCGGTGGGGCCGCTCGCGAGCGGGTCCGCCGGGCATCGGCGGGCCGCTATCCGGCAGGATCGGCGGTGACCGGACATCACGACCAGTACGGCAGGAGACCCGCGAATGAACCAGGCAGCAGGCGACCGCCCGGGCAAGCCCGAGGTGGGTCCGATCGAGGGCGCGCCGCCGGCCGACCTCGTGATCGAGGACATCACCGTCGGTGAGGGCCCGGAGGCCCGGCCGGGACAGCTGGCCAACGTCCACTACGTGGGGGTGGCGCACTCGACCGGCCGCGAGTTCGACGCGTCGTGGAACCGCGGGGAGGCGTTCGAGTTCCCGCTCGGCGGTGGCCGGGTCATCGCCGGCTGGGACCAGGGCGTGGTCGGCATGCGGGTCGGCGGCCGGCGCCGGCTGACCATCCCGCCGCACCTGGGCTACGGCGACCGGGGCGCCGGCGGGGTCATCAAGCCGGGCGAGACGCTCGTCTTCGTCGTCGACCTGCTCGGCGTCCGCTGACCGGCTGAGCCGACGCGGCCGGGGCGGTGACATCCGTCGCCGACCCCGGCCGCCGCTCGCTCAGCAGGCCACCAGCTCCCGGTCGGAACACTCCTCGACGATCGGGATGACCCGGTGCAGCCCGGTGGCGCGCAGCACCCGGCGGACCGTCGGGTCGGGACCGACCAGCACCAGCTCGCCGCCCCGGCCGCGGACGCGCAGGTGCGCGGCGACCAGCGCACGCACCCCGGCGGCGGAGAGCACCCGGACGCCGGACAGGTCGACCCGCAGCACGGACCGGGCCGGGGCGGCCCAGAGGGCGGACCGCAACGCGCCGACGGTGGCGATGTCGATCTCGCCGGTCACCCGCACCTCCACCGCGTGACCAGCCGCGCTGATCTGCACGTGGAGGCGGTCGTCGCGTTGTCCCATGCCGTCGAATCTAGCCGGCACCCCTGACAGTTCCGACCTGCCGCGGGCCGAATCCGGGTACACCCAGGGTTCGACCCCGAGGCTCACGGGATCCCCCTCAGGGATGACCTTCCCGCCCGCTCGGGGGCGGCGCGGCGGGCATCGGCGGACGAGAATGGCCGGATGGCCGTCCCCCGTCCGCGCGCGCCCTGGCTGATCCGTCCCGTCCGCGAGCCGGCCACCGTGCCGCCGCCGCTGGCCGGGCCGTGGGCCCCGACCGACACCCGGCTCGACGCCGCCGAGCTGCTGCCCCTGCCCGCCGGGGCCACCGGCCCGGAGGACGTGCTGGTCGACCCGGCCGGGCGGGTGGTCAGCGGGGCCGAGGACGGCCGGATCTGGTGGTGGCCGGTCGACGCGCCGCCGGGCAGCGGCCCCCGGCTGCTCGCCGAGACCGGCGGCCGGCCGCTCGGCATCGAGCTGGACCCGCGCGACGGCAGCCTGGTGGTCTGCGACGCGTACCGGGGGCTGCTGCGGGTGACCCCGGACGGGGCGGTGCGGGAGCTGACCGGCGCCGGGGCGCGACCGCACCTGGCCGACAACGCCGCCGTCGCCCGCGACGGCACCGTCTACTTCACCGACTCGTCGTACCGCTTCCCGGTCTCGCACTGGAAGCGGGACCTGCTGGAGCACCGGCCGAACGGGCGGGTGCTGGCCTACCACCCGGGCACCGGGCGCACCGAGGTGGTCCGGGACGGGCTCTACTTCCCCAACGGGATCGCGCTGACCCCGGACGAGTCGGCACTGATGTTGGTGGAGACCGCCACCCACCGGCTGGTCCGGCTCACCCTGCCGGACGCCGGGCTCACCGTGCTGGCCGACCTGCCGGCGTACCCGGACAACCTGACCGGGGTCGGCGACGGCACGTACTGGGTCGCGCTGCCGAGCCCTCGGCTGGCGGCGATGGAGCGGCTGCTGCCGCACCCGCGGCTGCGCCAGTTGGTCGCGGTGCTGCCGGCCGCGGTGCAGCCGAAGCCGCTGCGCTACGGCCTGGTCGCGCTGGTCGACGGCGCGGGGCGGGTGCTGCGGACGCTGCACGGCCCGCGCGGCGGCTACCACATGGTCACCGGCGTCCGGCAGCACGGCGACCGGCTCTGGTTGGGCAGTCTCACCGCGACCGGAGTGGCCCGGGTGCCGCTGGACTGAGCCCCGGCCGCCGGTCGGCGCCACGGGACGGCGCGACCGGCCCGCCGCGGTGGCGGGCCGGTCGGCGTACCCCCTGGATCAGCCGCCGGTGACCGACGGCACCGGCGCCGGCGAGCCACCGGCCACCGCACCCGGGTGCGGCAGGTGACTCGGCGCCGGCCCCAGCCCGGCCGGCACGGGCAGCGCGCTGCCCTTGACGAACTCGTCCCAACCGACGTTCCACGCGGTCCAGCCGTTGCCCTCGGTCAGGGTGACCTCGGTGCCCTTGATGGTGACCAGGTCGCCGACCTGGGTGACGCCCATCAACCAGTCCGCCGCCTCGTTGGAGACGTTGGTGCAGCCGTGCGAGACGTTGGTGTTGCCCTGGTCCCCCACCGACCACGGCGCCGCGTGGATGAACTCACCACCCCAGGTGAGCCGCTGGGCGTCCTCGACGTCCACCACGTACGGGTCGGCCGAGCCCCGGGTGTCGAACGTGGTGAACTCGTGCTTCTCCATGATCACCATCTTGCCGCTGGAGGTCGGCGTGCTCGGCTTGCCCATGCTGACCGGGATCTTGCGGACCAGCTTGCCGTCCCGGTGCACGGACATCTGCTTGGTGGCGTTGTCGATCTCCAGCGACACCTGCCGGCCGATCTTCGAGGTGGCCCGCCGGTCCTCGTCGCCGACGTACTCCTTGCCGATCGGCAGACCCTCCAGCCCCGACCGGACGCTGATCGTGGTGCCCGGCCGCCAGAAATCGGGCGCCCGGTAATAGACCTGGCTACCGTCGGACACCCAGGACCAGGTGCCCGGCTGCGGCGGATTCGTCTTCACGAACAGGCGCCGCTGCACATCCGCTCTGGCCTCTTTCGGAATGGGCGGGTCGAACGCGACGGTTACCGGCATCGCGGTCCCGTACGTCCGATTGCCGGCGAAATACAACGTACTGGTGATCGCCGGTTTCGACGATTTCGGCATGGTGGTGAAGGTGGTCTTCCGGATGGTGGTGGCACCGGAGTCGCCGGTCGCGGTCACCTCGGCGGTGTAGGTCCGCTTCGGTTCCAACGGCGCGCTCGGCACCCAGCCCGAGCCGTCCTCCCGTGGCTCGGCCTTGACCTCCCTGCCCTTGTCGTCGGTGATCCGCACGGCGGTGACCCGGCCGCCCTTGACGGTGGTGCCCACCTCGGCGCTGATCGGGATGTCCCGGGCCCGGTCGGCGGGTGTCAGGCTCACCTCCGGCGGGGCCGAACGGCCCTTGGCCGACTCCGCGCCCTTGCGGTCGGCGGTGCATCCACCCAGGACCAACGGCGTGGCCGCGATGCCCACCGCCAGCAGCGTCAATCGCCGCCTCAACTCCATGATGCGTCCCCCCGTTTACGACTTCCCTTCGCCATATTCTCGCCGCCGGTCCCCGCCGGCCGCGCAATTTCGACGGATTCGGAAAAGCAGTGTGCGACCACTTTTCCCGCGATGTTCTCGATGGCCGGTAATTAGCCGCCGAGCCGATTGGCGCACCGGATCCGCCCGTTCGACCGCCCGCGGCCCGGCCGTCCCCTGCGGCCCTGACCGGGATGCCGCCGCCCGCTTCGCCACCAGCGTCGGATCTGCCCGTTCCGCGCCGGGCGGCCCGACCGCCCCGAGGCAGGCTGGATCCGCGGCATGCCGGCGCTCCCCTCGCGGGAGCAGGCGCGACCTGCCGCACACCGGGTGGCGCTCCCCCGGGCGCGACCCGCGGATCCGCCCCGGCTCGTGCCGCCCACCGCAGGCCGCGGCGGGCGTGGTTCGCGCGGCGGGGGGCCGCATCCGGCACGTCCTCGGCCGTCCGGCCGGGCCGTGCGGAGTGGACGCCCGGCCACGCCCCTCGCCGGCTTTTGTTGGCGCGAGCAGAAGTTTCGTCGGCGCCAGCGAACCTTTGCCTTCGCTCATCGATAAGGGTACGGTGGCGAAGCAGATACAAACTTGTCCATTGGTCGATCCGTTGCCCCGCCCTTGCGGGTGGCCCGCCCGCCTCGACGGGTGGCGTCGCCGCGTCCTGACCACGACCGCTCCGCCGGGCCCGTGCCCGGCCGGTCCGGCGTGCCCGGTGGCCGGCCGGTCGGCCCGAACGGCCGGGCCCGCAACGCCCGGCAGGAAGGACCAGCACCATGGACGAACTCGCCTCCCGACCACCGGCGCCCGGCCCGGCGCCGGTCAGCCGCCGCGGGGTGCTGCGCGCCGCCACCGTCTCGGCCACCGCCGTCGGCGCCGCCGGGCTGCTCGGCGCGCCCGCCGCGGCCCACTCCGGGACGGCGCACGGCCGGCGCCGGGTCCCGACCGACCGGATCAGCATCCAGCTCTACACCCTGCGCGACCAGCTCGCCGCCGACCTGCCCGGCACGCTCGCCGCGCTGCGGCGGATCGGCTACCGCCGGGTCGAGCACGCCGGCTACGTCGGCCGCACGGCCGCCCAGTTCCGGGCCGCCCTGGACGACGCCGGGCTGCGGGCCACCTCCGGGCACGTCGGCATCCCGCAGCCGTTCGACGCGGACGCGTGGGCGCAGGTGCTCGCCGACACCAACACGGTGGGCTGCCGGTACCTGGTCCACCCCTGGTTCGGGCTGGACGCCGAGGGCCAGCCGATCCGGGACCCGGAGCGCTACCGCGCGCTGGCCCGCGACCTGAACCGCGCCGGGCGGATGGCCGAGCGGGCCGGGCTGCGGTTCGGCTACCACAACCACCAGCTGGAGTTCGTACCGCTGACCGACGGGCGGACCGGGTTCGAGATCCTGGCCGCCGAGACCGACCCCCGGCTGGTCCACTTCGAACTCGACCTGTTCTGGACCTGGCGCGGGGCGCGGGACCCGGTGGACGTGATCCGCGCGCACCGGGGCCGGATCCGCCAGGTGCACGTCAAGGACATGGACCACAACGCCAGCTTCGCCGACCTCGGCGACGGCCTGATCGACTTCGGCCGCATCTTCGCCTACGCCCGGGAGGCCGGGATCGAGGAGTACATCGTGGAGCGCGACGACGCGGGCACCCCGCCGCGCGCCCCCGCCGACGCCCTCGACACCGCCCGGGTCGGCTACGCCTACCTCGCCTCGCTCCGCTACTGAGCCACGACCTCGGGGGAACGCCCAGATGAGAAGAGCCGCACTCCTGCCCGCCCTGGTGCTGGTGGCCGCCGGGCTCACCGCGCCGGCCGCACCGGTCACCGCCGCGCCCGCCGCCGCACCACCGGACAGCAGCTTCCAGAAGGTCACGCTCAACGACTACCCGGGCGAGCCGATGAGCCTCGCCGTCCTGCCCGACCTGCGGGTGCTGCACACCTCGCGGACCGGTGAGGTGCGCATCCACGACCCGCGCACCGGGCTGAACACCCTCGCCGCCGACGTGCCGGTGTACGAGCACGACGAGGAGGGCCTGCAGGGCATCGCCATCGACCCGGACTTCGCCCGCAACAAGTGGGTCTACCTGTACTACTCCCCGCCGGGGAACACGCCGGTCGACGACCCGGCGACCCCGGACGTCAACGAGGGGGACGCGCCGCTGGTCGGCACCGAGGCCGACTGGCAACGGTTCCGCGGGGTGCTGCGGCTGTCCCGGTTCAAGCTGGACGGGATGACGCTCGACCTGCGTACCGAGCAGAAGATCATCGACGTGCCCACCGACCGGGGCATCTGCTGCCACGTCGGCGGGCAGATCGACTTCGACGGCAAGGGCAACCTCTACCTGTCCACCGGCGACGACACCAACCCGTTCTTCTCCGACGGCTACACCCCGATCGACGAGCGCGCCGACCGGAACCCGGCCTTCGACGCCCAGCGCACCTCGGCGAACACCAACGACCTGCGCGGCAAGCTGCTGCGCATCCAGGTCAAGCCGGGCGGCGGCTACCGCGTCCCGCCGGGCAACCTGTTCCGGCCGGGCACCCCGAAGACCCGGCCCGAGATCTACGCGATGGGGCTGCGCAACCCGTTCCGGTTCGCCGTCGACCGGCGTACCGACGACGTCTACCTCGCCGACTACTCCCCCGACGCCGGCTCGGCGAACCCGCAGCGGGGACCGGCCGGACACGGCCGCTGGATGCTGGTGGACAAGCCGGCCAACTACGGCTGGCCGTACTGCGTCACGCCGACCATGCCGTACCGCGACTACGACTTCGCCACCGGCACCCCCGGGCGGTACTTCGACTGCCGCCGGCCGGTGAACGACTCGCCGCACAACACCGGACAGCGCCGGCTGCCGCCGGTCGAGGCGCCGCAGGTCTGGTACCCGTCCGCGGCCTCCGGCGAGTTCCCGCAGCTCGGCACCGGCGGGATCGGCCCGATGGCCGGCCCGGCGTACGACTACGACGGGCGCAGCACCTCCCGGGTGAGGTGGCCCGCCTACTACGACGGCATCCCGCTGTTCTACGAGTGGACCCGGGACTACATCAAGGAGTTCCGCCTGGACCGGGCCGGCGAGGTCGCCGACATCCGGCCGGTGGCGCCCTCGCTGGTGGTGGACAACCCGATGGACCTGGAGTTCGGCCCCGACGGCGCGCTCTACGTGCTGGAGTACGGCGACGGGTACTTCGCGGAGAACCCGGACGCCCAGCTGTCCCGGATCGACTTCGTGCGGGGCAACCGGACCCCGATCCCGAAGATCAGCGCGGACCCGACCGCCGGGCAGGCGCCGCTCACGGTCAGCTTCTCCAGCGCCGGTACGGTCGACCCGGACGGTGACCCGCTGCGCTACGCCTGGGACTTCGACGCCGACGGCTCGGTCGACTCCACCGAGCCGAACCCGACCTGGACGTACCAGACCAACGGCTCGTACTCGCCGACGCTGAAGGTCACCGACCGCACCGGCCGGTCCGCGGCGGCCACCCTGCCGCTGCTGATCGGGCCGCGGGCGCCGATCGTCGAGTTCGTCACCCCGGTCGCCGGCCAGCCGTTCGAGTTCGGGCAGACCGTCGCGTTCCAGGTGAAGGTCACCGACGACCGGCCGGTGGACTGCTCCCGGGTACGGGTCACCTACATCCTCGGGCACGACGAGCACGGGCACCCGCTGTCGACCGCCTCGGGCTGCACCGGCAGCATCGCCACCTTCGTCGACGGTGGGCACAGCGGCGCGCCCAACCTGTCAGCGGTCTTCGTGGCCGAGTACACCGACGCGCCGACCGAGCCGGGCGTACCCCCGCAGACCGGGACCGCCACGGTGGTGCTGTACCCGTCGGCACCCTGACGGGCGGGCCGGCGGCGGCCCCGGGTCACCGGGCCGCCGCCGGCCGCCGGTCGGCACCGACGGCTCACCCCTCGTCGTCGTGGCCGTAGTTGCGTTCCCACCGGCCGCCGTCCGGCGGGGTGTCCGCGCGGATGGCCGCGTCGACGTTGCCGGCCAGGTCGTTGTCCACCACCCGGCACTCCACGCAGCTGCCCTGGTCGGTGATCCACAGTCCGTGGGTCTGGGTGGACGGGTCGCGGTTGTCCCAGATCCGGTTGCCCCGCACGGTCGCCGCGGTGAGCTCCGCGTTGACAGTGATCCCGGCCCGCACCGGCGGCGGGGACGGCAGCTCGTACGGTGTCCCCGGTTTCGGGGTGTCGCCGCTCCAGGCGGTGAACGCGCCGGGCCGGATCGGCGCCAGGGTCAGCGTATCGGCGTCGTTCGCCGCCACCACCGCGATCGCCCGGCCGACCCGGACCACCTTGCCCCGGTGCCCGTCGTTCGGCCAGGTGGCGGTCCGGTCGACCACCGACTTCTCGCTGTACCGCACCGAGTCGCCGTGCCCGGTCATCGCCGGCGCCACCTGCCGGCCGTTGTTGCGGATCCGGTTGCCCACCACCATCGCGTCCCGGACCGGCCGGTCGAACCGGATCGCGTCGCCGCTGTTGCCGTAGAAGTCGTTGCTCTCGATGACGATCTCCTCGGCCCTGTCCTGCCCGACCGAGCCGAGGCTGCGCTGGTGGTAGCCGTGCCGGCCGTTGCCGCTGACCCGGTTGCCCCGGATGGTGTACGGCCCGGGGGTGTTGCCGATGCTGATCCCGTCGCGCAGGTTGCCGTCGATCACGCAGTCGGTGAGGATGCCGCCCCGCCCGGCGGTGTGCGTGGTGCCCTTCGCCGAGACGTGGAAGCCGGCCTCCAGGTTGCCGGTCATCGTGCAGGCCGTGACGATCAGGCCGTTGGCGCCCCAGTCGGAGATGCCGAAGCGGTTGCCCTGGGTGTGGCAGCCGAGCACCCGGATGCCCCGGGGACGCAGCCCACCGGACTCCTGGAGTTCCAGGAAGATGCCGTTGGTGGCGTTGGCCACCGCGCTGCAGTTGACGATGGTGAGTCGCTCGATGCTGCCCCACCCGCCGATGCCGACCCCGATCCCGGCGCCGCCCATCTCGGTGCCGTTGTCCTGCCGTCCGCACCCCACCACCAGCACCCGGTCGATCACGCAGTCCTGGAGGAAGTCGCAGCCCAGCCCGGTGGCCGCGGTGTGGTGGATGTAGAGGTTGCGGAAGACGCCGCGGACCACGTACTGCAACCCGAGGCCCTTGGCCAGCGGGCTGTACTCCGCCGACGCCACCTGCGAGCCGTCGATCTCGAAGTCGGCGAAGGTGCAGTCGGCCAGGTGCCGCTCCCGGTCCGCGCCGTGCAGCTGCGCGGTGTGGAAGGCCAGCGGCACCGGCTCGGCCCGGTTGCCGGCGTTGCTGAGCGCGAACCGGGTCGCCCCCGGTCCGGCGCCGACCAGCGACACGCCGCTGCGCCAGACGGTGCCCGCGTCGCGGATCGAGTAGACCCCCGGCGGGCAGTGGATGACCCGGGCCCGCCCGTCCGCCTCGTACGCGTCGCCGAGCAGGTCGACCAGGGCCGCGAGGGCGGGCTGGTCATTGGTCACCCCGTCGCCGGTCAGCCCGTGGTCGCGGGCGTCGCAGAGCAGCGGCGCCCCGGCGACCGGATGCGGCCGGATGCCGGAAGCCACGGTCATGCCCGGGTGCGCCACGTCGTCTCCCCTCGGCGACTGGGCAGCCCGCTTTCCCGGTCCGCCGGCCGGGAAACGCCCGCCGGCCCGAGCACGCCGCCGGCTGGACGGCCCGCCGGCGGCCCCGGCCCGGGCCGGGGCCGCCGGTGCCGGTCAGCCGATGGCGTCAGACGGTGGCGATCAGCAGCGCCGGCCGCTCCACGCAGTCGGCGACGTGCCGCAGGAAGCCGCCGGCCACCCCGCCGTCGCAGACCCGGTGGTCGAAGGTGAGGCTGAGCTGGGTCACCTTCCGGACCGCGAGCTGGCCGTCGACCACCCACGGCTTGTCCACGATCCGTCCCACCCCGAGCAGCGCCGCCTCCGGGTGGTTGATGATCGGGGTGGAACCGTCGACGCCGAACACCCCGTAGTTGTTCAGGGTGAAGGTGCCGCCGGTGAGCCGGGCCGGCGGCAGGGTGCCGGCCCGGGCGGCCGCCGTCGTCGCGGTCAGCTCGGCGGCCAGTTCCGCCGTGGTGAGGCGCTGCGCGTCGCGGACCACCGGCACCACCAGGCCCCGGTCGGTCTGCGCGGCGATGCCCAGGTGCACCCCGGCGGACTGGACGATCCGCTGCCCCTCGGTGTCCACCCGGGCGTTGAGCTGCGGGTAGCGGCGCAGCCCGGACAGGCAGATCCGGGCCAGCAGGGCCAGGATGCTCACCGGCGCGTCCGGGGTCGCCGCGTTGATCGCCGCCCGGGTCTCCAGCAGGGCGGTGGCGTCCACGTCCACCCAGATGGTCACCTCGGGGATCTCCCGCCGGCTGCGGGACAGCTTGTCGGCGATCGCCTTGCGGATGCCGGTCAGCGGGACGACCACGTCGCCGGCCTCGGCCGGGCCGAGCCCGACGTGCGCCGGCGGCGGGTCGGCCGGCTCGGGACGGTCCGGCACCGCGGCCAGCCGGGCGGGCGCCGCCGCGGCCACCGCGGCCTCGACGTCGGCCCGGCGGACCACCCCACCGGGCCCGGTGCCACGCAGGGTGGCCAGGTCCAGGCCGTGCTCGCGGGCCAGCCGGCGCACGATCGGCGAGATGACCAGGGTGGCCGGCGCGCCCGGCGGGGTAGCGGTGGCGGGTGCCGGGGCGGGCGGCGCGGCCACGGGCTGCGGGGCGACCGCGAGCCGGGGCCGGCGCCGCCGCCGGGACCCGCCGTGGCCGGTGCCGTAGCCGATCAGCACGTTGCCGGAGCCGGCCCGCTCCTCCTCCCGGTAGGTGGCGTGGCCGGCGGGTTCGCCGCCGCCGGCCGGCGCCGCGGCGGCGTCCAGCGGGGCGATGGTGATCAGCGGCTGGCCGACCGGGCGGACCTCACCCGCCGCGCCGTGCAGGGCCACCACCCGGCCGGCGTACGGGCAGGGCACGTCGACGACGGCCTTGGCGGTCTCCACCTCGACCACCGTCTGGTCCACGCTGACCGTGTCGCCGACGGCGACCCGCCACTCGACGATCTCCGCCTCGGTCAGCCCCTCGCCCAGGTCGGGCAGGAGGAACACCTGGGCCCCGTCGACGGTGGTCATGCCGCGCTGCCTTCCGCGAGCCAGCGCGGGTCCGGCTGGTCGTCCCACTGCAGGCGGGCCACCGCGTCCAGCACCCGGTCCACGCCGGGCAGGTGGGTGTGCTCCAGCATCGGCGCCGGGTACGGGATGTCCAGCCCGCTGACCCGCAGCACCGGGGCGTGCAGGGCGTGGAAGCAGCGCTCCTGCACCCGGGCGGCGATCTCGGCGCCCACCCCGGCGAAGCCCTGCGCCTCCTGGATCACCACGCAGCGCCCGGTGCGGCGGACCGAGGCGGTGACCGTGGCGTCGTCGAACGGCACGATGCTGCGCACGTCCACCACCTCCAGGTCCCAGCCCTCCTCCCGGGCCGCCTCGGCGGCCTCCAGCGCGACCGGCACCGCCGGCCCGTACGCCACCAGGGTGGCGTCGCGGCCGGGCCGGCGCACGACCGCCCGGCCGAACGGCTCGGTACGCGCCGGCAGCTCCGCCTCGGCGCTGGAGAAGTAGAGCTTCTTCGGCTCCATGAAAACCACCGGGTCGGGGTCGGCGATCGCCTCCCGCAGCAGCGAGTACGCGTCCTCGACGGTGGCCGGGGTGACCACCTTCAGGCCGGGCGTGTGCGCGTAGTACGCCTCGCTGGAGTCGCAGTGGTGCTCGACCCCGCCGATGCCGCCGGCGTACGGCACCCGGATGACGATCGGCACGCTGAGCGCGCCCCGGGTCCGGTTGCGCAGCTTCGCCACGTGCGAGGCGATCTGCTCGAACGCCGGGTAGGCGAACGCGTCGAACTGCATCTCCACCACCGGGCGCAGCCCCGACATGGCCAGGCCGACCGCGAAACCGACGATGCCGGCCTCCGCGAGGGGGGTGTCGAAGCAGCGCTTGTCGCCGAACCGGGCCAGCAGCCCGTCGGTGATCCGGAAGACGCCGCCGAGCTGCCCGACGTCCTCGCCGAAGACGACCACCCGGTCGTCGGAGGCCAGCGCGTCGGCGAGCGCCGCGTTGAGCGCCTTCGCCATCGTGGTGGCCATCAGGCGTCCCCTTCCTGCTCGGCCGCGGCCAGTTCGGCGCGGACCTGCTCCCGCTGCTCGACCAGTTGCGGGGTCGGCTCGGCGTAGACGTGGTCGAACAGGCTCAGCGGGTCGACGGTCGGCTGGGCGTTCATCCGGGCCCGCAGGTCGGCCGCGTACTCCTCGGCCTCGGCGGCGACCGCGGCGACGGCCGCCTCGTCCAGCACGCCGCGCGCGCGCAGGTAGGTCTCCAGCCGGGCGACCGGGTCCCGGTCCCGCCAGGCGTCGACCTCGGCGCCGTCGCGGTAGCGGGTGGCGTCGTCGGCGTTGGTGTGCGGCTCCATCCGGTAGGTGTGCGCCTCGACCAGGAACGGCCCGTTGCCGGCCCGCGCGTGCGCCACCGCGCGGGTGAGCACGGCGAGCACGGCCACCGGGTCGTTGCCGTCGACCTGCTCGCTGGGCACCCCGTAGCCGACGCCCTTGTACGCCAGCGACGGCGCGGCGGTCTGCCGGGACAGCGGGACGCTGATCGCGTACCGGTTGTTCTGTACGAAGTAGACCACCGGCGCCCGGAACACGGCGGCGAAGTTGATCCCCTCGTGGAAGTCGCCCTCGCTGGTGGCGCCGTCGCCGATGAAGGCCAGCGCCACGGTGTCCCGCCCCTGGTACGCCTCGCCGTAGGCGAGCCCGGCGGCGTGCACGCACTGGGTGGCCAGCGGGGTGCACTGCGGCGCGGTGCGCCGGGCGGCCGGGTCGTACCCGCAGTGCCAGTCGCCGCGCAGCAGGGTGAGCACCTCGACCGGGTCGAGGCCCCGGGAGACCAGCGCCATCGACTCCCGGTAGGTCGGGAAGACCCAGTCGGTCTCGCGCAGCGCCAGCACCGCGCCGACCTGGCAGGCCTCCTGGCCGCGGGAGGACGGGTAGACCGCCAGCCGGCCCTGCTTGGTCAGGGCGGTGGCCTGGACGTCGAACCGGCGGCCGATCACCATCCGGCGGTACATCTCGGCCAGCGCCTCGGCCGGCGGTTCGGGGTAGTCGGCGCGGGCGGGCAGCGGCGTGCCGGTCGGGTCGAGCAGGCGTACCGGCTCGGCGGCCGGCAGCAGCCCACGGGCCGGGTCGGGCGGGGCGGTCGACCGGCGGGTGGATGCCCTGCGGACCGCCTGGGGTGTGGTCGTCACGGCGGGGACCTCCTGGACGTGTGGTGGGCCTATGCTCCTGCTGTCGGATGATTGACTCAAGATCCGCGCCAATTGCGGGACGGATGGCAGGCAGGAGGCGTCACGGTGAGCCAGGAATCCGGGCCAGGGGTGGACTCGACGACCGGAACGGGACGATCGGCCCGCCCGCTCGACGAGGTGGACCGGCTGATCCTGGACGAGCTGGTCCGCGACGGGCGCACCTCGGTGCGCACGCTGGCCGAGCGGGTGCACGTCTCGCGCACCAACGCGTACGCGCGGGTCGAGCGGCTGCTGCGCGACGGGGTGATCACCGGCTTCCGGGCCCGGGTGGCGCCGGAGGCCGCCGGGCTGGGCACCTCGGCGTACATCGCCCTGAAGATCGAGCAGAACACCTGGCGGGAGGTCTCCGCGGAGCTGGCCCGGGTGCGCTACATCGAGCACGCGGCGCTGCTCGGCGGCGACCACGACGTGCTGGCGCTGGTCCGCGCGCCGGACAACGCCACTCTGCGGGACGTGGTGCTCAACCGGGTGCAGAGCATCGCCGGGGTGCTCTCCACCCGCACCTGGCTGGTCTTCGAGGAGTTCGACGGCGAGCGCAGCCCGTGGGTGTGAGCCGGCGTCACCGCTCGGGCGGCGCCTCCAGGCCCTCCCGGTCCGCCAGCTCCAGCAGCGGCTCCAGCGAGAACCGCCGCTCGTCCAGGCCGGCGTGCGGGTCGCCGCGCTCGGCGAACCGGGCCGGCATCGACGGCACGGCGAAGTCCTCCGGCCGCGCGTCGTCCAGCTCCGACCAGTCCAGCGGCGCGGAGACCAGCGCCCGCGCGGTGGGCCGGATGGAGTACGCCGAGGCCATGGTGTGGTCCCGGGACATCTGGTTGTAGTCGACGAAGACCGGGCGGTCCCGTTGTTCGCGCCACCAGGTGGTGGTGACCAGCTCCGGCAGCCGGCGCTGCATCTCCCGGCCCAGCGCCAGCACCGCCCGCCGACAGTCGCCGAAGCTCCACCGCGGCTCGATGGAGAGGTAGATGTGCAGGCCGCGCCCGCCGGTGGTCTTCGGGTAGCCGGTCAGGCCCAGCTCGGCGAGGAACGCCCGCACCTCGTGGGCCACCGGCACCACCTGGTCGAAGCCCACCCCCGGCATCGGGTCGAGGTCGATCCGGAGCTGGTCGGGGCGCTCCACGTCGGCGGCGGAGACCGGCCACGGGTGGAACCGCAGCGTGCCGAGGTTGGCCGCCCAGATCACCACCGCCAGCTCGCTCGGCGCCACCTCGTCGGCCGTCCGGCCACTGGGGAAGGTGATGTGCGCGGTGCGGACCCAGTCGGGCGCGCCCGCCGGCAGCCGCTTCTGGTAGAAGGCGTCACCGCGGTTGTCCTGCCGGGTGCCGATCTTCGCGCCCGGGAAGACGCCGCGCGGCCACCGTTCCAGCATGGTCGGCCGGTCGCGCAGCGCGCGCAGGATGCCGTCGCCGACGGCCAGGAAGTAGCGCACCACGTCGAGCTTGGTCAGCCCGAGCTCGGGGAAGTAGGGCTTGTCCGGGCTGGAGACGCGGACGACCCGCTCCCCCACCTCGATCTCCTCGGCCGCCGTCGCCACGCCTCACACCGTAGCGGCGACCGGCCCGCGCCGGGGGCAGCGCGCCGAGCGTGACGGCGCCGGCGCGGCTCGCTCAGGCGACCAGCAGGACGCCGACGACGATCAGCGGCAGTCCGACGAAGAGGAAGATCCCGACGCCGGTGAGCACCCGCCCGCCCCCGCCGGTCTCCTGCTCGGGCGCGAGCCCGAAGGTGGTCCGGGCGTCGAGCATGCCGATCCGACTCAGGGTCAGGTCGCCGGTCACCCCGAGCAGGGCGCCGACGACCACCAGCGCGATGCCGAAGCGGGTGACGAAGTCGCCGCCGGCGACCGCCACCCAGATGCCCGCGGCGGCGGCGACCACCACCAGGGCGACGACGAAGAGCACCAGCGCCTCGCGCAGACCACGGACGACCGTCATCGCCGACCCCACCTCCGTCTCCCGACGGCGGCGCCGCCGTCCGGGACGGACATTGTGCACGGTGCGGACGCCGGGCCGCTGCCCCGGACACGGAGCGTGGTCGGCGAGGCGGCGCGGGCCGGCGGCGGCGCGCCCGGCCGGGTCGGCGCGGCGACCGGGCACGTGGGGCGGGGCCGGCACGACGCGGCGCGGAGACCGGCTCGGCGGCGGCCGGCGCCGGGCACACGGAGGCCGGGCCGGGGTCGCCGGCCCGGCCCCGGTCGAGGTCAGCGACCTTCCTGCTGGAGGCGGTTCATCAACATCTGCTTGCCCTGGTCGCCGGCCTTGCGGTTGTTCTCCTGGATCTTGCGGAACCAGGTGGCGAGTTCCGTGTCGCCCCGGGCGTCGGCGTCGGCGATGTACGTCTCCATCCGGTACACGTGCTCCAGCGACATCTGCAACGTGTGGATGAGGTCGTAGTTCTTGTCCCTCACCGGGCTCATCTGTTCCTTGGTCATGGTCGCCACGGCGCAACCTCCCCTGTCGGTCATCGTGGAGCCAGCGCTTACCCGGCCGGGCCGGGTTCACGCCCGCCGGACGGCCACGGTGCCCGACCCCGCCGGCCGGCGCCGGCCGGCCACCGGGCCGGGGCCGCCGCGCCCGGGCGATTACCCGCCGGGAGGCCCGGGTACGGGTTGCCCCATGGAACTGGCAGCGCTCTGGATCGTCCGGCACGGCGAGAGCACGGCGAACGTGGCGGCGAGCGCGGCCGAACGCTCCGGCGCCGAGCTGATCGACCTCACCCACCGGGACGCCGACGTGCCGCTCTCGGCCACCGGCGAGGAGCAGGCCCGGGCCACCGGCCGGTGGCTGGCCGGGCTGCCCGCGTCGCGCCGGCCGGACCTGGCGGTGGTGTCGCCGTACCTGCGCGCGGTGCGCACCGCCGAGCTGGCGCTGGCCGGCACCGACATCCCGGTGAGCCGGGACGAGCGGCTGCGCGACCGGGAGCTGGGCATCCTCGACGGGCTCACCGGCCACGGGGTGCGCCAACGGTTGCCGGAGGAGGCGGCGCGCCGGGCCCGGCTCGGCAAGTTCTACTACCGGCCGCCGGGCGGAGAGTCCTGGACGGACGTGGCGCTGCGGCTGCGTACCCTCCTCGGCGACCTGCGGCGCGACCACCCGGGCCGGCGGGTGCTGCTCTTCGGCCACGACGCGCTGGTCTTCCTCACCCGCTACCTGGTCGAGCAGCTCACCGAGGCGGAGCTGATGGCGTTGACCCACGGGCAGGTCATCGCGAACTGCTCGATCACCGGCTGGTCCGCCGACGGGCACGGCCGGTTGACCCTCGACGTGTTCAACGACGTCGCGCACCTGCGCCAGCAGGGCGCGCCGCCGACCCGGGAGGACGAGGTCCATGCCGAACCGGTCTGACACCCCGGTCATCACCCCGCGGCTGCTGCGGGACTGGGCGCTGCCCGTGCCGACCGGCGGCAAGGAGGCCCGCGGCACGGTGCTGGTGGTGGGCGGCTCGCGGTTCACCCCGGGCGCCGTGCTGCTCGCCGGGGTGGCCGCGCTGCGGGCCGGCGCCGGCGTGCTGCAACTGGCCGCCGCCGAGTCCACCGCCGCCGCGCTGAGCATCCAGGTGCCGGAGGCGCTGGTGGTGGGGCTGCCGGAGACCGCGGAGGGCGCGGTCGCGGGCCAGCCCGGCGACCGGTTGACCGAGCTGGTGGCCGAGGCGGACGTGGTCGCCGTCGGCCCCGGCCTCAAGGAGATCGACGAGACCCGCTCGCTACTCGGCCTGGTGCTCGACGCGGCCGGCCCGCAGACCGCGCTGGTGCTCGACGCGTACGCCCTGGGCGCGCTCAGCCACTGCCCGGACCTGCTGGTCGGCTCCGGCCGGCCGGTGGTGCTGACCCCGAACCTGACCGAGGCGCGGCACCTGCTCGGCCGGGAGCCCGGCGACGACCTGGACGCCGAGGCGGCGGAGCTGGCGCGGCGGTACGACGCGGTGGTCTCCCTCTACGGCCACATCGCCACGCCCGACGGGCGCGGTTGGCGGGAGGAGAGCGGCGACGCGGGCCTCGGCACGTCGGGCAGCGGCGACGTCCGGGCCGGGCTGCTGGCCGGGCTGCTCTCCCGGGGCGCCGAGCCGGCGCAGGCCGCGTGCTGGGCCGCGTTCGCCCACGCGGTCAGCGGGCAGCGTTTGGTGCCCCGGTTCGGCCGGATCGGTTTCCTCGCCCGCGAGCTGCTCGACGAGATCCCGCACACGCTCGCCACCGTCTGACACCTTTTGTCCGCCCGAGCGGGTGTGTGTAACGCCACACCGGCTCCCGGCGCTTGTTGCACAGAAGCAAGCATCCTGCCTGCTTCTCGCCGGTCCGCGCTCCCCCGAGGGCGCGTCAACCGGCGGGTAACGGCCCCTGGGAGTCTGTGTGAAGAACCTCCGTCGCAAGACACTGGCCGCCGCGTCCGCCATGACGCTCGGCGTCGGTCTGGCCGTCACCGGTGGGCTCGCGCCCGCCGCGGCGGCCGCCGGCCCGGACACCACGTTCCTGGTCCTCGCGCCGCAGGGCGCGAAGACCGACAAGGCGGCGGCCCGGGTGGCTGCCGCCAAGGGCACGGTGGTGGCCAGCTACGACCAGATCGGCGTGCTCGTCGTCCGCTCGACCAACCCCGACTTCGCCGCCGACGTGGCGGGCGCGGGCGTCGAGTCGGTGGCGTCCACCGCCGGCCTGGGCACCGCCCTCGACGAGGGCGAGACCGTCGAGGTGGCCGCGGCCGACGCCGTGGCCGCCAGCGCGGATCCGACCAAGGAGCCGCTCTTCGGTCAGCAGTGGGACATGCCGATGATCGGCGTCCCGCAGGCCCACGCGATCAACGCCGGCAGCGCCGACGTGGTGGTGGGCGTGCTGGACAGCGGCATCTCCAGCAGCCACCCGGATCTGGCCAGCCAGATCGCCAAGGACAAGAGCGCGTCCTGCCTCGGCGGTGTCGTCGACACCACCGAGTCGGCCTGGAACCCGACCACCTCCGACCACGGCACCCACGTGGCCGGCACCATCGCCGCCGCGGTCAACGGCGTCGGGGTGACCGGGGTCGCTCCGGGCGTGAAGGTGGCCGCCGTCAAGGTCGTCAACAACGACGGCTACATCTTCCCGGAGGCCGCGGTCTGCGGGTTCCTCTGGGCGGCCGAGCACGGCATGCGGGTGACCAACAACAGCTACTACATCGACCCGTGGGAGCTGAACTGCCGCAACGACGCCCGCCAGCGTCCGGTGTGGCAGGCCGTGCAGCGGGCCATCCGTTACTCGCAGAGCAAGGGCGTGCTGCACGTGGCGTCCGCGGGTAACTCCAACTACGACCTCGCCCACAAGATCACCGACACCGGCAGCCCGAACAACGGGACGCCGGAGGTCCGCGAGGACCTCACCAGCGCCTGTCTCGTCCTGCCGGGCGAGGCGCCGGGCGTGGTGACCGTCTCGGCGGTCGGCCCGACCGGGGAGAAGAGCTACTACTCCTCGTACGGCCAGGGCGTGGTCGAGGTGACGGCCCCGGGTGGCGACACCCGGTTCCGCACCCAGGGTGCCCGTTCGACGGTCACCGACGGCATCCTGTCGACCACCTTCAACACCGCCACCCGCACCGACGGGTGGGGCTACAAGCAGGGCACCTCGATGTCCAGCCCGCACGCCGCCGGCGTGGCCGCGCTGGCCCTGTCCGCCCACCCGGGCATGACGCCGGGCCAGCTCAGCTCGTTCCTGCAGCGGACGGCCGAGGCGAAGTCCTGCCCCACGGGGGTCTACAACCCGGTGCCGCTCTTCCCGACCGGCCCGAACGTGTACGACTCGACCTGCTCCGGCGGGGCGCGCAACTCGTTCTACGGCGCGGGCATGGTCAGCGCGTACAACGTGGTGCGCTGAGGCGACAGCACGACCAGTGGTGGGGCCCGGCGGCGATCCGCCGGGCCCCACCCGCTTGGGTGACACCAGTTTCCGCAGCTCACCACCGGGGTACCGGACGGACATCCGTCGAATTTAGGAGGTCACCCGGTGTCCACCGATGCCATCGTCCTGCTCAAGGAGGACCACAAGGAGATGCGCCGCCTGTTCAAGGCCTTCCAGGATGCCGAGGAGGGGCCGGCGAGCAAGCGGAAGCAGCTGGTGGGGCAGATCATCGAGGCGCTCACCGTGCACACGTACCTGGAGAACGAGGTGATGTACCCGGAGGTCCGCAAGCTCCTGCCGGACCTGGAGGACGACATCCTCGAGTCGTACGAGGAGCACCACGTCGCCGACCTGCTCTGCGCCGAACTGTTCACCATGGACGCCGAGGACGAGCACTTCAACGCCAAGACGACGGTGCTGATCGAGAACGTGCTGCACCACGTCGAGGAGGAGGAGCAGGAGTGGTTCCCGAAGGTGCGCGAGGCGCTCGGCCGTAAGCAGTTGCAGGAGATCGGCGAGCGGATGATCGAGCTGCGCGACGGCGCCCCCCGCAAGCCCACCGACCCGAAGGCGCTCAAGAAGTCGATGCACGCGGTGACCGCCTGAGCGGCGACGACGCGACGGGCCCCGGCGCGTCGGGGCCCGTCGTCATGCCGGGGGCGCCGGCAGGATCCGCCGCAGCCGCCCCGGCGGTACGCTGCGCTGCCGCCACTCCCGCGGATAGCCCACCGAGACCTCCTCGAACCGTACGCCGTCGTGCCAGGTGGTCCGGGGGATGTGCAGGTGCCCGTAGACCACCGCGGCGGCGTCGAAGCGCCGGTGCCAGTCGGCGGTCGCCTCGGTGCCGCACCACTGGGCGAAGATCGGGTAGCGCAGGATCCGGGTCGGCTCGCGGACCAGCGGGTAGTGGTTGACCAGCACGGTGGGCAGCGCCGGCTCCCGCTCGGCCAGCCGCCGGCGGGTCTGCTCGACCCGGGCCGCGCACCAGTCCGCCCGGCTCGGGTACGGGTCGGGGTGCAGCAGGAACTCGTCGGTGCAGACGATCCCGGTCCGGTACGCCTCGGCCAGCGCCGCCTCGCGGGTGTCGATCCCGTCCGGCAGCCAGCTGTGGTCGTAGAGCAGGAACAGCGGAGCCACCCGCACCGGGCCGCCCTCCCCCCGCCACACCGGGTACGGGTCCTCCGGGGTGAGCACGCCCAGCCGCCGGCAGAGCGCCACCAGGTGCTGGTAGCGCTCCAGCCCGCGCAGCGTCACCGGGTCGTTCGGCGGGCTCCACAGCTCGTGGTTGCCGGGTGCCCAGACCACCCGGGCGAAACGGTGCGCCAGCAGCCCGAGCGCCCACTCGACGTCGGCCACCGTGTCGGCCACGTCCCCGGCGACCAGCAGCCAGTCGTGCGGCGACTCGGGGTGCAGGCCCTCGACGACGGCCCGGTTCTCGCGGTGGTTGACGTGCAGGTCGCTGATGGCGAACAGGCTGCCGCCCGCGCTCCCGTCGGCCACCATCCCTCGATCCTATGGACCGCCCCGCCCCGCCGCGACCCCGGCAGCCGGGCCGGCGGCGCCCCCAGCCCGGACCGGGCGCGTTCCGCGCGACGCCCCCTCAGCCGCCGGAGCCGGGCTCGGCCATCCGGCGGTGTTGCGCGGACTTGAGCTTGTCCGGGACGATCTTGCCCGCGGCGGTCTGCACCTTGTTCAGCAGCGAGCCGGCGGTCACCGTCTGGTCGCCCCGCATCAGCGCCGCGAACCCCTGCTCGGCGACCCGTCGCGGGTCGTCCTTGCGCCCGGAGCCGACCCGGGTGTCCCGCATGTCGGCCCGATCGAAGAACTCGGTGTCCGTGGGGCCGGGCATCAGCGAGGTGACGGTCACCCCGGTGTCCTTCAGCTCGTTGCGCAGCGCCTCGGCGAAGGACTGCACGAACGACTTCGAGGCGTTGTAGACGGCCTGGAAGGGTCCCGGCATGGTCGCCGCGATCGACGAGGTGAACAGCACCCGGCCGGCGCCGCGTTCGACCATGCCCGGCAGCAGCAGCTTGGCCAGGTGCACGGTCGAGCGGACGTTGAGGTCGACGACGGTCAGCTCATCGGCCAGCTCGGTGCCGCCCACGAACTCCCCGCCGGCGCCGCGGCCGGCGTTGAGCGCCAGCGCATCCACCGCCCGGCCGGTCGCGCGCACGGCCGCCACCAGCTCCTCCACCCCCTCGGGGCGGGCCAGGTCGACCCGGACGGGTTGCACCCGGGGCCCGTTGTCGCGGCGCAGCCGCTGCGCCGCCGTGCCGATGCCCTCGTCCTCGGCGGCGACCACCACGTCGAATCCGTGCTCGACGAACTGCACCGCCAGCTCGTACCCGATCCCGCTGGACGCCCCGGTCACCACGGCGAGTGGTCGACCGGTGGTCGGTGTGCTCATGCTGGCTCCTCTCGTACGCCCGGCCGCGCCGCACCGGTTTCGCGGCCCGCCTCCTGGTGTGCCCCGGGACGGGCGGTCCAACCGCCCGGCACGTAGCCGGCCGGGCGGACGGAGGTGGAGCCGGGCAGCGGGTCGCCGACCCGGTAGGATCAGCCCGGGCCGTGACTGGCGCGTGGGGATGGAGCACCATCGGGAAGCGGTCCCGTCACGAGGACGCACGCCGAGCGCCTGGGCCTTCCGCACGTCACCTGGAGGTCTCATGTCGCTGAACGCCGAATCCACCGCCTTCCGCAGCGCCCTCGAGGTGATCCGCGCGGTCGAACCGCGGGTGGCCGACGCCATCGGGGCGGAGCTGGCCGACCAGCGCGAGTCGCTGAAGCTGATCGCCAGCGAGAACTACGCCTCCCCCGCCACGCTGCTGGCGATGGGGAACTGGTTCAGCGACAAGTACGCCGAGGGCACCGTCGGCCGCCGCTTCTACGCCGGCTGCCAGAACGTCGACACCGTCGAGGCGCTCGCCGCCGAGCACGCCCGCGAGCTGTTCGGCGCCGCGCACGCGTACGTGCAGCCGCACTCCGGCATCGACGCCAACCTGGTCGCGTTCTGGGCCATCCTGGCCGACCGGATCGAGTCCCCGGCGCTGCGGAAGGCGCAGGTCCGGCAGGTCAACGAGCTCACCGAGGCGGACTGGTTCGCGCTCCGCCGCGAGCTGGGCAACCAGCGGATGCTGGGCATGTCGCTGGACGCCGGCGGGCACCTCACCCACGGCTTCCGGCCGAACATCTCGGGCAAGATGTTCGACCAGCGCAGCTACGGCACCGACCCGGCCACCGGCCTGATCGACTACGACCAGGTCGCCGCGGCGGCCCGGGAGTTCAAGCCGCTGATCCTGGTCGCCGGCTACTCGGCGTACCCCCGGAAGGTCAACTTCCGGATCATGCGGGAGATCGCCGACTCGGTCGGCGCCACCTTCATGGTCGACATGGCCCACTTCGCCGGCCTGGTCGCCGGCAAGGTGTTCACCGGCGACTTCGACCCGGTGCCGCACGCGCACATCGTCACCACCACTACGCACAAGTCGCTGCGCGGCCCGCGCGGCGGCATGGTGCTCTGCCAGCCGGAGCTGGCCGACCAGGTGGACCGGGGTTGCCCGATGGTGCTCGGCGGCCCGCTGCCGCACGTGATGGCCGCCAAGGCGGTCGCCCTGGCCGAGGCGCGCCGGCCCGACTTCGCCGACTACGCCCAGCGCATCGTGGCCAACGCCCAGGCGCTCGCCGAGGGGCTGCTGCGCCGCGGCGGCAGGCTGGTCACCGGCGGCACCGACAACCACCTGGTGCTGATCGACGTCTCCGGCTACGGGCTGACCGGCCGGCAGGCCGAGCAGGCGCTGCTCGACTCGGGCATCGTCACCAACCGCAACTCGGTCCCGCAGGACCCGAACGGCGCCTGGTACACCTCCGGCATCCGGATCGGCACCCCGGCGCTGACCAGCCGCGGGCTGGGCACCGCGGAGATGGACCAGACCGCCGAGCTGATCCACACCGTGCTCAGCCAGACCACGCCGGGCAGCAACGCCGACGGCACCCCGTCGAAGGCCAAGTACGTGCTCGACCCGGCCGTCGCCGACAAGGTCAGCCGCCAGGCCAGCGAACTGCTCACCGGCTTCCCCCTCTACCCCACCGTCACCCTCGCCTGACGCGCCCCAGCCCCGACACCCCGCCCCGCCCCCGCCGCGCGCCGCGTCCCCCCTCCTCCCTCCCCTGCCCCCGCCCGCCTCACCTCGCCTCACGGTTGATCAAGGCGAGGCTGGCGGCATGGGTCGCACCGCCAACCTCATGATCGACGGGGTGAGGGCGGGGGGCCGGGGGTCAGTGGGGGTGGTTGCGGAGGGCGCGGAGGCGGTGGAGGGTGTCGGTGCCGCCGCGGCCGAAGTGGTCGTGCAGGGTCCGGTACTCGGCGTACAGCTGGTCGTAGCGGGCGGCGCGGGCGGGGTCGGGGTGCCAGGTCTCCCGGCGCGGGGCGCCCATCGCCGCCGACGCGGCCGGCACGTCGGGGTACGCCCCGGCGGCCACCGCCGCGTGGATCGCCGCGCCCAGCGCGGCCGGGTGCGCCGAGTCGACCACGTGCAGCGGCCGGCGCAGCACGTCGGCGTAGATCCGCAGCAGCAGCCGGTTGTCGGTCAGCCCGCCGGCGACGGTCAGCTCGTCCACCCGCACCCCGGCGTCCTCGAACGCGGCCACCACGGTCCGCGCCCCGAACGCCGTCGACTCCAGCAGCGCCCGCCAGATCTCCTCCGGCCGGGTGGCCAGGGTCAGCCCGACCAGCACCCCGCTCAGCTCGTGGTCCATCAGCACCGAGCGGTTGCCGCTGTGCCAGTCCAGCGCGAGCAGGCCGTGCCCGCCGACCCGCTGCTCGGCGGCGAGGGAGTCGAGCAGCTGGTACGGGGTCACCCCGAGCGCGCGGGCCCGCTCCGCGTACGACGCCGGCAGGGCGTTGGCCACGTACCAGGCGAAGATGTCGCCGACCCCGCTCTGCCCGGCCTCGTAGCCCCAGACGCCGGTGGTGACGCCACCGTCGACCACGCCGCACACCCCCGGCACCTCGTGGCAGGCGTCCGCGTTCATGATCAGGCAGGTGGAGGTGCCGAGCACGGCGAGCATCCGCCCCGGCTCGACCGAACGGGCCGCCGCGGCGGTGACGTGCGCGTCGATGGTGCCGACGGCCACCGCGACGCCCACCGGCAGGCCGGTCCAGCCGGCCGCCTCCGGGGTGAGCCCGCCGGCCCGGGCGCCCAGCGGCGCGAGCGGACCGTCGACCCGGGGCAGCAGGCCGTTCAGCCGGGGGTGCAGGGCGCGCAGGAACTCCGCCGACGGGTACCGCCCGTCCTGGCGCAGCCCCTTGTAGCCGGCGGCCGAGGCGTTGCGGGTCTCCCGGCCGCAGAGCTGCCAGACGATCCAGTCGGCCGCCTCGATCCAGCGCTCCGCGCGGTCGAAGACCTCCGGATCCTCCTCCAGCACCTCCAGCGCCTTGGCCAGCTGCCACTCCGCGGAGACCCGGCCGCCGTAGCGGGCCAGCCAGCGCTCGCCCCGCTCGGCGGCCAGCGCGTTGATCCGGTCGGCCTGCCGCTGCGCCGCGTGGTGCTTCCACAGCTTCGGGTACGCGTGCGGCCGGTCGGCCAGCCCCGGCAGCTCGCAGAGCGGGGTGCCGTCGGCGCGGGCGGGCAGCACGGTGCTGGCGGTCGCGTCGACGCCGATGCCGACCACGTCCTCGGGTCGTACCCGGGCGGCGCGCAGCGCGGCGGGCACCGCGACGCGCAGCACCTCGCGGTAGTCGTCGGGGTGCTGCAGCGCCCAGTCCGGCGGCAGCGGCGGGCCGCCGGGGAGCCGCTCGGTGAGCACCCCGTGCCGGTACGGGTGCACGGCCTCGCCGAGTTCGACGCCGTCGGCGACGTCCACCACCAGCGCCCGGCCGGAGAGGGTGCCGAAGTCGACCCCGACCACGTACCGGGGCCGCCCGGGTTGCGCCACTGCTCCTCCTCCCCGCCGCGACCGGGCGGCGCGGGAGCGGCCGGGCGGCGGCGGGAGGCAACGGTAACAACAACGCCGGGTGACCGGCACGCCGCCGGCGGGCCAGCCGGGACCGGGGCCCGCGCCGACCGGCGCTGACGCACGGGCGGCATCCGGCGGGCGGGCCGTGGGTGGCGGATCGTGGGTGGCGAGCCGTGGGTGGCGAGCCGTGGTGGCGAGCCGTGGGTGGCGGGCCGTGGGCGGCGGGCCGTGGGCGGCGGGCCGGCTTCGGCGCGACCGGGTACGGGGGAACGCCGGGCGGGTCAGCCGATCTGCCGCTTGAGGTGGTAGCGGTGCACCTCGGTGCTGCCCTGGACGTTGTTCACGTCCTCGGCGGCGGAGACCAGTTCCCAACCCTCCCGGCCGGCCCGGTTGAGGTGCGCGATCGCCGTGTCGCCGTACGCGGTGATGTCCCGGCGCGACCCGTCCGGGCCGTACCAGATGAAGCTGACGTGGAAATTGCGGCCCTGCCCCTGATAGCGGCGGACCAGCAGGGCGTACTCCCAGGCGACCATGGCGTCCATTATGACCGTCCATGCAGGACGCGGGAACGCGGGCAGTCGCGGATTGCCATGCGGTGAACGCGTTGTGTCAGGCCACCCGGTCGGACGTGCCGCGGCGGGCCAGCTCGTCGGTGACCAGGGCGGCCAGCCGGTCCAGGCCGAGGTCGATCTCGGCCGGGGTCACCGCGCTGACCGACAGCCGCAGCGCGGCCACCGGGGTGCCGGCGTCGTAGAAGTGCGCCATCGGCGTCCAGAGCAGCCCGTACTCGCGGGCCGAACGGTGCAGCAGCGCGTCGTCGACCGGGAACGGCACGGTCACCACCACGAAGAACCCGCCGGCCGGCACGGTCCAGCGCACCGGCGCGGCGTCCGCCGGGAACCGCCGGGCCAGCCCGGCGACCAGGTGCCGCAGGTTCCGGGTGTACGCGGCCCGCTCGCGCGCCGTCGCCGCGACCAGGCTGCACCCGTGCTCCAGCAGCGCCCCGCCGACCACCGCCTGGGCGATCGCCGAGGTGTTCACGGTGACCATGCTCTTGATCTTCGCGAGCTGGTCGGCGAGCGGCCCGACCCTGCCGTCCGCGCCGGCCACCCGCTGGTCGGCGACGACGTAGCCGACCCGCGCGCCGGGCAGCACGGTCTTGGCGAACGACCCCAGATAGACCACCCGCCGCCCGGTGTCCAGCGCCTTGAGCGTGGGCACCCGCTCGGCGTCCCCGGCCGGGAAGAGGCCGTACGGGTTGTCCTCCAGCAGCAGCAGGTCCTCCGCCTCGGCCAGGGCGAGCAGCCGCCGCCGGTCGGCCAGGCCCAGGCTCGTCCCGGACGGGTTGGCGAAGTCCGGCATCAGGTAGCAGGCCCGCGGGCGCAGCCCGTCGGCCCGGGCCCGGCGCACCTGGGCGCGCAGATCGGCCAGGTCCACCCCGGCCGGCCCGCCGGCCACCGGGCGCACCGGCAGGTCGAGCAGCCGAGCCGCGCCGGTCAGCCCGACGTAGGTGGGCGCGACGGCGAGCAGCACGTCGTCGGGGCCGGCGCGCAGCGCCCGCAGCACCAGGAACATCGCCTCCTGGCAGCCGACCGTCACCACGATCGCCTCCGGGTCGACGTCGATCCCCTCGTCCACGGCCAGGTTGCGGGCCACCAGGTGGTGCACGACGCCCTTGGTGCGGCCGTACTGGAACAGGGTGCGGTGCACCTGGGCGGGGGTGAGACCGAGGTCGTCGGCGAGGTGGCGGCGGAACGTGTCCAGGTACCGGTGCAGCGCGGCGACGTCGAAGAACTCCTCGTACGGCCGGCCGGCGGCCAGCGACACCGCGTCCGGGTAGTGCTGGGCCACCTCGTTGAGGAAGTTCATCGAGTTCAGCGCCGGGTCGTCGACCGCCGGATGCAGGTCGGCCGTGCTCAGGTCGGCTGTGCTCCGGTCGGCCGTGCTCCGGTCGGCCGTGCTCCGGTCGGCCCCGCTCAGCTCCGCCGGCGCGGCCACGCTCAGTCCACCGTCCGGGTGCGCAGCTCGCGGGCGGCCGCCGGGTCGGCGCAGCCGGTCAGCGCCAGCGCGTCGCGGAACTCGTCGGCGAGCAGGGTCAGCGCCGCCTCCGCCGCGGCCTGGCCGCCCGCGGCCAGCGCCCAGAGCATCGGCCGGCCGACCAGCACCCCGTTGGCGCCCAGCGCCAGGGCGCGCAGCACGTCGGTCCCGCCGCGCACGCCGCTGTCCATCAGCACCTCGCACCGGTCGGCGACGGCCGCGACCACCTCGGGCAGCACGGCGGCGGTGGCCGGCGCGCCGTCCAGTTGCCGGCCGCCGTGGTTGGAGACCACCACCGCGTCGGCGCCGGCGGAGACCGCGAGGACGGCGTCACGCGGGTCGAGGATGCCCTTGACCACCAGCGGCAGCGCGGTGCGCCCGCGCAGCCAGTCCAGGTCGTCCCAGCTCAGCGCGGGCGCGAAGACCGCGTCGGTGTGCGCGGCGATGGCCGAGACGCCCGGCATGGCGGTGTGCGCCAGGTCGTCCCGCCCGGCCGGCAGGTTGGCCGCCACCACGTGCGGCGGTACGGCGAACGCGTTGCGCACGTCGCGCAGCCGCCGGCCGAGGATCGGCACGTCCACGGTGACCGTGAGCGCCGTGCAGCCGGCCGCGTGCGCCCGGTCCAGCAGGTCGGTGACCAGACCCCGATCGCGCAGCCAGTAGAGCTGGAACCAGACCGACCCACCGGCCTTGGCGACCTGCTCGATCGGCACGCTGCCCAGGGTGCTCGCCACGTACGGCACGCCGGCCGCGCCCGCGGCGGCGGCCAGCGCCACTTCCCCGTCCGGGTGCACCAGTCGCTGGTACGCGATCGGCGCCACCGCCACCGGCAGCGCGGACGGTGCGCCGAGCAGGCGGGTCTCGGTGCGCGGGGTCGGCACCCCGCGCAGCACCCGGGGCAGCACCGCCACCCGGTCCAGCGCGCGCCGGTTGGCGGCGAGGGTGATCTCGGCGCCGCTGCCGCCGTCGATGTAGTCCCACACCTCCGGCGGGAGCACCGCCCGGGCCCGCTCCGCGTAGTCGGCCAGGCAGGCCGGCGCGGGTGGCTCCCCCACCGGCCGGGCCGGCTTCGGCAGCACGTCCTCAGCCATCGTCGGTCCCCCTTCCCGCCGGCACCGTGTCCCGGTCGGTGCCGGTCAACCCGAACCGCCCGCGCAGGAACGCGGCGGCCTCGTCCTGGGCGCGCCGGCCGTCGTCGAAGACGCCGGGCATGGCGAAGAAACCGTGGATCATCCCGGGGTAGCGGGTGAGCGTGGTCGGCACCCCGGCGGCGCGCAGCCGGTGCGCGTACCGCTCGCCCTGCTCGCGCAGCGGATCGTGCTCGGCGGTGACGACCAGGGCGGGCGGCAGGCCGGTGAGGTCCGGCGCGAGCAGCGGTGAGGCCAGCGGGTCGCGGGCGGCGGCCGGGTCGGGCAGGTAGTGCCGGCGGTACCAGGCCACCGAGTGGCGGTTGAACAGCAGCGGGTCGTCGTCGCCGGGGGCCGTCGCGGTCTGGTCGGTGTTCGGGTAGACCAGCAGTTGCGCGGCGAGCCGGGGCCCGCCCCGGTCCCGGGCCAGCAGGGTGACCGCGGCGGCGAGGTTGCCGCCGGCGCTGTCGCCGCCGACCGCGACCCGCGCCGGGTCCAGGTCGAACTGCTCGGGGTGCGCGGCGAGCCACCGGCTGGCCGCGTGGCAGTCGTGCACCGCGGCCGGGAAGGGGTGCTCCGGGGCGAGCCGGTAGCCGACGGTGACCACCTGGCAGGGCACCGCGTTGGCCAGCCGCCGGCAGATGCCGTCGGCGGTGTCGATGCTGCCCAGCGTCCAGCCGCCGCCGAAGAAGTAGACCAGGGTGGGCAGCGGGCCGGACCCTGCCGGCCGGTACACGCGTACCGGCAGGTCGCCGGCCGGGCCGGGGACGTGCGCGTCGCGTACCTCGTGCACCGGCTCGACAGCGCCGCCGCCGGCCCGGATCGCGGCCAGGTCGGCGGCGCGGGCCTCGGCCAGCGTCTGGGTGTACAGCGGTGGCGTGCCGGCCGCGGCGCGGGCCGCCCGGTACGTGGCCACCTGCGGGTGCAGGCTCATGCCGTACCTCCGTCGCGCGCCGGGCCGACCCGGAGCGCCGTCGCGTCGAGCCGGGCGGTTCGCTCGCTCATGCCGGCGCCGCGGCGTGCGCCGTGCCGGCGCGCCGTGCCGGGCCGGGTGATCCGCTCGCTCATGCGGCCTCCCGCCCGCCGGTGTGCAGCAGCAGCTTGTCGATGCCGCGCAGGAAGAGGCTACCGCTGTAGATCGGCCGCTCGGCGACCGCGAGCCGGGGGAAGCGGCGCAGCAGCCGGGGCAGCGCGAGCCGACCCTCCAGCCGGGACACGGCGGCGCCGAGGCAGAAGTGCAGCCCGACGCCGAAGGCGAGCGACGGCGGGCCGGGCCGGCGCGGGTCGAACCGGTCCGGGTCGGCAAACCGGGCCGGGTCGCGGTTGGCGGCGGCGATCACCAGCAGCACGTTCTGGTCCCGCTCGACCGGCACCCCGCCGAGCACGGTGTCCCGGGGCGCGGCCCGGGCCAGGAAGTGCACCGGCGCCTCCAGCCGGAGGATCTCGTCGACGGCGCCGCGGGTCAGCGCGTCGTCGCCGGGCAGCGCGGCGGCCACCTCGGGGTGGGACAGCAGCAGCGGCAGGCCGTTGCTGAGCATGTAGACGGTGGTCACGAACGCGGCGTTGAACAGCACGATCAGGTTGCTGACCAGCTCGTCCTCGGTGAGCGGGACGTCGCCCGCGTCGACCGCCTCGACCAGGGCGCTGATCAGGTCCCCGCCGGGGCGGCGGCGCCGGTGCGCGATCAGCCCGGCGTAGAAGGCGCGCAGTTCGGCGGCGGCGGCGTTGGCGGCGGCCAGCCGCTGCGGGGTCTTGCCCGCGACGTCCAGGAAGTCGTCGATGCGCTCCACCCGCTGCCGGTAGAAGTCCAGCTCCCCGGCGGGGATGCCGATGAACTCGGCCATCACCCGGGCCGGCATCGGGTACGCGAACTCCGCGACGAAGTCGAACCCGGCCGCCCCGGCGTCGGCCATCCGGTCCAGCAACTCGTCGACCACCCGGACCACCACCGGTTCGAGGGCGCCCAGCCGGCGCGGGGTGAAGGTCTTCGCGAAGACCGCGCGCATCCGGGTGTGGTCGGGCGGGTTGACGAACATCATCGAGGTCTGCAGGGTGCGCAGCACCTCCTGCTCCCGCCAGCCGGGCGGGGCCTGCTTGTACCACTCCGGGTCGCGCAGCACCTGGCTGACCAGGTCGTAGCCGACGGCGACGGCGGCCACCGTGCGGTGCTCGGCCCGCGCCGGCACCGGGCTGACCGGCCCCAGCTCGTGCAGCCCGGCGTAGCAGGGGTACGGGTCCTGCCGGCCCTCGTCGCTGTAGAGCCGGGTCAGCAACTGCGTGACGTCCACGTCGGTCTCCCCCCGGAAACGGTGGCGCGGGCGGCGGGGTGGGCCGCCGCCCGCGCCCGATGTCACAGGCCGAGCAGGCGCAGCGGCACGGCGTCGGCCATCGCCTGGTTGCCCGCGTCGTTCGGGTGGATGTGGTCACCGGAGTCGTACGCGGGCAGCAGCCGGCTGGGCTGGGCCGGGTCGCGCAATACCCGGTCGAAGTCGAGCAGCCCGTCGAACTCGTCGCCGGCGCGCAGCCAGGCGTTCACCGCCTGCCGGGTGGCCTCCTTCTCCGGCGTCCACACCCCCGGGTTGCCGTGCCCCTCGTACGGCGTCAGGGTGGCCACCAGGCTGCGCAGGCCGCGTGCCTTGACCTGCTGGTTGATCTGCCGCAGCGCGGCGATGACCTGCTCGGCGGAGTCGCCGGACATCCAGATGTCGTTGATGCCCAGGTGGGTGACCACGGTGCGGGCATCGGTCTGGGCGAAGACGTCCTCGTCGAGCCGGCTGACCGCGTTCGGCCCCAGCTCGTGGTAGCCGGGGAAGCCGCCCGCGCCGGGCTCCGGCCCCTCGTGGTTGAGCCGGTTGCCGGCCAGGCTCAGGTTGAGCACGCCCGGGGTGCGCACATCCGGCCGGGCGTCGATCAGCCGGTCGGCGAGCAGGTCGGGCCAGCGCCTGTTGGCGTTGACGGTGCTGCCGTTGCCGTCGCCGATCGAGTCGCCGAGCACCACCACGGAGCCCGGCGAGTGCCGGCGCTGCACGTCGATGCCGGAGAGGAAGAACCAGCAGCAGTTCGGCCGGATGGTGAAGCCCGCGCCGTCGGCGGCGGAGGTCAGGTCGGTGGCGCCGATGAAGTTGGTCTGCCGGGACTGGCCGTGGAAGGTCACCGGGCCGGTCGGGGTCGGGAAGTGCACGGTCAGCACCAGGTCCTGCTGGTCGCCGACCGGGAAGTCGACCGGGTCGCTGAGCAGTTCCGCGCCGCGGTTCATGGTGGCCGAGGCGGCGCCGTTGAAGCGCAGCTCGCGCAGGCTCGCCGGGTCGATGTCGGAGTGGTCGTCGGCGGTGGCGGTGTTCGGTCGGGCGATGGTGGCCCGGCCGACCCGAACCGCCTGCTCGCCGTAGACGTTGCTCAACCGCACCCGCAGCCGGGGACCGCCGACCGAGGTGTGCACCACCATCCGCACGCTCTGGTTGTTCAGCCCGGTGTTGGTCAGGCCGGTGGCGTTGCCCCGGGTCACCGCGGCGGCCCAGCTGCCCGCCCAGACGGCGCGGTCGCCGCGCGCCCCGGAGGTCGACCCCGGGCCGGCGCTGGCGACCACCGCGGGGGTGCCCGCGACCAGCAGCGCGGCGGCGGAAACTGTCACGTGCCATCTCTTCGGAGTCGCCATTGAACCTCCATCGTGGTGGCAGCCCAGGGCCGTCAGGGACGGTCACCGGCTGGACGATGGACCGGAAACTAGCCGCCGCCGAAGATGGGCGTCAATCAACCTGATCGACGCGATCAAATGTCCGCCAGCCCCGCGCGGAGCGCCGTTCGGCCACTCTCCGCCGACGGCGGGAACACCCTACGCTCACAGGCGGCGGCGAGGTGGTCGCCGACCGCGCGCCACCGCCGCGCCGTGCCCCGGGGGCTGCCCGGGCACCGCCGGACCGGATGGGGACTGCCGATGACTGACGGGCAACGGACCAGCTACGTGCACCGGGCGCTGGCCCTCTTCGCCGGCTGGGGCGAGCGGGCGGCGCTGGTCGGCGGTGGCCGCCGGCTCAGCTACGCCGACGTGCACGCCGAGGTGTGCGGGCTGGCCGGCACGCTGCGCGCGCACGGCGTACGGCCGGGGGCGGCGGTGCTGGTCGCGCTCGGCAACCCGGTCGAGGGGCCGTTGGTGCAGCTCGCCCTGCACCTGCTGGGCTGCCGGACGATGTGGGTCGCGCCGGTCACCTCCCGGCGCGAGGTCGCCGACTTCGCCCGGCTGGCCCGCCCCGACGCCTTCCTCTACGACGCGCGGGACCCGGCCAGCCTCGGGCCGGAACTGGCCGCCGCGCTGCCCGGCGTGCCGGTCTTCTGCCTCGGTCCCGGCGGCGCCGGCCCCGACCTCACCGCCGCCGGTGACCGGCCGGGTCCCGGCGAGGTGCCGGGCGAGGTGCCGGCGCCGGAGTCGTTCCTGCAGACCAGCGGCACCACCGGCAGCCCAAAGCTGGTGCACCACCGGGAGAGCTTCTACGCGCAGATCCTCACCCTGGCGGCGGACTTCCGCGCCGCCGGCTTCCCGCTGCTGCGGCACCTGTCGCACTCCCCGATGTGGCTGGCCAGCGGCCAGATCACCACCCTGTTCAACCTGTTCACCGGTGGCGTGCTGGTCCTGCGCGACGGCTGGGACCCGGCGCGGTTCATCGACACGGTGCAGCGGGAGCGGATCAACTCCACCTTCGTCACCCCGCCGATGCTCTACGAGGTGCTGGACCATCCGGCGCTGGACGGCGCGGACTTCTCCGCGATGTTCATGTTCAACGTGGGCGCCGGGCCCGCCGCGCCGGCCCGGCTGCGGCAGGCGATCGCCCGCTTCGGCCCGGTGCTGCGCATCGTGTACGGGCTGAGCGAGGCGGTGGTGGTCACCGCGCTGCCCGGGCTGACCGACGACCCGGCGCACCCGGAGCGGCTGCGCTCCTGCGGCCGGCCGTACGGGGACGTGCGGGTGGAGATCCGCGCCGAGGACGGCACGGTGCTGCCGCCGGGCGTCGACGGTGAGGTGTGGGTGCACACCGAGCTGCGCTTCGCCGGCTACCACTGTCAACCGGAGCTGACCGCCGACACGCTGGTCGACGGCTGGGTACGCACCCGCGACATCGGGCACCTGGACACCGACGGCTACCTCTACCTGGTCGACCGGTTGCAGGACCGGATCCTCAGCCGGCAGCGCAGCTGGCCGATCTACTCCCGCCCGATCGAGGACGTGCTGGCCGGGCACCCGCAGGTGCGGGCCGCCGCCGTGATCGGCGTTCCCGACGAGGTCGCGGGCGAGCTGCCGTACGCCTTCGTGGTGCCGGCGCCCGGCGCGACGGTGACCGCCGCCGAGCTGATCGACCTGGTGACCACCGCACTGAGCGACACCTGGGCGCCCGGAGCTGTCGAGTTCGTCGACCGGCTGCCGCTCAACCGCTCGGCCAAGGTGGACAAGCGGGCGCTGCGTGCCCGGTACGCCGCGGCCCACCCGCACGCCGCGATCGGCAGCCCGGCGTGACCCCCCGGCGGGAACTGGTCACCCTGGTCACCGCCGATCTGATCTCCAACCTGGGCAGCCGGATCTCGGTGGTGGCCATCCCCTGGCTGGTGCTGGAGACCACCGGCAGCCCGGCGAAGATGGGCCTGGTGGCGTTCGCCGAGACGCTGCCGTACCTGCTCTCCAGCGCGCTGGCCACGCCGTGGGCGGACCGGATCGGGCTGCGCCGCACCTCGATCCTGGCCGACCTGGCCAGCGCGGCGCTGATGGTCGCGGTGGCGCTCACCCCGTGGCTCGGCTTCGGCGCCCTGGTGGCGCTGGTGGCCGTGGTCGGCGGGCTGCGCGGCATCGGTGACCGGGTCAAGCACGTGCTGTTCCGGCCCGCCGCGGAGGCCGCCGGGGTGCGGCTGATCCGGCTGACCTCGGTCTACGACGGGCTGGGCCGGCTGGTCACCCTCTCCGGGGCGGCCGCCGGCGGCCTGCTGGTCTGGTGGTTCGGGGTGACCGGGGCGATCCTGATCGACGCGGCGACGTTCGGCGTCTGCGCGCTGCTGATCGGCGCCCTGGTCCGCCCGCCGGCGGCCAGCGCGACGCCGGCCCAGCCGGAGGGCTACCTGCGGGCGCTCGCCGGCGGGTTCCGCTACCTCGGCCGGGACCGCACGCTGCTGAGCATGCTGCTGGTGATCGCCGCGCTGAACATGGTGGCGAACGCCAGCATCGCCGTCTACATCCCGCTCTGGGTGGCCGACGTGCTGGGCAACCCGGCCGGGCTGGGCCTGGTCCTCGGCGCCTTCTCGGCCGGCGCCCTGCTGGGCAACCTGCTGTTCACCGTGCTCGGGCCCCGGCTGCCCCGGTACCTGACCTTCGTGGCCGGGGCGCTGCTCAGCGGCACCCCCCGGCTGGTGGCGCTGGCGCTCAGCGAGGAACTGCCGGTGGTGCTGGTGGTGACCTTCCTGTCCGGCATCGGCATCGCCGCGGTGAACCCGCTGCTGGGCGTGGCGCTCTACGAGCGGGTGCCGGCGGAGTTGCAGACCCGGGTGATCGGACTGGCCGGGTCGCTGGGCTTCGTGGGGCTGCCGGTCGGCGCGCTGCTCGGCGGCTGGTCGGTGGCCGCGTTCGGCCTCGGCCCGGCCCTGCTGGCGATGGCCGCCGCCTGCCTGCTGGTGACCCTGCTCCCCCTCTCCGGCGCCCTGCGCCCCGAGCCGGCCCCCGCCCCCACCACCCCCTGATCCCCGCTCCGGTCGAGCAGGGGGTGGCGGGGGTTCGCGCCCGTGATCGCCCGGACGCTGCCCGACGGCCCGAGCCGGGCGGCGGGCGGGCTGACCGCACGGCCACCCACCGGCGGCGCACGGCGCGTATCGTCGGGGCGTGGCCACCTGGGACGACGTCCGCCGCATCGCGCTGGGCCTGCCGGAGACCAGCGAACACCCGTCGTACAACGGGGCGCCGGCGTGGCGGGTGCGCAAGAAGTCCTTCGTCTTCGACCGCCCGCTGCGCAAGGCCGACCGCGAGGCGCTCGGTCCGGCCGCGCCGGACGGCCCGGTGCTCGGCGCGTACGTGCCCGACCTGGGGGCCAAGGAGGCGCTGCTCGCCGACGACCCGGCCGTCTACTTCACCACCCCGCACTTCGACGGCTACCCGGTGATCCTGGCGCGGCTCGACCAGCTCGACGTCGAGGAGCTGACCGAACTGGTGGTCGAGGCGTGGTACGCCTGCGCCCCGAAGCGGCTGGCGGCCGCGTACCAGGCCGGGCAGCCGACCACTCCGTCCTGACCGGGGCGACCGGGCCCGCTCAGCGGTGGTCGTTGGGGGCCGGCCGGGCGCCCACGGGCAGCCGGTAGATCCGCAGCGGCCGCTCGACGCGGTCCCGGCCGCCGCCCAGACCGGCGGTGCGGTGCAGCTGGGTAACCGGGATCAGCAGGTCGCCGCCGCCGTCGAGCCAGAGCGCGTCGGCGAAGGCCAGGCGCGGGTCGGCGACCAGCGGCTCCACCCGCCGGTCCGGGGTGATCCGCAGGATCCGGCGCCGGTCCACGTCGCTGAGGTAGATCACGCCGTCGGCGTCGACGGCGGTGCCGCCGGTGCTCGGCGTGTCCAACCAGCGCTCGACGGCGCCGGCGAGGGTGTCGGGCGGGACGTCCGGGTCGTCCAGCCAGCGGGTGGCGACCCGGGCGAGCGGGCCGCAGGCCGGCTGGAAGTACAGGTGCGCACCGTCGGGCGAGACCTCCAACTGGTCGGCGTGCAGCCGCACCTCGCCGCCGTCCGGGTCGCGCAGCGCCGCGCCGTCGGCGCTCATCGGTCGGCCGGCGGTGGTGCTCCAGTGCCCGTCCAGCACCCGCCGGGCCCGGCCGCTGGGCAGGTCGAGCACGACCAGGGCGGGCGCGCCGGCGTCGGTGAGGTAGGCGGTCGGGCCGTGGAACCGGACGTCGTCGAGGAAACTGGTCGGCCGGGTCACGGCGGTCAGGTCGTACGCGCGGGTGATCCGGTCGGTGGCGAGGTCGACGGCGAGCAGGCGGGGGCCGCCCGGCACGGGCGGCGCGCCGAACCCGGGGGCGCCGCTGTCGACGAGCCAGAGCAGCCCGTCCGGCCCGGTCCGCAGGCTGTTCACGGTGACGAAGGCGCCGTCCGGGTCGTGGTCGTCGCGGACGGCGTTCCAGGCCGGGTCCGGGTACGGCACGGCCGTCCCGTCGGCCCGCAGCTCGGCCACCGCGGTCCCCGGCCCGTCGGCGTTCGGGTAGCAGACGAACGTCCGCCCGGCCGCCGTGGTGACCCCGTTCCAGATCCGGTCCGAGGCGTGCACGGGCACCAGCCGGTCGTCCGGCCGGTCCGGCCAGGCACCGCTCATCCCGCCCGCCCCCCTCTCGCCCGCCGGCCAGGAAGAGCGGCCTACCCGCCGAGCCGCCCGCCATGCCCACCGCCGCCCACCGCCGCCCACCGCACCCCGGCGGGAGCCGCCGACCCGCGCCGGGCCGACCGGTGCCGCTGGCCGTGGTCCGCCGCACCGGGGCGGCGTGCGCCGGCCGGCTCGGCCGGCGTCAGGCCGGCAGGGCCGCGGCGACCGCCTCCTCCGGCGTGGCTACGTGCACCGGACCGGGCACCGGCCGGCCGTCGGCGTCGCGGATCCGCCAGCCGCCGAGCACCACCACCGGGATGCGGCCGCGGCGCAGGCCCAGCGCCACCTCGCTGAGCGTGCCCCAGGAACCGCCGACGGCGATCACCGCGTCGGCGCTCCACACCAGGATCGCGTTGCGGGCCTGGCCCATGTTGGTGACCAGTACCGCGGAACAGTCGGCCGGACCCGGCTCGGTGCCGTCGTCCGGGCGTACGCCGATCACCACGCCGGCCCGGGAGCGGGCGCCGGCGGCGACGGCGGCCATCACCCCGCCGCCGGCGCCGCAGAGCACCGTCACGCCCCGCTCGGCGAGCAGCTCCCCCACCCGGCGGGCGTACGCCAGCTCGGTCGCCGTCGCGTCCGCCGGCCCGCAGACCGCCACCTGCACCATCGGCCGCCCCCTTCCGCCGCCCATCATGCCCGCGGCGGTGGTCCTGCCGTGGGCCGGCGCGAGGGTCCACCCGGCGGAGGGCGGCCTGCCCGTCGGGCCGCTGCCCGCGGCCGGCGGGATCGATTAGCGTACCCCCATGCCATCGACGTTGACCGAGGCGACGGACCCGTGGTGCCTGCGCCCCGGAGAGAGCGCGGCGCTGCTGCGCGGGCATCCGTGGCGCCGCTTCGCGGTGCTGGGTGACAGCGTGGCCGAGGGGCTCTGCGAGCCGGTCGACGGCTACCCGGATGTGCAGTGGGCGGACCGGATCGCCGCCGAGCTGCGGGCCGTCCGGCCCGAGCTGGCGTACCTGAACCTGGGGCGGCGCGGGCTGCGGGCGCACGAGGTACGCGCCACCCAGCTCGCCCCGGCGCTCGCCTTCCACCCCGACCTGGCGCTGGTGGTCTGCGGCGGCAACGACGCCTTCGCCCCGGCCTACGACGCCGACGCGGTGGACGCCGAGCTGACCGCGATGGTCGAGGCGCTGCGGGCCGCCGGGGCGGACGTGATCACCGTCGGGATGTTCGACGTGTCGCACAGCCCGGCGGTCCCGCAGCGGCACCGCGCCGGCCTGGCCGAGCGGATGCGCCGGCTCTCCGCCCACACCGGCGCGCTCGCGGAGCGGCTCGGCACCCTGCACGTCCGGCTCACCGACCACCCGCTGACCGCGGACCCGTCGATCTACAGCAGCGACGGCCGGCACGGCAGCGCCCGCAGCGACGCCATCGCCGCCGCCGAGACGGTCCGCCGCCTCGGCGCCCACCTCGCCGGCATCCGGCAGGCCGGTTGACCGTCCCGGCCGGATGCCGCTCGGCATCGCCGGCCGTCAGCGCGCGGCCGCCAGGTGCTCGGCGTCGGCCGCCGAGCCGGTCAGCGCCGCGCAGGTGGGGGTGTCCCGGTCCGTGTAGTCGGCGACGTGCCCCTCGTAGAGCACGGTGCCGCCGTGCCGGCCGGGGCCGGGGCCGAGGTCGATGAGCCAGTCGGCCCGGCGGATGACGTCGAGGTTGTGCTCGATGACCACGACGGTGTGGCCCCGGTCGACGAGGCCGTCGAGGATCGCCAGCAGGGTGTCGACGTCGCTCAGGTGCAGGCCGGTGGTCGGCTCGTCGAGCACGTACGTGGTGGGCCGCTCCGTCTCGCGGAGCTCCCTGGCGATCTTGAGCCGCTGACACTCTCCACCGGAGAGCGTGCTCAACGACTGGCCCAGCCGCAGGTAGCCGAGCCCGACGTCGGCCAGGTGGCGCAGCGCGCGGGCGATCTGCCGGTCGGGCAGCCGCACGACGGCCTGGTCCACGGTGAGCGCGTCGACGTCGGCGATCGACAGCCCGTCGACGGTGTAGCCGAGCACCTCCGGGGTGAACCGCCGGCCCTGGCAGGTCTCGCAGACCACCTCCTGCCCGTCCAGGAAGGCCAGGTCGGTGTGGATGATGCCGAGCCCCCGGCAGTCCGGGCAGGCACCGGTGGAGTTGGCGCTGAACAGCCCGGCCGGCACGCCGTTGTGCGCGGCGAACAGCCGGCGGATCGCCGGCGCGATGCCGGTGTAGGTGATCGGGGTGGAGCGCCGGTTGGTGCTGACCGGGCTCTGGTCGATGACCGTCGCGGCGTGCTGGGCCACCAGCTCGGCGGCCAGGCTGGACTTGCCGGAGCCGGCCACCCCGGTCAGCACGGTCAGCACACCGGTCGGTACGGCCACGGTCACCCGCCGCAGGTTGTTGCGGGTGGCGTCGGCGACGGTGAGGCGGCCGGTGCCGACCCGTGGCTCCCGCCGCACCGGCCGGCGCCCGCGCAGTGCCCGCCCGGTCGGGGTGTCGGCGCGGCGCAGCTCGGCGAAGCTGCCCTGGAACACCAGGCGACCTCCGTCGGCGCCGGCGCCCGGTCCGATCTCGACGACCTGGTCCGCGCGGGCCATCACGGCCGGGTCGTGCTCCACGACCAGGACGCTGTTGCCCCGGTCGCGCAGCTGCTCCAGCAACCGGACAGTGGCCGCCACGTCGGCCGGGTGCAGCCCGACGGTGGGCTCGTCCACCAGGTAGGTCATCTCGACCAGGCTGGAACCCAGGTGCTTGACCATCTTGATCCGTTGCGACTCGCCGCCGGAGAGGGTCGTGGTCGGCCGGGACAGGGTGAGGTAGCCGAGCCCGATGGTGGTGATCGCGTCCAGGCGGGCGGTCAGCGCCGCGACCACCGGCGCCACCTGGGCGGCGGTGACGGCGCGGACCACTGCGGCCAGTTCGGTGACCTCCAGCCGGGACAGCTCGCCGATCGTGTGGCCGAGCACGGTGGCCGTGCGGGCCGCCGCGTTGAGCCGGTCACCGTGGCACTCCGGGCAGACCTCCGAGCGGGTGAACCGGCGGATGACCTCCTGCTTGCGCTCGGAGAGGCTGTCGGAGGTGTGCAGGTAGATCCGCTCGAACCGCTCGACCACCCCCTCGTACGCCTTGGGGGGCTTGCGGCCCAGCTTCGCGGCGGCCTCCCCGCCGTACAGCAGCGCCGCCCGTTCCTGCGGGCTCCACTCGCGCAGCGGGGTGTGCGGGTCGAAGGTGCCGATGTCGGCGTACTGGGCGTACCAGTAGCCGCCGTCGCCGAATCCGGGCAGCCGGATCGCCCCCTGCGCCAGCGACCGGTCCAGGTCGAGGAAGCGGTCGACGGCGCTGGCCACCACCTCGCCGAGGCCGGAGCAGGTCGGGCACATGCCGGCCGGGTCGTTGAAGGAGAACCGGTTCGACTCGCCGACGTGCGGCGTGCCCACCCGGGAGAAGAGCAGCCGCAGGTAGGTCCAGGCGTCGGTGACGGTGCCGACCGTCGAGCGGGCGTTGCCGCCGATCCGGCGCTGGTCGACCACGATCACCGGCGACAGGCCGCCGATGTGCTCGACCTCCGGCCGGGTCCACTTCGGCAGCCGGTTGCGGGCGAACGGCGGGAAGGTCTCGTTGAGCTGGTGGCCCGCCTCGGCGGCGATGGTGTCGAACACCAGCGACGACTTGCCCGACCCGGACACTCCGACGAAGACGACCAGCCGGTTGCGCGGGACGTCGACGTCGAGGGCGGCCAGGTTGTTGGTGCGGGCGCCCCGGATGGTGATGCTGCGGTGGTCCATGCCGGCGACGCTACGAGCAGATGTGGCCGGATCCTGACCTCGATCACCGGAAGAATGGGGTCGTGGCGGATGTGACCGGGCGGATGCTCTCCCTGCTGTCGACCCTGCAGAGCGGCCGGTCGTTCTCCGGCGACGAACTGGCCCGGCGGCTCGGCGTCAGCCCGCGCACCCTGCGTCGGGACGTCGAGCGGCTGCGCGGCTACGGCTACCCGGTCGACACCCAGCCCGGGCCGGGCGGCTACTACCGGCTCGCGGCCGGCCGGACCATGCCGCCGCTCGTCCTCGACGACGACGAGGCGATCGCCACCCTGCTCGGTCTCGCCTCGCTCGCCGCCACCGGGCCGGCCGCGGCGGGCGGACTCGACGCGGCGGCCACCCGCGCGTACGGCAAGCTGGACCAGTTCCTGCCGGCCCGGCTGCGCCCGCGGGTGGCCTCCGTCCGGGCGAGCCTGGAGACGGGCGCGCAGGAGACCCCGCCGGTGGCCGCCGAGCAGGTCGGCCTGCTCGCCGAGGCCATCGACCGGGCCGAGGTGGTGACGTTCGACTACACCGACGCCCGGGGCGGGCGGAGCCGGCGGCGGGTCGAGCCGTACCGGCAGGTCCACCACCTCCTGCGCTGGTACCTGCTGGGCTGGGACCTCGACCGCGCGGACTGGCGGGTGTTCCGGCTCGACCGGGTCGGCGACCCGCTGCGCACCGGCACCGGCTACCGCCGCCGGCCGCTGCCCGCCGGGTCGGCGCTGGAGTACCTGCGCCGCGGCCTGGACCGGATTCGGCAACGGGTCACCCTCGTGGTGGCGGCGCCGGCAGCGCCCGTGCTGGACGCGCTGCGCTACCACGACGCCGAGATCGAGGCGGTCGGCGACCGGCGGACCCGGGTCACCGTCTCGGTCGACTCCTGGCGGTGGCTGCTGCTCCACCTCGCCTTCCTGGACGCCGACTTCACCATCGACGCCCCACCCGACCTCACCGCGGCCTGCCGCACCTTCGCCCACCGCCTCCTCTCCGCCACCACCCCCGGCCCGTCTCGTTGATCATGAGGTTGGGGACGGGACACGCCGGGGCGAGCCGCACCAACTTCATGATCGACCCAGGCGGAGCGGGGGCGGGGGTGGGTCAGGTGGTTACCAGGAGGCCGGAGAGGAGGACGCCGCGGGCGAGGTTGAGCACGCCGTCGCAGCCGGGGAAGCCGGTGCGGATGCAGGCGCCGGCCGGCTGGCGGCCGAACAGGTACGGCGCGATGCTGTAGGGCACCTCGGCGCTGACCGTCTCGCCGGTCTCGATGTGCACGAAGTCCAGCGGGACGGTGTCCGCCGGGACGTACTCCTGGAGGATGAAGCCGCCCCGCTCGGCGAACCGCCGCACCCCGTCACGCCACCGGTCGGCGGCGCACTCCCGCCCGATCAGCACGTCCACCCCGGCCGAGCCGTCGGCCGGCTTCGCCACCAGGTCGGCCTGGTCGGCCACCGCCCGGTCCAGCAGCTCCGGGGTGAGCGCCCAGGTACGCGGCACGTAGCGGTGGATGAGCGCGCGGTCGGCGGCCGGGAGCGCGTCGGCGTCCGCCCAGAGCCAGGCGAAGCCGAGCTTGTTGGCCAGCAGCCAGGCCGCCGCCGACACCCACATCGGCACCGTCCCGGCGGCCAGGGCCGCCTCCAGCGCGTCCACCCCGGCGCTCTGGGTGACCCGGTTGGGCACGAAGAGCCGGAACACCCCGTCGACCGGCGCGCCGTCGACGACCAGCCGGTCGCCGTCGTCCAGCGTCACCCCGGAGACCGGCGCGATCACCAGGTCCAGGCCGAACGCGGCGGCCCGCTCGGCCACCGGGGCGAGCACCCGCAGGAAGCGCTGCGGGTCGTCCAGCCCCGGGTACTCGGCGTCGAAGTCGAGCAGCATGGCCACCCGCGCCCCGTCGGGCAGGCCCAGCCCGGCGCGGATCGCCGCGAACCGGCGGTCCACCGCGGACGGCGCCGCCGCCAGGCGGACCCGGTCGGTGAGGCCCCGGGCCCGGTAGACGTCGACGAACCGGCGGACCACGGTGTCGGCGTCGAACGCGCCGCCGAGGCTGCTGTCGATGTTGTACTCGACCACCCGCGGCACCCCGCCGGAGAGCAGCACGTCCGGCCGGAACGCGGCCAGCAGCTCCTCGCCCAGCGGCTCGTCGTCGTCCAGCAACCGGGTCGCCCCGGCCGGCACGCCGAGCAGCCGGCGCAGCTCCCCCGCTGTGCCGGCGCGTCGCCGGCACGCCTCGAAGATGAGCTGGGCGAGCCGGTCGCAGACCGCGTTGAGCACGTCCAGCGAGGCGCGGTCCATCACCGGCGGCCGGGCCAGCCGCCACCGCCGGTTGTACGTGGCCCGGCCGTCGAAGATCTCCCGCCAGGACTTCGCCCCGGCGGCCACCATCTCGGCCCGTACGTCGGCGGGCAGGTCCAGCCACGCCTGCGCGGCGGACGGCCAGCGGTGGTCAACGTCGATCATGGCTACCCGTCCTTCAGCACGTGGTGGATGGCGGTACGCAACTGGTCCCGGCCGGGTTGCACGGCCCGGTCCAGCGCGGGGGCGAACGGCAGCACCGCGCCGTCCGGGCGGGTGACCCGGCGCGGCGGCGCGACCAGCGGCACCCGCTCGACCATCGTGGCGATCACCTCGCCGGCGATCCCGCAGGACCGGTTCGAGTCGTCGACCACCACCAGCCGCCGGGTGCGGGCCACCGACTCGGCGAGCGAGTCCCAGTCGAACGGATACAGCGTGCGCGGGTCGTAGACCTCCACCGACGCCTCGCCGGCCAGTTCCTCGGCGACCGCGAGCGCGTCGTGCACCAGGTGCCCGACCGCGACCACCGTGACGTCGTCGCCGGGCCGGTGCACCCGGCCCCGGCCGAGCGGCACCGGGGCCAGGGCGGCGAAGTCCACGTCGGCGCGGACGTCCAGCGCGCCGGCCGGGGCGAAGACCACCACCGGGTCGTCGCAGCGCACCGCCGAGACCAGCAGCCCGTACGCGTCCGCCGGGGTGGCCGGCACCACCGTGGTCACCCCGACGTGGGCGAAGAGGCTGTACGGGTGGTCGGAGTGCTGCCCCGCCCAGCCGGTACGGGAGCCGGAGCCGGGCACCAGGTAGGTCACCGGCACCGCGCACTGCCCCCCGGTCATCAGCGGGAACTTGTGCGCGTGGTTGACGATCTGCTCGAAGACCAGGAACAGCAGCGACGGGATCTGGAACTCCACCACCGGGCGCAGCCCGGCCAGGGCGGCGCCGGTGGCGAAGCTGGTGAACGCCTGCTCCGACAGCGGGGTGTCCCGCACCCGCTCCGGGCCGAAGCGCTTGAGCAGCCCGGCGGTGACGTTCGCGGCGCCGACCCGGATGTCCTCGCCGAGCAGGAAGACCGTCTCGTCGCGGGCCAGCTCGTCGGCGAGCGCCCGGGTGAGCGCCCTGCGGTAGGACAGCCGGGGCATCTACCCACCTCCGGTGCGCGCGGTGAGCCCGCTGGCGTACAGGTGCGCCAGCGCGTCGGCCGGGTCCGGCTCGGGGCCGGCCAGGGCGAACTCCACCGCCGCCGCCAGCTCCCGCTCCACCCCGGCGTCCACCGCGGCCCGGTCGGCGGTGGACAGCCGGGCGCCCTGGATCGCCACCGGGTCCCGGGACCGGCCCCGGGCCACCTCGTCGGGCGGGCGGTAGTCGAGGCGTACCTGGTGCTCGAAGGTGTGGTGGGCGTCGAACCGGTAGGTGGCGGCCTCGATCAGCTCGGGGCCGCCGCCGGCGCGCAGCCGGGCGACGGCCGCCGTGGCGGCGGCGCGTACCGCCTCGGGGTCCTGGCCGTCCACGACGGTGGCCGGCATGCCGAAGGCGGCGGCCCGCCCGGTGATGCTGCCGGCCACCGCGCCGGCGACCGGCATGGTGGTGGCGTAGCCGTTGTTCTCGCAGACGAACAGCACCGGCACCCGCCAGAGCGCGGCCAGGTTGAACGCCTCCAGCAGCATCCCCTCGTTGACCGCGCCGTCGCCGAAGAAACTCACCCCGACGGTGTCCGCGCCGCGACGCCGGCGGGCCCAGACCGCCCCGGTGACGATCGCCCCGGACGCGCCGACGATGGCGTTGGCGCCGAGCACGCCGACGCCGAAGTCGGCGGCGTGCATCGAGCCGCCCCGGCCGGCGTTCAGGCCGCTGGCCCGCCCGCACAGCTCGGCGAGCATCCGGGCCGGGTCGGCCCCCTTGGCCAGCACGTGCCCGTGCCCGCGGTGGGTGCCGGCGATCACGTCGTCGGCGCCCAGCGCGGCGCACACGCCGGCGGCGATCCCCTCCTGACCGAGGTACGGGTGGATGCCGCCGACGATGTGCCCGGCGCGGACCAGCTCGATGGCCCGCTCCTCGAACCGGCGGATCAGCCGGACGGTGCGGTAGAGCCGGACCCGGTCGGCGTCGCTCACCGCCCGCGGCCCGCCGTGATCGCGGCGAGGATGTCGTCCCAGAGCCGGGCCCGGGCGGCCAGCGCGGTGTTCACCGTGTCCGCGCACTGCTGCCACTTCGCGTCGTCGTCGCCGCACAGGTCGGCGAGCATCTGCATGGCCATCGGGGTGTGCTGCTCCCCGTCGACCTCGATGTGCCGCTCCAGGTAGTCGACGAAGTGGTGCAGCCGCCGGCTGCGTTCGTTCACGGCGACGACCTGGGCGAACATGTCCGGGATCAGGTCCTCGCGGCCGAACGCGAAGGCCGCCGCCTGGCAGTGCACCGGGGTGTCCTCGATGATCCGCCAGGTGGTGGCGGCGAACGCGGCCGACGGGGCGGGCACCCCGGCCTCGGCCAGCGCCGCGCCCACCGGCTGGCCGGCGCGCAGCAGCTCGACCAGCCGGTCCACCGCGGTGGTGTCCGCGCCGGCCTCCCGCATGCCCCGCACGTACAGCTCGAAGTGGCTGAGGTAGCCGTCGCCGAGCTCGTCGCTCTCCTCCACCATCACGATGTCGTTGATCAACCGGCGGCTGCCGGTCGGCCCGGTCGGGATCCACGGCACGGTGACGCAGGTGAGCTGCCGCTGCAACGACTTCAGCAGCGACATGAAGTCCCAGACCGCGAAGACGTGGTGGGTCATGAAGGTGACCAGCGCCTCGTGGGTGTCCAGGTGGGCGTAGAGCGGGTGCTTGACCACCACGTCACGGCGGTCGGCGACCACCCGCTCCAGGCGCTCGATCCCCGGGTGCGTCTTGCCCCAGTCGTACCGTGACATGTCAGCCTCCCTGCTGGGCGCGGTGGCGCCAGATGACCGGGCAGTATTCGGGGTCCGCGTAGTCCGGCCGCCCGTCGGCGGTGCGGCGGACCAGCACGTCGTGGTTGTACGCGGCGAGCGAGCCGTCGGAGAGCCGGTACGCCCGCCAGGCGTTGTCGCCGTCCTGCAGGTGCAGCGAGATCGCCTGCCGGGGGCGGCCGCTGACGTTGGCGCCGCTGCCGTGGTAGGTGCGGCAGTGGTGGAAGCTCATGTGCCCCTTGGGGATCACCATCGGGACCTTGCGGATCTCGGCGCCGTTGTGCGCCGCGTTCGCGGCGAGCATCTCCTCCAGCTGGTCGCGGTCGCGCTCGGCGAAGTGCCGCACCACCGTGTCGTCCGCGCCGATCTCCCGCCAGCGGTGCGAGCCGTCGACCATGGTGATGGTGCCCATCTCCTCGCCGCAGTCGTGGAAGGGGATGAACGCGGTCAGCATCTTCTCGGACGACGAGGACGCCCAGTAGTGCTTGTCGAAGTGCCAGGGCACGATGTTGCTCGGCTCGCCGGAGATCGGCGGCTTGTAGATCAGCGTGGACTGGAACACGCGGATCTCCTCGGCCCGGGCCAGCCGGGCGGCGACCGCGCCGATCAGCGGCTTGCGCAGGATCGCGGCGAGCCCGTCGTGCTCGTGGTGGACGTAGTCGTTGTGCCGCTGCACCGCGCCCTTGGCCGGCTCCCAGTAGGCGAGCTTGGGCGGGCGGACCGGCAGCCGGCGGTCCCGCTCGCCGGCGTAGTAGCGCTCGGCGGCCGCCGCGAGGGCGTCCACCTCCTCGTCGGTGAGCAGCTTCTTCGACAGGTACCAGCCGTGCTCGGCGTAGAACCGCACGTCCTCCTCCGAGGGCAGCAGCGCCTCCTCCTCGGCGGTCAGCCTCGGGTCGAACTCCGTCGTGGTCACGCACCCACCCCCTGCGGTACGGCCGCGGTCGCGGCCAGCTCCCGTTCCTTGGCCTCGTAGAGCGCCTTGATGTTGCCGCTGCCGAAGGTCAGCGCCCCGCGCCGCTCGATCAGTTCGAGGAAGAAGGTGCGGCGCACGTGCATCGACTCGGTGAAGATCTGCAACAGCTGCCCGGCGTGGTCCCGGTCGACCAGCACGCCCAGCTCGCGCAGCCGGTCCAGCGGCGCGTCGACCCGGCCGACCCGGGCCTCCAGCTCGTCGTAGTAGCTGCCCGGGGTGGCCGCGAATCGCACCCCCCGGGCGGCGAGCGCGCCGACCGCGGTGACTATGTCGTCGGTGCGCAGCCCCAGGTGCTGCACGCCGGCGCCGGCGTGCTGGTCGAGGAAGGCGTCGATCTGCCCCGGCCGGTGGCTGCGGTCCGGCTCCAGCAGCACCAGGGTGACCCGGCCGGACGGGCTCTGCACCACCGTGGAGTTCATCGCCTGCCCGTCGACCTCGATGTGCTCGGTGAAGATCTCCGCGAAGCCGAACACCTCCCGGTACCGCCGGACCGTCTCGGCGAGCTGACCCGGCGGCACGCAGACCGCCAGGTGGTCGATCTCGGCGAGCAGCGGGTCGCCGCCGCCGGCGGGCGGCGGGGTCGGCTCCACCGCGCCGGGCAGGAAGTCGCGCCGGTCGCCGCGCCGCTCCACCAGCCGGTGCCGCACGTCGCCGAAGCCGCCCACCTCGGCGACGACCACCTCGGCGTCCGCGCCGGTGAAGGTCTCCGGCGGGGTCACCCCGGTCGCGCCCCGGGCCACCAGCTCGGCGTACGCCCCGGCGGCGTCGTCCACCTCGACGGCCACCACCGCCACGCCGTCGCCGTGCCGCTGCACGTACCGGGCGGCCGGGTGCTCGGCGGTCAGCCCGGTGGTGAGAACCAGCCGGATGTCCCCCTGGCCCAGCAGCAGCGAGCGCCGGCCGGCCAGCCCGGTCTCCGGGCCGCCCTGGCCGCACGGCTGGAAGCCAACCGCGCGGCCGAAGTAGAAGGCGGCCTGCCGCGCGTCCCCCACGTAGAGTTCGATGTGGTCGATTCCACGGATGTCCATCTCATCAGCCCTTCCCCCCGTGCTCTGCCGTCGGGCGCGCCCCGCCCGCGGGTAGGTGCCGCCGGTCACCTCCCCGGCCGGGCGGCCCGCGCGAGCAGCAGGCTCACGTTCTGGCCGCCGAAGCCGAAGGAGTTGGTCAGCGCGTACTCCGTCTCCGTCGCCCGGGGCTCCTTGCGGATGTGGTCGGCCGGGCAGGCCGGATCCGGGTCGTCCAGGTTGTGCGTCGGCGGCAGCAGCCCGCGGCCGAGCGCCAGCGCGGTGGCCGCCGCCTCCAGTACGCCGGACGCGCCGAGCAGGTGCCCGGTGAGCGCCTTGGTGGAGCTGACCGGCACCCCGTACGCCCCGAAGACCTCCGCCAGCGCGGTGGTCTCGGCGATGTCGCCGAGCTTGGTGCCGGTGCCGTGCGCGTTGACGTAGCCGACCCGGGCGGCCGGCACGCCGCCGCTGGCCAGCGCCCGCCGCATGCACTCGGCGGCGCCCGCGCCGTCCGGTCGTGGCGCGGTCGGGTGGTACGCGTCGGTGGTGGCCCCGTAGCCGGCCACCTCGGCGTAGCCGGTGGCGCCCCGGGCGGCGGCGTGCTCGGCGCGCTCCAGTACCAGCAGCGCCGCCCCCTCGGCGAGCACAAAGCCGTTGCGCCGGGTGTCGAACGGCCGGCTCGCGGCGGCCGGGTCGGCCCAGCCCCGGGCGAGCGCCCGGGCGTTGCCGAAGGTGTCCGCGAAGGTGGGGAAGAGCGGCGCCTCGCTGGCCCCGCAGACCACCACGTCCGCCTCCCCGGCCCGGATCAGCCGGACCGCGTCGGCGACCGCCTGGGCGCCGGAGGCGCAGGCGGTGCCGACCGAGGAGCTGTAGCCGCGGATGCCGTACCGGATAGCGATCCGGGCCGACGGCATGTTCGGCAGGATCCCGGTGAGCAGGTACGGGCTGACCGCCGCCCGCCCCCGGGCGGCCCGGGCCAGCACCTGCTCCTCCAGCGTGGACATGCCGCCCACCCCGCCGACGATCACCGCGATCCGGCCCGGGTCGACGTCCCGGCCCACCTCGATGCCGGCGTCGGCGAGCGCGTCGGCCGCGGCGTGCAGGGCGAGCACCACGATCCGGTCCAGCACCCGGGTCTCCGGGCCGGACGCGACGGAGCGCGGGTCGACCGGCGGGAGCAGGCCGGCCACCTCCAGGCAGTCGGCGGCGGGGTGCCCGGCCGGTGGGCGGGCCAGCCCGGACCGGCCGGCGCAGAGCGCGTCGAAGGTGGCGGCGACGCCGCGCCCGACCGGGGTGAACAGCCCCATCCCGGTGATCACGGCGGTCACGACGGAACCCCGGTGAGATAACGCTCGCGCAGCGCGACCTTGCGTACCTTGCCGGTCACGGTGACCGGGATGTCGGCGGCGCGGACCGGCACCACCCGGCGCAGGGTGGCCCCGACGTCCGGGCCGAGCGCGGCGCGGACCCGCTCGGTGCGGTCCTGCGCCGGGTCGGCGCCGGCGGCGAGTTCCAGCAGCACGTCGGTGACCACGGTGCCGCCGTCGGCGACGATCACCACTGTGCAGTCGGTGACGTCCGGGCAGGCGGCGAGGATCCGTTCCTCGGACATCGCGGTGTAGAACCGCCGCCCGTCGCCGGCGTCGACCGAGTCGACGGCCCGGTCCAGGTGGTAGTACCGGCCGTCGGCGTCGGCGTAGACCAGGTCGCCGGTGAGGTACCAGCCGCGTTGGCGGAACCGGTAGGTGGTGACCGAGTCGTTCCAGTAGCCGCGGAACAGTGACGGCGAGTCGATGCCCAGCCAGCCGGGCTGCCCGGGCGGCACCGGGTCGCCGCGCTCGTCGAGCACCGCCACCCTGGCGAACCGGTACGGCCGGCCGATGCAGCGGCCGTACCGGTCGGTGTCGGTGCGGTGGGTGATGTGGAACATCGAGTGCCCCATCTCGCTGGAGCCGAGGCCGTCGATGAAGACCGAGCCGGGCACCCGGACCACCCCGCCGCGGGTGACGGTGTCCCGGGAACCGACCGCGACCAGCCGGCGGATGTGCGGCTCGTGCGAGCAGTCCCCGGTGTTGAACCACAGCCGCACCGAGTCCAGGTCGTACCCGGACAGGTCGAAGCGGGCCAGTTCGGCCCAGGTCACCGAGAAGCCGAACACCCCGTCCGGGCGCCAGCGCTGGATCGCGTCGAGCACCCGCTCGCCGCCCTGCTCGGAGAGGAGGAACATCTCCGCCCGGTTGCCGAGCGCCTGGTTGACCATGAGCACGGTGGCGGTGTGCGGGGCGGGCAGCGCGTTGAGGATCCGGCTGGTGCCCTGGGCCTGCGGCATGGTGAGCAGGTGCCGGGTGGCGGCGAAGAGGCTGGCGTGCGAGTGCAGCACCGCCTTGGGCACCCCGGTGGTGCCGGAGGTGTGGGTGACCACCACCGGGTCGTCGGGGTGGTGCCGGTAGTGCGCGGGGGCGGCGGCCGGGTCGCCGGCGCCCGCCTCGGCGGGGCTGCCGAGCACCGGTACGCCGAGTTCGTGCCCGGCCAGCAGGGCGGCGTGCGGGTCGTCGGCGAGCACCCCGACGCCGCGCAGCCGGCGGATGTACTCGGCGGCGATCTCCGGGCGCAGCTTGCCGTTCATCAGCGCCGGGATCGCGCCGAGCCGGGTCAGCGCGAGGTAGCTGAGCACCATGTCGGCGGCGGCGGTGGCCCAGACCGCTACCGGATCGCGCGGCCCGATCCCCCGGGCGTGCAGCCAGGCGGCCCGGGCGGCGACCCGCTGGTCGAGCCGGCCGAGGGTGAGCGGGTGTTCGGCCGGGTGGCCGTCGACGGCGGTGTCGAAGGTGAGGCCCGGCCCGTCCGGGTCGGCGCCGTGCGCCAGCACCCGGGCCAGCACGTTGCCGGCGCCGACCCGCTCGTCGGCGGCCAGCCGGCCGCGCAGTCCCCTGCTCCTCATCGGGTGTCTCCTCCCCCCAGCAGCACCGCGACGGCCGAGGCCGCGCCGGCGTCGTCGGGTGCGTCGTCGATCAGGACCAGCAACGCCGCGTCGGCGTCGCCGTCGTGCACCAGCAGCTCGGCCGCGGCGATCCCGTCGGCCCGTGGGTCGCCGGTGGGCGCGAGGCAGAGCACCGGCCCGGCCAGCCCCCAGCGGGCGGCCACGTGCCCGGCCACGCTGTTGGGCACGGACTGGAAGAAGAACAGCGGCCCGGGCCGGCGGCCGGCGGCCACGGTGGCCCGCACGTGCGCCGCGCTGGCCCGGTCGCCGTCCGCGCTGACCAGCACGATCGCGCACCGCGCGCCGCCCGGCGCGGGCACGGCCCGGTGGGCGCGGGTGAGGCAGCGCTCCGCCACCGCCGCGACCAGCGGGTTGAACGCCGAGTGCAGGTAGCCGGGCAGCGGCGGCGGCGGGCCGTCGCCCGGTTCCGGCCAGGCCGCCTCGGCCAGCACGGCGAGCGTGGTCGCCCGGTCCGGCCCGGTCACGCCGCACCGACCAGCAGGGCGGTGTTGGCGCCGCCGAAGGCGGCGTTGAGGGTCAGCGCGTACCGGGTGGCGGCGGGTCGGGGCGCGTCCCGGATCACGTCCAGCGGGCAGTCCGGGTCGGGCCCGAGCCAGCCGGCGTTGACCGGCAACTTCCCGTGCCGCAGCGCCAGCACGGTGACCACCAGTTCGAGCAGTCCGGACGCCTCCAGCGCGTGCCCGTGCAGGGCCTTGGTGGAGCTAACCGGGACGGCGGTCGCCGCCGGGCCCAGCGCCGCGCGCAGGGCCGCGGCCTCGGCGGCGTCGCTGTGGCCGGTGCCGGTGGCGTTGGCGTTGACGTAGCCGACCGCCTCGGCCGGCAGCCCGGCCCGGGTCAGCGCCGCACCGACCGCGCGGGCCATGCCGCGGCCGGCCGGGTGCGGCTGGCACGGGTGGTACGCGTCGCCGGCGCGGGCCCAGCCGAGCAGGTCGGCCAGCGGCCGGCGGGCGCGCCGGGCGGACTCCAGCACCACCGCGGCGACGCCGTCGCCGAGCAGCAGCCCGGTGCGGCCGGCGCTGAACGGGCGTACCGCGCCGTCGGTGGCGAGCGCGCGGCCGGCGTCGAAGAGGGCGTACTGGTCCGGCTCGACCAGGTAACCGGCGGCGACCACCACCCGGTCGGCGTCCCCGCGCCGGATCAGGGCCGCCGCGTCGGCCACCGCGCTGGTCGCCGAGACGCAGGCGGTGGTGTAGACCCGGGTCGGGCCGCCGAGGCCGGTCCAGCCGGCGAGGGTGCCGGCGAGCGCCGGGACACCCGGGCCGCCGTGCACGGCCAGCAGCAACGCGCAGCCCGCCCGCCGGGCGGCGTCCAGCCCGGCCGCCCGGCAGGCCTCGGTCACCGACTCGGCCAGCTCGTCGGGGAGGTCGCCCACCTCGGGCAGGGTGGCCGCCGCGTCCACCCGCCGGGCGCCGGTGTCGAAGCGGCGGACCGGCCGGAAGGCCGGCGCCCCGGCCAGCACGCCGGCCAGTTGCGCCGCCGCGCCCCGACCGAGGGCGCTGGTCGCGTGTACGCCGGTGAGCTGGACGGCCGCCGCCTCAGCCATCGGCGGCGACGGTCAGGGAGGTCCGGAAGACCGCCAGGGCGTCGTCGACGGTACGGATCCGGGCGAGCTGGTCGTCGGTGAGGTCGAGCGGCCGCTCGTAGCGCTGCTCCACCAGGTGCACCAGCCAGGCCAGCTCCATCGAGCCGATCCGCTCGGGCACCTCGGCGGCCGGTTTCGCGGTGAGCTCGGCGAGCATCGCCACCAGGTCGGCTCGCCCCAGGTCGGGCCGCCCGGTCATCAGGACTGGTCGCTGGTCGCGGCGGCGACGCGGTCGGCGACCAGCGCGGTGAACTCGCCGACGGTCATCAGCGCGAGCTGTTCCGACTCGTCGTCGGCGAACTTCAGCCCGTAGCGGTCCTCCACCCGGACGGCCAGGTCGGCGAGGGCCAGCGACTCCAGGTCCACTCCGGACGGGCCGAGGGTGGTGTCGTCGTCGATCCCCTCGACGTCGTAGTTCATGTCGGCGAGCTGCTCGATGACGAAGGCGCGGACCTCGGTTGACATGGTTAACCTCTTTCCGTGAGCCAGCTACCGGTGCCCGATCGGGACACCGTGCACGTGTGGGTCGGCCGGGGCGCCGGCGGTCGGCCGGGGCCGGCCGGGCGGCTGCTGCGGCGGGCGGGGGCCACGCTGCTCGGCCGCGCGGAGGCGGAGATCGTGGTCGGGCGCACCCGCGGCGGGCGGCCGCTGGTCGGCGCGGCCGCGCCGGGCGGCGGGGAGGTCACGCTGCCGGTCAGCGTCAGCCGCGCGGGCGTGGTGGTGCTGGTCGCCGCCCGCCGGGCCGGTCCGGTGGGGATCGACGTCGAGTGCCGCCGGGAGCTGCCCGCGCTGGCGCTGGCCCGCCGCTGGTACGCCCCGGACGAGCTGGCCTGGCTGGCCGCCCGGCCGGCCGGGGGCCGGGCGGTCGACTTCCTGCGGCTGTGGACCGCCAAGGAGGCGGTGGGCAAGGCGCTCGGGGTGGGGCTGCGCGGTGGCGGCCTGCGCCGGCCGGTGCCGCTGCCCGAGGATCCCGGAGCCGACCTGCTGCGGCCGGTGCCCGGCCGGGCCGACCTGCGGGTCGGGCACCCGGCGGTGGACCGGGAGCTGGTGGTGGCGGTGGCGGTCGCCGACCCCGTCTGCGCGGGCGGTGGCGTCGAGGTGGTCGTGAGTGACGTCGGGCTGGTACAGCGGGCCGGTCACGACGTCGCCGCCGAGCGCAGCGCGTCCCGGGAGCGGACCAGCTTGCCGGTGGTGGTGCGGGGCAGCTGATCGAGCAGCCGCAGCACGCGCGGGCGTTTGTAGCCGGCCAGCCGCTCGGCGAGCAGCTTGTCCAGCGTCTCCTCCGACAGCGGCCCGTCCGGTTGCACGTACGCGGTGATGCCGTCGTCCCAGACCACCACCGCGGCGGCCACCCCGGGCAGCTCGGCGACGCTGGTCTCCACCTCGGTGAGGTCGACCTTCATCCCGCCCACCGAGACCTGCGAGTCGAGCCGGCCGCGGATGGTGACCAGGCCGGTGTCCGGGTTTACCGTGCCGGCGTCGCGGGTGCGCAGCCAACCGTCGGACCACCGGGTCGGGTCGCTGAGCCCGACGTACGGCGAGGCGGGGCAGCTGACCCAGAGTTCGCCGTCGACCGCGCGGACCGCCATGCCGGGCGCCGGGGCGATGGCCGGCCGGTGCCGCCCGTACAGGTCGGTGCCGATCACCCCGACCTCGGTCATCCCGTACATGTTGCCCAGCGGCACGCCGAAGCGGTCGGTGAACGCCCGGGCGACCGCCGCCGGGACCAGTTCCCCGCCGGTGGTCATCCGCTTGAACTGGGGCAGCGGCCGACCCGGCCGGGTGGAGGCGAGCAGTCCGATGTGGAACGGCACGCCGAGCACGGTGGCCGGGGTGTCGGCGGCGGCGACGGCGGCGAGCACGGCGTCGCCGCTGAGCCGCTCCGGCGGGACCAGCTCGACGCCGGCGTGCAGGGCGTAGAGCAGGCCACCGACCAGGCCGAGCACGTGCACCATCGAGGGCAGCAGGACGATCCGCTCGCCGGGCAGCGCCACCCCGTCGATCCGGGTGTAGCGGTGCACCTCGGCGACCAGGTCGGCGGCCGTGCGGCCGATCACCTTGGACGGCCCGGTGGAGCCGGAGCTGAGCTGGATCACCGCGTGCCCGCTGCCCGCGGGCCGGTCGGCGTAGCCGGTGACGCCGGCGGTGACGTCGACGAAGACGCGCAGCGCCCCGCCGGAGGTGCGCACCGGCGCCACCACCACCTGCGGGGTGAGCCGGCGCAGCGCCCGGTCGACCTCGTGGTCGGTGAGCCGGTGGTCGAGCAGGATCGCCTGCGCGCCGAGCCGCCAGGTGGCCAGCAGGTGCACCACGTACGCCAGCGAGGGCGGCAGCCGCAGCGCGGCGGCCCCGCCGGGACGCAGCCCGGCGTCGACCAGCCCGGCCTGCGCCTCGGCGACCAGCCGGCGCAGGGCGGCCCGGCCGACCGGTGCCGGCAGCCGCAGGCAGACGGCGTCGGCCGGGCCGGCCAGCAGCACCTCGTCGACCCATTCCGGGTCCGTCACCAACGGGTTTCCTGTCGACCGGTCCATGGTCACCGCCGTCACCGCCCAGCATGGGACAGGGCGGGATCCGCCCAGGAAGAGTGCTTGTCGGGGTGCTGCGGGGGAACCGTACGCCGCCGCTCGGATCCATTGCCACATGCAAATGGCTAGATCAAAACGAGCGGCTGGCCGGATTGCCGACGGCCCGTTCGACGGGGCAGGATCGACCCCGTATGCCCACCGAGCGCTACCGAGTGATGACCCATCGTGCGGATGGCGGGCACTGCCGACCGGACGGCCGATGGCGTTCTTCGACCGGCCCGGCCCGGCGGGGGCGGGTCCGGCAGGGGCGGGTCCGCGGACCCTGCCGGGCCGGCGGCATCGTGCGGACGGCTCGACCTCGGCGAGGCGACCGCGGTGTGGCGTCGGGTCGCACCCCTGCCCGGCAGCCACCCGACGGACCGCCCGCGCGGCCGCCCGACGGACCGCCCGCGCGGCCGCCCGACGGACCGGGCGGGCGGCGGGGTCAGGGCGCCGGTGGCAGGACCACCCGGGCGGTGCGCCGCTCGCCGTCCAGCGCGCGCATCGCGCGGGCCAGCGTGCCGGCGTGCAGTTCGGTCTCCCCGCGCTCGCGCATCAGTTCGGCCACCGCGGCGACCGCCTTCGCCTCGGCCGCCAGGGCCTGCGCGGCGACCACGCAGCCGAGCGGGTCGAAGTGCCCGCTGTCCCGGGCCGGATTCAGCCGGGCCACCAGGTCGACGATGCGCAGGTACCGCTCGACGAGTTCCCGCTCGGCCCGGGTCAACGCGGGCAGGTCACGTTCGCTCATCCCCGCAGCCTGCCACCGGATCCGGCGGCCGGCCGCCCCGGCGACGGGCGGGCCGGCGGCGGCGGGGTTCAGGCCGGCGTCCCGGCCGGCGTCTGGGCGTGGATGTGGAAGCGCAGCGACCGGGCGTCGGTGAAGCACTCCCGCATCGGCCGGACCAGGTCGCGGTGCTCCGGGCTGCGTTCCCACCGCTCGAAGTCGGCCAGCGCCGCCCACTCGCTGGTGATCAGCCACTGCTCCGGGTCGGTGGCCGAGCGGCAGACCTGGTCCACCAGGTGCCCCGGCACCCCACCGGCGACCTGGTGCCGGATCTGCTCGTACGCGGCGAGGAACGCCTCGGTGCGAGCCGCCGGCACCCGCACCAGGAAGACCACCCGGGCCCGTTGGTCGCTCATCACGCCACTCCTTCCGCCGGTGCCGCGCCGCGCAGCACCAGGGCACTGTTGAAACCGTCGAAGCCGCGCGCGCAGACCAGCGCGGTCCGGCTCGCCGGCCGCCGGTGTGTCCGCAGGAAATCCAGCTCGCAGCCGTCGGCCACCTCGTCCGGCCCGGCCGAGGCGGGCAGCGTGTCGTGCCGGAAGGCGAGCAGCGCGGTCGCCACGTCCACCGCGGAACCGCCCTGGTGGGCCCGGCCGGTGAGCGGTTTCTGCGTGGTCACCGGCGGCGGGCGGGTGCCGAAGACGGCACGCAGCGCGGCCGCCTCGGCGCGGTCGTAGCGGGGCACGCCCAGCGCGTCGGGCAGCACCACGTCCACCGCCGCCGGCTCGACCCCGGCCCGGTCCAGGGCCAGCCGGATGGCCCGGGCGTACTGCCGGGGGTCGCCGGCGCCGTCCGGTCCGGTGTGCACGCCGTCGTGGGTGGCGCCCCAGCCGGTCACCTCGCCGTAGATCCGGGCGCCCCGGGCCAGCGCCCGCCCCAGCTCCTCCACCACGAACACCGCGCCGCCCTCGGCCGGCAGGTAGCCGCTGGCGGCGGCGTCGAACGGCCGGTACGCCCGCTCCGGGTCGGCGACGTCGCTGAGCAGCCCGGAGCGCAGCTGGCAGGCCAGCGCGTACGGGCTCAGCGGGCACTCGGTCGCCCCGGCGAGAACCACCGGGGTGCCCCGGCGGATCGTGCGCACCGCGTGCGCCAGGCTGTCCAGGCCGCCGGCGGACTCGGCGGCCAGCACCCCGCACGGCCCCTTGAACTGGTGGTGGATGGAGAGCTGGCCGACGCTGGCCGCGTAGAACCAGGCGATCGACTGGTACGCCCCGACGGTCCGCGCCGGCGACCCCCAGAGCCGTTGCAGTTCCCGCTGGCCGAACAGGTTCCCGCCGGACGAGCTGGCCAGGGTGACCGCCCAGCCGTACGGGTCGGGAGCCCGCTCGGGCAGCCCGGCGTCGGCCAGCGCCAGCCGGGTGGCGGCGAACGCCAGGTGCGTCCACCGGTCGGTCTGCACCAGCCGGCGGTTGTCGGCGTAGCCGGCCGCGTCGAAGCCGGACACCTCGCCGCCGTACCGGGTGGGGTAGCCGGCCGGGTCGAAGAGGGTGATCGGCCCGGTCCGGCGGGTGCCGGCCAGCACGCTCCGCCAGTGCGCGTCCGCGCCGACGCCGCTGGGCGCCACCACGCCGATCCCGGTGACGACGGCCCGGGCGGTCACGCCGGCACCGTCCGCGGCAGCCGGCGGAACACCATGGCGGACTGGAAGCCGCCGAAGCCGCTGCCCACCGAGAGGGCGACGTCCACCGGCAACTCGCGGGCCTCGTTCGGCACGTAGTCCAGGTCGCACTCCGGGTCCCGGGTGGCCCAGTTGGCCGTCGGCGGCACCACGCCGTACTCGATGGCCAGCGCGCACGCCGCCATCTCGATCGAGCCGATCGCGCCGAGCGAGTGCCCCACCATCGACTTGATCGAGCTGATCGGCACCCGGTACGCGGTCTCGCCGAGCGCCCGCTTGAACGCCGCCGTCTCGTGCCGGTCGTTCTGCCGGGTGCCGGAGCCGTGCGCGCTGACGTAGCAGACCTGCTCCGGGGCGATCCGGGCCTGGCCCAGCGCGGCGGTGATGGCCAGCGCCATCTCCACCCCGTCCGGCCGCAGCCCGGTCATGTGGAAGCCGTTGCTGCGGCTGGCGTAGCCGGCCACCTCGCAGTAGACGTGCGCGCCGCGCCGCCGGGCGTGTCCGGCCTCCTCCAGCACCAGCACCGCCGCCCCCTCGGCGAGCACGAAGCCGTGCCGGTCGGCGTCGAACGGCCGGGAGGCGTGCGCCGGGTCGTCGTTGTCCGGGCTGGTCGCCTTGATCGCGTCGAAGGAGGCCACGGTGACCGGGGAGATCGGCGAGTCGGCGGCCCCGGCCAGCACCACGTCCGCCTCGCCGTCGACGATCAGCTGGTGGGCGTAGCCGATGGCGTCGATGCCGGAGGTGCAGCCGGTGGAGACCACCTGGGCCGGGCCGTGCAGGCCGTACCGGCAGGCCACGTCGGCGGCCAGGCTGCTGGGCACCAGCGCCTGGTAGAGGTACGGGCCGCCGCGGGCGTGGTCGACCAGCCACCGGCGGCCGGTGTCGCTCACCGTCACGTACTCCTGCTCCAGCGCCATGGTGCCGCCCACGGCGGTGCCGAGCACCACCCCGGCGTGGTCCCGTTCGGCCTCGGTCAGCGCCAGGCCGGCGTCGGCGACCGCCTCCGCGGCGCAGGCCAGCGCGAACTGCACGTACCGGTCGGCGCGGCGCCGCTCGGCCTCGGTGAGCCCGGCGGCGACCGGGTCGAAGTCGCACTCGGCGGCGATCCGGGACCGGAACGGCGACGGGTCGAAGAAGGTGATCCGGCGGGTCGCGGTACGCCCCTCGGTGATCGCCTTCCAGAACCGGTCCCGGGTCACGCCGCCGGGTGCCACCACCCCGATGCCGGTCACCACCGTCCGGCGCCCACTCACGACGCCACCCCGGTTTGCGACTGCGGGGCTCGCAACCCCGGCTCACTCCTCGCGCTCACGGCGCCTCCTGGGTTCGCGACTGCGGGGCTCGCAACCCCGGCTCACTCCTCGCGCTCACGGCGCCTCCTGGGTTCGCGACTGCGGGGCTCGCAACCCCGGCTCACTCCTCGCGCTCACGACCCGCCCCGCTGCTCGACCAGCTCGGTGTCGACGTGGCCCAGCTCGGGCCGGGGCGCCAGCGGCCCGAGGTGGAACACCACCTCGGCCGGCTCGTCGCCGGTGTTGCGCAGCCGGTGCCGGACGTCGACCGGGACGAGCAGCGCCTCCCCGGCGGCCAGCGGCACCGGCTGGTCGTCGAGGTCCACGGTGATCGCGCCGCGGCACACGTACAGGAACTCCTCGCTGTAGGGGTGGTAGTGCTCGGCGATCCGCTCCCCCGGCGCCAGCGCCGCCACCCCCATGAAGCCGGAGGTGCTGCCGACCGTCCGCGGGCCGAGCAGCACCCGCAGCTCACCGCCGCGGCGGCGGTCCGGTGGTACGTCCCGCGCGGCGACCAGCCGCAGCGTCCGCTCACTCATCGTCGCCTCCGGTCGGGGTGTCGGCGGAGGAGCCGGCCGGGATGACGCCGTCGCGGGCCAGCCGCTCGATCCGCTCCCTGATGACGGCCAGTTGCACCGCGCTGTTGGCGTTGATCCGGTCGGTCATGCCGGCGTTGTCCACCGGCGCGGTGGGCTTCATGGCGAAGTCCTGCACCCAGGTCATCCGGGTGCCGCCGGGCTCCTCGGTGTAGCGCCAGTGGATCCGCATGTACTCGAACGGCCCGGTCTCCACCCGCTGCGCGCGCACCTGGCGGGTCGCCGGGTCTGCGGTGCGCTCGCTGACCCAGCTCCAGGCGATCCCGTTCTCGTCCGGGTGCATGGTCAGCCGGAAGCGTACGGTGTCGCCGTCGCGGTGCAGGATCTCCACCCGGGCGTACTCGGTGAACAGCTCGGTCCAGCGGGCGACGTCGTTGGTGACCTCCCAGACCAGCGGCAGCGGCGCGGCGATGAGCACGCTGTTCTCGGTGTGTCCGGGCGGGTCGGCCCGGCGGGCCACCAGCTCCGCCACGGCGGGGATGCTCAGCTGGGCGGCCTGTTCCGGGATCTGCACCTGCCAGCGGTCGGCGACCACCGCGGAGAGCTCCAGCAGGGCCAGCGAGTCCATGCCCAGCTCCTCCAGGGAGGCGGCCGGTGCGCGGGCCGCCGCGTCCGGGTCGAGTCCACAGTGGGCCACCAGGATCTCGGTGATCTCCCCGGTCAGCGGACGGCCATGGGTGACGGTCATCGGGTCCTCCTGTGCGGTCGGTCGGGCGGGCCGGCGGGCCCGCCGGGGCGGGCGGCGTCGGGTGGCCGGTTGGCCGGCGGGTCGGCGGGTACGCCGGCCGGGCGGGCGGCGGGCGGCTCGCCGGTCGGCGGGCGGGCGGCGGGCGGCCCGCCCGGAGGCCGGGCGTCGGGCGGGCGGGTCGCCGGGGACCCGGCCGGCGGGCCGGTCGGCGCGGGCGGCCGGGCCGGGTCCCGGGCGGCGAGCAGCCGGTCGACCAGGCCGGTCGAGTAGCGCCCCTTGCGGAACCCGGGATCGTCGAGCACCCGGCGGACGAACGGGATGGTGGTGCGCACCCCGGGCCCGGCCACGTCGAACTCGTCGAGGGCCCGTTCCAGCCGGTTCAGGGCCAGGTCCCGGTCGGGTGCCCAGACCGCCACCTTGGCCAGCAGCGAGTCGTAGTACGGGCCGACCAGGTAGCCGGGGTGGCCGTGGGTGTCGACCCGGGTGAACGGGCCGCCGGGCGGGAGGAACCGTTCCAGCCGGCCGGGGGTGGGGGCGAAGTCGCGGTCCGGGTCCTCCACGTTGACCCGGCACTCGACCGCCACCCCGTGCGGGCGGACGTCCTCCTGCCGCAGCCGCAGCGGCACCCCGGCGGCGATGTGCAACTGCTCGTGCACCAGGTCGATCCCGGTGATCATCTCGGTGACCGGGTGCTCCACCTGGATCCGACAGTTGATCTCCAGGAAGTGGAACCGCTCGTCCGCGTCGACCAGGAACTCGACGGTGCCGGCGCCGGTGAAGCCGACGTCGAGGACGCCGCGCAGGGCGGCCGCCGCGATCGCCTCCAGGGTGGCCGCGGAGAGCGCCGGCGCCGGGGCCTCCTCGACCAGCTTCTGGTGCCGGCGCTGCACCGAGCAGTCCCGGGTGCCCAGGTGCACGCCGTTGCCGTGCTGGTCGCAGAGCACCTGCACCTCGACGTGCCGGGCGTCGGTGAGGTACCGCTCGACGTACACCCGGTCGTCGCCGAAGACGGCCTGGGCGGCGGCCCGGGTGCGCGCGTACGCCCGGGGCAGCTCCGCCGGGGTGCGGACCACCGTCATGCCGCGCCCGCCGCCACCGGCGGCCGCCTTGACGATCACCGGGTAGCCGATCTCGGCGGCCACCGCCACCGCCGCGGCGGCCGTCGGCACGGGCCGGACGCTGCCCGGCGGCAGCGGCAGCCCGGCGCGGCGCATGAGCGCCCGCGCGGAGGACTTGTCGGCCAGTTCGGCCATCACCCGTGGCGGCGGCCCGATGAAGGTCAGCCCGTTCTGCGCGCAGATCTCGGCGAAGTCGGCGTCCTCGGAGAGGAACCCGTAGCCGGGGTGCACCGCCTGCGCGCCGACCTGCCGGGCCGCCTCGACGATGGCGGCGGCGTTGAGGTAGCTGCGCCGGCTCTGCGCCGGCCCGATCCGGACCGCCTCATCGGCAAGGCGGACGGGCGTCGAGTCGGCGTCCGCGCTGGAGTAGACCACCGCGGTGCGCACCCCCAGCTCGCGGCAGGCCCGCAGCACCCGCAGGGCGATCTCGCCCCGGTTGGCGATCAGCACCTTCTCGAACATCGCCACCACCTCAGGCCGGTTCCAGGGCGACCAGCGGCTGGTCGTACTCCACCGGCTGGCCGTCCTCGGCCAGCAGCTCGACCACCCGCCCGGCCCGGTCGGCGGTCACCTCGTTCATCAGCTTCATCGCCTCGACGATGCCGACCACCTGGCCCGGCCGGACCAGGTCGCCGACGGCGACGAACGGCGCGGCGCCGGGTTCCGGGGCGCGGTAGAAGGTGCCCACGATCGGCGAGCGCACGGTGCCGCGGGCCCCGTCCGCGCCCGCCGGCGGCGGTGCCGCCGGCGCGGCGGGTTCGGGCGCCGGCCGGGGCGCCGGCGGCGGGCCCGCGGCCGGGCCGGACGGGGCGTGCCACTCCACCTCCAGCACCGTCTGCCCGCTGCGCAGCCGGACCCGCCGCACCGGTCCGGCCAGCTCGGCGACGAGTTGTCGGGCGTGCCGGCGCAGCCCGGCCAGCACCGCGTCCACCCCGCCCGGAGCCGCGTCGGCCGGGGCCGAACCGTCGGTCGCCGGGGTCGGGGCCGACCCGTCGGGAGCGGGCGCCGGGGTCGACGGTCCGGCCGCGCCCGCGCCGGGCGTCGGACGGTCGGTGGACGGTTCGGTGGCCGGCGACCGCGCGGGTCCCGGGACCGGTGGCCCGGCGGCCGGCGCCAGGCCGTTCGGGGTGGACGCCGCGTCGTGCGCCGGCGGGCCGGAGCGGGGCGGCGGGGCGGCCGCGTCCGGGGAGCGGCCGGTACGCGCGGCGGTCACCGGGCACCCGCCCGGACGCCGGCCGCGCCGAAGCGCCGGAACCGCTGCCGTCGCCGGCGCACCAGGGTCGCCGGGGGCACCTCCAGCAGGGGGGTGAGGTTGGCCAGCAGCGCCGCCCGCAGCAGCCGGCCGGCCGCCTCCGGGTCGTCCTGCGCCCCGGTCTCCGGCTCCGGCACCACCTCGTCGGCCACGCCGAGCCGGCACAGGTCGGGCGCGGTGAGCCGCAGGGCGCGCGCCGCCTGCGGGGCCGCACCGCGGTCGGGCCAGAGGATCGCCGCGCAGCCCTCGGGGCTGATCACCGAGTAGACCGCGTGCCGGAGCATCAGCACCCGGTCGGCGACGGCCAGGGCCAGCGCGCCACCGCTGCCACCCTCGCCGGTGATCACCGCGACGACCGGGGTGGGCAGCATGGTCAGCGCCAGGATGTTCTCCGCGATCGCGGCCGCCTGGCCCTGCTGTTCGGCGTCCACGCCGGGATCCGCGCCGGGCGTGTCCACCAGGGTCACCACGGGCAGGCCGAGCCGGGCGGCGAGCCGCATCAGCCGCAGCGCCTTGCGGTGCCCGGCCGGGCTGGCCATCCCGAAGTTGCGGGCGACCAGCTCGGCGGTGGTGTGCCCCTTCTGGTGCCCGACCACCATCACCGGCCGGCCGGCCAGCCGCGCCAGGCCGCCGACCACCGCCGGGCAGTCCCCGCCGAGCCGGTCACCGTGCAGCTCGACGAAGTCGTCGAACGCCGACTCCAGGTAGTCCAGGGTGGTCGGTCGGCCCGGGTGCCGGGCGGCGCGTACGGTCGCCCAGGCGTCGCCGGCCGGGCCCTCGGCCGCCGGCCCGCCGGTGGCGCTTGCCGGCGGGCCGGCGGTGGTCGGTCCCGGTGGGCGGACGTCCGGTGCCGGGTCGGGTCGGCGGGCGGCCCGGGCCGCGGCGAGCAGCGCGGTCAGCCGGCCGCGCAGGGCGCGCCGGGGCACCACCATGTCCACCTGCCCGTGCCGGAGCAGGAAGTCGGCGGTCTGGAAGCCGTCGGGCAGCGCCCGCCCGGTGACCTGGCGGATCACCCGGGGCCCGGCGAAGCCCATCCGGGCGCCGCTCTCGGCGATCACCACGTCGGTGTTGGTCGCGAACGAGGCCGCCACTCCCCCGTACGTCGGGTCGGTGAGCACGCTGACCGTGAGCAGTCCCGCCTCGCGCAACGCGGCGACGGCCTGGCTGACCGTGGCCATCTGCATCAGCGACAGCACGCCCTCCTGCATCCGCGCCCCGCCGGAGGCGGTGACCAGGACCAGCGGGACCCGGTCGGCCAGCGCCCGCTCGGCGGCGCGGGTGATCAGCTCGCCGACCGCGCAGCCGAGGCTGCCGCCGAGGAAGCGGAAGTCCATCACCGCGAGCGCGCAGGGGTGCCCGCCGACGGCGGCGGTGCCGCAGACCACCGCCTCGCCCAGCCCGGTGCCGGCCCGGGCGGCGGTGAGCCGGTGCGGGTACGGCAGCACGTCGACGAAGCCGATCGGGTCCACCTCGGCCGGGCGGTCGGGCAGCGCGGCGAACGAGCCGGGGTCGACCAGTTGGCGCAGCCGGTCGGGCGCGCCGAGCCGGGCGTGGGTGCCGCACTCGGGGCACACGTCGAGGTTGCGGTGCAGCCGCTTGCGGTACAGCAGCGTGGCGCAGCCGGCGCAGCGGGACCAGAGCTGCCCCTCCCGGGGCGCGGTGGCGGTCACGACGGCCGTCCGGCGGGCGCGGCGTCGAAGCGGTAGAAGCAGTGCGCCATGGCGTCCCGCGGCGAGCGCCAGTCCGGCAGGTACGGCGAGATGTACGGCCGCAGCCGCGCGCTGACCCGCTCGAACTCGGGGTGCCCCCGGGCCGCCTCCACGGCCCCGTCGCCCGGCAGCTCGGTCTCCAGCAGGTGCACGTAGAGGTCGTGCAGCCGGTACAGCGACCGGTGCCGGACGCCGACCAGCTGTGGCAGCTCGGTCGCATCGGACTCGGCGAAGATCTCCGCGACCCGCGCCTCGGCGGTCGGTACCACCTTCGCGACGATGAGCGAACGGTCCATGGCTGGGCCTCCCCCCACGGCGTCCGGTGCCGGCGACACCGGGCGGACGCGCCGGACGACTGCCGACACGGTGCGCCCGGCGGCGTCACGCGACCGTCACCGGGCATCGCCGACGGACGACGCGGCGTGGTGACGGTGCGTTGACGCAAGCTGTGTATTCGCTGTCCATCAGCTGACCGGAACACCTCCCGGCGCGCCGGCATAACAGCAGTTCAGAGTGGCTCTCATGGTCACCAGCGAGCGTCGGATCATCGACCGTCGTGTTGACCGAGCGTAATCGTTATTGATAATCTTCGTCGCGGTCACCCCGGCCGGCGCCGCGCGCCGCCGGCGCCGGAGCGAGGTCGACAGTGGCGTCACGGGCGGCCGCGCCGGGGACACAGCAGACAGTCGGGACGAGCGTTCCGCAGGGGGTGCCGCGTGGCCGCTGATCCGTCCGTGCCGACCGCCGGGGGGCGTCCCGGCGCCGGCATCTCGCTGCACCTGCTCGGCGGCTTCCGCCTGCTGCACGCCGACGCGCCGGTGGTGGTGCCGCGCGGCCTGCAGCGGGTCATCGCGCTGATCGGGCTGCGGCCGGGAGCCACCCGCAGCAACCTGGCCGGCCTGCTCTGGCCGGACGCGCCGGAGGAGCGGGCGCTCTCCTCGCTGCGGACGGCGCTGTGGCGGCTGCGCCAGGATCCGTGCTGCCCGCTGGACACCAGCGGTGACACGGTGCGCCTCGACCCGGTGGTGCGGGTCGACGTGGACGAGCTGGTCGGCACGGCCGCCCGGGTACGCGACGGCGACGACCCGGGCAGCGCCGCCGGGGCGCTCTGCGCCGGCCGGCACGACCTGCTCCCCGGCTGGTACGACGACTGGGTGCTGCTGGAGCGGGAACGGCTGCGCCAGCTGCGGCTGCACATGCTGGAGCAGGTGGCGTGCCAGCACCTGGCGGCCGGCCGGCACGGCGAGGCGCTGGAGGCCGCCCTGGAGGCGATGGCCGCCGAGCCGCTGCGGGAGACCCCGCACCGGTTGGTGGTGCGGATCCACCTCGCCGAGGGCAACGCCTTCGAGGCGGTGCACGCCTTCTACGTCTACCGGGACCTGCTGCGCCGGGAGCTGCACCTGGAGCCGTCGGCGGCGATGAGCGCCCTGCTCGCCGACACCCTCGGGCCGATCCGGCAGGCCAGCGGCGACGCCGGGCCCCGCCCCCGCCGCGACCCGGCCACCCGCGGCGCGACCCGCTGAACCGGCCCGTCATCGTCGGTACGGCGCGGGTGACGGCCGGGTGACAGGGCGGCGGGCAGGGTGGGCGGCACAGGTGTCCGTGGCCGCTCCCGGTGGGAGCGTCACCGGGGAGAGGGGTCCCATGAGCCGTCTACTGATCGTCAGCAGGATCATCCCGGGTGCGGAGGGACGGGTGGCGCAGATCTTCGCCGAGTCCGACGCGACCGAACTGCCCACCCTGACCGGCGTCCGGCACCGGTCCCTGTACTGCCTGCACGACCTGTGCGTACACCTGATGGAGACCGCGGAGGTCGACCCGGACGCGCTGGCGGAGGCGCGCAACCACCCGCTCTACCGGCAGGTCAACGAGCGGCTCTCGGCGCACACCTCGCCGTACCTGCCGACCTGGCGTTCGCCGCGGGACGCCATCGCCGGCTGCTTCTACCGGTGGGACGCGGCGCCGGCGCCCGCGCCGCGACCGGCCGGGTGAGCGGGCCGATCACGATGGCCGCCCGCACCCCGCACGTCCTGGTGATCGGCGCCGGCACCGGCGGACTCTGCCTGGCGCACGGGCTGCGCCGGGCCGGGATCAGCGTCGCCGTCTACGAGCGGTACCGCACCCGCGGCGAGGGGCTGCTCGGCTACCGGGTCGGCATCGGACCGACCGGCAGCCGGGCGCTGCGCGAGTGCCTGCCGCCGGAACTGTTCGACACCTACCTCGCCACCTGCGCCACGTCGCCGCGGTACTTCAACGTCATCAGCCAACGGATGCGCCAGACGGCGTCGTTCGAGCTGCGGCCGGACACCGACCCGGTCGACACCGAACGCTCGGTGGCCCGGATGACGCTGCGCCAGGTCCTGCTCACCGGGATGGAGGACGTGGTGCACTTCGACAAGACCTTCACCCGCTACGAGCAGCGCGACGACGGCACCGTCACCGCCCACTTCGCCGACGGCAGCACCGCCACCGGAGACCTGCTGGTCGCCGCGGACGGCACCCACTCGGCGGTGCGCCGCCAGTACCTGCCGCACGCGGTCACCCGGGACGCCGGCACCATCAACATCGCCACCCGGATCCCGCTCACCCCGCACACCCGTGGCCTGCTGCCGGAACGGATCCGGCGGGGCATCTCGCTGATCTTCGGCGCCGGCGGGATGATGGGCGTGCTGCACGTGATGGAGTTCAAGTGGGACCGCGACGGCGCCGTGAAGCCGGAGGTCGGCGCGGCCGACGCGGCGGTGCTGGCCCGCTGGCCGGGCCTGGCGCACGACCCCACCCGCGACAACATCAACCTGGTCATCTGGAGCACCGCCCGCCGGTTCCCCGCCGACGTGATGCGCCGCCGGGGCGAGGAGTTGATCCGGCTCGCCCTGCAACTCACCCGCGGCTGGCACCCCCACCTGCGTGAGCTGCTGGCCTGCGGCGACCCGGACAGCGCCCTGCCGATCAGGGTGAGCACGTCGGAGCCGGTGCCGCCGTGGAAGAGCAGCACCGTGACGCTGCTCGGTGACGCCATCCACACCATGACCCCCGGCCGCGGGGTGGGCGCGAACACCGCCCTGCGCGACGCCGCCCTGCTCTGCCGGCAGCTCAGGCTGGCCGCGGCCGGCGACAAGACGCTGGTGCAGGCGGTCGCCGACTACGAGACGGTGATGGTGCCGTACGGGTTCGCCCGGGTCGCCGACTCGCTGAACCGCAGCGGCACCAACGGCGACGACCGGATGTACCACCCGGTGTTCGGCCGGCTCGCGCTGCTCGGCGCCCGGGGCTACTTCACGGTCACCAGCCGGGTGCCCCGGCTGCGGCGCAAGTTCGTCGACGACTTCTACACCTACCGGGGCGAGGAGGACTGACCGCCGTCCCGGCACGACCCCGGCGCCCGGCGGCGCCGGGGTCGTCCGGCTGCCCGCCCCGGCGGCGCGCCCGGCCGCCCCGACACCGTCCGTCGCCCGGCCGGCACCACCGGTAGGGCCCGTCCCACCGGCGCGGACGGATGCCGAGCCTCCCTGTCGTCCGGATCACGCGTGTGCGAAGCTGCGGCGAGTTTTTCTCGCGAGATTCCGACGGAACGAGAGGGAGGTTTGCCGTGGCGTGGTCTTTCGGGCACTGGCTGATACTGATCGTGGCTCTGCTGGTGGGCCTGGCCGCCGGCTGGGTGCTGCGCGGCCGGCGCGACGCAGCGGCCACCGGCTCGCCCAGTGTGGACGGTGCCGCCCCCGGCGGCATGACGGCCGTGGTGGCCGAGCCGGCGCCCGCCGCCACCACCGATAACGTGCAGCCCGAGGCGACCGTCGACCCGGCCCCGGCCGCGGTCGCCGAGCAACCCGGGCCGGTCGACACCGTACCGGCGCAGCCCGGCCCGGCCGCCCCGGCGGCCAGCACCGTGGACCCGGCGGACATGGCGCTCACCGACGGCCCGGCGTCCACAGTCGACCGCGCCGGCGAGCCGGCCGAGGCCGACGCCGCCCTGGTGACGGAGCGGGCCGCCCGCGACGGCGAGGTCGGTTCCGAGGACGAGGTGCCGGTCAGCGTGCCCGACGTCGACCACTCCGGCACCGACGAGCCGGCCGTGGTCGCGCAGCGGCCGGCGCCGGCCGCCGAGCGGGCCGGCACCGCCGACGCGGCCGAGCCGGGCACGACCGCCGGCACCGACGCCGAGCCGGTCGCGGCCGACCCGGTCGCCGAGCCCGTCGCCGCCGATCCGGCCGGCAAGCCCGTCGCGGTCGACCCGGCCGCCGAGCCCGTCGCGGCCAACGAGCCCGTCCCGGCCGGGTCGGACGAGCCGGTGACCGCCGAGCCGCCGGCGCGGCCGGCCGTCGCCACGCCGCCGGTGCGGCCGGTGCCCGCGCCCGCGCCGGCCGCGGAGGCAGCCGGGGACGCCGAGCCGGCCGACGACTTCCGCCGCATCCAGGGGGTCGGGCCGAAGATGGCGGCCGCGTTGCAGGCCGCCGGCGTGCGGACCTACCGGCAACTGGCCGAACTGGACGAGGCGGGCCTGCGGGACCTCATCCGGGCCGCCGGGCTGCGCGCCGCGCCCGGCCTCGCCACCTGGCCCCAGCAGGCCAAGGTGCTGGCCGGCGCGCCGGAGGCGGCCACCGTCCTGCCCGCCGGCGGCGACGACGCCTGACCGCTCGCGGCCCGGCGGTCGACGAACCGACCGCCGGGCCGCGACCGCGGCGCCCGCCGGCCGCGTCCGTCACGGGGCCCCGGCCCACTCCAGCTAAAGCCGCATACCGGACGCGTGGTCGCCCTCGCCCTCATCCCGCGGCAAGCCGCCGGAGGCGCCGTCACCGCCGCACTGACCCGGTCGCCGCCTGACGGTCGGACCGGGCCGACACCAACCGCCGCGCGCCGGCGCGGCATCGCGGGGACATCCACGGTGGTGTGCGGACCACGAGAGCGGTCACACCAGCGCCTCGGCGTACGGGCGGACCCGCAGGCGCCGTCCGGCGCCGGTGCCGAGGCGTACCTGGAGCCCGAGCGGCGCGGCCGCCCGGCGTACCTCGTCGACGTGCAGCGACCCGTGCCGGTCCACGGTGAGCACCGGCGGTTCCTCCGGGTCGCCCGCGGGGTCGTGGAACGACAGCAGGGTCACCGAGGTCGGCAGGTGCGCCGGATACCCGGCCCGGGCCGCCGCCTCGTCCCGGTGCGCGAGCACGACCAGGTCGTCGAGGTGGGCGAAGTCCGCCACGATGCCCTCGGCCCGCCAGTGCGCGGGCTCCTCGTCGGCGCCGGTGCGGTGCCGGGACCGGTTGGCCGAGGTGATGTAGAGGTGGCCCACCCCGGTCTCGGCGGCGGCCCGGGCGAGAAAGGCGTTTGACGGGCAGACCAGCCCGGGCGCGATCACCTGGGTGGTGCGTACCCCACGGTCGTGCTGGGTCAGGTGGGCGGGCAGCCCGCTGGCGGCCGGCCCGCGGAAGCCGAACGGGCCGGCGCCGTAGAGGGCGTCCATCAGCAGGCGGACCCGCCGCTGCGGCAGCCGGTGCGGCACCAGCGACCAGTCGAACATGCCGGCTATCCGGGCGGGCGTGGCGACGATGCTGCCGACCTGGCCGGCCGGCCGGCCTTTGGCGAGGTTGACCCGGCGCACGGTGGCGGCGTCCGGCCGGGTGACGATGGCGTAGAAGTTCGCGAAGGCGACCGCGACGACCGCGCCGTCGGCGAGGGCGCGGGCCGCCACGGCGACGTCCTCGGCACGGTCGATGAACAGGTGCGGTGTCCAGGCGCCCATGGATCCTCCTCGGCGGGCCGTGGGGCAGTTGTACGTCCCCCGCAGGGCCGGGCACGCGGGTCGGTCCTCGATCCGATAGTCGACCGGCCGGAGCCGGTGCGGGCGGCCGATCCCCCCGCCGTACCACCGGCCGGCCGCGCCGGACGGACGGACGGTCGGGTCCGCCGATCGGCGGCGCCGTTAGCCGGTCGACGCGATTGGGTACAACGCCTGCACCTCGAAACCCACCACCCCTGGAGGCAGTCATGCGCGGCACCTCGATAGTCGGAGTCCTGGTCGTGATCTGGCTGATCATCGGCGCGATCGCCGCCGGTCAGCGCGGCTACTACGGCGACGACGACACGAACTGCGCGGAGGCCGGCACCATCCTGGTGACCATCGTGGCCGGACCGCTGAACTACATCGGCGCCAACCCGAAGGTCGACTGCGAGCTGCCCGAGCCGTCCCGGTAGGACGTCCCGCCCCGGCCCGCGCTCCGGCGCGGGCCGTCGTGCGTCCGGGTCCGGCAGGTCACCTCCGCCGGACCGGCCCGGCCACGGTGACCGGCCGGGACAGCCGGGCCGGGGCGGACGGTCCAGACTGGTCACCATGTCCGAGACGACCGAGACCCGACACAGCTACGACCGGGTGGCCGACCGGTACGCGACGGAGATCGGCGACGAGCTGACCGGCAAGCCGCTGGACCGGGCGCTGCTCGCCGCGCTGGCCGAGTTCGGCGCCGGCGGGCCGGTGCTGGACGTGGGCTGCGGGCCCGGCCAGGCGGCGGCCGAGCTGGCCGGGCGCGGCGCGCGGCCGGTGGGCCTGGACCTGTCGCCGGCGATGTGCGCGCTGGCCACCCGCGCCACCGGGTTGCCCTGCTGCGTAGCGGACATGACCGCGCTGCCGGTCCGGTCCGCCGCGGTGGCGGCGATCGTCTGCCTGTACGCGGTGATCCACCTCGACGCGCCCGGGCGGGCCGCCGCCTACGCCGAGTTCGCCCGGGTGCTGCGCCCCGGCGGCAGCGCCCTGATCGCCTTCCACACCCGCGACGCGGAGACCCCGTCCGGACAGGCCCGCACGCACACCGACTGGTGGGGGCACCCGGTCGCGCTGACCTTCCGGTTCCTCGACCCGGCCGCCGAGGTGGCCGCCCTCGCCCGGGCCGGGCTCACCCTCACCGCGCGGCTGGACCGCCAGCCGGACCCCGACCGGGAGCACGCCAGCGAACGCTGCTACCTGCTGGTACGGCGCCCCGCCGGGTGACGTTTGCCGCCGGCCGGGCGGGGAACGGGCGTTGCTCCGAACGGCGTACGGACGGGGGCACGGGATGCAGATCGGCTACAAGCTCGCCGCGGAGGGCTACGGACCGCAGGAGATGATCCGGCAGGCGGTCCGCGCCGAGCAGGTCGGCTTCGACTTCGTCGAGATGAGCGACCACTTCCACCCGTGGCTCGACGTCCAGGGCCACTCGTCGTTCGCCTGGAGCGTGCTGGGCGCCATCGCCGCCCGGACCACCACCCTGCGGCTGGCCACCGGCGTCACCTGCCCCACTGTCCGCTACCACCCGGCGATCATCGCCCAGGCCGCCGCCACCCTGGCCCTGATCTCCGACGGCCGGTTCACCCTCGGCGTGGGCGCCGGCGAGCGGCTCAACGAGCACGTGGTCGGGCAGGGCTTCCCGAGCGTGCGCGGACGGCACGAGCGGCTCCGCGAGGCGCTGGAGATCATCCGGCTGCTCTGGCAGGGCGGCTACCAGTCGTACGAGGGCAAGCACCTGCAGCTGGAGGACGCCCGGGTCTTCGACCTGCCGGACACCCCGCCGGTGATCGCGGTGGCGGCCAGCGGCCCGGACTCCGCCGCGCTCGCCGCCGAGCTGGGCGACGGGCTGTTCGCCACCGAGCCGAAGGGGTCGATCGTCGAGCACTACCGCTCGGCCGGCGGGCAGGGCCCCCGGTACGCGGAGGTGCCGCTGGCCTGGGCCACCGACGAGGGGCAGGCGGTGCAGGCGGTGCTGCAGACCAGCCGCTGGATGGTCACCGGCTGGAAGGTGATGAGCGAGCTGCCCAACCCGGTCAACTTCGACGCCGCCAGCTCGTACGTGGAGGAGCGGCACGTCCGCGAGTTGTTCGCCGTCGGCCCCGACCCGGAGGCGCACGTCCAGGCGGTGCGGCCGTACCTCGAGGCCGGCTTCGACCACATCGTGCTGCAGAACGCCGGCCCGGACCCGGACGGCTTCCTGGACTTCTTCGCCGCCGAGCTGGCCGGTCGGCTGCGCGCGCTCGGCTGAGCCGGACGGGGGCGGCCCGCCGGGGCGATCGGAGGATCGTCCCCAGCGGGCCGCGGATGGGCGGAGCCGATGGTCGCGGTCAGCGGAAGCAGTGGGTGACCGGCACCCGGGAGCCCGCGCAGTTGGTGGGCCGGTTCTCGATGACGTCGGTCTCGTCGTCGACCGTCACCCGCGCCCGGTCGGCGTGGATGCCGCCCGGCGCGCCGGTCGCGCCGTTGCGGATCACCTCGCTGCGGTAGAGCGTGAGCTGCCCGAGGGCGGCGAAGATGCCGCCGCCGGTGGACCGGGCGCCGACGGCGCCGTTGTGGCTCACCTCGCTCTGCCGCACCAGCAGGTTGGACTTCTCGGCGTAGAGGCCGCCGCCGTTGCCGCGCGCGGTGTTGCCGGCCACGACGCTGTCGTCGAGCGGGACCAGCCCCTGGAAGGTGGAGATCCCGCCGCCGTTGCCGGTGGCGGTGTTGTCCCGCACCGTGAGGCGGCGCAGGAACAGCACCGCGTCCGAGTTGGCCAGGCCGCCACCGACCTGGGCGGTGTTGCCGAGGACCTTGGTGTCCGTGACCCGGGTCCGGGCCGAGAAGCTGGCCACGCCACCGCCGTGGGTGGCGGTGTTGTGCGCGAAGGTGCTGCCCTGCACCTCGGCCGCGCCCCGGTAGTTGGCCAACCCGCCGCCGTACGCGACGGCGCTGTTGTCGCGGAACTCGGAGCGGTGCATGGTGAGGACGCCGCCGTTGAGGAACCCGCCGCCCTTGCCCGCCTTGCCGGCCGCGTTGTTCGCCACGAAGGTGCTCTCGTCGACCACCATGTTGCCGTCGTTGAAGATGGCGCCACCGCCGCCCTCCGCCGAGAGCGAGACGCTGTGCGTGATCGTGGTGCGCTCGACGACGGCCGACGCGCCGTGCACGACGTGGATGGCGCCGCCCTCGGCGGCCGACCGGCCGTTGCGCAGGACGACGTCGCGCAGCGTCAACTCCCCGCCGTCGCGGACGGTGAAGAACCGGAACGCCTCGGCGTCGGTCTTCCGGACGATGGTGGCGCCGGAGCCCTCGATGGTCACCGGGTGGTAGATCACCGGCAGGCCGGCCTTGTCGTCGGCCGGGTTGCGGGGCGGCGCCTCGGCGTCACCGGGGTTCTCCGCCGTGTCGGCGGCCTCCCGGGCGTCGCGGATCCCGCCGTCGTACTGGTCGGGCTGGCGGAACGCGTGGGTGAGCGGGTAGGTGCACTCCGGCGCGAGCCGGATCGTGCCGCCGCCCTCGGCGTTGACCCGTACCAGCGCCGCGATGAGCCGGGCGGAGTCGCACGGCACCGCGACCGGTTCCCGGTGCCACCGGTTGCCACCGCCGTCGCGGTGCCGCTGCCGGTCGTCCCCGGTGCGGCGCGACTCCTGCGGGTCGCCTCCGGCGGCCCGCTCCCAGCCGCTGCGCACGTCGTCCGGTCGCTCGCCGGCGCGGTTCGGGTCGGTGTCGCCGTTGCGCACCAGCGCGGGCCGGCCCTGGTCGCCGGCGGCGGGCCGCTGGTCGGCGGCGCTCGCCACGCCTGCGGTGAGCCCCGCGCCGACCACCAGGCTGCCCGCCACGACACCGCCGGCTAAGAACCACCGGGATCGTCGCCTGGGTCGTGCTGGCCGCCCGCTCCCCTGGTAGGTGGACATGACGCTTCCCTGCCTCTCGTGCGTGGATGACACGGCCGCCCCGCAACGGGCGCGGGGTGGCTGGCTCGCCGCAGCCACCGAAGGTCACGATACGGTCGTTAAACGGACAAGTCCGTCGAACATGAATAAAAGCGCCGTTCGCCTTCATCTACCCCAGGGGGACCGAAAGCCCGCGGCCAGCCGTCGGTCAACCACCCACGTGGATGCCGGGCCGGCGGGTGGGATCGGGCTCCGAGCGGCGCAGGATCTCCCGGACCACCGGCGGGGTGTCGCCGCGACCGAGGATCAGGTAGCGCAGCAGGTGGGCGACCGGGCTCCCCTCCGACCACTCGAAGTGCGCGTGCGGCCGCACCCCGGTGGCGTCGCGCAGGGCGAGCAGGATCGCCGCGATGGCGTTCGGGGCGGCCGGGCTGCTGGCCCGCAGCACCCGGAACCCGCCGACCTCCACGCCGTGCACCCGCAGCACCTGGCTGAACCCGGACGGGTCGACCACGTCGATCTCCAGGAAGAGCACGTCGGCCGCGCCCGGCACCGGGTTCATCCCGCGCTGCGCGCGCTCCTTGACGGTGTACTCCTTGACCGCGCCGCTGTCGCGCTTGTTGGCGATCAGGTGCAGCCGGCCGTCGTGCGCCAGCGACTCGCGGATGTAGCGCCGGGCCGGCTCGTCGAACTCGATCCGCTCGGCGCGCAGCTCGGTGGTGCGGCTGACCCGGGAGACCAGCGAGACGGCGATGATGCCGAGGATGAACAGGGCGGAGATGGTGATCCCGTCCGGTTTCTCGATCACGTTCTCGACCAGCGCGTAGAGCAGCACGAGGACGAGCACGGTGAAGCCGGTGGCCAGGCCCCGGCGGTGCTGGCGGACCGCGGAGATGGCCACCGCCACCGCGGCGGAGACCATCATCGCGAGGATCCCGGTGGCGTACGCGCCGGCCTGGGCGTTCACGTCGGCCCGGAAGATGATCGTGATGGCCACGCAGACCAGGGTGTAGACGATCACCACGGGCCGCACCGCGCGGGCCCACTCGGGCGCCATCCCGTACGAGGGCAGGTAGCGGGGCACGATGTTGATCAGGCCGGCCATCGCCGAGGCGCCGGCGAACCAGAGGATCAGCATGCTGCTGATGTCGTACACCGTGCCGAAGCCCTCGCCGACGTGCTCGTGCGCGACGAACGCCAGCGCCCGCCCGTTGGCCGCGCCGCCCGGCGCGAACTCCTCGGCGGGAATCAACACAGTGGTGACGAAGGTGGTGGCGACCAGGTACACCGACATGATCAGCGCGGCGGTGGTGAGCAGCTTGCGGGTGTTGCGGATCCGGGCGGCCAGCCGCGCCTGCGGGTCCGGGCCGCGGCCGGCCACCAGCGGCATCATGCTCACCCCGGTCTCGAAGCCGGACAGGCCCAGCACCAGCAGCGGGAAGGCGAGCACGGCGGTCAGCGCCACCGAGGCGGGCCCCCCGGTGACGGTCAGCGCGGCGGTCCAGTCCGACAGCCGGGCCGGGTCCGCCACGATCTCGGCCACCCCGACCGCCACGATCACCGCGTTGAGGGCGAGGAAGACCGCGACCAGCGGGATCGCCACCACCACCGCCTCGCGGAACCCGAGCAGGAACACGCCGCCGAGCACCAGCAGCAGGAACACGGTCACCGCCACCGCCACGACCGGGCCGCCGAACCCCGCCGGCAGGTACGGGTTCTCCAGCAGGTGCACGGTGGCGTCGGCCGAGGAGAGGGTGATCGTGATGATCCACGAGGTGGCCACGAAGCCGAGCAGGACGAGGACGAAGATCTTGCCCCGCCAGAACGGCAGCAGCCGCTCCAGCATCGCCACCGAGCCCTGCCCGTGCGGGCTCTCCCGGGCCACCCGCCGGTACATCGGGAGCATGCCGAACAGGGTGAGCGCCACGATCAGCAGGGTCGCCAGCGGGGACAGCGCCCCGGCCGCCACCGCCGCGATACCGGGCAGGTAGGACAGCGTCGAGAAGTAGTCCACGCCGGTCAGACACATCACCTGCCACCAGGCGTGCGACCGGGCCTGCCGCTCGGTGGTCTCCGGGCCGAGCGGCTGCACCTGGTGCTGGAACAGCCACCGGCGCAGCCGGCCCTCCGGCTCCCGCCGGCGCACCAGGTTCTCCACCCGCTCCGGGACGTCGACCCGACGGCCCGCGCGGTCGCCGGGCCGGGTCGGGTCGCGTGCGGCACGAAGCTCCGGCGCCGGGCCCCGGGACGCCGGCTGCGGGCGGCCCCGCGGGCGTCGCGTCTTCCCCCGCTGCTCGTCAGCCATCCCCCGTCCCACCCCCAGCCGTCCTGCCCCGACGGTAGGCGGTGCCCGGCCGCCGCCCGGGCGGAACGGACGAAGCCGGCCGGAGTCCCCGCCGGGGCGGGTCCGGCCGGACGCCGGGACGGCTCAGCGGGTCACCGGGACGGCTCAGCGGGCCACCGGGCCGGACAGCGCCCGGGCCAGCCCGTCCGGGTCGGCGACCGTCACCGTGGCCCCCGGGTGCCGCAACCAGCCGCCGGGCAGCAGGGCCGGAACCGGTTCGGCGAACCGCAGGCAGACGCCGGCCCGGGAGGTGCTGCCGAACGTGACACCGGCGTCGGCGAGCGACACGTGCGGGCCGATCGCCCGCCACCAGCGGTACGGCCCGGCGACCTCCACCCCGGTGACGTTGCCCCGGCCGGTCCGCAGCCGCCACGGGCCGAACCGGACGAGAACCTCCGCGTCGTCGACCCGTACCCAGGCGGTCGCCGGCCGGACGCCGAGCAGCGCGAGAGCCGGCCGGAACACCGCGTCGAACCGGAAGGCGAACCGATGGGTCACCGGACCCCACCCCGGCGACGCCCGTCGCCCGGCCGGGCGGGTCGGGGCGGTGCGTCGGGTCGGGGGCGGGGTCGCGCCGCGGGGCGGCGCCAGGTCTGGACGTCCATGGCCCGCGCGTACCCCGTGCGGGCCGGCCGACACCCCCCGGCCGGCCGGCCCTCCCCCACGGTCGCGGCGGGCACCCCCCGGGCCCGGCCGCGATGCCTCCGCGTCCGCCGCCCCTCGCGGATCGTCCGGCCGGGTCCCCCCGTGCCGGCCGGCGACCCGCCGGCGGACCTGTCCCCGCGCCCCACGTGGGCGGAGCGCGGGGACCCCCCGTCCCGGCTACTGCAGGAACGCCCCCAGGGGCGAGAGCAGCAGCCGACCGAGCAGCGCGGCGTTGTCGTCCAGCCGCGCGCGCTCGCACTCGTGGGCCGCCGGATCGTGCCGGCAGCGCCAGATCTTCTGCGCGTTGCGCCAGGCGACGTCGCGGGTGTACTCGATCAGTTCACCCTGGTACCAGTCGTCGATGTCGCCGTTGAGCATGTCGATGAGCAGTTGCCAGCGGTCCAGGTAGCCGCGCCGCAGCCCCGGGATCTTGTCGGCGAAGATGTTGTTGATCTCGAGGTAGTCGCGGTGCTGGTCGGTGCCGTCGACCGGCTCCGACTCCAGGCTGTCGAACGTGGTGACCAGCGCGAACGGCAGGTCGAAGTTGATGTGCGCGTTCACCCCGGCGGCGGCCGAGGGCAGCGGCCGGGCGTCCGGGCCGCGCATCCGCTCGAACAGGCACGACCAGGCCTTGGGGCAGCCGGGGCTGGAGTCCGTCCAGAGCCGCAACGCGTCGAAGTAGCGGGCCGCGAACTCGACGTCGAGCCGGGACAGGAACACCGGGTCGGCGAACCGGTCGTCGTAGAGACCGTCCAGCACGCTGGTGGTGATGGTCAGGTAGAGCTTGTTGAAGTCGGCCAGCGGGCAGCTCTCCTCCAGCGGAGGCAGCCGCACCAGCAGATCCTGGAGCTTGGTGAGGTGGTCCACCACCGCCGGCACGTCGGCCGGATGGTCGGCGAGCAGGTCGACGATGTCCCGGTGCACGGGCCCCCAAACCGGTTCCGTCATCTTCTCCTCCACCTCGCCGCGCCAGACCCCGTCGGTGACACGGCACAGCCTTCCAGCCGGCGGCGGTCCGCCGGATCAGTAGAACGACGTATCCGTACCGCGCGCGTCAGGCCGACCGGCTACGCAGGTAGATCGCGCTGGCCTGGACCCGGGTGCGGACCTGGAGCTTGTCGAAGATGTGCGACACGTGCACGCCGATGGTCCGCTCGCTGATGAACAGCCGCTGCCCGATCTCCTTGTTGGTCAACCCCTCGGCCACGGCGGCGAGCACCTCGCGCTCCCGGGCGGTCAGCACCGCCAGCTCGTCGCCGTCCGGACCGGCGGCCGCGCCGGCGTCGCCGACCGCGCCGTGCTCCTCCAGGCGCACCCGGGCCCGGCCGGCCAGGGTACGGATCTCCGAGGTCAACGGCACCGCGCCGAGCCCCTGGGCCACCTGGTACGCCTGTTGCAGCAGCTTGCCAGCGGTGGCGCTGCGGCTGCGCCGGGCCAGCAGCGCCTCGGCCTGCCGCAGCCGCGAGTAGGCGGCCGGATAGGGGTGGTTGCGCCGGTCCCACTCGGCCACCGACCGGGCCCACAGCTCCGGATCGTTGCCGTCGAGCCGGCTCACCTCGGCGGCGCAGAGCGCCAGGAAGCCGTCGACCACGTCGCGGACGGGGCGGGCGGCGTGCTCGCTCTTGCGGGCCACCCGCTCGGCGACCTCGCGCAGCCGGCGGACCGCTGTCTGGTCGACCGCCACGGTACGGCTGGCGTGCGCCTCGGCCTCGGCCCGCAGGCCGTGCCAGACCAGCGCGGCGAGGATGCCCACGTCGTCGGAGCGGCTCTCGGTGAGCCCGCGCTGCACCGCCTGCCGGGCCAGGTCGTGCCGGCCCTGCCACATCGACAGCCCGGCGCGCAGGGTGAGCAGCGGGATCACGTGCCGGGCGCCGCCGCCGGCGAGCACCGTCGCCACCGAGTCGAGGTCCCGGTCGGCGGCCTCGATGTCGCCGTAGCCGACGGAGAGGCGGCACCGGGCCAGCAGCAGCTCCACCGCGTCGGCCCCGGACGGGCGGTGGCGCAGCGCCGCCGCGACCACCTTCTCCGCCTCGGCCCACTGGCCGACCCGGAACAGCCCGTTGGTGGCGATGGCCAGCAGCCGCGTCTCGTACGTGCGGCCGAGCCCCAGCTCGGCCACCCGCTCGGCGCCCCGGCGGGCCACCACCACGCCCTCCTCCAGGACGTTCAGCGGCCCGGTGAGCAGCTCCGCCAGGTGCAGGTACGCGCAGGCCACGTCCTCCGGCCGGCCGGCCCGCTCGGCGGTCTCCAGCGCCTCGCGCATCACCGCCAGCCCGGCGTCCGGATCCTCCAGGTACGCCTCGGAGAAGCCGAGCGCCGCGCTGGCCAGCACCACCTCGGAGGTGGAGCCCTCCACCCGCGCGGCCAGCCGCAGCGCCTCCCGGGCGCGCCGGCCGGCGTCGGCGTACCGGCCCAGGTGCAGCAGCAGCTCGGCCAGGTGGGCGGCGGCGGTGGCCCGCTCCCGGGGCGTGCAGTCGGCGGCCTCCAGCACCTTCTGGTACTCGGCCTCGGCCGGGGCGGAACGGCCGGCGGCGGCCAGGTAGCGGGCCCGCCGGATGTGCCGCGCGCAGGCGGATCCGCCGGCGTCGGCGGCCACCAGCTCCTCCAGCAGCGCCAGCGCCCGGGCGTGCTCGCCGCAGTGGTGGGCCGCCTCGGCGGCGTGTTCGAGCAGGGTGGCCCGGTCCACCGCCACCGGCCCGCCAGCCGGGGTGTCGGCCAGCTGCAACGCCACCGACCAGTGCCGGTGCGCCTCGGCGTAGCCGTGCAGCCGTTCGGCCTCCTCGGCGGCGGCCACCGCGGCCGGCAACGCCCGCGCCGGTTCGCCGGCCAGCCGCCAGTGGTGTGCCAGCCGGGCCTGGTGCAGCTCGGCCGGCGCCGCGGTGAGCGCCTCGGCGTAGCGGCGGTGCAACGCGGCCCGCTCGGCCGGCAGCAGCTCGTGCTCCAGCACCTCGGCGACGAGCCGGTGCCGCAGCCGGTAACCGTCGTCCGCGCCGACCAGCAGCCGGTGGGCGACCGCCGCGCGAACCGCCTCGATCAACTCGTCCTCGGGCTGCCGGACCACCCGGGCCAGCAGCCAGTGCTCGACCGGTTCCACGCCGGCGGCGACCGCGTGCACCACGGCGTGCGCGGGCTGGGGCAGCGCGTCCACCCGGGCGAGGAAGATCTCGCGCAGCGTGTCGGAGAGCCCGTCCCGCCCGTCGCGCAGGTCGCGGGCCAGTTCCTCGACGACGAACGGGTTGCCGCCGCTGCGCCGCCAGATCTGCTCCGCCGCCTCGGGGGCCAGCGGGCGGCCGACCACGGCGGCGGCGAGCCGCTCGGTGTCGGGGCGGTCCAGCGGGGCCAGGTCGAGCACCCGCACCGACCGCAGCCGGCGCAGCTCGGTGAGCACCCGGCGCAGCGGGTGCGCGCCCTGCAACGACTCGGCCCGCACCGCGGCCAGCACCGACAGCTGGAGGTCGCCGAGCCCGGCCAGCAGGTAGAGCAGCAGCTGACGGGTGCTCCGGTCGACCCACTGCAGGTCGTCGAGGACGAGCACCAGCGGCCGCCCCTCGGCGATCAGGTGCAGCCCCCGGGAGACCCGCTCCAGCAGCGCGCCAGCGCCGTCGGTCTCGTCGGCGAAGGTCTGCAGCAGCCCGCGTACCGCCAGCGAGGTACGGGCGTGCGCGGCGGTCAGCTCGGCGTCGAAGCGGCGCAGCGCCTGCAGCAGCGGGTGCAGCGGCGAGGCGTCGCCGATGTCCAGACAGGAACCGGTGAGCACCAGGGCGCCGGCGTCGCGCAGCCGGGCGCCCACCTCGCGCAGCAGCCGGGTCTTGCCCACGCCGCTCTCACCGGTGAGGAAGACCGCGGCGGTGTGCCCCGGCGCCACGTCGTCGAGCAACGCCGACCGCACCGCCGTCAGCAGGTCGGCCCGGCCGACGAGCGGTGCGGTGTCCACATCGCTGGCCATGGCACGCAGCCTAGTCACAGGTCCCCGCACCGTTCTACGGCCGGGACGCGGGTGTGGTACTCCTCGCGTCGACATCGCGACCAAAGGCTGTGCACGGCCGACATACGTCGTTCTGCCGATCCCCCGTCGGCCCGGTGGTGACAGTCTCCGAAGGTCATCAGGCAGGAACGGGGGGAGAGAGGCGGTGTCCAGTGCCCACCACCATCGCCGCAGCGACGCCGGCCGGGTCCGCACGCTGGCCGGTGCCCGAGGAGCGCCGGATGGTCACCGTACTGTTCGTCGACATCGTCGGATCCACCGCGCTGGTCGACCGGCTGGACCCGGAGGACGTCCGGGCCCTGCAACGGTCCTACTTCGACACCGTCGGCGAGGTGCTGCGGCGCTGGCACGGGGTGGTCGAGAAGTACATCGGTGACGCCGTCATGGCGCTCTTCGGCGCCCGCGACTCCGACGGCTTCGACGCGTACCGGGCGGTGCGGGCCGGGCTGGAGATGCAGCGGGCCCTGGACCGGCGGGCGCTGGCCGGTGGGCCGCGGCTGCGGGTGCGGATCGGGGTGGCGACCGGCGAGGCGGTGGTGGACCTGGCCGGCGCCCGCGACGGCGGGCACGGCGCGGCCAGCGGCGCGGTGATCACCACCGCGGCCCGGCTCCAGGGGTACGCCCCGCCGGGCGGGGTGGCGCTCTGCGCGGCCACCCACCGGGCCACCGCCGGCCTGGTCGAGCAGTGCCGGATCCCGCCGGTGGCGCTGGCCGGCAAGGCGTCGCCGGTCGACGTCTGGCACGCCACCGCGCTGGTGCGGCCGGCGCCGGTGCGGCACGACGGCCCGTTCCTCGGCCGCCGTCGGGAGGTCGCCGCCGCCCGGGACCAGCTCGTCCGGGCGGTACGCGACCGCCGCCCGCGCTGGGTGTCGCTGGTCGGCCCGGCCGGCAGCGGGCGCAGCCGGCTGCTGTCCGAGCTGAGCCGGTCCGTCGCCTCGGTCGACGAGGTGCCGGTCCGCTGGTGCCTGGCGCACTGCCCGCCGTACCCGGACCACCCGCTGGCGCCGGTCGCGGAACTGGTCCGCGGCCACACCGGCCTGCGCGCCACCGACCCGCCCGCCCGGGTACGCCGGCGGCTCGCCGCCGCCCTCGCCGGCCTGGTGCCGCCCGAGCGCCTGCCGGCGAGCGTGTCCACGCTGGCCCGGCTGCTGGCCCGGCCGGACGCCGGCGACGCGGCCGAGGCGGCGGCGCTCTGGCGGGAGGCGCTGCTGGCGCTGGCCGCCCGGCAGCCGGTGGTGGTGGCGGTGGACGACGTGGACCGGGCCGCGCCCGAGGTGGCCGACTTCCTGCGGGCGCTGCTCGCCGCGGCCACCGAGCGCCGGCTGCCCCTGGCGGTGGTCACCGCCCACCGTCCGCAGTGGGCGGAGCCGCTGCCGCGGCCGGCGGTGTTGGTCGAGCTGCGGCCGCTCGGCGCGGTGGACAGCGGCCGGCTGCTGCGCCACCTGCTCCGCCGGGCCGGCCGGCCGGTCGCGCTGGTGGACCGGCTGCTCCCCCTGGTCGGGGGCAGCCCCGGCCACGCGGCGGCGTACGTCCGGTCGCTGGTCGAGGGGGCGGACAACGCGGCGGAACTGCCGGTGCCCGAACCGGTCCGCCGGGCCGTCGACGCGCGGCTGGACCGGCTCGACGGCGACCAGCGGGCGGCGCTGATGGCCGTGGCCAGCCGGGCGACGGACTGCCCGGCGCCGACGGTGGACCGGCTGCTCGGCTGGACGCCGGGGCGGGCCCGGCCGGTGCTGCGGTCGTTGGTCGCCCTCGGCCTGCTGACCAGCGGGCCGGCCGGCGGCTACGCCGTCGCCGAGGTGGTGGTGCGCCAGGTCGCGTACGCCCGGCTGCCCCGGGCGGTGCGCGCCGAGTTCGCCCGGCGTGCCGCCGGGCCGCGCCACCTGGGGCCGGCGCCGGTCCCCGCCGCCCAGCCGGTCCGCCGACCCGCCGGCACACCCGCACGCCCCGCACCCGGGCCGGGCACCGACCGCCGCCCTCGCAGCGCGCCGGTGCACGCCGTACCGGACCCGGCCACGCCGCGCCGACCGGCCGGCACACCGGCACCCACCGCGCCGAACCTGGCCACGCTGCGCCGGCGAGCTGGCGCAGCGGCACCCGCCGCAACCACGCGCATGAGGACCGCTGTCCCGCCCGCCGGCGCCGCCCGCACCGCGTCCACGCCGGGCCCCGTTCGTCCCGTCGGCAAGCGGGACCGGCACCACGCGTCGCCCCTGATCCGGCCGCCGCGCCGGACGGTGGTGCCACTGCGATCGCCGGCACCACCGGCCCCGCCACCCCGCGCCGGCGGCGACCCCGGCGGCCCCGCGCTGGCAGCGGGCCCCGGCACGGCAGCCGGCGTCGGCGGGCGGTTGCGGCGGGGTGCCGCCGCGTTCGGGGAGGGCGGATCGGGTCGATCCGATCCGGCGGGGGCCGGGCACGGGCGCGCACCGTGGGTGCGGGCGCCGACCCGGGCGGCCGCCTGACGGCGGCCCGGGTGGCCGGTTCTCCCCCACGATCCAAGCTATCAGTCGACACCCCCGGGCGGTATCGGGTGCGCGGCCGAGTGCGCAGGTCAGTGCCGTTGGTTAGGTTGGCCCGATGCCTACCGACGAGATCACCGCGGCCGCCGCGGGCAGCTGGACACTGGGCGACCGCGCCGTGCACCGGATGGGGTTCGGCTCGATGCGACTCACCGCGAACCCGGACCGGGAGCTGGCCATCCGCGTCCTGCGACGCGCGGTCGAGCTGGGCGTCAACCACATCGACACCGCCGCCTTCTACTTCTCTCCGGGCGGGCCGCTGCGGGTGGGCACCGGTCCCGTCCGGTACGCCACCGAACTGATCCGCGCGGCCCTGCACCCCTACCCCGACGACCTGGTCATCGCCACCAAGGTCGGCCCGGACTACCGCACCACGGCGTGGAGCGGTGAACTGACCGGCCCCGCCGACCTGCGCCGGCAGGTCGAGGAGAACCTGCGCCGGCTGGGCCGCGACCACCTCGACGTGGTGAACCTGCGGATCGTGCGCCGGCCCGGCGACGACTCGGTGGCGGAGCGCTTCGCCGCCCTCGCCGAGCTGCGGGACGCCGGGCTGATCCGGCACCTGGGGCTGTCCAACGTCCGGGTCGACCACCTCGACGAGGCGCAGGCGATCGCGCCGGTGGTGTGCGTGCAGAACGCGTACGCCGTCGACACCCACCGGACCTCGGACGAGCTGCTGCGGGTCTGCGGCGAGCGGGGCGTGGCGTTCGTGCCCTTCTTCGCGCTGGCCGGGGCGGGCCGCGAGGCCGGCGCGTCCGCCGAGCACGACGCGGCCGTGCGAGAGATCGCCGACGCGCACGGGGCGACCCCGCACCAGGTGCGGCTGGCCTGGACGCTGCACCAGGGCCCGCACGTGCTGGCCATCCCCGGCACCGGCGACCCGGAGCACCTGGCGCAGAACGTCGCCGCCGGCGCGCTGCGGCTCTCCCCCGACGAGCTGGCCCGCCTCGGCTGACCGCCGCCCCCGGCCCGCGCCGGCGTGGCTGCCCCCCGGTTCACCCGGGCGGCGTCCCGCTTCCCGGGCGCGGGCATGGGGTCTGGGAGCGGAAGCTGTGGCCGAGTTCGTCGCCCAGGCCGAAGTAGTGGCGGAAGTTGTAGATCAGCGGGCTCCACCGGGACGGGTCGACGTGCTGCGTGCCGGGCACCACGACGCGCGGATCCGCGTGGACCTTGAGCACCTCGGCCTCGACGACGAGGAAGTCTCCGGCGGCGTCGGGGCGTACCCGGGTCGCGCGGGCCTCCAGGTGCAGCGGGCATTCGGCGACCCGGGGCGGCGTGACCAGGTCGGACGGGACGGGACGCAGGCCGGCGGCGGCGAACTTGTCCGGCTCGAAGCGGAAGGCGTCCCGCTTGTGCTCGGGCACGTCGCGCCGTCCGGTCAGCGGGGCCAGCCGCTCCACCGCCGGCCACAGGGCGGGACCGGGGAGGTTCACCACCAGGTCGGGCCGGTGCCGCAGGTTGCGGCCCGTCTGCCCGGCCCGGCCCAGGCCCAGGACGACCACCTGGCCGAGCGCCCAGGCCGACGACATCGGCGCCAGGTTGACCGAGCCGTCCTCGTTCTCCGTCGACAGCAGCACGACCGGGGTGCCGAAGTACAGGATGCTCGGGGTGATCGGCACGTGCTCGGTCGTCACGCCGGTGGTCGGGGAACTGTCCGTGGCTGTGTTCATGGGCGGGACGCTAGGGCGCGGACCGTTCGGCGGCCGGCGAAGGATGACCGGGCGGCCGGATGCCGAGTGCGGCCGGCGTGGCGCCGAACCCGGCACCGCCGGCCGGCCGCCGCCGATCCCTAGCCGGCGAGGAAGTCGCGGCTGCGGTCCCAGAGCCGCTCGGCGGCCCGCGGGTCGTGGTCGGGCACGTCCGGGTCGGTGAACAGGTGCCCGGCGCCCGGGTAGCGGTGGACGTCGACGGTGGCGCCGGCCGCGGTCATCGCCCGCTGCCACTCGTCCACCTCGTCCTGCGGTTCGTACTCGTCCGGGTCGGCCAGGTGCAACTGCACCCGCAGGCCGGGGCGGACCGCCTCCGGCGCGCCGCCGGTGCCGTGCAACAGCAGCAACCCGGCCGTGTCGGGACGCTCCGCGAGCATCGCGCCGGCCACCCCGGCGCCCATCGAGAAGCCGGCGAGCACGGCGTCGGCCGGCGCGTCGCGCAGCGCCGTCCGGGCCCGGTCGAGCACGACCTCCCGGCCGATCCTGTCGAAGAGGGCGAAGCCGTCGGCCACCGTGTCGACGGCCGGCACGCCGTACAGGTCGGGGGTGACGACCTCGTGCCCGGCGGCGCGCAGCCGCTCGGCGGCGCGCAGCACGGCCGGCCGCAGCCCGTACACCGAGTGGAAGAGGACGATGTGTCGCATCGGCCCATCGTGCCCGAGACCCCCGACGGGATCGCCCGCGCCACGCGCGGCCGGCCGCCGCTGCCCGGGCCGGCCGATCCGGCCGCGGGTCAGCCCGGCTGGCCGTTGACGGTGCGGCTGCGGCCGCGGAACTCGGCCACCACCTCGCCGTTCTCGCGGGACACCGTGACGTCGTAGATGCCGCTGCGGCCGTACCGGGTCCGCTCGGTGGCCCGGGCGACCAGCAGGTCCCCCTCCCGGGCCGGCCGGACGAAGGTGATCTCACCGCCGGCGGCGACGGTGACCGGCCCGTGGCTGTTGCAGGCCAGCGCGAAGGCGGTGTCGGCGAGCAGGAAGACGTAGCCGCCGTGGGCGATGGCGTGCCCGTTGACCATCGCGCCGGTCACCCGCATCCGGGCCTCGGCCGTCCCGTCGGCGGCGCGGACCAGCTCGATGCCGAGACTCCGGGAGGCCGCGTCGGCGTCGAACATGTCGTACGCGGCGTTGCGTGCCTCGCCCACGTCAGCCCGCCCGCCGCTGGTCGACGATCCGGCGCATCTTGCCCATCGACCGCTCCACGCCGTCCGGCGCGATCACGTCGACCGCCACGCTCACCCCGATGGTGTTCTTGACCAGGTCGACCAGTTCCGCGCCGGCCCGCTCGGCGGCGTCGACGGTCACCCCGGCGCGCCGCTCGACCCGTACGGTCAGCGTGTCCATCCGCCCCTGCCGGTCCAGGACGCACTGGAAGTGCGGCGACAGCTGCGGGGTACGCAGGATCAGCTCCTCGATCTGGGTCGGGAAGACGTTCACCCCGCGCACGATCATCATGTCGTCGGTCCGTCCGGTGATCTTCTCGATCCGGCGCATCGGCCGGGCGGTGCCCGGCAGCAGCCGGGTGAGGTCCCGGGTGCGGTAGCGGACCACCGGCATGGCCTCCTTGGTCAGCGAGGTGAGCACCAGCTCGCCCCGCTCCCCGTCGGGCAGCACCTCGCCGGTCACCGGGTCGATGATCTCCGGGTAGAAGTGGTCCTCCCAGAGGTGCAGGCCGTCCTTGGTCTCCACGCACTCGTTGGCCACCCCGGGACCCATCACCTCGGAGAGGCCGTAGATGTCGACCGCGTGCATGTCGAGCCGCTGCTCCATCTCGCGGCGCATGTCCTCGGTCCACGGTTCGGCGCCGAAGATGCCCACCCGCAGCGAGGTGCCGCGCGGGTCGACGCCCTGCCGCTCCATCTCGTCGACGATGGCCAGCATGTAGCTGGGGGTGACCATGATGACCTCGGGCGCGAAGTCGCGGATCAGCATCACCTGCCGTTCGGTCATCCCGCCGGAGACCGGGATGACCGTGCAGCCCAGTTCCTCGGCGCCGTAGTGCGCGCCGAGCCCGCCGGTGAACAGCCCGTAGCCGTACGCGACGTGCACCCGGTCGCCGGGGCGGCCGCCGGAGGCGCGGATCGAGCGGGCCATCAACCGGGCCCAGGTCTTCAGGTCGGCCGCGGTGTAGCCGACCACGGTGGGCCGACCGGTGGTGCCCGAGGAGGCGTGCAGCCGGGCGATCCGCTCGCGGGGCACGGCGAACATGCCGAACGGGTAGTTCTCCCGCAGCTCGGCCTTGCCGGTGAGCGGGAAGCGGGCCAGGTCGGCCAGCTCCCGACAGTCGTCGGGGTGCACCCCGGCGGCCTCGAACGCGCGCCGGTAGTGCGGCACGTGCTCGTACGCGTGTCGCAGCGACCAGCGCAGCCGCGTAAGTTGCAGGGCCCGCAGCTCGTCGACGCCGGCCCGCTCGATCGGTTCCAGCTCCTCCGGGCGCGGGGTCCGGTCCTGCATCGCTACCTCCTGGGTGGCTCCTGGCGCGGCCGGCGGGCCGGGTGGCCTCCCCGGGTCGGCCACGCCCGCGCGGTCACCGCGCCCCGGCGCCGGGAGGTCACGCGCCCGCCGATCCGGGTACCGTACGCCCGCCGCCGGGCGGGCACCACCGCCGGGTGGCGCCCGCCCGGCCGGTGCTCAGACGGTCAGCAGCGCCTTGCCGACCACCGCCCGACCCTCGACGGCCCGGTGCGCGTCGGCGGCCCGCTCCAGCGGGAAGGTCCGCCCGATCAGCGGCGCGATCCGCCCGGCCGCCGCCGCGTCGAGCGCGGCCCGCAGGTGCCGACGGGCCTGCTCCGGCGTGAACTGCACGTCGGCGATGCCGGTGACGGCGATCCGCCGGGCCCGGGCGACCTCGGGGTCGGGGACCGCGAACGCCCCGGCCGGGGTGCCGTGCGCGGAGAACCGCCCGCCGGCGCGCACCAGGTCGAAGGCGGCCCGACCGTAGTCGCCACCGGCGCCGTCGAAGACCACGTCCACCTCCCCGGCGGCGGCGCGCACCCGGTCGGTCCAGCCCGGCTCGTCGTAGTCGACCACCACGTCCGCGCCGAGCCGGCGCAGCGCGTCCAGCTTCGCCGGGCCGCGGGCCGCCGCGACGACGATCCCGCCGGTGGCCCGTACCTCCTGCACCAGGATCGCGCCGAGGCCGCCGGCGGCGGCGGTGACCAGCACCCGGTCGCCGGCTCCGACCGGCACCAGGTCGAGCAGCCCGAACGCGGTCACCCCGTCGTGCAGCAGGGCGGCCGCGTCGGTGAGCGGGACGGCGTCCGGCACCGGCAGCACGCCGTCGACCGGCACCACGGCCCGTTCCAGGTAGCCGCCGCGCTCGTCGGTGCGGGTGACCACCCGGCGGCCGGACCAGCCCGGGTCGACCCCCGCGCCGACCGCGCCGACCGTGCCGGCCACCCCCACCCCCGGCCGGTACGGCGGCCGCACCGGGAAGTACGCCCCGCCCTCGCCGCGCCGGATCATCGTCTCCACCCAGAGCACGTCGGCGGCGGCCACCTCCACGACCACCTCGCCGGGACCGGGCACCGGCTCCGGCGCCTCGGCCAGCGTCAACACCTCCGGCCCCCCGAACGCGGTCACCTCGACCACCCGCATGTCACCCTCCCCGTCGCTCGTCCACTGCGACCAGCTTCGAAGGTGAAGCGGGGTTGAGGTCAACGGGCCACGGGGGTGAGGTGGCCCACCGGTCACGGGTTCTCCGGGTCCCGCTCACGTTCCCGCAGCAGGGAGGACGAACCGGCCGACCCGGGGAAACGGGAACAGCGCCCCGGTCGCCCAGCGCGAACGCGTACGCCTTCGGCGACCTCGGGTCGCGGAACGGCGGCCCCGCGGCCCGGGTGGTACGGCCGCGCGACCGCGGGTCACCGGGGTGCCGGCAACCGGTGCAGGGCGTCGACCAGCGGGGCCAGTTCCGGGGTGGCCTCCGCGTCGGCCAGCGCCTGCGCGAGCACCCGGTCGTGGGTGGGCCGGGCCTGGTCGAGCAGTTCGGAGCCGGCCGGGGTGAGTTCGGTGTAGATGCCACGCCGGTCGTCCGCGCAGAGCACCCGGGTCAGCAGACCGCGCTCCTCCAGCCGGGTGACCAGCCGGGTGGTCGCGCTGTCGGAGAGCGCCGCGGCGCGGGCCAGCTGGCGCATCCGCATGTGCCAGCCGTCCTGCCGGGAGAGCGCGTCGAGCACCGTGTACTCCACCACCGAGAGGTCGTGCCCGGCCTGCAGGGCGCGCTCGAGGGACGCCTCGATGAGGCCGTGCAGCGCGGCGAGGGTGCGCCAACCCTGCGCGCGGATCTCGACCGCGTCGTCGCCGATGCCCATCCGTGCCCCCTCGGACTCCTGGTCGACGTCGAGCTTAGCACGCTTGCGCTGATAGCAGGCGCGTGCAACTATTTCGTTGCTGCCGCGTGTAGTTGCATGCGCTCCCTACCTGTCCCCTTCCCGGAAACGGATGACCATGTCCCCACGCACCCGGTCCCTGCCCGCCGGCCTGCTCGCGCTGGCCGTCGGCGCCTTCGGCATCGGCCTCACCGAATTCGTGATCATGGGTCTGCTCCCCCAGGTCGCCGCCGACTTCGCGGTCACCGAGCCGGTCGCCGGCTGGCTGATCTCCGGTTACGCGCTGAGCGTCGCGGTCGGTGGGGTGGCGCTGACCGCGGCGGTCACCCGGCTGCCCCGCAAGCAGGTGCTGCTCGGCCTGATGGTGCTCTTCATCGTGGGCAACCTGCTCTCCGCGGTGGCCGACGGCTACGGCGTGATGCTGGCCGGCCGGATCGTCGCCGCGCTCTGCCACGGCGCGTTCTTCGGCATCGGCGCCGTGGTCGCCGCCGGGCTGGTCGCGCCGGCCCGCCGAGCGGGCGCCATCGCACTGATGTTCGCCGGACTGACCACCGCCAACGTGCTCGGCGTACCGTTCGGCACCTTCCTCGGCCAGCACTTCGGCTGGCGGTCCACGTTCTGGGCGATCACCGGCATCGGCGTGCTGGCGCTGATCGGCCTGGCCCTGCTCATCCCGGGCCGGACGGCCGGCGACACCGCTCCGGCCGGCGGGCTCCGCGGCGAACTGCACTCCTTCACCCACCCGCAGGTGTGGCTGTCGCTGGTGGTCACGATCCTGGGCTTCGGCGGCATGTTCGGCGCCTTCACCTACATCGCGTACACCCTCACCGAGGTCAGCGGCTTCGCCACCGGCACCGTGCCGTGGCTGCTCGTGCTCTTCGGGGTCGGCCTCTTCGCCGGCAACCTGCTCGGCGGGCGGGCGGCCGACCGGTCGCTGGACCACACCCTGGTCACCGTCCTGGCGGCGCTGAGCGTGGTGCTCACCGGCTTCGCCCTGACCGCCGGCAGCCGGCCGCTCACCATCGCGTCCCTGCTGCTGATGGGGGGCTTCGGCTTCGCCACCGTGCCTCCGCTGCAGATGCGGATCATGCGGTACGCCCACCGGGCCCCGACGTTGGCGTCCGGAGCGAACATCGCGGCCTTCAACGTCGGCAACGCCCTGGGCGCCTGGGTCGGCGGGCTGACCATCTCGGCGGGGCTCGGCTACACCGCCCCGATCTGGGCGGGGGCCGCGGTCACCCTGGCCGGCCTCGGCGTGCTGCTGGCGGCGCTGCGCCTGGCCCGCCGGCGCCCCGACCAGCCGGCCACCGAGCCGGATCTGGTGGCCGCCACCGGATGAGCGCCGGCGCTCGGACACCGCGCCGCCGAGGGGCGGGGTCGGGCCGGAACGCCGATCCCGACCCCTCCCTGCCACTCCTTCGCTATTGCAAAGATATTGCAACAAGGGCTGGACACCCACTCCCGCTGGTAACTAGCCTCCTCGCTATGAGTCCTTACATCACGAACGCGGCGGCCTGGCAGGAGAGCTGGGACCGCCAGCAGGAGGCGTACCTGCCGGACCGGGAGCACCGGTTCGGCGCCATGCTCGACGCGGTCGACGCGGTCCTCGACGGCGAGCGGCCCCGCCTGCTCGACCTGGCCGGCGGCACCGGCACCATCTCCCAGCGCGCGCTGCGCCGCTTCCCCGACGCCGAGGTGACCCTGCTCGACCTGGACCCGGCGCTGCTCGCCATCGCCCGCGCCACCCACGGCGACCGGGTCACCGTGGTGACCGCCGACCTCAACCGACCCGACTGGTCCGCCGCGCTGCCGCACCGGGAGTACGACGCGGTGCTCACCGCCACCGCCCTGCACTGGCTGCCGGGCGACCGGCTGGCCAAGCTCTACGCCGAGGTCCGCGACCTGCTGCGCCCGGGCGGCATCCTGCTCAACGCCGACCACATGCCCGACGACGGCCTGCCGCAGCTCAGCAAGCGCCTGCTGGACCGCGCCCGGGACCGCCGCGACGCCCGGTACGCCGCCGGCGCCGTACTGTCCTGGTCGGACTGGTGGGACCGGGCGGCGGCCGACCCGACGCTCGCCCCGCTGGTCGCCCGGCGCCGGGAGATCTACCCGTCCGGGCACAGCCCGGAGTGGAACCCGCCGGTCTCCTGGCACCTGGCCGCGCTGACCGACGCCGGCTTCACCGAGGTCGGCACGCTCTGGCGCGGCGGCACCGACGCCGCCGTGGCGGCCGTGCGCTGACCTCCGGCACGCCCGCCGCCCCGCCCGGGGACGGCACGGGGCGCTATGGCGGAACCCCGAGATCGCGACACGGCGGGCGGGGGCTGGTGGCGGCCCGCCGCGTCGCGACACGGCGGGCCGGCCGGGGGCCGCCGGGGCCGGCGCGGGAGGCCGAGCGGGGGCGGCACGGCGCGTGGAGCCGGTTCGCCCCGGGCGGTGACCCGGCGGGACCGGCCGGAGACCGGCCCGGGGCCGGCACGCCGGGCGTTATGCTGGCGCCCGCCGCCGGACGGCCGCTCGGCGGCACCCGCGGCTGGGGAGGAGACGTGACCGGTCCGGCCGAGCCGCCGCGGATCGATCCCGACGTCGACCTGCGGGTACCCGGTGACCGGGGCGAACTGGCCGCGCACCCGGCGGCGGTCCTCGGCGCCGTCTCCGCCGGGGGCGTGCTCGGCGCGCTGGCCCGCGCCGGCCTCCAGGCGGCGTTCCCGCACCACCCGGACGGCTTCCCCTGGGCGACCTTCGGGGTCAACCTCAGCGGCTGCCTGCTGATCGGCGTGCTGATGGCCGTGCTCGGCCGGTCCGGCGGCGGACGGCCGCTGGCCCGGCCGTTCCTCGGGGTGGGAGTGCTCGGCGGCTACACCACCTTCTCCACCTACGCGGTGGACGTGCACCGGGCGCTGCTGGCCGGCGCCCCGGCCACCGCCCTGGCGTACCTGGCCGCCACGCTGGTCGGGGCGCTGCTCGCGGTCTGGGCCGGGGACGCCGCGACCGACCGGTGGCTGCGGGGCCGCCGGTGACCGCCCTGCTCGTCGCGCTCGGCGCGGCCGTCGGCGCCCCGCTGCGCTACCTCACCGACCGGGCCGTGCAGGCCCGCCTCGGCTCGGCCTTCCCGTGGGGCACGCTCACGGTCAACGTGGCCGGGTCGTTGCTGCTCGGGGTGGTCACCGCACTGCCGACCGACCCGGCGGTGGGCGCGCTGGTGGGCACCGGCTTCTGCGGCGCCCTGACCACCTGGTCCACGCTGAGCTACGAGACGCTGCGGCTGGCGCGCGGTGGCCGCCGGCTGGCCGCGCTGCTCAACGTCACGGCCAGCCTCGCCGCCGGGTTCGCCGCCGCCACCGCCGGCTACGCGCTCGCCCGCGCCCTCACCGGCTGACCGGCCCGGGGCGCCACCGGTCGACGGAGCGCCCAACCCGGGCCGACCCGGCCCGGGTTGGGCCGAGTCGTTCCCGACGTCAGCTCCACAGCCTGCGCTCGCCCCCACCCGCCGCCGTCAGCCGCCGGCGGCGCCGAGGGCGGCCACCGGGCCGACCACGAACACCGCCGGCGGCCGGACGCCCTCCCGGGCGACCAGCGCCCCGATCCCGTCGAGCCGGGCCGCCACGGCACGCTGGCCGGGGTGCCCGGCGTCCTGCACGGCCAGCACCGGGGTGTCCGGGTCCCGCCCGTGTTCCACCAGCACCGCGGCGATCTTGTCGACGGTGTCCACCGCCATCAGCAGCACCAGGGTGCCCCGGGACCGGCCCAGCGCGGCCCAGTCCACCAGGGACTCCGGGTGCCCGGGCGGCAGGTGGCCGGAGACCACCGTGAACTCGTGCGCCACGCCCCGGTGGGTGACCGGCACGCCGGCCAGCGCGGGCGCGGCGACCGCGCTGGTCACCCCCGGCACCACGGTGACCGGCACGCCGGCCGCCGCGCAGGCCAGCACCTCCTCGTGGCCCCGCCCGAAGACGTACGGGTCGCCGCCCTTGAGCCGGACCACCCGCCGGCCCGCGCGGGCGTGCTCGACCAGGGCGGTGTTGATGGCCTCCTGGGCCATCGCCGGGCCCCGGGGCACCTTGGCCGCGTCGATGACCCGAACCCCGGGACGCAGGCCGGTGAGCAGGCCGCGCGGAGCCAGCCGGTCGACCACCACCACGTCAGCGGCGTCGAGCAGCGCCCGCCCCCGTACGGTGATCAGGTCGTCCGGCCCGGGGCCGCCGCCGACCACCGCCACCCGGCCCCGCCCGGGGTCGTGGTCGTGGCCGTGCTCCGGATCGCCGTCGCCGTGCTGGTGGTGATGGTGGTGGTGGTGGTGCCCGCCGACCGGGTCGTCGGGGTGGTCGTGCGGGGTCTGCGGCCGGCCCACCTTGTCGGCGAACCCCGGCAGCGCCACCCGGTACGCGCAGGTGTCGCAGTTCATCCGGATGTCCCCGCGCAACGCCTCGGCGTGCCGCTCGAGCACCAGGTCGGCCAGCTCGTCGCAGTCGCCGATCAGGTCGGCCAGCCGCACGTCGAGCTCCGGGTGCGCGGCGGCGTACGCGGCGGACCCGGCGACGATCCGGTCCGGCAGCACCCCGGCGAAGAGGAAGTACGGCGCCACCACGATCCGCCGCGCGCCGAGCCGGCGCAGCCGGTCCAGCACCCGGGGCACCGACGGTTCGGCGAGGGAGACGAAGCCGAACTCCACGCCGGCATAGCCGCGCCCCTCCCAGAGCAGCCGGGCCACCTTGGCCACCTCGGCGTTGGCGTCCGGGTCGGTGGACCCCCGCCCGATCAGCGCCACCCAGGTGTCGGCCCGCCCGTCGCCGGCCAGCGCCGCGTCGATCCGCTCGGCCAGGACGGTGTGCAGCAGCGGGTGCGGGCCGAGGGGGCGGCCGTAGCGGTAGCGCAGGCCCGGGTGGCGGTGCCGTTCCCGGGCCAGCGCGGCCGGGATGTCGCCCTTGCCGTGCCCGGCCGCGGTGAGCACCAGCGGCAGCGCGACCAGCGACCGGTGGCCCCGGCCGGCCAGCGCGCCGACCGCGTCGGCCAGCGGCGGGCGGGACAGCTCGATGAAGCCGCCCTCGACGTCGCCGACCGCCCCGGCGGCCCGCCGGCGGATCCGCTCGACCAGTGCGGTGAACTGCGCGACCCCGGCCGCGCTGCGCGTGCCGTGCCCGACGACGACCAGTGCGGTCATGGCTTCTCCTCGACGTAGAGCAGGGCGTTGAGGGCGGCGGCGGCGACCGCCGAGCCACCCTTCTCACTGCGGTTGGACACCCCGGGCAGGCCGCTGGCCCGCAGCGCCGCCTTCGCCTCGACGGCGCCGACGAAGCCGACCGGCAACCCGACCACCAGCGCCGGCCGGGCGTCCAGGGTGACCAGTTCGGCCAGGGCGGTGGGCGCGCAGCCGACCACCCAGACCGCGCCGGGGCCGACCCGGTCCAGCGCGATCCGGACCGCCGCCGCCGACCGGGTGAGGCCGGCCGCGCGGGCCAGCGCGGCGGTGGCCGCTTCGGCGACCGGGCAGAGCGCCTCCCGGCCGGTGATCCCGGCGGCCACCATGGCCACGTCGGTGACCACCGGCGCGCCGGCGCGCAGCGCGGCCAGCCCGCCGGCCAGTGCCGCCTCGACGCAGACCAGGTCGGTGACGTAGTCGAGGTCGGCGCTGGCGTGCACCACCCGTTCGATCACCGCGCGGGTCAGCGGCGGCAGGTGGGACAGGTCCACCCGGGACCGCAGGATCTCGTACGACCGCCGCTCGATCGGGTGGACGGCCCGGCTCACCGGGCGGCCGGGCATACGGCGCTGACCACTGTCGAACTCATCGGTTCCCCTCCACTGTCGGTGCCGGCGGCGCGGATCGCGTCCACCGGGCAGATCTCCAGGCACTCCAGGCAGCCGGTGCACCGGTCGGCGCGCACCTCCAGCCCGCCGGCCACCGGCCGCAGCGCGTGCGTCGGGCAGGTGAGCAGGCAGGCGCCGCAGCCCTGGCAGCCGTGCACGGTCACGGCCGCCACCGGTACCCCCGCGGGGTGACCATCCGGCCGGCCACGAACCGGGTGCGGCTGCTGCCCACCACCACGACGCTGTACATGTCGACCAGCGCGGCGTCGACGGTGGCCAGGGTGGCCAGGTGCACCCGCTCGCCGGCGCGGCTGGCGTTGCGCACCACCCCCACCGGGGTGTCCGCCGGGCGGTGCGCGGCGAGCAGCCGCAACGCCGCGTCGAGCTGCCAGTCCCGGGTGCGGCTGCGCGGGTTGTAGAGGACCGCCACCAGGTCGCCCTCGGCGACCGCGGCCAGCCGGCGCGCGATGACCTCCCACGGGGTGTGCAGGTCGGAGAGGCTCAGGTAGGCGTGGTCGTGGCCGAGCGGCGCGCCGAGCAGGGCCCCGGCGGCGAGGGCGGCGGTCACCCCGGGCACGCCGACCACGTCGATCCGCTCGTCGGCGTACTCCAGCGCGGGGCTGGCCATCGCGTACACCCCGGCGTCGCCGGAGCCGACCAGGGCCACCGCCTGCCCGGCGGCCGCCTCGGCGACGGCGGCGCGGGCCCGGGCCTCCTCGGCGCCCAGCCCGCTGGCGAGCACCCGGGTGCCCGGGCGCAGCAGGTCGCGCACCTGGTCGACGTACTGGTCGAGGCCGACCACCACGGCGGCCCGGCGCAGCTCGGCGACCGCGCGCGGGGTGCGCAGGTCGGCCGCGCCGGGGCCGAGGCCGACGATCGCGAGCCGGCCGCGCGGGGCGTGCCGGGCCACCGCCACGGTGGCCATCGCGGTCGCGGTCTTCGGCACCAGCAGCTCGGCCTCGCCGCCGAGCAGCGCGGCCGCCTCGGCGACGCTCGGCGTGCCGACCGCGGCGCGGACCACCTCGCTGGGGTGCGGCACGTCGACCGCCGCCAGCGCCGCGGCGGGATAGGTCACCAGGGGTACGCCGAGCGCGTCCGCGGTGGCCCGGATGCCCGCCTCGTCGGCCTTGACGTCGGCGCTGGCCAGGTGGCGCAGGCTGGCCGGGCTCAGCCCGGCGGCGGCGAGCACCCGGTCGAGCAGCTCGCGCACCTGCGCGGCGGGCACCCCGCGGCTGGCGCCGACCCCGGCGACCAGCGACGGGGGTCGCAGCACGGCGGTCCGCCCGTCGAGCGGCACCAGCCGGTCGGTGACCAGCAGCCGGTATCCGCCGCCGGCCGCCGGCCCGGCGTCCACCACCGGCCCGGCGTCCCGCGACGGTGCGGCGTCCACCGTGGGCCCGGCCTGCGCGGTCGCATCCGCACCCGCGCCAGCAGCGGCGGTCGCGGCCGGACCGGGCAGGTCCGGACCGGGGCGGACGTTGGGCGGCAGCGCGGGCAGCGGCCAGGCGGCGTCGGCGACCAGCGCGACCGGTTCGCCGTCGAGGATGGCGCGGCCGACCGCGGCGACCGCGCCCTCGACCGGCCAGCCGAGCGTGTCCAGCCCCGGCAGGCCGGCCGCGTCGGAGGCGGTGGTCACCACCGGCCGCGCGTCGAGCAGCGCGCCGACCCGTCCGGCGAGGTCGTTGGCGCCGCCGGCGTGCCCGCCGAGCAGCGCGACGGCGTGCCGGGCCGCCTCGTCGACCACCACCACTGCCGGGTCCGTGCGCTTGTCGCCGAGCAGCGGCGCGAGGACGCGCACCACCGCCCCGGTGGCCAGGAACGCCACCACCGCGTCGCACTCCGCCCAGGCGGTGCGCAGCGCGTCGGCGACGGTCGGGCCGGTCACCGGCCGGGCGTGCGGCCAGGCGTCGGCGAGCACGCGGGCGTGCCGGCGGCCGGCGGCGGTGGCCGCGACGAGTCCGATCCGGCTGGCGCGGGGCGCTCCGGCCGGCGCGGCGGTGGTCGGGTGGTTCACGGGCGCTCCCCGGTGAGGACGACCACCGGGTTGGTGGCCGCGAGTCGGATGGATCCGCCGGGCAGGTCGGCGAGGCGGGCGGCGCCGAGTTGGACGCCCTCGACGGCGTAGCCGGCGGCGCGCAGCAGCCCGACCGCCGGGGCGACCCGGTCCACCGCGGCGAGGGTGACCACCACCCGGTCGGGGGCGCGGCGGGCCACGGCGGCGAGCGCGTCGGTGCCACCGCCGCCGACGAAGACGGCGTCCGCTTCGGGCAGCCCGCGCAGCGCCTCCGGGGCGGCGCCGGTCACCACCCGGACGTCGACGCCGTGCCGGTCGGCGTTGACCCGGACCAGCCCGGCGGCGGCCGGGTCCCGGTCCACCGCGACGACCGCCGCGCCGAGCAGCGCGCACTCGACGCCGACCGAGCCGCTGCCCGCGCCCACGTCCCAGACCAGCCGGCCGAGCCGGGGGCGCAGCCGGGCCACCGCCAGGGCGCGGACCTCGGACTTGGTGATCATGGAGTGCCGGTGCGCGTAGGCGTCCTCGGGCAGCGCCCAGCCGCCGGCCGGCGCGGCGGCCGGCTGGTTGTCGGTCCGCATCCCGGCGGCGCGGCCGGTTCCGGGGTGGGCCAGGCAGAGCAGCACGTGCGGGTCGGCCCAGCTCCGCGCGGCGGCCTCGGCCGGGCTGGTCTCGACGACCCGTTCGGCGTCGCCGCCCAGGTGCTCGGCCACCACCAGCCGGCGGGTCCAGCCGGCCAGCCCGGCACCGATCTCGGCCGCCCCGGCGCCGGGCGCGGTGAGCACCGCCACCGCCGGCAGGGCCCGGCAGGCGTTCAGCGCCGGCCGCGGGTCCCGCCCGTGCGCGCTCACCACGACGGCGTCGTCCCACGGCCGGCCGGCCCGGGCGAACGCGGCGGCCACGCTCGACACCGCCGGCAGCACCCGCGGGCGCAGCCCGGCGGCGCGCAGCCGGCGGACGATGCCGAAGAAGCCGGGATCGCCGCTGGCCAGCACGACGGCGGGAGTGCCGGCGGCGACGGCGGCGGCGAGCCGGTCCAGCGCGGGGGCGAGCGGCCCCAGCGCGACGGTGGCGCAGCCGGGTGGCACCGGCAGCGCGGCGAGGTGCCGGGCCGCGCCGACCACCAGGCCGGCGCCGGCCAGCGTCGCGGCGAGCCCGGGGTGTGCCGGGCGACCCGCGGCGTCGACCCCCACGACGGTCAACCCGGGCGCCCGGTCGCCCTCGCCCGCCGTCATGCCGCCCACCGGCCGGAGGAGGCGACCACCCGGGAGCCGGCGAAGTCCACCATCGCCACGTCGACGGCCACCGGGTGGCCGGCGAAGCGCAGCAGCACCTGGCGGACCCGCCGGCAGAGCAGGTCACCGGCCGCCCCGAGAAGGCCGGCCGCCGCCCACAGCTCGTACGCGTGCCGGCCGGTGTTGGCGGCGACGACCGCGGCGACCAGGTCGGCGTCGCCGCCGGCCTCGGCGGTGACCGCGCCGAGCAGCGACAGGTCGACCCTGGACCGGGTGTAGTGGGTCATCAGCACGCCGGCGGCGAGCTTGGCCAGCTTGCCGGCCATGCCGACGAAGACCACCCCGGTCAGGCCGTCGGCGACCGCGGCGGTGACCGCCGCGCCGGTGAAGTCGCCCACCTCGACGAAGCAGACCTCCGGCAGCTCCGGCAGCAGCTCCCGGGCGGCCCGCTCGGTGCGCCCGCCGGTGCAGAGCACCACGGTCCGCTGGCCCTGCGCGGCCATCACGTGCACCGCCTGCACCACACTGGCCCGCCAGGAGGCGGTGGAGAACGGGCGGACGATCCCGGTGGTGCCGAGGATCGAGATGCCGCCGACGATGCCGAGCCGCCGGTTGGTGGTCTTGCGCGCCATGACCTCGCCGCGCGGCACGCTGATCACCACGTGCACGCCGGCGCGGGTCAGGTCGACCACCTCCGCCACCGCTTCGGTGATCATGCGTCGCGGGGTGTCGTTGATGGCCGGCCCGCCGACCGGCAGCCCGAGGCCCGGCCGGGTGACCGTGCCGACGCCGTCGCCGCCGGCCAGCCGCAGTCCGGGCGGCGCCGACCAGCGCACCGTGGCGGTCAGCTCCGCGCCGTGGGTGACGTCCGGGTCGTCCCCGGCGTCCTTGACCACCACCGCCTCCGCCCACGGCGCCGGACCGGCGGCCAGCTCGCACCGGCTGACCGCGAAGCGCACCCGCCGCCCGGCCGGCAGCCCGATCTCCACCTCCCGCTGCGGCACGCCGGTGACCAGCGCGGTCACCGCCGCCTTCGCCGCCGCCGTGGCGCAGGCGCCGGTGGTCCAGCCGGTGCGCAGCGCGGTGGGCCGGACCTTCGCGGTACGCGGCAGGTCCGGCTCGCGCAGCGGCGGCTCCGCGTACGTCATGCCCGGGGCCCGTCCCCCGGCCCGGCGTCCCGGGCCCGGCGCAGCTCGGCCCGGGCGGCCGGCTCCGCACGGCGGAAGGTGTGGAAGTGCCCGGGGTGGTAGAGGTGCGAGCGGGTGCCGGCGGCGGCCAGCGCCGGACCGACCAGGAACAGGGTGTGCTTCCAGAGCCGGTGCTCCTTCACGGTGGCCGCCAGGGTGCCGACCGTGCAGCGCACCACCAGCTCGTCCGGCCAGGTCGCCTGGTACGCCACCACGGCCGGGGTGTCCGCCGGGTAGCCGCCGGCCAGCAGCTCGGCCTGCACCTGCCCGGAGCGGGCGGCGGAGAGGAAGAGCGCCATGGTGGTGCCGTGCCGGGCGAAGTCGCGTACCCGCTCCCCCGGCGGCATCGGCGTCTTGCCGCCCTCCAGCCGGGTGAGGATCACCGACTGGGCCACCTCGGGGACTGTCAGTTCGCGGCCGACGATCGCGGCGACCGCGGTGAACGAGGAGACCCCGGGCACCACCTCGACCGCCAGCCCGAGCGCCCGGCACAGGTCGAGCTGCTCCTGCACCGCACCCCAGAGCGCCGGGTCGCCGGAGTGGATCCGGGCCACGGCCAGCCCCTCGGCGGCGGCCCGCCGGTAGAGCGGGAGCACCCCCTCGATGGGCAGCTGCGAGGAGTCGACGATCTCGGCGCCGGGACGGGCGTACCCGAGTACGTCGGCGTGCACCAGGCTGGCCGCCCAGATCACCACGTCGGCGGCGCCGATCGCCCGGACGGCCCGCAGGGTGAGCAGGTCCGCCGCGCCGGGGCCGGCGCCGACGAAGCACACCCGGCCGGCCGGCGTCGCCCGCTCGGCGGTTTCCGCGCTGGTCACAGCTTTCCTCCCCGACGGTCGCGGCGGGCCGGGACCAGCAGCGTGGACAGGTACGGCAGGTCGTCGCCGGCCAGCTCGACCGGGCCGACCCGCTCGCCGGGCAGCCCGAGCCCCCGGCCCAGCACGGCCTCGCCGAGCCGGTCCTGCCGGCGCAGCTCGGCGACCAGGTCGGCGTGCCGCCGCCAGCCCTTGTAGGCGACCACGGTGCCCGGTCCGGCGAGCGCGTCGGCGAAGAGCGCCAGCCCGGCGGTGGCCGGCAGCAGGGTCAGCGGCTCCCGGCCCTCGCAGAGCGGGACGCCGCTGCGCGCGGAGAGTTCCTGCATGGCGGTGATCCCGGGCACCGTGCGCACCTCGACCGACGGGCGCAGCGCCCGGACGGTCTGCGCCAGGTAGCCGAAGGTGGAGTAGACGTTCGGGTCGCCGATGGTGGCGAAGGCCAGCGCCCGCGCACCGCCGTCGACCGCGCCGACCACCGCCCGGGCGGCGGCGTCCCAGGCGCGTTCCCGGCGACGGGTCACCCCGCCCCGGTCGTCCAGGGCGAACGGCAGCCGGTGCAGCCGGTCCGCGGCGACGTGCCCGGCGACGGTGGTCTCGGCCCGCCCGGGGCTCGCGGCGAGGCGGTCCAGCACGGGTACGAAGACCACGTCGGCCTCGGCCAGCACCCGGACCGCCCGGAGGGTGAGCAGCTCCGGATCGCCCGGACCGACCCCGACCCCGGTCAGCGTGGCGGCGTCGGCCGGCCCGGACCGGCCGGCGCCCGGCCCGGGCGGGCCGGTGTCAGCGCGCGCGGTCACCGGCTGGCCGCCGGCCAGGCGGCGGGCGGAGGGCGGCTCGGCCGGGGCGCCGCGATCGTCCGCCGGGATGCCGTTCCGCGCGGTCACCGGCTGGCCGCCTCGACCAGGCGGCGGGCGGCCCGCGGGTGGCCGGCCCAGTGCGTGTGCAGGTAGGACGCGTGCACTGCGCCCGCGACGAAGCCGTGCTGGGCGCCGTCCCAGCGCCACGCCGGCCGGTCGCCGTGGCCCGGGTCGGTGGCGGTGCGGTGGAACTCGTGCCCGCGTACCGGGTCGCCGGCGCGGGCCAGCGGGGAGTCGGTGGCGGCCACCGCGTCGCGGTAGCCGAGGGTGAGCCGGTCGGTCATCCGGGCGGTGAGGTCGAGCCGGCCGCACATCGGCGCGCCGTCCAGGCAGCGGCCGAGGTAGAGCAGCCCGGCGCACTCGGCGAGCACCGGGCCGTCGAAGCCGGCCAGCTCGGCGCGGAGCGCCGTGTTGTCGGCGAGCTGCCCCGCGTACGCCTCGGGGAAGCCGCCGCCGACGACCACCGCGCGGGTGCCGGCGGGCAGCGCCGGGTCGCGCAGCGGGTCGAAGCCGGCCACCTCGGCGCCGGCCGCGACCAGCAGTTCGGCGTGCTCGGCGTAGCAGAAGGTGAAGGCCGGTCCGCCGGCGACCGCGACGACCGGGCGGCCGGCGCCGGCCGGGCCGCCGACGGCGGCGGCCGGGTCCCAGGCCGGCGCGGTCAGCGGCGGGGCGGTGCGGGCCAGCGCCAGCACCGCGTCCAGGTCCACCGTGGACTCGACCAGGTCGGCGAGGGCGGCCACCGTGGCGACGGACTCCGGCGCCCGCTCGGCGACCGGCACCAGCCCGAGGTGGCGCGACGGCGCGGCCACCGCGGCGGCCCGCGCGACTGCCCCGAGCACCGGTACGCCCACCTCGGCGAGCGCGTCGCGCAGCAGCGTCTCGTGCCGGGCCGAGCCGACCCGGTTGAGCAGCACGCCGCCGATCCGCACGGCCGGGTCGAACGCGGCCATGCCGAGCGCCAGCGCGGCGGCGGAGCGGCCCTGCGCGGTGGTGTCCAGCACCAGCAGCACCGGGGCGTCGACCAACCGCGCGACGTGTGCGGTGGAGGCGAAGCCGCGCCGGCCGACCGCGCCGTCGTGCAGCCCCATCACCCCCTCGATCACCGCCACGTCGGCCGGCACCGGCACGGACGCGCCGTGCCGCAGCAGCGGCGCGATCCGTTCCTCGCCGACCAGCCAGGGGTCGAGGTTGCGGCCGGGCCGGCCGGCGGCGAGGGCGTGGTAGCCGGGGTCGATGTAGTCGGGGCCGACCTTGTGCGGGCTGACCGCCAGGCCGCGGCGGCGCAGCGCGGCGAGCAGCCCGGTGGCGACGGTGGTCTTGCCGTGCCCGCTGGCCGGCGCGGCCACCACCACCCGGGGCAGCGCCCACGGCGCGGCGGGTTCGGCGGCGGGGCGGGTCACCACTCGATGCCCTTCTGGCCCTTCTGGCCGGCGTCCATCGGGTGCTTGACCTTCACCAGGTCGGCGACCAGGTCGGCGGCGGCGACCAGCCGCGGGTCGGCGTCCCGGCCGGTGATGACCACGTGCTGGAACCCGGGGCGGTTCGCCAGGGTGTCGACCACCTCGTCGACGTCCACCCAGCCCCACGTCATCGGGTAGGTGAACTCGTCGAGCACGTAGAGGCCGTAGCGCTGGGCGGCCAGGTCGCGCTGGATCTGCCGCCAGCCCTCCAGGGCGTCGGCGGCGTGGTCGGCGGCGCCGCCGCGCTGGATCCACGACCAGCCCTCGCCCATCTTGTGCCAGGCCACCGGGGCGCCCTGGCCGGTGTGCCGGTGCACCTCGCCGAGCGCGCGGAAGGCGTTCTCCTCGCCGACCCGCCACTTGGCGCTCTTGACGAACTGGAACACCCCGACCGGCAGGCCGGCCGTCCAGGCCCGCAGCGCCAGCCCGAACGCCGCGGTGGACTTCCCCTTCATCTGCCCGGTGTGGACGATCAGCAGTGGGCGGTTGCGCCGCTGCCGGGTGGTCAGCCCGTCGGCGGGTACGTGGCTCGGCTTCCCCTGCGGCATCAGGCGGCGCTCCTTCTCGATCGGTCTTCCCCGGCGATCTTGCAGTTTGGGTCCCTGATTTCTGCGCTTTCGTCCGTCATGCCCGGGCCCGAAGTGCAAGATCGCGGGACTGGGTGGGGTGGGCGGCGAGATGGGTCAGGGGGGCGGTGGCGATCTCGGCCAGGGGGTGGTGGTCGGCGGCGAGGTGGGTGGCGAGGCGGCGGGCCAGGTGGAGGCGGACCGGGCCGGACTCGCAGTCGACGACGACGCAGGGGGCGCCGGTGGCGGCGAGCACGCCCGCCGCGCGGGCGGCCCGGTCCAGCGGCCGGTCGCCGGCGGTGGCCCGGCCGTCGGTGAGCACCAGCACCAGCGGGCGCCGCCGGGGGTCGCGCAGCCGCTCCACCCGTAGCAGCTCGGCGGCGGCCAGCAGCCCTTCGGCCAGCGGGGTGCGCCCGCCGGTGGGCAGGTCGGCGAGCCGGGCCGACGCGGCCAACACCGACGAGGTCGCCGGCAGCAGGGTCTGCGCGCCGGCGCCCCGGAAGGCGACCACGGCGACCTTGTCCCGGCGCTGGTAGGCGTCGGTGAGCAGGGCGAGCACGGCGCCCTTGACGGCGGCCATCCGCTGCCGGGCGCCCATCGACCCGCTGGCGTCCACCACGAAGAGCACCAGGTTGCCCTCGCGCCCCTCGCGGACCGCCTCGCGCAGGTCGACCGGGCGCAGCCGCAGCGGCCCGACGGTGCGGCCCCGGGCGGCCTGGTGCGGCGCGGCGGCCCTCAGCGTCGCCGGCAGGTGCAGCGCGCCGGGGCGGCCGGCCGGCACCCGGGCGCCGGTGGTCCGGCCCCGTCCGGTGCGGGCCCGGGACCGGCGCCCCGGCACGCCGTCACCGACGCCGGGCGCGGTGAGCAGCCGGGCCTTCAGGCCCTGCCGAGGGACGGCCACCGGCTGCCCGCCCGCGCCGGGCCGGCCGTCCGGACGGGCCGGGTCGGACCCGCCGCCCGCGCCCGCGTCCCCGCCACCGGGGTCGCGCGGGCCGGCCACCAGGTCGTCGGAGCGCTCGGAAACCTCGTCGGCACCGGGCCGGTCGGGCCCGGTGCCGTCGGCCCGGTCCCCGGCGGCGTCAGCGCTCCCGGAGTCCGGTCCGAAAGCGCCGGCCGGCCGGGCTTCGGATCCGCCGTCCTCCCGGGACCCGTCGGATCGGCCGTCGTCGCGGGTGCCGCCGGGACCGCCGTGCGGGCCGGGACCGGGGGTGTCGGGGCCGCCGCGCGGGCCGCCACCGGAACCGCCCGGGCCGCCGGGGTCGTCGTCGGGGCCGTCGTCACCGGCCCGGTCCAGGGCCTCGTCGAGGCGCTTCTCGTCCAGGCCGGGGGTGTCGAACGGGTCCCGGCGGCGGCGGTGCGGCAGCGCCAGCCGGGCGGCCACCCGGACGTCCTCGACGGTGACCGCGTCCCGGCCGTGCCAGGCGGCGTGCGCGAGCGCGGTGCGCGCGGTGACGATGTCGGCGCGCATGCCGTCCACGTCGAAGGCGGCGCAGACCTCGGCGATCTGGCGCAACGCGGCGTCGGGCAGCCGCACGCCGTCCAGCCGCCGCCGGGCGGTGGCCACCCGGTGGGCGATCTCGGCGTCCGCGGCGGCCCAGCGGGCGGCGAAGCCGACCGGGTCGGCGTCGGCGGCGAGCCGGCGGCGGACCACCTCGACCCGGACGGCGGGATCGCGGCTGGCGCCCACCTCGACGGTGAGCCCGAACCGGTCGAGCAGCTGCGGGCGCAGCTCCCCCTCCTCCGGGTTCATCGTGCCGACCAGCAGGAACCGGGCGGCGTGGCTGACCGAGACGCCTTCGCGCTCGACGTGGCAGCGGCCCATCGCGGCCGCGTCGAGCAGCAGGTCGACCAGGTGGTCGTGGAGCAGGTTGACCTCGTCGACGTAGAGCACCCCGCGGTGCGCGGCGGCGAGCAGGCCGGGCTCGAACGCGCGGACCCCGTCGGCGAGGGCCCGTTCCAGGTCGAGCGAGCCGACCACCCGGTCCTCGGCGGCGCCGACCGGCAGCTCCACCAGCCGGGCGGGGCGGCGCTCGGCCGGCGGCGCGGCCGGGTGCGGGCCGTCCGGGCAGGCCGGGTCGGGGGCGGCGGGGTCGCAGGCGAACCGGCAGCCGGCCACCCGGTCGACCGGCGGCAGCAGCGCGGCGAGCGCGCGGACGGCGGTGGACTTGGCGGTGCCCTTCTCGCCGCGCACCAGCACCCCGCCGATGGCCGGGCTGACCGCGTTGAGCAGCAGCGCGAGCCGCATGTCGGCCATGCCGAGCACGGCGCTGAACGGGTACCCGGTCACTGCGCTGCCTTCCGTTCGCGACTGCGGGGCTCGCAGAGCCGGCTCACTCCTCGCGCTCACTGCCGCTCCTCCAGGTCGCCCTCGGTGGTCAGGTACGTCTCCCGGAGCCGGTCCAGGGTGGCCGGGGCGGGAGCGGCCCACAGGCCCCGGTCGGCGGCCTCCAGCAGCCGCTCGGTGATGCCGCGCAGCGCCCACGGGTTGGACCGCTCCAGGAACTCCCGGGTGGTCTCGTCGAAGACGTACGCGGCCGCCAGGTGCTCGTACATCCAGTCGTCGACCACGCCGGCGGTGGCGTCGTAGCCGAACAGGTAGTCCACGGTGGCGGCCAGCTCGAAGGCACCCTTGTAGCCGTGCCGGCGCATGGCCGCGATCCACTTCGGGTTGACCACCCGGGCCCGGAACACCCGCCGGGTCTCCTCGCCCAGCGTCCGGGTCCGCACGTCGTGCGGCATCGCCGAGTCGCCGACGTACGCGGCCGGGGCGGCGCCGGTGAGGTGGCGGACCATCGCCACCATCCCGCCGTGGTACTGGAAGTAGTCGTCGGAGTCGACGATGTCGTGCTCGCGGGTGTCCTGGTTCTTCACCGCCACCGCGATCCGGGCGAAGGAGCGTTCCATGTCCGCCCGCGCCTCCCGCCCGTCCAGCCCCCGGCCGTAGGCGTAGCCGCCCCAGACCGCGTACACCTCGGCCAGGTCGGCGTCGCTGCGCCAGTTGCGGGCGTCGATCAGCGGCAGCAGCCCGGCGCCGTACGCGCCCGGTTTGGAGCCGAAGATGCGGGCGGTGGCCCGGCGTTCGTCGCCGTGCTCGGCCACGTCGGCGGCGACGTGCGCGCGGACGTGGTTGTCGGCGGCCGGCTCGTCGAGGGCGGCGACCAGCCGCACGGCGTCGTCGAGCAGCGCGACGACGTGCGGGAAGGCGTCCCGGAAGAAGCCGGAGATGCGCACCGTGACGTCGATCCGGGGCCGGCCCAGCTCCGCCAGCGGCACCACCTCGACGCCGGTGACCCGGCGGGACCGGTCGTCCCAGGTGGGCCGGCAGCCGAGCAGCGCGAGCACCTCGGCGATGTCGTCGCCCTGGGTCCGCATGGCGCTGGTGCCCCAGACGGTGAGCCCGACCGAGCGCGGGTACCCGCCGGTGTCGGCGAGGTGCCGGGCGAGCAGCGAGTCGGCGAGCGCCACGCCGACGTCCCAGGCGTTGCGGCTGGGGATCGCCTTCGGGTCGACGGAGTAGAAGTTCCGCCCGGTGGGCAGCACGTTGACCAGGCCGCGGGTGGGCGAGCCGGACGGGCCGGGCGGCACGAACCGGCCGTCGAGCGCGGCCAGCGTGTGCGCCAGTTCGTCGGTGGTCCGCTCCAGCCGGGGCACCAGCTCGGTGGCGGCGAAGCGGAGCACCGCGGCGGCGTCCGGGACGGCCCGGCCGGTGACCTCCTCGACCACCGCGTCGACCTTGTCGGGCGCCCAGCCGAGGGTCTCCATGCCGACCACCAGCCGCCGGGCGAGCGCCTCGATCAGGTCCACCGCGTCGGCGGCGGTGCCGGCCGGCCCGTCGACGGTGTCGCTCAGCGCCTCCGGCGCGGTCAGCCGCTCCCCGGGCGCGGCGAGCAGCGCCTGCTCGTCCAGCCCGTACGCGGCGGCGAGCGCCTGCCGCAGGCCGGGCAGCGCGTACCGGCCACCCCAGACCTGCGGGGCGCGCAGCACGGCGAGGACGAGGTTCACCCGCGGCTCGCCGGTGGGCGCGGCGGCGAGGACGTGCAGCCCGTCGCGGATCTGCACGTCCTTGACCTCGCACAGGTAGCCGTCGAGGTGCAGCACGAAGTCGTCGAAGTCGTCCTCGCCGGGCATCTGCTCGGTGTGCAGGTCGTGGTGCAGCTCGGCGGCGCGCACCAGCGCCCAGATCTGGGCCCGCACGGTGGGCACCTTGGCCGGGTCGAGGGCCTGCACGGTGGCGTACTCGTCGAGCAGCTGCTCCAGCCGGGCCAGGTCGCCGTACGTCTCGGCGCGGGCCATCGGCGGCACCAGGTGGTCCACGACCACGGCGTGCGCGCGACGCTTGGCCTGGGTGCCCTCGCCGGGGTCGTTGACGATGAACGGGTAGACCAGCGGCAGGTCGCCGAGGACGGCGTCCGGGGCGCAGCCGGCGGCCAGCCCGACTCCCTTGCCGGGCAGCCATTCCAGGGTGCCGTGCTTGCCCAGGTGCACCACCGCGTCGGCGCCGAAGCCGCCGTCGGCGACCGGCGCGGCCAGCCACCGGTACGCGGCCAGGTAGTGGTGGCTGGGCGGCAGGTCCGGGTCGTGGTAGATGGCGATCGGGTTCTCCCCGAAGCCGCGCGGCGGCTGGATGAGCAGCACCACGTTGCCGAACCGCAGCCCGGCCAGCACGATGTCCCCGCCGTCGGTGTAGAGCTCGCCGGGGGGCTCGCCCCAGTGCTCACGCATCCGTTCGCGCAGCTCGGCGGGCAGCTGGTCGAACCAGCGGCGGTAGCGGTCGCCGGGCACCCGGGCGGGGGCGGCGGCGAGCTGCTCGGGGGTGAGCCACTCGACGTCGTGCCCGCCGGCGGCGATGAGGGCGTGGATGAGCGCGTCCCCGTCGTCGGGCACACGGGCGTCGCCGAGGTGGTAGCCGGCCTCGGCGAGCGCGCCGAGCAGCCGGACCGCCGAGGCGGGGGTGTCCAGCCCGACCGCGTTGCCGACCCGGGAGTGCTTCGTCGGGTATGAGCTGAGCACCACCGCGACCCGCTTCCGCGCGTTCGGCAGCCGCCGCAGCCGGGCCTGCCGCACCGCGACGCCGGCGACCCGGGCGGCGCGTTCCGGGTCGGCGGCGTAGCCGGAGAGCCCGTCGGCGTCGATCCGCTTGAACGAGAACGGCACGCTGATGATGCGGCCGTCGAACTCGGGGACGGCCACCTGCATGGCGGCGTCCAGCGGGGACAGTCCGGCGTCGCTGCCGGCCCACTGCTCCCGGGTGCTGGTCAGGCAGAGCGCCTGGATCACCGGCACGTCGAGGGCGGCGAGCGCGCCCACGTCCCGGGCGTCCTCGTCGCCGCCGCCGGAGGCGTCCGCGGCGACCGTGCCGCCGGCGGCGAGCACGGTGACCAGCAGGGCGTCGCAGCCGGCGAAGAGGCCCAGCGGCCCGGCGCCCGAGGTGAGCCCGCGCAGCGAGCCGCAGAAGATCGGCAGCGGGTTGCCACCGGCGGCGTCGACCGCGGCGGCCAGGGTGTCCACGAAGGCGGTGTTCCCGGCGAGGGCGTGCGCCCGGTAGAAGACGATGCCGACGGTCGGCCGGTCCGGGTGGGCGGGGTGCTCGCCGTGCACGCCGTAGGCCGGGGTGGGCGCGGGCGGGGCGAAGCCCTCGCCGGTGAGCAGCACCGTGTCGGAGAGGAACCGGGCCAGCTGGGCGAGGTTGGCCGGCCCGCCCTCGACCAGGTAGGCCAGCGCCTCGGTGGCCACTCCGGACGGCACGGTGGAGGCGGCCATCAGCTCGGCGTCCGGCACCGCCTCGCCGCCGAGCACCACCGTGGGCACGCCGGAGGCGAGCACCGTGGCCAGCCCGTCCAGCCACGCCTGCCGGCCGCCGAGCAGGCGTACGACCGCGAGGTGGACGCCGTCGAGCAGCGCGGGCACGGCGTCGGCGGCGACCCGGGCCGGGTTGGCCAGCCGGTAGTCGGCGCCGCTGGCCCGGGCGGCGAGCAGGTCGGTGTCGGCGGTGGAGAGCAGCAGGATGCGCACGAATGGCTCCGGAGAGTGACGCCTGCCCGGTCGACGGAGGCGGCCGGGCGCGGCGGGACGGGTGCTGGTTCAGCGGACGGGCGGCGCCGGCGGCCGGCTCACCGGCGGCGGGCCGGTGCCGGGACGCGGCAGGGTGCGGAACTCAGCGGTGAACGACGGTGCGGCGGCCCGCGGCGGGCGCGGCGGCGCGGCGGCTCAAGGCGGCGGGTGCGCTGGCGCGGCCGGGCCGGGTACGGCGGCCGCCGCCGACGATGGAGACGCGGTGCGTCATCGGGTCCTCCTCGGGTGTCCACGCCCTGGGGTCAACTCCCGACGGCCGAAGTATCCTGGCTCCCGGATCGACGCTCACCCCCGGCCTTCCAACCGCGCACGCACGGCCGTGACTCACGAGGGGGGATCGCTCCCCGGTGACAGTGGCGGGACCGCGCCGGAATCGCACCGGCTTCCTTCACTGCCGTCAGGCCGGGAATGCTGCCACACCCGCCGGGTACCGGTCAACGCGCCCTCGCCGCCCCGCGTCGCCCTGCGCCGCCGTCGAACCGCTCCGATCCGCGCGGAGCCGCATCGCTCCACCACCCGGGCTCTGCGTCAACCCACGCAACGGTTCCCGCCCGCTGAGGCCGCGTGGGTTGACGCCGGGCAGAGGGCACGCGGAGGGGGATGCCGGCGGCGCGGCCGACGTGCCGGGAGCCCGATCTCCGGCGGGGTTTAGGATCTTGGCGGACAGCCGTTTTCCGCACCCGTCCGAGGAGGTGTCGCGATGATCGACATGAGGTTCGAGCACCTCGCCGGGCGAGTCTGGCTCTGCCCCGGCGACCCCGATCCGGCGGCCGTACAGGCCGGCGTCGCGCTGGTCGCCGACGACCGGGGCAGCGTGCTGATCGACGCCGGGCAGAGCCCCGCGCACGCCCGGGAGATCCAGGCCGCGCTGCGCGCCGCCGGGCTGCCGGCGCCGCGCTGGCTGGTCTACACCCACCACCACTGGGACCACGTCTGGGGCGCCTGCGCCTGGCCGGACGTGGAGATCGTGGGACACGTCGCCGGCGAGCGGCTGCTGCGCGAGGAGGCGGCCCGGCCGTGGAGCCACCGGTACCTGCGCGAGCAGGTGCGGGCCAATCCGCGGCTCGGCCCCAGCTTCCGGGCCCGGGCGTTGGCCGTCGACTCGTGGGAGGGCTTCGCGGTGCTGCCGCCCACCCGGACCTTCACCGACGAGCTGGAGCTGCCGGTGGGCGTACGGGTGCGGCACGTCGGGGGCGGACACGCACCTGACTCCACCGTGGTGACCGTGCCGGACTCGGGGGTGCTGCTGCTCGGCGACGCCTACTACCCGCCGCCGGCACACCTGCGCACCCCGGCGGACCGGCCCGACCTGGGCCTGGTACGCCGGCTGCTGAGCGACGACGTCCAGTGGTACGTGGCGAGCCACCAGCCGCCGATGACGCTGGACGAGGCGCGCGCGGCGGTCGCCGCCGAGGCGTGAACCCGTCCTCGTCCGGTCAGCGGGCGCGCCGCTCCGGGTGGGCCCGGTTCCAGGCGCGCATCCGCTCCGGGTAGCCGGTGCGGGCCGCCTCGTACAGCGGCACCGCGTGCTTGCGGGCGATCGCGCCGGCGGCCCGCGGGGTGCCGGTCCGGCGGCGGATCCACTCGCCGTCGTGGGCGATCGCCACCACCGTGGTGTCCGTCGCCGTGGTCTCCGGTTCCAGGTAGAACTCCACGCCCCGGCGGCTGGTCACGAACGCCTCCAGCGCCGCCAGGTCCTCGCGGGTCGCCTCCCGGTCGAGTTTCGTCACCGCTCCCTCGGCGGCCCGCGGCCGCCGGCTGAACCAGCCCATGCCCCGCTCCTCTCCTCGCCCTCCCAGTGCACCACCCCTGCCTGGCAACCCCCTGGACACTCCCTGAGAGCCCCCTGCGCGGCGAACCGGGGATCGTCCGCCGGGAAGGTGGGCGTCGACGACCACCTGCTGAGCGATCGTGGTGACCGCCGTCGCGGGTCAGCGGGACGGGGGGCGGAGGGCGGGGACCAGGGCGAGGGTGGGCACCAGGAGCAGCGGCACCACCAGAAGGGCCTGCAGCGTGCCGACCCGGTCGCCGAGCATCCCGAGCAGCGGCGGCCCGCCGAGGAACGCGGTGTAGCCGATCACCGCGACCACGCTGACCCGGGCCGGGGCCCGCTCCTCGTCGTCGGCGGCCGCGCTCATCCCGACCGGGAAGCCGAGCGAGGCGCCGACGCCCCAGAGCGCGACGCCGGCGATCGCCACCGGCCCCGATCCGGCCAACACCGCCGTGGCGGCGCCGACGGTGGCGAGCAGGATGGTGGCGACCAGCACCCGCACCCGACCCCACCGGTCCAGCGCCAGGGTGCCGACCGTCCGGCCCAGTGTCATGCCGACCACGAAGACGCCGAAGACCGCCGCGCCGGCCGCCTCGCTGAGGCCGTGGCCGTCGACGAAGGCGACCGCCAGCCAGTCGTTGGCGCTGCCCTCGGCGAACGCCATCACCAGCACCAGCAGGCCGACCAGCAGGGTGCGCGGCTCCCGCCAGGCGGCCAGCAGGTCCCGCCGGCGGCGGGCCGGAGCCGGGGCCGTCGTGCTCTCCGCCACCGGCAGGAACGACCGGGCGGCCAGCACGGTGCCGACCAGCACCACCACGGCGATCGCGGTCAGGTGGGCGGCGATCGGCAGGCCGAGGCGGGCGGCTCCGGCGCCGAGCGCCGCGCCGGCCACCGAGCCGAGACTCCAGGCCGCGTGGAAGCGGGGCATGACGGTACGCCCGAGCCGTCGTTCCACGGCCGCGCCCTCGACGTTCATCGCCACGTCACAGGTGCCGGAGCCGTAGCCGAGCGCGAAGAGACCGACCGCCACCCCGATCAGCGAGCCGGCGAGGCCGGCGAACCCGGCCAGGGTGAGGCCGGCCGCGACGAGCAGGGTGGAGGCGGCCACCGTCCGGGACGTACCGAGACGCTGGGCCACCAGGCCGGCGGTGGGCATGGCGAGCAGCGCGCCGGCGGAGATCGCGAGCAGCAGCAGCCCGAGCCGGCCGGCGCTGAGCCCGAGCGCCTCGCGGACCGCCGGCACCCGGCCGAACCAGGTGGCCACGGCCAGGCCGTTGAGGGCGAACACCACGGCCACGCCGGTACGGGCGGCGAGCACCGATCGGGGCACGGCCGGGGCCGGTGCGGCGGGTGGGGCGGTGGCGGGACTCACGACGGGTTTCCTTCCGGTGGACGCACTTCCCCTCGATCGCACACCTGAGAGCGTTCTCACCACAACCCGGTTCCACCCCTTACCCACCGGCCCCGTGGCGCGGGATGATGCGGTGGGGACCGCCGGCGGGCGGCCGACCACGGGGAGGACAGCGATGACGACGGCACGCCGACCACCGACCCTCCAGGACGTCGCCGCGGCGGCCGGGGTCTCCCGGGCCACCGCCTCGCGGGTGCTCGCCGGCACCGGCTACGCCGCGCCGGTCACCCGCGACCGGGTCAACGCGGCCGCCGACCGGCTCGGGTACGCGCCGAACCTCGCCGCCCGGGCGCTGGTCCGGGGCAGCGGCGTGCGGCTGGTGGTCGTGGTGGCGGGCGCCGACGCCAGCGTCCTCGACGACCCGTACGTCGACCGGGTGGTCGGCGCGGCGGCGCGGGTCTGCGCGCCGTACGGGTTGGGGGTGGTGCTGCACTGGTTGCCGACCCGGGAGCCGGCCGGGCTGCGCCGGCTGGCCGAGGACCGCAGCGTGGGCGGGCTGGTCCTGGTCAACACCACCGAGGCGATGCTCGCCGCGATCCCCCGGGCGCTGCGCGGCCGGGTGGCCTCGATCGGCATCGGCTCCGCCCTGGTGCCCTCGTTCGACGTGGACAACGGCGGTGGCACGGCGGCCACGGTCCGCCACCTGTACGCCACCGGGCGCCGCCGCATCGCCATGGTGACCGGCCCGCGCTGGCTCTCCTGCGCCGGCCGCTCGGTCGGGGCGTACCAGCAGGTGATGCGGGACGCGGGGCTGCCGGTGCGGCTGGTGCCCGGCGACTTCACCGCGAGCCGGGGCCGGACGGCGGCCCGTGAGGTGCTGGCGCGCTGGCCGGACACCGACGCGATCGTCGGGATCAGCGACGCCACCGCGCTCGGGGTGATCGACCGGCTGCGCGGCGACGGCGTCGGCGTGCCCGGCGACGTCGCCGTGACCGGCTTCGACGACATCCCGCTCGCCGCGATGACCACGCCCGCGTTGACCACCGCGACCCACCCGGTGGCGCAGATCGCCACGGCCGCGGCGACCGCCGCGCTGGCCGGCCGGCCCGCGCCGCCGGTGACCGTGTTCCCGTCCCGGCTGGTCCGCCGGGTCAGCGGCTAGGACCGGACCGGCCGCGGCTAGGACCGGACCGGCCGCGGCTGGGCTGGGGCCGGACGGCCGCGGCGGCCCGGCCGGGCGGCCGTAGCGGATTCCCGTTCCGGCATCCGCGCCACGGCGACCGGCCGCAGGGCGAGCGCCGCCACGGCGGCCCGCGGCGCCGGGCGGACCGGCCGGCGCGACGGCACCGGATTCGCCGGCGAGCCGGCGAGCGGCCGGCGCGACGACCCCGGGGTTAGCCGCCGGTCAGCGGGGTATCCGCGGGCGCACGCCCGCCCAGGAACTGGAGAGCGCTGATCCCGTGGCCGAACCCGCGCCGCCGCACCGGCAGCCGGAGGAGAACCCGCGGCACGGCCGGCTGACCACGCGGCCGGCCGCGCCGACCGCGCTGGCCGCCGCCGGGCTGGCCGCGCTGACCGACCCGCACGGCGGGCAGTTGGCCATGGTGTACGCCCCGGAACCGGTCGACGGGCCACCGTACCGGCTGGTGCTGCTCCTGCACGGGGCCGGCGGCTCGGCCCGGCAGGGGTTGGACCTGCTGCTCCCGGTCGCCGACGAGCACCGCCTGCTGCTGGTCGCCCCGCAGGCCGAGTCGAGCACCTGGGACCTGATCGTCGAGGGGTTCGGGCCGGACGTGCGGCGGGTGGACGGGTTGCTGGCCACCGCCTTCGCCGGCTACCCGGTCGACCGGGTGGCGGTCGGCGGGTTCTCCGACGGCGCCTCGTACGCCCTCTCCCTGGGCCTGACCAACGGCGACCTGGTCGACGCGGTGGTGGCCTTCTCCCCCGGTTTCGCCGCGCCGCAGGTCACCCACGGCCGGCCCCGGGTGTTCGTCTCGCACGGCACCGCCGACCCGGTGCTGCCGGTCGACGTGTGCAGCCGGCGCCTGGTCCCCCGGCTGCGCGGCCTCGGCTACGACGTCACCTACCAGGAGTTCGCCGGCGGCCACGAGGTGCCCGCCGGCACCCGGCAGCAGGCCGTCGCCTGGCTCGGCGGGCGAGGCTGAGGGCACCGCCGCCCGGCTGGCTATGATCCGGGCGTGGACGGGCTGACCGGGTTGCTGGACGGGGCCCGGGCCCGGGGCGCGTTCCTGCTCCGGTCGGTGCTGGACCCGCCGTTCGCGCTGCGCATCGAGGACCGGGCGCCGCTGACCGTGGTGGCGCTGGTGCGCGGTGCCGCCTGGGTGGTGCCGGACGACGGCGAGCCGGCCCGGCTGGGCCCCGGCGACGTGGCGGTGCTGCGCGGGCCGGACGCCTACACCGTCGCCGACGACCCCGCGACCCCGCCGCAGGTGGTGATCCACCCCGGCCAGCGGTGCACGACGCTGCGCGGCGAGCCGCTGACCGCACTGTCCGGGCTGGGCGTGCGCACCTGGGGCACCGGCCCGGACGCCTCGACGGTGATGTTGACCGGCACCTACCAGCTACCCGGCGAGCTGAGCCGGCGGCTGCTCACCGCCCTGCCGCCGCTGCTGGTGGTCACCGGCGACGACTGGCGCAGCCCGCTGGTGCCGCTGCTGGCCGAGGAGGTGACCCGGGACGCGCCGGGGCAGGAGGCGGTCCTCGACCGGCTGCTCGACCTGCTGCTGATCGCCGCGCTGCGCACCTGGTTCGCCCGGCCCGGCACCGCCCCGGCCTGGTACGCCGCCGCCGGTGACCCGGTGGTCGGCCCGGCGTTGCGGCTGCTGCAGCAGGACCCGGCCCGGCCGTGGACGGTGGCCGCGCTCGCCGCCGAGGTGGGCGTCTCCCGGGCGGCGCTGGCCCGGCGTTTCACCGACCTGGTCGGCGAGCCGCCGATGACCTTCCTCACCGGGTGGCGGCTGGCCCTCGCCGCCGACCTGCTGCGGGAGCCGGACGCCACGGTCGGCGCGGTGGCCCGGCGGGTCGGCTACGGCAGCCCGTTCGCGCTCAGCGCGGCCTTCCGGCGGGTGCACGGGGTGAGCCCGAGCGCACACCGGGTCGGCGCCGCGACCGGCGACTGAACCGGCCGGCCGGGACCGGGCCTCGCCGGTGCGGCCGGCGTCAGGCCGGGTCGGTGGCGGCGCGCAGCAGGGTGCGTACGGCCGCCGCGAGGTCGGCCCGGCTGGCCGGGCTGCCCGGCGGCGGGGCGCTCAGCGCTCCGGCGCCGACCAGCCGGTCGAAGAGCAGCCCGTCGACGAACGCGACGAACTGGTCGCCTCGCCGGCGCGGGTCGGGCGCGCCGGCCCGGGCGAGCAGGTCGCGTGCCTGCACCCGCAGGCCGGTGCCGTGTTCGAGGATCTGCCGCAGCTCCGGCCGGTGCACCGCCTCCAGCAGGCAGGCGTACCGGGCCAGGGTGCGACTGCGGCCGGCGGTGAGCCAGCGGTCCAGCACCGCTGCCACGCCGGCGGCGAGCCGGTCGAGGTCGTCCGGGGTGAGCGGCGGCCCCGGCGGCCCGGCCGGCCGCTGCCCGGCCGGTAGCTGCTCGGCCGGCGGCCGCCCGGCCGGTAGCTGCTCGGTCGGTAGCTGCTCGGTCGGTAGCTGCTCGGCGACCAGGTCCGCGCGGTCGAGGTCGGCCAGCCGCTGCACCACCGCCTCGATCAGCGCCCGGCGGGTCCGCAGGTAGGCGGAGGTGGTGCCGAGCGGCACGCCGGCCCGGGCGTCGACCGCCCGGTGGGTCAGCGCCCGCATGCCCCCCTCGGCGAGCAGCTCGATCGCCGCGTCGGCCAGCGACGCCACCCGTTCCGCCCGTGCCATGCCCCTCCTCGGCCCGCTTCTACGGATGTAGTATGCCCTTCTACAGACGTAGAAGGGGCGGGTGCGATGGACGCGACGCGGACGGCGGTCGTGGTCGGCGGCGGGATCGGCGGTCTGGCCGCCGCACTGGCCCTGCACCGCGCCGGCTGGCGGGTCACCGTGCTGGAGCGCGCCCCCGAGCTGCGCGAGGTCGGCGCCGGGCTCACCCTGATGGCGAACGCGCTGCGCGGGCTGGACGCCCTCGGGCTCGGGCCGGTGGTCCGCGCCCGGGGGCGGCAGGCCCCCGGCGGCATCCGCACCGCGGGCGGGCGCTGGCTGTCCCGGTTGGACGCCGACGAGATGGCCCGGGTGCTGGGCACCACCGCGCTCGGCATCCACCGCGCCGACCTGCACCGGATCCTGGCCGACGCGCTGCCGGCCCCGGCGCTGCGCACCGGCGCCGAGGTGGACGACGTGGACCCGGACACCGGCGAGGTGCGCTACCGCCGCCACGGCGAGCCGGCCACGCTCCGGGCCGACCTGGTGGTCGGCGCCGACGGCCTGCACAGCGTGCTGCGCGCCCGGCTCTGGCCCGAGGCCCCGGCCCCGGTGTACGCGGGCTCGACCGCCTGGCGCGCGGCGATCCCGTTCCCGGCGCCGGTGCCGGCGGCGATCAGCTGGGGCCCGGCCGCCGAGTTCGGCATGGTGCCGCTCGGCGAGGGGCGGGTCTACTGGTACGGCGCGGTGACCGCCCCGCCCGGCGGGCGCGCCCCGGACGAACTGGCCGCCGTGCGCGAGCGCTTCGGCGCCTGGCACGACCCGATCCCGGCCCTGCTCGCGGCCACCCCGCCGGAGGCGGTGCTGCGCAACGACATCCTCCACCTCGGCACGCCGCTGCCGTCGTACGTGCGGGGGCGGGTCGCGCTGCTCGGCGACGCGGCGCACGCGATGACCCCCAACCTCGGGCAGGGCGCCTGCCAGGCGATCGAGGACGCGGTGACGCTCGGTGCGGTCTGCGCCGGCGGGGCGGCCGACGTGCCCGCCGCGCTGGCCGCGTACGACCGGCAGCGGCGGCCGCGCAGCCAGGCCGTCGCCCGGGCGGCGGCCCGCACCGGCCGGTTCGGGCAGCAACTGCGCCACCCGGTGGCGGTCGCGCTGCGCAACACGCTGATCCGGCTGACCCCGGCCCGCTCCGCGCTGCGCGGCATGGCCCGGTACGCCGACTGGCAGCCGCCGACCGCCAGCGCCCCGCCCCACCCCGCACCAGGCCGCTGACCCGCCCGGTCAGCCGGCGGCGGGGGGCCGGCCGGCCCGGCCGGTGGCAGCGAGCGCGGCCAGGCGGGCGTGCTCGAGCGAGCCGAGGAACCGGGCCAGCACCTCGACGGTGCCCGGGGTGTACGGCCGGCCGTCGAGGACCTCCTCGGCGGGCACGAACAGGATCGCCGCCCCCTCGCCGAGCACCACGTCGTCCTGCCCGGCACCGGTCGCGCCGCAGAAGTAGTGCTTCACCCGGCCCAGCTCGGGCAACTCCTGCCGGGCGAAGAGGCGCAACCCGTGCTCGGCGCGCAGCCCGGTCTCCTCCCACAGCTCGCGGACGGCCGCCTGCTCGGCGGTCTCGCCCGGTTCGCCGTGTCCGCCGGGCAGACCCCAGACGTTCGGATGCTTCGGGGCGTGCTCGTCGCGCAACTGCAGCAGCAGGCGCCCGTCCCCGTCCACCAGCAGCACGGCCGAGATCGAGATCATGTCGCAGCGTAGCCCGAGGCCGGCGTGATACCGGAGCGTCATCGTGATGGCTCTCCGGTGCCACCCTCGCCGGGACATTTGCCGATCCGCGACACGCCGGGCGGGCGACGGCGGGCAACCGGCGGCGCGGGCGCCGGGAAATTGGCACCCGGCGGCCAACCTTTCAGATTAGCTATTCGACCGGTGATCGGCCTCAACCGAACGTGACAACGGGCCGGTAAGATCGGCGACTTCGTTGTGACTGATCGCTGACTGCTGACCGTGATCCGGATCACACAGACTGTGCCCATGATGACGGGACTCGTCCGCGGCAGAGCGCTCCGCGTCGCGGGGTGTCTCGCTCTCGTGGCCGTATTGAGCGGCTGCATGGAACTGAACATGGGGCTGGCCGTCAACGCCGACGACACGGTGACCGGCCAGCTCCTGCTGACCGCCCGGAAGACCGTGTTGACCAGCGGGAACCGGACTGTCGAGGCGGGCTTCGCCGAGCTGCGGCAGAACATCCCGGCACTGCCGCCCGGCGAGGAGACCCGCTACGAGGACGCCCGGGTCTTCGGTTTCCAGATCACCTATCGGAACACCCCGCTGAGCGATTTCAACAGCGAGAGCGTGAAACTCGTCCGGGACGGCGATCTCTACCGGTTCACCCTGCCGCTCGACCCGCAGAAATACGGCGGCAAAATCGCCGAACAACACCCGCAGAGTCAGCAGGATTTCCTGCGGCTGATGTCGTTCGAGATTTCGGTGACCTTCCCCGGCCCGGTACGCGAGACCAACGGCACTGTCAACGGACGGTCGGTCAGTTGGCAGGTCGGCAGCAACCAGAACAAGCCGGCCGAATTGCGGGCGGTCGCCGAGGCGCCACCGCGGCCGTCGGCCGCCGCCGCCGAGGACGACGCCGGGGGCTTCCCCTGGCTGCTGGTCGTCGCCGGGGCGGTCGGCCTGCTCGTCGTCGCCGTCGTCGTCGTACTGCTGCTGCGGCGGCGCCCGGCGGCGCCCGCGACCGCCGGTGGGGCCGCGCCCGGGCCGGCGCCCGCCGGCCCTGCGCTGCCGGGCCAGCCGGGCGGCCCCACCCCGCCGGGCCGGGTGCCCGGCGGCCAGCCGGCGGCGGGGTCGACGCCCGCCGGCCCGCCGGAGTCCGCCTGAGACACCCCACCCGCTCCCGTCCGCCGCCGCGGACGGGCCGTCGGAGACTCCCCGGAGCCACCGGCCCGCACCACCACCCCGGTCGCACCACCGCACATCGAAGGGGGGATCGGCCATGAACGATCTTTTCACCTGGGCCGCCCTGGGCAGCCTGACCGGCGCGAGCGCCGCCACGCTGCTGGCCACCAACGTCATCGGCGGGCTGATCGGCCCGAGCGGCGACAAGGCCCGCAAGTGGATAGCGCTGGGCATCGCGCTCGCGCTGTCCTACCTCACCGCGGCGTTCGCCACGGACGCCGGCGCCGAGAAGTGGATCATCGCGTTCTTCAACGGCCTGGTCATCTTCTCCGCCGCGCTGGGCATCAACCAGCTGCCGCCCGGCAACCGGCAGGCGACCCAGGCGTCGCCCACCCAGCTCGCGCAGGGTCGCGAGCCCCGCATCATCCGCTCCTGGGTCTGAGAGGTGCCGCCATGATCTACGGAATCGTCAGCACCGCCGTGCACGTGGCCACCGGCGCCATCCTCGGCCAGCTCGCCGGCGGCACCGTCGGGCTGCTGGTCGGCGCGGTGCTCGGCCTGCTGGTCGGCGGGGTGTTCGGCTGGGCGGTCGCCTCGGCCCGGGTCTACGGCGCCGACCCGAAGGGGGTCCTCCTCTTCGTCGTCGACCACACCTGGAGCCTGCTCAACACCGTGGTCGGCGCGATCTACCTGGCCGTCCACCTGGTCTTCGGGCACTCCCTGGACCGGGCCACCTCGCAGCACAGCTGCCGGGTCAACGTGGTCGAGGGCGTCTCGCCCCGCTACGCCACCACGATCGGCACGGTCTGCGCCGGGTCCGGCCCGGGCATCCAGCGCCACGAGGACGTGCACATCCTCCAGGCCCGCATCCTCGGCCCGCTCTACATCCCGCTGGTGCTCGCCAACTACGTGCTGTTCACCATCGCCCCGGTCTGGTTGCTCTACCACGACCACAGCAACGCGCCGATCAACCGGTTCACCCGCTACTTCGAGATCGGCGTCTACCCGCACGTGTGGAACGAGGCCATCGCCTACCGGGTGCAGGGGACCCCGCCGCGATGACCACCGGTGCGCGCGGTCCGATCGAGACGGCCACCGCCGAGCTGGCGGCGTGGCTGGCCGGGGCGGCGGGGGAACCCGTCCCGGTCGGCCCGCCGCGGCCCGACGACGACGGCGCCCGGCTGACCCTCTGGCCGCTGGAGCTGCGTGCGGCCCGGCAGACCCGGGGCAGCGGCGGCGTCCGCGAGCCGTACCGGTTCACCGTGCGCTACCTGCTCTGCGCCGGCGGGCCGGCCGCGCTGCCCGGGCTGGACCGGGTGCTCACCGCCGCGACCGCCGGCGGCGAGCACACGGTGGTGCTGGAGGCCGGCGACCCGCGACTCTGGCAGGCGTTCGGCACCGGGCCCCGACCGGCCCTGCTGATCGACGTGGCCGCCCAGGTCGCCCACGCCGGCACGGCCGCGCCGCCGGTGCTGGCCCCGCTGCGGCTGCGGCAACTGGAACTGCTGACCTTCGACGGGCGGGTGGTCGGCCCAGCCGAGCAGCCGCTCGCGGCCGTCCGGGTCGAGGTGATCGGCCAGCCGTACGCGACCAGCACCGATCCCGCCGGCCGGTTCCGGATGGTCGGCGTGCCGCACGACCCCGACCACCCCGGCCCGGTGCGGCTGCGGCTGACCAGCCGCGGCCAGGTGCTCACCGCCGAGGTCGACCCGGCCGAACCGGACATCGTCATCGTCTGCCCACCACCGTCCCGCTGACCCGATCCGGGAGGACCGATGCCCACCTACTTCTCGCCCGGCATCTACGTCGAGGAGGTGCCCAGCGGCGCCCGCCCGATCGGACCGGTCGGCACCAGCACTGCCGCGTTCGTCGGCGTCGCGCCGGACCGCGGCGCCCACCTCGGCCGGGCCCAGGCGGTCAACAACTGGTCGGACTTCCTGCGGCTCTACGCCGACGGGGAGCGGCTGGAGAGCACGCCGCTGGCCCGGGCCGTGTTCGGTTTCCTGGACAACGGCGGCACCCGGTGCTGGGTGGTCAACGTCGGCGAGGACGGCGCGATCACCGGCACCGGCCAGCGCCGCGCCGGCCTACAACTGCTGGAGGCCGTCGACGAGATCTCCATCCTGGCCGCGCCCGGCTTCCACGACCCGGTGTCGCACGAGGCGCTGCTCAGCATGGCCGAGCGGACCCGCACAATGGTGGCGATCTGCGACCCGCCGCCGGACGTCGACGACATCTCCACGCTGACCCGGGTGGCCACCCCGAGCGGCGGCAAGCCCCCGAAGCCGGCCGACGGCTCCGGTGGCGGTTCCGGCGGTTCGGGTGGTTCCGGGGGTTCCGGCGGGGAGGCGGCGCACCGGCCCCGGCAGTCGGACTTCGGCACCTTCTACTACCCGTGGCTGCGGGTCCGCGACCCGCTCAGCGGAGAGCTGGTGCTCACCCCGCCGAGCGGGCACATCGCCGGCATCTGGGCCCGCACCGACGCGCTGCGCGGGGTGCACAAGGCGCCGGCCAACGAGCCGGTACGCGGCGCGGTCGACCTGGCGTACCTGGTCACCCGGCCCGAGCACGACGTGCTCAACCCGAAGGGCGTCAACGTGATCCGCTACTTCGCCGGCGAGGGCATCCGGGTCTGGGGCGCCCGTACGCTCGCCGCCGAGGCCAGCGAGTGGCGCTACCTGAACGTGCGGCGGCTCTCCATCGCCATCGAGCAGGCGATCGCCAACGGCACCCGGTGGATGGTCTTCGAGCCGAACGACTTCTCGCTGTGGCGCTCCATCCGCCGCGACATCGGCGCCTTCCTGACCCGGGTCTGGCGGGACGGCGCCCTGCTGGGCCGCACCCCCGAGGAGGCGTTCTTCGTCAAGTGCGACGAGGAGACCAACCCGCCGGACGTCCGGGACGCCGGCATGGTGGTCGCGCACATCGGCATCGCGGTGGTGAAGCCGGCCGAGTTCGTGGTGTTCAAGCTGAGCCAGTGGGCCGGCGGCGCCGAGACCGAGACGATTGGAGGCTGACATGCCGACCACGGCCACCCCGCAGCCGGGCGCCCCGGTCGACCCGTACCGGGCCTACAACTTCAAGCTGCTCGTCAACGGCGTCACCAACGGGCACTTCACCGAGGTCAGCGGGCTGGAGATGAACATCCCCGCGCTGCCGTACCGGGAGCAGGGCAACGACCGGATCCGGATGATCCCCGGCCAGGCCGAGTACGAGCCGGTGACGCTGCACTTCGGGCTCACCGCCTCCCGGGAGCTGTGGGACTGGGTGCACGCCGTCGCCCGGGGCATGGTGAGCCGGCGCAACGTGTCGATCGTGCTGCTGGACGCCGCCGGCACCACCGAGGTGCTCCGCTGGAACATGATCAACGCGTGGCCGACCCGCTGGCGCGGCGCGCACCTGAACACCCTCGGCCAGGAGATCGCCATCGCCGCGCTGACGCTGCGCTACGAGGGTCTGGAACTGGAGACCGGCGTTGCCGCCCCGACGCCCGCGTAGCTGGCTGGCCGACCGGCTCCGCGCCCTCGCCGGCGGCGCGACGCGCCTGGCCGGGATCGTCGAGCCGGACACGTCGACCGGGTCCGGCCGGGACGCCCGGCGCGTCACCCCGGCCGGCCCGGAATCCGGGGACCGCCCCGGACGGCTGGCGTCCGGCGCGGGCGGCCCGACGCTCCGCGCAGCCGCCGACCGGTCCAACATGGACGGCGCGGCCACCCGCACGGCCGGCGGCCGGCCCAGCCGGGACGACGCGACCACCCGCACAGCTGATGGCCGCCTCGGCCAAGGCGACGTGACCGCCCGCCCGGCCAGTGGCCGAGCCAGCCTGGGCGACGCGACCACCCGCACGGCCGGCGGCCGGATGGAGCCCACCGGTTGGCCCTTGCGCCGCCCCGGTGAGCCGCCGGAGCACTGGCTCCGCCTGGTCGCCGTACACGCCCCCGGCCTCCTCCTCGACCTCCCCCACGCTGTCCCCACTCCCCCGCCCCCGTCGCCCCACAGTGTTGATCAAGGCGGTCCCGTCAGCGACGGCTACACCCCTGACGGACAGCCCGTGCTCAACGGGCCCGGGGAGCTGGCGGTCGGGCGGGCCGCCGGGGATTGGGGGGTCGTGCTGCGGCCGGCCGTGCCGCCGGTAGCGGGTGATGCTGGCGCCGCCGCGGCGGGCAGCGACGGGGTCGGCGCCGGCCGGGCCGGCCCGGCCGAGGCGGGCGCCGGCCGGGCCGGCCCTGCCGAGGCGGGCGCCCGCGGGGCAGGCGCTGCCGGGGCAGGCGTCGGCGGCGGTGGGGCGGGCGTGGGCAGGGTGGGCGGCGGTGGGGCGGGCGTTGCGGGTGATGCGGCGGTCGCACCCGGAAGGCGGGTGCGCGGCCCCGGGTTGAGCGGCCTCGGGGGGCCGGAGGCAGGCCCGGCTGGCATGGCTGCCTCCGCCAGTGCCCGTCCGGGTGCACACCCGACCGACCCGGGACCACCCCCCGGCCCCCAGCGGGGTGCGCACCGGACCGGGCCGGGATCAACCGGCGCCGACCGAACGGGTCCGTACCGGACGGACCTGGGAGCACCCGGCGCCACCCGGCCGGGCGCAGACCGGACGGTCGGTGGGACAGCGGCGCTCACCCCGGACTCGGGTGGCACCAGCGGGTGGAACGTCGGCGACATCCGGACCCGAGGCACCGGTACGGGCCCGCCCGGCGCCGCCGCCGCCGGCCGAAGCCGAGGTGCGGACGGCAGCTCCGGCCCGCCCGGCACCGGCCGCGCCGGCGAGGGCAGCACCGGCGCCCCGGGCCACGGCGCGATCGATGCCGGCCACCCGGCTCCCGGCCCTGCCCCGGGTACGCCATCCGCGCCCCCCGCCCCCGGCCAGGGTGGCGGCGCATCGGGTGGCCCGGTGCGGTTCGAACCGAACTCCGGTCGGGCCGGCACGGGCGGCGGGAATCGCGACGACGCCGTTCTCCGCCGGCCCGACCCGACTCACCCGACCACCCACCCCACTCCCCCGCCGCCCACCCGGAGCACGCGGCAGATCTTGGACGATTCCGGCCTCTACCGGGGCCGTTCCGTACCAAGATCTGCGGCACGGGTACGCGGCGCGGAGGTGGGGTCGCGGTGGCCGGGGCTGCCTGAGGGCGGCGCGGGTGGGGGGGTGCCCCCGGCCGTCGGCGACCGGTGGCCGGAGCTGCCCGACGACCGGGCGCTGTGGACGCCGGCCGGGGACACCCTGGACCAGGCGCACCTGCACCGGCTGGACCGGGAACAGGCGGGTGCCTGATGGAACGGGTCGCCTTCCTCGTCGACGCCACCGGCGACCGGGTGGACTGCCTGCTCAACCCGGAGACCGTGCAGGTGACCCGGCTGGCCGGGATCCGGCCCCGGGGCGCGGCGGGCGGCCAGCTCACCGGGGCCGGGCTCGCCGACGACCCGCTGGTGTTCACCGGCGGCGGGCGCACCGAACTCGTCCTCGACCTGCTCTTCGACGTGGACTTCGCCGAGGGCCAGGTCCGCCCCACCGACGTGCGGGAACTCACCCGACCGCTGTGGCTGCTCGCGGAGAACTCGGCCACCGAGCACGGCTGGCTGCGGCCGCCGTTGGTGCGGCTGGTCTGGGGCAAGACGTGGAACGTTCCGGGCGTGATCGTCGCCGTGGCGGAACGCTTCGACGCGTTCACCGTCACCGGCTCGCCCCGCCGGTCCTGGCTGCGGCTCAAGCTGGTCCGGGTGGCCGAGTCGGCCGACCGGGCACGGGAGGGCTTCGCCGAGGAACTCGCCGCCGCCGGCACCCCGGCCGCCGCGCCCGGCAGCGCCGTGGTGGCCGCCGGCGACGGCGCGGCCGAGCCCGACTACTCGGGCGTACGGTTCGACCTGCTCGCCCACGACGCGCTCGGCTCCCCGCTGCGCTGGCGGCTGCTGGCCGAGCACAACCGGATCACCGACCCGCTGACCGTGCCGGCCGGCACCGCCCTGGCCGTCCCACCGCCGGCCGCCGGCCCGGCCGCCCCCGCGTCGCCGGGAGGTGCCCCGTGACCGTCGCCGCACCCCGCGCGCTGACCGTGCTGCTCGACGGCGCCGCGCTGCCCGACGGCACGAGCCGGCGGGTGGTGTCGGTACGGGTGGCCGCCCGGCTCGACCAGCCCACCCAGTGCGAGGTGGCGCTCACCACCGCCCCCGGCGCCGCCGCGCTGACCCCGCCGGTACGCACCGGCGGCACGCTCGACGTCCGGCTGACCGACCGGCCCGAGGCGCTCTTCGCCGGAGAGGTCACCTGCGTGGAGGTCGAGTACGCCGCCGACGGTTCCGCCCTGCTGCGGGTGCGGGCGTACGACGCGCTGCACCGGCTGCGCAAGCGGCAGCGGTTGCGGGTGTTCGAGTCGGTGACCGCCGCCGACCTGGCCGGTGAACTCTGCGCCGACGTCGGGCTGACAGTGCTGGCCGAGACCGACGGGCCCCGGCTGGAGCGGCTGGCACAGCACCGGCACACCGACCTCGACCTGCTGCTGGAGACGGCCGGCCGGGCCGGGCTGCACCTGGCCGTCGACGGTGACCGGCTGCGCCTGGTGACCCTGGCGGGGTACGGCGAGCCGGTCCCGCTGGAGCTGGGCCGCTCGGTGCACACGCTGCGGCTCTCCACCAACCTCGACGCCGCGGCCGGGGACAGCGCGGCGCTGGGCTGGCACCCGCAGCGGGCCGAGCCGATCAGCCAGCGGGCCGGCGCGCCGCGCTGCGGGCGGCGCACCGCCGCCGACCCGGACCCGGCGGACGTGGGCGCGGACGGGGTGCGTACCGCGGTGGACCAGCCGGGGCGCAGCGACGACGAACTCGCCGCGCTGGCCCAGGCCGGCCTGGACGCCCGGGTCGCCGCCCTGGTCACCGTCGAGGGGGTGGCCGAGGGCGATCCGGCGCTGCGCCCGGGCCGGCGGATCACGCTGACCGGGGTGGCCGCGCCGGCCGAGGGCAGCTACGTGCTCACCGAGGTGGTGCACACCGTCGACGGCAACGGTCACCTGACCCGGTTCGGCACCGCCCCGCCACCGCCGCCACCGGCCGGCCCACCCGCCCCGGCGGTGCTCACCCTGGGGGCGGTCACCGACGTCACGGACCCGGACGGGCTGGGCCGGGTCCGGGTGACGCTGCCCGCGTACGGGGAGTTGGACGCCGGGTGGCTCGGGGTGCTCTGCCCGGGCGCCGGCCGGGGCAAGGGGATCGTGGCACTGCCCGACCCGGAGGACACCGTGCTGGTGGCGCTGCCCGGCGGCGAGCCGGCGGCCGGGATCGTGCTCGGCTCGCTGTTCGGCGCGGTCGAGCCGTACGACGCGGGGATCCACGAGGGACGGGCGGGCCGCTGGTCGCTGCGGACCGCGGGCGGGCAGTCGATCGTGGTGGACGACGCCGGCCGGCGGCTGCGGCTGGCCATCGACGGCGGCAGTTGGCTGGAGCTGACCCCGGAGCTGGCCACCCTGCACGCGGCGAGCGACCTGGTGCTCTCCGCGCCCGGCCGGGCGATGGTGGTCCGGGCCCGCAGCGTGGACTTCCTGCACGCCGAGGCGGCCGAGGACGCGGAGACCGCCGCCGAGCGGGCCCGGACCCTGGCCCGCGCCCAGCACGAGGGAGGTGGCTGATGCGCTGGATCCACCGCGAGTCGGTGATCAGGTGCGACCACGACGGCCGGGTGGAGAACCGGGCCTCGCAACGGTGGGTCACCGTCACCGGCGTACCGGTGCTGGTGGACGCCGACCCGGAAGGGCGCGAGATCACCGCCTGCCCGAACTACGGGCCGACGATCAAGCCGTGTGCGAGGACGCTGCGGGTGCGGGTCGGCTACAGCGACTGGCTGCGGATCGACGGGCACCGGGTGCTGCTGTCCCACCTGGACGGCTTCACCGACGGCACCCCGCCCGGCCTGGTCCACCACCGGGTGCGGGACCCGCGCCAGCGCTTCCTGGGGGCCGACCGGTGAGGGCGTTCCGGTTCCTCGGCGCCGGCTTCGACGCGGGTCGCACCGGTGGGCTCGCGCTGACCGCGGCCGGCGGGCTGGCCATGACCGAGGGCGACGAGACGGTACGCCAGGCGCTGTTCCTGCTGCTGTCGACCACCCCCGGCGAGCGGCTGATGCGCCCCGGCTACGGGTCCCGGCTGCACCGGCTGGTCTTCGCGCCGAACGACGACACCACCGCCGGGCTGGCCATCCACTACGTCCGGCAGGCCATCGCCCGCTGGGAGCCCCGGGTCGAGGTGGTCGACGTGGACGCCGGCCCGGACCCGGACGAGCGGTGGCGGCTGGTGATCCGGCTGGACTACCGGATCCGGGCCAGCCTGGCCCCCGGCCAGCTGGTCTTCTCGGTCGACCTGCTGCCCGCCGACGACCCGGCCGACACCGGCCCGGCCACGGGCGCCCGACCTGTCGACCCGCCCGACCCGGCGGACCGCGCGGGTGGAGCGCCGTCATGACCCTGCCCGTGCCGCACCTGGACGACCGGACCTTCCTCGACCTGGTCACCGAGGCCCGGGAGCGGATCCGCCAGTCCTGCCCGGGCTGGACCGACCTGTCCGCGCACGACCCGGGAATCGCCCTGGTGGAGGCGTTCGCGTACCTCACCGAGGTGATGATCTACCGGCTGAACCAGTTGCCGGAGAAGGCGTACGTGTCGTTCCTCAACCTGCTCGGGGTGACCCGGCACCCGCCGGCGGTGGCCTGGGCGGACGTCCGGTTCACCCGGACCGGCGGGGACCGGGGCGCGATCCGCATCCCGGCCGGCACCCGGGTCGCCGCGGCCCGCGGCGCCGATCCCCGGCCGGTCGTCTTCGTCACCACCGAGCCGGCGCTGCTGCCCGCCGGGCAGGCCGAGGTGACCGTCCGGATGCACCACTGCGAGCCGGTGGAGGCGGAACTGCTCGGCGTCGGCACCGGACAGCCCGGCCAGGTGCTGCGCGCCGCGCGGGCGCCGCTGGCGCGGACCGCCGAGCCGCTGGACCTGCTGCTCGGGGTGGAGGTGCCGGCCGGCTCGGTGGAGCTCGGCGCGGCGGCGCGGGAGCACGAGGGGCGCACCTTCGAGATCTGGCGGCCGGTGGACAGCTTCGCCGGCGTCGGCCCGCAGGCCCGGGTCTACCTGGTCGACCGCTGCTCCGGCACGGTCACCTTCGCCCCACCCCTGGACCTGCGCGACCCGCCGCCGGACGCGACGGACGCCGCCCCCACCGGTCCGGCCGGCCCGGACGGCGGTACCGGTCCGGCCGACGCCGTGGATCCGGGCGGCGCGGGTGGGCCGGTGACCGTGGCGGCGGTGCCGCCGGCCGGCCGGCAGATCCGGCTCTGGTACCGGGCCGGCGGCGGACCGGCCGGCAACGTGGCGGCCGGCACGCTGACCAGCCTGCGCGACCCGCTGCCCGGGGTGCGGGTGGAGAACCCGGCGCCGGCCGCCGGCGGGCGGGACCTGGAGTCGCTGGAGTCGGCCCTGCTCCGCGGCCCGTACGAGTTCTTCGCCCAGCAGCGGGCGGTGACCGCGCGGGACTACGAGGTGCTCGCCGCCGGCTCCGGCGCGGTGGCCCGGGCCCGCGCCTTCACCCGCGCCGCCGTCTACAGCTACGCCCGCCCGGGCGAGGTCGAGGTGCTGCTGGTGCCGTACGTGCCGGACGCGGCCCGGCCCGGCGGCCGGCTGCCGGTGGCGGTGCTGCGCGAGCACGAGGTCGAGGAGGCCCGGGCCCGGGTCGAGGCCGACCTGGACCGGCGCCGGGCGCTGGGCACCAGTTGCCGGGCCGGCTGGGCCCGCTACAAGGCGGTGTCGATCCGGGCCCGGGTGGTGGTACGCCGCGAGGAGGACGCCGACGCGGTCCGCCGCCGCATCCACGACCGGCTGCACTCCACGCTCAGCCCGCTGCCCACCCCGCTCAACCCGACCGGCTGGGCGTTCGGCGAGCCGCTGCGCGCCTCGAACGTGTACCGGCTGCTGGAGCACGCCGAACCGGGGGTGCGCTACGTCGAGTCGGTGCGCTTCGTGGTAGACGAGGCGCCCGACGGGCAGGTCGGCACCGTCGCGGTGGACCAGTACCAGCCGCGTACCTGGTACGCCGGGCGCGGGCCGGTGCTGTTCCGCTCCACCAACGCCGGCGCGGGCTGGGAGCCGGCCGGCCGGTTCGACGGCGAGACGGTGCTGCGGGTGGCCCCGGCCCCGGCCCCGACCCGCCCGGGCATCGTGCCCCGCCCCGGCGCGGTCGCCGCGGTCACCCTGCGCTCCGGCGGCGGGTCACGGGTGCACCTGAGCACCGACCTGGGCGAGACCTGGTCGCTGCTGACCGACCTGGCCTCCCGGATCACCGACCTGGCCTGGATCGACCGGGACGGCGCCGGCGCGCTGCTGGTCGCCACCGACGCCGGGCTCTACGAGGTGTCCCTGCTGCCCGGCGCGGTGCCGTTGCAGATCCTGGTCGACCCGGCCGACGCCGACCGCGGCTTCTACGCGGTCCGCGCGTTCGTCTCCGAACGCGGCGCGCCCGGGGTGGCGGTGGCCGCCCAGGCCGGTTTCGGCGTCTACCTGTCCACCGCGGCCGGCCGGCCCGGCACCTTCGGCCACGTCGGCCTGGCCAACGTGGACAACCGGGTGCTCGCCGTGCAGTACGACGGCCCGGCCACGCTGCTGTGGAGCGGCACCGGCGAGCCGGACCCGAAGAAGCCCGGCCAGGGTTGCTACCGCACCCGGCTGTTCGAGTCGGACGTGCAGTGGCAGGCGGTGCAGGCCGGCTGGATCGGCGGCACCTGCCGCGATCTGGCCTTCGCCGGCCCGCTGGCGGTCGCCGCCACGCAGAGCGGCGGGGTGCTCCGGCTGGACACCCTGGCCGCGCAGCCGCAGTGGGCGCCGGTGATGGTCAACTGCGGGCTGCCGCTGCGGGACCGGACCCGGTTCCTGCCGGTGGACGCGATCGCCGCCACCGCCGGCCCGGACCGGCTGATCCTGGCCGGCGGCGAACGCGGGGTGTACCGCAGCGGCGACGCCGTCGACTGGTCGGCCAGCGCCAACCAGGCCACCGCCGACGTGGTGACCGTTCCCGAGACCTGGCTGCTCTGCTCCGGCGAGCACGACATCGAGGTGGTGCGGCAGGATGCGACGCGCGGCGATTGAGCGGCTGCTGCCCGCGGCGTACCAGCGGGCCTGCGTGCCGGGCAGTGTGCTGTGGGCGCTGCTGGACGTGATGGAGGCGCTGCACGCCCCGGACGAGGCGGTGCTGGCCGACGTGGACGCGCTCTTCGCCCCGTACCGGGCGCCGGACGCCATGGTCGTCCAGCTGACCCGCTGGGTGGCGATGGACCACGTGGTGGTCTCGCCCCGGCCGGACGCCCCGCTGCCGCTGCCGCTGGGCCGGCTGCGGGACCTGGTGGCGCACGGCGCGCTGCTGGCCCGCTGGCGCGGTACCCCGTACGGGCTGCGCCTCGCGCTGGAGGTGGCCACCGGGCTGCGCGGGTTCGTGCTGGCCGAACCGGCCGACCGGCCGTTCCACGTGGTGGTGCGGGTGCCCGCGGCCGCCACCGCGCAACAGCTCGCCGTGGTCGCCCGCATCGTCGAGGCGGAGAAGCCCGCGTCGACCACCGTCGAGATCGTCGTCGCAGAGGAGCCCTCATGACCACCGAGTGGGCGGTCGTCGCGGCCGCCGAGCAGTTCACCCTGGACGCCCGCAACACCGGCGAGCTGACCTTCACCGTCTCCAATCCCGGCGTCGCGCCGGACACCGTCGTCTTCGACGTGGCGCCCGGCGAGGGCAGCCAGCGCTCCTGGTTCACCGTCACCGAGCCGCAGCGGGTGGTGCCCGGGCAGGGCTCGGTGTCGTTCCTGGTCCGGCTGGTCGTGCCGGCGGGCACCGCGCCGCGCCGCTACGACATGACCGGGTTCGCGTACTCGGCGAACACCGCGCCCGAGGAGAGTTCCCGCTCCAGCGGGCGGGTCACCTACGAGGTCCGCGCGGTCACCCCGACCCGGCGCAGCCCGTGGCCGTGGATCGCCGCCGCGGCGGCGCTGGTGCTGCTCGCCTCGGCGGTGGTGGTCTTCCTGGTCACCCGGGACGGCGACCCGGTGACGCCGGGCGAGCCGCGGGTGGTCACCGTGGAGGCGGAGGACCTGGTCGACGGGGCGACGGTGCTGTCGCCGCGGGGTGCCGCGGCCACCGTGGTCCGGCAGCCGAACTGCTGCGGGGTGGTCTGGTCGCAGGACACCCAGCTGTTCTTCCAGGGCCGGGCGATCGGCGACCAGGTCACCGTCACGGTGACCCTGCCCGCGGAGGCCACCTGGCGGTTAGCCACCGTGCGCACCACCTCGTTCGACTACGCCAACACGGTGTTCACCATCGACGGCACCCAGGTCGGCGACGTCTTCCTCGGCTTCAGCCCGGCGGTGGTCCGCACCGACTGGATCGACGTGGGCACGGTCCGGCTCGGGCCGGGCCCGCACCGGATCACGCTGGTGGTGGTCGGCAAGACGCAGGGCACCGACCGCTACTTCGCCGGGATCGACGCCATCCGCTTCACCGAGGTCGCCCCGGCGGACACCCGATGAGCGAGCGCAGCGAGCGAATGAGCCGGCTCAGTGCGAAGGTGCCTCATGACGGCACGCAGCGCAGCGGAGTGCCGTCATGAGCGAGCGCAGCGAGCGAATCATCACGCTCAGTGCGACGGTGCCGTCGTGAGTGGCCGGCAGAAGGCGCTGCTGGCCCTGCTCGGCGTCCTGCTGCTGGCGCTCTTCGCCGTCGCGGTGGCCGGTGGCCGGGACGACCGGGGCGACCCGGCGGACCGGTCTGGCCTAATCGACCGGCTCGGTCGGCTCGGCGGCGAACGGGCAGCGGTGGACCCGGCGGCGGTGGCCGCGGACTGCGCGGTCGAGCCGGGCCGGCTGGTCTTCACCGGCGGCTGCGCGCTGCGGGTCGCCGATCCGGGCGGGCTGCGCACGCTGGTCCTGCGCAGCCCGGCCCGGTTCACCGTCGAGGCGCCGGCCCCCGGGGACGTCGACGTCACGGTGCGCGACGGCGTCGAGCCGGCCGCCGACGGCGCGGTGGTCCGGGTGGCGGTGGACCGGCCGACCACCGTCCTGCTGGGCTGCCCGGGGCTGGGCACCTGCACGGTCACCGTCGCCCCGTCCTGACCGCCGCGAGGAGGAGGCCCGCCATGGGCGAGTTGCGCAAGCCGTTCCTGCTGCTGGCCATGCTGGCGATGGTGCTGGCGGTCGCGGTGGAGTTGGGCGCCGGGCTGCTCACCGGCGGCGGGGACGCCGGCGCGGCGCTGCGGGACAGCGCCGGGGCGCTGGACGTGGAGCTCGGCGAGGTCTCCGGGGTGACCGAGCCGTCCGGCCGCGGCACCGGCTACCTGGCGCTGGTCGACGCGGTGGCGGTCTGGACCACCGGGCTGTTCTGCCTGAGCCTGCTGCTGTCCGAGCGCGTGCAGGGCCGGGTGCAGGGGGTGGCGACGCTGGTCTTCGCGATCGTGCTGATCCTCGTGTCGCTGGTCGCGCTGCTGGTCGCCCTCGTGGAGCTGTCGGTGATGGTCTCGCTCTTCCTGGCCGCGCCGTTCGGCACCCTGGCGTACCTGGCGCTGTGGGGGTTCTTCCCGGTCGGTGAGGCGGCGCTGCTGCTCGGGCTGGTGCTGCTGCTCAAGCTGGCCTGGGCCGGGCTGCTGCTGGCCGCGCAGCCGCGCTTCGCGCAGAACAAGGGCCTGGTCGCGCTGGCGCTGACCACGCTGCTCTGCACGGTCGTGCTGGAGTTCCTGCACCGGCTGGTGCCGGTGATCCTGGTCAGCATCGTCGATGACATCGGCGCGCTGGTCTTCGCGGTGGTCGCCCTGGTCTGGGGTGTGGTGCTGCTGGTCGGTTCGGTCCCGGCCATCGTCAAGGCGGTCCGGGCGACCGGCGCCCTGGCTGATCGGCCGGCAACCCGCTCCTGACCAGCTCGGCCAGCCGGTCCAGCTGGTCGGGGTCGGCCAGCGCGGAGCCGACCGCGACCACCCGCGCCCCGGCGGCCAGGAAGTCGCCGGCGTTGCGCGCGTCCAGGCCCCCGGTGGCCACGAAGGTCAGCTCCGGCAGCGGCCCGGCCACCGCCCGGAACCAGTGCGGGCCGAGGCTCACCGCCGGAAACGCCTTCAGCCAGCGCAGCCCGTGGTCCCGGGCGCGCTGCGCCTCGGTCGGGGTGGCCACGCCGGGCAGGTGCGGCAGGCCGTAGCTCGCCGCGGCGTCCGCCACCGCCAGGTCCAGGCCCGGGGCGACGGTGAACGCCGCGCCGGCCGCCGCGGCCTGGCGTACCTGCGCCGGGGTGAACACCGTGCCCGCGCCGACCCGCCGGTCACGGTCCCGCCCCTCGGCCACCGTGGCGCGCAGCGCGGTCACCGCCTCCGGGGTGCGGACCGGCACCTCGACCACGCGGATCCCGAGGTCCCAGGCCCGGTGGGCCAGCCGGACGGTCTCCGTCACCGGCAGGTCGCGCAGGATCACCATCACCCGCGCGTCGCCGAAGACCCTTTCCAGGTCGTGCGCCGTCATCGTCCGCTCCCTCCGTCGTCGCCGGCCAGCACGTCGGCCGGGTCGAGCGCCGACCAGTCCGCCTCGGGCAGCGCGGCCAGCGTGTCGAGGTGGCCCCGGTCGGCCGGCGGGGCGGTGTCCCCGGCGACGGCCAGCACCCGTGCGGCGGTGAGGTGCCCGAGCCGCAGGCCGGCGTCGACGCCGGCACCGCGCAGCAGCGCGGAGAGGAAGCCGGCCGCGAACGCGTCGCCGGCGCCCACCGGCTCCCGTACCGGAACCCGCAGCGTCGGGACGAAGCTGGCCGCCCCGGCGCGCGGCAGCGCGGTGGCGCCGACCGCGGCGTCCTTGACCACCACCAGGTCCGGGCCGGGCAGCAGCCGGCGCACCGCCGCCGGGTCACCGCTCCCCCAGAGCCGCCGCGCCTCGTCGAGCCCGACGAAGACCACGTCGGCCCGGTCGGCGACGCGGTGCAGCACGGGGGCGGCCCGCCCGGCCGGCCAGAGCCGGGGGCGGTGGTTGACGTCGAAGCTGACCAGCGCCCCGGCCAGCGGCCGGGTGGTGACCGCCCGTTCCACCAGTGCCCGGCAGGAGGGGGACAGCGCCGGGGTGATGCCGGACAGGTGCAGCAGCCGCGCCCCGGCCAGCCGGGCGTCGGCCAGGACGGCCGGGGTCAGCCGGGACGCGGCCGAGCCGGCCCGGTAGTAGTGCACGTCGGTGCCGTCCGGGCCGGGGTCCTTGAGGTACAGGCCGGTGCTGGCGCGCTGGTCCACCGTCACCGGACGGACGTCCACCCCGGCGGCGGCCACCCGCCGCACGACCAGCCGGCCGAACGGGTCGGCGCCGACCCGGCTCACCCAGGCCGTGCGGTGACCGAGGCCGGCCAGCGCGACGGCCACGTTGGACTCGGCGCCACCGACCGCGACCGCGAGCCGGTCGGCCGCCTCCAGCGGCATCCCGGCGGCCGGGCTGAGCACCACCATCGACTCGCCCACGGTCACCACCTCGGGCGGATCGCGGTCCGGCCCGGTCACGGCCGCTCCGGGTCGAGGGCGGCGGCCAGCGCGGCGGCCGCGTCCCGGTCCAGCGCCCCGTCGGCGACGGCGACCCGGTGCCGGCCGGCACGCCCGGCGCCGGCGGGCACCACGCAGGGCCGGTCGAACGCGAACGCCACGCACACCCCCGGGTACATCTCGGCCCGGACGAACCACCGGTCGCCGGGGCCGAGCCCGGTGAAGACCAGGGTGTACGCGGCGCCACCCGCCTCGGCGCGCAGCGCCAGCCAGGGCTCGGCGGAGCCGTTGACCGCGGCCTCCCCCTGCCCGGTCGCGGTGAACACCGCCGGCGGCCGGTCCGCCACCGCCCGCCAGAAGAAGCCGCCGTAGCCGGCGCCGCCGGGGCGGCCGTTGGTGGCCGGGCTGCCCAGCGGCACGTCCCGCCCCGGCGGCGCGGTGAGGGTGTAGTCGAGGTCGAGCCGCCACGCGTCCGGGTGCCCGGGCAGCGCCGCGACGGCGATGGCGCGCCGCTCGGCCAGCAGCACCGCCCCGGCCGGGTCGCGCCACTCCAGCCGGTGTGCCAGCCGCCGTGGCGAGCGGTGCAGCCACTCGGTGTGCGCGATCCGGCCGTGGTCGGCGCGCCAGGTGTAGCCGACGTCGCGCACGTAGGTGCGCCCGCCCCAGAGGTTGGTGCCGTCGACGTCCTGCACCGCCAGCGAGGCGCCGAGGTGCCAGACGTGGTCGGCGGGGAGCGCGTCGGTCACCACCGTGCCGGCGCGGGTCCGCACCGGGTGCAGGTACGGCCGGGGACCGTGCCGGGCGTCCAGCCGGGGCGCCACCCGGTACCGGGCCACCTCGACGCCGTCGACCAGCAGCCGCGGGTCGTCGCCGTCCGGCCCGGCCGCGGCCCCGGTGCCCTCGGCGCCGGCCGTCCCGGCGGGCGGACGGACCGGTTCGGCGGCCCCGGCCGGCTGGTCCGGGCCGGCGGCGGTGGGCTGCGGGGCCGCGGTCACGACGGCTCCGGGCGGGTGACCGGGCGGCGGTCCACCGCGTACAGGGCGGCCAGGGTGTAGCCGGCGAGGATCGGCACCGCGACCGGGGTGACCAGCACGGCGAGCAGCAGGGCCACCCCGGCGGTGCCGGCCAGCGCGGCCCAGCGGGCCGGGTGGTCGAGGCAGGCGCGGGCGGCGGTCCGGGCGGCCGGCCGCCACCGCCCCCCGGTACGGCCCACCTCGACCACGACCGCACCGGCGTAGCCCGCGACGGCGACGGTGACCAGCACGGTGACCGCCAGCGCGGGCGTGCCGCCGGGCACCCGGCCGCCGGCCAGCGCGGCCAGGTCGGCGGCGAGCAGCCCGGCGCCGGCCAGGGCGAGCAGGGAGACCGGCACGCCGGCCGGCACGGCCCGGGCGAACCGGGCCAGGGTCTGCCGCGCCGAGGGCCACCCGCCGGTGCCGAACCGGTCGTGCACGGCGGCGCTGGCGGTGGCCGCCGCGGCGGCGGCGGTGACCAGTGGCAGCGCGGCCACGGTCAGCAGGATGCCGAGCAGGGCCAGGTCGGCGGCGTCGGCGAGCACGTCGCGCCAGTCGCGGGTCACCCGTTCCGGCGCGTCCGGCGGGGCGGCGGCCGACGCACGGCCGGGCCCGGCCGGTTCATCCCTTGAGGCCACTGGTGTTGATCCCCTCGACGAGCATCCGCTGGAAGGCCACGAAGAACCCGAAGACCGGCAGCAGCGACAGCACCGACATGGCGAACATCGGGCCGACCGCGCTCTGGCTGGTCGAGTCGATGAACAGGGTCAGCGCCACCGGCACCGTGTAGTCCTCCAGGTCGGAGAGGAAGACCAGCTGCCGGAAGAAGTCGTTCCAGGTCCAGATGAACGAGAAGATCGCGGTGGTGACCAGCGCCGGGCGGCTCAGCGGCAGGATGACGTGCCGGAAGATGCCGAACGCGGTGGCGCCGTCGATCTTGGCGGCCTCGTCCAGTTCGCGCGGGATGCCGCGCATGAACTGCACCATGAGGAAGACGAAGAACGCCTCGGTGGCCAGGAACTGCGGCACCAGCAGCGGCAGGTACGGCCACTCGCCGCCGACCAGGCCGAGGCTGCGGAACAGGATGTACTGCGGCACGATGAGCACGTGCCCGGGCAGCAGCAGGGTGCCGATCATGACGGCGAACCAGACGCCGCGCAGCCGGAACCGCAGCCGGGCGAAGGCGTACGCGGCGAGCAGGCAGGACACCGCGTTGCCGAGGACGGTGAGCAGGCTGACCATGGCGCTGTTGAGGAAGAACCGGCCGAAGCTGACGTCGAAGTTGCGCCACCCCTCGGTGTAGTTGCCCGGGGTGAACCGCTCCGGCAGCAGGCCGATGTTGCTGGCGATCTCCTGCTGGCTCTTCACCGAGGTGCCGAGCATCCAGACCAGCGGGTAGAGCACCACCGCGAGGATCACCAGCAGCACCAGCAGCCGCAGCGCCGAGCGGCTGCGCGGCCGGGCGCCGGCCGCCGGCGGGCGCGTGGTCGCCGCCACCATCACCGGTCCTCCCCGTCGGAGTAGTGCACCCAGAACCGCCCGGTGCTGAAGAAGATCACCGTGATCACCGCGACGGCGACCAGGAAGACCCAGGCCATCGCGGAGGCGTAGCCCATCTCCAGGTCGGTGAAGCCGGTGATGTAGAGGTTGAGCGTGTACATCAGGGTCGAGTCGACCGGCCCGCCGGTGCCGTTGCTGAGCACGAACGCGGCGGTGAAGCCCTGGAAGCCGTTGATGGTCTCCAGGACCAGGTTGAAGAAGATGACCGGGGAGAGCATCGGCAGGGTGACGTTGACGAACTGCCGCCACCGGCCGGCGCCGTCGACCGCCGCCGCCTCGTACAGTTCGGTGGGCACCTGCTTGAGCCCGGCCAGGAAGATCACCATGGGCGCGCCGAACTGCCAGATGGCGAGCACCATGAGCGTCTCCAGCGCCCAGTCCGGGTCGTTGACCCAGGGCTTGCCGGTGACGCCGAACAGGGCGAGGAACGAGTTGACGGCGCCGTCCCGGTTGAACATGTTCACCCAGACGATGGCCAGCGCGACGCTGCCGCCGAGCAGCGACGGCAGGTAGAACAGCCCGCGGAACACCCCGACGCCGCGCCAGGCCCGGTTGAGCAGCAGCGCCACCCCGAGCGCGGCGGCCAGCTTCAGCGGTACGGCGACCAGCGCGAAGGTCAGCGTCACCCGGACCGAGTGCCACCACGAGGGGTCGGCGGTGAACATCCGCTCGTAGTTGGCCAGCCCCACCCACTCCACCTCGGACCAGGGGGTGAGGATGTCGTAGTTGGTGAAGCTGAGGTAGAGCGACAGCAGCATCGGGATCGCCGTGACGGCCATCAGGCCGATGAGCCAGGGCGACAGGAAGACGTACCCCGCCAGACCGTCGCCGTGCCGGGACCGCCCGGGCCCGCGCCGGTTGGCGCGGGGCCGGACGGATCCGGGGCCACGACGGGTCGGGTCGGGCGCCGTGGTCAGGGCCACGAGCCGGCTCCTCTCCGTACGACGACGGTCAGGCGATGGCGGACTTGCAGGCGGCGACGAACTGGGCGGCCGCCTCGGCGGGGTTGGCCCGGCCGTACTGCGCGTTCTCGGCGGCCTTGACCAGTTCCGAGCGGACCTTGCTGTGGCCCTTGATCGGCACCTGCGGTGACTCGCCGAACTTCTGCGCCAGCTCGGCCTCCACCGCGATGGACTGCTTCATCGCCGGGTCGGTGGTGTCGTCGCTGACCACCCGGCGCAGGTCCTGGTTGGACGGCAGGCCGCGGTCGGTGCCGAGCAGCTTGACCGCCTCCGGGTCGTTCATCAGGAAGTTGATCACGTCGACCGCGACGTCCCGGTGCTTGCTGCCGCGGAACACCGACCAGTACATCGACGCCCGGGCCCACTGCGCGCTCGGGTCACCCGGGTACGCCACCACGCCCAGCTCGTCCTTGGTGTTCTTCTTCAGCTCCGGCATCTGGTTGACCCAGACCCAGGAGGTGGCCGCCTTGCCGGTGACCACCAGCTGCTTGCTGATGTCGGTGACGTTGCCCTCGTGGATGACGTCCGGGGTGGGCGTGGCGCCCCGGTCCCGGGCGCCCTTCCACAGCTCGAACCAGCGGGTCACGTCCTCGGCGGTGAAGCCGAGTTCGCTGCCGGAGTACATGTCCTTGCCCTGCTGGCGCAGCCACACCCAGAACGCCTTGTAGTCGGCGCTCGGGTCCTGGGTGCCGGGCACCTTGGCGGTCCTGGCCACCCGCTCCGCCCAGGCGATGTGCTCCTCCCAGCTCATCCCGGTGGTCGGCTCGGGCAGCCCGTGCTTGGCCAGCAGCGACTTGTTGTAGACCAGGCCCTGGGTGTTCTCCCCGGCGGCCAGCCCGGCGAGCTTGCCGTCGACCACCCCGTACTGCCAGAGGCTCTTGGGGAACTTCGAGGTGTCGAGCTTGCCGGAGCTCTGGTACGGGGTGAGGTCCAGCGTGGTGTTGCGGGCGGCGTACTCGGCCAGGAAGTTGTCGTCGATCTGGAACAGGTCCGGCGGGTTGCCGCCGGCGGTGAGGGTGGCCAGCTTGTCGAAGTAGCCCTGGTTGGCCTGCCAGGTCTTCTCGAACGTCACGTTCGGGTGCTTCTTCGTGTAGAGGGCGAGGGCCTCCTCGGTGAGCTTCGCCCGGGCCTCGCCGCCCCACCAGAAGACGGAGAGCTTCACCGGGGCGTTCGGGTCGGTCGCCGGGTCGTCGCCGCCGCAGGCGGCGGCCCCGGCGATCAGCGGCGCGGCGACCGCCACGGCGAGCAGGCCGCGCAGCAGCCGGCGGCGGGGCAGCGGGGTACGGTAGGTGCGCCCGGCGGGCGCGCTGGCGGTGGGGGGCGTTGCGGGGTGCATGTGCGCTCAACTCCTCGGCGTTAGGAGGCGACGCCGTCACCGGTGGCCACCACCGGGTCGCCCGGGCCCGCAAGGCGATGCGGGCCCGGGCCTGCCGGGGCGGCCGAGGGACGGTCCCGGCCGGCATGGGGGCCCGGCCCGGTCGAGTCGCGGATGACCAGTTCGGTCTGGAGCATTACCTGTGCGGTGGTACGACGGGCGCCGGCTGCCGTGCCGGCGCCGATCCCCCGCGCGGCACGCGGCGGCTCGGCGTCCTGTTGCAACAGCATGTCGACGGCCGTCCGGCCGGCGGCCGCGGTCGGCGTGGCCACCGTCGTCAGCTTGGGACGGGTGAGCCGGCTCAGCGCGATGTCGTCGACCCCGACGACGCTCACCTGCTCCGGCACCCGGATCCCGAGTGCGTCGAGCCCCTCGATGAGGCCGATCGCCATCAGGTCGTTGTAGGCGAGCACGGCGGTGACGCCGCTGCGCTGGACCTGCTCGGCCAGTGCCAGGCCACCGGTCTCGGTGGGTGGGTTCGGGCCGAGCACTGTCAGTTCGGCGCCGCCGGCCCGGGCGGCCGCGCCGGCGGCCCGGCGGATCTCCCGGTTGGTCCAGGAGCCGCGCGGTCCGCCGAGCAGCGCGATCTCCCGGTGGCCGAGGCCGAGCAGGTGCTCCACCGCCGCCCGGGCCCCCTGCCCCACGTCCATCAGCACGCACGGCAGGCCGGTCAACTGGCGGTTGACCACCACCAGCGGGACCTCCCGGCTGAGCTGCTCGATGAGGCTGTTGCTCATCCGGGGGCTGCACAGCAGCACGCCGTCGACCTGCTTGGCCAGGGCGTGGACCAGTTCCTCCTCGGTGGTCGGATCCTCGTTGGTGTCGGCCACGAAGACGTGGTAGTCGCGGTGCCGGGCCTGCCCCTCCGCCGCCTTGATCAGCGGCGGGAAGAACGGGTTGGCGATGTCGGCGATGATCAGGCCGATGTTGTGCGTCCGGCCGGTGATCAGTGCCCGGGCGGCCCGGTTGGGCCGGTAACCGAGGTCCTCCGCGCAGGCCAGGACCCGGACCCGGGTCTCCGGGTTGACCAGGTGCGGCGCGGAGAAGGTGCGGGAGACCGTGGAGATGTGCACGCCCGAGGCCCGCGCGACGTCCCTGATGGTGACTGGCACGGCGTCCCTCCGATGTGGCGGCGGTCACGGGTGCCGCCAATTAATGCAAACGGTTGCTCCAGTGTCAACGGGGGATGGTTACAGCTCGATTTCGGCTGCGCTCCCACCGAGCGTACGTATCAGTGCGAATCCCATCAAAAGCCGCCGATTCCCTTCGAGGCGTTGACTCGCCAGCATCGATCGTGATTACTTCACTGCAAACCTTTGCAGCTTCCCGGGAGGCCGACCAGATGTCACCCCAGGCCAGCGGGCGTCTCCGGTACGCCGTGGTGGGCACCGGCGCGCGCGCCGAGATGTTCGTCCGGGCGCTGGTGCGCGACCACCCCGACACCGCCGAGCTGGTCGCCTTCGCCGACGTCAACCAGGCCCGGATGGACGCGCACAACCGGTGGCTGGGCGAGGCGGGCCACCCCCCGGTGCCCACCTACCGGGCCGACGACTTCGCCGCGATGCTCAACAGGGAACGGGTCGACGTGGTGTTGGTGACCAGCGTGGACGTCACCCACGACGGCTACATCGTGGCCGCGCTGGAGGCCGGCTGCGACGTGGTCACCGAGAAGCCGATGACCGTGGACGCGTCGCGCTGCGCACGGATCCTGGACGCGGTGGCGCGTACCGGCCGGCGGGTGACGGTGGCCTTCAACTACCGCTACAACCCGCTGCACGAGCAGGTGCGCCGGCTGCTCGCCGAGGGCGCGGTCGGCGAGGTCGGTTCGGTGCACTTCGAGTGGCTGCTCGACGTCCGCCACGGCGCCGACTACTTCCGCCGCTGGCACCGGGACAAGGCCGCCTCCGGCGGGCTCATGGTGCACAAGGCCAGCCACCACTTCGACCTGGTGAACTGGTGGCTGGACGCCCGGCCGGTGGAGGTCTACGGCGCCGGGCGGCTCTTCTTCTACGGCGCGGCCGGCCGCCGGCACGGCTACGCCCGCGACTACGACCGGGCGCACGGCTCCCCCGCCGCCGGCGACGACCCGTTCGCGCTGCGCCTGGCCGCGCATCCCCGGCTGCGCGAGCTCTACCTCGACGCCGAGGCCGAGGACGGCTACCACCGCGACCGCAACGTCTTCGCCCCCGGCGTCACCATCGAGGACGACATGGCGGTGCTGGCCCGCTACTCCACCGGCGCCACGATGACCTACCACCTCACCGCGTACGCGCCCTGGGAGGGCTACCGGGTGATGGTCAACGGCAGCCGGGGCCGGCTGGAGCTGGAGGTCACCGAGAGCGCGTACGTCAGCCCGGAGGCGGCCGGGGCGCTCAAGGGTGCCGCCCTGCACGGCGCGGAGGCCGCCGCCGAGTCCGGCGGCGCGACGCTCACCCTGCGGCCGTTCTGGCAGCCGCCGCGGGCGATCACCGTCGAGGGCCACACCCGCCAGGGCCACGGCGGCGCGGACCTGCGGATGACCCGGGTGCTCTTCGGCGGCGCCCCGGACCCGCTGGACCGGGCCGCCACCGCCCACGACGGCGCACTCGCCCTGCTCACCGGGCTGGCCGCCAACCGGTCCTTCGACACCGGCCGGCCCGTCCGGGTCGCCGACCTGCTGACCCTGCCCTGACCTCGACCCCGGGAGCCGCATTCCGTGCCCACCATGCCCCGTACCGACCTGCTCCTGCCCGCCGAGCCGGGCCAGCGCGCGCTGGCCCGGGAGCTGTACGCGCTGGCGGCCGAGCTGCCGATCATCTCCCCGCACGGGCACGTCGACCCGGCGTTGCTGGCCGAGGACCGGCCGTTCCCCGACCCGGCCCGGCTGCTCATCGTCCCCGACCACTACCTGACCCGGATGCTGCTCAGCCAGGGCGTACCCCCGGCCGAGCTGGGCGTGCCGAGCCGGGACGGCAGTCCGGTGGAGACCGACGGCCGGCGGATCTGGCGCCGGTTCGCCGCGCACTGGCACCTGTTCCGCGGCACCCCGTCCCGGCTCTGGCTGGAGCAGACCTTCACCGAGGTGTTCGGGGTGGGCACCGCCCTCTCCCCGGCCACCGCCGACGCGGTCTACGACGAGCTGGCCGCCCGGCTGGCCGAGCCGGGCTTCCGGCCCCGGGCGCTGTTCGAGCGGTTCAACATCGAGGTGCTCGCCACCACCGAGTCACCCCTGGACGACCTGGGGCAGCACGCCAAGCTCGCCGCGGACGGCTGGGGCGGGCCGGGCGGGCGGGTGGTGACCACCTTCCGCCCGGACGACGTGGTGGACCCGGAGTTCGACAACTGGCCGGCCAACGTGGACCGGCTCGGCGAGCTGACCGGCGAGGACACCGGCCGGTACGCCGGCTACCTGGCCGCGCTGCGCGCCCGGCGGGCGGCGTTCGTCGCGGCCGGCGCCACCTCCTCCGACCACGGCCATCCCACCGCCCGGACGCTCGACCTGGCCCCGGCCGAGGCGGCGACGCTCTACGACCGGCTCCGGCGGGGGCGGGCCGAGGCCGGTGACGCGGAGGCGTTCCGGGCACACATGCTGCTGGAGTTCGCCCGGATGTCGCTGGAGGACGGGCTGGTCATGCAGCTGCACCCGGGCGCGGTGCGCAACCACAACCGGTGGCTGCACGCCCGGCACGGCCGCGACGTCGGCGGCGACGTGCCGCAGGCCACCGAGTACGTGCACGCGCTCGCCCCGCTGCTGGACGCGTACGGCAACGATCCCCGGCTGCGGGTGGTGCTCTACACCCTGGACGAGTACACCTTCACCCGGGAACTGGCCCCGCTGGCCGGTGGCTACGCCGCGCTCTACCTCGGCGCGCCCTGGTGGTTCCTGGACTCCCCCGAGGTGCTGCGCCGGTTCCGGGAGGCGGTCACCGAGACCGCCGGGTTCTACAACACCGCCGGCTTCGTCGACGACACCCGGGCGTTCTGCTCGATCCCGGTGCGCCACGACGTGGCCCGCCGGGTGGACGCCGGCTTCCTGGCCCGGCTGGTCGCCGAGCACCGGTTGCCGATGGCGGAGGCCGCCGAGACCATCGTGGACCTGGCCTACCGGCTGCCGAAACGGGTCTTCAACTTCGGGGAGTCGCAATGAGCGTGCGGAGTGCGGCGCGACGGAGCCCCGCGGTCGCGAACGAGAGGGGAACCGGCATGAGCGTCACCATCACCTCCGTGGACGTGCACGACGTCCGGTTCCCGACCGCGGCGCGGGGCGACGGCTCGGACGCGATCAACCGGGGCGACTACTCGGCCACCTACGTGGAGCTGGGCACCGACGCCGGGCCGACCGGCACCGGCTTCACCTTCACCAACGGCCGGGGCAACGAGCTGACCTGCGCCGCCGTCCGGGCGCTGGAACACCACGTGCGCGGTCGCACGGTCGCCGAGATCGCCGCCGAGCCGGTGGCGTTCTGGCGCTCGCTCGTCGCCGACGTGCAGCTGCGCTGGCTGGGGCCGGAGAAGGGGGTCATCCACATGGCCACCGGGGCGCTGGTCAACGCGGTCTGGGACCTGCGGGCCAAGCTGGCCGGGCAGCCGCTCTGGCGGTACCTGGCCGAGCTGCCCACCGACGACCTGGTCGGCTGCGTCGACTTCCAGCACATCGCCGACGCGCTCACCCCGGACGAGGCGGCCGCCCTGCTGGACAAGGGGCGCGACGGGCTGCCCGACCGGCTGGCCGCGCTGGAGCGCGACGGGTTCCCCGCGTACACCACCTCGGTGGGGTGGCTGGGCTACCCGGACGACAAGGTGCGGGCACTGACCCGGCGGGCGTACGCGGACGGCTGGCGGGCGATGAAGATGAAGGTCGGCGGGCCCCTCGCCGACGACCTGCGCCGGGCCCGGATCATCCGGGCCGAGATCGGCCCGGACGCGCTGCTGATGATGGACGCCAACCAGGTGTGGGGGGTCGACGAGGCGATCGCCGCGATGACCGTGCTGGCCGAGGTGGACCCGTACTGGATGGAGGAGCCCACGCACGCCGACGACATCCTCGGCCACGCCCGGATCGCCCGGGCCGTCGGCGAGCTGACCGGCGGGCGTTGCCGGGTGGCCACCGGCGAGGTCGCCGCCAACAAGGTGATCTTCAAGCAGTTGCTCCAGGCCGAGGCGATCGGGGTGATGCAGGTCGACGCCTGCCGGGTCGGCGGGGTCGACGAGGTCCTCGCCGAGCTGCTGATGGCGGCGAAGTTCGGGGTGCCGGTCTGCCCGCACGCCGGCGGCGTCGGGCTCTGCGAGTACGTCCAGCACCTGGCGATCTTCGACTACCTGCGGGTGGGCACCAGCCTGGACGGCCGGATGATCGAGTACGTCGACCACCTGCACGAGCACTTCGTCGATCCGGTGCGCACCCGCGACGGCCGGTACCTGCCGCCCACCGCGCCCGGCTACAGCAGCACCATGCGGCCGGAGTCGGTCGCCCGGTTCCGCTTCCCGGACGGTCCGGCATGGCGCTGACCGTCGGCGCGTCCCGGCTCGGGCTCGGCTCGCTGCGCCGGCTGCCGGCGGCGAGCCGGCCGCTGCTGCGCCCCGGCACCGTGCCGGCCGGCGTGCTGCACCTGGGCCTCGGCGCGTTCCACCGGGCCCACCAGGCGGTATACACCGAGGCGGCGGTCGGCGCGGCCGGCGGCGACTGGGGCATCGTCGGCGTCGCCCCGCGCAACGCCGCGCTGGTCGAGGACCTGACCGCGCAGGACAACCTGTTCAGCGTCACCACGCTGGCCGCGGACGGCGTGACGACCCGGGTGGTGGGCGCGCTGGCCGGGGTGCGGCACGCGGCCAGCGACCCGGCGGCGGTGGTGGCGTTGCTCGCCGACCCGGCGATCCGGGTGGTCACGCTGACCGTGACCGAGAAGGCGTACCAGCTCGACCCGGCCAGCGGTGCACTGCGGCCGGACCCGGCGCTCGCCGCCGACCTGGCCGGTGACCGGCCGCCGGCGACCGTGCCGGGGCTGCTGGTGCGCGGCCTGCTGGCCCGGGCCGCCGCCGACGCCGGGCCGGTCGCGCTGGTCAGCTGCGACAACCTGCCGGCCAACGGTCGCCGGCTGCGCGGCCTGGTCGAGCAGGCGCTGGCGTACGCGGGCGCGCCCGGGCACGCCGTGGGCTGGGTCGGCGAGCAGGTCTCCTTCCCGGGCACCATGGTGGACCGGATCGTGCCGGCCAGCACGGCGGAGACCCTCGACGTGGCCCGCCACGCGCTCGGGGTGACCGACCTGGCAGCGGTGGCCGCCGAGCCGTACGCGCAGTGGGTGATCGAGGACGACTTCCCCGGCGGCCGGCCGGCCTGGGAGCGGGCCGGTGCGGTGCTCTGCGCCGACGCCGGCCCGTGGGAGCGGCTGAAGCTGCGCGCCCTGAACGGGGTGCACTCGGCCACCGCCTACCTCGGCGCGCTGGCCGGCTGCGCGACGGTCGCCGACGCGCTCGCCCTGCCGCACCTGGCCGACGTGCTGCGCCGGCTGGTCGCCGAGGACGTCGCGCCCAGCTTCACCCCGCCCGACGGGATCCGGGTGGTCGACTACGGCGAGCAGGTGCTGGACCGGTTCGGCAACCCGGCGATCCGGCACCGCACCCTCCAGGTGGCGATGGACGGCTCGCAGAAGCTGCCGCAGCGGGTCCTGCACACCATCGCCGACCTGCGCGCCGCCGGCCGGCCCGCGCGCTGGGCCGCGCTGGTGGTCGCCGCCTGGCTGCGCTTCGCCCAGGGCGCCGCCGACGACGGGTCCCCGCTGCCGTTGCAGGATCCGCTCGCCGACCGGATCCGGACCGCGCTGGCCGCCGCCCGGCCCACCCCGGCCGGCGCGGTGGACGCGGCCTTCGCCCTGCGCGAGATCTTCCCCGCCGAGGTGGCCGAGGACGCCGAGGTCCGCGCCGACGTGGTGGGCTGGCTGACCGACCTGACCCGGCACGGGGTGCCGGCGACCCTGGCCGGTGCCCGGTGACCGGCCCGCCCCCGCCGGGCTCGCCCCGGCCCGGCCCGGCCGGCGAGCCGGTGGTGGCACCCACCGGCCGGTCCGGGTCACACCCGGTCGCCGGGGGCGGGGGCGAACCCGGCCGGCCGGGCGACCCGCCCCGGGTGGCCCTGGTCGGGGCGAACGGGCACGGACGCTGGCACCGCCGGGTGCTGGCGCCGCTGCACGCGGCCGGCCGGCTGCGGCTGGCGGCCCTGGTGGACCTGCGGCCGGTCGAGGACGACCCGGCCGCTCCGGTGCCGGCGGAGACCACCGTGCACACCGACCACCGGGAGATGTTGGCCGCCGTACGGCCGGACGTGGTGGTGGTCTGCACCCCGCCGCACACCCACCTGCCGGTCGCCCTGGACGCGCTCGCCGCCGGCGCGGACCTGCTGCTGGAGAAGCCGCCGGTGCTGTCGACGGCCGAGCACGACGAGCTGGCCGGCGCGCTGGCCGCCACCGGCCGGGCCTGCCAGGTGGGGTTCCAGGCGCTCGGCTCGGCGGCGCTGACCGAGCTGACCGCGGCGGTGACCGCCGGCCGGCTCGGCCCGGTCACCGACATCGCCACCGTCGCCGCGTGGCGGCGCACCGACGCGTACTACGCTCGGGCGCCCTGGGCCGGCCGGCGTACCCTGCACGGCCGGCCGGTGCTGGACGGCGCGCTGGCCAACCCGCTGGCGCACGCGGTGATGCAGTGCCTCGCGGTCGCCGAGGCGGTGGCCGGTACGCCGGTGCGGCCGGCCAGCATCGAGGTCGAGCGCTACCGGGTGCGCCCGATCGAGGTGGAGGACACCGCCGTGCTCCGCATCCGGCCGCGCACCGGGCCGCCGGTGCTGGCCGCGGTGACCCTGGCCGGCGAGGACTTCGTCGCCGGCGAGGTGCTGGTGACCGGGGACGCCGGGCGGGCCGTGCTGGAGTACCCGACCGACCGGCTGCTGCTGCCCGGCGACACCGGGCCGCGCGAGGTGCCCGGGCGGCGAGGGCTGCTGGAGAACCTGCTGGAGCACCGGGCCGACCCGGCGGTGCCGCTGATCGCCCCGCTGGCCCGGACCGCGGCGTTCACCGCCGTGCTGGACGCGCTCCGGTCGGCGCCCGAGCCGCGGCTGCTCGACGGCGACCTGGTGGAGCCGCTCGGCGCCGGCCCGGAGCGGGTGCTGTGCGTGCGCGGTGTCAACGAGGTGCTGCGCCGGGCGGCCGAGCGGGGGCGGCTGCCCTCGGAACTCGGCGTGCCGTGGGCGGTGCCGCCGTACCGGACCGCACCGTCGGAATAGCAGAGCGGACCGGACCACCGGAACAGGAGGCCGCAACACTCGGCAAATCGAGCCCGCCACCGTATCGGGCAACTACTGACAATCACCGGCCGATCCCGGCCGGACGATGCCGGATGAGCCGGACAACTGCAACATTCCTGCATATCTTTGATATTGACCTCGATAAGCCTCCATTCCTATCGTTCGTGATGAATGCGGTATCCCGACGAAGGAACGGACGATGTCGATGCGGAGCTTCGCAACCGGTGCGGCGCTGGCCGCACTGATCCTCGTGGCGGCCCCGCCACCGGCCGCGGCCACCGCCCCGCCGGCCGCGGCCACCGCCCACGCCGACGGGCAGCTCTCCTGGGCGGCGCGCCAGCTCGGTCGGCAGACCCTGCCGCCGGGCGACGGCTGGGCCGCCGCCGGGCCCGGCACCACCGGCGGCGCCGCGGCCACCCCCGACCAGGTCAGCGTGGTCACCACCCGGGCCGGACTGGTCGCCGCGCTCGGCGGCGACAACGCCACCAACGCGGGCAACGCCACCCCGAAGATCGTGTACGTGGCCGGCACCGTCGACGGCTTCGAGGGCCCGGACGGTCACCTGCTCGACTGCGCCGACCTGGCCGACCCGGAGTACTCGCTCGACGCCTACCTGGCCGCGTACGACCCGGCGGTGTGGGGCCGGGTGGCGCCCAGCGGCCCGTTGGAGGCGGCCCGGATGCGGTCGGTGGCCAACCAGACCCGGCAGACCCAGATCAACGTCGGCCCGAACACCACCATCGTCGGGCTGCCCGGCGCCCGGCTGACCGGGCTGACCCTGATGATCGACCGGGCCCCGAACGTCATCGTGCGCAACCTGACCCTCCACGACGCCCGGGACTGCTTCCCGGCCTGGTCCCCCACCGACGGCGAGACCGGCAACTGGAACTCCCAGTACGACCAGATCTCGGTGCGCCGCAGCGAGAACGTCTGGATCGACCACAACACCTTCACCGACGGCGACAACCCGGACAGCGTTCAGCCGAGCTACTTCGGCCGGCCGTACCAGGTGCACGACGGTTCGCTGGACGTCACGCACACCGCCAGCCTGGTGACCGCCTCGTACAACCGGTTCGTCGGGCGGGACAAGGTGCTGCTGATCGGCTCGTCCAACACCGTCGGCCCGGACGTCGACCGGCTGAAGGTGACGCTGCACCACAACCTCTTCGACTCGGTGCTGCAACGGCTGCCGCGGGTGCGCTTCGGCCAGGTGGACGTCTACAACAACCACTACCGGTTGGGCGGCGACGGGTTCGCGTACGCGATCGGGGTCGGCGTGCAGTCGGCGGTGCACGTGGAGAACAACCACTTCAGCCTCGCTCCGGGCATCACCGCCGCGGACCTGCTCCACGACTGGGGTGGCACCGCGGTCACCACCCGCGGCAACTGGGTCCGGGCCGGCGCCGACCGGGCCCGACCGGTCGACCTGGTGGCCGCGTACAACGCCGCGCACGACCCGGACCTGGGCGCCGACGCCGGCTGGACGCCGACGCTGCGACGCGGCCCGGTGCTGCCCGCCCCGCTGGTCCCGTTGGCGGTGGCCGCCCTCGCCGGTGCCGGCCGGCTGCCGCTCTGACCGCCCACCCGCGCACCGTTCACCCGCGCACAACGCCCACCCGCGCTCCGTTCACCCGCGCACCGCCCGGCCACCCCCTGCCGCGGCCCGCCGGGACCCCCACCTCACCCACCCTCGTGGGCCACCGAGGCCCGCGCGTCGCCACCCCCACCCCGAGGAGACCCCCGTGCGTTCCAGACACCTGCCCCGCGGGGCACTGACCGCCGCCGGCGCCGGCCTGACCGCCCTCCTGCTCGCCGTCGGCGTCACCACCGGCGCCCACGCCGCCACCCTGTTCGCCGACAGCTTCGACGACGGCACCGCCGACGGCTGGTCCAAGTCCGGCGGCGACTGGACGGTGGTCACCGACGGCACCCCCGCCTACCGCCAGGGCAACGCCGGCAGCGAGCTGGCCCGGGCCTTCGCCGGGCAGACCGGCTGGACCGACTACCAGGTGCAGGCCCGGGTCAAGCCGCTGTCGTTCAGCGGCACGAACCGGATCGTCGGGCTCGCCGCCCGGGTGGAGAGTTCCACCCGGATGTACCGGCTCGCGCTGACCAACGCCGGCCGGGCCGAACTCCAGGTGGTCAACGGCAGCTCGATCACCCCGCTCGGCTCGATCCCGCTCGCGGTCGGCACCGGCACCTGGTACACGCTGCGGATCGAGGCCGACGGCGGCACGGTCCGCGGCTTCGTCGACGGCACCCCGGTCGGCGCCGGCGCCGGCACCGCGTACGACGCCGGACGGATCGCGCTGGTCACCGCGTACGCCAGCGCGGTCTTCGACGACGTGCGGGTGGACGGCGCCGGCGGCACCCCGCCCACCACGACCCCGCCCACCACGACCCCGCCCACCAGCACCCCGCCGACCACCGCCCCGCCCACCACGCCACCGCCGACCACCCCGCCGGCCGGGCTGGTCGGCTGGGCCACCCGCAACGGCGGCACCACCGGCGGCGCGGGCGGCGCCACGGTGACGGTGACCGACGCGACAGCGCTGGCGAACGCGGTCAAGGGCGACACCCCCACCACGGTCCGGGTGAGCGGCAGGTTCGGCTGCTCGACCGAGATCCGCAGCGGCTCGAACAAGACGATCGTCGGGGTGGGCGCCGCCTCCGGCCTCACCGGCTGCGGGCTCAACCTGCGCGACGTGCGCAACGTGATCGTCCGGAACCTGACCATCGCGAAGGTGCCCGCCGGGGTGGGCAACGGCGACGCCATCCACCTGGACAACGCCAGCAACGTCTGGATCGACCACAACGACCTGTCCAGCGACACCACCAGCGGCACCGACCACTACGACGGCCTGCTGGACATCACCCACGGCTCGGACTACGTCACGGTCTCCTGGAACCGCCTGCACGACCACGTGAAGTGCTCCCTGGTCGGGCACAGCGACGGCAACTCCGGTGAGGACGCCGGCCGGCTGCGGGTGACCTACCACCACAACCTGTTCGGCAACTGCTTCCAGCGCAACCCCCGGGTCCGGTACGGCAACCCGGTGCACGTGTTCAACAACTACTACGTGAACACCGCCAACCCGTCCTACAGCTACGGCATCGCCAGCACGTCGGGCGCCGGGGTGCTGGTCGAGGGGAACTTCTTCGAGAACATGACCGATCCGACCCACGTCGGCGAGGGCTCCTCCCCCGGCGGCGCGCTGGTCGCCCGGGACAACCACTTCGTCAACTCCGGGGTGCCGCAGACAGCGGGCAGCGTCGCCGCCGTCCCGTACCCGTACGCCCTGGAGCCGGCCGCCGGTGTGAAGGCGACGGTGACCGCCGGCGCCGGCACCGGCCGGGTCACCGGCTGACCCGCCGCCGCGGGTGGGGTCGGCGGTCGCCGGCCCCGCCCGTCGGGTGGCCGACCGCCGGACCGGACCCGTGGTGAAGATCCGCTATAAGTGACGCATGGACTTCCCCGCGTACCTGGCCACCATGCCGATGCACGCGATCACCGAGATCCACGGCGAACCCGGCCTGCTGGAACGGTTCCGGCTGGAGATCCGGGCGTTCGACGAACCCGCCCGGCAGCGGCTCACCGCCGCCCTCGACCTCGCCGCCGACCTGCACCGCGACGACCGGCGGGTACGCGAGCCGTACCTCAACCACCTGCTGCGGGTGGCGATCCGGATGATGCACCACTACCAGGTGCGCGACGTGGACGTGATCGTCGCCGGGCTGCTGCACGACGCGGTCGAGGACCACCCCGACGAGTTGGCCGGCGACGAGGAGGTCGCCGACCCGACGACGGCGGCGCTGGCCACCCTCGCCGACCGGTTCGGCCCGCGGGTGGCCCGCCTGGTCGCGGCGGTCACCAACCCGGCGTACGACCCGGGGCGCGACCGGCACGAGCAGTACCGCGAGCATGTGGCGGCGAGCCTGGAGCGCGAGCCCTGGGCCCGGGTCATCAAGGTCTCCGACTTCACCGACAACGGGGTGGGCGTGATCCACACCGTCGGCCCGAAGGTGGCCTCGTCGGCGGCGAAGTACCGGCCGCTGGTGCCGGTCTTCCGCGACCTCGTCACCCGCCCGGACACCCCGCTGTCGGCCCCGGTCAAGCGGCACATCCTCGACCAGCTCGACCTGGCCGAGGAGCGCTTCAGCGCCATCCTCGACCAGCCCGCCTGACGGCCCGGCCGCCTCCCCCTGACCGCCCGGCCGCCGCTCCCCGACCTCGGCGCGGACCGGCGACCGCCCGCGCGATTTGCCGGCAAAGCCGGTCCACGGCGGGTGGTTCCCGCGATGATGGGTGACCGGGGGTGCGGACCACGAACCGGGGGGCAACGTGCTCGGAACCAGCCTCCTGGGCCGGCTCCGGCGGCGTGACCCGGGGTACGCGGTGCTGCGCCGGGCCGCCCGGCTGACCCTGGTCGCCGCCGGCGTCTTCTACGCCTGCCGGTACGGCCTCGGCGATGCCGTGCTGGCCACGTACGCGCTGTTCGGCACCATCGCCACCGGGATGTTCGTCGAGCTGCCCGGCGCGGCCCGGGAGCGGGCCGGGACCCTGCTGGCGGCGCTCCCGGTGGCCTGGGCGCTGATCACGGCGGGCACCCTGCTGGCCGGCGACACCTGGGCGGCCGCCGCGGGCATGCTGGTCGTCGGCTTCGCCGTGGTGTTCGCCGGGGTCGGCGGGCCGCGCCTGCTCGGGCTGGCCAGCGCGTTCCAGCTCTTCTACATCCTGGCCTCCTTCCCGCCGTACCAGCCGGCGACCCTGCCGGCCCGGCTCGGCGGCGTGACCCTCGGGGTGGCGCTGCTCGCCGCCGCCGAGGTGGTGCTCTGGCCGGATCCGGTCCCGGTCCCCTACCGGCGCCGGCTGGCCCGGGCGGCGGACGACCTCGCGGCGCTGCTGGACGCGACGGCCGCCGCCCACACCGGCCCGACCGGCGAGCGGCACGACCTGGACGCGCGACACGACCTGGAGGCGGGGCACGACCTGGCGGCGGGGCACGACCTGGAGGCGGGGCACGACCTGGAGGCGCCGCGCGACCGGGCGGCCGCGGCGGTGGCCGGCCTGCGGATCGCCGACCTGCCCGCGCCCCAGCGGCCGACCTCGGCCGGTGCGGGTGACCGGGCGCTACGGGCCGCCGCCGCCGCGGCGCAGGAGATCCTGGTGATCGCGGACCGGTTGGCCGCGATGGCACCGTCGCGCCCGGTCCCCGACCCCGCGGCGGTACGCCTGTCGCGCCGCTGCGCCGAGACGACCCGCGCCGCCGGCCACCGCCTCCGTGCCGGCGGGCCGCCGGTGCCGCTGGACGACCTGGCGGTGGCGGTCCGGCGGGCCGAGTCCGACTACCCGGCCGATCCGCACGAGCCGCCGGACCTGCCCCGGATGTGCCGGGACGCGACCGCGCTGGCCCTCGCCGACCAGGTCCGGCTGCTGGCCACCGCCGCCGGGTCGCACACGGGTCACCCGCAGACCGCGGCAGCCGCCCACCCGGGGTCGGTCGACGAGGCCCGGCACGGGCCGTGGGTGTGGTACTGGCGGCAGTTGCGGGCCCACCTGACGCTGCGCGCCGCCCCGGTCCAGACGGCGCTGCGCCTGGCGGTGGCGCTGGCCGCCGCCCGGGTGGTCGCCGGGACGCTGGACCTCCAGCACGGCTTCTGGGTGCTGCTGGCCACCCTCACCGTCCTGCGCACCTCGGCCGCGGACACCCGTACGGCGTTGCGGCCGGCGCTGCTCGGCACGATCGCCGGCGCCGCCGCCAGCGGCGCGCTGATGTTCGTCGCCGACCGGGCGGTGATCTACGCGGTCGCGCTGCCGGTCGCCATGGTGCTGGCGTTCTCGGTCGGCCGGCTGCTGGGTCCGGCCTGGGCGCAGGCCATGTTCACCGTGCTGCTCACCTTCGTCTTCGCGCAGCTCGCGCCGGAGGGCTGGCGGCTCGCCGAGGTCCGGCTGGTGGACGTCCTGCTCGGCGGGGCGGTCGGGGTGCTCGCCGGGGTGCTGCTCTGGCCCCGGGGGGCGAGTCACGACCTGCGCCGCAACGTGGCCGGCCAGTTGGCGGCCGGCGCGGAGGTGATCGGGCGGACGGTCGAGGCGGTGCTCGGCGACGGGTCGCCGGAGCCGGCCCTCGGGCGGGCGCGCCGGGCGTTGGTGCTGGCCGACGCCTCCTACCTCCAGTACCACGGCGAGCGACCCGACCCGCGGCTCAGCCAGGTGGACTGGCAGGGCGTGCTGGCCGCCGGGCAGCACGTGGTGCGGGGCGCGGAGTCGCTGTTGCGCCGCAACCCGCCCGGCTGCCTGGCCGGGTGGCCCGGCGCGGCGGCGCTGCTGCGGGACTCCGCGCAGCGGCTGCGGTCGGCGTACCGGGAGGCCGCGCAGCGGCTCGCCGAGGGCGGGCCCCCCGGCCCGGTGGCCACCCCGGCGCGCTGCCCCGAGGCCCTCGACCGGATCCGTCCGGCGCTCGACGGTCGCGGCGCCGGTCTGCCGGTCCGCCACCTCGTCGAGGTCGACCTGTGGCTCGCCGGTCTCGCCGAGACCCTCGGCCGGCTCGGAAGGCCAGCGGAGCGGTCGCGGCACGCTCCCGGCTGACCGGGGCCCGGGTGCGGTCAGTGCCCCCGGTACAGCGCCTCGATCTCGTCGGCGTAGCGCGTCGCCACCGCCTCGCGTTTGATCTTCAGCGTCGGGGTGAGTTCGCCTTCGGCCTCGGTGAGGTCGCGCGGCAGGATCCGGAAGGTCTTGACCTGTTCCGCCCGGGACACCGTCGCGTTCGCCCGGTCCACGGCGGACTGGATCTCGCCGCGCAACTCCGGGTTGTCGCGCTGCTCGGCGACCGGCAGGTCGGGCAGGCCGCGCGCGGCCCGCCACCGCGACCAGGCGTGCTCGTCGACGGTGACCAGCGCGGTCACGTACGGGCGGCGGTCGCCGACCAGCATCACCTGGCTCACCAGCGGATGCTCGCGGATCGCGTCCTCGATCGGCGCCGGCGCGAGGTTCTTCCCGGCCGCGGTCACCATGATCTCCTTCTTCCGGCCGGTGATCCGCAGATAGCCGTCCTGGTCGAGGCCGCCGAGGTCGCCGGTGCGCAACCAGCCGTCGCTGGTGAACGTCTCCCGGGTGGCGTCGGGGTTGTTCCAGTAGCCGGGGAAGACCACCGGGCCGTGCGCGAGGATCTCACCGTCGGCGGCGACGCGGATCCGCACGCCGGGTATCGGGCGTCCGGCGGTGCCGATGCGCATGGCCGACGGGGGGTTGACCGTCAGCGCCGGCGAGGTCTCGGTCAGCCCGTACCCCTCCAGCAGCGCCATCCCCGCGCCCCGGAAGAAGTGCCCGAGCCGGTCCGCCAGCGGCGCCCCGCCGACGATCGCCAACCGGCACCGCCCGCCGAGGGTCGCGCGCAGCTTCCGGTACGCCAGCAGCTCGAAGACCGCGTGCGCCAGGCGCAGCAGCGGCCCGGGCCCGCGCGGGGCGTCCAGCGCCCGGCTGTAGCGCACCGCCACCCGGTCGGCGAGCTCGAACAACCGCGCCCGGTTGGCCTCGTCGGCCTTCTGCCGGGCCCGGTTGTACATCTTCTCGAACATCCGGGGCACCGCCAGGATGAACGTGGGGCGGTACCTGCGCAGTTGGTCGAGCACGCCGCTCATGTCGGCGCTGTGCACCATGGTGGCCCGGCTCTGCACCATGCCGACCTGGATCAGCCGGGCGAACGCGTGCGCCAGCGGCAGGAACAGCACCGTCGAGGCGCCCGGGTGCAGCAGGTCCCGCAGCACCTCGACCGCGCCGGTGACGTCGCAGTGGATGTTGCGGTGGGTCAGCACGCAGCCCTTCGGCCGGCCGGTGGTGCCGCTGGTGTACACGATGGTCGCGACGTCCCCGCCGGTCACCGCGCGCCGCCGGGCGTCCACCCGCGCGTCGTCGACGGCGCGGCCCTCCCCGGCCAGGGCGATCAGGTCGCCGCCGTCGATCCGCCACACCCGGCGCAGCGCCGGCAGGTCGTCCCGGAAGCCGGCGAGCATCCCGGCGTGCCCACCGGTCTCCAGCACGCAGCCGACCGCGCCGGAGTCGGTGAGGATCCACCGCAGCTGGTCGGCGCTGGAGGTGTCGTAGATCGGCACGGTGACCGCGCCGATCGACCACAACGCATAGTCGACGAGCGTCCACTCGTAGCGGGTGCGGCTCATCAGCCCGACCCGGTCGCCGTGGCCGATGCCGGCGGCGACGAACCCGCGGGCCAGGGCGAGCACGTCGTCGCGGAACTGCCGGCAGGTCACCGGCTGCGGGCCGGTACGCAGCGGGCGCGGCGCCGGCCAGGACCGGGGCACCGGGTCCGGGCGCAGGAACTGCACCGTCTCGGGCGCCGTCTCGGCGTTCTCCCACACCACGTCGGCCAGGCCCACCGACCGGGCCTCGGCGACCACCGGTTCGACCGACACGTCCTGCACGTCAACTCCCCCGTTCATCCGTCACCGGCACGCGGGGGCCCGCCGGGGTGGCTCCGCGGCCATCATGGCCCGACCGGCGGTGCGGGCGGCGGCGAACGGCGAAAGTGCGCTCGCCGCGGTCGGCGTTCTCGGGCCCGGACGCGGCGGGTGGGACGATTGTCGGCTTCGCCGGCGCGCGACCGCCCCGGCATTTCGGCACTCGTAGGAATTCTGCACAGACCACAGAAAAATCGAAGGATTCCGTTGCATCCCGGCCACCTGCCGGAAAGGATCGACCCAACCCACCGGTGATTACTCCCGGGCGCTCCCCGATCCGGTCCGCGCCCGGCGCCGGCGTGGGTCCAGGAAAGGAGCACGCGTGCAGTTTCATTCGACGCCGACGATTCTCCGACCCCGGAAGGCGCTGGCCGCCGTCGCGCTGACGGCGCTGGCCGGCTCGATCCTCGCCGCCCCGCCCGTCTCGGCCGCCGCGCCCGAGGGGCCGGGCGAGGGCAGCTGCCGGACCGCCGACGACCCGTCCTGGTCCGGCTGGAGCAACCACGAGCAGGTGGGCCAGCGGTTGGCGCAGATCGAACAGACCAGCGGCGGACGGGTGGACGTCGAGGTGGTCGGGCACTCCCCGCAGGGCCGGGAGCTGTGGGCGGCCCGGGTCGGCACCGGCGACAAGGTGCTGCTGGTCACCAGCGCCATCCACGGCAACGAGCGCACCGGCACCGAGGCCCTGCTCGGGATCCTCAAGCACCTCGGCAGCAGCGGCGACGCGCAGACCCGGAGCATCCTGAACGAGATCACCTTCGTGGCGATGCCGATGGTCAACCCCGACGGCGGGGAACTCAACCGGCGGATGAACGTGCGGTCCTGGGACGAGACCGTGGCGCAGTTCCCGCAGCTGGCCGGCGCACCCCGGGCCTGGTACCACCGGCTCAGCGGGGACGGCATCGACCTGCCCGGCTACGACCTCAACCGGGACTTCAACCCGGACCTCGACTACGTGCCGCGGGCCGCCGACCTGCCCGGGCGGGACACCGACGCCGGGTTCTTCCTCTCCCCCGAGTCGCGCGCGATCCGGGACGTCTACGTCGGGCTGCGCGCCGAGAAGGGCGCCGTCGACGCGTACGTGGACCTGCACCACATGGGCCCGTGCGACCGGCTCACCGGTGGCGAGCAGGACGGCCGGCTGATCTCCGTGTCGCTGGACTACCCGCCGCTGGGCGTGCAGGACGGCGCCGCGTACCGGGCGGCCTGGCCGGCGCTCGACCAGGACAAGTCCCGCCGGTACGCCCTCACCGTTGCCAACGGCCTGCTGGCGAAGTACGGCAACCAGTCCAAGCTGGCCGCGGTGGGCCGGTACTTCCACCCGGACGCCCGCGAGTACGCGGGTCAGGGCCGGTCCGCGTTCGCCCTCAACGGCACCGGGACGGTGCTGTTCGAGGTGCGCGGCCAGCAGGACGACCTGGGCCAGAAGCAGCACGGCATGCTGGTGGAGAGCGTGCGTACCGGGGTGGAGTCGCTGCTCGCCGGCCTGGCCGACGGCACCGTTGACCGGGTCGACGGGGACGACTTCTTCGACCTGCCCGACTACGGCTGGGACACCGCCGCCGACTGACCAGGGCAGCGCGGCCGGGGCGGCGTCGACCGCCCCGGCCGCCGGCTGTCGGGATCAGGCGGGGATCGCGTCGACCAGCTTGCGCAGCAGCGCCTCGTTGGCGGCGGCGTCGTCGTTGAAGCTGCTGATCTGCACCGTGTAGGCACCCGCCTGGCTGATCACCACGGCCTCGGCTTCGGTCCCGCCGGCGGCGAGGTAGCCCTGGTCGCCCCGGTCGATGTCGGACACCCGCTCGAACCGCTTACCGGCCTGCTCCCTGCTGTAGTCGTAGGTCGCCTGACCGGCCACCTCGGAGGCGAGGGTGATGGTCAGGATCGCGACCCCGTTGTCGTCACGGAACAGGCAGTTGCCGTCGGCGTGCATCGTCCGCCCGACGAGGTCCGAGGCACGCTCCGGGGTGAACGGGCAGGACGGGCGCTCGACGGCCGCCGGGTCGCCGTCGACGAGGCCGTCGCCACCGTCGACCTGCTCCGCCGCCCCGGGCGAACCGTCCGGCCCGTCGGAGCCACCGCAGCCGGTCAGAGCCAGCGCGACCGCCAAGGCCGCCGGCGCGATCCACCGCCGCATGTCCACCCCTCGCTCTCGTACGCGTCGACGACACCGGGCGCCGACCGCCCCCGGTCCGCTCGGCCGGGCCGCCCACCGGTCGCCGCCGTCACCGTCGCCCCGGACGGTTCGGCACGCCTCGACGCTAGCTTTCCCACCACCGTCGCCGAATCGGGGAAATCCCTATCTACTGACCGGCCCGGTTCCGCCGGGATCGAGGGCTTCCGGCCGGCCACCGGTGGCGGCGCGGATCATCGACGCGGTCCGACGATCATTTCCGGATGCGCCGCGAAATGATCAGAAAATCGTCGCGCGCAGAACAGTTATTGCTTCCGGGTTAACGAAGTATGACGATTGATCAGGGGGCCCTTCCCATAAGGAGGTTCTTCATGACCGAAGTGACTGAGGCCCCGGACGTCCGCAGCTATCCACTGGGAAAGAGCCGCCCTCCGCTGGCCGTGGCGGACCTGCCCGAGCCGGAAGAGGTGTTCGGCGTACGCAAACTCGGGCTTCCGCAGCTGTTCAAGTACGCGCTCGGCCCGAGCCTGATCGCGCTCGGCATCTCCATCGGCAGCGGGGAGTGGCTGCTCGGCCCGCAGGCGGTGGGCCAGTTCGGCTTCGTCGGGGTCGGCTGGGTGATCCTCGTGTCGGCCGTGCTCCAGACGTTCTACAACGTCGAGTCGTCCCGGTACGTGATGGCCACCGGCGAGGCGCCGGTCGTCGGATGGGGGCGCGTGCCGCCCGGCTACCTGCTGTGGGTGCCGCTGGCGGTGTTCCTGGTCATCTTCGCGTTCATCGCCGGTGGCTGGGCCGCGTCCGCCGGGCAGGGCCTGTACGCGCTGGTCCACGGCGAGGTGCCGCCGGCCGGCGCCGAGGAGCCGCGGCTCTGGGCGATCGGCCTGCTGGTGCTGGTCTTCCTCATCACGGCGGCGGCCCGACGGATCAGCCGCACGCTGGAGCTGGCCAACTGGCTGATGGTCGGCACCATCCTGGTCGCCCTGCTCTTCATCACCCTGCTCGTGGTGCCCGGCAGCCTGTGGTGGGAGGGCATCCGCGGGTTCTTCACCCCGGCCGCGCCGCCGGCCGGCATCACCGCTACCCAGCTGGGCGGGCTGGCCGGCTTCACCGCGCTCGCCTCCGGCCTGAACTGGTACGTGATGGGCCACTACCGGGACAAGGGCTACGGCATGGGCTACCGCACCGGCTACATCTCCGGCCTGCGCGGCGACCGGCGTGAGCTGCTCGCCAGCGGCGTCACCTTCCCGGACGACGCCGCCAACGCCGCCCGCTGGAAGCGCTGGTACCGGCTGCTGCTCACCGACATGTGGGGCATCTTCTTCGTCGGCGCCATGCTGGGCATGCTGCTGCCCACCATCCTCATGGCGCAGGCGGTGGAGCTGTCCGGCGAGACGCCGACCACGGCCACCGTGCCCACCTTCGTGGCCACCGCGCTGGAACCCGAGTACGGGCAGGTGATGTTCTACGGCATGCTGCTGATCGGCGTGCTGATCCTGTTCAGCACCCAGCTCGGCATCTTCGAGGCGATGGTGCGGGTGACCACCGACGCCGCGCACGCCACCAGTCCCCGGCTCCGTCGCCTGCTGGAGGGCGACCCCCGCCGGTTCTACTACCCGTTCATGCTCCTGCTACTGGTGATCATCGCGGTCATCCTGCACCTCGCGCTGCCGGTCAGCCTGGTGCAGTGGTCGGCGAACATGTCCAATCTGGGCGCACTGATCTTCCCGTTCATGCTGATCTACCTGAACCGCCGACTGCCCCGCGCGGCGCGCCCCCGCTCGTGGCACCACGCACTGCTAATCGTCAATGTCATCTTCTTCGGCTTCTTCTTCGTCAACTTCATCGCCGACTTCGTGGGCGACCCGCTGGTCACCTTCTGACCGGTCGGATCCACCGACGGCGCCCCTCCCGCCGCCAGCGGGAGGGGCGTCACGGCACCAGGTCGGTGACCGGCCGGGCGCGGATGGAGGCGTCCAGCACCTGCGCGGTGTGGGCCAGGGCGACCGTGCCACCGAGCCGGGCGGCCGCCGCGGCCACCTGCATCAGGCAGCCCGGGTTGGCGGTGACGAGCAGCTCGGCGCCGGTGGCCAGGACGTCGCGGGCCTTGCGCTCCCCGAGCTGCGCCGCCGGCTCCGGGTTGAGCACGTTCCAGACGCCCGCCGATCCGCAGCAGATCTCCGGGTCGGCGATCTCCCGCAGTTCCAGCCCGGGTATGCCGCGCAGCAGCTCGCGGGGTTGTGCCCGTACCCCCTGGGCGTGCGCCAGGTGGCAGGCGTCGTGGTAGGCGACGGTCACCGGCAGCGGGTGCCGCCGGGCCACCGGGCCCAGCTCGACGAGCAGCTCGGCCAGGTCGCGTACCTTGCCGGCGAAGGCGGCCGCGCGCTCGGCGTACGCCGGGTCGTCGCGGAGCAGGCCGCCGTACTCCTTCAGCGACGACCCGCACCCGGCGGCGTTGACCACGAACCGGTCGATGCCGGCGGCGTCGAAGACGTCGATCAGCGCCCGGGCGAACCGCCGCGCCTCCGCCGAGCGCCCGTTGTGGACGCTGAGCGCGCCGCAGCAGCCCTGCCGGTCGGGCAGGACGACCACCTCGCAGCCCTCCGCGGCGAGCACCCGGGCGGTGGCCGCGTTGACGTCGGGGAAGAATGCCCGCTGCACGCAGCCGGTGAGCATACCGACCCGCGCCCGCCGCTCGCCGTGCGCCGGCAGCCGGGCCGGCAGCCGGGCCGGGCGCCCGAGCGTGGGGGCGAGCGATTCCAGGGTGGCCAGCGTCGGCGCCAGCCGCGCCGCCAGGCCGCTGCGGCGTACCAGGCGTCGCAGCCCGCTGGCCTGGTACGCCCGCAGCGGCCCGCGCAGCAGCCGCAGCCGGCGCGGGTACGGGAACACCTGGAAGATGGCGGCCCGCAGCAGCCGCTCCCGGCGCGGCCGGGGGTACCGGCGTTCCACCTGCTGCCGGGTGTCCTCGATCAGCCGGTCGTAGCGGACCCCGGACGGGCACGCGGTCACGCAGGCCATGCAGCCCAGGCAGCGGTCGAAGTGCCGCACCATGGACGGGGTCAGCGGCTCGCCGTCGAGCCCCTCCTCCATCAGGTAGATGCGCCCGCGCGGGGAGTCCATCTCCTCGCCCCAGAGCAGGTAGGTGGGGCAGGTGGGCAGGCAGAAGCCGCAGTGCACGCAGTCGTCGATCAGGTCCCGGCGGGGTGGGTGGTGGTCGTCGAAGGCCGGCGCGCCCGGTGGGCCGGCGACCGGCCCGAGCACGTCCGGTGGGGCGCTGGCGGGCCGGCTGCCCGTGGGCCGGGCGACGCCGCGCCGGGCCGGGAGTTCGCTCGCCATCTCAGATCCCTCCGACGAAGCGGCCGGGCGCGAACCGGGCGTCCGGGTCGAACTGCGCCTTGACCCGGTGCATCAGTTCCAGTCCACCGACCGGCCCCCACAGGTCGACCCGGTCGCGCACCGCCGCCGGCGCGGTCAGCACCACGGCGTGCCCGCCGGCGGCCGCCGTCGCGGCGCGCAGGTCCGCGACGATCCGGGCCACCGCGTCGGGCCGGGCGGCGCCGGGCAGGCCGGCGTAGAGGACGCCGGTGCCCGCCGAACCGCTGACCCGCACGGGAATTCCGTGCCGCCGCCCCGCCGCCCGGGCGGCCGTGAGCAGTCCCGGGACGCCGGAGAGCGCGGCGGTCAGCTTCAGCCCGACGTCGCCCATCCGCCACGGGTAGGCCGGCCACCACGGCGGCGGGGTGTCCGAGGCGGTCGCGGCGGCGCCGAGCAGGCGCCGGGTCGCGGCGACCCGCTCGCGGACGCCGGACGGTGTGCCCTCGATCAGCACCGCGACCTCGACGCCGCCGTCGGGCGGGGCGTGCACCTCCAGCGCGCTGGGCACGAGTTGCGCGCCGAGCACGGCGGCGACCAGCCGACCGGCCTCCGCCTCGCCGTCCACCGGCCGACGCACGTACCCGCCCGCGGCCGGCAGCGGGTGCAGCCGGAAGGCGCACTCGGTGATCAGGCCGAGCGTGCCGTACGAGCCGGTGAAGAGCTTGCCGAGGTCGTAGCCGGCGACGTTCTTCACCACCTTGCCGCCGGCGTGGGCCACCACCCCGTCCGGCCGCACCACGGTGATGCCGATCAGCAGGTCCCGGACGGTGCCGTAGCGCATCCGGCGCGGCCCGCTGGTGTTCACCGCCACCGCGCCGCCGACCGTCGCGCCCGCGCCGCCGGGCAACGCCGGCGCGTCCAGGGCCAGTTGCTGTCCCGCCGGGGCCAACCGGGCCGGCAGGTCCGCCAGTCGGGTGCCGGCCCGCACGACGACGATCAGGTCGCCGGCGGCGTGCTCGACCACCCCGGTGAGCCGCCCGGTGTCGACGACCAGGTCCAGCCGGCGGGGCGGGTTCGCCCAGTCCTGCTTGGTCAGGCCACCGGCGACGACGACGGCGAGGCCGTGCGCGGCCGCCACCCGCAGGACGGCGGCGGCGGCCTCGGTGGAGCCGGGCGCGGCCCGGTAGCGGGCCGGCACCCCGGCCACCGCGTCGCCGGCGCCGGCCGGGCGGACGGCGTCGGCGTCGCCGGCCGCGTCGCGGAGGGCGGCCAGCACGTCGCCGGACATCAGAACAGCTCCGCCAGGCCGGCCTCCTGCGCCGGGTGGGCGCCCCGGCGCCGGCCGGGCACCTCACCGCAGAGCCGGGGTGTCGGGAAGACCTTGCCCGGGTTGGCCAGCCCGCGCGGGTCGAAGGCGCACCGCAGCAGCTGCATGGTGTCGAGGTCGTCGTCGGTGAACATGCGCGGCATGAAGGTCACCTTGTCCATGCCGACGCCGTGCTCACCGGTGATCGAGCCGCCGTGCTCGACGCAGAGCTCGAGGATCGCCCCGGAGACCTCCTCGGCCTGTTCGGCCTGGCCGGCCACGCCGTCGTCGAAGAGGACCAGCGGGTGCAGGTTGCCGTCGCCGGCGTGGAAGACGTTGGCCACCCGGACGCCGCGCCGGGCGGCGAGCTCGGCGATGCGGCGCAGCACCTCGGGCAGCGCGGTGCGCGGGATGACGCCGTCCTGGACGATGTAGTCGGGGCTGATCCGGCCGACCGCGGCGAACGCCGACTTGCGCCCCTTCCAGATCAGCGCCCGCTCGGCGTCGTCCGCGGCGACCCGGATCTCCCCGGCGCCGTTGTCCCGGCAGAGCCGCTCGACCTCGGCGAACTGGGCGTCCACCTCGGCCGCCGGACCGTCCAGCTCGACGATCAGCACCGCGCCCGCGCCGGCCGGGTAGCCGCAGCGCACCGCCGCCTCGGCGGCGGAGATGGCGAGCGCGTCCATCATCTCGATCGCCGCCGGCACCACCCCGGCCGCGATGACGGCCGAGGTCGCCGCCCCCGCCTCGTCGGTGGACGGGAAGGCGGCCAGCAGCGTACGGACCGACTCGGGCAGCCGGACCAGCCGCACGGTGACCTCGGTGGCGATGCCGAGCGTCCCCTCGGAGCCGACGAACGCGCCGAGCAGGTCGTAGCCGGGCGGGTCCGGGGCGCGACCGCCGAGGCGTACCAGGTCCCCGTCCGGAGTGACCACCTCCAGTCCGGTGACGTGGTTGGTGGTGAACCCGTACTTCAGGCAGTGCGCGCCGCCGGAGTTCTCCGCCACGTTGCCGCCGATCGAGCAGATCTGCTGGCTGGACGGGTCGGGGGCGTAGTAGTAGCCGTACGGGGTGGCCGCCCGGGTGACCTGGAGGTTGATCACGCCGGGCTCGACCACGGCCCGCTCGTCGGCCGGGGCGACCTCCCGGATGGCGCGCAGCCGCGAGGTGACCACGAGCACCCCGTCGGCGTGCGGCAGTGCCCCGCCGGACAGGCCGGTGCCGGAGCCCCGGGCGACGAACGGCACCCCGGCGTCCACGCAGGCCCGGACGGTCGCCGCGCACTCGGCGGCGGTGCCCGGCAGGGCGACCAGAGCGGGGATCACCTTGTACTGGGCGAGCCCGTCGCACTCGTAGGTGCGCAGCTCCTGCCGGTCGGTGATCACGTGCTCGGCGCCGAGGACCGCCCGCAGGGTCGCGGCGAGGGTGCCGATGTCCGTCGTGGTCATCGCCGGCCTCCCGTCGCGGTCGCTGGTGGTCAGGGCAGCCGCTCGTACGCGGGCAGGGTCAGGAAGTCCACGAAGTCGTCGGCGACGGCGACCGCCATGAACAGCGACCGCGCCTCGGCGTAGTCGGCCGGGTCGCCCGGCAGCTTCGCCAGTTCCTCGTCGGCGAGCCGCTCGACCAGGTCCCGGTCGACCTTCTCACCGGTGTCGTCGAGGGTGACGCCGTTGTGCAGCCACTGCCACACCTGCGAGCGGGAGATCTCGGCGGTCGCGGCGTCCTCCATCAGGTTGAAGATGGCCACCGCCCCGGTGCCGCGCAGCCAGCTCGCCAGGTACTGGATGCCGACGCTGATGTCGTTGCGCAGCCCGGCCTCGGTCCGTTGGCCGGGCGTGCCGCGCACGTCGAGCAGCTGGGCGGCGGTGACCCGTACCTCGTCGCGGGTCCGGTCGAGCTGGTGGGGCCGGTCGCCGAGCACGCGGTCGAACACCTCGCGGCAGACCGGCACCAGATCGGGGTGGGCCACCCAGGAGCCGTCGAAGCCGTCGCCCGCCTCCCGGGTCTTGTCCTCGCGGACCTTCACCAGCGCGGTCTCGTTGACCTGCGGGTCGCGGCGGCTGGGGATGAAGGCGGCCATCCCGCCGATCGCGTGCGCGCCGCGCCGGTGGCAGGTCCGCACCAGCAGTTCGGTGTACGCGCGCATGAACGGCGCGGTCATGGTCACCGCGTTGCGGTCGGGCAGCAGGAAGTCCCGTCCCCGGGTGCGGAACTTCTTGATGACGCTGAACATGAAGTCCCACCGGCCCGCGTTGAGGCCGGCGGAGTGCTCGCGCAGCTCGTGGAGGATCTCCTCCATCTCGAACGCCGCCGGGTAGGTCTCGATGAGCACTGTCGCCCGGATGGTGCCGCGCGGGATGCCCAGCCGCTCCTGGGCGAGCAGGAACACGTCGTTCCAGAGCCGCGCCTCCAGGTGGCTCTCCAGTTTGGGCAGGTAGAAGTACGGCCCGGAGCCGCGGTCGAGCTGCCGGGCGGCGCAGTGGAAGAAGTACAGGCCGAAGTCGACAAGGCTGCCCGAGGTGCGTTCGCCGTCGACCAGGATGTGCTTCTCGGTCAGGTGCCAGCCGCGGGGCCGGACCACGATGGTCGCCAGCTCGCCGTCGCGCAGGGCGTAGCGGCGGCCGTCCGGGGCGGTGTAGGAGAGCGTCCGGTCGATCGCGTCGCGCAGGTTGAGCTGGCCGCCGATCACGTTCTCCCACAGTGGCGTGTTGGCGTCCTCCTGGTCGGCGAGCCAGACCTTCGCGCCCGAGTTGAGGGCGTTGATGGTCATCTTCGCGTCGGTCGGCCCGGTGATCTCCACCCGGCGGTCGACCAGGCCGGGCGCGGGCGGAGCCACCCGCCACTCGCCGTCACGGACGTGCCGGGTCTCGGGCAGGAAGTCCAGCAGCTCACCGGCGGCCAGCGCCGCCTCGCGTTCGGCGCGCCGGGCGAGCAGCTCCCGCCGTCGGGCGTCGAAGGCGCGGTGCAGCTCGGCGAGGAAGGCGAGGGCCTGCGGGGTGAGGATCTCCGGGAACCGGTCGTGCCGGGGGCCGGCCAGTTCGACGCCGTCGGGCATACCCATGACGCGCTCCTCACCGTCGAGGGCAGATGCAGTCGGATCGATCGACGGGATGCTGGCGTCGACTCTAGTGCCGAGGTGGACGGACCGCGAGGGTCGCCGGCCCGTCCCTGCCCGATCAGATCTTCCACAGCGCTACCCGGTCCCGCCCGATCCACCCGTCGCTACGCTGCGGGGTGGGCGGGCGACAGCCGCTGGCACCGGGCGCCGGGATCAGGGGGTGTGGTGCGGCGCGGAAGGCTCGGGGCTGAACGGCCACTCCTCGAAGGCCAGGCACCGGCCGTCCGCGGTGAACGTGAGGATCCACAGATCGCGGAACACCTGGGGGCGAGGGCCGCCGTATCGCACTTCCAGCCGTACGACCGCCTGCGGGTCGTCGACGGCGATGATCTGGAAGTCCATCTCGAACTCCTCGCCCGGCCCGGCGCGTTCGGCGTCCCACAGCCTGCGGATGGCGTCGAGACCCCGATGCGGCTCCTGGAACGGCGACATCTGGTAGGTGGCGTCGCTGGTGAAGAGCAGGTCGAGCTGGTCGGTTCCCGCCGTCCGCCAGGCGGATTCATAGGCCCGGATCCAGGCTGCTACGCCAGACCTGTCGGTCATCGCGGGCTTCCCTTCTGGCGGCGGCGCCGGGGTGGACCGCTGCCGGACCAGTGTCGCAGCGTCGGGACACGAGACGGAGGAAAAGGCGATCGCCGGTTTCGGGACGGTCGACGACCCCGCCTGGCGACCACGCGGTAAGCCTGACTAAAGTCAGGTATATGGACTCCCCGCTCATCGCCGCGGTGCGGCGGTTCAACCGGACGGTCACCCAGCGGGTCGGCGCGCTCGACGACGAGTACATGGCCCGCGGCCGCCCGCTGGCGCAGGCCCGGCTGCTCTGGGAGATCGGCCCCGGCGGCGCCGAGGTCGCCGCGCTGCGGGTCCGGCTCGGGCTGGACTCCGGGTACCTCAGCCGGCTGCTGCGCACCCTGGAGAGCGACGGGCTGGTCACCGTCGGGCCCGCCGAGCAGGCCGGCGACCAGCGGGTCCGCACGGCCGTGCTGACCGCCGCCGGCCGGGCCGAGTGGGCCGAACTCGACAAGCGCTCCGACGAGCTGGCCTGGTCGATCCTCGCGCCGCTGACCGAGGCGCGCCGGGAACGGCTGGTCGCCGCGATGGCCGAGGTCGAGCGGCTGCTGGTCGCCTCGATGGTGGTGATCGAGCCGTGCCCGCCGGGCGACCCGCGGGCCCGGGCCTGCGTGCGGGCGTACGCCCGGGACGTCGGGCGCCGGTTCGACGACGGGTTCGACCCGGCGCTGAGCAACCCGGTGCGCGACGAGGAACTGGTCCCGCCCGCCGGCGTGTTCCTGCTCGCCACCCTCAACGCCGAGCCGGTCGGCTGCGGCGCGGTGAAGCTGCACCCGGGCGCGCCCGCCGAGATCAAGCGGGTCTGGGTGTCGGACACCGTGCGCGGGCTCGGCATCGGCCGGCGGATGCTGGGCGAGCTGGAGCGCTACGCCGCCGAGCGGGGCTGGACCACCGTCCGGCTGGACACCAACCGCAACCTCACCGAGGCGATCGCGATGTACCGCGCCGCCGGCTACCGGGAGGTCGAGCCCTACAACACCGAGCCCTACGCGCACCACTGGTTCGCCAAGGACCTGGCCCCGGTGGGACCGTGACCCCGGTCAGCACCGCCACCAGCAGGGCGGGAAGCGCAGGATCCGGTCGTCGCCGGGAGCCGGGGTGCCCCGCCCGTCGCGGTTGCTGGTGGTGACCCAGAGCGAGCCGTCCGGCGCGACGACGACCGTACGCAGCCGGCCGTAGCTGCCGACGAGTTCCGCGGTGGGCGTGCCGGCGCCGCCCGCGGCGTCGAGCGGCACGACCCACAGCCGGGTGCCGCGCAGTGCCGCCACGTAGAGCCGCCCGCCCGCGATCGCCGCGCCGCTGGGCGACGCCTCGGCGGGCCGCCACGTCACGATCGGGTCGCGGAAGCGTGGGTCGCCGGCCACCCCCTCCACCACCGGCCAGCCGTAGTTGCCGCCGGGCACCACCCGGTTGACCTCGTCCCAGCTGCTGGCGCCGAACTCGGTCGCGTAGAGCCGGCCTCGCCAGTCCCAGGCCAGGCCCTGCACGTTGCGGTGGCCGAGGCTGTAGACCGGCGAACCCGGGACCGGGTTGTCCCACGGCACGCCACCGTCGGGCCGCAGCCGCAGGATCTTCCCGTTGCGGCTGCGCGGGTCCTGCGCGGTGGCCGGCTGGGCGGCGTCCCCGACGCCCGCGTAGAGCATCCCGTCCGGGCCGAAGGCGATGCGCCCGCCGTCGTGCGAGCTGGCCCGGGCCAGCCCGCTGAGGATCGGCTGCTGGACGTTCGGCGCGGCCAGCCGGAAGCGGACTATCCGGTTGTCCACGGCGGAGGTGAAGTACGCGTAGACGTAACCGTCGGCGCGGTAGCGCGGCGAGACGGCCAGCCCGAGCAGCCCGGACTCGCCGACCGCCGAGACGCCGGCGATCCGCGCCACCTGCCGGGGTGCCAGACCCCGCCCCACCCGCAGGACCCGCCCGCTGTTCCGCTCGCCGACCAGGGCGCTGCCGTCGGGCAGGAAGGCCAGCCCCCACGGCGCTTCCAGGCCGCCGGCGACCACCGACGGCCGGGTGAAGTCGTACCCCCACCAACCGGACGCCGGGCCGCTCGCGGGCCGGTGCGCGGTGACCGGCGCGGGCGCCCCGGCCACGCCGAGGCAACCGGCGAGGGCGATGGTGGCGACAACGCTGCGTCTTCTCATGCCGGCCCCCTCGGGCTCTCGCGACACACGCCGGGCGACACCGGCGCCGCCCGCCGGTCGAGCGTGGACGGGCGCTCCCCCAGCCTGCGGCGCCCGCCGTCTCGACGGCGTCACCGCGACCACACGGGCCGCCGCCGGGTGGAGACGCCGCCCGGTCGATCGCACCCGGCGGGTACGGTCGACCGCCCGGGTTGCCGTGTCGCCCGCGCCCCGGCCCGGTGGCGAGCGGTGTTCATGCTGGAATGGTGATTCGCTTCGTGCTCAACGTGCTGTGGCTCGTCTTCGGCGGCGGCCTGGTCCTCGCGATCGGCTACGGCATCGCCGCCCTGATCTGCTTCGTCCTCGTCGTCACCATCCCGTTCGGGGTGGCGTCGCTGCGCCTGGCCGGGTACTCGTTGTGGCCCTTCGGCCGCACCGTGGTGCCCAAGCCGGGTGCGGGTGTCGCGTCCGGCCTGGCCAACGTGCTCTGGGTGGTGCTGGCGGGCTGGTGGCTGGCGCTGTCCCACCTGGTCGCCGGCGTCGCGCTCTGCGTCACGATCATCGGCATCCCGTTCGGGGTGGCCAACTTCAAGCTCGTCCCGGCGGCGTTCTGGCCGCTCGGGCGGGACGTCGTCGACGCACCGTAGGCCCGCGGCCGCCCGGCACCGGGCGTGCGGGCAGCTCAGCCGTCGACCGGCTCCGCCCGGTACCGCTCGATCCAGTCCCGGTTGAGCCGGTCGGCCTGGCGCCGGTGCCGGGCCACGATGGCGCCGTCCCCGGCCGGCGGCTCCAGGCCGAGGAAGTCCAGCACACCGCGGGTGGCGGCCACCATGTCCTGGTCGAGGTCCTCGTACCGCACCCGGTACGGCCGGATCCCCCGGGCCGCGAACCACGCCTCCCAGGCCGCGTTGTGCTCCTCGATCACCTGGAGGTAATGCCGGATCCCGGCGGCGTCGAAGCGGGGTGCCCGGCCGGTGCCGGCGTTTCCGCTGATCTCCCCGTTGCCGCCGACGAACCAGGCGCCGGTCTGCTCGGCCCGCAGCCAGGAGACCGCCTGGGCCAGCACGTCGTCGCGGCGCAGGAAGACGAAGCGGGTACGACCGAACGCCCGGTCGAGCAGCGCGGTGTCGGCACCGGACAGGTCGGGGTGGACGGTCGCGAGGCGGGCGACCAGCTCCTCCACCGCTCCCCACATGAGCTTCGCACCGAACACCCCGTTTCCGGTCCGGCCCTCGGCCAGCGCGGCACGCAGGTAGTCCGCGTAGTCGACGCGGCCGTCGGCGGCGCGGGGCAGCCGCCACCGGTCGGCCCAGAGCGGCTCGTCCGGCGCCCGGAAGTACGCCTGCGGGTGGCCGGCGACCCCGGTGGACTCCAGCAGCCCGAGCAGCAGCGAGCTGCCGGTACGCGGGGTGGCGCAGACGAAGTACGAGTCGACCCGGTCCGCTGGCATGGGCACACCCAAGCGCACCGCCGGTGCGCGGCGCAACCGAGTTGGCTCAGCCCGGCCGGCCGGACCGGGACCGCCGCGACCAGGCCAGGACGAGCAGGCCCACCACCAGCAGACCCAGCCCGACCGCCCCGGCCGCCACCATCGGCCGGACCCCGCCGGCCTGATCGCCGGCGACCCGGTCGGCCCGCGCGGGTGCGGTCGGCACGGGGGTGGTCGGGGCACTGGTCGGCCCGGTGGTCGGGGCGGTGGGTGACCCGGTGGACGGGCCGGCCGCCGGGTAGCGCAGGATGCTCGGCCGCGTACCCGGCGGCTGGTCGGCGGTCTCGGAGACGGTGAGCAGAAAGCGCCCGTCCCGGCTGTAGGTGATCGACTCACCCTGCGGCTCGTCGGGCAACGGGGTGACCCGCGGCGTCCCGCCGGTCAGCGCGGCGATCACGTCGCCGCCGGTGACGTCGAACTCGAACGCGTCGGCGTAGGTGCGCAGCACGACGCGCTCCCCGCCCGGTGCGGTGGCGGCACCGGTGACCGCCGTCCGGCCGAGCACCGAGAACGGGTTGCTCGTCGTGGTGCCCGGCAGCCGGACCTGTCCCACCTCGGCCAGGGGCACCGTCGCGCCCGGCCGCAGGGCGGTGCTCGGCGCGTAGAGCACGCCGGAGTACTTGGACACGATCACCGGTCGGCCGTCGCCGGTCAGCAGCATCGCCTCGGCGTCGTGCGGACGGTCCGGATAGGCCATCCGGTACAGCACCGGCCGGGCCGCTCCCGGGGCGAGCTTCCAGACCGCGACCGTCTGCCGGGACCGGTCGTTGTCGCCGATGTCGGCGACCCACACCGTGCCGTCCGCGCCGACGGCGAGATCCTCGGTGTCCCGCGGCCGCGACGGGTAGGACACGGTCCGGGTCACCGCGCAGTCCGCGGCCAGGAAGAAGATCCGGCGGCGGGCCGCGTCGTCGGCGCCGTCGTTGACCACGACGTACCCGTCGTCCGTGGCGGCCATCCCGGAGATCTCGGTCAGCCGGTCGTCGCGGATCCGGCACACCGGGGCTCCCGGCGCGGGCGTCGGAGCGGCCACCGCGCCGCTCGGCGCCGGCAGGGCGAGGACCGCGGCCACGGCCGCGCCGGCCGACAGTCGCCGGGCCGTCGGGTCACGTCGTCGCATCACCGGCAATCCTTCCATCACCGGTCCAGCCGGTCGGGTCCGACCGGTCGCGCGTCGGGTTCGGGCCGACCGCGGGAGCCGGTCACCGCCGCCGGGCGGGTCGCGGCGACCGCCGCACCGATCGGCGGCCACATCCCGCCAACAGCCATGGGAGCGTTCCCACAGTGGGGGAAAGTATCGACACGACTAAATGCACCTCGGCATCCTGGGGCCCGATCGGTTCCCTCGAACGGAGGTGTCGGAATGCGTCCTGAGCAGATCGTCGGACCGGCGGTGTCCCTCTTCCGCGCGGTCATCGGGCTGCTGTTCCTCTGTCACGGTCTGGCCTCGCTCTTCGGTGTCCTCGGTGGCAACCGGGGCACCGGCGAGGCGATCCCGCTGGGCCAGTGGCCGGGCTGGTGGGCCGCGCTGATCCAGGGGGTCTGCGGCGGGCTGGTGCTCCTCGGCCTGTTCACCCGGCCGGCCGCGATCCTGGCGTCCGGCTCCATGGCGTACGCGTACTTCATGGTGCACCAGCCGGACGCCCTGCTGCCGCTGCGCAACGGCGGTGAGCTGGCCGTGCTGTTCTGCTGGTCGTTCCTGCTCATCGCGGTGCTCGGCCCCGGCGCGTGGGCGCTCGACCCGCTGCTGCGGGCCCGCCGCGCCAGCCGGACGCCGGTGCCCGCCCAGTGAGCGGGCGAGCGCCGGAGGTGACCCGGGGGCGCGGCGGGGGTCAGTGCCCGAGCACCCCGGCCAGCCAGCGCAGCTGGCGGCGCACCTGCACCGCCGCCCCGCCCTCGTGCTGGTTGAACGGGTAGACGTGCAGCTCCCGCTCCGGTGGCGCGGGCCGCCCGGTGCCGGCGCCGTACTGGTTGTAGGCGGCGAACCCGGTGCTCGGCGGGCAGACCTGGTCGCGGAGGCCGATCCCGAAGTGCGCGGGCGCGCAGGCCCGGCGGGCGAAGGCGACCCCGTCGACGTAGGAGAGGGTCCGGCGGACCGGCTCCTCCGCCTCCCGGTTGGCCGCCAGGTACTGGGCGATCTCGCCGTACGGCGAGGCGTCGGTGATCTCGATGGCCCGCTGGATGTGGCAGAGGAACGGCGCGGTGGTGACCAGCGCGGCGAGATCGGCCACGAGCCCGGCCACGGCGAGGGCGAGGCCGCCGCCCTGGCTGTTCCCGGCCGCGACGACCCGGCTGGCGTCGACGCCCGGCAGCGCGCGGGCCGCCTGCACGGCGCGCACCGCGTCGGTGATGAGTCGCCGGTAGTGGTAGCTCTGCGGCGTCAGGATGCCCCAGGTCACCGGCCAGGGGCCGCCGGGCGCGCCGGCGCCCGGGTCGGCGGTGTCGCCGCCGCCGTACCGGCCGGACTGGCCCCGGGAGTCCATCAGCAGGTGCGCGTAACCGGCCACCGGCCAGGTCAGGCGCTCGTGCGGCAGGCCACGGCCGCGCCCGTAGCCGACGTACTCCACCACCGTGGGCAGGGGCCCGTCGGTGCCGGCCGGACGGGTGTACCAGGCCCGGACCGGGTCGCCGCCGAAGCCGGCGAAGGTGACGTCCCAGGAGTCGACCAGCCGCAGGTCGGTCGGCTCGGGCCGGACGTCGAGCAGCACCGGCCGGGCGGCCTCCGCCGCCAGCGTGCCGCGCCAGAACTCGTCGAAGTCGTCCGGCTCGGCCACCACCGGCGCGTACCGCCGGAGTTGGTCGAGGGGAAGGTCGAACAGGGCCATGGCTCCTCGCGGGTCGGTTCGGCGGGGTGGGTTCAGCGCCGTCCGGCGCGGCGGGTCAGCGGGAGTGGGCGGGTGGCGCGGTGGTCTCCCGCACCACCAGCTCGGTGACCAGGTCGATCCGGCTCGTCGGCGGGTCCACGCCGCGCGCCAGGTCGAGCAGCATCTGGGTGGCGGTGCCGGCCATGTCGCCGAGCGGCTGGTTGACAGTGGTCAGGGCCGGTCCGATCCAGGCCGCCACCGGCAGGTTGTCGTACCCGATCACCGACAGGTCCCCGGGCACGTCCAGGCCGAGCTGGCGTCCGGCCCGGAGCACCCCCATCGCCTGCATGTCCGAGCCGGCGAAGATCGCCGTGGGGCGGTCCGGCCGGGACAGCAGTTCCAGCCCGTGCGTGTAGCCGGCGTCCACGTAGAAGCTGCCGAACCGGACCAGCTCGGGGTCGATCGGCAGGCCGGCCTCGTCGTGCGCGGACCGGAAGCCCGCGGCCCGGGCCCGGCTGCACAGCACGTCCTCGGGCCCGGAGATGATCCCGATCCGGCGGTGACCCAGCTCCAGCAGGTGGCGGGTGGCGAGCAGGCCGCCGTTCCAGTTGTTCGAGCCGACGGTGGGCACCGAGGCGGAGGTCGCGCTGTCGGTGTCCACGACGACGAACGGGACCGACCGCCTCCGCAGCTGCTGGTGCTGCGACTCGGACAGGTGGCAGAGCACGAACAGCATGCCCAGCGGCGGGTGCGCGAGCACCTCGTCCAGCCACTGCTGGGACGGGCGGTGGCGCCCGCCGAGCTGGGACAGGAGCACGCCGACCTCCGCGGCGGCGGCCACCGACTCGACCCCACGGATGATCTCCATCGCCCACTCGTTGGCGAACTCGTGGAACACCAGGTGGATCTGGCGGGAGCGGGCCGACTCCCGGCGCGACCGGCGGCGGTACCGGTGCCGGTCGAGGCTGGCTTCGACGCGCGCCCTGGTCTCGGCGGCGACGTCCGAGCGTCCGTTGAGGACCTTCGAGACGGTCGCCACGGAGACGCCGACCTCTTCCGCGATGGTCGCGATGGTGGCGGGGCCGGGTGCGCGCGCCGGGCGGGACGGTGTCATGGAACCTCATCCGCGACGTCCGAAATTTTCGGCGAACCCTAGCACAGCGGACCGCCGGCCACGAGGCCCGCGGATCGATCGCCAGCCATCTCCCTGGTCACGGGCGTCGATGGCTGGTCGGCGGCCCGGAGCGTGGGAGCGGCATCTTCACCACCCTTGACACACCCGGAGAGGGCCCCTAGGTTTCCGCAGCAAGTACCGGGAGGTTACCGAAACTTTCGAAGTTGGCCATCACACCGCACGTTCCGGAGCCGGATGCGGCGGCGTCTGGTCGACGTGAAGGGGTGTGCATGACGAAGCAGTCGCCCGCCGACCGACCACCACCCGGCCCGGGCGCCGTCCGTCCACCCCGGCCGGACCGGGCACGGCACCGTCCGGCCACGGTCCCCCCGCTCGCCGCCTAGGAGACCGCCGATGAGCACCCCCGGAACGCTGCATCCGCCACCGCCGGCACCCGATCTGCCCGCGACCGGGACGGCCCCGGCGCCCCGCCGCCGCAAGCGCCGCCGCACCTGGCGTCAGGCGGTACGCCGGGACTGGCAGCTCTACTCGCTGGCGGTACTGCCGTTGCTGTTCTTCCTGATCTTCCGCTACCTGCCGATGCTCGGGAACGTGATCGCCTTCCGCCGGTTCGAGCCGGGCGGGAGCATCTTCGGCGAGCGCTGGGTCGGGCTGCGGTACGTGCGGATGTTCCTCAACGACCCGTCGTTCTGGGAGGCGTTCACCAACACCCTGGTGCTGGGCGCGCTGACCCTGCTGTTCTGCTTCCCGCTGCCGATCGTGCTGGCGTTGCTGCTCAACGAGATCCGCACCCGCAAGCTGAAGCAGTTCGTGCAGTCCGTGTCGTACCTGCCGCACTTCCTGTCGATCGTGATCGTGGCGGCGATGGTGATGCAGCTGGTCTCCGTCGACGGGACGGTGAACCAGCTCGTCCAGGCCGCCGGCGGCGAGCCGGTGCCGTTCCTGCAACGGCCGGAGTGGTTCCGGACGATCTACGTCTCCTCGGAGGTCTGGCAGACCGTCGGCTGGGGCACCATCCTCTACCTCGCCGCGCTGACCACCGTGGACGACAACCTCTACGAGGCGGCCCGGATCGACGGCGCGAACCGGTGGCGCCAGACCTGGCACGTGACGCTGCCCGGCATCCGCCCGACGATGGTCACGCTGCTGATCCTCAACATCGGCACCTTCATGGCGGTCGGGTTCGAGAAGATCCTGCTGCTGTACAACCCGCTGACGTACCCGACCGCCGACGTCATCTCCACGTACCTGTTCCGGATGGGCTTCGGGTCCAGCAACTTCAGCTACGCGGCCGCGATCGGGCTGTTCGAGGCCGTGATCGGGCTGACCCTGGTGCTGTCGGCGAACCTGATCGCCCGCCGCACGGTGGGAACGAGCCTGTGGTGACCACCGGGACCAGACAAGCCCCGCCGCGGCCGCGCCCACGGCCCCGTGGCTCCCGGGTCAGCCGGGGCTACCGGGTGTTCCAGGCGGTCAACGCCGTGATCCTGACCGGCGTCGTGGTGGTGACGTTGTACCCGTTCGTCAACATCGTGGCCCGCTCGCTCAGCGACGAGGCGTACATCATCGCCGGCCAGGTCAGCCTGGTGCCGCGGGGGTTCAACCTGGAAACGTACCGGCTGGTCATGTCCGACTCGATGTTCTGGACGAACTACCGCAACACGGTGGTGTACACGGTGGTCGCCACGGTCATCGCGATCGTGCTGACCACCTGCTACGCGTACGTGCTGTCGAAGAAGCACCTGCGGGGCCGCTCGGCGCTGGTCGGCATCGCGGTGTTCACCATGTTCTTCTCCGGCGGGCTGATCCCCAACTACGTCCTGGTCACCAGCCTCGGGATGAAGAACACCATCTGGGCCATCGCCGTACCGAACGCCATCAACGTGTTCAACCTGCTGGTGATGAAGGCGTTCTTCGAGAGCCTGCCGGTGGAACTGGAGGAGGCGGCGGCCGTCGACGGCCTCAACACGTACGGCATCCTGCTGCGGATCGTGCTGCCGCTGTCCAAGGCGGTGGCCGCCACGATGGTGCTGTTCTACGCGGTCTCCTTCTGGAACTCGTGGTTCGCCGCGTTCCTCTACCTGGACCAGCAGGATCTCTGGCCGGTCACCGTCTACCTGCGCAACCTCATCGCCGGGGCGACCGGCGCGGAGAACGTCGGCGCCATCGCCGAGGCCGACGAGGTCCAGGCCGAGGCGACGCTCAAGGCCGTGACCATCGTGCTCACCACCCTGCCCATCCTGCTGGTCTACCCGTTCGTGCAGCGGTACTTCGTCTCCGGGGTCATGCTCGGCGCGGTCAAGGGCTAGCCACCGGTCTCCGCCATGTCCCACCCGTCCCCCACCCCACCGAAAGGATCCGCCGTGTTCCACAGATCGCGGCGCCGGCTCGCGGTAGCCGCCGCCGGCCTGCTCGCCCTCACCACCCTCGTCGCCTGCGGCGACGACTCGTCCGACGCGAACGACCTCGCGGAGAACCGGGTCGGCGCGATGGCCGACTACGGCGTCGGCGCCCAGTTCAAGGCCACCGAGCCGCTCGCCTTCTCGGTGCTCTACAACAACCACTCGAACTACCCGCTGAAGAACGAGTGGCTGTTCTGGTCGGAGCTGACCAAGCGGACCAACGTCAAGCTCGAACCGGTCGCCGTGCCGGCGAGCGACTACGAGCAGAAGCGCAGCCTGCTGATCGGCGCCGGCGACGCGCCCTTCATCATCCCGAAGACCTATCCGAACCAGGAGGACGCCTACGTCTCCTCCGGCGCCATCCTCCCGGTCAGCGACTACCTCGACCTGATGCCCAACCTCAAGGACAAGATCTCCAAGTGGAACCTCGGGCCCGAGATCGACACCCTGCGGCAGGCCGACGGCAAGTTCTACCTGCTGCCCGGGGTGCACGAGAAGCCGTGGCACGACTACTCGCTAGCGGTCCGCACCGACGTCCTCGATGAGCTCGGCCTGGCGGTGCCGAAGACCTGGGACGAGCTGTACACCGTGCTCAAGGCGATGAAGGCGAAGTACCCGGCCACCTACCCGTTCTCGGACCGGTGGAGCAAGCCGCACCCGGGCGGCAACCTGCTGAACCTGCTCGCGGTGACCCACGGGCTGGCCGGCGCCGGCTGGAACTACCAGCACGCCAGCTGGGACCCGAACGCCAGGAAGTTCCAGTACACCGCCGCCACCGAGCAGTACAAGCAACTGCTGCAGTACCTCAACAAGCTGGTGACGGAGGGGCTGCTCGACCCGGAGAGCTTCACCCAGACCGACGACCAGGCGCGGCAGAAGCTCGCCAACGGCAAGTCGTTCGTGATCAGCGCCAACGCGCAGACCCTGGTCAACGACCACCGGCCAGACCTGGCGAAGACCATCCCGAACGCGAAGCTCACCAAGATCCCGCTGCTGGTCGGCCCGGCGGGCGAGATCAACCCGGCCAGCCGGCTGGAGAACGGCGTGATGATCTCGAAGAAGGCGCGTGAGAGCAAGAACTTCGTGGCCATGATGCAGTTCGTCGACTGGCTGTGGTACTCCGACGTGGGGCAGGAGTTCGCCCGCTGGGGCGTGGAGGGGACGACCTTCGTCAAGGACTCCGCCGGCAAGCGCACCCTGGCCGCCGACGTCAACGTGGTCGGGCTCAACCCCAAGGCGAGCAAGCACCTGCAGAAGGACTTCGGCTTCTACAACGGCGTGTTCGCCTACGGCGGCAACCCGGACCTGGTGCAGGCGTTCTTCTCCGCCGAGGAACAGGAGTTCCAGCGGGTGATGAACGCCCGGGCCCCGATCCCGGTGGCCCCGCCGTACCCGTTCACCGACGAGGAGCGGGAGCAGGCGTCGCTGTGGGAGACCCCGCTGCGCGACCACGTCACCCAGGCGTCGCTCCAGTTCATCCTCGGCCAGCGCGACCTGAGCCAGTGGGACGCCTACCTGACCGAGCTCAAGGGCAAGAACATGGACCAGTACCTGGAGATGGTCAACAAGGCGTACGACCGCTACCAGAAGGAACACAGCTGAGCTGACGAGCCGTCGGGTGGCGCCGCCACCCGCGCCACCCGACGGCCCGCGCCGGCCTCACCCGACCGGCCGCAGCCGCCCCACGACAGCACCCCGCCGCACCGAGCACTGAGGACGACGATGCGCATCTCCGTACCGGAGCACCCCTCGGGCCGGTTGACCGACGCCTGGCGCGCCTGCGTCGGCACCGGCCGGTTCGACCTGGCGCTGCGCCGCGACTACCAGGAATCCCTCGCCCTCGTGCAACGCGAGATCGGCTTCCGGCACATCCGCGGGCACGGGCTGCTCAGCGACGGCGTGGGCATCCACCGCCCGTACGAGTACCAGGGGTCGCGCCGGGTACGGCACGCGTTCACGTACGTCGACCAGGTGGTCGACGCCTACCTCGACCTCGGCGTCCGGCCGTTCGTGGAGCTGGGCTTCATGCCCACCGGTCTCGCCTCCGGCGAGCAGACAGTGTTCTGGTGGCGCGGCAACGTCACCCCGCCCCGCTCCTGGACCGAGTGGGCGGACCTGGTCCGGGCCACGGTCGGCCACCTCGTCGACCGGTACGGGCTCGACGAGGTACGCGGCTGGCCGATCGAGGTCTGGAACGAACCGAACCTGCCGGCGTTCTGGGCGGGCGCCGACCAGGACGCCTACCACCGGCTGTACGAGGTCACCGCGCACGCGGTCAAGGAGGTGGACGCCGCGCTCCAGGTCGGCGGGCCGGCCATCTCCCCCGGCGCCGACGAGTGGCTGGTGCCGTTCGCCGAGTTCGTCACCGCCCGGTCGGTGCCGGTCGACTTCGTCAGCCGGCACGCGTACACCTCCGGGCCGGCCCGGCACGTGCCCTTCGGCACCCACCAGACCCTGGCGCCGGCGGGCAGCCTGCTGGAGCAGTTCGCCAGCCCGCGGCGGCACCTGCGCGGCACCGGGCTGGCCGACCTGCCGGTGCACATCACCGAGTTCAACTCCTCCTACCGGCCGGACAACCCGATCCACGACACCGCCTTCCACGCCGCGTACCTGGCCCCGGTGGTGGCCGCCGGCGGTGACCTGGTCGACTCCTTCTCCTACTGGACGTTCAGCGATGTGTTCGAGGAGGAGGGGGTGCCGACGTCGCTGTTCCACGGCGGCTTCGGCCTGCTCACCCACCGCCAGATCAAGAAACCCACCTACCACCTGTACGCCTTCCTGGCCCGGATGGGCGACCAGGTCCTCGCCCGCGGCCCGGACCACCTGGTCACCCGCGACGCCACCGGCCGGATCACCGTGCTGGCCTGGGCGCCGGTGGACGTGACCGGCCGCGAACCGGTCCCCGATCGGCACACGGTGCGCCTGTCGGTGCCGCTGCCGGGGTCCGCGACCACCGCCTTCCTGCTGCGCTCGTCGGTCAGCGAGGAGGCGGGCAACGCCTGGCGGGCGTGGTGCGAGATGGGCCGGCCGCCGTCGCCGCGTACCCGGGAACTGGACGCCCTGCGGGCGGCGGCCGAGCCGGCCCGGCGCCACGCCAGCCTGCCGGTGGAGGCCGGCCGCGTCGCGCTCGACCTGCACCTGGACCGGCACGAGGTGACCCTGGCCGAACTCACGGCGGTGACCGACGAGACCCCGCCGTGGTGGGCCGACGACCGGCTGCTCGGCGGCCACCCCGGGACGGACCCGACATGAGCGAGCGTCAGCGAGCGAATCATCAGCACAGCGCGGAGGTGCCTCATGGCCGGCATGAGTGACGTCGTCGGGACCCAGCGCCAGTTCGGCGACGGACCGCTCTCCCGCGCCGCGGCGCTGATCTACACCCTGCTGGTGGTGGAGGTGCTGCTGCTGGTCAGCACCGCGCCGGGCCTGGTCACCCTGTTGCTGCTGGACCGGGACGTGAGCAACCTGCCGCTGGTCGCGGCCTGCGCGCTGCCGGTCGGCCCGGCCGTCTCCGCCGGGTTGTACGCGCTGCACCACCAGCGCCTCGACCTGACCGACCTGCACCCCGCCCGGGTCTTCTGGCGCGGCTACCGGGCCAACCTCGGGGTGCTGCGGATCTGGGTGCCGCTGCTGGTGTGGCTGACCGTCATCGCGGTGAACCTCGCCCACCTGTCGGCCGCGGGCCTGCCGCGCTGGTGGGCGGTGCCGCTGGTGGGCGTCGGCGCGGGCGCGGCGGTGGTCGGCGTCAACGCGCTGGTCATCACGTCGCTGTTCACGTTCCGGGTGCGGGACGTCGTCCGGCTGGCCCGGTACTTCGTGCTGCGTACCCCGGTCGTCACGCTCGGCCACGCCCTGCTGCTGGTGGCGGCGACGGCGGTGGCGCTGGCCACCTCCGAGGCGGTGCTCGCGGTGCTGGGCGCGGTGCTGGTGCTGGCGCTGCTGCGCGGCAGCGACCCGATGATCGCGGTGGTCCGGGAGGAGTTCACCGCATGAGCGGGGTCGACCTGCTGACCGGTGACCGCGTCGAGGGCGGCGGGCCGATCCGGCTCGACGCCCGGGGCGTCGTGGTGCTCCGGGAGGAGTCGTGACCGGCGGCGTCCACCCCGCCTGGCTGCCGCCGGAGGCCTTCCGCCCCCTCGGTACCCGGCGCAGCCTGGTCGCCGGCGACGGGCCGCTGGTGGAGACGGTGTACCGGGAGGTGGCGCGGGCCTGCGACCGGTACGGCGGCTCGGTGCGCCGCCCCGGGCCGGCCGGCGGGGCCGACCGGATCGACCTCGTCCTCGCGGTGACCTCGGCCGGGCCGCTACCCGCGGCGGCGGAGGCGGTCGCCGCCGACCGTCGGCGGTGGGCGGGGACGCTCGGCGCCGAGGGTTTCCTGCTGGGCCGGCGAGGCGGTGTCACGGTGGTGCTGGCCGAGCAGCCCGCCGGACTGCTCTACGGCCTGTTCCAGGTGGTCCGGCTCGGCGAGTCCGCGTTCGGCGCGGCGCACCCGCCGCGGCCGCACCGCCCGGCGAGCCGGCTACGCATGCTCGACCACTGGGACAACGTCGACGTGCACCCGGTGATGGGGCAGGTCGAGCGCGGCTACGCCGGCGGCTCGATCTTCTGGCGGGACGGCGCCCGCCGCGCGGACCTGACCCGGGTCCGGGACTACGGGCGGCTGCTGGCCGCCGTCGGCGTCAACGCCGTCTCGGTGAACAACGTCAACGTCCACGCCACCGAGGCGCGGCTGCTCACCGACCGGCTCGACGACGTCGCGGCGATCGCGGACGTGCTGCGGCCGTACGGAGTCCGGGTGCACCTGTCGGTCACCTTCGCCGCACCGGTCCTGCTCGGCGGGCTGCCCACCGCCGACCCGCTGGACGAGCGGGTGCGCACCTGGTGGGCCCGGACCACCCGCCGGGTGTACGAGCGCATCCCGGACTTCGGGGGCTACCTGGTGAAGGCGGACTCAGAGGGGCAGCCGGGTCCCTTCTCGTACGGGCGCAGCCACGCCGACGGCGCGAACGTGCTGGCCGACGCGTTGGCCCCGTACGCGGGCGTGGTGCACTGGCGGGCCTTCGTCTACAACCACCGCCAGGACTGGCGCGACCGGTCGACCGACCGGGCCCGCGCCGCCTTCGACCACTTCGCCCCGCTGGACGGCCGGTTCCGGGACAACGTGATCCTCCAGGTCAAGCACGGTCCGATGGACTTCCAGCCGCGGGAGCCGGTGTCACCGGTGATCGCCGCCATGCCCGCCAGCCGGCTGGCGGTGGAGTTCCAGGTGACGCAGGAGTACACCGGCCAGCAGCGGCACGTGTGCTACCTGGGCCCGTGGTGGAGCGAGGTGCTCCGGTTCGCGCCGTGGGGCGACGGCGGGCCCACCGTCGCCGAGGTGGCCACCGGCGCGCGCGACAGCGGGTCGCCCGGCGGCGGCCTGGTCGCGGTCTCCAACGTGGGCGACGACCGCTACTGGACCGGGCACCCGCTCGCCCAGGCCAACCTGTACGCCTTCGGCCGGCTCGCCTGGGACCCGGGGTTGGACCCGGCGGCCGTCCTCGACGAGTGGATCGGCCTCACCTTCCCGCCGGCGGCGCCCCAGCCCGCGCCGACCGGCGTGGGCCCGGCGGCGGCCGAGGCCGGGCGGGACGGCGACCACGAGGTGCTACGGCGGACGCTGCACGAGATCATGGACGGCTCCTGGGGCACCTACGAGCGGTACACCGCGCCGCTGGGCGTCGGCTTCATGGTCCGCCCCGGACACCACTACGGTCCCGACGTGGACGGCTACGAGTACACGCCCTGGGGCACGTACCACTTCGCCGACCGGGACGGGGTGGGCGTCGACCGGACCCGGGCCACCGGAACCGGGTTCACCGGCCAGTACCCGCAGCCGTGGTCGGAGGTGTACGAGTCGCTCGACCGCTGCCCCGACGAGTTGCTGCTCTTCTTCCACCACGTGCCGTACGGGCACGTGCTGCACAGCGGCTCCACCGTCATCCAGCACATCTACGACACCCACTTCGCGGGGGTGGCGCAGGTGGCCACGATGCGGCTGCGGTGGAGCCGGCTCGCCGGGCTGCTGGACCCGGGGGTGCACGCGCGGGTGGCCGAGCGCCTCGACGAGCAACTGCGCTGCGCCGAGGAGTGGCGCGACCAGGTCAACGCCTACTTCTTCCGCAAGTCGGGGGTGCCGGACGAGCACGGCCGCCGCATCCCCTGAGGCTCCGGTCAGCCCAGCGCCGCCGACCGGGCCGGCAGCAGCCGGCCACGGGCGACGAGTTCGACGGTGAGCACGACCGCCACCGCTTCCACCGCCAGGAGTCCGACCAGCACGAACACCTGGGTGATCCCGGCGGTCAGCGGGTCCGCGCCGCCGAGCAGCACACCGACGAACGCGCCCGGCAGCGTCACCAGCCCCACCGTGCGGGTCTGGTCCAGCGCCGGAACCAGCGCCTGACCGGCGACCGGGCGGCAGACGAGCAGAACCGCGTCCCGGGGCAGCAGCCCCAGCGCCAGGCCGGCCTCCACCTCGCCCCACCGGGCGGTCAGTTCGTCCAGGATCCGCCGGCCGGCCAGCGAGGTCGCGGTCATCGCCCCGCCGATCAGGATGCCGGCCACCGGGATGACCGCGATCCCGCGCAACGGCACCAGCCCGGCCAGCAGCAGCCCGGCCACGACGGACATGCTGCCCACCACGATCGGCACGGCGGCCCACCAGCCCTGGCGGCCGCGGGTGATCCGTCGACCGGCGGTGCCCGCCGCCACCACGCACATCAGCACGACGAAGCCGGCGGTGGCCCAGAGCGACACCACGATGGCGGTGATCAGCAGCGAGACGGCCGCCAGCTGGACCGCCGCCCGGCCGGCGGCCACCAGGATCTGCCGGCCGTGCCCCAGCTTCCCCACGGTGGCGACGACCGCCGCCGCGACGGTCAGCACGACCAGCGCCACCCCCAGCTTGGGGCCCACCACCAGGATCGTCGACGACATCAGGCCAGTCTGCCGCCACCGCCGGACGGTCGCCCGAGGAACTGGCGGGCGGCGCTTCGGGGGTCACTGTTGGCTGTGCCCGTTCCCGATCCCGGTGCTGGTCGGAGGCGTGCCGGCCGGCGATGTCGTACCCGTCGGTAGGCTTTGCGGTGTGGGAGATCCGTTCCAGGTACGCATCACCGTCCGGGGCTACGAGCTCGACACCCAGGGCCACCTGAACCAGGCCGTCTACCTCCAGTACGCCGAGCACGCCCGGTGGGAGTGCCTGCGGGCCGCCGGCATCTCGCAGGACCGGCTGATCGCCACCGGCGTGGGACCGGTCGCCCTTGAGGTCACCCTGCGGTACCTGCGCGAGCTGCGCGGCGGTGACGAGGTGGACGTGACCTGCGTGTTCCACTGGGGCGAGGGCAAGACCTTCCGGATCGAGCAGGATTTCGTCCGCGCGGACGGCACCCGGGTGGCGGCGCTGACCGGGGTGGGCGGTCTGCTCGACCTGTCGGCCCGGCGGCTGCTGCCCGCCCCGCAGGAGCGGTTCCGCGAGCTGGCCGCCGACCGGCAGCCACTCAACCTCTGATCCCCGGCGGCGGCTGCGCGGGAAGCGACCCGACCGGCGGCTACAGGGCTCCGCCCCAGTTGTCGGTGACGATCCGCCCGGTGGTGTCGTCGAAGAAGCGGTGTTCCAGGCTGCCGTTGCCGATCCGGTAGAAGACGTGGTGCTGGCCCGGCGTGGACAGGCCGGCCGGGTCGTCGGTCACCACGCCACGGGCGCCCCAGTTGTCCACGCCCGGGTTGACCCCGGGCCACCAGTACCAGTGCACGAGGTCACCCGACGCCGTGCGGCCGAAGATGTGCTGCTGGTCGCGGTGCACGAACGCGTGCGGGTTGCCCACGAACGCACCGCCCGGCCACACCCCGCCGTTGAGGGTGCCGGACGGGTCGTCGAAGAACCGGTGCTGAAGGTCGCCGTCGGCGTTGCGGAAGAACACGTGGTGCTGGTTGCCGCCGTAGGAGAAACCCGTCGGATCCGATGCGACACCCGAGGTCACACCCCAGTCGTCCGTGCTCGGGTTGATTCCCGGCCACCAGTACCAGTGGATCAGTCCACCCGACGCCGTGCGACCGAAGACGTGCTGCTGGTCACGGTGCACGAAGGCGTACGGGTTGCCCACGAACGCCCCACCCGGCCACACCCCACCCGCGACCTGCCCCGTGTTCCGGTCGTAGAAGCGATGCTCCAGATGACCGTCCGGATTCCGGTAGAACACGTGCTGCTGACTGCCGTACCCGAACCCCGTCGGGTTCGACATCACCCGCCCGACCGTGTTCCAGTCGTCCAACCCCGGCGAGCCCATCCCCGGCCCGAACCACCAGTGCCGCAACGTGTTGTCGCTTCCCCGGGCGAACACGTGCTGCTGGTTCGCGTGCGCGTACCCGACCGCCCTACCGGTCAGCGGACCCCCACCCCAGTCCGCGCGCACCAACCCCGACCCCGGCGACCACGACAGGTTCGCCAGCGTCCCGGCCGAACCGACCGCCACGTAGTGCTGTCCACCGCCGACCGTGAACGCCCGGCCGGCGACCGGTTCGGCGGAGCGGCCGCAGTTGTCGCTGGTGAGGTAGCGCTGGTTGTACGAGCCCGGATACGGCGCGAGGGAGGCGCCGTTGATGACGATGGTCTGCCCCACCCCGTTGTAGAGCTGCTCGTAGTGGATGTGCGCGCCGGAGGAGTTGCCGGTGCTGCCGGTCAGCCCGATCTGCTGCCCCTGGGTGACGGTCGCGCCGTTGGCCACCGAGTACGCGGCGAGGTGGAAGTAGTAGGTCTTCCACCCGCCGCCGTGCTCGATGGCGATGTAGTTGCCGGCGCCGCTGGGCTGCGCGTACCGGTAGGCGGTGCCGGCCGCCGAGGCGAGCACGGGGGTGCCGTTGGTGACGCCGCCGTCGGCGCGGACGAAGTCCAACGCCTGGCGGACCTCGCTGCCGTGGTGGCTGTAGGTCCACCGTTGGCCGCACGGGAACGGGGCCTTGAAGACGGGCGCGGCGTGTGCGGGCGTCGCGGCGACGAGGACGCCAGCGGCCGCCAGGCACGCCACCAGAATCGCGGCGATGCCCGCCCGAGGGACAGCTCTGGTCATGACGCGACCTCCCGCCCGGTTGCCGGTGACGAGCTGGCCGGCGTTGAGCTCCGACTGCCGCGAGTCTGGAGAGACACCATGACGCCTGTCAATGGAATCGCGAAAAATTCCGGCAGAGCGAGAAGGGATCCCTGAAGACATCCTTCGGCAACTCCGGCGCCGCTTGACTACCGTCATGACCATCAATCGCCGCACCCTGCTCGGCCGGGTCGCCGTGGTCGGCGCGGCCACGGCGACCGGCGCCCTGCTCGCCCCCGGGGCGGCCCGGGCCGCGTCCTGGAAGAAGCGCCTCACCGGCGCCGACCTGGACACCAACCACCGCTGGCAGGTCGCCGGCACCGACCTCGGCATCCCCTACGTGCTGGAGAACGGCTCGATCGGGTACCTCTTCGGCGACACCTTCAACACGCCGTGGCCGGAGGGCCCGCCGCTGCCGAACGACTGGCGCTCACCGGTGATGCTGCGCTCGAACATCCACCCGGGCGCCGCCGGCGGCGTGGTCTTCGACAGCGCGGCCCGGGTCGCCGGCAACGGGCGGGCCCCGGAGCTGATGCACAACGGCCACAACGGAATCGGCATCGACGGGCTCTGGGAGGTGACGGTCATCCCCAACGACGGCATCAGCTTCCCGGAGACCGGCCGCCAGCTGATCTCGTACATGAGCATCGAGAACTGGGCCTCCGCCGGGCCCGCCGGGCCGCACTGGCGGTCGCGGTACGCCGGGCTGGCCTTCAGCGACAACGGCAACGACTTCGTCCGTACGCCGCTGAAGTGGTGGAACAACGGCACCAACACCGACCCGTTCCAGATGTGGACGATGCAGCGCGACGGCGACTGGGTGTACGTCTTCTCGGTGCGCTCCGGGCGCCAGGACGGCCCGATGATGCTGCGCCGGGTCCGCTGGGACCGGCTGTTCTACCCCGAGTCGTACGAGGGCTGGGGCTGGAACGGCAGCAACTGGGGCTGGGGCCGACCGTGCACGCCGATCCTCACCGGCCGCTTCGGGGAGCCGTCGGTACGGCGGCTCGCCGACGGCACCTGGGTGATGTCCTACCTGAACTGCGCCACCGGCTGCATCGTGACCCGTACCGCCGGCGGGCCGGACCAGGTCTGGACGGCGGAGAAGGTGCAGGTCACCCCCTGGCAGGAGCCGGGCCTCTACGGCGGCTTCATCCACCCGTGGTCCAGCCGGCGGGCCAACGACCTGCACCTGATGGTGTCGAAGTGGACCAGGACGCCGGACGGCCGGAGCACCGCCTATCACGTCAGCCAGTTCGTCGGCACCGCCTGAGCGGCGTCGGCCGCACCGCCCGGGAGCGCGGTTCTTGTAGCAAACCTTCTTGACGATTAATCGATGTGTAGCTAAGTTTCAGCCATCCGGACTGAGAGGTCGTCGTCTATGAAGACCCGACTCGTCATCGCGACCGTCCTGGTGGCCACCCTGGGGACCACCCTCTCGCCGCTGCCCGTCCAGGCCGTCGCCGACTCCGCCACCGACTCCCCCGCCGCGCCACCGCCCGCCGCCGAACACGGCTGGGTCACCTCGACGCTGCGGCACATGAGCCTGGAGCAGAAGGTCGGCCAGCTCTTCGCCACCTACGTCTACGGCACCGACGCGACCGCGCCGACGGCCGCGGACCGGGCCGCCAACCGGGCGGCGTTCGGCGTCGAGACGCCGGCCGAGGTGATCGAGGAGTTCCACCTCGGCGCGGTCTGCTACTTCTCCTGGTCGCACAACCTGGACAGCCCGCGGCAGATCGCCACGCTCTCCAACGGCCTGCAACGGGCCGCCCTCGGTGACGGCGGCAAGGACCGCGTCCCGCTGCTCATCTCCACCGACCAGGAGCAGGGCGTGGTGCTGCGGATGCCCGCCCCCGCCGCCCAGTTCCCCGGCGCGATGGCCCTGGGCGCCGGGCGCTCGCCGCGCGACGCCCGATCCGCGGCGGAGATCACCGGGCGCGAGCTGCGCGCGGTCGGCATCCACCAGCCGTACGCGCCGATCGCCGACGTCAACGTCGACCCGGCCAACCCGGTGATCGGGGTACGGTCGTTCGGCGCCGACCCCACCCTGGTGGCCGAGCTGACCGCCGCGCAGGTCACCGGCTTCCAGCGGGACGCCGGCACGACAGCGGTGGCGAAGCACTTCCCCGGTCACGGCGACACCGACAACGACAGCCACACCGACCTCCCGGTGATCAACCACACCCGCGAGGAGTGGGACCGGATCGACGCGCCGCCGTTCCGGCGGGCCATCGCCGCCGGCGTCGAGTCGGTCATGACGGCGCACATCGTGGTGCCGGCGCTCGACCCCTCCGGCGACCCGGCGACGCTGTCGCCGACCATCCTCTCCGGCGTGCTGCGCGGCGAACTCGGCTTCCGCGGCGTGATCGTCACCGACGCGCTGAACATGGCCGGGGTGCGGCAGAAGTACGGCGACGAGCGGGTGCCCGTGCTGGCCCTCAAGGCCGGCGCCGACCAGTTGCTGATGCCGCCGGACCTGCGGCTGGCCCGGGACGCGGTGCTGCGCGCGGTGGCCACCGGCGAGCTGACCGAGCGGCGGATCGACGAGTCGGTCCGGCGCATCCTGGCCCTGAAGTACCGGCAGGGCCTGGCCGGGTCGCCGCTGGTCGACGTCGAGGCGGCGGTCCGCACCGTCGGGGCGGCCGAGCACCTCGCCGCCGTCACCCGGGTCACCGACCCGACGCTCACCGCTGTCCGCAACGACGCCGGGTTGCTGCCGCTGGCCCGCACCGACCGGTCGGTGCTGGTGACCGGCTGGAACAGCGCCGCCTTCGCGCCGGTCGCGACGGTCGCCGACGGGTTCGCCGCCCGCGGCGCCCGCGCCACCGCCCGACCGGCGACCCTGCCGTCGGACCAGGCGATCGCCGCGACCGCCGCCGAGGCGGCCCGGCACGACCTCACCGTGGTGCTGGTGAACAAGGCGTGGGACGTCGCGGTCACCGACCCGCGCGCCAGCCAGCGGCGGCTCGTCGCGGCGCTGCTCGCGACCGGCCGACCCGTGGTCGTGGTGGCGGTCCGTGACCCGTACGACATCGCGTACCTGCCGGGCGTGTCCAGCTACCTGGCGACCTACTCGTACACCCGGGCGGCGATGGACGCGCTCGTCCGCGCGCTGCACGGCGAGCTGTCCCCGCGCGGACGGCTGCCGGTCACGATTCCCACCGCCGACGGCGGGCTGCTCTACCCCTACGGCCACGGCCTGACCTGGTAGGAGGAACCATGCCGGCGAGGACTGTCCGCACCACGATGGGCGTGCGCCGGGGCCTCGCCCTCGGCCTGGCCGTGGCCGTGCTCGGCACGGCGATGCCGGCGACCGGGGCGGCCGCCGCCGAGCGGTCGCCGGCCGGGTCCGCACCGCCGTCCGTCACGCCCGCCGACCTCCGGTTCCGCCACGACACGCTGCGCTACGGCGACGCCCGCGAGGTGGGGCTGCTCCCCGAGCACGTCGACCGCATGCCCGCCGACCTCACGGCGTACCTCGAACCGACCCCGGACCACCCCGGCCATCCCACGTACGCGGGCGCCGTGGTGCTGGCCGCCAAGGACGGCGTGGTCGTGCAGCACGCCGCGGTGGGTTCGGCGGTGCGCTACTCCGCCGTCGGGCCGCCACCCGGGCTGGTCGGGGTGGAGCTGCCCGCCGACCAGCGGCTCCCGATGCGGCCCGACACCATCTTCGACCTGGCGTCGGTGTCGAAGCTGTTCACCACGATCGTGGTGTTGCAGCAGGTCGAGCGGGGCCGGGTCGAGCTGGACGCGCCGGTCGCCCGGTACGTCCCGGAGTTCGCGGCCGGCGGCAAGCAGGCCGTCACGGTACGCATGCTGCTCACCCACACCTCCGGGCTGCCCGCGTTCACGGCGCTGTGGAGCCGGTACCCGACCCCGGCCGAGCGGTTCGCCGCCGCGCTCGCCACGCCACTGGTCCCCGGCGCGACGCCCGGCACCCGGTACGTGTACTCCGACCTCGGGCTGATCGCGCTCGGCGTGCTGGTGGAGCGGGTGACCGGCCGGTCGCTGGCCGACCTGGTCCGCGACGGCGTCACCGCGCCGCTGGGCATGACCGACACCGGCTACAACCCGGCGCCGGAGCTACGCTCGCGGATCGCCGCCACCGAGTACCAGCCGTACGCCGGGCGCGGCATGGTGTGGGGCGAGGTGCACGACGAGAACGCCTGGTCGCTCGGGGGTGTGGCGGGGCACGCGGGTGTCTTCTCCACCGCGGCGGACCTGGCCGTGCTCTGCCAGACCCTGCTCAACGGCGGCGAGTACCGGGGCCGGCGGATCCTGCATCCGGACACGGTGCGGGCGATGCTGGTCAACTACAACGCGCCGCTGGAGCAGGCCTACCCGGAGAGCGACCGCGGGCTCGGCTTCGAGCTCAACAAGCACTGGTACATGATGGGCCTGTCCTCCCCGGTGGGGTTCGGGCACACCGGGTTCACCGGCACCTCGCTGGTGGTCGACCCGCTCTCCCACTCCTTCGTCATCCTGCTCAGCAACCGGGTGCACCCCGACCGCGGCTGGGGCAGCAACAACGTGGCCCGGCGGGCCGTCGCGGCCGATCTCGCCGAGGCGATGCCGGTGCGGCCCCGGTCGCGGGAGGCGTGGCGGGCCGACCCGCGGGACCTCGCGACGGTCACCCTCACCGCCCCGCTGCGCCGGGCGGCCCGCGGCGGCACCGCGAGCTTCCTGCTCTGGTACGACACCGAGCCGCGCTACGACGGCGCCCGGTTCGAGGTCTCCGCCGACGGGGGTCGGACCTGGGCGCCGGCGCCGATGCGGCTGCGGCACGGCGGCCAGCGCTGGGCCAGCGACGGCACGGTCACCGGCTACGGCGGTCGGGTCTGGTGGCAGGTCAGCGTCGAGCTGCCTGACCAGGCGACCCACCTGCGTTGGAGCAGCAGCACGGATGTCTCGGCCCGCGGGCGCGGGGTCTACGTCGACCGGATCGTCGCGGCGGACCGGGCCGGCCTGCTCTTCCACGGCGAGGGCCGGGACGCCACGCGTCTCGTGGCGGACGGGTGGTCGCCCGCCCGCGCCTGACGGACCGCCGTCGCCGGGCCGCCGTATCTCGCGGCCCGCCCGGCGGACCACAACGGACTGCTACTTACATCTGTATATGCGTCAATGTGATGTCGGATTTCCTTACCGGCGGTGGGGCCGGGGCGGATATCGTGGAGGACGGCCCGGACAGCCCGGCCGAGCCGCCCGGACATTGACCGCAGATCGAACCGCACCACTATTTCCGCCGTCCCACCCCGATCCCGTCGCCACACCGCCGGCTGGACCCGGCACCGGTCGGTACGGCCCCTGCCCGGTGCGCGGCAGGCGGCCACACCACACGGCCACCCGCCCGGCCAGGCGTCGAACCCATGCCCACCACCTCGACCCCCGAGCCCTCGCCGACATCCTGCCGAATTCGGTCAAGCCATACTGAAAACGTTTACACCCGCATTCGGAAGAACGCCACAGGCATTTACGGATGCCTACGCGCAACTATTTTTAACCGTACCGATATAAAGCGCAACTAAGGTCGCAGATGATTGACGGGCGTCGTCGGATGACCGCCCAACAATCGTGGGGGGAACGGGGAAGGTGGGGTAATGAGGGGGATCCGGGTGGCTTCCCTGGCGATCGGCATCGCTTCCTCGCCGGCGGAGCGCAGGCAGCTCGCGCGACTGCTCGGCGGGTCCGAGGCGTTCCTGATCGTCTCGACGGTGGACCAGGCGCGGAAGTTCCTCGACGTGGCCGAACCGCCGAGCGATCCGCCGGCCGCCCCGCCGGACCAAGCGGTGGCCACCGAGACCGCGCCGGAGGGCACCGCGCCACCGCCGCCGGGCCTGACCGTCGACTCGGACCGGCGGGTGCTGCGGTGGCTGGACCGCGAGATCGGCTTGACCCGGCTGGAGCACGACCTGCTGCGCTGCCTGGTCGGCGCGCCCGGGCGGATCTGGACCTACGAACGGCTGCACCGCGAGGTCTGGGGCAACGAGCACCTCGGTCGCGGGTCCGACATGCACTCCGTGGTGCGGCGGGTACGGCGCAAGCTCGCCCGGCTGAACGCCGCGGCGACCATCCACGCGGTACGCGGGGTCGGCTTCCGGCTCGCCCCGGTCTGACCCGCGGGCATCGCGACGGGCGGTCCGCTGTCGCCCGAGCCGGCGCCGGGCGCCTCCCGCCGGACGTGAACCGGCCCGCCTGGTGGACGACCAGGCGGGCCGGTTCGGTCAGCCGACCGTCAGGTCAGCAGCGGATGGGCGACAGGGCGAAGTCCTCCACGGTGGGTGTGGTGGTGTTGATCCTCGTCTGACGGGTCTGGGGCTTCCAGTCGTCCTTGGCGACGATCATCGTCATCGGGTTGTTCCGGCGGTCCATCCAGTAGGCGTACTTGCCTTCGGCGTCGGTGGCGAAGGTCCACGACATCGCCCATGAGTCGATCTGGACGACCGCACCGGGCAGCGGCGAGCTGGCACCCTGGCAGCTCGTCCCGGTCACGGTACCCATCAGCTTGCCCCAGGTCTTCGGCGGATTGACGTTCATGGTCACCGCCACCGGCGACACCGTGTACGGGGTGTTCTCCTTGATCGCCACCGAGGCGGTGTAGGTGCCCGGCTGGTCGACGTTCGCCGTCATCCCGACGGTGACCGTGACCTGCTCGCCCGGCGCCAGCGTGGCCGACGTCTTGTCGATCGTCATCCAGCTGACGTCGGCGGCCGCCTCGGCGCACTCCTCGAACCCGGGCAGCACCTCGCTGTCCGGCGTCGCGGTGAAGCTGCCGGACGAACCGCCGATCTTGTAGAAGCCGCACGCCGCGCCACCGCGGTAGCGCGCCGTGTTGGCGTTCGGCAGGTTCGACCACGAGTTGGTGGCCGGGTCGTACGCGAAGCCGGCGTTGGTGATGGCGCCGCCCTGCGAGCCACCGACCACCAGGAGCTTGCCGTTCGCCACCGCGAACGAGCTGGCCCAGTTGTCGGCCGGCGCGTCGGGAATCGCGGTCCAGGCGTTGGCCCCCGGGTCGAAGGCGTAGCTGGCCTTCTGGGAGGCGGAGCCGTCGTTGCCGCCGGTGCAGTAGACGACGCCGTCGATCCCACCGCAGGACGCGAACGCGACCGACTTCGGGTAGTTCGGTAGCGTCTCCCAGCTGTCGGCGCCCGGGTCGTACCGGACCACGCTGTTCGACATCGGCGTACAGGCCGCGGTGGTGCAGCCGCCGATGGCGTAGAGCTTGCCGTCGACGACCGCCTGACCGGCGGCGGAGCGTGCCGCCGGGTTGTCGGCCACCTTCGTCCAGGCGTTCGCCCCCGGGTCGTACGACCAGGTGGTGCCGGACGGACCGGCCGCCGCCCAACCGCCGGTCGCGATGATCTTCCCACCGACGACGCCCACCGTCATGGCGTTGCGCGCCTCGGGAAGATCGGCGATCGGCGCCCAGCTCTGCGCGATCGGGTCGTAGACGAAGTTCTTCGTCGTGGACGCCGAACCGTTGCCGCCGGCGATCGAGTACACCTTGCCGTCCAGGTTCACCACCCGGTTGTCCATCACGTTCGCCGGGTAGTCGGCGATGTCCGTCCACGGCGCGGCCTGCGGGCCGACCGCGGCGGTCGCGTTGCCCGCCATCCCGGACGCCCGGGCGGCGAACGACGTCGGGACGTTCAGCCGCTGCTCGGGTGCGCCGTTGGACCCGATCACCTGCTGCTCGGTCAACCGGGACCCGTCGGCCCGGAGGAGCTCGAACCCGCCGTCGCGCTCACTGAACTCGACCTCGACCGGCGCGCCGCCGGTGTTGGTCACGGTGAACGCCCTGCTGGCCTTGCCGGTGGGCATCTGGAGCGTGGCGCTGACCTGGGCCGGTTTGACCGAGAGCCGGCCGGCCGCGAGCCGGAAGTTGGCGGCGGTCGCCCAGTCGGCCTGCACGTCGACGGCCTTGCTCTGGCTGACGTAGTTGCCGGCCGAGGCGGTGAACGTGTGCGTCCCGGTCAGCGAGGAGAACAGCCAGTAGAAGCCGTCCGCCAGCTCGGTGTCGTCCGGGGTCGCCACCGTGGTGGCCTTCTCCGCCGGCCGGTCCTTGCTGGTGACGGTGGCGCCGTTGACGTAGCCGTCGTCGTTGCGGTCCCGGACGTGCCCGAGCACCAGGCCGCCGTTGGTCGGCCGGCAGATGACCTCGCTGCCGATCAGGACGTTGTCGACCTGCCACCACCACTCGAACGAGGCGTCGTAGTAGTGGAAGCGGACCTGGACCTGCGCCTGCCCGGCAGCCTGCGGGATCGGGATCTCGGTGACCCGCGGCCCCCGGACGTCGGCCGCCTGCCGGAGCACGTTGGTCCAGGTGGCACCGCCGTCGACGCTCAGGTCGACGTCGGCGCGGTCCGGACCCAGCTGGTTGAAGTCCTGGTTGAACCGGATCACCGGCGCCGCCACGTCGGTCAGGTCGACGACCGGGCTGACCAGCGAGCTGTCCTGCCGCCCGCCGGAGCCGTACTCGTCGCTGTCGATGATGGCGAAGTTGCCGGTGCCGCCGGTCAGGTTGCCACGGTTGCCGTCGTCGGTGAACTTCCACACCTGGCCGGTACCGGCGTGGTCGACCACCGACCAGCCGGCCGGGACGCCGGTGCCGTCGAAGGTCTGGTAGACCCCGTCGGAGCCGAACGTGTAGCCGGGCGCCGTGGTGCACGCGTTGGTCTGCACCGGTACGGCGATGTTGGCGGTGACGTTGCCCGAGCCGACGACGACCTCCTTGGTCACCGTCTGGTAGCCGGGGTACTGCGGTTCCACCTTGAGGGTGTAGGTCGCCCCGGCCGGCAGCGTGAGGTTGTAGCGGCCGTTGATCGGCGTGGTGTAGTCGGACACGCCCGACGGGCCCTGCACGGTCACCTTCGCGTAGAGCGGCCAGCCGTGCCCGGAGCCGTCGGTGACCGCGCCGCCGACGGTGACGCTCGGCACCGCCGTCAGCGCGACGTCGACGGTGGTGGTGGCGTTCTGGGTGACCGTCGCCGGCACCGTCCGGCTCTGGTAGCCGAACGCCGCCACGGCGACCTGGTAGTCGCCCACCGGCAGCAGCGACGAGTACCTGCCGTCGGCCCCGGTGATGAGCTGGCGGGACGCCGGACCGGTCACGGTCACCGTGGCGTCCGCGATCGGGGCGCCGGTGGCCGCGTCGGTGACGGTGCCGGCCAGCGTGCCGGTGTCACCGATCGGGGCGGCGTTGAGCAGCGCCAGCGCGTCCAGCCGGCCCTCACCGAAGACGTTGTTGTCGTCGGCGGTGCCACCGCACTGGGCGTCGGCGCTGTCGATCGCCGTGTTGTCCAGCAGCGCGCGGGTCGCGTCCACCTCGCCGACCATCGCCGGTGCCGCCGACCACAGCAGCGCGATCGTGCCGGCCAGGTGCGGCGCCGCCATGGAGGTGCCGCTGATGGCGCCGTAGCCGCTGCCCGGCAGGCTCGACCGGACGTTCACCCCGGGTGCCGAGATGTTGGGCTTGGTCTCGCCGTTCTGCCCCGCGCCCCGGGCCGAGAAGTTGGCGATGTTGTTGTTGACGTCGTACGCGCCGGAGGAGTAGTTGCTGGCCAGGCTGCCCGGCGAGCCGCTGGTCTGGCACCCCGGTCCGCTGTTGCCGTTGGAGAAGACACCGAAGATGCCCGACTCCTTCCAGGCCAGCGTCACGTCCTCCATGAACGGGTCGTTGGAGGGCAGCCGGGTACCCCAGGAGTTGTTGATGATGTTCGGCCGCTTGCTGGCGTCCGGGTTCTGGCCGTTGACGTCGGTCGGCTCGAGCATCCACTGGCCGGAGGTGACCAGCGCGGCGTCGCTGGGGCAGCAGCCGTTCGCGGCGATCCACTTGACCTCGGGGGCGACGCCGATCTGGTTCGCCCCGTCGGAGCCGACCATCGTGCCCATGGTGTGCGTGCCGTGGCCGTCGCCGTCGCACGGCGTCGCGCAGGTGCCGGCGGCGTTGAACCAGTTGTAGTTGTGGTCGAACGTGCCGTCGCCGTTGTTGCCACGGTAGGAGTTGACCAGCGCGGGGTGGTCGAACTGCACACCGGTGTCGATGTTGGCGATGGTGATGCCCTCGCCCTTGACGCCGTACTGGGACCAGACGTCGTCGGCGTTGATGTTCGCGATGCCCCACTCGAGGGCGTTCACGGTCTTCTCGTCGGTGCCCTTGGTGGTCTCCGGCACCTCGTAGGCGACCGGCGCGTACAGGCCCTCGACCTCGGCGTGCGCGGCGAGGTTCTGCGCCATCGCCAGCGAGCCGCCGCTGACCCGGATGGCGTTGGTGGCCCAGAAGCTCTGGTACTTCGCGCCGGCGGTGTCCAGTTCGGACCGGACCTTGGCCTGGCTCTCGGCGGCGGTCTTCTTCAGCGCCTCCGCCACCGCGGTGCCCCGCTTGGCCCAGTCCTTGATGCCCCTGGCCTGGCTGAGGTCGGCCCGGTCGGTGAAGCGGATCCAGAAGTCGCCCTCGGTCTTGCCCTCGAGCTGCTTCGCGAGGTCCGGCCGGATCTTGTCCGACGGGGAGGCCGCACCCGCGGCCGTTGCGGCCGACGCGGCCTGCGCGCCGGTCCCGGTGGCCAGGCCTGCGGCGACGAGGACCATCGCCGCCGCGGCGCTCACCAGGGTTCTGGCTGTGCGCCTCCTGTGTGGACGTCTGAACATCGGTGCTGCCTCCTTCAGAACGACCCAGATTCGAGTGAGCCATGTGAAGGGGTTTGGGGGACGACGTCCCATGTGGATGTGAGCGGAACGGCTGACCCCCTCCAGGCCCCCCAGGCATCGCGCGGGTCACGCCGGCTGCCCGAGTGGACACTATGATCTAGAGGAAAGGACGATCAAGAACTTGCCGTAAGCAACTTGTCACTATCGGTTTGCTGCCTGGCGGCAGGGTTGCCATTTATTGTCAGACGACGATGGAACTGGGCAGGCGCTGCCCATCGTTTTCGGGACGGGTGCGGTGGCCGAGGACGACGAGAGCACGGTGCCGGGTGGGTCCGAACCGGCCGAGGAACTGTTCCCGCTGCTGATCGCGGTGACACCGTCGCCGGCCGAACGGATCCGGCTCGCCGAACGGCTCGACGGCATCGCGCCCCTGCTGCTCGTCGCGGACCTCGACGAGCTGCGCCGGCTGATCTCGGCGCCGCGGCAGCTGCCCCGCGGGTCGCCGGCGCCGGCCGCGCCGTCGGCCGAGGACACCCTGCGGATCGACTCGGCCCGCTCCACCGCCCACTGCCGCGACCGGGAGGTCGGCCTGACCCGGCTCGAACACGACCTGCTGAGCTGCCTCACCACCGAGCCGGTGCGGGTCTGGAGCTACGCCGAGCTGCACCGGGCGGTCTGGCGCAACGAGGGGCTGCGGCGCAAGGCGGACGTGCAGTCCGTGGTGAAGCGGCTGCGGCGCAAGCTCACCGAGCTGGGCACCGGGGTCACCATCGACACCGTGCGCGGGGTCGGCCTGCGGCTGACCGACCACCGGCAACCGAGGGTCGCCGGCGCCTGACGGCTGCCTGACACGAGCAGCGGCCGGCGCGGTGTCGTCGAGCGGTCAGATCAGGCCGGCGCGGGTCCACAGCAGACGCCCCGGTCCGGCCACCAGGCCGAGGCCGGCCAGGTGGTCGTGGACCTTGGCGGCGGACCAGCGCAGCGTGGCGCGCCAGTGCGGGTTGGCGCGGGCGGCGGCGCGGCCGACCTCCGGCGGGATGCCGACGGCCGCGTACGCCTGCGGGTGGACCAGGCGGTTGGCGATCGAGTAGGCGGCCCGGCCGATCAGCAGCCGGGCGTACGACAGGCCGACCGGCCCGGCCGCGTCGACCTGGCGGGCCAGTTCGGCGCGGGCGAACCGGACGTGCCGCGCCTCCTCGACGACGTGGATCCGCGACACCATCCGGATCAACGGCTGCAGCGACTCGTCCGTCATGATCTCGCGCTGGAACGCGTCGAGGATCTCCTCGGCGATGAGGATCGCGGCGTACATCCGCGGGCCGGTGGCGGTGGCCTTGAGGAAGCGCCCGAGCAGGTGGTCGACCGGGTCCGCGCGGTAGACCGGACAGCCCATCGCCTCGATGAGCCGGCCGAACATGATGGAGTGCCGGCACTCGTCGGCCACCTCGGTGAGCGCGTACTGGGCGTGCCGGCTGGTCGGGTCGGCGTCGTAGTAGTGCCGGATCAGCATCTGCATGAGGATCGTCTCGAACCACAGTCCGGCGCTGGCCGCGCTGGCCACCTCATGCTTGGTCAGCTCGACGCGCTGCTCCTCGGTGAGGCGTGCCCACAGCGGGGTGCCGTAGAGGCTGCTGCGGCCCGGCGGCAGCCAGTACGCCCCCGGCACCGGCGGCGCATCCCAGTCGATCTCGACGACCGGGTCGTAGCTGGTGCGCAGGGAGGAGGTGAGCAGCCGGGTGGCGAGCGCCTCGCGCTCGGGCCGGTCGGACGTGGTCTCCATGACCCCTCCATATTGACGTGACGCCCGGTAACTGTTACGAGTAGTAGCATGCAATCGCCGGTGACGGATGTCAATGGACCGGAGCCCTCGGGCGACCCGCCCGCGCCGCGGGCCAACGGCCGTCGGGACCGCTGGGCGGACCATCGGGAACAGCGGCGGCAGGAGTTGATCGGGGCGGCCGTGCAGGCGCTGCTGCGGCACGGGCCGGAGGTCGACATGGACCAGGTGGCCGCCACGGCCGGGGTGAGCAAGCCGGTCCTCTACCGCTACTTCGCCGACAAGTCCCAGCTCTGGCTGGCCGTCAGCGAGGTGGTGGCGGCCCGGGTGGTCGACACCGTGGCGCCGGCGGTCGAGCAGGTCCGCGAGGAACGCGCCCTGGTCGAGGCGACCATCGACGCGTACCTCGGGGTGATCGAGTCGGAGCCGAAGCTCTACCGCTTCCTGATGCACCAGTCCAGCCATCCCGGCATCCACCAGGTGGTCGCCGGCACCAGCCGGCAGGTGGCCGCCGGTCTGGCCCGGGTGATCGGCGACCGGCTGCGCGCGCTCGGCCTCGACGCCGGCCCGGCCGAGCCGTGGGCCTACGGCCTGGTGGGCTTCGTGCAGGCGGTCGGTGACTGGTGGACCACGAACGGGCAGCCGATCCGCCGGGCGGCCCTCACCGACTACCTGACCACGCTGCTGTGGAGCGGCATCGAGGGCGTACGGCGCAGCGCCGACCTGCCCCGCGAGCTCACCCGCGCGCACGAGCGGATCGTGCCGTGAGCCGGCCCGGGCCGACCAGGCGGTTGCGCGGCGCGGCGGCGCCCCGTGCCGCCGGCGGGCGCGGCGAGGAGGCGGCATGAGCTACCACGGCCCGGCGCGCCTGGGCGACACCCCGGTCCACGTGCACCTGAGCGGGCGGTGGGAGCCGGTCGACGGCCGCTACCACTGGGGCGGGCGGGTCGAGCCGGAGCCGGCGGTGGCCCGGCTGGTCCGCGCCGGCCGGCGCGACCTGGAGGTGGCCATCGCCGGCCGGACCAGCCCGGCCCGACTGGCCGAGGTCGACCCCTGGGGTGGCGTACGGATCACCGGCGTGGGCGGCCCGCCCTGGCCGGACGAGGCGGAACGGGAGCACGCCGATGCGCGGTGACCTCGCGGGCCGGACGATCCTCGTCACCGGAGCGGCCCGCGGCATCGGTGCGCGGCTGGCCCGCCAGGCCGCCGCCCGGGGCGCCCGGGTGGCCGTCGTGGGGTTGGAACCCGACCTGCTCCGGCAGGTCGCCGCCGACCTCGACGGGCACTGGTACGAGTGCGACGTCACCGACCAGGCGGCCGTGGACGCCGCCGTCGCGTCCACCGTGGAGCGCTTCGGCGGGATCGACGTGGTGGTCGCCAACGCCGGCATCGCCAACCTCGGCACGGTCGCGCTGGGGCCGGTCGACGCGCTGGTGCGTACCGTCGAGGTGAACCTCTGCGGCGCGATCCGGACGGTCAGCGCGGCGCTGCCGCACCTCACCGCCGCCCGCGGCCACGTCCTGATCGTCTCCTCCGCCGCCGCCTTCACCGCGATGCCCGGGATGGCCGCCTACTGCGCGTCGAAGGCGGGCGTCGAGCAGTTCGCCAACGTGCTGCGGCTGGAGACCCGCCGGCACGGCGTCACCGTCGGCACCGCGCACCCGATCTGGATCGACACCGACCTGGTCCGCGACATCCGCGACGACCTGGCCTCGTTCCGCGCCACGCTGCGCCGGCTGCCCCGGCCGCTGTCCACCGTGGTGCCGGTCGACCGGTGCGCCGCCGCCCTGCTGCGCGGCATCGAGCGCCGCAGCCGCAAGGTCTACGTGCCGCGTTCACTCGCCGTGGTGCAGGCGCTGCGGCCGCTGGTGCTCAGCGGTGTCACGGACGCGCTGGTCACCCGGCTGGGCGGCCGCACCCTGGTCGACCAGATGGAGGACGAGGTACGCGGGCTCGGCCGCTCGTTCGGCCGGACGTCGGTGGAGGGGCGGTCGTGACTGTCCACTTCCGCCGCGCCGGCAGCGGTGAGCCGCTCGTGCTCATCCACGGCATCGGGCACCGCCACCAGGCGTGGGAGCCGGTGTTCGACCGGCTCGCCGCCCACCACGAGGTGATCGCGCTCGACCTGCCCGGCTTCGGGAACTCCCCGGTGCCCGCCGCGGGCATGCCCGCCGACATGGCCGCCACCGTCGCGGCGATCCTGCCGGTGCTCACCGGGTGGGGACTGGAACGGCCGCACGTGGCCGGCTACAGCCTCGGTGGGGCGATCAGCCTGGAACTCGCCGCCGCCGGGGCGGTCGCCTCGGCCACCGCCCTCTCCCCCGCCGGCTTCTTCACCCCGGCCGAGCGGCGCCGGGCGCTGGCCATCCTCCGGCTGCTGCGGGCCAACGCGTACCTGCCGACGCCGGTCATGCGGGTCGCGCTGCGGTCGGCGTACCTGCGGGCGATGTGCTTCGCGCCGCTGGTGGCCCGGCCGCGGTCGCTGGACTTCGAGCGCGCGCTGGGCGACGCGCTCGCGCTGCGGCGGGCGGTCGGCTTCGGCACCGTGGCCCGGGCCGCCCGCGACTACCGCTTCGACTGCGCCCGGCTGGCCGGTAGCGCGGTGCCGGTGACGGTCGGCTGGGGCGACTGCGACCGCATCTTCGGCGTCCACCAGGCGGAGCGGGTCCGGGCCGGGCTGCCGGCGGCCCGGGTGGTGACCCTGCCCGGCTGCGGGCACGTGCCGATGAGCGACGACCCGGACCTGGTCGCCGCCCTGATCCTGGAGACCACCGGCGCGGTGTCCCGCCCCGACCGGCCGGCGGACTGACCACCGCCCCGGCGCCGTCAGGTTCGCCCTCCCCGGCCCTTCGGCGGGTGTGACCGGCGTCACGTCGAGCCGCGGTAGGGATGCCACGGTCGGCTCCGACCCCTCACCGAACAGGCGCCCGGAGCGGGTGCCGGGGATCGAGAGGACGTGACGAGATGACGAAGGTGACCGCCCAGCTGTCGGTGTCGGTGGACGGGTTCTACGCCGGCCCACGGCACACCGGCGACGGCGACTGGATGACCTCCGCCGAGAGCGCCGGCTTCTTCCGGGTCACCCGCTGGGTGACCGACGCGGTGGCCTGGCGCGAACGGCAGGGCTTCGCCGGCGGCGAGCGGGACACGAACTCCGACGTGGTCGCCGAGTCGTTCGAGGCCGCCGGGGCGTACGTGATGGGCCGCCGGATGGCCGACGGCGGTGAGCTGCCGTGGGGCGAGGAACCGCCGTTCCGCGCGCCGGTCTTCGTCGTCACCCACCGCCCGAGGGCGCGGCTGGAGCGCAAGGGTGGCACCAGCTTCACCTACGTCACCGACGGCGTGGCCAGCGCCGTCGAGCAGGCGCGGGCGGTGGCCGGCGGTCGGGACGTCGCCGTGGCCGGCGGCGGTAGCCTCGTGCGCCAGGTGCTCAAGGCTGGCCTGCTCGACGAGTTGGAGCTGCACGTCGTACCGGTGGTGCTCGGCACCGGCCTGCGGCTGTTCGACGCGGACCTCGACCTGGCCGAGAAGGAGGGGATCGAGTTGACCCAGCTCCGGGTCATCCACACGCCGCAGGTCACCCACATCCGCTACGCGGTGCGCGGCCGTGCCCCGCTGCTGCTCGACGACCGTGGCAGTGGTGGCGGCCCGACGATCGTCAGGTCGTGACGTGCTGAGTCGGATTGGCGACTGAACGACTCGTCGCCAATCCGCCGGCATCGCGGGTGAGGCAATATGGGAAAACCTCAGCCCGCCCATCGAAGGGTGCCGCCGTGCCGGATCCCCTTACCCTCTCCGCGGTCGGAATCGTCGCACTGACGGAAGGCGTGAAATTCCTCTACGGCCTGGCCGGTGACCTGTTGCGGCGACGACGCGAACGCCGCGACGACGACCGGGCTCCGGTTACCGAGCCGGTGTCGGTGGCCCTGCCCGACGAGGCGTTCCAGGGCCAACTGAAGGACCCGGTCGCCCACTTCGACCGGCTCGCGGACCTCGATTCGTCAATTCGCGAGCTGCGGGCGAAGCTCGCCGACTACGCCGAGGGAATCGACGATCTGAGCCCCGACGACCGGGAAAGCCTGGAATACGTCGACGGGCTGCGGCGGGCTCTCGAAACGGTTCTCGGTCAGCGCATCGTCTTCCGGGGCGAGGCGGTGCCCGCCGACGGGTCCGTCGTGGGCACCGCCACGGTCGACGAGGTGCTCGGTTACGTCGCCGGGTTGCGGGCCCGGAGCATCAGTGGCGGGGCGCGCGGGCACGTCGAGGCCGGGCGGGTCGGCCCGGGTGGGTCGGCCGTCGGCCTGGAGGCCGACACGATCCGGTAGGCCGGGATAGCACCAGCGGCGGCACACTCCTGCTCACGGTGAGGCGCTCGATGACGACTGACGCCAAGGCCGCGGCTTCCCAGCCCGACCCGACATCCAACGGCCATCCCGGCGGGCCCGCCACCGCTGGCCCGAATCCGCGGCCGTCCGGGATCGGGCCCGACCCCTCGCTGCTCGCGGATCCCGCCTTCTTCGTACCGCGCCGGTGGCTGGAGTCCCAGGTTGACGACTGGCTCACGAACCCGGCGGCGAAGAACGCCCGCGTCCTGGTCATCTCGGGGCCGCCCGGCACGGGCAAGAGCCGATTCCTGTACGGCATCACCGTCCGTCTCGCGGCGGCGGCGGACGGCCCTCGACTCGGTGCGCTGATCCTGCGGGACGTACGGGCCACCCGCATCGACGAGTTCTCCTGGCCCTCGTTTCGCGACCAGCTCCTGGCGCTGGTCGACGCTCCCGCCCTGTCGACGGTGGCCAGGAGCGTCTCGGCGGACGTCCGCGTCGGGTCGGTGACGGGCGGCAAGGCCGTCGGGATCGAGGTGACGAATCTCCTGCTGGGCACCACCGACCCGGTGCGCGAGCTGCGCGAGGTCGTGCTGCCCGCCCTGGCGAGCCTGCCGGCCGGCGCGCCGGTCGTCGTGGTGGTCGACGGGCTGGACGAGGCGTACCGCGACAACGCCCGCGACTTCCTCGACGTGATCAAGGTGCTCGCCGCCGCCGTGTCCCGCTGCCCGGCCTCCGACCAGGGCCTCGGCCGTCTCCGCCTGCTGCTCGCCAGCCAGCCCGAGGTACCGGTCAACCTCACCCCGCTGCTGCAGCCCACGCTGATCGACCTCGCCAGTCCGGGCAAGGCGGACCGGCAGGACCTGGAGCTCTACGTGGGTAACCTGCTGCACGAGCTCGACGAGACCCATCGCACCCGGCTGTCCCGGCTGATCGCCGAGCAGGCGGACGGGGTGTGGGTGCTGGCGTTCTACGCCGCGCGGAGCATCGCGGACGACGTCGCCGCCGGAGACGGTCCGCCGGAGACGGTCGCCATGCCGGCCAGCCTGACCGAGGTGTACGGCGACGCGCTGGACCGGATGCGGGAGCGGGTCGACGGCCGTTGGCAGCAGGCCCTCGCGCTGATCGGCCTGGTCGCCGCCGCGCAGGACGTCGGCGCCGCGCTGCCCGACGACGTCGCGGCCGCCGTACTCGGGCTGGACGGCAACGCGCTCAACCGCCTGCTCGCCGACACCCGCGCGGTGCTCCTGCGCGGGCACGACGCGCGCTTGCGCTTCTTCCACGGCGACTTCGGGCGCTGGGTCTCCGACGGCGGCCTCGGGCCCGAGGGTGTCCTGGACGCCCACAACCGGCTCGCGCAGACGCTGTCCGACCTCGGCCGCCGGAACTGGGCCATGGCCGGCCGCTACGCCCTCGCGTACGTCGCCCCGCACGCGCTGGCCGCGGCGGAGCTGGGGATCGGCAAGATCTCCCACGGTTCCCAGGTCGACCGCTGCCTGGAGCTGATGTCCGATCGGCGCCGGCTCGCCGCCGACCCGTCACCGCGGCACTGGCTGGACCACCTTCAGCAGTTGAGTGAGATCTGCTCGGCGGGTGTGTGCCTGCCCGGAACGCAAGAGCCGCTCGCCGGCCTGGTCAGCCGGCTGCGCCCGATCCTGCAACTGGCGGTCGGCAGCTCGGTGATCAAGGAGCTGAGCACCGCCCAGGTCGACGAGTTCGAGACGCTTCACGACCAGGGCGACACCCGGGCGGCCAAGCTCTGGCTCAACGAGAACGCCCCCCGCCACGAGTCGGTCGTCGATCGCGAGGTCCGGCGGCTGCTCGGCGACGTTCTCGACGGCTGGCGACCGGAGCCCGACCCGGGCCTCCCCCGTGGCGAACTCGCCGCCGACTACCGGGCGGCCTGGAAGCGGACCCGGGAGCCGCGCCTGCTGTCCCGGGCCGTGGCGGCGTACGAGGAGTCGTTGGGCTTGACCCCGGTGGACCATCCGAGCCGCACGGCCCGTCTGATCGGGTTGGTCAACTCGTTGGTGGACCGGATCGACGCCGACGCGGAGCAGGACGGCGACCTGGACCGGCTGCTCCAGCTACAGCTCGAACTGGTCGACCGCGACGACCTGGAGGACCCGGCTGCTTCCCGGGCCGTGCTGGCGCACTGGCTGCACCGGCGATGGCGGCGCGCTCCCACGGAGCATCCGACCGATCTCACCGCGGCCGTCGCGGCCTTCGAGGCGTCGCTCGGTTCGACGCCGGTCGACCATCCCCGGCGCACCGGGCGACTCAGCGGTCTGGTCAACACGCTGATCGGACGGATCGACACCGACGCGGAACAGGATGGCGACCTCGACCGGCTGATCCAGGCGCAGACCGAACTGGTCAGCCGCGACGACCTGTCGGAGCCGGCGACGTCCTTGGCACTGCTTGCCCACTGGCTCTACCGGCGGTGGCGGCGCGACGCCAACGCGCACGCCGACGATCTCTCCGCGGCTGTGCGAGCCTACGAAACGTCGCTGAGCCTGACGCCGAGGGACGACCCGAAGCGGACCGGGCAGCTCACCGGCCTGGTCAACGCGCTGATCGGCCGGATCGACACCGACACCGAGCAGGACGGTGACCTCGACCGGCTGCTCCAGGTACAGGCCGAACTGATCGCCCTGGACACCGTGCCGGACCGGGCGGTCGCCTGGAGCGTGTCGGGACAGTGGTCCTATCGTCGGTGGCAGCGGGACGCCACCGAGCACCCGGACGACCTCACCGCCGCCATCACCGCCTTCGAGAACTCCCTGCGCCTGACCCCCGCCGACGATCCGAAGCGGACGGTGCGCCTGACCGGCCTGGCCAACGCGCTGGGTGGGCGGATCGACACCGACACCGAGCAGGACGGTGACCTCGACCGGCTGGTCGAGGTGCAGGCCGAACTGGTGACCCGCGACGACCTGAAGGACCCGCCGACCTCCCGCGCCATCCTCGGGCAGTGGCTGCACCACCGATACCAACGCAAGCCCGCCGAGCACCCGGACGATCTCCCCGACGCCATCGCGGCCTTCGAGGATTCCCTCCGTCTGACCCCTGCCGACCATCCGAAGCGGACCGTACGCCTCACCGGCCTGGCCAACGCGCTGGCCAGCCGGATCGACACCGACGCCGAACAGGACGGCGACCTCGACCGGCTGATCCAGGTGCAGACCGAACTGACCACCCGCGACGACGTGCCGCACCCGGGAACCGCGTGGGCGATATCCGGGCAGTGGCTCTTCCGGCGCTGGCAACGAGGGCCCGTCGATCAGTCCGCCGCCCTCGACGCGGCCGTCGCCGCGTACGGCCGGGCACTGGACCTGATCTCCCCGGACCACCCCAACCGGGCGCCCTGCCTGGTCGGCCTCACCAACGCGCTGGCCGGCCGGATCGACACCGACGCGGAACAGGACGACGATCTGGACCGGCTCCTCCAAGCGCAGGGCGAACTGGTCACCCGGGACGATCTCCAGGACCCGGCGGCGTCCACGGCCGTGTTCGCCCACTGGCTCTTCCGGCGGTGGCGCCGCCAGCCCGGGGAGCACCCGGAGGACCTCACCGCCGCCATCACCGCCTACGAAGCGGCACTGCGCCCGCTCCCGGACGACCATCCGAAGCGGAGCGGCCGCCTCACCGGCCTGGTCAACGCCCTCGCCAGCCGAGCCGACACCGACGCCGAACAGGACGGCGACCTCGACCGGCTGATCCAGGCGCAGACCGAACTGACCGCCCGCGACGACGTGGAGGACCCGGCCACCTCGTGGGCCATCCTCGCGCACTGGCTCCACCGCCGCTGGCAACGGGACTCGGCCGAGCACCCGGACGACGTCGACCTGGCGGTCAGCGCCTTCGAGAACTCGCTGCGCCTGACCCCCGCCGAGCACCCGAAACGGACCGGCCGCCTGACCGCGCTGGCCAACGCCCTCGCCGGGCGGATCGACACCGACGCCGAGCAGGACGGCGACCTCGACCGGCTGCTCCAGGTGCAGACCGAGCTGGTCGACCGGGACGACGTGGAGGACCGAGCGGCCTCCTGGGCCGTCCTGGGGCACTGGCTCCACCGGCGCAGCGAGCCACGGAGCGGGCGAACCCGGGTCTACCTGCACGAGGCGATACATGCTCTCGAAACGTCGCTGGCGGCGACGCCCGCCGACCACCCGAACCGGACCGGTCGCCTGGCGGGCCTGGCCAACGCGTTGGCCGCACGCGTGGACACCGACGCGGAACAGGACGGCGACCTGGACCGGCTCCTCGAGGTGCAGACCGAACTGGTCGCCCGCGACGACCTGCAGGACCGCGCCGCCTCCACCACGCTCCTGGCGCACTGGCTGCACCGACGGTGGCGACGCCGCCCCACCGGACACCCGGAGGATCTCGCCGAGGCCATCACGGCGTTCGAGACAGCACTGAGCCTGACCCCCGCCGACCATCCCAATCGCGTGAATCGGCTGGTCGGTGCGGCGAACGCGCATGTGCACGGGGAACTCAGCCAGGTGGCGGGCGCGGAACTCGACAAGGCGCTCCGCTACGCCGCAGAGATTCGCAGGCTGCGCGAATCAGACCTCGACGGCCTGGTACCGGCCCTTCGGCGCCTGGTGCGACTCGGTCCGGACAATGCGGGCGCCGGTGCCGATTCCACATTCCGCATCCCGCACCAGTCCCGGTGACGCCGGGCGCCACCGCCGGGCTTTGCGGAAACGGAGTTCGGCGAGCGTGCCGACGATTACGTTCGGGATCGTGAGCACCTCTTCGGTCACCGCAGCGGCGCTCGGCGCCATCCTGGTCCTGCCCGTGGTCGCGGTCGCGCCGCCGGCCCGGGCCGCCGCCGCGCCGCACGTGCCGTGTCCCGCGGTGAAGCCGCCGGTACCGCCGCCCGCCGCGCCGTCGCCGCCACCGGTCGATCCCGCCCACCGGGCCGTCGGCGGGCCGGCGCTGGCCACGGCGGGGCTGGCCGTTCCACCGGGTGCGCCGAAGGCACCGGCGGTGACCGCCACCTCCTGGCTGGTCGCCGACCTGGACAGCGGCGCGGTGCTGGGTGGCTGCGCCCCGCACGAGCACCGCACTCCGGCCAGTGTGCAGAAGCTGCTGCTGGCGGCAGCCCTGATGCCCCGCCTCGACCCCACCCTGATGGTCGAGGTGACCCGGGCCGACCTGCGCGACCTCGATCCGGAGAGTTCGCTGATGGGGGTGGTGCCGGGCGGCCGGTACTCGGTGGAGAGCCTGTGGCTGGGGCTGCTGCTCAGGTCGGGCAACGACGCGGCCAACGCCCTGGCGCGGGTGGGCGGCGGGGCGGCCGGCCGGCCGGGCGGCGTGCGGGCCATGAACGAGGAGGCGCGCCGGCTGCGGGCCTACCAGACGCACGCCGCGACGCCCTCGGGGCTCGACGGACCCGGGCAGTACACCAGCGCGTACGACCTCGCGCTGATCGCCCGCGCGACCTTCGGCCGGGAGGACTTCTGCCGGTACATCGCGACCACGCGGGCGCTGATTCCAGCGCAGCCGACCAACCCGGCCTTCGAGATCGTCCACGACCGGACGCTGCTCGGCGTCTACCCGGGCACGGTCGGCGGCAAGACCGGCTTCACCGACCTGGCCCGGCAGACGTACGTCGGTGTGGCCGAGCGTGACGGCCGGCGGCTCGCGGTGACCCTGCTCGGCGCGGAGACCGCCCCGCTGGGCAGCCTCGGCGAGGCGTCCGCGCTGCTCAACTGGGGTTTCGATCTTCCCGACGGCGCGTCCGTCGGCGAGCTGGTCGGCCCGGAGGAGAAGACGTACGACCAGCCCGTGGTCCCGGTGAAGGGCGAGCGGCAGAACGGGGAGTCCTCGTCGCTGTCGTGGCCCGCCGGGCTCGGCCTCGGCGCCGCGCTGGCGTTCGCCGTCCTGGTCCTGGCGATCCCGTGGTGGCGCCGGGCCGCACGCCGGGGAGCCCGCGAACGGTAGGACGCCCGGTCGGGACGGGTCGGGGGCTGCCGAGGCCGGCGGTCCCCGGCATGTGAGGATGCCGCCCATGCGTGCGGTGATCTTCGACGAGTTCGGTGCCCGGCCCGAGGTCCGCGACGTCCCCGATCCGGTGGCGCCGCCCGGTGGCGCGGTCATCCGGGTCGAGGCGACCGGGCTGTGCCGCAGCGACTGGCACGGCTGGCAGGGACACGACCCCGACATCCGGCCGCCGCACGTCCCCGGTCACGAGTTCGCCGGGGTGGTCGCGGCGGTCGGCGCGGGCGTCTGCGGCTGGCGGGCCGGCGACCGGGTGACCGCGCCGTTCGTCTGCGCCTGTGGCCGGTGCCCGGCCTGTCTGGCGGGTGACCAGCAGGTCTGCGAACGGCAGACGCAGCCGGGCTTCACCCACTGGGGCTCGTTCGCCCAGTACGTGGCGGTGCACGACGCCGAGGTCAACCTGGTCCGCCTCCCGGACGAGCTGGACTACCCGGCCGCGGCGGCGCTCGGCTGCCGGTTCGCCACGGCGTTCCGGGCGGTGGTGAGCCAGGGGCGGGTCGCCGCCGGCGAGTGGGTGGCGGTACACGGCTGCGGCGGGGTGGGGCTCTCCGCGGTGATGATCGCGGCGGCGTGCGGGGCGCGGGTGGTGGCGGTCGACGTCGCGCCGGGCGCGCTCGAGCTGGCCGTCCGCTGCGGGGCGGCGGTATGCCTGGACGGCAGTGCGCTGTCCGGCCCGGGCGCGGTGGCCGCCGCCGTCCGGGAGGCGACCGGCGGCGGGGCCCACCTGTCGCTGGACGCGCTGGGCAGCCACGCCACCTGCGCCGCCTCCATCGAGAGCCTGCGGCGGCGCGGCCGGCACGTGCAGGTCGGGCTGCTCCCCGTCGCCCAGGGCCGGCCGGCGCTGCCGATGGAGCTGGTCATCGCGTACGAGCTGGAGCTGCTGGGCAGCCACGGCATGCCCGCGCACGCCTACCCGGAGCTGCTGCGGCTGGTCACCGCCGGGGTGCTGCGCCCCGCCGAGCTGGTCACCCGCACCATCGGCCTGGCCGAGGTGCCCGCCGCCCTGGCCAGCATGGACCGGCCCGCGCCCGGCGGGATGTGCCTGATCCGTCCGAGCTGACCGGGGCCTGCCGACCGGGTGGCGGTCCCGGCCCTTGTCCGCAAGGAGTGAACGGTGGTTCAATCCTTGCGTGGTGTACCGGAGCACCGAGCGGGTGAAGGCCCGGCTGAGCGCCTCGCGCGAGCGGATCATCACCGCCGCGCTGGAGATCATGGCCGGGACCGGATACGCCGGCTGCTCGGTCGCCACGGTCGCCGAGCGGGCGGGCGTGGCCACCGGCACCGTCTACCGCCACTTCCCCACCAAGGCCGACCTGTTCGCCGAGGTGTTCCGCACCGCCTCGCGGCGTGAGGTGGACGCCGTCGCCCGCGCCGCGGCGCTGGAGCGCACCGCCGCCGCGCAGGTGTCCGCCGTCGTCGAGACGTTCGCCGGCCGCGCGCTGAAGTCCCCGCGGTTGGCGTACGCGCTGCTCGCCGAGCCGGTCGACCCGGCGGTCGACGCCGAGCGGCTGGTCTTCCGCCGCGCGTACGCCGACCTGATCGCCGGCTACGTGGCGGCGGGCGTGGCCGGCGGCGAACTGCCGCCGCAGGACCCGGAGCTGACCGCTACCGCGCTGGTCGGCGCCCTGGCCGAGGCCATGGTCGGCCCGCTCGCCGCCGGGGTCGCCGGCCCCGGCACCATCCCCGGTCTCATCACGTTCATCCACCGCGCGTTGGGAGTGTCGCCGTGACGACGCACGAGGTCATCAACCAGGTTCCCCCGCTGGTCGGCTACGACGCGGCGGACGACCCGGCCCTGCTCGACGGGCTCCAGCGGGAGGGCGCCGGGTGGGCCGCCGCCGAGCTGCACGAACTCGGCCGCCTCGGCGGCGGCGAGGCGGCGATCGAGTACGGGCGGCTGGCCAACGACCACCCGCCGGTGCTGCGCACCCACGACCGCTACGGCCACCGGATCGACGAGGTGGAGTTCCACCCCGCCTGGCACGAGCTGATGCGCACGGCGGTCGCGCACGGGCTGCACGCCGCCCCGTGGGCGGACGACCGGCCGGGCACGCACGTGGCCCGGGCCGCCAAGTTCTACACCTGGCGGCCCGACGCCGGGCACGGCTGCCCGATCTCGATGACCTACGCGGCGGTGCCGGCGCTGCGTCACGCGCCGGAGTTGGCCGCGCGGTACGAGCCGCTGCTCACCGCCACCAGCTACGACTTCGGGTTGCGCGCGCCACTGACCAAGCGGGGCCTGCTGGCCGGCATGTCGATGACGGAGAAGCAGGGCGGGTCGGACGTGCGCGCCAACAGCACCAGCGCCCGCCCCGAGCCGGACGGCAGCTACCGGCTGCTCGGGCACAAGTGGTTCACCTCGGCGCCGATGTGCGACGTCTTCCTCACCCTCGCCCAGGCGCCGGGCGGGCTCACCTGCTTCCTGGTCCCCCGCGTCCTGCCCGACGGCACCCGCAACCCGATGCGGCTGATGCGGCTGAAGGACAAGCTCGGCAACCGCTCCAACGCCTCCGCCGAGATCGAGTACGAGCACGCCGTCGCCTGGCGGGTCGGCGACGAGGGCCGCGGCGTCCGCACCATCATCGACATGGTCAACCTGACCCGCCTGGACTGCGTCATCGGCGCGGCGGCCGGGATGCGCCAGGGTGTGCTCACCGCCGCCCACCACGCCACCCACCGGCAGGCGTTCGGCCGCTACCTGGTCGACCAGCCGCTGATGCGCAACGTGCTGACGGACCTCGCGGTCGAGTCCGAGGCGGCCACCGTGCTGATGATGCGGCTGGCCGGCGCGACCGACCGCTCCGCGCGCGGCGACGCCGGCGAGACCGCGTTCAAGCGGCTCGCCCTGGCCGTCGGCAAGTACTGGGTGTGCAAGCGCTGGCCGGCGCACGCCGCGGAGGCGCTGGAATGCCTGGGCGGCAACGGCTACGTCGAGGAGTCCGGCATGCCGCGGCTGTTCCGGGAGTCCCCGCTGAACTCCATCTGGGAGGGCTCCGGCAACGTCGCCGCGTTGGACGTGCTGCGCGCGCTCGGCCGGGAGCCCCAGGTCATGGCGGCGTTCCAGGCCGAGGTGAGTGCCGCCGCCGGCGCCGACGCCCGGCTCGACGCCGCGGTACGCCAGGTGCGGGCCGACCTGTCCGACACCGGTGACCTGGAACTGCGGGCCCGCCGGGTGGTCGAGCGGCTGGCGCTGGTGTTGCAGGGCTCGCTGCTGGTGCGGCACGGGCACCCGGCCGTCGCCGACGCCTTCTGCGCCTCCCGGCTCGGCGGCGACCACGGTCAGGCGTTCGGCACCCTGCCCAGCGGCGTCGACTTCGCCGCGATCATCGCCCGCGCCGTGCCCAAGCTGGGCTGACGCCCCGCCGGTCCCCGGAAATGCGGCGGACGGCGGGGGCGCCCTGGCATAGGTTGGCGGGGTGGAGAGCGTGGCCGTCACCGTCGAGCGCCGGGTCACCGAACGCGGGGAACTGGTGCTGCGCACCGACGCGGGGCACTACGAGGTGATCAGCAACGGGGTGTTCCTGATGGACACCCGGGCCGGGCGGTCCGAGCGGCTGCTGGTCCAGGCGGCGCTGGCGGCGGTACCCGGGCACCCGCGGCTGCTCATCGGCGGGCTCGGGGTGGGCTTCTCGCTGGCGGAGGCGGCCCGCTCGGCGCGGGTCGCGGAGATCACCGTCGTGGAGATCGAGCCGGCGCTGGTCGCCTGGCACCGCAGCCACCTGTCCCGGTTCAGCGAGCACGCCCTGGACGACCCCAGGGTGCGGGTGGTGACCGCCGACATCGTGTCCTGGCTGCGCGGGACCGACCAGCGCTTCGACGCGATCTGCCTGGACGTGGACAACGGTCCGGACTGGACGGTCTTCGACGGCAACGCCGACCTCTACGGGGTCGACGGCGCCGCGCTGCTCCGGTCCCGGCTGCGCCCCGGCGGCGTGCTGGCGGTCTGGAGCGCGGCGCACTCCCCCGGGTACGCGCGACGGCTGGCGGAGCACGTCGGCCCGGTGGACACCCACCGCGTCCCGGTGCCGCGCGGCGAGCCGGACGTCGTCTACCTCGCGCGGGCCCGGTAACCCGGTCGTCAGGCGCGTCCGGCCAGGCTGTGCAGCGCCACCAGGCCGGGCACGGCGGCACGGCCGAGTTCCCGGCCGGTGGCGGGGTCGTACCAGCTCACCGCGCCGGTCTGGCCCACGTGGAGGCGCTCGCCGCCGGGGTTCAGCAGCAGGCCGGCGACCGGCTCGCGGACCCGCCACTGCGCGGCCTGCCCGAGGCCGGCCAGGTCCACGGTACGTACCGTCGTGCCGGCGCCGATGAAGAGGCGGTCACCGTCGGCGGCGACGTGGGCCGCGCCGGTGGCCGTCGCCAGGGTGGCCGTCCGGCGTACCGTCAGCTCCTCGGTGGAGATCTCCGCGACGCCGCCCGAGGCGACGTCGGCGACGTAGAGTCGACGCCCGTCCGGCGTGATCGCCATGCCGTGACCGCTCGCCGGGCCCTCCCCGAACGGGTGCGGCAGGTCGACGCAGTACGCCCACCGCTCCACGAGGTTCAGCGTGTGGACGAACGCGTGCGCGTTGCCCGGCCGGCCGCTGACCAGGTCCCGGGTGTGCCGGTGGCCGGGCTGGTGGGTGTAGAGCGTGTAGAGGGTGCGGCGGTCCGGGGCGAGCACGGCCTGGCGCCCGTCGCCGCGCATCTCCTCCTCGGCGCCCGGCGGCACCGGTGTCTTGGCGCGGGTGGCGAGCGGACCGGGCGCGCCGGTGGCGAGGTCGACCACCCGGACCCGGTAGCGGTCCGGCGCCGCCGCCGGCAGCCACTCGAGGACGAACAGCCCGGTGAGGTCCCCGGTGAACGCCTCGGGTACGAAGTTGCCGCGCAGGTCGAGCCGCTGCCGGACCCCGCCGCCGTCGGCGATCAGCACCGGCGTGACGTCCCGCCCGACCGGACGGCCGGCGGTGACGCGCACCTGCTCCGAGGTGAGGGCCACCGCCGTACCGTGGGCGGCGACGGCCTGCGGCACCCACCGTCCCGGCAGGACGACCCGGGGCGACGTGCGGCCGGTGGCGGTGTCGGCCCGCCAGAAGGCGGTGTCGGCACCCTGGGGCGCCGCCGCGTAGACCGTCCGCCCGTCCGCGGTGGCGACGGCGTGCGGGAGCGTGCGCCGCTCCGCGCCGCGCAGGACGCCGAGGCCGCCGGCGAGTTCGACGAGCAGCGGGTCGGGGATCGCGGCGGCCGGTGCCGTGGCCCCGCCGGTGGGATCGCAGCCGACCAGCGCGGCGGCGCCGGCCCCGGCGAGCGCGGTCAGCAGGGTACGCCGCGGAAACGTCGTCGTGGCCATCATGTCTGGGTGACACCGCCGTGTCCGCCGAGGTTCCGGCCGGCGGGTGGAACCTCGGCGGCGTACGCGGTGTCATGAGGTCAGTCCCCCGGAGGTTGCCCTGGACGACGACGAGTTCGTCACCCGCGCCCGCGCCGGTGACCTGGAGGCGTACGAACTCCTGGTCGCCCGGCACACCGCGTCCGCGCACCGGACGGCGGTGCTGCTCGGCGCGGGCTCGGACGCGGAGGACGTCATCCAGGAGGCGTTCGTGAAGGGATACCGCAAGCTCTCCCGCTACCGGGGGGAGGCGTCGTTCCGCTCCTGGCTGCTGGCCATCGTGGCGAACGAGACCCGTAACCTGCACCGGTCGCGGGGCCGGCGGGACGGGCTGGTGCTGCGGGCCGCGGCGAACCGGGAGCCGGAGGCGGGCGAGGATGTCGCGGTGGGCGCCGTGCTCGCGGCGGAACGCCGTGCCGCGCTGGTCGACGCGCTGCGCCGGCTGCCGGAGAAGGACCGCGAGGTGATCGTCTGCCGGTTCTTCCTCGACCTCAACGAGGAGGAGACCGTGACCATGCTGGGCTGGCCCCGGGGCACTGTCAAGTCACGCACCTCCCGGGCGCTGGTGAAGCTCCGCGCCCTGCTCGACGGTGCGGAGGTCCGCGGTGGATGACCTCGAACGGGAGCTGCGGGCGCTGTCCACCTCGCTGCGCACACCCGAGCCGCCCGACGTCGCCGCCCGGGTACGCGCCCGGCTCACCGCCTCACCCGCGCCCCGGCGGATCCGCTGGCACCGCTGGCGGCTGCACCTCGCCGCGGTGCTCGTCGCGCTGCTCGTCGCCCTGCTGCCACCGGGGCGGGCCGCCGTCGCCGACGCCGTGGCGGGGCTGTTGCGCTTCGCCGGCATCACCGTCGACACGTCGTCGCGGCCGGCCCTGCCCACCGGCACGCCGTCGGCGATGCCGTCGCAGCGGCCCGCCTCCCTGGTCGAGGCGCAGCGGGCGGTGCGCTTCCCGATCCGCGTGCCGACCGCGCTCGGCCCGCCCGAGCAGGTGCTGGTCGCCGACCCGGACGGCATCGGCGGCCACCGGGTCGCCACGCTGCTCTACCGCGGCGGCGCGCTGCGCCTCGACGCCTTCGACGGCGGGCTCGACCCGGTGTTCCAGAAGCAGACGAGCGGGTCCGGCGCGGAGTGGGTGCAACTCGACGGGGACTTCGCCGTCTGGGTCGGCGGCCCGCACGCCGTGGCGTACGTGGACCGCACCGGCACGGTCCGGGTGGAGACCGCGCGGCTCGCCGGCTCGACGTTGATCTGGCAGGAGGCCGGCGTGACCTACCGGCTGGAGGGCGAGGTCACCAAGGCCGAGGCGATGGCGATCGCCGGCACCCTGGACTAACCGCGCTGGAGTTCCTGGACGGTACGGGACAGCAGGCAGAACTCGTTGCCTTCCGGGTCGGCGAGCACGACCCAGCTCACGTCGGGGGGCTGCCCCACGTCGGCGCGTCGGGCACCGAGGGCGAGCAACCGGTCCAGCTCCTCCGCCGTGGACACACCGTCGGCACGCAGGTCGAGATGCAGCCGGTTCTTGATCGCCTTGCCCTCGGGCACCGCCACCACGTCGATCATCGGCCAGGAACGGGGGGCGGCCGCGATGGTGATCACCTCGGGGTCCTCGTCGACGACCTGCCAGCCGAGCACCGAGCACCAGAAGTCGGCGATCAGACGTGGTCGGACGGCGTCGATGACGATGGCGCTGAGACTGCTCGGCATGCCGTCATTCTCCCCCACCGGTGGTGCCGCCCCGACCCGGGCGCGGCGCGGGTCACCCGCAGCGGCCGAGGTGTCGACACCCCCACCCGACACGGTGGAGGGTGTGAGATCGGCGTAACAGGTGATCCGCGAGTGCACCGGGGGGACCCCGACGTACCGTGAGATCGTGCCGACGACAGACGTGATCACCAGCGCCGACCTCGCCGAACTGCGCCGCTCGGCGCTCGGGACGGCCAACCCGCTCGGCGTCGCCGCCGAGCTGGCCGAGGCGGTGGAGCAGGGCCGGCTGGCGGAGCCGGCGGACGCCGGGGACGCGTTGACCCTGGCCGCCGAGATCGCCGAGGTCCGGGCGCGGCTGGACGCCGCACTCCGGTACGCCGAGCGGGCCGTGGCGGCGTACCCGTCCGGGGACGACCCGCGGGCCGGCGCCGCCCGCGCGCTGCGGGCCCGGATCCTGTTCCGGGCCGGTGGCCGGGAGGACGAGGCGATGGCGGACCTCACCGCGCTGCGCCCGCTGCTGACCGAGCAGCCGGACGCGCCCGCGTACCTCAGCGCGGCGTTGGACGCCGGCGGCCGCACCGCGCTGGCCGAGGAGTGGCTGAGCGCGGCGGTCGACACCCTGCTCGGCGAGCGCGCCACCACCGCCGAACCGGCCGGCTCGACCGCTGCCGCCGCCGGAGCGGCGCTGGAGGTCGGCCCGCCGGAGGCGCCCGGCGTGCTGTTCTTCCTGCTGCAACAGCGGCACCGGGTGCGCCGCGACCTCAACCTGCCGCACGACCGCACCGACGACCTCGCCGACCGGCTGGAGGCCCGACTGGTCCGCCGGGCCCAGCAGCGGCAGGCGGCCGAGCCCGACCTGCTCTTCTGGCCCCGGGCCGAGTTCGACCGGCTGCTCGCCGAGCAGGCGGCGCTGACCGAGGCGTACGGGCCGGACTGGGACGCGCACCGGGCCCGCCTGGAGAAGGAGTTGGTGCGGCTGGCCGGGGCCGGCCGCACCGGGCTGCACGTGCTCACCGCATCGGTGGACGGGTTGGTCGGCTACGCCGGCCGGCACGACGGCGACCCGGCCGACCCGGAGGTCCGGGCCGGTTACGCGCGCGAGCTGGCGGCCCGCCCGGCGGCGCGGATCGGCTGGCCGCCGGAGCGCAACGACGCCTGCTGGTGCGGCTCCGGCAGCAAGTACAAGAAGTGCTGCCTGCCGCGCTCCCGCGGCTGACCGGCTCGGCCCGGGCCGCCGGCTCGGTGGTCAGCCGGTGGGGGCGGCGAGCAGCCGGAGGAAGTGCTCGACGGTCCGGGCCATCGCGGTCCGGCCGAGCGACAGGTACGCCCGCGGGTCGGTGCCGCCGGGGTCGTCGGCGAGGCGGCCCCGGACCGCCGCGGTGAACGCGACGTTCAGCGCGGTGCCGATGTTGATCTTCACGATGCCGCCGGTCGCGGCCTGGACGAGTTCGGCGTCGGAGACGCCCGACGAGCCGTGCAGCACCAGCGGCACGTCGACCGCGTCCCGGAGCTTGGCGATCAGCGCGTGGTCAAGGGTGGCCGTCCGGGTGGTCATCGCGTGCCGGCTGCCGACCGCCACGGCCAGCGCGTCCACCCGGGTCGCCGCCACGTACGCCGCCGCCTGGTCCGGGTCGGTACGGGCGCCGGGCGCGTGGGCGTCCAACGGCGCCTCGCCGTCCTTGCCGCCGATCCAGCCCAGCTCGGCCTCGATCCAGAGCCCGTGCCCGTGGGCCCAGTCGGCGGCCCGCCGGGTCGCCTCGACGTTGGCCGCGTAGGGCAGCCCGGCCGCGTCGTACATCACCGAACTCACCCCGGCGTCGGCGGCCTGGCGCAGCAGCGCCTCGTCGCGCACGTGGTCCAGGTGCAGGGCGACGTCGACGGCGGCGGCCCGGGCCACCTCCACGGCGGCCCGGGCGATCGGCAGCACCCGGCCGCCGTGGTACCTCACCGCGTTCTCGCTGATCTGAAGGATGGCCGGGGCGCCGGCCCGCTCGGCCGCGTCCACCACGGCCTCGGCGTGTTCGAGGGTGATGACGTTGAAGGCGGCAGCCGCGCGGCCGGCGCGGGCGGCCCGCGCGACGAGGTCGGCGGTGGCGGTCAGGGGCATGGCGGACTCCGGGGTGTTCAGGTGGTGTGGGGCGTCGGCGTGCGGGTCCCGGCCGGCCGGGGGGCGAGCCGGTGGTAGGTGTCGGCGTCGAACTGGCCGGCGCGGGGCGCCCTCACCGTGGCGGCGGAGAGCGCCACCGCCTCCGCCAGCCGGTGCGGCCACGGCGTTCCGGTGTGGATGCCGGCCGCGATCGCGGCGACGACCGAGTCGCCGGCGCCGGTCGGGTTCCCGGCCAGGGGCGCCGGCGGCTCGGCGCGGAAGGTGCCGTCGGGGGTGACGGCGAGCAGGCCGGCCGGTCCCAGCGACGCCACCACCGCCCGCGCCCCCGCCGCGCGGAGCGCCTCGGCGGCGGCGAGCGGGTCGGGCAGGCCGGTGGCCTCCGCGAGTTCGGTGGCGTTCGGCTTGATCACGTCCGGGCCCGCCGCGAGGCCGGCGCGCAGCGGCGGCCCGGCCGCGTCCAGGATCACCGGCACGCCCGCCCGCGCGGCGGCGCCGGCCAGCTCGGCGTACGCGGTGTCGGGCAGCCCCGGCGGCAGGCTGCCGGAGAGGACCAGCACCGACGCCCCGGCGAGCAGCCGGCGCACCTGCCCGCGGAGTGCCCGCCACTCCGCGTCGGACACCGCCGGGCCGGCCTCGTTGAAGACGGTGGCGTCGCCGCTGCCCCGGTCGACGACGGTGAACGTGCGCCGGCTCTCCCCCGCGGTGTCGACCAGCCGGTGGGCGATGCCGTGCCGGTCGAGGTCGGCGGCGACGGCCGCGCCGGTGAGGCCGCCGCGGAACGCCACGGCGACGGTGGGCAGCCCCAGCGTGTGCAGGACGCGGGCGACGTTGACGCCCTTGCCGCCGGCCTGGGCGGCGACGTCGCTGACCCGGTGGCTGCGGTGCGGCACCAGCGACGCGACGGTGTGCGTGATGTCCAGGGCGGGGTTCAGCGTGACCGTGACGATCATGTCGCGTCCGGGCCGGCCGTGTCAGGGTGCCGCATGACCCCTCCGAGTTTCCACATTGGGGCTGGACCGTAATACGGCGATCGGGCTCCTGGCAACCGGCCGCGTGCCCTGCCGGCCGGGCCGGGCCGACGCAGCCACCGGGGAGTCGCCGCCGACCCTTGACGGTCCACTTCGACAATCATTAAGGTCCGGGCCGTAATGACGCGGACGAACGGAGACAACGATGCCCCTCAGCCGTCGATCACTCCTCGCCGGTAGCTGCCTCACCGGCGCTGCCCTGGCGGTGGGCCACGGATCGCTCGCCACCCCGGCGTTCGCGCAGGACGACGAGCCGCTCACCCCGACCAGTTTCGGTCCGGCGTCCTTGACCGCCGCCGTCCGCGGCGCCGCCGTCATCGGGGACAGCGTCTTCATCACCTCCCGGTTCAACACCCCGGAGGGGAAGATGCGGCTGGGCGAGTTCGACGTCAACACCGGTGAGATGCGCGCCATCGACGACCTGGCCATCCCGAGCAACGGTGGCCAGAAGCTCGCCGCCGACGGCCGGTACGTCTACATCGGCCCGGCCGGCAGCGCGTACGTCCACCGGTTCGACCCGCAGACCAAGGAGCTGGTGGCCTGGGCGCGGGCCGGGGGCAGCACCACCTGGTACTACGACATGGTCGTGCACGGCGAGCACCTCTACCTCGGCACGTACCCCGACTGCACGGTCAAGCGGGTCCGGCTGGCCGACGCGACCGTCGAGACGTACGGCCGCATCTCGACCTCCCAGTACGCGGCGGCCGTGGCGGTCGACGACGAGTACGTCTACGGCGGCTCGGCGGCGCCCGGCACCCTGCTGGTGTGGCCGAAGGCCGGCGGCGCCCCGACCGACCTGACCGCGCACCTCAGCGCCTCGCCGGTCGGCATCCTCGACCTGGTGGTCTCCGACGGCGTCATCTACGTCGCCAGCGGCCGGCAGCTGATCTCGTTCCGCCGCGACGGCTCGGGCCGGGTCTCCCGGGACATCCCGGCCGAGGACCGCTACATCGACCAGCTGACCGTCGGCGGCGACGGCAAGGTGTACGCGCTGACCCGGCTCACCACCAACCTGTACGAGGTGACCGCGGACGGCCTGGTGAAGGTGGGCAAGCCGCTCGCCGACGTGGAGAACCAGCTGCTCGCCCCGCTGCCCGGCGGCGCCCTGCTCGGCGTGAGCGGCCTCGGGCACGTGTGGCGGGCGACGCCGAACGGCGCGGCCACCGTGTGGCAGACCGCCACCCGCGGCTTCGGCTACCCGGAGACCATCCAGTCGATGATGCGGCACACCCGCAACACCGTCTGGGTCGGTGGCCACTACGCGATGACGGTGCACCGCCCGGAGGCCGGCACCAGCCAGCGCTTCGACGTCAACGGCGAGGTCAAGGCGATGGCCGAGGGGAAGGCCGGCACGGTGTACGCCGGCCTCTACCCGAGCACCCAGATCGTGGCGATCGACCCGGACAGCTTCGCCGTCACCGTGCTGGGACTGCTCGGCAACGAGCAGCTGCGCACCAAGCGGATCCACGTCGACCGGCCGCGCAACCAGCTGATCGTCGCGTCCAGCCCGCAGACCACCAAGCACACCGGCGCGCTGACCTTCATCGACCTGTCCGACAACACCGTCGACGCGCACCGGGAGTTCCTGCCCGAGCAGAGCGTGATGGACGTGGTGGTGCAGGGCACCACGGCGTACATCGCGGGCGACACCTACGGCGAGGGCACCAGCGGCCCGATCCGCCGGACCGCGCAGGTGGCGGCCGTCGACATCGTCACCCGCAAGCTGCTCTGGCGCGAGGAGATCAAGCCGGACTGGCAGTCGTACGAGAGTTTGTACGTGGTCGGCAACCTGCTCTACGCGATGGGCCGCCGCCCGCGCGGCGCCTGGTTCGCCTACGACCTGAGCACCCGCACCATCGTGATGGAGGGGGACCTCGGCGGGTACGGCCAGTTCAACGGGGTCGACGGTCGGGTCTTCTCCTGGGTGCACTGGACCAACGACATCTGCGAGCTGCCGACCGTCCCGGGCGGCGAGGTGACCACGCTCTACGACAACGTGCCGCGGGGCTGGTACAACAACCCGGCGTTCAACTTCACCCCGGACGGCAAGGCGACCTGGGGCATGCTCGGCATGGACCTGGCCCGCTTCCCGCTGCCCAGGAGGTAGCCCGGCAGGCGGAGAGGCCGACCGGGCCTCGTCGTGCGTCGGGGGTTCGCGCTCCCGCCGCACGACGAGGCCCGCCGGTCCGTCCGCCCTGCCCTCGTCCGGCGGCAAAGGCGCGAGGCGACCGCACCCGCGTCCCGGAAGCTGTGGCCACCACCCGCGGTTCACCCCGACGCCGGGGGCGGCCCGGTGTAGCCACTGCTCCACCGGAACCGGTTGCTCGGCTGGGCGTACTCCTCGACGACGTGGGCGATCCAGCCCGCCGTCCGGGCGACCGCGAAGATCACCTCCGCGGCGCCCGGGCCCATGCCGGTCGCGTGCGCCAACGCGGCCACGGCGAAGTCGACGTTGGGCAGGGCGCCCCGCCGCGCCGCCGTGGCGATCAGGTCGTCGACGGCCCGCCGCAGCTCGCCCCCGGTCGGCAGCTCCGCGACGAGATCGAGCAGGGCGGCTCCGCGCGGGTCGCCGTCCGGGTACAGCGAATGCCCGAACCCGGGCAGCGCGCCGGTGCGCAACCACTCGGCGATCGAGGCCGGCGCCCCGTCCCGCAGCGCCGCCTCGATCATCCGGTAGACCCGGCTGCCGACGGCTCCGTGCATCGGCCCGTCCAACGCGCCGAGGCCAGCGAGCACCGCCGCGTAGGGGTTCGCCCGGGTCGACGCCGCGACCCGGACCGCGATGGTCGAGGCGGCCAGGTCGTGGTCGGCGAGCAGGACGAGTGCGGCGTTGAGCGCCCGGACGCCGTCCGGGTACGCCGGCGTGCCGGTCAACCGGGACCACAGGCGGGTCGCCAGGCCGTCGTCCGGGGGCGCCCCGCCGACCGGGGGCAGGGCGTCGACCATGGTGGACAGCAGCCCGGGCGCGAGCGCGGTGACCGTGGCCGGCGCCAGGTCGAAGCGGAGCGGGTCCATCGCGGCGGCGACGGCGACGATCACCGGCAGCCGGTCGAAGACCCGGGCCCGGGCGGGCAGGTGCGCGCTGGCCCGCCTCGCCCGCTCCAGGGTCTCCGGGGACGCGGTGAAGGCGGCGTGCCGCCGCTCCCCCGTCCAGAGCCAGTGCGCGACCTCCTCGAACGGCGTCGTCGGCGCGAGGGCGGCGGCGTCCAGCCCCCGGTAGTGCAGCCGCCCGTAGGCGATCAACGTGGTGGCGGTGCGCATCGCCGGGGCGGCGTCGCGTTCCGGCCGGGTCGCCTGCGTACGGGCGGCCAGCCGCTCGACGTCGGCCAGCCGGAACCGGCTCAGCCGCTCGCCGGGAACCTTGACCCGGTCAAGCAAACCCCGGCTGACGTACGCGTAGACCGTCTCCGGCTTGATGCGCAGGCGGTGCGCCACCTCGGCGGTGGTCAGCAGGGGCTCCTCGGGCATGTGGCCATGCTCTCACATTGACTGAATCAATGTTGACTGGCCCGGTTCGCCGACGCGAGGCTGCCGGCATGGCTGACACCATCACCGTTCCGCGCGGGCTCGCCGGCGTCGTGGTCACCGACACCACCATCGGCCACGTCCGCGGCCACGAGGGCTTCTACCACTACCGCCAGTACTCGGCCATCGACCTGGCCGAGCGCCGCACCCTGGAGGACGTCTGGGCGCTGCTCGTCGACGGTTCCCTCCCCACCGAGCCCAAGGCGCTGCACGAGGAGATCGCGCCGCTGCGCCACATCCCGCCCGCGGTCGCCGCCGCCCTGCCCGGCATCGCCGCCGCCTCGTCGTCGCAGGACCCGATGAGCGGGCTGCGCGCCGCGCTGGCCGTCGCCGGCCTCGCCGCCGGAGCCCGCCCGCTCTACGACACCCCGCCCGCGGAACGCCGCGCCCAGGCGATGGCGCTCTGCGCCCTCACCCCCAGCCTGCTGGCCGCGCTGTTCCGGCTGCGCGCCGGGCTGGAGCCGATCGCGCCGCGCGACGACCTGCCGCACGCGGCGAACTACCTGTACATGATCACCGGCGAGGAGCCCTCCGAACTCCACGCCCGGGCGATCGAGCGCTACCTGATCGCGACCGTCGACCACGGCTTCAACGCCTCGACCTTCACCGCCCGGGTCATCGCCTCCACCGGCGCGGACATCTACGCCTGCGTCGGCGGGGCCCTGGGGGCGCTGTCCGGCCCGCTGCACGGCGGCGCCCCCAGCCGGGCCCTCGACACCCTCGACGCCATCGGCTCGATCGACCGGGCCGACGCCTGGTTGCGCTCCCGGATCCGCGACGGCGAGCGGATCATGGGGTTCGGGCACCCGATCTACCGGACCGAGGACCCGCGGTCCCGGATGCTCAAGGGGATCGCCCAGAGCCTCGGCGGTGAGCTGGTGGACCTCGCGGTGGCCGTGGAGGAGCGGGTGCTGTCGCTGCTGGCGGAGCTGAAGCCCGGCCGGGAGCTGCACACCAACGTCGAGTACTACGCGGGCGTGGTCATGCACCTGTGCGGGCTGCCCCGTCAGATGTTCACCCCGACCTTCGCCACCAGCCGGGTCATCGGGTGGTGCGCGAACGTGCTGGAACAGGCCGCGGACTCGAAGATCATCCGGCCGGACTCGCGCTACGTGGGCCCGACCCCGCCACAGCCGGTGCCGTGAGCCGGCCGGCGGGCTGGCTCGGCCAGCTCACCCCCCGGGCCGGCTCTCCGCCCCTCAGCCGGCCCGGCGCCGGTAGGCGCCTCGGGTCTCAGGGCCGCCGTGGCCACCGACCTCAGCCCTCGCCGGTGGCGACGAGCGGGGCACGGGCGCACCGGCGGCAGGCCCGGGCCGAGGCCGCGATCCGGGCGTGCACGGCGAGGGCGAGCACGGCGATGAGCGCGCCGAGCGGCCAGCTCCCGGCCAGCGTCGCCGCGACGGCCAGGGTGAGGGCGCTGGTGGCGAGCGCGGCGGTGGCGGTGGTGCCGGCCCAGGCGACCATCAGCGGCAGCCGGTGCGGGGTGGGCAACCGGCGGGCCAGGGCCCCGGTGACGGCCAGCGCGGCCCCGGCCAGCAGGGCCGCCGCGGCGGCCACGCCACCCAGATGGGCGGCCAGCGTCTGGGCGACCCGGGGCGCGTGCCGGCCCTGGTCGCCGCCGACGACCGTCACCAGCGCCCAGCAGGCCAACAGGAAGGGAACGGCGAGGACGACCGCACGGGCGGTGTGCCGGGCCTGGGCGACGGTGAGTTCCCGCTGGAAGGCGGGCGCGACCTCGTCGACACTGCCGAAGTCGCGCACCGCCTGGCGGGCGGCGTGGTCATCGGGGGTCGCACCACCGGCGAGTGCCGCCGCGGCGTCGGCGAGGCCGTCGCGCGCCTCCGTCAGCATCCGGGCCTTGACCCGGGCCGGGCCGTGCAGGGCGACCGCCAGGGCCGCGAGGTGCTCCTCGATCGGGTCGTGGCCGGGGCCGGCGGGGTCGCGGGCCGTCACGTGGCCGGCCCCGGCGCCGGCGAAGGGTCCAGCACGGCACCGATCGCGCAGGTGAGTTCGCGCCAGGCGGTGCGCTTGTCGACCAGGGCCCGCCGCCCGGCGTCGGTCAGCTCGTAGCAGCGGCGGCGCCGCTCGCCGACCGCCTGCCAGTCGCTGCGCAGCAGGCCGAGCCGTTCCAGCCGGTGCAGCGCCGGATACATGGTGCCGGTCCGCAGCTCCAGGGCTCCGCCGCTGCGCTCGCGGACGGCCGCGATGATCGCGTAGCCGTGCAGCGGCCCCTGTTCGAGCGCGGCCAGCAGCAGCGCGTCGAGGTGCCCGCGAACGGCGTCGTCCTTCATCAGTAGGCAGCCTACCCCTCCTTCCGTAGGTATGCTATCTATTGGGAGCCAATATGTAGGCGACCAACTGAAGGGGAACCGGTGACCAAGCTCCTGCTGTCGGTGCACGTCCTGGCCGCGATCCTGGCGATCGGACCGATCGCCGTGGCCGCCTCGCTCTTCCCGCGCTACGCCGGCGGCGGGGACGACAGCCGGGCACCGGGCGGCCGGGCACCCCAGATCGCCGCGTTCCTGCACCGCACCTGCCGCGTCTACGCGGTCGTCGGGGTGGTCGTCCCCGTCTTCGGCCTCGCCACCGGCGCGCGACTGGGCGTCCTGACCGACGCCTGGCTCGTCACGTCGATCGCGCTGACCGCGGTCGCCGCGGCCCTGCTGGCGCTGGCCATCCTGCCCGGCCAGCGGCGCCTGCTGTCCGCACCCGACGGTGCGGGCGCCGGCGCGGGGCGGCGGACGGCGGCGAGCCGGCTGGCGATGGCCACCGGGCTGTTCAACCTGCTCTGGGCGACAGTGGTCGTCCTGATGATCGTCCGCCCCGGCTCCACGACGGGAGTGTGAGCGGCATGCGTACCCTGCGGATCGTGGCCGCGGTCGAGGCGGTCTCCCTGGTGGTCCTGCTGGCCAACCTGGCCACCGTGCACACCGAGGCGATCACCGCCCTGGGCGGCCCGGTGCACGGCGCCGCCTACCTCGCCGTCATCGCCGGCACCTGGCTGGTCGAGGCCGCCACCCCGGGCGCCCGCTGGCTCGCCGTCATCCCCGGCGTCGGCGGGCTGCTCGCCGTTCGCCGCATCCAGCGGGCCCCCGCGCCGGCCACCGGCGAGGCCGGGGCGAGCTGAGCGGCGGCGTCGACCGCCCGAGCTGCCGGACGGTCACGGCAGGTCGAGGCGGAACAGCTCGGCGGCGTTGCGCCAGGCGACCCGCTCGGCCAGCTCGGGTGACAGGTCGGCGGCGAGCACCGCCCCGTACGCGGCGGCCGGGTCGATCAGCGTGGCGTCGGTGCCGAACAGCAGTCGGCGCGGGTCGACCGCCGCCGCCACCGCGGCGAAGCGACCCGCCTCGGTGTGCGAGAAGCACGGCTCCAGCCAGAGCCGGTCCACCGAGTTGGCCGCCTCGACGGCGTGCCGCCAGCCGTTCGCGCCCATGTGCCCGGCGATGGCGCGCGCCCCGGGCACGTCCGCGACCGCCTGGGCCAGGTCGAGCGGGGTGGTGTCCCAGGTGTGCACGAGGGCGGGCAGCCCGTGCGCGGTGGCCAGTTCCAGCGCGGCGCGGGTCTGCGGCGAGTTCGCCGGCGAGCCGGTGTAGTCGGTGTGGATCTTCACGCCGACGAACCGGCCGGTGGGCAGCAGCTCGCGCAGGTCCCGCTCGGCGTCGTCCAGCCGGCGCGGGTTGACGGTCAGGTAGCCGAGCAGCCGGTCGCTGCTCTCCAGCACCCGGGCCATCGCCCGGTTGCCGGCGGCGACGTCGTAGATCACCGCCTCGGTCGCGGAGACCACTGCCAGGTCGATGCCGTACCGGTCCATCACCGCGAGGTTGGTGGCGACCGCGCCGACCTCCATGCTGAAGAACCACGGCCCCCAGTGGGCGTGCACGTCGATGATCATTTGGCCAGCCCCAGGATCCGGCGGGCGTTGCCGCCCGCCACCGCCGCGACCGCGGACGGGCCGAGCCCGCCCCGGGCCAGCCGCAGCCGCGGCACGACGGGCTCGTAGAACGGCGTACGGGAGCCGTAGAGCAGGCGCTCGACGCCGAGGTGCGCGGCGACGGTCTCCAGCGCGTCCGGCGAGTTGAGCAGCCGGGTGGAGGTGTGGAAGCCCGGCTCGTCGCGGGCCGCCACCACGAAGTCGCCCAGGTGGTAGAAGTGCGTGTCGAGGAAGACCACGGTGGCGCCGCACAGCGGCCGCCAGAACCGGCGCACGTCCCCGCCGGTCAGGATGACCAGGCCGGCCTCGGTGGCCCGGCGGGCGACGTGCCGCACCGACGGGAAGTCGGGCTCCACGCGCTGCTCGTCGGGGAAGAGCCGGACGGCCCGGAAGCCGCGCTCGGCGAGCCGGGCGACCTCCCGCTCGGCGCCGAGGGGGTCGCGCAGGTCCAGCCCGCCGACCGGCAGCACGCCCGGGCCGGCGAGGGCGGCCACCTCGTCGTTGCCGCTGCGCACGTCGAACAGGGCCGCCCGCAGGCTGGCCACGGCCGCCCGCTCGACGCCGTTGGCGGCCAGCATCGCGGTGACCGCCGCCGGTTCGCCGGTGGGGCCGGGCCGGTCGGCGTACCGACCGACGAGCACGTCGATGTCGAGGGTGACCGGCGCCAGGTCGTCGGCCACGAACGGGTTGCCGGTCACCGGCACCCCGCCACTCGCAGCACCCGGTCCCGGTCGCCCTCGGGCAGCGCCGGGGCGTGCGGGTCGACGGCGTGGGTCGCCGGGACCCGCCCTTCCGCGGCGGCGATCCAGAGCATGCGTTGCACGTACCCTTCCATCGGTGCGGTGAAGGTGACCTCGGCCAGCCGGTCGAGGTCGGCGGAGGCGGTGAGGAACTCGTCGTACCGCTTGTCGGCGTAGGCCCGCAGCGCCCGGGCGGTGACCGGGACGGCGGCGGCGGCCAGGCCGACCAGGGCCGCCTCGGCGCCCCACATCAGCGACGGCCCGAACATCCGGTCCTCGCCGGTGACCGCCAGCCGGTCGGCCCGGTGCGCGGCCGCCAGGGCGGCCTGGCAGGCGATGGCGTCGTGCAGCCGGGCCACCTTCACCCCGGCCACGCCGGGGTGGTCCAGCAGCGCGGCCAGCGCCGGCTCCGGATACGGCCGCAGGTAGAGGTCGAAGGCGAGCAGCGGCAGGCCGGCCGCGCGCCAGAGCGCGTCGTGGTGGCCGACCGGGTCGTCGTCGACCGGGAAGACCAGCAGTCCGGCCGCGCCGAGGGCGGCGGCCCGTTCCGCCTGCGCGGCCACCTCGTCGGTGCGCTCCCCCGGCCGGCCGCCGACGCCGACGATCACCGGCACCCCGGTCTCGACGGCACGCCGGACGACCAGGTCGCGGGTGGCCTCGTCGAGGTACGGGCCGCGCCCGGTGTGCGCGAGCACGGCCAGCGCGTCCGCCCCGTCGGCGACCAGCCCGTCCAGGTAGCGGCCGAGGACGTCCGGGTCGACGGCCCCGGCCGCGCCCACCGGCGTGGCGGTGGCGGCGATCAGCCGCCAGCGCAGCCGGTCGCGCAGCGCGGCGGCGGTCGGCGCGATCACGAGGTCACCGCGGCGCGGACGGCCCGGGCGATCTCGTCGACGTGCGCGTCGGTGTACCGCTCGTTCCAGTCGATGACCAGCAGGGTCTGCTCGATCAGCCGTTCGGCGACCGGGCACGCGCCGGGTCCGTAGGTCGGCAGCCGGTCGGCGGGCGGCACGGTGAGCGGGAAACGGGAGTTGCCGTAGACGGGCGCCTCGGTCAGCGCCGGCGCCCAGTGCAGGGGCTGTTGCAGGTAGCCGGCGCGGGCGGGGATGCCGGCGGCGGCGAGCTTCCCGGCCACCTCGTGGTTGGTCAGCGGCGGCTCCAGCACGATCGGGAACAGCCACCAGGCGTGCGCGTCGACGTCCGCCGGCAGGTGCAGGCCGGGCAGGCCGGCCAGCGCGTCGACCAGCCGCCGGGCGGTGCGCCGCCGGTCGGCGAGCACGCCGGGCAGCTTCGCGAGCTGGGCCCGGGCGACGGCGCCGGCCAGCTCGGTCATCCGGTAGTTGAGGCCGAGGCTGACGTGCCGGCGGGCCTCGTCGCGCGGCCAGCCCTTGTCGGCGAAGAGCCGCATCCGGCGGGCCAGCACCGGGTCGTCGGTGATGGTCAGGCCGCCGTCGCCGCAGGTGATGTGCTTCCACTGCTGGAGGCTGAAGCAGCCGATCGCGCCGGCCGTGCCGGCGAGGGTGCCGTCCGGGTAGCGGGTGAGCCAGGCCTGGGCGCAGTCCTCGATCAGCGGCACGCCGGCCGCGTCGGCGACCGCGCGCAGGTCGACGGCGGCGCCGAAGAGGTGCACCGCGAGGATCGCCCGGGTACGCGGCCCGATCGCGGCGGCCACCGCCGCCGGGTCCAGGTTGCCGGTGTACGGATCGACGTCGGCGAACACCGGCACCGCGTTCTGCGCCAGAATGGGCGCGACCGTGCCGAAGTCGCTGATCGGAGAGGTGATGATCTCGTCGCCGGGGTCCGGCGCGACGGCCGCGACGGCCAGATGCAGGGCCGCCGTCCCCGAACTGGCGGCCACCGCGTGCGACACTCCATGGCGGTCGGCCATCTCGCGCTCCAGGGCGCGGACCTCCGTGCCCCAGACCGAGCTGAGCATGCCCGACTGGAGCACCCGGCTGACCGCGGCCAGCTCCTCCGTGCCGATCGTTCGGCCGCTGGCGTCGGCCATGCTGGGAAACACGTACCCTCCCGGGCTTTAGTAATACCGGGCCTGACCGTAATCTTGTGCTGCGAACAATGCAACCCCCGACAGGAGGCAGCGGTGACCATCGAGATCGGGGTCATCGGTCCGCACGACCTGGTCGACGACGTGGCCGCCGCCTGCGAGGAGCAGCCCGGCGTCACCGCCCGTCGACTGCACTACGACCACGAGTCGCAGGCTCCGGCGATCGTGGAGGCGCACGCGGGCCAGGTGGAGGCGTGGCTGTTCACCGGCGTGGTGCCCTACACCCTCGCCCGGGAGGCGAACTCGCTCAACCGCCCGGCGGTCTTCGTCGACTACACCGGCGCGACCCTGCTCCAAGCCGCGGTGCGGCTGCTGCGCGCCGGGCACGACGTCACCCGGATGTCGATCGACACGGTGACCGGCGCCGACGTCGCCACCACCTTCGGTGAGGCGGGGCTGCCGGTGGACCGGGTCCGGTCGCTGCCGTACCGCAGCGGCCTCGACTCCGACGACGTGGTCGCGTTCCACCGCCGGCAGCACAAGGCCGGCGCGGACGTCGCGGTCACCTGCATCAGCTCGGTCTACGAGGTGCTGCGCCACGAGATGCCGGCGTTCCGCCTGGCCCCGTCGAACCACTCGGTGCGCACCGCGCTGCGCCAACTGCTGCTCCAGGTGGGCAGCCAGGCCCAGGAGGACGCCCAGATCGCGCTCGGGCTGGCGAACCTCTCCGACGGCGACGACGGGCTGCTCAAGGAGGTGGCCGGGCTCGGCGGCACGCTCGCCCGGTTCGCCCCGGACACGTACCTCATCGTCACCACCCGGGGTCCGCTGCACGACGCCACCGGCGGGTTCACCGCGCTGCCGATGCTGCGCCGTCTGGCCGACCGGCACGAGACCGTACAGATCGGCTTCGGCCTGGGGCGCAGCGCGGCGGAGGCGGAGAACCTGGCCCGCCGGGCGCTGAGCCGGGCCCGCCGGGTCGGGCCGACCACGGCGGTGCTGTCGCTGCGCGGCGAGACCGACATCGTGCTGGAGTCGACCACCCCGCCGCCGGCGCCGTCGGAGGTGAACCTGGCGGTCATCGCCCAGCGGGTCGGCCTGTCGGTGCCCACCCTGCTGCGGCTGCGGGAGGTGCGCACGGCGGTCGGCGACGAGCCGCTGACCAGCCGCGAGGTGGCCGACCAGCTGCGGGTGCAGCAGCGCACCGCCCGGCGCATGCTGCACCGGCTGGAACTGGCCGGCCTGGCCGAGCGGACCGGCAACCTCGCCTCCGGCACCAGCGGCCGCCCCCTGACCCTCTACCG
>NZ_JAUMKD010000007.1 GCF_030519475.1 Micromonospora sp. C28SCA-DRY-2 | reverse complement strand
GCCCAGGTTCTCCAGCTTCGACTCCTGCAGCGCGGTGGCGATGGCCACCACGGCGGCCCGCTTGTCCATGCCGGACTTCTTCGTCGCCGCGATGATCGCCTTCACGTTCGCGGTCTGCTCGTCGTTCAGGTCGATGCGCGACTGCTCGCCCTGCACACCGTGCGGGATCAGCTTCGCCTTGTCCGGCTTGTCGGCCTGCACGGTCACGGCGACCGGCTTGACCGCCTGCACCGGGGCGGCGTCGGCGTGGGCGGTGGCGGGGCCGGCGACGACGCCACCGGCGAACGCCAGACCAGCGATACCCAGAACGCTCTTACGCATGATCGTGTTCATCACAAAGGCTCCTTCGGGGGTCAACGCCACCAGCCCAAGGGGGGACGGGCACAGGGGCGCAAGCACCATCAGGGCGCTCAGAAAGACTTCGGGGGATCCGGCACGCGCGGGGCGGGGGATGCCCTGGTACCGGGATGCCCGGCAGACCTGCGGGACAGGGGGCGTCCCTTCGCGGTGCCGGACTGTGTGTAACGACCACCGGGCCACCATCATTCCGGGGCCCTCAACCCTCACCGACGTGTGCCGGGGCAAGGGCTGCCGCGATCGTTCAGGGGGATGCAACGACCGGCTGCCCGCCATCATTCCGCCAGGCCCGGGGTCTCACGCCGGCCGTGCCAGCGCCGGTGCCCCTTGCTCGATCGTCCGCAAGGTATAACGCCCCCGACCCGGGCCCGATTCCACCACCCGGATGCCACCGGTCACACCCACGAACCGGACAAACAACCCACACCGGCACGACGGCTCATGTGCCAGTCGGCAGCCGCCGGATGATCGACTCCATACCGCCGATATGGGGCCATCCCGACCGGGCTGACACCGCCACATCGGCGAAACGGCGCAGGCCCTCCGGGGCGACACCGCCACATCGGCGAAACAGCGCAGCGCCTCACACACCCCGGCACCCCCATGCGCGGAATGTCTGGATGACCCGACGCGCGCCCGGGACGACTCCGGCCCCGGCTCGTTCATGCGCTGCCGCCTGTACCGGTCATGCGGAGTCATCGAGCCGGGGCGGCCGGAGAGTGTCGGGGGGTCGGGTTAGCGTGCCTACGTGAGTGCTCCCGCCGACGTACCGCCCGAGTTTCTCGACCAGCTCCGGCCGATCTGTCGGCGCCTGCCGGAGACCTACGAGGAACCGGCCTGGGTGGGCATCCGGTGGCGGATCCGCAAGCGGACCTTCGCCCACGTGCTCACCGTCGACCCCGACCACCAGATGGCCTACGCGCGGGCCTTCGCCACCGACCAGCCGACGTGTGTGCTCACGTTCCGGGCGCCGGTCGACGAGGTGCACGCCCTGGTCGCCGGCGGCTTCCCCTTCTACAAGCCCGACTGGGGCGCCGACGTGCTGGGCATGGTCCTCGACGACGGCGTCGACTGGGACGAGGTGGGCGAGCTGCTCACCGAGAGCTACTGCCGGCTCGCCCCGAAGAAGCTGGCCGCGCGGGTGGCCCGCCCCAGCGCGGCGGACCGGTGACGCCGCGCCGACCGGACCGGTGACGCCGCGCCGACCGGGCGGAACGGTGGCCGGGTACCGACGGGGCGGACCGGGCGCGGAGGCCGAAGCCCTCGGCGGCGACCGTCGGGGTGGCTCGTCCGGCCGGGCGAGGCGGTGACGCCGCGTCGACCGCCGCCCCGATCCGCCCGGCGCTGACCGGGCGGCCCGCTCACCACGCCGCCGCCGGAGGAGGGCCGGCGCGGCGGTGACGAGCCGCCCGCCACTCACCGTGGCGGCGCCCGGCGCCCAGCGCGGCACCCGACGCCCAGCGCGGCGGCCGACGTACAGCGCGGCGGCGCCCGACGTACAGCGCGGCGGCCGGCGCTCGTCGCGGCGGCGGCCGACGGTCACCGCTGCGGCACCGGTGCCGGCGGCTGCGGCCCGAAGTGCACCCCGGTGATCTTCCCGCCGGCCGGCAACAGGATCTCCAACATCCGCTGCCGCGCCTCCAGCCCCGGGTCCCGGATGAACCACAGGTGGTAGTGCGCGTTCGCCGGGATGTTCTCGAAGTCGCCCAGCGCGTGCTGCAGGTACAGCTGGGCGGTGGCCCGCTGCTGGCTGGCGGTCTGCACGTGGATGTCGTCGGACTTCAGCTCCAGGAAGCCCGGGACGTCGCCGGTCATCCAGTGGCCGTCGAGGTTGGACCGCCCGGTCAGCCAGACGGTGGTCCGTACGCCCTGGAACCACATGGTCTGCTGCTGGATCGGCAGCGGACCCAGGAAGACGTGCTCGGCGAGCCGGCCCCGCATCCGGTTCGCCACGGCGGTCAGCTCCGGGATGCGGATCTGGCCGTTGACCATCAGGCGCTCGAACGCGTCGATGACGCCGAGCCGGGTCGACGGCGCGTACCGGTCGAACGCGCCGGACTCGGCGACCTCGATGATCTGCCGGCAGTCGGTCATCACGGCGAGCTGCTCCGCCGTCAGGTTGGGGTGGTGCCGGGCGATCTCCACGGCGAGCGCGTGCCAGCTGGGATGGCTGCGGTCGATGCCGAGGTTGCCCGGTGTGACGATGCGGCGGGGCCGCCGCAGCGGCGGGATCAGCGCCAACTCCCGGCGCAGCTTGTCGCCCTTCCGGTCGATCAGCCGCTCGATCAGTGCCGGGCGCTCCGCCTCCGGCGTCTGCTCCAGCAACGCCTCGGCCCGCAGCAGCACGTCGTCGACCCCGACGGTGCCCAGGCCGCGCAGCCGCAGCACCAGCCGCGGGCCCCACCGCCGGCCGAACGCGATCGACGCCGGATGTGACGCCAGGCCGTGCAGCGCCGGGGTCCGGGACTGGATCTTTCCGACGCTGCCCAGGTCCGGGTGCGCGAGCAGGCTCAGGAAGGCCTCCCGACCCTTGCCCGCCTGGGCGAGCATGCCCGCCGCCTTGTCCGGGCTGTAGGCGGCCTGCAGCAGCTCCAGTCCGACGGTGGCGGCGCCGGGCAACACCACCGGCTCGGGCGGCGGCCCGGGACGCCGACCCAGCTCGGGCACGTGGGTCAGCCGCTCCGGGGGTGCCGGTCGCGCCGGCAGGTCCCCCTCGGGCAGCAGGAGCAGCCGCCGGCCGCCGGTGCCCTGGACCAGCACGGCGTCCGGGGTTTCGGTGGGCTTCCGGGTGGCGGGCGGGTAGGCGGTGTCGAGCACCGCCCGGCCGTCCTCGCTGTAGGCCACCAGGCCGGGCAGCAGGCCCTCGAAGGTGGGTACGGCGTCCGGCCAGGTCAGCGTGGCGCTGATGCCCGCCTCGGCCAGCCGTAGCTCGATCTCGCCCTTGGCCGCGGCGAGCCGGAGCTGGGCGGCGTCGCGTTCCGGCCCCGCGGCCATCTCGTCGACGAGCTTGACCAGCCCGTTCCAGGCGTCGGCGGCCCGACCGGCCCAGGCCCGGAACTGCTCCGGGGTGGCGGTGCCGTCCCGTACGGCCGCGAAGTCCGCGGCGACCTGGGCGCGTTCGGCCTCCAACTCCTGCAGCCGCCGCTCGCCGTCCGCGCTGAGCCCGCCGCGGGCGTCGCCGAGCCGGTCGATGAACCTGGTCGCGAGCAGACCGCCGACCATGATCGTGCCGGTGGTGGCGGCCTGCGTCACCGCGGCCACCACGCTGTCCCGCAGGCCGCGCAGCTCACCGGTCTTGACCAGGTGCTGCACCTCGCCGAAGCCGTAGGTGGTGATCTGCTCGACGGCCAGCCGGGCGGCCTGCTCGGCCCGGTCGCCGGAGCGGGCGATGGCCTTGAAGATGTCGCCGGAGCCGAAGAGCACCACCCGGACGACCGCGGTCTGCAACGCCTGCCAGGCGAGATCCTCCTGGAACGACGATCCGGTGATGGACTGCGGCCCGAGCAGCAGCTCCGACCCGTTGCGCGCGACGAGCGTCTCCCACATCAGCCGGGTGGTGACCACGCCGGCCGAGACGACGAGGGAGCCGAAGACGGTGGTGGTGTCGACGACGGCGGCCAGCGCCACACCGGCGGCGGCACCGACCGCGCCGGCGGTGATGGCGGTGGCGACGCCGATCGCCACGGCGGTGGCGACCGCCTTGGCCGTGCGGTGCAGCTCGACGGTGTCGGTGAGCTCCTTGAAGTCCTCCCGGTACTGCGGCCGCCCGGTGACGGTGGCCAGTACGGCGCGGGCCAGCCGCTCGGCGTCCGCCGCCTCGACGTACCTGCCCTGCTTGTGCAGGAGGATGCTCTGCTCGACGTGGGTGAGCGCCGCGGCGAGCTCGACCACGTAACCGTCCGCCCGGTCGGCGGCGTCGCTGGGCAGCAGCGGCTGGTCGGCGAGCCAGGACAGCTGCTCGCGGACGACCAGGATCTGCACCGCCAGGCTGATCGCGCTCAGCCGCTGGCTGAACCGCAGGTACGGCTGCATGTAGTCGTGGAACGGGTAGTCGCGCACGCTCTGCAGCTCGGTCAGCAGCCGCCGCCGCAGGAACCAGTCCTGGCCCGGGTCGGTCATGCCGACGCCGGTCTCGGCGTCCGCGGCGCGCTCCGGCAGCGCGTCGGATTCCCGTTCGGCGCGCAGCGCGACCAGGTCGGCGACCTGGTCGGCCAGCTGCCGGATGGTGCTCTCCAGGCCCTTGCTGTCATGCAGGTAGAGCAGCGGCATCCGGGTCGAGAAGGCGTTCACGAGCCGGTCGCCCTCGTTCTGCTGGGCCTCGATCCGGTACGCCGGCGCCGCGTCGAGCGCCGCCGCGATTGCCACGCAGTACGCCCGCCGGGCCTGGGTCAGCAGCCCGCCCAGCTCGGGCGCGAACGGGGGCAGGTAGCGGTCGGGCCGGTTCAGGTCCGCGAGCTGCCGCAGGGTCGGCCCGAGGGTCACCACCATCACCCAGGCCAGTTCGACGCCGCGTACCCGCCGGGCCAGCGTGGCGGCCGACGGCGCCGGCGCGTCCGCGGGCGGGTTCGCCCAGGCGTACAGCCGCCCGCGCACCGGCCGCAGCTCCAGCGCGTACGGCACCAGCTCGTCCACCGCCGCGTACAGCTCGGTGCGGAGCAGGTGGTGCGGCACCCGGCTGTCCGCGCGCTGGCTGACCGCCACCTGCTCGGGTCGTCGCGTGCCCACGCTGTCGAGGACGGCTTCCCGCACGCCCGGTTCGCTCACGGTCTGGGTCATCAGCTCCCCGCCCCGCCGGCGCGGCGACGCCGCGGCCGGACCTGTCCGATCGTTCGGTGTGCACCCGGCGGTCGTCGGTGTGCCGGCCGGGTTGGCATGGGCGGGTGACCGGGTCGCCGGTCACCCGCCGCGTTGGTTCAATAGGTGACCCGGACGCCCATCTCGGCCCAGGTGAGCCGGCCGACGATGCCGTCGTCGGTGAGCCCCCGCATCCGTTGGTACCAGCGGACCCCCGACTCGGTCCTGGTGTCGAACCGGTCGCCCGGCGGGCCGCAGTGCCGGGTGCCGATGAACCGCTTGACGTACGCCACGTCCTCCCCGGTGCTGCCGGCGCGGATGGTGCGCGAGCCGGGCGCCCGGGTGGGTCCCGGCCTGGGTGCCGGCGGTTTGGTGGCGGCGCGCAGCGCGGCGAGGGTCTTCGGCCCGACCACCGCGTCGACGGCCAGCTTGCGCGACTTCTGGAAGGACCGGACCCAGGTCGCGGTCTTCGGGCCGAACACCCCGTCGGCGGCCAGCCCGGCGCCGAGGCGGTTGGCGAGGGTCTGCAGCTCCCGCACGTCGCTGCCCTTGCAGCCGGCCTTCAGTGTCCGGTCGCCCAGCTTGGCGGCGCGGGCGGTGGCGATGCCCCACGGCCGGAGGCTGTCCTCCAGGGCGCGGGAGTGGCTCACGCTGACGTGCAGGTGCTTGGTGTGCGGGTTGGACCCGGTGTAGCGGGCCGCCCGGAACCCGCGGGTGCGGCTCCAGATGGTCCGGTCGAAGATGACGTACTGGGTGGACGGGTGCGCGATGCACTGCCGGACCACCAGCAGCGGGTCGATCCCGTCGATGTCGAAGTCGGCCGCGTTGACCGAGCGGTCGTCGCCGTCCGGGTTGTGGTCGGACTTGCGGGCCTGGTGCGCCGCGTCGCCGATCCACCCGTCGGAGGCCTTGTCCCGGTGCGGCCAGCGGGTGTTGATCTCCTCCCGCAGTACCCGGAGCGTCGGGGCCAGGTGCACGCCCATCGTCACTCCTCCTCTTCCAGCGCGGCCAGGAGGTCGACGTCGACGTCGTCGCCGATCAGGGCCTCCGGGTCGTCGTCCTCCTCCAGCGTGGCCACCAGGTACTCGACGTCGATGCTGGCGGTCTCCATCAGTGGTCCCCCCTTCCGGTCGTCACCGGCCGACCCGCGGGGCCCGTCGGGCCCGGTCGGGCCCGGGCAGGGCGGACCGCCGTCGGGTGACTGGCGTCGTGGGCACACCTTCGGGACGGCGGTGGCGCATCGGCAAGGGATGAGTCGCCTTTCCGCAGCAGGACTGCCCGACCGGCCGGCGCCGATCGCCGATCGATGGCCCGCCGCTGGCGTTTCCTCCATCCGATCCGGCGTTCGATTGATCGAACAGTCAACACTTGTCCACTGTGACTGGTTGACCCGGTCAACCAGTCGGCCGGCCGGCGCGGCCCAACGGTGGAGCGCCGGTGCCGCTTCGGTCCGTTCCTCCGCCGGCACGGGCCGTAGCGTCCGAAGCGCGACAGAGATTCGCGGTCGATCGTCCGTAGCCTCCCCGCAACTCCCGCGGCGAACCTGTCGGGGAGGGCGGGAAACCGAGGGGGGACAATGGATTCGCGTGAACGCCGGGCCGAGGACGGCCGCCGGGTGGACGAGTGGTGACCGCGGTCGCGGAGGCGGTGGCCACCGCCGGACTGGTCACCGACCACCCCGGCGCCACGCCACCGATGACCTACAACGTGCTGCTGCGGGTACCCGCCGGTTCGGCCGCCGGCACCCCGACCACGGTGGCCGGCACGCTACTGAACACCGTCGGCGGCCGCCGCACGCCGGCGCAGCGGCCCACGCTCTCGCTCTTCCTGGGCCCGGGCGCGACGCTGCGCGGCATCGCGTACTGGCTGCGGAGGACCGTCAAGCCGGCCGGCGCGCCGGACGCCACCCCGTACGACGAGATGCGGCTGGCCCGCGCGCTGTGGGCGTGGAACCGGGACTACCTCGCCGCGCTCGGCGGCCCGGCGGCCTGGCGTACCGGACTGTGGCTGCCGGTGCCGGTGGAGATCGCGGCGGACGGCGCGCAGTGGGTGACCGACTGGGACACCGTCGCCGGCTGGGCCGACGGCCTCCCGACCGGCGTCGGCATCTCGCTGGACCAGCCCGCCCAGCACCTGCCGCTGCCCGACCCGGCCGCGCTGACCCGCGAGGTGGCCGCCGGGCTGGCCGGCCGGGACCTCGACGAGGTGGCCGACGCGGTCGAGCGGGACCTGGTCGGCAACCCGTTCGAGGCGGTGTTCCGGGTCGTCGAGATCCTCCGCCAGATCCGCGCCGCCGACCCGGACGACGCCGTCGAGCTGGCTGCCACCCTCGTCGGCCGGCTGACCGCCGGGGAGCTGGCGACGCTGGCCGGCGTGACCGCCGGGCACGCGCTGCTGCGTCGACTGTGGGCGCTGGTGGGCCCCGCCGACGACGGTGACGCCGAGGACGCCCGGGACGCCCTCGGACCCGCGCTCGGGCTGACCCGCACCGGCTCGGGAGCGTGGCAGCCGCCGGACGTGATCGGCCCGACCGTGGTCCCCGACGAGCTGCCCCCGGTCCCGCCGGCGCCGCCGGTGAAGGGGAAGAAGCCGGCCCCGCAGGGCCTGCGGTCGCCCTGGAAGGACCCCACCGAGAACCCCGGCGGCCGGCACACCATGGTGCTCGGCCGGGACCTCTGCGTCGGCGTCACCGACAGCCACGTCCAGGAGAACAAGACGGTGTGGACCGGCCCGGCCTACGCGGGGCGGTTGGACCCGGCCGCGTTCATCCGGGCGCAGGCCGCCACGATCGGTCTGGACGCGCCGCACGAGCGGGCCCGGCTGCGGATCGTCGAGCTGATCGCCCCGAACGAGGGCCGGCTCGACGGGTCCCGGGGCGCCGACAAGGCCACCCTCTCCACCGGCATCCAGCAGTGGTCGGCGCACGCCAACCCGGAGCTTCCGGTGCTGCTGGCCCGGTTCAAACGGGCCGCGCCCGACCACTACGACCTCTTCTTCGGCATGTACGGACTCGACGTCGAGCCGTGGTGGCGGGGAGCCGACGGCAAGGAGGCCCGGGCCGAGGTCGCCGACCCGGCGCAGGTGCGGGCCGCCAACCCGGAGGCGTTCGCCGCGGACGGGACGCCGCACCAGGGCAAGGACTACGCGCCGCGGTACGCGACGGTGTTCGAGATCCCGCCCGGCGGTGGTCGCCGCCGCCTGCCCGAGCCGCCGGAGGAGCCCGACGCGGTCCTGCCCCGGCACGACTTCTTCGGGGCCACGGCGCAGGGCAGGGTGTTCACCATCGCGCCCGAGTGGTGCGGCCGGGTCCGGCTCGCCGCGTTGTGCTCGGTGCCGTACGACCTGGTGCAGGTGTGGACGGCGGTGTGGCGGTTCGAGCGGCTGGCCCGGCAGCCGCTGGGCAAGGCGAAGCTGCTCGTCCGGGGCCGGCAGTACCGGCTCCGGGACTTCGTCACCTCCGAGTTGGCCGCGGCGCTGGTGATCGACCAGCACATCAACGCGCCGAGCGCGGTGACCACGGCGATCGACCGGGCGATCGCCCGTACCGAGCAGGCGATCGCCCGGATGGCCGAGCCGGTACGGACCGAGCTGCGCCCCTTCGACGAGGGCGCCTCCGGCCCGTTGCGCGCGCCATGGCTGCGGCTGTTCCAGATCAACTACCTGAACGAGCGGAACCTCAACGGCAAGGACGAGCGGGACCTGCGCATCCTGCGCCTGCACGACCAGTTCGACAAGACCAACAACTGGGTCGGGCTCGATCCCGAGCCCGGGAGCTTCGCGGGGTGGGTGGGGCCATGATCAACGTTGACGGTATTCCGGCCGAGGTCGAGGACCTCGGCATCGCACTGGGCCTGCTGGCCCCGGCCGGCGGTGGCGTCCGGCTGGTCGAGGAGTTCTTCGCCGACCCGTGGACCCGGGTCGGCAAGCTGGTCGCCAACGACGTGCAGCGCGCCGCGCTGGTCCGCGCCGTCGAGGGCCTGCTGCCCGCCGCCCGCCCGCGGTTCCCGACCGACCCGGCCAGCCAGCCCGGCCGGGTCGCCCGGCACGTGCCGCTGCTGGAGGAGGGCGGCAAGGGGCAGGTCTACCTGGTCGTCGAACGCACCGGGGTGGCCGCGTCCGCCCCGCTGACCCTGGCGATCGCGGCCGAGGCCGGGCCGGTCGCCGGCGGCCCCGCCGTCACCGCGCGGCTGGACCTGCTGGTGGCCGCCGGCGGTACGGTCAGCGCGGTCGCCGCCAGCCGGAACCACCCGATCCGGCTGCGCGCCCGGGCGCCGCTCGGCGACACCGGAGCCAGTGTCGAGGCCGCCGTCCTGCTGGTCGCGCCGCCGGACGAAGGGTTCAGCCGGGTCACCGTCACCGTGCGCGGTCTGCCCGGCACCACCGAGCCGCTGGTGCTGGACCCGGCCGCCGACAGCTCGCAGCTCGCCCTGCTGGTCACCGCGCTGCTGCGGTACGTGCTGGCCGAGGTCGGCGACGGCGTACCCGCGCCGGTGCACCTGGTCGCGGCGAACCTGCCCGGCCTGCTGGGGCTCACCCCGGGCCTGGTGCCGCTGCCGCTGGGCGACCTCGCCACCGACCCCGCCGCCTTCCGGTCCTGGCTGGCCGCGCTGGTCACCGCCCGTACCCCGGACGGCGCGCCCGGCCTGGTCGGCTGGCTGGACTCGATCGCCGGCCTGCTCGGCGCCGATCCGTCCAAGCGCACCGACCTGCCCACCGAGGCCGACCCGCTGGTCGTCCCGGTGCTCGTCGGCCCGCCGTCGGTGGACCTCACGGTGGCCGTCCGCACCGACCCGGCCACCGGCGCGGCCGCCCTGGTGCTCGGTGCCCGGGTCAGCTACCCCGGCGGCGCGCTCGACGCGGTCGTCCGCGGCGACGCCGTGCTGCTGGTGGTGCCGCTGAGCGGGTCGACGCCGGTCACCCTCTTCGAACGCCTAGACCTGCTGGTCACCGCGCCCGCCAACGGCGGACGGCTCTACCCGGCGGCCGGCGAGCCGGCTGGCGCCGTCCAGGTCGGCGGGCTGCGCGCCGGGCTGCGCTACCGCGCGGCCACCGGCGCGATCACGCCGGTGCTGGAGCTGCGCGACGTCAGCGTCGCGATCGGCGACGACCCGCACCACCTGGACCTGGTCGACCTGACCGACGCCCGGTCGCTGACCTCGGCCGCGCAGTCGCTGCTGGAGGAGGCGATCGAGACCGGGCTCGGCCCGGCCGCCGGCCCGGTGGCGGCGCTGCGGCACCTGCTCGGGCTGGGCACCACCCCCGGCGTGGACCTCGGGCTGCTGACCACCGCGCCGACCCGCGCGCTGGCCGCCTACTACCGGCAGTTGCGCCAGGACCCCGACGGCTGGCCCGGCGTGCTGCGCGAGGTGGCCCGGCTCGCCGGCACCGCCGACGCGGTGGTGACCGGCGCCGGCACGCCGGCCGACCCGTGGCGGGTTCCGGTGGCCGCCCTCGCCGCCCCCGAAGGCGCACCGGTGGCCCTGGAGCTGGTCCTGTGGGACTCCGGCACCGCCGCCGCGCCCGTCGTCGAGCTGGGTCTGGCCCTGCGCGGCGGCGCCCACCTCGACGCCACCCTGCCGTGGCGGGTGGACCTGCGCGCCGCGCTGGCCAGCATCCCGCTCGACGGGGCGACCGGCCCGGCCTGGCTCGGCGGGGTCACCGCCACCGCCGCCTTCGAGCCGCCGGCCCTGGCCGTCGGCGCGCCGGTGCGGGTCTCCACCGACGGGATCCGGGTCGACGTCACGTGGTCGCTCGGGTCGCCGGTGCGGGTGGCCGCGACCGTCGGCGACCTCGCCGTCACCGTCGACGGGGTGGCCCACGTGCTGGGCGACCTCACCCTGCCGCCGGCCGGCCCGATCGATGCGACCCTGCCCGACCTGGGTCTCGGCGTCGACCCGACCGCGCTGTGGGGCGCCGCCCGCGGCCTGCTCGCCCGGGTCGCCGAGTCCTGGGCCGGCCCCACCGCCCGCGACCTGCTGGGGCTGGTCGGCATCGCCGGGCCGGGCACCACCGGTCCGCTGGCCGGCCTGCCACCGCTGCTGCCCCCCGACCCGGCCGACCTGTCGTCGCTGCTGGCCGATCCCGCCGCCGCGGTCCGCCGGTGGCTGGCCGACCTGGCCCGCGACGAGGACGCCCGCACCGCCGACGGGACGCCGTACCTGGTCGTGCTGCTGCGGCTGCTGCAGGCCGCGCTGACCGACCGGTTGCCCGCCCGGCCCGGGCAGGACCTGCCGCAGGTCGACCTGCCGGTGACCGGGGGCGGCACCCCGTCGGCGCCGTGGCGGGTGCCGGTGCACCACACCGGCGAGGACGCGGTCGAGGTGCTCGCCTGGCTGGAACCGCAGGGCCCGCCCGCGCAGTGGGTGATCGCGCCGCTGGCCGACCGGTACGCCGCCGCCGACGACACCGACCCCGAACCGGTCCCGGTCACCGGCGCCGACGTGCTCGCCGCGGCCGAGGTCGTCGGGGCGTACCTGCCCGAGATCGGTGACGTGCTCGACGGCGTGGACGCCGCCCACGCCGCGGCGGCGCTCGGCGCGCTGGCCGGGGTGCTCGCCGACGGCGACGGGCTGGTGCCCGCCGGCACCCCGCTGCCGCCCGAACCCGGCTGGCGCGCCGGCACCCCGGTCGCCGCCACCCACGACACCCTCACCGGCGCCCCGGCGGCGGTGAGCCAGCTCCGCGCGGAGATCACCGCCCGCACCGCGACCGCCGGCGACGACTGGGCGGTGCTGCTGCTCGCGCCTCCGCTGGCCGGCTCGCGGCCGTGGGCCGCGCTGCTCGACGACGTCCCGCCCGAACAGGTCGCCACGGTGGACCTGCGGGTGCCGGGCACCCCGCCGAACCTGGTCGACCTGGGCACGCTGCCGGCCGCCCGCTGGTACGTGGTGGACCTCGCCGACGACGGCACCCTGCCCGCCGCCACCGCGCTCGCCGCGCTGCGGCACGTGCAGGACGCGGTACGGACGGTCCGCCCCGGGGTGCGCACGGTGCTCGTCGGGCACTCGTACCTCGGCCTGGTCGCCCGGCAGCTCGCCGCGGCGGTCCCCGCGCAGGTGCTCGGGCTGGTCACCGTCGGCACCGCGTTCGACGGCGCGCTGCTGCCGCTGGACGCGCCGCAGGTGGCCGACGGGGTGCGGCTGGCCAGCGTGCTGGCCCCCGCCGGCCTGCCGGCCGCGCCGCTGCTCGACGCGGCGCTGGGCCTGCAACGCCGGCTGCTCGACGGGTACGCCGCCGAGCCCGGCGCGCAGGCCCACCCCGCCCCGCTGCCCGCTGCCGCGTTCACCCGCTGGCTCGGCGCGCCGGTCGACCTGGCCGGAGTGCCGGCGCTCGCGCTGCACGGCAGCCTCGACGCCGCCGACGGCAATCCCGACCTGCGGGCGGCGCTGCTGGCCGCGCTCACCACGCACACCGTCGAGGAGGCCGGGCCGGTCGCGGCGCCCAGCCACGCGGTCGCCGCGGTGCGGCTCGCGCTCGACCTGGGCCGCCCGGCGGCCGGGGATCCCGAGGTCGACGTGGACGTCCGCCTCGGGCTCGGCGCGGTGGCGCTGGACCCGGCGGCCCCGGACGAGCTCCCGTCCGCGCAGGTCCGCATCCGGGTCGCCCGCCCCGACGGGTGGCTGCTCGGCGGACCCGGCACGGGCAGCCCGCTGGCCGCCCGGGTGCGGGCCCTCACCGTCCGCGCGACGGTGCGGGCCGGCGTCGCCGCCCCGGTCACCGACGTCGACGTGGTGCTGCACGACGCCGCGCTGCGCGGCGAGGCGGCCGCCGCGGTCGACCTGACCGACCCGCGGGCGCCGGAACTGCTCGACGCCCTGGTGCGGGAACTCGACCGGACCGCCGCCGCCGACGGCCGGCTGGCCCGGCTGCTGAACGACCTCGCCGCCCTCGGCGTGCTGCACCGCGCCGCCCCGGGGCGGCCGGCGGCGGTGCTCGCCGACGCGATCGGCGCGCTGCGTACCGACGCCACCGGGTGGCTGGCGCCGCGACTGCCGGCGCTGGTCGACCGGACCGCCGGGCTGCTCGGCCTGGCCCGCGACACCGGCGCCGCCGCCGGCGGCGGCCCGTGGCGCCGCCGGCTCACCGGGCTGCCGGTGGAGCTGGTGCTGGAGGCCCAGCCGTGGCGCCTCACCGCCCGCACCACCGGCACCGGCCTGCGGCTCGGCCACGGGGTGACGCTGACCGGCGCCACCACCGTCCCGCTGGCCGATCCCCGGCCGCAGGTGCGGGCCGCGCTCGCGGTCGGCGGGGTCACCCTGGCCCGGACCGCCGACGGGGTGTCGCTGGCCGCGTCCTGGCTGCCCGAGCCGGTCACGCTCCGGCCGGCCGCCCCGGACCTGCCCGCCCGGCTCGCCCCGCTACTGCCCCGGCTGCTCGTCGGCGGCGCGCTCGGCGTCCTGCTCGAACAGCTCACCGGCGACGACGTCCGGGTGGCGTCCCTCGACGGGCTGCTCACCGACCCGGCCGGCTGGCTGCGACGCACCTTCGCCGGCACGCCCGGCGCACCGCCGCGGGCCGCGCCACTGGCCGACCTGCTGCGCCTGGCCGCGGCCCCGCTGGGCCTGGCCGCCGACCCGGCGCACGCCCTCACCCTGCCCGGTGGCGTCACCGTCGACCTGCTCGACGTGGGCACCGCCGACGCCCGGGTGCTGCGGCTGCTGGTCGGTACCGACGCGCCGATCGTGCTGTGGGCCGACGACGCCGGCCCGGCCACCCTGGACCTGGCGCTGCGACTGGACGTCGACGGCGCCCGGCAGGTCCGGCCGGGTGGCGAGCTGACCCTGCACCTGCCGCTGCCCGGCGACTGGGGCGCGCTCGACCTGCGGCTGGGCGCCGACGCCGGCGGCCTGTCCGTGGCCGTCACGCCGGCCGCGCTGGGCACCACGGTCACCCTGTTGCCGACCGTCACGGGACTGGACGCGCTGGTCACCGCGGCCGGGCAACGGCTGCTGCCGGAGGTGCTCGACGGGCTCGTCGAGGGACTGCGGGCCCGCCAGCCGCGACCGGCCGTCCTCGACGACGCGCTCGCCATCGCCGAGGCGCTCGGGGTCTACGACCCGACGCAGGCCCCGCACGGCTTCGCCGCACGCGGTAACGCCCTCGCCGACCTGGCCGGGGACCTGGCCGACGGGTCACTCGCCGGGGTCGGCACCGCCGCCGCGTCCGCGGCCGCCGTGCTGCTCCGCCGGCTCCTGGGCCCCGCCCACGTGCCGGCTTCGACCACGCCGGGGGAGGTGGTGGTGGTCGCCAGCGTGCTCGCCGGCACCGTCGAGCTGCGCACCAACCTCGCCACGCCCCGGCCGGCGCTCGCGCTGTCCGTACGCGGCGTCACCGCCGGCGCGATCACCGCCGGCATCGACGTCGGCTACGCCAACTCCACGGTCACCGCGTCGCTGACCGCCCGCGCGCACGTCGACACCGGCCTCGGGGTCGCCCTGCGCGCCGGCCTGGCGATCCAGGCCAGCGCCCAGGGGCTGGCGGTACGGCTCGGACTGCTCGGCACCGACGACACCGGCACCGGGGAACTGACCGTCCAGCTCGCGCCGGTGGTGCGGCTGCCCGGCCCGGCGGAGCTGGCGCAGCTCGCCCAGCGGCTGGTGGTGCCGATGGCCGGCACCCTGGCGCTGCGTGCCGCCGAGCCGTGGCTGCGCAAGCCGCTGTGGTCCGGCGGGCGCACCGCCGCGCAGATCCTCGTCGCCGCGGACGTCGCCGTCGACACCCCGGACGGGATGCGGATGGCGCCCGTCCTGCCCACCCCGGTCGGGGTGCTGCGCGGGGCGCTCGACGCGGTCGCCGGGGTCGACGTGCCGGTGCCGGGTGGGCTGGCCCTCGCCGTGGCCGCCGACGGCCCCCGCTACGGCGTCGTGCTGAAGGGCGCGCTGACCCTGCCCGTCGGCACCACCGCCGTGCAGCTGCGCTTCGGCCTGCCTGACACCGTCGACGCCGGGTGGGGCCCGGCCGGCCGGGGCGTCGGGGTGTTGCTGCTGGACCTCACCGACTCCGCCGCGCCGCGGCTGCGTCCGGTGCTGCGGCTGGGCGGGCTGGGCATCCGGGTGGCCGCGGCTACGTCCGGCAAGGCGCTGGTAGAGACCGGCGGCTTCCGCCTCGGCGCGGCCAGTGCCCACGTCCGCGCCGACCTGGCGCTGACCGGCTCGACGGCGCTCAAGCGGCCGACCGTGGTGGACGGCGCGGTCATGCTCGACGGGCTGGGCTTCCCGATGGCCCCCGGCGGGGGCGGCGGCAACCCGGTCGCGGCCTCGCTGCTGCAGACCGGCGGGGGCGGCGACGCGGCCCCGGCCAACCCGCCGCTGGACGTGCTGGTGGCCCGGGGCGGCGGCAAGTGGCTGGTGCTCTTCGGCGGGAAGGCCGAGGCCCGGTTCGAGATCAACCGCAGCTTCGGTCCGCTGCACATCGCCGAGCTGGCGCTGCTGTACAAGGCGGCCACGTCCGGGCCGGGCAAGGTCGGGGTGGCCGTCGACGGCGGCGTGGCGGTCGCCGGGCTCACCGTCGACGTCGACGACCTGTCGCTGCTGGTGCCACTGCGCAACCCGGCCGACCTGAGCGCCTGGGAGGTGGACCTGGCCGGCCTGTCGGTGTCGTTCACCTCGCCCGGGGTGTCGGTCGCCGGCGGGCTGGTCAAGGTCACCGGCGCCAACGGCGTGCAGTACGACGGCATGCTCTCGGTCGACCTGGCCGGCCGCGGCCTGACCGCGGTGGGCTCGTACGCCCGGCCCCGCGACGACCTCGGCGAGTACACCTCGCTCTTCGTGTTCCTGTCGGCCGGGTTCCCGCTCGGCGGCCCGCCGTACCTGTACGTCCTCGGCCTGGCCGGTGGCGCCGGGTACAACCGCCGGCTGATGGTGCCCCGCGACCCGCAGGGCGTGCCGGCGTTCCCGCTGGTGAAGGCGATCGACGACGGCGGGTTCGGCGGCTCCGGCGGCCCGATGGGGGCGCTGGCCCGGATGTCGAAGGACATCCCGCCGGCCCGGGGCGCGTTCTGGCTCGCCGCCGGGGTGAAGTTCTCCACCTTCCAGCTGCTGCACACCACGGCCCTGGCCTACGTCTCCGCCGACCGGGGGCTGGAGGTCGGCCTGCTCGGCCTGATGCGGATGGCGCTGCCCGACTCGCAGTCGGCGGTGGTGAACCTCGAACTCGCGCTGGCCGCCCGGTACAGCACGGTGGACAAGGTGCTCTCCGTGCGGGCGGCGCTCACCCGCAACTCGTGGCTGCTCAGCCGCGACTGCCAGGTCACCGGCGGGTTCGCCTTCGTGGTCTGGTTCGACCGGCCGGAGGTGCTGCTCTCCATCGGCGGCTACCACCCCCGGTTCACCAAGCCCGCGCACTACCCGGACGTGCCCCGGGTGGGCTTCCACTGGTCGGTCGGCGGCGGCGTGGTGGTCAAGGGCCAGGCGTACTTCACCCTCACCCCGTCGACAGTGATGCTCGGCGGTCGCCTGGAGGCCTCGTACGACCGCTCACCGGTGCGGGTCTGGTTCATCGCCGCGCTCGACGTGTTCCTGCGCTGGGACCCGCTGATGTACGACATCACCGCCAGCGTCAGCGTCGGCGCCCGCTTCACCATCAAGGTGTGCTTCTTCGCCTGCGCCCGGATCAACGTCAGCGTCTCGCTCGGCGCCAAGGTGCGCATCCAGGGCCCGCCGCTGCACGGCACGGTCACCGTCGACCTGGCCATCGCCTCGGTCACCGTCCGGTTCGGCAAGGCGCAGGCGCCGCCGTACCTGACCTGGAAGGAGGTCCGGGTCAAGTACCTCGGCGGCGGCGACGCGAACCGGCCGGCGACCAGCGGCACGGTCACCGCGGGCACGCTGCCGCCGGTGGTGGGCAGCCGCCCGGACGGCACCGCGGAGCGCCCGTGGACGGTGGCGCCGGAGTTCGCGGTCCGGGTCGAGTCGCTGATGCCGCTGTACGGCTGGCGGCTGGCCGGCAGCGGCCGCGCCGACGACCTCACCGGCGGCCGGCAGGTCGACGTGGTCCCGGCCGGCTCGCACATGGCCAAGACCCGCGCGGTCATGGTCGTCACGCTCGAGCAGCGCAGCGGCAGCACCTGGATCCCGGTGTCCACCGCGCAGGTCCAGCGGTTGCGGACGGGCACGGGCAGCACCGGCTTCCCGGCCGCGCTGTGGGACGCCGCCCTCGCCGGCGGGCAGAACGCGACGTCCACCATGGTGCGCGCGCTGTCCTCGGTGGACCTCGCCGCCCCGATCACCGTCTCCGAGGCGACCGGTGTGCTGCCGGACGTAGCCCTGGCCACGATGATCGAGGAGGAGCAGCAGCGGCACCTGCCGCTGTCGGTGCCCGCCGCGGTGGCGCCGGCGCCGTCGGTGCTGCGGCTGCGGCGCACCGCCGACACCACCGCCGCCGAGTCCGCCGGCGTCGTGGCCCCGCGCGCCGCGGCCGCGCCGACCGGACCGCGGCTGCGGGCGACCGTGTCGGCCGACCAGCACCGGGGAGCGGCCCGGGCCGCCGGCCGGGCCGCCCGACCCGACCGGGACGCCGGGACCGCGCTGCCGGTGGGCGGCACCCAGGTCTGGGACACCACGCACGCCGGCGGGCTGCGGCTGCGCCTCGACGAGGGTGCGGCGCCGCTGCGGCTGGTCACCTTCACCGGCACCGGCGCGCCGCTCAGCGACGGTCCGGCCCGGCCGGGCGCCCGGGTGTCGGCCGACGCCGCCCGGGTGGTGGTGACCCCGGCGGCCGGCGTCGCCGCCGGCTGGGCCGCCGACACGCCGCTGGTCCCGGTGACCGAGGGCGTGCTGGTCGCACCGGGCGCCACCGTGCTGCTGCCGCACCCGTGGTACCCGCCGGTGCGCTACCGGCAGGCCGGCGAGCACGTCCCGGTGCCCGCGGCGCTGCTCGCCGCGGCCGTCGACGGGCTGGTCACCAACCTGCCCGCCACCACCCGCGCGGTGGTGGTGTCGCTGGAGCCGGTGTCCGCCGACGCCCGGCTCGACGACGTCCGGATCGACCTGGACGGGGTGCGGGTGAGCAGCCGCGAGGACGCCCCGGACGCCGACCAGCCGCACCGCATCCTGCTCACCGTCGACGCCGAACGGGACGTCGACACGATCTCGGTGCGGGTCGTCGCGGGGAAGGGCTGGCGGGTCTCCGGGGTGATCGGCACCCCGGACTACGCCGTCGACACCCGCCTGACCGCCGCCCGGCGGGAACTGAGGCGGGTCGGCAGGCCGGCGACGATGCCCGCGCGGCCGGGTGCCGCCGCCCGGTCGGCGGCGCGTACCGCGGTCGCCCCGGCGGCCGCGCTCACCGAGCCGGCGGCTCCGGCACCAGCGGCGGCGTTCGTCGCCTTCGACGAGGAAACGGAGGCGTGATGACGGAGACGCCAGTGGCGCCGGGTTCGATCCGGCTGCACGACACGGTGACGCCGACGCTCACCGCCGGCATCTACCGGTTCGTCAGCAAGCTGGAGGTGACCGGCAAGGGCACCGAGGCCGGCCCGCCGCCCGAGCATTTCACCCACGTGCAGGTCGGTGCGCCGCGGCTGACCCTCGACGGCACCGAGGTCACCGGGCACCATCCGCCCCGGGACGCGGTGGGCGCCTTCGGCGACCGGTTGCCGCACGTCGTCCTGGGCCGGCGGGCCCTGCCGTGGGAGCGGCGGTTCACCGACGGCACGCCCTGGCTGGCGTTGCTGGTCGTCCGGGCGGACGAGGCGACCCTGGTCACCGGCACGCTGCGGACGACCATCGGTGAGACGGCGTTCAACCGGCTCAACGCCATCGAGCCGGTCGACCCCAACCGGGCCGTCGTCGGGCTGCGCGCCAAGGACCTGGCCACCTTCCGGGCGCTGCTGCCCAGCCGCGACGACGTCCGGCTGCTCACCCACGTCCGCCAGGTCAACGTCGCCGACACCGCACTGGCCGGCAGCGACGACGACGGCTGGTTCGCCGTGGTCACCGCCAACCGGCTGCCGCTGGGCGGAGCCGCGCCCATCAGGTACACCGCCTGCCTGGTCTCGCTGGAGGCCCGCGACGACGTCTGGACGACCACCCTGACCAGCGTGCCCACGCTGATCGTGCTGGCGTCCTGGCCGTTCGTGACCAGCTCAGCGGGCGGCACCTTCGAACACGTCGCGGCGCACCTCGACCTCGGCGCGTTCGGCGCCCCGCCGGCCGGGCAGCCGCCGCTGGTGGACGCGGACGGGGCGCTCACGCTGGCCGGCACCCGCCGTGACGGCACCCCGACCACCGTGGGCTACCGCCCGCCGCTGCTCGGCGCGGCCCCCGACCCGCTGCCCGCCGGGCCGGACGACGTGACCGGCGACGCCGCGTTCGAGCTGGGCCGGCTGCTCGCCGCCGCCGACGGGCGGTTCATCCGCGAGGTGGTGGCCTGGCACCGTGCCGCCGATGACGCCGCCCGCAGCGACAGCGCGGCGAGCCTCCGCGCGGACAGCGCCCGCGCCTACACCGCCGCCGGCCCCGGGCTGCGCCGCACCGCGGCCGTGGCACCCGCCGAGGCCGACCACTCGGCCGGGGCGGACCTGCGCGCCGCCCCGGCGTCCGCCGACCCGCTCGCCGACCTCGGCGCGACGTTCGCGCGGCGGCTGCTGTCCCGTACCGGCCGCGCCGACCTGTGGCAGACGCACCCGGGTGGCGACAGCGTCATCCCGCGCCAGCTGCGCCCGGAAGGAGAAGACTCGTGACCACCCACCTGTCCACCGGCGGGCGGCTGCTCGCCGAGCGGCTCGGCACGCTGGTCGGCCCGCTGACCGCCCCCGCCGGGCAGCCCGCCCCGGGGGTGCGCGCCCTGCTCGCCGAGCAGCCCGCGGCGCGGACGGTGGCCACGGTCGCCGAGCCGACCGCGGCGGCGACCGCCGGCGCGCCGCCGCTGCCGCCGTACGTCGAGCACCTGCTCGCCCGCTGGAGCCTGCTGCACGACCTGCCGTTCCGCTACCTGGTGCCCGACGCCCGGCTGCTGCCCCCGGAGTCCATCCGGTTCTTCCGGCTGGACGCCGGCTGGCTGGAGCGGCTGCGGGCGGGGGCGCTCGCCGTCGGCGGCGACGGCAGCCGGGAACGCGCCGGGACCCGGACGGTGCTGCCGCAGGTCACCGCCGCGGTCACCGAGCAGTTGCCGCTGGTCCGGGAGGTGCAGCGCACCCGCATGTCGATCCCGGTCGCCGCCGACCTGCTCGCCGAGGCCCGGGCCGCCGGGGAGCTCACCGCGGCGGCCGGGGAGGTCCCGGTCACCGGGTTCCTGCTCCGCTCCGCGCTGGTCAGCGGTTGGCCCGGCATGGAGGTGCGGGCCTGGACCACCGACGACCCGGCAGTCGTACGACCGGGGGTGGACCCGGACGAGCTCGCCCGCACCCGACCCGACCTGGTGGTGGAGCCGCTGCGGCTGGAGCGGCTGTCGCCGTCGGTGCTGGTGGCGTTGTTCCGCGGCGCCCCCCGCCTGGTGTGGCTGGAGGAGCCGCCGCAGAGCGTGCAGTTCGGCCTGGAGGCCGACGGGACGGGCTGGCGGGCGCCGATCCGCACCGGCGCGGGACCCGACCTGGGCAGCGTCGCGGTGCCGATGCGGTCCGGCCCGGTGCCCGGCGTGGTGGACGTCAAAGGTCTGGCCGCCGCCCTGGACCGGGCCCACGGCCTGCCCCAGCCGCGCGGCGGCGCCGCGCTGGCGCTGTCCCTGCTGCAGGCGCCGTCCCGGCAGCGGTTCGGCTCCTCCACCCCACCGTCCTGATCCCGCGGCCCCGCCGATCCCACCGCCGGGCCCGACACCGGCCCGCCCCGAACAAGGGAGCCCTTCCGTGCCAACTCTCCTCGTCCCGGTCGCGCTCGACGTGCTGGTCGTCCGGGAGCCCGGTGCCGCGTCCGACTGGGCGGACACCGCGCTGACCCGGCCCACCCCGCCCGCCAACGGCCGGGTGCGGCAGGACCTGCTGCCCGAGCCGTTCAGCGCCCGGTCCACCGCCCGGCCGGCGGGCGCGCACCTGCACTGGGGCCTCCCCGACGGGTTGACCCGGGGCGTCGCCGACGACACCGGCGCCACCACCTTCCCGCCGGTGCCGGACCGGTGGCTGGTGGTGCGGCTCTCCGGCGCGGCGACGCCCGGCCCCCGGGCGGTGGAGGCGTGGCTGCTGCCGTACGCGGGCGCGATCGAGCCGGTGCGGGTGGACCGCGCGCTGACCGGCCCGACCCTGCCCGCCCCCGGCGCCGCGCCGCGTTCCCCGCTGACCGCGCTCGGCCACGGGGATCTCGGCTGGGCCGGCTACTACGACAACGTGACCCACCGGTTCGCGCTGCACGACGAGCTGACCGGGGTCACCGGGCCGGTGGCCTACCTGGTGGTGGGTTGGTACACCGACCTGGCCCGGGACCCGCTGCACGTGACCGGGGAGACGGCGCACGCCGAGCGGATGGAGGATCTCGGCTGGCAGATCCACCCGCCGCTCGACGTGGACGGCGACGGTGACGCCGACCAGCCGGTGCCGGACCGGTCGGTCTACCACGCGGCGGCGGTCTCCATCGGCTGGCCGACGCCGAACTGGCCGGGCGACGGCGGGCTGCTCGGCCGGGAGACCGACTACCGCCCGGCGGCGGACCAGGTGGCGCTGGCCCTGGGCGAGACCCTGGCCGAGGCACTCGCGGCGGTCGCCGCCGAGCCGGACGACCCGACCGAGGCGGCCCGGATGGTCGAGGCGCTGCTGCAGGGCGCGCTGGCCGACGTGACCGGCGCCGACGGCCCCGCCCGGCTGGACGCCACGCTGCACCAGAGCCGGTTCGGCTCGGCCCCGGCGGCGGCCGGCAACGAGTACATCTGGCAGCCGGCGATCGGCTCCGGCGGTGCCGCCGGTGACGGGTCGTTCGTGCAGGTGGAGCGGACCCGGCCGCGGGTCTGGCACGCGCTGGAGCCGACGCTGGTGGTGACCGGCGGCGGGCGCAGCCCGAAGCACGGCGCGGACGGCCGCTACTCCACCCTGGGCACCCTGCTGTGCCGGGTGGACGGGCAGACGGTACGCGGGTTCGGGGTGGCCGGCGGCGACGCCGGCCGGGGCGCGGCGGTGCTGCCGGCCACCCCGCTCGCCGGGCTGCTGCCGCAGTACGGCGTGCCGGCGGTCGCCACCGACCTGCTCGTCGAGCTGGCCAGCATCGACCCGGGCTCCGCCCCGGACCTGGCCCGGTCCACCGACACCCAGCCGTCCCCGGTGGCCGCCGCCCGGGCCGCCTGGTGGGCGACCTTCGACCCGGGCGTGGGCGATCCGACGACCGCGCCGCCGGGCACCGTGGTGGAGGGTCAGCTGCCCAGCCCGGTGGGGGTGACCCCGCCGAGCCGGCCGTGGAATCCATTGCTGCTGGAGTGGTCGGGCACCTACCTGCCGTCCCCGCGCGGGGCGCACGACTGGCCGCTGGGCGAGGTGGACTTCGACCTGCCCGCCACGGTGACCGAGCCGCCCGCCGAGACCGGCCGTACGCTGCGCGGCCGGGTGATGCTGTCGGCGTCGGCGACCGCGCTGCTGGACGGCACGATCGACGCCGAGGACGCCGAGCGGGACCTGCTCTCCGGCGAGCTGGTGGGTATCGCCGAGCAGTTGCGCCGCGACGCCACCGGCCTGGTGGTGGACGCGCCGAACGCCACCGACACGGCACAGCCGCCGCAGCCGCCGCGGGCGCCGGACTTCGTTCCCCTGCGGGCGGGCTACCTGCGGGTGGACCGGGCCCGGCTGGTGGACGGCTTCGGCCGGTTCCTGGCGGTGCTCGGCCCGGAGGTGGCCGCGCCGGCGCCGGTGACGCACGGGGCGACGCTGGCCGTGCCCGGGCACCCGGACCTGGCCGCGCTGCGCCCCCGGTTCACCGCCCCGGCCCGGGTGCTGCTGCGCTTCGCCGACGCCACCGGCGCGACCCGCGACGCCGACGCCGGGATCAGCCCGGTCTGCGGCTACCTGGTGCCGTCGCTGGTCGACCGGACGCTGGAGTTCTTCGACGACAAGGGCAGCGGCTACGGGCGGCTGCGGCCGGACCCGGAGACGGTGACCGCCTGGGAGGAGGACCCGGGCCGGCCGGCGACGCTGGGCGCGCCGCCCAGCCGGTTCCTGCCGAACCCGCTGCTCGCCCGGTTCGCCGACCGCATGCTGGCCGCCGACAACGCGCTGGCCACCGCCCGCGCGGGCGGCCACCCGGCCGGCGGGGCGCAGAGCGCGCTGGAGTCGCTGCTGCGGGTGCTGGACACCACCCGGTGGACGGTGGACGTCACCGGCCGGGCCGGCGACGAGCACCTGGCGCTGCTGCTCGGCCGGCCGGTCGCGGTGGTGCGGGCGTACCTGAAGGTGGAGGTGGAGGACCCCCGGCAGCCTCCGGAGAACGCGCGGACCGGCGTACCGGTGCGGTTGGGCACGCTGTCGCGGTCGCAGGACGGGCTGCTGGCGTACTGCGTCGGCGACGACATGGACCGGCTGCACATCGTGGACCCGGCGGTGGCGCTGCTCGCCCCGGGGCTGCCCGACGAGAGCGGGACGGCCGCGCTGCCGGGCGCCGACCCGATCACCTCGCCGTACGTGGACACCTCCGGGATCTTCACGGTGAACCCCGGGGTGCCGGTGCCGCTGACCCTGCTGATGGTGCCGGGTTCGGACGTGCACGTCACCGCCGGGCTGGTGCCGCAGAAGTCGGTGGGGCTGCTGCGGGAGTGGACCGCGCCGGCGCTGTCCCGGCTGTCGCCGGCGCTGCGCTACGGTCCGGTGCTGCGGGACCTGGAGACCACCCGGCTGCCGCTGCCGCAGGACGTGCGCGGCTCGTGGCACTGGCACCGGCGCGCCGCGCCGGGGGAGTGGACCAGCGACTCGGTGGTGCCGACCACGCCGGACGCGTTGCTGCCGAACGAGCCGTCGGTGACCAGCGAGGGCTGGTTGCAGGTGGCGCTGGTCGCCGACACCGAGTACTACGACGCGGCGGTGCCGGTGCGGGTGAGCTGCGTGCGGACGGTGAACGGGACCACGGTCGGACTGGGCGGGCAGAACGGCGACGGGAGCCACTTCCTGATCCCGGTGCCGGAGGCGATCGAGCTGATCGGCAGCGGGCGGTTCGCGTTCTTCGTGCAGGAGCCGGGCACCGCGCGGACCGCCATCCGGGTGGTCCGCCCGCGGGTGGGCCGGCCGTACCTGCGCACGGTGGCCGACGCCACCTCGCCGAACAACCTGGACAGCCTGCCGGAGTGCAACCACGTACGGTGATCCGGCCGGTGGGGTGGCACCTGGGTGCCACCCCACCGCCGGGTCACGGCAGCCGCGGGTAGAGCGCGGCGACCCCACCGGCGAGCCCGGCCCGCACCTGCCGGCTGACGTCGTCGGCGACGATCTCGTACGCGTCGGCCTCGATGCCGTCCACCGCGATCCGGGCGATGTCCGCCGGGTCGGACTTCGGCCCGGTGACGCCGGCGGCCATGTCGGTGTCCATGTACCCGACGTGCAGGCCGGCGACCCGGATGCCGCGCCCGGCGAGCTGGGCGCGCAGCGCGTTGGTCATCGACCACTCGGCGGATTTCGCCGCGCTGTACGCGCCCAGGTGCGGGAAGCTCACCCAGGACAGCACCGACAGCACGTTGAGGATCGACCCGCCGCCGTTGCCGGTGATGACCGGGGCGAACGCGCGGACCATGGACAGCGTGCCGACGTAGTGGGTCTCCAGCTCCAGCCGGATCCGGTCGAGGTCGGCGTCGAGCAGGTCCGCGCCGGTGGCCGAGCCGGCGTTGTTGACCAGGAGCGTGACGTCGCCGGCGCGGTCGGCGGCGGCGGCCACCGAGGCGGGGTCGGTGATGTCCAGCCGCACCGGCGTGACGCCGGGCAGGTCGATCCGGTCGGGGTCGCGCGCGCCCGCGTAGACGGTGGCGCCGCGGGCGGTCAGCTCGGCGGCGAGGTGCCGGCCGAAGCCCCGGTTGGCGCCGGTGACGAGGGCGGTGGTTCCGGCGATCTTCATGTGCGTGCTCCTGGCTGGGTCGGGCCCGTGACGGTCACGTGCCGGGGTGGGGTTCAGGGCGCCGTCGGCGGGTTCCGGTCGGCGCGGCGCAGGCCGGGCCCCGGGCGTACGGCGATCTCGTCGGCGGCGACGTCGTGGCCGGCGTCGCAGCGCAGCCGGGCGTGCACGGCGGCGCCGCAGTCGTGGTGTTCGAGGCGGATCGCGGGCCCCGCCTCGTCGGCGGCCCAGGCGTCGCCCCACTGGCGCAGCGCGGTGAGCACCGGCAGTAGCTCGGCGCCCTTGCGGGTGAGGTGGTACTCGTCGCGGGTGCGCTGGCCGGGCTCCCGGTAGGGGTGCCGTTCCAGCAGCCCGTCGGCGACGAGCTGGCGGAGCCGCGCGGCGGCGACCGGCTCGCTGACGCCGGCCCGGCGGGCGAACGCGTCGAAGCGGCGGGTGCCCAGCGACGCCTCGCGCAGCAGCAGGAGGGTGGTGCGGTTGCCGACCACGTCCAGGGCCCGGGCGATCGAGCAGGTGCTGGTCAGCCAGGAGTCCCGGTCGGCGAGCAGGTCGTCGGTCATGCCGGCGACGCTACCGCACCTGACTTAGCTAAACAAAAGCCAGGTGCGTCACAGGGGCCCGGACACGACGATGCCGACCACCCGTCGGGTGGCCGGCATCGATCCGATGAGCTGGTTAGGCGGCGACCCGGGAGGCCGGCCGGCGCTGGGCCGGCGCGGTGGCGGCCCAGCCGGTGACCGGCTCGCGGTCCGCGGCGGGCGGCGCCGGCGGGGTGTCGGCCCGCGCCACGCTCAACGCGTGCTGGGCGTTGTTCCACGCGGCGCAGGGCCAGGACTGGCCGGCGCAGAGCAGGTTGCGGCAGCCGCCGTCGCCGTCCGGCTCGTGGGCGTCGGCCACCTCCAGAGCCAGCTTCCACAGCAGCGGGTCGGTCACCTCTTCGGGACGGTCGGCCTGGTGGTCGGACCGGTCGAGGCTGGTTTCGGGCACGGATGATCCCCCCTTGGGCGCAGGTGCTGGGCCCACCTTCACCAGTTTCAGCGCGGGTGAAACCTTCTACCGTTACGGCGCGCCGGTTATGAGGGTGTTTCCGCCGGAAGATCCCGCTGCTCGGCGGGACTGCGGTACGGACGGGCGGGAGTCGCTGTCCGCCGGGCCGGCTGTACCGGGTCGTCCGGACCACGTCGGCTCGGCCGCCAGGCCGGCAACCACCGGCGGTGGGTCCGGCGGGGGCGGGGGCCCGCCGGACCCACCGGGTCAGCCCAGGTCGAGCTGCACGGTGGCGATCTCCCAGGCCCGCAGCGGCACCCGGACCCGCCCGTCACCGTCCACGCCGAGCGGCTCGCCCGGCCGGCCGAGCAGGTCCGCCCGGCACGCCCCGCGGATGTCGGCGCCGCCGAGCACGGCGACGGTGTCCGTCGGGGTCTGTGCCACCAGCCGCACCTCGGTGCGGCCCGCCCGGTCCCGCACGCTGGTCAGCGCGACGCCGGCGCCGTCCACGGCGAGCCCGACCGCCGGCGCCGGCAGCTCGGTGGCCGGGTCGGCCGTGCCGGGGAAGGCCAGCAGCTCGTGCCGGTACGCCTCGGCGGCCGCCAGCACCCCGGCGGAGTGCCAGCCGCCCCGGTACGGCAGCACCGCCAGCTCGACAGTGCGCAGGCCGCGGCACTGCGCCTCGGGGGTGGGCAGTTGCGGACCGGCCGGCTCGTCGCGCAGCGCGTGCCGGTTGCGTGACAGCATCCCGATCGACCGCAGCAGGGTGACCGCCAGTTCCCCACCCGAGTCGGTCAGCTCGTACTCGGTGGGCTGGGTGAGCAGCACCGCGAGGGCGCCGTCCGGCCCGCCGGCGGCGACGAACCCGTTGGCCGGGAACGTCGGCAACGGCACCTCACCGCCGCCGCCCTCCGCGGTCAGCCCCCGCCGCACGACGGCGAACTGCCCCTCGGCGTACGAGGTGTCGGCCGGCGACGGCAGCGGCAGGTGCAGCCGCACCCGGTGGTCGTCGCAGCGGTTGTCGAACTCGACGCGCAGCCGGACGAACGGCTCGCCGCAGCGCAGCTCCACCCGGGTGGTGACGACGATCGCCTCGTGGTCCACCGCGCGGGAACCGGCGTCGACGTCCGCGGCCACCGGCCAGCGGTACTCCCGCACCACGTCGAGGACGGCGACCAGCGGCCCGTCGTGGCGGACCACGGTGCGCACCGCGCGCGGCTTGTCGACCGCCTCGTCGGCGGCCGGCGGGGCGTAGTTGTAGCTGTCGCCCACGTCGCCGCCGTCGACCACCCGGCCGACCCCGTCGACCGTCACGCCGTCCGGGGTGCTCAGCGCCAGCGTGCCGTCCTCGGCGACGTCCACCCGCAGCAGCCCGTTGTCGACGCTGCGGCCGGCCACCCGCACCGGGGCGAACCGCGGGTCCGCCGTCGCCGGCAGCGGCACCGGCCGGACCGCGGCGCGCCCGAGCGGCGGCACCTCGACCAGGGCGGCGACGGTGGCCCGGGGCGCGGCGAGGATGCGTACCCGCCAGCGGTCGTGCGGCCCGGCCGCGGCCAGCGCCAGCCGCACGTCCGCCACGTCGAAGGCCGGGTCGCCGTGCCGCGCCACCTGGAAGGTGAGGGTGGCGTCGTCGGGCGAGACGGACCAGGCGGCCACCTCCTGGCCGTACAGTTCGCGGCCGTGCACCCGGGTGAGCACGGCGGGCAGGTCGGCCGCCGGCACCAGGTCGTCGGCGAGCAGCGTCCGGCCCCGGTCGAGGACCTGCGCGGCCACGCTGCGGCCGGCGGCGTCGGCCAGGGCCACGGTGGCGTCGGCCGGTGCCGCCACGTCCAGGCGGACCACGGCGGTGCGCGCCGCTGGGGTGGGGTTGAACACCAGGTAGCCGTCCCGGGGCACGGCCGCGGCCAGCCGCGCGCCGACCAGGTCGCAGACCGCCCGGCCGAGCTGGTCGGCCTCGGCGAGGCGGGCGGCGACCTGCTCGGCGGTCTCGTCGCAGCCGCAGCCGGTCACCGAGTCGTGGCAGCTGGCGTCGATCAGCCGGGTCCAGGCCATGTCGAGGAAGCGCTGCACGGAACCGTCGTGGGTGAGCGCGGCGAGCGGTTCGGCGTACCGTTCGACCCGCCGCTCGGCGCGGTTCATCGCCCGCTTCAGGTGGCCGCGGACGGAGATCACGCCGGGCAGGATGTTGGCCCGGGCGTGCGAGCGCAGTTCCCCCCGGACGACGGGCAGGCCGTCGACGGTGGCCGGTTGGGTGGCGAAGTACTCGGCGAGGGTGCCCAGCCGCAGCCGGACATCCGCGAGGTCGGCGGCGGCGAGCAGGTCGGGCGCGTCCGGCGCCGGGGCGGCGTGGTCGGTGCCGTACATCGCCAGTACCGGGGTGTCCTCGCCGTCGAACCGCCAGTCGGCGAGCTTGCCGGCCAGGTCGGCGGCCCGGCGGGTGATCTGCGCGGGGTCCTCCATCAGCGCGGCCGCGTTGCCGTAGCCGCCGGGCAGGTACTCGGTGCGGACGGTGGTGCCGTCGGGCGCCTGCCAGGCGAACGCGTGGCGGTGCATCCCCTCGGGCACGCCGCGGAACACGCAGGCGTGGGCCAGCCCGGCGCCGGCCAGGATCTGCGGCATCTGGGCGATGTGGCCGAACATGTCGGGCAGGTAGCCGACCGGCATGGCGCCGCCCAGGTCGGCGCTGCGGGCCAGCCCGCGTTCCAGGTTGCGGACGATGTTCTCGCCGGAGCAGAGGAACTCGTCGAGCAGGATCTGCCACGGGCCCACCGCCAGCCGCCCGGCGCGGACCAGGGCGATCACCTGCTCCCGCCGTTCCGGGCGAACCTCCAGGTAGTCGTCGACCGCGGCGAGCTGCCCGTCCAGGGTGAACCGCTGTCGCGGGTCGCGCTCCATCCGGTCGAACACGTCGTCCAGCAGCGCCACCAGCCGCAACCGGAAGCGCTGGAACGGCTCGTACCACTCCCGGTCCCAGTGGGTGTGTGGCACCACGATGATCTCGGTCGGTCGCCCCATCAGCTCGCCGCCTCTCCGCCGATCGCCGCCCCGGTCAGCTCCCCGTAGCGGCGTACCACCTGCTGGCTGGTCCGTACGTCGGCCGCGCCCTCGGCGATCCCGGTCAGCGGCGCGGCGCCCGCGGTGACCATCGCGTGGAACGCGACCAGTTCCTGCTCGAACGCCTCGGTCACCGACCGGAACGCGGCCCGCCGCTCGCCGCCGCCGTGCTCGTCCACCACGGTCAGCGTGGTGGGCGCGTTGAGCAGGTACGGCGAGGGGAACACCAGCTCCAGCGAGCCGCGGGCGTGGTGCAGGGTGACCGTCTCCCGGTAGGCCGGGTAGTCGGGCAGGTTGAGCCACCGGATGCCGTAGCGGGCGCCACCGGGCAGCCGCCCGCTGATCTCCACGGACGGCTCGGCCGGGCCGGCCGGGGTCAGCGGCCAGGTGGCCACCTGCTCCACGGTGGCCGGTGCGCCGGTGAAGAGCCGCAGCAGGGACAGGTCGTGCGAGATGCTGTTGACCAGGATCTGGTAGAGGGTGCGGGCGCCCGGGTCCGCGCCGACGGCGGCGTCCAGCAGCGCCCGGTCGGCGGCGGCGAACCGGGCCGCCTCCTCGGCCGGCACGTCGCCGGCGGCCGGCGGCAGGTTGGCGAAGCGCAGTTGCCGGTCGCCGCCGGCGTGCAGCACGGTCACCTCCACCGCGTGCACCCGCTCCGCGCCGCCGAGCTCCGCCAGCAGCCGCGCGGCCTCGGCCACCGCCGGGTCGTACTGCTTCATGTAGCCGACCATCAGGGCGGTGCCGCCACCGGCCAGCTCGGCCAGCCGGTCGGTCTCGGCGATCGTGTACGCCAGCGGCTTCTCGGAGAGCACCGGCAGCCCGGCGCGCAGCGCCAGCGCGGCCAGCTCGCCGTGCGAGCCGGAGGTGGCCAGCAGCACCCCGTCGCAGCCGCCGTCGGTCACCATCCGGGCCGCGTCGGTGTGGCGGCGGGCCGGTTCCACGCCGTACCGCTCGCCCAGCTCGGCCACCCGGGTCGGGGACAGGTCGGCCAGCGCGACGATCTCGAACAGGTCGCTCCGGCGTTGCAGCAGCGGCAGGTGCACGGTGCGGGCGATGATGCCCAGCCCGGCCACCGCGATCCGGATCCGCTTGCCCGGCTCGGTCATCGCAGCGCCTCCTCGAGCCAGCGGAGATTGGCGTGCTGGTCGGCGCGGATCCGGTCGAGGTCCCGGCCGTCCGCCGGAGCGTCCTGCTCGATCACCAGCCAGCCGGTGTAGCCGGTGGCGTCGAGGCCGGCGAGCACCCCGGCGAGGTCGACGTCGCCGCGGCCCAGTGCGCAGAAGCCGCCCGCGGCGACCACGTCCATCAGCCCGCCGCCGGCCGCCCGGACCCGGGCGTGCGCGGCGAGGTCGGCGTCCTTGAGGTGCACCTGACCGATCCGCCCGGCCCAGCGGCGTACCGCGGCCACCGGGTCGCCGCCGGCCAGCGCCAGGTGCCCGGTGTCCAGGCAGACCGCGATGTCGGTGAGTTCGAGCAGCCGGTCGGCCTCCGCCTCGGTCTCCACGTCGGTGCCGAGGTGGTAGTGGAACACCGGCTCCAGACCGCGGTCGCGGCACCGGTCGGCGGCCTGCTGCACCCGGGCCGCGAAGTCCGGCCAGGCCGCGGCGGGCAGCGCCGAGGCCAGGTCGGTCGGGGCGCCGGGGCGGGCCATCCGGGCCGGGTTGCCGGGGCAGGCCAGGGTCGGCCGGGGCGCGAACCGGTGGTCGTCGACCGGCGCGGCGGTGAACACGTCGAGCGCCGCGTCGAGCTGGGCCAGGTCGTCGGCGAAGCCGGCCGGGTCGGCGAAGCGCAGGTCGACCCAGCCGCCGGCGAGCGCGATGCCCGTCGTGTCCAGCCGGCGGGCGAGGGCCTCGCCGGTGCCGAGGTAGCCGATCGGGCCGGAGTCCACCCCGGTGTAGCCGTCGTCGGCCAGCGCGGCGAGCAGGTCGTCGGGGCCGACGGGTGCGCCGGTGGGCTGGTAGATGCCGTAGTTGACGGGGGCGCCGGCCACCCGTGTGCGTCCGGTCAGCTGCACAGTGCGATCACCTCCATGCGGTGGGACTCCAGGACGTGCAGCCCGTCGCCGGCCGGTAGCAGGCACCGGTCGCCGCGGACCAGCCGGTGCCGCCCGTCCGGGTAGGCCAGCAGCGCGCCGTCGGCGTCGAGCACCAGCAGCTCGTCGCCGAGGCGCAGCAGCAGCGGCCCGTACGGGTCGGCGGAGATGGCGGTACGGCCGCCGCGCAGCGCGTCCAGCACGGCGTCCCCGGGCGGCGCGTCCCGGTCGGCGAGCACCCAGGTGGTGGGGGCGCCGGGCAGCGCGTCGGCGTCCGGGCGGTGGTAGTCGCTGCCGCCGACCGGTACGACGTCCGCCCGCCACGCCCGCGCCCAGGCCAGCGGGGCGCCCCAGGTGCGGTCCCACCAGCCGGAGTGCCAGACCTCGACCAGCGGGGTCCGGTCGGCCAGCGGCTGCCGCCAGGCGCAGTCGCCGCCGAGCGGGTGGTTGACCGACATCAGCCCGCCGTCGCGCCGGGCGGCGGCGAGCCACTCGTCCGGTGGCCGGCGGAAGTCGACCCAGCCCACCGGGCCGAAGACGTTGGCGTGCCCCCGGTCGGTGGTCACCTCCTGCCCGGGCAGCAGGGTGATGCCGTAGCGGCCGGAGGCGGCCGGCAGCCACGGGTGGTGGCTGACGGTGTTGTGGTCGGTGACGGCGAGGAAGTCCAGCCCGCGGGAGGCGGCGAGCGCGGCGAGTTCGTCGATGCTCTGCGCGCCGTCGCTGTGCACGGTGTGCGCGTGCAGGTCACCGGCGAGCCAGTGCCGGCCGTCGACGCCGGGCAGGTCCCGGCGGGGCGGCCGGTCGGGGCGCGGCGGCGCGGCCGGCGGCTCGGGAGCCGGCGGCGCGGTGCCGCTGGTGGTGGCGGTGACCTCGTACGCCAGCCCGTCGGGCGGGATGCGGTGCAGCCGCAGCAGCACCTGCCACTCGCCGGGTTCCAACTCGCCCGGGAGGTAGCCGGGGGTGGCCCAGTCGGCGGCCACGGTGTAGCCGTCGCGGGCGCCGCCGGACCAGCCGCGGAAGCCGGCCGGGCCGACGCAGCCGAGGTCGAGCACCCCGGCCGCGCGCGGGTAGTCCAGCCGGACGGTGAGCGCGGCCGTGCCGGGCGCGACGGTGACCGGCAGGGACCGCATCACGTCGTCGGCCCGGTCCTGGAGGGTCCACGTGCCCCGGTGCGTGACCATGCTCAGCCCTGCACCCCGGCTCCGGCGCGCGGCGCCGGCACGCTCGCCGCCTCGGCGACGGTGACCAGGTCGCCGTCGCGGTAGAGCAGCGACCGGCCGGGCCGGGGCACCACCCAGCCGGTGTCGCCCGGTGTTGGTTCGCCCCCCTCGGCGACCACCACCTGCACGCTGGTCCGCCCGCCGGCGTCGCCGGCCGCGCCGCCCGCCCCGGTCGTGCCGGCGTCCCCGGTCGAGCCGGCGTCCCCGGGCGCCTCGGCGGCGTCGTCGCCGGGCACGTCCAGGGAGACCAGCGAGACGCTGCCCAGGTTCTCCACGACCACCACCTGCCCGCTCAGCGCGCCGGGAACCGGGGTGGGGGAGTAGTCGAGGTACTCCGGCCGGACCCCGTAGACCAGCCGCTCGCCGCCGCCGACCTGGCCGCGGGCGTCCTCGGGCAGTGGCAGCCGGGCCCGCCCCACGACCAGTTCGTCGCCGTCCACCCGGGCGTCGACCAGGTTCATCGGGGTGGAGCCGATGAAGCCGGCGACGAAGGTGTTGGCGGGACGGCGGAACACCTCGGTGGGGGTGCCGACCTGGCGGATCCGCCCGCCCTCCATGACCGCGATCCGGTCGGCCAGGGCCAGCGCCTCGGCCTGGTCGTGGGTGACGAAGACGGTGGTCACCCCGAGTTCGCGTTGCAGCCGCTTGAGGAAGGTGCGCGCCTCCAGCCGGAGCCGGGCGTCGAGGTTGGACAGCGGCTCGTCGAGCAGGAACACCTGCGGGTGGCAGGCCATCGCCCGGGCCAGCGCCACCCGTTGCTGCTGGCCGCCGGAGAGCTGCCCGGGACGCCGTTGCAGCAGCGCGGACAGGCCCAGCTCGTCGGCGGTCTCGGCGGCCTTGTCCGCGCGGGCGCGGCGGTCCACCTTCTTGATCCGCAGCGGGTAGGCGATGTTCTCCTGCACTGTCATGTGCGGGAAGAGGGCGTAGTCCTGGAAGACCATTGCCACGTCGCGCTTGCCCGGGGGCAGGTTGGTGACGTTGCGCTCGCCGATGTGCACGCTGCCGCCGGAGGCGACCTCCAGCCCGGCGATGGTGCGCAGCAGCGTGGTCTTGCCGCAGCCGGAGGGGCCGAGCAGGGCGAAGAACTCGCCGTCGGCGATCTCCAGGTCGAGGGCGTCCAGGGCGCGTACCCCGTTGGGGTAGACCTTGGTCAGCTCGCGCATGGTGATGGCGGACATCAGCGCTTGATCCCTCCGTGGAAGCGGAATCCGTACCGGCTGCTGACGAAGACGAACATGAGCGCCACCGGCAGCGAGTAGAGCAGCGAGAAGGTGGAGAGCAGCCGCAGGTCGGCCTGGCCGCCCTCGGTGTAGAGGGTGTACATGATCACCGCGGCGGGGGCCTTCTCCGGGCCGCGCAGCAGCAGGAACGGCACCAGGAAGTTGCCCCACACGTTGGCGACCGCCCACACCCCGACGGTGGCCAGGCCGGGACGGACCACCGGCACCACGATGTGCCGCATGATCTGCAGCGGGCTGGCGCCGAAGACCCGGGCCGACTCCTCGTAGGAGGTCGGCGTCGAGTCCATGAAGTCCTTGAGGATGAAGATGGCCGCGGGCAACAGGCCGCCACTGAGAATCAGGATCACGCCGAGCCGCGAGTCGATCAGGTTGAGCCGGAAGGCCAGCTCGAACAGCGGCACCATGGTCGCGGTGCCGGTGACGATCGACGACAGCAGCAGCAGCCCGTAGAGCAGCGCGTCCCGGCCGGGCACCCGGACCCGGCTCAGCGCGTACGCGGCGAGCGCGGCGAAGACCACCACCAGCGCCGCGGTGCCACCGGCCAGGTAGACCGAGTTGAGCAGCGAGCTGAGCGCGTACGGGTTGTCCAGCAGGGCACGGAAGTTGTCCAGGGTGAACTGCGGCAGCGACGCGGTGACCGTCGGGGTGTCGTCGAACGGGGCGGTGGCCAGCCACAGCAGCGGCAGCGCGAAGAATCCGAGCACGGCGCAGAGGAACGTGTAGCGGCCGATCTGGGCGAGCACGTGCCGTACCGCGACGGTGGGCCCGGTGGGCCCGGGCGGCGCGGTGGTGGGTGCGGACGGCGCGGTGGTGGCGGTCACGCCGGCTCCTTCCGCCGGCCCAGCATGCGCAGGTAGACCAGCGCGATGACCAGGTTGATCAGCAGCATGATGAACGAGATGGCGGCGCCGAAGCCGAGTTCGCCGCCGGAGAGCGCCACCTTGTACACGTAGACCGGCAGGATCTCCGAGCGCTGCTCGGGGCCGCCGGCGGTGATCAGGAACGGCGCGAAGTCGTTGAACGTCCAGAGGCTGATCAGCAGCAGGTTGGTCAGCACGTGCCCGCGGATGCGGGGGAAGACCACGTCGCGCAGCTGCTGCCAGGTCGACGCGCCGGCCAGCCGGGCGGTCTCCAGGTGGGAGCGGGGGACGTTCTCCAGCGCGGCGGCGTAGAGCATCATCGAGAACGCGGTGCCGCGCCAGGTGTTGAAGATGATGATCGACAGCATCGGGTAGTCGAGCAGCCAGGCCATCCCGGGGATGCCGAGCAGCGCGTTGAGCGTGCCGGCGTCCCGGTCGAGCAGAGCGATCCACAGGAAGGCGACCACCGAGCTGGGCAGGATCCAGGAGAGCAGGACGAACCCCTCGACCAGCCGGCGCAGCGGGCCGCGGCGGTCGCGCAGCGCGAAGGCGATGGCGAACCCGAGCCCGGCCTGCCCGATGACCGCCGAGCCGAGGACGAACTGGAGGGTCAGCAGCAGCGAGGTGCGGAACCGCTCGTCGCCCAGCGCCTGGGTGTAGTTGTCCAGGCCGACGATCTCCGGATTGGCGGCGGCCAGGCCGGTCAGCCGGTAGTTGGTGACGCCCAGGTAGATCGTCCACGCGGCCGGCACCACCAGGAAGACCAGGATCAGCACCATGGCGGGGACGAGGAAACCGGTCGCCCGGGCCCGGCCCAGCCCGGCGGCGTCGGGGGCCGGGGAGGCGCCCGTTGCCGGGCGCACTCCCTCGACCACCTCGTCAGGAGGTGACGTTACCTGGACCACCGACGAACCCTTCGACCTTCTTCTGGTACGCGCTGGCCGCCTCGTCCACGCTCTTGCCCGCCGTGACCTCGGCGGTGGCCTCCTGCAGCGCCACCGAGACCTGCGGGTAGACCGCCAGCGGCGGCCGGTACGCGGTGATCGGCAGCACCTTCTCGGCGACGAAGTTGAGCATCGGGTCGGCCGCCAGCACCTCCTTGTTGACGTCGGTGCGGGCGGTGATCCGGGCGGCGCCGGCCAGTTCGGCCTTGACCGCCTCCGCGGAGTGCATGAACGACAGCAGTTCCCACGCCTGCGACGGGAACTTGGAGTTGGGGTTGAGCACCCGAACGCCGCCGCCGGACATGCTGACGAAGTCCTGGCCGCGGATGCCGGCGCCGGGCTGCTTGGCCGGGATCATCGCGTAGCCGACGGTGGTGTCCCGGTCGGCCATCTTGGCGATGCCGTCCTTGGGGTTCACCACGCTGCGCCAGAAGTAGTCGCCCTCGGCCAGGATGCCGATCTTGCCGGCGGCGAACTCGGCGAAGGACTTGTCCCGCCCCTTCGCCTCCTGTTGCAGCTTCGGGTCGCCCAGCCCGCCGCCGTAGACCTTGGCGTAGAAGTCGAGCATGTCCTTGACCGGCTGACTGGCGCCGGCCCACTTGCTGTCCTTGTAGATCTCGCCGCCGGCGCCGACCAGCAGCGGCAGGGCGCCCTGCATCGAGGTGGCCTCGCCCATCGCGGTGCCCGCGTTGATCTGGATCGGGGTCACCCCGGGCAGCGCCTTGAGCTTGGCGCCGGCGTCGAGGATCTCCTGCCAGCTCTTGGGCTGCCAGTCGGCGGGCAGGCCGGCCTGGGCGAAGAGCTTCTTGTTGTAGTAGAGCACCCGGCCGTCGGTGCCGAGCGGAATGCCGTAGCGCTTGTCCTCGAACGAGCCGAGGCCCTGCACCGTGTCCGGGATCTGCGACCAGCCCTCCCAGGAGTCGACCTGGTCGCCGGCCACCTCGGACAGCGGCTTGAGGTAGCCGGCCTGGACGAACTCGCCGACCCAGATGCCGTCCACGGCGATCACGTCGGCGCCGCCCTTGGAGCGCAGGTCCAGGGCCAGCTTGGTCTTGAACTGCTCGTCGTCGACGCCGCTGGGCACGAACGTCACCTTGGCGGTGACGCCCTTGGCCTTCTGTGCCTCGACGAACTTGGGGATGACCCAGTTCTGGATCCACTCCGCACCGGCGGAGTTCTTGCCGCCGGCGATCGCGTTGGCGGAGATGGTGAGGGTGATGTTCTTGGCGTCCTTGCCGGCGGGCTCGTCCGAGCCGCCGCAGGCCGTGGCGGTGAGAGCGACGGCGGTGAGCGCGGCGAGCACGCCTGCTGCGTGTCTCGGCTTGGCTGACATGGGCTGCTTCCCTTCGCAAGGAGAGACTTCGAAGAGACTCGCGGGTCGCCCGCCGGCCGCACGTCCCGCGCCGGCGGTGCTTGCGGCCACAATGTCATGACAGCTTGACGACGTAAATACCTGTCACTGAAATGAGCGCGAAACACGCACCGTCACCGTTCGGCGACGGTCACCTCCAGCGAGTAGCGGCTGGCCCGGTAGATGTGCGCGCCGTGCTCGACGTAGCGGCCCTGGTCGTCGTAGGCGGTGCGGGTCATGGTGAGCAGCGGCGCGCCGCGCCGTTCGCCGAGCATCTGCGCCTCGGCCGCGGTGGCGGCCCGGGCGCCGATCCGCTGGTGGGCGCCGCGGATGCGCCGGCCGCCGCTGCGCAGGATCGCGTACAGGCCGTCGGCCTGCAACGCCTCCATGGTCAGCCGCGGCACGTCGAGCGGGAGCCAGTTCTCCATCACCGCGAGGGGCTCGCCGTCGGAGAACCGCAGCCGGCGCAGGTGCTGCACCTCGCCGCCGGGCGGCAGGCCGAGCGCGCTGGCCACCGCCGGCGGGCAGGGCACGACGGCCAGCTCCAGCACCGAGGTGGACGGCCGCTGGCCGGCCCGGACCAGGTCGTCGTGCAGGCTGGTCAGCTCCACCGCCCGGCGCACCTCGCCGCGCACCACCTGGGTGCCCACGCCGCGCCGGCGGACGATCAGTCCCTTGTCGACCAGGTGCTGGATGGCCTGCCGCACGGTGGGCCGGGACAGGCCCAACCGGTCGGCCAGCTGCAACTCGCTGTCCAGGCGGTCACCCGGGGCCAGGTCGCCACGCTGGATCGCCGCGGCGAACTGCTCGGCGACCTGGAAGTAGAGCGGGACCGGGCTGCTGCGGTCGACCGCGATCTCGGGGCCGGTCACGGAAACCTCCTCGCTGCGGCTACGCGGGATCGGGGCGGGAACGATGGGCGCCACTGTACCGAAGCGGTCACCGAGCGCAGAGCGCGGATGTCATGACAACACATTGACACAACTCGCACGGCACTGTTACCAATCAGGGACGGCAACGAGCCGGCGGGTACGCCGACGCCGGCCGGGACGGAGGGCGCCGCATGCTCGATGTGCTCACCATCGGCCGGGTCGGGGTGGACATCTATCCGTTGCAGATCGCCACGCCGCTGGCCGAGGTCGAGAGGTTCGGCCGGTTCCTCGGCGGCAGCCCCACCAACGTGGCGGTGGCGGCCAGCCGGCAGGGGCTGCGCGCGGGAGTGATCACCCGCACCGGCGCCGACGCGTTCGCCGACTACGTGCACCGGGCGCTGCGCGAGTACGGGGTGGACGACAGCCAGGTCCACCCGGTCGACGGGCTGCCCACTCCGGTCACCTTCTGCGAGATCTTCCCGCCGGACCACTTCCCGCTCTGGTTCTACCGCACGCCCACCGCCCCGGACCTGCAGATCCACGCCGACGAGCTGGACCTGGAGGCGATCGTGGCCGCGCGCGTCTTCTGGCTCACCGGCACCGGGCTGTGCCAGCAACCCAGCCGCGCCGCGCACGGCGCCGCGCTGGACGCCCGGGACGGCCGCCCGCACACCGTGCTGGACCTCGACTACCGGCCGATGTTCTGGCCCGACCCGGCCACCGCCACCGCGGCCGTCGCCGAGGTGCTGCCCCGGGTCACCGTTGCCGTCGGCAACCTCGACGAGGTGGAGGTCGCGGTCGGCACCCGCGACCCGGACCGGGCCGCGGACCTGCTGCTGGCCCGCGGGCCCCGGCTCGCCGTGGTCAAGCTCGGGCCCGCCGGGGTGCTCGCCCGCACCGGGCAGCAGAGCGTACGGGTGCCGCCGGTGCCGGTGGAGGTGGTCAACGGGCTGGGCGCCGGCGACGCCTTCGGCGGGGCGCTCTGCCTCGGGCTGCTGCGTGGCTGGCCGCTGGAGCGGACCCTGCGCTTCGCCAACGCCGCCGGCGCCATCGTCGCCTCCCGCCTGGCCTGTTCCGCCGCCATGCCCGACTACGCCGAGACCGCGGCGCTGGCCGAGACCGCGGCGCTGGCCGAGACCGCGGCGCTGGCCGGGGACGCCGCGCCACCGCCCGCGCCGCCGACCGCCGTCCTGACAGGAGAAGACCGGTGAGCACCGAGTACGCCGCGCTGACCCGCACCCGCGCGCACCGGCCGCAGGCGATCGCCGAAGCCGCCGCCCGCCGTACCCGCCGGCCCTGGCCCGAGCCCGGCCGGCCGCTGTTCGTCATCGCCGCCGACCACCCGGCCCGGGGCGCGCTCGGGGTGCGGGACCGGCCGATGGCCATGGCCGGCCGGGCGGACCTGCTCGACCGGCTGCGCCTGGCGCTGTCCCGGCCCGGTGTCGACGGCGTGCTCGGCACCCCCGACATCCTGGAGGACCTGCTGCTGCTGGGTGCGCTGGAGAACCGGCTGGCGATCGGCTCGATGAACCGCGGCGGCCTCTCCGGCGCCACCTTCGAACTCGACGACCGGTTCACCGCGTACGACGCCGACAGCATCGCCGCGATGCGCTACGACGGCGGCAAGATGCTCTGCCGCATCGACCCGGACGACCCGGGCACCGCCTCCACCCTGCAGGCCTGCGCCCAGGCGGTCACCGCGCTGGCGGCCCACCGCACCGTCGCCCTGGTCGAGCCGCTCTGGGTGGCCCGCGCGAACGGCCGGGTCAGCGCCGACCTGCGCCCCGAGGCGGTCATCAAGGGGGTCAGCGTCGGGCAGGCGCTCGGCGCGACCAGCGCGTACACCTGGTTGAAGCTGCCGGCGATCGACGAGATGGAGGCGGTGATGGCCGCGACCACGCTGCCGGTCCTGCTGCTCGGCGGCGACCCGGTGGAGGCGCCGGACGTGGTGTACGCGCGGTGGCAGCGGGCGCTGCGGCTGCCCGGCGTGCGCGGCCTGGTGGTCGGCCGGGCGCTGCTCTACCCGCCGGACGACGACGTGGCCGCCGCGGTGGACCTGGCCGGCTCGCTGCTGCCCACCGGGCAGGACGCATGAGCCAGCGGCCGCGAGCGGATCATCAGCACAGCGGGCGTGGAGCCTCATGCCCGCCGGCAGCGAAGCGAGGACGGGCATGAGGACCGCCGACGCCCACCTGCCCTGGGGCGGCACCGCCCGCGCGCCCTGGGCCCTGGAGGTGACCCCCGAGTGGGCCGGCTGGCGGTACGCGGGCCTGCGGGTGCTCACCCTGCCCGCCGGCGGCGAACTGACCTTCGCCACCGGGGAGGAGGAGATGCTGGTGGTGCCGCTGGCCGGGGCGGCCAGCGTGCACTGCGACGGGCTGCGGCTCAACCTGACCGGGCGCGAGTCGGTGTTCACCGCGGTCACCGACTTCGCCTACCTGCCCCGGGACGCCACCGCGACGATCCGCGGCGCCGGACGTTTCGCCCTGCCCTCGGCGCGGGCCACCCGCCGGATGTCGCCCCGCTACGGCGCGGCCCGGGACGTGCCGGTGGAGTTGCGCGGTGCCGGGCCGGCCAGCCGGCAGGTCAACAACTTCTGCGCGCCGGACGCCTTCGACTGCGACCGGCTGGTCGCCGTCGAGGTGCTCACCCCCGGTGGCAACTGGTCGTCGTACCCGCCGCACAAGCACGAGGAGGACCGGACCTACGACGACGGGCGGGTGGAGGCGGCGCTGGAGGAGATCTACTACTTCGAGGTGGCCGGCGGCGCGCCCGGCGACGGGCCGGTCGGCTACCAGCGGGTCTACGGCACCGCCGAGCGGCCGATCGACGTGCTGGCCGAGGTGCGCACCGGCGACGTGGTGCTCGTCCCGTACGGCTACCACGGGCCGTCGATGGCCGCGCCCGGCTACCACCTCTACTACCTCAACGTGCTGGCCGGGCCGGGGGCGACCCGGACCATGGCCTGTGTGGACGATCCCCGGCACGGCTGGATCCGGGGCAGCTGGGCCGACCAGCCGGTCGACGAGCGGCTGCCGCTGACCCGGCCCGGAACGAAAGAGGCGTGATGCCCAGGTTGACGGTGGCGCAGGCGGTCGTGACGTTCCTCGCCCGGCAGTTCTCCGAACGCGACGGGCGGCGGCAACGGCTCATCCCGGCCTGCTTCGGCATCTTCGGCCACGGCAACGTCGCCGGCATCGGCGAGGCGCTGGCCGCCGCCGGAGCGGACCTGCCGTACCACCTGTGCCGCACCGAGCAGGGCATGGTGCACACCGCCGCGGCGTACGCCCGGATGACCGACCGGCTGAGCACGCTGGCCTGCACCACCTCGATCGGGCCGGGGGCGACCAACCTGGTCACCGGCGCGGCGGGCGCCACCATCAACCGGCTGCCGGTGCTGCTGCTGCCCGGCGACATCTTCGCCACCCGGGTGGCCAACCCGGTGCTCCAGGAACTGGAGGACCCCCGCTCCTACGACGTCAGCGTCACCGACGCGCTGCGGCCGGTCTCCCGCTACTGGGACCGGATCAACCGGCCGGAGCAGTTGCCGGCGGCGCTGCTGGCCGCGATGCGGGTGCTCACCGACCCGGCGGAGACCGGCGCGGTCACCCTCGCCCTGCCGCAGGACGTGCAGGCCGAGGCGTACGACTGGCCGGACGAGCTGTTCGCCGAGCGGGTCTGGCACGTGCCCCGACCGCTGCCGGACATCGCGGCGCTGGCCCGGGCGGCCGGGATCGTGCGGGCGGCGCGCCGGCCGCTGGTGGTGGCCGGCGGCGGGGTGATCTACAGCGGGGCCACCGAGGCGCTGCGCTGGTTCGCCGACGAGCACGGGGTGCCGGTGGCCGAGACCCAGGCCGGCACCGGCGCCATGCCGCACGACCATCCGCTGGCCCTCGGCGCGGTCGGGGTCACCGGGACGACCGCGGCCAACGAGATCGCGGCCGGCGCGGACGTGGTGATCGGGGTGGGCACCCGGTACAGCGACTTCACCACGGCCTCCGGCACCCTCTTCGGCGACGGGGTGCGCTTCGTCAACCTCAACATCACCGGCTTCGACGCGGCGAAGCTCTCCGGCACGCAGGTGGTCGGCGACGCCCGGGAGAGCCTGGCCGCCCTGGACGCGGCCTGCGCCGGCTGGGAGACCCCGCCGGACTACCGGGAGCAGGTGACCCGGCTGCGCGAGCGGTGGGTGGCCGTGGCGGACGCCGCCCGGCAGGCCGCCCCGGACGCGGCGCCCAGCCAGACCGCGGTGATCGGCGCGGTCAACGACGCCGCCGGCGACCGGGGCGTGGTGGTCTGCGCTGCCGGGTCGATGCCCGGCGACCTGCACCGGCTGTGGCGCAGCGCCGACCCGAAGAGCTACCACGTCGAGTACGGCTACTCCTGCATGGGCTACGAGATCGCCGGTGGGATCGGGGTGAAGCTCGCCGCGCCGGACCGCGAGGTGTTCGTGCTCGTCGGCGACGGGTCCTACCTCATGCTGCCGAGCGAGCTGGCCACCGCTGTCGCCGAGGGCGTCAAGCTGGTCGTGGTGCTGGTCGACAACTCCGGTTTCGCCTCCATCGGGCGGCTGTCCGAGAGCGTCGGCGCGCACCGGCTCGGCACCGCGTACCTCGACCGGTCGGGGGCGCCGCTGCCGGTCGACCTCGGCGCCAACGCGGCCAGCCTCGGCGCGGAGCTGATCCGGGTGTCCACCATGGCGGAGCTGCGCGCCGCGCTGGACACGGCGACGGCGGCGACGCGCACCACGGTGCTGCACGTGACCACCGACCGGTTCGAGGCCGGGCCCGACGCCGGCGCCTGGTGGGACGTCCCGGTCGCCGAGGTCGCCAGCACGGCGGAGGGGCGGGCGGCGCGGGCCACGTACGAGGCGGGGCGCAAGAGCCGGCGCACCCACCTGCGGCCCAGCTGAACCGGTCGCCCCAGCGGGGCGGCTGAACCGGTCGCCGCGGCGGGGCGGCTAGGGGCCGAACGTGAACACGTGCGGGCGGAAGCCGGGTCGGTCGGTGACCAGGGTCAGCAGGTGGTCGTCGCGGGACGCCCCGGCGACGAGGCGGATCATGGCCGCCCGGTCGATGTGGGCCACCGCGTCCGGGCCGACGTCGGCGCCGCGTTCGGTGCCGATCGGCTCCCCGTCGAGCAGTACGCGGACCGGGACCGGCCGGCCGGGTCCGGGGTCGACGACCAGGTTCACCTCGCCGGCGTTGAAGGGCAGCCCGAGTTCGCCGGTCCCGCCGGCGAGTTCGACGTACTCGCCGCTGCGGCGCCAGTCGCCGGCCACCGCGAAGCTGCCCGGCACCGCCCGGTCGGCGCCCAGGTACGTCTCCGGGGTGATGCCGAGGTAGGACGGCTGGCCGGTCCGGGCGAAGGCCGTCGCCTCGGGGCTGACCGGCGGCAGCCGGGTGCCGGGTGCCCGGACCTCGATCAGCCGCCGGATCTCCGACTCCACCCGCTCGTAGCCGCCCTCGCCGACCCACCGGTCCACGAGGAGCCCGTCGGCGTCGAAGAGGTACTTCGCCGGCCAGGCGTCGTTGCGCAGGGCCCGCCAGATCCGGAAGTCGTCGTCCAGCGCGATCGGGTAGGTCAGCTCGTGGTCGCGGATGCCCCGCTCGACGTTCTCGGCGTGCCGGCCGAACTCGAACTCCGGCGCGTGCACCCCGATCACGGTCAGCCCCAGGTCCGCGTAGTCGCGGTGCCACGCCCGCAGGTAGGGCGCGGTGCGGATCCAGTTGACGCAGGTGTACTCCCAGACGTCGACCAGCACCACCCGGCCGCGCAGCGCGTCCGGGGTCTGCGGCGGCGAGTTCACCCACCGCTGGACGGCCAGCGCGGGGAGCAGCATCCGCCGATTGTCCCGCCGGCGGGACCGGTCGTGGGGCGGCCCGTCCGGCTACTCACCCGGACGAGGCTTCGCCGGCGTGGGTGACCCCGGCGGTCAGTCCGGCGGTGACGGCGGCTCGGCCGGATGCCGCCGGGCACGGACCGTGTCGGCCCCGGCGACCCCGACGAGCACCGCGAGGGCGGCGGCGGCGACCAGCAGCGGCGGCGCCAGCAGCAGCGGTGGCGCCAGGACGGCCAGCACCAGGATGCCGGTCAGCAGTGGCCGGGACACCCGGGCGAACACGGTGTACTCGAAGCCGGCCCGCCCGGCCAGGAACAGCGCGGGTCCGCCGAGGATGACGGCGACCCAGGCCGGTTCGGCGGCGTCGAGGGGATGGGCGATGACGAGTTCGTCGCCCACCGCGGTGGCCACGATGCCGGCCAGCATGATCAGGTGGGCGAGCGCCGCCCACCGGGCCAGGCTGTCCGGTCTGCCGGCCGCGGTGATGGCGTCGGGCAGCAGGTTCCCGGCCCGGTAGACGTAGATCCGCCAGAACAGCACGGTGCCGGCGAACGCCACCACGAACGCCACGATCCGGTCGCCCGCGAAGCCGGTGCCGCCCAGGGTCAGCGCGGTGACCAGGATCAGCTCGCCCAGCGCGATGATGAAGAGCTGCCGGTACCGCTCGGCCAGGTGCTCGGCCAGCACGGGGAAGTCCGATTCCGGTGAGCGGCCCAGCCCCGGCGTGGGGAAGCGGAGGATCCCGCCGGTGTAGTCGATGGCGACCGCCAGCGCCCAGAGGGCCGGCCGGGCCGTACCGGCCGCGAGCGCGCCGGCGAACCACGGCACCGCCGACACGCCGAACCAGAACAGCAGCCGCAGGCTCCGGCGCTGCAACTGGTGGCCGCGCAGGGCGAGGACGAAGTAGACCTGCCGACCGACGTGGATGGCCACGTACGCCCCGGCGAAGACCAGACCCCGCGCGCCGAACGCCTCGGGCAGCGCGGCCACCATCAGCAGGCTGCCGAGCATGGTGGCGGTGACCAGGAACTGGATCTCCATGCGCTGCGGGTCGTACAGGTTGGTCGTCCAGGTGGTGATGCTCCAGGTCCACCACATCGCCAACAGCAGCACCAGCGTCTGGAAGGCGCCGCCCCAGCCGAGATCCCGCATCAGCCCCCGGGAGAGCTGCACGAGGGTGGCGACGAACACCAGGTCGAAGAAGAGCTCCAGGAAGATCGCCCGCCGCGGCCCGCCGGGCATCCGCAGCAGCCTGCCCCCGCCCGTCGTCACCGGCCCGCCCGTCCTGCCGGCTCGATCCCACCCGCGACACCCGGTGGCGACGCGGCCGGGATCCGCGCCGCGTACCGCGGGCAGGACGGCGAGCCGGAGCACCCGGCGAGGCGGCGGTGGTCACGCCTGCGCCCGGTGCTCCGGCTCGCCGAGGAGTCGGTGCCGGTTCGTCGGAACAAGGACCCGTGGTCGGCGCGTCGGCTCAGCGCAGCGACCGGAAGGCGCCGCGCAACTCCTGCGACAGCAGTTGCGGCTGTTCCCAGGCCGCGAAGTGACCGCCCCGGTCGAGCTTGTTGTAGTGGATCAGGTTCGGATAGGCCCGCTCAGCCCAACTGCGCGGCGTCTCGTAGAGCTCGTCGGGGAAGACGCTCACGGCGGCGGGCACGGTGACGCCCTTGGCGGCGAAGAAGGAGTACGCGTTCTCCCAGTAGATCCGGGCCGAGGAGACCCCGGTGTTCGTCAACCAGAACAGGGTGATGTTGTCGAGGACGTCGTCCCGCGACAGGCCCACCTGCTCTCCGGCGAAGGACCGGCAGATCAGGTCCAGGCTGGCCGCGTCGTGGTCGAGCATGTAGCTGGCGAGCGCGACGGGGGAGTCGGCCAGCCCGGTCAGCGTCTCCGGGCGCGTACCCATCATCAGGGCGTAGGCGGAGTGCTTCCAGAAGAAGTCCAACTGCTCGCAGGTACGCTTCTCCTCGTCGGAGAGACCGGCGGGCAGCTTGCCGAGCGCGTTGTTCGCGCCGGTGATGTCGGACTGGAACAGCGCGTCGATGTCGGGCGGAATCGCGCCGGGCATGTTGGTGTGGATGCCGATCAGCCCGGGCGGCTTCTGCAACGCCAGCAGGTCGGTGATCAGGGCTCCCCAGTCGCCGCCCTGCGCCACGTAGCGGGTGTAGCCGAGGCGGTCCATCAGTTGCGCCCAGGCGCGCGCGACCCGGTCCGGGCCCCAGCCGGGCGCGGTCGGCTTGCCGGAGAACCCGAAACCGGGCAGCGACGGGATCACCAGGTGGAAGGCGTCCGACGCGTCCCCGCCGTGCGCCGTGGGATCGGTGAGCGGGCCGACGATCTTCAGCTGCTCGATCACCGAACCGGGCCAGCCGTGCGTGACGATCAGCGGCAGCGCGTCGTCGTGCCGGGAACGGACGTGGACGAAGTGGATGTCGAGCCCGTCGATCTCGGTGACGAAGTTCGGCAGGCTGTTCAGCCGCGCCTCGACCCGGCGCCAGTCGTACTCCTTCTCCCAGTAGCGCGCCAGCGCCTGGATCGTCTCGAGCGGCACACCCTGCGACTGGTCGCCGACGGTCTCCCGCTCCGGCCAGCGGGTGGCCGCGATGCGCTGCCGCAGCGCCGTCAGTTCCGCCTCGGGGATCTCTACCGTGAACGGCCGGATCCCGGCAACGTCCACCCGCGCTTCGGTCTTGACCGCCATGGGTGGCCACCCTTCCGTGAGTCGAGGTGCTGGAGTCGAGCCCCGGATACCACCTGGCGTGCCGTCTACACCTGGCCGGCCCGCGGGCGGCCGCGCCCGGCGATCGGCCCCGGTCGGTGTCAGCCGGCGTTCTCCCCGCGTCGGGGCAGCTTCCAGTCCGGCCGGACGTAGTGGCAGGTGTAGCCGCCGGGGTTGCGCTCCAGGTAGTCCTGGTGCTCCGGCTCGGCCTCCCAGAACGGCCCGGCCGGGCTGACCTCGGTGACCACCTTGCCCGGCCACAGGCCCGAGGCGTCGACGTCGGCGATGGTGTCCTCCGCGACCTGCCGCTGCTGCTCGTCGGTGTAGAAGATGGCCGACCGGTAGCTCAGGCCCACGTCGTTGCCCTGGCGGTTCTTCGTGGTCGGGTCGTGGACCTGGAAGAAGAACTCCAGCAGGTCACGGTAGGAGAGTCGCTGCGGGTCGTAGACGATCTCGATCGCCTCGGCGTGGGTCCCGTGGTTCCGGTACGTCGCGTTCGGCACGTCCCCGCCGGTGTATCCGACCCTGGTGTCCAGCACGCCGGGGCGTTTGCGGATGAGGTCCTGCATGCCCCAGAAGCAGCCGCCGGCCAGAATCGCCTTCTCCGTCTTCTCCGTCATCGCTTCCGCTCCCCGTCCGGGTGCTCGAACAACGTGCGGTATTCGCCGTAGCCTTCGCGCTCGAGGTCGTCGCGCCCGACGAACCGGAGCGCCGCAGAGTTCATGCAGTACCGCATCCCACCGGTCTCCACCGGACCGTCGTCGAACACGTGCCCGAGGTGACTGTCCCCGCGCGCCGACCGGACCTCGATGCGGAACATGCCGAGGCTCGAATCCTGCACCTCGACCACGTTCCGCCGGTCGATCGGCTTGCTGAAGGTGGGCCAGCCGGTGCCGCTGTCGTACTTGTCGACGGACGCGAACAGGGGCTCACCGGACACCACGTCGACGTAGATGCCCGGTTCCTTGTTGTCCCAGTACGCGTTGGCGAAGGGCGGCTCCGTGCCGGCTTCCTGGGTGACGCGGTACTGCTCCGGCGACAGCCGGGAGATCGCCTCAGCGCTCTTGCGGTACTCGTGTGACACCGTCGTTCCTCTCGGATCGGTCCTCGGCAGGAGGGGCCGGGTCAACGGGCCGGCAGCGCGCCCCGGACGCGTACCCCGCCCGCGGACGACTAACCGCGGTCGCGGCTGGGGGCCGGTGGGCACGGGGGGCGAAGTCCGGAATCGCCGTTCTCGGGACGGCTCGTCGCGGCCGCACCGATAATCCTCGCGGGCCCGGCGACCGGCAGGCCGTACGCCCGGCGGCGCGGGGGCGCCCCACGGCGCGGCTTCGCCCACGACCGGGTGCGACGGCGGCGGGGAGGCCGGCATGACGACCGGGGGCAGCACCGAGTTGGTCCGCCGGCCGAACGCCTCGAACCGGGCCACCCTGCTGGAACTGCTCTTCGACGTCGTCTTCGTGGCCGCCCTCGCGCTGGTCTCGATGCTGATCGCCGAGCGGGACTCGTGGGCCGGCGTCGGGCCGGTCGTGCTCATGTTGATGGCGATCTGGTGGACCTGGTCGATCACCTCGACCACCACCGACTTCTACGACCCGGAACAGCGGCCGATCCAGGCCATCCTCATGGTCACCGCGCTCGGTGCCGTGGTGACGGCGGCGGCGCTCGCCTCCGCCGCGCACGCGCTGGTCTTCGCCGTCGGATACGTGACCCCCCACCTGGTACGGGGCCTGGTGCTGGTCGGGGTGCTGCACCAGCACCAGCGCCGGCACCGGCACCGGCACCAGGCCAAGGGACGGGCGGCGCGCTTCCTCTTCTGGTTCCTGGTCTCCGGCGTCTTCTGGATCGCCGGGGCGCTGCTGCCCGGCGCGCCGTGGTGGCAGCTGTGGACCGTCGCGGTGGCGATCGACTACGTCTCGGCGGCGGCGCGCTACCCCACCCCCTGGCTCGGCCGGGTACCGCTCGGGCAGTACGAGATGACCACCGCGCACCTGGGTGAGCGGTACCAGCAGTTCGTCATCCTGGCGCTCGGCGACATCATCCTGGCGCCGACCCTGAAGATCAGCAGCGCGGAGTTCACCCACGCCCGACTGGCCGCGTTCCTCTGCGCCTTCCTCACCATGCTGCTGCTCTGGCAGGTCTACGTCCTGGGGGCCGGTGCCATCCTGCGGACGCTCTCCGCCCACCTGCTGCGGCGGGCGACCCGGCTGGCGCCGTACACCCATTTGGTGATGTTGGCGGGCGTCGTCTGCACCGCCGCGGGGTTCGACCTGGTCGTCGACCGGCCCACCGGCGACACACCGGCGCGCTGGATCGCCCTGATCGTCGGCGGTCCCGCGCTGTTCCTGGTCGGGCGCACCCTGTTCACCTTCCGGATCATCGGGGTGGTGCCCTGGCACCGGGTGTTCTGGCTGGTGGTGCTCGCTGCCGCGGCACCGTGGGTGGGCGGCTGGCCGCCGGTGCTCGTCACCAGCCTCGTCGTGCTGGTCCTGGCCGCGGTGGTGGTCGGCGACGTGCTGGGCGAGCGGCCGGCACGACCGGCACGGCCGGCGTTGCGCGGGCGGCCCGGCTGAGCCCGGCGGGACGGACGGGCCCCGGTCACGCCGACCGGGGCCCGTACGGATCAGGCGAGGTCGAACCGGTCCAGGTTCATGACCTTGACCCACGCCGCGACGAAGTCCCGGACGAACCGCTCCTGCCCGTCCGCGCTGGCGTAGACCTCGGCGATGCCGCGGAGCTGGGAGTTCGCGCCGAAGACCAGGTCGACGGCGGTGGCCGTCCACCGGAGTTCGCCGGTGGCGCGGTCCCGGCCCTCGTAGACGTTCTCGGTGTCGGTGGCGGCCTTCCACTCCGTGCCGATGTCGAGCAGGTTGCGGAAGAAGTCGGTCGTCAACGACTCGGGCCGGTCGGTGAGGACGCCGTGCCGGGTCCGCCCCACGTTGGCGTTCAGCGCCCGCATGCCGCCGACCAGCACGGTCATCTCGGGAGCGGTCAGCGTCAACAGGTTGGCCCGGTCCAGCAGCAGGGTCTCCGGCGACAGCTTCTGGCCGGCGCGCAGGTAGTTGCGGAACCCGTCAGCCCTCAGTTCCAGCACGGCGAACGATTCGACGTCGGTCTGCTCCTGCGCGGCGTCGGTGCGTCCGGGCGAGAACGGCACCGTCACCTCGTGCCCGGCGTTCCGCGCGGCCTGCTCGACGGCCGCGCATCCGGCCAGGACGATCAGGTCGGCGAGCGAGACCTTCTTCCCGCCGGACTGCGCGCTGTTGAAGTCCTGCTGGATCCGCTCCAGGACCGGCAGCACCGTGGCGAGTTCGGCCGGCTCGTTGACCTCCCAGTTCCGCTGCGGCTCCAGGCGGATCCGGGCTCCGTTCGCGCCGCCCCGCATGTCGGTGCCACGGAAGCTCGCCGCCGACGCCCAGGCGGTCCGGACGAGCTGGGGGATGGACAGTCCGGAGGCGAGGACCGTGTTCTTGAGGGTGGCGACGTCCTCGGCCCCGATCAGCTCGTGGTCGACCGCCGGGACCGGGTCCTGCCACAGCTGCGGCTCCGGCACCCACGGGCCGAGGTAGCGCGAGGCCGGTCCCATGTCGCGGTGCAGCAGCTTGTACCAGGCCCGGGCGAACGCGTCGGCGAACTGGTCCGGGTTCTCCAGGAAGCGCCGCGAGATGGGTTCGTAGGTCGGGTCGACGCGCAGCGCGATGTCGGTCGTCGCCATCATCGGGGCGTACCGGACGGAGGGGTCGTGGGCCCCGGGTACGGCGTCCGACCCGGCGCCACCCTTCGGCCGCCACTGCTTCGCGCCGGCCGGGCTCTCGCAGACCTCCCACTCGAAGCCGAAGAGCGTCTCGAAGAAGCTGTTGTCCCAGGTGATCGGGGTGGGCGTCCAGGCGCCTTCGAGGCCGCTGGTGATCGTGTCGGCGCCCTTGCCGCTGCCGTAGCTGTTCTTCCAGCCCAGGCCCTGCGCCTCGAGCGGGGCGGCCTCGGGCTCCGGCCCGACGTACTCGTCGGCGCGGGCGGCGCCGTGGGTCTTGCCGAACGTGTGGCCACCGGCGATGAGCGCCACTGTCTCCTCGTCGTTCATCGCCATCCGTCGGAAGGTCTCCCGGATGTCCCGGGCGGCGGCGAGGGGATCCGGGGTGCCGTTGGGGCCCTCCGGGTTCACGTAGATCAGCCCCATCTGGACGGCGCCCAGCGGGGCGGCAAGTTCCCGGTCGCCGCTGTAGCGCTCGTCGCCGAGCCAGGTGTCCTCGGGCCCCCAGAAGACCTCCTCGGGCTCCCAGACGTCCTCCCGCCCGAAGCCGAAGCCGAACGTCCTGAACCCCATCGACTCCAGCGCGCAGTTGCCGGCGAAGACCAGAAGGTCGGCCCAGGAGATCTTCTGACCGTACTTCTGCTTGACCGGCCAGAGCAGCCGGCGCGCCTTGTCGAGGTTCGCGTTGTCCGGCCAGCTGTTGAGCGGGGCGAACCGCTGGGCGCCGTCGCCGCCACCACCGCGGCCGTCCTCGATCCGGTACGTGCCGGCGGAGTGCCAGCTCATCCGGATGAACAGCGGCCCGTAGTGGCCGTAGTCCGCCGGCCACCAGTCCTGCGAGGTCGTCATCACCTCGAAGACGTCCCGCTTGAGCGCCTCGACGTCGAGGCTCTTGAACTCCTGCCGGTAGCTGAACGACTCGCCCAGCGGGTTGGCCCGGGGTGAGTGCTGATGGAGTACCTGCAGGTTCAGCTGGTTCGGCCACCAGTCCTGGTTCGACCTCGGCCGACTCGGCTTCGGCGTCGGGGAGGGGATTGCCGGGTTCTCGCTCTCGCTGCCGTGCTCAGGCACGTCGGTCCTTCTCCTGTCGGTCTCGTTCGGTCAACTGGTTGCTGGCGCCGCGACACGTGACGTACCAGCCCCGCGCCGGTCAGCGCGGGGCACGTGGTACCTGGCCTGATAGGACACTCGGGAAGCTCCCGACGCGGCACCGACGATGGAGCCGGTGCCGGCGTGCGGATGTGCGTGCACCGCGGACAGCGCGGCCAGCCGCGGACGGGTCACGCGGAGCGCGGCCCCGCGCGGCACGCGCTCGACGTCCGAGGTGGCCACGGTGCGCAGTATGCCCGACTTTTTTCTTGACTGCATCAAGAAGCGGCATGGCGCGCGCGACGAGCCGGCGCTCCGGAAACGAGAACCTCCGGGCACCGCACGCCTGCCCGGAGATCGTCGCCCTACCGGTCAGACCCGGCCGCGCGCGGCGCGGCGCAGCCGGCTGATCCCGAGCAGGAGGCCGCCGGTACGGTGCGCGGAGTAGGCGGTCAGTCAGCGTCGGCCGGCCGCCCGGCTCCGGCCTGCTGGCGCTGGTAGTGGCGGGCGACCCGGGCGCGGTTGCCGCAGGACGGCTTGCACCACTGCTGGCGGGCGTGCTCCCGGACGAAGTACCGCACGCACCGCGGCGCCGGGCAGGCGCGCAGCTGCTCCCGTTCGGGGCCGGCCAGGAAGTCGACGGCGGCGCGGGCCAGCGCCGCGGTGAGCCGTAGCCGTGGCTCGGCCGGACCGGCGTGTCGGGTGAGGATCGGCGCCCCGTCGGCGGGCCAGTGCAGCCGGGGGCTGGTGGGCAGCCGGCCGGCGACGTCGTTGAGGTGGCGCACCGCCTCGTCCGGTGTCAGCAGCGACGCGTGGTCGGCCCGGCTGGGCGGTGCCGGCGCCACCGCGCGGGCGAGCAGCGTGCGGACGGCCCGGCGCAGCGCGACCACGTCGAGCCGGGTCCGCTCGTCGGGCAGGTCGGCCGGGGGCGCCAGGTCGTGGTCGTAGCCGCGCAGCGGTTCGGCGTGGTCGCGCAGCCACCGGGCGAGCCCGCCGGTGTCGGCGAGATCGTCGGTCACGCCGCCGTTGCCGTCGTGCCGGATGGTGCCGGCCAGGGCGAGCGTGAGCTGGACGGACATCGTGCCTCCGGGGTCGCGGGCGTGTTGTGGATCTCCGGGGGGCCAGTGTAGCGTCCCTAACGGCAAAAGCAGCGTAACCCGTTAGGGAGCCCTCGTGCTGACCATCGCGCACCTCAGCGACACCCACCTCGACGACCATCCGCGCTCGGCGGAGCGGACCGCCCGGGTCATGGACCACCTGCACAACCTGGCCCGGCCGGTGGACGCCATCCTGATCACCGGGGACATCGCCGACCACGGGCAGGTGTCCGAGTACGAGTTGGCCGCGAAGCTCTTCGCCTCGCCGCACCCGGTGCTGGTCTGCCCGGGAAACCACGACGTGCGCGACGCCTACCGCAAGGGGCTGCTGGGCGAAACCGGCGGCGGCGACGGGCCGATCAACAGCCGGCACGACGTCGGCGGCGCCACCTTCCTGCTCGCCGACTCCAGCATCCCCGGCCGCGACGACGGTCACCTGGACGAGGAGACCATGGGCTGGCTGCGGGAGCAGCTCGCCTCGGTGGCGGCCGACGTCCCGGTCTTCATCGCCTTCCACCACCCGCCGGTCGCGCTGCACCACCCGGTCATCGACGACATGCGGCTGCTGCCCACGGACCCGCTCGCCGAGCTGGTGGCCGCCCACCCGCAGATCGTCGCCGTGCTGACCGGGCACTTCCACACGGCCGCGGCGAGCACCTTCGCCGGCCGCCCGCTGCGGATCGCGCCCGGCGTCGTCTCGACCCTACGGATGCCGTGGGAGGGCGAGGGGACGCTGACCGACCAGCGGCAACCGCCGGGCATCGCCTTCCACGTGTACGACGACACCGGCCTGCTGACCACCCACTACCGGGTGGTGGTCTGACCGGTGACCGGGGCCGGCATGCTGGGCTTCGCGCTCGCCGTCGCGCCGATCACGCTCACCCCCGGCACCAGCTTCGCGCTGGTCGTCTCCCGGGTGGGCGCCGGCGGCCGGCGCCAGGGCTGGTGGGTGATCCTCGGTACGGTGACCGGGATCTACCTGCACGCGGCGCTGGCCGCGGCCGGTCTGGCGGCGCTGGTGCTGCGCTCGTCGCAGGCGTTCTGGATCGTCAAGCTGGCCGGCGCCGGCTATCTCGTCGGGCTCGGTGTCTGGCTGCTGGTCTCCGCCGCCCGCCGGCGGCCCGCCGCACCCGGCCGGCCGTCCGCCCGGGCCGGGTGGCGCCGGCTCGCCGGCCGGGCTCGGCACCCGTACCCGCAGGGGCTGCTCGGGAACGTGCTGAACCCCAAGGCGGCGGCCGTCTACCTGACGCTGGCCCCGCAGTTCCTCGACCCGTCCGGGCCGGTGCTGGCGCCGATGCTGCTGCTGGCCACCGCGCACGCCGTGCTGCACACCGGGTGGCTGGCCGGCTGGACGGCGGTCACCGGGGCGGCCGCCCGGCTGCTGCGGACCGAGCGGGTGCGCCGGGCGCTGGACCGGGTCACCGGCGTCGTCCTCGTCGGGCTGGGCGTACGGTCCGCGCTGAACTGACCGGCACCCGGAGCCGGACCTTACCCGGAGGATTGACAGACCACTTTGTCGACACTGAGGATTGGCTCAGTCCACCGACCGCAACCGGAACATCCTCCCGTCCACCACTCGACGGCGCTTCCGCAACTCGGCGATGCGGGCAGCGTCGGTCCGCCGCAACCGGACACCATCACCTTCCTTCCACCGGGTCGTGACGCCGCCAGCGCGGCGCGCGACCGACGGGGCGGAGCCGCGTACCCCGGGCGGGGCCCCTCGGCCAGCTCATTCGGTCACCCATGCCGAGCAACAGAAGGGTCGACAGATGCGTGATCCCCTAGGTCCCCGGTGGCGACGCCGCCTTCCGCTCCCCGCCGCGCTGGCCGGGGCCATGGCCGTGGTGCTGCTGGTCAGCCCGGCCTCGGCCACCGCACCGCCGGCCGCACCCTCGGTCGACCTGGTCCGGGTCGGCGACGAGGAGGCGAACGTCGTCGAGGTGCTGCTCGACGGCACCGCCCAGTTGGACGCCCTGGTCGCGACCGGCGTCGACCTCGACCACCACGTCAGCCGGACCGAGGACGGCGTGGTCGCGCACGCGGTCATCACGGCCAGCGAGGGCGCGGCGCTGACCGCCGCCGGGTTCCGGCTCGGCAAGGTGCTGCACCGGCCCGCCGACGCCCAGGCCCGGGTGGCCGAGCGCGCGGCGACGATCGCCGAGCACGTGGCCGACAACCGGCAGTTCGCCGCCGCGGCGGCCGACCCGACCGCGCCGGACGTCTCCGACGTCAAGATCATCCGGGCCGACTACTACACCTCCGGCACCGACCAGATCCTGTCCGTGGAGGCGAAGTGGGCGCAGGGCCAGACGGTCGCCACCCCGCTCACCGTCGAGCGGGACAGCGGCCCGGGCACCGCTTTCGGCTCCGGTGGTACGCAGACCATCTCCCGCTTCGTCGACGCCGGCGTCTACCTGTACCACCGGGGCGCCGCCACCGTGACCACCCGTCCGGACCGCGTCCGGATCACCAGCCCGACCGGTGACGTCGCCATCGCCACCGTCCGGGAGTGGTTGCCGACCCCGGGCGACGGCCCGGAGGGGCCCGGCTACCAGAAGGACTTCGTCACCAGCTACCTGACCCCCACGGAGCTGTACGCGCGGATCCACCAGCTGGCCGCCGAGTTCCCGGACCTGGCGGAGATCGTGGAGCTGCCGTACAAGACCAACGGCTACCGGCGGCACGCGCAGGCCGTGCTCGGCACCGCCACCGCCAGCCGGGTCGCGGTGGACTCGCTGGCCTGGGGCCACGAGGGCGGCAACGACGTCTCGGTGGAGCTCGCCGACCCGGGCGCGCCGAACACGCCGCTGTCGGTGAGTGTCGCCGGCTCGGCGGTCCGGGTGACCCTGGGCACCGACTCCGCCGGCACGGTCACCAGCACCGCCGCCCAGGTGGTGGCCGCGCTCAACGCCAACGCCGGGTCGCTGCTGCGGGCGTACACCTATCGGGGCAGCCCGGGCACCGGCGTGGTCGCGCCGGCCGCGCGGACCCCGCTCACCGACGGGCTGAGCGCGCCGGCCAGCGTCTCCCGCGAGCCGCACCCGGTGTACGCGATCCGGATCGGCAAGCACCGCGACGGTTCCAAGCTCGGCGTGCTGGCCTACGCCCAGGAGCACGCCCGGGAGTGGGTGCCGCCGCTGGTCACCATCGAAACCGCCGAGCGGCTGCTGCGCAACTACGGCCACGACGGGCAGACCAAGCAGCTGCTGAACAACCTCGACATCTGGATCGCGCCGTCGGTCAACCCGGACGGTGGGCACTACTCGTTCTACGACTTCAACTCGCAGCGCAAGAACATGACCAACCACTGCCCGCTGACCGGCTCGGCCGACTTCCTGGCCCGCAACTCGTGGGGTGTGGACAACAACCGCAACTACACCGAGTACAGCCTCTTCGACGGCTACTCCGGCGCGTCGTCGAGCTGCACCAGCGGCACCTACGCCGGCCCGAGCGAGCTGTCCGAGCCGGAGAACCGGAACCTGGACTGGCTGGCGGCCCGCCCGAACATCCGGTTCTCGATGAACCTGCACTCCTCGGGCAACTACTTCATGTGGTCGCCCGGCGCGTACGCGCTGCCGGACCGGGTCTCGGCGCCGCGGCCGACGCTCGCCGAGGAGTCGGCGTTCTGGGGTGCCTCGTCGCGGATCCTCAGCGCAATCAAGCGGCACCGGAACATGGCGGTCACCCCGGCGCGCACCGGCCCGATCTCCGACGTGCTCTACTCGGCGGCCGGCAACTCCGGCGACATGCTCTGGTACAAGTACGGCATCTACGCGTGGAACTTCGAGGTCGGCACCTCCTTCCAGCCGGAGTGGGAGGAGGCGCACGCCGAGACGATGGAGTTCGCCAACGGGCTGGTCGAGCTGATGCGGGTGGCCCGTGACTTCGCCAAGGACAAGCAACGGCCGGCGAGCACGCTGAAGGTCGCGCCCAGCTCCACGCCGGGCATGGTGAACGTGTCCTTCGAGACCAGCGAACCGGCGGCGGTCTTCTACACCCTGGACCGGGCCGCCCCGACGTACGACTCGACGCTGTACGGCTCCGCCGGCATCCGCGAGGGCGGGGAGACGCTGACCGTCCCGGCCGGCACCCGGGTGCACTGGTTCTCCGTCGACTCGGCGGGCAACGTGGAGAACAACTACCGCCCGGACGGCAACGGGAAGAACTACCGCAAGGGCACAGCGGTCCTGCCCTAGGGCGGACAGTCGAACATCGCGCACAGGGGGTGTGCGGGGGTTGCCGACCCCGCACACCCCCGCCGCGTCGGCTCGACCGGGCGTACGCCGAGCCGCCGGCGGTGGCCCGAGCCCGCTCCGGATCGGCGTCCCGGTCACCGCCCGGCGGGACGACCCGCCGGCATCCGCCGCGAGCGCTCGGCCCAGGCGTGCAGGGCGTCCCGGTCGCCGGCGGCGTCCAGGTTCAGGGCCGCCTCGATGAGGGCGAGGTGGGTGAACGCCTGGGGATAGTTGCCCAGCGCGGTCCCGTCGGCGGCGAGCTGTTCGGAGTAGAAGCCCAGCGGCCCCGCGTACGCGCTGAGCTGGTCGAAGAGCTGCCGTGCCGGCTTCCGCTCGCCGGCCAGCGCGAGGGCGGAGACCAGTTCGAACGAGCAGAGCAGGAATGCCCCCTCCGCGCCGGGCAGGCCGTCGTCCGCGCGGTACCGGCGGATCAGGGCCGGGCCGATGGCGAGCCGCTGGCGGATCCGGTCGATGGTGGCGAGCATCCGCGGATCGTCGGCGGGGAGGAAGCCGACCAGGGGGATCCGCAGCAGGGCCGCGTCGAGTTCGCTGCTGCCGTACGCCAGCACGAAGCTGCCCACCGACTCGTCGAAACCGCGGTCGAGGACCTCGGCGTGCAGGTCGTCGCGGGCCTGCCGCCAGCGGTCGACGGCGGCGGTGCGGTCGTCGAGCAGATCGGCCAGGCGAACGCCCCGATCGAGGCAGACCCAGGTCATCACCTTCGAGTTGACGTAGTGCCGGCGCGGGCCGCGGATCTCCCAGGCGCCGTGGTCGGGTTCTCGCCACCGCCGGGCCATGGTGTCGACGTGCCACCGCAGCAGCCCCCACTGGTCGCCGGTGAGGTCGCCGGTGAGTTGCTGGTAGACCAGGGCCGCGTCGAGGATGTGACCGTAGGTGTCGAACTGGACCTGGTCGGCGGCCTCGTTGCCGGTGCGGACCGGCCGCGAGTCGGCGTAGCCGGACAGGTGCGGCAGTTCCCGCTCGGTGGTCGTGTGGCCGTGGATGCCGACGAGCGGGGCGAGCGGGTCCGCCCGCGTGGCGCAGATGTCCAGCAGGAAGCGCAGGTACCGCCGGCCCTCCTCGGCATGACCGAGCCGGAACAGGGCGAGCAGCAGCAGGGCCGCGTCCCGGTGCCAGGTGTACCGGTAGTCCCAGTTGCGCACCCCGCCGATCTCCTCGGGCAGCGCGGTGGTGGCGGCGGCCAGCAGCGCGCCGGTCTCGTCGAACGACAGGCCGCGCAGCACCAGGGCGCTGCGCCGGACGGCGTCGGCGGCGAAGCCGGTGTAGTCGCTGCGGCCGGACCAGTCCCGCCAGGTGCGGCAGGTCTGGTCGAGCAGGACGGTCGGGTCCTGCGCCGCCGGTCCCGCGTCGTCGCCGTCGCCGTAGTGGAGCAGGATGGTGACCGTCCGGCCGGCGGGCAGCTCCAGGTCGGCGGTCAGCGCCGTCCCGTCCGCCACGAGCGGCAGGTCGGCGCCGATCCGCAGCGGGACCCCGGAGGCGTGCCACCGGCCGTCGACCCGGGTCCAGCCGGTGCTCCGGGCGCCGTAGCCGGGTCGCGGGACGATCCGCACCGCCAGCCGCACCGCACCGCGCTCGGCCGTCAGTTGGCGGACCAGCACCTTGCCGGCCCGGATCGGTTGGGCCGCGTCGCCCGGCGCGACGGCGAGGAAGTCCCGTCCGACGGCCCGGCCGCCCGGGCCGTCGTACTCGGTGTGCAGCACCAGGGTGTCCGGCAGGTACCGGCGGGCCGGCGCGGGGCAGCCGTCGACGGTGAGCGAGAAGGCACCGCCGACCTGACGGTCGAGCAGCCGGGCGAAGACGGCGTCGCCCTCGAAGTGCGGTACGCAGAGCCACTCGACCGTCCCGTCCGGCGCGACCAGCGCGGCGGTGTGGGTGTCGGAGAGGAAGGCGTACGAGTCGACGGGCGGAAAGCTCATGTCGGCACTCCGCTTCGCTCCGTGCCGTGATGCGGCACCAACGCGCTGAGCTGATGGTCCGCTCGCTGACGCCCGCTCATGGCAGCTCCGGCAGCACCTGGGAGCCGAAGACCTCCAGAAACCGGTCCTGGTCCCGCCCGACGTGGTGCAGAAAGATCTCGTCCACGCCCAGGTCGGCGTACTCGCGCAACCAGTGCGCGTGCCGACCGGGGTCGCTGGAGACCAGCACGTGCTCCCGCATGTCCTCCGGGCGGACGTAGGCGGTGGCCGCGGCGAAATCGGCCGGAGTGGCGAGGTCCCAGCCGAGGTCGCTGCCGAGGATGGCGGTACGCCACTGCTCGTGGGCCACCCGCAGGGCGGTCTCCTCGTCGGCGGCCCAGGACAGGTGCACCTGCAGCAGCACCGGTCCGCCACCCCCGCCGTCCCGGTACGCGTCGACCACCCGCCGTACCCCGTCGACTCCCTGGTTGATGGTGATCAGCCCGTCCGCCCAGGAACCGGCCCAGCGAGCGGTCTCCGGGGTGACCGCCGCCGCGTACACCGGTGGCGGCTGCGCCGGCCGCGACCACAGCACCGCCCGGTCGACGGTGACCAGCCCCCGGTGGTCGACGCACTCGCCGGCGAACAGCGCGCGGATCACCTGGACGCACTCCCGCAGCCGGGCGTTGCGTTCCGGCTTGGCCGGCCACCGGTCGCCGGTGATGTGCTCGTTGAGCGCCTGACCGCTGCCGAGCGCGAGCCAGAACCGTCCCGGGAACATCTCCGCCAGGGTGGCCGCGGCCTGCGCGACGATGGCCGGGTGGTAGCGCTGGCCGGGCGCGTTCACCACGCCCAGCGGCAGGTCGGTACGGGCCAGCGCCGCCCCCAGCCAGGACCAGGCGAACCCGGAGTGGCCCTGCTCCGCACCGAACGGGGCGAAGTGGTCCGAGCACATCGCGCGGGTGAAGCCGGCCGTGCGCGCCGCCTCGACCAGCCGCAGCAGCGTGCTCGGCGCGAACTGCTCGTGCGAGGCGTGGAAGCCGAAGAGCGGCATGTGCTCCTCCCGCCGTCGGTGCTCCGCCGGGTGCGGGCTACCCGTCCGTGGCGCGGGGAAACGATGCTCCTCACCGGTCGGGCAGGCTGCCGAGCAGGACCGCGCGGCTGCTGCGGTGGGCCAGGTCCTCCGCCACGTTGCCGAGCAGTTTCTCGTCGAGCCCGTGCCCCCGCCGTCCGATCACCAGCAGGTCCACGTCGCGGGCGTCGGCGACGGCCAGGATGGCGTCCGCCGGATGGCCGGCGACGATCTCCGTGCTCGCGTCGCCCAGCCCGTCCGGCAGGGTGCGGGCGACCTCGTCCAGCATCCGCCGGGCCCGCTGGCGCTCCGCGTCCGCCTCCAGATCGACCAGATCCGGGTCGGTGACGGTGACCAGCACCAGCTCGCTGGTGGTCCCGGTCAGCGCGTGGGCGACGGCGCGCAGCGCCCGGTCGGAGTCGGGCGAGCCGTCCAGGCCGACCAGCACCCGCAGGCCGGGCCGGGTGGGTGCCGGCGCCCGGGAGCGGACGTCGATCCGCTGCGGAGCGGCCCGGCCGCGCTCGACGGCGATCGGGACGAACAGCGGGCCGAGCAGCCCGCCGACGAGGTACCAGAGCAGGTTGCGGTGCCCGCCGCGGGTGACGAAGACCGCCGCGGTGACCAGTCCCGTCGCCAGCCAGGCCACCAGCGCCAGCAGGCCCCAGCCCAGCTCAGCCATGGTGGCTTCCCGGCATGGGCGGCGCGGGCGGGTGGGTCATGCCGGTGACTACCCCCGGCGGCGGCGGGTACGCCACCGCGTCCGGTCGGGGGAGGAAGGGTCGTGGGACACGAGTTCGTCAACTGGTCCGGCAGCCTGGTCTTCACGCCGGCCCGGTACGCCGAACCGGACGACGAGGACGAGGTCCGCGCCCTCGTGCGGCGGGCCCGGCAGGACGGGACCACGGTCCGCCCGGTGGGCTCGGGGCACTCGTCGAGTCCGCTGGTCCGGACCGACGGCATCCTGCTCAGCCTGGACCGGATGGCCGGAGTGATCTCCGACCGGGCCGGTCTGGCCACGGTGTGGGCGGGCACCAAGCTGAAGACGCTGGGGGAGGGCCTGTACGACGCCGGTCTGGCGATGGACAACCTCGGCGACGTGGACTACCAGTCCATCGCCGGGGCGACGGCAACCGGCACCCACGGCACCGGCCTCGGCTTCGGGAACCTGTCCACCCAGGTGGCCGGCGTCCGGCTGGTCACCGGCACGGGCGAGCTCCTGGACGTCGGCGCGGACAGCAACCCGGAACTCCTGCCGGCGGTGCGGTTGTCCCTCGGCGTCCTGGGCGTGGTCACCCGGGTCACCCTCGAGGTGCAGCCCCGCTACGACCTGCACCGGCGGTCCTGGTGCGCGCCCATCGAGTGGACCCTCGACCACCTCGCGGAGTTGCAGCACACCAACCGCAACATGGACTTCTACTGGTACCCGCGCAGCGACCAGACCCAGATCCGGGTGATGAACCGGGCCGACGAGACACCCGAGGAGCGGGTCTGGGCCCTGCCCCGGGTGTCCGGGTCGGACCCGTGGGCGCGACCCCGGGAGGTCCAGGTCGGACCGACGCACCGCACCATCCCCCGGCACCGGGAGCTGCGGTTCGAGGAGATCGAGTACATGCTGCCGGCGGAGGCGTTCCCGGCCTGCTTCGCGGAGGTCCGGCGGCGGATCCGGGAGCGGCACCGCCGGACCGTCGGGTGGCGGGTGCTGGTACGCAGCATCGCCGCCGACGACATCTGGCTCAGCAACGCGTACGGCCGGCCCACCACCACCATCGCCTGCCTGCAGAACACCTCGCTGCCCCACGAGGAGTACTTCCGGGACGTGGAGGCGGTCTTCCGGCAGTACGGCGGCCGGCCGCACTGGGGCAAGAAGCACTGGCTGACCGCCCGCGAGCTGCGCCCCCTGTACCCGCGCTGGGACGACTTCCAGGCGTTGCGGCGGCGACTCGACCCGGACGGGGTGTTCCTCGGCCCCGACCAGGCCCGGTTGCTGGAGGAGGGGTGATACCGGAGATCGGCGCGCGGATCTGGGTGGTGCCCGGCGGGCACGTGCCGTTTCCGAGCCACGGGCCGGAACCGGAGTTCACCGGCTTCGACCAGCTCTGCGTGCTCAACGCCACCGGTCGGGACGCCGAGGTCGGCCTGGACTTCTACTACGAGGACGCGGACCCGGTCGGCCCGTACCGGATCCTGGTCGGTGCCCGGCGCATCCGGCACGTCCGGGTCAACGACCTGATCGACCCCGAGGCGGTACGGCTGGACCGGCCGTACGGGTGCGTGCTGCGCTCGCCGGTGCCGGTGGTGGTGCAGTTCCTCCGGCAGGACACCCGGCTGCCGGGCGTGGTGGCCCTCACCGGCACCATGGCCCATCCCGGCTGACCGCAGGGAGGTTCCCGCCGGCAGAGCCCGGGTATGCCCGGTGATGCGCTCGACGGTGGTCGGAGAGGTGGGAACCGCACTACGCGCTCGGCTCGGTGACGCCGCGGAGGCGAGCTACCGCCGGTTGCGGACGTACCTCATCCTGGCCGTGCAGGCCGGTCTCGCCGCGGCGCTGGCCTGGGTAGTAGCCCGGGAGGTGCTGCAGAACCCGGATCCGACGTTCGCGCCGGCGGCGGCGGTCGGTGTGATCGTGGCCGCCCTGGGCAACCGGACGCGGCGCACCGTGGAGCTGATCGTCGGCGTGGTCCTCGGCATCGCGGTGGGTGACGGGTTGATCGGGCTGCTCGGCACCGGGCCGTGGCAGACCGGCGTCATCGTGTTCCTTGCCATCACGGCGGCGGCGGTGGTCCGGGGCACCGGCGCGCTGATGACCCAGGCCGGCGGTACCGCGGTGCTGGTCGCCACGCTCACGCCCATGTCGCCCGACCTGGAACTGCCCCGGACCCTCAACGCGCTGGTCGGGGGAGCGGTCGGCCTGCTGGTGGTGCTGGTGCTGGCCCCGTTGAACCCGCTGCGCACCGTACGCCGGGTGGCGGATCCGGCGCTGGACACCTTCGCCCGGCAGATGACTGCCTCGGCGCAGGCCCTGGCGCGGGCCGACCCGCACGCCGCGCAGGGCGTGCTGGACCGGATGCGTGCCACCGAGCCGCAACTGCGGCAGCTCAGCGAGGCGGTGACCGCCGCCGAGGAGGTCGTCCGGTTCTCTCCGGTGCGCTGGCGCCGCCGCCGGACGCTGGCCGCCTACGGGCGGGGTGTCGAGCACATGGACCGGGCCTTCCGCAACAGCCGGGCCATGGTGCGCCGGATCGGCACCACCCTGCGCGACGAGGAACCGGTGCCCGCCGACCTGCCCGCCGCCGTGGAGCGCTTCGGCGAGGCCGTGCGGATGCTGCACCGCGCTTTTCTGGCTGCCGAGGAACCGGTGCGGGCGCGCGAGCGGGTGGTGCAGGCGGTACGGGAGGCCGGCGCGGCCTGCCGGCAGGAGATGGGCTTCTCCGGCACCATCGTGGTCTCCCAACTGCGCACCGCCGCCAACGACCTGCTGCGCGCCACCGGCGTACCGGGCGACGAGGCGCGGCGGATGGTTCGGCGGGCCGCCGCCGGGTACTAGAGGCCCGCCGTGGCGTCCGCCGTACGCGTTCGCGCCGGCAGCGGATAACGTTGTGGCTCTGGTGTGCCGGGAAGTCTGGTCGGCGATGGATGACGCGACCCCTGCCGACGAGGAGCTTCCGTGACCGACGCCACTCGGCGCCGTACCAGCCTGTTCGCCCGCCGTTCCTGGGCCGAGACCAGCCGCATCTCCGAGATCCTGCGGCGGGAGACCGTGGGCGGGGCCCTCCTGCTCGTCGGGGCGCTGCTGGCCCTGATCTGGTCGAACTCGCCCTGGACCGAGCAGTACCAGGCACTGCGGGACCTCCGGCTCGGCCCGGCCGCGCTGCACCTCGACCTCAGCCTGGGCACCTGGGCTGCGGACGGCCTGCTGGCGATCTTCTTCTTCGTCGCCGGGCTGGAACTCAAGCGCGAGTTCGTCGCGGGGGACCTGCGGGACCCGCGGCGGGCGGCGGTGCCGGTGGCCGCGGCCTTCGGTGGGGTGCTGGTGCCAGCCCTGCTCTACGTCCTGATCGCCGGTGCCGGCGCGGGCCGGGGGTGGGCGATCCCGACGGCCACCGACATCGCCTTCGCCCTGGCGGTGCTGGCCGTGGTCGGCCGCTTCCTGCCACCGGCGCTGCGGACCTTCCTGCTCACCCTGGCGGTCGTCGACGACCTGATCGCCATCGTGATCATCGCCGTCTTCTACACCACCGACCTGTCGATCCTGCCGTTGCTGGGCACCCTGGTCCCGCTGGTGATCTTCGGCCTGCTGGTCCAGCGGCGGGTCCGGTCCTGGTGGCTGCTGCTGCCGCTGGCCGTGGCGACCTGGGTGCTGATGCACGAGTCCGGGGTGCACGCCACCGTGGCCGGGGTGCTGCTGGCCTTCACCGTTCCGGTGCGCCGCAGCGAGGCCGCCGGCGGGCCGGACGCCGGTCCCGGCCTGGCCGAGCACTTCGAGCACCGGTTCCGGCCGATCTCGGCCGGCGTGGCGGTGCCCGTCTTCGCGTTCTTCTCCGCCGGGGTCGCGGTGGGCGGCCTGACCGGCCTGACCACCGCGCTGACCGACCGGGTCGCGCTCGGCATCGTGGTCGGGCTGGTCGTCGGCAAGCCGATCGGCATCCTGGGCGCGACCTGGCTGATCTCCCGGTTCACCCGGGCCGACCCGGAGGAGGGGCTCAACTGGCTCGACGCGCTCGGTCTCTCGCTGCTCGGCGGCATCGGCTTCACCGTCTCGCTGCTGGTCGGCGAGTTGGCCTTCGGGCCGGGCAGCGAACGCGACGACCACGTCAAGGTCGCCGTGCTCGCCGGCTCCCTGCTCTCCGCCCTGCTCGCCTCGGTGGTGCTGCGCGCCCGCAGCCGGGTGCACCGGCAGGTGTGCGAGGCGGAGGCGGTCGACCGCGACCACGACGGGGTGCCGGACGTCTACGACCCGGACCCGGACCGGCCGGACATCCGCTGAGCCGAGTGCCGGGCGTCCGGTCCCGCGGGAGCGTCACCGACCCGGGCGGTCCGGCAGTCGCCACATCGCCCACCCGGTCGTGGTCAGCAGCGCCCCGCCACCGACCACGAGCATCCATCGCATGACGACGGCCGCGTCGTCGTGGGCGTCGGCCACCCGGCCGGCCGGATCGTCCGGGTCGTAGCGCAGCCGGATCCGTGCGTCCGGACCGACGCCACCCGGTGGGGTCGCCGCTCACGGACGCAGGTCGCGGCGGCGGTAGCCCCAGGCGCCGATCGCCAGGGCAGCGCCGGTCAGGGCGAGCATGACGGCCGCCGCCGGCTGGTCCGGCGCCGCCTCCGGCACGGCTGACAGATGGGCGTACGGTGACAGCCGGCTCACCCAGCTCGGCGCCGCCAGACTGTCCGCGAGCACTTCGAGCAGGAACCCGCCGGCCGTCGGCAGCATGCCCAGGGCGGCCACCGCCCGGGTGCCCCCGCCGAGCGCGAGTACCGCGGCGCCGAGGCTGAGCAGCGCCAGCGGGACGACGTTCCAGGTGCCGGCGAGCGCCGCGCGTAGCGACAGGTCCGCATCGACGGTGACCGCACCCAGCCAGGTCGCCACCGCCGCGACGGTGACCAGGACGGCGACCCCGGCGGCAGTGGTCATCGCCTCGGCGGCGAGCAGCCGGGTCCGGCTGTTCGGGCCGGCCTGGAGCAGGGTCAGCCGTCCGCCCGTCTCGGCGGCGGCGAACGCGGCGAGCCGGACCGCGGCGAACGCGCCGACCGGGATGGCGAGCAGGGCGAACAGGGTGGCCGCGTAGCCCCGGACGGTGCCGAGACCGGCGAAGCCTGCCTGCGCGGCCAGATCGGCGAAGCGGGGGTTCTCGGTGAGGAAGGCGGTCATCGAGTCGGCGAGCAGCCCGATCAGCAGGAAGTACGCGCCGATCCCGGCGGACCAGCCGGCGAGCGGCCGTAGCACCCGCCGGACGGCGAAGGCTTCGACCGAGCCGAGCAGCCGCAGCCGGGGCGGCCGACCCGTGGTGGTGCGCAGCAGCCCGTCCCGGACGTCCCGCCGGCCGGCCAGGGCGAGCGCGGCGCCGGCCAGGGCCACGGTGGTGACGGCGACCACGGCCAGCGGCGCCCACCGGTCGTCCTGGTACGGGCGGGTCAGCGCGAGCGGGCCGTACGGGGGCAGCCAGCGCAGCCAGCCGAGCGGGGCGACGCCGTCGCCCACCATCCGGGCCAGCAGGGCGACGCCCAGCAGGGCCAGGGTGCCCGCCGTGGCGCCGGCCCGGGTGGGGAAAACCTGGGCGGCCAGGGCGGCGGTCGCGACGGCGTAGGCGCCGACCAGGGCCAGGCCGGTGGCGTGCAGTGCGGCTCCGGGAACCGGCGTGCCGGCGGCGGTGAGCGCCGCGGCGAGCGCGATCCCGGTCCCGGCCAACGTGGCGACCAGCACCGCGAGATGCCGGCCGAGCATCCCCGCCGGGGTCAGCCGGCCGGCGAGCAGCAGGTCCCAGCGGCCGGTCTCCTCCTCGCCGCGGGTGATCCGGGTGGTGGCGAGCAGGCCCCAGACCGACAGCAGGACGGCCAGCACGGTGCCGGTGCGCCAGGCGGTGAAGCCGCCGGCGGTGTCGAGGGCGGCCGGCTCGCCGAACAGGGTGCGGACCGCGGGGTTGCGGGCCAGCGCGGCCAGCGAACCCGCGTCCAGCCCGTCGCCGACCGTGCTGGCGTAGGTGGCGGCGACCAGCGTCGACATGCCGACCGTCAGCGCCACCACGACGAGAGCCGAGCGGCGGACCTGGCGTACCGCGAGTCGGGTGGCGGCGCGGCCGGCCGCGCCGGGCCCACGGCCGGGGCGGGTGGTGGTGGCGGGGTACGTGGTGGCGGTCACCGGTCCGCCTCGCCGTAGTAGTCGAGGAAGATCTCCTCCAGGCCCGGCTCGCGCACGGTGAGGGCGGTGATCTCGGCGGCCGCGAGGGCGCGCAGGGCCGGCGCGGGTGGCCCGGTCAGGGTGAGCCGCAGCAGCTCCGGGTCCTCCGCGAGGACGTCGACTCCGGCGAGGCCGCGCAGGTCGGGCGCGGGGCCGGTGAAGCGGGCGGTCACCTCGGTGCGGTGCAGCCGGCGCAGCTCGGGCACGCCGGCAACGTCCACCAACCGGCCGGCGCGCAGGATCGCGACCCGGTCGCAGACCGCCTCGACCTCGGCGAGCTGGTGGGAGCAGAGGAAGACGGCCTGGCCCCGGTCGCGGGCGTGCCGGACGGCCCGGCGGAACTCCCGCTCCATCAGGGGGTCGAGGCCGCTGGTCGGTTCGTCGAGGACCAGCAGCGGCGCGCGGGTGGCGAACGCGGCGATCAGCGCGACCTTCTGCCGGTTGCCGGTCGAGTACGTCCGCCCCGGCTTGGACGGGTCGAGGGCGAACCGGTCGACCAGTTCGTCGCGGTAGGCGCGGTCGACGCCGGGTCCGGTGGCGGCGAGCAGTTCGAGGGTTTCCGCGCCGGTGAGCTGCGGCCACAGCGCGACGTCGGCGGGCACGTAGGCCAGTCGGTGGTGGGCCGCGACGTCACCGGCGTCGGTGTCGAAGATCCAGGCACGGCCGGCGGTGGGCCGGGCCAGGCCGAGCAGCAGCCGGATGGTGGTGGACTTCCCGGCGCCGTTGGGGCCGAGGAACCCGAACACCTCGCCGGTCGGCACGGTGAGATCCAGCCCGTCGAGGGCGAGCAGCGACCCGTAGCGCTTGGTCAGGTGTTCGGTGCGGACGGCAGGGGTGGCCATGCGGCGCCTCCGGTCGACGACGTGTCACGACTGCCGACCAGGCTTCCCGGCGCACCACTGGTCACCGTACTATCGCTGGTGCGCCGGGGGAAGCGGGTGATGTCGCGACCGGGCAGCGCCGGTCCGGGTCAGGGGATGGTCAGGCCGTACGCGGCGAGCACCTCGGTGATCGGCTGGTAGTAGGTGGTGCCGCCGGTGGTGCAGTTGCCGCTGCCGCCGGAGAGGATGCCGATGATCGTGCCGGTGGCCGCCACGTAGAGCGGGCCGCCGCTGTCACCGGGCTCGGCGCAGATGTTGGTGCGGATCAGGCCGGACACGCTGCCCTGGGCGTAGTTCACCGTCTGGTTGAGGGCGGTGACCTGACCGCACCGGACGCCGGTGGTGGCGCCGCTGCGGCACACCGCCTGCCCGACGTACGCGGTGCCGGCGCCGTAGACGGTGAGCAGGCCGGGGTGGGTGTAGACCGCGCTGGGATGGGCGATCCGGCCGGTGTAGCGGACCAGGCCGTAGTCGTTGGCCGGGAAGCTGCTGCCGACCCGGGAGCCGATCGCCGTGCTGTGCGCGGCGTCGGCGTACCAGGTGGCGGCCGTCGCGGTGCAGTGCCCGGCGGTGACGAAGTAGTAGGTGCTGCCGCTGCGCACGTTCGCGCCGAGCGAGCAGCGCCCGCCGCCGCTGCCGTGGACGGCCTGACCGCCGGCGATGAGGATGCGCAGCCGCCCCGGTTCGTGCCGGAACACGGCGCCGGCCCGGGCGGCGGTCGCGCGCACGGCGGCGAGGTCCGCGCCGGTGACGCTGTCGTCGACGGTGACTGTCGGCCGACCGGTGGCCGGGTCGACACCCCAGGCGGTGCCGGGGGTACGGATCCCGGCCAGCGCCGCCGCGGCGTCGGGGGCGGCGGCGTTGGCGGCGGGCGACCCGCCGAGCAGCAGGGTGGCCAGGACGAGGACGACGATCGGCAGGCGGCGCATCCGACCCTCCTATATCGGCGAACGTAGATGCCATCACAGCATCCGCCACGGGCCCGCCGCTTTCAACCAGGTGTCGGGCACCGGGCGTGTCGTCCGCCGGCCGGGACCCGCGCCCGTGCGAGCGTGGGCCGGTGACCCGGCCGCCGGTGCGAACGCCGCAGCTCGCCGACCGGACAGGAGGGATCGGCTCGGATGGTGACCGTACTGGCGCTGGTGCTGGGCGGCCTGGTGGTGGTGATGGTCGCCAACGCGGTGGCCCACCGCAGCGGCCTGCCGGCGTCGGTGCTGCTGGTCCTCGCCGGCATCGGCTACGGCTACCTGCCCGGCCCGAACCTGACCCTCGATCCCGAGTTCGTGCTCTACCTGGTCATCCCGCCGCTGCTCTACGCCGCCGCGTTGCAGTCGAGCCTGACCGCGCTGCGCGCCAACGCCCGTACGGTGGTCGGCCTGTCGGTGGCGCTGGTGCTGGTCACCGCGCTCGCCGTCGGGTTCGGGCTGAGCGCGGCCGTGGCCGCCGTGCCGTTGAGCGTCGGCATCGCGGTGGGTGCGGCGGTGTCGCCGCCGGACCCGGTGGCGGCGCTGTCCATCGGCCGGCGCGCCGGCCTGCCGCCTCGACTGATCACCCTGGTCGAGGGGGAGGGGCTGCTCAACGACGCCACCGCCCTGACCATCCTCCAGGTCGCCGTCGCGGCCGCGGTCGGCGGCGCGTTCTCGTTCGGCCACGCGGTGGGGGAGTTCCTCTTCGTGGCCGCCGGCGGGCTGGTCGTCGGCCTGGTCATCGCCGCGGCCATCGCCCAGGTCCGGAAGAAGGTCAACGACCCGCTGATCGACAACGCGCTGTCGCTCGGCACCCCGTTCGCCACCTACCTGGCGGCCGAGAAGCTGCACGTCTCCGGGGTGCTCGCGGTCGTGGTGGCCGGCCTGTGGCTCGGTCACCGCAGCGCGTCGTTGCAGTCCAGCCGGGCGCGCCTGCAGACCCGCGCGGTGTGGCACCTGGTGGAGTTCCTCCTCGAGGGCTACGTGTTCGTGCTCATCGGCCAGCAACTGCCGGCGGTCGTCCGCGGCCTGCGCGACTACGACGTGAGCACGGTCGTCACCGCCGCCGCCGTCACCGTCGGCACGGTGCTGCTGGTGCGCCCGCTGTGGCTGCTGCTGGCGGCGCACCTGCCCAGCCGGATGCACGCCCGGCTGGGCGGCGACCCCCGCCCGGACAACCCGCCGCTGTCCGGGCGGGAACTGCTCGCGCTGAGCTGGGCCGGCACCCGCGGGGTGATCACCCTCGCCGCGGCGTTCACCCTGCCCGCCAGCACGCCCGCCCGGGACCTGCTGCTGTTCTGCGCCTACCTGGTGGTGCTGGTGACCCTGATCGGCCAGGGGTTGACCTTCGCCCCGCTGCTGCGCCGGCTGCGGCTGCCCGGCACCGACGTCAGCCGGGCGCTGACCCGCAACCAGGCGCGCGCCGCCGCCGTGCAGGCCGCCCTGCAACGGCTGGAGTCGCTCGCCGCGGCCGATCCCGCCGTACGGGAGATCGCCGGCCCGCTGCGCCGGGCGGCCGAGGTCCGCCACCAGCGCTACACCGCCCGGGTCGAGCTGCTCTCCGCGGTCGAGGACCAGATGTTGCCGACCGACGAGCGGTACCGGGCCGCGCTGCGGGTCCGGCGGGAGATGATCGCCGCCGAGCGGGAGGAGCTGCTCGCCTGGCGGGACGCGGGCCGCCTGGCCGACGCCGACATGCGCGTCCTGGAACGCGAACTGGACCACGTGGAGAGCGTGCTGCCGCTGCCGCCGTCGTGACCGGGGCTCAGGACGGCAGGTCCAGCGCCACGCAGCAGGCGCCGGGGCGGGGCGCCAGCCGGGCCGCGACGTCCGCCGCGCCCAGCCCGTCGAGCAGCCCGGTGAGGAAGGCGTGGTTGAGCCCGCAGACCAGCGCGGTGTGCCGGGTGGCCAGGGCGTGGAACGGGCAGTTGTGCAACAGCACCCGGCGCGGTGCGGCCGGCGCGGGGTCACCCGCGGCCGGGCCGGCGCCCTCGGGGCGCGGCTCGAAGCCGAGCCCGTCCAGCGCGGACAGCACCCCGCACCCGTCCGCGGCCAGGCCGGCGCCGAGCTCGCGGCCGCGCTGTCCGGCGAGGCGGTGCGCGGCGGCGTCGGCCCGGGTCGGGTCCTCGGCGACCGCGTCGGCGAGGATCTCGGCGATCAGCTCGTAGCGGCGCTCCGGGATGGTGACGGCGAGTCCGTCGCCGGCCGGCTCGTAGACCTTGGGACTGCGGCCCCGACCCCGGGGCTGGCCGGGCGGCGCCTGGTAGCGGGCCCGCAGCAGGCCGGCGTCGACCAGCTTGTCGAGGTGGAAGGCGGCCAGCCCGCGGGTGATCCCGGTGGCGTCCGCGGCCTCCTCCCGGGTGACCGGGTGGTCCTGGTGGCGGACGTGGTCGTAGAGCGCCCGCCGGGACGGATCGGCGAGCGCGGCCACGGCGGTCCACCGGTCCGGCACCCACCGAGATTATCACCAGCGTCCACTATTGAAATTCCGCCGCGCGGGGTCCAGCATGATTAACGACAACATTGGTTGGCGAAAACGATGGGTGGCCGACATGGACCTGATGGACCCCGCGTCCACGACCGACGGTCGGCCGGTCCCGGCGGACGAGGCCGAACCGGGCCCGCTGCGGGTGCTGCGACCACGGGCCGGCCGGGACCTGGCCGCCGCCGAACGGGCCGCGGCCGCCTTCCTCGCGGCCCTCGGTGTCGACGTCGACGCCGACGGGCTGGCCGACACGCCGGGCCGGGTGGCCCGCGCCTACGCCGAACTGCTCACCCCCCGCGAGTTCCGGCTCACCACCTTCGACAACGACGAGGGCTACGACGAACTCGTGGTCGCCCGCGCCATCCCGATCCGCTCGGTGTGCGAACACCACTTCCTGCCGTTCCTCGGCGTCGCCCACGTCGGCTACCTGCCCGGCCGGCGGATCCTCGGGCTGTCCAAGCTGGCCCGGGTGGTGGAGCTCTTCGCGCACGGCCCGCAGGTGCAGGAACGGCTGACCAGGCAGATCGCCGACTGGCTCACCGCCCACCTGCGACCGAAGGGGGTCGGTGTGGTGGTCGAGGCCGAGCACCTCTGCATGACCCTGCGCGGGGTGCGGGCGGTCGGCGCCACCACCATCACCTCGACCCTGCTCGGCACGCTGCGCGACGACCCGCGCTCGCGCGCCGAGTTCTTTGCCCTGACCGGCGTCGGCGCCCGCGCCTGACCCGCACGAGGAGGAACCGTGACCGAGCAAGCTCCGATCGTGATCGTCGGCGCCGGCCTGGCCGGGGCCCGGGCCGCCCAGACCCTGCGCGAGGAGGGGTACGACGGCGACGTCGTCCTGCTCGGCGAGGAGGCCGAGCGCCCATATGAACGGCCGGCGCTCTCCAAGGGCCTGCTGCTGGGCACCGCCGGGCGGGACAGCGTCCACGTGCACGACGCCGGCTGGTACCCCGAACACCACGTCGACCTGCGTACCGGCACCCGGGTGACCGGGCTGGACCGGGAGTCGCGCACGGTCGAGACCGCCGACGGGCAGCGCCTGCGCTACGCCAGCCTGCTGCTGGCCACCGGGGCGCGGGCGCGCACCCTGGCGGTCCCCGGCGCGGACCTCGACGGGGTGCTGCGGCTGCGTACCCTCGCCGACAGCGACCGGCTCGGCGCCGCGCTGGTCGACGGCGCACAGGTCGTGATCGTCGGCGCCGGGTGGATCGGCCTGGAGGTGGCCGCCGCCGCCCGGGCCCGCGGCGCCGCCGTCACCGTGGTCGAGGTCGGCGAGCTGCCCCTGCACCGGGTGCTCGGCGACCGGCTCGCCACCGTCTTCGCCGACCTGCACCGCGACCACGGGGTCACCTTCCGCTTCCGGGCCCAGGTGCGGCAGTTCGAGGGGACGGGTCGGGTCAGCGCCGTCCGGCTGGCCGACGGCACCGCCCTCCCCGCCGACCTGGTGGTCGTCGCCGTCGGGGTACGGCCCGCCACCGACCTCGCCGAGCAGGCCGGCCTCGCGGTCGACGACGGCGTCCTCGTCGACGACACCCTGCGCACCGGCGACCCGCATATCTGGGCCGCCGGCGACCTGGCCAACGCCCACCACCCGCTGCTGGGCACCCGGGTCCGGGTCGAGCACTGGGCCAACGCCCTGCACTCGGGGCCGGCCGCCGCCCGCGGCATGCTCGGCCGGCCGGTCAGCTACGACCGGCTGCCCTACTTCTACACCGACCAGTACGAGCTGGGCATGGAGTACACCGGCCACGCCCCGCCCGGCTCGTACGACCGGGTGGTCGTCCGTGGCGACCTCGGCGGCGAGTTCGTCGCCTTCTGGACCGCCCGGGGGCGGGTGCTGGCGGGCATGAACGTGAACGTGTGGGACGTGACCGACCCGATCAAGGAACTGATCCGCTCCCGGCGGCCGGTCGACCCCGACCGGCTGGCCGACCCCGCGGTCGCCCTCGACAGCCTGCTCACCCCGGGCGCCGGCTGACCGCCCGCGATCACCGGGCGCCGGCTGACCCCTGCGGCCACCGGGCGCCGACCGACCGCCGGGCCGGCGGTCACCGGCCTTCGCAGATGCGCCCGCTGAACGCCGGGTCGCCCTCCCGGTTCGCCGACCAGATGGGGTTGAGCCCGATGGCCAGGGGCGGCGCCTGCCAGGCGGCCCCCAGGTGCTGGAAGAGCCGGTACTCCCGGCGGGGCCGGTCGACCGGCTCGTTGGCCAGGAAGTCCAGCACCGTCTCCCGCACCAGCTCCTGGTCGAGCGGGAAGGCGTGCGGCCCCGGCACCTCGACGGTGGGGATCCGGGAGTACTCGCCCGGCGGCGCCTCGACGGCGGCGACGGTCGGCAGGAACGCGATCATGCGCACCCCGGCGACCGGGCACAGCGTGCGGTTGCGGAAGAAGGGCGCGTCCGCGAGCACCGACCGGACGAACGGCTCGTCCGGATTGCTGTCGATCCGCTTGGTGAGGTTGGACAGCTTCGCCACCAGCCGCAGCTCCCATCCCGCCACCACGCCCCAGCCGTCGTACCCGGCCGGCGGGTAGTACACCCGGCCGGGGCGGGTCAGCGGGCTGAACATGACGACGGCGTCCACCGGTGACTCGGGCCACCGCTCCAGGTACATCCGGGCCACCATGGCGCCCTCGCTCTCGCCGAGCAGCGCCACCGGCCGGCCGGTCCGCCGCTGCAGGGAGTCGATGTGCTGGGAGAGCAGCGCGGCGCTGGAGCCCACCGACCGGTGCGTGTCCTGCGGCCGGTACGGCAGCGGGCGCTCCCGCTCGTCCAGGCCCCGGTAGGAGAACCGTTCCACCCGGGGGTCCACCGCCGGTCGGCCGTCGTAGCTGGAGTCGTGCCCGGCGATGGCGATGACGGCGTACGGGATGCGGTCCTCCAGGCGCTCGGAGAGCACCGGAGCGCGCCAGTCGCCCTGCCCGCCGGCCGCGACGCCGACGCCGGCCTCGGCGACCACCGACCCGGCCATGGTGACGACGATCGCCAACGGCGCCACGGGCACCCGACCCAGGCGCACCGGGGCCTGGAGTGCCGCGGCCGCGACCGTGCCCCGCCAGAGCAGCCCGTTGGCCACGCCGGCCGCGGCGGCGACCGGCACGCCCCACCACAGCGGCACGGCCGACATCAGCGCCCCGGCGACGGTGAGGACCAGGAAGTTGAGCAGCGACCAGCCGAACAGGGCCGCCGAGGGCAGCCCGCGCCACCACCGGCTGACCACGCCGCCGCGCACCAGGAACGGCGCCAGCACCAGCATGGGCAGCAACGACGCCAGCAGGTACCACGACAGCGCGACCGCCGAGTACGCCACGGCGAGGGCGGCCCACGGCGAGATGATCACCGTGGCGAGCGCGGCCACCTCGATGTTGCGCAGGATCAGCCACCGGTACGACGGTCGCGGCGCGTTCGCCGGCCACGCGAGGCCGGTCATCCACGCCGACAGCAGGCCGCGCACCGCGGTCACCGCCAGCAGGCCGAGCAGGAACGACGACCAGGAGTTGTGGTAGACCAGCAGCCACCGCAGGTCGTGGTAGGAGTCGTACGGCCAGACGGCGGTGGCCTGCGGCGCCAGCCCCCGCGCGGAGTAGAAGCTGAGCGCGGCCAGCACGGCGGCCTCCAGCGCCGGCGGGACGGCGGCCAGCGTGAGCAGCGGGAGGGTCCTCCCGCGCCGCGCGGCCACCGCGGCCCCCTCGGACGTACGCACGTCAAGCAGCTCCTGCCGGCAACCGATCCTGCGTCGCGGGATCCCCGCGCGGCGCTGCTTACCCCGCTTGCCGCCCTTTGTGCTGCTCCGTTCGGCGGAAGTACGCCACCGGTCCCGGCGTCCCGCCCGTCACCCGGCCACGCCGTGCAGGACCATCGCCACGGTGCGCTCGACGAAGGCGTCGTCGACGGGGCGCCCCCGGAACACCGCGCGGCACCAGACGGCTCCGGCGAGCGCGTCCATGATCGTCATGGGGTCGGCGTCGGGGTCCAGTTCGCCCCGGCGGACGGCCCGCTCGAAGATGGGGCGCTCGCGGGCCAGCCGGTCGGCGAAGAACCGCTGGGTGGCCGAGGCCAGCTCGGCCCGGTGGGCGGCGGCGGCGAGCGCCGCGACGGCCACGTCCGCGGCGGGCGGCGTGGTGAGCAGCCCGACGATGGCGCCCACCGCCGCCGTCAGGTCGCCGCGCAGGGTGCCGGTGTCCGGCGTGTGGAGGTCGAGCAGCGGCGCCTCGACGAGCGCGTCGGCCAGCAGCGCGGCCTTGGACGGCCACCACCGGTAGATGGTCGTCTTGTTCACCCCGGCCCGCTCGGCCACCGCCTCGATGGTGAGGCCGTCGTACCCCTTCTCGGCCAGGAGGGTCAGCGTGCTGTCGAAGATCGCCTGCTGTCTTCGTGGGGCCACGGCGACCAGAATAGCAACGCACCGTTGCGTTGTGGTCTACTGGACCGCAACGCACCGTTGCGTTGCGTTGGAAGGGGGGAGCCCGATGACCCTGCCCGTCGTCCTCGTCCATGGCATCCGCGTCAGCCGCACCATGTGGGAGCCGGTGGTCGGCGAACTCGACCGGCCCGCGCTCGCGCTCGACCTGCCCGGCCACGGCGCCCGCCGCGGCGAGACCTTCACCATGGCCGCCGCGACCGGGGCGGTCGCCGACGCCGTCGACCGCCTCGGCGGGCGGGCGCTGCTCGCCGGCCTGTCGCTCGGCGGCTTCGTCGGCATCGCCGCCGCCGGCCGCTTCCCGGAGCGGGTGGCCGGGCTGGTCGCCATCGGTTGCACCGCGCGGCCGGCGCGACTCGTCGGGCTCTACCGCGGGGCGGCCGCGCTCGCCGCGCGCTTCCCCGAGCAGGCCAACCGGTTCAGCGCGTACGCCTTCCGCCGCGCCCTGCCGCGCCCGGCGGCGGACGCGGTCGTCGCCGGCGGCCTGTCCAGCGAGGTGATGCCCGCGGTGGTCGCGGCGGTCGCCGGTCACGACCAGCTCGCTGCCCTGGCCGGCTATCCCGGCCCGGTCTGGCTGGTCAACGGCGACCGCGACCCGTTCCGCGCCGACGAGCGGGCGTACCTGGCCGCCTGCCGCGACGGTCGGCTGATCCGGCTGCCGCGCGCCGGGCACGTCACGACGCTGGCCGATCCGGTCCGGCTGGCCCGGCTGATCGAGGACGCGGCCGCCCACGCCGAGCGGCACCACCGCGCCGCGCGCTGAGCGGGCCGGCGCCGCGCCCCGCGCCCGGCCGCCGGTTCTCCGGTTCGCGGTACGCGACCTCACCCGCTCGGCCACAGTGGTGGCGTGGTCGAGGAGGCGGCATGACCGGATTGCGGACCGACCTGTACGAGCTGCGGATGGCGGCCAGCTACCTGCGCCGCGGCATGGTCGAACCCGCCACGTTCAGCCTGTTCGCCCGCCGCCTGCCCACGCGGCGCGGCTTCCTGGTGGCCGCCGGGCTGGCCGACGCGCTGGCGTTCCTGGAGAACTTCGCGTTCGACGACGCCGACCTCGGCTACCTGCGCGAGGTCGGCGGCTTCGACGAGCCGACGCTGAGCGCGCTGGCCGGGATCCGGTTCACCGGCGACGTCCGGGCCGTGCCGGAGGGGCGGGTGGTCTTCGCCGACGAGCCGCTGCTGGAGATCACCGCACCGCTCGCCGAGGCGCAGCTCGTGGAGACCGGCGTGCTGAACCTGATCACGTTCCAGACCACGATCGCCAGCAAGGCCGCCCGCTGCCGGCTCGCCGCCGGTGAGGCCCAGCTGATCGACTTCGCCTTCCGCCGTACCCACGGCATCGAGGCCGGGGCGGCGGTGGCCCGGGCCTCGGCCATCGCCGGGTTCGCCGCGACCAGCCACGTCGAGGCCGCCAAGCGCTACGGGCTCAAGCCCTCGGGCACGATGGCCCACTCGTACGTCGAGGCGTTCCTGGACGAGCGCGCCGCGTTCCGGGCGTTCGCCACCGACTTCCCGACGAACCCGATCTTCCTGGTCGACACCTACGACACGCCGGCCGGCGTCCGGGCCGCCGTCGAGGTCGTCGCCGAACTCGGCCTGACCGGGCCGCTCGGCGTCCGGCTCGACTCCGGCGACCTGGCCGCCCTGGCCAAGCAGACCCGGGCGATCCTGGACGACGCCGGGCTGAGCCGGGCGCGGATCGTGGCCAGCGGCAGCCTCGACGAGGACGTCATCGCGGCGCTCGTCGCGGCCGGTGCGCCGATCGACGGGTACGGCGTCGGCACCCGGATGGGCGTCTCCTACGACGCACCGTCGCTGGACAGCGCGTACAAGCTGGTGGCCGTCGGCGACCGGCCGGTGCTCAAGCTCTCCCCGGGCAAGGCCACCCTGCCCGGGCCCAAGCAGGTCTTCCGCGACCCCACCGGGGCCAGCGGCGACGTGGTCGGGCTGCGCGACGAACCGCCGCCGGGCGGCCGCGAGCCGCTGCTGGTACCGGTGATGCGCGGCGGCCGGCGCCTCGATCCGGCCGACCCGGCCGGCGAGGTCCGCGCCGCCCGCGCCCGCTTCGACGCCGACCTGGCCTGGCTGCCGGAGGCGGCGCGGCGGCTGGCCGACCCGGTGCCGCTCACCGCCTCGGTCAGCCCGGCGCTCGCCGCGCTGCACGACCGGGTGGCCGCGCGGGTCGGTGGTGGCAGGTACTGACCGGGTCCGGTGCCGGCCGCGGTGGTCACCGACCGGCCGGGGGAGGGCACGGCCGCCGGGAAGCGCCTAGTCTCGGTGGATGGCGAGGTACTACGACGTGCACCCGGACAACCCCCAGCCCCGGGCGCTGCGCCAGGTCGTCGACCTGATCCGCGGCGGTGGGCTGGTCGCCTACCCCACGGACTCCTGCTACGCGCTGGGCAGCCAGCTGGGCAACCGGGACGGGCTGGACCGGATCCGGGAGATCCGGCAGCTGGACGACCGGCACCACTTCACGCTGGTGTGCCGCGACTTCGCCCAGCTCGGCCAGTTCGTCAAGGTGAGCAACGCGGTATTCCGGCTGGTGAAGGCGTGCACGCCGGGCAGTTACACGTTCATCCTGCCGGCGACCCGCGAGGTGCCGCGCCGCTTGCTGCACCCCCGCAAGCGCACCGTCGGCGTGCGGGTACCCGACCACACGGTGGCCCAGGCGCTGCTGGCCGAGCTCGGTGAGCCGCTGCTGTCGAGCACCCTCGTCCTGCCGGGGGAGACCGAGCCGCTGACCCAGGGCTGGGAGATCAAGGAGCGGCTCGACCACCTGGTCGACGCCGTGCTCGACGCCGGCGACTGCGGCAAGGAGCCGACGACAGTGGTCGACCTGTCGCAGCCGGAGCCGGAGATCCTGCGCCGGGGCGCCGGAGACCCGTCCCGCTTCGAGTGACCGCCGGCGTCTATGTACCATCTGGTACATGAGCTACGAGGAGACGATCACCACCTCCGTCGGCCCCGACCGGGCCTGGGCGGCGGTGCGCGACGTGACGGCGTATCCACGATGGACGGCCTCGATGTCCTCGGTGGAGCCGCTCGACGGTCCGGCGCTCGCGGTGGGCAGCCGGTTCCGGATCCGGCAACCGGGCCTGCTGACTACCGTGTGGCGGGTCGCCGAGGTCCGGGAGGGCGCCTCGTTCGTCTGGGAGGCCACGGCCCCCGGCGTGCGCACCGTCGGGTACCACCGGGTCGACCGCCAACCGGACGGCACCGCCCGGATCACCATCGGCATCCGGCAGACCGGTGCCCTCGCCGGGCTGGTCGCGCTGCTGATCGCGGCGAAGACCCGGCGCTACGTGCGGATGGAGGCGGTCGGGCTGGCGGCGGCCGCCGAGGACCCGGCGGCGGCCGGCGGCGGGCCGGCGGCCACCGGTGGCCGGTGACGCCCGCGCGGCGCTGCTCGACCGCTGCGTCGACTTCCTGACCGAGGGCGGGTTCAGCCAGCTCAGCCTGCGCGAGATCGCCGCCGGTACGGGGACCAGCCACCGCATGCTCATCTACCACTTCGGCAGCCGGGAGGGCCTGCTCGCGGAGGTCGTCCGGCGCACCGAGGCAGAGCAGCGGGCCGCGCTGACCGCGCTCGCCGACGGGCTGGACGACCCGGTCGAGGTGAGCCGGCGGTACTGGCGGCGCCTGGCCGACCCGGCGTTGGCCCCGGCGGAGCGGCTGTTCTTCGAGATCTACGCCCAGGCGCTGTTCGGGCGTGCCTGGACCGAGTCGTTCCGGGCCACGGTCATCGCCGCGTGGGCCGGTCCCGTCGAGGACCTGTTCGTGCGGCTCGGCTTCGACGCCGCGCAGGCCCGCCAGCGGGCCCGGCTCGCCCTGGCGGCCACCCGGGGCCTGCTGCTGGACCTGCTCGTCACCGGTGACCGGGAAACCCTGGACGCCGCCGCCGACCTGTTCGCGCGGCTCGTCACGGCCCCGCACCCGGACTGACGCCGCAGGCTACGGTCCGGCGGGCCGGGCTCGGGTGCGCGCGACACCGTCCACCGGCCGCCCCCCGGCCGCGTGCCGGACCGTCGCCTCGCCCTCGGCGAACCAGACGGCTCCGACGCGCGCACCGCTACCGCCGCACCGCGGCGTCACCGTTTCGCGGCGGAACCCTTCGCCTGCTCGACCGGGTAGCGGACAGCGGCCTCGTCCAGTTTGGTCAGGGCGGCTTCGACCAGGTCGACGCCGAGCACGTCGGCGAGGCGGGTCAGGTAGATCATCACGTCGCCGAGCTCCGCCCGGACCCGGGCGCCGGCCTCCGGATCGGCGAGCACCTCGGCGGACTGTTCGGGGGTGAGCCACTGGAACTCCGCCAGCAGTTCACCGACCTCGCCGGCGAGCGCCATGGCCAGGTTCTTCGGCGTGTGGAACGGTTGCCAGTCGCGTTCCTCGGCGAACCGGCGGACGCGGTCGCGCAGCACGGCATGCGCGTCGCGTCCGGGTTCCACGGGTTCGGCCGTCATGGTCGCCGAGGATACGTGCCCGCCCGCCGGTCGAGGCAGTGGCGTGCGCGGAGCAATGTCACCCGGCTGACCTACTCTTCCGGCCATGAGTTCGACCTCTCCCGACCGGCGCGGCGACCTCTCCGCGTTGGACCCCTCGCCCGAAACGATCAGGGAGCTGGCCGGCCGGGCCGTGGAGTGGATGGCCGCCTACCACGCCTCGCTCCGCGACCTGCCCATCGCTCCGCGCACCACCGCTGCCGCAGTGCGGGAGCAGCTCGCCGAGCCGCTGCCCGTCGAGGGCCGCGACTTCGCCGACCTGCTCGAGGTCTTCCGCGAGGTGGTCGTGCCGGGCAGCCGGCACAACGGGCATCCGCGCTTCTTCGGGTACGTCTCGGCGCCGGGCACTGCTGTCGCGTCGGTGGCGGACCTCCTCGCGTCGACGTTGAACGCGAACCTGCCCGCCTGGCGATCGGCGCCCGCGCCCACCGAGCTGGAGCACGTCACGATCGACTGGATCAAGGAAGCGCTGGGGTGCCACCAGGGTGCCGGCGGCCTCTTCACCAGCGGCGGCTCGATGGCCAACCTCAGCGCGCTGGCCGCCGCCCGGCACCGCCACTGCGGCGACGAGGTCGCCACCCGTGGCGCGAGCGCCCACCCCGCACCGCTGCGCGTCTACGTCTCCACGCAGACCCACCACTCGGTCCACAAGGCCGCCGCGCTGCTCGGCATCGGCCGCGCGAACGTCCGGGAGGTCGCGGTAGACGCCCGGTTCCGGATGGACGTCGACGACCTCGTGCGCGCCATCGAGGCGGACCGGGCCGCGGGCGCGGAACCGTTCTGCGTGGTGGCGACCGCGGGCACTGTCGTCACCGGGGCGGTCGACCCGCTGCCGGAGATCGCGGCGATCGCCCGCCGGTACGGGCTGTGGATGCACGTCGACGCGTGCTACGGCGGCTTCGCCCGACTGGCCCCCTCGGCCCGCCCACTCTTCGACGGCCTGGCGGAGGCCGACTCGATCGCCCTCGACCCGCACAAGTGGCTCTACCTGCCCGCCGACTGCGGCTGTCTGATCTACCGCGATCCGGAGGCGGCGCGCGCGGCCTTCAGCCTGGACGCCGACTACACCCGGATCGTGCAGACCGAGCCCGCCGAGGCGTTCGCGTTCTGGGACTACGGCCCGGAGCTCTCCCGGCGCTTCCGGGCCCTCAAGGTGTGGATGCTGCTGGGACACGCCGGTTCCCGGGCGATCGGGGAGGCGATCGAGGCCAATCTCGACTGCGCCCGCCACGTCGGGGAACTCATCGCGGCGAGCGACGACTTCGAGCTGCTGGCCCCGGTCGGGCTCTCCATCTTCTGCTTCCGCTACCTGCCTCCGGCGGCGCGGACGGGGTCACGATCAGAGGTCGACGAGGAGAGGCTCGATCGCCTCAACGAGCGCATCATGGTGTCGCTGCAACAGGCCGGCAGTTCGTACCTGTCGAACGCGACCATCAACGGCCGTTTCGCGCTGCGCGGATGCGTGCTCAACTACCGCACCACCCGGTCCGACATGGAGGTCCTGCTCGACGACGTACGCCGCGCCGCCGCGCTGTCCGGCGCCGGATAGCCGGCCGGCACCGCGGCGGCCCGGCCGGCGTCCGGCACGGCCGTCGGGTCCGAGGTGGACGGTGCGGCCGGGCGTGGGTCCCGGTCAGCGGCGCCAGCCCCAGCGGCGCGGCCGGGGCACCCCGCCCCGATGCTGGGACAGCATCTCGGCGGCGACGCGCAGCTTCAGCGCGGGTTCGGCGCCGGCCGGCCCGAGCGTGCCGGCCAACCGGTTGCCCAGCTTCAGCACGGTGCCGGCCCGGTCGACGTCGCCGGTGAGCACCAGGCACTGCGCGTACAGGCCGTAGGTGTTGGCCAGCTCCCACAGGCTGATCGGGCGGGCCGGGTCGAGCAGGCCCTGGCGCAGCTCGCAGGCGCGGGAGGCGGCCAGTGCCGCCTCCCGCAGGTCGGGGGTGGACCCGCCCAGGGCACGGTGCAGCAGCGCGGTCGCCTGGTTGTGGTACGCCGTGCCCAGCGCCTCCCGGGTACGCGGGCCGGCGGCGGTCGGGGAGCCGACCGTGAGCAGGCCCGCGGCGATCGCCCGCTCCAGCAACTGGACGCGGGCGGCGGGCTGCCCGGCCGCGAAGGCGATCTCCGCGACGTCGACCACGGCCGTGACCAACTCGGCCAGCGCCTCGTCCCGGCGGGGCGTGGCATGGTCCTGCCCGGTGCCCCGCGCCGCGTCGTTGAGCTGCTCGAAGATCGCCACCGCCTCCCGGCCCGGCACCATCCCGGACCCGGGCCGGCCCAGCGCCGACAGCAGCATCGCCCGCCGCCACAGCGCCCGGGCCAGTTGTCGCCGGTCCTCCGAGTCGACCGGGCCGGGGCGGCGGATCGCTTCCCGGTAGGCGTCGATCACCTTGACCCAGAGGCGGTCCGCCTCCGTCCACCTGTGTTGCTGGGTGGAGTACTCGCGTGCCCGGTCGAACAGCCGTTTCCGCTCGTCCGGCCCCATGCCCGGCACCACCCTCCGCGACAGCCACCCGGGACGCCCCGGATTTCGGGGCATGAATCACCGTCGATTCTATGGTGGCCCGGCCGGGTCTCCGCGGTGCCGCGGTGGCCGATTCCCGACTGGTTCGACCGTCGGGGGCGGGGTCAGTCCGCCGTGCCGACCCGCTCGAACGCGTGGGCCAGTCGAGCGAGGTCGAAGCCCCGGAAGTGGTCGAGGAAGCGCCGCCGGACCGCGGCCAGGTGACTCGGCCAGGCGCGCTCCAGCCGCGCCAGGCCGGCGTCGGTGAGGACGGCGTTCCAGCCCCGGGCGTCGTCGGCGCACTTGACCCGCTCGACCAGGCCCTGGCCCTCCAGGCGGTTGATGGTCCGGGTCATCCCGCTCAGCGAGAGCTCGCACGCCGCCGCCAGCTCGCTCATCCGCAGCTGCCGGTCCGGCGCCTCGGAGAGGTGCATCAGGGCGGTGTACTCGGTGAGCGGGAGCTGCCCGTCACCGACCATGTCGGCGTCGATGGTGCGGGGGAGGACGTACATCACCCGGCGCAGGGCGCGGACCAGCGCCTCCTCCTCCGGGTTCAGCGGCTGCGGACGCTCGTCGGCCATACCGCCCAGCATAGTTGCTTGACCGAACAACCAGCCTGTGACCGGGGCCATGTCCGGAAGATATTGCTTGAACAAGCAAGTTCTGTACCGTGGGCCCGGCAGGGCTCGACCCCCACGTGAGAAAGGCACCACGATGACCAGGATCGGCATCATCCTCGGCAGCACCCGTCCCGGCCGCAACGGCGAGGCGGTCGCCCGCTGGGTCCTCGACGTCGCCAAGCAGCGCACCGACGCCGAGTTCGAGCTCGTCGACCTGCTCGACTACCAGCTGCCCCACCTCGACGAGAGCATCCCGCCCTCGCTCGGCCAGTACACCCAGCCGCACACCCAGCGCTGGGCCAGCACCATCGCCTCGTTCGACGGCTTCGTGATGGTCACGCCCGAGTACAACCACTCCACCTCCGGCGCGCTGAAGAACGCCATCGACTTCCTCTACGCGGAGTGGAACAACAAGGCGGTCGGGTTCGTCAGCTACGGCTCCGCCGGCGGCACCCGGGCGGTGGAGCACCTGCGGCTGATCGCCGGCGAGTTGCAGATGGCCGACGTACGCGCCCAGGTCGCGCTGTCGCTCTTCACCGACTTCGAGAACTTCAGCGTGTTCACGCCCAACGAGTTCCAGCGGGGCGCGCTGAACACCACCCTCGACCAGGTGGTGGCCTGGAGCGGCGCGCTCGCACCGCTGCGCGCTCGCTGATCCGGCCCCGCACCGGACCCGGCGCGGGGCAGCGCACCGGGTTCGAGGGGCCGCGCCGGACCCGGCGCGGGGGAGCGCGCCGGGTCCAGCGCGGGGGAGCGCACCGGCCGGACGCCACGGTCGGTGTCGGCCGCCGGCCGGTGCGTTCCCGGGTCACAGCCGGTGGCGGACCCAGACGTTCGGCTCGACGTAGACGGCGTGGTCGTGCGCCAGGTCGCAGTGCACCGGCACCAGCGCGCCCGGCACGTGCACCGGCCCGTCGGCGTCGAACGGCAGGCCGGTCCAGCCGCGCCAGTCGTCCAGCGTCCCGCTGATCACCATCGACCGGGGCGCCACCCGCTCGACGCGGCCGCCCGCCCGTACGTGCACCCGCAGCCACGGGTCGACCGGCAGGCCGTCCGCGCGGACCTCGGCCGCGTACTCGGTCATCGGCACGTCGGGCCGGGTGTGCTTGCCGTTCGGCCGGACCGGCGCGACCAGCGTGTCGTAGCCCCGCTTCGCGACCGCCTCCCGCATGGCGGCGAGCATCCGCGCGGACAGGCCGGTGCCGCGCCGGTCGGGCCGGATGCAGATCTCCAGGGCCGACACGAGGTTGGGGGTGGCGCCGGTGAGCCGGTTGATGGTGGCGCGCTGGATCATCCGGTCCCAGCCGCCGTCCGGAAGCTCGGGCTCCGTCCAGCGCAGCGGCACGGCGTACGCCTTGGCGACGGCGCGGCCCGGCTCGTCCCGGTCGACGGCGGCGAACACGAACTCGGGGTACAGGTCGTGGGCGACGCCGTAGTAGACAGCGCCCATCGGGTCCCACTTCATGAACGGCGGCCATGCCCCGTCGAAGTCCTCGTCGAGCAGCGGGGTCAGGTCCGGGCGGTCCGCCAGGCTCAGGATGTCGATGGTCACCGCGGCACCCTAGAGCCGCGCCGCCGGCGGTCGCACCTCAATAACCGGCCCCTGCGTCCTCGCGGCGACCCGGCCGGTCACCGCTCCCCGAAACCGCTCGCTTAGGTTACCCTTCCCTAACTCTGGTAGGTGGAGGGGCGTGTGAAGAAGAACTGGGAAGCCCTCGTGCTCAAGGCCATGGGCGGCAAGGACTTCCGGCTGACCGTGCTCGAATCGGAACCGGTGAACGAGCACTACCACCGTCTCCTGGTCGACGGGGGCGGGCTGCTCGAGGCGTGCGGGGTGCACCCGACAATGTGGATCCGGCTGTGGTTCGACAACGACGGCCGCCCGCACCAGCGGGCGTACACGCTGGTCGACCCGGATCCGGCGACCGGACGGTTCCACCTGGAGTTCGCGCTGCACGACGGCTGCGCGGCCCGCTGGGCCACCGCGGCCCGGCCCGGCGACACCATCGACGCCACCGTCCAGGGCAGCGGCTTCACCCTGCCCGACCCCACCCCGACCCACCTCTTCCTGGCCGGTGACGCGGCCTCGCTGCCGGCGGTCAACAGCCTGCTCGACTCCGCGGCCGACATCCCGGCGACCGTCTGGCTGGAGTACGCCCACGAGGGCGAGAAGGCGCTGACCCCGCGCGCCCGGGCGCACCACGAGGTGGTCTGGGTGCCGCGCCGCGACGGCGGGCGGCACCTGGTGGAGACGGTCACCGCCGCCATCCCGTCCGACCCGGACGGCGCCTACTACTGGGTGGCCTGCGAGGCGGCCAGCACCCGCGGCATCGTCAAGCACATCCGCAAGGGGCTCGGCGTCGCCAAGCAGCGGGTGGACGCGCTCGGCTACTGGAGTGCCCGCTGAGCGGGGGCCCGTGGGTGCCGCGTCGGCGCCGGATCGGGTGGCGGGGGGCTGCTTGACACGCAAGAAGGTTAGGCTAACCTAAGCGCGTGTCCGACGACCGAGCGTTGCCCCGTGACGAGAGCCTGCGTGGCGTGGACCTGCACCTGGGGTACCACGGCACCACCGTGGTACGGGGCGCGTCCATCGCGCTGCGGCCCGGAGCGGTCACCGCCCTGGTCGGCCCGAACGGCAGCGGAAAGTCCACCCTGCTGCGGGCGCTCGCCCGGCTGCACCCGATCGGCAGCGGCGCGGTGCTGCTCGGCGACGGCAGCACCGCCGCCGGGCTGCCGGCCCGGGAGTTCGCCCGGCGGGTCACCCTGCTGGCCCAGAGCCGCCCGGTGCCCAGCGGGGTCACCGTCCGGGACGTGGTCGGCTACGGCCGGCACCCGTACCGGGGGCGCTGGCGGGCCGACGACCCGGACGGGCCGGCCGCGGTCAGCCGCGCCATGGAGGTCACCGGGGTCACGGCGATGGCCGACCGCCCGGTCGACGAGCTGTCCGGCGGCGAACTCCAGCGGGTGTGGCTCGCCACCTGCCTGGCGCAGGACACCCCGGTCCTGCTCCTCGACGAGCCGACCACCTTCCTCGACCTGCGCTACCAGGTGGAGATCCTCGACCTGATGCGGGATCTCGCCGACGACCACCACGTCGCCGTGGGTGTCGTCCTGCACGACCTCAACCAGGCCGCCGCCGTCGCCGACGAGGTGGTGCTGCTGCACAACGGACGGGTACGCGCCGCCGGCGCTCCCGTCGACGTCCTCACCGAGGACGCCCTCACCGAGACGTACGGCATCCGGATCGAGGTGACCACCGATCCGGTCAGCGGCATCGTCACCACCCGCCCGGTGGGCCGGCACCTGACCCGGCTGCCGGCCTGACCCGTCATCCGTTCGCACCCGAGAAAGATCACCATGACCCGTACCCGTGTCACCGCCCTGGTCGCCGCCGCGGCCGCGTTGCTGCTCAGCGCCTGCGGCACCACCGAGAACGCCGGCACCCCGGCGGCGTCCAGCTCCTCCGCCAGCGGCCCGGTGACCGTCACCGACAGCCGGGGCAAGCAGGTCACCCTCAAGGCCCCGGCGACCAAGGTCGTCGGCCTGGAGTGGGGCGAGGTCGAGATGCTCGTCAGCCTCGGCGTCATGCCGGTCGGCGTCGCCGACACCAAGGGCTACGCCACCTGGGTCACCGCCGCCAAGCTCGACGCGAACGTGAAGGACGTCGGCACCCGGGCGGAGCCCAGTGTGGACTCCATCGTCGCCCTCCAGCCCGACCTGGTGGTGATGGAGGAGGGCCGGGGCGGCGCCCTGATCACCCAGCTGGAGAAGTACGTCCCGGTGATCGTCACCAAGGGCAGCGACGCCAAGGACAACCTCGGCCGGATGCGGTCGGACCTGAACATGATCGCCCAGGCGGTCGGCAAGACCACCGAGGCCGGGAAGCTGTTGGCCGACTTCGACGCCGCCATCGCCGACGGCAAGAAGAAGATCGCCGACGCCGGGGCCGCCGGCCGGCCGTTCGCCTTCGCCGACGGCTGGAAGGAGGGCAGCACGATCAGCATCCGGATGTTCGGTCAGGGCGCGTTCGTCTCCCAGCTCGGCATCCAGCTCGGCCTGACCAACGCCTGGACCGGCAAGACCGACGAGGTGTGGGGCCTGGGCCAGACCGACGTCGAGGGCATGACGGCGCTCAAGGACCCGAACCTGCACTTCTTCTACAACGCCTCCGACGGCGACGACGTCTTCGCCACCGGGCTCGCCAGCAACGCCATCTGGAAGTCGCTGCCCTTCGTCAAGCAGGGCAACCTGCACCGGATGCCGGACGGCATCTGGACCTTCGGCGGGCCGCTCTCCGCCAAGCAGTTCATCGACCACTTCGTGAAGACCTACACGGTGTGACCACGCTGGCCGCACCCCCGCGCCCGGAGCCGGCCACCCGGCCGGCTCCGGCCGGGCCGCTGTCCGCGCCCCGCGTGGTCGGGGCGTTCGTCGCCGGGATCGTGCTGCTGCTCGTGGTCGCGGCGGTGCACCTGACCCAGGGCACCTCCACCGTCGGTGCCCTCGACCTGCTGCGGCTGGTCACCGGCGGCGAGGACGAGGCGGCCCGGGTCCTGGTCGCCTCCCGGGTCCCGCGCCTGCTCGCCGGGCTCGCCATCGGCGTCGCCCTCGGCTTCGCCGGCGCCGCCCTGCAGTCCATCGCCCGCAACCCGCTCGCCTCGCCGGACACCCTCGCCGTCAACGCCGGCGCGCACCTGGCCATCGTGACGGTCGCCGCGTTCGGCATCTCGCTGCCCGTGCTGCCGGCCGGCGGACTCGCCCTGTTCGGCGGGCTGGCCGCGGCCGCGCTGGTGATGGCGATGTCCGGCGGCGGCCAGTCGAACACCACCCGGCTCATCCTGGCCGGCTCCGCCACCGCGCTGGCGCTGAACTCGGCCACGATGCTGATGCTGATCCTGTTCGAGCAGGCCACCATCGGCCTGTTCGCCTGGGGCAACGGCTCGCTGGTGCAGAGCGACCTGGACGCGCTCACCCAGCTCGCCCCGGTCATCGGCGTCGCCGTGGTCGCCCTGATCCTGCTCGGGCACCGCCTGGACATCCTGGGCCTCGGCGACGACACCGCCACCGTGCTCGGCCTCGACGTACGGCGTACCCGGCTGATCGTCACCGTGCTGGCGGTGCTGCTCTCCGCCGCCGCGGTGACCCTCACCGGCCCGGTCGGCTTCGTCGGGCTCTGCGCGCCGGTCATCGTCCGGCTGCTCGGGCCGCTGGTGCCCGGCGTGCACCGGCACCGCGTGCTGCTCCCGCTCTCCGGCATCGCCGGCACGGTCATCGTGCTCGCCTCCGACGTGCTGCTGCGCGCCGTGATGGGCGCGCAGGCCGGCGTGGACATCCCCACCGGCGTGGTCACCACGCTGTTCGGCGCCGCGATCCTCATCTGGCTGGCCCGCCGGCACCGCGACGCCGGCCCCACCCGCCGCCCGCCCGGCGGCCACGCGGCCGTGCGCTCGGCGACCTTCCACCGCGCCGTGGTCGCCTGCTGCGCCGTGGTCGCCGTCACCGCCGTCGTCGTGGGCATGCTCGCCGGCGACACCTGGGTGCTGCTCGGCGACATCGTCAACTGGGTGCAGGGGCGAACCGGGCCGGCGTACACCTTCGTGCTGGACCAGCGGTGGCCGCGGGTCGCCGCGGCGGTGCTGGCCGGCGCGGCGCTCGCGGTCGCCGGCACCACCGTGCAGGCGGTCTGCCGCAACCCGCTCGCCGAGCCCGGCATCCTCGGCATCACCGCCGGCGCCGGCCTCGGCGCGGTCTCGCTGCTCACCTTCGTGCCGCTGGCCGGCGTGTGGGCGGTCTCCGGCGTCGCCGGGATCGGCGCGATCCTCGCCTTCGCGCTGGTCTACGGCGCGGCCTGGCGCGGCGGGCTGAGCTCCGACCGGCTGGTGCTGATCGGGTTCGGCGCCTGGCACGGCGGCATGGCGCTCATCACCTTCATGATCGTCGCGTTCGACCCGTGGAACACCGGCAAGGCGCTGACCTGGCTCTCCGGCTCCACCTACGGCCGGACCGCGACCCAGGTGCTGCCGGTGGCGATCGCGCTGCTGCTGCTCACTCCGGCGGTCGTCGCGGCCCGGCGGGAGTTGGACCTGCTCGCCCTCGACGACGACACGCCACGGGTGCTCGGCGTCCGGCTGGAACGCACCCGGCTGGTCGCGCTGGTCGCCGCGGCGCTGCTCACCTCCACCGCCGTCTCGGCGGTCGGCGTGATCGGCTTCGTCGGCCTGGTCGCCCCGCACCTCGCCCGGGCGCTGGTCGGCGGCCGGCACAGCCGGGTGCTGCCGGTCGCCGCGCTGCTCGGCGCGGTGCTGGTCAGCGTCGCCGACACCCTGGGCCGTACGGTCATCGCGCCCGCCCAGATCCCGGCGGGTCTGGTCACCGCGCTGATCGGCACGCCGTACTTCGTCTGGCTGCTGTGGCGCTCCCGCGCCGTGGTGTCGCCGTCGGCCCGCTGACCGCTGCGGCTCGCCCCGGGTGAGGGTCCACCCGGGGCGAGCCGGCCGCGCCTAGCCGACCTGGATCGACAGCGCCAGGTCGGTGAACGAGTCGGCCTCGCTCCCGCCCCGGGTGTGGGCGGCGAACCGGGCGTCCTTGGTCAGGCCCACCACGAAGGGCGGCTCGTCCTCGGCCGTCCTGCCGGTCGTCGCGGCGGACCGGCCGGCACCGGCGAGGTCGAGCGCCGCGTCGAGCAGCGCGTACGGGCCGAACACGTCAGCCGTCGGCGCCGCCGCCGACCGGTCTGCCGGGACCAGCGGCGCGGTGGTGGCCGCCTTGGTGACCTGCCACCGCCCGGGATCGTAGGTGTCGCCGTCGGTGAGGTAGCTCCACCGGACGCCGCTGATCGCCCAGTGCCCGTCGACCCGGCCCACCTGTGCCGCGCGCAGGTCGAGCACGGACACCCCGTTGGTGCCCACCACCCGGGCGGTCTCCGCGGCGGTCCCGGCGCCGGTGACGATCAGCGCGGTGTTCTCGCCGACCCCGTACACCCGGTCGTGGCCGGTGTCCGCGGCGAGCCGGATCGAGCGTCCGGTCCGGCCGCGCGCGTCGAAGTGCGTGTCGACCAGGCCCGAGGTGAAGAACCCGAAGCCGCCGGCGGGCCAGTAGCCGAGGACCTCGTCGGTGTCGAAGTAGCCGGGCCGGGATCCGTCGCGGACGCCGGGGTAGCTCACCCCGCCGGTGATCATGGCGGGGCCGGCGAGGATCTGCATGCCGGCGCTGGTGCCGGCCACCGGCGCGCCGGCGAGGAACCGCTGCCGGACCGCCGCCAGAACCGCCCCGTCCGCCCCGTCCGGGCGGATCATCGACTGCACGTAGCGGTACTGGTCGCCGCCGGCGAAGAAGAAGCCGGTCATGGAGGCGGCCAGCGCGGCGTGCTCCGGGTCGTCCCCGCTGCCGTCCCGCTTCACGTTCACCGGGATCCAGGTCACCTCCGCGGCGCCGTGCCGCTTGAGCACCTTGCCGACCTGGTTGGCGCTCCAGTGCGGCGTCGCCGACGACGCGCTCAGCACGCCGATGCGCGCCCGGGCGCCGCCGGCCTGCCGGACGAACTCGCCGTACACGGCGGCGTTGTCGTCCGCGAGGGCGCCGCCGGCCAGGATCATCACGCCCGGTCCGGCGGACGTCCCGGATGGGCCGGCGGCGGCGGGCGACGGCGGGAACGCGGCCGCCGCGGCCGCGACGATCAGGGCGGTGAGCAGCGGCAGGAACCTCGGCCGGGTCATGGCACCCGACGCTAGAGAGCCGCATGACGCGCGTCAAGGACCGTCGATGCGCGACAGTCCTCGACCGGTCGGCACCCGGTACGGCGCCGAAAGCCGGCAAGGCCGTGACGCGAGGGTCAGCGGGGAACCAGCGGAGGGTGGGGCTTTACAGCGATGTAACGCTCGGGCATGATCGGCGACGCAACACAGTGGACAGTCGGGTGCGATGGCTGGCCACGGCTGGGCGGGACGTCCCCACCCTCGGCGTTCCGCCCGGCCCCGACCCACCTCGCCGCCCAGCTCGCGAGGACCGACCCATCGACGGTCCGTGCCCGTCCGGCCACTGCGCGGTGGTCGTCGGCCGCCACCCGCGACGGTCGAACCCGTCCGGTAGGGCCACGCGGCGACTCGGGTCGTAGAGTCTCGCCGTGACTGAGATCGGCGCGCAGGTCAATCTGTTCCACCCGGCTGACCGGGTGTGGCACGCACTGACCGACCGGGAGGCGCTCGCCCGGTGGTTCACCGAGGCCGAGCCGGTGGCCGGGGCGGACCAGCGGCTGCTGCTGCACACCGCCGGGCTGCCCGGTTTCGACGCCGCCGTGGACGCCGAGGTGGTCGACCGTCGGGCGCCGGAACTGCTCGCGCTGCGCTGCCAGGAGGCGAGCCGGCGTACCCGGCTGACCTGCGCCGTCGCTCCCACCGCCGAGGGCTGCCGGCTGTCGGTCACCGAGACCCTGGAGCACGGCAGCTGGCCGGACGACCAGCGCACCCGCCGGGAGGAGTACTACCAGCAGGCCCTCACCGTGCAGTTGCCGGCCATCCTGGACTGGCTCGCCTTCCAGCAGATCGACCTGCGCCGCGCCGACGTCGCGATGACCGCCGAGATGCCGGTGACCGAGGTGTTCGGGGAGGAACCGGCGCCGGTCGACCGCCGCCTTCCTCCGGTGCTGGTCGGGGCGCTGGTCGGCGCCGTGCTGGTCGCCGCCGGGGTGGTGGCCTGGGCCGTGCTGCCGGGCGGGTCGGACGGATCGGCCGCCCCCGATCCGCTGGCGCTGCCGACCGCCACCACCGCCACCGCGCAAGCACCCCGACCGACGCCCTCCGCCCGCCCCAGCCGCAGCGCCACGTCCGGCCCCGACCGGTCCAGCCGCACCCCCACGGCGAAGCCCACCCGTACGTCGGCCTCTGCCGCGCCGTCCGGGCCCCCGTTGGCCGCCCGCTACGAGTCGGTCTCGACCCGGCTGCTCGGCTACACCGCCGAGGTGGTGCTCGACAACCCGGGCGACGCGGCGGCGACGGGCTGGACCCTGGTGCTCACGCTGCCCGAGGGCAGCACGGTCACCAGTGCCAAGAAGGTGGAGTGGCGGCAGGACGGACAGGTCGTCACGTTCACCGGCCAACCCGTGCCGGCCGGCGGGTCGCAGACGGTCGAGTTCGACGTCCGTGACGCCGGGCTCCGCAAGGAGCCCGAGGCGTGCACGGTGAACGGCAACCCCTGCGCCGGCCTCTGACCCGCCGACTCTGACCCGCCGCCGCGTCCGACCGCCATCGGCGCGCCGGCGCGATGAGCAGGCGAGCAGCACAGGCAGCGGGGACCTCCGCTCGCCCCGGCGCGGCTCAGGCCGGGCTGATGTGGGCCGCGAGGATCCGCCAGCCGCGGTCGTCGTCGTACACCCAGGTGCGGGTGTAGCGCAGCCGGGCCGCGAACGGCTCCCCGCCGAACAACCCCGTCACCCGCCCGACGAAGATGGTCACCCCGGTGGTGCCCTTGACGATCAGGTCCAGGTGCTCCTCGATCAGCTCGTCGACGATCGAGGTCCGGCTCCGGTGGGCGGCCAGGTCGTCCCGCTTGCCGTACCGCTGGCCGTCCGGGCCGATGGCGATCAGGTGGTCGTCGAGCAACTCGTCGAGCGCGGCCACGTCCCCGGCGCGCTGCGCGGCCTGGAGCCGGCGCTCCGCGTCGAGCAGCTCGGCCTCGCGTTCGCTGTCCGGCATGCAACCCTCCTGCTCAGGCGTGGATGGACGGGCCCGTCGGCGCCACGGTCAGCACCCGGCCCTCGGCCGCGGAGCGGTGGGCCAGCTCGAGCAACGCGACGGTGTCGACCGCGTCGTACGGGTCGACCGGCAGTGGTGCCCCGTCCCGCAACGCCGCGACCAGCCGCTGGTAGAAGCTCTGGTACCGGCCGGGCTCGGTGGGCACCGGGCGCAGGTCGCCGTCGACGCCGAGCTGACCGTACCGCTCGGGGCTGACCTCGCCCCAGCCCGGCGTGCCGGGGCGGCCCCCGGCGCGCAGCGCGGCCTCCTGCACGTCGAGCCCGTGGCTGGTGTACGCGGCGCGGTCGCCGAGGATCCGCAGGCGCGGTCCGAGCTGCGCGGCCAGTGTGGTCATCCAGAGGTGGGAGCGGACGCCGTTGGTGTGGGTCAGCGCGACGAAGGCGTCGTCGTCGACCCGGGCGCCCGGCCGCCGGCGGTCCACCTCGGCGTAGACGGCGCGGACCGGCCCGAACAGCTGCACCGCCTGGTCGACGAGGTGGGCGCCCAGGTCGTACAGGGTGCCGCCGGCCTCGTCGGGGGTCCCGCTCTCCCGCCAGCCCGGCTTGATCGCCGGCCGCCAGCGTTCGAAGCGGGACTCGAAGCGGACCACCCGCCCCAGCGCGCCCTCCTCGACCAGCCGGCGGGCGGTCAGGAAGTCGCCGTCCCAGCGCCGGTTCTGGAACACCGTCAGCGGCACGCCCCGGCGGGCCGCCTCGTCCACCAGATCGCGCGCCCGCGCCGCGGTGGCGGCGAGCGGCTTGTCCACCACCACCGGCAGACCGGCGGCCACCGCCGCCCGGGCCAACGGCACGTGCAGCCGGTTCGGCGTCGCCACCACGACCAGGTCGAGTTCGTCCGGCGCGCGCCACAGCTGGTCGGCGTCGTCGACGATCCGGGCGTCCGGGTGCTCGTCGCGCACCTGCTCGCGCCGCTGCGGGTCGCGGGTCAGCACCGCCGCCAGCCGCAGCCCCGGTGTCGCGGCGATCAGCGGGGCGTGGAACACCCGGCCGGCGATCCCGTAGCCCAGCAGACCCGCCCGCAGCGGCGTCGTCCCCGCCATGGCACCCCCGTCGCGTACCGCCGGTCGCCCGGCTCCGATGGCACCGAACTTACGCCCCGCGCGGGCGTCGCCTCACGGCATGGCCGCATTGTGGGTGGCGGTGGCGCGGGACAGGGCCGCACGCCGGTCGGCGTGCGGCCCTGTCGGCCTCGCGTGCCGGGTCGCCGCTCGCGGCGTGCCGGCCCTTCCCGGCGTACGGCTCAGTAGCGCGACCACTTCTGGTTGGCGCCGCCGGTGCAGTCCCACAGGTGCAGCTTGCCGCCGTTGGTGGCGACCCAGTCGCGCACGTCGACGCACCGGTTGCTGCTCAGGTTGACCAGGTCGCCGGCGCCGTTGAGGGTGAACCGTTGCGCCGGGTTGCCGTTGCAGGTGACCAGGTTGACCTCGGTGCCGTTGGCCGTGCCGGCCCAGGCCGGGTCCATGCACTTGCCCATCGCCCGGACGGTGCCGTCGCTGGCGAAGGTCCACGCCTGCGCGGCGGTGGTGTTGCAGTCCCAGATCTGCAGCTTCGCCCCGTCGACGGGGTTGGCGCCGGGGATGTCGATGCACCGGCCGCTGTGCGCGCCCCGCAGCCGGGTGGTGCCGGACGGCGGCGGGGTGCCGCCGGAGGTGTAGCCGGAGACCCGGACGTAGTCCACCAGCATCTGCTGCGGGAACTGGGTCGAGCCGTCCGGGTAGCCGGGCCAGTTCCCGCCGACCGCCACGTTCAGGATCATGAAGAAGGGGTGGTCGAACACCCAGCGGTTGCCGCCGAGCCGGCTCGGGTCGACCCGGTGGTACTCGACGCCGTCCAGGTACCAGATGATCGAGTTCGGCTCCCAGTCCACCCGGTAGGTGTGGAAGGCGTCCGCCAGCGGCTGGCCGATGGTGCGGCTGCCGGTGATGCCGCCGCCACCGGAGTAGCCCGGGCCGTGGATGGTGCCGTAGACGGTGTTCGGCTCGCGGCCGATGTTCTCCATGATGTCGATCTCGCCGGCGGCCGGCCAGCCGACGGCGCCCATGTCGTTGCCGAGCATCCAGAACGCCGGCCAGATGCCCTGCCCGCGCGGGATCTTGATCCGCGCCTCGAACCGCCCGTACGCCTGGGTGAAGGTGGCGGCGGTCAGCAGCCGGGCGGAGGTGTACTCGCACCGGCCGTAGTGGCACTGGTAGTTGGCCGGGTTCTCCCGCCGAGCGGTGATGACCAGGTTGCCCTGGCCGTCGTGCACGGCGTTGCTGGTGCTGTTGGTGTAGTACTGCCGCTCGTTGTTGCCCCAGCCGTGGCCGCCGATGTCGAAGCGCCACTTGCCCTGGTCGACGGGGGTACCGGCGGGCGCGTTGAACTCATCCTGCCAGGTGATGGCGCCGATGGCGGCCTCGGCGGTGTCGGCGCGGCCGGGCAGGACGAGGGCTGCGGTGAGGCCGAGGATCGCGACTGCGGCGAGAACGAGCGCGCGTGGTCGGCGGAGTGCGGTGGACATGGAGTTCTCCTGTGGACGGGGGTCGGGGATCGGGGCGGTGCGCCGTGCCCTCGGTCGGGCACGGGTGGTCGGAGGAGGCGGGCGGTCCGCCCCCCGGGGATCCGCAGCGATCCGGTCGTGGCCCACGCCGCTGAGCCTTGCCGGAACGGTGAGAGAGCGCTCTCTAGCGATGCTTGTCGATGCTCGTCGCATTTGTCAAGACTGTTGCCAGTTGGTTGCCTCGGCTCGGGCGTCGCCACCGCCGGCGGACACTCGGGCCGGCCCGGGTGGTTGCCGGCCCCGCGCGGGCGCCGGGCGTAGGCTGGCTGCCGTGGATCAAGAAGACCGGATCGCCCTGTTTCTCGACTACGAGAACCTCGCCCTGGGCGCGCGAGACCACCACGGCACGCCTTTCGACTTCCGCCCGATCGCCGACGCGCTCGCCGAACGGGGACGGGTGGTGGTGCGGCGGGCGTACGCGGACTGGTCGTACTTCGACGAGGACCGGCGGATGCTCACCCGGTCCCACGTCGAGCTGATCGAGATACCGCAGCGGATGGGCGCCACCCGGAAGAACGCCGCCGACATCAAGATGGCGGTCGACGCGGTGGAGCTGGCCTTCGAGCGCGACTACATCTCGACGTTCGTGATCTGCACCGGCGACAGCGACTTCACCCCGCTGGTGCACAAGCTCCGCGAGCTCAACAAGCAGGTCATCGGTGTCGGGGTCGAGAAGTCCACTTCGGCGCTGCTGCCGCCCGCGTGCGACGAGTTCCTCTACTACGACCGGCTGGAGGGCGTCGACATCCCGTCCGCCCGGGCCCGGCGCGGGCGTCCGGCCCGACCCAGCCGGGAGCCGCAGCAGGTGGCGGCGGTGGAGCAGGCGGAACCGGTGGAGCGGATGGAGCCGGTGGAGCCGGAACCCGAGGCGCAGCCGGCGGCCGAGGAGCCGGCCCGCGACGTCGACACGCTCTCCGTCCTGGTCGCCCAGACGGTGGCCGGCCTGCAGGGCAGCTCCGGCGGCGAGGTGACCGCGTCCCGGTTGAAGCGCACCCTGTTGCGCAAGGACCCCACGTTCAGTGAGTCCGACTACGGCTACCGCACCTTCGGCGAACTCCTGCGCCACCTGGCGCAGCACAACGTGGTCGAGTTGGCCGAGGGCCCGGCCAAGGGCGACCCCGAGGTCTCGCTGCCCGAACACGGCGACCGCGAGGTCGCGTTCGGGCTGCTCCACTCCGTCGTGCTCGACCTGGCCGCCGACGGCGCGGTGGCGCTCTCCGGCCTGAAGAACCAGCTCCGCCGGGCCCGGCCCGACTTCAGCGAGAAGAAGCTCGGCTACCGCAGCTTCCTGCAGTTCTGCAAGGCGGCGGCCACCAGCGGCGTGGTCGACCTGCGGTGGAGCCCGGAGGCGGACGACTACCTGCTGACCGCCCGACCCGCCTGACGCCGTCCCGACCCCGGACCGCGGCAGGCCGACCGCGTGCCGGCGGTCCGGCCGGCCGTCGTGGGCCGGCCGGACCAGAGGGCACCTCAGGCCACCTCAGGCCACCACCGAGCGCAGCGGCACCCGGGCGTCGCGCAGCGCCCGTACCAGATCACCGAGGAACGGGTGCTCGTCGGCCTGGAGACCGTCCGGGTTCGGGATCACCAGGTAGGCCGACCCGTTCGCCAGGGACGCCCGCCCGGCACCGGTGAAGCCGGCGACGACCGCCCGGGTGCGGGCCAGGTCGGCGGGGGCGACCTCGATGGTGATCGGTCGCCAGCCGCCGCCGAGATCCGCCGGCACCGGTGCGGCCGCGGCGGCCGCGCGGGCCGGGGCGACGGCGGGCGGCGTCGCGGCGCGGCTCGCCGCGCCGCCGGGCAGCAGCAGCGCGTTGGCCACCAGGTGCAGCCCGTTCTCGTTGTACGCCCGGAAGAGCGGGTTGAACGCGAACAGCACCGCCCGGCCGGCCCCGGTCGGCTCGTCGACCAGCGCGACCGTGCCCTTCAGCGTGTCCGCGCCGACGGTGTAGCCGTTGGCCCAGAAGGTGTCGCCGCTCGGGTAGCGGAGCACGTTCGTGCCGGTGGTGCTCGGGGTCAGGATCGGGTCGTTGTTGTTGAACTCGAAGTCCTCCGCCGGCCGGCCCAGCGCGACCGGGCTGTCGCGGTCCACGTCCACCCGCAGGTGCGAGCCGATCACCGTGTAGCCGGTCGGTTTCGGCTGCTCGGTGGTGGAGGTGAGCCCGGCGGCCCGGGCCAGCCGGGTGCCCTCGTTGCGCAGCCCGACGTAGGTGTGGCCCTGCGCGATCCAGTTCCGCAGGTTGGCCTGCCCGGCGGCGGTGAGACCGCCGGTCGGGCTGTTGCCGTCCGGCACGAGCAGCACGGTGCGCCCGGTGAACGCCTCGGTGTTGTCGTTGATGTCGGCGGTGGTCACCGGGGTGAGCTCCAGCCCCCACCGCTTGCCCAGCACGTAGCGGGCCTCCCCGTGCGAGCCGGCGGTGGTGGAGATGCCGGTGCCCTGGAACAGCCCCACGTCGGGCAGGTCGAGCGCGCTGCCCGTGGCCGGCCCACGCCGCGGGGCCAGGGTCACCCCGAGCGACCCGGCGAGCCGGTCGACCTCGCGGGTCAGGCTGGTCGCCGGCAGCCCGACCACCCCGCTGTCCAGGTCCCGCACCAGCGGTACGCCCCGGCCCAGCAGCGCGAAGGTGAACTCCGCGGCTGCGGCGGAGTCCAGCGGGTACGCGTACGAACCGGTCGGCCCGGCCCAGGCGGTGCGCCCGCCGGTGATCTCTCGGACCGGCCGCGCCCACGGCCGGACGTCGTCCCCGGTGTAGACGGCGGACACGCCCATCAGCAGCGGGTTGCTCCAGGACGACACGTCATAGAAGTACGGGAACGGGGTGTACGGGTCCTCGCCCATGATCGCCTGGATCCAGTGCTTCTGCGGCTGGTCCATCGGGATCCAGTACGCGCCCTTCGGCACTGTCAGGTTGGTGGCGCTGCGCCCGCCGAAGATCCGGGCGGTCGGCAACCGGGTCGGCCGCTGCACCTCGTACACCTCGACGTCCATCCGCCGCAGCCGCTCGACCAGCTGGCGCACGTCGGCGAGCTGCCGGTCGGGCAGCAGGAAGTACGAGCGGATCCGGATGTCCGGCACCGGGAACTGCACGGTGTTGGTCGGCTGCACCACCTCGTTCGGCTCCAGCGCGCCGGCCCGGCCCTGGGCCAGCGCGTCGGTCCAGATCCGGAAGTAGCCGGCCAGCAGCTCGCGCTTGTGCGCCGCCGCCCAGCCGAGCGTGGACCACTGGGTGTGGAACTGCTGCTGCACCCGGTCGGCCACCGCCGAGGCGCTGCCCTTCTCGAAGGTCATGCCGGCGGCCCCGAAGCCGGCGGCCGGGACCGTGTCGCCGTAGCCCATGAAGAACAGGTCGTAGGTGGAGTAGTTGAAGTAGCACTCGGTGGTGACCGCGCCGCCGCAGGCGCCGTTGTAGCCGAAGCCGGCCTTGTTGGCCTCGCCGATCCGGTTGATCCAGTCGACCGCCTCACCGGCGATCTCGTGGTGGATCGGGTCGGCGTTGGGCGGGAAGAAGTACTGCCGGCCGCCCATCTCGTGCGCGTCGATGAACACCTGCGGCGGGTACCGCCGCATCAGTTCCAGCTTGCTGTCGGTCTCCTGCTGGGTGCGGGCGAACCAGTCCCGGTTCAGGTCGAAGCCGTACTCGTTCTGCCGCCGGCTGGCGTCCCGGCCGTCCGGGTTCTGCGTCGGCACGATGACGGTGACCAGGTTCTCGTTGCGCCGGGCGACCTCGCAGGAGAGCCCCGAGGCCAGCTCGTACAGCGTCTTGAGCGCGGCGTCGGCGCCGCTCTTCTCGCCGCCGTGCACGTTGCCGGTGACCCAGACGATGGCCGGGTCGCCGGCCGCGGTCGCGGCCGCCTTCCGCGCCGAGGTGCGCCGGGGATCCCGCAGGTCGCGGACGTCCTCGGCGATCTTCCGCAGGGTGGCCGGCCGGACGTTGCGCTCGGTGGACACCACCGCGTACGGCAGCGGCTGGCCGAGCACGCTGGTGCCCAGGACGCCGGTGACGACCCGGTCGGAGGCGGCGTCGACGGCGCCGAGGTACCGGCGGATCTCGTCGGTGCCGACCACCCGCTCCTGGCCGACGCCGAGGGGGAAGCCGAGGGACTGCTCCGGGCTGGGCACGGCGGCCAGCCGGGCGTTCGGGTCGGTGCTGCAGGGGGCGGGTCGCGGGGTGGCGGTGGCCGGCGCGGCGCCCAGCAGGGGCGTCGTGCCGAGCACGAGCGCGACCGCGGCCGCGCCCGCCAACCGTCTCGGAGGAACCGTCCAGACCGGACGCGTCATCGGGGCCATGGTCGTCTTCCCTTCCCGGGAAATGGCTCACATTGACCGGAGCCTATGACCTGCGATTTTGGCCGGTCAAGATCCCGCCGCGGTTGGGCCGGCGGCGGGGGAGCGGGCCGGTGGGCGGGGCGGCGCGGGTGCCCGGTGGCCCCTAGACTCCGGCTGTTCCGCAGCCCGACGGAGGGGAATGACGTGCGTCGCTGGACGGCCGCCCTGGCCCTGACCGTGCTGCTCGCCGGTTGCGGCGGCGACCAGACCGGGGCGCAGACCCGGCAACCGGCCTGGCAGGGTGGCGCGTCGGCCGGGCCGACCACGCCGGCCGCGCTGACGCCGGAGCAGGCGAAGCGCCGCTACCTGGCGATCGTCGAGCCGTACAACACCGCGCTGGAGAAGCTGGAGACGGCGGCCAACGCGGGGAAGCCCTGGCGGACGGTGCGCGAGCTGGCCGCCGAGGTGCTTCGGGCCAACGAGGCCCACGCGGCGGCGCTGCGGGAGACGACCTGGCCGGCGCCGGCCCGGGCGCCGATGGCCGCCCTGCTGGCCGAGAACGACATCGCGCTGCGGCACTGGCGGCGTGCGAGCAAGGCGGCCGACGCCGAGGCGCTGCTGCGGGAGATCCGGGCGGCGGCGGCGCACAGCGGCGCCGAGGAGGCCGGCACGGTCCGGGCCGCGCTCGGGCTGCCCGCGTACCGGGAGGGCTGACCGGCTTCTGGCGGACCGTCTGTTGTGGCGTCGTCACGTTCCTGGTAGACCTGCTGGTGGATCTGCTCCACGCCGCCCCGCACCGGAGGAGCCGTCATGAGTGATCCGAGCACGGCGTCGATCGCCTCCGCACCCCGCCCCGAGCAGCCGTCCGAGATCGTCGCGCCGGTCAACCCGGGGCTTCCGGGCGGCACCCGCGCCGACAAGCCGCGCGGTCTGCTCGGTGACGCCTGGCGGGACCTGCGTCGCAAGCCGCTGTTCTGGATCTCGGCCACGTTCATCGTGATCTTCCTGGTGATGGCGGCGTTCCCGTCGCTGTTCACCAACGGCGACCCGGTCAACGGCGCGCTGTCGCGCAGCCGGGTGGAGCCGGGGGCCGACGGCTGGTTCGGCTACGACGTGCAGGGCCGCGACGTGTACGCCCGGGTCATCTACGGCGCCCGCGCCTCGATCGTGGTGGCGGTGCTCTCGGTGGCCGGTACGCTGCTGATCGGCGGCACCATGGGGATCATCGCCGGCTACCGCGGCGGCTGGGTGGACGGCCTGCTGTCCCGGATCGCCGATGTCTTCTTCGGCCTGCCGTTCGTGCTCGGCGCTATCGTCATCCTGACCACCTTCAACGGTTCGGGCACCGACAACAGCACCCCGGAGATCATGGGTCTGGTGATCCTCTCCCTGACGGTGCTGAGCTGGCCGGTGGTGATGCGGCTGATGCGCTCCTCGGTGCTGGCCACCAAGGAGGCGGACTACATCGTGGCCGCGCGGGCGCTGGGTGCCGGCACCGGCCGGATCATCCTGAAGCACCTGCTGCCGAACTGCCTGGCGCCGCTGCTGGTGTACGGCACGATCATGGTGGGTTCGTTCATCGGCGCCGAGGCGACGCTGTCCTTCCTGGGCGTCGGCCTGAAGACCCCGGTGGTGTCCTGGGGCATCATGATCAGTGAGGCGCAGCAGTACATCCGCGTCTCGCCGTTCCTGCTCTTCTTCCCCGCCGCGTTCCTCGTCACCGCCGTGCTGAGCTTCGTGATGCTCGGCGAGGCGGTCCGCGAGGCCCTCGACCCCAAGCTCCGCTGAGCCGCCGACCCCCGAACCGGCGCGGGTACGGGTCAGCCGCGGCGGGTCTCCCCGTCGTAGCGGGCCGCCGAGTCGGTGAGTCCCAGAACTCCGCGGGCAGGTGGGTGACGACGTCGTCGTACTCGCCCGGCGGGATGGCCTCGCGGAGGGTGTCGAACACCGCGCGCATCCCCGCCTTCGCCAGGTCGCCGTCCACCTCCGCCCGGCCGCTGACCTGCTGCACGAAGGCGTCCAGCCCGAACCGCTGGGCCTTGTCCCGGGGCGCGAACGCGTAGGCCCGCAGCCCCTCGGGGAGCCGGGCGGACAGGTCCCGCGCCTCGCCCCCGTCGATCCGCTCGGCGAGGGTCGTGAGCGTGGCGCGGGTGATGGCGGTCGCCTGCTCGGGTGAGGTACGCAAGCGTCGCGCCACCGAGTCGATGAACTCGCTGTTCTCCACCTGCCGGGCCTTTCTCTGCGTGGACAGCGGCGTCTACCCGCGTGCCCGCCCGGCAAACGGCCCGCGCGGCCGGTGCGCCCCGCCGGAACCCGCTGTATCGGTGCGCCGCCCTCACCCGGCGGCCGCGAGGTAGCGGGCGGCCAACTCGCGCAGCGCCTCGCGCAGCTCGGGCGGCTCCAGCACGGTGAACGGCACCTCGAACTTGGCCAGGTAGGTGGCCAGGTCGGTGAGCGAGTCGGTGCCGGTGACCAGCTCGCACGTGCCGTCGTCGAGCGGGACGACCTGCCCCGAGGTGGTGGTGCTGCGTTCGGCCACCACCGCGGCCGGCGCGTGCACCCGGATCCGCGCCTGGTACCTCCACACCTCCGACCGGACACCACGCAGCACGTGCGCGGCGGCGTCGCCACCGGGCGGCTCGCGCGGCACGAACCGCGGCCCGGCCGGCGGCAGCGGCCGGATCCGGTCGGCGCGGAAGGTGCGCCAGTCCCGCCGGTCGGTGTCCCAGGCCAGCAGGTACCAGCGGCGGCCGGTGTAGACGAGGGTGTGCGGCTCGACGTCGCGCTCGCTGCTCTGCCCGTCGTGGCCCACGTAGCGGAACCGGAGCCGCTCGTGGTCGTGCGCGGCCGCCGCGATCGTGGTCAACGTGTCGGCGTCGACCGTCGGCCCGCCGCCGGCCGCCGACACCGTCGTCCCGCGCAGGGCGTCCACCCGCGGCCGTAGCCGCGCCGGCAGCGTCCGCTCCAGCTTGGTCAGCGCCCGCAGCGACACGTCCTCCAGGCCGGTGACAGTGCCCGCCGCCGCGGCGCGCAGCCCCACCGCGACCGCCACCGCCTCGTCGTCGTCGAGCAGCAGCGGCGGCAGCGCGTTGCCCGCACCCAGCCGGTAGCCGCCGGCCGGCCCGGTGGTCGAGTCCACCTGGTAGCCGAGCTGCCGCAGCCGGTCGACGTCGTTGCGCACCGTCCGGGTGGTGACCCGCAGCCGGCCGGCCAGCTCCGCGCCGGACCAGTCCCGCCGCTGCTGCAACAACGAGAGCAGGCGCAGCAGTCGCGCCGAGGTTTCCAACATTCCCCGATTCTGCGTCAGATCGAGGAACCGATCGTTCCTCAACACCTCCTAGCGTGAGGGGCATGACGGAGACACCGAAACTGCGGGGCATGGCCAACGTCAGCTACTGGGCCGCGGACTGGCCGGCGGCGAAGGCCCGGTACAGCGAACTGATCGGCTTCGAGCCGTACTTCCTGCGTGACGGCTACGCCGAATGGCGACTCGGCGACCACCAGGACGAACTCGGCCTGATCGACAGCCGCTACCGGCCGCCGGGTGCGGCCGCCGGTCCGGGCGGCGTCGTCCTCTACTGGCACGTCGACGACGTGCCCGGCATGGTCGCGCGGCTGCTCGCGATGGGCGCCACCGAGCACGAGCCGCCGCGGGACCGGGGCGCGGGCTTCGTCACCGCCACCGTGGTCGACCCGTTCGGCAACCTGCTCGGCGTGATGTACAACCCGCACTACGTCGAGATCGTCGACGGGAGGGAGTGAGCCCGTGGACGACGCCGACATCCTCCGCTGCGCCGATGTCGACGAGTGGGACCGGTGGCTCGCCGCGCACGGCACCAGCCGGTCCGCCGTCTGGCTGGCCATCGCCCGCAAGGGCAGCGGCGCGGGCACCATGACCGCCACCGAGGCCGGCGACGTGGCCATCTGCCACGGCTGGATCGACAGCCACCGCCGCCGCCTGGACGACACGCACTTCCTCCAGCGCTACTCGCCGCGCCGGCCCGGCAGTCCCTGGTCCCGGGTCAACGTCGAACGGGTCGCCGCGCTCGAGGCCGCCGGGCGGATGCGCCCCGCCGGCCGGGCCCAGGTCGCGGCGGCGCGGGCCGACGGTCGCTGGGCGGCGGCGTACGCGCCGCAGCGCAGCGCCGCCGTACCCGACGACCTGGCCGCGGCGCTGGCGGCGAACGACCGCGCCCGCGCGGCCTACCGGGCGCTCGGCCGCAGCGACCGGTACGCGGTGTTCCTGCCGCTGCTCAAGGCGCGCACCCCGGCGGCCCGGGCCGGGGCGCTGCGGCGGGCCCTCGCCGGCCTGGAGGCCGCGGGCGGGCCGGCGCGGTGAGCGCCGGTCGGCCGCCGGTGGGCCCGCCCGGACCCACCGGCGGCCGTCACGGCCGGTGCCACATCGGGTACGCCGTGGTGCCGTCGGGCAGCGTGAACGATCCGTGCGCGACGTAACCGTGCCGGGCGTACAGGTCCCGCTCGGCGAGCGTCGTCGCCTCCGTGTACGAGGGCAGCAGGCTGGCGTCCATCCGGGCGTGACTGCCGGCGAGCAGCGTGCCGGACCGGTCGCCGCGACGTGGCTCGGGTGCGACCGCGAAGAACGCCAGGTGGTTGTGCGGGCCGGTGGGCCGCCGGTCGGCGAGGACCTCGTCGAGGAGCAGGAACCGGTCCAGGTAGTCGCCGCAGGCGACGGCGAGCCGCTCGCCGTAGCCGGGCGGCGGCGGGATCGGGCCGTACCGGTGGAACCAGACGGCGGCGGCGGAGCGGTCGCTGGCCAGGTACGCCTCGCCGAAGAGCAGCGCGTGCTCGGTCCAGATCCGGGTGACGGCGGCCAGCACCCGACGTCGGCGGTGGACGTCGGGCACGAGCCAGGCGCCGGTGTCGGTGCGGGCCAGTGCGCCGGCAACCAGGTCGACGATGTCGGCGATGTCGCACCAGCGGGCGCGGGCGACCGGCAGGGTCTTCTTCACGAGCTCTCCTTCCCAGGTGCGCGGGTGGCTGAGCCCGCGCGACGGAGTTGCGGTGGAGCAGGTCTTTCGTGGCCGCGGGAGTCGGGTGTCGGCACCCGGTTCGTGGCGGTGTGGCCGACCGGGCGCATCGTGCGCCGGGCCGGTGGGTGGGCCGACCGGACCGATCCGCAAGGCCCGTCGAGCGCCCACCCCGTGCGTCCTGTGCCGCGGTCGGGCGGCGACGACGGGGTGCGGAGCGGGGCCGGCAGGAGTGCCGGTCGCCCGGTCAGCGCCCTCGGGTGCTGCCCGACCGGGTGGCCGTCAGGCCGGTCTGGTCTCCGGTCGGCTCGTCCGGTGGGTCAGCTCGTCGCTGCGGGCCGGGTGACCGTCCTGCGGCCAGAGCTGCGGTTGCCAGGCCCAGGGCAGGGGGCCCTCGGCGGCGCCGGACCAGGCGCCCGCGCTGGCCGTGCCGGCCGTGTTGCCGCAGCCGGCGGGCGCCTCGCGGTGGGCGCGGCCCGGATCGCCGGCCGGCGGACGGTGGCGACCCGCCGCGGCGTCGTCGCTGGCCGGCTGGTCGGCACCGGACGGCCGGGAGGTCGCGGCGGGCCACCACGCGCCGGTGTCGACCGGCGCCGGGGGTGCGGTTTGGGTGGTCCTGGTCGGCGCGGTGGCGGCCGGTGCGGGTGCGGTCGCCGGGGACCGGACGCCGGTGACGCTCTGGGGTGGGGTCGGGGGACCGGTCGGCCCGCCGACGCCGGGCTGGGCCACGTCGAGTACCGGGGCGAGCGCGTCCACCACCGGCTCGGCCACGTCCAGCACCGGTTCGAGGGCTCCGACCACCGGCTCCGCCAGGTCGAGCGCCGGAGCGAGCGCCGCCACGACCGGCTTGGCCGGGCGGAGCGCCGGTGCCAGCGCCTCCAGGACCGGTCGGGTCGGGCCGAGCGCCGGTGCCAGCGCCTCCAGGATCGGCTTGGCCGGGCCGAGCGCCGGCGCCAGGGCCCGCACGATCGGCTTGGCCGGGCCGAGCACCGGAGCCAGCGCGTCCCCTACCGGCGTCCCGGGGGCGGGTGCCACCTCCGGCCGGGCCGGCGGGCGGAGGGCGCTCGCCGGTCTGCCCGGAGCTGCCCTGGCCGGCGTCCGCTCACCCGGCCGGGCGCCCTCCCGACGCGCGCCGGGGGCGTTCGGGTCGTCGGCCGACGGCACGGCCCGGGCCGGCCCGGCCGCCCGGCCGGGCGCCGGTGCGTCCGCCGGCGATGCGCCCGTTACCGACCGCTGCCCAGTCGGGGGCGGGGCCGCCGACCCGGCGGGCGCGGGTGGCTGGGCGGTGCCGGGGTGCGGCCTACCCTCGGCTGCCTCCTGACCGCCCGGCGCGGCGGTCGCGGCGCCGGGCAGCGGGGCGCCGAGGATCGTCCCCACCCCGTCGAGCAGCTCGCCGAGCGGACACGGCTCGCTGGGACCGGCGGCGTACGCGGCCTCGTCGACGACCGCGTCGTACGCGCTCCAGGCGCCGAGGGCGCCCGCGATCAGCAGCAGCCCACGCAGCACCGTCCGAGCCAGCCGGCCGCGACGCCGCACCACGCGCACCTCCGGGAGTCCTGTCAGGGCTGCTCCTGATTGTGCCGAACGGTGAGCGGACGGACACGGTCCGACACCCGACAAATCGACATCAGCCGAAGGAGTGCCGGCCGCGGGTGCCGGCGCCGAACCGTGGGCCGTGGACCGGGCCGGACGTGGCCGCCGGGCCGAGCGTGCTCAGCCCAGCGGGTTGCCGGTGGGTAGCGGCAGCCCGGGCAGCGACGGGAGCAGCGGCGGCAGGCCCTCGCTGGGCAGCAGGGTGGGCAGTGACGGCAACGGCAGGACGCGGGGCGGATCCGGCTCCCCGGCGGCCGGCGGCGACGCGGGTGGCGGCGAGCCCACCGGGCCGGGCGCGGCCGGTGGGGCGGACCCGCCATCGGTGGGTGCGGGCGCCGGAGCGGCCGTGGCGGGGGCGGGTGGCGGCGTCAGCGCGGCCAGCAGCTCGCGGTGCAGGGCGTCGAGTTCCGCGCGCAGCCGGGTGGCCAGCGCCCGGTCGTCGACCCCGGCGAGGTCGTCCCGCGCCTGCTCGACGAGCTGCGCGGCCTCGGCCAGCCGACCGGCCGACAGTGCGACCCGAGCCCGGTCGATGGTGTCCTCGACGGTGCGTACCTGCGCCTGCTGGGGGTGCAGCACCTTGGTCAGCGACCAGAGTGGGCTGCTCGGCCCGGCGGTGCGGCTGGCGACGCCGAGCGCTGTCGCGATGGCCACCAGGACGACCACGGCCGCCGCGAGGCGCAGCACGCGCTGCCCGAACGCCGCCGGCCGGGACGCGGGCGCCGCTGGCGGCGGCTGCACGGCGGGCCGCAGGACCGGCTCGTCGTCGGCGTTGTCGAGGTCGGCCCGCCAGGCGGCGAGCATCGCGGCGACGTCGTCGCCGGCCGGCGCCGGCTCGCCCCGGCCGAGCGCGTCGAGCAGCTGGTCGTCCCGGGCGATGGTCGCCAGGTCCAGCTCGTCGCCCCCCTGGGGCCGCTGCTCGGTCATGCCGCCACCTCGTCCAGTGTGTCGCCTGCCAGGGTACGGAGGCGGGCCAGGGCGCGGGACTGGGCCACCCGAACGGCGGCGGCGGACATGCCCACGATCGCCCCGACCTCCTCGGCGGTGAGACCGACCGCCACCCGGAGCAGGACGATCTCCCGCTGCGCGTCCGGCAGGCGGTCCAGCAGCACCGACAGGCGGCGGGCGAGGTCGCTGGCGACGGCCTGCTGCTCCGGCCCGGGCTCCGCGTCCGGGGTGTCGAGCGGGGCGTCGGCGGCCGCGGTGACCGCGGCGGCCCGCGCCGCGGCGCGCTGCGCGTCGGCCACCTTGTGCCCGGCGATGGCATAGACGAACGCGGAGAACGGAGCGCCCTGGTCGCGGTAGCGGGGCAGCGCGCGCAGGACGGCGAGGCAGATCTCCTGCGCCACGTCGTCCGCCGTGGTGTACGCCCCGCCGATCCGCCCCAACCGGGCCCGGCAGTACCGCACCAGCCCCGGGCGCACGTCGGTGAGCAGGGCCGCCATGGCCCTGGAGTCGCCCTCTGCGGCCCGCCGGATGAGTTCGGGCTCGATCGTTGTGGTCATCGCGTCGCGGAGCACCTTCGTTACCGGCCGGTTAACGCGCACGCTATCGAGCCGACCGGCATTTGCCTAGCTCACCGCGAGTAGCTCGGCCGTACCGAAAAGAAATTGCGAGAAATCTGTTACACCGCGCCGCGCCGCAGCGATGTCCGAAGTAGCAGCACCGAGGAGAGGGGACCGCGTGGGCGTCGAGGTGGCCGTGCAGGGGCTGACCAAGTCCTTCGGCGGGCAGCCGGTCTGGTCGGACGTCAGCCTCACGCTGCCGGCCGGCGAGATCTCGGTGCTGCTGGGCCCGTCCGGCACCGGGAAGTCGGTCTTCCTCAAGACCCTGGTCGGGCTGCTCCGGCCCGACCGCGGCGACATCTGGATCTCCGGCCACAACCTGCCCCGGCTCTCCGAGCGCGCCCTGTACGAGGTCCGCAAGCTGTTCGGCGTGCTGTTCCAGGACGGCGCCCTGTTCGGCTCGATGACCATCTACGACAACGTGGCCTTCCCGCTGCGCGAGCACACCCGCAAGAGCGAGGCGCAGATCCGGGCGGTGGTCGGCGAGAAGCTGGAGATGGTCGGCCTGACCGGCGCCGAGCGGAAGCTGCCCGGGGAGATCTCCGGCGGGATGCGCAAGCGCGCCGGGCTGGCCCGGGCGCTCGTCCTCGACCCGCAGATCGTCCTCTTCGACGAGCCGGACTCCGGCCTCGACCCGGTGCGCACCGCGTACCTTAACCAGTTGATCATCGACCTCAACCAGCGCACCGAGGCGACGTTCCTGATCGTCACCCACGACATCAACACCGCCCGGACCGTGCCGGACAACATCGGGCTGATCTACCACGGGCACCTGGCCATGTTCGGGCCGCGGGAGATGTTGCTGTCCAGCACCGAGCCGGTGGTCCGGCAGTTCCTCAACGCCCAGCGGATCGGGCCGATCGGGATGGCCGAGGAGAAGGACGCCGAGGAGCTGCGGGCCGAGGCCCAAGCCGGCGTGGAGCTGCCGCCCCTGCCGCCCATCCCGACCCAGTTGCAGCCCTCCGATGGCCGGCCCCGACGGGCCGAGCGCCCACCCGGCGCGTGGTGCCGCGAGCACGGCGTGACCCCGCCGCCGGGCTCCTTCACGGACCGGCTGACCGCCGACCGCCCGACCGTCGAAATCCCGGTCGGCGCCCGGGACGGGGAGGCGGCCGAATGAGCGACCGGATCACCAGGCTCGGCGCGAGGGTGCCCCGGTGCGGCCCGGAGCGCGGCGGAGTCCCGGCATGAGCGCCCCACTGACCGCCGTCCGCCGCTCCGGCGACTTCTTCGGCTTCTGCCTCGACACCCTGCGGGCGCTGCCCCGCCGGCCGGTGCAGCTGCGCGAGTTCGTCCAGCAGGCCTGGTTCATCAGCTCGGTGTCGATCCTGCCGGCCGCGCTCGTCGCGATCCCGTTCGGCGCGGTCATCGCGCTGCAACTCGGCTCGCTGGTGCGCCAGCTCGGCGCGCAGTCGTTCACCGGCGCCGCGTCGGTGCTCGCCGTGGTGCGCGAGGCCGGGCCGATCGTCACCGCGCTGGTCATCGCCGGCGCCGGTGGCTCGGCGATCTGCGCCGACCTCGGCTCCCGCAAGATCCGCGAGGAACTGGACGCGATGCGGGTGCTGGGCATCGACCCGATCCACCGGCTCGTGGTGCCCCGGGTGCTGGCGGCGATGCTGGTCGCCGTCCTGCTCAACGGCCTGGTCAGCGTGGTCGGGGTGACCGGCGGCTACCTGTTCAACGTGGTCATGCAGGGCGGCACGCCGGGCGCGTACCTGGCCAGCTTCCAGGCCCTCGGGCAACTGCCCGACCTGCTGGTGGGCGAGGTCAAGGCGCTGCTGTTCGGCGCCACCGCGGCCCTGGTCGCGTCCTACCAGGGGATGAACGCGCGGGGCGGCCCGAAGGGGGTCGGCGACGCGGTCAACCAGAGCGTCGTGTTCACCTTCATGCTGCTGTTCGCGCTGAACTTCCTCGTCACGGCCGTGTACTTCCAGGTCGTACCGCAGAAGGGAAGCTGACGTGCCGGTGCTGCGACAGCTCGACGACCTGGGCGGACAGCTCGCCTTCTACCTGCGGGCCTTCGGCTGGGCGCCGCGCACCGTGCGCCGCTACCGGCGCGAGGTGGTACGGCTGCTCGCCGAGGTCAGCTTCGGCACCGGCGCCCTCGCGGTGCTCGGCGGCACCGTCGGCGTCATCTGCTTCCTCACCTTCTTCACCGGCACCGAGGTGGGCCTGCAGGGCTACCAGGCGCTCAACCAGATCGGCAGCAGCGCCTTCACCGGCTTCATCTCGGCGTACTTCAACACCCGGGAGATCTCCCCGCTGGTGGCGGCGCTCGCGCTGTCGGCCACCGTGGGGTGCGGCTTCACCGCCCAGCTCGGCGCCATGCGGATCTCCGAGGAGGTCGACGCGCTCGAGGTGATGGGCGTGCCGTCGCTGCCGTTCCTGGTCACCACCCGCATGATCGCCGGCTTCATCGCGGTGATCCCGCTGTACGTGATCGGGCTGCTCTCCAGCTACCTGGCCACCCGCGCCATCGCCGTCTTCTACTTCGGGCAGTCGGCGGGCACCTACGACTACTACTTCCACCTGTTCCTGCCACCCGGCGACGTGCTCTGGTCCTTCGGCAAGGTGCTGGTGTTCAGCGTGATCGTGGTGCTGGTGCACTGCTGGTACGGCTACACCGCCAGCGGCGGACCGGCCGGCGTCGGTGTGGCGGTCGGCCGGGCCGTGCGGCTGGCCATCGTCGCGGTCAACATCGTCGACTTCTTCCTGTCCCTGGCCATCTGGGGCGCCACCACCACAGTCCGGATCGCGGGGTGAGCATGAGACATCGCATCCTCGGCATCGTCTTCGTCGCCGTCCTGGCCGCCGCGCTGACCGGCTCGGTGCTGCAGTACCGCAAGGCGTTCACCCCGGTCGCCTGGGTCACCCTGCACGCCGACCGCGCCGGCCTGCAACTGGCCGACGGCGCCGACGTCAAGGTGCGCGGCGTGCTGGTCGGCGACGTCCGCTCGGTACGCGGCGACGGCGCCGGCGCCACCCTGCGGCTGGCCCTCGACCCGGCGACCACCGCCCGGATCCCGGCCGACGTGACCGCCCGTCTGCTGCCCAAGACGCTCTTCGGCGAGCGCTACGTCGAGCTCGTCCCGCCACCGGGCAGCACCGCCGGGCCGATCCGCGACGGCGCGGTCATCAGCCAGGACCGCAGCCGCACCGCCGTCGAGCTGGAGCGGGTGCTCGACGAGGCGCTGCCGCTGTTGCAGGCGATCCGCCCCGACCAGCTGGCCGCCACGCTGGGCGCGCTGGCCACCGCGCTGCAGGGCCGCGGCGAGCAGCTCGGCGCGAACCTGGCCCGGCTGGAGGCGTACCTGGCCCGGCTCAACCCGGCCATGCCGGCCATCGCGGCGGACGTGCGTGCCCTGGCCACCGTGCTGGACAGCTACGACGCCGCGCTGCCGGACCTGCTCGCGCTGCTGCGCGACGTCAGCGTCACCGCCCGCACGGTCACCGACCAGCGCACCCAGCTGGCCGCGTTCCTCGCCGAGGCCACCGACGCCGCCGACGTCGCGCACGGGTTCCTCGACCGGCACGGCGACCAGCTCATCCGGCTCGGTGCGGTGAGCCGGCCGGTGCTCGAACTGCTCGCCACCTACGCCCCCGAGTACCCCTGCCTGATGAGCGGCCTGGTGGCCCTGCAACCCCGGGTGGAGGAGGTGTTCGCGGGCGGGCGGATGCGGATCACCCTGGAGGTCACCCGCGACGGCGGCAAGTACGAGCGGGGCCGCGACGAGCCGGTCTACGGCGCCGACGACGGCCCCAAGTGCCACGGCCTGCCCCGCCCGCCCAGCCCGGCGCCGGAGAAGCCGATCGACGACGGCTACGACTACTCCGGCCCGCGCCCCCCGGTCACCCTGCCCGTCGGGCTGCCCACCCCGGCCGCCGCCTCGCCGGCCATGGGCCAGGCCGCCACCGGCCCGGAACGGGCCCTGGTGAAGCCGCTGCTCGGCGCCGTCACCGGCACCCCGCCGGCGGAGGTGCCCGACATCGCGGTGCTGCTGTGGGGGCCGCTGCTGCGCGGAGCGGTGGTGAACGCCCGATGACCGGCACCGTGCGCCCCCTGGTGAAGCTGCTGACCTTCGCCGCGGTGACCCTGCTGCTGACCGCGCTGCTCGCCCAGACCCTGGGCGCCTTCCCGGCCGGCGGCGTCGACTACCGGGCCCGGTTCACCGACGTCACCGGCCTGCTGCCCGGCGACGACGTGCGGATCGCCGGAGTCCGGGTCGGCCGGGTCGGGGCGATCCGGGTCGTCGACGACACCGTGGCCGAGGTGGAGTTCACCCTCACCGAGGACGTCCCCCTGGCCACCGGCGTCCGCGCCGCCATCCGCTACCGCAACCTGGTCGGGCAGCGCTACCTGGCGCTCACCGAAGGGCCGGGGGAGCGCCGGCCGCTGCGGCCGGACGGGCTCATCCCGATCGGGCAGACCACCCCGGCGCTCGACCTGACAGTGCTGTTCAACGGTTTCCGGCCGCTGTTCACCGCGCTGCGCCCGGAGGACGTCAACAAACTCGCCTACGAGATCATCCAGGTGCTCCAGGGCGAGGGCGGCACCGTGGCGAGCCTGCTCAGCCGCACCGCCTCGCTGACCAACACCCTCGCCGACCGGGACGCCGTCATCGGCCGGGTGGTCACCAACCTGAACACGGTGCTGACCACCCTCGCCGAGCGGGACCGCGACCTCGACCGGACGGTCACCCAGCTTCAGGAGTTCGTCTCCGGGCTGGCCGCCGACCGGACCGCCATCGGCGAGGCGCTGGTCAACCTCGGCGACCTCACCGAGGCGACCTCGTCGCTGGTGGGCGAGGCCCGCCCGCCGCTGGCCGCCGACATCCGCGCTCTCGACGAACTCGCCGGCACGCTCAACCGCAACTCCGCGGTCATCGACAGCACGCTCGGCCGGCTGCCGCAGCGCTACGAGTCGCTGACCCGGGTCGCCTCGTACGGCTCCTGGTTCAACTTCTACCTCTGCGACTTCGACGGCCGGGTGTCGGCCGCCGGCCAGACCCTCAACCCCGTCACCTTCAGCGCGCCGGCCGCCCGGTGCGCCACCGGAGGCAGCCGATGAAAGCGTTCCGCGAACGCAACCCCGTGGTCACCGGCGCCGTCGGGTTGACCCTGATCGTCGCCGCGCTGCTCGGCGCCTTCCAGCTCGACCGGATCGCCGCGCTCACCGGCCGGGCCTACCAGGCGGCCTTCACCGACGCCAGCGGCCTCGCCGTCGGCAACGAGGTGCGGGTCGCCGGGGTACGCGTCGGCAAGGTCACCGCCGTCGAACTCGCCAGCGACACCCGGTCGTACGTGCGGGTCCGGTTCCGGGTCGACGACGACGGCGTACGCCTGGGCGACCGGACCGGCGCGACGATCCGGATCAAGACGGTGCTCGGGCAGAAGTACCTGGCCCTGACGCCCGCCGGGGCGGGCCGGCTGCCGGAGGGCGGGCAGATCCCGCTGGACCGCACCGCCGCCCCGTTCGACGTGGTCCAGGCGGTCACCGGGCTCGCCGACACCCTCGACCGGGTCGACACCGACCAGCTCGCCGCCGCCTTCGCCACCCTGTCGGAGACCTTCGCCGACACCCCCGCCAGCGTCGACTCGGCGCTGGGCGGGCTGGCCCGGCTCTCCCGCACCGTCGCCGACCGGGACGCCGAACTGCGTTCGCTGCTGACCCGGGCCCGCGAGGTCACCGACGTGCTGGCCACCCGCGACGAGGAGTTCCGCAAGCTGGTCACCGACGGCGAGGCGTTGCTGGCCGAGGTGAGCCGCCGCCGGGACGCCATCCACAAGCTGCTCGTCGGCACCAACGACCTGGCCACCCAGCTCTCCGGGCTGGTCGCCGACAACCGGACCGAACTCGAACCGGCCCTGCGGGAGCTGCGGGAGGTGATCGCCGTGCTGCAACGCAACCGGGACAACCTGGAACGCAGCATCGCGCGGATGGCGCCGTTCGTCACCGCGTTCGCCAACGTGGTCGGCAACGGCCGCTGGTTCGACTCGTACGTGCACGGCCTGGTGCAGCCGTACGTGCCCACGGGCGGCCGGTGATGGCCGCCCGCCGCTGGCGCCGGCCGGTCGCCGCCGCCACCGTCCTGCTCACCGCACTGGCCGCCGCCGTGGTGGTCACCCGGCACGAGCCGCCCCAGCGGCGGCTGACCGCCCACTTCACCCGCGCCGTCGGCGTACACCCCGGCTCCGACGTCCGGGTCCTCGGCGTCCGGGTCGGCGAGGTGGTGGCGGTGACCCCGCGCGGCCGCACCGTCGAGGTCGCCATGCGCTACGACCCGGGGGTGCGCATCCCGTCCGAGGCGCAGGCACTGATCGTCCCGCCCAGCGTGGTCAGCGACCGGTACGTCCAGCTCACCCCCGCGTACGCCGGCGGCGCCACGCTGGCCGACGGCGCCGACATCCCGCCCAGCCGCACCGCGGCGCCGATGGAGATCGACGACATCTACCGGGCGCTGGACGACTTCAACCGGGCACTGGGCCCGGACGGCGCGAACGCCGACGGCGCCCTGTCCGACCTGGTCGCCACCGGCCGGGCCAACCTGGAGGGCAACGGCGAGCAGCTGCGGGAGACCCTGGACGGGCTGTCCCGGGCGCTGACCACGCTCGCCGACGGCCGGCAGGACCTGTTCGGCTCGGTGGGCAACCTGCAACGGTTCACCACCACCCTGGCCGAGAGCGACCAGCAGGTGCGTGCCTTCCACCGGCAGTTGGCCGACGTGGCCGAACAGCTCTCCGGCGAACGCGACGAGCTCTCCGCCGCGCTGCGCAACCTGGCCGTCGCGCTCGCCGACGTCACCGCCTTCGTGAAGAAGAACCGCCAGCTGCTCACCGCCGACGTCGCCGCGCTCGCCGACATCACCGGAGTGCTGGTCCGCCAGCAGGAGGCGGTCATCGAGATCCTCGACGTGGCGCCGCTGGCGCTGAACAACCTCGCGCTGGCCTACAACCCCCGGTCGGGCACCCTGGACACCCGGGACAACGCCACCGGCCCGTACGACCCGGCCGGCTTCGCCTGCTCGCTGATCGTCGACCAGCTTCCCGCCAGACAGGTCCCGGCCACCTGCCACGCGCTCGCCCAGACGCTGCACGCGCGCGGCCTGCCGATGACCGACCAGCTGCGCAAGCTGCTCAAGCTGCCGCCCGGCGCCCCGACGGCCGGCCCGGTCCCGCCGGGCGAACCTCCGTCCACCCAGCCCGGTGGGCCGGCCCTCGACCTGGCGCCGGGCGGCCCCGTCGACGCGGTGGACCGCACCCTCGGCGGCATCCTGCGAGGCCCGGCATGACCGCCCGGATCCGCCGGCTGCTGGCCGCGGCGCTGGTCGTGGCGCTGCTGCCCGCCGGCTGCGGCCTGCCGGAGCTGACCGACCTGCCGCTGCCCGGCGGGGCGCCGTCCGGACCCGGCTACCGGGTCACCGCCGAGTTCACCGACGTGCTCGACCTGGTGCCGCAGGCGGCCGTCAAGGTCGACGACGTCACCGTGGGCAGCGTCGAGAAGATCTCGCTCGCCGGCTGGACCGCCCGGGTCAGGCTGCGGATCGATCGCGAGGTCGAGCTGCCCGCCAACGCCACCGCCGCGGTCCGGCAGAGCAGCCTGCTCGGCGAGAAGTACGTGGCGGTGACCGCGCCGACCACCGAACCGCGCCGCGGCCGGCTCGCCGACGGCGATGTCATCCCGCTGGCCCGCACCACCCGCGGCGCCGAGGTGGAGGAGGTGCTCGCCGCCCTGGGGCTGCTGCTCAACGGTGGCGGCCTGGCCCAGCTGCGCACCATCAACCAGGAACTCGGCCGGGCGCTCGACGGCCGGGAGCCCGCGGTCCGCGACGCGTTGCGCCAGCTCGACGAGTTCGTCGGCGGGCTGGAGCGGCAGAAGGCGAACATCGTCCGGGCGGTCGAGGCGCTGGACCGGCTGAGCGGGCGGCTGGCCCGGCAGCGGCAGGTCGTCGGCGAGGCCGTCGACGCGCTCGCCCCCGGGATGACCGTGCTGGCCCGCCAGCGCGCCCAGCTGACCAGCGCGCTGACCGCCCTCGGCGAACTCGGCCGGGTCGGCACCCGGGTGGTCGACCGCAGCCGCGACGACACCCTGGCCAGTCTGCGGTCGCTGAAACCGATCCTGGAACAGCTGGTCCGCGCCGGGGACGACCTGCCGAAGTCGCTGGACTTCATGCTGTCGTACCCGTTCCCGCCGAACGTGACCGGCGCGATCGTCGGCGATTTCGTCAACCTCGCCATCACGGCCGACCTGGATGCCGCCTCGATCCTGGCCAACCTGGTGGCCGCCGCGCCCGCGCCCGCCCGGGCGCCGGCCACCGGCGCGCGGGCGGGCGGTGCCGCACCGCCGCCCACGGCCGGCGGGTCGCGCCCCGGATCCCGCCCCGGGGGGACCCTGCCGGACCTGCCGCTGCTGAAGTGCCTGCCCGACCTGACGAAGTTCCCGGCGACCTGGACGCCGCCGAAGGAGTGCCAACTGCCGGAGGGGTGCGTGCTGCTCAAGCCCGGCTCGAAGGTGCCCGTGGGCGGGCTGATCCTGCCCAAGGGGATCGTGCCGCCCGGCACCGCCTTCCCCGCCGGCACCGAACTCCCGGTCGGCACGATCCTCTCCGCCGACTGCATCCTGCCGGTGACCGGCGCGATCACCGGCACGGTCGGCGGCCTGACCGACATCCTCGGCGGGGGGCTGCTGCCATGATCGGACGGACCACGAAACTCCAGGTGATCGCCTTCGTGCTGGTGAGCCTGCTCGGCGTCGGCTACGTCGGGGTGCGCTACGTCGGCCTCGGCGACCGGCTGCTCGGCGGCGGATACGTGGTGCACGTCGACCTCGCCCGCGCCGGCGGCCTGTTCGCCAACGCCCCGGTCACCTACCGCGGGGTGCCCGTCGGCCGGGTCACCGCTGTCCACCTGCGCGACGACGGCGTCCGCGCCGACCTGCGGATCGACCGGGACGTGCGGGTGCCCGCCGAGTTGCGGGCGGTGGTGGCGCACCGGTCCGCCGTCGGCGAGCAGTACCTCGACCTGCGGCCGGACCGCGACGGCGGCCCCTACCTGCGCGACGGCTCGGTGATCCCGGCCGACCGCACCGGTCTGCCGCTCGCCCCCGAGGTGCTGCTGTCCAACCTGGACGCGCTGGTCCGCTCGGTCGGCCCGGAGGACCTGGCCGTGCTGATCACCGAGCTGGGCACCGCGTTCCAGGGCAACGAGGACGCGCTGGCGCGGATCCTCGACGCCGGGGACGCGCTGCTCACCGACGCCACCGCGGCCCTGCCCGAGACCCTCGCCCTGATCCACGACGGTCGCACCGTGCTGACCACCCAGGCCGAGTCGGCGGAGGCGCTGCGGCGCTGGGCGCGCGGGCTGGCCGAGCTGGCCGCCACCGTCCGGGCGGCCGACCCCGACCTGCGGCGCGTCCTCGCCGCCGGTCCGCCCGCCGCCACCGAGACGATCGCACTGCTGCGCGGCCTGGAGCCGACCATCGGCACCCTGCTCGGCAACCTGGTGACCGTCAACGGGATCGCCGCCCGGCGGCTGCCCGGCATCGAGCAACTGCTCGTGGCGTACCCGATCGCCGTGGCCGGCGGCTTCACCGTGACCCCGGGCGACGGCACCGCCCACCTCGGCCTGGTGCTCAACCTCAACAACCCGCCGTCCTGCGTGTACCGGGGCGGCAGCCGGCAGTGCGGCCCGCAGGACCGGGCGGCCGGCGCCGGGGTGCGCGGCGCCCCGAACGCGCCCCGTCCGGGCGGTGCCGACCCGGCGCCCGCCACCGGCGCCCCGCCCGCCGCCAGCGCCGTCGGCTACGACCCGGCCACCGGCCTGGTGCTCGGCTCCGACGGTCGACCTTTGCAGTTCGGCGGGACCGGCGGCCAGTACCGGACGGCCGGCGACCAGTCGTGGAAGCAGTTGCTGCTCGCCGGGGTGACCCCGTGACCGGCAGACCCGAGGAGGAGCCCGTGCAGACCCGCAGGGACCGCACCCTGAAAGTGATCAAGGGCGCCAAGGCCGGCACGCCCGGCCGGCCCACCCAGCGCCGGCTGGTCAACCGCACCGTGCCGCGCCCGGAGCCGTCGATCGAGGCCGTGCTGGAGCGGCTCGACCGGGAGCCGGTGGCGGACCCGGCCGAGGTCGACGAGCTGACGGCGCTGGGCGACCCGGCGCGGGCCGACGACCCACCTGCCGACGCCGACGACGACCCGGCCGGGGCCGACGACGACCCGGCGGCCGACGGGACCGGCGCCGGCGGTGCGGCGGCGGACAAGGCCGCGGCCCGCCGCAGAGTTCTCGTCGGCCTGCTCGTGGTGCTGCTCGCCGCCAGCCTGACCGCTGCCGGGTTCTACGGGCACCGCTGGTACACCGTGCGCGCCGTCGCGGACGCCCGCGAGGCGGCGGTGGCCGCGGCCCGCCAGGCCAGCGTCGACTTCGTCTCGGTCAGCGCGGCCAGCGTCGACCGGGACCTGCAACGGATCGCCGCCGGGGCGACCGGCGAGTTCAAGGACGAGTTCACCCGCGGCCAGTCGCAGGTGCGCGCCGCGGTGGTGGAGAACAAGGTCGACTCGCGGGGGTCGGTGCTGCGCGCCGGCCTGGTCTCCGGCGACCGGGACCGGGCGGTGGTCATCGTGGCCGTCGACGCCACCGTGAAGAACGCCAAGGCGCCCGAGGGTCGGCCGTCGCACTACCGGATCCAGCTGGACATGGTCCGCGACCGGGACTCCGGCGAGTGGCTCGTGTCCCGACTCCAGTTCGTCGGATGACCCCGGCGCGACGTCCCCAGGGAGGACCGATGGGTTTCCTCGCCCGCATCCCGCGGCCACGACTGCGGCCCGCCCGCCCCCGGCGGTGGCGGGTACGGCCGGTGCCGGCGCTGGTCACGGCGATCGTGCTGGCGGCGGGCGTCGCCGTCGCCGGCTGGTACGCCGACCGGGCCGCCGACCGCCGTGACGCCGCCGTCCGCCAGGCGCTCGCCACTGCCCCGGCGGCCGCCAAGGCGATCTTCTCGTACGACTACCGGACCTTCGACGAGAGCGTGGCGAACGCCCGGACCTTCACCACCGGCGCGTTCGCCGACGAGTACGCACAGACCACGGCGACGTTGAAGCAGACCGCCACCAAGCAGCAGGCGGTGGTGCTGGCCGAGGTCACCTCGACCGGCGTGGTCACCGCCACCGCCGACCGGGTGGAACTGCTGGTCTACCTGAACCAGTACCGGCGCAACGTCACCACGGCGGGGGAGAAGGTGGACCAGAACCGGGTGGTGCTCACCCTGGAGCGGGTCGACGGCGACTGGAAGGTCACCCGGGCCACCGCCGTCTGACCGGCCACCGGCCGGGTTCGGCGCCACCGACTCCGGCCCCGGCTCGCCCACCCGCCGGTTCCGGGGCTGCCCGCGCCGGCCCCGCGGGTCCGCCGGTTCCGGGGCTGCCCGGTCCGGTCCGCGTCGGTCCGCCGGCTCCGGGGCTGCACGCGCCGGCCCCGCGCCGGTCCGCCGGTTCCGGGGCTACCGGTCGCCGCCCAGGTCGGCGAGGGCGGCCCGGGCGGCGGCCAGCAGGGCGGGGCGCTGGTCGCCGGCGGTGAGGGCGGCGAAGTAGACGGTGTCGACGGCGCCCGCGAGGGGGTCGGGGTGGACCGCGGCGCGGATCGCCGGGAACGCCATCGCCTGCGCCGAGCAGTTGGGGGTGCCGTCCGGACTGGTGACGGTGGTGGCCGGTACCCGGCCGTCGGCCCACAGGCGCTGCCAGGCCCGGTGGTCGTCGTCGAACGGCGGCGGCAGCGGTTCGCCCCGGTCCAGGGCGGCCAGCGCCGGGACGATCCAGTCGATCTCGGCCAGCCCGGCGAGCGCGTATGCCTGCCGGGTGGCCCACCGGGCCACGGCCCGCTGCACGGCCGGCGCCGCCTCGGCCAGCGCGTCGAGGAGCGCGCGGTCGAGCAGCGCCAACCCGATGGTGTTGGCAGCCACCTCGCGTAGCCGGTCCGACGGCGGCGTGCCGCCCCACCGGCGGGCCTCGTACTCCCGCCGGCGGCGCAGGTCGTCGGCGGCCCGCGCCGCGGCTCTGGCCGCCAGGTCGGCGAGCAACGGCTCCCACGGGTGCGGCGACTCGCCATCGCCCGGACCGCCGCCCAGGCGGTCGAGCAGGTGGTCCCAGACCAGCCCGAGCAGCACGGCGTCCGGCGCGCGGACACCGTGGTGGACGACGGCGAGCTCGGCCCGGCCGTCGCCGGGCGTGACCAGCACGTCGACGCTGCCGCGCCCGGTGTCGGGCACGTCGCTCGACGAACCGGGCCTCGGCGCCCACCGCCAGCTCAGGCGCAGGTGGTCGGCGTCCTGCTCCCGGGGCCCACCCTCCGCCTGGCTCAGCGGGGGCAGGACGCGGAGCCTGATCTCCAGCCCACCGGCGGGCAGCACGAACTCGTCGCCGTCGGTGCGCGCGCCGAGCAGCTCGGCCGGGTGGCGCAGCAGCTCCGTGGCGCGGGACCCGGGAATCGTGCGGTGCCGCCGGACCGCGACCCGGCCGGCCGGCGGGTCGGCGGGCGCCTGACCCACGGCGAGGAGCCGCCGCCGTGCCACCTCCCGTGGGTCGGGGTTGGCCAGGGTGACCAGCCGCACCATCGCCCAGCCGGCGGCCCGTGCCGGCCGCGGTGCCCAGGGGGAGGACCGCAGGCCGTCGCGGCGCACCGTCCGGAAGCCAAGGTCCTCGTTGACCGGCCACACGGTGACCGCGTACCGCTCCGGCGCTCCCGGTGCGGGGGAGCTGTCCTCCGGCCGCCGGTCGCGCGCCTGGACCCGGACCCGGAACAGGCCCGGCGGGCCCGCCGCCACCTGGCGGAACGGGTCCGGGCAGTCGCCCATCAGCCCACACACGCTGACCCGGCCGTCCGGCAGCCATATCGTCGCCTCGGCGGCGGCCTCCCAGTCGTGGTCGTCGTCGGGCGGCGGCGACCCGAGGACGGCGAGCCGCACCCCGACGTGAGCGGTGTGCGGCCCGGTGAGCACGGTGAGCTGACTCCGGCCGGTGAGCTGGAGCAGGTCGTCGCCGACCGTGTAGAGACCGAGGTCGTCGCCGCGCTCGGCGCCGCCGCCGACCTGGAACTGGTGGTACGACACGAACACCGGGGTGAAGCCGTCGCCCGATTCCACGCGTGCCTCCTCGTTCGGTGCGGGCCAGCATCATGGCAGCACCCCCCGACGGTTCGCGGCCCCTTCGGCCAGCCGCTGCCGCGCCCCGACCGGCTGCCCCGGGTCTCAGCCGAGGAACGCCAGCAGGTGCCGGGTCGTCTCGTCGGGCGCCTCCTCGGGGAGGAAGTGCCCGGCCCGCACCGGCCCGCCGGTCACGTCGTCGGCCCACGCCCGCCACACCTTCAGCGGCCGGTACCAGCTCGCGACGGGTCCCGCGTGGCTCCACAGCACCAGCACCGGGCAGCCGATCCGCCGTACGCCCCGGTCGGCCTCGTCCTGCCGGTAGTCGAGGGTGGCGGCGGCCCGGTACTGCTCGCACACGGCGTGGATCCGGTCCGGGTCGCGCAGCTGGCCGACGTACGCGGCCCGGACGTCGGCGGGGAACGCGTCGGCCACCTCGGACAGGTCGTCGAGCATGTGGTCGACGATCGCCTCCGGGGCGCCGGCGACGAGCCGCTCGGGCACCGGCGCCGGGGCGGCGAGGAACGACCAGAGCCAGAACCCGAGGCTGAACTCCCGGTCGGCGCGGCCGAACGCGTCGCCGGTCGGCACGATGTCGAGCACCGCGAGCCGGGTGACGACGTCCGGATGGTCCAGCGCCATCCGGTAGCCGCAGCGACCGCCACGGTCGTGCCCGACGACGGCGAACGTGTCGTACCCGAGCGCCCGCATCACGGCCACCTGCTCGCGGGCCACCGCGCGCATGCCGTACGGGGTGTGGTCGGCGTCGCTGGGCGGGGTGCCGCTGCCGCCGAAGCCACGCAGGTCGGCGGCGACCACTGTGCAGCGCTCGGCCAGGCGGGGCGCCACCCGGTGCCACATCAGGTGGGTCTCGGGCATGCCGTGCAGCAGCAGGACCGGCGGGCCGGCACCACCCCGGCGGAGGTGAACGCTGCTCTCGTCCGTGGCGACGTCCAACTCCTCGAATCCGTCGAACACGCCGGTTCAACGACACAACACCCACGCCGGTGACCCTGAGTCGCGGTTCGAATACCGTCCGTGCCGCCGACCCGGGCGTGACCTGCGGAAAGCGGACCACACCACTACTGCTCCGGTTCCCGGTGCTCTACCGTCGGGCTTGTGACAGTTGAGCAGCATTGGTGGAACGGCGACGCCACCGCGCGTGGCCGTCGGGACGTCTACATCCGCACCGACGGGCAGCGCTGGGAAGTGCAGGCGCAGATCGGCGGTGCCACCGGCCGGTCGCAGGTGCAGACGTGCCCCAGCCGGGCCGCCGCCGTCATCCTCGCCAGCGCCTGGCGAGGTGGCCGGTCGACCTGGCGCGAGGTGCCCTGCCAGAGTGGGCGTGCGGGTAGCCGAGAAGCCGAGTCCGCCGGCCGCTGACGGCGGCCGTCGCCCGCCCGGCCCCGAGCACGTCGCCGACCGCACCGGCTCGCCCGCGTCGCGACACCGTCGCCGACGCTGGTCCGGTGCGGTCGGCGTCTCGGATCAGTCCGGCAGGCGGGGCATCTCCGGCCCGGTCTCCCGGCCGAGCAGCACCGCGCGGGTGAGCGCGGCGGAGCCGAACCGGTCCCGTACCGCGTCGACCGCGGCGTCCAGTTCGGCGCCCGGATCGCGCTCGAACGGCAACGACAACTGCACGTGCCCACCGTCCAGGTTGGCCACCGAGACGCCGAGCAGGGTGATGCCCCGCCGGTCGATCTCGGGCAGGGCCGCGCGCAGCAGTGCGCGGGCGGCGGCGAGCAGCGGCTGGGTGTCCGCGGTCGCCTTCGGCAGGGTGTGGGAACGGGTCGCCCGGGAGTAGTCGGCGAAGCGCAACCGCAACGTCACCGTACGGCCGGTGCGGGTGGCCGCGCGCATCCGCCGGGTCACCCGGTCGACCAGGCCGGCGAGGACGGCGTCCAGGTCGGCCGGGGAGTGCGGCTGGCCGCCGAGCGCGTGCTGCGCCCCCATCGACGCGCGCCGCCGGCCGACCTGTACCGGCCGGGGATCGCGGTTGTGCGCCAGGGCGTGCAGGTGCCGGCCGGCGCCCGCGCCGAGCAGCGAGACCAGGGTCGCCTCGCCGAGCCGGGCGACCTGGCCGACGGTACGGATGCCCCGCTCGCGCAGCTTCGTCGCGGTGACCGGCCCGACGCCCCACAGCCGCTCCACCGGCAGCGGGTGCAGGAAGGCCAGTTCGCCGTCCGGCGGCACCACCAGCAGGCCGTCCGGCTTGGCCACCCCGCTGGCCACCTTGGCGAGGAACTTCGTCCGGGCCACGCCCACCGTGATCGGCAGGCCCACCCGGTGGCGCACCTCGCGCCGCAGCCGCGCGGCGATGTCGGTCGGCGGCCCCACCAGCCGGCGCAGGCCACCCACGTCGAGGAACGCCTCGTCGACGGAGAGCCCCTCGACCAGCGGGGTGGTCTGCCGGAAGATCTCGAACACCGCGCGACTGGCCGCTGTGTACGCCGACATCCGGGGCGCCACCACGATCGCCTCCGGGCACAGCCGGCGGGCCTGCCGGCCGCCCATCGCGCTGCGTACGCCCCGGGCCTTCGCCTCGTAGCTGGCGGCGAGGACGACCCCACCGCCGACGATCACCGGCCGGCCGCGCAGGCGCGGGTCGTCCCGCTGCTCGACCGACGCGTAGAACGCGTCCAGGTCGGCGTGCAGGATGCTGGCCTCGCGCGACACGAACACATGTTCGCACGGCCGCCGCGAATCCGGCACTGACCTGCCCGAACGCGCGTGTTCACCGCCGTGCGGACACCGGGCCGAGCGGTCGCGGAGCAATCCGGCCGCTGCCCGGTGCCGGATTCAGGCGACCCGGGGCGCCGGCACGACCGGCAGCGCGGCGCGGTGCGCCGGGCCGGCGATCTGACCGGTCTGCTCGACCGGATCGGGGGTCGGTGCGGGGACCTCCGCCGCCGCGCGGGCGCCCGGCCCGGCGGCCGGGCCGTCCGGACGCGCCCCGGGCGCCGCGGTCGCGCTGATCTGGGCGAGCAGCGACAGCAGCCGGGGCGCGTCGCCGACGGCCATCCGGAACGATCCCCGGCACACCGTGCCGCTCCACAGGGACAGCACCACGGCGCCCCGCTCGGGGTGGTAGCTGACTCGCATGGTCCGGTCATCGCCCCGCGTGTCGGCGAACAGGTCGCCGAACCCGGGCATCGGCAGCACCTCTCCCATGGCAACCAGAATGCAACAACCGGTGACCCCGCGAAAGGTCAGAGATCCTCGAACGGCGCCGCGTACCGGAACTCGCCACGGATCGACGGCCGCCAGGCGCTCAGCGGGCGGGCCATGAAGTACCGCGGGCCCCACGGCCCGGGCGGCGTGACGCCGAGGTCGACCGCCGGCCGGAAGCCGAACCGGGGGTAGTAGTCGGGATGGCCGAGCAGCACCACCAGCGGCTCGTCGAGCGCGTCCGCCGCGCCGAGCACGGCGTGCATCAGCGCGCTGCCCACCCCGCGTCGCTGCCAGGCCGGCAGCACCCCGAGCGGCCCGAGCCCGAGCGCCACCGGTTCGCCGGCCACCCGGCCGCGGGTGCACACCACGTGCCCGACGACCTGCCCGGCCGGATCCGACGCGACCAGGGACAACGGCGGCAACCAGCCGTCGTCGGCGCGCAGCGCGTCCACCAGGGCCGTCTCCACGGGTACGGCGCCGGGCTGGTCTGCCTTGGCGAACGCGGCGGTGTGCACCGCCCGGACGGCCTCGACGTCGTCGGCGGTCTCGCGTCGGATCAACATCGCGCCACCATAGGACGCGCGGCCGCCCGGACGCGACGGCGTTTCCGGCGCCCGGCGACCGTGCGGCCGGCATCCGGCGGGGACGGCGGCCGCCGGCCCGCGACCGGCGGCGCGGCCGTGCCGACCGGGTCAGCCGACCGCGGTGGGGGAGGGCGGGGCGGAGTCGCCCTGCGGCGCCTCGGCGGTCATCAGCCGGACGATCTCCGCCTGGTCGGCGGGCGACGGCAGGCCCCACTCCGGCCGGTACCCGTACACCTCGCGCAGCGGCGTCGAGGCGGTGCGCCCGTCGAGCACCTCGACGGCGTCGGTGGAGATGAGCCCGGGGTGTTCCACCCCGCACGCCTCGGCCACCTTCATCAGGTCGCGGCGCAACGTCCGGACGTAGTTCGCCGCGCGCACCGACTTCGACGCCGGGTCCAGGCCGCGGGCGAGCCAGGCGTTCTGGGTGGCCACCCCGGTCGGGCAGGTGTCGGTGTGGCACTTCTGGGCCTGGATGCAGCCGATCGCCAGCATCGCCTCCCGGCCCACGTTGACCAGGTCGCAGCCGAGCGCGAAGGCGACCACGGCGTTGTCCGGCAGGCCGAGCTTGCCGGCGCCGACGAAGACCACCTGCTCGTGCAGGTCCCGCTCGGCGAAGATCCGGTAGACCCGGGCGAATCCCTGCTGGAAGGGGAGCGACACCGAGTCGGTGAAGATCAGCGGCGCGGCGCCGGTGCCGCCCTCGCCGCCGTCGATGGTGACGAAGTCGACACCCCGGCCGGTGTCCCGCATCAGGGTGGTCAGTTCCTCCCAGAAGCCCAGGTCGCCGACGGCGGACTTGATGCCGACCGGCAGCCCGGTCTCGGCGGCCAGCAGCTCCACCCAGTCCAGCAGGCTGTCGCAGTCGGAGAACTCGGCGTGCCGGGACGGGCTGACGCAGTCGCGTCCCCGCGGGATGCCCCGGGTGGCCGCGATCTCCGCCGACACCTTGGCGCCGGGCAGCAGCCCGCCGAGGCTGGGCTTCGCGCCCTGGCTGAGCTTGATCTCCAGGGCCCGCACCGGCGCGCCGGCGACCAGGTCCCTGAGCCGCTCCAGGCTGAACCGGCCGTGCTCGTCACGGCAGCCGAAGTACGCGGTGCCGATCTGGAAGACCAGGTCACCGCCCTTGCGGTGGTACGGCGACAGGCCGCCCTCGCCGGTGTTCTGCAGGCAGCCGGCCAGCGCCGCGCCCCGGTTCAACGCCTCGACCGCGTTGCCGGACAGCGACCCGAAGCTCATCCCCGAGATGTTCACCACCGACTCCGGCCGGAACGCGCGGGCCCGTCCCCGCGCGCCGCCGAGCACCTTGGCGCACGGCAGCCGTACGCCGTGCCCGGCCCCCGGCGCGGACGGCGGCACCGCCCGGCCGAAGGTGCGGTGCTTGATGATGGGGTAGCCAGGGGTGAACTCGATGTCGTTGTCGGTGCCGAAGCCGAAGTAGTTGTTCTGCCCCTTCGCCGACGCGTACACCCAGCGCCGCTGGTCCCGGGTGAACGGCCGCTCCTCGTTGTTGCCGGCCACGATGTACTGGCGCAGCTCCGGCCCGATCGCCTCGAGCAGGTAGCGGGCCCGCCCGAGCACCGGGAAGTTACGCAGCAGCGCGTGGTCGCGTTGCAGGAGGTCCCGCGCGGCCAGGGCGGCCACGGCGGCGGCGACGGCGGGTACGGCTCGGCTTGCCCATGTCATGCCCGCCACTCTTTCCGGGATCGTCGCCGGTCAAACGGCCCGACGCCCGGGGCGGCGGGTCAGTGGCCGGTCGGGTCGCGGCGGACGGCCAGCACGGCGATGTCGTCGGTGGGGCGCTCGGCGCCGAAGGCGTTCATGACGGTGGAGCAGACCTCCTCGGCCGGCTCCGGCCGCACCGCGGCGAGCAGCTGCTGGACGCCGACGTCGATCACCTCGCTACGCCGTTCCACCAGCCCGTCGGTGTAGCAGACCAGCACGGCGCCGGGCGGCAGGCGGACAGTGGTCTGCCGCCGGGATGGCAGTCGCCGGCCGGTGCCCAGCGGCGGGTCCACGTGGGCCGGCACCAGGGTCGCCGGCTCACCGGGCGCGGCGAGCACGGGGAGCAGGTGCCCGGCCGTGGAGAGGTGGACGGTCTCCCGGTCCGGGGAGATCATCGCGTAGAGCGCGGTGGTCAGGCTGCCGGCCTCGAAGTGGTCGACCTTGCGGTCGAGGAGGGCCAGCGCCTCCGCCGGTTCGTCGCAGACCAGCGCGTACGCGCGCAGCGCGCTGCGCACCCGGCCCATCACCACCGCGGACTGCAGCCCGTGCCCGGACACGTCGCCGATGACCAGACCGAGCCAGCCCGACGGCAGGGTGAACACGTCGTACCAGTCGCCGCCGATGCCGGCCACGTGACCCGGCACGTACCGGGCGGCCATCTGCAGCCCCGGCACCTCGGGCAGTTGGGTGGGCAGCAGGCTGCGCTGCAGGGCGAGGGCGGCGTTGTGGTCGAGGTTGTCCGAGCGGGCCAGGCTGGCCAGGCCGGCCCGGTCGGCGACCAGTTCGAGCAGGCGCACGTCGTCGGGGGTGAAGGCCCGGGGGCGCAGCGTCCCCACGTGCAGCACGCCGACGAGCTGGTCGCGGGCGAACATCGGCACGCCGAGCAGGGCGCGCAGCCCGATCTGCAGCAGCACCGGGTTGACCACGTCGCCCGGGCGGACGTCCTCGATCACCACGGGCCGCTGGGTGAGCGCGATCCGGCCGGCGAAGCCACGGCCGAGGGAGACCCGGAACCCCTGCCGGACCTCCTCCTCCAGGCCCTTCGCCGCGGTGGCCACCAACTGCCGGGCGTGCGCGTCCAGCAGCAGGATCGCGGCGGTGTCGACCTCCAGCAGGTCCCGGACGCGCTCCAGCAGTTCGTCGAACAGGTCGGCGACATCGAGGCGGGACAGGGCGGCGTCCGTCACCGCCTCGATGCGGCGCAGCCGCTCCTCGTCCTGGATGAGCCCGGTCTCGACCACGCAAGGATCCTAGTCTTGCCGTCCCGCACCGACATGCCTGACCTGCGGCGGCCCCGGCCGGGCCGACGGAACGTCACGGCAGCGCGAGCACCGCCACGTGCCCCAGGTGGTCGGAGGGCCAGCGGCCGTGCGGCGTACGCCGCTCGGTGCCGAAGACCTCGCTGGCCACCGGCGTCACCGGGCCGCGGACCAGCACCATGTCGATCCGGTGCTCGACGTCGTCGGCCGGTTCGGTCAGGTCGTCGCCGAGGCCGGCGGTGTAGCCGGGGTCGCCGGGATGCAGGACCGGCCAGGTGTCCACCATCCCGCCGGCGACCAGCGTGACGTAGGCCAGGCGGTTGACCGGCTCGGGCAGCTCGGGCCCGGTGTTGAGGTCGCCGACGAGGACCACCCGGCCGGGCACGTCCAGCGGCCCGGCCAGCAGTTCCTCGGCCTGCCGCACCCGGACTCCGGGGTGGAACGCCTCCAGGTGGGTGTTCACCACCCGGAACGCGCGCCGGCCGTGCATGACGTCCACCGCGGTCCAACCCCGCGTGCTGGTCACCGAGCTGCCGGTGGCCGGCAGCGGGGTCACCATGTTGGTGGCGAAGTTCCCCGACGACGTGCCGGTGACCGTCACCCGGCCGCCGTGCCGGACCAGGATGACGTCGCGCATGGTGAGCCGGGCGTCCACGAGGTGCGGTGCCCCGGCCGGAGCCTCGAGGTCCGCCTCGTCCTGCACCACTGCCACGTCGTAGCGGTGGCCGGCGACCGCCAGCTCCGCCATCAGCAGGGCCAGGTAGTCGTAGCGGACGGTGGTGGCCGGGGCGGGGTCGCCGAGCGGCCCGGTACGCCACAGCGCCACCTCCTGCAGGCCCACCAGGTCGGGTCGGTGCTCGCGGATCTCCGCCGCGATGAGCTTCGCCCGGGCCGGGAAGTCGACCAGGTCGACGTGACTGAGCAGGGCCGCGTTCGCGGCCAGGAACGCCGGCAGGTTCGGCGCGGTCATCGACGGGGTGAGGTCGCCGCCGAGGTACAGGTTCCGGGTCAGCACCGTGATCTTGGCGCCCGGCTGGGCCTGCGCGGGCGGGGCGACCAACCCCAGGGCGGCCGTCACCAGGGCGGCGGCGGTGAACAGTCGGGTCAGTCGGTGCGGGCGCGCCGTGCCGTCCATCTCCCCAGTCCTCTCCTCGCAGGAGATCCGCGTCGCGGAAGCCTGCCGTACGGTAGCGCCGCCACCGCCCCGGCGGATACGCCCGATCGGCCGGTTTCCGGACCGGCGGACGACGGGACGGGCCAGCGGTGGTGCGCGGCGGACCTCGGTCAGCGGCGGCGGGCGGCGACAGCCTGCGACGTGGGGCGGCGGACCACCGCGATCCGGTCGCCGCGGGCGCGCAGCGAGGTACGCCCGCCGCGTCGGCGGCGGACGGTCAGATCGACGGTGCGCCGTCCGACCCGGACGCCCTCCAGGGTGAGTTCCGGCAGCCACTCGGGCAGGTGCGGGTCGACGAAGATGGTCCGCAGCGGCGCGGCCGGTCGCAGCGCCAGCAGCGCCTGGATCAGCGCCACCACCGAACTGGCCGACCACGCCTGCGGCGAGCACGAGGCGGGGTAGACACCGGGGTACGGGTGGGCGTCGTCGCGGGGCAGCCCGGAGAGCACCTCGGGCAGGCGGTGTTCGTCGAAGAGCGCCGCCGCGGCGAACATCCCCTCGGCCAGCCGGTGCAGGTGCTGCCAGCAGCCGTACCGGGCCAGGCCGAGGCCGATGGTGCCCGCCTCGACCGGCCAGACGCTGCCCCGGTGGTAGCTGAACGGGTTGTACGCCGGGTGGTCCGCGGAGAGCGTGCGGATCCCCCAGCCGCTGAACATGTCGGGGGCGAGCAGCCGGTCGGCGACGGTCCGGGCGATCCGGGCCGGCACGATCCCGGTGGCCAGCAGGTGACCGTCGTTGGAGTTGACCGACCGCACCGGCCGCCCGTCCGGTCCCAGCGCCATCGCGTAACAACCCCGGTCGGGCAGCCAGTACGCGCGGTGGAACCGCCGGCGCAGCGCGGCCGCCCGCCGCACCAGGGCGGCGCCGAGCCGCGGGTGACCGGTCGCGGCGAACGCCACGGCGGCGTGCCGCAGCGCCGCGTACCAGTACGCCTGGAGTTCGCTGGTGGCGATCGGGTTCGGCACCACCCGCCCGTGCTCGTCCACGATGGCGGTGTCGGAGTCCTTCCAGCCCTGGTTCTTCAGGCCGGCCCGGGAGCGGCAGTGGTACTCCAGGAAGCCGTCGTGGTCGAGGTCGCCGAACCGGTCGATCCAGGACAGCGCCCGGCGGGCCGTCGGCAGCAGCTCGCGGACGGTGTCGAGGTCACCGGTCCAGGCGTAGTACTGGCCGAGGAAGACCAGGAAGTCCGGCGCGGTGGACCAGTCGCCGTGGTAGTGGGCGAACGGGTCGAGGCCGAGCACGGAGACCGGCCCGCTCCGGGACTCGTGCAACGGCTTGCCGGGCTCCTCGTCCCGCCAGTCGTCGACGCGCCGCCCCAGGTGGTGGGCGTTGAGCCGCAGGCTGTCCGCGAGCATGGTCGGCCCGGCGAGCAGCGCCTGCCAGGACGCGGTCATCGTGTCCCGCCCGAAGATCTCCTGGTAGATCGGCAGGCCGGCGATCGGCGCCGTCGGGCCGTCCGGTTCCCCGAGCGGCAGCACGGCGAGGTCACCGACCGCGCACCGCCAGGCCGCCGTGACGTCGAAGTTCGCGCTGGTCAGCCGGGTGAGCTCGGCGGCGAGCCGGGTGCGGGCGCGGGCGGCGGCGTCGTCGGGGTCGGCGAACGTCGGCGGTGGCGCGGCGAGCCGCCGGCCCTCGAAGACCGGCTCGACGAGCAGGTCCACCCGGCGGCGCTCCCGGGGCGGCACCGCCAGGTCGACGACGAACTCCCCGTCGGCGTACCGGACCGGCCCGTCGCCCGTGGCCCGGATCGCCACCGCCCGGTCCAGCCCGTGGCAGCGGTAGCGCAGGCACAGTTCCTGGCCGGCGGCGTCCCAGGCGGTGTCCACCTCGCCGACCTGCACCCGGTGCCCGGTCTCGGCCTCCGAGGTGTCCGCGAAGTCGGCGGCCAGGTGGATCCGCAGGCGCAGCTCCAGCGGCTGGCCGGCGTAGCTGGCCACGGTCAGCCGGGTGCGCAGCCCCTCACCGACGAACCGCTCGACCAGCAGGTAGGCGACCCGGGCGGGCAGCGTCTCGCCGTCGCCGAGTTCGGCGTACGAGAGCTGGGCGTGGCCGCGCACGTTCGCGGTGCTGAACGGCACCGGCTCGCGGCCGTCGACGGTGATCCGTTCCAGGCTGAGCACCCGGGTGTTGCGGGCGAAGAACCCCTGCGGTCCGGTGCCCCGGATCCGCCCGCGTACGTCGGTGACCAGCGTGCTCCAACCGCTCGCCAGGTAGAGCAGATCCGGGCGTACACGCAGGTTCCGGACGGTGCGCACGGCGGTTCCTACCCGGTGCCGCCCCCGGTACACGTGCCGTCGCCGGGGCGGGCGCTCAGCGCCCGGGCTGGCTGATGTTCACCAGCCACCCGATGCCGAACCGGTCGACGCACATGCCGAACTCGTCGCCCCACATCTGCTTGGCCAGCGGGACGCTCACCGTGCCGCCGACGGTCAGCTTCTCCCAGTAGCCGCGCAGCTCGTTGCCGTCGTCACCGCTGACGCTCACCGAGACGTTGTTGCCGGGGACGTGCTGCATGCCCGGGGCGGTGTCCGAGGCCATCAGGGTGTAGCCGCCGGGGGTCTCCAGCATGCCGTGCATGACCTTGTCGGCCAGCGTCGGGTCGTCGGTGCCGAACTCGCCGAAGGTGCTCAACGTCAGGTCGCCGCCGAACACCTGCCGGTAGAACTCCATCGCCTCCCGGGCGTTGCCGTCGAAGCTGAGGTACGGGTTGAGTCGCGACGTCATGGCGGCCTCCTTGGTCCTGACCAGGGGTCATCGTCGCAGAGGGCGGGTGCTCCAGCAGGTGAATCGCCGGATGGACGCGCGGGCGGGCCGCGGCGGCGGGGGCGAACTCGCGCCACCTCCGCCACGGCCCGGGGACCGTCAGCGGTGCCGGAAGGACTGCCGGACCACCCCGCCGACCAGCACGCACCAGGTGCTGGTGGTGAGCTTGCCGTTGCGCGGCAGGCCGTGCAGGGCCTGGAGGTCCTGGACCGCCTTCTTCGTCGCGTAGTCGTACTCGCCGGTGACGGCGACGTCGGTCCACCCCTTGAAGTTGAGCATGAACTGCGCGGCGCTGACCGGGATGCCGGTGGCGTCCTTGTCCAGCTCCGGCACCAGGGTCTCCCAGGTCGGGGTGGTGAGGGTGGCGTCCACGTCGACCGGGATGCCGTTGCGGGCCTGCCAGTCCTGCACCGCCGCCACGGTCGCCGCGTCGAAGACGCTGTTCACCGGCACCGTGTAGCCGCGGTGGGCCAGCAGGTACTGCACCACCCGGACCGACGGCGAGCCGACGAACCGCCACAGGTCGGGCCAACGGCGCGCCGGCACGTCCGCGAGGTCGGTGCCCAGCGCCCGGAAGACCCGCCGGCGCAGCATCGGGAACTGCCGGTAGAACGCGGCGCCCGGGCACTGGGTGGTGCGGAAGTCCCAGTGGCCGAAGATGTCGTGGGCGGCCAGGCCGTACTGCTGGCAGATCGTGGTGCAGAGCTTCACCAGCGAGTCGAGCAGGGCCTCCGGCGGCGTCTCGGTGACGTAGGTGCCCTCGTTCTCGATGCCGATGGCCCGACCGTTCTCGCCGGGGCAGTGCGCCGAGATCATCTGCCGGTCGCCGGCCTGGAGCCGCTCCAGGCTGCCGCGCCGGCCCTCCAGGACGTAGCCGCCGCGGCTGATGGTGAAGTGCTGGCCGGTGTCGGACCAGCCGTTGCCGTCCATGTGCAGGTCCTGGCAGTCGCGGGCGAGCTTGATCGCCTGCGCCTCCGAGTAGTCGGTGACGTTCGGGAAGGCCATGTGGTGCACGATGATCTTGTTGGTGGGGATGGCGCTGATCGACAGCGGGTCGGCGGGCGGGCGCGCTCCCCACTCGTCGCAGCTGTAGATCCAGTCCAGGTCCGCGCCCGGGTCCGCCTGCGCGGCCGCCGGGAAGGCGAGTTCGCTCCCGACGACCGCCACCGTGGCGGCGCCGAGGCCGGCCCGCAGCAGGGTGCGACGGTCCAGTTCGGAATGGTCGACGTGCATGGCATCTCCTCTGCGGCGACGACGGGGGATGAGCGGAGCCGTGAAAAGTAGCTCCAGTAGTCGCGCGTGCAGTGGAGGATATTGCCGCCGCTCGGGCGAGCGCTAGAGGTTGGTGCCGGTGAAGCCGGTCCGGACTGGACCGTCCCCCCGGACCCGGCCGCTGGGCCGGACCGGGGCGGGGTCGCCGGCTGTCCTCAGGGAGTGCTGGTGAGTTGGTCGACGCGGCGCAGTCGGCCGTCCGACGCGAGTTCGCCGAACATGTAGACCTCGGTGACGACCGTCGTGCCAGGCAGCACCGACTCCATCGGCTACCGCGCCGCCGCGCTGCGCACCAGCATCCTGCGGGTGTACGGGGCCGCGCGACGCTGACCGCTCACTCCTCGATCGCCCCACCCACCCGGCGCAGGTGCTGCCGGAAGGTGTAGCCGGGTGTCGTCTCGCGCCGGGCCAGGTAGTCGTCGAACGCGGTCTGCTGGCGCAGCGTCTCACCGGCGCGGATCCGGGCCGCCTGGAGCCGTTCGGTACGCCGGATCCGCGCCGCCGTCGCCAGCACCTCATCGGCGCGGGCGGCGGGCAGGAAGAGCACCCCGTCGTCGTCGGCGCAGACCAGGTCGTCGGCGGTGACCAGGTGCCCGCCGATCCGGGCGCTGGTCAGCGTCTGCGGCTCGCGATCGTCCAGCCGGGTTGGTCCCAGCGGGCAACTGCCGTAGCTGAACACCGGCAGGCCGATCTCCACCAGCTCGGCGGTGTCGCGGTGCAACCCCCACACCACCAGGCCGGCGACCCCGGCCGCGGCGGCCTCCAGCACCGCCAGGTCACCGACGCACGCCTCGTCCGTCCGGCCGCCGTTGTCGATCACGAGTACGTCCCCGGGCGCCGCCGAGCCGAACGCCTCGAGGAACACGTCCACGCTGCCGTGGTGCCGCACCGGCAGCACCCGGCCGGTCACCCGCTGGCCGGGCACCACCGGCCGGACGCCCACGGGCGCCGCCCGCAACGGCACGTCCAGTCGTACGCAGGCGTCGGCCAGCAGCGGCGTGGGCAGGTCGGCGAGGTGCTCCACCATGACGTCCTCCGGGCGGCTGTGGATCGTGGACCGCCATCGTAGGGACGCCGACCGGCGCGACGGCGAGGTCCAATCCCGATCGCCTGGCCCCCGTACGCCCGGAAAACGGGTCCGCCCCACCGACCGAGATCAACTATCCTTGCCGGGCTCGACACGGGAGGTGGAGCGATGAAGCTCGGTGAGGCACTGGCGGATCGGGCCGACGCGGTCCGGCGGGTGGAACAGCTGCGCGCGCGGATCGTGGGCAGCGCCCGTTACCAGGAGGGCGAGGTGCCGCCGGAGGACGCCAACGCCCTGCTCGGTGAGCTGACCGAGACGCTCGACCAGCTGGAGTCACTGATCCGCCGGATCAACCGGACCAACGCCGCGGTGCCGGCCGGCGACCTCGGCACGCTCACCGACGTGCTCGCCCGCCGGGACGTACTCCGGCTGCGGCACTCGGTGCTCACCGCTGCCGCCGACGCGGCGGCCGGCGGGCGGCACGCGGTCCGGCAGCTGCGCTCGGAGCTGAAGATGCTCACCGCGCTCCCGGTGGCGGAGCTGCGCGGCCAGGCCGACGCGCTGGCCCGCGAACTGCGCGAGCTGGACGTGCTGATCCAGCGCACCAACTGGGAGGCGGACCTGCTGGACTAGTCGGGTGTGGAGCAGGTAGCCGTCGTGGAGGCGTGCACAGCACCAGAGCCGGCTGTAAACCGGACTCCTTTCCCTGGCGCGCGGCGGGCAGCGCGGAGGTTCGATTCCTCGACTCACAGAGCCGCCCAGCACAGAGGACAGGTGACAGCGCACCGCGCACAGCACATCACCACGTGCAGATCCACGACGGCGAGGGCGGGATCGGGGAACTCCACACCCAGCCGGCGCGCAGGGCCGCCCGGGCGCCGTCGCTGCCGGCCGTCGGCGTGCCGGCCACCGTGGCAGAATCCGGCCCCATGGGGTCTCCCGCGCCGCCGGCCCGGCGGTCCTCCGAATCGGCCGGCGCACCGCGGCACGAACTGCCGCCCCGTCGACGGACCGCGGCGCGACGGACCCTCGGCCTCCTCCTGGTCGCCGCCGGCCTGCTGACCGCCTGCACGGGCACCGGACCGCGCACCGGGGACACCGTTCCCGTCCCGTCGGGCGTCGAGGTCGTCCGCGCCCCCGCGGTCCCGCCCCTGTATCCGGAGCAGCGGCTCGGCTTCCTGCCGGGGACGTACGTCATGGCCCGCCCACTGACCGAGCGCGGCCCCGCGACGGGCCGCACGTACGCGCTGAACACGCCCGCCCAGCGCCACGCGATCGCGCTGGCCGACGCGCTCGGCTTCGACGACGCGCCGATCGGCTTCGACGGCAACCCGTGGACGGTCACCCGCGGCGAGGCCACGCTGGAGATCTGGCCGGACAGCGGCGGCCGGTGGAGATACCTGCGGCAGCAGCAGACCAACGGCGAGGGGCCGTACGACTCGGGCCAACGGCAGGCGCTCGCGCTCACCCAGCCCGTCCTGCGCGCTGCCGGAGTCGACCCGGCCCTGGCCCGGTTCGACGGCGGCCAGGTGGTGGTCGAGCCCCGCGTCGCCGGCCACCCGACGTGGGGCTGGCAGACCAAGGTCCAGCTCGACGAGCGCGGCATCGGCTACGCCACCGGTTGGCTGGGGCCGGCGCGGGGAGACGCCGATCGTCCGCTGCTCGACGCCGGGCAGGCCTTCGCCCGCCTCCAGCAGGAGGCCGCGGCCACTCCGTCGTCCGGGCAGTTGTGCCCGGCCGCCCACGGCGCGGGGACGCCACCCTGCGCCCGGCGCAACCCCTCGGCCAACGTGACCGGGGCGCGTTTCGTCTACGCCCTCGACTGGGGCAACGACGGTCACCATCCGCGGCTGGTTCCGGCGTGGCTGTTCAGCCGGGAGGGCACCGACGAGCCGGTCGCCTTCCCCGCGTGACGTCGGTACCGGCCCTAGCCGGAGGTGCCGGTCCGGCCGGCGGCATCCGCCAGTTCGCGCAGACGACCGAGGACCGCTGACTTCTGGTCGGTGTCCGGCAGTTCCCGCTCCGCCGCGGGAAGCAACTCCTGCCGCAGCTGTGTGAGGATCTCGGCCCGATACCGCGCCGGCACGTCGTCAAGCCAGAACGACCCGAGGTTGTTGTCGACGATCTCCCGCAGGTGGTCGACCACTTCCCGGTGCGGTACCCGCCGCATCAGGAACTCCAGGGTCCAGTCGAACAGCCCTCCCGTCGATGTCCAGTCGACGCCCGGTTCCAGCACAATGAGAGCCGCCATCACTTCCCCACAACGAAGACGCGCGGATGGAGTTGCCGATCCGCGATGAACTGCTCGACCTTTGCGATCTGCTCGGGGGAGAACCGAGACACGTCGACCGGCACCAGATCAGCTTTGTCGAGGTGCCGCTCGACCTGGTACTGGAGCTGAGGCCATTGCCGGTCGAAGAACTGGGCCGGGAAGTTGCCGACAGCATCATAGGTACGGCCCGCCTCGTCCACCCAGTCGGCCGAGGAGTCGGCTGGGGCTCGGCGCAACCGGACACCGAGCTCGTGCTCGATGCGGACCGCCGTCTCCGCCTCGCCCGGCCGGAAACGGCCGGTGGCTGGGTCCATGCCGAGTTCGCGAACCCGCGGGTCGTCCAGGGGAGAGGGTGAGTTCGGCTTGTCATTCGGCGCGCCCGGCCCAGCCGTCCTGCCCGGCTGACCGCCCGCCCTGAGTCTGGCCAGGAGTCGCTTGAGGAGGTCGATCAGGTGGGCGAGGCGGTGCGCCTCGGGGAGCAGCCGCCGGAGGCTGGCCAGCAGCCCGCGCAGCCACCGGGCGATCCTGGCCGCGAACGCGGCAACCGTGGTGACGACCTGCTCCACCACCAGGGGAGTGGCCAGGCCGAAGCTGAACGCCTCCTCGGCCGCATACACGATGAGGCGGGAGACGCAGAGCGCGATGGCGTCGCGGACCATGAGCCGGACGGCGGCGATCAGGGCGCCTGCGCCCTCGGTGAGCGTGGCCATCGTGTCGGCGGCCCGGCTCAGGCCGACGAGCGAACCCTGCTGCTCGGCCGCCCACGACCGGTACGCGGTGGCGGCCGCGCCGCTCCACTCGGCGAGGTCCAGCCGGGCCGCCCGGGCGAGCGCCTCCGCCTCGGTCCGCAGTGCGCCGGCGACGTTGCGCCAGGTCTGCGCGTGGGCGGCGATCTGTGCCGGGTCACCGGCCAGCCAGTCGAGTGCCTCGGTCAGTGGCCGGACGTGCTCGATGATCCAGGCGATGCCGTACTGGAGCAGCGAGCCGACCGGATCGGAGACGAGGGCCAGCGCGTCGAGACCGGCGCCGACCACGCCGAGGCTGCCGTCGATCCAGTTGCCGTCGCGGATGCCCCGGCCGATCAGCTCGATGTCCTCGGCGATCCACGCCCCGGTCCACGGGCTGGTGGTGTCGGCGGGGGCGGCGACGAGCGGGTTGCCGCTCACCGCCGCCCGCGCAGCCCGTTCAGGGCGGCCTGGGCGCGGGCGTCGGTGCCCCGGTAGCGGCCGGCGGCGGTGCGGACCCGTCCGGCGGTGTCGCCCACCGAGCCGGCGGCGCCGTCGAGGCCCTCGACCAGCACCCGTTGCACCTGGTCGACCAGGACCGGCACCAGCGCGCAGAGCTGACCGTAGGCGTCGCCGCCGAGCCGCACGGATCGGCCGGCCGCGGTGGCGAGGTGGAGCGCGTCGGCGACGGCGTCAAGGTGACCGGCGTGCGTGTCGAGATCCTCCGGGCGGACCCGGACGCCGTCAGCGGGCGGCACCGGCAACGCCCCCGTCGGGCCGGCGCAGCCGGCGGGCGTAGGACTCGACGAGGGCTCGGGCGGCCGGGTCGTCCGCGCCGAGCGCCGCCTCGGTCATCGCCACCGCCCGGCGTGCCAGCTCGGCCTGCGCGGCCCGCGCGGTGGCCAGCACCTGATCGGCGGTACGCGCCGCGGGCTGCCCGCGCACCCGCTCGCCCAGCCGCAGGTCGACCAGGGCCCCGGCGGCGTCGACGGTCGCCTCGACCGCGCCGTCGGGGCTGCGGGCGGTCGCGGTGAGCGCCGCCAGCTCCCGGGTCAGTGCGGTGGTCCGCGTCGCCCGCTCGGCGACGGTGGATTCCCAGTCGTCGACCCGTCGTCGTACGGCGTCCAGCGCCGCCTCGTCCGTCCACACGCCGGAGCCTCCCCGTTCCGCCGGTGCGAGCCCCGGTCACGTTACCAATCGAGGTCGATCTGTGCCGCCCCGTGACGGTCGGCAGGCGTGTCCGGCGTGGCAACGGGTATCCGGCGGCCCGGGCGGCGGCCGTGGTCGCCCGGATCGGGGGTGCCATGGAGGCCACCGTGATCGGCGTGGTGATCGTGCTCGCGCTGCTGGCGCTGCTCGGTGCGCTCAGCGTCCGGCTGGTACAGCAGTACCAGCGTGGCATCGTCTTCCGGTTCGGTCGGGTGCTCGACCGGGTCCGCCAGCCGGGCCTGCAGCTCATCGTGCCGATCGCCGACCGGATGGTGCGGGTGAGTATGCAGACGGTGGTGATGGGCGTGCCGGCGCAGGGCGCGATCACCCGGGACAACGTGACGCTCACCGTCGACGCGGTCGTCTACTACCGGGTGGTCGACCCGGTGAAGGCGCTGGTCAACGTGCACGACTATCCGTCCGCGGTGCTCCAGGTGGCGCAGACCGCGCTGCGGTCGGTGATCGGCAAGGCCGACCTGGACACCGTGCTCGGCGACCGGGAACGGATCAACGCCGAGCTGAAGGCGGTCATCGACGCGCCGACCGAGAAGCCGTGGGGACTGCTGATCGAGCGGGTCGAGGTCAAGGACGTGGAGCTGCCCGAGGGAATGAAGCGGTCGATGTCCCGCCAGGCGGAGGCCGAGCGGGAACGCCGGGCCCGGGTGATCGCGGCCGACGGCGAGTACCAGGCGTCCCGCCGGCTCGCCGACGCCTCCCGGGCGATGGCGGGCACCCCCGGGGCGTACCAGTTGCGGCTGCTGCAGACCGTGGTGGACGTGGCGGCGGAGAAGAACAGCACCCTGGTGATGCCGTTCCCGGTCGAGCTGCTGCGCTTCTTCGACCAGTTCAGCCGTACCATGCCGGAGCGGGACGGGATGGGCGCGCCGGAACGGGACGGGACGGGCGTGCCGGATCCCGGACCGGTCACCGGGACGGTCGCGGCGGCCGCCGAGCCCGACGGCGGCCCACCGGGTGGCTGACCCGAGCGGCTACCCGCCGAGGGCCGGGACCGCCGACTCCGCCGCCGGCTCGCCCGGCTGCTCCGGTACGGCGGGCGGCGCCGGGCGGGGGAGGGTGAACCGGAACCGGGCCCCGCCGGTGTACGTCTCGTCCAGGCTCAGCGTGCCGCCGTGGTACTCGACGATCTTCTTGCAGATCGCCAGGCCGATGCCGGTGCCCGGGTACGAGCCGCGCGGGTGCAGCCGCTGGAAGATCACGAAGATCTTCTCGGCGTACCGGGGGTCGATGCCGATGCCGTTGTCCTCGACGGTGAACGACCAGCCGTCCGGGGTGTCGGTGACGGTCACCCGGACCTGTGGGTCCCGCTCCGGGCTGCGGAACTTGACGGCGTTGCCGAGCAGGTTCTGCCACAGCATGGTCAGCAGCGTCGGGTCGCCCTGCACGGTGGGCAGCGGATCGCGGCTGATCCGGGCCCCGGCCTCCTCGACCATGCCGGACAGGTTCGCCGCCGCCTGTTCGAACGCCTCGGCCAGGTCCACCTCGCGCAGGTCGCCGTAGACCCGGCCGATCCGGGAGAACGCGAGCAGGTCGTTGATCAGCTCCTGCATCCGGGTGGCCCCGTCGACCGCGAACCCGATGTACTGCCGGGCCCGGTCGTCGAGCTGGTCGGCGTAGCGGCGTTGCAGCATCTGGCAGAACGAGGCCACCTTGCGCAGCGGCTCCTGCAGGTCGTGCGAGGCGACGTAGGCGAACTGCTCCAGGTCCTCGTTGGACCGGCGCAGCTCGGCGGCCTGCTGTTCGAGGGCGTCCCGGTCCTGCTGGCTGCGCTCCAGCGCGTCCACCATCCGCTGCCGCATGGTCTCCACGTCGTCGGCGAGCCGGGCGATGTCGGCCGGCCCCTGCGGGCGCAGCCGGTGCCGGAAGTCACCGCCGGCCACCTGCCGCACCGAGACGCCGAGCCGCTCCAGCGGGCGCAGCACCGTCATCCGGACCAGCACCGAGCTGACCACACCGGTCAGCAGCAGCGCGGCGAGGATCGCCACGAAGGTGATGTCCCGCAACTCGCGGGCCCGGTCGAGGTCCGCCCGACCGGCGTCCCGGATCTGGTCCAGCCGCGCCACCAGCCCGCTGAACTCCGCCCGGAGCGCCTCGAAGGTGTCCAGGCCGCGGATCGCCACCGCCGCCAGCTCCGTCGGGCTCGCGCCGGCCTGCCGGCCCCGGACCAGCGGCTCCGCGACGTCGTCGTGCCACCGGTCGGCGAGCGCGTCGGCGCGTTCCAGGTCGCGCAGCGCCGCCGGCTCGTCGGCCAGCAGGTCGCGCAGCCGGGCCATCGTCGCGGGTTCGGCCTCGGCGTTCTCCCGGTACGTGGCGAGGTACCGGTCGTCGCCGCTGAGGGCGTACGCGAACACGGCCGCACGCTGGCTCACCAGCTCGCCGTCGAGCTCGCCCACAGCCGTGCGGGCCGGCGCGATCCGGTCGGCCAACCGGTCGGACACGGTCGAGGTGTGGGTGAGCGCGGCGGCGCCCAGACCACCGCCGAGCACGACGAGGGCGGCCATGGTCAGCAACATGACACTGAGCCACCACCGCGTCGTCTTCCGCCGGCTGTCCGGCGCCGGGACCGTTCCGCTGCCGCTCACGGCCTGCACATTAACCGAGCCGGCCCGGCCCGGCGCGACGGGCGGAGGCACCCGGACCGGCTTGCCGGGAGCTGCTACCTGTGGGGCGTGTGTCCGCGGTCGACCATGCCAGCGTTGCCCGACGCGTCGCCGGGCGGCGCGCCGGCGGGTTCGGCGCGCCGGGCGGCCGCGCGCCGGCCGACGTCCGGGGCGGCGGAAGCAGCCGTTGCGCCGATGGCCCGACCGGGCCCGCCGACCACAATGACCAGCGTGGCGTCCGTGACGACCCGCCGAGCCGGGAGGTGATCGCGTGACCGGCTGGCAGGTGTCCGGCTACACGCCGGTGCGGCAGCTCGGCGCGGGCGCGTCGGGCCGGGTGGACCTGGCCGTGCACGACGGCACCGGCACCCCGGTGGCGATCAAGTACCTCACCGGCGGCGACCCGTCGTTCCGCACCGCCTTCCGCGACGAGGCCCGGCTGCTCGGCGAGATCGACGACCCGCACGTCTGCCGGCTCTACGAGTACGTCGAGTCGCCAGACGGTGCGGCGATCGTGATGGAGCTGGTCGACGGCGTGTCGCTGCGGCAGATGCTGCGCGCGCACGGCCCGACCGGGCCGGAGTCGGCGCTCTGCGTGCTGAAGGGATCGCTCGCCGGGCTCGGGGCGGCGCACGCCCGGGGCGTGGTGCACCGCGACTACAAGCCGGAGAACGTGCTGGTGACCGCCGAGGGCACCAGCAAGCTGGCCGACTTCGGCATCGCGATGCCGGCCGGCGCCGGCTCCGGCGTCACGGTCACCGGCACGCCCCGCTACATGGCCCCGGAGCAGTGGACCGGCGCCCCGGCCACCCCGGCCTGCGACATCTACGCGGCGACCGCGACCTTCTTCGAATGCCTCACCGGGCGCCCCCCGTACGACGGGCGGGACCTGCTCACCCTGCGCCAGCAGCACGCCACCGCGCCGATCCCCACCGACCCCGCCCCCGCGCCGGTGCACGACCTGCTGCGGTACGGCATGGCCAAGCGGCCCGCCGACCGGCCGCAACCCGCCCAGGCGTTCCTCGCCCTGCTCGAAGAGGTGGCCGGCCGGGCGTACGGCACGGACTGGGAGGAGCGGGGGCTGCGCGAGCTGGCCCGCCGGGCGGCGCTGCTGGCCGCCCTCTTCCCCGTCCCGGACGGCACCGGCGGCGCCACCAGCCTGGCCGGCACCGCCCTCGGCGGAAGCTCCGGGCGGTGGACCTGGCTGCGTCCAGGCCGGGCCCGCGGGTCGCTGGTCGCCGCCGGGGTGGTGGCCACCCTGGTGGTCGGCGGCGCCGGGCTGAGCTACGCCGCCCGCGACGAGCCGGTGGCCGCCGCCGGGGCGGCCGCCTCGGGGTCGACCACCGTGACCGGTGGCGCGGTGGCGACGGCGAGCGCCGGATCGCCCGCCCCGACGCCGAGCGCGACTCCCACCCCGTCGGGCGTGGCGGCCACGACGGCGACCCCGGAGCCGCCCGCCCCCGGCGCGACGACCCGCCCACCCACCCGGGCCCCGAGCCCGAGCGCGTCGACCAGCACCAGCCCACCGCCGCCGGACACCGTCGCCCCGGCGGTGGGGAGGGTGGCGGCCAACCCGACCAGACTCGACCCGCGGGGCTGCCCGTACGGGCCGACGTCGAGCACCGTCACCGCGGTGGTCTCCGACGACGGGACGCCGGCCGGCTCGCTGCGGGTCCGGCTCCGCTACACCCACGAGGGCCGGTCCACCGACGTCGCCATGGCACCGGGCCGCGACGGGGCGTTCCGGGGAGCCTTCGGCGACCTGCCCCGGCCCGCGAGCGCCACCCGGATCCCGGTCCGGGTGCTCGCCACCGACCAGGCCGGCAACACCGCCGAGGGCGGACCGGTCTACGTCACCCTCGACTCGAACTGCACCCCGGGCTGACCGGCCACCCGGACGCCAGGCCGACCACGACGACGAAGGACGGGCCGCCGTGACCCAGCCGAACGACCCGACCGAGGCGCTGCCCACCCGCCCGGGGACCGACGACACCTCCGACCGGCCCGCCGGTCCCATGCGCCCGGCCGAGCCCACCGCGCGGCTCGCCGCGGCCCAGGCCGTGCCGGGAACGGTCGAGCCGACGGTCCACCTGGGCCCGCCGCCTGGCGTGGCGCCCACGGTCCACCTGGGCACGGCCGAGCCGACCGCTCGGCTCGGCGGGGTGGAACCCACGGTCCACCTGGGCGGTGCCGCGCCGACCGTGCACCTGGCGGCCGGTGCGGACGCCCGGCCCGGAGGCGTCGGATCGGCCGTCCACCTCGGCGCGGGGGAGCCGACCGCGCGGCTGGGCGGTGCGGAGGCAACTGTCCCTCCGAGCGCCGCTGAGCCGGTCACCCAGCGCGGCATGGGGGAGTCGACGGTCGAGCTGGGCGGGGCTGGGCGGACGCCGGCCGGGCACGCCGGGCCGACGGCGTGGCCGGGCGGTACGGCGTCGACCGATCCGCCCGGTGCGGCCGCCACCGTGGCCGGGACGGGCACGCTCTACGGCGCGCGTACCGCCGCCGGGACCGCGCCCGGCCGGACCGGCGTGGCCGGCGCGACCACGCCGGGCGGGGCGGGCCCGGTCGTCGGTGCTCCCCGGGCCGGCGCCGCACCGGTCGGCGGGGAGGTGCGGTTCGGGCCCGGCGTTCCGGCCGCGCCGCCGGCCGCGCCCGCCTGGCCGGCGCCGCCGGGGCGACGCCGGCGGTCGGTCTGGCGGGCGGTCACCTCGGTGCTGTCCACTCTGCTCACCCTGGCGCTGCTCGCCGCCGTGGGGATCTACCTGTGGCAGCGGATCAGCCCGCTGGAGATCACCGGGGTGACGGTGGCGGTGCCCGAGCCGGCCGGCGACCGGTGCGACGTGACCGTGGCCGTGGTCGCGACCGTCCGCACCAACGGCCGGGGCGGGGTCGTCGAGTACCAGTGGCTGCGCTCCGGCAGCCCGCCGAGCAGCGTGTTGACCGAGCGGGTCGGCCGGGGGCAGCGCAGCGTCGACCTGAGGCTGGAGTGGACGTTCACCGGCGTCGGCAGCACCCGCCAGACGGCCACCGTCAACATCACCTCGCCCACCCCCACACAGGCGCAGACCGAGGTCGCGTACGACTGCCGCCCGTGACCTCCCGGCGCCGCACCCGGGTTTCCGGCGGATCCCGATGGGGTAGGTCGGCCCGGACGAACCGGTGCTGTGGAGGATATCGATGCGAGAAAACTTCAGTGACGCGGTGGGGGACACCGTCCGCTCGGTGCTGCTCTTCCTGCCCAAGGCCGTCGGTTTCGTGGCCATCCTGGTGGTCGGATGGCTGGCCGCGAAGGCGCTGCGGCAGATCGTGAACAAGGTGCTGGAGCGGGTCGGCTTCGACCGGGCCGTCGAGCGCGGCGGCATCCGCCGGGCCCTGGCCCGGTCCCGGTACGACGCCAGCGACATCGTCGCCAAGCTCGTCTACTACGGCGTGCTGCTGGTGACCCTGCAACTCGCCTTCGGCATCTGGGGACCGAACCCCGTCTCGGACCTGATCGCCGGGGTCATCGCCTGGCTGCCGCGCGCCTTCGTCGCGATCGTCATCGTGGTGGTCGCCGCGGCGATCGCCAACGCGGTCAAGGACATCATCAGCGGCGCCCTGGGCGGCCTGTCGTACGGCCGGATCCTGGCCACCATCGCCTCGGTGTTCATCCTCGGCCTGGGCATCATCGCCGCGCTCAACCAGATCGGCGTGGCCACCGCGGTGACCACCCCGGTGCTGATCGCCGTGCTGGCCACCGTCGGCGGCATCCTGGTCGTCGGCGTCGGCGGCGGGCTGGTCCGGCCGATGCAGAGCCGGTGGGAGTCCTGGCTCACCCGGGCCGAGCAGGAGTCCCGGGAGATCGCCACGCACGCCCGCGCCTACCAGGCCGGCCGTCGGGACACCGCGGCCCGGCTGGCCGAGTCCGCTCCCGGCACCGGCCCGGTCGGTGACGACCCGGCGGCCACCCAGGTGGTGCCCACCGCGGCCAGCCACACCGGAGCCGGCGCCCCGGCGCACCTCGACCCGGACGCCACCCAGCCCACCCCCCCGGGGCGCCACCATCCCGGCCCAGCCGACCGGTGACGACGCCGAGGCCACCATGGTCATCCCGCCGGTGGACCGCGACCGGCGCTGAGCCGCCGCCGACCGTCCGGGGTGGGGCCCGTCGGGTCCCACCCCGGCGCGCGTCCGGCGAATGGGCGTGACCGGACCGTTGCGTCCGTCTACCATCGCCGCATGACGTGGCGATGTTGATGCTCCGCTAGAGGCCGTTGCCGTGGGCCGCCACGGTCGCCGTACGTCCGGCGTCCGTTTCGTCCCACCGGGAAGGTCTCATGACACCCATCTCCGCGCGCGTGCCCGATCCGCGCGTCCGCCGGCTGGCGGCCACCCTCTACGGGTACGCGTTCCTCAGCGAACTCGTCCTGCTCTATCCGGTGTACGCGCTGCTGTTCAGCGACACCGGCCTGTCCGTCTGGCAGATCAGCTCGCTGTTCGTGATCTGGTCGGCCAGCAGCATCCTGCTCGAGGTGCCCTCCGGCGCCTGGGCCGACGCGGTCTCCCGGCGGCTGCTGCTCTGCCTCGCTCCGCTGGTCAGCGCCGCCGCGTTCGCCCTCTGGGTGCTCGTCCCGTCCTATCCGGCGTTCGCCGTCGGCTTCGTGCTCTGGGGCGCCGGCGGGGCGCTGGCCTCCGGTGCGCTGGAGGCGCTGGTCTTCACCGAACTGGACCGCCTCGGCGCGGCCGGCCGCTACGCCCGGACCATCGGCCGGGCGCGTACCGCGGAAACGCTCGCCGTGCTCGCCTCGATCGTGCTGGCCGCCCCGGTCCTCGACGCCGGCGGATACCCGGCGGTGGGCGCGGCCAGCGTGCTGGCGTGCCTGCTCGCCGCCGCCGTCGCCACCCGGTTCCCGGAACACCGCCCCGCCCCGACCAGCCCCGCCGCCCCCCTCGACGCCGCGCCGACCAGCCCCGCCCCGGCGAGCGCGGTGCCGGCCGGCGCTGCCGTGCCCGGCCCCGGCCGTGCCAGCCCCGACCCGACCGGCGCGGCCGAGCCGGCCGGCGGGGTGGAGCCGGCGGAGGACGACCTCGGTTGGTGGGCCAGCCTGCGCGCCGGGCTGGCCGAGGTGCGCGCCGACCCGGCCGTGCGGTCGGCGGTGCTGCTGGTCGCCGCGGTCACCGCGGTGTGGAACGCACTGGACGAGTACACGCCACTGCTCGCCCGGGACACCGGCGTCGCCGCCGAGACCGTGCCGCTGCTGCTCCTGCTCACCTGGGTCGGGGTGAGCATCGGCGGCCTGCTCGCCCCGGCCGGGGAACGGCTCGGCCGGCGCGGTCGGGCCGCCCTGCTGGCGCTCGCCGGCCTGGCCCTCGCCGTCGGGGCGCTGCTCGGCCGCCCGGCCGGCTTCGTCCTGGTGGGCCTGGCCTTCTGCGGCTTCCAACTGGCCAGCGTGCTGGCCGAGGCACGGTTGCAGGCCCGGATCGCCGGCCCCGGGCGGGCCACCGTCACCTCGCTGGCCGGGATGGGCACCGGCCTGACCATCATCGTGGTCTACCTCGGGTACGGCCTGGTCGCCACGGCCTCCGGCAACGGGGCGGCGTTCGCGGTGTTCGCGACGGCGTATCTGCTGGTGGCCGTGCTGCTGGCGCGCGGCGGGCGGCGGCGAGGGGCGGCCGGGACGGGTCGCGGCGACCGGTGGGCGGCAGCCGGTCGCGCCCGCTAGCACCGCGGGCGTAGCTCGGGCCGGTGGCCGGTGGTGACGCCGGACCTCGGGCGGCCACCGGAGCATCGCCGGGCCGGCAGCGACCGGCTGGCGAGGCACCGCGGCACGGCGTCGGCACCGGGAACCGCCGACGCCGTGCCGCGGTGCCGACCAGGGGCGGATTCACCGCCGGCGATCCGCCCGGGGCAGGGCGCTTCAGTCGCCGCGCCCGACACCGCGATCGGGTGCGCTCATGTCCCCCGTCCCGGGCGTGCCCTCGGCGAGCCCGTAGCGCAGGTACACGGTGCCCGTCGGACTGGCCACCGGCGGGTCGAGGAGGGTGACGTTGGTGGGCACCGCGCCACCGTCGAACACCTTCTTGCCGACGCCGAGCACGATCGGGTGCACCCAGAGGTCGAGCCGGTCGAAGAGCTTCTCGCGCAGCAGGGTCTGCACCAGGTTCAGGCTCCCGACCACCTTCACGTGCTCGTGCCGGTCCCGGATCTCGCGTACCGCGCCGGCCAGGTCCGGGCCGAGCCGGGTGGACCCGGCCCACGAGAGGTCGGGCCGGCCGCGGGAGGCCACGTACTTCGGGACGCTGTTGAACAGCCGGGCGATGTCGTCGTCCTCGCCGCCCTCCTGGTGCGGCCAGTAGGCGGCGAAGATGTCATATGTCCGGCGGCCGAGCAGGAGCGCGTCGGTGCCCTCGTACGCGGCAGCGACCTGCGCCCCGGCGACCTCGTCCAGCAGGGGCGCCTGCCAGCCGCCGAACGGGAACCCCACCGGATCCTCGTCGGGTCCGCCGGGCGACTGCCCGACCAGGTCGAGGGTCGCGAACAGCTCGATGTGGATGACGCCCATGCCGTACTCCCGATGAGTTGGTGGTCTCGGTCGGGAGGTAGACCTGTGGGCGCCGGCAGACTCATCGCTGCGACGCACCCCGGCTTCGTACCCGCCCCACCGGCGCTCCCCGCTCACGTTAGATCACGCGACGTGTTCGCGTCGGGTGGCCGCGCGTCGGCGTCACCGGAGATCACCGGTGCGAGCCACGGCCGTGGCCCGGCCGTCGGTGGCTCCGCCGGGGTCAGTCCGCGATGCCGGTGAACGCCACCCGCTGCTCCACCCGCAGCCGCACCAGCAACTCGCCCGGCACCGCGTTGCGCCGGCCGTACCGCTCGGCGAGGTCGTCGCCGACGTAGCGGGCGGCGATCCGGGTCGCCCAGGTCAGCATCTCGTCGAGATCCTCGCTGACGGTGACCCGCCCCCGGACCGCGACGAACGCGTACGGCGGGTGCTCCTCGTCGACGGTCAGCGCCGCCCGCGGGTCGCGCCGCAGGTTGCGCCCCTTCACGCTGCTCCGCCCGGTGGTGAAGACCAGGTCGTCGCCGTCGAGCACGAACCAGACCGGCACCACGTGGGGCGAGCCGTTGGCCCGTACGGTGGCGAGCTTGCCGGTCCGGGTGCCGTGGCTGACGAACGCCCGCCACTGTTCGTCGGTCATCTCCCGCGCCATGGCGCCATTCTGGTCGATCGCCACGGGCGCGCGCCGCGGCAGGGGCGGCGACGGGGTGGCCGGCGGTCCGGCGGCGGTCGACCGACCGCCGCCGGACCCGGACCTCAGCCGCCGACGTGCAGGAAGGACCACTGGTGGCCGTCGAGGTCGCGGAAGCCGCCCATGTAGCGGCCGCCCCGCTCCTCCGGCTCGCCGAGGCTCTCCGCCCCGGCCGCCACGGCCCGGCCGACCAGGTCGTCGACCTCCTCCCGGCTGTCCAGGCCGAGCCCGACGATCACCTCCCGGGCGGTCGCCGTGTCCGGCACGTCGACGCCGGTGTAGCCGGCGAACGAGCTGGTGGTGTGCAGCATCAGGTGCGTCGTGTCGGTGAGGGTGAGCTGGATGCTGGTGCCGTCCGGCGACAGCTCACCCGCGTGGAACCCGAGGATCCGGAAGAACTCGGTGGAGGTGGTCAGGTCGCGCACCGGCAGGTTGATGAAGGTGGTCGTCATCGCGGGTCTCCGTCCGCCTCGAGGAGCTGCTTGAGCGCCGCCAGCCGCTCCCGCCAGTACGCCTTCAGCCGCGCCGCCTGCTCGGCGTCGGCGACCTTCTCGTGCTGCACCGCCACCCGGGACTTCGACTCGCCGGCGGCCGCGAAGCCGACCACGATCCGGGTCGACCCGTCGGCCCAGTCCGCGCGGAACGACTTCGGCGCGGTGGCCGTGCGGACCCGGACGTCCTCGGGCAGCCACCGCCGGCGCAGCGCGTCGTCGGCGAACGCCGCGAAGAGCCGCCCCACCGGCACCGCCACGGTACGGGAGCCGTTGGCGGAGAACCCGCCGCCGCGGCGCTGGCCGGGAGCGCGCAGCCCGCGCGCCTGCTCGTAGCCGACGGTGATGGTCTGCGCCCACCAGCCGGGCACCTCGTGGGCGGTGACCAGCCAGCGGGCGATCTCGGTGTGGGTACGCCCGGTGCCGCCCCACTCGTCGAGCAGGGCGAACCACTGCGCCCAGTCGCGCCCGGTGCGCTCGCCGAGCAGCGCGTCGGAGATCCGTTCGGTCTGCTCCGCCGGGCCCGCGACGGTCGGGACCGCCGCGGGCGGGCCGGCCTGCTCGGGTACCGACGACGCCGCCGGGCCCGCGGAGAGCGGGGTCGCCGGCTCGGCCGGGGCGGCGGCGGGTGCGGCGGGCTCGGCCGGGGTGGTCTGGGCGCGGGCGAGCAGGTGCCGGCGGGCGGTGGTGTAGCTCTCGCCGGTCTTGGCCATCCGGCTGCGGACCCGGGCCTTGAAGGTGCGCTGGTGCGTCATCACATGCTCCCTGTCAACGGCACGGCCGCAGGGACTCACGCTCCCGTCGACCGCGCCGGAGAAGGCATGTGGCACGGCATCCCGAGAACACCAGGTTCCCTTTGCCTCCGCGCGGCCGGCGGCGTGAGCACCGGAAAGGAGGTGGGGCGCGGGACGGCGCCGCCACCAGCATACGCCGGGCGGGCGGAGGCCGGGGCGGGGACGCGCGGAAGGGGCGTGGTCAGGAGCCGTCCGGCTCGCCGCTCTGCTCCCAGATCGACTTCATCTCGTCGAACGCCTGCTCCATGAGCTGCACCATGGCCCGCCGGGCGCGCTCGCCGTCGTGCCGCTGGATCGCCTGGGCGACGTCGGCGTGCAGTTGGAGGGCCTCGTCGCTCGGGTGGTGCGGCATCAGGTGGTGCTTGTGCCGGCCGGTGAGCACCTCGGCGATCAGGTCCTGCAACCGGACGAACATCTCGTTGCCGGACGCGACCAGCACCCGCCGGTGGAACTCGATGTCGAGGCTCAGGAAGCGCTCCTCGTCGCCGGCCTTGCCGGCGGCCCACATCTTGGCCGCGAGGCCGACGAGATCGCTCGCCTCGTCGTGGTCGGCCCGGCCGGCGGCCAGCCAGGCGGCGTGCGGCTCGACAGCGGTCCGCAGCTCGGTGATCGACCGGAGCTGGGTGATCCGGCCGGCCGAGGCGAGCCGCCACCGGATCACCTGCGGGTCGAAGACGTTCCAGTCGTTCGCCGGCCGGATCATCACCCCGACCCGTCGGCGGGTCTCGATGAACCCGATCGAGGCCAGTACCCGCAGCACCTCGCGGATCACCGAGCGGGACACCGCGTACCGGTCGACCAGTTCGTCGATGTTGAGCACCGCCCCGGGGGCCGGGTCGCCGCCGCAGATGGCCGTGCCGAGGTGGTCGAGGACACGTGCGTGCAGCCCGGCCTCGGCAGGGGCGTTCTGGGCGGCTGCGCCCCCGGAGGAGTACCGTTCCACGCCACGGATCATATCAGTTAGATCAACCTCTTGAATAAATCCGCTTTTTCGGCCTAGCATCCCGACGTTAAGCGGATGTAAACACCGAGGTAGCGCCCTCACCAGGGCAGCGACCGGCGACAGAAGGAGAGACAAGCGTGCGACGTCGATCAATAATCGGCACTTCTCTGGCCGTGGTCGCCGCCATGGGCCTGTCCGCCTGCGGCGGCGGGGACGACGGCGGCAGCGGATCGAACACCCTCCGGGTGACGCTGGTCAACCACGTCTGGACGGAGAACATCAAGAAGGCCCTGCCGGAGTTCGAGAAGCAGACCGGCCTCAAGGTCGAGGTGACCCAGCTCGGCGAGGACCAGCTGTCCGACCAGTACAACGTCAAGCTCAACGCCGGGTCCACCGACCTGGACGTGATGATGTACCGGCCGCTGCAGGAGGGGAAGCTGTTCGCCAAGAACAAGTACCTCGCCGACCTGACCGAGAAGGCCAAGTCCGACAGCGCCTTCGAGTTCAGCGACTTCCAGGCCGGCCCGGTGCAGGCCACCTCGTACGAGGACAAGCTGGTCGGCGTTCCGATCATCACCGAGCAGGAGGTCCTCTACTACCGCAAGGACCTGCTGGAGAAGTCCGGCTTCACCGCCCCGCCGAAGACCCTCGACGAGCTCAAGGCGCAGGCGGCCAAGGTCGAGGCCGACAACCCGGGTGTCGCCGGCTTCGTGGCCCGTACCGGCAAGGCCGCCGCGGTCACCCAGTTCTCCAGCTTCCTCTACAGCTTCGGCGGCGACTTCGTCGACGCCAGCGGCAAGGCCTCGGTCAACACCGAGCAGGCCAAGCAGGCGTACGCCTACTACGGCGGGCTGCTGCGCGACCACGGCCCGGAGAACATCAGCACCGACATGAGCTGGTCCGAGGCCATGGCGATCTTCACCCAGGGCAAGGCGGCCTTCTACACCGAGGCCAACTCGCTCTACAAGAACGCCACCGACCCGGCCAAGTCCAAGGTCTCCGACACCGTCGGCTTCGCCACCTTCCCGGCCGGCCCGGCCGGCTCGAAGCCGTACAACATCCCGTCCTGGGCGCTCGGCGTCAACGACGCGTCGAAGAACAAGGACAACGCCTGGAAGTTCATCCAGTGGGCGGCCGGCAAGGAGCAGTCGCTGGCCCAGCAGAAGGCCGGCGTCCCCGGCGCCCGTGCCTCCGTCTGGTCGAACCCGGAGGGCACCTCGACCTACCCGAAGGACCTCGCCGAGGCCACCGCGGTCAGCACCACCAACGGCATCGGCCACGACCGTCCGCTGGTCGTGAAGGTCGCCGAGGCCCGCGAGATCGTCGGTCAGCCGATCGTCGACGCGATCACCGGCAAGGACGCGGCCGCCTCGGCGGACGCGGCGAACGAGGCGTTCCAGAAGTTCCTCGACGACGAGGCGAAGTAGTCCGACCGCGGGGTGGTGGGGCCGGCCGGCTCCGCCACCCCGCGCCGGGACCCTGGCCCTGAGAACCCGGAGACCCCATGTCAGTCGTCACCACCCCAGCCACCAGATCGCCGTCGGCCCCGCCGGCGTCGTCCGACTCGGCCTGGTCGCGCTGGGCCAACGCGCACCGCAAGTGGCTCTTCGCGGCACCCGCCATGGCGTTCGTCGCCGTGCTGATCGTCTTCCCGGTCGCGTGGACCGGGTACCTGAGCCTCACCGACGCCGAGGGTTCGGTCCGCGCCGAGAGCGAGTTCATCGGCTTCCAGAACTACCTGGACGTGCTCTCCGACACCGACCGGTTCTGGCCGGCGGTCTGGCGCACCGTCCTCTTCACCGGCGTCGTGCTCCTGGTCGAGGTCGTCCTCGGCATGGCGATCGCCCTGCTGCTGTGGCGACCGTTCCGCGGCGAGAAGTGGGTCCGGGTCGCCATCCTGCTGCCCCTGGTGGCCACCCCGGTCGCGGTCGGCATGATGTGGCGACTGATCTTCGACCCCAACATCGGCATGGCGAACCAGTTGCTGAGCTGGGTCGGGATCGGCCCGCAGCCGTGGCTGTCCGGCCAGAGCTCGGCCCTGCCGACGACGATGTTCATCGACATCTGGCAGTGGACCCCGATGGTCGTGCTGATCCTGCTCGCCGGCCTCACCTCGCTCTCCGACGAGCCGCAGGAGGCGGCGCTGATCGACGGCGCCAGCACCTGGCAGCGGTTCCGGCACGTCACCCTGCCGCTGCTGATGCCGACCGTGATCGTCGCGATCCTGCTGCGCGGCATCGACGCGCTGAAGACCTTCGACATCCTCTACGCGACCAAGGGTCGCGGCGGCGGGTCGTTCCACGAGGTGGAGACGCTCAACGTCTACGCCTACGGGTTGAGCTTCGACTACAACGACTACGGCGTCTCGTCGACGGTCCTCATCATCTTCTTCCTGATCATCATCGGGGTGATGTGGGCCCTGACGTACCGCAAGAAGGGGCTGGAACGATGAAGCCGAGCAGGCCGTTCAAGGTCTTCCGGGCGGTGGCCCTGGTCGTCGTGGTCGCCTCGCTGGTCGCGCCGCTGCTCTGGATGATCCTCGCGTCGCTGAAGACCAACGTCGACATCTACGACACCGAGAAGGCGTTCTCCTTCTCGCCCACCCTGGACAACTACGGCACCGTGCTGGAGCAGGCGAACTACGTCCAGTTCATCGGCAACAGCCTCTGGGTGGCGTTCGCCGCCACCGTGCTGTCGCTGATCCTCGGCGTGCCCGCGGCCTACTCGATGAGCCGCTTCAACATGAAGAAGTCCGCGCTCGTCGTGCTCATGGCCCGGGTGATCCCCGGCGTCTCGCTCCTGGTGCCCTGGTACTACGTCTTCTCGAACCTGCAGATGGTCGGCGGCTACACCGTGCTGATCCTCAGCCACATGTTCGTGTCGCTGCCGCTGATCGTCTACATCATGATGGGCTACTTCGACGGCCTGCCGGCCGAACTCGAAGAGGCGGCGCTGGTCGACGGCCTGACCCACATCGGCGCGTTCCGGCGGATCACCCTGCCGCTGTCGGTGCCCGGTGTCGCCACCGCGGGCATCCTGTCGTTCATCTTCTCCTGGAACAACTTCATGTTCGCCCTGGTGCTCTCCGGCGCCGACACCAAGACGCTGCCGGTGGCGATCTTCGACTTCGTCGGCTACGCCAGCATCGACTGGGGCGGCCTGATGGCGGCGGCCACCGTGGTCACCGTGCCGATCATGGTGATCGCGCTGTTCGTGCAGAAGTACATCGTCTCCGGCCTGACCGCCGGCGCCACGAAGGGCTGAGGCCATGCCGACCATCGCACGGGTGGAGACGTTCCTCGTCGCGCCGCGCTGGCTCTTCGTCCGGGTCGAGACCACCGACGGGATCGTCGGCTGGGGCGAGGCCACCTGCGAGGGGCGCTCGGAGACCGTCCGCACCGCCGTCGAGCAGCTCAGCGAGCTGCTCGTCGGCCAGGACGCGCTGCGCATCGAGGACCACTGGCAGGTGATGACCAAGGGCTCGTTCTACCGGGGCGGGCCGATCCTGGCCAGCGCCGTCGCCGGGCTCGACCAGGCGCTCTGGGACATCGCCGGCAAGCACTTCGGCGCGCCGGTGCACCAACTGCTCGGCGGCCCGGTCCGGGACCGGATCCGGGTCTACGGCTGGGTCGGCGGCGACGAGCCCGCCGAGGTCCGCGACCAGATCAGCGCCGCCGTCGAGAGCGGCCTGACCGCCGTGAAGATGAACGCGTCCGGGAAGATGAGCCCGGTCGCCTCGGTGGCCGAGCTCGACGGCGTGGTCCGGCGGGTGGCCGCCGCCCGCGAGGTGCTCGGTGACGAGCGGGACGTCGCCGTCGACTTCCACGGCCGGTTCAGCCTGGCCAGCGCCCGGCGGGTCGCCCCGCTGCTCGAGCAGTTCCGGCCGTTCTTCCTGGAGGAGCCGGTGGTGCCGGAGAACTCGCACCTGATCGGCGAGTTCGTCCGCTCCACCACCACCCCGGTGTCCACCGGGGAGCGGCTCTACAACCGGCAGGAGTTCCTGCCGGTGCTCCAGGCCGGCATCGCGGTCGCCCAGCCGGACCTCTCGCACGCCGGCGGCATCACCGAGGTCCGCAAGATCGCCGCGCTGGCCGAGGTGTACGACGTGCAGCTCGCCCCGCACTGCCCGCTCGGGCCGATCGCGCTGGCCGCCTGCCTCCAGGTCGGCTTCGCCACCCCGAACTACCTGATCCAGGAACAGAGCATCGGCATCCACTACAACCTCGGCGCCGAGGTGCTCGACTACTGCCTCGACAAGACCCCGCTGACCTTCGTCGACGGGTACGTCGAGCGGCTCACGGCCCCCGGCCTGGGCATCGAGATCGACGAACACGCGGTGCGGACGGCCGACAAGCGCGGCCACGCCTGGCGCAGCCCCACCTGGCGGCACCGCGACGGCTCCTACGCGGAATGGTGATCACATGACCGTCAACCTCGCCGCCGAACTCGCCGAGGCCCGCATCCTCGCGGTGATCCGAGGCACCGACACCGCCGCCGCGATCGCCGCCGGCACCGCCCTGCTCGACGAGGGGGTACGCCTCGTCGAGGTGGCCCTCACCACGCCGGACGCCCCGCGCGCCGTCGAGGCGCTGCGCGCGGCGGCCCCCGCCGGCTCCCTGGTCGGCGCCGGCACGGTGCTCACCACCGCCGACGTGGCCGACGTGGTCGCCGCGGGCGCGCAGTTCGTGGTCACGCCGGCCGTGGTCGAGTCGATCGCCGAGGCGGCCCGCCGGGGAGTCCCGGTCGCCGCCGGGGCGCTCACCCCGACCGAGGCGTACACCGCGATGCGGATGGGGGCCTCGGCGATCAAGCTCTTCCCGGCCTCGGTCGGCGGCCCGGCGTACCTCAAGGCGGTGCGCGACCCGTTCCCGGACATCCCGTTCGTCGCCGTCGGCGGCGTGGGGTTCGACGACGTGCCCGGTTACCTGGCCGCCGGCGCGATAGCGGTCGGCGTGGGCGGGCCGCTGGTCGGCGACGCCGCCTCCGGCGGCGACCTGGCCGCGCTGCGCGAGCGGGCCCGCACCTACCTCGCCGCGATCCGGGAGACGGCCCGCCGATGACCGCGCCCGACCTGCTCACCTTCGGCGAGGCCATGGTGTCGCTGCGCTCGGCCGGCCCGCTCGCCGCCGGTGGCTCGCTGACCATGCACCTGGCCGGCGCCGAGTCCAACGTGGCAGTGGGGGTGGCCCGGCTGGGTCACCGGGCCGCCTGGGTCGGCCGGGTCAGCGGCGACGAGTTCGGCGAGTACACGCTGCGGCAGTTGCGCGCCGAGGGCGTCGACGTGGGCGGCGTCAGCCGGGACGCCGACCGCCCCACCGGGCTGATGTTCCTGGAGCAGCGCACCGCCGACCTGACCCGGGTGCAGTACCACCGCGCCGGGTCGGCGGGCTCGGCGCTGCGCGTCGACGACCTGCGGGCCCCGCTGGCGGCCGGCGCGCGGGTGCTGCACCTGACCGGGATCACCCCGGCGCTGTCCGACACCGCCCGGGAGGCCACCCGGTGGGCCGCCGAGTCCGCCGCCGCCGCGGGCGTCCCGGTCTGCCTGGACGTCAACTACCGGGCCCGGCTCTGGTCCCGGGAGAGCGCCCGCGCGGTGCTCGCCCCGCTGGCCGGGCACGCCGCCGTCGTCATCGCCTCCGCCGACGAGCTGGACCTGGTCGGCGAGCCGGGGGCGGACGAGTCCACAGTGGTCGCCGGGCTGTTCCGCCGGGGCGTGCGGACCGTCCTGGTCAAGCTCGGCTCCGACGGCGCCCGGGCGCACACCCCGGAGGGGGTCCAGCAGGTCGGGACGCTCACCGTGACCGCCGTCGACCCGGTCGGCGCCGGGGACGCGTTCACCGCCGGATACCTGTCCGGCTGGTTCGACGGGCTCGACCTGGCCGGCCGCCTGCGCCGGGCGGCCACCCTCGGCGCCTTCGCCGTCTCCACCAGGGGCGACTGCGAGGGGCTGCCCCGCCGTGCCGAACTGTCCCTTCTCGAGGGCCACGAGACCGGAAGCGTCCTCCGTTAGCCGCCGCCACACCCCGTGCAGAAAGGCACCACCCCGTGAAGATCACCGCAGCGGACGTCATCGTCACCAGCCCGGACCGCAACTTCGTCACCCTCAAGATCACCACGGACGAGGGCATCGTCGGCCTGGGTGACGGCACCCTCAACGGGCGGGAACTGTCCGTCGCCTCGTACCTGAGCGACCACGTCGTCCCGCTGCTGATCGGCCGGGACCCGCACCGCATCGAGGACACCTGGCAGTTCTTGTACCGCTCGGCGTACTGGCGGCGCGGGCCGGTCACCATGGCGGCCATCGCCGCTGTCGACGTGGCCCTGTGGGACATCAAGGCCAAGGCCGCCGGCATGCCGCTCTACCAGCTGCTGGGCGGCGCGTCGCGCACCGGCGTCATGGCGTACGGGCACGCGTCCGGCCGGGACCTGCCGGAGCTGTTCGACTCGATCCGCCGGCACCTGGAGGAGGGCTACCGGTCCATCCGGGTGCAGACCTCGGTGCCGGGCATCAACGCCGTCTACGGGGTGGCCGCCCAGCCCAGCGTCGACGGCAAGCGCTACGACTACGAGCCGGCGCAGCGCATCCCGCTGCCCGCCGAGGAGGACTGGGACACCCGGGCCTACCTGCGCCACCTGCCCGGCGTCTTCGAGGCGGTGCGCAACGAGTTCGGCCCCGAGCTGCCGCTGCTGCACGACGGCCACCACCGGATGACCCCGATCCAGGCCGCCAAGCTCGGCAAGGCGCTGGAGCCGTACGACCTGTTCTGGCTGGAGGACTGCACGCCGGCGGAGAACCAGGAGGCGCTGCGGCTGGTCCGCCAGCACACCACCACCCCGCTGGCCATCGGCGAGGTCTTCAACACGGTCTGGGACTACCAGACCCTGATCCGCGAGCAGCTCATCGACTACGTCCGGTCGGCGGTCACCCACACCGGCGGCATCACCGCGATGCGCAAGCTGCTCGACTTCGCCGCGCAGTACCAGATCAAGTCCGGCATCCACGGCCCCACCGACATCTCGCCGGTCGGCATGGCCGCCGCGCTGCACCTGGACCTGGCCATCCACAACTTCGGCATCCAGGAGTACATGCGGCACGGCCCGCTCACCAACGAGGTGTTCCGGCAGTCGTTCACCTTCACCGACGGCTACCTGCACCCGGGTGAGCAGCCGGGCATCGGCGTGGAGCTCGACGAGGTGGCCGCCGCAAAGTTCCCGTACCAGCCGGCCTACCTGCCGTTCAACCGGCTCAAGGACGGCACCGTCCATGACTGGTGAGCAGCCGCCGGCCCCGGCCGGTGCGACCCGGCACGTGGTCGTGATGGGGGTGTCCGGGGCCGGAAAGACCACGGTGGCCCGGGGCATCGCCGCGCGCACCGGGCTGACCTTCGCCGAGGCGGACGAGTTCCACACCCCGGCCAACGTGGAGCGGATGCGCGCCGGGGTGCCGCTGGACGACGCCGCGCGCCAGCCCTGGCTGCGCGAGCTGGCCGCCTGGATGGCGGCCCGCGCCGCCGAGGGCGTCTCCACGGTGCTGGCCTGTTCGGCGCTGCGCCGGTCCTACCGCGACGTGCTCCGGCAGGGGCCGCCGGCGGTGGAGTTCGTGCACCTGGACGGGCCGGCCGAGGTGATCCGGGAACGGCTGTCCCAGCGGGCCGGGCACTACATGCCGGCCAGCCTGCTGGAATCACAGCTGGCCACGCTGGAGCAGCCGGAACCGGACGAGGCGGTGCTGGTGCTCGACGTGTCGCTGACACCGGAGGAACTCGTCGAGGCGGCGGTCGGCAAGCTCGGCCTGCCCCGGGTCGCCGCCTGACCGACCGTCACTCCGGCAGCGCGTCGAGGTAGACCCAGCGGCCGTCCTCCCGGACGAAGCGGCTGCGCTCGGCGACCGTGCCGGCGCTCCCGCCGTGCCGGTAGTGGGCGCGGAACTCGACGGTGCCGGTGGTGTCGAAGAGGCCACCCCGGTCGCCGCCGACCACCTCGAGCCGGAGCCAGCGTTGGCCGGGGTCGAGGGTCAGCCGGGCCGGCCGGGTCGAGGAGTGCCAGCTGCGCAGCAGGTAGCCGGCGTCGCCGAGGGCGAACGCGCTGAACCGGGAGCGCATCAGCGCCTCGGCGGTCGCGGCGTCCGTCCCGCCCCGGTGCAGCGGGCCGCAGCAGTCCGCGTACGCCGCACCGGTGCCGCACGGGCACGGCCCGGGGTCGGACGCGGCGGCGCGGCGGGCGGCAGGTCGGGGCACCCGACCATTCTGGCCCACCGCCGGGCCGGTCCCCGGCCGGGCCACCCCCCGGGTACCGCCAGCGGCGTCGGCCGGCCCGGCGCCGCTGCGCGGGCCGGTGCGGTGACGGTCAGCCGGTCGTCCGGCGGGCACCGCGCCGGGTGCCGTACGACTCCATCGTGGTCTTCCTGGTCGCCGTCTTCTTCGCCGGCGCCGTCGTCGTGGCGCGGGACCGGCTCGCCGCGGCCTTCTTCGCCGGGGCCTTCTTCGCCGCCGCCTTGGTACCGGGCGCCTTCGCCGGGGCGGTCGTGCCGGGGGCCTTGGCGGCCGTCGCCGAGACCCGCGGCCGGCGGGTGGGGGCGGCCGTGGCCGAGGTGTCCTTCTTCCGCGCGACCCGGTCCGTGGTCGACGTGGGTTTCCCGCCCGGCGTCTTGGCCGCGCTCGCCCCGGTCGCCCGCTTCGTGGCCGCCGCGACCTTCTTCGTCGCCGCCTTCCGGTTCAGCGGGCCCCCGTGGGGCCCGCCGGTCGCCCTGCTGGTACCACCGGTGGATCTGGCCGCCATCGTCCCTCCTCGCGGATCCGCCCTGCCCGCCGTCGCCGACGGGACGGGTGCTGACCGGCCGGCACGGGCCCTCGACCCGCCCGGCGCGACGGTCTTCCCGAGGCCCCGCCCGCCAAACGCCGGCAGCTTCGGGGGCCGCGACCCACGCGTCCGCCGCCCCTTGCTCCACCGGCCGCGTCACCCCCCGCCCGCCACCGTCGGCGGCGACGATTGGACCAGAAAACGGTGCGGGGATCGGCTCTGCCGCTGAGCCGATCCGGCCGGCAGGGTGGACGCACACACCCGAGCTGAAGGGCGGAACACCCACCATGACGACGACCGCCGACATGTGGTTCGACCCGCGCTGCCCGTGGGCCTGGAACGCCTCCCGCTGGCTGCTGGAGGTGGAGCGGGTCCGGCCGGTCACCGTCCGGTTCCACGTGATGAGCCTGTCCGTCCTCAACGAGGGGCGCGACGGGCTGGAGGAGTGGTACCGGGAGTGGCTCAAGCCGGGCATGGGCCCGGTGCGGGTCGCCGTCGCCGCCGAGCAGAAGTACGGCAACGGGGTGCTGCGCGACCTCTACACCGCGCTCGGCAACCGGATCCACCACGAGCGCGCGCCGATCGGGCCGGAGCTGTACCGGGCGGCGCTGACCGAGGTGGGGCTGGCCGTCGAGCTGGCCGACGCGGCGGAGTCCACCGACCACGACGAGGCGCTGCTGGCCAGCCACCACGCCGGCCTGGAGCCGGTCGGCGAGGATCTCGGCACCCCGACCATCCACGTCACCGCCGACGGCCACCGGACCGCCTTCTTCGGCCCGGTGGTCGCCCCGATTCCGCGCGACGAGGCGGCCGGCCGGCTCTGGGACGGGGTGCTCGCGTGCGCCAACACCGACGGGTTCTTCGAGCTCAAGCGGGCCCGCACCCGCCCACCGATCGAGCGCTGATCCCACCCGGGCCCCCCGCCGACCGACCGCGAACCCGGGCGCGTCGCCGCCGGTCCCCGCGGCCGGGGCCGGTGTCCCCGAGGTCTGATACCTGAGAGTCATCATGACGACTCTCAGGTATCAGCGTCGGAACCCAGCGGCACTCAGCGGCGACCGGCAAGGCGGTGGCGGGCGGCGCGGCTGGGGCCGGCGCGGCCAGGTCAGGGCAGGTCGACCGGCAGCGGTACCGGGCGCTTGGCGACCCGGTCGTCGCCGGAGGACCGGCCGCGCAGGTGCCGGCCCAGCCACGGCAGCAGGTGCCGGCGGGTCCACGCCAGCTCGGCCCGGACCACCTCGTGCCGGCGCCGGCGCGGCGCGGCGGCCAGCGGCCGCGACCAGCCGTCGTCGGCGTCGGGCAGGCCGACGGTGTGCGCCAGCGCCGCGGCGATCCGCTCGTGGCCGGCGCTGTTGGCGTGCAACCGGTCGTCGCTCCACAGCCGGGGGTCCGAGGCGACCGGGTGCGCGCCGAGGTCCACCAGGGTGGCCCCGGTGCGGGCGGTGGCCGCGCGCAGCGCCGCGTTGAGCGCGAGCACCCGGCCGCGCAGCGGGCGGGCCACCGGCATCACCGGCACCGGGTCGGGCAGGGTGAAGGTCAGCACGGTCGCACCCTGCCCGACCAGGGCATGCTGCATCGCCTCGACCTCGGCGGCCACCCGGTCGGCGTCGAAGGAGGGGCGGAGCACGTCGTTCATCCCGGCCACCACGGTGGCCAGGTCCGGCGCCAGGTCGAGCGCGACCGGCAGCTGTTCGGCCCGGATCCGGCCGGCGGTGCGGCCCCGGACGGCCAGGTTCGCGTACTCCAGCCCGCCCTGGGCGCGGGCCACCGCCAGGGCGAACCGGTCCGCCCAGCCCCGGTAGCCGCCCGCGCCGTCGGGGTCGTCCAGCCCCTCGGTGGTGCTGTCGCCGATCGCCACGTACCGCCGCCACATCACGGCGCCGAGGGTAGCGAAAGTGGCCCGGACCGAGATTGCCGCGGTGTCGGCTCGGTCGGGACAGCGACCGATGACGATGGCCCGTAGACTCGGCCGATGGCGCGTACTGCCGCGGTTCCGCTCGCCCCCGGGGTCTGGCGCATCCCCACCGTCGGCCGCGCCTTCATCAACTCCTACGCCCTGGTCGACGACGACGGCAGCGTCACCCTCGTCGACTGCGGGGTGAAGCGGGCGCCGGCCCGGATCGTGCGCGGCCTGGCCGCGATCGGCCGGACGCCCGCCGACGTCACCCGGATCGTGCTGACCCACGCCCACCCCGACCACGCCGGTGGCGCCGCCGAGCTGGCCCGCCGCACCGGCGCCCCGGTCGCCGTGCACGCCGCCGACGCGGGCTACGCCGCGGCGGGCCAGGCGCCGCCCCGGGATCCGGCGGTCACCGGGGCGCGGCTGTTCGCCCGGCTCCCCGGCGGCCGCTTCCCGGCCGTCGAGGTGGCGCAGCCGCTCGCCGACGGCGACGTGCTGCCGGTCGGCGGCGGCCTGCGCGTGGTGCACACCCCCGGGCACTCGCCGGGGCACGTCTCCCTGCTGCACGAGCCGACCCGGGTGCTGATCACCGGCGACGCGCTGTTCAACGTGGCCGGCGTGCGCTGGCCGATCAAGAGCTTCTGCACCGACTTCCGGATGACCCAGCAGACCGCGCACGTGCTCGGCGAACTCGACTACGACGTGGCCGCCTTCACCCACGGCGCGGAGATCACCGACAACGCCCGGGAACGCGTCCGCGCCTTCCTCACCCGGCTGCGCTGAGCGCGCGGCGGTTCAGAGCCAGCCGGAGCGGCGGAACAGGCGGTGCAGGAGGAACGCGACCGCCGCCATCAGACCGAGCGCCGCGAAGTACCCGTAGCGCCAGCCCAGCTCCGGCATGTTGGCGAAGTTCATGCCGTAGATGCCGGCGATGCCGGTCTGGGTGGCGGCGATGGCCGCCCACGCCGCGATCTTGCGCATGTCGTTGTTCTGCTCCACGGTCAGCTGCGCCAGCCGGGACTGCACGATCGAGGTGAGCAGGTCGTCGTAGGCGGCGACCCGGTCCACGGCCCGGGCCAGCCGGGCGTCGACGTCGGCGAACCACCGGTGCAGCCCGCGCGGCGGGCCGTCCGGCCGCTGCTCCAGCAGCGACCGCAGCGGCGCCTGCAACGGCAGCACCGCCCGCTTGAACTCCACCACCTCCCGCTTGAGCTGGTAGAGCTGTTGGATGTCGGCGGACCGGTCGCGGGCGAAGACCGTCTCCTCGGCCCGCTCCAGGTCCCGCTCGACGTGCCCGGCCACCTCCAGGTAGAGGTCGACCATCCGCGAGCAGACCGCGTACGCCACCGCCCACGGCCCCTCGGCCAGCACCGCCGGGCGGCCCTGGATCTCCTCGCGGACCGGGGTGAGCGCGCCGGCGGCGCCGTGCCGGACGGTGATGACGAACCGGTCGCCGAGGAAGACCATGACGTCCCCGGTGTCGATCACCTCGGAGGTGTCGGTCAGCTCGTGGTGCGCGACGTAGCCGGCGGTGCGCAGCACCAGCAGGGTGACGTCGCCGTGCCGCTGCACGGTGGGCCGGTGCCCGTCGGCGAGCGCCTGGCCGACGGCGAACTCGTCGAGGCCGAACGTGCGGCCGACGGCCGCCATCACCGCCGCGCCGGGATCGTGCAGGCCGAGCCAGACGAAGGTGTTGCGGCCGCGCCGGGCCCGGGCGTACGCGTCGGCGTAGTGCGGCCGGCCCGGTTCCCGGTGACCGTTGACGTAGACGGCGCAGTCCACCACCGCGTCCGGGTTGGCCCGTCGACGGGGTGCCGGGACCTGCGCGTCGGCCGGCCGGCCGAGCAGCCGGGTGACCAGCTCCGGCAGGCGCATCCGGGTCCGTACGGGTTGCTGGTCCACGTCCACCTCCGCGTCGCCGGGCACTGACCCGACACCGTACGCGGATCATGGCCGCCGCCGTGTCCGGCCTCCGACCGTCGGCGGGCTCAGCCCGTGCGGGTGGCGAAGACGACCACGTTGTCGACGTAGTCGCCGCTGCGCTCGTCGAACCGGCCGCCGCAGGTGACCAGGCGCAGCCCGGCCACCGGGTTCGGGCCGTAGACGAGTTCGGCGGGGAAGCGGTCCTTGGGGTACGCCGCCACGCCGTCCACTGTGAACGTCGCCACGCCGGCGTCGGCGCGGGTGACCCGTACCGTGTCGCCCCGGCGCAGCCGGCCCAGGTCGAAGAAGACGGCCGGGCCGGTGGGGGAGTCCACGTGCCCGACGAGCACCGCGTTGCCGGTCTCGCCCGGGCTCACCCCGGGGGAGTACCAGCCGGCCAGGGCGGGCCGGTCCAGTGGCGGCACCTCCAGCACCCCGGCCGCGTCGGCCGCGACCGGCACCACCTCCGCGCGTACGCCGATGGCCGGCACCTCGACCCGGACGGGGTCGGCGCGGGGCAGCGGCGGCAGGCTGGGCGCGGGCCGGGCGGTGACCGGCGCGTCGGCGGCGTCCGGCCGCGGCGGCCGGGTCGGCGCGGCGGTCAGCCCGGACGCGATCAGCCCGAGCCCGGCCGTGCCGAGCAGGGCCACCGCCACGACGGCCGGAGCCTGCCTGCGCCACCACACGTCCGCACCTCCGGGGGCGCTCGATTCTCGGGTGCCCGCGCCGGTGTCGGCGCGGGCACCCGGTGTCCGGTCGGTCAGGCGGCGGCGCCGGCGGGGTGGCGCCGGCGGCGGGCCAGGATGAGGGCCCCGCCGAGGGCGGTGCCGAGCAGGGTCGCGCCGGCGGCGAGTGAGCCGGTGCCGTCCGTTCCGTCGCCGGCTCCGGCCGGTGCGCCGCCGATCGGCGTGACGGTGAAGGTGGCGCTGCCGGCCGCGCTGCCGTCGCCGCAGGTGGCGGTGACCGTGTAGGTGCCCAGGGTGAACCCGGCGGTGAAGAGTTCGGCGCTCAGCCCGCCGCCGGCCGCGGCGGTGGTGGACCGGACGTTGATGTCACGGTTCGGGCCGGTGACGCGGAAGATCGCGTCGCCGGACTTCGGGTTGCAGGTCGTCGCGGTGAGCACGACCGTCCCGCCGACCGGGGTGGTGGCCGGTGACACGATGGTCTCGGCCAGCGCGGCGCCCGGGAGCAGGAGCGCGCCGAGACCCACGCCCACCGCCGCCGATACGAGAACTGTCTTAGCCTTCATACGCGTCTTCCCTCACATTTCGTCCGCTGACTGCGTGGGACGTCGTTCGGGTGGCCAACTCCGTGACTAGCACCGGTGTGCCCAACACTAGGAGGGTTGGGCCCTCGATCCGATGAAAATGAGAAATCTTCGTTGCCGTCACGTGTCCACCCGACGGCGGCCGAAGCCGCAGGTGGGGGGCGATACGCGGGACGCGAGCGCCGCGAGGAAAGCCGCCGTTGCGCACCCTCCGCGGCGTACGGCCCGGTCAGTCGGGGCGGCGCCGGCCGGGGCGGATGATGCCGGTTTCGTAGCAGAGCACCACCGCCTGCACCCGGTCGCGCAGCCCCAGCTTCGCCAGGATCCGCTTGACGTGGGTCTTCACGGTCGACTCCTCGATCACCAGCTCGGCGGCGATCTCGGCGTTGGACAGCCCGCGGGCCACCCGCTCCAGCACGTCCCGCTCGCGCGGGGTCAGCTCGGCCAGCCGCCGGCGCAGCGCCGGATCGACCGGCTCGTCGTGGTCGACCATCCGGCTGATCACCGTACGGGTCACCGCGGGGGAGAGCAGCGCCTCGCCGCCGGCCACCGTGTGGATGCCGGCGATCAACTGCTCCGGCCGGGTGCGTTTGAGCACGAACCCGGACGCCCCGGCACGCAGCGCGCCGAAGACGTAGTCCTCGTCCTCGAAGGTGGTCAGCACCAGCACCCGGGCCCGGCCACCCGCCGCCACGATCTCCCGGGTCGCGCTCACCCCGTCCATCCGGGGCATCCGCACGTCCATCAGCACCACGTCCGGGTCGAGCGCGCGGCTGCGCTCGACCGCCAGCCGCCCGTCGGCGGCCTCGCCGACCACCTCGATGCCGTCGTCGACCGACAGCACCGCCCGCAGGCCGGCGCGCATCAGGTCGTCGTCGTCGACCAGCAGCAGGCGCAGCGCGCTCACCGGCCGGCCCCGTCGTACGGCAGGCGGGCCCGCAGCCGGAACTCGCCCTGCTCGGCCGCGGTCTCCAGGCTCCCGCCGAGCAGGGTGGCCCGCTCCCGCATGCCCACGATGCCGTGCCGCCGCCCGCGGACCCCGGCCGCGGCGGGAGTCGCCGGGGCCGGGTTGCTCACCGCGATCTCCACCGCGTCCGCCCGGAAGTCCACCGCGACCCGGGCCGTGCCGCAGCCGTGCCGCGCGGCGTTGGTCAGCGACTCCTGGAGGATCCGGTAGGCGGCCCAGGAGACGCTGCGCGGCAGCGGCCGGTGCGGGCCGTTCAGCTCGGCGTCGATGCGCAGACCGTCGACCCGGTGCCGGTCCAGCAGCTCCTCCAGGGCGCCCGGGTCGGCCGGCACCGGCTCGGCGTCGTCGTCGCGCAGCGCCCGTACCAGCCGCTCCATCTCGACGATGGTGCTCCGGGCCACCTCCTCCACCGTGGCGATGGCGCGCAGCGACCGCTGCGGGTCCCGCTCGTGCGTCAGCCGGGCCGCGCCGGCCTGCACCAGGATCACGTTGACCGCGTGGCCGGCGGAGTCGTGCAGCTCCCGGGCGATGCGGGTGCGCTCCTCGGCCACCGCCAGCCGGCGCTCGCGTTCGATCTCCCGGGCGGCGCGGGCGGCCCGCTCCTCCAGCTCGTCGATCCGCTCCCGGCGTACCCGGGACAGCTCGCCGGCCAGCCAGGCGCCGGCGAAGGTCAGCGCCCAGGCGCCGATCCCGGAGACCACCCCGTGGCCGCGGAAACCGGCCGCGGCGTACGCTCCGGCGGCCACCGGGACGAACGCCCCGACCGCCAGCCGGGCCGCCCAGCGCCGGCCGGGCCGCGGGTCGCCGCCGTACACCGCGGCCAGCGTGTAGATCGCGACGGCGCAGCTGAACGGGAAGTCCAGCGGGTAGCGCAGGACGAGCAGGGCGGCGGTGCCGACGGCGGTGCCGAGGTACGCCGCCAGCGGCGCCCGCCGCCGGACCAGCAGCGGCAGGCAGGCCGTGGCGACCAGCGCCACGCCGGTGGCGTCCAGGGCTGTCGCGTCCGGCGACGGCGTGCCGATCCCGTCCAGGACGAGCACCAGCAGCGACGCGGCGAGCACGGACACCGCCACGCCGACGTCCACCACCTGGTCACGACGGGTCACGACACCGAGGTTAGCGGGGGTGCGGCGGCCGCCGGATCACCCGGCGGGAGCATCCCTCCTCCCTCCCGGGGGGTATCCGGAGATCACCACCGCGGGCGTCGCCCCGCGCGGCCCGGCGCTCCTAGCGTCGGCGGCATCCGTGCACGTCAGGAGGTCGTCACCGCGATGGTCCAGTCCAGCCCGGCGCCGAGCGCGCCCCCGACAACCCCACCCGCCAGCCGGTTCGAGCGACTGGCCGGCTGGGCGCACCGGCACCGGTGGCAGGCGCTGCTCGCCTGGCTGGTGACCCTGGTGGCGGTCAGCGTCGGCGCGCAACTCGTCGGCGCGAACTACCGCAACGACGTCTCGCTGCCCGGCACCGAGTCGCAGCGCGCGCTGGACACGCTGCGCGAGCGGGCGCCGGTCGCGGCCAACACCAGCGTGCAGATCGTGCTGGCCGACCCGGCGGGGCTGGAGCGACCGGCCACCCGGGACCGGGTGGGGCAGCTGCTCGACCGGGTACGCGGGCTGCCCTCGGTCGCCGAGGCCCGCGACCCGTACGCCGATCCCGGCGCCCTCTCCGCCGACCGGACGGTCGGCTACGCCACGGTGACCCTCACCGGGCAGGCCGGTGACGTGCCGGACGAGGACGTCCGGCGGCTGGTCGACACCGCCCGGGACGCCGCCGGCGACGGGCTGCGGGTGGAGGTCGGCGGCGACCCGGTGGTGGCCGTGGAGGAGGGCGGCGGCGGACCGGCGGAGGGCATCGGCCTGCTCGCGGCGCTGGTGATCCTCGTCGTGCTCTTCGGCTCGGTGCTCGCGGCCAGCCTGCCGATCATCATCGCGGTCTTCGCCGTCGGCACCGCGATGGGGCTGGTCCTGCTCGCGTCGCACGTCGCGACGGTCGCCGACTACACCACCCCGCTGCTGGCCCTGGTCGGGCTCGGCGTCGGCATCGACTACGCGCTGCTGCTCTTCTCCCGCTACCGCGCGGAACTGCTCGCCGGCGCGAGCGCGGAGCAGGCCGGGCGCCGGGCGGTGGACACCGCCGGCCGGACCGTCCTGTTCGCCGGCACCACGGTGATCCTGGCCCTGCTCGGCCTGGTGGTGCTCGGCCTGGGCTCGTTGCAGGGCGTGGCGGTCGCCGTGGCGGTGACCGTGGCGGCCACCATGGCCGCGGCGCTGGTCCTGCTGCCCGCGCTGCTCGGCATCATGGGCGGCCGGATCGAGCGGACGGTACGCCGGCGGGCCACCCGGCGCCGCGGCGACGGGTCGCGTTGGGCGGCCTGGTCGAGCCTGGTGCAGCGGCACCCCTGGACGGCCACCGTGGTCGCCGTCGGCGCCCTGCTGGCGCTGGCCGTGCCGGTGCTCGACATGCGGCTGGGCATCGCCGACCCGGGCAACGGCGCGCCGGAACGCACCAGCCGGCAGGCGTACGACCTGCTGGCCGAGGGGTTCGGCCCCGGCTTCAACGGGCCGCTGGTGGTGGTCGTCGACGCCACCGGGGCGCCGGGCGGCGACGCGCGGGCGGTGGCCGAGGCGGCCCGCCCGGCGCTGGCCGGCACGGCCGGTGTCGCCACCGTCGTGCCGCCGGTGCCCACCGCGGACGGCCGGGTCGCCACCATGATCGTCGTTCCCGACGCCAAGCCACAGGACGCCCGCACCCAGCAGCTGGTGGACCGGCTGCGCGCCGACGTGCTGCCCGGGCTGGGCGGCCCCGGGGTGAGCTTCCTGGTCGGCGGGACCACCGCGGCGACGGTGGACTTCTCGACCGCCGTGGCGGACCGGCTGCCGCTGTTCGTCCTGGTGGTGGTCGGCCTCTCCACCCTGCTGCTGGTCCTGGTCTTCCGCTCGCTGCTGATCCCGCTCAAGGCCGCGCTGCTCAACCTGCTCAGCGTGGCCGCGGCGCTGGGCGCGATCACCCTGGTCTTCCAGCACGGCGTGCTGGCCGACGCGCTCGGTGTCCAGCCCGGCCCGGTCGAGGCGTTCGTGCCGGTGCTGATCTTCGCGATCGCGTTCGGGTTGTCGATGGACTACGAGATCTTCCTGCTCGCCCGGATGCACGAGCACTGGGAGCAGCACCACGACGCCCCGGCCGCGATCCGGCACGGCATGGCGACCACCGGTCGCATCATCACGGCCGCCGCCGCGATCATGGTGGTGGTGTTCGGCTCGTTCCTGTTCGACCCGGGCCGGATGCTCAAGCAGTTCGGCCTCGGGCTGGCCGTGGCGGTGCTGGTCGACGCGCTGGTCATCCGGTGCCTGATCGTGCCGGCCGTGATGCAGCTGTTCGGGCGGCGGGCCTGGTGGCTGCCGGCCTGGCTGGCCCGGCGGCTGCCCCGGCTCGCCCTCGAACACCGGTGACGGCGACGCCGGGAGGTGGTGCCACCCGGCACCGCCTCCCGGCGGTGCCGCCCTCGGGCCGGCGCGCGGTGGGCCGGCCCGGCGGGCGCGGCCCCGAGCCGGCCCGTCGGGTCAGGAGGCGGGTGCCGGCTCGGCTACCGGCTCGGGCAGCGGCTCACCCGTCTCCAGCAGCGTCTTCAGGCTGGCCAGCAGCTCCGGCCAGCCGCCGCTGCCGTCGAGCTGCCCACTGATCGCCCGGTGCATCTCGCTGTCGGGGGAGAAGTCGTCGTGCACGACGGTCAGCCGGACCGCCCCGCCGTGCGGGGTGATCTCGAAGGTCACCTTCGAGCGGCGCTCGCCCAGCCGGGCGGCGAGTTCCTCCGCCGACCAGCCGAAGTGCGCCGCGTGCTCCGGCTGGAAGCCGTGCCAGCTGTAGCTGAGCAGCCGGTACGGCTCCGCGGCCAGCACCCGCTGGCCGAGGTCGCGGTAGTCGCCGTCCGGGGCGTCCTGCCACAGCACGGGGGAGCCGACCTGCCAGTCGGACTTCAGCGCCACGCCGCCCCAGTAGCGGCGGGTGAACGCCGGTTCGGTCAGCGCGGCCCAGAGCCGCTCCGGGGTGGTGTTGATGTAGGTCGTGTAGACGAACGTCGGAATCTGCATGGACTCCCGCTCCAATGCTGTCTGCAGGTCGGCGAGCGCGTGGACCCGCTGCCGGTCGTACCGGTTGATCCAGCGGTCGGCGATGGCGTTGATCGGCGCCGGGTTGAGGTAGTGCAGCTTCTCCCGGCCGCGGCGCACGGCGGTCACCAGGTTGGCCGCCTCCAGCACGGCCAGGTGCTTGCTGACCGACTGCCGGGTCATCGCGAGCCCGGCGCACAGCTCGCGCAGGCTCTGCCCGTTGCGCAGGTTGAGGTCGTCGAGCAGCCGACGGCGGCTGGCGTCGGCCAGCGCCCGGAACACCTCGTCCACCCCGCACCCCGCACATGCAGCCGTTTGGTTGCCTGTCACTATAGGCAGCCAAACGGCTGCATGTCCAACCGGGGGACGGCCAGCGTTCAGGCCATCTCGCCGAGCCCGAGCACGGTGACCGGTCGACGGGCCGGCCCGCTCAGGCCGCGGCCTGTTCGTAGATCCGGGCCACCCGGGAGAAGTCGTCGTCGCCGTGCCCGGCCCGGATCGCCCGGCCCGCGGCGGCGTGGGCGGCCCGCAGCACGCCGGCGTCGATGCCGTGCCCCTCGGCGGCCTCGATGATGTGCGCCATGCCGGCGGCGGCGGAGGCGATGCTGGAGACGTCGGCGACGTGGTCGTCGGCGTCCAACCGCCGGGCCAGGTCGTCGATCAGGTCGGGCAGCAGGTTGCCGATGCCCCGGGCGTACGGGGCCAGGTCGGTCGCCCGGATCTTCTCGGCCCGGGCCAGGGCGAACGCGTGCGCGATCCCGCTCATCGCCGTCCAGAAGACGTCGAGCAGGGCTACGTCGTGGCCGGCGGCCCGGGCGGGGTCCGCGCCGAGCCACTCGGCGTCGCCGCCCAGGTGGGCCAGGGTCGCCCGGTGCGCCTGCCAGGTCCGCTCCGGCCCGCTGTAGAGCACGAGCGCGGCCGGCCCGCCGATGGTCGGGGCGGGCGTCATGATCGCCCCGTCCAGGTAGTCGACGCCGTGCCGGGCGGCCCAGTCGGCCAGCTCCCGGGCCCGCTGCGGGGTGTCCGCGGTGAGGTTCACCAGGGTGCGGCCGTTCAGCGCGGCGGCGGCCGGCTCGACGATGGCGCGCACGGCGGCGTAGTCGACGACGCAGGCGAGCACCAGCGGGCTGGCCCGGACCGCCTCCTCGACGGTGGTGGCGCGCCGTGCGCCGCGTTCGACCAGCCGGTCGGCGCGGTCGGCCGTCCGGTTCCAGACGGTGGTCGGATGGCCCGCCGCGAGCAGCGCGCCGGCCAGCGCGCGGCCCATCGGCCCGAGCCCCAGCACGGTCACCGGGGCAGGATCGTGGTCGGTCATGGATCCGCTCCTCACAGGGATCAGAAAAGGGTGGAGGCGCCGGATCGGGTGCTCTTGCGCATCCCGCCGGGCGGCTCCATCCTGGTTCCGGTACGCGCGGAGCGACAAGTACCTACTATTTTCCCAGGTACTTACCTTTCGGTAAGTGTGGAGGGGGTGCGGTGAAGAAGCGGACCTACACGTGCGGCCTCGACGCCGCCGTGGACGTGGTGGGTGGCAAGTGGAAGGCGCTGATCCTCTGGGAGCTGCACCAGGGTCCACGCCGCTTCGCCGAGGTGCGCCGGGGGATCTCCGGCATCAGCGAGAAGATGCTGATCCAGCAGCTGCGCGAGATGGAGGCGTACGGCCTCGTGCACCGGGAGGTCTACCGGCAGGTGCCGCCCAAGGTGGAATACTCGCTGACCGCCTTCGGCGCCTCGCTGAACGAGGCACTGATCCCGCTCGGCGAATGGGGTGAGCGGCACATGGCGACGATCGAGGCGATCCCCCGGGACCAGGCGGCCGAAAAGCGTTCGGAGGCCGCCGAGCCGGCCGGCTAGGGTCGGCCGGTGACGGAGATCAGAACCCGGCGGCTGCTGCTGCGCGACTGGCAGGAGTCCGACCTCGCGCCCTGGGCCGCGATGAACGCCGACCCCGAGGTGCGCGAGCACCTCGGCCCGCTGCTCGCCCCGGAACAGGCCACCGCCTCCGTCCGGCGGTTCCAGGCCGCCCTGGCCCGCGACGGCTTCGGCTTCTGGGCGGTCGAGGTCCGCGACACCGGCGAGTTCGTCGGCTTCGCCGGGCTCGACCGGGTCGAGCCCGGCATGCCCTTCACCGGCGTCGAGGCGGGCTGGCGGCTCGCCCGCGCCGCCTGGGGGCACGGCTACGCCACCGAGGCGGCCCGCGCCGTGCTGGCGTACGGCTTCGACACCGTCGGGCTGCCCGAGATCCTCGCCGTCACCACCGCCACCAACCTGCGCTCGCAGGCGGTGATGCGCCGCCTCGGGATGACCACCGACCCGGCCGACGACTTCGACGACCCGAGCGTCCCGGCCGGCCCGCTGCGCCGCAGCGTGCTCTACCGCAAGCGCCCCGGCTGACCGCGGCCCCGGCTCAGCCCCGCTTGCGGGCCTGGAGCGTGTACGTCTGCGGCAGGCGCCACGGCCGGTCCCGCAGCCGGTGCTCGCCGTGCGCGTCGCGGGCCGTCTGACCCGGCAGGGCGTCCCACGGCGCGCTGTCGTGCTCGGTCAGCATGGTCAGGTCGAGGCCCGCGTCGAGCAGTGCGCTCACCACCTCGCCCAGCCCGTGGTTCCACTCGTACGACAGGGTGTGGGTGAAGGTCACGTCGGTCTCGACGTACGTGCCCGGCTCGTCCCACACGGTCGGCTCCGGCCGCTCGAAGTACGGGTGCTCGACCGCCAGCAGGCCGTCGGGCCGGGGATCGGCCAGCGCCCAGAGCATCGGGTGGCCCTCGCGCAGGAACAGCCGCCCGCCGGGGCGCAGCAGTGCGGCGACCACCTCGGCCCAGCGCCGGATCTCCGGCAGCCAGCACAGCGCGCCGACGCCGGTGTAGACCAGGTCGAACCCGGCCTCGCCGAGCGCCTGCGGGGCGTCGTACACGTCCGCCTGCACGAAGTCGACCGCCGCGCCGGTGCGCTCGGCCAGCCGGCGGGCCTGCACCAGCGCCGCGCCGGAGAAGTCCAGGCCGGTCATCCGCGCGCCGAGGCGGTGCAGCGAGACCGTGTCGGTGCCGATGTGGCACTGCAGGTGTACCCCGCGCAGCCCGGTCACGTCGCCGAGCCGGGGCAGGTCGAACCGCACCACCTCGCTGAGGTGCTCGGGGTCGGCGACGAAGCGTTCGACGCCGTAGTCCGGCGACGCGGCGTGGGCGGGGGCGCGCTCGTCCCAGGTGGTCCGGTTGACCGTCCGGTGATCGTTCACCGCCAGACCGTCGCACACCCGCCCGCCGTGGGCCAACGGGGTTTCGCCGCGCGAACGGCGCGCCCCGCTGGCCCTTCCACCGAGTGCGGGCGTCGCCGTGCCGAGCCGGCGGTCCGGGGCGGTGCGTTCGCCGGGGCGCGCGGTGCCGCGCTGTCACCGGGTCCTGCTGCCGTTTCCAGCCGGGGCAGGCAGGGCCCGCCCTGTCACCGGGGTCCTGCTGCCGCGCGTCCGGCCAGGACAGGCAGGGCGACTGGCCCAGCATCGCCGGCGGGGTGCCCGCCGCGCTGTCACCGGGTCGTGCTGCCGCGTCCGGGCGGGGCAGGCAGGGCCGGCGCTGTCATCGTGTCGAGCTGCCGTGGGCTGGGGCAGGTCGGTGGCGGCCCACCACTCCCGCAGCCGCTTCAGACCTGCCCCGTCGGTAGGGGCGCCCTTCAGAGCTGCCCCGTCGGTAGGGGCGCGCGGCGTCGTGCACGAGCGCGACGACCGGTCGTCGCCAGCCCGGTGGTCCCATGGACGGGGCAGCTCGACAGGGCGCCGGCGCATCAACCCGCGCTCCCGGCGACAGCTACGTGAGCGACACGGCCAGGGGCCGGCCATGGCGAGTCGGCGTCTCGGCCGCGACCTGGCGGGTCTTCGACCGGACGACCGTCGCCGGGCGTACGCCGCCCCGCCGCCGGACCAGCACGCCGCGCCGGAGCAGCCCGCCGCGCCGGGCCAGCCCGCCGCGTCGAGCCCGGTCGCTTGACGGGCCGGCGGCTCAGGCGGGATCGGGCGGCGCGGCCGGCCGCGAGGAGAGCCACCAGGCCACCGTCGCGAGCACGGCGACCGCACCGCTGAACAGGAACGGCGCCTCGACGCCCGCGCGCGCGGCGAGCGCGCCACCGGCCAGCGCGCCGAGCGCGGTGCAGCCGAAGGTGAGCATCCGGGAGGCGGCGACCACCCGGCCGAGCAGCCCCTCGGGCACGAGGCGGTGCCGGATCGACAGCGCGGCGACGTTGAGCACCGCGAACGACGCGCTGGTCGTGACGACGACGGCCACCGCGGCGACCCGGTGCGGTGCCACCACCAGGAGCAGCGGAACGCCCGCCGTCGTCGCCAGGGACCAGGTCAGCACGTCCCGGTGCCGGAACCGGGCGATCAGCCGGTCGGCGGCGAACGAACCGGCGAGCCCGCCGGCCGCGCCGGTCGCCAGCAGCAGGCCGAAGCCGAGCGCGCCGAGACCGAGGCTCTCCCGCGCGTACAGCACGAAGATCGCGAACCAGGCGCTGTCCGCGGCGGCGACGGCTGCGCCGACCACGACCAGCGTGCGCAGCAGTGGTTGCCGCACCAGCCAGCGCAGTCCGGCCAACACCCCGTCCCGGTTGGCCGGGACCGGGCTCGCGCCCGCGGCCCGGGCGGGGCGGGTCAGGCTCAGCGGCAGGGACAGCACCAGCATGACCGCCAGCGCGAGCGCCGCGCCGTTGGCCGCGAACGGCAGCGCGGCACCGACGACGAAGAGCAGCGCACCCACCGGCGGGCCGACGAACTCGTTGCCGACGATCTCGCCGGCGACCAGCCGTCCGTTCGCCTTCTCCAGTTGGGCGTCGCTGACCAGGCGGGGCACCGCGGTCTGGGCGGCGGTGTCGCGCAGGGTCTCGCCCACGCCGAGCAGGAACGCGGCGGCGATCACCAGCGGAATGGTGGCCCGGCCGGTCGCCACGGCCACGGCCAGCACCGCCAGCACGACCACCCGGCCGGCGTCGGCGGCGGCGATCACGGTACGCGCGCCGCGCCGGTCGGCCAGCGCGCCGGCGAGCAGCCCCGCGACGAGCCAGGGCAGGAACTGCGCCGCGGCGACCCCGGCCACCGCCACCGGGTCGTCGCTCAGCGCGGCGGCAAGCAGGGGGAACGCCGCCACCCGGATGCCGTCGCCGAGGTTGGCCAGGGCCGCCGCACCCCAGAACGCCCAGAACGGGCGGCCCAGCGGCTGGGATCGATCCGCCATGACGGACACCGTACCGACGGGGTCGCGGTCCCCGCTCGCCCGTGGTCGCCGGCCGCCCGGCTAGGCTCGCCCGGATGACGACCCGGGCGCTGCTGGTCCTGGTGGCGGGTGGGATCGCGGTGGCCGCCGCGGGCGCCGTGACCGGCGCGCTGCTCGGCTACGGCTTCGCGTTCGCCTGGGTGGTCCACTTCGCGCTGATGGCCTGGGCCGCCGCCTGGGTGGAGGCCGCGCGGCCGGCGCTGCGCGGCGACCACTGGCGGATCCGCCGGTGGGAGCCGGCGCTGTACCGGCGGCTGGGTGTCGCGGCGTACCGGCGACTGCTGCGCCGGCTTGGCTGGGAACGGCTGATGGGGCACTCCTTCGCCGGCACCCGGTCCGCCCTGCCGGCACTCGACCTGCGCACCCGGCGCTCCGAGTTCGGGCACTCGGTGCTCGCCGTCGTCGCCCTCGGGCTGGCCGGGGTGGCGGCCCTGCTCGGGGCGGGCCCGGCCGCCGGTTGGTTGGCCGGGCTGACCGTGCCGCTGCACGGCTACCCGATCCTGCTCCAGCGGGCGCTGCGGGCCCGGATCCGACAGGTCACGGCGGCCACCGAACACCGCGCGGGGACCGGTGTGACACCGTGAACCGGGTGAACCGCGCACCGGTCGACGTCGACCTCGCCCTCGTCGGTGGTGGCGGCGCCGCGTCGCTGGTGCTCGCCGCGCTCGACCGGCACGGGGTGCGCGACCTGCGGGTCGCCGTGGTGGACCCGGTGCACAAGCGCGGCCAGGACCGCACCTGGGCGTTCTGGGACCGCCCGGGCAACGATCTCGACCCGGTGCTGAGCGCGAGCTGGCGGCAGGTCGAGGTGGTCACCGCGCAGCGCCGCCGGGTGCTCGACCTCGCCCCGCTGCGGTACGCCATGCTCCGCTCCGGCCCGGTCTACGACCGGGCCGCCGCCGCCGAGCGGCGCCTCGGCGTGCGGCGGATCGTGGCCGCCGCCGACGCCCTCGACGACGACGGCGAGCGGGTGCTGGTCCGCGCCGACGGCAGCGCCGTGCTCCGGGCGTCCTGGGTGCTGGACTCCCGGCCCCGCCCGCCGCGCCGGCCCGGGCGCACCAACTGGCTCCAGCACTTCCGGGGGTGGTGGCTGGCCTCGGACACCCCGGTCTTCGACGCCGACCGCGCGGTGCTGATGGACTTCCGCACCCCGCAGCCGGCCCGGGGCGTCTCGTTCGGCTACGTGCTGCCGGTGAGCGACCGCTACGCCCTGGTCGAGTACACCGAGTTCTCGCCCGCGCGGCTCACCGACGCCGGCTACGACGCGGCCCTGGCCGGCTACCGTGACCTGCTCGGCCTCGACCCGGTCCGGCTGGTCGTACGGGAGGTGGAGGACGGGGTGATCCCGATGACCGACGCGCCGTTCGACGCCCACCCGTCACCCCGGGTGGTCCGCCTCGGCACGGCCGGCGGCGCCACCCGCCCCTCCACCGGCTTCACCTTCTCCGCCATGCGGCGGCAGGCCGAGCAGGTGGCCCGCGCCCTGGCGGCCGGGCGGCCACCGGTGCCGGCGCCCGCGTACCCCCGACGGCATCTGTGGATGGACGCGGTCGCGCTGCGCGCGCTGGACCGCGGCGGGGTGAGCGGGCCGGAGTTCTTCGACCGGCTCTTCGACCGCAACCCCGCCGAGCGGGTGCTGCGTTTCCTCGACGGCGCCACCAGCCCGGCCGAGGAGTTGGCGGTGATGAGCTCCACCCGGCTGTCGCCGATGGTCGCCGCCACCGCCGGCGACGCCGCCGACCGGCTCCGCGCCCGCCTCGTCCGCGGTCGGCGGAGCCGCTAGGCCAGCGTTCCCGACGCCCGGGCAGGCGGCGGATCAGGCGTCGGGCGCGACGCCGGCCGTCGCCTGCCCGCCGCCGAGCTGGCTGCCGTCGGCCAGCTCGCGCAGCACCTCACCGTCGAGTCGCAGCACGTCGATCTCGTCCAGGGATCGCGCCCGCAGCCGGCGGTAGAAGCGCAGCGCCGGGTCGTTGGTGCGCAGCACCCACCACTCCAGCCGGGCGCAGCCCCGCGCCACGGCCAGCGCGGCCAGGTGGGCGAGCAGCGCCCGGCCGAGCCCGCCGCCACGCTGCTCGGGCCGGACGTAGAGGTCCTCCAGATGGATGCCGGGGCGGCCCAGCACCGTGCTGTAGGTGGGGTAGAACAACGCGAACCCGACCGGCTTGTCGTCGACGGTCGCCACCACCGCCTCCGCCACCGGCCGCGACCCGAACAGCGCCCGGGCGACGTCCGCCGGCTCGGCGCTGACCTCGCCCGGGAAGTCCTCCGCCGCGGCCAGCTCCACGATGAACCGGTGCAGCGTGTCGGCGTCGCCCGGCTCGGCCGGCCGGATCGCCGCACGGCCGGCGCGCCGCAGCTCGTCGAAGGTCCCACCCGCCCCGGCCCGCAGGCCGTTGTCGATCACCGTCACGGTGCCCACCCTGCCAGACCACCGCCGCGCTGGGCGCGGGCATTTCCCGTCCCTGGGGACGAGCCACCGGCGCCGGCCTGCCTCACCCGGTCAACAGCCGCTCGCGCAGCCGCGTGATCGTCTTCTCGGACACGCCGAGCCGGTCGGTGACGTAGCCGTGCACCGAGCCGTGCGCCGCCCGCAGGTCGGCCAGCACGAGCTGGATGATCTCGGCCGGGGCGCGGCCGTAGCCGGGCCAGACCAGGGTGCGGCCCGGATGGGCGGCCCGCCAGTCGGCCACCAACCGCTCGGTGGCCAGCTCGGTCAGCGCGAAGTCCGCCGCGATCTGCTCGTCGTCGACCCCGAGCAGGGTGAGCAGCAGGGCGGCCAGCAGGCCGGTGCGGTCCTTGCCGGAGGCGCAGTGGAAGACCAGCGGACCGTCGGCCTCGGCGATCACCTCCAGCGCCTCCCGCAGCTCGGCCGCGCCGTCGTCGGCCACCTCCGCGTACCGGTCGGCGAGGTAGCGCCACGGGTCGACCGTCGGGTCGATGGTGGCCTGGTCGTAGGGGCGGTGCTCGATGCTCAGGTTGTGCCAGACCAGACCCTCGTGGTGCGGCACCCGGCCGCGCGCCTCGATCTCCCACGGGTAGCGCAGGTCGATCACCGTACGCACGCCGAGTTCGCGGAACCGGGCCAGGTCCGCCCCGGCCAGCTTGCCCAACGAGTCCGACCGGTAGAGCTGACCCCACCGCACGGTGCGGCCGTCGCCGGCCCGGTAGCCGCCCAGGTCACGGAAGTTGTGCAGTCGTTCAAAGGTGATGTGCCGTTCCACCGCCCGACCTTAGCTGCCGGCCCGCGTGGCGGATGCCCCGAGCCGCCGGGCCGGCGTCGGCACCGGGTAGGTTGCCGGCATGGTGGACGGGACGACCGGCAGGATCGTGCAGATCTGGACCGACGGCGCGTGCAGCGGCAACCCCGGTCCGGGCGGCTGGGGCGTGGTGCTGCGCTACGGCAGCCACGAGCGGGAGCTGCACGGCGGTGAGGCGACGCCGACCACCAACAACCGGATGGAGCTGATGGCCGCCATCCAGGCGCTGGAGAGCCTGACCCGCCCGGTCACGGTCGAGCTGCACACCGACAGCACGTACGTGCGCAACGGCATCACCAGCTGGCTCGCCTCGTGGAAGCGCAACGGCTGGCTGACCGCGGCCCGGCAGCCGGTCAAGAACGCCGACCTGTGGCAGCGGCTGGAGGCGGCGTGCGCCCGCCACCAGGTCACCTGGCTGTGGGTGAAGGGCCACAACGGACACCCGGAGAACGAGCGGGCGGACGCGCTGGCCAACCGGGGGATGACCGAGGCCCGCGCCGCGGCGGTGCCCGCCGGCCGCTGACGCCGATGGGGGTTGGGCCGGCGCGGCGGCCCGGAGCGGACCCGCGCGGGCTGCCCGGGGCAGGCCCGGACACCACACCCGACGGTCGGCCGGCGAGGTGGTCAGCGGGTCGCGTCCGGGTGGCCGGGCATGGTCGAGCCACCGCTGCTGGTGCCCGACGCCCCGCCCGCCACGCCGGAGCCGTCGTCCTCGGTGACGATGTCCGGCTTGATCTCGGTGTCGTCCGGAGCCGGGACGTCGGTGTCCGCCCCGACCTGGACCAGCCGGGCCTGGCCGGCCTCGTCCTCGGCGTGCTCCGGGTCGACCGGCTGTACGCCCTGACGTGCCCGATATCCCACCATCGCCTCCCCGCTCGTACCGTCGGTCAGCCGGCTACCCGACCACCTGGCAGCGAAACGTCGGGTTCCGGCGCCGGCGGGCCGGCCGTTTCCGGCCCGGCGGACAGCGCACGACGGCGGGTGAGCGCGACCGCGACGGCGACCGCCAGCGCCGCCGGGACGATCAGGAAGGCGCCGGTGGTGCCGAACCGGTCGCTGACCGCGCCGCTGCTCGCCGCGCCGAGGGCGGTCCCGAGTTGCCCGACGGTCTGCAACCAGCCGTACGCCTCGGCGGTGTGCGGCGCGGGGGCGGCCCGAGCCATCAGTCCGTCGGTGACGGCGAGCCACGGCGCGAGCGCGAGCCCGAAGACGGCCAGGGCGACCGCCATCTGCGGCACGGTACGCGGCCAGGGCAGCACCGCCGAGGTGAGCGCCATGGTGGCCAGCAGCGCCAGGTAGGCGCGGCGCGGATCGGCCAACCGGCCGCGGCGGGCGAGCACCAGACCGCCGGCCAGGCTGCCCACCGACCAGACGGTGATCAGCACACCGGCCTGGTCCGGGTGCCCGGCGCCGGCGGCGAACGCCGGGACCAGCACCCACATGGCGCCCATGCACGTCGCGTAGCCCAGGTGCACGCCGAGCAGGGTGCGCACCGTGCGCCGGGCGGCCGGACGGGCGGCCCGGTCGGCCGCGTCGGCGCCGTGCCGGCGAGGAACGACCAGGGCGTTGCCGACCAGGGCGAGGGAACCGACGGCCGCGAACGCGAACACCGCACCGGCGGGGCCGGTCAGCAGCAGGCTCAGGGTCACCGCGAGCGGGCCGCCGACGTAGAGCAGTTCCTGCCCGACCGCGTTCACGGCGTACGCGCGGGTCAGCGCCGGCGCGGGCACCAGCCGGGGCAGCAGCGACCGGCCGCTGCTCAGCGCGGGCGGGGTGGCCAATCCGGCGGCGGCGGCCAGCGCCACGAAGGCGGTGGGTCGGGTGCTCAGCGCCAGCCCGGACAGGGCCGCGAGGTGGGCCAGGCCGGAGCCGAGCAGCACCACCCGGTCGCCGAAGCGGGGCAGCAACCGGCCGTACAGGGGTGCGGACACCGCCAGGCCGAGCCCGCAGGCGGCGCTCGCGGCACCGGCGGTGGCGAAGCTGCCCGTGTTGTGGTGACCGAGCAGCACCACGAGCAACTGTCGCATCGCGACCGGGAGCTGGGCGAGGTTCATCAGCACGATGACCGCGACGGCTCGACCGGGTAGATTCATAACTTATGAATCTACCCGAGGACGCCGCCCCGAACCTCCTCGGCGCTCTGGCGCTCGCCGTGAACTCCCGGATGCGGGCCGCGGTCGTCGACGCGGCCGGCGCCGGCGGGGCGCTGGCCGAGGCGGTCGTCGTGATCAAGGACCAGCCAGGCAGCACCGCCGAATGGCTCGGCCAGGTGCTCGGCCTCACCCAGCCCGGCGCGGCCCACCTGGTCCGCCGCCTGGTCGACCAGGGCTGGGTACGGCGGCAGCCCGGCGCCGACGGCCGCAGCCGGGCGCTGCACCTCACCGCCGCCGGCCGGGTGGCCGCCGAGCGGATCCTGCGGGCCCGGCAGGACGCGCTGGCCGACCTGGTCGGGCTGCTCACCGCCGAGCAGCGCCACCAGCTGGCGCGGATCGCCGGCAACCTGTTGCGGTGCGAGGCGGGCGACCGGCGCGAGCTGGCGCGGCTCTGCCGGCTCTGCGACCGGTCCCGCTGCCCGACCTGCCCGGTGCACGACGGCTACCGGGGCGCACCCTGCGCCGGTGCCGGCGCCTCCGGCGGCGCAGCCGGGGCCACCGAGGACCCGACCCCGGCACGGTAGGAGGCGAGCGGCGGCACGGGTCGGGCGCGGTTTGTGCGGCGAGCGGCCGGACGGGTCTGGGGCTCGGTTGGGCGGCGAGCGGCCGGAGGCTCGGTTGTGCGGTGAGCGGCGGACGGCTGGGGCGCGGTAGGCGGCGAGCGGCCGGACCGTCGGACTAGCGGCGCCGGGGTGGGCCGGGGCGGCGGGCGCCGGCGCGGGGGGTGCGGCGTACCGGGGTGAGCGGCAGCGCCGACCAGTGCGCCGGCCGGGTGAGCGTCGCCGGCAGTTCGGTGTGCCGGTCGCCGCGGGCCGCCTCGAGCTGCGACTGGTGCAGGAAGAGGCTGCCGGACAGGTCGGCCCCGCGCAGGTCGGCGCCCCGCAGGTCCGCGCCGGTCAGGTCGGCCAGGCGTAGGTCCACGCCGCGCAGGTCCGCCCCGATCAGCAGCGCGCCGCGCAGGTTGGCCGCCCGCAGGTCGGCCCGGCGCAGGTCGGCCCCGAACAGCCGGGCGCCCCGGTGGTCGGGGCCCGGCCGGCCGGCGCGCGCCCGCACCAGGTCGCCGGTGCGCGACAGCAGCGCGTTCACCCGCCCCCGGTACGCGTCGACGTCCAGCCCGAGCAGCGTCTCCGGGCCGGCGTTGGCCAGCCGGGTGGTCTCCGCCAGCGCGGCGGTCAGCTCGTCGGGCAGCGGCCGCGGCGGGCGCAGCGCGACCGCCTGGGTGAGGTACCAGAGCAGCTCGTGCAGCGGCCGCATCACGGCGAACGTGTCGAACATCCGGGCGGCCGTCTCCGGAGCCTGCCGCCAGTCCCGCCCGCCGAAGGTCACCTGGGCCACCTGCTGCCCGGCGCCGAAGCAGTCGAAGACCGTGCAGCCCGGGAAGCCCCGCTCGCGCAGCTCGGTGTGGATGCCGCAGCGGAAGTCCGGCCCCAGGTGCCGGCAGGGCTGGCCGGCCGGCTTGTCGACGGCGAAGTCGGCGGACGCGGCGAAGGCCGGCGCGACGCAGCAGAGCCCGAAGCAGCGGGCGCAGTCGGCGCGTAGCTCGCCGGCCGGCGACGGGGCCTGGGCGGTTTCCGACACGCTGACCGTTCTCCTGCCGATCGGGGGACCCTCCCGCCCGGCGGCGGCGCGGGCGGACCTCCCCATTGTCCCAGCCCCGCCGGTCAGCGTTCGGGCGGCGGGGCCCCCTCGGCGGAGCGGGGAGCGGGGGCGCGGTCGTTCGCCCGGCGATGTGGCACCAGCCGCAGCACGGCGCGGCTGCCGTCGGCCGGGCCGTACTTCTGGTCGAAGAGCCGGGCCACCACCGGGGGTGGGACCGGATCGCCGTCGGCCGGCTCCGCCAGCCCGAACACCCCGGGGGTACGCGCCGGCGGCCGGGCCCGCACGGTCAGCGGCCGGACCAGCTTGAACGCCTGGCAGTCGAGGTAGTGCTGCCCGTCCACCGTCACGTACGGCACCTGCACCTCGACCAGGTCGGAGTCCTCGTCCTGCAGGGTGACGGTGGTGGTCCAGTAGCGCTCCAGCGTCGAGGTGGCCTGCTCGTGTTCCCACAGCTCCTCGAACCGGGCGTGCACGAAACCGCCCCACGGGCTGTCCATGTCCACCTCCAGCTGCGGGACGTTGAACGACAGCTTGCCGATCGGGAAGAACGAGATCAGTGCGTGCCCGTCCCACTGGTAGAGCTGGATGGAGGGGGAGGCGTCGTAGACGCGTACCTGGAACCGGCGGGCCAGCTTCGGCCGCAGCCGTAGCGACTCCTGGAACGCGGCGAGATGGCGCAGGTTGGCCCGGATCTGCCGGGGCACGTCCACCCGCTGCCGTTCCAGTTCCTCCGAGCGCTGCTGGGCGGCGGTGCAGTCCGGGTCGAGCAGGAGCAGCTGCACCTCGGCGCCGGACTCCAGGGCCGCCTCGACCGCCCGCAGCGTCTCCGCCCGGTGCTGGTCCTCCAGCAGGATCGTCCAGGTGTCCAGGATCCGCACCCGGCGGCCGGTGCGGCACAGCCGGTCGACGAACGCCTTCTGGTCGAAGCTGAGGTGCTCCTGCACCCGGGCCTTGCGGGCCTCCTCGAACAGCGGGTCGAAGATGACGTACGAGATCGCCGCGAGCACCACGCTGGCTCCGAGGTTGAGCAGCAGGTCACTGGCGAAGCCGGTGCTGCGCCAGGCGGCCAGGAGCAGGACAGTGGCGACGACCAGCAGCCCGCCGCCGCCGACGAGCGCCCGCCGCTGCCGGCCGGTGCCCCGCCAGCGACGCCACCCGCCCGCCCCCGCCATCCGGCCCCCTCGGCATCGCGCTGGTCGCGCCGGCCCGCGTGATCACCCGGAAAGCGGAGGATACGTTGCCGTGATCCGCCCGCGCTGTCCCGTTCGCGACCGGTGCGCCGGTCCGGCGACGCGGTGCGGCGCCCGCCGAGGGGCGGACGCCGCGCGGCGTGCGGGTCAGAAGGCGAACAGCGATCCGGTCTCGCGCAGCAGCGCGCACCGGTTGCCGAAGGTCTTCGCCCAGGACACCGGCCGACCCTGCCAGAAGCCGAGCGCGCGGGCGGTGACCGGCGCGTACTCCAGGGTGCACGGCCCCGGTTCGGGGGTCATCGCGCCGAGGTCGCCGTGCACGGCCGCCACCGCCTGGCAGGCGGTCGTCGCCGCGGGGTGCGTCCCGCCGGCCGGGTGGCAGCGCAGCGCGGCCGCCCGCGGTTCGCCGTGCACGTGCGGCAGGACGGTCAGCAACAGCACCGACGTGGGCCGGTCGGTGGCGGCGGCGCGGGCGGCGCGGGGGGTGGTCGCGGCCGTGAGCGCGCCGGTGGCCAGGACGGTCACCGCGAACAGGGCGGCGACCCGCTGGGCGAAGGGCATGGTGTGTCCTTCCGGTCGGGGCCCCGGGTGGGGGCCGGCGATCGGCCCGGCCGTCGTGTGACCGGGCCGCCGACCACGCTAAGTGGACACTGTGAACCGGAATGGTCACCAACTGTTACGAGGACTCGACCCGCCGCCAGTCGTCCGACCGCAGCGCGTTGGCCTGCGGGCCCATCATCAGCATGCCGCCGTCCACCGGCCACGAGGCGCCGGTGACGTACGCGGCGGCGGGGGAGGCCAGCAGCGCGACCACCGCGGCCACCTCGCGGGCGTCGCCCGGCCGCCCGACCGGTACGCCGGGGCGCTCCTGGGTGAACGGGTCGACGTCCTCCTGGCCGGTCATCGGCGTGGCGATCTCGCCCGGGGCGACCGCGTTGACGGTGATGCCGTCGGCGGCCAGTTCCTGTGCCATCACCTTGGTGAGCAGCCCGAGCCCGCCCTTCGCCGCGCAGTACGCCGCCGAGCCCACCCGCGGCGCGTGCTCGTGCACGCTGGTGATGTTGACGATCCGCCCGCCGCTGCCGTCCGACCGCATCCGCCGCGCGGCCCGCTGGGAGCAGAGGAAGGGCCCGTCCAGGTCGACCGCGAGCACGTCGCGCCACTGCTCCCAGGCGGTGTCGACGAACGGGACGGAGGTGCCGGTGCCGGCGTTGTTGACCAGCACCCCGATCCCGCCGAGCCGGTCGGCCAGCTCGTCGACCACGGCGGCGGCGTCGGGCAGCCGGGTCAGGTCCAGCCGGGCGACCTCGCAGCGACGCCCGGTGGCGCGTACCTCGGTGGCGGTCCGGTCGGCGCCCTCGGCGTCGGCGTGCCAGGTGACGCCGATGTCGAACCCGGCCTCGGCGAGCGCCACCGCGCAGGCCTTCCCGATGCCGGAGTCGGCGCCGGTGACGATGGCGATTCTCGGATAGTTCTCGTAGCGAGCTGGCATGCGGCCGCAATACCCGTCGTATGCGAATGCAACCATCCGTCGAGGTCGGTCCGTGCAGGGGATTGTCGGCGGCCGATCGCTCTGACATTCTCCAGCGTGGACGCTGCCAGTGACGGTCGCCAATCCGGTGCCGCGCTGCGGCGACGCCTTTTCGTGCCGGAGGGACCCTCGTGAAGCGCAGACGTCGCCATCTCTTCGCAGGACTAGCGGTCGCCGCCCTGGTGGCGTCGACGGGTGCCGCGGGCATCCACTTCACCGGCGCCGAGGTGCCGGCCGCCGCGGCGGTGGGCGACGGCGAGATGCCGGGTGCCACCGGCGCCCACCTCGAGCGGCTGCGCCAGGCGGTGCCGGGCAGCGACGGGATGTCACCGGAGGGGCCGGGCAACGCCGCGCAGCAGGAGTTCCTGGAGCGCGCGTACCCGGCCGACTCGATCAGCATCGCCCAGGTCGACCGGTCCAAGGCCGCCTACGCCGCCGCCGAGCGGCGCCTGCGCGGCAGCCAGAGGTGGACCAACATCGGGCCGAGCGAGGCGCTCTACCCGTTCACCGAGTTCCGCAACGCCTACAACTACGTGCCCGACGAGTACGTCGCCGGCGGGCGGGTCACCTCCATCGACATCGCCCCGGACTGCAACGCGCTGCTCTGCCGGGCCTACGTGACCCCGGCCGGCGGCGGCGTCTGGGGCACCCTCAACGTGCTCGCGCCCGAGCCGAAGTGGTTCTACCTCGGCGGGCCGCTGGGCATCAACGCCGCCGGCTCGGTGAAGATCGACCGTAACGACAAGACCGGCCTGACCATCTACGTCGGCACCGGCGAGGCGAACACCTGCGCCTCCGGCTGCGTCGCCGGCGTCGGCCTGTACAAGTCGACCAACGGCGGCCTGACCTGGCAGGGCCCGCTCGGCAAGGACGCCCTCGCCGGCAAGGGCATCGGCGAGATCACCATCGTCCCCGGTCAACCGAAGACGCTCTACGTCGCCACCACCACCGCGCTGCGCGGCATGTCCAGCTCCTGCTGCACCGGCGTCACCCGGCCGGTGCCGGACGCCGCCAAGTGGGGCCTGTACAAGTCCACCGACGGCGGCAAGAGCTGGCGGTTCATCCACAACGGCTCGGCCGACGCCACCCAGTGCACCGGCAGCGCCGCGGAGTACAACAACACCGCCGCCTGCTCGCCGCGCGGGGTGCGCTACGTCAAGCTCGACCCGCGCGACTCGAAGATCGTCTACGCCTCCTCGTACGCCCGCGGGGTGTGGCGCTCGCCGGACGGCGGCGCCACCTGGACGCAGATCAAGCCCTCCCTCAACAGCGCGGTCTTCCAGACCCGGGCCGCGATCGACGTGACGGCGCTGCCCGGCGGCAAGACCCGGATGTACGTCTACGAGGGCAACCTGGGCAACCCCTACTCGCGGCTGTTCCGCAGCGACGACGTGGCCACCGGGGCGCCCACCTTCACCGACCTGACCAGCGCCAACCCGGCCGACCCGGGCTTCGCCACCTACAACCAGTGCACCGGCCAGTGCTGGTACGACGTCTTCGTGCACACCCCGGCCGGGCACCCGGACATCGTCTACACCGGTGGCTCCTACGTCTACGGCGAGACGGTGGCGCACAAGCGGGCCGTGGTGCTCTCCACCGACGCCGGGGTCAGCGGCACCGACATGACCTACGACGGCACCGACGAGCTGCACCCCAACGGCCTGCACCCCGACCAGCACGCGCTGGTCACCAACCCGCGCAACCCGTACCAGTTCTTCGAGGCCAACGACGGCGGCGTGATGCGCTCCAGCGGCCAGTTCGTGGACCGCTCGGCGTGGTGCGACAACCCGGACCGCAACCTGACCACCCAGGCGCAGAAGGACCGCTGCCGGCAGATGCTGTCCCGGATCCCGTCGAAGCTGGACGGCATCAACAAGGGCATGAACACCCTGCAGTTCATCAGCCTCTCGGTCAGCCCGCACGACCACCGGATGCTCCAGGGCGGCACCCAGGACAACGGCACCTGGGAGAACAAGGGCCAGCGGGCTCGCTGGGTGAACACGATGATCGGTGACGGCGGGGCGTCCGGCTTCGACGTCGGCCGCCCGGAGTTCCGGTTCCACACGTTCTACGACGCCACGCCCGAGGTGAACTTCAACAACGGCGACATCGGCAGCTGGATCTCCATCTACGACGGCGTCTTCGGGCAGGCCGGCACGCTCTTCTACGCCCCGGTGATCACCGACCCGAAGGTCAGCGGCACGATGTTCGCCGGCACCGCCCGCTCGGTGTACCGCACCAAGACCTTCGGCCTCGGCGACCGGTCGCTGGCGGAGGCCAACCGGATCTGCAACAGCTGGACCGGCACCTTCGAGGCCCGGTGCGGCGACTGGGAGCAGTTGGGCGGCGTCGCGCTGACCGACGCCGCGTGGGGCGACCGGGCCGGCGGCGCCGTCTCGGTGGTCCAGCGGGTCGCCACGGACTCCTCGACGGCGTACGCGGCCACCAGCACCGGCCGGGTCTTCGTCACCCGCAACGCCGACGCCGAGCCGGCCGCCGCGGTGACCTGGACCCGGATCGACACGCCGAGCACGCCGAACCGCTTCGTGACCAGCATCCACGTCGACCCGGCCGACCCGTCCCGGGCGTGGATCTCCTACAGCGGGTTCAACTCGAACACCCCGACCACCCTCGGGCACGCGTTCGAGGTGCGGCTGGCCGGCACCGGGGCCACCTGGGCCGACCGCTCGTACGACTTCGGCGACCAGCCGATCACCGACCTGGTCCGCGACGACGTCACCGGCGACCTGTACGCGGCCACGGACTTCGGTGTGCTGCGGCTGGCCAGGGGGACGACGAGCTGGGTCAAGGCGGCCGGCGGGATGCCGAACGTGGAGGTCGCCGGGCTCACCATCGTGCCGGGCAAGCGGATCCTCTACGCCGCCTCGCACGGTCTCGGCGCCTGGCAGCTCCCCCTGCGGTAGGCGAACATCGGCACCAACCGGGTGAGGGGCCGCGCGAGCGGCCCCTCACCGCTGCCCGAGCGGGCCGCGCGTGTCTGGCGCACGCTCGGCGCCGCCTTCGTCCTCCTCGTCTTCGTCCCGCCGCTGCTGCTGCTGGTCTCCGGCTCGCTCACCGAGCCCGGCCTGCCGCCCTCGCCGACGCCGCAGCTGGTGCCGGAGCCCGTCTCCACCACCGGTTACCAACAGGCGGTGGAGCTCGGCGGGCTGCTGCGCGCGTCGCTGAACTCGGTGCTGGTGGCGGTGGTAGCGGTGCCGCTGAGCGTGCTGGTCGCCGCGCTGGCCGGGTTCGCGCTGGCCCGGGTCGCCCCGCGCACCACCGCCACCGTGGTCGCGGCCTCCCTGGTCGCGCTGATGGTGCCGGCCACCGCGCTGCTGGTGCCGCGGTTCGCGATCTTCCGGATGCTCGGGCTGACCGATACCCTGGTGCCGTTGATCGCGCCGGCGCTGGTGGGCACCTCACCGCTCTACGTCCTGGTCTACTACCTGGCCTTCCGGGCGCTGCCGGCCGACCTCTACGACGCCTGCCTGGTGGAGGACCTCTCCCCGATGCGCATCTGGTGGCGGGTCGCCCTCCCGCTGGTCCGCCCGGTCACCGCCGCGCTCACCGCGCTCACCTTCGTGCTTACCTGGTCGAACTTCCTCGACCCGTTGGTCTACGTCTACGACCGTGACCTGTTCACCCTGCCGCTGGCGCTGCGCTCGCTGTCGGTGCTGGACCCGACGAACTTCCCGGTGTTCCTGGCCGGGGCGGTGCTCGCCACGGCGCCCGCGCTGGCCGTGTTCGTGCTGGCCCAGCGGCGCTTCCTCCACCACGACGACCCGACGGGACGGAACCGATGAGACCGAAGGCCCTGCTGGCACTGCTGCTCTCCGCCGTGCTCCTGACCACCGGCTGCGGGTCCGGGTCGGGTTCGTCCGCCGACGGCCCGGTGCGCCTGCTGGTCTTCGGCGCGCCCGAGGAACTGGCCGCCTACCGCACCCTGATCGAGGCGTACGAGAAGGCCCGGCCCGGCGCCGACGTGCAGCTCGTCGAGGCCAGCGACCGCAAGGACCTGCTGGCCCGGCTGGCCACCTCGGTGGCCGGCGGCGCACCGCCGGACCTGTTCCTGATGAACTACCGCTTCTACGGCCAGTTCGCCGCCAAGGACGTGGTCGAGCCGCTGGACGACCGGATCGCCGCCTCGGACGCCGTCGACCCGGCCGACTACTACCCGGTGGCGATGGACGCGTTCAAGTGGAACGGCAAGCAGCTCTGCCTGCCGCAGAACGTGTCCAGCCTGGCCGTCTACTACAACCGGACGCTCTTCCAGAAGTACGGCGTGCCGGAGCCGAAGCCCGGCTGGACCTGGAACGACCTGGTCGGCACCGCCACCGCGATGACCCGCGACGCCCGCGGCGTGGTGGTCAAGGCGACCGAGAGCGAGGGCGCCGCGCTGCGCCCGGCCGTGCACGGCCTCGGCGTCGAACCGTCGATCATCCGGCTCGCCCCGTTCGTCTGGTCCAACGGCGGCGAGATCGTGGACGACCCGGCCAGGCCGACCCGGCTGACGCTGGACACGCCCGCCGCCCGGGAGGCGCTGAAGAACCTCGTCGACCTGCGGCTGGCGTACGGGGTGGTGCCCACCGACGAGGAGGTGGAGGCGGAGGACGACGAGTCCCGGTTCGCCAACGGCCGGCTGGCCATGCTGATGAGCTCCCGCCGGTCCACCACCACGTTCCGCTCGATCACCGACTTCGAGTGGGACGTCGCGCCGCTGCCGGTCTACAAGGAGCAGGTCGGGGTGCTGCACTCCGACGCGTACTGCATGACCCGGGGCGCCAAGCGCAAGGACGCCGCCTGGCGGTTCCTGGAGTTCGCCATCGCCGAGGAGGGGCAGCGGATCATCGCGGCCACCGGCCGCACCGTGCCGTCGCACGTCGCGGTGTCGCAGTCCCCGGCGTTCCTCGGCCCGGCCCAGCCGCCGCGCAGCGCCAAGGTCTTCCTCGACGCCATCCCCACCGTCCGGGCGCTGCCCACGGTCTCCACCTGGCCCGAGATCGAGGACGTCACGTACGGGATCCTGGAGAACGCGATGCACCGCGGCGACCGGCTCGACGACGTGATCCGCGACCTCGACCAGCAGACCAGGCCGCTGTTCGCCCGGGGGGAGCACGGGTGAGCGAACCGGGGCTCGTCCTCGACGGCGTCAGCGCCGCCTACCGGTCCTCGACCGTGCTGCACGAGGTCGACCTCGCGGTGCGCCGCGGCGAACTGCTCGTCGTGCTCGGCCCCTCGGGGGCCGGCAAGTCGACGGTGCTGCGGGTGGTGGCCGGGCTGGAGCCGGTCACCACCGGCCGGGTCTTGATCGCCGGGCGGGACGTCACCGGCGACCGCCCCGGCCGGCGCAACGTGTCAATGGTCTTCCAGTCGTACGCGCTCTTCCCGCACCTGAGCGTGGCCGAGAACATCGCGTTCGGGCTGGAGGTGCGGGACACCCCCCGGGCGGTCGCCCGGGAGCGGGCCCGGGTCGCGGCCGAGTCGGTCGGCTGCGCGGCGCTGCTCGACCGCCGCCCCGGTCAGCTCTCCGGTGGCGAGCGGCAGCGGGTGGCGCTGGCCCGGGCGCTGGTCCGGGAGCCGGACGTGTTCCTGCTCGACGAGCCGCTGTCCAACCTCGACCTCGCGCTGCGGGTGGAGATGCGCGCCGAACTGCGCGCCCTGCACGACCGGGTGGGCGCCACCGTGGTGCACGTCACCCACGACCAGACCGAGGCGCTGGTGCTGGCCGACCGGATCGCCGTGCTGCGGGACGGCCGGATCGAGCAGGTCGGCACCCCGGACGAGATCTGGCGTGCCCCGGCGAGCAGCTTCGTGGCCCGCTTCGTCGGTTCCCCGGCGATGAACCTGCTGCCGGCGGACGGGCCGGTGCGACCGGCCGGCAACCCGCCGCCCGGCGCGCCGGTCACCGAGACCGGCCGGCTCGATCTCGGCTTCCGGCCCGAGGCGGTCACCGTGGCCGGAGCCGACGCCGAGGGCACCCCGGCCACCGTGGACCGGGTGGACGTGGTCGGCGAGGACGCGTACGCGTACCTGCGGCTGGCCGGGGGGGAGCCGGTGGTCGCCCGGGTGCCGGCCGCCCGCCGCCCCGACCGGGGAGCGGCGGTACGGATCGCCGTGCGCTGGGCCGACGTGCACGTCTTCCACGCCGGCTCCGGGCGACGGTACTCCCCGTGACGCGACCGGACACCCGCTCCCGCCGGCAGTTGGCGCTGATGCTGGCGCCGTACCTGGTCGGCCTGGTCGCCCTGGTGCTGCTGCCCGCCGTGGTGACCCTGGCGCTGGCGTTCACCGAGTACGACCTGCTGCGTCCGCCGACCTGGGTCGGGCTGGACAACTTCACCGCGCTGGTCGACGACCCGGTCTTCCGGGTGTCGCTGACCAACTCGCTGGTGTTCGGGCTGGTGGCCGTACCGCTGCGGGTGCTGCTCGCGCTCGGCCTGGCGCTGCTGCTGCACCGCCGTGCCCTCGGTGTCGGCAGTGCCCGCAGCGCGGCGGTGCTGCCCACCGCGGTGCCGGAGATCGCCTACGGCCTGCTCTGGCTCTGGCTGCTCAACCCGCTGTACGGGCCGATCAACCAGTTGCTGCGCACCGGTGGCGAGAACGGGCTCACCGCGCTCGGGCGCACCCCGCCGCAGTGGCTCACCGACCCGACCGACGCCCGGGCGGCGATCATCCTGATGAGCCTGTTCACCATGGGCGAGACCTTCGTGGTGCTGCTGGCCGCACGCCGCGCGCTGCCCCGCGACGTGTACGAGATGGCGGCGCTCGAGGACGCCACCGGCTGGGACGTGTTCCGCCGGATCACCCTGCCGCTGATGGCCCCGGTGCTGGCCCTGCTCGCGGTGCGGGACCTCATCCAGAGCCTGCACTTCTCCTTCGTGCCGGCGTTCGTGGTCACCGACGGCGGCCCGCCCCCGTACGCCACCACCTACCTGTCGCTGTTCGTCTACCGCAACGCCTTCGAGTACCTGCGGTACGGCTACGCGGCCGCGGTGACCCTGGTGATGATCCTGCTGACCGTGGCGGCGGTGCTGGTGCAGTGGCGGCTGGTCCGCCGCTACCGTGCCTTCTACGGCGTCTGAGGAACCCGGTGCCCGGCCGGACCGTCCCAGCTGGCGGAGGTGTCGTGTCATGCGCAGAGCGTTCCTGCTGCTCACCGCGATCGGTCTGGGGTTGTCGGTGACCGCCTGCTCCACCGGCGACGCGCCCGATGCGGCGGCCACCGGCCAGCCACCGTCCGCGCCCTCGCCGTCCACGGGCCCCCCGTCGCCGCCCGCCGACCCGACCACCGCGCCGGCCCGGCCCACACCACCGGGGGCGACGCCGCCGCCGGGTGGCGGCGAGGTGCCCGGGCCGCTGCCGTTCGGCGCCCGCACCCTCACCGGCACGGTGGAGCGCGACGGCGAGTGCACCATGCTGCTGGTGGGCGAGCGGCGCTGGGCGTTGACCGGCGAGGTGGCGGCGGCGCTGCGCCCCGGCGCGCGGGTGACCGTGCGCGGCAACGTGGCGCCCCGCCCGGCCGCCTGCGGCGACCGGGACCTCGCGCAGACCGTCGCCGTCACGCGGGCCGACCCGGCCTGACCACGACGGGGACCGGTGCCGGCCCGGGGCCGGCGGGCGGAAACCCGGGGCCGGGGTCACCGGGCCCGTGCGATGATCGCCGACCGGGACGGGCAGGGGAGGTCGGGATCGTGGAGATCGAGGTACGGCGGATCGGGCCGGAGCTGGCCGGTGCGGCGGCGGAGGTGCTCGCCGAGGCGTTCGACGGCTACCCGTGGACCGCGTGGACGGTGGCGGCCGACCGGCACCGGGAACGGCTGGCTGGCCTGTTCGCCGCCACCATCTCGGCGGTCGGCCTGCGGTACGGGGACGTGTGGGCGGCGCTGGACGGCGGCGGCCGCCCCCGCGCGGTGGCCGTGTGGCTGCGGCCCGACCGGCCGGTACCCGACCAGGTCTGGGCCGAGGTGACCGAGCGCGGCGCGGAGCTGGCCGGCGAGCGGTACCCCGCCCTGGTCGCCGCCGAGGCGGCGTGCGCCCCGCTGCGGTCACCGGAGCCGGCCTTCCTGCTGGCCACGGTCGGGGTGTGCCCGGCGGACCAGGGGCGGGGGATCGGCGGACGGCTGCTGCGCCCCGGCCTGGCCGAGGCGGACCGGACCGGCCGGCCGGCGGTGCTGGAGACGTCGTCGCCGGCGAACGTCCGGTTCTACCAGCGCCTGGGCTTCGCGGTGACCGGGGAGGTCGCCGTGCCCGACGGTGGGCCGCGGGTGTGGGCGATGCGCCGTCCCGCCCCCGGCGTGTAACGCCCGCCGCACCGGGTAGGTGGCGCGGATGGAGCTGGTGGAGGAGTCGCCGTACCGGTTCCGGATCGACCGGCACGACCCGATGCGGGTACCGGGGGTGGTCTTCGCGTCCCGGTCGCTGCTGCCGGACGCCGGGGCGGACAAGTCGCTGGAGCAGGTGGCGAACGTGGCCACCCTGCCGGGCATCGTCGGCGCCTCGTACGCGATGCCCGACGTGCACTGGGGCTACGGCTTCCCGATCGGCGGGGTCGCCGCCACCGACGTCTCCGCCGGTGGGGTGGTCTCTCCGGGCGGGGTGGGCTTCGACATCTCCTGCGGGGTCCGGCTGCTCGCCGCCGACCTCGACCGCGCCGAGCTGGGCTCCCGGCTGGAGGCGCTGATGGACGGGCTGGGCGCGGTGACCCCACGCGGCATGGGCAAGGGCGCGGTGTGGCACCTGTCCCAGCAGTCGGAGCTGGACGCGGTGCTGCGCGGCGGCTCCCGGTACGCGGTGGAGCGGGGTTTCGGCGTCGAGCGCGACCTGGCCCGCTGCGAGGACTACGGTGCGGTCGGCGACGCCAACCCGGCCGAGGTGAGCGAGCGGGCGGTGGAGCGCGGCGCCCGCCAGGTCGGCAGCCTCGGCTCCGGCAACCACTTCCTGGAGGTGCAGGCCGTCGAGGAGGTGTACGACGACCGGGTGGCCGCCGCGTTCGGGCTGCGCCCGGGCCAGATCTGCGTGATGATCCACTGCGGCTCCCGAGGGCTGGGCCACCAGATCTGCACCGACTACGTCCGCCGGATGGAGAAGGTGATGGCCCGGTACGACATCCACGTGCCGGACCGCCAGCTGGCCTGCGCGCCGGTCGACTCGCACGAGGGGCGCGCCTACCTGGGGGCGATGGCGGCCGCCGCGAACTACGCCCGGGCCAACCGGCAGCTGCTGCACGACGCGGCCCGCAAGGTGTTCAAGCGGGAGACCGGCCGGGGGCTCGACCTGGTCTACGACATCTCGCACAACCTCGCCAAGATCGAGACGCACGGGGTGGACGGCGGTCGGCGCAGTCTCTGCGTTCACCGCAAGGGGGCCACCCGGGCGTTGCCGCCGGGCCACCCGGATCTCCCCGACGACCTGCGCGACGTGGGGCAGCCGGTGCTGATCCCCGGCTCGATGGGCACCGGGTCGTACGTGCTCACCGGGGTGCCCGGGGCGCCGGCGTTCGCCTCCACCTGTCACGGTGCGGGCCGGGTGCAGAGCCGCAAGCAGGCGGTCAAGGCCGAGAAGGGAATGGACCCCCGCGCCCAACTGGAGGCCCAGGACATCGTGGTACGCGGCGCGTCCCGGCGCGGGCTGGCCGAGGAGATGCCGGCGGCGTACAAGGACATCTCGGCCGTGATCGAGGCGGCCGAGGGGGCCGGGCTGTGCCGGAAGGTCGCCCGGCTGGCGCCGATCGGCGTGGTGAAGGGCTGACCCGCCGCTTCACCCCCGCCGGGCGCCGACCGACCTTCAGACGTCCAGGGTCACCGCGCAGGACCAGCGCCCGTCCTCGGGGCCGAAACGCAGCTCGTGCAGGGCGACCGCCTTCGGTACCGCGCCGACCAACTCGACGGCCTCGGTGTCGGTGGTGCGCCAGCGCACCAGCAGGCCGCCCGCGCCGTCGTCGGTCACCTCGGTGCTCAGCGGCAGCTCACCCTCGGTCTCCATCCGGAAGATCACCTCGTCGAGGACGCTCACCAGCAGGTCCTCGTCGTCACCGGCGGGCGCCCGGAACTCCCGTTCGGCCGCCGGCCGCGCCCCGGCGGTGTCGGTGAACGTGTCGACCAGCGCGGTCACCGCCTCGGCCACGCACGCCTCCCGGCTGGGCGCCCACGCCTCGATCCGGACGTCGGCGGTGTGCGGCACGCATCGGTGTCCCCGGTCCGCTGGTCGCTCCATGCCCCGATCATCCGCCCAGTGCCCGGGCGCGGCAGGCGGTTGTCGGGAGCCGGCCCGGACGCTCGTCCGGGGGAACCCGGAGCGGCCCCGGAAACCGGCCGGATCCACTGGGCAGGCGCGCCATATGCAGTCACGCTACAGGTACCGAACCTACAGGAGGTGCCAGCGTGGTGGCTGGACGACGATCCCTGGCCCGGGTGACCATCGGCGTGCTCGCCGTCGTGCTCGTCCTCTGCTGCGGCGGGGTGGCCGTCGGCGGCTGGGCCCTCGCCCGGGGCGGCACCGACACCGTCGGCCGGGTGGACTTCGTCCGCCCGCTGGCCGTGCCGCCGCTGGCCGAGTCCCGGGTCGACGAGCGCGGACGGCGGGTGTTCGACCTGCTCGCCCGGGAGGGCCAGCGCGACTTCCACGGCGACGGGCGGCTGACCCGCACCGCCGGTTTCGACGGCGACTTCCTCGGTCCCACCCTGCGTGCGAAGCGGGGTGAGCAGGTCGTGGTCAACGTGGTCAACCGGCTCACCGAGGAGACCAGCGTGCACTGGCACGGCATGCACCTGCCGGCCCGGATGGACGGCGGGCCGCACCAGATGGTCCGCCCCGGTGCCACCTGGTCGCCGACCTGGACGGTGAACCAGCCGGCCGCCACCCTCTGGTACCACCCGCACCCGCACGGGCAGACCGAGGAGCACGTCTACCGGGGACTGGCCGGGATGTTCATCCTGGACGACGACCGGGAGGCCGCGCTGCCGCTGCCGCGCCAGTACGGGGTGGACGACATCCCGGTGATCGTGCAGGACCGCGACTTCTCCCGCGGCGGCCAGTTCAAGAAGACCCGCAACATGATCGCCGGGATCGGCGTGCTGGGCGACACCCTGCTGGTCAACGGCACCGTCGGGCCGTACCTGGACGTGCGGACCGAGCGGGTGCGGCTGCGGCTGCTCAACGGCTCGACCGCCCGCACGTACGACTTCGGCCTCTCCGACGACCGGCCGTTCGCGCTGATCGGCAGCGACGGCGGGCTGCTGCCGCGCACCGCCCGGGTCGACCGGGTGCAACTGTCGCCCGGCGAGCGCGCCGAGATCGTGGTTGACCTCCGGCCGGGGGAGCGGGTGACCCTGCGCAGCACCCCGCCCGAGCTGGGTGCCGGTGCGCTGGCCGACCGCTTCGCCGGCGGTGCGGACCGCTTCGACGTGCTGCAACTGCGCGCCGCGGACACCCTCGCCGCGTCGCCGCCGGTGCCGCAGACGCTGGCGCCGACCGAGCGGCTGGACCCGGCCGACGCGGAGCGGACCCGCCGGTTCACCCTCACCGGCCGCAGCATCAACGGCCGCTCGATGGAGCTGGACCGGATCGACGAGACCGTCACCCGCGGCAGCACCGAGGTCTGGGAGGTGTCCAACCGGGACGGCACCCCGCACAACTTCCACGTGCACGACGTGCAGTTCCAGGTGCTCTCGGTCGGCGGCTCGGCTCCGCCGCCCGCCCTGAGCGGCTGGAAGGACACCGTCTACCTGGCGCCCAACCGGCCGGTGCGGCTGATCATGCGGTTCACCGACCACAGTGACCCGGACATGCCGTACATGTACCACTGCCACCTGCTGTACCACGAGGACGCCGGCATGATGGGCCAGTTCGTGGTGGTCGAGCCGGGCCAGCGAGCCGGCCGCCCGCCGCGGTCGGGCGACCACAGCGGCCACGACTGAGCGCGCCCGCCGTGCCGGTGGCGGCGCGGACCCGGCCGGGCGCCGGTGGCGCCGCGGTCCCTGTCGAGCTGCCCCACCAGTAGGACCATCCGAGCCTGCCCGCCACCGGCCGGCAGCAACCCGCCCCGGGTCCGCGGGCAGCTCGACAGGGCGGACGAGGGTGAGCGCCACGACGACCACCGCACCCGGCCCGCGCCGGCGGTTGGCGGGACGGTGGCGGTGGACGGTAGGGCGTACGGTCGGCGGGTGCGGATCATCAAGTACACCCACGCCTGTGTCCGGATCGAGCTCGACGGGGCGGTCCTGGTGATCGACCCGGGCACCTGGAGCGAGCCGCGGGCCCTGGCCGGCGCGGACGCCGTGCTGGTCACCCACGAGCACACCGACCACATCGACGTGCTGCGGCTGGCCGGCCTCGGGGTCCCGGTCTTCGTCCCCGAGCAGGCGGTGCTGCCCGACCTGGCCCCGCTGCCGGTCACCCGGGTCCGCGCCGGGCAACGGTTCACCGCCGCCGGCCTCAGCGTGACCGCGTACGGCGGGCGGCACGCCGCCATCCACGACGGGCAGCCCGACTGCGCCAACCTCGGCTACCTGGTCGAGGAGAGCGTCTACCACCCGGGCGACTCGCTGCACCGCCCCGAGCAGCCGGTGCCGACGCTGCTGGTGCCGGCGCAGGCGTCCTGGCTGAAGCTCACCGAGGCGATCGACTTCGCCCGCGCGGTCGGCGCCGGGCGGGTGTTCCCGATCCACGACGCCCAGCTCAACGAGCGCGGGCTGGCCAGCGTCAACGGCTGGTTCGGCGAGACGGTGCCCGGCTACCGGTACCTGGCCCCCGGCGACGCCGCCTGAGCCCTGCGCCGTTCCCCCGGCCGCGCGATGGTGGTCTCGGCGCACTGGTACATCGGGGCCACCGCCGTCACCGCCATGCCCCGGCCACGGACCATCCACGACTTCTACGGCTTCCCCCAGGAACTGTTCGACGTGCGCTACCCGGCGCCCGGCCTGCCCGAGCTGGCCGAGGAGATCAGCGACGTGGTGCACCCGACCTGGGTGGGCGCCGACGTGGACTCCTGGGGGATCGACCACGGCACCCGGTCGGTGCTCACCCACGCCTTCCCCGAGGCGGACATCCCGGTCGTCCAGTTGAGCATCAACGCCTTCAAGCCGCTGGACTACCACCTGGAGCTGGGCGCGCGGCTCGCGCCGCTGCGCGAGCGCGGCGTGCTGGTCGTGGCCAGCGGCAACGTGGTGCACAACCTGCGCGGGGTGAACCCCGGAATGGTCGACGAGGGCTTCGACTGGGCGCACCGGTTCGACGAGGCGGCGAAGGAGGTCATGCTCGGCCGGCCGACCGAGGCGGCCATCCTGGACGCCCACCGCGACTTCGACCTGGCCGTACCGACGCCCGACCACTTCATCCCGCTGCTCTACCTGGCCGGCCTGGCCGGCGCCGCCGGCGACGGGTCCACCGTGCTGGTGGACGGGTACGCCTACGGCTCGCTGTCGATGACCGCGTACACGGTGGGCCTGGCCTGCGAGGGCGCCGGCCCGGCGACCGGGGCGCCGAGGCTCCCGACCGACGTGCCGGCCGACTCGTCCAACATCTGACGCGGCCCGTTCCCCCCGCCCGCCGGCCGGCAGGGCGGCCGGGCGGGCGCGGGGGACTCAGAACTCGAAGCGCGGCGCGGCCGGGGTCAGCAGGGTCGTCCGGGACGGCGCGGACCAGCCGCGACGCAGTTCGGCGGCGATGGCGTCGAGCACCCGCGGCACGTCCCGCCCGGCGCCCTCGTGCATCGCCTCCACCACCACCAGGATCGACGCGGTGTCGTCGCGCACGGCCGACCAGCCGCTCTGCCGGTTGGTCCACCGTCGGGCGTGCGCCCGCCCCTGCGGATCCGCGAAGATCACCTCGCCGGGGTCGGGCCGTTCCTCGGCGCCGGCGAAGGTCAGGTAGCTCTCGTCACCCCGGGCCGGGCGCACCTCGATGCCGCCGCCGATCCGCGTCACGTCCAGGATCCCCACCGGGATGGCGTACGCGGCGGAGACCGCGTTGCCGAGGTCGACCAGCGGGTGCACCTCGGGCAGGTCACCCTCGGTGCGCAGCCGGCGCAGCAGCGACTCCGACGCGCAGCGGTACCTCGTCGGGGCGAGTCCCATCCGGGCGAACGCGCGCCGCCACGCCTGGATCTCCGGGAAGCTCGCCTCGGTGCCCCCGGCCAGCCGGTCCCGGGCCACCGCGTGCAGCTCGGCCAGCGGCAGCTCGGCGCGCGGCTTGCCGGCGACGCCCTCGGCGTAGAGCAGGCCGGCGACCAGCCCGGGGTGCGCGGCCCAGACCTCGGGGGAGTGCTGGAAGTACATCGCCGCCCTCCCTCACGCCTCGGCGCGGGCCAGCAGCAGCCCGAGCGCGACGAACGAGCCGGCGAAACCCCGGCGCAGCCAGCGGGTCACCGCCGGCCGGGCCAGCACCCGGTCGCGCACCGCGCCGGCCAGCACCCCGTAGGCGGCGAACACCACGAAGGTGAGCGCCATGAACACCGCACCCAGGCCGAGCATCCGGGCGAACTGGTTCGGCTCGCCGGCCCGCACGAACTGCGGCAGGAACGCGAAGAAGAAGATGGTCAGCTTCGGGTTGAGCAGGTTGGACAGCACCGCCACCGAGATCACGCGGGCGGCCGACGGGGCCGGCTGCGCCGGGTCGACGGCGAACCCGTCGCGGTCCCGCAGGGTGGCCCAGGCCAGGTAGAGCAGGTACGCCACACCGGCGTACTTGAGCACCTGGAAGGCCGTCGCGCTGGAGTGCAGCAGCGCGGCCAGCCCGGTGACCGCCGCGGCCAGGTGCGGGGCGACGCCCAGGGTGGAGCCGGCGGCGGCGAGCACGCCCGCCCGGGGGCCCCGGCCGAGCCCGGCGGCGAGGGTGTAGAGGGCCCCGGTGCCCGGGGTGGCGATCACGACGAGCGAGGTGACCAGGAACGCGATGGTCATCATCGTCCTTCCGACGAATGGGTGGTGCTGTCTCGCCACCCACTCTGCTGCCATCATGGTCCAATGAGCAGGGCCAAACCACGTTCGCCCGAGAGGTCCATAACCGCCGGGTCGGACTTCCTGCACCTGGACATCGCCGAGGCGCCGCCCGGCGGCCGCGCCGACTGGCTGGCCGCCCGGCTGCGCCAGGCCATCGCCGACGGACGGCTCCCGGTCGGCGGCCGGCTGCCCGCCACCCGGGTGCTCGCCGCCGACCTCGGCGTCTCCCGGGGCGTGGTCACCGAGGCGTACCAGCGGCTGGTCGAGGACGGCCAGGTCGCCGGGCGGGGGCGCGCCGGCACCGTGGTGGTCGCCGCCCCGGCCGCGCCGCCCGCGCCGCCCCCGGCCGCGGCGCCCGCCCCGGGCACGCTCTTCCCGCGCGCCCCGGGCACCCACGTCTTCGACGCCGTACGGGCGGTGCCGGCGCGGATCGACCTGACGCCCGGCGTACCCGACCTGGCCGCCTTTCCGCGTGCGGCCTGGCTGCGCGCCGAACGGACCGTGCTGCGGCAGTTGGCCGCGTCCGACTTCGGCTACGGCGACCCGCGTGGGGCGCCCGCGCTGCGCGCCGCCGTCGCCGCCTGGCTGGCCCGCAGTCGCGGCGTGGCCGTCGATCCCGCCGAGGTGATCGTGACGACCGGTGTCTCCCAGGCGCTCGGCGTGCTCGCCCAGGCCCTGCGGCCGTACGGCATCACCCGCGTCGCGGTCGAGGACCCGGGCTCGCTCGGGGTACGCCAGCATCTGAACAACTGGGGAGTGGACACCCCGCCGGTCGCGGTCGACGACGCCGGCCTGCGGGTCGACGAGCTGGCCGCGAGCGGCGTGGCCGCGGTGATGCTCACCCCCGCCCACCAGTTCCCGACCGGCGTGGTGCTCGACGGCGAGCGCCGCCGCCAGCTCGTCGCCTGGGCGCGGGCCGGCGGGCTGATCGTGGAGGACGACTACGACGCCGAGCACCGCTACGACCGCCCGCCGGTGCCGGCGCTGCGGGCGTTGCTGCCCGACCAGGTCTGTTACGCCGCCAGCGTGTCGAAGCTGCTGGCGCCGGCGTTACGGGTCGGCTGGCTGCTGGTGCCGTCGCGCTACCGGGAGGCGGTGGTGGAGGCCCGGCGCAACGCCGACCTGGGCAACGCGGTGCTGCCGCAGCTCGTGCTCGCCGAGCTGATGACCTCCGGTGCGCTGGAGCGGCAGCTGCGGATGCTGCGCCGGCGGCACGTCCGGCGGCGGGACGCGATGATCTCCGCGCTGGCCCGGCACCTGCCCGGCGCGACCGTGCACGGGGCGGCGGCCGGGCTGCACCTGATGGTCACCTTGCCCGGTGACGTGCCGGACACCGAGGTGGCCGCGGCCGCGCTGGAACGCGGGGTGAAGGTGCAGCCGCTGTCCTGGCACTGCCAGCGGGCACACCGGCCCGGGCTGGTCCTCGGCTACGCGGCGAACCCGGCCTCGACCATCGAGGAGGGGATCGCCACCGTCGGCGCCGTGCTGCGCGGCTAGCTGGGGCCGCTGCCGGCGGGGGCGACCGGTACCGGCCGCGCCGCCCGCTCGGCGGTCAGGGCGTGGTGGGCCAGCCCGACGAGCCAGGCCAACCCGGTGAAGAGCGACAGGCGCTGGAGCAGGCCGGCGGGCGCCGGAGTCCACACGCCGGCGTAGTCCAGGCCGACGAGCGTGCCGGCGCCGAGGAACAGCACGAGGACGGCGACGCCCGCCGCGATCCCGTACGGCCGGGCGAACCGGCGGGCGTAGGTGAAGGCGGTCAGTGCCAGGGCGAGGAACACGGCTGGGCCGGCGACGTCGTGCAGCGCACCGTGCCACGAGGCGGTCGCTGCCGCGCCGGGCGGGTAGTCCAGGCCGGGATCGGTGACGAAGACCCCGGCGGCGAGGAGCGCGACCCCACCGGCGGCGACCCAGCGCGGCCCCCAGACCGCCGCGGGGCCGGAGCGGATGGTCCGCCGCAGCCCGGCCGCGAAGGCGATCAGCAGGACGCCGGTGACCACGAAGTTGGCGATCTGGATCCAGCCGCGCCCGGTGAGGGCCAGCTCACTGATCCAGTTCCGCAGCGGGTCGTAGTACGGCCGGGCGGCGCCTTCGACCAGTGCGACGGCGGCGAACAGCAGCGGGCCGGCGACGCCGGCCCAGAGGAGTCTGCGAGACCACATCTCTTCTCCAAACATAATCTGCACCATGCAGATAAACGATGTTGCAGATTATGCGGCGGTAGAGTCGGGCCATGTCAAGAGCGCGGCAGGAACTGCTGCTGGAGCTGCAGGCCACGCTGACCCAGGCGGTGGCCGACGCGATCCTGGTGCAGCAGGCGGCGGCCGACCGGCTCGGTCTCGGGCTGGCCGATTTCAAGTGCCTCACCGCACTCACCGAGCAGGGCTCGGCGACGGCCGGGGAGATCGCCCAGCGCACGGGCCTGACCAGCGGCGCGGTGACCCGGATGATCGATCGCCTGGAGCGCGCCGGGTGGGTCCGGCGCCGGCACGACACGGTGGACCGCCGCCGGGTGATCGTGGAGCCGGTGCCGGAGCGGCTGGCGGAGATCGAGCCGCTCTTCGCCGGCATGGCAGCCGGCTGGTCGGCCGCGCTCGCCGACTACGACGACGCGCAGTTGCGGCTGCTCATCGACCTGTTCGGCCGGATGCGCGCGCTGGCCCGGCAGCAGGCCGCGGCGATCCGCGCCGCGGAGGCATGACAGCGCATGAGGGAACCCCGCGGTGTGCCGTCCGTAGTGAGACGGCCGTGGCGGCGTGGCGGACCCGCTACGCCCAAAGCATGATTCTGACCTGCGCCCGGTGCGGGCAGCTCTGGTAACGCCGCTGTGCGTCCCCGGCGCGGTGGACACCGGACGCGAGCACCCGGGGCGTCCGGCATCAGGACTCGCTCATCCAGAACCCGCCGAACCACAGCACCGCGGCGGGCAGGCTACTCGCAGGCGACGCCGTCCTTGTTCCGGTCCAGGCCAAGGCGGTAGCCGGGCTCCCCCCGGTGCAGCGGCGCCGCGCCAGCGGCCCGGGCCTCCGAGCAGTTGGCGTAGTAGACGTCGTCGTCCTCGTCCTCAGGCGGGGGAGCGGCCTTGGTGGGTTCGTCGTCCGAGGCGCAGGCCAGCCCGTCGCCGTTGCGGTCCAGCTCCTTGCGATAGCCGGGTTCGCCCTCGAACAGTGGGTCGGCGCCGGCGGCGCGCACCTCTTCACAAGTGGCGTAGCGCACGACCGGGGTCGGCCTGGCAGACGGCGTGGGACTGGCCGTCGGAGCGGTGTCGGCGAGCCGGTTGGCGTTCGTCGACGAACTGGTGGTAGGTGATGCGGATCGGGTCGCCGGAGAAGAGGCGGAGCCAGTGTCATCGCCATCAAAGAGATTCTGGATTGCGCCGCAACCACAGCAGGCCACGAGCACCACACCGACCACCAGGCCGACCACTGTATTGGGACTGGGTGCCTTGCCGGCTGGGCGAGTGGGCGGGCGGCTCTTCACCTGCATGATGATGCCGCTCACTCCCGACGTCGGGCAGTGGCCGGACGTATGGCTTCCTGTCATCTCGCCGACACCGCGTTGCAACGTGCACGGGATCCCGGTGAATGCGAGATCGGAGCATTCGGCTCGCCTGTGGGTCGGGGCCTACTGGGCCGTGTGGCCTTGGTTCAGGAACCTTTGGCGCTTCCCGGCGGCCAGGACCCCAGGCAGCTGATCTCGTCCGCCGAGCCGACTCCTGGCGGCCGATCAGCTGCCGAGACACGCTGGGAGCGGAGGTGGGTGTGGACTCCCCAAGCCACGATGGAGGGTCCCGAGCCGGTGCGGGGAAGGGCGGCTCGTCGCACGACGATCTGTCACCGATAACCGGCGCGCGAGGCGGCCACCGCGGCGAGAGCGGCTGGCTGCATTGACGAGGGAGGGTAGCTGTGCCTCGAACAGCACCACGGCGCCGGGCAGTGCCGAGTCGCCGGCGCAGTCAACGGCCGGGGACGCGCGAGCGGGCGAAGGCGACGGACTGGGTGCAGGCTGGCGCCGCGCTGCTCGCGGTGATCGTTGCCGCCCCGGCGCTATGGGTTGCTGTGGCGACGTACCAAGACCAAATCCGCGTCACTGAGGCGCAGCTGGAGTCGACGCAGTTGGACCGCCAGCGCTACCAAGAGAGATACGCCAGGCGCGTGACGTTCTGGAACGACCGGTTGAAGGTCGCGGAGCCCCGCAGCCTTCCGGTCGTGACGCTGCAGAACCGGGCGCCGGTGCCCGTCAGAGAGATTTACTTCATCGTCGACGTCATCGGTGCCGCCATCGGTTACGCCGATCGGGGACAGCACACGTTTGCCTTCCCTGCCGACGTCCATGCGCCCCCATGCACGATCCTGACGTTCCGCCTGCTGGTGACCGGCTTTCCGGACGGTGGCAGCGACAACACCGGAGACGCCGACTACAGCTTGGTGCGCGCCATCCGGTTCACCGACACGGTGCAGTGGTGGGAACTCGAACCGAACGCCAACTGGGGCTCAACGGAGCTCGGCGGTCCGAAACCTCTTTCCCGAGACAAGCCCTTCATCCCGGCTGCCGCGAAGACCGGGTACGCCTTCTACGCCGCAGAGGTACCAGGCACCCGCGAAGCCGCCTCTGACTGTGGTGAAAGCGGCTGACCGCGGGTTGACGAGGCGCGGCACCTACCATCGGTGCCAGCCGAATAGGCGCGGGCCGTGCGCCATCGGGGCCACCAGCGGCACCCAGAATCCCGAGGCCATCCTGTTCAACAGCGCCCCGAGCGTCAGCGCAGCGGGTTCAGGACCCCGCGGCGCTGACGCCTGCGTATCGCCCTGGCTGACCGGGTACGTCAGAGGCGCTTCGCGACCTCGACCAGCTGGTCCAGGGCCGTGCCCCAGCCCTCGATGAAGCCCATGTCCGCGTGCGCCTTCTTCGCCGAGGCGTCGGCATGGATGGCGGTGGCGGTGTACTTCGTGCCGTTGCCGGCGGGTTCGATGTGCACGACGGCGGTGAACGGGAAGCCGTCCTCGCTGGCCTGCGGCCGGAAGCCGGGGCCGAGGGCCGAGGTGAAGACCAGCGTCGAGTTCTCCTCGACCAGCAGCACGCAGCCGACGTTGGGGAACTCCTGACCCTCCGGCGAGCGCATCACCGTGTTGAACTTGCCGCCGGGGCGCAGGTCGAGCTCGCAGGACGTGGTCGACCAGGGCTTCGGGGTGAACCACTGCACGATCAGCTCGGGCGTCGTCCACGCCTTCCAGACCAGCTCGGGCGCGACGTCGACGGTGCGCTCCAGGACGAGGTCGAGGTTCGGGTCCGCGGAGTAGGTGGTCATTTCTGCTGCTCCTTCAGGTTGTGGAGTAGTGCGTCGAGTTGATCCAGGCGTCGGGTCCACAGCGCGCGCTGACCGGCGAGCCAGCTGTCGACCTGTTCCAGCGGCGCGGGTGTGAGGCGGTAGGTGCGCACCCGTCCCTTCTTCTCCGACGTCACCAGGCCGGAGCGCTCGAGGACGCCCAGGTGCTGGGTGAACGACGGCAGTGCCATGTCGAACGGACGGGCCAGCTCGCTGGTCGTCGCGGGCCCCCGGCCGAGGCGTTCGACGATCCGCCGGCGGGTGGGGTCGGACAACGCGTGGAACACGCCGTCCAGGGCCGGGTCCGCCGGCCCGCCTCCGTCGCCAGATCGCTTAGGCATGTACCTAAGTATAGGGGCGAACGAAGCTTAGGTCAATACCTAAGTATTAGGCGCGTCGGAGGCTTGCGATGCCGTGACCGCCGCCGCCGCAGGGGAGGTGCGCCTTGACATCGGCGGCGCCCGCTGCCCAGCATCGGGGGCACCGGTGTCGCGACCTCGGCGGCCAGCAGGGCCGTACGGGCTGAAACGTCGACTCTTCGCGAAGGGACGACGTGATGCACCCGATGCTGCGACGGCTGGACGACCTCGCCGCCCACCTCGCCGCCCGCCCGGACGTGGTCGCGCTGCTCGGGCTGGGCTCCGCCGGCGCCGAGCACGACCGCCTCGACGACTACTCCGACCTCGACTTCTTCGTCGTGGTCGACGCGCCCGCCAAGCCGCGCTACCTGGAGTCCGTCGACTGGCTGCAGGCACCGTGCCCGGTGGCGTACAGCTTCGCCAACGACCGCAACGGGCGGAAGGCGCTCTACGCCGACGGCGTCTTCGTCGAGTACGCCGTCTTCACCGTCGCCGAACTCGCCCGGTTGCCGTTCACCGGCGCCCGGGTCGTCTGGCAACGCGACGACGCGCCCGCCGGGCTGGCAGACGCCGGCCCGCCGCCCGCCGCGGTTCCGTACGACACCGTCGAGTTCCACCTCAACGAGGCGCTGACCAACCTCTACGTCGGCCTGCTGCGCGACCTGCGTGGTGAGCGGCTGACCGCCGCGCGGTTCATCCAGTCGTACGCCGTCGACCGGGTGATCGGGCTGCTGAACCTGACCCACCCCGAGGCCGGGCACCGCCGCGACCCCTTCGACGCCAGCCGGCGGGTCGAGCAGGCGTACCCGCCGGAGGTGCTGCCGCTGGCCGCGATGGTGCCCGGCTACCAGCACAACCGGCGGGCGGCGGCGGTCACGCTGACCTGGCTGGAGGTGCGCTTCGCCGTGGACCGGGTGATCGCCGACGCGATCCGCCGGCTCCTGGCCGCCGGATCCTAGACCCGGCCGCCGAAGAAGACCCAGACCTCGGCCACCCGGCGCTGCCGCCCTGCCGAGTTGACCATTTTCTGGGAGCGCCGGCGACCGGGCGCCCACCGTCCCCAACGACTGGGAAGCTGTCCGGCAGTTGCCCGCGGAGAGGAGCCCGGCGTGTTCCCGCCGTCGACCGTCACCGACCCGGAGCTGGTCAGGGACCTGCAGGAGCGGGCCGCCCGGGGCCAGCCCGCCACGCTGGTCGAGGACGCGCGCGGGTGGTGGCTGCGCCTCGCCCCCGGCGGCGCCTGGTGGGTGGGCAGCGTCCTGCCGCATCGTCCGGCCCGGGGAGCCGACCTGGCGCAGCGGGTCGCGGCGGCCGAGGAGTTCTACCGGGCCCACGGCGCGCCGCCGGCGTTCCAGATCAGCCCGCCGGCGTGCCCGGACGGGCTCGACGAGCTGCTGGCCGCGCGCGGCTACCGGCGGGAGTGCCCGGTCTCGTTGCAGGTCGCCCGGACCGTGGAGGTGCTCGACCGGTTGGCACCGGGCGCGCTGCGGGTCGAGCTGGACGACCGGCCGAGCCGACCGTGGCTGGACACCTGGCTCGCCGTACACGCGGCCGGTGGCGACCCCGGCGGCGAGCGGGAACTGCTCGACCGGGTGGCATTGCCGTCCGGCTACGCCCGCGCCCTGGTCGGTGACGACGTGGTCGCGGCCGGCCGGGCGGTGGCTGACGCCGGCTGGGCGGGGGTGTTCGGCATGGTGACGCTGCCCGGGGCGCGCGGGCGGGGCGCCGCCCGCGCCGTGCTGGCCGCGCTGGCCGAGTGGGCCGCTGCCCACCACGCCGACCACGTGTATCTCCAGGTGGAGCGCGGCAACGTCGCGGCCCGGCGGCTGTACGGGCGGGCCGGCTTCACCGAGCTGTGCGGCTACCACTACCGCATCGCGGGGTGACGTTCGCCCTGCGTCGGTGACAATCACCTGGTCCATGACTGCCGGGTCGCCCGCGCGCGTCATCGACGCCCACGCCTGTCGGTTCCCGACACACCGGCACCGCCCGACGTGTCGGCCCCGCTCATATCGGGTGTGCTCGATGTCACGCTAGCGTCTGGCCACGCCGACACCACCGCCGGCGCTCGCCGAACCGGGAGCGTCCATGACCACACCGCTGAGGGCCACCGCCGCCCTGGTCACCGCCCTGCTGCTGACCCTGACCACCGCGACCCCCGCCCAGGCCGCCGACCCGTCCACCAAGACCCCGGTCGCCGGTTCGCTGCGCGCCTACAACGTCTCCACCGTGTACGTCGCCGGAGTCTCCTCCGGTGGCTACATGGCCACCCAACTGCACGTCGCCTACTCGTCCCGGATCCGCGGCGCGGCCGTCTTCGCCGCCGGGCCCTACTACTGCGCCCAGAACAACGTCGCCCAGGCGCTCTACGGCTGCGGCGACAACCAGTACCCGACCAACCTGTCCGCCCTGCAGACCTACACCCGCACCTGGGCCTCGTACGGCTGGGTCGACCCGGTGGGCAACCTCTCCGGCGACCCGGTCTACGTCTTCCACGGCGCGAACGACAACACCGTCAAGAAATCCGTCACCGACGACCTGGTCCGCTACTACCAGCACTTCGGCGCCAGTGTCCAGTACGACAGCGGCTCCTCGGCCGGGCACGCCTGGGTCACCCCGTACGGCACCCGCGGCTGCACCGCGACCGCGGCGCCGTTCCTCAACAACTGCGGCACCGACCCGCAGCAGGCCCTGTTGCGCAAGCTGCTGGGCAGCGTCGCGGCGCCGAACACCGGAGCCCTGGGCGGCACGCTCATCCGGTTCAGCCAGAACACCCACGCGGTCAACGGCTACGCCCCCGGCCTGAGCATGGACGCCAACGGCTTCGCGTACGTGCCGTCGTCGTGCGCCGCCGGCCAGTCCTGCCGGCTGCTGGTCGCCCTGCACGGCTGCCTCCAGGCGTACGGCTCGGTCGGCACCGCGTTCGTGGACCGGGCCAACCTCAACCAGTACGCCGACACCAACAATCTGATCGTGCTCTACCCCCAGGCCGCCACGGCGGGCACCAACCCCAACGGCTGCTGGGACTGGTGGGGCTACCTCGGCGCCACCAACTACCCGATCAAGGGCGGCGCCCAGGTCGAGACGATCATGAACATGGTCCGCCGCCTCGACGGCTGACCCGCGCGAGGTGCCCCCCCGGCCGGCTCCCGATCAGGCGGGCTCGTCGGCCGGGGCGTCCACCCCGGCCAGCCGGGCGTCCGCCTCGGCCTGGCCCTCGGCGTCCCGGGCCGCCTCGCAGATCGCTGCCGCGTCCACCCAGTGCCGCCGGGCCTCGTCCGGGTCGCCGAGCGCGGCCGCCGCGTCGCCCAGGTACAACAGCGTCCGGCCCAGCCCGGGGGTGGCCGGCCCGCCCTCGCGCAGCCGCCGGCTCTCGGCCAGCATCTCGTACGCCTGCCGGGCCTGGCCGGGCGCGGCGCCGAGCAGCGTGGCACCGGCGTTGAGCAGCGCGGCGGCCCGGTTCGTCGGGTCCGCCACCGACTCGTACTCGCGCAGCGCGGCCCGCCACGACTGCGCCGCGTCCAGGTGCTCGCCCATCTCGGCGTGCACCAGCACCAGGTTGGTCAGCGCCGCCGCGTAGCCGCGGGCGTCGCCGAGCGAGCGGAAGGTGTTCGCCGCCCGCACCAGGTGGTGGTGGGCGATCTCCAGTTCGCCGCGCGCCAACTGGGCGGCGCCGAGGCCGAGCTGGGTCAGCGCGTGCCCGGCCCGGTCGGCGCTGGAACGGTGCCGGCGGGACAGCTCCAGGTGTTCCACCGCGTCGTCGAGCTGACCCAGGTCGAGCAGGACCAGGCCGAGGTTCATCCGGGCCTGGGCCGTGCCCCGGCGGCCGCGCTCCGCCACGGCCAGGGTCAGCGCGGTCGCCGCGCCCTGCGGGTCGTGCCGGCGCCGGCGCAGCACGCCCAGCTCGTTGTGCGCCCAGCCGGCGATCTCCGGCCGGTCGTCGGCGGTCGGCGTGGCCAGCACGGTGCGGCACACCTCGTCCCACTCGTCCAGCCGCTCGACGTGGGCGAGCCAGCCGCACAGCGCGACCGCCAGCCGGAACCACCAGCGGCGGACCCGCCGGGGCAGCGTCTCGGCCGCGCCCGCCGGCACCTTGACCACCGCGAGCAGCAGCTCCTGGTGCAGGTCGAACCAGCCGTACGGGTCGTCGTCCAGCGGCAGCGGCCGGTCCCGGTCCAGGGTGGACGCGGCCACCGCCAGGCTCGCCACGTGCCGGTCGGCCCGCCGGGCCAGGTGCCGGGTGAGCCGGGCCTGCGCGGCCACCCGCCGGCGCACCGGCTCGTCGTCGCGCAGGTGCATCCGGGCGTACGGGCCGAGCAGCGGGCGTACCTCGTACCGGTCGCCGGGCGCGCCGACCACGAACGCCCCGGCGGCCAGTTCGTCCAGCAGGGCGGCGACCCGGTCCGGTCGCCGGTCGGCGAGCGCCGCGATGGTCGGCCGGTCCACCGGCGCCGGGCTGAGCGACATCAGCCGCCACAGCCGGCGGGCCTCCGCCGAGAGCGCGTGGTAGGCGGTGTCCCGGGCGGTCACCAGCAGCGTGGCCGGTGAGGCGTCGATCTCCTGGTGCGGGGGAGTCCCGACCGCCCGGCGCAGCGCGTCGAGTACGTCGGCGTGCCGCCACCCGTGCTGCGCGGTGCGTCGCCCCAGCTCCGCCACCGTACGCGGCTGCCGCCCGCACAGCTCCACGATGTCCCGCACCGCCGGGTCGGTACGCGGGTCGGGCCGGTGCGGCCGGGCCGCCGGCGCCGCCGCGCCGGCCGCGGCGAACAGCTCGACGGCGTCGTCGGTGTCCGGCTCGCCCAGCCAGTGCGCCGCCACCCCCTGGCTGGCGGCCAGCGCGCCGGTGCCGGCCAGCAGCAGCCGGCAGGTCCGCGCGGTCGGCGGCAGCAGCGGCCGGACCTGCGCCGGGTCGTCCACGTTGTCCAGCACCAGCAGGATCCGGCGGCCGTCGAGCTGGCGGCGCACCTCGTCGGCGGCGTGCGCCAGGTCGTCCGGGCGGCCGGACGCCGGCGGCCGGGTGCCCAGGATCCGGGCCAGCGCGGCGAGCACCTGCCGCGCCGACCGGCGCCGCCCGCCGCGGCGCAGGTCCAGGTGGTAGAGCCCGTCGGGGAACTCGGCCCGGCACAGGTTGGCCGCCTGGATCGCGCACCACGAGGTGCCGACCGCGCGGCGGCCCACCACCGCCACCGCGTGGTGCTGTTTCAGCTCGTCGACGACGGCCTGCACCTCGTCGTCGCGCCCGGTGAACCCGGCCGGGTAGGGCAGGGTGGGCGGCCCGGCCGCCGCCGGCGCCTCGGCGTCCGTCTCGTCCGGCTCGGCGAGCTGGTCGCGCCGGCGCCGGCGCCACTCGACCAGGAAGGAGGCGAGCAGGCCGAGCACCACCACGCCGACGCTCGCCGAGCCCAGCACCTGGACCGACAGCTCGGAGAGCAGGTTGCCGGCGACGTTGCCGAGCAGCGCGCTGACCCCGCCGCCGAGCACCCCGCCGACGGCCAGCAGCACGCTCAGCCGGCCCGGCCCGCGCGACCGCCCGGCCGGCCGGCTCACCGCACGCCCCCGGCGACCAGCCCGGCGACGAGCTGGCGGCGGGCCAGCACCACCAGCAGCACCGGCAGGATCGACGCGACCACCGAACCGGCGGCGAGCACCCCGCTGTTGGCCACGAACCCGCGGGTCTGGCCGGCGAGGAACAGCCCCAGCGGCGCCGCGCCCGGCCCGCTGAACAGCAGGCCGACCACCAGGTCGTTCCACACCTGTACGAACTCCAGCACGGCGACCGCGATCACCGCCGGGCGGTTGTGCCGGGCCAGCAGCCGCAGCGTGCTCCACCAGTGCCGCCCGCCGAGCCGTACCGCGCGCACCTGCTCGGCGGGCAGGTCGGCGAAGGCGTTGCGCAGCACCAGCACGGCGAACGGGATGCCCAGCGCCACGTGCACCAGCGCCAGCCCGCGGGTGGTGCCGGAGGAGAGCACCGCGCCGAGCACCTCGTTGACCGGACCGGCGATCACCTGCACCGGCACCACGCTGGCCGCCATCAGCAGCAGCCCGGTGGCCTGCGCGGGCGGGCCGGTCAGCCAGGCCAGCGGGTACGCCGCCAGCAGCGCGATGCCGAGCACGGCGGCGGTGACCAGGGTGGCCAGCACCAGGGTGAACCCGAGCGTGCGCCACAGTTCGGGACCGCTGGCCAGCTGCCGGTAGGAGTCCAGGCTGGGCGCGGTCGACCACCAGGCCCGGGCGGCCGCGTCGACCGGCCGGTGCAGCGAGGTGGCCAGCAGCACGCCCAGCGGCACCAGCCAGGCCAGCGCGGCGCCGGCGGCGAGCAACCGGATCGACCGGCGCGGCGGCGCCGCCGGCTCCGGGTCGACCGGCCCCGGGTCGCGCGGTGGCGGCCACGCCTGCCGGACGAAGAGCGCCGCCACCAGCATGCCGGCCGCCACCGCCGCCAGCCAGATCACCCCGAGCGCGGCGCCCTCGCCGGTGGTGGTGCCGCCGGAGGTCTGCCAGACCCGCAGCGCCAGCACCGACGCCTCGTCGCGCACCGAACCGGGGGTCATCACCAGGATCAGGTCGAAGGTGCGGCTGGTGCCGAGCGCCACCAGGGCGAACACCACCGCGACGGTACGCAGCAGCAGCGGGCGCCACTGCGCGTCCCAGAGCACGTCGCGCCGGTTGCCGCCGTAGGCGCGGACCGCGTCGCCGAGGCTCGGCGGCACCGCGTCCAGCGCGGCCCGGAACACCAGCACGGCCAGCCCGACCCAGGCCCACACGAACGCCGACATCAGGGCCACGGTGACCAGGCCCGGGCCGAGCAGCTGCGGCACCTGCTCGGCGGGGCGCCCGGTGAGCCGGGCCAGCAGCAGGGTGGCCAGCCCGCGCTGCGGATCGGGGTCGTAGAGCAGCCGGAAGGTCACCCCGGTGACCACCAGCGGCAGCGCGGTCGGCACCACCAGGATGAGCCGGACCAGCCCGCCCTCCTGGGAGCGGCGGGACGCGGCGGCCAGCAGGTAGCCCAGCACGGTGACCACCGCCGGCACCAGCAGCGCCCAGAGCACCGTCCGGCCCACCACCGCCGCGGTGCCCGGCGCGGCGAACGCGGCCCGGAAGTTCGCCGCGCCGACCCACCGGCCGTCGGTGACCACGCTGGCGTGCAGCGTCCGCAGCACCGGCCAGGCCACCAGCCCGCCGAGCAGCAGCAGCGCCGGCAACAGCAGCGCGGAGGTGGCCCCGGCGGCCGGATAGGCCCGGCCGCGTCGGGGCGGCCCGACGTCGTCGAGGACCGCCAGCTCGCCGAGGACCGGCCGGGTCATCGCCCACCCCCGGCCGCCCGGGCCGCCGCGGCCAGCTGGCCGGTGGCCCGGCGTACCGCCTCGGCGGCGGACACCCCACCGGTGACGTCGGCGAAGAAGTCCTGCATGATCCGCCAGATGCCGACCCCGTCCGAGCCGGTGAACGGGCCGGGCAGCCGGTCGGAGAGGTCGAAGCGGACCGACTCCGCGTCGCGCAGCTCGGCGGCGAGCGCGCGGCGCATCGGGTCGTGGTAGCTCTCCAGCGGGACCGTGACGTTCGGGGAGAGGTAGCCGCCCGCGCGCAGCCACGGCTGGAACGCCTCCCCTCCGCTGAGCCAGCGCACCAGCTCGGCCCCGCGGGGCGACCCGGCGAACGCCACGGCCGCGTCGCCACCCAGGATCAGCGGACGGTCCGCCGCCCGCGACCCCGGGAACCGGAAGGTGACCGGCTGCTCCGTACCGCGCTGGAACCGGGCGCTGACGTCGTCGACGAAGTCGGCCTCGAACACCATCGTCGCCCGGCGGTGGTGCACCACCTGGATCACCGACTCCTCGTACTGGGTGAGCAGGGCGCGGCGGGGGCCGCCGGGAAATGCGCCGTCGATGCTCCACAGCTCGGCGAGGCGCTCCAGGGCGATCCGCACCGATCGGCTGCGCCAGTCGGCCTCGCCGCGGGCCAGCGCCTCGTAGAAATCGGGCGCGGCGATGTCGGCGAGCACGTTCTCGAACCAGTCGGTGAGCACCCAGCCGTCGGCGGCGCCGATCGCCAGCGGCGCCGGGGCGATGCCGGCCCGGGCCCGGGCGCCCAGCCGACGGGTGATCGCCACCAGCTGGTCCCAGGTGGCGGGGGGCTCGGAGAGCATCGAGCGGAAGTACCAGAACAGCGACTTGTGGGCCGCCTTCACCCAGACCCCGTAGCGGCGGCCGTCGGTGGCGAGCAGGTCGGCCATCCCGGGCGGGACGGCGTAGCTCGCGGCGGGGGCGAGTTCGCGCAGCCAGCCCCGCCGGGCGTACTCGACCACCAGGCCGGAGCGGGGCAGGATCGCCACGTCGGGGCTGGTGCCGGCGAGGTGCCGGGCGCGCAGGAAGGCGTCGATGTCGTTACCGGCGCTGACCACCCGCACCGGGGCGCCGTAGCCGGCCACCACCTGCCGGAACCGGGCCAGCTCGGTGCCGCTCCACACCACCGCCACCTGCACCGCCGGCTCGCCGCGGGAACAGGCGGCGGCGGCCGAGGCGGTGCCCGCCGCGGCGGCGGCGCGCAGCAGCGTACGGCGGCGCAGCGTCACCGGCCCGCCTCCGTGGCGGCGTCGGCCGGCTCGACCCGGACCGGCTCGCCGAGTTCGGCGAGCACGGCCTCGTCGGCGGTGCAGACCAGCACCGCGAGGCCCGGCGCGTCCGGTGGGGCGAGCCGCCCGACCAGGTCGGTGAGCCGCCCGCCGTCGGGGGCGCCACCGGGCAGGTCGATCACCAGCACCTCCGGCAGGCAGGCCATCGCCCGGGCCAGCGCCGCCCGGAACCGCTGGCCCTCGGAGAGCAGGTGCGGCCGCAGGTCGAGGGTCGGCGCCAGCTCCAGCCGCTCGACCACGGCCGCCGCCCAGCTGTCGGCCACCTCGCGCACCCGTTCCCGCTTGCGCTGGCCGTAGGCGATGTTGCGGCGCACGGTCAGGTGGGGCAGCAGGGCGCCGCCGGCCGGGACGTACCCGATGCGGCGGCGCAGCGGCGGCAGGTCGGTGACGTCCCGGCCGCCGACCAGGACGGCGCCGGCCGCCGGCGCGGCCAGCCCGACCACCACCCGGGCGAGCGCGGTGCCGACCCGGGGCGGGGCGGCCAGCGCCACGGTGGCGCCGGCGGGCACGTCGAGGGTCACCGGCGTGCCGGCGGGTGGCACGACGAGTTCGCAGAGTCGTAACGTGACCATCACCTCCGGTGACCCGAGTCGTCGCCCCCAGGGTGGCACATCCGGACGACGGACACGCCCCCGCACCCTCCCTTGTGGAGGCGCGAGCGGCCCTCACCCGTCGGTGGGGCCTCGGCCGGAACGGGCACCGGGCCGGCCCGCTGCCCCCTAACCTGGCGCTGAGGAGCACCACGGGATCGTCGACGGAGGTCAGCGGTGAGCATCGAGGACGCCAGGGACGCCTTTGCCGGTGCCGAGGAAGTGGAGATCACCGTGACCGGCCGGCGGACCGGCCGGCAGATCTCCCACCCGGTGTGGTTCGTGCAGGAGGAGCAGAGCATGTTCCTGGTGCCGATCACCGGGTCGGACAGCGACTGGTACAAGAACGTCCGGCAGACGCCGCTGATCGAGGTGGCCGTGAACGGGACGGCGGTGAGCGCGCCCGCCACCCCGATCACCGACGCCGACCGGGTCGACCACGTGGTGGAGATGTTCCGCGCGAAGTACGGCCGCCAGTACGTGGACGAGCACTACCCGAGGCGCGACGTCGCCGTCCAGGTCTCCCTCGGCTGAGCCGGGGTGCTCAGCCCGGCGGCTCGCGACGATAGAGCGCGGCCAGCGCGGCGGCGGTGTCCGCGAGCCTGGCCCGCAGCTCGGCCGGGGCCAGCACCTCCACCTCGGCGCCCAGGCGCAGCAGGTCGCCGTGGGCGTGGGTGAGCGACTCGATCGGCACCAGCGTGGTCACCCAGCCGGCGGCGTCCGGCGGGCCGGCGTTGCGCTCCGCCGCCCCGGCCACCACGTCGCTGGCGATCTCGCGCAGCCGCTGCCGGCCGCGCGGGGTCAGCCGGATCGTCGCGTCGGCGCGGTGCAGTTGGGCCCGGAACCGCACCACGTGCGCCTGCCACCAGGCCGGCAGGTCGAACTCCGCCGGCCGGTCGAAGCCCTCGTCCAGGGTGGTCAGCGCCAGGATCTGGTTGATCCGGTAGGTCGCCGGGGTGTCCCGGCCCGGCCGGTTGGCCACCGCGTACCAGCGGCCACCCTTGAGCACCAGCCCGTACGGCTCCAACACCCGCTCCACCTCGCCGCTCCAGCTGCGGTAGCGGACCCGGACGCGCCGCTCCCGCCACACCGCGTCGGCCACCGCGGCCAGGTGGGGGGAGGCGTCGCCGTCGGCGTACCAGCCGGGGGTGTCCAGGTGGAAGCGCTGCTGGAGCCGCTGCGCCCGGTCGGCCAGCGCGGGCGGCAGCGCGGCCTGGAGCTTGAGCTGGAGGGCGGCCACCACCGCCCCGTAGCCCAGCTCGGCGGCGGGGCCGGGCAGCCCGGCGAGGAAGAGGCGCTCGGCCTCCTCGGCGGTCAGCCCGGTGAGCCGGGTCCGCCAGCCCTCGACCAGCTGGTAGCCGCCGGCGTGCCCGGCCTCCCCGTAGAGCGGGATGCCCGCCGCGTGCAGCGCCTCGACGTCGCGGTAGACGGTGCGGACGGAGACCTCCAGCCGCTGGGCGAGCTGGGCGGCGGTCAGCCGCCCGTGGCTCTGGAGCAGCAGCAGGAGGGAGAGGAGTCGACTGGCCCGCACTCCGCTGACAGTAGCTGTCAGGGGAGCGGTCCTACCGTCCCGGCATGGCATTTCGCGACAAGGATCTCTGGGTGCCGGGACCGGTAACGGTCGCCGGCCGCGAGCTCAAGCGCTACCACATCGACCAGCCGCACCGGCGGATCGAACCGGAGGTGGAGAAGGCCGCGTACGACCTGCTGCCCCGGCTGCTGCCGGCCGGCCCGGACGACGGCACCCCGGCGGCCGGCTGGGTGGTGCTGCACCGGGGCGCCGACACCGGCGCCTACCTGCTGGCGTACACCTGGGTGTGGGACAACGTGGTGCGGGTACGGATCGCCGCCGCCGGCCAGCCCGTCCTGGACTGCCCGGACAACGATCCGACCCGCTTCGTCGAGCAGCACCGGCCGTGGGTGGGCTGCATCTGGGAACTCGGGGTGCTGGAGCACGAGCGGGCCGCCTGGGCCCGGCACGTGCTCGCGCCGGAGCGTCCGGACCTGGCCGGCTGGCGCGCCGACACCCGGGCCGAGGGGCCGGTGGGCCGCTGATGGGCGACTTCGACTTCTTCGTCGGCACCTGGGACGTGGTCAACCGGCGGTTGGTGAAGCGGCACGTCGGCAGCGACGAGTGGGACGAGTTCCCCGGGCGGTCGGTCGCCCGGGCCTTCTTCGGCGGCGCCGGCAGCTTCGACGAGATCACCTTCCCGACCAAGGGTTTCTCCGGCGCCACCGTGCGGATCTTCGACCCGGCCGCCGGCACCTGGTCGATCTACTGGATGAACAGCGACCGGGGGAGGCTGGAGCTGCCGCCGGTGGTCGGCCGGTTCGTCGACGGGGTGGGCACCTTCTACGCCGACGACGTCGACGAGGGCCGCCCGGTCCGGTGCCGGTTCATCTGGTCGGCGATCACCCCGACCTCCTGCCGCTGGGAGCAGGCGTTCTCCACCGACGGCGGACGCACCTGGGAGACCAACTGGACCATGGAGTTCACCCGCGCGCCGGCTGTCTGAGTCACCGCTCAGCCGACCACCGGGGTCGCGTCCGGCCGTAGCCGGTGCGGCATCTCCCAGCCGTCGGCCAGCCGGGACGGGTGCACGTTCTGCCCGCCGCCGAAGAACTCGCAGAACTTCATGATCAGCGGGTCCCAGCGCAGCGGGTCGACATAGCTCGTGCCGGGGATGACCAGGTCCTCCTCGACGTACGCGCGCAGCACCTGCACCTCGAAGGCGGTGGCCTGCGCGCTGCTGCCGCCGAACCGGTGCGTCGCGACGACCCGGCATTCGAGCTGGACCGGGCACTCCGCCACCCGGGGTGCCCGGACCAGTTCCGACGGCTGGGCGGTCAGCCCGGCCAGGGCGAACTTGTCCGGCTCGTAGCGGTAGCCCTGGCGGACCTTGTGCTCGGGCACGTCGGGGCGGCCGGTGGTGAGCGCGATCCGGTCCACCGCGTCCACCATCGCCGCGGACGGCAGGTTGAGCACGCACTCCCGCTCGCGGCGCAGGTTGGCGGTGGTCTGGCCGCTGTCGCCGAGGCCGAGCATGGCGTGCTGCCCGAGCCACCACGCCGACGACATCGGCGCCAGGTTCGCCGTGCCGTCCGGGTTGCGCGAGCTGACCAGCACCACCGGCGTGCCGAAGTAGAGCACCTTGAGACCGGGAACCACGTGCATCCGTACGCCTTCCATCACGGGCGCGACCGGGTGTCGCGCCTCCGCCGTCGACTCTGCGCCGGGGCGGCCGGCCGTTGCTGGCGGCGATCGGACATCGCGTTCGACCCTCGCCGTTCCGGGGCGAACCGCCGGACCTGCGTGCCTATGCTCGGCACGTGGCGCTTCAGCGGATGGACCACGTCGGCGTCGTGGTCGACGACCTCGACGCCGCCACCGCGTTCTTCACCGAGCTGGGGATGGAGCTGGAGGGCCGGACGCCGGTCGAGGGACGGTGGGTGGACCGGGTCGTCGGGCTCGACGGCGTCCGGGTCGAGATCGCCATGATGCGCACGCCGGACGGCCACGGCCGGATCGAGCTGACGAGGTTCCGCACGCCGGCGGCGGTCAGCGCCGAGCCGGCGCACGCACCGCCGCACACCCTCGGCATCCGTCGCATCATGTTCGCCGTCGACGACCTCGCGGACGTGCTCGCCCGGCTGCGCGCCCACGGCGCCGAACTCGTCGGCGAGGTGGCGCGGTACGAGGATGCCTACCGCCTCTGCTACGTCCGCGGCCCAGCGGACTCATCGTCGCCCTGGCCGAGCAGCTCGACTGACGGTCGCCCGGGACCCCGTGCCGGACCGCCAACCGGCGGCTTGCCAATCCCTATTCTAGTACTAGAATAAGGCCGTGGAGCTGACGCCGTCCGAACTGGTCGTCCTCGGGTTGATCGTCGAGTCCCCGCGGCACGGCTACGACCTGGAGCAGGTCATCGAGCGTCGCGGGATCCGCCAGTGGACCGAGATCGGCTTCTCCTCGATCTACTACCTGCTCGCCAAGCTCGAGAGTCGCGGGCTCGTCCACGCCCCCGAGGCGCCGGCGGCGGCGAAGTCCCGGCGGGTCTTCCACGCCACGGCCGCGGGGCGGGAGGCCGCCGCCCGCGGCGCGCTCGCGCTCATCGCCGAGCCGCGTCCGGTCGCGCATCCCCTTCTCGTGGGCGTGGCGAACCTGGCCCTGCTCTCCGACCAGGAGTACCGGCGGGCGCTGGGCGACCGGCTCGCCCGGGTCGAGGCGCGGATCGCCGCCGTCCGGGCGGCCGAGGCCGCGCAGTCCCCCCTCGCGCCGCCGGCCCGCGAGGTCTTCTCCTACTCCCTCAGCCTCCTGGAGGCGGAAAGGTCGTGGCTCGCGGCGCGGGCCCAGGTGCGTGATGACGGACAAGACTGACTTCAAGCGGGAGATCGACACCTACCGCGCGAGCCGCGGGCGGTTCGACGTCGTCGACGTGCCCGACCTGCGGTACCTCATGATCGACGGGCACGGCGATCCGAACACCCCGGCCTTCACCGACGCGGCCGAGGCGCTCTACCCGCTGGCCTACAAGCTGAAGTTCGCCAGCAAGCGGACCCTGGGGCGCGACTACGTGGTCATGCCCCTGGAGGCCCTCTGGTGGGCCGACGACATGGCCACGTTCACGGCGCTGCGCGACAAGTCCCGGTGGGACTGGACCCTGATGATCATGGTCCCCGACTGGATCGACGAGGAGATGTTCGCCGGCGCCGTCGAGCAGGTGGCGGCCGGAGACCGCCCGCGACGCCTCGACGACGTCCGGCTCGGGGCGCTCTCCGAGGGGCGCTGCGTGCAGACGCTCCACGTCGGCTCCCACGACGACGAGGCCCCGGTGCTGGCGCGGATGCACCACGAGTTCATCCCGGGCAACGGGTTGCGGATGGTGGGCAAGCACCACGAGATCTACCTCAGCGACTTCCGCCGGACCGCCCCCGAGAAGCTCCGCACCATCCTCCGGCAGCCGGTCGGCCCCTCGGCGCCGGCCCGGTGATCGTCTGACCGTCGACGGTCGCTCGAAGCTCCTTCCGCCCTGACTCGCCGCGGACGACCACTGTCGTCGCGACGCGACGCCGAGTCGGCCGGCGGGTCAGGCGGGTGGGGGAGGGGTGGTGCGGTAGATCGCGGTCAGCCAGACGTCGAGCAGCACGTCGACCACGTCGCGTTCGGCCACCGCCGGCCCGTCGCCGGCGAAGGTGGCGTACCAGACCCGCTCGTTCATCGAGTTGAGCGCGATGGCGAGGTCCCGGGCGGGCAGCCCGGCCGGCGCGGCACCGCGCCGGCGTTCCGCCTCGATCGCGGTCTCGATGGCCTGCACCCAGCGCTCCATGACGGTCGCCCAGAGCCGGCGCACCTCGGCGTTGGTGCCGCGCACCTGGGCGCAGGCCAGCACCACCGCGCGGTGCCCGCCGAACGTCTCGTGGAACCGGGTGATCAGCTCCCGCCACCGGGCCGGCGGATCCTCCGCCAGCCGGACCAGCACGTCGCCGCAGGCCGCCTCGGCCTCCTCGGTGACCCGGTCCAGCAGCGTCAGCAGCACCGCGTCCTTGGACGGGAAGTAGAAGTAGAAGGTCGGCCGGGAGATGCCGGCGCCGCGGGCCAGGTCGTCGATGGAGATGTCGGCGAAGGCCCGCTCGTGCAGCAGCCGCTCGGCGGTGGCCAGGATGGCCGATTCCCGCTCGTCGCCGGAGGAGCGGGCCGCGCGGCGTCCGCGCGGGGCCGCGGTCGGAGTGGGCGTACGGGCGGGCGTCATGACCGCTCACTCTACACCGGATCGACACTGTGTCGATTGGACCCGACAGGGTGTTGACGGGCGTCGACGGCGGTGGATAGTGTCCGGTGTCACCGCCTCGGGATCGGGAGATGGCATGGCCTGCGACCACGTCGACGTGCTCATCGTCGGTGCCGGCCTCTCCGGCATCGGCGCCGCCTGCCACCTGCGGCGCGCCTGCCCGGGCAAGACGTACGCGGTGCTGGAGGCCCGGGGCGCGATCGGCGGCACCTGGGACCTGTTCCGCTACCCGGGCGTCCGGTCCGACTCCGACATGTTCACCCTCGGCTACTCGTTCCGGCCGTGGACCGACCCGAAGGCGATCGCCGACGGCGACGCCATCCGGGCGTACGTCCGGGAGACCGCCGACGAGTACGGCGTCACCGAGCACATCCGCTTCCACCACCGGGTGGTGCGGGCCGACTGGGACAGCGCGACCGCCCGCTGGACGGTGCACGCCCGGCGCGACGACACCGCCGAGGACGTGGTGCTGACCTGCTCGTTCCTGTACACCTGCGCCGGCTACTACCGCTACGACGCCGGCTACACGCCCGACCTGCCCGGCGCGGAGACGTTCACCGGACGGATCGTGCACCCGCAGCACTGGCCCGCCGACCTCGACCACACCGGCCAGCGGGTGGTGGTGATCGGCAGCGGCGCGACGGCGGTGACCCTGGTGCCGGCGATGGCCGAGCGGGCCGGGCACGTCACCATGCTGCAACGCTCACCCACGTACGTCATCGCGCTGCCCTCGCGCGATGTGCTCGCCGACACGCTGCGCCGCTTGCTGCCGGCGAAGGCCGTGTATCCGGTGGTGCGCTGGAAGAACGTCCTGCTCGCCACGGCCAACTTCCAGGCCAGCCGCCGTGCCCCCAGGCTGGTCCGGAAGCTGCTGCGGCGCGCCGCCAAGGGTCGGCTGCCGGCCGGCTACGACGTCGACCGCCACTTCTCGCCCCGCTACGACCCGTGGGACCAGCGGCTCTGCGTGGTGCCCGACGGCGACCTGTTCACCGCGCTGCGCCGGGGCCGGGCCTCGGTGGTCACCGACACCATCGACACGTTCACCCCGACCGGCATCCGGCTCAGCTCCGGCGAGGAGTTGCCGGCCGACATCGTGGTCACCGCCACCGGGCTGAACCTGCTCGCCCTCGGCGGGATGACGCTGAGCGTGGACGGCGCCGAGGTCGACCTGGCGAGCAGGGTCGCCTACAAGGGGATGATGCTCTCCGGGGTGCCGAACTTCGCGATGACCATCGGCTACACCAACGCCTCCTGGACGCTGAAGGCGGACCTGGTCGCCACGTACGTCTGCCGGCTGCTGCGCCACCTCGACCGCACCGGCCAGCAGGTCGTCACCCCGCTCGCACCCCGCGAGGGCCCGCTGGAGCCGATCATCGACCTCAAGTCCGGCTACGTGCTGCGCAGCGTCGACGCGCTGCCCAAGCAGGGCGCCTCGGCGCCGTGGCGGCTGCACCAGAACTACCCCCGCGACGTGCTGCTGATGCGGCACGGCCGGTTGACCGACGTCGGGGTGCGCTTCTCCCGCGCCGCCGCCGACCGGTCGAGCACTCCGGAAAGGAGCACCGCCGATGCGTAGCTTCGACTTCACCTCCGGCACGGCCGTGGTCACCGGCGCGGCCAGCGGAATCGGGGAGGCCCTGGCGCACGGGCTGGCCCGCCGCGGCAGCGACCTCGTGCTGCTCGACCGGGACGCCGACCGGCTCGCCGCCGTGGTCGCCGCGATCCGCGCGGCGCACCCCGACCGGCAGCTGACCAGCTACCTGGTCGACCTCGCCGACGCCACGGCCACCGCCCGGGTGGCCGAGGAGATCCGGCAGCGGCACCCCGCGATCCGGCTGCTGGTCAACAACGCCGGCGTGGCCCTGGGCGGCCGGTTCGACCAGGTGACCCTGGACGAGTTCACCTGGGTCATCGAGATCAACTTCCGGGCCGTGGTGCAGCTGACCCACGCCCTGCTGCCGGCGCTGAAGGCCGAGCCCGGCGCGCACCTGGTCAACGTCTCCAGCCTGTTCGGCCTGATCGCCCCGGCCGGACAGGCCGCCTACGCGGCGAGCAAGTTCGCCGTCCGCGGCTTCACCGAGGCGCTGCGCCACGAGCTGGTCGACGACGGGATCGGGGTGACCTCGGTGCACCCGGGCGGCATCCGCACCCGGATCGCGCAGAGCGCCCGGATCGGCAGCGGCGTCTCCGCCGCCGAGTACGAGGCCGGCCGGAAGGAGTTCGAGAAGCTGCTCTCGATGGACCCGGCGAAGGCGGCCGAGATCATCCTGCGCGGGGTGCGCCGCCGCCGGGGCCGGGTGCTGGTCGGCTGGTCGGCCAAGCTGCCCGACCTGCTGGCCCGGGTCGCCCCCGCCTCGTACGGGCGGGTGCTCGCCCTCGGGCTGGCCCGGGCGGCCGCGGACCCGGCGCGGCGGGCCACCGCCGTCCCCGCCCAGCGGCCACCCGGCGACCCCGAGCCGGCCCGGCCGGGCGACCGGTCCGCCGAGCGGGCGGGGGATCCGGCGTGAGCGCGCCGGCCGGCCCCCGGCACGTCACCGTCGACGGGCGGCGGGTGCGCCACCGGGTCGACGGCGACGGGCCGCCGGTGGTGCTGCTGCACGGCATCGGCCGCACCCTGCGCGACTTCACCGAGCAGCACGAGCTGCTCGCCGACCGGTACCGGGTGCACAGCGTCGACCTGCCCGGCTACGGCGGCTCGCTGCCGATGGCCGAGCCGTACACCCTGCCGGCGCTGGCCCGGTTCGTCGGCCGCTACCTCGACGCGGTCGGCGTCGAGGCGCCCGCGCACCTGGTCGGCAATTCCCTCGGCGGCGCGATCGCCATGCGGCTGGCCGTCGCCGAGCCGGCCCGGGTGGCCAGCCTCGCGCTGGTCAACAGCGCCGGCTTCGGCCGTGAGGTGACCATGATGCTGCGGCTGCTCGCGCTGCGGCCGCTGGGCCGGCTGCTGCTGCGCCCCAGCCGCTCGGCCGCCCGGCGCACCGAGCGGGCCCTCTTCCACGACGCCGCGTTCGCCACCGCCGAGCGCGTCGCGTACGCCCTGGAGGTGGCCCGCCAGCCGCACGCCGCGCGGGTGCTGCTGGAGACCGCGCACAGCCTGGGCACCTTCCGGGGGGTCAGCCCGCAGTGGCGGGAGGAGCTGCTCACCGAGCTGGCCCGGCTGGACGTGCCCACCCTGGTCGTCTGGGGCGACCGGGACCTCATCCTGCCGGCGGCCCACCTGGACGCCGCCCGCACCCGGCTGCCGCGTGCCCGCACCCACCTGTTCACCGACTGCGGGCACATGCCGCAGATCGAGTGCGCCGAGGAGTTCAGCCGACTGCTGGTCGACTTCTGGACCGCAGCTCCCGCTGCCGAGCCAGCACCGTCACCGCCACCAGGGCGAGCAGCAGCGCCGCGATGAGGTAGAGCGTCACCGGCGCCCAGGGAGTGGCCAGCACCAGCAGCGCGGTCACCGGGAACGCCGCCACCACCACCCCGCGCTGGCGGGGCAGCACCCGCAGCACCCAGACGGTGAGCAGGTAGACGGCCGTCGGGACGGCCACGGTGTGCCCGACCACCACGCTGCCGGCGTGGGCCACGTGCCGGTGGTGGTCGACCACCACCTCCAACCCGGCGCCCACCGCGGCGACCGCCGCGAACACCAGGTAGTGCCCGTACCCCCAGACCAGTGAGGCGGGCAGCCGCGCCGGCGCCTCGGCCTCCCGGTCGAAGTAGAGCCACCACAGCGCGAACACGATCACCATGTCCGCCACCGCCAGCCGCCACAGGCCGCCCTCGCCCGCGTCCACGCCGGTCTGGATGGCCACCGACGTGGCGAGCACCACCTCGCCGAGCACGATCAGGGTGAACAGCCCGTACCGTTCGGCGATGTGCCGCGGGTGCCAGGTGGTCATCCCCGGCCGTTCGGCCAACGCCGGCACCAGCAGGTCGGCCAGGGCCAGCACCAGGAACGAGCCGATCCGCCAGTCGTCGGGCAGCAGCAGCCGGACCAGCCAGCCGACCTGCACCACGGTCACCCCGACCGCGTACCGGACGTCGGCCGCCCGGTGGGCGGGGTCGCTGGCGGCTGCCCGCAGCCACTGCGTCACCAGGGCCAGCCGCATCACCACGTACCCGTAGGTGATGGTGGCGAAGTCGCCCTCGGTGAAGGCGCGCGGCACCCCGGCGGCCAGGATCAGCGCGCCGGCGATCTGCACCAGGGTGGTGATCCGGTAGACGTCGTCGTCGGTGTCGTAGGCGGAGGCGAACCAGGTGAAGTTCATCCACGCCCACCAGATCGCGAAGAACACCATCAGGTAGCTGCGCACCGCGTGCCCGACGTGGTCCTCGGCCAGGTCGTGGTGCAGGTTCGCGGCCGCCTGGGCCACCGCCACCACGAAGCAGAGGTCGAAGAAGAGCTCCAGCGGCGTGGCGGCGCGGTGCGCCTCGCCGCGGTCGCGTGCGGCCATCGGCCGGTACCAGGGCCGCGGCCCGCCCTTCGTGGTCACCGCGCTCTCCTCGCGCCGCCGGCCGGACGGGTTCACCATAGGCAGGTCCCCGGCCCGGCCGAGCCGGGTTTCGGCGCAGCCGCCGAGCATGCCGGACGAGAGGCGCTGGGCTGGGCGCTGCGGTCGACTCAGTCCGCGGCGACCACCGACGGTCGCGGCGCCTGCGGCGCCGCCGGCGGCTCGGCGTCCAGCCGTTCCAGGGTGCGCAGGGCGGCCTCCACCCGAGCCGGCAACCGGCGCCGCCGCGGCAGGGCCCAGCGCAGTTCGCGGGCCGCGTCGAGCAGGGCGCCCCGGCCGGCGGGGTCGCGCGCCACCTCGGTCACCGTGCGCAGCAGCACCCCGGCCGGGCGCCGCAGGGTCGCGGTGAGCAGCCGGTTGCGCGCCTCGACGCGCTGCCGGGTCCGGCGGTCCCGGCCCGCCGGCAGCGGGTGGTGGTGCACCACCAGTTCCTCGGCGTACGCCAGCCGCCACCCGGCCGCCGCCAGGTCCATCGCCAGCAGCGCCTCCTCGCCGTACGTGCCGAGGGGTTCGGCGAAGCCGCCGACCTGCCGGAACGCCTCGCGGCGCAGCACCACCGCGCAGGCCAGGAAGCCCAGCACCGCCGGGCCGGGCGCGTCCGGCGGGACGCCCAGCGGGGCCCGCGCCATCGCCGCCGACACCGGGTCCAGCCGGCCCTGCGGGCCGACCCGCACCTGCCCGGTCAGCAGGCCGGTGCGCGGGTGCCCGCGCAGCAGCCGGGCCGCGCGGTCCAGGGAACCCGGCGCCCACCACGAGTCGTCGTCGGCGAACGCCACGAACGGGGTGTCGGCGAGCGCCACGCCGACGTTGCGGGCCGCGGCGGCGCCGGCGTTCGCGTGCAGCCGCACCACCCGTACGTCCGGAAAGGCCCGCGCCACCGCCTCCGGGGTGCCGTCGTCGGAGCCGTTGTCCACCACGATCACGGGTGCGGCGTGCCGGGCCAGCGTCGCCACCAGTTGGCTTCGGCGGTTGCGGGTGGCCACCACGACGGTCACATCGGTCATGGCGACCCTGGTACCCCGGGCGCCGCCGGGCCACGCCGTTTCGACCCGGCGGGCGCGGGGGATGCCGGCGGATGCCCGACGACGCGGTGACCCTGTTCCTGGCCGGGGACCTGATGACCGGCCGGGGGGTGGACCGGATCCTGCCCCGGCCCGGCCCTCCGGAGCTGCGCGAGCGGGCGGTCCGCGACGCCGACGAGTACGTCGGGCTGGCCGAGTCGGTCAGCGGCCCGATCCCGCGGCCGGTGCCGCCGGAGTGGCCGTGGGGGGTGGCCCTGCCGCTCCTGGACGACCTGCGCCCGGCGGCCCGGATCGTCAACCTGGAGACCGCGGTGACCGGCCGGGGCGAGCCCGCGCCGGGCAAGGCCGTGCACTACCGGATGCACCCGGACAACGTGCCCTGCCTGACCGCCGCCCGGCTGGACGTCTGCGCGCTGGCCAACAACCACGTGCTCGACTTCGGGCCGGTCGGGCTCGCCGACACCCTCGACGCGCTGGCCGGGGCGGGGATCGCCACCGCCGGCGCCGGTCGGGACGCGGCGGCGGCCTGGGCACCCGCCCGGGTGGGCCTCGGCGCGGACCGCCGGCTGCTGGTCTTCTCGGTGGCCGCGCCGTCCAGCGGCGTGCCGCCGCCCTGGGCGACCACCGGCGACCGGCCCGGGGTCGCGTACCTGCCGGAGATCTCGGTGGCCACCGCCGACCTGCTGGCGGAGCGGATCGCCGCCGTGGCCGGGCCGGGGGACCGGGTGCTGGTCTCCGTGCACTGGGGCGGCAACTGGGGGTACGAGGTGCCGCCCGAGCACGTCGAGTTCGCCCACCGCCTGGTCGACGCCGGGGTCGACGTGCTGCACGGGCACTCCTCCCACCACGTGCGGCCGGTGGAGGTCTACCGGGACCGGCTGATCCTGTACGGCTGCGGGGACCTGATCGACGACTACGAGGGCATCGGCGGGCAGCAGGCGTACCGGCCGGAGCTGCGGCTGCTCTGGCTGCCGGCGCTCGACCCGGGCAGCGGTCGGCTGCGGGGCCTGCGGGCGGCGCCGGTGCGGATCCGGCGGATGCGGCTGTCCCCGGCCGACCCCGGCGAGGTGGCCTGGCTCGCCGACCTGCTCGGCCGGCTCGGTCCCCGGTTCGACGTGGCCGCCGACGGGTTGCTCACCCTGCACCCCGACGCACTGTGACGGGGTGGCTTGGGCCACGTCCCGGGCACCCGGCGGGGCGCCGGCCGGGGCCGGCTCGATCATAGATACATGACGCATCCCTCGGCTCCGGCCGCCGCGACCTCGGCCGCCGAGCGGGCCTACCGGCACCTGAAGCGGTCCATCCTGGAGCAGCTCTACCCGGGCGGGCAGCTGGTCAGCGAGGGGGAGATCGCCGAGGCGACCGGGGTGTCCCGCACGCCGGTCCGGGAGGCGCTGCTGCGGTTGGAGGCCGAAGGGCTGGTCCGGCTCTACCCGAAGCGGGGCGCGCTGATCCGGCCGGTCTCCGCCCGGGAGATCACCGATGTCATCGAGGCCCGCCGGCTGGTCGAGCTGCACGCCGCCGAGCGGGTCTGGCCCCGCCGGGCGGCGCTGCGGGCCGAGCTCGCCGCGCGGCTGGCCGAGATGCGCGCCGCGCACGCCGCCGGCGACCTGACCGCCCTGATGGCCGCCGACCGGGCCTTCCACGCCACCGTGGTGGACGCCGCCGGCAACGAGATCCTGGCCGAGCTGTACCAGCGGCTGCGCGACCGCCAGCTGCGGATGGGAGAGGCGAGCTTCCGGCTCTCGCCCGGCTGGGCCGAGGTGGCGCTGACCGAGCACGCCGCCCAGCTCGCCGCCCTCGACGGCGACGACCCGCAACGCTGGCTCGCCACGGTCGCGGCGCACATCGACAACGCCGCCACCGTGCTGCGGACGCTGCGGTGACCGCCGGGTCGACAGCCCGCCTCCGCTCCGGCTGGCTGGTCTGGGGCGTCGCGGTGGGCGCGTACGTCGGGGCGGTGTTCCACCGCAGCTCGCTCGGGGTCACCGGGGTCGACGCCACGGACCGCTTCGCGATCAACGCCAGCACCCTGGCCACCTTCTCGGTCGCCCAGCTCGCCGTGTACGCGGCCATGCAGGTGCCGGTCGGCGTGCTGCTCGACCGGTACGGCTCGCGCCGGTTGCTGATCGCCGGGGGCGCCCTGATGGTCGCCGGGCAGCTCTGCTTCGCCCTCGCCACCGAGGTCTGGCTGGCGGTCACCGGCCGGGTGCTGGTCGGCCTGGGCGACGCGATGACCTTCATCAGCGTGCTGCGGATCGTGGCCCTGTGGTTCCCGGGCCGGCGCTACCCGATGCTGACCCAGTTGACCGGCACGCTGGGCCAGTTGGGCGCCATCCTCGGCGCCGTACCGCTGGTGGCGCTGCTGCACCGGGCCGGCTGGACCCCGGCGTTCCTGGTCGCGGCCGCGCTCGGCGCGACGGTGCTGCTGATGGTCGTCGTCGCGGTCCGGGACACCCCGGACCGCGAGGTCGCCGCCGGCGCGGCGCCGGACCTGGCCGCGGTGCGCCGGGAACTCGCCGCGGCGTGGGCGCAGCCGGGCACCCGGCTGGGGCTCTGGACGCACTTCGTGACGCAGTTCTCCGGCGCGGTGTTCGCCCTGCTCTGGGGCTACCCCTTCCTGGTGCAGGGGCAGGGCCTCACGCCGACCGCCGCCGCGTCGCTGCTGACCCTGATGACCGTCGCCATGCTGGTGTCCGGCCCGGCGATCGCGCACTTCTGCGCCCGGCACCCGTTCCACCGGTCGGTGCTGGTCTTCGCCATCACCGCCAGCACCGCGGCGGTCTGGGCGGTGGTGCTCCTCTGGCCCGGCCCGGCGCCGCGCTGGCTGCTGGTCACGCTGGTGCTGGTGCTCGCGGTGAACGGCCCCGGCTCGCTGATCGGCTTCGACTACGCGCGCTCGTTCAACCCGGTCAGCCGGATCGGCAGCGCCACCGGTGTGGTGAACGTCGGCGGCTTCGTCGCCTCGATCACCCTGGTGCTGGTGGTGGGCGTGGTGCTCGACCTGGCCACCCCGGCCGGCCGGGCCACCCCCGACCTGTCCGCCTTCCGGTGGGCCTTCGCCGCGCAGTACCTGCTCTGGGCGCTCGGCGCGGTGCAGGTGCTCCGCTACCGCAACGCCGCCCGCCGGCAGGTCGCCGCGCAGGCGCTCGCCGCCGCCGCGCCGACAGCGCCCTGACCCGGCGCGCCCGGCGTGCGGCCCGGGTGCCGCCGTCGGGGCGACGGCGGCGGTGGGTCGGGGCGCCGCCGTCAGGCGCGACCGCGGCGGTGCGTGAGGTCGTCCAGCACCAGGGTCAGGCCGGCGCCGAGCATCCAGACGTCCTTGGCCAGGCCGATGCCCTGCTGGGTGGGCCGCAGGCTGCCCTCTTCCCGCATTCCGGGCGTCTTGAGATAGAGCTGGGTCAGGCCGGCGGCGAACGCGGTCAGCCCCAGGCCGACCAGCGCCGACGGGACGAACGGCGCGAGCAGGGCGGCGCCCAGCGCGATCTCGGCCCCCGACAGCAGCCGGGCGAACTTGTCCGGCGGGAACTGTTTGAGCTGGGGGATGGCGTTGACGGCCATCCCGTGCATGCCCTGTGCCGCCTCACCCTCCAGCGTCCGCTTGCTCAGCCCGGAATTGAGGATGAACGCGCCGATGCTCACGCGCAGCGGCAGATGGCTCACCTTCATGGCGCACTCCCGTCCGACGGCAGGATCGTGCCCCCGCCTACCCGGACCGCGCCGGGATAACCGCCGCGCGGCTCTGGGCCGCCGGTGGTGATCGGCGGTAGTTTCGCCCGAGAGCCTGATCCACCGGGTCGCCGTACCCCGCGGCGCCGGATCCCGACGGACGGCGGCGCGCCGCGCCGCGGAGCAGGAGGAGACCGTGAGCCAGCAGGTCCGGGGAGTCATCTCCCGCAGCAAGGGCGCGCCGGTCGAGGTGGTCACCATCGTGGTGCCCGACCCGGGGCCGGGCGAGGCGGTGGTGCGGGTGCTCTCCTGCGGGGTCTGCCACACCGACCTGCACTACCGCGAGGGCGGCATCACCGACGACTACCCGTTCCTGCTCGGCCACGAGGCCGCCGGCATCGTGGAGGAGGTCGGGGCGGGCGTCGACTCCGTCGTGCCGGGCGACTTCGTGGTGCTCAACTGGCGGGCCGTCTGCGGCGTCTGCCGGGCCTGCCGCCGCGGCCGGCCGTGGTACTGCTTCGCCACCCACAACGCGGCGCGGAAGATGACCCTCACCGACGGCACCGAGCTGGCCCCGGCGCTGGGCATCGGGGCGTTCGCCGAGAAGACACTGGTCCACGCCGGCCAGTGCACCAAGGTCGACCCGGCCGCCCGGCCCGCCGCGGTGGGGTTGCTCGGCTGCGGGGTGATGGCCGGGCTCGGCGCGGCGATGAACACCGGCGGGGTCACCCGCGGCGACTCGGTGGCGGTGATCGGCTGCGGCGGGGTCGGCGACGCGGCGGTCGCCGGGGCCACGCTGGCCGGAGCGACCACCATCATCGCGGTGGACACCGACGCGCGGAAGCTGGAGTGGGCCCGCCGGTTCGGCGCCACCCACACCGTGGACGCCTCCGCCGAGGATCCGGTCGAGGCGATCCGCGCCGCCACCGGCGGCTTCGGCGCCGACGTGGTGATCGACGCGGTCGGCCGTCCGGAGACCTGGAAGCAGGCGTTCTACGCGCGCGACCTCGCCGGCACCGTCGTGCTGGTCGGCGTGCCGACCCCCGAGATGACCGTCGAGGTCCCGCTGCTGGACGTCTTCGGCCGCGGCGGCGCCCTCAAGTCCAGCTGGTACGGCGACTGCCTGCCCAGCCGGGACTTCCCCATGCTCACCGCCCTCTACCTGCAGGGCCGCCTCGACCTCGACGCCTTCGTCACCGAGGAGATCGCGCTCGACCAGGTGGAGGAGGCGTTCGCCCGGATGCACCGGGGCGACGTGCTCCGCTCGGTGGTGGTCTTCTGATGGCCGCCCGGATCGACCACACCGTCACCGCCGGCACGTTCTCCCTCGACGGCCAGACCTTCGACGTGGACAACAACGTCTGGGTGGTCGGCGACGACACCGAGTGCGTCGTGGTCGACGCCCCGCACGACGTGGCGGCGATCCTGGCCGTCGTCGGCGACCGGCGGGTGCGGGCGATCCTCGCCACCCACGCCCACGACGACCACGTCCGGGTGGCGCCGGCGCTGGCCCGGGCCACCGGCGCGCCGGTGCTGCTGCACCCCGCCGACCGCGTGCTCTGGGACCTGGTGCACCCGGACGAGGCACCGGGCGGCGAGCTGCGCGACGGCGACACCGTCGAGGTGGCCGGCGCCGCGCTGACGGTGCTGCACACCCCCGGGCACAGCCCAGGCGCGTGCAGTTTCCACGCGCCGGCGCTCGGTGCGGTGTTCACCGGGGACACCCTCTTCGCCGGCGGGCCGGGCGCCACCGGCCGCTCGTACAGCGACTTCGGCACGATCATCGACTCGATCCGGGACCGGCTGCTCACCCTGCCGGCGGAGACGGTCGTGCACACCGGCCACGGCGCGAGCACCACCGTCGGCGCGGAGGCGCCGCACCTCGACGAGTGGCTGGCCCGGGGCCACTGAGCCGGGCGGCTCAGCGTTCGTCGGGCGGGCCGAGCACCGGCTTGACGTCCAGCACCGGGGTGCCGTCCAGCGCCTCCAGGTCGGCGACCCGCACCCGCAGGCCGTCGACCGCCAGCACCCGTACCCGGTGCAGACCGATCGGGTTCGGCCGGTGCGGCGACCGGGTGCTGAACACCCCCGTCTCCGGCCGGGACGCGTCGCCGCGCGGGTGCACCGCCAGCACGTCCCGGCGGGCCCGGTCGAGCCAGGTCAGCACCAGCACCTCCGCGCCCACGCGCAGGTCGCGCAGGGCCGTGGCGACCTGCGGCGCGAAGTCCAGGTACGCCTCCGGCGCGCCCTCGTCGCCCTGCCGGGGCGCGGTCGCCGGGTCGGTCAGCGGTGAGACGACCCGCCCGACCGGGCGCAGCCGGAAGGTCTCGTCGGTCACGTGGTCCTGCGCATGTGCAGCCGGACCGCCGTACCGGCGGGGGAGGTGTGCACCAGCACCAGGTCGCAGAGCGCGTGCACGATGACCAGACCCCGCCCGCCGACGCCGTCCGCCGCCGGGGTCACCCGCCCGGCCAGCGGGTCGGCCAGCCAGCCCTGGTCCCGCAGCTCGCAGACCAGGTGCTCGGCGGTCGGCCACACGTGCAGCACCCCGCCGCCCCCGCCGTGCGCGACGCTGTTGGTCGCCAGTTCGGTGACCGCGATCTGCAGGTCCGCCACCCGGTCCGCGGCCAGCCCGGCCGCCGTGGCGTGCCCGGCGACGAACCGGCGTACGGCGGAGAGCGTGTCGACCTGGTAGGCCAGCGCCGCGACCGGCTCGGCGGGCGCGGGCAGCGGCACGTTGTAGCGGGCCACCACCTCCGCCGGGGCGTAGTCCGGGCTGGGCCGCCGCCCCGCCCGGTCCACCAGCACCGGGTGGGTGACGCACGCGTCGGCGAGCGCCACCTCGTCGAGCGCCGCCGTGTCGTACGGGCAGAGGATGGTCGCCGGGCGGCCGGCGAAGGCGGCGTTGATCATCGCCTCGTGCTGGGCGCAGGCCGGATACTCCGCCTCGGTGCGCCCGGCCCAGATCGGCTCGCCGATGATCCGCACGCGCCGGCCGGCGTGCCGGTCGGCGAACGCCTGCAGCACCCACGGGATGATCCGCCCCGGGTTGCGGCCGGCCTCGGTCATGTCCGCCCAGTGCACCCGCTCCGCGCCGCGAACTGCCGCGCGGACCAGCCCCAGGTTGACGCCCGGCATGGCGACCAGCACCGGTTCACCGGCGGCCAGCCCGTCCTCGACGAACGGGACGGTGCCGGCCAACAGGTCGTCGGCGGTGCGGTAGAAGAGCCCTTCGTGCACGAACCCGCCGGCGCCCGGCACCGTCATGCCCGCCGCCCCGGTGTCCCGCCGGCCGGCCCGGCCCCCATCGGGCCCGAGCGGCCGGAGGCGCGGGTCGGGCTCGCATCCGGCGCGGACCGGACGGCGGCACCCACCCGGGCGACCCGGACGTGCCGACCCGGGCGGTCGTCGAGCGGCACCTGGTCGGCGCCGTCGGCAGCAGTCACCTCATCGCCTCCCGGTCGGAGCCCCCCACTCTAGCCCTGCCCGGCCGGCCACCTGGCGGCCGACCTGCTGGCGCGCTGGGTAGGCTCTCCGGACATGGCCGATGATCTCACCCGCCCACCCGCCGTACGTCAACTCCGCCTGGTGGTGGAGGCCGAGGACTACGCCGCGGCGGTGGCGTTCTTCCGCGACGCGCTCGGCCTGCCGGAGCAGGCGGCGTTCACCGGCGAGGGCGACGCGCGGGTGGTGATCCTGGACGCCGGCCGGGCCACCCTGGAGATCGCCAACCCGGCACAGAAGCGGATGATCGACGAGGTGGAGGTGGGGCGGCAGGTGGCCCCGAAGCTCCGGGTGGCGTTCGAGGTCGACGACAGCCGGGCCGCGACCGACCGGCTGGTCGCCGCCGGCGCCACCGAGATCGCCCCACCCACGGTGACGCCGTGGCAGTCCCTCAACTCCCGCCTCGACGCCCCGGCCGGCCTGCAGATCACCCTCTTCCAGGAACTCCTCGACGCCGACGAGCGGGCGACCCTGGACGGCTTCGGCACCGACCGCCCGCGCGGCGAGTGACCCGACGATCGAGCGCTCGCCGCGTGGTCGCCCCGACCAACCCCGCCGCGGGCCCGACCCCGGAATCCGCCGTACCCCGTTCCGATGCCGCCGGAAAACGGGATGCGCCCACCCGGCGGGCACGGCGATGATCCCCGGCGTGCAGTCCGTCGGAAACCCGGCAACCACCCCGGTTCCGCTCACCCCGGCGCAGCGCGCGGCGCTCGACCACGTGCGGCGCACGGCGCTGCGGGACCGCCCGGCCGCCCTGGCCACGATCGCCCGGGCACTGGCCGGGTCGGGCGTCACGCACCAGCCGGAGGAGCTGATCGCCGCGATCGGCCGGCACGGGCGGCTCACCCTCAACTTCCACCCCGACCGGCTGCTCGCCGACGGCCGTACGGTCGCCGGGGCGCTCGCCGACGAGGGGATCTACCGCAGCCAGTTCGAGACCCGGATCTCCAACGGCGGGTTGACCGCGTATCCCGGGGGTGACCGGGACCGGTGGGAGGAGTCGCTGTTCGGCGGCGCCTACCAGACGCCGGGCGTACGCCCCGCCGACCGGCCCAAGTACGGCGGGCTGAACCTCCTCGACCACCCCGACGGCGCCTGCCCCCGCTTCGGCTCGTGCCACCTGCGGCTGCGCCCCGAGGTGCTGGCCCGGGCCACCTTCTGCTTCGGTGACAGCCACCTCGGCCCCCGTGACCTCGGCACCGTCGAGGTGTTCGAACCGGTGCTGGCCGTCCTGGTCGCGGCGACCGAGGGCACCGGGACCAGCCTCGGGCGGCCGGGCATGGACACCGTGGCCCTGGTGCGGGAGCTGCTGCGCCGCCGGGAGGACGTGGCCTGGTCGCCCGGCGCCGCCGGCCGCGCGCTGGACGACTACATCGAGGCGCAGGTCCACGGCGACCTCGACCTCGGCCGGGACGTGGAGGCGGTGGTCGTCGACCCGTCGTTCCGGGGCACCGAGGCGGGCGAGACACTCGCCGGGATCGCCCGTCGGCACGGTTTCGCCCTCTGCTGGCACCGCGGCTTCGTCCTGCCGGTGGACGAGATCGACCCGGAGTTCCGGGGGCCGGCCATCCCGCCGCTCGCGGCCCGGGTGCACGCCGAGTTCGCCCGGCCGGGCGACCCGGTCGACGCCGCCCTGATCGGCCGGGCGGCGGCCTCGGTGGTGCGTGAGCCGGAGCGCTGGGCCGACCGCGGGCCCACCGAGGTGACCCTGCAACACCTCAAGCAGCTCTGGCACGTGCTGGTCCGGTTCGGCACCCCGTACGGCGACTGAGCCCGTCGGGGCTGTTCGTGCCGGTGTGGCGCGGGCCCGGCGGTGCACGTTGTTCGTGCCGGTGTGGCCGGGATCGCCGGGCTGTACTCACGGGGTGTACGTACCGGTTGGGCCCGTAGCGGCCGGCCGCGCTCAACGGGGTGTTCGTACCCCGTTCGGCCCTGGCTGTGCCGCCCTCCCGGTCTGAGCTTCGGGTCCGGTTGATGGCCGCCCGGTCCTGCCCGGGTGTGGCCGCCCCGCTGACCTCCGGTGACCTGGGCCGCAGCCGGTCCAGCTCCGGCGCATATCCGGAATGACCGACACGTGAAGCTGGTTGTGTCCCCCGTACCGCCGGAGCGCAAACCTCTTCTCCGGCACCGGAGATCCCCCGAGAGGTGCTCAACCGGAGCGCTTCACGATCGAAAGGGCAACCATCGTGAAGGTCGACTTCACTCGATGGCTCCCCGCCATCGCGAAGGACTCGTACCGTAAGACCGCACTCAGCGTGGCCGGCGTGGCCGCACTGGGTGGCCTGGCCCTCGCGCCGACGGCCGCGGCGGCGCCGATCACCACCGGCCCCCACGAGGGCGCCGTGGCGGCGATCGAGAAGGCCACCGGCCGGGCCAAGACCGACCGGACCGAGGAGTCCGCACTGACCACCGGCGGCAGCACCGTCAAGCCCGCCGACGAGAAGCCCACCCGCGAGGAGCTGATCCCGCACGGCGTGCAGGGTGCGCAGTCGCGTATCCCGCTGGACGACGCCCAGCTCGCCAACGCCCGGGCCATCATCGACGTGGCCAAGAAGACCGGCGTGGGGGAGCGCGGCGCGGTGATCGGCATCGCGACGTCGCTGCAGGAGTCGAAGCTGTACAACCTCGGCCACCTGGGCATGTACAACGACCACGACTCGCAGGGCCTGTTCCAGCAGCGCCCGTCGTCGGGTTGGGGTACGCCGGAGCAGATCACCGACCCGGAGTACGCCTCGACGGCGTTCTTCACCGCGCTCAAGAACGTCGGCGGCTGGCAGGACCTGCCGCTGACCGCCGCGGCGCAGACGGTGCAGGTCTCGGCCTACCCGTTCGCGTACGCGCAGTGGGAGGAGCAGGCGGCGGACATCGTCGCGCAGCTCTGGTGACAACCGCCTGACGAACCGGCCGGTCCCCGCACGGGGGCCGGCCGGTTTCGTATGCGGGGGCCTGCGTTGTTATCGCCGATGTGGCGGTATTGACTCGCCAATGTGGCGGTATTGAAGGGTCCTGCGCGACGAACCGACGCGGCCATCTGACCCAGGGGCTGCTCCCTGTCGCCGATGTGACGGTATCCGCCTGGGGGCCTGCGCCGTTTCGCCGATGTGGCGGTGTCAGCCCGGTCGGGATGGCCCCATATCGGCGGCATGGAGTCGATCATCCCGGCGACTGCCGACTGGCACATGAGCCGTCGTGCCGGTGTGGGGTGTTTGTCGGGTTCGTGGGTGTGATCGGTGGCATCCGGGTGGCGGAATCGGGCCCGGGTCGGGGGCGTTATATCGTGCGGACGATCGAGCAAGGGCTCGTTGGTATGGCCGGCGCGAGGGTCCCGGGCCTGGCGGAATGATCGCGGGCGGCCGGTCGTTACATCCCCCCTGACGATCGCAGGACCGGTCCCGCCGGCACCCGCCGGTTGAGGATCGTGGCCCCGGAATGACGGCGGCCCCGTGGTCCTTGCATCCCCCCGAACGATCGCGGCAGCCCTTGCCCGGCACACGCCGGTGAGGGTCGTAGGCCCCGGAATGATGGTGGCCCGGTGGTCGTTACACACAGTCCGGCACCGCGAAGGACACCGTCTCGCAGGTCTGCCGGGCATCCCGGTACCAGGGCATCCCCCGCCCCGCGCGTGCCGAATCCTCCGAAGTCTTTCTGAGCGCCCTGGTGGTGCTTGCGCCCCTGTGCCCGTTCCCCCTTTTGGGCTGGTGGCGTTGACCCCCCGAAGGAGCTTTTGTGATGAACACGATCATGCGTAAGAGCGTTCTGGGTATCGCTGGTCTGGCGTTCGCCGGTGGCGTCTTCGCCGGCCCCACCGCCCATGCCGACGCCGCCCCGGTGCAGGCGGTCAAGCCGGTCGCCGCCGTGCAGGCCGACAAGCCGGGTGTGGACAAGGCGAAGCTGATCCCGCATGGTGTGCAGGGCGAGCAGTCGCGCATCGAGCTGAACGATGAGCAGACCGCGAATGTGAAGGCGATCATCGCGGCGACGAAGAAGTCCGGCATGGACGAGCGGGCCGCCGTGGTGGCCATCGCCACCGCGCTGCAGGAGTCGAAGCTGGAGAACCTGGGCCACCTGGGTGAGCGCAACGACCACGACTCGCAGGGCCTGTTCCAGCAGCGCCCATCCAGCGGTTGGGGCACGGTCGAGCAGATCACCGACCCCGAGTACTCCACCATGGCGTTCCTCAAGGGCCTCAAGCAGGTCGACGGCTGGCAGGACATGCCCCTGACCGAGGCCGCGCAGACGGTGCAGGTGTCGGCCTACCCCGACCACTACGCCCAGTGGGAACAGCAGGCCGCCGACCTCGTCACCGAGCACTGGAACAACTGACAACCGAACATGAAGGACTGTCGAAGGCTCCCTCCCCACTCCGGGGAGGGAGCCTTCGGCGTTTGCCCACCCGGGCCGGGGCCGGACCAGCAGTATGTCGGCCATGAAGTCGAAGGTCGGGATGGTCCTGCTGGTCGTACTGCTCGTCGCCGGCTGTGGGGCGCCGGAGCGGCAGCTCGATCCGCCGGCGGCACCCACCAGCGGGCCGGTGAAGCCGAGCGCGGCGCCGACGCCGCGTACCGAGTTGACCGTGGTGGCCGCCGGTGACCTGCTGGTCCATCCGCCGCTCACCGAGCAGGCGGCACTCGACGCGCGGCGCAACGGCCGGGACGGACACGACTTCACCCGGGTGCTCGCGGCGATCCGCCCCCGGGTCAGCGCCGCCGACCTCGCCATCTGCCACCTGGAGACACCGTTGGCCGAACCCGGGGGGCCGTTCACCGGCTGGCCGGAGTTCAGCGTGCCGCCGCAACTGGCCGACGCGGCCGCCTGGGCCGGCTTCGACACCTGCTCCACCGCCTCGAACCACTCGCTGGACACGGGGGTGGCGGGCATCGCCCGTACGCTGGACAACCTGGACCGGGTCGGGCTCCGGCACACCGGCACGGCCCGCAGCGCCGCGGAGGCCGCCCGGCCGAACGTGCTGGACGTGGCCGGGGTCAAGGTCGGGCAGCTGTCGTACACCCTGAGCTTCAACGGCATCGAGCTGCCGGCGGGCCGACCGTGGGCGGCGAACCGGATCGACCAGGACGCCATCCTCGCCGAGGCCCGGCGGGCCCGGGCGGCCGGCGCCGAGATCGTCATCCTGTCCATGCACTGGGGGACGGAGTACCAGAACGAGCCGAACGGCGACCAGCTCGACCTCGCCCGGGTGCTGCTGGACTCGGCCGAGATCGACCTGATCGTCGGCCACCACGCCCACGTGGTGCAGCCCTTCGAGAAGATCGGCGCGAAGTGGGTCGCCTACGGCATGGGCAACCTGACCACCCGGTTCGGCGACGGCTCGCCGGAGAACACGCAGGACGCCGTGGTGCCGGAGTTCACCTTCCGCCGCACGGCGAGCGGGCGGTGGGAGGTGACCGACGTGACGGTGCTGCCGACCTGGATGGAGTACCGGCCGGCGGCCCGGGTGGTCGACCTGGCCGCGGCCATGACGGATCCGCGGCTGTCGGCCGGGCAGCGCGCCCACTACGCCCGGATCCACCAGCGGATCGTCGGCTACCTGGGCCTGCGGGGCGCCCTGGAGGCGGGGCTGCGCACGCAGCACTGACGCCCCGCGCCCGGCTGCCTCAGCAGGCCGGGTAGAGGCGGCGGGTGCCGACGCCGGCGGCGTACGCGGCCCGGTCGCTGAACCGGCAGCCGTAGTCCGGCGCGGCGACCACCGCCGGGTCGGTCACCGTGTCGCCGGCCGGCCGCTTGCCGTGGCGTACCCAGGAGACCAGGTCGTCCCAGGCGGCGCCGGCCTCGGCCGGGGTGAACTCGCAGTGCTGCGCGGCCCGGATGGCCCGCTGCACCACCAGCCTGCTCCGGCCGTGCTTGGCGACGTCCCGGGCGTACGCCTGCTCCATGGAGAAGGGCACGAACAGGTCGCCGAGGTCGTGCAGGCTGACCACCGGCGCGGTGGGCCGGCCGGCGATCCGGGGCACCTCGGTGAGGGTCGGGGAGAGCCGCTGGCGCAGGTTCTCCGAGGCGACGCGCCGCACGGTGGCGTTCACGTCGACCGGGGAGTTCGGGGCGTACCGGGTGAACAGGTTGGTGGCGAGCTGCCCGGGCCGCTCGGCGGGGGAGTCGCCGCCGCTGGTGGTGCTGATCGCGAAGAGGAAGTCCTTCCAGACCGCGAAGGACGCCTCGGCGCCGGGCCGCGGGCCGCCGGAGCGGTTCACGGTGATGGCACGCAGTTGCTTGCCGAGGTCGTTGGTGGTGTCCGGGCCGGTCGGGGTGAGCCCGGCCAGGCCCAGCGCCTGCTGGATCCGCGGCACCGCGTTGGTCAGGTAGTCGGCCGGGGTCGGGTACGCGGGCACCCCGGCGAGGGCCTGGGCGACCAGGTTGTAGTCGAGGAAGAAGTCGAGCAGCGTCTGGTCACCGAGCACCCCGCACATCGGCAGCGCCCCGGCGTAGAAGCCCGGGTACTGCTCCAGCGAGCGGGCGATGATGTAGCCGCCCATCGACACCCCGGCCAGGTAGGTCCGGTGCGGTCGCTCGACCAGCCGGCCGAAGTGGGTGGCCAGGTCCCTGGTGCTGAGCACCCCGGAGCGGATGTCGAAGCCGTTGCTGTAGTAGGAGGAGGACGCCCAGGCGTACCCCTGCTCGACCAGCCGTTGCCGCAGCCCGAAGCCGGGCGGCTCGGGGGAGAGCACCTTCTCCTGGCCGCGGTAGCCGTGCGCCCAGAGCACCAGGTCGCCGTTCCACCGCGCCGGCACCTCGACGATGTAGCCGGCGTGCCGGTGCACGCCCTGCCGTACCGTGGTCGGCCGGCCGTCCACCACCAGCGGATCCAGGGGCGGGTTGCTGATCGTGTAGCCGGGCAGCGGCTGGGAGCCGTCGGAGTGGCGGTCCGGGGCGGCGGCGGCCGGGGCGGCGCCGGCCAGCCCGGCCGCGAGGATCAGGGCGACGCCGGCGGCCAGCAGACGCCGGGTGGTACGGGCGGATGAGGGCGGCATCGGTGCTCCACCTCGGACGGTGCCGCCCGTGGTCGGCGGCGGGACGGGTGCCTACCGGCCGGTAGTGCCCCTGAACCTAGGGCCGCCGTCAACCGCCGTCAATGGCTGACCGAGCGGACGGTCAAATCAGGCCCTGCACCAGCATCGCCTCGGCCACCCGGCGGAACCCGTCGATGTTCGCGCCGGCCACGTAGTCGCCGGGCAGCCCGTACTCCTCGGCCGTGGCCCAGCAGCGGTCGTGGATGTCCCGCATGATCTCCCGCAGCCGCTGCTCGGTGTGGGCGAACGTCCACGAGTCCCGGCTGGCGTTCTGCTGCATCTCCAGCGCGCTCACCGCCACCCCGCCGGCGTTGGCCGCCTTGCCGGGCGCGAACCGGACGCCGGCCCGGCCCAGGATCCGCACCGCCTCCGGGGTGGTGGGCATGTTCGCGCCCTCCACCACCGCGACGCAGCCGCCGGCCACCAGCGCGGCGGCCTCCGCGCCGCCGATCTCGTTCTGCGTGGCGCAGGGCAGCGCCAGCTCGCAGGGCACCTCCCAGACCGTACGGCCGGGGACCGCCACCGCGTGCGGCACGTGCCGCACGTAGTCGTCCAGCCGGGCGCGGCGCTCCTCCTTCAGCTCCCGCAGCAGGTCCAGGTCGATGCCCTTCTCGTCCAGCAGGTAGCCGGTGGAGTCCGAGCAGGCCACCACCCGGCCGCCGAGCTGGTGCACCTTCTCGATCGCGTAGATCGCCACGTTGCCGGAGCCGGACACCACCACCCGCTTGCCCTCCAGGCCGTCGCCGGCCTGCCGGAGCATCTCCTCGGCGAAGAAGACCGCCCCGTAGCCGGTCGCCTCCCGGCGCGCCTGGGCGCCGCCGTAGGCGAGGCCCTTGCCGGTCAGCACGCCGGAGTCGTACCGGTTGGTGATCCGCCGGTACTGGCCGAACAGGTAGCCGATCTCCCGGTAGCCCACCCCGATGTCCCCGGCCGGCACGTCGGTCTGCGGGCCGATGTGCCGGTAGAGCTCGGTCATGAAGCTCTGGCAGAACCGCATCACCTCGCGGTCCGAGCGGCCCTTCGGGTCGAAGTCCGCGCCGCCCTTGCCGCCGCCGATCGGCAGCCCGGTCAGCGCGTTCTTGAAGATCTGCTCGAAGCCGAGGAACTTCACGATCCCGAGGTAGACCGACGGGTGGAAGCGCAGGCCGCCCTTGAACGGGCCGAGCGCGCTGTTGAACTCCACCCGGAAGCCCCGGTTGACCCGCACCCGGCCCTGGTCGTCCTCCCACGGCACCCGGAAGATGACCTGCCGCTCCGGCTCGCAGATCCGCTCGACGATCCGCGCCTCGGCGTACTCGGGGTGGCGGGCCAGCGCCGGGCCGATGCTCTCCAGCACCTCCCGCACCGCCTGGTGGAACTCCGGCTCCCCCGGGTTGCGGGCGACCACCCTGGCGAACACCGACTCGACGGTCTCCGGCATACCGACACGTCCCTTCGCTTCCTGGCAGCCCCGTTGCTACCACCCGCGTCGGCGTACCCGCCAACCGTCCCGGAATACGGACGGTCACCGTCGCCCGGTTCACCGGCCCGGGACGGGAGCGTTCACGTCGAGGCCCGGAGTGGTCGCGCCGGCCGGCCGCGCCGCCGAGGTCCGGGCCCGCGCCCTGGGTGGTGAGCGTACAGTCGGGGCGGTGGAGCGTACCGAATCGATGCCGGCGCAGACCCGACCGCCGGGCGTGGCCACCGTCGATCCCGGCAGCGTGCTGCTGCCCGGCCACGACGTCCCGTTGGGTCGCTACACCACTGTGCGTCGCCTGCTGCCGCAGCGGCAGCGGCGGATGGTCGGCGCGTGGTGCTTCGTCGACCACTTCGGCCCGGACGACGTCGCCGAGCGGCCCGGCATGGAGGTGCCGCCGCACCCGCACACCGGGTTGCAGACGGTCACCTGGCTGCTGGACGGCGAGATCCTGCACCGCGACAGCCTGGGCAGCGTCCAGCCGATCCGGCCCGGCCAGCTGAACGTCATGACCTCCGGGCGCGGCATCGCGCACTCCGAGCGCTCGCCGGCGGCGCACCCGCCGCTGATGCACGGCGTGCAGCTCTGGGTGGCGCTGCCCGACCCGGCGCGGGCCGGCGACCCCGACTTCGCCCACCACGGCGAGCTGCCCCGCTGGGCCGCCGGCGAGCTGGACGTCACCCTGCTGGTCGGCGAGCTGGGTGGGGAACGCTCCCCGGCGGTGGTGCACACCCCGCTGCTCGGCGCGCAGCTGGAGCTGCGCGGTCCGGCACCGTCCGCGCTGGAGTTGCGCCCGGACTTCGAGTACGGCCTGCTGGCCATGTCGGGCTCCGCCGAGGTGGACGGGGTGTCGTTCGCCCCGGGCGCGTTGCTCTACCTCGGCACCGGCCGGGACCGGCTGACCGTGCGCGGCGAACCCGGCAGCCAGCTGCTGCTGCTCGGCGGGACCCCGTTCGAGGAGCCGCTGGTGATGTGGTGGAACTTCGTGGGGCGCTCGCACGAGGAGGTCGCCGCCGCCCGGGAGGACTGGATGGCCGGGCGCCGGTTCGGCGTCGTCGCCGACGACCCGGCCCCGCCGCTGCCCGCCCCCGCGCTGCCCACCACCCGGCTCAAGGCCCGCGACCGCAGCGGCGGCGTGCGCGGCTGACCCCGCTCGGGCAGGCGTGGCCGGCGGCGACGCGGGTAGTCGCGGGCATGCCGACCAGTGCCATCTCCAGCATCGAGGACAAGAAGCGCCTGGTACGCCGGCTCGCCGGCAGCGGGCGCGGGTTCGCCGAGCAGTACGGCTTCCGGGTCATCAACAACCCGTCGAACCTGTTCCAACTGCTCTGTCTCTCCGTCCTGCTGGCCCGCCGGGGCGACTTCCGGCGGGCCGTGGACAGTGCCCGCGCGCTGCCCGCGAACGGGTGGGACAGCGCGGCCCGGCTGGCCCGCTCGCTGCACGCCGACCGGCTGCGGGTGCTGCGCGAGGCCGGCCAGCGGGGCGACGTGGACGCGCTGGCCACCGTCCTCGGCGACCTCGCCCAGACGGTGGTGGACCGCTACCGGGGCGACCTGCGCCGGCTGCGCGCGGTGGCCCACCACGACCCGGCCCGCGAGCGGAAGCTGCTCACCGACCTGCCCGGGGTGGACGACCAGGTGGTCGACCTGTTCCTGCGCGAGGCGCAGGCGCTGTGGCGGGAGGTGGCGCCGGTGGCCGACCGGCGGGCCCTCGTCGCGGCCCGCAAGCTCGGGCTCGGGCGCTCCGCCGCCGACCTGGCCGGGCTGGCCGGCAGCGGCGAGTCGGAACGGCTCGCCTGGCTGGTCGGTGCGCTGGCCCGGGTCGACCTGGAACACCGGTACGCCGAGGTGACCGGCTGATCCGGTGGAGTGGACTGGCCCACAGTTCCGGATTTTCTGACCGTACGGATGATCCCTATCGTATGATGATCGCGGCAGTGATGCCCGCCCGGTTCGGGCGTACGTCACCGCCTGGCGGCCGCGTTCCGGTTCGGGCGCGTTCGCCCAGGTCAGGTGTTTGTTGGGCGCCCCGGTCGCGGTTCGCGACACGGGGCGCCCGCCTGTCCGGCCCGTCACCCACCGCCGCCTGCCGCACCGCGTCCGAGCGCGAACCGCGCGGGAAACCGCCACGACGCGGGGGCCGAGCGGCCGACGACGGCGGTGAGCGCCGGGCGGCGCGCCGAAGGAAGCCCGGACCGTTGCCGGTCGCGCGGCGGCGCGACCGGGTCGGCCCGGGTGCGGGTGGCGGCGGGGTCAGATGCCGCGCAGGTGCTGCGAGACCCGGGTGTGCGGCTCCCGGGCCTGCGCCGCCCGCTGGGACGCGCTCAGCTCGGGCGCGGCGTCGATGCCCGCGGAGCGGACCACCTCGTTGCCGTTGGCGTAGTCCACCGGCGGCAGGGCGCGCAGGGCCTTGAGCACCTCCGGCGGGGCGCCCTCCCGTTCCGCCTCGCGGACCACGTCGTCCTTGCCGGCCGGATAGTCCAGGCTCGACAGGTACTGCAGCACGTCGGCGTAACTCGCCATGGTGTCGGCTCCTCGGGCATCGATCCGGTCACGACCGGCGGCGGTTACCCGCCCAGCCGGACGGCACGCGCCGTCCCCGCCGGAAATCCGGCGCCGTTTCCCGACCCGGCCCGCGGGTACGCGCGCCGTTTCCCGACCCGGGTCGCGGGTACGCGCACGCACCGAGCCGAGGGAGCACGCGATGAACTACGACACCTTCATCGACCAGGTCGCCCAGCGCACCCGCACCCCGTCCGAGCGGGCCGTCGCGCTGACCCGGGCCACCCTGGAGACGCTCGCCGAGCGGCTGACCGGTGGCGAGGTGCTGGACCTGGCCGTGCAGCTGCCCAAGCCGCTCCAGCTGGTGCTCAAGCCGAGCCCGCGTACCGAGTCGGCGGACCGGTTCGGCGGCGCCGAGTTCGTCGCCCGGGTCGCGCTGCGCGCCGGCGTCGACGAGGCGGCCGCCCGGGACGGCGCGCGGGCGGTCTTCGTCACCCTCCGCGAGGCGATCAGCGGTGGCGAGTTCGACGACGTCGCGGCCCAACTGCCGCGCGACTACCGCGACCTGGTCGAGCCGGCGATGGCCCCCGGCGCGACACTGCGCCGCTCCTGACCGGCCGGCCCGCCGGCCCGGTCGCACCGCCGCCGGTCGCCTGCGCGGGACCGGGTGCATCCGTTGTCGTTCCAGCGACCACAGATGCACCCGAACGACGGTGGGCCGGCGCGGCCGGGGGGCGCGGTGCGACCAGGGAGGTGGGCCGCGGTCAGGCGATCGCGCCGGTCGCCCGCAGGTCGGCGATCCGGAGCGCGTCGAAGCCCGCCTCGACCAGCACCTCGTCGGTGTGCTCGCCGGGCTGCGGCGGCGGCCGGCGCAGCGCCGTCGGGGTGCCGGAGAACCGGGGCGCCGGCGCCGGCTGGGTCACCCCGTCCCGCTCCACGAAGGTGCGCCGCGCGGCCAGGTGCGGGTGCTCCGGCGCCTCCCGCCAGTCCAGCACCGGGGCCACGCAGGCGTCCGAGGCGCCGAGCAGCGCGGTCCACTCGTCCCGGCTGCGGGTGCGGAACAGCCGCGCCCAGGCCGCCCGCAGCGCCGGCCAGTTCGCCGGGTCGGTACGGTCCAGCGCCTCGTCCGGGTGCAGCGGGAAACCGGTGCGGCGCACCAGTTCGTCGTAGAACTTCGGCTCCAGCGCGCCGACCGCCAGGTACTTACCGTCGGCGCACTCGTAGGTGTCGTAGAAGGGCGCCCCGCCGTCGAGCAGGTTCACCCCGCGCGGGTCCTGCCACATGCCGAGCCGCCGCAGCGCGTGGATCTGGGTGCTGAGCACCGCCACGCCGTCCACGATGGCCGCGTCGACGACCTGGCCGGTGGCGCCGCCGCGGACCGCGTACAGGGCGGCGACCAGGCCGAGGGCGAGCATCATCCCGCCGCCGCCGAAGTCGCCGAGCAGGTTCATCGGCGGCACCGGGCGCTCGCCGGCCCGGCCGATGCCGTGCAGCGCCCCGGTCAGCGCCAGGTAGTCGATGTCGTGCCCGGCGTACGGGGCGACCGGCCCGTCCTGCCCCCAGCCGGTCATCCGCCCGTAGACCAGCCGGGGGTTCGCCGCCAGGCAGTGCGCCGGACCGATGCCCAGCCGCTCGGTCACCCCCGGCCGGAAGCCCTCGATCAGCGCGTCCGCGCCGGCCACCAGGGCGAGCACCACCTCCCGGCCGCCGGCGGACTTCAGGTCGACGGCGATCGAGCGGCGACCCCGGTTGAGCAGGTCCGGGTGCGGGGTGCCGAAGGCGGCCGGGTCCACCTCGGCGACCCGGTCCACCCGGACCACGTCGGCACCCAGGTCGGCCAGCATCATCGCGGCGAACGGGCCCGGCCCGATGCCGGCCAGCTCCACCACCCGTACGCCGGCGAGCGGGCCGGCCGGGACGTCCTCGGTCATCGGGCCACGATAGGCGCTGGCGGGTTTGCGCCGTAAGGGGCCGGGAATCCGCCTCCGGTCCGGGCGGGCCCCGGTGCGGGCAGAAGGCGTGCGGGGCCGGGCAGCCGGCTGCCGCCCGGGCGGGCTCCGGCGCAGGCGGGGAGGCGGCGTGGTCGACGACCGGATCAGGGTGGCCATGCTGCACGGCCCGGGGTCACCGGAACACGACGGGGTGAGCGACTACGTGCGGCACCTGCTGGCCGCGCTGCCCGACGTCGGGGTCGAGGCCACCGGCGTGCCGGTGCGGCCGGACGGCGACGGCTGGGCGAGCGCCACCACCCGGGCCGCCCGCGCGGTCCGCCGGCTGGCCCCGGACCTGGTGCACGTGCAGTTCGCGCCGGCGGCGTACCGCTTCTCCGGGCAACCCGGGCTGCTGCCACTGCGGCTGCCCCGGACCGTTCCGCTGGTCACCACCCTGCACGAGTACGGCTCGTGGGCCTGGCCCGGCTGGCTGCCCGCCCGCCTCTGGTCGGCGGTGGAGCGGACCCGCCGCTGGGACCGGGAGTCGGGCCGGCTGGTGCCGGCCAGCGCCGCGGTGATCGTCACCAACCCCGGTCACGCCGCGGTGCTGCGGGCCCGCACCGGGCGCGACGCCGCGCAGATCCCGCTCGCCCCGAACGTCGCCGACCAGGTGGGCGCACCCACCGCCGGGCACCGGCTGCGCGCGGAGCTGGGCCTGCCCGAGGGTACGCCGGTGCTGGTGTTCTTCGGCTTCGTGCACCCGGTCAAGGGCGTGCGCTACCTGATCGAGGCGTTGCCCGCGCTCCGCCGCGACCACCCCGACCTGCGACTGCTGGTGGTGGGCGGGTTCACCGCCCAGGCACTGCCCGAGCCCGAGGCGCGCGCGTTCCGGGCGGAACTGACCGCCCTCGCCGGGAGGCACGGCGTCGCCGACGCGGTCACCTTCACCGGCCACCTGCCCGCCGAGCGGGTCTCCGCCGCCCTGCACGCCGCCGACGTGGCGGTGCTGCCGTTCACCGCCGGCGTGAGCACGAAGAGCGGGGCGCTGCTGGCCGCGCTCGCCCACGGCCTGCCGACCGCGGTGACCCTGCCCGAATCCGGCGACGGCGAACTCGGGCGCAGCGGCGCCGTGGCGGTCATCCGGGAGCGCCGGGACGCCGCCGCCGTCGCCCGTACGGTCGGCAAGCTGCTCGCCGACCCGGTGCTGCGCCGGCGGCTCGCCGAGCGCGGCCGGGCCTTCGCCGCCGCGTACTCCTGGCCGCGGGTGGCCGCCGCGCACCGCGACCTCTACCGGCGGACCCTGGCGGGCGCCGGTGCCTGACCGGGGGCCGGACATCCTGGTGGTCGACCTGCTCGGCGGGATCGGCGACCTGGTGATGTTGCTGCCGGCGGTGCACGGGCTGGCCCGCCGCCACCCGGGCGCCCGGATCCGGCTGCTCACCCACGAGCCGGGGGCGGACCTGGTGCGCGCCGACCCGGCGGTCACCGAGGTGTGTACGCCACGGCACGGCCGGCCGGGAGCGGAGCGGGAGGCGGTGGTCGCGGCGCTCGCCGAGCGCCGCCCCGACCTGGCGGTCAGCACCACCCGTTACGACGGCATCCCGGAGCTGCTGTCGGCGGCGGCGACCCGTGCGGTGACCAACCTGTGGCGCCAACCCCCGCCGGACCAGCCGGTCGGCGAGCGCTACCTGGAGATCCTGCACGCCGAGGGGCTGCTGGACGCGGCGGACCGGGCCGCCCGGCCCCGGGTGCACGTCCCCGGCGCCGCCCGCGCGGCCGGGGAGCGGGTCGTCGACCGGCTGGTCGGTGACCCGCCGGCGCCGCCGGTGGTGCTGGTCACCGACGCGGGCATGGCGGTGAAGCGCTGGCCGGACCCGCACTGGCGGCGGCTGTCCGACCAGCTGGCCCGGCGCGGGCACCCGGTGCTGACCGTCGGGCCGGTGCCCGCCGAGGACCCGCTCGGCGTTCCGCTGCCCCGCGCCGACCTGCCCACCCTGGCCGGGCAGTTCGCCGCCGTCGCCCGCCGGGGCGGCGTGGTGGTCGGCCCGGACACCGGGCCGGTGCGGCTCGCCGCCGCCGCGGGCGCGGCCACGGTCGCCCTCTTCGGCCCCACCGACGCCCGGCGGTACGGCATCGGCGGGATCGACCTGCAGGGACTGCCCGGGTGCGAGCACCGTCGGCCCACCGCGATCACCGAACAGCCCTGCTGGTGGGCGGCGCGCTGCCCGCTGGACCCGGCCGGTCCGGCCTGCATGGCCGACCTGGCCGTCGACCGGGTCCTGGCCGCGATCACCGCCCGCTGATCCCGCCCACCGGGGTGCCGCTTGGCGCGCGGAATCAGCCTGGCCTAACCTTGTCGCCACGAGGGGAGTACTTCCCACGAACCATTCCGGTCAGTACGGCGGGCCCCGGAGCGCGCCTCGGGTGGTTGCCCACGAAAGGTGGGTGAAGGAGACCTCGAACATGTCACGGTGTTCGAGGAGGCTCCATGTCCGGTTCGTCATACCTTGCTGCGGCTGAGATCCAGTCGGTCGGCACCCCGACGCTGTGGGGCGTCACGATCGTCGGCGTGCTCGCGCTGCTGGTGCTGGACTTCCTCGTCACCCGCCGCCCGCACGAGGTGTCGCTGCGCGAGGCACTGGGCTGGTCGGCCTTCTACATCGCCCTCCCGCTCGCCTTCGGCGTCTGGGTCTGGGGCCGCTACGGCTCCCAGCAGGGCATCGACTACCTCACCGGTTACCTGGTGGAGAAGTCGCTCTCGGTCGACAACCTCTTCGTCTTCATGCTGCTGCTGGCCGCGTTCGCGGTGCCCGCGGTCCTCGCCCAGCGGGTCCTGCTCTACGGCATCGCCGGCGCGCTGGTGCTCCGGGCGATCTTCATCGCGCTCGGCGCCGCCGCCCTGCAGACCCTCGACTTCGCCTTCCTGCTCTTCGCCGCGATCCTGATCGTCACCGCGATCAAGCTGCTGCGCGACGCCGTCTCCGGCCACCAGCAGGAGGTGGACATCAACAAGATGCGCTCGGTGCGGCTGCTGCGCCGGTTCATGCCGGTGACCGACGACTACCACGGCACCCGGATGACCATCCGGGAGCACGGCCGGCGGACGCTGACCCCGCTCGCCCTCGTGGTGGTCGCGGTGCTCGCCACCGACGTGGTCTTCGCCGTCGACTCGGTGCCGGCCGTCTACGGCATCACCGAGGACCCGTACCTGGTCTTCGCGACCAACGCGTTCGCCCTGCTCGGCCTGCGGGCGCTCTACTTCGTGCTGCACGCCGCGCTGAGCCGGCTGGTCCACCTCACCTACGGCCTGGCCGTCATCCTGGCCTTCATCGGCGTCAAGCTCGCCCTGCACTGGGCGCACGGCATCTGGAAGGGCGTGCCGGAGATCCCCACCCTGGCCTCGCTCGGCGTGATCATCGCGGTGCTGGTGGTGGTCACCATCACCAGCCTGCGGGCCACCCGCACCGTGGCCGGGGAGCGGGAGGTCGTCGCCGAGCGGCGCTGAGCGGGTCACCCGGCCCGGTCGGCTCCGCCCGACCGCCCCCGGCGGCCCGACCGGGGGTGGTACGACTGACGGGTGGGAATCGTGTCACCAGGCTTCCAGGGCCGGCCCCGCTCCGCGGAGCCGGCCCTGCCGCCGGGGCAGTACCTGACCCAGGACTTCCCGGTGCTCTCCGCCGGCCCGACCCCGAAGGTGCCGCTGGACACCTGGGAGTTCGTCATCACCACCGAGACCGGCGCCGAGTACCGGTGGAGCTGGGACGAGCTGATGGCGCTGCCCCAGGAGACACCGACGGTGGACATCCACTGCGTGACCCGCTGGTCCAAGCGGGACACCACCTGGCAGGGCGTCTCGCTGGACACCCTGCTCGACGGCGTCGACACCGGCGCGCACTACGTACAGGCCCACTCGTACGGCGGCTACACCACCAACCTGCCGCTGGACGACCTGCGCGGCGGGCGGGCCTGGGTGGCGCACACCTTCGAGGGCGCCCCGCTGCCCGCCGAACACGGCGGGCCGGCCCGGCTGCTGGTGCCGCACCTGTACTTCTGGAAGTCGGCCAAGTGGGTGCGCGGCATCCGGCTGACCCCCACCGACGAGCCCGGATTCTGGGAGACCGCCGGCTACCACGACTACGGGGATCCGTGGCGTGAGCAGCGGTACCAGGGCGATTGACAGCGCCGCTGCGGTGGCGGGTGGCCCGGCTCGTGGAGCGCCGGGTCGAGACGCCGAGCGCGCATACCCTGGTGCTGGAGGTGCCGGACTGGCCGGGGCACGTGCCCGGGCAGCACGTCGACCTCCGGCTCACCGCCGAGGACGGCTACCAGGCGGCGCGGTCGTACTCGGTGGCCGGGCCGGTGGTGGACGGCACCGGTGGCCCACGGATCGAGGTGACCGTCCAGCGGGTGCCGGACGGCGAGGTGTCGCCGTACCTGATCGACACGTACGCCGAGGGTGACCCGGTCGAGGTGCGCGGCCCGGTCGGCGGCTGGTTCGTCTGGCGGCCGGAGGAGACCGCCCCGGTGCTGCTGGTCGGCGGCGGGTCGGGCGTGGTGCCGCTGATGGCGATGATCCGGGCCCGCCGGGCGGCCGGCAACCGGGCGCCGTTCCGGCTGCTCTACTCGGTGCGCACCCCGGACGACGTGATCTACGCCGACGAGCTGCGCCGCCGGGCCCGGGACGACTTCGGCCTCGACGTGGCGTACGTCTACACCCGGCAGACGCCGCCAGGATGGCGGGGTGAGCCGCACCGGATCGGGCTGGCCGACGTGAACAGCCACGGCTGGCCGCCGGACCTGGAACCACTCTGCTACGTCTGCGGCCCCACCGGGTTCGTGGAGACGGTGGCGGACCTGCTGGTCGGGCTGGGGCACCAGAGCCGGCGGGTGAAGACCGAACGGTTCGGCCCCACCGGCTGAGCGTCGAGGAGGCACCATGACCGACATGTCCTACCTGGACGGCAACATGCTCGACGGCCCGCTGCGCGAGCTGTTCGCCGTCGACCTGAGCACCGCCAGCGGCCGCTGCGAGAACTGCGGCATGCTCGGCCCGATGGCCGGGCTGCGGGTCTACTCGCACGCCCCCGGTCTGGTCGGGCGCTGCCCGAACTGCTCCGGGGTGATGCTGCGCCTGGTCCGCTCGCCCGACCGGGCCTGGCTGGACCTGCGCGGCAGCACCTACCTCCAGGTGCCGATGCCGCTCGACCAGCCGCACCCCGGCCCGCTCTGACCGGCCGCCCCGCCGGGGTCGGGGCGGGGATGCGGGATTGGGCGGTGCGGGTGGGGGTGGGTGGGTGACGATCGGGGCGGCGGGCCAGGTCGGCGGAGGGAGCGGTCATGACGGCGGAACTGCGCGCCCGGTCGGCGCGGGAGGTCTTCGACGACCACCTGCGCCTGGCCGCCGAACACCGGTTCGCCGAGGATCTGGAGCGCAACGCCGCGCCGGACGTGGTCGTGCTGGAGCGCCGCGGCGTGTTCCGCGGCCACGCCGGGGTCCGCGAGCTGGCCCGGCTGCTGGAGGAGGAGCTGCCCGGCGGCCGGTACACGTATACCAACCGGCTGGTGGAGGGGCGGGTGGCGTTCCTGGAGTGGACGGCGGAGGCGGACGGCGCCCGGGTCCGCGACGGGGCGGACTCGTTCGTGATCGAGCAGGGCTGGATCGTCGCCCAGACCATCCACTACACCGTCGAGCGCCGAGCCTGACCGGCGCGCCGGCGACGGCCGCGCCGGTGACGCCGGGCACACCCGGACGCCGATCCGGGTAACCCGCTGGACGCCGACCGGAGCGGGGGCCACAGTTGTCCGCCGTGAGATATCTGCGCACCGCCGGCCCGGCCGGCATCCGCCGACCCCGCCCCGGCGACGAGGCCGAGTTCATCGCGGCCGCGCGGCGCAGCCGCGAGCTGCACCACCCCTGGCTCGCCGCGCCCGCCGACCCGGCGGCGTACGCCGCGTACCTCGCGAAGATCCGCCGCCGGGACCACGCCGGCTACCTGATCTGCGACCGGGCCAGCGGGGCGATCGCCGGGTACGTGAACATCAGCGGCATCCTGCTCGGCGCGTTGCGCGGCGGCTACCTCGGCTACGCCGCGTTCCTGCCGTACAGCGGCACCGGGCACGCCTCGGCCGGCATCGGCCTGGTGATCGAGCACGCCTTCACCGTGCTGGGCCTGCACCGGCTGGAGGCGAACATCCAACCGGGCAACGAGCCGTCCCGCCGGGTGGCCCGCAAGCTGGGCTTCCGGTTGGAGGGCTACTCGCCGGAGTACCTCTACATCGACGGGGCCTGGCGGGACCACGAGCGCTGGGCGATCACCGCTCCGGCGGCCGGATAGCGCGGTGCCGGCCGCCCGTGGCGGGGCGGCCGGCACCGGCGGGCGACTCAGCGCCCGGGTCGCCGCGCGTCGGTGCGCAGCATGCCCAGCCGCTCGATGCGCCCCTGCTTGTGCTCCACCCGCCGCCGCTGCCGCGGGGTGAGCTGCTTGCGCCCGCTCTGCCGCAGGTAGATCGGCTGCCGCTGGTCGTTGGACATCGGCGTGCTCATCAGGTTGCCTCCGTCGTGCGCTCAGATCGGACCGACGACCATGCTCCGCCGTCCCCGGGTGAGCGGACCCCACCCGATCCGGGTGAACCGCTCAGCCGCCCGGCGGGAAGCTCAGCTGCCCGGCCGGGGGAACGCCACCGGGCTGCGGTGCCCGTCGCGGCCCACCGCCCGCACGCCGAAGAAGACGTTGTCCTTGGACAGGTCGATGGTCACCTCGGTGACGTCGCCGACCGGGATCACCCGCTGCCACTCCGCCGCGGTGGTCTCCCGCCACAGCACCTCGTAGCCGGCCAGGTCCGGCTCGGTGCCGCGCTGCCAGCGCAGGGTGGTGTCGTTGGTGAGGTTGCTGGTGACGATGACCGCGCCCTTCGGGGTGCCGGGGGCGCGGGCCAGCGACCAGAGCGCGGCGCCGTTGACCCGGGCCACCCGGGTGATGTACGCGAAGTCGCAGAACTCCGGCAGGTCGCCGAACTGCTTGCCGTCGACCACCCGGACGTCCTGGTGCTGGTGGGCGAAGTCCTCGTTCGGCTCGGTGAACCGGCCCGCCGGCCAGCCCTCGCGCAGGAACGAGATGTGGTCGCTGCCGCGCAGGTAGCGGTCCCGCCGGTAGATCACCCGGACCCGCATGCCGGTGGCCGAGTTCTCGGCGGTGTCGGCGACGAACCGGGCCAGTTGCCGCGACGACGAGTCGTTCTCGCCACCGACGGACTGCCGGGTGGCCGCCTCGGCGGGCGTCTCCGCCGTCGGCACCCCCTCGGCGAAGAGCCGCACGCTGCGCGGGTCGCGGGTGCCGTCGTCGGCGGTGCTGCTGCCCACGATGTCGTTGCTGAACATGCCCTGCACGTCCGCGCCGGCCGCCTTGAGCTGCCCGGCCAGGTACGCCGAGCCGTACAGCCCCTGCTCCTCGCCGGCCACGGCGGCGAAGACGATGGTGGCGGCGGTGCGCCGGGTGGCCATCAGCCGGGCCAGTTCCATCACCACGGCCACCCCGGACGCGTCGTCGTCGGCGCCCGGGGCGTCGCTGACCGCGTCCATCACGTCGCTGGCCCGGGAGTCGTAGTGCCCGGTGATCACGTACGTCCGGTTCGGCGACGTCTCCCCGCGCAGCGTCGCCACCACGTTGGTGATCGTCGTGGGCACCGGGATCCGGGCGGCCGGCTGCTGCACGTACGACTGGAGTTCGACGGTCATCCGGCCGCCGGAGGCGGCGGCGTACTCGCGCATCCGGTCGTGGATCCAGTCCCGGGCGGCGCCGATGCCGCGCTCCGGGTCGTCCTGGCTGGAGAGGGTGTGCCGGGTGCCGAACGCCGCCAGCCGGCGGACGATCGCCTCGATCCGCCGCTGGTCGACCTGCCGCAGCAGGTCACGCAGCTCCCGGTCGGGGGGCTGCGGCCGGACCGGGCGGCCGGGCCCGTCCGGCGGGGCGTCGTGTGCGGCGGCCGGCTCGGCCAGCAGGGGAACGGCGACGGTGGCGGCGGTGGCGGCGGCGGAGGCGGACAGGAAGGTGCGCCGGGTGGACCTCGTGGGTCGGTCGCCGGCGGTGTCATGAGATCCCATCACCGCATCCTCGCCATCGACGGTGGTGTTTGTCCATATCGTCGATCGTGGATGTGCTGCCGGTTTTCACCCGGAGCGGGTGATGACGGACGGTGATCGGCGTTCCTACGGTGAGACGTATGGCTGCCGTGCGTGCCACGCCCGCGGATCCGACCCCCGGCCTGGTCGCCACCGCCTGGGAGGGCGGTGACCAGCGGGCCCTGCCGCCCGAGCTCGGCCCGGACTCGCTCGCCGTGCTCAGCGGCCCGACCTTCATGTACGCCGACCGGTGCGGGGACGTGCCGCCGGGCAGCATCGGCGGCCTGGTGCACCTGGACACCCGGCTGGTCTGCGGGTGGGTGCTGTCGGTCAACGGGAGCCGCCTGCTGGCGTTGCGCTCGCAGACGCTCCAGCACTACTCGGCCCAGTACGTGCTGACCAACCCGGACCTGCCCGGTCTGCCCCTCAACAGCCTGGGCCTGCGCCGGCTGCGCTACGTGGGCGACGGCTTCCACGAGCGGGTGACCATCGTGTCGTTCCGGCCGGAGCCGGTCCGGTTCGAGCTGCGCCTGGCGGTGACCGCCGACTTCGCCGACCTGTTCGAGGTGAAGTCGGGCGTGCGGGACCGCTCGGCGCAGATCGTCCGCGACCACCAGCCGGACCGCTCCGAGCTGTGCTTCTCGTACGCGGTGGACGGGTTCGCCGCCGAGACCCGGGTGCGCAGCTCGATGCCGGTCGCCCGGATCGAGGGCGACGAGCTGGTCTGGCGGATCGAGCTGTCCCCACGCCAGGAGTGGGAGGTGGACCTGCACGTGCCGCTGCCGCCGGGGATGGGGGTGGTGGAGCCGGTCCGCGGCGACATCGCCGACGTGGTCCACCAGCGCGCCGAGGACCCGGTGCGCCGGTGGACCACCAACCGGGCGCTGCTGACCAGCGACAACGAGGCTCTGACGCAGACCGTGCGCAAGTCGCGCGACGACCTCGCCGCGCTGCGGCTGGAACTCGAGGTCAGGGGGCAGCGGATCGTGTTGCCCGGGGCGGGCCTGCCCTGGTTCCTCACCGTCTTCGGCCGGGACACCCTGATCACCGCGTACCAGACGCTGGGGGCCGGGCCGATGCTGGCCAAGGGGGCGCTGCTCGCGCTGGCCCGCTTGCAGGGGCGGCGCTGTGACGACTTCACCGACGAGGAGCCCGGCAAGATCCTGCACGAGGTACGCAGTGGCGAGCTGACCCGGACCGGGGTGAAGCCGTACACGCCCAACTACGGCACCGCGGACGCCACCCAGCTGTGGCTGATCCTGCTGTCGGAGTACTGGCGGTGGAGCCGCGACGACGAGACCGTCCGGTTGCTGCGGGACAACGCGATCGCCGCGCTGCACTGGATCGACGACTACGGCGACCGGGACGGCGACGGCTACGTCGAGTACGCCACCCGCTCGCCGGAGGGGCTCGGCAACCAGTGCTGGCGGGACTCGCCGGACGGGGTCTGCTTCGCCGACGGCCGGATCCCGGTGCTGCCGCTGGCCACCTCCGACCTGCAGGGCTACACCTACGACGCGAAGCTGCGGCTGGCCGAGCTGGCCGACGGGCCGCTGGCCGACCCCGCGCTGGCGCAGCGGCTGCGCGCGGACGCGGCCGGGCTGTTCGACCGGTTCAACCGGGACTACTGGATCGAGGAGCGGGGCGGTTACTACGCGGTCGCCCTGGACGGCGACAAGAACCGGGTCGACGCGATGACCTCCAACCTGGGCCACCTGCTGTGGAGCGGGATCGTGCCGGCGGAGCGGGCGGCGGCGGTGGTGCGGCAGTTGATGTCGGACGACATGTTCTCCGGCTGGGGTATCCGGACCATGTCCCGCCGCGAGCGGCTCTACAACGCGCTCGGCTACCACCTGGGCACCGTCTGGCCGCACGACAACTCGCTGGCCGTGCTCGGCCTGGCCCGCTACGGCTACCGGGACGAGGCGAACCGGATCAGCCTGGCGCTGCTGGAGGCCGCCGAGCAGTTCGGCCACCGGCTGCCCGAGGCGATGAGCGGCTTTCCCCGGGACCGGCTGATCTTCCCGGTGCCGTACCCGACGGCGTGCAGCCCGCAGGCGTGGGCCACCGGCGCCCCGCTGGCCTTCGTCCGGGCCATGCTCGGACTCGAGCCGGTGGACGGGCGGCTGACCCTCGATCCGCACATCCCGGCCGAGATCGGCCGGATCAGGGTGGACCGGATCCGGGCCTTCGACCACTCCTGGGACGTGGAGGCGGTGGGCGACGCCGGGTACGTCCGGCTTTCCGGTTGAGGCCACGTTTGTCCCTCCAGTCGGTGGGAACGGGGCCGCAATGACGAAACCTCGTGTGGTGATCGTGGGGGCCGGGTTCGCCGGTTACCACGCGGCGAAGACCTTGAGCCGGCTGGCCCGGAACAAGGCCGAGATCGTGGTGCTGAACTCCACCGACTACTTCCTCTACCTGCCGCTGCTGCCCGAGGTGGCCGCCGGGGTGGTGGAGCCGACCCGGATCGCCGTGCCGCTGGCCGGCACGCTGGACGGGGTGCGGGTGGTCATCGGCGAGGCCGACCACGTCGACCTGCAGAACCGCTGGGTCGGGTTCACCCAGCCGGAGGGGGACCGCAACCGGCTGGCGTACGACCGGCTGGTGCTCGCCGTGGGCAGCGTCAACAAGCTGCTGCCCATCCCCGGGGTGACCGAGTACGCGCACGGCTTCCGCGGCCTGCCCGAGGCGCTCTACCTGCACGACCACGTGGTCCGTCAGATCGAACTGGCCGAGCAGGCCGAGGACCCGGCCGAGCAGCGGGCCCGGTCCACCTTCGTGGTGGTCGGCGCCGGCTACACCGGCACCGAGGTGGCCGCACACGGCCAGCTCTTCACCGACGCGCTGATGGCCCAGCGACCACGGCTGAAGATCCGCCCCCGGTGGCAGCTGCTCGACATCGCCCCCCGGGTGCTGCCCGAGCTGGACAAGCGGATGTCGGACACCGCCCACCGGGTGCTCGAGCGCCGGGGCGTGGACGTGCGGATGGGCACCTCGGTCGCCGAGGCGACCGCCGACGGGGTCAAGCTCACCGACGGCGACTACGTGCCAACCTGCACGCTGGTCTGGTGCGTCGGGGTGCGCCCCGACCCGTTCGTGGCCGAGCTGGGCCTGCGCACCGAGCGGGGCCGGCTGGTCGTCGACGAGTACCTCACCGTCCCCGGCTTCCCCGAGGTGTACGCCTGCGGCGACGCCGCCGCGGTGCCCGACCTGACCCACCCCGGGCAGATCTGCACGATGACCGCACAGCACGCCCAGCGGCAGGGCAAGCTGGCCGCGCACAACATCGCCGCCTCGTACGGACAGGGGCGCCGCCGGCCGTACCGGCACCACGACCTGGGCTGGGTGGTCGACCTGGGCGGCCGGGACGCGGCGGCGAACCCGCTGAAGCTGAACCTGGCCGGACTGCCGGCGAAGGCGGTCACCCGCGGCTACCACCTGCTGGCCATGCCCGGCAACCGGGCGCGGGTGGGCGCCGACTGGGTGCTCGACGCGACGCTGCCCCGGCCGGGGGTGCAGCTCGGCCTGGTCCCGGCCAACGCGGTGCCGCTGGAGAGCTCCTCGCCCGAGGTGGCCGTCCGGGCCCGCTGAGCGCCTCGCCGCCCGACGGCAGCAGGGCGGAGCAAGCCGGCGTCGGTGGCGTGCGGGCGCGCTGCGCGCCTCAGCGGAGGGCGGCGTCGGTGGCCGGGCGGGCGCCGGCCACGAACGCGTCCAGCGCCGGGCCGTGCAGCACGCCGCCGGGCACCCGGTCCCGGAGCGCGAGCACCGCCAGCCGGCCCACCGGCAGCCGGCCGGGTCGCCGGGCGGCGGCCAGCACCAGGTTGCCGTAGCGCCGGCCGCGCAGCATCCGCCGGTCGGCCACCAGGCACACGTCGGCGAAGGCGGCGCGCAGCGTGGCCGCCTGGACCCGGGCGAAGACCAGCGGCGGCAGGTCGGTCACGTTGACCAGGTAGATGCCCTCGGGGCGCAGCACCCGGGCCGCCTCGGCGGCGAACTCGACGGTGGTCACGTGCCCGGGCATCCGGGCCGCCCGGTAGATGTCCGCCAGCACCAGGTCGTACCGCCCGGTCGGGGCGGCGGCCAGCGCGTCCCGGGCGTCGGCGACCTCGGTGCGCACCTGCGGCGGGAGCGCCGGCAGCTCCCGGGCCACCAGCTGGACCACCGCCGGATCGCGCTCGACCACCAGCTGCGCCGAGCCGGGCCGGGTGGCGGCCAGGTAGCGGGGGAGGGTCAGCGCCCCGCCCCCGAGGTGCAGCACGTCCAGCGGGCGGCCGGCCGGCGCCGCCAGGTCCGCCACCGCCGCCATCCGCCGCACGTACTCGAAGTGCAGGTGGCGCGGGTCGGTGACGTCCACGTACGACTGCTCGACGCCGGCGGCCAGCAGCGTACGCCCGCCGGGGCGGGCCGGGTCGTCGACCAGCTCCAACCGGTCGGCGGCGCGGTCCATGGCGGGCACGCTAGCCGACCCCCGCGCCCGGCGTGGCGGGCGGGCCGGCGCTGCGGGCCCGGCCGGCGCGGGACGCCGGCGCGCCACCCGGGCCCGTCGGCCCGCGGGGCGGGTCAGCCGCTGTTCAGCCCGGCGCCCGCCTCGTCGATCGCGGCGTCGACGGCGTGCGCGAGGTCGACGTCCCGCGCCGTCACCGCGCGGGCCTGCCGGGAGCGGACCGTCACCACGGCGGTGGTCTGGTCCACCCGGCCGATCCGCGGCCCGCGTCCGGTCTCCTCCCGGAGCTGGTCCAGCCGGGCCAGCACCCGCTCCAGGTTGTCCGGCGGCAGGGCGATGGTGCGCGACAGCGAGTTGGTGTCACCCGACCAGTACGGCAGGTCGCCCAGCGCCTCGCGGATCTCGGCGTCGCCGAGCGTCGGGGTGCTGGTGCTGGCGCCCACCACACCGCCGCCGGGCTCCGGCGGGGCCAGCAGGTCCCGCAGACCCTCCGGCACGTGCAGTGACGCGACCAGCTCACCGTCCTGGTCGCGCAGCGCCGCCATGGTCGCCTCCGCCTGGTAGCGCGCGTGCTCCGGGGTGTTCCCGCTGATCCGGCCCACCTCGGCCAGGAAGCCGGACAGGTCCTGGTGCCGCTGGATGCCGTCGACCGGGACGACGTCGTGCAGCTTCGGCGGCACCGCGGTCAGCAGCCGCTGTCGTTCCGCCTCGCCCAACGCCCAGGCCAGGACCAGCACGGTCGCCTCGGCGCCGATCTTGGCGGTACGGAAGTCCGCCCCGGTACGGCGGGCGACGTCCTCGACCAGCCGGCGGTAGCCGACGGTGGTCTCCGCCGGCGTACCGGCGCCGGGTTCCGGGCGGGGCCGGGGGTTCTCCGGGATGCCCGCCGGCGGCGGCGCCGGGCCGCCCCGGGTGCTGTCCGGCTTGTGCCGGCTGCCCGCCGGCTGCGGGCCGAGGCGCTTGCCCCGGTCGAGCTTGGTGAGCTGCTTGGTGGCGCTCAGGCTGGCGCCGACCTCGCTGGCCTGCATCCCGCGCTCGCGGGCCTGCCGGGCCAGGGCCCGGCGGCGTTGGTTGTCGCCCTCCATCTGCTTGCGCATGGTGACACCTCGCTTCCGCTGGTGTTCCCTCGCTTCCGTCGGGCCGCCTTCCCGCCGTCGCCGCGGCCGAAACGGACGCTCCGGGTCGGGCAGCGGCGCCGGGCCGGCCGCCGGCAGCTTCATCCGGCCGGGGTGAGGGACGCTCACCCGGGCGGCGCCGACGATCGGGGCGGACCGGGAAACTTCCGAGGTACGCGGAAGGGAAGGTCGTCATGAAGAGGATCGTCGAGATCGTGCCCGCCCGTCCGGGCTGGTACGCCCGCTGGCGGCTCTCGCCCGAGGACACCCGCTGCTACCCGGTGAGCCTCTGGGCGTTGCTGGAGGAGGCCGACGGCACCGGACGCGAGGTGGTCGGGGTGGACTGCATCGGGCAGTGGCCGGGAGCGGACGACAACGAGGCGGGTGGGGAGTTTGTCCGCTATCTCTTTCAGACGCCCGATTCCGGACCACCGGACGACGCGGAGCCACCCGCGGCGCCCCGCCGTGGCAGCACCGGGCCACGACTACAGCCGGTGGCCACGCCCTGAACCATCCTCCGGCCCCCGACCCCTGGTCCCAGGGTCGGGGGCCATCCCCCCGCTCGGGTCGAGCGACGGGTGGCCCGCCTCAGCCGACGGCGCGCATCCCGCCGTCGGCCGGGCGCTCCACCCCGAGCAGCTCGGTCAGGCCGGTGCGGTTGAGCAGCGACGCCAGCTGCGGGCCCACGCCGGTGAGCCGGACCACCGCGGCGTCGCCGCGGTGCGCCACCACGAGGGCACTGAGTCCGGAGGAGTCGCAGAGCGTCACGCCCGCCAGGTCGATCAGGAGTTCCCGGTAGCCGTCCCGGCGCAGGTCGGCCGTGGCGGCGACCAGCTCCGGGGCGGTGTCGAAGTCGAGTTCGCCGGACAGCCGTAGCCGGGCCCGGCCGGAGTCGAGCCGGTCCACCTCGATGGTCAACAGCTGGGCGGCCATCCCTCCATGTTCCCAGCCCCCGGCCGGGAGGCAAGCCGGGGGGCGCGGGGCGGTCCGGCCACGCGCGGGGTGGCGTTACCGGCGTACCGGCGTAGGGTGGGGTGACGGACCCGACCAGCATGCCGGGTGGACGGCGGTGCGCGGTGTCGATGGGGAGAGTGGGGCTCAGCTGGTGACTTCAACCGACGTCAGGGACTGGGACCCGGGCGACGGTCGGATCTCCACGCCGGGCATCGCGCGGGCGCCGGGGCGGCCGGCCGCCGGCCCGGTCGGCCCCGCGCTGCCCGCCCTGGCCCGCGACCGCGCGCCGAGCCCGGTCGACTGGTCCGAGGTCGTCGAGCACTTCCGGGAGGGCCTGGTCGTCTGCGACGCCCGGGGCGTCGTCCGGCACGTCAGCCCGGTGGCCGAGCGCCTGCTGCCCGAGGTGGTCGCGGACGCACCGCTGGCCGCGGCGGGCCTGCCGCAGCTCAGCGCCGGTGGTGAGTTCACCCACCACGGCCGCCGGCTGCGGACCCGCCTGGTGCCGCTCTCCGGCGGCCGCTGCTGCTGGTACGTCGAGGACGTCACGGAGAGCGTGACCCGCGCCGACGCGCTGCTCGCCGAGCGGGCCCGCTCGGCCTTCCTCGCCGTGGTCGGCGAGAAGCTCGGCAACCCGCTGCACCCCGACCGGGCCGCCGCGGCGGTGGTCCGCCTCGCCGTGCCCACCCTCGCCGAGGTGGCGGTGCTGGTGCTCGCGCCCCGCTCCGGCCGGGCCCGCTGGTGGCGGGCGACCCGGGCCGACGACGAGGGGCACACCGTCGACAGTGGCGTGCTGGCCGCCGTGGACCTGCCGGCCGCGATCGGCGAAGGGCTGGCCGGCGCCGAGCCGCACGCGGTCGACTGGCTGGTCGAGCAGGCCGCCGAGGCCGGCTGGCTGCCCGGGCTGGCCGCCGCCGACGTCACCGCCCGGGTGGTGCCGCTGCCCGGCCGGGACGCGCCGGCCGGCGTGCTGCTGGTCGCCCGCCGGGCCACCCGGTGGTACGAGCCGGCCGACGTCGACCTGGTGCGTGCCTTCGCGGCCCGGGCCGGGGCGGCGCTGACCACCGCGCTGCTCTACCGCGACCAGGCCGAGGTCGCCGACACCCTGCAGGCCAGCCTGTTGCCGGTGGAGCCGGCCGAGGCGGCCGGCGTGCAGTGGGGCACCGCCTACCGGCCGGCCCAGGCCGGGCTGCGCATCGGCGGCGACTTCTACGGCTCGCACCGGCTGGCCGACGGCGGTTCGGTCTTCTTCCTCGGCGACGTCTCGGGCAAGGGGGTCGAGGCGGCGGTCTTCACCGGCCAGCTGCGCCAGTGCCTGCAGGCGCTGCACCGGGTGGAGTCGCAGCCGGCCCGGCTGCTGAAGCTGCTCAACGACGCGCTGCTGGAGACCACCCAGGCGCACGGCCAGGGCCGGTTCGCCACCATCGTGCTCGGCGTGGTGCGCCCGCACCGCGACGGCGGCCTGACCCTGACCATGGCCGGCGGCGGGCACCTGCCGCCGCTGGTGCTGCGCGGCTGCGGCACTGTCGAGCCGGTGCCGCTGTCCGGGATGCTGATCGGGGTGGTGCCCGACCCGCGCATCGGCGAGGTGACCGTCCGGCTGGCGCCCGGGGAGACCTGCCTGCTCTACAGCGACGGCGTGACCGAGGCCCGGGGCGGGCGGCGCGGCGACGAGCAGTTCGGCACCGACCGGCTGGTCACCGCGCTCACCGACTGCCACCGGATGCCCGCGCCGGCGCTCGCCGAGCGGGTCGAGCAGGTCACCTGCGACTGGCTCGCCCACGGCGACCACGACGACATCGCCGTGCTCGTCCTGCGCGCGGCCGGTCCGGGCACCCGGGCGGCCCGGCACCTGCACGCCGTACCCGAGACGAGGGAGACCCGCCCGTGACCGCCGCGACCACCGAGGCCGGCCCGGCGGCCGTCTTCCCGGCCTACCTGCACTGCCTCCAGGAGGCCGACGAGTACGCGGCGATCGAGGTGGCGCGGGGCCTGCTCGACGCCGGCGTGCCGGCCGAGCGGGTGCTGCTCGACCTGGTCGCCCCGGCGCAGGCCGAGGTGGGGGAGCGCTGGGCGCGCAACGAGTGGAGCGTGGCGCAGGAGCACGCCGCCACGCACATCAGCGAGCGGGTGGTGGCGGCCGTCGCCGGGTACGCCGATCCCCGCCCGACCCGGGGGCGGGTGGTGGTGGCGTGCATGGACGGCGAGTGGCACGCCCTGCCGCCCCGGCTGGTCGCCGAGGTGCTGCGGCTGCGCGGCTGGCAGGTCACCTTCCTGGGCGCCAGCGTGCCGGCCGCGCACCTGGTGTCGTACCTGCACCGGCACGACGCGCACGCGGTCGCCCTGGCCTGCGCGCTGCCGATGCGGCTGCCGCACGCGCACCGGATGATCGAGGCGTGCCGCCGTTCGGACGTGCCGATCGTGGTGGGCGGGCGCGGGTTCGGGCCGGACGGGCGGTGGGCCCGCCGGCTCGGCGTGGCCTGGGCGCCGGACGCGCCCTCGGCCGCCGACCTGGTCGCCGACGAGCGGTCGTTGCGCCGTACGCCCGCGGCGCAGCTGTCCCACCTGGTCGACGACGAGTACGCCGGCCTGGTCCGCCGGCGGGGTGAGCTGATCGACGGCGCCCTGGCCGACGTGCGCGACCGGATGCCGGCCAGCCGCGACTACACCCCGGCCCAACTGGACTCCACGGTCAGCGACCTCGGCTACATCCTGGACTTCCTGGCCGCCGCGCTCTATGTGGACGACGGCACGCTGTTCACCGACTTCGTCGCCTGGATGGCCGGCATCCTCACCAGCCGGGGCGTGCCGGCCGCGGCGCTGCCGATGACCCTCGGGCACTACGCCACGGTGCTGCGCGACCATCCCCGGGCGGCCCGGTTCCTCGCGCAGGCCCGGGCGACGGTGACCCCGGCCGGTGCCGGCTGACCGCGCCACGACCGCTGGCCGGCGGACCGGGCGTGGGTCGCGACGGGCCTGGGCCTCCCCCCTATACTTGCTCCACTGCAAGCGTCTGCCTGCGGCGGAGCGAGGGAGATCCCGGTGACGTTCACCGTCAGGTACACCGAGCGGGACGGCGGGGCACGGCTGTGGCTCGCCGGAGAGCTCGACCTGAGTACCGCCGGGGAACTCGTCGCCGTGCTCGACCGGCTCGCCGACGCGGGGACGCACCGCCTGCTGGTCGACCTGACCGGGTTGACCTTCTGCGACTCCAGCGGCATCGCCGCCTTCGTCCGGGGCGACAACCGGGCCAGCGCGGCCGGGGGCTGGCTGCGGGTCACCGGGGCCAGCGGCCGGGTCGCCCGGGTGCTCGAGGTGACCGGCTTGGCCGACGTCCTCGGTCACGATTCCGACATGACCGACCCGGCGTCACAGACCACGCCGTGATGGGCTAGATTTCCCCGCCAGCCACGGTGATCGTCAGGTCCCCGTCCCCGCCGACCAGAGGCAGGTAGTGATGCCTTCAGACACCCCGACTCCGGTTCGTATCCTGGTGGTGGACGACGACCCGGGCGACGTCCTCATGATCGAGGAGGCGCTCGCGGACTCCGACGTCGACAAGGTCATCGACGTGGTCGGCGACGGCCAGGAGGCGATGGAGTTCCTGCGCCGCGAGGGGCGGCACACCGACGCCCGGCGGCCCGACGTCATCCTGCTCGACCTCAACATGCCGCGGATGGACGGGCGGCAGGTGCTCGGCGAGGTCAAGCGCGACGAGGACCTGCGGACCATCCCGATCGTCGTGCTGACCACCTCGAACGCCGACACCGACATCGTCAGCAGCTACACCCTGCAGGCCAACGCGTACGTCACCAAGCCGATCGACCTGGACGACTTCAACGACGTGGTGCGCCGGATCGACGAGTTCTTCGGCCGGGTCGTGGTGCTGCCCAAGCGTTCCTGAGCCGCGCCGACTCGCCCCCGGGCGGACCCGCCGGCCGGCCCGACGACCCGCCGCCGCTCGGATGCTGAACATTTTTCCCGAACCCGCTCGGGCGTCGCCGCCAGCGCCGAGGATCCAGGTGGGGAAGAAACACCAGCTGCCTGGGGGGCGACAGTATGAGGTTCTCCGTCGTTGACATCGGCTACGACCAGCGGCAGGTCGATTCCTGCCTGGACGAGCTGGGGATCCGGTTGACCCGGTTGGCGGCGCGGGCGGAGCGCGCCGGGGGGACTGGGCGGGAGTGGGACCTGATCCGGCAGGAGGCGACCGGGCTCTGCGGGCTGCTGCGGCGGCTGGAGGCCGGCGACGCGGGCGCCGGCCGGGGCGGCGCCGGCGAACGGGAGCGGGAGGCGGCCGAGCTGCTCGCCCGGGCGCGCCTCGAGCTGGACGCCGCCCGCGAGGAGGCCCGGCAACTGCGCGAGCAGGCGTACGCCGACGCGCTGCGCGCCCGCCGGGAGTTCGAGGCGGCGCTGCTGGACCGCCGACGCCGGGAGGACCGGGTCGACGAGATCCTCGGCGGCCTGCGCACCGAGCCGGTGCCGGCGGACACGCCGACTGCGGCCGCGGCGGTCACCGGGCCCTCAGGGGTGCCGGCGCCCGGCCGGCGGTGACCCGGCCGGGCCGACCGCCGACGCGAGGCGCCGTCGAACGACTCAGACGAGCGCGGCCACCACCGTGGTGGCCCGACCCTCGTGCTGGGCGTACGCGTCGGGGAAGGCGGAGATCTGCACGGCCTGGGCGGCCGCGGTGACGCTCATCTCCTGCCAGCCGGGGATCTCGCGCAGCGCCTCGTAGAACGCCCGGGCCGCGTAGGCCGGCCGCATCAGGTCCTTGACGGTGCCCCAGCCGCTGCTCGGGCGCTGCTGGAACAGCCCGACCGAGTCGTGGTCCCAGCCGATGGCCTGGTGCGGGTAGTTCTGCGACTCGGGCAGCACGCCGCTGGCGTAGTTGTAGAGGTTGCTCTCCTGCATCGCGGTGGCGATGGCGACCACCAGGCCGCGGCGGGGGATCTTCATGTCCACACCGACGTCCACGATGATCTTCGCGTTGTCCATCTGCGCCTGGGTCAGGCCGGCGACCGGACGGGGGCGGCGCGGCTTGGCGGGCTTCTTCGGGGCCTTCTTCTTGGTGGCCGAGGGGGTGGGCTTCGGGGTCGGGCTGGGGCTGACCGGCGCGGGGGAGACGGCCCGGTCCAGCGACCGGGAGGCCGCCTCGTCGGCCGCCGCGGCCCGCTCGGCCACCGCCTCGGCGAGCGGCTCGCGCGGCGCGTCGTCGCCGCGCACGACGGCGATCGTGGCCACGCCGAGGCAGCAGGAGACGCCGGTGGCCAGGGCGACCCGGGCGGGGGCCGAGGTCAGCAGGGCGCGGACGCCGCGCCGGGACGGCTCCGGAGCGCGGTGACGGCCGATCGTCCGTTCGGATGATGCGGCATCGGCCGGCGGGGTGTCCGGCCGTTCCTCGGTCAGCTTCTGGTCGAAATGGTCGTCGGGGTGCACCCGCCGAGGCTAGAAAGTGCCTCGGCCGTTGCCACCGGTCTGGTTGGTGGCATGCGTCACAATTTCGCCCGATCTGCTGGACGATCGAGGGCGGGAATCCGCTTAGCTCACATCGCGGCGCTGTCCGTCTTTCCGTTCATGTCGTATATACCCGCTGGTAACGGGCGCAACGTGGATCTTGGGACGGTTCGGCGGGCCGCTCGACGGCCTCCGCCGAACAGTGGAGGCCGTCGTAGCCCGTTCAGGCGAGGAGCGCCTGGCCGGGCGGTCCATCTCCGGCCGGCCCGGCACCCGGGCGGTCAGTGGCGGCCGTTCTCCGCCGGGGTGACGGTGAGCCGGTGACGGCTGCCGTCGCCGCTGGAGAACGGCCACAACCGGTCGGCGTGCTCGACCAGTTGGGCCAGCTGCTGCCGGCTCAACCCGGCCGAGGCGATGGAGGCGTGCACGTCGGCCCGGTACCGGCCGTCGTCGTCGCGGCCCAGCTTCGCCTCCGCCCGCACCTGCACGGTGTGCGCCTCGTCGGTGATCCCGCCGGCCGCCTCCACCGCCGCGTGGTGCAGGCAGGACGCGAAGGCGGCGGCGAGCAGCTGCGACGGGGTCAACCCGGTGCAGTGCGGTGCCAGCGGGGACGCCAGGGTGGTGGAGAGCACCTCGTCGTCGGTGCGTACGTGGCCGCCCTCGGCGGTCGCGGTGGCTGTCTCGTTGAGCCAGGAACTCGGATCCGGCATCGCGTTCCTCCCGTCACTCCCCGCCCGGCTACCCGGCCCCTGACCGGTGAAACCGCAGGACAGGGCGCGTCCGGGCGGGCGGTCAGCCGGCGTGGCCGGTCAGATCGGCGGCCGCGGCCACCTCGGTCGCCTCGGCGGCGGCCCGCTCGGTCCACGGGGAGACCGCCGCCCGCCGGGGGCGCGGGGGTGTCGGCAGCCGCATCGGCACGTACACCCGGGCGTCCACCGCCTCGGCCAGCACCAGCGCGGCCATCAGGCTGCTCGGCCGGGCCGCCGGGTCGTCGGTCAGGCAGCGCGCGCAGAGCTCGGCCACCTCGGCCGGCAGCCCGTCGACCGCCGGCAACGGCCGCGGTGGTTGCCGGCGGCGCGCGCCGAGCAGCTGCGTCATCGTGCCGGCCGGGTACGGCAGCTCGCCGGAGAGGCAGTAGTAGAGCAGCACGCCGAGGGCGTACATGTCGGCGGCCGGGGTGGCCGGGGCCCGGTCCAGCTGCTCCGGCGCCAGGTACGCGGGCGTGCCGACCAGCATCCCGTCGGGCATCGGGTCCGGGGTGCCCGCCGGGGTGGCGATGCCGAAGTCCAGCACCTTCACCCCGGCCGGGGTGAGGATCACGTTGGCCGGCTTGACGTCGCGGTGCACGATGCCGTGCGCGTGCGCGGCGGCCAGCGCGGCGCTCACCTCGGCGCAGACCCGCACCGCTATCCGCCAGTCCAGCGGCCCGGCCCGCAGGTGCGCGGCCAGCGTCTCGCCCTCGGCCAGCTCCATCACGATGTAGGGCACCTCGCGGCCGGGCAGCGTCGCGCAGGTGCCGAAGTCGTGCACGCTGGCCACGTTCGGGTGCACCAGCCGGGCCGCGGAACGGGCCTCGGCCCGGATCCGCTCCACCGAGGCGTCTTGGCCCTCCTGCCCCGGCGAGATCAACTTCACCGCGACCAGCCGGTCCAGCACCGCGTCGTGGGCCCGCCAGACCTCCGACATGCCGCCGATGCCGATGCGCTGTTCGAGCCGGTACCGCCCGTCCAGCGTTCTCATCGACCGCTCCTCGTCTCCGTGGCGCCGCCCGCGCGGTGCCTTGGGCAGCGGTACCCGGGCCCCGATCAGGGCAAACCGCCGGCCGATCCGGCGCGACCGGGTCCGCCCGGCGGGGTGGGCGGGTAGCTTGCGAGCCAGGGCGGTGGTCCGGGCCGGGCGGGCCGGCCGCGCGGCGCGGGAGGTCGGGCGATGAGCGAGGTGACCGTACGGTTCGTCGGCGGACCCGCCCACGACCTGGTCCGGCGGCTGCCCGCGGACGCCGACGGCGCACCACCGGCGCGGTGGATCCTCAGCCACCCCGACGGCGCCGGCGCGGTCACCCCCGGCGGGCCCGACCACCTCTACCAGCGGGGCAACCCCGACGGCGGGGGCACCTGGACGATGACCTACGTGCGCACCGACCCGGTCGGGGTGACCGAGTGAGCGGCCCACAGCTGGCACACAGCCGGCGCACACCGGGGCCGTAGGCTGCCCGGCCAGCATGGGGGCCATGGGAAGCGAGGGGCAGACCCGGGTGGAGCTGCGGCGCCCGGACGGTGAGCCGGTCCGGGTGCTGGTGGTCGACGACGAGCCGACCCTGGCCGAGCTGCTGGCGATGGCGCTGCGCTACGAGGGCTGGCAGGTCCGCACGGTCGGCGACGGGACATCGGCGCTCGGCGCGGCGCGGCAGTTCCAGCCGGACGCGGTGGTGCTCGACGTGATGCTGCCCGACCTGGACGGCTTCCAGGTGCTGCGCCGGCTGCGCGAGCAGGCCCCGACCGTCCCGGTGCTCTTCCTGACCGCCCGGGACGCGGTGCAGGACCGGGTCGCCGGGCTCACCGTCGGCGGCGACGACTACGTCACCAAGCCGTTCAGCCTGGAGGAGGTGATCGCCCGGCTGCGGGCGCTGCTGCGCCGGTCCGGCTTCGCGGTCGCCGCGCGGGAGGAGGCGGTGCTCACCGTCGGAGACCTCAGCCTGGACGAGGACAGCCACGAGGTGCGCCGCGCCGGCGACCTGATCACGCTGACCGCCACCGAGTTCGAGCTGCTGCGCTACCTGATGCGCAACCCGCGCCGGGTGCTGAGCAAGGCGCAGATCCTGGACCGGGTCTGGAACTACGACTTCGGCGGCCAGGCCAACGTGGTCGAGCTCTACATCTCGTACCTGCGGAAGAAGATCGACGCCGGTCGCGAGCCGATGATCCACACGCTGCGCGGGGCGGGGTATGTCCTCAAGCCGGCCGGGTGACCCCGCCGGCCCGCCGGGACGGCTGTGGCGCTGGCCGGCCGGCTGGTCGCTGCGGACCCGGCTGGTGGTCACCCTGGTCGGGCTGCTGGCCCTGGTCAGTGTCGCGATCGGCGGGCTGACCACGGTGGCGCTGCGGCAGTTCCTGGTCGAGCGGATCGACGCCCAGTTGGTGCCCGGCCCGATGTCCCGGGGCGACCGCCCGTTCCCGCCGTTCGGCGCGGGCCTCCCGCCCGGGCTGCCACCCGGCTCCCTCGCCGCCACCGTTGTCGACGGCACGGTGACCGAGGCGCGGACGCAGGCCGGGAGCCGGGCCGGGGGCGAGCCGGTGCCGGTGGCGGAGGTGGCCCCGCTGGCCCGGCTTCCGGTTGGCGCCGCGCCGCGCACCGTCGACCTGGGCGAGCGCGGCGACTACCGGGCCGTGGCCCGGCAACTGCCCGGCGGTCGGATTCAGGTGGTCGCCCTGCCGCTGGCCGGGGTGCGGGAGACCGTCTGGTGGATGGTCGTCGCGCAGGCCGGGGTGGCCACCGCCGGGCTGCTGGTGGCCGGCTCGGCGGGCGCGCTGGTCGTCCGGGCCACGCTGCGGCCGCTGCGCCGGGTCGCCGCCACCGCCGGGCGGGTCAGCGAGCTGCCGCTGGACCGCGGCGAGGTGGCGCTCTCCGAGCGGGTGCCCGCCGCCGACACCGACCCGCGTACCGAGGTGGGGCAGGTCGGCGCGGCGCTGAACCGGATGCTGGGGCACGTCGGCGCCGCCCTCGCCGCCCGGCAGGCCAGCGAGACCCGGGTCCGCCAGTTCGTGGCCGACGCCAGCCACGAGCTGCGCACCCCGCTGGCCGCGATCCGCGGCTACGCCGAGGTCGCCCGGCGCGGCCGGGACCGGGTGCCGCCGGACGTCGCGCACGCGCTGCGCCGGGTGGAGTCGGAGAGCGCCCGGATGACCAGCCTCGTCGACGACCTGCTGCTGCTCGCCCGGCTGGACACCGGCCGGCCGCTCGCGGTCGGACCGGTCGACCTCACCGCGCTGGTGGTGGACGCGGTCAGCGACGCGCACGTCGCCGGCCCGGAGCACCACTGGCGGCTCGACCTGCCGGACGCGGTGGTCCGGGTGCCCGGCGACGCCGCCCGGCTGCACCAGGTGCTGGCGAACCTGCTGGCCAACGCCCGGGCGCACACCCCGCCGGGCACCACCGTCACCACCACCCTGCGCGCCGGGCCGGACGCCGCCGTGCTCGCCGTGGCCGACGACGGTCCGGGGGTGCCGGAGCAGCTGCGGCCGGAGGTCTTCGAGCGCTTCGCCCGCGGCGACAGCTCCCGCTCGCGGGCGCACGGCAGCACCGGGCTGGGCCTGGCCATCGTGGCGGCGGTGGTGGCGGCGCACCACGGCACCGTGGCGCTGGACAGCCGGCCGGGCCGGACCGTGTTCACCGTCCGGCTGCCCGGTCCGCTCGCCGACGGGTGAGCGTCAGCGCGCCAGCAGCTCGGCGAGCACGGCCACCACCCGCCGCGCGTGCCGCCCGTCCGGGTCGAGGTCGGCGTTCAGGTCGGTCACGCTCATCCCGAGCAGCCGGTCGGCCCGAGCCAGCGGCGTCACCAGCGCGGTCAGCTCGGCCCAGCGCAGACCGTCCGGCTCCGGATAGCTGACCGCCGGCAGGTCGGCCGGGTCGACCGCGTCCAGGTCCAGGTGCAGCCAGGCCGGCCCGTCGCCGGCCGCGGCCAGCTCCGCGCCGACCGCGCCGGGACCCCGCCGCCGCAGCTCCGCCGCCGGCAGCCGGTGGATCCTCGGGTCGATCCGGTCCGCCTCGGCCCGGCCGGGGCCGTCGGCGGGCGGGCGGTGCCCCATCAGGTGCACCCGGGCGGGGTCCACGAGCGGGCCGTCCCGGCCCACCGCGGCGGACGGGCCGTGCCCGGTCACCACCGAGAGGTCCATGTCGGCGCCCTCGCCGGTCTCCGATATCCGCCCGTCGTAGAAGTCCGGGTGGCCGTCGACGAACCAGAGCGTCACCGCCGGCGGCAGGGCCAGGCAGATGCCCGGCAGGATGGTGCAGTCACCGCCGAGCACCAGCGGCCGGCGGCCGCCGGCGAGCAGCGCGCCGACCCGCTCGGCGATGGCGGCGCCGGCCCGGCGGACCTGGGTCGCCCCGATCAGCCCGCTCTCCGGGTCACGGACCGGGTCGTCGACCACCGCCTCGACCCGGCCGCCGTCCTCGGCGTCGAGCGCGGTGAGCAGGCCGGCGGCGCGCAGCGCGTCGGGGGCCCGCTGCTCGCCCCGGCCCCGCCCGGACGAGTCCAGCGGTGCGTCGACCACGACCCATCGCACACCGGCAGGTTAGCGACGTGACCGGCGTCCGCACCGGCGATCGCCGGGTCGTGCCCCGACCGGCGCCGTGGCAGGCTGGTCGGCGTGTACCGGGAACGCCCCGCGGGGCTCGCCGACGCGGTGCTCTGGACGGCAGCCAGCACGGGCGGCCCCGCGCCCACCCGCGTGCTGCCCGACGGCTGCGTCGACCTGCTCTGGTCCAGCCACGCCGGGCTGCTGGTGGCCGGGCCGGACCGCACCGCCCACCTGAGCGTCCCCGTACCCGGCCAGCGGTGGGTCGGGCTGCGGCTGCCGCCCGGCACCGGCCCGGCGGTGCTCGGCGTGCCCGCCGTCGAGCTGCGGGACCGGCGGGTGGCGCTCGCCGACCTCTGGGGCGAACGGGCGGTCGCCGGGCTGGCCGAGCGGGCCGCGGCCGACCCGGCCACCGTGCTGGTCGAGGTGGCCCGCCGGCGGCTGCGCGCCGCCGGCGGCCCCGACCCGGTGGGCGCCCGGGTCGCTGCGGCGCTGGCCGCCGGCGCCCCGGTCGCCGCGACCGCCGCCGAGGTCGGGCTGGATCCGCGCGTCCTGCACCGCCGGTCCCGGCAGTGGTTCGGGTACGGCCCGAAGACCCTGGCCCGGATCCTGCGGATGCGCCGCGCGCTGGAGCTGGCCCGCACGGGCGCGCCGCTGGCCGAGGTGGCCGCCCGCTGCGGCTACGCCGACCAGGCGCACTTCACCCGGGACGTGCGGGACCTGGCCGGCGTACCCCCGACGGCCCTGCTCGCCCGCGGCTGATCGCGGCGGTGGCGGCGGACCGAGGTGCCGGTGCCGGTCAGTCCGTGGTCTTCGGCTGCCAGGCGAACAGGTCCACCCCGTTGCCGTCCGGGTCGAGCACCACCGCGTAGCGCTGCCCCCATTCGGCGTCCCACGGCGGCAGGTGCCCCTGGTGGCCCTCGGCGACCAGCTCCGCGTAGAGCCGGTCCACCTCGGCCGGATCGTCGCAGCGGAAGGCGAGGCTCGCGCCCCCGCCCTGGCCGGGCTTCCAGTCCGGGTCGAAGGAACGGATGACCTCCACCGTGTCCCAGGCGAGCCGGAGCCCGCCGGGCAGGGTGATCTCCACGTGCGAGGTGGCGTCGGCGTCGGCCGGGATGTCGAGGCCGAGCCGGCGGTAGAAGGCGAGCGAGCGCGGCAGGTCGCCGCTGACCAAACCGATGAGATCGAGTGTCGGTGCCATGACGCCCACGGTAGGGAGGGTCCCGGGCCGGTGTCTTGAACGAATCGGACGGCGGACGGATGGCCGATGTCGCCTCCACGAGGCGGACAGCCGACGTACGGTGTCTGAAGTCCGGCTTTCCGGTCATATCCGGGCGTCGGGTGTCAACACGGCGAGGGGAAGGAGCGGTCGGTGAACCATCTGGCCTACCTGGACGCGGGGTCCGGCAGCCTGATCGTGCAGGCGGTGGTCGGCGGGGTGGCCGGCGTGGCGGTGGCCGCCAAGCTCTACTGGCGGCGGTTGGTCGACCGGTTCCGCCGCCAGCCCACCGACCAGCGCTGATCCGCCGGCGATGGCGATCTCCCACACCGACCTGCGGCCCGAGCCCGGCTCCTTCCGTGACCCGGCCAACCGGGTCTTCCATGCCGGCGACGACGTGCTGCGCGGGCTCGACGCGCGGGCGGCCGAGGAGTGGCGGACCCTGGCCGGCACCGAGTTCTTCGCCGCCCTGCTCGCCGCCGGCAAGGTCTGCGGCACCGAGCCGGCCGACCCGGCGCTGCTGCCCGCGGGCGCCGGCTGGACCGCCGCGCTCCGGCACGAGCGCATCCCGTTCGTCTCCCACCCGTACGAGTGGTCCTTCAGCATGCTGCGCGACGCCGCGCTGCTGCACCTGGAGATCCTCCGCACGGCGCTGCCGGCCGGGTTCACCACCAAGGACGGCTCGGCGTACAACCTCCAGTGGCGCGGCGTCGAGCCGGTCTTCATCGACGTCGGCTCCTTCACCCCGGCCCGCGACGGCGAGCCCTGGGCGGGCTACCGCCAGTTCTGCCAGACCCTGCTCTATCCGCTGCTGCTCGGCGCCCACCTCGGCCTGGACTTCCAGCCCTGGCTGCGGGCCCGGGTGGACGGCCTCGACGCCGACCAGATGCGCCGGCTCTTCGGCGGCGCCCGCCGGCTGCGGCCGGGCGTACTCACCCACGTGCACCTGCACGGGGCGATGCAGAGCCGGCACGCCGACACCAGCACCGCCGACACCCGGGACCGGCTCCGGGCCGCCGGCTACTCGCGGGAGCTGGGGCTGGCCACCGTACGCGGCCTCGAGAAGCTCGTCCGCCGGCTGGACCCGCCGGGCACCGCCAGCCACTGGTCGGCGTACCAGCGCACCTGCGGTTACTCGGCTGGCGACCGGGCCGCCAAGGAGGCGTTCGTGGCCGGGGCGCTGGCCGCCACCCCGCACGCCCGGCTGGTCCTCGACCTCGGCGCCAACGACGGCCGGTACGCCCGGCTCGCCGCCCGGCACGCCGAGTACGTCGTCGCCGTGGAACAGGACCCGGCCGTGGTGGACGAGCTGTACCGGGCGCTGCGCGCCGAGGGGGAGCGGCGCGTCCTGCCGCTGGTGATGGACCTCGCCGACCCCTCACCGGGCGGCGGCTGGCGGAGCGTCGAGCGGGCCGGGTTCGCCGACCGGGCGGCCGCCGACGTGGTGCTCGCCCTGGCCGTGGTGCACCACCTCGCGATCGGCCGCAACGTGCCGCTGCCCGAGGTGGTGGACTTCCTCGCCGGGCTCTGCGCGCCCGGCGCGCGGATCGTGGTGGAGTTCGTCCATCCGGACGACCCGATGGCCCGCCGGCTGCTGGCCAACAAGCCCGACGGGCTCTTCCCCGACTACCGGCGCGACGCGTTCGAGCGGCTGCTCGGCGCGCGCGGCCGGATCGAGCGCCGGCTGGAGCTGCCGTCGGGCACCCGGACCCTGTACGCGGTGGTCGTGGGTGGCTGAACCGCCACCCGCCCCGCCGCCCGGCCCGACCGACCCGCGACCGAACCCGCCGGATCCGGCCGGTCCGGCCCTCGCGCCCCGTGCCACGCCCACACCCGCGGTCGGATCTCCGGAGGGGGATCGGCCCACGCCCTCGGCCCGACCGGCCCGCGCGCCCGCGGCCGGGGACCCGCCCGTGCCCGGACCGGCGAGCAGGGGTCGGGAACCGGCGGCGGGGTGGCGGGCCGAGCTGGCCCGGCTGCTGGAGGTGGCGGCGCTGGTCGGGCTGGTGGTCACCCAGCCGCTGCTCGACGTGCTCGGGCGCAGCCCGGACTTCTTCCTGTTCCACCGCGCCGACCGGGGCGAGATCCTGCTGCTGGTGGCGCTGATCGCGGTCGCGCCCACGCTGGCCGTGGCGCTGCTCGGCGCGCTGACCCGGCTGGCCGGCCGGGCCGCCCGCGCCGCCACCCACACCCTGCTGGTCGGGCTGCTGCTCGCCGCGCTGGCCGTGCAGGCCGGCCGGCACGTCACCGGGCTGCGGGGCGTACCGCTGCTGCTGGCGGCGGCGGTGGCCGGCGCGGCCGGGGCGGCGGCGCACCGGCGGTGGCGGGCGCCCGGGCGGGTGTTGCGGGTGGCGGCGGCCGGTCCGCTGGTCTTCGTCGGGCTGTTCCTGTTCGTCTCGCCCGCGTCGGCGGTGGTGCTGCCGCGCGGCGAGGGCGGCGTGGCCGGCGCGGCGCAGGGCGGCCGGCATCCGCCGGTGGTCATGCTGATCCTCGACGAGCTGCCGCTGGTCAGCCTGCTCGGTCCGGACGGGCGGGTCGACGCGACCCGGTTCCCGCACTTCGCCGAGCTGGCCGCCGGCTCCACCTGGTACCGCAACGCCACCGGGGTCAGCGGCTGGACGCCGTACGCGCTGCCGGCGATGCTCACCGGCCGCTACCCGCAGCGCGAAGTGGCCCCGCACTACTCGCAGTACCCGGACAACCTCTTCACCGCCTTCGGCGGGCTCTACGACGTCCGGGCCGAGGAGAGCATCACCCGGCTCTGCCCGCCCAGCCGCTGCGACCAGCCGGTCAGCCCGCAGCAGGGGCTCGGCGTGCTGGTCCGGGAGACCGGCCGGCTGCTGGGGCAGCTGACCGCGCCGGTGGAGAGCCGGATCGACCCGGAGGACTCCTACCGGGAACGCACCCGCGCCGAGGCGGGCCTGGACGCCGCCGAACCGGTCCCGGCCGACCCGAAGTTCCGCTGGGACAGCCTGGACGACAACCAGCCGGCCCGGTTCACCGCGTTCCTGGCCGGCCTCAAGCCCGCCGACCGGCCGACGCTGCACTTCCTGCACCTGCTGATGCCGCACTCGCCGTGGGCGTACCTGCCCTCCGGGGTGCGCTACGACGCGCCCGAGGACCTGCCCAACGAAGGGGCCGGCTGGGTGGACCTGGCCCGGCAGCGGCACCTCGCGCAGCTCGCCTACACCGACCGGCTGATCGGCGAGACGCTGCGGACGCTGCGCGCCACCGGCCTCTACGACCAGGCCCTGCTGGTGGTCACCGCCGACCACGGGGTGAGCTTCACCCAGGGCTTCCAGGGCCGCGGGATGGACGCCATCCGGGCCGCCCCGGACGAGGTGGCCTGGGTGCCGCTCTTCGTCAAGTCACCCGGGCAGCGGGCCGGCCGGGTCGACGACCGCAACTGGGAACACGTCGACCTGCTGCCCACCGTCGCCGACGAGGCCGCCATCCGGCTGCCCCGGCCGGTCGACGGGCGCTCGGCCCGGCAGGCGCCGCGCGACGCGGCGAAGCACTTCTACGACCGGCCCGGGCAGCCCGTCCCGCTGCCCGGTGGGGTGCCCGACCCGCTCCCGCCGCCGGCGACCCACCCGCTGGTCGGCACGACGGTGGGGGACCGGCCGGCCGGCGGCTCGGCCCGGGTGGGCGACCTGGCCGCGTTCGCCGACGTCGACCCGGACACCGGCCGGCTGCCGGCGCTGGTCTGGGGCGACGTGCCGGACCAGGTGCCGGACGGCACGCTGCTGGCGGTCGCGGTCAACGGCCGGGTCGGCGCGGTGGTCCCGGTGGCCCCGCGCGACGCCGGCGGCCGGCGCTTCGCCGCCCTGCTCGCCGACGACCGGCTCTTCCAGGCCGGCGCGAACCGGCTGGACGTCTACCAGGTCGCCGCCGACGGCGGGCTGCGCCGGCTCGCCCTCTCCTGACCCACCCGCGCGCCGGACCCGTTCCCCGCGCCTGGCCGCCGCGTTTCCAGGCCGAGCCCGGGCGCGCTCCCACGGCGGTCCGGCCCGGGCCGGGTGGGTGGCGGGTCGGGTTTCCCCGCTGACTGGTCGGGAATCGGGTGACGCATGCCTCACCGCCGAACCACGGTGGGCGGTGTCCCGGGAACCGCGAATACGGTAGAAGCGAAGGCAATTCAACGTAGATCTGCCGGCAAAGCGAGGAACCACATGACGGAAGTCAAGCTCGATCACCCCGGTGGGCAGCTGTCGATGCCGGTGAAGTCCGCGGTCGAGGGCCCCGCCGGTATCGGGGTGGGCAAGCTGCTGAAGGAAACCGGGTTGACGACCTACGACCCCGGTTTCGTCAACACCGCGGCCTGCTCGTCCGCGATCACCTACATCGACGGCGACGCGGGCATCCTGCGGTACCGGGGGTACCCGATCGAGCAGCTGGCCGAGAAGTCCTCCTTCCTGGAGGTCTCCTACCTGCTGATCTACGGTGAACTGCCGACCGAGCAGCAGCTGACCGAGTTCAGCGAGCGGATCCGCCGGCACTCGCTGCTGCACGAGGAGATGCGCCGCTTCTTCGACGGCTTCCCGCGCGACGCGCACCCGATGGCCGTGCTCTCCTCGGCGGTCAGCGCGATCTCCACCTTCTACCAGGACAGCCTGGACCCGTTCGACTCCTCGCACGTGGAGATGTCCACCGTGCGGCTGATGGCGAAGGTGCCCACCATCGCCTCGTACGCGTACAAGAAGTCGATCGGCCAGCCGCTGCTGTACCCGGACAACTCGCTGGGCTACGTGGAGAACTTCCTGCGGATGACCTTCGGCGTGCCGGCCGAGCCGTACGAGGTCGACCCGGTGATGGCCAAGGTGCTGGACATGCTCTTCGTCCTGCACGCCGACCACGAGCAGAACTGCTCGACCTCGACCGTGCGGCTGGTCGGCTCCAGCAACGCCAACCTCTTCGCCTCGGTCTCCGCCGGCGTGAACGCGCTGTTCGGCCCGCTGCACGGCGGCGCCAACCAGGCAGTGCTGGAGATGCTGGAGAAGATCCAGGCCGAGGGCGACGACGTACGCTCCTTCGTCCGCAAGGTCAAGGACAAGCAGGACGGCGTCAAGCTGATGGGCTTCGGCCACCGGGTCTACAAGAACTACGACCCGCGGGCCGCGATCGTGAAGAAGGCGGCGCAGGACGTGCTCGGCCGGATGGCCAAGCCGGACCCGCTGCTGGACATCGCGATGGAGCTGGAGGAGATCGCCCTGGCGGACGACTTCTTCGTCTCCCGCAAGCTCTACCCGAACGTGGACTTCTACACCGGCCTGATCTACAAGGCCATGGGCTTCCCGACCAAGATGTTCACGGTGCTCTTCGCGCTGGGCCGGCTCCCCGGCTGGATCGCCCAGTGGCGCGAGATGATCAACGACCCGGAGACCAAGATCGGCCGCCCCCGGCAGGTCTACACCGGTTCCCCGCAGCGCGACTACCTGCCGCTCACCGAGCGCTGACCACCGCGTCGAACAGGCCGCCGACCCTCGTGAGGGTCGGCGGCCTGTTCCGTCGTGCGGGGGGCCTGTACCCCTGCTCGCGCCCTGTCGAGCTGCCCCGCCGATGAGACCACGCACGTGGGGACGCGGCGGATTCATCGCCCCGTCCGCGCGGGCAGCTCGACGGGGTCGGCGTGCGGGTTGGTCGCGTTGCCCCGTTGGTGGGGGCAGCTCGACGGGGTCGGGTGCGGTTCGTCGCTGCCCCGTCGGTGAGGGCAGCTCGACACGGTTGGGGTGCGGTCGGTCGAGCTGTCCGGTCCGTGCGGGTCAGCGCAGGCCGGCGGCGGCCAGGAGGTTGCCCTCGGCGATGGCCGGGAGCTGGTGGCCCTGGGCCATCCGCTGCGCCGCGCGTTCGGCGGTGAAGGCGGGGGCGCCGGCGATCGCCGCCGCGTAGGTGGCCGCGGTGCGCTGCGCGATGGCCGCCCAGCCGTACTGCTCGTGCACCATCGCCCGGGCCCGGCGGGCCAGCGCGCGGGCCCGCTCCCGGTCCGACAGCAGGGCGTGCACGGCGTCGGTCAGCCCGTCCGGGTCGTGCGGCCGGAACGTCATCCCGGTGACCCCGGGCTCGATGATCTCGGCCAGCCCGCCGGTCGCGGAGACCGCCAGCGGCGCCCCGGCCGCCGCGCCCTCCAGCGCCACCATGCCGAACGGCTCGTAGATGCTCGGCACCGCGAAGCAGTCCGACGCCGCCATCACCGCGGGCAGGTCGGTGCCGCCGAGGAAACCGGGCATGCTCACCGCGGCCCCGAGGCCGAGCCGGTGCACGTCCGCCTCCAGTTCGCCGCGGTACGGCCCGTCGCCGGCGATCACCACGCGCAGCCCGGGGTGCCGCTCCCGCAGCCGGGGCAGCCCGGCGAGCAGGTGCTGCACGCCCTTCTCGTACACCAGCCGGCCGGCGAAGGTGACCAGCGGTCCGGTGCCGGCGAACCGATCCCGGGCGGCGGCGATCGCGGCCGCCGGCGCCCGCCAGCGCCGCGGCTCGACGCCGTTGGGCACCACGTCGACCCGGCCGCCCGGCACGCCGAAGAGCGCGCCCACCTCGTCACGCATGTAACCCGAGCAGACGATCACCCGGGTCGACTCGGTGCTGAGCCAGTGCTCGACGCCGTGGATGGTGCGGTTCATCTCCTCCGGCAGCCAACCCTGGTGCCGGCCGGCCTCCGTGGCGTGGATGGTGCTGACCAGCGGGACGTCCAGGTGATCGCGCAGGGTCATCGCGGTGTGTGCGACGAGCCAGTCGTGGGCGTGGATGACGTCGTAGTGGGCGGTGTCGGTGGCGCGCAGGGCGGCGCGGGTGAGGGTGTGGTTGAAGGCCATGGTCCAGGCCAGCAGGCTGTTGGTGGCCAGGGGGAAGGTGACGGGGTCTTCGGCGGCGCGGATGACGCGGACGCCGTCGGCGTATTCCTCCAGGGGTGCGCCGTCGGCGTGGCGGGTGACGACGGTGACCTGGTGGCCGGCGGCGGCGAGGGCGACGGAGAGGGCGTGGACGTGGCGGCCGAGGCCGCCGACGAGCACCGGCGGGTACTCCCAGGACAGCATCAGGATGCGCCGGGACGGCGGGGCCACGCCGCCGGTGGTGGGCTGCGGGATGGCGGGGCGGGACGTCGGGGTGGGCCGGCAGGTGCGGTCCGAGGCGGTGGCGAGCGGCTCGCCGACCCGCAGCGTGGTCACATCAATCTCCGTCCATGCAGGCTGGAACGCGCCGGCGCCGGTGCCGGCGGAGCGGAAGGAAGGGTGGCCGAGGGCCGAGGCGGCGACGCGCGGGCGCGTCCCGCGAACAAGCAAAAGGCATCGGCGCCGATCCCGCATCTCGAAAAGGGCCAAGGTGACGGACGCCACCCGAAGGGTTCAACGCGGATCAGTCGGGCGGATTACGGTCATCGGCCGAACGGGTGGATTGGCCGCGGAGCGGGCGGGGCAATACCCGGCGTGCGCACCGCCGGCCTCGCCGCGTGGTGTGCTCATGGTGCGTGGTGCGCTCATGATCTTGCGCCGAAGGAGCGACATGCAGGTCTGGCCGGGTGAGCGTTATCCCCTCGGGGCCACCTACGACGGGATGGGCACCAACTTCGCGATCTTCTCGGAGGTGGCCGAGCGGGTCGAGCTCTGCCTCTTCGACGAGTGGGACGTCGGGGCCGAGCGGCGGGTCGAGCTGCGCGAGGTGGACGCCTACGTCTGGCACGCCTACGTCCCGGGCATCGAGCCCGGGCAGCGGTACGGCTACCGGGTGCACGGCCCGTACGACCCGGCGAACGGGCTGCGCTGCAACCCGCACAAGCTGCTGCTCGACCCGTACGCCAAGGCGATCGACGGCGACGTCACCTGGGACCCGGCGGTCTACGACTACGAGCACGGCGACCCGGAGCGGATGAGCACCACCGACTCGGCGCCGTTCATGCCCAAGTCGGTGGTGGTCAACCCGTACTTCGACTGGGGCAACGACGCCCCGCCGCGCACCCCGTACCACCACTCGGTGATCTACGAGGCGCACGTGCGCGGCCTGACCATGCGCCACCCCGACATCCCCGAGGAGCTGCGCGGCACGTACGCCGGCATCGCCTCGCCGCCGATGATCGAGCACCTGACCCGGCTCGGGGTGACCGCCATCGAGCTGATGCCGGTGCACCAGTTCGTGCACGACCACCGGCTGGCCGACCTGGGACTGCGCAACTACTGGGGCTACAACACCATCGGCTTCTTCGCCCCGCACCACGGCTACTCCGCGCTCGGCCGGCTCGGCCAGCAGGTGCAGGAGTTCCGCGGCATGGTGAAGGCGCTGCACGCCGCCGGCATCGAGGTCATCCTCGACGTGGTCTACAACCACACCGCCGAGGGCAACCACCTCGGCCCGACGCTGAGCTTCAAGGGCGTCGACAACGCCAGCTACTACCGGCTCAGCGAGGACGACCGGCGCTACTACGTCGACTACACCGGCACCGGCAACAGCCTCAACGTACGCAGCCCGCACTCGCTCCAGCTGATCATGGACTCGCTGCGCTACTGGGTGACCGAGATGCACGTCGACGGCTTCCGCTTCGACCTGGCCGCCACCCTGGCCCGGGAGTTCTACGAGGTGGACCGCCTCTCCACCTTCTTCGAGGTGGTGCAGCAGGACCCGGTGGTCAGCCAGGTCAAGCTGATCGCCGAGCCGTGGGACGTCGGCCCCGGCGGCTACCAGGTGGGCAACTTCCCGCCGGTGTGGACCGAGTGGAACGGCAAGTACCGGGACACCGTGCGCGACTTCTGGCGCGGCGAGCCGGCCACCCTGGCGGAGTTCGCCTCCCGCATCTCCGGCTCGGCCGACCTCTACCAGGACGACGGGCGCCGCCCGTTCCACAGCATCAACTTCGTCACCTGTCACGACGGGTTCACCCTGGCCGACCTGGTGTCGTACAACGACAAGCACAACGAGGCCAACGGCGAGGAGAACCGGGACGGCGAGAGCCACAACCGGTCCTGGAACTGCGGCGTGGAGGGGCCCACCGACGACCCGGCGGTGCTCGCCCTGCGGGCCCGGCAGCGGCGCAACTTCCTGGCCACCCTGATGCTCTCCCAGGGCGTGCCGATGATCGGGCACGGCGACGAGCTGGGCCGCACCCAGCGGGGCAACAACAACGCCTACTGCCAGGACAGCGAGCTGGCCTGGATCGACTGGGACGGCGCCGACGCCGAGCTGCTGGAGTTCACCCGCAAGCTGGTCGCCTTCCGCCGCCGGCACCAGGTGTTCCGCCGCCGCCGGTTCTTCACCGGCCTGCCGGTGCGCTCCCGGCTGGTCGACGAGCCCCTGCCCGACCTGGCCTGGTACACCCCGGACGGGCGGGAGATGACCGGCGAGGACTGGGGCAACGACTTCGGCCGCTCGGTGGCGCTCTTCGTCAACGGCGAGGGCATCCGCGAACGCGGCCAGTACGGCCAGCGCCACGTCGACAGCTCCTTCCTGCTCTGCTTCAACGCCCACGACGCGCCGCTGGACTTCACCCTGCCCGGTCCCGAGTTCGGGCAGCGCTGGGAAGTGGTGATCAGCACCGCCGAACCGGAACCGGAGAAGACGGCGGTGGTCGAGGCCGGCGGCGCGCTGACCGTGCCGGACCGCTGCGTGGTGGTGCTGGAGAGGACGGCCTGACATGGCGACCACCCCGCGCGCCACCTACCGCGTGCAGGTCCGCCCCGGCTTCGACCTGGCCGCCACCGCCGGCCTCGCCGACTACCTGGCCGACCTCGGCGTCAGCCACCTGTACAGCGCGCCGCTGCTGACCGCCACGCCCGGCTCCGCGCACGGCTACGACGTGGTCGACCACCGGGCGGTCAGCCCGGAACTGGGCGGCGAGTCCGGCCGGCAACGCCTGGTGCGGGCGTTGCGGGCGGCCGGCCTCGGCCTGGTCGTGGACATCGTGCCGAACCACGCCGGGGTGGCCGTGCCGGCGGCCAACCCGGCCTGGTGGGACGTGCTGCGCCGGGGCCGCGAGTCGGCGTACGCGGGCTGGTTCGACATCGACTGGGAGCGCGGCCCGCTGCTGCTGCCGGTGCTGGCCGACACCCCGGACGCGCTCGACGACCTCAAGCTGGCCGACGGCGAGCTGCGCTACCACGAGCACCGCTTCCCGATCGCCGACGGCACCGGCGAGGGCACGCCCCGCCAGGTGCACGACCGGCAGCACTACGAGCTGGTCTCCTGGCGGCGCGGTGACGCCGAGCTGACGTACCGCCGGTTCTTCGCCGTCTCGGACCTGGCCGGGCTGCGGGTGGAGGACCCGGAGGTCTTCGCCGCCACGCACGCCGAGATCCTGCGCTGGGCGGCGGCCGGCGAGGTAGACGGCATCCGGGTCGACCACCCCGACGGCCTGCGCGACCCGGCCGGCTACCTGGCCCGGCTGCGGGCGGCCGCGCCGGGCGCCTGGCTGGTGGTGGAGAAGATCCTGGAGTACGGCGAGGAACTGCCGGACTGGCCGGTGGACGGCACCACCGGCTACGACGCCCTCGCCGCCGTCGGCGGCCTCTTCGTCGACCCGGACGTCGAAGCCGACTTCACCGCCCTGGACACCCGGCTGGTCGGGCACCCCACCTCGTGGCAGGACCTGACCCACGACACCAAGCTGGCCGCGGCCACCCGGCTGCTCGCCGCCGAGCTGACCCGGCTGGCCGCGCTCGTCCCCGAGGTGGAGCCGGCCGCGGCCCGGTCGGCGCTGGCCGAACTCGCCGCCGCCTTCCCGGTGTACCGGGGCTACCCGCCGGAGGGCGCCCGGCACCTGGCCGCCGCCCGCGCCGAGGCCGGCCGGCGCCGCCCCGACCTCACCGGCGCCCTGGACGCGCTGACCCGCCGGCTGCGCGACCCCGACGACGAGCTGGCCCAGCGGTTCCCGCAGTTCACCGGCGCGGTGATGGCCAAGGGCGTGGAGGACACCGCGTTCTACCGGTGGAGCCGGTTCGTGGCACTCAACGAGGTCGGCGGCAGCCCGGCGCACTTCGGCGTGCCGCCGGCCGAGTTCCACCGGTTCGCCACCGCCCGGCAGGTGCGCTGGCCGGCGAGCATGACCACGCTCTCCACCCACGACACCAAGCGGTCGGAGGACGTGCGGGCCCGGCTGGCCGTCCTGTCGGAGCTGCCGGAGCGCTGGGCGTCGCTGGTGGGCGACTGGATGGCACGGGTACCGCTGCCGGACCCGGCCTTCGCGCACCTGCTGTGGCAGACCGCCGTCGGCGCCTGGCCGATCGAGCGCGAGCGCCTGCACGCGTACGCCGAGAAGGCGGCCCGGGAGGCCGCCGCGTCGACCAGCTGGACCGACCCCGACCCGGCGTTCGAGCGGGCCATGCACGCGCTGGTCGACGCGATGTACGACGACGCCGCCCTGACCGCTTCGATCGGCGCCTTCGCCGCCGAGATCACCCCGGCGGGCTGGTCCAACTCGCTCGGGCAGAAGCTGGTGCAGCTGGCCATGCCCGGGGTGCCGGACACCTACCAGGGCACCGAGCTGTGGGACAACTCCCTGGTCGACCCGGACAACCGGCGGCCGGTCGACTTCGCCGTACGCCGAGGGCTGCTGGCCCGGCTCGACGCCGGCTGGCGGCCGGCGGTCGACGCCGGCGGGGCGGCGAAGCTGCTGGTGGTGTCGCGGACCCTGCGGCTGCGGCGGGACCGCCCGGAGCTGTTCACCGGCTACCGGCCGGTGCCGGTGCGCGGGCCGGCCGCCCGGCACGTGGTGGCCTTCGACCGGGGTGGCGCGACAGCGGTGGCGACCCGGCTGCCGCTGCGGCTGGCCGCCGCCGGCGGGTGGCGCGGCACCACCCTGTCGATTTCTGTTCATCGAGTTAGGGACATGTTCACCGGTCGGGTCTACAGTGGGTCTGAGCTGCTCCTTCATGATCTGCTGAGCACCTATCCCGTCGCGCTGCTGGCTCCCACCACCGAGTCCGTGGAGGCTGCGTCATGACCGAATTCGCGGTGTGGGCGCCGGACGTCACCCGGGTCCGGCTGCGCCTGACCGGCGACGCGGACCGCGCGATGCGCCCCGGCCCGGGCGGGTGGTGGCGGGTCGAGGTGCCCGGCGCCGGCCCCGGCACCGACTACGCCTTCCTCCTCGACGACGACGACCAACCGCTGCCCGACCCGCGCTCGGCGTGGCAGCCGGCCGGCGTGCATGGACCGAGCCGGCTCTACTCCCATCCCTCGTTCCCCTGGACCGACGCGTCGTGGACCGGCCGCCAACTGCCCGGCAGCGTTCTGTACGAGTTGCACGTCGGCACGTTCACCCCCGAGGGCACCTTCGACGCGGCGATCGGCAGGCTCGACCACCTGGTCGACCTGGGCGTCGACCTGATCGAGCTGCTGCCGGTCAACGCCTTCAACGGCGAGCACAACTGGGGGTACGACGGGGTCTGCTGGTTCGCCCCGCACGAGCCCTACGGCGGGCCGGACGGGCTGAAACGCCTGGTCGACGCCGCCCACGCCAAGGGGCTGGGGGTGATCCTCGACGTCGTCTACAACCATTTCGGCCCCTCCGGGGCCTACGCGCCGATGTTCGCGCCGTACCTCAGCGAGCAGAGCAACCCGTGGGGCCGCACCGTCAACCTGGACGGGCCGCACTCCGACGGCGTACGCCGCTACATCATCGACTCCGTGCTGATGTGGCTGCGCGACTACCACGTCGACGGCCTGCGGCTGGACGCCGTGCACGCCATGCCCGACTCCCGGGCCGTGCATCTGCTCGAAGAGGTGACCGTCGAGGTCGAGGCGCTGTCGACGCACCTGGGCCGGCCGCTGTCGCTGATCGCCGAATCCGACCTCAACGACCCGCGGCTCATCACGCCCCGCGAGGCCGGCGGGTACGGCCTGCACGCCCAGTGGAACGACGACGCCCACCACGCGCTGCACACGCTGCTGACGGGAGAGCGGCAGGGCTACTACGGGGACTTCGGGTCGCTCGAAGCGCTGACCGACGTGCTGACCGGCGGGTTCTTCCACGCGGGCACCTGGTCGTCGTTCCGGCAGCGGCACCACGGGCGGCCGGTGGACCGCCAGCGGCTGCCCGGGCACCGGCTGGTGGCCTATTTGCAGAACCACGACCAGATCGGGAACCGGGCTACTGGGGATCGAATCTCGGCTTCGCTGTCGCCTGCGCTGCTGCGGGTGGGCGCGACGCTGCTGATGACGGCGCCGTTCACGCCGATGCTGTTCATGGGGGAGGAGTGGGCGGCCTCCACGCCGTGGCAGTTCTTCACGTCGCATCCCGAACCGGAGCTTGCCGCTGCTGTCGCCGCTGGGCGCAAGCGGGAGTTCGCCTCGCACGGGTGGGCCTCGGCTGACGTGCCGGATCCGCAGGATCCGGAGACGTTCCTGCGGTCGCGGTTGGACTGGGCGGAGCTGGACAAGCCGGAGCACCGGGAGATGTACGAGTTCTACCGGCGGCTGATCGCGCTGCGGAAGTCGCGGGCTGACCTGTCGGATCCGCGGCTGTCGGCGGTGGACGTACGGCACGGGGACCAGTTCCTGGTGATGCGGCGGGGGGAGTGCCTGGTGGCGGCGAACCTGGCGGCGAAGCCGCAGCGGATCACGCTGCCCGGGGTGGCGCGGCGGGTGCTGCTGGCCACCGGGGACGGGGTCACGGTGATGCGGGACCGGATCGAGCTACCGGCGGAGACGGCGGCGATAGTGGCGCTGTGAGCTGTTCTCTCAGCGCGGCACCACAGCGATGACGTCGATCTCCACCAGCATGCCGGGCAACGCCAGGGCGGGCACCGGGATCAGCGTCCATGCCGGCTTGCGGTCACCCCACACCCGACCGAACTCCTGTTTCACCACCCCGAACTTCTCCTCGTCGTGGTCGACGATGAGCAGGTTGAACTTCGCCACGTCCGACATCGTGGCGCCGGCGGCCGCGAGCACGGTCTCCGTGTTCGTCAGCGCTTGCCTGAGCTGCGTCCCGAAGTCCTCCGACAGGACGCCGTCCTCGGTCTCGCCGCCTTGTCCGGCCGGAAGGATCATTCGCCAGCCGGCCGGGAACACCGCAAGATGTGAGTACGCGTTCGGCCGAGGATCGTAGAGACCCGTCGGGTTGATGAACGTCAGTTCGTCGACTTCGCCCGCACGAACGTCACCGGCCATTCGTCCTCGCCCCTCCGCGACCGCTGGTTGGACGCCGCTGTCCCCGATCGACAATAGTCGCCGAGAGTGCTTAGGCGATTACCAATCGTGACAACTGTCGTCCTGCTCCAGCCGCAGCTGCCGGACCGTCCAGCTTCTGCGCGAGACGCAGGGGCGGAAGGAACAGGCCGGCCGGGGCGTCCAAGTGGCGGCGGTGAAACCGCGGCGGCGCCTACCGACCTGCTGGGCGGGTGAAACCGTAGGCGCGCTCGACCTTGGCTACGTGCACCGCGAACGAGGCATACCAGTGCTCCCGCCCGTGGGCACGGACCGGGGCGTGCTCCGCGTGAGCCCGCCAGGCCGCGATCGACTCCTCGTCTCGCCAGTACGACACCGTGATCCCCAGACCGTCCGCACCGCGAGCCGAATCGACGCCGAGGAATCCCGGCTGGTCGGCAGCCAGCTTCAGCATCTGCTCGGCCCGGTCCCGGTAGCCGTTGTCGCCAGGGGTCCGCACGGAGGTGAACACGACCGCGTAGTAGGGCGGGGCGGGCAGCGATGCGGGCGCGAGGTCGGCCATTCAAGTCCTCCAACAGGTGCGGCAGGGTGCCGCCTCAAACGATCTCGCGCGCCCACCCGGGTCCACAACCCGGTTTACCGCGATGCCACGCCCGCTCGTGACCGGGATCGACACCGGGCGGCGTGGGTGAACAGGATCGCGGGCGGCCGGCCTGACGGGGTACGTCAGGTCAGAAGGTGGCGATCGGGTTGACCGGGCTGCCGGACGTACCGGCGAAGCGGACCGGCGCGACCGCGAGGTGGAAGTCCCACTGGCCGAGGTCGGCGGCCGTCGTCGCGCACGCCTCCAGGTCGCAGTTGTCGAGCAGCCACAGCCCCATCGCGACGAGGCTCACGGCGTGCACCGGCATCAGCACGTCGTCGTACCCCGACGGCTGGACGTCCTGCGGGGTGTCGGCGCCGATCAGCGCGACCTCCCGTTCGTGCAGCCACGGCAGGCAGGACGCGTGCCAGCCGGCCTGGGTGACACCACTGGTAGCACCGGACTCGTGCCGGAAGCGGCCGTAGCCGGTCCGCAGGAGTACCGCGTCGCCGGGTCGCACCCGCACGCCCTGGCGACGCTCGGCCTCCTCCAGGTCGTCGGGAAACACACCCTGCCCCGGTTCCAGCCACGGCACGTCACGGACCCTCGCGACGTCCAGCAGGACACCACGCGTGACGATCCCGTTCGCCGCCGCCGTGACGGCCGCCCACCCCGATCCCGTGGCGGCGTCGACCAGCGAGTGCGACCGCCCGTTGTACATCGTGCCGTCCCAGAAGATGTGGCACGGCGAGTCGAGGTGGGTGACGGTGTTGCCGTGGAACATGATGCCGAGCCGTTCGGACGAGAAGCCCCAGCGCCGGTCGGCGTGGAAGGCGGGCGGCATGTTCTCGGCACCCGGCATGTCGGCGGCGCACGGGCACGTCGTCGTCGACCGCTCCATCTCCTCCGGTGCGGCGACCTCCCAGGCGCACGACACGCTCCTGCCGTGGCGTACGGCCCGCGCCGCCGCCAGCCGGACGTCGTCGGTGATGTGGTTCAGCGTCCCGAGCTGGTCGTCGTCGCCCCACCGTCCCCAGTTCGACAGCGTGTGGAAGTACCCGAGCACGTCGTCCTGTGTGGGCATCGGTCGCTCTGCCGTCATCCCAGCATCGACTCCTCCGGTCACGCGGATCGCGGCGCCGCAGGTAGGCTATCCCGCCCTCCCGCTAGGACCGCCCGGTTACGGCTTCCAGTCGCGCCGGAGCAGGCCGTAGAGCACGAAGTCGGCGAAGCCGTCGCCGTCGTACTCGCGCTCCCGCTGGGTGCCCTCGTGGGTGAAGCCGCACGCCTCCGCGGTCCGCCGCATGGCCGTGTTGCTGGCCAGCGTCTCCAGCTCCAGCCGGCGCAGGTTGCGGTTGCGGAAGCCGTACCGGCAGAGCAGGTGGATCACCTCGGTCCCGTACCCCTGGCCGCGCGCCTCGGGGACCAGCGCGATGCCGAGGTGGCCGTACCCGTTGAACGCGTTGATCCCCCACAGCACGCCGCGGCCCAGGAAGGTGCCGTCGGCCACGGTCTCGGCCAGCAGCAGCACCGGGCTCTGGCCGTCGGCCGGCTCGACGACCTGCCGCTCCAGCCAGGCCCGGAGCTGGCCGACGTGGCGCGGCAGGAACGGCTCGCCGTCGGTGATCAGGTGCAGCTCGGGATCGCTCTTCAGGCGGAACAGGTTCGGCGCGTCGTCGGGCGTGGGTGGGCGCAGTCGCACCCGTTCGGTGGCGAACACCGCCCGACGCTAACAGCCGGCCCGGCTGATCAACGACCGGTTAATCCGGGCATGGTGATGACGATCTTTCCGGCCGGGTGACCGTCCCGGAGGTGGCGGATCGCGTCCGCCGTCTCGGCCAGGGGATAGGTGCGGTCCACCGCCGGGGTGAGCGCGCCGGACTCGATGAGCCTCCCCAGCTCCGCCAGGTCCTCGGCCCGCTCCACGGCGCTGACGCTGCGCAGCCGTTGGCCGACGAACAGGGACAGCAGCGGTGCGCGGACCATCTGCCGGTCGTAGCCGCTGAGCACCGGGCCCTTGGTGTACGCGCCGCCGACCAGCGCCAGCGTCCCGCGCGGGGTGAGGGCGCGGCGCAGCAGCGAGAACGGCCGGTCGCCGCCGGTGTCGATGACCACGTCGTAGACCGGGCCGTCGCGGTCGACCTCCTCGCTGGTGTAGTCGAGGACGTCGTCGGCGCCGAGGGAGCGGACGAACTCGGCCCGGGCCGGGGCGCAGACGGCGGTGACCGTCGCCCCGTACGCCTTGGCGATCTGCACGGCGTGGGAGCCGACGCCGCCGGACGCGCCGATGACCAGCACCCGGTGCCCGGCGCGGACCTGGCCGCTGTCGCGGACCGCGCGCAGTGCCGTCATCCCGGAGACCGGCGCCGCGGCGGCCTGCGCGAACGACAGGTTGGCCGGCTTGTGGGCCAGGCGCCGCTGCGGCGCGCTGGCGAACTCGGCGTACGAGCCGCGCAGGCAGGTGCCGTAGACCTCGTCGCCCGGCCGGAACCGGGTCACCCGGGCGCCGACCGCGGCCACCACGCCGGCCAGGTCCCGGCCGAGCACCGGCACCCGGGGCCGGCGCAACCCGCTGGCCAGCCGCGCCAGGTAGGGGCGGCCGGTCATGAAGATCCACACTCCGGGGTCGACCGCGGCGGCGCGGACCTGGACCAGCACGTCGTCGTCGCCGATGGCCGGCTGGTCGATGTCGCGGAGCCGGAGTACGTCGGCCGGGCCGTAGCTGTCGTGGACGATGGCTTTCACGGTGCCGCCTCCTCGGGGTACTGGAACACGTCGTCGAGCCGCGCGCCGAACACGCGGGCGATCCGGAACGCCATCTCCAGCGAGGGGGAGTAGCGGCCCTGCTCGATGGCGATGACCGTCTGCCGGGTCACGCCGATCCGCTCGGCCAGCTCGGCCTGGGTCATCTCGTCGTGCGCGAAGCGCAGCGCGCGGATGCTGTTGGTGACGCGGGTCGGCTTCACCACTGCGGGACACCCCGGCGGTAGACGATCACCTTCGCCAGGGAGCCGACCACCGCCGACAGGACGAAGCACAGGTAGATGACGTTGGCGATCCAGAACCAGTCCCACTCGGCCAGCGCCATGAGCAGCGCCGACACCGCGCCGATGATGACGAACGCCTGGCCGACGTGGTCGCCGAGCCGCCCGATCTCCCGGTCGCGGTCGTCCCTGACCCGGGACGCCCGGGGGTTCACCACGCCCATGGCGATCTCGGCCACGATGCTGGCGACGATCGCGCCGCCGATGGTCCACAGCAGAACGCCGGCGTAGGGGGTGGCGGCGAGTGGCTCGCCGTCGACCCGGCTCAGCACGACGGTCGCGTAGACGGCGTAGCCGACCGCGCTGACCACCAGCATGATCCAGGCGCGTTTCTCCTCGTGCGTCATGACCGCCTCCCGATGTAAAGAATCCTTGACACAGTCAGAGTAAGGCGTTCTTGACATCGTGTCTAGAAAGTTTTACATCGGGGAGGCGGGCGCGAGGGTGTCAGCGGCGGGTCGCGAACACCACGCCGGTCAGGCAGAGCGCGCCGCCGAGCAGCGCGAGCGGCGCCGGTACCTCGCCCAGCAGCGTCCACGACAGCAGCACGGTCACCGGCGGCGACAGGTAGGTGGCGGCGGTGGTGCGGCCGGCGGTCCAGCGGGACAGCACGTAGCCCCAGGCGAGAAAGCCGACAGCGGTCGGGAACACCCCCAGGTAGAGCATGCCCAGGGTGGCCGGCGCCGGGGCCGCGGCGAGCTCCGCGACGAGCGCGGGCGCGAAGGGCAGCAGGGCCACCGTCCCGGCCAGCGCGCCGAGCCAGGTCATCGTCACGGCGTCCACCCGCGCCAGCAGGCGCTTCTGGAGCAGTACGCCGAAGGCGTACAGCACGGCGGAGAGCACCGCCAGCGCGACGCCGACCTTGTCTGCCTGCCCGGTGAAGCCGCCGGCCGCGATCAGGGCGACCCCCGCGAAGGCGACCACCACCCCGACGCCAAGCCGGCCGGTGAGCCGCTCGCCCAGGACGGCGACCGCGGCCACCGCGACGAGGATGGGCGCGATCGCCACCAGCAGTGCCGCCGTGCCGGCGTCGACCAGCCGCTCGGCCGCGTTGAGTGCCACGTTGTACCCGCCGAACCAGGCCACGCCCCAGAGCGCGATCAGTCCCAGGGTGCCGCCCCGGGGCAGCGCGGCCCGGCGGCCCGGCGCGGCGTGCGGCGCCCGCTCGCGCCGGACGCCGGCGGTGAGGGCCACGAACGCGCTCAGCGCGGCCGACGCCGCCGCCATCCGGCCCAGCGCCATGGCGCCGGGGGAGTAGTCGTGCCCGGCGAAGCGGATGCCGACGAACGCCGACGCCCACAGGAACACGGTGATTCCGGCGGCGGCCACGGTCGGCCACGACCGGGGCCGGGAGTCCGCCGGAACGCCGGTGGGTGCGTCTCCGGCCGCCGCGGGCCGGGCGTCGGAGCGGCTCGGGGCGGCGAGGCTGGCGGTGCGCGCACGGGTCATGTGGTGATTCTCGTGCGGCTTACCGTGCAGCACCAGTGAATGTATCTTCACCACGATTCAGTCGAGCTTTATAGTCGTGGCATGCTCGACGTCCACCGTCTCCGTGTCTTCCGCTCCGTCGTGGCGTCCGGGTCCGTCCAGGCGGCCGCGTCCAACCTCGGCTACACCCCCTCCGCCATCAGCCAGCACCTCACCGCGCTCCAGCGCGAGACGGGCCTCACCCTCCTCGCCCGGGCCGGGCGGGGCCTGCGGCCCACGGCGGCCGGGCACGCCCTGGCCGCCGAAGCCGAACGGGTGCTCGCCCGGCTCGGCGCGGCCGAGTCGCTGGTCGCCGACCTGCGGGCCGGCCGCACCGGCGCACTCTCCGTCGCGTACTTCGCGTCGGTCGGGGCGGCGTGGATGCCGCTCGTGGTGCGGCGCATCCTCACCGAGCACCCCGGTGTCCGGCTCGACCTGCGACTGCGCGAACAGATCCCGGACAGCCGGGAGGAGCGCGCCGACATCCAGGTGGTGGTGGCCGGGTCAGGCTTCGACCCCGGCTCCGGCCTCACCGCCGAGCACCTGGTCGACGACCCCTACGTGGCGGTGCTCCCCGCCGGGCACCGCCTCGCCGGCAAGGGGCAGGTGGACCTGGCCGACCTGGCCGACGAGGGCTGGGTCGACAACGACTTCGCCCGCGGCTGGTGCCGCGACAACCTCATCGAGGCCTGCACCGCCGCCGGGTTCAGCCCGGCCTTCCGGGTCGAGGCGCACGACTACCCGACGGCGCTCGCCTTCGTCGCGGCCGGCATCGGCCCGACGGTGCTCCCCGCGCTCGGCGCGGCCCACCTGCCCCCCGGCGTGACCTGCGTGCGGCTCGTCCGCCCGACACCGATCCGGTCGATCCACGCGGTGGTGCACGACGGGGTCGAGCACGCCCCGGCGGTGCGGACGGCGGTCGCCGCGCTGCGGGAGGCCGTGACGCTGGTGGGTCCGGCGCGGTGATTCGGCGGCCGCTCACCGGCGGCGCTGCTCCTCCACCCGGCGGATGAAGGCGTCCATCAGGGCGGCGCACTCGACCGGGTGGGTCTCCAGCAGGAAGTGTGGTCCGTCGAGGATGTGCGCCTCCATCCGCGGCAGCGCCCTCAGCCAGGAGAGGGTCTCGGCGAGGTCGAAGAAGATGTCGTGCCGCCCCCACAGCATCAGCGCCGGTGGCTGCCAGCGAGCGAGGTAGTCGGCGATCTCCCCGAAGCGCGCGACGTGGTGGCGATAGTCGAGCACCAGCGCGCGGTTGGTCTCCAGCCGGCCGGGGAGCGACATGATCCGCCAGTCTTCCGCCCACAGCCGGGGGTCGACGCGCTCGGCGAGGTCGCCGGGTATGCCGCCCACGTACTGGTCGCGCACCCCCTCGAAGCTCAGGTGCGCGGTCGCCTCGGCCGCCCGTTCCGGGGTGGGGTCGTCCCAGTAGGCGCGGGTGGCCGACCAGGTGGGCCCCATCCCGCTGGTGTGGGCGTTGGCGTTCTGGACGATGAGGCCGCGGACCCGCTCCGGCGCCCGGGTGGCGAGGTGGAGCCCCACCGGCGCTCCGTAGTCGTGCAGGTAGAGGTGGAAGGACCGGGCGTCGAGTCGGGCGAGCAGCTCGCCGACCAGGTCCGCGAACCGGGCGAACGAGGGCCGGTCGATCGGCGCGGAACCACCGAACCCGGGCAGGTCGGGAGCGATCACGAAGCAGGTCCGCGCGAGGGTGTCGATCACGTTCCGGAACGACGCCGAGGAGGCCGGAAACCCGTGGATCAGCAGCAGCGCCGGCTGCTGCCGGTCGCCCGCCAACCGCACCGCCAGCTCGGCGTCGCCGATCTCGTACCTGACCAGTTCCGGGCTACCCATGGCGCCTGCGACCTCTTCACCACTCGGGGAACTCGACAGCCACCGGTCATCCTGCCCCACCGCGGCGGCCTGGTCGCGCGTTCGCGCGTGGCGCGGCGTCGGCGGGCGGCCCCCCGGTCACCGGACGCGGGTCAGGTGGGCGGCGATGTCCGCGGCGATCTCCTCCGGGTGTTCGCCGTTGATCGCGTGCGAGGCGTCCGGGTAGACCTTCACCACCCCGTCGGGCAGGACGCGGCGGGCGTGCTCGGCCCCGGCCGCGGCGTCGTGCATCGGCGACTTCCCGGCGAGCAGGGTCAGCACCGGCACCCGCACGCCGGCGAGCTGCTCCTCGGTGAGCCGGTCGGGGGTCGGCAGCCTCAGCACGTACGACTGCATCCCGGCCTCGATCAGCTCGGCGACCGGGACGTCCTCGACCGGTGCGCCGTTCGCCGTCCAGCTGGCGAAGTCGTCCCGCCAGGAGCGGGGGAACCAGCGCACGCTCGCCGGGATCGACCGGAGCACCGCCGCCCAGGACAGGTCGGTGAAGACCAGGACCGGCTCCACCAGGACGACGCTGGCGACCTTCTCCGGCCGGTGCGCCGCGAGGTTCATCGCCGTCCAGCCGCCGATCGACAGGCCGACCAGGTGCAGCCGCTGCTCGGGCAGCCCGCGCAGCAGCTCGTGCAGCCACTGCGCGTGGTCCTCGGCCGAGCCGATCGGGCGGCGCTGGACGCTCATCCCGGGTTCCCCGAGCAGGTCCACCGTGTACACGTTGCGCAGCCGCAGCAGCGCCGGCAGGTTGTCGGCCCACACCGGCGAGGGGGCGGCCCGGCCCGGCAGCAGCAGCAGCGGGTCGGCGGCGGGGGAGGCGCCGGCGAAGTGGTAGACCCGGACCACGCCGTAGCTGGTCCGGACGTCGAGGGTGCGGTCCGGCGTGGGCAGGTCGGCCATCGCCCGCCGGTAGGCCCGGTCGAAGCGGTCCTGCGCCTCGGTGGAGACGAAGTAGCCGACCGGCGAGGGTTGGTGCAGCGCGAGCCCGGCGGTCACCGCCAGGGCGGTGACCAGGGCCAGGGCGCCGCCGAGGAGCCAGCGCCGCCGATTCCGCAGCTGAGGTACGCGTACTCGCATGGTGCTCACCTTCGGTTCCGGTGGTGATCTCCGATGGATCGTTCGCGTCCCCCATTCTACCGAGCGGTCAGATTTTCTACCATGCGGTAGAAACACCGACCGTCCGGTCAGCCAGGCGGCCGGGCCGGCTAGGCTGGCCGGGGCCGACCGCCCGAGAGCCGAGGACCGCCGCATGACACCGGACGCCACCCGCAGGGACCGCGCCGACCGGCCGCTGACCCTCACCGAGCAGGCGCGGCGTGCCCAGCTCATCCGGGTGACCACCGACCTGGTCGCCCGGCACGGCTACGCCGGCACCTCCCTGGCGCGCATCGCCGAGGCGGCGGGCCTGTCCAAGGCGGCCGTGCTCTACCACTTCCCCTCCAAGGACGCGGTGGTGCGGGCCGCCTACGCCGCGGCCATCGAGGCACTGGTCGCGGAGGTCGGCGCGGCCGTCGAGGCGGCCTCCGGGGCCGACGCCCTGGCGGCCTACGTGCGTTCGCTCGTCGCCCACCTGCGGGCGCACCCCGAGCACGCCCGGATGATCGTCGAGGCCATCGCGGAGGAGACCGGCGTCACCGACCGGCCGGACGCGCCGAGCCGCCGGCAGAGCGTGGCGGCTCTCGTCGAGGCCGCCCGGTCCACCGGGGACTACCGCCCCGACGTCGACCCGGACCTGGCCGCCGTGCTGGTCAACGGCGCGGTCGACGCCATCGTCGCCGAGCAGCTGGCCCGACCGGACTTCGACAGCGGCCGCGCCGCCGACGAACTGGTCGAGCTGCTGGACCGGTCGTACCGCCGCCGCTGAGCCTCCGGCCGGCAAGCCGTCCCGGTCACCTCGGCGGAATCGGGTTCATGGCCCGTTTCCGGGGCATAGCGTCACGGTGGCGGATTCACCGCCAGGCCGCCCGCCGTCGCACCGGGCGGCCTCGTGCCGACCGAGGAGGCAGACCGTGGACAGGTCCGACGAGGTGCTGTTGCCCGAACTGGACGGGCCGGAGCCGACCGCGCTGCTGCCCCGGGCGCTGGGTTGGCTCAGCCTGGCGCTCGGCGCGGGCGCGCTCGCCGCGCCCGGTCCCCTCGCGCGGCTGACCGGAGTGGACGATTCACCCGCGGCCCGCGCGGTGATCCCGGCGGTCGGCGCCCGCGAGCTGGCGCACGCGGCCGGGCTGATCGCCGGACGCCGGCCGGCCGGCTGGGCGTGGACCAGGGTGGCCGGCGACGCGATGGACCTGACCCTGCTCGGTCGGGCGATGGCCGACCGCGGCGGCGAGCGCCGCCGGCGGGTCGCCCTCACCACCGCCGTGGTCGCCGGCATCGCCGCCGTCGACCTGGTCACCGCGGTACGGGCCAGCCGCGCCCACCGGGCCCGGCAGCGACTGATCCGGATGGAACTGGCGGTCACCGTCAACCGCACGCCCGCCGAGGCGTACCGGTACTGGCGGGACGTGGAGAACCTGCCCCGGTTCATGTCCCACCTGGAGTCGGTGCGCGCCGAGGACCTGCGCCGCTCGCACTGGGTCGCCCGCGGCCCGGCCGGCCGCTCGGTCGAGTGGGACGCGGAGATCATCGACGACCAGCCGAACCGGTCGCTGGCCTGGCGGTCGCTGCCCGGCACCCGGGTGCCCAACGCCGGCCGGGTCCGCTTCGTACCGGCCCCCGGCGACCGGGGCACCGAGGTCCGCGTGCAGCTGCGCTACGCCCCGCCGGGCGGCGCGCTCGGCCGGACCGTCGCCAAGCTCTTCGGCGAGGAGCCGGAGCAGCAGGTCCGTGACGACCTGCGCCGGTTCAAGCAGGTGCTGGAGACCGGCGAGGTGGTCCGCTCCGAGGGCAGCCCGGACGGCATCTCGGTCCGCCAGCAGGTCATGCAACGCCCGGCCCAGCCGCTGCCGGCCGCCACCCGATGACCGACCGACCCGGAAAGGAGAGCCGATGAAGGCCACCGCGTGGATGGGCAAGGACACCGTCAAGGTCATCGACGTGCCCGACCCGAAGATCATGAACGCCCGGGACGCGATCGTCCGGATCACCTCCACCGCGATCTGCGGCTCGGACCTGCACCTCTACCACGGCTACATCCCGGCCATGCGCAAGGGCGACATCCTCGGCCACGAGTTCATGGGCGAGGTGGTCGAGGTCGGCCCGCAGGTGCGCAACCTGCGGCCCGGCGACCGGGTGGTGGTGCCGTTCCCGATCGCCTGCGGGCACTGCACCTCCTGCCAGCGCGGCCTCTACTCGGTCTGCGAGAACTCCAACCCCAACGCCGGCATCGCCGAGAAGGTCATGGGTCACTCGCCGGCCGGCATCTTCGGCTACTCCCACCTGCTTGGCGGCTACGCCGGCGGCCAGGCCGAGTACGCCCGGGTGCCGTTCGCCGACGTCGGCCCGATCAAGGTCCCCGACGAGGTGCCCGACGAGCAGGCGGTGATGCTCGCCGACGTGTTCCCGACCGGCTACATGGGCGCCGAGATGTGCGACATCAAGCCGGGTGACGTGGTCGCCGTCTGGGGCGCCGGCCCGGTCGGGCTGCTCGCCGCGGCCAGCGCCCGGCTGCTCGGCGCCGACCGGGTGATCGTCATCGACCGGTACCCGTACCGGCTGGGGCTGGCCCGCGAGCACGCCGGCGCCGAGACGATCAACTACGAGGACACCGACGTGCTCGACGCGCTCAACGAGCTGACCGCCGGCCGGGGGCCGGACGCGTGCATCGACGCGGTCGGCCTGGAGGGGCACCACGGCAACGCCGCGATCTACGCGTACGACCGGGCCAAGCAGGCGGTGCGGCTGGAGACGGAACGGCCCTTCGCGCTGCGCGAGGCGATCCTGTCCTGCCGCAGCGGCGGGGTGGTCTCGGTGGTCGGCGCGTACGGCGGGTTCGTGGACAAGTTCCCGATGGGGGCCTTCATGAACCGGTCGCTGATCATGCGGACCGGACAGTGCCACGTGCAGCGCTACACCCGGCCGCTGCTGGAGCGGATCCAGCGGGGCGAGATCGACCCGAGCTTCATCATCAGCCACCGGATGCCGCTGGCCGACGCGCCGAAGGGCTACAAGATCTTCCAGAAGAAGCAGGACGACTGCACCAAGGTGTTGCTGACGGTCTGACCCGGGCGGCGGGGCCGGCCGGTGGCCCGCTAGCGTGTCGCGAATGGACGAATCGCTGGCCGGGATCGAGCACGAGACCGACGGCCTCACCGTCCGGCTGCGCCCGGTGGCCGAGCCGGACCTGGCGATGTTGCGCCGCTTCGTCAGCGAGCCCGGCCTGATCGGGCTGGACTGGAGCGGATTCCGGGACGCCGCAGCCCCAGCCCGGCGCTTCGCCGCCGACGGCTACCTCGGCGCTGACGACGGGCGGCTGGTCGTCGAGGTCGACCCGGAGCGGGCGGTCGGCTTCGTCAGCTACCGGGCCGGGCGGTACGCCGGGCCGGCCGGGTACTGGGAGATCGGCATCGCCCTGCTGCCGGAGTGGCGCGGGCGGGGCATCGGCTGGCGGGCGCAGGCGCTGCTCTGCGACTACCTGTTCGCGCACACCCCGGCGCAGCGGATCCAGGCCGGCACCCACCCGGAGAACGCGGCCGAGCAGCGGTCGCTGGAGAAGGCCGGCTTCCGGTTCGAGGGCGTGATCCGGGCCAGCGAGTTCCGCGCCGGCCGGTGGCGCGACGGCTACCTCTACAGCCGGCTGCGCGACGACCCGTCCCCGTGGCCGGCGACGGCGGGCTGACCCGGCGCGGCACCCTCCCGGCGCGGACGTGTCGCCCGGTTCGGTGATATCGCACAGTCATCACGATGGGTCCGCGGTAGCACGCTCACCGGCGAGGGTGGCCGGTGCCGAGGATCCGCCGAGGCGTGATCACTCGCTAGGCTGTCGCCATGCTCGTCGTGCCCAAGGCCCTCGCCGAACAGTCGCGATCGGCCGGTCGGCGCGGCCGGCGACCGGGTGTGGCGTCTGCGCTCGCCGCCCGGTGAGTCGTCCCCGCGTGCCCGACCAGCGGCGGGCCACCGGTGCGTCCGCCCCGGACCGGTCCAGTGTGGCCGACCGGTGCGCCCGCGTCGTGCGGTCCCGCCCGTTCGAGGTCGCCATCATCGTGCTCATCATGGCCAACGGGGTGGTGCTCGGCCTGGAGACGTACCCGGACCTGGGCCGGGCCGGGCCGATCCTGCACGGGCTGGAACTGGCGTTCCGGGTCGCCTTCGTGGTCGAGATCGTCATCCGGGTGCTCGCCTACGGCCGGCGGCCGCAGGAGTTCTTCCGGCACGGCTGGAACGTCTTCGACTTCCTGGTCACCCTCGCCATCTTCATCCCGGGGCTGCACGGCGACTCGGCGCTGCTGCGGGTGGTGCGGGTGGCCCGGGTGCTGCGGCTGGTCCGGTTCTCGCCCGGCCTCCGCACGATCGTGGCGGCGTTGCTGCGCAGCCTGCCCGGCGTCGCCGGCTTCCTCGCGCTGGCCGTGGTGACCCTGTACGTCTACGGCATGGCCGGCTGGCTGATGTTCGCCGACACCTACCCCGAGCAGTACGGCGACATCGGGCGGTCGTTGCTGACCCTGTTCGTGCTGCTGTCGCTGGAGACGCTGCCGGACCTGATCGAGCAGGGCATGGCGGTGTCGCCGTGGACGCTGCTCTACTACGTCAGCTACGTGCTCATCACGGTGAACCTGCTGCTCAACATCCTGATCGCGGTCATCGTCAACTCGATGGAGGAGGCCCGCCGGCTGGAGATGACCGAGCGGCTGGCGCCCGGCTACGACGAGGACGGCGACGGCGTGCCCGACGAGGTGGACCGAATCGCGCTCACCCAGCGGCTGGACGACCTGCGGGCGGTCATCGCCGAACTGGAGCGGGAGTTGCGCATCGACCGCGAGGACGGCCACGCCCGGCCGCCACACCGGCCCTGAGCCCGTCCGCCCCACCGCGCCCGGTCAGGGCAGCGGCCACTCGTGCACCGGCCGGTTGCTGTGCATCAGGTCGACGTAGTGGCGCACCACCTCGCGCAGCGCCTCGGGCCGGTCCAGGTGGTCGGCGGACTCCAGCCGGTGCAGCGTGGCCACCTGCCAGCTGGCCCCGTTGCGCCCGGTCAGGCAGCGCTGTTCGATGATGCCGAGCAGCCGGTCCCGCTCCTGCGGGTCCAGCCCCCACCGGTCCAGCCCGTGGTAGGCCAGCGGCAGCAGCCGGCGCAGCACCAGTTCGGTCACCGGCAGGTAGCCCAGGCCGGGCCAGTACACCTGCGCGTCGATGCCGTGCCGGGCGCAGTTGGAGAAGTTCTCCTCGGCGGCGCTGAACGACATCTGCGACCACAGCGGCCGGTCCGCCTCGGCCAGCGCCCGGACCAGCCCGAAGTAGAAGGCGCCGTTGGCGACGGTGTCGAGCACGGTCGGCCCGGCGGGCAGCACCCGGTTCTCCACCCGCAGGTGCGGGCGGCCGCGCAGCACGTCGTAGACCGGCCGGTTCCACCGGTAGATGGTGCCGTTGTGCAGCCGCAGCTCGGACAGCTTCGGCACCCCGCCGGCGGCGAGCGTCTCGGCCGGGTCCTCCGGCTCGCAGACCGGCAGCAGCGCCGGGAAGTAGCGCACGTTCTCCTCGAACAGGTCGAAGACAGTGGTGATCCAGCGCTCGCCGAACCACACCCGGGGTCGTACGCCCTGCGCCTTGATCTCCTCCGGCCGGGTGTCGGTCGCCTGCTGGAACAGCGGGATGCGGGTCTCCCGCCACAGCTCCCGGCCGAAGAGCAGCGGCGCGTTCGCGCCGAGCGCCACCTGGATCCCGGCGATGGCCTGGGCGGCGTTCCAGTAGTCGGCGAACTGGGCCGGGCTGACCTGGAGGTGGAACTGGGTGCTGGTGCAGGCCGCCTCCGGGGTGATGGTGTCGGCGGTGACGGCCAGCCGCTCCACCCCGTTGATCGAGATGCGCAGGTCCTCGCCGCGCGCCGCGAAGATCTGCTCGTTGAGCAGCCGGTAGCGCGGGTTGGCCGAGAGCGTCTCCGCGGTCAGGTGCTCGGGGCGCAGGGTGGGCAGGATGCCGATCATCACCATGTGCGCGCCGACCGTGCGGGCCTTCTCCTCGGCCGCGTTCAGGCTGGCCCGCACGTGCCGTTCGAACTCGGCGGTGCCGGTGCCGGCCAGCCGGCGGGGCTCGACGTTGATCTCCACGTTGAACTGGCCGAGTTCGGTCTGGAAGCTCGGGTCGGCCACCGCGGCCAGCACGTCGGCGTTGCGCATCGCCGGCATCGAGTCGTCGTCCACCAGGTTCAACTCGATCTCCAGGCCGGTCATCGGCCGGTCGACGTCGAACCGGGACTCGCGCAGCATCTCCGCGAAGACGTCCAGACAGCGGCGGACCTTCTCCCGGTAGCGGGCCCGATCCTCCCGGCTGAAGTTGCGTACGCCGACGTCCTCGCCCATGGTCACCACCCTGTCACCGCTGGTTCCACCAAACTCGCACGGAGGTGACGAGCCGGGGAAGACCCCGCCCGGTCCTTTCCCGTACCGGACGGGTGTTAATCCGGCACGGGTTCCGCCGGCACCGCCGGTGCGGCCGGTCCGGCCCGGTGGGGCGCCGGGTAGCATGGCTCGCCGTGACCGCTGATCCCACCCTGCGTACCCGGCTGACCCGGCTCTTCGTGGCGGCCGCGATCGCCGAGGCGTGCTCCTGGGCGGGGCTGCTGGCCGGCATGGCCGTCAAGTACGGCCCGCCCGGCAACGAGATCGGGGTGCAGATCTTCGGGCCGATCCACGGCGGGCTGTTCGTCGCGTACGTCGCCCTGGTCGCCGTCGTCGCCCGGCTGCACCGGTGGAGCTGGCCGGCCACCCTCGTCGCGCTGGCCTGCGCGGTGCCGCCGTTCGCCACGATCGCCTTCGAGCGCTGGGCGCACCGGCGGGGGATGCTGCGCACCGCCGCCGGGCCGACCCGCACCCCGACCCCGGTCGGCTGAGACCGCCGGCCGATCCGGCCGGCTGGTCCGGGGTCAGGTCAGCGCGGACCAGGCGAGCAGCGCGGCGACCAGCAGCGCGCCGAGCGCCGCCTGGAGCAGCAGCGGCGGGCCCAGGTGTGACCAGAGGGTCGCGGTACGCGGGGTGAGCAGCTGCCCCGTGGTGAGGTTGACGATCCGCTCCACCTTCGGCGGCAGGTCGGGGTCGCGTTGCCGGCGCAGGGTCAACTGGACGTGGTCCGCCGGGTGCAGCGCGCTCTGCGGCAGGTGCCCGTGCAGCTCCACCTCGCAGAGCTGGCCGACCGTGTCCCGGATCCGCAGGGGGGTGACCAGGTACTCCGGGCCCTTGCGCAGGTCCTTGAACGCCCGCCGGCTGCCGCCGGAGCCGATCGAGAGCAGCGCCCGGACCAGCGCCACCAGCAGCCCGGCCACCCCGGCCGCGGCGAGCACGGCGACCAGCACCGGCTGGCCCACCTTCAGCTCCCGCGCGTAGCCGTCCATGAGCCGGACCACCCGGCCGGTGACGATCCGCTCCGTCGGGTGGACGATCCGCCGGATATGCAGGTCGCTGTCCATCCCCACCACCCAGAGTCCGGTTCCGTTCACTGATGGTATCGGTCCGCGCAGGTTGAACGACGTGAATGAACCCGGGTCACGCCCGCTCACCGGCCAGGTGACAACCGCGGTCGCGCGGGTAAGCGCAGGGCCGAGCTGGAAAGGGGTCGAGCATGCAGCTGTCCTTCCTGCGCCCGCTCTACGACCGACCCGGGCCGTGGTGCTCGGTCTACCTGGACGCCTCGGCCAACACCGAGGACGCCCACCCGGCGCTCGACCTGCGCTGGCGCGCGCTGCGCGACGAACTCCAGCGGCAGCGCGCCGACGTGGCGAGTATCGACGCCGTGGAACGGGTGGTCCGGGGGCACGATCCGATGGCCGGGGACTACGGGCTCGCGATCTTCGCCACCCGGGGCCGGGTGGTGCTCTCCGAGTACCTGTCGGCCCCGCCGCTGCGCGACCTGGCCGCGTTCTCCGCGCTGCCGCACGTGATGCCGCTGCTCGCCCAGCGCGGCGAGCAGGTCGCCTGGGTACGGGTGCTGGCCGACCGCACCGGCGCGGACGCGATGGCGATCAGCGCCGGCGGGGTGCCCCGCCGCTCGCACGTCGCCGGGCGGGAGACCCACCAGCTGCGCCGGGTGCAGCCGGGCGGCTGGTCCCAGTCCCGCTACCAGCGGGCCGCGATGGAGGCCTGGCACCACAACGCCGGCGACGTCACCGCGGCGGCCGTCGAGCTGGCCGAGAAGGTCGGCGCCGAGGTGCTGGTGGTGGCCGGCGACGTCCGGGCCACCGGGATGATCGCCGCCCAGATGCCGAACCGCTGGCAGGACGCGGTGGTGCGCACCGACGCCGGCTCCCGGGCCGCCGGTGCCGACCAGACCCTGCTGGACGACCTCACCGTGCAGACCATCGCCGAGGTGGCCGACCAGCGGATCAGCGCCACGCTGGACCGGTTCGGCATGCAGGAGGACGTGGGGGCCGGGCTGGACGCCGTGGTCTCCGCCCTGCAGCGCAACCAGGTGGAGAACATGCTGATCGTGGACGACCCGTCGGCCACCGGGGAGCTGTGGATCGGCCCGGAGCCCACCGAGATCGCCACCGACCCGGGTGAGCTGAACGCGATGTCGGTGACCGACCCGGCCAAGGTCCGCGCCGACGCCGCGCTGGTGCGCGCGCTGGTCGGCACCGACGCCGAGCTCACCGTGCTCGGCCCGGACGAGGCCCCGGAGCTGGTCGACGGGGTGGGCGCGGTGCTGCGCTACGCGGACGCGAGCACCCCCGGGCGGGGCAATGGCTGAGCGCACCGTCGCCGACCTGGTGGTCGAGCGGTTGCGCGCGTGGCGGGTACCGCGCGCCTTCGGCTATCCCGGTGCGGCCATCGCGCCGGTGGTCGACGCGCTGGACGCGGCCGGCGGGGACCCGGCGTTCGTGCCGGCCCGGCACGAGGAGACCGCCTCGTTCATGGCCACCGGGCACGCCAAGTTCACCGGCGGCATCGGCGTCTGCCTGGCCACCCAGGGGCCGAGCGCGGTGCAACTGCTCAACGGGCTCTACGACGCGAAGCTGGACAGCAAGCCGGTGGTGGCCATCGTCGGGGAGGACATCTCCGGCCCGCTCGGCGGCGCGCACCAGGAGATCGGGCTGAGCCGGCTCTTCGGCGACGTGTGCAACCAGTTCGTCGGCTACGCCCGTACGCCCCAGCAGGTGCCGGCCCTGCTCGACCAGGCGTTCCGCACCGCCGCGGCGACCCGCAGCCCGGTCTGCGTGGTGCTGCCCCGGCAGTTGCAGGAGATCGCCGTGCCCGACCTGCAGCCGCAGGCGGCCGGGGTGGTCACCGCCACCCCGGGCGAGCCGCTGGCCCGGGTGCTGCCGCACGAGGTGGACCTGGACGCCGCCGCGCAGCTGCTCGGCACCGGGCAGCGCCCGGCCATCCTGGTCGGGCAGGGCGCCCGGGGCGCGGCCGACGAGATCGTCGCGCTCGCCGACCGGCTCGGCGCCGGGGTGGCCACCTCGCTGCTCGGCAAGCCGGTGCTCGACGAGCGGCTACCCTTCCACACCGGCGTGCTCGGCGAGGTCGGCACGCCGGCCAGCGCCGAGCTGATGGGCGGCTGCGACACCCTGCTGCTGATCGGCACCAACGACCCGTGGACCGACTACTTCCCGATGGCCGGCCAGGTCCGCACCGTGCAGATCGACCTCGACGGCCGCCGGATCGGCACCCGCTACCCGGTGGACGTGCCGCTGGTCGGCGATGCCGCGGAGACCGTGCGCGCGCTGCTCGCCCGGGTGCGCAACGACCCGAACCAGGGGTGGCGGGCCACCGTCGAGCGCTCGGTCGACCGCTGGCGCACCGAGGCGGCGGACCGGGCCGGCGCGCCGGCCGAGCCGGTCAACCCGCAGCTGGTGTTGCACGAACTCTCCGCCCGGGTGCCGCGGGCCGGGTCGATAGCCGTCGACGTCGGCTCGGTCATCTACTGGTACGCCCGGCACCTGGAACTGCCCCCGGGGGTCAACGCCCAGCTGTGCGGCACCCTCGGCTCGATGGGCTGCGCCCTGCCGTACGCGGTGGCGGCCAAGCTCGCCGCCCCCGACCAGCCGGTGATCGCGCTGGTCGGCGACGGGGCGATGCAGCTCAACGGCCTGGCCGAGCTGATCACCGTCGCCCACCACTGGTCGCGCTGGTCCGACCCGCGGCTGGTGGTGCTGGTGCTCAACAACCGCGACCAGTCCGGGATGGGGGGCGGCCGGCAGCCGACGTCCGATGTGTCCCAGCGCCGGCCCGACGTGCCGTACGCCGGCTGGGCCCGGCTGCTCGGGCTGCACGGCGTCCGGGTGGACCGGCCGGAGCTGGTCGGCGCGGCCTGGGACGAGGCGCTGGCCGCGGACCGCCCCTGCGTGCTGGAGGCGGTGGTGGACCCGGGGGTGCCGTTGGCGCCGCCCGAGCCGGCCTTCGCCGACCTGCGCGGTGTCTTCGCCGAGGGCGACGCCGCGCGCCGGGTCCGCGACCGGATGCTGGCGGCCGGGGTGGCCGTGGAGGCGGAGGATCTCGTTTAGCGGCAGCCTGCCTGGGCAACTGGTGATCCTCAGTTCGATGCTGGAGGTGACCTTGTCCGAGTCCGTTGACCGGCGGTACGGCCCCGCGCCCCTGCCGAACCCGCGCGGACCCGTGTCGGCGGCGGTGCTCGACGCGCTGCGGCGCCCGCCGCACGACCTGCCGGACGACCTCGCCGCGGCGCTGGACCCGGCCGACCCGCTGACCGACGAGGACCTCCAGCTCACCCTCTTCCTCTGCTACGAGACGCACTACCGGGGCTGGCGGGACGTCGCCGACGACTGGGAGTGGCAGCCGTCGCTGCTGGCGCTGCGGTCGTCCGCCGAGCGGGTGTTCGAGGCGGCGGTGCGCCGGCTGGTCGGCCCGCTGCCGGCGGTGCTGCCCGCCGGGGTCCCGGCGGCGCTGGCCGACGTGGTCGCCGCGGACGACGGGCCGTCGCTCGCCGCGCACCTGCAGCGGCGGGCCACCCTGGCGCAGTTCCGCGAGTTCGTCACCCACCGCTCGGTCTACCACCTGCGGGAGGCGGACCCGCACAGCTGGGCGTTGCCCCGCCTCGGCGGCCCGGCCAAGGCCGCCCTGGTGGAGATCCAGATGGACGAGTACGGCAACGGGCGGCTGGACCGGATGCACGCCGAGCTGTTCCGCACCACCATGGCCCGGCTCGGCCTGGACACCGGGTACGCCGCCCACCTGGACGCGGTGCCGGCGGTCACCCTGGCCACCAACAACCTGATGTCGCTGTTCGGTCTGCACCGCCGGCTGCGCGGGGCGCTGCTCGGGCACCTGGCGGCCTACGAGATGACCTCGTCGCTGCCGAACCGCCGCTACGGCAACGGGCTGCGCCGGCTGGGCCTGGACGAGGTGGCCACCCGCTTCTACGACGAGCACGTCGAGGCGGACGCGGTGCACGAGCAGATCGCCGCGCACGACCTGTGCGGGGGGCTGGTAGAGGTGGAGCCGGCGCTGGCGCCGGACGTGGTCTTCGGCGCGGCCGCCGCGCTGGCGGTGGACCGGCTCTTCGCCGCGTACGTGCTGGACGCCTGGGCCGCCGGTCGCAGCTCCCTGCGTACCCCCCGCACCCCCGCGAACCCCACCCGCACCCTCTCCGCCCCCACCACCCCATCCTCGCTCACCGCGGTGGCCTGACCGCCCCGCTGATCATGAAGTTGGTGACCCGACACGCCGTGCCGGCCGACAACAACTTCACGATCGACGGGGTGGTCAGCTCTCGCGGTTGGTGCCGGCGCGGAAGCCGACGGCCTTGTGGGTGCCGTCGCAGAAGGGCTTGAGGGCCGACTTGCCGCAGCGGCACAGGGCGACCGTGCCGCGTCGCGCGTCGATGGTCTGCCCGTCCGGGGTGACCAGGGCGAAGTCGCCCCGCACCAGCAGTGGGCCGTCCTGGTACGGGGTGATCGTGGCCGCCGGGGGAGTGTGCTGGTCCTCGCGCATGGGCGGTGAAGTGCCCGTCCCGGCCGGTCCGAAACCCGCGGGACGCCGCGCCCACCCGGGACGACCGAGTCGGGCCGGCCCAGCCGGGACGCGCGGGCCGGGAGGGGGCCAACGGTCCGGGACGGCGAAGGGCCGGAAGATCACCGGATTGCTCCCGCCCGGTGGGGGATGCCCCGTTTGAACCGCATCGGGACGGGAAGCCGGGCCGCGTGGTGAGCGATCGAGGCAAGGTGGGGCCGGTGCGCAAGGTGCGCGAGGGGCTCACGGCCCAGGGCGCCGGGCTGGCCGGCGACCGGGTCGTGGCGCCCGGCAGCGCCGCGCGGATCCTGGTCGGCGCCACCGCCCGGGCGCTGCGCGGGGTGGACTGCGCCGACCTGGGGCACATCGGCCCGCTGTCCCGGTTCACCGGCGCCCCCGAGCCGGTCCGCCGGGCGGCGGCCAACCGGGCCGCCGGCCGGGTCGCGCTGACCTGCGGGCAGACGGCGGAGGTGGAAGCGGACCGGGTGGCGGCGTGGTTCGTCGACCAGTACCCGCGCCGGCGCTACCCGGGGGTGCTGGTCGGCTCGCCGCACGGTGCGGCGGCGCACCTCGCGGTCGCGCTGGGCGTGCCCTGGCTGCCCACCGGATTCGAGATGACCGTGCACTGGGCGCAGGGCGCGGTGGACCGGCCGCGGGCCGCCCTGGACCACGGCGCCGCGCTCGCCGCCCGGCTGCTCGCCGGCAACACCGACCTGCACGTACGCCAGGTGCACTGCCCGGCCAGCCGGGGTGCGCTGGCCGGCGCGACGGTGGCGCTGACGGCCCGGTGGCAGGCGCTGCCGGAGGCGTACCGGCGGTTCCTGGCCGACCGGCTGGCGCCGGGCGCGCCGGTGCTGCTGCTGCGCGACGCGCGGACCTGGCCGGTGCTCGACTCCGCCCCCGGGCACAGCTTCCAGGTCGGCTGCCCGGCCAGCGGGCTGGACCCGGTGGACTTCCACCCGGACAGCCACGCGCTGCGCCAGGTGCTCCGCTCGGCCGGCGGGGACGGCGCGCACTGGGAGCCGCCGGAGGTCACCTCGCCGACCGGTTACGCCGAACACGTCGTGGAGTCCGGTTTCGAGCTCAGCACCCGGGAGTGGACCGGCCGGCACGGGCATCCGCTGCACCGGGTGCTGTTCCCCCGGCCGGAGGCGCTCAGCGCGGCCACCGCCGACCTGTACCGCGGCTGGCTGCGCGCCGCCGGCAAGACCGGCGACCGGCTGGTGGTCGAGTGCGGCCGGCTGCTCGACCCGTGGCAGGTGGTCCGCGCCGGCCTGGTGCCGTACTGGTGCGAGAACGCCACCCGGCGCAGCGTCGAGGGGGCGGAGTGGTGGCTGGCCGGCAGCGAGCCGTTCAGCTCGGTGGACGTGCTGCCCGAGCCGCCCGGCGTCCGCTCGCCGGCGCTGGCCGGGCTGCCGCAGTGGCTCGCGGTCGCCGGGTTCGGCCGTCGCCGGCGCGCGCTGGACCGGCCGACCGCGCGCGGCTACCCGGTCACCACGGTACCCACCCGGCGGGCCACCGAGGTGCTCCGGGCCCAGCCGTACGACCTGCCGGTACCGCCGCCGCTGGCCGTGCCGGTGGCGCTCGCCGCGCTCCGGGACAGCGGCACCCAGCACGGCCTGCTGGTCTGTTGAGGCGGGCCCGGCGAAACATCCTCGCGAACCGGGGATCCCGTGATTGAGTACCTACGGAGCGGGAACACCGCTGGCTGCGACGGCCTGATCACGCCGCGTAGTGCGGCGCCCGCTGGCACCCCAGTCACGTAACCCACTTCCGGCCCGGTGCGTGGTGCGGCCACGCGCACGACCGGTTTCCCAAATCCGGGCGGGGGACCTTCCTGAGGGAGGCGCGGATGTTCGGACAGACCGGCACGACCACACCACCACCCACCGACCGGGGTCTGGAGGACCTCGACGCGGCGGCGATGGCGTACGCGGCGCGGATCGAGGGACTGCCACCGGAGCGGCGGCAGGAGGCCCGCGACGACCTGGTCCGGTTCGCCCTGCCGTTCGCCGGCCGGCTGGCCCGCCGCTACCGGGGGCGGGGCGAGCCGCTGGAGGACCTGGAGCAGGTCGCCCGGCTGGGACTGGTCAACGCGGTCGACCGGTACGACCCGGAACGGGGCTCGTTCACCGCGTACGCGGCGATCACCATCGTCGGCGAGATCAAGCGGCACTTCCGGGACCGCACCTGGGGCGTGCACGTACCCCGCCGGCTGCGCGACCTGATCCTGGAGGTCGGGCAGGCCACCGCGGCGCTGACCAGCGAGCTGTCCCGGGCGCCGACGGTGGCGGAGCTGGCCGCCCGGCTGGAGACCCCGGAGGAGGAGATCCTCGCCGCGCTGGAGTCGGCCGCCGGCTACAGCCCGGCGTCGCTGAACGCGCCGGTCGGCGGGGAGAGCTCCGCCGAGTTCGGCGACCTGGTGGGGGAGTCGGACAACGCGCTGGAATCCGTCGACGACCGGGTGACGGTGAGCGGGCTGCTGCACCGGCTGCCCTGGCGGGAGCGGCGGATCCTGGCCATGCGCTTCTACGGCAACCAGACGCAGGCCGAGATCGCCGCCCGGTTCGGCATCTCCCAGATGCACGTCTCCCGGCTGCTGTCCCGGGCGCTGACCTGGCTGCGCCAGGCGATGCTGGCCGACGCGCCGCCGCCCTGGCAGAACGGCGCCGCCGAGCCGGATCCCGGCCGCACCCGGATCTCGGTGAAGCAGAACGGCGACCGGGTGGTGGTCGAGGTCGGCGGGGAGGTCGACCGGGACGGCGCCGACCAGCTGCGCCGGGCCATGCTGGAGGCGGTCACCGGCCAGCCGGCCGAGGTGGTGGTGGACCTGGTCGGCGCGGGCGGCTTCGACGCCGGCGGGATCGCCGCGCTGATGGCCGGCCGGGAGGCGGCCGCGCGTACCGGGGTGCCGCTGCGGCTGACCCGGGTCCAGCCCGCGGTACGCCGCTCGCTCACCGCCGCCGGCCTGGCGCCGGGCCGGGACGGCTGACGGCGCGAAGGACGACGACGCAGGGGGCCGGCGCTGACGCGCCGGCCCCCTGCGTCGGTGCGCGGTCAGTTCTCCCGGGTGTCGCCGGACCCGCGCGGGTGCCGCCACTCGTCGTTGGGCTGCGGTGCCCGCTGCGCGCCGAGGTGCGTCTCCTCCGGCTCGTCGGTCTGCTCGAAGCTGGGCCGGCGCACGTCGCCGGGCTCCGGCACGTCCACCGGCCGGGCGCCGGACTGCGGGGCCGGCTGGTAGGCGACCGCCTCCCGCGCGCCGTGCGCGCCCTCGGCGGCCGGCGACTCGGGCAGGTGCGTCTCCCGGTGCATCTCGTCGCGGAAGCCCTGCGGTGGCTTGGTGGTGCGCTGCGGCAGGTCCCGGCCGAGGTCGGCGACGAGCGGGCCGTACTTGGCGTCGAAGGCCGGCCGCTCGGAGCGGATCCGGGGCATCCGGTCGAAGTTGCGCAGTGGCGGCGGGCAGGTGGTCGCCCACTCCAGCGAGTTGCCGAAGCCCCACGGGTCGTCCACCGTCACCATCGCGCCGTAACGCCAGGACTTCCAGGCGTTCCAGATGAAGAACAGCGTCGAGATGCCGAGGACGAACGCGAAGATGCTGGAGATGGTGTTCAGCGCGGTGAACCCGTCGCTGGGCAGGTAGTCGGCGTACCGGCGGGGCATGCCCTCGTTGCCGAGCCAGTGGTGCACCAGGAAGGTGCCGTGGAAGCCGATGAACATGGTCCAGAAGTGCACCTTGCCGAGCCGCTCGTCGAGCAGCCGACCGGTCATCTTCGGCCACCAGAAGTAGAAGCCGCCGAAGAGCGCGAACACCACGGTGCCGAAGACCACGTAGTGGAAGTGCGCCACCACGAAGTAGGTGTCGTGGGTGTGGAAGTCCGCCGGCGGGCTGGCCAGCAGCACCCCGGTGAGCCCGCCGAGCAGGAACGTCACCAGGAAGCCGATCGCGAACAGCATCGGCGTCTCGAAGGTGATCTGTCCCTTCCACATGGTGCCGATCCAGTTGAAGAACTTCACCCCCGTGGGCACCGCGATCAGGTAGCTGAGGATGCTGAAGAAGGGCAGCAGCACCTGCCCGGTGGCGAACATGTGGTGCGCCCACACGGTCATCGACAGCACCGTGATGGCGATGGTGGCGAGCACCAGACCGGTGTAGCCGAAGATCGGTTTGCGGGAGAAGACCGGGATGATCTCGGTGATGATGCCGAAGAACGGCAGCGCGATGATGTACACCTCGGGGTGGCCGAAGAACCAGAACAGGTGTTGCCAGAGCATCGGCCCACCGGTGCCGGGGTCGTAGACGTGCGCGTTGAGCAGCCGGTCCGCCGACAGCGCCAGCAGCGCCGCGGCGAGCAGCGGGAACACCAGGATCACCAGGACGCTGGTGAAGAGCATGTTCCAGGTGAAGATCGGCATCCGGAACAGGGTCATGCCGGGCGCGCGCAGGGTCAGGATCGTGGTGATCAGGTTGACCGCGCCGAGGATGGTGCCCAGGCCGGAGATGACCAGCCCCATCACCCACATGTTGGCGCCGACGCCGGGGGAGTGTTCCACGCTGCTCAGCGGGGTGTACGCGGTCCAGCCGAAGTCGGCGGAGCCCTGCGGGGTCAGGAAACCGGCGATCACCATCACGCCACCGAACAGGTAGAGCCAGTACGCGAGGGCGTTGAGCCGCGGGAACGACACGTCCGGGGCGCCGATCTGGATCGGCACGATGTAGTTGGCGAACCCGAACGCCGCCGGGGTGGCGAAGAGCAGCAGCATCACGGCGCCGTGTGAGGTGAACAGCTGGTTGTACTGCTCCGAGGAGAGGAACTGCAGGCCCGGCCGGGCCAGTTCGGCGCGGATCAGCATCGCCTCGATGCCGGCGGCGATGAAGAACAGGAACGAGGTGAGCAGGTAGAGCAGCCCGATCTGCTTGTGGTCGGTGGTGGCCAGGAACCGGATCAGCTTGCCGCCCGGGAGCGGCTTGCGCAGCGGTCCGGGGTAGCCGCCGAACCGGGCCGGGGCCAGGATGGCCGGTCCGCGGTCGCGTCCGGGTTCCGTGGTGACCCGTCTGGGCATTGACTCTCACCCCGCCATGACGACAGAAAGGACGGGCGTGGCTACCCGCCGCTCCGTCCATGTAACCAGGCGAAGGCGGTAATTTCGGTCAATTCGCGGGCAGGGTGGCCCAGACGACCTTCCCGTCCCCGGCCGGCACGCTGCCCCAGCGCTGGGCCAGCTCGCGTACCAGCATCAGCCCCCGGCCGCCCTCGGCCCGCAGGTCCGGGTCGCCGGGCCGGGCGGCGTCCGGGCTGCCGTCCACCACCGTCAGGTGCAGCCAGGGCCGGCGCAGGGTGAGGGTGACCTGCATGGGTGTGCCGGCGTGCCGGACCACGTTGCCGACCAGTTCGGAGAGCACCACCGAGGCCGGGCCGACCGCCTCCGGCAGGCTCCACCGGGCGCAGGCGTCGGCGACCAGTTCGCGGGCGCGCCGGCAGGCCCCCGCCGCCGGCTCCAGCCGGGCCCGCAGCCGGGGCGCCGCCGCGGCGCCGGCGACCCGGACCGCCTCGTCGCAGTCCCGCCGGACCGGCACCACCCGGCAGGTGGTCGACTCGGCCAGCCAGGCGGCGGCCTCGGGGGACGGGGCGCAGAGCACCAGCGGCACGGCCGGCCAGTCGGCGGCCTGCCGGGCGGCGGCGGCGAAGACGGACAGGGCGAGCCGGTCGTGGACGGTGACGTCGGCGAGGTCGACCACCAGCGCGTCGGGCTGGGCGGCCAGGCACCGGTCCAGTACCCGGTGCACCGAGCGCATGGTGACCAGGTCCAGGTCGCCGCCGAGCCGGACGACGGTCGGCGACCCGTCGCTCACCTGGCAGCTGATCCGGCTCGACATCTCCGCCCTCGTTCGGGTCTCGTCCGCAGGACTGCGAACTACCCGGGCGCGCGGCGGGTCAAACGGGGCGGGCCACCCCCGCGACGACCGTCACGTGGTCGTCGCCGGTGGTGGCCCATGGTCGGCGCCGCGGCCGGGCGGTGCCGCGTCAGCGGCGGGCGGTGCGGCGCGTGGTCAGCAGGCCCAGCGCGATCATGCCGACGCCGAGGAAGAGGTGCAGCCAGTTGTCGGCCATGTTGAGCGGGATGAAGTTCGCCCCGCTGTCGTGGTCGACCACCAGGCCGTAGAGCCACAGCACGAGGTAGATCGCGCCACCGCCGATCAGGTACGTCCGGGCGCCGGCGACGGTCCGGGCCAGCGCCAGCCCGACCACCCCGTACAGCAGGTGCACGAGGTTGTGCAGCACCGAGACCTGGAACACGCCGAGCAGCTTCGCCTCCGACTGGTGGCCGGCGAACCCCAGGTCGCCGTAGTTGGTGGTGATGCCCGGCACGAACCCGAGCAGGCCGACGAGAACGAAGACCCAGGACACGATGATGGCGGCCCGGCGTACCGGGGCCTTGCCGTCGGCCGGGTTGGATCGGGCGCGCGAGTGCGCCATCGGACCGGTCACCGCGGACTCCCTCCGTGCGGCGGTGCAGAGCCCTGCCCGGCTACCCGCTCCGGCGGCCGGCAAACAGTCCGGCCGGGCCCCGCGTGGCGGGACCCGGCCGGTGCTCGTCGCGCAACTGTCAGGCCGGTTGCAGGCGGCGGGCGGTGGCGTGCTGACGGACCTGGTCGTAGAGGCGCACGTACTCCCGCGCCATCACCGCCGGGGTGAACCGCACGGCGGCCTCCCGACGGCACTCGCGCCCATCGAGCAGGCTGGCCGCCAGCAGCAGCTCGCCCAGCTCCTCCTCGTCGGTGGTGAGCAGCCCGGTGCGGCCGTGCTCGATCAGCTCCGGCAGGCAGCCCCGGGCGGTCGCCACCACCGGCGTGCCGAGCGCGAGCGACTCGACCACCGCGGTGCCGCCGGGCTCCTCCCAGCGCAGCGGGAACAGCGTGGCCCGGGCCGCGGCCAGCAGGTCGTCGCGTTCCTGCCCGGCCACCGTGCCGACCCAGCGGACCAGCTCGCCGTCCACGTGCGGGGCCACCTCGTCCAGGAAGAACCGGACGTCCGGGTTCTGCCGGGCCTCGTCGCCGGCCGCGGCCAGATCCTCCGGCCGGTGGTACGGCCCGACCGGGCCGGCCAGCACCAGCGGTACCCCGACCTGCTGGGCCAGCCGGGCGCCCAGGTCCTGCCCCTTGCCGGGGTTGATCCGGCCGAGGATCAGCGCGTAGTCGCCCTTGCGCGCCGCCGGTCGGCGGTCGGCGCCGACGGCCAGCGGGGTGGCCAGGTGCACGTGCCCGACCGAGTGCGCCCGCAGCGCCTCGGGCGCCCGGGCCAACTGCGAGGCGGAGACGCCGTTGACCCGGACCCGGTCGCCGCCGTCGAAGGTGCCGTAGAGCGCCGGGTGCTTGGCCAGGTCCCAGTGCAGGGTGTGCAGCGCGGGCGGGGCGTCCGGGCCCATCGCGGCGAGGGTGGCCAGCCCGACCGCCTCCACGTGGTCGTGCACCAGGTCGATGTCGTCGCGCGAGCGCAGGGCCCGGACCACCCCGCCCAGGTGCGCCTGGGCGACGCCGCAGACCTGGTTGTACGGCCGTTGCAGCTGGGCGAACTGGCCGTCCGGGAAGACCGACACCAGCTCGTCGACCGGCAGGCTGCTGGTCCCGACCGAGGCGAGCACCACCCGTACGCCGAGCCGGCGCAGCTCCGGCACCAGGGTGGCGACGACGTTCTCGATCCCGCCGTAGCCGGGCGGTGGCACGGACAGCCAGGGCCCGGCGTTCATCAACACGGTGAGGCTCATCGCGCCGCCCCCCGTCCCGCGCGGGGACCGGGGCTCGCCGCCGCCGACCGGCGCCTCACGCCGCCGCCACCCGGCGACGCGGCACCCGGTGCCGCAGCTGCGCCAGCGGCGGGCGCTCCTCGATGGAGACGTCGCTGACCACGATCTCCCGCTCCAGGTTCGGCAGCGCCTCCGAGCCGCCCCGCCGGAACTGGGTGAGCAGCGCGGCGGGCACCGCCCCGGGACTGGCCCAGCCGCGCCGCTGCAACCGCGACCACGCGGTGAGCATGATCTGGGCCGACATCCGGCCCAGCGCCGCGGTGTCCTGGTGGCGGTGCTTGCGCTCGCCGAGGTCCACCTGGGCCAGCGCGTCCAGCCCGACCAGCTCCAGCAGGTCGATGAGCATGGCCGTCTCCACGCCGTAGCCGGAGACGAAGGGCACCTGCTCCAGCACCTCCCGGCGGCCGGCGTACTCGCCGGCCAGCGGCTGCACGAAGCCGGCCAGCTCCGGCCAGAACAGGTTGAGCAGCGGCCGGGCCATCAGCTCGGTCACCCGGCCGCCGCCGTCGGCCTCCACCCCGGCCGTACCGACCAGCGGCCGGTGGTAGAACCCCTTGACGAAGTCGACCGACGGGTCGGTCAGCAGCGGGCCGATCAGCCCGCTCACGAAGTGCGGACGGAACTCCCGCAGGTCGGCGTCGATGAAGGCCACCACGTCCCCCTCGGCGGCGGCGAGCCCGGCCCAGAGCGCGTCGCCCTTGCCGGTCAGCCGGGGCAGCCCCCGGGTCATCGCGTCCTGGCTGACCACCTCGGCGCCCGCCGCCCGGGCCACCTGTGCGGTGCGGTCGGTCGACCGGGAGTCGACCACGATCAGCTCGTCGACCAGCGGCACCCGGTCCACCAGGTGCTCGCGGATGGTCGACACGATGGCGCCGACCGTGGCTTCCTCGTTGCGGGCCGGCAGCACCACGCTGACCCGGGTGTCACCCTTGGCGCGCAGCAGCCGCCGCGCCGGCCAGTCGGCCGCTGACGTCGTCCGGTAGGTGGCCCACGCCTCCACCACCGGCGAAACCGTCGATTCCGTATTCCGCACAGGCACCCCCTGATCGAGGCGGAAAATCCAAGGGAGGGTTTTCCCACTTCCCACCACGCGCTAACCGGATCATCCCCGACAGCCTGATCACAAACGTGGCATGCGGGGGTTCCCGGGTCGTGAACGTTTGATTGCGCCCACCCGAGGGGAGTGCTGACCTCGACGACATGAACAGTGGGTGGGAGGGGCTTGGATGCGCACGTGCCGGGTGGGACTGGTAGGAGCCGGTGGGGTGGCGCAACGCCATGCCCGGGTGCTCAGCGGCTTCGCCGACGTGGAGCTGGTCGGGGTGACCGACGTGCTGCCGGCGGCCGCCGCCGAGCTGGCCGCCGCGTACGACACGCGGGTTTGCGCCGGTGTCGAGGAGCTGCTCGCCGCCGGGCCGGACGCGGTGTACGTCTGCGTCCCGCCGTTCGCGCACGGGCCGGCGGAGGAGGCGGTGATCGCCGCCGGGCTGCCGATGTTCGTGGAGAAGCCGGTCGCCGTCGACCTCGCCACCGCCGAGCGGATCGGCGAGCTGGTCGCCCGGCGCGGCCTGCGGACCGCGGTCGGGCACCACTGGCGCTACCTGCCGGTGGTGGAGCAGGCCCGCCGCCTGCTGGCCGACCGCCCGGTGCGGATGGTGGCCGGCGCCTGGCTGGACAAGGTCCCCCCGGTGGCCTGGTGGTCGCGGCGGGACCGCTCCGGTGGCCCGGTGGTCGAGCAGGCCGCGCACGTGCTGGACCTGATCCGGGTGCTGGCCGGCGAGGTGAGCGAGGTGACCGCGTACGCCGACGGCACACCGCCCCCGGTCGACGGGGCGGACATCGACTCCGTCACCACCGCCGCGCTGCGCTTCAGCAGCGGCGCGGTCGGCACGCTGACCGCCGCCTGCGTGCTCGGCTGGAAGCACCGCGCCGGGCTGGAGATCCTCGCCGACGGGCTGGCCCTGGCGCTGACCGAGGACGGCCTGGTCGTCCGGGACGGTGACGGGGAGCGCCGGTTCCCCGCCGACCCGGACGCCGCCCGGGTCGCCGTCGACCGGGCGTTCGTCGACGCGGTGCGCGGGGTCGGCGACGACATCCGGGTCCCGTACGCCGAGGCGCTGGGCACCCAGCGGCTGGCCGTCGCGGTGGCCGACTCGGCCCGCACCGGCACTCCCGTCCGGCTGGCCGCGCCGGCCGCCCCGGCGACCCTGCGCACGGGGGTGACGGTCGATGCGTGACAAGGTCGTCACGGTGCCCGGCCCGGGTCGGGTGGAGCTGGTCGAGCAGGACGCCGCCGAGCTGCGCCCCGGCACCTTCCGGGTCCGTACGCTGTTCAGCGGGGTCTCCGCCGGCACCGAGCTGAGCTACGTCAAGGGCACCAACCCGTACCTCAACGTCGCCTGGAACGCGGACCTGGGGCTGTTCCAGCCCGGGGAGGCGAGCACCCCGTATCCGGTCACCCGGCTGGGCTACATGCAGGTGGCCGAGGTGGTGGAGAGCGCCACCCCGGCGGTCGAGGTCGGCGCCGTCGGCGCGATGACCTACGGGCACCGCACCGGCCACGTCGCCGACCCGCTCGCCGAGCGGTTCGTCCCGCTCCCCGACGACCTGGACCCGCTGCTCGGCGTCTACGTCGCGCACATGGGGCCGATCTGCGCCAACGGCCTGCTGCACGCCGCCGCCGACCTCTACGGCACGGACGTGCGCGGGCTCGGCGACGGGGTGCGCGGGCGCCGGGTGGCGGTGGTCGGCAGCGGGGTGGTGGCCCTGCTCACCGCGCTGTTCGCCCGCCGGCACGGCGCCGCCTCGGTGGTGGTGCTCGACCCGACCCCGCGGCGGCGGGAGGTCGCCGAGGCGCTCGGCCTGGAGACCCTCGACCCGGAGGCCGACGACCCGGCGGTGGTGCTCAAGACCCGCTGGGCGCACACCGCCGGTGACCGGGGCGCCGACGTGGTGTTCCAGTGCCGGGGCCAGGCCTGGGCGCTGCACCTGGCGCTGCGCCTGCTCCGCCCGCAGGGCACCGTGATCGACCTGGCCTTCTACCAGGCCGGCGCGGACGCGGTCCGGCTCGGCGAGGAGTTCCACCACAACGGGCTGTCGCTGCGCTGCGCCCAGATCGGCCGGGTGCCCCGCGGGCTCGCCCCCACCTGGGACCGGGAGCGGCTCTCCGCCGACACCATCGACCTGCTGCGCGCGTACGGGGACCTGATCCGCAAGCACCTGGTCTCGGCGGTGGTGCCCTTCGAGGAGGCCCCCACCCTCCTCACCGACCTCGCCGAGCGGCGTCGCCAGGAACTCCAGGTGGTCCTAACCCCCTGACCCGCCGCGATCTTGCAGTTCTGGTCCCTGTTCCGCGGCATCTGCCGCATTCGTCGGGGCAACGACTGCAAGATCGCGGCAAACGGGCGGCGCGCCCCGCGGCCGGGCGGGCCGCCCAAGGTCAGCCGCGTCGCGTACCGTTGCCGCTCATGGGTGTGTCGCAACGGTTGAAGACCAGGTTCCGCCGGTTCCTCCAGCGCCCGGGAACGACGGTCGACCTGGCGCCGCTGGAGAAGCTGCTGCCGGCCATCGAGGCCCGCGAGGAGGAGCTGTCGGCGCTCGACGACGTCGAGCTGACCGAGGCCGCCGGCCGGGCCGAGGGCTACGAGGAGATCTGCGCGATCGGCCGCGAGGCCGCCCGCCGCGGCCTCGACCAGCGGCCGTACGACGTGCAGCTGCTCGGCGCGATGGCGCTGCTCTCCGGCAAGGTCGCCGAGATGGCCACCGGTGAGGGCAAGACGCTCACCGCCACCATCGCCGCGTACGGGCACGTCCGGCTGGGCAACGGCCCGGTGCACGTGCTCACCGTCAACGACTACCTGGCCCGCCGCGACGCCCAGTGGATGGAGCCGGTCTACCACCTGCTCGGCCTCACCGTGGGCTGGGTCAACGAGGCCTCCACCCCGCAGGAGCGCCGCGACGCGTACGCCTGCGACGTCACCTACGTCTCGGTCAGCGAGGCCGGCTTCGACTACCTGCGCGACCAGCTGGTCACCGACCTCGCCGACCGGGTGCAGCCGGCGCTGCGCACCGCGATCGTCGACGAGGCCGACTCGATCCTGATCGACGAGGCCCGGGTGCCGATGGTGCTGGCCGGCGCGGTGCCCGGCGAGCAGGACCCGGTGCACGCGGCCGCCGCCCTGGTGCGCGGGCTGCGCAAGGGCAAGCACTACACGGTGGCCGAGGACGGCCGCAGCGTCGCCTTCACCGCCGCCGGCCTGGCCGCCGTGGAGGCCAAGCTCGGTCTCGACCTCTACGACGAGGAGCACGTCGAGCAGCTCTCCGCGGTCAACGTGGCGCTGCACGCGCACGCCCTGCTGCACCGCGACGTGGACTACATCGTCCGGGACGGGTCGGTCGAGCTGATCGACGAGATGCGCGGCCGGGTCGCCCAGCGCCGCCGCTGGCCGGACGGGCTCCAGGCCGCGGTGGAGGCCAAGGAGGGCCTGGACGCCACCGCCGAGGGCGAGGTGCTGGGCACCATCGCCGTGCAGGCGTACATCGCGCTCTACCCGAAGGTGTGCGGCATGACGGCCACCGCGGTGCTGGTCGGCGACCAGCTGCGCGAGTTCTTCGGCCTCGAGGTCGCGGTGATCCCGCCGAACACCCCGTGCGTCCGCGAGGACGAGCCGGACCGGATCTACGCCACCCGGGCCGAGAAGGAGGAGGCGCTGATCGACGAGATCAAGCGCAACCACGAGCGCGGGCGGCCGGTGCTGGTCGGCACGCTGGACGTCAAGGAGTCCGAGGGGCTGGCCGCCGGCCTGAACGCCGCCGGGGTGCCCTGCGTGGTGCTCAACGCCAAGAACGACGACGAGGAGGCGGCGATCATCGCCGAGGCCGGCGCGTACGGCGCGGTGACCGTCTCCACCCAGATGGCCGGCCGGGGCGTGGACATCCGCCTCGGCGGCAGTGACCAGGCCGACCGGGACCGGGTCGCCGAGCTCGGCGGCCTCTACGTGATCGGCAGCGGCCGGCACGACAGCCGCCGGGTCGACGACCAGCTGCGCGGCCGGGCCGGCCGGCAGGGCGACCCGGGTGGCTCGGTCTTCTTCGTCAGCCTGGAGGACGACCTGGTCGTCCGGCACGCCGGCGACACCGTCCCGGCGTCGCCGCGGATGAACGCCGACGGTCTGGTCACCGACGAGCTGGTGGACTACGCCGTGGAGCACGCCCAGCGGGTCGCCGAGGGCGTCAACCACGAGATCCACCGCAACACCTGGCGCTACAGCGTGGTCATCGAGCAGCAGCGCAAGGCGCTCGCCGAGCGCCGCGAGCGGCTGCTGACCACCGACGTGGCGGCGCTGATGCTGCTGGACAAGGTGCCGGACAAGGCCGGCGAGATGGACGAGGACCTGCTCGCCCGGGTGGCCCGGTCGATCGCCCTCTACCACCTCGACCGGCTCTGGGCCGACCACCTGGCCGAGCTGTCCGAGGTACGCGAGGGCGTGCACCTGCGCGCGCTCGGCCGGCTCGACCCGCTCGACGAGTTCCACCGGGCCGCGGTGCCGGCCTTCAACGAGCTGGTCCCGGAGATCGAGAGGCGGACCATCGCGACGTTCGAGGAGACCGAGTTCGACGAGGACTGGGAGCCGGACGCGGCGAAGCTGGTCCGGCCGAGCGCCACCTGGACGTACCTGGTGCACGACAACCCGTTCGGCTCCGAGCTCGACCGGCTGATCGCCTCGGTCGGGCGGCGGCTCACCGGCGCGTCCCGCTGAGGCCCGGGGGTCGCGTCCGGCGCGTCCGCGCGCCCGGCCGCGGCCCCCTTTAGGCCGTTTCGACCCATGTTCGCCGGGGTAGTAGGCCGGGGCCCTAGAGTCGGGAGAACAAGAGGATGACACGGGTGATGACAGCACCGGCTGGCGGTTCGGGGGCGGCGGGGGCTGTGGACCGGTGAACCTGGACACGCGGGTGCCGGCGGTCGAGACGCTCGGGGTGCTGGAGACCGCGGCGCTGCTGCGGGAGCTGACCGCCGGCCTGATCGCCGTGGACGACTTCGACGCGGCGCTCACCGCCCTGGTGCGGATCACCCGGGACGCCGTCGACGGGGTCACCTGGTGCGGCTTCACCGCGCTGCGGGCCGGGGAGCCGGCCGGGGTGGCCGCCTCGGACGCCCGGCTGGCCGGCCTCGACGACCTGCGGCACGGCCCGGACACCCCGGCCATGGAGGCGATCCGCCGCCGGGAGATGATCCGCTCCGAGCACCTGGGCCGGGAGCGGCGTTGGCCGACCTGGACGGTGCGGGCACGCGACCTCGGCGTCCACGGGGTGATCTCGGCGCCGGTCGACGTGGACGAGCAGGTGATCGGCGCGATCAACCTGTACGCCGGCGCCTCCGACGCGCTCACCACCGGCCACCAGCTCACCGCCATGCTGCTGGCCGAGCACGCCGGGCTGCTGCTGGCCGCCGTCCGGGACCGGGCCCGGCAGGCGGCGCTGGCCGGGGAGCGGGACGCGTCGCTGCTCGGCGACGGGGTGGTCGGGCAGGCGATCGGGGTGATCATGACGCAGCGCGGCTGCCCGGCGCCGGAGGCGCTGGAGGTGCTGCGCAGCGCCGCGTCGTCGCTGTCCATTCCGCTGCGCGAGGTGGCCGAGCGGCTGGTCAGCACGGTCTCCCGGCAACGGAGCGGCTGACCGCGTCGTTTCACCCGGTTGGCGGCCGGGTAGCACCCTGGACTGGTGGGCTGAGCAGCGGACCAGGGGAGGACCCATGCAGAGCCGGCTGCGGGTGCAGGGACACCCGATCCAACCGATGCTGGTGACGTTCCCCTTTGGGCTCTTCGTCAGCGCGACCGTCTTCGACCTGACCGACGTCCTCGGCGGGCCCGCGTTCCTCGGCGAGGTCGGCTACTGGACGGCGGTCGCCGCGCTGGTGGCCGCCGGGCTGACCGCGATCGCCGGCATGATCGACCTGTGGGACGTGCCGGGCGACCGGACCCGCCGGACGGCGATCACCTTCAACCTGGTGAACACGGCCATGGCCGGCCTGTTCCTGATCGGCTGCCTGATCCGGGCGGACGCGCCGCAGCGCGGCGCGTCGGTGGTGCTGCTGCTGACCGAGGTGGTCGCGCTCGCCGTCGGCGGGATCGGGGTACGGCTCGGCGCCCGGCTGATGCGCCAGTTCGACGCCGGCCGGCGGACCGAGCCGACCACGTTCGACGCGCTCAGCGGCGCGACCGGCTCGACGGTGGAGATCGTTTCGCCGCGCTCCTGACCCGCGGGTCCTCGCCGGGCGGCGGGGCCCGGCGGGGCGGCGCCGGCGACCTGGCCGGCACGTTCAGCGGGGCGACCGGGTGCCGTCGAGATCGTTTCGCCGCGCTCCTGACCCGCGGGTCCTCGCCGGGCGGCGGGGCGGCGTCGGCGACCCGGCCGGTGGCGGCAATTGCGTTGCCCGGCCGGGCCCGGCCGGACAGGCTGGCCGGATGACCACCGACCCGAGCTTCGAGGAACTGCTCGCCGAGGGGGCGGCCGCCCCGGTCGAGGGCTGGGCCTTCGACTGGCTGGCCGGCCGGGCCACCGAGGAACGCCCGCCCTGGGGGTACGCCCGCCTGGTCGCGGCCCGGATGGCGACGGCGGACGCGGCGCTGGACGTGGACACCGGCGGCGGCGAGGTGCTGGCCGAGGTGCCGCAACCGCCCCGGTTGCTGGTGGCCACCGAGGGGTGGCCGCCGAACGTGCTCGTGGCCCGCCGGGTGCTGCGCCGGGTCGGCGCCACCGTCGTCGCGGTCACCCCGGACGCCCCGCTGCCGTTCCGGGACGCCACCTTCGACCTGGTGGTCAGCCGGCACCCGGTACGCACCGACTGGGCCGAGACGGCGCGGGTGCTGCGTCCGGGCGGGACGTTCCTGTCCCAGCAGATCGGCCCCGGCACGGTCCGCGAGCTCAGCGAGGCGATCCTCGGGCCGCTGCCGCCACCGGCCGAGCGCCATCCGGAGCAGGCGGTGGCCGCCGCGCGGGCGGCCGGGCTGACCGTGGTGGACCTGCGCGAGGCGACTCTGCGCACGGTGTTCCACGACATCGCCGCGGTGGTCTGGTTCCTGCGCAAGGTGGTCTGGACCGTCCCCGGCTTCACCGTCGACCGCTACCGCCCCCAGTTGGCCCGCCTCCACCACCGCATCCGCACCGACGGCCCCTTCACCGCCCACGCCCGCCGCTTCCTCATCCAAACCCACCGCCCCTGACCACCACCACCCTGAG
>NZ_JAUMKD010000006.1 GCF_030519475.1 Micromonospora sp. C28SCA-DRY-2 | reverse complement strand
CCGGGTCAGGCGGTGGCGCGGGACCCAGTCACCCGCTCGCCGAGCTGCTCCACCTGGTGCAACCCGTCGCGGAGCAGGTCGAGCGCGTCACCCGGCCGGCCCCACCGCTCCAGCCGGTCGGCGAGCAGCAGGACCACCGCCGCCAGTTCCCGGCGCCATCCGGCCGCCCGGAAACCCGCGGCCGCAGCGCGCAGGTGCCGCTCGGCGGCCGCCTGGTCCCCGGCGTCGGCCCGCAGCAGACCGCGTACCCGGTCGGCCCGGGCCGCCACCGCCACGTCGCCGCCCGGATCGGCGGCGTCGCGGAGCAGCGCCTCGGCGTGCTCCGGCTGGCCGAGCGCGTGGTAGACCTCGGCGAGGTCCACACCGGCCTCCCGGGCCAGGGCCCGCTGCCCGGCGTCGGTCAGCGCGGTGTGCGCGGTGGCCAGGTCGGCGAGGGCGCCGGCCAGGTCGCCGGCGGCCCGGCGTCCCTGCCCGCGGGCCCGGCGGCAGCAGGCCAACTGCACCCGCATGGCGACCTGCCGGGCGGCCTGCCGGGCCTGTTCCACGGCGACGGCGGCCTCCGCGATACCTCCCGCGGCGAGCAGCGATTCCGCCACTGTCAGGTGCAGCTCGGCCACCCGGGCCGGTGCGGGCAGCACGGCCAGCGCGAGGGCCTGCCCGGCGGCCTCGGCGGCCGCCTCCCCGTCGCCGAGCGCGACGTGGCAGAGCACCAGGTCCGCGCACAGGGTCAGCAGGGCAGACGGGTCCGGAAAGCCGTCCCGCGTCAACGCGTCCCGCGCCTCGGTGAGCAGGTAGCGGGCGTACCGGGGGTCACCGGTGTGGTACGCCACCGCGGCCCGGCCGGCGGCCACCTCGGCGCGGACCGGCGGCGGCGCCCCGGCCAGCAGCGCCTCCGCCCGGTCGAGCTGGGCCGAGGCGGTGTCCGGGTCGTCCCGGCGCAGCGCCACAGTGGCCAGTCCGAGCCGGGCCCGGGCGGCCACCACCGGCTCGTCCAGCTCCGCGGCGGCGGCGGCCACCCCGTGCAGCACGGTGGCCGTCTCGCCGGTGGCGCCGGCCAGGTCCGCCCGGACCAGCCGGACCCGCAGGCGGAGCACGTCGGCCGGCGAGCGGCCGGTGGCCAGGTCCGCCGGGGTGACGCCGAGCCGCTCGGCGAAGTGGGCGACCGCGTCGGCGGAGGGCACCCGCCGCCCACCCTCCACGGCGGAGACGTAGGCAGCGGTGTACCGGGGCTCGGCCAGGGCACGCTGGGTGAGCCCCCGGGCCGCGCGCAGCCGCTGGATCCGCGCGCCCAGCGCCGTCGCCCCCGGCGTACCGGGCTCCGGCCCGGTCACGACAGCCGCTCCGCCGCACGCAGCCCGCGCCGCAGCACCGCCGCGGCCGCGTCCCGCTCGGCCCCGGCCAGCAGCAGCTCGGCGAGGTGGCGGCAGGTGATCACCACGTCGCCCATCAGGCCGGCCCGCTCGTACCGGTCGACCGCCCGTAGCAGCAGCCGCCGCGCCTGGTCGGCGTCGCCCTGGGCGGCCCGCACCAGCCCGCGTACCCGGTCGGCCTCGGCCATCAGCTCCCGGTGGTCGCAGGCCGTCGCCGTCCGGGCGGCGTGCTCGGCCAGCTCGCCCGCCTCGTCCAGTACGCCCTCCCGGCGGCGCGCCTCGGCCAGCTCCAGGGTCGCCCCCGCCTCGTCGAGCACCGCGCCGACGGCGCCCAGGATCTCGCGGGCCCGGCGCAGCTCGGTGCCCGCCTCCCCCGGGCGGCCGGCCCGCAGCAGCACGTAGCCACGGGCCCACCGGCACAGCCCGATCTCCCGGGTCAATCCCAGCTCGGCGTAGCGGCGACCGGCCTCCCGCAGGTGGTGGTCCGCCTCGGCCAGCTCGCCGTCGCGGCGCAGCTGCCCGGCGATGGCGTGGAACTGCGCCACCCACTCCTGGTTGGCCACCCGATCCAGCAGCGGGGAGACGTCCCGCTCCAGCCGCCGGGCCCGGTCCCGCCAGCTCAGTTCGAGGAAGGTGTACATCAGTGCGTTGGTCAGCCGCAGCTCGGCGTCGGCGTCCACCGGCGGGGTCGCCCGGAGCGCCCGCAGGCCGCCCTCGAGGATCGCCACCGCCCGCGGCGCGTCCCCGGTGACCAGCAGGCAGTACGCCTGCCGGGCCAGCACCGCCGCGCGCAGCGCCGGGCACCCGTCGGGGACCGCACGGGCCAGCTCGTCGTAGCGGGCGGCGGCGTCCTCGGTCAGCCCGCGGTGCAGCTGCGCCTCCGCCAGGTGGTAGCCGGCCCAGCCGGCCAGTTCGGGGAGGCGGTAGTGGTCGGCGCGGCGGCGGATCCGGGTCAGCGCCTGCTCGGCGGCGGCCACCTGTCCGGCGGACAGGGCCCGCCGGGCGGCCGCGTGCTCGGCCGCGAGCTGATCGGCCACCCCGGGTGGCCGGCCGTACCGCAGGTCGTCCACCGGCACCCCGAGCCGCCGCGCGACGTACGCCAGCGCCTCCGGGCTGGGTGCGCGGGCGCCCGACTCCACCGCGCCGAGGAAGGCGCGGGTGTAGCGGGTGCCGACGACCTGTTGCTGGGTCAGGCCCCGGGCCACCCGCAGCCGCCGGATCCGCTGGCCCAGGCTCTCCACGACCAGGTCGTCGTCCGGGGCGTCGTCGCCGATCACGACGACGTCGGCCGCGGCCGTCTCCGCCATCCCGGCTCCTTCCCGACCGTCGCGCCCAGCCTAGTGCGCCCGCCGCGCGGTCGACCGCCCTCGGCGGCGCTGCCGAGGCGGGGGGTCAGGTGGGCTCGGGGTCGCGGACCAGGATCCGCACCGCCCGGGCGGCGGCGATCGCGCCGACCAGCACGGCGTGCCGGGGTTCGGGCACGTCGAGCAGGCGCTCGGCGCGCAGCGCGGCCAGCGGGGCGAGCCGCCGGTCGGTCAGCACGGTGTCCACCGCCCGCCGGTCACCCCCGCAGACCAGCGCGCTCAGCGTCGACGCGGCCGGCAGCAGCAGCCGTACGGCCAGCTCGGCGGCGTCGGCCAGCGCCGCCTTCGCCTGGTTGTCGCGGCGCCGGGCGAAGCGCTGCTGGGACCAGCCCCCGGCGGCGGTGCGGCCCTGCACGTAGCGGGTGTCCACCTTGGAGACCTCCAGCTCCTCCCCCGCCGCGACGCCCACCGCCACCGCGCCCTTGCGGGCGAGCAGCAGGCCGATCCGGCGGGGCGCGGTCGCGGCGGCCACGAACCCGGCCAGGTCGGCGGTGGCCGGGGCGCCCGGTGGGGTGTGCAGCTCGGCGGTCGCGCCGTCCGGGGCGGCGAGTCGCAGGCCGTAGCCCTCGGCGGTGGTGACGGGCGGGCCGTGCCGGTCCGTGAAGCCGGTGACCCAGCGGCCCACCCGGCCGGGGTCCACCTCGACCCACCGACCGCCGCCTACCGCCGGCCTGCCGACCACGGCAACCTCCCGAATGACGTAACGCGAACCGGCTCAACCACGGAGCAACCGCCACGTCGCGAGTGCCGTGTCGGCCGCGCCGGCGGGGGCCCGCGCCGCCGTCCAGGTGGCGATGACGCCGGTGAGGGCGCCGGCGAGGTAGGCGGCGTGCAGGTCCACCGGCACATCGTCCACTCCCCGCGGCCGCGCCCGCGTCGCCAGGCTGCGCCGCAGTTCGGCGGCGAGCCGGTCGCGCAGGCCCGCCGCGAAGCGGGCGCTGCCGTGCGGGGACAGCATCCTGCGGTAGAGAACCGCGTTGGCGGCCACGGTGTCGAAGAGGTCGCGCAGCGGCTGCGGCGGCTCGTCGCGCGGGGCGTCCAGCGGGCAGAGCGCCGCGGCGCGGGCCACCTGGGCGACGGCCTCCTCCATCGCGTCGGTGACGAGCGCGTCCAGGTCGGGGAAGTGCAGGTAGGTCGTCGCGCGGTTGACCCCGGCCCGCTTGGCCACCTCGGCGATCGTGATGTCGCCCAGCTCCCGCTCGGCCGCCAGTTCCAGGACGGCCGCGCGCAACCTGGCCCGGGTCCGCAGGACGCGGGGGTCGGAGGAGTTCACCCCGCCACTATACGACACCCGTGGTTTATACGACACGTGTCGTGTAGCCTCTCGGCCATGCGGATCGAGATCTGGGCGGACGTCGTCTGCCCGTGGGCGTACATCGGCAAGCGGCGGCTGGAGCGGGCGCTGGCGTCCTGGCCGGGCGACCCGGTCGAGGTCGTCTGGCGGCCGTACCGGATCGACCCCGCCGCCCCCACCCCCGGTGAGCCCCTGGCCGACCTGCTCCGCGACCCGACGGTGGACGCCGCCCTCCGCGGGTGCGCGCCGGGCCTCACGCCCGGCGAGAACCGGGAACGCGTCTCCCGCATCGCGCTCGCCGAGGGTCTCGGCCCCCGTTGGGGGGCCGGCTGGCGGGCCAGCAGCCACGACGCCCACCGCCTCATCGCCGTCGCCCACGACGCCGGCGGCCCGCGGCTGCAGGACGCGGTCGCCGAGGAGGTCATGCGGGCGCACTTCGTCGACGCCCTGGACATCAGCCTCCCCGGCGTGCTGGACGAGGTGTGCCGCCGGGCCGGGTTCCCCGCGGGCGGCGGGCTGCTCGCCGACGGCGCGGGCGACATGACCGTCCGGGAACTGGTGCTGCGGGGCCGGGCCACGGGGGTGGCGACGTCCCCGACGTTCGTCGCGAACGGCGCGGCCCTGCGCGGCGCGCAGCCCCCGGAGGTGATCCACGCCTTCCTGGCCGGGGCCGCCGGCCGCAGCCCGCGCCGGGTCCCCGAGGAGGTCGAACGCCTCCGGCACGCCGAGGCGCTGCTGGACCTCGGTGATCCCCTGGGCGCCCTCACCCTGCTCCGGCCCCTGCTCGACAGCCACGGCGACGATCGCGGCACCCGACTGCTCGCCGCCCGGGCCTACTTCCACTCCGCCCAGCTCAACCGGGCGCTGCGGATCCTGGAGCCGCTCGCGGCGCAGGCGCCGGACGACTCGTACGTGCGGTTGCTGCTGGGGCGGACCCTCCAGCGGCAGGGCGATCCCCGAGCCACCGCCCACCTGCGCCTGGCGGCGGCGATGTCCCCCGGCTACGCCGGCTGACCGCCGGCGCCGGCTCGGCGGGCACCTCGGTCGAGGGTGCCCGCGACCGGTTGGCCGCACGCCCCGGTCGGGCCGCCCGCACACGCGTCGTCTGGCGGGCGCCACGCGGCGGTGGTGGCGGCCTCATCCTGGCAGCAGCATGGCTGTCGCCAGGGCCGCGATCAGGGCGCTGGAGACCAGGGCCGTGACGCGGCGGCCGCGCGGCCCGGTCAGCAGCCGCCCGACCAGGGTGCCCCCACCGGCGATCAGCAACTGCCAGCTGGCCGAGGCGAGGAAGGCGCCCACCACGAAGAGCAGCGCGTCGGCCGCGCCCGGATCCGCACCGCCCTGCCGACCGATGACGAGGGCGGCGAAGTAGACCACCGTCGCCGGGTTCAGCAGGGTCAGCGCCAGCACCCCGGCGAAGGCCCGGGTCGGGGTGTCCAGTCCCCGGCGACCGTCGGCGGGACCGGCGGGCGCGGTTCGGGGTCGCACCGCCCGCCAGGCGCCGTGGCCGGCGATGGCGAGCAGCACGAGCGCGGCGGCCAGCCGCAGCGGGCCGGCGACCGGGGCGATCAGCCCGGCGACCACCGCCCCGCCGAGGGCCGCCACCGCGGCGTAGAGGCCGTCGGCGGTGGCCACCCCGAGCGCGGCGGCCGCGCCGACCCGGAACGACGTCCGGGCGCTGAGCCCCAGGATGAGCACGGCGATCGCGCCGACCGGGATGGCGACGCCGTAGCCGGCGACCAGGCCGGCCAGGAACGCGCCGGTCACGACCGTCGGCGGCGGGTCGAGGCGCGACCGGGCGCCGTGCGCTGTCGACGCGCGACGACGGTCGCGGCGACAGGGACGGGCTTCATCCGGTACGTCTCGAACACCCGCCCATCCTGCGCCCGCTCCCCCACCCCCGCCACCGATTTCCGCGGCCCTGTGACCCCGTGATCGTCTGCTGCTGGACAGGGCTGCCCGCGCCCGCTCACCAGCAGACGATCGTGGAGCCCCAGCGAGCGCGGCGGGGTGAGACGCGTCGAGCGCGGCGCCCCGCGGGGGCGCCGCGCTCGACGGTGACCGGACGGGTCAGACGTTGAAGCCGAGGGAGCGGAGCTGGTCGCGGCCCTCGTCGGTGATCTTGTCGGGGCCCCACGGCGGGAGCCAGACCCAGTTGATCCGGATGTCGCTCACCAGGCCGCCACCCGGGCCGGTGGTCAGCGCCTGCCGGGCCTGGTCCTCGATCACGTCGGTGAGCGGGCAGGCCGCCGAGGTGAGCGTCATGTCCAGGGTGGCGACGTTGTCGTCGTCGACGTGCACGCCGTACACCAGGCCCAGGTCGACCACGTTGATGCCCAGCTCGGGGTCGACGACGTCCTTCATCGCCTCCTCGATGTCGGCGACGGCGGCCTTGCCGCCCGCCGCGCCGGCGACCGGCGTGCCGGCGGCACCCTCGGTCGACGGCGTCGCCGCGGTGGCGGTGTCCTCGCTACTCATGCCTTAACCTCCGAAGGGCTCGCGCCCACGCCGGCGCGTGCCGCGGCGTCCTTGAACGCCATCCACGGCAGCAGCGCGCACTTCACCCGGGCCGGGTAGCGGGCGACACCCGCGAACGCCACCCCGTCGCCGAGCACGTCCTCGTCCGGCGTGACCTGACCACGACCGGACATCAACTGCACGAACGCCTCGTGCACCACGAAAGCTTCCCCGGCGCGCCGGCCCGTCAGCAGCTCGTGCAGCACGCTCGCCGACGCCTGGCTGATCGAGCAGCCCATCCCGTCGTACGAGACGTCGTGCAGCACGTCGCCGTCGGTGGCGACCCGGACGGTGACCTCGTCACCGCAGGTGGGGTTGACGTGGTGCGCCTCGGCGACCTGGTCCGCCGGGTCGTCCGCGTCGCGCAGGCCGCGCCCGTGCGGGTGCTTGTAGTGGTCCAGGATGATCTCCTGGTAGAGCTGGTCGAGCTGCATCAGCCGAACACCTTCCGCACCTGCTCCAGGCCCGCCACCAGGGCGTCGATCTCCTCGGTGGTGGTGTAGAGGTAGAACGAGGCCCGCGTGGTGGCCGGCACGCCGAACCGGGTGCAGACCGGGCGGGCGCAGTGGTGGCCGACCCGCACCTGCACGCCGAGCGAGTCGAGCACCTGCCCCACGTCGTGCGGGTGCACGTCGCCGAGGGCGAAGGAGATCGTCCCGCCCCGGCCCACCGGCACCGTCGGCCCGAAGATCCGCAGGCCGGGCACGGTGGCGAGGGCGTCCAGCGCGTACGCCGTCAGCTCCTTCTCGTGCCACTGGATGGCCCGCATGCCGATGCCGGAGAGGTAGTCCACCGCGGCGCCGAGCGCGACCGCCTCGGCGATCGGCGGGGTGCCCGCCTCGAACCGGGCCGGCGGCGCGGCGAAGGTGGAGCCACCCATCGCCACCGTCTCGATCATCGAGCCGCCGCCGAACACCGGCGGCATCGCCGCCAGCAGCTCGGCCCGCCCCCAGAGCACGCCGATGCCGGTCGGCCCGCACATCTTGTGCCCGGTGAAGACGATGAAGTCGGCGTCGTAGTCGACCACGTCCATCGGCATGTGCGGCACCGACTGCGAGCAGTCCAGCAGCAGCAGCGCCCCCACCTCGCGGACCCGCTCGGTGATCCGCGCGGTGGCGTTGACCGTGCCGAGGATGTTCGACATGTGCACCAGCGAGACGATCTTCGTCCGCTCGGTGACCAGGTCGTCCAGGCCGGACTCGTCCAGCCGCCCCGAGTCGGTCACCGGGAACCAGCGCAGGGTCGCGCCGGTGCGCTCGCAGAGCAGCTGCCACGGGACGATGTTCGAGTGGTGCTCCATCTCGGAGATCACCACCTCGTCGCCGGGGCCGAGCCGGAAGCGCGGGTCGCCGTCCGGGCGCAGCGAGGCGTTCGAGAAGGCGTACGCCACGATGTTGATCGCCTCGGTGGAGTTCTTGGTGAACACCACCTCGTCCACGCTCGGCGCGTTGATGAACGCGGCCACCTTGGCCCGGGCGCCCTCGTACGCCTCGGTGGCCTCGGTGCCCAGCGTGTGCACCGAGCGGGACACGTTGGCGTTGTGCCGGGCGTAGTGCTCGGCGAGCACGCCGAGCACCTGCCGCGGCTTGTGCGAGGTGTTGGCGCTGTCGAGATAGACCAGCCGGTGCCCGTTGACCTCCCGGTCCAGGATCGGGAAGTCGGCGCGCACCGTGGCCACGTCGTAACGCGGCACGTCGTCGTACTGCGGCATCCCGGATGGGATCGCGATGGTGGTCATCTCAGCGACCCTTCCGCGCCTCAGGCCCGCGCCGAACCGGCCCCGGCGACGTACCGCTCGTAGCCCTCTTCCTCGAGCTTGTCGGCCAGCTCCGGGCCGCCCTGCTCGACGATCCGGCCGGCGACGAAGACGTGCACGTGGTCCGGCTTGATGTAGCGCAGGATCCGGGTGTAGTGGGTGATCAGCAGCAGGCCGGTGTCGCCGGTGTCGCGGACCCGGTTGACCCCCTCGCTGACCACGCGCAGCGCGTCCACGTCCAGGCCGGAGTCGGTCTCGTCGAGGATGGCCATCTTCGGCTTGAGCAGCTCCAGCTGCACGATCTCGTGCCGCTTCTTCTCACCGCCGGAGAAGCCCTCGTTGACGTTGCGCTGGGCGAACGCCGGGTCCATCTGGAGCCGCTCCATCGCCCCGCGCAGCTCGCCGCCCCAGGTGCGCAGCTTCGGCGCCTCGCCGTCGATGGCGGTCTTGGCGGTACGCAGGAAGTTGGCCACCGAGACGCCGGGCACCTCGACCGGGTACTGCATGGCCAGGAAGAGGCCGGCGCGGGCCCGCTCGTCGACGGACATGTCCAGCACGTCCTCGCCGTCGAGGGTCACCGAGCCGCCGGTGATCTCGTACTTCGGGTGGCCGGCGATCGAGTAGGCCAGGGTGGACTTGCCGGAGCCGTTCGGGCCCATGATCGCGTGGGTCTCGCCCGAGCGGACGGTCAGGTCGACGCCGTGCAGGATCGGCTTGAGCTCACCCTCGGGCAGCTTGACCGACACCTGCAGGTCACGGATCTCCAGGGTGCTCATTATCGGGTCACTCCATTGCTCGGCGTGAGGCTGACGTAGATGTCGCCGTCGCGGACTTCGACGGGGTAGACGGGTACGGGTTCGGTGGCGGGCAGCCCGGTGGGCTCGCCGGTGCGCAGGTCGAAGCGGGAGCCGTGCAGCCAGCACTCCAGCGTGCAGCCCTCCACCTCGCCCTCGGAGAGGGCGACCGCGGCGTGCGAGCACTCGTCGTAGACGGCGTAGAACTCGCCGTCCTCGCCGTGCACCAGCGCGATCTGGGTGCCGTCGACGTCCGCGCTGATCGCGGTCCCCTTCGGCACGTCCTCGGTGGAACAGATCCGGATCATCAGGCGCCCGCCTTGGCCAACCGCGCCTCGATGGCCTCGCCGAGCCGCTCGCGCAGCTCCTCGACCGGGATCTTGTTGATCAGCTCGGCGAAGAACCCGCGCACCACCAGGCGGCGCGCCTCGGCCTCCGGGATGCCCCGGGCCATCAGGTAGAACAGCTGCTCGTCGTCGAACCGGCCGGTCGCGCTCGCGTGCCCGGCGCCGGCGATCTCGCCGGTCTCGATCTCCAGGTTCGGTACGGAGTCCGCCCGCGCGCCGTCGGTGAGCAGCAGGTTCCGGTTGATCTCGTACGTGTCGGTGCCGGTCGCCTCGGCCCGGATCAGCACGTCGCCCACCCAGACGGTGCGCGCACTCTCGCCCTGCAGGGCGCCCCGGTAGCCGACGTAGCTGCGGCAGTCCGGCACCGCGTGGTCGACCAGCTGCCGGTGCTCCAGGTGCTGGCCGGAGTCGGCGAAGTAGAGGCCGTACAGCTCGGCCTCGCCGCCCCGCTCGGTGTACTCCACGCTGGTGTACTGCCGCACCAGGTCGCCGCCGAGACTGACCTGGACGTGGATCACCTTGGCGTCCCGGCCCAGCTTGACCTTGAGGTGCTGCGCCTGCACCGCGTCGTCGGCCCAGTCGGCGATGGTGACCAGGGTCAGCTTCGCCCCGTCGGCCACGCTCACCTCGACGTTGTCGGCCAGCGTGGCCGAGCCGACGTGCTCCAGCACCAGGGTCACCTCGGCGAACCGGCCCACCTCGACGAAGGTGTGCCCGAAGGCCAGGCCGTCGACGCCCGAGCCGACCACCCGCACGGTCGCCGGCTCGGCGACCACGGCGTCCCGCGCGACCTGCACCAGCAGCGCCTGCTCGGCCCGGCCGTAGGCCAGCGCGCTGATCCGGTCGAACGGGGTGAGCACGCTGCCCACCCGCGGATCGTCCTTGCCGACGCGCGTGACGGTGACGCCCGCCGGCAGGTCGCCGTGCTCGTGCCGGACCGTGCCGGCGGCGGGCTGCGCCCCACCGGCCAGCCCACGCAGGCGCTTGAGCGGAGTGAAGCGCCACTCCTCCTCCAGGCCGGTCAGGGCCGGGAAGTCGGCGACGTCGTACGAGCGGAGCGCCTGCGACTTGGTGCTGGGCGGCGCGGAAGCCTGGGTAGTCATCTCTTCCTTGGTCTGTTCTGCGACGACGGTGTCATTGGTCGGAGGGTCGGTCGGTGTTCGCGCGGCCCGGCCAGACGGTCGGCGTCCGCGCGGCCCCGCAGTGGGCCGGCGTCCGCGCGGCCCCGCAAGCGGGTCGGGCTGGTCGCCGCCCGGGTCGGGGTCAGCCGACCGCGCCCTCCATCTGGAGCTCGATCAGGCGGTTGAGCTCCAGGGCGTACTCCATCGGGAGCTCCTTGGCGATCGGCTCGATGAAGCCGCGCACGATCATCGCCATCGCCTCGTCCTCGCTCAGGCCCCGGCTCATCAGGTAGAAGAGCTGGTCCTCGCTGACCTTGGAGACGGTCGCCTCGTGCCCCATCGACACGTCGTCCTCACGGATGTCGACGTACGGGTAGGTGTCGGAGCGGGAGATGGTGTCGACCAGCAGCGCGTCGCACTTCACCGTGCTGGCGCTGTGGTGCGAACCCTCCAGCACCTGCACCAGGCCCCGGTACGAGGTGCGGCCGCCGCCGCGGGCGATCGACTTGGAGACGATGGTGCTGCTGGTGTGCGGCGCGGCGTGCACCATCTTGGCGCCGGCGTCCTGGTGCTGGCCCTCACCGGCCATGGCCACCGAGAGCACCTCGCCCTTGGCGTGCTCGCCGGTCATGTAGACCGCCGGGTACTTCATGGTGACCTTGGAGCCGATGTTCCCGTCGATCCACTCCATGGTCGCGCCCTCGTGGCACACGGCGCGCTTGGTGACCAGGTTGTAGACGTTGTTCGACCAGTTCTGGATGGTCGTGTAGCGGCACCGGGCGTTCTTCTTGACGATGATCTCCACCACCGCGCTGTGCAGCGAGTCGGAGGAGTAGATGGGCGCGGTGCAGCCCTCGACGTAGTGCACGTACGCGCCCTCGTCGACGATGATCAGCGTCCGCTCGAACTGGCCCATGTTCTCGGTGTTGATCCGGAAGTAGGCCTGCAGCGGGATCTCCACGTGCACGCCCTTCGGCACGTAGATGAACGAGCCACCGGACCAGACGGAGGTGTTCAGCGCGGCGAACTTGTTGTCGCCGACCGGGATGACCGTGCCGAAGTACTCCTTGAACAGGTCCTCGTGCTCCTTGAGGGCGGTGTCGGTGTCGAGGAAGACGACACCCTGCTCCTCGAGGTCCTCACGGATCTTGTGGTAGACCACCTCGGACTCGTACTGGGCCGCCACGCCGGCGATCAGCCGCTGCTTCTCGGCCTCGGGGATGCCCAGCTTGTCGTAGGTGTTCTTGATGTCCTCGGGCAGGTCCTCCCAGCTGGTGGCCTGCTTCTCGGTGGACCGGACGAAGTACTTGATGTTGTCGAAGTCGATCCCGGTGAGGTCGGCGCCCCAGGACGGCATGGGCTTGCGGTCGAACAGCCGCAGGCCCTTCAGCCGCAGGTCGAGCATCCAGGCCGGCTCGTTCTTCTTGGCCGAGATGTCCCGCACCACCGCCTCGTTGAGGCCGCGCTGGGCGGAAGCCCCGGCGACGTCCGGGTCGGCCCAGCCGTACTCGTAGCGGCCCAGGGCGGCGAGCTGCTCCTCCTGGGTCAGGGGCTGGACGATCTGCTCGGTCATCTATCTGTCCTCACAGTGGTGACGGTCTTACCGGACTGGGCACGCCCCGGCTGGGTCGGGATGTGCGTGGTGCACACCCCGTCGCCGTGCGCGATGGTGGCCAGGCGCTGCACGTGGGTGCCGACCAGACGGGAGATCACCGCGGTCTCGGCCTCGCACAGCTGGGGAAACTCGGCGGCCACGTGCGCCACCGGGCAGTGGTGCTGGCAGAGCTGGCCACCCGAGGCGATCGTGGACGCGTTGGCAGCGTAGCCCTCGGCGGTCAGCGCGGCGGCGAGCGCCTCCGCCCGGGCGAGCGGGTCGTCGCCGGCGTCCTCCATCGCCGTGCGGCAGCGCGCCTCCAGGGCGGCGACCTGCTCGGCGGCGAACGCCGCGACGGCCGCGGACCCGCCGTCGCGGGCGATCCAGCGCAGCGCGGCGGTGGCCATGTTGTCGTAGTGGTGGGTGCCGCAGCGGACCCGGGCCGCGTCGGTCAGCAGGAACACCTTCGCCGGGCGGCCGCGGCCGCGGTGGCCGCGCACGGTCTGCTCGCGGGCGACCACGTCACCCTCGGCGAGCATGGCGTCGAGGTGCCGGCGGATCGCCGCCGGGCTGAGCCCGAGCGCCGAGCCGAGCTGCGCGGCGGTGGTCGCGCCCCGCTCCAGCAGCAGCTGGGTGACCCGGTCGCGGGTGGAAAGATCCGTGGCGGACGCGGACGACTCCAGCTCGGCGCGTCTCACGCCGCGCGGCGACCTGGCGCCGTCGCCGGCGACCGGAGGGGTCGCCGGCTGGTGCCCGGGAAGGCTCGCCGCGTTTTTCACAACGCCAACGTTACGTAATTCGCTGGGGGCCCGCAAACCCGGGTCCCGGTGATCCGAACCACCGTCCGGGCGGAGTCGTACGATCCTCGATCACTACGGTGCGTAGGATTTGCGCCGTGAAGCGTCCCGTCCGGTTTCCGGTGTCCGCCGCCCTGCTGCGCCGACTCGCCCTCGCGTCCATCATCGCGAACGTGGGGATCGTGGTCACCGGCGGGGCCGTCCGACTGACCGCCTCGGGCCTCGGCTGCCCCACCTGGCCGCGGTGCACCGACGCGTCCTACGTCGCCACCGCCGAGATGGGCGTGCACGGGGCGATCGAGTTCGGCAACCGGCTGCTCACCTTCGCGGTGGGGATCATCGCGGCGGCCGTGGTGCTGGCGGTGCTGCTGCACCGGCCCCGGCGGCAGGGGGTGCTGCCGCTCGCGGTCGCCGTGCTGTTCGGCATCCCGGCCCAGGCGGTGATCGGCGGGTTCACCGTGCTGAGCAACCTGAACCCCTGGGTGGTCGGGCTGCACTTCCTCGCCTCGATGGTGGTGATCGCGGCCGCGTACGCCCTCTGGCGGCGGATCAAGGACCCGGACGTGCCGGCGGTGCCGGTGGTGCCCGCCCCGCTGCGCACCCTGACGCTGCTGACCACGCTGGCGAGCGTGGCGGTGCTCGTGGTCGGCACCTGGGTGACCGGCAGCGGCCCGCACGCGGGCGACCAGGGAGCCAGCCGCAACGGCCTGGACCCGGAGACCATCTCGCAGGTGCACGCCGACGGGGTGTTCCTGCTCATCGGGCTCTCGGTGGCGCTGATCTTCGCATTCCGGGCGGTTGGCGCCCGGCGCGCCGAGCGGGCCGCCGTGGTGCTGGTCGCCGTGGAACTCGGGCAGGGCCTGATCGGCTTCGTGCAGTACTTCACCCACCTGCCGGCGCTGCTGGTCGGCGCGCACATGCTCGGCTCCTGCCTGGTGCTGCTGGCCACGCTCTCGGTGCTCTGGTCGACCCGGGAACGCCGCCCGGTCACCGTCGAGCCCGTTCCCGCCGCCCCGGCCGCCGAACCGGTCCCCGCCACCGCCTGACCCCGCGCCCGGCGCGGCCCCACGCTCACCGGCCGCCTCAACCGGGCTCCCCCGCCCGGCCGGCGACCACAGGGCGGCCCTCGCGCTGGCCGCTCACCCGACCCGGAAACGCGCACCGGCGGAACATCACCACATCCGCGATGTTGCGGACTCCCCCGCCGTCGAGGCCGCTACATCCGGCACGTGGTGCGGCGGCTGTGACGGCGGAAGCCGGCCGAACGTGGGCCGGCCCCGCGGTCCGCGGCGGGGCGGACCGGCGGGGCCGGTGGGTGTGCCTGGCGCCGGTCAGGGCCGGCGGGTCAGGGCCGGCGGTCGAGGTGGGTGCGGATGGCGGCGGCCAGCCGCTCGGGGGCGCCGTCGGCGTGGCCGAGGAAGAGCGACGGCTCGGTGAGCTCCAGCTCGACCAGGACCGGCGCGCCGTCCGCGCCCGGAATCAGGTCGACCCGGGCGTAGAGCAGCCGCTCCGCGCCACCCGGCACCGCCGCCAGGGTCTTCTCCGCCACCGCCAACTGCTCCTCGGTGGCGGTTCGCGCGGTGATCTCCTCGGGCCTGTAGAGCCCCGCCACGCCGAGGTCCGGGCCGGTGAGCATCGGCCCCTTGCGGATCGCGTGGCTGAACGCCAGGCCGTCCGGGCCGGCCAGGAAGAGCAGCGCGGTCTCGCCGGCGGTGTCCACCGCCCGCAGGTACGGCTGGACCATGGTCACCCGGCCGGCGGCGGAGAGCCGCCGGACGTGCGCCACGGCCAGTTCCCGGTGCTCGGGGTCGGCCAGGTCGTACCGGCCGGTGTCCTGGCTGCCGGCGCTCACCGCCGGCTTGACGACGTACTCGCCGGAGTCGGCGGGCGGCTGCCAGCTCTCCCCGGGCGCGACCCAGGACGTGGGCACGGTGGGCACCCCGGCCGCGGAGAGCTCGGCCAGGTAGCGCTTGTCGGTGTTCCAGCGGACCACGTCGGCCGGGTTGGCCAGGGCGGGCACCGTGGCGGCCCAGGCGACGAACTCGTCGCGGCGCAGCGCGTAGTCCCACGGGGAGCGCAGCACGGCGAGGGCGTAGCCGGCCCAGTCGACGGCCGGGTCGTCCCAGACCACCGGCTCGGCGGCGACGCCGTGCCGGGCCAGCGGGGCGAGCACCAGCCGGTCGTCCGGGTCGAGGTCGCGCAGTTCGGTACAGGTGACGAGAGCGACCCGGGGTTCCCCCCGGGTCGACTGGTGGTGGTCGGTCAAGGTCAGCGGGCCATCGTGCGTCGTGCCATGGACCGCCAGAGGTCGTTGCTCGGACGCATCTGGTCCATCAGCTCACGCTCCCAGGCGTTCTCGACCGCGACCCCCGCCTTGGCGCAGGCCTGCCGCGCGACGACGGTGTCGTCGGCGAACTGGTCGCCCCACGCCCCGTCCGCGCCCACCAGGACGATGCGTGCGCCCCGCTTGCCGACGTACTCGATGACCGCCTTCGCGCCGCCGTGCCCGGCGGCGAACGACTTGATCCCCGCGACCAGGCCGTTCGGGGCCTGCTCGGGAGCGGTCTGCTCGGCCGTCAGCGTCGTATCGGAACCATCTGCCATGACGCGAAGCCTAAGCAGACTTCCACCCGGGCGGGCGAGAACCATGAACCTTTTGTGATGCCAATTACCTCGAGGTTTAAGGAGAACCACAGGCGATTCGCCCGGTTATATCCGGACTTCCGCTGGCAAAGCGGCCCGGCAAACCACTGCGGCCCGGTACAGGTTGAGCCCATCGGACTCATGCCGAAAGTTACTCGGATGTGACGCGATACCCGGACAACTCATCCATGATGGTGATTTGTCGAACCCTGCTCGCCCGCCCGGAAGCTGTCCAGCCGCCCCGCGGCCCGGCCGACACGGGCCGGCCGGCCCGTCGGGCGTGGGTCAGATCAGGGCGTCCAGCGCGACGGCCGCGAAGAGGATGGTCAGGTAGGTCGTCGACCAGTGGAACAGCCGCATCGGCTTGACCGCCTGCCCCCGGGCGCTCCGGCGGGCCAGCTTGTGCGCCTCGACCAGGAAGATCGCGCCGACGACCAGGCTGGGCAGCCCGTAGATCGGGCTCATCCCCAGCGGCCAGACCGCCAGCGACGACGCCACGGTGAGCCAGGCGAAGATGATGATCTCGGCGTTCACCCGGCGGGTGGAGGCCACCACCGGCAGCATCGGGATGCCGGCCCGGGCGTAGTCGTCCTTGTACTTCATCGCCAGCGGGTAGAAGTGCGGCATCTGCCAGAAGAAGACCACCGCGAACAGCGCCCACGCCGCCGGCGCCAGCGACCCGGTCACCGCCGCCCAGCCGATCAGCACCGGCGCGGCCCCGCAGGCGCCGCCCCAGAACGTGTTCGCCGTGGTGGTGCGCTTGAGCCAGAGGGTGTAGACCACGTCGTAGTAGACGATCGCGGCCAGGGTGAGCCCGGCGGCCAGCAGGTTGGTGAACGCGGCCATCAGGGCGACCGAGACCGCCGCCAGCACCAGCCCGAAGATCAGCGCGTTGCGCGGGGTCACCGTGTGCGCCGGCAGCGGGCGGCGCTTGGTGCGCCGCATCACCTGGTCGATGTCGCGGTCGATGTAGCAGTTGATGACGCTGGCCGCGCCGGCCGCGAGCGAGCCGCCGACCAGCACCACCGCGACCAGCCAGAGCGACGGCAGGCCGCCGTCGGCGAGCATCATCGCCGGCACGGTGGTGACCAGGAGCAGCTCGACGATCCGCGGCTTGGTCAGCGCGACGTACGCCGACAGCACCGCCCGGATGTCCCGGGGCGCCGCCACCGCCTCCTTGGCCGCCGTGCGCACCGGCTGCTGCCCGGCAGGGGTGCTGACGGGGCGGTCGGTGATCATGCTCACGGATTGCCACCTTCCGGCGTCGGCAGGGGAGGTCGGTCGGCCGGGCCCGGTTCGGGTCCGCACACCGCCCCACACACTACGCGCTGTCGTTTTGGCTGCCCGGCCGACCCGGCAACGGTGCCAGCCGTCACACCGTCGCGGGATCGAACGTCGATCCGCCCGGACACGTACAGACCAGCATGCAGAGATCCCCGGGCGGACGTTTAGGACCGCTCGATAGGGTCATCAGTGAGGGTTCCGCCCATCTGCCGAGGAGCACAACCATCGTGGCTGCCAACCGTCCCGAGCACCCCGCACTGAACTGGTCCGACCTCGACCGCCGGGCCGTCGACACCGTCCGCGTGCTGGCCATGGACGCCGTGGAGAAATCCGGCAACGGCCACCCGGGCACCGCGATGAGCCTGGCGCCCGCGGCGTACCTGCTCTTCAACCGGGTCATGCGGCACAACCCGGCCGACCCGAACTGGCCCGGCCGGGACCGTTTCGTGCTCTCCGCCGGCCACTCCAGCCTCACCCTCTACATCCAGCTCTTCCTCTCCGGCTACCCGATGAGCCTGGACGACCTGAAGTCACTGCGGCAGTGGGGTTCGCTCACCCCGGGCCACCCGGAGCACGGGCACACCCCGGGCGTGGAGACCACCACCGGCCCGCTCGGGCAGGGCCTGGGCAACGCGGTCGGCATGGCCATGGCGGCCCGCCGCGAGCGCGGCCTCTTCGACCCGGAGGCCGAGCCGGGCACCTCGGTCTTCGACCACGACATCTGGTGCATCGCCTCGGACGGCGACATCGAGGAGGGCATCAGCCACGAGGCCAGCGCGCTGGCCGGGCACCAGCAGCTGGGCAACCTCTGCGTGATCTACGACGACAACGAGATCTCCATCGAGGACGACACCCGGATCGCCAAGAGCGAGGACGTGGCGGCCCGCTACGAGGCGTACGGCTGGCACGTGCAGACGGTCGACTGGCGCCGCGGCGACGCCGACCAGGGCGACTACCACGAGGACGTGGAGGCGCTCCACCGGGCGCTGCTGGCGGCGAAGGCGGAGACCACCCGCCCCTCCTTCATCGCGCTGCGCACCATCATCGGCTGGCCCGCCCCCAACAAGCAGAACACCGGCAAGATCCACGGTTCGGCGCTCGGCGCCGACGAGGTGGCCGCCACCAAGCAGATCCTCGGCTTCGACCCGCAGCGCACCTTCGAGGTGGACGAGGAGGTCCTCGGGCACGCCCGCCGGGTGATGGAGCGCGGCGCGGAGGCCCAGCGCGCGTGGACCGGGGCGTTCGACGCCTGGGCGCAGGCCAACCCGGAGCGCCGGGCGCTGTGGGACCGGCTGGCCACCCGGACGCTGCCGCAGGGCTGGGCGGACGCCCTGCCGGAGTTCCCGGCCGACGCCAAGGGCATCGCCACCCGGGCCGCGTCCGGCAAGGTGCTGGAGGCGCTCGCGCCGGTGCTGCCGGAGCTGTGGGGCGGCTCGGCCGACCTGGCCGAGAGCAACAACACCACCATGAAGGGCGAACCCTCCTTCATCCCGGCCACCCACGCCACCAAGGACTTCCCCGGCCACGAGTACGGCCGCACGCTGCACTTCGGCATCCGCGAGCACGCCATGGGGGCGATCCTCAACGGCATCGCCCTGCACGGCGGCACCCGCCCGTACGGCGGCACCTTCCTGGTGTTCAGCGACTACATGCGCCCCTCCGTCCGGCTCGCCGCGCTGATGAAGCTGCCGGTGGTCTACGTCTGGACGCACGACTCGATCGGCCTCGGCGAGGACGGCCCCACCCACCAGCCGGTGGAGCACCTGACCGCGCTGCGGGCCATCCCGGGCCTGGACGTGGTCCGCCCGGCCGACGCGAACGAGACGGCCTGGGCCTGGCGGCAGGCGTTGGAGCACACCGACCGGCCGACCGCGCTGGCGCTCAGCCGCCAGGCGCTGCCGACCTTCGACCGGTCGACGCTGGCCGGCGCGGAGGGCGTGGCCAAGGGCGGCTACGTGCTGGCCGAGGCGTCCACCGGCAAGCCGCAGGTGATCCTCATCGGCACCGGCTCCGAGGTGCAGCTCTGCCTGACCGCGCGGGAGCGGCTGGAGGCGGACGGCACGCCCACCCGGGTCGTCTCGATGCCCTGCCAGGAGTGGTTCGCCGAGCAGGACGAGGCCTACCGGGAGTCGGTGCTGCCGCGCGGGGTAAAGGCACGGGTGAGCGTGGAGGCGGGCATCGCCATGTCCTGGCGCGCGATCGTCGGCGACTGCGGCGAGAGCGTCAGCCTGGAGCACTACGGGGCGAGCGCCCCGCACTCCGTGCTCTTCGAGCAGTTCGGGTTCACCCCTGACCGGATCGTGGCCGCCGCGCACGCGGCCCTGACCCGGGTGGGCGACATCACCGGTTTCACCACCGGCAACTGAGGGAGCGTGGACGGCATGACGGACAGACTGGGCGAGCTCAGCGCCGCGGGCGTGGCGATCTGGCTCGACGATCTTTCCCGGACGCGACTGAGCTCCGGCGGGCTGGACCAGCTCCGGCGGGAGCGGCACCTGGTCGGGGTGACCACCAACCCGACCATCTTCGCCAAGGCGCTGAGCGACGCGGACGAGTACAACTGGCAGCTCAAGGACCTCGCCATCCGTGGGGTGGACGTCGAGGAGGCCGTCCGCATGCTCACCACGTACGACGTGCGGTGGGCCTGCGACGTGATGCGGCCGGCGTACGACGCGAGCGGCGGGGTGGACGGCCGGGTCTCCATCGAGGTGGACCCCCGGCTGGCGCACGAGACCGAGAAGACCGTCGCCGAGGCCGGTGCGCTGTGGTGGCTGATCGACCGGCCCAACCTCTTCATCAAGATCCCGGCCACCGAGGCCGGCCTGCCGGCGATCACCGCCGCCCTGGCCCAGGGGATCAGCGTCAACGTCACGCTGATCTTCGGGCTGGACCGCTACTCCCAGGTGATGGAGGCGTTCCTGGCCGGTCTGGAGCAGGCGAAGGCGAACGGCCACGACCTGTCCAAGATCGGGTCGGTGGCGTCCTTCTTCGTCTCCCGGGTCGACACCGAGGTCGACAAGCGGCTGGAGAAGATCGGCTCCGAGCAGGCCAAGGCGCTGCGCGGCAAGGCCGCCGTCGCCAACGCCCGGCTGGCGTACGAGCGGTACGCCGAGGTCTTCTCCTCCGACCGCTGGCAGGCGCTGGCCGACGCCGGCGCCCACCCGCAGCGGCCGCTGTGGGCCTCCACCTCGACCAAGAACCCGGACTACCGGGACGTCATCTACGTCGAGGAGCTGATCGCCCCGGGCACCGTCAACACCATGCCCGAGCCGGTGATCCACGCCTACGCCGACCACGGCGAGACCCAGGCCGACACCGTCACCGGGGCGTACGACGACGCCCGGAAGGTCTTCGCCGACCTCGAGTCGGTGGGCGTCGACATGTCCGACGTGATCGCCGTGCTGGAACGCGAGGGCGTGGAGAAGTTCGAGGCCAGCTGGCAGGAGCTGATCGACGGGGTGCGCAAGTCGCTGGCCGCCGCCGGGCAGGGCACCGGCCACCCCGGCCGGGCCGCCAAGGACAACGCCCGGGCCGCGCAGCAGGCGGGGGGCAACGCGTGAGCGAGCGGACCATCAGTTCAGTGCCGCACGCCGCCGCCGAGCGAAGCGAGGCGGCGGCGTGAGCGACCTGCTGGCTGGGCCGGTGGAGGCGGCCGCCGGGGTCGCCGTGCACGGGGCGGACGCGGTCGACCGGTCGGCTCCCGCCTCCACCCGGCAGGCGCTGGTCGCGGGCGGCGTACCGGGCCGGCTGGCCGCGAAGGACGCCACCCTGTGGGGCCCGGACGCCGAGGCCGAGGCGAAGATCCGCCTCGGCTGGGTGGACACCCACCGCCGCAGCCGGGAGCTGCTCCCCCAGCTCGCCGCGCTGAAGGCGGAGCTGGCCGACCTGGACCACGTGGTGCTCGCCGGGATGGGCGGCTCCTCGCTGGCCCCCGAGGTCATCGCGCGCACCCTCGGCAAGCAGCTGACCGTGCTGGACACCACCGACCCGGGTCAGGTGCGCGCCGCGCTGGCCGACCGGCTGGAGCGCACCGTCGTGGTGGTGGCCAGCAAGTCGGGTTCGACGGTGGAGACCGACAGCCACCGCCGGGCGTACTGGCAGGCGTTCCTCGACGCCGGGATGACCGAGGCGGAGGCCGGCCGGCACTTCGTCATCGTCACCGACCCGGGCTCGCCGCTGGAGCAGACCGCCGTCGAGATGGGCGCGATGACCGTGCTGGCCGACCCGGACGTGGGCGGCCGCTACTCGGCGCTGACCGCCTTCGGGCTGGTCCCGTCGGCGCTGGCCGGGGTCGAGGTGGCCGAGCTGCTGGACCAGGCGGAGGCGCTGTCCGAGGCGCTCGGCCGGGACACCGACAACCCCGGCCTGGCGCTCGGCGCCGCGCTGGGCGCGGCGGCCACCACCGGCCGGGACAAGGTCGCGCTGATCGCCGACGGCACCGGCATCGACGGCCTGGGCGACTGGGCCGAGCAGCTCATCGCCGAGTCCACCGGCAAGGCCGGGGTCGGCATCCTGCCGGTGGTGGTCGAGTCGCCGCGGAGCCCCGGCGCCACCGGGCCCGACGTGCTCACCGTCAGCTACGGCGGCGCGCTCGCCCCCGGCGACCAGCCGGGCGGCGGCGCCACCCCGGACGTGGCGGTCAACGGCCCGCTCGGCGCCCAGTTCCTGACCTGGGAGTACGCCACCGCGGTCGCCGGCGTGGTGCTCGGCATCGACCCGTTCAACCAGCCGAACGTCACCGAGAGCAAGGAGAACACCAACGCGATCCTGGCCTCGGGCCCGCCGGCGGAGACGCCGTCGTTCACCGAGGGCGCGATCGAGGTGTACGCCCCGGCGGGCGCCCCGGGAGACCTGGCCGGGGTGCTGCGCTGGCTGGTCGACGGGCTGGGCGACGACGGCTACCTGGCGGTGATGGCGTACCTCGACCGGTTCGCCGACGCCGGCGCGGCCCGGCTGCGGCCGCTGCTCGCCGGCGCCAGCGGACGCCCGGTCACCTTCGGCTGGGGTCCCCGGTTCCTGCACTCCACCGGCCAGTACCACAAGGGCGGCCCGCAGGTCGGCAGCTACCTCCAGCTGACCGGCGCGGTCACCGAGGACCTGCCGGTGCCGGGCAAGCCGTACACCTTCGGCGAGTTGCAGGCGGCGCAGGCCGCCGGCGACCGGCAGGCGCTGGCCGGGCGGCAGCGCCCGGTGCTGCGGCTGCACCTGACCGACCGGTCGGCGGGGCTGGCCCAGCTGCTCGATGCGACGGGGGCGCTGCGGGCGTGACGATGGACGACGTGGACCACGCGGAGCGAGGAGGCGGCGTGAACCCGCTGCGCGACCCGCAGGACCGGCGGCTGCCGAGGATCCCGGAGCCGTGCGCTCTGGTGATCTTCGGGGTCACCGGTGACCTGGCGCGGAAGAAGTTGCTCCCGGCGGTGTACGACCTGGCCAACCGCGGCCTGCTGCCGCCGGGTTTCGTTGTGCTCGGGTTCGCCCGCCGGGACTGGGGCGACGGCGACTTCGAGACGCTGGCCTGTGAGGCGGCGAAGAAGCACGCCCGCACCCCGTGGCGGGAGGAGGTCTGGGCGCGGCTGGCCGGCAACATCAAGTTCGTCGGCGGCTCGTTCGACGACGACGCCGCCTTCGACCACCTGGCCCGCTGCCTGGACGAGCTGCGCCAGTCGCACGGCATTCCCGGCAACGCGGCCTTCTACTTCTCCATCCCGCCGGCCGCGTTCCCGGTGGTGCTCAAGCAGCTGGCCCGTACCGGGCTGGCCGACAACGAGAAGTCGGGCGGCTGGCGCCGGGTGGTGGTGGAGAAGCCGTTCGGCCACGACCTGCCCTCGGCGAAGGCGCTCAACGACCTGGTCGACGACGTCTTCACCCGCCGGGACGTCTTCCGGATCGACCACTACCTGGGCAAGGAGACGGTCCAGAACATCCTCGCCCTGCGGTTCGCCAACAACCTGTTCGAGCCGCTGTGGAACTCCAAGTACGTCGACTCGGTGCAGATCACCATGGCCGAGGACGTCGGCATCGGCACCCGGGCCGCTTTCTACGACTCGGTCGGCACCGCCCGGGACGTGCTCCAGAACCACCTGCTCCAGCTGCTCGCGCTGGTGGCGATGGAGGAGCCGACCAGCTTCGACGCCGACGAGATCCGCACCGAGAAGCTCAAGGTGCTCAAGGCGATCACGCTGCCCAAGGACGTCTCCCAGGGCACCGTGCGCGGCCAGTACCTGCCCGGCTGGGTGGGCGGCCAGCGGGCGGTGGGCTACCTGGACGAGGAGGGGGTCCCCCCGGACTCCACCACGGAGACGTACGTGGCGGTGCGGCTGGGCATCCAGAACCGGCGCTGGGCCGAGGTGCCGTTCTACATCCGGGCCGGCAAGCGGCTGCCGCGGCGGGTCACCGAGGTGGCCATCATGTTCAAGCGGGCGCCGCACCTGCCGTTCAACCCGGCCGACATGGAGTCGCTGGGCAACAACCAGCTGGTCATCCGGGTGCAGCCGGACGAGGGAGTGGTGCTGAAGTTCGGCGCCAAGGTGCCGGGCACCACGATGGAGGTCCGCGACATCGCGATGGACTTCCAGTACGGCGAGGCGTTCACCGAGTCCAGCCCGGAGGCGTACGAGCGGCTGGTGCTGGACGTGCTGATCGGCGACCGCACCCTCTTCCCGGACGCCGCCGAGGTCGAGCAGAGCTGGCAGGTGGTGGACCCGCTGGAGCACGCCTGGGCGGGCACCAAGCCGGAGCCGTACCGGGCCGGCGAGTGGGGTCCGCGGGCCGCCGACGAGATGCTGGCCCGCGAGGGCCGCGCCTGGCGGCGGGCATGACCGCGCGGAGCGAGCGAATCATCGGGCACGGACGGACCGGGAGGCTCCAGTGATCGGCCTGTGGGACACCACCGGCAACGAGGTGGTCAAGGCGCTGGCCGCCGAGCGTCGCAGCGCCGGCGGGGTGGCCAGCGGGATGGCCCTCACGCTGATCGTGGTGGTGGACGAGAAGCGGGTCCGCGAGGCGGAGGCGGCGGCGACCATAGCGTCCGCCGCCCACCCGTGCCGGCTGGTGGTGGTGGTCCGCTCGGACGTCGAGCGGGACCGCAACCGGCTGGACGCGGAGATCGTCGTCGGCGGCCGGCTCGGCCCGGGCGAGGCGGTGGTCACCCGGATGTACGGCCGGCTCGCGCTGCACGCCGAGTCGGTGGTGATGCCGCTGCTGGTGCCGGACGTGCCGGTGGTGACCTGGTGGCACGGCGAACCGCCGGAGGAGATCGCGACCGACTTCCTCGGCGTGGTGGCCGACCGGCGGATCACCGACACCGCGCAGGCCGCGGATCCGATCGAGGCGCTGCGGCAGCGCGCCCGGGACTACGCGCCGGGCGACACCGACCTGGCCTGGACCCGGATCACGCCGTGGCGCACGCTGGTGGCCGGGGCGTTCGACACCACCCAGGCGCGGGTCACCGAGGCGACAGTGGTCGCGCCGGGCAGCGACCCGACGGCCGCGTTGATGATCGGCTGGCTGGGCAGCCGGCTGGGCATCACCCCGCGTTGGGAGACCACCGACCAGTTCCCCCGGATGCGTGAGGTGCAGCTGCGCTGCGCCAACGGCGACGAGCTGACGCTGACCCGGGACGACAGCGTGGCCACGTTCCGCCGGACCGGCCAGGAGGACCGTCAGCTGCCGCTGGTGCGCCGCCCGCTCGGCGACGAGCTGGCCGAGGAGCTGCGCCGGCTTGACGCCGACCAGGTGTACGCGGAGGCGCTCGGCGCCGCCGCCGGGCTGACCGGCCTGGAGCAGCGCCCGGGCCAGCGGGTGCACGTCTGGAAGGATCCGGCCACCGCGCAGCGCGCCGAGGCGGGGGTCACCGCGCACGCCGGCACGAGCGCCGAGCACTGAGCGCCCCGACGGCCGGGCCCGGCCCCGGGGGCGGGGATCATGGACAGCGACCGCCGAGCGGTCGGGAAACGAAGGCACACGAATGAGTGAGGCGAGTGTCGCCGTCCACGCCGACGCCGACCTGCTGGCGCAGACCGTGGCGGCCCGGCTGGTGGTCCGGCTGCTCGACGCGCAGGCCGCGCGGGGGCAGGCGGCGATGGTGCTGACCGGGGGGCGGATCGCCGCGGCGGTCTACCGGGCGGTGGCGGCGCTGCCGGCCCGGGACGCGGTGGACTGGTCCCGGGTGGACGTCTGGTGGGGCGACGAGCGGTTCCTGCCGGCCGGCGACCCGGAGCGCAACGAGACCCAGGCCCGGGCGGCGCTGCTGGACGCCGTGCCGCTGGACCCGGCCCGGGTCCACCCGATGCCGGCCTCGGACGCCGGCGCCGACCCGGAGGAGGCCGCCGCCCGGTACGCCGCCGAGCTGGCCGCCGCGGCCCGGCCGGGCACCGCCCTGCTCCCCCACTTCGACGTGCTGCTGCTCGGCGTCGGCGAGGACGGGCACGTCGCCTCCGTCTTCCCGGAGCACCCGGTGCACTACGAGAGCCGGCCGGTGAGCGCGGTCCGGGGCAGCCCGAAGCCGCCGCCGGTGCGCACCACGCTCACCCTGCCGGCGATCAACACCGCCGAGGAGGTCTGGCTGATCGCCAGCGGGGCGGACAAGGCCCACGCGGTCGGCATGGCGCTGGCCGGCGCGGGGCCGGTGCAGGTGCCGGCGGCGGGGGTGCAGGGCACCGGCCGTACCCTCTGGCTGCTCGACCGGGCCGCGGCGGCCGACGTGCCGGCCCGGCTGCGCAGCCTGCGCTGAGCCGAGCGGCGGCCCGTTCGGGCGGCGTCGCGGCCCGGACAGACGGCCTCGCCGGTGGCCCGGACAGACGGCCTCGGACGAGGCGGGGGCGCCGGTCAGCCGGTGCCGCGGCGGCGGCGCAGCGCGGCGAGCGCCTCGGCCAGGATGGCCTCGCCCTCGGCGTCGGTGCGCCGCTCCTTCACGTACGCCAGGTGGCTCTTGTACGGCTCGGACCGCGCCCGGCCGGGCGGGTTCTGCGCGTCCTGGCCGGCCGGGTGGCCGCAGCGCGGGCAGTCCCAGACCGGCGGCGCCTCCGCCTCGGCGGCGATCCTGATCTGTGTCTGGTGCCCGTTGCGGCACCAGTAGGCGACCGGCCGGCAGGGAGCCGGCTCGTAGCGTTCGGCGGGGCGGACGGGTGCGGACCCGACCCGCGAGCCCCGGATGACGTGGCCGTTCGGCACGGCTGCTCGCTCCTGTCGTCGGAGGGGACCGCCGCTCGGGGAGGGCGGCGGGCGACGCGGTGCAGCGGGGTGAAACGAACTGCGCGCGGCCCGTCGGGGGACGGACCGCGCGCAGATTGTACGACTTGACGGGCTGCTCAGGCGGCGCCGTCGAGTTGCAGCCGGAGCCAGAGGCCGAGCCCCACGATGCAGGCGAACCAGACGATGCCCACCAGAACGGTGTAACGGTCCAGGTTCTTCTCGGCCACCGACGACCCCGCCAGGCTGGAGCTGACGCCGCCGCCGAACATGCTCGACAGCCCGCCACCCTTACCTCGGTGGAGCAGGATCAGCAGGGTGAGCAGGACGCTCGTGATGATCAGCAACACGATCAACGTGTATGCGAACCAGATCGGCATGGCTGGGGTCAGTCCTCTCGTAGCGATCCTCGCCCGGCAGGTCGGGCACGCGGCACCGACCGGCGGACGGGCGGAGTCAAGGATAGCGAGCGATCAGCGGGCGATGTGCTCCGGGAACCGGCAGATCTGCGCGAATTCCTCGGCATCGAGGCTCGCCCCGCCGACCAGGGCCCCGTCCACGTCCGGCTGGGCCATGATCGCCGCGACGTTGGACGCCTTGACCGAGCCGCCGTAGAGGATCCGGACCTGGTCCGCGGTGTCCTGACCGAAGGTCTCCACCAGCCGGGTACGGACCGCGCCGCACACCTCCTGGGCGTCCTCCGGGGTGGCCGTCTTGCCGGTGCCGATCGCCCAGACCGGCTCGTACGCGACCACCACCCGGGTGACCTGCTCCGGGGTCAGCCCGTGCAGCGCGGCGTCGAGCTGGTCGCAGCAGTGCGGCACGTGCTCGCCCCGCTCGCGGACCTCCAGCCCCTCCCCCACGCAGAGGATCGGGGTCAGCCCGTGGCTCAGCGCGGCCTGCACCTTGGCGTTGACGATCGCGTCGTCCTCGTGGTGGTAGGCCCGCCGCTCGGAGTGCCCGACCACCACGTAGGTGCAGCCCAGCTTCGCCAGCATCGGGCCGGAGATGTCCCCGGTGTAGGCCCCGGAGGCATACGGCGAGAGGTCCTGCGCGCCGTAGCCGATCAGCAGCTTGTCGCCGTCCACGGCGGTCTGCACCGTGCGCAGGTCGGTGAACGGCGGCAGCACCACCGTCTCGACCTCGCTGAGCTGCTTCTCGCTGAGGCTGGCCGCCAGCTTCTGCACCAGCAGGTTCGCCTCGAGGTGGTTCAGGTTCATCTTCCAGTTGCCGGCCATCAGCGGCCGGCGGGTGGCGCTCGCCATCAGTTCTCCAGGGCCGCGATGCCGGGGAGGGTCTTGCCCTCGAGGTATTCCAGGGAGGCGCCGCCGCCGGTGGATATGTGATTGAAAGCGGACTCGTCCAGGCCTAGTGCACGGACCGCCGCCGCGGAGTCACCGCCACCGACCACGGTGAACGCGTCGGACTTGGCGATCGCCTCGGCGATCCCGCGGGTGCCGTTGGCGAAGGCCGGCATCTCGAACACGCCCATCGGGCCGTTCCAGAAGATCGTCTTCGCGCCCTTGAGCGCGGCGGCGAACCCGGCCACCGTCTCCGGGCCGATATCCAGCCCGACCCGCTTGCTCGGGATCCCGGCGGCCGGCACGGTGTCGTGCGCGGCGTCCGGGGCGAAGGCGTCAGCGGCCACCACGTCGACCGGGAGCAGGATCTTGCCGCCCGAGCGCTCGATCAGGTTGCCGCAGGTCTCGACCATGTCCTCCTCGAGCAGCGAGCTGCCCACCTCGTGACCCTGGGCCTTGAGGAAGGTGAAGCACATGCCGCCGCCGATGAGCAGCCGGTCGACAGTGGGCAGCAGCGCCTCGATCACGGCGAGCTTGTCGGAGACCTTCGAGCCGCCGAGCACCACCACGTACGGGCGGGCCGGGTCGCCGGTGAGCGTGGAGAGCACCTCCACCTCGCGCAGCACCAGCCGGCCGGCGACGTGCGGCAGCCGGGCCGGCACGTCGTAGACGCTGGCGTGCTTGCGGTGCACCGCGCCGAAGGCGTCGTCGACGTAGGCGTCGCCGAAGGCGGCGAGCTGGTCGGCGAAGGCGCCCCGCTCGGCCTCGTCCTTGCTGGTCTCGCCGGCGTTGAAGCGCAGGTTCTCCAGCAGCGCGACCTCGCCGTCGGCGAGCGCGTCCACCGTGGCGCGGGCGGACTCGCCGACCGTGTCGGTGGCGAAGTGCACCGGGGCGCCGAGCAGCTCACCGAGGCGCCCGGCCACCGGCCGGAGGCTGAACTGCGGGTCGGGCGAGCCCTTGGGACGACCCAGGTGCGAGCAGACGACCACCTTCGCGCCGGCCCCGGTGAGCGCGCTCAGGGTGGGCAGCACCGCGCGGATCCGGCCGTCGTCGGTGATGTCGCCGGACTGCTTGTCGAGCGGGACGTTCAGGTCGGCGCGCACCAGCACGCGCCGACCCGACACCCCCTCGGCGAGCAGGTCGTCGAGGGTCCGGATGCTCACAGCGACTGACCCACCAGCTTGACCAGGTCCACCAGGCGGTTCGAGTAGCCCCACTCGTTGTCGTACCAGCCGACGACCTTGACCTGGTTGCCGACCACCTTGGTCAGCGGCGCGTCGAAGATGCACGACGCCGGGTCGGTCACGATGTCGGAGGAGACGATCGGGTCCTCGTTGTAGACCAGGATGCCCTTGAGCGGGCCGTCGGCGGCCGCCTTCATCGCGGCGTTGACCTCGTCGACCGTGGTCTCCCGGTTGAGGTTCACGGTCAGGTCGGTGGTCGACCCGGTGGGGATCGGCACCCGCAGCGCGTAGCCGTCCAGCTTGCCCTTCAGCTCCGGCAGCACCAGCCCGATCGCCTTCGCCGCGCCGGTCGAGGTCGGCACGATGTTCAGCGCGGCGGCCCGGGCCCGGCGCAGGTCCTTGTGCGGGGCGTCCTGCAGGTTCTGGTCCTGGGTGTACGCGTGGATGGTGGTCATCAGGCCGTGCTGGATGCCGAACGTGTCCTGCAGGACCTTCGCCATCGGGGCGAGGCAGTTGGTGGTGCAGGAGGCGTTCGAGATGATGGTGTGCTTGGCCGGGTCGTACTGATCCTGGTTGACGCCCATCACCACGGTGACGTCCTCGTTCTTCGCCGGCGCGGAGATGATGACCTTCTTGGCCCCGCCGTCGATGTGCGCCTTCGCCTTGGTGGCGTCGGTGAAGAAGCCGGTGGACTCGATGACGACGTCCGCGCCGACCTCGCCCCACGGCAGCTTCGCCGGGTCCTTCTCGGCGTACGCCTTGATGGTCTTGCCGCCCACGGTGATCTCGTCGGCGGTGGCCTTGACCTCCTGCGGGAGGCGACCCAGGATGCTGTCGTACTTGACAAGGTGGGCGAGCGTCCCGTTGTCGGTCAGGTCGTTGACCGCCACGACCTCGACGTCAGCGCCGGACGCCAGCACTGCCCGGAAGAAGTTGCGGCCGATCCGGCCGAAGCCGTTGATGCCAACCCGGATGGTCACAGGTCCCATCTCCTCGCGTTCTGTCCGCCGGCGTGGGATCACCGCCGGCGAAGTGGTGTGCGCCGACCGTTGGAGCCGGCCGTTGACGGTTCATCTCGGCCACCCCGCCGCGGTCGTTGGAGACCTGACCGCCCGAGGCGGTGAGCACGGCGAGGAGAACCGGTGCCGGCCCCCTTGCCGTACGCAGCGACCTTATCCGAGCACGCGGCGGCGCGCTGCGTCGGGTGGTGATCCCGCACGCGACCGCGACGCCTCACCGTCCTATCAGACCACGAGCATGTCGGGCGTGACGGCCGCTTCGGTATCCGGGATGCCCAGGTCCCGGGCCCGCTTGTCGGCCAGCGCCAGCAACCGGCGGATCCGCCCGGCGATGGCGTCCTTGGTCAGCGGCGGGTCGGCCAGCGCACCCAGCTCCTCCAGCGACGCCTGCCGGTGCTCCAGCCGCAGCCGGCCGGCCGAGGTGAGGTGGTTCGGCGCGTCGTCGGCGAGGATCTCCAGGGCCCGGGTCACCCGGGCGGCGGCGGCGACCGCCGCCCGCGCCGAGCGGCGCAGGTTGGCGTCGTCGAAGTTGGCCAGCCGGTTCGCGGTGGCCCGCACCTCGCGGCGGACCCGCCGCTCCTCCCAGGCCAGCACGCTGGAGTGCGCGCCGATGCGGGTGAGCAGCGCGGCGATCGCGTCGCCGTCCTTGACCACCACCCGGTCCACCCCGCGCACCTCGCGGTTCTTGGCGGTGATGCCGATCCGCCGGGCCGCGCCGACCAGGGCGAGCGCCGACTCCGGCCCGGGGCAGGTGATCTCCAGCGCGCTGGAACGGCCCGGCTCGGTCAGCGAGCCGTGCGCCATGAACGCACCGCGCCAGGCCGAGACCGCGCAGCACACGTTCGCCGCGACCACGTGCGGTGGCAGCCCGCGTACCGGCCGGCCGCGCACGTCGAGCAGGCCGGTCTGCCGGGCCAGCGCCTCGCCGTCCTTGACCACCCGGACGATGAAGTGGCTGCCCTTGCGCAGCCCGCCCGAGGCGAGCACGTGGATCTCGCTGGGGTAGCCGTAGACCTCCGCGATCTCCCGCCGCAGCCGCCGGGCCACCGCACCGGTGTCGAGTTCCGCCTCCACGACCACGCGGCCGGAGACGATGTGCAGCCCACCGGCGAAGCGGAGCAGCGCCGCCATCTCCGCCCGCCGGCAGCAGGGCTTGGGCACGTCGACCCGACTCAGCTCGTCCTTGACCGCAGCCGTCATCGCCATTGTGCGTCCCCTCACGGACCGGTTCCGGCGTGTCGCCGGAGATTACGTACGTGTCTAACGATCGGCGCCCAGGACGGGCACCAGTGCGGCGCCCAGGGCGGCCGGATCATGACGGGGAGTGCCGTCGGTGACCGCGACGGGGGCGAGGACCAGTCGGGCACCCAGCGATTCTGCCGCACGTTCGACCGGTTCGGGGTCACCCACCGCCTTGGAATCCGCCAGCACGAAGTCGACCTTGAGTTCCGGCAGGTACCAGCGCAACGCGGCGAGATGGTCGGCCACCGACAACCCGAGGGTCTCCTTCTCGGCCGCCAGGTTCAGGGTGACCAGCCGGCGGGCCGGGCTGCTGACGATCGCCCCGGCCAGCTCCGGCACCAGCAGGTGCGGCAGCACGCTGGTGTACCAGCTGCCCGGCCCGAAGATCAGCCAGTCCGCCGCGCCGATCGCGGTGAGCGCCTGCGGGCAGGCCCGCGGCGCGGCCGGGGTGAGCCGCAGCGACTCCACCCGGCCGGCGGTCACCGCTACCTGGTGCTGACCGGTGACGGTCCGCACCTCGTCCGGGTGCTCCGGATCGACGCCGCGGACCCGCGCCTCGATGCCGACCGGCTCGCAGGACATCGGCAGCACCCGGCCCACCGCCCCGAGCATCGCGCCGGCGTGCTCCAGGGCGGCCACCGGGTCGCCGAGCAGCTCCATCAGCCCGTGCAGGACCAGGTTGCCCACCGCGTGCCCGGCCAGCGCGTCGCCGTCCGGGCTCGCCGGCACCTCGGCGAAGCGGTGCTGGAACAGCCCGGCGCTGCGCCGCGTCGCGGGGTGGTCGCCGGCCAGCGCGACCAGCGCCTGACGCAGGTCGCCCGGCGGCAGGCCGCCCCGTTCGGCGCGCAGCCGGCCGCTGGAGCCGCCGTCGTCGCCGACGGTGACCACCGCGGTGATGTCCAGGTCGAGTTCGGGGGCGCAGCGGCGCAGCGCGCGCAGGGACGCGGACAGGCCGTGCCCGCCGCCGAAGGCCACCACCTTCGCCGTCGTCATTCCCGCCCCAGGTCCCGGTGCTGCGCGTTGGCGGCGAGGCCGGACTGGCGCAGCCGGGCGGCCAGCTCCTCGGCGATCGCCACGCTGCGGTGCTTGCCGCCGGTGCAGCCCACGGCCACGGTCAGGTAGCGCTTGCCCTCCCGCTCGAAGCCGGTGGTGGTGGCGTTGACCAGGTCGGCGTACGAGGCCACGAAGGCGTCCGCGCCCTCCTGGCCGAGCACGTACGAGCTGACCGCCTCCTCCCGCCCGGTGTGCTCACGCAGTTCCGGCACCCAGTACGGGTTGGGCAGGAACCGGGCGTCCAGCACGAAGTCGGCGTCCGGCGGCAGGCCGTACTTGAAGCCGAAGGAGAGCACGGTGACCCGCAGCCGGCGGGCGTCCTCGCCGCCGAACAGCTCCTCGATCCGGCGGCGCAGCTGGTTGACGTTCAGGTGGCTGGTGTCGATGATCACGTCGGCCTGGTCCCGGGCCTCCTCCAGCAGGCCGCGCTCGACGGCGATGCCGTCGGCCAACCGCCCGTCGCCCTGCAACGGGTGCGAGCGGCGGACGCTCTCGAACCGGCGGATCAGCACCTCGTCGTCGGCGTCGACGAAGACCACCCGGGGCGAGAAGCCGCGCTCCTTCAGCTCCCGGATCGCCCCGGCCAGGTCGGTGGAGAAGGCGCGCGAGCGGACGTCGAGCACCATGGCGGTCCGCCGGGCCGCCCCGCCGGCCTTGAACGCCAGCTCGGCCATGTCGAGCATCAGCGCCTGCGGGAGGTTGTCCACCACGTAGTAGCCGACGTTCTCCAGCGCCCGGGCCACCGTGCTGCGGCCGCCCCCGGAGAGCCCGGTGACCACCACCAGTGTGGTGTCCGACTCCGCCGGAGCGGGCTGCCCGGCGATCCCCGCCGGGATGCCGTCCCGCTCCTCGGCCGTGCGCGCCTCGCTCACCCCTACCCCCAAGCCGTGGCGCCGCGGCCGGCTGGTCCCGGCCGCGATGTGGTCAAACAGCGACTCTATCCCGCCCGGTCGACCGGCCCGGCGGACGCCCGTCCCGGGGTGTCCCCCGCTGTCCGGGTCCGCTCCCGGCGCGCCCGGCGGCGCGGGGCCGGCCGGCTGTGCGCCCGCGCCCGTCCCCCGGGTGTCCCCCTGTCCGGTCCGCTCCCGGCGCGCCCGGCGGCGCGGGGCCGGCCGGCTGTCGGCGGCCGCTCGTAGAATCCGCGGATGGCTTCCCCCACCGACCTGCGCACCGCCGACCCGGTCGAGGTGCTGCGCCGGGTGTTCGGCTACGACGCCTTCCGCGGCTTCCAGCAGGAGGTGATCGAGCACGTGGTGGCCGGGGGCGACGCGCTGGTGCTGATGCCCACCGGGGGCGGCAAGTCACTGTGCTACCAGATCCCGGCACTGGTCCGCCCCGGCGTGGCGGTGGTGATCTCGCCACTGATCGCGTTGATGCAGGACCAGGTCGACGCGCTGACCGCGGTCGGCGTACGCGCCGGGTTCCTCAACTCGACCCAGGATCCCGACGCCCGCCGGCGGGTCGAGGCGGCGTTCGTCGCCGGCGAGATCGACCTGCTCTACCTCGCCCCCGAGGCGCTGGGCACCCGCTCCGCCCAGGCCCTGCTCGACCGGGGCGAGATCGCCCTGTTCGCCATCGACGAGGCGCACTGCGTGTCGCAGTGGGGGCACGACTTCCGCCCCGACTACCTGGCCCTGTCGATGCTGCACGAGCGCTGGCCCGACGTGCCCCGCATCGCGCTGACCGCCACCGCGACCAGCGCCACCCGCGCCGAGATCGCCACCCGGCTCAAGCTCACCGACGCCCGGCACTTCGTGGCCAGCTTCGACCGGCCCAACATCCAGTACCGGATCGTGCCCAAGCGGGAGCCGCGCAAGCAGTTGCTCGCCCTGCTGCGCGACGAGCACCCCGGCGACGCGGGCATCGTCTACTGCCTGTCCCGCGCCTCGGTGGACAAGACCGCCGAGTTCCTCACCGCCAACGGCATCCCGGCCCTGCCCTACCACGCCGGCCTGGACGCGGCCACCCGCGCCCGCAACCAGCAGCGGTTCCTGCGCGAGGACGGGCTGGTCATGGTGGCGACGATCGCCTTCGGCATGGGCATCGACAAGCCGGACGTGCGGTTCGTCGCGCACCTGGACCTGCCGAAGTCGGTCGAGGGCTACTACCAGGAGACCGGCCGGGCCGGGCGGGACGGCCTGCCGTCAACCGCCTGGCTCGCGTACGGGCTGCAGGACGTGGTGCAGCAGCGCAAGATGATCGAGACCTCGGAGGGCGACCTGGCCCACCGCCGGAACCTGGCCGCCCACCTCGACGCGATGCTGGCGCTCTGCGAGACGGTCCGCTGCCGCCGCGCCCAACTGCTCGACTACTTCGGCGAGCGGCGGACGACCGAGTGCGGCAACTGCGACACCTGCCTGAACCCGCCGGAGTCCTGGGACGGCACGGTCGCCGCGCAGAAGCTGCTCTCCACGGTGTTCCGGCTCGACCGGGAGCGCAACCAGCGCTTCGGCGCCGGGCACTGCATCGACATCCTGCTCGGCCGGGCCACCGACAAGGTCACCCAGTACGGCCACGACTCGCTGACCGTGTTCGGCATCGGCGGCGAGCTGCGCGAGGCCGAGTGGCGCGGGGTGGTCCGCCAGCTGCTGGCCGAGGGCCTGCTCGCCGTCGAGGGCGACTACGGCACCCTGGTGCTCACCGACGCCAGCGCCGAGGTGCTCGGCCGCCGCCGGACGGTGATGATGCGCCGCGAGCCGGAGAAGGTCGCCCCGTCCCGGGCCGCCAAGCCGCGCGGGTCGGCCACCGTCGTCGCCGAGCTGTCCCCGGCGGCGACAGCGGTCTTCGAGCGGCTGCGGTCCTGGCGGGCGGCCACCGCCAAGGAGCAGGGTGTCCCGGCGTACGTGATCTTCCACGACGCGACGCTGCGGCAGATCGCCACCGACGCGCCGGCCTCGCTGGCGGAGCTGTCCCGGGTCAGCGGCGTCGGGGAGAACAAGCTGGCCAAGTACGGCGAGCAGATCCTGACTGTCCTGGCCGACGGGGCCGGCCCGGCCTGACCCGCCCTCGACGCCGGCCGGGCGTCGCCGGCCCCGGCCCGGGCCACCGGGCAGCCCGGTGGCCCGAGGTGCGTCAGCGGAACCGGTCGGCGTGCGCGGTGACGAAGTCGGCGAGCGTACGAGGCGGCCGACCGGTCAGCTCGCGGACGGCACCGGTCGTGCTCGCCCACCGGCCGTCACCGACGAGGCGCATCAGGGTGGCGAGGTCGTCGGCGGCGGCGGCCGGCATCCCGGCCGCCCGGAGTCGCTCGGCCATGGCGGGCACGGTGAGGTCGACGTACCGCACGGGCCGGCCCAGGGTCCGGGTCAGCACCTCGCCAATCTCCTCGTGCGTCGGCGCCTCGGACCCGGTCAGCACCAGCGTTTCGTTGTCGCCCACGGGCCGGGTCAACAGGACGGCGGCCACCTCCGCGACGTCCCTGGCGTCGATGTAGCCCACCCGGCCCGGGCCGTAGGAGCCGTGGAACCGCCCCTGTTCGTCGCCGTCGAAGGCGACCTCCGTGAAGAGGTTCTGCATGAAGCCGACCGGCTGGAGGATCGACCAGGCCAGCCCGGAGCGCTTCAGGTGTGCCTCGACCTCCCCGTGCATACCGAGGCCGAGCAGTCCACCGGGGGTGGCGCCGCGCACCGACACCTTCACGACGTGGGCGACGCCCGCCTCGGCGGCGAGGTCGACGAGCTTCCGCTGTTGCCTGACGAAGTCCGGCCCGAGGGAGCTGTTCAGCAGTAGCCGCGCCCCCGGCTCGAGGGCCTTCCTGATCGAGTCCGGGTCGTCGAAGTCGCCGACGACGTAGCTGCCGCCCAGCTCCGCGCCCTGCCGGTGCTGGCGCACCACCGCGCGGCGGCGTACGCCCCGCCGGTCGAGTTGCCCGATCAACGCGCGGCCGATCTGCCCGGCCGCCCCGGTCACCACGATCATGCCCACCTCCTAAGCGGAATGCGTCCCTCCGGTTATGTGGGTTACCCTAACCGGAAGAAGACGTTCCGGATAGGGGTCGGCATTGAAGATCGGTGACGCGGGGCCGGAGCAGTTGCGGGCGGACGCCGCACGGAACCTCGGCAAGATCCTCGCCGCCGCCCGCACGGTGATGGCCGAGCAGGGACTTGCCGCCCCGATGGACCTGATCGCCCGTCGGGCCGGCGTCGGCATCGGCACGCTCTACCGCCGGTTCCCGACCCGCGAGGCGCTCATCGCCGCCGTCGCCGAGGAATACGTGACGGACCTCGTGGCCGTCACCCGCCGCCTCGGTGAGAGCAGCCGGGACGCCCGGACGGCGCTGCGCGGACTGGTCCACTGGTGTGCGGACCCCGGCCGGGGCGCCCTCGCCGCCGCGTTGGCCGACCTGTCGACGGCGAGCTTCCATGCCTCGCCGTCGTTCGCCCGGGCCCGCCAGGAGTGGCTCGAACTGCTCGACGACCTCGTCCGTCGCGGGCAGCGGGACGGGCTGGTCCGCCACGACGTCGGCACCGGCGACGTCGTCCTGCTGCTGAACGTCTTCGCCTGCCATCCCGACCGCCTGCCGGGGCACGTCGCCGCGCAGCCCGCACGGTATCTGCACCTCGTGTTCGACGCGCTCATGACCGGCCCGCCGGCCCCGGACGCCCTCCCGGGCGCACCCGTCGACCTCGACGCCGTCCGGTAGGACGGGAAACGGACACCCGGCCGCTGCTCTCACGGCCTGCGCGTCATCCGCGACGCCCCACCAGCGTGTCGAAGCGACCCGGCACCGGTCGCCCGCGGTCTGTCGGTGCTGCCGCCTATGTTCCTCTCCATGGATATGCCGGGCAGCGCTCCGCGGAGCGACGTCACTCGCCGCGCACCGAGCTTTGTGGATCTTCGCCCGTCAGCTGCGGATCCCGATGCGTACCTGACGGTGCTGCGTGCGGCGGACTGGTCGGCGTTCACGCCGGTGCGTGACCTGCCGCCGTTGCGCGCCGCGTTGGTCGCGCTGGAGCAGGCGTACGGGGTGACCGAGGCGCATCGGTTCGCGACCGCGCGGGTCAGGGCGGCCGGCGCGGTCCTGCGTCATCCCGACGTGCATCCCAGGGAGATTCACGCCTTCGCGTTGAGCCCGTGCGGTCGTTACCTGGCAGTCGGCAGTCACTGCGGTGACGACTACGAGCGCGGCGCGGCGTTGCAGATCTGGGAGGTGCCCACCGGCCGCTGCGTCAACGTGCTCGACGGCATCCGTGGTGGTGTCGGCTGGCCCGGCCACCCGGGGCTGTTGCAGTGGTCCGCCGACGGCCGGCGCATCACGGCGGCCTTCGACACCAACGTGGTGGGGGCGTGGGATCCGTTCGGCGAGAGCGTCGAGCCGATCGGGGCCGCGGCCGTGACCGACGGGTCCGGGCGGCCGCCCGGGTTCGCCCTGGCCCCGGACGGCACCCGTGCGTACGTGCACGTCGGGTTCGACCGGCAGGTGTCGGGCTGCCTCGTCTCCCTGACGAACGGCTGGGTCTACGACGACGAGATACCCGACGGCGGGGAGCACGACGGCGGTGACGAGCAGGCGTCGGTGCTGTTGCTGGCCGACACGCTCCCCGACTGGGCCGAGGACGCATCCGAGCCCAGATGGCTCTACCCCGAGCAGTCCGTGTGGTCGCGGGACGGAACGCGGATCTTCGCCCGCGCCGAAGCGGGCGAGGTGTACGCGATCGACGTCGACAGCCGGCAAGTGTGCTGGCTCGTTGACACCGCAACGCCGGGAGCGGCGGTGTCGTGGAGCCCCGACCAGCGGCTGGTGGCCTACCGGTCGCAGGGCCGACTCGTGATCGCCGAAACGACGACCGGCCGACCGGTCGCCGACCTGCCCCAGCGCCCCGGCGCCGGCGAACTGCGCTGGGCGGACCGCAACGGCCTGAGCCGACTGGCAGTCGTGATCCCCGCCGGCAACGAACCCGGCGCTCGACCCGCCGTCGCCATCTACGACAACGGCGAACACCGCTACGACCTCGACGTGGCGCTCCCACACATCGACACCGCCGAAGAAGATCACACCGCCTGGGCGTGGGCGCCCGACGGCGACCGCGCGGCATGCCTCACCACCGGCGGCCACATCGAAATCTGGTCGCTGGCCGGAGAGCCTGAACGGCAGCACGTCGTCGACGCGGCCGAAGACACCAGCGGAGTGCTCTGGGGCGCGGACGACGTCATCATCGCCACCGGCGGGACGACCCTACGGTTCATCCGGCCCGCAACCGGCGACATACCCGGAGACGTCACGTTCCTGCGCCAACCACCCGGCCCCCGCCCGCTGGAGCTCGACCGCGTCGACACCGGCGACGACATCCGCCGCGACCTCGGTCTGGACCCCACCTTCGCCCTGACCGCCGACACCTGGGCGGTCGCCTTCGAAACCGGACTCGTCATCGCCCCCGAGACACGGCGCGACGCCCTCGACAAGGCCCTCACCTGGACCATCGACCGCCGGCACGCCTGGCCGACCCGTTGGGGCGACCTCGACATCGTCCCCGACGCCGCCACCGCCGCCGACCGCCTCGGTCCGCCGCTGGCACCGTACCTCGACCGCTTCCGCGGCCGGCCCGCACCGGCCACCACACCATGGCCACCACCGAACACCGCCACCCTGGAGGACCTGTACCGGGTAGCCCTGGAATCGGTACGGCACCTCGCCGCCGGGTGGCACACCATCGTCAGCGAGAACCTCATGGTCGCGGCACTGCTGCGCGCCCGTCGTGGCGAGGCGACCGGCGCCCTGGAACTGGTGGCGGCGATCCCGATCGACAACCTCCGGGTCACGGCCGCGAAGCGGGTGGAACGGCTCCTGGCCGCCGCCAGCGGCAACCCAGGCACCGTCCAGCAGGTCGAGCCGGCGTCCCGGCTCGGCCAGGCGGAGATCAACTCTCTCGCGGAGGCCTACGCCACGCTCCAGGCTCTCCCCCGAAGCCAGCGTCGTCACCCGACCAGACAACTGATCGACCAGGCTGCGCGGTGCCGCCACATCAGTGCCGTGCTCGATCTGCTCGCGCGGCTGCCCGACGACGACTTCAACGACCGGCCCGGCGCCGCATTCCGAGCCCTCCGGACGCTCACCCGGGAAAACGCCTCCTGATACGCATCTGCCCTGCCGTGAGGTTACGGCGACTCCGGCTCGGCGCCGCCGCGCTGCTCCGGCCCGGCGGCTGCGTCGTGTTCCCCCGACCCGGCGGTTCTGCCGCGCTCCCCCGACGCGCCGTCGTTGCCGGCCAACCGCGCGAGGATCGCCTCGGCGGTGCGCCGGCCCACGCCGGGCACCTCGGTGATCTCCTCCACCGTGGCGGCCGAGAGGCGCTTGAGCGAGCCGAAGTGCCGCAGCAGCGCCTTGCGCCGTACCTCCCCCAGGCCGGGGACCTTGTCCAGCGCCGACTCCGTCATCCGCTTGGAGCGCCGCTGCCGGTGGAACGTGATGGCGAACCGGTGCGCCTCGTCGCGAACGCGTTGCAGCAGGTAGAGCCCCTCGGAGGTGCGCGGCAGGATGACCGGGAACTCGTCGTCGGGCAGCCAGACCTCCTCCAGCCGCTTGGCCAGCCCGCAGAGCGCCACGTCGTCGATGCCCAGCTCGGCGAGCGCCTGGGCGGCGGCCGCGACCTGCGGCGCCCCGCCGTCGACCACCACCAGCTGCGGCGGGTACGCGAACTTGCGCGGCCGGCCGGTGGTCGGGTCGACCAGCGCGCCCACCCGGGGCTCGTCGCCGTCGGTCTGGCCGGCGGGGGCGCCCGGGTCGTCGGCCGCCTCCACGCCCGCCTCGCCGGTCTCGGCACGGGAGTCCAGGTAGCGGGCGAAGCGGCGGCGCAGCACCTCGGACATCGCGGAGAGGTCGTCGGTGGCGCCCCGGATGATGAACCGGCGGTACTCGCTCTTGCGCGGCAGCCCGTCCTCGAAGACGACCATGCTGGCCACCACGTCGGTGCCCTGGATCTGCGAGATGTCGAAGCACTCGATCCGCAGCGGCGAGGTCCGCATGCCGAGCGCCTCGCTGATCTCGTCGAGCGCCTTGCCGCGGGTGGTCAGGTCGCCGGCGCGGCGCAGCTTGTGCCGGGCCAGCGCGTCCTTGGCGTTGCGCGCCACCGTCTCCAGCAGGGCCCGCTTGTCGCCGCGCTGCGGCACCCGCAGGCTCACCCGGCTGCCCCGGTGGCTGCCGAGCCAGTCGGCCAGCGCGTCGGCGTCGGCGGGCAGCTCGGGCACCAGCAGCTCGCGCGGCACGTCGGCCTCGCCCTGCTCGCCGCCGTAGACCTGGGTGCAGAAGTGGTGCACCAGGTCGCCGGTGGTCAGGTCCTCGGTCTTCTCCACCACCCAGCCGCGCTGGCCGCGCACCCGGCCGTCGCGGACGTGGAAGACCTGGACGGCCGCCTCCAGCGGGTCGTCGGCGAACGCCACCACGTCGGCGTCGGTGCCGTCGCCGAGCACCACCGTCTGCTTCTCCATCGCCCGGCGCAGCGCGGCGATGTCGTCGCGCAGCCGGGCCGCCCGCTCGAACTCCAACTGCTCGCTGGCCTCGGCCATCTCGCGTTCCAGCTTGCGCACCATGGTGTCGGTGCGGCCGGCCATGAAGTCGCAGAAGCCGTCGACGATCTCGCGGTGCTGCTCGGCGGAGACGCTGCCCACGCAGGGCGCCGAGCACTTGCCGATGTAGCCCAGCAGGCAGGGGCGGCCGACCTGGCCGGCCCGCTTGAACACCCCCGCCGAGCAGGTACGCGCGGGGAAGACGCGCAGCAGCAGGTCGAGCGTCTCGCGGATGGCCCAGGCGTGCGAGTAGGGCCCGAAGTAGCGCACCCCCTTGCGCTTGGCGCCGCGCATCACCTGCAGGCGCGGGAACTCCTCGTCGAGGGTGACCGCGAGGTAGGGATACGACTTGTCGTCGCGGTAGCGGACGTTGAACCGGGGGTCGTACTGCTTGATCCAGGTGTATTCGAGCTGGAGCGCCTCGACCTCGGTGCCGACGGTGACCCAGTCGACCGACTCGGCCGTGGTGACCATCTGCTGCGTGCGCTGGTGCAGGCCCCAGAGGTCGGCGAAGTAGGAGTTGAGCCGGCTGCGCAGGTTCTTCGCCTTGCCGACGTAGATCACCCGGCCGGTGCCGTCGCGGAAGCGGTAGACCCCGGGCGACTCCGGAATGGTGCCGGGCGCGGGACGGTAGGTCGAGGGGTCAGCCACGGCAGCAAGCCTAGTCCGCACCCCCGACAGCCCTCGGCCGGCGCGGCGGACGCCCCGGCCGGCCGCCCGTCGGCCGGGAGGCGGCAGCCCGGGGCGTCGCCCCACCGGGGACACCCCGGGCTGCCGCAAGGGCCGGTCGCGCCCGGGCGGTCAGGCGAACGAGATCTGGTCGCCGGTGACCTTGACGTCCTTCGGCGCCAGCGGCTTGGTGGCCGGACCGGCCTTGACCGAACCGTCGGCGATGGAGAACTTGCTGCCGTGGCAGGTGCAGTTGATGGTGCCGCCGTCGACGTTCGTCACCGGGCAGCCCTGGTGGGTGCAGATCGGGTCGAAGCCCTTGAACTCGCCGGCGGACGGCTGGGTGATCACGACGCCCTCCGCGGCGAGGACCACGCCGCCGCCGACCGGGACGTCCGCGGTCCGGGCCAGCGACTGCGCCCCCTGCCGGTCGCCGCCGCCGGCGTCGCCGGAGCTCGGTACGGCCGGCCCGCCGCTGGTCGGCGCGGACCCGTCACCGGAGTCCTCGCCGCCGCAGGCCGCCAGGACCACCGCCGCCCCGACCGCTCCCGCACCGGTGAGCAGGGCCCGCCGGGTCTGGGTGACCGGCCCGGTCAGCTCCTGATCGTCACTCATGCCTCGCCTCTCTCTCGGCTGCCGCCGCCCCTCATGATCCCGCGGCCGCACCTGGTGACACGCACCACGGTCCCGACCGGTTCACCCGATCGGGACGGCCGCTGCCCCTCCCCGCGCGGGACAGCGTCCGTTGATCACGAGGTTAGCCGCGGGTCGACGGCGGTGACGGCCGTCGATCCCGCGGCCACCGTGGGATCCGTGGTGGCGGGTCAGCGGGCGGAGGCCGCCGCCTTGCGGGGGGCGCGCTTGGTGCCGTTGGCCTTGGCCGCCCGGGTGGTGGCCGCTGTCGCGCCCTTCGCCGCGCCGTCGAGCTTGAGCACCTGGCGCAGGAACTGCCCGGTGTGGCTCTCGGCGACCTCGGCGACCTCCTCCGGGGTGCCGGTGGCCAGCACCGTGCCGCCCCGGTGCCCGCCCTCGGGGCCCATGTCGATCAGCCAGTCCGCCGACTTGATCACGTCGAGGTTGTGCTCGATGGTGATCACCGTGTTGCCCTTGTCGACCAGGCCCTCGAGCACCATCAGCAGCTTGCGGATGTCCTCGAAGTGCAGGCCGGTGGTCGGCTCGTCGAGCACGTAGACCGTCCGCCCGGTGGAACGCTTCTGCAACTCGGAGGCGAGCTTCACCCGCTGCGCCTCGCCGCCGGAGAGGGTCGGCGCCGGCTGCCCGAGCCGGACGTAGCCGAGGCCGACGTCGACCAGCGTCCTGAGGTGCCGGTGGATGGCCGGGATGGCGGAGAAGAACTCGGCCGCCTCCTCGATCGGCATCTCCAGCACGTCGGAGACGGTCTTGCCCTTGTAGTGCACCTCCAGGGTCTCCCGGTTGTAGCGAGCGCCCTTGCAGACCTCGCAGGGGACGTACACGTCGGGCAGGAAGTTCATCTCGATCTTGATGGTGCCGTCGCCGGAGCACGCCTCGCAGCGGCCGCCCTTGACGTTGAACGAGAACCGGCCGGGGCCGTACCCCCGGACCTTGGCCTCGGTGGTCTCGGCGAAGAGCTTGCGGACGTGGTCCCAGACCCCGGTGTAGGTGGCCGGGTTGGACCGTGGCGTCCGCCCGATCGGCGACTGGTCGACGCCGACGACCTTGTCGACGTGCTCCAGCCCGGAGACCCGGGTGTGCCGGCCGGGCACCAGCCGGGCGCCGTTGATCTGGTTGGCCAGTACGGCGTAGAGAATGTCGTTGACCAGGGTCGACTTGCCGGAGCCGCTGACCCCGGTGACCGCGATCAGCTGGCCGAGCGGGAACGACACCGTCAGGTTGCGCAGGTTGTGCTCCCGCGCGCCGTGCACCACCAGCTCGCGGCCCGGGGTCTGCGGACGGCGCGTCGACGGCGTCGGGATCGACTTGCGGCCGGACAGGTACGCCCCGGTCACCGAATCCTGGTTCTCCAGCAGCGCCGGCACCGAGCCGCTGTGCACGATCTTGCCGCCGTGCTCGCCGGCGCCCGGACCGATGTCGACGATCCAGTCGGCGGTACGGATGGTGTCCTCGTCGTGCTCGACGACGATCAGCGTGTTGCCCAGACCGCGCAGCCGGACCAGGGTCTCGATCAACCGGTGGTTGTCGCGCTGGTGCAGCCCGATGGACGGCTCGTCCAGCACGTAGAGCACGCCGACCAGGCCGGAGCCGATCTGGGTGGCCAGCCGGATGCGCTGCGCCTCGCCGCCGGAGAGGGTGCCGGCCGGCCGGTCCAGGGAGAGGTAGTCCAGGCCGACGTCGAGCAGGAACCGCAGCCGGGCGTTGATCTCCTTGAGCACCCGCTCGGCGATCATCTTCTGCCGGTCGGTCAGCTCGATGCCGGCCAGCAGCTCGGCGCACTCACCGACCGAGAGGTTGCAGACCTCGGCGATGCTCTTGCCGGCGATGGTGACCGCGAGCACCTCGGGCTTGAGCCGGGCGCCGCCGCAGGCCGCGCAGGGCACGTCCCGCATGTAGCCCTCGTACTTGTCGCGCGACCACTCCGACTCGGTGTCGGCGTGCCGGCGCTCGATCCACTGCACCACGCCCTCGAAGCCGGTGTAGTAGGAGCGCTCGCGGCCGTACTTGTTGCGGTAGCGCACGTGCACCTGGTCGTCGGAGCCGTGCAGGATGGTCTTCTGCGCCCGGGACGGCAGGGCCCGCCACGGCGTGTCGACGTCGAAGTGCTCGGCCTCGCCGAGCGCCTCCAGCAGCCGCAGGAAGTATTCGAGGTTGTGCCCGGTGGCCCAGGGCTGGATGGCGCCCTCGCGCAGGGTGCGCTCCGGGTCGGGCACGACCAGCTCCGGGTCGACCTCCTTCTTGGTGCCCAGGCCGGTGCACTCCGGGCAGGCGCCGTAGGGGGCGTTGAAGGAGAAGACCCGGGGTTCCAGGTCCTCGATGGCGAGCGGGTGGTCGTTCGGGCAGGCCAGGTTCTCCGAGAAGCGGCGCTCCCGCTCCGGGTCGTCCTCGGGCAGGTCGACGAAGTCGAGCAGGACCAGCCCACCGGAGAGGCCCAGGGCCGCCTCGACCGAGTCGGTGAGCCGCTGCTTGGCGCTCGGCTTGACGGTGAGCCGGTCGATCACCACCTCGATGGTGTGCTTCTCCTGCTTCTTGAGCTTCGGCGGCTCGGTCAGCGGGTGCACCACGCCGTCGACCCGGGCCCGGGCGTAGCCCTTGGCCTGGAGCTCGGCGAAGAGGTCGACGTACTCGCCCTTGCGGCCGCGGACCACCGGGGCGAGCACCATGAACCGGGTGCCCTCGGCCATGCCGAGCACCCGGTCGACGATCTGCTGCGGGCTCTGCCGCGAGATCCGTTCGCCGCAGACCGGGCAGTGCGGCTCCCCGATGCGGGCGAAGAGCAGGCGGAGGTAGTCGTAGACCTCGGTGATCGTGCCGACGGTGGACCGCGGGTTGCGCGAGGTGGACTTCTGGTCGATCGAGACGGCCGGGCTGAGGCCCTCGATGAAGTCGACGTCCGGCTTGTCCATCTGGCCGAGGAACTGCCGGGCGTACGAGGAGAGCGACTCGACGTAGCGGCGCTGCCCCTCGGCGAAGATCGTGTCGAAGGCCAGGCTCGACTTGCCCGACCCGGAGAGCCCGGTGAAGACGATCAGGGCGTCCCGGGGCAGGTCGAGACTGACGTCACGCAGGTTGTGTTCGCGCGCGCCACGGATGATCAGTCGGTCGGCCACTGCCGTGTACTCCCGGTGAGGAAGAGGAGGAGGATCTGTCCGCTCCGTGATGGTTCTGAGCGGTTGTGCGGGCGCAGAAAAGCGCCTCGGCAACTCTAGCCCCGAGGTACGACACTTTTCTCCGCCGGCACATTCCCCCAGCTCAGACCGGTCGGCCGCGCCCACGGTCCGGCGGCGCCGGGAGGCTCCGGGGGCACCTCGCGCCGACTCGGGAGTGACTCACTCCGCCCCGCCCGACACACCCCGGACCCGGCCCACCCGACGCCGGCAGGCGCCGGCTGCCGGCAACGCGCCGGGGCGCCGGGATGCGTCGGGCGGCTCAGAGGCCGCCGGGCGAGGGTGGGCGGGCCGGCCGGTTCGCCCGTCGGCGGGCGCCGCGCCAGCCGCCCCGGCGCTCGGCGGCCAGCCGGGTCTCCCGCCGCCGGGTCTCGTACGCCACCTCCCGTTGCAGCCGCCGCCAGCTCTCCCAGCGCCGGGGCGGCAGCTCCCCGCTCTCCAGCGCCTCGCGCACCGCGCAGCCGGGCTCCCCGTCGTGCCCGCAGTCGCCGTAGCGGCAGCCGGTGGCGAGTTCGGCGATGTCGGCGAACGCCCGGTCGAGCCCGGCCGAGCCGTCGAGCAGGCCGACCGCGCGCACCCCGGGGGTGTCCAGCACGGCCCCGCCGCCGGGCACCGGGACCAGGGCCCGCCAGGTGGTGGTGTGCCGGCCCTTGCCGTCGACCCGGCGGATCGCCTGGGTGGGCATCACCACCGTCCCGGCCAACGCGTTGACCAGGCTCGACTTGCCGGCGCCGGACGGGCCGAGCAGGGCCAGCGTGCGGCCGGGCGCCACCTCGGCGCGCAGCGGTTCCAGCCCGGTGCCGCGCTCGGCGCTGACCGGCAGCACGGGCACCCCGGGCGCGACCGCGGCGAGCTGCCGGGCGACCGCCGCCGGGTCGGCCGCCAGGTCGGCCTTGGTGAGCACCACCAGCGGCCGGGCGCCCGACTCGTGGGCGAGGGAGAGCAGCCGCTCGATCCGGCCGACGTCCGGCTCGGGGTGTACCGGTTCCACCACGGCGGCGGCGTCCAGGTTCGCGGCGAGCACCTGGCCGCTGGCGTCCTTGCCGGCGGTCCGGCGGATCAGCGCGGTACGCCGGGGCAGCACCGTCTCGACGGTGATCCGCCCGTCCGGCCAGGTGCCGAGCAGCACCCAGTCCCCGGCACAGGGCAGCCGGGTCAGGTCGTGGGCGGCGGCGGCCAGCACCGGCCCGCCCAGGGTGGCGCGCACGGGGCCGTCCGCGCCGAGCACGGTGCACACGCCGCGGTCGACCCGGGCCACCCGGCCCGGGCGATGGTCGGTACGGCGGTGCGGGTGTGCCGCCCGGTCGGCGTCCCAGCCGAGGGCGGTCAAATCGATGGTCATGCAGTCCTCATCGGTGTCGGAGTGGGTGACGTACGGGCGCTGAGACCGGCATGATCACCACCTCCTCCGAGTCCCGGTGCCGCGTTGGAGCCGACGGTAGGGGCCCCGGCGACGCGCCGAAAGCGATTTCCCCGGCGACGGGCGGGCGCCCGACGGATAGGGTCGGACCGTGACCACGGATCCGCTCCTGCTGACCGGTGAGGTGGACGACGCCACGGCGCGCCTGCTGCGCACCGCGGCCACCTTCGACAGCGCGGACATCGCCGCCGCGTCGCTGCTGCCGGGCTGGACCCGCGGGCACGTGCTGACGCACCTGGCCCGCAACGCCGACGGCTTCGTCAACCTGCTCACCGCGGCCCGGACCGGCGAGCAGGTGCCGATGTACGCCTCGGCGGCGGCCCGGGCCGCCGACATCGAGGCCGGCGCCGGCCGCCCGCCCGAGGCCCACCTGGACGACCTGCGCCGCTCGGCCGACCGGTTCGCCGAGGCGGTGGCCGCGATGCCCACCGAGGCGTGGACGGCGACCGTCGACACCCCGCGCGGCCCCAAGGTGGCGGCCCTGCTGGTGTGGGGCCGGCTGCGGGAGTTGGAGGTGCACCACGTCGACCTGGCCGCCGGGCACCGCCCGGCCGACTGGCCCGAGGCGTTCGGTCACCGGCTGCTGCACGAGGTGGCCACCGACCTGGCCGAGCGCGGCGACGCGCCGCCGATGGTGCTGCGGTTCGACGGCAGCCGGCACGAACTGGTGATCGGCGACCGGGCGCACGCGCCGGTGGTCACCGGCGCCGCCCCCGAACTCGCCGCCTGGCTGATCGGACGCAGCCGCGGCACCGTGCTGACCGTCACCCCGGACGGTCCGCTCCCCGAGCCACCGGAATGGATATAGACACCGTCATGACCTACCGCGGAGACGTCTCACCCGGCGGCGCGCCGGCCGTACGCGAGCTCGACCGGCTCACCATCACCAAGGTGTCGGTGGGCCCGATGGACAACAACGCCTACCTGCTGCGCTGCCGGGCGACCGGCGAGCAGTTGCTGATCGACGCCGCGAACGAGGCGCCGCGCCTGCTGGAGCTGGTCGGCGACGCCGGCCTGGCCACCGTGGTCACCACTCACCAGCACATGGACCACTGGGTGGCGCTGGAGGAGGTGGTCGCCAAGACCGGCGCCCGCGCCCTGGCCCACGCCGACGACGCGGCGGGGCTGCCGATCGAGTCGGAACCGCTCGCCGACGGTGACACGGTGCGGGTCGGTGACTGCCCGCTGGAGGTCATCCACCTGCGCGGGCACACCCCGGGCTCGATCGCGCTGCTCTACCGCGACCCGGCCGGCATCCCGCACCTGTGGACCGGTGACAGCCTCTTCCCGGGTGGGGTGGGCAACACCAACAAGGACCCGCAGCGGTTCGGCACGCTGATCGACGACGTCGAGCACAAGCTCTTCGACCGGCTGCCCGACGAGACCTGGTTCTACCCGGGCCACGGCAAGGACAGCACCCTCGGCGCCGAACGCCCCGCCCTCCCCCAGTGGCGCGCCCGCGGCTGGTAGTCCCGCGGTCATGACGCGGCCTCGGGATTGGTCCCTGGTCGGCGCTGCGTGTCCGGGATATGGCGGCATCCCGAGCCTGCGGACACCCCGATATCCCGGACACGGTGTGGGTCACCAGTACCTGGCGAATCGCCAGCGACACCAGCCCCACAACCCCGTCGGCCCGGCTCGCCCGACCCGGCGGCGACGGAACCCAAGCCGCGCGGACGACCTCGGCCACGCCGGGGAGGGGCTCGCCCGCGACCGGCGCGGGGATCAGGCCTGACCGCCCGGAGCCGGGCACGGGGCCCCCACCCGCCAAGCGCAGCTCAGGCGGTCAGCGACCGCAGCCGCCGCCGCGTGCCCAGCAGCACCAGCGTGGCCAGCAGCAGACCGACCCCCATGGTCACCAGCATCGGGCTGGCCGAGCCGGGCAGCAGCCCGGCCAGCGACCGGGACGCGGTGCCGAGCACCAGGTAGAGGCCGGCCCAGGCGGCGGCGCCGAGGGTGGCGCAGCCGAGGAAGCGCCGGTACGACATCCGCAGCCCGCCGGCGGCCAGCGGCAGCAGCGCGTTGAACACCGGCAGGAACGGGGCGATCAGCACCATCCGGCCACCCCCGCGGCGCAGGATCCCCTCGGCCGCCGCCCAGCGCGACTCGCCGATCCAGCCGCCGACCCGGCTGCGTCGCAGCCGGTCACCCCACCGGCGGCCGGCCAGGAAGCTCAGCGACCAGCCGGCGAGGCAACCGACCACCACGGCGGTGAACGTGGCCAACCCCGTCGCCGGCCGCCCCACCCCGACCGCGGCGAGGATCGCCACGTCGCCCGGGACCAGCACCCCGAGCAGCGGCACGGCGTCGAAGAGCATGACCACTCCGAGCACCCCCATCAGCAGGGTGATGGGAAGCTCTCCGACCTGGGCCAGCCAATCCGCCATGCCCCGTACGCTATGACCCGCGGACCATCTTGGACATCGGGTTTGCTCCCCCACCCGCCCCTGAGTCCCGCTCGGGGTCGTCCCTGAGTCGGTCCCCGCCTCAGCGGGGGCGCAGCACCTGCACCCGGCGCACCGGCGAGTCGACGCTGGGCTCGGTGGTGGGCACCGGATAGTCGGCGACCACCGTCAGGCCGTCCGCCGGCAGATGCCCCCGGCCGGGGTCGCCGACCAGCACGTCGGCGCCGGTGGCGGCGACCCGGCGCAGGAAGGCCAGCATCCGCGCCGCCAGCGGCCCGTCGTAGAGCACGTCCCCGGCCACCAGCAGGTCCACCCCGGCGCCGTCGGTGTCGAGCAGGTCGCCACCGGTGGCCGCGACGGCGACCCGGTTGGCCCGGGCGTTGACGGTGACCGCCGCCACCGCGTACGGGTCGATGTCGTTGGCCACCACCCGACGGGCGCCGGCGAGCGCCGCGGCGATGGCCACCAGGCCGGAGCCGGCGGCCAGGTCGAGCACCCGGCGTCCGCTGGCCAGTTCCGGGTGGTCGAGCAGGTAGCGGGCGAGGGCCTGCCCGCCGGCCCAGACCGACGCCCAGTACGGCGGCGGAAGGTGGCGTCCGGCGTGCGCCTCCATCCGGGCCCACCAGACGATCGCGTCCTCGGCCAGGTGCAGCCGCACCTCGGGGACGAACGGCGTACGCACCAGCCGGAGCCGGTCCAACCCACCGCCGGGGGCGAGGATCTCCCGCTCCAGGTCGGTCAGGGCGGCGTGCGCGGCGTCGGTCACCGGCGCAAGCATGCCGTAGCGGGCCGGCCGCCGGGCGGCTTTCACGATGCCGGCCGGCGGAACTGTCGACACCACCTGCGGCACTTCGCCCGGCAGATCGGGGTTTGGCCGGTTACTGTCGACAAGGTACAGGGCGATCATCGGCCGAGACGGCCGGCGGTCAGCCGCTTCGAACAGGAGAGATGCATGGCAACCGGCACGGTCAAGTGGTTCAACTCGGAAAAGGGCTTCGGCTTCATCGAGCAGGACGGCGGGGGTCCGGACGTGTTCGTCCACTACTCGGCGATCGCGACGAGCGGTTACCGGGAGCTGAGCGAGGGCCAGAAGGTCGAGTTCGAGGTGACCCAGGGGCAGAAGGGTCCGCAGGCGGACAACGTCCGGCCGATGTGACCGGAGCCGGGGCGGCGGCCGTGGCCCGGCCGCCGCCCCGGCACGTCAGCGTCGTTCCGGCCCGGCGGGCAGGTCGCGCCGCCGGCGCAGCGGACCGACCAGCAGGATCAGCGGGGTGAGCGCCAGCCAGCCGGTCATCACCCCGAGCGCGGCGCGGGTGCCGAAGGCGGCGCCGAGCGCACCGGCGGCCACCGCGGCCAGCGGGATGGTGCCGTAGTTGAGCAGCTGCATGCTGACCGTCACCCGGCCGAGCAGGTGGTGCGGCGGGTACGCCTGCCGGAAGCTGCTCTTGAGCACGTTGCCCACCGCCACCCCGAGGCTGACCAGCACCCCGCCGAGCGCTGGCCAGGCCAGCCCGGCGCCCGGCCCGGCCAGCGGGATCAGCAGCGCGGGCGGTCCGGTCAGCGCCGCCGCCAGCAGCATCGTCCGCGCCGTGCCGACGCGACGCCCGAGCGCGGTGGCCAGCACCGCGCCGACGACACCACCGAGGCTCATCACCGCCACCAGCACGCCGACCGGGCCCGGCGCGACGTCCACCTCGCGGACCAGGAAGACCACCAGGACGGCCTGGTAGCCGACCAGTCCGATGTTGCTGGCCGCGCCGAACAGCGTCAGCACCCGCAGGTACGGATCACCGGCGACGAACCGGATCCCCTCGGCGATCTCCCGGCGCAGCGAGGACGTCCGCCCGGCCCGCTCCGGCCGGGGTTCGGCCCGGCGGATGCGCAGCAGGCAGGCCGCGGAGACCAGGAAGCTCAGCGCGTCCAGCAGCAGCGCGGTGACCGCGCCGGCGAGCTGTGCCACCAGGCCGGCGATCCCGGGGCCCAGCACGTAGCTGGCGGTGTGGGTGGCCTGGATCCGCGCGTTGCCCGCCGGCAACTGCTCCGGGCGCAGCAGGACCGGCAGGTAGACCTGGTCGGCGGTCTCGAAGAAGACCCGGGACACCCCACCACCCAGGGCCACCACCAGCAACTGCCCGACGGTGAGCACCTCCAGCACGGCGGCCAGCGGCACGCTGAGGAACAGCAGCGCCGAGGCCACGTCGCAGACGATCATCACCGGGCGGCGGCGCAGCCGGTCCACCCAGGCCCCGACCGGCAGGCCGATGAGCAGCCAGGGCAGCCAGGCGGCGGCGGTGAGCACCGCGACGGCGAAGGTGCTCGCGTCGAGCACGGTCACCGCGACCAGGGGCAACGCCACCGCTGTGACGTTGCTGCCGAGACTGCTGACCGCCTGCGCGGCCCAGAGCAGCCGGAAGTCGCGGTGCCCGCGCAGCCCGCTGGCCGGGCGGGGGTCGGCGTCCCCCGCCCGCTGGTCCGGGACGGCGGGTCGGGTCGCTGCCGGCGGGCTCACGGCCGGGCCGGGATGCCGTGGGCGAACAGGAAGACCGGTTCGCGGTGGCGGCCGTCGTCGAGCGCCTTCCGCTCGGCCCACCGGGCCAGCAGGTCGGTCAGCTCGCGGCCCAGCTCGGCGAGCTCCTCCGGAGTGAGGTGCAGCCAGCGGTCGACGGAGAACGGGCCCTCACCCCAGGCGTCGTGCGCGTCGTCGCCGGCGGCGTGCCAGGCCCGGGCCAGCGCGACGTGCCGGTCGAGGTTGAGCGAGGTGGCGGCGTCGGCCACCGCCCGGGCGGCCGGGTCGTCGTCGAAGTCGGCGCTGGACCAGGCCACTGACCGGCTGACCAGGCGCCACCACCGCTCGCGGCGGTCGCGCGCCAGCTCCGGCGCCTCGGCGACCAGGTCGGCGGCGGCGAGCACCTTGAGGTGGTGGCTGACGTTGGCCGGAGCCTGTTCGGTGCGCTCGGCGAGGGCGCCGACCGTCGACGGCCCGTGCACCTTCAGCACATCCATCAGGCGCCGGCGCAGCGGGTGGGCGAGCGCGGCCAGGACGCGCGAGTCGGTCACCTGGCGTACGTCGGGGTTGGGCATGCCGCCAGCCTGACATTGGCAAGAGCAGTTACGCAAGAGCTATTGCGCAACTCTTCTTGCTGACTCGTGCTCCGGCCGGCGGTCGGGTGGCGGCGAGCGGCGGGAAGCAGGCGGGACCGGGCCTGATGCCGCGGAGTTCGTCGGGCCGACTCCGCGGCATCACGCTCGCCGGACACCGGGCACGACCGCCCCACGCCCTGCCCGGGGTCGGGTCAGGAGGCCAGCCGACGGGCCAGTTCGTCGGCGACCTGCCGGGCCATCGTGGGTGGGATCGCCGCGGCGATCTTCTCCGGGGTCAGCCCGGCCAGTACCCCCGCGATGATCGCCGGTTCGTCGGTGACGTCCCGGCCGGCGAGTTGGCTCAGCGCCGTCTGCACCGCGCTGAGCTGCGCGCCGAGACTCTTCAGGCTGGGGTGCGGCACGACGTAGCTGGTGTTCAGGTGGTCCTCCCCCATCGCCATCCGGGTGTAGATCTGCCCGACCGGGTTGCGGCCGTCGAGCACTGTCAGGTTGCGGTGGATGGTTTCCAGCCAGGCGTGTTCCTGCGGGGTCATGTCGTCTCCCTCGATCAGGCCGATGGTGGTCAGGTAGCGGCGGAACAGCGGGGTCTGGTCCCGGCCCGCCTTGATCGCGTCGCGGAAGAAGCTGAAGTGGGTGTGCCACAGGTGGGAGTCGTCGCCGGTGCTGCGCCGCCCGAGCCGGTCCCACCGCCGGACGACCCTGCCGTCCGGGGAGTAGATGATCTCCCGGATGTCCCGGGTGTCCGGGGCGTTGGCCGCGCACTGGCCGACGCACCAGACGGAGAAGCTGCGCAGGTCGTGGGTGCGTCCGCCGGAGCTGACCTGGAACTGCCCGACGTCGAGCGCCGCGGCGTCCAGGGTCAGCCCGTTGCGGTCCCGGGGCGACTCCACCACGGAGTAGTCGCCGGCGACCACCCGGTCGGAGCCGCAGTGGTAGCCGCCGCGGTGTGCCGAGTCGCCGACGATGCCGACCTCGGCCGGTTCGAGGTCCTGGCTCCGTACCCGGTTCGGATCGACGTTGAGATGGGCGAGCAGCAGGTTGCGCACTGTCAACAGATTGGTGGGTGCGCGCGTCATGGGTCCCCCTCGTCGGGTCGGGGGCCGGGCACGACTGTGACGCCGCGTATGCGGCGAGGGGGCTACACGCGCGAGCCCGGCCAACTGGTGCACAACGCCGGGCGTTGCCCAACCATAGCTCGGTCGATGGACGAACGCCCAGTTCAGGACGGGTCTGTTCAGCGTGGACGGAGCGGCGGAGGGGACTCCAGCACGGGCAGGACGATCGCCGAGGGGTGCTCGGGGTCGTGCAGGATCTCCCGGCGACCGGCACGCAGCGTGACGGCGGTACCGAGCGGTTCCCCGGTGCCGGGGTTGCGCGCGTACCGGGGGTGCGCGCCGCCGGAGACCTGGACCCGCAACCGGTGCCCGGGCGCGAACCGGTGGGCGGTGGGCCACAGCTCCACCGGCACCCGTACGACGCCGGCCTGGTCGGCCGGGTAGCGGCCGGGCTCGATGCGGACCAGCCCGTCGCAGACGTTCCAGGACCGGCCGCGCCGGTCCACGTCGCACAGTCGCACGAAGACGTCGAGATGGGACAGCTCGCTGCGCACGTGCACCTCGGCGTGCACCGGGCCGGCCACCTCGACCGGGTCGGCGAGCGGCGCGCTGGTCCAGGTGAGCACGTCGGGCCGGGCCTCCACCGGGCGGTTGTCGACCGGCCCGGCGCGCTGGGCGACGAGCAGCGGGCCGCCGAGGGAGGGGGTGGGGTCGGCCGGGTCGTACCAGAATCCGTCCGGCGCGGACTGCACCGGCGCACCGGTGGTCAGCGCGCCGGCCGGGTGCAGGTGCCACCGGGTGGGGGTGGCCGGCGGCGGCCAGTCCGGCAGGTCCCGCCAGCCGCCGCCGGCGCCGCCGACGTGCACCCGCACCGGCGCGGTCCGGCTCCCCGGGCGGCCGGCGAGGTGCTCGTCGAGCCAGTCCAGCCCGTCGCGCAGGGCGGCGACGAACAGGCCCGGGCTGCCGTGGGTCCACGGCCCGACGGTCAGCCGGGGCGCGGCGCCGGCCGCGCGCAGGGCGGCGAAGTCACGCAGCTGCGCCGGCAGGAAGATGTCGTGCCAGCCGCTGACCATCGTCACCGGCGCGCGCACCTGGGCGATCCGGTCGTCGAAGACCCGGGTACGCCAGTAGTCGGCGGCCGGGGTGTGGTGGCGCAGCCACTCCTGGAAGAACGGCACGGTGACCCCGGTGGCGATCCGGTCCGCCTCGGCCAGCGGCAGGTGGCTCAGCGCGGCGACCAGCCGGGGCTGCCCGCGTTTGAGTTCCCACTGCCGGGTCAGCCAGGGCACGGTCTGCGCCTGCAGCAGCTCGGCCCAGGTGAGCACGGTGTCCAGCGCGAACGAGTCCCCGGCGTAGGTGGAGTCGCGGGTGGCCGAGGCGGTCACCACGGCCACCATCGCGCGCAGCTCGTCGCCCGCGTCGGCGGCCAGGGCCCACTGCACGAACCCCTGGTAGCTGGCGCCGAACATGCCGAACGCCCCGGTCCACCAGCGCTGGCGGCGCAGCCAGTCCAAGGTGTCCAGGCCGTCGTCGCGCTCGTGCACCAGGGGCTCGAACGCCCCGCCCGAGCCGTACGTGCCGCGGCAGGACTGGATCACCACGTGGAAGCCCCGTTCGGCGGCGAGGCGGCCGAGCAGCCGCATCGGCCCGCCCCGCCCGTACGGGGTGCGGATCAGCACGACCGGCGCGCCGGGCAGGTCGGGGGCGTAGTGGTCGGTGCGCAGCAGCACCCCGTCGCGGACCCGCACCGGGAGGTCCCGGGTCAGGGTGACCCGCCGGGTGCGCGCGGCGGGCAGCCGCAGCACCGCGGTGGCGGCCCGGGTGGCCAGCCGGTCCAGCACCACGGTCAGCCCGGGCGACGGGCCGGGGCCAGACGGGCCGAGCGGACGCTGTCGCGGTGTTCGCGCATCGAGGCGCTCATCGCCGACATGAACCGGTGCACCACCGCCAGCTCGTCGTCGGTGAACCCGGACATCACCTCGTCGGTACGCCGCCCCAGCGGCCGGAAGAAGTCCGTCGCCAGCTCGGCGCCCCGGTCGGCGTAGCGCAGGAAGACCTTCCGCCGGTCGGCGGTGTCGCGGTCGCGGCGGATGTGCCCGGCCCGTTCCAGCCGGTCGATCAGGGCGGTGACCGAGCCGGAGGAGAGGTTGAGCTGCTCGCCCAGGCGCCCGGGGGTGATCGGCTGGTCGGCCAGTTCGGCGTCCATCACCGCGATCAGCGCCTGCAGGTCGGTGGCGTTGAGCCCGTGCAGGTTGGCGAAGGCGTGCCCGATGTGCTGGGCGTCGCTGGAGTAGCGGCGCAGCTCCGCGGCGATCTCCGCGACCAGCCGTTCGCGTCGGGTCTCCCGCCGCCGGTACATGCCGTGCGTCGCCACGTCCGCCTTCCCTGCCCCCGTCGGTGTCGAGTTGCAGCATAACTCAGCGGTCGATAATCTCGGTTGTCGAGATACTTGGCAGCCGGGAGAAGGTGCCGCCGCGTCCGCGGCCGCCGCCCGCCGGCCGCAGACCGGGAGGCGCCGCCCATGTCCCTGTTCACCCGCGTCGCCCGTGGCCGGCTGGCCGCGTGGCTCACCGTGGTCGCCGCGATCGTCGTCGGCGCCGCCGTCTTCGGGCTGCCCAAGCCGGACAACCCGGAACCGGTCTCGGCCACCGGCCTGTCCGTGCAGTGGCAGTCGACCCAGGTCGAACGGCTCCAGGACCAGCTGCCCTCCCGCGACGTGCAGCCGGCGATCGTGGTCACCAGCCGCGCCGACGGCGGCCCGCTCACCGAGGCCGACCGCGCGGCGCTCGCCGGCCAGGCGGGCGAGCTGGGCGGGTTCGCCGCCGGCGGCCGGGTCAGCCCGCCGCAGGTCTCCCCGGACGGCACCGTCGCCCTGGTCGTCGTGCCGCTGTCGACCGCCGGCGGGCAGGAGGAGGTCGCCGGCCGGGTCGACCAGCTCCGCGCCGCCCTCGACGACGTGCCCGAGACACTCACCGTCTCGGTGACCGGTGGGCCCGCCTTCACCACCGACCTGACCAAGGTCTTCGACGGCGCCGACACCACGCTGCTGACCGTCACCGCCGCGGTGGTCGCGCTGCTGCTGCTCGTCACCTACCGCAGCCCGTTCCTGTGGATCGTGCCGCTCGTCGTCGTGGCCGCCACCGAGCAGCTCACCCTGCGCGCCCTGGACACGATCGTCCCCGCGGTCGGCATCAACATGCCCGGCGGCGCGGTCACCGGCATCGCCAGCGTCCTCGTCTTCGGTGCCGCCACGGACTACGCGCTGCTGCTCATCGCCCGCTACCGGGAGGAACTGCGGCGCGAGGAGGACCGCTTCGTGGCGATGCGCGCCGCCCTGCGCCGCACCGCCGAGCCGATTCTCGCCAGCGGCTTCACCGTCGTGCTCGGCGTGCTCACCCTCCTGCTGTCCGAGCAGGAGCTCAACCGGGCCCTCGCGGTGGCCTGCGCCACCGGCGTCGTGCTCGCCATGGCGTCGGCGCTGTTCGTCCTCCCCGCCGCCCTGGTGATCTTCGGCCGGGGCCTGTTCTGGCCGTTCGTGCCCCGGGTCGGTGGCGCGGTGCGCGAGGGCCGGCTGTGGGGCCGGCTCGGCGCCGCCGTCGAGCGCCGGCCCGCGCCGGTGGCGGCGCTGTCGGTGCTGCTGCTCGCCGCGCTCGCCCTGGGCGGGCTCGGCATCCGCACCGGCCTGTCGGAGACCGAGCAGTTCCGGGTCAAGCCCGAGGCGGTCGCCGGCGCGGAGATCCTCGCCCGGGCCTTCCCCGCCGGCACCACCCAGCCGGTCGCCGTGCTCACCACGCCCGCGGCGGTGCCGGCCGTCACGGCGGCCGCCGCGGCCGTGCCGGGCGTCGCGTCCGCGCGCCCCGGCGAGGCGGGCGCCGCGGTGGCCCAGGTCGACGTGGTGCTCGAGGACGAGCCGGGCACGGCCGGCTCCGACCGGACGGTCGAGGCGCTGCGCGACGCGGTCGCCGCGGTGCCCGGCTCCGCCCCGCCCGCGGTCGACGGCGCCGACCCCTTCACCGGGGCGGTGGTGGGCGGCACGGTCGCCGCCACCTACGACTCCGACGAGGCCAACGGCAAGGACCTGCGGCTGATCCTGCCGATCATCCTGCTGCTCGTCGGCGCCGTGCTCGTGCTGCTGCTGCGCGGCCTGCTCGCCCCGGTGCTGCTGGTGCTCACCGTGATCGCCTCGTTCTTCGCCAGCCTGGGCGCGGCGTGGCTGCTCTTCGACCACGTGCTCGGGTTCCCGGCGCTGGACAGCCAGGTGCTGCTGCTCGCCTTCGTGTTCCTGGTGGCGCTCGGGGTGGACTACAACATCTTCCTGGTCACCCGGGCCCGCGAGGACGCCCGCGCCACCGGCACCCGCGCCGGCATGCGGTCCGCGCTGGGGGTCACCGGCGGGGTGATCACCAGCGCCGGGGTGCTGCTCGCCGCGGTCTTCGCCGTGCTGGGCGTGCTGCCGCTGATCCTGCTCACCCAGATCGGGATCATCGTCTGCATCGGCGTCCTGCTCGACACCCTGCTGGTCCGTACGGTGCTGGTGCCGGCGCTGGCGTTCCTGCTCGGCGACCGGTTCTGGTGGCCGGGCCGGATCGAGCGGACCGAGCCGGCCCCGGCCCACCCCGACCCGGTCGCCGCCCGGCGGTGAACCCGCGGCGGGGTCGGGCGCCCGCCCGGCCCCGCCGCCCCGCCCGGGGTGCGCCGGGGGCGTCGCCGCGCCGGAAGCCGTGGACGCCGCCGCTAGCAGGGCTGGACCGGCCGGCGGGGCTCCGACGGCAGCTCCTCCGGCCCGTCCGCCGGCTCCCGGGCGCCGCCCACCGCCCGGTCCCGGGTGGCCCAGGCCACCATGAACACGGTTGTCCAGGCGATGCCGAGCAGCACCGACCCGAGGGTGCCGCTGGCGGTGCTGAAGCCCAGGTAGAGCCGGGCCCCGCCGAGGCCCACCACGCCGACCGCGGCGGCCGTCCAGGCGGCGACCGCCACCGGCCAGCGGGCGTGCCGGGACACCAGCCAGGCGAGGGTGGCCAGGCTCGCCGTCACCACCGCGGTCTGGGTCGGGAAGACGACAGCCCCGCCGCCCGGGCCGGTGAGGTCGGTCACCACGGCCAGCACCACCAGCGGCATGAACGCCCCGGCCGTGCCGACCACGCTGAGCAGGTCGGCCTGCCAGGGCCGGTGCCGCCAGGCCAGGACCGCGGCCAGCACCGCCACCACCGCGATCAGGACCGAGCCGCGCAGCACCGAGACCACCGCGAGGGTGGCGTCGGCAGTGCCGGGGGTACGCCGGTCGGCGAACCAGCCGGCGATCGCCCCGTCGACCACGGCCAGCCCGCTGTGCCGCACCACCGCCCCGAGCAGCCAGGCGATGGCCAGCCCGGCGACGAAGAGCAGCAACAGCCCGGCGGCCAGGTTGAGCAGCAGCGTCCAGGCCGGGCCGATCCGCATGGCGAGCAGGAAGAACAGGATGCCGTAGCGGGCGCTGAGCCAGCGCACCGGCGGCAGCCCGGCGGCCCGGGACAGCAGCGCCCGGGCCGGGTCCGGGTTGCGCCCCAGCCACCGCCCGGCCAGCACCACCGCGACCAGGCCGGCCAGCAGCACCAGCACCGCGCCGGTGGCCCGGCCGAGCAGCCGGGAGACCGTCTCGTACGACTCGCCGGCCAGGTAGCCGACCAGCACCGACCCGCCCACCCAGCTGGCCACCCCGGCCGCGTTCCACGGCGCGAACCGCCGGTACGGCATGCCCGCCGCGCCGGCCAGCCGGGGCACCAGGGTGCGGGCGAAGGCCACCCAGCGGGCGGTGAACACCCCCCGCCCGCCGAGCCGGCCGAGCATCGCCTCCGCCCGGCTCCACCGGTGCGGGCCGACCCGGGCGCCGAGCCGGCTGGCCCGCAGCCGCGGCCCGTACCGCCGGCCGGCGCGGAACGCGAGTGTGTCGCCGATCACGGCGGCGCCCACCATCACCAGCAGCGCGGGGGCGAGCCGTAACGTCCCCGCGTACGCTAGGAAGCCGACCAGCAGCAGGGTCGCCTCGCCCGGCACCAGCAGCCCGAAGATCACGGCGGTCTCCGCCGCGACGATCAGCGCGGCGACCAGGTAGATCAGCAGGGCCGGCAGGCTCTGCAGAGACGTCAGCAGGTCGTGCACTCGGCCCCCATGAACACGAGGGTCAGCATGCCAGCCGTCCGGACGGCTGGGACAGCAGTTTCGCCACAGACCGGGGCCATCTGGGGGTTGACCCCGACCCGACCCCGGCAACCGCAGACAGGAGAGTATGGAGGGTATGCAGCTTCGCACCGACCTCCGCAACGTCGCCATCATCGCCCACGTCGACCACGGCAAGACGACCCTGGTCGACGCCATGTTGCGGCAGGCCGGCGCGTTCAGCGCCCGGGCCGAGATGGCCGACCGGGTGATGGACTCCATGGATCTGGAGCGGGAAAAGGGCATCACCATCCTGGCCAAGAACACCGGCGTGCGGTACCTGCCGGCCGACGGCTCGGACCCGGTCACCATCAACATCATCGACACCCCCGGGCACGCCGACTTCGGCGGCGAGGTGGAGCGCGGCCTGACCATGGTCGACGGCGTGGTGCTGCTGGTGGACGCCAGCGAGGGCCCGCTGCCGCAGACCCGGTTCGTGCTGCGCAAGGCGCTCAAGGCCCGCCTGCCGATCATCCTGGTGATCAACAAGGTGGACCGGCCGGACGCCCGGATCAAGGAGGTCGTGGACGACACCTACGAGCTCTTCCTCGACCTGGACGCCGACGAGGAGCAGATCGACTTCCCGATCGTCTACGCCTGCGCCCGCGACGGCATCGCCTCGCTGACCCAGCCCGCCGACGGGGCCGTCCCGGACGACAGCCACAACCTCGAACCGCTGTTCCGCACCCTGCTGGACACCATCCCGCCGCCCGCGTACGAGCAGGACGCGCCGCTGCAGGCGCACGTCACCAACCTCGACGCCTCCCCATTCCTGGGCCGGCTGGCGCTGTGCCGGGTGCGCCAGGGCACCATCAGCAAGGGCCAGACCGTGGCCTGGTGCCGCACCGACGGCAGCACCCAGCGGGTACGCATCTCCGAGCTGCTGATGACCGAGGGCCTGGAGCGCAAGCCGGCCGACTCGGCCGGCCCGGGCGACATCATCGCCGTCGCCGGCATCCCCGAGATCATGATCGGCGAGACCCTCGCCGACGCGGAGAACCCGCAGCCGCTGCCGTTGATCACGGTCGACGAGCCGGCCATCTCGATGACCATCGGCACCAACACCTCGCCGCTGGTCGGCCGGGTCAAGGGCGCCAAGGTCACCGCCCGGATGGTCAAGGACCGCCTCGACAAGGAACTCGTCGGCAACGTGTCGCTGCGGGTGCTGCCCACCGAGCGTCCGGACGCCTGGGAGGTGCAGGGCCGCGGCGAGCTGGCGCTGGCCATCCTGGTCGAGCAGATGCGCCGCGAGTCCTACGAGCTGACCGTCGGCAAGCCGCAGGTGGTCACCAAGGAGATCGACGGCAAGACCTGCGAGCCGGTCGAGCGGCTGACCATCGACGCCCCGGAGGAGTACCTGGGCGCGATCACCCAGCTGCTGGCCAGCCGCAAGGGCCGGATGGAGCAGCTGGTCAACCACGGCACCGGTTGGATCCGGATGGAGTGGCTGGTGCCCGCCCGCGGGCTGATCGGCTTCCGCACCGAGTTCCTCACCGAGACCCGGGGCACCGGCATCCTGCACCACGTCTTCGAGTCCTACGAGCCGTGGTTCGGCGAGCTGCGGACCCGCAACAACGGCTCGCTGGTCGCCGACCGGTCCGGCGCGGTCACCGCCTTCGCGATGACCAACCTCCAGGAGCGCGGCCAGCTCTTTGTCGAGCCGGGCACCGAGGTGTACGAGGGCATGATCGTCGGGGAGAACTCCCGCTCCGACGACATGGACGTCAACATCACCAAGGAGAAGAAGCTCACCAACATGCGCTCGTCGACGGCCGACGAGACCGAGAAGCTGATCCCGCCGCGCAAGCTGTCGCTGGAGCAGGCCCTCGAGTTCTGCCGCGAGGACGAGTGCGTCGAGGTGACCCCGGTCGCGGTCCGGATCCGCAAGGTGGTGCTCGACCAGACCGCCCGCGCCCGGGCCGCCGCCCGCCGCAAGCACGCCGGCTGAGCGGCCACCGCACCGACCGACCGGGGCCGGTCCGCCACGCGCGGGCCGGCCCCGGCCTCGTCGCCGCCCCTCCTCCGGCCCCGGCCGGACGGCAACACTCCGACCGGTTCCGGCCGGCCGGCAACACACTGACCGGCCCTGGCCGGCCGGCCACACCTCCCCCCGGCCCCCCGGCCGGACGGCCGCACCTCCCCCGGCCCCAGTCGGGACGGCCGCACCGCGACCAGCCCGTTCGGCCGGTCAGGTGGGCTCGACCAGGAGCCGGGCGTAGTTGGCCATCGACCGCTGGTAGCGCGGCAGGTGCTGGGCGAGCGCGCCGACGGCGATCGACACCGCCTCCCGCTCCCGGCCGACGCTGGTCAGCGCCAGCGCGAGCGTCGCGCTGACCGCGTCGTCGAGCTCGTCCGAGCCGCGCTCGCGCTCCTCGGTCAGCAGCCGGACGCTCTCCGCGGCCTGCCCGATGTTCCGCAACGAACTGGCCAACTGGATCACCGAGCGGCGCCGGCGGATGCCGTCGATGCCCAGTTCCAGCGCCCTGCGGTAGAGCGGGACCGCCCGGTCCGAGTGACCGGTGGAGTCCCAGGCGCAGGCCCGCTCGAACGCCGCCACCGGATGATCCGGGCCCAACTCGTCGGCGAGGGCGCCGACCCGCCCGCGGAACTCCTCCGCGTCCCAGTCGTCGGGTGCCGCGTTGAAGGACGCCCACAGCTCCGCGCTGCGCTGCTCCCAGTCGGCGCTCGGGTTCATCGTCGTTCTCCTCGTCAGTCGTCGGTCCAGGCGGAAGGCACTCTGCGAGCGCTGGTACCGTCGCCGCCAGTGATTCGGCGACCGCCGAATCTTCCGGCGGAGGGTGGAGCGGATGGCGGTGACCCTGCGGTTCAGCCCCGCCGACCTGCTGCGCTGCCGCTTCGCCAGCTCGCCCCTTCTCGAGACGTTGTTCGCGGTGCGCCTGCTCTCCCCACGCGAGGGTGCCGGCCCCCACCGCCGCTGGCTCGACACCCTCGACACGCGGGACCTCGACCTGCGGCCGATCACCCTGCTCCAGCCGCGGCGGGGCTACACCCCCGACTTCCTCTCGCCGCCACCGATCAGCCCGCACGCCCGGTTCGCCGACGAACTCGCCGCCGTGGCCGCCACCGACCCTGACCGGGTGCGCGCGGAGGTACGACGATCACTGGCGGACACTCCCGGCGCGGCCGAGTCGGCGACCGGCCGGCTGCTGCTGGGCGACCCGGCAGTGGTGCTCCGGACGCTGGTCGCCCTCGTCCGGCGGGCCTGGGAGGTGCTGGTCGAACCGATCTGGCCGACCGTACGCGGGCTGCTCGACGCCGACGTGGGCTTCCAGACCCGACGCCTCGCCGAGGGCGGCTTGGACCGGCTCTTCGCCGAACTGCATCCCCGACTGCGCTGGCACAACGGCCTGCTGACCCGCGACTACGGCGACGACGAGCACCGCGAGCTGCGCGGCGAGGGGCTCGTGCTGGTGCCCAGCGCCTTCAAGTGGGACCAGGTCGTCGTCATCGTGGACCCGCCGTGGCAGCCCACGGTGATCTATCCGGCGCGTGGGCTCGGCACGCTCTGGCAGCCGCAGCCCACCGACCGGCACGCGGCGCTGGGTCGGCTGATCGGCCGGACCCGGGCGGCGCTGCTGGTCAGCCTCGACGAGCCGGCCAGCACGACCACGCTGGCCCACCGCCACGCGCTGGCCGCCGGCACGGTCTCCGAGCACCTGACGGTGCTGCGCGACGCCGGGTTCGTCACCGGGGAACGGCACCGGCACGAGATCCGCTACCGGCGTACGCCGCTCGGCGACGCCGCGCTGCGCTGAGCCGCCACCGCGAATCGCGCGACCACCCGCCGCCGACTTGACCGCGTGCCGGGTCGTCCGCCGCCGGCGCCGATCCGGTCATCGGCTACGGTCACCGGCATGACCTGGGATGACCTCGACGCCCGACTGGACCGGGTGCCCGGCACCGTCTCGGCGTACGTCGGCCGGCTCGACGCGGCGCCGACCTGGACCCGGCTGCCCGACGCCACCCACTACGCGGCCAGCACCATGAAGGTCGGCGTGCTCGCCGCCCTGCACCGGGCCGCCGAGGCCGGCACCCTCGACCTGGACGCCCCGGTCCCGGTGCGCAACTCGTTCGACTCGGCGCTGCCGGGCGCTCCCCGCTTCACCTGCGCCCAGCACTACGACAACGACGACGCCGTCTGGGACCGGATCGGCGGCACCGCCACGCTGCGCTGGCTCGCCCACCGGATGATCGTGCGCTCCAGCAACCTCGCCACCAACCTGGTCATCGGCCACGTCGGCCTGCCCGCCGTCGCCGAGGTCTGGACCCTCGCCGGGGCCCGGAACGCGGTCACCGGGCGCGGCATCGAGGACTTCGCCGCCCGCGACGCCGGCATCACCAACCTGGTCACCGCCGCCGACCTGGCCGCCCTGCTCGGCGCGCTGGCCACCGGCGCCACCCGGCCCGGCCCGCTGGCCTCCCCCGCCGACTGCGCCGCCATGCTCGACGTGCTCTTCGCCCAGGAACACCGCGAGGACCTCGCCGCCGGGCTGCCCCCGGGCACCCGGATCGCGCACAAGAACGGCTGGGTGCGCGGGGTGCGCCACGGCGCCGGCGTGGTCTTCCCCGCCGACGCGCCCCCGTACGCGGTGGTCGTCTGCACCACCACCGACCTCGCCGACGGCGGCCCCACCGGCGAGGAGGTCGAGGACGACGCCTGCCGCCTGATCGCCGACATCTCCGCCGCCGTCTGGGCCGCCCGCCACGACCTCCGCGCCGCCGGCCAACCCGACGGCGCATACGACACCGCCGGCCAACCCGACGGCGCACCCGGCACCGCCGGATAACCCGCCGGCGCACCCGGCACCGCCGGCCAACCCGGCGGCGCACCTCACACCGCCGGCCAACCCGCCGGCGCACCCCGACGACAGCCCGGCGGCGCACCCGCACCGACGACCCGGACCGCGCCGCCGGCTCGCCCGGCACCGACCCGCACCGCATCGCGGCACAACCCTCGCTCCGGCGGATGGCCTGCGGCCGCCGCACCGCCTACGCTGCTGGCCACCCCCCGGAGGAGCCGCCGATGCCCCGCAGCCGCACCATCCTGACCGCCTTCGTCGTGGCCACCGCGGCGAACCTGCTCGCCAACGCCACCGGCAGCGACCTCGGCGTGCTGCTCAGCAAGCCGCTGCTGATGCCGCTGCTGGCCGCGTACCTCTGGCGGGTCGCCGCCGACCGCGGCGTCGCACCGACCCGGCTGGTCCTCGCCGCGCTGGCCTTCTCCACCGGCGGCGACGTCGCGCTGCTCGGCGACGGCACCGCCGCCTTCCTCACCGGCATGGCGCTCTTCCTCGCCGCGCACCTCTGCTACATCGCGGCCTTCACCCGCGCCGGCGCGGCGACCGCGCTGCGCCGCCCGCCGCTGCTGGCCGTCGCCGTGGCGTACGCGGTGCTGACCGTCGCCGCGCTGGCCTGGATGTGGGACGGGCTCGCCGACGCCGGGCTGGCGGTGCCGGTCGCCGGCTACGCGGTCGCGCTGGCCGCCATGGCCACCACCGCCGCGGCACACGGCTGGCGGGTCGGCGTCGGCGGCGCCCTCTTCCTCGGCTCCGACCTGCTCATCGCGACCGGCGTGGCCGAGGTGGCCACCCTGCCCGGCCCGCCCATCTGGGTGATGGCGACCTACGCCGCCGGGCAGGCCCTGATCGTCACCGGCTGGGCCGCCCGCGACACACCGCACCCGGCGCCGGTCACTCCAGCAGGTGCGCCCGCAGCGACCCGATGAGCTCGTCGGTCAGCCCGAGCCCGTCGCGCAGGTACGCCCCGAACGAGCCGTGCACCCGGCGCACCTCCCCGTACGCCGCGTCGAGGTACTCGGGGCGCACCTCCAGCACCGGCCGCACGGCCGCCTCGTCCAGCGCGGGCTGCCGCTGCCGCATGGCCTCCAGGATCACCTCCCGCAGGCTCGCCGTCAGCGGGTTGTTCGCCAGGTAGTCGGCCCGGATCACCGCCTCGTCCACGCCGAGCGCGTGCAGCAGCACCACGGTCAGCCAGCCGGTGCGGTCCTTCCCGGCCGAGCAGTGGTAGAGCAACGGCAGGTTCTCCGGCCGGGCCGCCGCCCGCACCGCCGCGGCGAAGTTCGCCCGGGCCGCCGCCCCGGTGACGAACCAGCGGTAGATGGCCGCCATCGCCGCCGGCGTGCCCTGCCGGGCCAGTTCCGCGTACGCGGCCAGGTCGTGGCCGAGCAGCACCGCCGAGACGTACGTGAAGACCGGGTGCTCCGCGTCGTGCACCGGCAGGTGCAGCACCCGCGGCTCGCCGGGCAGCCGGTCCGGCGGGGCGACCGCCTGCTCCGAGTGGTGCCGCAGGTCGATCACGCAGGCCGGGCCGAGCTTGGCCAGCACCGGCAGGTCCTCGTCGGTCAGCCGGCCCAGCGCCGGGGTACGGATCAGCACCCCGGGCCGCACCCGCCGGCCACCGGCGCCGACCATGCCGCCGAGGTCACGCGCGTTCGGCGCGCCCACCAGTGCCCAGTCCCGCTCGCTCACGCCGCCGCCCCGCTCCACTCGCCGCCGGCGCGACACCTCGCCGCGCCGCGTCGATGACCCGCCCGGTGACCCTGGCTCATCCGGCCTCCCCTGTCGCCAACCCTGCGCATATAGGGTGCCGCACATGACGATCGCCGCGGTACGCACCCACCGGCTCAGCGCCCCCTTACACACCCCGTTCGTCACCGCGTTGCGCCGGACCACCACCGTCGAGACCCTGGTCGTCGAGCTGGTCGACGGCGACGGCCGGTCCGGTTTCGGCGAGGCGCCGCAGGTCTGGCAGGTCACCGGCGCCTCGGTGGCCGGCGCCGAGGCCTGCGTCCGGGACCTGCTCGGGCCGATGCTCACCGGCCGGGACCCGGACGACCTGGTCGCCCGCTGCGCCGAGGTGCAGCGCGCGGTGGCCGGCAACGAGGCCGCCAAGGCCGCCGTCGACGTGGCGCTGCACGACCTGGCCGCCCGACGGCTCGGCGTACCGCTGGTGCGGCTGCTCGGCGGCACCACCCTGCGGGTGCCCACGGACGTCACGCTCGCCGCCGGCGACGCCGTGGACCTGGCCGCCGCGGCCCGGCAGCGCACGGCCGAGGGCTTCGGGGTGCTCAAGCTCAAGGTGGGCACCGACGCCGCCGGCGACCTGGAGCGGGTCCGGGCGGTACGCGCCGCCGTCGGCAACGGGGTACGGATCCGGCTGGACGCCAACCAGGGCTGGACCCCGCGCGAGGCGGTCCGGGTGATCCGCGGCATCGAGGACGCCGGCCTGGACGTGGAACTGGTCGAGCAGCCGGTGCCCCGCTGGGACCTGGACGGGCTGGCCTGGGTCAGCGACCGGGTGCAGGTGCCGATCCTCGCCGACGAGGCGGTTTTCGGCGTACGCGACCTGGTCGAGGTGATCCGCCGCCGCGCGGCCGACATGGTCAACGTCAAGCTCGCCAAGTGCGGCGGCCTGCACCCGGCCCGGACGCTGCTCGACCTGGCCGCCGCGCACGGCCTCGGCACCATCGTCGGATCCATGATGGAGAGCCAGGTGGGCATCGGGGCGGCCGCGAGCCTGGTCGCCGCCTACCGCACCACCGCCGTCTCCGACCTGGACGCCGCCTGGTGGCTGGCCTGGTCACCGGTGCGCGACGGGATCCGGTACGAGGGCGCCACCGTGCTGCTGCCGGACGCGCCGGGCCTCGGGATCAGCTCCGTTACTGAAGCAAAAGTGCAGTCACGTGGTTGATGGTCGTTGGAATCTTTCATAGGGTCGCGGTGACAGGCGGCGCGAGGTGGGGGTGGACCGTGGAGCTGCAACCGGGCCGCGAGGCCGTGGTCCGGGTCGCCGTCGCGACCCTGTGGACCTCCCCCGAGGCGGTACGCCCGATCGACCGGCCCGCCCTCGCCGCGCGCACCGACATCCCGGCCTGGATCTCCGGCATGAACACCGACCAGCAGGTCGGTGACTGCGTGCTGAGCCAGCTGCTGCTCGGCGAGCGGGTGCTCGTCACCGAGCTGCGCCCGGACGGCTGGGCGCACGTGGTGGCGGTGCAGCAGCCGGCGGCCAAGCTCGACCCGCGCGGCTACCCCGGCTGGCTGCCGGCCGACCAGCTCGCCCCGGCCGGCCCGGCGACCCACGCCGACCCGCTGGTGGTCGACGCCACCGTCACCGCGCTGCGGTCCACGCCGGACGGCGAGGTGGTCCTCCCCGACGTGATCCTCGGCACCCGGCTGACCCCGGCCGGACCCCCCGTCGACGGCTGGCGCCCGGTGCACGCCCCCGGGCACCCCGACCCGCTCTGGCTGCCCGCCACGCACGCCGTCCCGGTGCCCAGCACGCCGCCGACGGCCGGCGACGTGCTCGCCGTCGCCGCCCGGCTGCTCGACGTCGTCTACATCTGGGGCGGGGTGTCGGCGTACGGGATCGACTGCTCCGGGCTGGTGCACCTGGCCTGGCGGCGGTTCGGGGTGGTGCTCCCCCGCGACGCCGACGACCAGGCCCAGGCGACCACCCCGGTACCGCTGGGCGCGGAACGCCCCGGCGACCTCTACTTCTTCGCCCGCCCGGGCCGCAAGATCCACCACATCGGCATCGTCACCGCCGCGCCGCGCCCCGGCGACGACCGCCGGATGCTGCACGCCTGCTACCGGCGGCGGCGGGTGCTGGAGGAGCGGCTGCCCGCCGACCGCACCGCCACCCTGGTCGGCGCGCACCGGGTCTGACCCACCCCGTACGGCCGAGGGGCGCTCCCGGGTGGGAGCGCCCCTCGTTCACGTCTCGGCCCGCCTCAGCGGCGCGCGGTCACCGGCGCGCCTCGGCCAGCACCCGGCGCCGGTCCCGGGACGACTTCACCAGGCTGGCGATGGTCGCCACCAGCAGGGTGCCGAGGATGACCGTCAGGGAGAGCCAGATCGGGATGTGCGGGGCCCAGCCCACGTGCTCGCCGTTGTTGATGAACGGCAGGTTGTTGTCGGCCAACGCCTCCAGCACCAGCTTGACGCCGATGAAGCCGAGCACCACGGCCAGCCCGTAGCTGAGGTAGATCAGCCGGTCCAGCAGGCCGCCCAGCAGGAAGTAGAGCTGCCGCAGCCCCATCAGCGCGAACACGTTCGCGGTGAAGACCAGGTACGGCTCCTGGGTGATGCCGAAGATGGCCGGGATCGAGTCGAGCGCGAAGATCAGGTCGGTGGTGCCGATCGCGATCATGACCACCAGCATCGGGGTGAACAACCGCCGGCCGTTCTCGTGCGTGGTGAGCTTCGCGCCGTCGTAGTCCTTGGAGATCGGCAGCGCCTTGCGGCTCCAGCGGATCAGCACGTTCTCGGTGAACTCGTCCTCGTCCGGCTCACCCTGCCGGGCCAGGTTGACGGCGGTGTAGATGAGGAACGCGCCGAAGATGTAGAAGACCCAGGAGAACTGGGAGATCAGCGCCGCGCCGGCGGCGATGAAGCCGCCGCGCATGACCAGCGCCAGCACGATGCCGATGAGCAGCACCTTCTGCTGGTACTGCCGGGGGACCGCGAAGCGGGCCATGATGATCACGAAGACGAAGAGGTTGTCCACCGAGAGGCTGTACTCGGTGAGCCAGCCGGTGTAGAACTGGCCGGCCGCGCTCGGGCCGGAGGCGAGCCACACCCCGGCGCCGAAGATCAGCGCCAGGGCGACGTAGAAGCCCACCCACAGGCTGGATTCCCGCACGCTCGGCTCGTGCGGCCGCCGACCGATGATCAGCAGGTCGACGAGCAGGATCGCGGTCAGTGCGACGAGGGTCCCCGCCCACACCAGTCCGGACACGTCCAACGTTCATTCCTCCGGCAGACACGCAACGTCCGGCACACCGTACGCCCCCCAGGGGCGCGGCGTACCGGCGACGCTGACTCTGGTGACTGTCGGAGGTCTCTTCCGTCACCGTCCCGGGGGCGGGGCGGTGACCGACGGGGCCGGGTCGCGCCACCGGGGGGCCGGCGCTCGACCGTGCTGACGACTCCGTCGCGGGGGAATACTCCCCTCCTCAAGCATCATTCTTCACCACTGCGACCAGTGACCGCACCCTGGGCGGTCGGTGTCCTCCCCCACGCCGGCCCCGGCACCACCGCGAATCGCCGCAGATCCGGTCGTAGCGCCACGACGACCGTGGGCCACGGGGGCGCGATGCCCGTGGGGGCCGGGGCGTGATGCACGCCTGCCGCCCTGGGCGGGGTGGCTGCGGACACCCTGAGTCGTGCGCCGCCGTCGGCGCCATGCGCCCGTCAGCCACCGTCCCGGCATCGCGGTCGGCCGGGTGTCGGGGCACACACCGCGTAAGGCATCCTAGGAGGCTAGGTGCTCCGGGTCGGTCGGCGCGGCGAGTGGGTCGGCCAGCGACCAGCCGGCGGCCAGCAGCTCCTCGCAGGCGGCCACCGCCCGGGCCAGCCGCCGCCCGTGCGGGCCGCTGAGCTCGACCACCGGCACCCCGCAGCCGGCCAGCTCGGTGCGGAACCGGTCGGTCATCCAGGCCCGCAGGTGCTCGCCGTCGCGTAGCCCGTCGTCGGCGAAGGGCACCCCGACGTGGTCGGTCAGCAGGTAGAGCGCCGGCCGCCGGGCCGCCGCGCGCACCCGCGCGGACGACGAGCCCAGGTAGCGCTCCTCCCAGACCGCCGTCGCCCGGGCGTCGGTGTCGCAGAACAGCAGCGGGCCGCTGGACCGGGCCGCCGCGTCCTCGGCCGCCTGCTGCTCCCGGACCACCTCGGCGAAGTCGTCGCGATCCCAGCTGACGTCGAAGACGGTGGCCGCCGGGTCGCGCTCGCGCAGCCGGGCCAGCTTCCGCGCGGTCAACTCCCGGCCGTACTCGGGAACCCAGCGGGTGCCGAAGTGCGCGGCGAGGGCGGCGGCCATCGTGGTGGTGCCGGTGGACTCCGCGCCGACCACCACCACCCGCCGGACGAACCAGGCCCGCACCGGCGCGCTGAGCCGGTCCCAGTGGCCCACCGGGTCCGCACGGACCGCGGTGCCGGAGACCGGCACCCGCCGCCGGGCGGGATCCACCGCGACGGGTACGGCGTCGAAGCGCCGGGCCAGCTCGGCGCCGTACGCCTCGGAGGAGAAGACCGCGTCGACCGGCCGGCCACCCAGCGCCTCCCGGAACACGGCGCAGTGCAGGTCCCACACCGCCGGATCGGCGTAGTCCACCGGATGGTCGTCGTACCGGCCGACGAAGCGGACCCACGGGGTGTCCGCGTGCACCTCGCGCAGCCAGTCCAACCGGGACGCGAGCGGGATCGACTCCCGGCGCGACGGCGCCACCACCACGGTGACGGCGGCGCACCGGGCGGCGGCCGCCCGGATCAACGCGTGGTGGCCGGCGTGCGGCGGGTAGAACTTGCCCACCACCATCCCGTGCCGGAACTCCGGCGCCGCCGGCCCGGCGTCCGGCGCGGGCCGCTGCGGGCCGACCGGTGCCGCCGCAGCCACGTCGTGGGCGCGGTCCACCGGGCGCCTCGTCACCGACGCGCCGTCGGCGACCGCCGGAGGTCGGGGCGTCGCGTCGGTCATGCCGCCACCGGGGCCGGGCCGGGCGGCACCGGCGTCGCGCTGCCCTGGCGGCGCAGGTCCGCCCGCCACTCGCGCAGGCCGAGCACGCAGAGCCCGAGGAAGACCAGGTAGAGCAGCGCGGTGAGGTAGAGGCCCTTGTAGGCGTAGAGCGGGATGTAGACCAGGTCAGCGGTGATCCACAACCACCAGCTCTCCACCCGCTTGCGGGTCTGCCCGTACGTGGCCAGCAGCGAGAGCGCGGTGGTCAGGGCGTCCGGCAGCGGCACGGTGGAGTCGGTGGCCCGGGTCAGCAGTGCCCAGAGCCCGACGGTCAGCGCCAACCCGGCCGCCGCCAGCGCCCACCACTCCCCGGGACCGGTCCGGCTGACCGTGAGCCGGGAGCGCCGCTCGCCGCCGTACAGCCACGCCCACCACCCGTACAGCCCGAGGGCGACGTAGACGAGCTGGAGGCCGGCGTCGGCGTACAGGCCGGCCGTCCAGAACAGCAGCATCAGCAGCAGCACGTTGGCGATGCCGACCGGCCAGTTGGCGATCCGCTGCCGGGCCACCAGCCAGACGTTGAGCGCGCCGGTGGCGAAGCCCAGCAGCTCGGCCCAGGTGGTGCCGGTACCCGCCACGGTGAACGCCGTGCCGGTCAGCCAGTCGATCATGCCGCTCCCCTTTCCGCGCGCCCACCCTAGGCGGGTCCGGTCCCCGGGAACAGACCCCCGCGCCACTGCCCCGCCGGGGTGCCGTGAAAGGCTTCCGGCATGGTGCTTGAGGTCGCGCTCATCGACGTACTGCCCGGACACGAGGACGAGTTCGCCGCCGCGTACGCCAAGGGGCATCCGGTGCTGGCCGGCACCCCCGGCTGCCGGTCGGTGCGGATGACCCGGGGCGTGGAGTCGCCGTCGCGGTTCGTGCTGCTGGTCGAGTGGGACTCGGTCGAGGCGCACAACGAGAACTTCCGCGGCAGTGACCGGTTCACCCGGTGGCGGGAGCTGATCGGGCCGTACTTCGCCAACCCGCCGCTGGTCGAGCACTTCGTGGACGTGCCGGCCTGAGGCTGTCGTACCCCTGTCCTATCGTCCGCCTGCACGCGCCGGTCGCCGGTCCCGACGGGCTCGGGGGCGCCGGGCCCGGCGACTCGCGCGGCGATATCGGTTGATCTTCGGCCGTCGGTGCCGGTTGACTGTCGGGCATGACGCAACGGGTGGCTCTGGTAACCGGCGTGAGCCGGCGGATCGGCATCGGCGCGGCGGTCGCCCGCACGCTCGCCGCGGACGGCTGGCGGCTGCTGCTCACCGGGCTGCCCGAGTTCGACGAGGCGCAGCCCTACGGTGGCGATCCCGACGGCGTGCCGGCCCTGCTGGCCGAGTTGGGCGACGTGGCGGCCTACCACCGGGCCGATCTGCTCGATCCGGCGGCGCCGGCCGCGCTGGTCGGCGAGGCGGTGAGCCGGTACGAGCGGCTCGACGCGGTGGTGGCCGTGCACGCCTACTCCACGCACACCCCGCTCGGCGCGCTGGAGGCCACCGAGATCGACCGGCACCTGCTGGTCAACGTGCGGGCCACGCTGCTGCTCGCCCAGGCGTTCGCGGCGGCGTTCACCGCCGGATCGGGCGGCCGGCTGGTGCTCTTCTCCAGCGGGCAGCGCCTCGGCCCGATGCCCGGCGAACTGGCGTACGCGGCCAGCAAGGCGGCGGTGGAGAACCTCACCGTCCAGCTCGCCCCGCTGCTGATGCCCGGCGGCATCACCGTCAACTGCGTCAATCCGGGGCCCACCGACACCGGCTACGCCCCGCCGGAGGTCCAGGAGGCGGTGGCGCGGCTCTTCCCCGGCGGCCGCTGGGGCACTCCGCAGGACGCCGCCCGGCTGGTCCGCTTCCTCTGCTCGCCGGACGCCGGATGGATCACCGGCCAGGTGATCGACTCCGAGGGCGGCTTCCGCCGCCACACGTGACCCTCGGTCGGGCCGTTGCTCGCCTGCCCGCCGAGGTGCCGCCACGCGCGACCCGCGCCCGGCCCACTCCCCGTCCGGTCAACCGCCGGCATGCCGCTGCGTCGGCGGGCGCGCCGCCCGCCCGGGCGCCGTGGCCCGCGCCCGGCCGCTGCGTGCCTGCTCAGTCGGCGGCGCGGCGGGCCAGCTCCGCGACACTCTCCTCCGCCGGCAGGGCCGCGCCCAGCAGCCAACCGGTGATCCGCTCGTACCGGTCGACGTCCGGTGTGGTCACCAGGCGCACGTCGGTGGTCAGCGCCTCCAGCATCACCGTGCGCGGGTCGGCCGGGTCCGGAAAGGAGTAGCACGAGTACGGGGTGAGCGGCTGCACGCCCTGCGCGGCGACGCCCCGGGGCAGCAGCCGGATCGTCACGTTCGGCAGCCCGGCCACGTCGACCAGGTGCCGCAGCTGCTCCTGCCACACCTCGGGCGGGGCGTCGGCGGGGTCGCAGGCGGCCTCGGCGAGCAGCGCTGTGTAGCGGGGTGGCTCGGGTCGGCGGAGCACCTCGTGCCGGGCGATCCGGGCCCGCACGTCCGCCTCGACGTCCACGCCGCTGTCCAGCAGCCGCCCGGCGGCGATCCGCAGCCGGGCGTACGCCGGGGTCTGCAACAGCCCGGGCACCACCGCCGGTTGGTAGTCCACGATGCTCGCCGCGCCCGCCTCCAGCTCCGCGTACGTGCGCTGCCGCTCGCTCATCTCGCCGAGCGCCTTCCACCAGCCCCGGCTGGTGGCCGCGTCGCGGGCGATGACGATGAGCGCGTCCCGCTGCGGTGCCGGCACCTGGTAGACGTCCAGCAGGTCGAGCACGTCGGCGAGGTCGGGCCGGCTCTGCCCCAGCTCGATGCGGGACAGCTTGGAGGTGGAAGCCCAGCCCAGCCGGTCGCAGACCTGTTCCAGGGTGAGCGCCTCCCGCCGGCGCAGTTGGCGCAACTCGGCGCCGAGCCGCGCACGTCGAATGACCGGACTCGTTGGCAACGGCATCCCCGCCTCCCCACCGTGGGAGAGTACGCAGGACGATCACCCAGCGCAATACCACGCTCGCTCACCGCAATCGCAGCCGCCCTCACCGCTCACCCCGACCCCGCCCCGGTCCTCGGCGCTGCCCGGCCTCGCGCCGCCCGGGCCTCGCCGCCGCCGGGCGCCCTCGGGCGGCCCGACCCGGGCCGGCCACCGCCGGGTCAGGGCCGGTACGTGCCGAAGGACCAGACGTTGCCGGCCAGGTCACGGGCGGTGTAGTCGCGGGAGCCGTAGTCGGTGTCGAACGGCTCCCGGACGATCTCGGCGCCGGCCGACCGGGCCCGGGCGCAGTGCGCGTCGACGTCGGCGACCGCCACGTAGACCGACCAGTCCTCGTCGCCCGGCCGGGGCCGCGGGTCGGGCCGCTCGCCCACCATCACCATGCCGGTGTCCAGGGTGAGTTCGGCGTGCGCCACCGAACCGTCGGGCGCGTCGTACCGCGCGTGCACGGTGAAGCCGAAGGCGGTGCAGAGCCAGTCGATGGCCGCCCCGGCGTCCGGGTAGCGGAAGATCGGATAGATGGTTCGCATGCCCCGAGTCTGCCGCCGGCCCGGTCACCCGGGATTGGACGAATGTGACCCGAGCGCGGTCGGGGTGCCGCCGGCGAACTCGCGGAAGTCGCGGATCAGGTGGGACTGGTCGTAGTACCCGCACCGGGCGGCGACCTCGGCCCAGCCGCCCGCCGGCGGACCGGACCACTCGCCCGGGCCACCGGTGCCACCCTGGCCGACCGAGCCGCTCTCGCCGCCCGGACCGGCCTGGCCGTTCGTACCGGCCGGCGCCCGGTCGACGCCGAGGGCCGGGCCGGCGGCCAGCGTCGCGTAGGCGCGCTGGAACCGGAGCAGCCGGGCGGTGGTCTTCGGCGGCAGCCCGATCTCGTCCCGGAACCGGGCGGCCAGGTGCCGGCGGCTCCAGCCCAGCTCGCTGGCGAGGGCGCCGACGGCGACCCGGCCACCGCTGCCGGCGAGCCGTTGCCACGCCCAGGCCAGCCGCGCGTCGACCGGCTCGGTCGCCGCCAGCCGGGCGGTCACCGCGGCGTCGAGCAGCGCGAACCGGGCCGGCCAGTCGGCGGCGGTGGCCAGCCGGACGCGGAGCCGGTCGAGCCAGCCACCCGGCAGTGCCGCCACCCCCACCGCCCGGTTGGTCAGCTCGGCCAGCGGCAGGCCGAGGATCCGGCGGGCGGCCAGCGGGGCCAGCAGCAGCTCCACCCCCTCGCCGACGCCGACCAGCCGGGTGGTGCAGGGGCCGTCGAACGTGCCGGCGACGAAGGAGTCGACCCGGTGCGCGCCCCGGGCGGGGTCCCGCGGGTCGACCACGTCCAGCGGAGCGCCCCAGCCGAGGATGACCACCACGAAGGCACCGGCCACCTCCCGGCGGACCAGGGGCAGATCCGCCCGCTCGCGATAGCCGATGTAGCGGTCGACGAAGGGCCGCAGCCGGGCGTGGGGCACGCCGAGGACGACTTCGTCGACCGCTGTCGCGACCGCGTCCATCCCCGACCGCCCGTCCGTCCCGGCGACCGCCCGGGCGTCACTTCACGCCGGCGGCGTCCATTCCCCGCAGTTCCTTCTTCAGGTCTGCCACCTCGTCGCGGATCCGGGCGGCCAGCTCGAACTGCAACTCCCGCGCGGCGGCCAGCATCTGGTCGTTCAGCTCCTGGATGAGCTGGGCCAGCTCGGCCCGGGCCATGCCCTCGCGCGCCGGGGCGGCGGCGCCGGCCCGGCCACGGCTGCGGGTCTCCTTGACCGGCGCCTTGCCCCGGGAGAGCTGCCGCACCGCGCCGCCGACCCGGGTGTTCTGCTCGGTGTCCTCGGCCTCGCGGTAGATGTCGTCGAGGATGTCGTGGATCTTCTTGCGCAGCGGCTCCGGGCTGATCCCGTGCGCCTCGTTGTGCGCGATCTGCTTGGCCCGCCGCCGGTTGGTCTCCTCGATCGCGTCCGCCATCGACGGCGTGATCTTGTCGGCGTACATGTGCACCTGGCCGGAGACGTTCCGGGCCGCCCGACCGATGGTCTGGATCAGCGACCGGCCGCTGCGCAGGAAGCCTTCCTTGTCGGCGTCGAGGATCGCCACCAGCGACACCTCGGGCAGGTCGAGACCCTCCCGCAGCAGGTTGATGCCGACCAGCACGTCGTAGTCGCCCTTGCGCAGCTCGCGCAGCAGCTCGACCCGGCGCAGCGTGTCCACCTCCGAGTGCAGGTAGCGCACCCGGATGCCGTTCTCCAGCAGGTAGTCGGACAGGTCCTCGGCCATCTTCTTGGTCAGCGTGGTGACCAGCACCCGCTCGTCCCGCTCGGTACGCAGCTTGATCTCGTGCATGAGATCGTCGATCTGGCCCTTGGTCGGCTTGACGACGACCTCCGGGTCGATCAGGCCGGTCGGGCGGATCACCTGCTCCACGAACTCGCCCTGGGACTGCTCCAGCTCCCACGGGCCCGGGGTGGCGGAGAGGAAGACCATCTGGCCGACCCGCTCCAGGAACTCGTCGAACCGCAGCGGCCGGTTGTCGGCCGCGCTGGGCAGCCGGAAGCCGTGGTCGATGAGCATCCGCTTGCGGGACGCGTCGCCCTCGTACATGCCGCCGATCTGCGGGATGGTCACGTGCGACTCGTCGACCACGGTGAGGAAGTCGTCGGGGAAGTAGTCGAGCAGGCAGTGCGGCGGGCTGCCGGGCAGCCGCCCGTCGATGTGCATCGAGTAGTTCTCGATGCCGGAGCAGAAGCCGACCTGCCGCATCATCTCGATGTCGTAGGTGGTGCGCATGCGCAGCCGCTGCGCCTCCAGCAGCTTGCCCTGCCGCTCCAGCTCGGCCAGCCGCTCGCCCAGCTCGGTCTCGATGTCGCGGATCGCCCGCTCCATCCGCTCCGGCCCGGCAGCGTAGTGCGTGGCGGGGAAGATCAGCAGGTGGTCGACCTCGCGGACCACGTCGCCGGTGAGCGGGTTGAGGTAGTAGAGCTTCTCCACCTCGTCGCCGAAGAGCTCGATCCGGACGGCGAGCTCCTCGTACGCCGGGATGATCTCCAGCGTGTCGCCGCGGACCCGGAACGTGCCCCGGTTGAAGGCCATGTCGTTGCGGGTGTACTGGATGTCGACCAGGCGGCGGAGCAACTGGTCGCGGTCGAGCTCCTGGCCGACGGCGACCCGCACCGCGCGGTCGAGGTACTCCTCCGGGGTGCCCAGGCCGTAGATCGCCGAGACGGTGGCCACCACGATCACGTCGCGCCGGGTGAGCAGCGACATGGTCGCCGAGTGCCGCAGCCGCTCCACCTCCTCGTTGATCGAGGAGTCCTTCTCGATGTAGGTGTCGGTCTGCGGGATGTAGGCCTCGGGCTGGTAGTAGTCGTAGTAGGAGACGAAGTATTCGACAGCGTTGTGCGGCAGCAGCTCGCTGAACTCCTTGGCCAGCTGCGCGCAGAGCGTCTTGTTGGGCGCGAGCACCAGCGTCGGCCGCTGCAACCGCTCGATCAGCCACGCGGTGGTGGCGCTCTTGCCGGTGCCGGTCGCGCCGAGCAGCACCGTGGCGCGGTCGCCGCCGCGAACCCGACGCTCCAACTCGTCGATCGCGGCCGGCTGGTCGCCGGCGGGCTGGAACTCGCTGACGACCTGGAACCGGCCGTCGAGTCGGGGAATGTCGAGCGCCATGACCCCAACGGTACGCCGGGGGTCCGACACTCCGCCGCGACTACGGTCGGTCCCTGATCGGCTTCGATATTCCCATTGTGTGGCCCATCTCACCCGGCTAGGCTCTTCGTGTAGGCCGCTCGCGGCGGCCGACCGGGCAGGCGGCCAGGCATCATCAGCCGGCCCGCCGCCGGCACAGGGGTCGCAGCACCCGGCACTCCCGGCGTGCGCACCCGAGTGGTCGCGCGTGACGCGCAGACCGGCCGCCGCGAGCGCCCCTGCCCGTCACCCCGACCCGCCGGACCCGGCCGCCACCCGCGCCCGATCCGCCGGGTAGTCGTGCCCCGGACGACAGGACCCGGCCGTCGCCCGGGCCACCCTGGCCAGACACCCCACCTCCCGGCCCCCACCCGCGCCCCGACTGCCGATCCTGTGGTCAACCAGCCCCGGCCGCCGCCCGGGCCGCCCCTGGCCAGACACCCCACCTCCCGGCCCCGCGCCCTCAGCCGCGCCCCGACCACCAGCCCCGGCCGTCACCCCGGCCACCCCTGGCCGGACACCCCACCTCCCGGCCCGACGGCGGACAGCGCGGCCCTGCCGCCGGTCTCCGACCCGCGGGGGCCACCCGCCCCTACCCTGGCCGGTCGCCGCCGCCTCCCAGCCCTGACCGGCGGCACAGCCCGGCGCGGGATCGCCGGCCCGGCCGGCTCGTCACCCCGGCCCGCTCCGGCCCGTTCAACTACCTGTGGAGACCTCACGACCGGCACGTGGCAGCCGCGAGGCCGACGGCAGGCCCGATGCCCGGGATCCGTCCGGCGGCCAAGGCCCCGACGACCCCGTACCGCCGGAGCCGGCCGGTCGCTGGACGGCGCCGCTGCGCCGGTGGGCGGCCCGCCGCCACCGCGACCCGGCACCCACCCGCACCGGGCGCGCCGCGGCGGTGACCTCGGGCACCGCACGTCCGGATCCTGACCCCGTGACCGGCCGCACCGGGCCCGCCCGGGCCGCGGGCCGGGGCGCGGCGCGCCGCCGTCGCGCCCCGGCCGCCACTCCCGCCGCGCCGCCCGACGCCGTGACACCCGGTGCCGCCCGGCGGCTGTTGAACCGGGACCAGGAGGCGATCCGCCGGGTGCTGGACGGCGGGCCGGACCGGGTCCGGCGCGGCCCGGGCGGCCTGCGCCGGGGTCTCGTCCGGCGCCGCCGGACCGCCCTGCTGGCGCTCGCCGTGGTCGCCACGGTCTCCGCCGCCGCGCTGGTCGTCGGGCTGCTGAGCTGGGCCCCCGACCCGCCGGAGCAACCGCGGACGCTCACCGCGGCGGAGCACGAGCGGCTCGCCGCCATGCGGGTCACCAACTACCGGGACCTGCGGTCCGGGCTGCACGTGACGACCGGCGAGGGGGCGGCCCGCACCGAGCTGATCGGCTGGGTGGACTGGTCCCGCCCGCTGGTCTACCTGGACGTGGGCGGGCCGGGCGCCGGCGCCGAGCGGGGCCTGCTCCAGGCCACGCCGACGGTGGTGCTGCTGCGTCCCGACCCCACCGCCGTGCCGACGCCCGCCCCGCCGCCACTGGTACCCCCGGCGGACCGCTGGCGGCTGCACGACCTGCCCGCCGGGCACGGCCTCGCCCGCCTGCTCGACCTGCTCTTCCGCCTCGCCGCCGACCGACCCGAACCGGCCGGCCCCGACGCCGCACGCTGGGTGGGGCGGGACACCGTGGGGGCGGAACCGGTGGACATCCTCCAGGCTCCGGCGCCCGGTGGGGTCACCACCGCCGAGCACCCGCGCTACTGGCTCGACCAGTCCGCCCGACTGCACCGGTTGAAGACCCGGCTGAGCGGCGTCGGCCCGGTGACGGTGCAACTGAACCGGACCAACCGGCCCACCCTGCGCCCGGTCGACGCGCTGGGCGGACGGCCGGGTCTGCCCCGGGCACTCACCGCCGCCGAACAGGACCGGCTGGACCGCCTCGCGGGCCGGCTGCGCGACCGGGGCGGCGCCACCGTCACCCTGACCGCGCCCGTGGGCGCCGACACGAACCTGCGCGGCATCGGCTGGCTGAGCTGGGCCCGGCGCAGCGCGTACCTGACGGTCGCCGACCTGAACCGGCCGGACCGCCGGACGCTGCTGCACCACGGCCCCGCCGGCACCGCCCGGGCGGACCTGCCGGCCACCGCGGTGCCCGGCCCCGCCGAGAAACCCGGCCGGCCGCCGCTGCCGTCGCCGACCGGCGGCTGGCGCGCCGGCCCGGCCCGGGCCGACGACCTCGACCTGCTGGTCGACGCGGCGCTGCGGGCCGGTGGCCCGACCGGCCAGCGCGGCGACGCGGTACGGGTGCGGGGCGACAGCCTGGACGGCCGGACCGTGGACGTGATCGAGGTACGCACCTCCCGGACCCTGCTGCGCTACTGGATCGACCGGTCCGGGCTGCTGCGCCGGCTGGAGCTGCGGACCCGGCCGGGCGCCTGGGCCCAGCTCGACCTGACGCCCGCCCCGGTGCCCGGGTGGACCGCCCCCGCCCCGGGCCGCACCCGCGCCGCCGACCGCTGAGCACCCACGTGCCGCTGCCCCGGACGGGCGCCGGCGAGCGACCGCACCCGGTCAGGCCGGCGCGGGTGCCGTCGGGGGTGCGCCGTGGTCGGGGTGCGTTGCGGGGCGGACCGGGGAGGTGCCGTCAGGGCCGCCACCCGGTCTGCTGGGCCCAGGCCTCGGCCCGCAGGTGCTCCTCGTCGAACCAGGGGTCCTTCGCGGTGCTGTAGGTGGCGCTGTCCGGCGCGGCGGCCGCCAGGTCGCGCTTCACCTGCAGGTACGCCGCCCGCTGGTCCGGGTCGGCGCGCAGGTGGTCGCGCATCAGCAGGGCGTACCGCCAGCCGGGCGAGTCCACCTCGCGGATGTGCAGGTGGACCGGGCGGGCCGGGTCGGCGCTACCGTGCAGCCGCTTGGGCCACCGGCCGCTGCCGGGCGGACGCGGGTTGTCCCACCACTCGCCGGGCACCCGCGGGAAGCCCGCCTCGGCCAGCCGCTCGGCGAACGCCCCGTCGGCGTCGGCGAGGGTCGGCACGGCGAGTTGGATGTCGATCACGTCCTTGGCGGCGAGTCCCGGCACGGCGGTGGACCCGATGTGGTCGATCCGCGGCTCGGCCGGGGCGAGCGCGTGCCGGATCCGGGCGGCCAGCCGGGCGTACTGGCGCGGCCAGGTGGGGTCCGCCTCGGACAGCTCGACCCGCGCCGGCCGGACCACCCGCCGCTCGCGCAGGTTCGCCGCGAAGGGCAGCAGCCGGTCGTACCAGAGGGCGTCGACGGCCGCGTGCAGGTCGGCCAGGCTGCCGTCGTTGCTCAGCAGCACGTCCGCCACGGCCCGGCGGCGGTCGTCGTCGGCCTGCGCGGCGATCCGCCGCTCGGCCTCCGCCCGGTCCATCCCCCGGTCGCGGGCCAGCCGCTCCAACCGCACCGACACGGCCGTCTCCACCACGACCACCAGGTGGTACGTGGGCGCCAACCCCACCTCCACCAGCAGCGGTACGTCGTTGACCACTATCGCGTCGGGTCCCGCCGCGGCGGCCAGTTCGGCGGAACGCGCCCGGACCCGGGGGTGGGTGATCGCCTCCAGCCGGCGGCGGGCCGCCTCGTCGGCGAAGACCACCGCGCCGAGGGCCGCCCGGTCCAGCGCCCCGTCGGCGTCGAGCACCCGCTCGGAGAAGGCGGCGACGATCTCGGCCAGCCCTTCGGTCCCCGGAGCGACCACCTCCCGGGCGATCCGGTCCGAGTCGATCACCACCGCGCCGCGCTCGGCCAGCCGGGCCGCCACGGCGCTCTTGCCGGAGCCGATTCCTCCGGTCAGTCCCACCCTCAGCACGGCACCAGTCAACCTGATCACGATCAGGCCGCCAAGTCAGGGCACCCACCGCCCCTTCCCCGCCCCGCCCCCGGCCGCGCCCTGCCCGTCGCCCCCGGGTCCGCCCACCACCCTGGCTCCGACCGGCGCGCTCCCCCGAGGTCGCGCAACATCCTGGATGTAGTGGCCTCCAGGACGCTCCGAGGCCACTACATCCAGGATCGGGCACGATCACGCAGGCGGAACCCGGCACGGGGGTGACAGTGGCCGGCCAGGCGAGGCGGCGGACCACCCGGGGACGCCGGCGGCCCGGCGAGAACGACGGGCCAGGACGGCGACGGCGTGCCCGGCAGAAACGGCAAGGGCGGCGGGAGCGGAGGCTGGCAGGCCGGGCGAGAACGGCGAGGCCGGCGGGGTTACGGGATTAAGGGTCGGGCGGGAACGGCGAGGGCCCCGCCCCCGGCGATCTCACGGATCGCGGGGACGGGGCCCTTCGTCGTTCAGCGGGTCACTTGCCGCCGGCGAGCTTCTCCCGCAGTGCGGCGAGCGCCTCGTCGGTGGCCAGGGTGCCGGCCGGCTCCTCGGCCTGCCGGCTCGGGGCCGGGGTGGTCGAGGTGGCGCCGCCACCGCTGACCGCCGGAGCCGGGTTGGCAGCGGCCTCGGCGTCGGCGGCCCGGGAGGTCTGCACCTGCTTGGTGTGGGCCTCCCAGCGCTGACGCGCCTCGGCGTACTGCTGCTCCCAAGTCTCGCGCTGCTTCTCGTACCCCTCGAGCCACTCCCCGGTCTCCGGGTCGAAGCCCTCCGGGTAGATGTAGTTGCCCTCGGCGTCGTAGGTCGCGGCCATGCCGTAGAGGGTCGGGTCGAAGTGCTCCTCGCCCTCGACGAAGCCCTCGTTGGCCTGCTTGAGCGACAGCGAGATCCGGCGGCGCTCCAGGTCGATGTCGATGACCTTGACCATGACCTCGGAGCCGACCTGGACGACCTGCTCCGGGATCTCCACGTGGCGCTCGGCCAGCTCGGAGATGTGGACCAGGCCCTCGATGCCGTCGTCCACCCGGACGAAGGCGCCGAACGGCACCAGCTTGGTGACCTTACCCGGCACGATCTGCTGGATCGCGTGGGTGCGGGCGAACTGCCGCCACGGGTCCTCCTGGGTCGCCTTCAGCGACAGCGAGACCCGCTCGCGGTCCAGGTCGACGTCCAGGACCTCGACCTCGACCTCCTGGCCCACCTCGACGACCTCGGACGGGTGGTCGATGTGCTTCCAGGAGAGCTCGGAGACGTGCACCAGACCGTCCACGCCGCCGAGGTCGACGAACGCGCCGAAGTTGACGATCGAGGACACGACGCCCTTGCGGACCTGGCCCTTCTGCAGCTTGTTGAGGAACTCGGTGCGCACCTCGGACTGCGTCTGCTCCAGCCAGGCCCGGCGGGACAGGACCACGTTGTTGCGGTTCTTGTCCAGCTCGATGATCTTGGCCTCGAGCTCGCGGCCGACGTACGGCTGCAGGTCACGCACGCGCCGCATCTCGACCAGGGAGGCGGGCAGGAAGCCGCGCAGCCCGATGTCGAGGATGAGGCCACCCTTGACCACCTCGATGACCGAGCCGCGGACGACACCGTCCTCGTCCTTGATCTTCTCGATGGTGCCCCACGCCCGCTCGTACTGCGCGCGCTTCTTCGAGAGGATCAGACGCCCCTCCTTGTCCTCCTTCTGGAGGACAAGGGCCTCGATGTGGTCGCCGACCGAAACCACCTCGGCCGGGTCCACGTCGTGCTTGATCGACAGCTCCCGAGAGGGGATGACGCCCTCGGTCTTGTAGCCGATGTCGAGCAGGACCTCGTCCCGATCGACCTTGACGACGGTGCCTTCGACAATGTCGCCGTCGTTGAAGTACTTGATGGTCTCGTCGATCGCGGCGAGGAAAGCTTCCTCGGAGCCGAGGTCGTCGACGGTGACCTTGTTGGCGCTCGAGGGGGCCTCGATGCTGCTCGTCATGTGGGCGGTTGCTCCGGTCGGATGATGTGTCATCGCAGGCTTGCGTCGCGGTGACCTGTTCGCGCCAGCGGATCCGTCGCCGGGCACACCGAACGATCGCCAAGTGAGATCATGATGTGGCTCCGGAGACCGCGCACCTGCTCCCTGCCGAGGCACACGATCCGCGAGCGCATCGTCTAGCCTACCGTGCGCATTACCACAGCGTGCAAGCCCTCCCGTCTCCTCGCCGCCTGGTGACCTGCGAAAGCCGAGAAATCGCCCGGAAAGCACCTCGACTGTCTCGTGCGTCACAGCCGCCCCATCCACCTCGGGGCGGAGCCGGGCTCGGCCACCCGGACCCGGCCCCCCGCCCGCCCGGACCGCCCGCCCGGACCGTCCGGCCACCGGCACCCCCGGTGCGCCCGAGCCCGAGCGTCGGTGGGCTGACGCCGGGGCCTAGCGTGAGCGGGTGGACGACGACGACAGCCGGGTGACCCGCCGCCGGGTCGGCGACGCCGAGGCGCGCCGGGCCAACCGCCGCTGGTGGGACGCCGACGCCGACGACTACCAGGCCGAGCACGGCGGCTTCCTCGGCGACGTCGACTTCGTCTGGTGCCCGGAAGGGGTGCGCGAGGCCGACGTCGGGCTGCTGGGCGAGCTGGCCGGACGGCGGGTGCTGGAGCTGGGCTGCGGGGCGGCCGCGGCGGCCCGCTGGCTGGCCAGCCAGGGTGCCCGGCCGGTCGCCCTGGACCTCTCCGCCGGCATGTTGCGCCACGCCGCGCGCGCCGCCGCCCGCACCGGCGTACGGGTGCCGCTGGTGCAGGCCGACGCGCTGGCGCTGCCCTTCGGCGCCGAGGCGTTCGACACCGCCTGCACGGCGTTCGGCGCGATCCCGTTCGTGACCGACTCGGCGGCGGTGATGCGCGAGGTGTTCCGGGTGTTGCGCCCCGGTGGCCGCTGGGTGTTCTCGGTCACCCACCCGATGCGGTGGATCTTCCTGGACGACCCGGGCGAGGGCGGGCTGACCGCCGTGCACTCGTACTTCGACCGCTCCCCCTACGTGGAGCAGGACGAGACCGGCACGGCCACCTACGTCGAGCAGCACCGCACCCTCGGCGATCGGATCCGCGAGCTGGTCGGCGCCGGGTTCCGCCTGGTCGACCTGGTGGAACCGGAGTGGCCGGAGGGGCACGAGGGGATCTGGGGGCAGTGGAGCCCGCTGCGCGGCCGGCTCTTCCCGGGCACCGCGATCTTCGTGGCCGAGAAGCCCGCGCGCCGGTAGCCGCCGTTTCCGCCCACCGGCGCCGGGTAGCCAGGGCGTATGGCCGAGAAGAGGGAATTCCGCGAGGGCGACCACGTCTCCTGGGCCAGTCACAGCGGCCGGGCGTACGGCGTGGTGAAGGAGAAACTCATCGACCGGACGCACGTGCGCGGGCACGCCGTCAACGCGTCCCCGGAGCACCCGCAGTACCGGATCCGCAACGACGACTCGGGCCGGGACGTCGCCCACCGACCGGAGGTGCTGCGCCGTGAGCCGAAGTGAGGACCCGCAGCAGACGTACCGGGAGTTCACCGAGGCGGTGAACATGAAGCCCGGCGAGCTGAAGTCGTGGCTGGAGACCGACGAGTCCAAGCACGTCGGGTGGCGCAAGGGCAGCAAGGGCGGCGAGTCGGTGGGGCACGAGTCGGGCCGCCGGATCATCGACCTGCTGCGCCGCAAGCGCGGTGAGCTCTCCGAGACCGACTACCGGCACATGCGCAAGGTGGTCGGGTACGTCCGGCGGCACATGGCGCAGCGGCCCAGCGGCGACGTACGGCGGACCCGCTGGCGGTACTCGCTGATGAACTGGGGCCACGACCCTCTCAAGGCCCCGCTGCCGGCGCCCGGCGGCCGGTCCCGGCAGGCCCTGGAACGGCGCGGCAAACCGCCGGAGGCGCGCCGGGGACCGGGCCGCTGATCGTCCGCCGGGCGGGTGCCCGGCGGACGCGGCGGGTCAGTGGTCGGCGCTGTTCCAGTCGCGGCCCTCGCCGACCGACACCTCCAGCGGCACCGACAGCGGGTAGGCCCCGCCCATCTCGCGCCGCACGAGTGTCTCCAGCGCCTCCCGCTCGCCGGGGGCGACCTCGAAGACCAGTTCGTCGTGCACCTGCAGCAGCATCCGCGAGCGCAGCCCGGCCTCGCGCAGCGCGGTCTCCACGTGCAGCATGGCGACCTTGATGATGTCGGCCGCGGAGCCCTGGATCGGGGCGTTGAGCGCCATCCGCTCGGCGATCTCGCGGCGCTGCCGGTTGTCGCTGACCAGGTCGGGCAGGTAGCGCCGGCGGCCCAGGATGGTGGAGGTGTAGCCGTCGTGGCGGGCCCGGGCCACCACCTCGTGCAGGTAGTCGCGTACCCCGCCGAAACCGGCGAAGTAGTTCTCCATCAGCCCGCGCGCCTCCTCGGTGCTGATCCCGAGCTGCTGGGAGAGGCCGAACGCGCTCAGCCCGTACGCCAGGCCGTAGTTCATCGCCTTGATCTTGCGCCGCTGGTCGGCGGTGACCTCGGCGACCGGCACCCCGAACACCGACGACGCGGTGGCGGCGTGGAAGTCGGCCCCGGAGTTGAACGCCTCGATCAGCGCGTCGTCCGACGACAGGTGCGCCATGATCCGCATCTCGATCTGGCTGTAGTCGGCGGTGAGCAGGCACTCGTAGCCCTCGCCCACCACGAAGGCGCGCCGGATCCGCCGCCCCTCCTCGGTGCGGATCGGGATGTTCTGCAGGTTGGGCTCGGTCGAGGAGAGCCGGCCGGTGGCCGCCACCGTCTGGTTGAAGGTGGTGTGGATCCGGCCGTCGTCGGAGACCGACTTGAGCAGCCCGTCAACCGTGGACTTCAGCTTGGCCACGTCGCGGTGGCGCAGCAGGTGCGCCAGCACCGGGTGCGGGTTCTGCGCGTAGAGCCACTGCAGGGCGTCGGCGTCGGTGGTGTAGCCCGTCTTGATCTTCTTGGTCTTGGGCAGCCCCAGCTCACCGAAGAGGATCTCCTGCAGCTGCTTGGGCGAGCCCAGGTTGAACTCCCGCCCGACCGCCGCGTACGCGCCCTGCGCGGCGGCCTTCACCTCGGCCGCGAAGTGCGCCTCCAGCTCCGACAGGTAGTGCGTGTCGGCGGCGATGCCGGTGCGCTCCATGCCGGCCAGCACCCGCATCAGCGGCAGCTCGACCCCGGCCATCAGCCGGGCCGACTGCTCGCCGTCGCGGGACAGCTCGGCGTCGATCGCGTCGGCCAGGTCGAGGGTGGCCCGGGCCTGGAGCATCAGGTTCTGCTCGACCTCGCCCTCGTTGCCCAGACCGTCGAGGGTGAGCTGGCCGTCGTCGGGCGCGTCGACCCGCAGCTCGCGGTGCAGGTAGCGCAGCGCCAGGTCGGTCAGGTCGTAGGAGCGCTGGTCGGGGCGGGCCAGGTAGGCCGCGATCTGGGTGTCGCGGACGATGCCCTCCAGCGACCAGCCGTGCGCCGCGAACGCGAGCACTGCCGGCTTGCTGTCGTGCAGCACCTTGGGCCGCTCGGCGTCGGCCAGCCAGCCGGCGAGCGCCGCCTCGTCGCCGGCGTCCAGCCGGGCCGGGTCGACCCAGGCCGCCGCCCCGGCGGCGGTGGCCAGCGCCAGGGCGGTCACCGTGGCGGTGTGCCGCCGGTTGGGGCCGGTGTCGAGGGTGACCGCCACGCCGACCGGGGTGCCGGCCGGCGCGTGCGCGCCCAGCCACCGGGTCAGCGCGCCCGGCTCGGTGAGCACCTCGCCGGCCAGGTCGAACCCGGCCTCGGCCTCCGGCTCCACCGCCTCGAGGTACTGGTAGAGCCGGTCGCGCAGGATCCGGAACTCCAGGGTGTCGAAGACCTGGTGCACCGCCTCGCGGTCCCAGCCGGCCCAGCGGGCGTCCTCCGGGCGCAGCGGCAGCTCCAGGTCGGAGACCAGGCAGTTGATCTCGTAGTTGCGGATCACGTCGGCGAGCCGCTCGCGCAGGCTGTCGCCGGCCTTGCCCTTGATCTCGTCGGCCCGGGCGACGACGCCCTCCACCCCGCCGTACGCGGTGATCCACTTCGCCGCCGTCTTCGGGCCGACACCGGGGACGCCGGGCAGGTTGTCGCTGGTCTCGCCGACCAGCGCGGCCAGGTCGCGGTAGCGCTCCGGGGGCACGCCGTACTTCGCCTCGACCGCGGCCGGGTCCATCCGGGCCAGGTCGGAGACGCCCTTGCGCGGGTAGAGCACGGTGATGCTGTCGCCGACGAGCTGGAACGCGTCGCGGTCGCCGGTGGTGATCAGCACCGACATGCCCTGGTCGCGGGCCTGGCAGGCGAGCGTGGCGATGACGTCGTCGGCCTCGTAGCCCTCCTTCTCCACCACCGGGATGCGCAGCGCCGCCAGCACCTCCTTGACCAGGCTGACCTGGCCCTTGAAGTCGGTCGGGGTCTCGCTGCGGCCGGCCTTGTACTCGGCGTACTTCTCGGTGCGGAAGGAGCGGCGGGAGACGTCGAAGGCGACGACGATGTGGGTGGGCTGCTCGTCGCGGAGCACGTTGATCAGCATCGAGGTGAAGCCGTAGACCGCGTTGGTCGGCTGACCCGTCGTGGTGGAGAAGTTTTCCACCGGCAGGGCGAAGAAGGCCCGGTATGCCAGGGAGTGTCCGTCGACGAGGAGCAGGCGCGGCGTCGTAGCTGTCACGGAGGCGACTCTAGTCCGTACGACCGACAACCCCGACCCGGCGGCACCGGGCCCGGGCGGAAAAGCGCCGGCGGCCGCCCGCCCCCTCGGGGACGGACGGCCGCCGGCGGTACGACGCGGTCAGGCCACGCCGAGGTACGCCTCCTTGACCGCCGGGTCGTGCAGCAGGTCCTGGCCGGACCCCTCCTTCACGATCCGACCGGTCTCCAGCACGTACCCCCGGTGCGCCCGGGACAGCGCCTGCTGGGCGTTCTGCTCCACCAGCAGGATCGTGGTGCCCTGCTGGTTGATCTCCGTGATGATGTCGAAGATCTGCCGGATCACCATCGGGGCCAGACCCATCGACGGCTCGTCCAGCAGCAGCAGCTTCGGCCGGCTCATCAACGCCCGGCCGACCGCGAGCATCTGCTGCTCACCGCCGGAGAGCGTGCCACCGGCCTGCTTGCGCCGCTCGGCCAGCCGCGGGAACAGCGTCAGCACCCGGTCCAGGTCGGCGGCGATGCCGGCGGCGTCCCGTCGGGTGTACGCCCCCATGTCCAGGTTCTCCATCACCGTCATGCCGGGGAAGATCTGCCGCCCCTCCGGGGACTGGCACAGCCCCCGGACCACCCGCAGGTCGGCCCGGAGCTTGCTGATGTCCTCCCCGTTGAAGGTGATCTTCCCGCCGGAGAGCGCGCGGGTACCGGAGATGGCCCGCATGGTGGTGGTCTTGCCGGCGCCGTTCGCGCCGATCAGGGCCACCACCTCACCCTCGTTGACGGTGAGACTGATGCCGTGCAGCGCCTCGATCCGGCCGTAGGCGACGGTGACGTTCTCGAGCTCAAGCAGCGTCATCAGTGGACTCCCCCAGGTAGGCCGCGATCACCTTCGGATCCCGGCTGACCTCGGCCGGCGCGCCGTCGGCGATCTTCCGGCCGAACTCCAGCACCACGATCCGGTCGGTGACCCCCATGACCAGCTTCATGTCGTGCTCGATGAGCAGCACGGTCAGCCCCAGGTCACGGATCCTGCGGATCAGGCCGAGCAGGTCCTCCTTCTCGGCCGGGTTGAAGCCGGCGGCCGGCTCGTCCAGGCAGATCAGCTTCGGCTCGGTGGCCAGCGCCCGGGCGATCTCCAACCGGCGCTGGTAGCCGTACGGCAGGTTGCGCGCCGCGTCGTTGGCCCGGTCGGCGATGCCGACGAAGCGCAACAGCTCCAGCGCCTTGGCCTCGGCCGCCCGCTCCTCCAGGATGTGCCGGGACAGGCCGAAGGTCTTGGCGAACGTCCGCCGCACCTGCTGCCAGCTCCGGACGATCCCGGACTCGGCGGTGACCTGCGGCAACTCCTCCGGCTTCGGGCGCACCCGGTAGAGCCGGAACAGCGCCCCCGGCACGCTGGTCTTGTGCCGGGAGTCCGTCCCGACCATGACGTTCTCCAGCGCGGTCATCTCCGGAAAGAGCCGGATGTTCTGGAACGTCCGGGAGATGCCCATCCGGCTGATCTGGTGCGGCTTGCGGCCGGTCACCCGCTGCCCGCGGAACCGGACCGCCCCGGAGGTCGGCTTGTACACCCCGGTCATCACGTTGAACGTGGTGGTCTTGCCGGCGCCGTTCGGGCCGATCAGGCCGAGGATCTCGCCCTCGTTGATCTGGAAGTTGATCCCGTCGAGGGCGACCACGCCGCCGAAGCGCAGCGTGACGTTGTCGACCTCGAGCAGCACGGGCCGCGGCCCGGCCTGGGTCGGGATCTTCGGCGCCGCCGTGGTGGTCTGGTCAGACATGAGCGGGCGCCTCCTCTGCCTCCGCCGCGCGGTCCTTCAACTCCCGGGCCCGCCGCCGGCTGGGGATCAGACCCTGCGGACGCAGGATCATCACCAGCACCATGGCCAGGCCGAAGGCCAGCCACCGGTAGTCGGCGATCTCCCGGAACCGCTCCGGGAGGTAGGCCAGCAGCACCGCGCCGAGCGACACCCCGACCATGTTGCCGGAGCCACCGACCACGACCATCGCCACGAAGAGGATCGACAGGTTCACGTTGAACTGCGTCGGGTCGATGAACGCGTTCCGGCTGGCGAACAGGAAGCCGGACAGGCCGCCCAGCGCCGCGCCGATGGCGAACGCCCACAGCTTGAACTTGAACGGGTAGACACCCATCACCGCCGCGGCGTCCTCGTCCTCGCGGACGGCCAGCCAGGCCCGGCCCACGCGGCTGTGCTCCAGCCGGCGCACCGCGATGACCATCAACAGCACCATCGTGATCGCCAGCCAGTACCACGGCTTGGCGTCGATCAGACCGAAGATCTCGTTCTCCGCCGAGGGCGGACCCTCCGGACCGGGGATCGCCGAGATGCCCTGCGGGCCGTTGGTCACGCCGGTGGCGTTCCGCGCGAAGATCCGGATGATCTCGCCGAAGCCGAGCGTGACGATGGCCAGGTAGTCGCCGCGCAGCCGCAGCGTCGGCCAGCCCAGCAGCACGCCGGAGATCAGCGTCAGCACCAGCGCGATGAACAGGCAGATGGCCCAGGTCACCGCCCAGGTCGGCGGCAGGTCGAACTCCTGCTGGATCCACTTGACCACCGGCGAGTTCACCGAGCCGAACAGCGCCACGCTGTACGCACCGATGGCGAAGAAGCCGATGTAGCCGAGGTCGAGCAGGCCGGCCAGACCCACCACCACGTTCAGGCCGATGGCGACCAGCACGTAGATGGCGCAGACGAACAGCACACCGGCCCAGTTGTTGCCACCGGCGATCGAGTCGGTACGCAGCCAGGTCAGACCCGGAATGCCGAGCAGCGGCAGGTAGTAGAGGAACGCCACCAGGGCGGCCAGCCCGATCGCCTGCTGCCAGCGCGGCAGCGCCCGGACGCGGTCGCCGACGGAGGTCAGCAGGCTGACCCGGCGGCGGTCCGCGGCACGAATCTTGTCAATCATGCGCGGGCCCTCCCGAGCGACTCACCCAGCAGGCCGGTCGGACGGAACATCAGCACCACGATCAGCACCACGAAGGCGATGACGTCCTCCCAGTTGGAGGCGAACAGGGTGGCGCCGTAGACCTCGACGATGCCGAGGAAGAGGCCGCCCACCAGCGCGCCCCGCAGGTTGCCGATACCGCCGAGCACCGCCGCGGTGAACGCCTTCAGACCCAGCACGAAGCCGATGCTGTTCTGGGTGAAGCCGAACCGCATGCTCCACAGCAGCGCCGCGGCGCCGGCCATGATGCCGCCGAGCACGAAGATCAGCATGATCACGCGCTCCTGGTTGACGCCCATCAGGGCCGCCGTCTCCGGGTTCTGCGCCACCGCCCGCACGCCCCGGCCGTAGCGGGTGCGGTTGATGAACCAGTCCAGCGCCGCCATCATCACCACGGCGGAGATGAACACGATCAACTGGATGTTGGTGATCGCCGTGCCGCCGATGGTGAAGAGCGTCTCCTGCTGGATGATCGTTGGCATACCGACGATCTGCCGGGCCCGACCGAACATCGTCGGCAGCGCGCCACCGGCGATGTCCGGCAGCAGCAGGCCGAAGACCTCGACCAGCACCAGCGAGAGCCCGATCGCGGTGATCAGGAAGATCAGCGGCGGCGCGTTCTTGCGCCGCAGGGGGCGGTAGGCGATCCGTTCGATCGCCAGTGCGGTGCCACCGGAGGCGACCGCCGCGGCCACCAGACCGAGCACCAGGAAGAGCACCGCCTGCCCGATCGGCGGGTTGTTCTGCACCCCGAACGCGGTCCACACGCCCAGCACCGCGAAGGTGCCGACCATGAAAACCTCGGAGTGGGCAAAGTTGATCAGGCGCAGGACGCCGTAGACGAGCGTGTAGCCCAGGGCGATCAGGGCGTAGATCGCCCCCTTGGACAACCCGTCGACGGTGTGCTGGCCGAGATGGCCGAATAGTTCGTCGAAATTCACCGGGGTCTCCTTGCATCGAGTACGGCCGGGGCGAACACCCCGGCCGTACTCCAGTGCTGTCGTCAGCTGAGCTTGAGCTCCTGCAGCGGCTCGATCGCCGTGCCCTTGATCTGGTACGCCCAGATGACGACCTTCGTCGGGTCGACGTCACCCTTGTCGTCGAACTTGATGTACTTCGACACGCCCTGCTTGTCGTAGGACTTCACGTAGGCCAGGATGTCGGCCCGGCTCTTCTTGCCGTCCTTGAACGCGTCCAGGTAGATCTGCGCGGCGTCGAAGCCCTCCGCACCGTAGGAACCCGGCGCCTGGCCGTACTCCTTCTGGTAGTCGGCGGAGAAGGTGCCGCCGGCCTTGTCGGCCGGGAGGCACGGGCAGGTGATGATCGCGCCCTCGGCACCGCCGGAGGCACCCTGCGGGAACGCCGGGTCGTAGAGACCGTCCGGGCCGACGAACTTGGCCTGGACACCGGCGGCGCGCATCTGGCGCACCAGCGGAGCGGCCTCACGGGTGTAGCCGCCGTAGAAGACGAAGTCGGCCTGCGCCGCCTTGATCTTGGAGATGGTGGCGTCGAACTGCGACTGCCGCTCCTGGATCTTGTCGCTGCCGACCAGCGTGCCGCCGAGGTTCTTGCCCAGCTCGGCGGTGATGCCAGCGCCGTAGGCGCTGCCGTCGTCGATCGCGAAGACCTTCTGCGCGTTCTGCGCCTTCATGTAGGTCGCCACCGCGCCGGCCTGCGTGCCGTCGTGGCCGACCACCCGGAAGAAGGACGTGTTGCCCTTCTGGGTCAGGTCGGTCCGGGTGGCCGACGGGGCCACCATCGCCAGGCCGGCGGCCTGGTAGATCGGCATGGTCGCGTCCGACTCACCGGAGAAGTGGCCACCGATGACGCCGAGGAACGAGTTGTCGCCGGCGATCTGGTTCGCGAACGGAGTCGCCACCGCCGGGTCGCCCTGGGTGTCGAACTCCTGCATGGTGACCTTGCAGTCCGGGTTCTTCTCGTTGTGCTGCTTCACGGCGAGCTTCGCGCCGTTCAGCGACGGGATCACCAGACCCGCGTTGTCACCGGTGAACGCACCGAAGATCGCGATCTTGCCGCCGCAGTCGCCGGACGCGGTGCCGCCTTCGCCGCCCGAGTCCTGGCAACCAGCTGCGACAACCAGGGTCGCGGCGAGCGCGGCAGTGCCGAGCGCCCGTACATAGCTTCGCCTCACGGCTTCCTGACCTCCTCCAGATGCGGGCCCGACCAACCCCACCGACGGGGACAGCCAGCAACCCGCAGTTCCACCCACCCCGCAGGGACGCCCCCTGCGTTACGGCTCGTGATGGCGGAGCGTACCGACACTCATACGGTCTCGGAAGGCCTAGAGCCGGGGTCTGCGAAACCGTTACGAAGGCGCGCGGGATCCAAACATTTCCCGTAACAGGTCAATCCCCTGACCGGTCCTTAGGCGGTTGGCTGACCGAATCGCGGGACGGCCCGAACCCCCGCCAACCGGTCGACTCCCGGCTGGTCAATGACCCGAATCGATCACCCGGCAGCGGCCGGCGACCGGCCTCGCGTCACCCCGGCGCCGGGGCCGCCGGAGCCCACCAGAACCCGCTGCGGGTGCCGTCGTCCGCCACCAGCCACCAGCGCTCCCCCACCGCCAGGAGGCTGACGTCCCGATCCGCCCCGGCCGGCAACTGCGTCGCGGGGACCACCTCGTGCCACGACCCGCCGAGGTCCGACGACGCCCACACGCTGTGCCGCGCCCCGTCGGAGACCGCCGCCAACAGCCACCCGCCGGAGGCCACCAGCGAGCTCACCGACGGCACCCCACCCGCGCCGAGCGCACCGAAGCCACCGGCTGCCGCCCAGTCGGCCCCCGGCGCCTGCCGCCACGTCCCGAACGCCCGGCCCCGCAACCCCACCGCGACAGCGGTGTCGCCGGCCATCACCACCCGCTGCAACTCTTCGTAGTCGCTGGTGCCCGGCAGGGTCGTCCGCCGCCAGGACCGCCCGTCCGCCGACGTCCAGGCCGCCGGATCCCGGTCGATCCGGCCGCGCGGCAGCACCCCGCCCACGGCCAGCCAACCCCCCGGCCCGGCGACCGCGTCGAACGCCCAGCTCACCCCGCGGGTGTCGGACGCCAACTCCGGCGCCGCCTCGACCAGCACGAAGTCCGCCGCGTCCGGCGACACCCAGGCCGCCGCGCCGCTGGACCGGTTACCCACGATCAACCAGCCCGCCGGCCCGCCGGCCAACCGGGACACGTTGACCGCCTTCGGCCCGCCGTAGGTCTCGAACGACGCCGCCACCTCGACCAGCGTGCCGTCGCCGCGCTGCCGCCAGGTGCTCACCCGCGGATAGCCGTGCGCGCCGCCGACCTTCGCGCCGACCACGGCGGCCACCCCGTCGCGGCAGCCGACCGAGTAGAGCACGTTCTGCTTGCCGTAGAAGGAGTCCGCGGCGATCGGCAGCGAGGTCCACGAGGTGCCGTCCCCGCTCGTCCAGGCGGCCGGCCGGGTCGCGCGCGTCGCGTCGGCCACCCCGCCGACCAGGTACCACCGGCCGGCGCAGGCGACCATGTCGCGCAGGATCAGCCGCCCCGGCGGGCCCGGCGGCGCCGGCAGGGTCAGTTCCTGCCAGGTCGGGCTGACCGGCTGCGGGTTGTCGCCGTCGTGGGCGGTGCCATCCTCGCAACCGGCGAGCAGCACGGCCGACACACCGAGCACCGCCACCAACCGCCGACCACCCATGGATCCGATGCTATCGATCACCGGCCCGTCGCGGTGCCCCCCGAACCGGCGACCTCAGGAGGTCGGCTGGGCCACCTCGCCGCCGGCGGTCTCGGCGAGGATCCGCTCGGCGACCTCCTTCATGGTCATCCGGTGGTCCATCGCGGTGCGCTGGATCCACTTGAACGCCTGCGGCTCGGTCATCCCGTACGTCGTCATCAGCGCGCCCTTGGCGCGCTCGACGGTCTTGCGGATCTCCAGCCGGTCGGTCAGCCCGGCGACCTCCGCCTCCAGCGCGGCGATCTCCGAGTAGCGGGAGAGCGCGATCTCCACCGCCGGGACCAGGTCGCTCTTCTGGAAGGGCTTGACCAGGTACGCCATCGCGCCGGCCGCCCGGGCCCGCTCCACCAGGTCGCGCTGGCTGAACGCGGTCAGGATGATCACCGGGGCGATCCGCGCGCCGGCGATCCGCTCGGCGGCGGCCAGGCCGTCCATGATCGGCATCTTGATGTCGAGGATGACCAGGTCCGGCTTGAGCTCCTCGGCGAGCCGGACGGCGGTCTCGCCGTCGCCGGCCTCCCCGACCACCTCGTAGCCCTCTTCGGCCAGCATCTCGGCGAGGTCCAGCCGGATGAGCGCCTCGTCCTCGGCGATCAGTACCCGCCTGCGCTCGGCATCCGTCTGCGTCTCGGCCACGAGCCCTACCCCCACCAGTCAGAACCCGACACCCGCCCAGCCGGATGTCGCCGCCCTTAGCGTAGTGGGTACCCTGTGAGGGGCCGCCAGAGCGTTCCGCGAGTACGTCCCCGTATTCCAATCGGTAGAGAAACGGAGCTCAAACCTCCGACAGTGTGGGTTCGAATCCCACCGGGGACACGAAACTGTCGTACGGACGTTCGACACTCATCCCGTGCATCCACCCGAGGTCCGCGCTCACGCCCGGCGGCTCTACCTGTCCGGAGCCCGGGTCTCCGAAGCGGCCCGTAGCGTCGGGCTCGCCTACCGCACCGTCTGGGAGTGGTGCCGCGAGCGGCCGGAGGCAGTCGTCCAGGGCACCGGGCTGCGGTGCTTCCGTTGCCGACCCGAGGTCGCCAATCCGACAGATCAACCGGCCTACTGCTATCTGCTCGGTCTCTACCTGGGCGACGGGCACCTCGTGGCCACCGCGCGCGTACCGGTGCTGAGGATCAGTTGCGGCAACGTCTGGCCCGGCCTGATCGACGCCTGCGAGACGGCCATGCGCGACGTGCTCGCCGCTCGGGTGCGGCGGGTCCAGCAACAGGGCTGCGTCAGCGTGCAGAGCTACGGCAAGCACTGGCCCTGCCTGCTACCGCAGCACGGGCCGGGCAGGAAGCACGAGCGCCCCATCGTTCTCACCGACTGGCAGCGGGAGATCGTCGCCGCGCACCCCGGTCATTTCCTGCGCGGGCTGTTCCACTCCGACGGGTGCCGGTTCGCCAATCGGGTGGTCGTCCGCGGCAAGGAGTACGTCTACCCGCGCTACATGTTCACCAACGAGTCGGCGGACATCATGAGCCTCTGCCAGTGGGCGCTGGACCTGCTCGGCATCGCCTGGCGGATGAACCGCCGCAACTCGCTGTCGGTGGCGCGGCGGGAGGCGGTCGCCGCGCTGGACCGGCACGTCGGCCCGAAGTCCTGAAGGGAGGCGCACCGGCCGCCGGCGACCCGGCCGCCGGTCAGCCCAGTTCGGCGAGCGCCCGGGCGAGGTCGTCGCGCAGGTCCTCCGGGTCCTCCAGGCCGACGGAGACGCGCAGCAACCCGCCGGCGGGCTTCGCCTCGCCCTCGACCGGGCGGTGGGTCAGCGAGGCCGGGTGCTGGATGAGCGTGTCGACGCCGCCCAGCGACACCGCGTGGGTGATCAGCCGGCAGGCGTTCGCCACCGCCGCCGCGGCGGGGGCGCCGCCGCGTACCTCGAAGGCGAGCAGGCTGCCGGTGCCGGTCAGTTGCCGGCCGACGAGCCCGGCGGGATCGTGCAGCGAGGGGTGGTGCACGCGGGTCACGGCGGGGTGGTCGGCGAGCCAGCCGGCCAACTTCTCCGCGCCGGCCTGCTGGGCGCGCACCCGCACGGGGAGAGTCTGCAGGCCGCGGTGCAGCAGGTAGCCGCCGAGCGGGTGCAGGATCGCGCCGGTGAGGGCGCGCACCTGGCGCAGCCGGGTGGCCCAGCCGGTGTCGCAGGCGACGACGCCGGCGAGGACGTCGCCGTGGCCGCCGATGCTCTTGGTGGCGCTGTGCAGGACGAGCGCGGCGCCGTGCCGGGCGGGTTGCTGGAGCACCGGGGTGGCGACGGTGTTGTCGACGAGCAGCGGTACGTCGCCGGCGGCGTGGGCGACGGCGGCGATGTCGACGAGGTCGAGGGTGGGGTTGGCCGGCGTCTCGAGGACGACCAGCGCGGTGTCGGGGCGGACGGCGGCGGCGACCTCGTGCGGGCGGGCCCAGGTGACGGTGGTGCCGAGCAGGCCGGTGGCGAGGACGTGGTCGGTGCCGCCGTAGAGGGGGCGGACGGCGACGACGTGGCGGCGGCCGTCGGAGGTGGCGGCGAGCAGGGTGGCGGTGAGGGCGGCCATGCCGCTGGCGAAGGCGACGGCTTCGGCGGTGCCTTCCAGGGTGGCGAGGGCGGTCTCGAAGCGGGCCACGGTGGGGTTCCACAGCCGCTGGTAGACGGCGCTGGCGCCGGACGGGAGGGTGCCGCCGGTGGCCAGGCTCTCGTAGGCGTCGCCGCCGGCGTCGACCGAGGGCAGCGGGTTGGTGGTGGAGAGGTCGATCGGCGGCACGTGGACGCCGAGGGCGGCGAGGTCGTCGCGGCCGGCGTGCACGGCTCGGGTGTCCACGGTCGTCATGCGGAGAGCATCGAACATAGCGCCGATTAGTGGCAACACTTCCGCAGATGATTCGGCGAATCCCGTTGGCGCACCGCAGGGATTCGGTGGAGGATGCTGTCATGCCCCCTGTAGCGAATGATGTGCGGCGCTTCGCGGCGCTGGACGACGTCGACCGCGCGATCCTGGCCGAGCTGGCCGCGGACGGCCGGTTGCCGAACAACGCCCTGGCCGAGCGGGTGGGCGTGGCCCCGTCGACCTGCCTGGCCCGCACCCGCGCGCTGCGCGAGTGCGGGGCGATCCGGGGCTTCCACGCGGAGGTGGATCCGGCGGCGGTGGGCCTGCCGTTGCAGGCGCTGGTGTCGGTGCGGCTGACCGCGCACGAGCGTCCGGTGGTGGACGCGTTCCGGGCCCGGTCGGTGCGGCTGCCCGGGGTGGTGGCGGTGTTCCACGTGGCCGGCGCGGACGACTACGTGCTGCACGTGCGGGCGGCGTCGGCCGACGCGCTGCGGGACTTCGTGCTGGACCACCTGGCGGTGGATCCGGCGGTGCAGCACACCCAGACCAGCCTCATCTTCGAGCAGGCCCGCGGGGTGGGCTGAGTCGCTGTCGGGAACAAATCCGGCGAGCCGGGGGTTGGCCAGCCGTGTGATCGACGTACCGCTCTCTGTTCTTGATCTTGCTCCGGTCGCGGCCGGCGCCACCGCCGGCGAGGCGCTGCGGCACACCACCGAGCTGGCCCGGCGGACCGAGGAGCTGGGTTACCACCGGTTCTGGGTGGCCGAGCACCACAACATGCCGGCGATCGCCTCGTCGGCGCCGGCGGTGCTGCTCGCCCACCTGGCCGCGCACACCAGCACGATCCGGCTGGGTTCGGGCGGGGTGATGCTGCCCAACCACGCGCCGCTGGTGGTGGCCGAGCAGTTCGGCACCCTGGAGGCGCTGCACCCGGGCCGGATCGACCTGGGCATCGGGCGGGCGCCGGGCACCGACCAGATGACCGCGCTGGCGTTGCGCCGGACGATGGAGGGGCTGTCGGCGGAGGGCTTCCCGCAGGAGCTGGCCGACCTGATGAACTACTTCAGCGGGGAACGGCCGGGGCCGATCGTGGCGACGCCGGGGCGCGGCCAGCAGCCGGCGATCTGGCTGCTGGGTTCGAGCGGGTTCAGCGCCCGGCTGGCCGGGCTGCTCGGGCTGCCGTTCTCCTTCGCGCACCACTTCAGCGCGCAGAACACGCTGCCCGCGCTGGCGCTGTACCGGGAGAGCTTCCGGCCGTCGCGCTGGCTGGAGCGGCCGTACGTGATGGTCGCGGTGAACGCGGTCTGCGCGGAGACCGACGAGCGGGCCGAGTGGCTGGCCGGGCCGAGCGCGCTGTCGTTCCTGAAGCTGCGCTCGGGTCGGCCGGAGCCGCTGGCCACCCCGGACGAGGCGGCGGCGTACCCGTACACCGAGATCGAGCGGGAGTTCGTCGAGCAGCGCCGGGAGGGCCAGGCGATGGGCTCGCCGGAGACGGTCCGCCGGCAGCTGACCGACCTGCTGGCCCGGACCGGCGCGGACGAGCTGATGCTGACCACGTTGGTCTACGACGTCGCCGACCGGGTGCGGTCGTACCAGTTGATCGCCGAGCAGGTGGCCGGCGGCCTGCGCCGCTGAAACACGATCTTCACGCCGGCGTCACCCCCGCGACGCGGTGGGTGCCTAACGTTGGTGCCGGTGGTGGTACGGCATTCCCGGTCGGGACGGGTCGGGGATGCCGCGGTGTGGCGCACCGGGCCGCGGCTGGGCGGATTCCGCGGCCGCGGCCCGGTGCCAGCCGCCGGCCCGGCGGGGCCGGGCCGGCGGGCGCGGGTCAGCGGGCCCGGGTCAGCGGAGGTAGACGTTCGGGGTGGGCGGCGTGGGCATGGCGTCGCCGATGAAGAAGCTCGGGTGCGGGGGCTGGTTGTAGGCGGTGTTCTGCCAGGCGACCGCCACCCGGTACTGCGGGTCGTGCATCAGGGTGTGGATCCGGGTGCCGGTCGGCGTCGGGGTGCTGTAGATCCGCAGCGCCCGGCTGTCGGTGGTGCGCCAGACGACCTCCTCGCGCCAGTCGCCGACCAGGTCGGCGGAGAGCGCCGGGGTGGCCTTGGTGCCGTTGTTCGCCGCCACCCCGCTCGCGGTGAGCAGGCGGGTGTCCCCGCCGGTGCCGTACTTGTCGATCCGGGTGCCGTCGAGCAGTTCCCGGACCGGGTCGCCGTCCCACCAGGCGAGGAAGTTCGCCGACGAGGGGTTGCGCCCGATACTGCCGCCGGAGCCGTTGTAGAGGTTGCCCATGTTGGTGCCGGCGCCCCAGAACTCGGCGCCCGCGCTGCCGGCGTGGATGTCCGCGGCGACCCCGCGCCCGGGGCCCTCCGCGCCGCCGTTGTTCGGCCGCTGCCAGAGCACCTGGCCGGTACGGGCGTCGTGCAGGTCGGCCGCGGGGGCGCTGCCGGACTCGTGGATGGTGAACACCTCCAGGCCGGCGCGGCCGGGCAGGAGGTCGCCGACGTGCAGGGCGTCGCCGTGGCCGAAGCCGGTGGCGTACCGGAGCCGGCCGTCGTCGTCGATGGTGGCGGAGCCGTAGACGATCTCCTGGCGGCCGTCGGCGTCGACGTCGGCCACCGAGAGGTTGTGGTTGCCCTGCCCGGCCGCGGCGGCGTTGCCGGCGGCGTTGGAGTCGAAGGTCCACCGCTTGCGCAGGGTGCCGTCGCGGAAGTCCCAGGCGGCGACGACGGCCCGGGTGTAGTAGCCGCGCGCCATCACCAGTGACGGCCGCTGCCCGTCCAGGTAGGCGGTGGCGGCGAGGAACCGGTCGACCCGGTTGCCGTAGTTGTCGCCCCAGGAGGAGACGGTGCCGCGCGGCGGGTCGTAGTCGACGGTGGAGAGGGCGGCGCCGGTGCGGCCGTCGAACATGGTCAGGTACTCCGGCCCGGTGAGCACGTAGCCGCTGGAGTTGCGGTGGTCGGCCGCGGCGTTGCCGATCACCTGGCCGGTGCCGGAGCGGGTGCCGTCGGCGGTCTTCATGGCCACCTCGGCCCGGCCGTCGCCGTCGTAGTCGTACACCTGGAACTGGGTGTAGTGGGCGCCGGCGCGGATGTTGCGGCCCAGGTCGATCCGCCACAGCCGGGTGCCGGTGAGGGTGTACGCGTCGACCTGCACGGTGCCGGTGTAGCCGGACTGGGAGTTGTCCTTGGCGTTGGACGGCTCCCACTTGAGCACTATCTCGTAGCGGCCGTCGCCGTCGAGGTCGCCGACGGAGGCGTCGTTGGCGGAGTAGGTGTAGGCCTCGCCGCTCGGGGTGGTGCCGCCGGCCGGCACCTGCAACGGCACGTCGAGATAGCCGGCGGGGAACTGGAGCGCGGGCGGCGACGCGGGCTGTTCCGCGCCGCCGACCACGGCCCGCACCGTGTACGCGGCCCCGGCGGGCGCGCCCGCGTCGAGGTGGTTGGTGGCGCCGGTGATCGGGCTGCTGTTCACCCGGGTGCCGCCCCGGTAGAGGTTGAACCCGACGCCGGTGGTCTCGGTGCCCAGCAGCCGCCAGGAGACCAGGTTGCCGGTGCCGGAGCGCACGCTGACCAGGCCCCGGTCGAGGTCCTCCACCTGCACCGCCCCGGGCGGCGGGTTGGTCGGCGGCGGGCTGGTGGGCGGTGGGCTGGTGGTCGGCGGCGCCGAGGTGGGTGGGGCGCCGGTGCAGGTGGTGCCGTTGAGGGCGAAGCTGCTCGGGGCCGGGTTGCCCCCGGTCCAGCTGCCGACGAAGCCGAAGCCGGTGGTGCCGTCGGTGCCGAGGGCGGCGTTCCAGTCGAGGTTGCGGGCGGTGACCTCGGCACCGGACTGGCTGACCGTGGCGTTCCACGCCTGGCCGACCCGCTGGCCGGCCGGGAAGGTCCAGGTGAGCGTCCAACCGGTGATCGGGTCGCCGAGGTTGGTGACCGCGACGTCGGCGCCGAAACCGTCGGGCCACTGGTTGGTGACCCGGTAGTCGACCCGGCAACCGGCGGCGGCCGCGGCGGCGGTGAGGCTGGTCAGGGTGCCGGCGGCGAGAGCGGCCGCGGCGGCCGCGGCGAGCAGCGCGACGCGGCGGGGGGTGACAGGCATGCGGAGCCCTCCGGAGAGGTGGGGGCGCGCGGCGGCCGGACACCGCCGGCCTGCCCGGGGCCGGCGGGGAGGGCGTACGCCGTGCTGACGGCAAGAGGCCCGACGCGCGTGGCGGGCGTCGGGAAGGCGGCTCCGCGCCTCTGCGATGCTACGGCCGTGGTGGACCCGGCACAATCGGTCACCCTCTTGCCGGCCGGGCGGTTTATTGATCGACTCGTCGGGTGGCCGAGCACATGACCCCCGAGGAGTTCCGCCGCGCCGGGCACGCCGTGGTGGACTGGATCGCCGACTACTGGGCGACGCTGGAGCGGCGCCGGGTGACCTCGCCGGATCCGCCCGGTGCCCTGACCGCGGCGCTGCCGCCCGGCCCGACCGAGCACGGGGAGCCGGTCGACGCCGTCCTGGCCGACCTGGACGCGCTGGTCGCCCCCCGGCTGACGCACTGGCAGCATCCCGGGTTCTTCGGCTACTTCCCGGCCAACACCAGCGGCCCCAGCGTCCTCGGCGACCTGGTCAGTTCGGGGCTGGGCGTGCAGGGCATGCTCTGGGCGACCGGGCCGGCCGCCACCGAGCTGGAGACGGCGATGCTGGACTGGCTGGCCGACCTGCTCGACCTGCCGAAGCGGTTCCGGTCGACCGGCAGCGGCGGCGGGGTGATCCAGGACTCGGCGTCCTCGGCGACGCTGGTGGCGACCCTCGCCGCGCTGCACCGGGCCGGCGGCGGCCGGTGGCGGCGGGCCGGGGTGGACCGGCGCTACCGGGTCTACACCTCGACCCAGGCGCACTCGTCGGTGGAGAAGGCCGCGCTGATCGCCGGGCTCGGGGAGGAGGGCGTCCGCCCGGTCGAGGTCGACCCGGCGACGCTGGCCATGGATCCGGCCGCGCTGCGCACCGCGATCGAGGCGGACCTGGCGGCCGGTGAGGTGCCGGCGCTGGTGGTGGCGACCATCGGCACCACCTCCACCACGGCGGTGGACCCGCTGCCGGCGATCGGGGCGATCTGCGCCGAGTACGGCGTCTGGCTGCACGTCGACGCCGCGTACGCGGGCGCGGCGGCGGTCTGCCCGGAGCTGCGCTGGTCGCACGCGGGGCTGGAGTACGCCGACTCGTACTGCTTCGACCCGCACAAGTGGCTGCTCACCGGCTTCGACTGCGACGCGTTCTGGGTGGCCGACCGGGCTTCGCTGATCGAGGCGTTGACGGTGCTGCCGGAGTACCTGCGCAACGCCGCCAGCGAGTCCGGCGCGGTGATCGACTACCGGGACTGGCAGGTGCCGCTGGGCCGCCGGTTCCGGGCGCTCAAGCTGTGGTTCGTGCTGCGCTGGTACGGCGTCGAGGGGCTGCGGGCGCACATCCGCACCGGGGTGGCGCTGGCCGCCCGGTTCGCCGACCGGGTCCGTGCCGACGAGCGGTTCGAGCTGGCCGCGCCGCACCCGTTCTCGCTGGTCTGCTTCCGGCTGCGGGCCGGTGACGAGGCGAACGCCCGGCTGCTGGCCCGGGTCAACGCCACCGGCCGGGTGCACCTGACCCAGACCCGGGTGGCCGGCCGGTACACGCTGCGGCTGGCCGTCGGCTCCCCGTTCACCGGGCAGGCGCACGTCGACGAGGCGTGGGAGCTGCTCAGCGCCGCCGCCGACGAGGAGTGAGCGCCGCCGCCCGGGCGGCGGGGCTCAGGTCCAGGCGCGCGGGTCGGCGACCAGTTCGGTGATCCGCCCGGGCAGGGTGCCGCTGGCCACGTCGGCCACCGTGACCAGTTCGAGGATCTCCCGCTCGGTGGCCCGCAGGGCGATCCAGACGTCCTGCAACGCACGGGCCGCGCCGTGGTAGCCGAGCTGCTCCGGGCGCTGCCCGCGGACGTGCGCCAGCGGGCCGTCGATCACCCGGATCACCTCGGCCAGCGAGATCTCCTCGGCCGGGCGGGCCAGCCAGTAGCCGCCCTCGGGGCCGCGCTGGGCCTGCACGATGCCGCCCCGGCGCAGCTGCAGCAGGATGCTCTCCAGGAACTTCGGCGGGATCTCCTGGGCGCGGGCGATCTGCTCGGCGGTGACCGGCCGACCCCGCCCGACGCCGGCGCCGCCGGTCACCGAGGCGAGCTCGACGACCGCTCGAAGGGCGTAGTCGACCCGGGCGGAGAGGCGCATGCCGGCAAGGTTAGCTGCCGCTCCCCCCACCCGGACGATCACCCCTCGGCCGATCGCCGGACACGCCGCCGGGCGGGCTCACGCCCCGACGCGACGCAGCAGACCCTCCTGGACGGCGCTGGCGATCTGCCGGCCGTCGCGGGTGAACATCCGGCCGGTGGCCAGCCCCCGGGCGCCGGACGCCGACGGGCTCCAGCAGTCGTAGAGGAACCACTCGTCGGCGCGGAACGGCCGGTGGAACCAGAGGGCGTGGTCGAGGCTGGCGCCCACCACCCCGCCCGGGCCCCAGACCTCGCCGTGCACCGAGAGCACCGAGTCCAGCAGGGTGAGGTCGCTGGCGTAGGCCAGCGCGCAGGCGTGCAGCAGCGGGTCGTCGGGCAGCTTGCCGTCGATGCGCATCCAGACCCGCTGGTGCGGATCGGCGGGCCGGTCGCCGGGGCGTACCCAGCCGGGCTCGCCGACGTAGCGCACGTCGATCGGGCGCGGGATCTGCCCCCAGATGCCCAGCCGCTCCGGGTAGCGGGAGAGCCGGTCGGTCATGGTCGGGACCTCGTCCGGACCGGGCACGTCCGGCGGCAGCGGGGCGTGGTGGTCCAGCCCCTCCTCGGTCCGCTGGAACGAGGCCGACATGAAGAAGATCGGCTTGTCGTGCTGGAGCGCGACGCAGCGGCGCACCGAGAAGGACCGGCCGTCGCGGATGTTCTCCACCTCGTAGGCGATCGGCTCGGCCGGGTCGCCGGCCCGCACGAAGTAGCCGTGCAGCGAGTGCACGAAGCGCTCCGGGTCGACGGTCCGCCCGGCGGCGACCAGCGCCTGGCCGGCGACCTGGCCGCCGTACACCCGCTGCGGGCCGACCGGCGGGCTGATCCCCCGGAAGGTCATCTCGCCGGTCGGGGTGAGGTCGAGGACCTCCAGCAGCTGGTCGACGGCGGCCTGGCCGACCGCGACCTGGTCGGCGGTCACTGCAGCGCCCGCGCGGACGCCGCGTCGACCAGCGACCCGAGCTGGTGTACGCGCAGCGTGTTGGTCGAGCCGGGGGTGCCGGGCGGGCTGCCGGCGACGATCACCACGTAGTCGCCGGGGTTGGCCCGGTTGAGCCCGAGCAGCGCCTGGTCGACCTGGCGGAACATGTCGTCGGTGTGCTCGACGAACGGCATCAGGAAGGTCTCCACGCCCCAGGAGAGCGCCAGCTGGTTGCGCACCTCGGGCACCGGGGTGAAGGCCAGCAGCGGCAGGTCGCAGTGCAGCCGGGACAGCCGCCGCACGGTGTCGCCGGTCTGCGAGAAGGCGACCATCGCCTTGGCGCCGATGGCCCGGGCGATCGAGGAGGCGGCGACGGTGAGCGCGCCGCCGTGGGTACGCGGGTCGTGCTGGAGCCGGGGCACCCCGATCGAGCCGGACTCGGTGGTGGTGACGATCTTGGCCATGGTGCTGACGGTGAGCACCGGGTACTTGCCGACGCTGGTCTCGCCGGAGAGCATCACCGCGTCGGCGCCGTCGAGCACCGCGTTGGCCACGTCGGAGGCCTCCGCGCGGGTCGGCCGGGAGTTCTCGATCATGGAGTCGAGCATCTGGGTGGCGACGATGACCGGCTTGGCGTTCTCCCGGCACAGCTGCACCGCGCGCTTCTGCACCAGCGGGACCTGGTCCAGCGGCAGCTCGACGCCGAGGTCGCCGCGGGCGACCATGACGCCGTCGAAGGCCAGCACGATCGCCTCGAGGTGGTCGACCGCCTCCGGCTTCTCGACCTTGGCCAGCACCGGCCGGTGCACCCCGACCTCGGTCATGATCGCGTGCACCAGCTTGATGTCGTCGGCGGAGCGGACGAAGGAGAGGGCGACCAGGTCGACGCCGAGGCCGAGGGCGAAGCGCAGGTCCTCGGCGTCCTTCTCGGAGAGGGCCGGCACGCTGACCGCCACGTTGGGCAGCGACACGCCCTTGTTGTTGGAGACCGGTCCGCCCTCGGTGACCAGGCAGCGGATGTCGTTGCCGGTGACGTCGGTGACCTCCACCGCCACCCGGCCGTCGTCGATCAGCAGCCGGTCACCGGGCTTCACCTCCTGCGGCAGCTTCCGGTAGGTGCAGGAGACCCGGTCCTTGGTGCCCATCACGTCGTCGCCGGTGATCACCACCGAGTCGCCGGTACGCCACTCGTGCGGGCCGTCGGCGAACCGGCCCAGCCGGATCTTCGGCCCCTGGAGGTCGGCCAGCACCGCCACCGGCCGGCCGGCCGCGTCGGCCGCCTCGCGCACCAGCCGGTACACCGCCTCGTGGTCGGCGTGGCTGCCGTGGCTGAAGTTGAGCCGGGCCACGTTCATGCCCGCCTCGACGAGCCCTCGGATCCGTTCCGGCGACGAGGTGGCGGGGCCAAGGGTGCAGACGATCTTCGCGCGGCGTGTCACGCCCATCAGGCTAGTCTCTCCTCCGGGTCGCACTTCGGGCCGACCCCTCGCGGGACTGCGGAACAAATTGTCCAACGACGCGCGATCCGCGCGCAGCCGGCGGGCGGAACCCGCGCCGGGAACGTTGAGGTGGCGGGCATCGGCGACCGCGCGCCGGGAATCGTACGCCCCCGCCGCGAGCGCGCCCCCGGGTGCTCCCGGCGGGCCCGCTGGCCGGCGCGCCCGGTTGCGGCGGGGTGTCCGGCGGCGGTCATGGCGGCTCCTGGACCGGGGCCGGCCGCCGGCGCCCGGCGCGTCGGGCGGCGGTCCTGACCCGGCGACGGTAGCAGCGGGCGCCGGCCCGGCGCCGTCGCGATGACGACAACCGTCGCTGGTCGCCGGCTCAACCCTCCGTCTTGACCAGCGGAAACTCCAGCGAACCGGCCGGGCAGAGGAAGGTCATCACGTCCACCCGGTAGAGCCCCGCCTGGACCGCCGGGTCGGCCTCCATCACGCTGCGCACGTCGTCCACCGAGCCGGTACGGGCCAGGCCGAAGCCGATCGGCGGTTCCGGGTTGCGGGCCGGGCCGTCCACCGAGCCGGCGACCAGCACGATCCCCCGCCGTTGCAGCGCCTGCATGTGCTCGGCGTGCTCGGACTGCAACCGCTGGACCGTCTCCGCCGGCAGCGCCCGCCCGGCCGCGCCCGGATACAGCACGATGCACTCGTACGTGTCGAGCGCGAAGTCGACCTGCGGCACTCCGGCCATGACGCCCCCCTGCTCCGCCGGATCTCGGTAACCTGCGCCCAGCGTCCCACGCGCGGTCGCGGCGCGCGGTCGCTCGGGCCAACTGGCGCCCACCCGGGCGGACCCGGTGCGGTGCGGGCCGCCGGTCCGCCGGCCGGTCGGCGGACCGGGATGCGCCGGACGACTACCGTGGACGGTCCGGTCACGGGTCTGGTCATCGGAGGTCGCGGATGGACGATCGGGCACGGACGCAGCCGGCGCCGCTGCCGTACGCCGAGGTCACCGACGAGGCGTACGCCCTGGAGGCGGCGGCCACCTTCACGGTGCGCGAGTTCGGCACGGCCGTCGTGCTCAGCGGCGGCTGCCCGCGCTGCCAGGACCCGATCACCTTCGCCCTGGTCGACTCGGTGTTCCGCCGGGAAGCCCCGCCCGCCCCGCCGCTCGACCCGGACGGGCCGGCCGGCGGCACCCCGGCCGGGTCGGCGGCCAGCGCGGCCGTCGAGCCGGCCGGGGTGCCCGCGCCCCGGGGGTCGACCGGGCCACCCCCACCGAGCTACCGGACGATCTTCTGCACCTGCGAGGTCGCCCACCCGTACCGGGCGGAGGGGCAGGTCGGCTGCGGCGCGTACTGGACCCTGCGGCTGGACGCCGAGCCGTGATCCGGCTGCGCCCCGGGCCGCCGGCCACGGTGGCGGACCTGCGCCAGGCGCAGGCGCTGGCCGGGCTGCTGCGCGCCGAGTTGGAGCGGGTCCGGTCCGCCGCGCTGGCCTGGCGCAACGGGCTCGGCGCCCTGCTGCTCGCCCTGGTCGGCTTCAGCCTGATCCGGGGCCGCACCGACGTGGGCACGCTCGCCCCGGGCTGGGCGACGCTGGTCGGCGTGCTGCTGCTGGCCGCGCTGGTCACCGGCGCGGTGGGCGCGCTGGCGCTGCTGCGCGCCGCGCACGGGCGGCTGGCCGTCACGCCGGTGGCCACGCTGCCGCCCCCGCCGATGGGCGACCACCAGGAGGTGGTGGCCGCGGTCCGCGCCCTGCGCACCGGGGTGGGCCTGGTGCTGCTCTGCGCCGCGCTGCTGGTCGCCGCGGTCGGCGTGACCTGGTACGGCCCGCCGCGCACCGGCCCGTTCGTGCAGGTCGGCGGTGGCGCCGGTCCGGTCTGCGGGACGGTCACCGCGACGACCGGCGGGACGCTGACGGTCCGCACCGCGACCGGACCGGTCCAGGTGCCGATGACCGACACCACCACGATCAAGGCGGTACCGGCCTGTTGAACGGGACGGGCCGGACCGGCACCCAACGGCCGGTCGGTCACGACCCGCGGCCGGCGGCCCGGCCACGGGACCCGACGATCCGTGGACCGCGCACGGCCCCGGCGACGGGAGGCGGGGAACGGAGCTGGCGGGTCGGGGGTCAGGGGCCGACGTGCACGTAGGCGGCCCAGAGTTCGGGGGCCTCGCGCAGCGCGTGCCGGGTCTCGCGGACCGCGCCGTGCAGGGCGACGGCGGCCCGCTCCGGGTCGATCCGGCCCGGCCCGGCCGCCAGGCCGGCGTAGAGGCGGTCGCAGAGCCGGACGGTGACCGCGTCCGAGATGGACCAGAGCGAGCCGATCACGTGCCGGAAGCCGGCGAGCTGGAAAGCGGTGCCGAGGCTGATCGTCTCGTCGGGCAGGGCCGCTCCGCCGCGTACCGTCTCGCAGGCGGAGAGCACCGCCAGCCCGGCCGGCGCGGTCGCGCGGAGCTGCCACAGGTCACGCACGTGCAGCGGGCCGTCGGCGAGCGCGAGCCGGCCGAGGGCCGGGGCGGCCAGGTCCTGGGTGCCGTGGCAGGACAGGTGGGCGACCGGGCGGCCGGCCAGCGCGGCGAGCACCGCCTCCCGGGTGGCCGCCGGGCCAGTCAGCGGCCGCACCCGGGCCAGGTGCCGGGCCACGATCTCCTGCTCCCGCGCGACGCCGGGCAGGTCGGCCAGGCCCGGGGTCTGCGGCAGGCCGACGAAGAGCGCCGCGTCCACCGCGGCGGAGCCGGCGGCCCGGCCGTCGTCGGCGCGCAGCAGCTCCCGCAGCGAGGCCGTGTACGACGGGACGACCCGGTCCAGCGCCCCGTCGCCGGTGGGCGGGCCGGCGGCGTGCAGGGGCAGCAGGCTGAGCAGCCCGGTCGGGCACCACCAGAGGCGGGTCAGGTCGGTGCGGCCGGCGGTCGCCGGGCCGAGGTCGTCGAGCACCGGGCGGGCCACCGCCTGCCACAGCCAGTCGAGGGTCCCGGTGATCGTCCGCCGGGCCGCCAGCCGGCGCCGCTGGTCGGCCAACGCCTCGCCCGGCCCGCCACCGGGCGCGCCGGGTGCGGTGGGCGTGGCGCCCGGCCCCGCAGGTGCGCCGCCCGGCCCCGCAGGTGCGCCGCCCGAGCCCGCGGGCGCGGTGTCCGATCCGGCGGGCGCGGTGCCCGATCCGGCGGGCGCGGTGCCGGGAGGCGCGGTGGCCGTGCCGATCGCGGTGAGGAAGGTGACCACCCGGTCGACCAGGTCGGCCGAGGTCAGCTGCGGCAGCGGGACCACCCGGACGCCGCCGCCGTCGACCACCAGCGCGTCGCAGCGGCGCCGCGCCACGTTGACCAGCACGACCGGACCCCGGCCGGCGGCCCGGGCCAGGTCGGCGAAGACGGGTGGGCGGAGGAAGTCCGCGAAGCCGGGCAGCCGGCGGATGTCGGCCAGCAGCTCCCGCCGCCGGACGGCCAGCTCGTGCCGCCGCTCGGAGTTCCCGGCCGGCGCTTCGCTGTCGCCGCCGATGGCCGGCCCGCCGACCGCCGCGCCGGTGGCCGGTGCGGCACCCGCGGTTGTGGTGGCCAGGGCCCAGTTCTGGCTGAGGCCGTCCAGTTCGGCCTGCACCTCGGCGAACCGGTCGGCCAGCTCCGGCGCCCGGTCGCGGAGCGCGTCGAGGCTGACCCGGGCGTCGCGGACCCGGGTGAGCAGCACTCCCCGGCCGTACTCCAGCAGCTCCACCGCCCGCTCCGGCCGCCCCGCGTCGACGGCGCACGCGGCGGCCGCCCCGGCCAGCCCGGGGAACAGGGCCAGCAGCCGGGCCTGGTCGTCCGGATTCATGCCGTGCCAGGCGACCAGGTCGATCAGCTCGATGGCCGAGGCGTACCCGGTCAGGGCGGCGGGCAGGTCGCCGAGGTGCTCGGCGAGGGTGGCGTACCGCCGGGCGGCGGTGGCCCGCAACAGCGAGGGCGCGGCCTCGACGGCGGCGGCCTCGCGCAGCGCGGCGAGCGCCTCGGCGCGCAGCGCGCCGGGCGAGGTGCCGGACCACTCCCCGGCGGGCGCGGTCGCCGCCGGGTCGGGTTCGGCCGGCCGCGCGCCGCCGCCGAGGACCGGGACGCCGCCGCCGGCCCGGGCGGCCGCCTCGTCCAGCGCGACGGCCAGGTTGAGCAGGCACATCGCCCGGTCGGGGTGCCCGGCGGGGAGGCCGGTCGGCGCCTCCCGGTAGGCCCGGATGGCCGCGGCGAGGTCTGCGGAGCGACCGATCCGGCAGAACCGCAGCAGCAGCATGTTGCCGAGGTTGATCGACAGCCGGTGCCGCTCCGGGCCGCTCCCGTCGGTGACGTCGCGGGCCGCCACCAGCGCGTCGACCGCCTCGTCGAGCGCCGCCGGCTCACCGGTCACCTGGTGGCGCAGCAGGTTGGCCAGCGCCAGCGTGCCGAGGGCCAGGCCGGTCTCCCGTGCCTCCGCGCCCCGCCGTGCCAGGTCCGCCGCCTCGCGCAGCGCCGCCACCGCAGCCGCCACGTCCGGCCTGGCAGGTTCGACCACGCCCCCCGGGGCGGCGAGGGTCACCTCGACCCGGCGGTTGAGCGCCGAGCCGTAGTTGGTCAGGGCGAGAAAGCGGTCCGGGTGCTCGGCCGGGCTCGTGGCGACGGCCCGGTGCAGCACCTCGACCGCCTCGGTCAGGGTGGCCAGGTCCTGGGTGCGGGCGAACAGGGTCTGCAACACCAGGCCGAGGTTGGACAGGTACACCGGCAGCTCCGGTGAGTCGGGCCGGGCCGTGGCCACCGCCTCCCGCAGCACCGCGGCGGCCGGCTCCAGCCGGTCGGCCGCGCCCGTCCGGTCGGCGATCTCCCGCCACAGGTCGCCGAGGTTGTTCAGCACGTTCGGGCGGTCGGGGTGCCCGGCCGGGAGCAGCCGCTCCGCTTCGCGCAGCGCGTCCTCGGCGGCGCGCAGCGCGTCGAACCCGTCCAGAGCGGCGTGCCAGCTGTGCAGCGCGTGCGCGAGGTCGGCGAGGCGGACCGCCCGCTCGGTGTCGTCGGAGGCGCCGGCGACCCCGAGCCGTAGCAGGTGGATCGCGTTGTCGAGGTCGGCGGCGCGCCGGTCCCGGGCGTACCGCTGTTCGAGCAGCTTGCCGGCGGCGTGGCGCAGGCCGTCCGGGTTCGGCCCGTCGGCGACGGCGGCCAGGTGGGCGTCGATCGCCGCGTCCAGGTCGGCGGGGTCGCCGTCGGCCTCGTGCCGGGCGCCGAGCAGCGCGGCCAGGCCGACCCGGGCCACGCCGGCCAGTTCCCGGTCGAGCCCGCCGGCGGCCAGCGCGGCGCGGTACGCCTCGATCGCGGCGTCCCGGTCGGCGGCGGCCTGGGCGCGTACGAACCGGTCGGCCAGGACGCTGCCGAGCAGCACGGTCAGCCGCGGGTCGGCCATGCCCTCGGCGGCCGCGGTGAGGGCCTCGACCGCCCGCTCCAGGTCGGCCGGATCGTGGCGCGACCGCCACCGGTCGCGCAGCCGCTGGCCGAGGTTGGCCCGGGCCATGGCCCGGATCCGGGGGTCCGCCCCGGCGGCCCGGGCCGCGTCGCCGAGCAGGGTGATCGACCTGTCCAGCGCGGCCCGGTCACCGCTGAGCTCGTAGCTGTCGCCGAACACGTTGCCGAGGTGGAACATCCGCACCGGGCGTTCCCGGTCACCCGCCGGCGTGGATTCCAGGCTCTCCCGGTGCGCCTCGACCGCCCGCCGCAGGTGCTCCGGCGACCGGCCCCGGTGCAGGAACAGGTCCCGGTGTGCCTTGCCGAGCGCGGAGAGGTAGTGCAGCCGGGCGGGGTCACCCGCGGGCGTGCCGGCGACGGCCCGGCGCAGCAGGTCGGTGGCGCGCTCGGCGGCCGAGTAGTCGCCGCTGCGCTCGGCCCCGCCCATCAGCCGTACCGCCTCCAGGAACAGCCCCATCGCCTCCTCGCCGGACGAGCCCGGACCGGCGGGCGAACCCGCCCGACCGGGCGAGCCCGAGCGGGCGCCCGCGTCGGGGGGCGCGGACCGCTGCCCCGGCACGCCGCCACGGGCGGCGGTGGACCGGGGGCCGTGCACCCGCAGCATCGCCGCCAGCGAGGGCGGCACCTTGTCGGGGGCGGCGGCCAGCAGCATCTCGGTGAGCAGCACCGCGTGATCCAGGTCGGCCTGGTCCTGGCCGGCCGGCAACACCTGGTACCGGTACCAGTGCAGGCAGGCGATGAGGAAGACGGCCTCCGCCGTGGCGTCGTCGACGCGGTCGCGGCGGGCCGCCCCCGCGACGAGGTCGGCGACCGCGTCCGCGTCCCGCATCGCCGCCGGGTCGAGCACGTGCCGAGGGTCCATGGTGGAGCCGAACGCGTCCAGCCGCCGGCGCAGGCGACCTACTGGATCGGTGTTCCGTCGCCACATCGGGCCTCCCCCGGTCGGCTCCCGCCGTGCTCCCTCAGGGGTAGCAGAACGGTACGACGGCCCGCGAGCGCAAAGCCGACATCGCGCCCGGCGGCGGTGGCTAGATTGGCCGCAGGCGACGAGAGGACCACGACTATGGCAGGCGACGGCGGCCGGCCGCCCGCGAAGGCGTCCGGCACCTACCGGATCGGCGGCGACCTCCAGGTCGACCGGCTCGGCTACGGCGCGATGCAGCTCACCGGCCCCGGCGTGTGGGGTGACCCGAAGGACCCGGCCGAGGCGGTGCGGGTGCTGCGCCGCGCGGTCGAGCTGGGCGTCACCTTCATCGACACCGCCGACTCGTACGGGCCGTTCGTCAGCGAGCTGCTGATCCGCCAGGCGCTGCACCCGTACCCGGACGATCTGGTGATCGCGACCAAGGCCGGGTTCACCCGCGCCGGGCCCGGCGACTGGCGACCGGTCGGGCGGCCGGAGTACCTGCGCCAGCAGACCGAGCTGAGCCTGCGTCACCTCGGCCTGGACTGCATCCCGCTGCACCAGCTGCACCGGATCGACCCGAAGGTGCCGCTGGAGGACCAGCTCGGCGAACTGGCGCTGTTGCGGGAGGAGGGCAAGATCCGGCACATCGGGCTCTCCGAGGTGACGGTCGAGCAGATCGAGGCGGCCCGGACGATCGCCCCGATCGCCTCGGTGCAGAACCTCTACAACCTCGCCGACCGCGGCGCGGAGCCGGTGCTCGACCACTGCGAGCGCAACGACCTGGCCTTCATCCCCTGGTACCCGATCGCCACCGGCAACCTGGCCCGGCCGGGCGGTCCGCTGGACGCGATCGCCGCCGAGCACGGCGCGACGCCCGCCCAACTGGCGCTCGCCTGGCTGTTGCGCCGGTCGCCGGTAATGCTCCCCATCCCGGGTACGTCGTCGGTGGCGCACCTGGAGGAGAACGTGGCAGCGGCCGGGGTGACGCTGACCGACGACGAGTTCGCCGCGCTGTCCCGGGCCGCTTGAGCACGGCCCGCCCCGAGGGTGCCCGGCCGCGCCGCCGGACACCCCCGGGCGGGTCAGGCCGGGGTGTCGGGCAGCTCGCCCGGTTCGCGGGCCGCGCGCAGCGCCTCGGTCGCCTGGGCCAGCAGGCGGGCCGAGTCGGTCCGGCCGTTGACCTGCAACTCCACCTCGGTCTCGCCGGACTGGATCCGGATGCTCGCCTCGGTGCGCTGCTGGTCGACCCAGGTCTGCAACAGGTTGAACAGCCCCGGCAGCAGCCCCTGCGCCAGCACCGCGATGATGACCGCGTCGCTGAACCCGGGCCGGCCGCCGCCCGCTCCGCCGGCCGGGCGGACCGCCGGCCGGTACTCCGGCCGCCGGTGGATCCAGTCCAGCAGGGCGACCTGGGGCGGCTGCCGGTGCCGGGGAACGATGGTCAGCCGCACCGGCTGCCGCGTCGCGTTGTCCACGTCGGTCACGTCGGGTCTCCCGATCAGTCGCCGGTCTGGAAGGTGAGGCTGTCACCGGTGGCGGTGAGGACCCCGTCCACCACCAGTTCCTGCTCGTCGGTGAAGGGGGTCGTGCCACCGAAGTAGCCGGTCGAGGTGCCGGTGGCGCGGATCCGGCCCCGGCCCTCGTACGGGGTGGTGACCCGGGCCGTGTCCGGGCCGGTCAGCTCCACGCTGATGCGAGGGTAGTCGAGCACCTGCCAGGTGATCTTCCGTACCCCGTCGCCGTAGTAGCGGAACGGGCAGCCCTCCGGAGCCGCGACGGCCTTCTTGGCGCACTCGTCCAGGTAGGCCCGGACGCGCTCCTCGGCGGCGGTGGTGGCCGCCGGCTTGACCACCGGGTTCAGGCCGAGCGGGACGGCCTGCGGCTGCCCCGGGCCCACCTGCACCGGCTCCGGGGGCACCTCGCTGAGCGCGCTGCCCGGGCCGGTCGCCGTATAACCGCCGGCCGGCAGCGCCAGGACCCCGCCGCCCTCGCCGGTGGCCGGGATCGGCACCCCGTTGAGCGCCAGGCCGGTGCGGCCGGGCGGCACGTCGAGCGGGGTCAGGCCGTCCAGGACCCGCCAGCCGTGGAACAGGCCGGCGGTGGCCGACGTCTCGCGTCGCAGGGCGAGGGTGCCGGTACGCCGCTCGCCGCCGAGCCGGTAGGAGACGGTGGCGGTGGCGCGGTCCTCGTCCCGTTCCAGCCCGGTGATCTCGACGTCGGTCGGCGGCTGGTAGCCGTCGGCGCGGAGCACGTCGGCGAGCAGTTTCCGGTCGGCCACGGTGGTGCGCTCCTCCGGGGTCAGCCAGTCGAGCGCCGCGTCGACGTCCCGGTCCGCGAGGGCGGAGAAGTATCCGTCCACCGCCGCCTGGGGCCGGAAGAAGGCCCACTGCACCACGCCCAGCCCGGCGATGCCCACGCACAGGGCCAGCGCCGCCGCGCCGGCGACCAGCCAGCCCTTCGGGGTGCCGATCGGCCCGGACTTGCCGAAGATCAGCTCCGGGGTGACCGGGGCGTCGACGGTCGCCGGGGCGGACGCGCGGTCGAGCCGGTCCAGTCGCAACTCGTGCGGCGGGTGGGTGGCGCAGACCGCCTCGTCCCAGCCGCTGCGCCCGGTCTCGAACGACCGGCGCCGCTCCAGGATGGCGCGCAGCCCGTCGACGTGGCCGGTGAGCACCGCGCCCAGGTCCGCCCGGTACTCGGCCGCCCGGACGTCGCGGGCGTGCAGCGGCAGCACCACGTACTTCATGGTCAGCAGGACCGGCCAGAAGAACAGGAACACCACGAAGTTGGTGGCCGGATGCGGGAAGGTCCGCATCAGCCACGCCGGGACCGCGTGCACCAGGGTCAGCGGCAGCGCGACGCCCCGGACGAAGGCGCTGGTCACCTCGTCTCCGGCCCGCCAGTGCACCAGTTCGTGGCTGAGCAGCGCGGCGACCTCCTCGTCCGGCTCGGTCAGCACGCTGGTGGTCACCACGATGTGCCGGGCGTACGTCCGGGCGTTGGCCAGGACGGGGTCGTCCTCCATCAGCAGCCGCGGCACGGTGGGCAGGCCGAGCCGGTGGGCGCACTGCTCCAGCACGGGGCGCAGCCGGGCCTCCTCCCGCCGGCTCGGCTCGCGGGCTCCGGAGACCACCAGCAGGCGGGGTTCCAGCAGCACCCGGTAGAGGGTGTAGAGCAGGCCGATCAGGGCGGCGGCGGCCACCATGCCGAGCAGGCCGGTCAGCAGCGCGACCGGCTCGTCGAGCGCGGCGTGCCAGGGCAGCAGCAGCACCAGGAGGAAACCGGCCAGGAAGCCGACGGCGAACCCGAGGAAGCCGCCGAGCACCCCGCCCGAGCGGCTGAGGAACGCGTCGACCAGCGGGCCGACCACCGGGGTGTCCCGCACCTCGGCGGGGAGCTGGTCGGCGACGCCGAGCGCGCCGGCGAAGAGGCCGGTGACGGCGAAGGAGATGCCGCCCCAGACCGCGGCGAGCAGGGCCAGCGGCAGGTAGAACCAGGTGGCGACGAAGGCGCCCAGCACGCCCCGCCAGTCGCGCAGGATCCCGGCGCGCAACCAGACCAGCGCGCTCGGGTAGCCGGGCGGGCGGTGGGCGATGTCCCGGCCGGACGGCGGCGGTTCGGTGGGCGGCTCGGCGGCGCGTACCACCGGAGAATCGGTCATGGTCGCGGCTCCTCGGCGGGTGCCGTCGTGCACCCGGTGAGTCGTGTGTGGACAGCGACGCAGGTTATCGAGCAGGGCCGATCGTTGTCAGCCCCGCCCGGTGTCGGTCATCCGACCGCGCCGGCCCGTGCCGACCGCGGGGGCGCCGCGCCCGCACCGGGATCGGCGCGGGCGCGGAACCGTCGCGGGCGGCGCCGTCAGAGCGCGTAGCAGTTGGGTCGCACCGGGGCGTCGGTCAGCGCGCCGCGGACCACCGTGTAGGTGGTGCCGTCGAGCACCAGCCCGAGGTGCCCGACCACCCGCAGCGGGCAGTACGACTGGATCAGCACGTTGGTCGACCCGTCGTTGAGCAGCGCGTTGTCCACCGGCCGGACCAGTTCGTCCTGGAGCGTGCGGACGGTGGTGTACCGGAGCGTGCCGGGGGTGTCGTCGCCCGCGTTGAGGTCGGCGAGGAACGCCGAGCCGATCGACATCTGCTGGCAGGCGACCACGCCGGCGCAACTGCCGAGGCCGAGGAACTTCAGGATGTTGGCCACGTAGGTGCCGTACTGGGGTGAGCCGAGGCTGACGTAGCGGCCGACGACGCCGGTGCCGCCGAGCCGCTTGAGGAAGTAGCGGGAGACGAGCCCGCCCTCGGAGTGGCCGACCAGGTCCACCCGGGCCGCGCCGGTGGCCGCGCGGACCTGGGCCACGTAGCCGGCGAAGGAGCGGGCGGAGGCGGGGATGTCGCCGAGCCCGAGGCCGGGCAGTTGGTAGATGAAGACGCGGTACCCGTCGGCGCGCAGGCGAGCCGCGAGCGGCTCGTAGGCGACGGCGACGCCGCTGAGCCCGCCGACGACGATGACCGGGTTGGCGGCGGCGGTGCTGGCGGTGGCGGCGGGCGCGGCGTCGGCCCGGTCCGGTGCGGCGACGGCGGCGGTGGCCGGGACGAGCAGGGCGGTGGCGGTGGCGAGGGCGGCGGCGGTGGCGATCTTTCGGAGCAGCATGGCTGCACCTCCGGCGGGAGGCACCCGGCGAACCGGGGAGACGGGTGGGTTTCCGATCGACCGTGCGACGATGATGCGCGTCACAATCCAGAAACGTCAATGCAAAGTTACGCGCTGGTAACCCGTTGTTCCGCGAAGCATGCAAACCGGCATTTCGCCTCGCGAGTCTCCACAAGGGACGGCGGCTTTCCCGTGCCCGGCAAGGGATTGCCGGGCCGCGGCAAGCGGTCGGCCGCGACGGGCACCCGGGGTGGCCGGGCCGGATGGCATGCTGTGGGCCGTGCCCGAGACTCCACCCCGCGACGAGCGCCTACGGGTGATGCCGTGGTGGCTGGTCCTGGTCGGCCTGCTCCTCGCCGCCCTGCTCGGCTGGCTGGTGCTGGACTGGCTGCTCGGCGAGGCCGACCGGGCCGCCCAGCCGGACACCCGGGCCAGCCTGCGGATCGACGCCATCCGCACCGGGCTGACCGTGGTGGCCGGCACCGGCGGCGGGCTGGCGCTGCTGCTCGCCGCCCGCCGGCAGTGGATCGGCGAACGCGCGCAGCGCCACCAGGAGGCGGTGGCCGCGCGGGACCAGGCGCACCGGGAGCGGGTGCAGGCGCACGCCGAGTCGGTCGCCGAGGCGGCCGCGCGGCACCAGGACCGCCAGGCCGAGGCGGCCGAGCACGACGCCGCCGAGCGACGGCTCACCGAGCTCTACACCCGCGCGGTCGAGCTGCTCGGCAGCGACACCGCCGCGGTCCGCCTCGGCGGCCTGTACGCGCTGGAGCGGCTCGGGCAGGACAACCCGGCGCAGCGGCAGACCATCACGGCGGTGCTCTGCGCGTACCTGCGGATGCCGCCGCCGACCGACGACCCGCGCGAGGACGAGGTGCGGCGCACCGCGCAGCGACTGCTCACCCGGCACCTGCGGGCGGACGACCCGGGGCACTGGCCCGGCGTCACCCTGGACCTGACCGGGGCGCGGCTGGCCGGCTTCGACGCGAGCGGCTGCACCCTGGTCGACGCGGACCTCACCGGCGCGGTCTGCGCCGGCACCACCAGCTTCGCCGGCGCGAGCGTGCACGGCCGGCTCGCGCTCGGCGCCAGCTTCGACGACCTGGTCTGCGACGACCTCGCCGGCGACGCGGAGATCGTCCTGGACGGCGCCCGGGTGACCGGGACGGCCAGCTTCACCGGCGCCACGGTCGGCGGCGCGCTCTCGGCCCGCCGGGCCGAGTTCCACCGGGTGTCGGCCCGCGGCGCGACGTTCCACCGGCCGGTGACCCTCGACCGGTCCCGGTTCACCGGCAGCGCCACCTTCCGGGAGGCGGTGTTCCACGGCGGCGTCTCCGTCGAGCGGGCCGAGTTCGCCGGCTACGCCGGGTTCCGCCGGGCCCACTTCGCCGACCTGGCCCTGTTCCGGTGGGCGGTGTTCGGCGCGGAGGCGTGGTTCGAGGGGGCCCGGTTCGCCGGGGCGGCCAACTTCGGCCGGGCGCGGTTCCTCGGCCCGGTCAGTTTCGACGCGGCGACGCTGGCCCGCCGGCCGCTGGTCGACCAGGCCCGGGCGACCGCCACCGGGCCGCACACCTGGCCCGAGGGGACCGTGGTGCGCCGGCTCGACGACGAGTGGCTGCTGCTGGTCGACCCCTGAGCGGCGGGGTCAGCCGGCCGGCCGCCGCAGGCCGTCGAGGGCGATGCCGAGCACCCGGTCGCGCTGCTCCGGCGCGGTGAACTGGGCCATGGTGAGGCCGCTGATCAGCCGCAGCACGTCGTCGAAGGAGACGTCCGACCGCACCGCGCCGGCGGCCTGCGCCCGGCGCAGCATCGGCTCGCCGGCCGCGTAGATCTCGGTCCGGCAGGTACGGAAGACCTCCGAGTCGTGCACCAGTTCCTCGGCGAGCGCCCGCTTGGTGGCCACGTAGCCGACGAACCGGTGCAGCCAGGCCACCAGCGCGTCCCACGGCGGCAGGCCGGCCAGGTCGGCCGCGGAGCGGGACAGCGCCTGGACCTCGTCGACGTAGACCGCCTCGAAGAGTTCGCGCCGGGTCGGGAAGTGCCGGTAGAGGGTGCCGATGCCGACCTTGGCCCGCCGGGCGACCTCCTCCAGCGAGGCGCCGGCCCCGGCCTCGGCGAACGACTCCCGGGCGGCGGCCACCAGGGCGTCGTAGTTGCGCCGGGCGTCGGCCCGTTTGGGGCGCCGCGCGAAGACCGCCGGCAAGTCTTCACCGCTGGTCATGGCGTACGTCACCCCTCGTCGGTTGCATCCGGAGGAGCCCCTCCGCTAGTTTAATGGAGGCACCCCTCCGGAACTGACCGGAGCCGTGCCTCCGGATAGCTTACTCCGGCTCCGGCCCGATCCCCGCGCGCGATCGACGGCCCACCGACCACACGACCACGCCGGCCGACCGCCGTCGCCCGGCTCCGGTACCTCGACTCCTGGAGTCCCACCGTGGCAGTGACACTCCGACGCGGCTCGCGTCGGCTGACCTTCCTCGTCCTCGCCGCCGGCACCGGGTTCTTCGCGATGCTCCAGTCGCTGATCACCCCGGTGCTGCCCACCATCCAGCACGACCTGCACACCTCACAGAACACCGTCACCTGGGTGCTGACCGCGTACCTGCTCTCGGCCTCGATCTTCACGCCGATCCTCGGCCGGGTCGGCGACATGGTCGGCAAGGGGCGGATGCTCGTCGTCTCGCTCGCCGCGCTCGCCGTCGGCTGCCTGCTCGCGGCGGTCGCGCCCAGCATCGGCGTGCTGATCGCCGCCAGGGTCGTGCAGGGCATCGGCGGCGCGGTCTTCCCGCTCTCGTTCGGCATCATCCGCGACGAGTTCCCCGCGGCGCGGGTCTCCTCGGCCGTCGGCGCCATCTCCGCGATCATCGCCGCCGGCAGCGGCGTCGGCGTGGTGCTGGCCGGGCCGATCGTGGCCGCGCTCGACTACCGCTGGCTGTTCTGGATCCCGATGGTGGTCGTCGGCCTGACCGCGCTGGCCGCGCACCGCTTCGTGCCCGAGTCGCCGGTCCGCACCCCGGGCCGGATCAGCCGGCTCGCCGCGGTGCTGCTCTCCGCCGGGCTGGTGGCGCTGCTGCTGCCGATCAGCAAGGCCACCACCTGGGGCTGGACCTCGGCCCCGGTGCTCGGGCTGCTGGCGCTCGCCACCGTGTTGCTGGCCGGCTGGCTGGTGGCCGAGGTGCGCTCCCGGAACCCGCTGATCGACATGCGGATGATGCGCCTGCCGGCGGTCTGGACGACCAACCTGGCCGCTCTGCTCTACGGCGGGTCGATGATGGCCCTCTTCGCGTTCCTGCCGCAGTTCGCGCAGACCCCCACCGTCGCCGGGTACGGCTTCGGCGCCAGCGTCACCGAGGCCGGTCTGCTGATGCTGCCGATGCTGGTCACCATGTTCCTGGCCGGGGTGGTCAGCGGCCGGCTGGAGGCCCGGTTCAGCGCCAAGGCGCAGCTGGTCAGCGGCGCCGCGATCAACGCCGTCGCGCTCGCCCTGCTGACCGTCGCGCACGACGCCCGCTGGCAGGTCGCCCTCACCGCCGGCCTCTTCGGGATCGGGGTCGGGCTGGCGTTCGCCTCGATGGCCAACCTGGTGGTGCAGAACGTCCCGGCCGGGCAGACCGGCGTGGCGTCCGGGATGAACGCCAACATCCGTACCATCGGCGGCGCGATCGGCGCGGCCGTGGTCAGCGGCATCATCACCGCCCACCCGCAGGCCAACGGCCTGCCCCGGGAGGCCGGGTTCACCCTCGGCTTCCTGGTCCTCACCGCACTGGCCCTGGCCGCCATGGCCGCGGCCCTGGCCGTCCCGTCCGGCCGCCGGCGCCGGATGACCGAGCAGCCGACGGCCCTGGGCGTGCCGGCCGGCGCCGACGAGCTGGTGCCGGTCCCGGCGTCGCAGTGACCACACCCCCGGGCCACGGTTGCCCCGTGGCCCGGGTCCGGTCCCGGCAACCGGGCGCGGCGAGCGGGCCGAGACCGACGACATATGATCATCAGGTGACCCGTGCCCTCGTGCTGATCGACCTGATGCCCCGGATCATCGCCCTGGACCTGGCTCCGCACACCGGCGCCGAGGTCCTCGACCGGTGCCGGCGGCTCGCCGCCGCGTTCCGGGCCGCGGGCGAGCCGGTGGTGCAGGTCCGGGTCGAGCGGCCGGGCGTCGCCGAACAGCCACCCGGCAGTGACTTCGCCGAGGACCTGGTCGCGCCCGGCGACATCGTGGTGGTCAAGCGCACCGTCGGCGCCTTCCACGGCACCGACCTGGACGAGCGGCTGCGCCAGCGCGGGGTCGACACCGTCGTGCTCGCCGGCCTGGTGACCACGATGGGCGTCGAGTCGACCGCCCGCGCGGCCAGCGACCACGGCTACGAGCTGGAGTTCGTCGCCGACGCGATGTCCGGCTTCGCCGCCGACGAGCACGACTTCGCGGTCGGCCGGATCTTCCCCCGGTTCGGTGCCGTCCGGAGCACCGCCGACTACCAGTAAGCCGGCTACCCTGGTCCGATGGCCGAGACCATTGAGGACAGCCCGGTCGGGTGGGTCGCCAGCCACGTGCGCCGCTACCTGGAGACCGACGGCGCGGACGGCGGGAAGTACCACGGCTACGACACCCTGCTGCTCACCACCCGGGGACGCCGGTCCGGCACGCTGCGCCGCACCGCGCTGATCTACGGCCGCGACGGCGACCGCTACCTGCTGGTCGCCTCCAACGGCGGGGCGACGCGGCACCCGAACTGGTACCTGAACCTGTGCGCCGACCCGGAGGTGCGGGTGCAGGTCGGCGCGGAGAAGTTCGTCGCACGGGCGCGGACCGCCACCGGCGCGGAGCGGCAGCGGCTGTGGCAGGTGATGACCGGCGTCTTCCCCACGTACGCCGGCTACCAGCAGCAGACCGACCGCGAGATCCCGGTGGTGGTCGTCGAACCGAGCTGACCCGTGAAACGTCTAATCGACTTCTGCAGCACGGATCTGGTCAGCTATCGCAGCGAGGGAGCCCTGCCCGGGGACAAACCACCGAGTGGTCCCCTGCACCGCCTTTGGCGGCTCCCCCGGCGCCATCTTGAGCATCTGCATGGTTAACCCGGTAGGCGAGTACTGCTTCCCGTCAGCGGCCCAGAGCAGCGGGCGACGACGATCGTTGACCCAGGTGGCCTGCCCACGGCGTGGATCACTCGCAATCCAGGGCAACAGCGCTCTCCGCTCGGGTCCGGTTACGGCCCGGAACTCGACGGCGGCGCCGTCGGCGACCATCCCGGAGTTCACGATGACGGCGACTGCCGCCGCCTTCCGCTCAGTCTCCTTCGGCGCTGGGCTGTACTCCGCGGGTAGGTCAGGACGCGGCCGCCCACTCAGCACTGACTCAAGGACCAGTTCGACGAGCTGTCGACACTTCTGTGGATGTTTGAAGGTCACGAGTGCCGAACTGCTCGGGTACTCGGCGTCGAAATGATAGATCAACCACTCGAGCGCGGCGTCGGTCAAAGCCGGAACCATCGTCAGCACACGATCCCAGTCAGCAGCCCGGTCATCGAACGGCTCGTTCACGACTTGCTGCATCACTAGGTGCGCGATCAGCAGATCCCCATGCTCAGCGACCTGAGCTGCCCGACCTTCCCTCGCGCCATCGCCCGCAACGAGGTGAGCCAGAACGGCCCGAAGGACAAGAACTGAGCGCCAGACCCGGTATGCAGATGGCTGGGGGCCAAAGAGCAGGTGGTAGCTACCATTCGCACCGAACTCCCACAGAAGTTCTTGGTTCTGCTTGGCCCGCATCGCCAGTTCGGGATTGCGGTGCGCGCACGACAGCGCTGTCGCCGCCTCCACGATGGAACATCCAGCGTCCGCTGTCGGATCGACGTCGCCCCGCTTGTACACGTACGTCTTGTGCAGGGATAAGGCAAAGTCGTCGCGCAGCCTCGCCTGCCGCTCGTCCAGTGCGGCGTAGTCACGGGCCTTGACCTGATTCTGCGTGTTGGTCGCCTGCGTCACCTCGGTGGCAAAGCCCTCGGGGCAGCCCTCGAGCGAGATCAGACGAACCCAGACGCGTCCCCCGCTCGCAGTGTCAGGTGCCTGCCGCACTGCGTCGTGAATGGCGGCAACGGTTTGCGCGCCGTTGACGACGCTGACACCGCTCAGCACGAAGTCTCCTGGGCCGCCCGCAGAGTTCGCGAACTTCGCGGTGCGCCGGACACTGTCACACAGCACGGTGATGCCATTGTTGAAGTACCAGAAGTAATCCGGACGCTTGACCAGTGTCTCCGTGATGCTGCGATTGACGCTAGTCAATCCGAGAGAAGTGCGAATGTTTTTGGCAAACAATCGATCACCGTGCTCCTCATACCACGCTGCGACCTCACCCGCGTACATCGTCCCGTAGTAGGCCTTGAAGGGTTCCGGCACTGAAGCGAAACCATCGAGTCGGGCAGCGAGGGAGATCTTGGGCTCGCCGACGCCCGCTCGGACCAACTCGTGGAAGTCACTCAACCCCATGACCTTGACGTCGGTCATCGGCTCCGTTTCCTTGCGGGCCTGCTCGACGACGAAGTTGACCGCCTCAGCAAGCACGGGGCGGCCGAGCAACGCGACGACAAGGGTGATCTTGATGTCGCCCTCACTGAAGGCCCTATCTACCCTATCCGCCAACGCCTGGAACCGCTTGTTGAAGAGCGCATACTCTTCTCGCAGAAGCAGGTCGAACCCTTGTTTGAACTTCAATGCGCTGGCTTGGTCCAAGGATGCGTTACCGCTATCGCTCCATTTGGCCTGCACGAGCCAGACGTGCGGCACCTCGTCACTGACCGCGACGGCGTCGATCCCCCAGTCGTCGAAGCCGTCGATGACGGCGGCTGCCGCCTCTGTCGGCCCGACGCCGGCAAGGTGCTGGACCGCCATCGCCGCCAAGGCGCGAGAGAGAAATGCCTGCTCACGGTGCCTAGCTGGCGCCTTGTCATCTAGGTCACTCAGGTCGATTTGGCCGTCGAACTGACGTACCAGCGCCTCGCGTACATGACGCACCTGGAGGGGGTTCATCTGCGACTCTCCTATGCCGGACCCGTGTCCCGGTGGCTGCTTACAGCGCTCAGGGCGTCTGCGATGGCAGCGAACTCACGTAGCGCCGATTGAAGGTCTTCCACGATTTCTTGTGCGATGACCTCCGGCGGCAGCAACGCGTCTGCGTCCTCCAGCGAGGCATCCTTCAGCCACGTGATGTCGAGGTTGACCTTGTCCCGGGCGATCAACTCCTCGTAGGTGAAGGCCCGGAACCGCTCGGTCTCCACTCGTTGCGAGCGATCCTTACCCGGCAGGTAGCAATCCACGAAGTCCTGGAGGTGCTCTCGGCGCAGCGGGTTCTGCTTCAAGGTGAAGTGCTGGTTGGTCCGGAAGTCGTACACCCAGAGTTTTTGGGTCCACGGCTCCTCGCGGGCTCGCTTGCGCTCGAAGAACAGCACGTTGGCCTTCACCCCGCCGGCGTAGAAAATGCCGGTGGGCAGTCGCAGCAGGGTGTGCAGGTCGTACTGCTTGAGCAGCCGGCGGCGGATGGTCTCCCCCGCGCCACCCTCGAAAAGCACGTTGTCCGGCAGGACGACAGCTGCCCGACCGTCGATCTCCAATTGCGACGCGATGTGCTGGACAAAGTTGAGCTGCTTGTTGGCGGTGGTGGCCCAGAAGTCCGCCCGCTCAATCTCCCGCTCCTCGCGCGTGGACCGGCCGTCCTCGCCGATCATCCGAATCGAGGAGCTGCGGCCGAACGGCGGGTTGGCGAGCACCAAGCTGACCCGCCGGTCAGGCTCGCGGCTCAGCGAGTCCCTCACGCTGATGAGCGAGGGGCCGTTGGGGATGCCGATGCCGTGCAGCAGCATGTTCATCGCCGCAAGCCGAGCGGTGCCGTCGACCAGCTCGGTGCCGGTGATCGCGCCGTTGGCCAGCCGGCGCCGCTGGTCGGGAGTGAGCGAGCTGCCGTGGTGACGCTGGATGTGGTCGAACGCGGCGAGCAGGAAGCCGCCGGTGCCGCAGGCCGGGTCGGTGATCGTGTCGTCCGGCGTCGGCAACATACAGTCGACCATCGCAACGGTCAGCGCGCGGGGCGTGAAGTACTGCCCGGCACCGGACTTAGTGTCCTCAGCGCCCTTGGCGAGCAGCTCCTCGTAGGCATCGCCCTTGACGTCGACCCCGGTGCTCGACCACTCCTCCTTGTCGATCAGGTCGACGATGAGCCGCTTGAGCTTTGCCGGATCCTGGATCTTGTTCTGCGCCTTGCGGAAGATGGTGCCGAGGGTGCCCTCCTCGCGGGCTAGCCCGGTGAGGATGTGGCGGTACTGCACCTCCAACGCGTCGCCTTCGGCGTCGAGCAGCGTCTGCCAACTCAACTCGTCCGGCACGATCTGCTCCGGCCTCAGCGGACGCCGGGCCCGCTCGTCGGCCATCTTGAGGAACAGCAAGAACGTGAGCTGCTCCACGTAGTCGATGGTCGAGACGCCATCGTCGCGCAGCACATCACAGTAGTTCCACAGCTTCTGCACCAGCCGGCGCGAATCCGGACTGCTCACTGGCTCACCCCTGTTCGCAACTGCAGGCCCGCTTCGCTCACTCCTGGTACTCACAGTGGCAGAGCCTCCTGTTGGTAGCCACCGCCGGTCACCCTGATCGGCGGAGCCAGGAGCTCTTTTCGGGTACGCCGATAGGGCGTCTTCTGTTTTTGCAACGCGGCCTCCCGCTCGGCTCGGATACGGGCGAGCAATTCCGACGCCGGCTCGTCGCTCGGATCCTGTGGAACAAGCCGCCCAGCAAACGCCTCCGCAAGAAGTGAGGAGCGAAGCTTCCATGCACGACGAACGGAACTTCTAAGGACGCCTCGCAAGCGTTCAACCTCACCCACAACCGTCTGCCACTCATTAATGATGCGATCCTGGTCGATCGGGTCAGGAACCGGAAGCAGGACATCACCCAATACCGCCTGGTTGATCTTGTAGATCCCTGCGGTTGTCCGGGCAGCGCCTTCGATCTGCCGCCGCACCTGGGGGGAGTTCCAAGTCAGCGCGAGATACCGCGGCCGAACCACGGATGGGTCTACACGAACTCGGATCAAGGTGTCGGGAAAAGCGACTGCATCAGGCTCATCCTCCACCAAGCCACCAAGGCCAACGAGACGAAGGGAACCGTTCCCGCGACTAACAAGGAAGTCGCCTCGCCGCACGAGATAAGGCTGCGCGTCGTCCACACCCCAGTCTCCTTCCTTCCGTTCGGCAAGATTGATGCGCCCTGCTTGCAGTGCGGTTAAACGCAGGACCGGAAACCCTCCAGCGAGCGTAGGAACGGACCGGCCGTTAATCATTTTTTCGGCCAACAAGCTAGCGAGCCTGCGCTGTTCGGCCTGCTTCGAGCCGAACAGTCGTTCCGTCATAAGACTGCGAAAGCGCTCGAGACGCGCTTCCGCCTGACCTAGGAGTTGCCGCCCACGGTCCAGTCGAGCGACTTCGCCATCGAGTACGTCGACGATGCGGCGCTGCTCGGCAAGGGGTGGCAACTTGACCTCAAGGTTGTCAAACTTTCCCCGCGTGACGTGCACAATGCCGGACCCGTGCGTTACGCGCATGAGGTCAGCAAGCAGCGATTCGATCAGATAGTAGTGGAATTTCTTTTCAATGAATGACTCAACCCGAAAGATATGTTGATTTAACACCGCCTCCGGCCCCCTCCACAGAAAGGCACCGAGAGTGGCTGCCCAAGAGACGAGCAAATCGCCGTCTTTAACAATATACCGATCCTCGATCGGCCCCGAGTAGTAATTGTGGCTTGACTCCGGCTTGGTGAGGTTCTGAATCCTAATGATTGGACGGCCTTTCTCGGCCCACTCACTCTTCTTAAAGCCGCGGCCATTTATATATCGGCCAAGCTCTCCGAGGGTGGTGGAGGTCCAGCCCTGTGGTAGGTCGGTCACGCGGACAACTCCTGGTTGAGTTCTTCGAGAAGAGGTGCAGCCCGGTCGCCGAAGGTGCCGGCGTAGCCGTCGATGCCGCCGCGTTCGGTGAACGGCGCGCCGTCCAGGTCGTCGGGGGTGACCTCCACGCTGACCGCTATCACGTCCTTGATCCTCTCCAGCCACCACACCTGGTCGGCAGTGAACGTAGCTCCCGCCTGCTCCTGCCGGAGCAGCCACCCACGGAAGCGCTCCTCGACCAGGCTGCGGTACGGGCGCAGTTCCTGGTCGAGGCCCAACTCATACCGCACGAGGCTGACAAGATCGGTTACGCCTCGGCTGCCCGGCTCCTCGGCGGTCCGGCCGAGCAGCACATAGGCCTTCCATAGCGACTCCGGCGTCCACGCCTGCGGCGGCCGGGCGATCCGCGCGGCCAGCTCCTTGAGCTGCTCGTAGCCGATCCGACCGCGGCCCTCGTAGAACACCTGCAATGCGGTGATCTCGTCGCGGTGCTGTTCCAGGTAGTCATGCCAGCTCTTCACGATGACCTGGGCGCGTTCCTCAGCCGGCACTCCGGCCGCCGAGAGGAGGGTGTCCGCGTTCACCTCGTCGATGGTGATGTCGTGCGCCCGTCGGATCTCCAGGATCCGCTCACGCAGCGCCGGGTTGGCCGCCAGCGGGCGCAGCGCCCCGGCCAGGAGGTCACGTACCGCCTCCGTTCCAGCCTCCTTCGCCGGGCTGAGCTGCTCCGGAGCGACCGCCTCCACCATCCCCCGCACGATGCCGGTGAGCGGCTGCTCAGCCAAGTCGGCAAGTTCCTGCCGCTCTGCGTCGGTGAGCTGCTGGTTGAGCCGGGACAGCCGGGACGCCAGGGTGGCGACTTCGTCCGCGCTCGCGGTCAGCGTGCCGGCCTTGCGCAGCAGGTCGCGCAGCGAAATCTGCCGCTCGGTGTGGCGTTGCAGCGGCACCGCCTCGTCCAGGTCGGCCTCGGTGACGCCAACAGCGTCGACGATGACGAACCGGTCCTTCACCTCGGCGTCGGGCGTGACGGCCTGGAACTCGGCTATGTCTATGGTGCGGGCGCCGCGGCCTTTCATCTGCTCGAAGTAGGTGGCGCTACGCACTGGCCGGAGGAAGAAGACGCACTCCAGCGGCCGGACATCAGTGCCGGTGGCGATCATGTCGACGGTCACCGCGATGCGCAGCTCCGGGCTGTTACGGAATGCCTGGAGCAACGTGTCGGGGTTGTCGCCGTCGCGGCGCGAGGCGTACGTGATCTTCGCGGCAAACTCATTGCCTCGGCCGAAGACGAGCCGCACCATCGTGAGGATCTCCTCGGCGTGGTTGTCGTCGCAGGCGAAGATCAGCGTTTTGGGCACGGTCGACCGGCCTGGGAAGATCTCGCTGAACAACCGGTCGCGGAAGGTCTTCAGCACCAGCTTGAGTTGGCCCTTCGAGATGACGGACCGGCCGACCTGGCTGCCGGCGTACGTGAAATCGTCCTCCAGCTCCTGGTAGCGCTCGGCGCGAGTGCGGCGGTCGCGCAGCGGCACGACGGTGCCGGCCTCGATTTTCTCCCCGGCCTCGGTGATCTGCGTCTTGATCCGGTACACGTCGAACCCGACGTTGACTCCGTCGGCGACCGCCTGCTCGTAGGTGTACTCAGAGACGAGATTTTGCTGGAAAAAGCCCATCGTCTGCTTGACCGGGGTGGCGGTCAGGCCGACCACGAACGCGTCGAAGTACTCGATGACGGCCCGCCACTTGCCGTAGATCGAGCGGTGGCACTCGTCCACCACGATCAGGTCAAAGGTCTCCGGCGGGATGTGCGGGTTGTAGCTGACCTCGGCCGGTGCATCCAGCTCGTAGCTGTCGTAGGCTCGGTCGTCCAGGTCGACATCGGGCAGGTCGGCGCCACGCAACGCCGCGTACAGCCGCTGGATGGTCGAAATGACCACCACCGACGAGTTGAGCATCCGCGCGCCGGAGAGCCGGTCGACCGGGTACAGCTCGGTGAACTTCCGCCCGTCGTCGGGTGTCTGGTAGGCCGCGTACTCGCGGAGGGTCTGCTTGCCAAGATTGTTGCGGTCGACCAGGAACAGGATTCGGCGCGCCCGCGCGTGCTTGAGCTGACGGTAGCTGGCCGTCACCGCCGTGTAGGTCTTGCCCGCGCCGGTCGCCATCTGGATCAGCGAGCGGGGCCGGTCCTCAGCCAGCGACCGCTCCAGGCCCTCGATCGCGTCGATCTGGGCGGGGCGCAGACCCAGCCGGTCCAACGCCGGCATCCGCCGCAGCCGGTGTCGCAGCGTCGGCGCCGCCGGGTCGTCGTCCGCCTCCCGCATCCAGCGAGCGAGCGTCTCCGGCCGGTGAAAGGCAAAAATCTCACGGGTACGCGGGAACGGGTCGAGCCGGTTGACGAAGGCAGTCTCGGTCCCGGTGGCGACGTAACCGAAGGGCAGCGGGGCGTCCCGCCGCCACGCGGCAAGCTTCTGCTCGGCGGTCAGGCCCGTGAGGTAGCGGTCGAGCTGTGCTTCCACCCCGCGCGGCGCGGTGCCCTCCCGCTTGGCCTCGATCACACCAACCAGCCGCTGCTCGACGTAGAGCAGGTAATCAGCGCGGCCGGTCGCCAGGGTCACCTCGCGGACCGCAACGCCCGTGCCCGCGTACAGGTTGATCTGGCTCTCATCCTGGATCAGCCAGCCGGCGGCGGTGAGCTGCCGGTCGATCTCGACCCGGGTCTGTACCTCGTTCAGCGGCTCCCGGGACGCCCGCCGGGCGCGGGCGATGAAGTCCTCCCGCTTCGCCGCCGAAACCTTCGGCGCCTTGGCGCTCTCGAACTCCTGTTGGGCCGCCTGGGCCGCGGGCGTCAGTGCTACCACCAGGGTCGCCGCCTCGCCACGCCGGGCGTCGGCGGCGAGGATGGTCCGCTCGGCCGCCAAGGCCGCCTCGTCGCGCGCCTGGGCAAGGGAAGGCTTCCCCTCCAACAGCAGCTTGGTGTCAGCCAATTGCCGCTTGTAGCGGGTGATCTCGGCCTGGAGCCCTTCGACGACGGTCGCGGACACCTGCTCGGGCGGCGGCGTCGGGGGCACAAAACCGATGGGCGAGCGATCCCCGGTCAGCGCGCGATGGAACCACAGCCCCAGCTCAAAGCATGTCCGGAGCAGCTCCAGCGCGGTGCGGAGCTCGTCGAGGTGGTCATGGACCGCCTGATTGCCGACGCTCCGTAGGCGCTCGAACGCGGCGTAAATGTGCGGAACGAGGGTGCCGTCAGCGTTGAGCGCCCGCACCTGGTGTACAAACTTTTCACTGACCGGCCTGGCGTTCGTGCGGCGTACGAGATCCTGCGCGAGCACCTCGCCGAAGCTCCGTGTCTTGAACATCGCAGCCTGGGCGTCGACGTAGACGAGCGCCTCCGCTCCCGCACCGTAGAAGACCAGCAGCGGGTGATCTTTGAGAAAGCCGAAGTTGGCGGATCGCTCCGCCAACCGCCCTATCTGTCGAGGATCCACGAACTCTCCACGCCCATAGCCCGCGATGAACACGTCAGGATACGGCGCAGTCACCGGACGCACAGCCCTTCACCTGGCCGGTATCAGGTATCCGACACGTCCGCGTGCAAAAGGATGGGCCGGGCCCTTCAGCGCTCGGCGACGAAGACGCCGACACCGGGCACGCCCACCACCAGGCCCTCGGCTTTGAGGGTCAGCATCGCGTTGCGCACCACGATCGCGGAGACGCTGTGGATTTGGCAGAGCTGCGAGGTTGACGGCAACTTCTCCCCGGGCGACAACTCACCCGAGGCGATCTGCTTGCGGATGTGCTCAGCAAGCTCAACCCACTTGGGGCTTGGCGGCATGGCGGTACTCCCTGGTCAGCACCGCCATTTGACCACTCCTCATCTTGTTATCGCAAGTAATACCTTGACCTCCGATAGCTTGTTATCCTAAGCTCCGAACTGACCGGCTCCCTGGTCAGCACCCTTGGAGTTGGTTCTTCCCCACCGCGCAGAGCGCCCGGTCGGTCGACCCCCGAACGGCCGGCCGGGCGTGCCGTGGCCCACTCGGCCACGCCGACCGACGTCAGCAGCACGGAGACCTCGCAGGAGCCCAACCGTGGACGACCTCCCCCACCACGACCGCGCTTCCCCACCGCCAGCCGACGACGCCACCACCGCCCTCGCGTCCGATGAGGACATCGCCGACGCCGACGACATCCTCGTCTGCCATCCGCCCCGGGTGGTGACCCGCTGGCTCTGCGGCTGCGGCGAGGACTACCCGTGTCCCGACGTGCGCTTCGCCCGGCTGGTCAAGACCGCCCGGGTCAGCACCGCCCGCTGACGGTCGTCCGGCCCGGTCACCGCCGGCCTCCCCCACCGCCGCAGCACCAGCCACCCCACGACCGGCGCCCCGGCGACAAGCCACCCGGCGTCGCGCGGCGCCACCCCGGCGACCAGCACCACGGCGACCAGCACCAGCGCCGCGATGCCGGCCGCGACCAGGTGCACCACCGCCGCCCGGGCGACCGGCGACCAGGCCGGCAGCAGCGCCGGCCGCCGGGCCAGCAGCTCGGCCTGCTGGCCGTACCGGTCGGCCTCGTCGGCGCAGCGCCGGGCCAGCTCCAGCTCGACCGCCGGGTCGGCCTCCGCCGGGGTCTCCCCCACCCGGGCGTACGCCCCGACGCCCGGCCGCCCCGGCCCGTCGGCTGCGCCGCCGGCCTTCCCCGCCCCGGAGGCCGGGCCGGCGGTGTCCGGCGAACGGGCCGGCGCGGGCGGGACGGCGGAGTCGGCGACCTGCACGAGAACCGGTGCCGGCGAAGCGGCGGCCGGCTCGGCCGGCGATGCGGAGCCGGTGGGGGTGTCGGAGAGCGCGGCACAGCCGTTGGCCGGGTCGGCCGGCTGGGCAGAGCCGGTGGCCGGGTCGGCCGGCGATCCGGAGCCGGTGGTCGCGTCGGAGAGCGCGGCACAGCCGTTGGCCGGGCCGGCCGGCAGGGCGGAGCCGTCGGCCGGGTCGGCCGGCGGTGCGGAGCCGGTGGTCGGCGGTGGGGTGGCGGGCGGTTGCCCGATGGCGCGGCCGAGCTGGTCGAGGCGCTCGCCCTGGGCGGTGAGCCGGCGTTCCAGGTGGTCCGCCGCGGCGTGCAGGTTGCGGCGGCGACCCGCGCCACCCGCCGGCCGCCGCTCGGCCAGTTGCCGGGCCAGCGCCGCGTACTCGGCGAAGGACATCCGCTCAGCCCTCCCCCGGCTCGCGGCCGTCGCCGGTGAACGGCACGATCAGCCGGGTGCGCTGGTCGTGCCGGTCGACCAGCAGCGCCCGGCCGGGCCGGGGCGACCCAAGGTCGGGCACGCCGAGGCAGGCACCCAGGTCGGCGCCGGGCACGTCCAGTGCGACCAGGCAGGCGAGGTCCTCGGGCGCCCGCGCGTCACCGAGGTCACGGGCGAGCGGGCCCAGCCCGCGCCACCAGCCGAGCAGGTGCCTCCCGTGGCCGGGGCCGTGCCGCAGCAGGGCGCGCAGGTCCTCGTGGCCGGTGCGACCGGTCTCCGGGTCGACGGTGGCCAGCACGGGGTGCGCGGCGTCCACCCCGAACACCACGAGGTAGGTCCGGCCGGCAGCGGGGGCCGAGGCGGCAACGCCCCCGGCCGACCCGGATCCGGCGGGCGGGCTCGCGGTGGTCCCGGGGCAGGCCGCGAGGGCGGCGCGCAGGCCGGCGGCGTCGAGCCGCCCGACGGGGTGGCCGGTGGCGGCCAGCGTCGCGACGGTGTCCTCGGCGGCCGGGTCGGCGGCGGCGGTCAGCGGAGCGAGCAGGAACCGGGCATCGCCCGGGGCGTGCTGCCGGGCCAGGCTCAGCGTGGCCGCGCGGAGCACCGCCGCACCGGTCGCCGCGGCGCCGACCACGGCCAGGTGCCGACCGGGGGTGGCGTCCATGATGAACAGCGCGGAGGTGCCGTCCACGTCGACGGTCCGGCCGACCAGGGCCAACGGCCGCCGTCCGCCCGGCCGCAGCCCGGCGAACGTGGCGTCCTGCTCGACGCGGGCGGTTGCGTACCCGGCGAAGAATGCCGGCGGGCGCGCGCCGGGCGGGCGGGCCTGCCACAGCTCGCGGCGCAGTCGGGCCAGCTCGCCGGCGGCGGCGTGCGCGTCGGGGAACCGAGCGGCGATGCCCGCGCCGGAGGGCCGGCCGGCGATGACGCGTGCGGTCGGCAGGACCGAGCCGCCGAGCGGTCCGGCGACGGACGCTTCGCGCGACTCTTCCCGCACCATCACGCGCAGCGCGTGCCGCGCGAGGACCGCCGCGATCCGGCCGGGCAGCGCCCCGCGCGGGGTCGGGCCGGCCAGCACCAGGTGCATCCCGACCGGGCCGCCCGCCCGGGCCAGGTCGACCAGCAGGTCGGCCCCCTCGCGGGCCAGCGCGTCGTCCCCGGCGAGCAGCACCTCGAACCCGTCGACCACCGCCACGATCCGGGGCCGGTCCGCCGGCGCGTCGACGCCCGGCCGCTTCCGGGCCGCGGCCCGCCGACGCAGTTCGCGGCGCAGGTCGCGCAGCACGGCGAGGCCGTACTCACGGTCGGGCTCGACGCCGACCGCGCGGGCGTGCGGCAGCCAGGACGGGTCGCCCGGGGTGGGTGCCAGCTCGGCGAAGCCCGCCCGGCCGGTGACGTCGAGCAGGTGGAACCGCAGTCCGGTCGGGGGGTAGCGGGCCGCCAGCCCGTGCACCACGGCGAGCAGGAAGGACGCCCGGCCGGCCGACCCGTCGACCAGCCAGTGCGGGGTGGCGTGGTCGAGGGCGGCGGTGACGGGTTCCGGGCCGGCCCGGCCGATCACCGTACGCAGGCCGCCGGCCGCCGAGCCGGTCCAGCGAGACCTGGGCAGCAGGGCGGCGAGCCGCACCGTGTTCCCGGATCCGCCGAGGCGCTCGGCGAGGGCGGCCACCTCGGCGGCCGGCGGGTCACCGTCGAGCAGCACCGGCGCGGCCAGCCCGCTGCCGTCGGCGCTGAACGGGGTGCCGGGCGGGTCGCCGAGGTGGGCGTACGTCTCGGCCAGCCGGACCTGGGTGGTGCCGCCCAGCACCGGCCGGTCGGCCGGCGGTGGCCAGCCGGCGGCCAGGACGCAGACCGCGCCGGCCGGGCCGGCCCGGGTGAGCGCGGCGAGCCGGGCCGCCGCCTCCGGTGGCGGGCTCGCGCCGACGACCACGACCAGGAGTTCCTGGTCGGCGCGGCCGGCCTGCCGGGCGGCACGGGCATGCCGTTCCGCGACGTCGAGCAGCGCGCTGACGCCACCGGTCACCGACAGGACGCCGGCGGCGACCAGTGGGCGCAGCGGGCCGACCGCCAGCCCGGCCGGCAGCGAGCCGGCGGCGTCCGGACTGGTGGCGTCGAGGCCGGCGACCCGGACGGCGCCGGGCGGGGCGGCGACGAGCAGCCGCAGCACCACCGCGCGCAGCAGCCCGGCGACCCGGGGGTCGCCGGCGTCGGCGTCGACGGCCAGGTGGTGACCGCCACCGAGCGGCACCAGGGCCGGGAAGTCACCGTCGGGGGTGGACGCCGTGCCGATCCGGATGGCGACCGGAGTGCCGGCGATCGGAGCGGGCTCGGGGGCGGCAAGGGTGTCGCCGAGGCGGGCCAGCCGGCCGACCAGCTCGGCGGTCCCGGTCGGCGGGCCGGGCGCGGCGGTCGTGGCCATCGCCCGGCGGGCGGCGTCGAGGTGCGCCCGGGCGGCCCGGTGCGCGGCGACCGCCTGCCCGTACCCCGAAGCGAGCCTGCCCACCGTTGCTCCCGTCGCCGACGTCCGGTCCCCGCGACGCCTAACTGAGCTGGGCCGCGACGGTCGCGGACGGGGCCGGTGTCGGCTCGCCGACACTGCGGCGGACCGCCGCCGGCCGGGGCGGCCGACGCTCCGGGTGGAGCGCCGGCCGCCGCCGGTGGTACGGCTCAGCCGGTGACGGAGGTCAGCGCGGGCAGGTAGCCGTACCGGTAGCCGTCGGCGTCCGGGTGGTACGCCTCGATCACCCCGCTGACGTCGCGGATCCACGGGTCGGCGCCGCAGACCCCGTGCCCGGCGAAGTACGGGCGGGTGTCGACGAAGGTGGCCCCGGCGGCGCCCGCCCGGCCGGCGATGACGGTGGCGAGCAGGTCGGCGGCCTCGTTGAGGATGGTGCGCTTGTAGACGCTCATCGCCAGCCAGCCGCAGCTGGTGGTCTCGAACAGCCGCGGGTAGCCGAGCACGATCAGCCGGGCGTTCGGCGCCCGCTGCCGGATCGCGGCGTACGTGGCGTCGAGCCGGCCGGGCAGCGTCGCGGTGGCGAACGCCTTCGCGTCGTTGACCGCGTCGGTGCAGGTCGAGGTGCTGCCGAACCGGCAACTGGTGATCACGTCGGCGAAGCCGGCGTCGTTGCCGCCGATGGTGATGGTGACCATGGTGGTCGTGCTGGAGAGCGCGGCGACCTGGTCGGCGATGACGTCGGCGGTGACCGCGCCGCCGCAGGCGGCGAACCGGAAGCTGGTCACCGCGTGGGACGCGGCCCAGAGCGGGGCGTACGACTTCTGGCTGCGCAGGCAGCCGGACCAGTCGTACGGGCCGGCGCCCACCCCGGAGGAGTAGGAGTCGCCGAGGGCGACGTAGTTGACGGTGGCGGCGGCCTGCGCGGGGGCGGGCAGGAACACCGCGCCGAGAGCGGCGGTGAGCAGGGCGACCAGCGCGGCCAGGGCGCGGGCCAGCGGGCGGTGGGGCATGACGGGACCTCCACAGGACTCAGGTGGTGGGGCCCTGTGACCGCGCGCGTGGCCAGGGTTGTGACAGTTGTTACTAGCCGGTAATGCTATCGAAATATTTCCATCAGGGGAACCGTCGCCGCCATCCCGGGACGGAAACGTCCGACCCCGTGGCGCGGCGGCATGGCGGACGCGACATGTTCACATGCGTCGATTAGGTTGACCGTGCGAACACCCCGATGGAGGGAGTCCACCCCGTGCGACGAGCGCTCACGGCGGCCATCGCCGCCCTGACCGTCACCACCGCCGGCACCCTGGTCGCCGGCACCCCCGGCCACGCCGCCCTACCGGGCTGGGGTCGGCCGGTCCTGCCCACCGCCGCGCCGCAACCCGGCGGTCCAGGGCTCGGTGACAGCTACTTCCCCGACTACGGCAACGGCGGCTACGACGTCGAGCACTACGACGTCCGGCTGCGCTACGACCCGCAGACCGACCTGCTCACCGGCACCACCACCATCCTGGCCCGGGCCACCCGGGACCTGTCCCGGTTCAACCTCGACTTCCTGCTCGACGTCGACTCGGTACGGGTCAACGGCTGGCAGGCCACCGCCACCCGCGAGGGGGTGCACGAGCTGGTGGTCACCCCGCGCCGGGCGGTGACCGCCGGCCAGCAGCTCACCGTGGTGGTGCGCTACTCGGGCGTACCGTCCGAGACGCTGGTGGGCGGCTACACCGGCTGGACCCGTACCGACGACGGGGCGATGGCGGTGAACGAGCCGGAGTCGGCCTGGTGGTGGTTCCCCAGCAACGACCACCCGACGGACAAGGCCACCTACGACATCTCGGTCTCGGTGCCCACCGGCGTCGAGGTGATCAGCAATGGCGTCCAGCCGCGGCCGCCGGTCGCCGAGGCCGGCAACCGCACCCGGTGGAGCTGGCGCACCACCTCGCCGACCGCCACCTACCTGGCCTTCCTCGCCATCGGCCAGTACGACATCGTCAGCGACACCGCGCCGAACGGCCAGCCGGTGGTGAACGCGTACAGCACCACGCTGGGCGAGCTGGGGCCGGCCGCGCGGGCCAGCATCGAGCGCACCGCCGAGATCGTCGAGTGGGCCAGCGGGATCTTCGGCCCGTACCCGTTCGAGGCGCAGGGCGGGGTGGCCGGGCCGGTCGACGGCATCGGCTTCGCGCTGGAGACGCAGACCCGCTCGGTGTACGGCCCGGGCTTCTGGCGTCGCGGCGCCAACACCTACGTGGTGGTGCACGAGAACGCCCACCAGTGGTTCGGCGACTCGGTTTCGGTGGCCGACTGGAGCGACATCTGGCTCAACGAGGGCTTCGCCACCTACGCCGAGTGGCTCTGGTCGGAGGAGCAGGGCGAGGGCACCGCGCAGGAACTGTTCGACTTCACCTACGCCAGCTACCCGGCCGACGACGAGTTCTGGCAGGTGCCGCCGGGTGAGCCCGGCCCGAACCGGATCTTCGACGACGCCGTCTACGACCGGGGCGCGATGGCGCTGCACCAGCTCCGGCTGGCCGTCGGCGACGACGCGTTCTTCGCGATCCTGCCGGCCTGGACCGCCGAGCACCGGCACGGCAACGCGAGCATCGAGCAGTTCCAGGCCCTCGCCGAGCGGATCTCCGGCCTAGACCTGGACGACCTCCTGACCACCTGGCTACTCACCCCCACCCGCCCCGACCTCCCCACCACTGCCCGCAAGACCACCCCACCCACCCAACCCAAGTCCTGGCCCCACATCCACACCTCCCACACCCTCCTAACCCACTAACCCCACCCCCACCCCCACCCCGGGCCCGGGCCCGGGCCCGGCTCGTTGATCATGAGGTTGGCGGTGCGACACGCCGACGCGACCGCCGCCAACCTCATGATCAACGGCAGTGGCGGGCGGGTCGGAGGGGCGGGCCGGAGGGGCGGGTTGGTTAGCGGGGTTCGGGGGCGGGGGTGGAGCGGGCGCAGGCGACCGGGGGGCCGGCCGGGTGGGACGCGGCGGCGAAACCGGGGCGGCGGCGGGCCCGGCGCGGGGCGCCGGCGGCGTACTCGTCGGCCGGCGGGCGCAGCCGGGCGCCGTGCGGCCGGGGCGGTGCCCAGCGGGCGGTGGGGACGCCACCCACCGGGCGGACGGCGGCGACCGGCACCGGGCGGACCACCGTCGACGCGGGCCGGACGACCCGGGCGGCGGTCGAGGCGGCCCGGCGCACCCGGGGCGCGGCCAGCGCGCGGGTGATCCGCCCGTGCAGGCGACGGCCTCGCAGCCCGTCCAACGCCACCCCGGCCACCGCGGTGGCGACCGCCGTGGCCGCGCCGGCCAGCACCAGCGTCTGCCGGGGGCCGGCCTGCTCGGAGAGCCAGCCGAGCAGCGGGGCGCCGACCGCGGCGGAGACCGAGCCGGTGACCGCCAGCGCGGCCAGCACCCGCCCGCGCATCGCGTAGTCGGTGTCGAGCTGGGCCCGGGTACCGACGGTGGTGTCGATGACCACCGCGGCGGCGGCGATCGGCAGGATCACCGCGGCGAAGCCCAGCGTGCTCGGCGCCAGGCCGGCGCCGATCTGCAGCGTGCTGGCCAGCAGCCCCGCACCGACCAGGACCCCGTAGCCCAGGTGCCGGCGGCGGGCCGCGACGAACGCGCCGAGCACCGTGCCCACCGCGAAGACCGTGGACAGCAGTCCGTAGCCGGCCGCGCCGCCGCCCAGCGGCCCGTCGCTCATCGCCGCCATGGTGACCTGGTAGTTGCGCCCGAGGCTGCCGAGCACGAACGACAGGGCCAGCGCGACCAGCACCACCGGCTGGCGCAGCAGGTAGCGGAAGCCGGCCCGGATGCCGCCGTCCGCGGGCTCCGCGTCGGCCGCCGGCTCGTCGGTGTGCAGCTCCCGCTCCCGTACGGCGAACAGCGCGACCAGCACCGCGACGAAGCTGGCCGCGTTGATCGCGAAGAGCAGGGCCGGGCCGACGGCGGCGACCAGCACGGCACCGGCGCTCATGCCCAGGATGCGGCCGGCGGAGTGGGTGAGCGATCCGAGCGCGAGCGCGTTGCCCAGGCTCTCCCGGTCCACCAGGGTCGACGTCCAGCGGCCCATCACCGGTCCCTCGATCGCCGAGACCGCGCCGGTGGCCAGCGAGATCGCGTAGATCGCCGGCAGGCCGCCGGCGCCGGTGACGGCCACCACCGCCAGCCCGGCGGCCAGTGCCGCGTGCGCCGCCTGCGCGGCGATCAGCAGCGGCTTGGCCCGCAGCCGGTCGGCCAGCGCCCCGCCCCAGACGCTGAGCAGCAGCGTGGGCAGGGCCTGGAGGAGGACGGCGAGGCCCATCGAGGTCGCCGAGCGGGTCTCGGCGAGCACGTACCAGTTGACCCCGAGCACCTGCATCCAGGTGCCGACCACTGACACGAACCCGGCAGCGGCCCAGATCCGGTAGTTGCGGTGGCGCAGCGCTGCGAACGTGGCACCCACGGCCACGACCTCCCCGTACGACGGCGACGGACGACGCCGACCCGCTCGGTGGTTCGGCGGTCGCCAAGTCTGGCGGCCGGCAAACCGATCCGCCGCTGTTGGTGAGGGGGTTCACCAGCCGCCGTCGCAGCGGGCCGCAGACCGGGAGAAACCGGGCAGCCGTCCGGTCCCCGGCACCTCCCCCGATCGACCGGGCCACCGGCCCGGACGGCCGACCGGACTTCCGCCGCCCGACGCCGTCGCCGCGACCGCCGATCGGGCGCCGGAAGCGGCCCCCGCGGGGGCCGCTTCCGGCCCGGATCCGGCGTCGCGACCGGTCAGCGGGCGGCGAGCGGTTCGGTGGCCGGGTGCACCGGAGCGGGCAGGGCTCCGGGGGCACCGAGGTAGGCGTGGATGGCGGCCGCCGCGGCGCGGCCCTCGGCGATCGCCCAGACGATCAGCGAGGCGCCCCGGTGCATGTCGCCGGCGACGAAGACCCCGTCCGCGCCGGTCTGCCAGTCCGGCCGGGCGTCCACCGCGCCGCGGGCGTTGCGGCTCACCCCGAGCTGCGCCAGCAACGGCTGCTCCTCGGTGCCCTCGAAGCCGATCGCCAGCAGCACCAGGTCCGCCGGGAGTTCCCGCTGGGTGCCGGGCAGCGCGGTGACGATCCGGCGGCCGTCCCGCTTCTCCACGGTCACCTCGGCGATCCGGACCGCGCGGACCGCGCCGGTGCCGTCGTCGACGAACTCCTGCACCGCCACCGCGAAGACCCGCTCGCCGCCCTCCTCGTGCGCCGGGTAGGTGCGCAGGATCCACGGCCAGGTGGGCCACGGGTCGCGCGCCTCGTCCCGGGCCTGCGGTGGCTGCGGGTAGAGGTCCAGCTGGTGGACGCCGGCGGCGCCCTGCCGGTGCGCCACGCCGAGGCAGTCGGCAGCGGTGTCGCCGCCGCCGATGATGACCACGTGCTTGCCGGCGGCGTCGATCGGCGTGCCGTCCGGCAGCACGGCGAGCGCGGGCCGCCCCTCGCCGGTGGCCGCGACCACCCGGTTCGCCGCGACCAGGTGCGCCATCGCCTGGTGCACGCCGCGCAGCTGCCGCCCCGGCGTCTCCGGGGTGTCCCGGCCCTGCAACGCGCCGCAGGCCAGCAGCACCGCGTCGTGCTCGGCGCGCAACTGCTCGGCGGTCACGTCCACGCCCACGTTCACCCCGGTGCGGAACCGCACCCCCTCGGCGGCGAGCTGGGCCAGCCGCCGGTCGATGTGCTCCTTCTCCAGCTTGAAGTCGGGGATGCCGTACCGGAGCAGACCGCCGAGCGCGTCGTCGCGCTCGTACACGGTCACCGCGTGACCGGCGCGGACCAACTGCTGGGCGGCGGCCAGACCGGCGGGCCCGGAGCCGACCACGGCGACCGACCGCCCGGACGGCGCGGGCACCGGGCGCGGCACCAGCCCGCGCGCGACGGCCGCGTCGGCGATCTCCACCTCGACCTGCTTGATGGTGACCGGCTCACCGCCGGCGATGCCGAGCACGCAGGCGGCCTCGCAGGGCGCCGGGCAGAGCCGGCCGGTGAACTCCGGGAAGTTGTTGGTGGCGTGCAGCGACTCCACCGCCGCGTCCCAGTTGCCGGTGCGGACCAGGTCGTTCCAGTCCGGGATGCGGTTGCCCAGCGGGCAGCCGTCGTGGCAGAACGGGATGCCGCAGTCCATGCACCGGGTGGCCTGCTCACGGATCAGCTCCTCGCCGGCCGGCGGGTAGACCTCCCGCCAGTCGCTGATCCGCACCGGCACCGGCCGCCGGGCCGGCAGCCGCCGGTTGTAGCGCAGGAAACCGTTCGGGTCAGGCACGAGCCACCTCCTGGGCCGCCGCCCGCTGCACGGGCGTGGTCGTAACGGACGACGGACCCGGTGCCGCCAGGGCGGTCATCACCGCGTCGTCGACGTCGCGGCCGGCGGCTTCGGCGGCCCGCATGATCTCCAGCACCCGGCGGTAGTCCCGGGGCACCACCGCGGTGAACTCCGCCACCGCCTCCGGCCAGCGCTTGAGCAGCTCCTCGGCGACCGCCGAGTCGGTCTCGGCGAAGTGCCGCTGCACCAGCTCGTGCAGCACGGCCTGCTCCTCCTCCGACAGCGGCGCCAGGTCGACCAGCTCGGTGTTGACCCGACGCCGGTCGAGCTGCCAGACGAAGGCGGTGCCGCCGGACATGCCGGCGGCGAAGTTGCGGCCGGTGGGACCGAGCACCACCACGGTGCCGCCGGTCATGTACTCGCAGCCGTGGTCGCCGACGCCCTCGACGACGGCCGCCGCGCCGGAGTTGCGCACCGCGAACCGCTCCCCCACCCGGCCGCGCAGGAAGACCTCGCCGGCGGTGGCCCCGTACAGGATGGTGTTGCCGGCGATGATCTGGTCCTCGGCCCGGTCTCCCGGCGCGGCGTCACCGTCCACGAACGGCGCGGCGGCGTCCGGCCGGACGACCAGCCGCCCGCCGGAGAGGCCCTTGCCGACGTAGTCGTTGGCGTCGCCGTGCAGCCGCAGGGTGACCCCGCGCGGCAGGAACGCGCCGAACGACTGGCCGGCGGTGCCGCGCAGGGTGAACTCGATGGTGTCGGCGGGGAGGCCGGCCCCGCCGTAGCGGCGGGTCACCTCGCCGCCCAGCATCGCGCCGACGCTGCGGTGCTCGTTGCGCACCGCCACCTCGACCCGTACCGGGGTGCCGGCGGTCAGCGCCGGCTCGGCCAGGGCGATCAGCTCGTTGTCCAGGGCCAGCTCCAGGCCGTGGTCCTGGGCGCGGACGCCCCGCCGGGCGGCGCCGGCCGGCAGCTCCGGCAGGTGCAGCACGGGGGTGAGGTCGAGGCCGCCGGCCTTCCAGTGCTCGATCGCCGGGGTGACGTCGAGCAGTTCGGCGTGCCCGATCGCCTCCTCGATCGACCGGAAGCCCAGCTCGGCCAGGTAGCCGCGGACCTCCTCGGCGAGGAAGAGGAAGAAGTTCTCCACGAACTCCGGCTTGCCGGTGAAGCGTTCCCGCAGCACCGGGTTCTGGGTGGCGATGCCGACCGGACAGGTGTCCAGGTGACAGACCCGCATCATCACGCAGCCCTCGACGATCAGCGGGGCGGTGGCGAAGCCGAACTCCTCGGCGCCGAGCAGCGCCGCGATCAGCACGTCCCGGCCGGTCTTGAGCTGGCCGTCGACCTGCACGGTGACCCGGTCGCGCAGCTTGTTGAGCAGCAGCGTCTGCTGCGCCTCGGCCAGCCCCAGCTCCCACGGGGTGCCGGCGTGCTTGAGCGAGTTCAGCGGGGACGCGCCGGTGCCGCCGTCGTGGCCGGAGATCAGGATGACGTCGGCCTTGAGCTTCGCCACGCCCGCCGCCACGGTGCCCACGCCGACCTCGCTGACCAGCTTGACGTGCACCCGGGCGGCCGGGTTGACGCACTTCAGGTCGTGCACCAGCTGGGCGAGGTCCTCGATGGAGTAGATGTCGTGGTGCGGCGGCGGGGAGATCAGGCCGACGCCCGGGGTGGCGTGCCGGGTACGCGCGATCCACGGCCAGACCTTGTTGCCGGGCAGCTGCCCGCCCTCGCCGGGCTTGGCGCCCTGCGCCATCTTGATCTGGATGTCGTCGGCGTTGACCAGGTATTCGCTGGTCACCCCGAACCGGCCGCTGGCGATCTGCTTCACCGCGGAGCGGCGGGCCGGGTCGTGCAGCCGCTCGACGTCCTCGCCGCCCTCGCCGGTGTTGGACTTGCCGCCGAGCCGGTTCATCGCGATCGCCAGGGTCTCGTGCGCCTCGGCGGAGATCGAGCCGTACGACATGGCGCCGGTGGCGAACCGCTTGACGATCTCGGTGGCCGGCTCGACCTGATCGATCGGCACCGCCGGCCGCACCCCGGTACGCAGGGTGAACAGTCCGCGCAGCGAGCCGGCCCGGGCGGCCAGCTCGTCGACCTTGGCCGTGTACTGGCGGAAGACGTCGTACTGCCGGCTGCGGGTGGCGTGCTGGAGCAGGAAGACCGTCTCCGGGTTGAACAGGTGCAGCTCGCCCTCGCGGCGCCACTGGTACTCGCCGCCCACCTCCAGCCGGTCGGTGGCCGCGGTGCCCGGCGCCGGCCAGGCCCGGGCGTGCCGGGCGGCGACCTCGGCGTGGATGCCGTCCAGCCCGATCCCGCCGATCTTGCTGGGGGTGCCCCGGAAGTAGCGCTCGACCAGCCGGGCGTCCAGCCCGACCGCCTCGAAGACCTGCGCGCCGCAGTACGAGGACACCGTCGAGATGCCCATCTTGGACATGATCTTCAGGACGCCCTTGCCGAGCGCCTTGACGTAGTTGCGTACCGCCGTGCCCGGTTCCACCCCGGCCAGGGCGCCAGTGGAGATCATGTCCTCCACCGACTCGAAGGCCAGGTACGGGTTGACCGCCGCGGCGCCGTACCCGATCAGCACCGCCGCGTGGTGCACCTCGCGGCAGTCGCCGGACTCGACGATCAGCGCCACCTGGGTGCGGGTCTGCTCGCGGACCAGGTGCTGGTGCACCGCCGCGGTGAGCAGCAGCGACGGGATCGGCGCGAGGTCGGCGTTGGAGTCCCGGTCGGAGAGCACCAGGATCCGCACGCCGTCCTCGATCGCCTCGGAGACGTGCCGGCAGATCTCGGTCAGCCGGGCCTTGATGCCCTTGGCGCCCTCCCGGATCCGGTACAGCCCGGAGACCCGGACCGCCTTGAAGCCGGGCAGGTCGCCGTCCTCGTCGATGGAGAGGATCTTGGCCAGCTCGTCGTTGTCGATCACCGGGTAGGGCAGCACGATCTGCCGGCAGCTGGCCGGGCCCGGGTCGAGCAGGTTGCCCTCCGGGCCGATGGTGGAGGCCAGGCTGGTCACCAACTCCTCCCGGATGGCGTCCAGCGGCGGGTTGGTGACCTGGGCGAAGAGCTGGTGGAAGTAGTCGTAGAGCAGCCGCGGCCGGGTGGACAGCGGGGAGATCGGGGTGTCCGTGCCCATCGAGCCGATCGGCTCCGCGCCGGCCCGGGCCATCGGGGCGAGCAGGATCTTCAGCTCCTCCTCGGTGTAGCCGAAGGTCTGCTGGCGGCGGCGTACCGAGTCGTGGGTGTAGACGATGTGCTCGCGGGCGGGCAGGTCGGTCAGCTCGATCAGCCCGGCGTGCAGCCACTCGCCGTACGGCCGCTCGGCGGCCAGCTCGGCCTTGATCTCGTCGTCGTGCACGATCCGGCCGGCGGCGGTGTCGACCAGGAACATCCGCCCCGGCTGGAGCCGCCCCTTGGCCACCACCCGGGCCGGGTCGAGGTCGAGCACGCCCGCCTCGCTGCCGAGCACCACGAGGCCGTCGTCGGTACGCCACCAGCGCCCCGGGCGCAGCCCGTTGCGGTCGAGCACCGCGCCGACGATCTCGCCGTCGGTGAAGGCGACCGAGGCCGGCCCGTCCCACGGCTCCATCAGGCTGGCGTGGAAGCGGTAGAACTCCCGCTTGTCGGCGCGCATGTCCGGGTCGTTCTCCCAGGCCTCCGGGATCATCATCAGCACCGCGTGCGGCAGGCTGCGCCCGGCCAGGTGCAGCAGCTCCAGCACCTCGTCGAAGTTGGCCGAGTCGGAGGCGGCCGGGGTGCAGACCGGGAAGATCCGCCGGATGTTGCCCGGCAGGTTCGGGGTGCGCAGCAGCGCCTCCCGGGCCTGCATCCAGTTCCGGTTGCCACGGATGGTGTTGATCTCGCCGTTGTGCGCGATGAAGCGGTACGGGTGCGCCAGCGGCCAGGACGGGAAGGTGTTGGTGGAGAACCGCGAGTGCACCAGGGCGATCGCGCTGACCACCCGCTCGTCGGTCAGCTCCGGGTAGAACGCGGGCAACTGGTCGGGGGTGAGCATGCCCTTGAAGACCATGGTCCGCGCGGACAGCGACGGGAAGTACGCCGGCACGCCCCGCTCGGCGGACTCCCGCTCGGCCTGCTTGCGGACGCAGAACGCCACCCGGTCCAGCTCGATGCCGCGCAGCGGGGTACCGGCCGGGCCGGCCGGGGCGTCGGTGAGCCGGTGCGCGGCGAGGAAGAGCTGCCGGATCCGGGGCATCGCGGCGAGCGCGGTCTCGCCCAGGCCGGTCGGGTCGATCGGCACCTCCCGCCAGCCGAGCAGCTCGGCCCCCTCGACCAGGGCGTACTTCTCCACCACCCGGCGGGCGCGGGCCTCGGCGGCGTCGTCGTCGGGGAGGAAGACCAGGCCGGTGGCGTACTCGCCGGCCGGCGGCAGCGGGAAGTCCACCACGGCACGCAGGAACGCGTCCGGCACCTGGATCATGATGCCCGCGCCGTCGCCGGTGTTCGGCTCCGCGCCCCGGGCGCCCCGATGGTCCAGCCGGCAGAGCGCGGCGAGGCCGTTGGCGACCACCGCGTGGGAGCGCCGCCCGTGCAGGTCGGCCACGAAGGCCACGCCGCAGGCGTCGTGCTCCTGGGCAGGGTCGTAGAGCCCGGCCGCGGGCACACCGGGGCCGGGCGGCGCGGCCGGCTGGGGGCGATGAGGGTACGGAAAAGCCACCGGGCCTCCTGTCGTCGCTCAGGGATGGTTCACGGGATCGGGACGACGTCGGCCCTTGTGGGTTTATTGAGTCTACGTTAGGGCGCGCTCCGCAAGGCCAGTGCGGATTGATCACACCTTCCAGAGTCTGGGACGTGTAGTCTCGCGCGGTGGATCCCCAGCACAAGGAACTCTTCGACCGGTTGGAACGCTTCTACGACGCGGTGCCGCGGGACGCGGCCCGGGCCGAGGAGCACGGCGGCCTGGTGCTCTTCGTACGGGAAGGGACCGGCTGGCCGTTCTATGCCCGGCCCCGGCTCGACGCCGACGAGACCCCTTCGCTCGCCGACGTTTCCCAGGTGCGCGAGCGGCAGCGCGAGCTGGGCCTGCCGGAGGCCTTCGAGTGGGTGCACGAGACCACCCCGGACCTGCTCGCGGTGGCCCGCTCGGCGGGGCTGTCCGTACTCGAGGCGCCGCTGATGGTGCTCGACCCCGCCGCACTGCCCGACCCGGCGACGCTGACCGACGTACCGGTGCGGCTGCTCGACTCCGACGCGCCGGACCTGGCCGCGGACGTGGCGGCCCGGCGGGCCGTGGCGGCGGTCGGCTTCTCCGCCCCCGGCACCGGCCGGGGCGGCGCCGGCCCGGCCGAGCGGGACGCCGCGATGACCGGGCTGGACGTGGCCGCGCTGGACGAGGAGCGGACCCGCATCGCCGACGGCCGGCGGCTCTCCGTGCTGGCCGCCACGCCGGAGGAGGGCCCGCTGGCCAGCGGGATGGCGATGCGGGTCGGCGACGTCGCCGAGATCGCCGGGGTGGCCACCCTGCCGGCCGCCCGCCGCCGGGGCCTGGGCGCCGCGGTCACCGCCACGCTGGCCCGCGAGCTGCTGGCCGCCGGCGCCGACCTGGTCTTCCTCTCCGCCGGCAGCGAGGAGATCGCCCGGGTCTACCTGCGGGTCGGTTTCCGCCGGATCGGCACCGCCTGCATCGCCGAGCCGGCCCCGGTGCTGGCCTGACCGCGGTCAGCTCGGCGGCCGCCAGGCCGCCGCGGTGGTGGCGGCGCTGGAGAGCAGCCGGGGGCTGATCGTGCCGAGGGCCGCGTCCCGGGCCCGCAGGGCGAGCCGGCCGCGGGTGCGCAGCACCGCCGACATCCGGCGGGCCTGGCGGACCACCGACGCCGCCCGGGGCCGGCGTGTCCGGTCGTACGCGGCCAGCGCGTCGGGCAGCCGGGACTCGCGCAGCAGTGTGGCCAGGGTGGCGGCGTCCTCGAAGGCGAGGCAGGCGCCCTGGCCGAGGTGCGGCGGCATGGCGTGCGCGGCGTCGCCGAGCAGCACCACCCCGCCGGGGCCGGCCGGGAAGGCGTACGTGCGGGGCAGCGGCCGCAGCTCGCGGATCTCCTGCTGCACCAGGTCGGCCGGGTCGGTGGCGTCGAGCAGCTCGGTGACCGGGGACGGCCAGCCGGCGTACCAGCGGCGCAGCAGGGCGAGCTGGGTCTCGGGGGGCTCCGGCCGGGGCGCGCCGGCCGCGGTGGCCACCCAGTAGATGCCGCCCCGGCTGGAGCCGCCCGACGAGCCGCGCTCGCCCAGCGAGGCGGAGACGAACCGGTACCCGGCGCCGAGGGTCTCGCCACCCACCGGCACCTCGTCCGGCAGCCGGGGCGCGCGGTACCAGGGGATCACCGCCCGCCACGCGGCGCACCCGGAGCTGACCACGCCGGCCTCCGGGGCGAGCTGGCGGCGCAGCTCGCTGTCGGTGCCGTCCGCGGCGACCACCAGGTCGGCCTCCAGCGTGTGCCGGCCGTCGCCGACCGCCGGGCGGGCCCCGGCGGCGGCGCGTACCGTCCGCACGGTCACCCCGGTGCGCAGCTCCACCCCGTCGCCCAGTCCGGCGATCAGCGCGTCGTGCAGGTCCTCCCGGTGCACCACCACCGGCATCCGGTCGGCCGGTGTGGGGCGGGGCTGCACCAGCCAGTGCCCGTCCGGGCGGCGGATGCCGCCGTCGGGCACCGGTGTGGCGATCGCCTCCAGGCCGGCGCCCAGGCCGAGGGCGCGCAGCGCGCGTACCCCGTTGGGCCAGAGCACCACGGCCGTCGGCTCCGGACGGATCCGGTCGGCCCGCTCCAGCAGGGTGACCTGCCAGCCGGACCGGGCCAGCGCCCCGGCGACCGCGAGGCCGCCGATCCCGGCGCCGACCACCACCGCGCTACGCATGGTTCTCCGCTCAGCTGTCGCGGTCGGCGGGGCGGGCGCCGGCCGCGCCGGCCCGCTCGTCCCGCGCCGTCGTCTCCCCGGTCTCCGGGTCGCCGCTCTCCGGGTCGCCGGCCGCCGCCGCGTCCCCGGTCTCGGCGGAGTCCTCGGGTGCTCCGGTCGCGTCCCGGTCGGTCTGCCCGGCCGGCGCGGCGTCCGGGTCGGCCGGCACCTCGCCGGCCTCCCGCCAGCTGCGGTACTGCTCCTCGCTGACCACCCGGTAGCCCTCCGGCGCGGCCGGCTGCGCGCCGGCCTCGGTGGCGGAGAGGTCGACCTGCGAGACGTCGGACTCCGGCGGGGTCGGCGCCGCCGCCGCGCCGACCGGGACGAGGTACTCCCGGGGGCCGCGGACGCGCACGAAGTAGACCAGGGCGCCGAGGAACACCAGCGCGGCGGTCCACACGTTGAGCCGGACGCCGAGGATGGTGTTGGCCTCGTCGGTGCGCATCAGCTCGATCCAGAACCGGCCGGCGGTGTAGCCCATCACGTAGAGCGCGAACGCCCGGCCCCGGCCGAGGCGCAGCTTGCGGTCGAGCACGAAGACCAGCACCGCGACGCCGACGTTCCAGAGCAGCTCGTAGGCGAAGGTCGGGTGGTAGAGGCCCGGTTCGAGGATCGGTCGCCCGGCGTCGTCGCGCAGCGCGTGCCCGGGGTTGTCCGGGTCCATCCGGTGGATCTCCAGCCCCCAGGGCAGCGTGGTCCGCCCGCCGTAGAGCTCGTTGTTGAACCAGTTGCCGAGCCGGCCCACCGCCTGCGCCAGCGGCAGGCCGGGCGCGAGCGCGTCGGCCACCACGGCGAACGGGATGCCGAGCTGGCGGGCGGCGATCCAGGCGCCGAGCGCGCCGCCGGCCACCGCGCCCCAGATGCCGAGACCACCCTCCCAGATGGCGAACGCCTTCATCGGGTCGCCGCCGGTGCCGAAGTACTTCTCCGGCGAGGTGATCACGTGGTAGATCCGGGCGCCGATGATGCCGGCCGGCACGGCCCAGACCGCGATGTCGAGCACCGCGCCCGGGGCGACGCCCCGCCGGCGCAGCCGGTACTCGGTGACCACGCAGGCCACCACGATGCCGAGGATGATGCACAGCGCGTACGCCCGGAGCGGCACCGGGCCGAGCTGCCAGACGGCGGTGCTGGGACTGGGCAGGGCCGCCTGGGGGGACAGCGAGGCGAGATTCACGGATGCACACGCTACCGCTGCGGGCCCCTTCGGTGGCACCCCGGTCGGGCCGGGCGGCGTCGCGGTGACTTCTGGTTTGCACCGACGTAGGCTCTTTGTCCATGAGCGCGCTCACCTGGGCGGTGGCCGCGGTCGTCACCGACGGGGCCGGTCGGGTGCTGCTCTGCCGGCAGGGTCGGGGCGAACGCCGCTACGCGCTGCCCGGCGGGCGGCTGTGCCGGCCGGAGAGCCCGGTGCCGGCGGTGCTGCGCGACATCCGGGCCGAGACCGGGTGGGAGATCGAGGTCCTCGACCTGGTCGGCCTCTACCACGTCGCCCAACCGGCGGCCGGCCCGGCGCCGGCCGGGCGGGCCGGGCCGCTGCCGGACGTGCTGGTGCACGTCTTCCGGGCCCGGGCAATCGGTGCCCGGCCGGCGGGCGAGCCGCTGGCCGGCTGCCGGCTCTCCTGGCACGACCCCGCCGACCTGCCGGCGGCGCTCACCCCCACCACCCGGGCCGCGCTCGCCGACGCGCTGGCGGGCCGCTCCGGCGTGCTCGTCGACTGCCCCGCACCGGCCGGGCCGGCGCCCGGACAACGCTCGCGGCAGCCCGCGGACCGCCGGGCCGGGGACGGTCACTCCGGCGCCGACGCGCCCGCCCGGCACTGACCGCGCCGCTGGCGCACCGGCCGGTCCCAGTCACCGCGCCGCTGGCGCACCGGCCGGGCACCGACCGCACCGCCGGGGGCGGGCGACGTGCGGCGCCAGCGCGGGCGCCGGCCGCCGGACCGAACGCCGCGGACGGGGCGGTGGTCAGCGGGCGGGGTTGCGGACGCCCTCGGCGAGTTCGGCGCTGAGCGCGCGGAGCGCGGCCAGTCCGGTGTCGAGGTCCGGCACGTCGAGCAGGCAGCGGACCAGCGCGCTGCCCACGATCACGCCGTCGGCGTAACCGGCGACCGTGCCGGCCTGCGCGCCGGTGCCGACGCCGAGGCCGACGCCCACCGGCAGGTCGGTGACCGCGCGGACCCGGGAGACCAGTACCGGCGCCGCCTCGGAGGTCTGCGCCCGGGCCCCGGTGACGCCCATGATCGCGGTGGCGTAGACGAAGCCGCGGCAGTGCTCGACGGTCATCGCCAGCCGGGCGTCGGTGGAGGACGGGGCGACCAGGAAGGTGCGGTCCAGCCCGTACGCGTCCGAGGCGGCCAGCCACTCGTCGGCCTCGTCGGGGATCAGGTCAGGGGTGATCAGCCCGGTGCCGCCGGCCGCGGCCAGGTCGCGGGCGAAGGCGTCCACGCCGTACCGCTCGATCGGGTTCCAGTAGGTCATGGTGACCACCGGGGCGCCGGTCGCCGCGACCGCCTCGATGATGCGCAGCGCGTCGGCCGTCCGTACGCCGCCGGCCAGCGCGATGTCGCTGGCCCGCTGGATCACCGGGCCGTCCATCACCGGGTCCGAGTACGGGATCTCCACCTCGATCACGTCGACCCCGGCCTCGACCATCGCGGTCATCGCCGCGATGCTGCCCTCGACGGTCGGGAACCCGGCCGGCATGCAGCCGACCAGCAGGGCCCGCCCGTCGGCGCGCGCCTTGTCGAACGCCACCCCGATCCGGCTCATCAGTCACTCCTTGTCGAGGACGCCGAAGTAGTTGCCGGCGGTGTGCACGTCCTTGTCGCCCCGCCCGGAGAGGTTGACCACGATGGTGGGTTCGCGGCCGAGGTCGGCGGCGAGCTTCGGGGCGATCTTCAGGGTGCCGGCCAGGGCGTGCGCGCTCTCGATCGCCGGGATGATGCCCTCGGTGCGGCAGAGCAGCTCGAACGCGGCCATCGCCTCGTCGTCGGTGACCGGGGCGTAGGTGGCCCGCCCGGTGTCGTGCAGCCAGGCGTGCTCGGGCCCGACGCCCGGGTAGTCCAGGCCGGCGGAGATCGAGTGCGACTCGCAGGTCTGCCCGTCGGCGTCCTGGAGCACGTACGTGCGGGTGCCGTGCAGCACCCCGGCGGAGCCGCCGGTGATGCTGGCCGCGTGCCGGCCGGTCTCCACCCCGTCGCCGCCGGCCTCGAAGCCGTACAGCCGCACCTGCGGGTCACCCACGAACGCGTGGAAGATGCCCAGCGCGTTAGAGCCGCCACCGACGCAGGCGGTGACCGCGTCCGGCAGCGCGCCGGTGAGGTCGAGGCACTGCTGCCGGGCCTCGTCGCCGATGCCCCGGACGAAGTCGCGGACCAGCGCCGGGAACGGGTGCGGCCCGGCCGCGGTGCCGATCAGGTAGTGGGTGTTGTCGACGTTGGCCACCCAGTCGCGCATCGCCTCGTTCATGGCGTCCTTGAGGGTGCGCGAGCCGGTGGTGACCGGCACGACGGTGGCGCCGAGCATCCGCATCCGAGCCACGTTCAGCGCCTGCCGCTCGGTGTCGACCTGGCCCATGTAGACCACGCACTCCAGGTCGAACAGGGCGGCGGCGGTGGCCGTGGCCACCCCGTGCTGCCCGGCGCCGGTCTCGGCGATCACCCGGGTCTTGCCCATCCGCCTGGTGAGCAGCGCCTGGCCGAGCACGTTGCGCACCTTGTGCGCGCCGGTGTGGTTGAGGTCCTCGCGCTTGAGCAGCACCCGCGCGCCGGCCTTCGCGGAGAACCGCCGGGCGGCGTAGAGCAGCGACGGGGTGCCGGCGTAGTCGCGCAGCAGCGCGGCGAACTCGGCCCGGAACGACTCGTCGGCCATCGCCGCACGGTGCGCGGCGTCCAGCTCGTCCAGCGCCGCGACCAGCGCCTCCGGCACGAACCGGCCGCCGAAGCGGCCGAAGTGGCCCGCCGCGTCCGGGAACGCGGTCTCGGCGGCCAGGGCGTCGGCGCTCATGCCGGCACTCCGCTCCGCTGCGTGCCGTCACGAGGCACCACCGCGCTGAGCCTGACGACTCGCTCGCTCCGCTCGCTCATCGGAATCCTCTCGCTGGACGAGCCGGCGCGCGCCTCAGCGCACCGGGCGGGGCGTGGCCGGGTGGTTGCCGGCGTTGACCAGCTCGGCCACCGCCTCCCGAGGGCTCTTCTGGGTGACCAGGCCCTCGCCGACCAGGACCGCGTCGGCGCCGGCCGAGGCGTACCGGATGAGGTCGTGCGGGCCGCGCACGCCGGACTCGGCGATCTTGACGACGCTGCTGGGCAGGCCGGGCGCGATCCGCTCGAACACCGAGCGGTCGACCTCCAGGGTACGCAGGTCACGGGCGTTGACGCCGATCACCTGCGCCCCCGCCTCCAGGGCCCGGTCGGCCTCCTCCTCGTCGTGCACCTCGACCAGCGCGGTCATGCCGAGCGACTCGATCCGCTCCAGCAGGCCGACCAGGGCGTTCTGCTCCAGGGCCGCGACGATCAGCAGCACCAGGTCGGCGCCGTGCGCCCGGGCCTCGTGCACCTGGTAGCTGGAGACCACGAAGTCCTTGCGCAGCACCGGGATCGGCACCGCGGCGCGGACCGCGGCGAGGTCGTCCAGTGAGCCGCCGAACCAGCGCCCCTCGGTGAGCACGCTGATCGCCCGCGCGCCGCCGGCGGCGTACTCGCCGGCCAGGTCGGCCGGGTCGGCGATCTCGGCCAGCTTCCCCTTCGACGGGGAGGAGCGCTTGACCTCGGCGATCACCGCGACGCCGGGCCGGCGCAGCGCCGCGTACGCGTCCAGCGGCGGCGGCGCGGCGGCGGCCAGCTCGCGGATCCGCTCCAGCGGCACCTGCTCCTGGCGCCGGGCGACGTCCTCGCGCACGCCGGCCAGGATCTCGTCGAGCACGCTTGCGGACGCCGCCGGACCGGCCTCGTCCCCCTCCGCGTGCGCATGCTCAGCAGTCACCAACGGACTCCCCTCTCCGGGTGTCATGGGCCGATGCTAGGGGGCGCCACCCGAGGCCGGGAGGTGGGGGTATGGCGCTGCTCACGGAACGGCCTGGGGCATAATGGCCGACTTCGGTGAAGGCCAGATCACGTAGCGCCACCGTCCGCATCGACGAGTACCCATGCGCCATTGGACCACGTGATCCCGCCCGGGCGCACCCGGCGGGCGCCTGTGACGAAGCTCAAGGACGAACGGCCCTGTGCAGGTGGCGGCCCCGGACGCAGAGTTGACGCGTAGGTCACCACGGCGAAACGTGAGCCGGCCAGCATCTTCCTCGGGCAGACTCGACGATGCGCCTGCCCCACCCGTTCGCCGACGATCCTCGCGCGGAGAGATCATGAGTACTGCCGGGCCCCACCAGAGCATCGGACTGACCATCATTTCCCGTACCGTCGCGTCGCTCGCCGTCGGGGTGGTGCACACCCTGGAGCGGGCCGTGGTCGGCGAGGCGCGGATGCGGACCGCCCGGGGCAACGCCTGGGAGGCGGTCTGCGCCGACCGGGCCCGGGCCGACCAGCGGGCCGAACTCGACCGCCTGGTGGCGGAGCTGGCGGCCGCCCGGGCCGCCGCCCGCGACCGGCAGCCGGTCAGCTGACCGTCGGGTCCTCGCCCCGGTCCAGCGCGTCCCACGCCTCGGTGGTGCGCCGCCCGGTGACCGGTCCGGCCCCGGCCGGCGCGGCGGGCGCGGCCACCTTCCGGGCCGGCCGTTCGTAGCGGGCGCCCATCGCCGGCCACCGCTGGCCGCGCAGCGCGGTGAGCACCCCGCCGGCGGCGGCGACCAGCCCGCCGAGCAGGCAGAGCGCCGGCCAGTGCCGGCTCACCTCGCCCGGGAAGGACGCCGACAGCCCGTAGCCCCCGCCGGCCGCCACGGCGAGCCCGAGCAGGGCCAGCAGCCCGCCGAGCAGCCGCCGCAGCCGACCCCGGGTGGCCAGCACCGCGCCGCCGCCGGCCAGCCCGACCACGGCCAGCGCCGGCAGCCACGGCAGCAGGCCCGCTCCGGTGTGCGCGTCCCGCACCGGGGGCAACGGCGCCGGCCGGGCGGCCAGCTCCACCGACCAGGTGCGGGTCGCCGCCCACAGCGCCAGGCCCGCGCCGGCCAGGCAGAGCAGCACGGCGTACGTCAGCTCGCGCCGCCCCGCGCCCGGCCGCGCCCCCTCGGCCCCGCTCACCGGGCCGGCCTCTCGTTCGCGACTGCGGGGCTCCGCTGCGCCGCACTCCTCGCGCTCACCGGGCCTGCCTCTCGTTCGCGACTGCGGGGCTCCGCTGCGCCGCACTCCTCGCGCTCACCGGGCCTGCCTTTCGTTCGCGACTGCGGGGCTCCGCTGCGCTGCACTCCTCGCGCTCACCGGGCCGGCCTCAGGGTTTCGGCGGCGGCGATGGCGGCGAGCACGGCGGCCGCCTTGTTGCGGGTCTCCTGGTCCTCCGCGGCCGGGTCGGAGTCGGCCACCACCCCCGCACCGGCCTGCACGTACGCCCGGCCGGCGCGGATCAGCGCGGTGCGGATGGCGATCGCCATGTCGAGGTCGCCGCCGAAGCCGAAGTAGCCGACCGTGCCGCCGTACAGGCCCCGCCGGACCGGCTCCAGCTCCTCGATGATCTCCATGGCCCGCACCTTGGGCGCGCCGGAGAGGGTGCCGGCCGGGAAGGTCGCGGCCAGCGCGTCGAACGCGGTGCGGTCGGAGCGCAGCGTGCCGACCACCGTCGAGACGATGTGCATGACGTGGCTGTACCGCTCGATGGTGGCGAACTCGGGCACCTCGACGGTGCCCGGGCGGCACACCCGGCCCAGGTCGTTGCGGCCCAGGTCGACCAGCATCACGTGCTCGGCCCGCTCCTTCGGGTCGGCGAGCAGTTCGGCGGCGAGCCGGGCGTCGGCGGCCGGGGTGGCGCCGCGCGGCCGGGTGCCGGCGATCGGGTGCAGCAGCGCCCGGCGCTGTCCGTCGGCCTCGACGGTCACCTTCAGGTGCGCCTCCGGCGACGAGCCGACGATGTCGAAGTCGTCGAAGCGCAGCAGGTACATGTACGGGCTGGGGTTGGTGGTGCGCAGCACCCGGTAGACGTCGAGCGAATCGGCGTGGGTCTCCCGCTCGAACCGCTGCGCCAGCACGATCTGGAAGCACTCGCCGGCCCGGATCGCCTCCTTGGCCGCCTCCACCGCCTTCGGGTAGCCACCGTCGGGCGTACGGCTGCGCACCTCGCCGGCCGGCGGGCGCTCCACCGTCGAGATCATCGGCGGGATGGGCCGGGACAGCGCGGTGGTCATCGCGTCGAGCCGGCCCACCGCGTGGTGGTACGCGGCGGCGACCGCCGCGTCCCGGTCCGGCGCGTCCGGCGGCGGCAGCACCGCGTTGGCGACCAGGATCGCCGAGCCCTCGTAGTGGTCGAGCACCACCAGGTCGGTGGCGAGCATCATGCCCAGCTCGGGCAGGTTCAGGTCGTCCTCGGTCAGCTCGGGCAGCCGCTCGAAGCGCCGGACCAGGTCGTAGCCGAGGTAGCCGACCATGCCCCCGGTCAGCGGCGGCATGCCGGCGGCCGGCTCGGTGGCCGGGCCGGCGAGCGCCTCGACCGTGGCCCGCAGCACCTGCACCGGGTCGCCGGTGGTCGGCAGCCCGGCCGGCGGCTGCCCCAGCCAGGTCGCCCGGCCGTCCCGCTCGACCAGCGTGGCGCTGCTGCGCACGCCGATGAACGAGTACCGCGACCAGGCCAGGCCGGCGGACCCGACGCCCTGCTCGGCGGACTCCAGCAGGAAGGTGCCCGGGCCGCCGGCGAGCTTGCGGTAGACCCCGACCGGGGTCTCCGCGTCGGCCAGCAGCCGGCGGGTGACCGGGACGACCCGCCGGTCGGCGGCCAGCGCGGCGAAGGTGGCGGCGTCGGGGCTCACCCGGCCGTCGGTCACGACCGGTCCCCCGCCGCGTCGACCGGCAGCTCGGTGAAGAAGCAGCTGCGGTGCCCGGTGTGGCAGGCGGCGCCCACCTGCTCGACGCTGACCAGCAGCGCGTCCCCGTCGCAGTCGAGGGCGACCGAGCGGACGTACTGGTGGTGGCCGGAGGTGGCGCCCTTGACCCAGTACTCGCGCCGGCTGCGCGACCAGTAGGTGGCCCGGCCGGTGGTCAGCGTGCGGTGCAGTGCCTCGTCGTCCATCCAGGCGACCATCAGCACCTCGCCGGTGTCGTGGGCGCGGACCACGGCGGCGACCAGGCCGTCCGGGGTGCGGCGCAGCCGGGCCGCGATGGCCGGGTCGAGCCGGGACGGGCGGGCCGGGCCGCCGTCCGCCGGCCCGCTCGGGCGGGTGTGGGCGCCGGTCACCGGCGCGTCAGGTACGGACACAGTGACCCATTGTCCCGCACGCGGCGCGGGCACCGGCGACGGCTCCCGCCGGGGGCGTGGCGGCCGGCCGGCGGGCCGGGTGAGCTGGGCGACGTAGCGGTCCAGCCGGCCGTCGACCAGCGCCTCGGCCAGGTCCGTCCCGGCGACCTCGGCGATCTCGGCCGCGTACCGGCGGACCAGCGGCAGGACGCCGGTGACCAGGCGGGCCGCGGCCGCGCTGAGCTGGCCGGTGGAGCCGGGCCGCAGCCCGAGGCAGAGCAGCATGTCGTCGCGGTAGCCCGGGGGTGCGACCGGCAGGGCGAGCGCGGCGGCGAAGGCGGCCCGGCGGGAGACCACCCGGACCGAGGCGTTGGCGAGCCGGAGCACGGACGGGCAGAGCCGGGCCAGGTCGGCGGCGGCCAGCCGGACGCCGAGGTGGTCGCCGGCGTCCCGGGCCGCGGCGACCTTACCGAGCGTGGCGACCAGCTCCTCCAGCTGCGGCTCGCCGGCCGGCTGGCAGAGCACCGGCAGGTCGATCCGGGGCCGCCAGTGCGGGTCGGCCCAGAGCAGCCGGGCCGGCGCGGCGACCGGCAGCCCGAACGCCCAGTCGGCCGGTTCGCCGAGCCGGCTCACCCAGGACCGGACGTCCCGGGCGGCCACCGACACGTGGGTCAGCCGGCCGGCGTGCTCGGCCAGGTAGGCCCGGCGGGCGGCGTACGGGGCGCCGCCGAGCAGCACGTCGACGTCGACGTCGCTGTGCGCGGTGGCGGCCCGCCGGGCATGGCTGCCGCGCAGCATGATGCCGACCACGGGCCGCTCGGCCGCCGCCCGCAGCCGGGCGGTCCAGTCGGCGAGGAACCCACTGTCCGGTGACGGAGGGTAGTCCACCGCGACATCGTGCCGTACGCCCTGATCAGGGCGCAATGCCCGATGGCGGACGCGGTGTCCGGTCCGGGGCCTATGACCCCTCGCAGCGGCCCTCCGCCCGCCGGTACGCGTCGATCTTGTGGTCGAGCACCCTCAGGTCCTCCCCCAGCTCGGCCATCCGCGCCAGCACCCGGGCCCGGTGCGCCTCGAACAGCGCCCGCCGGGCGCCGAGCGTGCTGTCGCCCTGGCGGGCCAGCTCGGCGTAGCGGCGCATGTCCCGCACCGGCATCCCGGTGCGCCGCAGCCGGGTGAGCAGGAACAGCCAGTCGACGTCCCCGGTGGTGTACCGGCGCCGCCCGGCCGAGTCCCGCCCGACCGGGGCCACCAGCCCCTCCTGCTCGTACCAACGCAGCGTGTAGGTGGTGAGGCCGACCCGCTCGGCCGCCTCGCCGACGGTGAGCGTGTCCTGCCGCGTGCTGATGTCCACGGTCCCAGGCTTCCAGTTCGAGCCCACTCGAAGTCAAGCCCATTGCGCGCACGGCGGTATCTCATCTAGCGTTGAGTTCATCAGGCGTTGAGTTTTGGGGAGGTGGGCGATGGACGACGCGATCGCCGTCCGCGACCTGGTCGTCGACCGGGGCGGGCGGCGGGTGCTGCACGGGATCAGCGCCACGGTGCCGCGCGGCGCGGTCACCGGGCTGCTCGGCCCGAGCGGCAGCGGCAAGACCACGCTGATGCGCGCGGTGGTCGGGGTGCAGGTGGTCACCGCCGGCACGGTGACCGTGCTGGGCCGGCCCGCCGGCTCGGCCGAGCTGCGCCGCCGGGTCGGCTACCTGACCCAGGCGCCCAGCGTCTACGCCGACCTCACGGTGCGGGAGAACGCCCGCTACTTCGCCGCGCTGCACGGGCGTGGCCGGGCCGATGCCGACCGGGCGGTGGCCGACGTCGGGCTCGCCGACGCCGCGACCCAACTGGTCGGCACCCTCTCCGGCGGCCAGCGCAGCCGGGCGTCGCTGGCCTGCGCCCTGGTCGGCGACCCGGAGCTGGTCATCCTCGACGAACCGACCGTCGGGCAGGACCCGGTGCTGAGGGCCGACCTCTGGGCCCGGTTCCACGAGCTGGCCGCCGGCGGGACGGCCCTGCTGGTGTCGAGCCACGTGATGGACGAGGCGGCCCGCTGCGACCGGCTGCTGCTCATCCGGGAGGGGCGGCTGATCGCCGACGACACCCCGGACGCGATCCGGGCCGCCGCCGGGGTGGCCGACCTCGACGAGGCGTTCCTGCGGCTGATCAGGGCGGGCGAGACGGCCGGCGCGGCCGGAGGGGAGGCGTCGTGAACCCGAGGATCCTGGCGGTCACCACCGGCCGCATCCTGCGCCAGCTGGGCCACGACCGGCGCACCGTGGCCCTGCTGCTGGTGGTGCCGGCCCTGCTGCTCACCCTGGTCTACTACATGTACGCCGACCAGCCCGCCGCGCCCGGCCAGCCGTCCGCCTTCGACCGGATCGCGCTGATCATGCTCGGCTTCTTCCCGTTCATCGTGATGTTCCTGGTGACCAGCATCGCGATGCTCCGCGAGCGCACCACCGGCACGCTGGAGCGCCTGCTCACCACGCCGCTGGCCAAGGCCGACCTGCTCTTCGGCTACGGCATCGCCTTCGGGCTGGCCGGCGCGGTGCAGGCCACCGTCGCCTCGGCCGTGGCGTACTGGCTGTTCGACCTGGACACCGCCGGCAGCAGCGGGCTGGTCATCCTGGTCGCCGCGCTGAACGCGGTGCTCGCGGTGGCGCTGGGCCTGTTCTGCAGCGCCTTCGCCCGCACCGAGTTCCAGGCCGTACAGTTCATGCCGGTCGTGGTGGCCCCTCAGCTGCTGCTCTGCGGGCTCTTCGTGCCCCGGGGCGAGATGGCCGGCTGGTTGCAGGCGGTCAGCGACGTGCTGCCGCTGTCGTACGCCGTCGAGGCGTTGCAGGAGGTCGGCGCGAACGCCGAGCCGACCGGCACCATGTGGCGGGACGTCGCGGTGGTCGCCGGCGCGGCGGTGCTGGCGCTGGTGCTGGCCGCGGCCACCCTGCGGCGGCGCAGCGGCTGACCGGCGCCCCGTCCCGGCCCCGCGGCGGGCCGGGGCGGGGCGACCTGACGAGTACGAGCGAAGGGCGGCGATGGCACGGCGGACCGGCCGACGACCAGGCAAGCCGGACACCCGGGAGGCGATCCTCGACGCGGCGCGCACGGCGTTCGCGGAACGGGGCTTCGACGCGGCCTCCATCCGGGCCATCGCCGCCACGGCCGGGGTCGACCCGGCCCTGGTGCACCACTACTTCGGCAGCAAGGACCAGCTCTTCCTGGCCGCGATGAACGCGCCCGTCAACCCGGGCGAGCTGATCCCGCGGATCGTCGCCGGCGACCGCGACGGCATCGGCGAGCGGCTCGTCCGGCTCTTCCTGGGGGTCTGGGACTCCCCGGCCGGCACGGCCGGCGTGGCGCTGCTGCGCTCGGCGATGAGCAACGAGTGGACCGCCCGGCTGCTGCGCGAGTTCCTGGTCACCCAGGTGCTCCGCCGGGTGCTCGACCACCTCGACGTGGACCCGGCCGAGCTGCCGCTGCGCGGCTCGCTGGTGGCCAGCCAGCTGATCGGGCTGGCCGTCATGCGGCACGTGGTACGGCTGGAACCGATCGCCTCCGCCCCGGCGGAGACCCTGGTCGCCGTGGTCGCCCCCACCGTGCAGCGCTACCTCACCGGCGACCTGCCGACCTGACCCCGAGCCCCGCTCCGCGCGCGGGCAGGCGGTGTCTGGAGCCGCACCGTTGAGGGCGCGCGTCGTTTCGCCGACGTGGCGGTATCGAGTCGTCGTGGACGGCCCCATATCGGCGGCGTGGAGTCGATCATGCCGGCTACCGGGCACCCCGGAACATGGCCGCCGTGCCCGCCCGGAACCGCCGGCCGCCGCGCACCGGTTTCGGGCGCAGACCGGTGTCGCCCACCAACCACAGACCCACCCAGACCTCGGGCAAGCGGGCCAAGCGGCTCCGCCGGCAGGCCCGACCGCCGCTGGCAGCGGCGCGCACCACAGGCGGTCACAAGCGGCCGGTCAGCTGTGGGTGCACCTGTTGTCGCCCCCGCGACCACGCGTGCACCCGAACCCGGGGGCACCGGACGCGGAGGGCGGGTGGTGATCAGGCGGGTTCGGCGTGGCCGGCCGCGGCGGCCCGGCACAGCATCGGGTGCAGCAGCCGGGCCAGTTCGGCGTGGTCGGCGACCGGGTGCGGGAAGGTCAGCCGGGCCCGTCGCCGGGCGCCGGGCCGGCCGTACGACACCATCAGGCCGTACCGGTCGATCCGCACCACCCGGGGCACGCCGTGACCGCCGCCGTCGGCCAGGCCGAGCTGCCGGCGCAGGTAGCCGGTCACCTCGGCGGCGTGGTGCTCGGCGAGGTCGGCCAGCAGCTCCCCCTCGACCGGGTGCAGCGGATCCGGCTCCGCCTCGGCGTACACCTCGGGGTCGATCCGGCGCACGGAGCCGGCGCGGTCCCAGCGGGCCTCGGCCACCTCGAAGCGGAACAGCCGGAACCGGGTGCCGACGTCGAGCAGGTCACCGGTCGGGTCCACGGCGGCGAAGTCGAGGGCGGCCTGCCGGGCCTCGTCGCCGTCGAGCCGGGCCGCCCAGCCGGAGACCCAGGCCCGGCCGAGCGACGGCGCCCCGGCGGACGGGGGGAGGTCGAGCACGTCGAGCACCGCCGGGACGTCGGTGTCGCCGTCGGCCGGGCGCAGCGCGGCGGCGAGGTCGCTGACCACCGGCACCAGGAGCAGCACCCGCCCCTCCGGATCGGTGACGTGCCGGACGTGGTGCGGGCCGGGCCGGTGCGCCACGTGGACGAGGCCGGGCAGTCGACCCGCCACCAGGGTTCGGACGATCTCCGCGGGGCTGGGCCGCATGGCACGACCTCCTTAATAGGTTAGGCTTACCTAAGTGCAGGCTAGAGCACCGGAACGGAGACGTCCAGCGTGAACCACCCCAGGCCCAAGGCCCGGCTCTCCCGGGCCCTCGGCATCCCCCTCACCCGCAAGTGCGTGAAGTACTTCGAGCGCCGGCCCTTCCCGCCCGGTGTGCACGGCCGGCAGCGCCGCAAGACCTCGGACTACCAGGTGCGGCTGCTGGAGAAGCAGCGCCTGCGCCACCAGTACAACGTCAGCGAGGCGCAACTGCGCCGGGTCTTCGACGAGGCGGCCCGCGGCACCGGCAAGACCGGCGAGAGCCTGATCGCGCTGCTGGAGCGCCGGCTCGACGCGGTCGTGCACCGGGCCGGGCTGGCCCGCAGCATCTACCAGGCGCGGCAGCTGGTCAGCCACGGGCACTTCACGGTCGACGGGCGCAAGGTCGACCGCCCCTCCTACCGGCTGCGCCCCGGCCAGGTGGTGGCGGTGCGCGAGCGCAGCCGCGAGGCGCTGCCCTTCCAGCTCGCCGCCACCGGCGCCAACGCCGGCGACGGCCCGACCCGGCCCTACCTGTCGGTCGACCTGACCGAGCTGCGCGCCACCCTGCTGCGCGAGCCCGCCCGCACCGAGGTGCCGGTGGTCTGCGACGAGCAGCTCGTGGTGGAGTTCTACTCCCGCTGACCGCACGCCCCGCGATCGTGCGGTCGGCGCCCGGGATCCGCGGCATTCCCCGCTGTCGCCGGGGCGGAAACTACGCGATCGCGGGGCGGAGTCAGCGGGTCTGCTCCAGCCAGGAGGCGTAGAGCAGGGCGTAGACCGAGTCGGGGTCGCGGAGCAACTCCTCGTGCGGGCCGCGCTGGACGATCCGCCCCCGGTCCACCACGATCACCTCGTCGGCGGACTGCGCGGTGGAGAGCCGGTGCGCGATGGCGAGGGTGGTCCGGCCCCGGGTCACCGCGTCCAGGGTGCGTTGCAGCCGCACCTCGGTGGCCGGGTCGACCGCGCTGGTCGCCTCGTCCAGCACCAGCAGGTCCGGGTCCGCCACGTACGCCCGGGCCAGCGCGACCAGCTGCCGCTCCCCCACGCTCAGCGCCTCGCCGCGCTCGCCGACCGGGGTCCGCAGCCCGGACGGCAGCCCGTCCAGCCAGTCGGCCAGGCCCAGTTCGGTGAAGGCCGCGGCGAGCTGCTCGTCGGTCAGCTCCGGTCGGGCGAACCGGACATTGTCCGCCACCGTGGCGTCGAACAGGAACCCGTCCTGCGGGACCATCACCACCCGGGACCGCAGCGAGTCGAACCGGACCTGGTCCAGCGGCACGCCGGAGAGCAGCACCGTCCCGGCGGTCGGATCCATCAGCCGGGTGAGCAGCTTGGCGAAGGTGGTCTTGCCGCTGCCGGTCTCGCCGACCACCGCCACCCGGCTCTTCGCCGGGATCTCCAGGTCGATGTCGTGCAGCACCGGCGGGCCGCCCGGGTAGGCGAAGCGCACGCCGGAGAAGCGGATGTCCAGCGGGCCCGGCGGCAGCTCCCGGCCCTGCTCCCCCGGGTCGGCCACGTCCGGGGCCACGTCGAGCACGTCCAGCACCCGCCGCCAGCCGGCGATCGCGTTCTGCGCCTCGTTGAGCACCTCGGTGGCGATCTGCACCGGCTGGATGAAGAGCGTCACCAGGAACAGGAACGCGGTCACCTCGCCGATGCTCAGCGTGCGGTCGGCGCCCAGGCTCACCCCGAGCACCACCACGCCGGCCAGTGCCAACCCGGCGGCCAGCTCGCCGACCGAGCTGCCCATGATGCTGATCCGGATCGCTCGCTGCTGCGCCCGCCGCTGGCCGTCGATCGCCTCGTCCAGCCGCCGCGCGGTCCGCCCGGAGATCCCGTACGCCCGGATCACCGGCGCCCCGACCACGCTCTCCCCGATCGCGCCGAGCAGCGCGCCGGTGCGCTGCCGGACCACCCCGTACGCCGCGCCAAGGCGGCGCTGGAGCACCCGGATCACGAACACCGCCGGCAGGAAGGCGGCGAAGACCACCAGGGTCAGCTGCCAGGAGTACGCCAGCATCACCACCGTGGTGACCGCCAGCTGACCCAGGTTGATCACCAGGATCACGCCGCCCCACTGGAGGAACTGGGTGATCTGGTCGACGTCGCTGGTCACCCGGGAGACCAGCGAGCCGCGCCGCTCGGCCTGCTGGTGCAGCATCGACAGGTCGTGCACGTGCCGGAACGCCCGGATCCGCACGTTGGCCAGCGCCGTCTCGCTGACCGTGAACAGCCGGCGCATCATCAGGTAGCCGCAGAGCGTGGTCACCACCAGCACCGCGGCGGTGATGCCGACCACCGTCCAGACCACGTCGAGGTCGAGCCCGCCGACGATGCCCCGGTCGATGCCCTGCTGCACGGCCACCGGCACGGCCGCCCGCCCGACCATGTAGACCAGCGCCAGGGCCAGCGTGCCGGCCAGGCCGACCCGCAGCTCCGGCGAGAGCGCCAGCCCGCGCCGCAGCGTCCGCCACGTCGTCTCGACCGGCTCGGCCTGCGCGGCCGCCTCGGCCCGCTGCTCGGACGCCGTCACACTCACCGGGCCTGCCTTTCGTTCGCGACTGCGGGGCTCCGCTGCGCTGCACTCCTCGCGCTCACCGGGCCTGCCTTTCGTTCGCGACTGCGGGGCTCCGCTGCGCTGCACTCCTCGCGCTCACCGGGCCTGCCTTTCGTTCGCGACTGCGGGGCTCCGCTCCGCTGCACTGCTCACCGGTCCACCTCGATCTCCAGGCCCGAGGCCAGCGGCGGCGTGGCCTCGTCGTCGTACGGCCGTTCTTGCGCGCGGTCGACCTCGGCCTGCTCGTAGGCGGTGACCAGGTCGGCGTAGCCGGGCACGGTGGCGAGCAGGTCGGCGTGGGTGCCCCGGGCCACCACCCGCCCCTGCTCCAGGTAGATCACCTCGTCGGCCAGCGCGATGGTGGCCCGGCGGTAGGCGACCACCAGGATCGACGCGGCCGGCGTGGCGGAGTCGGCCGCCGAGGAGCGCAGCCCGGCCAGGATGGCCGCCTCCACCCGCGGGTCGACCGCGCTGGTCGCGTCGTCGAGCACCAGCAGGCGGGGCCGGCCGGCCAGCGCACGGGCCAGGGTGAGCCGCTGCCGCTGGCCACCGGAGAGCGACGTGCCGCGCTCGCCGACCCGGGTGTCCAGCCCGTCGGGCAGCGCCGCGACGAACCCGTCCGCCTCGGCCAGCCGCAGCGCCGCCCAGACGTCGTCGTCGCCGATGCCCGGCCGGTCCAGGGTGATGTTGGCCCGGACGGTGTCGTCGAAGACGAACGGCACCTGGGCCACCAGCGCGGCGGTGCCGGCCAGCGAGGCGGCGGTCAGCCGGCGTACGTCCACCCCGTCCAGGGCGACAGTGCCGGACCGCGGGTCGACCAGCCGGACGGCCAGCGACGCGATCGTCGACTTGCCCGCGCCGGTCGGCCCGACCAGGGCGACGGTCTTCCCGGCGGGCACGGTGAAGGAGACCTCGCCGAGCACCTCGGTGCCGGGCAGGTGCGCCTCGGCCGGCTCGTAGCCGAAGCAGACGTCGGTGAAGGTGAGCGTCGCCGGCCGGGGGTCGGCCGGGTCGAGCACGGTGTCCCCGTACGGCATCTCGCCGGTGGCGTCGAGCACCCGGCGCACCCGGTCCCAGCCGGCGACGCTGCGCGGCAGCTCGGCCAGCACCCAGCCGATGGCCCGCACCGGGAACGCCAGCACGGTGAACAGGAAGGCCACGCTGACCAGCTCGGCGACGCTGATCGCGCCCTGGCGCAGCCGGAACGTGCCGACCACCAGCACGGCGAGCGTGCCGAGGCTGGGCAGCGTCTCCAGCATCGGGTCGAAGACGCCGCGCAGCCGGCCCACCGAGACCAGCGCGTCGCGCAGCTCGCCGGCCCGCTCGGCGAACCGGCGGGTCTCCTGCGCCTCCCGGCCCATCGTCTTGACCACCAGGGCGCCGTCGAAGCTCTCGTGCGCGATGCCGCTCACCTCGGCGCGCAGCCGCTGCGCCCGCGCCTGCCGCGGCGCCATCCGGCGGGAGTAGACCACGTTGAGCGCGAACAGCGCCGGGAAGACGGCCAGCCCGACCAGGGCCAGCGCCCAGTCGGTGACGAAGAGCGAGGCCACCGCGCCGACCAGCATCACCAGCGTGCCGACCGCGAACGGCAGCGGCGCGATCGGGTACCAGGCGGCCTCCACGTCGGAGTTCGCGTTGGACAGCAGGGTGCCGGTGGCGTTGCGGTGGTGCCAGGACAGCGGCAGCTCCAGGTAGCGCCGGGTGACCCGGCGGCGGTACGCGGCCTGGAGGCGGTACTGCATGTAGCCGGCGCCGAGGCGGCGGCCGACGATGCCGGCCACCCGCAGCACGCTGATCCCGAACAGCGCGGTGGCGGCGAGCGCGAGCGTGCCGACCCCCACCGAGCCGCGGGCGATCGCGGGCACCACCACGTCGCCGACCACCGTGCCGACGACGTACGCGCTGGCGATCACCATGCTGCCGAACAGCACGCTGCCCGCGACCGCGACCGCGAAGATGCGCGGCTGCTCCCGGATCGCCCGACCGAGGACCGCCAGCCCCCGACCGAGCACGTCCCGACTCGTCCTGCTCGCCACGCTCTCCCCCGCCGTAAGCCGCAATTATCCCCCTCATCCTTACCGTTCGGGGCGAGCTCCGCCGACCCGGACCGGTATGGCCGGCGTCACGCCCGCCGCGCCGCCCGGCCGCCGCCAACCCGCCGCCAACCCTGCACCGGCCCTCCGACAACCCGCCGCCGGCCGGGCACGGCCCGGGCGGGTTCGGCCTAGGATCGATCCATGTCGCGGTACGCCCGATCGGAGCGCGAGGCGCTCGCCGACCTGATGTTGACGCTGGGACCGGACGCACCGACGGTCAACACCGGGTGGACCACCCGCGACCTGGCCGCGCACCTGGTGGTCCGGGAGCGCCGGCCGGACGCCGCCGGGGGCATCGTGCTCGCGCCGCTGCGGGGGTACGCCGAACGGGTCCGCCGGCGGATCGCCGCCCGCCCCTGGCCGCAGCTGGTCGGCCAGCTGCGCCGCCCGCCGGTGTGGAGCCCGGTGAGCAACCCGGTGACCGACGAGCTGGCCAACACCCTGGAGTTCTTCATCCACCACGAGGACGTCCGGCGGGCCGGGGAGCGGTGGCAGCCGCGCGACCTGCCGGCCGGCCTCTCCGCGGCGCTGTGGCGGCGCTGCGCGCCGCTGGCCCGGCTGGCGCTGCGCCGGTTCCCGGCCGACCTGTTCGTCCAGGCGCCCGGGCACGGCGAACTCAGCGTGGGGCGCGGCGGCGAGCCGGTGCGGATGGTGGGTGCCCCGGGCGAGCTGGCGCTCTTCCTCACCGGCCGGCAGCGGGTCGCCCGGGTGCAGATCGACGGCACGCCGGAGTCGGCCGAGCGGCTTCGCGCGGCCCACCTGGGCTTGTGACCCAGTGTGCACAATCGGTCACGCAGAGACATGAAAGTCCGACCACCCGAACGATGGGTGCCGATCCCTGCTCCCGTAGGCTTTGCCGCGTCGTCCCGTGGGGGGACGGCGCGACTGGGGGCGGCATGCGGACCTTCGCGGTCTCGGCGCTGCGGGAACCCCCCTTTCCCGCCGGGCGTCATGACAGCACGGACCTGGTGGCCCGACAGAGCATCGAGTGGGCGCGCGACTTCGGGCTGATCGATAGCGGGCAGCGGCTGCGCCGCGCCGACGTCGCCGGGCTGGCCGGCCGGGCCTGCCCGGACGGCCCGGTCGAGCGACTGCGCCTGCTCTCCGACCTGGTCGCCTGGTTGTTCGTGGTGGACGACGCCTGCGACGAGGACGGCCTGGGCGAGGCGCCGACCCGGCTCGCGCCGACGGTGGCCGCGCTGCTCGACGTGCTGGACCGGCACGGCGACCCGGCGGCGCCGCTGCCGACCGCCGCCGGCCCGCTCGGCGACGCGCTGGACGACCTGTGCCGGCGGGTCCGGGCGGCCGGGGCGCCGGCGATGCTGCTGCGCTTCGCCGCCCAGGTGCGCGACTACCTGCTGGCGCTGCTCTGGGAGGCGGCGAACCGGGAGCGGGAGCGGGTGCCGGGATTGGCGGAGTACGTGCAGATGCGCCGGCACACCGGCGCGGTCGGCCCCAGCCTCACCCTCACCGAACTGGCCCTCGGCGGGCACCCGGCGGCGGACCGGCGGACCGAGCCGGCGCTGGTCGCGCTGGACCTGCTCGCGATGGACCTGGTCTGCTGGTGCAACGACGTCTTCTCGTACGGCAAGGAGCGGCGGTCCGCGCCGGACGGGCACAACCTGGTCACCGTGATCGCCCGGGAGACCGGCGGCGACGAGGAGGCGGCGCTGCGGGCCGCGGCCGACCGGTTCAACGACGCGCTCGCCGCCTACCTGGCCGCGGAGGCGACGCTGCGCTGCCAGGGCGACGCCGAACTGCACCCGGCGCTGGTCGCACGGCGTAACTGGATCCGGGCCACCTACGACTGGTCACTGGTGGCCGCCCGGTACGCCTGAATCCGCGTCCCACCAGGCGGGATGGAGCCGACCGACGGTCGGGGGGCTAGCCGACGCCACGAGGCAGGCAATACTCTTCGGTAACGAACACCGACGTGACGACCGTCACGCCTCCACCCCCGAAGGCGGCTACAGCGATGGCTCTCGATGTACCGTACCGCTCCATCCCGGAAATGTTCCTCAAGCGCGTCGCGGCCACCCCCGACCGTGACGCCTTCGCCCATCCGTCCCCGGACGACTCCGGCCCGGTCTGGCTGAGCTGGGCGCAGGTGGCGACCCGCGCCAAGGCCATCGCGGCCGGCCTGCACGACCTCGGCGTCGGCCAGGAGGACCCGGTGGCGATCCTGGCCAACACCCGGCTCGACTGGGTGCTCGCCGACCTGGGCATCATGTGCGCCGGTGGCGCCACCACCACCGTCTACCCGACCACCGAACCCGACGACGCGACGTACATCATCGCCGACTCCGGCTCCCGGGTGCTGTTCGCCGAGAACCCGGCCCAGGCCGCGAAGATCGCCGGAGCGCAGCTGCCGGCGCTGACCCACGTGGTGCTCTTCGACGGCGAGCCGGACCCGGCCGCCGCCGTACCCCAGCTCACCCTGACCCAGCTGGAGGAGCGGGGCGCGGCCCGGCTCGCCGCCGAGCCGGAGCTGATCGAGAACATCGTCGCCGGGCTCGGCCCCGACCACCTGGCCACGCTCATCTACACCTCGGGCACCACCGGCCGGCCCAAGGGTGTGGAGCTGCTGCACGGCGGGTGGTGCTGGGAGGGCGTCGCGCAGGCCGAGCTCGGGCTGCTCCGCGACGACGACCTGCAGTACCTCTGGCTGCCGCTGTCCCACTCGTTCGGCAAGACCCTGCTCTGCGGCGCGATCCACGTGGGCCTGCCGACGTACGTCGACGGCCGGGTGGACAAGCTGGTCGACCTGCTGGCGGTGGTCAAGCCGACGCTGATGTGCGGCGCGCCGCGGGTCTTCGAGAAGGTCTACAACAAGGCCGTCACCACGGCGCAGGACGCCGGCGGCGCGAAGGCGAAGATCTTCGCCTGGGGCGTCCGGGTGGGCAAGGAGAAGGTCGCCCTCGAGCAGGCCGGCAAGCCGGTCCCGGCCGGGCTGAAGCTGCGCTACGCGGTCGCCGAGAAGCTGGTGTTCAGCAAGCTCCAGGCCCGCCTCGGCGGGCGGATCCGGGTGCTCGTCTCCGGCGCCGCCCCGCTCAGCCCGGACATCGCCACCTTCTTCGCCGCGGCGAACCTGCCGATCTCGGAGGGCTACGGCCTCACCGAGACCAGCGCCGGCAACTTCGTCAACCCGCCGGAGGGGTTGCGCATCGGCACCGTCGGCAAGGCGATGGGCGACCTGGAGTGCAAGATCGACACCGACGGCGAGATCCTGGTGCGCGGCCGGCCGGTGATGCGCGGCTACCACAACCTCCCCGAGGAGACCGCCGCGGCGTTCACCGAGGACGGCTTCTTCCGCACCGGTGACATCGGCACGCTGGACGCCGACGGCTATCTGAAGATCACCGACCGGAAGAAGGACCTGGTCAAGACCTCCGGCGGCAAGTACATCGCGCCCTCGCACATCGAGGGGATGTTCAAGGCCACCTGCCCGTACACCTCGCAGGCGGTGGTGATCGGCCAGGCGCGCAACTACTGCACCATGCTGGTCACCCTCGACCCGGACGCGATCAAGGGCTGGGCGGCCGGCACTCCGCTGGAGGGCCGCAGCTACGCCGAGATCGTCGCCTCGCCCGAGGCGCAGGCCATGGTCGAGGAGTACGTCGCCCAGCTCAACAGCAAGCTCAACCGCTGGGAGACGATCAAGAAGGTCACCATCCTGCCGCGCGACCTGACCATCGAGGACGGCGAGATCACCCCGTCGCTGAAGATCAAGCGCCGGGGCGTGGAGACCAACTTCGCGACCGAGATCGAGAAGATGTACGCCGGCACCCTCGCCGAGATCTGAGCGACCGGCGGTCCCGCGCCCGGCTCCCCCGACCGGGCGCGGGACCGTCGGCTCACAGGTGGTGCCCCCGCCACCTGGTCTGCTCCGCCTCGGCGGCGAGCTGCTCCTCCAGCGCCACCTGGCGGACCTGCCGCCGGCGCGGCGCGTCGACCACCGTCTGCGCCCCCACCACCGCCACCGTGGCGACGGCCAGCAGGGCCAGTGCCACCAGTTCGGGCAGTTGCCCCGCCACCGGCACCAGCAGGAGCAGCAGCAGCACTCCGCCGACCGTCGGCCAGCGCGCCGCGCCGAGCATCCGGCCGCCGAGCACGATCAGGGCGAGCAGGTAGAGCGCGACCCCGCCGTAGAGCGCCAGCAGGTCGAGGCCGGGGAGCGTGACCCCCCAGGTGGGGGTCGCCGGGTCGGCCCCCTCGTAGATCAGTCCCTTGAGCCCGAGCGCGAAGAGGATGACCCCCGCGACGACGGGCAGGTGCAGGTAGGTGTAGGCGTCCCGGGCCAGCACCGCGCGGGCGGTCCGGTCCCGGGTGCGGTGCAACGCCTGCTCCATGGCGAGCGCCAGGGTGTCGAAGTATGCCCACCACATCGCCGCGACCACCGCGATGCCGAGCACCGCACCGATGAGCACCGGCCAGGTCAGCGGCAGGTTGACGGTGCCGCTGGGACCGAGCCCGAGCGCGATGATGGTCTCGCCCAGGGCCACCAGGATGATCTGGGCGTGCCGTTCCGCCCAGTGCCCGGCGGAGAGCACCGTCCACCCGGTGCTGCGCAGCGCCAGCCCCGCGCCGTACTCCACCATGATGGCGGCGATCCAGCACCCCAGCCGGACCAGCGACTCGACAGTGCCGTCGAAGAGCCGTTGCGGCAGCAGCGCGGCGGTGACGACGAGCGACGTGGCCAGCAGCACCGGCAGCGCCATCAGCAGCCACCGCTGGCGCAGGTCGCGGTTGCCGCGGCCGACCCACAGGAAGATCGACACCTGGCTGGCCCGGACCAGGAAGTAGCAGGTGGCGAAGACCAGCGGCCCGGACAGGCCGCCCGGCCGGTCGACGAACGCCTTCGGCAGGGTGAGCGCCAGCACGAAGGCGGCGGCCATGGTGACGAAGCCGACCAGCGGCACCACCCCCTGGTCGGTGCGGACCACGTTGCCGAGCGCCGCGAAGCCCGTCCAGCACCACCAGAGCAGGGCCAGCACCACCAGCGCCTGGATCACCCCGCGGACGGTGGGGTTGCCGGCCGCGGCGGTGGTGACGTTCAGGAAGGCGAAGACGAAGACCAGGTCGTAGAAGAGTTCCAGCCGGGTGGCACGGGAGCCCGGCGCGCTCCGCTGGACCCCGCTCGCCCGCCGGCCCCCGTCCGCGCGTCCCACCAGGGCAGTCTGGCAGCCGGTACCGGACCGAAGGGATGTTCCGGGCGATGACCGGCCAACCTCCGCCTTCCGGGTAGCGCCGGCGGTGGGCGGCCGGCGTCCGTGGCCTCGTCGGGCCGGCTCAGGCGATGACGGCGGGCTCCCGCCACCGGGGCCGGCCGCCGCGGTCCAGGTCGTACCGCACCGCGGCGATCCGGCCGACCGCCTCGACCAGGTCGGCGGCGGGCAGCGTGAACGGCAGTCGCAGGAACCGCTCCAGCGTGCCGTCCAGCCCGAACCGGGGCCCCGGGGCCAGCCGTACGCCGACCTCCTCGGCGGCCCGGGCGAGGGCGCTGGAGATCGGCCCGTCCAGCTCGGCCCAGAGGGTCACGCCGCCGCGCGGCACGGTGACCCGCCAGTCCGGCAGCCGCTGCGCCAGCGCGCCGAGCAGCGCGTCCCGCTGGGTGGCGAGCTGGGCCCGGCGGGCCGCCACGATGGCCGGCGCGTCGGTGAGCAGGTGCACCGCGACCAGTTGGTCCAGCACCGGGCTGGCCATGTCCACCCCGACCCGGGTGGCGGCCAGCCGCTGCACCTGCGGCGCGGACGCGCGCACCCAGCCGATCCGCAGCCCGCCCCAGAACGGCTTGCTCAGCCCGCCGATGGTGACCACCCGGGAGTGCCGGTCGAAGACGGCGGCCGGGGGCGGCACGACCGTGCCGTCCAGCGGCAGGTCCACGAACGACTCGTCGACGACCAGGTCGGTGCCGACCGCGTGCGCGGTGGCGACCAGCCGCTCGCGCAGGTCGGCCGGCATCAGGTGGCCGGTGGGGTTCTGGAAGTCCGGGATCAGGTAGGCCAGCTTCGGGCGGACCTGGCGCAGGCTGCCGAGCAGCAGGTCGGCGTCCCAGCCGGTGTCGGCGGCCAGCCCGTGGGTGGTGATCCGGGCCCGCCGGGCGGCCAGCGCGGCCAGCGCGTTGGGGTAGCTCGGCGACTCCACCAGCACCCCGGCGCCCGGCGCGAGCGCCAGGCGGAGCACCAGGTCCAGGGCGTGCTGGGTGCCGTTGGTGACCATGATCTGGTCGGCCGAGGTGGGCAGCCCGCGCTCGGTGTACGCCTGCGCCACCGCCTCGCGCAGCTCGACGATGCCGGTCGGGTGGTAGCCGGCGCCGCCCAGGTAGCGGGGCAGGTCCTCGGCGGCGGCCCGGGCGGCCGGCACCAGCTCGGGCGGGGCGGCCAGCGCGGCCACCCCGAGGTCGATCATGTCGTGGTCGTCCTGCGGGGTCCACAGCCCGGTGCTGGCCACCCGGTGGGTGCCGGGCAGCATGGTCCAGCTGCCGGCGCCCCGGCGGCTGGCCAGGTGGCCGCTCTCGCGCAGTTCCCGGTAGGCGGCGCTGACCGTGGTGCGGCTGATCCGCAGCGCCTGGGCCAGTTCCCGTTCGGCGGGCAGGCGGACGCCCAGCGGGAGCCGGCCGTCGGCCAGCAGGCCGCGTACCGCGCCGGCCAGGGCGGCGTAGTCGGGGCTGCGGCGGCGACCCGGGAGAGCGTGCCACTGGCCGAGCAGCCGGGCCAATTGGACCCCCCGCACCTGGCTCGTCATGCCACTCCTCCGATATTGGCTCTCTTCCGTGCGCCCGATTGGCCCCTAGGGTGGCATGCATGGCAGCGATTGGCAATCTCCGGTACCGCCCCGTCCGGCGGCTGACCCAGCTCTACGCGGGCCTGGTCCTGTACGGGGTCAGCATGGCCCTCATGATCCGTTCGGGGCTGGGCCTGGACCCCTGGGACGTCTTCCACCAGGGGCTCGCCCGCCGCACCGGATTGTCCTTCGGCGCCGTGACCATCGCGGTCGGCGCGCTGGTCCTGCTGCTCTGGATCCCGCTGCGGCAGCGCCCCGGCATCGGCACGGTGAGCAACGTGGTGGTCATCGGGCTGGTGGTGGACGCCACGCTGGCGCTGCTGCCGGCCGGCGGGCCGCTCGCCGTCCGGATCGGCCTGCTGGTCGCCGGCATCGTGGGCAACGGCGCGGCCACCGGTCTCTACATCGGCGCCCGGCTCGGCCCCGGCCCCCGTGACGGGCTGATGACCGGCCTGGTCGCCCGCCGGCCCGGCTGGTCGATCCGGATGGTCCGCACCGGCATCGAGGTGACCGTGCTGGCGGTCGGCTGGCTGCTCGGCGGCACCGTCGGCGTCGGCACGGTGGCGTACGCGCTCGCCATCGGGCCGCTGACCCAGCTGTTCCTGGCGCGGTTCACCGTTGCCGAACCGGTGCCGGTTCCCGGCCGGACCGCCCCGGTGCCGGCCGCCGGCTGACCCGCGTACCCGGGTCGTCGCGCAGGGTGCGGGCGGCGGTCCGGGTGTTCCCTTTTGGCAGTGGTGCCCGGCAGAATCTGCGCATGGGGGAGAGCGGATGGCGCTGGAGCGACGCCTGGATCTTCGTCTCGTTGGTGATCGCGAGCGGCGCCGGCCGGCACCGCCGGTCGCCGTCCAGCCGCCGGCCCGAAGGGGTCCGGCTGGCCGACGTGCTCTCCACCGCCGACCACCTCAACCAGGCGATTCCCGAGCGGCACGAGGTCGAGGAGGCGGTCCGCCGGCTGGTCGGCGCCGGCCTGGTCGACGTCGCGGACGGCTGGTTCCGGATCACCCCCGACGGTGAGCGGCTGTGGCGCACCCGGCCGAGCGCCGGGCTGGCCACCACGGTGGACACCGTGCAGGGGGTGCTCAGCCGCCGGCAGCCGCCGGTCCGCGCGGAGTGGCACCTCGACGAGGCCGACCACGCCGCCGCGGTGCAGGAGTACCTGGTCCGCTCGATCCCGGCGCCGCGCCGCTCCCCCGAGAACCGCGCCCACCGGGACTGACCCCCGGCCGGCGGCGGGTGAGGGGGGCGGTTCAGCGGACGGCGTGCCCCGCGCCGCGCAGCGCGTCCTTGACCTGTGCCACGGTCAGCTCGCCGAAGTGGAAGACGCTCGCGGCGAGCACCGCGTCCGCGCCGGCGTCGACCGCCGGCGGGAAGTGCGCCACCGCGCCGGCGCCACCGCTGGCCACCACCGGCACGTCGACCACCCGGCGTACCCGCCCGATCAGTTCCAGGTCGAACCCGGCCTTGGTGCCGTCGGCGTCCATCGAGTTGAGCAGGATCTCGCCGGCGCCCAGCTCGGCGCCGCGGCGGGCCCACTCGACCGCGTCCAGCCCGGTGCCCCGCCGGCCCCCGTGGGTGGTGACCTCGAAGCCGCTGGGCGTGGTGCCGGCCGGCGCCCGCCGCACGTCCAGCGAGAGCACCAGCACCTGCCGGCCGAACCGGTCGGCGATCTCGGCGATCAGCTCCGGGCGGGCGATCGCGGCGGTGTTCACCCCGACCTTGTCGGCGCCGGCGCGCAGCAGGGTGTCGACGTCGGCGACCTGGCGGATCCCGCCGCCGACGGTCAGCGGGATGAACACCGACTCGGCGGTGCGCCGGACCACGTCGAGCATGGTGCCGCGGTCGCTGGCGGAGGCGGTGACGTCGAGGAAGGTCAGCTCGTCCGCGCCGGCCCGGTCGTACGCCGCCGCCAGCTCGACCGGGTCGCCGGCGTCGCGCAGGTCGAGGAAGTTGACCCCCTTGACCACCCGCCCGGCGTCCACGTCCAGACACGGGATCACCCGTACCGCCACCGTCATGCCGCGAGCCTATCCGGTGCCGCCGCGGCGGTGGCCGACCCGGACGGGCGGGCCACCGCCGGGGAGGCCCGGGTCACAGCCGGACGAGCATCTTGCCGAGGTTCTCGCCGCGCAGCAGGCCGAGGAACGCCTCCGGGGCCTGCTCGATCCCGTCGACCACCGTCTCGTCGTAGCCGATGCTGCCGTCGCGCAGCCAGCCGGACATCTCCCGGACGAACTGCCCGCGCAGCGCGCCGTGGTCGCCGACCAGGAAGCCGCGCAGGGTCAGCCGCTTGCCGATGACCAGCGCCAGGTTGCGCGGCGCGGCCGGCGGCTCGGTGTCGTTGTACTGGGCGATCATGCCGCAGATCGCGGCCCGGCCGTGCGGCCGCATGGCGGAGATGGCGGCCTCCAGGTGGTCGCCGCCGACGTTGTCGAAGTAGACGTCGATGCCCTCGGGCGCGGCCGCCTTCAGGGACCGGCGCACCGGACCGTCGTGGTAGTCGAACGCGGCGTCGAAACCGAGCGCCCGCAGCCGCTCCACCTTGGCCGCCGAGCCGGCGCTGCCGATCACCCGGGCGGCGCCCTTGAGCTTGGCGATCTGCCCGACCAGGCTGCCCACCGCGCCGGCCGCGGCGGAGACGAAGACCGTCTCCCCCGGCTTCATCCCGGCCACCTCGAGCAGCCCGGCGTACGCGGTCAGCCCGGTCATCCCGAGCACGTGCAGGTAGCTGGTCACCGGCGCCAGGTCGGGGTCGACGGCCCGCGCGGAGGCGGCGTCGACCAGCGCGTACTCCCGCCAGCCGAGCCCGTGCAGCACCCAGTCGCCGGGGGCGAAGCCGTCGACCTCGCCGGCCACCACCTCGCCGACCGCGCCGCCGTCCAGCGGCGCGTCGAGCCGGAAGGGCGGCACGTACGACTTCACGTCGTCCATCCGCCCGCGCATGTACGGGTCGACCGACATGTACCGGTTGCGGACCAGCAGCTGACCGGGCCCCGGCTTCGGCACCTCGGTCTCGACCAGCCGGAAGTTCTCCGCCGTCGGCCAGCCCTGGGGCCGGGACGCCAGGTGGATCTCCCGGTTGGCCGTTGTCACGCGGCCTCCCGCACGGTGAGCGCGACCTCGATGTTGCCCCGGGTGGCGTTGGAGTAGGGGCAGACCTGGTGCGCCTGGGCGACCAGCTGCTCGGCCGTGGCCCGGTCCACCGTCGGCAGGTCGACGACCAGCGTCACGGTCAGCCCGAAGCCGCCCGCGCCGTTGGGCCCGATGCCCACCTCGGCCTCGACCACCGAGCCGGTCACGTCCGCCTTGGCCCGGCGGGCGACCACGCGCAGCGCGGAGTGGAAGCAGGCCGCGTAGCCGGCGGCGAAGAGCTGCTCGGGATTGGCGGCGCCGCCGGCCCCGCCCATCTCCTTCGGCACCGCCAGGTCGAGGTCGAGCGTGCCGTCGGAGGTCTGGACGTGGCCGTCCCGGCCGTCACCGGTGGCCCGGGCGGACGCGGTGTAGAGGACCTGCATGAGGGGTCACTGCTCCTTCTGTCGGTGGATGGTCTCGGTGACCCGGGTGAGGGTGTCCCGGATGGCGACCAGCTCCGCCGCGGTCAGCCCGGTGGCCCGGGCCACCCGCAGCGGCACGTCCGCCATCCGTTCCCGCAACGCCCGGCCCTCGGCGGTCAGGCCCACCTCGACCCGCCGCTCGTCGCGCGCCGACCGGCGCCGGACCACCAGGCCCGCCCCCTCCAGCCGCTTGAGCAGCGGGGAGAGGGTGCCGGAATCCAGTCGCAGGCGCGCGCCCAGCTCGGAGACGCTGGGCGCACTGCCGTCCGGTGCGCCGGTGGGCGGCTCGTCGTCGTGCTCCCAGAGCACCAGCAGCACCAGGTACTGCGGGTAGGTGAGCCCGAACCGGTCGAGGATCGGGCGGTAGACGTCGGTCAGCGCGCGCGACGCCGCGTAGAGCGCGAAGCACACCTGCCGGCCCAGCACCAGATCGTCGGTCACCGGAAAACCGTAGCGCCCAATTAGGTTGTGCGCAATTTATACGTGGTTCAGACCACGCAGAGCGGCACGTTCGGCGGCACGGTCTCGGCCCGCTTCAGCACCACGACCTCGTCGCCGAGTTCGCCCTTCTGTCTGATCGGCTTGGTCTTGAACACCTTGAGGAAGAAATTGACCACGTCGGCCACCACCTTGGGGATCGAGTAGCCGAGCCCGTAGCGCATGGTCACCCCGAGTCCCGCGCCCCGGCAGACGATCAGGCCGGCCCCCGAGCCGAGGCTCGCCCCCACCGAGGCGCGCAGGGCGACGTACAGCCCGGCGGTGAACCCGAGCGCGCCGATCCCGACGCTGAACTTCACGTCGTACGTGACGAGCAGCCCGCTCGCCCCGATGGAGATGCCGGTGATCGAGTTGGTCAGGCTGTTGCGGACCCGGAAGCCGCTCGGCTCGATCGGTCCCCAGTACGGGCGGTGGTAGCCGTAGCCGATCGCGCCGCTCAGCGCGTACTCGCCGGCGGCGTCGAGCCGGCCGTCCTTGGCGCTGAACGCCGTCTTGATCTCCAGCAACTGGTCCACGGTGGCCGAGAAGGGCACCCCGAGGATGCTCCCGATCGGGATGCTGAACTGCGTCGGCACCACCACCGACCGGGCCAGGTTGCGGGTGTTGCCGACGCTGGTCGCCGCCTTGACCGCCACCCGGAGGCCGGCGCCGCCGGTGACGCTGAACTCCGCCCGGGTCACCGTGCCGCCGGAGATGGCGAGGTCGAAGGTGGCCTTCGGCTTGTCCAGCAGCAGGGTGACCGCGCCGGTCATCCGGATCTCGCCGTCGTCGTGCTCGAACCGCGCGGTGACCCCGTCGGAGCAGCACTCGGTGCTCACCTGGAGGGCGCCGGCCCGCGCCGCCTGCTGGCCGCCGACCTTCGCGGGCGGCGCCGGCGGGCGGGGCGCGGGCGCCGGCGCCCGGACCGGGACGAGCCGGGTCCGGCCGATCGGCGCCCCGCCGCCGGTGCCGCCGGCGGCCTCCCCCGGCGGGCCGCCACCGGTCGCCGCGCCCGGGCCGCCCGGCGGGGCGCCGGTGTCCGCACCGGACGCTCCCCCGCCCGTGCCGCCACCGGGCTCGGGTGGCAGGTCGGCGGCCACCCAGGGCGGCGTGCCCGCGGAGTAGGCGATCGGGCGGTCCAGCGGCACCGGCTCGGCGGTGCGGAAGGTGCCGTCCCGGATCACCTCGGTCAGCTCGACCGGGCCGATGGTCACCGCCAGGTCGCCACCGTCGCGGCGGACGTCCACCACCCGGCCGACGGCCCGGGAGGTGAGGAACATGACCTTGCCGGGGGCGAGGTCGTCGGCTCGCTCGGCGTCCGGGTCGATCCGCCAGGTCAGCCCGTCGTCGGTCACCGACCGCACGGCGGCGCCACCGCCGCCGACCAGGACCACGTCCGGCTGGTACGTCACCTCGGGGTGCGGCCGCGGCGCGAGCCCGTACCGGACCGCGTCGGCGTGGTACGGGTCGGTCGGCCCGCCGCCCGCCGGCCGGTCGCCCGAGCAGGCCCCGGTCGAGGCCAGTACGGCCAGCGCCGTCACCACGGCCAGCCAGCGGCCACCGGCGCAGCGGTTCGTCCTCATCGCCGCCGCACCCCGCTCAGAGCCGGCCGGCCACGGTACGCGCCACCCTCTCCAGCGGCGCGCGGTTCTCCGCCGGGTCGTTGAGCCGGACCAGGCGCACCGACACCCAGACTCCCGAGCGGTTCACGAAGACCGCCTCGTGGCTGGCGTACGCCTCGTCGCCGACCCCGGCCAGCGGGCGCAGCTCGTGGCCGAGATCCCGCTCGATGTCCAGGAACTTCTTCGCCCCGTCGCCGACGAAGACCTCGACCTGGGCGGTCGGCCCGCCGACCGGCCCGACGTAGGTGCAGGTCTCGCGCACCGGCTGGGGATCCTCCAGCCTGGTGCCGGCGAGCTGTTCGGCCTCCTGCTGGGACACCAGCGCGCACGGGTCCACCGCCGCTGCCGGTGTCGGGGACGGCTCGGCGGCGGCGCTCCCGGTGGCCACCACCTGCGGCGGCGCCGGATCGCCGGCCGCCGGCGGGGGCTCCTCCGTGCCGCCGCAGCCGGCGACCGTCCCGGCCAGGCCGAGCAGCCCGGCCAGCAGCAGCCCGGACCGCCGGGCACGACGAATCTGCTTCACCTCGACATCCCTCCTCCATGGACGAACGGCGGACGCCCGCACCGGGGCCGGCGGCCCGTCACGACGGGTCCGCCCCGGCGGCTGGCGCCGGGCACTCCGGCGCGACGATCCACTCGGCCGGCCCGAGCCGGTCCACCCGCCAGCCGGCGGCGGCCGCCACCGCCGCCACCGTGTCCGCGTCGGGGCCCTCGACCAGCGCCAGCACCACGTCGTCGGCGGGGATCCGCAGCGCGCCCCGCAACCGGGTGGTGCCGGTGGTCAACCCGCCGACGGGCTCGTCGGCGCACTCCCCCGGACCCCGGTCGTAGCGTTCGAGGACGAACAGTCGAGCGGCCATGCGTCGACGCTAGGGCGGCGCGTCGCCCGGGTAATCGGGTGTTTCCCTATCCTTCGACGTCGGCGCGCGCCATCACCGCGCCCAGCTCGGCCCGGCTGGCGACGCCCAGCTTGCGGTAGACCCGGGCGAGGTTCGCCTCGACCGTCTTCGGGCTGATGAACAGGGTGTCGGCGATGACCCGGTTGGTCCGCCCGGCGGCGGCGAGCCGGGCCACCTCCAGCTCGGTGCCGGTCAACTGGCGGGGCGCCGGCGGGCGGCCACCGGTGCGGTCCGCCTCGGCCCGGGCCCGGGCCGCCAGGGCCGCCGCGCCCAGCGCGTCGAACTCGGCGGCGGCGGCGGTCAACGCCTCCCGGGCGTCGCGGCGGCGCCGCAGCCGCCGGTACGCCACCCCGGCCACCAGCAGGCAGCGGGCCCGGTCCAGGGGAAGCACGTCCGCCGGCACCGCGGCCCGGGCGGCGGCCAGCTCGGCCAGCGCGTCCGACGGATCCCGGCCGAGCGCGCCGGCCAGCAGCACCCGGCAGCGGGCCAGCCCCAGCGTGGTCCACGGGCGCGGCAGCCGCCGGTGCCGGATCGCCAGCCGGTCCAGCGCCGCCTCGGCGGTGGCCAGCTCGCCGGCCCCCACACAGGCCTCCAGCCAGTCCGGTTCGAAGCGCTGGGCGATCGGCTCCACCAGGCCCAGCTCGTCGACGGTCACCGCCAGCTCGCCGTAGTGCCGGGCGGCCTCGGGCATCCGCCCCGCGCTCAGCGCCACGAATCCGGCCAGCTGGGCGTAGAGCCGCCGCCGCCAGCGGTCGTCCAGCTCGGCGGCCCGGCGCAGCCCGTCCGCGGCGATCCGGTCGGCCTCGGCCAGCCACCCCCGGTACGCCAGCAGCATCCCGTCCAGCCAGTGCTCGGCGGCCGAGTCGGTGCCGTACTGCTCGCCCAGCTCCCGGGCGGCGGCGATGTGCGCCGCGGCGTCGGTCCACCGGCCGGCGAGCAGCTCGGTGTCGCCCAACTGGGTCAGCAGCTCGTGCTGGGACGGCTCGTCGCCGCGGGCGACCGCCCGGGCCAGCATGTCGTGCAGCCGGTCGCGGGCCCGACCGTGCTCGTCCACCGACCGCCACCAGATCGCCGGCACCGTGCCGGCCAGCCAGGACGGCTCCTCCCCCTCCAGCTCCAGGGCCCGCTCCAGCAGCCCGGTCCGGGCCGGCAGCCCCGCGCGAACCTCGTTGAAGAAGAGCAGCGCCAGCGCCGCGGCGTACACCGGCCGGTCGTCCGGGCGGTCGGCCAGCAGGGCGATCGCCGCCTCCGCGTGCCGGCGGGCCGGGTCCGGGGCGTCCCGGAACAGGCTCAGGTGGGCGTGGATCCGGCCGGCCAGCGGAGAACCGGCCGGGGCCGACGCCAGCGCCCGCTCGCCGGCCGCCCAGGCCGTCTCCACCGGCTCGTCGGAACTCCACGCGATGATCGCCCGCAGCAGCAGCGCCTCCGCGCGGTCCGGGCCGGTCAGCTCCTCGGCCGCACGTTCCGCGGCCACCCGTGCCGCGGGGTAGTCGCCGCTGTCGAACCGGCACTCGGCCGCGGCCAGCCGCCACCGGGCCTGCTCGGCGGTGCCGGGCGGGGTCAGCCGGACCGCGCCGTCGTACAGGCCGGCGGCGGTCTCCGGCGCGCCCCGGGCGCGTTGCCGGGCGGCGGCCGCCGCGACCTCCGCCGCCGCCGACCCGTCCGGCCCGGTGACGCAGCCGGCCAGCTGCCGGGCCCGCTCGTCCGGATCGAGCGTGGTGTCGGCGAGCAGCCGGTGCAGCCGGCCGCGGACCCCGGGCGGCACGTCGGCGCGGACCGCCGCCGCGTACACCGGGTGGGCGAAGCCGACCGCGTCCCCGCGTACGGCGACCAGGCCGGCCTCCTCGGCCGCGTCGAAGGCGGCCGGCGGCACCCCGGCGCGGGCCAGCCCGGCCAGCGTGGGTACGCCGGAGAGGGCGGCGAGGCGCACCGCGTGCCGGGTGTCCGGGGGCAGCGCGGCCACCCGGCCGGCGACCAGTTGCCGCAGCGACGGCGCGGCCGGCAGGTCGGCGCCCGGGGCCGGCAGCTGCGGCAGCCGGAGCACCGCCCGGGCCAGCTCGATGGCGAGCAGCGGGTTGCCACCGGCCTCCGCGGCGATCCGCACCAGCAGCGGCCGGGGCAGCGCCGTCCCGGTCTCGGTGCGCAGCACGTGGTGCAGCGCCCCCACGCCGAGCGGCCCAAGCCCGATCCGGTCCAGCCGGGTGCCACCGGCGCCGTGGTCGAGCCCGAGCGGGGCCGGGTCACCGCCGGCGCGGTCGGCCCGGGCGGTGACCAGCACGGCGATCCGCGGCACCAGCCGGCGCACCGCGAACCGGAGCGCCCGCTCGCTCGGCGGATCGAGCCACGGGGCGTCGTCGACGGCCACCAGCAGCCGGGGCGCCGGGCCGTCGGCGGCGACCTCCAGCAGGGACCGGGTGGCCGCGCCCACCGTCCGGTCGTCGATCGGCTGCCCCGGCTCGTCGCCGGTGAGCAGCACCCCGGCCAGCGCCGCGCGCTGCGGCGCCGGCAGCTCGGGCACCCGGTCGGCCAGCGGGGCGAGCAGGTCGGCCAGCGCCGCGAACGGCAGCGCCGACTCCGCCTCGGTCGGCGCGCAGCCGAGCACCAGCCAGCCGGCCCCGCGGGCCGCGGCCAGCAACTCCCGGTGCACGACCGTCTTGCCGATCCCGGCCGGGCCCTCCACCAGCACCGGCCGGCCCTCGTCCAGCGACCGCCGGGCACGGTCGACCAGCACGTCCCGACCGACGGCCGCCCCGCTCACCGGGTCAGTCTGGCACCCACCGGCCACCCCGGTCGAGGACCGGACGGCGGACGCGCCGCACCCCGCTCAGCGGTCGCCGAGGTAGGCCTCCAGCTCCACCTCGACCAGGTGGTCCGGGTCGATCAGGCCGGCCACCACCACCATCGTGGCGGCCGGGCGGACCGCGCCGAAGACGGCGTTGTGCGCGCGGCCGACCTCGTCGGCGTGCGCCCGGTCGGTGACGTACATCCGGGTCCGCACCACGTCGCCGGGTTGGGCGCCGACCTCGGCCAGCGCGGCCAACCCGATCCGCAGGGCCTGCGCGGTCTGCGCGGCGGCGTCCCCGACGTGGGTCACCACCCCGTCCACCGTGGACGTGCAGCCGGCCGTCCAGGCCAGGTCGCCGGCGCGGACCACCCGGGAGTAGCCGTAGGCGGCCTCCCACGGCCCGCCGGAGCCGAGCCGGGTGACGGTGCGGCTCTCCTCGACGCCGCGCGGGCTCACGATGGTCCGCTCGCCGCGCTCGCTCACGCCGCCGCCAGGGTGCGCAGGGCCTCGGCGACCGTGAAGGCCCCCGCGTAGAGCGCCTTGCCGGCGATGACGCCCTCCACGCCGAGCGGCTCCAGGGTGGCCAGCGCCCGCAGGTCGTCCAGGGTGGAGACGCCGCCGGAGGCGATCACCGGGGCGTCGGTGCGGGCGCAGACCTCGCGCAGCAGCTCCAGGTTCGGCCCGCGCATGGTGCCGTCCTTGGTGATGTCGGTGACCACGTACCGCGCCGCGCCGGCCTTGTCCAGCCGCTCCAGCACCTCGTACAGGTCACCGCCGTCGCGGGTCCAGCCCCGGGCGGAGAGGGTACGGCCGCGCACGTCCAACCCGATCGCCACCCGGTCGCCGTACTCGCCGACCACCCGGTCGCACCAGACCGGGTCCTCCAGCGCCGCGGTGCCGATGTTCACCCGGGCGGCGCCGGTGCCGAGCGCGGCGGCCAGCGACTCGTCGTCCCGGATGCCGCCGGAGAGCTCCACCTTCACGTCCAGTTGCCGGACCACCTCGGCCAACAGGTGGGCGTTGGAGCCCCGGCCGAACGCGGCGTCCAGGTCGACCAGGTGGATCCACTCGGCGCCGTCGCGCTGCCAGGCCAGCGCGGCCTCCACCGGATCGCCGTAGCTGGTCTCGCTGCCGGCGGCGCCCTGCACCAGCCGGACGGCCTGGCCGTCGGCGACGTCCACGGCCGGTAACAGGGTCAGGCTCACGGTGCTTCTCCTCGGTTCAGGTACGACGGTCCAGGGCGATCACCACGATCGCCGGCAGTACGAGCAGCAAGAGCACGACCAGCGCGAGGCGCAGCGCCAGGTCGTCCACGAGCGACCAGATCAGGATGATCGCCGCCAGGGTGAGCAGCACGATCGCCGCACGTTCGCCCCGGCTGTGCCGGGGCAGCCGGCCGGTGCGCCCGCGCCGCACGGTGGGGGTGACCCGGCGCAGCAGCGCCCGCCGCCGGGCCCGCCGGGCCGACCGCCGCTGCCGGACGACCCGCTCGCGGGCCAGGGTCGCCTCCCGCTCGGCCCGCCGCCGGGCCCGCTCCTTGCTCACCGGGCACCCCGCCGGCGCGCCCCGGCGGGCCGGCCGGCCGGGCGGCGGACCGGCTCAGCCACCGGTGCCCAGCGTGCCGAGCCAGTTGCGCAGCAGCGCGGCACCGGTGTCGGCGGACTTCTCCGGGTGGAACTGGGCGGCCGACAGCGCGCCCCGCTCCACCGCCGCGACGAAGTCCACCCCGTGGTGGGCGGTGGTGACGGTGGCGCCCGCCGCGGCCAGCGCGCCCGGATCGCCGACCGCGTACGAGTGGACGAAGTAGAACCGGCTGTCGGCGGGCAGCCCGGCGAAGAGCGCCGAGCCGGCCGGCGCCTGCACGGTGTTCCAGCCCATGTGCGGCAACCGGGCGGCGGGCAGCCTGGTCACCCCGCCGGGCAGCAGGCCGAGCCCCTTGGTCACCACGCCGTGCTCGTCGCCGTGCTCGAAGAGCACCTGCATGCCGACGCAGATGCCCAGCACCGGACGGCCCGCGGCGACCCGCTCGGCGATCACCGGCCCGGCGCCGAGGGCCTCGATCCCGGCCATGCAGGCCGCGAAGGCGCCGACGCCCGGCACCACCAGGCCGTCCGCCTCGGCGGCGGCGGTCAGGTCGTCGGTCACCCGCACCGTTGCACCGGCCGCGACCAGCGCCCGCTCGGCCGAGCGCAGGTTGCCCGACCCGTAGTCCAGCACCACGACGTCGCTCATGCCCCCACCTCCGGCAGCAGCCAGAGCACCCCACCCGCGGTGGCCAGTACGGCGAGCAGCGCGGTGATCACCACCGCGCCGCGCGGCGCGCCCTGCCGGTGCAGCGAGATGACCCCGCCCAGCAGCACGCCGGCCAGGGCCAGCAGCAGGATCGGCAGTACCGCCCCCATCAGCTCCGCCTTCCGTTCGCGACCGCGGGACTCCGCTGCGCTGCGTTCCTCGCGCTCACAGCGCTTGCTTCGTTCGCGACTGCGGGACTCCGCTGCGCTGCGTTCCTCGCGCTCACAGCGCCCCCTTCGTGCTGGGGATCGCGCCGGCCGCGCGCGGGTCGATCGAGGTGGCCTCGCGCAGCGCCCGGGAGACCGCCTTGAACTGGGCCTCGACCACGTGGTGCGCGTCCGGGTGGCCGCCCGGCCGGGCCGCCCGCAGCACGTCGACGTGCAGGGTGATCCGGGCCGACTGGCCGAAGGACTCCCAGATGTGCCGGGTCATGCTGGTCGGGTAGACCGGGCCGATGTACGGGGCCAGCGCCGGCTCGTCGTGCACCACGTACGGTCGGCCGGACAGGTCGACCGCCGCCCGGACCAGCACCTCGTCCATCGGCACGGTGGCCGAGCCGTACCGCCGGATGCCGGCCTTGTCGCCCAGCGCCTGGTCGAACGCGGTGCCCAGGGCGAGCGCGGTGTCCTCCATGGTGTGGTGCGCGTCGATCTCCAGGTCGCCCACCGTGCGCACGGTCAGGTCGAAGCCGCCGTGCCGGGCGATCTGGTGCAGCATGTGGTCGTAGAAGCCGACCCCGGTGCTGATCTCGGCCCGGCCCGTGCCGTCGAGGTCGATCTCGACGAGGACCTTCGTCTCCTTGGTGATCCGCTCCACCCGGGCGGTCCGGCTCATTGCTCGCCTCTCGGTCGCGGGGCTTGCGCGCCCATCTACAGCTTGTCCATGGCGGTGAGGAAGGCATCGGTCTCGGCGGGGGTGCCGGCGGTGACCCGCAGCCAGCCGGCCAGCCCCACGTCGCGGACCAGCACGCCCTGCTCCAGCAGGGCCCGCCAGGCCACGCTCTGGTCGCCGCCGACGGAGAAGAGCACGAAGTTGGCGTCGCTGTCGGCGACCCGCAGGCCCCGGCCACGCAGCTCGGCGACGATCCGGTCGCGCTGCGCCATGATCGCGGCGACCGTGCCGAGCAGGGCGTCCCGGTGGGCCAGCGCCGCCCGGGCGGCGGCCTGGGTGAGCGCCGAGAGGTGGTACGGCAGCCGGACCAGTTGCACCGCCGCCACCACCGCCGGGTCGGCGGCGAGGTAGCCCAGCCGGCCGCCGGCGAACCCGAACGCCTTGCTCATCGTCCGGGTCACCACCAGCCGCGGGTGCCCCGGCAGCACGGCGAGCGCGCTCACCGTGCCCGGCCGGGCGAACTCGGCGTACGCCTCGTCGACGATCACCATGCCGGGGGCCGCGTCGAGCACGGCGGCGACCACCGCCGGGTCGAGGGCGGTGCCGGTGGGGTTGTTCGGCGAGCAGAGGAAGACCACGTCCGGGGCGTGCTCGCGGACCTGGGCCACCGCCTCGTCGGCGGTCAGGCCGAAGTCGACCCCGCGGCGGGCCGGCACCCACCGGGTGCCGGTGCCCAGCGCCAGCAGCGGGTGCATCGAGTACGCCGGGGTGAAGCCCAGCGCCGTCCGGCCGGGACCGCCGAACGCCTGGAGCAGCTGCTGCTGGATCTCGTTGGAGCCGTTGGCCGCCCACACCTGCTCGACGGTGAGCCCGTGGCCGAGGTAGCCGGCCAGGTCGGCGCGGAGCGCCACCGCGTCCCGGTCCGGGTAGCGGTTGAGGTCGCGCAGCTCGGCCGCGAGCGCCTTGCCGATCGCCTCCACCACCGGCTCGGGCACCGGGTAGGAGTTCTCGTTGGTGTTCAGCCGCACCGGCACGTCGAGCTGGGGCGCCCCGTACGGGCTCAGCCCGCGCAGGTCATCCCGGATCGGCAGGTCGTCGAGACTGGTCACGCCGTCACCCCGCTCCGCCGGCTCACGACCCGGACCCCGGGAAACGCACGCTGACCGCCTGCCCGTGCGCGGGCAGGTCCTCCACGCCGGCCAGGGTGACCACGTGCGGGGCCACCTCGCGCAGCGCCTCCCGGGAGTACTCGACCAGGTGGATGCCGCGCAGGAAGGACTGCACCGACAGCCCGGAGGAGTGCCGGGCACAGCCGCCGGTGGGCAGCACGTGGTTGGAGCCGGCGCAGTAGTCGCCCAGCGACACCGGCGACCAGGCGCCGACGAAGATCGCCCCGGCGTTGCGCACCCGCAGCGCCCACTCCCGGGCGTCCCGGGTCTGGATCTCCAGGTGCTCGGCCGCGTACGCGTCCACCACCCGCAGGCCGGCGTCGAGGTCGTCGACCAGCACCACGCCGCTCTGCTCGCCGGTGAGCGCGGTGCTGACCCGCTCGGCGTGCTTGGTCGCCGGCACCTGCCGGGCCAGCTCCCGCTCGACCGCCTCGACCAGCTCGACCGACGGGGTGACCAGCACGCTCGCCGCGAGCGGGTCGTGCTCGGCCTGGCTGACCAGGTCGGCCGCGACGTGCGCCGGGTCGGCGGTGTCGTCGGCCAGGATGGCGATCTCGGTCGGCCCGGCCTCGGCGTCGATGCCGACCACCCCGCGCAGCAGCCGCTTGGCGGCGGTCACCCAGATGTTGCCCGGGCCGGTGATCATGTCGACCGGGTCGCAGTGCGCGCTGCCCGCGGCGTCCACGGCCGCCCCGTAGGCCAGCATCGCCACCGCCTGGGCGCCGCCGACCGCGTAGACCTCGTCGACGCCGAGCAGCGCGCAGGCGGCGAGCACCCGCGGGTCGGGCAGGCCGCCGTTGTCCTTCTGCGGCGGGCTGACCACCACCAGCGAGCGGACCCCGGCCGCCTGGGCCGGCACCACGTTCATCACCACTGTCGACGGGTACATCGCCAGGCCGCCGGGGACGTAGAGGCCGACCCGGTCGACCGGCACCCAGCGCTCGGTCACGGTGCCGCCCGGCACCACCTGGGTGGTGTGGTCGGTGCGGCGCTGGTCGGCGTGCACCTTGCGGGCCCGGGTGATCGACTCCAGCAGCGCGGCGCGGACCTGCGGGTCCAGCGTGCCCTCCGCCGCGGCGATCGCCTCGGCGGGCACCCGCAGCACCTCCGGGGACACCCCGTCGAACCGCTCGCTCGCCTCCCGGATCGCCGGGTAACCATGCTCCCGGACCGCCTCCACGAGGGGACGGATCCGCTCGACGGCCACCGACACGTCGAGTTGGGCACGGGGCAGCAGGCGGCGCGGGTCGCGCACGCCGCCACGCAGGTCGATCCGATTCAACACCCTTGCGAGTCTAGGCGGCCGACCACGGCGGCGACCGGCACCGCCCGTACGCCGGGACGGTGAGCCGGGACACGCCGCCGGGGCGGGGCCGGGCTACCCTCGACGGCGTGACTGCGCGGCTGCCGGTGTTTCCGCTCGGGACGGTGCTCTTTCCCGGTCTGGTGCTGCCGTTGCACATCTTCGAGGAGCGGTACCGGGCGCTGGTGCGGCACCTGGTCGGCCTGCCCGCGGGGGCGCCGCGCGAGTTCGGCGTGGTGGCCATCCGGCAGGGGTGGGAGGTCGCCCCGACCGGGCCGGACGGCAAGCCGACGCCGGGCGGCGGCGAGGTCACCCTGCACGAGGTCGGCTGCACCGCCGAGCTGCGCCAGGTGACCGAGCTGGCCGACGGGGGCTTCGACATCGTCACCGTCGGCAAGCGCCGGTTCCGGATCGCCGACGTCGACGCCCGCTCCGCGCCCTACCTCACCGCCGAGGTGGAGTGGCTGCCCGAGCCGGGCGGCCCGGACGAGACCGCCGAACTGCTCGCCGCCCGGGTGATCGCGGTCTTCCGGCAGTACCTGGGCCTGGTCCGCGCCGACCCGGAGGAGATCTCCGAGCAGCTGCCGGAGGACCCGACCGTGCTGTCGCACCTGGTGGCCGCGACGGCCGCGCTGACCGTGGCCGACCGGCAGCGGCTGCTGGCCATCGACGACACCGCGGCCCGGCTCCGCGCCGAGCTGCGCCTGCTCAATCGCGAGGCGGCTCTGCTGCGCCAGGTGCGGGCGGTTCCGGTGCCGCTGGCGGAGCTGGCCTCACCACCGACACCGAACTGAGCCCGGCCGCGCCGAGCTCCGGCTCCGGGCGCAACGACGGCCACCGGGACCAGCCGGCCAGCAGGGTGTACGTCACCGCGGCGCCGAACGCGGGCAGCAGCAGGTTGCCGTGCGGCACCGGCAGCACGCCGAGGACCAGGTCGACGCCCCCGGCCCGCAGGTCGGCCGGCTTGGTGAAGGCCCGCCCGTCCGGCGCGGTCTCCAGCAGCCGCTGGAACGTGGCCAGCCCGATCCGGCGCCCGACCTGCCACGCGACCAGCGCGGCGCCGAACGCGCCGAGGGTGGCGGCGAAGAGGCCGACCGGCCCCCGCAGCCGGCGCAGCAGCACCCAGAGCGCGATCGCGGCGAGCACCCCGAAGCCGAGCCCCAGCAGGCTGAACCAGCCGTCGGCGGCGATCGGCTGCTCGGGCTGCGGCTGGGCGTAGACGGCGCCGTCGGGCGCCTTGACCACCGGGGTGTCCGGCGCGAGCGCCGCCCAGAGCAGCCCGAGCGGCACCCCGAGCAGGGCCAGCGCGCCGGCGGCGAGCGCGCCGAGCCGGAGCGCCCGGCGGCGCGGCAGCTCCGCCTCGTCCGGCTGCCCGCCGGCCGGCCACACCCGCGGCGCCCCGCCCGGCTCCGCCTGCCACACCTCCGCCGCCTCGCCGGAGTCCACGTACCGCGGCCGGTCCGCACCGGCGGGCTCCGGCGCTCGCGGCCCGTCCGGGTCGACGCCGTCGACGTACCGCGGCCGGTCCGCACCGGCGGCCGGCTGCTCCGGCCCGCCGGCGGGGACGGGCCGGTCGGTGGCCGGGTGCGCCGGGGCGGCGGGCGGCGGGGCGGCGTCGGTCGGTGTGGTCGGGGCCGCCTCGTCGTGGCGGGTGCCGGGCCGGTCGCGGTCGGGGGTGTCCGGGCTCACCCGGTGATCCTCTCAGGCCGGGCGGCGCGCCGGGTCGCCGGTGGCGACAGACCCGCTCACCGGGCGAACGGCTCCAGCATCACCGCCGCGGCCCGCAGCCACGCCTGCCGGGTCTCCGGCTGGAGCTGGTGGTACTCGATCGAGGAACCGGTCTCCAGCGCCGGGTCGTACGGGACCACGGCGACCGCCCGGGTGCGGCTGGCGAAGTGCTTCTCCAGGTCGTCCTGCAACGGCGAGCGGCCCGGCGTGGGGCAGGAGATCAGCGTCACCGCGTTCTCGGCCAGCTCCCCCATGCCGACCTCGTGCAGCAGGTCGAGCATCCAGTCGGCGCTGAACGCGGCGTCCTCCCGGGGCACGGTGGTGACCACCAGCTGGTCGGCGGCCTGCATCACGGTGCGCCAGTTGTCGCTCTCCACGTTGTTGCCGGTGTCCACACAGACCACCTCGTGGGTACGCCGCAGCAGCTCCAGCACCCGCCGGACGGTGAACTGGTCGAGCCGCTGGGCGAACCGCGGGCTCTCCTCGCCGGCCAGCACGTCGTAGGAGCCGTCGGAGGCGTGCCGCAGGTAGTCGTCGAGGCTCTCCAGCAGGTCGTTGCCCTCCCGGATCTCGATCTGGGCGAGGTCGGTGACCAGGTGCCGGATGGTCCGGGCGTGCCGGGCGCTGCCGGCGCGCAGGCCGAGCGTGCCGCGCAGCTCGTTGTCGTCCCAGGCGAGCACGCCCCGGCCGCGGACGCTGCCGACGGTGGCCGCGGCGAGCACGGTGGCGGTGGTCTTGTGCACGCCGCCCTTGGGGTTGGCGAACGCGAGCACCCGCGGGGTGCCCAGGTCACGGCGGAGCACCCCGGCGGCGCGCTCCAGCTCGGACTCGGCGCTCTGCGGCCGCCACTCGACCCGCGCCGGATAGCCCCGGTCGGCGGTCACGGGCGGGGCGGGTGCGGGCGGGGGTGCGGGCGCCGGCGGCGGGTAGCCCGGATCGGGGCGGTAGGCCCCCCGTTGGAGCAGCGCGTAGCGGGACTCCAGCGGCGGCGGTTCGGGCCGGTAGCCGTTGTCCAGCAGCGCGTACCGGGATTCCGGCGGCTCGGGCCGGCGCGGCTCCGGCGGCTCGGGCCGGCGGGACTCCGGCGGTTCGGGCCGGCGTGGCTCCGGCACCCGGTAGCCGGGCTCGCCCGGGTACCCCGGCTCGGGCCGGTACGCCGGCTCCGCCCGGTACGCCGGGTCCACCCGGTAGGTCGCCTCCGCCCGGTAACCGGGATCCGTCCCGTACGACCGCTCGCCGGGATGGTTCACCGGCCGCGCCGACCCGGAGTAGCCGTTGCCGGCCGGGCGGCGGGGCAGGGCCTCGGGCGGGGACAGCGGCCCGGGCGGCGGCAGCGGCTCGTCGACCCGCCGCTCGGGCTCCGGTTGCTCGGCGCCCCGGCCGGCGTGGCGGGCGCGGTCGAGCAGCGCCCGCCACCGCGGTGCTGGTTCGGCCGGCCGACCCCAGCCGGTCTCGCTGCCGTCCAAGGCTCGCCCTCCCCAGCGCCGTCGAACTCCGCCTGACAGGCTACGAACCAAACCCTATGCGGACCACACCCGTCCGCGCACCTTCCCCCCGTACCCGATTGTCACGGTGACGATGCCGTGGGACTACCCTCCGTCGCATCGACCGAGGTCGGCGGGGTGGCCGACCGGGTCACCGGGGGCGCGGGCGGCGACGGCGCACGGGTCGGATCCGTCACCGGCGGTGCGGGTTCGGACGAATCGCCCGGCGACGGCGCGGCGGCCGGACCGCGGCTGCCCTGCTCGGGCGCGCCGGTCGGGGCCGGCGAGGCGAGGCCGGCGTCGGCCGGCGGGCGGGCCACGTCCCGCTGTTCGGGCAGCGGCGGGGTGAAGACGGTCCGGTCCAGCCGGCGCACCTCGGGGGCCGGGTCGACGACCCGGACGTCGGGCCGGGCGGCCACCCCGCGCAGCGCGGCCGGTTCGGCGCGGACCACCGCCGCGTAGACGCAGGCGCACCCCGACCGGTACGCGGCCGCCTCCGCCGCCGCCACCTCGGCGCCGCTGGCGTACACCTGGCGCAGCTCGGGGTCGGCGGCGCCGGCGGCCCGGGCGCGGTAGTCGGCCGCCTCCCGGTCCTTGCGGGCGGCGACGTCGGCCATCGCGCCGACCACGTCGTCGGGCAGCCGCTGGGCCGGGATGCGGACGATCTCCGTCTGCCGGTCGGGCAGCGGCACCCGCCCGAAGACCTCGGCGACCGACACGTCCCCGACCAGCGCCGCCAGCCGCTGCGGGGTCAGGTAGGTCGAGAGCGACACCAGGGCGTACGTGCCGTCGCCCGGCGTCGCGGCGGCGCTCGGCAGGGTGGCCAGGTCGGCCGTGGCGGCCCGCAGGTAGCCCGGGATGGACTCGCCGTTGGCCACCCCGACCCGGGTCACCTCGCCGACGGTCCGGTCACCGACCGGCTGGTCGTCGGTGGCCCAGACCGCGGTGAGCAGCACCGCCGCGCAGGACAGCAGCGCCACCGACGGCAGCAGGCGCGGCCGGGCCGGGCCGTGGCCGAGCCGGGCCACCGCCGTGGCCAGCCGCGGCAGCAGCCGTTGGTCCAACTGCCGCAGCAGATCGCCGGCGCGCACGGGTGGAGGTCCCCTCGTCGGATCGTTCTCGGGCGGGCGCCGCTCAGTCGCGGAGGATCTCGAGCGCGCGCTCCAGGTCGTCAGGGTAGTCGCTGACGAAGCTGACCTCGTCCCCCGTTCGGGGGTGCAGGAAGCTCAAGGCGCGGGCGTGCAGCCACTGTCTGGCCAGGCCGAGCCGGGCCGAGAGGGTGGGGTCCGCGCCGTAGGTGAGGTCGCCCACACACGGGTGGCGCAGGGTGGAGAAGTGCACCCGGATCTGGTGCGTACGCCCGGTCTCGAGCCGCACGTCGACCAGGCTCGCCGCCGGGAACGCCTCGACCGTGTCGTAGTGGGTGATGCTGGGCTTGCCGCCGGAGACCACCGCCCAGCGGTAGTCGTGGGTGGGGTGCCGGTCGATCGGGGCGTCGATGGTGCCGCGCAGCGGGTCCAGGTGGCCCTGCACCACCGCGTGGTAGCGCTTGTCCACCTCGCGGTACTTGAAGGCCCGCTTCAACGCGCTGTACGCCTGCTCGCTCTTGGCCACCACCATGATCCCGGTGGTGCCCACGTCGAGCCGGTGCACCACGCCCTGCCGCTCGGCGGCGCCGCTGGTGGAGATGCGGTGACCGATCGCGGCCAGCCCGCCGATCACGGTCGGGCCGGTCCAGCCGGGGCTCGGGTGGGCGGCGACGCCGACCGGCTTGTCCACCACCACGATGTCGTCGTCGGCGTAGACCACCCGCAGCCCGGGCACCGCCTGCGGCACCACGGTCGGCGGCGCGGCCGGCGCGGGCAGCGTCACCTCCAGCCACGAGCCGGCCTTGACCTTGTGCGAGTTGGGCCGCCGCACGCCGTCGACCAGCGCGTCCCCGGCGTCGACCAGGGCCGCGGCGGCGGTGCGGGAGAGCCCGAAGAGCCGGGACACCGCCTGGTCCAGCCGCATCCCGTCGAGGCCGTCCGGGACGGGCAGCGAGCGGTGGTCGCCGCCGGCGGCGAACGCCGAGGTCATGCCCGCTCCCGCTGCTCGGCGCCGGCCGTCGCCGGGTCGCCGGCCGGGTCGACCGGCCGGCCGTCGCGGCCCACCCGCCCGCCGTCGCGCTGGCGGCCGGTGAGTTCCAGCAGGACGGCCAGCACCACGCCGCAGACCAGGGAACTGTCGGCCACGTTGAACACCGGGAAGTACTCGCCGTACGGCCCGAAGACGCTGACCATGTCGACCACGTGGCCGTGGAACGGGGCGGGGGCCCGGAAGATCCGGTCCATCAGGTTGCCGAGCGCCCCGCCGAGCACCAGGCCGAGCGAGACCGCCCAGGGGGTCGAGCGCAGCCGCGACGCCATGAAGATGATCCAGCCGATCACGCCGATGGTGATCAGCGGGAAGACCCAGGTGTGGCCGGAGCCGATGCTCCAGGCGGCACCGCTGTTGCGGACCAGGCTCAGGTAGACGGCCCCACCGAGCAGCCGGACCGGCTCGCGGTCGGTCAGGGCGGCCAGGGCCCAGTGCTTGGTGAGCACGTCGGCCACCAGAGCGACCAGCGCGACGGCGCCGAGCAGCGCCACGGCCCGGGGTCGGAGCCGGCGGCCGCCCGGCTCGGCGCTGCCGGGTCCGGCGGACGGTGCTGCGGTCATCTGCTCCCCATCGAGTCGGCGGTGATCGCTCACCGTCTCCGGCGCCGCCGGGGAGCGGGTCTCAGCGCCGCTCCTCCAGCTGCTTGCAGGTCACGCAGAGGGTGGCCGACGGGAAGGCGGCGAGCCGCTCCACCGGGATCGGGTTGCCGCACCGCTCGCACCAGCCGTAACCACCCTCGTCGAGCCGCTCCAGCGCGCGCTCGACCTGCGTGATCCGTTCCAGGATGCTGTTGGCGAGGGAGATCTCCTGCTCCCGCTCGAACGTCTTGGTGCCGGTGTCGGCCTGGTCGTCCCCGGCCGAGTCGGTCAGGCGGTCGCGCTGCAGCTCGGTGATCTCGCTCAGCGTCTGATCGTACTCGGCGCGCAACTCGTCACGCCGCGCCGCCAGGGCCGCCCGGATCTTCTCGGTCTCCGCCGCGCTGCGGGTGGCCTTGGCCACCGGCTTGCGGCCGGCGGTCCTGGTCTCGGCTGGCTTCGCCATCGTCGCTCCCTCGGCCGCGGAACCGCGGCGGTCCGCGGCGCCTGGACGGGGGTCGCCGGCATTGGCGCCCCCAGGTACAAAACGGGCGCGCGGCGACGGGGCCGCGCACTCCGGAGGTTGGCAAGAATACGGAACGTACAGGCGTCCGACAACGTGCCGCACCGACGCTCCGCTTTTCAGCCCCGAGTCATGCGGTATCGGGACAAAGGGAACGCTAGCAGATCAACCGTCACGATCCTCGCCGTACTCGCCAAACCAGCGGGCCAACCGACCCCGCCGGCTGACCGCCCGCAGCCGCCGCTCCGTCTCGTCGCGCACCCCGTGGGTGGCCACGATCAACAGGCTGTCGCCGGTCTTGAGGCGGAAGTCCAGCCCGGGCACGAAGCCCACCCCGTCGCGCAGCACCAGCGTCACCGCGGCCCCCAGCGGCAGCCGCAGCTCGTCGATGTGCACCCCGGCCAACCGCGACCCCGGCGGCACCTCCAACTGGAGCAGGTCGGCCCGCATCCGCTCCAGCGGCGCGGTCTCCACCAGGATCTCGGTCGCCTCGGCCGGCGCGGTCACCCGCAACCAGCGGGCGACCGGGGGCAGGGTCCCGGTCTGCAACAGCGTGAAGATCACCACCAGCACGAAGACCGCGTCGAAGAGCCGGTCCGCGCCCGGCACCCGCTCCGACAGCGGGATGGTGGCCAGCACGATCGGCACCGCCCCGCGCAGCCCCGCCCAGGACAGGAACGCCTGCTCGCGCAGGCCGAACCGGAACGGCAGCGCGGACGCCGCCACCGACAGCGGCCGGGCCAGCAGCACCAGCGCCAACCCGGCGACCACCGCCGGCAGCACCGCCGCGTCCAGCCGGCTCGGCGTGGCCAGCAGGCCGAGCAGCACGAAGAGCCCGATCTGGGCCAGCCAGGCCAGCCCGTCGGCGAAGCCGAGGATCGCCTGCCGGTGCGGCAGCCGGGCGTTGCCCAGCAGCACCCCGGCGACGTAGACGGCGAGGAAGCCGGAGGCGTGCAGCACCGCGCCGGCCGCGTACGCGAGCACTGTCAACCCGACCGCCGCGATCGGATAGAGCCCCGCCGAGGGCAGCGCGGCCCGGCGCAGCGCCCACCGCCCGCCGAACCCGGCCGCGAACCCCACCAGCGCGCCGACGGCCAGCTCGTAGCCGACCAGGCCGACCTCGTACCACCAGGGGTGGGCGGCGCCGGCCTCCCGGGAGAGCAGCACCACCAGCAGCACCACCGGGGCGTCGTTCATCCCGGACTCGGCCTCCAGGGTGGCCACCAGCCGGGGTGGCAGCCGCAGCCGGCGCAGGGTGGCGAAGACCGCCGCCGCGTCGGTGGAGGAGAGCACCGCGCCGTAGAGCAGCGCGAGCCGCCAGTCCAGCCCGAGCAGCAGGTGTACGGCCAGCCCGACGACCAGGATGCTGACCACCACGCCCACCGTGGACAGCGCCGCGGCCAGCCCGAGCACCGGGCGCAGCGTGCTCCACCGGGCGGAGAGGCCGCCCTCGGCGATGATCACGATGAGCGCGCAGAAACCGAGCGTCCGGGTCAGCTCGGCGTCGTCGAAGCGGATGCCCAGCCGGGCCTCGCCGATGCCCACGCCGAGCGCCAGGTAGACCAGCAGGCTCGGCACCCCGAGCCGGGTGGAGAGCCGGACCGCACCGACCGCGACCAGCAGGACGGCCGCCCCCAGCAGGAGCGCGACGTCCAGCCCGGGGGTCACTGTCGCCTGCCCCGGGCGTCGCTCACCCGGCGGTCCCGTCGCGCAGCTGTCCGAGCCGCTCGGTCAGCCCCGGATCGGGGCGCTCGATCAGGAAGAGCTTGTCCCGGCTGGCCGCGCCGGCGCGCAGCGAGACCACCGCCGGGCGGACGCCGAGCGCCTGCGCCAGGGCGCGGCGGGCGGCCTCGGTGGCCCGGCCGTCGACCGCGGGCGCGTGCACCGCGATCACCAGCGCGGGGCCGTGCGGCCCGTCGAAGCGGCCGCCGACCCGGGCCCGGGCGGAGCCGGGCTTCACCCGCACCGCGACGGTGAGCGTGTCGTCCATGGGGCGCCGGGTCAGATCCGGTGCGCGTCGGCGAGCAGTGCGGTGGCCGGCGCGCAGTGGGCGCACGGGGAGAAACCGAGTTCGACCGCCTCGGCCACGGGCAGCGGCTCGGACGCGCGCCCGACCAGGTGCGCGCAGCCGGCCAGGTGGTAGCGCGGCCGGCCGTCGACCACCCGCACCGCGGTGGTCAGCTCGGCCAACCGGGCGGCCTGGTCCGGGGTGAGCTGCTGGGCGGCCGGTTCGTCGTCGTACGCCACGACCGGCCCGACGCCCGGCGTCGCCGGCGGGTCGGGCTCGGTCACCGGCGGCTCGGGTGGTTGCCGCCACCCGGCACCGCCGGCGTCGACCGTCGGAGGAACGTGCTGGACGGGGATGTCCGGCTCCCCCGCCGGCGGCCCGTACGCGGACCCGCCCGGGGTGGTCGGACGGGTGCCCGTCCGCACCCGCTGCGCGGACCCGTCCCGGTGGGCCGTCGCCCGGTCGGCGGCCGCCTGGCGGGCACCGGCGACCAGTGCGACGGCGGCCAACAGGCTGGCCGCGATGGAGATGATCAGGAGCAGGCTGGAGCCACCGGCCAGGCCCAGCACCAGCAGCACCACCGCGACGAGGATGAGCAGGAGACTGGCGACTATCACGGCTCACCCCCGCCGCGTCCGTACCGATGAGCGAGGCCGGCGACCGCCGTCAGGGGCGGTCGCCGACCGGTGTCAGCGACCGGCTTCCAGCGCGCCGGAGCGACCGCCGCCGTAGGAGCCGGCGAGACCCGCCGCGGCCAGACCGTTGCCACCGGCGGCCCGGTTGCCCTCGGTGCGGGTCAGCTCGGCCTCCAGGCCCTGGCCACGACCGTCGAGGTCGCGCAGCTGGCTCTCCAGGTATGCCTTGAGGCGGGTGCGGTACTCCCGCTCGAACTGCTTCAGCTCCTCGATGTGCTTCTGCAGCGCGGTGCGCTTGGCGTCCAGGCCGCCCATGGCCTCCTGGTGCCGCTGCCGGGCGTCCCGCTCGAGCGCGTCGGCCTTGGCGCGCGCCTCACGGGTGACCTCCTCGGCCTTCGAGCGGGCCTCGGAGAGCAGCTGGTCGGCCTCGCGACGGGCGTCCGAGACGTGGTCGTCGGCCGTCCGCTGGGCCATCATCAGCACCCGCAGCGCCTGCTGCTCGCCGTCGCCGACGGCCGCCGGCCCACCGGCCGCGCGCACCTGCTCCAGCTCCGCCTGCATCGCCCGGGCGGCCTGCTCGGCCGCCGCCTTGTCGCGCTGCACCCGGTCGAGCTGGGCCTTGACGTCGTTGAGCTCCGCCGCGAGTCGGGCGTCGCCGCCGGGGCCCGCCGGAGCGCCGCCACGGCCGCCGCGCTCCACCTGGGCGCGCAGCTCGTTGTTCTCCTCGATGAGACGGGCGAGCTCGCGCTCGACCTCGTCCAGGAAGGCGTCGACCTCCTCCTCGTCATAGCCCCGCTTGCCAATCGGCGGCTTCTTGAAGGCGACGTTGTGCACGTCGGCCGGGGTCAGCGGCATCGAAACTCCTCGGGTCAGTTGCGGCCGCGATAGCGCGTCGGTCATCAGGCGGTCCTGATGATCGCCGGCTCTAACACAAACCTCATCAGCACGAACAGGATAACCAGGAGCACAAGGGAGGCCAGGTCGATGCTCACGGTACCAATTCGCAGCGGAGGGATCACACGCCTCAACGCGCTGAGAGGGGGATCAGTGACGCTCCACACGGATTCCAGTCCCGCCGATGCCCCACGCCCCGGCTGCCACCGGCGGCCGTACTGGAGCACGGCGCTCAGGACAAACCGGGACAGAAGAAGGAGCAGGAAGACATAGACGATCAGGTACAGGACCTGCAACAGGATCGACAACACGACAGGCGACGTCCCTCGGTTGGCCGGGGTCAACTCAGACTGAAAAAGCCACCCTCAGCGATCTTGGCCTTGTCCTCCGCGGTGACCTGGACGTTGGCCGGTGAGAGCAGGAACACCCGGTTGGTCACGCGCTCGATCGTACCGCGCAGGCCGAAGGCCAGCCCGGCGGCGAAGTCCACCAGACGGCGGGCATCCGCCTCGTCCATCTCGGTGAGGTTGATGATCACGGGAACGCCGTCGCGGAAGTGCTCGCCGATGGTGCGCGCCTCGCGGTAGGTGGTCGGGTGCAGCGTGGTGATCTGGTACCGCTGCTCCTCCTCGGCCACCACGGCCCGCTCCCGGGGCTGCACCTGCGGCGCCAGGGCGAGGTTGTCCCGGGTGTGGTAGGTCAGCGCCCCGGAGGGCTCGCCCGCCGTCGACCGGGTGATCGACCGTACGCTGGACCGCTCCGGCCGCTCGGCCTCGGCGCGCTCGGTGTCGCCGGCCCGCCCGCCGGACCGCTCGGCGAGCCGGCCACGGTCGCTCGACCGGGGCCGCGGCGCCGGCGGCTCCTCGGCGTCGTCCTCGTCGTCGTCGGCGAACTCCTCGGCGTACCGGCTCTGCCGGTAGCGCGATTCGCGGTAGCCACCCTTGTCGTAGCCACCGTCGTCGTAGGCCCGCTCGTCGTCCTCCTCGACCAGACCGAGCCAGACCCCCGCCTTGCGCAGTGCACCCATCCCGCGCCCTTCCGTCCGCCGTGCGGCACACGCCCCCGTGCCGTGTCGCCTTGTCGCGAGTGGAACATTCCTGCCCACCGGACCGGAACGGCAATCCCCTGGCACGCGATTCGCGTCGCGTGTCACGACCCCCGGCAAAGGAAAGCCGTTCCCGAAACAACACCGATGTAATTTGCTTCTTCCGCGGTCAGGCTACCGCAGCGTGGGGCGCATTCCGAGCAACGCGCTACCCACGCGGACATGTGTCGCGCCGTATCCGATCGCGACTTCCAGGTCGCCACTCATTCCGGCCGACAACGCGGTGGCTCCCGGATGGACCGACCGGAACGCGGCGGCCAGCTCGGCCAACCGGGCGAACGCCCGCTCCGGTTCCCAGCCCAGCGGCGCCACCGCCATCAGGCCGGTCAGCCGCAGCGCGTCGGCGCCGGCGACCGCCTCGGCCACCCGGTCGAGCCCGACGTCCGGGTCGGCCGAGCCGGGCAGCGCGCCGCCCCGGGCCGCGTCGCCGTCGATGCTGACCTGGACCAGCACGCCCAGCGGCCGGTCCCGGCCGGCCGCCGACGCCGCGTCCAGCGCCCGGGCCAGCCGGACGCTGTCCACCGAGTGCACCGCGTCGGCGTACCGGACCACCGAGCGCGCCTTGTTGCGCTGCAACCGGCCGACGAAGTGCCAGCGCGGGGTCACCCCGGCGGCGGCCACCTCGACGGCCTTGGGCGCCGCCTCCTGGTCCCGGTTCTCCCCCACGTCGGTGACGCCGAGCCCGGCCAGCGCGACCACGTCGCCGGCCGGGTACGTCTTGGTCACCGCGATCATCGTGATCTCGGCCCGGTCCCGCCCCGCGGCGGCGCAGGCGTCGGCGATCCTGGCCCGCACCCGAGCCAGGCCGGCCGCGAGTTCGGCGCGCCGGTCGGGGCGCACCGAGGCGTTGCCGTCGCTCATGCCGGCACTCCGCTGCGCTGCGCGCCGGCACGAGGCACCCTCGCGCTGAGCTTGATGATTCGCTCGCTGCGCTCGCTCATGGACCCGGCTCAGGACCCGTTCTTGAGGAAGTCGGGCACGTCGACGTCGTCGAAGAGCACCCGGCGCGGCGACTGCGGCGGCGCCGGCATGGTGGCCGGCGGCGAGACCGGGGCGCTCTGCTGCGCGGGCTGGTTCTGGTTGGTCTTGCGGGCCGGCTCGGCCGCCTTGTACGCCGGCGCACCGCCGTCGAACCCGGCCGCGATGACGGTGACCCGCACCTCGTCGCCGAGCGCGTCGTCGATCACCGCGCCGAAGATGATGTTGGCGTCCGGGTGGGCCGCGTCGGTGACCAGCTGAGCCGCGTCGTTGATCTCGAACAGGCCCAGGTCGGAGCCGCCCGCGATGGAGAGCAGCACGCCGCGCGCGCCGTCCATGCTCTGCTCCAGCAACGGGCTGGAGATGGCCGCCTCGGCCGCCTCGACCGCGCGGTTCTCGCCCCGGGCGCTGCCGATGCCCATCAGCGCGCTGCCCGCCCCGCTCATCACGCTCTTGACGTCGGCGAAGTCCAGGTTGATCAGACCCGGGGTGGTGATCAGGTCGGTGATGCCCTGGACACCGGAGAGCAGCACCTGGTCGGCGGTGCGGAAGGCGTCCATCATGCTGATGTTGCGGTCACCGAGCGCGAGCAGCCGGTCGTTCGGGATGACGATCAGCGTGTCGCACTGGTTGCGCAGCTCGTCGATGCCGGCCTCGGCCTGCACCTGGCGGCGCTTGCCCTCGAAGGAGAACGGCCGGGTCACCACACCGATGGTCAGCGCGCCGAGCTTGCGGGCGATGTTCGCCACCACGGGCGCCCCGCCGGTGCCGGTGCCGCCGCCCTCGCCGCAGGTCACGAAGACCATGTCGGCGCCCTTGAGCACCTCCTCGATCTCGTCCCGGTGATCCTCGGCGGCGTTCTTGCCGACGTCCGGGTTCGCCCCGGCGCCCAGGCCGCGGGTCAGCTCGCGGCCGACGTCCAGCTTGACGTCGGCGTCGCTCATCAGCAGCGCCTGCGCGTCGGTGTTGATCGCGATGAACTCGACGCCCTTGAGCCCAACCTCGATCATCCGGTTGACGGCGTTGACGCCGCCACCCCCGATGCCGACGACCTTGATGACCGCCAGGTAGTTGTGCGGAGGTGTCATCTCCGGTCCTTTCCCTTCGAGATTGGCTTCGCCCCGACCCGGTACGGCGTGGCCAGACCAACGGTCGACGACAGCTGTCCTCAGTGGAGGGTCAGGGGTGAACCCTCACCCTCTACTAGAGGCTTACAGTTATGTCAACCACTGATCCTCTTCGGGGCAACGTAAGCGCCCCCGCGCGATGAGCCAAGGACCTGCCCGGCGTGTCGCCGCCCGGAGCGGAACGGGTCACGTCGGGCGGACCGGGCCCGCCCGCCACGCTGACCGGCGGCTCACCGGAAGGTCACCACGTCCGGCGCGCTGACGTCGATGGTGTCGGCTTTGCGACCCAGCAGCGAGGTGGCCACCCGGGCCTTGTCCGCGCCCCGGGTGGCGTCCCCCCAGACGACCGTCCGGTCGTCGCGCAGCCGCAGGTTGATCCGGGCCAGGCTCTCCACGGTCACGTCCACCAGTTGGGCGCGCAACTGCGGGGTGAGCGCGGCGAGCACGTCCAGCGCGGCCCGGGTGCCCGGGTCGGCCGGCCCGGGATCGGCGACCCGGACCAGGGGCAGCTGCGCCGGGCGTCGCGGCAGCGTCCGGAACACCACCCCGGCCGCGTCGACCACCAGGAACTCCTCGCCCCGCGGCACCACCGCCACGCCGGTGCGTTCGGTCACCCGGACCACCAGCGCGTCCGGCCAGTCCCGGGACACGGTCACCCGCTCCACCGGCGGCAGCGCGCCGATCCGCCGCGCCACGGCGGCCAGGTCCACGGTGGCCAGCGGGGCGTCGTCGGGCACCCCGGCGGCATCGCGTACCTCCACCGGGGTCACCAGGTCGGCGCCTTCGACGCGGACCTCGCGCACCCCGAACAGCCCGGTGCCGAGCAGCGTCCAGGCGACCAGCCCGGCCAGCGCCAGCACGCCCGCGGCCACCGCCCAGGGCAGCGCCGCGCGCATCCGCCGCCGCCGCGCCCGGGCCATGAACCGGCGGGTGGACGCGGGCACCGCGTCACTGCCGGCCCGGACCAGCTGCCAGCGCCGGACCGGACCGCGCCGGCCGGCGCCACCGTCCGCGCCGCTGGTCCGTCCCCGGGCCGGGCCGGGACTCATCCCGCCGTCGGCGCCGTGCCGTCCGGGACCACCCCGCCGATCGCCGGGGTGTCCACGGCCGGGCCACCGCGCCGCGCCGCCAACTCCGCCAACAACTGGTCGCCCATCAGCGAGATCGGCGGGGCGCCCATGGTCACCACCACGTCACCCGGCCGGGCCCGGCGGGCCACCTCCGCCGGCGCCGCCTCCCAGGAGTCGACGAAGACCTTCCGCTCCGCCGGCAGCGGCACCGCCTCGATCAGCGCCGCCGACCCCTCCCCCGGCTGGCGCAGCTCGCCGGGGCCGAAGACCTCCAGCAGCACCAGCTCGTCGGCGATGGCCAGCGCCTCGGCGATCTCCGCCTGGAGGTCGCGGGTGCGGTAGAGCCGGTAGGGCTGGAACACCACGATCAGCCGGCCGTCGCCGGCCACCTCGCGCAGCGTCCGCAACGCCAGCGTCATCGAGGTGGGGTGGTAGGCGTACTCGTCGTAGACCAGCACGTCGTCCGCGACGCCCTTGCGCTCGAAGCGCCGCCGCACGCCGGGGAAGACCGCCAGCGCGGCCTCCGCCGCCTCCAGCGGCAGCTCCAGCAGGTACGCGGCCAGCACCGCGGAGGCGCTGTTCAGCCCCATGTGCCGGCCCGGCACCGGCAGCCGGAACTCGCCCAGCGACCGCCCGTCGATGCCGGCGAGGTAGCGCACGCCCCGGGCCGACGAGGCCATCTCGGTCAGCCGCAGGTCGGCGTCGGCCGCCTCGCCGTAGGTGTGCACCCGGCGCCCCTCGGCGCGCAGCGTCTCGGCCAGCCGCCGCCCGCCCGGGTCGTCGGCGCAGGTGATGATGAACCCGTCCGGGTCGGTGAGCCGGGCGAACTCGGCGAAGGTCGCCTCCAGGTTGGCCAGGTCGCCGTAGGTGTTCAGGTGGTCCGCCTCGACGTTGGTGATGATCGAGACGTACGGGCGGTAGATGAGGAAGGACCGGTCGCTCTCGTCCGCCTCCACCACGAAGTACTCGCCGGTGCCGTGGTGCGCGCCGGAGCCGACCTCGGAGATCTCCCCGCCGATCACGAAGGACGGGTCCGTCCCGGCCTGCTGGAGCACCATGGTGACCATCGAGGTGGTGGTGGTCTTGCCGTGGGTGCCGGCGACCGCCACCGTGCGCCGGCCGGTCATCGCCGCCGCGAGCGCCTCCGAGCGGTGCAGCACCCGCAACCCGCGCCGGCGCGCCTCCACCAGTTCCAGGTGGTCCTGCGGGATGGCCGACGAGTAGACAACCGTGTCCACGCCGTCGAGGTTGCTCGCCTCGTGGGTCATGTGGATGGTGCCGCCGAGCGCGCGCAGGCCGGCCAGCGAGGGCCACTCGCGCAGCTCGCTGCCGGAGAGCGGGATGCCCCTGGTGAGGAAGAGCCGGGCCAGCCCGCTCATGCCGACGCCACCGACCCCGATCAGGTGGATGGTGCCCAGGTCCTCCGCGGTGAGCGTGCCGGCCGGGGTGAACTGCGCGGTGTTCATGACAGCTGCCTTCCAGTCGCGGCGTACCGGCTCATCGGGACACCGCCTCGTAGACGAAGTCGAGCAGCGCCTCGTCGCCGTCGCGCCGCCCGTACGCGGCCGCGGCGGCGCCCATCGCGGCGAGCCGGTGCGGGTCGCGGATCAGCGGGATCACCGTGCGCTCCAGCCAGTCCGGGGTCAGCTCGGCGTCGTCGACGAGCAGCCCGCCGCCGGCCTCCACCACGGGCAGCGCGTTGCGCTTCTGCTCCTGGTTGCTGTGCGGGTAGGGCACGTAGATCGCGGGCAGGCCGATCGCGGCCACCTCGGCGCAGGTCATCGCCCCGCCCCGGCCCAGCATCAGGTCGGCTGCGGCGTAGCCGAGCTCCATCTCGGACAGGTAGGGCAGGGTGACGTACGGCACCGGCAGGTCGGTGGGGATCGGCACCGGCTCGTTGCGGGCGCCCATCACGTGCAGCACCTGCACCCCGTGCCGGGCCAGTTCCTTGGCCGCACCGGAGACCGCGAGGTTGATCGACCGGGCGCCCTGCGAGCCGCCGGCGACGAAGAGCACCGGCAGGTCGGGGCGGAGCCCGAAGTGCGCCCGCGCGGCGTCGCGCAGCGCGGCCCGGTCCAGCCCGGCGATGCGCTGGCGCAGCGGCACGCCGACCACCCGGGCGTCGCGCAGCGACTCGGCCTGCGCCGGCTGGTGCGGGAAGCCGACCGCCACGTGCTTGGTGAACTTCATGCCGAGCCGGTTGGCCACGCCCGGCGGGACGTTCACCTCGTGGATCACGATCGGCAGCTCGCGGCGCCAGGCGGCCAGGTAGGCCGGCACCGAGACGTACCCGCCGAAGCCCACCACCACGTCGGCGCGCACCTCGTCGATCACCTTGCCCGCGGCGCGGGCCGCGGTCCACATCCGGCCCGGGGTCTTCACCAGGTTCATGTTGACCGACCGGGGCAGCTGGTAGGCGGGGATCTGGCGCAGGTCGTAGCCCTGCGGCGGGATCAGCTCGTTCTCCAGCCCCTTGGGTGTGCCGAGACAGGTGATCCGGACGCCGGGGTCGTGTCGGCGCAGGCAGTCGGCGAAGGCGAGCAGCGGGTAGATGTGCCCCCCGGTGCCACCTCCCGCGAGCACCACCGAACGCAGCGGACCCATCAGCGTCTCCTCTCGTCCGCCGACCGGCCGCGGGTCCGGGTCGCCCGGACGCCGCGCGGTGCGGCCTGGTCGTCCTGCCGCCGCTCCCGCGCCCGGGGCACGGACCCTCGGGCGGCCGGCGGCGTCGCCGTCCGGCGGCGCCGCGCGGGAAGCGGTGGCAACGGGGCCCAGACTAGTCGGACCCATCGGGCCGGCGGACGGGCATGCAGTGCTCTGGCCGCGTCGGGTTCCGCCCGGGCGAAGGACGCCAGCATGCCGACCGCGGCGAGCGTGACGACCAGGGCGCTGCCGCCGTCGGAGATGAACGGCAGCGGCAGGCCGGTGATCGGCAGCAGCCCGACCACGCCACCCACGTTGATCACCGCCTGGCTGACCAGCCAGGTGGTCACCGCGGTGGCCGCGAGCCGGCGGAACGGGTCGTCCACCCGGCGGGCGATGCGCAGCCCGGTGTACGCCAGCACGGCGAACAGGGTGAGCACCACCGCGCAGCCGACCACGCCGAGTTCCTCGGCGATGATCGCGAAGACGAAGTCGTTGTGCGCCTCCGGCAGCCAGTTCCACTTCAGGCTGCTCTTGCCGAGCCCGACGCCGAACCAGCCGCCGTGCTCGATGGCCAGCCGCCCCTGGAAGATCTGGTAGCAGCCCTCCAGCTTGCAGTCCTCCGGGGCGGGCGGGTTGAAGAAGGACATCAGCCGGGCGAACCGGTAGTTCTCCTCGCCCCGCTCGCCGGAGCCGGCGCCGAGTGAGGCGACCGCGATCAGCAGGCCCACGCCGATCAGCCCGAACACCGACAGCGCGCCGAACACCCGCAGCCGGACCCCGGCCGCCCAGAGCAGGCCGATCACCAGCGCCAGCAGGCAGAGCATGGTGCCCAGGTCGTTGTAGCCGACCAGCACGAAGAGCAGCCCGACCACCGGGAAGAGCGGGGTGGCCAGCTCCCGCCACCAGCCCAGCGCGGCGCCCTTGCGGGCGATCACGTGCGCGCCCCACAGCACCAGGGCGAACTTGGCCAGCTCGGAGGGCTGCACCTGGACGCCGCCGATGAACAGCCAGAGCAGCCGGGCCTCGATCGGGCCGATCCGGGCGGAGTCCTGGCCGGTCAGCCGGGCGTAGGCGAGCAGCAGGTTGAGCACCAGCAGCAGCCCGATGGCGGTGAAGAGCAGCGGCCGGCCCAGCGACCGGTAGGTGGTCGCCGGCAGCCGCTGGCAGGCCCAGAAGGCGCCGATGCCGATCACCGCGAAGATCGCCTGCTTGGTGAGCGAGGCGGAGGCGTTGCCGTTCTCGGCGTAGTCCTTGACGCTGGTGGCCGAGAAGACCATGGTCAGGCCGATCAGCAGCAGCAGCCCGGCGCTGGAGAGCAGCAGGTAGTACGAGGCCAGCGGCCGGTCCAGCAGGCCACGCAGCGCGGCCAGCCCGCCGGCGGCGTCCAGTCCGCGCAGCGCCGCCGGCCCGCCCGGCTCGTCCGGCCCGCGCGGCGTCCCGGCCGCCTCGGCGGTACGCGTCCCGCCCGCCGCCGTCCGCGTCCTGGTTCCGGCCGTGCCCTCGGTTCCTCGCGCCTCCCCCACCCCGACATCATCGCGGTTCTCGGGGGCCACCACCCCCGCAACCGCCCGGTCGGCGTGTCGGCACCCCCTCCTCTCGCCGATCTTGCACTTGGCGCCCGGGCGAAGGCCGCAGAACCGGGCATTCCACGGGCTGAAAGTGCAAGATCGGCGGGAACCGATCAGGTGACGGCGGCGAGGAACTCGCTGTAGAAGAGGCCGAGGGCGATGGCCACGCCGATGCCGGCGATGATCCAGAAGCGCACCACGATGTTGACCTCGCTCCAGCCGGCGAGCTCGAAGTGGTGCTGCAACGGCGACATCCGGAACACCCGCTTGCCGGTGGTGCGGAACGAGATGATCTGGATGACCACCGACATCGTGATGATGACGAAGAGCCCGCCGATGATCGGCAGCAGCAGGATCGTCCGGGTGGACATCGCCATGCCGGCGATCAGCCCGCCGAGGCCGAGCGCGCCGGTGTCGCCCATGAAGATCCGCGCCGGTGAGGTGTTCCACCACAGGAAGCCCACGCAGGCCCCGGCGGCGGCGCCGGCGATCAGTGCGATCTCCAGCGGGTCGCGGACCGTGTAGCAGTAGTCCTGGGTGTAGTTCGGGTCGGCGCACCAGTGCCGGTACTGCCAGAACGCGATCAACGCGTACGCCGCGAGGACCATCACCGAGGCGCCGGTGGCCAGGCCGTCGAGACCGTCGGTGAGGTTCACCCCGTTGGTCGCGGCCATCACCACGAAGATGAAGATGACCACCGCGCCGACCTTGGTGACGTCCAGCGCCGGGATGTCCCGGATGAAGCTGAGCGTGGTGCTGCCGACGGTCTCGGTGTTGGTCACCGCGCCGGAGGCGTCGGTCATGGTGCTCGGGAAGTAGAGCGCCACCACCCCGAAGACCGCGCCGACCAGGATCTGGCCGAGCAGCTTGCCGCGCTTGTTCAACCCGCCGCTGTGCCGCTTGCGCACCTTCAGGAAGTCGTCGATGAAGCCGACCGCGCCGGAGAACACCATCAGCCCCAGCAGCACCAGCGCGGTGATGGTCGGCTCGACCTGGGCGATCTGCTGGTCCGGCAGGGTGGTCAGGGCGAGGTGCCCGGCCACGTACGCGATGACAGTGGCCAGGATGAAGACCACGCCGCCCATCGTCGGCGTGCCCTTCTTGCCCTGGTGCATGGCCGGGCCCTCGGCCCGGATCGGCTGGCCGGCCTTGAGCCGGGTGAACACCTTGATCGCGATCGGGGTGCAGAACAGCGAGATCAGGAAGGCGACCCCGACGGCGACGATCACCGCCCTCATGCGGTGCCACCCTCGGTCACGACTGCGGGGCTCGCAAGCTCACTCCTCGCGCTCCCGGCGCTCTCCCCGGTAGGGTTCCCGGCGTCCGCGCGCAGCGCGTCGGCCACCTCCCAGGTGCGGTACCGGGAGCCCTTCACCAGGACGACGTCGCCCGGCCGTAGCTCGCTCCGCAGCACCTCGACGGCCGCCGCCTGATCGGTGAGCAGCACCGACTCTCCTCCCCAGTCACTTACCGATGTCGCGCCCTCGTGGATCGGCGCGGCCGGCTCACCCACCACGAGCACCCGGTCCACGCCCAGCTCGGCAGCGAGCCGGCCCACCTCGGCGTGCCCGTCGTGCTCGAACGGGCCCAGCTCGGCCATGTAGCCGAGCACCGCGAGGGTACGCCGGCCCCGTCCGATGCCGGCCAGCGCACGCAGCGCGACGGCCATCGAGGCGGGGTTGGCGTTGTACGAGTCGTCGATCACGGTCACCCCGTCGGGACGCTCGAAGACGTCCATCCGGCGGGTGGAGACCGTCCCCAGCTCGCCCAGCGCGATGGCCAGCTCGGTCAGCGGCATGCCCAGCTCGCGGGCCACCGCCGCGGCGGCCAGGGTGTTCGACACCTGGTGCCGCCCGGTCAGCCCGAGCCGCACCGGCGCGTCCCCCTCCGGGGTCACCAGGGTGTACGCCGGCCGGCCGCGCTCGTCCAGCGTCACGTCGACGGCCCGGATGTCCGCGTCCGCCGCCTCGCCGTACCGGACCACCCGGGCGACGGTACGCGTCGCCATCGCGTCCACCAACGGGTCGTCGGCGTTGAGCACCGCCAGCCCGTCCGCCGGCAGCGCCTCGACCAGTTCCCCCTTGGCCAGCGCGATGGTCTCCCGGGAGCCGAACTCGCCGATGTGCGCCACGCCGACGTTGAGCACCACGGAGATCCGCGGCGGCACCACGTCGCACAGGTAGCGCACGTGCCCCACCCCGCGGGCGCCCTTCTCCATCACCAGGTAGCGGGTCTCCGGCCCGGCCTGCAACGCCGTGTACGGGTGCCCCAGCTCGTTGTTGAACGAGCCGGGCGGGGCGACCGTCGGGCCGAGCCGCGCGGCGAGCTGGGCGATCAGGTCCTTGGTGGTGGTCTTGCCGGACGAACCGGTCAACCCGACAACGGTGAGCCCGGGCAGCCGGTCCACCACCGCGCGGGCCAGCCGGCCCATCGCGGCGAGCGCGTCGCCGACCAGCACCATCGGCACGCCCGGCACCTCCCGGGTGCCGAGCACCGCCACCGCGCCGGCCTCGACCGCCGCCGCGGCGTAGTCGTGCCCGTCCACCTTCTCGCCGGGGAAGGCGACGAAGAGCGCGCCGGCGGACACCTTGCGCGAGTCGAACTCGACCGGTCCGGTCACCCGGACGTCCGGGTCGGCGGCCACCAGCCGGCCGTCGACCGCCGAGGCGACCTCGGCCAGGCTGAGCGGGATCACCGGTGCCCCGCCAGGTCGCCGAACCGGGCGCGCAGCGCGTCGGCCAGCTCGGTGCGGTCGTCGAACGGGAGCACCTCGCCGCCGACCTCCTGCCCGCGTTCGTGGCCCTTGCCGAGCAGTGCGACCACGTCGCCCGGCTCGGCCAGCGCGACCGCCGCGTCGATCGCCGCCCGGCGGTCGCCGACCTCCTCGATCCGGGCCGCCGTGCCGGCCCCCCGGGCGCCGGCGAGCACCTCGGCGCGGATCGCCGCCGGGTCCTCGGTGCGCGGGTTGTCGTCGGTCACCAGCACCACGTCGGCTCCCTCCGCCGCGGCGGCGCCCATCACCGGGCGCTTGCCCCGGTCCCGGTCGCCGCCGGCACCGATCACGCAGATCAGCCGGCCCGCGCTGAGCTCCCGCAGGGCGGCCAGCGCGGCCACGATCGCGTCCGCCTTGTGCGCGTAGTCGACCACCCCGCGCACGGGGCCGTCGGCCACCAGTTCCAGCCGCCCGGGAACCCCGCCGCAGGCGGCCACCCCGGCGGCCGCGGTGGCCGGGTCCACCCCGGCGGCGACCAGCATGGCGATGGCCAGCAGGGCGTTGGCGACGTTGTGCCGGCCGGGCAGCGCCACGCCGGCGGGCAGCACCAGGCCGTCCGGGCCGTGCGCGGTGAAGTGCTGGGCGTACCCCTCGCCGCCGATGCCGTCGGCCCACCAGGTGGCGGCGGTGTCGCCGGCCGCGGAGTAGCTCACCGTGGCCGGTTTGAACAGCGACCGCAGCGCCGGGTCGTCGTGGTTGAGCACCTCCACCGCGCACCGGCCGTCGAAGAGCTGCGCCTTGGCCGCGAAGTAGTCCGCCGAGTCGGCGTGGAAGTCCAGGTGGTCGGAGCCGAAGTTGGTGTAGCCGCCGACGGTGAACCGCACCCCGCCGACCCGGCCCATGGCCAGCGCGTGGCTGGACACCTCCATGACCACCGCGGTGACCCCGCGCTCGCGGGCGGCGGCCAGCATGGCGTGCAGGTCGGTGGCCTCCGGCGTGGTGCGCACGCTGTCGATCCGCAGGTCGCCGAGGCGGGTCTCCACGGTGCCGATGAGGCCGGTGGTTTGGCCGGCGGCGCGCAGCCCGGACTCGACCAGGTAGGCGGTGGAGGTCTTGCCGGCGGTGCCGGTCACCCCGATCACGGTCAGCCCCTCGGTCGGGTCGCCGTAGACCGCGGAGGCCAGGGCGCCGAGCGCGGCCCGCGGGTCGGGCACCACCAGCGCGGGCAGGCCGGCCTCGGCCGCCGCGGGCGCGCCCGCCGGGTCGGTCAGCACGGCCACCGCCCCGGCCGCCGCCGCGGCGGCGGTGAACTCCGCGCCGTGCCGGCGGGCGCCGGGCAGCGCCGCGTACAGGTCGCCGGGGCGGACCTCCTGGCTGGCGTGGGTGATGCCGGTCACCACGGGATCGGCGGTGTCGGCCGGAGGTTCCACGGCCAGCCGGGCGGCGAGATCGCCGAGCCGGGTGCCGATCACGGTACGGGGGCGAGGATTGCCGGGCACGGCGTCAGACCCTACCCGGTCGTCCGGTTCCGGCCGCACAGCCGCCCCGGTGGTTCGTCCGCACTCACCGATGATGTCCCGCCATGCCTGGTCAGCGGGGATAGACCGTGAACTTCGGCGCCTTGCCGGCGGCGGACGGCGGCACCCGGTAGTGGTGCAGGGTGAACTGCATCATCTCGCGGAACGCCGGGGCGGCGATGTCGCCGCCCCCGCCGGCCGGGGTGTGCGCGAAGACCGCTATCACGTACCGGGGCTGCTCGGCCGGGGCCATCCCGATGAACGAGGCCACCTCGCCGGGCTGCTTCTCCCCGTCGACCAGCCGCCAGCCGGTGCCGGTCTTGCCGGCGACCCGGTAACCCGGGATCGCCGCCGCCGTGCCGGTGGCGCCGTCGACGGTGGTCACCGCCTCCAGGATGGTGCGCAGCGCGGCCGCGTTCTCCGGGCTGAGCACCGACCGGGTGACCGGCGCCTTGCCGGGCGTGCGCTTGCCGTCCGGCCCGATCACCTCCTTGATCAGGTGCGGCTGGACGTAGGTGCCGTTGTTGGCGATGGCCGCGTACGCGGCGGCCATCTGCAGCGGCGTGGCGTCCACGCTGTGCCCGATCGGCACCGACCCGTGCGACGACTCGCTCCACTCGTCGGCGGGCAGCAGCCGGCCGGTGGCCTCGCCGGGCATGCCCACCCCGGTGGCCTGGCCGAGCCCGAACCGGCGCTGGTAGTCGATCAGCCGCTCCCGGCCGAGCTTCTCGGCGATCTCGATGGTCCCGACGTTCGACGAGTACGCCATCATCCCGGGCAGGGTCATCCGCCGCCCGTTCGCCGGGTGGGTGTCGGAGAACCAGGTGTCGCCCTTCTTGATGCTGTTCGCGATCGGCAGCGTGGTGTCCGGGGTGATCACCCCCTCCTGCAACGCCGCGCCGAAGGTGATCGCCTTGTGCACCGAGCCCGGGTCCACCACGAAGCTGGTGGCCGCGTCCTCCCGGTCGGCCGGGTCGCTGGGCAGGGGCTTCGCGGCGTTGTAGGTCGGGTGGCTGGCCTGGGCCAGCACCTCCCCGGTGGCCACCTCGATCACCACGGCGGCGCCGGTGCTGCCCTTGCTCTGCGCCATCGCCTCGCTGAGGATCCGCTGCACCTTGAACTGGAGGTCACGGTCGATGGTGAGCTGGAGCGAACTGCCCGGCTTGGGCGGGGTGGTGCGGCTGTAGCCGCCGGGGATCGGGGCGGCCAGGTCACCCAGGCCGACCTCGTAGACCCGCTTGCCGTCCTCGCCGTGCAGCAGGTCGTCGTAGCGGGCCTCCAGCCCCTCCAGGCCGTTCATGTCCTCGCTGGTGAAACCGATCAGGTTGGCGGCCAGGTCGCCGCCGGGCACCTCGCGCCGCTCGTCGCGGTGGGTGTTGATGCCGGGCAGCTTCAGGTCCATGATCCGCCGGGCCCGCTCGATCTCGACCCCGCGGGCCAGGTACTCGAACTGCGACCAGACCCCGTCCGGGCGCTTGCGCGGGGCCATCCGCCCGGCCAGCTCCGAGGCGGGGATGCCGAGCAGCGGCGAGAGCGCCTTCGCGGTGGCCTGCGGATCCTTGATCTGGGTCGGGTCGGCGTAGACGTAGCGGGCTTCCACGCTGTGCGCCAGCTCGGCGCCGTCCCGGTCGTAGATCGCGCCCCGGGGCGCGGGCAGGGTGACCGTACGGGTGCGGTCGGCGACGCCGCCGCCCGCGTACGCCGGGGTCTCCACGGCCTGCAGGTAGACCAGCCGGATGCCGATGGTGGCGAAGAGCGCCAGGGTCAGCACGGTGCCCAGCCGCAGCCGGCGGCCCGGGTCGGCCAGCTTCGGCGGGCGGCGCGGCTTGCGCGACGGACGCCGGACGGCTGCCCGGTCCGGCCGGCGCGGGGTGGCCCGGCGGCGCGGCGCCGCCGGTGGCTCGTCGTCGAAGGGCTCGCGCGGTGCGCGCGGCGTGACGGTGCGGACGACGCCGGCCCGGCCGCCGGTCGCGTCCCGCCGGCCCGCCCGGGTGGCCCCGGTCCGGCCGCCGTCGAGCACCTGGAGCGCGGGCCGGAACGGGTCGCCGGAACGGGTGCTGCGCGGGGTGCGCCGCTGCTCCGGGCGGCCGGTCCGCTCCTCGCGGTCGGCCCGGGCCGCCCCTTCCCGGATGGTGCGCCCCCGGGGGGTGTACGCCCGGGCGTCGGAGATGCCGCCGACGCCCGGCTCGGCCGTACGGTCGGTGCCCCGGCCACCGCTGGCACGCGACGAGCCGCGCCGGGAGCCCGTGGCGTCCCGGCGCGGTTCGTCCGATCTCGGGGGCACCGTCCTAGCCCCCCGAGCCCTGCTGGCTGGTGATCGACGGCTCGCCGTCGGCCGGCTGCGGCACGCCGATCAGCTGGCCGTCCGGCAGCCGGATGTACGCCGGCTCGCCCGCCTCGACCAGGCCGAGGCCCTTGGCCGCGGCCTCCAGGTTGCCCGGCGCCTCCGCGTCGGCGATCTGCTTCTTCAGCTGCTGCTGCTCCAGGTCGAGCTGGGCCTGCTGCTGCTGCAGCCGCTCCAGCCGGAACGCGTTCTCGTTGATCTTCGTGTTGACCAGCAGGATGCCGAGCACCCCACCGACCACCAGCACCACGATCAGCGCCGCGAACGGCGCCCGCGGCACCCGCACCGGCGGCGGCGGCGCCACCCGCAGCCGCGGCGGACGGGCCGCCGTGGCGGTGCCCCGCTCCGCCGGCCGCAGCGCGGCGCTGCCCTGGGTCGGGAACTCGCGCGCCCCCCGGGCGCGAGTCTCCCCCAGCCGGTTCACCCGCTCCTTGACCGGAGCGCCGGTCCCGACGCGCGTGGCCCGCTCCGCCGCGGTCCGGCCCCCCGACCGCGGTGCGCGCTGCCCGCCGCCGGTCACGTCCCGGCGGTCGCGCTTGTCTATGCTCATGTCCCTCCCCCTCTACGTCCGTCCCTGTCCCGTCCCCCGGAGTCCCCCGCGGTTGCCGCGGTCGACCCCGTCCCCGGTTGGTGCATCGCCTTGACGCGGCGGCGGGACCGTTCGCGGTCGGTCCGCCCCTGCTGCTCGGCGTTCGGGTCGATGCGCTCCGCGGCCCGCAACCGCACCGAAGCGGCGCGCGGGTTCGCGGCGACCTCCACCTCCCCCGGCAGTTCGGCGCCCCGGCTGAGCAGCCGGAACGTCGGACCGGACCCGGGGAGTTCGACCGGGAGGTCGATCGGGCCCTTGCTGCGGACCCGCTCGGCGAGCGCCGCCTTGGTGAGCCGGTCCTCCAGCGAGTGGTAGGACAGGACCACCATGCGGCCGCCCACGTTGAGCCGGTCGAGCGCGGCCGGCAGCGCCGTCTCCAGCGCTGCCAGTTCCCTGTTTACCTCGATCCTTAAAGCCTGAAACGTTCTCTTTGCCGGGTGTCCCCCGGTTCGTCGGGCTGGTGCCGGAATGGACTCCCGGACCAGCTCCGCCAGCCGGGCCGACGAGGTGATCGGAGCGCGCTCCCGTTCCCGGATGATCGCCGAGGCGATCCGGCCGGCGAACTTCTCCTCGCCGTAGACCCGCAGCACCCGGGCCAGGTCCGGGTGGGAGTAGGTGTTGACCACCTCCTCGGCGGTCACCCCCCGGGTCTGGTCCATCCGCATGTCCAGCGGCGCGTCCTGCGCGTACGCGAACCCGCGGTCGGGCGCGTCGAGCTGCAACGACGAGACTCCGAGGTCGAACAGGATCCCGTCGATGCCCGGGTAGCCCAGCCGGTCGAGCACCTCGGGCAGCTCGTCGTAGACGGCGTGCTCCAGGTGGACCCGGTCGGCGAAGCGGGCCAGCCGGACGCGCGCGTGGGCGAGCGCCTCGGTGTCCCGGTCCAGGCCGATCAGCACCGTCTCCGGATGCGCCCGCAACACCGCCTCGGCGTGGCCGGCCAGGCCCAGCGTCGCGTCGACGTGGACCGTCCGTCCGCCCCGGCCCAGCGCGGGGGCGAGCAACTCGAGACACCGCTCGAGCAGCACCGGCACGTGTGTGCCGCGTAGCTCCCCCATGTCGACCCCCACTGGTTGGTTACCGGTTCTTCCGTCCGCGTCCTGTCGTCGGACGACGCCGTGCCGTCGTACCGCCAGATCCCCATCCGCTCCCGCCCGCCGAGGGCCGCGGCCCTCCACTGGATCGTGCGCCTGGCACCGGGGAAGGGGTGCCAGGAACTCGAAAGCGGCTGGAGATCTCGCAGTACGTCGGGCGCCGTCACGCCCTACAGTCCGCCGGGCAGCACCCCCTCCTCGATGTCGGCGAAGTCGTCTTCGCTCTCGGCGAGGTAGGTCTCCCAGGCGGCCTTGTCCCAGATCTCCACCCGGGTGCTCGCGCCGATCACCACCAGGTCCCGGTCGAGCGCGGCGTACTCCCGCAGGTGGCCCGGGATGGTCACCCGGCCCTGCTTGTCGGGCACCTCGTCGTGGGCGCTGGCGAAGAAGACCCGGCTGTAGGCCCGGGCCGCCTTGCTGGTCATCGGCTGTGCGCGCAACTGCTCCGCGATCCGCTGGAACTCGGGCATCGGGAAGACGTAGAGGCAGCGCTCCTGCCCTTTGGTGATCACGACACCCCCCGCCAGCTCGTCCCGGAACTTCGCCGGAAGGATCAACCGGCCTTTGTCGTCCAGGCGTGGGGTGTGGGTGCCGAGGAACATCGGCCCAACCCCCTCGCCCTTTAGCGGCGTTCGCGGCGCCGCTGACCCCCCGGGCCGGTGGGCCCTCCCGGCCTCACCATTGGGCCCCACTCTACTCCACTTCCCTCCACCTGCAACCGGAAACGCCCGCGTGGCGCGTCGGTTCCGCGCGTAAAACCGCACGTCAGAAGGGGTGGGGCGGAGTGGAGGGGGAAAGGGGCCCACCGGCCGCGTCCGCTTTCCGACATAGATCGACTCCGTCCGGCTGAGCGCGATCCGGCCCACCCGGCGGGGCACCCCGGCCGAACGGTTCGCCCTCGGCGGCGATCTGGCGGGGGCGCCGGTCCGGTAACCTCGCTCGGGTGACGGACGCGAAGATGCCCCTGCGGGCGAAGGTGGCCAGCTCCGTGTCCCGGACGGCCGCGGCCCTGTCGCGGGCCGCGGGCCGGGGCGACGGCTCGGTGATCGGCGGCTGGATCGGCCTGAAGATCGACCCGGATCTGCTCGCCCACCTCTCGGCCGGGCGCGCCATCGCGCTCATCTCCGGCACCAACGGCAAGACCACCACCACCCGGCTCACCGCCGCGGCGGTCGGCGTGCTGGGCCGGGTCGCCACCAACTCCTTCGGCGCCAACATGCCCACCGGGCACACCTCGGCGCTGGCCAAGGCCGGCAGCACCCCGTACGCGGTGCTGGAGGTGGACGAGCACTACCTCGCGCAGGTGCTGGAGGCCACCGAGCCGCACGTGGTGGCGCTGCTGAACCTCTCCCGCGACCAGCTCGACCGGGCCAAGGAGGTCGCCATGATGGCGCAGCTCTGGCGGGCCGCCCTGGTCAAGCACCCCGACGTACGGGTGGTCGCCAACGCCGACGACCCGATGGTGGTCTGGGCCGCGTCCCCGCCGCCCAACCACGACCACCGGATCCAGCCGCCGCAGGTCACCTGGTTCAGCGCCGGGCAGCGGTGGCACGACGACTCCTGGGTCTGCCCCGAGTGCGGTTCGACCATCCAGCGCTCCGGCGCGCAGTGGTGGTGCAGCGGCTGCCCGCTGCGCCGGCCGGAGCCGCAGTGGACGGTCGAGGACGACGGCGTGGTCGACCCGACCGGCGCCTGGCACAAGGTCAAGCTCCAGCTGCCCGGCAAGGTCAACATCGGTAACGCGGCCACCGCGCTGGCCGTCGCCGCCGAGTTCGGCGTCCGTCCGGTCGACGCGGTGCTCCAGCTGGGCACTGTCGCCTCGGTCGCCGGCCGCTACGCCCAGGTGGAGCGGGACGGGCGCAACATCCGGCTGCTGCTGGCCAAGAACCCGGCCAGCTGGCTGGAGGCGTTCGACATGGCCGACGACGCGCCGACGCTGCTGTCGATCAACGCCCGCGACCCCGACGGGCTGGATACCTCATGGCTGTTCGACGTCGACTTCTCCCCGCTGCGCGGCCGGCAGGTGCTGATCACCGGCGACCGGGCGTACGACCTGGCCGTCCGGCTCGACGTCAACCAGGTGCCCTTCCAGCACGTGCGGACGTTCGACGAGGCCGTCCGGACCGCGCTCCCGGGGCGGCTGGAGGTCATCGCGAACTACACCGCGTTCCAGGACATCCGAGCGGAGTTGGACCGTGTCAACTGAGAGCCTGCGCATCGTCTGGGTCTACCCCGACCTGCTCTCCACCTACGGCGACCGGGGCAACGCGCTGATCCTGGCCCACCGCGCCCGCCAGCGCCGGATCCCGGTGGAGGTGCTGGAGGTCCGCTCCGACGAGCGGCTGCCCGCCACCGCCGACATCTACCTCATCGGTGGCGGCGAGGACGGCCCCCAGGCGCTCGGCGCGCAGCGGCTGCTCGCCGACGGCGGCCTGCACCGGGCGGTCGCCCAGGGGGCGGTGGTGTTCGGCGTCTGCGCCGGCTACCAGTTGCTCGGCAGCTCCTTCTTCGCCAAGGGCACCCAGTACCGCGGCCTGGAGCTGCTCGACCTCTCCTCCGACCGGGGCCCGACCCGGGCCGTCGGCGAGCTGGCCGGCGACATCGACCCCCGGCTCGGCCTGCCCCCGCTGAGCGGGTTCGAGAACCACGGCGGCCGCACCCACCTCGGCCCGGAGGTCGCCCCGCTGGCCCGGGTGACCGCCGGCATCGGCAACGACGGCGCCACCGAGGGCGCGTGGCGGGGCAAGCTGCTCGGCACGTACTCGCACGGGCCGGCGCTGGCCCGCAACCCGGCCCTGGCCGACCTGCTGCTGCGCTGGGCGGCCGGCGTGCACCAGCTGCCGCCGCTGGACGACACCTGGTCCGACCGGCTCCGGTCCGAGCGCCGCGCCGCGGTGGCCGCCGCCCGGGCATGATCCCGGCCGTCCGGCGGCTGCTCGGGCAGCCGTCGGCCGTCCGGTTCCTCCTGCTGCTGTTCCTGCTCGCCGGGTTCGGGCTGCTGATGCTGGTGGCGCCCCGCCCCGAGGTCGCCGAGCTGCCGCGGCTGGCCGACCGGCTCGGCACGCTGGCCCCGGTCGCGGCGATCCTCGGCGGGGCGCTGCTGCTGGTGGCGCTGGTGCCGCGGACGTTCATCACGCTCGCCTCCGGGGCGATCTTCGGTCCGCTGGAGGGCGCCGGCTACGCCCTGTGCGCCGCGCTGCTGGCCGCCGGGCTCGGCTTCGCCGTCGGCCGGCTGCTCGGCCGGGAGTTCGTCGCCGAGCGGGTCCGCGGCCGGCTGGCCCGGCTGGACGGCTGGTTCGCCCGGCAGAGCGTGCTCGGCGTGGTCACCGTCCGGTTGCTGCCGATCGCCGGCTTCGGGCTGGTCAGCTACGGCTACGGCACCACCGGCGCCCGGGTCCTGCCGTTCCTCGTCGGCAGCGTGCTCGCCTCCGCCCCGACCGCCTTCGGCTACGCCGCCGTGGGCGCGGCGGTCACCTCCCCCGGCGACGTCAACTGGTTCGCCGCCACCCCGGCCGCGCTCGGCCTGGTCGCCAGTGTGGTGCTGATCCGCGGCTGGTGGCGCGCCGAGCGCCACCGCCGCCCCGGACTGGGCCGACGCCGTGCCACCGGCTGACGGCAACGGCCCCGACCGGGCCGGCGAGGAACGCCTGCCGGGCGGGTTCATCGCCGAGGTGGTGCGGGTCGGCGACACCATCCGGCGTACGCCACCGGAGAACGGCGACTTCGTCGCCGCGCTGCTGCGGCACCTGGAGCGGGCCGGCGTCGACCTCGCGCCCCGCCACCTCGGCACCGACGAACACGGCCGGCAGGTGCTCAGCTACCTCGACGGCCGGGTGCCCTGGCGGGACCGGGAGGATGCCGGCTACTTCACCGATCCGGCGCTGGTCCGGCTGGCCGTCCTGATCCGGCGACTGCACGACGCGTGCGCCGGCAGCCCGCTGGCCGGCGGCGCCGAGACCGTCTGCCACGGCGACCTGTCCCCGAAGAACACCGTCTACCGGCACACCCCGCAGGGCTTGCTGCCGGTCGCCTTCCTGGACTGGGACCGGGCCGCACCGGGCCGGCGGATCGCGGACGTGGCCTTCGCCGCCTGGCACTGGGCGGAGCTCGGCGACGGCGCCGACCCGGCCGAGCTGGGCCGTCGGGCCCGCCTGCTCCGCGCCGCCTACACCGGCGCGGACGGCCCGCCGCTGCCCGGGGCGGAGCTGGTCGACGTGATGCTCGACCAGCTGGAGGGCACCTGGCGGGGCATCGACGCCGGCGCCGAGCGGGACGAGCCGGGTATGGGTCGGCTGCGGGCGGCCGGCGTCGTCCGGCTGGTGCACGGCTGGCACGACTGGCTGCTCCGGCAGCGCCGGGGGGTGCTGGCCGCGCTGGGCGACTGATCCCCCACGCCCACCGACCGGGCGCCGTCCCGGACCGGTCCGTCGCCGCGTCGCCCACGCCGGCGAGCGTGATGACTCTGCGGCATATATATACCTGTGTGTCATCAAGCTCGTCGCGGCACGACCCGCCCGGGCGGCGGCCGCCGCGATCGCCGGCGGCCTCGATCGCCCCGGGCGCCCGCCGCCTCGATCGCCCCGCGCGCACGGCCGAAGGCGCGCCCGGCGCGGGTCAGCCGGCGGGCGTGACCAGGCCGGCCTCGTAGGCGGCGATGACCAGGTGCACCCGGTCCCGGGCGCCGAGCTTGGCGAAGAGCCGGGCCACGTGCGCCTTCGCGGTGGCCACGCTGATCACCAGCTCGGCGGCGATCTCCGCGTTGGACAGCCCCCGACCGACGAGGGTGAGCACCTCCCGCTCCCGCTCGGTGACGCCGTCCAGGCTCCGGCGGCGGGCGGGCTGCTCCGGCCGGCGGGCGAACTCGGCGATCAGCCGGCGGGTGACGGCCGGTGCGATCAGCGCGTCGCCGGCGGCCACCACCCGGACCGCGGCCAGGATGTCGTCCACCGCCATGTCCTTGACCAGGAAGCCGCTCGCGCCGGCCCGCAGCGCGGCGTGCACGTGCTCGTCGTCGTCGAAGGTGGTGAGCACCAACACCCGGGTCGGCCCGCCGTGCGCGGTGATCGTGCGGGTGGCCTGGATGCCGTCGGTGCCGGGCATCCGCAGGTCCATCAGCACCACGTCGGGGGCCAGGTCGCGGGCCAGCCGGACGGCCTCGGCGCCGGTGCCGGCCTCGCCGACCACTGCCAGGTCGGGCGCCTCGGTGATGAGCACCCGCAGGCCGGCGCGGACCAGGGGCTGGTCGTCGACGAGCAGCACCCGGACGGTCACCGGCCCGCCTCCGTGGCCGCCACCGGCTCGGCGGCGGCGCTCGGCGGGACCGGCAGCCGGGCCTCGACCCGGAAGCCGCCCTCGGGGCGCGGGCCGGCGTGGAACCGGCCGTCCAGCAGCGCCACCCGCTCCCGCATGCCGACGAGGCCGTGCCCCTCGCCGCCGACCGGCCCGCCCCGGCCGTCGTCGACCACCGCCACGGTCAGCTCGTCCGGGGCGTAGGTCACGGTGACCCGGCACTCGGCGGTGCCGGCGTGCCGGACCACGTTGGTGACCGCCTCCTGCACGATCCGGTACGCGGCCAGGTCCAGGTCGGCGGGGAGCCGATCGGGCTCGCCCCGCCGGTGCAGCCGCACCCGGACCCCGGCGTCCGCCGCCGCGGCGACCAGCCGGTCCAGGTCGGCCAGCCCGGGCGTCGGGTCCAGCGCCGCCGGCTCCCCCTGCGGGCGGCGCAGCGCGCCGAGCGTACGGCGCAGGCCGGCCAGCGTCTCCCGGCTGGTGGCCTCGATGGTGGCGAGCGCGGCCCGGGCCTGCGCCGGCTGGCTGTCGATCACCCGCGCGCCCATGCCGGCCTGGATGGCGATCACCCCGATGCTGTGCGCCACCATGTCGTGCAGTTCGCGGGCGATGCGCAGGCGCTCGGCGGTGAGCGCCTCGGCGGCGGCGTGGGCCCGCAGCGCCTCGGCGTGCCGGCGCCGGGCCCACACCGAGTCGCCGACCGTCCACGCGGCGAGCACCGCCAGCACGGATACGGTGGCCCGGCTCAGCGGGTCGTCGGCCGGGTTCACGAAGCTGGCCGCGACCTGCACCGCGAGCACGACCAGCGCTGCCGGCGCCGAGACCCGCCGGGACCGGTGCGCCGCGACCAGCCCGACCACCAGGTCGACGCCGAGGAACTGGGCGTACCAGATGTCGCGCAGGTAGCCGTTCTCCGGGACGTTGACCGTCACGGTGACCACGCACGCCGCGACCAGCATCAGCGCCAGGGCGAGCAGCGGGCGGCGGCGCAGCAGGCCGGCCGGCAGGCCCAGGACCAGCAGCGGCACCAGGTACCGCTCGGCGAGCCACCAGTCGCCGAAGCCGATCCCGAACGGGCTGGACGCCAGCGGCGCGGCGAGCAGCAGGGCGACGGGCAGCAGCGCGACGCCGACCCAGGGCAGCACCGCGCGCGCCAGGGCGAGGGCGCGGCGTGGCGGCGACAGGGTGGCGTCCATGCGGACACGGTAGCCAGCGGGCCCGGGACCGGGCATCGGCCCACGGGCGTACGCCCCGGGGCGGGTGCCGGGCCGCCGGATGTGGCCGCCGGCGCGACGCCGGCGGGGCCGGAGCCCGGCAGCGTGGGTCAGGTGATCGAACTCCACGCGCTGACCAAGAGGTACGGCCCCGCCACGGCCGTCGACGACCTGACCCTCACCGTGCGCCCCGGGCACGTCACCGGGTTCCTCGGCCCGAACGGGGCCGGCAAGTCCACCACCCTCCGGATGATCCTCGGTCTCACCCGGCCGACCAGCGGCACCGTCACCGTGGCCGGCGTCCGGTTCGCCGACCGGCCGCGCGGGCTGCGGCACGCCGGCGCGCTGCTGGACGCGGGCGACGTGCACGGCGGCCGGTCGGCCGTCGCCCACCTCACCGCGCTGGCCCGCGGCAACGGCATCGGCCGGGCCCGGGTCGACGAGGTGCTGCGGGAGGTGGGACTGGGCGGGGTGGCCCGGCGCCGGATCGCCGGGTTCTCCCTGGGCATGCGGCAGCGGCTCGGCATCGCCGCCGCGCTGCTCGGTGACCCGCCGGTGCTGCTCTTCGACGAGCCGTTCAACGGGCTCGACCCGGAGGGGGTCCGCTGGGTGCGTGACCTGTTCCGGCGGTTGGCCGGCGAGGGGCGGACGGTGTTCGTCTCCAGCCACCTGATGAGCGAGATGGAGAACTGCGCCGACCGGCTGGTGGTGATCGGCCGGGGCCGGTTGATCGCCGACCAGAGCCTCGCCGAGTTCGCCGCCCGCGGCACCGGGACCAGCGTCGCCGTCCGTACGCCCGACGCGGCGGCACTGACCGCGGTGCTGGCGGCCGAGGGCGGCACCGCCCGCCCGGACGACGCCGGGGGACTCCTGGTGACCGGCCTGACCGCCGAGCGGATCGGGGACCTGGCGCTCGCCCACCGGATCCCGCTGCACCAGCTCGCCACCCGGACCGCCTCGCTGGAGGAGGCGTTCATGGAACTGACCGCCGACAGCGTCGAGTACACCGGAGGGACGACCCGATGACCACCGTGACACCGTCGCCCACCCGCGCACCGGTGACCGACCTGCCGGCCCGGTTCCGCGACCTGCTCGCCGCCGAGTGGATCAAGCTGTGGTCGCTCCGCTCGACCCGGTGGACGCTGCCACTGGTCTACCTCTTCGTCGTCGGGGTGAGCGTGCACGCCAGCCTCGCCGACTACCGGAACTATCCGAGGTACCCGGACGGGACGCGGGAGTTGTTCCACCTGTACGGGCCGGTGCGGGACGCCTTCCCCGAGGCCGGGTACCTGCTGCTGATGCTCGCCGCCGCCAGCGTCGGCGCGCTGACCCTCGTGGGCGAGTACCAGAGCGGGCTGATCCGCGCCACGTTCGCCGCCGTTCCCGCCCGCCGGTCGGTGGTGGCCGCGAAGGCGGCCGTGCTGACCGCGGTGATGATCGTGCTGGGTCTGGCCACCGCGGCGACCTCGTTCTGGGTGTCCCAGGCGATCCTGTCCGGACGCGACGCCGGCTGGTCGATCGGCGAGCCGGGGGTGGCCCGGGCGGTCCTGGGCAGCGCCCTGCTGGTGCCGGTCTGCGCGCTGATCGGGATGGGGCTGGGCGCGGTGATCCGGCACGCCGCCGGGGCCGTCGTGGCGGCCACCTCGGTGCTCGTGCTGCTGCCGCTGATGGTGGACAGCGACAAGCACCGGTGGATCGCCGAACTCCGGCACGTGCTGCCCGTCCCGGCCTGGCAACGGCTGATCGAGGTGCACCCGGACGTGTTGAACCCCGACCCGTTCCCGGCCACCGTCACCGGCGCCTGGCTCACCTTCGCCGGCTGGTCGCTGGCCTGCACAGTGGTGGCGCTTTTCGCCACCCACCGCCGCGACCCCTGAACCACCCCGGTCGGGCCCGCCCCCATCAGGGCGGGCCCGACCGGGCGGGGCGGGTCAGGCCACCACCGACACCATCCGGCCGGGTACCACGATGACCTTGCGGGGCTCCTTGCCGGCCAGGCTGCCGGCCACCGCCTCCAGGGCGGCGGCGCGGACGGTCTCCTCCGGCGCGTCGGCCGGCACCTCGACGCGGCCCCGGACCTTGCCGTTGACCTGGACCGGGTAGGTCACCGTCTCGGACACCAGCAGCGCCGGGTCGGCCACCGGGAAGTCCACGTAGGTCAGCGAGGTGTCGTGCCCCAGCCGCCGCCACAGCTCCTCGGAGATGTGCGGGGCGAACGGCGCCAGCATCAGCACCAGCGGCTCGGCCACCTCGCGCGGGGTCTGCGCCAGCCGGGTCAGCCCGTTGGTCAGCTCGATCAGCTTGGCGATGGCGGTGTTGAACCGGATCGCCTCCATGTCGCCGCGGACCCCGTCGATCACCTTGTGCAGCAGCCGCCGGGTCGCCTCGTCGGCCGGGTCGTCGGTGACCCGCAGCTCACCGGTCTGCTCGTCGACGATCGCCCGCCAGACCCGCTGCAGGAACCGGTACGAGCCGACCACCGCCCGGGTCTCCCACGGCCGGGACACCTCCAGCGGGCCCATCGACATCTCGTAGACCCGGAAGGTGTCCGCGCCGTACGCCGCGCACATCTCGTCCGGCGTGACCACGTTCTTCAGCGACTTGCCCATCTTGCCGTACTCGCGGTTGACCTGGGTGTCGCCCAGGTAGAAGCCGCCGTCGCGCTCGACGACCTCCTCCGCGGGCACGTACGCGCCGCGCGCGTCGGTGTACGCGTACGCCTGGATGTAGCCCTGGTTGAACAGCTTCCGGAACGGCTCGAAGGACGTCACGTGGCCCAGGTCGTACAGCACCTTGTGCCAGAACCGGGCGTACAGCAGGTGCAGCACGGCGTGCTCGGCGCCGCCCACGTACAGGTCGGTGCCGCCGCAGTCGCCGGCCGAGCGCGGGCCCATCCAGTACCGCTCGTTCTCCGCGTCGACGAACCGGTCGGCGGTGGTCGGGTCCAGGTAGCGCAGCTCGTACCAGCACGAGCCGGCCCACTGCGGCATCACGTTGGTCTCCCGGGTGTACCGCTTCGGGCCGTCACCCAGGTCCAGCTCCACCTCGACCCAGTCGCGGCGGCGCGACAGCGGCGTCTCCGGGTTCGAGTCGGCGTCGTCGGGGTCGAACGTCTTCGGCGAGAAGTCGTCCACCTCGGGCAGCTCGACCGGCAGCATCTCCTCCGGCAGCGCGATGGCGGCGCCGGTGGAGTCGTACACGATGGGGAACGGCTCGCCCCAGTAGCGCTGCCGGCTGAACAGCCAGTCGCGCAGCCGGTAGGTCACCGCGCCCTGGCCGTGCCCGGCGGCCTCCAGCCACTCGATGATCCGGGCCTTGGCGTCGGCCACCCCCAGGCCGTTCAGGTCCAGGCCGCGGTCGGGCGCGGCGCTGTTGATCGCCGGCCCGTCCCCGGTGTACGCCTTGCCGGTGAAGCCCTCCGCCGGCTGCACGGTGCGCACGATCGGCAGCTCGAAGACCTCGGCGAAGTCCCAGTCCCGCTCGTCCTGGGCGGGCACCGCCATGATCGCGCCGGTGCCGTAGCCGGCCAGCACGTAGTCGGCGATGAAGATCGGGATCTGCGCGTCGTTGACCGGGTTGGTGGCGTACGCCCCGACGAAGACGCCGGTCTTCTCCCTCGTCTCGGCCTGCCGCTCGACGTCGGTCTTGGCCGCCGCCGCCTTCCGGTACGCCTCGACCGCCGCCCGCGGGTTCGCGTGCCCGCCGGTCCAGACGTCCTTCGTCCCCTCCGGCCAGGCCGCCGGCACCAGCGCGTCGACCAGCTCGTGCTCCGGCGCCAGCACCATGTAGGTGGCACCGAAGACCGTGTCCGGCCGGGTCGTGAACACCCGGATGGGCGCGACCGGGGTCGGGAAGTCGATGTGCGCGCCCTGGGAGCGGCCGATCCAGTTGCGCTGCATCAGCTTGATCGCCTCGGGCCAGTCCAGCGTGTCCAGGTCGTCCAGCAGCCGGTCCCCGTACGCGGTGATCCGCATCATCCACTGCTTCAGGTTCCGCTTGAAGACCGGGAAGTTGCCCCGCTCGGAGCGGCCGTCGGCGGTGACCTCCTCGTTGGCCAGCACGGTGCCCAGCCCCGGACACCAGTTGACCGGGGCCTCCGAGACGTACGCCAGCCGGTGGTCGTCGACGATCCGCCGGCGCTCGGCCACGGTCAGCTCGGCCCACGGCCGCCCGTCCGGGGTGGGCCGGGTGCCCCCCTCGAACTCGGCGATCAGCTCGGCGATCGGCCGGGCCTTGCGGGCCTGCGGGTCGTACCAGGAGTTGAAGATCTGCAGGAAGATCCACTGCGTCCAGCGGTAGAAGTCCGCGTCCATGGTGGCCACCGAGCGGCGCTCGTCGTGGGCCAGGCCCAGCCGGCGCAGCTGCGACTTGTACCGCTGGATGTTCGCCTCGGTGGTGGTCCGGGGGTGGGTGCCGGTCTGCACCGCGTACTGCTCGGCGGGCAGGCCGAAGGCGTCGAAGCCCATCGCGTGCAGCACGTTGCGCCCGGCCATCCGCTGGTAGCGGGCGAAGCAGTCGGTGCCGATGTAGCCCAGCGGGTGCCCGACGTGCAGCCCGGCGCCGGACGGATAGGGAAACATGTCCAGCACGTACAGCTTCTCGGCGCCCGACCGGGGGTGGTCGGGGTCGGCCAGCGGGCCGGTCGGGTTCGGGGCGTGGAAGGTGCCCTCCCGTTCCCAGAAGTCCTGCCAGCGGTTTTCGATCTCGTCGGCCAGGGCCGCGGTGTACCGGAACGGGGGAATGTCGCTGGCCGGTACGGCTGCCTCACTCATGGCGTCTCCTCGCGTCGCTCGGCGCGGTCGTCTCGTGCTGTCTGGTGGGTGCTGCGGGCCCGGACGCCGGGCCGGCCGGCGACGGGCACAAAAAAGCCCCTCACGCATGAGGGGCCGCCGTGCTGTCGCGCGTTCAGCGCATCAGCACGGCTCGGTAAGAAGCAGGAAGACTCCGGCCATGTCCGGCAGTGTACCCCCAGTCCGGAGGCGGGCGGGCGCCCGCTACCACCGGTCGGGACGGCGGCGCCGACCCGCCGGTTCGTCACGGCTCGGCGCGGGGGTCGGCGAGGCGGGCCGTGTCGGTGGTGAAGCCCCAGCACTGCTGGGCGTTGAAGACCACGGTGTCCTTGCACCAGCTGGGGCTGGAGGTGGCGGTGGCGTCGGTGAGCAGGATCGCGGCGTAGTCCCGGAAGTAGGCGTCCTCCATGGTGGTGGTGACGCACTGGTCGGTGTTGACCCCGCCGAAGAGCAGCGTGTCGATGCCCTGGGCGCGCAGGACCTGGTCGAGATGGGTGGCCTCGAAACCGCTCATCCGGTACTTCTCCACCTGCACGTCCTCCGGCCGGACCAGCTCCGCCAGTTCGTCGACCAGCGTGGCGCCCCACGACCCCTCGGTCAGCACCGGGCCGTGGTCCAGGGGCTCGCCGATCCCGGCCTGGTCCGGCCGGTGCTTGAACGAATAGAGCGTCGGTGCGCCGAGGTTGCGCAGGTCCGGGCGGTTGTGCCAGTACACCCAGACCACCGGTACGCCGAGCCGGCGGGCCGCCTCGACCGCCCGCACCGCGCCGGGCACCGCCGCCCGGCAGGCGGTGTGGTCGAGACCGGAGCGCTGCGTCCAGCCGCCCGGGGAGCAGAAGTCGTTCTGCAGGTCCAGCAGGACCAGCGCGGTGGCGTCCAGGTCCACCACGACGGGCAGCAGCTCGGCGTCGATCCGGACCCGCCGGTCACCAACGGCACCGGGCGCCAGGTCGACCCGGTCGGCATACAGTCGCCACTGCGCGGCGCCACCGGCGAGGCGTACGCCGCCGCCGTCGGTCCCGCGGTAGACCTCGTCCCGCTCCCGTCGCACCGTCCGCCTCCCTGCCCGCCGCTCCGGCCGCGCCCGGCCGCCCGGCCGGACCTGCCGGACTACCCGCGGCCCGGCCGGTCACTCGTCCCCCGACCTGGCGAATATTCGGGGCGTAACCGGCGGTCCACCTGCGGGGGTCGGCGATCACGACAAACATGGTTAGCCTGAGAGGCCAGTGAGATTTCTGCGGCAGACGAGGCTCGGCGTCGCGAACCCAACGGCGGGTCCAGGTGCTCTTACACAGAGCTGCCGTGATCGGCGACGAGGAGGAGGCCCGTGACACAACAGACCTGGGACGAGGTGGGCGGTCTGCTGCCGCACGACGAGTTCCGCGCCGCCAGCGAAGCCATCGTCTCGAACATCGAGCAGGTCATCGAGGGCAAGACCGCCACCGTACGGCTCGCCCTGGCGGTCCTGCTGGCCGAGGGCCACCTGCTCATCGAGGACGTCCCCGGCGTCGGCAAGACCAAGCTGGCCAAGGCGATGGCCCGGTCCATCGACTGCTCGGTGCGCCGCATCCAGTTCACCCCCGACCTGCTGCCCAGCGACGTGACCGGGGTCAGCGTCTACAACCAGGAGACGCACGACTTCGAGTTCCGCCCGGGCGCCGTCTTCGCCAACCTGGTGGTCGGCGACGAGATCAACCGCGCCTCGCCGAAGACCCAGTCGGCGCTGCTGGAGTGCATGGAGGAGCGGCAGGTCACCGTCGACGGGGTCACCTACCAGCTGCAGACGCCGTTCATGGTGATCGCCACCCAGAACCCGATCGAGATGGAGGGCACCTACCCCCTCCCCGAGGCGCAGCGCGACCGGTTCACCGCCCGGATCGCGATGGGCTACCCGGACCCGGGCGCCGAGCTGGCGATGCTGGACGGGCACGGCGCCACCGACCCGCTCACCGACCTGCGGCCGGTCTCCGACGCCAACACCGTCCGCCGGCTGATCGGGCACGTCCGGCAGGTGCACGTCGCCGACGCCGTCAAGCAGTACGCGATCGACCTGGTCACCGCCACCCGCGAGGCTCCCGACCTGCGGCTGGGCGCCTCGCCCCGGGCCACCCTCCAGCTGCTGCGCACCGCCCGCGCGGTCGCCGCCCTGGAGGGGCGCGACTACGTCCTCCCGGACGACCTCCAGGTGCTCGCCGTGCCGGTGCTGGCGCACCGGATCATCCCCACCGCCGACGCCCAGCTGGCCCGCCGCACCACCGACGCCATCGTCGCCGAACTGGTGCACCGGCTGCCGCTGCCGCACGACCGCAAGCGCTCCCCCTACGACACCCGGCCCGGCCAGGGCCACGGCCGGCCGCCGTACGAGCCGCGGAGGCCGTGAGGTGCGCGAAGGGCTGCGCGGGCTGACCACCCGGGGCCGCTCGTTCCTGGCGGCCGCGGTCGCCGCCGCGATCTCGTCGGCGATCCTCGGCGAGAAGGACCTGCTCCGGGTCGCCGTGCTGCTCGCCATCCTGCCGCTGCTCGCCGCGGCCTACGTCGGGCGCAGCCGCTACAAGCTGGCCTGCAACCGGTCGCTGGACCCGCACCGGGTGCCGGTGGGGGCCAGCTCGCGGGTGGTGCTGCGGCTGCAGAACATGTCCCGCCTGCCCACCGGCACGCTGTTGCTGGAGGACCGGCTGCCGTACGCGCTGGGCAGCCGGCCGCGGGTGGTGCTGGAGCGGCTCGGCGCGCACCAGGCCAGCTCGGTGGCGTACACCGTGCGCGCGGACGTGCGCGGCCGCTACGAGGTGGGGCCGCTGGTGGTGCGGATGACCGACCCGTTCGGGTTGTGCGAGCTCAGCCGCGCCTTCCCGAGCACCGACCACCTGACCGTCATCCCGCAGGTCACCCCGCTGCCCTCGGTTCGGCTGCCCGGCGAGTACGCCGGCAGCGGCGACAGCCGGGCCCGATCGGTGGCGGTGCACGGCGAGGACGACGCCGCCACCCGGGAGTACCGGATGGGCGACGACCTGCGCCGGGTGCACTGGAAGTCGACGGCGCGCACCGGCGAGCTGATGGTGCGGCGGGAGGAACAGCCCTGGGAGAGCCGGGCCACCGTCGTTCTCGACACCCGGGCGTACGGCCACCGCGGCGACGGCCCGACGGCCAGCTTCGAGTGGGCGGTCTCGGCCGCCGCCAGCATCGCCGTGCACCTGCGCCAGGCCGGCTACAAGCTGCGCCTGGTCACCGGCTCGGGGGTGGACGTGGACGCCTCCGAGGTGAGCGGCGACGGCCTGCTCCTCGACCACCTCGCCGAGGTGCGGCTGGACAAGAACGTCGAGATCACCACGCTGGTGCAGCGGGTCCGGCAGCGCTCGGACGGCGGCCTGATCATCGGCCTGATCGGCTCGCTGAGCACGGCCGAGGCCGAGCTGCTGGCCGGGCTGCGCGGCAACGGCGCCACCTGCGTGGGCTTCCTGCTGCACAGCTCCACCTGGCTCAACCTGCCGGAGAAGGCCCGGACCGAGGCCGACCAGGCGCACGGCGCCGCCGCGCTGGCCCTGTTGCAGAGCGGATGGCGGGTGATCGGCGTCGACCACGGCGGCCGGCTGCCGGCGCTGTGGCCGCAGGCGGCCCGGGGTTCGCAGGGCTTCGCCCTGCGGGCGGCCCTGGCCGAGACGGTGGCCGGCGGCGTGCGATGAACGGAAGGGTCCCCTCATGATCGCCCACCGGAACCTGGGCTTCGTCGCCGCGGCGGCGACGCTGCTCGCCGCCGCGCCGCTGTCGGCCATCTTCGAGCGCTGGACGTGGCTGATCCAGGCCACCATCGCGGTCGCGGTGGTGGCCGCCGTGGCCGCGCTGGCCCGGCTGGCCCGGTCCCCGCTCTGGGCCCAGGTGCTGGCCATGCTGGCCGGCCTGACGCTCGCCCTGACCTGGCTCTTCCCCGGCGGCACCGAGCTGGTCGCCTTCATCCCGACGCCGGCCACCTTCGGGCACTTCGCCGACCTGCTGTCCGGCTCGATGGACGACATGCGCTCGTACGGCGTGAAGGTGCCGGACACCGACCCGCTGCTCTTCCTCACCGTGCTCGGCATCGGCGGGGTGGCCGTGGTGGTCGACGTGCTCGCCGTCGGGCTGCGCCGGCCGGCGCTGGCCGGGCTGCCGATGCTCGCCATCTACTCGGTGCCGGTGGCGGTCTACGTGGACAGCGTCCCGCCGGTGCCGTTCGTCGTCGGCGCCGCCGGCTACCTCTGGCTGCTGGTCACCGACAACGTGGACCGGGTGCGGCGGTTCGGCCGCCGGTTCACCGGTGACGGCCGGGACGTGGACGTCTGGGAGTCCTCCCCGCTGGCCGCCGCCGGCCGGCGGCTCGCGGTGCTCGGCGTGGCGCTGGCGGTGGTGCTGCCGCTGGCCGTGCCGGGGATGACCGGCGGGCTGCTGGACACGTTCGGCACCGGCGCCGGCGACGGCACCGGCACCGGCCGGCCCGGGGTCGGCACCAACCCCGGCCGGATCAACCTGTTCGCCGCGCTGAGCGGGCAGCTCAACCAGTCCGAGGTGGCCGACCTGGTCAAGGTCACCACCAACGAACAGCAGCCGTTCTACCTGCGCTTCGGGGTGGCCGACCAGCTGCGCCAGGACGGCTTCCGGGTGAGCGACCCGACCGGCAAGCCGGCCAACCGCGACCTGCCGGACCCGACCCGGGACCTCCGGCCGGGCGTGGGGCAGAACCGCTACCGGGCCACCGTCGAGGTGACCGAGAACCTCGACATGCCGCTGCTGCCGGTCTACGCCAAGCCGGCGCGCACGGAGGATCTGAACGACCGGTGGCTCTACGACGACGACCGGCAGATGGTCTTCTCCAGCCGGGAGTCGGCCCGCGGCAAGAAGTACTCCTTCGAGTACGTCCGGCTGACGTACACGCCGAGCGTGCTGCGGCAGGCGCAAGAGCTGGGGTCCTCCCACCCGGCCCGGGTCCGGTACACCATGACACCGGACGTGCCCGAGGTCGACGCGCTGGTCAAGACGCTGGTCCGGGATGCGGACACCCAGTACGACAAGGTCCGGGCGATCTACGACTACTTCTCCGCGGACAACGGCTTCACCTACCGGTTGAGCACCGAGACCGGCACCAGCGGCCAGGACATCCTCGACTTCCTCACCAACAAGGCCGGCTACTGCCAGCAGTACGCCGCCGCGATGGCCTGGCTGGTCCGGGCCGCCGGCATCCCGGCCCGGGTGGCGTTCGGGTTCACCAACGGCAGCAACCGGTCCGGTGACACGTACACGCTGACCAACCGGAACCTGCACGCCTGGACCGAGGTCTACTTCGACCAGATGGGCTGGGTGCCGTTCGACGCCACCCCGACGTACGGGGTGCCGGGCTCGACCCGCTCGGCCTGGGCGCCGGACACCGACGCGCCGGAGGAGTCGACGCCCGAGCCGGGCAGCACCAGCGCCCCGGGCGAGACCGAGGCGTCGGCCGGCCCGGAGGGCCCGGACTCCCCCGAGGAGGACCCGGACTCCGGCCTGGCGCTCGGTGGCACCACGCCGACCGAGCAGCCCCCGGTCTGGCCCTGGTGGGCGGGCGGCGCGCTGGCCCTGTTCGCCCTGCTCGCGCTGCCGGCGCTGCGCCGGCTGGCCCTGCGCCGGCGGCGCAGCGCCGCGGCGGCGCCCGCCCCGGCGACGGTACGGGCGGCGGGCGGCGGCGCACCCGCCGACGGGCCCCGGATGGTCGTGCTCGGCGCGGACGCCGACCGGGCCCGGGCGGACGCCCACGCGGCCTGGGACGAGCTGCTCGACACCCTGGTCGACTACCGGGTCCGGGTGGACCGCACGGAAACCCCCCGGGCCACCGCCGACCGCCTGGTCCGCGAGGCGTTGAGCGCCGACGCCGGGGCCGTCACGGCGGTACGCCTGCTCGGGCGGGCGGAGGAACGTGCCCGCTACGCGCGGGACCCGCTCACCGGCGAGCGGCTGCTCCCGGCCCTGCGGTCGGTACGCGGCGCGCTCGCCGCGCAGGCGGGCCGGCGTACCCGCCTGCTGGCGGCGGTGCTCCCGCCGTCGGTGCTGCTGCGCTGGCGGCTGGCCGCTGCCGACGCCTCGTCGCGGCTGGTGGCGGCGACGGGACGGGTCCGCTACCGGCTGCTGCGCTGGAGCCCACGCCGCCTGCTGGCCAGTCGGTTGGCCCGCTGACCCGCGCTCCGGGTGGGCGGTGGCGTCCCCGCCGCCCACCCGGACCACCGCCACCGCCCGGGTCGCCGGCTCTCCGCGCCCCACCGGCGCCCGCCACCTCACCGCGAAGATCCCGCCGGCCGCGACCGGCGGATTCCGCCCCGCCCGGCCCGAAGATCACGCTCATTCCTGGATGTAGTGGCATCCCTGCGCCGAGATGCCACTACATCCAGGAAGTAGCACGATCTTGCGAAAGCGACGGCGCCCGGATCGCCTGCGGGCGTGGCAGCGCGAGTCATCCCGGGCGTGGCCACGCCGGGCCAGCTCGGACCGGGGGCGACGTCGAAGGCGGACCGCCCCGGGCCGGGGCGTGGAGAAACGTCGAAGGTCGCCGGGGCGTCCCGGCGATCCGCCTGGAGCGGTGAAGTGCCCGCCTCAGCGGCGGGCCGGCGTCAGCGGTGCCCCTCCGGGCGCTGCCGCCACCGGTCCTCCAGCCGGTCCAGGATCGACGGCCGTCGACCGGCACGACCGCGGGGACGGCGACGACTCGTCGTACCGCCCACGACGTGCAGGTCGGGTGACTGCGCTCGGCGGTGCGACTGCACCGCGAACGCGGCCGAGGCCAGCATGACGACGAAACCCGCCACCGCCAGCGGCGGAGTCTTGATCACCGCGCCGTAGACCAACAGGGCCAGGCCAGCGATGATCACGCCGGCAGCGACGAGCAGGCGACGCCGCGCGTGGAAACGCGGGTCGCTGGCGCGCACGGCCGAGGCGAATTTGGGGTCCTCGGCAAGCGACCGCTCGATCTGCTCGAACAGCCGCTGCTCGTGCTCCGAGAGCGGCACGGCACTCCTCCCCGGTCACGTTGGTCGGCCCGGTCGGACCGACAGACCGTGGCAGCCAACCGGCTGCTTACCCGCAAGTCTACGAGGGGGGTCGCGCGTCGGAAAGCGGGACGACCTATGGCCGGCGTGGATTTTCATTTCGGCGCACGTCGCGGGCACCGAGCAGACTGGCCGGACCTATGACGGACCGCCCGAAACGGGCAGCCGCGGCGTCGGCGGCAGCTTCCGCCTCCCGCCAGCCGCGCTCGGGCGCGCCCAGCGTGAGCTGGCGCGGGGCGCCCGCCGCCCCGGCGAGCCCTTCGACCCGGACGCCGACCAGGCGGATCCGGTCGCCCGGATCGAGCGCGGTGTAGAGCGCCCAGACTGTGTCGAACACCTCCCGGGCGGTGTCGGTGGGCACGGCGAGGGTGCGGGAGCGGTTCACCGTGCGGAAGTCGGCCATCCGTACCTTCAGCGACACCGTCCGACCCACCTGACCGGCCCGGCGCAGCCGGGCGCCGACCTTCTCGGCCAGGGCGAGCAGGGCCCGCCGGATCTCCAGCGGGTCGGCCACGTCGGCGTCGAAGGTCACCTCCGCGCCGATCGACTTCTCCACGTGTTCCGGGCTGACCCGGCGCGGGTCGCGGCCCCAGGCCAGCTCGTGCAGGTGGCTGGCGGACGCCTCACCGACGGCGCGGCGCAGCATGCCGAGCGGCGCCTCGGCGAGATCGCCGATGGTGTTCAGGCCGAGCCGGCGCAGCGCCTCGGCGGCCCGCTCCCCCACGCCCCAGAGCGCCGCCACCGGCAGCGGGTGGAGGAAGTCGAGCACCCGCCCGGCCGGCACGACGAGCAGGCCGTCCGGCTTGGCCCGGGTCGAGCCGAGCTTGGCCACGAACTTGCTCGGCGCCACCCCGACCGAGCAGGTGAGCCCCTGCTCGGCGGCGACCCGCTCGCGGATCAGCCGGGCGATGGCGGCCGGGGAGCCGAACAGCCGCCGGGCGCCGGCCACGTCGAGGAACGCCTCGTCCAGGGAGAGCGGCTCGACCAGCGGGGTGACGTCCCGGAAGATCTGCATGACCGCCCGGGAGGCGGCGGTGTACTGGGTGAAGTCGGGCGGGAGGTAGACCGCGTCGGGGCAGAGCGCCCGGGCCCGCATGGTGGGCATGGCGCTGCGTACGCCGTAGCGCCGGGCCTCGTAGCTGGCCGAGCTGACCACGCCGCGCGGGCCGAGCCCGCCGACCACGACCGGCCGGCCGCGCAGCTCGGGCCGGCGGCGCACCTCCACCGCGGCGAAGAAGGCGTCCATGTCGACGTGCAGGATCGGGCAGCCGGAGTCGTCGGCGTCCGGCCCGAAGCGGGGGTCACCGCCCCGCGGCAACGACTGACTGCGACCCATTGCCGCAGGCTAGCGGGCACCTCCGACAGTCCGCCCGGACGGTCCGGCGGCAGCGCGCCACCGGTCCGTCCGGGCGGTCCCGTCGAGCTCAGTCGGCCGGCGTCGTTCCCGCGGCCACCCGGCGCAGGGCGACGCCGCTGGCGACCGCTCCGGCGAGGAGGATCACCGCGCCGACCACGGCGGTGACCGTGAAGCCGTCGGTGAAGGCGGCGAAGGCGCGCTCGAGCAGGGCGTCGGCCAGCTCGGCCGGCAGCTGGCCGGCCACCGCGAGGGCGCCGCCGACGGTGTCGACGGCCGCGTCGGCGAGCCCGTCGTCGAGGCCGACCGGCGTCCCGGCGTCCATCTCGGCCCGGTAGATGCCGGCGGCGATGCTGCCCAGCACGGCGATGCCGAGCGCGCCGCCGAACTCGGTGCTCGTCTCGGAGAGCGCCGACGCGGCTCCCGCCCGCTCCGGCGGCGCCGTGGTGAGCACGAGCGAGGTCGCCAGCGTGCTGGTCATCCCCACGCCGAGGGTGAGCAGCCCGTAGCTGGCGATCAGCCACCAGACCGGCGAGTCGACCCGCATGGTGCTGACCAGTAGGAACCCGGCAGCGGCGAGGACCAGCCCGGTGCTGACCAGGACCGCGGGCCGGGTGCGCGGGGCGAGGGCGGAGGCGAGGGCGACGCCGACCACGCTGCCCAGGATGGTGGGCAGGGTCCAGAGCGCGGCGTCGAACGGGCTGAGCCCGAGCACCGTCTGCATGAACGTGACGGCGAGCAGCCCCATGCCGGCGCTGGCGAAGGTGATCGCCGTGTTCGCGCCGATCGCCGCCGAGAAGGCGCCGGTCGAGAAGAGCCGTACGTCGATCATGGGCTGCTCGCTGCGGCGCTGCCGGCGTACGAAGAGGGCGCCGACGGCCAGCCCGGCGAGGAAGGCGACCAGCGAGGACGCGTTCGGCCCCGCCTCGGCCAGGTGCTTGACCGCGTAGATGACCGGCAGGATCGCGCCCAGGGAGAGCAGCGAGCTGAACGGGTCGAACCGCCCCGGGTTCGGGTCCTTCGACTCGGGCAGCAGCAGCGGCCCGACCACGAGCAGCAGCAGCATGACCGGGACGTTGACGACGAAGACCGAGCCCCACCAGAACCGCTCCAGCAGGAAGCCGCCGATGATCGGCCCGATCGCGATGCCACCGGTGAAGCCGGCCGTCCAGACCCCGATCGCGATCCGGCGTTGGTTCTCGTCGGCGAACATGCCGCGGATCAGGGCCAGGGTCGACGGGGCGAGGGTGGCGCCGCCCAGCCCGAGCAGCGCCCGGGCGGCGATGAGCAGCTCCGGGGTGGTGGCGAAGGCGGCCAGCAGCGACGCCGCCCCGAACGCGGCGGCGCCGATGAGCAGCAGCCGGCGGCGCCCGATGCGGTCGCCGAGGCTGCCCATGGTCACCAGCAGGCCGGCCATCACGAACCCGTAGATGTCCACGATCCACAGGTGCTGGCCGGCGGTCGGGCCGAGTTCGGCGCTGATCAGGGGCGCGGCCATGAACAGGATGGACAGGTCCATCGAGGCGAGGAGGGCCGGGATGACGAGGGCGGCGAGGCCGACCCATTCGCGGCCTCGGGCACGGGAGGGAACGGAGGTGGTCACGAGGGGAATGTACGCGCGTACAATACGCTTGTACAAGACGTTTGTTCAAGACGGGTGTTCAAAGGTGGACTACACTGCCCGCATGGGACAGCGAGAGGACCTGCTGGCGGGCGCGAAGAAGTGCCTGGTGGAGAAGGGTTACGCGCACACCACCGCCCGTGACATCGTGGCGGCGGCCGGCGCGCATCTCGGCTCCATCGGTTACCACTTCGGCAGCAAGGACGCCCTGCTCAACGCCGCCGTGATGGAGACCTTCGACGCCTGGGGCGACGCCATCGCGGCGGCTGTCGTACCGGACGCCGACGGCACCCCGCTGGACCGGCTGCGCGGGTTCGTCGACGGACTGCTGACGGCCGCCCCCGAGCAGCGGGCCATCCTGGTGGCCAGCGTGCAGGCGTACGCCCAGGCGGAGTTCGCGCCCGAGGTCCGGGCGCAGCTGGTGGCCGGCTACGCCGCCGGCCGGCGGGACCTGGCCGCGCTGGTGCTCGGCGTCCCACCGGCGGAGGTCTCGGCGGAGCAGGCCCGCGGCTACGGCGGGCTCGCCATGGCGATGGTCAACGGCGCCATGATCCAGTGGCTGATCGACCCCGCGTCGGCCCCCACCGCCGACGACCTCGCGCGGGCGCTCGCCGGCCTGAGCGGCGCCGACCGGACGTCGCCCCCCGTCGACCAGGGCGCACCCCGCCGCTGACCGGCTCCGCCGACCGTCGACCCCGGATCATCGGCCGGACCGGCCCCGCCGACCGCCGGCGCCGGCCGGCCGGCGGCCGCGGCACCGGCCGGGGCGGTCAGCCGCGGACCACCAGCAGCGGGATGGTCATCTCCGCCGCGGTGTCCGCCCCGTGGTACGCCACCAGCCGGGAGGCCAGCGGCTTCTCCGACCGGGTGGCCATCACCGCGTAGGTGTCGTTGCAGATCACCACCACGTCGCCGATCCGGCTCAGGTGCTCCTCGGGCACCGGGCCGAACCAGCCGTCGGCCACCACCTCGTCCCGGGTCCGCACCCGGGCCGCGGCACCGAGCACCGCCGACCAGGCGGCCACCACGTCGGCGGTGGCGCCGGGGGCCACGTGCAGGTAGCGGACCCGCGGTTCACCGGAGACCACCCGCACCCCGGCCCGCAGCCGCGGGTCGGTGTCCAGGTCGAAGCGGTGCCCGGCCGGTACGTCGAGCTGCCCGTGGTCGGCGGTGACCAGCAGCGCGGCGTCCGCCGGCAGGCCGTCGACCAGCCGGGTGAGCAACTCGTCCACCTCGGCGGCGGCGTGCCGCCAGGGCATCGAGTCGACGCCGGTGAGGTGGCCGTGCCGGTCCAGGTCCGGGTGGTAGCCGGAGACCAGCGTCGGCCCCTCGCCGGCGGCGAGGGCGGCCAGCATCTCCCGGGCGAGCGCGTCGACGCCGGCGGCGCCGCGGTAGTCGCCGCCGCGGTTGGCGGCCACGGTGAGCCCGCTGCCGCCGAACTCCGGGCGGCTCACCACGGTCACCGCCACCCCGGCGGCCCGGGCCCGCTCCAGCTGGGTGCGGACCGGCTGCCAGCGCAGCGGGGCCGGGTCGGCGGCCCACTCGATGTGGTTGAGCACCCGGTCGCTGCCGGGCACCCGGACGGTGAAGCCGAGCACGCCGTGCGCGCCGGGGGCGGCGCCGGTGCCGAGGGTCACCAGGCTGGTCGGCGTGGTGGACGGGAAGCCCGAGGTGAGCGGCCGACCGACGGTCGCGGCCAGCCCGGCCAGGGTCGGCGCGTACCGGGCGGCGGTCGGGATCTGGTACCAGCCGAGGCCGTCGACCAGCAGCACCGCGATCCGGCGTACCCCGTCCAGCGCCTCGATGAGCCGGAGCGGGTCGGTGGCGCCGGGCACGCCGAGCACGGCCAGCGCGCTGGGCAGCACGTCGGCCAGGCTGCCGGTGCCGTAGCGCGGGGCGACCACCGCCAGCGGGTCGGGCGCGCCGGCCGGCGCGGAGGGTCGGGTCATGCCGGCCGGCGGGCGAACAGGTGCAGCTGGGCGGCCAGGTCCCGCCAGGGCGACCGCCCGGCGAGCGTCCGCTCCAGCTCGACCAGGGCGCCCGGCTGGCCGTCGGCGACGGCGGCGGGGAGCAGGTCGGCGAGCACGCGTACGCCGTGGATCTCCTCGACCACCAGCCCGGCGGCGCCGAGCAGCGCGGCGGCGCCGTCGGCGTCGTAGCGCCGGCGCAGGGTGTCCCGGGGACCGGCGGTGCCGGCCGGGTCGGCGGCCAGCGTGGCGGCGGTGTCCAGGTGCCCGTTCATCGCCCGGCCGAGCACGGCGGCGGCCCGGCCGGCGACCAGCACGCTCGCGGCCCCGCCGGGGCGCAGCGCGGTGGCCAGCGCGGCCACCACCGGCGCGGGGTCGTCGACCACCTCCAGCACGGCGTGGCAGAGCACCAGGTCGGCGCCGGCCGGTTCGACCAGCCCGGCGAGCGCGTCCCCGTCGCCCTGCACCGCGTGCACCCGCCCGGCGACCCCGGCCTCGGCGGCCCGGCGGGTCAGCGCGGCGAGCGCGTCCGGGCTGGCGTCGACCACGGTGACCCGGTGCCCGGCCCGGGCCAGCGGTACGGCGAAGCCACCGGTGCCGCCGCCCACGTCGAGGACGGTGAGTTCGGCGTCGCCCCGACGGTCCAGCTCGGCGCGCAGCACCGACCAGATCACGGCGGTACGGGGGGTCAGCGGCGGCCCGGCGATCCGGCCTGGGGTCTGCTCCACCCGGTCGAGCCTAGTCACCCGCGCCAGTCACCCCTTGCGGCCGGTGGTGGCGATGCCCTCGACGAAGTGCCGCTGGGCGAGGAAGAACAGAATGATCATCGGGACGGTGGCGATCACGCTGCCGGCGAGCACCACCTCCCACTGCTGCTCGCCGCCGTAGCCGAACCGGTCCAGCACCACCTTCAGCCCGCGCGGCAGGGTGAACAGCTCCTCGTTGCGCAGGTAGATCAGCGGCTTCATCAGATCCGTCCAGCTGGCCTTGAACTCGAAGACGAAGGCCACCAGCAGCGCGGGCCGGATCAGCGGGAACGCCAGCTTCCAGAACAGCTGCGGGTAGCTCGCGCCGTCCACCCGGGCCGCCTCGAAGTACTCCCGGGGCAGCGAGAGCAGGAACTGCCGCAGCAGGAAGATGTAGAACGCCGAACCGAACAGGTTGCCCGCCCAGAGCGGCACCTGGGTGTCGGTCAGCCGCAGCTCCGACCAGATCAGGTAGGTGGGAATCATGGTCACCGCGAACGGCAGCATCATGGTCGCCAGCACCAGCCCGAAGAGCAGGTCCCGGCCGGGGAAGCGGAAGTAGGCGAAGCCGAACGCCACCCAGGCGCTGGAGATGGTGACCGCCGCGGCGGCGGCCACGCCGACCACCACGCTGTTGAACAGCCAGGTCAGCAGCGGCGCCGCCGACCACGCCTCGGTGTAGTTGCCGGGCGCGAACGGCACCGGCAGGAAACCGGGGGCGAAGACGTACTCGCGGGGGCGCAGCGAGGCGCCGACCAGCCAGACGAACGGCAGCATGAAGATCACGGACGCGCCGGTGAGCGCCGCCACGAACGCCACCCGCTGCCAGAGCGGCCGCCGGGCGTCCTCGGCGGGCGGCCGGCGGGCCGCCGCCGGCGCCGGCCCGGCCCCGGGCACCGGCGCGGCGGCGGTCCGCTCGACCGCGGTGGTCACGACTCCGCCCCGCCCTCGGGGTCCTTCTCGACCCGCGAGCGCCGGGCGTTGGCCACCGGCCCGTCGGTGACCGGGTGTTCCCGGACCTCGCACTGGTGCGGGTGCCAGTCCGCGCCCAGCCGGGTCCGCCGGCTGTTCGCCACCCCGTGGTACATCCCGCTCATGCCGGCACTCCGTTCCGCTGCGTGCCGTCATGGGGCACCATCGCCCTGAACCTGATGATTAGCTCGCTTCGCTCACTCATCGGTCCTCCCCCTCGTAGAACACGAACCGGTTGCTGAGCTTCACCTGCACCAGCGTGACCACCAGGATGATCACGAAGAGCAGCCAGGCCATGGCCGAGGCGTAGCCCATGTGCAGGAACTGGAACGCTTCCTGGAACAAATGGATCACGTAGAACGATGCCGCGTCGCTGTTGAACCGGTTCTGCGTCTCCCGGTTGCCGAAGTACATGGTGTAGACCTCGGTGAACATCTGCAGCGACGCGATCGTGTTGACGATCAGCGTGAAGAACAGCGCACCGGAGATCATCGGCAGCGTCACGTGGCGGAACCGGGCCCAGGCGCCGGCCCCGTCGATGCTGGCCGCCTCGTACAGGTCACGCGGCACGTTCTGCAACGCGGCGAGATAGATGATCACGGTGGAGCCGAGGCTCCAGAGGCTCATCAGCACGATGCCGGGCATCACCCAGTCCGGGTCGGTGGTCCAGCTCGGCCCCTCGATCCCGACCAGCGCCAGCCCGCGGTTGATCAGCCCGTCCTGGGTGTTGAGCAGGAGCAGGAACAGGATGCCGACCGCCACCGCCGGGGTCATCACCGGCAGGTAGAAGACGGTACGGAAGAAGCCCTGCCACCGCCCCACCCGCTTGAGCAGCAGCGCCAGTCCGAGCGAGATGGCCATCACCAGCGGCACGTGCAGCGCCGTGTAGTAGACGGTGTTGCCGAGGCTGCGGGCCACCTGCGGATCGGCCATCAGCTCCCGGTAGTTGTCCAGCCCGGTGTACTCCGGCGGGTTGATCACGTCGTACTCGGTGAAGCTCAGCCAGGCGCTGGCGATCATCGGGCCGGCGGTGAACGCCAGGAACCCGATGATCCACGGCGCCAGGAAGAGGTACGCCCAGCGGGCCTCCCGCCGGGCCAGCGGCGTACGGCGACGCCGGCCCGGGGCGGGAGGAGCGGTGGCGGTGCTGGCCATCCCGGCGCCTACTTCGACGCCTCGTCCAGCGCGGCGGTGGCCTCCTGCTGGGCCCGGGCCAGCGCCTCGGCCGGCTGGGCCTGCCCGGCGAGCACCCGGTTCACCGCGTCGTACGAGGCCTTGTCGAACTCGGCGCCGGCCGGCGAGGCCGGCATGGCGAACGCGGCGTCCTGCACCGAGCGGATGGTGGCCACGGCGTCGTCGAACCGCTTGTTGCCGGTCGGCTGGTACAGCTCGTCGAAGATCTTGTTGTCGGCGTTGAGGTTGCCGGTCCAGACCCCGGTGAACGGCTGGCCGGCGGCCTTGCGCGCGTCGGCCCGGGCCTTCGCGGCGGCGACCCAGGTCTCGGTGGCGGTCATCTGCTTGACGAAGGCGCACGCGGCGTCCGGGTTCTTCGCCCCCTTGGTGATCACCCAGGCCTGGCCGGAGGACATGGTCAGCGGCTTGCCCTGCCGGTCGACGAACGGCTTGACCACCAGTTCCGCCTTCGGGCTGTTCTTGGCGGCCTGGTTGAGGAACCACTCCTCCATCGGCCAGGCGACGATCTGGCTCTTGGCCAGGGGGTTCTCCGCCCCGAAGAAGTCGAAGGTGTCCCGGAACGACTTGAACCTGCCGAACCCGCCCTGGTCCTGGATCAGCTTCAGGCCGGTGGTGAGCGCCTCGACCACCTTCGGGTCGGTGAGGTTCGGCTTCGTGCCGTCCGCCGAGATCATGTCGGCGCCGTTGGCCTTGGCCCACATCGGCAGGAACTCCGGGATCTTCGGGTCGATGCCGATCCGGGAGAGCCGGCCGCCGGAGACCTTGGCGAGCTTCGTGTTGAGCGCCGGCAGCGCCGCCCAGTCGGCCAGGTCGACGTCGTCGACGGTCAGGCCGGCCTGCCGGAGCAGCGCCTCGTTGAGGTAGACCACCCGGACACTGGAGAACTCGGGGATCCCGTAGACGGTGCCGTCGAGGGTGACCTGGTCCTTCGCCGCCGGCCGGTACTGCGCCAGGTCGATGTCCTGCTTCTCGACGCAGTCGGTGAGCGGTTGGATGGAGCCGCGCTTGGCGTACGTGCCGATCAGCTTGCGGTCCATGTAGACCAGGTCCGGCGGGTTGCCCGAGGCGACCGCGGAGAGGAACTGCTGCTCGTCGAAGGCGCCCTCGGTGATCTTCAGGTCGACGCCGGGATGGTCACGCTTGAAGGCGTCCACCCGGGTGGTGGCGATCTCGTCGGAGAGGCCGAAGCCCATGGTGGTCAGCGTGCCGCTGGTGGCGGTACCGCCTCCGCCGCCGTCGTCGCCGCCGACTCCCCCGCAACCGCTGACGGCCAGGGCGAGCACCCCGGCGAGCGCGGTCGCCCGCAGTATCCGTGACATTGCTTTCCTCCCCGGGCCCGCACGGGCCACCCTGCCCGCGCGGAGCAGCAGTTCTCCGGTTCTGCGACGTTTCAAACCCGGCGACGACGGGATCGGCGTGTGGCGCGGATCTCCGCCGGAGCGGCCGGTGCCCGGCCCGGCCGAAGCGCTGGTCAGGCTGGCCGCGTGCCCGCCGTACCGCTGGGTTGGTGGTTGGGCAACCGGCTGTTCCGCCGGATCGACCCGCTGCTGTTCCGGCGGATCGTGCTGGTCGGGCTGCTCGGCAGCGCCGGCACGGCGCTCGCCGGCCTGGCCGGCTGAGCCGGGACCGGCGCGCGTCCGGCGGCGGCGTCAGCGGAAGTCGCGGGAGGCCGGGCTGACCGGTGGCTCGATCGCGTCCAGCCGGTCGGCGTCCAGGTTGAGCACGCCCTCGTGCCGCTGCAACCGGCCCCGCACCACCAGCCCGGTGCTGGTCCGGGCCACCCGCCGGTAGCGCTGCCACAGCCCCGGCGAGCAGGTGACGTTGAGCATGCCGGTCTCGTCCTCCAGGTTGAGGAAGGTGACCCCGCCGGCCGTCGCCGGGCGCTGCCGGTGGGTGACGATCCCGCCGACCCGGATCCGCTGGCCGGGCTCCACCCGGCCGAGCCGGGCGATCGGCACCGCGCCCAGGGCGTCGAGCTGGGGACGGATGAAGCTGGCCGGGTGGGTCTCCGGGGACAGCCCGGTGGCCCAGACGTCGGCGACCAGCCGGTCCACCGCCTCCATGCCGGGCAGCGCCGGCGCGGCGGCGCCGGTGACCGTGCCGGGCAGCCGGCCGGGTCGGTCCTGGGCCGCCGCCCCGGCCGCCCAGAGCGCCTGGCGCCGGGACAGCCCGAAACAGGCGAAGGCGTCCGCGGTGGCCAGCGCCTCCAGCTGCGCGGCGGTGAGACCCACGCGCCGGGCCAGGTCCGGCATGTCGCGGTACGGCCCGTGCGCGGTCCGCTCGGCCTCGATCCGCTCGGCCACCTCGTCGCCGAGGGTACGCACGCTGGACAGCCCCAGCCGGACGGCCGGCCCGCCCAACCCCCAGGCGTGCGGCGGCTCCCCCGGCTCGCTGCCCCACCGGGTCTGCGGGGTGGACTCCAGCACCGCCTTGGCGCCGCTGGCGTTGATGTCCGGCCGGCGCACCTCCACCCCGTGCCGGCGGGCGTCGTCGACCAGGGTCTGCGGTGAGTAGAAGCCCATCGGCTGGGCGTTGAGCAGCGCGGCCAGGAACGGGGCCGGGTGGTAGCGCTTGAGCCAGGAACTGGCGTAGACCAGGTAGGCGAAGCTCATCGCGTGGCTCTCCGGGAAGCCGTAGCTGGCGAACGCGGAGAGCTTGCGGTAGACGTCGTCGGCCAGCTCGCCGGTGATGCCCCGCTCGGCCATCCCGGCGTAGAGCCGGTCGGCGATCCGGGCCATCCGCTCGGCCGAGCGTTTGGCCCCCATCGCCCGGCGCAACTGGTCGGCCTCGGCGGCGTCGAAGCCGGCCAGGTCGATGGCGAGCTGCATCAGCTGCTCCTGGAACAGCGGCACGCCGAGGGTCTTCTCCAGCGCGTTGCGCATCAGCGGGTGGGCGTACTCGACCGGCTCCTGGCCGTTCTTGCGCCGGATGTACGGGTGCACCGAACCGCCCTGGATCGGGCCCGGGCGGATCAGCGCCACCTCGACCACCAGGTCGTAGAAGACCCGCGGCTTGAGCCGGGGCAGGGTGGCCATCTGGGCCCGGCTCTCCACCTGGAACACCCCGACCGAGTCGGCCCGGCAGAGCATGTCGTAGACCTCCGGGTCGTCCAGCGTCATGTCGCCGAGGTCCAGGCTCATCCCGATCATGTCGTAGCCGTAGTGCAGCGCGGAGAGCATGCCGAGCCCGAGCAGGTCGAACTTGACCAGGCCGACCGCGGCGCAGTCGTCCTTGTCCCACTGGAGCACGCTGCGCCCGGGCATCCGCCCCCACTCCACCGGGCAGACCTCGATCACCGGCCGATCGCAGATCACCATGCCGCCGGAGTGGATGCCCAGGTGCCGGGGGAAGGTCTGCAACTCGTTCGCGTACGCCACGACCTGCTCGGGGATGTCCTCCACGTCCACCGCGGCGACGCTGCCCCAGCGGTCGATCTGCTTGCTCCAGGCGTCCTGCTGACCGGGTGAGAAGCCGAACGCCTTGGCCACGTCCCGCACCGCCGAGCGGGGCCGGTAGGAGATGACGTTGGCGACCTGGGCGGTGTGCTCCCGGCCGTAGCGGGCGTAGACGTGCTGGATCACCTCCTCCCGCCGGTCGGACTCGATGTCCACGTCGATGTCAGGCGGGCCGTCCCGCTCCGGGGCGAGGAAACGCTCGAAGAGCAGCCGGTGCCGGACCGCGTCGACGTTGGTGATCCGCAGCGCGTAGCAGACCGCCGAGTTCGCCGCCGAGCCCCGGCCCTGGCAGTAGATGTCCTGCTCCCGGCAGAACGCGACGATGTCGTAGACCACCAGGAAGTAGCCGGGGAAGCCCAACTCCTCGATCATGTTCAGCTCGTGTTCGAGCTGCTGGTACGCCCTCGGGTGCGCCGCGCGCGGGCCGTAGCGCTCCTGCGCGCCGGCGTAGGTGAGGTGGCGCAGCCAGCTCATCTCGGTGTGCCCCGGCGGCACCGGGTACGCGGGCAGCTTCGGCGCCACCAGTTGGAGGTCGAAGGCGAGTTCGGCGCCGAACTCGGCGGCCCGCGCCACCGCCCCCGGGTACGCGGTGAACCGGGCCGCCATCTCGGCGCCGCTGCGCAGGTGGGCGGTGGCGGCGGCGGGCAGCCAGCCGTCGATCTCGTCCAGGCTGCGCCGGGCCCGGACGGCGGCGACGGTGGTGGCCAGCCGGCGCCGGGCGGGGGTGGCGTAGTGCACGTTGTTGGTGGCCACGGTGGGCAGGCCGGCCGCCGCGGCCAGGTCGGCGAGCGCGTCGTTGCGGTCGGCGTCGACCGGGTGCCCGTGGTCGGTGAGCTCCACCGCGACCGTCTCCGCGCCGAAGAGCGCGGTCAGCCGGTCCAGCTCGCGGGCGGCCGCGTCGACCCCCTCGGTGAGCAGCGCCGCCGGCACGTGGCCCTTGCGGCAGCCGGTGAGCACCAGCACGTGGTCGCGCAGCTCGGCGGCCACCTCCTCCAGCTCGCCGTAGACCGGGCGGCCCTTCTCCCCGCCGCGCAGCTGGGCCCGGGCGATGGTGGCGGCCAGCCGGGCGTACCCCTCGTGGCCGTGGGCGAGCACCAGCAGGTGCCGGCCGAGCGGGTCGGGTTCGCCGTTCTGCGGGCCGGGCAGGCCGAGCGACAGCTCGGCACCGAAGATCGTCGGCAGGTGCAGCGCGCGGGCCGCCTCGGCGAAGCGCACCACGCCGTAGAAGCCGTCGTGGTCGGTGACGGCGAGCGCGGTGAGCCCCAGCCGGGTCGCCTCCTCGGCCAGTTCCTCCGGGTGGCTGGCGCCGTCGAGGAAGCTGAAGTTGGTGTGCGCGTGCAGTTCGGCGTACGGCACCGCGGCGTCCGGGCGGGGCAGCTCGGGTGGCTGGTACTGCTGCCGCTTGCGGGTCCAGGCCGGCGAGTCCCCGCCGTCGGCGTCGACGGCCAGCGGGTCCACCACGTGCAGGTGCCGCTCCGGCCGGTCCCCGCCGGGGCGGCCGGAGAGCACCCGTTCCAGCTCGGACCAGGGCAGCTTGGGGTTGTGGAAGCTCATCCGCACGGCTCGCGCGAGCCTCGCGACGACACCATCCCCGGGAGACGGTATTCCGGAGAGGCATGAATATTCCTCTCCGGAATACCGCTGACAAGGGAAGGTGCGCCCCCACGGCGAACACACCCGGAACCGGACCCGGTCCACATCGGAACACCGCCCACGGAGGCAGGTGCCGCACGCCGGCACCGGTCGGGCGGACCTGCCGCTGCGGGTAGGCGCCTTCCGACCCGGCGCCCACCGGCGACGAGGACCGCATCGACCACTCCGGCCGGCGCGGACCGACGGGTGGACCGCTCAGTCATAGATCGCCTCCACCAGCCACTGCCCCGCCTCGACGGCCAGCAGCAGGGCGGCGCCGTCGGCGAGGCAGACCTGGAACCGGGCCCGGCGCCGGGCCTCGGCCGGCGCCCACCAGCGCTCGTCGACCGGCCACGGGCCGGCCCAGCCGACGATCTCGGCCGGCCGGCCCGTGCCGACGGTCAGCCGGGCCGGTGCGGCGCTCAGTTGGAGCCGCGCGCTGACCACGACCGGCTCGCCGGCGCCGTCGTGCACGGTGGCGGCGAGTGGTTGGGGCAGCACCACGGCCGGCGCGGGCGGCGGAAGCTGGCCCGGCCACGGCGGTTCAGCCCGCCCCACCGACCGGGACGACCGTGCCCGGCCCGACCGCCCCCGGCCCGCTCGCGCCCCCCGACCCGACACCCCCGACTGAGCCGACGACCCCGACTGATCGGGCAATGCCGGCCGGCCCGACGGAGCCGGCCGACCCGGCACGGGCAGGCCCGGCGGAACCGGACCGCCCGGTGGCACCGGGCCGGCCAGCGACATCGGCTGCCCGGGCCGGGCGGGGAGCCGCTCGTCCCCCCAGGGCACCAGGCGCACCTGGTCGGCCGGGGACCGTCCGCCGCCGAGCACCGCGGTGACCACCGCCTCGGGGCCGAGGATGCCCTGCACCCGGCTCAACGCCCGGTGTGCCCGCTCGCGCTCCTCGCCGGTCTCCCCCCACAGGCCGGGTTGCAGGCCGGCCTGGGCGATCACCCCGTCCGGGATCAGCCGCAGCCGGATGATGCCGGCCGTCGGCCGGGCCGCTCGGCCGCCGGCCCGGCCGTTGCTGCCGGAGAGCCACCCGTCGAGCTGCCAGCGCACCCGGTCGGCGATGGCCGCGGCGGTGAGCAGGCCGTCGTGCCGCCAGACCCGGTGCAGCTCCTGGCCGTGCGCGGTGACCGCCTCGATGCCGAGCCGGGTGCAGGCCAGCCCGTGCCCGGCGAGCCGGTCGTGCAGCTGTTCGGCCAGCGCGCGGGCGGCGAAGGCCGCCGCGTCGACCCGGTCGAGCGGCTCGTCGTACCCGGCGGTGACCGCCAGGTCGACCGGGGGTTGCCGGACGGCGAGCGGGCGGTGGTCCTGCCCCGCGGCGAGCCGGTGGGCCAGCGCGCCGTCGAAGCCGAACCGGGCCAGCACGTCCCCGGCCGGCAGCGCGGCGAAGTCGGCCAGGGTGCGGACGCCGAGCCGGCGCAGCAGGTCGGCCAGCGCCGGGCGGCCCAGCGCCTCGACCGGCAGCGCGGCGAGGAACTCCGGCGTGCCGCCGGGCGGGACCACCTGACCGCTGCGCGCGGCCAGCCCGGCGGCGAAGACCCCGTCGGCGATGCCGACCTGGCTCTCCACCGCGCAGGTCTGCGCGACGTGCTCGACGATCCGCTCGGCCGCCGCCTCCTCCCCGCCGAGGTAGCGGGCCGGGCCGCGGGCCGCCACCGCGCAGGCGCCGGGGCGGACCACCTCCACCCCGGCGACCAGTTCCTCGACGGCGGCGACCACCGGCTCGAACGCCCGGGCGTCCCGCCCCGGGTCGTGGTCGACGACGGTGAGCTGCGGGCACCGCCCCTGCGCCTCCCGCCGGCGCAGCCCGCGGCGCACCCCCTCGGCGCGGGCCCGCTCGGAGCAGGCGACCACCCGGTTGGCGTGCAGCACCACCACCGGGTCGGTGGCCGGCACCCCCTCGACGATCTCGGCGGCGAGCACCGGCCAGTCCGGGCACCAGAGCAGCAGGGTCCGCACCGGCCCGGCACCCCCGGGCCGGGCCGACGACCCACCGGACCGGTCAGTGCGAGCCGACGAGCCTCCTGGCCGGTCGACGCGAGCCGACGACCCACCGGGCTGGTCGACGCGGGCCGGCAACCCTCCGGATCGGTCAGCGCGGGCGGCGTCTCCGGATCCGCCGGCGCGGGCCGGTGGTCCGCCGGGCCGGCCGGGCTGAGCCACAGCGGCGTCGCTCATGCCGGGCCGACCAGGGTGAGCGCGCCGCGCCGCCCGGCGGGGTCGGACCCGGCCGGCGGCACCGGGCGGAGCCGGCCGGCGGCCGACCGCCCGGTGACGGAGGCGACGGAGGTGGCCACCGGTCGCGGGATGACCCGGGTGAGCCCGTCACCGGGCAGCCAGACCTTGACCTCCTTGGGTCGGGCGGCCGCCCCGCGCCCGCGCGCCGAGACGGTGACCTCCCGGCGGCGCAGCCGCCCGCGGCCCGGCCCGAGCCCTTCCCAGACCCCCCGGACCACCTGCAACGTCACGTCCGCGCCGTCCCACCGGCCGTACGGGACGAGCACGCTGCCCCGCTGGCGGGCCCGGGCGGCCAGCCGGTTCGCGACCGAGGCGGAGACCGTGGCCGGTACGGCGGTGACCACGACGTCCACCCCGTCGATCAGCGCGGCGACGACGGTGGCCCACTCCGGGCCGGGGTTGGGCACCAGGGCGAGCCGGTCCAGGGCGATGCCGTACTCGGCGGCCGCTCCCGCGCCGAACGTCGGCACCCCTACCACGGCGCACCACGAGCCGGCCCGGGACGCCTCGGCGAGCAGCGCCAGCACCAGGGAGGTGCCGCCACTGCGCCGGGGCTGGCCGGCGGCGACCGCGACGGTGCTGCCGCGGCGCAACCCCCGGTTGGGCAGCAGGCCGGTCAGCTCCGGGGCCACCGGCAGCATCCGGTGGCCGCCCGCCGGGTCCGGCGCGCTCGCCGGACGGACCAGACCGGCCAGTGCGGCGGAACCGACCACCATGCGGCCCGCCATCGGACCTACCCCCCGTCGTGCTGTTCGGATCAGATGTGCGCGTGGGCGCCCCGACCGCCCGGCTCCCCCCGCCGGGCGGTCGGGGTGTCACAGGTGTCAGGCGGCCAGACCGTCGAGCGCCGGCTGGTGGGCCACGCCGAGCGCGGTCTCCACCACCGTGACGAACTGCTCGGCGGCGCGCAGCAGGTCGTCGGCCTCCCGGGCGGTCACCACCCGGGGGATGCCGGCCTCGGCGGCGGCCCGCTTGCCGGCGCCGGCGGCGAAGAACCGGGCCCACTCGTCGAGCTCGGGGGCGACCCCGGAGAGCAGGACCCAGACGCTGGTGATCCGGTTGCGGCGGGCCGGGGCGGGGCGGGCCCGGGCGGCGAGCAGGGCGGCGGCCGCGCGCAGGGCGGCCAGGTGGGCGGCCGCGTAACGGAGGCCGTCGGGACGGGTCCGGGCGGCCTCGGCGAGCCCCTGGCGGGCCACCGCGAGAAGCTGGGCGGGGGTGCGGTGCGGCAGCACGTGCGCCGGCACCGTCGGTGCCTGAGCCGGGTTGGTCGGCATGGACTGTCTCCTCCACGTGGCCGGGTCGCCACCCCACCGCGACGGACGGGCCGCCGGCGGGGCGCCGGGTCGAGTGGTGCGGAGGAAGACGCACCGGATGGGGGCCGGCCGGGTGTGGACGCTTCCCCACACCACACCCGGCCGGCGTACCGGCGGGTTCGTCGCCCGCCGCCCGGGGGTCGTGGGCGGCGGGCGACGCTCCTGCCTGACGGGACCGGGCTCGCGACTGCCCGGAACCCAGGTGCGGCCCGCGGAGCCGCACCTGCCCGGAGCCGGCGCCGCGAAACACCGCCCCGGGCTGGTTGGAACGAGCGTACGAGGCAATCGAACACTCGTTCTAACTACTGCTGACAGTACACCCTGCCTACGACGAAAATGCAACGTGTGCCGCGCGGCCGGTCGCGGGCGGCACCGGCGTACCGGGAAGAATGGCGGGCATGCAGTCACACCCGAACGTACGGGCGGTGCAGGACGCGCTCGACGAGGCCGACGCGCGCAACGGCTCCGGCGCGCCCAGCGCGGTCCGCCTGCTGCCCGAGGCGGTGCACACCGCCGCGGCCGCCGCCGAGGCGCTCGGCGTCGGCGTCGGCCAGATCGCCAACTCGCTGGTCTTCGAGGCGGACGGCGAGCCGCTGCTGGTGCTCACCTCGGGCGCGCACCGGGTGGACACCGCCGGGCTGGCCGCCGGCATCGGGGTCACCCGGCTGCGCCGGGCCACCCCCGACTTCGTCCGCACGCACACCGGGCAGGTGATCGGCGGGGTCGCCCCGCTGGGCCACCCGAAGCCGCTGCGCACCCTGGTGGACACCGCCCTGGCGGCGTACGACGAGATCTGGGCCGCCGGCGGGGTGCCGCAGGCGGTCTTTCCCACCACGTACCAGGAACTGCTCCGGATCACCGCCGGCGCCCCGGCCGAGGTGGCGTGAACGACGCCGCGCACGCCGTACCGGGCCTGGTCACCCTGCACGTGTGGCGGACCGCCCGGCCCGCGCTGCCCCGGGTGCTGGCCCGGATGGCGCTCGACCCGCGCCGGCTGCGCGCCGTGCCGGGCGTACGGTTCGGCAAGCTCCTCGGCACCGGGACCGGCACCGGCTTCGGCCCGGGTGACGCCGACCTGACCCGGTGGGCGGCGCTGGCGGTGTGGGACTCCCCCGCCGCGGCGGCCGGCTTCGACGCCTCGCCGGTGGGCCGGGCCTGGTCCCGGATCGCCCGCTCGGCCGTCCGGCTCGACCTGCGCCCGCTGACCAGCCGCGGCGAGTGGTCCGGCCGCCGGCCGTTCGGCGAGCCGCCCGGCGGCCGTGCCGACGGCCCGGTGCTGGCGCTGACCCGGGCCCGGCTGCGGCCCCGCCGGGCGGTCACCTTCTGGCGGGCGGTCCCGCCGGTGGCCGCCGCCCTGCACGCCGCGCCCGGCCTGCTCGCCCGGTTCGGCGTCGGCGAGGCGCCGGTGGGCTGGCAGGGCACGGTGAGCGTGTGGCGTGACCCGGCGGACCTGGTGGCGTTCGCGTACCGTCACCCGGAGCACCGCGCCGCGATCATGCGGACCCCCACCGAGGGGTGGTACGCGGAGGAACTCTTCGCGCGCTTCGCGGTGTGCGACGTGGTCGGTGACCGGACGGTGCTGGGATGGGTCGCGGACGGCGACGCGGAGACGGCGAAGGGCGCGCGGGCATGAGGTTGGTGCGGTGGACGCCGGACGATCTCGTCCGGCGGCTGGACGACGTGGTGGCCGTCTACGGCGAGGCGATGGGCTACCGCACCGACCTGCTGGAGGCCCGCCGCGGCTACATCGCCACCCACGTCCGCCGCCCCGGCTTCCGGGCCGTGGCCAGCCTGACCGCCGAGGGGCACCTGGCCGGCTTCGGCTACGGCTACCTCGGCGCGCCCGGGCAGTGGTGGCACGACCAGGTCTGGCGCGCGCTGGACCCGGCCGCCCGGCAGCGCTGGCTGACCGACTGCTTCGAGGTCGTCGAGCTGCACGTCCGGCCGCCCGCGCAGGGGCACGGCCTGGGCGCGGGGCAACTGCGCGCCCTGCTCACCATGGCCGAGGGAACCACCACCCTGCTGTCCACCCCGGAGGCCGACGAGCAGCGGTCGCGGGCCTGGCGGCTGTACCGCCGGTTCGGCTTCGTCGACATCCTGCGCGACTTCCACTTCCCCGGCGACGAGCGCCCGTTCGGCGTGCTCGGCCGAGACCTCCCCCTCCCGCCTCCCGGCCCGGCGTCGGCCCCGCCGCGCTCCGCGCAGGCCCCGCCCGGCCCGGCCACGCCGTGAACCGGCAGCGGGCCTGCTGGGCGCTGCTGGCCGTGCTGGTGCTCGCGCAGATCTGCTACCCGCTGACCGCCGGGACCACCCGGGCCCGGCTGACCGTGGCCACCGTCGGCCTCGGCTGGCTGCTCTCGGTCGGCCACGCGCTGCTCAGCCGGGGTGCGCGTACCGCCGCGGCACTGGTGGCGGTGGCCACCGGCGGCGGGTTCGCCATCGAGGCGCTCGGGGTGGCCACCGGCTTCCCGTTCGGCAACTACGACTACTCCGGCCAACTGGGCCCGAAGCTGGCCGGGGTGCCGCTGGTCATCCCCCTGGCGTGGACCTGGATGGCCTGGCCGGCCTGGCTGACCGCGGTCCGGCTCAGCACAGCGCCCGGCCCCGCGGCGCCGGCCGACCGCCACCCCGGGTCACCGGTCGCGGTCCGGCTCGCCGTCCGGCGGATCGCGCTGGCCGCCCTCGGGCTGGCCACCTGGGACCTCTTCCTCGACCCGCAGATGGTCGCCGAGGGTCACTGGGTCTGGCGCGACGCCACCCCCGCGCTGCCCGGCCTGCCCGGCATCCCGGTCAGCAACTACCTCGGTTGGCTGCTCTTCGCGGTGCTGCTGATGACCGCGCTGCGTCCGCTGGCCGGGCCGGCGGTGGCCGGCACCGACCGGCGGGACCACCCGATGTTCGCGCTCTACCTGTGGACGTACGGCTCCAGCGTGCTGGCCCACGCGGTCTTCCTCGGCCTGCCCGCCTCCGCGCTGTGGGGCGCGGTCGGCATGTCGGTGACCGCGCTGCCGCTCGCACTGTCGCTGCTGCGGACCCGCCGCCGTGACCGGCCGGCGCCCCGCCCACCCCGACGCGCCGACGCCAACACGCCGGCATGAGCGAGCGAATCATCGAGCTCAGCGCGACCGTGCCCCATGGCGGCACGCAGCGCAGCGGAGTGCCGACGTGAGTGGCGTCCTGGCCCTGCTGCTCGGGGTCGCCGTGCTGACCGCGCACACGCTGGTCAACGCCGGCCGCTGGCTGCGCCGCCCGGTAGCGCCGCCGGCCCCGGTGGACGAGCCGGTCGCGGTGCTGCTGCCGCTGCGCGACGAGGCCGCCCGGGTCACCCCGTGCCTGCGCGCGCTGCTCGCCCAGCGCGGCGTACCGGGGCTGCGCGTGGTCGTCCTCGACGACGGGTCCACCGACGGCACCGCCGAGGTGGTCCGGGCGGTGGCCGGCGACGACCCCCGGGTCACCCTGCTGCGCGGGGCCGCCCCGCCGCCGGGCTGGCTGGGCAAGCCGTACGCCTGCTGGCAGCTGGCCAGCCGGGCCGACCCGGCGGCCACCGCGCTGGTCTTCGTCGACGCCGACGTGGTGCTCGCCCCGGACGCGGTGGCGGCGGCGGTCACCGAGCTGCGCGCCGCCCGGCTGGCGCTGCTGTCGCCGTACCCCAAGATCCTGGTGAACACGGCGGCGGACCGGTTGGTCCAGCCGTTGCTGCAGTGGTTGTGGCTGACCTTCCTGCCGCTGCGCGCGATGGAGCGCTCGCGGCGGCCGTCGCTGGCCGCGGCCGGCGGGCAGTTCCTGGTGCTGGACCGGGCCGGCTACGAACGGGCCGGCGGGCACGTCGCGGTGGCCGACAGGGTCCTGGAGGACATCGAGCTGGCCCGGGCGGTGAAGCGGGCCGGCGGCCGGATCGCCCTGGCCGACGGCTCGCGGCTGGCCACCTGCCGGATGTACGACAACTGGCCGCAGTTGCGCGACGGCTACACCAAGTCGCTCTGGGCCACCTTCGGCCACCCCGTGGCGGCGGCCGTGGTGGTGGCGCTGCTGCTCCTGCTCTACACCGCGCCGCCGCTGCTGGCGGTGGGCGCGCTCGCCGCCGGGGCGGTCCCGGTGGCGGCGGCCGCCGCGGCGGCGTACCTGCTCGGGGTGGCCGGACGGGTGACCAGCGCCCGGGCGACCGGCGGCCGGTGGTGGCCCGACTCGCTGGCACACCCCGTGTCGGTCGTGGTCCTCGGTTGGCTGACCCTGCGGTCGTACCATCTGCGGAAGCGGCGCCGGCTGACCTGGCGGGGCCGCCCGGTCACCTAGGAGGCGGCATGGCGCGGATCGTGGTCGTCGGCGCCGGAGTCGGCGGGCTGGCCACCGCAGCGCGGCTGGCCGTCACCGGGCACCAGGTCACCGTCTTGGAACGGGCCGACACGGTGGGCGGCAAGCTCGGCCGGTACGTGCACGACACGCCGGCCGGCCCGTTCCACTTCGACACCGGGCCCAGCCTGCTCACCCTGCCCGAGGTCTTCCACGACCTGTTCGAGGCGACCGGTGCGAAGCTCGACGAGTACCTCGACCTCACGCCGCTGGACCCGATCGTCCGGCACGTCTTCCCCGGCGGCGGCCCGGCGCTGGACTCGTGCGCCGACCCGGTCGAGTTCGCCGCCCGGATCGGCGCCGCGCTCGGCGACCGGGCCGCGACCGACTGGCAGCGGCTGTGGCGTCGGGCCGGCCGGGTCTGGCAGGCCTCCCACCAGGACATCCTGCGCCGCCCGGTCGGTTCCCCGCGGGACCTGGCCGCGCTGGCCTGGCGGCTCGGCGACCTGGCCGCGATCGCTCCCGGCCGGAGCCTGCGCGGGCTGGGTCGCCGCCACCTGTCCGACCCCCGGCTGCGGATGCTGCTGGACCGGTACGCCACGTACACCGGCGCCGACCCGCGCCGGGCCCCGGCCGCGCTGGTCGCCGTCCCCTACGCCGAGCTGACCTTCGGCGGCTGGTACCTGCGCGGCGGGCTGGGCACCCTGGCCGACGCGCTGCTGACCCGCTGCCTGGATCTCGGCGTGGTGGTGCGGACCGGCGCCGAGGTCACCCGGATCGACGCCGCCGGCGGGCGGGTGACCGGGGTACGCCTCGCCGGCGTCGCCGCGCCCGTCCCCGCCGACGCGGTGGTGGCCAACGCCGACGCGCTGACCGTCTACCGGGACCTGCTGCCCAGCCCGCGCCGGCTGGCCGGGCTCGCCGACCGCAGCCTGGCGGGCTTCGTGCTGCTGCTCGGGGTGACCGGCGGATCCGGCCTGGCCCACCACACCGTGTTCTTCCCGCGCGACTACGACGCCGAGTTCGACGCGGTCTTCGGCGACCCGGGCCGCGGGCGGCGCGCCCGCCCGGCGCCCGACCCGACGGTGTTCGTCACCGTCGCCGACGACCCGCTGGTCCGCCCGGCCGGGCACGAGGCGTGGTTCGTGCTGGTCAACGCGCCCCGGCACGGCACCGCCGCCGGCGCCGTGGACTGGCGGCGGCCCGGGCTGGCCGAGGCGTACGCGGACCGGATCCTGGACGTGCTGGCCGCGCGCGGCGTCGACGTGCGCGACCGGCTGCTGTTCCGCCAGATCCGCACCCCGGCCGACCTGGACACCGCGGCCGGCGCGCCCGGCGGGTCGATCTACGGCACGGCCGGCGGGCTGCTCCGCCCGGCCAACCGCGGCCCGGTACACGGACTGTGGCTGGTCGGCGGCTCCAGCCACCCCGGCGGCGGCCTGCCGATGGTCACCCTCTCCGCGCAGATCGTCGCCGACGAGATCGGCCCCGCCTGGTAACTCCGGCCGCTCAGCCGGTGGGCCGCTGAGCCGGTGGTCGCCCAGCCGGGCGGGGCGGGCCCGGGGTGTGGCACCTCGCGGTGGCTGGGCCGGGCAACCACGCCGCCGGCGGGCGGCCGGAAGGCGCCGGACCGCGAGCGGTGCCGATCAGCGCGGCGCGGCGGCCCGGTCCGGTGGCCGGTCCGCGTCGAGCAGGGCGCGGCGGACGGCCGAGAGGAGCTGGCCCAGGCCGAAGGCGGCCAGCAGCACCCAGACGGCGGTGGCCATGGTGATGGTCCCGGCGGCGAGGTCCGGCTCGATCAGCCCGGTCAGCCCGGCGAGCAGCAGCCCGGCCAGGGCCACCGAGACCCGGGTGGGGCGCTCCCCCACGGTCACCGCGCCGATCTCCCGCATGCCCGCGGCCACCGCCCGGGCCCGGACGTACTCGTGCAGCCAGGACAGCGCGCCGGCCGTGGCCACCAGCGCACCCGGGGCCCCGACCAGCCAGAACGCGACCAGCCAGGCGACCTCACCGAGCCGGTCGGCGACCGAGTCGTAGACGTAGCCGAGCCGGGTGGTCCGGCCGGTGGCCACCGCCACCGCCCCGTCGACGCTGTCCGCCACCGCGGCGAGCAGCACGAACAGCGCCCCGAGGAACGGCCCGTCCCCCGGGCGTACGGCGAACACCGGCACGCAGACGCAGAGCAGCACGCCGGCCACCGTCACCGGGGTCGGGCCGATCCGGAGCCGGCCGAGCACGTACCCGACGTGGTACGCGAACCGCAGCCAGGCGCGCACCACCGGAGCCGCCACCCGGGGATCGAACCCCCCGTGCAGCCGGGCCCAGGCGGTCGCGTAGTCGTCCCACTTCAGCTGCTGTGTGCCCACCACGGATCAACCGTCGCACCGCGGCCGAGGTGTCGCGGCCCGTACGCTCACACCCGCGCGCCCACCTGAAGGTTCTGCCAGACCTCGCGGGTGGCGGTGGAGCGGTTGAGGGTGATGAAGTGGATCCCCGGCACGCCCTCGTCGAGCAGCCGCCGGCACATCTCGCTGGCCTGCTCGATGCCGAGCCGGCGCACCGCCTCCGGATCGTCGGCGACCCGCTCGAACCGCTCGGCCAGGGCCGGCGGGAACGGCGCCCCGGACAGCTGCACCGACCGCTCGATGGTGCCCATCTGGGTCACCGGCATCACGCCGGCCAGGATCGGGGTGTCGCAGCCGGCGGCCGCCACCCGGTCGCGCAGCCGCAGGTAGTCGTCGGCGTCGAAGAACATCTGGGTGATCGCGAACTCGGCACCGGCCCGACATTTACGGACGAAGTACTCGGTGTCGCTGGCCACGTCGGGCGACCGGGGGTGCTTGTACGGGAAGGCGGCCACCCCCACGCTGAAGTCACCGGACTCGCGGACCAGGCGGACCAGCTCCTCGGCGTAGAGCACGCCCTCGGGGTGGCGGACCCACTCGCCGCCCGGGTTGCCCGGCGGGTCGCCCCGCACGGCCAGCACGTTGCGTACGCCGACCCCGGCGAGCCGGCCGATCACGTGCCGCAGCTCGGCGACGGAGTGGTTGACAGCGGTGAGGTGGGCCATCGGCAGCAGGGTGGTCTCGGTGGCGATCCGCTCGGTGACCGCGACCGTGGTGTCCCGGGTCGACCCGCCCGCGCCGTAGGTGATCGAGACGAACGAGGGGCGCAGCGGCTCCAGCTCGCGGATCGCCTGCCAGAGCAGCCGCTCGCCCTGCTCGGTCTTCGGTGGGAAGAACTCGAAGGAGAAGGTCGGCTGGCGGTCACGGATCAGCTCCCCGATCGCCGGCTGCGAATGGGGAAGGACGGAGGGAAGACCGAGCGCCACGCCCCGACTCTAGCGGGCGGCGCCGATCGCACCCACGCCCTTCCCACCCCGTCGGACACCGCGGCCGCCCGGGCGCGACCCGGCAGCCACCCGGCCGCCACCCGGCAGCGCCCGGCCGCGACCCGGCCGCCCCGGCCGCCACCCGGCAGAGTGCGCCGGGCCACCGGGCGTCCCGGCCGCCGCCCGGCAACGCCGTGCCCGGGCCACCCGGGGGCCGGCCCGGCCCCCGGCGGCCGGCGGCACCGCGCGGCAGCCGGCCGGTGACGCCGCCGCCAACCCGCCCACGCCGCCGCGGCGGCGGCACCCGTCGCCGCCGGGGTGCTCGCGCCGACGGGCGCCGGAAAGCGTCGTACCCGGGGAGTAGGTATGGACCAGCGCGGGTGGGTCGGCCGGGGACCGGCCGCACCGGGGGCGCGCGGGGGTCGAGATCCGATCGGTGGCGCAGCGGTCCCGTCCGGCGGGGCGCGCCGCCGCCGTGCCGACGCCCGCCCGGAGGACCTTCATGACGCCGTTTCCGCCCGGCCCGCGGCTGCTCGGGCCGCTGCTCGCCCAGCTCCGGCTGGCTCGCGGCTGGAGCCAGCCACGGCTGGCCGCCGAGCTCTGCGCCGCCGCCGGCGTGCCGACGCTGAGCCGGCACGAGGTCTCCCGGTGGGAGCGGCACCTGCGCGTCCCCGGTGACTTCTGGCTCGGCTGGCTCGCCGTCGTGCTGGCGGCGCCGGTCGAGCCGCTGCGCTCCGCCGCGGCCCGGTCCCGGGCGCTGGGCACCCCGCCGGCCGTCCGCGGTGCCGGCGCCCGCTCCCGAGCCGCGCTGCTCGCGCTGGCCCAGCGGTGGCTGACCGACCCGCGCGCCGCCCTGCTGGTCGCCGCGCCGCCCGGGCCGGTGGAACCCGACCCGCCGGACCGGGATCGGCGGCCGCCCGACGAGCTGCGCCGGCTCGACGACCTGTGCGGCGGGGCCGACCTGGCCGGCCTGGCGGCCGGCCGGCTGCGGCGGGCGGTCCGGGCGCTGTCCGGGACGACCCCGGCGGCCCGCCGCCGGCTGCTGCCGGTGCTGGCCGAGTCCGCCCAGCTGGCCGGCTGGCTCGCCGCCGACGCCGGGGACCCGGCGGGCGGGCTGGACGCCTACCGCCTGGCGCTGCGGGCCGCCACGGCGGCCGGCGACGTCCCGCTCGCCGGGCACGTGCTCGGCTCCGCCAGCCACCTGCTGGCCGGCGTCGGCGACCCGGCCGGCGCGCTGGTGCTGGCCCGCACCGGCTACGCCGGGGTGCGCCGGCACGCCACGCCCGGCCTGCGGGCGCTGCTGCTGCACCGGGTGGCCCTGGCGGCCGCCCTCGACGGGCGGGCCGCCGCGGCCCGGCAGGCCCTCGACGGGGCGCGGCGCGCGGGCGACGAGCCGCCGGAACCCGGCCGGGAGCCGTCCTGGCTCTACTGGCTCGACGGGGCGGAACTGGCCGCGATGACCGGGCGCACCCTGGTCGCGCTGGGCCGCCCCGGTCCGGCCGAGGCGCCGCTGGCCGCCGTTCGCCGGCGCGGGCACCCGCGCGGCGCGGCGATCTACGGCGGCTGGCTGGCCCGGGGCTACCTGCAACTCGGCGAGGTCGAACGGGCCTGCGCGGTGGCCGGCGAGGCGTTGCTGGACGCGGTCCGCGCCGGCTCGCCGCGGGCGCTCGGCCAGCTCTCCGAGCTGCGTCGCCGGCTGGCCGGGCACCGGCACGAACCGGCGGTCCGGCGGTACGCGGCGCTCGTCGCGGCGGCCCGGCCGTACCTGCCCCGCGCGCCGGCGGCGCCCCCGACCCGGCCCCGCTCGGCGGCGCCGCCGGCTCGCGGCACCCCCGGCACGGCGCGTCGGATACCCACGGGTAGGACAGCACGGAGGTGGACCGGCTAGCGTCGGGGCGTGACCGACGCTGCTCCTGTTTCCCCCGTCGACCGCGCCGGGCTGCGCCAACGGGTCGACAAGGCCCTGGCCGAGTTCCTGGCCACCCAACGCACCTGGATGGCCGGGGTCGACGACGCCCTGGCGCCGGTCGCCGAGGCGATCGAGGCGTTCGTGCTCGGCGGCGGCAAGCGGCTCCGGCCGGCGTTCGCCTACTGGGGCTACCGGGGCGCCGGCGGGGTGGACTCCGACCAGGTGGTGAGCGCCCTGGCCGCGCTGGAGTTCGTCCAGGCCAGCGCCCTGATCCACGACGACCTGATGGACCGCTCGGACACCCGGCGGGGCGAGCCGGCGGTGCACCGGCGGTTCGCCAGCCGGCACCGGTCGGCCGGCTGGCGCGGGGACCCGAACGGCTTCGGCGACGCGGCGGCGATCCTGCTCGGCGACCTGTGCCTGGTCTGGTCCGACGAGCTGCTGCACTCGGCCGGGCTGGAGCCGGGCACGGTGGCCCGGGCCCGGCCGGTCTTCGACGAGATGCGCACCGAGGTGACCGTCGGGCAGTACCTCGACGTGCTGACCCAGGCCACCGGGGACACCTCGGTGGAGCGGGCCGGCAAGGTCGCCCGCTACAAGTCGGCGAAGTACACGGTCGAGCGGCCGCTGCTGCTCGGCGCCGCGCTGGCCGGCGCGGCGGCGGACGTGCGCACCGCGTACTCGGCGTACGGGCTGCCGCTGGGCGAGGCGTTCCAGCTCCGCGACGACGTGCTCGGGGTGTTCGGCGACCCGGCCCAGACCGGCAAGCCGGCCGGCGACGACCTGCGCGAGGGCAAGCGCACCTACCTGGTGGCGGCCGCCCTGGAGGCGACCGACGAGGCGGGCCGGGAGCTGCTGCTCGGCCGGCTGGGTGACCCGGAGTTGGACGAGGCGGGCGTCGCCCGGCTCCGCGAGCTGATCACCGCCTGCGGCGCGCTGGCCCGTACCGAGCAGCGGATCGTCACCCTCACCGACGCCGCGCTGGCCGCCCTGACCACCGTCGACCTGGACACCGAGGCCCGCCAGGCCCTGGTAGACCTAGCCATCGCCGCCACCCGCCGCGCCGACTAACCCCCACCCCCCCACCCCCCGCTTCCGCACGTTGATCATGAGGTTAGCGGTCCGTAACGGACATTTCCCCCCCGCTAACCATGATCACCGGGGCGACCCGGGGAGGTGGTGGGGTGGAAGAAGCCAGGTTGGCCCGGTGGATGTTCTCCAGCAGCGCGTCCCGGAGCATCGCGTCGGCGGGGGTGGCGCCGGGGAGGCTCTCGTCGGGCTCGTAGAGCCAGCGCAGCGCGGCCTCGTCGTCGTAGCCGGCGTCGGCGAGCAGGGTGAGTACGCCGGGCAGGTGCTTGAGCACCGTACGGTTGGCCACCAGGTCCACCGGGATCCGGCGGACGCCGTCGCGGCGGACCGCGATCAGCTCCCGGTCCCGGACCATCTGGTGCACCTTGCTGATCGACACGTCGAGGCGCTCGGCGACGTCCGGCAGGGTCAGCCAGTCGGCCGGGTCGGCGGGGCCGGCGAGGTCGGGGGCGGGCGCGCCCCGGTCGGCGGGTACGGAGTCGGTCACCCGACCACCCTGCCATGCCTCGCCGGGCCTGCGTCAACGGCACCCCGAAGGGGCCATGTCCGCAGGTGGCGCGCGGCGGGAACGGGTGCGCTCGCCCCCCGGCTGTAGCATCCTGTTCAACCTTCACCCTCCGGACACATAGACTGCCTGCCGATGGACACACAGGTCGCCGACACGTTGCTGGGCTCGCTGATCGACGGGCGCTACCGCATCCGCGGTCGCGTGGCCCGTGGCGGCATGGCGACCGTGTACACCGCCACCGACGAGCGCCTGGAGCGCACCGTGGCGGTAAAGATCATTCATCCGACCCAGGCCCCGGAGGCGCGGGCCCGCCTGGCCGGGTTCCTGGAGCGGTTCACCGACGAGGCGAAGACCATCGCCCGGCTGACCCACCCGAACGTGGTGGCGGTCTACGACCAGGGCACCCACTCCGGGCTGCCCTACCTGGTCATGGAGTACGTGCGCGGCCGCACCCTGCGCGAGGTGCTCGCCGAGCGGCGCCGGCTCAACCCGGACGAGGCGCTGGCCATCTTCGAGCAGATGCTCGCCGCGATCGCCGCCGCGCACCGGGCCGGGCTGGTGCACCGGGACGTCAAGCCGGAGAACGTGCTGGTCGCCGAGGCGCCGACCGGCGGCGTGGCCAACCTGGTCGACAGCGTGGTGAAGGTGGCCGACTTCGGGCTGGCCCGGGCGGTCGAGGCGAGCGCCGACGAGACGCAGGGCAACCAGCTGATGGCGACCGTGGCGTACGTCGCGCCGGAGCTGGTCACCGACGGGCACGCCGACCCGCGCACCGACGTCTACTCCGCCGGCATCGTGCTGTTCGAGATGCTCACCGGCCGGGTCCCGTACGACGGGGACCGCCCGGTGGAGGTCGCCTGGCAGCACGTCGACCAGGACGTACCGGCGCCGTCGACGCTGGTGCCCGGCCTGCCGAAGGTCCTCGACGACCTGGTCGCCCGGGCCACCCGGCGCGACCCGGGCGCCCGGCCGACCGACGCCGGCGCCCTGCTGGCCGAGGTGCAGGTGGCCCGGGACGACCTGGGCAACCCGAACACGCGTACCGCCGTGCTGCGCCGGGTGACCGACGAGCCGCCGGTGGCCCAGCCGACCATGGTGGTCGCGGCGGTCAAGCCCGCCGAGCGGCCGTCCTGGGCCCGGCTGCCCGAGGGCGGCGGACCCCGCGCCGGCCGGCGGCGGGCCGCCCCGGAGGACGGGCAGGACCTGTGGTCGCGGCTGGTGGCGCTGCGCGCCCGGGTGATGGCCGACCGGCGCGGCCGGCAGGCCGTCGCCGCGGCCGTGGTGGTGCTCGGCCTGGTCGCCGCCCTGACCGGGTGGTGGTTCGGCGTGGGCCGCTACACCGTCGCCCCGCAGCTGGTGAGCCTGACCAAGGCCGAGGCGGAGGCGCAGGCCGAGCGCGCCGGCTTCACCCTCAGGTACGCCGAGCCGCGCCACGACGAGCAGGTCCCGAAGGACGCCGTGCTGGGGCAGGACCCGGCCTCGGCGAGCCGGATCGTCAAGGGCGGGACGATCACCCTCACCCTCTCGCTGGGTCCGGAGCGGTTCCCGGTGCCGGACGTGGTCGGCAAGGACTTCGAACTGGCCGAGGCGGATCTGGTCAACCTGAAGCTGGTGGCGGTCAAGGGTGCGGCGCGCTACGACGACAACCTGCCGGCCGGAGTGGTCATCGACACCAACCCGAAGGTGGGCACCGAGGTCAAGCCGGGCGCCAAGGTCACGCTCATCCTGAGCAAGGGCCGGGCCCCGGTCTCGGTGCCGAACCTGGTCGGCAAGAGCCTCACCGAGGCCCGGGCGACCCTGAACCGGCTCGGCCTGGTGCTGGTGGAGAACTACAAGGACTCCGACAAGCCCCGGGACGAGATCCTCGGGCAGAGCCCGTCCGACGGCACCGGCGTGGAGAAGGGCGCCCAGGTCAAGCTGGACATCAGCAAGGGCCCGCCGCTGACGGTGGTACCCCGGGTGGTCGACCTGCCCTGCCCGCAGGCGAAACAGCTGCTGGAGAGCCAGGGCTTCCCGGTGGCCGTGCAGTTCAACCCGAACGGCATCGTGCGCTTCCAGAACCCGAACGAGAACAGCCAGGTGCCGCCGGGCACCCAGGTCACCCTCGGGTGCCTGTGATGACCGCGGCACAGCCCGACGGACGCCGGCGGGTGGGCTCGCACACGCCCACCTCCGGCGGCCTGGCCAGGGCGGCCCTGCCGTACCTCGACGCGGCGCGCTCCGAGGTGGTGCAGGTCTACGTCTCGAACTCCCGCGGCTGGGCGCTGCCGCCGGGCGACCCGGTCCAGGACGCGCTGTTCCGCGACGGCTGCGCCGAACGGGACGTACCGGTCTTCATCCACGCGTCGCTGCTGGTCAACCTCGGCTCGCCGACCGCCGCGACGGTCGAGCGGTCGGCACTGACGCTGGCCCACGCGCTGCGCCGGGGCACCGCGATCGGCGCCCGCGGGGTGGTGTTCCACGCCGGCAGCGCGGTGGACGCCGGGCACGCCGAGGCGGCGATGCGGCAGGTCCGCGAGGCGCTGCTGCCGCTGCTGGACAGCGCCGCGGCCGAGGGCGGGCCGATGCTGCTGGTGGAGCCGAGCGCCGGTGGCGGCCGCTCGCTCGCCTCCCGGGTGGAGCAGCTCGGGCCCTACCTCGACGCGGTGGACCGGCACCCCTGGCTCGGGGTCTGCTTCGACACCTGCCACGCCTGGGCCGCCGGGCACGACCTGGCCGCCGAGGGCGGCATGACGGCGACCCTGGACACGCTGGTGGCGACGGTCGGGCCCGACCGGCTGAAGCTGGTGCACGCCAACGACTCGAAGGACCTGTGCGGCTCGACCCGGGACCGGCACGAGAACATCGGCAAGGGCACCATCGGCGAGCCCGCGTTCGCCGAGCTCATGCGGCACCCGGCCACCGCCGGCCTGCCGATCGTGGTGGAGACGCCCACGGAGAAGCACGTCGGGCACGCCGCCGACATCGCCACCCTCACCCGCCTCCACCCCTGACCGCCCTCACCCCGGGGTGGCCGGCCGCGCACCTTCCGGGAACGAGCGGCTGTCCCCCGCGGAACAGCCACTCGTTCGCCGGACGAAGGCGGAGGGTCAGGCGCGGAGGATGCCGGTGAGGGTGGTGGTGGCGCGGTCGACGGCGGCGTCGTCGACGTCCATGTGGGTGACCAGGCGGGCGGTGCGCGGGCCGAGCACCGAGACCAGCACCCCCTCGGCGCGGGCGGCGGCGGCCAGCGCGTGCGCGTCCAGCGGGGCCTTGGTCAGGTCGAGCGGCACCACGTTGGTGCGCACCGGGCTGGCGAGCACCCCGAACGGCGCGATCGCCTCGGCCAGCCGGGCCGCCTTGGCGTGGTCCTCGGCGAGCCGGTCGAGGTGGTGGGCCAGGGCGTACCGGCCGGCCGCGGCGAGGATGCCGGCCTGGCGCATGCCGCCGCCCATCCGCTTGCGGATCCACCGGGCCCGTTCGATCTTCTCGGCGCTGCCGACCACCAGCGAGCCGACCGGCGCGCCGAGCCCCTTGGAGAGGCAGACCGACAGGGTGTCGAAGAGCCCGCCGTACTCGGCCAGCGGCACCCCGTCGGCGACGTGCGCGTGCCAGATCCGGGCCCCGTCGCAGTGCAGCGCGACCCCCGCGTCGTCGGCGACCCGGCGCAGCTGGCGCAGGGTGGCCAGCGGGATCACGCCGCCCCCGCCACGGTTGTGGGTCTGCTCCACGGCGATCGCCCGGGTCGGGACCGCGAAGTAGCCGTCCGGCCGGATCATGGCGGCGACCACGTCGGGGTCGAGGTCCGCGCCGACCGCCGGCCAGGTCCGCGACGAGATGCCGCCGTACGCGGCCGCGGCGCCGATCTCGTACGTGACCACGTGCGCGTCGGCGTCGCAGAGCAGCTCGTTGGCCGGCGGCACCACCAGTTGCAGGGCGATCTGGTTGGCCATCGACCCGCTCGGGGCGAACAGCGCCGCCTCGTGCCCGAAGAGCGCGGCGACCTCGGCCTCCAGCGCGTTGACCGTCGGGTCCTCGCCGTAGACGTCGTCGCCGACCTCCGCGGTGGCCATCGCCTCCCGCATCCCGGCGGTCGGCCGGGTCACCGTGTCCGACCGAAGGTCGACGATCATGTCTGCGCTCGCGGCCGCGGGGCTCGCGAGTTCACTCCTCGCCTCAGCCACGGAGCATCTCCGCCACCAGGAAGGCCAGCTCCAGCGACTGCTGGGTGTTCAGCCGAGGGTCGCAGGCGGTCTCGTACCGGTCGGGCAGGTCGAGGTCCTCGATGCCCTGGGCCCCGCCGAGGCACTCGGTGACGTCCTCGCCGGTGAGCTCGACGTGCAGGCCGCCCGGGTGGGTGTCCAGGCCGCGGTGCACCTCGAAGTAGCCGAGCACCTCGTCGACGATGCGGTCGAAGTGCCGGGTCTTGTAGCCGTTGGACGACTCGTGCGTGTTGCCGTGCATCGGGTCGCACTGCCAGACCACCTTGGCGCCGGCCGCGGTGACCTTGGACACGATCGGTGGCAGGGCGTCGCGGACCCGGTGGTTGCCCATCCGGCTGATCAGGGTGAGCCGGCCGGGGATGTTGTCGGGGTTGAGCTTCTCGCAGAGCTCGATCGCCTCGTCCGGGGTGGTGGTCGGGCCGAGCTTGACCCCGATCGGGTTGGCGATGCGGGAGATGAAGTCGATGTGCGCGCCGTCGATCTGCCGGGTGCGCTCGCCGATCCAGAGGAAGTGCCCGGAGAGCCCGTACGCCCGGCGGTCGGAGACCCGGGTCAGCGCCCGGTCGTATTCCAGCGCGAGGGCCTCGTGCGAGCAGTAGAGGGTGACCGTGCGCAGCGCCTCGTCGTCGGTCATCCCGCAGGCCCGGATGAAGGCCAGCGCCCGGTCGATCTCCCGGGCGATCGCCTCGTAGCGCTCGCCGGCCGGCGAGTTCCGCACGAAGCCCTTGTTCCAGTCGTGCACCGCGTGCAGGTCGGCGAGCCCGCCGGCCAGGTACGCGCGGAGCATGTTCATCGCGGCGGCCGAGTTCGCGTACGCCCGGATCATGCGCTGCGGGTCGGCGACCCGGGCGTCCGGCGTGGCCTCCAGCGAGTTGATCATGTCGCCCCGGTAGGCGGGCAGGCCGCGGGCGTCGGTCGGCAGCGAGCGCGGCTTGGTGTACTGGCCGGCCACCCGGGCCACCTTGACCACCGGCAGCGACGCGCCGTAGGTGAGCACGATCGCCATCTGGAGCAGGGTGCGGGCGTTGGCCAGCAGGTGGCTCTCGGTGTTGTCGGCGAAGGTCTCCGCGCAGTCGCCACCCTGGAGCAGGAACGCCTTGCCCTCGCAGACCAGCGCGAGCCGCTGCCGGAGCTGGTCGACCTCGTACGGCGCCACCACCGACGGGACGGTGTCGAGCACCTTGCAGACCTCGGCGACCCGGGCCGGGTCCGGCCAGGGCGGGGTCTGCGCCCGGGGCAGGTCCCGCCAGCGGTCCAGGCCGAGGGCCGCGTCCTCGGCGGAGTCGACGGTCGGACGGCTGGTCTGCAGGCCGGGGCTGCCCACGGCGGGATGGCTCAGCTGGTGCCACTCATGGCGCATGCCAGAAAGCGTACGGCGACCGCCGGGCCCGCCGACCGGCGAGGGGTCCGGTTCCGGCTGATGAGAGGCGTCTCACCCACCCGCAGGTCAGGGCGTGACGGCGGGGGCCGGAGTGTGCCCGCCCGGCTCCTCGCCGGCGATGCACCAGTCGGCGCCGTTGCGGGTGACGGTGAACAGCAGCGACCGGGTGGCCTTGCGGGAGCCGACGGTGATCGAGACCGAGGTGCTGACCTCCTGCCCCCGGGGGCCGGGCCGGATGTCGGTGATCTCGGCCTGCGGCACCTGGAAGTGGTCGGCGAAGTCGCCGTTCGGGCCGGTCGCGGCGGCGTCGAAACTCTCGTGCGCGGTCGCGCAGAACTGGCTGCGGCCGGCGGCCACGTCCTTGGCGGTCATCGCGTCGAGGTACGCCTGCACCCGCTCCCGGGCCCGCGCGCTCGCCTCCTCGGCGGGCGCCCGGCCGGGCTTGGTCGCCGGGTCGTCCTCCTTGATCAGACCGCAGCCGAGCAGGGTGATCGGCAGGGTCGCGAGCAGGGCGGCGGTCGCCGCCAGCCTCCGGTGCGTCACGCGCATCGCCACCTCCGTCGACGGGTCATCCAGACATACCGAGCCGCGAGTCTGTCACATCCACCCACCCACATGCCCGCTCGTCAGGCGCGGACGCTCTCTGGCAGCATTGCTTCCAGTCGAGGCGGTGCCGACGGCCGGTGGACATCCGCGGCCGATCCCGGCGCGACCGCGACGACAGTGGCGGGGGTGACGGGGATTCTCGGGACGGCGTCGATCGACACCGCTATGCTGCCCGCGGCCGAGCGGTTCGACTTCTGGCAGGAACTGGTCGCCCGGGAGTCGGCGCCGGCGCGCGTGGACAGCCCGCACGCCCACGACTTCACCGCCTCCGCCCGGGTCGTCGACCTGGGCACGGTGAAGCTCTCCTCGTGGCGCTACCCCTCGCTCGACATGCGGCGCACCGCCCGCCACATCCGCCGCTCCGACCCGGAGATGTACCACCTCGCGCTGCCGCTGTCCGGGCACGGCGCGATGATCCAGGACCGCCGGGAGACGCGCCTCGGCCCGCACGGGTTCGCCTTCGTGCACACCGGTCGGCCGCACGGCTCGTGGCACCGCCCGGACGGGCCCACCGCCGGACCGCTCAGCACGGTCACCGCCCTGGTGCCACCGGCCGCGCTGCCCATACCGGCCCGGCGGGCCGACCGGCTGCTGGCCGCCGAGATCCCGGCGGGCGCCGGCATGGGGCTGCTGCTCGCCCAGTTCATCCGGCAGGTCGTCGGCCATCCCGAGCAGTACGCCCCGGCCGACGCCGTCCGCCTCGACACGGTCGCCCTGGACCTCGTCGCCGGCACCCTCGCCCAGCGGCTGGACATCGAGGAGACGCTGCCGACGGAGGTCCGGGCCACCGGCCTGCGCGCCGGGGTCGAGGCGTTCGTGGAGCGGCACCTGGGCGACCCGGAGTTGAGACCGGCCACGGTGGCCACCGCGCACCACGTCTCGCTGCGCACGCTGCACCGGCTCTTCGAGGACGCCGACACCACCGTGGCGGCGCTGATCCGCAACCGGCGGCTGGCCCGCTGCCACCGGGACCTGGCCGACGAGCGGCTGCGCGGCCTGTCCGTGCGGACCGTCGCCGCGCGGTGGGGGTTCCGGGACAGCGCCCACTTCAGCCGGGTGTTCCGGGCCCGGTACGGGTTCTCCCCGCAGGAGCACCGCGACCGCTCGATGCCACGTCGGCCCCGCTGACACCACCGGGCGGGGAGGGACCGGTGCGTGGTCCCTCCCCGCCGTGTGGGTGGTGCGTCGGCCTACGGCCTAGCCGAGACCGCCCTTGATGGCGCCGATGAGCTCACCGTTGGTGGTGTCACCGGAGAGCTCCCAGAAGAACGCGCCACCGAGGCCCTGGTTGTTCGCGTACGTCATCTTGCCGTTGATGGTCGACGGGGTGTCGTAGCTCCACCAGTTGCTGCCGCACTTGGCGTACGCCGTGCCGGCGATCGTGCCGGTGGCCGGGCAGGTGTTCTTGAGGACCTTGTAGTCCTCGATGCCCTGCTCGTAGGTGCCCGGGGCCGCGCCGGTGGCGGTGCCGCCCGGGGCGGCCTGGGTCACCCCGGTCCAGCCCCGGCCGTAGAAGCCGATGCCGAGCAGCAGCTTGTTGGCCGGGATGCCCTTGCTCTTGAGCTTCTGGATCGCCGCGTCGGACCAGAAGCCCTGCTGCGGGATGCCGGGGTACGAGGTCAGCGGCGAGTGCGGGGCGGTCGGCCCCTGGGCGGCCCACGCACCGAAGAAGTCGTACGTCATCGGCATGATCCAGTTGAGGTGCGGCGCGGCGCCGGCGTAGTCGGTGGCGTCGATCTTGCCGCCGTTGCTGCCGTCCGCCGTGATCGCCGCGGTGACCAGCGCCGACGAGCCGAACTTCGTACGCAGCGCGCCGACCACGTTCTTGAACGCGTTCGGGCCGCTGCTGTCGCAGGTGAGGCCGCAGGCGTTCGGGTACTCCCAGTCGACGTCGATGCCGTCGAAGACGTCCGCCCAGCGCGGGTCCTCGACCAGGTTGTAGCAGCTCTCGGCGAACGCGGCCGGGTTCTGCGCGGCCTGGGTGAAGCCGCCGGACCAGGTCCAGCCGCCGAAGGACCAGATCACCTTCAGGTGCGGGTACATCTTCTTGAGCTTGCGCAGCTGGTTGAAGCTGCCCCGCAGCGGCTGGTCCCAGGTGTCGGCGACGCCGTCCACGCTGTCCGCGGCGGTGTACGCCTTCTCGTAGTCGGCGTAGCTGTCCCCGATGGTGCAGCGGCCGCCGGTGGTGTTGCCGAAGGCGTACAGGATGTGGGTCAGCTTCGCGGCCGAGCCGCTGGTGTGGATGTTCTTGACGTGGTAGTTGCGGCCGTAGACGCCCCACTGGGCGAAGTAGCCGACGACCTTCTTGCCACCCGGGTCCGGCGGGTTGGTGGTGGGCGGGTTGGAGGTGGGCGGCGTGGTGGTCGGCGGGGTCGTCGTCGGCGGCGTGGTGGTCGGCGGGGCGGTGGTGGTGGGCGGCGCGCCGCCGCCGCACGGGGCGCCGTTGATGGTGCAGTTCAGCGGCGCCCGGTACGCTCCGCTGCCGTTGTAGCCCCAGCTGAAGGCCGCGCCCGGAGCGATCGGCCCGGCCCAGCTCTTCTTCACCGCGACGTAGTGGTCGCCGGTGCGGGTGACGTCCGCGTCCCAGGAGCTGCTGATGCTGGTGCCCGCGGGCAGGTCGAACTCGATACGCCAGGTGCTGACCGGGGCGTCCGAGCCGTTGGTGATCGTCACCCTGGCCTCGTGACCGGTCCCCCAGTCCTGCACCTTGGTGAACGTGGTGGTGACGGTGCCGGCACCGAACGCCGAGGCCATCGGCACCGTGGCGACGGTGACGGCGACCACGGCGCCGGCCCAGAGGGCCCGGCGGAGCGATCTCTTCATGTGGCGTCTCCCCAAACAGTTAGGAAACTTTCCAAAATGATTGCTGAGACGCTACTCACGACGTCATCACTTCGTCAAGATGTGCATGTTTCGATTTCCCCGGCTCGTCGGGGAGGTCGGCCGGCGTGCGGCGGGAAGCCTTCGTGGCGCGCGGTGGGGAGGCTTCTCTACGCCCGGCGGCGAGCGCGTAACCTCGGTGCATGACCGTCTTCGACACCCCGATCGACGCCCTCGGCGGCGGCCCGGCCGACCTCGCCCGCTACCGCGGCCGGGCCCTGCTGGTGGTCAACGTCGCCTCCCGCTGCGGCCTCACCCCGCAGTACGCCGGCCTCCAGGCGCTGTACGAGGAGTACGCCGACCGCGGCCTGGTGGTGCTCGGCGTGCCGTGCAACCAGTTCGCCGGGCAGGAGCCGGGCAGCGCCGCCGAGATCAGCGACTTCTGCCAGGTCAACTACGGGGTGACCTTCCCGCTGACGGAGAAGGTCGACGTCAACGGCCGCGGCCGGCACCCGCTCTACGCGGCGCTGGTGTCCACCCCGGACGCCGAGGGGCACACCGGCGACGTGCGGTGGAACTTCGAGAAGTTCCTGGTCGCGCCGGACGGCACGGTCGCCGCCCGGTTCGCCCCGACGGTGACCCCGGACTCCGCCGAGTTGCGCGCCGCGATCGAGAAGGTACTGCCCAACCGGGACTGACCCGACCGTCCCGCGCCCGGGTCACCGCCCGACGCCCACCCGTCGTCGGTCGCCGCGCAACCCCGGTGATCGACACCGTGTCGGCGGCATGGGGTGTCCGCAGGCGTGGGATGCCGCCACATCGCCGAAACGGTGTCGATCACGGCGGGAAGAGCATCGCGGGCCGAGGCGCCACGACACGCCCGGCCGATCCCGGAGGAACGACCGCGCCGGCCAACCCGCCCCGCCGGCCCGTCCAACCCGGCGGCGTCGCCACGCAGCCCGGCAGGCCGAGATGTTCGCCCGGTCCACGGCCGAACGACCGGTGGAAACGGGGCGCGGTCGCCGGCCGCGGAGGCAGGCACTGTGCGGGGGTGTGACCGCTTTCGATCACACCCCCGCAGGCCAGCGGCGTCAGCCGGCGACGGAGCGGAAGACCGGGTAGTAGCCGCCGGACTGCCCGGCCGCCGTCGGGTGGTAGGAGATGCCGAGGTTGGCGAAGTTGAGGGCGTGCAGCCACTTCTCCCCGTAGCTGCACAGCTGGTGGCCGACGAACTGGGACCGGACGTCGGCGAAGGTGAACCCGGCCGCCTGGGCGGCGCTACGGGTGATGTCGTCGACCAGGTTGATGCCCTCGTTGATCTTCGCCCGCGAGGTGGCGCTGAGCCCGACGCAGACCGTGCCGAGCTGGTAGAAGACCGGGTAGCCGACGACCACCACCCGGGCCGAGGGCGCCCGGTTGCGGATTCCCGTGTAGACGGTGCGCAGCAGGGCGGGCAGTTCGGCACGGGCCTTGTCCTCGGCCGCCTGCACCGCCGCCACACACTCGGTGGTGCCGTAGAGCACGCAGGTGGTCATGATGTTGGCGAAGCCCACGTCGTTGCCGCCGACCGTGATGCTGACCAGCGAGGTGGTGGAGCTGAGCGCGGCGAGCTGGGTGTTGACCACGCTGCTGGTGGTGGCGCCCGAGCAGGCGACCGAGCGGTACGACGCCGGGCGCACGGCCGCCGCGTAGAGCGCCGGATAGGCGTTCGTGCTGCGCTGGCAGGAGCCGCTCTCGGCGGTGTAGCTGCCGGCGCCCACGCCGGAGGAGTACGAGTCGCCGAGGGCGACGTAGTGGTCGGCGGGGGCGGCCTGAGCCGGCCCGACCGCGATGGCGAGGGTGGCGGCCACGGTGGTGACCAGGCTGATGGCGAGGGTTGCCAGACGGGATTTCCGCACGTCGCGCTCCGGGGGTAGGAGGATCGGTGCGAGATAGATATCACTAAATATCGACGAAGGAAAGATCCTGCCGGTGCGGCGTCGGTCAGTGGCGATTTCCGCCGCCCCCGGCGCCCGCGAGGACGGCGGACGCAGGGTGACCGGACGGAGTCCCGGCGTGTCGGTCGCGCCAGGATTGCGCCGCAGTCCCACAGACGGGACTCTCTACCGGACGCATCCTCACCGTCCACTCCGGAGGCGACATGCACCTGCTTCGGACCACGCCGCGCCGCCTGCTCGCCGGAGCCGGCGCGCTCCTGCTCGGCGCCGGGCTGGCGACCGCCGCCGCCGCGCCGGCCGCCGGTGCGGCGACCGTCGGGTACGTGCGGCTGGCGCACCTCTCCCCCGACACCCCCGCCGTGGACGTCTACCTGGCCGCGCCCGACCGGTCGGAGCCGCAGGTCTTCCCGGCCGTCGGCTACGGGGTGGTCTCCCGGTACCTCCCGCTGCCGGCCGGGCGGTACGCGGTGGCCATGCGCGAGGCGGGCGCACCGGCCGACGAACCGCCGGTGCTGACCACCGAGGTGGCGGTGAGCAGCGGCGCGGCGTACACGGTGGCCGGGGTGGGGCGGCACGCCGACCTGGGGCTGCGGGTGCTGCACGACGACCTCAGCGCACCGCCGCCCGGCCGGGCCAAGCTCCGCGTCGTGCAGGCCTCGGTACGCGCCCCGGTGCTCGACGTGGCGGCCGCCGACGGGCCACGGATCGCCGAGGGCGTGCCGTTCGCCACCACCACCGACTACCACGAGCTGGAGCCGGGCCGGTGGCGGCTGCGCCTCGGCGGCGCGGGTGGCCCGACCACCGAGGCAGCGGTCGAGCTGACCCGCGGCGCGGTCTACTCGCTGCTGGTGCTCGACGCGAAGCGGGGCGGGCTCACCACCGAGCTGCGCCAGGACGCCCAGGGCGGTTCGGTGGTGCCGGCCGGGGGTGTGGACACCGGCGCGGGGGGCACCGCGCGGCCGGAGCGGTCGGCGTACCCGCTGCTCGGGCTGGCCGGGGCCGGGCTCGTCGGGGCGGGGCTGGTGCTGCTGCGCCGGCGGCGTACCCCCTGGTGACCGGCGGACCCGGCCCGGCGGTCCGGCGGCGCCGGCGGGTACGCCCGGCGGCGCTGGTCGCGGCCGGCGCGGCCCTCTGCCTGGCGGCCGGTGTCGGGCCGGCCCTCGGCGGGTCCGCCCCGCCCCCGCCGGCCGCCGGCCGGGCCGCCCCACCCGGTCCGGCCGTGAGCCGGTCCGACCTACCGGCAACCCTGTCCTGGTCCGACCGGCCGGCAGCCCCGGGCGCGGCCACCCGGCCCGCGCCGGCACTCGGGGCCACCTGGCCCGCGCCGGCAGCGGGTCCGGGCTGCGCGACGGACTGCGCGGCGGCCGCCGGCCCACCCAGCCGGCTCCGGGTGGCGCGGATCGGCGTGGACTCCCCGCTCAGCGTGCTCGGTCTGGACGCGGCCGGCGCCCTGGCCGCGCCGTCCGATTTCGACCGCGCCGGCTGGTACGGCGGCGGCCCCGCCCCCGGCGACCCGGGCCCGGCGGTGATTGCCGGGCACCTGGACTCGCGGGACGGGCCGGCCGTCTTCGCCCGGCTCGGCGAGTTGCGCCCGGGTGACCGGGTGCAGGTGTGGCGCGGCGACCGGGTGGTGCCGTTCCGGGTCACCGGCACGCTGCGCGCCGGCAAGGACCGCTTCCCGACCAGCGCGGTGTACGGCCCGACGCCGGGCCCGGAGCTGCGCCTGGTCACCTGCGGCGGCGAGTTCGACCGCCGCCGCGGCCACTACCGGGACAACCTGGTGGTCTTCGCCGTCGCCGAGCCGGCCGGCGACCCGCTGCCCCGGTCAGCCGCCGGCTGACCGGCGGCCGGAGCGGGAGTCCGGCCAGACCGGGCGGCGGCCGGCGAAGCCGCACTCCACGCGGTGGTACCAGTTCAGGTCCGGGTCCCCCTCCAGCCAGCACCAGAGCACCGGCCGGCCGTCCCGCTCGCCGGGGAAGTCGAGCAGCACCGGGGCGATCCCCTTCACCTGGATGTCGTGCTGGTGCAGCTCGTCCAGCACGGCGTGCAGCCGCGCCTCCAGCCCCTTGACCTCGGCCCGCCCGCCGAGCGGGCTGGCGCCCTCCCGAGCCAGGTCGGCGCGGAGTTCGGCCAGGTCGGCCCGGAGCCGGATCAGCTCGTCGACGCGGGGGCGCAGGGTGGCCACCAGGTGCCGGGCCTGGGCGAGTGTGAACACCCGGCCAGTATGGGGCACTCCGGGCCGGACTGCGGCCGCACCCGCAGCTCACCCGCCGCTCTTGTAGCTAACCTTCCTTGACGGGCCATTGACGTGTAGTTAAGTTTCAACGAAACCACGACGGGAGGTCGACCGTGGAGCGTAGGAAGTTCCTGGCCGGTGCGGGTGCGGTGACCGCGGGAGCGGTCGCGGCGGCGGCCCCCGGCTCACCCGGCGCCGCAGTGCCCGGCATCCGCCGCGTGGAGACCGGCCTGGACGTGCTCGTCCGGTCCGGCTTCAGCGAACTCGCCGGCCAGCGGGTCGGCGTGATCTCGAATCCGACCGGTGTCGACGGGTCCTACCGGCACCTGGTCGACCTGATGCACGCCTCCGACGCGGTCCAGCTGGCCGCCGCGTTCGGCCCCGAGCACGGGTTCCGCGGCTCGGCGCAGGCCGGCGGCAGCGAGGGCACCGGCGTCGACGCCCGCACCGGGATCACCGTCTACGACGCGTACGGGGCGTCGCTGGCCAAGTGGGAGACGATGTTCACCCAGGCCGGCGTCGACACCGTGGTCTTCGACATCCAGGACGTGGGCGCCCGCTTCTACACCTACATCTGGACGATGTACACCTCGATGATGGCCGCCGCCCGGACCGGCAAGCGGTACGTCGTGCTGGACCGGCCCAACCCGGTCGGCGGCCGGGCGTACGGGCCGATGATGACCAGCGCCTACACCTCGGGGGTGGGGCTGAAGGAGATCGTCCAGCAGCACGGCATGACGGTGGGCGAGCTGGCCCGGTTCTTCAACGCCGAGTTCCTGCCGGCCGAGGCCGGCGGCCAGGCGGACCTGCACGTCGTCCGCTGTCGACACTGGAAGCGCGACAAGCTCGCCGCCGACACCGACCTGCCCTGGGTGATGCCCAGCCCGAACATGCCCACTCCGGACACCGCGCTGGTCTACCCGGGCACCGGGCTGTTCGAGGGCGTCGCCTCGATCACCGAGGGGCGGGGCACCTGCCGGCCGTTCGAGCTGATCGGCGGGCTGGCCACCGACTTCGACTACCACTGGTCCGACCGGCTCAACGCCCGGGAGCTGCCGGGCGTCGAGTTCCGCGAGGCGTACTTCACGCCGACCTCCGCCGGGCAGAAGCCGGCGCTGCTCAACAAGCTCTGCGCCGGCGTCGAGGTGAAGGTCGTCGACCGGGCCGCGTACGACCCGATCCGCACCGCCGTGGCCATGCTGGTCGAGGCGCACAAGTACCCGGCGTTCGCCTGGCGGCGGGACTCCTGGGACACCGTGCGGCCGTACTGGATCGACAAGCTGACCGGCTCGCCCCGGCTGCGCACGATGATCGACGCGGGCGCCGACGTGGACGACGTGGTCGGCGCCTGGGCCGACGAGCTGGCCGACTTCAACCGGCGCCGCGCCCCGTACCTGCTCTACTGAGGACCGTCCGACGTGGCGGCGCCGGGCTGATCCGTCGATCAGCCCGGCGCCGTTTTTCCGTCGGCCCGGCCAGTTCACCGGAAACCGGCTCACGTCGGCGGGCGGCTCGCTACCCTCGGCTTCGGGACCCACACGGACATCCGGCCGCCACTCGATCGGCGCGATCGCCGGTGACCAGGCGATCGACGTCCCGCCGGAGCACCGGCGGCAGCCGTACGACTGGCGCGCGGGACACCCATGCCGATAGGAGCGCCATGCCCGGGAAGACCCGATCCCCCGCCCTCCATCTCATCGTCTGCCACGCCGAACCCGCCGCCGGGCTCGCCGAGTTCATCGCCGGCTGCCAGGAACTGGGTTGGCAGGTCCACGCGGTCGCCGCCACCGCCGACGCCGTCGACCCCGCCGCCCTCGCCGAGCTGACCGGGCATCCGGTGCGCACCGACGAGCAGGCCGAGACGCTGCACCCGCTGCCGCCGGCCGACGCGTACGCGGTCGCGCCGGCCAGCTTCGACCTGGTCAACAAGTGGGCGTACGGGTTCAACGACAACCTCGCCCTGCGGCTGCTCAACGAGGCGACCTCGATCGGCCTGCCGGTCGTCGCCGTGCCCGCCCCCGATCCGGCGTTCGCCCGGCACCCCGCCTTCCTGGAGAGCCTGGAGCGGCTGCGGCACTGGGGCGTGGCGGTGACCCGGCCCGCCGAGCCGGGCGACGCCGACGACCCGGCGCCCTGGCACGTCGCCGTGCGGGTGGTCGCCGGGTGGACGCGGTTCGCCCGGGTACCCGCCCAGCAGCCGGCCGAGCCGGTGCGCGGCGTCGAGGAGCTGGCCCTGCAGTCCGGTTGACTCAGTCGGCCTGGTCGGCCAGCTCGCGGGCCCGGTCCCGGGCCGCCTCGAGCGCGGCGAGCAGCGCCGCCCGTACGCCGTGCTTCTCCAGCTCGCGCACGGCCGAGATGGTGGTGCCGGCCGGCGAGGTGACCGCCTCGCGCAGCTTCACCGGGTGTTCGCCGGAGTCGCGCAGCATCACCGCGGAGCCGATGGCGGTCTGCACGATCAGCTCGTGGGCCACCTGCCGGGGCAGGCCGAGCAGGATGCCGGCGTCGATCATCGCCTCGACCAGCAGGTAGAAGTAGGCCGGCCCGGAGCCGGAGAGCGCGGTGACCGCGTCCTGCTGCGACTCGGGCACCCGGATGGTGGCGCCCAGCGGCTTGAACATCTCCTCGGCCAGGGCCAGGTGGGTCCCGGTGGCGTGCGCGCCGGCGGAGATGGCCGTCATCGCCTCGTCGACCAGGGCCGGGGTGTTGGTCATCACCCGCACCACCGGGGTGCCCTCGGGCAGCCGGCGGTTGAAGAAGCTGGTCGGCAGGCCGGCGCAGAGCGAGATCACCAGCTTGTCGGCGGGCACCTTGGGCCCGATCTCGTCGAGCAGCGTCGCCGCGTCCTGCGGCTTGACCGAGACGGCGAGCACCTCCGCCTCGTCGACAGCGGTGAGGTTGTCGACCACCCGTACCCCGTAGCGGGCGGTCAGCTCCTCGGCGCGGGCCGGGCGCCGGGCGGTGGCCAGCAGCCGGTCGACCGGCCAGCCCGAGCGCAGCAGCCCGGAGAGCATCAGCTCACCGATCTTGCCGGCGCCGATCACGGCGACCGTGTGCACCGCGTACCCCCTCCTGCCGTGGCCGGCGGCGCGGTGGGCCGGGTGGCCCGCCGCGCCGCCGCCGGTCGGCTCAGCTGCCGAAGAAGACCTCGGCCTCGGCGTACCGCTCCAGCGGCACGGTCTTCAGCTCGCGGGTGGCCTCGGCCAGCGGCACCCGGACGATGTCCGTGCTCTGCATGGCGACCATCTTGCCCCAGTCGCCCTCGTGCGCCGCGTCGATCGCCTGGAGGCCGAGCCGGGTGGCCAGCACCCGGTCGAAGGCGGTCGGGGTGCCACCGCGCTGGATGTGGCCCAGCACGACGGTGCGCGCCTCCTTGCCGGTCTTCGCCTCCAGCTGCTCGGCCAGCCACTGGCCGATGCCGCCGAGGCGGACGTGGCCGAACGCGTCCAGCTCCTGGTTCTGCAGGACCATCTGGCCCGCCAGCGGCTGGGCGCCCTCGGCGACCACCACGATCGGGGCGTACTGGTGCTGGAAGCGCTTCTCGACGTAGCCGGCGACCTGCTCGACGTCGAACTGCCGCTCGGGCAGCAGGATCACGTTGGCGCCACCGGCCAGGCCGGCGTGCAGGGCGATCCAGCCGGCGTGCCGGCCCATCACCTCGACCACCAGGGTGCGGTGGTGGCTCTCGGCGGTGGTGTGCAGCCGGTCGATCGCCTCCATGGCGATGTTGACGGCGGTGTCGAAGCCGAAGGTGTAGTCGGTGGCGCCCAGGTCGTTGTCGATCGTCTTCGGCACGCCGACCACGTTGACGCCGAGCTCGTGCAGCTTGGTGGCCACGCCGAGGGTGTCCTCGCCGCCGATGGCGATCAGCGCGTCGACGCCCTGGGCGGCCAGGTTGTCCTTGATCCGCTCGACGCCGTTCTCGATCTTGAAGGGGTTGGTCCGGGAGGAACCGAGGATGGTGCCGCCGCGCGGCAGGATGCCGCGGACCTCCGCGATGCCCAGGGGGCGGGACAGGCCCTCCAGCGGACCCTTCCAGCCGTCCCGGAAACCCACGAACTCGTGGCCGTAGCTGGCGACGCCCTTGCGGACCACCGCCCGGATGACCGCGTTCAGACCCGGGCAGTCGCCGCCGCCGGTGAGCACGCCGATACGCATGATCTGCTCATCCTCCTGGGAGCATCAGGTGAAGCCCGATATGCCCCAGGATATGTGTCGGATCAGACCATCGGCGCCGTTGCCGGCCCGGGGCGGGCCGTCAGTGCGCACTGTAGTCGCCGTGGCAGGGCGCCGACACCGCACCCCGGGGCCGGTCCGGCTACCGGTCAGTAGCTGACCTCGCGGTTCTCCCCCGGCGCCGGCGTCCGTCCGGTCACCGCGGCCCGGGCCAGGCCGAGCAGGTTGACCACGGCGCCGCCCGGCGAGTCCCAGTACTCGGCCGAGCTGGCGTGCACCCGGATCAGGGTCAGCCCGGCGGTGTCCGGCCCGTCCGGGAACCAGGTCGCCAGCAGCGGGTGCCACAGCCGCTCGGCCCGGGCCCGGTCGTACGCCTCCTGGGCGGTGCCGGAGACCGACACCCAGGCGCCGTGCCGCTGGTCGGCGAAGGCGACGTTGACCTCCGGGTTGACCCGGAGCTGCCGGGCCTTGGCCGAGTCGGCGTACGTGAAGAACCACAGGTCGCCGTCGAAGTCCGCCTCCTGCAGCGCCATCGGTCGGCTCACCTGGCGGCCGTCGAGGGCGACGGTGGTCAGCATGCAGATCCGGGCCCGGCGGACCAGCTCGGTGACGCGGCGCCGCGCCTCGGCGGTGGTGGTCGGCTCACTCACGGCGTACCTCCTCGCATCGCATCGACGCGAATCCGGTGCCCGGGACAGATCCGACCAAACCTACTAACCGGTCATTGCCCGCCACCGGGCCAGGTTGTGCCGGGCGTCCACCAGCGCGTCGTGCCGGGCCGCCGCGGCGTCCGGCAGCGGCGGGCGGCCGCGCTCGTCCCAGAGCTGGCGCAGCTCCTTGGTGAACCGGGGGATCTCCCGGGGCAGCGCCGGCATGGCCCCCCACAGCTGCGCGAGCGCCACGTGGTCGTACGCGGCGTACCAGGCCCACAGCTCCAGTTGCTCGCCCGGGCGGTCCCGGATCGGCTCGATCAGGAAGTCGTAGAGGTCGTCGCGGATCCGCTCCCGGGACCGCCAGGCCCGGTCGGCCGGCGAGGGGAGCTTGTCCAGCACGTTGCGGCGCACCCAGGGCACGGCGCGGGAGTCGTCGAACTCGGTGGAGACCGCGTAGAACTCGCGGCCGTACTCGTCGACGACGCCGATCGACACCAGGTCGACGATCCGGCCGTCCTCGATGAACTCGCAGTCGTAGAAGTAGCGGTGCACCATCCCGGTCATCCTCGCCCACCCCCGCCGCGGCCCGACCGGCGGGTCGCCCGTCCGGGAACGGATCCGCACCTCACCGGCCGGACCGGCGCGGCTCGGGACGGTCACGGAACCGCATCCAGGGGTGTACAGCAAGCGACATGGCCGTCATGATCTGATGTGTACCGCTACCGGACGCCGAACCCGGTGTCAGTTCACCTTGTCAGGGGCCCGTCAGGTTCACCCGGTGAGCGATGTTGTGGTCCATGACCGGGGAGGGGTCGGCCGTGGAGATGCGCCTGCCGGAGCCGGGTGACGCGCTCACGGGTGTGGAGATGTTCGCCGGGCTGGAGCCCGAGGTGCGCCAGCGGGTGATCGCCGCGGCGGTGCCGCGGACGTACCGCAAGGGTCAGTTGCTCTTCGTGGAGAACGACCCGGGCGAGTCCCTGATCGTGCTGCGCCGCGGCGCGGTCGCGGTGTTCCGCACCGCGCCGACCGGCGAGCGCGCGGTGCTGTCGGTGATCCGGCCGCCGGACGTGCTCGGCGAGGTCTCGCTGCTGGACGCCTCCACCCGCTCGGCCTCGGCCGAGGCCATCGAGGACTGCGCCGCGCTCGCGCTCTCCCGCGGGGCGTTCATGGAGCTGGTGCACTCGAACCCGCGCATCCTGGACGCGGTGATGCGCTCGCTCGGTGGGCTGATCCGCCGGCTGACCGAGCAGAACGCCGACCACGTCTTCCTGGACCTGCCCGGCCGGGTGGCCAAGACGCTGGTCCGGCTGGCCGGCGAGAGCCAGGCCCCGATGATCACCATCGAACTGAACCAGAGCCAGCTCGCCGAGATGGCCGGCGGCTCGCGGCAGAGCGTCAACCAGGCGATCGGCTCCTTCGCCAGCCGCGGCTGGCTGCGGACCGAGGGCCGGCGGATCGTGGTCACGGACGTGGCGGCACTGCGGCGTCGCGCCGGGATGAGCGAGCGCTGACCCGGCCGCCACGCCGTTGTCGGGTACGCCCGCACGGGCGGGCGGCGGTGGCCCGCCGCCCGCACCGGTGGCTCACTTGTCGGTGTCGTCCGCGGGGGGCGAACTCGGGCCCGGGCCGATCTTGCTGGGATCGGTCTCCTTGGGCTTGGTGGTCGTGGTCGTGGTCTCGGTCGAGCCAGCGCTCTGGCCCGCGGGCTGCTCTACCATGCCCTGCTCCTCCAGTTCGGCGAGGGTGACCGCGTCGACGTCGACGGTGTCGCCCGGACCCCACACGGTCCCACCCGGGTCGGTCCAGACGGCGGACAGTCGCACCTGCACGGCACTCTCCCTGCGGTGAATCTTTTCTGGTACGAGAGACTAGCCCCGACCGATCAGCGGTAAGGGCCGTCCGCACGTCGGGTACCCGACTGATCGGCCGGGCGCGATACTGGGCTCTCTCGCGTACGGAGCTGGACATCGACCTCACCTGTGGACACTGCTCCCGGGCAGCCGGGCCGGACGACCGCTTCTGCGGCGGGTGTGGACGGCCGCTGTCCAGGACCTGCGCTGGCTGCGGCCACGCCAACAGCACCGAGGCCAACTTCTGCACCAGCTGCGGCAACCCGCTGCGCGACCCTGTCGTGGCGGTGCAGGAGGACCGCCGCCAGGTCAGCGTGCTCTTCATCGACATCGTCGACTTCACGACGTACGCCGAACGGGCCGACCCGGAGCAGGCGCGCGGCCTGCAACAGGCGTACTTCGCCACCGTGCGGCGGCTGGTGCACCAGTACGGCGGGGTGGTCGAGAAGTACATCGGCGACGCGGTGATGGCCCTGTTCGGCGCGCCCGTGGCGACCGACAACGACGCGCTGCGCTGCGTCCGCGCCGGGCTGGAACTCCAGCGCAACCTGACCCGGCAGGCCACCGGGCCGCACCCGTTGCAGTTCCGGGTCGGCATCGCCACCGGCGAGGCGCTGGTCGACCTCTCCGCGACCCGCGACGGCGGGCAGGCGTTCGTCACCGGCGACGTGGTCAACACCGCCTCCCGGTTGCAGGGGCTGGCCCCGCCCGGCGGGGTCGTGGTCGACGAGAGCACCTGGGCGGCCACCCGGCACGAGATGGAGTACGCCGACCAGCCGCCGGTGACGCTGCGCGGGCGCTCCACGGTCAGCCGGATCTGGCTGGCCGAGCGGGCCCGGCCCCGGCGCGACCCGCACACCGCCGAGCTGACCCCGATGGTCAACCGGGACCACGAACGCGGCCTGCTGGTCAACGCGCTGCACCGCACCGTCACCGAGCGCACCTCGCAGCTGGTGACGGTGTTCGGCCCGGCCGGGGTGGGCAAGAGCCGGCTGCTGCGCGAGCTGGCCCGGCACGCCGCCAACCTGCCCGGCGCCCGGGTCACCTGGCTGGTCGGGCAGTGCCCGCCGTTCGGCGAGAACGTCACCTACGCCGCGCTGGCCGACATCGTGAAGAGCTGGGTGGGGCTGCCGGACAGCGACGACGCCGCGGCGCTGCGCGAGCGGCTGCGCCAGCGACTGGGCCGGCTGGCCGACCCGCACGCGGTCCGGCTCGCCGAGGCGCTCGGCCCGCTGCTGGGCCTGCCCGGGGAACGGCTGACCCCGGTCGAGACCGAGGCCGCCTGGCGGCGCTTCCTGCTCACCCTGGCCGCGACCGAGCCGACGGTGCTGGTCTTCGAGGACATGCACTGGGCGGACGCGGCGATGCTGTCCTTCGTGGAGCAGCTCGGCGCGGCGGCCCGGGGGGTGCCGCTGCTGATCGTCGCGACCGCCCGCCCCGAGCTGCGCGAGCGGCACCCGGCCTGGACCGGCACGATCAGCGGCGCGATGTCGATCTCGGTGCCGCCGATGCACGACGGCGACATCGACACCCTCTACTCGCTGCTGCTCGGGCAGGCCACCCTGCCGGTGGAGGCCCGCGAACCACTGATCGAGTTCGCCGACGGCAACCCGCTCTACGCCCAGGAGTACGCCCGGATGCTGCTCGACGGCGGCCTGGTCGACCCGGCGGCGAACGCCGTCCGGCTCGACCCGGCCGGCGGGCCCGGGATGCCCCGCACGGTGCAGGCGGTCATCGCCAACCGGCTGGACCTGCTCGACCCGGCCGACCGGGCGGTGTTGCAGGCCGCCTCGGTGGTCGGCGTGCAGTTCTGGCCCGGGCCGGTGGCGGTGGCGCTGGGCCGCCCGGCGGAGTGGGTGGAGCGGGCGCTGCACCGGTTGCAGCGCCGTGACCTGGTCTACGAGCTGCCCAGCTCGAGCATGCCCGGCCAGCCGGAGTACCGCTTCCGGCACATCCTGGTGCGGGACGTCTGCTACCAGCGGCTGCCCCGGGCCGAGCGGGTGCTGCGCCACCAGCACACCGCCGACTGGCTGGAACAGCTCACCGACGGCCGGCAGTACGACCTGGCCGAGGTGCTGGCCAACCACCGGTGGACCGCGCACGAGATCGCCCGCACGGTCGGCCTCGACCCGGCCCCGTACGCCGTGGCCACCCGCACCGCGCTGCACCGCGCGGCCCGCCGGGCGTACGAGCTGCACGCGCTGGACACCGCGGCCACCCTGGTCGACCGGGCGCTGGCCGTCGACTGCGGGCCGGACCCGGCGCTCGAACTGTTCCACGCCGAGCTGGCCTTCTACCGCGACAGCGACGCGTTCCTGGTCGACGGCGGCACGGACACCCTGCTCGGGCTGGCCGACCGGTTGATCGCGGCGGGCGACCGGCCGGCCGCCGCCAAGGCGTGGACGCTGCTGGCCACCGCCGCGTGGAGCCGGGCCGACCGGTCGGAGACGCTGCGCTGCCTGGACCGCGCGATCAGCCTGCACGACGGCCTGCCGGACACCCAGGAGAAGGCCGGCGCGCTGCTCGAGCTGGCCCGGGTGCACATGCTCAACGCGGAGACCGAGCCGGCCTGCGCGGCCGCCCAGGCGGCGGCCGAGCTGGCCGAGCGGCTGGGCCTGCACGAGGCGCTGGCGAACGCCCGGATCACCCTCGCGGTGGCCCGCTACCTGGCCGGCTTCGAGGAGGCGTACGCGGAGCTGGTCGAGGTCACCGAGCAGTGCCGGGTGGAGCGGCTGACCAGCCGCCGCCGGGCGGTGCACAACCTGTCCTGGATCCTGCAGGAGGAGGGCGACCTGGCCGGGTCGGTCCGGCTGATCGACGAGCAGCGCTCGCTGGACCTCGGCGGCGAGCACGGCCTGACCATCGGGTTCGCCGACCAGTGGGCCCGCTCGTACTACGCCGGCGAGTGGGTGGCGGCGCTGGAGATGGCGGACGGGGCGACCCAGGGTCCGACCGCCGAGTGGGACACCCACATCGTGGCGGTCTCCGGGTGGATCCGGGCGCTCGGCGCCGAGCCGGATCCGACCGGCTCCGACCTGCTGGAGAAGGCGCTGGCGGCGGCCCGGCGCAGCGGCTTCCACCGGGTGCTGCGGGTCACCCTGGCGCACGCCGCGCTCTGCCGGGCGGTGCAGGGCCGCCGGGACGAGGCGATGGCGCTGCTGACCGAGTTGGACGAGGACTGGCGGCAGACCCGGATGATCCCGTTCGCCGAGTGGGTGCCGGCGGTCGGCCACCTCGCCGCCCTGCTCGGCGCGGACGCCGCCCGGCTCGTCCGGGACCTGCTGCGCCGCTCGCCCCGGATGACCCCGTGGGCGCGGGCCGCCGGGCAGTCCGCCGATGCCACGCTGGCCTGGCGGGACGGCGACCCGCGCACCGCCGCCGACCTGCTCACCGCGGCGGCGCAGAGCTACGCGCGGATGACCGACCGGACCGACCACATCCTCGCCACCGCGCTCTCGGTCGGCCCGCTCTCCGAGGTGGACCCGGCCGCCGCGGCCGCCACGCTGGCCCGGGTACGCGACTTCGCCGACCGCAACGCCGCCCCCCGCCTCCTCCGCCTCCCCACCCCCACCTGACCCGCTCCCCCACCCACCGCGCCCCCCTTCCGAGCCGCACCTTCCGGTGGTGGTGGCTGTGCTGCCGCCGCGGATAGCCACTCGTTCAGTGAACGTGCGCGGGGATCAAACGCGGGAGGCAGGTGGGGTGGGTCAGGCGTGAGGACGAAGCTGGCGGGGGTGGGTGGGGCGGGCTGGTTCTTGACCTTCTGGGCGTAGATGTCGACGTACTCGCGGCGGAGAGTTCCCATCAGCTCGGCCATGATCTCGTCCGGTGGCCGCGCTCGACGAACCGGTCGCCGGCCAGGCCCCGGTAGCGGCTGAAGTCCAGCGGCGCGCCGAACCGGATCCGCACCCGCTTGAGCTTCCGGGATGAGCTTGCCCGGTGGCTGGATCTCGTCGAGGTTGAGCATCACCACCAGGACCACCGGCGCACGCTCTCCAGGGCGAGCCGGGCCACCCCGGTCTTGCCCCGGTAGAGCCGGCAATCCGGCGAGCCCTCGGGTAGATGCCGGCGATGCCACCGGCCCGCGGCGCAGCAGGCTGGGTGTCAGCGCGCGGCACGGGCGGCCCGGCCGCCGGAGCGGTCCACCGGGATGGTACCGGTGCCGACGAAGAACATCCGGGTCAGCCAGCCCAGCAGAGTCCCCTTTCCGGTGAAGTACTCGGCCTTCGCGACAGTGACCTTCGCGGGGTGATCAGCAGGGTGAAGATCAGGTCGGAGAAGGAAATTGGTTGCTGGCCAGGATGACCGGGCCGGTCTCGGTACGTGGTGCAGGCCCTCCACCTGCGGCCGGAAGATCAGCCTCAGCGGCCAGGAGGACGGCGTACTTCAACAGCCAGTGGCACCGTCCGCCATGGTGTGCGCCCAGGACAGCACCGGGGTGCTGCCGTCGCCGACGAGCCTACGGGCCCGCCACCGGCTACAACGGACGTCGACCGGCGTCGGCGCCCGACCGGCGCCGACCCGGCCGGCTTTCCTCGGACGGTGCGGTCGCTCCGGCAGGCGGGTGGGCCCGGGCGGCGCCGGCACACCTGCCGCGCGACCTGCCGCGGCGTCGCCGGTTGCCCGTGCAGCGCCGCGTTGATCGCGCCGAAGGCCCCGGGCGCCGCTGCGCGCGTCGAGGTCGCCGGCCGCCTGGGCGATGACGGCTGGCCGGCGGCGCAGGTCGAACAGTTCCCGCCGGGAGCCAGGCGGCGCGCTCTCCAGCCCCTTCACCCGCTCCGCAACCACGCCAGCTACGGCCGCCTCGTCCACCCGTCACTCCCTCCACTCGATCGCGCGGCGTCCGTCCGGCGGGTTCAGATCTCCGCCGGACGGACGCCCACCCGAGGACACTCTGCGCCACCCGAAGGGGTCTGCGCAACTAGGTATACCTAAAACGGCACTACCGAATCGTCCTACGGTCGCCGGGTGGGTGACGTACCGGGACCCCTGGTCGGTCCGCACGAGCTCCAGGAGATGCTCGGCGTGAGTCGCACCCGGATGCGTCAACTCGTTCGCTATCCCACCTTCCCCGCGCCCTTCCAGCGGCTGCACGGAATGACCGTCTGGCTGCGGGCCGATGTCGAGGCGTGGATCGCCGAGCACCGCCCGCCGCGGGTTACCGACGGCGACGAGCCCGAGTGACCGACGCATACACCGTCGGCGATGGCCCGGACGGTCCGCCTCCTGAGCGGGCGATCACCTGACGCGCCCCTAGCAAGAACAGACATACAGCCCCGGTCGCGACCAGCGACCGGGGCCCCGACTTTGGAAGACGCGACACAACGCACTCCCGGAACCGGGTCCCGACGTGTCACGATTCAAGGCACGGCGTACGGGTGGCGCCGCAGGGGGCGGGAGCGGCCGCGCGATTCGGCGCGATGAGGAGGATTGTCCGGTGTCAGCGGGTGGAGCCCGCCGGGGGCGGCGGGACAACGGGCTGGACGCGAGCGAGTACGCGGTCGCCGGCGACGTGGATCCGCGCATCGGCGAGCACCTGCTCGACGTGCTCGCGGCCGGCGGGATCGCCGCGTACCTGCAACCTTCGGCCGACCTGAACCCGGTCACCCGCACCACCACTGTCCCGTCCCGCCCGGTCGACCGGCTCTACGTCGACCGCTCGCACCTGCGCACCGCCCGCGACTACCTCACCCAGCTCACCGACGAGACGCCCACCGAGCGGCCCCGCGACGACGAGCCCGACATCGAGGCCGAGTGGGCCCGGATCGTCGCCGGCTTCCACGCCACCCCGGCCGCCGGTGACACCCCGTGGCCCGCCGCCGAGGACGTCGACCCGGACGAGCCGACCGCGAGCGGCCCGGTCACCCGGGCCGGCGCCGACGAGCCGGCCGGGCCGACCGCCACCGACGTGCGCCGGCTGCCGTACGCGGCCGACATCTCCGGGATCTCGGTGGGGCCGGGCCGGCAGGACGAGCCGTCACTGCTGGACGGGCTGGACACCTTCGGCGCCGACCTGCCCGACGACGACGAGGACGAGCGCTACACCCCGCCGCCGCCCCCGCCGCTGCCGCGCATCTCCAAGTACGCGACCGCCGGCGTGCTGGCGATCGTCGTCGGCTTCACGCTCTTCCTCTTCCCCGACCTGCTCCCGGTGGACCGGGCGGTGGTCACCCTGTTCGGGTTCACCGGCATCCTGGCCGGCTTCGTCACGCTGATCTGGCGGCTGCGCCCCGGCGACTCCGACGACGACCCGGACGACGGCGCCGTCGTCTGACCTCCCGCCGCACCCCGACGCCGCCCGGGCGACGACCGCAACCGCGGCAGGCGTGTCGTCGCGAGTCGCCGTGATCGACTCCGTTCCGCCGAGGTCGCGGGGTCCCGCTCGCGGTGACACCCCCCTTCCGGCGGCACGGAGTCGATCAAGCGCTTCCACACCCACGCCCCCGCCCGGATGGCGGGACGGGAGGCGGCCCACGCCTCGGGCGTAACAGTGGTGTAACTTACTGTCAGTAGGAATACCGCTGTCCGTCACTTCCCCCGCTGACTGCCCGGTTGTTCCTCGCTCGCGGCGGTCACACCCCTGGTGATCGGAATGCCCGAGATGCGACAGAGTTCCCTGGTTGTGGTGGCCAACCGTCTACCCATCGACGACAACACCGCCCCGGACGGAGCCTGCGAATGGCGCCGCAGCCCCGGCGGCCTGGTCAGCGCGCTGCACCCGCTGCTGCGGGCGGCCCCGGCCACCTGGGTCGGCTGGGCCGGCGGCACCGGGCCAGCCCCCGTCCTGCCGGACGTGGACGGCGTCCGCATGCACAGCGTGCCGCTCAGCCAGGCCGACCTGCACGACCACTACGAGGGCTTCGCCAACTCCACCCTCTGGCCGCTCTACCACGACGCGGTCGAGCAGCCCGTGCACCACCGCCGCTGGTGGGAGGCGTACCAGCGGGTCAACCAGCGGTTCGCCGAGGCCACCGCCGAGGTGGCCGAGCCGGGCGCGCTGGTCTGGGTGCAGGACTACCACCTGCAACTGGTGCCGGGCCTGCTCCGCGCGCTCCGGCCCGACCTGCGCATCGGCTTCTTCCTGCACGTGCCGTTCCCACCGCCGGAGCTGTTCATGCAGCTCCCCCGCCGGGCCGAGCTGCTGCGCGGCATGCTCGGCGCGGACCTGGTCGGCTTCCAGCGGGCGCAGGCCGCGCACAACTTCGCCCAGCTCGCGGTGAAGGTGCTCCAGCTACCGGCCACCGACCGGCGGATCGCGGTGGACGACCGGGTGGTCCGGATCGGCGCGTTCCCGGTCTCCATCGACACCGCCGAGATGGCGGCCCTGGCCACCCGACCCGACGTGGCCGCCCGCGCCGCACGGCTGCGCCACGACCTCGGCAACCCGGGCCAGGTGATCCTCAGCGTCGACCGGATGGACTACACCAAGGGCATCGAGCAGCGGCTCAAGGCGTACAGCGAGCTGCTCGCCGACGGGCACGTCAAGGTGCGCGACACGGTGCTGGTGCAGGTAGCGGTGCCCAGCCGGGAACGGGTCGGCCAGTACCAGGACCTGCGCGAGCGGGTGGAGCGCGAGGTCGGCCGGATCAACGGCGAGTTCGGCCGGGTCGGCGAGCCGGCCATCCACTACCTCACCCAGCCCTTCGACCGGGCCGAGCTGACCGCCCTCTACCGGGTCGCCGACGTGATGGCGGTGACCCCGCTGCGCGACGGCATGAACCTGGTCGCCAAGGAGTACGTCGCGGCCCGGGTGGACGACGCCGGGGCGCTGCTGCTCAGCGAGTTCGCCGGGGCCGCCGCCGAGCTGTCCCAGGCGTACCTGGTCAACCCGCACGACCTGGAGGGCCTCAAGCAGGGCCTGCTCACCGCGCTGCGGGCCGACCCGGCCGACGTCCGCGAGCGGATGCGCGCCATGCGGGAACACCTGCACCGGCACGACATCCGCGCCTGGGCGCGCTCCTACCTCTCCGCGCTGGACGAGAGCGACTCGCTGCTCACCCGGCTGGGCGCCAACGCCTGACCCGCCCGCGGGCCGCCGGAAACCGCGTCAGGGCCGGTGCTCGGGCGCGGGGTCCTTCGCCAGCCAGTCCAGGATCGCGTCGATCGGCTCCCGCCAGCGGGCGTCCAGCATCAGATCGTGGCCCATGCCGGGGAAGAGCAGCGGCGCCGAGCCGTACCGGCGGGCGGCCCGGGTCAGCGCGGCCGCCGGGACGACCCGGTCGTCCGGACTGCCCAGCACCAGCACCGGCGGCCGGCCCACCGCCGGCTCCGGGTCGGCGTGGGTGAGCAGCTGCCACTGGGCGCGCCGGCCGGCCCGGCCCAGCCGGGACACGTACCCCCGGGCGTCCGCGTCGGGCAGCTCCCGGCTGAACAGCTGCCGGCGGTTGAGCCGCAGCCGCCCGCCGAACACCGCCGGCAGCGTGCCGGCCGGGTTGCGGCGCAGCGCGGCGCCGAACGTCGCCCAGCCGCCGAGCACCGGCGCCACCAGCACCGCGGCCCGCGCCGGGTAGCGGGCGAGGGCGTGCGCCACCACCAGCGCCCCGGCGCCGTGCCCCACCAGCACCGCCTGGCGCGGCAGGCCCGCCGCCACCTGCACCACGTCGTGGGCGTACGCCCGCAGCGTCGCCTCCGGCGCCGGGTCGCTGCCGCCGTGCCCGCGCAGGCTCAGCGCGTACGCCGGGAAACCGCGACCGGCGGCGTGCCCCAGCCAGTGCTCGGCGAACGCCCACGCGCCGTGCCCGAAGCCCGGCACGAACAGCAGCGGCGGTCGTCCCTCCTCCAGCTCGGGCGTGGCGGCGAGCACCTCGCGCCGGACCGGGCGGACCGGGCGGGCCCACTCCCGCCCCCGCATCACCCGCACCCGCTCGCTCACTTGTCCTGCCCTTCGTTCGCGACCGCGGGGCTCCGCTTCGCTGCACTCCTCGCGCTCACCGGACCCGCCTTTCGTTCGCGACTGCGGGGCTCCGCTTCGCTGCACTCCTCGCGCTCACCGGACCCGCCCTTCGTTCGCGACTGCGGGGCTCCGCTTCGCTGCACTCCTCGCGCTCACCGGACCCGCCTTTCGTTCGCGACTGCGGGGCTCCGCTTCGCTGCACTCCTCGCGCTCACCGGGAACCCTCCAGGTCGTGCAGCGCGCGCTGGACGGCGCGCAGGTAGTCGGCGTGCCCGACCTCGAACCAGTGCCGGGTGCTGTCCTTGACCAGGCCGGTGTACCGCTCCCCCGCCCGCGCCTGCGCCTTGGCGGCGAACGCCGCCGCCCGCTCGGGGCGGGTCTGGCGCAGCCGCAGCAGCCGGGCGAAGAGCACCATCTGCCAGTGCGCGAGCGGGAAGAGGCCGGAGTCCGGCTGGAGCAGGCCGGCCACCGCCAGGGTGGGATGCCCGGGGGCGAACGCGTGCAGCCAGAGCGTGGGCCGGCCGGTCCCGCCGTCGTCGCCGAGCACCTTCGGGTCGAGGAACTCGAAGCGCGGCAGGTAGCCGGTGGCGAAGACGACCAGCTCCGGGTCGATCCGCCGGCCGTCGGTCAGCTCCACCCCGTACGCGTCGAAGCGGGCGACGTCCGGCACCGGGCTGATCCGGCCGTGGCCGACGTAGTAGACGAGCTGGCTGTTGGCGATCGGGTGCGTCTCGTAGACCCGGTGGTCGGGCTTGGGCAGGCCGTAGCGGGTCAGGTCGCCGACGGTCAGCCGCAGCGTCCAGTGGTAGAGCCACTGGCGTACCCGCCGGGGCACCCGCAGCGCGAGCAGCGAGTCGTTGACCTGGTCGGCCGGCCGGCCGAACACGTACTTCGGCGCGTACCAGTAGCCCCGGCGGGTGGAGTGCCAGCACTGGGCGGCCTGCTGGGCGGCCTCCACGGCGATGTCGCACCCGGTGTTGCCGGCGCCGACCACCAGCACCCGCTTGCCGCGCAGCTGCGCCGGGTCCTGGTACGACGAGGCGTGCATGACCTCGCCCCGGAACTGCTCCAACCCCTCGTAGCGGGGCAGCTTCGGCGACCAGTTGTGCCCGTTGGCCACCACCACCGCCGCGTACCGGGCGGTGCGCTCCGGGCCGTAGCCGCCGGTGCTGCGGGTGGTCACGTCCCAGCGGTCCCCCTCGGCCGGCTCGACCCGCACCACCTCGGTGCCGAACCAGATGTGCGCGCGCAGGTCGAAGTGGTCGGCGTACCGCTCGAAGTAGGACAGCAGCTGGCTGTGGTGCGGGTAGTCCGGCCAGTCGTCCGGCATCGGGAAGTCCGGGAACTGGGTGAACGGCCGGGACGAGATCAGGTGCGTGCTGGCGTACACCGGGCTGCGGTCGTGCCGCCAGTTCCACGCGCCGCCGACGCCGGTCTCCCGCTCGTAGCAGTCGACGCCGAAGCCGTGCTCCTTGAGGTTCTTGATGGCGGTGAGGCCGCTGGCCCCGGCGCCGATGACGCAGACCGTGTCGCCCCGGTCGGAGACCGGGCGGCCGTCACGGGTCAGGGCGAGCGTGGTCGCCTCCGGGTCGGGCCGGCCGGGGTCGGTGGAGGTGGGCACCGGGGGAATCTCCTTTTGTGCGGCACGAGTGCCGGGTCGCGCGAAATCCTCTCCACATCAGCGCCGGTTGTCCAGCCCCGGTGGCGGCGCGGCCGGTCAGCCGGCGGGCAGCAGCAGGTCGACCAGGACCGGGAAGTGGTCGCTGGCCCGGCGGGTCTGCGGGGTGTCCACCACGTCGTAGTCGACCACGGTGATCCGCGGGTCGACGAAGAGGGCGTCGATGCGGCGGCGCGGGTTGGCGCAGGAGTAGGTGAGCCGGTCGGCGCGGTCCATCGCCACCGCGGTGTCGGTCAGCCCGCGGGCCACGGTGGCCCAGGCCGGGCCGTCCGGTCCCTCGTTGAGGTCGGCCGCGGCGATCACCGGCGTGGCGGCGGCGTCCAGCTCGCGCTTGAAGAGCGCGGCCTGCGCCGGCCGCTCGGCGGGGTCGGTGGACAGGTGCGAGCCGGCCAGCGTGAACGGGGCCGCGCCGGCGACGACGCACTCGGCGTACGCGGCGCCGCGCAGGTGCCGCCCGGGGGTGAGCGGGAAGCGCTGGCACCGGCTGGCGGTCACCCGCACCCGCAGGCTGGTCAGCAGCAGGTTGCCCAGGGCGGGCAGCCCGCCGGCGGCCACCACCAGGCCGAACGACTCGGCGAGCGCGGCGGACTTCTGCCGCCACCGGAACCGTCGCGGCCCCTCCTGCACCACCACCACGTCCGGTGCGGCGGTGCGGACCACCGCCGCCAGCGCCGCGGTGTCGTCGCGCTGGCTGTGGATGTTGTACGACACGACGCGCAGCGGCACGCCGGGGGTCTGCGTCACCGGAGCCGTCCTCAGAGCCGGCGGGCCAGGTCGGCCGCCCCGATCACACCGGCGCTGTTGCCCAGCTCGGCGGGGCGGATGTCGGCCACCGGCAGCCGGCTGCGCTGGGCCAGCGCCTCGGTGAAGGAGCGCCGGGTCGGGCCGAGCAGCAGGTCACCCGCCTCGACCACGCCACCGCCGACCACCAGCACCTGCGGGTCGAGGATCTGCGCCATGTCCGCGAGGCTGGTGCCCAGCCACCGCCCGACCTGCGCGAACGCCTCGGTGGAGACCGGGTCGCCGCCCTGCGCCGCGGCGGTGACCATCGGGCCGGTGATCGCCTCGGACTCCCCGCCGGCCAGCTCCAGCAGGGCGGTGGCGCGGTGCGGCTCCTGGCGGGCCGCGGCGCGGGCGAACCGCACCAGCGCGCTGCCGCTGGCGTACTGCTCGATGCAACCGAGCCGACCGCAGCCGCACTGGTGCCCGTCCGGCACGGTGAGCATGTGGCCCAGCTCGGCGGCGATGCCGTTGGCGCCGCGCAGCAGTTCCCCGCCGAGCACGATGCCGCCGCCGACCCCGGTGCCGATGGTGAACATGACCATCGAGTCGTCGGCGTCGCGGGCCGCGCCGTGCCGGAACTCCGCCCAGGCGGCCACGTTGGCGTCGTTCTCCACGATCACCGGCAGGCCGGTCGCGGTGCTGACGTACTCGCGCAGCGGCTCGTCGCGCCAGGCCAGGTTGGGCGCGAAGAGCACGGTGGAGCGGCTGGCGTCGATCCAGCCGGCCGCGCCGATGCCGACCGCGGTGATCGGCTGGCTGGTGGACAGCTCGGCGACCAGCTCGATGATGACGTCCCGGGTCTTGCCGACATCGTCGGCGGGAGTGTCCCGTCGGGCCTGCACGAGCACCGTGCCGGTGTCGTCCACGACGCCGGCGGCCACCTTCGTGCCACCGACGTCGACTCCGATGGTCAGCGTCACCGCTGCCACTCCCCTCTGCTGTGCCGCCCGCACCGGCCGCGGCCGGTGGGTGCCGAGATGTCTGGTCAGGCCCCGTCGCCCGGAGCGTCCGCGGCCGCGTCGCCGGGCACCCGCGAGGCGGGCACCACTGGACGGTCGGCCGCCGCCCGGACGGTGCCCGGCGCGGCCGCCCCGGCGACGTCGACGGGCGGCACGGCGGCGGCCGGGGCGTTCACGTCCTCCGCCCGGGTCGCGGCGGACCAGACGTCGGGCTCCGGCGCCGGTTCGGAATCATGCCCGCTCCGGGTGGCCTCGCGCCACACACGGTCGTCGTCGGCGCCCGGCCGGGCGTCCGCGGCGGGGTGGTCGGCGCCGGTGGCCGCCGCCCCGGCCGGTGGCGGGGTCGCCGGCGACGGCTCGGCCGGGGCGAACGCGCGCAGCAGGCTGGCCACCCCGGCGGCCAGGTCACCGGCGCCGGTGGCGAGCCGCTCGGCGAATTCCGGACTCGGGTCACGCAGGGCGGTCATCGCCCGACAGATCGGGCAGACGCAGCATTCGGCCGTACCGGTGGCGAAACCGCCGCCGCCCCGGGCGCCGGACGCGCCCGACCCGCCGCTGTGACCGAGGACACTCGACACGATCCCACCGAGCGGGCCGAGGCCGCCGGCCGCCGAACCCGACGCGGCCAGCCGCGCGGTGGCCAGCAGCGTGGCGACCAGTCGTTCCGCCTCTTGCCGGGCCGTGCCCGGATCCGTTGCACCCACGCTGGGCTCCTCTACCGGGGCGGCCGGTTCGCCGCACGCGTCACTGCGCCGCACCGGGTGCTTCTACCCGGCGCTTTAGCTGCTTCAACGCGGTATCCATGATCATTTTCTCGGCCTTGCGGCGGAACATCCCGAGCATCCCGACGGAGAGCTCCACCTCCAGGGTGTAGGTCACCGTGGTGCCGCCGTCGGGGTTGGCGACCAGGTCGTACGAGCCGCGCTGGGACTTCTGCATCTTCGACGGCGCCACCAGGTGCCACTCGATCCGGGTGAGGTCCTCGGCGTACTCGTAGGCCAGCACGTACTCGTCGGCCATCACGCCGGCGTCGATGGTGAACCGCACCTGGCTGGCGTAGCCGTCCTCGTACTCCTCGATCACCTCCACCCGCCGCACCGCCTCGGTCCACTCCGGGTAGGCCGGGAAGTCGCAGATGACCGCCGCCACCCAATCCGGTGGCGCGCCGATGATGATCGACTGGGTGGAGGAGTCCGCCATGGGGGGAGGCTACCCGGCGCCGGGGGCAACCTGCCTACGCCACCCACCTGCGCGGGCGGGTAGGTTTCGACGGGAGCCGACCAGCAGCTGGCGGCCCGCCCCGGTCAGTGTGAGCGCTAGGGAGTGCAGGTGCGCGAGTTCTCCGTCCCGCCGATCGTCACCGTCGGCGACGCGGCCAACCTCACCGACCCGGTCTGGGACAACGCCGAGGTGGCCCCGGACGCTGTGCAGTTCGTCCGGCCCGCCCCGGCCGGCGACGGCTCGGCCTGGGTGGACGTCACCTGCCGGCAGTTCCGCGACGAGGTGGTCGCGGTGGCCCGCGGCCTGGTCGCGGCGGGCGTCCAGCCCGGCGCCCGGGTCGGCCTGATGAGCCGCACCCGCTACGAGTGGACCCTGATCGACTACGCCATCTGGGCGGCCGGCGGGGTCACCGTGCCGATCTACGAGACCTCCAGCGCCGAGCAGGCCGCCTGGATCCTGGCCGACTCCGGGGCGGTCGCCTGCGTGGTCGAGACCAACGCGCACGCCACGCTGCTCGCCGGGGTCCGGGACCGGCTGCCCGAGCTGGGCCAGGTCTGGCAGATCGACCTGGGCGGGGTGGACGACCTGGTCGCGGCCGGCGCGTCGGTCGACCCGACCGAGATCGACCGCCGCCGGGCGGCGCTGCGCTCCGGCGACGTCGCCACCATCATCTACACCAGCGGCACCACCGGCCGGCCCAAGGGCTGCGTGCTCACCCACCGGAACATGTACGCCGACATCGCCAACGCGGTGCCGGTGCTGCCGAACCTGTTCAACGCCGGCGCCTCGACCCTGCTGTTCCTGCCGCTGGCGCACGCCTTCGCCCGGCTGATCCAGATCGGCGTGGTGCACGCCCGGGCCACCATGCGGCACTGCTCGGACACCAAGAACCTGGTCGCCGACCTGCAGGACTTCCGGCCCACCTTCGTGCTGTCGGTGCCCCGGGTCTTCGAGAAGGTCTACAACGCGGCCAAGCAGAAGGCCGAGGCGGACGGCAAGGGCAGGATCTTCGCCCGCGCCGAGGCGGTCGCCATCGCGTACAGCGAGGCGCTGGAGACCCCGCGCGGGCCCGGCCTGGCGCTGCGCGCCCAGCACGCCGTCTTCGACAGGCTGGTCTACGGCAAGCTGCGGGCCGCGCTCGGCGGCCGGTGCCGGGACGCCATCTCCGGCGGCGCCCCGCTCGGCGCCCGGCTCGGCCACTTCTTCCGCGGCATCGGGGTCACCGTGCTGGAGGGCTACGGCCTGACCGAGACCTCCCCGGCGGCCGCGGCGAACCTGCCCAGCGGCACCCGGATCGGCACGGTCGGCCGGCCGCTGCCCGGGGTGACCATCCGGATCGACGACGACGGCGAGATCCTGATCGCCGGCGACCTGATCTTCCAGGGCTACTGGCGCAACGAGGCGGCCACCGCCGAGGCGCTCACCCCGGACGGCTGGTTCCGCACCGGCGACCTCGGCCAGCTCGACAACGACGGCTTCCTGACCATCACCGGCCGGAAGAAGGAGATCATCGTGACCGCCGGCGGCAAGAACGTCGCCCCGGCGGTGCTGGAGGACCAGGTCCGGGCGCACCCGCTGGTCAGCCAGTGCGTGGTGGTCGGCGACCGGCAGCCGTTCATCGCGGCGCTGGTCACCCTCGACGAGGAGGCGCTGCCGGCCTGGCTGGCCGGGGCCGGCCTGCCGGAGGGCACCACGGCCGAACAGGTGCGCGGGCACGAGGGGCTGCGGGCCGAGATCCAGCGGGCGATCGACCTGGCCAACCAGGCGGTCTCCAAGGCCGAGGCGATCAAGGTGTTCCGGATCCTGCCGCACGACTTCACCGAGGCGACCGGGGAACTCACCCCGTCGCTGAAGGTCAAGCGGCAGGTCGTGCACAAGACGTACGCGGCGGAGATCGCCGAGATCTACCAAGGCTGACTACTATCCGTCACGTGCCCGCCTCGACACCCACCCGGCCCCACCCCCATCCCCTCGCCGCGGCCGCGCGCGTGGTGGTGCTGGCGCTGGTCGCCGTCCTGACCCTGCTCGCCACGCACGACGCCCGCCAGCTCTGGTGGATCGCGCTGCTGGCCGTCGCCGGGCTGCCCGCCCTGCTGGCCCCCGAGCACCGGCTGGTCGGCCCGCTCAGCCGGGTGGCCGAGGTGGTGCTGCTCGGGCTGGCGGCGAGCCAGGTCGGCGCGGTGGCCACCATCGGCGGGGAGATCGGCGGGCTGGGCGCTTCCGCGGTGCTGCCCTACCTGGCGGTCCCGGTCACCGTCACCGCGCTGCGCCGCCGGTTCCGCGAGGGCGCGGTGCTGCTCGCGGTCGCCGCGGCCACCCTGCTGGTGGCCGGGGCGCTCACCGAGGTGGACGGCCGGCCGCAGCTCACCCAGCTCGGCTACCTGGCGGTCTGCGCGCAGTGGCTGATCCTCGCCGCGCTCGGCCTGTACGCCGCCCGGACGCTGCACCGGGTGATGCAGGCCCGCAACGAGGGCAAGCCCCAGCCGTACGCGGAGGCCACCCGGCTGCTGACCCAGCTGCGCACGGTGGCCCGCCAGTTGCCCGGGGCGACCCTCGACCCGGGCGGCATCTCCGAGCACCTGCTGGAGGAGCTGCGCTCGGTGGCCCCGGCCGACCGGGCGGCGGTGCTCTCCGCCAGCGGCGGCGGTCGGCTGGTGGTGCTCGCCCAGGTGGGCGTGGACCGGGTGGACTGGGAGACCACGCTCGACGCGGACTCGGCGATCGCCGACGCGTGGGCCAGCCAGCAGCCGCAGACCGCGGCCCGCTCGCAGGCCCGGTCGCACCGCGGCGGCGAGGTGTCGGCGCTGATCGTGCCGCTGGTCGCCGGGGTGCGCACGGTGGGGCTGGTGGTGCTGGAGGCCGACGCGGCGCAGGCGTACCCGGCCCCGGTGATGTCCCGGGTGACCGCGCTGACCGGCCCGGCCGCGCTGCGGCTGGAGGCCGCGCTGCTCTTCGACGAGGTGCGCTCGCTGGCCACCAACGAGGAGCGGCAGCGGCTGGCCCGGGAGATCCACGACGGGGTCGCCCAGGAGCTGGTGATGGTCGGCTACGGCATCGACAACGCGCTGGCCACCGTCTTCGACGACGCCGAGGAGACCGCCGAGGCGCTGCGCACCCTGCGCGGCGAGGTCACCCGGGTGATCACCGAGCTGCGGCTGAGCCTGTTCGAGCTGCGCAGCGAGGTGGACCGGCACGGTGGCCTGGCCGCCGCCATCGCCGAGTACGCCCGCACCGTCGGCGCCTCCGCCGGATTGCGGGTGCACCTGTCGCTGGACGAGTCCACCGCGCGGCTGCCGGCCGCCACCGAGGCCGAGTTGCTGCGCATCGCCCAGGAGGCGGTGACCAACGCGCGCAAGCACGCCGGGGCGTCGAATCTCTGGGTCACCTGCGAGGTGGACCCCCCGTACGCGCAAATCGAAGTGTCGGATGACGGTCAGGGGATGGGTGACCAGCGCACCGACGGGCACTACGGTCTTGCGATCATGGCCGAGAGGGCGGAACGTATCCGGGGCCGGTTGGAGATCAGGCCGCGGCAGCCGAGCGGCACGACCGTGGCGGTGGTGGTCGGTTCCTCGCCCCGGCGCGATAACGTGCGCGGTAGCGCAGCGGCAGCAGAAGGGGAGTAACCCGAGGATGACCACAAGTCCGACACCGGCCACCCGTACCAAGGTCCTCCTTGTCGACGATCACGATCTGATCCGGAAGGGCCTCCGGCACGCGTTCGAGCGTGACCGGCAGTTCGAGGTCGTCGGGGAGGCCGCCACCGCGGCGGAGGGGGTACGACAGGCCGGTGCGCTGCAGCCGGACGTGGTGATCATGGACTTGCGCCTGCCCGACGGAAGCGGTCTGGAGGCCACCCGGGCGCTGCGCAAGTCCAGCGCCTCGATGGGCATCGTGGTGCTCACCATGTACGCCGGTGACGACCAGCTCTTCGGCGCGCTGGAGGCCGGCGCGAGCGCCTTCGTGCCGAAGACCGCCCCGGCCGACGAGGTGGTCGCGGCCGCCCGCCACGCCGCCTCCTCCCCCAGCGCCTTCACCGCCGCCGACCTCGCCGAGGCGATGAAGCGCCGGCTCGCCCCGTCCGGCCCGCAGCTCTCCCCGCGCGAGGGTCAGGTGCTGCGGCTGCTCGCCGACGGGATGAGCGTGGCCGGCATCGCCAAGCAGCTCTTCGTCAGCGAGTCCACCGCCAAGACGCACATCTCCAAGCTCTACGAGAAGCTGGGCGCCGCCAACCGGGCGCAGGCGTTGATGACCGCGCTGCGGCTGGGCCTGCTCGAGGCGCCGGACGCCCCGAAGTTCTGACCCCGCGGGGTCCATCGACGGACGACGACACCGGTCCGCGACCGCCGACGGCGGTCGCGGACCGTCGTGCATCGACCGGCGTGCGTGACGTACGGGTCGGCGCGCTATGGTCTCCCGGGCGCGCGGCGGGCAGAATACCCGCGCGGGCGACGGCGCCCGCGACGGCGACGCGAGGGGTGAGGGCATGCAGCGGCCGGACTGGGCACCCGAGACGATCGACATCGAACGCCCGAGCGTGGCCCGCATGTACGACTACTACCTCGGCGGCTCGCACAACTTCGCGGTGGACCGGGCGGCGGCCCAGGCGATGGTCGCCGCCGTGCCGGAGGCGCCGCTGATGGCCCAGGCCAACCGGGCGTTCCTGCGCCGGGCGGTGCAGTTCCTCACCGAGTCCGGCGTCCGCCAGTTCCTCGACATCGGCTCGGGCATCCCGACCGTCGGCAACGTGCACGAGATCGCCCAGCGCATCGCCCCCGAGTCGCGGGTCGTCTACGTCGACGTCGACCCGGTGGCGGTGGCGCACAGCCGGGAGATCCTCGACGGCAACGACCGGACCGCCGTGGTGCAGGAGGACCTGCGCCACCCCGAGCGGATCCTCGCCCACCCGGACGTCCGCGGGCTGCTCGACCTCAGCGAGCCGGTCGCCGTGCTGATCGTGGCGGTGCTGCACTTCGTCTCCGACGACGACCGTCCCGCCGAGCTGCTGCGTACCCTCCGCTCCGCGTTGGCGCCCGGGAGCTGGCTGGTGCTCTCCCAGGCCAGCGCGGACGGCCGGGAGGGCGACGAGCGGGCCGAGGCGGAGCGGGTCTACCGCAACACCGACAATCCGCTGTGGATCCGCAGCCGGGCCGAACTGACCGCGCTCTTCGACGGCTTCCAGCTGGTCGAGCCGGGGGTGGTCTGGGTGCCGCAGTGGCTCCCGGACTCGGCCGAGAGCGCCGAGGACGCCGAGCGGGCCGCCTTCATCGGCGGCGTGGGACGGCTCGGTGGGTGAGATGCCCGAGGCCAACGGCGCCCGGTCCCGGCCGGGGACCTTCGCCCGGGCCTGGGCCAAGGCGGTCTCCGGCACCAGCTACCTGCCGATGACCCAGGGCCAGCTGGAGGCGCTGCTGCAACGGCTCACCGAGCAGCTGGCCACCGCGCTCTGCTCCGAGCCGTTCGACCTGCGGGTCGGGCACCGGGTCGGCGCGGAGCTGGTGGCTTCGCACATCGCCTCCGCGGAGGGACTGGGCCGCACCGTCGAGGTGGTCCAGCTCCGGCTGGTCCGCGACCTCGGCCTGGTCGCCGACGACGTGGAGGACCGGATGGCCCGGCTGCTGGCCGCGGTGGCCACCGGCTACGCCCGGGCGCTGCGCGACCGCACGCTGGACGAGCAGGAGTCGATCCGCCGGGCCGCGATGACCGCCCGGGCCGAGGCGGAGCGGGCGCTGCGCGCCAGCGAGGCGCGCTTCCGCCACCAGGCCACCCACGATCCGCTGACCGAGCTGCCCAACCGCACCCTGTTCACCGAGCGGCTGACCGCCGCGATCACCGCGCCGGGTCGCGGCGCGGAGCGGATCGGCCTGTGCTTCCTCGACCTCGACCGGTTCAAGGTGGTCAACGACTCGCACGGGCACCAGGTCGGCGACGCGCTGCTGGTCACGGTGGCCGAGCGGCTGCGCCGGGCGGTCGACGGGCACCTGCTGGCGCGGCTCGGCGGCGACGAGTTCGTGGTGCTGGTCGAGCGCTGCGCCGGCACCGACGACGTGGTGGCGGTGGCCGAGGCGGCGCTGGCCGCGGTGCGCCGGCCGGCCGTCGTGGACGGCCACGAGCTGGCCGTCTCGGCGAGCATCGGCATCGTCGAGCGCCCGGTCGCCGGCGCCACCCCCGGCGACCTGATGCGCGCCGCCGACAGCACGCTGTCCTGGGCGAAGGCGTCCGGCGGGGCGCGCTGGGCGCTCTACGACGCCGACCGCGACCGCCGGGAGCTGGCCCGGCAGGCGCTGTCGGCGGCGATCCCGGCCGCCCTGCAACGCGGCGAGTTCTACCTGGACTACCAGCCGCTGACCTCGCTGCGGGACGGCCGCCTGCTCGGCGTGGAGGCGCTGGTGCGGTGGCGGCACCCGGAGCTGGGCGTGCTCCGGCCGGACAGCTTCATCGGGCTGGCGGAGGAGACCGGGCTGATCGTCCCGCTCGGCGGGTGGGTGCTGGCCGAGGCGTGCCGGGAGGCGGAGAGCTGGTCGGCGGCGGGCGGCCGGGCGCCGTACGTCAGCGTCAACCTGGCGGTGCGGCAGGTGCACCGGCCCGGCCTGGTGCAGGAGGTGCGCCGCCTGCTGAACAGCACCGGCCTGCCGCCGGAGCGGCTCCAGCTGGAGATCACCGAGAGCACGATGATGAGCACCGCGGAGGAGCCGGTGCGGGCCCTGCGGGTGCTGGCCGACCTCGGCGTACGGATCGCCATCGACGACTTCGGCACCGGGTACTGCAACCTGGCGTACCTGCGCGACCTGCCGGTGACCGAGCTGAAGGTGGCCGGCGAGTTCGTGGCCGGGCTGCGCGCGCCGGCGGTGGAACCGGCCAGTTGCACCGACGAGCGGATCCTCGCCTCGCTGGTGTCGCTGGCGCACGCCCTGGACCTGACGGTCACCGCCGAGGGGGTGGAGACGGCCGGGCAGGCCGAGCGGCTGCGGGCGATCGGCTGCGACGCCGGCCAGGGCTGGCACTTCGGTCGCCCCGCCCCCGCCGAGCGGATCCTGGAACGGATCGGCTGACCGTCTCGCCCCACGCCCGGTACGCGTCCCGCCGGTCAGCCCTCCCCCGACAGACACCGCTCCGAGCCCTGTGGAGCTGCCCCGCCGACGGGACCACAGCGCGGGAAGGACCGGGCGCCGCAGCGCGCCCGGGCGGTCTCGTATCCGGGGCAGCTCGACAGCGCCCGCGGAAGGCACGCCGCCCGCCCGGCATCGACCCGCCGCCCGGAAACGGGGGCAGCTCGACAGCCCTGCCGTGGTCAGCCGGCGAGCAGGGCGGCCATCCGCTGCGCCTGGGTCTCCCAGCGCCACTCCCGCTCCACCCAGGCCCGGCCGGCCGCGCCGAGCTGCCGGGCCAGGTCGCGGTCGGCGAGCAGCCGGACCACCCGGTCGGCGAGCTGCGCAACGTCGCGCCCGCGTACCACGTAGCCGGTCTCCCCCTCGCGGACCGCGTCGGGAGCGCCGCCGGAGTCGCCCGCGACCACCGGCAGTCCGGTCGCCGAGGCCTCCAGGTAGACGATGCCGAGGCCCTCCACGTCCAGGCCCCGGTTGCGGGTGCGGCACGGCATGGCGTAGACGTCGCCGGCCGCGTAGTGCGCCGGCAGCTCGGCCGTCGGCACCGACCCGGTGAAGACCACGTCGCGCTCCACGCCGGTCTGCCGGGCCAGCTTCTGCAGGGTGGCCCGGTACGGCCCGCCGCCGACCACCAGCAGCGCCGCGTCGGGCACCCGCCGGCGGATCTCCGGCATGGCGCGGATCAGCATGTCCTGGCCCTTGCGTGGCACCAGCCGGGACACGCACACCACCACCGGCCGGTCGGCCAGCCCGAGCCGGACCCGGACCGGTTCGCCGTCGACGGACGGGTGGTAGGTGTCCACGTCCACCCCGGGCGCCAGCCGGCGCAGCTCGGTCAGCCCGTGCAGCGCCCGGGCCAGCCGCACCCGGGTGTACTCGCCGAGGTAGGTGGTCACGTCGACGCCCCGGCCGATGCGGCGCAGCGCGGCCCGCGCGCCGGGCAGCGCCGCCCAGCCGACCTCGTGGCCGTGGGTCAGGGCGACCGCCCGGCGGATGCCGGCCCGCCGGCGCAGGCCCGCGGCGAGCAACCCGAGCGGGGCCGCCGCGCCGAACCACACCGTGTCGCAGTCGTACGCGCGGGCCAGCCGAGCGGCCCGGCGCGCCACCAGCGGGGTGGGCAGCAGCACCCGGGTGCGTTCCCGGATCACCTCGAAGGGCTGGTCGGCGTCGAACTTCGCGGCGTCCCGCCAGCTCGACGCGTAGACCACCACCGAGCCGGCGGGCTGGCGTACCGCCAGGTTGTGCACGAAGGACTGGATCCCGCCGGGGCGCGGCGGGAAGTCGTTCGTGATCAGCAGCGTCCGGCTCATCGGCCGGCCTCCCTGGCGTGGGCGCGGGCGGCGGCGATCCGCTCGACCGTGGACGGGTGGGTGGCGGAGTAGAGGTACTCCAGCCGGGGCGGGTCGGGGTCGGAGAGGTTGATCCCGGCCAGTCGCCGCTGCATGGCCTCGAACGCCGCCGGGTCGCCGGTCAGCGCCAGCGCGTGCGCGTCGGCGCGCGCCTCGACCCGCCGCGACATCAGCGCCTGCACCGGGGCGGAGACCAGCCCGGCCACCGTGACCAGCGCGATCAGCAGCGGGAACGCGCGTGGTTGGGCCACCGAGTCGACGCCGGCCAGCCGCAGCAGCGGCGCCCACGAGCCGATCAGGTAGAGCGCGACCACCGCGGCGGCGGCGCCGAGCGCCCCGGTCAGCGTGCCGACCGCCACGTCCCGGTCCTTGGCGTGGCCCAGCTCGTGCGCCACCACGGCGGTCACCTCGTCCGGGCCGGCCTCGCGCAGCAGGGTGTCGTAGACGACCACCCGCCGGGTCGGGCCCAACCCCGAGACGTACGCGTTGACCGCCCGGGTGCGCCGGGACGCGTCGGCGACCAGCACGTCGCGGACCGGCACGCCGTCGCGGGCCGCCATGCTCATCAGTTCGGTGCGCAGCGGGCCCTGCTCCATCGGGGTGAACTTGTTGAACACCGGCTCCACCAGCACCGGCAGGACGAAGCTGAGCAGCACCACCAGGGTGGCCGCGCCGGCCGCGCCGAACGCCCACCACCAGCGCGGGGCGAGCCGGATGACGGCGTAGAAGCCGAGCAGCGCCACCGCCCCGATGACCGCGCTGACGGCGTACGACTTGAGCAGGTCGACGGCCCAGCCGCCCCAGCCGTTGGTGGCCAGCCCGTAGCGGGTGAGCACGGCGTGCCGCCAGGCGGCGAACGGCAGGGTGACCAGGTCGGCGACGAGCACCACGGCCAGCCCGCCCAGGACGGCCTGGGCGATCCAGTGGTCGCCGAAGGGGCGCCCGGCCAGCTCGACCAGGCGGCTGCCCAGCGGGGTCACCCCGAGCGCCAGCGCCACCAGCAGGCCGACGGCCAGCGCCGCCCAGCCGCCGGGGCGCAGCGCCGAGCGGAACTCCCGCGCCCGGGCCACCTGGTCGGCGGGCAGGTCGCGCAGCGCGGCCACCTGGTCGGCCCGCGGCGCGGGCGGCCGGTGCCACGGGATCAGCACCGCGGCGGTGACCACCAGGGCGACGGTCAGGCCGACCAGGGTCAGCACCGCCCAGCCGCGCGGGGTCACCGCGGCCCGCCCGACGCCACGTCGCGACCGTCGAGGAGCCGCACCGCCGGCGTCCGGCGGGGGCCGGGGACACCGCCGATCGCGGCGGGGCTGTCGCCACCGCGCCGTACCCGCGTCATGCCGCCGCTCCCTCCCGCCGTGAGCGCCCATCCTATTGCCCGGGTCGAGCCCCGCCGCGCCGCGCCCGCCGCCACCCGGTGCGGCGGACCCCGGTCCGCCCGTGCGGGCGGACCGGGGTCCGGTCGGATGGTTAGCGGGTCTCCGTCAGCACGGGACCGCGTTCCGCGGGCGGCGCCGTGCCGTTGCGGGCGGCGTCGCCGTGCCCCGGCCACCAGGCGCGGTGGCCCAGCAGCGCGGTGATCGCCGGTACCAGCAGCATCGCCATGACGAAGGCGGAGATCGAGATGCCGATCGCCACGGCGAAGCCCATCTCGGTGAGGAACGCCACCCCGGCCAGCATCATCGAGGCGAAGGTGCCGGCGAGGATCAGACCCGCCGCGGCGACCGACGGGCCGCCGTGCTCGACCGCCAGGTCGGCGGCCGTACGCGGGTCGTTGCCCAGCCGTGCCTCCTCGCGGAGCCGGGCGATCATGAGGATGTTGTAGTCGGTGCCGATCGCCACCACGAACAGGTACAGGATCGTCGGCAGCATGAACGACAGGCCCGGCCGGTCGCCGACCCCCTGGAACGCGAAGACCGTGGCGCCCAGCGTGCTGAGGAAGCCGAGGAACACGGCCGCCATCAGGTAGATCGGGGCGACCAGGCTGCGCAGCAGCAGGGCCAGGATGATCGCGATGAGCACACCGGCGACCGGGAAGATCACCTTCAGGTCCCGGGTGTTGGCGTCCCGGACGTCGGCGAACAGCGAACTGATCCCGCCCACGTACGCGGTGGTGCCGTCGGGGGCCCGCGCGTGCACCACGTCCCGCAGCTCACCGCCGGCCAGGTCCAGCGACTGCGGCGCGTACGGGCTGCGGTCCATCAGCAGGTCGATCCGCGCGACGGTGCCGTCCTGGCTGAGGACGGCGAGGCTGCCGTCCTGGCCGGCCGGCATGATGCCGCCGATGCCCGGCGCGTCCTTCAGCGACGCGGCGTACGTGGCGAGCGTGGCCGGGTCGAGCCGCTGGCCGTCGTCGGAGCGGACGTAGACGGACGTCGGGTTGAGCGCGCCCACCGGGAATCCGGACTGGAGGTCGTCCAGGCCGCGCGCCGACTCGGTGTCGGACGGCAGCTGGCCGGTCTGGTCGTAGTCCCACTTCATCCCGAGCACGCCGGCCGCCAGCGCCAGCATCAGCCCGCCGGACAGCAGCGCCACCACGGCCGGTCGCCGCCCGGTGAACCGGCCGAGCCGCTGGAACGCGGTGCCGCGCGGGGTGCGCTGCCACGACTTCGACGGCCAGAAGATCTTCGTGCCGAGCAGCGACACCACCGCCGGGACCAGGGTCAGCGCGGCGAACGCCATGATCACGACGGCGATGGCCAGCGCCGGGCCGAGGCTGGTGAACGCGCCGAACACCGCCAGCAGCAGGGCGCTGAACGCGATCACGATGGCCGCCGCGGCGGAGGCGATCACCTCGCCCACCCGGGCCACGGCCGCCACCAGCGCCTGCTTGGCGTCGTCGCCGGCGCGCAGCCGTTCCCGGTAGCGGAACAGCAGGAACAGGATGTAGTCGGTGCCCACGCCGTACAGGACGATGGTGAGGATGATCTCCAGGGACTGGTCGACCCGGAGGTCGGCCGCCCGGGCCACCCACGAGATCAGGCCGGGGGCGATCGCGCTGACGATGCCCACCGTCACGATCGGCAGCAGCGCGGCCAGCGGGCTGCGGTAGATGACCAGCAGCAGCACGATGATCAGGATGATCGTGGCCAGGCCCACCACCACCAGCGCGGTGTCGAAGGCGTCGGCGTTGTCGGCGTACATGGCGACGTCACCGGTGACCGCGTAGCCCAGGCCGGTGCCGTCCAGGGTGGACTTCGCCGCGTCGCGGATCTTCGGGATGGTGTCGAGCAGCCCCGGGTCGTCGGGTGCGCCCTTCAGGCCGACGGTCACCAGGGCGACGGTCCGGTTCGGCGAGGGGGTGGGCGGCCCGGCGGTGCCGGTCACGTACTGCGCGTCGACCGTGCCGACCGCCTCGGCCAGCCTGCCCACGGTGGCGAGGTCGGCGTCGGCCAGCGGTTGCCCGTCGGCCCGCTTGACCACGATCGTCGCGGTCGCGTCGTTGGCGGTGGGGAAGGACCGCTGGGCCACCTCCATGGCCTGGACCGACTCGTAGTCACGGGGCAGGAAGTCGGCCTGGTCCTGGCTGGTCACGTCGCCGAGCGCGGGCGCGGTCGCCATGATGGCCACGGTGGCCACCAACCAGCCGAGGATCACCTTCCACGGGTTGTGGACGACGAAGCGTCCCAACCGGTCAAACATCGTCTCTCCCTAAGTTCGCGCGGACGCGCAGCTTGTCGTGCGGGTGGTACGGGCGGTCCGCCGGACGCGCCGAGGGCAGGTCGGTCCCGGGGGCGGTCGCCGGATCGTGCGACATCACCGTCTCCTTTCAGTTCGCGGACTCGCGGTTGAACAGTCGCTTCGACCAGAGATATCCGCCCAGCGCAATGACGGCGCTCCAGGCGAGCGCGATCCACCCGTTGTTGCCGATCGGCTCCTCCATCAGCAGACCACGCAGGGTCTCGATGATCGGCGTGAACGGCTGGTACTCGGCGAACCAGCGCAGACCGGCCGGCATGGAGTCGGTGGGGACGAACCCGCTGCCGAGGAAGGGCAGCAGGACGAGCGGCATGGGCAGGTTGCTCGCGGTCTCGACGCTCTTGCTCACCTGGCCGAGCGCGACGGACAACCAGACCAGGGCGAAGGTCACCACCAACAGGAAACCGGCCGTGGCCAGCCACCCGCCCAGCCCGGCGGTGGGCCGGAAGCCGACCAGCAGCGCCACGCCGATCACGACCGCCAGGCTGATCATCGCCTGGATCATGCTGCCGAGAACGTGCCCGGTCAGCACCGAGACGCGGGCGATGTGCATGGTGCGGAACCGGGTGATGATCCCTTCGGTCATGTCCATGGCGATCGAGATCGCGGTCCCCTGGACGGTGGACGCCACGGTCATCAGGATGATCGCGGGCGCCACGTAGTTGGCGTACGCGGCACGCCCGCCGGCCGCGCCGGCCGATGCCGCCCCGCCGAGCCCGGCGCCCAGCGTGCCGCCGAGCACGTAGACGAAGAGCAGCAGGAAGACCACGGGCATCCCGATGAGCATCACGGTCATCGACGGGTACCGCAGCATGCGCTTGAGGTTGCGGCGCAGCATGGTGGCCGAGTCGCGGAGCGGGTGGAACCGGAGGTTCGCCGGCGGCGGGCCGGTGAGGGTGTGGGCGCTCATCGGGTGGTCACCTTCCCGGTGGTGGGGTCGCCGGTGAGGGCGAGGAAGACGTCGTCCAGGTCGGGGGTGTGCACGGAGAGCTCGTCGACCTCGACGGCCTGGTCGTCGAGCCGGCCGATCAGGGTCTTCAGCGAGCGCAGGCTGCCGTCGCTGGGCACCCGCAGGGCGAGCGCGTCGTTGTCGCGCGAGGCGTCACCCAGCACGCGCAGGGCCGCGTCGAGGTCCCGCGGGTCGGCGAACCGCAGGCGGACGTGTCCGCCCGGGATGCGCCGCTTCAGCTCCTCCGCGGTTCCCTCGGCGACCACCCGGCCCCGGTCGAGGACCGCGATCCGGTCGGCCAGCTCGTCGGCCTCCTCCAGGTACTGCGTGGTCAGGAAGATGGTGACGCCGCCGGCCACCAGGTCCCGGACGATCTGCCACATGTCCCGGCGACTGCGCGGGTCCAGTCCGGTGGTCGGCTCGTCGAGGAAGATCACCTGTGGGCTGCCGACCAGGGTCATCGCCAGGTCGAGCCGGCGCCGCATGCCCCCGGAGTAGGTCGCCGCCGGCTTCCCGGCCGCCTCGGTCAGGCCGAACTGCTCGAGCAGTTGGGCGGCGCGCCGCCGGCCCTCGCCCCGGCCGAGGTGGTGCAGATCCGCCATCAGGCGCAGGTTCTCCTCGCCGGTGAGCAGGTTGTCCACCGCGGAGAACTGACCGGTGACGCCGATCGCGGCGCGTACCGCGTCCGGTTCGCGGGCCAGGTCGTGCCCGGCGACCCGGGCGTCGCCGGCGTCGGCCCGGAGCAGCGTGGACAGGATCTTGACGGTGGTGGTCTTCCCGGCGCCGTTCGCGCCGAGCAGCGAGAAGACCGTCCCCCTTGGCACGGTCAGCTGGAGGCCGTCGAGCACGACGTGGTCGCCGAACGATTTCCGTAGCCCGGTCGCGGCGATCGCCGGCTGGGAGAGTGTGCTGGTCATGGTTGCCTTTCTCCGGGTCCCGAGGTGGATCAGGAGCGGTGGATGGTGATGTCGCCGTAGGAGGTGCGGCCGCGTACCTCGACGGTCTGGTCGGCCTGGTCGGGCCCGCTGGTGTTCGCCAGCCGGTTGTGCACGCGTCCGAACCCGGTGTCCACGTCGAGCCAGGCGGCGGTGCCCTCGGCGATGCCGACGTCCAGGTCGCCGGCGGCGGTCGCGAGCACGACCGAACCCCGGACCACCTCGCCGAGGCGGATCCCGCCGTTGGAGGTCTTCACGTCGACGCCGGCGCCGGCCCGCTCGATGTCGATGGCGCCGTTGGCGTTGCGCACCCGCACGTCGCCGGTGACCGCGTCGATCGTGGTGTCGCCGTTGGAGTTCTTGACCTCCGCGGTGCCCTCGATCTCGCCGACCTGGATCTTGCCGGAGCCGGTGGAGATCTCGGCGTTGCCCGCGATGCCGTCGACGTTGACGTGACCGAACCCGGTGTGCAGGCGCAGTGGACCGGTTCGTTCCAGCCAGAGGTTGCCGGTGGTCTTGAGCCGGCACTCGCCGAGCCGGCCGGCACAGCGGATGTCGCCCATCAGCAGGTGCGCGGAGAGTTGGGAACCGCTGGGCAGCTCGACGGTCACGTCGACCGCCCTGGTCTTCTTGGTGAAGTCGAAGACGCGCCGGGGGCCGGTGACCCGGAGCACGCCGTTGGTGTAGTCGACCCGGACCTGCTGGGCGGCCTTCACGTCGGACTCGTCGGTTTCGTCGCTCGGGCGCACCTCGACCACGGTGTCGGTCCGGTCGCTGGCGGCGATCCGCACGTCGGCAACGCCGAGTTCGAGCGTGACGGAGATCGGCTCGGGCGTCTCGAAGTTGGGCATGGTTGTCTCCGCATCATGCGTGGGTGAGTCGTCCCGCAGGTCGGGGACGTGGTGTGCGGGCGGCGTGCGGTGCGGTCAGCGCACCCAGCCGGTGAAGCGCTGCGGGGTCCGTTTCCCGCCCCCGGGCGCCTCGGGACGCTGATCGCGCTCGGTCCGCTGCACGGCGGCGGCGGCCGCCCGGACCAGCCAGGCGTTGACCGAGCGCCCCTCCCTGGCCGCGGCCTCCTCGACCGCGGCCTTGAGCTGCTCGGGCATGCGTACGTTGATCCGGGCGGCGGGGCCCTCCTCGGCGATCAGCAGGTCGCTCTCCGGCGTGCCGTCGACGGTCGCCGCGGCGCCCCGGGCCGCCGGCCCGAGCGACTCGGCGGGTGGCGGGGTCACCACGAAGTCCGGATCGCGTCCGCGCAGGCGCAGCTCCACCGAGCCCGGAGCCAGGTCCCGGGTGATCTCGTCGGCGGCGGCCGACAGTGCCTCCAGCAGCGTCATCCGGATCGCCGACTCGAGCGACCCGGTCAGGCGCTCGACCAGCGCACGGGCCTCCTCACCGCCGGCTTCGGCAAGCGTGGCGAACTCACGCCCGAGGTTGCTCACATACGACGTCAAGTCCATGGTGCCATCTTGGCACACTCATGGCACCACTACAAGGACCATGGCTCAGCAGTGGTGCCATCGTTGGCACCGTCTGGCACGTCGACGCCGAGAAAGGGCAGGTGAGAAGGCCGTCCGGGATCGGCCAGAACCGTCGGGCCCGGTGGGGTGGGGTCCGCCCCGTCCGGGCCGGCGATGAAGCCGTCCAGGGTGACCGCGATGTAGTACACGAGCTTCCGCACGCCAACTCCTTGCCACATGTTCGGGCGGTCACCGGTCGGTGATCGCCCGACGGATCCCAGCGTCGGGCACCAGCGGGGCGGGATCAACGGCGACTCCGGTAACGGCCGATAACCCGCTGGTTATCGGCAGCGGCCACCGGGCCGCGGAACTCGACCGGGTCGCCGGCCGGTTCGCGCGTCGACTACTTCGGCTGCGCGATCTGGATGAGGTTGCCCGAGTCAGTGGGCGCGCATCAGGAACGCGCCACTCGTCGCGGTCGGTGACCGGGCCACGGCGCGGCGCATGCATTCCGGAGGCGCGCCGGGCCCCCGCGAACTGTCCGGCCCGGTCACGCCACCCGGCGGCGCCGGGTCGGCCGGCGGGCCGAGCGGGGCGCGGCCAGCACCTCCACCTCGAAGCCCGCCCGGGCGAACACCTCGACCGCCCGGGCCTCGGCGCCACCCAGCCCGGCGGCCGGGGACGAATCGTCGAGCAGGGCGGTGACCAGGCAGTCGGAGCAGCCGCTCCCCCGGATCCCGCACCCCGCGCAGTCGATGAGCATCTCGCCTCCTGGTGCGCTGCGGCGACCGGGCACGGCGTCACCGTCGCCACCCGAGCACCGTCGGTCACCACGACGTTATGCGCGGGGTACGACAGAAACGGACAACGGCGTCGCGGACGGCCGGAATGCGATCAAGCGCCCCGGATCAGGACCGGGCGAGCCGGCGCAGCAGCGAGTCGGCCCCGAGCGGGTACGCGCCGTGCCGGCGTACCCCGTCGGCCACCTCGCGGTCGGAGGAGACCACCACCACCGGGCGGCCCGGCGGCTCGGCCCGCACCAGGCGGCGGATCAGCTCGTCGGCGGTCTCCCCCTTGCGGGAGAAGAGCACCCGCACGCCGCGCGGCGCCGGCGGCAGGCCGTGCACCCGTTCCGCCCCGTCGAAGACCACGGTGACCTCGTCGCCGGTCTGCGCGGCGATCCCGCCCAGCCCGCTGATCAACCGCTTGCGCTGCTGCTCCAGCGACATCTCGCCGAAGCCCCGCTTCGTCACGTTGTAGCCGTCGACCACCAGGTGCGCCCGGGGCAGGGCGAGGAGCTGGTCCAGCCGGGCCGGATCGTCGGTGTCCCGGGCCCGGGCGGCCGCCCCAGCCGCCGGGCCGGCCGGCTGCTCGGCGAAGGCGTCGGCGACGAAGTCGGCGGGGAGCTTGTCCACCGGGTCCAGCGCCAGTTCCCGGCGCAGCCCGACGGCCGCCTGGCCGATCGTCTCCAGCAGCAGCCACAGCCGGGCGTCGTCGACCGAGCGGGCCTCCTTGGCGCTGGCCCGGGCCACCCCGGCCGCCGCCTCCGCCTCGGCCAGCCGGGCCCGCGCCCGACGCAGCTCCGCGTCGGCGTCGGCCGCCGCCCGGGCCGCCCGGCCGCGCTCGGTGGCCAGCATCTCGCCGGCCTTGCGCTCCCGGGCCTGGGTCTCCCGCAGCGACCGGCTCAGCTGCCGGTTCTCCTCGCGGAGCTGGCCGAGTTCCTCGCGGACCCGGGCCAGCTCGTCGCGGAGCTTCTCCGCCTCGACCCGGGCCACCGCCCGGTCGTGCTCGGCCCGGGTGGCCCGCTGCTCGGCCTCGCGGACCAGCTCGGCGACCACCGCGCTGTCGGCCTCGGCGCGGACCGCCGCGCCGCTGGCCTCGATCAGGTCCCGCCAGCCGCGGGGGCGGGCCAGGTAGGCCAGCGCGGCCACCTCGACCGGGTCGGCGGCCGCCGGGGCGGTCCCCTCGACCACTGCCGCGCCCAGGTCGCCGGCGTCGGCGAGGACCCGGGCGGTGACCCGCTGCCGGAACAGCGGGTCGGCGGCGAGCTGCGCGGCGATGGCCGGGGCGCCCAGGCGGGCCCGCCGGTTGGGCGCGAACTTCGCCACCCGGCGCAGCGGCACCGGCACCTCGTCGCCGGGCAGGCCGGGCAGCACCGCGGCGGTGAGCGCGACGATCCGCTGGCGGACCGGCTCGGGCAGGGTCGGCTCGGGCTCGGGCTCGGGCTCGGGCGACGGCGTGTCGGGCTCCGCCGGGTCGTCCGGGTCGGTCCCCGCACCGGCACCGTGGGCAGCGACGACGGGCTCCTCCTGGGGGAGGTTGTCGTCGTACGGCTCGGTGAGGGGCATGTGGCAAGTCTCCCACCGCGACCGGGCCCACCGCCGGGTGAGTGAGCCGATCTCTCATCCTAAACCCCGGGTGGCCCATGGGGCTGCCGGGACGGGAGTGTCGGACCGGGGCGCTACGGTGCCGCCGATGGCACAGCAGGAGTACGTCCAGGAGGCGCTGGCCGGGCTCGACCCGGCCGCCGGCACTGTCGATCCGGCGTTGCCGCTCTACGCGACGACGTTCGTGGTGGTCGACCTGGAGACCACCGGTGGCGCGCCGGACGGCGGCGGGATCACCGAGATCGGCGCGGTCAAGGTGCGCGGCGGCGAACAGTTGGGCGTGCTGGCCACCCTGGTCAACCCGGGCGAGCCGATCCCGCCGTTCATCACCGTGCTGACCGGCATCACCCAGGCGATGCTGCTGCCGGCCCCGCCGATCGAGCAGGTGCTGCCGAGCTTCCTGGAGTTCATCTCCGACGCCGTCCTGGTGGCCCACAACGCCCCCTACGACGTCGGGTTCCTCAAGGCCGCCTGCGCGAAGCACGGCTACCGCTGGCCGAACCCCCGGGTGCTGGACACCGCCGCGCTGGCCCGGCGGGTGCTGACCCGCGACGAGGTGCCCAACCGCAAGCTCGGCACCCTCGCCGCCTACTTCCGCACCGCCACCCAACCCACGCACCGGGCGCTCGACGACGCCAAGGCCACCGTCGACGTGCTGCACGGGCTGATCGCCCGGCTCGGCGGGCACCGGGTCGAGACCATCGGCGACGCCATCGAGTTCTCCCGCGCGGTCACCCCGACCCAGCGGCGCAAGCGGCACCTGGCCGAGGGGCTGCCCAAGGCGCCCGGCGTCTACATCTTCCGGGCCGCCGACGACCGGCCGCTCTACGTCGGCACCTCCGGCGACATCGCCACCCGGGTGCGCAGCTACTTCACCGCCGCCGAGAAGCGGGCCCGGATCTCCGAGATGCTCGCCGCAGCCGAACGGGTGGAGGCGGTCGAGTGCGCCCACTCGCTGGAGGCCGAGGTCCGCGAGCTGCGGCTGATCGGCGCGCACGCGCCGCCGTACAACCGCCGGTCGAAGTTCCCGGAGCGGGCGGTCTGGCTCAAGCTGACCGACGGGCCGTACCCCCGGCTGTCCGTGGTGCGCGGCATCTCCCCCACCGACGACGCCTACCTCGGCCCGTTCAACTCCCGCCGCTCCGCGGAGCTGGCCGCCGCGGGCTTCCACGACGCCGTGCCGCTGCGCCAGTGCACCCACCGGCTCTCGCTGCGCACCGTCACGCCGGCCTGCGCGCTGGCCGAGCTGGGTCGTTGCCCGGCGCCCTGCGAGCACCGGATCACCCCGGAGGAGTACGACGCCCGCGCGGTGGCGCCGTTCCGCACCGCGACCGCCAGCGACCCGCAGCCGGTGGTGGACGCGCTGCTAGCCCGCATCGAGGTGCTCGCCGGGGCCCAGCGCTACGAGGAGGCGGCCGTGGTACGCGCCCGCCTCGCCGCGGTGCTGCGGGCGACGGTGCGGATGCAGCGGCTGGTGGCGCTGACCCGGATCGCCGAGCTGGCCGCCGCCCGGCCCGCCGCCCGGGGCGGCTGGGAGCTGGCCCTGGTCCGGCACGGGCGGCTGGCCGGCGCCGGGGTCTCCCCGCCCGGTGTCCATCCACGACCGACGCTGGCCGCGATCCGGGCCACCGCCGAGACGGTGTCCCCCGGTCACGGCCCGGTCCCGAACGCCTCGGCCGAGGAGACCGAGCGGATCCTGTCCTGGTTGGAGCGACCGGAGACCCGGCTGGTCGAGATGTCCTCCGGATGGGCCTCCCCGGTGGCCGGCGCGGCCCGCTTCCGCGACCTGCTGAGCAAGGCCGAGAGCGCGGCGTCGCACCAACTCTCGACCGAACGCTCATGAGCAAGTGACCGATCGGACTACGTCGACTCACTTAGGCTGTTAGAGAAGTGCAGTCCTGCCCGTTTCGTGGGCCTGCTCCCGGTTGCCGCAACCGCGGCGGCCGTGGAGCCGGGGTGAGGAGGTGTCCCTCGTGGACGTCGACGCCGGACACGGCGCCGCCCTGGGGGGCGCGCTTCCGACCCAGCCGGGCGAGCTGCCCCTGGCCCGACGGCTGCGGTCGCTGCTGACCTGGCCCACCACCGAGTCCGATCCGGTCGGCCGCCTGATCCGCGCCCACCGGGCCATCCACGCCGGCACCGACCCCGCCGTGCTGCGCCGGGCCTACACCATCGCCGAGAACATGCACCGCGGCCAGTTCCGCAAGAGCGGCGAGCCCTACATCACCCACCCGCTCGCGGTCGCGCAGATCTGCGCCGAGCTCGGCATGGACACCATCACCCTGGTCGCGGCCCTGCTGCACGACACCGTGGAGGACACCCGCTACACCCTCCAGGCGCTCGCCGAGGACTTCGGCCGGGAGGTGGCCCACCTGGTCGACGGGGTGACCAAGTTCGACAAGGCGTTCTACGGCAAGGCGGCCGAGGCCGAGACAATCCGCAAGATGATCATCGCGGCTGGCAAGGACGTCCGGGTGCTGATCATCAAGCTGGCCGACCGCCTGCACAACATGCGCACCCTGGGCGTACGCTCGGCCGCCTCCCGGGAGCGGATCGCCCGGGCCACCCAGGAGGTGCTCGTTCCGCTCTGCGACCGGCTCGGCATCCAGACCTTGAAACGCGAGCTGGACGACGTGGTGCTGCTGCACCTCAAGCCGGAGGAGCACGACCGGATCTCCCGGCACGTGCGGGAGCGCCCCGGCTGGGACGCCTACCTCGAGCAGGTGGTCGCCCGGGCCCGGGTGGCGCTGCGCCGCAACCGGGTCGACGCGGAGGTGACCCCGCGCCCGAGGCACCTCTACTCGATCTGGAAGGACACCGTGGCCGGCGGCCACGACACCCCGTACGACCTGCCCCGGATCGCGGTGGTGGTGGACGGTCCGGCCACCGACTGCTACGCCGCGCTGGGCGCCATCCACGGCGTCTGGCGGCCCGTCCCGGGCCGGTTCAAGGACTTCATCGCCTCGCCGAAGAACAACCTCTACCGCTCGCTGCACACCAGCGTCTGCGGCCCGGAGAACCGCACGGTGGAGGTGCTGATCCGCACCGAGGAGATGCACCGCAAGGCCGAGTACGGCATCGCCGCCGACTTCCGCTTCCCCCGCTCCGGCGGCGGCGCGGCGGCGGCCAAGGCCGAGCAGCTCGACTGGCTGCGCCGGGTGCTCGACTGGGAGCAGGACGCCGCCGACCCGGCGCAGTTCCTCCAGTCGCTGCGCTGCGACCTGGCCGAGACCCAGATCCAGGTGGTCGCCGACGGGCGGCAGGTCGTGCTGCCGGCCGGCGCCACCCCGGTCGACCTGGCCTACGAGCTGGGGGCCGAGCGCGGCGACCACTGCCTGGCGGCGCGGATCAACGGCCGGCTGGCCCCGCTCTCCTCGCAGCTGGCCGAGGGGGACGTGGTGGAGATCTTCACCGAGACCGACGCGGAGGGCGGGGCCGGCAGCGACGCCGCACCGCGCGGCCCGCGCCGGGAGTGGCTCGGGTTCGTGAAGTCGCCGCACGCGCAGATGCAGATCAACCGGTGGTTCGCCGAGCACTCCGAACCGGGCATCACGATCAGCGACAAGGTCCGGCTCGGCCGGGCCACCATCGGGCTCGCGCTGCGCCAGCACAACCGGGGGCTGGCCAGCGACCTGCCGCTGCTGCGGCTCTCCGAGGAACTCGGCTACCCCGACCTGGAGACCATGCTGGTCGCGGTCTTCGACCGGGTGATCGAGCCGGACGCCGTGGTACGCCAGCTCATCGACCTGGTGGACCACCGGCAGTGACCGGGCGGGGCCCGGGGAGCGCGAGCCGTCCTCGTGGCCACTAGCCTGGACCCATGATCCCCCGCTCGCGCGCCACCGGACGAGCCGTCGCCTACCAGGTCTTCTACCGGTTGCCGCTGCCGCTGCGGCGCCGCCTGGTCCGGCTGGCCGTGCCGAAGTACATCGTCGGCGCGGTGACCCTGGTCCGCGACGCCGAGGCCGAGGGGGTGGGCCGGTTGCTGCTGCTGCGCCAGCCGCCCGGCAACGGCTGGACCCTCCCGGCCGGGCTGCTGCAACGCGGCGAGGCGCCGGTGGTCGGCGCCGCCCGGGAGCTGTTCGAGGAGTCCGGGATCCGGCTCTCGCCCCGGCAGCTCCAGCCGGCCGTGCCGAACGCCGTGGTGCACGCCAAGGGCTGGGTGGACGTGGTGTTCACCGCCGAGGTGCCGGCGTCGACCACGGAGCTGAAGGTCGACGGCGCGGAGGTCTTCGAGGCGGCCTGGCACCCGCTGGACGACCTGCCCCGGCTGACCTGGCCGACGGCGCGCCTGCTCGCCTACTACGACATCGGCCCGCTGGCCGGCCAGTTCCCACCACCGGTCCCGGACACCACACCGTGAACCACCGCGCGCGGCGGAACCCCGGCGTGAGCGGGTCGGTCGGGCCCCACGCCGGGGCGCCACGCCTCCGGCGCGCAACGACGCGGAGTGCCGGCGTGAGCACGCTCGCCGCCGCGACCGCACGCGCCGGCACGGAACCACGCGGAGCGCCGGCGTGACCGGGCCGGCCCGGCCCGACGTCTGCGCCGTGGTGCTCGCCGCCGGCGAGGGCACCCGGCTGCGGCCGCTGACCGAGCGGGTGCCCAAGGCGCTCTGCCCGGTGGGCAACGTACCGCTGCTCGACCGCGCGCTGGCCCGGCTGGCCGGGCTCGGCCTGACCGGGCCGGACCGGGTAGCGGTCAACGCCTGCTACCTCGGCGACCAGGTGGTCGCGCACGTGGGCGACCGGGCCCACGTCTCGGTCGAGCCGGGCGATCCGTTGGGCACCGCCGGCGGCGTCGGCAACCTGCGGGACTGGATCGCCGGGCGCGGGGTGCTGGTCGGCAACGCCGACGCCTACCTGCACGACCCGGCCGCCGCGCCGGGGCCGGACGTCGCCGCGCTGCTGCACGGCTGGGACGGCGAGAGCGTACGCCTGCTCGGTCAGCCCGCCGCGGACCCGGCGGCCCCCGGCACCTTCGACGGCCACGCGTTCACCGGTTTCTCGCTGCTGCCGTGGCGGCTGGTGCGGGACCTGCCGGCGGAGTTCGGCGACCTGGTCCGGGCGGTGTGGCGGCCGGCGGAGGCGGCCGGGGCGCTGACCGTGGTGCCGTACGCCGGCACCTTCTACGACACCGGCACCCCGGCGGACTACCTCGCGGCCAACCTGCACGCCGCCGGAGCCGGCAGCCTGGTCGACCCGACGGCCACGGTGACCGGCCGGTGCCACCGGTCGGTGATCGGCGCCGGGGCGAGCGTGCTCGGCGACGTCGAGCGCGTCGTGGTCTGGCCCGACGCCCGGGTGGCGGCCGGCGAACGACTCCGCGACGCCATCCGCGCCACCCCCGAGCTCACCGTCCCGGCAACACCCCCGAGCCGGTGACCTGCCGGCCAGGGGCGGGTCGGATCGCCGGGGCCAGACCGGCGGACCGTCATCCGATCACGAGCCACCGCACTAGCATGAGCGACGACGTCGACGAACGGAGAAATGTCCCGTGATCACCGCGATCGTGCTGATCGACTGCGCCACCGACTCGATCCCCGAGGTGGCCGAGGCCCTGGCCGACCTGCCCGGCGTCAGCGAGGTCTACTCGGTGGCCGGCCACGTCGACCTGATCGCCATGGTCCGGGTGCGCGAGTTCGACCAGATCGAGCAGGTCATCGCCGGGCGCATCTCCAAGGTGCCGGGCGTGCTCAACACCGAGTCGCACATCGCCTTCCGGGCGTACTCCCAGCACGATCTGGAGGAGGCGTTCGCGATCGGCCTGGCCAACGCCGACTGAGCCCGGACAGGCGGCGACCGGCCCACCCCCGGGAGGGGATGGGCCGGCCGTCGTCCGACGTCAGCTCTCGCTCGGAACCGGCGTCTCGGTGGTGCCACCCGGGGCCGGCGACTCGGTGGTGCCGCCCGGAGCCGGGGTCTCGGTGGTGCCGCCCGGAGCCGGCGTGCCGCCCGGGCTCGGCGTGCCGGTGGCGGTGGCCTGCGGCACCGGGATGCCCAGCTGCTCGGCCAGCTGCACCAGCTCGTCGTAGTGCGCCTGGAGCGCCGGCAGCGCCGTCTGCGCCAGCTGGACCACCGACTGCTCGGTGCCCTGCGAGATCTCCGTCTGGGTGGCCTGGATGGCCTGGACGTGGCCGGCCAGCTGGCTGGTCACCCAGAGCCGGTCGAACTCCTCGCCGCTGGCGTTGTTCAGCTGGTCGATGACGGCCTGCTGGTCGGTCGTGGGCTCGGCGGGCAGTTGCACACCGAGCTGGGACGCGGTCTGCTGCACCGTCTGGTCCAGCTGGGTGTGATCCGTCTTGAACATCTCGCCCAGGTCCTTCACCCGCTGGTTCTGGCCCTTCTGCTGGGCCAGGTCACCGGTGGTGATCTCGAACAGGTTGACCTGGTGGATCGCCTGCAGATACTGGGTGTCCTGCGTCGACGGCTGCGCCGCCGCCTGGGCCGCCGCGGCGGGTGCCAGCCCCACCAGCACCAGCGCGGCCAGCAGGCCGAGGCGTTTGATACCCAACATGCTTCCCCCCCTTGAGACGTTGGACCGCACGGATACCCGACTGACCGGGGTTATTCCTGCGATCCGCCCGCCGGGACCGGCGCCGTCGTACCCGCTCAGGACGTCACGGTCCGACCGCTCCCCCGGCAGGCGGGGCGGAAACGGACGTGGCGCCCACCGGAGGACTCCGGGGGCGCCACGTCGGGGTGTCTCAGGCGGTCAGCCGCGACGCTCGCCGCTGCCGATCTCCTCCCGCTCCGGTCGGGCCTCGACCGGCGGGTGACCCGGCGACACCGGCGCCTCGGCCGGCTTCTCGATCGGGTAGAAGAAGCCCCGGATGGCCGGGCCGAGCGCGCCGAGCCGGTTCATCTTCTTCGGCACCACCCAGCCGGCGTACTCCAACTCGCCGTGCGCCTCGCCGTCGTGCCCCTGGGCCGCGCTGAGCGGCTGGTGCACCTCGACGAACCGGCCGTCCGGCAGTCGCCGGATGATGCCGGTCTCGACACCGTGGGCGAGCACCTCGCGGTCGTGCTGCTGCAGACCGAGGCAGAGCCGGTAGGTGACGTAGTAGGCCAGCGGCGGCAGCACCAGCAGACCGATCCGGCCCGCCCAGGTCATCGCGTTCAGGCTGATCTGGAACTTGTCAGCGATCACGTCGTTGGCGCCGGAGAGCGTCAGCACGACGTAGAAGGCCACCGCCATCGCGCCCACCGCGGTCCGGGCCGGCACGTCACGGGGCCGCTGGAGCAGGTTGTGGCTCCGGTAGTCCTTGAGGTGCCGCGCCTCCAGGAACGGGTAGAGCGTGGAGAGGGCCACCAGGATGCCGGGCAGCACCACCGTCGGCCAGAACAGCGGCGGGATCACGTACCCGTCGCCGATCGGGATGGGGATCTCCCACGCCGGCATCAGTCGGGTCGAGCCGTCGAGGAACATCACGTACCAGTCGGGCTGGCTGGCCGCCGAGACCACCCACGCCTCGTACGGGCCGAACAGCCAGATCGGGTTGATCTGGAACAGGCCGCCCATCAGCGCGATCACGCCGAAGACGACCATGAAGAAGCCGCCCTGCTTGAGCGCGTAGCGCGGGAACATCCGCTCGCCGACCACGTTGCCGTTGGTCCGGCCGGGGCCGGGCCACTGGGTGTGCTTCTGCTTGAACACCAGACCCAGGTGGACGCTGATCAGCGCGACCAGCAGACCCGGGATGAGCAGCACGTGGGCGATGAAGAACCGGCTGATGATGATCGTGCCGGGGAACTCCCCGCCGAAGATCGACGAGGTGACCCAGGAGCCGATCACCGGGATGGAGAGCATGATCGCCGAGGCGATCCGCAGACCGGTGCCGGAGAGGCCGTCGTCCGGCAGCGAGTAGCCGGTGAAGCCGGCCAGGAAGCCGACCCAGAACAGCAGCGAGCCGATGATCCAGTTCGTCTCCCGCGGCTTGCGGAACGCGCCGGTGAAGAAGACCCGGAGCATGTGCACCACGATCGCGGCCATGAACAGCAGCGCCGCCCAGTGGTGCATCTGCCGCATGATCAGGCCGCCCCGGACGTCGAACGAGATGTCCAGGCTGGAGGCGTACGCGGCCGACATCGGCGTGCCCCGCAGCGGGGCGTAGCTGCCGTTGTAGACCACCTCGGTCATCGCCGGCTCGAAGAAGAAGGTCAGGAAGACCCCGGTGAGCAGCAGGACGATGAACGAGAAGAGCGCGATCTCGCCGAGCAGGAAGGACCAGTGGTCCGGGAAGACCTTGTTCAGCAACCGGCGCAGCGGGGTGGCCGCCTGGAACCGGTCGTCCAGTCCCGCGGCGGTCTTGCCCGGCACCGCCGCCATGTCAAACTTTCGGCGCTTCACGGCCGCTCCCAGAAGTCGGGCCCGACGGTCTCGGTGTAGTCGGACTTCGCCACGAAGTAGCCCTCGGCGTCCACCTCGATCGGCAACTGCGGCAGCCGCCGGCTGGCCGGACCGAAGATGGGCCGGGCGTTGTCGGTGATGAGGAACTGCGACTGGTGGCACGGGCAGAGCAGACGGTTGGTCTGCTGCTCGTACAGGCTCGCCGGGCAACCGGCGTGCGTGCAGATCTTGGAGAACGCGGCGTAGTTGCCCCACATGTAGTCGCCGTGGCCCTCGCGCTCGTTGTTGCGGCGCGACTCCTGGGCGTCCGAGTCCCGCAGGTGGATCAGCAGGGTCGGCGAGTCGGCGTGCCGGTTGCTCACGCCGTGCTCGATGCCGGGGAACACGGTGAGCTGGCCGCCGGCGCTGATGTCCGCCGGGCGGACCGGCCGGCCGTCCTCGCGGACCAGCCGGATCTTCTGGCCGCCCTCGGCCGGGGCGAACCCGGTGGTGAACATCTGGTTGTTCTTGTGCGGGTCGGAGATCAGACCGCCGACCAGCGGCGCCGCGACGACCGCGCCGACCGGCGCGAGGCCGGCCAGCAGCGAGATGCCGAGCAGCGGCCGGCGCTTCACGCCCAGCTCGTCGGCCATGTAGAGCATGGTCTGGCCGGTGATGGTGCGGTCGTCCGCGGACACCGCGCCCTCGTGCCGGTCCTGGATCGAGACCTCCTTGGGCAGCAGCTTCTTGCCCCAGGTCAGGATGCCGAAGCCGATGCCGAGCAGGGCCACGCCCAGGGTGACGCCGAGCAGCGGGGTGTACCACTTGTCCCCGCCGCGGCCCGGCGCGTACTCCCACGGCCACCAGATGTAGATGATCAGGAACGCGGTCGCGGCCAGACCGGTGAGCAGGAACATCGCCGCGACGGTACGGGTCAGCCGGCGCTCGGCCTTGCTGCCCGGGACGACCTGCGGCTCGTAGTGGACGATCTCGATGTCGTCCCGCCGCGCGCCCTCCCGCACGATGTCGAAACGGGTCAGCCCGGGGGTGTTCACGTCGAGCGGTTCCCGGCCCTGCTGGGCCTGGTGCTCGGTGTGCGTGCTCATGCCGTCACCTCGCTACGTGCGGTGCCGAGCCGCGGCACCACAGCACTGAAACCAACGATCCGCCCGGTCACGACTTGCCCGCAATCCACAGGCTCGTGAAGACCAGCGCGACGATGCCCACCAGGAAGATCGCCAGGCCCTCGGTGGAGGGGCCGTACCGGCCGAGGTTGAAGCCGCCCGGGTCCTGGTCGTGCTTCAGCGTCTGCTGGATGTAGGCGATGATGTCCGCCTTCTGCTCCGGGGTGATCTGGTTGTCCCCGAAGACCGGCATGTTCTGCGGGCCGCTCAGCATGGCGGCGTAGATCTGCCGGTCGGTGGCCGGCCGCAGGCTCGGCGCGTACTTGCCGGAGGAGAGGGCGCCGCCGCCACCGCCGAAGGCGTGGCACTGCGAGCAGTTGATCCGGAACAGCTCGCCACCGGCGGCGATGTTCCCGTCCTCGTGCAGGTTGGCGCCCTCGGGCACGACCGGCCCGCCGCCGAGCTCCTGGATGTACTGGGCCAGCTGGCGGGTCTGCTCGTCGGTGAAGAGCTCCGGCTTGCGCTGCGCCTGGGCCTCCTGCCGGGCCATCGGCATGCGGCCCGTGCCGACCTGGAACTCCACCGAGGCCGCGCCGACGCCGATCAGGCTCGGCCCGCGTCCCTCGACACCCTGCGCGTTGCGACCGTGGCAGGTCACACAGCTCACGTCGAACAGCGCCTTGCCCTCCGCGGCGGCGCCGGTCAGCGGCGGATTGTCCTGCGCCTGCACGCCGGGGGCGAAGACGGTGTAGGCGCCGCCGGCCAGCATCAGCGCGGCCAGCAGCCGGACCGCGGCACCCAGCCGGCGGCGGCCCCTGCTGCGCGCTACGGGCCGCCCGCGCAGCCGCGCGAGCAGACCGCGTCGGCGGTCGTTGTCAGAAGTCATGACCTGTGTCCTTAACCGGTTGGACCTTGTGTCTCAGGGGACGGAGCAGCGACGCGATTCGTGACGCGCCAAGATCACTGAAGCCAGTAGATCATGGCGTAGAGGCCGATCCACACCACGTCGACGAAGTGCCAGTAGTACGACACGACGATCGCGGACGTGGCCTGCGCCGGGGTGAACCGGCCCATGGTGGTGCGGATCATGAAGATGATGAAGGCGACCAGACCGCCGGTCACGTGCAGACCGTGGAAGCCGGTGGTCAGGTAGAACATCGACCCGTAACCGTCTTCGTTGATCTTGATGCCCTCGTGCACCAGCTCGCGGTACTCGTTGAGCTGGCCGAGCACGAAGATCAGGCCCATCACGAAGGTGATCGTGAACCAGCGCCGCAGGGCGTGGACGTCACCCTTCTCGGCGGCGAACACACCGAGCTGGCAGGTCACCGAGGACAACACCAGGATCACCGTGAAGGTGGTCGCGTACGGGATGTTGAGGTGCTCGGTGTGCTCCGCCCACTGCTCCGGCGCCGCCGCGCGGATGGAGAAGTACATCGCGAACAGCGCCGCGAAGAACATGAGTTCGCTGGAGAGCCACACGATCGTCCCGACGCTGACCATGTTGGGTCGGGTCAGGGAGTGGATCCGGCTCTTGTCAATGGCTGGGGCCGCAGTCACGCGGTCATTATTGCCCTTGACCGGGGCCGGCGATCAGCGGGGGGCCAAACCGGTGGCCTCCGTGGCCCGATAGGGGTCGTCCGCTTCGCCTGACCTAGGCTGAAAAGCGTGCTGCACGTCGATCGGATCTCCGCCGCCACCTCGGTCGCCGCCTCGGCGGGAGGTGAGCCGACCCCACCGCCGTTCACCGTGACCTCGGTCTTCACCGAGACCCGGCTGGACAGCTGGCTCGCCGTCGGCCTGGTGCTGGCCGCCGGCATCTACCTCTACGGGGTGCACCGGCTGCGGCTGCGCGGCGACCGCTGGCCGGTCTCCCGGACGGTCTTCTTCCTCGGCCCCGGCCTGGGCGGCATCGCGTTGGTCACGGTCAGCGGCCTGCACGCGTACGACACCGCGCTGCTGTCGGTGCACATGGTGCAGCACATGGTGCTGTCGATGATCTCGCCGATCTTCCTCGCCCTGGGCGCCCCGATGACGCTCGCGCTGCGCACCCTGCCGCAGCGGCCGCGCAAGCGCCTGCTGGCGATCGTGCACAGCCGGATCGCGCGGGTCTACAGCTTCCCGCTGGTGGCGTTCGCGATCTTCGTGGTGAACCCGTTCGCGCTCTACTTCACCGACCTCTACCGGTTCACCCTGGAGCACGCCTGGGCGCACGAGCTGGTGCACGCGCACTTCATCCTGACCGGCTGCGTGTTCTTCTGGCCGCTGCTCGGTCTCGACCCGCTCCCCGGCCGCTGGCCGTACCCGGCGCGGGCGCTGCTGATGCTGCTCTCGGTGCCGTTCCACACCGTGCTCGGGCTCACCATCATGCAGAGCAGCACGCTCTTCGGCGGCGACTGGTACCCGTCGCTCGGGCTCGGCTGGGCCGACCCGTGGGACGACCAGGTGCTCGCCGGCGGCATCCTGTGGGCCGGCGGCGAGTTCGTCAGTGTGACCATGCTCGCCGTGCTGGTCGTGCAGTGGATGAAGCAGGCCGAGCGGGAAGCCCGCCGGATCGACCGCGAGCTGGACCGCCAGGAGGCCCGCCAGCGCGCCGCGGAGTCCGCGGCCTGAGCTGCGCCGACGGTACGCCCCGGGGGCACCCCCGGGCGGGACGTCACGCACCTCACACCGACCGGTACGATCAGCGGGCAGCTACGAGGTGGGAGCCAGTCCAACCATGAGCGATCGTTCGTGCACCATCCTGCTCTACAGCGACGACCCGCAGGTCCGTGACCAGATGCGGCTCGCCGTGGGCACCCGGCCGGCGCCCGGCCTCCAGGTCGAGTTCGTCGAGGCCAGCAACTACGCCGAGTGCGTCCGACTGGTCGACGACTACGAGATCCACCTGCTCCTGCTCGACGGCGAGGCCAGCCCGGGTGGCGGCCTCGGCATCGCCCGGCAGATCAAGGACGACCGCGAGGACGCTCCCCCGACCTGCGTGGTCATCGCCCGCGCCGCCGACCGATGGCTCGCCGCGTACGCCGAGGTCGACGCCACCCTGGTGCATCCGCTCGACCCGGTGACCACCGGCACCACGGTGGCCGAGCTGCTGCGGACGCACGCCCCCGCCTGACGTCCCCGCACCCGGCCCCGCCACGGCGTCGGGCCGACCGGCGCCGGATCCGTCCACCCGCACCCGCTCGCTTCGCTCGGGAGGCCCACCATGGGCGATCGGACCTGGCCGCACCTGCTCAACGCGCTGCTGCGTGGCGAGGAGCTGTCCACCGCCGACACCGCCTGGGCGATGGGCGAGATCATGTCCGGCGCCGCCTCCGCGGCCCAGATCGCCGGCTTCGCGGTCGGCCTGCGGGCCAAGGGCGAGACCTCGGCCGAGCTGGCCGGGCTGGTCGAGGCGATGCTCGGCCGGGCGGTCCAGGTCGAGCTGCCCGACGAGCTGCGGGCCACCGCGCTCGACGTGGTGGGCACCGGCGGTGACCTCGCCCACACGGTCAACATCTCCACGATGACCGCGCTGGTGGTGGCCGGCGCGGGCGTACGGGTGGTCAAGCACGGCAACCGGGCCGCCTCCTCGTCCTGCGGCACCGCCGACCTGCTGGAGTTCCTCGGCGTCCCGCTCGACCTCGGCCCCGAGGGCGTGGCCCGGTGCGTCACCGAGGCCGGCATCGGGTTCTGCTTCGCCGCCCGGTTCCACCCCGGCATGCGGCACGCCGGCCCGGTCCGGCGCGAGCTGGGCGTGCCCACCGCCTTCAACTTTCTCGGCCCGCTCACCAACCCGGCCCGGCCCCGGGGCGGCGCGGTGGGCTGCTTCGACCTGCGGATGGCCCCGGTGATGGCCGGCGTCTTCGCCGCCCGGGGCGACTCGGTGCTGGTCATGCGCGGCGAGGACGGCCTGGACGAGTTCACCACCGCCGCGCCGACCCGGGTCTGGGTGGCCCAGGGCGGCACCGTACGAGAGGCCGTGCTCGACGCGGTCGACCTCGGGGTACCCCGGTCCACCCTCGCCGACCTGCGGGGCGGGGACGCCGCCTACAACGCCGAGGTGGCCCGGCGCCTGCTCGCCGGCGAGACCGGCCCGGTCCGCGACGCCGTACTGGTCAACTCGGCGGCCGCGCTGGCCACCCAGGGGCCGCTCGACGGCGACCTGATCGAGGCGCTGCGCGCCGGGATGGCGCGGGCGGCCGAGTCCATCGACTCCGGCGCGGCCGCCGCCGTCCTCGACCGCTGGATCGCCACCGCCCGCTCCCTCTGACCATCCCGCCCGCTCGGTGCCGGCGTACCGGCCCCGCCGGTCGCGGCATGTCGCGGTGACCCCGCGCCGGGTCGGCACGACATGCCACACCCCGAGCCCTCGACGCCCAGGCCAGACCGCTCGGCCGGCGGGTGACGGGGGACATGTCGGACCCGCGTGCCAAACTACAGCCGAGTAGTTTTCCGTTCCCGGCGCGCGCCGCGGTGCCCGTCGGGAGCCCGGAGGGAGAGGAGGCGTCCCCCATGCCGGATCGCGAACTCCACTGCGACACCTGCGCGGGCGTCCAGCTGTTCGAGGCGCCGCCCTGCGTCGACGACCACGGTGCCGACTGCCCCGAGCTGATCTGCACCCGCTGCGGCTCCGCCGTGCTGATCGCCACCTTCGCGTTCCGCGCCGCCCGCCTGGCCGACCGGCACCGTCCGCGCCCGCTCCACCGCCGCGCCGCCTGACGACACGGCGCCCGGCCGCCGCTCCTTGATCCACTCGGTTTCGGCGATATCGCGGTATCCGGGTCGCCACGACCCCCCGATATCGGCGATGTGGAGTGGATCAAGCGGGCCATGACCCGGGCCGACGAGTCGGCCGGCGAGATCACCCCGGACGGCGCGAAGCCCGCCACCCCGGAGGGTGGCGGGCTTCGTCAGGATCGTCCGGCGGAGCCGGGTCAGTGCTCGGCGGTGCGCCGGGTACCGGTGTAGTACTCGAAGAGCAGGCCGCAGGCGGCGAAGACGACCGCCACCAGACCCACGCCCAGCAGCCAGAACTGCCAGAACACCAGGCCGAGGCCGGCGATCGAGGCGGACAGCGCGATGCCGAACGGCCAGTAGCTGCCCGGGCTGAAGAAGCCGACCTCGCCCGCGCCGTCGGCGATCTCGGCGTCCGGCCGGTCCTCCGGGCGCAGGTCGATGCGGCGGGAGACGAACCAGAAGAAGCCGCCGCACATCGCGCAGAGCAGGAACGACAGCAGCAGGGCAGTGGTGCCCACCCACTCGACGCCGCCGGACTCACCGGCCGTCCAGGCGCCGTACAGGACGGTCGCGAAGAGCAGGAACCCGGCGATGATCAGGAAGATACGCCACTCGGTCTTCATGCCCGCTCCCTCAGCTTCCCGCGGTTGCCGGAGCGTTGTCCGGGTTGAAGTTGGCCTCGGTGCGCCGCGTCTCGAACGGCCGGGTGGTCGTGGCGTACGGCTCCTCGCCGATGGCCGTCAGCGCCTCCTGCGTCGACTTGCCGTCCTGCTTGGCCGCGAGGAACTGCTCGTACTTCTCCGGCGACACGACCCGCAGCTCGAAGTTCATGAACGCGTGGTAGCTGCCGCAGAGCTCGGCGCAGCGACCCACGTAGGCGCCCTCGGTGTCCAGGCTGGAGACCTCGAACACGTTGCGGATCTTGCCCGGCATGACGTCCCGCTTGAAGAGCATCTCCGGCACCCAGAACGAGTGGATGACGTCGCGGCTGGTCTCCTCGAACCGGATGGACCGGTCGGTCGGCAGCACCAGGATCGGGATGACCTCGCTGGTGCCCAGCGTCGAGGCGACGGTGTTGGCCTCCGGGCCCTGGCCGTCGCGGTAGTTGAACTGCCAGTTCCACTTGAAGGCGACCACCTCGACGGTGACGTCGGGGTTCTTGGTCGTCTTCACCACGTCGGTCTGCACGATCGCCGTGTAGTAGAAGAGCACGGAGACGATCAGGATCGGCGCGATGGTGTAGAGGAACTCCATCGGCATGTTGTAGCGGGTCTGCACCGGCAGCTCGTTGCCCCGCTTGCGGTAGCGGACGACGCACCAGAAGATCAGGCCCCACACGAAGACGCCGACCGCGAGCGCCGCGATGCACGAGGCGATCCACAGGTCGTACATCCGGTGGGACTCCGGCGAGATGCCACCCTGCGGCCAGCCGAAGCCGTCGAACGCCGCGCCGACGTCGCAGCCCGTGAGCAGGACCAGCAGCGCCGCCCCGCCGAGACCGAGCCCGGCGACCCGACCAGCACCACGCCGCCGGCGCCCACCGGCTCCTGGGGAAGCGCTGTGCCGTACGGCCGTCGGCCGTACCTCCGAACTCCTTGCGACCACCTGGTCCTGCCTCCCTAGCGCGCCGCGGTGTCTGTTCTCCTCTGCCGCCCCATCGGGCGGAGCGACAGCACCGGCGGCAAAGGCGTCACCGACGGTCGCAGATTACTCGACCATGACGGGCTGGACCGTGTTGGGGTCACTCTCCGCCCCCATCGGGGGGATCTTGGGCGTAGCGGCGCGATAGCGTGGACAGCCGTGAGCGCATCCCCGGTCTACCTGGACGCGGCGACCGCCGCACCGCTGCACCCGGTCGCCCGGCAGGCGCTGCTGGCCGCGCTCGACGACGGCTGGGCCGACCCGGGCAAGCTCTACGCGCAGGCCCGCCGGGCCCGCCAGCTCCTCGACGCGGCGCGGGCCGCGACCGCCGAGACCCTGGGCGTACGCCCCGACGAGCTCTCCTTCACCGGCAGCGGTACGACCGCCGCGCACGCGGCAGTCCTCGGCGGCCTGGCCGGGCGGCGCCGGGTCGGCCCGATCCTGGTGCACTCGGAGATCGAGCACTCCGCCGTGCTGCACGCGGCCGAGCGGCACACCGCCGCCGGCGGCACCGCGCTCGGGGTGCCGGTGGACCGACTCGGCCGGCTGGACGTCGCCGCCTGGGAGACGGCGGTCCACGCCCCCGGGGTCGCGCTGGCCGCGCTGATCGCCGCCAGCCACGAGGTGGGCACCGTCCAGCCGGTCGAAGAGGCGGCCGTCGCCTGCGCGGCGGCCGGGGTGCCGCTCTACGTCGACGCGGCGCAGGCGGTGGGCCGGGTGCCGGTGCCGGCCGGCTGGTCGGTGCTGACCGCCAGCGCGCACAAGTGGGGTGGCCCGGCCGGGGTGGGGCTGCTGGTGGTGCGCAAGGGCACCCGCTGGGAGTCCCCCTGGCCGGCCGACGAGCGGGAGTCCGGCCGTACGCCGGGCGCGCTGAACCTGCCGGCGGTGGTGGCGGCGGCGGCCAGCCTGCGCGCGGCGGCGGCCGACGCGGCGGCCGAGGCGGCCCGGCTGGCGCCGCTGGTGGACCGGATCCGGGCCCGGGTGGCGGCGGAGGTGCCGGACGTGGAGGTGGTGGGTGATCCCGGTCACCGGCTCCCCCACCTGGTCACCTTCTCCTGCCTGTACGTCGACGGCGAGGCGCTGCTGCACGCGCTGGACCGGCGCGGCTTCGCCGTCTCGTCCGGCTCGTCGTGCACCTCGTCGACGCTGCGCCCGTCGCACGTGCTGGAGGCGATGGGCGTGCTCTCGCACGGCAACGTGCGGATCTCGCTGCACCGGGAGACGACCGAGGCGGACGTGGAGCGGTTCCTCGCCGAGCTGCCCGGGATCGTCGCCGACCTGCGAACCGAGGCGGGGGTGGTGGGGCTGTGACCGCGCCGCGGGAGGTACTGGACTGTCGCGGGCAGCGCTGCCCGCTGCCGGTGATCGCGGTCGCCCGGCGGCTGCCCGAGCTGCCGGTGGGCACCGTGGTGCGGGTGCTGGCCGACGACCCGGCGGCGGCGGTGGACATCCCCGCCTGGTGCCGGATGCGGGGACAGGAGTTCCTCGGCAAGGTCACCGGCGAGGACGGCCCCGCCTACGACGTCCGCCGCCAGCACTGACCCCGGGAAGCAGCACGCGGTCGCGGCGGGCGTCGGACGCCCGCCACGACCGCGTGGTCGACGACAGCGGCCCGGTCAGGGCAGCAGGTGCGGCCGCACCTCGTCGGCGGCGACGTCGCCGTACGACTCGGCGAGGCGCTTGACGAACAGGTCGCGCCGGACCTGGTACTCCTGGGTGCCGACGGTCTCCAGCACCAGGGTGGCCAGCAGGGAGCCCACCTGGGCGGCCCGCTCCAGGCCGAGCCCCCAGGAGAGCGCGGTGAAGAAGCCGGCGCGGAAGCCGTCGCCGACGCCGGTCGGGTCGACCGCCTGGGTCTCCCGGGCGATCGGCACGTGGATCGGGTCGATGCCGCGGCCGGCGATCTCCACGCCGTGCTTGCCCAGCGTGGTGACCCGGATCTTGACCAGGTCGAGCAGCTGCTCGTCGCTCAGGCCGGCCTTGCTCTGCAGCAGCGACTTCTCGTAGTCGTTGGTCATCAGGTAGTCGGCGCCGTCGATCAGCGCGATGACGTCCTCACCCGGCATCCGGGCCAGCTGCTGGGACGGGTCGGCGGCGAACGCGAAACCGCGCTCCCGGCACTCGGCCGAGTGCCGCAGCATCGCCTCCGGGTCGTTGGCGCTGACCAGCACCAGGTCGAGCCCGCCGAGCCGGTCGGCGACCGGGGCCAGTTCGATGTTGCGCGCCTCGCTCATCGCCCCGGCGTAGAAGGAGGCGATCTGGCACATGTCGGTGTCGGTGGTGCAGACGAAGCGGGCGGTGTGCGCCACCTCGCTGATGTGCACCGACTCGCAGTCGACGTTGTGCCGCTCGAGCCACGAGCGGTAGTCGGCGAAGTCCGCCCCGACCGCGCCGAGCAGCACCGGGCGCAGGCCGAGCTGACCCATGCCGAAGGCGATGTTGGCGGCCACCCCGCCCCGGCGCAGCACCAGGTCGTCCACCAGGAAGGAGAGGGACACCTTGTGCAGCTGGTCGGCGATGAGCTGGTCGGCGAAGCGGCCGGGGAAGCTCATCAGGTGGTCGGTGGCGATCGAGCCGGTCACCGCGATCTTCATGTCAACCCTCAGGGTCGGGAGCAGGGCGCGGGTCAGCCTACCGGCCGCCGCAAGACCGGGCGACCGCACGGTTGCACATCGCCGACGGCCAGGTGAACGGCCACGCCGCCGCCAGCAGGCGTACCGGCGCGGGCGGGTGGCCGGGCGGCGGGGCGCACGGTTGAACGGTCACCGCCCGCCCGACGGCCGCCGGGCCGGACACGGCGGCGGCCCGGGACGGCGCGACCCGGACGCGGCTGCGCGGCCGGGGAAAACGGGCCGCGGACGGCGGCGGGGCCGTCCCTGCCGGGACGGCCCCGCCGTCGGTGATCGGTGTCGACTCAGCTGAACGAGTCGCCGCAGGCGCAGGAGCTGCCCGCGTTGGGGTTGTCGATGGTGAAGCCCTGGGCGTCGATCCGGTCGGCGAAGTCGATGGTGGCGCCGGCCAGGTAGGGGGCGCTCATCCGGTCGACGACGACCTCGACACCGTCGTAGTCGGTGACGATGTCACCGTCGAGGGAGCGCTCGTCGAAGAAGAGCTGGTACCGCAGGCCGGAGCAGCCGCCCGGCTGCACCGCGACCCGGAGCCGCAGGTCGTCGCGGCCCTCCTGTTCGATCAGGGCCTTGACCTTCTGCGCCGCGACGTCGGTGAGGACGACGGAAGTAGGGGCCTTGGCCTCGGTCGACTCGGTCTGCGCTGGCGTGGTCACGTGGAATTCTCCCTGCGCGCGTTCGGTGTGGTCGTCCCGACCAACGTCACCCGCCGGTCAGCGATTCCCACTGTGGTCCAGTTTTCGATTGTAGGCCGCTGCGGGCCGGGGCACCCCGCGGCGTGACCTCGGGGCTTCCCCGCGCGGCGCCGGTCACACCCCGGTCACCGACTCCGGTGGCATCCGGTCACCGGCTCCCGCCACCCGGTCACCGGCTCCACTGCCGGGCCAGCCGGGCGCCGAGCTCGCGCAGCCCCTCCGCGGGCCGGCTCAGCGCCGCGGCCAGGCCGCCGCGCTCCTCGCCGCCGAAGTGCTCCACCAGGCTGTACGCGTCGGTCACCCCGGCCGCGGCGGCCTCCCGCCGGCCGGTGCTGACCTGACCGGCGAGCACCACGCACGGCAGGCCGCGGTCCCGGGCCGCGCCGGCCACCCCGGCGACCACCTTGCCGCGCAGCGACTGGTGGTCGAACGAGCCCTCCCCGGTGATCACCAGGTCCACCCCGTCCAGCGCGACGTCCAGGCCGGTGGCCCGGGTGACCAGGCCGATGCCCGACTCGCACCGGCCGCCCAGAGCGAGGATCGCCGCGCCGAGCCCGCCGGCCGCCCCGCCGCCGGGCAGCGTGCCGAGCCGCGGCGGGCAGCCGGGCAGGTCCCGCTCCAGCACGGCGGCGAAGCGCTCCAGCGCGGCGTCGAGCAGCAGCACGTCGGCCCGGTCGGCGCCCTTCTGCGGGCCGAACACGTTGCTGGCCCCGTGCAGCCCGAGCAGCGGATTGTCCACGTCGGTGGCGGCGACCAGCCGGGCGTCGCGCAGCCGGGGCGCGCCGTCGAGGCGGGCCGTGGCGGCCAGCGCGGCACCCCCGTACGGCAGGGCGAGGCCGGCCTCGTCCAGCGGCGTGACGCCGAGCGCGGTGAGCATCCCCGCGCCGGCGTCGTTGGTGCCGGAACCGCCCAGCCCGATGATCACCGTGCGCGCGCCGGCCTCCACCGCGGCGGCCACCAGCAGCCCGAGCCCGTACGAGGTGGTCGCCTTCGGGTCCCGCTCGTCGGCGGCGAGCAGGTGCAGGCCGCACGCCTGGGCGCTCTCCAGCCAGGCGGTCGACCCGCCGTCGGTGAGCAGGATCTCACCGGCCGCCGGCCGGCCCAGCGGGTCGACGGTCGGCACCGGCACCCGCCGCCCGTCCAGCGCGTCGGCGAGCACGTCGAGGAAGCCGGGACCGCCGTCGGCCAGCGGCCTGATCAGCAGCTCGTCGTCCCCGGCCACCTCGCGCCAGCCGGCGGCCACCGCGGCCGCGACCTCGGGGGCCGGCAGCGTGCCGGCGAACTTGTCCGGACAGAGCAGCACGCGCATGCCGAGCAGTGTGGCAGCCCACACCGGCGCAGGCCGCGCCGAGGCCACGCTGTGGGACCATGGGGGGCGTGACTTCGACCTGGGTAGAACCCTCCAACACCGCCACGGCGCTGCTGCTGCTCGGCCGGGGCAGCGACCCCGCCACCGAGCGTGGCGTCGAGTGTCCGGGCGACCTGCCGGCGCCCAGCGACCCGGACCTGGTGGCCCGGGCGGCGGCGGCGAAGGCGAAGCTGGGCAGCAAGGTGTTCGTGCTGGGCCACCACTACCAGCGCGACGAGGTGATCCAGTTCGCCGACGTGACCGGCGACTCGTTCAAGCTGGCCCGCGAGGCGGCCGCCCGGCCGGAGGCGGAGTACATCGTCTTCTGCGGCGTGCACTTCATGGCCGAGAGCGCCGACATCCTCACCTCGGACGCGCAGAAGGTGGTCCTGCCGGACCTGGCCGCCGGCTGCTCGATGGCCGACATGGCGGTGCTGTCGCAGGTCGAGACGGCCTGGGACGTGCTGACCGACCTGGGCATCGCGGAGCAGACCGTCCCGGTCACGTACATGAACTCCTCGGCGGACATCAAGGGCTTCGTCGGCCGCAACGGCGGCGTGGTCTGCACCTCGTCCAACGCCAGGCGCGCCCTGGACTGGGCCTTCCAGCAGGGCTCGAAGGTGCTCTTCCTGCCCGACCAGCACCTGGGCCGCAACACGGCGGTGCTGGAGATGGGCTTCTCGCTGGACGACTGCGTGCTCTACGACCCGCACAAGCCGAACGGCGGCCTCACCCCGGAGCAGCTGCGGGACGCCAAGATGATCCTGTGGCGCGGGCACTGCTCGGTGCACGGCCGGTTCACCCTCGACAGCGTCAACGACGTCCGGGAGCGGGTGCCCGGGGTCAACGTGCTGGTGCACCCCGAGTGCCGGCACGAGGTGGTCACCGCGGCCGACCACGTCGGCTCGACGGAGTACATCATCAAGACCATCGAGGCGGCCCCGGCCGGCTCGGCCTGGGCGGTCGGCACCGAGCTGAACCTGGTGCGCCGGCTGGCGCTGGCCCACCCGGACAAGCAGATCATGTTCCTCGACCGGGCGGTCTGCTACTGCTCGACGATGAACCGGATCGACCTGCCGCACCTGGTCTGGGCACTGGAGGAGCTGGTCGCCGGGCGGGTGGTCAACCAGATCACCGTCGACCCGGACACCGCGCACCACGCGCGGGTGGCGCTGGACCAGATGCTCGCCCTGCCCGGTGCGGACACCCCGCCGCCGGCACCCGCTGATCACCCTCGGTAGCGACCCTTTTACGGAATTGGGCCGGATCACCGATAAATGCCCCCAGGGGCGAAGTGACCGGGTCCATTTCCATCACTGAGGGCTATGCTGCCGGGGCGACAACGCACGCGGCTCGTTTCGACCCGTCCGCGTTCCGGGTAGCGATGACATCGTGAGCCCCACCATCAACAGCACCGACCGACCGCTGGAGGTTGCGTTGACCGACGACGTCCTGGTCGTACACGGAGGCACTCCGCTGGAAGGGCGGATCCGCGTGCGCGGCGCGAAGAACCTGGTTTCCAAGGCGATGGTCGCCGCACTACTGGGCGACAGCCCGAGCCGCCTGTTCGACGTGCCGAAGATCCGTGACGTCGAGGTCGTCCGCGGCCTGCTCGGCCTGCACGGCGTCAAGGTGACCGACGGCGACGAGGACGGCGAGCTGGTCTTCGACCCGGCGAACGTGGAGAGCGCCAGCACCGACCAGATCAACGTGCACGCGGGCTCCAGCCGGATCCCGATCCTGTTCTGCGGGCCGCTGCTGCACCGCCTCGGCCACGCCTTCATCCCGGACCTGGGCGGCTGCCACATCGGCCCCCGGCCGATCGACTTCCACCTCCAGGCGCTGCGCGAGTTCGGCGCCACGGTCGACAAGACCCCGGAAGGGCTGCACCTGTCCGCGCCGAACGGACTGCACGGCACGAAGTTCGCACTGCCCTACCCGAGCGTCGGCGCCACCGAGCAGGTGCTGCTCACCGCCGTGATGGCCGAGGGCGTCACCGAGCTGCGCAACGCCGCGGTGGAGCCGGAGATCATCGACCTGATCTGCGTCCTGCAGAAGATGGGCGCGATCATCAAGGTGCACACCGACCGGGTGATCGAGATCCAGGGCGTGCCGAAGCTGCACGGCTACACCCACCGGCCGATCCCCGACCGGATCGAGGCGGCCAGCTGGGCCGCGGCCGCGCTGGCCACCCGTGGCCACGTGGAGGTGCTCGGCGCGCAGCAGGCCGACATGATGACCTTCCTGAACATCTTCCGCTCGGTCGGCGGCGAGTACGAGGTGACCGACAGCCGGCCGCCGCGGCTGGGCGACCCGGGCCAGGAGGGCGGCATCCGGTTCTGGCACCCGGGTGGCGAGCTGAAGTCGGTGGCCCTGGAGACCGACGTGCACCCCGGTTTCATGACCGACTGGCAGCAGCCGCTGGTCGTGGCCCTGACCCAGGCGCGCGGGCTGTCCATCGTCCACGAGACGGTCTACGAGCAGCGGCTCGGCTACACCGAGGCGCTGAACTCGATGGGCGCCAACATCCAGGTCTACCGGGACTGCCTGGGCGGCACCCCGTGCCGCTTCGGCCGGCGCAACTTCAAGCACTCCGCGGTGATCGCCGGGCCGAGCAAGCTGCACGCCGCCGATCTGGTCATCCCCGACCTGCGGGCCGGTTTCAGCCACCTGATCGCGGCGCTGGCCGCCGAGGGCACCTCCCGGGTGTACGGCGTCGACCTGATCAACCGGGGCTACGAGGACTTCGAGGCGAAGCTGGCCGACCTGGGCGCGCACGTCGAGCGTCCGTAACCTCCCTCACTGACGACCGCGCCCGGTGCACCGCGATGTGCACCGGGCGCCGTCGGTTGGCTACCCTTTCCGCGTGCCGTCGCTGTTTCGCCGCAAGTCCACCGACCTCGTCGACGAGGCGGTCACCCCGGTGACCCCCGAGGACGAGGCCACGTCCAGCCGTCCCCGGGGTTACACCCCGGCCAAGGGGCGCGAGACGCCGAAGCGGCCGAGCGCCGGCCGCCGGCCGGGCGTGGCCACCAAGCCGATGACCAAGGAAGAGCAGCGGGAGCACCGGCGCAAGCTGCGTGCCGAGGCGGCGGCGGAGTTCCGGCGCGAGGGCGGCCCGCGTGACCGCGGCCCCGAGCGGCAGCTGGCCCGCAACGTGGTCGACTCCCGGCGTACGGTCGGCACCTGGTTCTTCGGCGGCGCGCTGATCGTGCTGATCGGCTCGAACGCGGCCATGCCGCCGGTGATCCGGCTGGTGTCCAACATCCTGTGGGGCGCGCTGGCCCTCGGCGTGGTGATCGACTCCTTCCTCATCTGCCGCAAGATCAGGAAGCTGGTCCGCGAGCGCTTCCCGAACACCGGGCAGCGGATGGGCTCGCTCTACCTCTACGCGGTCATGCGGTCGATCACGTTCCGCCGGATGCGTGCCCCGGAGCCCCGGGTCAACCTCGGCGACCCGGTCTGACCCCGACGGATCCGGCCCCTGCTGCACCGCGGTGAGGGGCCGTTCTCGTTCCCGCCGCCAGCCGCCGCGCTGGGGACCCCGGCAGGGGCCTGCGGTTTGCGGCGCGACACGGCCTGCACCGGCACGGCACGGCCAACCCGCCCCCTCCTCCGCCTGGACCGGGTGCATCTGTCGTCGCTGGGGCGACAACAGACGCACCCAAACCTCGGCCGCGCACCCGAAGCGTCGACGGGACCACGAACCACGACGTTGGGCGGGCGGGCGGACTGCCGGTGACGCGGCGGCGCCGGAGCGCTACGGGACGCCGAGCAGGCGGAGCAGGGCGGTCGTCCCGGCGGCGGCGAGCACGACCAGCACGAAGGGCGCCCGCCGCCAGGCCAGCAGCACGCCGACCAGCACCCCCGTCGGCCGGGCCCAGCCGGCGAACGCGCCGGCCTCGGTCAGCGTGGCGGTGGCCGCGAGCGCGGCGAGCAGCGCGGCGGCGCCCACCGGCAGCAGCCGGCGGGACCACTCCGGCAGGTCGAGCCGGTCGCGCAGCAGCACCCCGGCGACCCGGAAGCCGTACGTCCCGGCGGCCAGCGCCAGGATCACCGCGATCAGCACGACTCCCCTCCCCTGGGTCGGGCCGGGTCGGGTGTCCCGACCCCGCGCCCGGCGTCCGGGATCGGGGCGGGCGTCACCCCGACCTCCCGGACGCCGGTGACGGGACCGGTGACGGAGGCCGGGCTGGAGGTGCCCCCGGCCTCCCGTCCACCGGTCCCGGCTCCACCCCGGCCGACCCGGCGGGTGTCCCGGGTCGGGGCGGGCGTCACCCCTACCTCCCGGTCGCCGGCGCCGGCCCGGACGGCCCGTACGGCCAGCACGGCCGGACCGGCCAGGGCGAGCAGCACCGGCAGGCCGGCCGGCAGCAGCGGGGTGGTGAGCACGGCCAGCACCGCACCGGCCAGCGCCACCCGCCGGATCTCCCGGTCGCGCAGGCTGGGCAGCAGCAGCGCGAGCAGGCCGGCCGGGAAGGCGGCGTCCAGGCCCAGCGCGGCCGGGTCGCCGGCCACCCCGCCGGCCAGCACGCCGAGTACGGTGCCGACGTTCCAGGTGACGAAGAACAACGCCGCGGCCAGCCAGAACGCCCGGTGCCGGGCCGGACCGGCGGGCTGGGCCAGGGCGAACGCGGTGGCCTCGTCGGTCATCAGGTGGCTGCCGAGCAGCCGTTGCCACAGCCGACGGCCGAGGCTGTCACCGAGGGTCAGGCCGAACGGCAGGTGCCGGGCGTTGAGCAGCAGCCCGGCGAGGACGGCGGCCAGCGGGCTGCCCGCCGCGACCAGCCCGACCGCCATGAACTGCGCCCCGCCGGCGAACACCAGCACGGACATCGCGACGGCGGCCCAGCCGGGCAGCCCGGCGGCGACCGCCACCGCGCCGAACGAGGCGCCCACCGCCACCATCGCCGCCCCGATGGCGGCGACGTCGCGGAGTACCCCGCCGCCGGCTGTTCGTTGTACCGTACGCATGGTCCACCATGATGAACGGAATGCGCGTGGTCGTCAAACCGAACGAACAGACCGACGGAGCGAACATGGCCGCCCTACCGGCACCCCCGCTGGCCACCATCGCCGCCGCGATCCGGCGTGAGCGGGAGCGGGTCGGCATCTCGCTGACCGAGCTGGCCCGGCGGGCCGGGATCGCCAAGTCCACCCTCTCCCAGCTGGAGTCGGGCGTCGGCAACCCGAGCGTGGAGACGCTCTGGGCGCTCGGCGTGGCACTGGACGTGCCGTTCAGCCGGCTGGTCGAGCCGCCGAGCCCGGCCGTCCGGGTGGTCCGGGCCGGCGAGGGCCCCCGGATCCGCTCCGAGCACGCCGACTTCACCGGGACGCTGCTCAGCGCCGGGTCGACGCACGCGAGGCGGGACATCTACGTCCTCGACCTGGAGCCCGGCGCGGTCCGCAAGGCCGAGGCGCACACCCCGCGCAGCATCGAGCACGTGGTGGTCGCCGCCGGGCGGATGCGGGTCGGCCCCGAATCCGACCCGGTGGAGCTGGGCCCGGGCGACTACGCCACCTTCCCCGGCGACGCCCCGCACCGCTACGAGGCGCTGGCCCCGGGCACCTTCGCCGTGCTGGTGATGGAGCACCCCTGACGCTTCCGCCGGTAGAGGCGGGCCACCACGTCCTCGATGTCCGGCTCCAGCACCGAGACGTCGCGCAGCGCGCCCAGCCCGGCGAGCCCGGCCACCACCTCGGCCACCCGCGCCGACTCCAGCGCGAACACCAGCCGGTGCCCGTCGTTCTCCACCCGGTGCAGCGACGCGCCGGGCAGCACCGGCGGCTCGGGTACGGGGGCGTCGAGGTCGGCCACCACCAGCCGGCGGGAGCCGTACCGCTCGTGCAGCGCGGCGATCGACCCGTCGTGCACCACCCGACCGTGGTCGATCACCACCAGCCGCCGGCAGAGCCGTTCGATGTCGGCCAGGTCGTGCGTGGTCAGCACCAGCGTGGTGTCCCCGGCCTGGCCCAGCTCGGCCAGGAAGCCGCGCACCGCCTGCCGGCTGACCACGTCCAGACCGATGGTGGGTTCGTCGAGGAAGAGCACCTCGGGGCCGTGCAGCAGCGCGGCGGTCAGCTCGCCGCGCATCCGCTGGCCGAGGGAGAGCTGGCGGACCGGGACGTCCAGGAACGCGTCCAGGTCGAGCAGGTGCCGGCAGCGGCGCAGCCGGGCGGCGTGCTCGCCGGGCGGCACCCGGTAGACGTGCCGGAGCAGGTCGAAGGAGTCCCGCAGCGGCAGGTCCCACCACAGTTGGGAACGCTGGCCGAAGACCACGCCGACGCGCAGCGCGAGCCGGGTGCGCTGGGCGACCGGGCGCAGCCCGCAGACGCGTACCTCGCCGGCCGAGGGCGTCAGCACCCCGGTGAGCATCTTGAGCGTGGTGGACTTGCCGGCCCCGTTCGGTCCGATGTAGCCGAGCAGCTCCCCGCGCTCGATCCGCAGGTCGATCCCGTCGACGGCGGTGACCAGCCGTTTCTCGCGGCGCAGCCGCCCGGCCCTGACCCGGACGGTGAACTCCTTGCGCAGTGCCCTGGCCTCGATGACGCTCATGACCCCGTACTCCGGTAGTGGCGGACGCCGACGCGCCAGGCGGCGGCGGCGATCGCGGCGGCGACCAGCGCGACGCCCGGCGCGGCCCAGCCGACCCAGCCCGGCAGGCCGAGCGGGTCGCCCCGGCCGAGCAGCGCCAGTGCCGGGTGGTAGCCGACGAAGGCGAAACCCAGGCCGTACGCGAAGAGCGCGCGGAACCATCCGTCGTAGACGGTGATCGGGTAGGTGGTGAAGTCCCGCCCACCGTAGGTGACCGAGTTGGCCAGTTCACCCGAGTCGACCCAGAAGAAGGAGACGGTGGCGGTGGCCACGAAGACCGAGCCGAAGAAGACCACCGCGGCCAGCGGGGCGAGGACGACCAGCAGCACCCGGGCGGCGGTCCACTGGATCCCGGCGGAGCCGACCGCCACCACCAGCACCGCGAGCCCGAAGACCGCCCGGGACACCTTGCGCAGCGGCAGGTCCATCAGCAGCAGTTGCGGCAGCGTGCCCAGCGGGCGGAGCAGCACGGCGTCGAAGAGCCCGGTACGCACGTAGCGGGGCAGCCGTTCGATGTTGCCGACCAGCAGGTCCGCGAGGGCGAACGCGCCGGTGGAGATGCCGACGATGACCATCGTCTCGCGCAGCGTGAAGCCGCCCAGCTCCCGGGTCACGCCGAACACGACCAGCACGGTGACCACGTCGAAGACGGTGAACCCGACGTTGCCCACCAGGTCCACCAGGAACGACGTCCGGTACGCGGTCTGCGCCCGCGCCTGCGCCCCGAGCAGCGCCCGGTACGCGGCCAGCGCGCCGGCGCCGGCGCGCACCGGTCCGCTCGGGGCCGCGTGGTCAGCCACCCTGCACGACCAGCCGGCGTTCGGCCCGGCGCTGCACCAGCCGGCAGGCGGCGAGGATCAGCACCGCCCAGCACAGCTGCACGCCGACCAGGGCGAGCTGGGTGCCGGCCGGGTCCCGCTCGACCAGCACGTCCAGCGGGGTCTGCAACAGGCTCGGGAACGGGGTGCCGAGCCAGAGCAGCAGCTGGAGCCACTCCGGCAGGAAGCGCAGCGGGAAGTAGAGCCCGGTGAGCACTCCCGAGACGAGGGTCCAGATGATGACCGGGCCGCGCGCGTCGTGCAGCCAGAACGCGGTGGCGTTGACCAGGTAGCGGCAGCCGAAGCAGAGCACCACGGCGACGAGCGCGGAGAGCGCGAACAACGGCCAGGTGGCCCACCGCTGCGGGACGTGCACCGGGAAGAAGAGCGGGCCGACCAGCACCGGCGGGATCAGCCGGGCCAGCACGGCGTAGCCGGCCCGGCCCAGGTCGGCGGCGAGGTAGCTGGTCACCGGGTGTACCGGGCGGAGCAGGTCGGCGGCGACCTCACCGGTGCGGATCCGGTCGGCCAGGTCGGTCCATCCCCAGAGGAGGATGACGGCGAGCAGGCCCTGCCCCACCCAGACGAAGGTGGCGAGCTGGGCCCGGTCGTACCCGGCCACGGTGCCGGCCGCGCCGACCGCGGCGAGCAGGACGTAGCAGCGGAGGAAACCGAACACGCAGTTGGTGACGACGCCGGCCACCGCCGCCTGGCGGTAGGTGGAGTATCGTCGGAAGCTCGATCCGGCTATTGCCCTAAATGTCCGAAACCATAGGATAACGTTTGAGGCGGCAGGCGGTGCCACAGTGGCGGTGAGCGAGCCCACGCCGCTACCCTCCTTTCCGCAGCCAACGCCGTGCCGGAACGGGCGACTTTACCGGTCGACGGGGTGCCCAGCGCGACAATTTCCAACGAGGTGACATCGCCGTGAGCGAGCGGACGCGAGCCGGCCACCGGGACGCGGCCGTGAGCGAGCGGGCGGCCGGCGGCGACCCCGGCATGACCTCGTGTCCCCGTACCGGCGACGGGCCGCCCGGATGAGCCGCGGCTACGCGGACCGGTGGCACGACCCGGCGGAACCGGCCTGGGTCGTCGAGCCGACCACGGAGTGGCACCCCCAGTTCCCCGGCCAGCGCTACCCGGGCGACATCGGCATCCAGCACACACCGCCGCCGGCGCCCCGCGGTCGGGCGGCCGTGGTCGGCCGCGCCGAGGTGCCCCCGCTCGCGCCGACCCGCCCCGACGGGACGTACCTGGGCCGGTCCTGGGAGGACGAACCGGACGGCTGGGACCGGCACCGCGGCCGCGACGGCTGGCGGTACGACGACGACCCGTACCGCCCGGGGCGCGGCGAGCCCGGGTGGCCCGACGACCGGCAGCGGCCGGCCCCCAACCGGCGGGACGAGCACGCGCGCGCCCCGTACGGCGTCGACGCGGGCCGCACCGCACCCCGTGACCACGACCGGTACGACGACCGCACGCCCCGGCACGAGCCGCCCGGCCGGGGGCGGTCCGGCATCGCGCCCGTCTCCCCCGCCAGTCGGTCCGAACCCGGCTGGCTGGCCGAGCCGGACGAGGACCTGCCGGCGCGCCGGCCGGCCGCGCAGGACCGGTCGGCCAACGGCTACGACCAGCGCCCGGCCGAGGGCACCCGCCGGCCCCGCTACCAGTGGGACCGCGCCGCCGACCAGCGCGAGCGGCCCCCGGCCGAGCAGCGTGACCGGTTCACCGGCGAACGCCGGCCCGCCGACCAGCACGAGCGGTTCCCCGCCGAGCGCACCGACCGGTTCCCCGCCGAGCACGAGCGGTTCGCCGCCGAGCGCCGGGACCGCGGACCGGTCGACCGCGCCGCGCCGGCCGGCCGCTGGGAGGGCCCGGAGCGGGGCGCCGACGAGCGGCCGTACGACGACGTCGAGCGCCGGAGGCCGGAGCCGGACGAGCACCGGCGGCCGCGCGAGGCGGCGGCCCGGGCCGAGACGTACCCGGAGCGGCGCCCGCGCGAGGAGGCCCGGCCGGAGTTCCACCGCGAGCCACCGGGCCAGCCGCCGTCCCGGCCGGAGGGCGGCCTGCCCTGGCCGGCTCCCGGGCCGGTACGCCCCGGCTACGACCGCAGCCCCGGCCACCACACCGACCCTCGACCCGAGCACCGCCGGCCGGCGGAACCGACCGGCCCGGCCCGCGGCGACCGCTACGACGCCGCGCCGCCGGTCGACGAGCGGCGCGCCATGCCCGCCGCCGGCGCGCCCGCTCGTGACCTGCCGGTCTCCGGCCGGCCGGTCTCCCCCGCCCCGGCGGACCGCGACCTGCCCACCCGGCGCCGACCGGACCCGCGCACGCCCTACACCGACCGGCCGATCTCGCCCGCCCCGCCGGAGCGCGCGCGACCCGGCCACGCCGGACCCGACCCCCGCACCCCCCACACCGACCGACCCGTCTCCCCCGCCGCACACGGCGACCGACCCGTCTCGCCCGCCCCGCCGGAGCGCGCCCGACCCGGCCACGCCGGACCCGACCCCCGCGCGCCCCACACCGACCGACCGGTCTCCCCCGCCGCACACGGCGACCGGCCGGTGTCGCCGCCGCCGTTCGCCGGGCGACCGGCCGCCGGGTCACGTCCGGCTGCCCCGCCGCCGGCGTTCGGCCCGCCGGCCACCGATCGACCGGTGTCGCCGGCTCCGGGCGCCGGACGGGGCCCGACCCCGCCCCCGGCGTCCGGCCGCCCGGTGCCACCGCCGTACCCGGCCGGACCGGCGCAGCCCGCCCGCGGGGACCGGCCGGTCGGCCCACCACCCGCGTTCGACCCGGCGGCTGCCGGCAGCCACGCACGTCCCGCCGCACCGCCGGCGTGGGCCCCGGCGTCGGCGACGCCGGGTAGCGGCCGGCCCGAGACGCCCGCCGCCGAGCACCGGCCGCCGGCTACCCGTCCGCCGTCCACACCAGACGACCGGCCCGTCTCCGGGCCGCCGGCCGCCCGGCTGCGGATGGAGTTCCGGCCGACCCCGGAGGCGCCGACGAGCGCCCCACCGGCGTCGCCGACCGCCCCGGCCAGTCGGAGCGATGTGACGCCCGTCGACCGTCCCGTCTCGGGTGCCGGCACCGCACCGGCCGGGAGCGGGCAGCCCGTGCCTGCGCCGCTGGCCATCACCCCCGACCGGCCGAAGGTCTACGTCCCGCCGCCGCCCAGCGACCCGCCGGCTCCGGCCGTGCCGCCGGAGCCGGCGGACGGCAACGCTCCGAGCGGACCGGCCGCCTGGTTCGGCACCGCCGAGCCGGCGGCGACCGCCGACACCACCGCGACCGCGCACCCGGCCCCGCCGACCGTCCCGACAGACCCCGCACCGGCCGCACCGATGCCCGAGCCGGTCCAGGGCGAGCCGGCCGCACCGGTCAGGGACGAGCCGGCGGCGCCGGTCGGGGACGAGGTGCCGGACCCGGCCGCCCCCGCCGACCCTCAGCCGGCCGAGCCGGCCCTCCCGCCGCACACCGACCACGCCGTCGCGCCGGTCTCCGCGCCACCCGCCGAGGCGGCGGCGTCCGCGCCGCCCGTCGAGCGAGCTGCCTCCGCGCCACCCGTCGAGGCGGCGGCCGGGCCGCCCGTCGAGGCCGTTGCCTCCGCACCGCCCGAGCGGGCTGCCTCCGCACCGGGGGTCGGCTCCGACGGGGCCGCGCCCGTGTCGGCAGCAGCGCCGGAAGCCCAGGCGACGGGTGACCTGTCCACGCCGCCCGTCAAGGGCCGGGAACCGGACGTACCGGCCGACGGCGGCCCGGTCGCCGGGCCGCCGGCCGAGCGCCCGGCCGCCCCCGTGTCCGCACCGCCCGCCGACGGCGGCGCGGTGGCATCCGTGACGACGCCGACGGTCCAGCCCGGCCCGGCCGCACCCGCGCCGGGCGACGGCGAGCAGCTCGGCCACGCCCCGACGGCACCCGACGTGGGGCCGACGGCGGACCTGGCGGCCGCGGCCACCCACAACGGCGCGGTGTGGCCGGTGTCCGCGCCGCCGGTGAGCGACGACCCGGTCGTCCCGACGACAGCGACTGCCCCGGGCGCGACCGCCGCCGACGCCGCGCCACCGGCCGTTGCCGACGCCGCCGCCGTCCCGACCGTTCGCGCCATGCCAGCGGTGTCCGTGGCGCAGCTCGATCCACCCGGATCGGCGGCACCTGATCCGGCCTCCTCCGGTCAGCCGGCCTCGCACCCCTCGCCGCGGTCCGCCGAGCCGACCACGGCGCCGGTCCCCGTGCAAAATGCCCCGGTCGCCGCGCCTCCGGGCGACGGAACCGCATCCGTGGCCGCCCCGCCCGCCCAGGGTGCCGCCACGCCGCCCGCCGCACCCCTGTCCCGGCGGCCGGACGCACCGGTCTCCGCACCACCGGCCCGGCCCGAATCCGCCCCGCCCGCCGCACCGGTCACCCCATCGGCCACCGCACCCACGTCCGGCCCGCCGGCTGCTCCCGTCTCGGTCCCGCCGACCGCATCCGCGCCGGCGCAGGCCAGGTCACCCGTATCTGCGCCACCCGCCGCCACCCCGGCCGACGATCCGGTGCCCACCGCGGCCGGCGGCGCCACGTCCGGCCCGGCCGCTGGCTCCGTCCCGGCCCCGCCGGCCGCACCCGCGCCGGCGCGGTCCACGGCGCCCGTGTCCGCGCCACCTGGTTCGCCCGTCTCCGGCCCACCGGCCGCGCCCGCCTCGGCCCCGCCGGCCGTACCCGGGTCCGCGCCACCCGCGACAGCCGTCTCCGCCCCGGCCGACGCGTCGGCGTCCCCGCCGGCCGCCGCGCCCGGGTCCGGCCCACCGGCCGCCCCTGTCTCGGCCCCACCCGGGGCACCGGTCTCCGCGCCACCAACCGCGCCCGTCCCGGCACCGCCGGCCGCTCCCGTCCCGGCACCGCCGGCCACTCCCGTCTCGGCACCGCCGGTCACTCCCGTCCCGGCACCGCCGGCCACTCCCGTCTCGGCACCGCCGGCCGCTCCCGTCTCGGCACCGCCGGCCACTCCCGTCTCGGCTGCGCCGGCCGTCGGGACCGGGCCGGGCGGACCGGAACCGGCCGCCGAGCGGACGGCCGGGTCGCAGGGCGACCCGGAGCAGGTGCTCGCCAGCTACCGCTGGCGGCTCGACCCGGTCAGCCTCCGGGAGGTGGTGGACGACCCGGAGGAGCTGCGGGCCGTCCGGCGGGGCCTGACCGAGAAGCTGGGCACCACTGTGGACAACCGGTCCCGGGCCCGGCTGCTCAGCCTGCGCGCGGTGGTGTCGCGGGTCCTCGGCGAGCTGGACGACGCGCTCGCCGACGGGCGGCTCGCCCTGACCTACGCGGAGGCCACCGGCGAGCTGCGGCGGATCGCGCTGGCCCAGGCCCGGCTGGCGCACGTGCTGCGCTGGCGGGGCGACCACGCCGAGGCCGACCGGCTCTTCGCGGAGGCGAACTCGCCCGAACTGCCCGACCGGCTGCGCGCGGCCCTGCACGAGCACGCCGGGCGGTCGGCGTACGACCAGGGGCGGTTGATGGAGGCGAGCCAGCACTTCGAGCGGGCGCTGGACCTGCGCGGCGCCGCCGACGCCGACCTGCTGGCCCGGATCCGGACGGCGCTGGACGCGGTCGCCGACCGGGCCACGAAGCACGGCTTCGGGCCGTACCCCCGGACCCGGGACGACCTGCTGGACCGGGTGCGGCCCCCGGTACCGGCCCGCGACGACACGCTCTGGGGCTACGCCGACCCGGATGGCGAGCTGGTGATCCCGGCCCGGTACGCGGAGGCGCAGCCGTTCCGCGAGGGGCTCGCCTGGGTACGCCGGCCGGAGACCGACCGCTGGTCGCTGATCGCGCTCACCGGCACGACGGTGATCGAGCCGTCGTACCTTGCGGTGCGCTCCTTCTCCGACGGCCTGGCCTGGGTGCTCCGCGACCGGGGCGCCGGCTGGCTGGCCATCCGCCCCAACGGTGACGTGGCGATCCCGCCGGGCTTCGCCGACGTACGCCCGTTCCGGCGCGGGGTGGCCGCGGTGCGCCGGGAGGGCTGGGGCGCGGTGGACCGCAACGGCCAGATCGTGCTGCCGACCCGGTACCACGGGTTCGCCACGACGCTCTCCGACGGCCGCCAGGTCGACGACTTCACCGACGAGGGGCTGGCCGTGGTGGACCTGGCTGGCCGGCGCGGCGTGGTCGACCGGACCGGGCGGGTGATCGTGCCACCGGCCCACCCGGCGCTGGTCATCCACCCGGTCGCGTTCCTGGTGGGCACCGCCGCCGGGCGGTGGGGCGCGCTGGACCGGAGCGGTGAGCTGCTGATCGACCCGGTGCACCGGGACCGCGACGAGGTGGTCGCGGAGATCGAGCGGCTGCTCACCGACACCAACCCGGTGATCTGACCCGGCGACCCGGCGGTGGACGCCACCGCCGCCCGAACTGAGGTCGGCCGGTCAGCCGCTCGCCGGCCGGCCGCCGGCCGGGACTAGGGTCGGAGACATGGAATTCCGACACCTGGGCCGTTCCGGCCTGATGGTCAGCGAGATCTCGTACGGCAACTGGATCACCCACGGCTCGCAGGTCGAGGAGGACGCGGCGTTCGCCTGCGTCCGCGCCGCCCTGGACGCCGGCATCACCACCTTCGACACCGCCGACGTCTACGCCGGCACCCGGGCCGAGGACGTGCTCGGCCGGGCGCTGGAGAACGAGCGGCGCGAGGGCCTGGAGATCTTCACCAAGGTGTACTGGCCCACCGGGCCCGGCCGCAACGACCGCGGCCTGTCCCGCAAGCACATCATGGAGTCGATCAACGGCTCGCTGCGCCGGCTGCGCACCGACTACGTGGACCTCTACCAGGCCCACCGGTACGACTACAGCACGCCGCTGGAGGAGACGATGGAGGCGTTCGCCGACGTCGTGCACTCCGGCAAGGCGCTCTACATCGGCGTCTCCGAGTGGAAGGCGTCGCAGATCCGCGAGGCCCACCGGCTCGCCCGGGAACTGCGCATCCCGCTGGTCTCCAACCAGCCGCAGTACTCGATGCTCTGGCGGGTCATCGAGTCCGAGGTCGTGCCCACCAGCGAGGAGCTGGGCGTCGGGCAGATCGTCTGGTCGCCGATCGCGCAGGGCGTGCTCTCCGGCAAGTACCTGCCGGGCCAGCCGCCGCCGGCCGGCTCCCGGGCCACCGACGAGAAGTCCGGCGCGGGCTTCATCGCCAAGTTCCTGACCGACGACGTGCTCACCCGGGTGCAGCGGCTCAAGCCGCTGGCCGAGCAGGCCGGGCTGAGCATGGCCCAGCTCGCCATCGCCTGGGTGCTGCAGAACCCGAACGTCTCCTCGGCGATCGTCGGCGCGTCCCGCCCCGAGCAGGTACACGACAACGTCAAGGCGGCCGGCGTGAAGCTCGACGCCGACCTGCTCAAGGCCATCGACGAGATCATCGACCCGATCGTCGAGCGCGACCCGGCCCGGACCGAGAGCCCGGCGCAGCGGCCGTGACACGTTCCGGCCCGGCCGGCTCCCGTCAGCGGGTGCCGGCCGGGCCGGACCGCCGTCGCACGGGCCGCCGTCGCACGGACCGCCGTCGCACGGGCCGACCGAGCCGCCGCCGACCGGGCCGTCGGGGCCCGGGGCCGCGGTCAGCCCTGCCAGAAGCGGACCAGGTCCAGCCCGGTGGCGTAGAGCCAGGGCGGCAGGCCGAGCAGGTCGCCGACGGCGAAGACCAGGTCGAAGAACCAGCCGCTGATCCGCGGGTTCCACAGCAGCGCGAACAGCAGGATGAAGCCGTACGGGGCGAACAGGTCGTACATCCGGCGCCACTGCGGGTTCAGCCAGGGCTGGATCATGTTGCCGCCGTCCAGGCCCGGCACCGGCAGCAGGTTGAGCACGCTCGCGGTGAGCTGGAGGAAGGCGAGCAGCGCCACGGCGGCCCAGAACTCCACCGGCCCGCCGGCGCCCGCGCCCAGCCGCAGCACCGCCACCAGCACCAGGGTGAACAGCACGTTGGTGGCCGGGCCGGCGAGGCTGACCAGGGTGTGCCGCAGCCGCCCGGGGATCTCGTGCCGGTCGACCCAGACGGCCCCGCCGGGCAGCCCGATCCCGCCGAGCAGCACCACCAGCACCGGCAGCGCGATGGACAGCAGCGGGTGGCTGTACTTCAGCGGGTTCAACGTCAGGTAGCCGCGGTGCGCCACGCCCCGGTCGCCGGCCCGGTAGGCCACCACCGCGTGCGCGTACTCGTGCAGGCAGAGCGAGACCAGCCAGCCGGAGACGACGAAGAGGAAGACGTCGAACCGGACGTTGCCGAACCGCTGCCAGGTCAGCACGCCGCTGGTGACGAAGAGCGCCACCAGGGCGAGGAAGACCGGGCTGGGCCGGAACGCCGCCCGGGGCATGCCGAGCACCAGCGACCCCGGGCGGTCGGAACCCATCACTCCGCCGCGGGCAGCAGGCTCATCCGGTACTCCACCCGGTCGTCCTCGACGAGCGCGACCGAGGTGACGCCGGACGCCGCGAGCTCGCGCCAGGTCTGGCCGATCCAGGATTCGGCATCCGCCTGGCTGCCGAACGACTCCGCCGGCCCCTCGACCGACTCGCCGTTCGTGCCCTCGTACCGCCAGCTCCACGCCATGCCGCGTCTCCCCTCGCCGCTGATGTCCCGTGGGACGAACCCTCGCCAGCGTAGTCGGCCGGGCCGACGCCGGTCGCTCGCTCGTCCCGTGGACCGGGGGCGGGGCTTGATCCAGGCCGACGGAGCCGGCCGGTACCGTGGCCCGGTGCTGACTCAAGGCGTGGTGCTCAGCGAGCGGTACCGGCTGGGCGAACGGGTGGCCACCGGCGGCATGGGAGCGGTCTGGCGGTGCACGGATCTCCTCCTCGAACGCGAGGTGGCGGTGAAGGTGCTGCTGCCGGCGCTGACCGCGGACCCCGAGTTCACCACCCGGTTCCGGGCCGAGGCGCGGATGCTGGCGGCGCTGCGGCACCCCGGCGTGGTGGCGGTGCACGACGTCGGGCGCGCGACCCTCGCCGACGGCAGCGAGGTCGACTACCTGGTGATGGAGTACGTCGCCGGGGAGCCCCTGGGCGGCTGGATCCGGCGGGCCGGCCGGCTCGACGCCGCCTCCACCATGTCGGTGGTGGCGCAGGCCGCCGAGGCGCTGCACGCCGCGCACCTGGCCGGCATCGTGCACCGGGACGTGAAGCCGGGCAACCTGCTGGTGAAGCCCGACGGCCGGGTGGTGCTGGTCGACTTCGGCATCGCCCGCTCGGGCAGCACGGCCGGGATCACCGCCGCCCACACGATGCTCGGCACCGCCACGTACATGTCGCCGGAGCAGGCCACCGGCCAGCCGGTCTCGCCGGTGACCGACGTCTACGCGCTCGGCGCGGTGGCGTACTTCTGCCTCGCCGGGCGTCCGCCGTTCGAGGGCGAGAACCCGTTGCAGGTGGCCCTGCGGCACCAGCAGGACGAGCCCGCGCCGCTGCCGCCGGGCACCCCGCCGGCGGTGGTCGCGCTGGTCGAGCGGGCGATGGCGAAGCGCCCGGCCGACCGGTACCCGAGCGCGGCGGCGCTCGCCGAGGCCGCCGCCGAGACCCGGGACGCCACGCTGGCGTCGATCCCGGTCTCGGCCCGCCCGCCGTGGGCGGTGGCCGGCCCCTCGCCCGCCGTCACCCCGCCGCTGGAGCCGGTCTCCGGCGCCGGGCCGATCGCCCCGGGCGCCGCCGCACCGACGCCACCGCCGGCCGTGGACCGCTCCGGCTCGTTCGGGGGTACGTCCGGCACCGGCGAGCCAGCGGTGGCACCCGCGCCGCCGGGGCAACTGCCGCCCGCCGGGCCACCGGGCTCGCCGACGGGTGGCGCCGCCGCGCCGATCTCGCCGCCCGGGCCGGTGCCACCGCCGCCCGCCGGACCGACCACCGCGCCGGTGTGGCCGTTCGGACCGGCCGCGGCGCCGGTCTCGCCCTCCGGACCGGCCGCCGCCCCGGTCTCGCCGTCCGGGTCCCACCCCGTCCCGGTGTCGCCGCCCAGCGGCCCGCCGTCCGGCTTCACACCCGGCCGGGCCGCGGCCGGCCGACCGACCCCCCTGCCGCACCAGCCGGGGACCGACGCCTGGGGGCTTCCGCCCACCCGGGAGGACCCGGTCGAGTCGCGGCCGGGCCGGCGCCGGATCGCGCTGGTCGGCGCGGCGGCCACCGTGCTGCTGCTCCTGGTCGGCGTGGTGGCGGCGACGACGCTCTTCGCCGGGGATCCCGGCGACGGGGACCGGCCGGACGCGCTCACCGGCGGTTCGGCCGGCCCGGTCACCGGCGAGCCCGCCCCCGCCCCCACCGACGGCAGCGGCCGGCTGGGTACCGAGCCGACGCCGGACGGCAGCGCGTCCGCCATCCCGCCACCGTCCAGCGCACCCGGGCGGTCCACCCCGCCGCCGTCGGGCGGGCCGGCGCCGACCGGCGGTACGACCGCCCAGCCGGGCCCCACGCCGAGCACCAGCAAGCCGGAGAAGCCGAACCCGTACACGCCGGTCCAGGCGTGCGGCAGCGGCTACCAGGTGATCGACTCGGCGTCGCTGACCGTCTCGGGCGTGCGCAAGGGGCGGGTGTACCTGCTCTACCACGCCGGCACCGGCTACAACTGCGTGGTCACCATGAAGGACACCGCGGTCGGCACGAAGACCGCGGCCTCGGCCTACCTGGAGGTGCGGGGCCGCGCCCGTAGCACCGACAGCGGCTCGTTCGCGTACTACGCCGGGCCGGTGAAGGCCAAGGCGGCCGGGGTGTGCGTGAAGTGGGGCGGGTCCACCGGCGGCGCCAGCTACGGCAGCAGCTTCGAGCACTGCGGCTGACCGCCGGCCGGCCGCGGCCCGGCCGGGTGGAACGGCCCGCCGGGAGCGGGCGGCCGGCACGCGGGCCGGCCGGCGGGCGGGCGCCGGGCGGCCTTAAGGTACGGGCATGTCCGTTGACGGGTGGAACACGGTCCTGGTGCTCGGGGGCATCCGGTCCGGCAAGTCGGAGTTCGCCGAGTCCCTGGTCGCCGACGCGCCCACGGTCCGCTACCTGGCCACCGCCGCGGACGCCGCCGCGGACGACGCCGAGTGGGCCGCCCGGCTGGCGGCGCACCGCGCCCGCCGCCCGGAGACCTGGAGCACCGAGGAGACCGCGGCCGACCCGCGCCGGCTGGCCGACGTGATCGCCGCCGCCGAGCCGAACGAGACGCTGCTCGTCGACGACCTCGGCGGCTGGGTGACCGTGCTGCTGGACCCGGCCCACCAGCCGGCCGACGACACCGCCACCATCGCCGAACTGGCCGCCGCGGTGCGCTCCTGCGCGGCGCGGCTGGTGCTGGTCAGCCCCGAGGTCGGGCTCTCGCTGGTGCCGACCACCCCGCTCGGCCGGGCGTTCACCGACGCGCTCGGCGCGGCCAACCGGGCGGTCGCCGACGCCTGTGACGCGGTCGTGCTGGTGGTCGCCGGCCAGCCGGCCTGGCTCAAACCGGCGCAGGCCGCGCGGGCGGCGACCGTACCGGCCCAAGGCGGCCCCGCCCCGGCGCCGGCCGCCCCGGCGGTCAACGGCGCCGTCGTCGCGCCCGAGCCGGCCGCGCTGCCGGAGGTGCTGACCCCGACGCCGCCGCCACCGGCCGCCCCGCCCGCCGAGCCGGCCACGGCGTGGGCGGCGCCCACCATGGCGCTGCCGATGGTGGCCACCGGCCTGGTCATCCAGCCCGGCATGGAGCTGCCCATGCCCGACGAGTACGCCGGCCCGCAGGCGATCGAGCGGCTGGCCACGCTGGACGTGCCCGGCGCCGGGCTCGGCGTGCTGGAGCGGGTGGTCGGGTTCGCCGCCGCCACCCAGGGCACCCCGACCCCGGCCCCGTGGGGCTCGGTGCGGGTGCTGCTGCTGCACGGCGACCACGCCGGCGGGGCGGCCGCCGGCACGGTGGCCGGGGAGTCCGCCCGGCGGGCCCGGCAGGCGCGCGCCGGCGAGGGCCCGCTGGCCCGGCTGGCGGCCGAGTGCGGCGCGAGCCTGCAGGTGGTGGCGGCGCCGGCGGCGGCGCCGATGGAGGTCGAGCCGGCGCTCAGCGGCGAACAGGTCGAGGCGGCCCTGCGCGAGGGCTGGCGCCTCGCCGAGCAGGCCGCCGACGCGGGCGTACGGCTGCTGGTGCTGGCGGCCTGCGGCGCCGGCACCGAGGCCGCGGCGGCGGCGGTGCTCGCCGCGACCGCCGGCGCGGAACCGCCAGCGGTGCTCGGCCGGGTGCTGACCGACGCGGGTGAGATCGACGACGCGGCCTGGATGAAGCGGTGCGCGGCGGTCCGCGACGCGCTGCACCGCACCCGCCGCTCGCCGCGGGGTGCCAAGGACGTGCTGGCCGAACTGGGCGGCGGGGACATCGCGATCGCCACCGGCGTGCTGCTCGGCGCGACGGCCCGCCGGATCCCGGTGATGCTCGACGGCCCGGTCGGGCTGGCCGCCGGCATGGTGAGCCGCGACCTGGCCGGGCAGGCGCGGCACTGGTGCCTGCTGGCCGACCACGGCGGCGACCCGGCCGCCCGGCTCGCCGCCGACGTGCTGGGCCTGACCCCGCTGCTGGACGTGCGGCTCGACCTGGGTGAGGGGGCGAACGCGCTGGCCGCGCTCCCGCTGCTGCGCTCGGTGCTGGCGCTGGCCGCCGCGCTGCCCACCCGCCCCTCGCTCGCCGGCGGCGGCCCCGAGGAGCCGGAGCCGGTCGAGGAGGAGGACGACCAGCGCGAGTTCGTCGAGCCGGAGCCGGCCGGGCCGGGCCCGACCACCACCGAACCGGACGGCCAGCCGGTGGACCCGTCCGGCCGGCGTGCCGGCTGACCGGCGGCTCGCCGACGGAGCGCGGCTGGCGCTGACCACCTTCAGCACGCTGCCGGTGCGCGCCGGCCGGATCGACCGGTCGGTGGCGGGCACCGCGATGGCGCTGGCCCCGGCGGTGGGGGCGCTGCTCGGCGCGCTCCTCGCCGGGCTGCTGCTGCTCCTGGTCGCGGTCGCGCCGCCGCTGGTCGCCGCCGGGGTGACCGTGGGCGCGGGCGCGCTGCTCACCCGGGGCCTGCACCTGGACGGGCTGGCCGACACCGTGGACGCGCTGGGGTCGTACCGGCGGGGGGCGGCCGCGCTGGAGATCATGAAGAAGCCGGACGTGGGTCCGTTCGGGGTGGCCGCGCTGGTGGTCGTCCTGCTGGTGCAGGCCGCGACGCTCGCGGAGCTGGCCGGGCGGTCCTGGCCGGCGGCGCTGGCCGCGGTGGTGGCGGCGACCGCCGCGGGCCGGCTCGGGGTCACCGTGGCCTGCCGGCGGGGCGTGCCGGCGGCCCGGCCGGACGGGCTGGGCGCGCTGGTCGCCGGCACCGTCGGGCCGGTCGCGCTGGTCGCCGGGACGGCCGCCGTCGCACTGGTGGCGGTCGCCGCGGTGCCGGACCACCCGTGGCAGGGGCCGCTCGCCGTCGTCGCCGCGCTCGCCATGGCGGTGGCGCTGCTGCGGCACGTGGTACGCCGGCTCGGCGGGATCACCGGCGACGTGCTCGGCGCGACCGTGGAGCTGGTCACCACGCTGGTCTACCTGGGACTCGTGCTGTCCGGCTGAGTCCGGCGCGCCACGGCGGGTAGCGTTCTCCCACGACAGCGCGGGTGCGGCCAACCGGGGGAACGACATGCTGATCACGGACGACTTCCTGCCCGTACCGGTGCCGGAGTCGCTGAGCGCCACCTACCTGGTGCCGATGGCCGGGTTGCCGAGGGTCGGTCCGAAGACCGCGGTGGAGGCGCTGCGGGGCCGGCTGGCCGACCCGGTGTTCGGCCTGGCCCGGCAGATGCTGGACAGCCCGTTGATGAGTGTGGACACCCGGTCGGTGGGCGAGTTCCCCGAGCTGCCGCCGGATCTGCTGACCGCGTTCGGCGCCAGCGAGGCGCAGCTGGACCGGTTGGCCGCGGCCAGCCACCTGGTGGTGGTGCAGGCCGAGTACCGGCCCGGCTGGCCGCCGGCGCACGAGTGGGCGGCGCGGGCGGTGGCCGCCGCGGTCGCCGAGTCGGTGCACGGCGACGTGGTGGACGTCTTCGGGTTGCAGTTCCTCGACCCGGCGACCGCGCTGCGCTCGCTCCCCGACGAGCAGGGCCGGATCCGGCTGGTCGACTGGGTGCTGGTGCCGTACTCCTCGGACGCCGAGGGGCTCTGGTTCACCACCAAGGGGCTGCGCCGGTTCGGGCTGCTGGAGTTGCAGACCCAGGGGGTGCCGGACCACCTCACCCGGGCCTGGGGCGCGGTGATGACCGGCGCCGCGCGGCGGTTGCTGCGGGACTGGACCGACGGGCTGGCCGGCGAGGAGGTGCCCGCGTTCGTGCAGCTGCCGGTGCTGGCCACGGTGACCGGGCACGACATCGCGGTGGCGTACGGCAATCCGGAGCAGCACGGGGCGACCGCGCCGGTGCTGCTCCGGCTGGAGCTGGACCCGGCCACGGACCCGGAGGCCGACTCGTTCCTCAGCCTGCACCCGCCCGCCGGGCACCCGGGGCCGGCCGGGCGCTACTTCGCCGCCGCCTGCGCCACCCTCTTCTCCGGCATCCAGCCGGACGTGCGCTACGCCCGGTCGGGCGACGCGATGAGCCGCGCCGTCGCCACCGCCCGCGCCGGGCTGGGCGACATCCGGGCCCGGTTCGTCACCGGCCAACTGCCGCCGGAGACCCAGCTCGTGGTCAAGTACGGCCTGCCCGGCGAGGACGGCCCGGAGTTCGTCTGGGCCGGGGTGACCTCGTGGGAGTCACCGGAGCGGATCGTCGGCGCCAGCGCCAGCGACGCGCACACCGACCCGACCGTCCGGATCGGCGCCCCCGTGGTGGTGGAGGCCGCCGACGTCGTCGACTGGGCCCTGCTCGACGCCACCGGC
>NZ_JAUMKD010000005.1 GCF_030519475.1 Micromonospora sp. C28SCA-DRY-2 | reverse complement strand
CCCCCAACCCCAACCCCCACGCAGCAGACAGAGACGCGACCACCCCCACGCACCAGCCACCGACCCGACCACCGCAAGACGACGCACCCGACGGGCCAGGGCGACGCGGCCAGCACCCGACAGTTCCGTCCCGCGGGGTGGACAGGCGTAACGCGATCGGTGGCCGGGCACGCTCACCCAATAAGGGCATGATCAGCTTTTGGTCACCGCCTGATCGGGGAGGAACAATCCGAGACAACAGGCAGGACGCACGAGCCGGCCATCCGCCCGTCCGGGACGCCGGCGGCGCGGTCCGGGCGACCGGAGGAGCACATGCAGGGTGAGCTGCAACGCATCGTCGACGCACTCGCCGCCCACGCCGGCCGCCCGGCGTTGATCGAGGACCGGCGGCAGCGGGTCGTGGTCTACAGCGAGCACACCGGCGTGATGGACGACGTGCGCAAGGCGTCCATCCTGCGCCGGCAGACCACGCCGGAGGTGATGGCCTGGTTCCGCGACGTGGGCATCATGGAGGCCCGGGAGCCGGTGCGGACCCCGGCGTCGGCGGAACTCGACCTGATGCCCCGGGTCTGCGTGCCCATCCGCCACCAGGACCTGCTGCTCGGCTTCGTCTGGTTCATCGACCCGGACGGCACCATGGCCGACGCCGACCTGGAGTCCACCGGCCTGGTCAGCGAGCTGTCCCTGGCGCTGTACCGGGAGAACCTGCTCGGCGAGCTGGCCTCCCAACGCGAGACCGAGGTGGCGCGTACCCTGCTCGCCGACAGCGCGGCGACGCGGGACCGGTCGGTGCGGGCGCTGCGGGAGGCCGGCCTGATCGCCGGCGACGGCCCGGCCACCGCGCTCGTCGCGCAGCTGGTGACGGCCGGCCAGCCGCCCGACGAGGTCGCCCGGCTGGCGTTGGAGCAGGCGCTGGTGACCACCCGTCGCTGGATCGGGACCCGGGAGGCGCTGCACGTGGTCCGCGACGACCACGGGGTGCTGCTGCTCTGCGGCGGGCGGTTCGCCGGGCGCCCCTCCCCCGAGGCCGCCGCCAAGCTCCTCGACGACAACCTGCGGCAGGCCACCCGCGGGCTCGGCTCCGTCGAGCGCACGGTGGTGGGGATCGGCCAGGCCCGCGCCGGGCTGGTCGACGCCGTCGGATCGTACGGGGAGGCGCTGCGCTCGGCCCGGGTGGGCGTACGGCTGCCCGCCCTCGGCCGGGTGGTCTCCTGGTCCGGGCTGGGCATCTACCGGGTGCTGTCCCGGCTGGACGGCCAGCAGCCGGACATCTCCGACGTGCACCCGGGGCTGGAGCGGCTGCTGCGCGAGCAGTCCAACCCGGTGCTGCTGGAGACCCTGGAGCGCTACCTGGACCTGGCCGGCAACGCGCACGCCACCGCCGAGCAGCTGCGGCTGCACCGCACCACCCTCTACTACCGGTTGCAGCGGATCGAGGAGCTGGCCGAGACCGACCTGAAGGACGGCAACGAGCGGCTCTGCCTGCACCTGGCGCTGAAGCTCGGTCGGCTCACCGGCCGCTACCGGCCCGAGGGCTGACCGGCCCCGGCCGCCGCGCGCCGGTCAGCCGCCAACCCGCCGTCGGCCGGTGCGTTCCGGGAGGCCGACCGGCGACCAGCAGACCCGAGGCGACCACCAGACCCGAGGCCGACCGACGACCGGTCGACCGAGGGCCGGGCGACCGACGACCGACGACCGTCAGACCGCCGGGTGGGCGGGGCGCCGGTGCCGGCGCCCCGCCCACGGACCAGCTACAGGCCGGCGGCGACCGCGGCGCTGCGGCCGCCGACCACCGGCAGCTCGATCCGGCTGCGGTCGAAGTGCACGGTGATCTCCGCCTGGTTCTGCTTGGCCCGGCTGCTGTAGCCGGAGTACGAGCCGAGCAGCACCACGCCGATCTGGTGGCCGGCCTCGAAGACGTAGTCCTCGGGCAGCAGCCGCACGTCGACGGCGTTCTTCTGCCCCGGCACCAGCGGCGTCGACACGCTCAGCGAGTCGAGGTTGAGCCCGTCGAGGATGCCCTTGGTGACCAGTTCCTGGGGGTTGCTGGCCACCGTCTTCTCGGTCTGCCGGTAGCAGGCCTCCTCGGCGTGCCCGCCCCAGGTGGCCGCGCCGCCCCAGCAGTCCTCCGTGCCGAGGGTGCGGATGCCGTCGCCGGAGGTGCTGAACCGGGGCCGGGTCCCGTAGTCGACCAGCAGCCCGGCGAAGCTGGTGTCCACGTCGTCCACCGACGCGTTGATCTTGACGATCGGCGAGCCGGAGACGTGCAGCGGCGCCAGCAGCGGCCGGGACAGGAACACCAGCCGGTTCTCGGTGTTCGCCTGCGGGTCGGACGGGTGACGGATGGCGTTGGTCTGGCTCATCGAGGGGGTGTCCTGGAAGCTGGCCCGGGCGTTGCCGGGGTGCGGACGCACCGACAGCCCGCCGGCCGCGCCGTCCGCGCCGGGCTGGAGGAACACCTGGGTCGGCCGGGCCTGCGGCACCGGCCAGTCCGCGTACGTCTCCCAGACGTCCGGCGCCCGCTCTATGTCGACCATCGGCTCGGCCATGATGCCGTTGTCGATGCCGTGCAGCCAGTAGTCGAACCACCGGTGCAGGGTGTCCACCCACTCGCCGCGGCGGAAGTCGAACGGGTCGACGTGCCCGGTGCCGGTCAGCCACAGCTTGCGCGGCACGTTCCGCTCGGCCAGCGCGTTCCACCAGGTGCTGAAGTGGTCCGGCCGGACGTTGTTGTCGTTGATGCCGTGCACCACGAAGACGCTGGCGCGCACCTGGCCGGCGTGGGGGACGTAGTCCCGCTCGGCCCAGAAGTCGTTGTAGTCGCCGGTGGCGTCGTCGACCTGCTCGCCCAGCCGTTCCCGTACCGGCGCGCAGTACGCCCGCCGGGCCGGGTTGGTGACCGTGTTGGCCAGGCTGCCGGAGTAGTTGTTGGCCCGGGTGACCAGCCCGCCGCTGCGCGAGTAGTCGTACCAGCTGGAGATGGCGGAGATGGGCACGATGGTGGCGAGCCCGTCCACGCCGCTGGCGGCGGCCGCGTTGGCGAGCGTGCCGTCGTACGACTTGCCGATCATGCCGGTGCGGCCGTTGTGCCAGTCGGCGACGACCTCGCGCCCGGCGGCGTCCCGGCCGGGCCGGCGGCCGTTGAGCCAGTCGATCGCGGTCGGCGCGCTGACGTTGTCGGCGTGCCCGCCGGTGACCGGGCAACCGGTCGAGTTGTTGGTGCCGATCATGTCCAGCAGCACCACCGCGTACCCGCGCGGCACGAAGTAGTTGTCGTAGAACAGCGGCCACTGGTCGTTCAGGCCGTCGCCGTCGAGGTCGCCCTTGCACTCGCCCTCGTTGCCCCGGCAGACCGTGGAGTAGTACGGGCTGGCGTCCATCACCACCGGGACGCGCAGGCCGTCGTCGCTGGCCCGGGGCCGGATGATGTCCATCGCCACCACGTCGGCCGCGCCGTCGGCGTCGGTGTCCACGTCGGAGGTGACGAAGACCCGCTGGCGGATCGCGTCGTCGTACCCGTACACCGGCTGGGTGACCCCGTCCTCGACGACCGGCCCGGGGCGCTCGGCCGCCGGCTGGGCCGTCGCGGTGGCCGCGGGCAGGCCGACGGCGGTGGTCGCCACGACCACCACCGCCGCCCGCCACCAGGTTCTCCTGCTTCGCATCGTGCTCCTCCCTCTCGGCACCGGCCGTGGCCGCCACGCCCGGTCCGGACGCGGTCACCGTGAGCACGGCGCTGTGATCGAACCCTACGAATGGGCGGACGGCCGGTCATCGGACACGTGTGGGAGGTGCCGGCCGGCGGCTCCTACGTCTGTCGCAGGCGAGCCCGGCCCGGCGACCGGCCGGCGGGCCGGTCGCCGGCACGTCGGCGGCGTCCGCGCGGTTCCGGCCGGTACGACAGGCGTAGGAGGCGGCGGGGCCCGATTCCAACAGGTGCCCGATGATTCGCGGGCCCGGCGGCCATAGGTTCGGCGACGTGCGGTTGTCGGGTCGGGCCACGATCCCGCGGATCATCGGGCGTTTCGTGGTGCCGGCCCTGTTCGCGGCGCTGTTCGCCGCCCCGCTGTGGTTCATGGTGGTCGGCTCGCTGCGCCCCGCCGGCCTGCCCCCGCCGCGGACCCTCGAGGTCCTCCCGCCCGAGCCGACGCTGGCCGCGTACGCCCGGCTGCCCGAGCTGATCCCGCTCTTCCGCTACCTGGCGAACTCGGCGCTGGTGGTGGCGCTGGCCGTGCCGCTGACCGTGGCCGTCGCCTCGCTGACCGGGTTCGGGCTGCGGCTGCTCACCCCGACCGCCCGCCGGCGGGTGGTGCTCGGCCTGCTCGCGGTGCTGCTGGTGCCGGTCACCGCGGTCTGGGCCACCCGGTTCGAGCTGTTCCGGCTGGCCGGCGTGGTCGACACGTACCTGCCGTTGCTGGCCCCGGCGGCGCTGGCCGGCAGCCCGTTCCTGGTGCTGCTCTACGCCTGGAGCTTCGGCGGCGTGCCGGACAGCCAACTGTGGGCGGCCCGGTTGGAGGGCGCCGGCTGGCTGACCGTGTGGCGGCGGGTGGCGCTGCCCCAGGTCCGCCCGGCCACCCTGGCGGTGGCGGTGCTCGCCTTCACCTTCCACTGGGCCAACTTCATCGACCCGCTGCTGTACCTGCAGAGCGGCGACCGGTACACCTACCCGCTCGGCCTGCAGTTCCTGCGCCTGCTCAACCCCACGGACTGGCCGCTGCTGATGGCCGGCAGCGTGGTGGCCACCGTGCCGTGCGTGCTGGTGTTCCTGCTGGCGCAGCGGGTGCTGTTGAACGACGATCCACTGGCCGCACTCAGATCTGGAGGACGCAGGTGACGAACACCCGGTCACGACGGTGGTGGGCCCTGGTCATGGCCGCCCTGCTGGTCGGCTATGCCGCCGGCTGTGGCAGCGGGGACGACCGTGCCGAGGACGCGTCGGGCATCACCGTGGTGCTCTTCGGCGACGCCGAGGAGATCGCCGGCTACCGCACCATGGTCACCGCCTTCGAGCAGGCCAACCCCGACGTCGACGTCAACCTCTCCCCGGTGGCCGGCCAGGACGAGCTGATGGCCCGGCTGACCACCGCGTTCGCCGGCGGCAAGCCACCGGACGTGTTCCTGCTCAACTACCGCCGCTACGGCCAGTTCGCCGCCCAGGGGGCGATCGAACCGGCGCAGTCCTACCTGGACCGCAGCACCGTGCTCAAAGAGAGCGACTTCAGCCCGCGGGCGCTGGACGCCTTCCGGTACGACGGCAAGGCGCTGACCTGCCTGCCGCAGAACCTCTCCTCGCTGGTCGTCTACTACAACGCCGACCTGTTCGCCGCCGCCGGCGTGCCGCTGCCCAAGGCCGGCTGGACCTGGGACGACTTCCTCGCCACCGCCCGCGCGCTGACCCGCGACGGCCGCTACGGGCTGGGCGTGGAGCCGTCCGTGCCCCGGCTCGCGCCGTTCGTCTGGTCCAACCGGGGCGAGCTCGTCGACGACCCGGCCCGCCCCACCGCGCTGACGCTGCGCGGCGACCCGGCCACCCGGGCGGCGGTGGACTGGTTCCTCGACCTGCAACTGAAGCACCACGTGGTGCCGCCGGACGCCGAGGAGCAGAGCGAGTCCAGCGAGGCCCGGTTCCTGCGCGGCACGCTGGCCATGTACCTCAACAGCCGGGTGGCGGTGCCGACGCTGCGCACCATCGAGGGCTTCACCTGGGACGTGGCACCGCTGCCGGTCGCCCCGGGCGGGGTGCCCGCGTCGATCCTGCACAGCGACGCGTACTGCATGAGCGCCGGGCTGCCCGAGCACGGCGACGCCTGGCGGTTCATCGAGTTCGCGATGGGCCCGGAGGGGCAGAAGATCCTCGCCGAGTCCGGCCGCACCGTCCCGTCCCGGCTCGACGTGGCCAACTCCCCCGTCTTCCTCGACCCGGCCGCGCCGCCGAAGTCGGCGCGGGTCTACCTCGACGCCGAGCCGCACCTGCGCGCCACCCCGCGCACGGCCACCTGGTCGCGGGTCGAGAAGGAGACCGGCACCCTGCTGGAGGAGCTGTTCTACGGCCGGATCGACCGGGAGGAAGGGCTGCGCCGGCTGGAGGAGCAGAGCCGGCAGCTGTTCGCCCTGCCGGTCGGAGGGGGCTGATGGGCGGGCGCGGCGAGATCCGGCTGGCGGAGCTGACCAAGTCGTACGGGCGGACCACCGCCCTCGACGGCGTCGACCTGGAGGTGCGCGCCGGTGAGCTGCTCACCCTGGTCGGGCCGTCCGGGTCGGGGAAGTCGACGGTGCTGCGGCTGATCGCCGGCCTGGACCGGCCGGACCGCGGCCGGGTGCTGGTCGACGGCCAGGACGTGGCCCGGGTGCCGCCGCACCGGCGGGCCGTGGCGATGGTCTTCCAGGACTACGCGCTCTACCCGCACCTGACAGTGCTCGGCAACCTGACCTTCGGGCTGCGGGTGCGCCGGGTCCCCCGCGCCGAGGCCGACCGGCGGGCCCGCGCGGCGGCCGACCGGCTGGGCATCGCCGAGCTGCTCGACCGCCACCCGGACGAGATGTCCGGCGGGCAGCGGCAGCGGGTGGCGCTGGCCCGCGCCCTGCTCCGCGAGCCCAGCGTCTACCTGCTCGACGAGCCGCTGGCCAGCCTGGACGCGCCGCTGCGCTTCGCCACCCGGGCCGACCTGCTCGCCCTGCACCGCGACCTGGGCACCACCACCGTGCACGTCACCCACGACCAGGCCGAGGCGATGACCCTCGGCGACCGGGTGGCGGTGCTGCACCAGGGCCGGGTCCGCCAGGTCGGGCCGCCGCAGCAGGTCTACGACGAGCCGGCGGACACCGTCGTGGCCGCGTTCCTGGGCAGCCCGCCGATGAACCTGGTGCCCGGCGGCGGGGTGCTCGGCGGCGCCGCCGGGCTGACCCTCGGCGTACGGCCGGAGGACCTGGCGCTCGACCCGGCGGGGCCGATCGAGGCCACCGTGGAGGCGGTGGAGGCGCTCGGCAGCGAGGCGGTGCTGCTGACCCGGTGCGCCGACGGCACCCGGTTGACCGTCCGCACCGGACCCCGTCCCGGGGTGCGCCCGGGTGACCCGGTGCGGCTGCGCCCCGACCCGGACCGCATCCACCGGTTCGACGCCGCGACGGGCCGGCGCCGGTGACCGGCGGCCGCAACCGCCGACCGCTCACCGGCTGGGCGTTCCTCGCCCCGTACGCGGTGGCGGTCGCGCTGCTGGTCGCGCTGCCGGCCCTGCTCAACGTCGGCTACGCGTTCACCGACCACACCGGGCTCACCCGGGATCCGCGGTTCGTCGGCCTGGCCAACGTGCGCCGGCTGCTCGACGACCCGTTCCTGCTGGACAGCCTGCGGGCGTCCCTGCTGCACGTGGCGCTGGCGGTGCCGGTGCGGCTGCTCGCCGCGGTGGGGCTGGCGCTGCTGCTGGCCGCGCCCCGCCCCGGCGGGCGCTGGTTCCGGGTCGCGGTCTACCTGCCGACCGTGGTGCCCGACGTGGCGCTGGCCGTGCTCTTCCTCTGGGTGCTCAACCCGCTGTACGGCCCGCTCAACCAGCTGCTGGGCCTGTTCGGCCATCCCGGCTTCACCTGGCTCGCCGACCCCACCACCGCCCGGCTGGCGGTGGTGCTGATGCTGGCCTTCCCGATCGGCGAGGGCTTCGTCGTCGTGCTGGCCGCCCGCCGCTTGCTCGACGGCCGGCTGTACGAGGCGGCGGCGCTGGAGGGCTGCGGGCCGTTCGGGCAGCTGCGCCGGCTCACCCTGCCGCTGCTGGCCCCGGTGCTGGTGCTGCTGGCGGTGCGGGACACCATCCTCACCCTCCAGGTGAACTTCGTCCCGGCGTACGTGCTGACCGACGGCCGGCCCGCCAACGCCACGCTCTACCTGCCGGTCTACATCTTCGACCAGGCGTTCGAGTTCTCCGGCTTCGCCTACGGGGCGCTCATCTCGATGGTGCTGATGGCGGTCACCGGCGTCATCATCACCGGCCTGCTGCTGATGGTCCGGCGCTGGCGGGTGCTGCGGTGAGGTGGCATCCTGCTGCGGTGAGACTCCGGACGTCCCCCGCCGCCGGCCGAGCCGCGTCGTCGGCCGCGGGGCGCCGCGGCGCGGCACTCCTCGCGCTCACCGTCGTCGCGCTGCTGGCCGGCTGCGGCGGCTCGGACGCCCCGCCGGCCACCGACCGGGGCCGGGGCATGCTGGCCAACCTGCCCAGCTGCGACCGGGTGCCGCTGGACACCGAGCCGGAGGTCGACAGCCCGGTCACCGGCCTGGTGCTGCCTGACGGCGCGCGGGTCACCTCGGTGGTGGAGCAGGGGGCCCTGACCACCGTCGAGGCCACCGTGCGGATGACCCCGCTGGACGTCCGCGCCCACTACGAGGGCCGCGCCGACATCGACCTGCTGCGCGTCGAGGACGAGGTGTTCGAGACCGAGGTGCTGACCCGGGCGCAGCAGCGCCGGATGTACCTGCGGGCCGCCGCGCTCTGCGCCGACGGGACCACGCTGACCGCGGTGGTCGGCCCGGATTCCGACGACGCCGGCCTGCCGGAGTTCCAGAGCGGCTCGTGAGCCGCCGGCTCGACAGGTGTCCTAACCCGACGGCCGGAATCCCAACAGTTGCCTGGTGACGTGGCTCACCGCGCCCTCTAGCGTGCGACAGACGACTGATACCGGTCGTACCCGCACGTGGACAGGGAGATGCCGTATGAGTCCCAGCCTCGTCCGAGGTAGACGCGTCCTGCCGGTGGCTGCGGTCCTCGCACTGCTGACCGCGGCCGCGCTGACCACCTCCGCACCATCGGCGAGCGGCGAGGAGTCGCTGGCCACCAGCACCCCCACCGGCCCGATGGAGCTGCCCGCCGAGTGGATGACCGCGCAGCGGCTCAGCGACGGCAGCACCGACCTGTCCGCCGCCAAGTACGCCCGGGCGCGGGGCGAGGCGAACCAGCTCGCCGCGCACACCCGCAGCGTCTACCGGCACCTCGCCGAGCAGGAGTGGAACTTCTTCGGCCCGAGCAACATCGGCGGCCGGGTGGTGGACATCGCGGTCGACCCGCAGGTGGCCAACCAGGTCTTCATCGCCGCCGCGTCGGGTGGCATCTGGCGTTCCGGCGACGCGGGGGCCACCTTCGAGCCCGCCTGGCCGGACACCTGGCAGCAGAGCATGGGCGCGGTCGCGATGACCACCGACGGGGTGCTCTTCGCCGGGACCGGCGAGGCGCAGCCCGGCGGCGGCTCGATCACCTTCGGCGGCGACGGGATCTACCGCTCCCGGGACCGCGGCAAGACCTGGCAGCACGTCGGCCTGGCCGACAGCCACGCCATCGCCCGGTTCGCCATCGACCCGGGCAACCAGAACCGGATCTTCGCCGCGGCCGCCGGCAACCTCTTCGTCCCCGGCGGCGAGCGGGGCGTCTACCTCTCCGAGGACGGCGGCGACAGCTGGCGGCAGGTGCTCGCCCCGCCGAACCCGACCACCGGCGCCACCGAGGTGCTGATCGACCCGACCAACCCGTCGCGGGTGTACGCGGCCATGTGGGACCACCTGCGCGAGCCGCACCAGCGCACCTACGGCGGCCCCGGCTCCAGCCTGTGGCGCTCCGACGACGGCGGCCGGAGCTGGCAGCGGCTGACCCACGGCCTGCCCACCGACGCCGACCAGGGCCGCTGGGGCATCGCCCTCGCGCCCAGCAACCCCGACCGGCTGTACGCGTACGTCGGCACCGCGCTGGGCCCGTTCCGCGCCTTCTACCGCTCCGACGACGGCGGTGACTCGTGGACGCAGACCCCGGTCAACGCCAACCAGGCGTCCCAGTCCACCTTCAGCTGGTGGTTCGGCAAGCTGTGGGTCGACCCGGCCGACGCCGAGCACGTCTTCCTCGCCGGGGTGAACCTGCGCCGCTCCACCGACGGCGGGCAGAGCTTCGGCAACGTCGGCGGCGTGCACGCCGACCAGCACGTGATGCGCTGGGACCCGAAGGTGCCGGGCCGGGCCTACCTGGGCAACGACGGCGGCTTCTACCGCTCGGAGAGCAACGGGGTCAGCGACTGGGTCAAGTCGACCTACGAGCCGTACACCCAGTTCTACACGGTCGACGTCGCGCAGACCGACCCGTCGCTCAAGGTCGGCGGCGCCCAGGACAACGGCTGCAACCGCGGCTACAACGGCCCGGGCGGCCCCTGGAACGCCATCGGCTGCGGCGACGGCCTCCAGGTGATCATCCACCCGGAGAACCCGAACATCGTCTTCGGGTGCAGCCAGTACGGCTCCTGCTACCGCTCGGAGACCGCCGGCGGCACCCCGCGCCAGTCGATCGGCCCCGGCCAGACCACCTCGGACCGGCGTAACTGGCTGACCCCGCTGCAGTTCGACCCGAGCGACCCGGATGTCATGTACTACGCCGGGAACGTCGTCAACCGGTCGACCGACAACGGCCGCACCTGGACGGCGATCAGCCCGGACCTGACCGACGGCGGCCCGAACGACCCGTCCGGCTACCCGTGGGGCACCATCACCACGATCGCGGCGGCGCCGACCGACGGCGACAAGCTCTACGTCGGCACCGACGACGGCAAGCTGTGGTGGACCGACAACCTCGGCCAGAACTGGCACGAGGTCGACCCGGGCCAGCTGCCCGGCACCTGGGTGACCCGGGTGGCGGTGCACCCGAAGGACGCGAACATCGCCTACGCCACGTTCTCGGCGTTCCGCTCCGGCAGCGACCGCCCGCACGTGATGGTGACCCGCGACGGCGGCCGTACCTGGACCGACATCGGCCGGGGCCTGCCCGACGCGCCGGTCAACTCGGTGGTGCCGACCTCCGACGGGCTGCTGCTGGTCGGCACGGACGTCGGGGTGTTCGTCTCGGCGTGGAACGGCGGCGGCTGGGCGGCGCTCGGCGCGGACCTGCCCGAGGCGGCAGTGATGTACCTGCGCTACCACGAGCCGACCCGGCAGCTGACCGCGGCGACGTTCGGCCGGGGCATCTACGACCTCACCGTGCCGCGTTGCCCGGCGGCGTCGACCAAGCTGCCGCTGCGGGACCCGGGCGTCGGCGTGGTCGGCGCGCTGGCCTCGTGCCGGGCGGGCTGATCCGCTAGCCGGGAGCGGGGGTGTGGACAGCGTCGTCCACACCCCCGCTCCCGTCTCCGCGCCGGTGGTCGCGGGCCGCCGCCGTCGGGCCACCGGGTGGCACCGTACGGGCCGCGTCCTCACGCCGGTGGCGGTCGCCGGCGAGGCGTCAACTCGCCGCCGCCATCGCGATCGGCAGCGCGGCACGAGGCGGACGCGGCAGCAGATCGGCGAGGTCGTCGCCGGTGGCACCGAGGAAGCCGGCCGCCGTCGCGGAGAAGATCGACATCAGCATCGCCGGTTGGAACGGCAGCAGGTCCGCGCCCGCCAGTGCCGCGCGCTGCTCGGCGAGGGACACCGGCTGGTAGGGCACTCCGAGCGCGTCGGCGAGGTCGATGGCGGTGAGCGCGACCGGGCCCGCCAACTCGTACGTGCGGTTGCGGTGCGCGTGCGGCTGCGCGGCCACCTGCACCGCGACGTCGGCCAGGTCCTGCCGGGCCACGGCGGCCAGCGCTCCCGTGCCGAAGGGCGCCCTGATCGCACCGGCGCCGGGAGCGGCCAACTGACCGAACAGCTCCGCGTACAACCCGTTGCGCAGGATGGTCCAGCTCAACCGGCTGTCGCGCAGGCGGCGTTCCGTCCAGCGATGGGCCAGGGCGAAGGCCAGGTGATCACCGGCCGCGGTGAGGCTGGTGTACACCACGTGTTCCACGCCCTGCTGCTCCGCGGCGGTGATCACCCGGTCATGCCGGGCGATGACCAGATCGTCCTCGCCGTAGCCGGCGGAGACCAGCACCAGCGTGCGCACCCCGGAGAGGTCGAGTCCAGCCGGGTCGTCGAAGTCCATCGCCCGGCCCAGCAGGCCGTAGCGGTCGGGGGTCCGGGTGCCGGCCGCCGGGGACAGCCCCCGGTCGACCAGTCCGGCGTGGATGAGTGAACCCAGGTGCCCGGAGGCACCGGTGACGAGCAGCATGGGACAGACCCTTTCCGGGTGGTGATCATTGGTACCGGCCCGATCGTGGAAAACGACCTCGGCGAGTACAAGGAGGCACTTTCGTGTCAGCAGCGAACACCCCGGTAACCGACCAGCTGGAGCCCTGCGGGCTGCCCGGGTATCCGGACTGCGGGATCCGCGACGTCCTGGACCGCATCGGCGACAAGTGGTCGGTGCTGACCGTCGCTGAACTGTCCGCCGGCACCCGGCGCTTCGGGGAACTGCAGCGGGGCATCCATGGGATCTCCCAGCGGATGCTCACCCTGACCCTGCGTCGGCTGGAACGCGATGGTCTCGTGGTGCGGACCGCGTTCCCCACGGTCCCGGTGACGGTGACGTACGAGTTGACCGACCGAGGCCGGAGCCTGAGCCAGCTCGTCCGACAGTTGGCCGACTGGTCCCTGGCGAACAAGGCCGCGATTGCGCAGTCCCACCGGGAGTGGGACAGCGCGCACCCGGGGGCGGAGGTCACCTGACCGACGAGCGAGTGGCGCGAGCCGGGCTGTTCGTTCGCCGGGAGCGGTCGCGCGGGTGCGCCGACGCGGATGGGCGCACTAGTACAAATGGTTGTTACCGGACGACGTCCCGCTTTCTTGACTACCGTAGGTGTCGAGCCGGTTGCGCAGGGCTGCCCGGTCGCGTGGCGAACGGCCGCGGGAGTGCTCGGCCGGCGCGGACACCCGATGGCTGGAGGCGATGCCGGTGACCATGGAAGCGGAGCGCGTGCTGCGCGAGGATGAGGTCGGCCGGCTCGCCGAACTCGCCGCCCAACTGCGGGTGGACGCGATCAGGTGCAGCACCCGGGCCGGGTCCGGGCATCCGACGTCGAGCCTGTCCGCCGCCGACCTGCTCGCCGTGCTGATCTCCCGCCACCTGCGCTACGACTGGGCGGACCCGGGCAACCGGGCCAACGACCACCTGATCTTCTCCAAGGGCCACGCCTCGCCGCTGCTGTACGCGGTCTTCAAGGCCGTCGGCGCGATCACCGACCAGGAGCTGGTCGACACCTACCGGCAGTTCGGCTCGCGGCTGGAGGGGCACCCCACACCGGCGCTGCCCTGGGTCGACGTGGCCACCGGTTCGCTCGGCCAGGGGCTGCCGGTCGGCGTCGGCATCGCGCTGGCCGGCCAGCACCTCGACCGGCTGCCGTTCCACGTCTGGGTGCTCTGCGGGGACAGCGAGACGGCCGAGGGCTCGATCTGGGAGGCGCTGGACAAGGCCGGCCACTACGGGCTGCGCAACCTGACAGCGATCGTCGACGTGAACCGGTTCGGCCAGCGCGGCGAGACCGAGCTGGAGTGGGACCTGGACACCTACCGGCGCCGGGTCGAGGCGTTCGGCTGCCGGGCGATCGTGATCGACGGGCACGACCTGGTCGCCATCGACGAGGCGCTGGGCCGGGCCCGACAGGCGACCGGTCCCACCGTGGTGCTCGCCCGCACGCTCAAGGGCAAGGGGATAGCCGGGGTCGAGAACCAGCCGGGCTGGCACGGCAAACCGATCAAGCCGGAGCAGGCCGAGCAGGCCGTCGCGGCCCTCGGCGGGGTACGCCAGATCCAGGTCACCGGGCCGCGACCCGAGCCGGCCCCGCCCGCCCCCGCCCCCGACCGGCGGCCACCCGAGCTGCCGCGCTACGACAAGGGCGCGAAGGTCGCCACCCGCAACGCGTACGGGGACGCGCTGCGTGCCCTGGGCGCGCGCCCGGACGTGGTCGCCCTGGACGGCGAGGTGAGCGACTCCACCCGGGCCGACCGGTTCGCCGAGGCCCACCCCGACCGGTTCTTCGAGATGTTCATCTCCGAACAGCAGATGGTCGCGGCGGCGGTCGGCCTTCAGGTGCGCGGCTACCGGCCCTTCGCCTCGACCTTCGCGGCGTTCCTCTCCCGCGCGTACGACTTCATCCGGATGGCCGCCATCTCGCGCGCCGACATCGCCCTGTGCGGCTCGCACGCCGGGGTGGAGATCGGGGCGGACGGACCCTCGCAGATGGGGCTGGAGGACCTGGCCGCCATGCGTGCCGTCCACGGCTCGACCGTGCTCTACCCGAGCGACGCGGTGTCCTGCGCCGCCCTCGTCGCGCAGATGGTCGACTGCACGGGGATCAGCTACCTACGCACCACCCGGGGCGGGCACCCGGTGCTCTACGACAACGACGAGACCTTCCCGATCGGCGGCAGCAAGCTGCTGCGCGGCGGCGGGCCGCACGACCAGGTCGCGCTGGTCGGCGCCGGGGTGACCGCGCACAACTGCCTGGCCGCCGCCGACCGGTTGGCCGGCGAGGGGATCGAGTCCCGGGTGATCGACCTGTACTCGGTCAAGCCGCTGGACTCCCAGCGGCTGCTCGACGCCGTCCGGGACACCGGCGGCCGGCTGGTGGTCGTCGAGGACCACTACCCGGAGGGTGGGCTCGGCTCCGCCGTGCTGGAGGCGCTGGCCGACCTCGCCGTCCCCGCGCAGGTGTGCCGGCTGGCGGTCCGCGGGCTGCCCACCTCCGGCACCCCCGCCGAGCTGATGGACCAGGCCGGCATCGGCGTGAGCGCCATCGTCACCGCCACCCGCGACCTGTTGGCCCGGACCAGCTGAGCCCACCGGGTCGTCCGGCCGGCCGCCGGCGGACCGCCCCGGCCACCGGATTGCCGGTCGGCCGCCGGGCGACGGTAGCGTGACGGGGGACACGATCACCACCCGCCGCCGACGCGGTGTCGGCGGCAGGTGATGTGGTGACGCTGGCGACGTCGACGGCGGACCGGGGGGAACCAGTCATGCAGACCCGCACTGATCTCATCGAGGACCTGATGGGGCGGTTCCCGCACGTGCCGCGGGAAGCCGTGATCAAGGAAGACCTGCTGCGCGGGGGCATGGCCTTCGACGACTCCGCGCTGACCGACAACGAGGGCGGCGAGGTCAAGCCGAAGTCGTACTTCATCTTCTCCTTCGACCACCGCACGCTGCCGGAGCTGGGCACCGCCGCGCTGCGCCGGCCGCCGGAGGAGATCGTGCTCAGCGGCGGGCCGTACGGGCTGCGCCGCACTGTCGTCTCCGTGCGGGTCAACCCCGACTCGCCGTACCGGGTGAAGGACGGCGGTGACGGGGTGCTGCGGCTGTACCTGGACGACCGCCCGATCGCCGACGTGGGCCTGCCGCCGATGCCGGAGTACTACCGCCACACGCTCGCCAACGGCAAGTCGGTGATGGAGGTGGCCCCGACCATCCAGTGGGGCTACCTGATCTACCTGACCGTGTTCCGGGTCTGCCAGTACTTCGGCGCCAAGGAGGAGTGCCAGTACTGCGACATCAACCACAACTGGCGCCAGCACAAGGCGGCCAAGCGCCCGTACACCGGGGTCAAGCCGGTCGCCGAGGTGCTGGAGGCGATGGAGATCATCGACCGGTACGACACCCTGGGCGCCTCGCGGGCGTACACGCTGACCGGCGGCAGCGTCACCTCCACCGTCGAGGGCCTCGGGGAGGCCGACTTCTACGGCCGGTACGCCAAGGCGATCGAGGAGCGGTTCCCCGGCCGGTGGATCGGCAAGGTGGTCGCCCAGGCGCTGCCGAAGGCCGACGTGCAGCGCTTCCACGACTACGGCATCCGCATCTACCACCCCAACTACGAGGTGTGGGACAAGCGGCTGTTCGAGCTGTACTGCCCCGGCAAGGAGCGGTACGTCGGGCGCGAGGAGTGGCACCGCCGGATCCTCGACTCGGCCGAGGTGTTCGGCCCCCGCAACGTGATCCCGAACTTCGTCGCGGGCGTGGAGATGGCCGCGCCGTTCGGCTTCACCAGCGTCGACGAGGCGATCGCCTCCACCGCCGAGGGGCTGGAGTTCTTCATGTCCCGCGGCATCACCCCGCGGTTCACCACCTGGTGCCCGGAGCCGACCACCCCGCTGGGCCGCACCAACCCGCAGGGCGCCCCGCTGGAGTACCACATCCGGCTGCTGGAGGTGTACCGGGCGACGATGGAGGCGCACGGCCTGTCCAGCCCGCCCGGATACGGCCCGCCCGGCCCCGGCAACGCGGTCTTCTCGGTCAGTTCGTTCATGGACAGCCTGCCCGCCGAGCCCGACCAGGCCGCCCAGCCGGCGTAGGCCGGACGACCGGTCCCGGCTCCCCCGCGTGCGCCGGGCGGCCGGCCACCGGGCGGGCGGGTGGCCCCGCCGCGACCCGGGCGACCGGGCGAGGGTTGGGCGCCGCCGCGACCCGGGCGGGTGACGGCGACCGCCGCCCGCCCGGGCCACCACTGCTCAGCGGGTGAGCCGGTACAGCTCGCCGCCGCGGGCGTAGTACATGACGCCGGCGGTGTCCATGGTCCACACGTCGCTGATCCCGGTGGCCAGCTTCCGCACCGCCAGCGTCGCCGGGTCGACGCAGGCGACGGTGGTCCAGAAGTTGCCGCAGACCGCGCCGTCCGGCGCCACCGCCAGGTGGTCGCTGCGCCAGACATGGTCGACGTTCCAGTCGAAGGGCTCCACCTCGACGGTGTTGACCACCGTCCGGCTCACCGGGTCGAACTCGAAGAGCGTCCCGACGGTCGACCCCCAGACCCGGCCGTCCGGCGCGACGATCAGCCGGGTGATCGCCTTGGCGCCCGGGATCGCCGGGCCCTCCCAGACCTTCGTCGCGGTGGCCGGGTCCCAGAGGAAGAGTTTCGCCTCCGTCTGGGTCGGCGCGATGCCGAGGCCGCCCCAGATCCCGGTGCCGCCGAGCACCAGGTTCCCGACCGTGGCCAGCGCGGTCACGCTCTGCTGCGGTACGACGTCGCGGTGCACCTCCTTGGCCCCGGTGGCCGGGTCGACGAGGGCCAGCGCCCCGCCGAGCTGGCCGTACTCGGGGATGGTGCCGAAGGCGATCCGGTCGCCGACCCCGGTGATGGCGAACGGCCGGTCCTGGTGGTCGGTGCGGAGCGAGGCGAACTGGCGCGGGTTGGTGCCGCGCACGATCGGCCTGGTCGGGTCGAGCTCGAACAGGTTCGCCCCGGGGTAGACGCCGGCGTAGATCTTGCCCTGGTAGGAGAGCAGGCCCTCGGCCTGGCCCAGCGCGCCGGCGTTCTCGGCGAACGCGCCGGTCGCCGGGTCGTAGGAGGTGATCCCGCCGCTGGGGTAGCCGCTGGACCAGATCCTGCCGTCCGGGCCGGCTTCGAGCGTCTGCAACTGGGCGGGCAGCCCCGGCACCGGAACCGTCACCACCTTCTTCGCCCCGGTCATCGGGTTGAAGTAGTACATCTTGCCGCCGAGGTCGATCGTGACGAGGGTCCGGCCGCGCCACTCGGGTCCACCGAGGTGGGTCCAGCCGAACCCGCGGGACGTGCCGTACCCGGTGAAGGCGGTCGGGGTGAGCGTCCGGGTCTTCAGGTTGTACGCCATCAGCCGAGCCGAGTTCGACGCGAAGTAGACGTTGCCGTCGTCGTCCGGGGTGGAGAAGTCCAGGCCGCGGCCGGTGCCCAGCTCGGCGATCCACTCCCCGGTGGTCAGGTCGTGCACCAGCACCCGGTTGCTGTTGGTCACCCGGGCGAAGAGCGTCTTGTGGTGCACGTCGAGGTCGTAGACGAACTGCTCGGCGCGGTACTGCTCGGGCAGCGGGATCTCCCGCCGGGCACCGGACTCGATGTCCACCTCGACCACCCGGGCGACCGTGCCCAGACCGGTGTAGATCTTGCCGTTCGCCACACCGATGCTGCGCACGTACTGCTCACCGGGCCAGACCTGCCCGTAGTCGCGGACCGCTCCGGTGCGGTGGTCGACGGAGTAGACCTTGCCGGTGGGGAAGGTGCCGACGAAGACCCGCTTGCCGTCGTTGGCCAGGCGCCAGGTCGCCGTCTCCCCCGGCGCGGGCGAGCCCAGGTCCTCCACGTGGTCGGCGCCGGGACGGTAGCGGAACAGCTTGCTGTCGGCGCCGATGTACGCGGTGCCGTCCGGGGTGACGGTGCCGCCCCACGAACCGCCCGCGCCGGGCAGCGGCAGGGTCCGGACCACCGTCGCGGTGCGGGTGTCGATGACGTTGAGCGCGCCGGTGGTGCCGCGCGCCACGGCGTACGCGTAGTCGCCGTCCGGGGTGGAGCCGAAGGTGGCTCCGTAGATGGCCAGGTTGTGGTGCGGCACGCCGACCAGGGTCTCGGTCGGTGGGTCGGCGAGCGCGGGAGTGGCGGACACGGCTGTGGCGGCGACCAGGGTCGCCAGGACCGCGACCGAGGCGAGACGGCGACTTCCAGTGAACGGCATAGGCATCCCTTCTCCGATTACGGTCGTCACCGTAAATCTCGATACATCGAAGGTCAACCGTACGTCGATCACCGACACTCGGATTCGGAGGGTGGTCCGGGGCCGGTCGGCCGACACTGGGTCGGTTACGGCCGTATCCTTTATTCTCCGGACGCCCCGGGGCGGACAGCACGGTGCCGGGTGCGGAGGAGCGTCTCCCCCGCACCCGGCACCGGTGGTGCTACAGCTCCCTGACCCGGACGTTGCGGATCTCGATCAGGTCGTTCGTGCCGTGGTTCTGCAACCCGACGAACCCGCTGAGGAACTGGCGCAGGTCGGTCGGCGGGTCGCCCTGGCGGGACGACGCCTTGCCCGGCGTGTTGTCGAACTCGTTGATCACGACCCCGTTGCGGGTGATCGTGTAGTGCTGCCCGACCACCCGGATCTCGTAGTCGTTCCACTGGCCCTTCGGCGTCACGCCGGCCTGGTCCAGCCCGACCGGGTCGAAGTTGTAGATCGACCCGGTCTTCTGCGGCTCACCGGTGGGCCCGTCGTAGATCTGGATCTCGTGACCGCAGTAGATCGCCACCCACGCCTGAGAACTGCGGGCGGACCCGACCGTGCCGCAACTGCCGGCCGGCCGCTCCTCCAGCGGGGTGCGCGGGTCCGGGAACCGGACGAACGCCCCGCTGTTGGCGTACGTGGTGCCGGTGGAGACGTCCCGGAACTGCAACCGCAGGGAGAAGTCGGCGAACTCCCGCTTGGCGTACCAGAGCATGCCGAGCCCGCCGGAGCTGCGGATCGAGCCGTCCGGCTGGAGCGTGAACGACCCGCCGGGCGCCTGCCGCCAGTCGGCGAGCGAGCCCGCCGAGCCGTCGAAGATCGGCTGGTAGCCGGCGACCTTGCCGATCGGCGACTGGGCGGCGGCCTTCTGCAGCGCGGCCGCCTCGCGGTTGTCCAGGACGCCGGCCTTGCGCAGGTCGCCCACCACGCCGGCGACGTGGCTGACGAACTGGCCGTGGTCGGTCCACATGCGCTCGTCGTCGATCAGGTCGTTGACGGTGCAGTCGCCGCCCACCTCGTGGTTGGTCACCCCGGTGTCGGTGTCGAGCATCCGTACCGTCTTGCGGGTGTCCGGCGCGGCGCAGCCGACCACCACCTGGACCTTGCCGGTGGCCACCTCCCCGTCGGCGTAGGTCACCTTGACCGTCGCCTGGTAGGTGCCGTAGTCGGCGTAGGTGTGGGTGGGGTTGGCCTCGCGGGACGGCGCGCTGCCGTCGCCGAAGTTCCACTCCCAGGCCACGCCGCCGGCCTTGGCGCTGGAGAAGGCGATGGTCTTCGGGGTGCTCGGCGCCACCGCCCGTGCGGTGGCGTGGTTCGGGTTCGGCGTGGCCGGACCGCCCTGGTAGGCGACCCGGATCAGCTTCTGGTTGGGGTGCAGGCTGAAGAAGCCGCCCGCGTAGTCCAGCAGGTACAGCGCCCCGTCCGGGCCGAACTTGGCGTCCATCCAGGACTGGAGCTGGGTGCCGCCGCTGCCCGAGCGGATGATGCTGCGCAGGTCCTCGGCGAACGCCGGGGGCCCGGCGGTCGGGACCTTGCTCGGGTCGACGGTGACCGCGATCCGGTTGTTGGCGTTGGACTGGTCACCGATGAACCACTTGTTGTCCCAGTACTCCGGCCACGCCACGCCGCTGTCGACGTCGACGTTCTCCCGCTGGTACGTCGGGCCGTCCATGATGGCCTGCCCGCCGCCCTTGAGGTACGGCTGGGTGAAGGTCTCGTCGCCGACCTGGTACGTCGGCAGCCCGCTGCCGTCGGCGCGCTTCGGGTAGACCGGGCCACCGCCCTGCGGCGAGTACCAAATCATGTTGTCCCGGGCCGGCGGGATGTTCACCAGGCCGGTGTTGCGCGGCGAGGTGTTCTTCAGGTTGTCGCAGTCGTACCAGCCGGTGAGCACGGTGGCGTCGGTGTTGCTGCGGTCCCGGTAGGGCTGCCGGTTGCCCATGCAGTACGGCCAGCCCTGGTTGCCGGCGGAGGTGATGATGGTGGCCGTCTCGTACTTCGCCGGGCCCAGCTCCGGGTTCGGGGCGCCGGCGTCCGGGCCGACCCAGGCGGCGGTCAGCCAGTCGTTGACCGGGTCCCAGGCGATCCGGGCGATGTTCCGCACGCCCATCACGTAGATCTCCGGTCGGGTCTTGCCGCCACCCTCCTCGTTGCCGGTGAACAGGTTGCCCGGCGGGATGGTGTACGTGCCGTCGGGCTCCGGGTGGATCCGGAGGATCTTGCCGTTCAGGTCGTTGGTGTTGCCGGAGGTCCGGCGGGCGTCCTGGAACGAGACCCCCTGGTACTCCTGGGTCCAGTTGTTGCCGGAGTAGCCGTTCGAGCCGCCAGAGGAGTTGCTGTCACCGGTGCCGATGTAGAGGTTGCCGGACTCGTCGAAGGTCATGCCGCCACCGGCGTGGCAGCAGCTGTGGATCTGCGTGTCCCAGTGCAGCAGGTCCTTGCGGGTGCTCTGGTCGATGGTCTGCTTCGCGGCGTCGTAGGTGAACCGGGACACCGTCCGCTGCCCGATCCGCTTGACCCGGTCGATCGACTCGTGCGGCATCCAGTAGACGTACACCCAGCCGTTCTGCGCGAACTTCGGGTCCAGCGTGATGCCGACCAGGCCCTCCTCGTTCTTGACCAGTTCGCTGCCGCTGCCCCGGTTGCCCATCACGGCGAGCGTGGTGAGCAGCTTGACCTGCTTGGTCTTCGGGTCCCACCGGTGGATGGTGCCGCAGCCGAGGCCGACCTTCGGGTCGTCCCAGCTGACGACCGGCCCGGACGGGCAGGCCGCCTTGCCGATGTAGAAGACAGTGCCGTCCGGTGCGATGGTCAGGCCGTGCGGCTCACCGATCTGGTCGAGCTGGCCGGGCTGGTTGGTGGTGGTCAGCCGCTCGATCCGGTAGTTCGACGCGACGGTGGCCTGGCAGTCGCCGCGGACCAGGCCGGCGGTCCACCGGATGGCGCCGAGCAGGTGGCTGCGGAACTGCCTGTCGGTGGTGTAGCTGGCCTCGGTGCGGCCCATGCCGGTGTAGAAGGACCGGCCGCCGTCGTAGTCCTGGCACCAGGAGATCGGGTGGAAGGCGCCGTTGCCGCTCAGACCCGGGTTGTAGGTGCCCTCCTCGACCTGGGCGACGGTGTGCACCCGGCCGACCGGGCTCGGGTCCCAGTTGATCCACTGGTCGGACCGCTTCATGGTCAGCGGCAGGCCCTCGTTGGCCGGGTGCTGCCGGTCGGTGAGGTCGACCACGGCCTCCTGCACCGTGCTGTCCGGCGGCGGGCCGGCGTCCGGGCCGATCAGCCACAGCTCGGCCAGTTGCACCAGCGGCTCGCCACCGTTCGCGGTGACGTTGAGCCGGTAGTGCTGGTACGCCTTGTCGTTGCTGAAGCTGAACTGCCGGGTCTGGAACCGCTGCGGGAAGGTCTCGTTGCTGCGGGTGTCCAGGTCGATCCAGGAGGTGCCGTCCTCGGAGCCCTGCAGGGTCCAGTTCTTCGGGTCCCGGCCGGGGAAGTCGTTGGCCGAGGTGAGCGCGTACCGGCTGACCACCACCGGCTTGGCCAGCTTCACCGCGAGCCAGCCGGTCGGGTTGAAGGTCAGCCACTTGGTGCCGGTCGAGCCGTCGATCGCCTTCGCGGCGGTCTCGTTCGGCGGGTTCTCGGCGCTCGCCGTGGCGCTGACCGGCTTCTCGGCGTTCGGCAGGCCGGCCGCCGGCCGGGTGCCGATCAGCCCGGTGAACCAGGCGGAGCTGGGCTGGGCGCGGGCCGCGTCGTGCACGCCGAGGAAGCCGCCACCGCCCTTGATGTACGCCTGGAACGCCGCCTCCTGGGCGTCGTTCAAGGTCACCCCGTTGGCGGAGAGGAACACCACGGCCCGGTACCGGGCCAGGTTGCCGACGGTGAACACGGCCGGGTCGGCGGAGGCGTCGACGGCGAAGCCGTGCTCTCCGCCCAGGTCCCGGATCGCGTCGACGGCCTTGCCGACCGGGTCGTCCTGCTGGTCGACCGGGCCGTGGAAGACCAGCAGCTTCACCGCCGCCGCGGCGTCGGCGGCGGCCCGCACGGGGGCCGGGGCGGCGGCCTGCGCGGGCAGGGCCAGCAGCCCGAGCGCGAGCACGGCGCTCGCGGCGAGCGCGCCGGTGCGTCGTACGGCCCGGCGGGTGGTGTGTCGTGGGGAGGCTGTGACGTCGACGGGTGGGCGTCCGACCCATCTGGACAGCCGGGAGCGGTGCTGAGCCATCTCGACTCCTTCACAGGTGAGGTGTGGCGGAGGTGCGTTGTCCGAGCGGTTCGAGCAGGCGGTGCGGTCGGGGTTGGCGGGCGCGGACCACGGCGGTGACCCGTGCCGGGTGGTGGCTGCCGGTCCGTTCAGCTCCGGACGGGCCGGCAGCCACCGGCCCTCGTCGGCGGCGCGGCGGCCGCCGGCGGTCACTTGTGCTGGTGCTGCCCGGCGGCGGTGTCCGCGCCGGTGGTGGTGCCGGCCGCGGTGCCACCGGCCGGGTGGGCGTGCGAGTGGTCGTGGCCGGGCGGCATGTTCCCGTTCTCGTCCAGGACGTGCAGCATGGTCGACATCCCGCCGTCGGAGTGGAACTGCATGTGGCAGTGCAGCATCCAGTGGCCGGGGCCCACCGAGTCGCCGGCGGTCACCGTGACGCCGAACGAGTCACCCGGGCCGAGTGGCTTGTTGTCGATGGTCGGGACGAGGTCGGCGAAGGGTTCGCCGTTGGGCAGCACTCCGGTGCGGTTGTCCGCCCAGGCGTGCCCGTGCAGGTGGAAGGTGTGCATGTCGTTGCCGATGCCGACGACGATGAACTCCACCTTCTCGCCCTTGCGGGCGACCAGGCAGGTCGGCCCCGGCTGCGGCTGCTGCGCGTCGCAGGTGTCGGCGGCCGCGCCCCGGCGCAGGTTGATGCTCTGCCGGTCACCGAAGACCACCGTGTAGGTGCGGTCCGGCTTCGGGTCGCCGGGGCGGCGGACCACCAGCCCGCCGAAGAGCCCCGCGCCGAGGCCCTGGGTGCCGTGCGGGCCACCCACCACGTGGTCGTGGTACCACCAGTGGCCGGCCGTGCCCGGCGCGCCGGTCTTCTTGTTCCGCTGCTGCGCGAACCAGGTGTACGTGCGCGACTCGCCGGGCGGGACGAACGAACCGGACTGCACGGTGCCGTCGGAGAGCTGGGTGTACTTGACCCCGTGCACGTGCAACGAGACGCCCAGCGGGTGCGCCGGGTCGGTCCGCAGCTGCTCCAGAGTGGCCGCGGGCACCTGGTTGTGCACAGTGATGGCGAGGCACTCCCCCTCGGTCATCTCGATGGTGGGGCCCGGGTAGGAGGCGGTCTGCGGGGTGAGGCCGTAGCCGAGCCGGACCTGGTTGCCGTCCTTGGGCAGCTCCACCGCGTACAGCTGCATGCTGCGGTCCGGCTTGGCGCAGCCCTCCGGCCGTTCCGCGAAGAACGACCCGGTGCGGGCTGCGGCCAGGCCGCCGGCGCCGACCAGGGTGAGCAGCACGGTGGCCGCCACCACCAGCAGCCGCCGGGTGCTCGGTCGGGGCCGGCGCGGCTCGCCGCCCCGCTCGCCGCCGCTGGCCCCGCCGCCCACCGGCGGCGGTGGGTCCTCGACCAGCCGCCAGGCGCTCACCGTCCACCCCGCAGATCGACGATCCGCTGGTAGCTGCGCTCGGCGGCGCCCAGCGAGCCGGGCGGGTTCGGCTGGGCGCTCGGCGCGGTGTCCTGCTCCCACAGGTAGGTGAACCGGCCACCCCCGTCGAGCTCGGTGAAGAACTCGGCGAACGGGATGGTGCCGGCGCCGAACTCCACGTCCAGGTAGGAGTTGCCCTGCTGCGGGTCGGGCAGCGGCACGCCGTCCTTGACGTGGAACAGCGGGAACCGGTGCGGGTGCGCCTTGACGTAGTCCACCGGGCGGAACCCCGGGTACTTGCGGGCGCCGCCGTACGCCCACAGGATGTCCAGCTCCAGGAACACGTACCGGGGGTCGGTCAGCTCCAGGAACAGGTCGTACAGCCGCACGTCCGGCCGGTCGACCGCGAAGCTGAACTCGATGGTGTGGTTGTGCTGGTAGAGCTTGATCCCGCGGGCCGCGGCGGCGGCGCCCCAGGTGTTGAACTCCGCCGCGGCGGCCTGGTAGCCGGCGATGGTGCGGTTGCCGGTGGGCGCCGACGCGGTGCCGATCGCCGGCATGCCGAGCGTCTCGGCGACGTCCAGTTCCCACTCCAGATTGTTCCGGAAGTCGCCGAGCCCGCGGTGGCTGCCGGCCGCCTTCAGCCCGTTGTCGTCGAGCAGGCGCCGGATCTGCTCCGGCGTGATCGGGCCGACGGCGCCCTGGGTGTAGCCGGCGAACTCCACCTCCCGGTAGCCGATGCGGGACAGCTCCTCGAAGACCGCCGCGAAGCCGAACTGCGCGATCTTGTCCCGGACGCTGTAGAGCTGGATGCCCAGGTGCCCGCGCGGCACCAGGTGCCCGTTGGAGGCGCCGCCGGACGCCGCGGCGGGCAGCGCCCCGGCGAGGCTGGCCGCGCCGACCGCGACGGTGGAGCCGGCGAGGCCGCGTAGCAGGGCGCGGCGGTCGATCCTGTTCTTCGCCATGGTTGGTTCCCTTCGGTCAGCAGCAGCTGTTCGAGGTGGCAGAGGAGGCCGCGCCGCCGGGGCAGCACGGGGACAGCGGCGCGATCTGTACGTCGCGGAAGCTCACGACGTCGGCGGTGCCGTGGTTCTGCAGGCCGATGTGGCCGCTGGCGTGCTGGCGTCCGGCGCCGCCGGGGTCGTCGGCCCGGGGCGGGCTGAACACCGCGTCCGGGGTGTTGACGTACTCGTTGATCAGCTCGCCGTTGCGGAACACGGAGTAGTGCTGGCCCACCACCCGGATCTCGTAGTCGTTCCAGGTGCCCTTCGGGGTGACCCGGGCGCCGGCGAGGTCGACCCGGTCGAAGCCGTACACCGAGCCGCTCTTGTACTGGTCGCCGTCGGGGCGGTCGTGGATCTGCAGCTCGTGGCCGTACTTGATGGCCACCCACTCGGGCCGGGACTCGGCGGGGTGCCCGTGCACCTTCGGGAAGCGGACGAAGACCCCGCTGTTGGCCCGGCCGGTGCCCGGCGCGTCGTCCCGCCACCGCAGCTTCAGCGAGAAGTCGCCGTACTCGGCGGTGGGGAGCCAGAGCATGCCCAGGCCGGGCACGGCGCGGCTGGTGATCGACCCGTCGGCGTTGCGGGTGAAGCCGCCCGCTCCGACCTGCTCCCACCGGTTGAACGACGCCGCCGAGGAGTCCAGCAGCGGCCGGTAGCCGCTCTTCTGGTCCGGCTTGCCGACGCCGGAGCGGGCGGCGGCGCTGACCAGGCGGCCGTGCTCCTGGTGGTTGATCAGGCCCAGGTGGTGCAGGTGCTCGGCGATCTCGGTGACGTGCTTGACGAACTGGCCGTGGTTCGGCCACTCCCGCTCGTCCTCGATCGCGTTGTTGATCGTGCAGGCGCCCTCGACGACCCGGTTGGGCACGCCGCTGTCGACGGTGCCGAGCCACACCGTCGGCCGGGTGTCCGGCACCGGGCAGCCCGGCTCGCCGCTGGCCACGACGGTGAACGTCACCGACGCGGTGCCCGAGGTGTTGCCGGCCTTGTCGGTGGCCCGGTAGCTGACCGTGTGCCCGCCGACCCGGTTGACCGTCACCGGCGCCGTGTAGCGGGCGTACGGCTGCCCGTCGAGGGAGTACTCCACCCGGTCGACGCCCGAGCCGGCGTCGGCGGCGGTGAGGATCACGGTGGCGCTGCCGAGGTAGGCGCCGTCGTCGTCGAGCTGGCCGGAGAGCGCGGCCGTGACGGTCGGCGGGGTGGTGTCCGGTGCCGGCGGGTCGACCACGGTGAAGGACACCGACTGGGCCGCCGAGGTGTTGCCGGCCTTGTCGGTGGCCCGGTAGCTGAGCGTGTGCGCGCCGACCTGGTTGACGGTCACCGGCGCGGAGTAGGCCGCGTACGGCTGCCCGTCGAGGGAGTACTCGATCCGGTCGACGCCGGTGCCCTCGTCGGTGGCCGAGACGGTGACCGTGGCGGAGCCGACGTACGCCCCGGCGTCGTCCCGCTGGCCGCTCACCGTGGCGGTCGCCGTGGGTGGCGTGGTGTCCGGGGCCGGCGGCCGCACCACGGTGAACGACACCGACTGCGGCGCGGCGGTGTTGCCCGCCTTGTCGGTGGCCCGGTAGCTGACCGTGTGCGCGCCGACCTGGTTGACCGTCACCGGCGCGGAGTAGCCGATGTAGGCGGCCCCGTCGAGGGAGTACTCGATCCGGTCGACGCCCGACTCGGTGTCGGTGGCCGACAGCGTCACCGTCGCCGATCCCACGTACGCCCCGGCGTCGTCCCGCTGCCCGGTCACCGCCGCCGTCACGGTCGGCGGCGTGGTGTCCGGTGCCGGTGGCCGCACCACGGTGAACGACACCGCCTGCGCGGCCGAGGTGTTCCCCGCCTTGTCGGTGGCCCGGTAGCTCAGGGTGTGCTGGCCGAGCTGGTTGACAGTCACCGGCGCGGTGTAGACGGCGTACGGCTGCCCGTCGAGGGAGTACTCGATCCGGTCGACGCCGGAGTCGTCGTCGGTGGCGGAGACGGTGACCCTCGCCGACTCCAGGTACGCCCCGGTGTCGTCCCGCTCCCCCGCCACGGCGGCGGTGACGGTCGGCGGGGTGGTGTCCGGCGCCGGCGGGTCGACCACGGTGAAGGACACCGACTGGGCCGCCGAGGTGTTGCCCGCCTTGTCGGTGGCCCGGTAGCTGACCGTGTGCGCGCCGACCCGGTCGACCGTCACCGGCGCCGAGTACGTCGCGTACGCCCCGCCGTCCAGCGAGTACTCGACCCGGGCGACGCCCGACTCGGTGTCGGTGGCCGACAGCGTCACCGTCGCCGCCCCCACGTACGCCCCGGCGTCGTTCCGCTGCCCGGTCACCGCGGCCGTCACGGTCGGCGGCGTGGTGTCCGGGGCGGGCGGCTCCACCACGGTGAACGACACCGACTGCGGCGTGGAGGTGTTGCCGGCCTTGTCGGTGGCGCGGTAGGTGAGCGTGTGCCGGCCCGGCTGGTTGACCGTCACCGGGGCGGTGTACGTGCCGTAGGTGCCGCCGTCGAGGGAGTACTCGACCCGGTCGACGCCGGAGCCGGAGTCGGTGGCCGACAGCGTCACGGTCGCCGCCCCGAGGTAAGCCCCGTTGTCGTCCCGCTCGCCCGACACGGTCGCGGACGCGGTCGGCGGCGTGGTGTCCGAGCTGCCGCCGGTGACCACCAGCAGCCCGCTCATCCCGCCGTGGCCCGGGATCGCGCAGAAGTACCGGTAGGTGCCCGGCGAGAGGACCACGTCGACGGTCCACCGGCCGCCGTTGGCGTCCGTCGGGTCGGCCAGGATGTTCACGTCGACGTCGCTGTTGTACGCCGGGTTGGTGGTGTCGAAGGTCAGGGTGTGCTGCATGCCGGTGGTGTTGCCGGTCGCCGCACTGTTCTCGAACACCAGCGTCGCCGGCCCGGCCACGGCGGTGGTGGGCGCCGACAGGTACGACAGGAAGTTGTCGCCGGCGGTCCAGGTGAGCACCTGGGCCTGCACCTGGCGCGGCGCGGCGGCGCCGGCGGTCGACCGTCCCGCGTCCAGCGGACGCGCGGTCGCCGGCGCGGCGGCCAGCCCGGCGGTCAGCATCAGCAGGACCGCCGTGGCGACCGCGGTGACCGATCTGCGGAGCCGGCCTCGCGGGCGCCGGCCGGGCGGTGAGTACCCGTTCATGGATGCCTCTCTCACGGTCCAAGGACTCATCTGATCGACGTATGTCGTTGCACTGCCGGCCCGTGCGCCCCCTCCCTGGCCGCACGGGATCCCCGGCCGTGACCAGGCGTCACGGTCGTCCTGACTTGCTTGTGGGGGTGCTGCCTGGGTCAGCGGGCGAGCCGAACCGCCCGCGGCACCAGACACGGTTCCGCGTCGGAGCTGACGGGGTGTGGGTCGAGAGGGGACGGGCATCGGTCAAAGCCACGGCGCTCGCGCACCGGGGCGCCTGCGTGGGCGCCGACCCGGGGTGCCATCCCTGGTCCTAGCCGTGGCCGCCGGACGTGTTGCGCCGCCCGTGGCCTCGATCGAGACTCACCGCGCCGTCGGTTCATCTCGATGAAACATATTGATGTGTCCCGACACTACTAACTTGCCTTCGACGTGTCCAGACCTTTCGCTGACGCCGCCAGTACTTTTCTCCAGACAGACGAAAGTGCGTAGCGTGCCACGCCACGGCGGCGTTACATCCCTGCTCCGTCCGGTCCGGACGGTCGTCGGGACCACCGCCGGACCGCCCGCGCGATGACAGCGGCCGGCGGCACCGATGGTGCCGCCGGCCGTTCGGAGAGCTGTCGTGCTACGCCGGCCAGGACCGGGCGGATGGCGCCCGGCATCCGCGCCGAACCGCGGGCCGGGGTCGGGCTCGGCTCAGCACCAGCCGTTGACCGGGCCGTTCACGCCGGTCCAGAGGTACGCGTCGGAGACCCAACTGCCGTCGGTGAGCCGGTCCCAGAGCGCGGTGGCGCCGTACCGGCCGGTGTGCGTGGTGCCGTTCGCCGAGCAGGAGACGCTCACCGTGGCGCCGTCGGCGAGCGACCCCAGCGCGGCGTAGCCGGTGCCGGGGCCGGCCCGGCGGGTCAACGTGCCGCCGCCGTTGGCGTCCACCACCGCCTGGGTGAGGCCCAGGGCACCGTAGTTGTGGAGAGCCCCGCCGGCGCCCACCCAGGCCGAGCCGTGCCGCGCCCCGCCCTGGTAGGCCGCCGCACCGTTGCCGAACACCCACTTGCCGATGTCGTGCCCGGCGATCGGCACGTACGAGCTGTTCTGCCGCAGCCCGAAGTGGACGTGCCGGCCGTAGGCGGCCCCGCCGCAGGTGACGTCGGTGCCGGTGTAGCCGAGATACGCCCCCTGGCCGACCGCGGCGCCGTTGACCGAGATGCTGCTCCACAGGTGGTAGTAGTCGGTCGAGTAGCCCCGGTCGTGGATCACCCGGATCCAGCCCTGGCACATGGTGTACGCGGTGCCCGCCCGCGCGGCGCGGACCACCTGGTCGCCCCCGGAAAGGTCGATCGAGCTGTACGGCGTCTCGCTGCCGCCCCAGCCGTGCGGGCCGCCGCCGAGGGTCCAGGTCTGCCCGACCGCGAACGGCAGGGCCATCCCGGTCCGGTAGTCGCCACCGGCGTACATCGGGCTCGGCGCGGTGCCGAAGACCGCCTTCTCCGCCGCGTTGACCAGGGGCGACTCGGCGGCCAACGCGGCGAACCCGGGCTCGCCGTCGAACGCCACCCGCCAGGCGCCGGCCCGGCCGTGCGCGACGAAGACCCCGCCGACCGGATGCGCGTCCTCGGTACGCGGCGCGACCGCGACGGCCGTGCCGAACGCCCAGCGGCCGTCCCGCCGGGTGACCGTGATCCGGGTGTCGGGCCGGTTGGCCGCCACCGCCCCGGCCACCCGGGCCTGCCCCAGCAGCTTCGCGGTCACCGCCGCCTCGACAGTGCCGCCGGCCGGCGCCGCCACGGCGGTGTGCACCGTGGCGGCCAGGACCAGGCCCGCCGTGGCCAGCGTCGCGGTGGCGAAGCCGGCCCATCGTCGTGGGTTCATCATTGCCAACCCCTTTTCATAGAAGGTTGTCGCTGCATGATGAGCCGACGATAGGTAACCGATCGAAGAATGTCTACGCGCCGGGTCGGGCACGGTGAAGGTATGTTTCGGCGACCGGCGGGTCACCCCCCGACCGGGCGACGACCCCGGGTCGAGACGAACTGGTAGGACATCACCGCGAACCCCGGGTCGCGCAGCAGCTTGCGGAACGCCTCCAGCTGGCCGGGCGACAGCCCCGCGTCGAGCAGCTCCGGCTCCAGCTGCCGGGAGTTCGTCCCGTACAGCGAGGCGCCGACCGAGCCGCCGGCCCAGCTCTGCGAATGGGTCACCGTGTCCACCTCGACCAGACCCGCCGCGGCCAGCTCGGCGTGCACGTCCTGCGCCCAGGCCAGGTCCGCGCCGTGGCTCTGCAGGATGCCGAGCATCGCGTCGGTCACCTGGGTGAAGAGCTTCGCCGCGTCGTCGTTCGGCGCGGTCAGCACCCGCAGCGGCGCGGTGCAGTCGAACTCCTCCACCACCAGCCACCCACCGGGGGCCAGCGCGGCGGCCAGCGCGCCCAGCACCCGGCGCCGTTCCGGCAGGTGCAGCAGCACCAACCGGGCGTGGATCAGGTCGAAGGCGTCCCCGGGCGGCGGGTCGGTACGCACGTCGTGCCGGCGTACCTCGAGGTTGGCCGCCGGGGCGAGGTGCCCGGTGTCGATGTCGGTCGCCAGCACCCGACCGGCCGGGCCGACCGCGCGCGCCATGGCCCGGGCCACCGACCCGCCGCCGGCGCCGATCTCCCAGCACACGCCGCCCGGGGCGAGCAGCGGCGGGGCGATCCGGGCGGCCGTGATCGGATCCAGGAACGACTCCAGCGCCCGCAGCTGGGGCACCGCCTCCGGGGAGCCGTTGTCGAAGGTGTACTCGGTGTCACGGATGTCTGTCGGCATCGTCGCTCATCCCTGTCGAGAGTGGTCGGGTCAGCTGCCCGGAGCCGGCCCAGAGCCCGGGCACCGGTCGGGGAGCCGGCGGCTCCGCGACCGCGGCGACGCTGAGCATCGCCGCCAGCGCGCCCGGGTCGGCCCGGGCCTCGTCGGCGGGACGGTCGTAGACCACCCGGCCGTACTCGAGCACCGCGATCCGGTCCGCGACCGCGATGGCGTGTGGCAACTGCTGCTCGACCAGCAGCACGGTCAGCCCGGTCCGGGCCAGCGCGCCGACCAGGTCGCGGATGCGGGCCGCCAGCTCGGGGGCGAGCCCTTCGCACGGTTCGTCGAGCAGCAGCACCCGGGGCTGGCCGAGCAGCGCCCGGGCGATCGCCAGCATCTGTTGCTCGCCACCGGACAACTGGTCGCCACGGTGGCGCAGCCGGACCGCCAAACGGGGCAGCAGCTCCAGGATCCGGGCGACCGTCCAACCCTCGCCGCCGGGCGTCGCGGCCCGCCACGGTGCGGCGGCCAGGGCGAGATGCTCGGCCACGGTCAACCGGGAGAAGACCCGCCGGCCCTGCGGGACGAGACCGACCCCGGCCCGGGCGATCCGGTGCGGCTGCCGGCCGGCGACCTGCGTCCCGCCGATCTCGATTCGCCCGCCGGACGGGCGCACCAACCCGGCGACGGCGTGCACCAGGGTGGTCTTGCCGGCGCCGTTGCGGCCCACCACCGCCTGCACGGTGCCGGCCGCCACCTCGAGGCTCACCTCGTGCAGCACGATCCCGCCGGCGTAGCCCGCGCAGAGCCGCTCCGTCCGCAGCATCAGGCCACCCCTTCCGCGTACGCCTGCCGGACGGGGTCGGAGGCGCGGATCTGCGCCGGCGTCCCGGTGGCCAGCGGCCGGCCGTCGCGCAGCACGGTCACCGTGTCGCAGAGCGCGTACACCAGGTCCAGCCGGTGCTCCACCAGCAGCACCGCGACGGCGCGCGGCAGCTCCCGGAGGAACTCCGCCAGCCGCTCGACCTCGCCGGCGGACAGCCCGGCGGCGGGCTCGTCGAGCAGCAGCAGCCGGGGACGGCCGGCCAGCGCCATGGCGATCTCCAACTGGCGGCGCTGCCCGTGGGCGAGCCGACCGGCGGGGACCCCGGCGAGTTCGGGCAGCCCCACCCGGGCCAGCAGGGTGGCCGCGGTGCGCTCGGCGGCGCGCCGCCTGCCGCTCGGGCGCCACCGGCCGGGCCGCACCGCGTGCGGCAGCGCCGCGACCACGACGTTCTCGGCAGCGGTCAGCGTCTCCCAGACGGCGGGGCGCTGGTGGATCCGGCCGATGCCCCGCCGGGCCCGGGCGGCCGGGCCGAGCCGGGTGACGTCCCGGCCGGCGAGCAGCACCCGGCCGCCGCCCGCCGGGATCGCTCCGCCGAGCACGCCGAGCAGGGTGGTCTTGCCGGCCCCGTTGGGTCCGATCAACGCGTGCCGCTGGCCGTGGTCGATCCGCAGGTCCACGCCGTCCAGCGCGGCCAGCGACCCGTAGCGCACCGTGACGCCCCGGGCGGAGAGCAGCGGCGTCATGCCCGTGCTCCCGTCGGCGCGGGCCGCTCCCCGGCGGCGCGGCGGGTGCCGACGTCCGGCAGCAGCCGGCCCCGCACCGGCGGTGGCCGGTGCCCGCCGCCGGGCAGCAGGTAGACCGTGACCACGAAGGCCAACCCCAGCACCAGCGGCGCGTGCCCGGGGAGCGCGCCGAACAGCCAGTCCCGCCCGGCGACGACGAGCACCGCGCCGACCAGGGCGCCGCCGACCGACGCGGCGCCGCCGATCACCACGCCGAGCAGCAGCAGGGCGGACGTCTCGAAGCCGAAGTCGGCCGGCGAGAGGTACTGCTGGGCGACCACCAGCAGGGAGCCGGCGGCGCCCGCGACCGCCCCCGCGGCGACGTGGACGCCGGCCACCTGGAGCGAGACCCGGTGCCCGCTGGCCCGCAGCCGCGCCTCGTCGTCCCGGCCGGCGCGCAGCAGCAGCCCGACCCGGGTTCGCAGCACCAGCAGCACCAGCCCGACCAGCGCGGCGACGACCACCAGCGTGTACAGGTAGCGGGCCCGGTCCGTGGCCAGCACCGGCATCCCCCACAGTGGACGGACCTGGGCGATGCCGGCCAGCCCGTCGGTGCCACCGGTCACCGAGCGCCACCGGCCGACGAGGACCACGGCGAGCTCACCGACCGCCAGGGTGATCATCAGGACCACCACGCCCCGGGCGTGCACCACCAGCGGGACGGTCACCGCGGCCAGCGCCGCCCCGGCCACCGCCGCGACCGCCAGGTGCACCACCCCGACATCGGAGACCTGCCCGCCGAGCACCGCACTGGTGTAGGCGCCGGCCGCGTACGGGGCGGTCTGGCCGAGGGTGGGCAGCCCGGCGACGCCGGTGAGCAGGGCGACGCTCACCGCCACCAGGCCGAGCGCCAGGGTGCGGGCGAGCAGCGCCGCCGTGTAGTCGTCGACCGCCCACGGCGCCAGCACCAGGCCGGCCAGCACGGCGGCGGCCACGCCGCGGCGCAGCGCGCGGACGGCCTGCTCCCTCACGTCGTCCTCCGGGTGGCGGCCAGGCCCCGGGCCCGCACCGCCAGCACGGCCGCCATCGCGGCGAAGAGCAGGAACGGGGCGGCCGACGGCGCGAGCGCGACGCCGAGCGTCTGGATCTGCCCGACGGCCAGCGCGGCGAGCAGCGTGCCGGTCATCGAGCCGAGACCGCCGAGCACGACGACCACCAGCGACAGCAGCAGCACCACGTCGGCGGTGTCCGGCCCGGGCCCGATGATCGGCGCACCGAGCACCCCGGCCGCCCCGGCCAGCGCCCCGGCGGCGGCGAGCACGCCGACCCGGATCCAGGTCGGGCTCACCCCGAGGACGGCCACCATCTCGGCGTCGTCGACGGCCGCCCGGACCAGCATGCCTGCCCGGGTGCGGCGCACCGCGAGGTGGAGCAGGCCGGCCAGCAGCGCGGCGACGACGATGAAGACCAGCCGGTACGCGGCGTAGCGGTGGCCGGCGACGACCACCGACCCGTCCAGCGCGGCGGGCACCCGCACCGGCTGGTCGTCCGGCCCGAACGCCCGCACCAGCAGGCTGCCGCCGACCAGCGCCAGCCCGAAGGTGAGCAGCGCCTGGGTGAGGTGGGTGCGCGCGGCCACCCGGGTGAGCAGCCCGGCGACCAGCGCGCCGGCCGCGGTGGCGGCGATCACCCCGACCGCCAGCGCCAGCAGCAGGCTCGGCCAGCCGCCGTCGAGCAGGGCGGCGGCGGTGTAACCGCCGATCGCGTAGAGCGTGCCGTGCGCCAGGTTCAGGATGCCGGCGACGCCGAAGCAGAGCACCAGCCCCGCCGCGGCGACGAACACCAGCAGCCCGTAGGCCACCCCGTCCAGGGCCGGTACCACGTACGGGTCGATCGGGATGTCGACCGCCACCGCGCTCACCCGCCGACGGTGGCGAGGTCACCCACGACGGTGTTGGACAGCGCCCGGCCGTCCTGGCGCACCTGGCGCAGGTACCACTTCTGCACCGGGGCGTGGGTGGTCGGCGAGAACTGCCAGGTGCCGCGCGGGCTGGCGATCTGGCCGAGCTGACCGATGGCCGCGTTGACGCTCTCCGGGGTCGGGTCGTCGCCGGCGGCCGCGATCGCCCGGTCCAGCACCGCCGCGGCGTCGTAGGAGGCCATCGCGTACGTCGTCGGCGAGCCGTCGTACCTGGCCTTCCAGGCGGCGACGAAGGCGCGGTTCTCCGCGTTGTCCAGGTCGGGCGAGTAGTTGAGCACCGAGTAGATGTCCCGGGCGGCCTCGCCCTGGGCGTCGAGCACCCCGCCCTCGGTCAGGAAGCCGGCGGCGTACAGCGGCAGGTCCCTGATCTCGGACTGGGCGTACTGCTTGACGAAGTCGACGGCCGCGCTGCCGGCGTAGAACGTGTAGACGGCGTCCGCGCCGGAGGCCTTGATCCGGGCGAAGTACGGGGTGAAGTTGGTGGTGGTCGGGAACGGCGTGAAGGTGGTCTTGCCGTCCGGGTTGGCCAGCGTGCCGCCGACCTTGACGAACGTGTCGGTGAAGCCGCGCAGCTCGTCCCAGCCACCCTGGTAGTCCGGGCCGATGGCGTAGACGCTGCCCTTGACGTTGTCCCGCACGTGCTGGGCGATCGCCTCGCCCGGCTCGTCGGAGAGGTAGGAGGTGTGCCAGATCCGGGACACGTCCTTCAGCTCCGGCCGCCCGTTCGAGCCCACGAACGGCACCCTGGTCTCGTTGAGCAGCGGGTAGACGGCGGCCACCGAACCACCGCCGACGATGCCGGTGAGCGCGAGCACGCGATCCTGCTTGAGCAGCTTGGTGGCGGCGGGCACCGCGGTCGGCGCCCCGTTGCCCTCGTCCGCGACGATCAGGTCCACCTTCCGGCCGCCGAGCTTGCCGTCGTGGGTGGAGAGATAGAGCTCGAAACCGTCGCGGATCTCCTTGCCGACCGCCTGGTAGGTGCCGGACAGCGACGCCAACAGGCCGATCTTGATGGATCCGTTCGGGCCGGCGCCCGGCCCGTCGTCGGCACAGCCCGTCGCGGCGAGCAGGACGAGGGCGAGCAGCGCCGCGGTGCGGGCACGGCGACGCCGCGGGGTGGTCAGGGACATGTCTTCTCCTACGGGGGGATGGAAGCGCCGGCGTGGGGGCGCCGGGGGTCAGCGGCTGCGGGCGAGCGCCGCGCGAGCCGCCGGGGTCAACGCGTCGCCAATGCGGTTCGCCAGCTCGGTCATCTCGTAGGAGACCTTGCCGACGTCACACTGCGGATCGGCGAGCACGAGCAGGGAGGCGCCGTCGTTGAAGGCCATGGAGAACATGAAGCCGCCCTCCAACTGGGTGACGTTGGAGATCACCGCGCCGGCGTCGAAGAAGGCCGCCGCGCCGCGGAGCAGGCTCACCAGCCCGCTGCCGGTCGCCGCGAGCTGGTCGGCCCGGTCCGGCGGCAGGCCCCGGGTGGCGGCCACCATCAGCCCGTCGGCGGAGATGGCGATGGCATGGCTGACCTCGGTGGCGCGCTCGGCGAAGGCGTCCAGCAGCCAGCCGAGATCCTGTTGGTCGGTCACGTGCTCTCCCTGTCGGATCAGTTGTTGATCAGGTTGGGCCGCCGGGCCGCCACCCCGCGCGCGTACGCGGCCATCGCGGTGGCCACCTGGGCCGGATCGCGGTACTCGGACCGCTGCCGGGGCACCGTGACGCCGCCGGGCACCAGGTGCCGTTGCGGCTGCCGGCGCGGCAGGCCGGAGGTGGTGGTGGCGGCGACCTCGGGCTCGGTCGCCCGGGCGGCCGTACGCCAGGCGTCGTCGGCCGGACTGGCCCAGGCCGTGCCGTTGCCGTGGTCGGCCTGGAACCAGTGGTTGACCTGCTGGAAGATGACGAGCTCCTCGGTGGGCGCGTCATCGCGCGGGGACGGTGCGGGCCGGAACACCGGCGCCGCCGGCAGCACCCGGTCGGTCGTCGGTGCCCCGGCCCGCGGCTGCGGGACCGCCCCGTACACCGGCTCGGCCACGGTGGTGCGGGCCGCGCGCCGGGACGGTCGGGTGGGGGTGAGCAGGAACTCCTCCGGGGGCAGCGGCCGGATCATCGTGCCCGGCAGCGCCGCCTCGGCGATGGTGCCGCGGCGCGGGCCGGGGCGGAGCTGGACGGCCACGCCCAGCCGGGCGGCGAGGTGCCCCACGACCACCAGCCCCATCGCCCGCACGGCGGCGACGTCGATGGCGGGCGGGCGGGCCAGCAGGTCGTTCAGCTGCTGCCGCCGCTGCGGGGAGAGCCCGACGCCCTCGTCGCTGATCTGGACGATCACCCGGTCGCCCAGGCTGCGCCCGGTCACCCACGCCTCGGTCTCCGGTGGGGCGTACCCGGTGGCGTTGTCCATCAGCTCGGCCAGCAGGTGCACGACCTCGTCGACCGCCTCGGCCGCCACGGCCACGTCGCCGTCGACCATGCCGAGGCGGATCCGGGCGTAGTGCTCGATCTGGCTCTGCGCGGCCTGGAGCACCTGTTGCAGCGGTACGTCGTGCTGGCGTACCCGACCGACCCCCACCCCGCCGAGCACCAGCAGGCTGGCGTTGATCCGTCCCATCCGGGTGGCCAGGTTGTCCAGCGTGTACAGCTGGTGCAGCCGCTCCGGGTCGGTCTCGTCCTGCTCGACCTTGTCGACCTGGGCGAGCACCGCGTCGACCAGCCGCTGCTCCCGGCGGCTCAGGTGGATGAAGATGTCGGCGGTGTTGGCCCGCATCACCGCCTGCTCCGCCGCGGTACGCACGGCCGCCCGGTGCACGGCGGTGAACGCCTGCCCCAGCTCGCCGATCTCGTCGTCGCTGGACGGTTCCAGGGCGTCGGCGGCCTGGCGGCGGGCCAGTTCGTCCGGGTCCACCGAGGAGCTGTCCGGGTGCTGGAGCCGGGCCACCACCTCGGGCAGCCGTTCGAACGCGACCGCGTTGGCGGCGTCCCGCAGCCGGCGCAGCCGCCGGGTGATCTGGCGGGCCACCGCCCAGGTGACCAGGGCGGTGAGCAACAGGGCCAGCACGGCGGCGGCCGCCTCGACCACCGTGCGCCGCCGCTGGTCCGCGTGCGCCGCCCGGATGTCGTCGAGCACCGCCGCGTCGACCTGCTGCCGCAGCTCGGCCAGGCGGATCGACCACTGCTGGGTGGCGGTCACCCAGGCGCCCAGGTCCAGCCGCAGCCGGTCGCCCGACGGGGTGCGCGACACCTCGTCCTGCATCCGTTGCAGCACCAGGGCGTCCTCGCCGCTGCCGGCCCGCTCCCACCAACCCCGCCAGGCCGGTCGGGCGAGCGCCAGGAAGTCGAGGCTCGCCTCGGTGAAGCCGGTGCGGGCGGCGGTGATGTCCTGCTGCATGGCGGGGGTCAACTGGTCGGCCGCCACCGCGCGCAGCACGGCGACCTGCTGCTGGCCGACCGCCTCGGCCACCGTGGACAGCGCCGCGGAGGCCCGGATGCCGTCGGCGATCCGGGCGTTGACCACCCCGAGGGTGACGCTCTCGCGGAGGTTGAGCAGGTCGGCGATGGCGATCCGGTAGCTGAAGGTCATCGCCGACACCGAGGCGTGCGCCGCCGTGCGGACCTGGGCGCGCAGCGGCGGCAGTCCGTCCAGCGCCGCGTCGATCCGGGGCAGGACGGCCTGGTCGGCGGCGGCTCCGGCGGGGACCCGGTCGCGCTGCCGGCGGTAGCGGGCCGCGGCCGCGTCGGTGGCGGCGGTGGCATCGGCGAAGGCCTCCTGCTGCTCCGGTGCGCCACGGGTCAGCAGGTCGGCGGCGACGATGCGCTCGTGTTGCAGCCGGTGGGCCAGGTCGCCCGCCTCGGCGCCGAGTTGCGCGAGGTGCCCGAGGTCGCTCGCCCGGGCCGTCTGGCGGGCGCTCTCGGTCAGCGCCAGGCCGGCGAAGCCCATCACGGCGACCAGCGGGGCCGCGACGATGAGGCGCATCCGGCCGGCGATCTTCCAACCGCGGCGGCGGGTCGGGTAGGGTCGGGCCGCGTGGGACCTCGTGCTCGACGCCAAGACTGACTCCCGCGCTCATCTACGACGGTCTATCTGCACCTTGCCGATTGCACGTTTCATTGCGCCGGAACCCGGGCGTCCAGACCAGACCTGACGGTGGTACAAACAGCCCGTACCAGCATCTGTACCCACAGTCAGCGGCGTTGGCGGAGCCGTCGGCCCCCGGGCGGCGCAGACTCCCGCCGAGGTCAGCCCTGGCCGGTCCGGCCGCCCGACGGGTGCGGCGGGGCGTCCGGCTCCGGCTGGCCGCCGAGCACCTGCCCGATCAGCTCCCGCAGCTCGTCGATCGCCGCCACCACCGCCTCCGGGTCGCGCGCGTCGCGCCGGGGCGCCGGTGGCACGACGGCCGGGTCGAGCCGGGCCACCTCGCCGAACCGGGGGCCGCGCCGGCCGTCCGCCGCCAGTTGCTCGGCGGCGACCTGCGGCCACAGTGCCGCCAGCCGGCCGCCGGTGCCGAGCACCTCGTCGCAGCGAACGGCGAACTCGTGGCTGCCGAACCGGCGGCCGGACTCGACGGCGGCGACCGTCTCGCGGCTGAACCGCACCCGCTCCGCCAACGCCCGCTGGGTGAGCCCCTGCCGGGTACGCCACCTGCGCAGTTCGGAACGGAACTGGCGGCTGGCGCCGGCGTGCGCGGCGCTCGACGGGGGCGTGCGATCCATGTGCTCACCTTCACGACGCCGGCGGTGCGGCGTCGGCATCAGATCGAGGTTGGGCGATGAGTAGCCGTTCGCAGGGGACAATTCTTAACCCATCGGGCGACGGGTGTGAAGACGCGACTGCGGAGCGTGGTCGTGCGGCGGCGGGTGCCGCGACCCGCCGGGCCGGGTCGGACCGGCCGCGGTCCGCCGCGGTCGCCGCACCGGCGCGGACGCTCGGCGCGACTCCTGCCGCAGGTCAGCGTCGACATGCCGGCCCGGTCAGGCCGCCGGCCGCCCGGCGGCGGGCACCGGCGGTCCGCCGGCCGGCAGCGCCGGGTCGATGATCACCGGCAGTTCCCGGTGCGCGCGGAACGCGACGTTGGGCTGGAAGGACCGCCGGTGGTCGGCGGTCAGGCGCAGGCCGGGCAGGGCCTCCGCGAGCCGGGCCAGCGCGATCTCGCCCTCCAGCCGGGCGAGTGCCGCGCCGATGCAGAAGTGCGGTCCGTGACCGAAGGACAGGTGGTCCCGGCCGTCCGGCCGGTTCGGATCGAACCGGTCCGCGACGGTGAACACCGCCGGGTCCCGGTTGGCGGCGCCGATCAGCAGCAGGCAGCGCGCTCCGGCCGGGATGGTGACCCCGCTCAGCGTGACCGGCCGGTTCGTCACCCGCAGCCAGCCGTCGATGGCGGGCGCGAACCGCAGCGTCTCGGTCAGGAACGCCGGGATCAGCCCCGGGTCCTCGACGATGGCGCGCCACCGGTCCGGACTGGACAGCGCCTGGTCGAGCGCGTGCGCGAGCAGCCCGGCCGTGGTCTCGTGCCCGGCGACCAGCAGGTTGAACATGATGCTCGACACCTCGGCCACGGTGAGCACCTCGTCGTCGCCGTCGCGGTACGCGAGCACCTGGCTGACGTAGTCGTCGCCGTACCGGCCGCTGTCGAGCCGGGCCCGCACGAGGTCCTGGCAGTAGTGCCAGAACTCCAGCAGTCCCTGCGCGAGCCGAACCTGTTCGGCCGGCTCCGGGCACCCCCAGATCAGCGCGATCTGGCCGTCCGCCCAGGCGCGGACCCGCCCGATGTCCTCCTCGGGAACGCCGAGGAGGTCGAGCAGGACCAGCAGGGGCAGTTCGGCGGTGAACTCCTGGACCAGGTCCGCCCGCCCATCGGGACGGGCGGCCAGGCGGGACACCAGCTCGTCGACCCGGCGGCGGACGATCTGGCCGTAGCGCTGCTCGACCCGGTCCGCGGTGTTGGCGAACGTCGCGCGCAGGGCCCGGCGGGTACGCGGGTGCACCGGCGGATCGGCGGCGGCGGTCGTGGGCGGCGCGTCGATCCGTACGACGATCTCCATCGCCTCCGGACAGACCTGGTAGACCGGGGCGAGGGTGAGCGCGTTGCCGAAGGTCTCGACGTCACCGAGCGCCCGGCGCACGTCGGCGTGCCGGGTGATCAACCACAGCCCGAGGTCCGGGTCGTGGTGCACCCCGCCGGGGGTGTCGAGGATCCGCCGCCACACCTGCGCGGGATCGGCGAGATACGCCCCGGCGAACGGATTCAACCGCATGACCGCCTCCTGAAGTGCTCTGACGGCGAGTGAATTCGGGAGTCACCGCCGACCGGAGACCTTCACGGTGCGGCAATTCCGAAGGCAAGTCAAGATTTGTGTTCGTCAATGTGAAACGCGGTGGGAATTGCGCATGTCTTTCATTGCGCAGCCCTTGCCATCGTGCAAGTTGCGGCCTGGCGCTTGCGCGCCGTCACCGCTCTGAGCAGCCCAAACTACCAGACGGCGACGGCACGTCCGACGCCCGTTCTTCGACGGTGGCAGCAGCGGTCCGTCCGCCGCGAGCGGGATGTGGTCACCTACGGTGGGTCAGCGGCTATCCGCGTCCCGTTCCGTGGCCCGACCGCCTGCCATCGACCAATGCGACCGGCGCAATCACTTCTTGAAAAGGGGGGCGGGGCCGGTCGGGCGTGTCGGCGTTATGGCCGCCCGACTCGGGTCAGCCGATCCTCCGCGGCCCGGACGGCCCGGCCGTCGCCCCGTCGGGCTCGGCGGTCGGCCGCCGGCCGGCGCGCAGCAGCCAGCGCCAGCGCGGAAGCTCCGCGGCCACCGTGGCCACGGCCAGCACCGTCACGGCTATCGCGACGCCCCGGGGCCACGCGACCCACGCCGACCAGGCGGCGGCGACCAGTTGCAGCACCACCAGGGCGATGGTGACCACGCCGGGCACCGGCACCAGCACGTGCGGCTTGTCGCCGGGTGTCGCGAAGACGGTCGGCAGACCCACGAGCAGCGCCACCGCGGCGACCGCCAGCGGCACCGAGTACCCGGCGAGCGCCCACGGCGTCGCCACCCAGGCGATCAGTTCGGTGCCGAACCGCAGCGCGGAGGCCAGTCCGGGACGGTTCGGCGAGGTCTGCTCGGTCACCGCGCGAGTATGGCCGCCGCCCGCCGCCGGCATCCAGCCGGGCCGACCGCTGGCACACCCACCCGGCTCGGGGCCGTCGCCGAGGGCAGCCGGTCCGGGCGGCGGGCACGGCCCGCCACCCGGAGCGAGCGTGTCAGAGCGTACGGGCGAGCCGGTCGGCGAGGATCCGGGTGAACCGCGACGGGTCGGCCAGTTCCCCGCCCTCGGCGAGCAGCGCGATGCCGTAGAGCAGCTCGGCGGTCTCCTTCAGCGACTCCTCCGTGCCGCCCTGCTCGTGCGCCTTGCGCAGGCCGGCGACCAGCGGGTGGCCGGGGTTAAGTTCGAGGATCCGCTTCACCGACGGCACCTCGTGCCCCATCGCCCGGTACATCTTCTCCAGCGTCGGGGTGATGTCGTGCGCGTCGCCGACCACACAGGCCGGTGAGGTGGTCAGCCGGGACGACAGGCGTACCTCCTTGACGCTGTCGGCCAGCGCCTCGCCCATCCAGGTGAGCAGGTCGGCGTAGTCCTGGCGCTGCCGCTCCCGTTCCGCCTCGGCCTCCTTCTTCTCCTCCTCGGTGTCCAGGTCGACCTGGCCCTTGGCGATCGAGCGCAGGGTGCGGCCGTCGTACTGCCCGACGCGCTCGACCCAGACCTCGTCCACCGGGTCGGTGAGCAGCAGCACCTCGTAGCCCTTGGCCCGGAACGCCTCCATGTGCGGCGAGTTCTCGATCATGCTGCGCGACTCGCCGGTGGCGTAGTAGATGTCGCTCTGGCCGTCCTTCATCCGCCCGACGTAGCCGGCGAGGTCGGTGAGCTCGGCCGGGTCGTGGGTGGAGGCGACGGACAGGATCTCCAGGAGGGTGTCCTGGTTCTCCACGTCGTCGATCAGGCCCTCCTTGACCACGGCGCCGAACTCGGTCCAGAAGGTCCGGTAGCGCTCGGCGTGGTTGGCCTTCATGTCCTTGACAGTGGCGAGGATCTTCCGCACCAGCCGCCGCCGGACGACCTGGATCTGCCGGTCCTGCTGGAGGATCTCCCGGGAGATGTTCAGCGACAGGTCGTGCGCGTCCACCACGCCCTTGACGAAGCGCAGGTAGTTCGGGGTGAGCGCCTCGCAGTCGTCCATGATGAAGACGCGCTTGACGTAGAGCTGCACGCCGCGGCGGCCCTGCGGGGAGAACAGGTCCAGGGGCGCGTGCGAGGGGATGAAGAGCAGGGCCTCGTACTCGAAGGTCCCCTCACCCTTCATGTGCACGATCTCCAACGGATCGGCCCAGTCGTGGCTGACGTGCTTGTAGAACTCGTGGTACTCGGCGTCGTCGACCTCGTCGCGGGACCGCGCCCAGAGCGCCTTCATCGAGTTGAGCGTCTGCACCTCGGTGGTGGTGTCGCCCTCGGCGCCCGTACGCTCGACCGTCATCCGGATCGGCCAGGCGATGAAGTCCGAGTACCGCTTGACGATCTCGCGGATCGTCCACTCGGCGGTGTAGTCGTGCAGGTTGTCGTCGGCGTCGGCGGGCTTGAGGTGCAGCGTGACCGAGGTGCCCTGGGGCGCGGAGTCCACCGGCTCGACGGTGTAGGTGCCCTCGCCGGTGGACTCCCAGCGGGTACCCCCGGTCTCCCCCGCCTTACGGGTGGTCAGCTGCACCCTGTCGGCGACCATGAAGGCGGCGTAGAAGCCGACCCCGAACTGCCCGATCAGTTCCTGCCGCGCGCCCGCGTCGGCCGACTCCCGCAGCTTGCGCAGCAGCTCCGCGGTCCCGGACTTGGCGATCGTGCCGATCACCTCGACCACCTCGTCGCGGGACATGCCGATGCCGTTGTCCCGGACGGTCAGCGTCCGCGCCGCCTTGTCGACCTCGATCTCGATGTGCAGGTCCGCGGTGTCGACGGCGAGGTCCTTGTCGACCAGCGACGCCAGGCGCAGTTTGTCCAGCGCGTCGGAGGCGTTCGAGATCAGCTCCCGCAGGAAGACGTCCTTGTTCGAGTAGATCGAGTGGACCATCAGCTGGAGCAGCTGACGCGCCTCGGCCTGGAACTCCAACGTTTCGGCCCGGTCGGTCACACCATGTCCTTTCTTCTCGCGTCCAACGGGTTCGCGGAAAGGATACGAGCCGTCGCCGACCGCACCCGCCGGGTAGTCCGGGGACCGACACCGGCACCGGGTGCTCCCGCCGCCGCGATCCCGGCTTTGGATCTCTCCGGCGGCTTCCGGCTCGGGACGCGCCTGTTGGGCGCCGTAGTTCCGGTTCGATCCGGTGGACGTCCCGGGGGCGACCGGCGTCGGTCTGACCGTCTGGTCTACTGCTCGCCGGGCCAACCCGTCGATCCGTGGGCGGCCCGGCCGGGCGTGTCGTGCCGGGTGGGCGGTTTGCGCGCCGGCTGATACCTCAGGGTCATAAATATGCCGCTGAGGTATCACGCTCTCGGGCGATTGGTCGGCACCGGCCGTCCCGCGACGCCGACGGTCTGCGATCTGACCCGGAATGCGGTCCGCTGGGTTGATCCACTCCGTGTCGGGGATATCGCGGCATCCCGAGCCTGCGGACACCCCCATATCGCGGACACGGTGTGGATCACCGGGGTGCCATGGGTGAGTCGTTGGCGACATCAGCTCCACACCGTGCCCCTGGGCGCCTGCCCGCACGGGCCGAGCCGGTGTCGCCTGCCGCCCGGTGAGTGGCCGGGTGTCCGGTTCGCGGTGTCCGTTGGTGTGTCCGGGTGCGGGGTTTGGGTGCCGGTGTGGGGTGGTCGGGGCCACCCTGGCGGCGGAATCGGTGGCGGGTCGGGGTCGTTGAACATGGCATACCCGCGCCACACCCCGGGTGCTGGCCTCGCGGGTAGCGGCCCAGCCGGATCGCGGGTGGAATGCCCGCCCGCTGCGGGTCGTTGACACCCCCCCCCCCGACGGGCCAAGCAAGCCTCCGGCACCGAGCCCCCGGAATGGCGGGCCGGCCCGGATGGTTACACCCCCGACGGGCCGAGCACCCCCCCGGCACCGAGCCCTCCGGAATGGCCGGCCGGCCCGGATGGTTACACCCCGACGGGCCGAGCACGCCCCCGGCCCCCGGAGCCCCCGCCGGAATGGTGGGCTGGCCCGGATGGTTACACCCCCGGGACGCCCGAGCAGGCCCCGCCCGCCGGAGCAACCCCCTTTGCACGACCTTTCCTTGCGCGCGGCCCACACCGCCCCCCGTTTGGTGTGCCTCGCGTTTCCCCCGATCGAAAGGCTTGTGATCACCATGCGTACCGACATCCTGCGTAAGACCGCTCTGACCGCTGCTGGTCTCGCCTTCACCGGCGGCGCCCTCGCCGCCCCCGCCACCGCGTTCGCCGCCCCGGCCGAGAAGCCGGCCGTGTCGATCACCACCGACCGCAAGCACGGTGAGCGGGAACTCGGCGTGCGCTACGAAGCCCAGCCGAACTTCTACTACTGCGGCCCCGCCGCCGCCCGCAACGCCCTGTCCGTACAGGGCAAGAACATCGACGTCCACGCCATGGCCAAGGAAATGGGCACCACCGAAGCCGGCACCAACTCCATCAACGACATCACCCCCGTGCTGAACAAGCAGACCGGCAAGGACGTCTACCACAGCGTCGAGATCCGCGACCGCGCAGCCGATGACAAGCAGACCGACAAGCTGCGCACCGACGTCATCAAGGCCGTCGACGAAGGCCGCGCCGTGGTCGCCAACATCGCCGGCACCGCCACCGACACCGACGGCAACAGCCACTCCTTCGAAGGCGGGCACTACATCAGCGTCGTCGGCTACCGCGACGGTGGCAACACCGTCACCATCGCCGACTCGGCCAACCCCGACACCGCCAGCTACCGGATGAACATCGACAACCTCGCCGACTGGATCGCCACCCGCGGCTACACCGCCTGACGACCCACCACCGGCGACCAACAACCGAACACCAAACGCCGAAGGGCCGACCCCCAACCCGGGGGCCGGCCCTTCGGCGTCTCCAGACCCGAGTCACGATCCGAAGCGCGGACCCCGGAGCGCGGACCCGGAGCGCGGGCGGGGAGCCGGGAGCCGAGAGCGCGGGCGGGTTCCGGAGCCGGGAGCGAGAGGGGAGCCAGTTCCAGCACCCGGACACGTATTGACAAGTATCGACACGAGGCCCACTCTGACGAGAGAGCGCTCTCTCACTCGCCCCGGGCACAGCACACCACCACCACAGTTCTGGCCAGGGACCTCCGATGCCTTTTCGGCGGCGGCGCCGGATCGTCCCTGACCCGTACCCCGACAGGAGTCACGAGATGGACAGGGCCGCACCCCTCTCCGGTACCCGCCGCCGGTCGCGCCGCGCGACAGCGATCGGCGCCCTGCTGGCGCTCCTCGGCACGTACGTCGTGCTCACCGGCGCGCGGGCCGACGCCGCCCCGGTCGCCAACGTCATCCGGGTCGCCGAGTTCCCCGCCGACTGCCCGTACAGCCACCGGCTGCCGGACGACCCGATCATCTTCCCCGGGCTGCCCGGCGCCTCGCACATGCACAGCTTCTTCGGCAGCCGGGTGACCAACGCGCACACCGACCTGGCCGACCTGCTGAACTCGACCAGCACCTGCAATCCCCGGGTGGACGTCTCGTCGTACTGGGTGCCGACGCTCTACCGCGACAACGTGCCGGTCGAGCCGACCATCGTCACGTTCTACTACCTGGGTGAGGGCGTCCGGAGCGATGTCGTCGCCCGCACCGAGCCGATCCCGCAGGGGCTGCGGATCGTCGCCGGCAACGCCCGGGCGACCGGACCGAACGACAGTATCGCCCGCTGGTCCTGCCTGCACGCCGGGCACGTGCCGCCGTCGAAGGACTTCGTCACCTGCCCGGCCGGCACCATGCTGGAGTCGTACCTGGACTTCCCGCAGTGCTGGAACGGCCGCGACCTGGACTCCCCCGACCACAAGAGCCACATGGCGTACCCGGTGAACCAGGCCTGCCCGGCGAGCCACCCGGTGCCGGTGCCGAAGCTGCGGCAGGTGCTGCGCTACCCGGTCAGCGGTGACCCGGCGCGGCTCCGGCTCGCCTCCGGACCGGGCTACACCATGCACGGCGACTTCTTCAACGCCTGGCCGGTCGAGGAGATGGCCCGCCGGGTCCGGGACTGCATCCGTCCGGTGATCAAGTGCGGGGCGGACGGCCGGCCGCTCTGATCCCACCGTCCGGCCCGGTGGGGAGCGGACCCGCTGGCACCCCGGGTCCGCTCCCCGCTCGGCGGAGAGGAGGCCGGATGCGCCCGGCCGTACCGTCCGTCCTGGTCGCCGTCGCGCTGCTCGTCGTGGGCTGTACCGGCGGCGCTGGCCCCTCCGCCGCTCCGCCGCGCCCGGCCGCGCCCGCCCCGACGTCTGACGGCGCCGCCACCCCGGACGGCACCGCGTCGGGCGCCAGCGGCACCGCGTCGGGCGTCACCGCGCCGGGCGCCAGCACGTCGGGGGGCGGCGTGGCGGGTGCGTTCAACCCGACCGACGTCGCCTGGCTCCAGGTGCACGTGGCGATGACCGAGCGGATGCTCCCGGCGCTCGACCTGGTGGCGGACGGGACCAGCGACCCCGCCTGGCGACTGCTGGCCGTCCGGCTCGGCACCGTCCACCGCGCCGACCTGGCCCGGTGCCGCCGGCTACTGGCCGACGCCGGCGCGCCAGCGGCCAACCCGCACGAGGGCCACGACATGCCCGGCATGGTCACCGCCGACGACCTCGCGGCGCTCCGGGCCGCCGCCGGCGTGCCGTTGCGGCGGCTGCTCGCCCGCCACCTGCGCGCGCACCTGACGCAGGTGGTCCGGCTCGCCGCCGCGGAGCAACGCGCGGGCAACCATCCGGCGACCACCGCGCTCGCCGCCGCGATCGCCCGGCGGAGCCGTGCCGACCTCGCTCGCCTCGACCGGCTCGACCCCCCGACCAGCCCGGCCCCACGGTAGCGGCGGTGCTGACGACAAGCCGCCCACCTCCGCACCGCTTAGACCCGGGCAACGAATCGGCTGGCCGACCACCGCGTGGGGTGAAGCGGAGCACAGGGACGACGACCGGTTCCCCGACCCGGCAGGCGCTGGGCGCGACCAGCCCTGATGGCCGTGCGGGCGGGGCGAGCACCGCCGCCGGCACCGGCCGGCGGTGCTCAGGCGGCGTACCTGGCGGCCAGGTCGACGGTGCGCCGGGCCGCCGCCACCATCGCCCGGTCGGCGAACCGGCCGTCCGGCAGCACCACGGTCCCGGAGTCCCGGGTCTGCGCCTCGGCCACCGCGGCGAGCAGTTCCTCGGCCCGGGCCACCTCCCGCTCCGCCGGCCGGAACGCCTCGGCGATCACCGGGAGCTGGCGCGGGTGGATGGCCGCCCGCCCGAGGAAGCCGAGCCGCCGGCCCCGGGCACAGGAGGCGGCCAGCCCGTCGGCGTCGGCCACGTTCGCGTACACCGACATAGCCGGCGGCGGCAGGCCGGCCGCGCGGGCCGCCACCACGATCCGGCCGCGCGGCCAGGTCAGCCCCTCCTCGTCGGTGACGCCCAGGTCGGAACGGAGGTCGGCCTCACCGAGACCGATCGAGGCCACCGCGGGATCGGCCGTGGCGATGGCGTACGCGGCCTCCACGCCGACGGCCGACTCGACCAGCGGGTGCAGCGGCACCTCCACCCGGGCCGCGAGCGCGGTCACCGTCGCGGCCGACTCCACCTTGGGCAGCCGCAGCCCGGACAGCCCCGGCCGCCCGGCGACGGCGGCCAGGTCGGCGTCGACGTCGGGCCCGGTCAGTTCGTTGACCCGCACCTGCACCGGCACCGGGTGCTCCTCGGCGAGGAACTCGGCGACCGCCTCGCGGGCGTACGCCTTGCGGCCGGCGACCACCGCGTCCTCCAGGTCGAGGATCACCGCGTCGGCGCCCGAGGCGACCGCCTTGGCGAACCGGTCCGGCCGGTCGCCGGGCACGTAGAGCCAGGTGAGCAGCATCAGATCACCCCCTGCGCGCGCAGCTCGGCCAGCTCGGCGTCGGCCATGCCGAGGGCCCGCAGCACCGCGTCGGTGTCCTGGCCGTGCCGTCGCCCGGCGTGCCGGATCTCCCCCGGCGTGTCCGAGAGCCGGAACGGCACGTTCTGCATCCGTACCTCGCCCAGCTCCTCGTCGGGCACCGTGCGGATGGTGCCCAGCGCGGCGTACTGCGGGTCGGCGAGGATGTCCCGCACGTCGTAGACCGGGGCCACCGCCGCCTGCGCCGCCTCGAACGCGGCCACCACCTCGTCCCGGTCGCGCTTCGCGACCCAGGCGCTCACCGCGGCGTCGAGTTCGTCGGCGTGCGCGGCCCGGCCGCTGCCGGTGGCGAACCACGGCTCGTCGACCAGCTCGGGGCGGCCGACCAGGCGCAGCACCCGCTCGGCGATGCTCTGCGCGCTGGTGGAGACGGCCACCCAGCGCCCGTCGGCGCAGCGGTACGTGTTGCGCGGGGCGTTGTTGTTGGACCGGTTGCCCAGCCGGGGCTGGACGTAGCCGAGCTGGTCGTACCAGGTGATCTGCGGGCCGAGCATCGCCATGATCGGCTCGATGATGGCCAGGTCGACCACCTGCCCGGCGCCGGTCAGCTCCCGGCCGCGCAGCGCCAGCATGACCGCGTACGCGGCGGCCAGCGCGGTGACCGAGTCGGCCAGCCCGAACGGCGGCAGGGTCGGCGGCCCGTCCGGTTCACCGGTGGCGGCGGCGAAGCCGCTCATCGCCTCGGCCAGCGTGCCGAACCCGGGCCGGCGGGCGTACGGGCCGACCTGGCCGAAGCCGCTGATCCGGGTGATCACCAGCCGCGGGTTGACCGCGTGCAGCTCGGCCGGGCCGAGACCCCACCGCTCCAGGGTGCCGGGGCGGAAGTTCTCCACCAGCACGTCGGCGTCGGCGACCAGCCGGCGCAGCAGTTCGGCGCCCTTCGGGTCGGACAGGTTCAGGGTGACCGTGCGCTTGTTGCGCCCGAGCACCTTCCACCACAGCCCGACGCCGTCCTTCGCCGGGCCGTGCCCGCGTGACGGGTCGGGCTTGGCGGGGTGCTCCACCTTGACCACGTCGGCGCCGAAGTCGCCGAGGAACGCCGCGGCGAGCGGCCCGGCGAAGAGGGTGGCCAGGTCGACCACCTTCACCCCGTCGAGCGGGCCGGGCCGGCCCGCTTCGGCTGCGCTGGTCACGGCGTTCCCTTCGTGGGGTCGATGGTGGCGAGGAAGACGTCGCCGTTGCCGAGCGCCCCGCCCGGCACCGCACCGGCGGTGAGTCCGCTGACCCGCAGCCGCCCGTCGGCGCCGAGGGTGGCGTAGACGTTCTCCTCGCCGAAGGCGTCGGCGGCGTCGTCGCGGGCGGTGCCGTACTGGGCGACCCCGAGCTGCCGTCCACGGGCGTCCAGCCGCACGGTGAGCACGTCGGCGCCGCCGACCGGCACGCCGAGGCTGCTGCCGGTGAATCCGACCACCGCCACCGCGCCGTCAGGCAGGGCCACCACGTCGGCGCCACCGTCGGCGCCGGGGCCGCCGGTCACCGTCCGCCAGCGCTGCCGGCCGGCCGCCGTGTACGCCACGGTCAGCACGTCGGTGCCGCCGGCGGTGGCCTCGCCGCCGACCGAGCCGGTGGCCACCACCGTGCCGGTGGAGCTGACCGCCAGCCCGCCGAGCAGGTCGTCGCCCGCCCCGCCCACCGACGTCACCCAGCTACGCGCGCCGGCCTGGTCGAACCGGGCCAGCCAGCCGTCGGCGCCGCCCAGCGCGGTGGTGCCGGGCAGGCCGGCCGTGGTGCTGCCGGCGACGTAGACGCCGGCGGCGTCGACCGCCACCGCGTACGCCTTGTCCTCGCCGGCGCCGCCGAGCTGCCGGCTCCAGGCGATCGACCCGTCGGGGGCGATCCGGGCCAGCACCGCGTCCTTGTCCCCGGCCGGGGTCGACCCGTCGAACGAGCCGCTGGTGTAGCCGGCGACGTAGGCGCCGCCGTCCGGGGCGGCGGCGACGGCGTAGAACCGGTCCGCCTTGGCCCGGTCGCCGGCCTGGGTCAGCCAGGACCGCTGGCCGGTCGCGGTCAGCCGGGTCACGAAGCCGTCGTCGGCGGGGCTGCCGGGGTGCGCGCCGTCGAGGTCGCCGCGGGTGTAGCCGGCCGCGATCACCCCGCCCTCGGCGAGCGGCACCACCCCGTAGAGCCGGTCGTTGGCCGGGGTGCCGAACTGGGTCGTCCACCGGGTGCCGGCGGCGTCCAGCCGGCTCACCACGGCGTCCAGCCCGCCCGCGTACGGCTGCCCGGCCACCGGGCCGGAGGCCGCGTAGCCGAGGGTGGTGGCGCCGTCCGGGTGGGCGGCGACGCCGCCGGCCCAGTCGGTGCCCGCGCTGCCGTACGCCGGCCCGGGCAGCCCCGCCGGCGGGGTGACGCTCAACGTGCCGGCGAGGTGCTTCAGCCCGGCCACGAAGGCCGGCCGCCAGACGTCCCAGTCGTGCCCCCCGTCGAGCACCCGGAACTCGGCGGCCACCCCGTCGGCGCGGCGCACCGTGTTGTAGAGCGTGGCGGCCTCGTAGTCGAGGTCGTGCGCCGCGTGCGCCGGGTCCGGGTTGGCCCACTCGTCGTCGCCGACCGCGACGTACATCCGCACCGGGGACTCCGGGTCCAGCCCCGGCAGCAGCGCCGGGTAGTTCAGCCGCTGGTAGACCTCGTCGGAGAAGCGCTGCTCGCCGGAGCCGAAGGCGCCGAACTCGCGCGCCGACGAGTCGGCCGGCGGCAGCGGCCGGTACACCGCCGGGCTGAGCACCAGCGCGTTGGCGAAGAGGTCGGAGTGGGCCAGCGCGTAGCGCAGCGCACCAGCGCCGCCCATCGAGTAGCCGCCGACCAGCCGGGCGCCCCGGTGCGCGGCGGTGCGGTAGGTGGTGTCGACGTGCGCCACCAGGTCCCGGGTGAGCGCGGTCTCCACCGGCCGGCCCGGGTCGTCCGCGCCGGTGTACGCGGAGTCGACGTACCAGTTGCCGCGGTTGCTCCACGGCGCGTCGGGCAGCACGGCGATCACCGGCGGCACCTCCCCGGCGGCGATCAGCCGGTCGAGGTCGGCCTTCACCCGGGTCCACGCCGCCATGGTGTCGCCCCGACCGTGCAGCAGGTAGAGCACCGGGTAGCGGGTGTCGCCGGCGGCGTCGTAGCCGTGCGGCAGGTAGACGGTGTAGTCGATGTCGCCGCCGAGCGCCGGGGACGGCGCCGCGGCGGTGGTCAGCGTGCCCGCGCGGAGCCGCTCCGCGGCGGCCGGGGCCGCGCCGGCCAGCCCGAGGGCGAGGAGCACGGCGGCCACCCCGCCGCCGATCCGCCAGCGTCTGCTCATCAGGTCACTCCTGTCCGGTCGAGAGGTCCGCGGCGCAGCGGAAGCCGACCTGGTCGGAGCGGGTCAGCCCGGCGCCGGTCAGCAGCAGCTTCACCGACACGTCCGGCGGCTGCGGGCCACCGTCGAAGTACCAGTCCGAGCCCTCCGCCCGGTACGCGGCGCCGCCCTTGACGATGACGAACCGGGTCCGCCCGTCGGAGTGCTCGCTCTCGGTCAGGTTCCACACCAGCGGCTCCCGGCGGCGCAGCAGTCCCGCCTCGGCGGCCACCTGCCACTCGTCCTCGGTGGGCAGCCGCAGCCCGGCCCAGGCCGCGTACGCCCGGGCGTCGGCCAGGTCGACCCCGGTGACCGGGGCGTCGGCCGGCCCCTGCCCGGCGGTGAACCGCTCCGGGCGCACCGGCCGGTAGCCGGTGGCGCGCAGGAACTCGGCGTACTGCCCGTGGGTGACCTCGTCGGTGGCGATGGCGAACCGGCCGAGCTGGACGCTGCGGCGCAGCGTGCCGGTGTGGTGCAGCCGGGGCGGCAGTGGCTTCCACTCGTCGACGTACGGGGTCTCCCCGTACAGGCCGGTCTCCCGCACCCGGTAGCGCACCAGCAGGTCCCGCCGGCCGCCGTCGACGGCCACCATGCCGGCCGGCGGTTCGGCGCGCGGGGCCCACGGCGTGCGCAGCCGCACCGCGGCCCGGGCGGGGAAGGACGGGTCGCCGGTCGGGGCGGGGTGCGCCGGCACGGCGGCGTCGGTGGCGACCACCGCGGCGATCGCGCCGGCCGGCAGCGGGCCGCCCACCGCCACCCGGCCGCCGGGGGTCGGGGTGGCGGTCAGGTCGGCACCGGTGACCAGGTCGACGAAGCGCCGCCCGGGCCGCGCCTCGGTGACCAGCCACGGCCCGTCGTGGTCGCCGCCGCGGTTCACCACTGTCCACAGTGGCACGCCGCCGTGCGTCCAGCGGGACGCGTACACCTGGCCGGTGCCCGGGTGGTCGGCGAGCGGGACCCAGTCCTCGGCGCGCAACCACGCGGCGTGGCTGGCCTGGATGCGGCGCATCGCCCGCAGCACCGCCCGGTCGCGGTCGTTCCAGCCGACCCAGACCCCGAACACGCTCTCCCAGACCAGCACCCCGACCCCGTTGAGCCAGGCGGAGTGCAGCTCGTCGAGGTGGTCGCGGTGCCAGCGGCGGGTGTGGTGCAGCACGTGCCGCCGCTCGAACCACTTGGCCCGCAGCACCCCGGGCACCGGCGAGTCGGCGAACCACTGCGCCCAGGACATCGCGTGGTCGGCGACCCGGGCCAGCGGCACCCGGCTCTCCCCCTCCAGCACCATCCCCGGCCGGACGGCGTCCAGCTCGCGGCGCAGCTCGTCCGCGCCCTCCTTGAGGGTGTCCAGGAAGACCCCGTCGACGCCGAGCTTGCCGGCCAGCGCGGCGACCTCCTGCGCGTCGGTGCCGGTCTCCCGCCGGGTGCCGGTGTCCCACGGGTTGTAGTCGACGAACACCCGGACCCCGCGGGCCTGGAAGGCGCGCACCACCTCGGGCAGCTCGGGCACGTCCCGGTACCAGTCGAACTGGTTGCGCTCGTCCAGCCCGATCACCGGGTACGCGTGCCAGAGCACCACCCCGTCGAAGCCGCCGAAGTCCCGGTCGGCCGCGTCGAGGAAGTCCTCGACCGTGAACACGCCGCGCTCGTGGTCGTAGAGCGTCTCGTCCCAGAGCCAGGCCAGGCAGACGCTGAAGCAGTCGAGCGGGATCTCGTCGTAGTGCGCGCGGGTGTAGCCGAGCCGGGCCCGGGCGTCGGCGCGCCAGCGGGTGAGCTGGTCACGCCAGGCCGGCCAGTCCGCCGGGTCGTCCGGGGCGGCGAAGATCTTCGCCTCGTCCAGCGCGGTCAGGTCGGCGTCCCCGCCGAGCGGCACCTCGGTGGGCCGGTCGATCGGGCGCGGCACGTACGGGTTGAAACCCACGGGCGTCACCTCGGTTCGCGACTGCGGGGCTCGCAAACCCGGCTCACTCCTCGCGCTCACGGGCGCCACCTCGGTTCGCGACTGCGGGGCTCGCAAACCCGGCTCACTCCTCGCGCTCACGGCGTCCCCTCGTAGGTCGCGGTGTACAGGGCCTCGATGGCGGCCCGCTCGGGCAGCGCGGTCGACGCGCCGGGGCGCTGGGCGCAGGCCGCGCCGGCGGCGCACGCCCAGCGCAGGATGGCGGTGACCGTGTCGGCGTCGACCGCGCCGCCGCGTTCGGCCCAGCCGACGGCCAGCGCCCCGGTGAACGCGTCACCGGCCGCTGTGGTGTCCACCGCGTCGATCCGCGGCGCCGGGATCTCCAGCCGCAGCCCGGCCCGGTCGGCGTACGCGGCGCCGCGCGCGCCGAGGGTCAGCACCACCCGCGGCACCAGCTCCAGCAGGGCGTCCAGCAGCACCGGCGACTCGTCGGCGAAGACCCCCGCGACGACCGCCGCCTCGTGTTCGTTGACCACCAGCACGTCGACCAGGTCGAGCAGCTCCGCCGGCAGCGGCGCGGCCGGCGCGGCGTTGAGCACCACTGTGGTGCCCCCGGCGCGGGCCAGCCCGGCGGCCGCGACAACGGTCGGCAGCGGCACCTCCAGCTGGAGCAGCAGCACGTCGGCGGCGGCGATGGCCGCCCGGTCGTCGCCGTCCAGGTCGGTGAGTTCGCCGTTGGCGCCGGGGGCGACCACAATGAAGTTCTCCGCGTCCCGGTCCACCGCGATCAGCGCGACGCCGGACGGGCCGGGGACGGTGCGCAGGCCGCGCACGTCCACCCCCGCGGCGACCAGGCTCGCCCGCAGCTGGGCGCCGAACTCGTCGTCGCCGACCGCGCCGACGAAGCCGCAGCCGGCACCGGCCCGCGCGGCGGCGACCGCCTGGTTGGCGCCCTTCCCGCCGGGCACCGTGCGGAAGTTCTCGCCGAGCACCGTCTCGCCGGGGCGGGGCAGCTGCGGCGCCGTCACCACCAGGTCCAGGTTGGTGCTGCCCACCACGACCACCGCGGCGCTCACCGGGCACCTCCCGCGGCGGCCGGGTCGGCGGCCGAAGCCGCCGCGGCCGGGTCGGCGGCCGGAGCCGGGGCGGCCAGCGCGGCGGTCCGGGTGGCCAGCTCGTCGAAGCCGATCCCGTCGAAGCCGGCGATGCTGCTGGCCAGCCGGTTGCGCAGCGGGGCCACCCAGCGCTCCGGCAGCCCGGACGCACCGGCCAGCGCACCGGTGACCGCGCCGACCGTGGCGCCGGTCGAGTCGGTGTCCCAGCCCCCGCTGACCACCGCGCAGATGGACCGCTCCAGGTCCCCCCGCCCGTACGCCAGCGCGGCCGCCACCAGGGCGGCGTTGTTGCGGACGTGCACCCAGTGCAGGTGGCCGTGCCGGGCGTACAACTGGTCCACCACCGTCTCCCAGTCGTCGGTGGACGCGCCCAGCGCCCGCGCCTCGCGGACCGTGGCGGCGAACCGGCTGCCCGGCGGCAGCACCGCCTCGCCGGCGTCGAGCACCTCGTCCACCCCGCTGGCGACCGGCGCGGTGGCCGCCATGGCGGCCACCCAGATCGCCCCGTGCACGCCGCCGCGGACATGGCTGACCGTGGCGTCGCGCCAGGCCAGCTCGGCGGCCCGGTCGGGCCGGCCCGGGTTGACCCAGCCGTAGACGTCGGTGCGGATCTGCGCGCCGATCCACTCCCGGAACGGGTTGTGCCGCCGCGCGGTCAGCGGCGGAGCCAGCCCGAGCAGCAGGTTGCGGTAGGCCACCCGCTCGGCGGTGAAGACCCGCCCGCCGGGCAGCCAGTCCAACCACGCCTGCGCCACGTCGGCGCTGGTGAAGTCCCGCCCGTGGGTCTCCAGCACGCGCAGCGCCAGCAGCGCGAAGTTCAGGTCGTCGTCCTCGGGCATGCCGTCGATGTTCTCGGCGAGGCTGGTCGGCGCGCTGCGCCGGTTCCACGGCCAGCGGGCGGCCACCTCGGCGGGCAGCCCCCGCGCGGTGAACCAGTCGCGCAGCGGCCACCGGCCGGTGGCGACGAGGATCTCCCGGATCCCGTGACGGGGGATCTTCTCCACCGGCTTGCCGAGCAGGCAGCCCGCCGCCCGGCCCAGCCACGCGCCGTGCAGCCGGTCGTACACCGCCGTGGTGGGCAGCGACCAGGCCGCCGGCCAGGTCGCCGCCAGCGCCGCCAGGTCGTCCGGCTCGTCGGCGGTGGTCCCGGCGGGCAGCGCGTCGGCGGCGTCCAGCAGCTCGACGGCGAGCGCCCGCAGCGCCGGCGAGGCCGGGGTCGGCGAGGCCCCGCTGACCGGCGGGGTGAGGTCCCCGCCGGCCGCCGTCCACCGCTCGGCGAGCGGCCCGACGTCGCGGCCCTCGTCCCGGCTGGCCGCCAGTTCGTGCGGCAGCAGGTCCTCCGGCTGCACCCAGGTGATCCTCACCGGGTCGGCTCCTCACCCCGCGCCGCCTCGCCGGTCAGCCCGGCGAAGCGCTCGGCCCGCTGGGTGAACCGGGCGCGGTCGCGCTCGAAGACCTCGGTGGCCACCGCCGCGAGCACGCGGGCCGGCTCCACCAGGTCGGTCCGGGAGGCGGTGCCGACCGCCTCGGCCCACTCCACCGGCACCGCCGCCGCGCCGCCGAGCGCGCCGGCGATCGCGCCGGCCATGGTGGCGGTGGAGTCGGCGTCCCGGCCGTAGTTCACCGCGCCGAGCACCGCCGGGCGGAACTCGCCGCCGGCCACCACCAGCATGCCGATGGCCACCGGGAGTTCCTCGATGGCGTGCAGCCGGCTGGGCCGGCGGGCGCCGAGCCCCGGGCTGCGGTACTCCTCCCCCACCGTGTCGTAGGGCGCCACGGCGGCCCGCAGCGCGGGGATCGCGGCCTTCCAGTCGTGGTGGCCGCGGGCCTCCTTGACCACCGCGTCGATCGCCGACCGGGTACCGTCGCGGGCCAGGTCCAGGGCCGCGGCGACCACGTCCTCGACGCCCGCGCCGGGGGCCGCCGCGGCGGCGACCGCGGCGGCGAAGACCGCCGCGGCCTCCCGCCCGTAGCTGTGCTGGTGCGCCCCGGCGATCTCCACCGCCTCGGCGTACGCCCCGGCCGGGTCGCCCGCGTTGACGATGCCGACCGGGGCCATGTACATGGCCGCGCCGCAGTTGACGATGTTGCCGACGCCCGCCTCGCGGGGATCGGCGTGCGCGTGGTGCAGGCGGGTGACCAACCACCGCTCGGCGGCCGCGAGCCGGTGGAAGGTCACCCCCTCGCGCTCCAGGTCCGGGATGTACACCACCCGCTCGATCAGGTCGGGGACGAGCAGCTCCACCACGTCGTACGCGTCGAGGTGGTCCCGCTTGGCCGCGTACGCCCGCACCAGCGCGTGGGTCATCAACGTGTCGTCGGTGATGTGCCCGTCGCCCTTGTGGTACGGCGCGAGTGGCCGCGCGGTGGCCCAGTCGGCGTGGTACGGGGGCACGATGCCCTCCACCCAGCCGCCGAAGCGGGCCCGGATCTGCTCCGGTAGTGCCGTCTCGGTGGCCCCGCCGAGGGCATCGCCCACCGCGGCGCCGACCAGACATCCGACCGACTTGTCGAGCAAGAGTGCCATGGTTACCTCAGAACCTGCTTGCCCCCGTCGACCAGCTGCGTGCCGAGCTGGTCCAGGGTGATCTTGTTGGCGAAGTACTGCTGCAGGGCCGGCGTGGCGTACTTGGTCTTCCACTCCGGGTACCCGTCGGCCATCTGGAACGGCGCGACGGTCAGGTCGGCCGCGCTGTCCGCGGCGACGTCCCAGCCCTGCTTGCCGCCGGTCAGCTTGACCAGCTCCTCGTTGGCCTGCTTGCCGGTGGGCACCAGCCAGTCACCCTTGGCCAGCGCGGCCATGTTGGTCGGGTTGAGGAAGTACTCCAGGAACTGCGCGGCCTGCTTCTTGCCCTTCGAGTCCTCGGAGATGGACAGCGTCTGCGGGTTCGCCGCCTGCTTGCTGGACAGCCCCTTGATCGGCGGCAGGGTCACCCACTCGAAGCCGGCCGGCGCCTGCTCGACCATCTGCTGGCGCAGCGACACCGAGCCGGGCAGCATGGCGTACTTCCCGCCGAAGAAGCCGGGCAGGGTGTCCGCCCCGCTCATCCCGAGCGCCTCCGGGGAGGCCGACTTCGTCGTGTAGATCATGTCGTGGATCCGCTTCGGGACCTCCTTCTCCGCGTCGCCGACCTTGACCTCGGTCTTGCCACCGTCGGTGTAGAAGAACTTCCCGTCGAAGTTGAGCGCCAGGTTCAGCACCCGGTTGGTCGGCGACTTCAGCGCCCACGCCACGCCGTACTGGCCGGGCTTGGTGAGCTTCTGCGCGTTGGCCTGGAACTCGTCCCAGGTCCAGCCGCCGTCGGCCGGCGGCACCGCGACGCCGGCGGCGTCGAGCAGCTTCTTGTTGGCGATGACGACCTGCGACTCCAGCAGGAACGGCACGCCGGTGACCTTGCCGTCGTAGGTGACCGTGTCCCAGACGCCCTGGTCGATCTGACCCTTCAGGTCGTCGGAGATCAGACCGGACAGGTCGGTCAGGTAGCCCTGCTTGCTGAACTCGCCGATCGCCGACGCCTCGTAGTGCACGATGTCCGGCGCGTCGCCGCCCTCGAAGGAGGTCAGCAGCTGGTCGTGCACCGAGTTCCAGTCACCCTGGACGTACTCGACCTGGATGTCCGGGTGCTCGGCGTTCCACTTGGCGACCAGGTCCTTGTTGGCCTGCAGCGACTCCTTCTGCCAGGCCAGGCTGAGGAAGCGCAGCTTGACCGGGCCGGATGTGGTCTCGTCGTCGCCGCCGTCGCCGCACGCGGCGAGCGCGCCGACGCCGACGACCGCGACCGCGGCGGCCGCGGCGAGTCGACGGAATCTGCTACGGAGCATGGGGGAAAACCTCCTCGGTGGTGGATGGGGGTGGATCAGCCCTTGACCGCGCCGGCGAGCGACCCGGACGAGAGCCGGCGTTGCATGAACGCGAAGAAGATCAGGCTGGGCAGGGTGGCCAGCAGCGAACCGGCCGCCAGCGGGCCCAGACGGGCGGTGCCCTCGATGCCGACGAACCGGGCCAGCGCCACCGGCAGGGTGGCCAGCTCGGGCGTCTTGATCAGCACCAGGGCGAAGAAGAACTCGTTCCAGGCGGAGATGAACGAGAACAGCGCGGTGGCGACCACGCCGGGGGCGAGCAGCGGGAAGACCACCCGGCGCAGCACCTGCACCCGGCTCGCGCCGTCCACGCTGGCGGCCTCCTCCAGCTCGCGCGGGATGTTGCGGACGAAGCCCTGGAGCATCCAGAGCGCGAACGGCAGCGCCCAGACCACGTAGATCAGCACCAGCCCGGCGTGCGTGTTGGCCAGCCCGACCTGCCGCAGCACCAGGAAGATCGGGATGATCAGCAGCACGAACGGGAAGAGCTGGGAGAGCAGCACCCAGCCCAGGGCGGCGGTGCCGAGCTTGGAGCGGAACCGGGCCAGGGCGTACGAGGCGGGCAGCGCGACCAGCACGGTGAGCACCGCCGAGGCGAGCGAGACCTGGAGGCTGTTCAGCGCCGCCCGGCCGAGTTCCTGCTCGGTGAAGGCCTGCACGAAGTTCTGCACGGTCGGGTTGCTCGGGATCAACGTCGGGTGCAGCTGCACCAGTTCCCGGGGCGGCTTGAACGCCGTCGAGACCAGCCAGACCAGCGGGAACCCGAGGAAGATCAGGTAACCGGCCAGCGCCAGGTACTGCAACGTCCGCCCGGTACGGCTCGACTTTCCGATCATCGCTGCCCTCCGATCAGGACTGCGGGGCTCGCAAGCTGACTCCTCGCACCGATCACGACTAGTTCGCCTCCCTCAGCCGGCGACGCAGGTAGACGGCGAGCAGCGCCACGATGATCACGACCATGACGTTGCCGAGCGCGGCGGCGTAGCCGTAGTTGCCGTAGCGGAACGCCTCCTCGTAGGCGAAGAGCATCGGCAGCATGGTCTTGCCGCCCGGCCCGCCCGCGGTGAGCACGTAGACCAGCCCGAACGAGTTGAAGTTCCAGATGAAGTCCAGCGAGGTGATCGCCACGATCACCGGCGTCAGCGCGGGCAGCGTGACGTGCCGGAACCGGTGCCAGGCGCTGGCCCCGTCGACCGCGGCGGCCTCGTGCAGCTCGCGGGCCACCCCCTGCAGCCCGGCCAGCAGCACCACGGTGGTCTGCGGCATGCCCGCCCAGACCCCGACGATGATCACGGCGGGCAGCGCGGTGCCGAAGTCGCCGAGCCAGTTGGTCCGCAGGCCGTCCGCGCCGACCCGGTGGAAGAACTCGTTCAGCAGGCCGGCGTCCGGGTGGTAGACCAGCTTCCACAGGATGCCGACCACCACCGGGGGCATCGCCCACGGCACCACGGCCAGCACCCGGGCCACGCCCCGGAAGCGCAACTGCTGGTTCAGCAGCAGCGCCAGGCCGAGGGCGAGCACGAACTGCAGCACGGTCACCCCGAACGCCCAGAGCAGACCGATCTTGAAGGAGTTCCAGAACAGCTCGTCGCCGAGCAGCTCGCGGTAGTTCTCCAGCCCGGTGAAGGTGACCTCGACGTTGCGCCCGGCCCGGGCGTCGGTGAAGCCCAGGTACATGCCGCGCAGCAGCGGGAAGACCGACAGCACCAGGATCGGCAGCAGCGACGGGAGCAGCAGCAGGTAGATCATGGTCCGGTCGGAGCGGGACCGGCCGCCCCGACCGGGCTTTCCGGCCCGGTCGACGTCCGGCCGCTCGGCCAACGTGGTCACCGGTCCACCTCCTCGTTCACTACTGCTGGGCTGGGAAGCTCACTGCCCGTGCCCGCCGACGCCGCGCCCGCCGGGCGGGGACCCGGCACGGCGGCCCGGCTGGACGCGCGGACAGCGAGGCTGGGCGGCACCTGCTCGCGGCGGGGCGGCAGCGCCGGGTCGGCGATCCGGGAGAGCAGCAGTTCGGCCGCCCGGCGACCGCGTTCGGCCGAGCCGAGCGAGACGCTGGACAGCTGCGGAAACATCATCTGGGCCAGTTCCGTGTCGTCCATGCCGACCACTGCCACGTCCTCGGGCACCCGGTGCCCGGCGGCCAGCAGCGCGTGCAGCGCGCCGACGGCGATCAGGTCGTTGGCGCAGATCAGCGCGTCCGGGCGGGCCCGGGCGAGCAGCCGCTCGGCGGCGCTGCGGCCGGCCGCGTACTGGAAGTCGCCGACCTCGACCAGGCGCTCGTCGAGCTCGATGCCGTGCTCGGCCAGGGCGGCCCGGAAGCCGGCGTCGCGGGCGGCGCCGGGGACGGTGTCCAGCGGGCCGTTGACGAAGCCGATCCGGCGGCGGCCGGCCGCGACCAGGTGCGCCACCGCCAGCGCGACGCCCTGCCGCGAGTCGGTACGCACGTTGTCCACCGGCGCGTCGGCGCCGAGCTGACCGATCACCACCACCGGCACCGGGCTGTCCACCATGGCGGCGAGATGGTCGTCGGTGACCCGGATGGGCGAGAGGATCATGCCGTCCACGTAGCGGTTGGCCAGCCGGCGCAGCAGCGCCGTCTCGTTGTCGATCCGCCCGCCGGTCGCGTGCACCAGCAGCTGCCGCCCGGACGCGGCGACCACCGCCTCGATGGCCCGCATCATCGCCACGTACACCGGGTTGCCGATGTCCTCGACGGCGAGCGCGAGCAGGCCGGTGCGCTGGGACTGCAGGGAGCGGGCGATGGCGTTGGGCACGTAGCCGACCTCGGCGGCCGCGGCGCGTACCTTGCGGATGGTCTCCGGGCTGCCGCCGACGCCGTTGAGCACCCGCGAGGCGGAGGCGATGGAGACGCCGGCGCGGGCGGCCACCGTGTGGACGGTGGGCCGGCCGTCGGTCGACTCCTGTAAACGTTTACGACCCACGCCCGGCACCTCCACCTGATTGCTGTAAACGTTTCCGGGAGTTTGCGCCGTGCGCCGTGCCAAGGTCAAGGGCTCGTTACGAAAACGTTTCCAACCGGGTGCCGTGCCTGCGCGGACCGCCGGGTCGGCGCGGTGGGGTGTCGCCGCCGACGGCGAGACCTCCCCCGCGACCTGGGATTTCGGTGCCGGTGGATGCCGTCGGGTGGGCGCGGGGGCTCAGGAGCCCCGGTTGCGCTCCTGGGCGAGCCGTTCGTCGAGCCGGCCCAACTCGTAGATGGCGTTTAGGTTGGTGGGCAGCCGGGTGACGTTGTCGTCGACCGGCCCGGGCTCGGACTCCGCAACGGCGGCCGGCGCGGCCGGCGCGGCGGGCGCGGCGGGCGCGGCGGCGGGCACGACCCGGGGCCGGCCGCGGCGCAGCAGCAGCACCACCGGCACCGCCAGGGCGCCGATCGCCATGCCGAGGACCATCCACTGGAGCCGGTCGTCGTCGCCCGGTGCGGCGGGCCCGGTCAGCGGCGCCGGGTCCTCGACCGTGGCGCTGCGCCCGTCGGGCGCGGGCACCACACCCTCCCGGCCACCCGACCCCTGGCCGGCCCGCCCGGGCACCGGCACGCCGGGTGCCACGGACGCCGGGGCGGAGGTCGCCGACGACGGGACGGCGGGGGCGGGCGTCGGTGCCGACGTGGCGGAGCCGCTCGGGCCGGGCGAGACGCTCGGCGGCGGCGTGGTGCCGCCGTCACCGCCGCCCAGCAGGCCGTCGACCACGTCGCCGACACCGCCGAGCAGCCCACCGACCAGCCCGCCGGAGTTCGACGACGAGGGCGCGGGCGTCGGCGCGGGCGCCAGGGCCAGGGTCAGGGCGAGCGCGGCGACGGCAGGCATGGATCACCTCGGAAGGGGTCGATATGTGAGCACCGTACCGCACTCCGCGTGTCCGTCGAGTGACGCCCCACCGCCGTCGGCCGGCGGGCACGGTCACGGGGGACGCCACCGGGCGGCGTCCCCCGTGACGGGCGCAGCGATCAGGCCGGCAGACCGCCGACCTGGGTGTTGATCCACGACCGGATGGAGGGCAGGTCGCCGTAGATCGAGGGGCCGGTGGCGCAGACCGAGTTGTTGTTGCCGGACCGGCTGGTGGCGCCGATCAGGTTCCACACCCCGTTGATCCGGCGCACCTGCGGGCCGCCGGAGTCGCCGTAGCAGGCGCCGGAGTTGCCGTTGGTGTTGTTCGTGCAGATCTCGTACGGGCCGTTGATGCCGATACAGCGGCTGTCCGACACGATCGAGGTGTCCAGCTCGTTGGCGACCGCCGGCGCGCTGCCGCAGCCGCGGGTCGGGCAGGTCTGGCCCCAGCCGATGATCCGGGTCGCCGTGCCGACCGCGCCCGAGGTGGTGGGGATGGGTGCCGGGGCGTAGCTGACCGAGCTGGCCAGTTGCAGCAGCTTGACATCGATCGTCGGGTGGTTGACCGCCCGGGTCACCCGGACCACCGTCCCGCCGCTGGTGCGGTTGACGCTGCCCACCCGCACCGAGGTGGGCGTCGAGCAGTGCCGGGCGGTGACCGCCCAGTTGGCCTTGATCAGGGTGCCGGTGCACCCGGAGACGTAGACCATCCACGGGTAGTTCTCGGTGGCCGGGCGCCCGCCGACCACCAGCGGCGCCACGTCGCCCTCGGCGTCCGCACCGTCGGTCCAGGTGTACGACCGGGCGACGTCGGCCTCCGTCGCGGCCAGGCCGCCGGCGAAGAGCTGGTTGACCCGGCTGGCCTCGGCCGAGCTGGGGTACGCGTTGCGGCAGGAGACCGGCGCGCTGCTGCCCGACATCAGGTCCGAGCAGAGGCCGGTACGCCGGTCCGGCAGGCCGAGGATGTGACCCAGCTCGTGGCTGGCGATCCGGGTCCGGTCGTAGCCCTGGTTGACCGCCGTCCAGCCCATCCAGATCCGGCCCGAGCCCAGGCTGGTGACCTGCGCGCGCGGCCAGCCGCTGTCCACATAGATGGTGACGTTGCCCGGCGTGCGGGCCACCAGTTGCACGTTGCTGACCCGGCTGTTCCAGATCTGTGCGGCCTGGTCGAAGTTGGTGCGGAACTCACCGGCCCGGCTCGCGTCGTAGTAGACGGTGCGGACCGCCGCGGACGCGGTCGTGCCGCTGGCCACCTGGACCCCGGCCGCGGCCAGGACGGCCGTCAGCACGGCGCCCGCGGCGCGCAGCAGTTGTCGTCGGAACATCACGCACTCCCCTGTGTTCACGGCGGCAGGACCGCCGAACATCGATGTACGTGAATGTTAGATCGATCCTGGTCGATGTCCCCCATAACGGATCCGTCATACCGGGCGCGGCCGACCCACCCGGCGGCGGTACCGGGCCGGTCAGGGCAGCGGATCGGGCAGCATCGCCAGGGTCGCCGGCGCCTGCGAGTGCAGCGGGGCGGGCAGCGCGTCGCGGGTGAACCAGCCCAACCGGTCGAACTTGTGCGGCTCGCCGATCGCCACCGTCGCCGGGTCGACCCGGACGGCGAAGACCACCGCCACCCAGTGCGACGGCGGGTCGGCCCGCAGCACGTTGCGCACCCCGAGCAGGGTGACCGCCAGCGGCGTGGTCGCGTACTCCTCGGCGACCTCCCGGCCGACCGCCGCCTCGAACGTCTCGCCGAACTCCAGCGCGCCCGCGCCGGTGTCCCAGGTGCCCGGCTCGTCGCGGGCACCGGCCGCGCGCCGGGCCAGCAGCAGCCGACCCGCGCCGTCGTGGCAGACGAACACGCAGGAGACCTGGGGCGTACGCCCGGTCATGGGTCGCCTCCCGTGAGGTGTCAGGGTGCGGCGGCGACCAACGCCTCCGCCGCGGTCGTCCGGGCGTAGAGCACGAACCGGCCGGCGCGGTGGGCGCCGACCAGACCCGCCGCGCGCAGCGCACCGAGGTGTGCCGACACCGTACCCGGGGTCAGCCCGCACCGGTCGGCCAGTTCGGTGGTCGAGGTCGGCACGGCCAACTCGTGCAGCAGCGCGGCCCGGGTCCGGCCGAGCACCCGGGCCAGCCCGCGACCGTGCGGGCCCGGGGCCCGCTCCCAGAGCGTGGCGACCGCGCGGGCCGGGTAGCGCAGCACCGGTTGGCCGGGCGAGCCGAAGTTGGACCAGACCCGGGGGCCGCAGAAGACCGACGGGACCAGCAGCAGCCCCCGCCCGTCGAGGTGTACCGCGCCGGAGACGACCAGGTGGTCGACGTGCAGCGTGTCGCCCTCCAGGCGGACGTACGGGTCGAGGTGGTTGAGCAGTCCGGCGACCCCGTCGCTGGCCATCCGCTGCGCGCCCAGCAGCACCTCCCGCTCCAGCAGCGTGCGCATCCGCGGCCAGTACGGCCCGATCGCCGCGTCGGCGTACGCCCGCACCACCCCGGCCAGCCGGGCCAGCCCGGCGGGCGGGTCGTCGTACAGCTCGGCCAGCCGCGCCGACCGCGGCCCGGCGCCCAGCTCGGCCCGGACGGCCTCGGCCGGGGTGGCGGCGAGGGTGGCCAGCTCCACGTCGAGGGTCGGCTGGGAGGTCGATGGGGGCGGGCAGAGGAAGCTCGGCACCACCCCGGTCAGCACCGGCACCAGGTCGGCCAGGAGCCGCCAGTCCACACCAGCCAGCCGTGGCCGGGCCCGCTCGGCCCAGGGCAGGTGCTCCGGGAACCGGTGTGGTTGCCGGATGACCCGGACGCTGGCCACCACCTCCCAGAGCGGCGACACCGCGAACCGGGTGGTCGCGAGGTCGCGGGCGGCCAACCCGACCAGCATCATCGGCGCCTCCGTGGATTTGGCGGTGACCAAATCTATCGCCCGCGGCGCGAGGCCTCGGCACGGTGGTCGGCATGCTCACCGCTCCTGCCGCCCCGCCCGCCGGCCGCCACGGGACCGGCCGCTGGCCCCGCCCGTTCCGGCTGCTCTACGCCGGCGCGCTCGTCCACGACCTCGGCTTCCAGGTCGGCCAGTTGGCCGTACCGGTGCTCGCCGTCGCCCTGCTGGCCGCCACCCCCGGCCAGGTGGGGCTGCTCGGCGCGCTGAGCACCGCCGCGTTCCTGCTGATCGGCCTGCCGGCCGGCGTCTGGGTCGACCGGCTACCCCGGCGCACGGTGCTGGTCACCGCGAACCTGACCCGGGCCGCGCTGGTGGGTTCCGTGCCGCTGGCCTGGTGGGCCGGCTGGCTGAGCATCGAGCAGCTCTACCTGGTGGTGCTGCTGACCGGCGTCGGCACGGTCTTCGCCGACATCGCGGCGCAGAGCTACCTGCCGGAGCTGGTCGGCCGGGACCGCCTGGTCGCGGCGAACTCCCTGCTGGCGGGCACCAGTGCCACCCTGCAGATCGCCGGACGAGGGCTCGGCGGGCTGGCCGTGCAGGCGCTCACCGCGCCGGTGGCGATCGTGGCGGACGCGGTCGCCTTCGCGCTCTCCGCGGTCATCCTGCGACGGATCCCGGCCGGCCCGCCCCGCGAGCCGTCCCGGCAGTCGGCCGGCGGGTTCGGCCGGCAGCTCGGCGCGGGTGTCCGGCACGTGTTCGGCAACCCGCTGCTGCGCCCGCTCGCCGTCTCCACCGCCGGCATCAACCTCACCATGCAGCTGACCACCACGATGCTCCCGGTGGTGTTCCTGCGCGAGCTGAACCTGGGCCCCGCCGCCCTCGGCCTGTTCCTCGGCCTCGGCGGGGTCGGTGCGCTGCTCGGCGCGCTCACCGCCCGGCCGCTGGCCGAGCGGATCGGTCACGGCCGCGCGCTGTGGCTGCCCGGCGTGCTCGTCGCGCCGCTCGGCGGGCTGGTCGCGCTGATCGACGACGGGGCGCTGCTCTGGCTGGCCGGCGTCGGGTGGACGGCCCTGGCCTGGCGCACCGGGGTGGGCAACGTGATCGGGGTGAGCCTGCGCCAGGGCAGCACCCCGGACCCGCTGCTCGGGCGGATGAACGCCACCTTCCGGTTCCTGCTCACCGGGGCGCTCACCGTCGGCGCGGTCGCCGCCGGCCTGCTCGGCCAGTACGCCGACGTGCGCACCTCGCTGGTCGTCGGCGCCGTCGCCAACGGCCTGACCTGGCTGCCGGTCTACTGCTCGCCGTTGCGCACGCTGCGCCGGCCGCCGGAATCCGATCCGGACGCCTGACCACGGCACCTGTTACCCGGGCGTTACGCCACGGCGAAGTCGCTGTGGCGGACCGGGCCGACGGTGGACGCCGAGGCCACCGGCGACGATGCCGACCGGGGTGGCCCGAACGGGAACGACCCGGAGGGGAAGACGATGAGGATCAGGAGCGCGCTCACGGCGCTGGTGGTCGTGCTCGGCGGGCTGGTCGCCGGCGCGGGCACCGGCACCGCGGCGACCACCACCACCGCCGCGGCGACCGGGTCGCCGTACTGCGGGATCACCTGGGGCAGCGGGGCGAAGTCGGCCGGCACGCTGAGCACCGCCCCGCTGGTCGAGGTACGCACCGGCCGGCACGACTGCTACGACCGGGTGGTGTTCGAGTTCGCCGGGGCGGTGACCGGCTACACGGTCACCTACGGCGAGACCTGGACCGAGGGCGAGGGGCTGCCGCTGTCGCCGTACACCGCCGGGGACGAGCTGCTGCGGGTCTCGCTCCAGGCGCCGGCGTACGACGACGAGCACGTGGCCACCGTGCCGTACCGAGTCGGCGAGCACGCGGCCAACGTGCTGCGCTACCGGACCCTGCGGGACGTGGTCTTCGGGGGCAGCTTCGAGGGCTACACCACGTTCGCCGTCGGGGTGCGGGCCCGGCTGCCGTTCCGGGTGTTCGTGCTCAGCGGCCCCGGCACGCACAGCCGGATCGTGCTCGACGTCGCCCACCAGTGGCAGCAGTGAGCGAGCCGCACGGTGGAGGGCCCGGCGTCGCCCGGGCCCTCCACATCGTCCGTTGCGGCAGGTCGGCGCCGGGTCGCGGCGGGACTAGTCTCGGATGATGGAGGGCCACGTGCTGGTGGTCGAGGACGACGCCTCCATCCGGGAGGTCACCGCCCTGGGGCTGCGCCGTGCCGGATTCCGGGTCAGCACCGCCGTCGACGGCCGCGAGGCGCTCGCGGCGTGGCGGGCCCGGCCGGTCGACCTGATCGTGCTCGACGTCATGCTGCCCGGTCTGGACGGCTTCGAGGTGTGCCGGGAGATCCGCCGCACCAGCCAGGTGCCCGTCCTGATGCTGACGGCCCGCACCGACACCATCGACGTGGTGGTGGGCCTGGAGTCCGGCGCCGACGACTACCTGCGCAAGCCGTTCGACCTGCCGGAGCTGGTGGCGCGGGTCCGGTCGGTGCTGCGCCGGGCCACCGCGCCGGTGGCCCCGGAGGTGTTCACCGTCGGCGGGCTGGAGATCGACCCGGCCAGTTTCGTCGCCCGCAAGGGCGGCCGGGACCTGCCGCTGACCGCCACCGAGTTCCGGCTGCTGCTGGAGCTGGCCCGCCGGCCGGGGCAGGTCTTCACCCGCGAGCTGCTGCTGGAGCGGGTGTGGAACCACAGCTACCTCGGCGACAGCCGGCTGGTCGACGTGGCGGTGCAACGGCTGCGGGCCAAGGTCGAGGACGATCCGGCCCACCCGCGGCTGGTCCGCACCGTCCGCGGCGCCGGCTACAAGCTGTCCACGGCGTGAGAGAGGAGGCGCTGATGGCCACCGACGCCGTCGCACCGGGCCGCCTGCGCCGCCGCCTCATGATCGCGTTCGTGCTGGTCGCCGGGGTCTCCGCCGGAGTGCTCGCGGGCGGCTCGTACCTGCTGCTGCGGCAGGCCCGCCTGGACGGCTCGCTGCACCAGGCCGCCGCCGACGCCCGCTACCAGCTGGTGCTCGCCGGGCAGTTCCTGCCGCTGACCGACCAGCGCCGCGCCGACCTGCTGGCCAGCTTCGAGAACAGCGGCCGGCACGTGGTGCTGGTGGCCGGCGAACCGCAGCCGTCCAACCCGGTGTACGCGCCGGCGCTCGGCGCGCAGCTGCGGGCCACCGTGGCGGCCGGCCAGCTCGGCTACGAACGCTCCGCGCCCGACGCCCGCCCCCGGCTGCTGGTGGTCGGCGGCCGGATCCCCGGCTCGACCGCCGAGCTGTACGTGGTCACCGTCGAGGACGCGGTCGTCGCCGACCTCGACCAGCTCCGCACCGCGCTGCTGGCCGGCTGGGTGCTGGTGGTGCTGCTCGCCGCCGGGGTCGGGCACAGTCTGGCCCGCCGGACCCTGGAACCGGTGGGCCGGGCCAGCCGGGCCGCCCGCGCCATCACCGAAGGGCTGCTCGCCACCCGGCTGCCCGTCCGCGGCCGCGACGAGTTCAGCGCCTGGGCCGCCTCGTTCAACGAGATGGCCGAGGCGCTGGAGTCGAAGATCGAGGCGCTGTCCCGCGCCCAGGCGCGGGAGCGGCGGTTCACCGCCGACGTCGCGCACGAACTGCGTACCCCGGTCACCGCCCTGGTGGCCGCGGCCTCGCTGCTGCGCGACCACCTGGACCAGCTGCCCGGCGACGCCCGGCGCGCGGCCGAACTGCTGGTCACCGACGTGGTCCGGCTGCGCCGACTGGTGGAGGACCTGATGGAGATCTCCCGGCTCGACGCCGGCCAGGAGCCGGTCTCCGTCCGCCCGGTCGACCCGCCCGCCCTGCTCGACGCCATCGTCTCCGCGCGCGGCTGGCGGGACCGGGTCAGCGTCGCCGCCGAGCCGGTCGAGCTGTGCACCGACCCGCGGCGGCTGGAACGGGTGCTGGCCAACCTGATCGCCAACGCGGTCGAACACGGCGGCGGCGAGATCCGGGCCGCCGTCCGCCGAGCCGGGCCGCTCGTCGAGTTCGAGGTCACCGACCAGGGGCCGGGCATCCCCGCCGAGCACCTGCCGCGGCTCTTCGACCGGTTCTACAAGGTCGACCCGGCGCGCGCCGGCCGGGGCAGCGGACTCGGGCTGGCCATCGCCCGGGAGAACGCCCGGCTGCTCGGCGGCCGGCTGTCCGTACACAGCGAACCCGGCCGCGGCACCCGGTTCCGGCTGGAACTGCCCGCCACCGGGCCGGTCGGTGGGGGCGGGACCGGGCTTTCTGACCCGCCCCCCGATCCCGCCGACGCCAGCGCCCGTCCGGCAGCACAGCCCGGAGGTGCCCGATGACCCGCCCCGCCGCCCGGCACCCGGCCGGCCGCGCCCCGCTGGCCAGCAGCGGCGCCGCGCTGGCGGTCGTCCTGTGCCTGCTCGCCGGCTGCGCCGACCCGCGCGGCGGCTCGCTCGGCCCGGCGCCCACCGCGGCGTCGCCGGCCAGCACCGCGCCCACCGGCCCGACCCCGCCACCCACCCCGGCGGACACCGGCTCGCCGCCGGCCACGCCGGCGACCCGCACCGCATCCCCGAGCACCGGCGCCACCCCCCGCCCGCAGAACCTCACCATGGAGCTGTGGTACGTCCGCGACGGGCGGATCACCCCGACCCGGCGCACCAGGCCGGCCACCCTGGCCACCTCCCGGCTGGCGCTGACCGAACTCGCCGCCGGGCCGACCACGGCGGAGGCCGCCACCGGCATGAGCACCCTGCTGCCGGCCGGCGTCGAGGTCACCCGGATCGCCGACGGCGTCGCCACCCTCCCCCCGCTGCCGGCCGGGGCGGCGGCGACCCGGCGACTGCGCGAGGCCCAGGTCGTCTACACCCTCACCCAGTTCCCCAGCGTGCGGCGGGTCCGGTTCGGCACCGGCGACCCGGTCGACCGCGCCACCTACGCCGACCTGCTCCCGGCGATCGTGGTGACCGGCCCCGTCGTCGGCCAGCGGGTCACCTCCCCGGTCACCGTCACCGGCACCGCCGACGTGTTCGAGGCGACCGTCAGCGTCCGGATCCTCGACGCCGCCGGTCGGGAACTGGCGACCACCTTCACGACCGCCACCTGCGGCACCGGCTGCCGCGGTGACTACCGGGTCGGCGTCCGCTACCGGCTGGCCCGGGAACAGGTCGGCACCGTCGAGGTGTACGAGGTGTCCCCCGCGGACGGCAGCCGTACCAAGGTGGTCGCGGTGCCGGTGACGCTCGCCGCCACCGGCCGCTGACCGCCTCCCGGCGTCGCACGCGCCACGACGGACCGATGAGGTCTCGACCGTCGCGGCGGCCAACCGGGGTGGACGGCCAAGATCGGCGCTGCCATGATCCCCCGCGTGAATGTCGATTCGCGTGCCGTGGCCGACAGGCGCCCTGAGACCAGGGGCAACGGCCGGCGCTGGGCGGTGCTTGTCGTGGCTTCTCTCGGGCTGGTGCTGCTGGCCGCCGCCCAGTACCGTCCCTGGGTCAGCGTCCGCGAGGTCATCGGCGTACTCTCACCGGGAGCCGGCGCCTTGGAGCAGACGTACACCCTTTCCGACCTGGCCAACGATCGTGTCTCGCTGTACTCCGGATGGGCACTGCTCGTGACCCTGCTCGCGGTTCGGTGGGCCAGGCCCGAATGGCGTCGACGCCTACACCCCATCGCCGTGGTGGTGGTCGGCGCCCTGATGTTCCTGACCTTCGATTCGGCGCAGTCCGCACTGGATCTCTACGGCTATGGCAACGCCCATCCGCAAGCGCGGCTGGCTAGCGGCGCATGGCTCGCCGTGTTCGGGACTCTGCTGCTCGGTGCCGCGGCGACGGTCCTCCAAATCCCCGCTCCAGGCAGCGCCGAGTCCGCCAGCACCGCGTCGCAGTCCGGCCCGCCACCGCTACCATCGGCTGGCCCCTCCCCGGAGCGGCCGGATCTGCTTGTGGCTTCCCAGGATCCACCGGTGCCGGCAGAGGCGGGACGCGGATGGTCAGAGCGACCAGTTCAGGTGTCGTGGTGGCGTCGTCCTGGCCCTCTCGCCATCGCCACCAGCGCAGTGGTGACGGTGACGCTGCTATCGGTCGCCGCGGTGTGGTTGGCGTTCAATCGGCCGACTCCGTCTCGTCAGCACGACATGGACCTCGGTGATCTCGTCATCGCTGCTCCTGCATCAGCGACCCCCGATCCATTACCCCCCAGCACGAACGCGCAACTGCACCTGCAGCACGCCCACCAACCCTCCGCACCGTCGATGAGTGCGCTCCAGGTGCTGACAGCCCGGCGTCAACTGACCGCCGGCTGGGCCTATCCCGACGGCACCACGGTGACCGTGGCCCTGCTGCAGTTCGAGTCTGACCAGGCGGCAGCGGAGTTCTTCAGCGCCTACAGCAACGAAGCCGCCGCCACTGTCGGCTTGGCCCGAACTGCTGAGGTGCCTGGAGTCAACTCCGCGAAGGCATTCGTCCAGCCGGGCCTTGACCCCAAGGGTCGGCAGCTCCAGCAGGCCGTCGCGTACCGGGACGACATCGCATTTCTCATCACCGAGACGAGGCGGCAGCCAACGACCCTGGCTCATCTCCACACGCTCACCCTGGACCAGTACGAGCGTCTACCTTCCCGGGGGTGAGCGCGCCTTACCAGCCCCCACGGGCCGCCCGGCGCGCTCGCGCCGGGCGGCGTACGACGTGCCCCGGCCAGGATTCGAACCTGGACCCTCCGGATTCGTAGACCGGCGCGCTCTCCGTTGCGCCACCGGGGCGTGCGGACCGGCGCCCCCAACCCCCCGGGGCGCCGGCCTGCGGTCATCCCTTCACGCAGACCACCTGCTTGAGGTGCGCCACCACCTCGACCAGGTCCTCCTGCTGGGCCATCACCTCGGTGATGTCCTTGTACGCGCCGGGGATCTCGTCGACCACCCCGGCGTCCTTGCGGCACTCCACCCCCGCGGTCTGCGCCGCCAGGTCGGCCGTGCTGAACGTCCGCTTGGCCTGCGCCCGGGACATCCGCCGCCCGGCCCCGTGCGAGGCCGAGCAGTACGCGTCCGGGTTCCCCTTGCCGCGAACGATGTACGACCCGGTGCCCATCGACCCCGGGATGATGCCCAGGTCCCCCCGACCGGCCCGGATCGCGCCCTTGCGGGTCACCAGCACGTCCACCCCGCCGTAGCTCTCCTCCGCCACGTAGTTGTGGTGGCAGGAGATCGGCTCGTCGTAGCCGACCTGCGGGAACCGGTCGCGGACCACCTGGCAGAGCAGGGCGAGCATCACGGCCCGGTTGCGCCGCGCGTACTCCTGCGCCCAGAACAGGTCCCGCCGGTAGGCCGCCATCTCCGGCGTGCCGGCGAGGAAGACCGCGAGGTCCCGGTCGGGCAGGTCGGCGTTGTGCGGGAGCCGGCGGGCCACCCCGATGTGCCGCTCGGCCAGTTCCTTGCCGATGTTGCGGGACCCGGAGTGCAGCATCAGCCAGACCCGGCCGTCGTCGGCGCCACCCTGCTCCAGGCAGACCTCGATGAAGTGGTTGCCGCCGCCGAGCGTGCCCAGCTGCCGCTGGGCCCGGGTCTCCAGCTGGGCGACCCGCTTGTCGAGGTCGGCGAAGCCGCGCCAGAACGCGTCCCAGCCGGCCTGCTCCAGGCCGCGCACCCGGCGCGGGTCGACGGCGGTGTCCCGCTGGGCGAAGCCGACCGGGATCGCCGCCTCGATCGCCGAACGCAGCCCGGCCAGGTCGTCGGGCAGGTCGGCCGCGGTGAGCGAGGTACGCACCGCGGACATCCCGCAGCCGATGTCCACGCCGACCGCGGCCGGCGAGACCGCCTGCCGCATCGCGATCACCGAACCGACGGTGGCGCCCTTGCCGAAGTGCACGTCCGGCATGACCGCGACGCCCTCCACCCAGGGGAGCGCGCCGATGTTGCGCAGCTGCCGCGCGGCCTGCGGCTCGATGCCGTACGGGTCGGTCCAGACCCGGACCGGCGCGCGGGTGCCCGCGAGCGTGCTGAACGTCATCGTCGTCTCCTCGTGTCGTCTGGTCGCCACCGTCTCCCGGTGTGACCGAAAGTGATCGTGGACCGCCCGGGCATCGAACCCGGCGGGAGTGGCGTGCAAAGCCGCTCCGCGCCCAGCGTGCGGCCCGTGCCGGGCGAGGTGCCCGGCGGTCGAGCGGTTGGCCGGACTCGAACCGGCGATCTTCACCGTGGCGAGGTGACGCGCTGCCAGACTGCGCTACAACCGCGGGTGGCGGGCGACGCCGTGCGGCGTCGCCACGTAGGCCGTACGGGGTTCGAACCCGTGACCTCCCGGCTGAGAACCGGGTGAGCTTCCGTTGCTCCAACGGCCCGTGCCGGGACGGGCTCGCCGCCCGTCCCGCCGTCCGGGACCGGGGAATCGAACCCCGTGTCTCTCGCGCCCAAGGCGAGCGGGTCAGCCAGCTCCCTCGTCCCGGTGGTGTGCCGCTCCCGGCCGGACCGGGGGCGGCGACTCGTGCCGTCCGCTGTGGAGTTGAGAAGGATCGACGGTCCCGGCGAGCCCGGAACGCGGAGGTACGGTCGGGGAACGAAAAAGCCGCCCGGCCCCGGCGGGGTGGGCGGCTGCGCGATTCGCGCCGGCGCTAGTCGCGCCACCGCCCCGGTCGCCGGCCCCGCCGACACTGACCCTGGGCGCCTTCGCCCGCGGGCCGCAGGGCACCACCACGCGGCGACAGCCACGTGGGGTAGGTGCGGTTGCGCTGCGACACGGCGTGCTCCAAACGGGATCGTGCGGTTCGGTTGACCTTGCGACATGGACAGTAGGCGTGTCCGCGGCTGACCGCAATTGATATTCGACGGCGAGGGGATCACGACCCGTCGCGCCGCCCGGCGACCCGACGGACGACCGCCAGCAGATACCTCCGGCGGTCCGTCGGGTCGTGGTCCGAGCGGTCCCGCACCGGCACCGGGCCGCGTACCGGGCGGTGGTGGTCGAACGCGGACTCCAGCATCCCCTCGCCCCGGGTCACCGCCGGCAGCCGCTGCTCCAGCGCGTGCACCCGCCCGGCGGGGATGTCCCCGACCACCACGTACGCGGCGCCCTGGGCGGTGGTCTGCCGGGGCACCGCGGCCAGCCCGACCAGCACCGGCAGCACCGCGCCGAGCACGTCGCCGGGCACCTCCAGCCGGAAGCGGTGCATCGGCTCCGCCACCCGGGTGGCGGCCTGCCGCAACCCGGCACCGCGATGGGCTACGGTCGGGCACCGTGGCCCTGATGCGTGTCGACTTCTACTCCGAGGTGCTCACCCTCAGCACGTCGATGACGGTGATCCTCCCGCAGCGCACCACCTCGCAGATCGGCATGGCCGGCGGCGTCACCGCCGGCGACCCGCCGGTGCTGTACCTGCTGCACGGCCTGACCGACGACGACACCATCTGGTCGCGCCGCACCTCGATCGAGCGGTACGTCGCCCCGCTCGGCCTGGCGGTGGTGATGCCCCAGGTGTCGCGCAGCTTCTACACCGACGAGGAGCACGGCAACCGGTACTGGACGTTCCTCAGCTCCGAGCTGCCGCAGGTCTGTTCGTCGTTCTTCCGGCTGTCGCAGCGGCGGGAGGACACCTTCGTCGCCGGGCTGTCGATGGGCGGCTACGGCGCGGTGAAGTGGGCGCTGCGTGAGCCGGGCCGGTTCGCCGCGGCGGCCAGCCTCTCCGGCGCGCTGGACGTGGCGACCCGGCGGCACCACCCGACCAGCCCGCTGGACCCGGCGGTCTGGCACACCGTCTTCGGCGAGCGCCAGGTGACCGGCACCGAGGACGACACGATCGCGCTGCTCGACCGGTACGGCGACGGCGGCGCCGAGGCACCCGCGCTCTACCTCGCGTGCGGCACGGAGGACTTCCTCTACGAGGACAACGTCCACTTCGTCGAGACGGCCCGGCGGCGCGGGGTGCCGCTCACCGTGGACTTCTCCCCCGGCGCCCACGACTGGGGGTACTGGGACGCGAAGATCCAGGACGTGCTGGCCTGGTTGCCGCTGCGCGGGTGACGGCGCCGGGCGGGCTCACCCGACCGAGGCGCGGGCCACCGGGGCGTCGAAGTAGGTGTCCGGGTAGGGCTCGTCGCGGTAGCGGTAGTGCCACCACTCGCGGTCGTAGTTGACGAAGCCGGCGTCGGTCATCAGCCGCTCGAGCAGCCGCCGGTTCTCCCGGGCGACCCCGGTGACGCGGGGGGCGTCGGTGTGCGCGAGCGGGTCGAAGCAGTCGAACCCGGTGCCCATGTCCACGCTGTTGTCGGCGTACCGCTGGCCCACCGGCGCGGTGCAGGAGACCAGCGGCTGGCCCGGTGCGTACGGGGGCTGGCTGGGGGCGGGGACGCCGACCAGGGTCAGGTCGAGCGTGCTGCCCCGGCTGTGCGCGGTGGGCGCCCCCACGTAGCCCTGGTCGAACAGCGCCGACTTGGCCACCCGGGGATAGAACTCCCCCTTCATCTGCTGCTCGCCCGGCCGCTTCGCCCAGGCGACGAAGTCGTCGACGGCCGGCTGGGGGCGGTAGCAGTCGTACACCTTGAGGCTGTGCCCGCCGGCCAGCGCGGCGTCCTGGGCGCGGCGCAGCGCCTCCGCGGCCTCCCGGGTGAGCAGGCAGAGCGGTTCCCGGTAACCGGCGATCGGCCGGCCGACGAAGTTGTGCGGGCCGGCGTAGCGCAGGTCGGTCAGGATGCGCGGGTCGACGTCGGAGAGCACCACGAAGCCGGGCAGGCGGGGCGCCTCGGTCGGGGCCGGCGGCCGGCTCCGCGCCGGCTCCGGCGCGGGCCGGTCGCAGCCGGCGACGGTCGCGGCGAGCAGCCCGACCACCGCGACCACCGCGGCCGCCGACCTGCCTGGCCTGGTCACACCTCCTGTGTATCAGGCCCCGCGGCGGCCGGAACCCGGTCCGGCGACAGGTGGCCGCGCAGGAAGCGCAGGGCGGCCTCGTCGTCGTCGATCCCGCCGGCCTCGTGGCCGTTGTACCGCCAGACCGACACCTCCGCCGGCCCACGGTAGGCGTTGACCGCCGCGAAGACGGTCGACGGTGGCACGATCTCGTCCATCAGCGCGACGGAGAACCGGGCCGGCACCTCGGCGCGGCGGGCGAAGTTGACGCCGTCGACGTAGCCGAGGGTGGCCAGCACCCGCTCCTCGGCGTGCCGGTGGATGGCCAGGTAGTCGCGGATCTCCCGGTACGGCCGGGCGTCGGTGACCAGCACGGCGCGCGGGATGTCGGACAGGAACGGCACGCCGGCCACCAGGGCCGCCAGGTCGGGCACCAGGGCGGCGACGGCGAGCGCCACCCCGCCACCCTGGCTGTGCCCGAGGACGGCGACCCGCGCCGGGTCGACCGCCGGCAGGGTACGGACGGCGTCGACCGCCCGGACCCCGTCGGCGATCAGCCGCCGGTAGTAGTAGGTGCGCGGGTCCTCGATCCCCCGGGTGGTCACGCCGGGCGCCTCCGGGCCGGCGGCGGCCGGGTCCGGGGTGTCCCCCCGGCTCCAGCCCGACCCCTGCCCCCGGGTGTCCATCTGCAAATGCGCGAAGCCGGCCGACGCCCACAACAGGTTCTCCAGCGGGTGCCCCCGGCCGCCGCCGTAGCCGGCGTACTGGACCACGGTGGGCAGCGGCCGCCGGGCGTGCCGGGGCAGCCGCAGCCAGGCCCGCACCGGCTGACCCGCGTAGCCGGCGAAGGTGACGTCGAGGACGTCGACCGTGGCCAGGCCGGTCTCCACCGGCGCGGTCCGCGCCGGCCACCCGCGGTCGCGGGTCTCGGCGAGCGTGTCGGCCCAGAACCGGTCGAAGTCGCCCGGCGCCCGCACCTCGCTGCGGTACGCCCGTAGCTGCTCCTCCGGCAGGTCGGTGAGGACCATCGGCTACCGCTGCCCGGCGGGCGTCACGGCGGACCCGGGGCGTGCCCGGCGGGTGTGGTCGACCACCCGGTCGGCGGCGGTCGCCGGCGCGGCGGGGGCGAGCGTGGGCACGGCGCGGACCGCCGCACCCGCCGGGCCGGTACGGGTGAGGTGCACGCGACATCCCTTCGCAGCGGTGCGGGACGGCCGCCCGCTGGTCCGGGCGACCGAAAGGGCCCGACAAATTTCCGGAAGACCCTCGCGCTTCGTCGGAACGCTAGAACCGACCTGCCATGTCGTCAACCCCCGTCCGTGGGGCAAGATGACCGTGCGGCGGCGTGCCGTTCCGGGATTTCGGTGGCGACGGTCGGCCCCGGCCGACCGGTGAAGGAGACGCGGGTGGACGCGGACCAGGGACGCAGGGTGACCATCACCGCGATCGCGCGGGAGGCGGGTGTCTCGGTGCCGACCGTGTCCCGGGTGCTCAACGGGCGCTCGGACGTGGCCCCGGACACCCGGGAGCGGGTGGAGGAACTGCTGCGCCACCACGGCTACCGCCGCCGGGGCAGCCGCACCGTACGCCGTGCCGGCCTGGTCGACCTGGTCTTCAACGACCTCGACAGCCCCTGGGCGGTGGAGATCATCCGAGGCGTGGAGGACGTCGGGCACAGCGCCGGCGCGGGCACCGTGGTCTCCGCGATCCACCGGCAGCCGACCGCGGCCCGGCTGTGGCTGCAGAACCTGCGCGCCCGGGCCACCGACGGCGTCATCTTCGTGACCTCGCACCTGAGCCCGCCGCTGTACGCGCAGCTGCGCCGGCTCAACGTGCCCGTCGTGGTGGTCGACCCGGCCGGCGTGCCGGCCACCGACGTACCGACCATCGGTGCCACCAACTGGGCCGGCGGGCTCGCCGCCACCGAGCACCTACTCTCGCTCGGGCACCGGCGGATCGGCTTCGTGGCCGGGCCGACCCAGCTGCTGTGCAGCCGGGCCCGGCTGGACGGCTACCGGGCTGCGCTGGAGGCCGCCGGGGTGCCGGTGGACGACCGGCTGGTGCAACCGGGCGACTTCTACCACGCCTCCGGCTTCGCCGGCGGGACCGCGCTGCTCGACCTGGACGACCCGCCGACGGCCATCTTCGCGGCCAGCGACCAGATGGCGTTCGGCGTCTACGAGGCGGTACGCCGCCGCGGGCTGCGGGTCCCCGACGACGTCAGCGTGGTGGGCTTCGACGACCTGCCGGAGGCCCGGTGGGCCTCCCCGCCGCTGACCACCGTCCGGCAGCCGCTGGTGGAGATGGGTCGGCTGGCCGCCCGTACCGTGCTGCGGCTGGCGCAGGGCGAGGCGATCGACTCCCCGCGGGTGGAACTGGCCACCGATCTGGTGGTGCGGGACAGCTCCGCCGCACCGCCGGCCCGGTCGAACGGCCGGCCGTGACGGCCACACCTTTCTCGGCCGGCCGGTGGCTCTGTTTCCGGTGACGATCCGATAGTTGCGGCCCGCCCCGGTCCAGGATGGATGGGACCGGGGCGGGCTGTCGCGGTCAGCGGTGGTGGTGCCGCACCGCCCGGCAGATCTCCACCGGCAGCGCCGGCGCGCCGTCCACCGGCGCCGGGTTCTCGGCCGTCGGGGCGATGCCACCGGCCGCGATCCGGTCCAGCGTGGCCAGGCCGGCGGCGTCCACCGAGCCGAAGATCGTGTAGTGCGGGCGCAGCGCCGAGTTCGACTGCACCAGGAAGAACTGGCTGCCGTTGGTGTCCGGCCCGGCGTTGGCCATGGCGAGCACACCGCGGGCGTAGACCTTGCGCTCCCCGGTCGGGTCGGTCGGTGCCGGCGGCAGGTTGGTGGGCAGCTCGTCGCGGTACCGGTAGCCGGGGCCGCCGGAGCCGGTGCCGGACGGGTCACCGCACTGGAGCACCTTCAGCGTCGGGTACGCGGTCAGCCGGTGGCACGAGGTGCGGTCATAGAAGCGGTGCCGGACCAGGTGCAGGAAGCTCTGCACGGTGCACGGGGCGGCGGCCCGGTCGAGGGTCAGGCCGATCGGCCCCTGGTTGGTGCGCAGGGTGACCCGGACGGTACCCCGGTCGGGGGTGCGCCGCGGGTCGGGCGGCAGCGGGACGGGCCGGGCCGCCGGGTCGTCCGGCGTCTCGGCGTACGCGCACGGCCCGGGGGTGGTCCGCGGCGGCTCGCTCCCGGCGGCGACGGTCGGCGTGGTGCCACCGGCGCCGGGGGCGGCCACCGCGGCGGTGCCGCCGGCGCCGACCAGCGCCCCGGCCAGCAGGGCCGCACCGGCGAGGCGGGCCAGCGTGCGGGACGGTCGGCCGGGCGTCGCGGTGGCGGGCGGGACGGGTTGCGGTCGGGGTTCGCTCGACACGGGCATCCTCCTGGGACTCGTGGTGCCAGAGAGACCGCAGTCTATGGAGCCGATAGCCGGTTGTCGATCGGCGACACACCGGCCGGTCACCGGGTGCGGCGGCGGGCCGCCCGGTCAGCGGGCACGACGGCGGGCCGCCCGGTCAGCGGGCGCGACGGCGGGCCGTCCGGCGTCCCCAGAGCAGGCCGCCGAGCAGCAGCACCCCGGCCCCGCCGAGGGCGACGCCCCACCACCGGCCGGCCAACCCGTCGTCGACCGGACCGCTCACCGCCGCCGGGCGCGGGTCGCCGGTGGCGGCCGGGGCCGGCGACGGCGGGTCGTCCAGCTCACCCGGCTCGACCAGCCGGCCGACCGCGGCGTCGCGGGGCAGCGCGAAGCCCCAGTCGAGCAGGGCCGCGCCCTGCTCCCAGCCCCGGGCCGGTCGTGGCTCCGCGCCCAGCAGGGTGACCACCAGCCGCCGCCCGTTCCGCTCGGCGGCGCCCACGTAGGTGTGCCGGGCCAGGTCGGTGAAGCCGGTCTTGCCCCCCAGCGCACCCGGGTAGCGGTAGATCAACTGGTTCTCGTTCTGGATCTCGAAACCCTTTGCCTTCCGGGTGGGTTGGGCCGGGATCCGGGTCCGCTCGGTCAGCGCGTACCGGCGGAAGGTGGCGTCGGCGAAGCAGACCCGGGCGATCAGCGCCAGGTCGTACGCGCTGGTGAACTGGCCCGGGCCGTCCAGCCCGGACGGGGTGACCGCGTGCGTCTGGCGGGCGCCCAGGCGGCGGGCGTACTCGTTCATGGCGCGGACCCCGCCGGCCCGCCCCTCCGCGCCGCCGCCGAGGCGGGCCAGCAGGTTGGCCGCCTCGTTGCCGGACTGCAGCAGCAGCCCCAGCCAGACCGTCTCGATCGGATAGCGGCCACCGGGCACCAGGCCGACGGCGGACGAGCCCGGTTCGATGTCCAGGTCCTCGTCGACGACCGTGACGACCTGCTTCGGGTCGAGCCGGGGCAGTATGGTCGCCGCCAGCAGCAGCTTCTGCACGCTGGCCGGGGTGCCGTACTCGTGCGGGCCGCAGCCGCCCAGCACCTGGCCGGTGTCCAGGTCGGCGACCAGCCACGAGGTGGCGGTGACCGCTGGCGGGGTCGCGACCCCGGCCGGGACGACCAGCCCGGCGGTGTCCAGCGCCGGGCCGCCCACCGTCCGGTCCTCGGGGACCGCCGGCGGCGGCGAGGGCCGCGGCGGCCGGGAGACCTTCGGCGCCGGCGCACGCGGGCAGGGCCGCGCCGGCCCGCCGGCCACCGTCGCGGGCCCGCCGGGCCCCGTCCCGGGCGCGGTGGGCGCGGAGGGCGCCGAGGGCGCTGGGTGGGCGGCGAGCGCGGTGCGGGCGGTAGGCGCGGCGGCCGCCGCCGGAGCGACCGCGCCGGCGGGCAGCAGGACGGCGGCCCCGGTGGCCACCAGCAGCCGAACCCTCATGCCCGTCACCCTAACCGGCGGGATGTCCGGCGGGGCCGGGCCGCGGGCGCCGGGCCGACGACGCTGGTGCCGGACGCCACCCGCCGTCCGGGACCATCGGCCCTGCCCACCGGCCAGCCGGTGGACGACGCTGGTGACCTGGTGCGGCAGCCGACCGCCGGCCGGCGCCCGCGCGAACCGTCCAGCAGAGCCACGGAGGTCGACCATGGAGGTCCTGTCGCTGTCCCAGCTCGCCGAGGAGCAGCTCGCGTCGGCGCGCGAGGCGAGCAGCGGACGCAGTGGACGTTCGCTGCACCCCGGTCAGCACCATCGGCTGCGGCAGACCCTGGTGGCTCTGCTCGGCGGCCGGTCCCTGGACGAGCACGAGAGCCCGGGCGAGGCCACCCTCCAGGTGCTGCGCGGCCGGGTCCGGCTCACCGCCGGGGAGCAGTCCTGCCCGGGCGGACCGGGCGACCTGCTGGTCATCCCCCCGCGCCGGCACGCCCTGCACGCCGACGAGGACGCGGTGGTGCTGCTGACCGTCACGCCCCGCCCCTGACCGGCCCGCCCGCCCCTGACCGGCCCGCCCGGCCCGGTCAGCCCCGGACCCGGGGTGCGGTGGCGCGGTCGCTGGTGCGGTGCGGGCGGCGACCCGCAGGAGCCGCGCCGCGCGCGGGGTGCCGGCCGGCGGTCGTTTGGCTCACAAGCCGTTGCCTACGGCGGCAGCGACCGACTAGAACCGGGTGACGATCGCCCGGACCGGCCGGCGACGGTGGCGAGGTGATGGCGTGGCTCTGATCTCCTTCGACGACACCGACGCGGCCGCCTTCGCCGCGACCCGCGAGCTGCCGCGCAACGGGTTGGACCGCTGGCGGCACGCGGTGGGCCAGCATCTGCGCCCCCGGGCCGGGATGACCGTGCTCGACCTCGGCGCCGGCACCGGCGCCTGGGCCGCCGCCTTCACCGACTGGTTCGGCGTCCGGGTGGTGGGCGTGGAACCGGCCGAGGCGATGCGCTCCCGCACCACCCACCGCCCGCTGGTCGCCGGCGACGCGGTGGCGGTGCCGCTGCGCGACGCCACAGCGGACGCCGCCTGGCTGTCCACGATGATCCACCACATCCCCGACCTCGACGCGGCGGCCCGCGAGCTGCGCCGGGTGCTCCGCCCGGGCGCGCCGGTGCTGATCCGCTCGCCGTTCCCCGGCCGGCACCACCGGATCGCGCTGTTCCACTGGTTCCCGGAGGCGGTCCGGGTCCTGGAGCGCTACCCCGACCTGGCCCGGGTGCGCTCGGCGTTCGCGGCGGCCGGTTTCCCGGTGAGCAGCGTCGAACCGGTCGCGCAGACCACCGCCGCGTCGCTGGCGCAGTACGCGCAGCGCCTCGACCGCCGGGCGCACACCCCGCTCCAACTGATCAGCGACGACGAGTACGCGGCCGGGGTGGACCGGCTGCGCGCGGCCGCCACCGAGGACAGCGGACCGGTCGTCGACCACCTCGACCTGCTCGTGCTGCGCTGAACCCCGCGCCGGTGAGGTGCGCCCGCCGCTGGATCTGCGCACGGTGTCCGAGCCCGGCCGGGCCGCACGGCCTCCCGTCACCTGTCGCGGTGGGCTCAGTCGAGCAGGCCCCGGTGGCGCAGGTAATCGTGCAGCGCGGCCGAGCCGCCCAGCCGCCGCAGGCTGCGCCGGTGCAGATCCTGCTCGCGCCGGGCGAGTTCGGCCCGGACCCGCTGCGGGCTGCCGGTGCTGCGCAGCTCGTCGAGCACGGCCGCGATGATGTCGAACGGATAGGCGCCCCGGCGCAGCAGCGCGACCACCTGCGCGGCCCGTAGCTCCGCCTCGTCGTACACCCGGTAGCCGGTGCCGCGCTCGCGCACCGGCCGAAGCAGGCCCCGCCCCTCCCACAGCCGCAACTGCGAGGTGCGGACCCCGACCAGGCCGGCGACCACGCCGATCCGCAGGGCACGCCGGGGCGCCGCCACGGCGGGGCGCGGTGCGCCCACCACCGTCTCGAACGCGCCGAGCACCCGCCGGATCTCGGCCCGCTCCCGGTCCAGCTCGGCATGCCCGGCATCCAGCGCGGCCAGCGCCGCCGGCAGGTCACCGCGGTGCACCGCGGCCATGATCTCCCGGGTACGCGCCCAGCCGTGCCCCTCGGCCAGCCGCCGGGCCACGTCGAGCGCCCGGGCGTGCCCGGTGGTGAAGATCCGGTAGCCGGCCGGGGTGCGCTCGACCGGCGGCAGCACGCCGAGGTCGACGTAGTTGCGCACCTGCTGCACCGAGATGCCCGCGGTGGCGGCGAGGTCGACCGCCCGCAACCGCCCGCCCCGCCCGTCCACCGGCTCACCCTACCGCTTACACGTCGTTTGAGACTTTGCCGGCTTTCCCGGCGGGCATACAGCGCAACGCTGCGCGAAAACCCTCCACCAGGCCATGAATGAGACAATTGAAGGCTGCCAGACCCGTGGAAGCTCGGGCGGGATCAACCCTGCCCACGATCACACGAAGGGTTCGCATGCCGCAGCCAGCACGGTCCGCCGCCGACAGCCACGACATGATCGAGGTACGCGGGGCGCGGGAGAACAACCTCGCCGCCGTCTCGGTCGACATCCCCAAGCGCCGCCTGACCGTCTTCACCGGAGTGTCCGGATCGGGGAAGTCCTCCCTGGTCTTCGGGACCATCGCCGCCGAGTCCCAGCGGATGATCAACGAGACCTACAGCGCGTTCCTCCAGTCGTTCATGCCGAACCTGAGCCGGCCGGACGTCGACTCGCTGCGCAACCTCACCCCGGCCATCGTGGTCGACCAGGAGCGGATGGGCGCCAACTCCCGCTCCACCGTCGGCACCGCCACCGACGCGTACGCGATGCTGCGGATCGTGTTCAGCCGGCTGGGCACCCCGCAGGTGGGCGGGGCGGGCGCGTTCAGCTTCAACCTGGCCGAGGGGATGTGCCCGACCTGCGAGGGTCTCGGCCGGGTCTCCGACCTCGACGTGCACGAACTGGTCGACGTCGAGCGCTCGCTCAACGACGGCGCCATCAAGGTGCCCAACTTCGCCGTCGACTCGTGGTACTGGCAGGCCATCGTCGGCTCGGGCCTGTTCGACCCGGACACGAAGCTGCAGGACTACACGCCGCAGCAGTGGGAGGACTTCCTCCACAAGCCGGCCACGAAGATCAAGATGGGCAGCAACAGCTGGACGTACGAGGGCCTCGCGGTGAAGGTGCGCCGGCTCTACCTGGCCAAGGACCGCGAGTCGATGCAGCCGCACATCCGTGCCTTCGTCGACCGGGCGGTCACCTTCACCACCTGCGCCGCCTGCGGGGGCGCCCGGCTCAACGAGGCGGCGCTGTCGTCCCGGATTGCCGGCCGCAACATCGCCGAGTGCTCCGCGATGCAGATCAGCGACCTGGCCGAGTTCGTCCGCGGCATCGACGACCCGTCGGTCGCGCCGCTGGTCGGCAACCTGCGTGACCTGCTCGACTCGCTGGTCGAGATCGGCCTGGGCTACCTCAGCCTGGACCGGGAGTCCGCCACCCTCTCCGGTGGCGAGGCGCAGCGGGTGAAGATGGTCCGGCACCTCGGCTCCAGCCTCTCCGACGTCACGTACGTCTTCGACGAGCCGACCGTCGGCCTGCACCCGCACGACATCGCCCGGATGAACGACCTGCTGCTGCGCCTGCGCGACAAGGGCAACACGGTGCTGGTGGTCGAGCACAAGCCGGAGACCATCGCCATCGCCGACCACGTGGTCGACCTCGGCCCCGGTGCGGGCGCGGCCGGCGGGCAGGTCTGCTACGCCGGCGACGTCGCCGGCCTGCGGCGCTCCGGCACGCTGACCGGCCGGCACCTGGACCACCGGGTCCGGCTGCGCGAGCGGGTCCGCCGGCCCACCGGTCACCTGCCGATCCGCAACGCCGACCTGCACAACCTGCGCGACGTCAGCGTGGACGTGCCGCTCGGCGTACTGACCGTGGTGACCGGGGTGGCCGGCTCCGGCAAGAGCTCACTGATCCACGGGTCGCTGCACCGCCGCGACGGCGTGGTGGTGGTCGACCAGTCCCCGATCCGCGGCTCCCGGCGCAGCAACCCGGCCACCTACACCGGGCTGCTCGACCCGATCCGGGCGGCGTTCGCCAAGGCCAACGGGGTCAAGGCGGCCCTGTTCAGCGCCAACTCCGAGGGTGCCTGCCCGACCTGCAAGGGCATCGGCCTGGTCTACACCGACCTGGCCATGATGGCCGGCGTCGCCTCGGTCTGCGAGCGGTGCGAGGGCCGGCGCTTCACCGACGAGGTGCTGACCTACCGGCTGCGCGGGAAGAACATCAGCGAGGTGCTGGCCATGTCCGCCACCGAGGCCCGGGACTTCTTCCCCGGCGGCCAGGCGCGGGTGATCCTCGACCGGCTGGTCGACGTCGGGCTCAGCTACCTCACCCTCGGGCAGCCGCTCAACACGCTCTCCGGGGGCGAGCGGCAGCGGCTCAAGCTGGCCATCCACATGGCCGACAAGGCGAGCACCTACGTGCTCGACGAGCCCACCACCGGGCTGCACCTGGCCGACGTCGACCAGTTGCTCGCCCTGCTGGACCGGCTCGTGGACGCCGGCAACACGGTGATCGTCATCGAGCACCACCAGGCCGTGATGGCCCACGCCGACTGGCTGATCGACCTGGGGCCGGGTGCGGGGCACGACGGCGGGCGGATCGTCTTCACCGGCACCCCGGCCGAGCTGGTCGCCCACGGCGACACCCTGACCGCCCGGCACCTGCGCGAGTACGTCGCGGCGTGAGCCGGCGCGCCGTGGTCCCGGTGCCCGGGCACCGGGACCACGGTGGTCAGCGGCCGGACGCCGTACTCACCGTCGGCACGGACGGGGCGTCGAGATCGCGCAGCCAGGCGCGCAACGGACGCAGCGCCGCCACGACCGGCGTGAGCAGGCCGACGGTGATCAACAGCGCGTCCAGGAAGAGGACGGCGAGCACGCTGAGCACGGCCAGCGACGCGGCCGCCCGGGCGACGGACGCCATCCGCGTGGCCGGCCGACGGTGAACGCCCTGGTAGCGGGGTGGTGCCATGGTGGTTCCTGCCTAGATTGTCGACGAGGGTGCCCCTCCTACCCCGGCGCGGCCGGGCGAACCCGGTTCATGACCGGCGCCACAGGTTGACCGGGGTATCGCCTCGTGACCAGCGGATTCACCGGGGCAGTCGGCGGAGCCAGCGCCGCTGCCAGGGTGTCTCCACCGCGCGTGGCCGGTAGTTCGCGCGTACCCACTCCACCGCCCGCTCGGCCGGCAGCCCGTCGAGGATCGCGAGCGCGGCGATGGCGGTGCCCGTCCGGCCGGTGCCGCCGCGGCAGGCCACCTCGACGCGTTCACCGCCGTGCGCCCGGCGCAGCGCCTCCCGCAGCGCGTCGAGCGCGTCGGCCCGGTCGACCGGGACCCAGAAGTCCGGCCACCGGATCCGCCGGTGCGGCCACCGCGGCGCCGGCCCGTCCGCCAGCAGCAGGGCGAAGTCGGCCGGCGAGGCCGGATCGCCGATGCGTCGCCCGCGCACCCTCACGCCACTGGGCAGGGCGACCACTCCGGTCTGCTCGGTCCATGCCTGCTTGACACCCATCCGGGCATTGTCCGCTCCCCGCCGCCCGTCCCGAGGTCCCGTTCGCCCTGGGCTGAGCGCGATCTCCGATTCGGGCGGCCGGCCGCTCCTCCGAGTGCCGGCGCTCCCGCTCCTCCGAGGGCTGGCGCCCCCTCGGGGCCGGCGCTGACCCGGATCGGCTGCCGCCCGAACGGGCCAGCCGCACCGAACCGAGCAGCGCACCCGTGCCGGGCCAGGCCGTCCGGCGGGTCCGGCGTGCCGGGCCAGGCCGTCCGGCGGGTCCGGCGTGCCGGGCCAGGCCGTCCGGCGGGTCCGGCGTGCCGGGCCAGGCCGTCGGGCGGTCCGGCGTGCCGGCGGTGGTCCCGGTCAGGGCGGGGCGGACGAGACAGCGCCGCCCCCGGGCCCTGGTGGGCTCGGGGGCGGCGCTGGGGTGTCGGTGTGCAGGTCGCCTCTCGGCGAGTGGCGCGACGCGGCTCCAGCCGGACGGTATTCCGCGAAGGCAATATGGTGAGGCCCGGGGACACTGATCACACCGACACCTCCCTCAACCTACCGACTCCGGTTCTTGTTCCCGGCCCGGTGAGACCGATTTCTCAGGTCGGTCGGCGGGTCGACGGGCGGCGTTGTCCCGGTCGAGGGCTCGCTGGTGGCGGGCCCGGGCCCGGCGGTGCGCGAGGTCGAGCAGCCGGTCGACCTCCGGCAGGCGCTCGACCCCGGGGTTGAGGACGCACGCCCAGCCGTGCAGCCCGTACGCGGGATGGGGCTGGATCACGTCCAGCCGGGTGAAGTCCAGCGCCGACCTGCGGTCGGGCAGTTCCGCCGGCGGGTAGCCGAACAGGCGCTGGAACTCCAGCCGGCCGAGTTCGATGTTCAGCCGGAAGACGCCCGGCCGGTCGAGGCGGGAGTCCTCGTCGAAGCCGGGCGTGTCGTGGTAGACGAGGGTGGCGAACGGCCGCCGTCGATCCGGCCCGACGAAGAAGAACCGGTCGCCCCAGTGCGTCTCGGGCACGCCCGACTCCTCGTCGGCCACCACCTGGGCGACGTCGGGCAGCGCGAGGATCCGCTCGGCGAGCGCCGCCGCGGAAACCGCCCCCCGACCGTCGTCGTACGGGGATCCATCTCCAGAAGTCATGGCCTCAACCGTATCCTTGAACCACCCAGTGAAGGTTTCGCGTCAGCCAAGGCAGGAGAGTCAGCTGAAGTCTCAAGCCGCAGGACATGCCGCGGCAGGTGGCCACCGTCCGGTGGACCTCGCGCGGGAGCACGGCATCTCCACCCAGGCGGTCCGCAACTACGAACAGGCCGGCGTCATCCCGGCGGCCCACCGCACGCCGAGCGGGTACCGCCGCTACTCGGCCCGCCACGCCCGGGCCCTGCGGGCGTACCTGGCACTGATCCCGGCGCACGGCCACGCGACCAGCGGCGAGATCATGCGTGCCGTCAACGCCGGCGACCTGGACACCGCGCTGCGGGTGATCGACAGCAGCCACGCCCAACTGCTGCGGGACCGGGAGACGCTCGACGCCGTCGAGTCGGCCATCGGCATCCTCACCGCGCCGCCGGCCACCGACCGGCCCGCCCGCCCGCTGACGGTCGGCGCCCTGGCCCACCGGCTCGGGGTGACGGCGGCGACGCTGCGCAAGTGGGAGCGGGCCGGCATCCTCGAACCGGCCCGTGACCGCGCCACCCACTTCCGCCTGTACGGCCCGGACGACGTCCGCGACGCCGACCTGGCCCACCTGCTGCGTCGCGGCGGCTACCCGCTGGAGCAGATCGCCACCGTCCTGCGGCGGGTCCGCGACGCCGACGGCCCCGGGGCGCTGGCCGGCTCGGTGGCGGGCTGGCGGGCCCGGCTCGCCGCCCGGGGGCACGCCATGCTGGTCGCCGCCGCCCGCCTCGCCGACTACCTCCACCCGCAGGACGACGAACCCCCGGCCGATGCCGCAACCACCACCGGGCCCGCACAGCCGACCGCCTGAACGCCGGTCCGTGTGCTTGTTCCGGGCTCGGCTGGGGTCCGCTGCCGGGCGAGGAGGTCAGCGGCCTGCTGTTCCCACCGGCCCGCCACAGGGCTGGACCGGATTGATCGACACCGGATCGCCGATACGGCGCCATCCCGGCGGGGTCGATACCGCCACATCGCCGAAACCGCCGTGCCCCGCACGCCCGCAAGACCCGACCGCCCAGCGGCGGCCGTGGGGCCCGTCGCCGGCCAGAGCGAGGAGGACGGTTCAGAGTTCCAGGTAGCGCAGCACCGCGAGCACCCGCCGGCTGTACCCGGCCGCCTGCGACAGGTCGAGCTTGTCGAAGATCGTGTTGATGTGCTTCTCGACGGCGCTCTGCGACACGTGCAGCCGTTCGGCGATCGTGGCGTTCGTGTGCCCCTGGGCCATCTGGTGCAGCACGTCCCGTTCGCGGGGGGTGAGCCGGCTCAGCGGATCGGCCGGATCGGCGCCGGCGAGGACCCGGCGGACCACCTCCGGGTCCAGAGCGGTCGCGCCGGCGGCCACCCGATCCAGGGCGTCGAGGAAGTCGTCGACCTGGGCCACCCGGTCCTTGAGCAGGTACCCGACCCCCTCCGGACGGTCGGCCAGCAGCCGGGTCGCGTACCGCCGCTCGACGTACTGGGAGAGCACCAGGACGGCGGTGGCCGGCCAGCGGCGCCGGATCTCCAGCGCCGACCGCAGGCCGTCGTCGGTGTTGGTGGGCGGCATCCGGACGTCGGTGACGACCACGTCGGGGCGGTGCCGTTCGACGGCGGTGACCAACTCGTCGGCCGCGGCTACCGCCGCGACGACCTCGTGCCCCTCCTCGGCGAGCAGCCGGGCCAGCCCCTCCCGCAACAGCGCCGAGTCCTCCGCCAGCACTATCCGCACGGCAGCTCCGCCAGCACGGTGGTCGGGCCGCCGGGCGGGCTGTCCACCCGGAGCCGGCCGTCCAGCGCGGCCACCCGACGGGCCAGGCCGGTCAGTCCGGCGCCGGTGGGATCGGCGCCGCCCACGCCGTCGTCGTGCACCCGCAGCCGGATGGTCCCCGCCCGGCTCTCCACCTCCACGGTGATCAGGGTAGCCGCGGCGTGTTTCGCGGCGTTCGTGAGCGCCTCGCAGGCCACGAAGTAGAGCACCGTCTCGACCGGACGGTCGGGGCGGGTCGGCACGTCGTACCGGATGCGCACCGGGATGTCGGAGCGGTCCGCGACGACCCGGAGCACCTCGCCCAGGTCACCGTCGTCCAGCGCCGACGGGTAGACCCGCCAGGCCACCTCGCGCAGTTCGGCGATGGCCTGCTGGGCGTCCTGGTGCGCCTGGGCCAGCAGCGCGGCGGCGCGCTCGGGGTCGCGGCTGCGCCGGGCCCGGCCGAGCAGCATGCCGAGGGCGACGAGGCGCTGCTGGAGGCCGTCGTGCAGGTCCCGTTCGATGCGCTGCCGTTCGGCGTCCACGGCGGCGACGACCTCGGCCCGGCTGGTGGTCAGCTCGCGGACCCGCCGTTCCAGCTCGGCCCGGGAGCCGGCGCCGAGCAGCCGGTGGGCGAGCCGGACGTCCAGCGCCGCGATGCTGGCGACCGCCTGGACGTTGACCAGGAGCAGCGCGGCGCCGAGGACGACCTGCACCAGGGCGTCGGCGGGTGCCATCTCCCCCCGCAGTACGGCCGACAGCACGATCACCGCCAGCACCACGCCGACGGCGAGCAGCCCGTACGCCAACGCGCCGAGCGCACCGGGCAGCAGCCGGGCGGCCAGGTAGCCGACCGCACGCCGGCCCGGTGTCGCCGGCCCGCCCGGCGCCGCCCCGGCGGTGAGGAAGCCGGCCAACCGGCGGCGTTCCAGCCCGACCAGCCGGGCGGCGTACCGCAGGATCGCGGCGTGCACCCGGCGCCGGGCCGGCGGGACGGCCGCCGCGCCGGCGGCCGCCACGGCCGCGACGACCAGGAAGAGCAGCTCGCCGAGGGCGGTCAGGATCCCGGCGGCGACGCCGACCGGCACCCTGGCCGCGCGCGGCAGCGCGGGCCAGGGAGGTGCCACCTCACCGCACCCCGTCGTAGTCCCAGCCGTTCTGCTGGGTGTCGGAGTAGGTGCTGCGGTAGATGGTGCCCCGGCCGCTCGGGTCGGGCATGCCGGCGGCCGGCGGCGCGGACGGCGGCGGCGGGACCGGCTCGGCGCCCGCCCGGGACCGCCGGCGCAGCCGGGAGACGACGAACCAGCCGAACGCGGCCACGCAGGCGACGATGACGACGTTCTGGAGGACGCCGACGTACCCCTCGACGAGGTGCCAGTTGTCGCCGAGCAGGTAGCCGGCGAGCACGAAGGTGCTGTTCCAGATCAGGCTGCCCAGCGTGGTGTAGACGACGAAGGTCCAGACCGGCATCCGTTCCACGCCGGCGGGGATGGAGATCAGGCTGCGGAAGATGGGGATCATCCGCCCGAAGAAGACCGCCTTGACGCCGTGCTTGAGGAACCACGCCTCGGTCCGGTCCACGTCGCTGAGCTTGACCAGCGGCAGCCGTTCGGCGATGGCCCGGACCCGTTCCCGGCCCAGCGCGGCGCCGATCCAGTAGAGCGCGAGGGCGCCCAGCACCGAACCGAGGGTGGTCCAGAAGATCGCGCTGACCACACTCATCCGGCCCTGGCCGGCGACGAAGCCGGCCAGCGGCAGGATCACCTCGCTCGGGATCGGCGGGAAGAGGTTCTCCAGGGCGACGGCCAGGCCGGCGCCGGGGCCGCCGAGCCGTTCGACCAGGCCGGTGACGTAGCCGACCAGGCCGTCCTGGGGCGGTTCGGCCTGACCGGCGGCGGCGAGCAGGGCGTGCGGCGCGCTACGAATCATGACCCACACGCTACGAACCCTTCCTGGGAGCCGGCCATGGGGCCGGCCGTCGATCCCGGCGGGCGGTCCGCACCGGCGGGGGTGCGGAAAACCACAGGGTCACCGCCTATCCTGCGGGTCCGCCGAGAAGAGGAGCCGCCATGCGTACGCCGTTGCGCATCGTCGTCGCGCAGCCGCCCTGTGTCGCGTACGACGTGGGGGCGAACGCGGCGACGCACGCCGCCACGGTCCGCGCGGCGACCGCCCGGGTGGTGGTCTTCCCCGAGCTCTCGCTGACCGGCTACCAGCTGGACGCCCCGCCGGTGGACGTCACCGACCCCCGGCTCGGGCCGCTGGTCGAGGCGTGTGCCGACACCGGTGCGCTGGCCCTGGCCGGCGCCCCGGTCGCGGGTGAGCACATCGCCATGCTGGCCGTCGACGCCACCGGGGCGCGGGTGGCGTACCGGAAGATGTGGCCCGGCGGGGCGGAGGGCGACCGCTTCTCCCCCGGCCCGGCGCCGGCGGTGCTGACCGTGGACGGCTGGCGGCTCGGGCTGGCGATCTGCCGGGACACCGGGATCGCCGAGCACGCGGCGCGGACCGTGGCGCTCGGCGTCGACGTCTACGTCGCGGGCGTCCTGGAGCACGCCCGGGACGCGGCCGTCGCGCCCGAGCGGGCGCACCGGATCGCCACCACCCACCGGGTGCACGTGGCGGTGGCCAGCTTCGCCGGGTCGACCGGCGGCGGCTACGCCGAGGCGGCCGGCGGGTCGGCGATCTGGGCACCGGACGGCAGCGTGCTCGCCCGGGCCGGCGACGCGCCGGGCGAGACGGCCGGCACGACGCTGACCTGACCCCGCCCGGGCTGCCCGCCGGCGGGACGGTCAGCCGTGCCGTGCCGCCCGGGCCGCGACCGTCCGGGCCGTCTCGTGGTGCGATGCGGCCCGCTCCGGGTGCCCCAGGGCGGCGGCGAGGTCGCCGAGGTGCCCGGCCACCGGGCCGAGGGTGAGCACGCCGCTGCCCGCCCCGGCCAGCTCGTCGGCGGCGGGCAGCAGTTCGGCGTAGGCGTGCCGCATGGTGGCCCGGTCGTCGAGGGCGAGCGCGGCGCGGGCGGCGAGGCAGAGCCGGGCCTCGCGGAGCAGGTCGTGCGGCGACTCCGGCAGGGCCCGCAGCGCCTCGGCGGCCTCGTCCCGCAGACCGGCCCGGAGCAGCACCAGCGGCCGGGCCCACGGCTGGTACGGCCCGAAGTCCCAGCCCGCCCAGTCGTCCGGGTCACCCGGCGGCGGTCCGGCCGCCAGCCACCCCGCCTCGGCCTCCGGCCCGGCCAGCCGCAGGCAGAGCAGCGCGAGGGCGAGCAGCCCCTGCTCCATGCCGGGCATCCCGCTGCCGGCGAGGCGGGCCTGGGCGGCGCGGTACCGGGCCTCCGCGGCGGCCGGTTGCCCGTCCACGGCCAGCCGCAGGGCGGCGTACCAGCCGGTGAAGACGCCCACCAGCGGCAGGTCGTACCGCTCGGCGAGGCGGTCGGCGGCGCTGGCGTGGGCGTCCGCGGCGGCGAGGTCGGCCAGCGCGCAGTGGGCCTGGAGCAGGACGAGGTGACCGAGGACCTCGAAGCTCACCAGCTCGTGCCGGGCCGCCAGGTCGACCAGTTCGGCGCCGATCCGGGCGCGCTCGCCCGCGAGGCCGGTGCGGGCGAAGGTGTGCAGGTAGCGGGCGTTCAACGCGACCGCCAGCAGCGCCGGGTCCGCCAGCCGCCGGGCGATGGCCTCCGCCTCGCCGGCCGCCCGGCGGCCCCGGTCCGTGGTGGTGCCGCGCAGCTCCAGGGCGAGGGTGCTCAGCAGCCGGCCGCGCCGGGCCGGCTCGTCCCCGCCGGGTGCGGCCAGGGCCCGCTCCGCGGCCCGGACCAGTTCGCCGGAGAGCCGCTCGTCGTCGTTGCGGGTCCAGCTCGCGGGCACGTCGAACGCGGTCAGCAGGCTCGTGGTCAGGTCGGGTTCGTCGAGCCGGGCGGCGGTGGCGAGCGCGGCGGACCGGAGCCGGCGGGCCTCGTCGAGGTGGCCGGTGACGGCGAGCGCCCGGCCCAGGCCCATCACCGCCACCAGCCGTCCGCGTACGTCGCCGCCACCGGCCCGGTCGTGGGCGGCGACCGCCTGCCGCCACCGGCGGGCCGCCTCGTGCGGGCTGAACCGGCGCTCGGCCTGCTCGGCGGCGGCCCGGGCGTAGCGTGCGGCGCGCGGTGCGGTGGCCCGGCTGGCGGCGTGGGTGAAATGGTGGGCCAGGGTGGCCACGTCCTCCGGGTGCAGCCGTTCGACGGCCGCACCGGCGGCGGCGTGCCACCCGGCGCGGCGCAGCGCGGACAGGTCGCCGTAGAGGGTGTCCCGCACCAGGATGTGGGTGAACCGCAGCCGCCCGTCGGCGCCGTGTTCGGTGAGGAAGCCGGCGTGCAGGGCGTGGTCCAGCGCGTCGAGCACTGTCGCCGGGTCACCGCTCATCGCGGCGAGGACCTCCGGGTCGACGTCGCGGCCGAGGACGGCGGCCTGGCGCAGCACGGTCCGTGCGTCCTCCGGCAGCCGGCCGAGCCGGTGCCGGATGACGTCCCGCACCCCGGCGGGCACCTCGCGCAGCGCCGCGTCCCCCTCGGCGGCCAGCAGCCGCGCCAGCTCGCGGACGAAGAACGGGTTCCCGCCGCTGCGCTGGTGGATCAGGTGCACCACGGACGGGTCGAGGTCCGGCCCGGCGACCGCGCGGGCCAGCTCGCCGGTCGCCGGCTCGGCGAGCCCGCCCAGGTAGACCCGGACCGGCTCGGTGCGGGCGACCCGGGCCAGCGCCGCGGTCAGCTCCGGGCCGATCTCGGCGGCCCGGTACGTGCCGACCACCAGCACCGGGCCGGTGACCGGCTCGGGCTCGCCGACCAGGGCGGTCAGCAGGTCCAGGCTGTCCGGGTCGGCGCGGTGCAGGTCGTCGACGACCAGCAGCACCGGCGCCCGGGCGGCGGCCGCGGTGACCAGCGCGGCGACGGCCCGGTGCAGGCGGAACCGGCGCGCCGCCGGGTCCTCGACCCGGTCCGGACCGGGCGCCGGGGTGGGTCCGGCCGGCGGGGTCGGAGGGCTGTCGGGCGCGACCGCCGAAGCGGCGAGCGGGGTCGCGGACCCGGCCGGCGCGGTAGCGGGCCCGGCCGGCGCGGTTTCCGGTCGGGCCGGGCCGGTGGGTTGGGTGGCTGCCGTGAGGGCGTCGGTGAGCTGGGTCCACGGCCCGGCGACGGGCGCGCCCTCGTACTCGGGGCTGCGGCCCCACGCGGTCGTCCAGCCGGCGGCCGAGAGGCGCCGGGCGAGCGCGTCGGCGAGCGCGGTCTTGCCGGCGCCGGCGTCGCCGGAGACCAGCGCGAGCGCGGGCCGGCCGCGCTGGACGACGCGCTCGGCGGCCTGCCGCAGCTGGCCGAGCTCCTCGCCCCGACCGACGAACGGCCGCCGGTTCTCGGCCACGTCCGGCGACGGCACCGCGGCCGGCCCTGCCTCGCCGACCGCCGTCGGCGCCCCGGCCGGTGTCGGGCCCCCGGCCGGCACGGGCCCTGCGGGTGGCACGGGCCCGGTTGGTGGCACCGGCCCTGCGGCCGGTACGGGCTCGGTGGATGGCGCGGCCCCGGCGCTCGGCACGGGCCCGGCGGGTGGCGCGGGCGCGGTGGGCGACACCGCCCCGGCGGGCAGCACCGGCCCGGTGGGCGGTTCCGGCGGGGTGAGGTGCGGGGCCTGGGCGAGGATGTCCGCCTCCAGTTGCCGCAGCCGCGGGCCCGGGTCCACGCCGAGTTCGCTGACCAGGGTGGCGCGGGCCTGGCGCAGCGCGGCCAGCGCCTCACCCTGGCGGCCGGACCGGTAGCGGGCCAGGGCCAGCAATGCCCAGGCGTCCTCGCGGAGCGGGTGGGCGGCGGTGTGCGCCCGCAGGTCGGTGGCGGCCTCGGCGGCCCGGCCCAGCGACAGCAGCGCCTCGGCGCGGCGTTCCACCGCCAGCGTCCGCAGCTCGTCCAGCCGGTTGATCTCGGCGCGGGCCCAACCCTCCCCGGCGAACTCGGCGTACGCGGGGCCGCGCCACAGGGCGAGCGCGTCCGTCAGGCGGTCCAGCGCCGTCCCGGCCCGGCCGGCGGCGAGCAGCCGGCCCGACTCGGCGACCGCGTCCTCGAACCGCCAGGCGTCGACCGCGTCCGGCGCGGCCCGCAGGGCGTAGCCGGGCGGGACGGTGACCAGCGTCCGGGCGGGTTGTCGGGGCCGCCGGTCGGGCTCCAGGGCCCGGCGCAGATCGGCCACGAAGGTCCGGACCGCCGCGACCGCACCGTCGGAGGGCTCCGCCCACAGATCACCGACGAGCCGCTCGACCGGCACCACCCGGCCCCGGGCGATGAGCAGCCGGGCCAGCACCGCACGCTGCCGGGGCCCCTTCAGCGGGACGGGACCGCGGGCGTCGAGGGCGCGGACCGGCCCCAGCACGCCGAAGGTCACCCCCTCCGTCACCGCCCCGGTCATGGCACCCAATCTAGGTCGGTGCCCGGTGGCGAGGTGATCGTCCTGGCCGGTGCGTGCGGAGCGGCACTCATCCGCTGCTCATCCGCCGCTGATCGCGGCCGGTCAGGCTCGACGGGTCCGAGCACCGGCGGCCCGCCGGTGACACCAGAGCTGACATCCAGGAAGGCCCGTCGTGAACCAGATCCCCGGATTCGACTACCGCCGCGTCACCGTCGCCGACGGCGTGGCGCTCAACGTGGCCGTCGGCGGCTCCGGCAGCCCGATCGTGCTGCTGCACGGCTTCCCGCAGACCCACCTCATGTGGCGGCACGTGGCCGCCGACCTCGCCGCGGACCACACGGTGATCTGCCCCGACCTGCGCGGCTACGGCAACAGCGACAAGCCGGCCGACGCCGACGGAACCGCGTACTCGAAGCGGACGATGGCCGCCGACGTCGTCGCGCTGGCCCGGGCCCTGGGGCACGAGCGCTTCGCCCTGGCCGGGCACGACCGCGGCGCCCTGGTCGCCATCCGCGCCGGCCTCGACCACCCGGCCACGGTCACCCACCTCGCCTCGCTCGACGTGCTGCCCACCCTGGACATGTGGGAGGTGATGCGGGGCACCAGCGCCGCCGTCGGCTTCCACCTCTACCTGATGGCCCAGCCGCCCGGCCTGCCCGAGCAGCTCATCGGCGCCAGCCCGGACGCCTTCTTCGGCCACTTCCTCGACATCTGGACGCAGGACCCGGAGGCCGTCCCGCCGGACGTGCGGGCCGCGTACCTGGCCGCGTCCCGGGCGGCGGTGCCCTCGATCGTCGCCGACTACCGGGCGTCGGCCGGCATCGACGTGGCCCACGACGAGGCCGACCGGGCGGCCGGCAACCGGCTGCGGATGCCGGTGACAGTGCTCCAGCAGGACTGGGGCGCGGCGCTGGGCTTCGACGCCGCCGGGCTGTGGCGGGCGTGGGCGGCGGACCTGGAGCACCGCACCGTCTCCTGCGGGCACTTCATGGCCGAGGAGGCCCCCGCCGAGGTCGTCAAGGCGCTGCGCGCCCTGCTGGCCCGGTGACCGCGGCGCCGGTGCCGGGGCGGGCGGGTCGACCGTCGCGCGCGGCACCGGCGCGGGACGGCAGCGGCGGCTCCGGCCCGGCTAGGGTGGCGGCGTGACAGTGTCGCTCCCCCTCGCCTCCGGCCGGGACGCCGACGTGGTCGCCGTCCGGACGCGGCTCGGCCCGTACGGGGCCGACCGGGTGGCCGAGGTGGCCGCCCTGATCCGGGCCGGGGCGACCGGATGACCGGCCGGCTGGCCCAGCTCTGGCGGTACCCGGTCAAGTCGATGCTCGGCGAGCGGCTGGGCGCGGCCGAGGTGACCGCGACGGGGGTGGCCGGCGACCGGGGGCTGGCCCTGGTGCACCGGGAGACCGGCCGGGTGGCCAGCGCCAAGCACCCCCGGCACTGGCGCGGCCTGCTCACCCTCCGGGCGGCCGGCGCCGCGCCCGGACCGGTGCGGATCACCCTGCCCGACGGGCGGATAGTGTCGAGTGTGGACGGCGACGTGGACGAGATCCTGTCCCGGGTGCTCGGCGCGCCGGTGACGCTGACCGGCACCCCGCCCGACGGGGCGGTGCTGGACCGGGCCCGTCCGGAGGCGGTGCTGGACGCCGGCGTCACCGCGGACGTGCCGGTGGACCTGAGCCCGCTCGGCACCGCCGCGCCGGGGACGTTCTTCGACTTCGCCCCGATCCACCTGGTCACCACCGCCACCCTGCGCCGGCTGGCCGCCGGCGGCAGCGGGGCGGCGCACGCGCCCGGCAGCGCCGGCCCGCTCGGCGACACCATCGGGGCGCCGGAGCGCGGTGACGGGCCCGGCGGCGGCTTCGAGCCGGTGCGCTACCGGCCGAACCTGGTGATCGACGTCGCGGCCGACGGGTTCGTGGAGAACGACTGGGTCGGGCGCGAGCTGCGGATCGGCGATGCCCTGGTGCTGCGGGTGCTCGCGGCCACGCCGCGCTGCGCGGTGCCGACCCTGGCGCACGGCGAGCTGCCCCGTGCGGTGGCGGCGCTGCGGGCGCCGGCCCGGCTCAACCGGATCGCGCCCCTGCCCCAGCTCGACCCGCAGCCCTGCGTCGGCGCGTACGCACAGGTGGTGCGGGCCGGGCGGGTCACGCAGGGGGCGCCGGTCGAGGTCGGCTGAGCCGGCTCAGTCGTCGTCCTCGTTGTCGCCGGGCACCCCGGTGACCCGGTCGAGCAGGTCGTTCAGGCGGTCGGCGGCGTCCGGCGAGATCCGTTCCCGCTCCTCCGCCTCGGCGATGCGCTCGCGCAGGTCCTCGATCCGCTTGGCGCGGTCCTTCGGCTTGCCCCGGGCCAGGTCGACGAGCTTGTCCCGCAGCTCCTCGACCGTCCGCCGGTCGATCTCGCCGCGGGCCTGGATCTGGGCGAGCAGCGCGGCGAACTCGGCGGCGAGTTGCCGGAACCCGACCGGCTGCGCTCCGCTGCCGGTCGACGGTGGGACGCTGCTCGGCTCCGGCGCCGGCTCGCTGCTGCTGGGCGGCGCGGCCGGGGCGGTGGCGGACGGGCCGGCCGCGCTCGGCGCGTTGCCGTCGCCGTCGGCGAGGACGAGCACCCCGACCAGGCCGACCAGCAGCGCCAGGCCGGCGGCGACCAGCCCGGTCAGCGCCCGGTTCGGCCGGTCGGGCGCCCGCTGGGGCGCCGTCGGGCCCGGCACCGCCCCGGCGGCCGGCCGGGGGTGCGCCAGGGACCGGTCGACCAGGGTGGGCGGGTGCCCGGCCGGCGGGCGGGCGGTGCCGACGGGCACGGCCGGCAGGATGGCGGTGGGCGGGTCGGCCGGCTGACCGGCGCCGAACCGGCCGGCCAGCTGCGCCGCGGTGGGGCGGCGGGCCGGGTCGGCGGCCAGGCAGGCCAGGGTCAGCTCGGCGATGTCGGCGGGCAGGCCGGGGATCCGCAGCGGAGGCACCGGGGTGTGCCGGGCGTGCACCTCCATCGCGTCCTCCCAGGTCTGCACGGGCAGCGGGGCCCGACCGGTGAGGGTGCGGTAGAGCAGCGCGCCGAGGGCGTAGACGTCGCTGGCCGGATCCGGCGCCCCGGGCCTCATCCGCTCCGGGGCGAAGTAGGCCGGCGTGCCCATCAGCAGCTCGCCGGTCTGCCCGGCGAGCGGATGGTGCGGGCCGGCGAGGGCGGCGATGCCGAAGTCGAGCACCTTGGCGCCGGTGTCGGTGAGCATGACGTTGCCCGGCTTGATGTCGCGGTGCACCACCCCGATGCGGTGGGCGGCGGCGAGCGCCGCGGCGACCTGGCCGGCCATCCGCACCGCGTCGGGCCAGGCGAGCGGGCCGGTGGTGAGCCGGTCGGCCAGGTTGCGCCCCTCGACCAGCTCCATCACCAGGTACGGCACCACCGTGCCGCCGGCCAGGGTCGCTTCGCCGTAGTCGTACACCTGGGTGACGTGCGGGTGGGTGAGCCGGGCAGCGGCGCGGGCCTCGCGCTGGATGGTGGCCCGCAGCTGCGGGTCGGCGGCCAACTCGCCGGCGAGCGCCTTCACCGCGACCGGGCGACCGAGCACCTCGTCGTCGGCGCGCCACACCTCGGACATCCCGCCGAGGCCGATGCGCTCGCGCAGGACGTACCGGTCGTGCAACCGAAGGCTGGGACTGAACGGCGACATAGGCATCCAGTCTGCCTGGCCCGCCGGACCGGCCACCAGCCGCGGTGCCCGGTCCGGCACCGGCCGTGCCCGATCGTGCCGGTACGTCCGGTCTCGCGGGTGGCGGCCGCCACCCGCGAGGGCGGCTACGAGCAGCGCGGCGGCGCCGGCAGCGGCGCCGGCTGGATCCGGTCGGCGAGCCGGCGCAGCGCGGCGGCGGTGGCTCGGCGGGTGGGCGCGAGCCGGGCCGACCGGGGCCGCTCGGGGCGGACCGGCGCGTCCGGCCGGGCGGAGTTGACGTGTCGGGTCACCGCGTCGATGGCGAAGATGTAGCCGGTGGGCTGTTCCATGGTCAACTCCTCGGGACGGGTCCGGTGGTCGACCGGACGACGAGTGCGGTGGGCAGCAGGACGTGCCCGGCGGTGGGTTCGGTGGGCGGGTCGAGCAGCAGTTCGGCGGCGATGCGCCCCTTCTCCTCGGCCGGCTGGCGGACGGTGGTGAGGCCGACCTCGGCGGCCTCGGCGATGTCGTCGAAGCCGGTCACCGAGACCGGCGGCCGGCCGGGGTCGCCGTGGGCGGCGAGCGCGTCGAGCACGCCCAGCGCCAGCACGTCGGAGCAGGCGAGCACGGCGGTCGGCGGGTCGGCCGCGGCGAGCGTGTCGGTCACCGCCGCGGCGCCGGCCGCCCGGCTGTTGTCGGCCGCGTTGAGCACGGTCAGCTCGGACCAGTCGACGCCGACCTCGGCGAAGGCGTCGGCGAACCCGGCGAGCCGGCCCCGGGTGGTGGGGTGCGGGGCGTCGTCCGGCCCGGCGAGCCGCAGCGGGCCCGGCGTCGCGCCCGGCAGCACGCCGTCGCCGAGCAGCGCCACCCGCCGGTGACCGAGCCCGGCCACGTGGGCGGCGATCGACCGGGCCGCGGCGCGCTCGTCGATGCCGACGTACCGGTCGGCGGGGCCGGCGTCCGGGCGGGGCACGGTGGTGACGATCGGCAGGCCCCGCTCGCGGAGCACGTCGACCACCCAGCCCTCGTCGCCGACGCAGTAGACGCAGAACCCGTCGACCGCGGCGTTCTCCACCGCCCGCCGGGCGGCGGACTCGTCGGGCGGCACCGGCACGAGCAGCAGGCTGGTGCCGTGCCGCTCGGCCGCGGCGGCGACGCCGGCCAGGAAGCGGACCGCGAACGGGTCGGTGAAGGCGTACGACAGCACCGGCTCGAAGAGCACGCCGATCGCGCCGACGTAGCCGCGTCGCAGCGACCGCGCGGTGGGGTTGGGACCGGGGTAGCCGATCCGCTGGGCGGTCTCCAGGATCCGCCGGCGCAGCTCGGCGGAGAGCTGGTCGGGACGGCTGTAGGCGTTGGAAACGGTGCTGCGGGAGACGCCGACGGCGTCCGCCACGGCTTGCAAGGTCGGCTTCACCGGCACGCCTCCTTCTGGATCGATTCAGTCTGGATCGATTCAGAGACTAGCCGGAGGGCGCACATCGGTCAACGGGAATGCCGAAAACGACCGTCGGACGTGCGGTTCCCCGGCGCGACCGACGGTGCGGTGACCGGCGGGCGGGGCGGCGGTCAGGGCTTGCGGGCGACCGCTCCGTACATGCTGACCTCGGCGGCCGACGGGCGGGGCCGTGGTTCGCCGTCGGCCCGCCACTCGGCGACCGAGGTGAGGCCGGGCTCGACCAGGTCGAGGCCGGTGAAGAACCGGGCAACCTCGGCGCGGCTGCGCAGGGCGATCAGGCCGTGCGGGCCGCCGGCCCGGCCCGCCGCCCTCGCCTCCGCGGCGACCTCCGGCGGCAGGTGGTCGGCGGTGGCGTGCGACGCGGCCAGGTAACTGCCGGCGGGCAGCGCGTCGAGCAGCCGGCCGACCACGCCCCACGGGTCGTCGGAGTCCGGGACGAAGTGCAGGATCGCCACCAGCATCAGCCCGACCGGCCGGGTCAGGTCGATGGTGCGCCGCAGGTCGGGGTGGGCCAGGATCCGCTCCGGGCCGCGCAGGTCCGCGTCGAGGTACGCGGTCGCGCCCTCGGCCGAACTGGTGAGCAGCGCCCGGGCGTGGGCGAGCACGATCGGGTCGTTGTCGACGTAGACCACCCGCGACTCGGGCGCGACGGCCTGGGCGACCTCGTGGGTGTTGTCGGCGGTCGGGATGCCGGTGCCGATGTCGAGGAACTGGCGGATGCCCGCCTCGCGGGCCAGGTGGCCGACGGCGCGCTGGAGGAACCGGCGGTTCTCCAGGGCGGTGGTGCGGATGGTCGGGAAGGCGGCGGCGATGGCGTCCCCGGAGTCCCGGTCGGCCTGGAAGTTGTCCTTGCCGCCGAGCCAGTAGTTGTAGCGGCGGGCCGGGTGGGCAACCGAGGTGTCGATGCGGTCGCTTCGGTGGGCGGGTCCGGTCGGGTGCCCCGGGGCATCGGTGGTCACGGCCGCCTCCCCGACTCTCGCGCCACCCGCCGGTGGGGCCGTGCACTGTCGCTGGTCGCCCATGCCAGCGCCGGAGAGCCGATCACTGCGGGTAGAGCTCGTCGCGGATCCGAGCGAGCAGTTCCGGCGTCCGTTCCGGCGGCTCGGCCTCGACGCAGAGCCGCTCCATCGCCACCGCGTAGTAGTCGAGGTCGTCGCGCTTGTCGAGGTAGAGCGCGCTGGTGAGCTGCTCGATGTAGACGATGTCGGGCAGGTCCTGGTCGCCGAAGCGCAGGATGCTGAAGGCGCCGCCGGCCGCGGCGTGGCCGCCCGCGGTGAACGGGACGACCTGCAACCGGATGTTCGGCGCCGCGGTCGCCTCGATCAACGCGGTCAGCTGTTCCCGCATCACCGCCGGCCCGCCGATCGGCCGGCGTAGCGCGGCCTCGTCGACCACCGCCCAGAGCTGGGGCGGCTGCGGGCGGCGCAGCAGCTGCTGGCGTCGCATCCGCAGGTCGACCCGGCGGTCGACCTCCGCGGCGTCGGCCCGGGAGTGGCCGAGCAGCACCACGGCCCGGGCGTACGCAGCGGTCTGCAACAGGCCGGGAACGAACTGCACCTCGTAGGTGCGGATCAGCGCGGCGGCGGCCTCCAGCCCGAGGTAGGACTGGAACCAGCTGGGCAGCACGTCGCCGTAGCGGTGCCACCAGCCCGGGCTGTTCGCGTCGCGGGCGAGCTTGAGCAGCGGTTCCCGCTCCTCGGGCGCGGTGACGCCGTAGAGGGTGAGCAGGTCGGCGACGTCGCGCTCCTTGAAACCGACCCGGCCCAGTTCCATCCGGCTGATCTTGGATTCGGAGGCGCGGATCTCCCAGCCGGCGCCCTCCCGGGTCACCCCGCTGGCCTCCCGCAGCCGCCGTAACTGGGCGCCCAGCAGCATCCGCAGCACGGTCGGGCCGGTCGCCGGACCGCCCTCTGCGGAAACCATGGTCATGTGCCGCCCTCCGCACCCCGACCGGGCGCTCCCGCCCAGCCGACGTGTAAGCATGCCATGAACCGTGAGTGAGGTGTACTCCTCCGAACCGGCGGATCGGGTCCGGTCGACGGGACGGCCGGTCAGCCGATCAGGTGGTCGAAGTCCCCGTCCCGCGCGCCGAGCACGAACGCGGCGATCTCGTCCACTGTGTAGATCAGCGCCGGACCCTCCGGGTAGCGGGAGTTGCGCACCGCGATGCCGGCCCCGCCGGGCAGCTCGGCCAGCTCGACGCAGTTGCCGCTGGGGTTGCTCCGGCGGCTCTTCTGCCAGGTGAGCGGGGGCAGCTGGTTGATCGGAACGCCGTTGGGTGGCTGCTGCATCAAGCGGTGTCTTTCTCTCCGGGAGCCCGCCGGCGCCGGCCGGGATTGCCGCGGCGGTCGACGAAAGGCTTCCTGCACGTGCATCTGCTCTTGCATCTGCATCGGACGGCGAGCATGATAACGCACGTGAATGGTGCTCAGCCGTTCACGCTGAGTTACTCCGCGCCGGCTTGTTCTGGCCGGACAGCAGCCGCCCGGCGACGGCCGGAGGCGTTGCGCGATGGGAGGGTTCGTGCCGGATCCGATGTCCGTGGCGTCCGGCATCTGCGCCGCTGGCGCGCTCCTCACCTCCTGGCAGCTGCGGCAGCGGGCGCTGCGCGCCGAGGCCGAGATCGAGCATCTCCAGGCCGAGCTGGCGGCCGAACGGCACGCCGCCAGCCACGACCCGCTCACCGGCCTGCCCAACCGGCGCGCCTTCTACCGCCTGGCCGCCACCCTGCTCACCCGCGCGGACGGCCGGACGCTGATCGCCGTGGTCGTCGACCTCGACGACTTCAAGCAGGTCAACGACCGCTTCGGGCACGCCGCCGGCGACCAGGTGCTGATCATCGTCGCCGAGCGGTTGACCGCGTTCGCCGGCGACAACCTGGTGGCCCGGCTCGGCGGCGACGAGTTCGCCGGCCTGCTGGCCAGCCCGACCGTCGACCGGCGGTGGATCGACCACGCCACCCGGCGGCTCGGCGAGACGCTCGGCGCGCCCATCCCGCTCGGCGGGCGCAGCGTACGGGTCACCGCGTCGGTCGGGCTCGCGCCGGTCACCGGCCCGGCGCAGCTCACCGAGGCGCTCGGGCGCGCCGACGCCGCGATGTACCGGGCCAAGAGCCTCGGCACCGGCCGGGCGCCCCGGCAGCTGGTGGACAGCCCCCGCCTCGCCGAGTGCTGACCACGCCCCTGGGCGCGCCGGTCAGGCCCGGGCCGGGCGCAAGTCACTCAGCTTGACCGCGTACCGGTTACCGTCGGCGGCCTCGGCCCGCCACAGCAGGGCGCGCCGGTCGGCGCCGAGGTCGACCGGCTCGGTGGCGGTGAGGCGCACCCCGAAGTCGCGGTGCACCCACTCGGTCAGCGGCAACGGGTCGTCGGCCATCGGTACACCGTGCCAGCGGCGGTCGGTACGTGCGTACCGAATATCGCCGCCGGCGGATCACGCCAGGGTCTTCAGGTACTCCTCGAGCGCGTTGTAGGACTCGGCGGCGCCCTGTTCCATCCCGGAGCCGACCATGCCGTCCCGCTCCTCCTTGGTGTCGAAGCGGGTGGTCCCGGTGACCACGGTGCGGCCGTCCTGCTCGGTGAAGACCAGCGTCTCCACCGCGACGTGTCCCGGCATGCCCTCGTACTCGAAGGTCTGCACGATCCGCTCCGGCGCCTGGATCTCGCGGAACTCGCCCCGGAAGCCGTAGGAGTTGCCGTCCTGGGCGTGCTCGACGTAGCGGTAGCGGCCGCCCACCCGGAAATCGATCTCGACGTCGAGCGGGTTGCCCCGCCCCCACCAGCGCTTCAGGTGTTCCGCCTGGGTGTGCGCGGCGAAGACCAGGTCGCGCGGGGCGTCGAAGACGCGGGTGAGGGTGATCTCGTGGTCGGAGGGAAGCTCCACGACCAGGTTACTGAGCTGACTCATCGCTGTTCTCCTTCAGTTCTCGCAGGTAGCTGTCCAACGTGTCGTAACGGTCGTCCCAGAGCCGGCGATACTGGTCGACCCACTCGGCGAGCGTGCGCAGCGGCGCCGGGTCGAGGCGGCACCGGCGCCACTGCGCCTCGCGGGTGCGCACGATCAACCCGGCCCGCTCCAACACGTTGAGGTGCTTGGAGATGGCCTGGACGCTCACCGGGAACGGCTCCGCCAACTCGTTGACGGTCGCCTCGCCGGCCGCCAGCCGGGCCAGGATGGCCCGCCGGGTCGGATCCGCGAGGGCGGCGAAGACGGTGCTGACCGGATCTGCTGACATCATCTCTCTCAACCATCTGGTTTATAAACCGATAGGTTGAACATACTCGTCCGAGCGCTGCTGTCAAGACGGTTCGGGAAACCGGTTCCGGTGGTTCGAGGTGTTCCGCGCCGGCCGTCGGGTATGTCGGCCACAGTTGCCCGACGGAAGGACCCGACGTGTCGATCCGCGCCCTGGTGCTCAACTGCACGTTGAAGCGGTCACCCGCCCCGTCGAGCTCCGACCTGCTCGGGCGGGAGGTGCTCGCCGCCCTCGCCGAACAGGGCGTCGACGGCGAGCTGATCCGGGTGGTCGACCACGACGTACGGTTCGGGGTCTCCACCGACGAGGGCGACGGCGACGAGTGGCCCGCGCTACGGGCCAAACTGCTGGCGGCGCAGATCCTCGTCATCGCCACGCCGATCTGGCTCGGCCAGCCGTCCAGCGTGTGCAAGCTCGTCCTCGAACGGCTCGACGCGGAACTGTCCGAAACCGACACCGAGGGCCGGCTGCGCACGTACGGGAAGGTGGCCGGCGTGGCGGTGGTCGGCAACGAGGACGGTGCGCACCACACCATCGGCCAGGTGCAGCAGGCGCTCAACGAGGTCGGGTTCACCTGCCCGGCCGCCGGCGCCACCTACTGGGTCGGCGAGGCGCTGCACAAGCTCGACTACCGCGACGCCGGGCCGAAGCCGGACACCACCGGCCGCACCACGAAGGCGCTGGCGCTCAACGCCGCGCACCTGGCCCGGCTGCTGGCCGAGCGGCCGTACCCGCCGCCGGGCGCCACGAACGCCGGGGTCGGTCCCAGCCGGGAGCCGGCCTGACCGGGCTGACGCCGGGTCAGCGCCACCCGTAGCCGGCGCGCAGCGCCCGACCCACCCGGTCGAAGCGGGCCCGGTCCAGCACCGCACCCTCCCGCCGGATGCTGTCCTCGCGCATGGTCAGCACCCGGTCCAGCCGCACCCAGCTCGGCCGGTTGTCCCGGTCCCAGGCCCCCGGGCCGAGGGCCAGCCAGTGCCGCTGCCCGTCCCGCTCGCTCTGGCTGGACAGCATCAGCCCGAACAGCGTCCGGCTGTGCCGGCCGACGACCAGCACCGGGCGGTCCTTGCCCTGGCGCGGGTCGTCCTCGTACGGCACCCAGGTCCAGACGATCTCCCCGGGGTCGGCGTGCCCGTCCAGCTCCGGGGCGTACGTCAGCTCACGGCGCTGCAACGCGGCGACCTGGCGCCGGCGGGCGACCTGGGCCGGCGCGGGCCCGGACCGCCGGGGACGCGGGACGACCGCGCTGCCCACCCGACCGATGCGCGCCGCCACGTTCCTCAACAGACCAGCCACGGCCGGCAGCCTATCCCCCGCGCCCCGCCGGCCCGGCGCAGGCCGGCGGCAATCCGGTGGAACTCCCCCGGTGGTCTCGTCGATGATCGTCGGCATGTCCATGCCCGCCCACCAGGTCCGCGCCCGCTACGGCGCGGAGACCATCACCGTCTACCAGGCGTACCCGCCGGAGATCGCCCGCGCCGCGCTGGCCGCCGGACGCTTCGTGCCACCGTTCAAGCGGGAGCGGATGACCTGGATCAAGCCGTCGTTCCGGTGGATGATGTACCGCTGCGGCTGGGCCACCAAGCCGGGGCAGGAACGCGTGCTGGCCGTCGAGATCACCCGGGCCGGGTTCGAGTGGGCGCTGGCGCACGCCTGCCTGAGCAGCTACGACCCGCAGCGGTACGCCGACCGGGCGACCTGGTCGCGCCAGTTGCGAGCCAGCCCGGTCCGGGTGCAGTGGGACCCGGAGCGGTCGCTGCGGCTGGCTCCGCTGCCGCACCGGTCGGTGCAGGTCGGCCTCTCCGGCGAGGCGGTGCGGCGGTACGTCGACGAGTGGCTGGTCGGCCTGACCGACGTGACCCCGACCGCCCGCGCCATCCGCGAGTTGCTCGACGCCGACGACGACCCGGCCGCCGAGGCGCTGCTGCCGCCCGAGCGCCCGTACCCGCTGCCGCCCGAGGTCGCCGCCGTGGTCGGCGCGACGACAGTCTGACGGATCCCGCCCGCCGCGTACCCGACCGGTGGCGACGGTGAGCGGGTGTCGAGCCGTCGATGCCGCCTGCGTCCGGCCGGCGCGTGCTTGACTGGGGCGGTCGGTGCGGGCACGGGCGAGGGCGGTGGCGGATGACCTTCGAGGTACGAACGCGGAGCCTGCCCGGTAGGCCGGCGGCGATCGGCTCCGCCGGGGCGTACACCCTGGTGGTGGACCGACCGGCGGACGGCGGCGGCGACGGCCTGGGGTTCAACGGGGGCCAGTTGCTCTACCTGGCGGTGGCCGGCTGCGTCTCCAACGACCTGTTCCGGGAGGCACGGGCGGCCGGCATCGAGCTGTGGCGGGTGGAGGTGACCGTGCGCGGCGACTTCACCGGCGAGCCGGCGGTCTCGACGGAGATCACCTACGACGTCCTGGTGGAGGGGAACGCCCCGGCCGAGCGGCTCGGCGAGCTGGTCGGCCGGGTGGACGCGATCGCGGAGATCCCCAACTCGCTACGCGCGGGCACGCCGGTGCGGCTGGGCCGGGCCGACGTGGTGGGCGGCGTCGGTGCCTGATCCGGCACGCCGGCGCGGCGCCGGTGGGGCCGGACCATCCCGCCGGAGCGCCGTCGCCGCCGTTCTCGCGCTGATGCTGCTGACCGGCTGCACCGACGGCGGGTCGTCGGGCGGGTCGCCGGTCGCGGGGCCGTCGGCGGTCGCCACCACCGCGACGCCGGGCCCGTCGGCCGCCGCGCCGGTGGTCGAGACCCGCGACGACCTCGCCGCCCTGTTCCGGCAGGCCGGGTTGCGCGGCACCTTCATGCTGTACGACGTGTCGGCCGGCCGCGTCGTGATGGTGGATCGGGCACGGGCCGAGCGCCGGTTCATCCCTGCGTCCACCTTCAAGATCCCGCACAGCCTGATCGCGCTGGAGACCGGCGTGGTGCGCGACGAGCACGAGAAGATCCCGTACGGCGGCCGCCCGCAGCGCGTCGCCGCCTGGGAGCGGGACATGGGGCTGCAGGACGCGATCCGGGTCTCCAACGTCCCGGTGTTCCAGGAGCTGGCCCGGCGGATCGGCGCGGAGCGCGAGCGGGAGTGGCTGAGCCGGCTCGGCTACGGCAACGGCGAGGTCGGCCCGGCGGTGGACCGGTTCTGGCTGAGCGGGCCGCTGGAGATCTCGGCCGACGAGCAGGCCCGGTGGCTGGCCCGGCTGGCCCGTGGCGACCTGCCGGCCGACCCGGCGCACCAGGCGACCGTACGGGACATCCTGCGTCTGGAGCGCACCGCCGAGCACAGCCTGTACGGCAAGACCGGCCTGACCGACGCCACCGATCCCGGCACCGGCTGGTGGGTCGGCTGGGTCGAGCGCGGCGACCGGCTCTACACGTTCGCCCTGAACGTGGACGCCACCACCGACGCGGACGCCGACCAGCGGCTGCCGCTGGGCCGACGGTTGCTGCACCGCCTCGGCGCGCTACCCACCGAGTGAGGAATTCGGAGGAAGCCCCACGTGGAGAAAGCCGCGTTCCGCAAGATCATTCCGGTGTCTCCGGTCCGCGAGCTTCGCCCCGGGACAGCGAATGGGGCTACCGGCAGGTCACCGGGCTGCGTGTTCGTCGAGTTCTCCGGCCCGCCCACCGTGGACCTGCTCGACGTCCTGGATGCGGGCCGCTGCGTACGAGCCGGCGATGCCGTGTACCTCGATGCGGTGGCGATGGCCGCGTGGATCGCCCACCCCGATTTCCATGTCGTCAAGTGACCCGGCCGCGCAGTTAGCGTCCTGGCGCTCCTAGTCCAGATCCGACCGCTTCTCGGCGATCCACTTCTCGACGTCCTCGGCGAGCCAGACGTTACCCATGGACAGCTGCGCCACCGGTTCCGGGAAGTCGCGGCGGTTGGTGATCTGGTAGACCCGCTGACGCGAGATCCCACCCAGCATGACGCGGATCTCTGCCGAGCCGACCAGCCTGAGCCGCTTCATGGCGGGGACACTAGCTGACCCGACTACCGGGCGAAGCGGATCGCGAGCGGTTTCAACACCAGGGACCGACCCCGCCCGCGGTAGGGCGCGAGCACCCCGGTCATCTCGCAGAAGGCGTGGGCCGGCACGTCGAGCCGGCGGGGCGGGCATCACTCGGTTCGAACGACCGACGAGGCGTAGCGCGCCTCGATGGTCACCTGAACCGGTCATGCCCGCCCTTGGGAGTACCAGCAGGAGCGTGTCCACCCCGGACGGATCGAGCCGGACGCCCTCACCACTGTGCCGTTTGCGGGTCGGTCAGTTGCTGACTGGCCAGCGAGCGCTCTTCAGGTGTTGCCCGTCGACCCAGTACGTGCGTTGCCCGTCGAGAACCAACCAGTTGCCCTTGGCGTTGGGGACCACGAAAAGCTCGCGCTGGCCGACCGGCTTGATCCGAACGACGTTGTCGCCAACGGATCCGTACAGGTAGCCGTCCGCGGCGTTGTAGCTAAGCGTGTCGGCCTGCCAGGTGCCGCCCGCGAAGTTGCCCCAGTCGAAGGCCCTGACCGTCTTGCTGTAGAGCTGGCGCCCCGCATTTCTCTCGAGCGCGAAGAGGCTGCCGTTGGTAGCCGCCCAAACCTGGTTGCCCGACGTCACCGCGACGGCGGTCACCTGGGCGTGCCCGACGATCTCCTGGCTCCACAGCAGTTTGCGGGTGGCCATGGAGAAGGCGAAGACCCGCGCGTTCTGCTGGGTCGGGGCGATACCGTTGCCGCCGTAGACGGACGTGCCGCCGTAGAGGATCCCGTCGGCATAGGCCAGCGTCAGGATGCTCTGGTCCTCGACGAGGTCGAAGTACGTGTCCACCGTGCCGGTCGCCGGATCGTAGATCGCCAGGCTGGACTGCAGTTGGCCGTAGCCCGGTACCGTCCCCACAGCGAGGACGCCGCCGGCATCCGCCATGGCGAACGGTCGATCCTGGCCGGACGCCGTGAGATCGAAGACCTGGACCGGATTCCCGTTGGTGAGTGGCCGCGTCGGGTCGACCTCGAAGATCTTGGCGCCCGGGTAGACGCCGGCGTAGAGGCGCTCGCCGACCGTCACCAGGTTCTCCGCCTGGCCCAGCCGCGGGTCGAACGTCCACGCGTCCTGGCCGGGTGAGTAGCTCGCGAAACCGCCGGAGAAGTAGCCGCCGACGTGGACCTGGCCGGCGGGTCCCAGGGTTGCCGATCGCGGGGCCACCGGCGTCCCTTGCAGCGCCGGTGCCAGTTCAGCGTGGGCGCCCGTCGTCAGGTTGTAGTACTGCAGGACCTTGCCGTACGCGCCGACGACGTACTCGGCACCGCCGGAGGTCACGACACCCACCTTGGTGCCCATCTTCACGCCGAGGTTGGTCAGCGTGCCGTCGGGGGCGTACCGGTGCAGGACCGGAACACCGCCTTCGAGGAGCGCGATGTAGGTGTTGCCGGCACTGTCCCGTCCCACGCGCTGCATCAGGTAGTCGTTCCACGGCCCGGCCTTCCAGGTGCCGGCGACGGTGTCGTAGACGTAACCGATGTTCTTCTTCGTGCACTCGAACCGGACGAACAAGTCGGTTCCGGAGGTCGCCAACTCGTAGGTGAACTGGCAATCGGCACGGCCCTCCGGCAGCGGGATCTGTCGCTTGTCCCCGGTAGCGATGTCGATCTCGAAGAAGGCAGCCTGCGTCCCGGTGCCGGCGTAGACCTTGTCGCCGACGACCGCGGTCGACCGCACGTAGGTGTACTGCTCCCCCAAGGTGCCGTAGTCGCGCCACCGGCCGGTCGACTTGTCGTAGGCCACGACGTGGGCGCCCGGCAGCGTCGATCCTCCGGCGAAGCCCTCGAAGGTGCCCGTGTACGCCACGCCGTTGGCGTCGGTGTCCACCTGCCAGAGGAAACTCGCGTCGGGAGTGGCCTGGCCGGCCTTCACCGCCGCGGCTGCCTTGTAGGGCAGGTAGTAGAGGTTGCCGTTTCCGTAGCTCGCGACCCAGACCGTGCCGTCCGCGGCGATCTCGACACCCCAGGCACCGCCCGCGCCGTCGAGCGGGTAGGTGGCGATCACGTCGCCCGTGAGTGGGTCGATCTCGGCCAGGTAGGCCGGCTCACCGGAGACCACCGTCCACGTGCGAGCACTGCCATCCGGCATGTTCCCGGAGGCGGCCCCGGCGGCGGTCACGGCGGTCAGCGGAATGACACCGTGGTCCTCCACCGTGACGGATGGTGTCGGGGCGCCCAGGGCCGTGGCGGGCGCCAGGAGTGTCGAGGCCATCGCGGCCGCCGTGGCCACAGCGATCAGACTGCTTCGAGAGCGCATCCTACCTCCGGCACATGTCGACGTCTCGGCAATTACGCCAAGGACCGTAACCCGCCGGACACCATCCCGTCTATCACCTCTTTCGATGGAGTCACTGAGGACGAGCATCGGCTACCACGTGCTGCTTACTTTTCGGCCCTGGGCGGAACGGCGCTGGATCCGTGTCGTCAGGTGACCCGACCGAGCGGCCAGCGCCCTGACGCGCCCGATCAGATCGGACCGCTTCTCGCCGGCCAACTCCTCGACGCCCGGCCCGTACCAGGCGAAACAGCGCGCTCCGGCCGGTCAGGTCGACGCGCCGTCCCGGTCGGCGCCCGGTGACCAGTTGGCGAGCTGGTTGAGTATGGCCAGGTGGGCGTGGAACGCCGCCCAACCCGGAGGTCAACGGGCGCGGCGCCACCGGCTACGGTCGAGCGCACGGCCGGACCGGCCGCGCGTACACCAGGGGTGAACATGGTCGAACTGCCCGACGACCTGCCGGTCTTCGAGCGCAGCGCGGTACGGCTGGTGGTGCTCGACGGCGACGGCCGGGTGCTGCTGTTCCACACCCGTGACCCGGACCACCCCCGGCTGGGCACCTGGTGGGAGCTGCCCGGCGGCGGGATGGACCCCGGCGAGACGTACCTGGACACGGCCGTGCGCGAGCTGCGCGAGGAGACCGGCATCGTGGCCGACCCGGCGCAGATCGGCCCGCCCACCTGGCGGCGACGGGCCAGCTTCGTGCACCGGCAGCGACGGCACCTCCAGGACGAGGTGATCGTCCCGGTGCGGCTGGCCGGCCCCGGGCCGGACGTGGACGAGGCGGACCGGCTCGACTACGAGCTGGAGGACTACTTCGGGTTCCGGTGGTGGCCGATCCCCGAGCTGGTGGCCAGCGGCGAGCGGTTCTACCCCGGCCGGCTGCCCGCGCTGCTGACCGGCTTCCTGGCCGGCGAGGAGATCGACGAGCCGTTCGAGCTGTGGTCCTGACCGCACCGCAAACCGGTCGGGCGATGGTGGTGACGAGCGCCGCGGTGGCGGGCACAGTGGAGCGGTGACGACGGACATCCGCACCCCCCTGGCCCGCTACGCCGACCGCCTGCACGCCCGCGCCGGCGACGGGCACCACGTCGCCTCCCCGCTGGGCGCGTGGCTGCTCCTGGCGCTCGCCGCGCCGGCCGCCACCGGCCCCGCCCGCGCGGCCCTGGCGGAGGCGCTCGGCACCGACCCGGCCACCGCCGCCGAGGCCGCGCACGCCCTGCTGGCGGCGCCGCACCCGCTGGTGCCCTCGGCCACCGCGTTCTGGCACCGGCCCGACCACGGGACCGCCGCGCTCGACCGGTGGCGGGCCACCCTGCCCGGGCCGACCGCCACCGGCCCGGTGCCCGACCAGGCCGGCCTCGACGCGTGGGCCCGCGAGCACACCCTCGGCCTGATCGAGGGGTTCCCGCTGAAGGTCGACCCGGAGGTGCTGCTGATCCTGGCCAGCGCGCTGGCCACCCGGGTCTCCTGGGCCGACCCGTTCGAGGTGGCGCCGGCCGCCGCGCTCGGGCCGGACAGCCGCTGGGCCGGCCGGCTGGACCGGGTGCTGCGCACCCCGCGGCGCGGCCACCGCTGCTGGATCGCCACGAGCGCGCGGATCGGCGACGTCGCCGTGCACGCCGCGCCCGCCCAGCCAGCCGCGGCCGGCGACGGCGAGGCCGGGTTGCTGGTCGTCTCCGTCGCGGCCGCCCCCGGCGTGCCGGCCGCTGACGTCCTGGCCGCCGCCCACGACATCGCGGCCGGTGCCCTCGACACACCGGGCGACCAGCCCCCGCCCGGCCGGCGCTCCCTGTTCGACCTCCCGCTCGGCGACACTCAGCTGTGGACCGTGCGGGAGGAGCCGACCCGCACCTACGCCCCGGACGGCCGCGAGGAGCGCACCGCCGCCGTCCTGCCCTGCTGGTCGGCGGAGAGCCGGCACGAGCTGGTCGCGCCCGAACTGGGGTTCGCCGCCGCCAACGCCGCCTTCGCCGAGCTGCTGGACGTCCCGGAGCCGGACTTCGCGGCGGCCCAGGTCGCGATGGCCCGCTACGGCCGGTACGGCTTCGAGGCGGCCGCCGTCACCGCGCTGATGGACTGGATGAGCCTGCCCCCGGAGGGCGTGGCCCGGGTCGCCGAGCTGCGCTTCGGCCATCCGTACGCGGTGCTCGCGGTGGCCACCGACACCCGGACCGGCGGGGCGACCGGGCCGTGGCACGGCCTGCCGGTCTTCTCCGCCTGGGTCGCCGAGCCGGACGAACTGCCGGCGGCCGACCTGGCCGACCGGTAGGAGCGACCCCGGGGGCCCGCCGAGCGGGCCCCCGGGGACAGCTCACGCCGCGACCGGCGCCTTCTCGTCCGCGCGTTCGGCGGCCCGGGCGGCCAGGCGCCGTTCCCGCTCCTGCGCGCCGATCAGGTCGTCCGGCAGCGAGTCGGGCACCTCGACGTCGAACCGGCGCAGCAGCCGGATCGCGAACCCGCCGAGGGTGACCAGCACCAGCGCCGCGCCGAAGCAGACGTACGCGAAGCCGATGCCGCGGCCCTCGCCGGTGCCGATCACCGCGCCCACCGAACCGGCCAGCGCGCCGCCCGGGGCGAGCATCGGCTCGAACAGCGCGGTGGCCCCCGGCGCGAGCAGCGCGAAGCCGATCGGCAGGGTCGACCAGGAGATGGTCTGGTTCAGGCTGAACACCCGGCCGTGGAACCGCTGCGGCACCTTGACCTGCACGATGGTGGCGTAGATGGACTGCGCCGTGGTCATCGCCATGGCCAGCCAGAACGCGCCCACGCAGATCATCGCCACCGAGGCGTCCAGGCCGATCAGCACGCAACCGACAGCGGTGCCCAGGTTGCCGATCAGCACGCCGATCATCCGCCGGTGCCGGGGGCCGCCCCAGATCGACATGAGCACACCGCCGGCCACCGCGCCGCACGCCTCGGCGAGCGCCACCTGGGCCACCTGCGTCGCGGTGCCGAAGGAGAGCACCAGCGGCGTGGTGAGCACCAGCGCGGGGGCCAGGAAGATGTTGCCCACCGCGAAGTAGCCGAGCATCAACCGGAAGCCCCGGTGCTGCCAGGAGTAGCGCATGCCGTTGGCGATGGCCACCAGCAGCCGCTCCTTGGGCCGCCAGCCGAGCAGGTCCGGGAAGCGGACCACCGCGAGCGTCAGCACCGCCACCAGGTAGCTCGCCACGTCGATCAGCAGGATGCCCTTGAGCTCGATGGCGGCGAGCAGCCCGGCCGCGAAGACCGGCATCAGCAGCATCGCGAAACCGTTGGAGAGCTGGGTGATGCCCATCGCGTGGCCGAGGTAGCGCTTCGGCACCAGCTGCGGCACCGCCGACTGGAACGCGATGCGTTGGAACGACCCGGCGACCTGGCTCAACGCGACCAGGCCGTAGATGTGCCAGAGCGCCAGGTTGTCGGTCCACAGCAACGCGGCCAGCACCACCTGCACCGAGCCGGCGCTGCTGCTGGCGATCATCATGATCTTCCGGCGGCTGACCCGGTCGGTGATCGCGCCGGCGACCGGCAGCATCAGCACGCCGCAGATCAGCGCGAGCGCCCAGAGCAGGCCCAGGTTGGTCACCGACCCGGTCTGGGTGAACAGCCAGATCGGCAGGGCGAACGCGGTCAGCGCCGACCCGGTGGTGGAGACCAGCTGCCCGATGGTGACCGCGACGAAGCGGGCCATGGACGGCTTGACCACCGCCGCCGCCGGCCGCTCGGCCACCCCGACCCGCTGGTGGGCCGCGAGCACCCAGCCGGCGTCCTCGCCCCGCGCCTGCGGGCCGAGGTCCGCGACGTCGCCGGCGGCGACGGCCCGGTGGGTGCGGGTGACGATCTCGGCCAGCTCGTCGGCCCGGTACTTCAGGAAGAAGTGCCCGGCCTGGTCGAGCACCACCAGCGCCAGGGTGTCGCTGAGGAACTGCCACTCGGCGTACCGCTCGGTGTGGTAGTCGGTGACCGGGTCCTCCGAGCCAACCACGGAGATGATCGGGGTACGCAGCTTCACCGCCCGCCGGTCGAGCAGCCCGGTGAAGTACTCCTCCGACGCCCGGGAGTCGGCCCGCATGTTGCTGATGATCCGGTCGGCCTGCTCCGGGTCCAGCTCGTCGGTGTCCACGCCCATGGACTTCAGCCAGCTGGCGTAGTGCCGGTTGCTGCGCAGCCGCTCCAGCCGGTTGCGCAGCGCGGCGAACGCCCCCTTGGGCCGGGCGAACGGGAACATCGCGCCGATGTAGAGCGCCTCCAGGTCCCGCCCGGCCGCCTCCACCTTGCGGGCCACCTCGGCGACGATCGCGCTGCCCACGCCGCAGTGCCCGTAGAGGGCGATCGGCCCCTCGATCCGCTCCAGGATCTCCTCGGCCACCCGGGTGGTCAGCTCGTCGAACGGCAGCGCGTCCTCGCTGAGCCCGACGTCGTGGCCGGGGATGGCCAGCGACCAGAGCGCGTGCCCGGCGGGCAGCGCGTCGGCCAGCGGCTGGTAGACGATCGCGCTGCCGCCGCCGTAGGGGACGCAGACGTAGGTGAGCACCCGCTGGGCCGCCGGGATGGGCTTGGTCAGCTCGTAGAGCAGCCGGCGGGGCCCCTCCGCCTCGCCGGTGCCGGACATGAACGCGGCCAGCTCGCGGATGGTCCGCTGCTGGAACAGGTCCATCACGCCGACCGGCCGGCCGCCGTGCTCCGCCTTGCGGATCTTGGCGACCACCTGGGTGGCGAGCATGGAGTGCCCACCGAGGTCGAAGAAGTCGTCGTCGATGCCGAGCGTGTCGACGCCGAGCACCTCCGACCAGATGCCGGCCAGCAGCCGCTCGGTGTCGTCGCGCGGCTCGACCAGCGCGACGGACGCCTCCCGGGTCACCACCGGCGCGGGCAGCGCCCGGCGGTCCAGCTTGCCGTTCGGGCTCAGCGGCAGCGCGTCCAGGGTGACGAACGCGTTCGGCACCATGTACTCGGGCAGCGTCTCCTTCAACGCCGCCTTCAGCGCGGCGTGCTCGGCCGCACCGACCAGGTACGCGGTCAGCCGCTTGTCGCCCGGGCTGTCCTCCCGGACGATCACCGCCGCCTCGGTCACCCCCGGCTGCTCGCGCAGCGCGCTCTCGATCTCGCCCAGCTCGATCCGCAGGCCGCGCAGCTTGACCTGGTGGTCGATCCGGCCGAGGAACTCGATGACCCCGCCGGCCGGCGCGTCGCCGGTGGACGGCGCCACCCGCCAGCGGGCCAGGTCGCCGGTGCGGTACAGCCGGGCGCCCGGCTCGCCGGAGAACGGGTCCGGCACGAACCGCTCGGCGGTGAGCGCCGGCCGGCGGTGGTAGCCGCGGGCCAGCCCCACCCCGCCGATGTGCAGCTCGCCGGCCACCCCGACCGGGCACTCGTTGCCGGCCGGGTCGAGCACGTGCAGCCGCAGGTTGGCGATCGGCGCGCCGATCGGCACGCTGGTCAGCCCGGCCAGCAGCGCCGGGTCGCAGTGCCAGGAGCTGACGTCGATGGCCGCCTCGGTGGGGCCGTACAGGTTGTGCAGCCCGCACCACGGCAGCCGGGCGGTGAAGTCCACCGCCGAGGCCAGCGGCAGCTCCTCGCCGGAGCAGATCACCCGGCGCAGCGCGGTCGCCGCCTCGACGCCGTCCTCGGCGAGGAAGACGGTCAGCATCGACGGGACGAAGTGGGCGGTGGTGACCCGCTCGGCGACCAGCAGGTCGCGCAGGTAGCCGGCGTCCTTGTGCCCGCCGGGCTTGGCCACCACCAGCCGGGCGCCCTCGCGCAGCGGCCAGAAGAACTCCCACACCGACACGTCGAAGCTGGCCGGGGTCTTCTGCAGCACCGCGTCGTCGGCGCCGAGCCGGTAGGTCTTCTGCATCCAGTCGAGCCGGTTGACGATGCCCCGGTGGGTGTTCGGCACACCCTTCGGCCGGCCGGTGGAGCCGGAGGTGTAGATCACGTACGCCAGGTGTTCCGGGCCGGCCGTCGGCGCCGGGTCCACGGTCGGCTGGCCGGCCCAGACGCCCTCGTCGTCGAGGGCGAGGACGGTGGCGCCGGTGTCCGGCAGCACGTCGCGCAGGTGCCGCTGCACCAGCACCACCGGCGCGGCCGCGTCGGTGACCATGAACGCCAGCCGGTCGGCCGGATACTCCGGGTCCAGCGGGAGGTAGGCACCGCCGGCCTTCAGCACGCCGAGCAGCCCGGCGACCAGCTCGACCGACCGCTCGGCGCAGACGCCGACCAGGGTCTCCGGGCCCACCCCGGCCGCGCGCAGCCGGTGCGCGATCCGGTTCGCGGCGGCGTTCAGCTCGGCGTACGTCACCGAGCGGCCCTCGAAGGTGACCGCCACCGCGTCCGGGGTGGCGGCGGCCCGCTGCTCGATCGGCCCGTGCAGGGTCTGCTCGCGCGGGAAGTCGGCGGCGGTGTCGTTCCAGCTCGCCAGCAGCCGCCGCTCGGCCGGGGCGAGCAGGTCGAGCGCGGAGATCGGGGTGTCCGGGGCGGCCACCACCGCGTGCAGCAGCGCGGCGAGCCGCTCGGCCATCCGCTCGACGGTGGCCCGGGTGAACAGGTCGGTGTTGAAGACCAGCTTGGCGTAGAGCCCGTCGACCGTCTCCACCGCGTGCAGCTCGAAGTCGAACCGGGTCGCCCGCAGCTCCATCGGCGTCCAGTCGAAGGTGACGTCGGTGGCGTCGGAGACCTCGTTGAACCGGCCGATCTCGTAGTTCTGCAGCACGAACATGGCCTGGAACACCGGCGAGCGGCTCACGTCCCGGGGCAGCCCCAGCTCGTGCACCACCTTCGCGAACGGCACCTCGGCGTGCTCCAGGCCGTCCAGCACGCTGCGCCGGGTGCGCTCCAGCAGCTCGATGAAGGTCGGGTCGCCGGCCAGCTCGGCGCGCAGCGGCACCATGTTGATGAACATGCCGACGACGTCTTCCAGCTCCGGCACCGACCGGCCGGCGACCGACGCCCCGACGGCGAAGTCGTCCTGCCCGGCATGCCGGGACAGGAACACCTGGTACGCCGCGAGCAGCGTCATGAACAGGGTGCCGCCGTACGAGCGGGTCAGCGCGAGCAGCCCGTCCGCGGCGGCCCGGTCCAGCCGCAGCTCCACGAAGTCGCCGGTGTAGGTCTGGGTGGCCGGACGGGGCAGGTCCAGCGGCAGCTCCAGCGGGGTGATGCCGGCCAGCCGCTGCTTCCACCAGTCCAGGTGCCGGCGGGCCGCCGGCCCCTCCAGCTCCCGCGCCTCCCAGTGGGCGAAGTCGCCGTACTGGATCGGCAGCGCCGGCAGGTCGCCACCCCGGTAGAGGGTGATCAGGTCGCGCAGCAGCACGTCCACCGACCAGCCGTCGCCGACGATGTGGTGCTTGCTGAGGAACAGCACGTGGTCGTCGACGTTCATCCGGTCCGGAGTGCCGCCGTGCGGCGCGGAGGCCGGATTGTCGTCGTCGACGTTCAGCCGGATCAGCAGCGCCCGCAGCAGCGGCCCCTCGGCCAGGTCGAACGGCTCGGCCGCGGCCGCCTCCACCAGCGCCTGCGCCGCCGCCTCGTCCGGGGCGTCCACGATGGTCAGCGGCACCTCGACCGCGTCCTGCACCACCACGGTCGGCCGGCCGTCGGCGTCGGCCGGGAACCGGGTGCGCAGCGACTCGTGCCGGCGGGTCAGCCCGGCCAGCGCGGCGCGCAGCGCCGCGACGTCGAGCGGCCCGCGCACCCGCAGCGGCACCGCGATGTGGTACGCCGCCTCGCCCGGAGCGAGCTGGTCCATGAACCAGACCCGCTCCTGGGCGTACGACAGCGGCACCTCGGCGTCCGGCGGACGCGGGCCGATCCGGGCCGCGGGCGCGGCCGACTGCCGCTTGCGCAGCCGCTGGGCGATCAACGCCTGGCGGGCCGCGTCCCGGGCCGGATCCTTCAGGTCGGTCATCAGGGCTTGTCCTTCTCCGCCGCGAGCAGCGCGGCGACCTCGGTTTCGGAGAGCTCGTCGAGTTCGGCGGCGATCCGCTGCTCGATCTGGGCGGCCAGGTCGGCCACCACCGGGGTGCTGAACAGCGCCCGCATCGGCAGGTCGACGTCCACCTCGGCGCGGATCCGGGCCATCGCCCGCATGCCGCGCAGCGAGTTGCCGCCCAGGGCGAAGAAGTCGTCCAGGGCGCCGACCTTGTCCACCTGGAGGATCTCGGCGTACACCTCGGCGACCAGCACCTCGGCGTCGGTGCGCGGGGCGACGAACCCGTCGGCGGCCGGCTCGGCGGCGGCCGGGGCGGGTAGCGCCGCGGTGTCCAGCTTGCCGTTCGGGGTCAGCGGCAGCGCGTCGAGCCGGACGAACGCCGACGGCACCAGGTGCGCCGGCAGTTCCCGGGCCAGGTCGGCGGCGAGGGTCGCCTCGTCGGCCGTCCCCACCAGGTAGCCGACCAGGGTCGGCTCCCCGGAGTCGGTACGCACCACCACCGCCGCGGCGGTCACGTCCGGCCGGGCCAGCAGCGCCGACTCGATCTCGCCCAGCTCGATCCGCATGCCGCGGACCTTGACCTGGCTGTCGCGGCGGCCCAGGTACTCCAGCGTGCCGTCGGGCCGCCAGCGGGCCAGGTCGCCGGTGCGGTACATCCGCTGCCCGGCCGGCCCGTACGGGCAGGGCAGGAAGCGCTCGGCGGTCAGGCCGGGCCGGCGCAGGTAGCCCCGGGCCAGCTGGTCACCGGCCACGTACAGCTCACCGACCACGCCCGGGGGCACCGGGTTGAGCGCCCCGTCGAGCAGGTACGCCCGGGTGTTCCAGGTGGGCCGGCCGATCGGCACCGGCCCGGCGGGCAGCTGCTGTCCCGGCGCGATCCGGGCGGCCACGCAGCCGACGGTCGCCTCGGTCGGGCCGTACTCGTTGATCACCGCGACGTCGCCGTGGCCGGCCCGCCAGCCGGCGAGCTGCTCCCCGGTGAGCGCCTCGCCGCCGATCACCAGGTCGGTGGTGGGCGACAGCTCGGCGTCGAGCAGCGGCAGGTGGCTGGGGGTGACCTTGAGGAAGGTCGGCCGCCCGCCGGCCCGCGCGGCGGGCTCGTCGATCGCCGCGAGCCGGACCGTGCCACCCGCGGTGAGCGGGCCGAGCAGCCCGGTGACGGTCAGGTCGAACGAGACCGGCGAGTGCAGCAGCGCGGTGCCGGCCAGCCCCGGGTAGGTGTCCCGGGCCCAGGCGAGGTACGCGGTCACCGCCCGGTGCTCCACCACCACGCCCTTGGGTCGGCCGGTGGAGCCGGAGGTGTAGAGCACGTACGCCGGGTGGTCCGGGCGCAGCGGGGCGGCCCGGTCGGCGTCGGTCAGGTCGGCCCCGTCACCGTCCACCGGGCCGTCGAGCACCAGCGCGCCGGCCGGCACCAGCGCGGCGGTCTCCGGGGTGGCCAGCACCAGCGCCGGCTCGGCGTCGGCGAGCAGGTAGGCGATCCGGCCGGCCGGGTAGCCGGTGTCCACCGGCACGTACGCCGCGCCGGACTTGAGCACCGCGAGGATGGCGACCACCAGCTCCACCGAGCGGGGCAGCGCCAGCGCGACCCGGGACTCCGGGCCGGCCCCGCGGGCCACCAGCACCCGGGCCAGCCGGTTGGCGTCGGCGTTCAGCCGGGCGTACGTCAGCTCGACGCCGGCGCGGACCAGGGCGGGCGCGTCCGGGGTGGCCGCCGCCTGCCGCTCGAACTCCGCCACCAGCGTGCTCGGCGGCACGTCGCGGGCGGTGTCGTTCCAGGTGGACAGCACCAGCTCCCGCTCGGCGTCGGCGAGCAGCGGCAGCGCCGAGACGCGCTGCGCCGGGTCGGCGACCGCGGCGGTGAGCAGCCGCACGTAGCGGGCGACGACCGTCTCGGCGGTGGCCCGGTCGAACAGCGCCGTCCGGTACAGCAACCGGCTGGTGCCGGTGGTGATGTCGAAGGCCAGGTCGTCCTTGGTGGTGCCGAGCGGCGCCGGGTCGAGACCGGAGTCCGGGATGAAGTTCAGCGCGGTCTGGAAGACCGGCTGCACCGACGGGTCCCGCTGCGGGTCGATCGCCTCGACGATCCGCTGGAACGGCGTGCCGCCATGCTCCATCGCGTCGACCAGCCGGTCGCGGACCCGGACCAGCAGCTCGGCGAAGGTCGGGTCGCCGGCCAGGTCGCAGCGCAGCGCCACCGGGTTGACGAACATGCCGATCAGCCGGGCCAGTTCGGGATTGTCCCGGCCGGCGGTGGAGACGCCGACCACCACGTCCTCGTCGCCGGAGATCCGGGACAGCAGCGCGGTGAACGCGGCCAGCAGCACCATGTACGGGGTGGCCGCCGAACCGGCGGCGAGCTGGCCGATCCGGTCCAGCAGCCCGGCGGGCAGGTCGAAACGCACCTCGTCGCCGGCGAAGCCCAGCTGCGCCGGCCGGGGCCGGTCCAGCGGCAGGGCGGTCACCGCCGGCGCGCCGGCCAGCTGCGTGCGCCAGAAGTCCAGCTGCCGGTCCAGCTCCGGGCCGGCGAGCTGGTCGCGCTGCCAGACCGCGTAGTCGGCGTACTGGATGGGCAGCTCGGGCACGTCGGCAGGCGCGCCGGTCAGCGCGGCTCGGCTGAGCGCGGCCAGCTCCTCGGTGAACAGCACCGCCGAATGGCTGTCGAACACCGCGTGGTGCACCACGAACAGCAGCGTGAGCTGGTCGTCGGTGAGCCGCAGCAACCGCGCCCGCCACAGCGGCGGTGCGTCCAGCGGGATCGGCGTGCGGGCCAGCTCGGCCAGCAACTCGTGGGCGTGCCGGTCACGCTCCGCCACCGGCAGGTGGCGCAGGTCGGTCTCGGGCAGCTCCACCGGCTCCGCGGCGCGGACCACCTGGACCAGGTCACCGTCCTGCGTGCGCAGGTGGGTGCGGAGCGACTCGTGCCGGGCGACGATCTGCCCGAGCACCGCGTTGGCCTGCTCCCGGGTGATGCCGACCGGGAACCGGCACGGGCTGGAGACGTTGTAGACCGGCGAGCCGGCGTCGAGCTGGTTGGCCAGCCACACCCGCTCCTGGGCGAAGGAGGCCGGGAAGGTCCACTCGCTCATGACGCCGCCTCGCGGACCGAACGCGGACGCATGTCCGTCCAGACGGTGTCGATGTGCGCCAGGCACTCCTCGCGGGTGCCGGCGAAACCGGCCTCGTGCCACCCCGCGGGGAGGTCGCGCTCGGCCGACCAGATCGAGTACTGCTCCTCGTCGTTGCGGACGACCAGGAAACGGGATTCGGCCATCAGTTGTCTCCAGCGCTCTCGGGGGTGTGCGGTTCGGCCATCGCGACGGCGATCTTGCGGGGGCCGGTGAACGGCTCCCGCCCGTGCGCCGCTGTCATGTTGTCCACCACCAGCACGTCGTCGCGCTGGTAGTCGAAGCGGACGCTGGCCGCCCGGTACGCGGCCCGCAGGTGCTCCATCACGTCGGCGGGGATCTCCCCACCGTCGCCGTAGTAGGTGTTCGACGGCAGCTCGTCCGCGCCGAACATGGCCAGCAGCCCCTCCTGGTAGTCCTTGGGCAGGGTGCTGATGTGGAAGAAGGTGGCGTGGTTGAACCAGCGCGGGGTGTCCGAGCCGGGCCGGTGGTGCACCACGTCCCGCACCGCCCGGGTGCGCAGCCCGTCCTTACCGCGCCACTCCAGCCCGATCCGGTTCGCCGCCGCGTACGCCTCGACCTCGGCCCGGTCGTCGGTGTTGAACACGTCCTGCCAGCGGGTGCCGAAGTCGGCGTGGAAGTTGCGGACCAGCATCCAGCGCCGGCGCACGAACTCCTCCCGCACCGCCGGGTCGATCTCGGCGTACACCCGGCGCACGTCGGCCAGCGGGGTCGCGCCCTGCGTCTGCGGCGGGGTGATGCAGTAGAAGAACAGGGTCAGCGGCCAGCGCGCCTGGTACGAGTTCTCGTTGTGCAGGAAGATCTCCTCGTCCGGCGGGTAGTCGGTCGAGGTGTAGACCCGGCCCTTGATGGCGTGCCGGGGCGAGGACCGTTCGGTGTAGACCAGCGGTTCGCCGGACAGCGCCCGGACCACCCGGTCGAAGCCGTCCACCCCGCCGACGTCGAAGCCGCGGAACAGCAGTCCGCCGTGCTCGGCCAGCGTCGCGCGCAGTTCCGCGCGGCGGGCGTCGATCAACTCGGTCAGCTCCCGGCCGTCGTTCTCGACGACCACCGGCAGCGTGGCGATCGTGTCGCTCATTGCTCTGTCACTCCTGGTTTCTCGGTGCTCACGCGCGGGGCAGCCGCGGGATGGCGGGGATGGTGGCCGGGGCGGCCGGCTCGTCGGTGGGGGCGGTGGCCCGCAGCTCCTCGATCCGGGCGGCGAGACCGGCGACGGTGGGCGTCTCGAAGAGGCTGCGCATCGGCAGCCGGACCCCGGTCGCCTTGCGCATCGCCGCGATCAGCTGGACCGCGACCAGGGAGTTGCCGCCGAGGGCGAAGAAGTCGTCGTCGACCCCGATCTCCGGCACGCCCAGCGCGTCCCGCCAGACCCCGGCGATGGTGACCTCCAGCTCGGTGCTCGGCGCGGCCGAGCCGCCCCCGGTCGCGGCCGGCGTGGCGGCCGGCGCCTCCGGCTCGTTCTCCAGGCTCTCGGTGGTCACCCGGCCGGCCCGGTCGCGGATGTCGGCCACCGTCCGGGTGGCGATCACCACCTGGGTGCCCAGCCCGGCGGTGAGGCTGCGCCGGAACGCCTCCGCGCCGTCCACCGGCCGGATGTCCTCGGTCGGCCCGGCCGGCGCCGCCTCGACGGTGTCGGCCGGCGCGGCGGCGGTCAGCCCGCCGGTCACCGCGCCCTGGTCGACCCGGCGCAGCACGAAGTCGCTGATCGCGACGAGTTCGCGGCCGGCCGGGTCGAGCAGGGTCAGGTCGGCGGCGACCACCTCGTCGGTGGCGCTGTCCCGGTGCCGCAGGTGGCTGTGGAACTCGGCCGGCAGCGGCCCGCGCACCACGATCCGCCCGTACGACAGCGGCAGGTAGGTGCCCGAACCCTGGCCCCGGCCGAACGCGGTCGCCACGTCCAGCAGCGCCGGGTGCAGCCCCCAGGCCGGCAGGTCACCGACGGCCTCGGCGGGGGCCGCGATCCGGGCCAGTTCCTCGGCGTCGCCGAGGTGGTGCTCGCGCAGCGCGGCCCAGCGCGGCCCGAAGGTGAGCATGCTGGTGCGGCCACGGCCGAACGACGAGTCGTCGTCCACCCGCCGGCCGGCCACGGCCGGCTGCCGCGCCGGCGGGGCCGGCTCGACGGTCCAGCCCGCCGAGCCGCGCACGTGCGTGCGCGTCTGGCCGGCGGCGAGGCTGCGCACCGCGAAGTCGGCGCCGTCCTCGCTCGGGGTCAGCTCCACCCGGTACTGGGCCACGGTGCCCTCCGGCACCGAGAACGGCTCCAGGAACACCACGTCGCGCAGTTCCACGCAGGCGCCCTCGGCCGGAGCGGGCAGCGCGGCGGCCACCGCCGCGCGGACCGACTCCAGGTGGGCGGTGCCCGGGACCACCGGCACCCCGCCGATGCGGTGCTCGTCGAGCAGCCAGTGGGTGGCCGCGGAGACCAGGCCGTGCAGCACGATGCCGTCGGGGCCGGTCACCTTCGTGGTGAGCACCGGGTGCTCGACCGGACTGGTGACGGTGTCCCGGCCCGCGGCCCGGAACCCGGCCGGCGCGTTGGTCTCCACCGCCATGCCCACCTCGGCCCAGCCGCCCCAGTTCTGCGACAGCACCGGCGCCCGCCAGCCCAGCCCGGAGCGGGCGTAGGCGTCCAGCGCGTTGTTGGCAGCGCAGTAGTCCACCTGGCCGAAGCCGCCGATCACCGCGGTGATCGACGAGCAGAGCACCACGAAGTCCAGCGGCAGGTCGCCGAAGACCTGCGCCAGCGCGAGGGTGCCGGCGAGCTTGGGCGCCAGCACCCGCTCCGCCTCGGCCCGCTCCTTGATCTCGGCCATGCCGCCGCCGGGCAGGCCGGCCGCGTGCACGATGCCGTCGATCCCGCCGTACGCGGCCTCGGCCGCCGCCCGGACCCGGCGCAGGTCGGCCGGGTCGGTGACGTCGGCGGCGAGCACCAGCACCTCGGCGCCGGCCGCCTCCATCCGGCGGATCGCCGCGATCGCCCGGCCGGTGCGGTCCGCCCCGCCGTGCACGGTCAGGTGCGCGTCCCACTCCTCGCGGGCGGGCAGGCCGGAGCGGGCCAGCAGGACCAGCTTCGCCCGGGCCCGCTGGGCGAAGTCCTCGGCCAGGGTGATGCCGATGCCGCCGAGGCCGCCGGTGATGACGTACCGGCCGCCCTCGCGCAGCGCCCCCGGCTCGCCCTCGGCGTCCACGGTGACCTGCTCGTAGCCGGTCACCCAGCGGCGGCCGCCGCGCAGCGCCACCTCGGGTCGCTCCGGGTCGACCGGGCGGCGCAGCTCGGCCAGGAGCGCCCGCCCGCCGTCGTCGGCCGGGTCGGCGTCGAGCAGCCGGACGGTCAGCCCGGGCAGCTCGACCGGGAGCACCCGGGCCAGCCCGGCCAGGGTGGCGTGCTCCGGCCGGCACAGGTCGGTGCCGCTGACGTCACCGATGCCGCTGGTGACCAGGTCCAGGGTGAGGGCGCCATCGTCACTTGTCAGGCCGGCACCGGCCAGCGCCTGCACCAGGTGCAGGGCGCTGAAGAAGCCCCGGTCCTGGGCCGCCCAGGTGGCCGCGATGTCGGTACCGGCCGGCTCGCCGTCGAGGGCGAACGCGTGCACCAGCCGGGCCGGGACGCCGTCGGCGGCCAGCGCGGCCACCAGCGCGTCGTAGTCGTCCCGCACGCCGGGGCGCAGCCGGTAGCCGGTGTCGGTGGCCGCGAAGGCGTCGCCGGGGCGTACCGGCACCGGGTCGGCGCCGGCGGCGCGCAGCCCGGCGAGCAGCGCGTCGCCGCGCGGGCCGTCGACCAGGACCAGGCAGCGGCCCGGCGGCTCGGTCCGCGGCTCCGGCGCGGCCTGCCGCCAGACCGGCACCGCGAACCACTCCGGCAGCGGCCGGGGTCCGGTCTCCACCGGCGCCGCGGCGACCTGCTCCACCGGGTCCGGGTCGACCCAGTAGCGGCGCCGTTCGAACGGGTACGTCGGCAGCGGCACCCGCCGGGCGTCCGGGTCGGAGCCCAGCCGCACCGGGGTGCCCTGGCACCAGAGCGCGGCGGCGGCGCCGAGCAGGGTGGCCAGGTCGCCGGTCGCGTCGCCCGGGCCGGGCAGGCTGCCCAGCGGGGTGAGCTTGCGCTGCGCCTCGGCCGCCTTGGCCACCTGCATCCGGGCCAGGTTGGCCAGCTGCTTGCCGGGGCCGCACTCGACGAGCTGCCAGGTGCCCTCGCCGAGCAGGGTGGCCACGCAGGCCCCGAAGCGCACCGGCTGGCGCAGGTGCGCCGCCCAGTACGCGGGGTCGGTGGCCTGCTGCTCGGTGATCCAGGTGCCGGTGACGTTGGACAGGAACGGGATCGCCGGCGCGCGCAGCGGCACCCCGGCCATCAGCGCGGTGAACTCCGCGAGGATGGGCTCCATCATCGGCGAGTGGAAGGCGTGCGAGGTGCGCAGCGGCTTGGCCTTGCCCTTGAGCGTCTCGGCGAACGCGGCGACCGCCTCGGTGGGGCCGGCCACCACGCAGGTGCCGGGGCCGTTGACGGTGGCCACGGCCAGCCCCTCGGGGAGCCGCTCGGCGACCACCGACTCGTCCAGCGCGACCGCGAGCATCGCTCCCGGCGGCATGGACTGCATCAGCCGGCCGCGGGCGGCCACCACCCGCAGCGCGTCCGGCAGGCTCAGCACGCCGGCCACGGTGGCGGCGACGTACTCGCCGATCGAGTGGCCGATCATCGCGGCCGGCCGCACCCCGGCGGACTGCCAGAGCGCCGCCAGGGCGTACTCGACGACGAACAGGGCGGGCTGGGTGTAGCGGGTCTCGGTGAGCTTCTCCTGGGCCTGCGGGTCGCGGCCGAGGATCAGGTCACGGATGTCCAGCCCCAGCTCCGGGCGGAGCAGCTCGGCGCACTGGTCCACGGTGGCCGCGAAGCCGGGCTCCTCGGCGTAGAGCTGCGCGCCCATGCCCGCGTACTGGGCGCCCTGGCCGGAGAAGAGGAAGGCCAGCCGGGGCGCGGCGCCCTCGGCCACCCCCGCCTGCCGGCGGCGCGGGGTGGTCAGCGCGGTCACCGCGTCGGCCAGGTCGGTGGCCACCACGGCGACCCGGTGCGGGTACTCCTGCCGGCCGATCCGCAGCGTGTGCGCCACGTCGGCGAGGTGCTCCGGCCCCCGGTCGGCGGCGGACTCCAGGTGCTCGGCGAGCCGCCGTACGGCGGTGTCCAGCGCGGTGGGGGTCTTCGCCGACAGGTGCAGCAACTGCGCCGGGCGGACCCGCCGGGACGGCCGGTGCGCCGCCGGGGCCTCCTCCAGCACCACGTGGGCGTTGGTGCCGCCGATGCCGAAGGAGCTGACCCCGGCCCGCCGGGGTGCGCCGTCGGTGTCCCACTTGGTCAGGGTGTTGGTGACGTAGAACGGGGTGTCGGCGAACTCGATGGCCGGGTTGGGCGTCTCGTAGTTGATGGTCGGCGGGATCAGCCCGTGTTCCATCGCCAGCACGGTCTTGATCACGCTGACGATGCCGGAGGGCTGGCTCAGGTGGCCGATGTTGGACTTCACCGAGCCGATGCCGCACCAGCCCCGGTCGTCGGTGTCCTTGGTGTAGACGGCGGAGAGCGCGGCCACCTCGATCGGGTCGCCCATCGCGGTGCCGGTGCCGTGCGCCTCGACGTAGCTGATGGTGCGCGGGTCGACGTCGGCCATCGCGACCGCCTGGGCGATCGCCTCCATCTGCCCGTCCATGCTGGGGGCGGTGAAGCCGACCTTGCCGGCGCCGTCGTTGTTGATCGCGTTGCCGAGCACCACGGCGCGGATCGTGTCGCCGTCGGCGATCGCGTCGGAGAGGCGCTTGAGCAGGGTCACCCCGACGCCGCTGCCCCAGACGGTGCCGTTGGCGCCGGCGTCGAACGGGCGACACCGCCCGTCCGGCGAGGTGAAGCCGTCCATGCCCAGGTAGCCGACGTGCGGCAGTTCGATGTTCGCCCCGCCGGCCAGCGCCATGTCGCACTCGCCGTTGCGCAGCGCCTCGCAGGCCAGGTGGAACGCGACCAGCGAGGTGGAGCAGGCGGTGTGCACGGTCAGGCTCGGCCCGCGCAGGTCCAGCCGGTACGACACGTTGGTGGCGATGTAGTTGGGCGAGTTGCCGGTGGCGATGGAGACGGCGCCGTGCGGGCTGCCCCCGACCCGCTTGTTGCGGTACACGTAGCGGTGCAGGTAGAAGTTGCCGCCGGTGCCGGCGTACACGCCGACCGAACCGTCGTAGCGACCCGGGTCGTAGCCGGCGTCCTGCAACGCGGTGTAGCAGGACTCCAGGAACAGCCGGTGCTGCGGGTCGGTGATCTCCGCTTCCCGGGCGGTCATCCCGAACAGTCCGGCGTCGAACTCGTCGTACCCGTCGACCAGCGGCGCGCGGTTCACCCAGCCCGGGTCGTCGACCTCCGCCTCGGTGGCGCCCCGGGCGATCTGCTCCTCCCGGCTGAGTTCGGTGCTCGACTCGACCCCGTCGACCAGGTTGCGCCAGAACTCGTTCACGTCGGCCGCGCCGGGCAGGCGGGCGGCCATGCCGACGATGGCGATCGGTTCGATGCCGTCGTCGGGCAGGTCGGTTGCGGTCGGGTTGCTCATCAGGCTGTCCTTCGTCACGCGGTGCCGCCGGGGCGGCGGGGTGGGTTACGGCGGGTACGGCTGCGTCGGGCGGCGGCGCGCAGCGCGGCGCGGGCCAGCTCCGGCCGGTCGGCGGCGCCGTCGAGGCTGGCGGCGAGCGCCCGGATGGTGGGGTGGCGGAACAGGTCGAGCATCTTGATCGAGCGGCCGGTGGCGGCGGTCAGCCGGGCGTGCACGGCGGCCAGGGCGAGCGAGTGGCCACCGATGTCGAAGAAGTTGTCGGTGACCCCGACCTGGTCGCGTTCCAGCACCTCCCGCCAGATGCCGGCGATCAGCTCCTCGGTGTCGGTCAGGCCGTCGGGGCCGGCCGGCAGCACGCCGCGCGGCGGCTCGGCGGCCGCCACGCCCATCGCGCCGAGCTGGGGGGTGGCCACGGTCGGCCGGGGCAGTTCGGCGGCCACCCGGTCGGCGGGGGTCTCCGGCGCCGCGGCCAGCGCGCCGACCAGCGCCACCAGGTCGGCGAGCAGCCCTTCGACCCGCTCGGCGTCGAACAGGTCCGGGTTGTAGACCACCTCGACGCCCCAGCGGTCGTCCCGCTCGACGACGTAGACGGTGATGTCGAACGGCGAGCCGGGCTTGGGCACGGCGACCGGCTCGGCGGTCAGCCCGGCCAGCGCCAGCCGCGGCGGGGCGAAGTTGAGCACGTTGAACAGCACCTGCACCAGCGGGGCTCGGGAGGTGTCCCGACCCACCCCGAGCGCCTCGACGATCTTCTCCAGCGGCGCGCCCGGATGGGCGGTCACCTCGTGCAGTTCGGTCGCGCACCGCTCCACCAGCTCGGCGAAGCTGGCCGCGCCGCCGCGTACCCGCACCGGCACGGTGTCGATGAAGAAGCCGACCACGTCGTCGAAGGCGGCCAGCCGCCGGTCGGCGACGATCGCACCGAGCACGTGGTCGTCACCGCCGGTGAGCCGGCGCAGCAGCTCACCGAAGCCGGCCAGCAGCACCGCGGCGACGGTGGTGCCGCGCCGCTCGGCCAGCGCGCGTACCGCGCGGTCGGTCGCCTCGGGCAACCGCACGGCCGCCTCGGCCCCGGCGTAGGTCGCCACCGCCGGCCGGGGCCGGTCGCGGGGCAGTTCGAGGACGGTCGGCGCGTCCCGCAGGTGCTCGCGCCACCAGGCCAGGTCCGGCGCACCGCGGTGCCGGTCCCGCTCGGCCCGCCACACCGCGTAGTCGGCGTACGTGGCGGCCAGCGCCGGCAGCCGCGGCGGGTCCCCGGCGACCGCCTGGGCGTACGCCGCCGCGAGGTCGTCGTAGAACAGCTTCTCGGACCAGCCGTCGAAGACCGCGTGGTGCAGGGTGATCGCCAGCACGTGCTCGTCCACGCCGAGCCGGTAGACGGTCACCTGCCAGGGCGGCCCGGTCGCCAGGTCGAAGGCGTGCGCCGCGCCGGCGGCCAGCATCGCGGCCAGCTCCGCCCCGGCGTCGGCGCCGCCGGTCAGGTCGACCACCGGGACGGCCACGTCGGTCGGCTCCTCGCGGACCGCGTACGGCACGCCGGCGGTCTGCGGGATCCGCCAGCGCAGCACGTCGTGCCGCTCGGCGACCGCGCGCAGCGCCGCGCCGAGGGCGGCGGTGTCCAGCGGGCCGCGCAGCCGGTGCGCCACCGCGATGTTGTACGGCGCGCTGGACGGGGCGAGCTGGTCGACGAACCAGAGCCGCCGCTGCGGCGGGGAGAGGGTGGGCGGGTTGCCGGTGGTCAGCCCGTCGGCGTCGGCGGGGGCCGCGGCGCGGACCCGCTCGACGAGCCCGGCCAGGGTGCGGGCGGTGAAGACGTCCCGGGCGTCGACCTGCCGGCCCAGTTCGGCGCGGAGCGCCGCGACCAGCCGCATCGCCGCTATCGAGTTGCCGCCGGCGGCCAGGAAGTCGCTGGTCGGGTCGGGCGCGGCGCCGAGCAGCCGGCCCCAGATCCGGGCCACCGCCGCCGCCACCGGCTCGTCGCCCGCGGCCGGTCCGGTCGACTCGGCCGGCTCGGCCGGGCGGCCGGCAGCGGCCAGCGCGCGCAGCGCCGCCCGGTCCAGCTTGCCGCTGGTCGGGCTGACCGGCAGCTCGGCCAGGCGCAGCACCCGGGCCGGCAGCATCGCGGCGGTCAGCCGGGGTCCGGCGTACGCCCGCAGCCGCTCGTCGTCCGGGGCGTCGGCGGGGGTGAGGAACGCGACCAGCTCGGTGCCGGCCGGACCGGGCACCGCCTCCACCGCCACCCGGTCCACCCCGGGCAGGTCGGCCAGCACCGCCTCCACCTCGCCCAGTTCGATCCGCTGGCCGCGGACCTTCACCTGCCGGTCGGCGCGGCCGAGGTAGACGATCCGCCCGTCCGGGTCCTGCCGCACCAGATCACCGGTGCGGTAGAGGCGCTCCCCGGGCAGGTCCGAGAACGGGTCGGGGACGAACCGCTCGGCGGTCAGCGCGGGCCGGTTGAGGTAGCCGTCGGCCAGACCGGGGCCGCCGATCAGCAGCTCGCCGGTCTCCCCCGGCGGCACCGGGCGCAGCCGCTCGTCCACCACGTACGCCCGGTGGTTGGGCAGCGGGCGGCCGATCGGCACCGGGTCGCGTTCGGTGGCGGTCAGTTCCCCGCTGACCGCGAGCACAGTGGTCTCGGTGGGCCCGTAGCCGTTGAGGAAGAGCCTTCCGGGCGCCCAGCGGGCGGCCAGCTCGGCGGGCACCGCCTCCCCGCCGCAGAGCACCACCCGCCAGGCCGGCAGCTCCGCCGGGTCCAGCATGGACAGCACGGTCGGGGTGATGAACCCCCAGTTCACCTCGTGCGCGGCGATGAACCGGGCGAGCCGCACCGGGTCGGCCCGGTCGTCGGCGCCGAGCAGCTGGACGGCGCCGCCCAGCAGCAGCGGCAGGAACAGGTCCATGGTGGCCGCGTCGAAGCCGAGCGAGGCGATGCCGAGGCTGCGTACTCCGGCGTCGGCGCCGGTCAGCGCGGCGCAGCCGGTGACGAACTCGACAACGTTGCGGTGGGTGGTGAGCACCCCCTTGGGCCGGCCGGTGGACCCGGAGGTGAACAGCACGTACGCCGGGTCGCCGGGGCGCGCCGGGCAGGGGGCCAGCGGGGCCGGGCCGGGCAGGCCGACCGCCTCGACGCCGGGCACGTCGCCGAACTCCGCTTCGGCCGCGTCGCCGACCACCACCGTCACCCCGGCGTCGGCGGCGATCTCCCGCAGCCGCCGGCGCGGCCCGCCCGGCTCCAGCGGCACGTAGCAGCCGCCGGCCAGCAGCACGCCGACCACGGTCACCACCAGGTCGGGGGTGCGGGCGCCGCAGACGCCGACCCGGGTCTGCCGGCCGACGCCGCGCTCGCGCAACGCGGCGGCCACCCCGGCGGCCCGGGCCAGCAGCTCGGCGTAGCTGAGCCGGGTGTCCCACTGGCGCACCGCTACCGCGTCCGGGGTGCGGGCGGCCTGGGCGGCGATCAGCTCGGCCAGCGTCGCGTCCGGCCAGGAGAGGCTCTCGCCGTGCGCGGCGCTGATGGACAGGATGTCGGTCACCCGTTCACTCCCCGGTGGCTCACTGGATCGGTGATCTGCATCCGCAGCTCGCTGACGTAGCCGCGGCCCTGCACGTCGGTCACCCAGGCGTCCGCCGGGTCCGGCAGCAGCTCGCTGACGGTGACCGTGACCTCCGGGCCGGTCTTCGCGGCGGCGTCGACCATGGCGCAGAGCGACTGGGCGTGCAGCGGGCCGGTGAGGTCGACGTAGCAGGGCTTGACCTCGGTGCCGACCTTGACGAAGACCCGCTCGGGCAGCCCGAGCCGGGCCCGCCAGCGGCGGACCGCGAGGAACCGCTCGGCCTCGCCGGTGACGCCGGCCAGCCCGGTCTCCGCCACCGTGGTCCGCCAGGTACGCCGGGCAACGACCAGCCGGTCGATGGTGATCCGGGGCGTGTGCGGGGCCGGGGCGAGCAGCTTGAACGCGTCCAGCAGCAGCGCTCCGAGCAGGGTGGCGAAGATCTCCATAACCGGCCAGCGGGTGCCGTCGGGCAGCACCGCCACCCACCCGTCGGCGCTCGGCTCGACCAGTGCCTCGGTGGCCCGGACCAGCCGCTCCACGTCGGCGCCGTGCGCCGTGTCGATGCCGAACTGCCGGTCGGCGGGGCCGTCGAGCGCGTACGTCATCCGGGTGGTGGTGCGGGGGAAGCTCTCCGGATAGAGCACCCGGGCCCGGGCCGGGCCGAGGTCCGCGTCGAGCGCGGCCCGCAACGCCGCCGGGTCGGGGTGGAACGGGGTCAGCACCGCGCTGTCGAACGGGACGTACGCCGGGTGCAGCTCGCCGAGGACGAGCAGGACGTCGCCCCGGTCGACCGCGTCCAGCCCGGTGGCGCTGACCTGCACGTCCGGGCTGTGGATCCGGGCGGACGGCCAGCCGGGGCGCTCGGCACCGAACAGCGCCCGGGCCCGCTCGGCCAGGTCGGCGCTGCGCAGCCGCAGTTCCGTCTGGTCGGGCGCGACCGTGTCCAGGCCGACCAGCTCGGCCCAGCGGGCGGTCAGTTCGGCGCCCGCGCTGGCGATCGGGCCGTCCGGGGCCAGCAGCAGCCCCTGGGCGAGGGCCCAGACGTCGGCCAGCCGCACCGGCCCGTCGCCGCGCAGTTCGGCGTGCAGCTCGGCCACCAGCCGCTCCCCGGCGGCGCCGACCTCGGCGGTCAGCCAGCGGGCGGCGGTCAGCACGATCGCCAGCGGCTCGGCCAGCGCGTCCAGCACCCGGGAGCCGACCGTGACCGCCAGGTCGCGGGCGGTCTCCTCGTAGAGCACCGTGCGGCCGGCGTACATCTGCCCGGCCTGGCGGGTGGCGGGCCGGCCGGTGACGGCGGTGAACTCGGTGTTCAGCGCCGCGAGGGCGGCGCCGAGCCGGTCCGGGTCCCCGGCGGCCGCGGCCACCGCGTCGCGCGCCGCGCGCAGCCGGTCGAACGCGGCGGCCACCTCGGCGCGCACCGGCGGGTCGCCGATCGCGGCGATCCGCTCCGCCAGCACGCGCTCGGCCGCGGGGCTCACCGGCAGGCCGGCGTCCCAGGTCAGCAGGCTCCGCTCGACCAGCCGGTCGAGCAGCAGGTAGCCGTCGTCCGCACTGCGCAGCTCCCCGTCGGCGCAGAGCCGCCGCACCAGCTCGATCGCCGGGGTGAGCCCGTCGCAGGCGGCCAGCAGCCGCGCCTCCACGGCGGACAGCTCGGTCGGCGGCAGCAGCGGCCGGGTGACCTGCCGGCCGGACAGGCTCAGGTGCGGCGGCAGGGCCGGTGCCCACCAGCGCCGCACCGCCAGGTCGTCGGCGAGCCGGTCGGCGTACGCGATCAGCGCCCACGCCTCGAAGTGGACCTCGCGCCGGGACACCAGCGCCGGCCCGGGCCGCAGCCGGGTGCCCGGCTGGTCGGGGTCGAGCCGGCCCCAGCAGACCGGCCCGAAGAACCCGATCGTCTCGGCCTTGCCGCAGTAGCGCTGCCAGTAGCGCAGCAGGCTCAGCTCGCGCTTGCGGCGGCGGACGTTGCGGACCGCCGGGTCGGTGCGCAGCAGGCCGTCGAGCGCGATCAGCATCTCCGGGTTCTGCCAGGTGACCGCCTCGCGCAGCAGCGGGTCGGCGGCGATCTCGCCGCACACCGCCGAGCTGTCGGCGAGCGCCGCCGCGAACGCCTTGTCGAACAGGTCGGCGGTGTCCTCCCCGGCCAGCAGGGCGTCGGCGGCGGCGGCGACCTCCGGGGCGGCGAAGGCGTCCAGCCCGGCGGCCGGGAAACCGGCGGTGCGCAGCACGACGTCGCGCCACACCGACCAGCCGGTGTCGCCGAGCGGGATCCGGTGGCTCATGCCGGCACTCCGCTTCGCTCCGTGCCGCCATGAGGCACCAACGCGCTGCACCGATGATTCACTCGCTGACGCTCGCTCATCGAGCGGCCTCCCGCTCGTCGGCGTCCACGATGTGCAGCCGCAGCTCGCTGAAGTAGCGCCGGCCGGCCGCGTCCGGCACCCAGGCGTCGGCCACCGTGGGCAGCATCTCGCTGACCACCAGCGAGGTGTCGTCGCCGCCGTCGCCACGGGCGGCCCGCACCATGGCGCAGAACATGTTGCTGAACGCCGGGCTGCTCAGGTCGACGAAGCAGGGCTTGGTCTCGGTGCCGAGCTTGACGTAGACCTGCTCGGGCAGGCCGAGGCGGCGGCGCCAGTCCCGGACGGCGAGGAACCGTTCCCGCTCGCCGGTGACGGTGGCCAGACCGCTGTCGCCGACCGTGGTCCGCCAGGTCTGCCGCGCCACCACCAGCTCGCCGAGGGTGATCCGGGGGGTGTACGGCGCGGCGGCGACCAGCTTGAACCCGTCCACGGCGTGCGCGCTGAGCAGCGGGGAGAAGACCTCGGTCAGGGTCCAGCGCTGCCCGTCGGGTGCGGTGGCGAAGAGCTGGCCGTCCTCGTCGACGACTGTCAGGTCCACCGTGGGCAGCACCCGGTCCGGGTCGGCGCCGGGCGCGGGCGCGAAGGCCAGCTGCCGGTCGGTCGGCCCGGCCAGCGCCTCGGCGACCCGGCTGGTGCGCCGGGGCCAGTCGGTCGGGAAGAGCAGCCGGATCCGCCGCTCGCCCAGGTCGGCGGTGAGCGCGTCGCGCAGCCGCCCCACGTCCGGGTGCGCCGGGGTGAAGACCTGGCAGTCGAAGGACGCCCAGGCGGCGTGCAGCTCGCCGAGCACCACCGTGTAGTCGCCGCGGGCCAGCGCGTCCGCGTCGGCGGCGCAGATTTGCAGGTCGGGGCTGTGCAGCCGGGCGTTGGGCCAGGCCGGCCGCTCAGCCGGGAAGACCTCGGCGACCCGGGCGGCGAGGTCGGCTACCGGCAGCCGGACCTCGGTGGTCCCGGGCGGCAGCGCGGCCAGCCCGAACAGTCCGGCCCAGCGGCCGGCGAACTCGGCGGCGACCGCGTCGACCGGCCGGGTCCCGTCGCCCCAGAACAGGCCCTGCGCGAGGAACCACAGGTCGGACAGGGCCACCGGGGCGCCGCCGGACTCGGCGCGCAGCTCGTCGTGCAGCTCCCGGAACGCCGCACCGTACGCCCGCTCCAGCGCGCCGACCAGCCAGCGGGCCGCCTGGAGCAGCACCGCGAGCGGGGCGGCGATCCGGTCCAGCAGCGGCTGGCCGAAGACCACGTCGAGGTCGCGGCTGGTGTCCTCGTAGCAGAGGGTGCGGCCGGCGTACATCTGGCCGGCCCGCCGGCGCGGCGGCTGTCCGGTCAGCTCGGTGAAGGTGGCGTCCAGCGCGTCCAGGGCGGTACGCAGCCGGTCCGGGTCGCCGGCCGCGGCGGCCACCGCGTCCCGGGCGGCGCGGAGCCGGTCGAAGCCGGCGCGGGCGTCCCGCCGCGCGGGCTCGTCACCGATCGCGTCGATCCGCCGCCGCAGCACGTCCTCGGCGTCCGGGCTCACCGGCAGCGCCGCGTCCCAGGTGATCAGCTCCCGCTCGACCAGCCGGTCCAGCAGCGCGTAGCCGTCCTCCGGGCGGCGCAACCCGATCGCCGGGTCGGCGACCAGCTCGCGGGCCGGGCGCCGGCCGTCGGCGGCGGCCAGCAGCGCCGCCTCCACGCCGGTGATCGGCACCGGCGGCCGGCCGGGCCGGCGGACCGCCCGGTCGGCGAGGCTCAACTGCGGGGCGAGCATCGGCGCCCACCAGCTGCGCACCGCCAGGTCCTGGCCGATCCGGTCGGCGTAGGCGCTCAGCGCCCAGGACTCGAACCAGACCCAGCGGCGCCGGGTCAGGCTGGGGCCGGGGCGCACGTCGGCGGTCTCCGGGCGGGCCGGGTCGAGGGTGACCCAGCAGCTCGGACCGAAGAAGCCGACCGTCTCGTTCTTGCCGCAGTACCGCTGCCAGTACTTGAGCAGGGCCCGTTCCCGGTCGCGGCGGCGCACGTTGCGGGCCGGGTCGGGGCCGCCGCGGGCGAGGCCGTCCAGGGCGAGCAGGGCGCCCCGGTTCTGCCAGGTGACCGCCTCGCGCAGCAGCGGGTCGCCGGCCAGCTCGGTGAGCCGGCGACCGGTCGCCGCCACCGCCTCGGCGAACTCCTTGTCGAACTGCTCCGCGCCGGCGCCGGTGGCCAGCAGCTCGTCGGCGGCCGCGGCGGCCGGCGGGGCGGCGAGCAGGGCCAGCCCGTCGGCGGGGAACCCGGTGGTGCGCAGGATGGCGTCCCGCCACACCGACCAGCCGGTGTCGCCGAGCGGCACCCGGTGCCCGCCGGGCAGCACCGCGCCGGCCCCGGCTCCGGACAGACCAGCGGTGGCGGATGCCTCGGTGCCGGACGGACCGGTGGGCACTGCTGTGTCCGCGCCGGACCGATCGGCCGCGGCGGTCGCGGGCATGTCCGTGTCATCGAGATCCGGGGAGGCGAGCGCCGTGTCGAGGTCGGCGCGGATCAGGGCGAGCAGGTCGGGCAGCCGGTCGTGCAGGAAGAAGTGCCCGCCGTCGACGTCGTGCAGGGTGAAGCCGGCGGCGGTGTGCTCCCGCCAGGCCGCGCTGTGCGCCCGGGTGACCGCCCGGTCGTGCCGGCCGTTGAACGCCACGATCGGCACCGGCAGCGGCTCCTCCGGGACGTAGCGGTAGCTGTCGACCCGGCCGAAGTCGGCGCGCAGCAGGGGCAGCAGCAGCTCGACCAGCTCCGGGTGGTCGAGCAGCTCGGCCGGCAGTCCGCCGCCCGCGCCGAGCCGGCGCAGCAGCTCGTCGTCGTCCACCCGGGAGAGTCCGTCGAAGAGGCTGGGCGCGGTGACGTGCGGGGCACGGGCGCCGCCGACGTAGAGCCGCAGCGGCAGCGGCAGTCCGGCCCGGCGCAGCTCGCGGACCACCTCGAAGCCGACCCGGCCGCCCATGGAGTGGCCGTAGACGGCGTACGCGCCGGTGGTGCGTTCGGCGATGGCGTGCGCGACGTCGGCCACCCGGAACCGCGGGTCCTCGCTGATCCGGTTCTCCCGGCCGGGCAGCTGCACCGGCAGCACCTCGACGCCCGGGCCGAGGCCGTCCTGCCAGCGCCGGAACGCGCTGGCGCCCGCGCCGGCGTAGGGCAGGCAGAACAGCTGGACCGGTGCCGGTTCCCGGCGGCCGGCGGAGACGAACCAGTTCACCGCGCGCCTTTCTGAGGGGGGTCGATCCAGTACCGCTGGCGCTGGAACGGGTAGGTGGGCAGCCCGGTACGCCGGACCGTGCCCTCGGGGTGCAGCGCCGCCCAGTCCACGTCCCGGCCGGTGACCCAGGTGGCGGCCAGTTCACGCAGCTCACCTGCCGGGCCGGCCACCCGGGCGTCGGTGCCGAGCAGCTCGTCGAGCGCGGCGACGGCGCCGGCCGGGTCGGTCGCCACCACGGCCGCCCGGCAGCCGAAGGCCCGCCGGCCCAGGGCCAGCGTGGCGGCCACCTCGGCCAGTACCGGGCTGGTGCCGGCGAGGTGCTGGCGCAGCCGGGTCAGCGCCGCCCGCAGCGCGACCGGGTCCCGGGCCGAGACCGGCAGCAGGTACGCCGCGGCGTCCGGGGCGTCACCCGGCTCGGCCGGTGGCGGCTGCTCCACCACGACGTGCGCGTTGGTGCCGCCGACGCCGAACGAGCTGACCCCGGCGACCCGGCGCGCCGCGTCGGGCCAGTCCCGCGCCTTGGTCGGCACGTAGAACGGGCCGGCGGCCAGGTCGACCTCGGGGTGCGGGCGGTTGAAGTGCAGGTTCGGCGGGATCACCCCGTGCTGCACGGCGAGCACCGCCTTGATCAGCCCGGCGATGCCGGCGGCGGCGTCCAGGTGGCCGATGTTGGTCTTCACCGAGCCGAGCGCGCAGGTCTCGGCGGGGCCGGTGCCCGCGTACACCTCGTGCAGCGCGGCGACCTCGATGGCGTCGCCGAGCGGCGTGCCGCTGCCGTGCGCCTCGATGAAGCGGACCTCGCCGGGCGCGACCTCGGCGGCGGCGAGCGCGTTGGCCACCGCGGCGGCCTGCCCGGCCGGCCCGGGCACGGCGAAGCCGGCCCGGTCGGCGCCGTCGTTGGTGACTCCCCAGCCGGGGAGCACCGCGTAGATCCGGTCGCCGTCGGCCTGCGCGTCGGCGAGCCGGCGCAGCGCCACCACGCCGACGCCGGAGCCGAAGCCGGCGCCGTTGGCCGCCTCGTCGAACGCGCGGCACCGGCCGTCCGGCGAGGCCAGCCCGCCGGGGGTGTGCCGGTAGCGGGGCCAGGTGACGTTCACCCCGCCGGCCAGCGCGATGTCGCACTGGTAGTCGGCCAGGCTCTGGGCGGCCAGGCAGACCGCGACCAGCGAACTGGAGCAGGCGCTCTGCACGGCGACCGCCGGCCCGGTCAGCCCCAGCCGGTACGCCACCTGGCCGGGCAGGTGGTCGGTGAACTGCCGGCCGACCAGCCGGGCCTCCCAGTCGTCCGGGTCGACGTCGCCGACCACCGCCGGGTTGTCCATGAGGTGGAACAGGAAGTAGCGATTGGCCGAGGTGGCCGCGTAGACCCCGACCAGCCCGGGGAAGCGGGCCGGGTCGTGGCCGGCGTCCTCCAGCGCCTCCCAGGCGGTCTCCAGGAAGAGCCGGTGCTGCGGGTCGGTGCGCGCGGCCTCCTGCTCGCCGAAGGAGAAGAAGCCGGCGTCGAAGTCGGCCACCCCGTCCAGCCGGCCCGCCGCCTTGACGTGCCGGGGGTCGGCGCGCAGCCGGGAGCCGATGCCGAGGGCGGCCAGTTCCTCGTCGGTGTGGTCGTGGATCGAGTCGACGCCGGCGCAGAGGTTCCACCAGAAGGTGGCCACGTCGGGCGCGCCCGGGAACCGGCCGGCCAGGCCGACCACGGCGATCTCGTCGCCGGTGTACTCGCGGGCGGCGGTGGTCGGGGCGGCCGGCGGCGGCATCGGCGCGCGCACCGGCTCCAGCGGCGCGTCGAGCAGCCGGGCCTGGTCGGCCACCGTGGGGTGGTCGAAGAGGCGCAGCAGGGGCAGCCGTACGCCGAACCGCTCGGCCAGCCGCTGCTGCACCTGACCGAGCAGCAGGGACTGCCCGCCGACGTCGAAGAAGCTGGCGGTGCGGGCCACCGCGGCGCGGCCGAGCACCGCGCACCAGATGTCGTGCACGATCCGCTCGGTGGGCGTGGTCGGGGCCTCGCCGGGCGGCACGTCCGCCGCCGGGTCGGGCAGCGCCCGCTCGTCGATCTTGCCGGTGACGGTGAGCGGGAACTCCTCGACCACCACCACCGCGCGCGGCAGCGCGTAGTCGGGCAGCCGTCGGGCCAGCGCCGCGCGCAGGGCCGCCGGGTCGAGCGGCCCGCCGGCCGGCCGGGCGTACGCGAGCAGCTCGCCGTCGCGGGCGATGGCGCGGACCGCGGCGACGCCCGGCTGCTCGGCGAGCACCGCCTCGATCTCGGTCAGCTCGACCCGGAACCCGCGTACCTTGACCTGCCGGTCGAGCCGGCCGAGGCAGACCAGCTCGCCGCCGGGCAGCCGGTCGGCCAGGTCGCCGGTGCGGTACGTCGGCACCCCGTCCGGGTCCACGCCGAACCGGTCGCTGTGCTGGTCGAGGTAGCCGGGGGCGAGGTGCCGGCTGCGCACCACGAGTTCGCCGTCGGGGGCCAGCCGCAGCTCGTAGCCGGGCAGCGCGGTGCCGATCGGCAGCGGCCCGGTGGCGGCCGGGTCGGCCGCGGCCAGCGGCAGCGCGTACCGGGCCGCGAAGGTCAACTCGGTCGCGCCGTAGCCGTTGACCAGCAGGCCGTCCGGGGCGAACCGGTCGCGGCCCCGCGCGGCGTCGGCGTGCGTGGCCTGCTCGCCGCCGAGCAGCACGACCCGGACGTGGTCGAGCCGGCGCTCGCCGAGGGTGTCGAGCAGGAACCGGTAGACGGTGGGGGTGGAGTGGTAGACGGTGACCCGGTTCCGGGCGAGCTGCTCGACGGCGTGCGCCAGGCCGTGCCGGCGCAGCTCCACCGGGACGACCGCGGCGCCGGCGAGCAGCGCCGGGTAGAGGTCGGGGATGGCCGCGTCGAAGCTGAACGAGGCGAGCAGGCTGAGCCGGTCGGCCGGGCCGAGGTCGAGCGTGGCGATCTGGTTGTCGACGACGTGCAGCAGGTTGCGGTGGGTCTGCCCGACCGCCTTGGGCACGCCGGTGGAGCCCGAGGTGAACAGCACGTACGCCAGCGCGTCCGGGTCGATCGGCGCCGGGCGCAGCGGGGCGGGCGGCGGGGCGTCCACGGTGAGCACCCGCACGTGCGGCCGGTCGGCGGTGAGCCGGCGGGCCGCCTCGGCGTACTCCGCTCCACTCAGGACGGTGCCGACGCCGGCGGCGGCGAGCATGTGCCGCAGCCGCTGCTCGGGGAACCCGGGATCCAGCGGCACGTACGCGCACCCGGCCGCGAGGGTGCCGAGGATGGCCGCGATGGTGGGCGCGCCGTGCGCGGTGAGCAGGGCGACCCGGTCGCCCGGCCGGGCTCCGGCGGCGGCGAGCGCCGCGGCGTACCCGCCGGCCGCACCGGCCAGGTCGGCGTAGCTGAGCTGTTCGGACTCGCCGAGCACAGCCGGCAGTTCGGGACGACGGGCGGCGACAGCGGCGAAACGATGGATGACCGTCGATTGTTCCATGTCAGACTACGGAGGTCGCCCCGCAACAGGACAGCACACAGTGTTCGACAAGGCTGATCATGATCCCCCCCAGGACTTCACATTGGATTGAGCATATGGCTCAGTACCTGGGAAGAAAGATCATCGATTAGAGTCGGGCCGAAGAGCCGAACGGACCCTCGGACGAGGGACGGAGAAAATCGTCCGATCATCCCCCTAGCGCGTAGAGGAATTACCGCCTAAGGGTCTACCGTCAAGTAATCTTACGGTAAAACAGGGCCCAGGCCGCGAAACTTCCCGAAATATGGGCCATGTCCACAGTCCGACATGACCTGCGCCGAAGCCCGACTGCTCACCCGTCGTACGGCGGCACCGGCGCGATCGTGCCGGCGGAACCGCGGGGAAGCCGGGCCACCATTTCCCGGAACTCGCCGACCGTCACCGCCTGCCGCAGCGTGGCGAAGACCGCGCCGGCGCCGGCTCGCGCGGTCGCCTCGTCGACGCCGGCCCGCTCCGCCACCCGGCGCAGGAACTCCGCCGGCCCGAACGCCGTCGACCGGCCCTCGACCGCCTCGGTGCCCGGCGCCAGGTAGTCGCTCAGGTCGTCCGGGAGTTGCCCGGCCAGGTCGTCGGCCTCGCCACCGGTCACCCGCTCGGCCATCGTCTGCAGCACGGCCCGGGCGATGGCGGCGGCCTGCCCGGGCGGCAGCCCGGAGCGGCGGGACACCGCGTCCACGAAGCGGGGAAAGCGCACGGCGCCTCCTGTCGTCACCGGCCCCGCGCATACCCCCGCGCCGACCCGGCAAACGGCGGGCGCCGGCGCGACGGGTCAGCGCAGCCCGGCGGACGCCCGCAGGTGGTCGAAGATGAGCTGGTCGACCGGGGAGACCCGGTCCCGGTCGGCGTAACCGAGCCAGCCCACCTCGGCGATCTCGTTGGCCGCGCGCAGGGTGCCCCGGTACTCCGCCGAGTAGCAGGTCATCCGGACCAGCGTGCCCGCCGGATGGCCGTGCGCCTGCGCGGTGAAGGTGCCGACGTGCACGGCGCTCTCCGGCAGCACCGCGACGCTCAACTCCTCGGCGATCTCCCGGCAGAGCGTCGCCAGGTCGGTCACGCCCGGCTCCCGCTTGCCGCCGGGCAGGTACCAGACGTCCCGCCCCCGCGACCGGGTGCTGAGCAGCCGCCCGCCCTCCAGCCGAATCCAAGCGATCTTGTCCACGTACCCCACAGCCCGCCACCTCCCACTCGACCCGCCGACTCATGATCGTCTAATCCGGAGCAGGGCGGAAGGCCGGGTCGGCGCCGGCGAAACCTCAGCCGATCATCGAGCCACCGCCCCGGCGGCGCGGGTGAGCACGCCGGCGGCGGCGAGGGTGCAGCAGCCGGCGACGGCGGCGAGCAGCGGGCCGTAGCCGGTGCGGTGCAGCAGGAGCGCGCCGGCCAGCGGTGCCGTGGCCTTGGCCAGCGTGACCGGCGCGGCGAGCAGGCCGGCGACCGCGGCGTAGCCGACGGTGCCGTAGCGGTCGGCCAGCAGCGCCGGGACGGCCAGGCTGGCGACGCCGAAGCCGAGTCCGAAGGCGGTGACGCCGAGGACCGCGCCGGCCCGGGTACCGCCGGCCACCGCCAGGCCGAGTGCGGCGGCCGCCTGGACCGCGAAGATCACGGCGAGCACGGTGGGCACGGACAGCCGCCGCCGGGCGCCGGTGAGGACGAGCCGGCCGGTGACCGACAGGATGCCGAGCAGACCGGCCACCGCGGCGGCGAAGGTCGCGGCGTGGCCGCGGTGGGTGAGGAAACCGACGAGGTGCACGGTCATGGTGCTGGTGGCCGCCCCGTGGGCGACGAAGGTGGACACCAGGATCCAGAACCGCGCGTCCCGCACCGCCCGCCGCGCCGCGCCCGGTGGCCGGGCCGGTCGCCCCCGGCCGCCGGTTTTGCGGGACGCGGCGCGGCCGGGGCGCGGGGGCCGGCGCACGGTGGCGGCGTGCAACGGCACGGCGGTCGCCGCGTGCACGGCGGCCAGGACGAGCAGCGCGCCGCGCCAGTCCAGGCGCGCGACGAGCAGCCCGGTCAGCGGCAGGAAGATCGTGCTGGCGAACCCCGCGACGATGGTGACGGCGAGCAGGGCCCGGTCGCGGCGGGGTGGCGCGTACCAGGAGACGATGACCGCGAAGGCCGGTTCGTAGAGGACCATCGCGCCGGTCACGCCGATGCCGATCATCACCGCGTAGAGCTGCCCGATGGTGTCCACCCGGGACCAGGCGAGCAGCAGCGCCGTGGCGGCCAGCGACCCGCCGGTCATCAGGCCGCGCCCGCCGTGACGGTCGAGCCACCGTCCGACCGGGACGGCGGCGAGCGCACCGGCGATCACGGACGCGGTCAGCGCGCCGGTCACGGCGGCCGTGGACGCGCCGAGGGCCGCCGCCATCGGCTCCAGCAGCACCGCGTACGCGTAGTAGAGGGTGCCGTAGCCGATGGTCTGGGTGACGGCCAGCGCGGCGACCATCCGGCGCGGCTGCCGCGCGGGGCGCCCGCCGAGCCCGGCGTCGGCGGGCGCTCCGGTGGCCGCGGCCATCAGCCGCCGCAGCAGCCGGCGTCGCCGCCGACGGTGGCCAGCGGGATCAGGCCGACCGGCGCGGCGAGCAGCCCACCGCTGACACCGGTGGCCAGCCCGCGGCCGGCTGGCGCGGCAGCCGGTGCGGTGCCGCAGCAGCTGTCCCCGCTCACCGGGTCCGCCGGGTTGCTGTTGCAGACCCCGGTCTCGGGGAGTTCGAGCCGGACGTCGCGGGCTGCCGTCCAGTCGCCGGCCAGCGCGGCGACCACCGAGCGGACCTGCTCGTAGCCGGTGGCCATGAGGAACGTCGGCGCCCGCCCGTAGCTCTTCATGCCGACCGCGTAGTAGCCGGCCTCCGGGTGGGCGAGTTCGTCGACACCGTGTGGCGGGACGGTGCCGCAGGAGTGCTCGTTCGGGTCGATCAGCGGCGCGAGCGCCCGGGTGGCGCCGAGCACGGGGTCGAGGTCCAGCCGCAGCTCGGCGGCGATGGAGTGGTCCGGGCGGAAGCCGGTGGCGGCGACGATCCGGTCCACCACGATGGACTCCACGCCGCCGTCGGCGGCCCGCACCGCCACGGTGACGCGCCCGCCGGTCGGGCCGAGCGCGTGCACGGAGCGGCCGGTGAGCAGCCGGATCCGGCCGGCGTCGACGTGCTCGCGCAACCGGGAGCCGAGGGCGCCCCGGGCGGGCAGCGCGTCGGCGTCGCCACCACCGTAGGTGCGGGCCGGGCTGGCGCTCCGGATCGCCCAGGTCACCTCGGTGCCCGGTGCGCCGGCCGCCAGTTCGGCCAGGGACAGCAGCGTGTTCGCCGCGGAGTGCCCCGCCCCGACCACCAGCGTGTGCCGGCCGGCGAACCGGTCCCGGTCGGCGCCGAGCACGTCCGGCAGGGCGGGCTCCAGGTACGCCGCGGCCTCGGCCTCGCCGTGGGCGGGCAGGCCGGAGGCGCCGAGCACGTTGGGCGTACCCCAGGTGCCGGAGGCGTCGACCACCGCGCGGGCGAGCAGTTCCTCGCCGTCGGCCAGCCGGACCAGGAAGGGGGCCTGCTCGCGGCCGGCGGTGCGCAGCCGGTCCAGGCCGAGCCGGCTGATCGCCACCACCCGGGCGCCGAACCGCAGGTGCGGCTTGAGCTGCGGCAGCTCGGCCAGCGGCTGGAGGTAGTCGGTGGCGAGTTCGGCGCCGGTCGGCAGGGCGTCGAGGTCGGGCGCGACCCAGCCGGCCGCGTCGAGCAGCCGCCGGGCGGCGGTGTCGAGGTTGTACCGCCACGGGGAGAACAGCCGCACGTGGCCCCACTGGCGCACCGCCGCGGCGGCGGTGTCACCGGCCTCCAGCACGGTGCAGGGCAGGCCGCGCTCGTGCAGGTGCGCGGCCGCGGCGAGCCCGACCGGCCCGGCGCCGACGACCACCACGGGCAACTCGTCCAGGACGCTCATCAGGAACTCCTCTGTCTTGACGACAATCGAAACAAAAGGGCGGACGACGGCCCGGGCGGGCCGGTCGTACGACGGTCAGGTGACGACGGGACTGCGGCGTTCCAGCAGCACCACGTCGCGCCACCGGCCGTGGTGCCGGCCGACCCGCTCCCGCACGCCGATCACCCGGAAGCCCGCTCGCTCGTGCAGGGCCAGGCTGGCGGCGTTCTCCGGGAAGATGCCGGACTGGATGGTCCAGATGCCGGCCGCCTCGGTCGAGGCGACGAGCGCGTCGAGCAGCGACCGGGCCACCCCGCGCCCCTGCGCGGCGGGGTCGACGTAGATCGAGTGCTCCACCACTCCGGCGTAGACCGCCCGGGTGGAGGTCGGCGTGACCGCTACCCAGCCGAGGACGGTGTCGTCACCGTCGACCGCCACGAAGCGGTGCGCGGGCAGCCGGCCGGCGTCGAACGCGGCCCAGGTCGGCGCCACCGTCTCGAAGCTGGCGTTGCCGCCGTCGAGGCCCGCCTGGTAGATCGCCAGGACCCGGTCGGCGTCCTCGGGTCGCATGGGTCGGACGGTGAGGTCGGCCATCAGCAGGCTCCGTTCGGGCTGGGGGCCGGTCGGCCCATCACCACGTCGGCGGCGGACGGGAAGCAGTCGACACAGGCGTCGTTGACCCGGTAGAGCCGGGCGGTGCCGGCCGGCTCGGCGAGCACGAACCGGACCTCGGTGAGGACCTTGAGGTGCTGGGACACGGTGGACTGGGCCAGCCCGACCGCCGCGACGATCTCTCCCACGCTCATCGGCCGGGCCTGGCGGGCCAGGTACTCCACGATCTGCACCCGGGTCGGGTCCGCCAGGGCCCGGAACCACGACGCGTACGTCCGCGCGGTCGCCCGGTCGAGCAGGTCAGCCACTCCGCCCCCTCTATCGTTAATCGCCGATCGGCGATGAAAGTGTAGCGGGTGACGGCGCGGCCAGCCGCACGGTGGCGACCACCAGCCGCGCCAGGGCGGTCAGGGTGGCCGGTTCGACCCGCTCTGCGGTGTCCGCCGGGCTGTGGTAGCCGGCCATGCCCGCGCCGATGCCGACGGCGGCGAACCCGGCGCCGCCGTAGCGCCGGTTGTCCGAGGCCACCGGCCCGGCCACCAGCGGTACGCCGACGTGCCGGCCGGCCTGGTCCAGCAGCGCGAGCAGCCGGTGGGCGGGCCCGCCCGCCTCCACGGCCGCCGCCCGGTCCAGCCGGCCGGCGCCGTCGACGTTGACGACGAGCGGGTCGGCGCCGGCGTCGCGCAGTCGACGGGCGTGGCGTGCCGAGCCGAGGGCGCCGATCTCCTCGGCGTCGAGCAGGGCGACGGAGAGCCCGACGCCGCCGGCCCCGGCGGCCAGGACCCGGGCCGCCTCGAGCACCACCGCGACGCCACTGGCGTTGTCCGACGCGCCCGGCTGCCGCAGCCCGGGGTGGTCGCCCACGCCGTCGTAGTGCGCGGTGAGCAGTACGTCGGGCCGGCCCGGTGCCGCCCGGCGGACGGTGGCGTGCAGGTTGGCGCCGGTGACGTCGAGCCGGCGCAGCGGGGCGTCGGCGGCCAGCCACCCCCGCGCGCCGGCCGCGGCGAGGAGCGCGCGGTGCGTGGCGGGGTCGAGGGTGAGGGCCGGCAACGGCCCCGGGTCCGGGCCGGCGAGGGTGGTGTACTGCCAGCCGTCGGCGTCGACGGGGCGGCTCACGAGCAGCCCCGTCGCGCCGTGCGCGTGCCCGTAGGCGTCGAAGAGGCTCATTCCCGCCGGCACCACCAGCCACCGGCCGGTTGGGTCGTCGGCGCCGGCCACCCCCAGCCCACCCCGCCGGACCTCCGGGGCGTACGCGGACGCGAGGTGGACGGCGACCTGCCGACCGGCGGTGAGGCGGTGCGCGGCGGTGCCGGCACCCCAGGTCACCGTGGGCGCGGCGGACAGTTCGGGCACCGCTCGCACGGGGAACTCGTCGGTCTCCACCGTCGCGCCGAGCGCGGCCAGCCGATCGGCGAGCCAGGCCCGGGCGGCCGCCCCGCCGGCGGAGCCGACCCGCCGGCCGGCGAAACGGTCCGCGGCGAGGGCGGCGACGGTGGCCACCATCCGTTCGCCGGAGATCTCCGCCGGCGGCGCGGGCGGGTCGGCCGGGATCATCCGCAGCACCCCTGCCCGGCGTCGACGGCGGCGGTCTTCGCCTCGGCGCCGCAGCAGGCGCCGACGGCCTCGGCCTCCCGCCGGGTGCCGCAACACGGGCCGGACGCCGCGGGCAGGCCGGCGGGCGGCAGGATCGAGCCGACCGCCTGGGCCGGACTGCCGCAGCAGCCGCCGGAACCGGTGACCGCCAGCGCGGCGGCCGGGTCGCCGGCGAACCCGCCGGCCGGCTGGATGTGCTCGCTCATCGTGGTCGCCGTCCTGTCGCTCATCGAGGGCTGATCATGGTGTGGACGCTGGTGCGCACGCGGTCGTAGCGACGCTCCGCGCGCTGCGAGGCGGTCGAGACCTGCGCGCAGGAGTCGCAGAAGCGCACTCCCGCCCGCGCCGCCACCAACCGTCGGGCCTTGCCGAACATGACGATCCCCTTCCCACGGAGCCTGTCTTGACGTCCGTCTAAGCAGAGACTTGCACGCTGATTAGAGAGATGTCAACCTAGAGGAATGTCAAAGCAGCCGACGCCGCTGACCGTCCTGGACGCCGAGACGCCGTGCTGCCCGCCGCTGGCGCAGCGCCGGGTGCCGGCGGAGACGGCCGCCGTCCTCGCCCCCGCCTTCAAGGCCCTCGGCGACCCGGTCCGGCTCCAGCTGATGTCCATGATCGCCTCGGCCGAGGGGGGCGAGGCCTGCGTCTGCGACCTCACTCCCGCCTTCGACCTCAGCGGGCCGACCATCTCCCACCACCTGCGGACACTGCGCGAGGCGGGCCTGGTGGACGCGGAGCGGCGGGGCACCTGGGTCTACTACCGGGCCCGCCCCGGGGTGCTGCGCCAACTGGCGGCCCTGCTCACGGTCGAGCCGGCCGGCGTCGCCTAGGCGTACCGCCGCCCCGGTTCACGGCCGGCCGCCGACGGCGGTGCGCGGCGGCGCGGGGCGGCGCCGCGACCGGCCGGACACGTGCGCGGCGACGGCGGCCAGCACGTACGCCGCGTCGCGTCCCACCCCGCGCAGGGTGTTCGAGGAGAACGACCGCTGGAACTCCAGGCCGAGGTAGCCCAGCCCGGGATGGGTGGTGGAGATCCCGCCGCGCTGGCGGGGCAGGCCGTCATCGAGGGTGCCCAGCGGCGCCAGGTAGGCCAGGTGCGGGCGGTAGCCGGTGGCGAAGAGGACAGCGTCGACCCGCTCGGCGGTGCCGTCACGCCAGATCACCCCGTCGTCGGTGAACGCGGTGAACATCTCCCGGCGGGCCGGCGCGCCGGCGGCGATGGCGTCGCGGTACACCCCGGTGTCGAGCACGGCGGCGTGCCGGACCAGCCGGGCGAGCACCGGGCCCGGCAGCAGGTCCGCGCCGGTGACCCGGAGCCAGTGGTGCAGGTCCCGGCCCCGGATGCGCTGCGGCAGGAACCGTACGGGTGCGCGGGTGGCCAGGGTGACGTCGGCGTACGCGGCCAGCTCGTGGCCGACCTGCACCGCCGAGTTGCCGGCCCCGACGACCACGACCCGCCGCCCCGCGTACGGTTCCGGCCGGCGGTAGTCGGCGACGTGGCGCAACTCCCCCGCGTACCGGTCCTGCCTGGGCAGGACCGGCCGGTGCGGGTTGCCGAACGACCCGCTGGCGGCGACGATCCCGGCCGCCGCGAGTTCGTCACCGGCGTCGGTACGCAGCAGGTAGCCGCCGTCGGGACGCGGCAGCACCGCGGCGACCCGGACGCCGGTGCGGATGTCGGCGTCCAGACCGGCGGCATAGCGGCGCAGGTACGCCACCACCTCGGCGCGGCTCGGGTAGCGCTCCGGGTCACCGCCGAAGTCGAGGCCCGGCAGGGCGCTGTAGCGCGCCGGCGAGAAGAGGGTGAGGCTGTCGTAGTAGTCGGGCCACGAGCCGACCGGTTCGGTGCCGGCGTGCAGGACGACGGGGCGCAGGCCGGCGGTCAGCGCGGCCCGGGCGGCGGCCAGGCCGGACTGGCCACCACCGACGATGACGAGGGGTTCGGTTCGCGGAGTCATGCGGGCGATCATATCGTCATTTTGTTGAATGACAATATGATGATGGTGCGGGAAGGTGGGAGGCATGCAGCAGGCGACGTCCGGACGACCGACATCCTCGACCGCGGGGCCGGTCGACGCCCCGTCCGGGCTGGCGCCGGAGACGCAGGAGTTCCTCAAGGCGCTGGGCAGCCCGACCCGGCAGCGGATCATGATGCTGTTCGCGCGGGGCGCGGAACTGTCGGTGGGCGAGGTGGCCGAGCGCACGGGCATCAGCCAGGCCACCGCCTCGCAGCAGTTGACGCTGCTGCGCCGGGGTCGGGTGGTGACGTCGCGGCGCGACGGGAAGACCGTCTACTACCGGGCGGACCGCGACGGCGCGCTCGCCGCGTTGGCCGAACTGCAGTCCTACCTGGCGACCTGCTGCTGATCGCCGCTCTCCGGGCCCGGCGTCGCCCTTCGCGGATCCGACGCCGCCGCCGCTGACGCCCGCCCCGGGCACCACGCTCAACTTGTCCACCAGCCGCGCCACCGCGGCGGAGAGGGCCCCGCGACTCGTCCCGGCTTGACAGTCGCCTACAGCTCAGCGAGAGTTGACTCAATGAACGCTGAGCATTCCACCCTGGGCGACCGGGCCCGGGTCCACGCCGCCCTCGGCGACCCGGCGCGGCTGGCGATCGTGGACGCGCTCACCCTCGGCGACGCCTCGCCCGGCGAGATCGCCCACGCCCTCGACATGCCGACCAACCTGGTCGCCCATCACGTCAAGGTGCTCAGCGCGGCCGGGCTCGTCGTGCGCACCCGGTCCGAGGGCGACCGGCGCCGCACCTACCTGCGGCTGCGTCCGGAGACCCTGGCCACCCTCGGCACGCCGCCGCTGACCGGGGTGGGGCGGGTCGTCTTCGTCTGCACGCACAACTCCGCCCGCTCCCAGCTCGCCGCCGCGCTCTGGCGGCACCGCGCGCACGGCCCGGCCGCCTCGGCCGGCACGAAACCGGCCGCCCGGGTCCACCCCCGGGCGATCACCGTGGCGCACCGCCACCGGCTCCACCTCGACCCGGCCGGCACCGCACACGTCGCGGACGTGGTCCGCGACGGCGACCTGGTGGTCGCGGTCTGCGACAACGCCCACGAGGAACTCACCGGCCCGGTCCGGCCCCGGCTGCACTGGTCGGTGCCCGACCCGGTGCGGCTCGACACCGACGAGGCGTTCGAGGCCGCCTACGCCGAGCTCGCCGACCGCGTCGACCGGCTCGCCCCCGCCGTCCACCGTCCCTGACGCCCGCCGCCCGCGCTTCGCGCCCCGAGGAGGAGCCCCGTCATGTCCATCGCACTCCGGCGGCGCCTGCTGGCCGAGTTCCTCGGCACCGCCCTGCTGGTCGCCGCCGTGGTCGGCTCCGGCATCATGGCCGCCACTCTCTCCCCCGGTGACGTCGGCCTCCAGTTGCTGGAGAACTCGATCGCCACCGCGCTCGCCCTGGGCGCGCTCATCCTGGTCTTCGGCCCGGTCTCCGGGGCGCACTTCAACCCGGTCGTCTCGGCCGCCGACTGGTTCCTCGGTCGCCGCGCCGGCACCGGGCTGACCGGCCGCGACCTCGCCGGCTACACCCTCGCCCAGGTCGCCGGGGCGGTCGCCGGATCGGTCCTGGCGAACCTGATGTTCGACCTCACCGCCGTCGACCTGTCGGGCAGGGAGCGCACCGGGGCGCACCTCTGGCTGGGCGAGGTCGTCGCCACCAGCGGGCTGGTCCTGCTGGTCTTCGCGCTCGCCCGCTCCGGGCGGGCGTCGGCCGCACCGGCCGCCGTCGGCGCCTACATCGGCGCCGCCTACTGGTTCACCTCGTCGACCTCGTTCGCCAACCCGGCGGTGACGATCGGGCGGGCGTTCACCGACACCTTCGCCGGGATCGCGCCCGCCTCGGTGCCGGCGTTCGCCCTCGCCCAACTGGCCGGGCTGGCCGTCGGCGTGGGCCTGCTCGCCGTGCTCCACCCCGACGCCGGCGCCGCCGCGGACCAGGTCGTCGTCCCCGCCGACGACCCGGCCGCCCTCGACCGCTGACCCGACCGCCCGGAAAGGCACCCGATGACCGACAAACCCAGTGTCCTGTTCGTCTGCGTCCACAACGCCGGCCGGTCGCAGATGGCCGCCGGCTGGCTGCGCCACCTCGCCGGGGACGCCGTCGAGGTGCGCTCCGCCGGCTCGGCGCCGGCCGAGACGGTCAACCCGGCCGCCGTCGAGGCGATGCGGGAGGTGGGCGTCGACATCACCGACCAGACCCCGAAGCTGCTGGAGTACGCCACCGCCGAGTCCTCCGACGTCATCGTCACGATGGGCTGCGGCGACGCCTGCCCGGTCTTCCCCGGCAAGCGGTACGAGGACTGGAAGCTCGACGACCCGGCCGGAAAGGGCGTCGAGGCGGTGCGCCCGATCCGCGACGAGATCCGGATCCGGGTGGAGCGGCTGCTCGCCGAGCTGACCGACGAGCGCTGACGGCCCCACCCTCAGCAGTCGTCGGCGAGCACGTCGAGCAGCAGCGCCGCGGTCCAGCCGAACGCCGGCGAGCCCAGCCCGGCCCCGGTGTCGGGATGGAAGTACTCGTGGCAACCGGCCCCGGTCACCAGGTCCAGCATCGACCCGCGCAACCCGGCGGCCAGTTCCGGCCGGCCGTGGGTGAGCAGCCCGCGCCGCACCAGCCAGGTCGTGTTCAGCCAGCTCGGCCCGCGCCAGTACCGCAGCGGCTCGAAGTCCGGGGCGGTCCGGTCGTAGCTGGGCAACGGGCGCTCCATCCGGCCGGCCACCCCGAACCGCGCCGAGCAGGCCTCCACCACCAGCGCGTCGACCTGCCGGGCCGGCAGGTCGGGCAGGACCAGCGGGGCGAGGCCGAGCACCGTCCGGGCCGGGACCAGCCGGCCGGTGCGCAGGTCGAGCGGGTGGAAGGTGCCGGTCGCCGGGTCGTACAGCCGCCGCACCAGGGCCTCGGTGATCCCCGCCGCCCGCTCCCGGTGCGGGCCCGGGTCGGCGCCGACCACCGCGGCGATCTCGGCGAGCGCGTGCTCGGCGAGGCCCATCGCCGCGTTGAACAGCGGGCACTCCACCAGGAACGGCTGCCGGTCGGCCAACCCGTCGTCGCGGTAGCCGTGGTCGCGGTAGGCGGCCACGATCGCCAGGTAACGCGCGTAGTCCAGGTCGGTGGGGCGGTGCGCGGCGTCGGCGTGCGCGGTGTCGTGCCGGCGGTACGCGCGCATCACCGCCGCGTCGGCCGGCACCGCCGCCATCGGGGCGTCCCAGGCGGGGCTGTTGTCCAGCCCGGACTCCCACGGGTGCACGATGCTGGCCAGCCCGCCCCCGCCCGCGTCGCGCCGCTCGGCGAGGTAGCGCTGCTGGGCCACCAGCCGCGGATAGAGCCGGCCCAGCGCCGCCCGGGTGGCCGGGCCGGGGTCACGGCGGTGCACCAGCCAGGCGGCGAGCGCGTGCACCGGCGGCTGGACCAGCCCGGAGGTGGCCACCGCCGGCGCCGCCGCGGCCACCTCGGTACGCCAGAAGTCCGGTCCGGGAAAGTACGCGCCGACCCGCGTCGCCGGGTTGAACACGATGTGCGGCACCCGCCCGTCGGCCCACTGGGCCCGGAACAGGCTGTCCAGCTCCCGCCACGCCCGCTCGGGACGCACGTGCGCCAGCCCGATCGCGATGAAGGCCGAGTCCCAACTCCACTGGTGCGGGTAGAGCGTGCGCGAGGGCACCGTGTGGTCGTGCTCCCAGTTGCCGTCCAGGGTGGACAGCGCGAGACGGCGCAGCCGGGTGAGCGTGCCCGCGCCGGCCGTCCCCGCGCTCACGCCGGCCCCCCGCTGCGCTCCGCGCCGCCAGGAGACACCACCGCCCGGCACCGATGATTCGCTCGCTCACGCTCGCTCATGCCGCCGCCTGCCGGGGCTGGGCGTGCCGCAGCACCGTGGCGGCCTGCTGGAGGGCGCGTACCGGGTCGCCGCGCAGCCGGCACTCCAGGGCCAGCCAGCCCCGATAGTCGATCTCCAGCAGGGTCCGCAGCAGCGCCGGCCAGTCGAGGTGCCCGGCCCCCGGCTGGTAGCGGTTGGAGTCGCTGACCTGCACGTGCCCGAGATACGGCGCGGCGGCGCGCAGCGCCCGGTGCACGTCGTCCTCCTCGATGTTCATGTGGAAGGTGTCGGCGACCACCCGCACCGACGGCAGCCCGACCGCGGCGCAGAGCCGGACCGCCTCGTCGAGCCGGTTGACCATGTGGTCCTCGTACCGGTTGAGCGGCTCCAGGAAGAGGCTCACCCCCTCGGCGCGGGCGTGCTCGCCCAGCTCGCCGAGGGTGTCGACGAGCAGTTGCCGGTCGGCGGCGGGCGAGCGGGGCGGGTCGAAGGGTGGCAGCCGCCGGGAGAACATCCCCCACGCGGCGGGGGTCATCGCGCCCACCCCGCCGATCTCGGCGATCACCGACAGCTGGGAGCGCAGGTTGCGCACGGCGTCCCGGGACCGCTCGGCGTCGAAGTCGCCGATGAAGTGGTCCATCTCGACGCAGACGGTGGGCATCACCACCCCGGCGGCGCGGGCCCGGCGCAGCTCGGGCAGCCGGCGGGCGAGGGCGAGGTCACCCCGGCCGCGCAGCTCGATGGCGTCGTAGCCGAGCGCGGCGGCCAGAGCGTACTTCTGGATCAGGTCGGTGCCCGGCAGGAGCTGTTCCTGGCAGGCGATCGGAATGGTCATCTCATTCGCGGCGTGGATCCCAGCTCTTCAGTGCCGGGGGAACGCCGCTCCCTCCCCTCGGGCAACGTCTTGTCTGGACTGCCGGCATGATCTGGGGTGTGGGTGTGGTGGTGAAGCGGGCGTACAGGTACCGCTTCTATCCCACGGTTGAGCAGGCTGATCAGCTCAACCGCACCTTCGGCTGCGTGCGTAAGGTCTACAACCTCGCCCTGCAGGCGCGCACCCGCGCATGGTCGGTCGACGGACAGCGCAGCACCTACGTGCAGTCCTCGGCCTGGCTGACCGAGTGGAAACGCACCGACGATCTGGCGTTTCTCAACGAGGTGTCGTCCGTGCCGCTGCAACAGACGCTGCGGCACCTTCAGGCCGCCTTCGCGGCGTTCTGGAGCAAGCGTGCCCGCTACCCGCGGTTCAAGTCCAAGCGCAAGTCCCGGGCGTCGGCGGAATACACCCGCTCGGCGTTCCGCTGGCGCGACGGACAGCTCACCCTCGCCAAGATGGACGCACCGCTGGCCATCGCGTGGTCGCGGCCCCTGCCAGCCGAGCCGTCGACGGTCACCGTGTCCCGCGATTCGGCCGGCCGGTGGCACGTGGCGATCCTGGTCGAGGATCCCGGCGTGCAGCCCCTGCCCCCGCAGGCCACGGCGGTCGGCGTGGACGCGGGCATCACCAGCCTGCTCACCCTCTCCACCGGCGAGAAGATCACCAACCCGCGACATGAGCGCGTCGACCGACGCAAGCTGGCCAGCGCACAGCGCAACCTGTCTCGCAAGACCAAGGGCTCCGCCAACCGGGCCAAGGCCCGCCTGGCGGTGGCCCGCATCCACGCCCGCATCGCCGACCGGCGGCGCGATCACCTGCACAAGCTGTCGACTCGACTCGTCCGCGAGAACCAAACAGTCGTGATCGAGGACCTCAGCGTGCGCAATATGCTGCGCAACCACCGCCTGGCCCGCGCCATCTCCGACGCAGCCTGGTCGGAACTGCGCCACATGCTGGAATACAAAGCCGCCTGGTACGGGCGCACCGTGATCGCCATCGACCGCTGGCATCCGAGCACGAAGACCTGCTCGGCATGCGGACGGATCAACACCACGATGACCCTCGCCATGCGCGTCTGGACGTGCCCGGGCTGCGGCTCGGAACACGACCGGGACGTCAACGCCGCCAACAACATCCTCGCCGCCGGGCTGACGGAGAGGTAAAACGCCTGTGGAGGGCCGGTAAGACCCCACCCGCGCATGCGGCGAAGGCACGACCCAGCGAAGCAGGAATCCCCTCGGGCGACCGAGGGAATCCCCGCCCTTCAGGGCTGCGGAAGATGTCAACGGAACCTCAGCACGACTTGGAGGGCCTCAGCGTCACCGCGGTCGAGCAGCGCCAGCGCGTCGGCCACCGCGCTGGCGTCGACGACGTGGCTCACCAGCGGCAGCGGGTCGACGCTGCCCTCGGCCACCAGGTCCATGAAGGTGTGTGCGACGCGGGCACCGGTCCACCGGCCGGCCATGCCGGGCGCCGGCGTCGGCCCGGACACCTGGGCCGCCACCAGCTGGATCCGGTTGTGGTGGAACTCCTCGCCCAGGCCGAGCCCGTCGGCCTGGCCCTGGTAGAAGCCGGCGGCCACGACGCGGCCGGCGTGGGTGGTGGCCCGGATCGCCTCGTGCAGCGCCGGGTACGCGCCGGACAGCTCCAGGCAGACGTCGGCGCCGCTGCCGCCGGTGGCCCGGCGCAGCACGTCGGCCGGGGACTCGACGGCCGCGTCGACGACCAGCCGGGCGCCGAACCGCCGGGCGTGCGCCAGCCGGCCGGGCACCCGGTCGACGGCGACCACCCGGGCGCCGGAGAGGGTGGCGAGCCGGGTGGCGAGCAGCCCGATCACGCCCTGCCCGAAGACCCCCACCCAGTCACCGAGGTGCAGGTCGCCGGCGAGCACGGCGGTGAGCGCGATGGCGCCGGGCCGGGCGAAGACCGCGGCGAGCGGATCCAGGCCGGCGGGGAGCGGATGCACCAGGTCGGCCGGCACCACCGCCTCGGCGCGGTGCCCCCAGATGCCCCAGACGACCTGCCCGGGTTGCCGGTCGGTGACCTCGGGCGCGACCTCGACGACCTCGCCGACCTCCTCGTAGCCGAAGCCGACCAGCGGGTAGGGCACGGCGGTCTGCCGGGGCACGAACATCCGGGTGACGTCGTCCCAGTCCTTGCTCAGTCGGGGATTGCTGCCCCGGTAGAGGGTGAGCTCGGTGCCGGCCGAGATGCCGGAGTAACAGGTGCGGACCCGGACCTGGCCCGGCCCGAGTGGATCCGGGGGGCAGGGCTCGAGGCTGATCCTGCGCGGCCCGGCCAAGGAGACAACCCAGTTGACCATGAGTCACATCCCGGTAGCACTGGGTTCCATCCTAGAACAAAAAATCGGTATATGTCTTGTAATTGATCAATCGACGGCGTTGAATCCCTCATGTACCCTTCGAGAGGAGTGCCACCGATGTCAGCACCTCCGATGCGGATGCTCGCCGCCACCCTGATCATGACACTCACCGGGGCCAGCCTGCTGGCCTGCGGGGACGACGATTCCGGCGGCGACAGCAACAAGATCACGGTGTGGAGCCTGGAGGACGTGGCCGACCGGGTCACCGCCACCAAGGCGATCATCGCCGACTTCACCGCGAAGACCGGGATCACCGTCGACCTGGTCACCGTCAACGAGGACCAGTTCCCCTCCCTGATCGCCTCCAGCGCCGCCGCCGGCGAACTGCCCGACGTGGTCGGCTCGGTGTCGCTGGCCGGCGTCCGCACCCTGGCCGGCAACGAACTGCTGCACCCCACGGCGAACGGCGAGGTGGTGGATTCGCTCGGCCGGCAGACGTTCTCGCCGCGGGCGCTGGAACTGACCTCCGACGACGGGCGGCAGCTCGCCGTGCCCAGTGACGGCTGGGGTCAGCTGCTCGTCTACCGCAAGGACCTCTTCGCCGCCGCCGGGCTGCCCGCCCCCGACACGTACCAGAAGATCACCGACGCGGCGCGGCGGCTGCACCGCGACGGCGTCGCCGGCATCACCGCGGCCACCGCGCCCGGCGACGTGTTCACCCAGCAGACCTTCGAGCACCTGGCGCTGGCCAACAACTGCCAGCTCACCGACGACTCCGGCGCGGTGAAGCTGGACTCGCCCGAGTGCGTCGAGGCGTTCCGCTTCTACGGCGACCTGATGCGGAACTGGTCGGTCAAGGGCGGGCAGGACGTGGACACCACCCGGGCCACCTACTTCGCCGGCAAGGCCGCCATGCTGGTCTGGTCGCCGTTCATCCTCGACGAGCTGGCCGGGCTGCGCAACGACGCCAGACCCACCTGCCCGCAGTGTCAGGCCGACCCGACCTTCCTCGCTCAGAACAGCGGCTTCGTCACCGGGATCCAGGGCCCGAACGGCAGCGGACCCGCGCAGTACGGCGAGATCAGTTCCTGGGCGGTGCTCGACGGCGCCGCCGCCGGCCCGGCGAAGTCCTTCGTGTCGCACCTGCTCGACGAGGCGTACCCGCGCTGGTTCGGCATGTCACCGGAGGGGCGCTTCCCGGTCCGCAAGGGCACCACGGCCGAACCGGAGAAGTTCCTCACCGCCTGGAACACCAGCCAGGCCGGGGTGGACGCGAAGAAGCCGCTGGCCGAGGTGTACGGCGACGAGGTGCTCGCCGGGCTGCGCCGCAGCCCGGACACCTTCCAGCGCTGGGGCCTCACCCAGGGCCAGGGCAAGCTGGTCGGCGCGATCCTCGGCGAGCTGCCGGTGCCCAAGGCGCTCAGCGACGTGGTCGCCGGCAAGTCCGACGCCGCCGCGGCCGCCGGACGGGCCAAGAAGGACGTGGAGGCCATCAAGGCGGGCGTCAATTGACCACCACCGCACCCGGCACCGGCCGCTCCCCCACCCGGGAGCGGCCGGCGCCGGCCCGCCGCCGCCGGCCGCTCACGCTGCGCCGCCGCGAGTCCCGGGCCGGGCTCGCCCTGGTCGCCCCGACCCTGCTCGTCGTCGTCGCGGTGATCGGCATCCCGATCGTCTGGACGGTGGTGCTCGCCTTCCAGCGGGTCCGCCTGGCCACCCTGCGCCGGACGGGCCTGTTCGGCGAGTTCACCCTGGACAACGTCGAACGGGTGCTGAACACCCCGGGCTTCGCCGACACCCTCTGGACCACCCTGGTCTACAGCCTCGGCGCCACCGCCGGCTCGATCGCGCTCGGGCTGGTGGCGGCGCTCGTGGTCCGCCGGCCGTTCCGGGGCCGCACCCTGGTCCGCGCGTCGATGCTGCTGCCGTACGTGGCCCCGGTGGTCGCCGTCACCTTCGTCTGGCAGGTGATGCTGGACCCGCAGCTCGGCATCGTCAACGACTGGGGCCGGCGGTTCCTCGGCTGGGACACCCCGGTGCCCTTCCTGTCCCAGGAGTCGACCGCCCTGGCCACCGTCATCGCGTTCGAGGCGTGGCGCTACTTCCCGTTCGCGTTCCTGTTCCTGCTCGCCCGCCTCCAGGCGGTGCCCGGCGAGCTGGAGGAGGCCGCCCGGGTGGACGGGGCCACCCCCACCCAGCGGTTCCGGCACATCCTGCTGCCCCAGCTGATGCCGGTGATCGCCATGCTCGGCGTGCTGCGCTTCATCATGACGTTCAACAAGTTCGACGACGTCTACCTGCTCACCGGCGGCGCGGCCGGCACCGAGGTGGTCAGCGTCCGGGTCTACCAGTTCCTCACCGCCCGTACCGACATCGGCGCGGCCGCGGCGCAGGCCGTCGTGCTGGCCGTGGTGCTCGTCGTGTTCGTCCTGATCTACCTGCGCTTCTTCGGACGGAGGGTCGAGTGATGGACCGGGACCGGGTCGAGACGGTCAGCCTGCGCTGGCTGCGCCGGCTGCTGATCGCGGCGTTCCTGCTGGTCACCGTCTTCCCCTTCTACTACATGCTGCTGCTGTCGGTACGCCCCATCGAGCGCCTCCTGCTCGACCCCGGCTCGCTCCTGGTCGGGCTCGGCGAACTGACCGTCAGCACGTACGCCGAGGTGCTGCGCACCGCCGACGACGGCGGCCGGGGCTTCCTCACCTTCATGCGCAACAGCGGGCTGGTGGCCGTCGCGGCGACCCTGCTCACCCTGCTGGTGTCGATCCCCGGCGCGTACGCCGTCTCCCGGCTGCGGTTCTTCGGCCGCCGGCAGGTCCACTTCCTGTTCCTGGCGGTCTACCTGTTCCCGTCGATCGTCATCGCGATCCCGCTCTTCGTGGTCTTCACCCGGGCCGGGCTGCGCGGCTCGCTGTTCGGCCTGATCCTGGTCTACATCTCGCAGACCCTCCCGGTCTCGGTCTACATGCTGAAGAACTACTTCGAGACCATTCCGGTCAGCCTGGAGGAGTCCGCGGCCATCGACGGGGCCGGCCGGCTCGGCGTCATCCGTCGGGTCAGCCTCCCGCTCGCCGCCCCCTCGATCATGGCGGTCGCCCTCTACGACTTCATGATCGCCTGGAACGAGTTCCTCTTCGCGCTGCTCTTCCTCGTCGACAAGCCGAACCGGTGGACGGTGTCGCTCGGGCTGGCGCAGCTCGCCGACGGGGTCGAGGTCCCCAAGACGGTGCTGATGGCCGGCTCGGTCATCCTCACCCTGCCCATCGTGATCCTCTTCTTCGCCAGTGAGCGCCTGCTCACCGAGGGTCTCACCAGCGGGGCCGAGAAGGGGTGACGGGCCGTCGGCGGGGCGGACGCCGGTGACGCCCCGCCGACCACCCGGTCACCCGGCGCACACCCGCACAAACTGGCCGGTCAGTTACCCCACAGGCCGCCCCGTAGGCCGTAGCATCGGGGCCGGCCCGCCCCGGGCGGCCGGGGGCGACCCGGTCGACCCGCCGCGCGTGGACCGGCCGCGACGCGCACCAGCTTCTACCGACGCAGATAGAGGAACCGGCGATGAGTCAGACAGGGCAGGAGAACCACACGGGCACGGCGGGCGAGGACTACACCCGCCGGCTGCAACGACTGGGCGGCGCCCGGTGGAAGCAGGTGCTCGACGTGCAGGCGCCCTACCGCTGGAACCTGCGCCGGCTCCAGCTGGGACGCACCCTCGACGTCGGCTCCGGCCTCGGTCGCAACCTGATCAACCTGGGCCGCGACAGCGTCGGCGTGGACCACAACCCCACCTCGGTGGCGCACTGCCGGGAGCTCGGGCTGGAGGCGTACACCACCGAGGAGTTCCTCGCCTCCGAGTACGCCCGCCCGGGCGCCTTCGACTCGATGCTCGCCGCGCACCTGCTCGAACACATGCCGGCCGAGCAGGCCCGCGAGGTGATCTCGATGTACCTGCCGTACCTCCGCTCCGGCGGCCGGGCGGTGTTCATCACCCCGCAGGAGCGCGGTTACCGCAGCGACGCGACGCACGTCCGGTTCGTCGGCTTCGCCGAGGCGGCGGAGACCTGCCGCGACCTGGGGCTGACCGTCGAGCGGCAGTACTCGTTCCCGTTCCCCCGCGCGTTCGGCAAGCTCTTCACCTACAACGAGTTCATCACGGTGGCCCGGCTGCCCTGACGCCGCGGCGGCCTCGATAGCGTTGGGGGCATGGCCAACCCCACCCGCTGGGCCACCGACACCGGCCCGGAGCACTCGCAGTGGTACATCGACCGGTTCCGCCGGCTGGCGGCCGAGGGCGCCGACCTGGCCGGTGAGGCCCGGTTCCTGGACGCGATGGTGGCGCCCGGGTCGCGGATCCTCGACGCGGGCTGCGGCACCGGCCGGGTCGGTGCCGCGCTCGCCGCCCGCGGGCACACGGTGGTCGGGGTGGACGCCGACCCGGCGCTGGTCGAGGCCGCCCGGGCCGACCATCCCGGGCCACGGTGGCTGGTCGCCGACCTGGCCGAGCTGGACCTGGCCGCGGCCGGCGAACCCGAACCGTTCGACGCGGCAGTGGTCGCCGGCAACGTGATGGCCTTCGTCGCGCCGGGCACCGAGCCGGCGGTGCTGGCCCGGATCGCGGCGCACCTGCGTCCGGACGGCGTGATGGTGGTCGGCTTCGGCACCGACCGGGGCTATGCGCTGACCGAGTTCGACGCCCACGCGGTGGCCGCCGGGCTGCGCCTGGAACACCGCTTCGCCACCTGGGACCTGCGCCCGTGGCGGGACGACGCGGACTTCGCGGTGACCGTGCTGCGCCGCCCCGCCTGACGGGCGCTCAGGTCGGGGCGGCCACCACCCGGGCCGCCGCGGGGTCGAGGGTGGCGCCGGCGGGCACCAGGCTGACCAGCCCGGCGGGCAACCGGGCCGGCCGGACGTCGCGGTAGCCGAGCATGCCGAGCACCTCGCCGCCGGCCAGCACGTACCGCCGGCCCAGGTCGGTGACGACGGAGATCGCGCCGCCGCTCGCCCCGGGCGCGGCGACCGACTCGACGACCGCGCCCCGGCCCGGCTCGACCAGGACGTGGTCGGCCAGCACGCCGCCGCCGGCCGGTGCCGGGGTACGGGGCGTGGCCCCGAGGTCGGGCAGGGTCGCGCCGAGCCGGACGTCGACCACCGCGCCGTCGTCGCCGAACCGGGCGCAGAGCGCGGCCCCGTCCGGGGCGGCCAGCCTCGGCGGCACGGTCGGCGGGGCGGCCGGGCCGGTCGGCGCGAGGTCGGGCAGCTTCGGCAGCGCGGCGAACCGGCCCAGGGTGATCGACTCCGGCTCGCGCTGGCCGGTACGGGCGAGCAGCAGGCTGGCCTGGAGCTCGGTGATCCCGGCCAGCCCGTCGCGCAGCGCGACGGCGTACTGCCGGCCGCCGCCGGAGTTGCGCACCAGGTAGACGTCGCCGATCCGGGCGCCGGACACCCGCTCGGAGGGCTCACCCTCGTCGGGCAGTGCCAGCGGCGCCAGGTCGGCGCCCGCCGGGAGCACGTTGAGCAGGGCCGGGGCGACCGGGACCGCCCGGGCCCGGGTGGCCGCCAGCGCCGCGAGCACCCGGTTGGCGTCCCGGACGAGGTGCCGGCGGTGCTGCCAGAGCAGGTGCAGCCCGCCGTCCGGGTGCCGCAACAGCAGCGCGTCCTCGCCGAGCGGCCGGCCGCCGGCGGCGTCGACGCCGACCAGCAGCGCCGATCGGGGCGCTTCCGGCGCGGTCGGGGCCGGAGGCGCCGAGCAGACCGTCCAGGGCGCGGTGACCAGCCGGCCCGGGGCGGGCAGCGAGTCGGGGGCGTCGGCGATGCCGAGCGGGAGGCCGCGCGGCACGCCGTCGATGGAGCGGCGGGAGACCAGGACGGTCTTCGGCCGGTCCGCCCCGATGATCAGAAGCGCGGAGGCGTAGTTGAGCACCGGGTGCAGCTTCTGGTCCCGGTAGACGAACCGGGCGCCGGACTCCTTCTCCACGATCACCGCGCCGGCGTCGCGCCACTTGGTGCCGCCCCCGGCGAACAACCCGTAGAGCGCGGCGCCGCCCACCCCGATGGCCGCGACCAGGACACTGGCCAGCGCGGCGCCGGCCAGCCGCCGGAACGGCGACTGCGCCGGGTCGGTCTCGCGCATGACCAGCGCGGCGACCGCCCGCTGGACGGTGAACTGGTAGGAGTGCAGCTGGTCCTGCCGCGACGGCATGGGATCCCTTCCGGCGAGTCGGTCGGGGCACAGGATAAGCGCTGCGTCGATATCCCGACGACCCTGCGTCGCGGGCCACCGCGACCGGCTGGCGGCCAGGTACCCCCGGGGGTATGCTGGGCATCGTGAAGCTACGACCCGAGATGACGGCGGACGCGCTGACCCGGCTCAAGCGGGCCCGCGGGCAGCTCAACGCCGTGATCGAGATGATCGAGACCGGCCAGGACTGCCGCGACACGCTGACCCAGCTGGCCGCCGTCTCCAAGGCACTCGACCGCGCCGGCTACAAGCTCATCGCCTCCGGGATGCGGCACTGCAGCACCGCCCGCGAGCGCGGCGAGCAGCCGGAGATGACCGAGGACGAGCTGGAGAAGCTGTTCCTCGCCCTGTCCTGATCCGCCCTCCGTCCGTCCCGGTGTGACCACACCGGGGCGGGGTAGCCGCACGGGCGGACGTCTGCCCATAGCATACCCCCTGGGGTATTTCCGAAAGGATCGGCCATGACCGTCCAGGTCTCCGTCATCACCACCTCGTCGCTGGGTGACCGCAGCTACCTGGCCCACGACGGCGAGGTAGCGGTCGTCGTCGACCCGCAGCGCGACGTCGACCGGGTGCTGGCCCTCGCCGGCCGGCTCGGGGTCCGGGTGACCCACGTCGTCGAGACCCACCTGCACAACGACTACGTCTCCGGCGGCCGGCAGCTGGCCCAGCTGACCGGTGCCCGCTACCTGCTGGCCGACGCGGAGCGGGCCGACTTCGACCGCACGCCGGTGACCGACGGCGACGTGCTGCCGGTCTCGCACCGGATGCGGCTGCGCGCCGTCGCCACTCCCGGCCACACCTTCCACCACCTGTCGTACGTGCTGGACACCGCCGACGACGGCGGCTGGTCGCCGGCGGGTGTGTTCACCGGCGGCTCGCTGCTCTTCGGCACGACCGGCCGGCCGGACCTGCTCGGCCCGCAGCACGCGCACGACCTGGCCCGGCACCAGCACGCGTCGGCCCGCCGGCTGGCCGACCTGCTGCCCGACGGCGCCGAGGTCTGGCCCACCCACGGCTTCGGCAGCTTCTGCTCGGCGACCCAGGCCGACGCGCCGGAGTCGACCATCGGCCGGGAGAAGCAGGTCAACCCGGTGCTGCGGCTGGCCGCCGAGGAGTTCGTCAGCGAGATCCTGGCCGGCCTGGACGCCTACCCGGCGTACTACGCCCACATGGGGGTGGCCAACGCCGCCGGGCCGGCGCCGGTCGACCTCACCCCGGCCACCCGCGCGGACGCCGCCGAACTGCGCGACCGGATCGCCGCCGGGCAGTGGGTGGTCGACCTGCGCAACCGCAAGGCGTACGCGGCCACGCACCTGGCCGGCACGGTCAGCCTCGGCCTGGACGGGCCGATGTCCACCTGGCTCGGCTGGCTGATCGACTGGGGGGTGCCGGTCACCCTGCTCGCCGAGACGCCCGAGCAGCTCGCCGACGCCCAGCGCGAACTGGTGCGCATCGGCATCGACCGGCCGGCCGCCGCCGCGACCGGCGCCCCCGCCGAGTGGGCCGCCGACCCCGCCGACCTGCGGCAGCTGCCCACCGCCGACTTCGCCGCCCTGGCCGCCGCGCAGGCCGGCCGGACCCCCGACGGCCTGCCCGCGCCCGACGTGGTGCTCGACGTGCGGATGACCAACGAGTGGCGGGCCGGCCACCTGGCGGGCGCGGTGCACCTGCCGCTGCCGGACCTGCCGAAGCGGCTCGCCGAGGTGCCGGCCGGCACCGTCTGGGTGCACTGCGGCTCGGGCTACCGGGCCACCGCCGCCGCCTCGCTGCTGGCCAACGCCGGCCGGCGGGTGGTGGTCATCGACGACCGGTACGCCGCGGCCGGGAGCGCCGGTCTCCCCATCGTCCACCCGGCCTGACGCCCGGATCGCCCGGCCCGGTCCCGCGCCCGCCGGGCGGGGCCACCCCGGCCGGAGCAGCCCGGCCGGGTGGCCCGCCGCGCCCGCCGGCCCGCGAACACCCGCCCTGCCCACCGACCTTGCCCCGCACCCGCCGACCCTGCCCCGCACCCGCCGACCGGCGGGGGCCGACCCGACCCGAGGAGACATGGACACCTCACCCGCCACCCTGGACGCGGCCACCCTGCGCGAGCTGATCGAGAGCGGCCGCCCGCCCCGGATCCTCGACGTGCGCACCCCGGGCGAGTTCCACACCGCGCACATCCCCGGCGCGTACAACGTGCCGCTGGACCTGCTCCGCGAGCACCGCGCCGAACTGCGCGCCCACCTCGACGACGACGTCGTGCTCATCTGCCGCTCCGGCGCGCGCGCCGCGCGGGCCGGGCAGACGCTGGCCGGGGCGGGCCTGCCCAACCTGCGGGTGCTCGACGGCGGCATGCTCGCCTGGCAGGCCGCCCGGGCGCCGGTCCGGCTGGGCCGGGCGCGCTGGGACCTGGAACGGCAGGTCCGCCTGGTCGCCGGCACGATCGTGCTGGCCAGCATCCTCGCCTCGGTGGTGCTGCCCGGCGCGAAGTGGGTGGCCGCCGCGATCGGCGCCGGGCTCACCAGCGCCGCGGTCACCAACACCTGTGCGATGGGCATGCTGCTGGGCAGGCTGCCGTACAACCGGGGTGCCAGCTGCGACCTCGACACCGTGGTCGGCCAGTTGCGCGACGGCGCGCCCGACGCGGGCCGGTCGTGACCGGCCTGGTCCTCACCGTCGCCGGCGCCGTGCTGATCGGGGTCAGCCTGGGGCTGCTCGGCGGCGGCGGGTCGATCCTCGCCGTACCGCTGCTGGTCTACCTCGCCGACCTGCCGGCCCGGGAGGCGATCGCCACCTCGCTGCTGGTCGTCGGGGTGACCAGCGCGGTGGCCGCCGTGCCGCACGCCCGCGCCGGCCGGATCCGCTGGCGCACCGGGCTGGTCTTCGGCGCCGCCGGCATGGCCGGCGCGTACGCCGGCGGCCGGCTCGCCGCGTTCGTCCCGCCCTGGCTGCTGCTCACCGGGTTCGCGCTGATGATGCTGGGCACCGCCACCGCGATGATCCGCGGCCGGCGGGACGCCGCCGGGGCACCGCCGCCCGGCCAGCTCCCGCTGCCGCGCGTGGTCGCCGACGGCCTGGTGGTCGGCCTGGTCACCGGCCTGGTCGGCGCGGGTGGCGGATTCCTGGTGGTGCCCGCGCTGGTGCTCCTCGGCGGCCTGCCGATGCCGGTCGCGGTGGGCACCTCGCTGGTCGTCATCGCGCTGAAGTCCTTCGCCGGCCTGGCCGGCTACCTGGCCAGCGTCACCGTCGACTGGCGGCTGGCCGCCGTGGTGACCGCGGCGGCGGTCGCCGGCAGCCTCGCCGGTGCCCGGCTCGCCGGGCGGCTGCCCGCCGACGTCCTGCGCCGGGCCTTCGGCTGGTTCGTACTCGCGATGGGCGGGTTCGTGCTCGGGCAGCAGCTCCCCGCGCCGGTCCGCGGCGAGCCGCTGCTCTGGGTCGCCCTCGGTGCGGCGGCCCTGCTGGCCGGGTACGCCCGGCTGCTCGTCGCCGAGTGCGGCGGGCGCCGGCGGGGGCCGACCACCGCGCCGGTGTGCCGCGTCCTGCGGGCGCTCGCCGCCCGGTGACCGGCGCGGGTCAGGGCCGCAGGATCAGCCGGATCGGGTTGCCCTGCTTGCTCTGCACCCGCCGCACCGCCTGCTCCGCCTCGGCCAGCGGCAGCACGTCGCTGACCGAGGCGGACAGGTCCAGCCGCCGCTGCCGGGCCAGCGACACCAGCTGCACCACGTGTTCGGCCTCCGAGCCGTAGTGCCCGAGCACCGCCTGCCGGAGGTAGTTGAACGAGCTGTCCGACGGGATCGTCACCGGCTGGTTGGCGATCCCGGCCAGCACCAGCCGCCCGCGCCGGCCGAGCACGGTGAGCGCCTGTTCGCGGACCGGGGTGACCCCGGCGAAGTCGAACGCCACGTCCAGCCCCCGGCCGTCGGTCAGGCCCAGCACGGTGTCCCGGAAGGCGTTGTCGGCCGGGTCGAGCGCGGCGTCCGCGCCGAGGCTCAGCGCCCGCTCCCGGGCCGCCGCCAGCGGCTCCACCGCGATCACCGGGGCGGCGCCGACCAGCCGCAGCAGTTGCACGGCGTGCGCGCCCAGCCCGCCGACGCCCCAGACCGCGACCGCCTCGCCGGGCCGGGTCCGCCCGGTGTCGGTCACCGCCGCCCAGGGCGTGGAGACCGCGTCGGGGATGATGCAGGCCTGCTCGAACGGCAGCTCGTCCGGGATCGGCACCACGGTCTCCTGGCTGGCCACGGCGTACTCGGCCCAGCCGCCGTCGTAGTCCACGCCCCGGGTGAACACGGTGCCGCGCTGGTCCCGCTCCCCCGCCTGGAGCAGCACCCGCTGGCCGGGCTGCCACCCCGCCACGCCGTCGCCGAGCGCGTCGACGACACCGGCCACCTCGTGGCCGAGGGTGACCACGTCGCCGGGCAGGTAGAGCGGGGTGAGCGTGCCGTCGATCAGGTGGACGTCCGACAGGCACACCCCGGCCGCCGCGACCTTGATCCGCAGCTGCCCCGGCGCCGGTTCGGGCACCGGCACCGTCTCCAGGCGCAGCGTCCGCTCCGTCAGGTGCAGCCGTCCGGCCAGCATCTCCGCCACTGTGCGTACTCCCTCGTCCGGCCCCCGTCCGGGGCCTCGGCCAGCTCGCATACCCGGCGACGGCGGATCGATGCGTTGCCGCCCGCCCGCGCGCCGGCACCGGCGCCGGGCGCCCGGGCGGGTAGCATCCCGGCCGGTGAGCGCGCGATTCGAGGAACTGGCCTGGCGGGAGACCCCGATCGGCGCCATCAGCCTGCGCCGGCGCCGCGACCCCTTCCTCGACACCGAGGTGTACGAGGTCAAGCTCGACGACGAGTACCTGATGTCCAGCCTCTTCCCGGTGGCGGAGATCGAACTGGCCCGGCTGGGGCTGGCCGCGCTGGCCGGGCCGGCGCTCGACGTGGTCGTCGGCGGCCTCGGCCTCGGCTACACCGCCCGCACCGCGCTGGCCGACGACCGGGTCCGCTCGCTGGTCGTGGTGGAGGCGATCGAGGACGTCATCGACTGGCACCGGCGGGAACTGCTGCCCTTCGCGGCCGGCCTGGCCACCGACCCGCGGACCCGGTTCGTGCGGGCGGACTTCTTCGCCGCTGTCGCCGACGGCACCGGCCTCGACCCGGACGCCCCCGGGCGACGGTTCCACGCCGTGCTGCTCGACGTCGACCACTCCCCCCGCCAGGTGCTGCACCCGAGCCACGCCGACTTCTACACCCCCGACGGGCTGCGCCGGCTCGCCGCCTGCCTGCACCCGGACGGGGTGTTCGCGCTCTGGTCGGACGACCCGCCCGACGCCGGCTTCGAGGCGGTCCTCGCCGAGGTGTTCACCGCCGCACGGGCGCACGTGGTGCCGTTCGCCAACCCGCTGACCGGTGGGGAGTCCGCCAACACCGTCTACGTGGCGCACACCCCGGCCTGACCGCCCGCCGGGCGGGTGGGCGACCGAGGTCCACAGCGGACCGGTCGCCGATCCGACAGCGCCGCAACCTTCCCCCGCGACCACGCGTCTTGCGTGTGCCAAGGCCCGGACAGCCGGGCCGTACACGGGGGAGGAACCCATGACCCAGATCGCTCGACGCCGGATCCTGGCCGGGGTCGCGGCCGGCCTGCTGACCGCCGCGCTCGGCGTCGCCAGCACGCCGGGTGCGGCCACCGCCGACCCGGGCCGGAGCATCCGCCTCTGCGCCCTGCGCCCGCTGGCCTACCCGGCGGACTCCTACCGGGCGTCGGCCGACGCCATCGACCCGAGCGGCCGGTACATCGCCGGTTCCGGGCTGCGGACCACCGGTGGCGTCAACCAGCGGCTGCTGCTGGTCTGGGACGGCGGACGGCTGACCACCGTCGAGTCCGCCATCACCGACACGGTGGTCGACGTCAACTCCAGCGGGGTGGTGGTCGGCAACGGCTGGGAGAACAGCATCGGCCGGCCGTGGCGCTACCAGGCGGGCCGGGTCGAGTTCCTGCCCGTGGTGCCCTCGTACGGCATCTGGGTGACCGGGATCAACGGCGCCGGTGACATCATCGGGTACGGCACCTCCGCCACGACGAACGAGAGCTTCCCGCTGCTGTGGCCCGCCGCCCGACCGGGCACCGTCGAGGTCCTCGACGCCCCCGCCACCGGGCAGACGGACGGGATCACCGAGGACGGCACCATCGTCGGCACGGGCGGCTCGTTCACCGAACCCACCGGCTGGGTGCGCACCCCGGACGGCGAGGTCCGGGAGCTGACCGTCCCGGGTGCGCGGTCAGCGCGGGTGCTGGGCGCCGGCGGCCGGTACGCGATCGGCTGGGTCGACCTCGGCGGCCCGAACACCGTCAAGGTGCGCTGGGACCTGACCAGTGGCGCCAGCATCGGCATCGACCCCCGGTTCGAGTGGCTGACCGACGTCAACCGGCACGGCGTGGTGGTCGGTGGGGACCGGATCAGCCGGGGCACCGGCTCGGTGGTCCTGCCGGGCGGCGGCACCGGCGTCGGCATCGGGGCCACCGCGATCTCGGACAACGGCATCGTGGTCGGCTTCCAGAACGGCACCCGGATCAGCCCGGTCCGCTGGACCGGCTGCTGACGCGGCACCCCGCTCGCGGGAGGTGGCCCGCGACCGTCGTCCGGCGGTCGCGGGCCACCGGCGGGTCAGCCGACGGGTGGGCCGATCCGCAGGACGCGCCGGGCCCGCCGCCGGTCCAGCCAGTGCGGCGCCGGCGGGTCGGTGGGCTCGGCCCCGGTGACCAGGTCGAGCAGAATCAGCACCCAGAAGCCGGCGGCGCTGGCGATGTTGCGGGCCCGACCGGGTTCCGGCGCGCCCGGCGGGAGCACCACCTGCGCCCACCGCCAGGCGATCCAGGCCACCTCCGGGTCGGGGTGGCGCTCCCCGCGCCGGCTGAGCCGCCGGACCTCGCGGCGGGTCGCGGCCGGCAGCCGCCACCAACCTCGCAGCGCCGTCATCCGATCGTCTTCGGCGGGTCGCGCCGCCATCGCCTCACCGGAGTCCATGACCGGCAAGGATAGGTCGTTGCCGCACCCGGCCGGCCGGGTCAGAACCAGTCCTCGCGCATCTCCAGGGTGGTCCGGTCCAGGCTCTCCAGCAGGTCGAACTGCGGGCCGGTACGGGGCAGCTCGTACCGGAAGAAGTACCGGGCGGCCTGCCGCTTGCCGGCGTAGAAGGCCACGTCCTCGGCGGTGTCGGTCGGGCCGGTGGCGGCGTCGACGGCGAGCAGCTGCTCCAGCCACATCCAGGCGATCACCACGTGGCCGACCGCCTCCAGGTAGACGCTGGCGTTGGCCAGCGCCAGCTCCGGATCGCCCCGCTCCCACAGCCGCCGGGTCACCAGGGCGACCCGGTCCAGCGCGGCGCCGAGCCGGGCGGCCAGCTCGGCGGGCTCCCCCTCGGCCTTCCAGGCCCGGGCGACGGTGGCCCGGACGGTGTCGACCAGCAGCGCCAGCCCCGCCCCGTCGCGCATGGTCACCTTGCGACCGAGCAGGTCCAGCGCCTGGATGCCGTGGGTGCCCTCGTGGATCGCGTTGAGCCGGTTGTCCCGCCAGTGCTGCTCGACGTCGTAGTCGCGGGTGTAGCCGTAGCCGCCGTGCACCTGGATGGCCAGGTCGTTGGCGGCCAGGCACCACTGCGACGGCCAGCTCTTGGTGATCGGGGTGAGCACGTCCAGCAGCAGCCGGGCCCGGTCCCGGTCGGCCTCGGCGGGCGCGGTCCGCTGCTCGTCGAGCAGCCGGCCGCAGTAGAGCACCAGCGCGAGCGCGCCCTCCACGTAGCTCTTCTGCGCCAGCAGCATCCGCTTCACGTCGGCGTGGGCGACGATCGGCACCTGCGGCGCGGTCGGGTCCTTGTCGGCCACCGGCCGGCCCTGCGGGCGCTGCCGGGCGTACGCCAGGGACTTCAGGTAGCCGGTGTAGCCGAGCGCCGTGGCGCCGGCGCCCACCCCGATGCGCGCCTCGTTCATCATGTGGAACATCTGCGCCAGCCCCTGGTGCGGCTCACCGACGAGATAGCCGACCGCCCCGGCGCGCCCGCCCGGGCGGTGCACCCCCTCGCCGAAGTTGAGCAGGGTGTTCGTGGTGCCCCGGTAGCCCATCTTGTGGTTCAGGCCGACCAGCACCACGTCGTTGCGGGCGCCCAGCGCGCCGGCGGCGTCCACCAGCACCTTGGGGACGATGAACAGTGAGATGCCCTTGACCCCCGGCGGGCCGCCGGGAATCCGGGCCAGCACCAGGTGCACGATGTTCTCGGCGAGTTCGTGGTCCCCGCCGGAGATCCACATCTTGGTGCCGTGCAGCCGGTACGTCCCGTCGTCCTGCGGCTCCGCCCGGGTGGTGATGTCCGCCAGCGAGCTGCCGGCCTGCGGCTCGGACAGGCACATGGTGCCGAAGAAGCGGCCCTGCACCATCGGCCGGACCCAGGTGTCGACCTGCTCGGCGCTGCCGTGCGCCAGCAGCAGGTTGGCGTTGCCCAGGGTGAGGAACGGGTACGCCGAGGTGGCCACGTTGGCGGCCTGGAACCAGGCGGAGCAGGCCGCCGAGACGGCGTGCGGCAGTTGCATGCCGCCGACCGACGAATCCAGGCTGGCGCCCAGCAGCCCGGTCTCGGCGAACACCTCCAGCGCCGCCTTGACCTGCGGGATCAGCCGCACCCGCTGGCCGTCGAAGGTCGGCTCGGTGAGGTCGGCGGCCCGGTTGTGCGGGGCGAACCGCTCGGTGGCCACCCGCTCGGCGAGGTCCAGCGCCGCGTCGACGGTCTCCCGCGAGTGCTCGGCGTAGCGGGGCCGTTCGGTCAGCCGCACCACGTCCAGCCACTCGTGCAGCAGGAACCTCAGGTCACGGCGGGAGAGCAGGGTGGACGGCACGGGTCTCCTTCCTCGGCGGGCCGCCGGCACCGCGATCCGGTCCGGCCACCCGTCCGCAGCTCATCCTGACCGATCGCGCCGCCCGACGCAGCAACCGCGCGTCCGTGCCGCGCCCGCGCCGGATCCGCTCGGGCCGGCCCGCCCCCGTCCCGCCGGGCCGGCCCGCCCGCCGCCCCCGTCGGCTACACCGGCCGCCAGGACGCCGGGTCGTCCCACCCGTCCACCAGCCGGAGGGACGCGGCCAGCTCGAGCGCGCCGGTCCGGCCGCCCACCGCCGCCTGCCCCGCCACCGTCTCCGGGTTGACCTCGGCGACACAACCGGTGCAGCCACCGGGCAACTCGCCGACCCGGTAGACGCCCGTACCGTTGGAGAACTCGTCGGCCATGGCCCGCCGGCCGGCCACGGTGAGCCCGGCCTTGAATTCGCCGTCCTTGAAGATCCCGTTGCTCACGCCGAGCATGTAGTCGGAGCGGACCTCCGCCGAGCCGACGTTCTCCGGCAGCACGTACCGCAGGCTCGCGTCCAGCCACCCGCCCCGGAACGTCCGTATCTCGGTGCCCTCCAGGACCGCCCCCCCGGGGGCGGCGACCGACGCGAAGGGCACGGTCACCGGCCGCTCCTCCCAGACCAACCCCTCGGCGATCTGGCGGGCGAGTTCCTCCGGGCGGTCGTACTCCCAGACGCTGATCGCGATCCAGCCGTCCGGGGCGTACTGCCAGGAGAGCACGGCAGCGTGCTGGTGGGTGTAGAAGAACGCGGGCTTGCCGTTCACCGGCGCCACGGGCGCGCCGGGCAGCGGAACCTCTGGCGGGGGACCGCCCATCCGCCGGTCCTCGACCCGTTCCCGCTCGTTGAAGAAGACGTCCACCCCCCGGGCACCCATCCGGACGGTCACCGACGCGGAGAACGCCATGATCGGGCCCGCCTCGACCGGTCCGCCCGGGCTGATCGCGTCCGGCACACTCGCGTTGACAGTCACCATCCGGACGTCCGTCTCGTAGGTCTGGTGGCCCACGTTCGGGGGCAGCGAGCCGAGCCGGAACGGCTGGCGGGTCGGGTCGAACCGCTCGGGCGCGACGGTGGGCGGCCCGGCCGTCGGTGACGCGCTGTCGGCCGGCGGGACCGTCCGCGCGGCCCGGGGGCCACCGGCGAGGACGGTCCCGCCGAGCAGCGCGACCACGGTCAGCACGGCGGCGGCCCCGGCGACGGCGAACCGCCGCCGCCGCAGCATCCGCTGGCCGCCGGTGACCAGCTCCTGCGCCGGCACGCCGCCGGGCGGCAGTTCGTCGGCCACCCGGTGCAGCAGGAGGCGGACCGCCCGCTCCTCGTTGTCGTTCACCGCGCCACTCCCTCCGAGTCCGTGTCCACCGGCAGCCAGCGGCGCAGCGCGGCGAGGCCCCGCGCGGTCTGGCTCTTCACGTTGCCCGTCGAGCAGTCGAGCACCGCGGCGGTCTGCTCGACGGAGAGGTCCGCGTAGAACCGCAGCACCAGCACGACCCGCTGCCCCGGCGGCACCGACGCCAGCGCGCGGCGCAGCGTGACCGCGTCCACCACGGCCTCGTCCGCGCCGGGTGGATCACCGCGCGGCACCGGTTCGGGCGTACGGTCCAGCAGCCGCACCCCCCACCAGCGGGACCGCCGCTCCTCCTGGAAGACGCGCACCAGCATCCGGTGCACGTACGCCTCGACGTCGTCGGCGCCCCGCACCCGGGGCCACTTGAGGTAGAGCTTGGTCAGCGTCTGCTGCACCACGTCGTCGGCCCGATGCTGGTCGCCGGTGAGCAGGTAGGCGGTGCGGCGCAGCTTCGGGGTGGTGGCCGTGACGAATTCGACGTACTCGTGCCGTTGTGTCGCCTGCATCCACCACTCCCGTCCGCCGCCGTCACCGTAGGGATGGGCGCGGCCCCCGATCCGGTTGCACGCGCCCGCGACGGGTCAGCCCAGCTGACCGACCAGGTGGTCGACCAGGTCGCGGGGCAGGCCGTGGGTGTCGTGCAGCCAGCGGTAGTCCTCGCCGGTCAGCGGCCCCCGGGAGCGCCGCCGGGTGACCACCGGCCGGCCCCGCCGCAGCAGCTCCCGGAACCGGCGCTCCTCGTCGCCGAACACGTCGCGCACCTCGCCGACCCCGGTACGCTGCCCGAACCCGTCGAGGGTGTGCCGGATCGGCTCGGTCGGCAGGTCGCCGAGGCTGCGGGACGCGTCGTCGCGCCACAGCGTGGTGAGCACCCGGCGGACCAGCCGGCGCAGCACGTATCCCTGGCCGGTGTTCGACGGGCGCACGCCGTCGCCGACGACGACCACGCCGGAGCGGAGGTGGTCGCAGACCTGGCGCAGCGGCACCTCGTCCAGCCGCCACAGGCCGCCGACGCCGCGTACCCACGGTCGCAGGCCGTCGCCCTCGAAGACCGACCGGGTGCCGCCCAGCACCATCTCCAGCCGCTCCAGTCCCATCCCGGTGTCCACGTTGGGCTGCCGCAGCGGCTCCAGCCGGCCGTCGTCGTGCCGGTGGTAGCGCATCTGCACGTGGTTCCACACCTCCATCCAGCGCTCGTCGGTGCCGGGCGTGCCGCTGGGCGGGCCGTCCCCGGTCCAGACGAAGATCTCCGAGTCCGGCCCGCAGGGTCCGGTCGGGCCGTTGGACCACCAGTTGTCCTCGCCGCGGGTCAACTCCACCGGTACGCCGAGTTCCGCCCAGGTCTCCAGCGAGACCCGGTCCGGTCCGAGCTGGTCGTCGCCGCCGAACACGGTCGCGTGCAGCCGGTGGGAGTCGACCCCGAAACCCTCGCGCAGCAGCTGGTGGCCCCAGCGCAGGCTCTGCGAGACGTCGTAGTCGCCGAGCGACCACGAGCCGAGCATCTCGAACACGGTCAGGTGGGTGCGGTCGCCGACCTCGTCCAGGTCGGTGGTGCGCAGGCAACGCTGGACGTTCACCAGCCGGCGGCCCAGCGGGTGCGGGCGGCCCGCCAGGAAGGGCGTCAGCGGGTGCATCCCGGAGGTGGTGAACAGGACCGGGTCACCCGGCGGCGGGATGAGCGAGCTGTCCGGGACCGGCAGGTGTCCGCGCTCGCGGTAGTAGTCGAGGAAGGTGCTGACGATCTGGTCGCGGTTCACGGCGGTGGCCTTTCGGGTCGTGACGACCGGAAAGGGTCCGCTGGCGCGGCGAGGGCTGCCCCGGAGCACGAAGAAGCCGGCGGACCGTTTCCGGTCGCCGGCGAAGGGGTCGGGAGATCAGGCGGCGGCGACCGACGAGCTGGCAGCTCGTGCGGCCGCGGCGATGCGTCGGCGCCTGGACTCCATGCCCCCGACTGTACGTCGCCCGGGCGCCGCCGCCCACCGGGTTTCCGCCGGCGCCCGCCCCTCCCCGGGTGCCGGCGAGCCGACCGCGGGCCGGGGTCGGCCCGCCGGACGGCACCGCGGGTGCCGGATCAGCCGCCCAGGGACGGCGCGAGGACCCGCGCCGGCCGGTCGTCGGCCGGGCTCGGGTCGGCCGGGCTCGCGGCGGCCGGGGTGCGGTTGGGCAGGGAGAGCCGGAAGACCTTCCTCCAGGCGGAGAAGACCTGCCGGGGCAGCGACCCGGTGGTGTAGCGCAGCCCGTACCGGTCGAAGAGGGCCCGCACCTCGGGGGCGATCTCCTGGTAGCGGTTGCTCGGCAGGTCCGGGAAGAGGTGGTGCTCGATCTGGAAGGACAGGTTCCCGGTCATCAGGTGCAGCAGCCGGCTGCCGCTGATGTTCGCCGACCCGAGCATCTGCCGCAGGTACCACTCGCCGCGGGTCTCCCCCTCGATGGAGCGCTTCTCGAAGGTCTCCACGCCCTCCGGGAAGTGCCCGCACATGATCACCGAGTGGCTCCACAGGTTACGGATCAGGTTCGCGGTGAAGGTGGCGGCCAGGGTGCTGAGGAACGACGGCCCGGACAGCAGCGGGTGCAGCACGTAGTCCTTCAGCACCTGCCGGCGGATCTTGCGCCCGACCGCCTTGGCCCGGGCCCGGAACTGCGGGTCCCGGTGCCGCCCCCGCTGGAGGTTCTTGCCCAGCTCCAGGTCGTACGCGGCGATGCCGTACTCGAAGAAGCACGCGTTGAGGAAGTTCCACAGCGGCTGGCCGAGGTGCATCGGGTGCCACGGCTGGTCCTCGTCGACCCGCATGATGCCGTAGCCGAGGTCGTTGTCCTTGCCGACCACGTTGGTGTACCGGTGGTGCAGTTCGTTGTGCGAGTGCTTCCACTGGTCCGCCGGCGAGACGTGGTCCCACTCCCAGGTGGTCGAGTGGATCTTCGGGTCGCGCATCCAGTCCCACTGGCCGTGCAGGACGTTGTGCCCGATCTCCATGTTCTCCAGGATCTTCGCGACCGCGAGACCGGCGGTGCCGACCACCCAGGCCGGCGGGAAGAGCGAGAACAACAGCACCGCCCGGCTGCCCAGCTCCAGCCGCCGCTGGGTGGTGATGACCCGGCGGATGTACGCGGCGTCCCGCTCGCCCCGGCTGGCCACCACCCGGTCGCGGATCGCGTCCAGTTCCCGGCCGATGGTCTCGATGTCCTCGGCCGTCAGGTGCGCGATCGGGTTGTCGGGCTTCTTCTGCAGCACAGTCATGTCGGGGCTCCGATCAGAGGTCGAGGTCGCAGGGCCCGGCGGCCGCCGACACGCAGGTCTGCACGAGCACGCCGTCGCCGGGCACGGCGGTGGTGAGCTGGCCGTTGCGCAGGTCGCGGACGGCCCCCTGGCGCAGCGGGACGACGCAGCCGAAGCAGATGCCCATCCGGCAGCCCGAGGGCATCAGCACCCCGGCCCGCTCGCCGGCGTCCAGGATCGGGGTGGCGCCGTCGGCCTCGACGGTCACCGCGGCCCGGGCGAAGGTGAGCGTCCCGCCCTCGCCGGGGGTCACCACTGTCGGCCGGAACCGCTCGGTGTGCAGCCGGTCGGCGCACCCCCGCGACGTCCAGTGCTCCTCCAGCGCGTCGAGCAGGCCGACCGGCCCGCAGGCCCAGGTCTCTCGGTCGAGGTGGTCGGGCACCAGGGCGTCGAGGTCGGCGACGCCGAGCAGGCCGTCGGTGTCGGTGTGCCGTTCCACCAACCGGATCACCCCGTCGGCGGCGAGCCGGCGCAGCTCGGCGCCGAAGATCACGTCGGTCGCGGTGGGCGCGGAGTGCACCACGACCACGTCCGCACCGGCGAGCGCACCCGCGCGCAGCATCCCCATCACCGGGGTGATCCCGCTGCCGGCGGTGAGGAAGAGGACCCGCCGCGGGGCCGGTTCCGGGAGCACGAAGTCGCCCTGGGCCTGGTCGAGCTGCACGACCGTCCCGGGTCGCAGCCGGCGGACGAGGTGGTTGCTGACCAGCCCGTCGGGGATCGCCTTGACCGTCACGGTGATCGGGTCGGCGCGCCGGCCGGGCGCCGAGGTGACCGAGTAGGCCCGCCACTGGCGTACGCCGTCGACGTCGACGCCGAGCCGCACGTACTGCCCCGGGGTGTGCCCGCGCCAGCCACGGCCCGGCCGGATGACGAGCGTCGCCGCGTCCGGGGTCTCCGGGCGGACGGCGAGGATCCGGCCGCGCAGGTCCGCCGAGCGCAGCGGCGCGACCAGGTCGAGGTAGTCCTCGGGCAGCAGCGGGGTGGTGACCGCGGCGGCCAGCCGGAGCAGTCCGCCCCGGACGGACCGCTTTGCCCGAGAGGCGGGGACTGTCGTGGTCATACCTCGATGGTCGCGGCGCCCTGGCATAAAATCTTGGCCCAGGCGGGTGAAGCGGTCCCGCATTCTTGTGCGGAGGGAACAAGTCGTGACGGAGGGTACCGGGGCGACCCACCGCGCGGCCCGGCTGGAGCTCGACGAGCGGGTGGCCGACGCGCTGCGCGACCGGCTGCCGCTGCTCGCCGAGCGTACGGTCTCCGCGATTACCGCCGAGGTGCCCAGCTACTCCGGCGCCCTCACCGGCCAGATGCGCGCCAAGATCGCCAACGCGGTGCAGATCGCGCTCGGCACCTTCCTCCAGCTGATCGAGCGGCCCCGGACGGCCGATCCGAGCACCCCGCTGGTCCCCGCGCTGGAGGCCGCGTACGCGCTGGGCAGCGGCGAGGCGCGCTCCGGGCGGAGCATGGACGCGCTGCTGGCCGCCTACCGGGTGGGCGCCCGGGTCTCCTGGCGGGAGATGGCCGCCACCACCGTCGAGGGCGGGCTCGCCGCGGCGACCGTCGCCGAGTTCGCCGAGCTGATGTTCGCCTACATCGACGAGCTCTCCGCCGCGAGCGTCGCCGGCCACTCCGACGAGCTGGCCAGCGCCGGGCGGGCCCGGCGGCGCAACCTGGAACGGCTGACCCAGCAGCTGCTCACCGGCGAGCCGGAGGAGGTGCTGCTGCGCAGCGCCGAACGGGCCGACTGGCCGCCGCCGCAGACCCTCACCGTCGTCCTGCTGCCGCGGGCCAACCTGCGCTCGGCGCTGGCGCTGCTCGACGAGCACACCCTGGAGAGCGCGGAGGACCTGCCCACGGCGGAGCCGGACGCGGAGCTCGCCGTGCTGCTCGTCCCGGACGCGCACGGCGACCGGCGGCGCCAGCTCGCCCGGGTGCTGCACGGCCGGCGGGCCGTGCTCGGCCCGGCCCGCCCCTGGACCCGGGCGGCGTACGCCTACCAGCGGGCCGTGCGGGCACACGCGCTCGGCATCGACCACCCGGCGGACGGCGCCGCGCTGGACACCGAGCAGCACCTGGCCGAGCTGCTGCTCGGTACCGACCCGGAGGCGCTGGCCGACCTGCGGGCCCGGGCGCTGGCGCCGCTGGCCGGGCTGCCACCGGCCACCGCCGACCGGCTCGCCGAGACGCTGCGCTCCTGGCTGCTGCACCACGGCCGGCGCGACGACGTGGCGGCCGACCTCTTCGTCCACCCGCAGACCGTCCGCTACCGGATGGGCAAGCTGCGCGAGCTGTACGGCGACCGGCTCACCGACCCGGCCAGCGTCCTCGACCTCACGGTGGCCCTGGCGTTCCGGCAGCCGCCCGGGCCCGACGCGGTGGATCGGGCCTGATCCCCGGATCGGGTTGCCGAGCCGGTGGTGTTGGTGCTATATCCGGGATTAGCAGTCCAACCCTGTGAGTGCTAACGGTACCGGGGACGGGCGGTGGGTTCTGCCGTGCGCGGTGCGCGCCGGCCGGGGTTGCCGTCGCGGGCGCCGCCTGACCGCCGGACCGGTGTGTGCGGAGGGCAAGTAATGGCAGCAAAGATGATCGCGTTCGACGAAGAGGCGCGCCGCGGCCTCGAGCGGGGCATGAACCAGCTCGCCGACGCCGTGAAGGTGACCCTCGGCCCCAAGGGCCGCAACGTCGTGCTCGAGAAGAAGTGGGGTGCCCCCACCATCACCAACGATGGTGTGAGCATCGCCAAGGAGATCGAGCTCGAGGACCCGTACGAGAAGATCGGCGCCGAGCTGGTCAAGGAGGTCGCGAAGAAGACCGACGACGTGGCCGGTGACGGCACGACGACGGCGACCGTCCTGGCCCAGGCCCTGGTTCGTGAGGGCCTGCGCAACGTGGCCGCCGGCGCCAACCCGATGGCCCTGAAGCGGGGCATCGAGGCCGCCGTGGCGCAGGTGACGGAGAACCTGTTGCAGCAGGCGAAGGAAGTGGAGACCCGCGACCAGATCGGCTCGACGGCGACGATCTCCGCCGGCGGCGACGCGGCGGTGGGCCGGGTGATCGCCGAGGCGATGGACAAGGTCGGCAAGGAAGGCGTCATCACCGTCGAGGAGAGCAACACCTTCGGCCTGGAGCTGGAGCTCACCGAGGGCATGCGCTTCGACAAGGGCTACATCTCGCCGTACTTCATGACCGACCCGGAGCGGATGGAGGCGGTGCTGGACGACCCGTACGTCCTCATCGCCGACTCGAAGATCTCGGCGGTGAAGGACCTGCTCCCCCTGCTGGAGAAGGTCATGCAGGCGGGCAAGCCGCTGCTGGTGATCGCCGAGGACGTCGAGGGCGAAGCGCTGGCCACGCTGGTGGTCAACCGGGTGCGCGGCACCTTCTCGTCGGTGGCGGTGAAGGCGCCGGGCTTCGGTGACCGCCGCAAGGCCATGCTCGCCGACATGGCGGTGCTCACCGGCGGCCAGGTGGTCAGCGAGACCATCGGGGTGAAGCTGGAGAACGTCACCCTGGACATGCTGGGCCGGGCCCGCAAGGTCGTGGTGACCAAGGACGAGACCACGATCGTCGACGGTGCCGGTGACGCCGAGCAGATCCAGGGCCGGGTGAACCAGATCCGGGCCGAGATCGACAAGAGCGACTCCGACTACGACCGGGAGAAGCTGCAGGAGCGGCTGGCCAAGCTGGCCGGTGGCGTCGCGGTGATCAAGGTCGGCGCGGCCACCGAGGTCGAGCTGAAGGAGCGCAAGCACCGCATCGAGGACGCCGTGCGCAACGCGAAGGCCGCCGTCGAGGAGGGCATCGTCCCGGGTGGTGGTGCCGCGCTGGTGCAGGCCGGCAAGACCGCCTTCGACAAGCTGGACCTGACCGGCGACGAGGCGACCGGGGCGCAGATCGTGCGGTCGGCGCTGGAGGCGCCGCTGCGGCAGATCGCCCGCAACGCCGGCCTGGAGGGCGGCGTCGTCGCGGAGAAGGTCAAGACGCTGCCGGACGGGCACGGCCTGGACGCCGCGACCGGCGAGTACGTCGACCTGCTGGCCGCGGGCATCATCGACCCGGCCAAGGTGACCCGCTCGGCGCTGCAGAACGCGTCGTCGATCGCGGCGCTGTTCCTCACCACCGAGGCGGTGGTGGCGGAGCGGCCGCAGCAGGAGAAGAAGACGCCGGCCGCCGGCGCGGGTGACCTCGACATGTGAGGCCGCGGCCGGAGGCCGGGTGATGGGTCGGATGTCCCGCCGACCGGCGGGACGAGTCACATCGGAGGTGATGTTCACATGGCACTGATGAGCTGGGATCCGTTCACGGCGCTGGCCCGGCTGGACAGCACGTTCGATGAGCTGATCCGGCAGAGCTTCGGCACCCGGACGCAGCACTACGTGCCGGGCGTCGACATGGCCACCGACGGTTCGGACGTGGTCATCAGCATGGAACTGCCGGGGGTGCACCCGGACGACGTCGACCTCGAGGTCGTCCCGGGCCGGCTGACGGTCTCGGGTGAGCGCCGCGACACCCTGGACCAGCACCGTGGCCGGCTCCTGGTTCGGGAGCTGCGCTACGGCACCTTCCGGCGCAGCTTCCAGCTGCCCGACGGGGTCGACGCCGACCGGGTCGAGGCGCAGTACGACAACGGGGTGCTGGCCATCCGGGTCAGGGACGTGACCCGGCCGATGGAGCAGCCCCGGAAGATCGCCGTCCGGTCGGCGGCGCCGGTGCGGCAGATCGAGGGCGCCGACGCCGCGGCCGACCACAGCCGTCGGGCGGAGACGTCCACCGCCTGACGCGCCTGCCGGTGCGGACCGGCGACCCATCGCAGCAGCGCCCGGGGTGGTGGCCGGCGGTCACCACCCCGGGCCGGCCGGACCGGAAGGAGTTGCTCGCCATGCGTTCACGGTCACCTCTCGGCGCCGTCGCCGGCCTGCGCGGCGCCCGGTCGCGCCGGGCCGACCCCGACCAGTTCGGCGGTCTGCGCGTCGACGACGTCATGACCCCCGATCCGGTCACCGCCGTACCGTCGGCGTGGCTCGCCGCGTTCGTGGAGCACACCGTGCTGTGCCGGCCCTTCTCCACCTATCCCCTGGTCGACCTGGACGGGCGCTTCACCGGCCTGGTAACGCTCAACGACATCCGCGCCGTCCCGGCCGACCGGCGCTGGTGGACCCGGCTCGGCGACATCGCCACGCCCGCCGACGAGGCGGTCACCGCCGCTCCCGGTGAGCCGCTGTCCGCGCTGGCGGCCCGGATCGACGCCCGCGACCCGGCGTGCCGCGGGCGGGTGGTGGTGCTCGACGACCACCGCCGGGTGGTGGGCGTCATCACCCCGAGCGATCTGGCCCGCGCCACCCTCCGGGCCGAACTCGGCACCGCCCCGGGCACGCCCCGGCGTCGTCCGCCTGCCCGGACGAGCGAACCGCCGGCCGCTGCCGGCGACCGCCTCCTGCCGGCCTGACGCATCGGGTACGCCACGTCGCCCGGTGACCGGCCCGCCGCGGCGCGAGGTCGACGTGGGACGGTCCGGGCATCCCCCGGCAGCGACACCACGGGCGGGCCGGACGGCCCGCCCGCCCCGCTCAGGCGACGTGGTCGAGGTAACCGGCGATCGCCTCGTCCAGCACCGCCCGGCCGGGCCGGGACCAGACCTCCTCGGCGAAGACCTCCACCTCGATCGGGCCGGTGTAGCCGGCGGCGTCCACCGCCTCGCGGAAGCGCCGCAGCTCGACGCAGCCCGCGCCGGGCAGGCCCCGGCCGAGCAGCACGCCGGCGGGCAGCGGCGTGACCCAGTCGGCGACCTGGAAGCAGGCGATCCGCTCCGCCCGCCCGGCCCGGGCGATCTGCGCCCACACCTGGTCGTCCCACCACAGGTGGTACGTGTCCACCACCACGCCCACCGCCTCCGGCGGGTACGGCTCGGCCAGGTCCAGCGCCTGGCCGAGGCTGGCGACCACGCACCGGTCGGAGCAGAACATCGGATGAAGCGGCTCGACCGCGAGCCGTACGCCCGCGGCCAGCGCGTGCGGCACCAGCGCACCGATCGCCTCGCCGACGTGCGCCCGGGCGGCGTCGAGGTCCCGGCTGCCGGCCGGCAGCCCTCCGGAGACCAGCACCAGCACCGGCGCGCCGACGCCGGCCGCCTCGTCGATCGCCCGCCGGTTCTCGTCGAACCAGCCCGGCGCGTCGAAGAAGCCACCGCGGCACAGCGAGGTGACGGTGAGGCCGGCGTCCCGGACCAGGGCGGCGGCCGCCTCGACCCCGTACGCGGACAGGTCCTCGCGCCACAGCCCGACGTTGCCCACGCCGGCGTCCACGCAGCCGGCGACCAGGTCCGGCAGCGGCCACCGGCGGGTGGTGGCCGAGTTCAGCGCGAACCGCTTCACTGCGCCACCCCCGCCGTGGTCAGGAACGCCCGCGCGCGGTGGGCGGCCAGGTCGGCGTCGGGCAGCAGGCCGGCGGCGTCGGCGAGCCGCAACAGCCGGCTCAGGTGCGCCGGCGACCGGCCCGACTGGAGGCCGCCGACCATGGTGAAGTGGTCCTGGTGGCCGGCCAGCCAGGCCAGGAACACGATGCCGGTCTTGTAGTAGAAGGTTGGTGCGCCGAACAGGTGCCGCGCCAGCGGCAGCGTCGGCGCCAGCAGCCGGTCGTACCCGGCCAGGTCACCGTTGTCGAGGGCGCGCAGCGCGGCGGCCGCCGGCGGGGCGATGGCCGCCAGCACGCCGAGCAGCGCGTCGGAGTGGCCCTGCGCGTCGCCCCGGATCAGCGCCGGGTAGTTGAAGTCGTCGCCGGTGTAGAGCCGCACCCCGGCCGGCAGGCGCCGGCGCAGCGCCACCTCGAACGCCTCGTCGAGCAGCGACAGCTTGATCCCGTCGACCTTGCCGGGGTGGCCGGCGACCAGCGCCAGCACGGTCTCCGCGGCTCGCGCCGGGTCGGCGTCACCCCAGTAGCCGGCCAGCGCCGGGTCGAACGCCGGCCCCAGCCAGTGCAGCACGACGGGCCCGTCCGCGTCGTCGATCAGCCGGCCGTAGACGTCGAGGTACTCCTCCGCGGAGCGGGCCGCGGCGGCCAGGTGCCGGCTGCACATCAGCACCGGCCGGGCGCCGGCCTCCTGCACGTCGGCGAGCTGTTCGGCGTACGCCTCGCGGATCTCGTCCAGAGTGGCCGGGCCGGCCGGCAGCTGGTCGGTGGCGACACCGGCGCAGATCGCGCCGCCCTCGGCCCGGGCCGCCGCCGCCGAGCGCCGCACCAGCTCCCGCGCGGTCGGGTAGTCCAGCCCCATCCCCCGCTGGGCGGTGTCCATCGCCTCGGCCACCCCGAACCCGTACGACCACAGGTGCCGGCGGAACGCCAGCGTCGCGTCCCAGTCGACGGCCGCCGGTGCGCCCGGCACGTTCTCGGCCCGCGGGTCGGCGACCACGTGCGCGGCCGCGTACGCCACCCGGCTGGTGAACGGCGCGCCCGGGGTGGCGTGCTCGCCGCCCGCCCCGGAGAGCGTGTACGCCCGGTCGGGCAGCCGAACCGTGTTGCTCATGCCGGCACTCCGCTTCGCTCCGTGCCGCCATGAGGCACCACCGCACCGAGCCCGATGATTCGCTCGCTCCGCTCGCTCATGCCGGCACTCCGCTTCGCTCCGTGCCGCCATGAGGCACCACCGCACCGAGCCCGATGCTCCGCTCGCTCCGCTCGCTCATGCCGCCAGCTCCGGGATCTCCACGCGCCGGCCCTCCCGCGCGGACAGCAGGCCCAGCTCGGCCAGTTGCACGCCGCGCGCGCCGGACCACAGGTCCCAGCTGTACGGGGCGTCCTCGGCGACGTGCCGCAGGAACATCTCCCACTGCGTCTTGAACCCGTTGTCGTACACCTCGTTGTCCGGCACCTCCTGCCACTGCGACCGGAAGTCGTCGGTGGACGGCAGGTCGGGGTTCCACACCGGCTTCGGGGTGCTGGCCCGGTGCTGCACCCGGCAGCGGCGCAGCCCGGCCACGGCGCTGCCCTCCGTGCCGTCGACCTGGAACTCGACCAGCTCGTCCCGGTTGACCCGGACCGCCCAGGACGAGTTGATCTGCGCGACGATGCCGCCGTCGAGTTCGAAGATGGCGTACGCGGCGTCGTCGGCGGTGGCGTCGTAGGGCTCGCCGTCCTCGTCCCAGCGGCGCGGGATGTGCGTGGTGACGTGCGCGGTGACCGCCCGCACCGGCCCGAAGACCTGCTCCAGCACGTAGTGCCAGTGCGGGAACATGTCGACCACGATGCCGCCGCCGTCGGCGGCCCGGTAGTTCCAGCTCGGGCGCTGCGCGGCCTGCCAGTCGCCCTCGAAGACCCAGTAACCGAACTCGCCGCGCACCGACAGGATCCGGCCGAAGAACCCGCCGCGCACCAGCCGGTCGAGCTTGCGCAGCCCGGGCAGGAAGAGCTTGTCCTGCACCACGCCGTGCCGCACCCCGGCCGCGTCGGCGGCCCGGGCCAGCTCGACGGCGCCGTGCAGGGTGGTGGCCAGCGGCTTCTCGGTGTAGATGTGCTTGCCGGCCTCGATGGCCAGGCCGATGGCCTTCTCCCGCTCGCTGGTCACCTGGGCGTCGAAGTAGATCGCGGTGTCCGGGCGGGCCAGCGCCGCGGCGAGGTCGGTGGTCCAGTCGGTCAGCCCGTGCCGGTCCGCGACGTCCCGCAGCTTGGCCTCGTTGCGGCCGACCAGCACGAGTTCCGGCCACAGCCGTCCGCCGCCGCGCAGCGGGACGCCGCCCTGCTCGCGGATCGCCAGCAGGGACCGGACCAGGTGCTGCCGGTAGCCCATCCGCCCGGTCACGCCGTTCATGACGATCCCTATCGGGATACGTGCCGTCATCGCCTCGCCCTCCAGGTAAGCGGGGTTCTCGCGCACCCGACCGGGTGCCGCGTCTCGGGGTGCCCCGGCGGGGTACGGCGGCCACGTCGCCGCCGCACCCCACCGGCGCGGGTCAGGCCGGCGTGCCGGTCACCGTGAGGTGACGCAGCCGGCCGACGTTGTCGAAGGAGCCGAAGCCGACCCGGCCGGAGCCGAAGGTGGTGTCCTTCGCGGTCATCAGCGGGTCCTTGCGCCCGTCGACGTAGACGGCGATCTCCCCGGTGGCCGGCAGGTGCTTCACCCGCACCTTGTGCCAGTCGGCATCGGTGATCGCCGGGTTGGCGCCGCGGGACCGGCCGTTCCACTGGTGGTCGATGCGTTCCCGGTCGGCGTTGTTGACCTTGAAGATGCCGTTGTGCGGGTAGATCGTGTGGTCGGTGGAGAGGTGGGCGTAGTAGAACTCGGTGTCCGACCGCCAGCCGAAGACGATGATGACGTCCCGGTTGGTGACCTCCACCGGCGTGTCCAGCCGTACCCGCGCCTCGACCTCGACCGACGACCAGGCCGGCCCGGCGGTCAGCACCGCGTACTCGAAGGGCCGGCGCGGGCCGGGCCGGCTCACCCCGGCCTCGGCGAGGATCACCTCGTCCCTGGTGAACCGCCACTTCGCCGGGGTGACCGGCGCCCAGTTGGGCGCGCCGGCGGTCCTGCGCAGCCGGGTGTCGCCGACGTCGCCGGCGGCGAAGACCCGGGTGCCGGTGACCTTCCAGACCTTGCCGTTGGCCTTGGCCAGGATGTAGAGCTCGCCCGCGGCGTCGGTGCCGAAGCGCAGGTCGACCCGGTTGGGGTCGCCCGGCGCGCCGGGGCCGGAGAGGTCCTGCATGCGCACCGGGTTGCCGGCGGCGTCGAAGAGCGCGAGCCGGTGGATCGGGGCGAGGCCCGCACCCCGGCGCATCCGGTTCGCCTCGGTGTAGAGCACCCGGCCGTCGACCAGGTCGCCGAAGACGTACTTGCCGCGCAGCGCGGGCAGCTCCTTACCCCGGTAGACGAAGCCGCCGGCCACCGCGACCCCGACGTCCGAGGTGCAGTTCCAGCCCGGCGCCGGGTCGTGGTCGTACGCGGCGACCGGGTAGGTGTAGCCGTAGCTGGCGTCGTCGGCGGGCAGCGGCAGCAGCTTGTCGCAGGGGTTGCTGGCCGTCTTGTCGAAGACGTACGCGCCCTCCCGCTCGCTCCAGCCGAAGTTGTCGCCGGCACGCACCTCGTAGATCGCCTCGACGGCGTGCTCGCCGATGTGCCCCAGGTACATCCGGCCGGTGGCCCGGTCCCAGCTGAACCGGTGCGGGTCGCGGAAGCCGACCGCGTAGATCTCGCCGAGCGCGCCGGCCCGGCCGACGAACGGGTTGGTGGCCGGGATGCCGTACTGCCCGTTGGCGGAGTTGGTGCCGCGCGGGTCGATGCGCAGCAGCTTGCCGTGCGGCATGGCCAGGTTCTGCGGGTCGCTGTTGCGCACCCCGAGGCCACCGTCGCCGACGGCCAGGTACAGCAGCCCGTAGTCGCTGTCGTGGCGCGTCGCCGTCGGGTTGAAATTGATCTCCTGGACGCCGTGGATCTGGCCGCCGAACCCGATCCGCAGGATCTCCCGCCGGCTGCCGGCGAAGGTGTCGGCGGCCGGGTCGCTCGCCGTCCACTCGGTGATCACCCCGTGGAACAGGGTGCTGGACTGCACGTAGTCGGGGACCTCGGTGGTGGCCGACGCCTGTTCGGTGTGGATGGTGTAGAACCGGCCGTTGCTGCCGAACTCGGGGTGGAAGGCCACGTAGCCGAAGCCCTGGCCGAGCCCGCGGCCGGAGAAGAACCGCGGGGCGAAGGTCGCCGCGACGTCCAGGTAGACGTGCGGCACGCCGTCCTCGACCAGGTAGAGCTTGCCGTTGAGGTCGGGCACCGCCCGGCGGCCGGAGCCGTCGGGCAGCTCCATGATGGTGTTGATCCGGGCGGTGCGCATGAGCCGCTGGTCGGTCGGCGCGGGGGTGGGGACGGACTGCGGGAAGCTGGCGTACTCGGTGAGCACCAGGCCGAGCCGGGACTGGGTGGGCATCTCGATGACCGGATCGTCGATCGGGTCGGCGGCCCGGGCGGGCGCGGCGACCAGGGTGGACAGGACCAGGGCGGCGGCCGTGAGCCCGGCCGCCAGCGCGGATCTGCGGATGCTGCCGATACTGTGCACGCGGGTCTCCTTCTCGGTGGGGTCGTGCCGAGGGTGGTCAGCGGGCCAGGTAGCGGTACTGCTTCTCGACGTCGCGGGCGGAGACCGCGGTGTCGAGGAACATCAGGGCGTCCATGCGGCAGTCGCACGGGTTGCGTTCCAGGTTGTCCTGCGGGAAGCTCCCGCCGATCTTGATGCCCCGCGGGTCGGAGGCGGTGGTCACGTGCGGGCCGGGCCCGGACACCAGCCACGGGTCGTCGGTGCGGGTGTAGAAGCCGTCCAGCGGCCGGCCGTTGCGGTAGAGCGCCATCGTTCCGGTGCCGAAGTCGAAGGTGGCGGCCAGGTGCACCCACTCCCCCTTCGGCAGCAGGGTGCGCCAGTCCGCGTTCGCGGCGAAGGTCTGCGAGTTGCCGCCGTCGAGCCGCCGGCCGAGGGCGACCAGCCGCAGTTCGCCGTTGACGTCGATGAGCTCCAGCAGCGCCCGGACGCCGTGGCCGTCGGAGTCGCCGGTCAGCACGCCGGCCAGGCCGATGGCGTTGAACCGGTCGTCCGGGTTCGGGGTGGTGGAGTTGGGCAGCGGGGCGTCCATCTCCAGCTTGAACCAGCCCATCACGGTGGTGCCGGCGACGGCGCTGAACGGGCGCAGCGTACGTACGCCGCTGGCCGAGAAGATGCCGGCCTTCCAGTCGTCGTTGCCGGCCCGGTCAGGGTCGACCTGCCGGGTCTGCAACGCTCTGCCGCTGCCCGGGTAGGCGCGGTCCGGCACCCGCATGGCGGCGCCGCCGTTGACCAGTTCGATCTCGGTGCCGGAGCGGCCCTGGTCGCGCTCCAGCGCCACGTCGCCCGGCACCGGGTGGTCGAAGTCGTAGTAGGCGACCAGGTGCTCGCGCAGGGTGGGGTGGACGTCGCGGGGACGGTTCCGGTCCGCCTGGGCCGGCGCGGTGGCGGCGCCGGCCAGGACACCGGCCGCCAGCAGGGCGGCGGTGACGGCGGCGGCGCGTCTGGTTCGGGTCATCGCGTACACCTCTCCTCGGGTCCGCGTGGCACGTAACCGCTTCCGTAAGCGCTTACGTGACGCGCCGGGTCATCTCGTCGTGCCGTTCGTCGCGGGGTCGCCTCGGGAGTCGCGGGCTCGGTGGACAGTCGGGGTCGGGTCAGCGCTTGGGCGTGACCGCCGGTTCGGCGGGCCGCCCGCCGAGGTACAGCTCGCCGAGCTGGGGGTCGGCGAGCAGTTGCGCCGCCGGCCCGGAGATGTGCACCCGCCCGAGGTCGAGGACGCAGCCCAGGTCGGCGGTCTCCAACGCCCGCCGGGCGTTCTGCTCCACCAGCAGCACCGCGGTTCCGGCGTCGCGCATCCGCACCACCTGCTCGAACACCGTGCTGGTCGCCTTCGGGTCCAGCCCCATCGAGGGCTCGTCGAGCAGCACCACCTTCGGGTCGACCATCAGCGAGCGGGCGAACTCCACCTGCTTCTGCTGGCCGCCGGAGAGCAGCCCGGCCAGCGCGGTCCAGCGCTGCGCGACCACCGGGAACAGCTCCCGGACGAACTCGGTCCGCTCGGCGATCAGCGCCTTGTTCCGCAGCGTGTAGCCGCCGAGCAGCACGTTCTCCGCCACTGTCATCTCGCGGAAGACGCTGTGCCCCTGCAGGACGTGTGCCACCCCGGCGGCGAGCATCCGTTGCGGGCCCTGGCCGGTGACGTCCTCCCCGCCCACCAGGATCCGCCCCGAGCGCGGCCTGAGCAGGCCGCTGGCCACCTTCAGCACGGTGGACTTGCCGGCTCCGTTCGGGCCGACCAGGCAGACGATCGTGCCGGCGGGCACCGAGACGGTGAGACCGCGCAGCACCGGCGCCGCGCGCCCGTAGCCGGCGTGGACGTCGACGAGTTCGATTTCAGACGCCAAGGTAGGCCCCCAGGACGCGTTCGTCGGAGCGGATCAGCGACGGCGGACCCTCGGCGATCGGGCGACCACGGTCGAACACCACGATGTGGTCGCTGACGCTCATCACCAGGTCCATGTTGTGCTCGACGATGACGAAGGTCCGCCCCTCGGCGTTGAGCTCGCGCACCAGGGAGCCGATCCGGTCCAGCAGCGCCGGGTTGACCCCGCCGGCCGGCTCGTCGAGCAGCACGGTCTCCGGGTCGCTCATCAGCACCCCGGCGAGTTCCAGCAGCTTCTGCTGCCCCCAGGACATGGTGCGCGCCTCGGACCCGGCGAGGTGCTCGATGCCCAGCCGGGTGAGCCACGCCCGGGCCCGGTCCACCTCCGCCCGGGTGTGCGCGCCGCGCAGCGACCCGGCCAGCCCGTGCGGGCGGACCGCCGCGAGCACGTTGTCCAGCGCCGACATCCGGGGGAACACCCGGCACAGCTGGAAGGTGCGGCCGATGCCGGCGCGGGCGATGGCGTGCGGCGACCGCCGGGTGATCTCCTGCCCGCGGTACGTCGTCCGCCCGGCGTCCGGCCGGATCATCCCGGTGACGCAGTTGAAGAACGTCGTCTTGCCCGACCCGTTCGGCCCGATCAGGGCGTTGACCTGGCCGTGCCGGAACGTCACCGTGGCACCGTCGAGCGCGACCACGCCGCCGAACGCCTTGGTCAGCCCCTCGGTCGCCAGACTGCGCGGCTGGCTCATCCCGGCACTCCGCATCGCCGCGTGCCGCCTGGCGGCACCACCGCGCCGCGTCGTCTGACGTCTCGCCCACTCATGGCCGCTCCTTCGTCGGTTGCGCGCCGCCGGGGACCGCGACGGCGTCGACCCGCGCCCCCGCCGTACGCTCCTCGCGCAGTTGGGCGGCGGTGACCTCGCGGATGGAACTCTGTGTCGTCCCGAACAGCCGGTTGGCCAGCGCGCCGATCGCCGGCAGCACGCCGTCGGGCATGAACAGCACGACGAGCGCGAGCAGCACGCCGGTGGCGACCAGGTGCAGCGGCGTGTTGCCGAACTCGACCTTGAAGTACTCCAGCGCGATGCCGACCACCAGGGCCCCGACCAGCGGGCCGAACAGGTGCCGGACCCCGCCGAGCAGCGCCATCAGCACCAGGTAGGAGCCGGTCAGGATGGAGAACTGGAAGACCGGGTCGAGGTCGCCGAACCAGAGCGCGTAGAGCCCGCCGGCCAGCGCGGTGAACCCGGCCGAGACGACGAACACCACGAGTTTGTACGCGAACGTCGGTGTGCCGAGCGCCTCGGCCTTGTCCTCGTCCTCCCGGATCGCCTTGAGCCCGAGGCCGAACCGCGAGCGGTCGATCAGCCACCAGGCCAGCAGCGCGAGCCCGAGCAGCCCGGCGAAGAGGAAGTAGAACACCCGGTGGTGCTCCGGGCGCAGCAGCCCGGGGAACGGTCGCGGCACCACCAGGCCCCGCGAGCCGCCGGTGAGCGAGGCCCAGCTCTGGAAGACCAGCAGCAGGATCAGCACCAGGGCGATGGAGACGATGACGAACGAGGCGCCGCGTACCCGCAGCGCCGCGTAGCCGATCGGCACCGCCAGCACGGCCACCAGCAGCGCCGCCACGGCCAGCGCCACGAAGCTGGGCAGCCCGGCCTTGGTGACCAGCAGCGCGGTGCCGTAGCCGCCGAGGCCGGCCAGCGCGCCGTGGCCGAGCGAGATGTAGCCGGTGAACCCGCCCACGAAGTTCCACGACGTGGAGAGCACCGCGTAGTTCAGCACCACCACGCCCGCGGACAGGATGTACGGGTTGGGCGCCAGCGACGGGAAGGACAGCACCGCGGCGGCGAGCGCCACCAGCGCGACCGCCCGCACGATCCAGCCGACCCGCCCGCGGGCGAGCACCCTGGTCGTGGCCGGTGTCGTGGTGCCGCCGTCCGGCGCGGCGCCCGACTCCGGCCTCCCGGTGGCGGCCGGGTGCGGCCCCGCCGCGGTGGCCGGCCCCGGTCGGGCGGCGGCCGGCTCGGCGGCGGCGGTGGGCGGCTTCGGGGCGGTGGTGGTCGCCTCCGGCGAGGTGGGGGCCGGGTCCGGCCCGGTGGTGGCCGGGGTGACGGTCGGGTCAGAAGCGCTGGGCAAGGCGACCTCCGAAGAATCCCTGTGGCCGGAACGCCAGCGTGGCGAACAGGGCGAGGTAGAAGATCGTCTGCGCCCAGGTGGTGCCGAGCGGGATCTGCAACAGGCTCTGCGCCATCCCGAGCACCATGGCGGCCATCGCGGCGCCCGGCACGCTGCCGAGGCCGCCGACCACGATGATGGCCATCAGCGGACCGATCCAGTGCCAGTGCAGCGACGGGTAGATGGTGGTGTCCAGGGCGAGGGCGGTGCCGCCGACGGCGGCGGTGGCCAGGCCGATGCCGAAGCCGTACCCGGCCACCTTCTCGGTCTCGATGCCGACCAGCCGGGCCGCGTCGCGGTGCTGGATGGTGGCGCGCAGCGCCCAGCCGAACGTGGTCTTCTTCATCAGCAGGTAGAGCGTGAGCAGCGCGACGGCGGCGAGGCCGAACGCGATCAGCTTCACCACCGCGATCCGGGCGCCGAAGAGGCCGAAGCTGGCCGAGCCGTAGCCGAGCTGGATGCGCCGCTGGGTGCCGGTGAAGGCGTAGCCGAGCAGCCCCTCGATGGTGACCGCGATGGCGAAGGTCAGCAGCACCGACATCATGGTCAGCGTCGCCGCGCGCAGCCGGGCCAGCAGCAGCCGTTGCAGCAGCACGCCGGCGCCGAAGAAGAGCGGCACGGTGACCACCATCGACAGCAGCGGGTCCACCCCCAGCCGGGTGTGCGACCACCAGGCCAGGTACGCGGCCAGGATGAGGAACGCCGAGTGGGCGATCATCACCACCCGCATGATGCCGAAGTAGAGGGTCAGGCCGGCCGCCAGGAGGGCGTAGAGCCCGCCCAGCAGCAGACCCAGGATGACGCTCTGGAAGAGCAGCGCACCGGAGGGCATCGCCGCGCCTACCAGGCCGGCTTCGGGTAGACCAGGTCGGTCTCCTTGGCGTCGGCCGGGAGCACGATCTGGATCTCGCCGCCCACCCACTGCTGGATCATGTGGGCGCCCTTCGGCTTGCCGGTCTCGTCCCAGGAGAGCGGGCCGACGACCGTCTCGACGGTGTTGCCGCGCACCCACTCGACCAGCTTCTTCTGGCACTCGCCCTGCTCGGCGCAGCCCACCGCGGTCACCGCCGCCGCGACGACCTGGCCGGTCGTGTACGCGTTGGCCTCGTCCTCCTCGGGCGGCGTGCCGAACTGCGCGGTGTACTTCTCGACGAACTCCTTGTTGCTGGGGTACGGCGCCTTCTGCGTGTAGCCGGTGGGCGAGAGGATGCCCTCGGTCTTGTTGCCGATGGCCGCCGCGAACTCCGGGTTCGTCGGTGCGGTGGAGAACGCCGCCAGCTTCGGCTGGTACTTCAACTGCTGGAGGGCGACGATCAGGTTCACGCCGTCCTGGTACTGCGAGCCACCCACCACGATGTCGGCCCGCGAGGCCGCGATCTTCGCGGCGATGCTGCCGAAGTCGGTGGTGTTCGGTGGGTAGACCTCGTCGACGACCGTACGGATGCCGGCCGCCTCCAGCTTCTCCTTGAGCCCGTACGCCGTGCCCTGCGCGAACGGGTCGTCCATGGCCGCGTACGCCGCGGTCTTCGGCCGCTGGTCGGCCGGCAGCGCCAGCAGGTACTCGGCCAGGTGGTTGTAGTGGTCGTTGGCCACCGCCGGGGCCGCGTAGAACAGGTTCTTGAAGCCCTGCTCGAAGACCTCCTTCGCGGCGCCGGCCGGCTCGACGAAGAGCATGCCGTACTCCTCGGCCACCCGGGCCGCGGGCACCACCAGGCGGGTGGAGAACGGCCCCACCACGAGGTCGACCTGGTCGGAGCCGATGAGCTGCTCGTAGTCGGCGACCACCCGGTCGGCGTTGGACTGGTCGTCGAGGATCTTCAACTCGACCTTGCGGCCGAGCAGACCCCCCTTGTCGTTCGTGATCTTCGCCCAGGCCTCGTACCCGCGCTGCACGCCCTTGCCCGGCTCGGAGAAGTCTCCGGTGAGCGGGAGGGAGATGCCGACCACGATCGGATCGTCGCTTCCGGCGGAGTCCCCGCCGCCGTCACCACCGCAGGCCGTCAACGCGAGCGTCATCGTCGCGCCGAGAGCCGTCAGCCATCGGATTCGCCTGTATCGGTTCGTCATCCCGCAACGCTCCTTTGCCCGGGACGGAAGCGCTTACGAAAGCGCTTTCGTAGCCTAAGCTGTGTCCTGCGCCACTGGCAATACCGTCGATGCGTTGTTGTTTCCGGGGAGTTGCGGATGCCCAAACCTGGCCCGAGGCTGCGCCTCGTGGACGTCGCCGAACGCGCCGGCGTCTCGCTGGCCACCGCGTCCCGCGCGCTCTCCGGGCGCGAGGGCGTCAGCGAGGAGGTCGCCCGGCACGTCCGGCAGGTCTCCCGCGAACTGGGTTACGTCGCCAACCCGTACGCCCGCACCCTGGCCGGCGGCGCCAGCTCCACGGTGGGCCTGGTGGTGCACCAGGTCGACGACCCGTACTTCTCGGAGATCGCCGGCGGCGTCATCCAGGTCGCCGCCGAGGAGGGGCTGCTCGTGCAGATCTGCCACTCCGGCCGCGACCCCGACAACGAGCTGCAACAGCTGCGGCACCTGATCGCCCAGCGGGTCGGCATCATCCTGATCGCCGGCTCCGGCTACAACGATCCCCGGATCGAGGCGGCGGCGCGCGCCGAGCTGTCGGAGTTCCAGCGCGGCGGCGGCCGGGTCGCCGTCATCGGCCGGCACGCCCTCGGCGTGGACGCCGTGCTGCCGGAGAACGAGGCCGGCGGCCGCGCGCTCGCCGAGCACCTGCTGGAACTCGGCCACCGGCGGATCGCTGTCGCCGCCGGCACCGCCGCGCTGACCACCGTCGCCGACCGCCTCGCCGGCGTCTCCGCCGCGCTCGGCCGGCACGGGCTCACCCTCGACGACCTGCCCGTGGTCCACTGCGACTTCACCCGCGACGGTGGCCGGGCGGCCGCCGAACAGATCCTGCGCGAGCACCCCGAGACCACCGCGATCATCGCGCTCAACGACGCGATGGCCATCGGCGTGCTGTCCACGCTGCGCGCGCACCGGGTCCCGGTGCCCGAACGGATGTCGGTGGTCGGCTTCGACGACGTCTCGGTGGCCGCCGACCTGGCGCCCAGCCTCACCACCATCCGGCTGCCGATGACCGACATGGGCCGGATGGCGCTGGGCCTCGCCCTCAAGCCCCGCGCGGCCCGCCCCCGCCGCCGCTCCACCGGCCACTCCCTGGTGGTACGCGACTCCACCGGCCCCGCCCCGACCCTCCGTCGATCATGAGGTTGTCGACCCGACACGCCGACGTCGCCATCGACAACTTCATGATCGACGCGATGCCGGCGGGCAGCGGGCAGCGGTCGGCCCCGCCCGGGAGGGCGGGGCCGATGGTTGGGGTCAGCGGGCTGGGGCCACGGGTTTGTCGTCCGGTTCGGTGGTGGCGGTCGCGGCCGCCTCGGCCTCGGCGATGATGCGCCGTTCCTCCTCGCGGTTGGCCAGGTACCGGCGCACGGAGTAGGCGAGGGCGGCCGCCCAGACGACGTAGATGACCGCGTAGACCGGGTAGCGGACGCTGTCGGGGGCGTCGATCCAGTCGCTGCGCAGCAGGGTGCGGGTGTTGGTCAGGATGATGATGCCGCCGACGGCCGAGCCGAGCACCCGCGGCGGGATGTGCCGCACCAGCCAGGCGGCGATCGGCGCGGCGATGATGCCGCCGACGAGCAGGGCGGCCACCCAGGCGAAGTTCACGCCCTCCGAGCCGATGCCGACGATGAAGCCGATGCTCGCGGCGACGGCGACGAGGAACTCGCTGGTGTCGATCGAGCCGATCGTCTTGCGCGGCTCCAGCCGGCCGCTGGCCAGGATGGCCGGCGTGCCGACCGGACCCCAACCGCCGCCACCGGTGGAGTCGACGAACCCGGCCACCACCCCGAGCGGGGAGAGGAAGCGCTTGCGCAGCGGCTTGCCGAGGTTGCCCTTGGGCAGGCCGACAGCGGTGAACCGGACCAGGATGTAGAGGCCGAGCGCCAGCAGGATCAGCGACATCAGCGGCGCGGCGGTCTCGGTCGACAGGCTGGACAGGAACGTGGCGCCCGCGAACGCGCCGACGGCGCCCGGTATGCCGATCTTCCAGACCACCTTCCAGTCGACGTTGCCGAACCGCCAGTGCGCGGCCCCGGAGACCAGGGTGGTGCCGATCTCGGCCAGGTGCACGGTGGCCGACGCGGCGGCCGGGTTCGTGCCGATGGCCAGCAGCAGCGTCGTCGAGGTGACCCCGTACGCCATGCCGAGACTGCCGTCGACGAGCTGGGCGCCCAGGCCGACGAGCGCGAGCAGGATGAGTTTTCGCATGTCAACCACCAGTCCGGGTGAGGGGGTTCAGGTTCGTCGGTCGATCGGTCGTCGGGCGGTCGGGCGGCGGTGCCCGGTCGCGCACCCACGCGGGGCGGGCCGGCGGGGCGGAGCCCAGCATCCCGATATTTCCCACTGGTTAGGTGGAGAATAGGAGCCGCGCCGGGCCGGGACAAGCCCTCGTCCCAGCAACTGGTCGCCGACCCGGTCGCCGGCGTGGCCTTGCGTCGTACCGGTCCCCTAGCCTCGATCCGTGACCCTCCATGAGCTGTCCCGCACCGACGCGCGCCGCATCGCCGTACGGGCGCAGCTGCTGGACGCTTCCCGGCCGACCGACCTGCTCGACGTGGTGCGGCACCTCACCCTGCTCCAGATCGACCCGACCGCCGCCGTCGCGCCGAGCGCCGACCTCGTGGCGTTCAGCCGGCTCGGGCCGTCGTACTCACCGGCGCGGTTGGCGGCCGCCCTCGCCGACCGGGTCCTGCTCGAACTCCGCGCGATGATCCGGCCCAGCGAGGACCTGGCGCTCTACCGCGCCGAGATGGCCGACTGGCCCGGGCGCGGGGGGCTGCGCGACTGGCAGCAGGACACCCGCGACTGGGTACGCGCCAACGACGCCTGCCGGCGCGACATCCTCGAGCGCCTCGCCACCCAGGGGCCGCTGACCTCCCGCGAGATCCCCGACACCTGCGCGGTGCCGTGGACGTCCACCGGCTGGACCAACCACCGCGACGTCACCCAGCTGCTGGAGTTCATGGTGCGGCGTGGCGAGGTGGCGACCGCCGGGCGCCGGGGCCGGGAGCGGCTGTGGGACCTCGCCACCCGGGTCTACCCGGCCGACCCCGTCGTCCCGGCCGACGAGGCGCGCCGCATCCGCGACCGACGACGGCTACGCGCGCTCGGCATCGCCCGCGCGCAGGGGCCGGAGTGCCCGGTGGAGCCGGTGGACGTGGGAGTGGCCGGGGAGCCGGCCGTGGTCGAGGGCGTCGCCGGGCTGTGGCGGGTGGACCCGTCGTACCTGGCCCAGCCGTTCTCGGGGCGGGTGGCGCTGCTCTCCCCCTTCGACCGGCTGATCCACGACCGCAGGCGCACGACCGAGCTGTTCGGCTTCGACTACCAGCTGGAGATGTACAAGCCGGTGGCCAGGCGGCGCTGGGGCTACTACGCGCTGCCGATCCTGTCCGGCGACCGCCTGGTCGGCAAGCTCGACGCGACCGCCGACCGCACGGCCGGCGTGCTCCGGGTCGACGCGATCCACGAGGACGAACCCTTCGACCGGGCCACCGCCGCCGCGGTGCACGCCGAGATCCGGGAGCTGGCCGGCTGGCTCGAACTGGACCTCGTGCTGCCCGGAGGCCGTCCCCCACGACCGTCGTCCGGCTAGCCCGATGCGCCGGGAGACGACAGCCGTCGGGGCCGAGCCGGGCACGGTGACGTGGCGGCCATGACGCGGCCCCACGGCACACCTCGGGTCACGGCCCCGCCGCCCGGCGGCCGCCGGGGGCACCTCCGCCGAGCCCTGGCGGTGCCCGGTCTGCTGCTGGTGGCGGCGCTCGCCGGGGACGCGGACGTCCGGCCCGGCGCCCCGGCCGGGCGGCCGGCGTCCGAGGTACGCGCGTTCTGTCCGGCGTCGGGCCCCTGCGCCGAGCTGGGTGGCCTGACCGGCGGCTCGACCGGCCGTACCCGGGACGAGCCGGTGGCGCGGCGGCCCGGCACGCCGTTCGCGGTGTTGCAGCTCAACCTCTGCAACAGCGGTTTCGCGGCCTGCTACGCCCAGGTCAACAACGGCCGGGCGGTGGCCGAGGCGTTCGCGGCGATCACCGCGCTGCGTCCACAGGTGGTGACCCTCAACGAGGTCTGCCGGGACGACGTGGTGAGCGGCCTGCACCCGGCGATGGTCCGCGCGTTCCCGGGCGACCCGGTGTTCTGGGCGTTCCAGCCGGCGGCCGAGCGGGTCGTACCCGCACGGTCCTACCGGTGCCGTAACGGCGAGCCGTACGGCATCGGGATCCTCGGCCGGGTCGACCCGGCGGCCCGCGGTGGCGTCTCGGTGTTCAACGGGCTCTACCCACAGCAGGCCGACGGCCCGGACGAGTTGCGGGTCTGGCTCTGCGTGGCGGCGGCCGACCGCTACCACGCCTGCACCACCCACCTGACCTTCGCCTCGGCAGCGGTGGCGATCCGGCAGTGCCAGCACCTGCTGCGCGTGGAGATACCCGCGATGCGGGCGGCCACGGGGTCGTCGGCACCGGTGCTCGTCGCCGGCGACCTGAACCTCACCGCCGGCGGCTCGCCGGACGTGCGGGACTGCGTCCCCGCGGGCTACCACCACGTCGGCAACGGCAACGTCCAGCACGTCATCGCCACCGGCGACCTCGACCTCGCCGACGCCCGCTCCTACCCGATGCGCCGCACCGACCACAACGGCTGGTTCGTCAGCGGCGAACTCTGACCGCTCCCGGCCGCCCGTCCCGCCGGAACCGGTCCGCCGGGCCCGCTCGGGTCGGTCCCGAGCCGGAACGCGGGCCGCCAGCGCCCATCCCGTCGCCGTCCAGCAGATCCCCCACAGCAGGAAGAACGGCGACCAGAGCAGCAGGTCCCAGCGCGCCAGGTCGCGGGCCAGGGCGGCCTGTTCGACCGGCGGCGGGCGGACCCCGGCCAGCAGCAGCCCGTCGCCGACGAAACCGAACCCCAGCGCCCCGACCGCCCGGGCGATCATGAAGATCCCCAACACCCACGCGACCGCCAGCAGCAGCCGACGCGGCACGAGCGCACCCCACGGGCGTACGGCGGCCAGCGCGACGACGACGCCGACCACCGCGGCCCCGGCCAGCACCCAGTGGCTCGCCACGAACAGCGGATCACGGGCCAACAGCCGCTCGCGTAGCTGCGGAGGCAGCGGGTCCTTGTCGGCGAGGGCGTTGGCGCCGAGTGCCTGCGCGAGCTTCATCGATCCGTACGCCGCCGCGCCCGCCGCCGCCCCGTACGCCGCGAGGATCCCCCGGTCAGCCCGCGACACGTCGCCTCGTCGCCGTCTCGTAGGAGCGGATCGTCGCCAGCAGCAGCCCGATCACGACGAGCCCGAGGACGCCGTGGTACCACCGCCAGCCGACACCGAGACCGACGAACCCGTCCAGGATCATGATCACGGCGCCGCCGCCGACGGCGAGCAGCATCCCGGCCAGCGCCGGCAGCATCACGGCCCGCGACACCCGGCGACCCAGCGGCGTGACCGTGGCGAGGGCGAGGCTCGCGCCCAGCACACCGGTCGCGGCGGCGGACCACTGCGCCACCGCCGGATCCAGGAAGTAGGCGTCGGCTTCGGCGGCCGAGACGGGCGGGCCGCCCGGAAACCCGAGCCGGGACTGCGCGGCGAAGGCGGCCTTCCCCACGGCGTAACCGAGGAACACCACCGCCATCGCGTACGCCGGCCACCGCCGGGAGGAAGCAGGATCGACCATGGTCACGACGCTAGCCACCCCGCACCGGGCCCCGACTCCCGAAGGGAGGGGAGGTTTCTCCCCCGCGGGAGGGAGCGAGCCCGGGGCGGCGTGATCTGCTTCACCCGCCGTCACGCGGCTCGACCGGGCGGTGTCTCGATGCCGAATCCCGCCAGACGAAGGAGACACCATGATGGGCAGTACCGACGTGGTCGTGATCGGCGGCGGATACGCCGGCGTCCTGGCCGCCAACCGCCTGACGCAGCGCGACGACGTGACAGTGACCCTGGTCAACCCACGCCCGAGCTTCGTCGAACGGATCCGCCTGCACCAACTGGTCGGCGGCTCGCACGGCGCGGTGGTCGACTACCGGGACGTCCTGGCCGGACGCGTCCGGTTGGTGGTCGACACGGTGACCCGGATCGACCCCACCGCGCGCAGCGTGACGGTGGCGTCCGGCGGCACGCTCGACTACGACTACCTGATCTACGCGGTGGGCAGTGGCGGTGCGGACCTGCGCGTGCCCGGAGCGGTCGAGTTCGCGTACCCGATCGCCAGCCTGGAGGACGCCCAGCGGCTGCGTACCGCCGTTGCCGCCGCGCCGGCGACGGCCACGGTCACGGTCGTCGGAGCCGGACCGAGCGGCATCGAGGTCGCCGCCGAGCTGGCGGAGGCGGGCCGCCGGGTGACCCTGGCCTGCGGCGGGGTGCTCGGCCCGTACCTGCACCCGCGCGGCCGACGCTCGGTCGCCAAGCGGCTGGCCCGGCTCGGGGTGACCGTGCTCGAAGGCCCCGAGGCGACGGTGACGGCGGTGACGCCCGACGCCGTGCGGCTGGCTGACGGCCGGGAGCTGCCCAGCCGGGTGACCATCTGGACCGCCGGGTTCGGGGTGCCGGACCTGGCCAAGCGCAGCGGGCTGCGCACCGATGCCCTGGGCCGGCTGCTCACCGACGAGACGCTGACCAGCGTGGACGACCCGCGCATCGTCGCGGCCGGGGACGCGGCCGCCCCCTCGGACCTGCCGTTCCGGATGAGCTGCCAGGCCGCCACGAGAATCGGCGCACACGCCGCCGACACCGTGCTCAGCCGGATCGCGGGTGACCGACCCGCGCCCATCAACCTGGGCTTCTTCGGCCAGTGCATCAGCCTGGGCCGGCGCGCGGGCATCTTCCAGTTCGCCGCCAGGGACGACACCGCGACCGGGGTCCACCTCGGCGGCCGGCCCGGCGCGAAGCTCAAGGAGTTCGTCTGCACGCACACCGTCAAGCACCTGGCGAACGAGGCACGCAAGCCCGGCTCGCTCACCTGGGTCAAGGACGACAAGCGCCAGGAGGTGCTGCGGGCCAGGCGCGGCGGCGCACCGGCCGGCGCGCCACGGGTCTAGCGAGGCCCGGCCGGGCGCCGGCCGGCGCGGGACCGCCCCGGCGAGGCACCCCCACTCGGTCCGGCCGAGCGCAACGGATCCGAGCGCGGGTCGTGCGGCGACGCCCGGGTCGGGCGTCGCCGCACGCAGGCGTTCGTCAGCGGCCGCGATGACGGATCATCGTCGAGATGGCCGGCTGGTGTCCCACTCCCGATCGGGGCGGATCGCACGCCCACCGAGCAGAGAGGTCGAGAGATGAGCGACCACGGCACTGACCCGGCGACGGAGAGTTTCGTCGCCCACCGCAACCTGCTCTTCACCGTCGCGTACGAGCTGCTCGGATCGGCGGCCGACGCCGAGGACGTGCTGCAGGAGACCTGGCTGCGGTGGGTCAAGGCCGACCTGGAGCAGGTACGCGACCAGCGCGCCTACCTGGTCCGGATCACCACCCGGCAGTCGCTCAACCGGCTGCGCACGATGAGCCGCCGCAAGGAGGCGTACGTCGGCCCCTGGCTGCCCGAACCACTGCTCACCACCCCGGACGTGGCCGAGGACGTCGAACTCGCCGAGAGCGTCTCGATGGCGCTCATGATCCTCCTCGAGACCCTGTCGCCCACCGAGCGCGCCGTCTTCGTGCTGCACGAGGCGTTCGGCATCAGCTACGACGAGATCGCCGCCGCCCTCGACAAGAGCCCCGCGGCGGTGCGCCAGATCGCGCACCGCACCCGCCGGCACGTCGATGCCCGCCGCCCCCGCGGGGTGGTCTCGCCGAGCGAGACCCGGGCGGCGCTGGAGTCGTTCCAGCGCGCGATCGAAACCGGGGACCTGCAGGGCCTGCTCGACGTGCTCGCCCCGGAGGTCGTCCTGGTGAGCGACGGTGGCGGCGTCAAGCACGCCGCGCTGCGGGCGATCACCGGCGTCGAGAAGGTGGCCCGCATGTTCTTCCGGGGCCTGGACAGGGTCGACGGCACGCTCACCACCGAACCGACGGTGGTCAACGGCAGCCCGGCACTGCTCGTACGCCTGGACGGCGAGCTCGACGGCATCATGGCGGTCCGGGTCGAGGAGGCCCGCATCACCGGCCTCTACTACGTCCGCAACCCCGAGAAGCTGACCCGGATCGCGTCCGAGACCCCGCTCACCCGGCGCTGACCGAGCGCCAGCTCCGGCCGGCGGAGGCCAGGTGAAGCGCCCGCCGCTCCGCGCTGCTGACATCGCGCTGCTGCGGGTGAGCCGGCCGCGTCAGCGCGCTGATAGGGCGGTGTCAGTGGTGGCAGCCATGGTCGGTGTGCGCGGCGGACAGGAGCCGCGGAGCACCAGCCACGACCGCCCGTTGGAGAGCATGATGCGAAGCAGGACACCGCCGCCCCGATCTCCGCTGTTCCGGCGAGGAGTGCCGGGCAGGCGGCTGGCCGGCATGGTCGCGACCGGCGCGCGCTGCCGGCCGCAGCGGCACCGGCAGGCCGGTCGAGGGAGATGCTCCCGTTCGGACGTTCCGTCGATGCTGCGACCCGATCGCCGCCGCGCTGCTCCGGGGCGCGACGGTGAGCCGACCTCGTCGCCGCTACCGCCGAAGCCAGCCGGAGCGTCCGAGGCTCGACCGGTGGGCCCGAGCGCATTCGGCTCGTTCGCCAGGTTCGTTCTGTTCGGCGGCGGTGTCGGGCTCGCCTCCAGCATCGCGGTGTCGGCGGTGGCCACGCTCATGCCATGGGCCGTCGCGAACGCGCTGATCACCGTGGCATCCACGCTGCTCGGCACGGAACTGCACGCCCGGTTCACCTTCGGCACCGGTCGGCGCGCGCGATGGCACCAGCACCTGCAGTCCGCCGGCTCGGCCGCCGCCGCCTATCTGGTCACCTCGGCTGCCATCCTCGTCCTGCACGCGGTGCAGCCGTCGGCCGGTATCCGCTGGGAGCAGGCCGTCTACCTCGGCGCCTCCGGACTCGCCGGAGTCGGGCGGTTCCTGGTGCTCCGCCTGCACGTCTTCGCCCACCGCCGCCCCCCGAACTCCGACCTGGAGGGTGCGCGGCCGGAAGGTGCCGGCGCCGCACCGGACGGTCGTCGACCCGGCCCTGTCGCTGCCGTAGCGCCCCCGAGGGCGCGCCACCCGCGGCCGAGCGGCCGTCGCGTGTGACGGCCGCATGCTGACCAGGAGCTGACGACGAGGTCTTCTCGGCAAGGTGACGGTTGCCGCGTGTGGACGGGGTGGGGGTGCCCGCGCCCGGTCTAGTCCTGGGGCGCCAGGGTGCGCAGGACGCAGAACTCGTTGCCCTCCGGGTCTGCCATGACCACCCAGTTCCGGTCTGCGCCCTGGCCCACGTCCGTCCTGGTGGCACCGAGGCCGAGCAATCTGGTCACCTCGTCGTCGGTGCTGCGGTCGATCGGGCTGACGTCGAGGTGGAGCCGGTTCTTCCCGGCCTTGCCCTCGGGCACCCGGATGAACAGCAGGGTGGGCGGCATCTGGCGGGCCCGAACGTCCTCGACGGTCGGCACCCAGGAGCCGATCTCGACCTTGCTCTCGGTCCGGTCGATCACCGTGAAGTCCAGCACCTCGCACCAGAAGGCCGCGAGCCTCTCCGGATCGTGGCAGTCAACGGTCAACTCGGTGAACCGACTCGTCATGGTTCTCCCAGCTGGTGCTGACGGGGCTCGGGTATCGGCCAGGAGCCGTTGCTGCACTTCGCGGCCGTACAGATCGAAAGGGGTCATCCGGAAAGCTTCCGAATGACCCCTGCACTGCGTCGGGACGGCCGGATTCGAACCGACGACCCCTTGACCCCCAGTCAAGTGCGCTACCAAGCTGCGCCACGTCCCGATGCTCCCGCGTGGGTTCCCCCGCGACAGCCGGTACAGCTTAGCGCAGATCTTGCCGTCGTCCGCACACGCCCCTCCCGGCTCACGGATGCGTCGCCCGCCGCACCACCGCTAGATCTTCCTAGGAGGATAGGGAGGGCGTCGGTGCCCTTCTAGGGCGCCCCGCTTGGTGCCTACCCGAGCCATGAGCGGGTTCGCCCGGAACGGCGATACCGCGGAGTCATCATGATGACTCCGCGGTATCGCGCTCGCGGGACAGACTGACGGCCGTCAGCGGCACGCCCCGAGACCGCACGGCCCGGAGCTGTCCGGGGCCACCGGGAGGGCCCGGCCGTCACGGACCGGCGTCCGCCACGGGCGTGTGGCGGGAACGGAAACGTCAGCCGTGCGCCTTGCCGCGGCCCCCGGGGCCGAGCTTCTTGCGCGGGCGTACGGAAATCTCGATCGGGCTGCCCTCGAAGCCGAACTCCTCGCGGAGCTTGCGCTCGACGAAGCGCTGGTAGCCGGCGTCCAGCGGACCTGTCGTGAAGAGCACGAACCGCGGCGGGGCCACGCCCGCCTGGGTGGCGAAGAGGATCTTCGGCGCCCGCCCACCGCGCACCGGGTGCGGGGTGGCCTGCACCAGGGCGGTCAGCCACGCGTTGAGCTGCGCCGTCGGGATCCGGGTCTCCCAGCTGGCCAGCGCCCTGCGCAGCGCGGGGGCGAGCTTGTCGACCGCCCGCCCGGTCTTGGCCGACAGGTTGAGCCGGATCGCCCACGGGATGCGGCGCAGCTCGCGCTCGATCTCCTTGTCCAGGTAGTACCGGCGGTCAGCGTCGACCATGTCCCACTTGTTGAAGGCGATCACCAGCGCCCGGCCGGCGTCGGTGACCATGGACAGGATCCGCTGGTCCTGCTCGCTGATCACCTCGCTGGCGTCGAGCAGCACCACCGCCACCTCGGCCGCCTCGATCGCCGAGGCGGTACGCAGGCTGGCGTAGTACTCGGTGCCGCTGGCCTTGCCGACCCGCTTGCGCAGCCCGGCGGTGTCCACCAGCTGCCAGGTCTCCCCGCCGATCTCGACCAGGCTGTCCACCGGGTCCACCGTGGTCCCGGCGACCGCGTCGACCACCGCCCGCTCCTCCCCCGAGAAGCGGTTGAGCAGGCTGGACTTGCCCACGTTCGGCCGCCCGACCAGCGCCACCCGGCGCGGGCCGCGGGGCCGGTGCTCCACGATCTTCGGGGCCTCCGGCAGCGCGTCCATGATCGCGTCCAGCAGTTCGCCGGAGCCGCGGCCGTGCAGCGCCGACACCGCGTGCGGCTCACCCAGGCCGAGCGACCACAGCGAGGTGGCCTCCATCTCGATGGCGGTGTTGTCCGCCTTGTTCGCCACCAGGATCACCGGCTTGGCGCTGCGCCGCAGCATCCGCACCGCCGCCTCGTCCACGTCGGTGGAGCCGACCACCGCGTCGACCACGAAGAGCACCACGTCCGCGGTGGCCACCGCCGCCTCGGCCTGCGCCGCGATCGCGGCCGCCCGGTCCCGGGCGTCCGGCTCCCAACCGCCGGTGTCCACCACGGTGAACTGCCGGCCGGCCCACTGCGCGTCGTACGGGACCCGGTCACGGGTCACCCCGGGCACGTCCTCGACGACCGCCTGTCGGCGGCCGATGATCCGGTTAACCAGTGTCGACTTGCCCACGTTGGGACGGCCGACCACGGCCACCACCGGCTGCGGACCGGGCTGCTCCTCGGCGTCGAGGTCCAGTTCCCGCAGCTCCACCCAACCGTCGCTCTCGGTCACGCCACTCCCCGCTCGGTGAGCAGCTCGCGCAGCCGCGCCACGACCTCGTCGATGCCCAGCTCGGTGGTGTCCAGCACGACCGCGTCCGGGGCCTGCTGCAACGGGTTCACCTTCCGGGTGGAGTCGAGCCGGTCCCGGCGAGCCAGGTCGGCGGCGGTGGCGGCCACGTCGGCGGCGTCCTCGGCGCTGCGCCGGGCCGCCCGGGCCGCCTCGGAGGCGGTCAGGTAGACCTTCAGGTCGGCCTCCGGCGCCACCACCGAGCCGATGTCGCGGCCCTCGACCACGATCCGGCCGTGGTTGGCGATCATCTCCCGCTGCCGGGCGACGAGCAGCGCCCGCACCGCCGGCACGGCGGCGACGGCGGAGACCGCCGCGGTCACCTCGGGGCCACGAATCTCGACGTCCACGTTCACCCCGTCGGCGGTCACGCCGTAGCCCTGGGGGTCGGTGCCGATGCGCAGGTCCACCTCGCCGGCGACCTTGGCCACCGACTCGGCGTCGGTCAGGTCGACCCCGGAGCGCAGCACCGCCCAGGTGATCGCCCGGTACATCGCCCCGGTGTCCAGGTAGCGGGCACCGAGGCCGGCGGCGAGCCGCCGCGAGACGGTGGACTTACCCGAACCGGACGGCCCGTCCACAGCGACCACGCAGCGCCCGGTCCGTACGTTTTCCTCCACCGTCGTCCTCCTCAGCCCGTACCCCACGGGTCGCCGGTAGCGGCGCCGTGAGCGGTCGTTCCATCGTCAATCATGCCCGCGGCCCGACACCGGGCCGCGCGTACCGACCGCCGGGCGCCACCCGCGCCCGCGCGCCGGGCGCGCCGGCGGCCGTCACGGAGCCTACCGGCTGCCGTACCCCGAACGGCGGGGTCAGTCACCCACCGCCTTGAACAACGCCGCCACCTCGGCGTTGGTGAGCCGGCGGGTCCGCCCGGCGCGCAGGTCGCCCAGCCGGATCGGCCCGATCGAGGTACGCACCAGCCGGGACACCGGGTGGCCGACCTCGGCCAGCAGCCGCCGGACGATGTGCTTGCGCCCTTCGTGCAGGGTCAGCTCCACCTGGGCGGTCCGTCCCAGGGTGTCCACCACCCGGAACGCGTCGACCCGGGCCGGGCCGTCCTCCAGCTCCACCCCGGCCATCAGCCGCTTGCCCAGGTTGCGCGGGATCGGCCCGGCCACCTCGCACAGGTACGTCTTCGGCACCCCGTAGGAGGGGTGCATCAGCCGGTGCGCGAGCGTGCCGTCGTTGGTGAGCAGCAGCAGCCCCTCGCTGTCCGCGTCCAGCCGCCCGACGTGGTAGACCCGCTGCTCCACCCGGTTGCCGAGGAAGTCGGCCAGCGCGGTGCGGCCCTTCTCGTCGGCCATCGTGGAGACCACCCCGCGCGGCTTGTTCATCGCCAGGTAGACCAGGCGGGTGTCGGCGACCACCCGTTCCCCGTCCACCTCGATCACCGCGGTCGTCGGGTCGACCTTGTCGCCCAACTGCGCGACCCTGCCGTTCACCGTCACCCGGCGCCGGAAGATCAGGTCCTCGCAGGCGCGGCGGGACCCGACACCGGCGGCGGCGAGCACCTTCTGCAGGCGCTCGACGCCGGTGTACACCGGCGCGTCGGGTCGGGGGGCACGGTCATCGCGTGGCATCGGCAAGCTCTTCTACGTCGTCGGGCAGGAACGGGGCGAGCGGCGGCAGGTCGTCGAGGCTGTTCAGCCCGAGCTTCTCCAGGAACATCGTGGTCGTCCGGTACAGGAACGCCCCGCTGTCCGGTTCGGTGCCACACTCCTCGACCAGCCCGCGGGAGACCAGGGTACGGATCACCCCGTCGCAGTTGACTCCGCGGATCGCGGAGATCCGCGAGCGGGTGACCGGCTGCTTGTAGGCGACCACGGCCAGGGTCTCCAGCGCGGCCTGGGTCAGCCGGACCGACTGCCCGTCCAGCACGAACCGCTCGACGTACCCGGCGTATTCCGGGCGGGTGTACAGCCGCCAGCCGCCGGCAGCCCGGCGCAGCTCGAAGCCGTGCCCGGCCGCGGTGTAGCCGGCGGCGATGTCGTCCAGCATCGGGCCGATCCGCTCGACCGGCTGCTCCAGCACGTCGGCCAGGGTCAGCTCGCTGACCGGCTCGTCGACCACCAGCAGGATCGCCTCCAGCGCCCCGCGCAGCTCCGCGTCGTCCAGCTCGGGCGCCGGCTCCGGCGCCGTCCGCCGCCGCCCCCGCTTCTCCGGTACGCCGCCAGCGCCGCCCTCCCCCGCGACCGGTTCCGCCTCCGCAAGCGGCACCTCCGCCTCGCCACGCCCAACCGCCACCGCCCCCTCGGCAACCGATGGGGTCGTCGCAGCCGTCGGCACGCCCTCCCCAGCCACCGGCGCGCCCTCCACGGCCGCTGGCTCCGCGGAGATCTTGGAGGAATTCGGCCCCTCTGGGGGCCGTTCCGTTCCAAGATCTGCGGCGGGCGCGGGCGACCGCGTCGGCGCGGCGGTGGGCACGGAAGCCGGTTCGTCGGCGGGTGAGGTGGCAGGCTCGCCCTGCGAGGCGGGCTCCTCGGCGGGTGGGGTGGCAGGCTCGCCCTGCGAGGCGGGCTCCTCGGCGGGTGAGGTGGCAGCCTCGGCGGGCGGCGGAGGCGGCTGGGCAGCCCGCGGGCTGGGACGTTGCCAGGGCGGCACCCAGGCGGCGGCCTGGTCGGCCAGGGAGTCGCGGCGCTCCTCGTTGCTCATCGCGGTCCCTCCTCGGTCCGTGCCGGCGCGTCCCCACCGGCGGTGCTCACGTCTCCATCGGCGCCAGCATCGGCACCGGCGCCGGAGTCGCCGTCGGCACCCGTGTCGACATCGGCCTCCGCGTCGCCGCCGGCGCGGGCGTCAGCACCGGCACCGGCGTTCTCGTCCGGGGTGCCGGCGTACTCGTCGATGTGCAGGTCCGGGCCGCCCTCGGCGGGACCCGTCCAGCGTACGGTCAGCTCCTCCAGGGCCTGTTCCTGGACGAACGCGACCAGGCCCTCCCGGTAGAGCTCCAGCAGCGCCAGGAACCGGGCCACCACCTCCAGGGTGGCGTCGCAGTCGGCGCAGAGCAGGGAGAAGCTGGCGGTGCCGGCCCGGCGCAGCCGCTCGGTGATGATCGCCGCGTGCTCCCGGACGCTGACCCGGACCATGTGCACGTGGGCGATCGAGACCTCCGGCACCGGCTTCGGGGTCATCGCCCTGATCGCCAGCTTGAGCAGCCGCTGCGGGCCGATACCGAGCACCAGCTCGGGCAGCGCCTCGGCGTAGCGGGGCTCCAGGGTGACCGCCCGCGGGTAGCGGCGGCCGCCGACCTCCTCCAGCGCGGCGATGTGCGCCGCCGCCTCCTTGAACGCCTTGTACTGCAACAGCCGGGCGAAGAGCAGGTCCCGGGCCTCCAGCAGGGCCAGGTCCTCCTCGTCCTCCACCTCGGCGGCGGGCAGCAGCCGGGCCGCCTTCAGGTCGAGCAGGGTCGCGGCGACGAGCAGGAACTCGCTGGCCTCGTCCAGGTCCCACCGGTCGCCCATGGCCCGGATGTACGCGATGAACTCGTCGGTGACCCGGTGCAGCGCCACCTCGGTGACGTCGAGCTTGTGCTTGCCGATCAGTTGCAGCAGCAGGTCGAACGGGCCGGTGAAGTTGGCCAGCCGGACGGTGAACCCGCCACCCCCGGCCGCGTCCCCCACCGCCGGGGTGTCTCCCGTGGCGTCGACCGGGCCGGTGGGGTCCTTGGCCACGGCGCCGTCCGGGCCGGGCGGGGCCGCGGCTGGCGGCTGCTCCGGCGCGGCGGGCGGGTCGAGGGGCGGCGCGGTCACCGGACGACCGTAGTCCACGGCCGGCGCGGCCCGGCGCTCTGGTGGTGCACTCCGGGCTACCGCTCCGCCTGGGCGGCGATCACCTCACGGGCCAGCTGCCGGTAGTTGCGGGCGCCGGACGAGGCCGGGTCGAGCGTGGTGATCGGGGCGCCGGCGACGGTCGACTCGGGGAACTTGACGGTCTTGGTGATGACCGTCTGGTAGACCTTGTCGCCGAACGCCTCCACCACCCGCTGGAGCACCTGCCGGCAGTGGGTGGTGCGGCTGTCGTACATGGTGGCCAGGATGCCCTCGAGCTCCAGGTCGAAGTTGAGCCGCTCGCGGACCTTGTCGATGGTGTCCAGCAGCAGCGCGACACCGCGCAGGCTGAAGAACTCGCACTCCAGCGGGATGAGCACGCCGTGCGCGACGGTCAACGCGTTGATCGCCAGCAGGCCCAGCGAGGGCTGGCAGTCGATCAGGATGAAGTCGTACTCCTTGCGGATCGACTTGAGCACCCGGGCCAGGGCCATCTCCCGGGCGACCTCGTTGACCAGCTGGATCTCGGCGGCGGAGAGGTCGATGTTGGCCGGCAGCAGGTGCAGCCCGGCCACATCCGTCTTGATCAGGACGTCGTCGGCCGTGACGTCGTCCTGCATGAGCAGGTTGTAGACGGACAGGTCGAGGTTGTGCGGGTTGACCCCCAGCCCGACCGAGAGCGCGCCCTGCGGGTCGAAGTCGACCAGCAGTACCTTGCGGCCGTACTCGGCCAGCGCCGCGCCCAGGTTGATGGTCGTGGTGGTCTTGCCGACCCCGCCCTTCTGGTTGGCCATCGCGATGATCCGGGCCGGCCCGTGCCGGTCCGTCGGCATCGGCTCGGGGATCGGCTTGCGCATCGTGTAGGCCGCCGGATCCGCCGGCCCCAGGTCGTTGCCGAGCGCGGCCTGCTGCTCGCGGAGCTCCGACGTCCACGTCTCGGCACGGTCACCGTTGCCAGCCATGTCCTCGTTGCCCCCTCCCGACGACCACCCGGCGTCGGAGCCGACCGACGTCCTTCGCGGCGCCGCTGCGCACCCCGGTCGCATCGCCCCGCCAGGTCCGCGCCGATGCCGACTGTACGCCACCGGCCAGCAGGGCGTTCGGCACCCGCTCGGCGTGTCGGCCGGCGCGCTTGCCGGCCCCCGGCGCCCCGACGCCCGCACGTTCACCGGAAGAGTGCTCCCGCCGTCGGCCCGGCCACTCTTCCGGAGCACGGGCGCGGGTCTCCGGGCGGGGCCACCCGCGCGGGTCGTGGCGACGGGCCCGGTCAGCCGCGGGCACGGGGGTGGGCGGTGGCGTACACCTCGCGCAGCCGCTCCACGGTGACCAGCGTGTAGACCTGGGTGGTGGTGACCGAGGCGTGGCCGAGCAGTTCCTGCACCACCCGCACGTCCGCGCCGCCGTCGAGCAGGTGGGTGGCGTACGAGTGGCGCAGGGTGTGCGGGGAGACCGCCTGCGGCCCGTCGACCGGCAGACCGGCCCGCTGCGCCGCGCGGCGCAGGATGGTCCACGCGCCCTGCCGGGACAGCGCGCCGCCGCGGGCGTTGAGGAAGACCGCCGGGGTGCCCCGGCCGGCGGCGGCCAACGCCGGCCGGGCGCGCACCAGGTAGGCGCGCAGCGCCTCGACCGCGTACCCGCCGATCGGGACCAGCCGGGTGCGCCCGCCCTTGCCGCGCAGCAGCGCGGTCCCCTCGGCCGGGTCGAGGTCGTCCACCGCGGCGCCGACCGCCTCCGAGATCCGCGCCCCGGTGCCGTACAGGAACTCCAGCAGCGCCCGGTCGCGCAGCGCGAGCGGCGCGCCGTCGCCGGTGGCGGCCACCGGGCCGGCGGTCTCCAGCAGCCGCACCACGTCGTCGACCGGCAGCGCCCGGGGCAGCCGGCGCGGCGGGGTGGGCGGGCGCACGTCGCGGCTCGGGTCGGCCCCGGCCAGCCCCTCGCGCACGGCGAACCGGTGCAGGCCGCGCACCGCGCTGGCGGCCCGGGCCGCGGAGGACGCCGCCAGCGGCGGGTGCCCGTCCTCGCCGGCGCGCAGCCGGGCCAGGTGCGTCTCCACCATGGCCGGGCCGACGGCGGCGAGGTCGGCGACGCCCGCCGCGGCCAGCGTGGCGAGGTAGCGGTCCAGGTCCCGGCGGTACGACGCCAGGGTGTTCGCGGAGAGTCCACGCTCGACCGTGAGGTGGTCGAGGTAGCCGCGCACGGCGCGGCACAGGGCCGGCGCGGGCTCACCGCCCGCGCCGGCCCCGTCCGGTGCTCCGGTCAGCCCGCCGCCTCTCAGCCCAGCACGTCGGCCAGCGGGAGGACGCCCATGCCGTGCGCCTCGGCAACCGGGCCGTAGGTGACCTGGCCGGCGTGGGTGTTCAGGCCGAGTGCCAGCGCCGGGTCGCGGCGCAGCGCCTCGCGCCAGCCGTGGTTGGCCAGCTCCAGGGCGTACGGGAGGGTGACGTTGGTCAGCGCGTGGGTGCTGGTGTTCGGCACCGCGCCGGGCATGTTCGCCACGCAGTAGAAGATCGACTCGTGCACCTTGTAGACCGGGTCGGCGTGCGTGGTGGGGCGCGAGTCCTCGAAGCAGCCGCCCTGGTCGATGGCGATGTCGACGAGCACGCTGCCCGGCTTCATCCGGGAGACCAGCTCGTTGGAGATGAGCTTGGGCGCCTTCGCGCCGGGCACCAGCACCGCGCCGATGACCAGGTCCGCGTCCAGCACGGCCCGCTCGATCTCGTACGCGTTGGAGGCGACCGTCTGCAGGTGGCCCCGGTAGATCGCGTCGGCCTGGCGCAGCCGGGCGACGTTCTTGTCCAGCAGCAGCACCTCGGACTGCAGGCCGAGGGCGATCGCGGCGGCGTTCATGCCGGAGACGCCGGCGCCGATGACCACGGTCTTGGCCGCGTACACGCCGGAGACGCCGCCGGGGAGCACGCCCCGGCCACCCCCGGTGCGCATCATGTAGAAGGCGCCCACCTGCGGGGCGAGCCGGCCGGCCACCTCCGACATCGGGGCGAGCAGCGGCAGCGACCGGTCCGGCAGCTCGACCGTCTCGTACGCGATGCCGGTGACCTTGCGGTCCAGCAGCGCGTCGGTGCACTCCTTGGACGCGGCCAGGTGCAGGTAGGTGAAGAGCACCTGCCCCTCGCGCATCCGGTGGTACTCCTCGGCGATCGGCTCCTTGACCTTGAGCACCAGCTCGGCGGCGTCCCAGACCTCGTCGGCGCTGGCCAGGATCTTGGCGCCGGCGGCGGCGAACTCGTCGTCGGTGATGCTGGAGCCGACGCCCGCCCCGGACTCGACGAAGACCTCGTGGCCGTGGCGGGTGAACTCGTTGACGCCCGCGGGCGTGATCGCCACCCGGTACTCGTGGTTCTTGACCTCGCGGGGGATTCCGACCTTCACGATGCAGACACCTTCCTTCGGGGCCGCTCTCCCCCGACTGCTCGGCGCCACGGCGGCCCCTTTGCCACCGCGGTCCACCGGTCCCGCCGGCGGCAGTCTAGGCGCGTCGGCACCCGCCGGGGGCCAGCACAGTGACATCCGGTGACCGCCGACGCTGACGAAGTGTCAGGCGTCGCCTCGGCCGGCGGGGGTACGCCGCCTCATCCGTCAGGACAGTGTTCGTCCATTATCGTCCCACTCGCTGGATACCGCTGCGGACAGGACGAGAGTCGATCACTAAGGTGTCGCCTCATGACCACTCCTCCTTACCAGCCCGGGTATCCCCAGGGCGTTTCCGACAAGAGCAAGGTGATCGCGGGCGTCCTGCAGATCCTGCTGGGCTTCTTCGGTGCCGGCCGGTTCTACATGGGCGACACCAAGACCGGCGTCATCCAGCTCGTGGTGAGCATCGTGACCTGCGGTCTCGGCAGCATCTGGGGCCTCATCGACGGCATCCTGATCCTGGTCAACGGTGGTGTCGACGGGCAGGGTCGCCCGCTGCGCGACTGACCCGACCCGGGGACGACGACAAAGGGGCCGTGCGGCGTACCGCACGGCCCCTCTCACGTACCCCGCCGGCGCACCGGCCCGAGGTCCGGGCTCAGCCCGGCACCGGCGCGTCCGCCCGGCGCAGCACCGACCAGCCGGCGTCCCGGGCCCGGGCCGCGGCGAGCAGCCCGGCGACGCAGGACGCGTTGGTGATCTCGCCGGCCAGGACCATGCCGACCGCCTCGTCCAGGCCGAGCCGGACCACCTGCAGGTCGGCCTCCTCGTCGCGGCGCTCGTGCCGGGACTCCGCCGGCACCTCGGTCAGCTCCCGGGCCAGGAAGACCCGGACCAGCTCGTTGGTGAAGCCGGGCGAGCTGTACAGGTCGACCAGCACGTCGAGCCGCCCGGCGACGAGGTCGACCTCCTCGGCCAGCTCCCGGGCCGCCGCGGCGGCCAGGTCCTCGCCGGTCACGTCGGTCAACCCGGCCGGCAACTCCCACAGGTGCCGCCCGACCGGGTGCCGGTACTGCCGGATCAGCACCACCTGGCCGGCGGCGTCGAGCGCCACCACGGCCACCGCCCCGACGTGCCGGACGTAGTCGCGCACCGCGGTGCCGCCGCCCGGCATGGTCACCTCCTCGCTGACCACGTCGAAGATCCGCCCCCGGTAGCGCTCCTCCCGGGAGCGCACCTGGTAGCGGTGCTCGACCGCGCTCATGAGGCGGCCGCCGCCCGGGCGGCGGCCGAACCGCCGTTCTGGGCCGCCGCGCTCGCCGCGGCCTCCAGGTCGACCGGGAGCTGGTCGGCCTCGGAGTAGGTCACCGCCGCCTTCACGAACGCGGCGAAGAGCGGGTGCGGCCGGGTGGGCCGGCTCTTCAGCTCCGGGTGCGCCTGGGTGGCCACGAAGAACGGGTGCAGGCCCCGGTCCAGCTCGACGAACTCGACCAGCCGCCCGTCCGGGGAGGTGCCCGAGATGTGCAGCCCGGCCTTGGTCAGCGCGTCCCGGTAGGCGTTGTTCACCTCGTAGCGGTGCCGGTGCCGCTCGCTGACCTCGGTGCTGCCGTACGCCTCGGCGACCAGCGACCCCTCGGCGAGCTTCGCCGGGTACGCCCCGAGCCGCATGGTGCCGCCCAGGTCGCCCTTGCCGGCGACGATGTCCTCCTGGTCGGCCATGGTGGCGATGACCGGGTGCTTGGCCTCCTCGTCGAACTCCAGCGAGTTGGCGCCGTCCAGTCCGGCCAGGTGCCGGGCCACCTCGATGGTCATGCACTGCAGGCCGAGGCAGAGCCCGAGCAGCGGGACACCGTTCTCCCGGGCGTAGCGGGCCGCGCCGATCTTGCCCTCGATGCCGCGCACGCCGAACCCGCCGGGGATGACGATGCCGTCGACGCCGGCCAGGGCGGCCGCCGCGCCGGACGGGGTGACGCACTCGTCGCTGGGCACCCAGCGCAGCTGCACCCGGGCCCGGTGGCCGAAGCCGGCCGCCCGGACCGCCTCGCTCACCGACAGGTACGCGTCGGGCAGGTCGACGTACTTGCCGACCAGCGCGACGGTGACCGTGTGCCGGGGCTGGTGCACCCGGTCCAGCAGGTCGTCCCAGCTGCTCCAGTCCACGTCCCGGAAGGAGAGGCCGAGCCGGCGCACCACGTACGCGTCCAGCCCCTCGCGGTGCAGCACCTTCGGGATGTCGTAGATGCTCGGCGCGTCCGGGGCGGCGGTGACCGCCTCCCGGTCGACGTCGCAGTAGAGCGACAGCTTCTGCTTGACCTTGTCCGGGATGTCCCGGTCGCAGCGCAGCACCAGCGCGTCCGGCTGGATGCCGATGCTGCGCAGCTGGGCCACCGAGTGCTGGGTCGGCTTGGTCTTCAGCTCGCCGGAGGGCGCCAGGTAGGGCACCAGCGAGACGTGCAGGTAGAAGCAGTTGTCCCGGCCCAGGTCGTGGCGGACCTGCCGGATCGCCTCCAGGAACGGCAGCGACTCGATGTCGCCGACCGTGCCGCCGACCTCGGTGATCACGACGTCCGGCACCTGGCCGTCGTCGTCCGGGTCGGCCATGGCCGTGATCCGCGCCTTGATCTCGTTGGTGATGTGCGGGATGACCTGGACGGTGTCGCCCAGGTACTCGCCGCGCCGCTCCTTGGCGATCACCGCCGAGTAGATCTGGCCGGTGGTGACGTTCGCCTTGCCGGACAGCGCCCGGTCCAGGAACCGCTCGTAGTGGCCGACGTCGAGGTCGGTCTCGGCGCCGTCCTCGGTGACGAAGACCTCGCCGTGCTGGAACGGGTTCATGGTGCCCGGGTCGACGTTGAGGTAGGGGTCGAGCTTCTGCATCACCACGCGCAGCCCGCGCGCGGTGAGCAGGTTGCCGAGGCTGGAGGCGGTGAGGCCCTTACCCAGCGAGGAGGCGACGCCCCCGGTGACGAAAATGTGCCTGGTCGTCCGTGCTGAAGGGGCCAAGGCCTGCTCCCGTGTCGTCCGTCGCGGTCGTGCAGACCGCCGTGCCGATCAGCCAAGTGATCACGCGATCCACGGGATTCCACGGTAACACCTCACCGGCGGTGTGCCGGTGCCGCACCCGAGGTAGGCGCGGTTCGGCGTCGGGCCGGGGCCCCCGGTCAGGAGGTCGCGACCTCGGTGGACGAGCGGGCGGCGCGGCCCCGCTCCCCCGCCCGCGGCTCGCCGGCCGCCGCCCCGGACGACTGTTCCGTGGCGTCCGGAGCCGGCGCGGACGGGTCCGGGGTGGCGTCGGCGGACGGTTCGGCCGGGTCTGGCGTGGCCGGGGAACCGGACGGGTCCGGGGTGGCGTCGGGCGACGGCGGGCCCGGGTCCGGGGCGGCGCCCGCCGCGGCCTCGTCGCGCGGCCCGCCGGCCTCCGGCCGGGTCCGGTCGGTGGAGTGGTCGAGCACCCGCAGCGCGGACAGCGCCGCCATCGGCACCACCAGCGCCCCGGCCGCCCCGGCCACGTCCAGCGCGGAGCCGCCCAGCACCCCGCCGATCACCGCGGCGACGGCGGTGCCCGCCATCGCCGCCCGGACCGCCGGGTAGATGCCGAACAGCCGCATCAACCCACCCCACGGCTGGAGCAGGGCGAACCACACCAGCAGCGCGCCGGCCAGCGCCAGCACGGTCAGCGGGCTGTTGACCAGGGTCTCCACGTTGGCGGTGCTGGACCGGTGCACGGTCAGCCCGCCGGTGCCGTCGCCGAGCGCGGCCAGGAACCGGCCCAGGCTGCCCCGCTCCGGGGCGGGTCGGCGCAGGTCGAGCAGCGCCAGGCCGACAGTCACCGCCAGCCCGGCCATCGCCGCCCAGGCCAGCCGGCTCAGCGTCAGCCAGCCGCCGGCACTGATCACCGCGGCGACGCTCACCCCGGCGGTCAGCGCGATGGCGCCGATCGGGTCGGCGCCGAGGTAGGGGCTGCCGACGACCACCACCGCGGCGCCGCCGACGCTGGCCACCACGGCCGGCCGCCAGGAGCGGCGGACCCGCTGGGCGAGCCAGCCCGCGCTGAGCAGCGCGCCGGCCAGGAACGCCCCGAGCCCGACGGTGCCCAGGCCGGCGTACCGGCCGCCCTCCAGGGCCGAGTAGCCGACCACCCCGTTGAGCTGCAACCGGGCGCCGGTGACCACGTCCAGCCCGACGGTCAGCGTGGTCAGCCCGGCCACCGCGCCGAGCGGGCCGAGGGTCCCCGGGTAGCCGGGGGTGAGCCGGACGGCGGCGGTCGCCCCGACCACCAGCAGCACGGTCACCCCGGCGAACCAGGCGCCCGCGTGCTCGCCCCGCCACCAGGGCACCACGTCGGCGAGCAGGGCCGCCGGCACGGCCAGCGCGGCGGCGATCAGCAGCACCTCGACCACCGCCACGACCCGCCGCGACACCGGCTCGGGGCCGTACGGGCCGGCGTGCCGGCGGGCCCGGCGCAGCATCGGCAGCACCGCCAGGCCGAGCAGCACCTGGGCGGCGGCGAGCAGGGTGAAGTACCAGCCGGCGACCCGCCGCTGGGCGGCGGCCTCCCGGTCGGCGTCGGCCGGCTGGGCGATGGCGGTCGCCAGGTCGGCCGGCCGGTCGCCCACCGACTCGGCGGGCCGGCCCAGGAAGGGCCGCTCGGGCATCGGCCGGCCCAGCGCCGCGAGCGCGGTCGGCGCCAGGTCGACCAGTTGCAGGTAGCCCTCCCGACCGGTGCTCGCCGAGGTGAGCCAGCCGCCCTCCCAGCCCGGCCCGTCGGCGACCGCCACGTGCAGCCGGGACGGCACGTCGGTGTCGGAGACCCCGGCGACGAGCACCAGCGAGCGCGGCGGGCGGGCGGCGAGCACCCGGGCCAGCTGGGCGTCGGCCGCTCGCGCCGCCGCCTGCCGGGCCGCCGGGTCCTCACCGGCCACGGTGCCCAGGTCGACGATGCTCAGCACGCAGGAGCCGAGCAGGACGGCCGGGTCCCGTGGCAGCGCCGCGGCGTACCGGTCGACCCGACCGAACGGCCGGGCGGCCGCCACCGCCGCGCCCGGCCCGACCGCCACCGAGCAGCGCACCGACTCCGACAGCGAGCCCGGGACCGTGCCCCACGGCAGCCGCTCCTGGTTGTGCAGCACGACGCTCTCCTGGTCGGGCAGGTTCGCGCCGATGCCGTCCGGCTGCTCGACGGTGACCGCCGCCGGCGGGCAGGCGCCGGCCTGCCGGCTGCCGTTCCAGGCGGCGTAGCTGCCGGCGCCGAGGGTCAGCCAGCCGTCGACCGGGCAGGTCGGCCGGTGCGCGGAGCGCACCGACAGCGAGCCGATCGAGCCGCGTTGGGCCATCCGCCACAGCGTCGGGGTGGTCCGCGGGTCGACGTCCTCCCAGCGCAACCCGGCCACGCCGACCAGCACCACGTAGTCGGCGGTGCGCTCCGGGGCCTCCGTCTTCGGGCGGGCCGCCAGCGCGGTGACGCCGAGCGCCACCACGACCAGGGTGAGCAGCGCGGGGGCGAGTCTGCGCAGCATCACCGGCGTCCCGTCGAGGGGGCGTCGGCGCCGGGAGTGGCGGGGCCGGCCGCGTCCGGGGCCAGCTCGGCGTAGAGGCCGGCGAGCTGGGCCAGGGTGTCCGCCTCGGTGGGCCAGCCGGCGGCCCGGTCGGCGCCCCGCCGGGCCAGGTCGGCCCGGCGCGCCGGGTCGTCGAGCAGGTCGCGCACGGCCGCGTCGACCGCGTCCACGTCGCCCGGCGGAACCAGCACCGCGGCGTCGCCGACCAGCTCGGGCAGGCCACCCACGGCGGTGGCCACCAGCGGTACGCCGGCCCGCAGCGCCTCCTGCGCGAAGAGCTGGCGGGCCTCCCAGTCGCTGGTCACCACGGCCAGGTCGGCGCCGGCCAGCAGGTCGGCCACGTCGGTGCGGTGGCCCAGCAGGGTGACCGGGGCGCGGGCGGCGGAGATCCGGGCGGCCAGCGGCAGGTACGCCGGGCCGCTGCCGGCGATCACCACGACCGGCGGCGGGGTCCGGGTGCGCCACCGGGCGGCCGCGTCGACCAGCACGTCGTACCGCTTCTGCGGGTGCAGCCGGCCGACGGAGACGACCAGCGGCTGGTCGGCGGCGACGCCGAACTCGGCCCGCACGGCGACCCGGCGGCGGCGCGGCGCGGGCAGGGCCGGCGCGGCGACCGGGGCGAGCCGGGCGTCCGCGGCGCCCAGCGCGGCGGCCCGCGCCACCAGGTCGGCGGAGGCGCCGAGGGTGACCCGGGCGCCCCGGGCGACGATCCGCTCGACCAGCCGGGACAGGCTGCCGCGCAGGCCGCCGGCGAGCACCGCGTTGTGCCAGGTGACCACCAGCGGGACGGCCGGCCGGGCGAGCACCGCGACCAGGCCGGCCCGCAGGCCGTGGGCGTGCAGCACGTCGACCGGCTCGGTGCCGACCGCCCGGCGCAGCGCGGCCACCGCCCGCGCGTCGGCCGGGGTGGGGCTGGCCGGGATCTCCACCGGCTGGAAGCGGGCCCCGGCGGCGGTGAAGTCGAACTGTTCCTGGGTCGCGGCCGGGCCACAGACCAGCACCCGGACGCCGGCGGCGGTCAGCCCGGCGGCCAGCGAGCGCACGTGCTGCCCGACCCCGCCGGTGCTGGAGGCGAGCAGCAGGCCGACCGTCCCGCGCCAGCCGGGAACCGGTGCCGGTTGCGTCACCACGACCCCCTCCGCTCGGCGACCGCCAGCCGCCGGTCGCCCGTCCCGTGCCGTACCGGATTCACCGGGCACGACTCCCGTCGCCGGCCGTCCGGCCCGCGGGCGCCCGCCACGCGCTCACCGGGACACCGTCTCCTTCCCGTCTCCCCGCTCCGGGGGCACCCCGCCGGGCCGCCCCCCGCCGGCCCGCCGCCCCCGGCCGAGCCGGCGCAGCACCCCCGCGAGCAGCGGCTGCACGTCCCGCCGGTCCACCAGCCGGGCCACGGCGAGGAAGACCGCGCCGACCAGGACTCCGGACAGCATGCCCTGCACGAGTGCCGCGAGTGTCGTCGGGGTCCCGTCCCCGGCCGCCGCCAGCCAGTGTGCCGCCGCCGCACCGGCCGCCGTGGCCAGCACGCCGGCGAGCAGCCCGGCGCCACCGGCCCGGGCCGCCCCGGCGAGCGCCGCGGCCCCGGCCGAGCGGCGCACCGCGACCAGCAGCAGCCCGCCGAGGACCAGCATCCCGACCGAGTTCGCCAGCGCGACGGCCGGCACCCGGTCGCGCAGCGGCAGCGCTGCGCCGAGGGCCAGCGCCGCCGCCGGCACCACCAGGAAACCGGCGGCGATCGCGCTGGTCGCCGCCCGGGTCTCGCCCCGGGCGTACAGGGCGCGGCTCAGCAGGGCGAACAGCCCGTAGCCGAGCAGGCCGGGGGCGAAGCCGGCGACCGCGCCGGCGGCGGTGGACGCCGTCGGCGGGTCGAAGAAGAAGTGGCCGACCGGGACGGCCGTGCCGACCAGCGCCGCGGCGCCGAGGAAGCTGAACAGCAGCACCCCGCGCACCGCCGGGGCGAGCGTGGCGCGGTAGCCGTCCTCGTCGCCGGCCGCCCGGGCCGCCACCAGGGTCGGGTAGGCGGCGACCGCCAGCGGCACCGCCAGCACCGCCCAGGGCAGCAGGTAGACGGCCTGCGCCAGGTTGTAGACCCCGGGGTTGGCGGCGGCGCCGTAGGTGACCTGGTTGAGGCTGACGATCAGCGCGATCTGCTGGGCGGTGACGGTCACCGCCCCGGCCACCGCCAGCCCGCCCACCCGGGCGCGGGCCTCGGCGGGGAAGCCGAACCCGAACCGCGGCGCGAGCCGCAGCCGGCGGACCGGGATCAGCAGGGACAGCGAGAGCACCACCACGCCGGCCGTGGTGCCGGCCGCCAGGAACAGCTCGGCGCCCCGGCTCACGTCGGCGACCGTGGCCAGCCGCCCCTCGGCCGCGGTGAACCCGAGGTAGACCACGACCACGGTGAGGCTGGACAGCAGCGGTGCGATCACCGGCCAGGCGAACCGGCGGTGCGCCTGGAGCACGCCGGTGAGCACGATGCCCACCCCGTAGAGCGGCAGTTGCGGCGCGAAGACCCGCAGCATCCGCTCGCCGCTGTGCTGCTGGGCCGCGGTCAGGCCCTCGCCGAGCGCCCCGACCAGCGGCCCGGCGAAGAGCACCACCAGCAGCGCCAGCGGCACCAACAGGGCCAGCGTCCAGCTGAGCAGGGCGCCGGTGGTCCGGGCCACGGTCGCCCGGTCTCCCGCCGCGACCGGCCCGGCCAGCAGCGGCACGACCAGACTGGCCAGCGCCCCGCCGGCGACGATCTCGAAGATGACGTTCGGCACCTGGTTGGCGACGACGTACGTGCCGCCGAGGTCGGTGGGGGCCAGCGTCCAGGTGAAGACGGCGGTCCGGCCGAAGCCGGCGAGCCGGCTGAGCACGGTGAGGACGGCGATGAGCGCGGCCGCTCCAGCGACCCGGCCAGCGCCGGCGAGGGGTGCCGGTCTGGTCACGTCAGTCGGCGCGACGGCCCAGCGCGTCGAGTTCGCGCAGCCCCGGGGTGCGCTGGATGACCTGGGTGAAGCTCACCTTCTCGCTGGCCGCGGTGAGGCCGGCGAGCACGGCGAGCACACCGGCCCGGCCGACCGGGCCGGTGCGGGCGGCCAGCGCCACGCCGAGCAGCGCGCCGAGGGCGTTCGCGCCGCTGTCGCCGAGCATCACCCGCTCGCCGAGGTCGTCGGGGAGCATTCCGGCGGCGGCGCCCACCGCGCCCGCGGCGATCCCGCCGTGCGGGCCGCCGGCCAGCGGCGCGCCGAGCAGCAGGCCGGACTTCAGCGCCCGACCGGGGCGCAGGTCGAGCAGGTTGACCAGGTTGGCGGTGCCGGCCACCACCCCCGCGCCGAGCAGCACGTCCAGGCCGCGACCGAGCGCGCGGTGGCGCTGCCGGCGCGGGTGCGCGGCGATCCGGGGGTCGGTGGCGAGCAGGGCGGCGGCGCCGAGCCCGGCCGCGCCCACCCCGACGATCTTGACCAGGCCGGCGGTGACCCGCCCCTCGCGCAGGGCGGCGAGGTGCCCGGCGAAACCCTTGGCGGTCTTCTGCTCCGGCCGCCCCCCGACCACGTCGTCGTAGAGCCCGACCGCGCCCGCCCCGACCCCGGCGACCAGCGCGGCGGCGCCCGAGGAGGCGCTGGTGGCGCCGAACGCGCCCGCCCCCGCCGCGCCCAGCGCCAGGGCCGGCCCGGCGGCCAGGCTGACCGTGCGGCCGCGGAAGTTCGTCCGGTCCAGCGCCGGCCCGACCGGGGCGGTACGCACCTCGCGCAGCGCGTACCGGGCGGCGGCCGCCCCGGCCCCGGCGATCAGCAGTCGACCCAGCACGCCCACGCCGCTCCCCCGCTCCCCCACTCGGCGGCGGCCGTCGCGCCGCCCCTGCCCGCCCGGTTGCCGGCCGGCAGGCCGGACACCCGGGTACGTCCTTCGCTCACTGGGGCAGTCTAGGCAGCAGCGAGGCGGCGTTGTCGCCGACGCCGTACTGTCCGGCCTTCTTCTCGGTCAACTGCTGCACCAGCGCCAGGGTCGTGACCAGCTGGCCCTGGATGGTGTTGGCGTTGTCGACGGTGGAGATGGTCTGGGTCAGCACCGGGTCGCCACGCACGATGGCCACCAGGTTGCCGCCGGCCGAGCCGGTGCCGCCGACCACGATCGCGCCGGTGCGGTCGAACTGCTCGGCGACCTTGACCACCGACTCGTCCTTCTTGGCCGAGTCCTTGTCGACGTACGGCTGCCCGCTGACCACCACCACGGCCTCCGCCGACCCGGTCACCCGGTCCTCGGTGGTGAGGTAGCCGGCGTTGCTGTACGCGGCCAGCACCGCCCGCCGGTCGGCCTCGCTGACCGGGGCGGCCCCCGGCGACCGGTCGAGCAGCACGCTGGCCAGCAGGGCGCTGGAGGTCTCCACGCCGTGCCCGTTGCCGGGCAGGCCGGAGGTCGGCGCGCTGGTGGGGCGGGCCGCGGTCACCGCCAGCTCCAGCAGGTTGTTGTTGTTGTCCGGGTTGATGAACTTGTCCTGCAGGTCGACCCGGCCGGTGACGTCGGCGCCGGCGAGCTGGAGCATCTTCAGCACACCCTCGGTGTGGTCGCGCCCGGTGGGCAGGCTGAGCACCAGCACGCGCTTGCCGGTGAGCCGGCCGGGCAGGACGACCTGGGCCATCTCGGCCGCGAAGTCCTCCTCCATCTCCAGCTCCCGCTCCAGGTTGTTGACCGTCTGGCGCATCTGCTGGTTGTCCTTGCGCAGCGCGTTGACGTTCTCCTTGAGCGAGTCGGCCACCGGGCCGTTGAGGGCCGCCGTGCCGACCACCAGGCCGATCGCCAACGCCAGGAACACCGCGGTCAGGGACACCACGTGGTAGCGGAAATTGATCACGCTTGCAGCCTCTTGATCGTCGGGGAGCTAGAAGAGCTGGCCGAGCTGGAACACGAAATTGTCCCACCACTCGGAGACCACGCCCAAATACGCCTTGCCGACGGTGGAGACCGCCACGGCGGAGGCCATCGCGGCGACCGCCGAGAGGACCAGCAGCAGCAGCGAGGAGCCGGAGATGCTCTGCCGGTAGAGCCGGCTCACGCCCTTGGCGTCGACCAGCTTGCCGCCGACCTTGAGCCGGGTGAGGAAGGTCGATGCCATCCCGCCGCGCCCCTTGTCGAGGAACTCCACCAGGGTGGCGTGGGTGCCGACCGCGACCAGCAGCGAGGCGCCCTTCTCGTCGGCCAGCAGCATGGCGAGGTCCTCGCTGGTCGCCGCGGCCGGGAAGGTCACCGCCGGGACGCCCAGCCCGGTGACCCGGGCCAGCCCGGGCGCCCGGCCGTCGGGGTAGGCGTGCACGATCACCTCGGCGCCGCAGCGCAGCACGTCGTCGGTGACCGAGTCCATGTCGCCGATGATCATGTCGGGGGTGTAGCCGGCCTCGACGAGGGCGTCCGCGCCGCCGTCCACGCCGATCAGCACCGGCTTGAACTCCCGGATGTAGGGGCGCAGCACGTCCAGGTCGGCCTTGTAGTCGTAGCCGCGGACCACGATCAGGCAGTGCCGGCCCTGGATCTGGGTCTGGATCTCCGGTACGCCGACGCCGTCGAGGAGCAGGTCGCGCTCCTGCTTGAGGTAGTCCATGGTGTTGGCGGCGAACGCCTCCAACTGCACCGAGAGCCCCTCCCGGGCGTCGGCCATCGCCTTGGCCACCGTCTCGGCGTCCTGGAGGCTGCCGTGCGCCACCGGCTCGTCGCCGACGAACACGGTGTTGCCCTCGATCCGCACGACGTCGCCCTCGCGGATCTGCTCGAAGATGCTCTCACCCAGGTCGTCCAGGAGCGGGATGCCCGCGCCGATCAGCACCTCCGGGCCGAGGTTCGGGTAGCGGCCGGAGACCGACGGCTTGGCGTTGAGCACCGCGGCGACGCCGACGGCGACCAGCGAGTCGGCGGCGACCCGGTCCAGGTCGACGTGGTCGATGACCGCGATGTCGCCGGGACGCAGCCGCCCGACCAGCCGCTTGGTCCGGCGGTCGAGGCGGGCGGTGCCGACGATCCGGCCGGGTTCCGGGTTCCGGGTCCGGCGCAACGTGGGTAGACGCATCGTGACCATCCTGGCATGTGAGGCAGGGTTTGCTGTCGCGACATGCCTGAGCAGGGCCGCCTACCCAGGGAAGCACACCGGGGCGCGGCCCGGTGTGCCTGTGGTCACAATCGGCGGGGTCACGGCCGCCTTTCCCGGGCCGCCACCGCCAGCAACTCCTCGGCGTGGGCGATACCCAGATCCGAGTCCGGCAAACCGGCGAGCATCCGGGCCAGCTCGCGGGCGCGCTCGGTGTCCTCCACCACCCGGACCCCGCTGGTGGTGACCGCGCCCCCGGTGTCCTTGGCCACCACCAGGTGCCGGTCGGCGAACGCGGCCACCTGCGGCAGGTGGGTGACCACCAGCACCTGGTGGCTGCGGGCCAGCCGGGCCAGCCGGCGGCCGATCTCCACCGCGGCCTGCCCGCCGACCCCGGCGTCGACCTCGTCGAAGACCAGCGTGGGCGGGCCGCCGGAGCCGGCGAAGACCACCTCGATGGCGAGCATCACCCGGGACAGCTCACCGCCGGAGGCGCCCCGTTGCAGCGGCAGCGCCGGCGCGCCCGGGTGGGCCAGCAGGCGCAACTCGACCTCGTCGCCGCCGTCCGGGCCGACACCGACCTCGACCCCGTTGACCGGCAGCGTCGGCTCGGCCCGCCCGGCCGGGCGGGGCAACACCGCCACCTCGATCCGGGCGTGCGGCATGGCCAGCCCGGCCAGCTCGACGGTGACCTGCTCGGCGAACCGGGCGGCCGCCTCGCGGCGCGACGTCGACACCCGGCCGGCCAGGTCGGCCACCTCGCCGGCCAGCCGCTGGGCCTCCCGGTCCAGCTCGTCGAGGAGCTCGTCGGAGGTGTCCAGGTCGGACAGCCGGGTCCGGGCCCGCTCCGCCCAGGCGATCACCCCGTCGACGTCGTCGGCGTACTTGCGGGTCAGCGCGCGCAGCGCGGCCCGGCGCTCGTAGACGGTCTGCAACCGGGCCGGGTCGGCGTCGAGCGTGGCCAGGTAGGCGGAGAGCTCGGCGGAGACGTCGGCGACCAGGGTGGCCGCCTCCTCCAGCCGCGCCGCCAGCTCGCCCAGCGCCGGGTCGGTGCCGGCCTGCGCCTCCAGGGTGCGCCGCGCGGTGCCGAGCAGGGTGGTGGCGTCGGGCGTGTCGTCGGCCGCCTCCACCCCGCCGGCCACGCACTGCTGGGCCAGCCCGGCCGCGGTGCGCAGCCCCTCGGCGTGCTCCAGCCGCTGCGCCTCCGCCTTCAGCTCGTCGTCCTCGCCGGGCTGCGGGTCGACCCGGGTGATCTCGTCCAGGCCCAGCCGCAGCAGGTCGGCCTCCTGGTTGCGCTCGCGGGCGTTGCGCCGCCGGTCGGCCAGGTCGTCGACCACCCGCCGCCAGCCGGTGTAGGCCTCGCGCAGCGCGTCGAGCAGCTTCTCGTGCTCCGGGCCGGCGAACCGGTCGAGCGCGGCCCGCTGCTCGGCCGGGCGCAGCAGCCGCAGCTGGTCGGACTGGCCGTGCACGGCCACCACCTGCTCGCCCACCTCGCCGAGCATGGACACCGGCATGCTGCGGCCGCCCAGGTGCGCCCGGGACCGGCCCTCGACGGTGACCGTGCGGCTGAGCAGCACCGAGCCGTCCTCGTCCGGCTCGCCGCCCGCGTCGGTGATCCGGGCGTGCACCGTCTCGGCCACCCGGCCGGCCAGCCGCAGCCGCCCCTCCACCACGGCGCGGCCCGGCTCGGCCCGCACCCGCCCGGCGTCGGCCCGGCCGCCGAAGAGCAGGCCGAGGCCGGTCACCACCATGGTCTTGCCCGCACCGGTCTCGCCGGTGATGACGTTCATCCCGCCGGTCAACGGCAGCGTGGTGTCCTCGATGACGCCCAGTCCGGTGATGCGCAGCTCTTCCAGCACAGCACCCGACAGTAGACGCGGCCCCCGACAGTTGACCAGCCGGCGACGCCGGGGGCGGTCGGGGCGTCGTACAGTTCAGCCCCGTGTTGGACGTGATCGGCCTGACCGCGGACGAGGAGGAGCTGTACCGCTGCCTCGTCCAGCTCACCGTGGCCCGGGTCGACGAGCTGGCCCGGCGGCTGCGCCGCCCGCGCGCCGAGGTCGTCGCCCAGCTCGCCGCCCTGCGCGACCGGGGGCTGGTGCTGCCGACCGGACCCGACCCGGACGGGCCGGTGCGGCCGTTGGCGCCCGACGTCGCGCTCGGCGAGGCGCTGCTGCGCCGCCAGGAGGCGCTGGAGGCGGCCCGCGCGGCGGTCACCCGGCTGACCGAGGAGTACCGCGCCGGCCTGCGCCGGCACGACGCCGACCACCTGGTCGAGGTCATCACCGGCGCCGGGGTGCTCCGGGAGCGGCTGCGCGACCTGCAGAACTCGGCGCGCGACGAGGTGCTGTGGTTCTGCCGGGCCAACCCGCTGGCGATGCCCGGCGAGGAGAACGTCGAGGAGTTCGACGCGCTGGCCCGCGGGGTGCGCTACCGGGCCATCTACGAGCGGGAGATGCTCCTCGAACCAGGTGCGCTGGCCGACGTGGAGCGGGGCGTCCGCGCCGGCGAGCAGGCCCGGGTGCTGGACCGGCTGCCGGTCCGGCTGGCCATCGTGGACGCCCGGACGGCGATCTGCCCGCTGGTGCCCGACCGGGACAGCGGCGAGCCGACCGCCGCGGTGATCGGCAGCAGTCAACTGCTCGACGCGCTGATCGCCCTCTTCGAGAGCCACTGGCGGGTGGCGATCCCGCTGCGCTCGGCCACCGCGCCGGCCGGTGGCGACGCCGACGGGTACCAGCCGGACGCCGACGAGGTGCGGCTGCTCTCGCTCTTCGTGGCCGGGGTGCCGGACAAGTCCATCGCCTCGCAGCTCGGGGTGAGCCGGCGTACCGTGCAGCGCCGGCTGGCCGACCTGATGACGGCCGCCGGGGTGGACACCCGCCCCGGGCTGGCCTACCAGGCCGCCCGGCGCGGCTGGCTCTGACCGCCGGCGCCCCGCCACCGGCCGAGCCGCCGCCGGCCCCGCCACCCGAAGGCGGGGCCGGCGGCGGCGACTGGCCGCGGCCCGGTTACCGACCGGCCCTGGCGGGCGGTCGGACGGGCCGGCGGGGGCGTCCGCGCGGGTGAGGGGGGTCGACCCGCACGGACGCCGGCTCAGCGCAGCCCGTACGCGTCGATCACGGTCTGGTCGACGACGTTGCCGGCGCGGTCGGCGGCGTGCACCCGCAGCGACACCGCTCCCGTGCCGGCCGGCACCAGGGCCGTGTAGCGGGTGCCGGAGCCGAGCACCGGCACCGACCGCCAGGTCGCCCCGGCGTCGAACGACACCTCCACCCGCAGGCTGGTGCCCTTCGGCGCCGGTACGCCGGCCGGCTGGCGCAGCGCCAGGCCGAGCCGGTGGCCGTGCCGGCCGGACACCTCGCCGCGCAGGTCGGCCGGCACCTGGTAGTCCACCTGGAGCAGCGGCAACGGCTGCGCGGCGTCACCGGTCGGCCGGGCCGAGCCGAACTGCCAGCTCGTCTCGGTCCGGGTGGCCCAGCGCCACTCCTCCGACGAGCGGCGGGTGGTCAGGTCCAGCCGGTAGCGGGCCGCCTGTGGCGTGGTGGCCACGGGCGCCCAGCCGCCACCGAAGTCGGCGATCTGCTGCCCGTCCCGGCTGAGCCGGGCCTCGACCACGTCCTGCTCCTCGCTGGCGCCGGCGGTGCCGTAGTGCCCGCCGGCGTCGACGAACTCGGGGACCCGCAGGTCCAGGGTGTCCCCGGTACGCCGCGGCACCGGGGCGCCGGCGGCGGCCGGCACGGCCGGCCGGACCACCGGGCCGTACCAGGTCTCGGTGTCCCGGTCGGTGCCGGCGTACCGGCGGGGCTGCTGGGTCAGCCCGCCGAGCAGCCGCCCCCAGCTCGACCAGGTGAGCCGGTGCATCACCCGGTGCTGCCACCACGAGTCCCCGGCGCTGACCCACTCCTGCCGGGTGCTGCCGCTGCGCGCCGTCCGCTGGTCGTCGTTCCAGGAGTACTCCTGCCAGGGACGCCAACCGAACCGCTGCTCCTTGGTCCAGTCCAGCCCGCCGGTGTCGCCGTAGCGCGTGGTCACCTCGGCGGTGTTCGCCGCGGTCACCTTGTGCACGATCCGCTCGGGCACCCGGCCCTTCGACACCTGGAACACGTCGTACAGGTAGGGGCTGTCCACGGTCAGCGTCAGGTCCAGCGTCGCGCGCCCGGTGCGGGCCGCCGCGATCATAAGCTGGCCGTCGTCGTACGCGACCACCATGGCCGGGACGGGCAGCCGCTCGCCGACCGGGTTCCAGACCGTCCACGCGCTCCAGTCCGCCGGGCGGACGATGAGCACCACCGCCACGCCGGCCGCGGCGGCCGCGGCGACCTGCTCCTCCTCCGAGCGCTCCAGGTCGGTGCTCAGCAGCGCCGCGGCGCCCCGGGCCCGGGCCAGCTCGGCGGGGGTGCCGGTGCCGGCCCAGACCAGCGGCAGCTTCCGCCGCCCGGTGGGGGCCGGGGACTGGTGCAGCAGGTTGATGTCCAGCGGGCCGGCCACCTTGCTGACCGTGGCGTCCACCATCGGCTTGACCAGCTGCCAGCGGGAGGAGAACTCGAACTCGCCCGGCTGACCGGGCGGGTCGGGGTCACGTTGACCTGCTGGACGGTGCTGAACGTCATCACCCCGTGGTCGACCTGCCGGCCGTTGCCGAAGACGCGGTGCTCGTAGAAGCTGATCGCCGCGCGCTGCTCCGCCGGCTTCGGCGTCTCGATCCGCACCGGGGTGCCCTTGCGCGGGTCGAGCAGCACGGTGAGGTCCCGGTCGACCATCAGCTCCGGGTCGGTGACCAGGGTGATCTGCTCGTCCAGCGGCGCGCCGTGCTCGATCAGCGCCTGGAGCAGGTACGGCCCCTCCTCGACCTGCACCTGCACGTCGCCGCCGAAGGTGTAGAGGAGCCGGTCCGACTCGGGGTGCTCACCGAAGAGGGTGATGACCGGCGCCGGGCCGGGCTGTCCGGTGATGCCCAGCGCGCGCAGGGTGACGGTGTGCTGCGGGCCGCTGAGGGTGAGCCCGACGGCGGTCCGTACCGAGACGCCGCCCGCGCCGGTCGCCACCAGCCAGCCGCCGTGCGGGCCGCGGTCCAGCCTGGCCGGGTCGGCCTTCAGCGGCACGGCGACGCTGCCGCCGGCCGGCACGGTCACCTCGCTGGCGCCGACGGACACGCCGTCGGCCTCGGCCGCGCCGCTGTCCAGGTTGCGCAGCTCCAGGGCGAGCCGCAGGGTCTGCGCCGCCGCGGTGCCGTTGGTGTACGTGACGGTCCGCTCGGCGGCCGCGTCGCCGGTCAGCCGGCCGAAGTCGGCCGTCGCCGAGCCGTACACCCGCTGGCCCAGCGCCCGGGGCACGTCGACCCGGCCGCCGCCCTGCTCGAAGACGGTCAGCTCGGGGTTGCCCTTCGCCGTGCTGACCAGCGCGTCCTTGAGCTGTGCGGCGGTCCAGTCCGGGTGTTCCTGGGCGAGGATGGCGGCCGCGCCGGCCACGTGCGGGGTGGCCATCGAGGTGCCGGACGCGCCCGTGTACGCCTCCCCGACCGGGGTGCCCATGCCGGTGCCCGCGGCCCGGGCGGCGACGATGCCGACGCCCGGCGCGGTGATCTCCGGCTTCAGGCCGCTGTCGCCGAGCCGGGGACCACGGCTGGAGAAGTCGGCCAGCTGGTCGGCACGGTCCACGGCGCCGACGGTGAGCGCCGCGCTCGCCGCGCCCGGGGTGCCGACGGTGCGGGCCGCGCCCTCGTTGCCGGCGGCGACCACGAAGAGCGCGCCGGTCTGCGCGGTCAGGTCGTTGAGCGCCTGGCTCATCGGGTCGGTGCCGTCGGTGGGGCCGCCGCCGAGGCTCATGTTGACCACCTTGGCGCCGGAGTGGACGGCCCACTCCATGCCCGCGATGATCGCCGACTCGTAGCCGCTGCCGCCGTCGTCGAGCACCTTGCCGACGAGCAGCTTCGCGCCGGGCGCCACGCCCTTGCGCAGCCCGTCGGAGGCCGCGCCGCTGCCGGCGATGGTGGCCGCCACGTGGGTGCCGTGGCCGTGCCCGTCGCGGGCGCTTCCGCTGCCGGAGAAGTCCTGGCTGCCGGCGATCCGGCCGGCCAGGTCGGGGTGGTCGGCGTCGGCGCCGGTGTCCAGCACCGCGACCCGCACCCCGGCGCCGTCCCGGCCGGCCGCCCAGGCCGCCGGCGCGCCGATCTGCGGCACGCTGTGCTCCAGCGCCGGGCGGACCCGCCCGTCCAGCCAGACCTGGGCGATGCCGGCGCCGAGCCGGGCCGGGCCGGCGGCGGCGGTACGACCGGCCGGCGCGGCCCGCAGCGAGGTCCACAGGCCGCCCAGGTCGCCCTTGCCGACCCGCAGGGACGCGCCGTTGATGCTCTCCAGCGGCCGGGCGGCGGTGGCCCCGGCCAGCGGGCGGACCCGGCCGGCGGCGGGCTCCTGGTAGCGGACGATCAGCGGCAGCGCGCCCTGGTCGGCGTCGCCGTACCCGTCGGCCGCCAGTTCCTGCACGTCGAAGAGGTCGGGGTCGAGCACCCCGGCGGAGAGGTACGGCACGACGTCGCTGGGGACGACCCGCACCCCGCCGTCGACCTCGATGGTCTGGAAGGTGACCCGCTCGCGGCCGGGGCCGGGGCGGACGGTGGCGGCGACCCGACCCGGTGCGGCCGAGCTCAGCTCGACCTGGTCACCGGTGATCAGGGTGATCCGGACGGGCGCGGCGCCGCCCGGGGCGGGTGTGCCCGGGGTCGGACCGGTGGGTCGGGCGGGCGGGGCGGCGGACGCCGGGGCGGCGAGTCCGACCACCAGCGCGCCGACCGCGCCGGCGGCGAGCCAGCGTGGGGGCCAGTGCATGGGTGAGCTCCTCTACTCCAGGGCCGGCACCGGTGGGAAACCGACCGATCGGAGTCTGCGACGGAGATCATCGTGTGGTCACTAGCCGCGGTTGCCGCACCGGCGACATGTCGCCAGGTGGACACGCGCGCGAGGCCGGGCGTCGGCCCGGCGTTCACCGGTGGGCCGACGCGAGTCGGGCCGTTTCCGACGGCCGGCGCCGCCGGTCGAGGGCACTGTCGGCAGGCCGGCGCCGGTCGAGCCGGGCTGCCGGGGGCCGGACGGCCGGGGGTCAGCGGCGGGAGCCGCGCCAGCCGTGCACGGGCAGCCCGAACTTGGCCACCAGCCGGTCGGTGAAGGGGCGGGCCCGCAGCCGGACGATGCGCACCGGCAGCGCCCCGCGCCGCACCGTCACCCGGGCCCCGGGCGGCAGGTCGTAGACGCGCCGCCCGTCGCAGCTGAGCACCGCCAGGGTGGTGAACGGGTCGACGGTGATCGCGAAGGTGGAGGTGGGCGCGGTGACCAGCGGGCGGCTGAACAGCGCGTGCGCGCTGATCGGCACCAGCAGCAACGCCTCCACCTCGGGCCAGACCACCGGCCCGCCGCCGGAGAACGCGTACGCGGTGGAGCCGGTGGGGGTCGCGCAGACCACCCCGTCGCAGCCGTAGCGGGACAGCGGCCGGCCGTCCACGTCGACGAGGAGTTCGAGCATCTGCGCCCGCTCGCCCTTCTCGACGCTGATCTCGTTGAGCGCCCAGGACTCGATCGTCGGGCCGCCGTCGAACTCGGCGGTGACGTCGAGGGTCAGCCGTTCGTCCACCGTGTAGTTGCGGCCGACCACGTCGCGGACCGCGCTGTCCAGGTCGTCGATCTCGGCCTCGGCGAGGAAGCCGACCTTGCCGAGGTTGATGCCGAGCAGCGGCACCTTCGCCGGCCGGGCCAGTTCGGCGGCGCGCAGGAAGGTGCCGTCCCCGCCGAGGGCGAAGACGATCTCGGCACCCTCGGCCGCCTTCGGGCCGGTCACCGGGATCACACCGGGCAGGTCGAGGTCGTCGGCCTCCTCGGCAACCACCCGCACCTCGAAGCCGGCCGCGATCAGGTCGGCCGCCACCGCCCGGGCGTGCTCGGTGCTGCGCCGGCGGCCGGTGTGCGTCACCAGCAGGGCGGTCCGGCTCACCGGGCCGTCCGTTCCGACCCGGGCGCGGATCCGCCCCGTGCGTCCCCGCCGCTCGCGACCGCGCTCACCCGGCCACCTCCTCCGTCGCCGCGTCCGGCACGTCGCCGGACGCCGCCGGGCCGCCCGGCCCGGCCGCCACCACGGCCCGCACCCGCTCCGGGTCGGCCGGCGGTGCGTCCCGGCGTAACCATACGAAGAACTCGACGTTGCCGCTCGGCCCGGGCAGCGGGCTGGCGGCCACGTCGGCGAGGCCCAGACCGAGCTGCGCGGCGGCGGCCGCCACGTCCAGCACCGCCTCGGCCCGCAGCGCCGGGTCCCGGACCACCCCGCCCGCGCCGACCCGTTCCTTGCCCACCTCGAACTGCGGCTTGACCATCAGCGCCAGGTCGCCGTCGGCGCCGGTGCAGCCGGCCAGCGCCGGCAGCACCAGGCGCAGCGAGATGAACGACAGGTCGGCCACGGTCAGCTCGACCGGCCCGCCGATGGCCTCCGGGGTGAGCGTACGCACGTTGGTGCGCTCGAAGACGTGCACCCGGGCGTCGTTGCGCAGCGGCCAGGCGAGCTGGCCGTACCCGACGTCGACGGCGACCACCTCGGCCGCGCCGGCGCGCAGCAGCACGTCGGTGAAGCCGCCGGTGGAGGCGCCGGCGTCCAGGCAGCGCCGGCCGGCCACCCGCAGTCCGGGGCCGAACGCGGCCAGCGCGCCGGCCAGCTTGTGGCCGCCCCGGGAGACGTACTCCGAGCTGGGGTCCGCGCCGGTGACCAGCAGCGGGTCGGCCGGGTCGACCATCGCGGCGGCCTTGCGGGCCGGCACCCCGCGCAGCTGCACCCGGCCGGCCTCCACCAGCGCGGCGGCCTGCTCCCGGGAGCGGGCCAGACCACGGCGGACGAGTTCGGCGTCCAGCCGGTTACGACGTGCCATGGGTGGTTCTCCGGTCTCCTCAGGCCTGGTCGATGGTGGCGAGGGTCTCCCGCAGCGTCTCGTAGGCCGCCTCGTACTGCGCGATCTGGTCCGCCGGGGGCAGGCCCGCCGCGTTGGCCATCGCTTGGACGGCGGCGTCGACGGCGGGGTGGCGGGCCTCGCCGGTGTCGTCGATCACCGCCGGGCGCGGCGCGCCCGGTGGTGGCCCGGGTCGGGGGCCCGGTGGTGGCCCGGGTCGGGCGCCGGGCGGCGGCCCGGGGCGCGCCGGGCCGGTCACCGCGGGCCTCGACGGGTCGGCGCGGGCCTCACTCGGCACCGCCCGGCTGTTGCTTGCGCGGCGGCGCCTTCTTCACCGGCCGGGCCGGCTCGGCCCGGCCGGCCTCGTCCTGGGCCGGGGTGATGGTGGCCGGCGGCTTCTTGACCACTGCCTTCTTCGCGACCGCCTTCTTGGCCACGGCCTTCTTGGCCACCGCCTTCTTCGCGACGGCCTTGGTCGGGGCGGCCGTGGTCGGGGCGGCCGGTTCCGCCGCGCCCGCAGCCTCGGCACCCGGCGCCGCCTCGGCCGGCGCGCCCGCGGGCGCGGGGCCCGGGACCGGGCCGGACGGGCCGCCCTTGGCCTCGCGCAGCTGGCGCTCCAGCTCGTGCACCCGCCGGGTCAGCTCGGCGACCTCGTCGGCGGTGGCCAGGCCCACCGCGCCGAGGGCGCGGTCGACCTCGAACCGGACCAGCTTGGTCAGCGCCTCCCGGTTGGCGGCGCCGGTGGAGAGGAGTTCCTCGGCGAGGCCCTGGAGTTGGGCGGCGGTCGCCCCGCCGGAGCCGACGAGCCGGCGGACGGCGTCCTGGGCCTTCTTCCGGGGGGCCTCCGTCAGGCCCATGGCCAGCTCGAGGTAGGCGCGCCACGCGTCCTGCATGCCTGAGTCCTTCCGCGGGGTGGAGGTGTGCAGGTGTCACGCTACCGGGCCCGGCGGAGCACCTCGTGCGGTACGGTGCCGGGGACGGCGTGGCGAGCGGTGAGGGGGCGATGTGGCCAGCGTGGACGAGTGCCGACAGGCGTTGCAGGACCTGGCCGACCGGCTGGACCGCAACGCGGAGACGGTGCGGGAACGGGTCGACCTGGACCGCACGCTGGCCTGCCGGATCACCGACCTGGACACGGCCTTCCACGGGCGGATCGCCGACGGCCGGCTGGTCGAGATGACCGACGGCGACGACCCGAAGGCCAAGATCGCCCTGAGCACCAGCAGTGACGACCTGGTCGCCCTGGTCCGCGGCGAGCTGGACGTGACCCGTGCGGTGGCGTCCCGCCGGGTGTCGATCAAGGCGAGCCCGTTCGACCTGATGAAGCTGCGCAAGCTCCTCTGAGCGCCGGCGTCGGCCCCCGGCGGCTCCGGCTCGGCCGGGCCGCGCTCAGCCGGGCAGGCCGAGCGCGGTCAGGGCCGCGGCCGCCTCCGGCGACCCGGCGCGCACCGCCACCGGCCCGGTGGCCGACCAGGCGGCGCCGCAGAGCGCGGCCAGCGCGTCCAGCGGGCGACCCGACCCGGCCAGGTCCAGCCCGCCGTCGCGGGCCGCCACCGACCAACCCGTGGCGTCCGCCGGGCCCGGCACCCGGACCACGGCCGCCGGGTCGAAGAGCCCCGTCAGGTCCATCGAGACGTACGTGGGCCGGCGCCGCACCGGGGCGGCGAGCAGCTCGGCCGCGCCGCTGACCCCGGTCAGCACCAGCAGGCTGTCCAGGCCGGCCCGCCGGGCGCCCTCGATGTCGGTGTCCAGTCGATCGCCCACCACCAGCGTCCGGCCCCGGCCGGCGCGGCGCGCGGCGGTGGCGAACAGCGCCGGTTCCGGCTTGCCGACCACCACGTCCGGGTCCCGCTCGAGCGCGGTCCGCAGCGCGGCCACCAGCGACCCGTTGCCCGGCAACGGGCCCCGGCCGCTGGGCAGGGTCCGGTCGGTGTTGGTGGCGATCCAGGTGGCCCCGCCCCGGACGGCCACCGCCGCCTCGGCCAGGTCCGCCCAGCCGACCTGCGGGCCGTACCCCTGCACGACCGCGACCGGGTCCTCCTCGGCCGTGGCGACCGGGGTCAGTCCGGCCGCGCGCAGTTCGGCGCGCAGCGCCTCCGCGCCGACCACCAGCACCGCGCTGCCGGCCGGGAACCGGTCGCGCAGCAGTTCGGCGGCGGCCGCCGCGGAGGTCAGCACCTCGTCGGCGCGGGCCGGCACGCCCATGCCGGTGAGCAGGTCGGCCACCTCGCTGGAGCGGCGCGAGGCGTTGTTGGTGGCGTACGCCACCAGCCGCCCCTCGCCGTGCAGCCGGGTGACCGCCTCGACCGCGCCGGGGATCGGCCGGTCGATCAGGTAGATCACCCCGTCCAGGTCGAAGACGACGAGGGCGTACCCGTCGACCAACCGCTCCCCGTCGATCACCGCCGGTCCGACTCCGCGTCGTCCGCCGCGTCGGCGCCGGTCGCCCGGTCGCCGCCGGTCGGCACGCCCGTCGCCGGGCCCGGCTCCTCGCCGGCGGCCCGGAACGTCGCGGCCGGGACCCCGGCCGGCGCGTCGCCGGCGCTGGCCACCGACTGCGCCTCGGCCTCGGTCAGCTCATCCTCGGCCAGGTCGTCCGTCGGCACCTCCGCCGCCTGCGGCTCGTCGCGCCACTCGGCGGCGTCGACGTCCGACCCGTCGCCGGCCGCGTCGCGCTCGTCGGAGCCGGCCTGGTCGGCAGTGTCGCCCTCGTTGAGGCCGGCCTGGTCGCGCTCGTCGGAGTCGGCCTGGTCGGCAGTGTCGCCCTGGTCGGAGTCGGCCGCCGTGTCGCGCGGTCCGGTGCCGGCGAGGTCGCCGGCGTCGCCGGTGAGGTCCGCGTCCGGGGTGGCCGGCACGGCGCCGGGGGCACCCGGGCCGGCGGCGATCTCCTCCGCGGACTCCTCGTCCTCGTCGTCGCCCTCGATCAGCACGCCGTCGAGTTCGAGCAGCCGCTCCGCGGCGTCGGTCTCGCCATCGGTGTCCACCTCGGCGGCCCGGGAGAACCACTCGCGGGCCTCCTCGCGCCGCCCGACCGCCAGCAGGGCGTCCGCGTACGCGTACCGCAGCCGGGCCGCCCACGGCTCGGTCGCCTCGCTGGTCAGCTCGCGGACCTGGAGCATCGCCACCGCGGCGTCCTTCTGACCCAGGTCACCCCGCGCGCCGGCGGCCACGATCAGCAGCTCGATGGCGGTGGCCTGGTCCAGCTTGTCGCGGTCCGCGCCACGGAACAGGTCGATCGCCCGCTCCGGCCGGCCCAGGGCCCGCTCGCAGTCCGCGAGCACCGCCAGGTGGCTCTGCAGCCCGGTCATCCGGTGGTACGTGCGCAGCTCGGCGATCGCGGTCTGCCACTCGCCCGCGTGGTACGCGGCCAGGCCCACCGCCTCGCGGACGGCCGCGATGCGGGACGCGAGCCGCCGGGCGGCCAGCGCGTGCGCCAGCGCCTCGGCCGGGTCCTCGTCGATCAGCTGACCGGTGGCGACCAGGTGCCGGGCGACCGTCTCCGCGACCGGCTTCGCCAGCGAGAGCAGCTCGGCGCGGACGTCCTTGTCGAGGTCGGTCGCGACGATCTCGTCCGGCAGCGCGGGCCCGCGCTCGGCCGCACCGGCCTCGGGACGCTCCCGCCGCTCGTCGCGGCGATCCCCGCCCCGGTACCCGCCGTCGCGGTCCCCGCGGAACCCGCCTTCCCGGCGGTCGCCACCACGGAAACCGCCCTCACGGCGCTCGCCGCCCCGGAAGCCCTCCCGGTCACCGCCGCGGAAGCCGCCTTCCCGGCGGTCGCCACCGCGGAAGCCCTCGCGTTGGGCGCCGCCCTCACGGCGCTCGCCACCCCGGAAGCCCTCTCGGTCGCCGCCCCGGAAGCCGCCGTCACGGCGCTCGCCGCCACGGAAGCCGCCCTCGCGGCGCTCGCCACCACGGGAGTCACGGTCGCCACCGCGGAAGCCGCCCTCGCGGTCACCGCCACGGAAACCACCCTCGCGACGGTCCCCACCACGGAAGCCGCCCTCACGGCGGTCACCGCCACGGAAGCCCTCACGCGGGGCGCCGCCCTCACGGCGGTCGCCACCCCGGAAGCCGCCCTCGCGGTCACCGCCACGGAAACCACCCTCGCGACGGTCCCCACCGCGGAAGCCGCCCTCACGGCGGTCGCCGCCGCGGAAGCCCTCGCGGTCACCACCCTCACGGCGATCGCCGCCGCGGAAGCCGCCCTCGCGGTCGCCGCCCCGGAAGCCGCCCTCACGGCGCTCGCCGCCACGGAAGCCGCCCTCGCGGTCACCGCCACGGAAACCACCCTCGCGACGGTCACCGCCACGGAAGCCCTCACGCGGGGCGCCCTGCGGTCGCCACCCGGAAGCCGCCCTCGCGATTCACCAGCAGGCCGCCCTCGCGGCGGTCCCACCGCGGAAGCCGCCGCACGGCGGTCGCGCCGCGGAAGCCCTCGCGGTCACCCTCCACGGCGATCGCCGCCGCGGAAACCGCCCTCGCGGTCGCGCCCCGGAAGCCGCCTTCACGGCGCTCGCCCGCCGGAAGCCGCCCCTCGCGGTCACCTGCGAGCTTCACCCTCGCGACGGTCACACCGCCACGGGGAAGCCCTCACGCGGGGCGCCGCCCTCACGGCGGTCGCCACGGAAGCCGCCCTCGCGGTCGCCGCCCCGGAAGCGCCTTCACGGCGCTCGCCGCCACGGAAGCCGCCGTCACGGCGGTCACCGCTGACCCTCGCGGTCACCACCGCCCGGAAACCGCCCTCGCGACGTCGCCGCCCCGGAAGCCCTCGCGGTCACCGCCACGAGCCACCCTCACGGCGGTCACCGCCACGGAAGCCCTCACGCGGGCGCCCGCCCTCACGGCGGTCGCCACCCGAGCCGCCGCAGGTGCCACCGACCACCCTCACGGCGGTCACCGCCACGGAAGCCCTCACGCGGGGCGCCGCCCTCACGGCGGTCGCGCCCCGGGCCTCGCGGTACCACCACGGAAACCACCCTCGCGGCCGGTCCCCACCGCGGAAGCCGCCGTCACGGCGGTCGCCGCCGGAAGCCGCCCTCGCGGTCGCCGGCGCACGTCCGCCGGTAGCCGCCAGCAATCGCCATCGCGCGGCCCGCCGCGGAAGCCGCCCTCGCGGCGGTGCGCCGCCGCGCTGGCCGCCCCGGTCGTCCTGGGCACGGCTGTCACGCCCACCCGGGCGGTCGTCGTAACGGCGCGGGGCAGGTCTCCGCCCTGCGGTCCTGAACTCACTGGTACATCGCTACAGTTGCGCCACCTATGGCGCTACGCAGTCGAGGGCCGACGGATGGGGCGGCGGCCTCGGCTGGAGAAGGTAATCCGGCAGGGAGAAGGTGTCCTGCTCCCACACCCTCGCGGTGCAGTACCATCGGCGCTGGAGCAGCTTCCGGGTTCAGATAGCGGCCGGGCGTTTCCCCTCCGCCATGACCGCTAGCCAACTCTATCGACATATCAAACAACACCACCTGTCAGATTGTGTTGTTCGTTGTCGGGAGTTTACTGGTGGACGCGTAGCAGCTTGGTAGTCAAGTCACTCGGCCTGGCTGGTACTGCGATCAGCTACTGAACCCGTTACCGGGCTTACATTTCGCCTATCAACCCAGTCGTCTAGCTGGGAGGCGCACACCCAAAGGGTGGTGGGATACCATCTTGAAGCGAGCTTCCGCTTAGATGCTTTTCAGCGGTTATCCCTTCCAGACGTAGCTAACCAGCCGTGCCCACAAAGCGGGCCTCCTTCCAGCACGCACACCAGAGGTTCGTCCGTCCCGGTGATCCCCGCCGTACTAGGGACAGCCCTTCTCAAGTATCCTACGCGCGCACGGCGGATAGGGACCGAACTGTGTGCCGACGTTTCTAAGAAACCCAGCTCGCGTACCGCTTTAATGGGCAGGCAGCCCAACCCTTGGGGACACCGCTGCACAGCCCCAGGATGCGACGAGCCGACATCGAGTGCCAAACCATCCCGTCGATATGGACTCTTGGGGAAGATCAGCTGTTATCCCAGGGGTACCTTTTATCCGTTGAGCGACACCGCTTCCCACGCAAGTGCCGGATCACTAGTCCCGACTTTCGTCCCTGCTCGACCTGTCAGTCTCTGCGAGTCAAGCTCCCTTGTGTACTTGCGCCAACACCTGATTGCCAACCAGGCTACGGGGAACCTTTGGGCGCCTCCGTTACCCTTTGAGGCAACCGCCCCAGGTGGCTTCACACAGACACTGTCCCTGAACCGGATAACGGTCGAAGTTAGATACCCAAATCAACCAAGTGGTATTTCAAAGATTGCCTCCACCCATACCCTGGCGTATGGACTTCACCGGCTCCCACCTATCCTACACAAGCTAATTCGGATACCAATGTCAAGCTATAGTAAAGGTCCCGGGGTCTTTCCGTCCTGCCGCGCGTAACGAGCATCTTTACTCGTACTGCAATTTCGCCGGGCTGGTTGAGACAGTGGGGAAGTCGTTTACGCCATTCGTGCAGATCCGGAACGCGACAAGGAATTTCGCTACCTTGGGATGGTTATGGATTACCACCGCCGTTTACTGGCGCTTAAGTTCTCCGCTTCGCCCCGAAACTAACAGGTCCCATAACGTTTCCAGCACCGGGCAGGCGTCAGTCCGCCTTTGTCAATTACTTCTTCGCATGGACCTGTGTTTTTAGTAAACAGTCGCTTCCCCCTGCTCTCTGCGGCCATACAACGCGCTCCCACCCGCGCGGGGCGTCTCCGGCCCCCCCCCTTCTCCTAAGTTGCGAGGGCAATTTGCCGGTTCCTTAACCACAGTTCGCCCGATCGCCTCCCGGTATTCTCTACCCTGATACCTGTGTCGGTTTGGGGGTACGAGCCGCTCAGAACTCGCCAGAGGCTTTCTCGGCAGCATGGGATACCGCTGACTTCCACCTGAATCGGCTCGGCATCACGTCTCAGCCTTCATGTGCTGCGGATTTTGCCTACAGCACGGCCTACACGCTTACCCCGGCACAGCCACCGGCCGGGATCAGCTACCTTCCTGCGTCACCCCCATCCCCGGCTTGACTACTACCCGCCGGGTTCCCACGCTCCCCACCCTCAGCGAAGGTCTTGGATGGTTTGGGTGGTTAGCACAACGAGGTTCGTCAGGGGTCGCTCTTTCGCGGGTACGGGGAATATCAACCCGTTGTTGTCCATCGACTACGCCTCTCGGCCTCGCCTTAGGTCCCGACGTCCGGATTGGCGCTGGCCCTGGAACCTTGGTCATCCGGCGGAAGAGGGTTTCTGCGCACCCCTTCTTTCGCCTCATGCCTGCATTCTCACTCGTGCCGCGTCCACAACTCGATCACTCGGCTGCTTCACCCCGGCACGGCAACTCCCCCTACCCACCCACCTGCCTGGCTCGAAGAACTTCGCGAAGTACTTGTGGCCAGTGCCACAGCTTCGGCGGTGTGCCGGGCCTTGCATTGTCGGCGCGGAACCGCCCGACCAGTGAGCACAATACGCACTCTTTAAAGGGTGGCTGCTTCTCAACCCAACCCTCTGGTTGTCCTATGCGACCCCACATCCTTTTCCGCAGCACACGCTTAGGGGCCTTCTTTGGTGATCTGGGCTGTTTCCCTCTCGACTGAAGCTTATCCCCCGCAGTCTCACTGCCGCGCTCTCACTTACCGGCATTCGGAGTTTGGCTGATTTCGGTAGCTTGCCCGGGCCCCCCTAGACCGCCCGGTGCTCTACCTCCGGCAAGAAGCACGCGACAGCGCTGCACCTAAATGCATTTCGGGAGAACCAGCTAGCACTCCACGGGTTTGATTGGCCTTTCACCCCTAACCACAGGTCATCCCCCAACTTTCAACGTTGTGAGGTGGGTTCGACCCCTCCACGCGGTCTTACCCGCGCTTCCAGCCTGCCCATGGCTGAATCCGCTCCGCTTCGGGTCTAGGACTTGCGACTGAATCGCCCTATTCCGGGCTCGCTTTTCATGCAACTCCCCACAGCGGGTTAACCTCGCCACATGCCACTAACTCGCAGGCTCATTCTTCCAAGGCACTTCTTCGTCACCGCGCAAGGCTCCGACGGATTGTAGGCGAACGACGTTTCCAGGGTCCGCCGCTACTCCTGAGAACACCCACAGGAGATCAGCAACTTTTCACCTACCGGACTATCTGCCGTCTACGGTCAGCGCTTTCAGACTGTTCGGCTAGCCACTGACTTTTGTAACTCCTCACACGAGTGTCAGCTCGTGTAGCAGAATCTAACCCCCGCCACGCAACCTGACAGGTATCACACGCAGCCGGTTTAGCCTCCATCCGCTTTCAGCCGCCTACTCACGATCACTCTTTGTTTCTCTTCTACGGGTACTGAGATGTTTCACTTCCCCGCGTTCCCCACACACCTATGTGTTTCAGGTGCGGGTGACTGGACATGTCCAGCCGGTTTCCCCATTCGGACACCCCTGGGATCACAGCTCGGTTGACAGCTCCCCCAGGCCTATCGCGGCCTCCCGTCCTTCATCGGCTCGGTGCCGAAGGCGCAGCCACCGTTGCGCCCTTGACAACTTGACCACAAAGATGCTCGCGTCCACTCTGTTGCAATTCTCAACAAACGCAGCCAACCCACAGCCCACAGCCCCACACCAAACCCGGAAAGCAACCGCCGGCGGTACGCGCTTCCGAGACCAGGCCGCGCCTGGCACATGGTTCGAAGACAACCCAACGGTTGTTCTTGGGACCCAACAGGGTGCTAAACATCCGACTCCAGCAGCGCACCATCGGTTCGTTCCGCACGCACCCCAAGGGGCGTGTGTGCGAACCTCGGCCGTTGCCAGAGCTGAACTCGCCAGTGTCTCCGCCATCGACACCTGCGGTCGGGTGACGCGGGCTCCTTACCGACTTTCGTCGGAAGGTGCTCCTTAGAAAGGAGGTGATCAAGCCGCACCTTCCGGTACGGCTACCTTGTTACGACTTCGTCCCAATCGCCGGCCCCACCTTCGACGGCTCCCTCCCACAAGGGGTTGGGCCACCGGCGCAAGGGCATTTTTCCGGACTTTTCGTGACGTGACGGGCGGTGTGTACAAGGCCCGGGAGGAACGTATTCACCGCAGCGTTGCTGATCTGCGATTACTAGCGACTCCGACTTCACGGGGTCGAGTTGCAGACTTGATCAAGAACTGAGACCGGCTTTTTGGGATTCGCTCCCACCTCACGGTATCGCAGCCCATTGTACCGGCCATTGTAGCATGCGTGAAGCCCTGGACATAAAGGGGCATGATGACTTGACGCACGTCATCCCCACCTTCCTCGAAGTTGACCCGGCAGTCTTCGATGAGTCCCCGCCATAACGCGCGCTGGCAACATCAGACGAGGGGTTGCGCTCGTTGGTTCTAACCAACATCTCACGACACGAGCTGACGACAGCCGTAGCGCACCTGTGACCGCCCCCGAAGGACCCGACATCTCTGCCGGTTTTTGCGGCCATGTCAAACCCAGGTAAGGTTCTTCGCGTTGCATCCGAATTAATCACGCATGCTCCGCCGCTTGTGCGGGCCCCCGTCAATTCCTTTGAGTTTTGGCGCGGCCGTACTCCCCAGGCGGGGCGCTTAATGCGTTAGCTGCGGCACAGGGAACCGGAGAGGCCCCCACACCTAGCGCCCAACGTTTGGCGTGGACTGCAGGCCGCGTCGATACCATTTAGCCGCTTTAACTCTATGAAAAAATTAGTATCATTTACCGAGACCGCGCTGCCACCCCGATGGTACTCTGATATCATTTCACCGCCGCACCGGGAATTTATTACCCCTACCAGACTCTTATTTTGGCTGTCAGGCCCGCGGTTCAGCTGGGTTTTCATTCGACTTTTGATAATACTACAGGAAGACACTTCCCAGCTAATCCAGGACGCTGCTGGTCTTTTTTTTTTTTTTTTTTTTTGGCTGCTGTGATTGGCCAGCAGCTTCTTCATGGTACCCGTCTCCGCTGTCTACACCTTCTGAAAGGGTTTGGTTTCCAGACATCAACCACTGCATTAGCATCAGGCTTCTGTGTGCGATATTCCACTGCACTCCATTCGAGTCCAGGGCCATTCTCGAGTCCAGTGCTTTGATGAGTGCCTGCTCGATGACTGTCCATTGGCATGATGAGCCATCCACCCCACCAACAAGCTGATAGGCCGCAGCAGGCCATCCCAGGCCAGCTTTCCACCACCGGACATGCGACCAGTGGTCCTATTCGATGATAGCCCCGGTTTCCCCGGGGTTATCCAAAACCTAGAGGCAGGTTGCTCACGTGTTACTTTCACCCGTTCGCCGCTTTCAGGCACCCCGAAGAACGCACCCGCTCGACTTGCATGTGTTAAGCACGCCACTTGGCGTTCGTCCTGAGCCAGGATCGAAACTCTCAACAAAAACTTGTCGAACAGCAATCCGACAACAAAAGTGTTGCCCAAAGGAATCCCAACCAACCAACCCCCCAAAGAAGAGTCCAGCAGCCAGTCCGGGGTATAAATCAAGTCGGCACTGGCTTATCAAGCACCCTGTTGAGTTCTCAAAGAACAACCACACACCAGACCAGGAACCCCACACCGTGGAGCCCCACCGGGGCATCCTCTGCGTCCATCCACCCGCCCGCTCTCGCGCCGGGCACTTTACTACGTGCGGTGGTTTCCGCCGTGTCAAACCGGTATTTCGCGGTTTGCCATGCTTCCACCCGATTTCCGGGCACCACGAAGAGCGCGGCTGATAGCCGTTCCGTTCGCGGATTCGACAGGCCGGCCGCCGCGGTCTCCCGCTAGCTCGCCCGGTGCCCTGCCGGTCGTCAACCATACCCGGTCGGTTCCGCCTCACCAAATCCGCCCCTCGGCGAATCCGGGGCACCGCCCGGTCCAGGTCCCGATGATGTCAACCCATCGGAGCCTGAGGTTGTTCCCGCGCTCCGGCCTCTGGACTTTCGCCCTTTTCGTCCGTTCCGCGCTGGCAGAGAAAAAGTTACGCGCCCGGCGGATTGATCGTCAAATCCACCGGGCGCGTCCCGCGTCACACCGTCGACGTACGGCTATCTCTCCACCTCGACCCCGGCGAAGGACCGCTTGCCGCGGCGCAGCACCAGGTACCGGCCGTGCAGCAGGTCCTCGGGGGAGACCCGCGCGTCGACGTCGGTGACCCGGTTGTTGTTCAGGTAGACGCCGCCCTCCGCGATCACCCGCCGCGCCTCCTTGTGGCTCGGCACCAGCCCGGACTCGCGCATCAGCGCGGCGATGTCGGGCAGCTCCCCGCCCACGTGCACCAGGCCCGCCTCGGTGAGCGCGGCCCGCAGCGTCGCCGGGGTGAGGTCGGTGAGCGAACCCCGACCGAAGAGCGCCTGGCTGGCGGCGACCGCCTGGGCCATCTCCCGCTCCCCGTGCACCAGCGCGGTCAGCTCCTCGGCCAACGCCCGCTGGGCCAGCCGCGCCGCCGGACGCTCGGCGGTCTCCTTCTCCAGCGCCTCCAGCTCCTCCCGGGAGCGGAAGCTGAAGAACCGCAGGTACCGGTTCACGTCCCGGTCGTCGACGTTGACCCAGAACTGGTAGAACGCGTACGGGCTGGTCATCTCCGGGTCGAGCCAGACCGCGCCGCCCTCGGTCTTGCCGAACTTCGTCCCGTCCGACCGGGTGACCAGCGGCGTGGTGAACGCCTGGACCGGCCCGGCGCCGCGGCGGCGGACGTAGTCCACCCCGGCGGTGATGTTGCCCCACTGGTCGGAACCGCCGAACTGGAGCTGGCAGCCGTGCCGGCGGTGCAGCTCGAAGAAGTCGTTCGCCTGCAGCAACTGGTAGCTGAACTCGGTGAAGCTGATGCCGCTCTCCAGCCGCGCCTTGACCACCTCCCGGGCGAGCATCTTGTTCACCGGGAAGTGCTTGCCGACGTCGCGGAGGAACTCGACCACCGACATCTCGCCGGTCCAGTCCAGGTTGTTGACCAGGTGCGCGGCGTTCTCCCCGGTGTACGAGACGAACGGGGCGAGCTGGTCGCGGATCCGGGCCACCCAACCGGCGACCACCTCCGGTGGGTTGAGCGTGCGCTCGGCGCTCTCCTTCGGGTCGCCGATCTGCCCGGTCGCCCCGCCCACCAGCAGCAGCGGGCGGTGCCCGGCGAGCTGGAGCCGGCGGGCCGTGGCGACCTGCACGAGGTGGCCGACGTGCAGACTGGGCGCGGTCGGGTCGAAGCCCACATAGAAGGCCGCCCGGGGGCCGTCGAGCAGCGTGCGCAGCTCGTCGATGCCGGTGGAGTCCTGGATCAGGCCACGCCACAGCAGGTCTTCGGTCAGGGAGTCCCGCCCCGGCGGCGGGAGGCTGGTGTCGGTCACGGTCACCGATTCTCCCCCATCCCGGGCGGTGACCCGTACCGGGTTTGCCCAGCCGGTCCCCGATACGCTGGCGTTCCATGATCGAGGAGGGCTGCGTGGAGACGACGGAGATGGCGGGCGGCTTCGTCGCCCTGCTCGGCCTGGAGTTCGACGAGGTGAGCGGGGACCGGGTGGTCATCCGCTGGCAGGTCCGCCCGGAGCTGCACCAGCCGTACGGCATCCAGCACGGCGGGGTGTACTGCGCGGTGGTGGAGACGGCGGCCAGCGTGGGCGGCGCCCTCTGGTTGGCCGACCGCGGCCAGGTGGTCGGCGTGTCCAACCAGACCGACTTCCTGCGCGCGGTCCGCGACGGCGAGCTGACGGCGGTCGGCACGCCCGTGCACCGGGGCCGCAGCCAGCAGCTCTGGCAGGTGGAGATCACCGACGCGGACGCCCGGCTGGTGGCCCGCGGCCAGGTCCGGTTGCAGAACCTCTCCCCCGCCTGACCGCCCCCCGCCCGCCGGCGCGGCGGGTCCGGCGACGCCCGGGTGGGCGCGGGACACGACCCGAGGTCCGGCCGACCGGCGGCCAGACCGGGCCCGTGGGTCAGCCGCCCGCCCGGTCCAGCAGGGGCTCGGCGTCCGGATCCGGGTCGTCGCCGGTGGGCTCGGACCGGCGCAGCCGCACCTCGGCGATCGCGCGGTGCGCGATGCGGGTGACCACCAGGTCCCAGCCGTCGACGGTGACGCTCTCCCCCGCCACGGTGGGAATGTGGCCGAGGCAGGCGAGCACCAGCCCGGCGACGGTGGTGTAGTCACCCTCGGGTCGGCCGGGCAGTTCGACGCCGAGGTCCGGCAGGTCGTGCACCGGGAAGGTGCCGGGCAGCAACAGCGCGCCGTCCGGCTCGGTGCGCACCGCGCCCAGGTCCCGGTCGGTCTCGTCGTAGATCTCGCCGACGATCTCCTCGAGGATGTCCTCCAGGGTGACGATCCCGTCGACGGCGCCCCGCTCGTCGACCACCAGGGCGATGTGCTGGCGTTCCGCCTTGAACTGGCGCAGCGCGTCGACCACCGGCAGCGAGTCGGGCAGCAGCATCGGCGGCCGGACGCAGTCGTCGATCGGCCGGTCGTCCGGCACGCCGACCAGGTCCCGCAGGTGGATCACCCCGACCGCGTCGTCCAGGCCGCCGTGGCGTACCACCGGCGCCCGGGAGTGCCCGGACGCGGCGAGCACCAGCCGGGCGGCCTCCGCGGTGGTGCCACTGTCCAGCGTGAAGACCTGCAACCGGGGCACCAGCACGGCGCGCAGTTGCCGGTCGGCGATCTCCACCGCGCCGGCGATGATGGTCTGCTGTTCCTTGGTGAAGCCGTGGTTGCCGGCGACGATGTCGCGCAGCTCGTCGGGGCTGATCTCGTCGCGCTGCGGTTGCGGGTTGAGCCCCACCAGCCGCACCACCAGGTCGCTGGTGGCGCCGAGCGCCCAGACGGCCGGCCGGGTGACGGAGGCGAGCAGGTCCAGCGGGCGGGCGACCAGCAGCGCCCAGCGCTCGGGCACCTGCATGGCGATCCGCTTCGGGGCCAGTTCGCCGAAGACCAGGGTGACGAAGGTCAGCGCCAGGGTGACCACCACGATGGCGACCGGTTCGGCGGCGCCGCCGAGCGCGCCCAGCAGCGGCACCAGCGGCCGGGCCAGGGAGACCGCGGCGGCGGCCGAGGCCAGGAAGCCGGCGAGCGTGATGCCGATCTGGATGGTGGCCAGGAAGCGGTTCGGGTCGGTGGCGAGGCGGGCCAGCACCCGGCCGGCCCGGCTGGTGCGCTCCAGCCGCTGGACCTGGCTGTCCCGCAGCGAGACCAGGGCCATCTCGCTGCCGGCGAAGAGGGCGTTCAGGACGACCAGGACTCCGACCAGGGCCAGCTGGCTCCCGTAGCTCTGCACGCCCGGTTCTCCCTCGCACGGACCACGCCGATCGGCGCCGCCGGGCGGAGGCCCCGCCGGCGTACGCGCATCTGTGCCCCGCGGACCGGGCGGTGAATCCTGCTTCCGCCGTCCGGGTGACCCGGGCTACGCCCGCCCGCCGGCCGGCGGCGCCGGGAGGTCCAGCACGTACGCGCCGCCCTCCGGGCGGAAGCCGAGCCGGTGGTAGTAGGGGGCGACCATGCCGGGCGGGCTGACCACCCGGCGGAAGCCCCGGTCGGTGAAGAGCCGGCTGCGCCGGTAGACGAACTCGCCCGGGGTGAAGTCCCGGAACCGCTGGGTCACGTAGTCGAGGTCGATCTGGGCCACGCCGCCGGGTTCGGCGTGCGAGAGCACCACGCCGACCACCTCGTCCGCGCGGACCACCATAAAGGCCGAGCGCTCGGCGGCGGTGCCGGGCGGCCAGCGGAAGCCGGGGTTGAACCGGGCGATGTCGGCGCCGTGCACCCGCAGGGTGTGGGCGAGGAACTGGTCGTCGACGCCGACCTCGACCACCCGGTAGGTCTCCTCGTCGTGCCGGGTGGCCAGCATCTTCCGCAGATACCAGACGTTGATCACGGCCAGCACCACGTTGAGCCCGACCATCGGCCAGACGGCCAGCGCGGCGTTGTAGCCGATCAGCACCAGGCAGCCGAGCAGGTTGAGGGCGCGCAGTCGCAGGATGCGCGCCTGCAGCAGCGACCAGACCAGCAGCGCGGAGCCGGCCCAGCCGATCAGATCCAGCCAGTTCACCCCGCGAGGGTAGTGCCCGCGCCGGGCGGTGCCGGCGCCGGGAGCGGGCCGCGGACCGGGCGGGCGCCGCGGCGGCTCAGCCGGTGAGCTCCAGCAGGTACTCCTCGACGTCGTGGCCGCGGCCGGCGGCGTAGCCGTGGTCCTCGCCACAGATGACGAACCCGCACTTGCGCAGCACGGCGAGCGAGCCGGCATTGTCCTTGGCGGCCCGCGCGTGCAGCGGACGCTTGGGCACCTCGCGCAGCAGCGCGGCCAGGGCCCGGGTGGCGTAGCCGCGGCCCCAGTGCTGCCGGTCGATCCAGTAGCTGACCTCGGTGCGCTCGCCCACGGGGAAGGCGTGCACGTGCCCGACCACCCGGCCGTCGACGGTCACGGTGCGGGAGACGATCTCCGGATTGCCGCGCACCCGCTTCCAGTGGGCGGCGAAGCCCTCCCGGTCGGCCGGGTCGTCGACGGTGAAGGCGGCCATCCGGATCGCCTCCGGATCCAGCTGGTGCCGGTAGAACTCCGGCAGGTCGTCGTCGTGAACGGGGCGGAGCTGCAGGTCGGCGGTCACGGGCCCGAGGATAGGACGGGAGTGTGACATCCGGGACCTCCGGCCCGCCAGCCACCCCGTCCGGCCCTGTCCGGGCCGTCGCCGGCATTGCTACCAATGAATCGGATGCCGAGACGGCGGGCGGAGCGGAGGCCGGGATGTCGACGTACGGCAGGGCGGAGGGCGACCGGAGCCGGGCCACGGCGCGGCCGGCCGGTCCCGGATCCGACTCCCGTGAGGAGGTGCCGCGATGACCGCGATCTTCAACCCCACCGGGCCCGCCCCGCTGGCCCCACCGGTCCGGCCGGCGTCCGAGCCGCCCGGCCAGCCGGCGGTACGCGGACCCGTCGGCCCGGTGCTGGAGCTGCCCGGCACGCCCGGCGCCGCGCTGGTGCCGGTGACCCACCAGGGCCGCCCGGTCGGCGCGTTCGTCCTGTCCGGCGGGCGGGTGCGGTACCGGCCGGTGCCGGACCCGGACCGGTTGCTCGCCGCCGGCGCCGGCGTCCTCGCCGCCGGCCTGCTCGCCGCCGGGGTGGTCGCGGTCGGCCGGCGGCGCCCGCCGGCGATCGGCGCGGTGACCATGGGCCCGGGTGGCTGGGTGAGCCTGAAGGGGCTGCCCGCGCCCGGCCCGCGCGCCGCCCGGCCGGCGCGCCCCTGGTGGGCCCGGCTGCTGCGGGCGCACCGCCTCGTCGTCCAACGATGACCTGGTCGGGGTCGGCGGTTCGCCGGCCCCGACCCGCACCGGCCCCGGCGCCTGGCGGGGCCCCGGCCGTCCCGGACCGGACGCGCCACTCGCCCCCCGGTGGCGCTCCGGCCCGGGACGGCCCGTCCGCGGGCGGCATCGGCCCGCGGATGGTCCTCCGGCCGAGTACGGTCGGTGGCATGCGCCTGCCCACCGCCGCGACCACCGCGGGCTCCCTCATCGGCGGGTGGCAACTCGCCCGCCGCACCGGCAACCGTCCCCTCGGCGGCGTGGTCCTCGCCGCGGGCGGTGTCCTGGCCGGACGGGAGTGGGCCCGGCGGACCAGCCCCGCGGTGACGACGGCGCTGGTCGCCACCTACCTCGGGGCGTTCGGCCTGTCGCACCCGCTGGCCCGGCGCATCGGCGCCTGGCCCGCCGTGCTGGCCGTCTCGGCGCTCACCGCGGCCACCGCGTACGCCGTCGCGGACCGCCGCGATCCCCGCTGAGCACCACCCGGTCCCCCGCCGACGGATCGCACCCCGGTGGAACGGCGTGCCGGCCGGCGACGGCGGGCGGACAATGACCCGATGAGGAGACTGGTGGGCAGCGGAGTCCGACGTGCGCGCGGAGTGCGGGCGTCCGGCGCGACGGCGGTCGGCGCCCGGGCGGTCGGCGCGGCGGCGACCGGGGCGGCTGCCGTCGGCGCCCGGGCCGGCGGCGCGGCGTCCGTCGGCGCGCTGGCGATCGGCGCGCTGGCCACCGGGGCCGGCGCCGTGGCGGTGCTGGCCATCGGGCGGCTGGCGATCCGCCGGGCGGTGATCCGCGAGCTGCGCATCGGACGGCTGGAGGTCGACGAGCTGGTCGTGCGCCGCCGGGTGGACGTCCCCGGCGACGACTGACGGCGGCGGGCCCGCGCGGTGCCGCCGGATTGGCCGCCGCGCAGGGCGGGGCCGGTCGGCGCACGGGTGGCGCGGGTCAGCCCGCGCCGGGCTCCGGCGTCGGGTAGCCGTACAGCTCGATCAGCCGGCCCCGGGCGGCGTGCAGCCGGTCCACCACCACGCTCATGAACCGCGTGGTGAGCTGCCGGCCGAACGCGTCGTCGGACTCCATCAGCCGGCGCAGCCCGGCGGCGTTGAACTCCACGGCGGTGCTGCGGCGCACCGCCACCGCGCCGAACTGCCAGCGGTAGGGCGGGAAGAGCCAGGACCAGCCGAGCACCCCGCCCGGCCCGATCTCCTCGATCTCCACGTCACCCCGTCCGGGCACCTCGAAGTCGAGCGCCACCTGCCCGTCGCGGACCAGCCAGCACCGCTCGGCCGGCTGGCCGGCGCGGAACAGCCGGTGCCCAGGGTGCCAGACCACCGGGCGGGCGTACCCGGCCAACCGGGGCAGCCACGGCTCGGGGAGCCCGGCGAGGAAGGGGTGTGCGCGGAGCACGTCGAGGGTGGTCATCGCGTACCCCTCTCCGGTGGGTGTGCCGGACCGGCCGGTCGTCCCATTCGACCGCATCCGGGCCGGCGGCGCGAGGGTGGAGAGCGGGGCGGTGTGCCGCGGGGCGCGCGGCGAAGCGGCGGAGGGTGATGTGGCGACCAGGGTGGACGTGGACGTGGCGGTGGGCACCCCGATCGAGCCGACCGGCGGGCTCGGCTCGGCGGAGGCCGCCGCGCGGTTGCGCGCGGACGGGCCGAACGCGGCGTCGCCGCCGCCCCGCCGGCACCTCGCCGCCCGGATCCTGCACCAGCTCACCGACCCGCTGGTGGCCCTGCTGCTGGCCGCCGCGGTGGTCACCACCGTGCTTCGCGACTACCCGGACACCGCGGTGATCGTGCTGGTCGTGCTGGTCAACACCGCGATCGGGGTGGTCCAGGAGGTACGCGCCGACCGGGCCATCGCCGCGCTCGACCAGCTCGCCGCGCCCACCGCCCGGGTGCTGCGCGACGGCCGGGACGTGGTGCTGCCCGCCGCCGAGCTGGTCCGCGGCGACGTGGTGCGGGTCGAGGCGGGCGACGTGGTCCCCGCCGACCTGCGGCTGACCGAGGCCAGCCGGCTGCACCTGGACGAGTCGGCGCTGACCGGCGAGTCGGTGCCGGTCGGCCGGGACGCCGGCGAGGAGGCCAGCGCCGGCACGGTGGTCACCACCGGCCGGGCCACCGGCACCGTGGTGCGCACCGGCCCGGCCAGCGCGCTCGGCCGGATCAGCGCGCTGGTGGCGGCCACCCGGCCGGCCGCGACGCCGTTGCAGCGCCGGCTGACCTCGCTGGGCCGCGTCCTCGGGCTGGCCGCGGTGCTGCTCTCCGGGCTGGTCTTCGTGATCGGCGTGCTCGGCGGGCGGCCGGTGGTGGACATGGCGGTGACCGCGGTCAGCCTGGTGGTGGCGGCGGTGCCCGAGTCGCTGCCGGCGGTGGTCACCCTCGCCCTCGCCCTCGGCGCCCGCCGGATGGCCGGGGCCCGGGCCATCCCGCGCCGGCTGCACGCCGTGGAGACCCTCGGCTCGGTCACGGTGATCGCCTCCGACAAGACCGGGACGCTCACCGAGGGGCGGATGGCGGTGCAGCAGGCCGTCACCACCGACGGCGCCCGGTACGCGGTGACCGGCCGCGGCTACGCCCCGCACGGCGCGGTGCACCGCCGGGGCGAGCCGGTGGCCGTACCGGAGGAGCTGCGCCGGCTGGCCCGGGCCGGGCTGCTCTGCAACGACGCGACGCTGGCGCCGCCGACCGACGAGCGGCCGGAGTGGACCGCCGTTGGCGACCCGCTGGAGGCGGCGCTGGTCGCCTTCGCCGCGCGCTGCGGCCTCGATCCGTCGGCCACCCGGTCGGCCTGGCCGCGGGTCGCCGAGCACCCGTTCGACCAGGAGCTGCGCCGGATGACCACGGTGCACCGCTCCTGTGACGGCCGGTACCTGGTGGTGTGCAAGGGCGCGCCGGAGAACGTGCTGACCGCGTCCGTGCTGGACGCCACCGCCGAGGAGATCGCCGAGCTGACCGCCACCGCGCACCGGCTGGCCGGCGAGGGGCTGCGGGTGCTCGCGGTCGCGTCCGCTCTGCTGGGCGCGCCACCGGCCGACCCGGCCCGGCCGGCCGGGCTGCGGCCGATGGGGCTGGTCGCCGTCGGCGACCCGCTGCGCGCCGGCGCGGCGGACATCGCCGGCAGCTTCGACACCGCCGGGGTGCGGCTGGTGCTGGTCACCGGGGACCACCCGGCGACCGCCGCGGCGATCGGCGGGCAGCTCGGGCTCTGGCGCGAGGGCGACCCGCTGGTCCGCGGCGATGACGAGGACCCGGCCCGGGCGCATCCCGAGACCCGGGTGTACGCCCGCACCCAGCCGGAGCAGAAGCTGGACATCATCGCCGGTCTGCAGTCCCGGGGGCACGTGGTGGCGATGACCGGCGACGGCGTCAACGACGCCCCGGCGCTGCGCCGCGCCGACATCGGGGTGGCCATGGGCGGCGGTACCGAGGTGGCCCGGCAGGCCGCCGACCTGGTGCTGGTCGACGACGACCTGTCCACGGTGGCCGCCGCGATCGGCGAGGGGCGGCGGATCTACGACAACATCCGCCGGTTCCTGCGCTACGCGCTCTCCGGTGGGGTCGCCGAGATCGCGGTGATGCTGCTCGGCCCGCTGTTCGGGTTGGCCGTACCGCTGCTGCCGGCGCAGATCCTCTGGGTGAACCTGCTCACCCACGGGGTGCCGGGGGTGGCGCTCGGCGCGGAGCCGGCGGAGCCCGGCACGCTGCGGCGGGCCCCGCGCTCCCCGCAGGAGTCCGTGCTCGGCGCGGGCCTCGGCCGGGACGTGCTGGTCACCGGGGCGCTGATCGCCGCCGTGGTGCTCGGCGCCGGGGTGCTCGCCCGGCACTGGGACCGCCCCTGGCAGTCGGTGGTCTTCGTGGTCCTCGGCCTGGCCCAGCTCGGGGTCGCGCTCGCGGTCCGCGCGCCGCGCCCGCGCGGCGCCGGACGCGGCAACCTCGCCCTGCCGGTCGCGGTGGCGGTGTCGGCGCTGCTCCAGGTGGCCGGGGTGCTGCTGCCGCCGCTGCGGGAGCTGCTCGGCACCGCGCCGCTCGGCGCGGCGGAGCTGCTCGCCTGCGCCGCGGTGAGCGTGCTGCCCGGGCTGGTGCTGTGGCTGGCCCGCCGGCCGCGGGCCGCGGCGCCCGGCGCGCCGGGCGGCGGTGACCCGGTCCTCGACGGTGACCCGGTGGTCGAGGGCGAACCCGTGCCGGCGCGGTCGCGCTGATCGGCGACCGGCCGGTGGGGTTCACCCGGCCGGGGGCAGCTCGGCCAGCCGGCCCGCCTGCTCGTGGTACTCGGCCCCGGTGCGCGGGCAGACGTACCGGCCGTCGCCCTTGGCGACCAGCGGTTCGCCCGCCCGCCCCACCCAGCCCACCCGGCGGGCCGGAACGCCGACCATGAGCGCGAAGTCGGGGACGTCGCGGGTGACCACGGCACCGGCCGCGACCAGTGCCCACCGGCCGATCGCGACGGGTGCCACGCAGACGGCCCGGGCACCGATCGAGGCGCCCTCGCCGACCAGGACCCCGACCGCTGTCCAGTCCGCGCCGCTCTTGAGCCGCCCCTGCGGGGTCACCGCGCGGGGGTACTCGTCGTTGGTGAGCACCGCGGCCGGCCCGACGAACACGCCGTCGGCCAGCTCCGCCGGCTCGTAGACGAGGGCGTGGTTCTGCAGCTTGACGTTGTCGCCGAGCCGGACCCCGGGCCCCACGTACGCGCCCCGGCCGATCACGCAGTCGCGGCCGACCGAGGCGTCCTCCCGGATCTGGGCGAGGTGCCAGACGCGGGTGCCGGGACGGATGGTGGCCCGTTCGTCCACGTCGGCCGTCGCGGCGATCCGCACCCCGTCCGGCCGCGCCCGGTGGGCATCCGTCATGTCCGCCTCCTTCCCGCCGCGGCGATCCTATGCGGGCTGGGAACGGTAGACGCTCGGCGACAAAGCCGATGTCAGCAAGCCGACGCAGGACCGGGAACGAACCGTCCGAGGACGGCGGACAACCCGAACGGACCTGTCGACCCCGGCGGCACCGCCGGATTTCCGGCTGCGCTATGGCGTACCGGGCGACGGTGTGGCTAGCTTGCCGGACGGACGTCGCCCACCGATCCCCTCCGCGAACGCGCTCTGTCCCGCCTAGCGAAACGGATGCTCCGTGAACTCATCGCACGTCGCCGCCGACGACCCGATCGGTGTGGCCGTCGTCGGCGCCGGCTACTGGGGGCCGAACCTCGTCCGCAACTTCCAGGCGTCCACCGACTTCCGGCTGCGCTGGCTCTGCGACCTGGACGTGGGCCGCGCGGAGCGGGTGCTGGGCGGCTACTCGACCGTCCGGGCCACCGACGACCTCACCGCGGTGCTCGCCGACGACTCGGTCCGGGCGGTGGCCATCGCCACCCCGGCCGGCACCCACCTGGAGGTGGCGACGGCGGCGCTGCGCGCCGGCAAGCACGTGCTGGTGGAGAAGCCGCTGGCGGCGAGTTTCGCGCAGGGGCGGGCGCTGGTGGCCGAGGCGGAGCGGCGGGGACTGTCGCTGATGTGCGACCACACCTACTGCTACACGCCGGCCGTGCTGCGCATCCGCGACCTGCTGCACTCCGGCGACCTGGGCGAGTTGCAGTACCTCGACTCGGTGCGGATCAACCTCGGGCTGGTGCAGCGCGACATCGACGTGATGTGGGACCTCGCCCCGCACGACCTGTCCATCATCGACTTCATCCTGCCGGCCGGGGTGGCACCGGTCGCGGTGGCCGCGCACGGCGCGGACCGGATCGGGGCGGGCCGCGCCTGCGTCGCGTACCTGACGCTGCGGTTGAACACCGGGGCGATCGCGCATATCCACGTCAACTGGCTCTCCCCGGTGAAGATCCGCACCACCATCATCGGCGGCTCGAAACGCACCCTGGTCTGGGACGACCTGAACCCCAGCCAGCGGCTGTCCATCTTCGACCGGGGGGTGGACGTGGCCTCGGCGGAGGAACTCGGCGACGAACAGCGCCGGGACATGCTGGTGTCGTACCGCTCGGGAGACATGGTGGCGCCGGCGCTGACCGAGCGGGAGGCGCTGCGCACCATGGTCGAGGAGTACGCGCGGTCGATCCGCAGCGGCACGCCGGCCCTGACCGACGGGCGGGCCGGCCTGCGGGTGATCGCCATCCTGGAGGCCGCCTCGCGCAGCCTCGCCGACGGCGGAAGATCGGTCAACCTCAGCGAGTGGATCGACGCGTGATGCGGCGCGTCGGTGCACCCGCGCTGCCCCGCGGGGCACGGACGGAAGCGGAGTGTCGGCATGAGTGCCGTTGAGATCGCCGGAGCGCGTGCCCTGGTCACCGGTGGCGCGGGCACCATCGGCTCGCACGTGGTGGACCAGTTGGTCGCCGGCGGCGCGGCCGAGGTGGTGGTGCTGGACAACTTCGTCCGGGGCCGGCGGGAGAACCTGGCCCACGCCCTGCCGCACGGCAGCGTCCGGCTGGTCGAGGGCGACATCCGCGACGCCGGGCTGGTGCACGAGCTGACCCGGGGCCGGGACCTGGTCTTCCACCTCGCCGCCATCCGGATCACCCAGTGCGCGGAGGAGCCGCGACTGGCCAACGAGGTGCTGGTCGACGGCACGTTCAACGTGCTGGAGGCCGCGGCGGCCGCCAAGGTGCGGAAGGTGGTCCTCTCCTCGTCGGCCTCCGTGTACGGGCTCGCCGACGAGTTCCCGACCAACGAGCGGCACCACCCCTGGCACAACGACACCTTCTACGGCGCCGCGAAGGCGTTCAACGAGGGGATGCTGCGCAGCTTCCACCGCATGTACGGCCTGGACTACGTCGCCCTGCGGTACTTCAACGTCTACGGCCCCCGGATGGACATCCACGGGCTCTACACCGAGGTGCTGATCCGCTGGATGGAGCGGATCGAGGCCGGGACTCCCCCGCTGATCCTCGGCGACGGCCGGCAGACGATGGACTTCGTGCACGTCGCCGACATCGCCCGGGCCAACATCCTGGCCGCCCGCGCGGACGTGACCGACGAGGTGTTCAACATCGCCAGCGGCACCGAGACCAGCCTGGTCGAGCTGGCCCGGGCGCTCAGCGAGGTGATGAAGTCCGACCTGGCGCCGGAGCACGGCCCGGCCCGCGCGGTCAACGGGGTCACCCGCCGGCTCGCCGACACCACCGCCGCCGAGCGCGGGTTGGGCTTCCGCGCCGAGATCGGCCTGCACGAGGGGCTCCAGGGGCTGGTCGACTGGTGGCGGGCCGAGAAATGAGCGGCCCGCGCATCCCGGTGATGATCCCCCGGCTCGGCGAGGAGGAGGCGCAGGCCGCCGCCGAGGCGGTCCGCTCGGGCTGGGTGGCCCAGGGGCCGCGGGTGGCCCGGTTCGAGCGGGAGTTCGCCGCGCGGGTGGGCGCCGGCCACGGGGTGGCGGTCAGCTCCTGCACCACCGCGCTGCACCTGGCGCTGGTGCTGCTGGAGATCGGCCCGGGCGACGAGGTGATCGTGCCGTCGTTCTCCTTCATCGCCACCGCCAACGCGGTGCGCTACGTCGGGGCGGAGCCGGTCTTCGCCGACGTGGACCTCGCCACCGGCAACCTGACCGTGGCGACGGTCGACGCGGTGCGCACCCCACGCACCCGGGCGGTGATCGCGGTGCACCAGGGCGGGGTGCCGTTCGACGTCGCCGCGCTGCGGGAGGCCGCCGCCGGCTGGGCGCTGCCGCTGGTCGAGGACGCGGCCTGCGCCGCCGGCGCCACGGCGTACGGGCGGCCGGTCGGCGCCGGCGCCACCGTCGCGGCCTGGTCGTTCCACCCCCGGAAGCTGCTGACCACCGGCGAGGGCGGGATGCTCACGGTGGACGATCCGGAGTGGGCCGCCCGGCTGCGCCGGCTGCGCGAGCACGGGATGAACGTCTCCGCCGCCGATCGGCACGCCAGCGCGCAGCCGGTGCTGGAGGCGTACCTGGAGACCGCCTTCAACTACCGGATGACCGACATCCAGGCGGCGATCGGGCTGGTCCAGCTCGGCCGGCTCACCGAGCTGGTGGCGCAGCGGCGCGCGCTCGCCGCGCGCTACCACGACCTGCTCGCCGGCATCGAGGGCCTGGTGCCGGTCCGCGACCCGGCCCACGGCGAGACCAACTACCAGTCGTTCTGGGTGCTCGTCGACCCGGCGTACGGCGTGGGCCGCGACGAGGTCCTCGCCGAGCTGGCCACCGCGGGCGTGTCGGCCCGGCGCGGCATCATGGCCGCCCACCTGGAGCCGGCGTACGCCGACGTGACGCCCGCGCCGCTGCCGGTGACCGAGCGGCTGACCCGGGACTCGCTGATCCTGCCGCTGCACCACGCGCTGACCGAGGCCGACCAGGACCACGTGGTCGGCGTGCTGCGCAAGCTGGCCCGTTGATGCGCGACCTGGTCATCGTCGGCGCGGGCGGGTTCGCCCGGGAGACCGCCGCGGCGGTCCACGCGGCCAACGAGGCCCGCCCGACCTGGCGGCTGCGCGGCTTCCTGGACGACGACCCCGCGCTGCACGGCACCGTCCGCGCCGGGACACCGATCCTCGGCGGCACCGACCGGCTGGCCGACCTGCCGGAGTCGGCGGTCGTCGTCTGCGTCGGCAGTCCCCGCGACTACCGGGCGCGGCAGCGGATCGTCCGGCGGCTCGGCCTGCCGGCGCGGCGCTACGCCACGATCGTGCACCCGTCCGCCGTGGTCGGCGCCGGCAGCGTCCTCGGTCCCGGCACCGTGCTGCTGGCCGGTGCGGTGCTCACCGCGGACGTGACCGTCGGCGCCCACGTCGCGGTGATGCCGCACGCCGTGCTCACCCACGACGACCGGGTGCACGACCACGTGACCATCGCCTCCGGCGTCCGGCTGGGCGGCGGCGCGGTGCTGCGGCTCGGCGCGTACGTCGGCGCCGGCGCCCTGCTGCGCGAGGGCGTCACGGTCGGCGAGTGGTCGCTGGTCGGGATGGGTTCGGTGGTGCTGCGTGACGTGCCGCCCGGCGAGGTGTGGGCCGGCAACCCGGCCCGGCGGCTGCGCCCGGTCGAGGAGCCGGGGGCAGCCGAGCACGGGCCGGCGCCGGCAGCGTCGGTGGCGGCGGTGGGGGAACTGGCCGTGACGAGGGTTGTGGGGAGCTGACCATGCCGGGAGTACCGCTCGTGGATCTCGCCGCCGCGCATGCGGAGGTGGCGGAGGAGGTGGAGGCCGGCTTCAAGCGGGTCATCGCCGACACGGCCTTCATCGGCGGCGCCGAGGTCGCCGCGTTCGAGAGGGAGTACGCCGCGTTCAGCGGGGTGCCGCACTGCGTCGGGGTGGCCAACGGCACCGACGCGCTCGAACTGGCGCTGCGCGCCGTCGGCGTCGGGCCCGGCGCCGAGGTGATCCTGCCGACGAACACCTTCATCGCCACCGCGGAGGCGGTCGCCCGGGCCGGCGCGCGACCGGTGCTGGTCGACTGCGACCCGGAGACGTACCTGATCGACGTCGAGGCGGCGCTGGCCGCGGTCACCCCGGCCACCCGGGCGGTCGTCCCGGTGCACCTCTACGGGCAGTTGGCGCCGGTGGAGCGGCTGCGGGCGGGCCTGGCCGGCCGCGCCGTCGCCGTCGTCGAGGACGCCGCGCAGTGCCAGGGCGCCACCCGGCACGGGCGCGGGGCCGGCAGCGACGGCATCGCCGCGACGAGCTTCTACCCGGGCAAGAACCTGGGCGCGTACGGCGACGCGGGCGCGGTGGTGACCGCCGACGCCGAGCTCGCCCGGACGGTCCGCACGCTGGGCAGCCACGGCGGCCTGACCAAGTACGCGCACGACATCGTCGGGGTGAACAGCCGGCTGGACGGGCTCCAGGCGGTGGTGCTGCGCGCCAAGCTCGCCCGGCTGGCGGCCTGGAACGCGGCGCGGCGGGCCGCCGCCGCCCGGTACGACGCGCTGCTGGCGGCGGTGGACGTGACCCGCCCGGTGACCCTGCCGGGCAACGAGCACGTCTGGCACATCTACTGCGTCCGGATCCCGGGCGACGGTACCCCGGCCCGGCGGGACCGGGTGCTGGCGCGGCTGAACGCGGCCGGGGTCGGCGCGGGCATCCACTACCCGGTGCCGGTGCACCGCACGCCCGCGTTCGCCGATCTCGGTCACCGGGAGGGGGCGTTCCCGCGGGCGGAGCGGATCGCGTCCGAGCTGCTGTCGTTGCCGATCTACCCGCAGATCACCGCGGACCAGCAGGAGGCCGTGGTGGCGGCGCTGACCGCGGCGCTGGCCGGCTGACGGGTCGGGAGGGGCCGCCGGCCGGGGCGTACCGCGCGCGGCCGACGGTGGGCGGCCCGCCGGATGGCGGGTCGGGAGGTGGGAAACCGTGTACGTGACGCTGCGGGACCGGCCGGGGGACACCGGTCCGGACCGGCCCCGGACCGCCCTGCGCCGCGTCTCCGGCACCGTCGTGCTGCTCGGCACGGTCAGCCTGCTCACCGACGTGTCCTCGGAGATGGTGGCCTCGGTGCTGCCGCTGTACCTCACCGCCGTGGTCGGCCTGAGTCCGGTCGCGTACGGCTTCCTGGACGGCGTCTACCAGGGCGTGAGCGCCCTGGTGCGGATCGCCGGGGGCTACGCCGGCGACCGCGGCCGGCGGCCGAAGTGGGTGGCCGCGGCCGGCTACGGGGTCTCCGCGCTGAGCCGGCTGGCGTTGCTGCCGGCGGCGGGCTTCGCGGCGGTCACCGCGGTGGTCACCGCCGACCGGTTGGGCAAGGGCCTGCGCACCGCGCCCCGGGACGCGCTGATCGCGGCGGCGTCCCGGCCGGAGGCGCTGGGGCGGGCGTTCGGCGTGCACCGCACGCTGGACACGATCGGCGCCGCCGCCGGCCCGCTGGTCGCCTTCGCCCTGCTGGCCACCGTGCCGGGCAGCTACGACTCGGTCTTCGTGGTCTCGTTCGCCTTCGCGGTCGCCGGGCTGGCGGTGCTGGTGCTGCTCGTGCCCGACCTGCCGACCGCGTCCGGCGCGGTCCGCGCCGGCGTGCGCCGGGTCGTCACCCAGGTCGCCGGGGTACGGCTGCGACGACCGCTGCTGGCCGCCGCGCTGCTGGGCCTGGTGACCGTCGGCGACGGCTTCCTCTACCTGACCCTGCAGGACCGGGACGACTTCGCCGCCCGTTGGTTCCCGCTGCTGTACGTGGGCACCAACGTCGCCTACCTGGCCCTGGCGGTGCCGCTGGGGCGGCTCGCCGACCGGGTCGGCCGGGGCCGGGTGTTCGTCGGCGGGCACCTGGCGCTGCTCGGCGGCTACCTGGTCGCGGCGCTGCCCCGCGGCGGCGTCGGGCTCACCGTCGTCGTCCTGCTGCTGCTCGGCACCTGCTACGCCGCCACCGACGGCGTGCTGGCGGCCCTGGTGAGCCGGCTGGTGCCGGCCGACAGCCGGGGCACCGGGATCGCCGCCGCCCAGACCACCGTGGTGCTGGCCAGGTTCGCCGCCTCCGTCCTGTTCGGACTGGTCTGGCAGCTGTACGGCCCGCGACCGGCGCTGGTGCTCTTCGCCGTGCTGCTGGCCGGCGTCGTGCCGGTGGCCGTCCGGCTGCTGCGCGGCGCCGACCACCCGGCCACGCCGGCCAGCCCGGGAGCCTCGGAGCGAGAGAGCGGAGTGGCGACATGAGCGAGCCGACGGGTGGGCTCGGCCCGCGGGCGCGGTTGGCCGTGCTGGCGGTGGTGCTGCTGGTCGTGGCGGTCGGGGCGGGCGGCTACGTCTGGCGGGTCCGGCAGGACCAGGTGGTGGTGCGGGCGGCGGCGACCGGCGCGCCGACCCGCGCCGACCTGCCGGCCGTGCGGAGCGAGCCGCACCTGGTGTTCCGGAACACGGCCCTGGGCCCCGACTACGGCCGGGTGGCGTTGGTGCCGCTCGCGGCGCCGGCGGGGCCGCGCGCGGTCACCGGGGCCTCCTGCGAGCGGGTCCACGCGACCCGAGCCGAGGCGCTCTGCCTCGCCGCCGACCGCGGCCTGGTGACCACCTACCGGGCGCAGGTGCTCGACGCCGACTGGGCGCCGCGGCGGGACCTGCCGCTGGTGGGCACGCCGAACCGGGCCCGGCTGTCCCGGGACGGGTCGCTGGCGGCGACCACCACGTTCGTCCAGGGCGACTCGTACGCCAACCCGGGGCAGTTCTCCACCCGCACCCTGGTCAGCCGGGTCGACGGCGAGGTGCTCGGCGACCTCGAGGAGTTCGCGCTGGTCGTGGACGGGAAGCGGGTCACCGCGATCGACCGGAACCTGTGGGGGGTGACCTTCGCCGACGACGACCGCTTCTACGCCACCGCCGCCTCCGGCGGGCGGACCTGGCTGGTCGAGGGCAGTCTCGCCGCGCGCCGGGTCACCGCGCTGCGCGAGGACGCGGAGTGCCCGTCGCTGTCGCCGGACGGCACCCGCGTCGCGTTCAAGAAGCACGGCGACCTGCCGCCGGGGCGCTGGCGGCTGGCCGTGCACGACCTGAGGACCGGCACCGAGACGCTGCTCGCCGAGACCCGCAGCGTCGACGACCAGGTCGAGTGGCTGGACGACCGGACAGTCGTCTACGGCCTGCCCCGCGCCGACGCCACGTCGGCCTCCAGCGACATCTGGGCCGTCCCGGCCGACGGCGGCGGGCAGCCGCGGCTGCTGGTCGCCGACGCCTGGTCGCCGGCCGTGGTCCGGTGACCGGTGCGCCGACCGGTGGCCGGACGGGTGTGCCGACGGGTGCCCGCCGACCGGGCTCAGGACGACGGGGCGAGCGGCTTGCCGTCGCTCCACACGTTGTCCTGCCACACGTTGCCCGGCGCCGACCGGGCGTAGGAGGTCACCGGCCCGTACGAGCCGCACCGGCCGTTGCCGCCCCGCTCGAAGACGTTGCCGGTGACCACGATCCCGCTGACCTGCGTGCCGTACCGCTTCTTCTCGTCGAAGCCGCCGTAGAGGCAGTAGGACATCTGGTCGGAGGCGACGAAGAGGTTGTCGCGGATGGTGTAGTTCGCGTTGGGCCCGAAGTCGCCGAAGATGGACACGTCGGCAGTGCAGCCGCCGCCGCTGGCGTTGCCGCGCCGGTCGCAGGCCAGGGTGTTGTGCACCAGCCGGATGTCGCTGCCCCCGTTGGACAGGAAGGCGTTGAGGTGCCAGTCCTCGCCGTCGGGCAGGTACTGGCCGTGCAGCCAGGAATCCTGGACCAGGCAGTTGCGGTAGCAGTTGACGCTGGTCTGCCCGCCCCGGATCTCGGAGCGCAGCACGGTGAGGTTCTCGAAGCCGACGGTGTGCTCGTAGGCCTGCCCGCCGTCGACCTCGGAGTCCTCGACGCGCAGCGAGTGCTCGCCGCCCTCCAGCCGGATCGTGCCGTCGACGCGGCTGGACCGGATCACCACGTTCGCCGCCTTGACCAGCAGCGAGCAGCGCACGTGCCGGCGCTCGATCACCGTGCCCGCCCGGGTGATGGTGCACGGCCCGGAGTACCGGTCCAGCCGCACCCCGTCGGGCACCCCGGTGTTGCCGGCGCCGGGGAAGTCCGCCGACCCGGTAGCGGCGGACGGTGTGGCGCCGGCCGCACCGGTGGGCCGGGCGCCGAGCCGTTCGCTGGCGCGGGGCGCCGCCGACAAGGTCGCACCGTCGGGCCCGTTCGCCACCGGCTCGCTCGGCTCCCCTCCCGTGGTGGCGGCCCGGTCGGTGTCCCGCTCGGCCACCGCCGCGACCGTGCCGCCGGCGGCCACCGCGGCCAGCAGCGCCAGGGCCGCGCCGAGCGCCACCCGGCGACGCCGTCGCCCGCCCGGCGCGGCGAGGCCGGCGGCCGGCCGCGTGGTCTGCCGCACGCCCGGGTCGCCGGCTACGGCCGGCGGTCGGCGACGAAGGCGGCGAGGCTGCCCAGCGTCTGGAACAGCTCGGCGGTCACGTCCCCGTCGTCGACGGTGAAGCCGAACCGCTCCTCGATCGCCGCAACCAGTTCGAGCACGGCCATCGAGTCCAGCTCCGGCAGGCTCTCCAGCAGCGGTGTCGACGCGTCCAGCCCGGCCGCCCGGTCCTCGATGCCGAGCACCGAGACCAGGACCTCCCGGACCTCGTCGAGGGTTTCCGCGTGCGTGACGTCCACAGCTTCTCCTTCTCGGGCGATCAGACCAGGACCTCGGCCGGGGCCGGGTGACTGAGGAAGGCGGTCGGGCTGGCGGTGAGCCCGTACGCGCCGGCCTGGAACAGGACGATGAGGTCGCCGACGTCCGCCCGGGGCAGCGTGACGGCGTCGCCGAGCAGGTCCAGCGGGGTGCAGAGGCAACCGACGACGGTCACCGTCTCGGCCGGCTCGGCGTCGACGCGCTCCGCCACCGCGATCGGGTAGTTGCGCCGGATCACCTGGCCGAAGTTGCCGGAGGCGGCGAGCTGGTGGTGCAGTCCACCGTCGACCACCAGGTAGGTGCGGCCCCGGGAGACCTTCCGGTCGACCACCCGGGTGACGTAGACCCCGCACTCGCCGACGATGTAGCGGCCCAGTTCGACCACCACCCGCGCCCCCGGCAGCCCCTGCCGGATCGGCCCGCGGGCCAGCTCGGCGAGGTTCGCCCCGATCGCCGGGAGGTCCAGCGGCCCGTCCCGCTCGGCGTACGGGATGCCGAAGCCGCCCCCCAGGTTGAGGTAGCGCACCGGCAGCGGGGACTCCTCGGCCAACCGGAGCGCCAGCTCGACGGTGCGGCGCTGGGCCTCGCAGAGGCTGTCGGCGCGCAGGTTCTGCGAGCCGGCGAAGACGTGGAAGCCGAGGAACTCGACGTCGGCGTTGGCCAGTTCCTTGAGCAGCGCGGGCACCCGCTCCGAGTCCACCCCGAACTGTTGCGGTCCGCCGCCGAGGCGCATGCCGGAGCCCTTGACCGCGAAGTCCGGGTTGACCCGCACCGCCACCCGGGGCCGCAGCCCGAGCAGCCGGCCCAGCGCGGCGACCCGGTCGGCCTCGTTCTCCGACTCCATCTCGATGGTGACCCCCGCCGCGATGGCCTGGCGCAGCTCCGGGTCGGTCTTGCCGGGGCCGGCGAAGCTGACCCGGTGCGGCGGCATCGGCGTGTCCAGCGCGGTGCGCATCTCCAGGGCGGAGGCGACGTCGAAGGAGTCCACCAGCCCGGCGAGGTGCTGCACCACGGCGGGCATCGGGTTCGCCTTCACCGCGTAGCTGAGCTGGACCTCGCCCGGCAGGGTGGCCCGCAGCAGCGCCACCCGGTCGCTGAGCAGCCGCCGGTCGTACGCGAAGAAGGGCGTGCCGCCGACGCGCTCGGCGAGGCGGTCGACCGGTACGCCGCCCACGGCGAGCCGGCCGGCGTCGCGGTCGAAGGCGGCGGCGGGATGGTGGGTCACGAGGTCAACTCCCGGCGTAGCAGGTTCCGGTCGAACTTCCCGTTCGGCGACCGGGGCAGCGCGGGGCGCACCACGATCTCCCGGGGCAGCATGTACGGCGGCAGCTCCCGCTTCAGGGCGGCCAGCAGCGCCGCGCGGTCGAGGTCGGCGCCCTCGGCCGGGCTGGCCACCAGGACCACCCGCTGGCCGAGCACCGGGTCGGGCAGGCCGAGCGCCACCGCGTCGCGGGCGAGGCCGCTGTCGTAGACGATCTCCTCGATCTCGGTGGGGCTCACCCGGTAGCCGGAGGTCTTGATCATGTCGTCGCCCCGCCCGACGAAGTAGAGGAAACCCTCCTCGTCGCGGACCACGGTGTCGCCGGACCACACCGCCGGCTCCGGCAGCAGGTTCCCGTCCCGGCCGGGGGCGGGGCGGAACCGCTCGGCCGTGCGCACCGGATCGTTCCAGTAGCCGAGGGCGACCAGCGCGCCCCGGTGCACCAGCTCGCCCTCCTCCCCCGGCTCGCAGCAGGTGCCGTCCGGGCGGACCACGAGGATCTCGGCGTTGGGGATGGCCTTGCCGATCGAGTCGGGCCGGCGGTCCACCTCGGACGGGTCGAGGTAGGTGGAGCGGAACGCCTCGGTGAGCCCGTACATCAGGTAGGGCCGCGCGGCGGGGAAGACGGCGCGCAGCCGCTCCAGGGTGGCCTTCGGCATCCGGCCGCCGGTGTTCGCGAAGTACCGCAGGTGCGCGCTGGCCTCCGCCGGCCAGCTCTGCCCGGCCAGTTGCGACCACAGCGGCGGTACGCAGGTCAACCCGGTGACCCGGTGCCGGGCGCAGAGGCGCACCACGTCGCCGGGGAGCAGGTAGTTCATCAGCACCACGTGGGCGCCGACGGTGAAGGCGGTGGTGAGCTGGCTGAAACCCGCGTCGAAGCTGAGCGGCAGCACGGCCAGGATCACGTCGTCGGCGGAGTTCGCCAGGTAGCCGCTGACGCTCGCCGCGCCGGCGAGCAGGTTGCGGTGCGAGAGCACCACGCCCTTCGGCTTGCCGGTGCTGCCCGAGGTGTAGAGGATCGCGGCCACGTCCACGTCGATCCCGCTGCTCTCGGGCGGGACCGGGTCGCCGTCGCGCAGCGCGGCCCAGGCGGTCACCGTACGGCGGTCGGTCCCGTCGCCCGCGCCGCCGACCAGGACCACGTGCTCGACCGACTTGACCTGCTCCAGTTCCTCGCGCAGCAGCGCGTACCGCTCCGGGGTAGTGACCAGCACCCGCACCGCGCAGTCGGCCAGGATGTGGCCGACCTGCCGGGGTCGCAGCACCGGGTTGACCGGGACGAAGACACCGCCGGCCGCGGCGGCGCCGAAGACCGCCTCGACCGCCTCGATCCGCTTCTCGGTCCACACCGCCACCCGGTCGCCGCGCGCCAGGCCGAGCCGGCGCAGGCCCCCGCCGACCGCGGCCACGCCCCGCCACAGCCGCGCGTAGCTGACCGTGTCGTCCTGGTAGGTCAGTGCGGGGGCCTCGCCCCGGCGGGCGGCCGCGTCGGCGACGAGCTGGTGAAGCTGAGTAGGCATGTGGGGGGTTCCGTCCCTCTCGTCCGGGCGCCGGGTCACCAGCTGAGGCAGACCAACTCGCTGTAGAGGTAGTCGACGTCGTCGGGGTCGAGGCTGTCGCTGCGGAACATCTTGCGCCGGGTGTCCGGCAGCAGCACCGACAGCGGCGGGCGCGCGCCGACCAGCCGCAGCTCCGCGAGGGTGGCGACAACGCCGTGCCGCAACAGCAGGTGGCGCAGCAGCGGCCGGTGCATCCGGCGGAACAGCGCCGGGTTGCTGACGTGGAGGATCGACGCGAACAGCGGCAGGCTCTTGCGGCGGTCGCGGCGGAACACCACGTAGCTGGACTCGTCGCCGTCGACCAGCACGACGTGCCGGGCGGCCGGGGCGTCGGCGTGGTCGAGGTAGTGCGCCAGCTCGTGCCCGGTCAGCGTCCGGCGGATCACCTCCGGGTCGGAGCTGACCACGCGACGGCCGGGCAGCGAGGGCCAGGGCAGGTTCGGCAGCAGCACGGTGGTGGTCGGCAGGAAGCGGAACCCGAGCCGGGTGTTGATCGGTACCACGTTGCCGCTCGGCGAGAGGTCGGTGAAGTGGTGACCGGGCTGGGCCAGCAGCGCCTTGAGCAGCTTGAGGCTGTGGAAGCGGTACTCGGGCAGCACGCACCAGGCACCGAGGTTGCAGAACCGGGCCGGCCGGCCGGCCACGGTGCGCTCGGCGTAGAAGGCCAGCAGCACGCCGACCACGGCACCGTCGTCGCCGACCAGCATCATGCCGTGGTTGGGGGCGTCCACCTGCCAGGGCACGTCGACCGCGCGAACCCACGCCTGGACGGGGACTCGACCGTTAAGGTGGGTATGAAGGAACTGTCCTGCCGCCGCCACCCGCGGCCCGGTGATGGGCTCGACCCGGACCGCCATTCAGGTCGTCCGGCCGGGGGCGGGACGACGGTGCCACCCGGCGGGGCGCGGGTCGTCGGCAGAGTGGACGGACCACGGCGGGCCGCCGAACCAGCTCCGGTCTACCACCGCAGACTCCCTCGAACGTCCGACGTACGTGGCCCCCGACCGGCCGTGGCGCGATCCGGCCCGGGCGGCCGCTCCGGCGCGGGGCTGCGGCGACGATACCTCGCGTTCGCGCCGGGGATCCGTCGCTGAGCCGGATATCCGTCAGTCGTCGGCCCTAACCTGCCCGGCCGGCCGGGCGGAGGCCGACGGTCGCGGAACCGGTGCGCACCAACCGGGTCCGGTTGTCGACCGTCCCGTTCTTCCCGCCACCCCACCCGGCGTCGCCGGGACGACGCACCGATGCGCGCCGCGGCCCGAGCCGCGCGCACCTGGACTGTGAGGAGTGGACCATCATGAAGCCCAGACGCGGGTTCCACCGGCACCGGCGACTCGCCGTCGTCGGTGCGCTGGCGGCGCTGCTCGCCGCGTCCGGCGCGCTCGCGGCGAGCTCGTCGGCGGGCAGCCGCCCCACGTCGGCGCAGCCCGGCCCGGCGGTGCGGGCCGGCACCCCGGCGGCCGACGCGCAGTATCGGCGGGCCCACCGGTCGCCCCGCCCGAAGAGGTCCAGGACCCAGCCGCCCGCCGTCGGCTCACCGCGCCCGTCCACGCCCGCCCCGACGGCCACCTCGTCACCCCGCCCCACGCCGTCCGCGGGCGGCGGCCGCGGCTGCGCGTTGCCGGCCTTTCCCACCGCCGCCTGCACGGGAGTGCCGCCCGGCTGGACGCCCACGGTGCGGCACCAGGGCGACCTGGTCGTCACCCGGGCCGGCACGGTGCTCACCGACCACCTGGTCACCGGGAGCATCCTGGTCCGGGCGGAGAACGTGGTCATCCGCCGCACCCGGCTGTACGGCACGGTCGACAACTTCCTCGGCGACCGCGTCCACGGCGGGCTGCTCGTCGAGGACTCCGAGGTGGTGAACCCGCCCGGCGAGGAGTTCTCCACCGACCAGCACTACGCGTTCGGGGTGGCGAACTACACCTGCCGCCGCTGCAAGGTGGTCAACCGGATGGAGGGCTGGCGGATCGGGGCGAAGGACTACCCGGGCGCCGGGCCGGTGACCATCGAGGACTCGTACGCCCGACTCGCCGTGCCGCCGGGCATGTGCCGGTCGGTGGACCCGCACGGCGACGGCATGCAGAGCTACCACGGGCCGAGCGTCGTGCTGCGGCACAACACCATCGACCAGCGGCTGGACGACTGCCCGACCGCGCCGGTCTTCATCCCCGACCAGCGCAACGACGGCGGGACGATCCGCGACAACCTGCTCGCGGGCGGGGGCTACTCGCTGCGGGTGACCGGCGGCTGGTTCCCGGCGATCACCGGTAACAAGATCGTCCACAACTCGTACGGCTACGGTCCGGTCGACGTCGACTGCCGCAAGGTCGGCGACTGGAGCGGCAACGCCACGGTCCGGTACGACTGGGTCGCGGGCCGGGTGCTCAGCGAGGTGACCCCGCTCGACCACTGCCGCTGAACCAGCCGGGAGCGGGCGGCGGGCGTCAGCCCGCCGCCCGCGGCTGTCCGATCGTCCGCAGGTCGCGGACCACGTGCCGCAGCCGGAACCCGAGCACCCCGATGGTGGCCAGCGCGGCCACCCCGGCCACCGCCAGCACCACCAGGTCGACGGCGCCCACCCGGGCCACCAGCAGCGCCACCGCGGCGACCGCGACGGCGCCGACCAGTGGCGGTGCCAACCGCGCCGCGACCGGCAGCGACGGGATCCCCGACCGGCGCAGCGCGAGAAGGTAGAGCGGCAGGATCACCAGCAGGGCGACCGCGAACTGGACCGCCGCGGCGGCCTGGAGCCCGCCGAGGACGCCGGCCGCGTACAGCGCGGGCAGCAGCACCACGAACCAGGCCACCTGGACGGTCAGCACCACCCGGGTGTCGGCGAGGACCACGAAGTAGTCGTAGCAGAGTTCGAAGAGGATGCGCAGCGCCGCCAGCGGCCCCAACCAGAGCAGCACCCCCGCCGCCGGTTGCCAGGCGTCGCCGTACAGGAAGCGGATCAGGGCGTCGGCCGCGGCGGCGAGCAGCAGGCAGGCCGGCAGGGTGACCGAGCCGAGCAGGCCGGCCGCGGAGAGGAACGACCGGCGCAGCGCCGGCGGGTCGTCCTGGAGCCGGGCCAGCGCGGCCGGCACCACCGCCCGCACCGGCTGGGAGAAGACGGTGACCGGCCAGCTGGCGAGCTGGAGCGCCAGCACGTAGTAGCCGAGCGCGGTCGGACCGAGGGTGGCGCCGACCACGACCCGGTCCAGGTTGGTGGTGGCGAACACGACAATGCTGGAGCCGGCGAGCGGCAGGCCGAACCGGAGCAGGGCGCGGGCCTTCGCCGGGTCGAAGCCGAACCGCAGCCCCTGCGGGGCGAAGACGAGGAAGAGCGCCGCCCCGGCGAGCGAGCCGGCGAGTTGCCCGAAGGCAAGGCTCATCGCCCCGTTGCCGGCGAGCGCGAGGCCGATCGACGCCAGCGCGCTGGTCCAGTTGGTCACCAGGTCGGCCACCGTCTTGCGGTCCTGGCGGAAGGCGCGTTGCAGCAGCGCCACCGGCGTCGCCACCAGGCCGCTGACGACGACGCTGAGCCCCAGCACCCGGATGACAGCGGTGGAGCCGGGGTCGCCGAGGGTACGGGCGAGCAGGGGCGCGCCGAGGTAGAGCCCGGCGTAGACGAGCGTGCTGGTGAGCACCGAGAGGGTGGCCACCGTCGGCGCGATCTCCCGGGGTTCGCCGGGCCAGCGCACGATCGCCAGGCTGACCCCCAGCTCGTTGAAGCTGAGCACCGCCAGCAGCACCACCAGGGCCACCGCGAAGGTGCCGAACGCGTCCGGGCCGAGGATCCGGGCCAGCGCGACGCCGATGGCCAGGGTGCTGAGCCGGTTGACGACGGTGCTCGCCAGGCTCCAGCCCAGCGCCCGGGACGCCTTGGCGAACAGGTCGGGGCGCTCGGCCGCCGGCGGGGGGCGCTCCTCGACGCTCACCCGAGCATCCGGCGGATCCGCTGGCGGGCGGCGGCGGGCACCAGGTCGGCGGCGCCCTTGTGCGCGGCCACCCGCAGCCCCTCGCGCAGCCGCGCCGCCGCGCCGGGCCGGTCGCGCAGGGCGCCGGCGTAGACCTCGTGCAGGGTCTGGGTGGCCGCCTTCAGGCTGAACCGGCCCAGCACGAGCTGCCGCCCCCAGTCGCCGCGCTCGACGCGCAGCCGCCGGTCGTCGACCAGCTCGCCGAGCTGCGCCGCCAACGGCGCCGGGTCCAGGTCGCCGTCGCCGAGGCCGTAGAAGCCCCAGCGGAAGAAGTAGTCGATCGTCTCCGGCGCGCAGGTGCGGGAGAAGCCGCGGATGCCGAGCACCACGAGGGGCCGGCCGAAGGCCATCGCCCGCAACGCCGAACCGCCCATCCCGAGGGCGATGTCCGCGGCCGCGTACGCCGGCCGGGGGTCGTCCATCGGGCCGGTCAGCACCACCGCGGGCCGGCCGAGCGCCGCGTTCGCCCGCTCCGCCTCGGCCGCCACGTCGGCGTACGAGGGGCCGCCGCCGGTCACCACCAGCCGGAGGCGGTCGTCGGCGAGCAGCCGCACCGCCCGGATCGCCCGCAGCACGCCCTCGGCTTTCATGTCGGGTTCGAGCCGGGAGACCACGCCGAGCACGATCTCGTCCGGGCCGATGCCGTGGCGCTGCCGGAACGGGTGGCCGTCGACCACCGCCGGATCGTCGACGTCGGTGTTGACCGGCGGCTCGATCAGCGCCGGTGGCGGCCGGAACGCGCCCGCCTCCGCCACCAGTTGCGCGGTGCCGACCACCAGGCCGCCGTAGCGGGGCATCCAGCGCGGCACCCGCATGCCGTACACAGTGGTGACCACCGGCGTGCCGAGCCGCAGGTGCGGGCCGTAGAAGGCGTCGAGGGCCACCGAGTACTCGTACGCGTGCACCAGGTCGGCGCGGAACTCGCGGACCGCCCGGGTCAGCGCGCGGGACAACCCCGGCCGGACCGGCATCGCCCGCCCCAGCCGCTCGGCCCGGTGCCGTACGGCGATCACCGGCAGTCCCGCCCGCCGGGCGAGGTCCGCCACCGGCCCGGGTTCGTCCCGGTAGTTGCCGACGATCGCCACCTGGTGGCCCTGGTTGCGGACGCTGACCGCGAGATCCAGGGCGTTGAGCTGACTGCCCCCGAGCTCCAGATGGTGCAGGCCGACGAGCAGTCGCACCTCTCCCCCACTTCGCGCGTTGCGGCGAGTACCGCCGGCCGGTCGGGTCGGCGGTACGCGCGGGGCGGCGCGGGGACCGCGTGGCCCCGCGCCGCCGACCGTCAGTACGGAGCGAACACCAGGTCGACCCAGTAGTTCGTGGACGACGACGAGGACGGATGCCCGTCCCCGGGACCGTAACGGTAGGTCGCGCCCGAGGCCGGCACGGTCAGCTGCCCGACAGTGCGCGCGCCGGCCAGGCCGCCACCGGTGACCGCGTACCGGCCGACGGTGGTGTGGTAGGAGATCGTGTACTCCTGACCCGCGCTGACCGGCACGACCTCCGGGAAGTACGCGGTCTGCCACCCCGAGGCGGTCTCGTCGGCGAAGGTCACCGTGCTCAGCCGGCTGCCCCCGGCGGACCAGAGCGAGCCGGTGTGGGCGCCGGTGTTGCCCGGTCCCTTGTAGAACCGGACGCCGTAGACCTGCCCGTCCACGGCCGGGACGAACCGCATCCCCACCTCGACGGCGGCGTTGTCGTCCCAGCTCGCGGTCTGCGGGACGTCGGTCGGGGCGAAGATCCCGTACGCCCCGGGCGGCGGCGCGCCGGGCTGCCCCACCGGCGGGACCTCCTCGTCGGTCAGGAAGAGCGGATCCACCCAGTAGTTCGTCGACTCGTAGGACTGGTTCGGGAAGCCGCTCCCGCCGTAGCGGTAGAGGCCGTTGTTGCCGCCCGGCGCCACCAGGGGCCCGACCGTCTTCGTGGTGGCGAAGTAGCCGTTGTCACCCGGGTAGAAGCCGTTGGGCGCGAAGTAGGAGGCGACGTAGGTCGTCCCGGCCACCACGTCGAGCGGGCTGGCGAAGTACGCGGTCCGCCAGCCCACCGTGGTCGCGCTCGGCACGGTGGCGGTCCGCAGCGGGGTGCCCGCGGCCGACCAGAGCGTCACCGGGTGGGTTCCGGTGTTGCCCGGCCCCTGGTAGAAGCGGACGCCGACCACCCGGCCGTCCACCCGCGGCCGGAAGGACACGCCCAGCTCGACCGCGTTGGCGTCGTTGTGCGCCGACGTCGCCGGCACCGCGTCGGGCGGGAAGAGGGTGTGCAGGTCGCTGTCGAGCGCGGTGAAGAACGACCAGGTGGCGCTCCCCGACCGGCCCTGCGCGTCGGCGGCGGTGACGGTGGCGGTGTAGCTGGTCGCCGGGTCCAGCGGCGCCGACGGGGTGAAGGTCACCTTCTTCAGGGCCGCGTCGTAGCCGGTCGTCCCGGCGACCGGGGTGCCGCCCCGGGCCAGGGTGAACGAGACGGTCGCGGGGTCGAGCGCGGTGGAGAAGACGGCCGAGGGCGCGGCGTCGACCGGTACGTCGCCGGAGCCGTCGGTCGGGGTGGTGGCGGTGACCGCCGGCGGCAGGTCGGCGCTGACCGCGAAGGTGACGTCCACGTAGTAGTTGGCCGACCCGAACGTCTCGTTCGGGAAGCCGCCCGAGCCGCCGTAGCGGAACAGGCCGTTGCCGGCGCCGGGGGCCGAGCGCGGCGCGGTGAGCGGACCGCTGGTCCAGTCGCCGGTGAAGACCCAGTCGTCGCCGGCGTAGTTGCCGCTCGGCGCGAAGTACGACGCCACGTAGCCGACCCCGACGGTCACCGGTACGGGGGAGCCGAAGGTGAGGCTCTGCCAGCCGGTGGCCGTCTCGTCGGCGAACGTGCCGCTGGCCATCAGCTGGCCGGAGTCGGTCCACAGCCGACCGAGGTGGGTGCCGGTGTTGCCGGGGCCCTTGTAGAAGCGGACGCCGGTGACGTACCCGTCGGTCCGCGGGGTGAACCGCACCCCCAGCTCCACCGCGCCGCCGTCGGCCACCGCCGGGCGCTTCGGCACCCGCTGGCCGAAGAGCGTGTTCGGGCCGGTGAGCGCGAACTCCCGGGTGGCGGGGGCGCCGATGTTGGCGCTGTCGTCGACGGCCCGGACCCGTACCACCTGGCTGCTCAGGCCCGCGGCGTGGAAGGTGTACGACCAGGCGGCGGTGCCGGTGGCCGGGTGCCAGCTGGCGCCGTCGTCCGTGGAGACCTCCACCCCGGCGACCCGTCCACCGACGTCGCCGGCGGTGCCGGTGAGCGTCACCGGGCTGCCCCGGGCCACCGTGGCTCCCGCGGCGGGCGCGGAGATCGTCACGGTCGGCGCGGTGCCGTCGGTCGACGCGGTGGTGGGCACCAGGCCGGTCATCAGGGTGGCCGGCTGGACGCCCATGTCGGCGAAGAGGTTGACCACGGCCTGCTGCATCCGGCTGTCGGTCGGGGTGGCCTGCCCGTCGTGCGTCTCGTCCAGGCCCCAGCTGTACTGGATGGTGCCGGCCCCGAAGACCAGGGCGCCGCTGGCGGCCCGGTACAGGGTGAGGTGGTGGGTGGTGGTGCCCGGGGCGACCTTGTTGCCGAAGTCCTGCAACACCTGCGGCACCTCGCCGGTGGTGGTGGAGAGCCGGATCAGGCCCGGCGGCCGGAAACCGTTGTCCCGGTCCTCGTCGGACTCGTAGCCCACGGTGTGCGGGGCGAGGGTGGCCGACGTGCCGGCCGGCAGCGCGGTGAGGTTGGTGTGCCGCCAGAGGCGGTACCGGCCCTCCTCCGCCCGCACCGACAGCGCCAGGTCACCGTCGTTGACCATGAACATGGTGCCCATCAGCTCGTTCTCCGGGCGGCCGCCGTTCGCCGGTGGGCTGAACCGGGGGTCCCGCCAGGTGCCGGTCCACTCGCTGGACGGGTCGATCTTCGCGTTGGCCCAGGTCTCCTTGTAGGTGACCAGGGTGCGGTGGGCGGTGTCGCTGCCGTCCTTGCTCGGTTCCCAGCGGGTCTTCCAGTAGACCGAGTTGCCGCTGAAGAAGGCGAGGTGGGTGCCGGCGTCCCGGGCCGCCTCGACGTTGTGCCGCTGGGTGCCCGACCAGTACTCGTCGTGCCCGACGGAGAGGAAGATCTTGTGGTTGCGGATCAGCTGGCCGCGCCGGTCGCTGTCCACGTTCGTGGTGTAGCTGACGTCGTACCCGTTTCGCTCCAGGAAGCGGATCATCGGGTACTCGGCGCCGAAGAGGAAGTCCCGCCGCTCCACGCTGTTGCGGGTGGCGAAGGGGCGGTTGTAACTGACCTTGTACGCGCGCCCGACCGGGCCGCCGCCGGAGTAGAAGTCGGCGCCGCCGTACTTGTTGTAGGCGTGCCAGGTCGCGTCGGAGGTCTGGAAGAAGACGTCGGAGGTGCTGCTGTCCTGCCGGACCACGAAGGTGATGTGGCTGTCCCCGCCGGTGTCGTTACGCCGCAACCGGGCGATGTAGACGCCGGAGACCGCGCTCGACGGCACGGTCCAGGAGGCCGAGACCGCCCAGTTGCCGCAGTCGAAGAGGGCGGTGGTGGCGTCGGTGACGCAGTCGGGCTGGCTCTGCGGCAGCGGCACCGAGGGGTTGACGCCGGTGATCCGGCGGGCCCCGTTGCCGCCGTACCAACCGAGCCGGTAGATGTCGATGGTGTACGCGGTAGCGTTGGTCTTGATCTTGAAGTCGACCCGTTGGCCGGCGTTGACGCTGATGTCCGTCGCGAAGCCCTGGATCGACGGGTCCCCGCTGCCGTCGATGTCCCAGACCGAGGCGGGGGTGCCCGCCTTGCTGTTCTCGCAGACGATCGGGTTGACCACCGGGTCGCACGGATCGGCCTGCGCCGGGCCGGGGGCCGCGAAGGCGCCCGCCACCACGGCCAGCACGACCGCGACCGCACCCGACCGGCGGGTCACCCGTCGTCGCGGTCCGACCACTGTGGACCAGATGGACGCGACGTCGCGGCCGGCACGCCGCTCCTGCTCTCCGTTCACGACGCTGCTCCCTCGGACGTATCCCCACACCGACCGGTGCTCAGCGCCGTCGGCTGCTACCGCCGGTACGCTCGGCCGGCCGCCCGAGGGCCGGCGACCGTTGTCGGCCCGGCTCGCGCGCGCTCAGTCGAGGCACGAGCCTAGCGCCGGGCGGCTCGCCGACACCCCTGCGACATCGGGCAGTTCTCGGCTACGACCGGTCAGGCTTTTCCACCGGCGGCGCGGCTCGAACGGTCATGCGCCCAGGCGACCCGGCCGGTTCGCGCCGCCCGACGGGCACCCCGCTCGGCCAGGAGGGTGATCACGACATAGCAGACGGCGGCCGGCGACAGCCGCGGGGCGCGCAGCACCACATCGGTCAGCCAGGAACTCCTGCGCGAACGGCGGACCCCGGGCAGGCTGTCGCGCAGCGCGGCGTTGCCGGCGCGGACCCGGACGAGCCGACGGATCAGGTCGCCGGTCCGCATCGGCGCCGCCACCCGTACCGTCGCCGCGGTCACCACCCGGCGCTCCCCCTCGGCGAAGAGCGAGTCCAGGAACAGGTCGTCGGCGACCTGGTCGGGAAACCGGCCGAACCGCTCCCGCCCCGGCCGGGACAGCGCGATCACCCCCCGGCCGTACAGGCCGCCGACGACGGCGGGCAGTCGGGAGTGGATGGCGTAGTAGGCGCGTACCGCCGGCGAACGCCCGGCCAGCTCCATCCGGCGGGCCGGCACGGCGGCCAGCGCACCCGTACGCGCCAGCTCACCGACCAGCAGGTCGATGCCGCCGTCGGCGAGCAGCACGTCGGCGTCGAGGTAGACGCGCGGAAAGCCGGTCGCGGCGGCGTCGCCGGCGTTGAGGGCGGCGGCCTTGCCCGGCTCGGCGAGCTCGACGACGGTGACGCCGTGCCGGCGGGCCACCCGAGCCGTGTCGTCGGTGCAGCCGTTCGGCACCACGACCACCTGGGCCGGATCCGCCACGGCGGCGTTGCGCAGCACGCTGGCGAGGCAGCGGTCGAGCACCCCTGCCTCGTTGTGCGCGGCGATGACGATGCTGGTCAATCGAATCCCCGGACGGTCGAGGTGCGGACGATGCGGGCCGGGTGGGTGAGTCGCCACACCGCCCCGCTGAGGCCCACGAAGAGGGCCAGGCTGATGGCGAAGGTCGTGTAGTAGAGCGAGTCGAAGGTCCCGCCGACCACCACGGCGACCACCTGGGCGGAGACGAGAGCCACGCAGAGGTGGCGGTCCTCCTCGCGGGTGGCCCGGCGGAACGCGATCACGGCGAGCACGATGCTGACCACGTGCACCGCGAGCAGCGCGGCCACGCCGACCACCCCGCCGGTCACCAGGGTGTAGAGCCACTGGTTGTCCAGGATGGTGTCGCGCACCGGGTCGGCGAGCAGGGTCCGTGGCCCCCGGCCAAGCCAGGGTCGCTGGTCGAAGAAGTGCCCCACCAGTTCGTAGTCGTTCGTCCGGCCCTCGATGCTCGGGTCGACCCCGACGTTGAGGAACATCGCCTTGAGCGTGCCCAGCACGCCCGGCTTGAGGAACATGATGGCCATCACCGCGCCGGCGCCGAGGAACATGAACGTGTAGCGCAGCCGCCAGGACCAGACGGGCACCATGACCAGCAGGGCGAGCGCGAGCGCCACGATGCCGGTGCGGGAGATCGACATCGGGTTCGCCACGGCCGCGAGCATCGCGCACACCGCGGCCAGCCATCGGTGCCACCGCTTCGGCGCGAACCGGGCCACGTGGATGGCGAACGGCACCATCATCGCCATGACCGCGCTGTACTCGATGTAGTGGACGGTGGTCCCGGCCACCCGGAACTGGCCCTCGTCGCCGCGCTGGCCGAAGCCGGCCAGGCCGCCCTTGACCTCCAGGCCGGGGACCACCAGGTGCGCCGAGACGTCGTACTTGAAGACCGCCTGGGCGATGCCCACGATCGCCATGAAGCCGGCGCACCACACGGCCACCCGCAGCACCCGGTTGAGCCGGTCGAAGTTGCGGATCCCGTCGGCCGCGATCAGCGCGACGCCGAGGAACTCGAACAGTTGCAGCATCGCGAAGTCCTGCGCGTTCGCCTCCTGGGTGGGCAGGCCGCGCAGCAGCCCGGCGAGGTACGACAGGAGGTTGGCGACGAGGTAGACGCAGAGCACCCACCGGATCGGCTGCGGCCCCAGCAGCAGCAGCCTCGGGTTGAGCCGGGCCAGGCACCACCACGCGAAGAGCAGCAACGCCACCAGCAGCGCCGGGCGGCCGGCGTAGGTCAGGTTGGGCACGATGAGCGTGCCCGGCAGCACGTAGAGCAGGACGACGGTGACGCCGAGCAGGATCGAGACGTCCAACCGCGACCGGTGCCGCCGGATGCCGTACGTGCCGTCGGCCAGCAGCGACGGCTCGAGATCGACGGGGTGGTACGCGGTCGCGGTAGCGGTCACGGCCGCTCGGTCCTGCCTCCACGCGGCCAGGTGTTGGAGTGGGAGACCGGGAGCACGACGGTGGCGTCGGCCGATGCCGAGGCCGGGCGGCGCGGGTCGGCGTCGCCGCGCAGCGGCCGCTCGGGGCCGGGGTGGTCGCGCCGGGGCGGCTGCCCGGCCCGGTCACCGCTCGCCGTGCCGGGCTGGTGCGGCGGCACGCGCGGCGCGGCCGCCCCCACCGCGGAGCCGGGCCCCACCCGGGCCGCTGCCCCGACCACCTGGTTGAGCTGACCGTCGAAGGACGCCGACGCCGCGGCGGACGCGGGGTTCGCCGCGGCGGCGGGCCGCCCGGCGCCTTCCCCGACGGCCGCCGGCGGCTCGGTTCCGCCGCCCGCCCGGCGGCGGGCCCGCCGCCGCAGCAGGGCGTCGACGGCGATCGTCACCCCGGCGGTGAGCAGCAGCCCGGCCCCGAGCGCCACCACCATCACCCGCATCAGCTTCGAGTTCTGCACCTCGACCTCGGTGCCGTCGTCGAGCGCCAGGGTCGTGATCAGGTCGCTCTCGGCCACCTGGAGCGAGGCCTGCCGCTCCGCGACCGCCTCCTTGATCAACGTGAGCATCCGCTGGGCGGTGGCCGTCGCCTGCGCCGGTGAACTCCCCACCGCCTCGATCTCGAACAGCGGCACCCGGTCGACCGCGACGGTGACGTTGTCGGAGAGGCCGTCCGCCACCATCTGCTTCAGGACCGACTGTCGGGTCACGTCGATCACCGCGGCGTTGCCCAGCGCCGCGTAGCCCAGGTCGAACCAGGGGTTCTTGATCGGCTTCTGGCGGCCGTCCGGGCCGGTGACGACCGGCGGCGGGATCAGCTGGATGTGCGCCTTCGCGCTGTAGTCCGGCTGCACCGTCTGGCTCGCCACGCCGACCAGGACGAGGGCGGTGAGCAGCAGCGGCAGGGAGATGCGCCAGCGCCGGAAGAGCAGCTTGGTCATGTCCCAGAGGTCCACTGCATCCCCTTGCCGAGGTTCGGGTGAGAAAGGAGCGCGCCGCGGGTGGCGCGCGGCGAGGCCGGACGCGGGCCGACGCGACGGGCCCAGGTCAGTGTCACCGCGCCGGCGACGCCTTGGCAAGAAAGACAACCACAACCGGGCGACAGTTCGATCCGGGGCGAGGGCTGACATTGCCGACTTACTGAGCGCTCAGTCGTCAGGTTGACAGCTGGCTCAGTACCAACGGGGGATGTTCCGGGTTCCCGATTCCACGATCGTGACGGGGCGACCACCGGTCCCCGTAACCGCACCGGCTTGCGGCCACTGTGGACCGTTGCTGCGGCGCCGGCCGCTGGTCGCCGGAGGGAGCGTCCATGGCAGCGGAACAGGCGCGGGCGGGCCGGCAGGCGGGGGCCACGAACACCAGGCGGGAACGACGACCACACGTGGCCATCGCGGTGGTCAACCTGCCGGTGGAGAAGGACCGGCGAGTCATCCGGGAATGCCTCGCCCTGGAGGGCGCCGGCTACCGGGTCACCGTCATCTGCCCCCGGGGCGGGCAGCGGCTGCGTCACCTGCCGGGCAGCCGGGACACCGCGATCCGGTCCTTCCGGCAGCCGTTCGCCGGCGACGGGGTGCTCTCCTTCGCCGCGGAGTTCGCCTGGGCCTTCCTCTGGGTGGCCTGGCACCTCGCCGTGCTGGTCGTCCGGCACCGGGTGGTCGCCGCCCAGGTCTGCAACCCGCCGGACGTGTTCTGGCCACTGGCGCTGGCGATGCGGGCGACCGGCCGGGGCTGGATCTTCGACCACCACGACCTCAGCCCGGAGCTGTACGCCTGCAAGACCGGCGCGCCACGACCCGTCGTCACCCGCCTGCTCACCTGGTTCGAGCGGCTCTCCATGCGGTTCGCCAGCCAGGTGGTCGCCACCAACGAGTCGTACCGGCAGATCGCGCTCACCCGGGGCGGGTGCCCGCCCGGGCGGGTGACGGTCGTCCGCAACGGGCCGGCCGCCGGCGAGATCGCCGCCCCCACCGGCACCGACCCCGCCACCCGGCGGATCGTCTACGTCGGAGTCATCAACGAGCAGGACCACGTGGACCGGGCCGTCCTGGCGGCCGAGCGGCTCGCCGCCCGGCGCGGCCGCGACGGCTGGGAGATGGTCATCGCCGGCGACGGCGAGTGCCTGCCGGAGCTGCGGTCGATGGTCGACGAGCGGGGGCTCGGCGACCTGGTCCGGTTCACCGGCTGGCTCCAGGCTCCGGAGGTCGACGCCCTGCTGCGCGACGCCACGCTGGGCATCCAGCCGGACATCTTCAGCGACATGACGAACCTGTCCACCATGGCCAAGACGGTGGAGTACATGGCCCGGGGCCTGCCGGTGGTCGCGGTCGACCTGCTGGAGACCCGCCGCACCGCCGGCGACGCCGGGCGCTACGTCGCCACCGGCAGCGGCGACGAGTTCGCCGAGGCGCTCGACGAACTGCTCGACGACCCGAGCCGGCTGGCGCGGATGCGGGCGATCGCCCGGGAGCGGTTCACCTCGGTGCTGGCCTGGGAACACCAGGCCGCCGCCTACCTCGACGTCTGGCGCCGGGTGGTGCCGCTGCCGCTGGCCACGGCGGCCACCCAGCCGGCCGACCGGGCGGTGCCGGTCGCCTCGCCGCGCCACTCGTCGTGATCGGCGCGGCGAAGCGGGCCGGGCGGGACCGGCTCCGGCGGCTCGGCCGGGCGCGCGAACTGCGCCGGCGCACTCCCCCGCCGCTGCGGTACGACGCGAGCCACCGCGGACCGGGGCTCGTCTACTACCTCAGCCCCGACGACAACAAGCCCAGCGGCGGCATCCGCAACCTCTACCGGCACGTGGACCTGCTCAACGAGTCGGGGGTGCCGGCCGCCGTGCTGCACTCCGCGCCGGGCTTCCGGGCCGACTGGTTCGCCAACCGGACCCGGGTCGCCGCCGCCGGGGAGGTGACGCTCGGCCCGGACGATCTCCTGGTGGTGCCCGAGTACTTCGGTCCGGGGCTGCGCCGGTTGCCGGCGCCCGCCCGCAAGCTGGTCTTCAACCAGAACGCGTACCACACCTTCGCCGAGGTGCCGTTCGAGGGCACCGCGGCGGGCGCCCCGTACCGGACCTGTCCGGGCGTCGAGGCGCTGCTCACCGTCTCCCGGGACAACGTCGCGCTGCTCCGCCACGCCTTCGCCGACCTCGACGTGCACCTGACCCGGGTGGTGGTCGACGAGCGGGTGTTCCACCCGCCGGCCCGCCCGGCCGGGCGGCGGATCGGCCACATGCCCCGCCGCCGCGCCGCCGAGCAGGAGCAGCTGCTGCACATCCTGCGCGCCCGCGGCGTCCTGGCCGGGTGGGAGCTCGTGCCGATCGACGGGCTGACCGAGGCGCGGACCGCCGAGGCGCTGCGCGGTTGCGCGGTCTTCCTCAGCTTCAGCGAGCGCGAGGGCTTCGGCCTCCCGCCGGCCGAGGCGATGGCGAGCGGCGCCTACGTCGTCGGCTTCACCGGCCTCGGTGGGCGGGACTTCTTCGACCCCCGGTACTGCGCGCCGGTCGCCGAGGGTGACCTGCTGGGCTACGCCGTCGCCGTCGAGCGGGCGCTGCGGCGCTACGAGGCGGAGCCGGCGGCCCTCGTCGCCGCCGGACGGGCGGCCGCCGAGCGGATCCACTCGGAGTACCACCCGGACGGGCTGCGCGCCGATCTCGCCGCCGTCTACCGGACCTACCGCCGCTCCGCGGTGCCCGCCTGAGCCCGCCGAACCGCACGAGGAGCGCACCGCACGTGGCCACCGCCCCGGCAACCGGATCCGGCGACGTCGTCGCCGTCGTCGTCGTCACCCACCACAGCGCCGCCGTCGTACCGGGCCTGCTGGACTCCCTCGGCCCCGGCCTCGCCGGCGTGCGCTGGCACCTGACGGTGGCCGACAACGCCTCGTCGGACGGCACCGTGGACACCGTCCGGCGGCTGATGCCCGCGGCGCGGATCGTGCAGACCGGCCGCAACGCCGGCTACGCGGCCGGCATCAACGCGGCGGTGACGGCGGCGGACCCGTTCACCGCGGTCCTCGTGCTCAACCCGGACGTCCGGCTCGCGCCGGGCTGCGGCCGGATCCTGCTCGACCTGCTGCACCGGGGCGACGACGGCATCGTGGTGCCGCTGGTGACCATGGCCGACGGCCAGCCCGAGCACACCCTGCGCCGCGAGCCCACCGTGCTGCGCGCGCTCGGTGACGCGGTCCTCGGCGCTGAACGGGCCGGCCGCTTCCGGCTGCTCGGCGAGGTGGTCACCGACCCCGCCAGCTACCGGCGGGAGTCGTCGTCGGACTGGGCCGTCGGCTCCGCCATGCTCGTCGGCGGCCGCTGCTGGGCGGCGTGCGCGCCGTGGGACGAATCCTTCTTCCTCTACTCCGAGGAGACGGACTTCGCCCTGCGGGCCCGCGACGCCGGCTTCACCACCCGGCTGGCCCCCGCCGCCCGGGCCACCCACATCGGCGGTGACTCGCGGGCGGCGCCGTGGCTGTGGCGGTTGCTGACGCTGAACAAGGTGCGCCTCTACCGGCGCCGGCACGGGCCGGCGGCCACCGCCGCGTACTGGGCGGCGATCCTGGTGCGGGAGCTCAGCCGGGCCGCGCTGGGCAGCCCGACCAGCCGGGCGGCGGCGGCCGCCCTGCTGCGCCCGGCGTCGCTGCGGGAGGTGCCCGGCCCGCCCGGCGACGAGCGGCGGGTCACGGCCGACACGCCGGCCTGAGGCACCGTCCGGAGGACGGGTCCGCGACGGCCGCCCGGCGGGCGCGTTCTCGGGCGCCGTCCGGCGCGCCCCCTACCGCCAGCGCTTGACCAGCCCGACCGTGCTGGCGCGGGCCCGGCCGAGCAGCCCCTGCCCGAAGACGATGTCGCGCAGGCTCTGGGGGGTGTCCTCGGCCCGGACGCTGTAGCGCGGTTGCAGCCACGCGCCGGCCCGGGCCGGACGCCGGTCGCTGGTGAACACCCGGGTGTAGCCGGCCGCCCTCAACCGGGACAGCACGGCCCGGTCGTACCGGCCGAGGGGGCAGGCGGCCTGGTCGACCGGATCGCCGGTGACCTCGGCGATCCGGTCCCGGGCGGTGTACAACTCCTCGGTCGCCTGCCGCGGGGTGAGACCGCGCCAGGGGCGGTGCCACATGCCGTGGCTACCCACCGGCATGCCGTGCCGCCGCAGTTCCCGGACGCCGTCGGCGTCCACGCTGCCCGGGGCGCCCAGCCGCCCGGCGATGGGGAAGAAAGTGGCGCTCGCCTGCCGTTCGAGCAGCGCCGGCAGCCCCACCTCCAGGTCGGAGGCGTTGCCGTCGTCGAAGCTGAGCCGGGCCGCCGGCCACGAGACGACCTCGTCGAGGATCGCGTGGAACCGGTCGACGGTGACCCAGTAGCGGTCCTCCCCCGGCTCCAGCTCCCGGCGCGGCGTTCCGATCCCGTGGAACAGAATGTTGATCACGCGCTGGTCGGTCATGGCTCTCCTGGGCCGGGCGGACGGGGATCGGGAAGTCATTCAACCGGTGTCGGCGGCCGGGGGCAGTCGGCCGACCGTCCGCATTCGCGCCGCCGCCGGTCGTGCTCAGTACGCGCCGGAGCTGCGCAGGACGGCGCTCAGCGTGCGGACCAGGATGGCCAGGTCCATGGTCAACGACCAGTTCTCCACGTAGGACAGGTCCAGCCGGATGGACTCCTCCCACGACAGGTCGGACCGGCCGGACACCTGCCACAGCCCGGTCAGGCCGGGCTTGACCACCAGGCGCCGGCGCATGTCCGGCGGGTAGTTGGCCACCTCCCGGGGCAGCGGCGGCCGCGGCCCGACCAGCGACATGTCCCCACGGAGCACGTTGACGAGCTGCGGCAGCTCGTCCAGCGACAGCCGGCGCAGCCAGCGCCCCACCGGGGTCACCCGCGGGTCGTCCCGCATCTTGAACAGCTCCCCGTCGGTGTCGTTGCGGTGCAGCAGGTCCGCCAGCCGCTCCTCGGCGTCCAGGTACATGGTCCGGAACTTGTAGATGACGAACAGCCGGCCGTTGCGGCCGACCCGCTCCTGGCGGAAGATCGCCGGACCACCGGCGCCCGGGCTCAGCCGGATCAGCAGCGCGATCGCGAGCAGCAGCGGGGCGGCGGACACCAGCAGCAGCAGCGCCGAGACGCGGTCGGTGACCGCCTTGACGAACCGCGGGCCGCCCTTGAGCCGGGGGTGCTCGACGTGCAGCATCGGCAGCCCGTCGACCGGACGGATGGTGGTGCGGTCCCCGGTCACGTCGACCAGACTGCTGGCCACGATGAGGGCGACCTCGTCGCGTTCCAGTTGCCAGCCGAGCCGGCGCAGCGCGGCCCCGGCCATCTCGGGGCAGGACAGCACCACGACGGTGTCCGCTCCGGTCCGCGTGACGGCGCTCGCCACGTCCGCGAACGTGCCGAGCACCGGCGGCAGCGGGCCGGCGACCGGCCGTGGCGGATCGGTCGCTCCGTACGGCAGGCAGGCGCCGACCACCCCCAGGCCGTGGTACCGCTCGCGGCGCAGCCTCCCGGCCAGCTCGGCGACCGCGACCTCGTGCCCGACCAGGATGACCTGGTGCAGCCGTTCACCGTGTGCCCACGAGCGGTGCAGGCGCTGCCGGACGAGGTACCGCATCGCGACGCCGGCCACGGTGGTCAACGGCATCGCCACCACCACGTAGCCGCGGGCGAGCCGGAAATCGAACGCGAGCGAAACGACGGCCAGCGCGGCAATCAGTGCCAGACCGGACCGGAACACCCGCGCGTACTCGTCATTCCCGACGAATAGATAACGCGTTTCGTACGCTCGGTTGAGGGTCAGGACGAGCATCCAGGCGAATGGCAGCGTAATGGTGAGCCACAGATGGCCGCGGTTGCCCGGCTCGGCCGTTTCCTGGCCGAACCGGAGGAGCATGGCCGCCCCCGCCGAAACCAGTCCCACCGCCAGGTCGACCAGGCACAGGGTGGCGACGTAACGGGACTGCCAGCCGCCGCGGCGCGGCCGGGCCGGACCGGCCGACGTCGGCACCCGGTGGCCCGCAACCGCGGCGGCGTCGACGGCCGGGGCAACCTCCACCGAGTTCACGCAGCCTCCATCGCTCGTCGACCAGCCGTCCGCCGGGCAGCTCTCGTCGGCTGTTGAATAGCAGCGGTACGCGCAATGAAGCGCAGCCAGAAATGGTCGGTCCAGGAAGCGCGGGTGGGTGACCGGCCAATCCGAGGATGGGTGATCCGGCCACCCTTCGCCAGGACAGTTTCGCGTTTCCCGGCACAAAGTCCAGTTACCGACAACCGAAACCGTGCGGATCGTCGTGCGGGGCACCGACCCGGCTGGCGGCAATGGTCCGTCCAGGTGTCGGGGATCACCCGTCGGGGCGCGGCCCCGCCACACTTTCGGGCGGCCGGAAGAGGATGCCGGCACCGGCCGACGGACGTCGGGGCGGGTGCGCTCCGGTGACCCCCGGTCGGCCGGCTGCCGACCTGCGCCGGGACCAACGGCCCGGTGGACGGGACCACCGGCACTGACCTCGGCGCCGCGGGTCCCGGCAGACTGGAGCCGAACGAAGGAGGACGGCATGACCATCGAATCCGGTGCCCCCGTCGTGGTGGGTGTGGACGGTTCCGCCGCCGCCCTGGACGCGGTGCGGGTGGCCGCGCGGGAGGCGGAGTACCGGCAGCGACCGCTGCGGATCGTGCACGCGTTCATCTGGCCGCTGATGAACACCCCGCTGGGACCGGTGGCGGGTGGACCGGCCGACGGCGGGCTGCGCAACCAGGCGGAGCGCTACGTCGCCGAGGCGATGGCCGAGGCCGCCAAGGTCGCCCCGGAGGTACGGGTCACCGGGGCCGTGGTCGACGGCTCGGCCACCCCGGTGCTGCTGGACGAGTCCCGCGACGCCGCCCTGGTGGTGCTCGGCCACCGTGGGCTCGGCGGTTTCGCCGGCCTGCTGATCGGGTCGGTCACCGTGCAGGTCTCCGCCCGAGCGCAGAGCCCGGTGCTGGTGGTCCGGGGCGAGCCCCGGGCCGACGGCCCGGTGGTGGTGGGCGTGGACGGTTCAGACGTTTCCACCGAGGCGGTCGGGTTCGCGTTCGAGGAGGCGTCCCGGCGCGGTGTGCCGCTGGTCGCGGTGCACGCCTGGCTCTACCCGACGCCGGTCGGGCCGGGCGAGATCCTGCCCCTGGTCTACGACGTCGAGGCGTTCGGCGACGAGGAGGAGCGCGTCCTCGCCGAGTCGTTGGCCGGCTGGTCCGAGCGTTACCCGGACGTGCCGGTGCGGCGCCGGCTGGTCCGGGGTTCCCCGGCCCGGGCGCTGGTCGAGGAGTCGAAGACCGCGCAGCTGGTGGTCGTCGGGGCGTACGGCCGGGGCGCCCTGACCGGGCTGCTGCTCGGCTCGGTCAGCCACGCGGTGCTGCACCACGCGCACTCGCCGGTGGCGATCGTGCGGCGCCGGCGTACCGCCGACGGTTCCTGACCCCCGCGCGCCGCGCCGGCCGGTCCCTCCGGCCGGCGCGGTGGCGCGCCCGGGTGGGTCCGGGGAAACCCCGGTGGGCCGCGGGCCGCGCCCGGACAATGACCTGATCGACGACCTGGAGGGCAGATGAACCGACCCGTCGTGGTGGGAGTGGACGGATCCCCGGCGAGCCGGGTGGCGGCGGAGCACGCCGCACACGCGGCGGTGGGCCGGGGCCGGCCGCTGCACCTGGTGCACGGCTACCTGCACCCGCTCGGGTACGGCGTGCCGCTCAACCCGTACGACCTGGGCATCCCGGCGCCGACCGAGGCGGCGCAGAAGATGCTGGCGCAGGCCGCCGCCGACCTGGCCGAGCGCTGGCCGGGGCTGACCGTGGAGATACGCCAGGTCGCCGGCGGGCCCGGGGCCACGCTGGTCGAGGAGTCCAAGCGGGCGGACCTGGTGGTGGTGGGCAGCCGCGGGCACGGGGGTTTCGCCGGACTGCTGCTCGGCTCGGTCGGCGGCCAGGTCGCCGCGCACGCGCACTGCCCGGTGCTGGTCGTCCGGCCGGCGGAGCAGCCGGTGCGGACGACCGGGCCGGTGCTGGTCGGGGTGGACGGTTCGGAGTCAGCGGAGCTGGCCGTCGGCTACGCCGCCGACGAGGCGGCGCGCCGGCGGACCGGGCTGGTGCTGGCGCACGTGGCCCCGGCGGAGGGGGACGCGCAGGGCGAGCCGGCTGGTCTGCTGGCCACCGCCGCCGCGTCGGCGCGCGGCAGCCACCCGGGGGTGGCGGTCGAGGAGCGCGTGCTGCCGGCGGCCGGGCCCGGGCCGGCGCTGGTCGACGCGAGCCGGGAGGCCGCCCTGGTGGTGGTCGGCTCGCGGGGTCGCGGCGGGTTCACCGGGATGCTGCTCGGGTCGGTCAGCCAGGCCCTGGTGCAGCACGCGCACTGCCCGGTGCTGGTCGCCCACCCCTACGGCCACGCCCGCTGACCGGCGGTCCCGGCCGGTGCGCCCCTGACCCGGCGGCGGGCCACGCCGTCCGGGACGGCGTGGCCCGCGGGGTCGGTGGGCGCCGGTCAGCCGTCGGCGCCGCGGAGCAGGTCCTCGAAGCTGGTGGTGAGGGCGAACGGGTCGGCCGGGCCGGTGGACGCCGGCCGCCGGTGGATCTGTTCGGCCAGTTCGCCGGCGGCCCGGTCGATCCGGCGCCGCAGCGCCCCGTCGGCGGTGCCGCCGGACCAGTCCTCCGGCGCGGCGAAGACCGCCGTCGGCACCACCACGGCGTGCAGGTAGGCGAACAGCGGTCGTAGCGCGTGCTCCAGGGCGAGCGAGTGCCGGGCCGTGCCGCCGGTCGCGGCCACCAGCACCGGCCGGTCGCCCAGGGCCTCGGCGTCGACCAGGTCGAAGAACGACTTGAACAGCCCGTTGTACGACGCGTTGAAGATCGGCGTGACGGCGATGATCCCGTCGGCGCCGGTGACCGTGTCCAGCGCCGCCCGCAGCGACTCCGACGGGAAGCCGGTGAGCAGGTGGTTCACCACGTCGTGGGCGTGCTCGCGGAGCTCGATCGGGTGCACCTCGACCACCTCGCCCCGGGTGACCAGCCCGTCGCGGGTGGCCGCGGCGAGCTGGTCGGCGAGGAGCCGGGTGGACGACGGCTGGCTGAGGCCGGCCGAGACGACGGCGAGGGTGCGGCTCATCGGGCGGCCCCGGGCGCCTTGCCCGTCACGTCGTCGACGGCGTGCACGGTGCCGTCCTTGGCGCCGCCGGCCGCGGCGACCAGCGCGGCGTGCGTCGGCGCCTCGGGCACGTGCGCCGGGCGCAGCGAGTCGAACTCCTTGCGCAGCACCGGGACCACCTCCTCACCGAGGATGTCGAGCTGCTCCAGCACGGTCTTCAGCGGCAGGCCGGCGTGGTCGACCAGGAAGAGCTGCCGCTGGTAGTCCCCGACGTAGTCGCGGAAGCCCAGGGTCCGGTCGATGACCTGCTGCGGGCTGCCCACGGTGAGCGGGGTCTGCGCGGTGAACTCCTCCAGCGACGGGCCGTGCCCGTAGACCGGCGCGTTGTCGAAGTACGGCCGGAACTCGCGGACCGCGTCCTGGGAGTTGCGGCGCATGAACACCTGCCCGCCGAGCCCGACGATGGCCTGGTCGGCGGAGCCGTGGCCGTAGTGCTCGAAGCGCTGCCGGTAGAGCCCGACCATCCGCTGGGTGTGCTCCTTGGGCCAGAAGATGTGGTTGGCGAAGAACCCGTCCCCGTAGTACGCGGCCTGCTCGGCGATCTCCGGGCTGCGGATCGAGCCGTGCCAGACGAACGGCGGCACCCCGTCGAGCGGGCGCGGCGTGGCGGTGAACGACTGCAGCGGGGTGCGGAAGCGGCCCTTCCAGTCCACCACGTCCTCGCGCCAGAGCCGGCGCAGCAGGTCGTAGTTCTCGATCGCCAGCGGGATGCCGTTGCGGATGTCCTGCCCGAACCACGGGTAGACCGGGCCGGTGTTGCCCCGGCCCATCATCAGGTCCACCCGGCCGTCGGCCAGGTGCTGGAGCATCGCGTAGTCCTCGGCGATCTTCACCGGGTCGTTGGTGGTGATCAGGGTGGTGGCGGTGGAGAGCAGCAGGCGGGACGTCCGGGCCGCGATGTAGCCCAACATGGTGGTGGGCGACGAGGGCACGAACGGCGGGTTGTGGTGCTCGCCGGTGGCGAAGACGTCGAGCCCGACCTCCTCGGCCTTGAGCGCGATGGTCACCATCGCCTTGATCCGCTCATGCTCGGTCGGCTCGCGACCGTTGGTCGGGTCGACCGTGACGTCGCCGACGGTGAAGACTCCGAACTGCATGACCAGCTCCTCGCGTTGTCCGCCGGGGCCGGCGTGGCGCCCGGACGCACCCCACAACATATTTGACGAGTCAACTATTCCGCCGGCGGCACGGCCGGCGGTGGCGCCCGTCACGCCGAGCGCCGCGTGCATCCGGCGGAACGCCTCGGGGTCCGGCCCGACCCGGGACGCCGCCTGCCACTCGTCGGCGCGCGCCTGGAGCCGCTGCCGTAGCGGCTCGTCGGCCGGCACGCGGTGGCCGGCCGCCCGCCCGTCGAGGAGTTCCAGGGCCGCCCGCACGGCGGCGTCCTGGTGGACACCGGCGTCCTCGGCGACCCGGTGGGCCAGGAACCGCGTGATGGCCGGCAGCTTCGCCACGGTCGGTTCGGCGATCACCGAGCGGACGAACGGGTCGGCCAGCGCCGGGTGGTCCTCGACCCCCTCCGGCACCAGGTCCTCGGGCACCGCGGTGAGGAAGGCCCGGCGGAACTCGCCGGCCGACCGCCCCGGCCGGGCGGGCGCACCCGCGCCGAAGAGCCGGGGCGTACCTGACGGAAGATGTCAGCCTTGCCGGGCAGGATGCTCGCATGAGCGGACACGCCGAGGGCGGCTTCACCCTGGACAGCTGGGACGAGGAACCGTACGACGAGGCCGGGGGAACCACGCTCGCCGCGGCCCGGATCACCAAGTCGTTCACCGGCGACCTGGTCGGCACGAGCGTGACCCGGATCCTGATGTGCCGCCCGCCGGTCGAGTCCTCCGCCGCGTACGTGGGGTTCGAACGGTTCACCGGCACCCTGGCCGGGCGCCGGGGCAGCTTCGTGCTGCACCACACCGCCGGCAGCGACACCGAGACCGGGGCGGGGCTGTCCTGGACGGTGGTGCCCGACTCGGCCACCGAGGAGCTGCGCGGGTTGCGCGGCGGCGGGCAGATCGTGGTCGGGCCGGACGGCGGGCACACCTACCGGCTGGACTACCGGTTCGGCTGACCCCGGCGGCGCCGCCCCGGCGACCAGCGCCGGGGCGCGCCCGGCGGGGTCAGCCGCCGGCGACCGAGGGCAGCACCTGCACCTCGGCGGTCTCGGGCACCGGCGCGTCCAGCCCGCCGAGGTGCCGGCAGTCCTCCCCGTCGACGTAGACGTTGACGTAGCGGCGCAGCTCGCCCCGCTCGTCGCGGATCCGCCGGGCCAGCCGCGGCCAGGAGCCGGCCAGGTCGTCGAGGACGGCCCGCAGGGTGCCCGAGGCCGCGACGGTCAGCCGGCTCTCGCCCCCGGCCTCGCCACGCAGCGGGCCGGGGACCAGCACGGTCACCACGTCACACCGCCGCGGCCCGGACGCAGAGCACGTCGGGCAGGTGCGCGACCACCCGGGACCAGGAGTCGCCCTCGTCGCGGCTGGCGTAGACCTCCCCGGAGCGGGTGCCGAAGTAGACGCCGCCCGGGGTGGCGTCGTCGGCGCACATCGCGTCGCGCAGCACCGCCGGATAGAACGGGCCCTCCGGCAACCCGGCGCTCGCCGGCTGCCAACTGGCGCCCGCGTCGGACGAGCGGAAGACCCGGCACCGCCGGTCGACCGGGAAGCGCTCGCTGTCGGCGGTGAGCGGGAAGGTGAAGACCGAGTCGGGGCGGCCGGGCAGGCTGACGATCGGGAAGCCGAAGTCGCTGGGCAGGCCGTCGGCGATCGACGACCAGGTGCGCCCGTCGTCGTCGGAGCGGTAGACGCCGTGGTGGTTCTGCGCGTAGAGCCGCTCGGGGCTGCCGGCGTCGCGGGCGACCTTGTGCACGCACTGGCCGAACTCGGGCCACTCGTCGGGCAGGAAGTAGGCCCGGATGCCGGTGTTGCCCGGCGCCCAGTTGGCGCCACCGTCGGTCGAGCGGTAGACGCCGCCGGTCGACATCGCCACCAGCAGCCGGTCGGCGTCGGCGGGGTGCGGCAGCACGGTGTGCACCGCCTGGCCGCCGAAGCCCGCGCCCCACTGCTCCCGGTGCGGGTGGTCCCAGAGCGCGCGGACCAGTTGGTAGGTGATCCCACCGTCGTCGGAGCGGAACAGCGCGGACGGCTCGGTGCCGGCCCAGACCACGTCGGGCTGGTCGGCGCCGGCCGGGACGAGCTGCCAGACCCGCCCCAGGGTGGCGCCGGTGTCGGCCGGGAAGGCCACCGGGGCCTCCTCCGGCTCGTGCCAGGAGGCGCCGAGGTCGTCGCTGGTGGCGACGCTCGGGCCGAAGTGCGAGCTGGTGGTGCCGGCCAGCAGCCGGGGCGTGGCCCGCCGGGTGTCGATGGCGACCGCGTAGACCCCGGTCATCGGGAAGTGCGGGCCGCTCACCTCCCAGCTGCGCCGCCCATCCGTGCTGGTGGCGAGGAAGAGCCCCTTCGCCGTTCCGATCGCGAGCAGTGTGGCCATCGCCCCTGTCCTCCGTCTCCTCGGCGAGCGCGTGCGGCGTGATTATGACCACACCCACCGACAGAATCGCCAGAGCGCGCCGGCGACGAGGGCCCCGCGGGTCAGCGGCGGGTGCGCGGCACGTGCCGGCGGTAGGCGCTCACCGTCGGGTCACCGGCGATCCAGAACCGCCAGGGCAGGTCGTGCGCGCCGGTGACGCCGACCCGGGGCCCGGCGGCCACCGCGTCGGCCGGCACCGGGGCGTCGGCCGGGCGCAGCCGGACCGGCCCGTCGCCGAGCAGGTGGGAGCCGTAGGCCGAGCGGTCGATGCCGAGCGCCGCGCAGAGCCGGGCCGGCCCGCGGGCCAGGTCGACGTCGCGGCGTACCGCGGGGCGCCGGGCTCGGGCCACGTCCAGCCCGTCGACCACCTCCCCGGCGCGCAGCAGCACCGCCGCCGCCTCTCCGGCCGGCCCGGTCACCACGTTCATGCACCAGTGCATGCCGTAGGTGAAGTAGACGTAGGCGTGCCCGGCCGGGCCGAACATGACCGCGTTGCGCGGCGTACGCCCCCGGTGGGCGTGCGAGGCGGGATCGCCGGCGGTGCCCGCGTACGCCTCGACCTCGGTGATCCGGACGGTGACCCCGCCAGCGGTCAGCCGGCAGCCGAGCAGCCCGCGGGCGGCCGGCAGCACCGGACCGGCGAGCAGGTCGGCGAGGTCGGCGAGCCCGGCCGGCTCGGCCCGGTCGGCCGGCTCGGCGAGGTCCGCCGGCCGTCGGTCGGAGTGCGCCACCACGGGTCCGACCCTATCCGGCCGTCCCGCCGGCCGCCGGGGACCGCTGCCCGGCCCTCGCCCGCCCCGGCGCTGCCCACCCCACCACGACTTAAATAGTATGTTGAAAACGGGGCGTTGATGTGATGAGGTCGGGACATGACGGAGGACCTCTTCACCGCGCCCGACGCGGGCCGGGCCCGCGCCGAGCGCACCTACGCCGCCCTGCACCGGATCGCCGAGCGGCACGCCGACACCGACGCCCGCCGCCGCCGGCACACCAACCCGTACCTGCCCGACCCGTACGAGGCGATCGCGCTGGTGACCTCGCTGGCGGCCGGCGGCGCCGAGCCGGAGCCCGGCGAGGAGCCGGTCGACGACGGCGACCTCACCGCCGCGCTCACCCTGATCCCCCACCTGCGCGCCGAGGTCGACGCGCTGGAGGCCGGCCTGCTGACCCTGGCCCGCGGGCGCGGCCTGACCTGGCAGGCGATCGCCTACGGCCTCGGCCTGGGCAGCGCCCAGGCGGCGAAGCAGCGCTTCGAACGCCTCGCCGCCCGCACCGCCACCGGCGACTGACCCGATCGTCCGCAGTGCAGCCGGCCGGCGGCGCACCGAGCCCGGCTGGGCGACATACCGGCGCGGCGGCGCGTCCGGCGGGTGCGCTGGCGGTTCGGGGAGACTGGGGCAGACTGTGCCGGGAATCGGTCGGCGGGAGGGGCGATGGAGCGGGCGGAGATGCTGGCGTACTGCCTGGCGAAGCCGGGCGCCTGGCTGGACCAGCCGTGGGAGGGCGACGAGGTGGTGAAGGTGGGCAGCCGGATCTTCGCGTTCCTCGGTTCGCCGGCCAACCCGCCGACGATCGGGGTCAAGTGCGGCCCGAGCCGCGAGGTCGCCGACGAGTGGCTGCACCGGCACCCCGACGACGCCCGGGTGATGCCCTACATCGGCCGGTCCGGCTGGAACACGCTGCGGCTGGACGGCCGGATCGACGACGAGGAGCTGATCGAGGCGGTCGACGCCTCGTACGACGCGGTGGTGGCGAAGCTGCCGAAGCGGGAGCGGCCGACGGCCTGACCGGGCCGGCACCGCGCGGCGCGGGTCGCGAAACCGCTGCCCCGGCGCGCACCGGGGCAGCGGTTCCCTGACGTCGACTCAGCGCGGGACGACGCGCTCGGCGGCCCACTCCCGCCAGCCGGCCAGCCGGTCCGCGGCGGCGGCCAGCTGGTCGGCCACCGGCCCGGGGCCGGTGGAGCCGGGCGTGATCCGGGCCGCGAGCGCGGAGCGGACCGACAGCACGTCCCGCACCGACGGGTCGAGGTGCTCGCTCACCGCTGCCAGGTCGGCGTCGGAGACCTCGTCGAGCGCGCAGTCCCGGGCCACGCAGAGCGCCACCAGCCGGCCGGTGATCTCGTGCGCGTCGCGGAACGGCACGCCCCTGCGCACCAGCCAGTCGGCCACCTCGGTGGCCAACGAGAAGCCCACCGGGGCGGCGGCCACGAGCCGGTCCGCCCGGACCGTCATGGTGGAGATCATCCCGGCGAGCGCGGGCAGCAGCAGTTCGAGGGTGTCGACCGCGTCGAAGGCGGGCTCCTTGTCCTCCTGCATGTCCCGGTCGTAGCTCATCGGCAGGCCCTTGAGCATGGTGAGCACGCTCATCAGCCCGCCGACCAGCCGACCGGACTTGCCCCGGGCCAGCTCGGCGATGTCCGCGTTCTTCTTCTGCGGCATGATCGACGAGCCGGTGGCGAAGGCGTCGTCCAGCTCCACCCAGCCGAACTCCTGCGAGGTCCAGAGCACCACCTCCTCGCCGAGGCGGGACAGGTGCACCCCGATCATCGCGGTGACGAAGAGGAACTCGGCGACGAAGTCCCGGTCGGCCACCGCGTCCATCGAGTTGGCGAACGAGGTGCGGAAACCCAGCTCCTTGGCGACCGCGACCGGGTCCAGCGGCAGGCCGGAGCCGGCCAGCGCGCCCGCACCGAGCGGACTGACCGCCGTCCGGTGGTCCCAGTCGCGCAGCCGTTCCAGGTCGCGCAGCAACGGCTGCACGTGGGCGAGCAGCCAGTGCCCGAAGGTGACCGGCTGGGCGTGCTGGAGGTGGGTCATCCCCGGGGCGGCGGTGTCCACGTGCCGCTCGGCCTGCTCGACCAGCGCCTCGGCCAGCTCGACCAGCCGGGCGGCCACGCCACGGGCGTGGTCGCGCAGGTAGAGCCGCAGGTCGGTGGCGACCTGGTCGTTGCGGGACCGGCCGGCGCGCAGCTTGCCGCCGAGGCTGCCGAGCCGCTCCAGCAGGCCACGCTCCAGCGCGGTGTGCACGTCCTCGTCGTCGACGGTGGGACGGAACTCCCCGGAGGCGCAGGCCGCCTCCAGGTCGTCCAGAGCCGCCAGGATCCGGCCCAGTTCCTCGGGGTCGAGCAGGCCGGCGCCGGCCAGGACCCGGGCGTGCGCCCGGGAGCCGGCGATGTCGTACGGCGCCAGCCGCCAGTCGAACTGCACGCTCACCGACAGCCGGGCCAGGGCCTCGGCGGGGCCGCCGGCGAACCGGCCGCCCCAGAGGCTGGTGCGGTTGGTGGCGGCGCTGTTCTCGGTCAGGCTCTTGTCGTCCACCCCACCCATTGTGGCAGCGCTCACCGTTGGCTCCCGACCGCGGGGCTCACTCGCCGCGCTCCTTCACTCCTCGCGCTCGCACCCACGATCAGGCGCCACCCAGCCGGGCGTCCCGCGCGGCGGCCATCTTGCTCGGCAGGCCCCACAGCTGCACGAAGCCCTTGGCCAGGGACTGGTCGAAGGTGTCGCCGGTGTCGTAGGTGGCCAGGCCGAAGTCGTAGAGGCTGGCCTCGGAGCGGCGGCCGGTCACGGTGGCCCGGCCGCCGTGCAGGGTGAGCCGCACCTCGCCGGAGACGTGCTGCTGGGCGTCGTCGATGAACGCGTCCAGCGACCGCTTCAGCGGCGAGAACCACAGGCCGTCGTAGACCAGCTCGCCCCAGCGCTGGTCCACGCTGCGCTTGAACCGGGCCAGGTCGCGCTCGACGGTGACCGCCTCCAGCTCCTGGTGGGCGGTGATCAGCGCGATGGCGCCCGGCGCCTCGTACACCTCGCGGCTCTTGATGCCGACCAGCCGGTCCTCGACCATGTCGAGCCGGCCGACCCCCTGGGCGCCGGCGCGCCGGTTCAGCTCCAGGATCGCCTGGTACGGGGTGACCGTCTCGCCGTCCACGGCGACCGGCACGCCGGCGTCGAAGGTGATCACGACCTCGTCCGGGTCGCGCTCCTGCGCCGGGTCGGAGGTGTACGAGTAGAGGTCCTCGATCGGGCCGTTCCAGATGTCCTCCAGGAAGCCGGTCTCCACCGCGCGACCCCACAGGTTCTGGTCGATCGAGTACGGCGACTTCGCCGACACGTCGATCGGCAGGCCCTTCTCCTCGGCGAAGGCGATCGCCTTGTCCCGGGTCCAGGCGAAGTCCCGGGCCGGCGCGATGATCTTGAGGTCGGGCGCGAGCGCGCCCAGACCGACCTCGAAGCGGACCTGGTCGTTGCCCTTGCCGGTGCAGCCGTGCGACACGATCGTGCCGCCGTACTTCTTGGCGGCGGTGACCAGGTGCTTGACGATCAGCGGCCGGGACAGCGCGGAGACCAGCGGGTAGCGGTCCATGTAGAGGGCGTTGGCCCGGATCGCCGGCAGGCAGTACTCGGCGGCGAACTCGTCACGCGCGTCGACCACCTCGGACTCCGCCGCGCCGCAGTCGAGCGCCCGCTGCCGGATGACGTCGAGGTCCTCGCCGCCCTGCCCGACGTCGACCGCCACCGCGATCACCTCGGCGCCGGTCTGCTCGGCCAGGTACGGGATGGCGACGGAGGTGTCCAGCCCTCCGGAGTACGCCAGGACGACCCGCTCGGTCATGGTGTGGTGCTCCCTTCAACGTTCTCTTCCCGGCGGGCCCAGCCGGCGAGCTTCTCGCCGAGCGCGGCCCCGCCGACGGCCTCGCGGGCCACGACGAGGATGGTGTCGTCGCCGGCGATGGTGCCGACGACCTCGGGCAGGCCCGCTCGGTCCAACGCGCTGGCCAGGTAGTGCGCCGCGCCCGGCGGGGTGCGCAGCACGGCGATGTTGCCGCTGTAGTCGACCCCGTTGAGCAGCTCGCGCAGCAGCCGCACCAGCCGGGCCGGTGCGGCCTCGGCATCGCGCAGCGGCCGCTGGCCGTCCTCGGGGATCAGGTAGACGGCCCGCCCGTCGCCGCCGCGGACGGTGACCGCCCCCAGTTCCTTCAGGTCCCGGGAGAGGGTGGCCTGGGTGACCTGGATGCCGTCGCCGGCGAGCAGGTCGGCCAGTTCGGTCTGCGAGTGGATCGCCTTGTCGCGGATCAGCTCGACGATGCGGGCGTGCCGGGCGGCGCGGGTCAGCGGGGCGGTCATCGGTTCTCCCTGGTCGCGGTGACGCCCGGCGCCGCCGCGTCCGAAGCCGCGGCCGCGGCCTCGAGGAGGAACGTGAGCAGCGCCTTCTGGGCGTGCAGCCGATTCTCCGCCTGGTCGAAGACGGCGCTGCGCGGGCCGTCGAGCACCTCGTCGGTGATCTCCTCGCCCCGGTGCGCGGGCAGGCAGTGCAGCACGATCACGTCCGGCGCGGCCTGGCCGAGCAGCTCGGCGTTGACCTGGTACGGCCGGAACGGGGTGATCCGGTCCAGCCCGTCGTCCTCCTGGCCCATCGAGGTCCAGGTGTCGGTGGCGACCACGTCGACGCCCTTGACCGCCTCGATCGGATCGGTCAGCACGTTCACCGAACCTCCGGTGCCGGCGGCGATCTCGGCGGCCCGGGCCACCACCGCGGGGTCGGGGGCGAAGCCGGCCGGGCCGGCCACCCGTACGTGCATCCCGGCGGTCGCCCCGGCCAGCAGGTACGAGTGGGCCATGTTGTTGGCCCCGTCGCCGAGGTACGCCAGGGTGCGCCCGGCGGTGCCGCCGCACCGCTCCCGGACGGTGAGCAGGTCGGCCAGGAGCTGGCAGGGGTGGAAGCCGTCGGTGAGCGCGTTGACCACCGGCACGCTCGCCCCCGCGGCCACCTCGGCGATCCGGTCGTCGCCGTGGGTACGCAGCACGATCGCCGCGACGTAGCGGGACAGCACCCGCCCGGCGTCGGCCAGCGTCTCGCCCCGGCCGAAGTGGGTCACCTGGGTGTCCACCACGAGCGGGTGGCCGCCCAGCTCGGCGATGCCGGCGTCGAAGGAGATCCGGGTACGCAGGCTCTGCTTGTCGAAGAGCACCGCCACCGACCGCGGCCCGGCCAGCGGCCGGTAGGCGAACCGGTCCGCCTTCATCCGCGCGGCCAGCTCCAGCACCGCCGACTGCTCGGCCGGGCTCAGGTCGTCGTCGCGCAGGAAGTGCCGAGGGCTCATGGGGTGGTCTCCGGGGCGGGGGTGGCAGAGGTGGCAGGGGTCGCAGGGGTGGGCACCGCGGTCGGGACGCCCACCGTCGGGGCACCCGCGCTGGCGGCGGCGGGCGCGGTGGCGTCCAGCGCGGCGGGCAGCGCGGCCAGGAACGCGTCGGCCTGGGCGGCGGTGAGGATCAGCGGCGGGGCGAGCCGGACCACGCCGGGCTGCACCGGGTTGACCAGGAAGCCGGTCTCCCGCAGCGCCTCGGCCAGCACCGCCGCGACCGGGGCGGTGAGCACCACGCCGAGCAGCAGGCCGGCGCCGCGCACCCCGTCCACCAGCGGGTGGCCGAGCCCCTCGATGCCGCGGCGCAGCCGCTCGCCGATCCGCTTGACGTGGTCGAGCAGCCCCTCGCCGGCGATGGTGCGCACCACCGCGAGCGCGGCCGCGCAGCTGACCGGGTTGCCGCCGAAGGTGGTGCCGTGCGAACCGGGGCGGAGCAGCTCGGCGGCCCGCCCGAAGGCCAGGCAGGCGCCCAGCGGCAGCCCGCCGCCGAGCCCCTTGGCCAGGGTGACCACGTCGGGCTCGACCCCCTCGGCCTGGTGGGCGAACCAGTGCCCGGTACGCCCGATGCCGGTCTGCACCTCGTCGAGGACCAGCAGCGCGCCGTGCCGGGCGGTGATCCGCCGGGCGGCGGCCAGGTAGCCGGTCGGGGGGACGACCACGCCGTTCTCGCCCTGGATCGGCTCCAGGATGACCATCGCGGTGGCGTCGGTGACCGCCGCCTCCAGCGCGGCGACGTCGCCGTAGTCGACGTGGCTGACCTCGCCGGGCAGCGGCCGGAACGGGTCGGCCTTGGCCGGCTGGCCGGTGAGCGCCAGCGCGCCCATGGTCCGGCCGTGGAAGCCCCCCGTCGTGGCCACCACGTGGGTGCGGCCGGTGAGCCGGGAGAGCTTGAACGCCGCCTCGTTGGCCTCCGCGCCGGAGTTGGCGAAGAAGACCCGGCCGGGCCGGCCGGCCAGCGCCAGCAGCAGCTCCGCCAGCGCCACCGGCGGCTCGGCGACGTAGAGGTTGGAGACGTGCCCGAGCGTCGCCACCTGCCTGGACACGGCGGCCACCACGGCCGGGTGGGCGTGGCCGAGGGCGTTCACCGCGATCCCGCCGACCAGGTCGACGTACTCCCGGCCGGCGTCGTCGGTCACGACCGCGCCGGCGCCGGCGACCAGGGCCAGCGGCGGGGTGGCGTAGTTGTCCATCATGGACTGCGACCAGCGCTCGACGAGCGTGCTCATGACCGGACCGGACCTTCCTTGTTCGCGACGGCGGGGCCTGGCCGCTCCGCTCGCGCACTCGGCGCGCTCACGACCATCGTGCCGAACCCTTCCGAGGTGAAGACCTCGAGCAGGGTGGAGTGGGCGACCCGGCCGTCGACGACGTGCGCGGCCGGCACCCCCTGGCGCACCGCGCGCAGGCAGGCCTCCATCTTGGGGACCATGCCCGACTCCAGGCGCGGCAGCAGCTTCGCCAGGTCGTCGGTGGTGATCTCGGAGACCAGGCTGTCGGTGTCCGGCCAGTCGGCGTAGAGGCCCGGCACGTCGGTGAGGACGACCAGCTTGCGCGCGGCCAGGGCGACCGCGAGCGCGGCGGCCGCGGTGTCGGCGTTGAGGTTGTGCAGCACCCCGTCGGCGTCCGGGGCGACGGTGGAGATCACCGGGATCCGGCCGGCCGCGATCAGGTCGGTGACCGCCGAGACGTCGACCGACTCCACGTCGCCGACCTGCCCGACGTCCACCGGCTCCCCGTCGACGTACGCGGGCCGGCGCACCGCGGTGAACAGCCCGGCGTCCTCGCCGGAGAGGCCGACCGCGAACGGGCCGTGCGCGTTGATCAGCCCGACCAGTTCCCGGCCGACCTGGCCGACCAGCACCATCCGGACCACGTCCATCGCCTCCGGGGTGGTGACCCGCAGGCCGCCGCGGAACTCGCTGTCGATGCCGAGCCGGCCGAGCATGGCGGAGATCTGCGGCCCGCCGCCGTGCACCACGACCGGCTTCAGCCCGGCGTAGCGGAGGAAGACCATGTCCGCGGCGAAGGCACGCTGCAGCTCCGGGTCGACCATGGCGTTGCCGCCGTACTTGATCACGACGGTGGAGCCGGAGAAGCGGGCCAGCCAGGGCAGCGCCTCGATCAGCGTGGCGGCCTTGGCCTGGGCGCGGGTGAGGTCGGTGGTGAGGCTCATGTCGAGTAGGCCGAGTTCTCGTGCACGTACGCGTGGGAGAGGTCGTTGGTCCAGATGGTGGCCGCGGCGTCGCCGGCGTGCAGGTCGATCCGGATGGTGACGTCCCGCCCGGTGAGGTCGACCTTCGACCGGTCCTCGGCGGCGGCGCCGGAGCGGCACACCCAGACCTCGTTGACCGCGACGTCCACGCCGTCCGGCTCGAACGCGGCGGCGGTGGTGCCGACGGCGGCGAGGATCCGGCCCCAGTTCGGGTCGTTGCCGAACAACGCGGTCTTGACCAGGTTGTTGCGGGCCACCGCCCGGCCGACCTCGACCGCGTCGTCCTCGCTGGCCGCGCCGACCACGTCGACGGCGATCTGCTTGGTGGCGCCCTCGGCGTCGGCGACGAGTTGCTGGGCCAGGTCGTGGGCGGCCGCGGTGACCGCCGCGGTCAGCTCGGCGACGCTGGGCGTGATGCCGCTGGCGCCGCTGGCCAGCAGCAGCACGGTGTCGTTGGTGGACATGCAGCCGTCGGAGTCGACCCGGTCGAAGGTGACCCGGCACGCCTCGCGCAGCGCGGCGTCGAGCACCTCCGGCCCGGCCACCGCGTCGGTGGTCAGCACGCAGAGCATGGTGGCCAGCCCGGGGGCCAGCATGCCGGCGCCCTTGGCCATCCCGCCGACGGTCCAGCCGCTGCCCCGCGCCACCGCCGTCTTCGGCCGGGTGTCGGTGGTCATGATCGCCTCGGCGGCCGGTGCGCCGCCGTCGCGGGACAGCCCGCGCACCGCCTTGTTCACCCCGGCGAGCAGCGCGGCCATGGGCAGCCGCTCGCCGATCAGGCCGGTGGAGCAGACCGCTACCTCCCCGGCGCCCAGCATCAGCCGGGCGTTGGCGGCGCTGAGCGCGGCGGCGGTGTGTTCGGCGGTGGCGTGGGTGTCCTGGAAACCGGCGTGGCCGGTGCAGGCGTTGGCGCCGCCGGAGTTGAGCACCACGGCGCGGACCACCCCGCCGCGGACGACCTGCTGGCTCCAGAGCACCGGCGCGGCCTTCACCCGGTTGGCGGTGAACACCCCGGCCACGCCGGCGTCCGGGCCGTCGTTGACCACCAGCGCCACGTCGCTGGCGCCGCTGGCCTTCAGCCCGGCCGCGACGCCGGCGGCCCGGAACCCCCGGGGAACGGTGACGGTCACGGCGCCATCCCTTCGTTCGCGACTGCGGGGCTCCGCTGCGCTGCACTCCTCGCGCTCACGGCGCCATCCCTTCGTTCGCGACTGCGGTGCTCCGCTGCGCTGCACTCCTCGCGCTCACGGCGCTACCCCCCAGACGGACAGGCCGGTGGTCTCCGGCAGGCCGAGCATCAGGTTGGCGCACTGCACGGCCTGGCCGGCGGCGCCCTTGCCGAGGTTGTCCAGCGCGCTGACCACGACCATCCGGCGGGAGTCGACGTCGACGGTGGCCTGCAGGTGGCAGGAGTTGGAGCCGAGCGTGGCCGCGGTGTGCGGCCACCGCCCCTCCGGCAGCACGTGCACGAACGGCGCGTCCGCGTACGCCTCGGCGAGCACCGCCTGCGGGTCGACGCCGCGGGCCGGCACGGCGGTGACGGTGGCCAGGATGCCGCGCGGCATCGGCGCGAGGACCGGGGTGAAGGAGAGGCTGGTGGCGCCGGTGGCCTGCTTGATCTCCGGGACGTGCTGGTGGGTGCCGACCCGGTAGGGCGACAGGTCGCCCATCACCTCGCTGCCGAGCAGGTGCGGCTTGGCCGCCTTGCCGGCGCCCGAGGTGCCGGAGGCGGCCACCACCACCACGTCGGCCGGCTCGGCGGCGCCGGCGGCGATCAGCGGGGCCAGCGCCAGCGTGATCGCGGCGGCGTAGCAGCCGGTGTTGGCCACCCGGGTCGCGCCGGCGATGGCCGCCCGCTGCCCGGGCAGCTCCGGCAGGCCGTAGGTCCAGCGGCCGGCGTGGGTGCCGCCGTAGTACTGCGCCCAGTCGTACGGGTCGGCGAGCCGGTGGTCGGCGCCGAGGTCGACCACGCGCACCTCCTCCGGTAGCCGGCTGGCCAGCGCCGCCGACTCGCCGTGCGGCAGGGCCAGGAAGACCAGGTCGGCGTCGGCGAGCGTGGCCGGGTCGGTCTCGGCGAGCACCAGGTCGAGCCCGGCCAGCTGCGGGTGGACCGCGTCGACCCGGTGCCCGGCCTGGCTGTGCGCGGTGGCGGCGACCAGCTCGAACTCCGGGTGCCCGGCCACCAGGCGGAGCAGCTCGCCGCCGGCGTAGCCACTGGCCCCGGCGACCGCGACTCGGATACCCATACTCACCTCCGCATGACTATGCAGCGACGCTATCAACGATGATCGCCCGCTGCAAGTTCATGCGGCCCATTGCATGAGAATGGGACGTGACGCGGGTCACAATCGGGCACTTGGGTGACATCCGGTCGGGCCCCCTCAGGGACGCCCGGCATGCCGTGCCGTGTCGGGTGGGTCGGGACGCCGGGCCGGGCCGGGCGGCGGTAGCGTTGCGCCACATTCGTCGCCGGTGGGCGGTCAGCCGTCGGCGGAACGCTCGGGATCGTACGGAGGATGGCGCATGTCCAACGGCGAAGAGCCGCACCCGGGGCGCGACGACGCGGCCGGGCGGCCGGGGTTCGAGACCGCGCTGCGTGGCTACGACAAGCGGCAGGTGGACCGCCACCTGGAGCAGGTCGACGGCCGGCTGGCGGCGCTGACCGCCGAGCGGGACCGGGCCAGCGCCCAGGTCCAGGAGCTGACCGGGCAGCTGCACCGGCTGCACGCCGAGCTGACCGAGTTGCGCCAGCGCCCGGCCCAGCCGGAACGCGCCGCGTTCAGCGACCTCGGGCCGATGGTCGAACAGATCCTCGGGCTGGCCGAGAAGCAGGCCGAGGCGATCACCGGCGCGGCCGAGCAGCGCGCCGGGGAGCTGCGGGCCGAGGCCGAGTCGGTGCTGGCCGCGGCCCGGGAGCGGGTCGCCGAGGCCATGCGCACCCTCGAGGAGGAGACCGCGGCCCACCGCGCCGAGCAGGAGCAGGCGTACGCGGAACGGCAGGCGGCCGCCGAGGCGGAGCTGGCCGAGATCCGCGCCGCCGCCGAGCAGGCCCGGGCCGAGGGCGAGGCCGCCCACCAGCGGGCGATGCAGGAGGCGCAGCGGCTCAGCGAGCAGAGCGCGCAGCAGGTCGAGCAGGCCCGCAACGCCGCCGCGGCGCTGACCAAGGCCGCCCGTACCCAGATCCAGCAGGAGGTCCAGGCGGCCCGGGCCCGCGGCCAGCAGGAGCTGACCCAGTGGCGGGCGGGCGTCGAGCGGGAGCTGACCGAGCGGCGCGCCGCGGTCGAGCAGGAGCTGGCCGACCAGCGCGCGGCGGTCGAGGAGGAGCTGGCGTCGCTGGTCACCGAGACCCAGCGGTACACCACCGAGCTGCGCGAGCACGCCGACGAGCAGGACGCCGCGCACGCCGAGCAGCTCGCCGCCGTCCAGCAGGAGATCGCCGAGCGACGGCAGGCGCTGGCTCAGGTACGCGGGGAGCTGGAGACCGCGCAGCAGCAGCTCGCCCGGGCCCGGCAGGACTGCGCCGGCGCGGAGCGGGAGCTGGTGCAGTCGCAGCGGCGGCTCAGCGAGGTGCAGCGGGAGCTGACCGACGAAACGGCCCGGCTGGACGCGGCCCGGCAGGCGGCCGAGGCCGCCGAACAGCACGCCCGGGAGGTACGCGCCCGGGTGCGCCGCGAGGCGAAGCGGGTGGCCGACCTGGCCGCGGCGGCGGTGATGGCGGCGGCCACGGGCGGTACCGAGACCGCGGAGTACCCCCTGGTGGCGGCCCGCCCCGGCGACGGCGCCGGCGAGCCGGCCGCGCCGGAGAACGGCCGGGCGGCGGCTGCGGATGCGGACCGGGCCGCCCCGGCGAACGACGGGCCGGCTGGTCCGGCCACCGTGGCGGCCGGACCGGCGACCAGCGGCGACGCCGAGCCGGCCGGCGTGGAGACGGGCACCGCCCCGGACGCCGGGCGGACGGGCCGGCACCCGGACGCCGATGCCGTGGCGGCCGACGAGCCCGCGGCGGCGGGCCGGACCGACGCCGGGGGGTGGGCGGCGGGCCACGACCGGCAGCCCGCCGGCGACGGCGGCCGGGCCGACGACGACGGGCGCTCGCCGGTGGAGTGGTTCCCCCGGCCCGCGCGCCCGGCGGCGGTCGACGGTGCCGAGGGCCGCCCGGCCGACGGCGAGGCGGTGGTCACCGCCTGAGCGCCTGTCGGCCGGTGGCGTCCCTGCTCGACCGGGTGTGGCGGCCGGACGCCGGTCGGGGTGTCCACTGCGATGCGGGCTGGCGGGTAGCCGACCATGCCGTCGCCGCTGGCCTTTCGGCCGATGTGCGCGGCCGAGATCGGCGCCACGACGCCACACATCGACTGGCATAATTACCTCGGCGGTGGTGTGGGGCCGACGACGGCCCGCGGGGGCACACAGCGGAGGTCGCATGGGGCTGTCGTTCCAGATCCTCGGCCCGGTCCGGGTGCTCCGCGACGGCCGCCCGCTGCGGTTGCCGGCCGGCCGGCCGACCGCGCTGCTGGTCACCCTGCTGCTGCACGCGGGCGTGGCGGTCCCGGTGGAACGGCTGCGCCAGGAGCTGTGGGGCGGGCAGGCGCCCGCCTCGGCGGTGGCGAACCTGCGCAGCCACGCGAGCCAGCTGCGGCACCTGCTCACCGGCCCCGGCGAGCCGGTGCGGCTGCACGCCGAGGGCGGCGGTTACCGGCTCCGGGTGGCGCCGGGTGAGCTGGACGCCACCGAGTTCGAGCGGCTGGTCACCGAGGGCCAGGCGGCCCGCGCCCGGGGCGAGCCGGCGGTCGCGGCCAACCTGTTCGAGCGGGCGCTGGCGCTCTGGTCGGAGACCGAGCCGCCACCGGCGTACGGGGCGGTGACGGCGGCCGCGTTCGACCGGCTGCGCGAACGCCGGGCCGGCGCCCGGGAGGCGTACGCCGCGTGCCGGCTGGAGCTGGGCGACCCGGGCAGCCCCGCGCTGCTGGCCCTGCTCCGCGCGCACCTGAGCGAGAACCCGCTGCGGGAGCCGGCCTGGGCGCTGCTGATGACCGCCCAGTGCCGGGCCGGCGACCAGGCCGCCGCGGTGCAGACGTACCGCAGCGCGTGCCGGGCGCTCGCCGGGGAGCTGGGCGTCTCCCCCGGCCCCGAGCTTTCCGAGCTGTACCGCTCGGTGCGCCGGCACGACCCCCGGTTGCTGCCGGCCGGCAACCGCGCCCGCCCGCGGGCCCGCGGCCGGTCCACCGGATCCGCCACCGCGCCGGTGCCGCACGAGCTGCCCTGCGCCGCCGCGCCCTTCGTCGGACGGCACGCCGAACTGGCCCGCCTCGGCGCCGCGCTGGCCGGCGCCGGCGAGCGCCCCGTCGCGGTGTCGGTCTACGGCATGGCGGGCACCGGCAAGTCCGCGCTCGCGCTGCGGGCCGCGGCCGAGGCGCTGGACGCCTTCCCCGACGGCCAGCTCCACCTCGACCTCGGCGGCTCGGTCGCGGACACCCCGCTGCCGCCGATCCAGGTGGCCAACCGGGTGCTCCGGTCGCTCTGCCCCACCTCCCGGCCGGACCCGGCCAGCCTCGCCGAGGCCCGGGCCCGGATCCGGTCCCTGCTGTTCAACCGGCGGGTGCTGCTGGTGCTCGACAACGCCGCCGACGCCGCCCAGGTCGACGGCCTGCTGCCGGTACGCGGCGGGTGCGCGCTGCTGGTGACCAGCCGCGCCCCGCTGCTCGACGGGGCGGACCGGCCGCTGCGGCTCGATCCGCTCCCCCCGCCGGAGGGGCTCGCCCTGCTCCGGGCGGCCGCCGGCGCCCGCCGGGTGGACGAGGAGCCGGAGGCCGCCGGCGCGGTGGTGGCGCTCTGCGAGGGGTTACCGCTGGCACTGCGTACCGCCGCCCGCCGGCTCGCCGAGGGACCGCACTGGTCGCTGGGGCGGCTGGCCCGGCTGCTGCGCGACGAGCGCTACCGGCTCGCGGAGACCGGGCTGCGGCCCCGGCTGACCGCCAGCTACCGCCGGCTCGGATCCGCGGCCCCGGTGTTCCGCCGGCTCGGCCGGGCCCGGCCCGGGCCGGTCACCGCCGAACTGGCCGCCGCGCTGACCGGCCAGCCGCCCGAGGACGCCGCGCGGGCCCTGGACCGGCTGGTGGCCGCGCAGCTCGCCGAGCCGGCCGGGCCCGGCCGGTTCCGCATCGGCGACCTGGTCCGGCTCTACGCCGCCGAACTCGCCGCGGCCGAGCAACCGGATCCCGACGCCGCCCGGCCCGACCCGGGCGACGGGCGGCCCGGACCCGCCGTGCCCGGGCAGCGCCGCACCACCGGCCCGGGCGGCTGAGGTCGCGACGCCGGGTGCGGCCCCGGAACGGGGGGGTGTTCCGCGTGGTCCGCGCCGGGCGAGCGGGCGGCCTGGTCAGGCCGGGGCCGGGCGCTGCTCGCGGTAGCCGCGCGCCTGGAGGGTGAACAGCCGGGCGTAGCCGCCACCGGCGGCGAGCAGCTCGTCGTGGCCGCCGCACTCGGCGATCCGGCCGTCGGCCAGCACCACGATGCGATCGGCGTCGCGCACCGCGTTCAACCGGTGCGAGATGAGCAGGCTGGTCCGCCCGGCGCGCAGCCGGCGCAGCCGGACGTGCAGGTCGTGCTCGGCCTCCGCGTCCAGCCCGGAGCTGGGCTCGTCGAGCACGAGCAGGTCCCGGTCGGCCCGGAGGAAGCCGCGGGCCAGCGCGATCCGCTGCCACTGCCCGCCGGAGAGGACCACCCCCGCCCCCGGGTCGTCCCGGTCCGGCCCGTCGAAGAAGATCCGGGTGAGCAGGGTGTCGTAGCCGCGGGGCAGGGCGGTGAGGGCGTCGTCGATGCCGGCGTGCCGGGCGGCGGCCCGCAGCCGGGCCGGGTCGTCGCGGGCGGCCAGGTCGCCGACCGCGATGTTCTCCCCGGCACTGAGGTCGTACGGCATGAAGTCCTGGAACACCGCGCCCAGCCGCTCCCGCAGCGCCGCCGGGTCGAACTCGCGCAGGTCCACCCCGTCCCAGCTGATCGTGCCGCGCTCCGGGTCGTAGAACCGGCAGAGCAGCTTCACCAGGGTGCTCTTGCCGGCCCCGTTGAGCCCGACCAGCGCGGTGGTCGAGCCGGCGGGCAGGAACAGGTCCACCCCGCGCAGCACCCACGGATGCTCCGGCGAGTAGCGGAACCACACGTCGCGCAGCTCGATCCCCCGCCGCAGCGGCGGCACCGGGCGCGGCGCGGCCCGCACCGGCAGGTCCGGCTCGGCGTGCGTCACCTCGTCGTAGTGGTCGAAGAGCAGCAGCGCCTGGTGGATCGCGCCGAGCTGCCCGACCAGGTTGCCCAGCGCGCCCTGCACGCCGGGCACGGCGGCGAGGTAGACCGCGACGTCGCCGGGGGTCAGCCCGCCGGCGGCGGCGCGGGTGACGACGTAGACCACGCCCACCCCGGCCACCCCGGCGCCGAGCAGGCCGAGCAGCGCCTGGGCGCGCAGCTCGCGGCGGTCCAGCCGCTGCTCCACCCGGTGCATGCCGTGCAGCTCGTCGAGCATCCGGTCGCCGAAGAACCGGCCCAGGCCGAACAGCCGCACCTCCTTGGCGGCGGGCAGGCCCACCAGCAGCTGGGCGAAGAACAGGTCGCGCCGCTGGAAGTGCTCCAGGTGCAGCACCATCGCCGCGCGGGCCCGGTTGAGCCGCAGCTGCATCCATAGCGTGGGCAGCGCCGCCACCAGCACCAGCAGCCCGACCACCGGGCTCAGCACCAGCAGTGCGCCGAGGAAGCCGCCGGCCAGGATCACGCTCTGCACCCCGGCCAGCGCGTTGCCGGTCAACTGGGTGGGGCCGAGGTGCCCGGTCTGCTGGGCGGCCTGCAACCGATCCTGGAACTCCGGGTCCTCCAGCCGGGCCAGCCCACCGAGCCCCTGCACGGCCGCGTACAGGCGGCGGCGGACCAGCCGGGTGACCGCCCGGGACCGCTCGTTCTCGACGTACCGGCGCAGGTGCGGCAGCACCACCGAGGTGGCGGCCAGCGCGGCCAGCCCCACCCCGAGCACGGCCAGCGGCACGGCCGGCCCGCCGCCGGTGGTCAACCGGTCCAGCACCAGCTTGGTCAACCCGGCGACGAGCACCGGCGCCAGGCCGCCGACCACCGCGAGCAGCAGCTCCGCGCAGGTGCCCCCGGGCGCCGCCCGCCAGGTCAGGCCGGCGGCCTGCCGGGCGTGCCGGACGGCGCGCCGGGGCGACAGCCGGGGCCCGGTCACCGCGCCACCGGCAGGTCCAACCGGGCGATGCCGAACGAGTTGGCGGCCACCACGCCGCGCTCGTCGAGCAGGCCGAACGCCGGGTAGCCCTTGACCCCGAAGGCGAGCGGCAGCGGGGCGTTGCCCGGCTCGATGAAGACGGTCGCCACGTCGGCGAAGCGGGCCGCGTACGGCTCGGTCTCCGGGCCCTTGCCGACCACCACCACCCAGACGTGCTCCGCCCCGCCGGGCATCTCGCGGGCCCGGTCCAGCAGGTCCGGGATCTGCGCCTCGCACAGGTCGCAGGCGGGCGAGAGGAACGCCACCAGGGTCATCGGCGGCAGGTCGTCCCGGGTGTGGGTACGCCCGCGCAGGTCGGTGGCGACGAACTCGCCGGGGATCGAGCCGGCCTCCAGCATGGACTCCGGCAGGGTGGACTGCTTGTCGCCGAGCAGCTCGGTGTGCTCGCGCAGCCGGCGGATAACGCCGAGCATCAGCACCAGGTTCAGCAGGCCGAGGACGATGGCGACGACGACGGCGACGGACAGGTACCACATGGCGCACTCCTAGGTCGACGGACGGCGGACTCGGGACGGCTCATCCCCGGCGGCGACCGGCGGCGGGCGCGGCCGGCGACCGGCGGGTCGGGGTGGGGGCGAACAGCGCGGCGAGGTCGTCGAAGCGGATCACCAGGGCGGCGAGCGGCACCGCCGCGGCCAGACCGAGCAGCAGCCCGGCCGGGCGCAGCGGCTCCGGCGGCGCCAGCGCGAACACCGCCCCGCCGAAACCGGCGACCGCCAGCAGCACCGCGTTGCGCAGCACGTGCCGGCCGCCGAGCGGTGCCCCACCGGCGCCGAAGCAGCGGCACGCCGGCCGGCGACCCCGGCGGACGGCCGCCACGATCGCCGCGCTGAGCACGCCGAGCAGGCCGGTCGCCACGGCGTAGCCGGCCGGCACCGTGGCCGGCACGGCGAGCAGCCCGACGACCGCCGCCTCGGCCGCCACGGCGAGGTACGCGGCCGCCGCCACCCCCGCCTTGGGCAGCAGCCCGAACTGGTCGACGGAGCGGGCGAACTCGGCGAACGCCGCCCGGCCGCGTACCTTGCCGACGACCGCCGCCAGGAACACCAGGGCCAGCGTCAGCCGGCCGGCGACCTCGACGTACCGCATCGGCGCCTCCCTGCGCTCGGATCGGGGCAGGCACACGGTAGGAGCCGGGGATACACCCGGGATACATCGGCGACGGCCGCTCGGCCGGCTCCCGGGGCGCACGATGTATCCCGCTGTAACCGACCGCCGTACGGTCCGTCACATCCGACGTGGCGAGGGAGGTGATCAGATGTTTCGTCGGCTGGAAAACCTGGGCGAGCGCATGCTCGGCCTGTTCGTGCCGAAGGTGACCGCGGCCGCCGGCTGTCCGCCGGACCCGTGGTGCGCGGTGTGCGCGACGTGCTACTTCAAGCGGTGCAGCCAGAACCTTGCCTGCAAGACGTCCTGCGGCTCGTGCGGCTACTACTGCTCGGCCGGCGCCACCACGATGACCTCGCTGTGCTGACCGGGGTCGGGCGCGCCGCGGGACCGGACCCCGGTCACGCGGCGCGCCGCTGCCGCGGCAGCCGCGGCCGCACCACCACGCCGAGCAGGTCGGCCGCCGGGATGTAACCGCACTCGCGCGAGTCGTAGCTGTACGGCGGATTGTCGCCGAGCACCACCAGGCGCCCGGGCGGCACCACCGGGTCGGCGCCCCCGCGCAGCAGCGGCACCCGGTCGACCGGCACCGGGTCGCCGGGCACCGCGTACGCCCGCTTGATCAGCAGGCCCGGGCCGGCGTCGCCGGGCCGGCCGGGATGACCGGCGGTCATCGCCGCCGGGGCCGCCACCACGACCACGTCACCGGCGCGGACCCGCTCCACCGGCACCCGCCGGGCCAGCACCCGGTCGCCGGCCCGCAGCGTGGGCTCCATGCTGCGCCCCACCACCGACACCAGCAGCAGGTGCCGGCGCGCCCACCACAGCCCGGCGGCGGCCGACGCGAGCGCGCCGGCCACCGCGAGCCAGCCCAACAGCGGCACCGGCTCAGGCGCCGCGCAGGACGGCGCCGAACCGCTCCGCGGCGCGGGCGACCGCCGCGTCCCGGGCGGCCACCGCCTCCTCCACGGTCAACGTCCGGTCCGGGGCGCGGAAGGTGAGCTTGTACGCCAGCGACTTGCGGCCCGCGCCGAGCTGCTCCGAGGCGTACACGTCGAACAACCGCACCCCCTCCAGCAGCTCGCCGGCGCCCTCGACCAGAGCCCGTTGCACCTGCGCGGCGGGCACCGACTCGTCGACCACCAGCGCCACGTCGATCAGTGCCGGCGGGAAGCCGGACACGGTCGGCGCGGGCGCCACCGGGGCCGGCGGCAGGGCGTCCAGGTCCAGCTCCATGGCGCTGGTCCGCCGGGGCAGCTCCAGCGCCGCCACCACCGCCGGGTGCAGCTCACCGGCGTGCCCGACGACCTCGCCGTCGACCAGCAGCTCGGCGCAGCGACCGGGGTGCCACGGGGCGTACTCGGCGGCCCGGACCTCGATCCGGTGCTCCGGGATGTCGGCGGCGGCGAGCACGTCCCGGCCGGCCTGGATCGCGTCCGCCCAGCCGGCGGCCCGCCCGGCGCCCCACCAGCCGGCCGGCTCCACGTCACCGGTGAGCACCACCGCGACGTGCCGGGGCTGGTGCGGCAGCACCGCGTCGGCGGCGGCGAACTCGGCCTCGGTGGGCCGGTGCTCCACCCCCATCGCGGGCGGCCGGCCGGCGCCCGGACGCGGCTGGAAGACCGCGCCGATCTCGTAGAGCGCCAGGTCACGCAGGCCCCGGCCGAGGTTGCGCTTGACGATGCCGAGCAGCGGCCCGAGCAGCGTGGTGCGCAGCAGCGGCTCCTCCTCCGACAGCGGATTGGCCAGCCGCACCGCGCGCCGCCGCGGGTCGTCCGCGGGCAGGCCGAGCAGGTCGGGCAGCTCGGGGGCGACGAACGGGTGGGCGAGCACCTCGACGTACCCCCGCTCGGCCAGCGACCGGGAGACCGCCCGGCGGCGCCGCTGCTGCCAGGTCAGCCCACGGCCGGCGGGCGCCATCGGCAGCACCGACGGCACCCGGTCGTACCCGTCGAGCCGGACCACCTCCTCGACCAGGTCGGCCGGGTGCAGCAGGTCCGGCCGCCAGCTCGGCGGGGTGACGGTCAGCGCCGCCCCGTCGCCGGCCGGTACGCCCACCTCGCCCGGATCCTCGGCCAGCCGGTCGGTGCCCCGCATGACCGTGCAGCCGACCTGCTCCAGCAGGGCGACCACCCGCGCCGGCGGGTACGTCACGCCGACCCGCCGGCTGGGCAGGTCGACCGGCAGCACCACCGGGGCGGGCGGCCGGACGTGGTCGATGTCCAGGATCTCCGCGCCGGCGGTCCCGCCACCGTGCTCGGTGAGCAGCCGGACCGCCCGCTCCAGGGCGACCAGCGGCAGCGCCGGGTCGACGCCCCGCTCCCAGCGCTTCGCGGCCTCGCTGAACAGCTTGTGCCGGCGGGCGGTACGGCCGACCATCACCGGGTCCCAGTGGGCGGCCTCGAAGAGCACGTTGGTGGTGCTGGCCACCACCTCGCTGGTCTCGCCGCCCATCACCGCGGCGAGCGAGATCGGACCGGTGTCGTCGCAGATCACCATGTCCTCGGCGGCGAGCACCCGGCTGACCCCGTCCAGCGTGGTCAGCTTCTCGCCCGGCTCGGCGCGGCGCACCACCAGCGGACCGGTGATCCGGTCGGCGTCGAAGGCGTGCATCGGCTGGCCGAGTTCGAGCATCACGTAGTTGGTGATGTCGACCGCCAGCGAGATGGCCCGCACGCCGGCCTGGGTGAGCCGGCGCTGCATCCACTCCGGGCTCTGCGCGGTCGGGTCGACGCCGCGCACCATCCGGGCGGCGAACCGGTCGCAGCCGACCGTGTCGCGCACCTGGACCGGGTACGCCGGCGCCTCGGTGCCGCCGGGCGCGGGCGCCAGGCCCGGGTCGCGGAACGGCACGCCGAGCGCGTGCGACAGCTCCCGGGCCAGGCCGCGCACGCTCAGCGCGTACCCCCGGTCCGGGGTGATCTCCACCTCGACCACGACGTCGTCGAGCCCCACCACGGGCCGCGCGTCGTCACCCGGCTTGGCCGGGCTGTCCGGCGGCAGCACCAGGATGCCGGAGTGGTCGTCGCCGAGCCCCAGCTCGCGGGCCGAGCAGATCATGCCGTTGGAGTTGCGGCCGTAGGTCTTGCGGGCGCCGATGGCGAAGCCGCCGGGCAGCACGCCGCCGGGGAGGATCACCACGACCCGGTCGCCGGGGGCGAAGTTGGTCGCCCCGCAGACGATCTCCTGCGGCTCGCCGGTGCCGTTGGCGTTCCCGACGTCGACCCGGCAGAACCGGATCGGCTTCTTGAAGCCGGTCAGCTCCTCGATCTCGCGGACCTCACCGACCACCAGCGGGCCGGTGACGCTCGCCCGCAGGTCCACCACGGACTCGACCTCGATGCCGAGGTCGACCAGGGCCTGCTCCAGATCGCCGGTGGGCAGGTCGGCGGGGAGGTCGACGTACTCCCGCAGCCAACTGACAGAAACTCGCATGACTCAGACCACCGTCTCCGTAACTCGTACCCGCATCGCCCTACGCCTCGACCCCGTACGCGCGGGTGAACCGCGCGTCGCCCTCGGCCAGGTCCCGCATGTCGCTGACCCCGTGCCGGACCATCACCGTCCGGTCGATGCCCATGCCGAACGCGAATCCGGAGTAGACCTCCGGGTCGATGCCGCAGGCGCGCAGCACCCGCGGGTTGACCATGCCGCAGCCGCCCCACTCGACCCACTGCGGCCCGTCCCGGTGCTCCGGGAACCAGACGTCGAACTCGGCGGACGGCTCGGTGAACGGGAAGTAGTGCGGGCGCCAGCGGGTCTTCGCGCCCTCGCCGAACATGGCCCGGGCGAAGTGGTCCAGCGTGCCGCGCAGGTGCGCCATCGTGATGCCCTTGTCCACCACCAGGCCCTCGACCTGGTGGAAGACCGGCGCGTGGGTGGCGTCGAGTTCGTCCGTGCGGTAGACCCGGCCGGGCACCACCACGTAGATCGGCGGCTGGCGGGTCAGCATGGTGCGCGCCTGCACCGGCGAGGTGTGGGTGCGCAGCACCAGACCGGAGCCCGCCTGATCGCCGGCCGCCGGGGCGGATCCGCCGGCCGGTGCGATGTGGAAGGTGTCCATCAGGCCGCGGGCCGGGTGGTCGGCCGGGATGTTGAGGGCGTCGAAGTTGGTCCACTCCAGCTCGATCTCGGGCCCCTCGGCCACCTCGTAGCCCATCCCGATGAACAGGTCGCTGATCTGCTCCATCAGCGTGCTGATCGGGTGCCGGGCGCCGCGGGGACGCCGGTCGTAGGGCAGCGTCACGTCGACGCGCTCCTCCACCAGCACCCGCTCGGCCTGCTCCCGTTCCAGGATCTCCTGGCGGGCGGCGTACGCGGTCTCGATGGCGCGGCGGGCCTCGTTGACCCGCTTGCCGGCGTCGGCCTTCGCGGCCGGCGGCAACGCGCCGATCTCCCGGCGGGCCAGGGACACCGGGGCCCGGTCGCCGAGGTGCGCCGGGCGCAGCGCGGTCAGCGCGTCGGGGTCACCGGCCGCGGCGAACGTCTTCTCGGCGGCGGCCACGGCCTCGGCCAGGGCGGCCGGGTCGAGCAGGGCGACCTGCTTCGGGTCGTACGGATCGTTGCGGTAGCTCATGGCGTACGGGCACTCCCTCACGGCGGCGCCAGCCCTCACGGGCCGGCGAAGCGAGTCTACGGACGCGCGGCTGTGCCGCAGCCCGCCGGTGGGAGTTGCGCGGAGAGCAGGTCAGGCCCGCCGCCCGCCGACACCGGCGGGCTGGCTAAACGAACGCCGTGGCGCGTTCATGGGCGGACGCTCTCCCCTGCGATCTGTGCCTCGGACGGCCGGGTCACGGCCGCCGCTGTGCTCTCGCTGAAGCGTACAGGCAGACGGCCGCTGCCGCAGCCAGGTTCAGGCTCTCCGCGCGCCCGTGCAGCGGCACCCGCACCCGGGCGTCGGCGGCGGCGGTGAGCGCCTCGGGCAGCCCGTGCGCCTCCGAGCCGAAGAGCCACGCGGTGGGTGCGGCCAGCCGGCCGGCGTCGGCGAGGTCGTCCAGGTCGTCCGCGCCGTAGCCGGTGGTGGCGAGGACGGTGAGCCCGGCGGCGCGCAGCGCCGCGACCACGGCCGGCGGGTCGGCCGCGCGGACCACGTCGACGTGGAAGAGGCTGCCGGCGGAGGCCCGCACGCACTTGCCGTTGTACGGGTCGACGGCGTCGCCGGCGAAGACCACCGCGCTCGCCCCGGCGGCGTCGGCGGTGCGTAGCACGGTGCCGGCGTTGCCCGGGTCGCGGATCTCGGCGAGCACGGCGACCAGCCGGGGCGCCGCGGCCAGCGCCCGGTCCAGCGGCACGTCGAGGTGCCGGCAGACCGCCACCAGCCCTTGCGGGGCGACGGTCTCGGCGAGCCCGGTGAGCGCGTCCTCGGTCACCGGGGAGACCGGCACACCACCGCCGGTGGCCAGGGCGACCAGGTCGGCGTGCCGGTCCAGCGCGGCCGGGGTGCCGAACAGCTCGGCGACCACCCCGGGCCGGGCCAGGGCCTCGCGGACCGCCTGCGGCCCCTCGGCCAGGAACCGGCCGGTGGCCTCGCGGTCCCGGCGGCGCTGCAACCGGCGGGCGGCCACCACCCGGGGCGTACGCGGGGTGAAGAGCATGGTGTCCTCAGGCATGGACGAGGCGCCCCCGTCTCGTGGACCGGGGCGCCTCGCTCAGCTGCCGGTGGATCAGGCGGCCTGGGCCGCCGCGCCGCCGGTGCCCTCGGCTGCGACCGCGGCCCGGGCGACCTCGACGATCCCCGCGAACGCGGCGGCGTCGTTGACCGCCAGGTCGGCGAGGATCTTGCGGTCGACCTCGACGCCGGCCAGCTTCAGACCCTGGATCAGGCGGTTGTAGGTCATCCCGTTGGCCCGGGCGCCCGCGTTGATCCGCTGGATCCACAGCTGCCGGAAGTCGCCCTTGCGGTCGCGACGGTCCCGGTAGGCGTACTGCATCGAGTGCAGCACCTGCTCCTTGGCCTTGCGGTACAGCCGGGAGCGCTGGCCGCGGTAGCCGCTCGCGGTCTCCAGCAGGGTACGGCGCTTCTTCTGGGCGTTCACAGCCCGCTTGACGCGTGCCATCTCAACTCCTTCTTACGTCAGGTGGCGCGCGTCAGCGGCCGAGCAGCTTCTTGATGCGCTTCACGTCGGCCTTGGCCAGCTCGACGGTGCCGGTCAGCCGGCGGGTCCGGGTGGAGGGCTTCTTCTCCAGGTTGTGCCGGAGGCCGGCCTGCTGGGCAACGACCTTGCCCTTGCCGGTCAGCCGGACCCGCTTGCCCATCCCCGTGTGGCTCTTCATCTTCGGCATGTGGAACGTCTTCTCCCCTGTTACTCGCCGGTGGTCCCGGCGGGCCCGGCCTCGGCCGGCGGCGCCGCCTCGGGGGCGCCGGATTCCCGCTCGCCCCGCGGAAGCGCGCTACCGCGGGCCGCCGTCGCGGCGGCCTTGGTGGCGCGGTGCGGTGCCAGCACCATGATCATGTTTCGGCCGTCCTGCTTCGGCGCGGCCTCGACGTACCCCAGCTCCGAGATCTCCGACTCGAGCCGGCGCAGGAGCCGGTAGCCCAGCTCCGGGCGGCTCTGTTCGCGACCGCGGAACATGATCGTCACCTTGACCTTGTCGCCGGCCTTGAGGAACCGCACCACGTGACCCTTCTTGGTCTCGTAGTCGTGCGGGTCGATCTTCGGCCGGAGCTTCATCTCCTTGATGACGGTCTGCTGCTGGTTACGCCGCGCTTCGCGCGCCTTCAGTGCGCTCTCGTACTTGAACTTGCCGAAGTCCATGAGCTTGCACACCGGCGGGCGCGCCATCGGCGCAACCTCGACCAGGTCCAGGTCGACGTCCGCGGCCAGCTGAAGGGCGCGCTCCAGCGGGACGATGCCCACCTGCTCACCCTCAGGGCCGACCAGTCGGACCTCACGTGCCCGGATCTGCTCGTTCACGCGTGGTTCGACGCTGATGGGGCCTCCTCGAGTCGAGAATCTGCTGCTGCCGACCCCGCGGCTCCCGGGTGGGAACCGACCCGGAAAGCAGAAGGCCCCGGCGCATGCCAGGGCCCGCTCGACCGGTCGGCACGATCACATGATCGCGCATCCGGCACCGGGAAATGCCCGGAACCGGGGACCGGACCCGGCCACCGTCGCGGCGACTCGGGTGGGAGCAGGCGCTCCACTTTCATGGCCGCCGCGCACGCGCGGGACAGCCTGGTCGACTCGACAACACTACACCCTGGGCCGACCCACCCCCAAACCGGGACGCCCCACCCCTCCCCCCGCGCCCCGCTCCGCCGTCCGGGGAGGCGGGCCGCCCGTTCGGAGAACGAGGCGTCATCCGGGACGGAACAGCCACTCTTTCAGCGAACGAGCGTGGATCTTGGCGCGAGGTCCGGGACGTCGGGGCGGGGTCAGCGGCCGGCGGCGCGCTCGGCGAGGCGGGTCTGGTGGGCCTGGTGCAGGCGGCGCAGGGCGCGCACCCCGTCGACCGCCAGTTCCTTGTCCGCGGCCTGCAGGGCGACCATCGGGACCAGGTCGTCGTCGTGCAGCTCCAGGCTGGCCCAGGGGGCGCCCCGGTCGAACCGGACCCCCCGGACGACCTCCCACGGCAGGTCGTACGAGCCGAGGACGTTGCGTACCCGCACCCCGCGCGCGTCGGCCTCCACCCGGGGCCGGGTGAAGAGCAGGAAGCCGAGCGCACCGAACACGCCGAGACCGATCATGGCGATCTGGTCGCCGCGCTGGAACGTGCCGTAGCCGTCGCCGGTCGGGCCGCTCAGCGAGGTGGCCACCAGACTGAAGACGATCAGCAGCAGGGCCGCCGAGGTCCAGCAGACCAGCCGGATGCGGCGGGGCCGGAGACGGATCAGCTCGGTGTCGCTCACCCCACCAGTCTGCCACCCGCCCCGGGCGGGTGCTCCGCCGCCACACGCGGCGCGGGTCGCCGGCCGCGACCGCCCCGGCCAGGGGCGGATGCCGGCGGGCGGCTCGCCGGCGCCGGCCGCCCCACCCGACCCGGATCGCCGAACCCGGGCCAGGTCGCGGCCACCGGACCCGCCGTGGCCGGTCAGCCCGGGCGGCCGTCGGGCCGGGCCGGGCGGCGGGGCGCGCGGCCGGCGACCACGACCGCGAGCAGGGTGAGCACCGCGCCGGCCAGCACCGCGGGCCGGGCGCCGGGACCACCCGGCAGCAGGACGTCCAGCAGCAGCGCCCCGCCGAGCTGGCCGGCCACCAGGGCCAGCCCGGTGCGCAGCACCCCGGCCGCGCGCACCCCGATCACCAGGCCGGCGACGATGGCCACCCCGAGCAGCCCGCCCGTGTAGAGGTACCAGGCGGCGGGCCAGCCGGGATCCGGCCCGGCGAGGGCGCCGGCGAGGGCGGCGACCAGCAGCACCGCCGGGGTGGCGACCGCGAAGTTGACGGCCACCCCGGCGGCGGCCGAGCTGGCGGCGGAGATCCGGCCGTTGAGCGCGGTCTGGAGCGCCACGGCGACGCCCCCGGCGACGGCGAGCAGGACGAGGCCGACGGCCAGCTCCCCGACCGGCTGGCCGAACTGGGCCAGCGCCACCGCCGCCACCCCGAGCAGCCCGCCGGCGATCCGGGGGCCGGTGAGCGCGAGCCGGCCGACCGGGGCCAGCCCGGCCCGGTCCACCGCCAACCCGCCGAGGCTGCCCCCGGCGACCTGCGCGATGGTGAACACCGCGACCCCGAGCGCCGGCACCAGGTACGCGCCGAGCACCACGATCGCCGCCCCGCCGAGCCCGCCCAGGTACGACCACCAGGGCAGCCGCTGGCGCCACAGCGCGGCCAACCCGGTCCGCATCGTGGGCAGGACGGCCAGCCCGAGGATCACCAGCAGGGTGCCGCCGAGGTTGTTGACCACCGCGGCCAGCGTCGCGTGCCCGACCCGGGTGCCCAACTCCCCGTTGGCCGCTCCCTGCGCCGCCGAGGCGACGCCGGCCAGGGTGACCAGGGCGAGCGCCAGCCAGGGCGGCATCGGTCGCCGCGCCGCCCCCGGGCGCGCCGCACCGCGTTGCGGCGGAACGGCCCCGCCCGCGGGCGCCCCGACACCGACCGGCGCCGACGGATCGCCGGCCGTCGGCGTCCCGGCGGGGTCGGCGGGACCGTGCCCGGGCGGCGGCGCCGGCCGGGTCACAGCCGGCAGGCGTGGATGTTGGTGACCAGGATGGCGCGGGCACCGAGTTCGTACAGCTCGTCCATGATCCGGTGCACGTCGTCGCGGAGCACCATCGCCTGCACCGCGACCCAGCCCTCCCGGTGCAGCGGGGAGACGGTCGGCGACTCGATGCCCGGGGTCAGCGAGCTGGCCCGGTCGAGCAGCCCGGCCGGCACGTCGTACGCCAGCATCACGTAGCGGCGGGCGACCAGCACCCCGTGCAGCCGGCGCAGCAGCTGCTCGGCCTGCGGGTGCCCGGTGGCGTCGGCGCGGCGGACCAGCACCGCCGAGGAGCGCAGCAGCGGCTCGCCGAAGACCACCAGCCCGGCCTGCCGCAGCGTGGCGCCGGTCTCCACCACGTCGGCCACCACGTCGGCGACGCCGAGCCGGACGGCGTTCTCCACCGCGCCGTCCAGGCGGATCACGTCGGCCTTGACGCCCAGGTCGGCGAGGTGCCGCTCGACCAGGCCCGGGTACGCGGTGGCGATCCGGTGCCCGCCCAGCTCCTGCACCGAGTCGATGTCGTCGGGGCGGGCGGCGAACCGGAAGGTGGCCCGGCCGAAGGCCAGGTCGACCACCTCCTCGGCCGGCGCCCCGGAGTCGATCAGCAGGTCCCGGCCGGTGATGCCGAGGTCGAGGTCACCGGAGCCCACATAGGTGGCGATGTCCTTCGGGCGCAGGTAGAAGAATTCGAGGTCGTTGGCCTCGTCCCGGCAGACCAGGTCCTTCGGGTCGGTGCGCTGGCGGTAGCCCGCCTCGCGCAGCATCTGGGCGGCCGGCTCGGCCAGGGTGCCCTTGTTGGGTACGGCGACACGCAGCATGACGGAGTGCTCCTAGCAGTCGATTCGGATCAACGACGGGGCGCACTCACAGATGTCGGTAGACGTCCTTGAGCTCGAGACCGGTGGCGAGCATCAGCACCTGGGTCTGGTAGAGCAGCTGGGAGATCTCCTCGGCGGCCCGTTCCCGGCCCTCGTGCTCGGCGGCCATCCACGACTCGGCCGCCTCCTCGACGACCTTCTTGCCGATGAAGTGCACGCCCCGCTCGAGCGCGGCGACCGTGCCCGAGCCGGGAGTGCCGGCGGCGGCCTTGGCCTGCAGCTCGGCGAACAACTCCTCGAACGTCTTCACGCCGCGATTCTTCCAGTCGCCCCACCAGGGCACGTGCGCCGGGTCAGCTTCCGCTCACCCACCGGGACCGGCCAGGAAGGCCCGTACGGTGGCGGCGAACGCCGCCGGCCGGGACGCAGGCACGGCGTGCCCCGCGTCGATGGTGACCAGCTGCCCGGCGGGCAGCCGCGCCGCCATCCGGGCGAGCTGATCCTGCGGCAGGTGGCTGGTCGGGCCGCCGGCGACCACCAGGGTCGGCGCGGTGATCCGGGCGAGCCGGTCCCATCCGGCGGGGTCGGGCGCGTTGAGCTCGGCGACCACCGCCTCCCGGGCGGCCCAGTCGTAATCCGGTGGAGGGTCCGGCCGGGCGGGCAGCCGCAGCCCGAGCGGCACCGGCGGCGGGGGTTCGGCCAGCACCAGGGCGGCCACCCGGGTCGGGTGGGCCCGGGCGACCATGGCGGCCACCACCGCTCCCGAGGAGTGCCCGACCAGGACCGGTCGCGCCAGGCCGAGCGCGTCGCAGAGCGCCAGCACGTCGTCGCGGTACAGCGCCAGGCCGTACCGCCCCGGGCGGTCGCTCGCGCCGAATCCGCGCGGGTCCGGGGCGTACAGCCGGAAGGTGTCGGACAGCCGGGCCGCCACCGGCGCCCAGCTGGCGCCGTCGCCGGCGCCACCGGGCAGCAGTACGACCGGCCGCCCGTCGGGCGGGCCCCAGGTCCGGTACGCCATCCGCAGCCCGGGCAGGGCGGCGAACTCAAGGGTCACCCGGGTCAGCCGCCGAAGCCGACCCGGTGCCCGTTGCCGGCGGCCAGGCCGCGGATGGCCAGCGCCGCGTCGAGCGCGGCGACGGTCGCCGCCCAGCCCTTGTCCTCGGCCGAGCCGGGCAGCCCGGCCCGGTCCCGGGCCTGCTCGATGGTGTCCACGGTGAGCACCCCGTGCGCGACCGGCTTCCCCTCGTCCAGCGCCACCCGGGTCAGCCCGTCGGTGACCGAGCGGCAGACGTAGTCGAAGTGGGCCGTGGCGCCGCGCACCACGACGCCGAGCGCGACCACCACGTCGCACCGGCGCGCGAGCGCCTGGGCCACCACCGGCAGCTCCACCGAGCCGGCCACCCGGGCCACCACCGGCCGTGCCCCGCACGCCTCGGCGGCGGCCACCGCCCGGTCGAGCATGTGGTCGGTCAGCTCGCCGTGCCAGCGGGCGGCGACCACGCCGACCGTCATCCCGGCCGCGTCCACCACGCCGACCCCGGGCTCGCCGAATCCCGCCATCGCTACGCTCCGATCTCGTCGCCCGAGGCCAGCCGGCTCGCCGGCGCCTCGGTCACCTCGTCCAACTCGTCGAGCAGGTGCCCCATCCGGTCCCGCTTGGTCCGCAGGTAGCGCACGTTCTCCGGGTGCGGCCGGATGGGCAGCCCCTCGCGTCCGGTGATGGTCAGCCCGTAGCCCTCCAGCCCGGCGCGCTTGGCCGGGTTGTTGGTGAGCAGCCGCATCGACCGCACGCCGAGGTCGTAGAGGATCTGCGCGCCGGTGCCGTAGTCGCGGGCGTCGGCCGGCAGGCCGAGGTCCAGGTTGGCGTCGACGGTGTCCCGGCCCAGGTCCTGCAACTGGTACGCCTGCAGCTTGTGCAGCAGGCCGATGCCCCGCCCCTCGTGCCCGCGCACGTAGAGCACCACGCCCCGGCCCTCCGCGGCCACCCGGGCCAGCGCGGCGTTCAACTGCGGCCCGCAGTCGCAGCGCAGCGAGCCGAACACGTCACCGGTGAGGCACTCGGAGTGCACCCGCACCAGCACGTCCTGGCCGTCGCCGAGGTCGCCGTAGACCATCGCGATGTGCTCGGCCGGATCGTGCTCGCTGCGGTAGCCGAGCGCCCGGAACACCCCGTGCTCGGTGGGCATCCGGGCCTCGGCGACCAGCTCCACCTGCTTCTCGGTGCGCCGCCGGTAGGCGATCAGGTCGGCGATGGTGATCAGGGTCAGCGAGTGCTCGGCACAGAACTTCTCCAGGTCCGGCACCCGCATCATGGTGCCGTCGTCGTTGACCAGCTCGCAGAGCACGCCGGCCGGGCGCAGGCCGGCCAGCCGGGTCAGGTCGACCGCGGCCTCGGTGTGCCCGGGCCGGCGCAGCACGCCGCCCTCTCGGGCGCGCAGCGGCACCACGTGCCCGGGGCGGGCCAGGTCGGTCGGGCCGGTGCCGGGGTCGGCGAGCAGCCGGATGGTGTGCGCCCGGTCGGCCGCCGAGATGCCGGTGCTCACCCCCTCCCGGGCGTCCACCGTCACGGTGTACGCGGTGCCGCGCCGGTCCTGGTTGGTGTGGTGCATCGGCGGCAGGTCCAGCCGGTCGCACTCGCTCTCGGTCAGCGGCACGCAGATGTAGCCGGAGGTGTACCTGACCATGAACGCGACCAGCTCGGTGCTGGCCAGTTCGGCGGCGAAGATCAGGTCGCCCTCGTTCTCCCGGTCGGCGTCGTCGACCACGACGACCGGCCGGCCGGCGGCGATGTCCGCCACCGCCTGCTCGATGCTGGCGAAGGTGGTGGTCATGCGACGGCCTCCGAGTAGGTCGACGGGAGCGGGGCGGTGACCGGCCGGAGCGCCCGCGAGGTACGCCACCAGCTCACCAGGCCCCAGGCGCAGAAGGCGCCGTAGACGAGGTACATGGCGGCCGAGGGGTAGAAGCCGCCGCGCAGCAGCAGCGGCACGCCGACCGCGTCGACGGCGATCCAGATCAGCCAGAAGTCCACCCAGCCGCGGGCCATCCCGTAGGTGGCGAGCAGGCTGCCGGTGAGGATCCAGGCGTCCGGCAGCGGCCCCCAGGAGCCGAGCGCGGCGAGCACCGGGTAGGCCGCGGCGGTGCCGAGCGCGGCGGCGGCCAGCAGCCCGACCCGCTCCCGGGCGGTGGCCCAGCGGGGGGCGACGGCGGCGCGGTCCGGCGCGGCGCCCAGCCGGCGGGTCCGCGACCAGCGCCACCAGCCGTAGAGGCTGACCGCGAAGAAGAAGACCTGCCGGCCGGCCTGCCCGTACAGGTCGTGCGCCTGCGGGGTGGCGAACACCCCACCGAGGAAGACGGTGAACAGCAGCGCGTTGCCGATCATGCCGACCGGCCAGGCCCAGACCAGCCGGCGCAGGCCGAGCAGCGCGGAGGCGAGCCCGAAGCCGTTGCCGACGAACTCCCGGACCAGCACCGGCGACCCGGCGATGCTCACCTGGGCGTCCAGCAGCCAGTGCAGCGCGCCCATCAGGCGACCTCGCCCGCCGCGCCGCCGGCCGGCAGGCCGGCACCGGGCAGCCGGTCGCCGAGCAGCCGCTCGACGTACTTGGCCAGCACGTCCACCTCCAGGTTGACCGGCTCGCCGACGCCCCGGGCGCCGAGCGTGGTCAGCTTCAGCGTGGTCGGGATGAGCCCGACGGCGAACCAGTCCGGGCCGGCGTCGGCGACGGTCAGCGAGACCCCGTCGACGGTGATCGAGCCCTTCTCCACGACGTACCGGGCGAGCGTGGGGGGCAGCGTGAAGCGGACCGTCTCCCACTGCGGCGCCGGCTCCCGGGAGAGCACCTCGCCGACCCCGTCGACGTGGCCCTGCACCAGGTGCCCGCCGAGCCGGCTGCCGAGCGCGGCGGCCCGCTCCAGGTTGACCGGGTCGCCGGGACGCAGCGCGCCGAGCGCGGAACGGCGCAGCGTCTCGCCCATCACGTCGGCGGTGAAGATCCCGTCGGAGACGTCGACCACTGTCAGGCAGACGCCGTTGACCGCGATGGAGTCGCCGTGGCGGGCGTCGGAGGTGACCAGCGGGCCGCGGACCGCGACCAGCGCGGAGTCGCCGGCCGTCGCGGTCACCCGGACGACCTCACCCAACTCCTCGACGATGCCGGTGAACATGTCAGCCCTCCCTCTTCCGGGGCAGCGCGGTGATCCGCAGATCGGGACCGATCTGGGTAACGTCGGTGAGTTCCAGGTCGATGGCCTCGGCGATGGTCGTCACACCCGCGTCGACCAGCGCGGCCGGGCCGGCGCCGAGCAGCCGGGGCGCGAGGTAGCCGACGACCTTGTCGACCAGGCCGGCGGCGAGGAAGGCGCCGGCCAGTCGGGGGCCGCCCTCCAGCAGCACCGCGCGGACCCCGCGGCCGTGCAGGGCGGCGAGCAGCGCGGGCAGGTCGACCCCGCCGTCCGGGCCGGCGCCGACCTCGTCGGTGGTGGCGATCCAGGTCGGCGCGGCGCCGTCGCGGACCCGGGCGCCGGCCGGGGTACGCCCGGCGCTGTCCACCACCACCCGCAGCGGCTGGCGGATGGCCAGCGTGCCGTCGCGCAGGTTGCGGGCGGTGAGCCGGGGGTCGTCGGCGAGCACGGTGCCCACCCCGACCAGCACCGCGTCGACGGTGCCGCGCAGCGCGTGCACGTCCATCCGGGCCGCCTCGGAGGTGATCCACATGCTGGTGCCGTCGGCCGCGGCGGACCGGCCGTCCAGGGTCGCCGCGTACTTCCAGATCACGTACGGCCAGCCGCGGCGCATCGAGGTGAGCCAGGCGATGTTGCCGGCCTCCGCCTCGGCGGCCCGTACGCCCAGGTCGACCTGGACGCCGGCGGCGCGCAGGGTGGCGGCGCCGCCGGAGGCCACCGGGTTCGGGTCGGGGACCGCGATCACCACCCGGGCCACGCCGGCCTGGACCAGCGCGGTGCTGCAGGGGCCGGTGCGACCGGTGTGGTCGCAGGGTTCCAGGGTGACCACCGCGGTGCCGCCGCGGGCCCGCTCCCCCGCCTGGGCGAGCGCGACGATCTCGGCGTGCGGCCCGCCGGCGTACGCGTGGAAGCCCTCCCCGACGACCCGGCCGTCGGCGTCGAGCAGCACGCAGCCGACCACCGGGTTGGGACTGGTCGTGCCGAGCCCGCGCGCGGCGAGTTCGATCGCGCGACGCATCGCCTCGTCGACGGAGACGCCCGTCATCGCCCTGCCCCTGCCCTCTCACTCGCCGGTCCGCGCGCGGGCGGTCGGGAGGCATCGGCCGGTTGGCCGCAGGCAGGCGGCGGCGGAGATCCGGGTACGGCACAGCCGACCCGGCAGGCGGGCACGGCACGCCGACATCGGCGGCCGGGCACGGCCCATCCGTCCCGCGCGCTGTCTCCCATCCGGACTGTCTGGGAGCGGGCGTGCCCGCACCCAACCGTCGGCCCCGGATTCTCACCAGGTCCACCGGGCGGCAGAGCCGTCCGGGTCGCGGGCTTACCACGGAAGGCCGTGGATCACCGCCGGTTCGGAATTACACCGAGTCCCGCCAGCGCGTGGTGGGTACCTCCGCAGTCTTACACGCTGGGCGGGGCGTGTCGCCACCGAGGCGAGCTACTTCACATGACGGTGGGGGTCGCTGACCCCGCGCCGCCGGTCGACCGCCACGTACGAGCCCGGTTGGCTCTTCGCCACCGACTTCATCTCCGAGGCGACGGCGATCGCCTCCAGCGGGTTGGTGAAGCGCTTGCCGGCGTCCGAGACGGAGACGCCGATGGAGAGGGTCACCAGGGCGGCCCGCCGGATGTTGCCGCGGCGGTCCTTCAGCTCGACGTAGCCGCGGGCGGCGTCGTCCGGGTCGTAGAGCGCGTCGGCGGCCCGCTCGAAGTCGGTGGAGACCTTCGAGGTCAGCGGCAGGACCTGCTCCGGGGTGCAGACGATGACGAAGTCGTCGCCGCCGACGTGGCCGAGGAAGGCCGGTGGCAGGCCGACCGAGACCACCGCCCGGTGCAGGCAGCGGGCCAGCGCCGAGATGAAGTCGTCGCCGCGGACGAAGCCGTACCGGTCGTTGACGCTCTTGAACCGGTCGATGTCGATGTAGCCGACGGCGTAGTCGGCCCCGCTGCGGACCCGGTCGGCGATCTCCCGGCGGATCCGGCTGTTGCCGGGCAGCCCGGTCAGCGGCGAGACCTCCCGGAACTCCTTGTTGCGGCGCAGCGTGGAGCTGACCCGGGCGACCAGCTCGGCGGTGTCGAAGGGCTTGACCAGGTAGTCGTCGGCGCCGGCGCTGAGCCCGTTGACCTTGTCCGAGGTCATCCCCTTGGCGGTCAGCATGATCACCGGCAGGGCCGAGGTCATCGGGTCGGCGCGCAGCCGGCGGGTCAGCTCCAGCCCGTCGACGCGGGGCATCATCAGGTCCACCACCGCCAGGTCGGGCCGCTGCCGCTCGATCACCTCGAGCGCCTCCTGACCGTCGCTGGCGTGCAGCACCTCGAAGCCGTGCAGGCGGAGGTTGAACTCGACGAAACGCGCGATGTCCTCGTCGTCGTCGACGACGAGGATGACGTCCGGTCGCTCCTCCGCCGGGTCCACGTCAGGCCTCGGGGGCGGCGCGTTCCGCGAGGGCCCGCAGCCGGCGTACCGCCTCGGCGGGGTCGGCCGCGCCGTAGACGGCGGTGCCGGCGACGAAGGCGTCGGCGCCGGCGGCGGCGGCCTGCTCGATGGTGTCGGCGGCGATCCCGCCGTCCACCTCGATGCGCAGCTCCAGGTGGCCGGCGGCCACGTGCCGGCGCGCGGCCCGGACCTTGTCCAGCAGCTGCGGGATGAACCGCTGGCCGCCGAAGCCGGCCTTGATCGTCATGACCAGCAGGGTGTCGAAGCTCGGCAGCAGCTCCAGGTACGGCTCGATCGGGGTGTCCCGGTCGATGGCCAGCCCGGCCTTGGCGCCGGCCGCGCGCAGGTCCTTGGCCAGCGCCACCGGGTCGTCGCACGCCTCGGCGTGGAAGGTGACGTTGTACGCCCCGGCGTCGGCGTAGCCCGGGGCCCACCGCCGCGGATCCTCGATCATCAGGTGCACGTCGAACGGCAGCTCGGTGGCGGCCCGCAGGCTCTGCACCACGGGCAGGCCGATGGTCAGGTTCGGCACAAAGTGGTTGTCCATCACGTCGACGTGCAACCAGTCCGCGGCGTTCTCGACGGCGCGGACCTCTTCGGCGAGGCGGGCGAAATCGGCGGCCAGGATGCTCGGCGCGACGATCGGCGGCGGTACGGTCACGGGGCCAGTGTACGAACGCGGTGATCGGCCGCCCGCAGCGCGGCACCATGCGGGACACCCCGTGACCCGGCGGTGACCAATGGTGCAGAATTGGCCACCCTGGTCCGGGAAACCGGACGAAGAGTCACCTGCGACTGGCCGAACGACGGAAACGCGGCAAGACTCCATCAGGGACGGTGACGCGAGCCGCCCGTCCCCCGGCATCGCGCCGGTGGACGGTGGCCGTCAGCTCCGGGGAAGGGCGGACGATGCGACGGTGGCTGCTGGCGCTGACGATGGCCGGCACGGCGGTGGCGCTGCTGGCCGGTTGTGTCCGGCCGGGCGGGTCGGACGGCGACCTCACCGACGACTGGCCGGCGCTGCGGCCGCCGCAGATGTTCGTCCCGGCCAGTGGCGCCTGCCTGCCCCGGATCACCGCTGTCGTGCAGGCCAGCACCTACGAGACGGTGGACTGCTCGCGAAACCACCTGGCCGAGGCGATCCACGTCGGCACCTTCACCGGGTCGGCCGCGCAGGGTGACCGGCCGGAGCCCGGCTCGCCGGCGCTGGGCACCGCCCGCCGGGAGTGCGACGAACGGGTGCGCGAGGCGCTCGGCGGCGACTGGCACGCCGCCCGGCTGACGCTGAACATCGCGCTGCCCTCCGCTCCCGCCTGGCGTGGCGGCGCCCGCTGGTTCCGCTGCGACCTCAGCGAGACCGACAGCATCGACAACACCCGACCGGTCAACCGCACCGGGAGCCTGCGCGGCGCGATGATCGGCGACTCCCCGCTGGTGCACCGCTGCTTCGACCCCAAGCTGATCGGCGAGAACCTCAACTACATGGCGCCGGTGCTCTGCACCGAGCCGCACCGGGCCGAGTTCGTCGGGGTCTACGTGGAGCGGGACATGACCTGGGCGGAGTTCACCCGGGCCGCGCCGCAGGCGCACCGGCGCTGCATGGCGCTGATCGCCGCCTTCGCCGACGTGCCCAACAACAGCGACCTGCCGTACCGCGCGGGCTCGATCTTCTACCCGCCGTCACAGCGCGAGTGGGAGGAGGGCGACCGGGGCGTGCGCTGCTTCCTGTGGAGCGACGACCGGAAGCTGACCCGGTCGATGCGGGGCGTCGGGCCGAAGGGCCTGCCGGCGATCTGAGCGGTCCCCGCCGCCGCACCGCGAGCCGTCCACGCCGCCGCGCCCCGATCGTCCACACCGCCGCACCGCCGGCACTCCGCGCCGCCCGTGGAAGGGAACGCCCGCGACCGGGCCGCGTGCCGTATGCTGCCGCACCGTGGCGCACCGGCCGGTCGGCGATCCGGTGGCGGACCACGATCGGGGGAGGTCGGCGATGCGACGGTGGTGGACGGCGGTCGCGCTGGGCGCGGTGACGGCCCTGGCGCTGACCGGGTGCGGCGCACCGGCCGGAGTGGACGGCAACCTCACCGACGACTGGCCGGCCCCGGTCGCGCCGCAGGCGTTCGTCCCGGCCGCCGACGTCTGCCACGCCGGCTTCCAGGAGGTCGGCTACCTCAGCGGGTACAACCCGGTGGACTGCGGCGTGTCGCACCGGGTGGAAACGCTGCACGTGGGCACCCTCTCCGGCCCGGACGCCGACCGCGGCACGCCGCCGAAGGCCGGCTCGGCGGGCATGCGCTCCGCGCACGCGGCGTGCGGCAAGGCGGTGAACGAGGCGGTCGGCGGCGACTGGCGTTCGGGCCGGCTCGGCCTCACCGTGGTGTTCCCGTCCCCGGCCGCGTGGACCGGCGGGGCGCGCTGGTTCCGCTGCGACGTCAGCGAGATCCGGAGCCTCGACGACACCTCCGCCGACGCGCGCACCGGCAGCCTGCGCGGGGCGCTGCGCGGCGACTCCCCGCTGGCCTACCGCTGCTTCTCGCCCAAGCTGGAGAAGGGCCACGTCGCGGAGATGCGGCCGGTGTCCTGCACCAGCAAGCACCGCGCCGAGTTCGTCGGCGTCTGGCACGCCCCCGAGACCAGCTACGCCGAGTTCCGGCGCACCAGCAAGCGGGTGCACCGGGCCTGCCGCACCCTGATCGCCAAGTACGCGAAGGTGCCCGACGACGGCAACCTGCAGTACCGGGTCGGCACGATCTTCTACCACCCGTTCGAGGAGGACTGGCAGGACGGCAACCGCGGCGTCCAGTGCTTCCTCTGGGTCAGCGACCGGACCCTCACCCGGTCGGTGAAGGGCGCCGGCAGCAAGGGCCTGCCGATCACCTGACCGGCGCGGCCGGGTGGGCCGGCCCGCGACCCACCCGGCGCGGGGTTCAGCTCCGGCGCAGCACGGCGAGGAACATCGCGTCGGTGCCGTGGCGGTGCGGCCAGAGCTGCACCGTCGGCCCGTCGCCGAGCCCGGGCATCCCCGCCGGCAGCAGTGGACGGGCATCGACGAAGTCGACCGGCACCCCGGCCCGACGCGCCGACTCGGTGACCGTCACGTGCGTCTCCACCGTGTGCGGCGAACACGTCACGTACGCGACCAGGCCGCCGGGGCGCACCGCGCGCAGCGCCGCGGCGAGCAGCTCGCGCTGCAACCGGGTCAGCGGCGGCAGGTCGGACGGCTGCCGCCGCCAGCGCGACTCCGGCCGGCGGCGCAGCGCGCCCAGCCCGGTGCACGGCGCGTCGACCAGCACCCGGTCGAAGTGGTCCACCGGCAGCTTCGGGTGGTCGCCGACCGCGCGCCCGTCGGTGTTGAGCACGGTCACCGGCAGGTCGCGGGTGGCCTGGGACACCAGCCGGGCCCGGTGCTCGGCCACCTCGACCGCGGTGAGCCGCCCGCCGCGCTCCGCGACCAGCGCGCCGAGCAGCCCGGACTTGCCGCCCGGCCCGGCGCACAGGTCGAGCCAGCGCCCGTCCGGACCGTCCAGCGGGGCCGTCGCCAGCGCGTTGGCCACCAGCTGGGAGCCCTCGTCCTGCACGTGCGCCCGCCCCTGCGCCAGCGCCGGCAGGTCACCGGGCGCGCCACCGGAGAGGTAGACGGCGTACGGCGAGAAGGCACCCGGTGCGCCGCCGACCTCGTCGGCCAGCTCCACCGGATCGGCCAGCCCCGGCCGCGCGCACAGGTGCACCGGCGGGCGCTCGTTGTCCTCGATCAGCAGCCGGGTGGTCTCGCCCAGGTCGCCGCCGAGCGCCTCGGCGAAGGCCCGCACGATCCACTGCGGGTGGCTGTACGCCAGCGCGAGGTGCCCGATCGGGTCGCTCTCCATCGGCGGGGCGAGCTGCCGTACCCAGGCGTCGGCGTCCCTGCCCGCCACCTCGCGCAGCACCGCGTTGGCGAACCCGGTGGCCCCCGGGCCGACCGCGCGGACCAGGTCGACCGTCGAGGAGACCGCCGCGTGCGCGGGCACCCGGGTGTGCAGCAGCTGGTACGCGCCGAGCCGCAGCGCGTCGCGGACCGGCGGGTCGATCCGCTGCACGTCGCGCCCGGCGGCGGCGGTCAGGATCGCGTCCAGGGTGCCGAGGTGGCGCAGCGTGCCGTAGGTCAGCTCGGTGGCGAAGGCGGCGTCCCGGCCGGTCAGCCCCGCGTCGCGCAGGATGGTCGGCAGCACCAGGTTGGCGTACGCGTCGTCCCGGTGCACCGCCGCGACGGCCTCGTACGCCGCGTACCGCGGCAGGTCGACAGCGGGCCGCGGCGCCCGGCCGCCGTAGCGCCCGCCGCCCCGTGCCGGTCGCTCGGTACGCCGGCCGGCCGGGGGCCGGCCCCCGCGCTCGCCGCCCCGACCCGCGCCGGGCCGCTCCTCGCGTCGGCCGGTCGGGTCCACCGCCGGTCGCTCGGCCGGCCCCGTCACGCGAGCACCTCGCCGGCGGCGACCCGGGCGCCCCGCGCCCAGTCGCTCGCCGGCATGGCCCGCTTGCCGGCCGCGCGCACCTCGCCGAGCGCCACCGGCACGGTGGCCGTGCCGGCGAGCACCCGGGACTTCTCCACCAGCAGCTCGCCCGGCTTCAGCTCGGGCCCGTTGGCCACCGGGCTGACCGGGCCGAGCTTGACCCGCTCGCCCCGGAAGGTGGTCCACGGGCCGGGCGCCGGGGTGCAGGCGCGGATCCGCCGGTCCACCGCGAACGCCGGCTCCGACCAGCGCACCCGGGCGTCCTCCACGGTGAGCTTCGGCGCCAGCGACACCCCGTCGGCGGGCTGCGGCTCGGCCCGGGCGGTGCCGTCGGCGATGGCGTCGAGCACCGCCACCAGCAGGCCCGCGCCGGAGTGGGCGAGCCGCTCCAGCAGGTCGCCGGAGGTGTCCGTGGGACGGATCTCGTCGGTCAGCGTGCCGTAGACGGGGCCGGTGTCCAGCCCCTCCTCCAGCTGGAAGACGCTGGCTCCGGTGATCTCGTCGCCGTGCAGCACGGCGTGCTGCACCGGCGCCGCGCCACGCCAGGCGGGCAGCAACGAGAAGTGCAGGTTGACCCAGCCGTGCCGGGGGATCTCCAGCGCGGCCGGCGGCACCAGCGCGCCGTAGGCGACCACGGGCACGCAGTCCGGGGCCAGCTCACGCAGCCGGTCCAGGAACTCCGGCTCGCGCGGGCGGGCCGGGGTGAGCACCGGCACCCCGTGCTCGTCGGCCCACGCGCCGACCGGGGACCGGACCAGGCCGCGGCCCCGCCCGGCGGGCGCGTCCGGCCGGGTGACCACGGCCACCAGCTCGTGCCGGGAGGCGGCCACCGCGGCCAGGGCCGGGACCGCGACGGCCGGCGTGCCGGCGAAGATCACCCGCACCGGCCGCTCACCGACCCAGGCCGAAGGGGCTGCTGCCGGCGGCGTGCGGGCTGAGCTTGACCGTCGGCGGGGCGGCCGGGTCGTACCACTCGGCCTGGCGGATCGCCTTCATCGCCTCCTTGCGCCCGGCCGGGTCGAGCCGGTCGACGAAGAGCACGCCGTCGAGGTGGTCGGTCTCGTGCTGCACGCACCGGGCCATCAGGCCGGTGCCGACGATCTGCAACGGGTCGCCGTAGCCGTTGAAGCCCTTGGCGATCACGTTCTGCCGCCGCTTGGTGTCGAAGTAGAGCCCGGGGATGGACAGGCAGCCCTCCGGGCCGTCCTGCTCCTCCTCGTCGGGGAACTCGAGCACCGGGTTGACCAGGTGGCCGAGCACGTCGTCGACGTCGAAGGTGAACACCCGCAGCCCCACGCCGAGCTGCGGCGCGGCGAGACCGGCGCCGTTCTGCTCGCGCATGGTGTCGGTCAGGTCGGCGATGAGCTTGCGCAGCTCGGCGTCGAAGTCGACCACCGGATCGGCCGGCGTGCGCAGCACCGGATCGCCGAACAGACGGATGGGCTGGACGGTCACGCGGGGTGGCTCCTTCACGGGTGGGACGACCTGTGCCGTACCAGTCTACGGAGTGCCGGGACGGCTCCCGGCCGGCGTACCGCGATCGGTGCCGGGGGCGACCGCCGCGACGCGCACCGGCAGCGTGTCGTAGCCGCGCAGGGTCAGCCGGGTGCGGTGCCGCGGCTCGCCGGCCAGGGCCAGGCCGGGCAGCCGGCGCAGCAGCAGCGGGAAGGCGACCCGGGCCTCCAGCCGGGCCAGTCCGGCGCCGAGGCAGTAGTGCGGGCCGGCCCCGAACGACAGCGGCTGCTGCTGCGCCCGCCCGGGGTCGAAGCGGGTCGGCTCCGGGTACCGCCGCGGGTCCCGGTTGGCCGCGCCGAGCAGCAGCAGCGCCCAGCTGCCGGCCGGCAGTTCGACGCCGCCGACGGTCGCCGGGGCGGTGCCCAGCCGGCTGGTCAGCTGCACCGGCGAGTCGTGGCGCAGCATCTCCTCGACGTAGTCGGGGGCGAGGTCGGGACGGGCCCGCAGCGCGTCGGCGTGGCGCGGGTGACGCAGCAGCACCACCAGGCCGTTGCCGAGCAGGTTGGTGGTGGTCTCGAAGCCGGCGACCAGCAGCACCACCAGGTTGGCCAGCAGCTCGTCGCCGGAGAGCCGGGCACCGTCGGCGTCGTGCGCCTGCACCAGCGCGGTGGTCAGGTCGTCGGCCGGGGCCCGGCGGCGGGCCGCGACCAGCTCGGTGAAGTAGGCGCTGAGCTCGCGGGCGCCCTGGTCGGCGACGGCCAGCTCGGCCGGGGTGATCTCCGGCTCCAGCACCCCGGTCAGGTCCGCCGCCCAGCGCCGGAACAGCGGCCGGTCGGCGGCGGGCACGCCGAGCAGCGCGCAGATCACCCCGACCGGCAGCGGGTAGGCGAACTCGGTCATGAAGTCGACGGGTGCGCCGTCGCCGCCCCGCTCGCACATCGCGTCGACCAGGTCCTCGGCCTGCCCGGCGACCACCTCGCGCAGCGCGGCGACCCGCCGCGGGGTGAACGCGCCGGAGGCGAGCCGGCGCATCCGGCTGTGGTCCGGCGGGTTGGTCCGCAGCATCGACCGGGAGATCGAGGTCACCGCGGGGCTCTCCCGCCAGCCGGGCCAGAGCTGGTCGCGCAGCTCGTCGTCGAGCACCCCGAACCGCGGGTCGCGGAGGATCTCGTCGGCCTCGGCGTAGCCGGTCACCACGTAGTAGGCCGGGGCCGCCTCGACCACCGGCCCGTACGCGCGCAGCCGCTCGTACGTCGGGTAGGGGTCGACGCGCCCCCGCGGTGACATCAGCAGCGTCAGCGCCTCGGCGGCGTCCATGGTCGCCCTCCCCCGATCGACGGACCTCATCATCCCTCCGATCCGCCCGGCGGGCCATCCGCGGGCGCCGGCCGGAGCAGCTCCACCCGGTGCACCAACCGCGGGTCGGCCAGTGCCACCCCGACCAGGCCGGCGCCCGCCCGCACCACCCCGGCCGGGAGCACGGCCAGCCCGTGCCCGGCGGCCACCACCGCCAGCAGCCCCGCGACGTCCGTGCCGGGGTAGCGCACGTCGGCGCGGAACCCGTCGGCGCCGGCGACCGCGCGCAGTTGGGCCAGCGGGGCCGCGACCTCCGGCGCGTCGACCCAGCGGGCCAGGGCCAGGTCGGCGAGGGCGAGGCGGTGGCGGGCGGCCAGCGGATGGTCGCGGGGCAGCGCCACCACCACCGGCTCCACGCCGTGCACCTCGACCCGGGTCGGCCCGAGGTCGGCGCCGGGCAGCGGATCGTTGGGCGCGGCGAAGCCGTCGCGCAGTCCGAGGTCGAGCTCGTCAGTCGCGACCCGGCGCGGCAGGTCGGCGCGGGTGGTGACGTGCAGGGTCAGCGCGCCGCGCCGGCCGGTGGCCAACCGCGCCGCCGCGGCCACCACCAGCGGGGTGGCGCCGACGCGCAGCGGCCCCGGCCGCGGGGCGGCCAGCCGGGCCAGGTCGGCCCGCGCCGCGGCGAGCCGGAGCAGGATCGGCTCGGCGTACGCGAGCAGCCGGGTCCCGGCGACGGTCGGCGTCACCGGCCGGCGGTCCAGCAGGCGTACGCCGAGATCGGCCTCCAGAGCGGCGACGTGCTGGCTCACCGCCGACTGGGTGTAGCCGAGTTCCACGGCGGCCGCCGAGAACGACCGGAGGCGGGCGACGACGGTGAAGGTGCGCAGCAGGTGCGGGTCCACGGCGGATAAGTGTTCCTGATCCGGCCAGTACGGATCATCGTTGGACGTGATCGGCCGGGCTGGCCACGATGGTCGGCATGACCTTCGCCGTTGCCCGGCTCGCCCTCGTCGGCGACCGCTCCCCCGCCGTCCGCTCGCACACCCGGGTGCCCGCCCTGCTGACCGCCCTGCGGGACCGGCACGGCACCGACCTGGAGGCGTACTGGATCCCCACCGAGGAGGCGGCGGCCAGCCGGCTCGCCGACTTCGACGGGATCTGGCTGCTGCCGGGCAGTCCCTACCGCAGCGAGGCCGGGGCGCTGCACGCCGTGCGCTGCGCCCGCACCGGGGGCATCCCGCTGCTGGCGACCTGCGGCGGGTTCCAGCACACCCTGCTGGAGTACGCCCGAGCGGTCTGCGGCCTGACCGACGTCGCGCACGGCGAGACCGCGCCGGACGCCCCGGACCTGCTCATCGAGCCGCTCGCCTGCGCGCTGCACGGCCACGAGGGGCCGGTGGTGTTCGCCGCCGGTTCGCTGGCGCAGCGGAGCACCGGCGCCGACCGCAGCACCGAGCGCTACCAGTGCGGCTACGGGCTGAACCCGCGCTACCTGGCGACCCTGGTCGAGCACGGCCTCCGGTTCACCGGGCACGACCCGCAGGGGCAGGTACGGGTCGCCGAACTGCCCGGGCATCCGTTCTTCCTGGCCACGCTCTTCCAGCCGGAGCTGGCCGGCGACGGCGACGAGCCGCACCCGATGGTGCGGGCCTTCGCGGCGGCGGTGGCGGCCCGGCGGTCACCGGCGGGCACCCCGGCCTGAGCCGGCCCCCGTCCGGCCGAACCGATCGGCCGGGTCGCCGCCCGCCCGGCCGTCGTCGCCGCCCGCCCGGCCGGCCGGCCGGCGGCGGATGACGGCGGTTGGCTCAGGCGCCCGCGCCCGGCTCTCCGGCCAGCACCGCGTCGCCGGCGTGCCGGGCGTGCACCGGCAGCGGCAGCTCGATCTTGTGGGCGGCCTCCCAGTCGTAGACCACGCCGGGCCGGACCTGGGCGGTGAAGTAGTCCACCGCGCTCATCCCGCCGACCACCGGCTCGTCCACCTCGGCGACCAACTGCGCGGGCACCAGGCGGAAGCCGTTCTGCAGGGCGGCGCTGAGCCGGCGGTGGCCGTCGACCACGAAGAAGTACTCGCCGGTGTAGCCGATCTTCAGCGGCTCCAGCGCCTCGTCCCCGGCGGAGGCGACCTCGCCGACGAACTCGGAGTCCCAGAGCCCGCGCAGGGTGGCGATGTCCTCGGTCGGGTAGACCCGGGCCGGATCGAGCAGCAGCAGCGGCGGGGCGTCGCGCAGCACCTCCGCGCCGAGCCGGCCCTCGTACGCGTCGATGATGTGCTCGACCACCTCGGCGGCGGACGCCCGGGTGGTGTCGCAGATCAGGTCGTAGTTGCGCAGCCGGGCCTTGTCCACCCCGTAGCGGACCAGGAACCGGCCCCGCTCGCTCTCGCTGCGCTCCTTCAGCTTGGCGCGGGCCTCGTCCAGCGAGGTGTAGCTCTCGGCCGGGCCGGACGGCCGGGCCAGCACCCGGCGGGCCGCCTCGGTCGGCTCGGTGATCATGTGCACCTTGAGCGCGTCGGTGAAGAAGTGCCACGCCAACCGGGAGTCCATGACCAGCCGCTCGCCCGAGGCGGCGATGTCGCGCTGGAGCTGGTCGACGTAGCCGTCGACCGCCTGGTCGAGTTCGGCGTGCAGGTTGAGCTGCAACGCGGTCATCTGCCGCTGCTGCGCCATCTCGCGGTAGAGGTCGCCGACGCTGACCCGGCGCAGCCCGAGCCGCTTGGCGATCTCCACCGACACCGTGCTCTTGCCGCTGCCGAGGTCACCGTTGAAGACGATCGACTGACGAACGGTCACGACTGGTCCACCCCTGATCACCGGCTGTTGGACATCCCGACACCGCGCCGACCGACGCGTTCGGCGCCACCGTCGCGCCACCTGCGGCAGCTCCAGCTCGGCGCGCCTGACGCCGCGCCGCGACCTGGAGCCGTCGTACGCCCGGGCATGACGGGCGATGCTATCACCTCATGGCCAGGGGTTTCCCGGACACCGGGTGCGATCCGGGGTCGGTGGCGGGGCGGATCCGCGCTCCCCGGCCACCGGTGGCCACCCGCCGGGTCGCTCAGAAGAGGGCCAGCGGGTCGACCTGGAGCCGGACCGGATCGGTGGCCTTGCGCGCGGTGCGGACCCCGGCGGCGGAGTGCAGCGCCTCGGCCAGCGCGGCGGCCCGGGCCCGGGGCACCCGGACCAGCATCCGCTCCCGCTCCCCGTCCGCCGGCACCGGCCCGAGCAGCTCGGCCTCGGCGGGCAGCCGGGCCTCGGCCAGCAGGTCCGCCACCGCGGCCGGCTGGCCGGTCACGCTGGCCATCCGCACCGCCGGCGGGAAGCCCAGCTCGCGCCGCTCGGCCAGTTCGCGTTCGGCGAACCAGGCGGCGTCCCAGCGCAGCAGCGCCTGCACCGGGGCGAGCGCGCCGTCGGCGACCACCACCACCCGGCCGCCGGCCGGTCCCGGCCGGGCCAGCGCGGCGGCGGCCAGCCAGCGGCGCAGCGCCTCCTCCCCGGCCCGCAGGTCGGCCCGGGTGAGCAGGGCCCAGGAGTCGAGCAGCAGCACCGCGCCGTAGCCGCCGTCGGCGACCGGTTCGGCGCCCGGGGTGGCGATCACCAGGCCGGCGCCGCCGGGCACGGCGGCGAGCACCTCCTCCCGGCCGGAGGTGCGCACCGGCACGCCCGGGAACGCCCGCCCCAGCTCCTCGGCGGTGCGCCGGGCGCCGGTGACCGAGGCGCGCAGCCGCCGGCCACCGCACTGCGGGCAGGCGTACGCGGCGGCGACCCGGCCGCACCAGCGGCAGGCGGGGGTGCCGGCGGCGGACGGCAGGGCGAGCGGGCCGGCGCAGTGCGGGCACCGCGCCGGGGTCCGGCAGTCGGCGCAGGCCACCGCCGGCAGGTAGCCGCGGCGCGGCACCTGGACCAGCACCGGCCGGTCGGCGCGCAGCGCGTCCCGGGCGGTGGTCCAGGCCAGGCTGGGCAGCCGGGCGCTGGCGGCCTGCGGGTCACGCGCCAACTGAGGATCGTCGCCGGTCGGCGCTATCGCCGGCATCCGCGCGCGCACGGTGGCCCGGTCGGCCACCACCTCCCGGGCCCAGCCCGTCTCCACCAGCAGTTGCCCCTCGGCCGTGCGGGTGTACCCACCGACCAGGGCGGCCGCCTCACCCAGTTGGGCCCGGGTGAGCAGCACCTCCCGGGCGTGCGGGTAGGGCGCCCGCGGCTCGGCGTGCAGGTCGTCCCCGTCGTCCCAGATGGCGACCAGGCCGAGCCGGTCCACCGGGGCGAACATCGCCGCCCGCGTGCCGATCACCACCGGCACGTCGCCGCGCCGGGCGGAGAGGAACGCCCGGTAGCGCCGGGCGGGGCCGAGGGCGGCGGAGAGGCAGACGTGCCGGCCGGGGCCGAGCCTGGCGGTCAGCGCGGCGTCGAGGCGGTCCAGGTCGCGGTTGTCGGCGACCACCACCAGCGCACCCCGGCCGCCGGCCACGGTCGCGGCGACCGCCTCGGCGTAGCGGGCGGGCCAGTCCTCGCCCGGCAGCGCCGACCAGACCGCCCGCGGCGCCCGGCCCTCGGCCAGCGCCCGGAGCAGGGCCGGCCCGGCCGGGTAGTCCCGCCAGCCGTGCGGGTCGGGCATCGTCACCGGGCCGGCGAGCTCCGCACCGGCAGCCGCACCGGGAGGCCGCGACGCGGCACCCTGACCGGGCGACGCCGCCGTGGCGTCCGTACCGGCAGGCCGCGGCGCGGCGTCCTGACCGGGCGCCTCCGTGGTGGCGTCCGCGTCGGCGGGGTCTGGCGTGGCAGCCGGGCTGCCGGGCACCGGCGGCGTGTCCGGGTCGTCGCCGCCCGCCCCGGCGGTCTCGCCCTCGGCGGCGCGGGCGCGGACGTCCTTCTCCACCCGGGCGTGCCGGGGCGGCACGGCCAGCCGGAGCACGTCGGCGAGGCTGCCGGCGTACCGGTCGGCGACCGCGCGGGCCAGCCGGGCCACCTCGGGCGCCAGCACCGGCTCCGGGGAGACCACCTTCTCCAGGTACGCCAGCCGCCCGGTGTGCCCGGAGTCGTCGCCCCGGGACAGCAGCCAGCCGTCCACCAACTGCCCGGCGAAGCGGACCTTCACCCGCACCCCGGGGGTGGCGTCGGCGTCCAGTTCGGCCGGCACCAGGTAGTCGAAGGGCCGGTCCAGGTGGGCCAGGGGCACGTCCACGCAGACGCGAGCGACCGGCGACCCGTCCGCGGGCCGCCGGTCGCTACGCCTGGTGCCGGTCAGGCTCCCGCGGCCGACTTGAGGTCGGCGGCCCGGTCGGTGCTCTCCCAGGTCAGGTCGGGCAGCTCCCGGCCGAAGTGGCCGTACGCCGCGGTCTGCCGGTAGATCGGGCGGAGCAGGTTGAGGTCCCGGATGATGGCGGCCGGGCGCAGGTCGAACACCTCGGTCACCGCCTTCTCGATCGAGGTGACCGGCACCGTCTCGGTGCCGAACGTCTCGATGAAGAGGCTGACCGGGTGGGCCTTGCCGATCGCGTACGCGACCTGCGCCTCGCAGCGCTCGGCCAGGCCGGCGGCCACCACGTTCTTGGCCACCCAGCGCATCGCGTACGCGGCCGAGCGGTCCACCTTCGACGGGTCCTTGCCGGAGAAGGCGCCACCGCCGTGCCGGGCGTAGCCGCCGTAGGTGTCCACGATGATCTTGCGGCCGGTCAGGCCGGCGTCACCCATCGGGCCACCGATCTCGAACCGGCCGGTCGGGTTGACCAGCAGCCGGTAACCCTCGGTGTCCAGCCCGAGGCTCTCCAGCTCGGGGGCGATGACGTGCTCGCGCACGTCCGGGGTGAGCAGCGACTCCAGCGAGATGTCCGCGGCGTGCTGGCTGGACACGACCACCGTGTTGAGCCGCACCGGGCGCAGCCCGTCGTACTCGATGGTGACCTGGGTCTTGCCGTCCGGACGCAGGTACGGGATGGTGCCGTCCTTGCGTACGGCGGCGAGGCGGCGGGCCAGCCGGTGCGCGAGCGCGATCGGCAGCGGCATCAGTTCCGGCGTCTCCGAGCAGGCGAAGCCGAACATCATGCCCTGGTCACCGGCGCCCTGCGCGTCCAGGGCGCTCTCCGAGGCGCCGGTGCGCAGCTCGAAGGCGTTGTCGACGCCCTGGGCGATGTCCGGGGACTGGTTGCCGATGGAGACGCTCACGCCGCACGAGGCCCCGTCGAAGCCCTTCTTCGACGAGTCGTAGCCGATCCCGAGGATGGTCTCCCGGACGATGGTCGGGATGTCGGCGTACGCCTTGGTGGTGACCTCGCCGGCCACGTGCACCTGGCCGGTGGTGATGAGGGTCTCCACCGCGACCCGGCTGTGCGGGTCCTGGCTGAGCAGCGCGTCCAGGATCCCGTCGCTGATCTGGTCGGCGATCTTGTCCGGGTGGCCTTCCGTGACCGATTCGGACGTGAAGAGGCGGCGTGTCACGGCACTCCTAAGCTATGGAAAAGTCGTTCCGCGGCAGTGTAGTCACCACCGTCCGCGCAGCGCGCGCTGGTCAGTGTTCGGTACCACCCGTCAGGAAGGACCGGCCAGCCGGGTCACCACGAGGTCCCAGACGCCGTCGGCCAGATCCTCCTTCGACTGCTCGGGCATCCGGCTGACCGAGCCGTCCGCGCCGATGACGGTCGCCGCGTTGGTCTCGGCGCCGAAGACCTTGTCCGGCCCGACCTCGTTGATCACGATGAGGTCGGCTCGCTTGCGGGCGAGCTTGGCCCGGCCGTTGGCCTCGGCGTCGCCGGTCTCGGCGGCGAACACCACCAGCACCTGCTCCGGCCGACGGCGCCGGCCCAGCTCGGCCGCAATGTCCGGGTTGGTGACCAGCTCGATGGTTGGCGCGCTGCCGTCGTCCGACTTCTTGATTTTGCCAGTCGCGTAGGTCGCCGGCCGGAAATCGGCCGGAGCGGCCGCCATCACCACCGCGTCGGCCGCCTCGGCGGCGGCGAGGGTGGCCTGGCGCAGCTCCTCGGTGGTGCCGACCCGGACCAGGTCCACACCGGCCGGGTCCGGCAGCGCGACGTTGGCCGAGACCAGGGTGACCCGGGCGCCCCGGGCCACGGCGGTGCGGGCGAACGCGTAGCCCTGCTTGCCGGAGGACCGGTTGCCCAGGAAGCGGACCGGGTCCAGCGGTTCCCGGGTGCCGCCGGCGGTGACCACCACCCGGCGGCCGGCCAGGTCGGCCGGGGCGGCGGCGCCCCGGGCCAGGGCCCGGCGGGCGACCGCGAAGATCTCCGCCGGATCCGGCAGCCGGCCCTTGCCGGTGTCGGCGCCGGTGAGCCGGCCGACGGCGGGCTCGATCACCCGCACGCCGCGGGCGCGCAGCGTGGCCACGTTGGCGACGGTGGCCGGGTGCTCCCACATCTCGGTGTGCATGGCGGGCGCCAGCACCACCGGGCAGCGGGCGGTGAGCAGGGTGTTGGTGAGCAGGTCGTCGGCGAGGCCGTGGGCGGCCTTGGCGAGCAGGTCGGCGGTGGCCGGCGCGACCACCACCAGGTCGGCCTGCTGGCCGAGGCGCACGTGCGGCACCTCGTGCACGTCCGACCAGACCTCGTCGGCGACCGGCTGGCCGGAGAGCGCCGCCCAGGTCGGCGCCCCGACGAAGCGGAGCGCCGACGCGGTCGGCACGACCCGGACCCGGTGGCCGGACTCGGTGAACAGCCGCAGCAGCTCGCACGCCTTGTAGGCGGCGATGCCGCCACCGACCCCGAGGACGATCCGGGGGGACATCGGCGCGGGGCGGGTTACGGCTGGTCGGTCGGCTCGGCGGTGAGCAGGCCCGCGTTGATCTCGCGCATGGCGATGGAGAGCGGCTTCTCCTGCGGGGTGGTCTCGACCAGCGGGCCGACGTACTCCAGCAGGCCCTCACCGAGCTGGCTGTAGTAGGCGTTGACCTGACGGGCGCGCTTGGCGGCGAAGATGACCAGCGCGTACTTCGACGTGGTCTTCTCGAGGAGCTCGTCGATCGGCGGGTTGGTGATGCCCTCGGGGTTGGTGGCGATGGATCCCACGAATGAACCTCTGCGTCTGGAGAACCGCTCGGAGCGGCTACGTCGCCCGACCGCCCAGCGGCGACCGGGCCGGAGCCGGTAACGAAGAACCGAGCAAGCCTACCAGCTCGGTGACCGTGCGCTCGGTCAGGTCGTGCACCACGACGGCGTCGGTCTCCGCCAGGGTGGCCGGCGCCGGGTCGAATCCGGGCGGGACGAGCAGGACCAGGCGGGCGTCGGGGAGCACCGCCCGGACGCCGATCGCGCCGGGCAGGTCCAGCGGGAGCAGCACCGGCTGCCCGGCGGCCAGCCGGGCCCGCACCTGCGCCGCGGGCGTGCCGCGCGCGTACGGGCCGATCCGGCTCCACTCCAGCAGCTCGCCGGCGGCGGCCATCCGGTCGAACTCGACCGGGTCGCAGAAGAGCCGGTCGGTGCCGGGCCGCTCGCCCGCCCGGGGTGGGCGGGTGGTGGCCGGCACCGGGCTCCACACGGCGGGAGAACGCGCCCGGACCAACTCGACGACACTCTCCCGGCCGGTGCCCGAAGGTCCGGCCAGGACAGTGAGCCGAGCCGCCGGGCGCGCCTCGCCTTCCGTGCTCACTGCTTGTTTCTACACGCCGCCAGACTCAGTTGGCGGAGAACTCTCCAAGCAGTGCCTTGCGCTGCTGCTCGCCGAGGCCACGCAGGCGACGGCTGTCGGCGATCTTGAGCTTCTCCATGATCTGGGTGGCCCGGATCTTGCCGATACCCGGCATCGCCTGCAGGACGGCGGACACCTTGAGCTTGCCGACGACGTCGTCGGACTCGGCCCGCTCGAGGACGGCTCCGAGGGTGGTCTTGCCCTGCTTGAGCTGCTCCTTCAGCTCAGCGCGGGCCTTGCGGATCTCCGCAGCCTTCTCGAGCGCGGCTGCGCGCTGCTCTGGGGTCAGTGACGGGAGCGGCACCAGTTCTCCTCAGGTCCCTATCGCGACGGGCGGGACGCACCGCCGCATCTGTGAAACGTGGTGTCGCTGTGAACCAAGGGGTCCGTGGTTCCCAGCGCGGGGAAAACTAGCGGTCAACGGAGCTTTCGGCAACGTGGGCGCGCCATGATCACGACAAAGTGATCGACCCGTCAGTCAGTCAACCGGCAGCCAGGGCGGCCCGGCAGCCGGCCAGCGCCCGGTCCGCGGCGGCCCGCAGGGCGGCCACGTCGGGGCCCGCGCCGAGCACCTCCCGGGAGTACGAGGGCAGCACCGCGGGCAGGCTGGAGCCGAAGACCACCCGCAGGTCGGCCGGGGTGGCGCCCTGCGCACCGAGGCCCGGCGCGAGCAGCGGACCGTTCACCGCGGACAGGTCGTGGCCGGTGTCGCCGATGGTCGCCCCGACCACCAGACCGAAGCTGCCGAGCGGCTCCGCACCCGCGTTGAGCTGGGAAATCTCGTCGATCACGGTCTGCGCCACGGTCCGCCCGTCGGCCGCCCGGGCCCGCTGCACGGCGGCCCCCTCGGGGTTGGAGGTGAGCGCGAGGACGAAGACTCCACCGCCCTGCGCGGCGGCCAGCTCGAACATCGGAGCGAGCGAACCGACGCCGAGATACGGGCTGGCGGTGACCGCGTCGACATACAGGGGGCTGGATGGGTCGAGGTACGCGGCGGCGTACGCGGCGACCGTCGAGCCGATGTCGCCGCGCTTGACGTCAAGCAGAACGAGCGAACCGGAAGCCCGTAACTGTCGGATAGTTGACTCAAGAATTTCGACCCCGCGCGAGCCGAACCGCTCGAAGAAGGCCGACTGGGGCTTGATCACCGCAACCCGGTCACCGAGCGCTTCCACGACGGTCCGGGCGAACCGGTCGAGCCCCGTCACGTCGTCGGGCAGCCCCCAGCGGGCCAGCAGCCCCGGGTGCGGGTCGATGCCCACGCAGAGCGGGCCCCGTTCGGTCACGGCCCGGTGCAGGCGGGCGCCGAAACTCTCCACCTCTCGTCCTCTCCTCGCTCCTCGCGCGGGCCGCGTCGGCCGCCCGCGTACCCGGCCGGGTCTCCCGGACCGGGCGGTCAGCCGGCCGCCACCGCCGCCGCCACCCCGGCCGCGATCCGGGCCAGGTCGGTGTCGTCGGTGACGTACGGCGGCATGGTGTAGACCAGGTCGCGGAACGGGCGCAGCCAGACCCCCCGCCCCGCCGCGGCCGCCGTGGCGGCCGGCAGGTCGACCTCGTGGTCCAGCTGGACCACGCCGATCCCGCCCAGCACCCGCACGTCGAGCACCCCCGGCGCGCCGCGCAACGGCTCCAGGCCGGCCCGCAGGCCCGCCTGGAGCCTCGCCACCTGCCCCGCCCAGTCCCCGGCCCGCAGCAGCCCGATGGAGGCGTTGGCGACCGCACAGGCGAGCGGGTTGGCCATGAACGTCGGACCGTGCGCCAGCACGCCGGCGGCGGAGATGCCGCGGGCGATCTCCGGGGTGCACAGCGCGGCGGCCAGGGTGAGGTAGCCGCCGGTGAGCGCCTTGCCCACGCACATCACGTCCGGCGCCACCCCGGCGTGCTCGGCGGCGAACATGGTGCCGGTCCGGCCGAAGCCGGTGGCGATCTCGTCGAAGACCAGCAGCACCCCGTGCGCGCGGGTCACCTCCCGCAGCACCCGCAGGTAGTGCGGGTGGTGGAAGCGCATCCCGCCGGCGCCCTGGACCACCGGCTCGACGATCACCGCGGCCAGTTCGTGGGCGTGCCGCTCGACCGCGTCGACCAGCGCCGCCTCGTAGGCCGGGTCGGGCGGGGTGTCGAACCCGCCGGGCGGCACCGGGGCGAAGACCTGCCGGGGCAGCACGTCGCCCCAGAGGTGGTGCATGCCGCCCTCGGGGTCACAGACGCTCATCGGGTGGAACGTGTCGCCGTGGTAGCCGCCCCGCCAGGTGCCCAGCCGGCGGCGCTCCGGGCGGCCGGTGGCCCGCTGGTACTGCAGGCACATCTTCACCGCCACCTCGACGCTCACCGAGCCCGAGTCGCAGAGGAAGACGTGTTCCAGCCCGTCCGGGGCCAGCTCGACCAGGGTCCGCGCCAGCCGCACCGCCGGGGCGTGGGTGAGCCCGCCGAACATCACGTGGCTCATCCGGCCGAGCTGGTCGGTCACCGCCGCGTCCAGCACCGGGTGCCGGTAACCGTGGATCGCCGCCCACCACGACGACATCCCGTCGACCAGTTCCCGCCCGTCGGCCAGCCGCAGCCGCACCCCCTCCGCGCCCTCGACCACGTAGGGCGCGCTCGCCGGCGGGAGCGCCGCGTACGGATGCCACACGTGCGCCCGGTCCGCGGCCAGAACCTCCTCAGGCGTCACCCACGCACTCCTTCCTCGTCGCTCGCCGCGAATCGCGCGGTTGTGGCCCGTGTTTCGTCCGGTAGACGGCACCCGCCGGGGCGGAAGGTGCACGATCGCCGGGGCGGCGTCACGGGGTCGGGGACAGGGCGGCGGCGGAGGCGCGGGTGCGGGCGGCGGCGCGGACCAGCGCCGGGCCGCGGTAGATGAAGCCGGTGTAGAGCTGGACCAGGGCGGCGCCGGCGTCGAACATCCGGGCCGCGCCGTCGGGGTCGACGATGCCGCCGACGCCGATGATCGGCAGCCGCCCGCCGGTCTCCCGGTGCACGAAGGCGACCACCCGCCGGGCCCGGTCGGCCAGCGGCCGGCCGGAGAGCCCGCCGGTCTCCGCGCCGCGCGCCCGGTCCGCCGGGGCCAGCCCGTCCCGGGCCAGGGTGGTGTTGGTGGCGATCACCCCGGCCGCGCCCCGGGCCAGGCAGACCTCCAGCAGCTCGGCGATGGCCGGCTCCGTCAGGTCCGGGGCGATCTTCACCAGCACCGGCTTCTCCCCCACCAGCGCGGCGAGCAGCGCGTCCAGGTGCGCCCGGTCCTGCAACGCCCGCAGCCCGGGGGTGTTCGGCGAGGAGACGTTGACCGCGAAGTAGTCGCCGTGCCCGCGCAGCGCCCGGTAGGACGCCTGGTAGTCCGCCACCGCCTCGTCCAGCGGGGTCACCTTGGACTTGCCCAGCGAGATGCCCAGCGGCACGCCCAGCGGGCGGGGCAGCGCCGCCAGCCGGGCCGCGAGGGCCTCGGCGCCGGCGTTGTTGAAGCCCATCCGGTTGACCACCGCCTCGCTGTCGCGCAGCCGGAACAGCCGGGGCCGGGGATTGCCCGGCTGCGGGTGCGCGGTGACCGTGCCGACCTCCACGAAACCGAAGCCCAGCGCCGGCCAGGCGGGCAGCGCGACGCCGTTCTTGTCCATCCCGGCGGCCAGCCCGACGGGGTTGGGGAACTCGACGCCGAACACGGTGCGCGGCGCCCGGACGGCGTACCGGGCGCGCAGCGCGGCCAGCGCCGCCGGCCGGCGGGAGAGTCCCGCCAGCCGGCGCAGCGTCCACTCGTGCGCCGCCTCGGCGTCCCCGTCCCCGATCCGGAACAGCGCCGGCCGCACCGCCCGCTCGAAGATCACTGCTCGGCCCGCAGCGCGGCGTGCAGTTCCTGGAGCGGGCGGACCTGCATGTCGCCGCGGATCCGGGCCTCGATGCCCATCACGGCGGCGGCCGCGCCGGGCACGGTGGTGATGCACGGGATGTCGGCGGTGACCGCGGCGCTGCGGATCTCGTAGCCGTCCGACCGGGCGCTGGCGCCCGAGCCCTGCGGCGTGTTGATCACCAGCGCCACGTCGCCGCCGAGGATCAGCGACACCGCGTCCTCGCCCGCGCCGGCCTCGTAGTGCTTGCGGATCTGCTCGCAGGCGATGCCGTGCCGGCGCAGCACCTCGGCGGTGCCGGTGGTGGCGACGATCTCGAAGCCGAGGTCGGCCAGGCGCTTCACCGGGAAGATCATGCCGCGCTTGTCCCGGTTGGCCACCGAGACGAAGATCTTCCCGCCGGTCGGCAGCGAGCCGTACGCGGCGGACTGGCTCTTGGCGAAGGCGTGCCCGAAGGCGGTGTCGATGCCCATCACCTCACCGGTCGACTTCATCTCCGGGCCGAGCAGCGAGTCCACCCCCTTGCCGGTGGGGGTGCGGAACCGCTTGAACGGCAGCACCGCCTCCTTCACCGCGATCGGGGCGTCCGGCGGCATCGAGCCGCCGTCCCCGGTGGCCGGGAGCAGCCCCTCGGCGCGCAGCTCGGCGATGGTGGCGCCGAGCGCGATCCGGGCGGCCGCCTTCGCCAGCGGCACCGCCGTGGCCTTCGAGACGAACGGCACCGTCCGGGACGCCCGCGGGTTCGCCTCCAGCACGTAGAGCACGTCGTCCTTGAGCGCGTACTGGACGTTGAGCAGGCCGCGTACGCCGATCCCCCGGGCGATCGCCTCGGTGTACCGGCGGACCTCGGCCAGGTGCGAGCCGGCCAGGGTGATCGGCGGCAGCGCGCAGGACGAGTCGCCGGAGTGGATGCCGGCCTCCTCGATGTGCTCCATCACCCCGCCGAGGTAGACCTCGCCGTCGGCGTCGCAGAGCGCGTCCACGTCGATCTCGATGGCGTCGTCGAGGAAGCGGTCCACCAGCACCGGGTGGTCCGGCGAGATCGCGGTGGCCCGGCCGATGTAGTCGCGCAGGGTGGCGTCGTCGTAGACGATCTCCATGCCCCGGCCGCCCAGCACGTACGACGGGCGCACCAGCACCGGATAGCCGATCTCGTCGGCGATCGCCTTCGCCTCGTCGTACGAGGTGGCCATGCCGTGCGCCGGCGCGCGCAGCCCGGCCCGGGCCAGCACCGCGCCGAACGCGCCCCGCTCCTCGGCCAGGTGGATCGACTCCGGGGAGGTGCCGACCACCGGCACCCCGGCGTTCTTCAGCCGCTGGGCCAACCCGAGCGGGGTCTGCCCGCCGAGCTGCACGATCACCCCGATCACGCCCGGACCGCCGGCCGCCTTGCCGGAGGCGTCCTCGGCGTGCCAGACCTCCAGCACGTCCTCGAAGGTGAGCGGCTCGAAGTAGAGCCGGTCGGCGGTGTCGTAGTCGGTGGAGACGGTCTCCGGGTTGCAGTTGACCATCACTGTCTCGAAGCCGACCCCGCCGGACCCGGCCGCGCCGGCGACCGGCGCGGTGCGCAGCGCCATCACCGCGTGCACGCAGGAGTAGTCGAACTCGATGCCCTGCCCGATCCGGTTCGGCCCGGAGCCGAGGATCATCACCTTGGGCCGGGCCGAGCCGACCACCTCGGTCTCCGAGTCGTACGAGGAGTAGTGGTAGGGCGTGGTGGCGGCGAACTCGGCCGCGCAGGTGTCCACCGTCTTGTAGACCGGCCGGATGTCGAGCCGGTGCCGCAGCGTGCGGACCCCGTCCTCGGCCGCCAGCTCCGGACGCAGCGCCGCCAGCTGCCGGTCGGACAGCCCGGCCCGCTTCGCCCGGCGCAGCAGGTCGGCGTCGAGCACCGGCGCGGCGACGATCTCGGCGCGCAGCTCGACCAGGGCGGCGATCTGGTCCAGGAACCACGGGTCGATGCCGCCGGAGGCGGTGGCGACCTCGGCGATCGACGCGCCCAGCCGCAGCGCCCGCTCCACCGTGTAGAGCCGGCCGTCGTGCGGCGTCCGCAGCGCGGCGAGGGTGTTCTCCTTGGTCGCCCCGGCCGGGTCGGGCCGGGTCCAGAACCCGGCCGCCGCGGTCTCCATCGAGCGCATCGCCTTGTTCAGCGCCTCGGTGAAGTTGCGGCCCAGGCTCATCGCCTCGCCGACCGACTTCATGGTGGTGGTCAGCTCCGGGTCGGCGCCGGGGAACTTCTCGAACGCGAACCGCGGGATCTTCACCACCACGTAGTCCAGCGCCGGCTCGAACGCCGCCGGGGTCTTCAGGGTGATGTCGTTGGGGATCTCGTCCAGGGTGTAGCCGATGGCCAGCTTCGCGGCGATCTTCGCGATCGGGAAGCCGGTCGCCTTGGAGGCCAGCGCCGAGGAGCGGGAGACCCGCGGGTTCATCTCGATCACCACGATCCGCCCGTCGGCCGGGTTGATCGCGAACTGGATGTTGCAGCCGCCGGTGTCCACCCCGACCTCGCGCAGCACCGCGATGCCCAGGTCGCGCAGGCGCTGGTACTCCCGGTCGGTGAGGGTCATCGCCGGGGCGACGGTGACGCTGTCGCCGGTGTGCACGCCCATCGGGTCTAGGTTCTCGATCGAGCAGACCACCACCACGTTGTCGTGGCGGTCGCGCATGAGTTCGAGCTCGTACTCCTTCCAGCCGAGCACGCTCTCCTCGATCAGCACCTCGTGCACCGGGCTCGCGGCGAGGCCGTCACCGGCGATCCGGGCCAGCTCCTCCGGGGTGTGCGCCATGCCGGAGCCGAGGCCGCCCATGGTGAACGACGGCCGGATCACCACCGGCAGGCCCAGCTCGGCGACGGTGGCCTCGACCTCCGCCATCGAGTGGCAGACCCGGGACCGGGGCACCAGCCCGGCCGGGTCGTCGAGGCCCAGCCGGACGCCGGCCTTGGCCACGATGTCCTTGAACAGCTGCCGGTCCTCGCCGCGGTTGATCGCGTCGATGTTCGCGCCGATCAGCTCGACGCCGTACTTCTCCAGCACGCCGGACTCGTGCAGGGCGACCGCGGTGTTCAGCGCGGTCTGCCCGCCCAGGGTGGGCAGGATCGCGTCCGGCCGCTCCTTGGCGATGACCAGCTCGACGAACTCCGGGGTGATCGGCTCGACGTACGTGGCGTCGGCGAACTCCGGGTCGGTCATGATCGTCGCCGGGTTGGAGTTGACCAGGCTGACCCGGATGCCCTCGCGGCGCAGCACCCGGCAGGCCTGGGTGCCGGAGTAGTCGAACTCGCAGGCCTGCCCGATCACGATCGGCCCGGAGCCGATCACCAGGACGTGCTTGAGGTCGGTCCGCTTAGGCATCGGTGCGCCCCTCGATGAGCTCGGCGAAGCGGTCGAACAGGTAGTCCGCGTCGTGCGGACCGGCCGCCGCCTCCGGGTGGTACTGGACGGTGAAGGCGGGCACGTCCTTCGCCCGCAGCCCCTCGACCACGTTGTCATTGAGGCAGACGTGACTGACCTGGACGCCGCCGAACTCGGTCTCGATCACCTGGTCGGGTACGACCAAGCCGGGCCGTCGGCCCGGCTCCGGCACCTCGGCCGCACCGAGCTCCTGTTCGCGGCCCGGCCAGGCGACCGCGAAGCCGTGGTTGTGGCTGGTCACCTCGACCTTGCCGGTGGCCCGGTCGAGCACCGGCTGGTTGATCCCGCGGTGGCCGTAGCCGAGCTTGTAGGTGCCGAAGCCCAGCGCCCGGCCGAGGATCTGGCTGCCGAAGCAGATGCCGAACAGCGGCACCCGCCGGCGCAGCACCTCCCGGGCCAGCGCGACCGGGCCGTCAGCGGTGGCCGGGTCGCCGGGGCCGGGCGAGAAGAAGACCGCGTCGGCGCCGGTGGCCAGCAGGTCGTCGATGGTGGAGCCGGCGGGCAGCACGTGCGTGGTGACCCCGCGCGCGGCCAGCCGGCGCGGCACGTTGCGCTTGATCCCCAGGTCCAGTGCGGCCACCGTGTAGCGGTGCTCCCCCTCGGCCGCGACCACGTACGGCTTGGCGGTGGTCACCTCGGCGGAGAGGTCGGCGCCGACCATCTGCGAGGACTGCCGGACCCGGGCCAGCAGCGCCCGGGGGTCGGTCTCCACGCTGGAGACGCCGACCCGCATCGCGCCGCGCTCGCGCAGGTGCCGGGTCAGCGCCCGGGTGTCCACCCCGCTGATGCCGACCACGCCCTCGGTGGCGAGCCGGTCCTCCAGCCCGCCGGTGGCCCGCCAGTTCGAGCCGATCCGGGCCGGGTCGCGGACCACGTAGCCGGCCACCCAGATCCGGTCGGACTCGTCGTCCTCGCCGTTGACCCCGGTGTTGCCGATGTGCGGGGCGGTCTGCACCACCACCTGCCGGTGGTAGGACGGGTCGGTCAGGGTCTCCTGGTAGCCGGTCATGCCGGTGTTGAAGACCGCCTCGCCGAAGGTCTCCCCGACGCTGCCGTACGCCTCGCCGTGGAAGGTCCGCCCGTCCTCGAGGACGAGGATCGCCGATCGCCGCTTCACGCCGCGCCTCCCTCGCTCCGGACCGCGGGGCTCCGCTCCGCTGCACTCCTCGTTCGGATCACTTGACAGCCTTTCCGTCCAGGACCGTCGGCTCGCCGCGCAGGAAGGTCGCCACGATGCGACCCGGCAGCGTCATGCGGGCGTACGGGGTGTTGCGACTGCGGCTGGCCAGCTCGGCCGGCTCGATCACCCGGCGGGCGGCCGGGTCGACCAGGGTCAGGTTGGCCGGCACGCCGGGCGCCGGGTCGAGGCCGTGCCCCTCCAGGCCGGCGATCCGGGCCGGGGTGCGCGACATCCGCTCGGCGATCAGGTCCCACTCGGGGCCGAGCACGTCGAGCGCGATGGACAGCGCCGTCTCCAGACCGAGCATGCCCGGCCGGGCGTACGCCCACTCGCACTCCTTGTCCTCCACCGCGTGCGGGGCGTGGTCGGTGGCGATGATGTCGATCACGCCGTCGGCCAGCGCGGCGCGCAGCGCGGCGACGTCGGCGCCGGTGCGCAGCGGCGGGTTGACCTTGTAGACCGGGTCGTAGGTCTCGGCGCGCTCGTCGGTGAGCAGCAGGTGGTGCGGGGTCACCTCGGCGGTGACCCGGACCCCGCGGGCCTTGGCGTGCCGCAGCACCTCGACGCTGCCGGCGGTGGAGACGTGGCAGACGTGCAGCCGGCTGCCGACGTGCTCGGCCAGCAGCACGTCCCGGGCGATGATCGCCTCCTCGGCGACCGCCGGCCAGCCGGTCAGCCCGAGCCGGGTGGAGACCTCCCCCTCGTGCATCTGCGCGCCCTCGGTGAGCCGTGGCTCCTCGGCGTGCTGGGCGATGATCCCGTCGAACGCCTTGACGTACTCCAGCGCCCGGCGCATCAGCTTCGGGTCGGCCACGCAGTGCCCGTCGTCGGAGAAGATCCGCACCCGGGCCGCCGAGTCGGCCATCGCGCCGAGTTCGGCCAGCCGCTCGCCGGCCAGCCCGACGGTGACCGCGCCGATCGGCTGCACGTCGACCAGCCCGGCCTCCCGGCCGAGCCGCCAGACCTGCTCGACCACGCCGGCGGTGTCGGCGACCGGTGAGGTGTTGGCCATCGCGCAGACCGCCGTGTAGCCGCCCAGGGCGGCGGCCCGGGAGCCGGACTCCACGGTCTCGGCGTCCTCCCGGCCCGGCTCGCGCAGGTGGGTGTGCAGGTCGACCAGGCCGGGCAGGGCCACCAGGCCGGTCGCGTCGAGCACGGTGGCGCCGTCGGCGGCCAGGTCGGCGCCGACCTCGGCCACGACGCCGTCGCGGATCAGCAGGTCGGTCGGCGCGGCCCCCACCACGCTGACCCCCTTGACCAGGTACGCGGTCATGAGTTGTTCCCCCCGAGCAGCAGATAGAGGACGGCCATCCGGACGGAGACCCCGTTGGCGACCTGTTCGACGATGGTGGAGCGGGGCGAGTCGGCCACCTCGGGCGTGATCTCCATGCCCCGGTTCATCGGGCCGGGGTGCATGACGATCGCGTGCTCGGGCAGCCGGCGCATCCGCGGGCCGTCCAGCCCGTAGCGGCGGGCGTACTCGCGGGCGGACGGGAAGTAGGAGTCGTTCATCCGCTCCCGCTGCACCCGCAGCATCATCACCACGTCCGAGGTGGGCAGCACCGTGTCCAGGTCGTAGCAGACCCCGGTGCCGGGCGCGAGCGCCTGCGCGATGTCGACCGGGATCAGCGTCGGCGGCCCGACCAGGGTCACCTTGGCGCCGAGGGTGGACAGCAGCAGCACGTTGGAGCGGGCCACCCGGCTGTGCAGCACGTCCCCGACCACCGCGACCGACAGGCCGGCCAGCCGGCCCAGCCGGGCCCGCATGGTGTACGCGTCCAGCAGCGCCTGGGTGGGGTGCTCGTGGGTGCCGTCGCCGGCGTTGACCACCGAGCCGTCGACCCAGTTGGCGAGCCGGTGCGCGGCGCCGGAGGCGGGGTGGCGCACCACCACCGCGTCGGCGCCCATCGCCTGCAGGGTCAGCGCGGTGTCCTTCAGGCTCTCGCCCTTGGCCACGCTGGACCCCTTGGCGGAGAAGTTGATCACGTCGGCGCTGAGCCGCTTCGCCGCCGCCTCGAAGGAGATCCGGGTCCGGGTGGAGTCCTCGTAGAAGAGGTTGACCACTGTCCGGCCGCGCAGCGCGGGGAGCTTCTTGACCTCGCGGCCGGCCACGGTGGCCATCTCGGCGGCGGTGTCCAGGATCTGGGTGGCGGTGGCGGCGTCCAGGTCGCCGCCGGAGAGCAGGTGCCTGATCACGCGGGGGTCCCCCCGTACAGCTTGACCTCGTCGGCGCCGTCGGTCTCGGCGAGGGTGACCTTGACGCTCTCGGCGAGCGAGGTCGGGATGTTCTTGCCCACGTAGTCGGCGCGGATCGGCAGTTCCCGGTGGCCGCGGTCGACCAGGACGGCGAGCTGCACCGAGGCCGGGCGGCCCACGTCGTTGAGCGCGTCCAGGGCGGCCCGCACGGTACGCCCGGAGAAGAGCACGTCGTCGACGAGGACGACCCGCTTGCCGTCGATCCCGCCGGCCGGCAGCTGGGTGGGGCCGACCGCGCGGGTGGCGTGCCGGCGCAGGTCGTCGCGGTAGAGAGTGATGTCCAGCACGCCGACCGGGACGGTCACGTCCTCGAAGGTGCTGATCCGGGCGGCGAGCCGCTTCGCCAGCGGGGCGCCCCGGGTGGGGATGCCGAGCAGGACGGTGTCGGCGGCGCCCTGGGTCTTCTCCAGGATCTGGTGGGCGATCCGGTCGACCACCCGCTGGACGTCGGCGCTGGTGAGGATCACCTTCACCGAGGGTTGTCGGGCGGTCGGTGACTGGGCAGCCGGTGGGTAGGCCACGGCGGACCTCCTTCCCCGCCTCACGGGACGGGTCGTTAAAGGACGTCGGATCCTCCCGCCGGACCGTACCCGGCCCGGCGCGGGGCTTCAGCCACGTTACCAGTGGTCACGGGCCGGACCGCCGCCGGCCACTGAGCACCTGGTCAGCCCGGCGAAATGGGGATAACTCCCCCGGCGTACCCAACGGGAAGGTCACGACCACTTGACCAGGTGTCGCAATCCCCGTACCGTCACGCTCCGTAGCGATAGCTGGGAGAACCCCGAGCAGCACTGGGAGTGTCCGAATGCCCTCTGAATACGCCAAGTCGCTGGGCGCCCGCCTGCGCTCCATCCGCCAGCAGCAGGGCCTGTCCCTGCAGGGTGTGGAGGAGAAGTCGAACGGGCGGTGGAAGGCGGTGGTGGTCGGCTCGTACGAGCGCGGCGACCGGGCCGTCACGGTGTCCCGGCTGGCCGAGCTGGCCGACTTCTACCGAGTTCCCGTCTCGGAGCTGCTGCCCGACGGCAGCGGGGTGCGGCACGAGCCGACCAGCAAGATCGTCCTCGACCTGGAGCGGCTCTACGACGAGGCCTCGGAGGACCTGGCCTACGTCGCCCGGTACGCCCGTGCCATCCAGCAGCAGCGCGGTGACTACAACGGCCGGGTGCTCTCCATCCGCGCCGACGACCTGCGCGCGCTGGCGATCGTCTACGACGCCTCGCCGTCCGGCCTGATCGAGCGGCTGACCGAGCACGGCGTGCTGGTCGCCGACCCGCGGGCGTTCTTCGCCTCCTGAGAGCTGTCGCACCGAAAGGGCCCGTGCCGGACGGCACGGGCCCTTTCGTGTCCGGTGTCGCTTTCGCGCGTCGCGCCGCGGGGGCGGTCAGCGGGTGGCGTACTCGGCGATCCGGCCGAGCAGGCCGTTGAGGAAGCGCGGGGAGTCGTCGGTCGACATCTGCCGGGCCAGCTCCACCGCCTCGCTGATCGCCACCGGGTCGTCGATCTCGTCGACGTAGAGCAGCTCGTAGACGGCGATCCGGGCCAGGTTGCGGTCGACCGCCGGCATCCGGTCCAGCGTCCAGCCCTCGGCGTAGCTCGCGATCAGCTCGTCGATCCGGTCGAGGTGGTCGGCGACGCCCTCGACCAGGCCCACCGCGTAGCCCAGGTGCTCGGGGCGGGGCTTCTCGATCCGCTCGAGGTAGCCGGCGAGCACCTCCACCGGCGGCCGGTCGCGCAGATCGGCCTCGTAGAGCACGTCCAACGCCCGCTTGCGCGCCTTGCGGCGCGCCGGCATCTGCTGCTTGGGACCCTCGGCCATCAGGCGCGGCCGAGGTAACGGCCGTCGCGGGTGTCGACCTTGATCTTCTCGCCGGTGGTGATGAAGAGCGGCACCTGCACGGTCGCGCCGGTCTCGACGGTGGCCGGCTTGTTGCCGCCGGTCGAGCGGTCGCCCTGCAGGCCCGGCTCGGTGTAGGTGACCTCGAGCACCACGCTGGTGGGCAGTTCGACGTAGAGCGGGACGCCCTCGTGGGTGGCCACCGTCGCCTCGGCCTCGGGCAGCAGGTAGTTGGCCGCCTCGCCGACGGTGCCGCCGGGGACGGTGATCTGGTCGAAGGTCTCCAGATCCATGAAGACGTAGTCCTCGCCGTCGGCGTAGAGGTACTGCATGGTGCGCTTGTCGACGGTCGCGGTCTCGACCTTGGTGCCCGCGTTGAAGGTCTTGTCGACGACCTTGCCGGAGAGCACGTTCTTCAGCGTGGTACGCACGAACGCACCACCCTTACCGGGCTTGACGTGCTGGAACTCGACGACGGACCAGAGCTCCCCGTCGAGGTTGAGTACCAGGCCGTTCTTCAGGTCGTTGGTGGTGGCCATTTCCTGCCTTGATCATCAATTGGCGGACAGACCTGCAAAGTCTACTAGCTGCGGTGACCCCCGTCGCCCGCTGCCGCCCACCCGCCAGCCCGCCGCACGGCGACCGTCGCACGGCCACGCTCACCGGGCCAGCACGGTGACCGACCCGGCCGGGCCCGCCGCTCGTCAGCCGAGGCGGGAGGCCAGGTGGTGCAGGGCCAGCCGGTAGCCGTCGACGCCCAGGCCGCAGATCACCCCGGTGGCCACCGCGGAGACCACCGAGTGGTGCCGGAACTCCTCCCGGGCGTGGATGTTGGAGATGTGCACCTCGACCAGCGGCCCGCGCAGCATCGAGCAGGCGTCCCGGACCGCGTACGAGTAGTGCGACCAGGCGGCCGGGTTGAGCACCACGGCGGCCCCCTCGGCGGCGGCCGCGTGCAGCCAGCCGAGCAGCTCGTGCTCGGCGTCGGTCTGCCGCACCGTCACGTCCAGGCCCAGGTCCCGGCCGGTCGCCTCGCAGAGCGCCACCAGGTCGGCGTAGGTGGTGGCGCCGTAGACCTCCGGCTCGCGGGTGCCGAGCCGGCCCAGGTTGGGCCCGTTGAGCACGTACACCCTCACCGGGCCACCTCGCGGTAGGCGGCGTGCAGCAGCTCGTCGTCGGGGCCCTCCAGGATCGCCGGTCGGGCCAGCCCGTCGAGCACCACGAAGCGCAGCCGGTCGCCCCGGGCCTTCTTGTCCACCCGCATGGTGGCCAGCAGCTCCGGCCAGGCGTCCGCCCGGTAGCCGGTGGGCAGGCCGAGCGCCGCCACGGCGGTGCGGTGCCGCCGCGCGGTGGCCTCGTCGAGCCGGCCGGCGAGCCGGGCCAGCTCGCCGGCGTAGACCAGGCCGACGGCGACCGCGTGCCCGTGCCGCCAGCGGTAACCCTCCACCTTCTCGATGGCGTGCGCCAGGGTGTGGCCGTAGTTGAGCACCTCGCGCACTCCGGACTCGCGCAGGTCGCCGGAGACCACGCCGGCCTTGACCCGGATCGCCCGCTCGATCAGCTCGCGGGCCACCGGGCCGGTCGGGTCGACGGCGGCCGCCGGATCCCGCTCCACCAGTTCCAGGATCACCGGGTCGGCGATGAAGCCGCACTTGACCACCTCGGCCATCCCGGCGGCCAGTTCGGCCGGCGGCAGGCTGTCCAGGGTGGACAGGTCGCAGACCACCCCGGCCGGTGGGTGGAAGGCGCCGACCAGGTTCTTGCCGGCCGCGGTGTTGATCCCGGTCTTGCCGCCCACCGCGGCGTCGACCATGCCCAGCAGCGAGGTGGCCACCGGCACCCAGCGCACCCCCCGCAGCCAGCAGGCCGCGACGAACCCGGCCAGGTCGGTGACCGCGCCGCCGCCGATCCCGACCACCCCGTCGTCCCGGGTGAACCCGGCCTCGCCCAGCCGGTCCCAGCAGGCGGCGGCCACCTCGATCTGCTTGGCCGCCTCGGCGTCCGGCACCTCGATCGGCAGCGGCCGCACGCCGGCGGCGCGCAGCCGCTCCCCGAGCGCGTCGGCCAGCGCCTTGACCGGGGCCGTGTGCAGCAGCGCCACCCGGGTCGCCCCGGGCAGCAGCCGCGACGGCGGGTCGAGCAGGTCGCGTCCCACCAGTACGTCGTACGGGCGCTCGCCGCCGACCGGGATCCGGGTCACCTCGTCCATCGCCGGCAGCCTAGTCGAGCGAGCCGGCCGCCGGGCCGGGCTGTCCACCAGGTGACCGCCGAGCCGTCCGCGCGTTTAGTCCGGTTCGCGCCGGGCAACGAGTGCCCAACCGAACCCCGCGGAGGTGCCCGATGGCGAGAACCACCCTGGACGGCGGAGACATCCGGCTGCCCGCCACCGTCCTCGGGGTCGGGCTGGGCGGCTTCGTCGACGGCATCCTGCTGCACCAGGTACTCCAGTGGCACCACCTGCTCAGCAGCACCGACACGGACAACGTCGGCATCCGGCCGTATCCGGTGGACACCGTCGCGGGACTGGAGATGAACACCCTGTGGGACGGCATCTTCCACGTGGTGACCTGGGTGGCCGTGCTCACCGGCCTCGCCATGCTGTACTCGCGGGTCACCCGGTCCCGGGGCCGGCTGTGGCGCTCGCCGGTGCTGTGGGGCTGGGCGCTGGTCGGTTGGGGCCTGTTCAACCTGGTCGAGGGGATCGTCGACCACCACCTGCTCGGCATCCACCACGTCCGCGCCGGCCCGCACCAGACCTGGTGGGACCTGGGCTTCCTGGCCCTCGGCGTGGTGCTGATCGCGGTCGGCTGGCTGGTGCAGCGGCGGGGCACCGTGGTGGACCTCTGCGCCGACGACCGGCGATGACCCCCGAGCACGCCGGACCCGGGCTCGCCATCGGGCCGCTGCTGCTCGTACCGCCGGTGCTCTTCTGGGTCTACCTGGCGGCGGCCCTGCGCCAGCGGGCCGCCGACCGCGCCGGGTGGAGCCACTGGCGGACGGCGAGCTTCGGCGCGGGCGCGGCGGCGGCCGCCGTCGCGCTGGCGCTGCCCGGGCACGGCCTCGCCGCGCACATGTGGCAGCACCTCCTGCTGGGCATGCTCGCGCCGCTCGGCCTGGCGCTGGGCGCGCCGGCCACCCTGGCGCTGCGGGTCGTCGACCGGCGCGCCGGACGCGCGGTGGTCCGCCTGTTGCGCCGCCCGGCGGTGGGCGTGCTCACCCATCCGGTGACCGGCCTGCTGCTGACCGTGGGCGGGCTCTACGTGCTCTATCTGACCCCGCTGTACCGGGCCACGCTGACCCACCCGGTCCTGCACCACCTGGTGCTGCTGCACTTCCTGCTCAGCGGCTACCTCTTCACCTGGGCGATCGCCGGCCCGGACCCGGGTCCGCACCGCGCGCGGGTGCCGGTCCGGCTGGTCGTGCTCGGCGTCGCGGTGGCCGGGCACGCCACCCTCGCCCAGCTCCTCTACGCCGGCCTGCTGGTGGAGGTCACCGCCCCGGCGGCCGAGCTGCGCGCCGCCGCGACGGTCATGTACTACGGCGGTGACCTGGCCGAGCTGCTGCTCGCCCTGGCGCTGCTGGTCACCTGGCGGCCGGAGCCCCGGCACGCCCGGGCTCCCCTGCCGGCCTCAGCCGGCTGACCGGCCCGCCCAGTCGGCCAGCCGGCGGGCGTGCTCGGTCACCGCGTCGCGCAGCGCGTCCGGGCGCAGCACGGTGAACGGCCAGCCCAGCCCGGCGAGCAGGTGGGCCATCCCGTCCAGCCGCTCCGCCCGGGTACGCAGCAGCACCCCGTCGGCGGTGGGCGTCAGCTCGCCCACGCTGGGCGGGATCCGGCGCCGGGCGGTGTCCGGGTCGGTCTCCAGCAGCACCTCGACGTCGTGCGCGTACGGCACCCCGGCCAGCGAGCGGGTCACCTGGGCCACCGGGTCGAACCCGGCCGGCACCTCGAAGGTCTCCGCCTCCGCCACCACCTCGCCGATCCGGTCCAGCCGGAAGGTGCGCACCTCGGCCCGGAGGTGGTCGTGGCCGGTGACGTACCAGCGGCCGGCGTGGAAGACCAGCCCGTACGGGTCCAGCCGGCGGCGGGACGCGGCGCCGGCGTAGGAGCGGTAGTCCAGCCGCACCCGGCGCCGCTGCCGGGCCGCCGCGGCCAGGGCGAGCAGCGTCCCGGTGGCCGGGCGGACCGCCGGGTCGGCGCGGCGCAGGGTGAAGCCGAGGTGCTCCTGGACGGCCGCGAGCCGGTCGGCGAGCGTCGGCGGCAGCACCCGGCGGATCTTGGCGAGCGCGGTGGCGGTGGCCGGTTCCTCGGTGCCCAGCCCGAGCCGTTCGGCGGCGACCAGGCCGAGCAGCACGGCCACCGCCTCGTCGTCGGTGAGCATCAGCGGCGGGAGCTTGTAGCCGGGGCGCAGCCGGTAGCCGCCGTACCGGCCCCGGTCGGCGGTCACCGGGATGCCGAGGTCGGCCAGCGTGGTGGCGTAGCGGCGCACGGTCCGCTCGTCGACGCCGAGACGGGCGGCCAGCTCGGCGCCGGTCAGCCGGTGGTGGCTCTGCAGCAGCTCCAGCAGCCCGAGCACCCGACCGGCGGGATGTGACACGGGACACTCCTAAAAACCGGGCGGAAGTCGTCCGGATTCGATCGTACGCTATCCGGGAGTCACGAGAGAGGAAGATCGAGATGGCGACGTTCGTGCTGGTGCCGGGGTTCTGGTTGGGTGGTTGGGCGTGGCGGGAGGTGGCCGCCACGCTGCGCGGCCAGGGCCACGAGGTCTACCCGGTCACGCTGACCGGGGTGGCCGAACGGGCCCACCTGGCCGGGCCGGAGGTGGGCCTGGAGACGCACACCACCGACATCGTCCGGCTGATCGAGGTGGAGGACCTGCGCGACGTGCTGCTGGTCGGGCACTCCGGCGGCGGCCTGCCGGTGACCCAGGCCGCGGACCGGATCCCGGACCGGATCGCCCGGGTGGTCTACGTGGAGAGCGGGCCGATGCCCGACGGGATGTCCCAGTTCGACAGCAACCCGCCGGAGGAGCAGGAGCGGCTGCGCGCGCAGATCGGCGACGGGCACCTGCTGCCGCCGCCGGCCTGGGACCCGGCGGCGGACCCGGAGAACCTGGCCGGCCTGGACGACGCGGCGCTCGCGCTGCTGCGGGCCCGGGCCACCCCGCACCCGCTGCGGGCCGCCACCGAGCCGGTGCGGCGCACCGGCGGGCGGGCGGTGCCGACCGCGCTGGTCGCCAGCACGTTCCCGCTGCCGATGGTGGAGGAGATGATCGCGCAGGGACACCCGTTCTTCGCCGGGCTGGCCGGTGGCCAGCTGCACGCCCTGCCCACCGGCCACTGGCCGATGCTCAGCGAGCCGAAGGGCCTCGCCACGGTGCTCGACACCATCGCCCACAGCTGACCCGCGCGGTCGCCGGCCCGCCCGTCGGGCCGGCGACCGCCGGTCAGCGCTTGAGCAACGCGACGATCTCGGCGGCGATCTCCTCCGGGCTCCGCCCGTCGGTGACCACCGTCGCGGTCGCCGCCTCCGCGTAGAGCGGGCGGCGCTGCTCCATCAGGTGCTTGAGGGTGGCCCGCGGGTTGAGCGCCAGCAACGGGCGGCCCGCGCCGAGCCCGACCCGCTTCACCGCGTCCGGCAGCTCGACCGAGAGGTGCACCACCGGGTGCCCGATCAGCGCGGCCCGGTTCTCCTCGGCGAGGACCGCGCCGCCGCCGAGGGCGAGCACGCCGGAGCAGGAAGCCAGCGCCGCCGCCACCGCCGCCCGTTCGAGGGTACGGAAGTGCGCCTCCCCCTCGTCGACGAAGATCTCCGGGATCGGCTTGCCGGCGAGCTGCTCGATGTCGGCGTCGGTGTCCCGGAACTCCACCCCGAGGGCGTCGGCGAGCGCCCGGCCGACAGTGGTCTTGCCGGACCCCGGCGCCCCGACCAGCACGCACACCGGCCGCGTCGTCCCCGTCACCGGGTCACGCTCCGGCCGCTCACCGGATCACCAGGGAATCGAGGTAGCCGGCCAGGTTGCGGCGCATCTCGGCGACCGAGTCGCCGCCGAACTTCTCCACCGCCGCCTCGGCCAGCACCAGGGCCACCATCGCCTCGGCGACCACCGCGGCGGCGGGCACCGCGCAGACGTCCGAGCGCTGGTTGATCGCGGTGGCCGGCTCGCCGGTGGTCACGTCCACGGTGGCCAGCGCCCGGTTCAGCGACGAGATCGGCTTCATCGCCGCCTTCACCCGCAGCGGCTCGCCGGTGGTGATGCCGCCCTCCAGCCCGCCCGCCCGGTCGGTGACCCGCCGCACGCCGGTGGCGGTGGGGATGATCTCGTCGTGTGCCTCCGAGCCGCGGGAGCGGGCCTGCTGCCAGCCGTCGCCGATCTCGACCCCCTTGATGGCCTGGATGGACATCAGCGCGGCGGCCAGCCGGGCGTCCAGCTTGCGGTCCCACTGCACGTGGCTGCCCAGCCCCGGCGGCACCCCGTACGCCAGCACCTCGACCACGCCGCCGAGCGTGTCGGCGGCCTTCTTCGCGGCGTCGACCTCGGCCACCATCCGGGCGCTGGCCTCCGGGTCGAGGCAGCGCAGCGGGTCGGCGTCGATCCGGGCGGCGTCCTCGGGGCGGGGCCGCAGCCCCGGCTTCACCGCGACCGGGCCCAGCTCGACCACGTGCGAGACGATCTCGACGCCGAGCGCCTGCCGCACCAGCGCCTTCGCCACGGTGCCGACGGCGACCCGGGCGGCGGTCTCCCGGGCGCTGGCCCGCTCCAGGATCGGCCGGGCGTCGGTGTGGCCGTACTTCTGCATGCCGGCCAGGTCGGCGTGGCCGGGGCGGGGCCGGGTCAGCGGGGCGTTGCGGGCCTGCCCGGCGAGTTCCGCCGGGTCGACCGGGTCGGCGGCCATCACCGTCTGCCACTTGGGCCACTCGGAGTTGCCGACCCGGATGGCCACCGGGCTGCCCAGGGTGGCGCCGTGCCGGAGCCCGCCGATGATCTCGACCTCGTCCTGCTCGAACGACATCCGGGCGCCCCGGCCGTAGCCGAGCCGGCGCCGGGCCAGCTCGCCGGCGATCTCGCCGGTGGTCACCTCGACCCCGGCGGGCACCCCCTCGAGCAGCGCGACGAGGGCGGGACCGTGCGACTCACCTGCAGTCAACCAGCGCAACACAGCGCTCAGTCTGTCACGGCCGGTGGTCGCCGCGACGGCGCGCCCGCCGCGTCCCGCCCAGCGGACGGCGCCCCGCCGGGCACCACGTCGCACGACGAACCCGTACGATCATGGCGGCGCGCCGGGAAGTCTGGTCGGCAGGTCCCTCATCGACCCTTCCTCGGGAGTCACCGGTGCTGCTCTTCGCGTTCGCGGCCGTCCTGCTGCTCGCCGTGCTGCTCTCCAGCCTGGCGCACCGCACCATCCTCTCCACCGCCGTGCTGTTCCTGGTCGCCGGCTTCGTGCTGGGCCCGGAGACCACCGGGGTGCTGGACATCACGCCCGACACCCCGATCGTGTCGACCCTCGCCGAGCTGGCGCTGTTCACGGTGCTCTTCACCGACGGCATGCGGGTCGGCTGGGCCGACCTGCGGTCGGCCTGGCGGCTGCCCGGCCGGGCGCTGGGCTGGGGGCTGCCGCTGACCCTGCTGATCACCGCGCTGCTGGCCCACTACGTGGCGGGGCTGGACTGGCCGGAGGCGCTACTGGTGGGGGCGATCCTCGCTCCCACCGACCCGGTGTTCGCGGCCGCGCTGGTCGGCAACGAGCGGGTGCCCGGCCGACTGCGGCACCTGCTCAACGTCGAGTCCGGGGTCAACGACGGGCTGGCGCTGCCGTTCGTCATCCTCTTCCTGGCCGTGGCCGCCGGCTCCGGCGACCTGCACCTCGACGAGCTGGGCATGGAACTGCTGCTCGGCGTGGTGATCGGGGTGGCGGTGCCGTGGCTGGCGCTGCGGCTGGAGCGGTTGCGGTTCTTCTCCGCCTCCACCCAGTACGAGCCGCTGAACGGGGTGGCGATCGGCCTGCTGGTGCTGGCGCTCGGCCAGGTCACCCACGCCAACCTGTTCCTCGCCGCGTTCGCCGCCGGCGTCACGGTGGCCACCTTCGGCCAGCGGCAGCGGGAAAGCTTCGAGCACTTCGGCGAGCTGGTCGCGGAGCTGTTCAAGCTGGTCGCGCTGCTGGTCTTCGGCGCGCTGATCTCGTTCGAGTTCCTCGGCGAGATCGCCTGGACCGGCTGGATCTTCGCGGTGCTCGCCATCGTGGCGGCCCGGCCGCTCGCCCTGGCCGTGTCGTTCCTGGGCTCGCACCTGACCCGCACCGAGCAGTTCGCCGCGATGTGGTTCGGCCCGAAGGGCTTCGCCTCGGTGGTCTACGGCCTGCTGGTGCTGGAGGCCGGCATCCCGGCCGGGGACGAGGTCTTCCACCTGGTGGCGCTGACCATCGTGCTGTCGATCCTGGCGCACTCCTCGACCGACCTGGTGATCGCCCGGATCTTCGACCCGGCCACCACGCCCGCCTGGTACGAGCGGCTGCGCCAGGCGTCGACGCAGCGCCGGGACCGGCAGCGCTGACCACGGCGGCGGCCCGCGCGGCGAACCGGCCGGCCTAGGCCCGGACCGCGATCAGCGACTTGGTCAGCCCGGCCAGCCGTTCGTTGCGGATGGCCGCCTCGGGGAACAGGTAGCGCAGCTCGGCCCGGCCGATCAGTTCCGTGGTGAGCACCTGCCGCATCGCCGCCTGGTAGGACTTGCCCGGCGTGTAGGCCAGCGGCCACTTCCGGGCCACCAGCACCCGCGCCGAGACCGGCAGGAACTGCATGCCGGGCGCCACCCAGTGCGGCTCGATCGGGAAGTACCGGTACGGGGTCTGCACCCAGTACGCCGGCGCCAGCCCGCGGATCGCCTCGGCCATCCGGCGGCGGCGCTCGTGCCCGCCCACGTGCTCCAGCACGCTGTTGCTGAAGACCAGGTCGTAGCGGCGGTTCAGGATGCGCTCGGGCAGCTCGCAGGCGTCCGCGTGGTCCGCCTCCGCCCAGTCCGGCAGCGCGGCCGGCAGCGGTTCCAGGTTGACCACGTGCACGCGGGCCGGGCGGACCGGCACCCGCGCCCAGCTCTCCACCCGCCCGCCCAGGTCCAGGACGGTCATCTCGGCGAGGTTCGGGAAGGTGTCCGACAGCCACGCGGCGCGGCGCGCCCGTCGCTTCGCGCCGAGCGAGGTCGGCGAGTCGACCAGCCGGAACCTGAGCGAGTGCAGTGCCATCCGGGGTCCTCTTTCTCCTGGGTCGGGTGGGCTCGACGAACGGCCCCGGGCAGGGAGGGCTCAGATGCCCCGGCCGCGTCTGTGCAGGGTGCGCAGCACCGCGTCGGCCCGTACCACCCGCCCGGCCACGGCCAGGGCGAGGTAGGCGCGCGGCTCGCGCGGGTTGCGCCGCAGCGTCCGGCGGGCCCAGTGCACCGCCGCCCGGCGGTCCCCGGCGGCGGCCCGGGCGAAGGCGATCTGCCCGGCGACCCGCGCCTCGCCGGCCGGCTGGGCGCCGAACTCGGGATAGCGGGCCAGCAGCCACTGCAACGCCTCGGCGATGGTGTCCCAGCGCTGCGCGAAGTAGGACCGCCGGTGCCAGCGCACCAGCACGTACGGGGTGGGCACGTTGACCAGCGGGGCGCTGCGGGCGGCCCGGAGCAGGAACTCGTAGTCCTCCGCGTAGCTGCCCGGGATCTCCTCGTCGACCAGCCCGAACCCGTCGCGCAGCGCGGCGGCCCGGATCAGGAACGTCGAGGGGTGCAGCTCGGTCATCCGGTCGCGGAGCAGGTCGGTCAGGGTGACCGAGTCGCGGGGCAGCGACCGGTCGAGGGTCCGCCCGTCGTAGCTGACCCGGATGCCGCAGCAGGCGAACTGCGCGCCCGGCACCGCGGCCAGCGCCCCGACCTGGGCCCGCAGCTTGCCGGGCAGCCACTCGTCGTCGTCGTCGCAGAACGCGATCAGCTCCCCGGCGGCGGCCAGCGTGCCGGTGTTGCGGGCGCCGGCCAGCCCCGGGGTGCGCCGGTTGCGCAGCACCCGGACCGGGCGGCCGGGACGGCCCAGGTCGGCCAGCGTGGCGTCCGGCTCGGACCGGTCGTGGACCACCACCACCTCGACCGGGCCGGGATGGTCCTGGTCGAGCGCCGCCCGGACGGCGGCACGCAGTAGCTCCGGCCGGTCCCGGGTGGGCACCACCACGCTCACGCTCGGCGGCCCGGTCATCGCCGTGCTCCGTCGCGCCCCGGCGGGGTCCACCGCCACCACGCCCGGTGCCGCCGCCGCGCGGACGCGGCCACCAGCTCATCCACGATCCGCCCCACCCGCCGCACCGCGGCCCGCTGCGCGTCGGCCGCGGCGGCGTCGGTCGAGACGGTGAACCGGTCCGGATCGGCCAGCCCGCTGCCGAGCGCGCCGCGCAGCTCCTCCCGGGACTCGCAGAGCGCCACCATGCCGGCGGCGCCGAGCCGCCGGCAGAACAGCTGCTGGTGGTCGTCGACGTGCTCGCCGTGGGCCGGGTCGCGGGGCACCACGATCGGCAGGTGGCCGTGCCGGCGGGCCTCCAGGATGGTCGCCGGGCCGCCGTGGCAGACCACCAGGTCGGACCCGGCCATCGCGGCCTGCAACGCGTCGTGGCAGAGGAAGGGCACCGCGTCGGGCAGCCGCGGGGCGCGGGTGTGTCCGTGCTGGACGGTGAGGTCGACCCGGTCGGCGACCTCCGCGTGCCACTCGCACAACCAGTCGACCAGCCGGTCGAACGGGTGCCGGTCGGTGCCGACGGCGACCAGCAGGTGGATCCGGGCGACCTCGGCCGGGTCGCGGGGTCGGGGCACCTGCTTCGCCGGCTCGATCCGGTCCACCGGCCGTGCCGGCCGCTGCTCCGGCCGGCCCGGGGCCAACCGGTGCGCCGGCGCGGCGTCGGCGGCCCCGCTCACAGCAGCGTCCCCACGACCGTCGCCTCCGGGTACTGCCGGCGCTGCTCCTCCCACTGCACGAGCATCGCGGACAGGAACGGCCGGCAGAGCCGGGCGGTGAGCGTCGGGGTGTCGATCCGGTCGTACACCTCGATGTAGACCGTCGGGATGCGCCGCAGCCAGGCCAGCACGACGAACGGGACGGCCACGCCGGCGCCGGTGGTCACCACCGCGGCGACCCGCCGCCGGCGCAGCACCCGCCGGGCCAGCACCGCGTTGCGCAGCAGGTTGGGCAGGTTGCGGGTGGTCGGGTGGTGCGCCGGCACCACTTCCTCACCGGCGAGCAGGGACACCGCCTCGGGCGTGTCGAAGGTGACCCAGCAGCGGCGCCACTGCTCGTACCAGGGGCGCAGGGCCAGCAGCTGGGCCAGGTGCCCGCCGCTGGACCCGACCAGCAGCAGGACCGGCGGGTCCGCGGCGTCCTCGATGTTCTGCTCCACGCGAGTCCCCAGAAGTTCGCTTGGATCCACGGTCGGCGCGACGCCGACGCGATGACACTCCCCCGGCCGGTTCCGGCGACCGGCGAACGCTGCATCTCCATTGCAGGTGGAGGAGGTCCGCCGCCCGACCGTCACCCCCAGCGATGGTAACGGCCTGCGGCCCTCCCGTCACTGTCCGCCATTGGTCTGACCTGCGGTCATGGCGGATTCGTACGATCAACCGCCATGTCGTTCCGCGACGACGTCCAGCAGGGCGGGATGGAGGGTGCGGTTCCAACCCGCGCCGGCGTCGGCCAGCCGCCAGCTCCGCAGCCACATCTCCACCAGGTAGGCGTCGGCCACCAGCCGGCGGGCGGCCGGGTCGAGCCCGAGGGCGGCGCCGTGCCGGGCCAGCCACGCGTCGACGGCCCGCGCGGCCGCCGCGACCGGCTCGCCGCGCAGCACCACGGCCCGCTGGAACGCGTCGTGCGCCAGGTCGAAGCCGAGCGGCACGTCCGGTCCGCTGTGCTCCCAGTCCCAGGCGACCAGCCGGCCGTGGTGCCGGCCCAGGTTCCACGGCACCCAGTCGCCGTGCCAGTGGCCGAACTCGACAGGGGTGTCGCCGTGCCGGTGGGCCAGCGCGGCGACCGCGGCGACCGCCCGGGCACCGGCGGGATCGGCCGCGGCGGCGCGCCGGGCCGTGCCGGCCAGCCGGGCCAGGAACGCCGAGCCGGCGAGCGGTCGGGGTGGCGCCGGCGGGCGGCCCCGGCGGGCCACCGCGAGCAGCGCCGGGATGGCCGGCGGGGCGCCGACCGGCAGCCCCCGCACCGCCGGCGGCAGCGGCTCCACCAGCGCGACCGCCTGCCCGGCCCACGACGTCTCGGTCAGCAGCCGGGGCGCCACCGGGTGCCCGGGCACGCCGGCCAGCGCGGGCAGGCCGCGCAGCGCGGCCGCCTCGGCGGTGACCAGCGCCCGGGTGGCGCCGTTCCAGCCGATCTTGGCGTAGCCCCGGGGTCGCCCGTCGGCGGCGAAGAGCTGCAGGGTCGGCTTGTGGTTCGGGTCCGGTGGGCGGACCCCGCAGGCCGCGTACCCGGGCCCGCCGTCCAGGGCGGCGGCGAGCCGCTGCGCCAGCAGCACGTCGGCCGGGACCAGCCCGGCGGGCAGGGACACGATCAGAGTGGGAAACGGCGCCCGGTCCAGCACGCCGACCCGGGCCAGCCCGCCGAGTACCGCCCGCGCCGCGCGCACCGCGGGCGGACGCAGCGCGTTGTACGCCAGCAGCGCGGCGGCGGTGACCCGGGGCGCGCCGAGGGGCAGCAGGAACCGGGCCCGGCGTACCGACGGGACGACCGCGTACCGGGCGACGGCGCGGTGCCCGGGTGGTGGCGGGCGGTCCACGGCCAACCCGATCCGCTCGTCGCCGAAGACCGCGCGGGTGACCCAGCCGAGCCCGTCCGCCCGGGAGCGGGGATCGGCTCCGGTGCCGCCCGGCGCGGTCACGCCGCCCGCTCCGGCCAGTCGAGGTCCAGCCCGAGCCGCTGCCGCAGCGCCGCGTTGTGCGGGCGGTAGTACTCGGTCAGCTCCGCCCGCAGCGCCGGATCCAGCGGCGCCGAGCGGCGGTCGTTGTAGACCTTGAAGTCGGGCAGGTCGTACCGGGGCAGGCCGAGGAAGTCCAGGGTGCGGTGGTAGGTCGCCCGGGCGTCGGCGTAGAGCTGCTCGCTGGGCAGGACCAGGATCCGCGACCGGTCGAAGCGGTGCAGCCACGGCTCCAGGTGTTCCAGGTACCGGCCCCGGGCCCGGTAGCTGTACCAGTCGTACGCGCGGCTGACGTACTCCGGCTCGGCGATCAGCCGCTCCCGCTCCCCCGCCGTACGCTCCGCCTCGGCGGCCAGCGCGGCGGCGAAGTCCAGCGGCTCGACGCCCTGCGCGCGGCGCTCCTTCCAGTGCGAGTACGCCCGCTCCACCGGGTCCCGGAGCAGCACGATCAGCCGCACCTCGGGCATCAGCGCGGCGACCCGCCCCGCGGCGAGCGGGTGGAACATGTACAGCGGGGCCGCCTCGCCGACCCGGACCGGCCCGCCGTGCCGGCGCGCCAGCGCCTCGCGCTGCCGCACCGTCGGGAAGTGCGACCGGTACCAGGCCTCCCCGCGTCCCCAGTTCTCCTCGAAGTAGTGCGCGCTCTTGGTGTTCCACGCCGGGAAGAGCCGGGGCACCAGCGGATGCTGGAGCAGGTAGTTCCAGAGCGAGGTGGTGCCGCCCCGCTTGGTGCCGATGATGAGGAAGTCCGGCAACGGCCGCCGGTCGCTGGTGCGCACCCCGTAGTCGACGAGGCTCTCCCGTACCCGGTTGGTCACCTGGGTCGGCACGATCTGCTTCACCCGGTCCCGGATGGACGACACGACGACCGTCACCTGCCCTTCGTGGAGGCCGGGGCGGGTCGGCTGGCCCGGGCCGGCCCCTCCCGCCCACGGATCTGCGTGATGGTCACCCGGATGCCGCGCCGCACCCGGGGAAACGTCGACGAGCCGAGAGCGCCGGCCGCGAGCAGCCCGGCCGCCACCACCAGCCCCGGGATGCCCCGCCCGGCGGCCAGCACCCCGGCGGCCGAGGCGGCGCCCACCCCGGCGGCGGTGACCGCGCCGGCCCGCAGCAGCGCCGCGTCCAGCAGTGGCTCGCCGACCACCGCCCGGGCGCAGCCGTACGCGGTGAGGTTCTCGGTGGCGATGCCGGCCGCCCAGGCCAGCGCGGCGCCGGTGGCACCGTGGCCGGGGATCAGCCACAGCCCGAGCGAGACGGTCACCAGCAGCCCGGCCAGCGTGGCGAGCAGGTGCAGCCCGCTGCGTCCACCCATCAGCAGCAGGCTCTGCACGTTGCCGACCCCGGTGTTCACCAGCATCGCCAGGGCGAGCACGGTCATCGCCGCCGCGCCGGCCCGGAACTCCGCGCCGAACAGGTCGAGGAACGCCACCCCGAAGACCGCCAGCAGCAGGTACACCGGCCAGGACAGCACCAGCCCCCAGGTGGTCAGCTGCCGGTGCACGGCGGCCGCGGCGGCCCGCTCCCCCCGGCCGAGCAGCCGGGACAGCTGCGGGGACACCGCCACCCGCAACCCCTGCATGGCCAACTGTCCGGCCAGGACGTACCGGCCGACCGCGCCGAACACGCCGGCGTCGGCCGGTCCGGCCAGCACCGAGGTGAGCAGCACCCCCACCCACATGCTGCCGGCGTCGATCGCGGCCGAGGCGGCCCGGGGCAGCGCGAACCGCCAGAACAGCCGCCAGTCACCCGGCTCGGGCCGCAGCCGCGTGCCGCGCCCCAGCCCGAGCGGGCCGGCGACCAGGGCCAGGCAGACCAGCAGGGCCGCCGCGGCCGGGAGCAGCCAGCCGGTCATGCCGGCGAGCAGCCCGGCGCCGGTCAGCGCCGCCGCGCCGACCAGCGCCGGGCGGGCCACCGGGAGCAGGAGGAACTGCACCCCGACGTACGCCCGGACGGGGCGTACGCAGCGCAGCGTGGCGAGCAGCAGCATGGTCGCCGCCACCACCGGCACGGCGGCGAAGGTGACCGCGAGCAGTGGCCCGGCGGCGGTGTCCGGGCCCAGCAGGCGAGGTGCGAGCGGGCCCGCCGCGAGCACCCCGGCCACCGCCACGGCGGTCGCCACCAGCAGCGGCGGGACCAGGGCCACCGGGAGCAGCCGGGCCGCGTCGCCCCCGGCCCCGGCGCGCCGCCGGGGCAGCGCCCACATCAGCCCGGTCTCCGCGCCGAGGGTGCAGATCGCCGCCGCGACGGTGACCACCCCGATCGCGGCGAAGAACGCCCCGGAACCCGCGGTGCCGTAGCCGCGGGTGATCACCACGGCCAGGACGAAGCCGAACAGCCCGCTGGTGGCCGCGCCGACCAGCCCGGCCGCCCCGCTGCGGGCGCTGCGCCGGGTCTCCGCCGTACGGTCGGCGCCGGCTGGCGGGGGCGGGACGGGACGGGTGGTGGCGGTCATGCCGGCACCGCCTCCGCGGAGCCCGGCCCCGCCCGCCGCTCGGCGCCGGCCCGCCGTTCCCGCTCGGTGAGCGCCAGGGCGAACGAGATGGCGAAGAAGGCGACCGCGAGGTTCTGGTTGGCCATGCCGTAGAACGGGATCTGCACCAGGCAGACCACCGGCACGACGGCCAGCCACTGGCCGGCCGCCGAGGTGGCCCGGGCACAGTTCACCGCGGCGGCCACGAACCAGGCCAGGAAGCAGAGCAGCGCCGGGACGCCGTGGCTGAACAGCACCAGCCACAGTTGACCCTGGCTGCCCACCGGCGCGGCGGCGGTGACCGTGTCGGCGGTGACCGGTGCGCCGTAGCCGAGCCACGGCGAGTCCTGGATCCGCCGGAGCACCTCGGCGTAGAGCGAGAGCCGGTCGGCGTTCGTGTCGCTGGCCTCGACCCGCTCGTCGATCAGGTCGGCGATCGGGATGACCAGGGCGGCGAGCGCGCCGATCACCACCACCCCGGCCAGCGAGGCGGCCACCCGCACGTTGCCGCGCAGGCTGGCCCGGACGCCGAGCACCGCCAACCCCACGCCGAGGCTGAGGAACATCGCCCGGTTGAGGGTGAGGAACGCCGGCGCCAGCGACACCGGCAGCGAGCCGAGCAGCACCCAGCGCAGCACGCCCCGGCGGCGCAGCATGGTGAAGGCCACCACGCAGGGCAGCGTCATCGCGAACGCGCTGCCGTAGTTGTTGGTGTACGCGAAGGGCGCGGCCGGCCGGTAGATCGGGTCGAGCGACCGGGCGCTGTACTCGGCGGTGGTCAGGTGGACCATGTCCTGGATGAACGGGTGGCCGGCGATCCCCGCGGGCAGCAGCACCTCGGTCGGCGTGGTCAGCGCGAACCGCGGCGCGAGCACGCTCAGCCAGCCCAGCAGCACCAGCCCGAGCCAGAACGCGCAGAGCGGGACCAGCACGGCCGCCTGGTCGGGGCGCTCCCGCGCCACGGCGTACACGTAGCCGCCGACCACCAGCGCGGTGAGGTAGAAGGCCAGCCGCAGGCCGAAGGTGAGCAGCGCGGAGCCCGACGGCAACTGGGTGGCGCTCACCACGACGAGGCCGAGAAAGAGCAGCCAGAGCCCGGTGGCCGGCGGCAGCGGGATCCGGCCCCGGGTCAGCAGCAGCGCGAACAGCAGCGCGCCGAACAGCGGCCAGCCCAGGTAGAAGCCGCCGGCCAGCCACCAGAGCGGCACCAGGCCGAACATCGCCGCCAGCGGCCAGAGCGGCAGCCGGGGCGGCGGCGGGTCCGGCGGCGGCGCCGGTGCCGTACCCGGGCCGTCGCCGGCCGGTTCGGTGGTCGCCGGGGCCCGGGTGAGCGGCACGGTCAGCCCCGACCGCTGCGGGTCAGCACGAACCCCAGCGGGGTGACCCCGGCGGCGCGCAGCCGTTCGGCGAGCCGGCGCAGGTCGCCCTGGCGGGTGCGGTCCCGCTCGACCACCACCACGGCGGTGCCCTGCCGGGCCACCGCGACCCCCCGCTCGTCGGACTCCGCGGGTGGCGCGTTGTACAGCACCAGCCCGTGGCCGGCGCACTGCCGCCAGGTGCCGAACCGCACGCTGCCGGCGCCCACCGGCACCGCGTCGGCACCCGGCGTCCGGCCGTTGCCGGTGTCGGCGGTGTCCGCCGTCAGGGGCAGGGTCAGCGTGGCGTCGGACTCGGTGGACGGCCGCGCGCCGACCGGGTGCGGGGACGGCCGCCGGGCCGGGGCCGGCCGGGCCGGGCCGCCGCCGGTCGCCGAGCCGCCCGGGCGGGGTCGGGGCACCGCCGGGCGGGCCGGGTCGACGCCGATCGGCAGCCGCGCCCGGTCGGCCAGCACGGCGCCGCGCAACCGCTCGGCGCGGCCGTGGTCGTCGGCCACGAAGACCTCCCGGCCGCCGGCGGCCAGCGCCACCGCCAGGCCGGCGGTGAGCGCCGTGGCGTCCTCCCGGGGGGCCAGCAGCGCGACCCGGGTGGGCTGGCGCACCCGCTCGGCGACGGCCATCGCCACATACCGCACGTCGGCGTCGACCGCCCGCCCCCGGGAGCGCGGGTGGCGGCGCCGCACGGTGCCGAGCAGCGGCAGCCCGGTGGCGTCCCGCGCCTCGGCCACCGACCGGATCCGGCGGTCCGCCGACTCCCGGACGTAGGCCAGCACCACCCCGGCCAGCAGGCCGCCGAGCAGCCCGGCGAGCAGGTGCAGGGGCCGGTGCCCGGTCGCGGAGACCAGCGTCCGGTCGGCGGTCCGGGTGACCCAGCCGGGGTTGACGTCCACCGCGGCGATCTCGGTACGCGCCGCGTTGAGCTGGGTGAGCTGGTTGTTGATGCCGGCGAGTTCGGCCACCGCCGCGTCGACCGCGCCGTCCCGGGCGGCGCCGATCCGCTTCTGCAGGGCGCTCTGCTGCGCGGCGACCCGGGCGATGCTGTCGTCGTAGGAGCGCAGCATCTCCGCGCGCTGCTTCTCGTACATCGTGCGGCGCACGTCGAGGTAGGCGCGGGCGGCCAGGTTGGCGCTCTCCACCGCCTGCCGGGCGTCCGACGCCCGGTAGACGAAGCGCAGGATCTGCCCGCCGGTGGGCACCTCCACCTCCAGCGCGTCACGCACCTCGCGCGGGTCCCGGCCACCGGCGTCGGCGAGCCGCTGCACCACCTCGGTGCCGGTGGCGATGCCGCTCTCCACGTTCATGTTGACCGCCCGGTCGGCGGCGGCCCCGCTGGGCGTGAAGGCGTCGGTGACCACCGGCCGGACCGCCACCACCGCGTTGGCGGTCACCGCCGCCGGGACCAGGAGCAGGTAGCCCGCGGTGGCCAGCAGGCCGACCGCGGCCGCCACCGCCACCAGCCGGAACCGGTGCAGCGGCACGCGGAGCAGGTCGGTCAGGGTGACCGTGCGGCCGGGTGGGAACCCGCCCGCGCCGTCGCCGGGCCAGGAGCCGCCAGGAGCGTCAGCCATCGAACTTCTTCACCATCTGTTGGGGGTTGCCGACCACCACCACCCGTGGCGGCACGTCCGTGCGGACCACCGTCGCCGCGCCCACCACGCTGTCCCGGCCGATCCGTACACCCTTGAGCACCAGGGCGTGGGCGCCGATCCAGACGTTCTCCTCGACCACGATCGGGGCGCGGGTGGCCGGGGTGGGCGGGTCGTGTCGCAGGTCCGGGGACAGGTTGTGGAAATCGCTGTCCAGCAGTTCGCAGTTCGACAGCAGGCACCGGTCGCCGATGGTGACCGCACTCCAGGCGCCGATCCAGGTCGCGTTGAGCAGGCAGTCGGCGCCGACCCGGACCTCGCCCGGGCCGGCGAACCGGACCAGCTTGTTCAGCCGGGTGCGGTCACCGATGCTGACCCGCACCCCGCGGCGCAGCCGGATCCGGCCGCGGATCTCCACGCCCCGCCCCAGGGTCAGCCCGGGATAGCGCAGCCGGTACCAACCGCGCTTGACAGCGAAGACCGTCCGCACCAGGAGGCCCCGGCGGATGCCGCCCGCGCCGACCACCAGCCCCTCCTCACCTCGCGGGGACCGATCACAGTGGATCCACCGGCCCGACGCGCACCATACCGACTTTCCGTTACGAACCGTAGCCGCTCACTGTACGGAGAAGAACATCGACGGGGTCGACCAGCTCAGCCCGGGCGCCGGCGGGGCGATCACGGTGGCCGCCGCGCCGTCGACCGCCGGGGCGGCGGACGGGTCGAAGGGCACGGCGCGCAGCGTCCCGTCGGTGGCGCCGTAGACGATCCGCCCGCCCACCCAGGCCATCCCCCGCACCCCCGACCAGGTCACTCCAATGGTGGGCAGGCTGAACTCGGTGGCGCCCAGGTAGTTGCCGTCGATCTCGAAGTACCGGTAGTAGAGCGCGTTCGCCCCGGCCCGGGTGTAGTAGAGCCGGCCGTCGAGGAAGAACGCGCCGGTCATCGCCGCCGGGTTGAACCAGTCGTTGTAGCCGGACGCCTCCCACGGCACGCCGATGGCGCCGCCGGTGAACATGGAGATGTCGATGCGGCTGCCGGTGGGCGTGCCGGCCACCGCGTGCGACCAGTAGATCCGGTCGGCCACCCGCCAGGTCGCGCCGGCGGCGGTGTAGTTCGGCTGGCTCACCGTGGCCGGGGCGCCCACCGAGGTGCCGTCGAACGGCACCCGGGCCAGCACGCCGCTGCCGGTGCCGAGGTAGAGGTTGCCGGTGGTCGCCGTCGGCGGGTTCCTCGGGGTGACGGCGCGCCCACCGGCGAGCGGGAACATGCCCAGCCGGCCGTGGTACTCCTCGCCCATCCCGTCCGAGTTCTGCCCGAAGTAGAGCCCGTCGCTGCCCCGCCAGAGCACCGGCACCGCCGAACCCCAGGCGCTGGTGCCGGGCGGCGGGGACGCGCCGGCGCTGCGCCTCGGGTTCCAGTTGACCGGCAGGCCGGTGGCCGGGCTGACCGCGGCGATGCCGAGCCGGTCGATCGCGCCGTCGCCGGCCCGGTCGCTGGCGTTCGGGTTGTTCAGCCAGCGGAAGTGCCCGCCCAGGTAGATCACCCCGTCGGCCACCTCCACCGAGGTGATGGTGTCGTTGCCGGTGAAGTCGACCCAGGTGGCCAGCTGCCCCCCGCCGCGGGCGGCGGTCTCGAAGCGGACCAGCGCGTCGCAGTACGCCGCCGGCCAGCCGGCGCCGCCGTTCGTGCCGACCACGAACCAGCTGCCGTCCGCGCCGAAGCGGATGTCCTGCACGTAGTGCACGAAGGTGGCCGGCGCCGCGCACGGTGGCGCGAACTTCTCGGTGCTCCAGTCCCGCACGGTGGGCGTGCCGGCGAGGTCCACCAGGGCGAGCTGGTTGCGCGGCAGGCCGTCGACCAGGGTGAAGTTGCCGCCGACGGCGAGGGTGCGACCATCCGGGGTGACGTCGATGGTCCACACGTACGACCCGGTGCCGTGCCGGCCGACGGTGGCGTCGACGGTGAAGGTCGGGTCGATCGCGCCGGTGGTGGCGTCGAGCCGGCCGAGCCCGGCGTGCGCGGTGCCGTTGAGCCAGTTGAACGCGCCGGCGACGTAGAGCCAGTTGCCGCGCAGCACGAGGTCGCGCACCGTGCCGCCGTCGGAGCGCCCCTCCCAACCGCCGACGATCGCCCCGGTGCTCGGGTTGAGCGCCACCAGGTTGCGCCGGCTCACCCCGTTGACGGTCGTGAAGGTGCCGCCGACGATCAGCGTGCCACCCGGCCCGGCGACCAGCGCGTTGACAGCACCGTCCAGCACCGGCAGGAAGCTGGTCGAGATCGCCCCGGTGGCCCGGTCGTACGCGAACAGGTAGCGCTGGGTGGTCCACGCCGCGCCGGCGGTCCGCCGGATCTGGGTGAAGCTGCCGCCGACGTAGACCATGGTGCCGACCTGGGCGAACGCGCGGGTCTCGCCGTCGCGGGCGTGCGGGGTCAGGTCGGCGGGGTTGGTCGCGACCAGGGTCGCCGGCGCGGGCGCCGGCACCACGGCGGCGGCCGCCGGGGCCGGCACGACCAGCGCGGCGGCGACGACCGCCAGCGCGACCATCCCGGCCCGGGCGCGGCAGCCGACGGAACGCCGGGAGAGCGGGAGTGTGGGCACGCGGCGCCTCCAAGGTGGACGACAACCCACGTAGCGTGACCCGACGGGCACGGTGGGCGATATCCGCCGATTGGCCGGCCATCGTGTCGCCAAGGTGACGCAGCGCGAGCGCCTGCGGATGTCGGAAGGACCTCGCGCCACCTTACGTCATCGCGGCGCCACGCAGGGTCAGCGACCGCCGCCGGTGGGCTGCCGCAGGTAGGGGTCCTGCCCGGCCCGGATGAACCCGGCCAGCGCCGCGGCGTCGTGGTTCATCGTCATGTCGCACCGGCTCGACCGGGTGGTCATCCCCGCCGAGTTGAAGTAGATCGCCGCCTTGATCTTCGGGTGCGCCTTCAGCGCCGCCGGGAACTCCTCGAACCAGCGCCGCTTGGCCGTCGGGTCGGCCGCGTCGAAGTTGGTGCCGAACTCGGCGAGCATCCGCGGCTTGCCGGCGCCGACGCCGTGCTCGTCCAGCCAGCGGTAGAAGCCGCCGACCGTGGTGGCCGGGCTCTTCCACACGGTGCTGCCGTTGCAGACGTGGAAGTTGTACGGGTCGTAGGCCACCCAGTCGACGTAGCGGTCACCCGGGTAGAGGCCGGCGTAGCGGTGGTGGTGGCCGGACCAGCCCATCATCGTCCACACCCACACCGCGTTGTGCGCACCGGCCGCGGCGAACCGGTCGTGCACGTGTCGCCAGGCCCGGACGAAGTCCGCGTCGCTGCCCTTGGCCGGCTCGTCCTCCGGCTCGTGGTCGAAGCCGAGGAAGACCGGCACGCCGGCGGCCCGGATCCGGCCGGCGACCGCGTCGATCGTCGCGTCGTACCGGCCACTGTAGACGTCCTGCCAGGTCAGCACGGTGCCGGCGGAGAAGATCCGGGACTCCCAGGCGAAGAAGAGCAGCCGGCCCTCGCGCATCTGCTGCCGCTCGTACGCGTCGGGGAAGGCGCCGTTGCTGCCGGTGTCGGAGAAGTCGTGGTAGCGGTGCACGATGTCGAACCTCCGACCGACCTGCGCCTCCACCTCGGCGACCGCCCGGCCGTGGTCCCAGCCGGTGGCGGCGCTGGCCGGCGTGTACATCCCCCACCAGGCACCGCAGGACGGGACCAGTTTCTCCGACACCTGACCGCAGCGGCCGGCCGGCGTGCTCGGCGTCGGGTTCGGCGTGCTCCGGGTCGGGCTCGGGCTCACGCTCGGCCGCCCGGCGGCGGTCGTCGGCCCGGCGGACGGGGTGGCCGGGGCGGTCATGGTCGGGCTGGGCCGGGTGCCGACGTCGTAGCTGAGCAGCAGGCGGGGGCGCAGGTCGGGATCGCGGTGCTCGCTCGACGCCCAGTAGACCCGGGTCTCCAGGCCGGTCTGCGCCAGCGCCACCGTCCAGGTCCCGTTGCCGCGCACCAGCCCCGAGACGTCCCACTCGTTGAACCCCCGGGCCACCCCGGCGACGCTGTCCAGGCTGGCGCCCGCCGGCGCCGGGGCCGGGCGGGCCGCCCGGGCGTCGATGGCGGACGCGTGCACGGTGACCGTGGCGGCGAACCGCTGCCAGGCGTACACCCGCAGGGTGGCGCGGACGTTGACCGCGTTCGCCGGCAGGTCGCCGACGGTGAACGCGAGGACGGCCTCCCGGGCACCCCGGGGGTTGCCGTCGCAGCGGGCCGGGCAGGTGGCCAGGGTGCTCTTCGCGCCGTTGTCGCCGTCCTGCGGCACCGCCGTGGCGGTGGTGTCCGCGCCCGCCGGGACGGCGAGGTCGTCGGCGGCCAGCAACGGCACGGTGGTGGCCAGCAGGCCGGCCACCACGAAGACGCCGAGGACGCTCAGCACCAGCGCCTTGCGGCGGGGGCCATCGAGCCGGGGGCGGCGGTGCAGTCCGGGCCGAGCCAACGCGACTCCCTGTGTCCGAAGTGGTTACGCACAGCAGCGTATCGACGGTCACGGTACGTCGTGGCGAGGACAGTCGGACCAAAGCGCGACTTAACCGACAGCTAAGCCGCCGGCACGGAATGCTCTCGCCAGGGCGGGTCAGCGGGCCGCGGCGAGCGCGGCGGCCATCGCGTCGCGGGGCGCCGGGACGCCGGTGAACTGCTCGAACTGGCCGATCGCCTGGGCCAGCAGCAGGTCGAGCCCGGAGACGATCCGGCAGCCGGCCGCGCCCGCCGCGGCGGCCAGCGGCGTCGGCCACGGGTCGTAGAGCGCGTCGAAGAGCACCGTGCCGGCCCGCCAGCCGACCGACCCGGCCAGCGGGTCGGCGACTCCCCTGGGCACGGTCGAGACCACCACGTCGGCCCGGCAGCGGTCGGCGGCGTCGGCCCAGGGGGCGCCGGTCAGCGGGACGCCGAGCGCGCGGGCCACCGGGCGTAACTCCTCGACCGCCGCCGCCCGGCGGGCCACCACTGTCACCTCGCGGGCATCGAGACGGGCCGCCGCGGCGAGCGCCGCCCGGGCGGTGCCACCCGCGCCGATCACCGTCACCGTCGCGCCGGGGCGCACCCCGGCGTCGGTGAGCACCTCCACCATGCCGCCCACGTCGGTGTTGTCCGCGTACCACGAGCCGTCCGGCCGGCGTACCAGCGTGTTGGCGGCGCCGACGGCGGCGGCGACCGGCGAGGCGGCGGCGGCCACCGCGAGCGCCGCCTCCTTGCCCGGCATGGTCACCGACAGCCCGGCCCACTCCGGGCCCAGGCCGGCGACCAGGTCCGGCAGCTCGGCGGCGGCGCACTCGATCCGGTCGTACGACCACCCGGTCAACCCGGCCGCCGCGTAGCCGGCGTTGTGGATCACCGGGGAGAGCGAGTGCGCGATCGGCTTGCCGAGCACCGCCGCCCGCCATCGGACCGTCATCAGATGACCCCGGCCTCCCGGGCCTTGGCCATGTTGCGCTCGTGCTCCGGGTAGGTCTCGGCGAAGGCGGAGTGCCCTTCCTTGTCGATCGCCACGAAGAAGAGCCACTTGCCCGCCGGCGGGTCCATCGCGCCTTCCAGGGCCTGCTTGCCCGGGTTGTTGATCGGCGTCGGCACCAGGCCCCGCAGCTTGCGGTTGTAGGGGTTCTTCGGGTTGTCCAGGTCGGCGGCGGTCATGTCCTTGGACGCCTTGGTCTCCTGTCCGGTCAGCTCCAGGTAGTAGTTGACCGTGACGTCCATCTCCAGGCAGTTGCACGGGAACTCGCCGAACACCCGGTTGTAGGCGACCCGGGCCACCTTGCCCAGATCGTCCTTGTTGCCCGCCTCCGCCTGGGCCAGCGACGCGACGATCAGCGCCTCGTACGGGCTGATCCCGCCGCGTTCCTTCTGCACCCGGTCGGCGAACTGCATCTGCCCGGTGACGGTGAGGAAGTTCTCCACCATCAGCTTGAGGATGCTCTCGGCGGTCGCCTTCGGCGGGATCTCGTAGGTGTCCGGGAAGAGGAAGCCCTCGATCGACGGCTTGACCTTCTTGCCGTCGGTGCGCTTGAACCACCAGTCCGGCACGCCGAGGGCGATCGGGTCCTTCGCCGCCGTCTCGAACTCCTTCACCGGGATCTTGGTCTTCTCGGAGAGCAGCTTGTAGACGTTCTTGGCGGTGCGGCCCTCCGGGATGGTGAGCCCGTTGACGACCCGGTTCTTCAGGTCGAGCATCGCGGCGACCGCGCTCTCCCCGCTCATCTGCTTGCGCAGCTTGTACAGGCCCGGCTGGATGTTCTTGCTGCGGGAGTTGTCCGCCGCCGCCTCGATGAACGCCTTGGGGCTCTTCACCACGCCGGCGGCGTGCAGCGCGTCGGCCATGTCGGCGATCAGCGCGCCCTGCTTGATCTCGACCATCACCTCGCCGGTGCCGGTGCCGTCGTAGTCGGGCGTGACGAAGTAGTTCTGGATCCGGTCGAAGCCGTAGAAGGCGCCACCGCCGATGCCTCCGAGCAGGACCAGGGCGAGCAGCAGGGCCAGGACGGTCTTGCCCCGGCCGCCCGAGCGTCGGTTCCGCTTCTTGACGAAGCCGCGCCGGTGCCGGCCCTTCTCCCCCCGCTCCTGGTCGTCGAACCCGAGGTCCAGATCGTCAATCATTACGTCCGCCTCCGCTGCGCATCCAGCCAGCTCTGCAGAATCTCCACCGCGGCGGCCTGGTCGACCACCGCCCGTTGCCGTTTCCCCCGGACGCCACGCTCGGCAAGCCTACGAGACGCCACGACCGTCGACATCCTCTCGTCGGTGAGCGCTACCGGAACAGGCGCTATTACATCGGCCAAGCGGTCAGCGTACGCCTTCGCGTGGACGGCGGCCGGACCGTGCTTGCCGGCGAGGTTGACCGGAAGGCCGACCACCACCTCCACCGCCTCGTGCTCGCTGACCAGCGCGGCGAGTTCGGCGATGTCGCTCGGCACCGCGTCCGGCGCCGCGGTGAGGTCGCGGGCGAGGGTGACCAGCGGGGTGGCCAGCACGCCGTGCGGGTCGGAGCGGGCCACCCCGACCCGGACCTGCCCGACGTCCACGCCGAGCCGGACCCCGCGCGACAGCTCCGTCACCGGTGGTCACCCACCCCGGAACACGAACCAGGGCGGACCGGGCCGGTCCGCCCTGGTCGGGCTGTGTCGCCCATCACGCCTCGGCGATCGCCTTCTCGACCGTGAGCAGCAGGTTCGCCGCCTCCGCCGCCGGCAGGCCACCGCCCTGGGCGAGGTCGGGGCTGCCCCCGCCGCGCCCGGACAGGGCCGCCTTGACCAGGTCGGCGGCGCCGATCCCCCGGCTCCGGGCGGCCTGGTTGACCGCCACCACCAGGGACGCCTTGCCGCCCGCGCGGGCGGCGACGGCGACCACCGCCGGCCGCGCCGGGTCGATCTTGCCGCGGATCTCCTGGGCCAGGGTCCGCACGTCGTTGCCGCCCGCGCCCTCCGGCGCCTCGGTGCCCACGTACGCGACCCCGCGCACGTCCCTGGCCTGCGCGGCGAGGGCCGCCGCACCGCCGAGCACCAACTGGGCGCGCAGCTTCTCCAGCTCCTTCTCGGCGTCGCGCAACTGGGTGACGGTCTGCTCGACCCGGTCGGCGACCTGGTCGCTGGGCACCCGGTACAGCTCGGCCAGCCGGGCGACCAGCAGGTGCTCGCGGGCCAGGAAGTTGAACGCGTCCATGCCGACCAGCGCCTCGACCCGGCGCACCCCGGAGCCGATCGACGACTCGGAGAGGATCTTGACCAGGCCGAGCTGGCCGGAGCGGGCCACGTGGGTGCCGCCGCACAGCTCCCGGGCGTAGTCGCCGACCTCGACGACCCGCACCTCCTCGCCGTACTTCTCGCCGAACAGCGCCATCGCGCCGATCCGGCGCGCCTCCTCCAGCGAGGTGATGAAGGCGTGCACCTCCAAATCGGCCAGGAGCACCTCGTTGACCTGCTGCTCGACGTCGCGCAGCACGCTCGGCGCCACCCCGGTCGGGGTGTTGAAGTCGAACCGCAGCCGGCCGGGCGCGTTCAGCGAACCCGCCTGGGTGGCGGACTCGCCGAGGAAGTTGCGCATGGTCTGGTGCACCAGGTGGGTGGCGGTGTGCGAGCGGGAGATGGCCCGCCGCCGACTGGTGTCGATCTCGGCGAAGCCGGTCTGGCCGGGCCGCACCTCGCCCCGGACCACCCGGGCCCGGTGCACGATCAACCCCGGCACCGGCTGCTGCACGTCGAGCACCTCGACCTGGCCGTCGCCCACCGTGATCATGCCGTGGTCGGGCTGCTGGCCACCGCCCTCGGCGTAGAACGGGGTGGCGTCGAGCACCAGCTCGATGGTGTCGCCCTCGACCGCCGCGCCGACCGGCCCGGCCGGGCCGAGCACCGCCCGGACGGTGGACTCGCGGGACACCTCGCTGTAGCCGGTGAACCGCACCGGGCCGCCCGAGTCGAGCACCCCCCGGTACGCCGACAGGTCGGTGTGCCCGGTCTTGCGGGCCTGCGCGTCGGCCTTGGCCCGGGCCCGCTGGTCGGCCATCAGCCGGCGGAAGCCCTCGGCGTCCACCGAGAGCCCCTGCTCGGCCGCGATCTCCAGGGTCAGGTCGATCGGGAAGCCGTACGTGTCGTGCAGCTGGAACGCCTTCTCGCCGGAGAGGCTCTTCCCGCCGGCGGTCCGGGTCTCCGCGATCGCGGTGTCCAGGATCGTGGTGCCGGCCCGCAGGGTGGACAGGAACGCCTCCTCCTCCGCGTACGCGTAGTCGGCGATCCGGTCGAACTCCTCCGCCAGCTCGGGGTACGAGGGGGACATGCAGTCCCGGGCCACCGGCAGCAGCTCGGGCAGCGCCCGGTCCTGCCAGCCGAGCAGCCGCACCGCGCGGATCGCCCGGCGCATGATCCGGCGCAGCACGTAGCCGCGCCCCTCGTTGCTCGGGGTCACCCCGTCGCCGATCAGCATCAGCGCGGTGCGCACGTGGTCGGCCACCACCCGCAGCCGCACGTCGTCCGGGTGCGACTCGCTGGCCACGTGGCCGGAGTGCGCGCCGTACCGCTTTCCGGTCAGCTCGGCGGCCTTGTCCAGGATCGGCCGGACCTCGTCGATCTCGTAGAGGTTGTCGACCCCCTGCAGGATCGACGCCATCCGCTCCAGGCCCATGCCGGTGTCGATGTTCTTCGCCGGCAGCTCGCCGAGGATCGGGTAGTCCTCCTTGCCGGTGCCCGGGCCCCGCTCGTACTGCATGAAGACGAGGTTCCAGAACTCCATGTAGCGGTCCTCGTCGACCGCCGGGCCGCCCTCGCGGCCGTACTCCGGGCCGCGGTCGTAGAACAGCTCGGAGCAGGGGCCGCACGGGCCCGGGATGCCCATCGACCAGAAGTTGTCAGCCTTGCCGCGGCGCACGATCCGCTCGGCCGGCACGCCGACCGAGCGCCAGATGTCGTACGCCTCGTCGTCGTCGAGGTAGACCGTCGGCCAGATCCGCTCCGGGTCGAGCCCGAAGCCGCCCTGCTCCTGCGACTTCGTGACCAGGTCCCAGGCGAACGGGATCGCCCCGTCCTTGAAGTAGTCACCGAAGGAGAAGTTGCCGTTCATCTGGAAGAACGTGCCGTGCCGGCTGGTCTTGCCGACCTCGTCGATGTCCGGGGTGCGGATGCACTTCTGGACGCTGACGGCCCGCCGGTACGACGGGGTCTGCTGGCCCAGGAAGTAGGGGACGAACTGCACCATGCCGGCGTTGACGAACAGCAGGTTCGGGTCGCTGATGGCGGGCAGCGGAGCGGACGGCACCACGGTGTGACCGTTCGCCTCGAAGTGGGCGAGGTACCGCCGCTTGATCTCCGCCGTCTTCATCGCTGGTGTTCCTCCGGAAAGATCTCTCGGTCACCGATGCGCGGGTCCTCCCGCAGGTCGGCGAACTGGTCGTCGAAGGCCTCGCCGCGGGCGAACGCCTCGTGGATCTCCTGCTCGCGTTCGGCCATCCCAATCCGGACGTCCTCCACGAAGCTACGCAGCGACTCGACCAGCCCGCCAGCCGATTGCGACAACGAGCCGGCGATCCCGGCCGGCGTGTACGCCTGCGCGGTGCGGGTCGCCTTGCGGACCACCACCACGCCGACAGCCAGGCCGATGCCCAGCCAGAACAGCCGCCTCATGCTCTCAACCTCCTGGTCGCCGGCGGTCAGCGGTTGCCGCGCTTGGCGGCCCGCCGCTGCTGCTTGATGGTGTCGCGCACCTCGCGCTCGGTCTCGGCGTGCCGGCGGGCGGCGGCGGCCTTGCGGACGCCGTAGCCGAAGGCCGCCACCTTGACCAACGGGTTCGCGGCCGCGGCGGAGACGACGGTGGCCAGGTTCGCCACGTTGGCGGTGATGTTCTGGGCGTGGCTGGTCATGGTGTCGACCTTGGCCAGCTGCAGGTTCACCCCGTCCAGCGAGGTCTGCACCTGCTCCAGCGCGGTGTTCACGTTCTTCACCGTGGCGTTGACGTCGCCGAGCAGCGGCGCGGTGCGGTCGTTGAGGTCGTTGATCATCCGGGTGGTGGCGTCCACGGTGTGCCGCAGCCGCAGGATGGGCAGCGTCAGGATCAACACCAGCATCGCGAACGCGATCGCCGCGATCAGCGCCGCGACCTCTCCAAAGTCCACGCCTGTCCTCCTCAACCAGGGGGTTCCGCGGACCGACGTCCGCGAACCGCACGACCCTTGCCCATGCCGGCGCTCGGCGACCCGGGACGGGCCGGCGGGAGCAGCCGGGCCCGCCAGCCCCAGACCCTACCGTCCGTGATGGAAACCGGCTCAGGACGGTGAGGGTGTCACTTCGCCCAACGGGTCCTCGGTGAGGGTCGGGAACGGGTCCTCACCGGTGAGCGACGGGTCGGTGCTCGGCTGGGGTCGGGTCCGTTCGTCGTCGATCGCGTTGCGGACCTTCACCGACACCAACGATCCGGTGCACCCCTGCGCTGCGGCCGACGGGCTGGGCGACGGCACCACGGCCGGCTCGCCGTCGACCGGCGGCGGCGTGCAGGTCGGTTCGCGCACCCACAGGTCCAGGGTCAGCTCGTCCCGGCGCCAGCAGGTGTAGCTGCCCTTCGCCGGCTGCTCCGGGCAGCGGGCCACCTTCCACTGGCGCCAGCCGTCGGCGGCCAGCGCCGCCTCGTAGGCCCGGGCGGTGTCCTCCGGCGACCCCTCCGAGGTGACCGTGCGTTCGCGCAGCCGGCAGTCGAGCAGGCACCAGCGGCTGCCGCTGACGTCGTCGACCGTCTTCACCGCCGCCCAGCCCGGCACGTCCAGTTGGTCGAGGGTGTCGAACACCGGGTCGCGGCTGAGCGTACGGATGCCGAAGAAGAGTGGGACGGCGCCCAGCAGCACCACGCTGACCAGGGCGAGCACGGCCATCCGGAGCCGGCGTCGCTCGCGGATCTGCCGGCGCAGTTCGGACCGGGCGCCGCGCAGCCCACCGGCGGCCGCGGCGTCCGGCTCCGCCGGATCCGGGTCCGCGGCCCGGCGCAGCGGCGCCCCGCTCACCGGCTCGGGCTCGGGCCGGTCGGCCGGCGGCGCCGGCGGCGGCACCACCGCGGCGGGGTGCGGACCGGGCGGCAGCTCCGGATCGGCGGCGTGACCGGGTCGCCGGCCAGCCGCGGTCGGTGGCCCGGCGGGCCGGTCCCGGCCGGCCGGGGCGGCCGGGTCGACGGCACGGCGGCCGCCGGTGGGCGGTCCGGAGGGCGAGGTCGTCGGGCGGTCGATGGTCGGCAGCGCCGGGTCGGTGTGGTGGGCGCGGCCGGCCTGCCGGAGCCAGTCGGCCGGCCGTTCCGGGCGACCGCTCCGGGCGGCGGGGCCGCCCGGCGAGCCGGGTCCGCGCGGGGGGTGCGGTTCCGCCTCCGGCGGGCCGGCGATCCGCGCGGCCGGATCCTCCGGTGCGGAGCGCCGACCCCGGGACGGCGGGCCGTCGGCGACCCGCGCACCACCGCTGGGCGCCTCGGTCTCGCCGGCCGCACGGCGGCCGCGCACCGGCGGCTCGGTCTCCTCCGCCACGCGGTGGCCGCGTACCGGCGGAGCCGCTTCGGTCAGCGCGTCCACTGCCGCCCGGCGATCGGCCGCCGGCGAGCCGGGCAGGGGGTGCCGGCCGCGCGGTCCGGCCGGCGGCGGTGGCGTCGGCTCGGCGCCGGGTACCGACGGGGCGTTGCCGGTCAACGGCACCGGCGGGGCGTTGCCCGTCATGGGTACCGGCGCGGTGCCCCCGGTCCGGGGCGCGGGCGGCTCGTCGGCGGCCCGGCGGCGACCACCACCGGGCGCGGGACGGGGGACGGCGCCACGGCCGCGGGCGGACGCCGGGTCGACGCCCGGAGCACCCGCGGTCGGGCCGTCCGGATGCGGCCGACCGGCCGGATCGGCGGGCAGGCCGGGCTCCGCCGGGCCGCGCCGGGACCGTCCGGCCCGCGGCTCGCGCTCGACCGGACCGGGGCGTGGGACGCCGGCCGGGGGCTGTGGGCCTCCGGGTACCGGCACTCCAGCCCGGCCGGCGGGCGCGCCGCCGGGGCGGCCGGGCTCGGTCGGCTCCCCCGTCCGCGGCGGCCCGGCCATGCCGGCACGGCGCGGCGCGGCCACACCGGGGGCCCCGTCCTGGTCCGGTCCGACCGGCCGGCGACCGGCGTCCGGGCCACCGGTGACCGGCGGACGGGCCGGGTCGGCCGGGGCCTGGCCCCGGCCGGCCGGTTGGCGCGGCGGGCCGACCGGCGCGCCGGAGACCGGGCCGACCGGAGCCCCGGAGTCGGGGCCGGTCGGTCCACCGGCGACGGGGCCGGTCGGTCCGCCGGCGACGGGTCGGGGGCGCCGGTCGGCGCCGGGGGGCGGCCAGCCGCCGGCCGGCGGTGGGCCCTGCCGGCCGGGCGGGCCGGCCGGAGCGACGGGACCGGCGCCGGGCGCCGCCGGGCCGCCGGGGTGCGGGCGGTCCGCGGGACGGCCCGCCGGGCGGGGCGGCTCGGCCGCGCCGGGCCAGGGTCCGTCGACCGGACGGGCGCGGGGCGGCTCCGCCTCACCGCGGCGGTGCGGCGGGGGCGCGGCCGGGCCGCGCGGGGTGTCCGGGCCGGGTGGCACCGGGGCGCCGGGGCGCGCCGGCGGGACCGGCTCGGGACCGCCGCCGCCGGGGCCCAGCTCGGTACGCTGCTGCTTGGCCGTACGCAGGTCGTCGATCCAGCCGAACTCCTCGCCGCTGATCGGCTCCTCCGGCTCGGCCTCCGCCTTGCCCCGGCCCCAGCGGCGACCCTTGGCGCGGGAATCGCGCCGCTCGTCCGGGCCGTCCTCCGGTCGCTCCGAACCACGCGATCTCACTGCTGACCCTCCCCGGCGGCGTTGCTGCCGCCTACCTGTGCCGCGCCGGCGCCCGGGCCCGTCGACCGACGGCCGTTGCCCGACCCGTCCCCCCCGACCGGCGCCACCGGTCGCGTGCTCTGCTCGGCAGCCGCACCCTCCGGCCGGGCCTGCGCCGGGGCGGCCGGCGCCGGCAGCCCCCGGACGATCCGCCGCAGCAGGGGCAGCCGGGTGGCCACCGCCCGCTCGGCGCCGTGCTGGCTGGGCTGGTAGTAGTCGGTGCCGACGAGGTCGTCCGGCACGTACTGCTGGGTGACCACGCCGCGCTGGTCGTCGTGCGGGTAGCGGTAGCCGGTGCCGTGACCGAGCCCCTTGGCGCCGGCGTAGTGCGCGTCGCGCAGCCCGCGCGGCACCGGCCCGCCCCGACCGGCCCGCACGTCGGCGATCGCCGCCCCGATCGCGGTGGTGGCCGAGTTCGACTTCGGCGCGGTGGCCAGGTGGATCACCGCCTGGGCGAGGTTGAGCTGCGCCTCCGGCAGGCCCACGTACTCCACGGCGTGCGCCGCGGCGGTGGCCACGCTCAGCGCGCCCGGGTCGGCCATGCCGACGTCCTCGCTGGCGAAGATGACCAGGCGGCGGGCGATGAACCGGGCGTCCTCGCCGGCCACCAGCATCCGGGCCAGCCAGTGCAGCGCCGCGTCCACGTCCGAGCCGCGCATGCTCTTGATGAACGCGCTGGTCACGTCGTAGTGGGCGTCGCCGGCCCGGTCGTAGCGGACCGCCGCCACGTCGACCGCCTGCTCGGCGGTGGCCAGGTCGATCCGGCCGGTGCCGAGCGCGGCGGCGGAGGCGGCGGCCGCCTCCAGCGCGGTGAGCGCCTTGCGGACATCGCCGCCGGCGAGCCGGACCAGGTGGTCCTCGGCCTCCTCCGCGAGAGTCAGCGCGCCGGCCAGGCCGCGCTGGTCGGTGACCGCGCGGCGCAGCAGCCCGCGCACCGCCGCGTCGTCCAGCGGCTGGAGGGTGAGCAGCACGCACCGGGACAGCAGCGGTGAGATGACCGAGAAGTACGGGTTCTCGGTGGTCGCGGCGAGCAGCGTGACGGTGCGGTCCTCGACCGCGGCCAGCAGCGAGTCCTGCTGGGTCTTGCTGAACCGGTGCACCTCGTCGATGAAGAGCACGGTCTGCGGCCCGCCCGAACGGCGCTGGCGGCGGGCGGTGTCGATCACCGCCCGGACGTCCTTGACGCCGGCGGAGAGCGCCGACATGGCGACGAACCGGCGGTCGGTGGCCCGGGCCACCAGGTGCGCGATGGTGGTCTTGCCGCTGCCCGGCGGCCCCCACAGGATGACCGACAGCGGTGCGCCGCCGGAGACCAGCTGGCGCAGCGGGGCGCCCGGTGCGAGCAGGTGGTCCTGCCCGACCAGCTCGTCGAGGCTCGCCGGGCGCATCCGGACGGGCAGGGGCGAATCCGCCGCCACCGGGGTGAAGCCGTCCACACCTGCGGAACCCGCGGGGGCGCTGGGCGCTCCGGCGGGTTCACCGAGGGAGAAGAGGGCGTCGGACTCCATCACGAGAACAGTACCGGGCCGGGTCCGCGACGCCGGAATCGCGCCGCTGACCCGGCCCAGGTGATCGCTTCCGGTCAGCCCCGCCCCGGGCGCCGGCCGTAGTACCAGCGACCCCGGCCGCCGCCACCACCCGGGCCACGGCCCACCCCCGCCAGGTAGAGCGAGAGCAGCAGCAGGCCGATGAGCACGAGGGTGTTCCAGTTGAACAGATCCGGCGCGCCGAAGTTGGTGTCCAGCAGGTCCAGCAGCAGGGTGAAGGCGAAGACGATGGCCGCGAGAATGGCGAGCATGGCGTTCCTCCGGTAGGGGGGTCCCAGTAGGTCGCGCGGGATGTACCCAATCGGTCCGCGCGCCAATCTCCACCGTGGACCGCCCTGGTCACCGGTCCGCCGGGCCGGCGACGGCGACCCCCGCCGGGGCTCTAGGCTGGCCACATGATCATCGCCGACCAGGTCCTGGAGGGGCGGGACGCCATCCTGGCGGCCGCCGGTCACCACCCGTACGCCCGGCACGCGCTCTGGCACGGCGGGCGGCCGCGCGGCTGGCAGCGCGACGGCGCCCTGGTCTGGCTGCTCCCCGCCGACCACGGGCCGGCCGGCGGCGCGCTCGGCGGCGCCGGGGCGGCGGTCGAGGTGGCCGCCGGGCTGGCCGCCGCCGGGGTGCTCGAACCGGGCCAGTGGCTGCACCTGCCCCGGCTCGACCCGGCGGCACTGGACGGCCGGCTCGCGGTGGACCGGCACGACGAGTGGGACTTCCGCTGGACCACCACCCCGCCGCCGCCCCAGCCCGGCGAGGAGGGGGTGGTCCGGCTCACCGAGGCCGACCAGCCGGCGCTCACCGAGTTGATCGACCGCGCCTTCCCCAGCACCACCTCGCGCCCCGGCGACCCCCGGGTGGTCGACTGGTACGGCATCCGCGACGGCGGCCGGCTGGTCGCCTGCGGGGCGGACCGCAGCCGGGGCGACATCGGCTTCCTCGCCGGCCTGACCGTGGCACCCGACCGGCGCGGCCAGGGCCTGGGCGCGGCGCTCACCGCCGGGATGACCCGGGCCCTGTTCGCCGGCCACGACACCGTGGCGCTCGGCGTCTACACGGCCAACGTCGGTGCGATCCGCCTCTACCGCCGCCTCGGCTTCACCGACTCCCTGCCCCGCAGCTCGGTCCGGCTCAGCTGAGCCACGGCGACAATCTGCTGCCGGGCAGGGCCGATCCCGCGATCGGCACCGGCCCGGCAGCAGACGACCACCAGGTCAGCCGTTGTGCGCCGGGGTGGGGGCGGGGGTCGCCGGGCGTGGGTCCGTCGCGTCCTCCGGCGTGGTGCCGGGGGCCGGTGCTCCCCTGCGGTCGGCTCGCCAGGCGGGCAGGTAGAGCGGGGCGGCGACGGCCAGCACCACCGCGCCGACCAGCATGGCGGCGGTGACGCTGACCGAGTCGGCGAGCGCGGTGAGCACGACCGCGCCGACCGCGAAGCCGGGCTGGCCCATCATCGAGTTCAGCGAGATCACGCTGGTCCGGTACGGGCCGTCGACCTGCCGGTGCAGCAGCCCCATGTGCAGCGGGTTGGACGCCCCGTGCACGGTGTAGCAGGCCAGGTAGGCGACCAGCACCCCGACCGGGCCGGCGAAGAGCCCCATCCCGACCACCGTGGCGCCCTGGACGATGCGCAGCAGCGCGGCGCTCGGCGCGGCGCCCAGCCAGCGCAGCAGCAGCGGGGTGAGGGCGGCGCCGGCCGCGCCGGCCAGCCAGGCCGCCGAGTTGGCCGGCCCGAGCAGCGCCGCCGCCCGGTCCGGGTCGCCGACCACCTCGGCGAGCCGCACCGGCAGCAGCGACTCGAAGGTGACCATCCCGAAGCCCCAGAACAGCTCGACCGCGACCAGCGCGAACAGCACCCGGGAGCGACGCAGCAGGCCGACCGCCTGCCCCACCATCCGGGGCGCCTCGACGACCGACGCGCGCAGGGCGCCGGCGCCCCGGCCCGGACGGACCTCCCGCATCAGCACCAGCAGGGCGACCAGGGCCACCGCCTGGAGGGCGATCGCCACCAGTACCGGCACGGTGAGCGCGCTGACCGGCCCGACCGGACCGAGCGCGACCAGGCCGCCGCCGAGCAGCGCGCCGGCGCTGATCGCCACGCCGATGACGGTGCCGGCGTAGCCGAGGCCCGGCTCGTATTTCGCCTCCGGGTCGGCGGCCAGGGTGGCGTCGACGTACCAGGACTCCAGCGGGCCGCTGTCCAGCGCGCGGAAGACGCCCTGCAACGCCCAGACCAGGAAGAAGAGCGCGAACGAGTCGGCCACCGCGAAGAGCGCGAGGGCACCGAGGTTGATCAGCCAGGCGGTGACCAGGACCGGGCGGCGCCCGAGCGCGTCGGCGAACCCGCCGGTGGGCAGCTCCAGGGCCAGCACGACCAGCCCCTGGGCGACCGACACCAGGCCGATCTGGGACAGCGTCAGGCCACGCTCCTGCATCAGCAGGATCATCACCGGGATCATCAGGCCGGTGGGCAGCCAGCGCAGCCCGTGCAGCAGCAGGAAGCGACGCCGGACCTGGCGTACGGACAGGGCGCCCACGCCGCCGCTCCGCTTCGCTCCGCGCCGCCGTGCGGCACCTTCGCGCTGAGCCTGACGCTCGCTGCGCTCGCTCATCGCATCTCCTCGAACAGTGGGTAGGCGGCCACGAAGACCTGAACCTGTTCGGCGTCGGGCGCGTCGGAGTCGCTCTCCTCGCGGTAGCGCTCCAGCAGGTCCCACACCTCGGTCTTGAGCTGCTCCAGCCGGGCCGGCGACATGGTCATGAAGATGTCGCCCATGCCGAGGGCGTCCCGCCAGGCGGCCGACCACTCGTGCTGGCGGGCGAACCACCGCTCGGCGTGCTCCACCAGGAGCCGCACCTGGTCGCCCTGGATCCACTCGATCGCGGCCCGGGCGTCCGGGTCGTCATCGAAGTCGGTGGGCTCCCAGTTGGTGACGTCGTGCGCGGCGCGCCACCAGCGCTGCCGCCCGCTGGCCAGGTCGGGGGCCTCGACGACGAGGCCGACCTCGGCGAGCTGGCGCAGGTGGTAGCTGGTCGCGCCGGTGTTGGTGTGCAGCAGCTCGGCGAGGGTGGTGGCGGTGGCGGGCCCCTTCACCCGCAACGCGCCGACCAGCCGCATCCGCAGCGGGTGCGCCAGCACCCGCACCTGCTCGTGGTTCAGCCGTACCGCGCGCGGCTCGGCTCGCTCGTCGTCCATGTATGCACAATATCTGTGCACACTTTCTATGCACAACTCTTGTGCATAGAAAGTGTGCACGAGCGAGGACGCGTGGCCGGTGGGGTCAGCCGGCGAGCAGTTCCCGGACGCCGCGCAGCCGGGTGCGTAGCAGCCCGGCGGCGCGAGCGGAGTCGAGGCGTACCTCGGTGGGCCGGAGCAGCCCGGCGGCGGCGCCGGTGGTGGTGGTCATGCCGGCCGGGTCGATGCCGTGCCGGGCGGCGACCAGCAGCCCCAGTTCCGCGCGGCTGACCGCGTCCGGGCCGGCCACGTTGAGCGGGCCGGCGTAGTCGGTGGCGACCAGTTCCAGCACGGCGGCGGCCAGGTCGGTGACGTCGACCGGGCAGCGGAGCTCGTCGGTGAACAGGCGCGCCCGGCCGGCGAGGGCGTCGTGGCAGAGCTGGATCTGCTTGCTCCCCTCCCCCACGATCAGCGAGGTACGCACCAGCGCCGCGCCCGGGTCGAGGGCGCGCACCGCCGTCTCGGCGGCCGCCTTCGCCGCCCCGTACGGGAACACCGGGCTGGGCGGCTCGTCGTCGCCGTACGGCTCGGGGCGGCCGGCGTGCAGCGCGTCGCTGGAGATGTGCACCAGCCGGGCCCCCGCCTCGGCCGCGGCGTACCCGACGTGGGCCGCACCGTCCGCGGTGACCGCCCAGTCGCCGTACCGGTAGGGGGTGCTGACGACGGCGTCCGGGCGCACCTCGGCGACCAGCGCCCGGACCGCGGCCCGGTCGGTCACGTCGAGCCGCCGCGCCCGCACCCCCGGCACCGCGACCGCCCCCGAGTGGTACGTCCCCACCACCGACCACCCGGCACCCACGGCCCGCCGACACACCTCCCCACCCAGAAACCCGCTACCCCCCACCACGAGCAGCCTCATCCCGCCCCACCCCCAGCGTTGATCATGAAGTTGTCGTGACACGCCGAGGCGCGACGCAACAACTTCATGATCAACGGGGCGGCGGGGCCGGGTCGGTCAGGTGGGGTCGGCTACGGGGGCGGCGGGGCCGGCGGTGCCGGGGTGTGCGGCGGGCTGCGGCTTGGGCTTGGCGTCGATGCCGGCCTCGGTGCGCTGCTGGGCGGTGATCGGGGTCGGCGCGCCGGTCAGCGGGTCGAAGCCGCCGCGGGTCTTCGGGAACGCGATCACCTCGCGGATCGAGTCCGCGCCGGCCAGCAGCATGCAGACCCGGTCCCAGCCGAACGCGATGCCGCCGTGCGGCGGCGGGCCGTACTTGAACGCCTCCAGCAGGAAGCCGAACTTGTCCTGCGCCTCCTCGGGAGTGATGCCGAGCAGGTCGAAGACCCGCCGCTGCACGTCGCCCCGGTGGATACGGATCGAGCCGCCGCCGATCTCGTTGCCGTTGCAGACGATGTCGTACGCGTAGGCCAGCGCCCGGTCCGGCGCCTCCTCGAACCGGTCCACCCAGTCGGCGTTCGGCGAGGTGAACGGGTGGTGCACGGCCGTCCAGCCGCCCTCGTCGGTGCGCTCGAACATCGGCGCGTCGACCACCCAGCAGAACGCCCAGGCGCTCTCGTCGACCAGCCCGGCCCGCTTGGCGATCTCGATCCGGGCCGCGCCGAGCAGTTCCTGCGCCTCTCGGGTGTTGGCGCTGGCGGCGAAAAAGATGGCGTCGCCCGGCTTGGCGCCGACCGCGTCGGCCAGCCCGGCCAGGTGCGCCTCGGAGAGGTTCTTGGCCACCGGGCCACGGGCCTCGCCGGTCTCGGCGTCGAGCACCACGTACGCCAGGCCGCGCGCGCCGCGCGCCTTGGCCCAGTCCTGCCAGCCGTCCAGCTCCTTGCGACTCTGGCTGGCGCCGCCCGGCATCACCACCGCGCCGACGTAGCCGCCGGCGTCGATGGCGCCGGCGAAGACCCGGAACTCGGTGCCGCGCAGGTAGTCGGTCAGCTCGGTCAGCTCGACGCCGTAGCGCAGGTCCGGCTTGTCGGAGCCGTACCGGGCCATCGCGTCGTGCCAGGTGATCCGCGGGATCGGCCGGGAGATCTCGTGCCCGGCCAGGTCGGACCAGAGCGCCGCGACGATCGCCTCGCCGAGGTCGATCACGTCGTCCTCGGTGACGAAGGACATCTCGATGTCGAGCTGGGTGAACTCCGGCTGCCGGTCGGCACGGAAGTCCTCGTCCCGGTAGCAGCGGGCGATCTGGTAGTAGCGCTCCATGCCGCCGACCATCAGCAGCTGCTTGAACAGCTGCGGCGACTGCGGCAGCGCGTACCAGCTGCCGGGCTGAAGCCGCACCGGCACCAGGAAGTCGCGGGCGCCCTCGGGCGTCGAGCGGGTCAGCGTCGGCGTCTCGATCTCCAGGAAGTCGCGCTCGTGCAGCACCGCGCGGGCCAGCTGGTTGGCCCGGGAGCGCAGCCGCATCGCCGTCGCCGGCCCGCTGCGGCGCAGGTCCAGGTAGCGGTAGCGGAGCCGGACGTCGTCGCCGGCCTCGACCTGGTCGTCCACCGGCAGCGGCAGCGGCGCGGCCTCGGAGAGCACCTCCAGCTCGGCGGCGGTCACCTCGACCTCGCCGGTGGGCAGGTCGGGGTTCTCGTTGCCCTCGGGGCGGCGGGTCACCTCGCCGGTCACCCGGACGCAGAACTCGTTGCGCAGCGCGTGCGCGTCCTCCTCGCGGAACACCACCTGGACCACGCCGGAGCCGTCGCGCAGGTCGACGAAGATCACGCCGCCGTGGTCGCGCCGGCGGGCCACCCACCCGGCGAGCGTCACCGTGGTGCCGGCGTCCGTCGCGCGCAGGCTGCCGGCGTCATGGGTACGGATCACGACTTGCGTCTCCTCATCTGCGGTACACGTCTGCTCCCCGCATTCTGTCAGGGTCCTCCGGCGCCGGCTGGCACCGGGCGCTCCTACCCCGGGGCGACCCGGCCCGGACACGCGGGCGGGCCGCCGGATCGCTCCGGCGGCCCGCTGGCGTGGATCGGTCAGAAGACGCTGACGCCGTAACGGCTGAGCGCCTCGGTGACCGGCTGGAAGAAGGTGGTGCCGCCGGTGCGGCAGTTACCGCTGCCGCCGGAGGTCAGGCCGAGAGCGGTGCTGCCGCTGAACAGCGAGCCGCCGCTGTCGCCCGGCTCGGCGCAGACGTTGGTGCGGATCAGGCCGGAGACCGAGCCCTCGGCGTAGTTCACCGTGGCGTTGAGCGCGGTCACCGAGCCGCTGCGCAGGCCGGTGGTGCTGCCGGAGCGCTGCACCGACTGGCCGACGTAGGCGTTGCCGGCCGCGGTGATGTCGCGGTAGCTGCCGTTGTAGAGGTAGACGTTGCCGGCCGCGTTGGCGGAGTTGTTGTGCCGCACGATGCCGTAGTCGTTGCCCGGGAAGCTGCTGCCGGTACGGGTGCCGAGCAGGTTGGTCTGCGCGGAGTTGCTGTACCAGCTGGACGAGATGTTGGTGCAGTGCCCGGCGGTCAGGAAGTAGTAGGTGCTGCCGCTGCGCACGTTGAAGCCGAGCGAGCAGCGCCCGCCGCCGCCGGCGTAGATGGCCTGGCCGCCGGAGATCCGGGTGCTGAACACGCCGGCCTCGGCCTCGATCCGGACCGCGCCGTTGGTGCGCGCGGCGGCCGCCTTGACCCGCTCCAGCTTGGCGCCGGTGACCGTGCTGTCGACGGAGACCACGACCTGGTTGGTGGCCGGGTCGGTCCACCAGGCGGTGCCGGGGATCTTGGCGCTGCTCTCCAGCTCGCTGGTGGCCCGGGCCAGCTCGGCCGCGCCGCGGGTGACCAGCTTCGGGGTGGCGCCGGCCGCCCGGACCTGACGGGCCGCGGCCGCGTCGGTCACGGTGACGACCATCTTGCCGCTGGCGTCGGCGTACGTGCCGGCGGACCGGTCGCCGAGGCGCTCAGCCAGGCCGGCCGCGGCGTCGGGGGTGGCAGCCGCGGGTGCCGCCTGGGCGGGGGCGCCGAGCAGCGAGCCGGCGACCAGGGCTCCGGCCGCGGCCACGGTGGCGGCGCGGCGGAGAGATGACCTCGTGGGTCGCATGGAACAACCTCCCGGAAGGGGGTGACAGGGCCGCGCCGGAGGTGACGGGGCCCGGGGGCGATGCCTGGCCGATCGGGGGCAACCGGCCGGACTGAGTGAAGTATTCACATGTTTAAGATCCTCGGCAAGACCCTGTTTGCCCGTATTGACCCGACACCCCGATGTAACACCCGGGCAACATTGTGGACAGAGACCGTCATCTATACGATCCGGTCACCGCGCAGTTCCGGCACCCGTCATCCGGAGGCCACCATGTCCCTCGCCCGCCGCGCGCTGGCCGCCCTCGCCAGCGCCACCGCCACCGTCACCCTGCTCGCCGTCGCCCCCTCCCCCGCCCAGGCCGACCCCGGCCCGCCGCCGAGCTCGATGGCGAGCCTCGGCGACTCCATCACCCGCGGCTTCAACGCCTGCGGCTGGTACGTCGACTGCACCGCGCGGTCGTTCAGCACCGGCGACTACGCCACCGTGAACAGCCACTACCTGCGGATCCGAACGGTCAACCCGGCGATCGGCGGCCGCAACCACAACGACGCCCGGTCCGGGGCGAAGTCGGCCGACATGTACGGCCAGGCCGGCACCGCGGTCAGCCAGGGCGTCGGCTACGTCACCATGCTGATCGGGGCGAACGACGCCTGCACCAGCTCCGAGTCGGGCATGACCCCGGTGAGCACCTTCCGGGCGAACATCGACTCCGCGCTCAACCGGCTCAAGGCCGGTCTGCCCACCGCCCGGGTGCTGGTGATCAGCATCCCCGACATCCACCGGCTCTGGTCGGTGGGCCGGACCAGCGGCAGCGCGCGCAGCGCCTGGTCGCTCTTCGGCATCTGCCAGTCCATGTTGGCCAACCCGACCTCCACCGCGCAGGCCGACGTGGACCGGCGGGCCCGGGTCCGGCAGCGGGTGGTCGACTACAACACCCAGCTGGCCCAGGCCTGCGCCGCGTACGGCGCGAACTGCCTGTTCGACGGCAACGCGGTGTTCGGCTACCCGTTCACCCTCAGCCAGCTCTCCGGCTGGGACTACTTCCACCCCAACACCAGCGGCCAGCAGGTGCTGGCGAGCGTGTCGTACGCCGCCGGCTTCCGCTGGTAGCGACGCCCCCGGCGCGCGGGCGGCCACCCCGTCCGCGCGCCCACCGTCCGCCCGCCGTCCCGCCCGCGTTCCCGTGCGACGGAACCGCGGCCGCGCCGCCGCACCGGCGGATCGGCACGCTGCGCGACCGGATCGGCCCGCTGCGCGGGAGCCGGTCGCCGCGCCGCCGTCGAGCCGATCCGCGGGAAGCCACCCGGGACGCCGGACCGGCGGCGGGCCGTCAGTCGGCCCGGCGGCGCGCCCCCGGGCCGGGCCGGGGCACCACGTCGCGCACGGCGGTCACCGGGTGCCCCCGCTCGCAGCGCAGCTCGACGTGCACCTCGCCGCCGCAGTCGCGGTGCCCGACGCTCAACGGGGAGCCGTCCGGGTCGGCCAGGTAGCGGTCCCCCCAGCCGAGCACCGCGACCAGCACCGGCCAGAGGTCGAGCCCCTTGTCGGTCAGCCGGTACTCGTGCCGCTCCCGGCTGCCCGGCTCGCGGTACGGCTCCCTGCGCAGCACCCCCTCCTCGACCAGGGTGGCCAGCCGGTTGGTGAGCACCTGCCGGGGGATGCCGGTGCGGATCCGCATGTCGTCGAAGCGGCGCACGCCGTTGAACACCTCGCGGAGCACCACCAGGGCCCACTTCTCACCGAGCACCGCCATCGCCCGGGCGATGGTGCAGTTCTCCACCGACCAGTCCAGTGCGGGGGGTCTCATGCCCTCCAGGCTAGGTCTCATTGACAGACTCAGCAACGGGCTGCCAGGCTGAGTCCATGACACAGACGCAGGCGCGCAGCCGTACCTTCTCCTGGTCCGACCCGGGCCTCAACGCCGCGCTGGTCGGCCGGCGCAGCGGGCTGGAGCTGCTCCGCGCGATGATCGCCGGCGAGCTGGCCGCGCCGCCGGTGATGCACCTGATCGACATGACCCGGATGGAGGCCGACGAGGGCCGGGTCGCGGTCGAGCTGGTGCCGCAGGAGTTCCACTACAACCCGCTCGGCACCGTGCACGGCGGGGTCATCTCCACCCTGCTGGACACCGCCGCCGCGTGCGCCGTGCACACCACGCTGCCGGCCGGCGTCGGCTACACCTCGCTGGACCTGAACGTGAAGTTCCTGCGTCCGGTCACCGTGGACTCCGGCGTGCTGCGCTGCGAGGGCACCGTCCTGCAACGCGGCCGCCGCACCGCGCTGGCCGAGGCCAAGCTCGTCGACGCCCGCTCCCGCCTGGTCGCCCACGCCACCTCCACCTGCCTCCTCCTCCCCCTCGACCCCCCCGCCTAGCCCCACCCCACCCCACCCCACCCCACCCCCACGCGATCTTGCAGTTTCCGCCCCTGATACGCGTGGAATGCGGCTTTGGCCGGGGCGCCAAGTGCAAGATCGCCGGCAAGCCGCTCCGGGCGCGGTCGTCGTTCCGAGAGCCAGCGACGGTCGCGCCCGGAGCATTCGGGGAGCGGGAGCGCCGGGAGGGGGTGGGGCGCTCAGCGGGCGGCGAGGCGGGCGCGGCGGGCGTCGCGCTTGTCCTCGAAGCGGGCGGCGGCGCGCTCCAGGTCGTCGAGCTGCCGGCCGAGCTGGTCGCGGGCGGCCTCGCCGTCGGCGTCCAGGCCGGTGACGTTCCAGATGTCCCACTGCCGCAGCACCGGCACCAGCACCTCGTCCCGGTGCTGGCGCAGGTCGTAGATGCCGGCCAGCGCGATCGCCACCGACTTGCGGGCGAAGCCCTCGATCCCGTTGCCCGGCATCTGGAAGTCGGCCACCACGTCGGCCACCGCCCGCATGGCCTGGCTGGGCGCCAGCTCGAAGGCGGCGGCCAGCAGGTTGCGGTAGAAGACCATGTGCAGGTTCTCGTCCGCCGCGACCCGGGCCAGCAGCGCCTCGCAGACCGGGTCGCCGGTGGCCCGGCCGGTGTTGCGGTGCGAGATCCGGGTGGCCAGCTCCTGGAACGACACGTACGCCAGCGAGTGCAGCACCTCGTCGTCGTGCGTGTTGGCGTAGCCCGCCGACATGTGTGTCATCCGGGCCCGCTCCAGCGCCACCGGGTCGACCGCCCGGGTCACCGTGAGGTAGTCGCGGATCGCCGTGCCGTGCCGCCCCTCCTCGGCCGTCCACCGGTGCACCCAGGTGCCCCACGCGCCGTCCCGGCCGAACAGGGTGGCGATCTCGTGGTGGTACGAGGGCAGGTTGTCCTCGGTGAGCAGGTTGACCACCAGGGCGGTCCGGGCCACCTCGGGAAGGGTCGAGTCGGCCTCGGACCACGGCTGGCCGTCCAGCGGACCGTCGAAGGTGCGTCCCTCGCTCCACGGCACGTACTCGTGCGGGAACCACTCCTTGGCCAGCGAGAGGTGCCGGTCGAGGTTGCGCTCGACCACCGGCTCCAACTCGATGAGCAGTGCGGTCTGGCTCAGTGCGGTCACAAGGATCTCCCTACGGTGGCGTAACTTACGCCACCGTAGGTCCGATCGTCCGTCCGCGCCAGTCTCGTCCCAGCCCGGCGCTCCGGCGGCTCAGCCCACCAGGGGCTTCAGGTCCACCTCCGGGGGCATCCACACCCCCGCCTCGGCGGGCACCTGCTCACCCGAGCGGATGTCCTTGACCTCGTCCTGCTCCGCGCCCGGGAACCAGACGTACGGGATGCCGCGTCGCTCGGCGTAGCGGATCTGCTTGCCGAACTTCGCCGCGCTCGGCGACACCTCGGTGGGCACCCCCCGCGACCGCAGCGCCTCGGCCACCCGGTTGCTCGCCCCGCGCTGCTCCTCGCTGGTCACCGCGACCAGCACGCAGGTCGGCACGTCCCGCGAGACGGTCAGCGCGCCGGCGCCGAAGAGCAGGCCGAGCAGCCGGGTCACCCCGATCGAGATGCCCACCCCGGGGAACCGGGCGGTGCCGGCGCTGGCCAGGTTGTCGTACCGGCCGCCGGAGCAGATCGAGCCGAACCGCTCGTAGCCGACCATCTGCGTCTCGTAGACGGTGCCGGTGTAGTAGTCCAGGCCGCGGGCGATCCGCAGGTCGGCCACGCAGAGCCCCGGCGCGTGCTCGGCCGCGGTCTCCACCACCCGGACCAGTTCCTCGATCCCCTCGTCGAGCAGCGGGTCGGTCACCCCGAGGGCGCGCACCGCGTCGGCGAAGGAGGCGTCCGGCGCGGAGATCTCGGCCAGCGCCAGCACGGCCTTGGCCTGCGCCTCGCTCGCCCCGGCCGTCTCGGCCAGCAGTTCGGCGACCCGAGCCGGGCCGATCTTGTCGAGCTTGTCCACCGCGCGCAGCGCCGCCTCCGGGTCGGTGAGCCCGACACCCCGGTAGAAGCCCTCGCAGATCTTGCGGTTGTTGACCTGGATGCGCACCGGCGGGATCGGCAGCGAGCGCAGCGCGTCGCCGACCACCAGCGGCATCTCCGCCTCGTGGTGCGGCGCCAGGGTGTCCCGGTCGACGATGTCGATGTCGGCCTGGAGGAACTCGCGGTAGCGCCCCTCCTGCGGCCGCTCCCCCCGCCACACCTTCTGGATCTGGTAGCGGCGGAACGGGAACTGCAGCTTGCCGGCGTTCTCCAGCACGTAGCGGGCGAACGGCACGGTCAGGTCGAAGTGCAGGCCGAGCGCGTCGTCACCGGTCGGGCTGTCGGCCTCGGCCTGCAACCGGCGGATCAGGTAGACCTCCTTGGAGGTCTCCCCCTTGCGCAGCAACTGGTCCAGCGGCTCCACCGCGCGGGTCTCCAGCGGGGCGAAGCCGTACAGCTCGAAGGTGGCCCGGATCCGGTCCAGCACGTACTGCTCGATCATCCGCTGCGGCGGCGTCCACTCCGGGAAGCCGGAGATGGGCGTGGGCTTACTCATGGCGTACTCCTTGGCGGTCCGCGCGGGGCGCGGTCAGGTCGTGGGGCCCGCGTGCGGCGCGGGCGGGGGTCACCAGCCTCGGCTGGGAGCGGCCGTTCGCGCGCCGTCGGCGCCCGCCACCTCGATGAGGTACGGGTTGCTCGCGCGCTCGCGGCCGATGGTGGTCGCGGGGCCGTGGCCGGGCAGCACGACGGTGTCGTCGGCCAGCGGGAGGATCTTGCTCCGCAGGCTGGCGAGCATCGCCGGCAGGTCGCCACCCGGCAGGTCGGTGCGCCCGATGGAGCCGGCGAACAGCACGTCCCCGGAGAGGCAGATCTCCTCGGCCTCCCACGGCGAGCCGGCGCCCGGCAACCGGAACAGCACCGACCCGCCGGTATGGCCCGGGGCGTGGTCGACGGTGATCGTCAGCCCGGCGAGGTCGAGAGTGAGCCCGTCGGTGAGCTCGGCGACGTCCTCCGGCTCGGCGTAGGGCAGCCGCCCGCCGAACAGCGCGGTGAGGTCGGTGGAGAGCCCCTTGGTCGGGTCGGCGAGCATCTCCCGGTCGTCCGGGTGCACGTACGCGGTGATGCCGCGGGCGCCGCACACCGGCGCCACCGAGAAGGTGTGGTCCAGGTGGCCGTGGGTGAGCAGCACGGCGGCCGGGTGCAGGCGGTGCTCGGCGAGCAGCGCGTCGAGCCGGTCGAGCACCCCGATACCGGGGTCGACCACCACGCACTGTTCCCCGGGCGCGGCGGCGACCACGTAGCAGTTGGTGCCGAAGGCGTCCGCGGGAAAGCCGGCCACCAGCACGGGCGCTCCCCTTCCGTCGAGCTCTGCGTCCCTGTGAGCAGCCTAACCGGCGGCGCGACCCGGTTCTGCGCATCCGTCCCGCCGGCCCCGTACGGCACAGTGACGCGCTCCGATAAGCCCAGCCTGGACCTCGTACACCACATTCCCAGTCGGTAGCCGTACACTCTGGCGGGCGTGTGGCGCGGCGCACGTGCCGCCCGACGGGGCGCGGGCCGTCCGTCCGCCGGTGACGACCAGGGTAGAGGAAGGGGAGCGCGGGTGGCTTCCAGCAGGGACCGGCAGCGCAAACTGGCGCGGGCCAAGCTCGACCGGCAGTTGGCCCGCCGGGCCGCCCGGGCCCGGCGTCGCCGGCAGATCCAGGCGGGCGTCGGCGCCGCCGTCGTCCTCCTGCTCATCGTGGCCGGTTCGGCCTGGGCGCTGGGTGCCTTCGACGGCGACGACGAGCAGAACACCGCCGCCGAGGAGATCTGCCTCTGGACCCCGCAGGACGCCACGGCCAACACCAACCTCAAGGACGTGGGCACCCCGGCGACCACCGGCCTGCCCACCGACGGCGTCCGGGCGATGACGATCACCACCAACCAGGGCGCGCCGATCACCGTCGAGCTCGACCTGGCCACCGCGCCGTGCGGCGGGGCGAGCATGGCGCACCTGGCCAGCAAGTCGTTCTACGACAACACCAAGTGCCACGAGATCACCGCCGAGGGCGCGCTGCGGTGCGGTGACCCCAGCGGCACCGGTCTGGGTGGTCCGACCTACTCCTTCTACAACGAGAACGTGCCCACCGCCCCGTCGGCGTCCCCGTCGGCCAGCCCCGCGCCCGACCAGCCCCCGGCGTACCCGAAGGGCACGGTCGCGATGATCGCCAACCCGCCGGGCGCCAACGGCAGCCAGTTCCTGATCTTCTTCAAGGACTACCAGACCACCGACCCGAAGTTCCCGATCATCGGCCGGGTCACCGGCGGGATCGACGTGGTGGAGAAGATCGGTGCCCTGGAGACCGTGGACAATGGGAACGGAGCCAAGGTCAAGCCGAAGACCGACGTGGTGATCCAGAGCCTCACCGTGGGCGAGCCGGTGGCGCAGGCCACGGCGGCGCCGGCACCCACGCCCTCGGCGACCGGCGCTCCGTCGGCCAGCCCGAGCGCGGGCTGACCCGGCCCCATCCACTTCAGCGGCACCGGCCGCGCCCGACATAGTCCAGGAGGATCCAGGCGTGACGTCCACCAGAGAGCGGCAGCGCGCGGCGGCCCGCGCCCGGCTCGAGAAGGAGATGGCCGAGCGCGCGGCGAAGGCCCGCAAGCGCCGGCAGACGCAGGCGATCGTGGGGGCCGCCGCGGCCCTGCTGCTGGTGGTCGCCGGGACGGTCTGGCTCGCCGCCAGCCTGGGTGACGACGACAAGACCGACACCGCGGCGCCGGAGGCCGGCTTCGCCCAGTGCGCCTTCACCGAACTCCCGGCCGACCAGCGGACCAAGCAGATCAAGGACGTCGGGCTGCCGGCGGCGCAGCAGTCGAACACCGGCGTGCAGACCATGACGATCGACACCAACCTGGGGCCGATCACCGCCAAGGTCGACCGGGCCGCGGTGCCCTGCACGGCGGGCAGCTTCACCCACCTGGCCGAGAAGAACTTCTTCGACAACAGCAAGTGCCACCGGCTGGTGACCGAGGGCATCAAGGTGCTCCAGTGCGGTGACCCGAGCGCCACCGGCAAGGGCTGGCGGGAGACCGACGGCACCGGCGGCCCGAGCTACCGGCTCGCCGAGGAGAACCTGCCGACCGACAAGCGGCCGCCGTACCCGGAGGGCGTGATCGCCATGGCCAACTCCGGCCAGCCGGGCAGCACGGGCAGCCAGTTCTTCATCGTCTACGGCGACTCGCCGCTGGACCCGAACTACACGGTGCTCGGCACCATCACCGGCGGCATGGACATCGTCAAGCAGGTCGCGGCGGCCGGCGACGACAAGGCGTTCGCCCAGCAGGCCGGCGGTGGTCACCCGAAGAAGGAGATCACCATCAACAAGCTCACCATGAGCGCCCCCAGGGCTTCGACCCGCCCACCCCGCACCTGAAGCGCCGCCAGCCCCCGGCGGGCGCGCCCTCCCCCCTCCCTCCCCCTCCCCACCCCCCTCCCCTGCCCCGGTGATCATGGGGTTGACGGCGGTCTCGATCTCGAAGCCGCCGCCAGCCTCATGATCAACGAGTTCCTCGGGGGCTCCGGGGCCCGGGGGGGGTGGGTGAGGGTAAGGGGTGAAGAGGTGGGGGTGGGGTTAGGCGCCGGAGGTTGCGCGGTAAGGCGTCGAAGACGCCGTCGACCACCTGGACCGCGGCCAGCAGGTGCCCGAGGTGCTTCGGGTCGGCCATCTCGAAGCTGAACCGGCTCACCGCCACCCGGTCCCGGGTGGTGGTGACGGTGGCGGACAGGATGTTGACCCGCTCGTCGGAGAGCACCCGGGTGACGTCGGCGAGCAGCTTGTGCCGGTCCAGCGCCTCCACCTGGATGGCGACCAGGAACGTCGACGCACTGGTGAGCTTCCAGCTCACCTCGACCACCCGCTCGCCCTGGGCCCGCAGGTCCTCGGCGTTGGCGCAGTCGTCGCGGTGCACGCTCACCCCGCCCGAGCGGGTGACGAACCCGAAGACCGCGTCCGGCGGGACCGGGGTGCAGCAGCGGGCCAGCTTGATCCACACGTCGCTGACCCCGCGTACCACGACGCCCGGGTCGCTGCTGCTCTGCCGGCTGCGCGGCGGCCGGGTGGCGACGGCGGTCTCGGCGATGTCCTCCGCCGCGCCCTCCTCGCCGCCGTACGCGGCCATCAGCTTCTGCACCACCGACTGGGCGGAGACCTGGCTGTCGCCGACCGCGGCGTAGAGGGAAGCGACGTCGGGCAGGTGCAGGTCCCGGGCGATCGCCATCAGCGCGTCCGGGGTGAGCATCCGCTGCAACGGCATGCCCTGCTTGCGCATCGCCTTGACGATCGCGTCCTTACCGGCCTCGATCGCCTCCTCGCGCCGCTCCTTGTTGAAGTACTGGCGGATCTTCGTCCGCGCCCGGGGGCTCTTGACGAAACCGAGCCAGTCCTGGGTCGGGCCGGCGGTGTCGGACTTCGAGGTGAAGATCTCGATCACGTCGCCGTTGGACAGCGTCGACTCCAGCGGCACCAGCTTGCCGTTGACCCGCGCCCCGATGCACTTGTGCCCCACCTCGGTGTGCACCGCGTACGCGAAGTCCACCGGCGTCGACCCGGTCGGCAGCGGGATGACGTCACCCTTCGGGGTGAAGACGTACACCTCCTGGCTGGACAGATCGAACCGGAGCGCGTCGAGGAACTCGCTCGGGTCGGCCGCCTCCCGCTGCCAGTCCAGCAGCTGGCGCAGCCAGGTCATCTCGTCGATGTGCGCCGGCGGGCCGACGATCTGGGTGCCCTTGTGCTCCTTGTACTTCCAGTGCGCGGCGATGCCGAACTCGGCGGTGCGGTGCATCGCGTAGGTGCGGATCTGCATCTCCACCGGCTTGCCGGTGGGCCCGATGACCGTCGTGTGCAACGACTGGTACATGTTGAACTTGGGCATCGCGATGTAGTCCTTGAACCGGCCCGGCACCGGCTGCCAGTTGGCGTGGATCACGCCCAGCGCCGCGTAGCAGTCGCGCACGGTGTCGACCAGGATCCGCACCCCGACCAGGTCGTAGATGTCGTTGAAGTCGCGACCCCGCACGATCATCTTCTGGTAGATCGAGTAGAGGTGCTTCGGCCGGCCGGTGGTCTCCGCCTTGATCTTCGCGGCCTTGAGGTCGGTCTGCACCTTCTGGGTGACCTGGCGCAGCAGCGCCTCGCGCTGCGGCTGGTGCTCCCCGATCAGGCGGTTGATCTCCTCGTAGCGCTTCGGGAAGAGCGTGCCGAAGGCGAGATCCTCCAGCTCCCACTTGATCGTGTTCATACCCAGCCGGTGCGCCAGCGGGGCCAGGATCTCCAGCGTCTCCTTGGCCTTCTGCTCCTGCTTGGGGCGGGGCAGGAAGGTCAGGGTGCGCATGTTGTGCAGCCGGTCGGCCAGCTTGATCACCAGCACCCGCGGGTCCTTGGCCATCGCGACGACCATCTTGCGGATCGTCTCGGCCTTGGCCGCGTCGCCCAGCTTGACCTTGTCGAGCTTGGTGACGCCGTCGACCAGCAGCGCGACCTCGCCGCCGAAGTCGGCGCGCATCTGGTCGAGGGTGTACTCGGTGTCCTCGATCGTGTCGTGCAGCAGCGCGGCGACCAGCGTGGTGGTGTCCATGCCGAGGTTGGCCAGGATGGTCGCCACCGCGAGCGGGTGGGTGATGTAGGGGTCGCCCGACTTGCGGTACTGCCCCGAGTGCCACCGGGCCGCCGTGTCGAAGGCGCGCTGGAGCAGCCGCGCGTCGGCCTTCGGGTGGTTCTCCCGGTGGGTGGAGATCAGCGGCTCCAGCACCTCGCTGACCTGCGAGGTCTGCCAGGGCGCGTTGAACCGGGCCAGCCGGGCGCGTACCCGGCGGCCGGTGGGCGCGTTGGAGAGGGCGAACCCGGCGCTGGGCGTGGGCTCGCCGGCGTCGGTCGGGAAGGGGACCACGACCGCGTCCGCCCCCGGCCGGGCGCCGTCGGCCCGGGCCGTGCCGGCGCGTACGCCCTCGGCCGGGCCGGAGCCGTTGCCAGAGCCCGTCACCCGGGCCGAAGCGTCACCGTTCCGGCCGGTCGCCGAGCCGTCCGCGTCGCCTGTCGGGTGCACCGTGCCCTCCACCGGAGGGACGACATCGTGGGACACCGGCCTCCTCACCGCTCGCCGGAAGAACACCGACCGTGCGCCGGCCGGCCTGGTCTCGCGCCACCCGGACGGGTCACCGCCCGGTCAGCAAAGGGCAATGCTACCCGCACGCACGGTACCCCGCCGCTCCGCCGGACGGACCGCGCCGGATCCGTCCGACGGCCGGGCAGCTCAAACGGTCAGCAGGGCATGGACCGGACGCGGGGCCAGTCGCTCCCGGCCACCGAGGAAGCCGAGTTCCAGCAGCACGGTGAAGCCGGCCACCGTGCCGCCGGCCCGCTCCACCAGTTCCAGGGTGGCCGCGGCGGTGCCGCCGGTGGCGAGCACGTCGTCGACCACCAGCACCCGGTGCCCCGCGGTGAAGGCGTCCTGGTGCACCTCCAGGGTGGCCTCGCCGTACTCCAGCTCGTACGAGGCCGAGTGCACGGCCCGGGGCAGCTTGCCGGCCTTGCGTACCGGCACCACGCCGACCCCGGTCGCGTACGCGATGGCGGCGGCGACCACGAACCCGCGCGCCTCCATGCCCACCACCGCGTCGAACGAGTCCGGCCCGTGGTACGCGATGATCCGGTCCACCACCTCGCGGAACGCCGCACCGTCGGCGAACAGCGGCATCAGGTCCTTGAACACGACACCGGGCTTGGGGAAGTCGGGCACGTCGAGCACCCGGCTGGCGACCAGTTGTGCGGCGTCCAACCCGCTGTCCCCGCGAAGTCCGGTGCTGTGGGTCTCCGTCACGGCAGTTCTGTGTCCCTTCCACGACGACGGCGTCCTTCGTGCTGCTCGCACAGCATGAAGGACGCCGTCGGGTCGTCTGCTACCGGGTGTCCCCGGGCGCGGTCAGCGCCGCTTGCCGCCCGGCCGGTTGCCGCCGCCACCGGCCGGCCGCCCGCCCCGGGCGCCACCGGCCCGCTTGCCGGTCGGCCGGGCGCCCACCTTGGGCGCGGCGCCGGCCAGCGCCGCCGCCTCCGGGTCTACCTCGACAGGGGCCTCCGCGCCGGTGCGCGGGGCGCCCTTCGGGGTGATCTCGCCCCGCTCGACGGCGCCCCGGCGGGCCAGGACGCGCTTGGTGTGCGCCTGGATCCGCGGGTCGTAGTTCTTCAGCAGCACCAGCAGCGGGGTGGCCAGCAGGATCGAGGTCAGGAAGGCCACCGCCATACCGACGAAGAGCACCAGGCCGAGGTCCTTCAGGGTGCCCGCGCCGAGCAGGCCGGCACCGATGAAGAGCAGGCCGCCGACCGGCAGCAGGGCGACCACCGAGGTGTTCAGCGACCGCATCAGGCTCTGGTTGATGGCCAGGTTGGCCGCCTCGCCGTACGTCTGGTTGTTGTTGGCCGTGATGCCCCTTGTGTTCTCCTGGACCTTGTCGAAGACCACCACCACGTCGTAGAGCGCGAAGCCCAGAATCGTCAGGAAGCCGATGATCGTCGACGGGGTGACCTCGAAGCCGACCAGCGAGTAGATGCCCGCCGTCAGGATCAGGTTCATCACCAGCGAGGCGACCGCGGCGACCGCCATCCGCCACTCGAAGCGCAGGACCAGGTAGACCATCACCAGCGCCACGAAGATCACCAGACCGAGCAGGGCCCGCTCGGTGACCTGGCTGCCCCACGCCTCACTGACCTGGTTGCCGCTGATCTGCGCCGGGTCGATGCCGAACTCGCGGGCGATCTCCGCCTTGACGTCGTTGGCCTGCTCGGCGCTGAGCTGGGTGGTGCGCATCTCGTAGAAGTCGCCGCCGGTGCCGCCGACCTTCTGCGCGGTGACCACCTCGGCGCCGTCGCCCACCTCGGCGAGCGCCGCGTCGACCTGCTCCTCGGCCCGCTCCAGCGTGCCCACGCTGGCCGGGATCTGGAACGAGTTGCCGCCGGCGAACTCGATGCCGAGGCTGAAGCCGCGCAGCGAGACGCTGAGCACCGCGATCAGGATCAGCGCGCCGGCGACGGCGAACCACAGCTTCCGCCGGCCGATGATGTTGAGACCGGCCTCGCCCCGGTAGAGGCGACTCGCCAGACCACTTCCAGCCATCTCAGGCCTCCTTGGCACGCGGGTTGCGGGGCGTGGCCTGCTGGGTCCGGGCGGGCAGGGCCCGGCCCAGTCCGCTGACCCGCGGGGACAGGAACGCCCGCGTCCGGGCGAACATCGTCATGATCGGGTGGCGGAACAGGAAGACCACGACCAGGTCCAGCACGGTGGCCAGACCGAGAGCGAACGCGAAGCCCTTCACCGTGCCGACCGAGACGATGTAGAGCACCACGGCCGACATGAGGGTGATGGCGTTGGCCGAGATGATCGTCCGCCGGGCCCGGATCCAGGCACGCGGCACGGCGCTGCGCGGGCTGCGGCCCTCCCGGATCTCGTCCTTGAGCCGCTCGAAGTAGATGACGAACGAGTCCGCCGCCACACCGAGCGAGACGATCATGCCGGCGATGCCGGCGAGGGTGAGGGTGAAGCCGATCTGCCGGCCGAGCACCACCAGCGCGCCGAAGACCAGCAGCGCCGAGAGGATCAGGCTCAGGAAGATCACCGAGCCGAGCAGCCGGTAGTAGAAGAACGAGTAGATGATGACCAGCAGCATGCCGATGCCCGCCGCGAGCAGGCCGGCCCGCAGGTGGCTGGCGCCCAGGGTGGCGGTGACGTTCTGCTGCTCCTGCGCCTCGAAGGTCAGCGGCAGCGCGCCGTAGCGCAGCTGGCCGGCCAGCTCGCTGGCGTCCTTCTGGTTGAAGCTGCCGGTGATCTGCGAGTTGCCGGTCAGCACACCCTGGATCTCGGGCGAGGAGACGATCTCGTTGTCCAGCACCACGGCGACCCGGCACTTGCCGTCCTGCCCCAGCGCGGTCGCGTCGCAGGCGCCGCCCTCGTTGTTGAACGCCTCGCGGGTGAGGTTGGTCCACTTCTCCTGGCCGTCGCCGGTGAAGTCGAGGCTGACCACCCAGGCGCTGGTCTGGTCGAGTACCGCGTTGGCGTCGCTGACGTCGGTGCCGAGCACCTTGGCCACGTCGAGCAGGTACTTCGCGGCGCCGTCCTCGCAGGCCACGACCTGCTGGTTCGGGTCGGAGATCGACGCCGGCGGCCGGTCGTCGAGCTGGGCGCAGCTGATCTGCGGCACGTTGAACTGCATCGTCGCCGGCAGCACCGCTACCTCGCGCGGGGTGAGCGAGGCGAACGGCTTGAGCTTCTCGGCCAGCGACGGGTCGGCGCTCAGGTCGGCCGGGCCCTGCAGGCCGCTGGCGGCGGCCCAGGCGGCGGCGCCCACCTTCTGCTCGACCGCCTTGCGCTGCTCCTCGACGCTCTGCGGCACCGGGGCGGCGCTGGCGCTGGGCGACGGCGCGGCCGCGCTCGGCGAGGCGGACCCGGACGGGGTCGCGCTCGGCGCCGGGGCGGAGCCGCCCTGGCCACCGGCGCTCGGGGAGGTGGTCGCCTTCGGCGCGCTGGCCGACGGCGTCGGCGTGGCGCTACCGGACGGCGCCGGGCTGGCGCTGCCCGACGGCGCCGGGGTGGCGGCCGGTGCGGCGGCCGCGCCACTGCCGTCGGCGGCCTTGAGCAGCTTGCGGAAGCGCAGCTCGGCGGCGCTGCCGACCTCGGTCAGGTCCCGGTTCTCACCGGGCAGGGAGATCACGATGTTCCGGTTGCCCTCGGTGACCACCTCGGCCTCGGCCACACCGAAGGCGTTGACCCGGCTCTCGATGATCTGGCGGGCCTCCTCCAGGTTCTCCGCCGTCGGGGCCCGGCCGTCGACGGTGTTGGTCGCCTCCAGCGTCAGCCGGGTGCCGCCGACCAGGTCCAGGCCGAGCCGGGGCTCGAGCCGGTCCTTCAAGCCGCCGCTGGCGCCGCCCGAGAAGAACACCAGTAGGTAGAGGACGACGAAGATGAGCCCGAGCACGGCCAGCTGCCGTCCGGGGCGCATCTGTCCCTGAGGTGGTGCCACGGCTGTCCTGTCTCCCTGTAACGGTCGCGCCGCCGGGCTGCGGCGGCGGGTGTCGGGCCGGGGTTCCGGCCGACGGGCCTGAGGGGTCGGCACCGGGCCGGCACGCCACCACGGCGGCCGACGAGGTCGACCGGTCGCGGTCACGTGCCGACGCCCGGCGTCGACCCGACTATCCAGTTTTCACGTCACGTCCGCAGCCCCGCCCGGCGTGACCCGCCGGCGCGCGGCGAACCCACCCCCCGGTCGGGGCGGACGGATCACTCCTTGACGGCGTCCGCGTCCTCGACGGTCTCCTCGACCGGGCGCTCCGCCTGGGTGACCACCCGGGCGATCGCCGGGCGGGCGTACCGGGTCTGCACACCGGGCGCGACCTCCAGCAGGACGGTGTCGTCGTCCACCCCGGTGACCGTGCCGTAGAGCCCGCCGATGGTGACCACCTCGTCACCCGGGGCGAGGGCCCGCTGCATGGCCTCCGCCTCGCGGCGGCGCTTCTGCTGGGGGCGGATCATCATGAAGTACATGACACCGAAGAGCAGGACGATCATCAGGATCGGCGTGAGACCGCCGGCACCTCCGCCGCCCTGTGCTGCATAAAGCACGGTTACAGACCTTCCCATTGGCCTCCGGCTCGGTACGAGGGGCACCGGAGCGGAGGCGGATTCTCACGTCCTGTACAGACCGCGGCGAGTCTAATCCCTGCACCTGGGAACGCCGAATGCGGCACAGATCACGTTCGCATCACGGCTGATCGGACTGCACGGAGAACAGATCGGGCGCGGGAGGGGCATCGGTGCCAAATGTACCATTCGGTGGCGTACGCCCCAGATGCCGCCAGGCAGCCTCGGTGGCCACCCGCCCGCGGGGCGTACGGGCCAGCAGACCGGCTCGCACCAGGAACGGCTCGCAGACCTCCTCGACCGTGTCCGGCTGCTCCCCCACCGCCACGGCCAGCGTGGAGAGCCCCACCGGGCCGCCCCGGAACGAGTCGACCAGCGCGGTCAGCACCGCCCGGTCCAGCCGGTCCAGGCCGAGCGCGTCGACGTCGTAGACGGTCAGCGCCGCCCGGGCGGTCTCCAGGGTGACCACGCCGTCGGCCCGGACCTCGGCGAAGTCGCGGACCCGGCGCAGCAGCCGGTTGGCGATCCGGGGGGTGCCCCGGGACCGGCCGGCGATCTCGGCGGCCCCGTCGTCGGTGATCGGCACGCCGAGGATCCGCGCCGAGCGGTGCAGCAGCGTCTCCAGGTCGGCCGGGGAGTAGAAGTCCAGGTGGGCCACGAAGCCGAACCGGTCCCGCATCGGCCCGGTCAGCAGGCCGGACCGGGTGGTCGCGCCGACCAGGGTGAACGGCTCGACGTCCAGCGGGATGGCGGTGGCCCCCGGGCCCTTGCCGACCACCACGTCGACCCGGAAGTCCTCCATGGCGCTGTAGAGCAGTTCCTCGGCCGGCTTGGCGATCCGGTGGATCTCGTCGATGAAGAGCACGTCGCCCTCGGCGAGACTGGTCAGGATGGCGGCCAGGTCGCCGGAGCGCTCGATCGCCGGGCCGCTGGTCACCCGGATGCCCGAGCCCAGCTCGGCGGCGACGATGTTGGCCAGGGTGGTGTTGTGGACGACGAAGTCGTTCACCGTGAAGGTGTGGTCCCCGTCGACCGTCAGACACCGGCACTCGTGCAGACCGGCGGGCTCCACAGCGGTCACCCGGTCGGCCGCCAACCGCTCCTCGAAGCGGTCACGGCGCGGACTCCACTCGGCGAGTCGCGCGCCGCGCTCGCCGATGACCGTCACTCGCTCGACGAACCGGGCCACATCGTCTTGACTCGTGATGCTCAACCGCCAGGACTCGTGCGGCCTGCCCTGGTAGCGGCCGCGCTTGAGCTTGAGCCGGGACTGGACGCCCAGCCGGAGCAGCAGGTGCTGAACGTCCTGAAGCAGCCCGCGGGACACGCTGTAGTACTCGACGACCAGGTCGTAGCGGTCGCCCCCGCGCCGGCTAACGGTGCCGTCGCAGGCGAAATACGCGGCGAGGAAGGCCCCCACCTGCCAGCGGTCGCCACGGTAGACGAATTGCGGTACGCGCTTCTGCCATGCGTTCTTGTCGATCAGTTCGTGCTCCGCCAGCCATGGCCGGAGTCCGGACACGCGAACCAGCTCACTACGGGCACTGTTCGGCCTACTGGTGTGGGGGTGACCGAGGCGGTCGCACACCGCCCTGAAGTCCGCCAGGACCGCCTCGTCGCCGCTGGTGAAGGTCACCTGGTTGGTCGTGCAACCGTCCCCGATGAGGTACCCCGCCAGCCGGAACTCATCGGCATCCTCGGTCCCGTCGGAGATCAGCTCCGGACACAGGACGTTCGCGACGGAGTCGCGGTCCGTGAGGTCACCCGCCTTGACCCAACCGTCCGGAGTCCAGAAGGGGTGGTCCGGTGCGGCAACGACCTCCCGTCCGCTGGCCGTCCGGATCCGAACCGAATCCAGTTCGCCCTGTTCATGCACCGCGGTCACCGTTGCACCCTCGCCCGTACGGGTGATGACCCGGTCTCCCACGACGATGTCGCCCAGCCGACGACGGGTACCGTCCTCCAGCAGTACCAGGGCATCGACCGAGACCGGTTTACCCAGGCCGGGCGGCCCCGACAGGAGGATGTGGTCCGGCGGGCTGCCGCGGCGCATCGCGCCCTTGAGCAGCAGGTCGAGCTGGTCGCGCACCCGGTGCTGGGCGATGAACTCCTCGAGCCGCTTCGGCCGGACGCTGGCCTCGGCGTCCCGTTCCGCGTCGTTGACGTACGCCGAGACCAGACCGCCGTCGGGACCGGTCATCGGGTCCGGCCCAGCAGCCGGATGGCCTGCTTGAGCAGGACCGGCACGGGCGGGGTGTCCCCGTCCACGGTCTCCGCCACCGCGGCCACCGCCTGGTCGGCCTGGGCGGCCGTCCAGCCGAGCCCGACCAGCGCCTGGCGGACCTGCTCGGGCCAGGCCCCGCCGGTCACCCCGGCCGCGCCGTCGGCGCCCACCGGGACCGGGCCGATCCGGTCGCGCAGCTCCAGCACCAGCCGTTCGGCGCCCTTCTTGCCGATGCCGGGCACCCGGGTCAGCGCGGCGGTGTCGGCGTTGGCGATGGCCTTGCGGACCGCGTCCGGGGTGTGCACGGCGAGCACCGCCTGGGCCAGCCGGGGGCCGACCCCGCTGGCCGTCTGCAACAGCTCGAAGAGCTGCTTGGCGTCGTCGTCGGCGAAGCCGTAGAGGGTGAGCGAATCCTCCCGGACGACCAGGCTGGTGGCCAGCCGGGCCGGCTGGCCGACCCGCAGGTCGGCGATCGTGGCCGGGGCGCAGTGCACCGCCAGCCCGACCCCGCCGACCTCGATCACCGCCTGGTCCGGACCGGTCGCGGTCACCACGCCGCGCACGCTGGCGATCATCTGGCTCCTCCTCGTCGTACCCGGTCGGCCGCGGCGGCCAGCTTGGAGCGGGTACCGCCGCGCCACACGTGGCAGATGGCCAGGGCGAGGGCGTCGGCGGCGTCGGCCGGCCGGGGCGGCTCGGGCAGCCGCAGCAGCCGGGTGACCATGGCGGTCATCTGTGCCTTGTCCGCCTGACCGGAACCGGTCACCGCGGCCTTCACCTCGCTCGGGGTGTACGTCTGCACCGGCAGCCCGGCGCGCGCCCCGGCCAGCACGGCGATCCCGCTGGCCTGGGCGGTGCCCATCACGGTGCGCACGTTGTGCTGGCTGAACACCCGCTCCACGGCGACGCTGTCCGGCCGGTGCTCGGCGACCAGGTCGGTCAGCGAGCGGTCCAGGTGCAGCAGGCGCACCGGCAGCTCGTCGGCCGGGTCGGTGTAGACGACGTAGTAGGCGACCAGGGTGCACTGGCGCCCGGGCAGCCCTTCGACCACGCCGACCCCGCACCGGGTCAGCCCCGGGTCGACGCCCAGCACCCGCACGCCGCCTCCTCCCCCAGCCGTCAGCAGTACGTGTGTTCGACACCCTACTGGGGCCCGGGAACCGGTGCCCCGCGGGACACGCCGGGACGCGGCCCGCCACCGGAAATCCGGCGGCGACGGGCGGGCCGGGCGTCCGGTTCCACGGTCGCCGGCGGTCACATCCGGGCCCGGTCCACCTCGATGGCGACGGTCACCGGGTCGCCGTCGTCCTTGCCCGCGCGGATCCGGGCCGGCACCGCCAGGAGCCAGCCGGCCCTCCGGTCCCGCCAGACGCTGGTCGACCAGGTGCGGCCGTCCACGGTGGCGGTCACCGGCACCCGGCCGAACGGCCCGGCCGCGTCCGGCGCGTGGGCCTCGGGCACGGGCGCGAACACCCAACCACCCGGGCCGGACCACCGGACCAGGGTCGCCTCGAAGGTCGGCGTCACCGTCATCCCCACCTCCGCCCCGACGGCCCTCACGGTCGGTCGCCCCGGTGCGGCGCGACCCCACCGCCGCTGAATCTGCCACGGCCCCCCGACATTCCGCCCGCCTCCGCAGCTCAGGGACGCGGAAGCGAGGAGGCGCGGCGGCCCACACAACTTGGCCGTCGAGTATGTGTCGCCACCCCATGTGCGCCCGGCCACACAGCTCGTAACTTCTTGCGCCATGACGGCAGAACCCGTGGCGGTCCCCCACGTCGTGAACGTCGACCTCGCCGGTCGCACCGCGCTGGTGACCGGGGGCGGCAGTGGCATCGGACGGGCCTGCGCCCTGCGCCTGGCGGCGGCCGGCGCGGCGGTGCTGGTGGTGGATCGCAACGTCGAGGCGGCCAAGGCGGTGGCGGCCGAGGTCGGCGGCCGGGCCGAGGGCATCGACCTGGCCGACGCCGAGGCGGTGGACCGGCTCGACGCGGACGTGGACATCGTGGTGAACAACGCCGGGTTGCAGCACGTCGCCCCGGTGGCGGAGTTCCCCACCGACCGGTTCGCGTACCTGCACCGGGTGATGGTGGAGGCGCCGTTCCTGCTCATCCGCCGGGCGCTGCCGCACATGTACGCGCAGGGCTGGGGCCGGATCGTCAACATCTCCTCGGTGCACGGGCTGCGCGCCTCGCCGTACAAGGCGGCGTACGTGTCGGCCAAGCACGCGCTGGAAGGGCTGTCGAAGGTGGTCGCGCTGGAGGGCGCGGCGCACGGCGTGACCGCCAACTGCGTCAACCCGGCGTACGTGCGCACCCCCCTGGTGGAGAGCCAGATCGCCGACCAGGCGGCCAGCCACGGCATCCCCGAGTCCGAGGTGATCGAGAAGATCATGCTGGCCCGCGCCGCGATCAAGCGCCTGATCGAACCCGAGGAGGTGGCGGAGCTGATGGCGTACCTCTGCTCGCCGCCGGCCGCGTTCATCACCGGCGCGTCGATCGCGCTCGACGGGGGCTGGACGGCGAGCTAGTGGCGAGCCGCACAATGTCGGTCATGTCGTCGCCGGTGGAGTACCTGGAGCTGCTCGCGCGGGAAGCGGCCGCGGTGGAGTTCGAGGGGCCGCTGGTCGCCGCCCGCGCCGCCGGCCTCTCCGCCGAGCGGCTGGCCGAGCTGGAGCAGGCCAAGACCGTGGCGCTGCGGGTCCGCGCGCTGCTGGAGCGGCGGCGGCGCCGGGAGACCGAGCTGTCCGGGCTGTACGACACGGTCAGCGACCTGGCCGGGCTGCGCGACCTGGACGACGTGCTGCGGGCCATCGTGCACCGGGCGCGCAACCTGCTCGGCGCCGACGTCGCCTACATGACGCTCAACGACGAGGAGCGCGGCGACACCTACATGCGGGTGACCGACGGATCGGTGTCGGCCCGGTTCCAGCGGCTGCGGCTGCCGATGGGCGCCGGGCTCGGCGGCCTGGTGGCCCAGTCCGGCGCCCCGTACGTGACCGCCAACTATCCCGAGGACGACCGCTTCCACCACACCGGGGAGATCGACGCGGGGGTGGGCGAGGAGGGCCTGGTGGCCATCCTCGGGGTGCCGCTGCGGCTCGGCTCGACCTCGATCGGCGTGCTCTACGCCGCGAACCGCTCGGCCCGCCCGTTCGCCCGGGAGGAGGTCGCGCTGCTGGTCTCGCTGGCCGCGCACGCCGCGGTGGCGATCGACACCGCGCGGCTGCTCGCCGAGACCCGGTCGGCGCTGGAGGAGCTGTCGGCGGCCAACACCACCATCCGGGCGCACAGCAGCTCGGTGGAGCGGGCCGCCGCCGCGCACGACCGGATGACCGCGCTGGTGCTGCGCGGCGGCGGGGTGGAGGACGTGGCGGCGGCGGTGACCGAGGTGCTCGGCGGGGCGCTGCTGGCGCTGGACGCCGAGGGCCGGCTGCTGGCCCGGGTCGGCGAGATCGAGGAGCCGGACCGGGCGGACATGGTGGAGGCGATCGCCGCGTCGCGCACCGAGGGGCGCAGCGTGCGCCGCGGCTCGCTCTGGTACGCCGCGGTGGTGGCCGGCGCGGAGAACCTGGGCGCGCTGGTGCTCCGCCCGGACGACGACCTGGTCGACGCCGACCAGCGGATCCTGGAGCGGGCCGCGCTGGTGACCGCGCTGCTGCTGCTGTTCCGGCGCACGGTCGCCGAGGCGGAGGGGCGGGTCCGCGGCGAGCTGCTGGACGACCTGATCGCCCGGCCGCTGCGGGACACCGACGCGCTGCGCAGCCGGGCCCGCCGGCTCGGGGTGGACCTGGACGCGCCGCACGTGCTGGTGGCGGTCGGCGACGACGCGATCGCGGCGACCGGCTCGGCCCGGCAGCGGGTGCTCTCCTGGGCCACCACGTACGCATCGACCCGGGGCGGGCTGGCCGCGGCGCGGGACGGGCGGGTGGTGCTGATGCTGCCCGGCACGGACGCCGGCGGCAGCGCCCGGGCGGTGGCCCGGGACCTGTCCCGGGTGACCGGCCGGCCGGTGACCGCCGGGGCGAGCGGCCCGTCCACCGGGCCGGCCTCGCTGGCCACCACCTTCCGGGAGGCGGACCGCTGCCTCACCGCGCTCGGCGCGCTGGGCCGGGCCGGGCAGGGCGCGAGCACCGCCGAGCTGGGCTTCGTCGGGCTGCTGCTCGGCGCGGTCGGCGGCCAGGGCGACCAGGACGTCACCCGGTTCCTGGAGGCCACCGTCGGCCCGGTGGTCGACTACGACGCGCGGCGCGGCACCGCGCTGGTCAGGACGCTGGAGGCGTACTTCGGGGTGGGCGGCAGCCTGGCCCGGGCCGCCGAGCTGCTGCACGTGCACGTCAACACGGTCACCCAGCGGCTGGAGCGGGTCGGGCAGCTGCTCGGCGCGGACTGGCAGAAGCCCGAGCGGGCCCTGGAGGTGCAGCTCGCGCTGCGCCTGCACCGCCTGCGGACCCCCGCCGGCTGACGGTGGCGCCGCCGGCGGGCGGTGGCCACCGGCCGGCGGACCCCCGTCGGCTGGGGGGTGACGCCGCCGGTGGGCGGTGCCGTCAGCGAGCGCGGATGCCCTCCAGCACGCCGTCGACGACCCGCTCCGGCAGGCCGGCGTCGTCGAGGTCGGGGTGCCAGCGCAGCACCCGCTGGATGAGCATCGGGCCGGTCAGCATCGCCATGGTGACCTCGATGTCGAGGTCGGGGCGGAGCTCGCCGGTGCGGATCCCCCGGCGCAGCACCTCGCGCATCAGCGCCCGGCGCGGCTCGATGATGCTCTGGTAGAGCTGGTACTCGTCCGGGCTGCGGTTCACCCGCGGCACCAGGCAGGGCATGATCCGCGCCGCCCGCGGGTCGATGTGGTGCCCGACCGCGCTCACCAGCACCACCAGGTCGTCGCGGATCGACCGGCCGGCCGGCGCCGGCGGGTTGCCCTTGAGCCGGCGCAGCGCGTCGGTCAGCAGGGCGTCCTTGCCCGGCCAGCGGCGGTAGATGGTGGCCTTGCCGACGCCGGCCCGGGCCGCGATCGCCTCGATCGAGATCGTCTCCACCGAGTTGCCCTCGGCGAGCAGGTCCAGGGTGGCCTCGACGATCGCCTCGTCCGCGCGGACGCTCCGCGGTCGCCCGGGCGACCGCGGAGCATCGGCGGCGGAAGTCATGTCGGACATTGTCGCCGACCCTAGGCGGTCCCGGCCAACTCGGGCTCCCCGGCGGGCGCCGGCGCGGCCGGGGCCGCCGAACGGCCGGGCATCCACCGGGCCACCACCAGCAGACCGGCGGCGGCCGCCACCGCGGCGAGCACCGCTGCCCAGTGCATCGCGGTCACGAAGGCGTCGTTGGCCACCGCGATCAGGTGCGGCGCCGCCGGGCCGAGCTGGCCCGCCGCGGCGTACGCCCCGGAGATCGACTCGCCGGCCGCCTGCTGCGCCCCGGCCGGCAGGTCCCGCAGGGCCGGCTCGACGTCGCCGCGGTAGACCGCGGAGAGCACCGAACCGAGCACCGCCACGCCGAGCGCGCCGGCCACCTGCCGGATGGTGTTGCTGACCGCCGAGCCGACCCCGGCCTTCTCCCGGGGCAGCGCCGACATGATCGACTCGGTGGCCGGCGGCATGATGTTGGCCATCCCGACGCCCTGGAGGAAGAAGAAGACCAGCACCACCCAGATCGGGGTGGTGGCGTCGATGAACGCGAACGCGCCGAGCGCCACCGCGGTGAGCGTCAGGCCGACGGCGGCGACCGCCTTGCCGCCGTACCGGTGCACCATCGCCGCGCTGCGCGGGGCGAAGAAGAGCTGGGCGGCGGCGAACGGCAGGAAGAGCAGGCCGGTCTCCAGCGGGCTGTAGCCGCGGACCAGTTGCAGGTAGAACGAGCTGAAGAACATCACGCCCATCGCGGCGAAGAAAACCAGCCCGACCAGGGCCACCGGCGCGGCGAAGCGCGGCACCCGGAACAGCCGGACGTCCAGCGACGGGTGGTCGCTGCGCCGCTCGTGCGCGACGAACCAGGCCAGCACCGCCAGGCCACCGGCGATCGAGGCCCAGACCACCGGCCGGCCGAACCCGTGCTCGCCGCCGTCGATGATCCCGTAGGAGAGCGCGACCAGGCCGACCACCGAGAGCAGCACGCCGAGCACGTCCACCCGGCCGGGCTTCGGGTCCCGGGACTCGGGCACCAGCAGCGCGACCAGGACCACGCCGAGCGCCACCACCGGCACGTTGATCAGGAAGACCGAGCCCCACCAGTAGTGCTCCAGCAGCGCGCCGCCGAGCACCGGGCCGATCGCCACGGCCAGGCCGACCGCGCCGGCCCAGACACCGATCGCCCGTCCCCGCTCCCGCGGGTCGAAGACGTTGGAGATGATCGAGAGCGTCACCGGCATGATCGCCGCGCCGCCGACGCCCATCAGCGCGCGGGCGGCGATCAGCTGCGCCGGGCTCTGGGCGTACGCGGACAGCAGCGACGACAGGCCGAACAGCACCAGCCCGATGAGCAGGAAACGCTTGCGGCCGGCCCGGTCGCCGAGCACGCCGAAGGTGAAGAGCAGGCCGGCGAAGACCAGCGTGTAGGAGTTGATCGCCCACTCCAGCTCGCCCTGGCTGGCGCCGAGGCCGTGCACCGGGTCGGCGAGGGTGCGGAGCGCGACGTTGAGGATGGTGTTGTCCAGGACGACGACGAGGAGGCTGATCACCAGCACCCCGAGGATCGCCCACCTCCTCGGGTGTCCGGTGTTCTCGTGCGGTGGCATCGGTGGCGTTCTCCCCCCGGTTGCCCGTGCCGAAATTACGATACGGGTCAGACTCGTAACTGGGGTCAGCGTAGGCGCTCCGCTAACGATACGGAACCGTTCCGTATCTTATGTGTCCGCCGTCACCATCGGGCGGCCGGTCCCGATAGGGCTGCGAGGTTCGGGCGCGATCGTCCGGTTCGGCGGTGTGACCGGCTGCATCCCCCGCGCGGAATCGCGGCCGGTCGCGGGGCGTTACACCATGCGTACGGCCGAGCACGGGCACGCCACGCGTGACCCGCCCCGGAATGACGGCGGCCCGCCGGTCGTTACATCCCCCGACGATCGCAGCAAGGGCCCGCGCGCCACGCCGGATGCGGGTCCCCGGCCCCGGAATGATGCCGGGCCGGCGGTCGTTACACATGGTCCCGGCGCCCCGAGGCATCCCCCGCCAGCGGCACGCGCCGGTTCTTTCCCCCGATTCTCCTGAGCGCCTGATGGTGCTTGCGCCGGTCCGATCCCCCTCGGTACGGGCGTCAACCCCCGAATGGAGCTTCGTGATGAACACGATCATGCGTAAGAGCGTTCTCGGTATCGCTGGTCTCGCCGTCGCCGGTGGCCTCGCCGCCGGCCCGCTGAACCACGCCGACACCACCCCCGCCACGACCGGTCCGGCCGCTGTCGCGATGGTCGAGGCGGGCAAGCCGGACATGGCCAAGCTGATCCCGCACGGTGTGCAGGGTGAGCAGTCGCGGATCGACCTGAACGACGAGCAGGTCGACAACGTGAAGGCGATCATCGCGGCGACGAAGAAGTCCGGCATGGACGAGCGGGCCGCCGTGGTGGCCATCGCCACCGCGTTGCAGGAGTCGAAGCTGGAGAACCTGGGCCACCTGGGTGAGCGCAACGACCACGACTCGCAGGGCCTGTTCCAGCAGCGCCCGAGCTCGGGTTGGGGCACGGTCGAGCAGATCACCGACCCCGAGTACTCCACCATGGCGTTCCTCAAGGGCCTCAAGCAGGTCGACGGCTGGCAGGACATGCCGCTGACCGAGGCCGCGCAGACGGTGCAGGTGTCGGCCTACCCGTTCCACTACGCACAGTGGGAGCAGCAGGCCGCCGACCTGGTCGCCGAGCACTGGAACAGCTGACAACCGAACATGAAGGACCGACCGCTGGCCGGCACCCGTTCCGGGTGCCGGCCAGCGGCGTTGTCGGAGCCGGTCAGCGCCGGCGCGACGCCCACCAGCGGTGGGCCAGGGCGGCGACGCTGCCCCAGATGCCGCGCCGGAACAGCAGCACGACGAGGACGAAGATGCCGCCGGTGACCAGGCCGATCGTCTCGAACCCGGAGAACGACAGCCAGTCCTCCAGGCGCACCACGATGGCCGCGCCCAGCACCCCGCCCCAGAGCGTGCCGATCCCGCCGAGCACCACCACGATGACCGCCTTGCCGGAGGTGGTCCAGTGCAGCACCTCGAGCGAGACGAACCGGTGCCCCACCGCGAACAGCCCGCCGCCGAGCCCGGCGATGAAGCCGGAGAGCACGAACGCGGTCAGCTTGTAGCGGTGCACCGGATACCCGAGCGCGCGGGCCCGGGCCGGGTTGTCGCGGATGCCGACCAGCACCCGGCCGAACGGCGAGTGCACGATCCGCCAGGCGGCGAGCAGGCCGAGCAGCACGATCGGCAGGATCGCGTAGTAGAAGTAGTAGTCGTCGCTCAGGTCCAGCCCGAACAGCTCGCGGGGCACGCCCTGCAGGCCGTTCTCGCCCTGGGTCACCGACCGCCACTCGTTGGCCACGTAGTAGACCATCTGCGCGAAGGCCAGCGTGACCATGGCGAAGTAGATGCCGGTCCGCTTCACCGCCAGGTAGCCGATCGGCACCGCGAGCAGCGCCGCGGTGAGGGCGCCGGCGAGCACCGCGGCCGGGAAGGGCAGCCCGACGTGGATCGCCACCAGGCCGGTGACGTACGCGGAGGTGCCCCAGAACGCGGCGTGCCCGAAGGACATCAGCCCGGTGAAGCCGAGCAGCAGGTCCACGGCGACCGCGAACAGCGCCCAGCAGAGGATGTCCACCGCCACCGCCGGGTAGAGCCCGTTGGGCAGCCAGAACGCCACCAGCAGCCCGGCGGCCAGCAGCGCGTACCGGAGCCAGCGGGGCGCGCGGGCCACGGTGAGCAGCCCGGACGGCGCGGCCGGGCGGGCCGCGTCGGCCGGGGTGTCCACGGTGCTCGTCATGCCGGTGCCTCCTCACGGCCGAACAGCCCGGCCGGGCGCCAGAGCAGTACCACGGCCATCACGATGAAGACGATCGTCTGCGACACGATCGGGAACTGCGACAGGTACGCCTCGCCCCACGCCTGCACCAGCCCGATGCCGAAGCCCGCGGCGACCGAGCCGAAGATCGAGCCCAGCCCGCCGATCACCACCACGGCGAAGACCACGATGATCAGGTCGGCGCCCATCAGCGGGTTCACCGCCCGCATCGGCGCGGCGAGCACGCCGGCCAGCCCGGCCAGGCCGATGCCGAAGCCGAAGACCGGGGTGACCCAGCGGCCGACGTTGATGCCGAACGCCCGGGTCAGCTCGGGCCGCTCGGTCGAGGCCCGGACCACCATGCCGATCCGGGTGCGGGTGAGCACCCACCAGACGCCGACGCAGACGGCCACCGCGAAGCCGAGGATGAACACCCGGTAGGTGGGGAAGTCGAAGATCCCGAAGTCCACCGAGCCGCTCAGCGCCGACGGGGTGGCGTACGGGCTGGACTGCACGCCGTACCGGAGCTTGACCAGGTCCTGCAGGATCAGCGTCAACCCGAAGGTGAGCAGGAAGTTGTAGAGCGGGTCGAGCCGGGTGAGCCGGTGGATGAACGCCCGCTCCAGCGCCATGCCGAGCAGGCCGAGACCCACCGGCATGATCGCCAACGCCGCCCAGAACGGTACGCCCGCCTCGCTGAGCAGCACGTACGCGCCGAAGGCGCCGAGCATGTAGAACGCCCCGTGGGCGAAGTTGACCACTCGCAGCATGCCGAAGATGACCGCGAGCCCGAGGGCGAGCAGGGCGTAGAACGCCCCGCTCACCAACCCGTTGAACGTGTTCTGCAGGAAGCCGGTCATCGGCCCGTCACATCTTGCACGCCGACGACGGGGCGGCGAAGGCCTCGGCGGCGGGGATGGTCTTGAGCACCTTGACGTAGTCCCACGGCTCGGAGACCTCGGACTGCGGCTTCACCTGGGCCAGGTACGCGTCGTGGATGACCCGGTGGTCCTCGGCGCGGATCTTGCCGTTGCGCAGGAAGACGTCGTTGACCTCCTTGCCCTCCAGCCCCTTGACCACCGTGTCGGCGTCGTCGGTGCCGGCGGCCTGCACGGCCTCCAGGTACTGCATCGCGGCGGAGTAGTTGGCCGCGTGCGCGAAGGACGGCCGGGTGCCGGTCTCGGACTGGAACCGGTCGGCGAACTCGCGGTTCTGCTGGTCGAAGTTCCAGTACCAGGCGTCGGTGTAGGTGGTGCCGGCGAGCGCCGCCGGGGTGAGCGAGTGGATGTCGGTGATGAACATCAGGCCGACCGCCAGGCCGACGCCCTTGTCCCGCAGCTTGAACTCGTTGTACTGCTTGACCACGTTGACCAGTTCCGCGCCGGCCTGCATGGTGCCGAGCACCTCGGGCTTCGGGTTGAGCGTCGGCGCCTTGAGCAGGAACGTGGAGAAGTCGCCGCTGGTGTTCGGGAACGGCGCGCCGTCCTTGCCGACCACCTTGCCGCCGGCGGCGGTGATGGCGGCCGAGAAGCTCTTCTCCATGTCCTGGCCGAAGGCGTAGTTCGGGTAGAGGATGTACCAGTTCTTGCCCACCTGCTCGGTGGTCGTCTTACCGGTGCCGTTGGCCAGCATGTAGGTGTCGTACGCGTAGTGGAACGTGTACTTGTTGCAGCTCTTGCCGGTCAGGTCGGTGGTCGCCGCGCCGATGTTGAAGTAGAGCTTCTTCTTCTCCTTGGCCACGTCGGCCACCTTCAGCGCGGCCGACGAGGTGGGCACGTCCAGGATCAGGTCGACGCCCTTGCGGTCGTACATCTCCTGGGCCTTGCTGTTGGCGACGTCCGGCTTGTTCTGGTGGTCAGCGGTCTCCACGGTGATGTCCTTGGTCACCGCGTCGTCGCCGTGCTTGGCCTTGAAGTCGGCCACCGCCATCTCCACGGCGGTGACCGAGTTCTTGCCGGACAACTCCGAGTACGCGCCGGACTGGTCGTTGAGCACGCCCAGCACGATCTTGCCCCCGGTCAGCTTCTCGTCGCCGCCCGACTGGGGTCCACCGCCGCCGCAGCCGGCGACCAGCATCACCGCCGCCGCCGAAGCGGCGGCCACACCCACCGTCCTACGCATGCCCGATCCTTTCGTCCGCGCCGGGCGCGGTGTCCGTTGTCGACATCAGATGCCGAGGTACGACAGGAGCTCGCGCTCCCGCGACCGCACCTCGGAGTTGTCCATCGCCTCCGCGATCCGCCCCTCGGCCAGCAGGTAGTGCCGGTCGGCGACACCGGTGGCGAAGTGCAGGTTCTGTTCCACCAGCAGCACGGTCACCCCGTGCCGCTTGGCCTCCCGCAGGAGGTCGCCGACCTGCTGCACGAGCAGCGGCGAGAGCCCCTCGGTCGGTTCGTCGCAGAGCAGCAGCCGGGCGCCCATCCGCAGCACCCGGGCCAGCGCGAGCATCTGCTGCTCACCGCCGGAGAGCATGGTGGCGGCCGAGTCCCGCCGCTCGTAGAGCGCCGGGAACGCCTCGTACACCCGCTCCAGCGACCACGGGTCGGGGCCCACGGTGGGCGGCAGGGTGAGGTTCTCGGTAACGGTGAGCGTGGCGTAGCTGCCCCGGTCGTCGGGGACCCAGCCGAGCCCGAGCCGGGCCCGCCGGTGCGCCGGCAGCCGGCCGACGTCCCGGCCGTCCAGCTCCACCGTGCCGCGCTGGCCGGCGTGCAGCCCCATCACGCAACGCAGCAGGGTGGACTTGCCGGCGCCGTTGCGGCCGACCAGGGTGACCACCTCGCCGGCCTGGACCTCCAGGCTGACCTCCCGCAACACCTGCGCCTCGCCGTACCAGGCGGACAGGTTCTCAATGCGCAGCATCGGCGGCTCCCAGGTAGGCGGTGATCACGCGCTCGTCGGCGCGGACCTCTTCGTACGGGCCCTCGACGAGGACCTTGCCGGCCTGCAGGACGGTCACCGTGTCGGCCAGCCGGCCGACGACGCTCATGTTGTGCTCGACCATCACCACCGTCCGGCCCTGCCGGACCCGGGCGATCAGGTCCACGGTGCGGTCGACGTCCTCCAGGCCCATGCCCGCGGTGGGCTCGTCGAGCAGCAGCACCTTCGGGTCCAGGGCGAGCGCGATGGCCAGCTCCAGGGCCCGCTTGCGGCCGTACGCGAGCGCCTCGGCGGGCGCCTCGGCCAGCTCGGCCAGCCCCACCATGGCGAGCAGTTCGGTGGCCCGGTCGGTGTACCGCCGCATCAGCGCCGACGAGCGCCAGAACCGCCAGCCGAGCCCGCTCGGGCTCTGCAACGCCAGCTCGACGTGCTCCCGGGCGCTGAGCTGCGGGAAGAGGCTGGTGATCTGGAACGAGCGGGCCACGCCGAGGCGGGCCACCCGCTCCGGGGGCAGCCCGGTCACGTCCCGCCCGGCCAGCTCGATCCGCCCGCCGCTCGGCTTCAGGAAGCCGGTGAGCAGGTTGAACAGGGTCGTCTTGCCGGCGCCGTTCGGGCCGACCAGCGCGTGCACGCTGTCCGGCGCCACGTCCAGGTCGACGCCGTCGACCGCCCGGAAGCCCCGGAAGTCGCGGGTCAGCCCGCGAGCCGACAGGAGCGCTTGCCCGGCCATCGCACAACCTCCGCAGGTCTGGCGCGACGGGCCCGGTCGGTGACCGTGGTCACATGGCCGTCGCGTTCAGGAAACCTACGGCGGGGTGTGTGAGTCGAGCCATGTCGATGACCCACATATTCCCCGGCGTCGAACCGGGTGCGTGCACCACCTCGGGCCGCCCCGACCCGGACCGCGGGCCATCGAGGGTGATCAGTAGCTCGGCCGGTGGCGCTCCGGCATGTGGCGTACCCACGGCGAGCGCCGCGGGAGCGTTCCCGTCAGCCCGTCAGCCCGTCAGCCGGTCAGCGCGTCCAACGCCAGGTCGACGTCGTCCGTGGTGGAGTAGAGGTGGAACGAGGCGCGGACCCGGCCGGCCCGCACGGCGGCCCGCACCCCGGCCCGCTCCAGCCGCTCCCGCGCGCCGGGCACCTCGACGGTGACGATGGCGCTCTCCCCCGCCGGGCGGCCGAGCCCGGCGAGGAACCGGTTGGCCAGCGCCACGTTGTGCGCATACACGGCGGGCACCCCGATCTCGGTGAGCAGGTCGAGGGCGGGCGCGGTGCCGACCCAGCTGAACCAGGCCGGGGAGATGTCGAACCGGCGGGCGTCGGCGGCCAGCCGCAGCGGCGGCCCGTAGTAGGAGGCGTGCGGGTCCTCGCCCGCGTACCAGCCGGCGGCGTCCGGGCGCAGCCGGTCGCGCAGGCCCGGGGCCAGGTAGGCGAAGGCGGTGCCGCGCGGCGCCATCAGCCACTTGTACGCGCCGACCACCACCGCGTCGGCGCGGGCCGCGTCGAACGGCAGCCAGCCGCAGGCCTGGGTGGCGTCCACCGCCACCAGCGCGCCGTGCGCCCGGGCCGCGGCCACGATCTCGTCGTACCGGGCCACCGTGCCGTCGGCGGACTGCACCAGGCTGAACGCGACCAGGTCGGTGCCGGCGTCGATGGCGTCGACCAGCCCGCCCAGCGGCACGGTGCGCACCCGCACCCCGCGCTCGGCCTGCACCAGCCAGGGGAAGAGGTTGGAGGTGAACTCGACCTCGGGCACCACCACTGTCGCGCCGGCCGGCAGCGCCGCCGCGACCGGCGCCAGCAGCTGCGACACCACGCTGCCGATCGCGACGTCCGCGACCGGCACCCCGACCAGGTTGGCGAAGGCGGCCCGGGACCGCTCGGTCGCCTCGCCCCAGCCCTCCCACGAGGTACGCCCCACCCGCCAGTCGGCCAGTGCCTCCTGCACCGCCGCCCAGGCCGGCTCGGGCGGCAACCCGTAGCTGGCGGTGTTCAGCCATCCCGGCTGCGGCTGCCACAACTTCTGCGCCTGCTCGATCTCCACCCCGTCGACGCTAGCCACCACCGCCGCCCGGCGGCACGGCCAATCCGCGGCTCGCGGCCCCGGGTCGACCGGCCGGCGTGGCCGCCACCGGCGGCGCCCACCGGACGGACCGCCGTGCCGGCGCCCGGGTCCCGGCGGGACGGGGCTGGGCGGCGGTCAGGCGGCGGCGCGGAGGGCGCGCAGGGTGCGGCGCACCTCGTCGACCACCCGGTCCAGCGGCCAGCGGGCGAGGTCGGCCAGCGGGTGCTCGGCGCGCAGCCGGCGCAGCACCGCCAGCCCGACCAGGTAACCGCAGCGCTTCGGCAGGTCGCCGGCGAGCGGCGAGTCCCGCATCAGGAAGTACGGCGCGTGGTGCTCGACGTCGGTGGCGTCCAGGTCGGCGCCGATCCGGTCGAGGATCTCCGGCCAGCGGCGCCGGCAGGTGTCCAGCCAGGTCCGGAAGCCGGGACGGCCGAACCAGAGGTACTCCTCGTCGGTGCGGCCGGGCGCCGTCTCGGCCGAGACCTGGGTGGCCAGCCCTTCGGTGAACAGCGCGTTCGCCACCCCGTGCGGCGGCCAGTCGCGGATCGCGGCGAGCCGGTCGTGCAGCACGTGCGCCGCCTCGTGCAGCACCAGCAGCCGGTCGTCACCCGGCGGGCCGAGCTGCTCGACGGCGAGGAAGAGGGCGAACCGGCCGTCGAGCCGGTCCGCCCAGCCGTTGGCCCGGTGTAGCCCGACCAGCACCACGCAGTCGACCGGGTCGCCGTCGGCCGTCCAGTCCAGCGCCCCGGCGACGGCCCGGATGCCGTCGGGCAGCAGCGCGCGTACCGCCGCGGACCGGGCGGCGAGGTCGGCGCCCTCGTCGCGGAGCCGGACCAGGACGTCGCCGAGGTCGTCGGGGCGCGACCACTCCCCCGCCTCGTCGAGCGCGGCGAAGACCCCGGGGTGCCGGTCGAGGTAGCGGGACCGCCAGAGCGCCGGCCACCGCTCGGCCGGTACGCCGTCGCAGGCGCGCAGGCAGGCCAGGAAGTCGGGCACCAGGTCCCGGACCCGCACCAGATCCGTCGAGAGCACCTCCCGATCTTGCCCGATCCCGGCCGGCCCCACGCGCCGGCCCGCCGCCTGCCCCCGCCCGAAGCCTGCCCCGGGCCCTTTCGAGCTGCCCCATCAACGGGGGCAGCGGCCGAGAAGCGGCCAGGACCGCGCTCGAACCAGGAGGTGGTGGCTTCCCCGGGACCGGAGGCTACTACTTCAGGGATGTAGTGCGATCTCGGGCGGCGGACAGGGCAACAGGACGGGTGAGCCGCGTCAGCTCACGTTGGCCGGGCCGAGGACGCTCTTCAGGTCGGCCATCAGCGCGGTGGTGGCCGCCACCCGGAACGGGCCCAGCCGCAGCGTGGTGGTCCGGCTGCCGTTGAGCAGCTTGACGTGCACCTCGGCGTCGCCCGGGTGCAGCACCAGGGTCTCCTTGAGCCGCTCGACCAGCGGCGGGGTGCACCGGGTCACCGGGATGGTGAGGGTGACCGGCTTGTTGGCGGCGCTGCTGCTGACGTCCGGCATGGACATGTCCATCGCCATGATCCGCGGGGTGTCGTCGCGCCGGTCGACCCGCCCCTTCACCACCACGATGGCGTCCTCGGCGATGTACTGCCCGATCACCTCGTAGGTGTTGGGGAAGAAGAGCGTCTCCACCCCGCCGGCGAGGTCCTCCAGGGTGGCCGAGGCCCAGGCCCGGCCCTGCTTGGTGACCCGCCGCTGCACCCCGGAGAGGATGCCGGCGAGGGTGACCACCGCGCCGTCCGGGACGGTGCCCTCCTCCGACAGCGCGGCGATGGTGCAGTCGGCGGCCGCGCCGAGCACGTGCTCCAGGCCGAACAGCGGGTGGTCGGAGACGTAGAGGCCGAGCATCTCGCGTTCGAAGGCGAGCTTGTCGCGCTTGTCCCACTCCCCGTCGCCGATCACCGGCATCACCGTGGTGCTGCCACCGGTCTCCGCCTCGCCGAACCCGGCGCCGAAGAGGTCGTACTGGCCGACGGCCTCCTTGCGCTTGACGTCGGCGTACGCGTCGATGGCGTCCGCGTGCACGGCGAGCAGGCCCTTGCGCGGGTGCCCGAGCGAGTCGAACGCCCCGGCCTTGATCAGCGATTCGATGGTCTTCTTGTTGCAGACCACCGCGTCCACCTTGGACAGGAAGTCGTAGAAGTCGGTGTAGGCGCCCTTCTCCTCGCGGCACCGCATGATCGCGGCGACCACGTTCGCGCCGACGTTGCGGATGGCCGCCAGGCCGAACCGGATGTCCTTGCCGACCGGGGTGAACGGCCCCGCCGAGGTGTTCACGTCGGGCGGCAGCACCTGGATGCCCATCCGGCGACACTCCGACAGGTAGAGCGCCATCTTGTCCTTGTCGTCACCGACGGAGGTGAGCAGCGCCGCCATGTACTCGGCCGGGTAGTTGGCCTTGAGGTAGCCGGTCCAGTACGACACCAGCCCGTAGCCGGCGGTGTGCGCCTTGTTGAAGGCGTAGTCGGCGAACGGGACCAGGATGTCCCAGAGGGTCTGGATGGCCTCGTCGGAGTAGCCGTTGGCCCGCATGCCGTCGCGGAACGGGATGAACTCCTTGTCGAGGACCTCCTTCTTCTTCTTGCCCATCGCCCGGCGCAGCAGGTCGGCCTGGCCGAGCGAGTAGCCGGCGAGCTTCTGCGCGGCGCGCTGCACCTGCTCCTGGTAGACGATCAGGCCGTAGGTGGGGCCGAGGATCTCCTCCAGCGGCTCGGCCAGCTCCGGGTGGATCGGGGTGATCTCCTGGAGGCCGTTCTTGCGCAGCGCGTAGTTGGTGTGCGAGTTGGCGCCCATCGGGCCGGGCCGGTAGAGCGCCAGCACCGCGGAGATGTCCTCGAAGTTGTCCGGCTTCATCAGCCGCAGCAGCGAGCGCATCGGCCCGCCGTCGAGCTGGAATACGCCGAGCGTGTCGCCGCGGGCCAGCAGCTCGTACGTCGGCTTGTCGTCCAGCGGCAGCTTGAGCAGGTCGACGGTGGTGCCGTGGTTGGAGGCGATGTTCTTCAGCGCGTCGTCGATGATGGTGAGGTTGCGCAGGCCGAGGAAGTCCATCTTCAACAGCCCGAGCGACTCGCACGTCGGGTAGTCGAACTGGGTGATGATCGCCCCGTCGGCGTCCCGGCGCATCAGCGGGATGTGCTCGATGATCGGCTCGGCGGACATGATGACGCCGGCGGCGTGCACGCCGGTCTGCCGGATCAGCCCCTCGATGCCGCGGGCGGTGTCGATCACCTTGCGCACGTCCGGGTCGGACTCGTAGAGGCCGCGGATCTCGCCGGCCTCGGCGTAGCGCGGGTGCTTCGGGTCGAAGATGCCCGACAGCGGGATGTCCTTGCCCATCACCGCCGGCGGCATCGCCTTGGTGATCCGGTCGCCCACCGCGTACGGGTAGCCGAGCACCCGGGCCGAGTCCTTGATCGCGGCCTTCGCCTTGATGGTGCCGAAGGTGGCGATCTGGGCGACCTTGTCCTCGCCCCACTTCTCGGTGACGTACCGGATGACCTCGCCGCGCCGGCGCTCGTCGAAGTCGATGTCGACATCCGGCATGGAGACCCGCTCGGGGTTCAGGAACCGCTCGAAGATCAGGCCGTGCGGCAGCGGGTCCAGGTCGGTGATGCCCAGCGCGTACGCCACCAGCGAGCCGGCCGCCGAGCCACGGCCCGGGCCCACCGCGATGCCCTGGCTCTTCGCCCACTGGATGAAGTCGGCGACCACGAGGAAGTACGACGGGAAGCCCATCTGGATGATGACGCCCAGCTCGTACTCGGCCTGCTTGACGTGGGTCTCCGGGACCCCCTCGGGGAACCGGCGGGCCAGCCCGGCGAAGGTCTCCTTGCGGAACCAGGACTCCTCGGTCTCGCCCTCGGGCACCGGGAAGCGCGGCATCAGGTTGCGGAACTCGAACATCCCGGTCGGGTCGACCCGCTCGGCCACCAGCAGCGTGTTGCGGCAGCCCTCCAGCCACACGTCGGAGCCATCCACGCCGCGCATCTCGTCGGCGGACTTGATGTAGTAGCCGCTGCCGCCGAACTTGAACCGGTTCGGGTCGGCGATGTTGCTGCCGGTCTGCACGCAGAGCAGCACGTCGTGCGACTCGGCCTGCGCCTCGTGGGTGTAGTGCGAGTCGTTGGTGACCACCGGCGGGATGCCCAGCTTGCGGCCGATCTCCAGCAGCCCGTCGCGGACCCGCTTCTCGATGTCCAGGCCGTGGTCCATCAGCTCCAGGAAGTAGTTCTCCCTGCCGAAGATCTCCTGGTACTTCGCCGCCGCCTCCAGCGCCTGCGCGTCCTGGCCCAGCCGCAGCCGGGTCTGCACCTCGCCGGAGGGGCAACCGGTGGTGGCCATCAGCCCGTCGGCGTACTCGGCGATCAGCTCGGCGTCCATCCGCGGCCACTTGACGAAGAAGCCCTCGGTGTACGCCCGGGAGGTCAGCGCGAACAGGTTGTGCAGGCCGGTCTTGTTCCGCGCCCAGATGGTCTTGTGCGTGTAGCCACCGCTACCGGAGACGTCGTCGCTCTTCTGCTCCGGGCGCCCCCAGCGCACCCGCTGCTTGTGGAAGCGCGACTCCGGCGCCACGTACGCCTCGATGCCCAGGATCGGGGTGACGCCGGCCGCCATCGCCTGCTTGTAGAAGTCGTGCGCGCCGTGCATGTTGCCGTGGTCGGTCATCGCGACCGCCGGCATCCCCTGCCGGCTGACCTCGGCGAACAGATCCTTGAGCCGGGCGGCTCCGTCGAGCATCGAGTACTCCGTGTGCACGTGCAGATGCGCGAACGAATCGCCCATGCGGAGCGCCCCCCCGGGGTCGGATCATGGGATGGTCGAGGTCGGTCCGCTTACCCTATCCCCGCCGCGCCGGGCGCCTCCAGCAGCGCCGCACGGCACGCCGGGCCGGGTGGTGTGGATCTCTTCCGGCCCCGCCCGGGCAGTCGGCTGCCGGACTCGCTCTCGCCGCCCGGGGCCGACGGCCCTAGCCTGGAACGACGGCGGACCGGCGAGCATTGGACGAGCGGATGCCCCTCGCGGACGGGATCGAGGACCTGGCCGACGCCGCCGCGCGCGGCGACCGGGCCGCGCTGGACGCGCTGCTGGTGGCGGTCCGGCCGGAGGTGCTGCGGCTCTGCGCCCGGCTGCTGCCGCACCGCGAGGACGCCGAGGAGGCGTGCCAGGACACCCTGCTCGCGCTGGCCCGCGGCATCACCCGGTTCGAGCGGCGCTCGTCGTTCCACACCTGGCTGTACCGGCTCACCGCCAACCGGGCCCGGTCCACCTACCGGGTGCTGCGCCGGCGCTGGCTGGTCGAGGCCGGCGGCGTGCCGCTGCCCGACCGGCCCGACCCGCGGCGCACCAGCGTGGTCGCCGGCACCCGGCTCGATCTGCTCGACGCGCTCGACGCGGTCCGCCCGGAACTGGCCGAGGTGATCGCCCTGCGGGACGTGCTGGAGCTGAGCTACCCCGAGATTGCCGACCTGCTCGACGTGCCGGAGGGCACCGTGAAGTCCCGCGTCCACCTGGCCCGCCGGCAGGTCCGGCAACGGCTCGCGGATGACTGAGCGCCGCCGACCGGCCGCCGCCGTCGCGGGCCTGCTCGCCGTGGTCGCCGGGATCGCCGGGTGCGGCGGCGACAGGCCCGTCTCGCCGCTGCCCGTCCAGCCCCCGGCTCCGGTCGCCGCCGGCACCACCAGCCCGCCCGGCCCGCCCGCCGGCACCCCGTCGGCCCCGCCGACCCCGCCGGGCCCGTCGACGGCCGCGCCGACGACCCGGCGTCCCGCGCCGGCCGTTCCCCCGCCGACCACCCCCGGCCGGGGTACCCGGAGCCCGTCACCGACGCCCGCCTGCCACGGCCCGATCCGGTACGACATCGTCCTCGCCGAGACCGAACTGGAACTGATCGAGTCGCTCTGCTTCGCCGCCGGGGCGGTGCTGCGCATCCAGGGCATCGGGCCGGGCCTGGTCACGGTGGACCGGGAGGACCTGGTCTCCCGCCACTACGAGGCGGGGGTGGTGGACATCCGCTTCGTGCGGACCGGCACGGTGGCGGTGACCATCCCGAAGGACGGCCGCGAGCACACCATCACCGTGGTGGTCGTCTAGCGGGGTCGGACCAGCCCGGCGAAGTCGCCGTCGGATCGATCGTCCAGGTGGAGCCCGGTGGCCCGCTGGTAGAACGCGGCCAGCACCAACGGGTCGGCGCAGTCGAGGGTCACCGCCGTCAGCCTCATCCGCGCCGACACGGCGACTCCGTAACGGCTGTCACGCTGTCGACCTTACGGGAGGTCGATCCACCGCCGACGATCACCCGACAGGTCGGGCTCCTAGTCGTTCGGCGGGCGTACCCGCACCCCGGCCAGCAGCCCGTCGACGAACGCGGGCCCCGCGCCCGGCGGCGGCACCACCTGCACGTAGAGCAGTCCGGCCGGGGTCGTCCCGGCCGCCTCCACGATCACCGGCCGCCCGCGCGGGCAGGCGTACCCGGCCACCACCCAGTCCACCCCGCCCTGCCGGGTCCGCCGCACCGGCGCGGCGGCGCAGTCGGCGTGCGGGCGCTCGGCGAGGAAACCCTCGGCGCCGGTCCGCCGGGCGGTGCTCGCGGAGAGGCCGACGAAGGCGCCCGGCAGGCTCGGGTCGGCCGCCCAGCGGGCCGGGTCCGGCGAGACGACCAGGGCCGGTTCCAGATCCCCGTCGTCGCCGTACCGGCCGGCCCAACCGGTGCCGTCGGCCCGCCAGCCCGGCGGCAGGGTGACGGTGACCGGACCGCTGCCGGCGGTGGCGGCGCCGGGGCGGGGCGGGGCGGCGCCGTCCCCGGCCGCGAAGCCCAGCGCGACGAGCGCCAGCACGCCCGCCCCCACCAGCCCGGCCCGGCGCCGGCCGCCCCGCCGGCCCCCGGACACCTCGGACGCCGGGTCGGCCGGTGCCGTCCCACCGGATCCGTCGCGCCGCGCCGCGGCACCGCCGGCACCGCCGGGCGGCGCGGCGGCGGCGCAGAGCGCGGCGCGGAACGCCGCCGCGTCCGGGTAGCGGTCGGCCGGGCGGCGTGCGGTGGCCCGGCGCAGCACCGCGGTCACCGCCGGCGGCACGCCGGGGCGGGGCCGGACCGGCGCACCGGGCCGCTCGGCGGCCGCGCAGAGCAGCCGTACGCCGAGCCGGCCCAGCCCGAACACGTCGGCCCGGGTGTCCACCACGGCGAGCGGGTCGTCCTGCTCGGGGGCCATGTAACCGGGGGTGCCCGCCCGGGCGGTCAGCCCGGAGGCGGCGGCGAGCGCCTTGGCCAGCCCCAGGTCGGCGACGAGCACCCGCTCGCCGGCGGGGGTGGACCGGAACAGGATGTTGCCCGGGGTCAGGTCGCGGTGCACCACCCCGTGCCGGTGCAGCACGGCGACCCCGGCCGCGATCTCGCCGAGCAGGTCCACGGCGGACACCACCGGCAGCGGCCCGCGCGCCAGCCGGTCCCGCAGGCTGCCGCCGTCCGCCCAGGCCAGCACCGCGTACGGCCGGCCGTCGGGCAGTTCGCCCACCGCGTGCACCCGGACCACCCGGTCGTGGTCGAGCCGCCGCAGCAGCCGCGCCTCGTCCAGGAAGCGTTCCCGGACCCGCAGGTCGTGGCTCCAGTTCTCGGCCAGCACCTTGACCGCCACCCGGGAGTCGAGCACCGGGTCGTGCCCGAGCCAGACCGTCGCGAACGACCCCGCCCCGAGCAGCCGCTCGATCCGGTAGGAGCCGATCCGCACCGGAGCGGTCATGCCGTCACCCCCGTGACCCGCCCTCCCGGGACGGTCCACCTCGACCGTAGACGGGCCGGCCGGCCGGCGGCACTCCCCGATCCGCCGGCCGTGTCCGCCGCACCGGCGCGCCCGCCCGCCGCAGCGCCGCCCCCGTGGGCGATGGGCGGTGGCCGGGGCGCTGGGCCGTGGGCGGTGGCCTGCCGGTGGCCGGTGACCGGTGGTTGGTGGCTCGGTGGGCCGTGGCTCGGTGGGCGGTGGCCCGTCGGTCGGGCGGTGGCCGGTGGGCGGTGGTTGGCGGCCGGTCGGAAACGCGACGAACGGATCCGGTGCGGGCGGAGACCAACAGGACAGGAGACCCGCACCCAGGAGGAGAACCCGCCATGAACCGTCTCTCGTCCGTCGTCGTCGCGGGGGCGCTGGCCCTCGCCACGATCGGCACCGTCGCCGCCCCGGCCGCCGCCCGACCCGGGGCCGCCCCGAGCACCGGAGCGGCCCGATCCGCCGGCACCGCCACCACGGTCACGCCCGACCGTGCCGTCGCCGCCCGGCCGGCCGCCCGGCCGGCCGCGGCCCGGAGCTCCCAGGTCGAGGTGCTCAGCGTGCGCGGCACCGGCCCGTACCGGATCGGGGCGCGGCTGGATCGCCTCGCCGCCGCCGGCCGGATCGACTGGACAGCGCCCGGCTGCGCCGGGGTGGTGCACGCCGGCGCCACCGGCGAGTGGGCCGGCGTGGTGCTGCTGGCGTTCCGGCACGGTCGGCTGGTGGAGGTGGCCACCGCCACCGCGCCGCCGCGCTCGCCCGCCGGGGCGGCGGTCGGCATGTCCTTCGCCGAGCTGGAGCAGATCTACGGCCCGCGCGGCGCGATGATCAGCAACGACGCCGGCGACGCCACCGCCTACCTGGTCCGGATCGGCACCCGGGTGGAGCTGTTCACCGGGCACCCGATCCGGCCGGGTGTCGGTTCCTTCCAGGTCGGCCCGGCCTGGTACGTCGAGCGCACCTTCCGGCAGGGCCCCGCCTGCTGAACCACCCGCCACCACCGGCCAGCCGGCATCCCCGGCCCGGCACCCACCGGCCCGGCCCGCACTCAGCGGGCCGGGCCGGCACATGTTTCCCGTCGGTCACACCATGAGTGATCAGCACGACGATATGGTGATGGACAACAGTGTGCGCCACACAGTATCGTGTGATGCATGGTGAGCGATGAGATCCTGCGGACCCACCTCCAGGAATTGCGCCGGGGCACGGTCGTGGTGGCGAGCCTCGTCGCCCTGCGCCGACCCGACTACGGCTACGCGCTGCTGCAACGCCTCACGGACCACGGCTTCCCGGTCGACGCCAACACGCTCTACCCGCTGCTGCGGCGGCTGGAGGAGCAGGGGCTGCTGACCAGCGAGTGGAACACCGAGGAGAGCCGGCCGCGCAAGTTCTACCGGACCAGCCCGGAGGGCGAGTCGGTGCTCGACCGACTCCTCACGGACCTGACCGCCGTACAGACCTCTCTGACCCAACTGATCGAAGGAGCCGACCGATGACCACCCTGACCGACCGCTACCTCGCCGCGACCCTGCGCTCGGTGCCGGTCGCGCGCCGCGAGGAGATCGCCACCGAACTGCGCGGCTCGATCGAGGACATGATCGACGGCCGCACGGCCGGCGGGCAGGACGCCACCACAGCGGAGCGGGAGGTCCTCACCGAACTGGGCGACCCGGCACAGCTGGCCGCCCGCTACTCCGACCGCCGGTTGCAGCTCATCGGCCCGACCTACTACCTGGCCTGGGAGCGGCTGCTGAAGCTGCTGCTCAGCTTCGTACCGGCCACGGTCGGCATCCTGGTCGGGCTGCTCGCGGCCGCCGACGGCGACAACCCCGGCGGGGCGATCGGCGAGGGCGTCGCCACGGCTCTCTCGGTGGCGCTGCACATCGCCTTCTGGGTCACCCTGGTCTTCGCGGTACTGGAACGCACCAAAACCCCACTACACCTGCCCCGCTGGAGCGTCGACCAACTCCCCGAAGGCCCGGTCGACCGGCAGATCACCCTGACCGACACCGCCGCCTCGATCGGCTTCCTGACGCTGTTCATCGCCTACCTGCCGGTACAGCACTTCCGGTCGTTCGTCCCCACCGACGGTGAGAAGAACCTACCGATCCTCGACCCGGCGCTGTGGAGCTTCTGGCTGCCGTTCCTGATCACCGTGCTGGTCGCCACCGTGGGGCTGGAGATCGCCAAGTACCGCACCGGCCGATGGACCTGGCCGCTGGTCACGGTCAACGCCGCGCTCAACCTGGCCTTCGCAGTGCCGGTGATCTGGCTGATGTCCACCGACCGGCTGCTCAACCCCGACCTCGTGAACCGCTTCGAGTGGCTCAACCAGGGCGACAACCTGAACACCGTGGCCACCGTGGTGGTCGCCGGCACGGCGCTGGTCGCGCTCTGGGACACCGTCGACAGCGCCATCAAGGCGTACCGCGCCCAGCGCTGACCCGCACGAACATCGCGGCCCGGCACCCAGTGGGGTGCCGGGCCGCGGCCGTCGCTCCGGCGGGGTCAGCGGCTGACCGCGATCTCCCGCTCAACCCGGGACAACTTCTCCGGATTGCGGACGGCGTAGAGCCCGCTGATGAGGCCGTCGTCGATGCGCAGCGCCATGACCGTGTCGATCACGCCGTCGACCCGGAGGATCAGCGCCGGGTAGCCGTTGACCTGGGCCGGTCGCAGCGACGCCGCGTCGATCCTGCCCAGCCCGGCGGTCAGCAGGCGGGCCACCCGGTCGGCGCCCACGACGGGCTTCGGCACCGCCTTCACCACTCCCCCACCGTCACCGAGCACGACCACGTCCGGCGCGAGCAGGTCGAGCAACTGCCGCAGGTCGCCGGTCTCGACCGCCCACTGGAACGCCGCCAGCGCGTCCCGGGTCTGGGCGGCGGAGGCCACCCCGCGTGGCCGGCGCGCCGCGACGTGGCCCCGCGCCCGGTGGGCGATCTGGCGGACCGCGGCGGGGCTCTTGTCGACCGCCTCGGCGATCTCGTCGTAGTCCAGGTCGAAGACCTCCCGCAGCACGAACACCGCCCGCTCGGTCGGCGAGAGCGTCTCCAGCACCAGCAGCATCGCCATCGAGACACTCTCGGCCAACTCGACGTCCTCGGCCACGTCCGGCGCGGTCAGCAGCGGCTCGGGCAACCACGGGCCGACGTAGGACTCCTTGCGGCGGCGCAGCGTCCGCAGCCGGCTCAGCGCCTGCCGGGTGGTGATCCGGACCAGGTACGCGCGCTGGTCCCGCACCGGGTCGAGGTCGACGCCCACCCAGCGCAGCCAGGTCTCCTGCAGGACGTCCTCGGCGTCGGCGGCCGAGCCGAGCAGCTCGTAGGCGACGGTGAACAGCAGGTTGCGGTGGGCGACGAACGCCTCGGTCGCGGAGCCCATCCGGTCGCCCGAAGGCAGCGGTCCGGCGGGGTCCAGTGGTCGCTCGCTCATGGCCGGCTGCCTCCCTCGCCGTCGACTGTGCCACCCACCAGACGCCGGTCCCCGCCGCCCTGTGACATCCGTGATCGGTGGCCCGGGCCACACCGCCGCGCTGTCACGGGGGCCGGGGCGCCGGCATCTCCATGTCCGTCAGGACGCCGCGCGGACGGCCCGCGCGGCACGGCGACCACACGAGCAGGAGCCTGCCAGTGAACGAGCACAGGACAGACCGGACGATCGCGCTGGTCACCGGGGCGAACAAGGGGATCGGCCGGGCGACCGCCGAGCAGCTCGCCGCCTCGGGCATGACGGTGCTGATCGGCGCGCGGGACCCCGGCCGCGGCGAGGAGGCCGCGGCGGCGGTCCGGGCCGCCGGCGGCGAGGCGCACGCGGTAGCCCTCGATGTCACCGACGCGGACACCATCCGGGCCACGGCGAGGTGGACGCAGGAGCGTTTCGGCCGCCTCGACGTGCTGGTCAACAACGCCGGGATCACCGGCTCCGGGCAGGTCTCGCCGGCGGACGCCCGCGACCAGGTGCCCAGCACCGTCGACCTGGACATGGTCCGGGCGGTGTTCGAGACCAACGTGTTCGGGGTGATCACGGTGACCAACGCCCTGCTCCCGCTGCTGCGGCGGTCGCCCGCGCCGCGCATCGTCAACGTCAGCAGTCACGCCGCCTCGCTGACCATGACCAGCGACCCGGACGGTCCGCTGGCCGGGCTGCTGCCGTCGGCGGCGTACTCGCCGTCCAAGACCGCGGTGAGCGCGCTGACCGTGCAGTACGCCAACGAGCTGCGCAAGGACGGCATCCTGGTCAACGCCGTCGCGCCGGGTTTCTGCGCCACGGACAGCAACAACCACACCGGCTTCCTCACCCCCGCGCAGGGCGCCGCGGTCGTGGTGCGCCTGGCCACGCTCGGCGCGGACGGGCCGACCGGCGGCTTCTTCGGCGCGGAGGGCCCGGTGCCCTGGTAGCGAGCGCCGGTTGACCCGGCCACCACGAGCGTCGCCGGCCGGCACCCACCGGGTGCCGGCCCTGGCGCGTCCGGGTCGCCGGCCGGCCGTACCGCACGGCGCCGAGACTCGATCAACGCCCCCGGTCGCAGGGATCAGGGCTGGCGGCTCTTCGCCTTCTGCCGGGCGTAGTAGGCGCGGGCCCGGTTGCGGTCGCCGCAGTCCTTCGTGTCGCACCAGCGGCGGTTCCGGCGCGGCGACGTGTCCAGGTAGACCCAGCCGCACTTGGCGTCTTCGCACTGGTGGAGGCGGTCGAGGTCGGCGCGCTGGGTGAGCGCCACCAGCCCGCGGACGATGCGGTCGCGCGGCAGGCGGAGGTCGGTTTCCCGGTCCTGCCATTGCCAGCGGCCGCCCGTGCGGACCAGGTCGGCCGCGGCGATCGCCGCCCGGTACATGCCCGCGAGGTCGGCGGCGGCGGCGGGGTCGTCCTCGAAGAGAGCCGCGTAGACCCTCTCGCGCGCCTCGATGACCTGTTGCCGTTCCCGCTCGGCCCGCGCGTCGTCCTGGTCGGCGAGGTGGCGCAGGGCCACGGCCTCGTCCGCGCTGACCAGGTCGGACTCGACGCACCAGTCGACGACGTCGGTGAAGGCGTTGAGCCGCTCCGTGCGTTCGTGCCCGCCGAGGCGCCAGTCAACGGTGTTCACCAGGTCGAGCATGGGGTCGCCCGCGATGTGGCCGAACCTCACCATCCGCTCCTCTCATGGGTAGAAGCATTGTTGCATGTGAGAAGGTCCGCTGCCATACTCACGCTCAATCAGCCAATCACCCATGAGAACCTCGTCGGGAGACCGCTCGTGCCTGCCGCCGCCCCACGCAGACCGTTCGCCGCACTGTGGGCGTCCCAAGCGTCCTCGAACCTCGCCGACGGGCTGCTGCAGGCCGCGGCGCCGCTGCTCGTCGCCACGCTGACCCGTGACCCGCTCCTGGTGGCGGGCATGACGGTGGCGCAGTTCCTGCCCTGGCTGGTGGCAACCCTCCCCGCCGGCGCGCTGGCCGACCGGGTGGACAGACGTCGGATCCTCACCGCCGGCAACTGGCTGCGCGCGGCCGGGTTCGCGCTGCTCGCCGTTGCCCTGGCGAACGGATGGCGCCACGTCGCACTGCTCTACGCCGCGGTGTTCCTCGCCGGTTGCGCCGAGACGCTGGTCGACAACGCCTCCCTGACCATCCCGCCCCGTCTGCTGCCGCGCGAGCAGCTCGAGCGCGCCAACGGCCGGTTGTTCGCCACCCAGTCCGTCATCAACACCTTCATCGGTCCGCCCGCCGGCGCGGCGTTGTTCGCGCTGGCGGCATCAGCGGCCTTCTACACCGGCGCGGCCGCTTTCGCCCTCGCCGGCCTGGCAGCCCTGCTCCTGCCCGCGCTGCGCCCCACCGGCGAGGAGCACGAGCGGCGCCGCTCGACCCCGACCACCATCACCCAGGACATCCGCTCGGGATGGGCCCACTTCTGGCGCCACGACCTGCTGCGCCGGGTCGCGTTCATCTCGGCGGCGATCAACTTCTTCGGCGCGGCCACCGGTGGACTGCTCGTGCTGCTGATCACCGGCCCGTACCACCTGCCCATGGCCCACTACGGCCTGTTCGTCGCCGTTCCCGCCGCCGGTGCGATCGCCGGCTCGCTGCTCGCCGAACACGTCGTGCCCCGCATCGGCGGCGGCCCCGTCACCTGGCTCGCCGCCCTCGCCCCGGCCGCCAGCTACGCCATCCTCGGCCTGGGTGACCACCCGCCCCTCGCCCTCGCCAGCATGTTCTGCGCCGCCGTCGCCACCTCGCTGAACCAGATCGTGGTCAGCACCCTGCGCCAGGCAGCGGTCCCCGACGAACTCCTCGGCCGCGTCACCGCCGCCTACCGCCTGGTCGTCCTGGGTGTCGTCCCCCTCGGCGCCCTCGCCGGCGGCCTGCTCGGACGCAGCCTGGGGATCCGCGCCACCTTCGTCGCCGCGGCCCTCGGCCTCGTGCTCGCCGCGCTCCCGCTCGCCTCCCGGGTCACCACCCGGGCCCTGCGTGACGCCGAAACAGCCCGTCGGCTGGAACGGGTCCCGGCAGGCTACTGAACCACCACCGACCGCGCACCGCCCCCGCGGGCCGGCCGCCGGTCACGCGAGGACCGAGGTCCCCGATCAGGAGGGCTGGCGGTCGTCGCGCGGGCGCAGCGCCCCGCTGGCGGCCGCGGCGAGGAAGCCGGTCCAGGCCGCCGGGCCGAAGGCCAGCACCGGCCCGCCCCGGTCCTTGCTGTCGCGTACGCCAACCACGCCGGCCAGGTTCGTCGCCACCTCGACACAGGTGGACCCACCATTGTCACTGCGGGTGGACTTGCGCCAGGCCGCGCCCGTCAGGTCCATGACCGTGCCACCTCCGCGATCAGTTCCCGCGACGCCCGGCGGGGCAGCGCCTCGCCCCGCAGGCTCTCCCACCTGCGTTGAAGGCTATCAACGTCGGCTGAGTGGTCGCTCAGGTGCGCGCGCAGCGGAGTGTCCACATGCGCCACCTCGCCGCCGTCCGGCGTGCGGGCCAGGATGAACGCCCCGGCCAGCCCGGCGTGCATGCCGGCGTCGATGGGCACCACGTGCAGGTCGACGTGCGGCAACTCGGTGACCCGCAACAGATGCCCGAACTGCTCGGCCATCACCGCTCGGCCGCCGATCCGCCGCCGCAGCGCCGCCTCGTCCACCACGAAGACCACCTCCGGCGGTGCCTCCCGGGTAAGCACCGCCTGCCGGCCGAGTCGGGAGGTGACCCGCTGCTCGACCTCGGGCTCGCGGAGCATGCCGCCGCCGGTGAGCACCGCGCGGGCGTACGCCTCGGTCTGGAGCAGGCCGGGGATCAGCGACGGCTCGAACCAACGGATCAGGGTGGCCTCCGCCTCCACCTGGATCCACTCGCGCAGCCACGGCGGCGCGGCGTCGGCGCGAACCAGGTCAAGTAGCCGCTCGAAGAAACCGCCGGACTCCAGCGCCGCGTCGACCCGGCCGACGAAGTCCAGCGACGGGGTGCGGTGGCCGATCTCCACCATGCCGACCAGCGACGACGAGTAGTTGATCCCTGAGCCAGGTCCTCCTGGCTGAGCCCCCGGTCGCGCCGGGCCCGGCGCAGTTCGCCGCCGAGGAACTCCAGCGTGGACAGCCGCCCGTCGCTCATCACACCTCCACCACAGCCCCACCGCGCACCGCCACCGCCGGGCGGTGGCCCGTCGACGCCTTCCGACCGTAGTCGGCCGGGCAGCAGAGTGTGAACAGGCACGACGGAGGAGGTCGATGATGGTCAGGCGCGCGGGATCCGTACCCGGGACGGGGCGGCGGCACGTCGCGGCGCGACCGGCCTGGCGGTGCCGGGCCTGCGCGGCGCCCTGGCCCTGCCAGCCGGCCAAGCTGGCGCTGCGCGTCGAGTACGCGCACGACCCGGTCGGCCTGTCGGTCTACCTCTGCGTGCTGCTGCACGAGGCCGCCGCGGACTGGTTGCGCCTGCGGCCCCGGCCACCGGACCCGGCCGAGCTGTTCGCCCGGTTCGTCGGCTGGACCCGGCCGGTCGGGGCGGCCGCTGAGCGCGGGCGGCTGGACCGGCTGCTCGACCGGGTCACCGCCGCCGGGCCCGCCGCGGGCGCCCGCCGCCGGACCGGGCCGGGCCGTCCGGGCCGGGTACCTGACCGGCGTCGACCCGCCGGATGAGATCCTCACCAGGGTGAACACCGAGACGGACGACGACTGGCGGCGGCCCGGGCCCACCCCGGAGCAGCAGCGGTTCGACGTCTACGTCGGGCTGGCCGCCACGGTGCTGGCGCTGTTCAGCCTCACCCTGGCCCGCAGCACCGGGGCGTTCCTGCTCGGGCCGCCGCCGTCCGGGCCGGAACAGGTCTTCTGGACCGTCGCGGTGACCCTGCCGCTGATCTGGCGGCGCCGCTTCCCCGCCACCGTCACGCTGGTGATCTCGGCCGCGTTCATCGCCGCCCAGGCGCGCTCCGCCCCGGAGACCCAGCTGTCGTCGTGGGCGCTGTTCGCCGCGATCTACACCCTGGGCGCCTGGGGGCGGGACCGGCGGCTGTCCAAGCGGCTGCGGGTGGGCGTGATCGTCATCATGTTCGTCTGGCTCGGCGTGTACTACGCGACCACCATCGGCAGCATCCCGCCGGACGCCTTCGCCCGCGCGGTCGGGCCGGTGCCCCCGGTGCTCGCCGCGATCGTCAGCGGGGTGCTGGTCAACGGGCTGTACTTCGGGTTCGCGTACTTCTTCGGGGAGACCGCCTGGCTGGCCGCCCGCCGCCAGTACGAACTGGCCGAGCGGGCCGAGCAGCTGCGCCGGTCGCAGGCCGAGGTCCGCGAGCACGCGGTGGTCGGTGAGCGGGTGCGCATCGCCCGGGAACTGCACGACGTGGTGGCCCACCACGTGTCGGTGATGGGGGTGCAGGCGTCCGCCGCCCGGCGGGTCCTCGACAAGGACCCGGTCAAGGCCCGCACGGCGCTGGGCGCGATCGAGGAGACCGCCCGCACCGCGGTGGACGAGCTGCGCCGGATGCTCGGCGTGCTGCGCGCCCGCGATGCCCGCCCGGACGGCCCCGAGCCGGCCGGCCCGGCCGGGATCGACCAGGTGGCGGCCGTGGTGGACCGGGCCCGCGAGGCCGGGCTGCGGGCCGCGCTGGGGGTGTTCGGGGACCCGGTGCCGCTGCCCGATTCGGTGTCCCAGGCCGCGTACCGGGTGGCCCAGGAGGCCGTGACGAACGCGATCAAGCACGCCACCGGTGCGACCGTGCTGGACGTACGGATCCGCTACCTGGCACACGAGGTGGAGGTCGACGTGACCGACGACGGACGGGCCACCCGCCCGGCGAACGCCGACGGGCTGGGCCTGGTCGGCATGCGTGAACGGGTCGCCACGCACGGCGGCGCGCTGGAGGTGGGCCCGCGGGCCGGTGGCGGCTGGCGGGTCCGGGCGCGGTTCCCGCTGCCCGTGCCGGCGGAGCGTCCGTCATGAGCGAGCGAAGCGGAGTGCGGGCGTGAGCGCCGAGATGACCGGGGCGGACCGGCCGATCCGGGTGCTGCTCGCCGACGACCAGCACCTGGTGCGTACCGGCTTCCGGGTCATCCTCGAGGTGGAGGACGACATCGAGGTGGTCGGCGAGGCCGCGGACGGCGAGCGCGCGGTGGCCATGACCCGGGCGCTGCGCCCGGACGTGGTACTGATGGACGTGGAGATGCCCGGTGTCGACGGGCTGGCGGCCACCCGGCGGATCACCGCGGAGCAGGAGGGGCCGGGCGGGTCGGCGGTGCTGATCCTCACCACCTTCGACCGGGACGACTACCTGTTCGCCGCGCTGCGCGCCGGGGCTAGCGGCTTCCTGCTGAAGAACGGCACGCCGGAGGCGCTGGTCGAGGCGATCCGGGTGCTGGCCCGCGGCGACGGGCTACTCGCCCCGGAGCTGACCCGGCGGGTGATCGCCACCTTCGCCCGGCCCGGCGACGCGGCCGGGGCGGCGGTCTCCGGGCAGGCGGCGCTCGACGAGCTGACCCCCCGCGAGCGGGAGGTGCTGGTGCTGGTCGCCCGGGGCGCCAGCAACGGCGAGATCGCCGCCGAGCTGCACCTGGGCGAGGCGACGGTGAAGACCCACGTGAGCCGGGTGCTGGCCAAGCTCGGGCTGCGCGACCGGGTGCAGGCGGTGGTCTTCGCGTACGAGCACGGGGTGGTGCGGCCCGGCGGATGATCAGCTCCGTCTTGCGGCGGACCCGGACGCTCCACCGGTGGACGGACGGCAGCCGGCCGCCGGCGACCTAGCGTGACCATCGTGATGAATGTGCTCCGTCTCGACGGCGTCGACCGCAGCTTCGGCGACCGTCAGGTGCTCAGGAACGTGTCGTTCGACGTGGCCGCCGGCCGGATGACCGGCTTCGTCGGCGGCAACGGCGCCGGCAAGACCACCTCCATGCGGATCATCCTCGGCGTGCTCGCCCCGGACGCCGGCCAGGTCAGCTGGCAGGGCGTGCCGCTGACCCGGGAGGTCCGCCGGCGCTTCGGCTACATGCCGGAGGAACGTGGCCTCTACCCGAAGATGAGCGTCCGGGAGCAGGTGGCCTACCTGGGCCGGCTGCACGGGATGACCACGGCGGCGGCCCGGCGCAACACCGACGCCCTGCTGGAGCGGGTCGGGCTCGCCGAACGCGGCGACGACCTGCTGGAGACCCTGTCGCTGGGCAACCAGCAGCGCGCCCAGATCGCCGCCGCGCTGGTGCACGATCCCGAGGTGCTGGTGCTCGACGAGCCGTTCTCCGGCCTCGACCCGCTGGCCGTGGACACGGTCGTGGCGGTGCTGCGGGAGCGGGCCGCCGCCGGGGTGCCGGTGCTCTTCTCCAGCCACCAGCTCGACGTCGTCGAGCGGCTCTGCGACGACCTGGTGATCATCGCGGACGGGATGATCCGCGCCGCCGGTAGCCGGGAGCAGTTGCGCCGGACGTACACCTCACCCCGGTTCGAGCTGGTGGTGGCGACCGACGCCGGCTGGCTGCGGGACGAGCCCGGGGTGACCCTGGTCGACCTCGACGGTGCCCGCGCCGTGTTCGACCTCGCCCCCGGCGCGGACGAGCAGCCGGTGCTGCACGCGGCGCTGGCCCGCGGCCCGGTGCGGGCGTTCCGCCCGGTCAGCCCCTCCCTCACCGAGATCTTCCGAGAGGTCGCCCAGTGAACACCACGCAGGCCACCCGCCTGGTCGCCGCCCGCGAGATCCGGGTCAAGCTGCGCGACCGCACGTTCCTGATCAGCACGCTGTTCTTCCTGCTCATCGCCGCGGCGGCGACGATCCTGCCGCCGCTGCTCTCCGGCGGCCCGTCGACCGTGGCGGTGACCGAGGCGGCGGCCGGGCCGCTGCGCGAGGCCGGGCTGGAGGTGCGCACGGTCGCCGACGACCGGGCCGCCGAGCAGGCCGTCCGCGACGGCGACGTGGACGCCGCGGTGGTCGCCGGGCCGGCGGTGCTGGCCATGGACGAGGCGCCCGACGACGTGGTGACGGCGTTGAGCAGCCAGCCCGACGTCCGGCTGCTCGACCCGGACGCGGTGGACCCGGTGGTGGCGTTCCTGGTGCCGTTCGCCTTCGCGTTCGTCTTCTTCGTCACCTCGCAGACCTTCGGCGTGCAGATCGCGCAGAGCGTGGTGGAGGAGAAGCAGACCCGGGTGGTGGAGATCCTGGTGGCCGCGGTGCCGGTGCGCGCGCTGCTGGCCGGCAAGCTGGTCGCCGGCACGGTGCTCGCGCTCGGGCAGATCGCGCTGATCGCCCTGGTCACCGTGGTCGGCATGCGGTTCGCCGACAGCGGCGGGCTGCTCACCCTGCTCGGGCCGGCGATCGGCTGGTTCGTACCGTTCTTCCTCCTCGGCTTCGTGCTGATCGCGGCCATGTGGGCGGCGGCCGGCGCCTTGGTCAACCGGCAGGAGGACATCGCCGGCGTGTCCATGCCGGTGCAGCTCGCGGTGATGCTGCCGTTCTTCGCGGTGATCTTCCTGAACGACAACGCGACAGCCATGCAGGTGCTGTCCTACCTGCCGTTCTCCTCGCCCACGGCGATGCCGCTGCGGCTGTTCACCGGCGACGCGGCCGGCTGGGAGCCGCTGGTGTCGCTGGCCCTGCTGCTGGTCGCGGCCGTCGCGTTCCTGCTGGCCGGAGCGCGGGTGTACGAGGGCTCGCTGCTGCGCACCAACGGCCGCACCTCGATCCGGGCCGCCTGGCGCTCCCGCGAGACCGTCGCCTGAGCCGGCCGCCGGCGCGCGCCGGATCCGGCACCACGTCGCCGATGTGGCGGTGTCCCGATCACCCGGACACCGCCACATCGGCGATCCGGAGTCGATCTGCCCGGGCCGCCCCACCCTCCGGAGGGGGTCAGCCGGGGACGGTGTCCCAGCCGGCGGGCAGCCTCGGCACCGGCCAGGCCGGGTCGGGCTTCCAGGATGCCCAGTTCTCGTCCCACCAGCGCTCCCCCGCGTCCAGCAGGGCGGCGATCCGGTCGCCCTCGGCCCGGATGGCGTCGGCCATCCCCGGGTAACGCCCCTCCGCCAGGCGCTGGGCGAACATCTCCACGTCCTTCCAGACGTAGCGCTCGGCGTCCGCCGGCCACCAGAGGTCCAGCTCGTGGTCCAGGGTGTCCACCCCGATCGGCGTCCGCCGGAACGGGTCCTGGAGGTTGAAGTACCAGCCGGCGAAGGCGCGGTCCGGGCCGGTCCAGAAGACGTCCAGCGAGTGCGCCTCGCCGGGGCGGTGCAGCATCAGCTTGCCGTGCCCGCTCCAGGCCCGGTGGCCGGCGGCCTCCCACGGGTGCCGACCGGCCGGGAAGACGCCGCGCCGGGGGAAGCCGAACTCGGCGCCCGGCGGCAGGTAGAGCGCGAGCAGGTCGGGCGTGTCCTCCACGCAGATGGTCGGGCAGCCGAACCACACCTCGCCGAGCAGGATCTCCCGCCGGACCACCACGTCACCGGGCGCGAACCGCCGCCCGTCGGCCGCCTGACCTGCGCTGTCCCCCGCGCCACCGCTCAGCTGCATCCGCCCAGCCTAGCCAGGGTCCGGCGCCGCCCGGACGACCTCCCGGGCACCGGACGGGGCGGTTGCGGCCGGCGGGACGGCGCGCCGCTCGGCGGCCTGCCCGCCGGATCACGGAGCCGGACGGCGGGCAAGGTCGCGGTCGCGAGTCGGACAGAAGTCCCGCGCGGGACACCCCACAGTGGACCCGACGGCTAGCATCGGCACCGCAAGCCCGCCCACGAGTACGGAGGCGAGCATGTCGATGTCCGGCTTCCAGGTGGATCCCGAGGCGCTGCGCGCCAGCGCGGAGTCGCTCGACCGGTCGGTCGACCGGATGGCCGAGGTCCTGGAGCAGTTCGAGAGCACGGTGCAGGGGCTCGGTGAGCCGTGGGGCGGCGACGACCTCGGCACCCTGATCGGCGAGCTGTACCTCGGCATCCACGACCTGGCCATGAGCTGCTTCGAGGGCAACGGCGAGGTGCTCGGGCAGTTCGCCGCCGGCTTGCACACCATGGCCGACGCGTTCGAGGAGGCCGATCAGCAGGTCGAGGCCGGCCTGCGCAAGATCGGCCAGGCGTTGGGCGGGTGACGCGATGGGGTTGCAGCTTCCCGGGGAACTCGTCTCGCTGCTGGGGATGCTCGGCTACAGCTGGCCGGAGGCCGACGAGGAGAAGCTCTTCGAGCTGGGCCAGCACTGGCTCAACCTGGCCGCGACAGTGCAGACGGTCGGCGCCGAGGCGCAGCAGGCCGGCGAGTCGGTCTGGGCCGCCAACACCGGTCAGGCGGTCGCGGCGTTCCAGCAGCGGTGGAGCGGCCAGGAGGCGCCGATAGCGAACCTCACCGACGGGGTCAGCGCCGCGCAGGGCGTCGCGGTGGGGCTGTTCCTCACGGCGGGCGTGGTCCTCGTCCTGAAAATCAACGTGATCGTGCAGCTGGTCCTCTTGGCGATCCAGATCGCGCAGGCGATCGCCACCGCCGCACCCACCTTCGGCGCGTCGCTGGCCCAGATCCCGATCTTCAAGATGATCACGTCGTTGGTCATCGACCAGCTGCTCAACCTCGCCATCGACGCGGTGCTCAATGGGTAAGGGAAAGCTGCGCCGGCTCCGGCGGCAGGGGCGTGGCGGCTTCGCCCGGGGCATCTTCGGGCCGGTCGGCGACCTGCTCCGCCCCGGCCAGGACCTGAGGAACCTCGGCCTTCCCAACAACCGGCTGCGGCACCCCAAAGCCACCCCGTTCCCGGTCCGGTCGCTGCGCGGCATCTCCATCCGGTCGCTGCGCGCGCAACGCCCGCGCAACTGGACCGAGACCCCGACCCGCAACAACGAGGGCTTCGTCTGGAAGGACGAGAACGGCGTCGAACGGCTGCGCTTCATGCGGCCCACCGGCGACAACCCCAGTGCGAGCCAGTGGAGCCGCCAGGCCAACGGCTATCTCCGCTGGCAGTCCGCCCAGTCCGGCGACAGCCCCGCCGATAACCTCTTCCTCGACGCCGACGGCAACATCGTCGACAAGAACGATCCGCTGTTCGCCGAGAAGACGCACATCATGTACGAAGGCCCGTACCCGTAAGGAGAAACCGTGGAACCGATGCGCGACCCGCGCGGGGGGCTCAACCACATCATGGAGGCCCTCGTCTTCTCCTACGTGTACGACCCGCAGCGCGCGACGTTCACCCTGGTCACCGAGTACCCGCTGAAGTCGCCCGGAAGCATCCGGGAGTTCGCCGCGTTCGTCTTCGAACAGGTCGAGTTCGAACGCCTGGCCGGCGACCACGCGCCGTACCAGCACTTCCGGGAGACGTACCACGGCGTCGGCCCGGGCGGCATGGTCGTGCAGGACATCCAGCAGCGCGAGATCGGGCCCGGCCGGCACCGGGTGGAGCTGTGGTTCGGTGACAACTTTGGTGGCGTGGCGGTCGGCTACGCCGGGCTGCGCGGCTGGACCCGGGGGTCGACGGCGGAGCAGGTGAGCCCCCGGCAGTGGGTCTACCGCGACGCGCGCGACAACGAGGAGTTCGACCTCGACTTCCCGTTCCCGAGCCTGGTCGGCCCGCCCGCCTGACCGCGTTCCGGGTCACCGCCCCGGCCTGACGGCCGCTGACCGGTCAGCCGGTACGACGGGGCTTCCGTCGCTGACCCCGGCCACCCCACACCACCGGCGTTCGGCCCGTCCGGGCAACCTGACCAGCCGTCACCGGTCCGGGCGCCGCCTGTGCGAGGATCGCCAACCATGAGTGCGCCCGACCCCACGTACCTGCACGCCCTCGCCGAGGAGTGCGCGGATCTGGTTCTCCGGCAGTTCGGCCACCGACTGGACTGGTCACCGGAGAGCCTGTCGACACTCGACGAGGTCTGCGGCGACCTGATCGCTGACGGACCGCTGGCCGAGGAGCACCTCGACCTGTGGTGGCGGTTGATCGGCGCCTACACCGGGGAGGTGGTCATCCGGGCCCACGGTGGCGAGTGGGTCGAGCACGAGAAGTCGGCAGGCGTCCCAGCGGTCTCGGCGCTCGGCGTGACCGGGTTCCCGTTCGGGCTGGCCGCGCGAGTCCTCGACGGCGAACCGTACAAGAGCCTCGCCTCGTTCGTACGCGCCCTGCCGGCCGTCGCCGAACGTACCCAGCGCGACTGACGCAGCTCAGAAACGGCCGAGGCGCGAACGGAGTCTCACGGGATCCCGTTCGCGCCTCGCCGTCGAACCATCGTCAGGGGCAGTCGGTTCAGCCGACCGCGGCCATGATCTCGTCGCTGACGTCGAAGTTCGCGTAGACGTTCTGCACGTCGTCGCAGTCCTCCAGCACGTCGATCAGCTTGAAGATCTTCCGGGCGCCCTCCTCGTCCAGCGGGACGTTGACGCTCGGGATCAGCGACGACTCGGCCGACTCGTACTCGATGCCGGCGTCCTGCAGGGCGGTACGCACCGCGATCAGGTCACCCGGCTCGGAGACCACCTCGAACGCCTCGCCCAGGTCGTTGACCTCCTCGGCGCCCGCGTCCAGCACGGCCATCATCACGTCGTCCTCGCTGGTGCCGGCCTTGGGCACGATCACCACGCCCTTGCGGGAGAACATGTACGACACCGAGCCGGCGTCGGCGAAGGAGCCGCCGTTGCGGGTCAGCGCGGTCCGCACCTCGGTCGCGGCGCGGTTGCGGTTGTCGGTCAGGCACTCGATGAGCAGCGCGACGCCGTTCGGGCCGTAGCCCTCGTACATGATCGTCTGGTAGTCGGCGCCGCCGGCCTCCAGGCCGGAGCCGCGCTTGACCGCGCGGTCGATGTTGTCGTTGGGGACCGAGTTCTTCTTCGCCTTCTGGATGGCGTCGTAGAGCGTCGGGTTACCGGCCGGGTCGCCGCCACCGGTCCGCGCGGCCACCTCGACGTTCTTGATCAGCTTGGCGAACATCTTGCCGCGCTTGGCGTCGATGACCGCCTTCTTGTGCTTGGTCGTCGCCCACTTTGAGTGGCCGGACATCTGTTACCTCCGTTGCTACCCGCCGTCTGCATCGACCGCACCGCACACGCCCCGCTCCCCGCCGGCGCACGCCGAGGTGCCGGTGATCTCTCTGCTGGGAGCCGCGGCGGGCTGATGGCCCTGCCGAATCTCGGCAATCCTACCGGCGGCCGGCGGGTCGCTGTCACGCGCCGCACGGCGCCGGCCCGTCCGATGCCGCCCGAACAGGCACAACACGGACGGGCCGGCCGGTCATTCCCCGAAGCCGTACGACCCCACCACCGTGAAGTCGAACGTGGCCCGCTCCTCGCACCGGTCCTCCAGGCCCGCCCGGTAGCGCCGGAACGACGCCAGCGACGGCAGCGGCCCCGGCAGCTCCGGGCCCATGGCCACGTCGACGAAGCTGCGTTCGTCGTCCAGCTGGAACGTCACGTAGCGCAGCCCTGGCGGCCGTACCCGGGCCACCTCGTCGTGGACCGCCCGGAGCAGGAGCAGGTGCTCCGACAGGTGCTCGGGACGGACCCGGTAGCGGATCATGATCGTCTCCACGCTCACCCCACCAGCTCGGGGCTGCCCTCGACGGCCGGGGGGCGGGCCCCGGCTCGCAGGGCGGCGGACCAGGTCACGATCTCGGTCAGCATGGTCGAGAACGACTCCTGGCGCCCCTCGCCGGGCGCCAGCACGCCGGGCGCCGTGGGATCGCCGGGATCGGATCCGGAGAAGTCGAAGTCGGTGAAGATCGAGATCGAGACCTGGGTGGGTACCACCGCCGCGCGCACCTCGGCCAGGATCAGCCGCAGGTGGTCGGCCGCCCGGTTGCCGCCCTGCACGCCATAGCTGAGCAGCCCGACCACCTTGTCGTTCCACTCGGCGTACAGGTAGTCGACGGCGTTCTTCAGCGCGGCGGGGATCGAGTGGTTGTACTCCGCGGTGACGAAGACGAACGCGTCGCAGGCGGCCACCACCCCGCTCCACCGACGGGTGTGCGGCTGCCGGTAGTCGCCGAACATCGCCGGCACGGGCTCGTCGAGCAGCGGCAACGCCTGCTCCGCCAGGTCGATCACCTCGACCTCGACGGCGCCGGCGCGTACCGCCGGGTGACGGGACGCCACCTGCGCGGCCCACTGGGCGACCGCGCCGCCGCGCCGGCCGGGTCGGGTGCTTCCCACGATCAGACCGATCCGGATCGGTCCTGCTGTCTGTGCAGTGCTCATGGCGACGATCGTCGGGGCGGCCAGCGCCGGTGGGGAGGCCGGCGCGAGGGTGGCCCTGCCGGGGACACCCAACGGCGATGCCCCGGTGCCAGACTGGACGGGTGATGGACGGAGAGTTGGGCGCGTTCCTGCGCAGCCGGCGGGAGGCCCGGCGGCCGGCCGACGTGGGTCTCGCCCCGGGTCCGCGCCGCCGCACGCCCGGTCTGCGCCGGGCGGAGCTGGCGACGCTGGCCCAGGTGAGCGTGGAGTACCTGACCCGGCTGGAGCAGGGGCGGGACACCCGACCCTCGCCGGAGATCCTCGCGGCGCTCGCCGACGCCCTGCTGCTCGACGACGCCGACCGGGACCACCTGCAACAGCTCGCCATGGTCAGCCACAGCCGGCAACTGTGCCCGGGCGAGCGACCGTCGGCCGCCCGCGCCGTCCGCCCGACGGTCCGGGCCGTGCTCGACGGGCTCCGCGACGCCCCGGCGTACGTGGTGAACCAGCTCAGCGACGTGCTGGCCTGGAACGACCCCTTCGACCGGCTGGCCCGCCCGCTGGGCCTGCTCGACGGCAGCCGGCCGAACCTGCTGTGGTTCACGCTCGCCGACGAACGCGCCCGCGACCACTTCCCGCAGTGGGCGGAGCTGGCCGACCAGCAGATCGCCGAGCTGCACCGGTTGCGCCGCGGCGACCCGGCCACCGACGCGTTCGCCGACCGGCTGGCCCGGACCGTCGGCGCGCCGTTCACCGAGCGGTGGGAGCGGCGTCCGGTGGCCGCCCCACGGACCGGCGTCCGGGAGCTGCGGCACCCGGAGGTCGGCCCGCTGCGGCTGGCCTACGAGACCCTGGAGCTCGCCGACGCCGCCCACCAGCGGATCGTCGTCCAGCTCCCGGCCGACGCCGCCTCCGCCGCCAACCTGGACCGGCTCCTCGGCCGGCGGCCCGGACGCCTGCGCTCCGTCGCCGGCTGACCGGCGCGGACGACTCGCGGACCGCTCAGGAGGCGGCCCGGACGAGTCGCGGACCGCTCAGGAGGCGGCCCGGACCAGCCCCACGAAGTAGCGGTGCAGCCGCAGGTCGCCGGTGAGTTCGGGGTGGAACGAGGTGGCCAGCAGGTTGCCCTGCCGCACCGCCACGATCCGGCCGGCGGCCGGGCCCTCGGTGACCGTGCCGAGCACCTCGACGCCCTCGCCGACCCGCTCCACCCAGGGCGCCCGGATGAACACCGCGTGGAACGGCCCGCCCTCGACGCCGCTGACCGCCACCGGCGCCTCGAACGAGTCCACCTGCCGGCCGAACGCGTTGCGCCGCACGGTCATCGCGATGCCGTCGAAGCCGCGCTGGTCCGGGCGGCCGTCGAGCACCTCCCGGGCCAGCATGATCATGCCGGCGCAGGAGCCGTAGACCGGCAGGCCGCCGGCGATCCGCTTGTCGATCGGCTCGCGCATCTCGAAGATGTCGGCCAGCTTGCTGATCGTGGTGGACTCCCCGCCGGGGATGACCAGCCCGTGCACCGCATCCAGTTCCTCGGGCCGGCGGACCGGGCGGGCGTCCGCGCCCGCCCCGGTCAGCGCCGCGACGTGCTCGCGCACGTCGCCCTGGAGGGCGAGCACACCGATGGTGGGCCCGCTCATGGTCACCAGCCCCGCTCGGCCAGCCGGTGCGGCTGCGGGATCTCGTCGACGTTGATGCCGACCATCGCCTCGCCGAGACCACGGGAGACCTTGGCCAGCACGTCGGGGTCGTCGTGGAAGGTGGTGGCCTTCACGATCGCGGCGGCCCGCTGGGCCGGGTTGCCGGACTTGAAGATGCCCGAGCCGACGAAGACGCCCTCGGCGCCGAGCTGCATCATCATGGCGGCGTCGGCCGGGGTGGCGATCCCACCGGCGGTGAACAGCACCACCGGCAGCTTGCCGGTCTGGGCCACCTCCTTGACCAGCTCGTACGGGGCCTGGAGTTCCTTGGCCGCGACGTACAGCTCGTCCTCCGGCAGCGACTGGAGCCGGCGGATCTCCTTGCGGATCTTCCGCATGTGGGTGGTGGCGTTGGAGACGTCACCGGTGCCGGCCTCGCCCTTGGAGCGGATCATGGCCGCGCCCTCGGTGATCCGGCGCAGCGCCTCGCCCAGGTTGGTCGCGCCGCAGACGAACGGGACGGTGAACGCCCACTTGTCGATGTGGTTCTCGTAGTCGGCCGGGGTCAGCACCTCGGACTCGTCGACGTAGTCGACGCCGAGCGACTGGAGGATCCGGGCCTCCACGAAGTGACCGATGCGGGCCTTGGCCATCACCGGGATCGAGACGGCGTTGATGATGCCGTCGATCATGTCCGGGTCGCTCATCCGGGACACCCCGCCCTGGGCCCGGATGTCGGCGGGCACCCGCTCGAGCGCCATCACCGCGACGGCGCCGGCGTCCTCGGCGATCCGGGCCTGCTCGGCGTTGACCACGTCCATGATCACGCCACCCTTGAGCATCTCGGCCATGCCGCGCTTGACGCGAGCGGTGCCGACGACGGGGGCGCTGGTGTGCTGGGAAGTGGAGTCGGGCACGGGACATCGCTCCTCAGGCGTGCTCGGGGGGTGGCAGCGAAATGCTACGTCCGGCGCAACGCCGCTCCGACAGCCAATCAGACCCTCGGTGGCCTGCGATGTGGCCGCCGTCACCCGCCCTCTCGCCGGCCGAAGAGGCCGCGGCTCAGCCGGCCGGGACGTCCGCCGGGAGGGTGAGCGTGGGGTCGTCGATGTCGAAGTAGCGCGGCCACGGGTGCCGGCGCCCCATCCGCAACAGCCGCACCAGTGGTCGCCGCCGGGCGGCCCGGGCGTCGCGGACCAGGTCGGTGTGCACCTGCCGGGCCAGGGCCAGCCGCCGGCTGGCCGCGATCACCGCCTCGCAGTCCGGATCGGCGGGGTCGAGCTGCACCGCCCGCAACTGCCGGGTGAGGTCGTTCTCGGCGGCCTCCCGCTCGTCGGGGTGGGCGTCCAGGGCGATCCGCGCGGCCGCGTACAGCTCGACGCCGTACCGCCGTTCGGCCAGCACCGCGGCGGCGGCGGCCCGGCGCAGCAGATGGGCGTCGAGCGCGCGGGCCGCCAGCTCCGCGCGCCCCTGCAGCCGCTCGACCCGGCCGGCGGTCCAGATCAGGTACGCCGCGACCAGCGCGACGACCAGGGTCGTGCCCACCACCCACCACATGCCCGGCATCGTAGTGCTGCTCCGTTTCGGTCTCCTCCGGCCCGTCGCCGGCCGACGCTCCGGTCACCCGAGCACCACGCACCACCCGGGTCAGCCCAGCCCCACCCACTCCGTGTCGATCACCCGCCCGTCGGTGGCCTCGATCGCCGCTGCGTATACCTCCAGAACCCGGCGGGCAACCACGGGCCAGTCGAAATTCGCCACCACCTGGTCGCCGCAGGCGGTCAGCTCGGCCCGCTGCCGCGGATCGTCGAGCAGCTCGGTGAGCGCGGCGCGCAGCGCCACCGCGTCCCCGGTCGGGAAGAGCCGCCCCGCCCGGCCGCCGTCGAGGACCCGGCGGAACGCGTCGAGGTCGCTGGCCACCACGGTGGTCCCGGCCGCCAGCGCCTCGGTGAGGATCATGCCGAACGACTCGCCGCCGGTGTTCGGCGCCACGTAGAGGTGCACGCTGCGCAGCATGCGTGCCTTGTCCGCCTCGGAGACCAGCCCGAGGAAGGTCACCCGGTCGCGCAGCCCGGCCGGGAACCGGTCGTACAGGTCGTCCGGGTCGCCGGGCCCGGCCACCAGCAGCCGCAACCCGGGGCGCTGGGCGGCCAGCTCGACGAAGGCGTCCCGGAGCACCGGGAACCCCTTGCGCGCCTCGGTGAACCGGCCCAGGAAGCCGATCGAGCCACCCTCGCCCGGCGCGCACTCCCCCGGCCAGCCGGGCAGCGGCTCGGCGTCGGTGAACTTCGCGACGGCCACCCCGTTCGGGATCTCCACCGCCCCGCCGTCCATGTGCTCGACCTGCACCTTGCGGGCCAGCGCACTGACCGCGATCCGGGCGGTGATCCGCTCCAGCACGATCTGGAGCACGCCCTGCGCGGCGGCCAGCGCCCGGGACCGGGTCATCGCGGTGTGGAAGGTGGCCACCACCGGCCCTCGGGCGGAGAGCACGGCCAGCAGCGAGAGGCTGAGCGTGAGCGGCTCGTGCACGTGCAGCACGTCGAAGTCGCCGCGGGTAATCCAGCGCCGCACCCGGGCCGTGGAGACCGGCCCGAAGGCGATCCGGGCCACCGAGCCGTTGTACGGCAGCGGCACCGCCCGCCCGGCCGGTACCACGTACGGCGGCAGCGGGGAGTCCTCGTCGGCCGGGGCGAGCACGCTCACCTGGTGGCCCAGCCCGATCAGCGCCTCGGCCAGGTCCATGACGTGGTTCTGCACCCCACCGGGCACGTCGAACGAGTACGGACACACGATGCCGATCCGCACGTCAACGCCCTTTGTTCGCGACTGCCCGGATCCGCTCCGCCGTACTCCTCGCGCTCACGGTGTCACCTCAGTTCGCGACTGCGGGGCTCGCAAACCCGGCTCACTCCTCGCGCTCACCGCTACCTCTTCCTCAGAGCTGTCCGGTGGCCGGCGAGGGCAGCGCCACGCCGTCGACTGGGCCACGCTGGTCCAGCCACATCCGTTGCAACATGTGCCAGTCTTCCGGATGCCGGGCGATACCCGCCGCCAGACTGTCGGCGATCCGCTGGGTCAGCGACCGGACGCGCTCGTCGAGCGGGCCCTCCTCGGCGCCGGGCACCGGCAGCGGACCCACCAGCGACGCGCAGGCGGCGTCCGGCTCGTACCACATCGAGGCGACGTAGAGCGGCGCCCCGGTGCGCAGCGCGAGCAGCGCCGGCCCGGCCGGCATCCGGGTCCGGGCGCCGAAGAAGTCGACCTCCACGCCCCGGGCGGAGAGGTCCCGGTCGGCCAGCAGCGGCACCACCGCCCCGGCGCGCAGCCGGTCCACCAGCACGTCGAACGCCGGCCGGTCGCCGCCGTGGGTGGGCAGGATCTCCATGCCCAGGCCCCGGCGGAAGGCGAGGAACCGCTGGTAGACGCCCTCCGGCTTGAGCCGTTCGGCGACCGTGGTGATCGGCCAGCCGGTGGCCGCGACCCAGGCGCCGGCGGCGTCCCAGTTGCCCGCGTGCGGCAGCGCCACCACCGCGCCGCGGCCGGCCGCCACGTCGGCGGCGAGCAGCTCCTCGCCGTCGAGCCGGAACCCGGCCAGGATCTCCCGGCGGCTCAGCGAGGGCAGCCGGAACGCCTCCATCCAGTACCGGGCGTACGACCGCAGCCCGGCCCGGACCAGCTCGTCCAGCTCGGGCTCGGGCAGGTCGGGGCCGACCACCCGGCACAGGTTGGCCCGCAGTCGGGCGCCGCCGCCCCGGCGGTGGGCGCGGTCCGCGCCCGCCCGGAACGCCGCGGCCACGACGGGCCGCGGCAGCGCGCGGATCACCCGCCAGCCGGCGACGTAGCCGAGCTCGGTGAGATTCACCGATTTCCGTCCGGGGTGTGGATGCGCTGGGCCTGCCGGTACACGTGCAGCATCCGCTGGCCGACCGTGAAGATCGACACGGCGGCCAGCAGCCAGAGCGCGATCTCCAGCGCCGGGTCGAGGTTGAGGCCGGTGAGCAGCCCGCCGACGCCGACGATGAGCAGCCGCTCGGTGCGCTCGGCGATGCCCACGTTGCAGGTCATCCCGAGGCCCTCGGCGCGCGCCTTGACGTACGAGACCAGCGCGCCGGCGGCCAGGCAGAGCAGCGCGGCGGCGACCCCGGAGTACTGGTGCTCGGTGGCCAGCCAGTACGCCACGGCGCCGAAGACCGCGCTGTCGGCGACCCGGTCCATGCTCGAGTCGAGGAACGCGCCGAACTTGGTGGACCCCCCGCTCATCCGGGCCATCGTCCCGTCGAGCAGGTCGGTGAGCGCGAAGACGGTGACGATCAGGGCCCCGGCGACCAGATGACCGCGGGCACCGAAGCCGAGTGCGCCGACGAGCACCCCGAGGGTGCCCGCCACGGTGACCGCGTTGGGAGTTACGCCCGCTCGGAGCAGGCCGCGTGCGACCGGCTCGACGACACGGGCCATCCCCGCGCGGGCCGACACTTGGAAGATCTTCGCCATGGCGGTCCCACGATAACGGTCCGACCAGCGCCGGCTCTACGGCCGGTCAGGCGAGCCGCCCTTGTGCCGGCCGGGCATCGGGTGTGAGATCGAGCCGGGAGGTGAGCCAACTCACCCGCCCGCCCGTCACGTACCCGGAATCCAGCAGACAGCGGAGGATATCGCCGCGGGACCCGCCCCGGGCCGCTTCCCCGTCGCGCGCGGCGGTCGCCACCACCACCGGCTGAGGGAGGTGCGCCCCATGGCGCAGAAGAATCAGGAGAAGGGGATCACCGGCGGCGCGCCGGTGGTGACCGAACCCGGCAGGGTCCGCAACGTGGTGCTCGTCGGGCACTCCGGAGCGGGCAAGACGACACTGGTCGAGGCGCTGCTCGCGGCGAGCGGCACGATCGCCCGGGCCGGCACGGTCACCGACGGCACCACGGTCTGCGACCACGACCCGGCGGCGGTACGCCAGCAGCGCTCGGTGAGCCTGGCCTGCGCGCCGCTGCTGCACGACGGCATCAAGGTCAACCTGCTGGACACCCCCGGCTACGCCGACTTCGTCGGTGAGCTGCGCGCCGGCCTGCGGGCCGCCGACGCCGCGCTCTTCGTGGTCTCCGCGGTGGACGGGATGGACGCCGCCACCGCCGCGCTGTGGGAGGAGTGCGCCGCGGTCGACATGCCCCGGGCGGTGGCCGTCTCCCGGCTCGACCACCCGCGCGCCGACTTCGACGAGGCGGTGGCGCTCTGCCAGCGGGTGTTCGGCGACAACGTGCTCCCGCTCTACCTGCCGATGCTCGGCGACGACGGCGTCTCCACCGTCGGCCTGCTGGGCCTGATCACCCGGCGGGTCTTCGACTACACCGCCGGCCACCCGCCGGTGGTCCGCGACCCGGACCCGGAGCACCTGCCGGCCATCGCCGAGTCCCGCAACGAGCTGATCGAGGGGATCATCGCCGAGAGCGAGGACGAGTCCCTGATGGACCGCTACCTCGGCGGCGAGGAGATCGGCACGGAGATCCTCATCGAGGACCTGGAGAAGGCCGTCGCCCGCGGCCACTTCTACCCGGTGGTGCCGGTCTGCGCCGAGACCGGGGTCGGGCTGGACGCGCTGCTGGAGGTGCTCACCGCCGGCTTCCCGTCGCCGCTGGAGCACGAGCTGCCGGCGGTGAGCGGGGTGGACGGCTCCCCCCGCCCGCCGCTGACCTGCGACCCGGACGGCCCGCTGGTGGCCGAGGTGGTCAAGACCACCATCGACCGGCACGTCGGCCGGGTCTCCCTGGTCCGGGTCTTCTCCGGCACGCTGCGCCCGGAGCAGACGGTGCACGTCTCCGGTCACGGCCTGGCCGAGCGCGGCCACCCCGACCACGACGCCGACGAGCGGGTCGGGCACATCTACACCCCGCTGGGCGCGAGCCTGCGCGAGGTGGCCAGTTGCGTGGCCGGCGACATCTGCGCGATCACCAAGTCGGGCAGCGCGGAGACCGGCGACACCATCTCGGCCAAGGACGAGCCGCTGCTGATCGCCCCCTGGGAGATGCCCGAACCGCTGCTGCCGGTGGCGATCGTCGCGAAGAGCCGGGCCGACGAGGACGCGCTGGCCCGCAACCTGGCCCGGCTGGTCGCCGGCGACCCGACGATGCGGCTGGACCGCAACGCCGAGACCCACCAGTTGGTGCTCTGGTGCATGGGCGAGGCGCACGCCGACGTGGTGTTGGAGCGGCTGCGCGCCGGTGGGGTCGAGCTGGACACCGAGCCGGTCCGGGTGTCGCTGCGGGAGACGCTGACCGCCCCGGCCAAGGGGCACGGCCGGCACGTCAAGCAGTCCGGCGGGCACGGCCAGTACGCCGTCTGCGACATCGAGGTGGAGCCGCTGCCGCGCGGCGCCGGCTTCGAGTTCGTCGACCGGGTGGTCGGCGGGGCGGTGCCGCACAACTACATCCCCTCCGTCGAGAAGGGGGTACGGGCCCAGATGGAGCGCGGCCTGGTGGCCGGTCACCCGGTGGTCGACCTGCGGGTGACGCTCTTCGACGGCAAGGCGCACAGCGTCGACTCCTCCGACGCGGCCTTCCAGACCGCCGGCGCGCTGGCACTGAAGGACGCGGCCGAGAAGGCCCAGCCGGTGCTGCTGGAGCCGGTCGACGAGGTGGTCATCCGGGTGCCCGACTCGGCGGTCGGCTCGGTGATGGGCGACCTGTCCGGCCGGCGCGGCCGGGTGCTGGGCACCGAACCGGACCCGGACGGCGAGGGGCGCACCCTGGTGCGCGCCGAGGTGCCCGCCACCGAGCTGCTCCGGTACGCCGTCGAGCTGCGCTCGATGACCTCGGGCACCGGCACCTTCCGCCGCCGGTTCGCCCGCTACGAGCCGATGCCCACCCACCTGGCCGACCAGATCCGCAAGGAACACGCCACCCGCGCCTGACCCCCGCCACCCCGCTCCTGCCGGCCCTCTCCCGGGCCGCGCCCGCCTAGAGGCCGCACTTTCCCCGAGAGTGCGGCCTCGCGCTGGGCTGAGGGCCCCCTTTCCCGGACGAGGGCCCTCGCGCTTTCCCCGGACGAGGGGCCTCGCGCCGGATCGAGCGCACTCCCCGAGAAGAGGGCCCGGCGCCGTCCCGGGCTGCGCCCGCCGGAGGCCGCACTTTCCCTGGAAGTGCGGCCTCGCGCCGGGTCGAAGGCCCTCTTTCCGTGCGAGTGGGCCGGCGCCGCACACCGCCGGCCCGGCGCTCGGGCGCCGGGCGAGGTGGGGTTACGGGTGGGTGGCGGGGAGGGTGGGGCTGGGCCAGTAGGGGCGGTCGGCGGATCGCAGCGCCGCCGCCCGGACGGCCGCCAGCTGGCGCTCCACCTCGGCGAACTGGTCCGGCGGCAGCGGCCCCCAGCGCAGGGCGGCGGCGTTCTCCTCGACCTGGGCGACGGTACGGCAGCCGGGGATCGGCACGCTCCGGCCGCTGCGCGTCCAGATCCAGCCCAGCGCGCCCTGGGCCAGGGTGCGCCCGTCGCCGGTCAGCGCCGCCCGCACCGCGGCGACCCGGCGCAGCCACTCCGGCGCCGGCCGGCCGCCGCGGAACCACTCCAGCCAGCCCGGCGCGACGCCGCGCACGTCGTCGCGGGGCAGCGTGGAGCCGGCGGTGTACTTGCCGGTGAGCAGGCCCATCCCGAGCGGCCCCCGGACGACGCTGGCCAGGTCGTACTTGTCGCAGACGGCGAGCAGCTCGGGGGCGTCGCGGAGCACCGAGAGGGCGTGCTGCACGGCGGTGGCGCGCGGGGCGCCGTGGCCGAACGCGGCGGCCCGGTCGGGGCGGTCCGTGCTCCAGCCGTACGCCCGGACCAGGCCCTCGGCGACCAGGTCCTCCAGGGTGGCGACCAGCGCCTCGGCCCGGGGCACCGGCAGGTCGGCCAGGTGCAGCTGGTAGAGGTCGATCCAGTCGGTGCCCAGCCGGCGCAGCGAGTCGTGCACCGCCCGCCGCAGGTACGCCGGGGAGGCGTCCTCGCCGGTCGCCTGCCGGGTCGCCTCGTCGAAGGTGTAGCCCCACTTGGTGGCGATCACCGCCTCGTCCCGCCGGCCGGCGAGCGCCCGGCCGAGGATCCGCTCGCTGTGCCCCGCCCCGTACGCGTCGGCGGTGTCGAAGAGGGTGACCCCGAGGTCCAGCGCGCGCCGCACGGCCCGTACCGACTCCTCGTCGTCGACCGCGCCCCAGCCCAGCGGCTGGCTGCCCTCGGCCCACGGGCCACCGATCGCCCAGCACCCCATCCCGAGGGCACTGACCTCGATGCCGCTGCGACCCAACGTCCGCGTGCTGACTGCCATCGCCAGATCGTGCCACCCGCCGGGCCCGCACGGGTGGCAGCCGGCCGATTCAGGACGGCCAGGCGCGAGCCAGCAGTTCCCGGGTGTCGCCGAGCAGTTGGGGCAGCACCTTGGTGCGGCCGATCACCGGCATGAAGTTGGCGTCCCCGCCCCACCGCGGCACCACGTGCTGGTGCAGGTGCGCGGCGATCCCGGCACCGGCGACGCCGCCCTGGTTCATGCCGAGGTTGAACCCGTGCGCGTTGCTGACCTTGCGGATCACCCGCATCGCGGTCTGCGTGCAGGTCGCCAGCTCGACGGTCTCGGCCGCGTCCAGGTCGGTGTAGTCGGCGACGTGCCGGTAGGGGCAGACCAGCAGGTGACCGGGGTTGTACGGGTAGAGGTTCAGCACCACGAAGACGTGCTCGCCCCGGGCCACCACCAGGCTCTCCTCCGGCGGCCGCCCCGGCGCCAGGCAGAACGGGCAGCCGGTGGGCTTCTCGTAGCCGCCCTCGGGCCGGTCCTCCCCGGAGATGTAGGTCATCCGGTGCGGCGTCCAGAGCCGCTCCAGGCCGTCGGCCATGCCGCTGTCCGTGTGCCGTTCCGCCCCAGTCACACGCCGATCCTACGGACCCGGCCCGGCCAGCTGCGACGGCCGCCGGCCTTCCCGTTCGGGGTCACCGGTGGTGGCGGCCACCACTTAGCGGCGGGAAACTCTGTGGCTGCAAATTATTGACGAGTGCACGGCCAGGTCTGAAAATCCCATGCATCTATGTACTTCCATTTACCGATGGAGGGCTCCATGTTCCGACGGCTCGGCAGGTTCTTCGCGGCGCTCGCGCTGGCCGCCGCCACCACGGTGGTCGGCGTCACCCTCACCCCCGGGGCGGCGCACGCCGACGGCTGCTACACCTGGGGACGCACGCTGTCCCAGGGGATGTCCGGCGAGGACGTCCGGCAACTCCAGATCCGCGTCGCCGGCTACCCCGGCTACGGCGCGGTGCTCACCCTCGACGGCGCGTACGGCCCGGCCACCAAGTCGGCGGTGACCCGCTTCCAGCAGGCGTACGGCCTCTCCGCGGACGGCATCGCCGGCCCGCAGACGTTCAACAAGATCTACGCGTTGCAGGACGACGACTGCACGCCGGTGAACTTCAGCTACGCGGAGTTCAACGACTGCAACAGCGACTGGTCCGGCGGCGCGGTGTCGGCCAGCACGGCCCGGTTCAACGCCCGGGTGTCGATGTGGAAGCTCCAGGCCATGCGGCACGCGCTCGGCGACCAGCAGATCATCGTGACCAGCGCGTTCCGCAGCTACGCCTGCAACACCGCGGTCGGCGGGTCGTCGACCAGCCGGCACCTCTACGGCGACGCCGTCGACCTGGGCGCCGGCCCGCACTCCCTGTGCCGGCTCGCCCAGCAGGCCCGCAACCACGGCTTCAACGAGATCCTCGGCCCCGGCTACCCGGGGCACAACGACCACACCCACGTCGCGCACAAGTCGACCCGGACCTGGTCCGCGCCGACCTGCGGCATCTGACGCCGGTGCCCCCGCCGCGTCATCGGCGCGGCGGGGGCACCCGCGGCGTCACTGCTGGGCCGACGGCCCGATGTTGCTCCGCGTGGTGACCACGTCCAGCACGTGGGCCACCGCCTCGGCCATCGGCACCCCGTTGCGCTGCGAGCCGTCCCGGTAGCGGAACGAGACGGTGCCGGCCGCCACGTCGTCGTCGCCGGCGATCACCATGAACGGGATCTTCTGCTGCTGGGCGGTACGGATCTTCTTCTGCATCCGGTCGTCGCCGGTGTCCACCTCGGCCCGGATCCCCTCGGCGCGCAGCGCCGCCACGAACCCGTGCAGGTAGTCGGCGTGCTCGTCACGGATCGGGATGCCGACCACCTGCACCGGGGACAGCCAGGCCGGGAAGGCGCCGGCGTAGTGCTCGGTGAGCACCCCGATGAACCGCTCGATCGAGCCGAACTTGGCGCAGTGGATCATCACCGGCTGCTGCCGGGTGCCGTCGGCCGCCTGGTACTCCAGCCCGAAGCCCTTCGGCTGGTTGAAGTCGTACTGGATGGTCGACATCTGCCAGGTGCGGCCGATCGCGTCCTTGGCCTGCACGGAGATCTTCGGGCCGTAGAAGGCCGCGCCGCCCGGGTCGGGGACGAGTTCGAGCCCGGTCTCCTGCGCGCACTGCTCCAGCACCGCGGTCGCCGTCGCCCAGTCCTCCTCCGAGCCGACGAACTTGTCCGGCCGGGACTCGTCCCGGGTCGACAGCTCCAGGTAGAAGTCGGTGATGCCGAAGTCGCGGAGCAGGCCGAGCACGAACGCCAGCAGGTGCTTGACCTCGGCGGGCGCCTGCTCCCGGGTGCAGTAGGAGTGCGAGTCGTCCTGGGTGAAGCCGCGCACCCGGGTCAGGCCGTGGATGACGCCCGACTTCTCGTACCGGTAGACCGACCCGAACTCGAACAGCCGCATCGGCAGCTCGCGGTAGGACCGCCCGCGCGACCTGTAGATCAGGTTGTGCATCGGGCAGTTCATCGCCTTGAGGTAGTAGTCGCTGCCCTCCATCTGCATCGGAGGGAACATCGTGTCCTTGTAGTAGGGCAGGTGGCCCGAGGTGTGGAAGAGGCCCTCCTTCGAGATGTGCGGGGTCCCGACGTACTGGAAGCCCTCCTCGATGTGGCGGGCCCGGACGTAGTCCTCCATCTCCCGCTTGAGCACGCCGCCCTTGGGGTGGAAGACCGCCAGCCCGGAGCCGATCTCGTCGGGGAAGCTGAACAGGTCCAGGTCCGCGCCGAGCTTGCGGTGGTCGCGCCGGGCGGCCTCCTCCAGCAGCTTCAGGTACGCCTTCAGCTCGTCCCGGGTCGGCCAGGCGGTGCCGTACACCCGCTGCAGCTGCGGGTTCTTCTCCGACCCCCGCCAGTACGCGGCGGCCGAGCGCATCAGCTTGAACGCGCCGATCAGCCGGGTGTTCGGCAGGTGCGGGCCACGGCACAGGTCGGACCAGCAGACCTTGTCCTCGCCGGCGGCCAGGTTGTCGTAGATGGTCAGCTCGCCGCCGCCGACCTCCATCACCTCGGAGGAGTCCAGGCCCTCGCCCTTGACGTCGATCAGCTCCAGCTTGAACGGCTCGGCGGCCAGCTCGGCCTTCGCCTCGTCCAGGCTGCGGAAGCGCCGCCGGCGGAACCGCTGGCCGGACTTGATGATCTCCTGCATCCGCTTCTCGAGCCGGGCCAGGTCGTCCGGTTGGAACGGCTTGTCGACGGCGAAGTCGTAGTAGAAGCCGTTCTCGATCGGCGGGCCGATGCCGAGCTTGGCCTCCGGGAAGACGTCCTGCACGGCCTGGGCGAGCACGTGCGCGGTGGAGTGGCGCAGCACGTTCAGCCCGTCCGGGGAGTCCAGGCTGACCGGCTCGACCTGGGTGTCGACGGCCGGCATCCAGTCCAGGTCGTGCAGCACGCCCTGCGGGTCGCGGACCACGACGATCGCCTTCGGGCCGGCGGCGGGCAGCCCGGCCGCGGCCACCGCGTCGGCCGCCGTGGTCCCGGCGGCGACGACGACGGGGTCGGCCACGGCGGGGGTACGGGGTGCGGACACGGTGACTCCTCCAGCAGACGGAACGGATGGACGCCGACGAGCGGCTCCTGCCGATGCTATCGGTCGTGCTCGCCGGCCCGGCCGGCGACGCCCACCGCCCAGCGGCCAATCGTCGATCCGCCCGGCGCCAGCAGACACCACGAGCACCGGGCACCGGGCACCGGGCACCGGGCACCGGGCACCGGGCACCGGGCACCGGGGCACGTTGAACCATTCCGGCGCGCGATCCGAACTACCGGGTGTGGCCGGAAACCGGTGCCGGCCGCGCGGAGACGGATGGGGACCCGAAGATGGCGATGACACGCGGCCTGGGCCGTCGGGCCGGGGCGGTGGCCGCCCTGGCCGCGGCCGCCGTGCTGACCTGGCCCGCCACGGCGGACGCGGCGGACGTGACCACCAACCCGACGCAGGCCCGCCAGGGCGACGCGGTGAAGCTGGAGTTCGTGGTGCCCGAGGAGCGGCCCGGCACCCGGACCGACCGGGTCGAGGTCCGGCTGCCGGCCGACGCGCCGATCGCCGAGGTGTACCCGATGTCGGTCGACGGCTGGGCACCGCGGATCACCTCCCGCCGGCTGGACCAGCCGGTGACCGGCCTGCACGGCGTCCGGCTGGACACGATCACCAGCGCCGTGACCTGGACCCGGATGCCCGGATCGGGCACCGCGCCGGCCCGGCTCACCCTCTCCATGGGGCCGCTGCCGCAGGTGGACCGGCTCACCTTCCAGGTGATCCAGACGTACGCCGACGGCACGGTGGTCCGCTGGGCCGACCCGGCCGGGGCACACCGGGCGCCGGTGCTGACCCTGTCCCCCGCGGCCGCCGGGGCGGTCGCCGGGCACGGCGGGCACGCCGCTCCGCCGCCCGGCGGGGCGGAGGCCGGGGTCGCGGCGCCCGGTTCCGCCGGGGGCGCGCCGGCGGCCGGGACGGACGGCGGCGGGAACGCCGACGCCCTGCTCGCCGCCGGGCTGCTCGCCGGGCTGGGCGGCGGAGCGGCGATCGGTTGGCTGGCGAGCCGGTGGCGCCGCCGGGAGCCGACCGCCCCGATCGACCGGTCCGTGCTCGACGAGGAACCAGCCGCGGCGACCGACACTCCGGTCGCGGCGGCCGGCCCCCGGATCGAGGCGGCCGAAAGCCAGGCCGCGGCGGCCGGCCGCCACCCGGCGGCCCGCGGCCGGACGACGGCCGACACCCGGGCGGCGGCGCCGCTGGGCGCCGACCCGACCACGGGGGTCCCGGCCGACCGCAAACCGACACCCGCCGACGGGAGCCCGGCACCGGCCGAGGGCGGCCCGAAACCCACCGGTGCGGACGGCCCGGCATCCCGGCCGGCCGAGCCGGTGCGAAGCGACGCGGATGCGGGATCGCGCCCACCGGTCGGCGCCCTGCGCGGTTCCGCGCCCATCTGAGCCAGGCCGACCGACGCCCCGCACGGATCCGCGCTAAAGGCGGTACGGATCCGCGCTAAAGACGGTGCGGCATGCCGATCATCAGCAGCGGGACCAGCACCACGCCCGCGCGGTCAGCCGAGCCAGTCCGGCAGCGGCTCGCGGGCGGCCAGCCACTGCGTCGGCACGCCACCCGGGGTGCCCACCCCGGTGTGCGCGGCCACCACCGCGCCGGCGATCGCCGCCGTGGTGTCGACGTCGCCGCCCGCCTCGACGCAGGCGCGGATCGCCGCCGGGTAGTCGTCCAGGTGCACCGCGGCCACCCAGAGGGTGAAGGCGACGGTGTCCTGGGCGGTCACCCGGGAGCCGTTGCCGAGCGCGTCGACCACCGCCGGCAGCGGCCGGCCCAACAGGTCCACCGCGCGGCGTACGCCCCGGTGCACCTCGCTGCCCGGGTCGAGCAGCGCGGCCACCGCGGCCAGCAGCCGGTCCGGCGCCGGGCGGTACCCGTCCAGCCGGGCGCGGGTGGCCAGCGCGGCGGCCACCGCCACCGCGACCGCCCCGGCGATCCCCTCCGGGTGGGCGTGGGTCACCTCGGCCGAGGCGCGGGCCTGCGCCGCCGCCCGGGCCGTCGAGTCGGCGAACCACGCGCCCAGCGGGCCGACCCGCATCGCCGCGCCGTTGCCGCACGAGCCCTGCCCGTCGAACGCGGACGCGGCGGCCACCGGCCACGGCGTGCCGGTGCGGATCAGCCGCAGGATGGTCACCGCGCCCGGCCCATACCCCCGGTAGGGCTCGCAGCGCTCGGCGAACGCGGCGGCGAGCGCGTCCCGGTCGATCCGGCCGGCGTCGGCCAGGGCGGCCACCACCGAGCAGGCCATCTCGGTGTCGTCGGTCCACTCCCAGGGCGGCGGGGGGAGCTTCCCGGCGGCCAGGTCGGCCGGGCGCCGGCCGGGGACGAAGAACTGCGAGCCGAGCGCGTCGCCGACCGAGAGACCGGCGAGGCTGTCCCGGGCGAGGGCCAGGCGGGTGTCGGAAAAGAGGGTGAAGGACATCGTTGTACCAGCTTGCCGGGTTGGCAGGAGCGCCGCAACGCGATCAACTTGCCACGGGCAGTACCGTCTTGCTGTGGCCACCGTGCTCCTGGTCGAAGATGATCACGTCGTACGCGGCGCGATGCTGCGGTCCCTCGCCGACCGGGGGCACGCCGTGCACGCCGTCGGCACGGCGCTGGACGCGCTGCGCCGGGTGGCCGCCGAGACACCCGACCTCGTCGTCCTCGACCTCGGCCTGCCCGACCTGGACGGCTCGGACGCGCTGCGGATGCTGCGCGGCATCACCGACGTGCCGATCATCATCGCCACCGCCCGCGACGACGAGCAGTCCGTGGTCCGCCTGCTGCGCGCCGGCGCCGACGACTACATGGTCAAGCCGTTCACCGGCGCCCACCTGGACGCCCGGATCACCACCGTGCTGCGCCGGGCCGGCCGGGCCAGCCGGACCGTCCAGCCGGCCGTGCACGTCGTCGGCGGGCTCCGGGTGGACGTCGGCGAGCGCAGCGCGCACCTCGACGGTGAGCCCCTGGCGCTGACCCGCAAGGAATTCGACCTGCTGGCGTATCTCGCCGCACGTCCGGGCCGGGTAGTGTCCCGCCGGGAGCTCTTGGAGGAGGTATGGCGGCAGCCATCGGTCGGCGAGGATCAGACCATCGACGTTCACCTGTACTGGCTGCGCCGCAAAATGGGCGAGTCCGCGGCGAAGCCGCGCTACCTGCGCACCGTGCGGGGGGTCGGCTTCCGGCTGGTGGCGCCGGACTGAGGATCACGCTGGCCCTGCTCACGGCCGGCATGTCGGCCCTGGCCGCGTTCGCCTTCCTGATTCCGCTCGGCACGGTCCTCGACGACCGGGCCCGGGACGAGGCGGTGGCGGACGCCGCCCGGCGCGGCGCGCTGGTGACCGGGGCGCTCGCGGTCAGCACCGACCCGGCCGTGGTGCTGCGCGCCGTGCAGGCCAGCGGCGACGACCCGGCCACCCGGCCGGTGGTGCACGGGCTGGGCCTCGACGAGTCGGCCGCCCGGGCCCGCCCGGCGGACCTGGACCGGGCCCGGTCCGAGCGCCGCTCGCTCGTCGCCGACGTGGACGGGGGCGTGGTCCGGCTCGACCCGGTGGTGCTCGGCGACCGGACGGCAGTGGTCGAGGTGTTCGTGCCGGAGTCGGACGGTGGCCTCGCCGGGCGCTGGCTGCTGCTGCTCGGGGTGGCCGCCGCGCTGACCGGCGCGGCGGTGCTGGTGGTCGACCGGGTCGCCGCGCGGGCCGTCGAGTCGGCCCAGGGCCTGGCCAGGGCGGCGCTCGCGGTCGGCGACGGCGACCTCGGCGTACGCGTCGAGCCGAGCGGACCGCGCGAGCTGGCCGAGGCGGGTCACGCCTTCAACCGGATGGCCGACCGGCTGGTGGTCTCCCGCACCGACGAGCGGGAGCTGGTGGCGGACCTGTCGCACCGGCTGCGCACCCCGCTGACCGTGCTGCGCCTGGACGCCGAGGCGCTGGAGTCCGACGACACCAGCGTGGGCACGTTCAGCGAGGCGGAGCTGGACCGCCGGCGCACCATCCGCCGGATCCGCCAGGCGATCGTCACCCTGGAAGGCGAGATCGACGTACTGATCAAGACCACCCGCAAGGCGGTCGCCCACGAGACCGGGCCGGCCATGTGCGACGTCAGCGAGGTGGTCCGGGACCGGATGGTGTTCTGGGCGGCGCTCGCCGGCGACCAGAACCGCCCGCACCGGGTGATCGGCGCCCAGCTGCGCATCCCCGCCCCGGTGCCCCGGGCCGAGCTGGCCGCCGCGCTGGACGCGGTGATCGGCAACGTGTTCCGGTACACGCCCCAGGGCACCGCGTTCGAGGTGGCGGTGTCCCGGCGGGACGGCTACGTGGCCATCCGGATCGACGACGCCGGACCCGGGATCGCCAACCCCGACCGGGCGCTGCGCCGCGGCGCCAGCGACCAGGGCTCGACCGGCCTCGGGCTGGACATCGCCAAGCGGGTGGCGTTGCAGGCCAACGGCTCGGTGAGCATCGACCGGGCCCGGCTGGGCGGGGCCAGCGTGGTGATGTTGCTCGCCGACCCGGAGGCGGCGCCGCGCCAGGTCAACCGGTTCGGGCTGGTCGGCCGGATGGCCCGGGAGGCGCGCGAGCAGAAGAGCGCCGGCCGCCGCTGGCCCCGCCAGCGCCCCTCCGCCGGCTGACGTCCCGGCCACCGACCGCACCCGCGCTGGGTTCGGGTGCATCTGTTGTCGCTGGAACGACAACAGATGCACCCGAACGCGGGCGAGGCGGCGTCGAGGGGCGTCGGATGAACGCTCGCCGGGCTCCGGCCGGCCGCTGGCGGCAGGTCGGCGGCCGACGGCACCGGCCCGCAGGCACAGCCGACAGCACCGGCCCGCAGGCACAGCCGACGGCACCGGCCCGCGGGCGCGGCCGGCTGGGCCGGCGGCGTCCGTCGCCGCCCGGGGTGCAGCCGCCGGACGAACCGTCGCCGGCTCCGGCCGGGTGCTGCTGGCGGGCGGCGGCTGTGGGGCGGCGCAAGTCTTCCTTAGGTCTCGGTTAACGGCGCCGCCGCGCCGGCCCGGGACTGTCACGATCAGTACGAACCCATCAGTTCCACCGGAATGTTGCCCCGTGCACCCACCGCCGGTGGAGCCGTGCGCGCGGCGGGAGAAACGGTCCCCCCACACCTGCTCCCGCCGCGCGCCCACCCCTTCCACCCCCACCCCGGCGGCGTCCACCGCGCAGGCCCACCCGCCGGCACCGCCCTGACCCGGGCCGCTGCCGGCCGTGTCAGCGAAGGTCACGCTCGAACACGGATGGAGTGGCCTCCCGGCGGCGGGAAGGCCACTCCATCCCTGTTCTTGCGCGATCGTGGCCGCGGCGAGCGGCCGGGCGCGGTCGCCGCGGGCGACGGGCTACCCGGCCCGGCGGATCTGGCGCAATCGTGGCCGCGGCGAGGGGCCAGGGCGCGGTCGCCGCCGGGCGGTGGCGCGGCGCCGCCGGGCGGTGGCGCGGCGCCGTCGGGCCGTGGCGCGGCCGGGGCGGTCAGCCGCGGTGGGTGGCCAGGTAGGCGTCGATCTCGGCGTCGATCCGCTGCTTGCCGGCCGGGGCGAGGAACGAGGCGGTCACCGCGTTGCGGGCCAGCGCCGCCAACCCCTCCGGGCCGACGTCCAGCAGCCGGGCCGCGACCGCGTACTCGTCGTTGAGGGTGGTGCCGAACATCGGCGGGTCGTCGGAGTTGACGGTGACCAGCACCCCGGCCTCGACCAGCCGCCGCAGCGGGTGCTCGTCGAGGCTGGCCACGGCCCGGGTGCGCACGTTGGAGGTCGGGCAGACCTCCAGCGCGATCTGCCGCTCGGCCAGGTGGCCGACCAGTTCCGGGTCCTGCGCGGCGGAGATGCCGTGCCCGATCCGCTCCGCGCCGAGCTCGCGCAGCGCGTCCCAGACGGTCTGCGGGCCGGTGGTCTCCCCGGCGTGCGGCACCGACCGCAGCCCGGCCGCCCGGGCCTGGTCGAAGTACGGCTTGAACTGCGGCCGGGGCACGCCGATCTCGGGGCCGCCCAGGCCGAAGCTGATCAACCCGTCCGGCTTCTCCGCCAGGCTGATCCGCAGGGTCTCCTCGGCCGCCGGCAGGCCGGCCTCGCCGGGGATGTCGAAGCACCAGCGCAGCTCGATGCCGAAGTCCGCCGCGGCCCGCTTGCGGGCGTCCTCGATCGCCTCGCAGAACGCCGGGGCCGGGATCCCGCGGTGCACGTGCGAGTAGGGCGTGACGGTCAGCTCGGCGTAGCGGACCTGCTGGCGGGCCAGTTCCCGGGCCACCTCGTGGGTGAGCAGCCAGACGTCGTCCTGGTCCCGGATCAGGTCCACGACGCTGAGGTAGACCTCGATGAAGTGGGCGAAGTCGCGGAACGCGAAGTAGTCGGCCAGCGCCGCCGGGTCGGCCGGCACCGGGCTGCGCCCCTCGTGGCGGGCGGCCAGCTCGGCGACGATCCGGGGCGAGGCGGAGCCGACGTGGTGCACGTGCAGCTCCACCTTGGGCAGTCCGGCGATGAACGTGGGCAGGTCGGTCACAGGTTCTCCTCGGCACGGGCGCCGGTACGGGCCACGACGAAGACGCGGCGGAACGGGAAGTACACCTGACCCTGCCGTACCGGGTACGCCTGGGCGAGGCGTACCCCCAGCTCGGCCCGGAAGTCCGCCCAGCCGGCGGCGTCCAGGGCGGCCCGGACGGGCCGCAGCGCGGTTCCCTCCATCCAGGCCAGTACGGGGTGGTCCGCCTCGGCGCGGGCCGGCAGCAGGTGCACGTAGGTAGTCTCCCAGGCGTCCACCGCGCAGCCGGCACCGGTCAGCAGCCGGGCGTAGTCGACCGGATCGTCCACCGGGGCCTCGCGCAGCAGCGGGGCCAGCTCGGTGCGCCAGGCCGGCCGGCCGGCGACCTCGCGCAGCGCCCGGTGCGAGAGGGCGTCGAAGTTCCCCGGCACCTGCACCGCCAGCCACGCCCCGGCGGGCAGCTCCCGGGCCCAGCGGACGAGCAGCTCCTGGTGACCGGGGACCCACTGGAGCACCGCGTTGGCCACCACCACGTCCACGTCCGGGTCGGGGCGCCAGTCCCGTACGTCGGCGACGGCGAAGCGGACCGGGGCGGCCAGCACGGCGGCGCGTTCGACCATCTCGGGCGACGAGTCCAGCCCGACCACCCGGCTGGCCGGCCAGCGCGCGGCCAGGGTGGCGGTCAGCTGGCCGGGGCCGCAGCCAAGGTCGACCACCGCGCGCGGCCGGTCCGCCGCCACCCGGGCGAGCAGGTCGTGGAACGGCCGGGAGCGCTCGTCGCCGTAGCGCAGGTACGTCGTCGGATCCCACATGCCAGCCTCCCAAACCGTACGTCCGTCTTGTTTACGGTACGGCCGGTTGGGCGGGCCGGCAAGGACCTCACTAGGCTCTCCGACATGGAGCAGCGCACCTTCCACCGGCTGGGCCGGGACGTCGGCGTGATCGGCCTCGGCGCCTGGCAGCTCGGCGCCGACTGGGGCACGGTCAGCGAGGACGACGCGACGGGCGTGCTGACCGCCGCCGTCGAGGCCGGCGTGACCTTCCTGGACACCGCCGACGTCTACGGTGACGGGCGCAGCGAGCAACTGATCGGCCGGTTCCTGCGCGAGCGCCCGGACGCCGGGCTGACGGTGGCCACCAAGATGGGCCGCCGGGTGCCGCAGACGCCGCAGGCGTACACCCTGGCGAACTTCCGCGAGTGGACCGACCGGTCCCGGGCCAACCTCGGCATGGACACCCTCGACCTGGTGCAGCTGCACTGCCCGCCGAGCGCCGTCTTCGCCGACGACGCGGTCTTCGACGCGCTGGACACCCTGGTCGCCGAGAAGCGGATCGCCGGCTACGGGGTCAGCGTGGAGACCTGCGACCAGGCGCTCACCGCGATCGCCCGACCCGGCGTGGCGAGCGTGCAGATCATCCTCAACGCGCTGCGGCTCAAGCCGCTGGAGCGGGTGCTGCCGGCCGCCACGGCCGCCGGGGTGGGCATCATCGCCCGGGTGCCGCTGGCCAGCGGGCTGCTCTCCGGCCGCTACGACGAGCACACCACCTTCGCCGCCGACGACCACCGCAGCTACAACCGGCACGGCGAGGCGTTCGACGTCGGCGAGACGTTCTCCGGGGTCGACTTCGAACTGGGCCTGGAAGCCGTCCGCCGGCTGCTGCCGCTGGTCGGCACCGGCCGCACCATGGCGCAGTTCGCGCTGCGCTGGGTCGTCGACCAGCCCGGGGTCACCGTGGTCATCCCCGGCGCCCGCGACGCCGGGCAGGCCACGCGCAACGCCGCCGTGGCCGGCCTGCCGCCGCTGTCGGCGGCCGAGCAGGCCGCCGTGCGCGAGGTCTACGACGAGCTGATCCGGCCGCAGGTGCACGACCGGTGGTGAGCGCGGGCGCCGACCGCCGCCGGGAAGGGGTACGACGGTGAGGGGCTGGTTCCGGCTCACCCTCGGCCTGCTCGCCGTGGTCGTCGGCGCGATCTGGACCGTGCAGGGCCTGGGATACGTCGACGACAGCGTGATGACCGACCAGCGGGTCTGGGCCGTGGTCGGGCCGGTGGTCGTCCTGGTTGGACTGGTCGTGCTCTGGTGGGGCCTGCGGGCCCGCCGCCGGCGCTGACCCGGCCGCCGCCGCGGCCTCCCGCGACCCCGGCCCGCCCCACGGCCTCCCGCGACCCGGCCTCCCGCGACCCGGCCCGGCCGCCACCCGGGCCGTCCCGCCGGGCCTGCCCGAACCGGCCCGCTGTGACCGGGTCAGACGGCGCGCGGTCCGCCGACGCGACGCGGCCGGAAACGCGGGAAGCCCCGCATCCCTGGGGACACGGGGCTTCGCGTCGATCCGAGGGGCCGGATCACCCACTGGCCGACGGGCGCCGGCCGGCGCTGCTCAGATCGGGCGGACCTGCTCAGCCTGCGGGCCCTTCTGGCCCTGGGCGATCTCGAACTCCACCCGCTGGTTCTCCTCCAGCGTGCGGTAGCCGCTGGTCTGGATGGCCGAGAAGTGGACGAACACGTCAGCACCCCCGCCGTCGACGGTGATGAAGCCGAAGCCCTTGTCAGCGTTGAACCACTTCACGGTTCCCTGCGCCATGTGTATCTCCTTCTAAAACTGGCGGCCGAGCACGCCGTGCGGCCGGTTGGCCGTTTTCGAGCAGCGGCGCCTGAGGCGGCCCCCACGAAGGAGACTTCTCTCAACCCACGCCATCTCGCAACAGCGTGGAACAGCAAACCACGTACGCAAAAACTCTGCACAGCCTACCCGACGAAATTCTCCGACATGTGACCTGACGGATGCCGGAGATCCGCTGGGTGGGCGCTTACCACCATGCGAAAGGCCCCCTCGCCGACCGGCTCGGGGGCCCCACGCGAACGCCTCAGTCCGGCCACTGACCGGTGAGCCGGCGTACGCCGACCGCGCCGCCACGGTCCACAGCGGCCCGGACGACGGCGAAGATGGCGCCCTGCAACGCCGCGGCGGCCAGCACCTCGCCCCAGCCGCGGTCCTCGTCGGTGGCGCTGGGCGCCTCGCCGTCGCCCGCGGTCAGCTTCCAGACCTGCCGGAAGATCACGCCGGCGACGGTACCGGCGGCGAGGCCCAGCAACACCCCGACCGGCTTGTACGCCGCCCTGTTGATACCCCTGCTCACCGACGCCTCCCCCGAATGATCAACAACACGATCGCGGCGGCCACCGCGCCGGCCGCCAGTGCGGCCAGCGGCGCCGGGTTGCGCCGCACCGCCTGGCCCCGCTGCTGCGCCTGCGTCCGGGCGACCTGCGCCTTCTGCGCCGCCTGCCCGCGCACCCGGGCCATGGTCTGTGCCGCCTGCTCGCGCATCCGTTCCTTCGCCTGGTCGGCCGACGACCGCAGGCGGGCCTTGACGTCGGCCTTCGCGGCCAGCGCCTCCATCGTCTCGCCCAGCTCGACCCGGGTCCGCCGGATCTCCTCGCGGAGCGCCTCGGTGTCGGGGCCCCTGCCGTTGCCGGTCATCCGCGTCCCCTGTCCTTCACCGCGGCGGTGACCGTGTCCACGTCCGCCCGGACGCTGCGCACCGTGGCCGAGGGCACCGGCGGGACCGCACGGCTGACCTGCTTCTTGCCCACCAGGGCGAGGACGCCGGCCACCACGAAGAGCACCACCGCCACGATCAGGGCGGCGAGCCAGGCGGGCATGGCCAGGTCCAGCAGCAGGATCGCGGTGGCGACCAGGGCACCGAGACCGTAGAGCGCCAGTGCCCCGCCACCGCCGAAGAGGCCGATGCCGATGCCGGCGTGCTTGCCCTTCTGGGCCAGCTCCGCCCGGGCCAGCGCCAGCTCGTCGCGGACCAGCCGGGAGATCTGCTCCGTGGCCCGCTGCACCAGCTCGGCGGTGGACGGCTCGCTCCCGTTGCGGGATGTGCGGGCGTTCGCCACGTCAGCCATGCTGTCCTCCTTTCATCATCACCGCGCTGTATGCCCGGAGTCGCCGCCCGTCAATCCTGGGTGCGACCGCCGGAGGGCCCGGACCACCGCGTCCGCGTACCGGCCGGTGCCGGCGCGCGGGATCAGCGGCGTCGCGCAGCGTCCCCACGAATGGCCCGGTCAAACTTCCCGAGCCGGCGGGTTGGACGCGCCCCGCGCAGGCGGCACCATCCATGCCCACCCCTCCCAACGCCCCCCACCCCGTCAGGTCACGACCGCCGGCACGGCGAGCCCCCGACCGCGGGGCGGCCGGGGGCTCGGGGGCGGGAGCGGTGCCGGTCAGCGGCGGGCGTCGACCGGCTCCTCCGGGCCGACGAAGGCCTCGCTGCGCGCGTCGCCGTCGTCGCTGCCGCCGAAGACCCGGGCGTCGTCGGGCAGGTCACCCTCCACCCGGCGGCGGACCGGCCGGCGCGGCTGCACCCACTGCCACGGCAGGCCGCCGGCGGCGTCGCCGACCTCGGCGCGCATCCGGGGCAGGGCGGTGGGCCGCTGGTCCCGCACCCAGGCGACCAGGTGCTCGCGCACCAGGCAGCGCAGGTCCCACAGGCTGCCCGCGTCGGCGGCGCTGACCAGCGCGCGGACCGTGATGGTGCCGCCGGTGGCGTCGGTCACCTGGAGCACGCAGACCCGGCCGTCCCACAGGTCGCTGCTCTCCACCAGCCGGCGCAACTCCTCCCGCATCGCCTGCACCGGGATCGCCCAGTCCACGTCGAACTCGGCGGTGCCCAGCACCGCCGCCTCGGTGCGGGTCCAGTTCTGGAACGGGGTGCTGGTGAAGTACGAGGTGGGCAGGATGAGCCGCCGGTCGTCCCAGATCTGGACCACCACGTAGGTCAGCGTCAGCTCCTCGATCCGGCCCCACTCCCCCTCGACGACGACCACGTCGTCGAGGCGTACCGCGTCGCTGAAGGCGAGCTGGAGGCCGGCGAAGACGTTGCCCAGCAGGCTCTGCGCGGCCAGCGCGGCCACCACACCGGCGACACCGGCCGAGGTCAGCACGCCGGCGCCGATGCCGCGCACGCTGGGGAAGGTCATCAGCATCACGCCGACAGTGAGTACGACGATCACCGCGATGGTCAGCCGGCGCAGCATCACCACCTGGGTCCGCACCCGGCGGGCGTGCCGGTTGTCCGGCACGTCGACCCGGAACCGGGCGAGCGCGGTGTCCTCGACCACCACGAGCAGGGCGGCGACCAGCCAGGCCGCGCTGGCGATGACCGCGAGCACGAGCAGGTGCAGCAGCACCTGGCGCCATTCGGCACCGACCGCGTACCCGGTGCTGAACCGGACGGCGAACTGCACGGCGAGGACGGTGGCGGCCACCTGGAACGGTCGGTGCGCGTGGTCGGTGAGTTCGGTCATCAGCAGCGAGCGCCGGCCGAGCCGGCGGATCACCCGGTGCACCACCTCGACCAGGGTGAGCGCGATCGCCGCCGCGGCGAGCGCGGCGACGATCGTCCCGAGGTAACTCTGCACAGGTACTACTCCCTCCGACCGGGCTGTGGTGCTACGGGCAAAGGCCCAATGGTGCCCGGCTGACCCGAAGTCGACCAGTTCACACCTTCCGGTAGCGGGACTGGAGGAAGCAGAAGATGCCGAAGGCGGCGATGCCCAGGGCGACCAGGGTGAGCAGCACCTGGCCGTACGACTGCTCGCGCAGCGTACGCAGCGCGGCGTCCAGGCCGCGGGCCTTCTCCGGGTCGTAGTTCACCGCGGCCACGATCACCAGCAGCCCGGCGATGCCGTACGCGATGCCCTTGGCGACGTAGCCGGCGATGCCGAGCCGGCGGGCCAGCTGCCGGGTGCGGGGTCGCATCTCGCCGAGCTTGAGGTGCTTCTCGAAGCGCTTGACCAGGCCGTAGATCACCAGGCCGACGCCGATCGCGGCGAGCACCAGCCCGGCCAGGCCGACCAGCCAGCGACCGCCGCTGGACTCCATGGCCCGCCCGGTGAGCGCCTCCTGCTGGTCGGCGCTGTTGGAGCCGGCGTCGGAGAAGACCTTGTAGGCGGTCCAGGCGAAGTAGAGGTAGACGAGGGTCCGGCCGAGCGACGCCAGCCGCTCCCAGACCCGTTCCTTGCCCCGCTCGACGCGGTGCCCGACGGCCGCCTCCAGGGCCTGCCAGATGGCCATGGCGAGCAGGCCGACGGCGATCGCGACGACCAGGAACTTGCCCAGCGGCTGGGCGGCGAGGGTGCGCAGCGCACCGGACTGGTCGCCGTCGTCGGCGGAGTTGCCGAACGCGATCTGCAGCGCCAACCAGGCGAAGAGCAGGTGCACGACCCCGTAGCCGATGAAGCCGACCCGGGCGAGTAGTTCGAGCCACCGGCTGTTGGCCGTGCGGGCGGCGGTGGCTTCCGCGTTCCAGGTGAGTGACATGGCGCCACAATCACCGAACGCGAAGATTTCCAAACGTCGGGCCACCGCCGCCCGGCCGGATCAGCTCCCCGAGTTGCCCGCCACCCGGATCTTGACCTCCTGGTCGGTGACGCTCTCCAGGGTCACCGAGAAGCCGGCGACCTCGGTGGCCTGCTGGCCGGTGGTGAGGGTCAACTGCTCGCCGGCGACCTCGACGGTCACCCGGTCGCCCTCGGCGCCGACCAGCTTCGCCTCGACGCCGAGGATGGTGGCGCTGGCGTCGACGCCGCGGTCGAAGGTGACAGTGCAGGCGTCCAGCCCGCAGTCGGTGGAGGCGCCCTCGGAGCTGCAACCGGCGAGCACGGCGACGCCGAGCGCCAGGCCGGCCAACAGGCCGGCGGCCCGGCGGGTGGGGGTCAGCGGGAAGTCAACGCTTCGGTTCGTCACCCCGCCAAGGGTACGAGACGCCGGCGACCCCGGCCGGTCTGCGGTGATCACGGCCGCCCGCCGCTCTCGACGACCGCCGGGGGCGGCGGCGACGAGCGCTCCCGCCGGCCCACGCGGGCGCTGGTGCCGGGTCGGTTAGGGTCCCGGCATGCCGTTCGACATCGCCCGGACCCGGGCCGCCTACCCCGCCCTGGCCGAGGGCTTCGCCCACTTCGACGGCGCCGGGGGCACCCAGACCGCCGCCCCGGTGATCGACGCGGTGAGCGCGGCGATGCGGGCGGCGACCGGCAACCGCAGCGCCGCGTTCACCCCCGGCCGGCGGTCGCTGGAACTGGTGGCGGCGGCCCGCGCCGCGGTGGCCGACCTGCTCGGCGCCGAACCCGACGGGGTGGTGCTCGGGCCGAGCGCGACAGCGCTGACCTACACCCTGGCCCGGACGCTCGGCGCCGGCTGGCGCCCGGGCGACGAGGTGGTGGTCTCCCGGCTCGACCACGACGCGAACGTGCGCCCGTGGGTGCAGGCCGCCGAGGCGGCCGGCGCCACGGTGCGCTGGGCGGAGTTCGACCGGGACACCGGCGACCTGCCCGCCGGCCAGTACGCCGACCTGGTCGGCGAGCGGACCCGGCTGGTCGCGGTGACCGCCGGCAGCAACGCCGTCGGCACCGTCCCCGACGTGGCGGCGATCGCCAAGACCGCGCACGCGGTGGGCGCCCTGGTCTGCGTCGACGGGGTGCACGCGGTGCCGCACGGCCCCACCGACCTCGCCTCGCTGGGCGCCGACTTCCTGGTCACCAGCGCCTACAAGTGGTCCGGCCCGCACCTGGCGGCGATGGCCGCCGACCCGGCCCGGTGGGAACGGCTGCGCCCGGCGAAGCTGCTGCCCTCCTCGGACGCCGTGCCGGACCGCTTCGAGTTCGGCACCCCGAGCTTCCCGTTGCTGGCCGGGGTCGCCGCCGCGGTGGACCACCTGGCCGGCCTGGACCCGGCCGCCGCCGGCACCCGGCGGGAGCGGCTGCGGGCCAGCCTCGCCGCCGCGCAGGCGTACGAGGAGTCGCTGCTGGACCGGCTGCTGGCCGGCCTGGCCGCGCTGCCGGCGGTACGGGTGCTCGCCGCGCCGGCCCGCCGCTGCCCGACGGTCTCGTTCCGCGTCGACGGGCTCTCCCCGGCGCAGACCCAGGCCGCGCTGGGCGAGGCGGGCTGCTGCCTCACCGCCGGCGACTACTACGCCTACGAGTACTTCCAGGCGCTCGGGCTGCGCGACAGCGGCGGGGCGGTACGGGCCAGCATCTACCACTACAACACCGCCGACGAGGTGGACCGGTTGCTCGGCGAACTGGGCCGGCTGGCCGGCGGCGGGGGCAGAATGGCCGGGTGAGCACCCTGGTCGAGGACAATCCCGCCGAGCACCGCTTCGAGATCCTGGTCGACGACGCGCTGGCCGGGTTCACCGCCTACGTCCCGCGCGGCGAGGCGCTGGTCTTCACCCACACCGAGGTGGAGCCGAGGTTCCAGAACATGGGCGTGGGCGCGGCGCTGGTCCGGACCACCCTGGACCAGGTGCGCGAACGCGGTGGCCGGGTGGTGCCCCGGTGCCCGTTCATGGCCGCCTTCATCGACCGCCACCCGGAGTACGCCGACCTGGTCACCGAGGCCACCTGACCGGCTCGGCTCCGCCGCGGCGGCGCGCCGGGCCGGGTCGTCGCCGACCGGCAGGTCGCCCGACAGCCGCAGGGTCATCTTGATGACGCTGAGGTTTCACGCTCGTTCCCGGTACGGCCGTCGCCACCCCGGCACGTCGACCCCGGTCGGCGGGGCCAGCCCGGTCCGGCGGCTGGTCAGCGGCCGGCGAGCAGGTCGGCGGCGGCGCGGGCGCCGGCCCGGGTGGCCCCGTGCGTGGCGACGTGCACCGCGCCGGTGACCAGCGCGGGCACCCCCAGTTCCACCACCACCGCGTCCGGCCGGGCGGCCAGCGCGCGGTCCACCGCGGCCCGCATCCAGTCGTGCCGGTGCAGGTCGCGCACCACCAGCACGACCGGCCGGTCGCCGGCGGCGGCGGTCGGGTCGGCGGGCACGGTGGCCTCGGCGTAGCGGACGGTGGTGGTGCCCGGCAGCAGGTCGGCCAGCGGGGCGCCCACGCCCCAGGGGGTCTCCGCGCCGATGGCGATGTTGCGCGGTGGCTCGAACTCCACCACGTACGCGGCGGCGGCCAGCGGCAGCGCGTCGCGACCGGCGGGGGTGGTGGTGACCCGCAGGGCCCGGCGGGCGGCGGCCAGCCCGACCGCCGAGCCCTCGGCGCCGGTGGCGGTCCGGAGCGGCCGGTCGGCGCGGGCGGCGACCGTCCAGGCGGCGAGCTGGCCGACCCGCTTGGCCGCCTCGGCGAGGCGCTCCTCGGGCAGCTCGCCGGAGACCACCGCGGCGACGATGGCGTCGCGCAGTTCCCGGGCGGCGCCCTCGTCGGCCCGTTCGCCGCCGATGCAGATCGCGTCGGCGCCGGCGGCGAGTGCGCGGACCGTCGCGCCGGCGAAGCCGTACCGGTCGGCGACCGCGCGCATCTCGACCGCGTCGGTGACCACCACGCCGCTGAAGCCCAGCTCGTCGCGGAGCAGGCCGCTGAGGATCCGGTCGCTGAGGGTGGCCGGCAGCTCCGGGTCCAGCGCGGGGACGAGCAGGTGACCGGTCATCACCGCCTGCACCCCGGCGGCCACGGCGGCCCGGAACGGGGCCAGTTCCACGGCGTCCAGCCGGGCCCGGTCGCCGGTGATCCGGGGCAGGTCGTGGTGGGAGTCGACGCGGGTGTCGCCGTGCCCGGGGAAGTGCTTGGCGCAGGCGGCCACCCCGCCGGCCTGCAACCCCCGGACCCAGGCGGCGGTGTGCCGGGCGACCAGGTCCGGCTCGGCGCCGAACGACCGGACGCCGATCACCGGGTTCGCCGGGTTGGAGTTGACGTCGGCGTCCGGGGCGTAGTCCAGGGTGATGCCGAGCCCGGCGAGTTCCCCGCCCAGGTCGCGGGCGACCTCCTCGGTCAGCGCCGGGTCGTCGACCGCGCCGAGGGCGTGGTTGCCCGGACGGGAGCTGCCGAGCCTTGACTCGATCCGGGTGACGTCGCCGGCCTCCTCGTCGATCGCGACGATGACGTCCGGCCGCTCGGCGCGCAGGGTGGCGGTGAGCGCGGCGACCTGCGCCGGGTCGACCACGTTGCGGGCGAAGAGCACCACCGAGCCGAGGCCCTCGCCGAGCCAGCGGCAGATCCAGGCGGGCGGGGTGGTGCCGACGAATCCGGGCTGCAGGACGGCGGAGGCCAGTGCCGCCAGGTTGCCCGTTCGCTCGATCATGCAGCCCCCCGTACCCCCGTCGCACCGCCCGTGGCGGCCCCGCCACCGGCGGCGGTGCTGCCATGGTCACATCGGTCGGTCAAATAGTCAATAAACCTTACAGTTGCCCTCCGGCCGTTGGCTGGGGAGAGTGCGGGGATGGATCCCGCGCTGCTGGCCGACGCGACGAGCCCGGCCGACGTCCCCGGCGTACGCCTGCTCGGCGTGGTGGTGGGCGGCCTGCTGCTGCTGGCCGCGATCCGGGCCATGTTCCGGCGCTGACCGCCGCCGCGGCGCCGCCGGGTGTGGCCGGCGGTCGCCGGGGTACCGGTTCCCTCGTTGACCAGTGCGTGGCGCGACCGCGACGCGGCGAGGGGGAACCATGAAGATCGGATACTTCCTGTCCTGTGAGGAGTTCACGCCGGCCGAGCTGCTGGAGCAGGCGCGCGGCGCCGAACGGGCCGGCTTCGAGGCTTTGTGGATCTCCGACCACTACCACCCGTGGGTGGACGCGCAGGGGCAGAGCCCCTTCGTCTGGTCGATGATCGGCGCGCTCAGCCAGGTCTGCCGGCTGCCGGTGACCACCGCTGTCACCTGCCCGACCGTGCGCGTCCACCCGGCGGTGCTCGCCCAGGCGGCGGCGACCAGCGCGGTGCTGCACTCCGGGCGGTTCGTGCTCGGCGTCGGCTCCGGCGAGGCGCTCAACGAGCACATCTTCGGCGACGCCTGGCCGCAGGCCGACGTGCGGCTGGAGATGCTGGAGGAGGCGGTCGCGGTGATGCGGGAGCTGTGGCGGGGCGGCTTCGTCAACCACCACGGCCGGCACTACACCGTCGAGCACGCCCGGATCTACACGCTGCCGGAGGCGCCGCCGAAGGTCTACGTCTCCGGCTTCGGCCCGAAGGCGGTCGACCTGGCGGCCCGGATCGGCGACGGCTACGTCAGCACCATGCCCGACGCCGAGCTGGTCCGGCGGTTCCGCGACGGCGGCGGGGGCGACAAGCCGTGCCAGGCCGGCTTCAAGGCGGCGTACGCGGACAGCGAGGAGGAGGGGATGCGCATCGCGTACGAGCGGTGGCCCAACGCCGGGGTGCCGGGCGAGCTGTCCCAGGTGCTGCCCTCGCCTCGGCACTTCGAGCAGGCCGCCCAACTGGTCCAGCCGGAGATGATGAAGGAGTCCTTCGTCTGCGGCAACAGCGCCGAGGCGCACCTGGAGATGATCGACCGGTACGCCAAGGCCGGCTTCGACGAGGTCTACGTGGCCAACACCGGCCCGAACTCGGCCGGCCTGTTCGACCTCTACCAGCGCGAGGTGCTCCCCCGGCTGCGCTGACCCGCCGCCACCCGGTCCCGGAACCCCGCCGGCGGGGTTCCGGGACCGCGCGCTTTCCGGGCTGCGTGACCGCCTGCCGCCGACGCCGCGCCGGCGGGCCGTCCGGCGTCCGTGCCCCCGGTTCCGGCCTGCCGCGCACGCCACACCGGGCCGGCGTTTCGCCGGTGATCAGCCCGGGTACCTCCGGCCCTCGATGAAGCTGACCACGCACTCGATGACGTTGCGCCGCGCGGCGCGCAACCTGTTCGGCTGGACCACGCTGCGGCCCAACCAGCTGGCCGCGATGCGCGCGGTGATGAAGCGACGCGACGCCTTGGTGGTGCTGCCCACCGGCGCCGGCAAGTCGGCGATCTACCAGATCCCGGCCAGCCTGATCCCCGGCCCGACGGTGGTGATCTCCCCGCTGCTGGCCCTGCAACAGGACCAGATCGCGGCGCTCAACGAACGGCAGCGGCCGGAGCTGCGCGCGGTGCGGATCAGCTCGGACGAGACGCCCGCCCAGCAGGCGGAGGCGATCACCGAGATCCGCGCGGGCCGGGCGGAGTTCCTCTTCATCACCCCGGAGCAGCTCGCCAACCCGGACCGGATGGCCGAGGTGCGGTCGCTGGGCCCGGGCCTGGTGGCGATCGACGAGGCACACTGCATCTCCGCCTGGGGCCACGACTTCCGCCCCGACTACCTGGCGCTCGGCCACCTCGTCGAGGGCATCGGCCGGCCGCCGGTGGTCGCGCTGACCGCCACCGCCTCCCCGCCGGTACGCGACGACATCGTCACCCGGCTGCGGCTGCGCGACCCGGAGGTGGTGGTCTCCGGGCTGGACCGGCCCAACCTGTTCCTGGAGGTCGCCCACTGCCCCACCGAGGACTACCGGTGGCGGCGGCTGCTCGCCCTGCTCCGCGACGACGAGCGGCCCGGGATCATCTACGTGCCCACCCGGCGGGCCGCCGAGGAGCTGGCCGGCCGGCTCACCGACGCCGGCTTCCCGTCGCAGTACTACCACGGCGGCATGCCGGCCGGCGCCCGCGCCGAGCTGCACGAGGCGTTCCTCGCCGACCGGGTGCCGATCATGGTGGCCACCTCGGCGTTCGGCATGGGCATCGACAAGCCGAACATCGCCTGGGTGGTCCACATGGCACTGCCCGACTCGCCGGACAGCTACTTCCAGGAGATCGGCCGGGCCGGCCGGGACGGCGAACCGGCACGGGTGCTGCTGCTCTGGCAGGCCGAGGACGTCGGGCTGCAACGGTTCTTCACCGGCGGCCTGCCCGACACCACCGAGCTGCGGGACCTCGCCGCGCTGCTGCGGCGCAAACCCACCAGCAAGAAGGAGCTGCGCGAGCTGACCGGCCTCGGACCGCGCAAGCTCGGCCAGTACCTGGCCCTGCTGGAGCAGGTCGGCGCGGCCGAGCCGCGGGGCCGGCAGCGGATCGGCGCACCCCGCTACTCACCCACCCCGGTGGACGCGGCGGCGGCCGCGCTGGCCGAGGCGGAACGGCAGCAGAGCGTGACCCGGTCCCGGACCGACATGATGCGGGCCTTCGCCGAGACCACGGCGTGCCGGGGACAGACCCTGCTCGCCTACTTCGGCGAGCAGATGACCCAGGTGTGCGGGCACTGCGATAACTGCCACGCCGGCACCAGCACGCCGGACAACGGCGCGGTCGGGCCGTTCCCGGTGCACAGCCAGGTACGCCACCCGGAGTGGGGGCCCGGGCTGGTGCTCAGCTACGACGACGACCGGATGACGGTTCTCTTCGACGAGGTGGGGTACAAGACGCTGTCCGTCAGCGTGGTGTCCGAACAGGGCCTGCTGACCCTGGACTAGCCTGAGCCGGGCCCGTCGCCGGGCCCACGGACGTGAACGACGAGCAGGACAGGCGGAAGGGGCGTTGCCGTGATCGAGCAGCCGGCGTACACCGGTTTCGGTTTCTCCGACGAGGAGTGGGGGCTGCTGGTCGGCCTGCCGCAGTCGGTGCTGACCGCGGCGAGCGCCGCCGAGTCGGACGGCACCCGGCGCACCAGGGCCGAGAACGCGGCCGGGCTGGAGACCGTCTCGGCCGGCCGGGAGTCGGCCAGCCCGCTGGTCGCGGCGGTGGCCGGGGAGATCGTCACCCGGGTCGGCGACCCGGAGGCCGGCGAGGAGCTGCCGGTGATCGAGCCGGCCGACCCGCAGGCGATGATCGACGACGTGCTGACCCGGGCCAAGGCGGCCGCCGCGCTGCTGGCCCAGCGGGTGGACGAGGGGCAGGCCGGGGCGTACAAGCACTGGCTGGTGGAGATCGCCGACCAGGTGGTGGGCGCGGCGTCCACCGGCGGCATCCTCGGCCTCGGCGGGGACGTGGTCAGCGACTCCGAGCGCCGGTTCCGGGACCGGCTCGCGCAGGTCCTCAACGACTGACCGGACGTACGACGGCGGCGCCGGACCGTGGGTCCGGCGCCGCCGTCGTGCCGTGCCTCAGCCGACCCGCCGCCGGAACAGCGCCGCGGCGAGTGCCATCGAGACCAGCAGGATGCCGAGGTACCAGGCCACCGCCCGAGCCGGCGCGGCGCCGGCCGGGGTGTCCAGCAGCAGCGCCCGCAGCGTCTCGATGACCGGGGTGACCGGCTGGTGGTCGGCGAACCCGCGCAGCCAGCCCGGCATCGTCTCCACCGGGACGAACGCGCTGCTCGGATACGGCAGGAACATCACCAGGAAGGTGAACCCGCTGGCCGCCTCGGGCGTGCGGGCCAGCAGCCCGAACGCCGCCGACAGCCAGGAGACGGCGAGCAGGAACAGCACCAGCACGCCGAGGGCGGCCAGCCAGTTCAGCGGGTCGCGGGCCGGCCGGAAGCCGATGGCGACCGCGACCGCGAGCACCAGCACGGTGGAGACCAGGTTGCGCGCCACGCTGGCCACCACGTGGCCGGCGAGGATCGCGGTGGCGCTGACGTCCATGGTGCGGAACCGCTCCACCACGCCGTTGGTGAGGTCGGTGGTCACGCTCACCGCCGTGCCGGCCGCGCCGAAGCCGGCGCAGAGCAGCAGCACGCCGGGGACCACGTAGGTGACGTACGCGGTGCCGGTGTCGATCGCGCCGCCGAACAGGTAGACGAAGAGCACCATCAGGATCACCGGCAGCAGCAGCGACGTGAGCAGCGCGTCGACGTTGCGCCGGGACAGCCGTACGCAGCGCCCGATCATCACGGTGGTGCCGGCGCGCCGCGCGGTCAGCTCAGACATGGGTGACCTCCCGGTCGGCGGTCACCGGTCGCCCGGTGAGGGTGAGGAAGACGTCGTCGAGGGTGGCGCTGCGGACGGTGAACGCGGCCACCGCCCGCCGGTCCGGGTCCACCTCGTCGAGCAGGTCGCGGATACCCGGCGCGCCGCCGTCGGTGGCCACCTCCAGTTCCCGCCGGGCCGGGTCCCGGTGCGTCACCCGGTCGCCGAGTCCCCGGTCGACCGCGGCGTAGCCGGCCGCGTCGCGCAGGGTCAGGTGCAGGCGCTGCGCCCCGTACCGGCGCTTCAGCTCGGCGGCGGTGCCCTCGGCGGCGAGCCGGCCGCCGTGCAGCACCGCGACCCGGTCGGCGAGCCGGTCGGCCTCCTCCAGGTACTGGGTGGTCAGCAGCACGGTCACCCCGGCCCCGGCGAGTTCGCCGACCACCTCCCAGAGCGCCTGCCGGCTGCGCAGGTCCAGCCCGGTGGTCGGCTCGTCGAGGAAGATCACCGAGGGTTCGCCGACCAGGCTGGCGGCGAGGTCGAGCCGGCGGCGCATCCCGCCGGAGTAGGTGGCCACCCGGCGGCCGGCCGCGTCGACCAGGTCGAACCGCTCCAGCAGTTCGCCCACGCGGCGGCGGGCGGCGGCCCGGCTGCACCCGGTCAGCCGGGCCATCATCTCCAGGTTCTCCCGGCCGGTCTGGCCGTCGTCGACGGCCGCGTGCTGGCCGGCGAGGCTGATCACCCGCCGTACCCGCCGCTGGTCACGGACCACGTCGTGCCCGTCCACCCGGGCGGTGCCGCCGTCGGGCGCGATCAGGGTGGCCAGGATCCGCACGGTCGTGGTCTTGCCCGCGCCGTTCGGGCCGAGCAGCGCGTGGACGGTGCCCCGGGCGACCCGCATGGTCAGCCGGTCGAGTACGGCGACGCCGCCGTACGACTTGCACAGGTCGACGGTCTCCACCGCCGGAGGCGCTGTCATGTCTCACCCTCCGTGTTCTGCGTATGGCATACGCTTTAATGCGTAGACCATACGCAGAAGCTAGGATGACGGTCAACCCCGGACCGAGAGGTGAGGATGAGCGACTCCGACGTCGACCTGCCCGAGAGCATCGAGCTCGCCTGGGGCCTGCGGGAACGCCCCGGCAAGGGGCCGAAGCGGAGCCTCACCCTGGAGCAGGTGCTGGCCGCTGGCATCCGGGTCGCCGAGGCCGACGGCCTCGCCGCGGTGTCGATGAGCCGGGTGGCGGGCGAACTGGGTGTGGCGACCATGTCGCTCTACCGCTACGTGCCGGCCAAGCACGATCTGCTCGAACTGATGGCCGACGCCGCGTACGGGCCACCGCCGGAGGTCCGCCGGCCGGACGAGGGCTGGCGGCCGGCGCTGGCCCGGTGGGCCGCCGGCAACATCGCCGCCATCCACCGCCACCCGTGGATCCGGCACGTGCCGGTCGGCGGCCCGCCGATGGGCCCGAACGGGGTGCGCTGGCTGGAGCATGGGCTGGCCGCGCTGCGCGGCACCGGACTGCGCGCCGACGAGCGCGTCTCCACCGTCATGCTGGTCAGCGGGTACGCCCGCAACTGGGCGAGCCTCACCGCCGACATCACCGAGGCGGCGGCCCGGGCCGGGCAGAGCGCCGAGGAGTTGGGGGTGCGCTACTGGCAGCGGCTGGAGCGGCTCACCCGGGGCGGCTCCTACCCGGAGATCCGGCAACTGCTCACCGAGTCGGTGGTCGAGAACGCCGAGGAGTTCGACGCCGAGTGGCGGTTCGGCCTGGACCGGCTGCTCGACGGCGTCGAGGTCCTCGTCGCGGGCCGGGCCGCCGGCTGAGTCCCGGCCGCCCGGCTGGCCCGGCCCGACGGGTTGCACGAGAATGTGCCGGGACCAGGCGAGGAGATCGGCATGGCGGCGCTTCAGGTGGAGATGGTGGACACCACCGTGGTGCCACCCGCCGACCGCTTCCCGCTGTTCGTGGAGCTCGCCGGTCGGGCCTCCGCGCCGGTCGCCCTCACCAGCGACCACGCCGACGACTTCCGCGGCCGGGCCCGGACGGTCGACCTGGGCGGTGTCGCGATCACCCGGTTCCGGTACCAGTCGCTGGTGGGCCGCCGGACCCCCCGGCTCATCCGCCAGGCGGACCCGGAGGTCTTCCAGGTCGCCCTGACCACCAGTGGGCGGTCGTCGATCAGCGCCGACCGGCGCGGGGCGGCGATACCGGTCGGCGACTTCACCCTGATCGACTGGGGCCGGCCGCACACGCTGGAACACGCCGGAGCGGCCGGCGGGGACGCCCCGGCCGGCGCGGTCACCGCCGTCGTCCCGCGTACGCTGCTGCCGCTCGACCCGGACCGGGTAGCCCACCTCACCGCGGCCCGGATGTCCGGCTCGGACGGCCCCGGCCTGCTCCTGGCCCGGCACCTGCACCACGTCACCGGGCATCCCGAGCAGTTCCGGCCCGGCGACGCGCCCTACCTGGCCGAGGTCACCGTGAGCCTGGTCTCCGCCCTGCTGGCCCGCCACCTCGACGTCGAGGACCGGCTGCCGGTGGAGGTCCGCCAGCGGGCGCTGCTGAGCCAGGTCCGCGACTTCATCGAGCGGCACCTCGACGACCCCGCGCTCGGTCCGCAACTGGTCGCCGACGCCCACCACGTCTCGCTCCGCACGCTGCACCGGCTCTTCCAGGCCGAGGACGAGACGGTGGCCGGCCTGATCCGCAGCCGCCGGCTGCACCGGTGCCGGCGCGAACTGACCGATCCGCTGCTGCGCCAGCAGCCGGTCCACCTCATCGCCCGGCGCTGGGGCTTCGCCGACAAGGCGCACTTCAGCCGGAGCTTCCGGGCCGCGTACGGGCTGAGCCCGCGGGCCTACCGGGAGGCGCACGGAGGCGGGTCCCCGCCCCCGGGCTGACCCCCGACGGCACGGATGGTCAACAGCGGCGCCGGCCGGCCGGGAGCGGACGGACCGGGCGTGGACAATGAGGTGCCGCGACGGGGAGGGAGTGCGGATGCTGCACCAGAGCACTGTCGACACCACGCACGTGCCGCCGGCCGACCGGTTCGGCGTGTGGCTCGACCTGATCGCACGCTCCACCGCACCGCTGCGGATCCGCACCGAGCACGCCCACGACTTCCCGGCCCGGGCCGAGTTCATCGAGCTGGGGCCGATCCAGCTGGCCACGTACCGGTACCCCTCGCTGGAGGCCACCCGCACCCGCAAGCTGGTCCGCCAGTCCGATCCGGAGTGCTACCTGCTGGCGCTGACCGTCGACGGCGAGAGCGCGGCCGGCCAGGCCGGCCGGCGCAGCGCCCTGCGCCCGGGCGAGTTCACCTTCTACGACGGCTCACGCCCGCACGACGTCAGCCACCACGGCGCCGACGACGGCCTGCGGCCGGCGAGTTCGACGGTGGCGATCATCCCGCACAGCGCGCTGCCGCTGACCCCGCAGCGGCTGACCCCGCTGCTCGGGGGCCGGATGTCCGGCACCGACGGGATCGGCGCGCTGCTGGCCCAGTACCTGCTCCAGGTGGCCACCCACCCGGAGCAGTACCACGCCAGCGACGCCGCCCGGCTCGGCACGATCGGGCTCGACCTGGCGTCCACCATGCTCGGCCGGCACCTGGTGGCCGAGGATGCCATCCCCGCCGAGGCGCGCCGCCGGGCGCTGCTCACCCAGATCCAGGCGTACGTCCAGCGGCACCTCGGCGACGCGACGCTGAGCCCCCAGGTGATCGCGGACGCCCACCACATCTCGCTGCGGACGCTGCACCGGCTCTTCGAGGCCGAGGAGTCCACGGTCGCCGGGTACGTGCGCGACCTGCGGCTGGCCCGCTGCCGACACGACCTGCTCGACCCGGCCCTGCGCCAGCACCCGATCCAGGCCATCGCGGCGCGCTGGGGGTTCCCCGACAAGGCCCACTTCAGCCGGGTGTTCCGGGCCGCCCACGGGATGTCGCCGCAGACCTGGCGCAGCTCGCGGACCGAGCCGGCACGGATCGTCAACCGCTCGGCGTCCGCGGTCAACTCGGACCCGGCAGACTGAGCCCCGACGCGGTCGACCCACCGGCGCTGCCGCCGGGCGCGGTCGCCCGCGAACGGGGGCCGTGGCGAGGCGCCCGCCGTCCGTGGCGGCGGCGGGCGGCCGCCCGGTGTCCGTCCGGAAGGACGTCCTGACCCCGGCTCCGCCGCGCCTCCCCCAGGACCGCCGGCGGAGCCGGTCAGGCCTCCTCGAGCAGCTCCAGCACCACCCGCTCGGCCTCCTCGCGTGGGGCGTCCGGGTCCACCGGCGCCATCACGCCGTCGTGGTAGAGGTCGACCACCCGCGGGTCGACGTAGGAGGTGCGGGCCACCGTCGGGGTGTTGCCGAGCAGCTCGGCGACCTCCCGCATCACCCCGGCCACCGCCCGCTTGCGGGCGGTCGCGGACCGCTGCGCCCCGGCCGTGGCGAGCTGGGTCGCCGCCAGCACGGTGGCGTGCCAGGTCCGGAAGTCCTTCGCGGTCATCTCCCCGCCACTGGCGTCGCGCAGGTAGTCGTTGACCTCGTCGCTGCGTACGTCGCGCCAGTCCCGGCCGTCCCAGTAGCCGAAGAGCCGGTCCGCCCGCCGCCGCCGGCGGCGCAGGTTGGTCAGCACCCGGCACAGCTCCGGGTCCTCGATGCGGCGGACCTGCTCGATGCCGCCCTTGGCCGGGAACTCGAAGACCACGCAGCCACCCCGGGACCGGGCGTGCTCCGGGCGCAGGGTGGCCACCCCGAAGGTGGGGTCGTCACCGGCCGCGTACTGGTCGCTGCCGACCCGGAACATGCCCATGTCCAGCAGCCGGGTGACGGTGGCCAGCACCCGGTCCCGGCACAGGCCCCGGCAGTGAAGGTCCTCCGTCACCCGCTTGCGCAGCACCGGCAGCCGGCGGGCCACCTCCAGCACGTGGTCGAACTTCGCCTCGTCCCGCTTCTGCCGCCAGACCGGGTGGTAGAGGTACTGCTTGCGCCCGGCCGCGTCGATGCCGGTGGCCTGGATGTGCCCGTTGGGGTACGGCGAGATCCAGACGTCCTGCCAGGCCGGCGGGATGACCAGCTCACGCAGCCGGGCCAGCTGGTCGGGGTCACGGACCGGCTCGCCGGCCGGGTCGACGAAGAGCCAGCCCTTGCCGCGCCGGCGACGCCCGTACCCCGGCCTGCCCGGATCACTACGCCGCAACCGCACCGGAGACCCGCACCGCCCGTTCCACCTCGGCCACGGCGGCCAGCACCTCATCGACGCCGATGGCCGCCAACGTCGGGTGGCTTCCTACCCCGTCCCAGCCCGGGTTATCCCTGCTCGCGGCCCAGATCACCCGGTGCCACGGCCGGCCCGGCGGCGGCCCCCACCGGGCCGGGGACACCGGGCCGAAGAGCACCACCGACGCGGTGCGGTAGCCGGTGGCGAGGTGCGCCACGCCGGTGTCACCGCTGACCACCAGCCGGGCGTACGCGACCAGCGCGGCGAGGTCGCCGAGGTCGGTCTCGCCGGCCAGCACCGCGTCGGCGGGCAACCCGGCGAGCCGCGCGACCCGCTCGGCGACGCTCCGCTCGCCGGCGCTGCCGGTCACCACCACCCGGTGCCCGCGGTCGGCCAGCTCGCGGGCCAGCGCGGCGAACCGCTCGGGCGGCCACCGCTTCGCCACCACCTTGGAGCCCGGGTGCAGCACGGTGACG
>NZ_JAUMKD010000004.1:87500-642405 GCF_030519475.1 Micromonospora sp. C28SCA-DRY-2 | reverse complement strand
AGGTGGCGGGCGGCGGACATGGGTGGGCTGGGGGTGTGGGCGCGGTCGGCCATGCCGGCGAAGAGCTCCTTCAGGGCGGCGAGCGCGTCGGTGCGGGGCTCCCAGCCCAGTTCGCGCTCGGCCCGCTCGCTGGACATCAGCGGCGCGTTCAGCGCCAGCTCCACCCAGCCGGCGTCGATCGGTTGCAGCCGCGCCCGCCAGGTCAGCGCGGCGGCGACGCGCAGCACCGGGGCGGCCACCGGCACCGTCCAGCCGTGGAAGTGCCGGGCCACCAGCTCCGGGGTCAGCACCGGGTCCGCGGCCAGGTTGAAGGGGCCGCGCGCATCACCCAGCACAGCCCGGGCGTACGCGTCGGCGACGTCGTCGGTGTGCACCGCCTGCATCCGCAGCCGGCGGTGGGTCGGCACCAGCGGGATCCGCTCGTACCTCAGCAGCCGGACCGGCGCGAACGGGCCGAGGAAATAGCGGCTGATCTCGGTGGCGGCCTGCCGCTGGAAATTCAACCCGGGTCGCATCCGCACCACCCGCACCGCCGGATGCTCCCGCTCCAACCGGTCGAGCAGCGCCTCGACCTCGGCCTTGTGCCGGCTGTACGACGACCCGGGCACCCCGGTCGCCGGCCAGCGCTCGCTCACCGGGTGGTCCTTCGGGCCGGAGGCGTAGACGCCGACCGACGAGGCGTACACCAGGGCCGGGACCTTGGCCCGGGCCAGCGCGTCGAACACCGCCCGGCTGCCCTCGACGTTGGTCCGCCGCAGCACCCGCTGGTCGTGGCTGGGCTGGATCTGCCAGGCCAGGTGCACCACCGCGTCCGCCCCGGCGAACACCTCGGCGAGTTGCCCGGCCGCGCCGGGCTGGCCGATGTCGCAGGAGTGCCACTCCACCTGGTCGTACGGCTCACCGGCGTCCGGGCCGGGCAGCCGGCGGACCACCCCGGCCAGCTCGACGCCACGCTCGCGGCGCAGCCGCCGCAACAGGGCGGTACCCGCGTTGCCGGTCGCCCCCACCACCACGATCCGCATGCCCGACCCGTACCCGGTCAGCCGCCCATCAACCGCCCGTCTTCGCCACCTGCCGGCCCGTGGCCTCGGCGTGCTCCGCTCGCTCTCCCGGCTCGCTGCGGCAAACCTCGCGCCCGGGCCGGACCCCTGGTCGGGACACTCCCTGGACGCCCCGGTGATCCCGCCGCCCGGTGGCAAGCGCGCCGGGCCGGACAGCGGAGGAGCGGCCGTCAGGGCCGGGGAGCGTGGCGGACCCAGGCGCGCTTCTCGTCCCGTCGCCGGCCGGCGGTGGCGGCCAGGCAGCGCGGGCAGATCCAGCCGACCGGGTCGGCCTCGGTGAGCTGGTCGGTGCCCGAGTAGTCGAACCGCACGTGCGGGAAGCGGCGCAGTCGGGTACGGCTCAACGGCAGCCCGCAGACGGTCTGGTTCTGCCCCGGCAGCCAGGCGTGCACCTCGCCGCCCGGCTCCCGTACGCCATCCGGGCCGATCTCCTCGCTGGACGCCGCCACGGCCGGGGTGCTGCTCATCCTCATGCCGGTACGGTTCCCCGCTCGGCCTCCCCCATACCCGTACCGGACGACGGCGGGGGAGGCCGGGCCGGTGGTTCGGGAGCGCCGTGCGGCGTTGGCCGGCGCCCGCTGCCCGGCGGGAGCGGCGCGGCGGGCGAGAGTCGCATCGACACGATGTCCGGTAACCTGAGCGCGCGGGCCGCTAGCTCAATGGCAGAGCTGTGGACTTCTAATCCATAGAGTTTCTGTGGGCACATGAACGATCAGGCGCTTGAGCAGCGGGGTTGGCCCGCCTGCAACCCACTGTGGATCCACGGCGCTCGTGGGCTGCTCCCATTTTCTTATACGAGCATCTATGCCACCGGGCGGCAGACGGGTGCGGTACGGGCTGATCCAAAGACTCGGTCATCGCAACGGTTACTGGACACCCCCTGCGGTCGTCACGGCGTCGGGCCATGCCTTTGTTTCAGCAACTCCTCGGGAAAGACGACCCGACAGGCCGGTGGCAGTTCTACCCCCGCCGTTGGCCGGACAGTGGCTACCTCCCAGACCTCAAGTACCGCCTGGACGAGGTAGACAACATTGTGGGCCGCTCGGGCGCCTCGGGACCTGCTGGCTCGCCAGACTACGTCACGCCACCCACCTTCGGGTCTCCGCCGCTCAGAGTTCACGAGTGGGCCCAGATGCTCCTGTAACGCGTGCTCGAGCGCCAGCCCAACAATATTGGAACCGAGATCCTTGGTAAGGAGCCGGGCTTGAGGAAGCTCGGGCCAGGCCACGACTAAAACCTTGTGCCAGATCTCGCGCGGAAAGGTGCTGGCAAGGTGATGGCTCTCCCCCACCGCTAGGTCACGCAACCGCCGTTCCGCCTTGCTGGTCTGGCCAACATAGAGCAATCCCCAGCGCAGCCACACTCCGTAGATCACCGGTCCCTTGATCGGCCGGGCATTCGCATCGGTACCACCAACCAAGGCTTCACCAAGACGATGGGCGAAGCTGTACCTACCGTGACGCCAAGACCTCGCTGCCGCCCGCTCTGCGGTCAGCCGGTGCACGGCCTCCCTCCAAGCGAGGAAGGCATCATCATCGCTGTAGCTACGGGCATCGTCGGACAACGAGCACTAACTTCCACGACGGGGAGTCACAACGCTAGGTATTGGCCCCAGCAGGTTCCTCAACACCAGCTCTACAGGGAGGTCGGTCAACCCAATGCGCTGGTAGTAGCGTTCGCGATGGGCCAGTACGGCGGCCTTGTACCTCTCGGACAACGACGTCGTCCGACTCAGGTGCACTACACCGTCGCGTGGCACCGCGATGGTCCGTTCGACGTCAACGATCATGTCTGGTACGACATCGAGGTAGGCGGGGAGGTAGAAGTACCGTGGAGACTTGCCGGCGAGGATTTCCTTGACGGTGCCGTTACCTGGCGCTATCTTGTTCGCCCCTGCCGTTACGAGCCTTCTCGACTCGGTCAGCCAGTCCCTCGTGGAAGCGGCGACGGTGATTGGTTCAGCGGCGATCATGTTAAGCGTGTCGTACTTTTGGTGTTCGAGTGTGCAGGACGGTGTCACCACGATCCCGTAGAGGTTCTCACTGACTTGCACAATGTCGCCTGTGTCTAGGCGATCTCCGATGGGTGGGTGCACGTAGTAGAGGGCGGGATGCCAGTCGTCCCCAACGGAGAGCCGCCGGGCAAGATCCGAATCAGTGCCGTCATCGACGGCCCGTCGCAGGCTGGTGGCGAGCAGCTCGACAAGTTGACGGCCGAGGTGCTGCGGGGTGATCCCGGCCGCCGCGAGTGCCTGCCATTGGCCGCGAACGTACTCGCCGACGTAGCGGCGGATCACCGCCGCTACGTGTGCGTGGAGGTCGCGCAGGACGGCCGGCAACCCTGAGTCGATGACCTCGTCGAGAGCGTTGAACAACAACCGGTAGCCGGCAGTCTTCTCGATCACCGACCGCAGCGGAGGTTCGTGCAGATCACGGACGAGGTGATCGACGGCGGTGAAGAATACGACCGGAACGAAGCGGTGTTCGCTGAGACGCTCGTACAAGCGTCGACCCGCAGTGTCGTCCTCGGCCGGCGCCTCCTCAAGTGCATTCGACCGGGTGTGGAAATTTCGGACATCGAGAATCACCAAGTCGGGAGGCGAGGTGACCAGCCGGGTAAGCCCTTCGTCGAAATCGGTCACGCATTCGAGGAGATAGCCGTGCTCCTCCGCACCGCGTCCTCGGGCGAACTCTGTGACAGCGGCGTGGATCTCGACGTCGTCGTCGACCAGCAGTACACGCCATTCAGTGGTCAAACCCGCCTCCGGAATACTGCCTGGAACGCCGCTCCACCAAGGTCACTCTCGACTAGGGTGAGTTCACCGTCGTATACGTCGTCGACGATCTCGCCGGCTATGGCCAAGCCGAGTCCCGTGCCTTCCTCGCGTCTTGTGAAGTAGGGCTCGAAGATCACGTCGCGGATGTCGTGAGGGACACCGGGTCCTGAGTCATCGACAGTCAGGCATGCGGCGCCGTCGTCGAGTCTGCGAACGGACACGTGAACCTTTCGGGGCCGGTCGCGCACGGTTGACAACCAGTAGATGGCATTGTCGACGAGGTTGACCACGACTTGCTGCACCTCTGCCGGGTCAAGTCGGACCTGGGTGCGGCCGGATGCGTCGAGCTGCACGTCTACCTTGTGCTGTGCGGCACGGCTCGATAAAACGTCGACCGCATCACGCACAACCTGTTCGAGAACGTACTCGGTGGGTCGCCCGCGGCGTCGTCCACCGAAGGGCTGGATGCGCCTGAACAGGGCGGTGAGGGCGTCGGTCTGGGTTCTGACGGCCGCGAGATGCTTGGTCACCGCGGCAAGTTTGTCGGGGCATGCCTGGTCTCTGCGACCGATGGTCTGCTCGGCGAGGTCGGTGAGGCCGACGATGCGACCGGTGGGGTGTTGGCCGTCGTGAATAATGTCATCGACCAAGCGGCCGAGCACCGCCAAACGCGAGTAGCGAGATAGCGTTTCTCGTACCCGCCGCACCCCGTCAGCGATAAGTTGTTCACGCTCCTCGACGATGGAGACGAGGGGGTCGCCCGTGGGCAGCCGTTCTCGGACAGCGTCGGCGATGTCAGAGACCTCGAACTCGCTGAACAGTGGGCGTCTGTGTATGCGAGGTTCACCCGAGGGGGTGTCGACCGGCGGGTTCGTCGTGGTCTTAGTGCGTTCTCGCGTACGGTGTTGTTCCCGCCGCCACTCCAGTTCGTTGAGGACCGCCTTGATCGCGCGGACCAGGGCCCGATAGGCGGAATTGTCGATCAGTCCCTCGCGATTGGTCTGATCGCGCAGCGCGGCGTTGCCACGAGCGGATATAGCGACCTCGCCTATGACCTGATTGTTCGACAGCCTCAGCTGCGGATTGTTCACACGACTGCGGTCGAGGCCGAGCCAGTCGTTACCGGCCTCGCCGTACGGAAGGACACGGAAACCGTCGCGGTAAAGCGAGACGCCGGCAATGGCGGACAGGTCCTCCCGGAAGTCCTTCATCGGTACATCAAGTCCGAGAGCCTTGATCCCTTCCAGATCTCGGTCCCAGACGCTGATGTTGACGGTGAAGGCCCCGCAGGGGAGTTCGTCGTTGTCGTCGCCGGGAATGCGGAGGTCGAACGGCTGCGAGTTCCCGTGGACCGTGACGGTACCTGTAGCGTGCCCATCGGCGCCGACGGATGCGGTGAGCCGGTAGGGAGGGTTCGCCAGGGCGGGGTTGGGTTCGACGGGGCCGGCCAGGTGCTCGAGCTCTCCGGTGGCGTCGATGATGATGGTGAAGACGTCGTCTTGCCTGCTTCTGGGGCGACCGGGCGCGATGAGCCGGGACAGGTCGCGGCGGAGGTCGCTCACGTGGGCTTCTGTCCATGCCTGCGTGAGCGCGCCGAGGTGGAGCATGGTGCCGTGGGCGGTGGGGTCCAGTCCCCAGGCGAGGCGGACGGTGTTGGCCGCACCGTCGGGCGCGAAGTAGTCGGTCTGTCCCTCGCGCCAGCCGATCGGTATTTCGTCGAGGTACGCGGTCTCGTCAGAGAAGGCGTTCCAGTCGATGTCGAGGACGACCTCGTTAGTGTTGTCCGTTCTGCTGGCAAGGGTCATGATCTGGGCGAGTTTGGCGGCGGCGAACCGTCCGATGCCCTTCTCGCCGAGGAAAGCCCGGCCGAACCGTCGGCTAGTGGCCCCTCGCCGGCGGTTAGCTGTCGCGATCTCGATCCAGGTGTTGGCGATAGTGTCGGCCGACATGCCGTGTCCATCGTCCACGACCTCGATGGCGCCCTCTCCCTCTGCCAGGGGCGGGACGAAGCGGATGACGACGTTCTGGGCGTCGGCGTCGTAGGCGTTCTTGACCAGCTCGACGAGGGCGACAGACTCATTACTGATCAGGTCGGCGCCGAGGGCGCGTAGCAGCCGTGCCCTCGGTCTTAGTGCCGACTTGGCGGGATCTGTCGTCACCTATTTGTTCCTTCCAGCTTGGGCCATGGTGCTTCACGGGCTCGGCGATCGCGGACTTCGACTCTGTGTGAGCAGGGCAAGTAGCGCGGGCCACCGCTCGCCGCGGCAATGCTCGAACGGCCCTCCAGCAGTATCCCTTTCTTGCACAACTCGGCGAAAGCTCGCTGTCCCGGCTGTTCGATGACGACTGATCTGACCAGCTCGGGGACCTCGGCGACGACGGCGATGACGGGGTTCGGGAAGCGCGCTGCTCTAAAGGGCGTCAGGACACGGACACGTCGACAACCAAGGCCTGCGGATTTGTCTTGTCAACCGTCACCCACTGCATCAACCTGCCGCCGGCTGGCACCGTGGCGGGTGGAGTGATCAGGTGGAATCCGACAGTGACCTTTTCATCGGCGATGGCTTTGCCCTCCGCCTTGTCAAGGTTGTCCCTCTCAACCGTCGGATACAGGATGATGGCTCCTGTGGAGGCGCTCCGGAGCCCATCTGCTTCAGGATCCGGGGTAGACGTCTCGACTCCGGCGATCCTCATCGCTGCATTGCGGTGTCTTTCTTCGCTGAACACCCGAAACGAGGCACCGGACGAGGTGCGCTGGCGTTCGAAGACGCTGATCGGTCCGTGGCCGGCGACGACACGCCGAGTGGTGGACCGGGTCTGCTGCGGCAGGAGAACAACCCACCGCGCGAGTTGGTCGGCACTCAGTCGGCGTAGCCACGCGAGTTCGGGCTGGAAGGTGTCGTCGGCGAGCCACTTCAGGTTGCCGAGCACGGTGAGGAGCGTCGGATGGCTGATGATTGCCACCCCCGCCTCGTAGGTGGTCTTGGCGCCTGGCACTGCGAACCTGGCGGTCCGCTCAGTTGCGGCAGCAAGCAGCGGCTTCCACTGTTCAAGGTTGTGCTTGATCTTTGCCGTGGCCGACGGGAAGGCCACAGGTTCCATTGGCCTGCCGGGCGAACTCTTCAGGACGAGCTTGGCGTTCCACATCTTGTTGCGACCGGTGGGTCGTAGGTCCGGACGGTGCTGGGCGATTAGGGGTGGGATCTGCCGGGGTGTCAGCTGCGGCGTGCCATCGGTAGGGGCGGCGTACTGGCGCAGTTCTCGTCGAAGGAAGTCCTCATCGCGGCAGGCGGCTTCGAACATGTCGTGCAGATCAGGGGTGGTGTATAGGCGGACTAAGTCGCGGTAGCCGGGCCGGAAGCCGAACCACCGTCCCATCTGCATGAGGGTGTCGACCTGTGCTGTGGCGCGGCGATAATAGGTGACGGTCAGTCCTTCGACGGTGAATCCTCGGGCGAGCTTGTTGCCGCCGACGAGGATGCGCCAGATCTCGCGCTTGTCGAAGTCGAGGCTCTCCTGCTGCCTCTCGAGGTCTTTGTCGCTGTTGACGACGATGACTGGGCTGCTGTGGCGGTCGGCGGGGCTGATGAGCCGGAGGGCCTCGCCGATGTCGTCGCGCAGGTCGTCGAAGTTGTCTGGTAAGGGCAGCTTGGGCGCTTGGGCGCGGGACACGGGCAGGACGTCGGTGTTGTAGAGCTCCCGCAGCCGGGCGAGGCCAGCGGCCCGGTAGTAGCCGCCGGTGTTCCACAGGGTGGTGATCAGTTCTGCCGTCTGTCGGTGGGAGTCCTTGCCCATCGCCTCGTGGACGAGCATGGTGTGGTGTCGGTAGGTGGTGCCGTGCCGTTGGCGGTAGAGCTTCACGGCCCCGGTGAGGACGAACATGTCGACGGCGCGACGCAGCTCGTCGTCGTCGGGTTCGTCGCTGAGGTACCGGACGTGTGCCCGCTCCTTCGACGTCTCAAGCGGACGCTGCTCAAGGGGCAGTTCGGCGTCGAAGTCGTGGAAGTCGTCGGCGCCCATGTAGCCGTCGGGCCGGGGCAGGGAGATGAGGAAGTCGCGGGGGAAGATGTCCTCGACGTCGGACGGGTCGATGAACACGTTGGCGTACGGGGTGGCGGTGTAGCCGACGTACTGTGCGCGGGGCATCATCCGCAGCATCTGACCGATGAGCCGGTTGATGGCAGTTCGCTTCTTGCTGTCCTCCTTCCACTTCTTCGGGCTGACGGTGTTGACCGACGCTTGGTCGGACTCGTCGTCGATGATGAGGACTGGCACCTGCCCGAGGCGGTCAGTGATGCGGCCCAGGTCGGCCACGAGGTCCTCGAGGACGCGGGCGTTCTTCTTGGCGACGACCAAACGCGCGTCGCTCGTGTGCAGGTTCGCCGGGTCGTAGAACTTCTTGTTGCGCTCGCGCCCCTTGAATTCCAGGGCGGAGAAGCCCATCTTCAGCCGTTTGTAGTCACCGGCGTGGTTGCTGAGGCGGTGGATGTCGGGGTACCCGGCGTCGGAGGGCCGACCGCCGTGGCGGACGAAGCGGTCGCGTTTCCAGTCGGGGTCGTCCTGGTACTCGTGGGCCTTCTGGTCGTGGGGGGAGATCTCGCGTTCGATGTTCTCTCGGCCGCACAGTTCGATGTCGAGACGCCGCTGTGTCTGGGCGCGCAGCATGTTGGTGGTACCGGTGAGCACGATGACGAGTCGGTATCCGGCGTCGATGGCCTTGGCCACGACGCCGGTGAAGTTAGCGGTCTTCCCGCTCTGGACGTAGCCGACGACGAGGCCCTTGGCCTGGTATGCCACGGGTCGGGTTGGGTCGGACAGCCGTCGGACGACCTCCTCGGTGGCGTTGTCGAGATCGGCGACGGCGTCGGGGTTGCGCCACTTGTCGAGCAGGTAGCGTTGGTAGTGCGCCCAGTAGAAGCTGCGTTCGGTGCGTCGTTCCGGTGTGCGCCACTCCTCCCAGTCGTCGGCGATGACGATGGGGCCGTCGGCGGCGGCGTACGGGAACAGGTCCGCGAACAGGGCTGCCGTCGGCTCGTCGACACCGAGCGCGGCGACCACCGCCGCACGGCGTTCTGCGGTGTTGCGGCTGGTGCCGTCGGTCCAGGCAGCGATGTTCTGTTCGTGGTCCCAGCCTGCCAGGGTGTGGGCGAACTGCTGGCGCAGGGCGTCCTCGGGGCCGGCGTTACGCAGGTGGGTCAGGAGCGCCGACCCGTCGACGATATCCGGGGCGTCGCCGCCCAGCATGGCTGCCAGCGTGTGCAGACGCTTCGGTCCGGTGCGCTGCATGGCGTCGAGTGCGGCGCTGTAGGCGGTGGTGACGGTGTCGCTCATGGCAGCTCCAGCTGTCCCCTCGTGAGTACGTCGGTGATGATCTGCGGTGCGCGGTCACCGGCCCGCCCGGTCAGATCCAGCCGGTATCGGACGTCGGTCACGTGCGTGCCGTCGACGCCGGCGTCGGTCAGAAGCCGCGGTGTAAGGCGGGGGAACGACTCGGTGACCCGGAATGCCAGGGGTGGGGTTCGCAGTCGCCATCGGCGTTGGCAGGTTGCTGCGTAACGGTCCCGCCAGCCCGAGCTTCGAAGCCGGTCGTCGAATCCCGTGCGCTGGGCCGTGGACGGCAGGAGGGCACGGACACCTGTGATGAGGTCCGGCAGTGTCCGCCCCGCGCTACCGGCCGAGGTGATCTGCAGGGACAGCAGCCAGAGTGGTCGGTCGCCGGTCTCGACCATCTGTGTCAGGGAGGAGATCCAGTGGGCGCGGTGCTCGGAGACGGTCGTCTTGACCTCGATGTCGTGGTCCGGAAGCCCGAAGTCGTGCTCCTCGGCCTGTCCGCCCCGCCAGGATGCCAGCGCGGTGTCGGGACCGAGGGTGTGCGTGAGGCCGGCGAGGATCAGTAGTTCGCCGACGAGCCCGGTCTCCTTCTCCTGCGACAGGACGTCCTCCGCCTGTAGGAGGTGCCCGAGGCGGCGCAGGGTTTCGGTGAGTGCGGCGGTCATTGTCTGCTGGTCCAGCTGGACCCGGTCGGCGACGGCGCACAGCAGGGGGTAGGCGTCGGTGAAGAGCCGTGGGTCGGTGACGGCGATCTCGATCATCCGTTGGCCGTCGTGGTGCACGGCGCGCACGGTGAGGTTCTCCAGTCCTGCCGGTGGGGCCTCGTGGGGCGTCCCCGGTCCGCGCAGGCCCACGCGGCGCGTGTGGGGGTCGACGAAGAGCACGATACGTGGCGATCCGGGAATCGGGTGATCGATCGGGACCGGGCTGCGGAGGTAGGCGGCGAAGCTGTCGGTGCTGAGGTGGCGGTCTGCTGGCGTGGTCACGAGCGGGCCTCGAACGTCGACTTCTCTGCTTTGGCGGCGGCGGTGAGGATCTCCTGCCAGATGTCCATGTTGTCCTTGTCGCGGGCGCCGAAGTGCGCTCCTTCGAAGACGTTGCCGACGAGCAGGAACAGCAGGGCTTTGAGCACCGGCAGGTCGTTGCCCCCACCGCGACGCCCGCCGAGCAGGGCCTGTCGGTACGCGCGGTTGAGCCAGAGCGTCCTAGCGTTGCGGTCGAACTCGAGGAACGCGTCGGTGGTGAAACGCTTCCATTGGATGTTGAGGGGTTCCTCGTGGAGCAGGGGTAGCTCGTTGCGGATCTCGCGAGACACCTTGGGGTGAAAGCCCTTGCCAGGCGGAAGAACGGCCTTTCGCCGTGCGGTCGTTCTCCGGTTCGCGTTGATCCACGCCGCCTCGGCGGCCTGGAGGTAGTCGGTAATGGTGGTGCCGTCGTCGGCGCGCGCGGCGGCAACCGCACTGGCGAAGCGTGGTCCGGCCGACACGCGGGACTTCTCGGGGTTCATGGCGAACATCCCCGCGGTGTCTCCGTCGATGTCGATACTGACGCGGGCCAGTTGGAGTCGGGTGTCGGCCGCGTGGATTCCCTCCCAGCCTCCGGCGTGCAGAAGCCGGCTCCGGCGGTAGAAGTAGAGGCCCTGTCGGGCCTCCGCCCCGCCCGGGAGCCGGTACTCCGGGGTGTTGGATCGGCGCGGCCAGATGTGGCAGCGGAGCACCAAGTCGTTGTCGTTGACCCGCACCTTCAGGTCCTTGGGCCAACCGGGCAGCGTGTCGGGGTAGGCGAAGGGGTCGATGGGCGCCACACGGTGCCGTACGCCGGCGCCGAGATGGATGTCCTCCACGTCGATGACGATCCGGACGCCCCTGCCGGCGATGATGCGGTGGAAGGTCAGACCCAGGTGTCCTTGCAGATGTGAGATGGTGCGGCTGAGGAACTCGTCGACTTGGTCGGGATCGTCGGACGAGGGGAGCCCGTTGACCTGGTCCCACCGGACCACCGTCCCTGACGCGCTAGCCGGTAGCTGCCAGTTGCGGTCGAGTTCGGCGGCGGCGAACGTACCTGGCACGATGTCGCAGGCGAAGCCGTGCCGGCTGGCGTTGAGCTGCCAGCGCCGTCCGACGGCCTTGTGCCCGGCGGCGCGTGAGAGCACGGTGAGGCTGGCGGCTTGACTAAACGAGGCCGCCTTGAGCCCGAGGCCGAAGTGTCCGAGGTCCTCGCTCGTGTACCGGCGTTGACCGCCGACAGTCATTGCGGCGTCGATGCGTTCGGGCTCGATGCCTCGGCCGTTGTCGACGACGTACAGGCCGACCAGCCGGGTGCCGCGTTGGACGAAGCGGACGAGGATGTCGGTGGCCCCGGCGTCGATGGAGTTGTCCACCAGGTCGGCCAGAGCGGTCTCCAGGGAGTGGTTACGGCCGAGGGCGTTCATGGCTCGTGGATCGGGCGGCAACTCGACCGCTCCCTCGGTGGGGACTTCCTGAGACCAGACAGACATCTCGCGCTCCGTGTTGGTGGCCGGCGGTGCCGGCGGGCCTTCAGAGCCCGCTGACCGGGCGGAAGCCGTCGCGCCGGGCGCGGCGCATCGCCTCCAACCCGCTGCGCAGGTGCTTGCCCGCCGGGTCCCACCCCTGGTCGAGGGCTTGGGCGATCTCCATCGCGGACCGACGTTGCTCGGCGTCGAGAAACCCCGTGTCGATGCCCCAGGCCGCGAGGTCCGTCCAGTCGGTCGGCGAGGTACCCCTGATCAGCTTCGTGTCGTCGTCGTAGGTGTCGACGTCGAGGAGTTCCGCATCCAGCGGCGCGGGCACAACCCAGTCGAGATCGCGTACTGCCGCCCAGCACTCCGGGCGCTTGGTCCACTCGCCGACGTTGGTGCGACCCTCTGGCGGCGACGTGATGACCTTCTGGACCAGATGGGACAGGTCGGTGATCGCATCTTGTAGGGCAAGGGTGAGGTCCTGGCTGCGCCAGATGCGGTCCAGGTCGATCCTTCCCCGGGTCGCGTGGGCGAGCTTGGCGACGGTGTAGGTGACGATGTTCGCCTTGTATCCGCCGAAGTTCTGCCTGGCGACGATCTTGTCGGCCTTACGGAACAGGATCGCCTTGGCCACCAGGTGCCGGCAGTACTGCTTGTCCACCGCGGGAGGCTGCTCGTCGATCTGCTGTGAGAACAGGGTGAAGTTCTTCTCCGCCCCGAGGCTGACCAGGTGCGGCTGCATGGCCCAGGAGTGCTCGAACTTGGCCAGATCCGACTTGGTGAACTTCTGGGCGGGCGGGTGCACCGCCTTGAACACCTTCTGCCGCGCCGGTGTGCCCTCACGGGTCAGGGCGTTGGCGTACTGGCCGCGGGCCCGCTCGTAGAACCAGTGTGTGTCGTGTGGGTGCGTCGGACTCGGAGGCGCCCACAGGGTACGCATGATCCGCTCGACGTCGACGTGGAACGCGCTATTGGCCTTCAGGTCGGAGGCGGTGACCCGGTTCTGGGTGTTGGAGTAGGCGGAGATTTGCGGAACGATGTCGTCGAGCCTGTCCGGTGAGACGACCGTCAGTTTCATCTGCACGTGCGCCGCACCCACGTCGACCTTGTTGCGGTGGGCGTGGTGAATGGTCGCGGTGGTCTGTCCACCGTTGACGATCTGCAGGTTGTGGATGCGGCGTATCACCCGATGGCCGGACGGATCCTCCTCGAAGTCCACCCTTGAGGCGGTGGCGGCTATCCCGTTGTTGTAGGCGAGGAACCGCTCCGGGTTGTTCCTGAGGGTGTCCAGGATCCCTCGGTTGACGGCGCCGCGGACCTGCAGGAACGAACGGACGTTCAGTTCCAGCAGTCTGGCGCCATGGGTGGAGTACAGGTCGGCGAGGCCTCGGGCTGGCACGATGGCGAGGAGGACCGAGTAGTCCTCGTCGGTCCGAGGGGTGGCGAGACACGGCAGCCCACCGGGAAACTCCGCGACGATCGGCTCCGCCTTGTTTCCGGATGTCGACCAGTTGGCCAACCGGCGCAGGTCCCACAACTCCCGGGTCACGTGCCGCCCCTCGAACAGCATCGGGGCGATGCTGTCCCGCACGACGCTGCGCGCATTGGTGATCAGCACCAGGCGAACCACCTCGACACGCCCGAACTTCTCGGTGACGGCGGCGCACATGCCGGCCACCTCCGACGAACGGTCCCGTCTGGTCAGGGTGCCGGACACGCAGCGGGACAGGAAGTTCTCCAGACGCCTGAACGCCGCCTCAACTTCGGCACGGCCGATCTTGTGGTCCTCGTCGGCGCGGGGGCTGTAGTAGGTGAGAAACAGGTCGAGCGACCGGTCGTCGGACGCGGCGCCGTAGCCGCTGATCTCCATCCCGTGGTCCTTCAGGTGCACTGCCACGGCGTCCTCGGTGTGGCCGTCGGCAGCCAGTTGGTCGAGCATCAGCTGGGTGAAGGCCTCGTGGAGGTTGCAGCCCTCGATCTCGGCCTGTGCCCTGACGTCCTCGATGAGGCTGTGCGCGTAGGCGCCGATGTCCGCTTCAGCCACGCGAACCCCTGTATTTGGGTACGTGGGCACGGTTGGGGGAGCCACACATGCCGGGTGGGCTCGTGAGGGGCATGCATTTCTCCGGAGGATCGTCGGCGGGTGTGGTGACGGTGCGCGCCGAATCAGTTGCTGATGGCATCAACTCTCCACGATAAGGACAGGGCCGACAAGACCCACTGGGCCGAGGAGCTATCGGCGCATCGGGCCCTTTGTGGATCGGTTGGACCATCGTCTATCAGCGGCCGACTGCCAACACAGGTTGCGCCCGCCCCACTACCTGTTGGATTTGCCAAGCCTTCGGCTCCTCGGCCGCCCGGCCGGTACGGTACAGCCCTCTCGATGATCGGTAGGCGTTGTCGCCGGGGCGCCGCGTTACGGACCGCTGTGACCGGCACCGGAGTAAGCCGGGGCGACCATGCCGGTCGGCTGATCCGAACCGTCGGCCGGCGGAGGTACCCTGCCCCGTGCGTTGTGGCGAGACGGAGGGGTGACATCGTGGCGGACGATGGTGGCACGCAGCGGCGGGCGGGTTACGGGGTCAAGCTCGTGCGAGGTCCGTTCGTGCGGCTGGCGCCCCATCCGCAGGCATGCGTGGACGACGAGGAGTTCCTGCGCTTTGCCGCGGCGTGCCACGCTCGGGGCGAGCGGCTGGCGGCGGACCTGTTCAGCGGTGCGGGTGGCCTGAGCCTCGGGCTCACGGAGGCCGGCTTTCGGGTGGTTCTGTCGGCCGACCGCGATCCCGAGTCAGTCGAGACGCACCGACACCACTACCCGGGGCTGACCCTCGACTGCGACCTCGGGGAGACCGCGAACGTCGAGCGGATCGCATCGCTGATGAGGTCCGCCGGGATCGAACTACTCGCCGGCGGTCCGCCGTGCCAGCCCTTCTCCAGAGCGGGCCGCTCGCTGATCCGCCACCAGGTCCGCCACGGCCTGCGTCCGGCGCACGACGAACGCCGGGACCTCTGGCGTTCGTTCCTGGAGGTGGTCCAGCTGGCCAGACCCGCCGCCGTGATCATGGAGAACGTTCCAGACATGGCCCTGGACCGGGAGATGTTCATCCTCCGCACCATGGTTCACGAGCTGGAGTCGATTGGTTACGCCGTCGAGGAAAGAGTCGTCGAAACCCATCGTTACGGCGTACCGCAGTTCCGGCAGCGGCTGATCCTGGTCGCGCTCCGAGATGGCATCGCCTTCGACTGGCCGAACGAGGTGCCCGACCGGGTGTCGGTGTGGAACGCCATCGGCGACCTGCCCGAGGTTGAGGGCGGCTGGCGACCCGAGGGCGGTGCGGACGGCTGGGCGGACTACCAGGGCCCGGTGTCGGCCTTCCAGAAGAAGATGCGCCAAGGTGTCGCGCCGCAGGACGCGGGCAAGGTCTTCGACCACATCACCCGACCCGTCCGCGAGGACGACCAGCGCGCCTTCGACATGATGGACGCAGGCACCCGGTACTCGGACCTACCCGATGAGTTCAAGCGCTACCGCGATGACATCTTCGACGACAAGTACAAGCGTCTGAGCGAGGACGACTACTCTCGCACGATCACCGCGCACATCGCCAAGGACGGCTACTGGTACATCCACCCCCGGCAGGACCGCACGCTTACGGTACGCGAGGCCGCGCGGCTCCAGACCTTCCCCGACTGGTTCCGTTTCGCCGGCCCACCGTCGGCGGCCTTCCGCCAGATCGGCAACGCCGTGCCCCCTGCGCTGGGCACCCAGCTCGGCCGCGCCGTGATGGCAGCCCTGGACGCCCGCAGGCCGGCTCCCTACCGCAGCCACGACATCGCCGAAGCGCTTGCCACCTGGTTCGATACCCTGGACGACCCAGCCCTCCCGTGGCTTCGGGCCCGTACACGGTGGCAGGTGATCTCGGCGGAGATGCTGCTCGACCGGGCCGCCCCCGACCAGGTCAGGTTCATCTGGCCGCTGCTGGCACGTTGGGAACAGCCACAGGACACCGTCGCCGGCGGTATAGAACTGATCGAGATGGGGCGCTGGATCCAGCGTGAGCACCGCAGTGAGCGATTGCTCGAGCTGGCCCGCACAATCGCCTCGCAGCCCGACCTGCTCGACGACGACAAGATCGACAGCCTGCAGGGGGTCGAGACATCCGTGATCGACCTCGCCGTGCTCGCGGTCCCCACCCGCGGCGAGGATGACGCGGAGGAACCCGTGCTGATCACGAAGGGCATTCCACGCGTCGCCGCTCTTTTCACTGACGAGCACCCCGAGCGCAGCAACAGGATGACGGCGGGGCGCCTGGCCGTTGCCCGGATGATCGGTGACGGCACCAACGCACGCCGGGCGCATCTGGGCTTGGTCGAAGTCGCCAGCTCTGTCTGTCGCCCAGCGGAACCCGCCTGTCCGCGTTGCCCCCTGAACGACGCCTGCCGCGAAGCCGCCGTACGCGGTACCCGGACGAGGAGGTCGCCTGCGGTCAGTCCCTGAAGCCGAGCGCGGCGGCGACGTCCGGAGCCTCGGCCCGCAACGTCTCGCCGATACGCTGCAGAGCCGCGTACTCACCAGCACGCATCGCTGCGGCACGCAGCGCCAGTCCGACGACCGGCATGGAGGGGCCACCCGTCGACGCATCGCCTCGCGTGACCGCCGCCAGTTGCCCGGAGGCGCCCTTCGCGCCCTCCGAAGCGCTGCGGGAGTTCTTGCGGTAGGCGTCGTCGGCGCGCAGGCACAGCTCGTGAACGGGGCGCTCGAGCAGCTGTCGCAGCTGCGGCGGCATCGCCACTCTGATCTTGGCGACGTTGATGTTGAAGACCACGTCGAGATCGGTGTCGAAGTCAAGCGACGCTCGGGCGAGCTTGGTGTGCTCGTCGATGCCCCGCATCCCGTTCCAGCCGCCCCACTGGACCAACCGCTGTGCACGGTAGACGTAGAGGCCCTGCTGACGGTTCCAGTTGAGCTGACCCGACAACCGCTCGAACTCCGCCGGGGAGCTGAACTGATCACGAGACGGCAGTACATAACGTTGCAGCACCACCGCGCCGGTCGCCTCGCCGACCGTCACCTCGAAACGCAGCGGAGGAAGCACCTGACGGGCAGGCTCATTCGGGGCGAACGGGTTCCACGGTCTGACCTTCTCCCCATTGACCGTGATCACGAGTCCACCGCCGACATCGCCCTCAAGGAAACGATGGAAGACCGTTCCAAGATGGTCCGCCGTCTTCCCTGCCAGCGCCTCCAGCCGACGACGCGCCCAACCACCCTCCGGGTTGCGCTCCGGCAGGACCCTGTCAAGCCTGCGCCACAGCACCACGGTTCCACCCGAGCCTGCCACCGCCGCCCGAGCGCGGGTAACCTGCTCGTCACCCTCCGGCTCCGCGACGACCCAGTCGTCCATCTCCGCGATGAGGTCGAGATCAACCATCCGTGCCACCGTGCGGGCGGTGGCCGCCCTCCTCCGGCTCACCACCGTGAGCGACCGACACTGCGACAGTGAAGCGGTCTTCAGTCCCAGCCCGTACCGGCCGAGATCCCCACGACCGTAGTCACGCCGGCTGCCGTAGCGCAGCGCCTCCAACAGCCCGTTCGCACTCATGCCCTGACCGTCGTCGGCGATCATCACCCACGAGTCCGAACCGTCGAACACGATGTCGATCTCGACCCGGCTCGCACCTGCGGCGACACTGTTGTCGACGACGTCGGCCACCGCTGTCGGGAAGTCGTATCCGATGTCACGCAGGGAGTCGGTCAACCGCGCCGCAGACGGCGCCACGCTGTACAGGTTCCGTACGCTCACGACGCTTCCTTCGTTCCGACAACGACGATGGGGACCAGGATGTCACACTCCCCTGCCGCGCCGCGGGACCCACCCCGAATCCGGCGGCTGGCCTGTGGCACGGAAACTCGCTCCTCCGGGCGTCGGAATGCCATGCCTCACCCTTCCCGAGGATTCGTGCCCAGCTCGACCACACAGGTCGGACCCACCTCGATCGCCTCCGAGCCGGCGGTGCGACGCGGAGAAAAATTAGAACAAGGGTACGGCGGTTCCGGTTGGCCGCCGCCTCTACAGGCATCGTGCCGGCAACGAACACCGAGCGCGCAGTGAAAAAAGCTGAGAGTGATCGGGGCATTCGCCGCTGCAACCAGCCGTGCTTCTTCCACTACTGGCCTTCCGCACAGTCACCCAAACCCAGGGTCTCCCGGCCACTTCCCACGGCTCAGCCCGCCGGGGCCGAATCTGGCCACGACGGTCCACGCACCTCCACGGCAACCCGACGAGCCGCCTCCCCTGCCCCCCGACGCACCTCGCACTCCCACACCCTGACCACCCGCCAACCGGCCTCGCTCAGCTCGGCGTCAACCCGCTGATCACGAGCCCTGTTCGTGGCGATCTTCACTGCCCACTTCTCCGCGTTGGGACCTCTGAACCGGGAGGGCCCATGCTGCGGACAGCCGTGCCAGAAACACCCGTCGACGAATACGGCGACACGCGGACCAGGAAATACCATGTCCGGCCGACACCGATTCACCAGCGTTCGTCCCAGCCGGAAACGAAGGCCGAGAGCGTGCACCGCACGGCGCAGCGCAATCTCGGGCCCAGTGTCCCGAGTGCGCCGCCCCCTCAGGTGCGACCCCTCGGCCGTGGCCACCCAACCGCCCTGAGCGTCCCTCGACGGCGGGGAGCCAAGACCGTCAGAGCTTGCCATCACCCCACCCGAAGTCGCTGCATTGGTCGAGAACCACACCCACCCGCGCTCGTTCCGGCCTCAACCGACCCGTGGACACGAGCACATGACCCAAACCTGACGGTTGGTCTTCAACGTGACCCAAGGGCAGCTCACAGGTCTGCAAAAAAGTCCTTTTCGACACGCACGTCCTCAACTACCCGCGTTTCTGTCCGTACGCCCAGCTCATACTCCTTCAGAAGGTCGCACAGCCGCCGTCCGTCAATCAGGTCTACGGGCGGCGCGCCGTCCCGCGTCGCCTCCGCCTTGGCCTCCGCCGTGAACGTGCCGGTGGTAATCAGTAGGCCCTTGTCTCCCCGGCCCGCCATCGCGCCTCGAAAGTCCCGAACGGCACTTGATCCGACACTGCCTCGATACCGCTTCGACTGGAAGAAGACGGGAAACGAGACCAAGGACATGCGATATATTCCTAGTCCATCGATGCCGCCATCACCCGTTCGTCCGGTCACGGTCGTGCTGATGAATCCGGCTTCGCGGAGTAGGCGCTGCGCAAGCCGTTCAAAGGCAGCTGGCGAAACCGACATCAGGACGTCCAGCAACTGCTCTCGCCAGTCCTGCTCATCGTCGATCTGCTGCTCCGCTTCGGCTGATATCCCCTTGGACTGCTGCGCTCGGCGCTTGGCGCGCAACTCCTCGCGCTGCCGCGCCACAACCTCTGCATGCAGGCCCGGTATCTCTTCCCGGTGAACTGATCGGCCGCGCTCGGTGAGGGCCCACACGCCGCGGCGACTGTTGACCAGAAGATTCATGTACTTGAGATAGGTACGTGCCCAGGCAAGGCGGTACTCGATCTCCGTCCTCGGCCCGTCCCCATGCAGAACCTGCTGCTGCTCCTCGGTGAAGTCCTGCTGCTCGAGCACGGTTTCCACGATCTCATCGATAGATCCGGATCCACCTAGCGTGCGGACCGCCTGGATAGTCGGCCAGAGCAGCTGCGCTTGGTCCGGTACCGATGCTCGTGACATGGACGTAGTCTGCCTCAAGCAAGTCGGCACCTCCTCGCTGGCCTGCTCCTCCTGCCTCGCCTGTGCGCAGCAGTCGGTGTATCAATAATTGTCATTCTGCGGTCACCCGACCCTGCGCCCCGTCTCGGCTCAGATCCTGACCCTCTGACCTTCACATCCCGTGCTGCGCGCGGCGCCAACGTTCGTCGGCCGGCCAGTCGTCGGCCATCAGGACGACCCGGTCGGCCGTCGTGTCGTACCCGAGCACCGGATCGTTCCCGGAGCCCCTCGGGTGTCATCAGTACGGGCTTGCGGAGCCGTCGCCCGATCGTGGTCAGGAACCGGCAGAGGATATCCAGCTGTCGCTGGCCCTGTAGCTCCCGCAGGTCGACATCGAAGTCGATCTGCTCGGCCTCGTACGGTGGGAAGATCGCGAGTATGTCGCGGTTGGCCAGACGTTGAGCTGGATGCCGGCCGTCGCGGAGGCTCAGCATGTCCTCGGCCGCGGCGGGCGGCGGGCGTTCCTGGCCGTCGATCAGGTAGGCGAACCGCCAGTCCTCAGACCGGACGATGTCGAGGAGAGCCGGCCAGTCCTCGACGGTCGTCCCAGGGAGATGCACGTCCGGAAGGGTCCCGTTCAGGTCAGGGTCGAACCAGACCTGAACGTCCTCCCACAGCAGGTCGCTCACGTCGCCAGGTTGCCGAAAAGGCGAGCCCTCTTCGCCGCCGGGTTTCGATGGCGTGGATCAACGCCCTGATCAGCGTCACCCAACAGATGGCCACCCACGGCTACACACCCGTGATCAAGAAGGTCAAATCCGAGTCCGGCAACCGGGTCGTGTCCCTCGACAGCTTCACCCAAGCGGCGCTGCGCGCCCACCACACCCGCCGCGCCCAATGGAAACTGGCCTGCGGCAACGCGTGGCCCCACATCGGGCTGTTCTTCGTCCAACCCGACGGGCAGCCCTGGCACCCCCAGACCGTCACCGACCGATTCGAAGCCCTCGTCCGCGACTCCGGACTACCCCCGATCCGGCTGCACGACCTACGACACTGCGCCGCCACCTATCTCAAGACAGCCGGCGCCGACCTCAAAGACATCCAGGAACTCCTCGGCCACTCCTCCATCACCATGACCGACACCTACACCTCCGTCATCGCCGAACTCGACGTCGAACGCGCAAAGCCGAAGCCGCCGCCAAAATCGTCCCCCGCCGACGCCGACGCGCGGCATAAACGCCATCGGAGGCACCACCCGCCTTGGCGATGTGCGCGTGGCCCCCACGACACCGGACCGCGCCCGACCAGCGGCGGCGCGCCACGTCGCCTGCCGTCATCCCCCGAGCTGGGTGCTCGGCGGGTGCTCGCAGACTAAAACCAAAAATCCGACAAATGCTCGCACCAAGAGCAAGGAAAGACAGTGGTGCCGGACTATTTTCCCAGTTCGAACGTGGGCCGCCTGGGACTCGAACCCAGAACCTAAGGATTAAAAGTCCTCAGCTCTGCCATTGAGCTAACGGCCCGCTGGGGCACCAGGCTACCCGATCACGCGCCTCCGGGTTGATGTCTGCCTGGCTGTGCCGGTGGGCCACGCCGGGTCGGGCGCCAGGCGGGCGGCGAGAGGACCGGGGGCGTAGTGCGTCGACGATCAGTACGGCGATGTGGTCCTTGTCCGCCCAGCGGGCGGCACGAGCACGGGCATTTGGTTCCGTGGCGGTTGGCGTCCTTGTCGTGTGGGCTAGCGGTACGTCGCGGTGGCGAGGTCACCGACCGCGGCGTCGACGGCGGCGGTGATGTCGCATACCCGTCGGTGGTGTTGGTCGGCGATCGCCCGCAGCTGGGCGGTGACCGCGGCGGTGTGTCGTCGTCGAGGTACAGGTGGGTGGCGAGGCCGAGGACGGCGACGAGGCCGGCGAGGGCGGCGGTGTGGTTGTTCGGCTGTTCCCGGCCGGCAGCGAGGTAGCGCAGCCGTGCCCGGGCCACGACCGCCCACTTGGTGTCGGTGGCGAGGTAGACCTCGGTACGGACCAGGCCACCGAGTCGGCGACGGGTCGTGTGTCGGAGGATTCCGCCGGCGAGCAGGCCGGCGCGGGTGCGTTCGTACAGGTCGTCGGCGAACCCGCGCAGCCACGCGCGCAGGGGTGGGGCGGGGTGGGTGTAGCGGATCGAGGAGATGGCGGTGTCGGTGATGAGGTCGCCGATGGGCCGGTCGATGTGCAGGCGCACGCGTTTGTCGCCGGCCGGGCGGGTGTCCCCGTCGAGGGTGATTCGCCCGGCCAGGAACAGGTCGATCAGGACCGCGCCGGCCATGCCGAGTGCGAGGGCTTGGCGGTGAATATGGGGTTGGCCGGTGTCGTCGTTGTGGCCGAGCAGGAACAGCTCGTCGCGCAGTGGCAGGCGGGGGATCGACGCGGTCATCGCACCGCCTCCTACCGTGGCCTGGCCGGGCGCTGCCGCAACCGGTCGTGCACCCCGCCGTACGCGGCGGCCGGGTCGGAGAGCAGCGCCTTGTCGACGGCGGCGAGGATGTGTAGTTCGGGTCGCACACGTTGCCGATCGGCGCCCGCCCCGCCTGCGAGACGAGCTGGTAGGCGTCGAGCTCGTCCAGGCCGGTGAGCGCGCTCGTCCAGCGGACGAGGTCGCGCTGGGCGATGCGGTACGTGTCCTCGAGGGGCCGGGCGCAGCCGATCGACATGAGCGACGTGTCGGTCTCCAGCCGGGGCCACACCGTCGGCATGCCTTTGATGACCTCGACGATCAGAGTGGTGGTCGTGGCGATCTCCACTCCAACCCCGCAGGCCTCGCCCTCGCCCTGGCGGGCGTGGCCGTCGCCAAGGGCGAGCATCGCCCCGTGCACGTTCACCCCGAGATAGAGCGTGGTGCCAGCGCGCAGTTCCGGGGTGTCGAGGTTCCCGCCGTGGCTGTCCGGGACGATCGTGGAGCGGGCCTCCATGCCACCCGGTGCGACACCGATGGTGCCGATCATCGGGTCCAGCGGCAGGTCCACGCTGTGCTCGGTCTCCGTGGCCTGGAACCGCACCGTCCCGGCCTGCCGGTCGATGCCGTATACCCACACCCGCTCCTGCAGGGGCGGCTGCAGGGTGGCGGTCTGCGACGTGGAGGTCAGCGCCCCGAAATGCGGGAACGTGGACGACACACCCCAGTCACGGGCAGGTGTGATCGACACAAGGTGGACGGCGAGGGTGTCGCCGGGTTCGGCGTCCTCGACGAAGAAGGGCCCGGACACCGGATTCAGGTAGGGCATGCGGCACACCTGCGACGGCAGGTCCGCCGGCCCGCGAACCAGCCCACCGAAGCAGTCCTCGGTGAAGACCTCCAGCAGGTCGCCGGAGCGCACGTGCGCCACCGGCATCCGCCCGCCGAAGGTGTAGGCGAGCTCGTCGCGGGCGGGCCGGTACACGATCGTGTCCATGCCGTTCACACCCGTTCCATGTCACGTCGGGCGGGCTGGGCCGGTGCCAGGCCCGACAGGGCTGGCCGGCGACCGGACAGGTACAGGCCGGCCAGCACGACCACGCCCAGGGCCAGCCACGCCAGGCCGAGGCGCTGGGCGGCGATGTTGGCGTTGACCACGACGTAGGCGAGGATCGCGAACCCGATGCCCGGCATGACCAGGTGTGCCCACCAGTTGCGGCTGCGGCAGCGGATGAGGTGGTGCACGACGACGGAGACGTGCAGGACGAGGAAGGCGACCAACGCCCCGAAGTTGATCAGCGACGACAGCAGGGCGATGCCGTCCGCGCGGGTCGCCATGTACAGGCCGAGGGTGAGGGACACGGCACCGGTGAGCAGGGTGGCGTTGATCGGCACGCTGCGGCGGATCGACACCTTCGCCAGAAAGGCGGGTAGCTGCCGGTCCCGTGCCATCGCGTAGAGCAGCCTTGAGGTGGCGACCTGGGCGACCATCGAGTTCGGCAGACCCCACGCGATCGCCGTCGCCACGGCGCACAGCGTTGCCAGCCAGCCCCCGCCGGCCACCTGCGCGGCGTCGTAGAAGGCGGTGCCATTCGGATCGCCCTCTGCGAGCAGGCCGTCGGCGTCGGGGACGAGCATCGCGGCCAGCCACGTCTGCGCGATGAACAGCACTCCGGCCAAGACGAGGACGGCGGCCATGGCCCGGCCGATCTGCCGGGCGCCGTCGCGGGTCTCCTCAGCCAGCATGGAGATGCCGTCGAAGCCGAGGAACGACAACACGGCGATCGACACCGCCCCAGCGACGAGCGACCAGGTGAAGGTGTCGGCGTTGTAGAACGCCCCCCAGCTGAACCGGCCCTTTCCGGAGGCGACGGCCCAGCCGGCGACAGCGAGGAAGACCGCCAGGACGATCAGCTCCCCGATCAGCATCACCCGGGTGACCATCGCCGTCATGCGGATGCCGACCGAGTTGATGATCGTGTTGACCGTGACGAAGCCCAGTAGCCACACCCATACCGGCACCGCGGGGACGGTCGCGTGCATCGCCAACGCCGCCACGAGATACAGCAGCCCTGGCACGAGCACGTAGTCGAGCAGGATCACCCAGCCAGCGAGGAAGCCGACCGGCGGGCTGATGCCGCGACCGGCGTAGTTGTAGACGCTGCCCGACATCGGGAACGCCTTGACCATCTGCGCGTACGAGAACGCGGTGAACACCAGCGCCACCACACCGACCGCATACGCCAGGGCCACCATGCCGCCAGAGCCCGCGTAGACGCTTCCGAAGATCGCCATCGGCGCGATCGGCACCATGTACACCAGGCCGTAGGCGATCAGGTCCCGGAATCGCAGCTTCCGGGCCAGTTCCTGGCGGTAGCCGTACCGCGCCAACTCCTCCTGTAATTGCATCGCACCCTTCCAATGAGCTCGTTTCTCGGCGGCAGAAACATTCATTGCTGGGCCGCCCGTGAATGGCCTAACCGCTCGGAAAGGTTCGCTCGAATCGTTGGCCAGGGTCGATACCGGAGATGCGGACAAACACTGTTGTCCGCATCGACTTCGTCGCCGACGAGGTAGCGCGGCCGATGGGCACTTCGAGACAGGATGTCCAGCGGTAGGGGGCGAGAGGCTCGGGCGTAGAGTCGGCCGTGTCCGAGGAGCACTCGCGCCGGCCTGGCGACACGAAAGCCTTCGCGGCCCCGGCGTCCGACGCCTCCGAGCCCGGTTGACGAGGAGCTGCCGTTTGGGCCACGGTCCGGAAGTTGTTCGAGGGGGGTCCGTGAGGTTGGCGGAAAGTACCGCTGTCTCGGTGGAGGACGCTGTCCGCGCCTCTGTGAGCTATGACCAGCTTCGTGTCCGTGATAGCGCGCTGTACTGGTTGGAGACTCGTCCTGAGGCTGGCGGGGTCGCGACAGTGACGAGGTGGCGGCCCGGCGAGGGCACGCACGACGTCAGTCCCGAGGGTTTCGACGTGACCAGCGGTGTTCACGCGTACGGTGGCGGATCTTTCGCTGTTGTCGAGGGAACGTTGTGGTGTGTTGGCGGAGGTGGCCTTCTTCGGAGCCGTCGTCAGGGCGATGAACTCGAGTTGGTGCGCCGAGGAGCCATCGGAGACCTGACCGTCGGTGACGGCGAGCTACTGGCGGTGCGCGAGTCGGAGCAGGGTGACGAACTCATCGCGGTGTCGCTCACGGAGGCTCAGCAGATGCGGACACTCGTCGCATCTTCAGGATTCCTTGGCGCGCCTCGGCCGGGTCCAGGCTTACTGGCCTGGACCGCTTGGAGCGACCACGACATGCCCTGGGACGCCTGTGAAGTGTGGGTCGCCTCGTACTCGCCTGGTGGGCGCATCGGGAGCCCAGTGAAGGTCGCCGGTGATCCGGATGAGTCGGCGGTGGAGCCGCGGTGGGGGCCCGACGGGGCGTTGTACTTCGTGTCGGACCGCAGCGGCTGGTGGAATCTGTACCGCTGGGACGGCCACACAGTCGAGGCCGTGGCACCGATCGCGGGTGAGTGTGCCGCGGAGCCGTGGGAGCTGGGTTACGCGTCGTACGACTTCCTTGACGACGGACGGATCGCCGTGGTGGTGCAGGAGGGGCCGCGGCACCGCCTCGTCGTCATCGACCCTTGCGGCACCGTTCGCTCGGTGGACCTCCCTTACACGTCGATCAAGCCCTACCTTGCGGCGCACGGGACGACGGTGGCGCTGATCGGGTCGTCACCGACCGCGGCCCCGCAGGTCGCGCTGGTGCACCTGACCGACGACAGTCCGCGGGTGGAGGTGATTGCCAGGTCGGAGCACGCCGAACTGTCCAAGGCGCAGGTGTCCACACCGACGGAACTGCGGGTCCCCGTCCCGGGCGGCCGTGAGGTGCTGGCACTGGTCTATCCGCCGACGGGATCGACGGCGAGCTGGCGGGCACCCGTGATCGTTCGGGCGCACCCTGGGCCCACCGCCTCCTGCCTGTTGCGCCTGGACTGGCAGGCACAGTTCTTCACCAGTCGCGGGTTCGCCGTCGTCGATGTCGACTACGTGGGCAGCACTGGGTACGGCCGGAGCTTCCGGGAATCGCTGTACGGCCGGTGGGGCCTTGACGACGTCGCCGACTGCGCGGCAGTGGCGGACCACCTGCTGGCGGCAGGGCGGGCAATGCCGGGGCAGGTCTTCATCCGTGGCGCCAGTGCTGGCGGATACACGGCGCTGCATGCCGTGGCACAGGACGGTCCGTTCGCCGCCGCCACCGCCGTGTCAGCGATCGTGGACCCTGACCGCTGGGCCAAGACCGTGCCCCGATTCCAGCGTGCGCATGCCATGCGGCTGCAGGGTGGCGCCGGGCGGGTCAGTGCTGCCGCTGTCCAGCGGCCGGTGCTGTTCATTCACGGCACCGCCGATCAGGTGGCCGTGGTCGAGGATGTGCGGGAACTCGCCGACCAGTTGGCGGCCACCGGCACGGCGCCCGAGTTGCTGCTACTTCCCGATGTCGGTCACTACGTGGCGACGTCCAGCCAGGCGGGTGCGGCGCTGGAGGCGGAACTGGCTCACTACCGCTCCGTGATGGCGGCTGCGGCGACGCGCCGCTGGGGTCACACCGCCGCCAGCGGTAGCTGATGGCGCACGTACTCGCCGAACTCGCGAACCTCCGGCTCGCACCGATAGGGCTCAAGATCGGCTTGTACCTCGACGATGCGCTGCAAGCAGCGGTGCGACGTGGTCCGGGCGGCGTGGTCCACCGCCGCCCGGGCGGTGGCGCACGCTTCGTCGATTCGGCCGGCGGCAGCTAGCGACGAGGCCAGGAGCGCGGTGTCGATGGCGAGTCGCCGGACGTGGGTGGGGCTCAGCGCGGTAAGGGCCTCAGCCACGTGCCGTTGGGTCTGCTGCGGTCGGCCCAAGTCGTGGAAGCAGTGGGCGATCTCGTCGGCGAGGTAGGCCGGATTGAAGTACCGGATCCACGGCGGCTCGTCCTCGGGCCCGCTGCGGGCCAGCTGCCTCTCCGCGATGTCGAGGTGGGTCAGGCAGTCACCTTCGCGTCCGAGGCGGGCGTGCGTCCGCGCCACCACGGCGTGCGGCGAGGCTCCCACGGCTGGCGTCGCCTGAGTCTCACTTCCTCGCACCGCCGTGAGCGCCATCCGCAGCGCCGGCTCGGGGTGACCGCAGTGCAGCGCCAGGTGGCCAATGTTCACGGCGAGCAGGTAGCTGCCGTAGAGGCGGTCGTCGGCGGCCTGCGTCAGCCGTAGAGCGCGTAGGTACCGGCGCTGCGCGAGACCATGGGCGCCAGCGTCGACCGCCTGGTACCCGCACAGTTCGAAGAACCCCGCCGCCAGCGTGTAGAGGCGCCGACCGATCGCTTCCGAGGCCGGGCTCTTCGCCAGCAGCCTATTCAGTTCCCCTTCGACGTACCGCTGAACCTGCGCGTGGATTCGTCCGGCGCCGTGGGTGTGGTCCAACTGCCGGAACATCGCCAGAGCGGTCTCAGCGGAGTAGAGATCCTCTTCGCAAACCTGATCAGACGAGCCAGATCGTCCGGCCACGGACAGACGGGGTCCCGCCGGAGCGTTCAGCCAGTCCAGGGCGGCGCGATCGAGGACGCCTGGCTGGAACGGAACCCGCACGACCATCTCAGCCAGCCGTGACGTCTCCGCGGAGTGATTGGACAGCAGGCTGCTGAGGTTGCCCTGGCCGGCTGGTGAGACGGCCATCGGCTTGCCCTCGCTGGTCCGCTTCTTCCCGAGAAGCGGTAGCAGGCGCATCAAGGCTCCTCCGGTCCCCAACGCCTTGTCGCAGGCCTCGACGAACTCCCGAGAGGGGAATCGGTCCGCTGTCTCGACCCGACGCACCAGGTCGGCGCTGAATCGGATCACGGCGCCCAGCCGTGCCTGCGAAAGGTTGGCCCGCTCCCGCAGCCGACGCAGCTCGGCGCCGAAGAAGTGGCGCTCGGACAAGGACGGCTGGAGCGCCCGCGGAGTCTGACCCATGACACCGCCTCCTCAGGCTGCTCGCACCCGCACGGCATCGAGCAGCGTGGACATCGCCCACATAGGGTCACGCAGCGTTCAGCGCGGCGCAACCAAGAACAACGGCGTGGATGCAGGACTCGCACCGTGGGCACGTCGCATGCGGACAACCCGTTCACGCATGCGGACAAGCGGATCTGTCCGCATGCGCCTCCTGGCTCTCTGTAGCGGGGTCTGCGTCAATTGACGTGCGGCTGCTGCCGTTAATCGTCCGCCCGATCCTGCATGAGGGGTATCCGTGCCTCCTCCACCTCAGTTACGACCTACTTCAGCAGTGCCCCTGCACCGCTTGTGGCTGGCGGTCGGTGACGGCCTCCAAGTACAGCGGGTTCACCTGCATCTCTCTGAATGGCGAGAGGTGCTTGCATCGAACACCCCTTTGCCGGACGTCCAGGGTGTTGGACTCGCAGCGGCGTTGGCAGCCGTTGAGGTCACACACCTCGCGTCTGTGTCCAGTCACGTCGACGACGCCGGACTTCGTCCGTGGCTGGACCTTCCAGCGCGCTATGCGTTTCCGGTAGGTCCGACGAACGTGCTCGCACCTGCGGCAATGGCTCAGGCCAACGAGCTGATCATGGATGGGGTCGACCAGGTGGTGGCTGCCGATCTAGCGGCTGTTTGCGGCGCGGCGGCCTGGTGGGTCGGGTTCTTCGCGATCATCCGCCATCGCGGTGTGCATCACCGCAGTTTGCAACCCAGCACTGCATCAATAGCGCGGATGGTGCTGGAGGAGGCGGCCGGCATTGTCGCGCTTGGTATGGCGATCCGCGTGTTGGAGGAACACCTGCGAGCAGGCGGAGTCGCTGAGGCCGGCTTGCGGATGGCGTACTGCCGGGCGTTGGCGGCGAGCGTCGCGGTCGAGCGACGGATGCCGGCGCTGTTGGAGGAACTCGCCGAGCTGCGCTTGGTCGACCTGGTGTCGATTGCGGTGCCGTGGCGGGGTCGGTTCACGAAGTACGCCGGCGGTACCGGCGCCGGGCAGGTGGAGTAATGCGGGGCTATCCGTTCATCGTGATCGAGGGATTGGACGGCACGGGCAAGACGACGCTGCGCAAGGGTCTGTTCCGGCTGTGGGAGGGCCTCTACGGGGTGACACCGCTGTGCATCCTGACCAGCAACTTCATGGCCGCCGACGCCGCCGCCGACATCGTGGAGGGCAAGTACCAGCCATCGCCGGACAACCGCGACCGGTACTTGCAGGCGCTGGTGGCCGACAAGGAGGCGACGCTGGTGCGGCTGGTGCGGCCGGCGTTGCCGAACCGCCCGGTAATCAGCGACCGCTGGCTGGTCAGCGAGCTGGCGTTCTTCGCCGTCAAGCACGACATGAAGCCGGGAGAAACCTACGAGCGGCTGGCTGCCGGCATCAGCGAGCCGGTTGATCTGACGCTGGTGCTCGACCTGGACCCGCGCGACTCGCTGCGGCGGGCGCACGGCCGGCAGGGTGACGCTGTCCGGGAAGACTGGGACGTGCTTGACGTGCAGGCCCGGGTTCGTCAGGTCTACACCGAGATCGTCAACGGGCCGGCGGCCTACCCGCTGCTGGGCAGCGTCGCGCACATCGACGCCAGCGCCAGCCCCGGCAGCGTCTTGGACCAGGTCTGGCAGGTGCTCATCGCGCACGATCTCGTGCCGCCGCTCGATCCCGCGACTGAGGCGGTGGCCGGTGAGCGCTGAGAGTCTGCGCCGGGCCTTGACGGCGCGCACCGGTATCCCGGTCCGGGCGGTCGGCGCGGTCAACGCGCTGGCCGCCACCGCCGCGGCCGGTGCTGGCTTCGACGCGCTGTGGGTCAGCAGCCTGGAGGTCTCCGCCGCTGCCGGGCTCGCCGACGCCAACGTGCTCGGCGTGCGTGACCTGTGTGACGTGGTGCTCGCGGTCGGGCGCACGGCCCACCTGCCCGTGGTGGTCGATGTCGACAACGCCGGCGGGTTCGCGGAATCGGCCCGCCGCTGCGCCTTCGATCTGGCCCGGGCCGGCGCCGCCGCGCTGTGCCTGGAGGACAGCGCCTACCCGAAGTGCAACAGCTTCAGCACCCACCGCGCCCAGGGACTAGCCGATGTCGGCGTCGTCGCCGACCAACTGCGGGAGATGCGCCGGGCCAGCGACGAACTGGTGCTCATCGCCCGCACGGAAGCGCTGATCGCCGGCGCACCGTTCTCGCATGCCCTCGAGCGGGCCACGTACTACGCCGTTCACGGCGCGGACGCGGTACTGATCCACTCCCGCGACGCCTCGGGACACGAGGCGCTGCGCACCGCTCGGGAGTGGAACTCGCCCGTTCCGCTGGTCACCGTGCCGACCGCCTTTGCCCACCTCGGATGGCAGGAGCTGGGCCTGGCCGGGTTCGCCATGTGCATCTACGCCAACCAGCTCAGCCGCGCCGCCCTGGCGGGCATGCGCGCCGCCGCCGCGGAGCTGGCCGGCACTGGCTCGCCAGGCACGGTGCCGCTGGCCACCGTCGGTGAGCTGCTGGCCATCGGCGATCCCTACGCCCGCGTCTGAACCTGCATCCGACCCCTCGACCAGGAGACCCCCACATGCCCCCATTGCCGCAGATCAGCGTGTCGGTGAAGGCCGCCGTCCTGCGCGACGACCATTTCCTTCTGCTGTCCTACGACGACGCTGCGGGCTTCCACTACAACCTCCCGGGAGGCAAGGCCCGCGAGGGAGAGTGCCTGCGCGACGCCGTGTACCGCAAGGTCGCCGAGGAGACCGGGCTACGCGTGCGAGCCCGCCGGCTGCTGTTCGTCGTCGAGTACGTCCCCCATGCTTGGCAGGGCGAGTTCGGCGACGTGCAGAAGGTTCAGTTCAACTTCCTCGCCGAACCCCTCGACGACGCCGCACCCCGCATGCCCAACCCGCCCGATCCCGACCACGTCGGGTTCGAGTGGGTGCCGGTGACCGCGCTGGCCAGCAAGTATCTGCTGCCGCGCGTCGTGCCGCACCTGCTCGACGCGCTCGGTCAGGACCGCAGCGACTGCCTGGTGGACCGGTGGTGACGGCGATGACCGTCCACCTCTCGGCGCTACGGGCCTGGTTGCTCGCCGAGCACGCGAACACCGTCGACGCCGATCGGCTGACCGCCATCGCCGGCCACCTTCGGCGCATGGTCGAAGACGGCGTCGAGGGGGCGGTCGTGGAGGTCGGCTGTTACCGGGGCGCAATGGCACTGTGGATGCGCGCCGTCTTGGACGAACTCGGCGACACCGATCGGCCGATCCACGTCTACGACTCGTTCGCCGGCCTGCCGGCCCCCGGCGATCGGGACTCCAACCACCTCGGTGAAGGCGAACTGGTGAGCACGCCAGCGGACGTTGTGGCAACGCACGCCGCCTGGGACAAGCCCAGCCCGGTCTTCCATCCCGGCTGGTTTACCGACACCCTGCCCGACCAACTGCCAGAGACGATCGGGTTCGGCTACCTCGACGGCGACTTCTACGACTCCATCCACGTCTCGCTCACCCACTGCGTTCCCCGGCTGAGCCGCTGTGGCGCACTGATCGTGGACGACTACGCCGACACCGCTGTGAACCCGAAGGCATGGGACGGCCTGCCCGGGGTCAAGCGCGCCTGCGACGACTACTTCGGCACACCCTCGCCGATGGAAGTCCTCGTCGGCGACGGCGACCTCGCCTTCGGCCTGTACCGGCGGACCGCATGACCACAGTCCTGGTCATCGAGGGCAGCGCCGACCCTCACCAGCTGACCCAGGCGCTGCCAGGCGTACGCGTCGAGGTGCTCGACCGGCTACCGGCGGCATCTCACCCCGCAGTCGCGGCCGTCGTGCGTTCCGGCACCCGGCTGTCGGCCCACCACCTCGACCGTCTGCCGGCGCTGCGACATGTCGTGCGGCCGGGGTCCGGCACCGACAACATCGACCTTCCCGCGCTCGCGGCCCGCGGCGTCAACCTGCACCGCAACCCCGCCGCCAACGCCGCTGCCGTTGCGGAATGGACCCTGCTGGCCGCGCTCAGCCTCACCCGTCGCGTTGCACTCGGGCACAACGGCCTCATCGCCGGCCGCCACCTGAAGGCCGCCTGCCTTGGACCCCACCTGGCCGAGCAGCGCCTCGCCATCTGGGGCGCCGGCCCCGTCGGTCTCGCCATCGGGCAGGCACTCGGCCCGGCCGTGAAGAACTTGGCGTACGCGGCGTGGCCGTCCAATCCACCGCACCTGCCGCAACGCCCCGCCGAACTGCTGGCCGGTTGGGCAGACCTGCACGTCGTGGCGCTGCCACTACGCGAAACCACCCGAGCGGCCTTCAACCCCCCGTGGCTGGCCGAGGCTGGGCGACACCGCCCGGCGCTGATCTGCGTCGGGCGGGTGGAGACGCTCGACCTGCCAGCCTGCCTGGACGCCCTCGACGCGGACACGCTGAGCGGCCTGGCCATCGACGCGATCGACCCCGAACACGTCGCCTCGCTCACCAGACTGGGTGAGCCGCGCAACCTGCTCCTCACCCCGCATGTCGGAGCGCAGCGTGCAGACGTGCGGCGTGTCCTCGACCACTGGGCGGCCCAGACCCTACGCACGGCTCTGTTGGCCGGACGAGGTGAGGGCGGGTGACCAGGTCAGCCGACATCCGCACCGCGATCGCGGCCCGGGTCGCGGCCGAGCTGTGCGGTGACCGTCGCGTCAGCGATGTCTGGCTGGAGGGCGCGCTGGGCGCCGGGCTGGCCCATGCCCGCAGCGACATCGACCTTCGGGTCGTCTTCTACGACCAGCCCCCGGCGCTGCACTCCCGCTTGGTGGACGGCGTACGGGTCGACCTCGCCGCATGTACCGAATCCATGATCGAACCGCTGCGGAGCAGGCTGGACTCCTTCGACGTGCGCTTCGATGACGTGGAGCGCTTCCGGCAGGTCCGGGCCGCGCTCGGGCAACTGACCCGGCTGCGCACCGCACGGCGGTACACCCCGTTGGGATGGCAGCCGGTCGCCACCGCCAGCGAGATCGCCTGCTACCGGCACTGGGCCGTCGCCGACCGGGTCGAGCACGTCCTCAGCCTGGTCGAAGACCTCCTCGGACTCACCACCGACCACCTGTATGCCGAGGCCGAGGTGGTACGCCGCCAGCTGGAGATCTGCCTTCTCGGCCTCGACGTCGTCGCGGCGGACCAACCGCTGCTCGGCGACAAGTGGCTACCCGCCCTCTGGCGTCGAGCCAACGACGGCCCGCCACCGTCGCTGCCCGCCCCATCCTGGAACGCCGACGACACCTCCTGGTTCCCGTCCGTCCGGAAGCGGGTCACCGCCGCACTCCTTCGGTGTTGGCCGGACCGCACCACCGCCGAAGAGCCGCCTCCCGCTGGTACCGGCGAGCTGGGTTGGCTGCCCCAGCGCTACACCGACGGCTGGTTCCTGCGCCGCGGCGACGAACGCATCCGCCTCACCCCCGGCCAGCTCACTGGCTGGCACCGGGCGAACCGCCAGGGAGGCTAACCATGCCACCGGCCACCCCCACCCCGGAGGCCATGTACCGGCCCCTGTCCGCCGACGACCGCCGGCCGGTCTCGGTCATCCTCAAGCTGCGCGGCGAGACCTGCAACATCGACTGCCTTTACTGCTACGAGAAGCGCAAGGAAGCCCCCGGCGGAGCACGACTGTCCGCCGACGACGCCGCCCGGCTGACCGCGATCTTCGGTGCCCGCCCCGTCGCCGTCGAGCTGCACGGCGGCGAGCCGCTGACGATTGACCGCGCCGCCTTCGCCGAAATCCTTGACCGGCTCGCGGCCCAACCCAACGTCGTGCGCGTCTCAATGCAGACCAACGGCCTTCTCCTCGACGACAGCTGGCTGGACCTCATCGACACGCACTACCCCGGGCTGGAAATCGGGATCTCGCTCGACGGCGACGCCGCCGGCAATGCCTGGCGCGTCGGCTACGACGCCCAGCCCACATACGACCGGGTCGCCGCCGCCCTGCGCCTGCTCGCCGCCCGCGGCAGGCACGTCGGGGTCATCAGCGTCGTCACCTCTGCCGTGCTCGGCCGCGCCGCCGAGATCCTCGACCATCTCGCCAGATTTGCCGCCGTGCGCGCCGTCAACCTCGTCCCCTGCTTCGACGCCACCGTCGCCGCCCCGACCCGGCTCGCTGGTGCACGCGTGCCGGCGAGCCGCCATCTGCAACAGGCGGCCCTCACCGGTGGCTCCGGGCCGGCCTGGGCGATCACGCCTGCCGAGTACGCGTCCTTTGTCCTCAGCGCGACCGCGCACTGGATCGGCAGCGGCCTGTTCCGGCGCATCAAGCTCGAGCCCGCGGTGTCGACCATCCACCGGCTCACCGGCGCAGCGGCGACCATCTGCCACTTCTCCGACGCCAAGTGTGACCACGTCTTCACCGCCTACCCCGACGGGCGCATGGGCAGCTGCGACGAGCTACCGGCGCCGCAGGCCCAGCTCACCGGCCTGCCGGGTGCTTCTGAGGAGGCCGACGTCATTGGCGCGCAGCGCCGCCTGCCGCTGCTTGAGGCGGGCCGGTCGCTGATGGCCAAGTGCGCGAGCTGCCGGTACCGCGACACCTGCGGCGGCGGCTGCGTCGCCACCCGGTGGCGGGCGCACCGGCACGCCGACGGCGACGATGAGTACTGCGCCTACCGAATGCGTCTGGTCGACGGTGTCGCAGCTCTCCTCGCCGAACCCCACCGACCCGGCGGCGCCTCATGCCGCGCGGTGCCATGGCGCCCCCGTCGGCCCAACTCCATGCCCGACGTCGCTGGCTTCCTTGCCCGCTGGGACGACCCCGGCCGACCCCGACCGGCGGCCACCTTGCGGCACAGCGATCACGGCAACATCAACAGCGCCGGGTTGGCCGGTACCCACCCAGCCGACGACCTCGACCCCCACCATCCCCAGTGGCGCGACGGCATCGAACCCGCCGTCTGGCCGCTGGTCGACCTGCTCACCCGGCGCCTAGGCTACGTCACCTACGACAGCTGTCAGGGCCACCGGTACACGGGTCTCGACCTCGCACCGGTCGGACTGCATGTCGGCGTTCTCCCACGACACCGTACCGAGTCCGCCCGGCTCAGCGCCGTTCTCTGCCGGCTGGACACCCGAGCGCGACAGGTGCTGCCGGCCGCCTGCCAGCTGCTGGTCGGTCGGGACCGGCTGACATGCGAGACCACCAGCCGCCAGTACCCGGTCCTCGGGCTCTCCCTCGCCCCGACGGCCGGCTGGGACGCCTACTTCGCCGCCCTCGACGACGCCGTCACCGCCGTCACCACCGCACTCACCGACATCGCCAGCACCGCGCCCGCCGACTGCGAATGCCGCCCCTGAGCCCGCCTACCCCTCGAGGACGGACGCCATGATCCACGTAGCCGAAACCCTGACCACCCACAGCGTGGAGGGCTTCCTGAGCCCTACCGACGTCGAACAGCTCGCGACAGCCATGGACGAGATCCTCGCGGCAGCCGGCACACGCCGTTTCGACTGCGGCCGTACCACCACCATGCACGAGATCCCGGGCCTGACCGCCGCGCAGGCCATGGCGGTCTACGAACCAGCCGGACGTATCGAGATCACCGAGCTGCCTTCATCGGTGACCGCCATCCTCGACCGGGCGACGAACCGCGCCATGCCGACCATCCGCCGCGCCATGCCGTCGGTGACCGCGCTGCGTCCGTGGACCTACGTCGAGTACCGCACCGGACAGCACATCACCCCGCACGCCGACGGCATCGCCCCCGACCCCCACACCTGGCCCCGCCAGATCGGCGGCATTGGCATCCCCATCCGTCACGCCGATGCCGGAGGCGATTTCTACGTCGAGACGACGGGAGCCCCTGACATCTGGGCCAGCACCGACCTGGCCAGCGCCGCCGGATACGTACCCGGCATGTCGCTCATCCACGACGGTGCCGACAACTCCTCCGCCTGGTTCCGCGACCTACCACGCACCCGCTGGACCGTCCGTCCCCGCCTTGGCGACGCCATCGTCTACGGCTCCCAACTGACCCACGGCACCGAACCAGTCAGCTCCGGACGGTCCCGCAAGTTCATCAGCTGGCTCATCGCCGAACGGTGAACGCCAGTGCCACCGCGCACCCGCAGCCCGCCGCCGCTCACCGCCCTCAGCAGCCCTGACTTCCGAGACACCCAGACAAGGAGCACATCGTGGACACACCCACGCCCTACGACGACTTCCTCGCCGCCGTCGACCAGCTCCGCGGCGACGACACTACCGTCCAGGTCACCGCGCACACCTCCAACGTATCCACCACCGGCTGGCCTCCCGCGGACAACGCAGACAGCTCCACCGGCCAGCAGTAACCGTCCGCCCTCGCCTGGTGCCGGGCCCCGCCCCGGCACCAGGCGCCCACCACGGCGCAAAGGAGAACAGCCGGTGCCGCCCCTTGACGACCTCTTCAGCCTGCCGGCCACCACCGACCTACGCCGGCGACGCACCACCGCTATCCACCGCGTCCTCGGCACGAACGCTCCCGCCAGCACCCCGCTCAGCTACGCCCTAGCCCACCACTGGCTTGAAGGTGCCGAAGCCGCGGCACGATCCGCCGACGGCACGCTGCTGGCCTGGTACCGCCACGCCACGGCCAGCGACACCGCCCGCCTACGCACCGACCCTGGTGACAAGATCCCGATCGTGGTCAACCCGAAGCCGGAGCAACTGCACCGCTCGGCCCTCGCCGCCACGCCCTACTACGTCATCAACCCCGAAACGACGCCGGCCAGCCCACCCGCCCTGGAGCAAGTGCGGAACGGGCTCGCGTCGGCAGTCAGCGCCGGCTTTGGCACGCTCCTGCGCGACCACGCGCCGATCATCTGCCTCCTCAAACGGAAGACGCTCCACGACACCCTGCTCAGCTGGACCATCACCCGCCTGCCCGGCACCGTCTTCACCGACTACACCAACCACCCAGTCGTCCTCGCCCGCGACCTCATCCACGAAGCCGGCCACAACTGGCTCAACGACGCCCTGGCCGCCTGCCACGTCACCATCCCCGACGACCGGCACTTCTACTCACCCTGGCGAGCCACCAAACGACCCGCCTTCGGCTTCCTCCACGCCTGCTGGGCCTTCCCGCTCACCGTCCTGTACGCCGCACGCGTCGCCTCCACCGCGCCAGCCGAGGTACGCGACTTTCTCACCGCCCATCTGCGCCCGCAGGCCGAACAGCTCGCCCAAGCAAGGGACAGCTTCCAGATCGCCATCACACTGGTCGACCACGACGATCTACGCCGCCGTATGACCGAGATCTTCGCCACCGCCGTCAGCATCACCGCCGCGCAGCCGACCTGATCAGCGATGGTGAGGTAGGACGGACATCGCCGTGTGCACCGTGTACCGTGGGCGACACCAATCGCTACCAAGCGGCCGCCGAATCCGCCCTCCGAACCGGGCACACGGCCGGCGCATTCCGTGAGGTTGGGATGGCCCAGACTCCACGCGAACTCGCACCCCACACCTCCGCCAAGCATTACTTCGGCGCCCAGCTGCGATCATGGCGAGAACAGCGCGGCTGGTCACAAGCGCGGCTCGGCGAGCACCTGCACGTCAGTTCGGATCTCATCGCGAAGATCGAGAAGGCCCTGCGCTGGCCGACCCCGGAATTCGCAACCGCCTGCGACACCGCGCTCGCCGCAGGAGGCGCGCTCACCAACCTGCTTCCGCTGGTCGAACTGGAGCGACACCAGGAGCGTGCCGCCGTGGCCGCCACCGCCCGCGCGGTGCGCGCCGCCGTCTCCCAGCAGCGGCCCAGCACCACGCCAACGGCATCCGCGTTCGCCGCCTCACCGGGTGAGATCGCCACTGGTGCGGCGGCGGACTGGGCATCAGCGCTGCCCGGTGTGCAACTAACGGCGCCCCCACCGGTATGGCCGGTCGACCGACTGCTGACCCTGCCATACGGCCGAGCCGTACCCGCTACGACCCTGACCCTCACCAGCATCCCCGTCCAAGACCGCCGCCACGCCGCCCGCTACCCACGTACGCTCAACGGTGGCCACGCCGCCGCCTTCGGCCTGCGCGATCTCGTGGCGACGGAACTGCTGGACGGCGACGAGCCCATCCTCGCCGTGGCCACAACGCCCACCCTTGGAATGGCGGTACCGGCATACCGCCTCGACGCCTTCACCATCGGCATCCTGTGGGCCCTGTGCGGCATGGACGACGCTCTCCTGGCCGATGATGCCGCGCTCGCCGACAGCGTCCCCAAACTACGCCGCTACGCCCAACTACCCGGCTCCGCAGTCAGCCGCAACGTCGCCGCCGACCTCAACACCTTGAGCCAGATGTGGCTTGGCTCCGACTTCTGCGCCCGCTACATCAGCCACCGCCTCGATGCCGCGACCGACCAGCCCGTGTTCTGGACCCGCGAGCAGTACGGCGAAGAAGCCAGTACCTGGCTGCTCTTCCGCCACAAGATCGGCTATCTGCACGCCACGAGTGAACGCTTCACCACACCCACCGCCCCGGCCGCCCGCGTCTTCTGCATCCCAGAGACCGCCGTGAGGGGGAGCCCCCACGCGGAACGCATTCTGCTGCTGCTCTCGGCAGCGTTCATGGAATCCCTGCGCATCGCCGTGCACGTGAGTCCAGACCCGGCGTACGCCACCGTCGAAGGCTTCGTGCTGACCCCACACACGCAGGTCATTCTCGCCAACTGGGTGCGCGCCGACGGACTCTGGCACGTCGACGCCCTCGATCGCCGTACCGCGCTACGCCGCTACGACGACGTTGCCCGCGGCGGCCAAGCCGGCTCCATCACCGCATCGGGCCGGTCCACCCGCCGCCTACGAATCCTCGCCGAGTACCTCGGCCTGGAATGGCCCTGGCTGCGTCGACGCTGCACCGAGCTGGCCGCCGTCGGCGTCGAAGGGATGATCCGACCGCGCAGCCGGTTACTGACCACCGACGGGATCAACGCAGCCTGCCGCTACCTGGCCAGCCTCCCTTGAGCCTTCGCTTCACTCAGAAACTGTGACAGGCTGCCGCAGGCACACAGGCACGGACGAGGAGGTGCGGTGGCGGAGAAGCCGACATCGGTCTTGATGCTCTCCCTCGGCGGGACAATCGCCATGACCGCCGGCAGCGACGCTGGCGGCGTCGTGCCGACCCTGACCGCCGAGGAGCTCATCGCCGCCGTACCTGGACTGGCCGAGACTGGTATCGACGTGCACGTCCAGACCTTCCGCCAACTGCCGGGCGCCTCGCTCAGCTTCGACGACCTCACGGCGCTGGCCGCACTGATCGCCGACCGCATCGCGACCGGCGGTATGGATGGCGTCGTGGTCACCCAGGGCACCGACACCATCGAGGAAACCGCCTACCTGCTCGACCTGCTGCACACCGGCGAGGCGCCGGTTGTAGTCACCGGTGCGATGCGCAACCCCACCATTGCCGGCGCCGACGGACCCGCGAACATCCTCGCCGCGATCCGCACCGCCGCCAGCCCGGCCGCCCGCGGCCTTGGCGCCCTCGTGGTCTTCGCCGACGAGATCCATGCCGCCCAGCACGTCCGCAAGACGCATTCCACCAGCGGCGGCACCTTCCGCTCGCCGAACACCGGCCCGCTCGGCCACGTCGTCGAGGGCACAGTACGGCTGCTCACCCACTTACCGCACCGCCTGACCGTGCCGCTGGAGACGATCACCCGGGTTCCACGAGTCGGGCTGTACACCGTATCCCTGGGCGACGACGGCGCCCTCCTCGCCGGCGCCGACGGGCTCGACGCCCTCGTCGTGGCGGGGTTCGGCGTTGGCCACGTACCTCAACGCCTCGTCGAGAAGCTCACCGCCCTCGCGGCGAGGATCCCGGTCGTGCTCGCCTCCCGTACTGGTGCCGGACCGGTCTTGGCGTCCACCTACGCCTTCCCCGGCTCCGAGAGCGACCTGCAGCGCCGAGGGCTCGTCGGCGCCGGCTTCCTCGACCCCTACAAGGCGCGCATCCTGCTGCACACCCTTCTCGCCGCCGGCGCCGAGCCCGAGATCATCGCCGCCGCATTCGCCGCCTGCGGCACCGGCGATCCTGCCCGCTGGCCCTGGCCGACCCTCAGCCAACAGCCGGAGATGCAGCATGCGTAGCCACGACCTCACGCCCGGCCACATGATCGGCGTCACGTTCGACCACGGCGAGGACTTCTTCACAGCCCTCGCCGACGCCTGCCGCACCAACGGCATCCGCCACGGCTACATCCCCGTCTTCATCGCCGGCTTCAGCAGCGTCGAGATCGTCGGCACATGCCAACGCCTCGACAACCCCCAGGCACCCGTGTGGGACCGCGTGCACCTGTCCAACGTCGAAGCACTCGGAGGCGGCACCATCGCCTACGACGAGGCCGAGGACCGGATCCTGCCGCACATCCACGTCAGCGTCGGCCTCAAGGAACACAGCGCCACCGGCCACACCAGCCACCTGCTTGCCGCCACCGTCCAGTTCCTCACCGAAATGTTGGTTATGGAGGTTGCCGCGCCGACAATGCGCCGGGCCCCCGATCCCACGTTGTACGACGTGCCACTCCTACAATTCGGCAACGGCTGATCATCTCAGATGGCGGCGTCGTCTTGTGGGCTGACGGGTTGCCGCGATGCGCGCGAAGGGCAATGGGCCCCGATCGTGTCAACCATCCGTTTAGCCGCGCAAGGCGCGGTAGCCTCTGCGGGCCGCCCACCCTGAGTAGTCAACCCAGGGCCAGCTGTTTGCCGTAGGTTAGATCGGTGCTCGACCTGCCACTGTCGTCCGCGTTCGTGATCTTCGACGCTCAGGGCTCTGGCTGCCTGTCCCACGGCATCGAGGTGATGGGGCGGCGTTGGTTCGTAAAGCGTGCCACTACACGCGAAGCCCGGCTTTCGCTGGCGCGGGCCAGCCGACTGCATGCCGCAGTCGCGCACTCGGCGATCGTCGGCCCCGAACAGGTCCTCGATGGTCCGGACGGACCGGTGCTGGTGTACCCGTGGCACGACGGCAGCGTCCTGAACCGAGCCACCGTCCACGGGTCGGACCGTGCGGCGCTGGCCCGGTTCCAGCAGCTTCCCATCGGCGAGGTGGAGGCAGCCGTCGACACGACGCCCAGTTGCTCACCGCCTGGGGGGTGACGCTGGCCGCGCGAGCCACCAGCTCCCTGTTCATCAGCGGCTCCGGCGCGGACATCGTCAGCGCCCCTCTCGGTCACGCATGCGGGAGCCGCCCGTTGAGCGAACCTGTCCCCGTACGGCGCGGATCAGCTGCGTGAGGTGCCGGGTTCGACGCTCACTCATGATTACCCAACCCAGAAACAGTACCGGCAACAGAATCGCGCCCATGATGTACGACTCGGGAAGATCACCGATCGTCTGCATCAGCCTTACCACCACGCCGGCTCCTCCCAACTGGTCTGTTGTCCGCTCTCGAAGCTAGGGGCAGCGGGCCGACGGGGCGATAGCGTATTGATGATACGCGCCATTCTGTTTCGCGCTGCCCGACGAAGCGGCCGAAGGAGTACAACACCGCCGTCGTCCTGCTGGGCGACCTGAAGGCGCTGGCCGATCGGGACGGCGACGTCGAGGCGTTTCGGCAACGGATGCGGCAGGTGCGGGAGCGGCATGCGCGTAAGCCGAGCCTGCTGGACCGGCTCGACCGGGCCGAACTCGGCTGACTGCAGCGGGGACGATTCAGCTGCTACCGCCGGCGACGGCGGTGAAGCCGCCGTCAATCCTGAGGTCATCCTGCATTGAGTTGTACGCGGGCGCGCATCAGCGCGAATCCGAGGAGGTTCTGGCCTCGCCACTGAGCTGGCCGGCGCGCAGGTCCGTGGCGGCGAGGCCGATGCCCCAGACACGATCCACGGGGCTGGCTTCCGCCAGCACCCGGTTACGCGTGTGCGACAGGTACTGTCCGGGGTCGGGGTGCTGGCTGAACTTCGCCACGTTGGCGGCGACGACCAGGTCGAAGCGGTGCGCGTCCCACCTTGCCTGATCGAAGCCGCGTACCTGCCGGCCCAGGGTCTTGACTGCGCCCGGATGCGGCGCGGTCAGCATCCGCTCGACGATCGCCTCGTCGCCGAACAGCGTGCCTTGCCGACCATCATGCAATGCTCAGCCGTGGCATATCGAATGCCGTCCACGATGAACGGGCCGGCCACCACTGGCTCAGGCAACCCGAGCCGATGCTGCCGTCGGGTTGGGGCTGATGGCTCCAGAAGAACAGGTACTTGAGGCGCCTTTTCGCAGCGACGAGCGCCCGCAGCTCGGGCAGGCTGCACGGCAAGGAATCCGTCTCAGGCACGTCCAGCAGGCTGGCAGACCCGCGGTTCGGCACCAGCGCGTTTCGCGACTGCCGGTACCGTACCTCGATCTGGGAGAGGAGATTTGTGGTGACGGAGACGATGACACTGTGGCGGCCGACCGGCCCGCAGGAGCTGGACCTCGTCCGCGCGTCCGGTTGGAAGGCCTGGCCGGCGCGGCTGCCTGACCAGCCGATCTTCTACCCCGTCCTCAACGAGCAGTACGCGATCATGATCGCCCGGGACTGGAACGTTCCTGCCTCCGGGGTCGGCTACGTCACCAGGTTCCACGTGGACCAGGAGTTCGCCGACCGCTACCCCGTCCGGCAGGTCGGTGGCCGCGACATCCTTGAGCTGTGGGTACCGGCCGAGGATCTCGACGAGTTCAATCGGCACATCGTCGGGCTCATCAAGGTGGTCCACGAGTTCCGACCGGTCCAGCAGACCGGGTGAGCGGCAGTGGATTCCACCGAGCGGCTCGTCCGGATCCGGCAGCTACTGGCTGGGCTGCCGGGCCCGTACGGTAACGGGCAGCTGTGGACCGTGATCCGACATGCCGACACCAGCGACCCCTTCCCTGACGCGTTCGCGCTCTTGACCGGCGTCGGCGTCTTGGATGCTGGCGGCCCGAATGGAATGCCGCCGCAGGCCCCGCAGGACGCGGCGCAGCTGTCGGCGCGGATGAGCGAGGCGAGCCAGGAGGTTGCCCTCGCCGTACTGATCGGGATGTCCTCACGCACCCTCGCCTACGGGGCGCCGGGTCGATACCCGGAGGAGCGCGCTCGTGATGTGTTCCGGACGCTGGTGAAGCTGCTGGGTCATGGAACCCGGTGGTGGACGAACACCGACCTGGTCTCGTGGGACCCGGTCACCCGACACGTGATGGACGCCCTCGTGATCGGCATGGGCTGCGGAGTCATGCTCGCGGTGCTGGCGACTGACGAGGACTGAGGCAGGACGAGGACAGTCGCTATCGGCCTGACGAAGTCTCCACCAGTCCCCGGTCGCCCGTAGGGACGGGAGCTTGCCGCTTCGATCACCTCGGCTGTGAACAACAGTCCATGGAGATTTCGGCGTCGGCCGGCCTTGTATGACTTCAGTCGAGCAGGCCGCTGGTGCGCCGGGACAGCTCGGCGAGCCGGTCATCGGCCTGCTCTCGGCGGTGTCGAACCCAGTCCTTGCCTTCTGCCGCGACGCCCTCCAGCACGTGCAGGGTCTGGCGGAGTCCCGAGGCGTCGAGAGTCAGGTCGGTGACTGGGCGGGGGTCATCGTTGCGTTCGGTCGGGTCGGTGTCCGTCCCAGTCACCTGGACCGTGATCGTCTCGCCGCTGTTGAGCGTCAGGTGGAAGGTTGGTTTGTCTAGTGCTAGTCCATCGATCCGGACTGCAGAGATCGCGTGGAATCGGTAGTTGAGCCGCTGTGTGTCGCGGTGTGCGGCGCGTCTGAAGTCCAGCTCCAGGTCGATCTGCCGAACTCCATCCTCGGTGAGAAGAAAGAGCAGTAGTCGGTAGTGGGTGTACCGCCACGGACCGTCCGCGGCACGTCTCTTCCGAGCGGAGCGTGCTGGTGATTCGAGGAAGGCGTGAGCGACAACCTGGCTGGGTTGGAGCCGGAACTGCTGCAGGGCCCGGTCGGTGATGACCTTGCGGTCGCACTCCAGCCATGCGGCCATCTCCGTGTCTGTCGGCTTGTCGGCGAGCCTGGCCATCCAACGGTGATACGCCTCCATCCGTCTGGCCTGCTCGGCAGTCCGATAGGCGTTGTCGGCGACCACCCGCCGACGCTCGGCGACGATGCGGAACGCCGCGCGCGTCGCGGTTATCGCCGTCGGCACGGTCAGCGCCAGCCAGAGGGTGCCGGGCAGGACGGCAGCCGAGAAGACGGCCGAGGCTGCCCAGAGAAGACCGGTGGTGAGGGTGATGGCGCCGGTAATCTGCAGCAGCCATGTCGAGAGCGGCGCCCGCAGCTCCTGGCGGTACGCGGTCAAGGTTCCTTGCGTCCAGCGGGTCCTCACGTCACCTGCCAGGTATCGGACCAGCCAGGCGACCCGCTCTGCGTCGACACGCTCCTCTCGGTAGGCATCGACCACTTCGTTGCGTAAGTGCCGACGGATGCCGGCGGTTTCGGCGAGCCATTGAGCGCTGGCCATTCCCTCGGGCACGTAGCGAGCGAAGTAGCGGGTGAAGAGTCGGTCGATTTTGCCGGCGAATCCGCCCGGCCGAGCGTCGGTGTGCTGACGGCGGGGTGGTCGCAGCTCGCTGTCCTTCGCTCGTCTGCGACTGTGCCGGAAGTGCCGGTCCGCCCCGGCTACACCGAAGGCCGCCAGCCCGGCCATCGCACCGTACAGGCCGACCAGCCCTCCGATCTCGCCGTTGACGGCCAGCAGCACGGTCAGCTTGCCTGTTGCCAGCAGGAGAAGAGCGCCTCCCGTTCCGACTTTGACGCGGTCCGTCATGGCGATGACGGCCGGCGCGGCTTTACGGGTTCTCGGCGGTATGGGCATGGGGTGGAAGAACTTCCACGCTCGGTCGAGCCGGTTGCCGGCGGTCTGATGCTGTTGCGCCTGGGCGACCGCCTTCTGCCACAGCTTGTTTCGCAACGCTCCTTCCAGCAGTCCGTCCAGATGGTTGTAGATGTAGCCCTGCTGGCGTGGGGGCAGCGACTCGAGCTCCTTGGTCACGGCTTTGGGTGTGGCAGTGTCATCCGCGTTGAGTAGCCGCAGGATGGCCCGGAGTCCCAATGTCCACTCATCGCGTTCGTCGAGGTTGGGCGGGTCGCTCCAGATCGTCAGAAGGCGCCGCCACTCCTCGGCCTCCAGCTGGCGCGGGGTGCGTCCACTGAGCAAGGCGACCAGTCGATAGAACTGGACTCGGGCGGTGATGGGGTAGCCCCGGGTGACCGCCCGCTCGATGTGCTTTCGTGCGGTGTCGAGCAGGAACCTGTCGAGGTACCGCACGCCGGCTTCGAACTCGCCCTGCGGAGTGGAGCTGGGGTCCGGGGGCGCGTGGTGGTGATGGTGAACGTCGCCGGTCATGACGTTCGCTTGGACGCCGACGTACGCGTTGCCCTGGGCGATGTTGGAGGTGGAGTGCGTTGTCACGCTATGCCTCGTGCGGCCGCGATGATCATTGCCAGCCTTGCGGCCAGCTCAGACACGTCGGCGACCAAGCCTCGCAGCCGCTTGAGTGACATCAGCAACCCGCCGCGGTCGGCGGCGGATCCGTCTCGCAGGCAGCCGGTCGCCGCGTCGAGCTCTGCCTCGGCCGCTGCGTAGGTCTCCTCGTCCAGCCGGCCATCCAGGCACGCCTGCTTGAGCCGGCTTCGCAGGTCGGCGATGCTGATCGCGAGGTCGACCGGTTCCTCCCGGCTGGCGCCGATGGTGACGTTGCCGTGGATCTGGCCAGCTTGCACGCCGACCCGGGCGTTACCGGTGGCGAGGTTCTCGTTCTTCATGGGCATCGGAGCGCTCCCGTGTCCGTCTGGCGTGCCGTCTTCACGGCGCCCGCTGTCGATGGTCAGTTCCTGGGCCAGCGCGGTGGCGAAGGCGGCAGCGTGACGCGCGGCCCGTGGCTGCCAGTTCTGGCCGTCAGTGATGGCCTTGCTGCCGTCGGCCCGGTCACTGATGCCTCGTACGACCACCACTGGCAGCGCTCGGTTGAGGTGGCCGGCCTGCGCGACGCCGGCGGCCTCCATCTCGATCGCCACCGCGTCGTTGTAGTGCTGCCGAATCCACTGGGCCTGGGCGGAGATCGCGGAGTCCTGTACGACCTCCCCGGCAGCGATCGCGCCGAAGTGAACCCGAGGGTGGGAATCGGCGGAGAGTTCACGGCACCATTCGCCCACCCGGGCGACATGGTGGGCGACCTGGTCGGCCTCGTGCGGGATCTCCCACGCCTTCGGCCGAGCCTTCAGCCCGTCGTCTTCGCTGGTGCCTCCGTGATAGGCGTAGACCTTGCTGGCGACGACGACATCGCCGAGTGCGACGCTGGGCCGCAGACCGCCGGCCACACCGACGAAGAGCAGGGCGGTGGGACGGAACTCGGCAATCGCGCGTTCGGCGAGTACCGCCGACGGATGATTGCCCTTACCGACCAGCCCCAGCGCCACCCGAGGGCCACTGCGCCCGATACGGCCGACTTCGAAGCGGGTACCGGCCGCGTGCCGACGCACGGCCAAGCCGGTCAGCCGGTCACGGACCGCCTCGTACTCGAGATTCAGGGCCGTGAGGATCACAACGATGTCGTCGTCCATGCTTACGTCGGCTCCTTGTCTGTCAGGTTGGGTCTGGTCATCGGCGGCCTCAACGTCACTTGCGGTCCGGGGCGGAACAGCCGCGCCGGACGCCCGCTCTCCGCCTTCCGGGTCGGACCGGCAGGGACGATGAAGCCGGGGACGCTCTGCACCTTGCGATAGAAGTTCCGGGCATCGAGTCGTACGCCCCACACCGCCTCGTAGACGTCCTGCAGGTCGGAGATAGTGAACGTCGACCCACAGAAGGCGGTGGCGAGCGCCGTACGTTCCAGCTTGTCGCGGGCCCGCTCCACACCGTCAGCCAGGATCTGACGGTGGTCGAACGCGAGGTGCACCTGATCGGAGAGAGCCGCCTCGATCGGCATCCAGTAGGCGCGGGATGCGTTCTTGCCTGCGGTCGGTTCCGGAAGCCGAGGTGCGATGGCCAGATAGGCGACGGACAGCACCCGTCCCCTCGGGTCTCGGCCCGGGGCGCCGTACACACCGAGATGTTCGAGGTGTGGATGCTCTGAGCCGAGGCTGGCCTCCTCCGCCAGCTTCCGATGGGCCGCGTCGAGGAGGTCCTCCTCGGCGTGCTTGAGGAACCCACCAGGGAGAGCCAGGCGGCCGAGATGCGGCTCAATGCCCCGCTCGATCAGTAGCGCATGGAGGCGGGACTCACGCAGCGTGAGGATCACAAGATCCACCGCGACGAGAACAGCCGGTCCGCTGCTTTGAGGCTTGGCCATGAGCGAACCATAGACTTCTTGTCACTCTGACAGGAAGGCGTGATGTGTGTCGGATTTCGGCACCCGTCGATCGAAGGGTCGAGCCGTACTCCACGACAGCGGCACTGACGCACGGGTTCCGGACCGAGCCGTCATCCCCCACGGCTCCGCCACGCCCGAGCTAGTGGCTGTGCGGACATTCAGTCCGTCCCCGCCGTGCTCGAACCTGATAGCACCGACGTGAGCAACCCCCACGTCAGACGCGTACGCGGCTGGCTCGCGACCATTGCCCTTGGATGGTGACCATGACCGACGGCCGGTGTGCCGACGCGGTTCAGGTGGTGGCTCCCAACGGAGTTACCTGGACCCGCATTCCGGACGGCCGGAGCAGCCCAGCCGATCTGCTCCGTGAATTGGCCCAACTCACGATGAACCACGTGGAGCGTGAGTGGGACTGGTGGCAGGAAGGCCGAGCACAACAGGAGCATGACCGGCAGTGGGCGATCCTCGGCGAATGGGACAACGGCGCCTCACGGCGGAAGCCGCACCAAGATCCGGAAGCCAGCGCGGAGGCGTTCCTCGCTGAGTGCGATCGCCGCCACGAGGTGGAGAAGCAGCAGCGCGCCGCTCGGGCAACCGAGCTCTACAGCAAGGAACGCGAAAGCCTGCGTCTTGAGCTGATGCGAACGGAGGCCGATGCGGCCTTCTTCGCTCACGTCCTCGCTGCACCAGCCAGCAAGGAGCAACAGCACGCGGCGGAGCGCCGCATGGCCGAGCGGCAGACGGCCGCGCGGGAACTGCGAAGCAAGCTCGGCGACCCCGAGGATGTCATCGACCACGATGGCTACTACCCGGCCGAGCGGCGAACGTCATCTCTCAGCTCCCACATGACCGTCTGGCGCCATCCGATGCTGCGCGAACTGCACAAGGCCAAGCAACGCAAGCGGTTTAAGACGCTTCTGGCGATGCGCCCGCCCGCGCCCGCCAGCATGTGCTCCGAGTGCCAGGCGCCTTCCCAGTGGCACGAGTACGCCTTATCACTGTGCCTGTTCCGGCCCGCTCCCCCCGCAGGCTCACCGGCCGAGAAGCTGGCGCGGCTGTTGCCCGGGTGGTGGCGGCGATGCTCGGCATGCACCGCCTACCAACTGGAGCACCAGTGGGGCGGAACGCTTGCCTTGCCGGACTTCACCGGTGAGCAGTGGCGGGCGATGCTGCCACCGATGCTGAGGGAGATCTTCGCCCCGGATCCGCCCAAGGCAAAGAAGGCCGTCGCCCGCCCGAACCGCTGGCGGTGATACCGGCCGGGAAAATCGACGAGGTTCTCGTCCGACTCGCCGAGGCCAAGGCCCGATTCCCCGGCGCCGAGGTGCGCGGCGGACCACGCGGCACATGGGAACTGTGGCCCAGCACCTGATCGACTGAACGGCTCCGGGTTGACACCGGCCTCGCCCTCCGACGAGTGGCCGCCCTGATCGTGGATGCTCCACGGGTGCTCGGATGTTCCGATGCCCGATGGATTCACGGCACGATTCCTGGATTCGTACCTCTGCCGGCCACTCGCCGCGGCATCACTTTCGATAGGCGCGGGGCGGACCAGCACAAACGCGGCCGGACGACGCGCCTGGAATCCGGACCGCAGAAAACGGTGAGACCCTGAATCGGTTTTGCCCTGTTCTGGTAACTTTTAATCCATAGGTTCAGGGTTCGAGTCCCTGGCGGCCCACTCCTCCGCAGGTCAGCGGCCCTTTGCGGGGTCGCTGTCTTTGTCAGCACGGCTCGTACAGCAGCGAAGTACAGCAGTAGCCGCCTCACCGGTCCAGTGCGCTGCCGAGTCGCTTGAGCGCGTCGCGGGTGGCCGCCGAGGAGACCACCGTGTAGATCTCCATGGTGATGGCGAACTGCGCGTGCCGGAGGATCTGCATCGCCACCCGGGGATGCACGTCCAGGTCCGCCAGGAGCGAGACGCAGGTCCGCCGGGCATCCCTAACCGTGATCCGCCGGACGCCAGCCGCGTCGCAGCGTCGGTCCCAGAAGCGGTTGAAGTTGCGCGGCTCGACCGGCCGACCGTAGCGGGTGGTAAAGATCAGGTCGGACGGCTGCCAGGCGGGGCCGGCGGCGTCCCGGGCGGCGGTCTGCGCGACACGGCGACGGCCGAGGGCCACGGTGCAGATGTCCGGCAGCGGCAGGGTGGCGTCCGAGGCGGCCGTCTTCGTCGCCCTGTGCAGCAGTTCGGCACCGATCCGCTGGAGTTGCCGATCGATGGTCAACTCCCCCGCGTCGAGGTCGACGTCGGCCCAGGTGAGCCCCAACATCTCACCCTTGCGCAGACCGAGCACCAGGACCAGGACGTACGCGGCGTAGAGCGGGTCGTCGTCGGCGCGGGCCGACTCCAGGAAGCGGCGGGCCTCGTCGCTCGTCCACGCCTTCCGCTTGCGCTTCCGTACCGGCGGCAGCTTCACCAGGGATGCGACGTTGCGGGAGATCAGCCCTTCGGTGATTGCCTGGGACAGCAGCGTCCGGAGCACGGTCCGGAGGTGGGTGACGCTGGTTACCGAGGGCAGATCCTTGCAGCAGCGGCCGAGGGCACAGCAGCGACGTTGAGCGGGCTTCCGCCGCTCGTCCTTGCCCTGGGCGCAGCACTGACAGGTCCGGCCGACCTCGTTGATCCAGGTCTGCACGTCGCTGACCCGGAGCTTGTCGAGGCGCTTCCGGCCCAGCCCCGGCACGAGGTAGAGCCGGACCACCACCTCATAGGTGACGTAGCTCCCCGGGGCCAGGTTCGGCTTGACGATCTCGCGCAGCCAGTAGCCGGCGTACTCCCCCACCGTTGGGGAGCGCGTCGCCACCGGACCGGCCTTGGCCTGCCCGTGCAACTTGATCCACTTGTCGTGGACCTCCTCGCGGGTCTTGCCGTAGACCCACTTCCGGCCGCGCTTGCCGTCGGGCTTCTCGACCCAGACGTACGCGGCGAAGCCGTTCCGGTACGGGAAGATCGAGCCTTCGCCGTTGGCTCGTGCGCGTCCGGGCATCAGGCGGCCTCCTGCCGCTCGACCTGGCCACGGATGTAGTCGTCGACCCATTCGGGGAGGATGCGGCGGTATTTGCCGTCCTTGATGGAGCGCAATTCGCCGGTGGCGATCTTCATCTTGACCTTGGAGATGCCGAAGCCGAGCAGGACGGCGACCTCGGCGGGCGAGTACCAGCGGGGGTGGAGGTCGTGGTTCATGCGGCGGCCCCGGTGAGCCAGGCCTCGTGGGCGAGTTCTTCTCGTCCGATGCGTCTGCTCTCGCGTCGCTGTCGGGCGGCGGTGTTGGCGAGCAGGGCGTCGCCTTCGGTGAGCCAGCCGGCTCCGATGTAGGTGAGCGTGCCGACGCTGACGGTATCGGCGGGTTCGTTGTCTTCGGTGCGGCGGTAGGTGGTGCGGGTGTCGCGGAGCAGGGCGAAGGTGACGGAGTATCGGCGGGCTTTGGTGAGGAAGTGGCCGCCGAAGCCGAGCATGTGGGCCCAGCGGCGCAAGCCGCCGTAGATGTTGGGTTTGGCGTCAAGGCTCTCTTGACGGTCGTCGGCGGTTGCGGCGCCGCTGCTGGTGCCGGTGGCGGTTTGGCGGCCGAGATGCCAGCAGGCGTCGATGAGGCGGGCGACGTGGTCGCCTTCGGGATCGGCGTAGTCGTCGACCGTGGCCGGGGTGAGCCGGGCGGACGAGTGGCCCGTGGCTTCGGTGGCCTTGGTGGCGTACTTCGCCAGGTAGGCGGCGACCTTGCCGTCGGTCAGTTCGCCGCCAGCGCTGTTGATGCGTCGGACGTCGACTTGCTCGCCCCAGGCGACCACCCAGCCTTCGGGCCGATCGGGATGTTGGGGTGTGGTGACGGCGATCCGGGAGGCAGCGACATCGACCGCTTCCTCCAGGTCGTCGACGGTGATGCCGGCCGGCGGTGGCACGAGCGCGTCCGGGTCGTCCGGGTCGACGCCGTCGAGGCGCAGCAGGCAGTGGAAGTGCACCGCTGCCCGGCGCTGCATCTCGGCGACCTTGCCATGCGACACCCGCACGGGCGGCACCCAGCGGACCTTGCCCGAGGCAGTGACGACCCGGACGAGCGGAATGCCGCGCCTGCGGCAGAGGACGGCGAGGTGACGTTCAATGGCCTGCTTGGTACGCCGCCACAGCTCGCCGGAGAAGTAGTTCCACACGACCTGGTGGTCGTGGTCGTAGCAGTCCAGGCACAACGGCTGACCGAGCCGCGGATCGTCGGCGTCGTGGCGGGCGAAGCACCCTGCGGGCTGCCCGTGCGAGCAGGTGCCAGCGGTGCTGCGGGCGCGGCAGGGCGCGGGTCGGCAGTCGCAGCGCTGCCGGCTGCGGCAGGTGTGGCGGACGACGTGCCGGTGGTGGACCGGGCCGAAGGACGGGGCGGTAAGGGTGGCGAAGACGACCGGGTGCCGGCCGACCGAGGCGGGGACGCCCTTGCCGCCGGTCAGCCCGCGACAGACGACTTGGTAGGCGTCGCCCTGGTAGATCCAGGCGCAGTCCGGACACACCGATTCGCGGCGGTTGCCGCACGCCTTGTAGAGCGCGCGGTCGGGCAGCTCATCGGTGTGCAGCTGACCCATGATGCGGCCGGTGTTCCGGTCGACGGCGGCAATTGTGCCGGTGAGCCGGACCGGTCGAGCACAGCCGCCGGCGGGTCGGGTGTGCTCCAGCCAGCCGGAGAACTCCGGCGAGGCGGCGCGGTGCAGGACCTGGACGTCCCGGTCGACGGCGAGACCGGGCCGGTAGAGGGCGAGTGGGGTGGACACGACTGTCTCCTCATAAGGGGGTGGCAGGGACGGGAGACGAAGCACCACCAGCCGTGGACGTGGGTCCGCTGGTGGTGTTCGTCGTGTCTCCTGGCACCGCCGAGAGGGCGGCTGACGCCGGAGGGCGGAGTCGTGGTGGTGCCACGTTCCGCCGATGGATCATGTCCTTTCGCGCTCGTCGAGCCGATGAGTGGAGCCGGCACGGGTGGGGAGCCTGAGAAGTCGGCATCCGGCGGGTTGCCGCAGGCTTCCCCACCCGTGGAGATGTGCGAATCCGGGCCATCGTGGACGACCGAAGGCCGTGCTGGGCCACTCAGCGGATTCCGGAAACCGGCACGGCGGCCAGTGCGATCGAGAGCCGGCGGGACGTGGCCCGCATCAGCGGCAGGAAGGCCGCTCAGCATCTCCGACGTCGAGTCCAGCGATCCGGCAGGAAGACCGCGCCAGCCTGCTCGACGAGCGCCAGAGTAGCACCGGGCACCGACACGTCAACCCGCCGTAACCCCGGCGCACCGGGCTGCTGGCTCCTGACCCGGGAGGTCCTGCGCTTCTGGCGTTGGAAAGCCGTAGGAGGCAGAGCAAGCACTGACGCATGATCAGTTGGTGAAGCGAGAGGATGCCTTGGCAGAGCTAGCTAATGTTGCTGCGCTGTGGAGCGTGGGCTACGTACGGGCCGCCGAGGTGGTCCGCGTCGCCTGCGATGTACTGGTCGCAGGTCTCGAGGGGGACGGTCTATGCATGCTCGCGGGAGTGGCCTACCGGAACGCCGACGATGACGTACCCCAGGTGCTGAAAGCTGCTCTGGGGGAGTTGGGCTTGGACTACCACGCGCCAGGAAGTCAGGAGGCTAAGGCGGCCGCTGTCAGGGTCCTCGCCGGACGTGTCATGGCGGGGTTGATGGCACCCAGAGACCTCGCGTTCTGGGCACACCGAACCATCGGCCACGACCAGTTACCCCTTGCCGAGCGCTTGGTGGAGCTTGACGACGTCTACGACTGCATCGAGTACAGCGACCAGACGGCAGCCGAGGTCGACGCCGACGTGGTCGCCGAAGCACGCCGGATCATCGAAAGCAGCAGGCTGCTTCCCTGAGCGTCCACGACCGTCGATCAGGCGCCGCGCACGTCCCCGCACCGACTACCGGCCGACCTGCCGGCCTGTCCCGTCGACTATGTCGGTCAACGTGGGAGAAGTTTCCTTACGTCTATCAAGGCGGCCCTGAACGGGCCGCAAGCGCCGCCGCCTGGGCGCGCGTCCGACGCTCCGCTGTCGCTCCACGCCGGCCACGCAACACGCCCGGCGGCTGGCACGGACAGCGGGAAGCCCGGTGGGCCGCCGCATGACGACAGGGGTGTTGACCGGTGAGAGGTTGGGCCGGCAGCCGGCCGGGCCGCGCGGCCACGAGCCGGCGCGGCGTAGGGGAGCGCACGCCGGCCGCGTCGGCGAACTGGCGGCGGTCGCGGGGCCGCGGTTACTGCGCCTCCGGCGGGGGCGCTCCGGCTCCAGGATGGCCGGGGCTCCGTCGGCGGGTCACGGTCGGTGGGTGGTTGCGGTGGGCCATCCCACCGCCGACGACCCGGGACGAGCCGAGCAGACCACCGCCGAGGCCGCCAGCGTTCGTCCGTGCGTCAAGGCCGTCTTGACGTGGCGGCCCCGGCGGCGGCCCGCTCCCACAAGGGCGGGTCGACGGCGACGGGATGGCGAGGCTTCGCTGGCTGGATCATCGCCTCACCAGTCGCGCCGTCGCTAGGGAGTCGGTGTTCGGCCGTCGCTGACACCCACTAGTGTTCGCGCCGTGAACCTCACGATCGACGAGAGCAGTCGCCAGGTACGAAAGTTCGTTTGCCAATGCTGCAATACGCCGGCAGACCGGACTTGGGCCAACATCTACGAGGGTGACACCGCTCTAGCCGTCTACTTCGCGAGTTGCTACCACCACAACGGGGTTCACGAGGTCTGGATCGATGCGATCTTGGGGAGCTGGGGCCACAACCGCTTCGACGATCACATTACCTTCGGCTGCCGGGTTGGCCCAGTGGCCGACTCGCCGACGCCTGCTGCGACGCTCGTCAACGGTGGCGAGGTTGCAGGAGACAGTCCGATCTTCGGCCGCAAGCTCAGCCGTGAAGAGGGGCTGAACCACCCTCGGCTCTCTGAGTTCTGGCAGGTTGTCGACATGATTCTGGAGCAGGATGAGCTCGTGCGCCGTCATGTGTACGGGCCGGTGACGCCGGATGGTGCGCAGCCCGCCGAGTAGCGCCGCCAGGTCGTCGACGAGGAGCCAAGGCAGTGCATCTCGGCGGACACCGTGGCTGGGCCGTTTGACGACCGTAGGGTGCGGGACATGCCTGAGGAAGTTGTTCTTCGCCTTGACCGACCGACAGCCACGTCGCTCGCGGACCTGATCTACATCATCGGCGAGCACCAGGCCGCAGGCATGCCCATCGCTCAGTTGTCGAGTGACGACAGCGAAAGGCTCGGGCGGGTGCTCCACGACCTCTGGCGAGCCTTGGGCGTCTCGCTTCCGTACGGCGACGTTCCCGAGGAGGAACCTCGACGCCGGATCTGATCGTTCTCGCGCGGAAGTCGCTGACAGCAGCGGTGACAGCAACGTGCCGAGAGAAGGGCAGCCGCCGGCGGCCGGAAGCAGACAGCCGTCCGAGGTCGCGAACGCGGACGGACCCCGCCGGACGGAGCGCCCAGAACTTGTAAGCGAGGCGTCACGCAGCGAGGCAGCATGAAGGCAGCGCGAGCTCTGATGCGGACTTGAACCGAACGTCAGCCAACGAGGCCGGCCACCTGCTCGTCGGCGCGGATTGCCACCAGGTGGCAGCAGCCAACAACCTGAAACCGGATCCCCCCGACTGGGGTCACCGAGGTTGCGTCAGCGGCCGACGCGGATGCGGTCGGCGGCGTACAGCTCGCGGGAGCCGTCAGCGCGGAAGATCACGATGACCGGGATGCCCTCGCCCATCTCCAGCTCGCGCCGCTCGACAGGGGTAGGCATCCGAGCAGTGGCGGTGTCGCCCTTGAGGAGAGTCACCGTTTCGGTCGGCTCGACGGCTCGAACGAAAGTGCCGCGCGGCGGTTCCACGATCACGAGCCCTTCCGACCGGAGCAGTGCTACCGCTTGTCGGACGCTCGTACGGCTCAGCCCATACTCCTGAGCCAACCGCAGCTCGCTGGGCAGTGAAGCCCCAGGCGCGAGGTCGCCAGACGTGATCCGGTCTCGCAGGAGGTCTGCGAGCTGCCGGAATACGGCGCGATCCGCACTGGGGTCGATCACGAAAGTGACGCTACGTGTCCAACAGCTCTACATCTTATTGTATCTACAGTCCTACGTCGTTACGGTGACATGAGCTGCGGCATCACGCTGCGAGCCGGTCTGCGGGGTACCCGCGACCTTGATCGAGAGCTGAGGGAGGCCCGGTGCCTCGTGTCTCGTACGAGGAGTACCTGATCGCCGTCGCGCTCACCCTGGCCAGGCGGCACCGGCCGATCTGGTCATGGGAGCGATGGCGGAGGGTCTGCCGATGCGGGAGCGAGCTGCCCTGCCGTAGAACGCATCGGATCCCGATCAATCGGGGCCACTGGCCCTCACAGGATGACCGGCGAGGTGCCCGGCCAATGGGTCAGCCGGCAGCGAGGGAGACCCCGAGATGACGAGCCACCTACCAGTCACGCCGGCTTGGACCTGTGGTGGCTGCGACGCCGACTGGCCCTGCCAGACCCGACGGCGCGAGCTGCGAGCCGAATACGAACGCGCCCCGGCGTCGCTGGCCCTCTACCTGGCCGCCCAACTCGTCGACGCCGCCCAGGACCTGGCCCACGTCCCCGCCGGCCACCTGCACCACCGATTCCTCGGCTGGACCCGATGAGCATCCTGCGACCCGGCGACGAGAAGTTCCACTACAGCGACGGCTCCCACAGGTGGACCCCGCCAGACCTGGACTACGACCAGGAGGTCTGGGAGGAGCAGGTCCGCCAGCACAAGCAAGGCCACCTCAGGAACGAGCGCCCCAAGGTCCGCATCCAACGCCTGATCTGACGCCAGCAGTACAGCAGCGAAGTACAGCAACCGTGCCAGCCGAACCCAGCCGAGAAGCACGCCAGCAGGCTGGATGACCTCGCACCGCACCCGATCCGGCCGGCTCGCCGGCAATCCATAGGTTCAGGGTTCGAGTCCCTGGCGGCCCACCACTTACCGTCTCTGACCTGGTCAAACGCCCGGCTAAATCATCCGGACACAACCAGGGCGCAACTCACGTCCGCTCCTGGCCGGCAGGGGGTTCCTGCCGCTTGCCCTCTGCCTGTCGCAGGAGGTTGCCAACCAGGCCGCGCGGCCGATCCTTCTTGGGTAGCCAGTGAACGTAGGTCTCCAACGTGATCCGCAGGTTGGCGTGCCTCAGCGCCTTCTGGGGCTCCACGCCGTTACTCATCAGCGTGGTGGCGAAGAAATGGCGCAGGAGTGGAAGAGCCTTTCCTGGGCCAGCCAGCGGCCTCGCGCCAGTTTCAGGACTTGCGTGACAGATCAGCGTCGGGACGCGTGTGACCCTTCCGGCTAGAGGATCCGCCTCCGGTCGTGGGCTCTTCCGGCACGCCGCCGTACCGTGCGGGGCGAAGCAGGTAGAGCCAGAAGAAGCCCGATACCGCGACCGAGGCCAAGCTGAGGGCGGCTGCCGCTCCGACGGCGTGGGTGCCGGCGTACCCCGCACCTGCCGCGATGACTCCGGCGACGCCCATCGCGATGGACGCCTGGGGCAGTGTGAGCATCAGCGGCGCGTTACGGGCCGGCCTCGCGACCAGGAGGCTGACAAAGCCGATGGCCCCGGAGACAAGACCAGGCCACATGATCCAGCCAGCGTCGCTCGACGCGTCGTCAACGGCGAACCAGCAAGCCAGCAGCACGACCGCTGCCGGGGCGGTCGCAAGCCATACCGCGACCGTCATGCTGTAGCGGCGGATCCTTCGGTATTGCTCGGCGAGGTACCGCGCCGGGGCGCTGCTCGAATTCAGGGTGAGCGCTCGCCGGAACAGCTCCTTGAACCGGGCCACGTCGCGATCGACGTAGAGGACGTTCAGGGCGAGCAGGGCCAGAGCCTCATGATCATCAGGTGCGAGCTCCACCGCGCGCTTCGCGTCGGAATACGACGCCCGATGCCGGGCGAGCAGGGAATGAGCCAGCGCCCGGTGGCGGTGCGCCGCTACGTCCTCGGGGCTGACTTCGATTGCTCGGCCGGCCGCATCGACCGCAGCGGCATGGTCGCCGGCCCCGATCAACGCCCCGGCGAGGCGGCGCCACGCAACGGCGTCCTCCGGATGCGTCGTCAGATACGCGCGCAGCAGCGAAATGGCAGGCTCATACTGCTTGGCCAGAACCAGCTCACGCGCACGTGCGACGGCGTCGTCGAGGTTTCTGGACTGGGACTCCATGCGGCTGCTCCTTGTCCCCCATGATTAGCGGGCAACGAAGTATCACCGACGTCCGCGACCCCGATGAAGACGGGAGTGTCACGCAGGTCCTGATACCGATTGGTCCATGTGGCCGTAGTCGACTTCGCGGGCCGTGTCGACGGCCGGCGGAAGTGCGGACCTGCGAAGAAACACGGCCGCATCGCTCTCCACCACGAGCCTGCCCCTGCGGCAGCAGCGAGCCTCGCCAGGTACCGGCCGACTGTAGCCGGGGGTGGGCCGGTGCCAGAACCAGCTCAAGCGTGAAGATCAGCCGGGTCAGCGCGGCCTCAACGCTCAGGACCCAGGAATCCTCTAGGACGGTGTTTGCCAGGCTGGCGAAGAGCTCCTGATAGCGCCCCGAGTCCCAATTGGAGCGGGCAGTGGGTCAGGCGGCGGTGGCGGGCTTCCTGGTGGGATCGGCCGAGCTGCCGTCGGGAGCCGGGCGGCGGGTCAGGACCCGGGGGCCGGACGGCGTGATGGCGACCGTGTGCTCGGAGTGGGCGGTGCGGGAGCCGTCGGCGGAGCGGATCGTCCAGCCGTCGCTGTCGAACCTGATCTTGTCGGTGGAGCGGCAGAACCAGGGCTCGATGGCGATGGTGAGGCCCGGGTGGAGTTTCAGGCCACGGCCGGCGCGACCGGTGTTGGCGACGTGCGGGGCCTCGTGCATGGTGCGGCCGATGCCGTGGCCGCCGAACTCGGCGTTGACGCCGTAGCCGTAGGAGCGGGCGACCTCGCCGATCGCGGCCGAGATGTCGCCGAGGCGGCCGCCGGGCTGGGCGGCGGCGATACCGGTTTCCAGTGCGACCTCGGTGGCCTCGATCAGCTTCTCATCGGCCGGGTCGCCGGTGCCGACGATGACGGAGAGCGCGGAGTCGGCGACCCAGCCGTCGATCCCGACCGCCATGTCGATGCTGAGCAGGTCACCGTCGCGCAGAACGTAGTCGTGCGGCAGGCCGTGCAGCACCGCGTCGTTGACCGACAGGCACAGCACGTTGCGGAACGGGCCGCGGCCGAACGACGGGGCGTAGTCCCAGTAGCAGGATTCGGCGCCGCGTTCGGCGATCCGGCGGCGGGCGTGGTGTTCGATATCCATCAGGTTGACGCCGACCGCGGCGACACCGCTCAGCTCGGCGAGCAGCTCACCGACGAACTGGCCGGCCACCGCCATCCGGCCGATCTCCTCGGCGGACTTGAGCTCGATCACGACAGTCTCCCCCTCCGGATGCGGTATTGTTATACCGTTATTTTTATACCACGCCAGGTCGGGGCGCTCCGGAGGGATATCCTGCTCGCATGGTTCGCCAACCACTCACCGCCGAACAGATCGCAGCGGGCCAGCGCCTCGGAGCCGCCCTCCGGGCCGCGCGCGCCGGCCGCAGCCTCGTCGAGGTGGCCGTGGCGGCCGGCATCTCCCCCGAGACGCTGCGCAAGATCGAGGCGGGCCGCCTTCCCGCCCCGGCGTTCGGCACCGTGGTCTGCCTCAGCCAGGCCCTCGACGTTCCCCTCAGCGACCTGGCCGATGTCTGGCTGGCCGACCTCCCCGTCCCGGTCACCCCCAGGCGTGGCGCCGCCTAGTCGTCGTCCTTCTCCTCGTCCTTCTTCTCGTCGTCCTTCTTTCCTTCGTCCTTCTTCTTGCCCTTGTCGTCCCTGCCCTTGTCTTCCGGCGGGTCGGGGCGGGTGGTCTGGCCGGCGACGGAGAACGTCAGCTGGCACCGGGTGCCGTTGAGCGTGACCGCGGTGGGCAGGGCGTTCACGCCCCGGTAGGTGCCGTCGAAGCGGCCGGCGAAGGACTTCTTGGCCGGCAGGTCGCCGCCGCGTACCTGCACGGAGCGGCCGGTCTGCCGCCACGTGCCAGGTGAGCCCGACAGCAGCCGTTGCTCGCCGGGCAGGTCGAAGGTCAACTGCCAGTCGTCGATGGGCGTGGTGCCGGTGTTGGAGACGCTGACAGCGCTGGAGAAACGGCCGTTGACGGCGCCCCGGACGGTGTAGCGGACGCTGCATTCCGGCTTCCGCTCGCCCATACCGGTGACGGCGGCGGGCGTCGCGACCCGGGACGGCTCGTCGTCCCGGCCGGATGCCGCGACCACCCAACTGGCGCCGGCCGTGGTCAGCGCCAGCAGGGCGACCACGCCGACCGCCACCACCTGCCGACGCGCGTGCGCCGACAGTCCGTGCCAGCGCGCCCGGAGCGCCTGGTGCGGGGGTGCGGTCAGCAGCCCGACGGCGACCCTGGTCAGGTCGGTGGCCCGGGCGGACCCGAGCGGTGCCGCCGCCTCGGCGAGCCCCGTCCCGCCGGCGACGTCCCGGTCGGGTACGACGAGGGTGGCGGGCGGGAGGCCGGCGATCCCGCCCAGCCGTCGGGCCAGCTCGGCCGCGCCGGGGCGCTGGCCGGGGTCCTTGTCCAGGCAGCTCCGGCACAGCTCGGCCACCTCGGGCGGGAGGTCGTCGACCGGTGGCAGGACGGCTGGCTCCTGGTAGCGGTGTGCGGTCAGCATCTGGGTGGTGGTCGAGGCGCGCCAGGGCAGGGTCCCGGCCAGCGCCCGGTACAGCAGCAGGCCGAGCGCGTACACGTCGGTCGCCGGCTGGACCACCCCGGCACTGAGCCGCTCGGGAGCCAGGTAGGCCGGCGTGCCGAGCAGCGGACCGGCCGGGCCGTCCGCGTCACCGGACGCGGCGGAGACTCCGAAGTCGACCAGCTTCACCCCGGCCGCCGTCACCATCACGTTGGCGGGTTTGACGTCACGGTGCACGATGCCGCGGTCATGGGCCGCCGCCAGGGCGGCGGCGACCTGCGCGCAGGTCAGCACGGCCACCCGCCACGGCAGGGCACCACCGGTCAGCAGCTGCGCCAGCGAGCGGCCCTCGACCAGCTCCATCACCACGTAGGGCAGTCGGCGCCCGCCGGCGTCGGTCGTCTCGCCGTAGTCGTACACCTCGACGATGTTGGGGTGGCGCAGCCGCGCGGCCGACCGCGCCTCCAGCCGGACGCGTCGCAGCAGGTGCGGGTCGGCGGCCAGGCTGGTCGACAGCATCTTGACCGCCACGTCCCGGCCGAGCACCTCGTCATGGGCGCGCCACACCACCGACATGCCACCCGCGCCCAGGCGATCCACCAGCCGGTACCGACCGTTGAGCAGCTCCCCGGTCTCCATACCTGGTAGCGATGCCCATACCGGCACCGGGCAAAACAGCCGCTCCTCCGGCGAGGACGCCCGTCGGCCGGGTCTTGCCCCGGGCCCCGATCTCCGTATCCTGCGGCGATGGAGCTGGAGTTCGACGGGGAGATCTGGTTCTGGCGGGGCCCGGCACCCTGGCACTTCGTCAGCGTCCCGGCACCGGAGTGCCGGGAGCTGGCGGCCACCTCCGCGCAGGTCAGCTACGGCTGGGGCATGATCCCGGTGACCGTCCGCATCGGGGCGAGCGAGTGGCAGACCTCGCTGTGGCCCAAGGACGGGGGCTACGTCGTACCGGTGAAGACGCGGGTGCGCAGGGACGAGGACCTCGAGGTGGGCGACACCGTGACCGTCCGGCTGACGGTCGCGGACTGAGCCGGCGTCACGCCCCGCGCGCCTCCAGCACGGCGAGGTCGCGCACCGCGAAGCGGCGGTGCTCGCAGTGTTCCTCCAGCACCACCCGGAGGCACTCGCCGACCGGATGCGACTCCACGCCCCACTCCGGCGTCAGCTCGGCGGTACGCATCTCCGCCAGCTCCGCGTCGGTGACCGCCGCGACGACCTCGCGCACCCGCCGCCGGCGGTCGGCGAAGACCGCCACCACCTCGGCGTACGCGGGGCGGGCGGCGAGGTCGATGCCGAGTTCGGCGGCGCCGGCCGGCGAGGTGTCGGTGGGCGGCAGGCCGAGCCGGTGGTACGGGGTCGGCTCGCCGCGGATCACGCGCCCCACCCACACGTCGGTGGCGAAGACGAGGTGGCGCAGCGTCTCGACGAAGGACCACTCGTCGTCGACCCGCTCGTGCAGCGCGGCCTCGGGCAGCCGCTCGGCCCGGGCGAGGGTCTCCGCCCAGAGGCGTTCGAGGGTGTCCCACATCGCGCGGACGTCGTCGGCGGTGCGCACCGCGCGCAGCCGCACCCGCTCCGGGTGCCGCCGGTCCAGCTCGGCCGCCACGTACGCGGTGACGTCGACGTCGTCGACGACCACCGTGCCCCGCCCGGCGTGCCGGGAGACCCGCAGGTCGCTGATCGCCGAGGCGACGATCCTGACCCCGCTCAGGTTGCTGTCGCGGACCGTCGCGCCGGCCAGATCGACGCTGTGGAACGTGGCGCCGGCCAGGTCGACGTTGCGGAACGCGGCCCCGGCCAGGTCGGCGTGCCGGAAGGTCGCGCCCCGGAACGCGTCGGTGTCGGCGTGCTCTGCTGCCATCGCGCCATTGTGTCCGGGGGGTGGGACATCAGTGGGGACGTAACGCCAAAGGCATCGAAAACGCCGGATGGATGGAGGAGAGTCGATCTCCACCTCGGCCGCCGCTCCCTGGTGCGGCCGATCCTGCGACGTGAGGACGCCATGCGATCCCGTTCGATCCGACGTACCCTCGCCAGCTCGCTGGCCGCCGTGGCGCTGGCCGGCGCCTCGGCGACACTGCTTCCGGCCGACGCGGTGGCGGCCGGACGCCTCCAGCCCGACCTCTTCGTCGAGCTGATGATGACCGACGTCGTGAACCCGGCGGAGGGCGAGACCTTCCGCGTCCACGTCGACGCCTACAACGGCGGCACCGGCGAGTCGGGGCCGGTCAGCCTCACCGTCTCGGTGCCGGCCGGGCTACGGACCACCGAGCTCACCCCGACCGACGGCGAGTGGACCTGTGCGGTGGCCAGCGAGACGAGCTACACCTGCGCCCACCCGGCGGTGGCGCCCGGCTGGGCACCGCGGCTCTGGCTGCCGTTGGTGGTGGCCGGCGCGGAGCCGGGTTCCCGGCCGGCGATCACCGCGACGATCGCCCCGCAGCGCAAGGAGATCAGCACCGAGAACAACACGACCTCGGTGACCGTGGCGATCTCCGGCAGCTGCGTGGTACGCGGCGTCGTCTGGCACGACCTGGACCGGGACGGCCAGCGCGACGAGGGCGAGCCGGGCATCGCCCCCGGCCCGGACGGCGTGCTCAGCGTGCGGGTCGGCGCCCGGCAGGGTCAGGCCGTCGGCGGCGGCTCCGCCACCGTCAACCCGGACGGCACCTGGTCGCTGACCACCCGTACCGAACTGCTCTACCAGGTCTGGCTGGAGGCCGCGAGCAGCTACGACCGCACGGCCGCCAACGTGGGTGACGACGCCACCGACTCGGACCTGGTGAGCACCTACCAGTGGGACCCGGTCCTGCTCACCGCCAGCGGTGAGTTCGAAGCGGTGCACGGCGGCGAGTACGTCGTCGACGCCGGCCTGGTCACCCGGAGCTGACCGGGCCCGCACGCGGAAGCGGTCCCGGTGCGCGTGCACCGGGACCGCTTCCCGTCGGCGCTCAGCCCAGCCGGGACCAGAACGCGTACCCGTGGTCGCGGACGAACTCGGTCGGCTGCCAGCGGCCCGAGGTGAGCGACTGGACATGCGGGCGGCGCTCGGTGAACCGTTGCCAGCCGCCGTCCCGCCCGCCGTTCGGGTCGCCGTCCCCGGCGAACCGCGTCCAGGCGCCGATCATCCGGTCGGCGAGCCGGTCCTGCTGCCGGGTCCGCGGCACGAAGAGGTCCAGGTCGAACAGGTACGCCAGCTCGGCCATGTGCTGGGCTCGCCACGGGAAGCTGGGCAGGTCGTAGCCGACGAACCAGGGCGTCTCCTGCTCGGCGAACTCGAACATGTAGGTCCGCGTCCAGGCCGACAGCAGCTTCGCGGTGTCGTAGGTCGGCTTGGCCCAGTTCCGATCGGTCCCGATGGTGGACAGGGCCAGACCCGCCGAGTTGCCGTACGCCGACAGCGGGTACCGGGCCAGGATCGCGTCGGCGTCGGCGGGGTACTGCTCGCGGACCGTCGACTCGTACGCCTCGGCCGGGATCGGGCTTCCGCCCGGGTTGACCTCCAGGCCGGCGTACCTGCCGTTCTCCTCGTCGTGGTTCACCCCGACCAGGACGGGGACCCGGTTGAACCGGCCGGTGCGGAACGCCTCGGCCGGGCTGAGCGGCAGCAGCGGCGTACCGGACACCGGCCGCGGCTCGCCCCACGGGCCGTACGCCGCCAGCAACTCGGCGACCGTTGTCCCGGACGACCGCAGGCACCCGGCCAGGTCGGCGGCGTCGGCGCACCCGACGGTCCTGATCACGCCGGCGCTGTCCGCCTCCGCCTCCGCCCGGGTGCGGGAGCCGCCCGTCGCGCAGGGGGCACTCTGGATGATCGCCTGGTGGAACAGGCCCGCCGACATCGGTGAGGCGAGGTGGTCGCAGACCGCGTACCCGCCACCGGACTGGCCCATGATCGTGACGTTGCCCGGGTCGCCACCGAAGGCCGCGATGTTCGCCCGCACCCAGCGCAGCGCGGCCTGCTGGTCTTCGAGGGCGAGGCTGCCCGAGCCGTACGGGGAGCCGGCGTCGAGCGCCGGGTGGGTGAGGAACGACAGCACGCCGAGGCGGTAGTTCATCGAGACCACCACGGCGTCGGCGGCGAGCCGGTCCGGCCGGTACATGTCGCCGGTGCCGAACATCAGGCTGCCACCGTGGATCCACACGATGACCGGCAGGTCGTCACCCTTCCGGCCGGGCGTGGTGACGTTCAGGTAGAGGCAGTCCTCGGCCTCGCCGGGCACCCCGATGGGCAGGCCGACCGGCTGGGCGCAGGCCGGGCCGGGGCGGGTGGCGTCGCGTACCCCGGACCAGGCCGGCGCGGGCGCCGGGGAGGTGAAGCGCTGCGGCGGCGCCGCGTACGGGATGCCCTGGAAGGACCGCAGGTCGGCGGTGACCGTGCCGCGGACCGCGCCCCGGTCGGTGCCGACGACCGCGGGGTCGCCGCGACCGGCGACCGCCGGCACGGCCGTTCCGGCGGTGAGCGCGGTCAGCGTGGCCAGCGCCAGGCCGGCGAGGATCCGCCTCCGGCGTCGGGGAGGGGTCTGCATGGCGGTTCTCCTGTCGATCGTCGGGACCGGAGTGGTCGTGCCGAGAACCGTAGAGCAGATTTGGGCGATCGCACAAGGCGTACGCCTCAGGCGCTCGCCTCAATCGGTCGCGCAAAAAGGTGCTACCCTGCCGCCCATGGGGAATCGGGAAGCCCTGCTCGCCGGGGCCAGGGCCTGCCTGCTGGAAAAGGGCTTCGACCGCACGAGCGTGCGCGACATCGCCACCACGGCGGGTGTGAGCATGGCGGCGATCGGCTACCACTTCGGCTCCCGGGAGAACCTGCTGTTCCAGGCGCTCTTCTCGCTGCTGGACGAGTGGGGCGACCTCGCCGGCCGGGCCCTGGTCCCCGCCGACGCACCCGACCTCAGCCCCGAGCAGGCGTACGAGCGGATGTGGGACGACCTGCTCGCGCAGGCTCGGGCGCACCCGAAGCTCTGGCTCACCTCGGTCGAGCTGTTCATGCAGGCCCAACGGCAACCGGACCTGCTGCCGCAGCTCGCCGACGGGATGCGGCAGGGGCGCAGCGGCATGGCCGCGATCCTGGCCAGCGTCCCGGAGGCGGAGGTGCCGGACCGGACCGTCCGCACCCTCGGCATGGTGCAGCTCGCGCTGATGTCCGGCGTGATCATGCAGGCCCTCGCCGACCCCGGGAACGCCCCCACCGGGGCCGACGTGGTCGCCGGGCTGCGCGCCCTGGGAAAGATCGTCGGGTAGCGCCCGGCGGGACTGCCGGACCGGCCAACGCGGAGGTGCCGGGCCCGCGATCCGGTGCCGGGCTGGCGGTCGCGCGGTCAGTCCTGCCCGGTCGAGCGTGGCGCGAAGAAGCCGGTGTGGTCCAGGGCCGCGGCCAGGAACAGCACCGACGTGGTGGCCGCGGCGAGCACCAGCAGCGGCCGATCCAGCGTCGCCACCGCCACGGCGGGCATCGCGAGCAGGGCGGCCAACTGCGGCCAGGAGAACCGGCGGTGGATCGCCGCGGAGAGCAGCATCCGCCCGGCCAGGAAGAGGGTGGGGCCGGTGCCGGTCACCACGACCGCGCCCATCCCGGCCGGTGCGGTCGGGTGGGCGATGGCCAACTCGATACCGACCGCGGTGGCCACCACCCCGGCGATCATCACGATGTGCAGGTACCCCACGGTGACGGCGAACCGGGACGGGGCGGCACGGTCGATGGCCGGGCCGAGAGCCACCCCCGCGGGTGTCACGTAGAGCAGACCGATCAGCACGGCCACGGCGAAGCCCAACAGGAACGCGGCGGTCGCGCCGGGGTCGGGGGCGGTCTCGACGTACGACAGGCCGGCGGACAGCACCAGCTCGCCCAGCGAGATGATGAAGATCTGCTGGAAGCGCTCGGTGAGGTGCCGCCCGCTGAGGCGCAACTCGTCCTGCCCGGTGCGGCCGAGCCGGGGAGTGGGCCAGCCGAGCCGGGGTCCGACGAAGTCGACCGCCAGCGCGAGGAGCCAGAGCGGTGCCCGCACCGCCGGCACGAACGCCCCGACCAGCCAGGGCACGCTGGTCGCGCCGTACCAGACGAGCACCCGCAGGGTCCGTCGGCGCAGCGGGTGACCGCGCAGCGCGGCGCCGATGATCAGCCCGCGACCGAGGTGGATCGCGACGTACGCCCCGGCGAACATGAGGGCGCGCCCGTCCAGCGCCTCGGGGACGGCCGCCCCCATCAGCAGGCTGCCCAACGCCGAGCCGACCAGCAGCGCGCGCACCGCGCCGGTGCCGGGGTCGTACCAGTCGGTGGACCAGGTGATGGTCAACCAGATCCAGAAGATCGGGGCCAGCAGCAGCATCGTCCGCAGCGCGCCGACGACGGTCAGGTCCGCCGACAGGACGTTGGAGAGTTGGTTGAGCGCGAGGACGAACGACAGGTCGAAGAGGAGTTCCAGGAACGAGGTGCGCATCGGGTCCTGGCGCCGGCGGAGCAGCCGCTCGGACCTGCTCTCCATCGGCGCTCCTCCCGGCGGATGACCTGCCCAATTCGTACCATTTTCGGCGGTCTGCCATCGCCGGAGGCCGAGGCCGGCCCGGACGGCGCACCGGTGCTTCCGCACCGCGACGACCAGCGGTGGCGTCCTGTCGTTGATCCGGCTGCACCCGTCGATCACCCGGACGACGGTGGGGGCACCCGACCGTCGAGGAGGACGCCGTGACCAGTCAGCGGGAGACCGTACAGGTCGATCAGGACCTGTTCCGCGCCGTGTACGACTCGCCGGCCTCGCTGCCCGGCCAGCACCGGTGGACCACGCCCGAGTCGGACGTCCGGCGGATCGAGAAGCTGCTCGGCATGCCGTTGCGCAGCATCGGCGCGCCGCTGTGGGTCAGCGGCGACCACCCGGACTGCCCGAAGTGCGGCCGCCGGATCAGCTGGTACGACATCGTCTCCTCGGCCCTGACCGGGGTGCACGACCCGATCATGATCGCGACGGTGATCCTGGGTGACCGCAAGTACGTCAACACCGAGGTCCCGGACGCGATCGCCGGGGTGAACTGCTCGGACTGCCGCACCCCGATCGAAGGGCTGCGCAGCTTCAAGTGCCACAACTGGGCGTACGCCTTCGAGGCGCTGGAGGAGGTCAGGCAGCGGATGTCCGGCGGCCGCACCGCCGGCTGACACCCGCTCGGCGGCATCGCTCCCGGCCGACGGCGGGTCGGACGGCCCGGTCGCCGCGGTTCAGTCGGCGGCGGTCAGCTCGCGGACGTGCCGCAGCCCGGGACGGCCACCGAGCAGCACGTCACCCGTCGGGGTGAAGCCGGTGCGCCGGAGCACCGCCCGCGAACCGGCGTTGTCCAGCGTGGTGGCGGCGACCAGCCGGCGCAGGCCGTACGCGTCGCGGGCCAGCACGCAGACGCGGCGGACGCCGTCGGTCGCGACACCCCGGCCGGCGACCCGCTCGGCCACCCGGTAGCCCAGCTCGGCCTCGCCGTCGGCGACGTCGACCAGGTTGAACCGGCCCAGCACCGAGCCGTCGTCGTCGACCAGGACGTGGAAGTGGCACTCGCCGGTGGCCTGCTCGGCGAGGAGCGCCGCGTGCCGCGCGGCGAACCCGGTGAAGTAGTCGTCGCCGCGGTCCGGCACCGTACGGGCGAACCACTCCCGGTTCTCCCGCTCGAACCGCAACACCGCCTCGGCGTGCCGCTCCGCCAGCCGCTCAAGATCAGCCACCGCGCCACCCTACCGGTCACCCGCCCGGCGCGCCCCCGAGTTCCACTCCCGGCCGCGCCGCCGGGATCGCGGCGGCGGGAGACGGCGGCGCGGCGGGGAGATCGCGCTCGAACATGGATGTAGTGGCCTCCGAGCGACACCGATGCCCCTACATCCTGGATACAGCACCATCTTGCGGGCGCGAGCACGATCTCGCGCTCGGGGCGTCGCCGCAGGCGCGGGCACGCGGGCGCGGGTCAGCGGCGGGCGGGGCGGCGGCCGGGGGGCGACAGGGGCTCGGGGCCCGGGTCGGGGACCGGCGGCATCGGGCGTACCACCGGGGTCCCGCCGGTGACGGGGAGCGGTTCGCCGTGGTGCCACAGCTCGACGGTGGTCTCCGGGCCGGCGTCCGGCAGCTCGTAGCGGGCCTCGTCCCGGGTGAGGGTGACCCGCAGCCGCTGGCCGTGCCAGTACAGGTGGAACACCAGCCGGTCGATCGCCGCCGGCAGCCGCGGGTCGAAGGAGAGCACGCCCCGGTCGTCGCGCAGCCCGCCGAAGCCCTGCACCAGCGCCAGCCACGCGCCGGCCAGCGACGCCAGGTGCAGTCCGTCGCCGGTCTTGTCGCCCAGGTCGGCGAGGTCCTGCAGGACCGACTCGGCGAACAGGTCGTACGCCAGGTCGAGGTGCCCGACCTCGGCGGCGAGCACCGCCTGCGGGGAGGCCGACAGCGACGAGTCCCGCACCGTGCGGGCCTCGTAGTAGGCGACGTTGCGGGCCTTCTCGTCGGCGGTGAACTCGCCCGGGCAGCGCTGCATGGCCAGCACCAGGTCGGCCTGCTTGACCACCTGCTTGCGGTACAGCTCCAGGTAGGGGAAGTGCAGCAGGAGCGGGTAGTCGTCCGCGCCGGTGCGGGTGAAGTCCCACTCCGGCTGCTCGGTGAAGCCGGCCGACTGCTGGTGCACCCCGCGCTTGCGGTCGTACGGGATGAAGACCGCGTCGGCGGCGGCCCGCCAGCCGGCCACCTCGGCCGGGTCGACGCCGAGCCGGGCGGCCACCGCCGGGTGCCGCTCGGCGGCGTCGGCGGCGCCGCGCAGGTTCCGCCGGGCCATCAGGTTGGTGAAGACGTTGTCGTCGACCACCGCGGAGTACTCGTCGGGGCCGGTGACCCCGTGCAGGTGGAAGGCGCCGGTGTCGGACCAGTGGCCGAAGCCGTGCCACAGCCGCGCGGTCTCCACCAGCAGTTCCAGCCCGGTCTCGGCGAGGAACTCCTGGTCACCGGTGGCCGCGACGTAACGCAGCACCGCGTCGGCGATGTCGGCGTTGACGTGCAGCCCGGCGGTGCCGGCCGGCCAGTAGCCGGAGCACTCCCGGCCGCCGATGGTGCGCCACGGGAAGGTGGCCCCGGGCAGCCGCAGCTCGGCCGCCCGCTCGCGGGCCTCGGCCAGGTGCGCGTGCCGCCAGCGCAGCGCCGAGCGGGCCACCCGCGGGGCGAGGTACGTCAGCACCGGCAGCACGTAGCCCTCGGTGTCCCAGAGCACGTGACCGTCGTAGCCGTTCCCGGTCAGCCCCTTCGCCGGGATCGTCCGGTCGCCCTCGGCGCGGCCGGCCTGGATCAGGTGGAAGACCGCGAACCGGATCGCCTGCTGCAACTCGGCGTCCCCGTCGAGCTGCACGTCGGCGACCCGCCAGGCGGCATCCAGCGCCGCGCACTGGCCGGCGAGCAGCGCGTCGAAGCCGTCCCCGCGGGCCGCGTCCGCCTCCCGGACGGCCAGGTCGGCCAACTCCTGCGGCGGGGTGGCGTCCACCCGCGCGCACTCGTACGCGGCGAACTTGACCAGCCGGGCCCGCTCCCCCGGTCGCAGCGTGCCGGTCAGCGTCAGGCGCAGCCGGTCCGGGCTGCGGTCGGCGTCCGCGCCGAAGCCGTCCGGCGCGTCGACCTGGTGGGCCACCGCGACCGCGACCCGCTGCCCGCTGCGCTCGGTGCGGTGCACCAGCACGCCGTCGTGGTCGGCGCCGCGGCGGTACTCGGCGGTCAGCGGGTCGGTGATCACCGCCGCGGCGCGCGGGTCGTCGGAGCGTTCCGGCACCCGTTGGTTGGCCAGCAGGTCGGAGCAGATCCGCACCTCGACCGGCCCGTCCAGGGCCTCGACCGCCCAGCGCACCGCGGCCACCGGGCGCCGGGGCAGCGACACCAGCCGGGTGCTGCGGATGCGTACGCCGTGGCCGGCCGGTGAGATCCACTCGGTGCACCGCTCGACCGTGCCGGCCCGCAGGTCCAGCACCCGCTGGTGGGTGCGGAGCGTGCCGGTGCGGATGTCGAGCGGCTCGTCGCCGACCCAGAGCCGGATCAGCGCGGCGTTGGGCGCGCTGACCACTGTGTCGCTGAGCTGCGGGAAGCCGTACCCGTCCTCGGGGTAGCTCAGCTCGCGTTCCTCGTAGAAGCCGTTGAGGTAGCTGCCCGGCATGCCGTACGGCTCGCCCTCGTCGAGGTTGCCGCGCCAGCCCACCCACCCGTTGCCGAGCGCGAAGATCGACTCGGTCTCGGCGAGCCGGTGCAGGTCCGCCTCGGTGCGCCGGATCCGCCAGCTCTCCTCGTCCGTCACCGGCCCGGCCGGCGGTCGATCACTGGTGCGGGTCTGCGGCACCGCGCCTCCCTGGTTCGACGTACCTGGCACCACCGAAGCAGACCCGGCTGTGAGGTCACTGAGACGAAAGTCAGGGGGACGTCCCGACCATCGCACACTGCGGTGACCGCCAAGGTGTTCCAACCTTGTCTGCGCGGTAAACCCGGTATGAACGGTTGGTGAGGTGAGTCATGGTTGTTGCGAGCAAGCCGGATGTTCCGGAGATCAGCATCGAGTGGTACCAGGACATCGTCGGCTTCGCCGCGGATACCCCGCAACCGGTGCAGTGGTTCGCCGGGCACTTCACCGAGGGAGCGATCCTGCTGCTCGGCGCGCTGCTGCTGGCGGCGGCCCTCAGCCGGTTCGGCGGCGGGCCCCGGGACCGGGCGCTCGCGCTGGTCGCGCCGCTGTCGGTGATCCTGGCGTACGGGTGCAGCGAGGCGCTGAAGTCGGTGGTCGACCAGGAACGGCCGTGCCGGGCGCTGGCCGACGTGGTCATCGTGGCGAGCAGTTGCCCGCCGACCGGTGACTGGTCCTTCCCGAGCAACCACGCCACCATCGCGGGCGCGCTGGCGGCGGCGACGCTGCTGCTCTCCCGCCGGATCGGGCTGGTGGCGCTGCCGCTGGCGGTGCTGGGTGCGTTCTCCCGCACCTTCGTCGGGGTGCACTACCCGCACGACGTCATCGCCGGCGCGCTGCTCGGTGCGCTGGTGGCGGTCGTGGTCACGACGCTGCTCGCCCGCCCGGGCGGCGACCTGCTGCGCCGGTGGGCCCGGCGCGCCGAGCGCCCGATGGCTGACACCGTGGGCGGCACCGCGCGCCGCTGACCGCCCCCATCCGGTGCGCCGGGAGCCGGGTGCTGAACCATGCGGCGAGGTGTCACCCCGCCAGGAGCAGCGCGCCGACCGTGCCGAGCACCAGGTAGGGGCCGAACGGGAGGTGGCTGGACCAGCGCACCCGGCGCGCCACCAGCAGCGCCGCCGCGACCAGCCCGGAGGCGGTGACCGCGAGCAGCAGCCCGACCACCGGCAGCCCCCAGCCGTACCAGCCGGGCAGGGCGCCGGCGCCCAACGCCAACTTGGCGTCGCCGAGGCCGAAGCCGCGCCGGCCGAGTAGCAGCGTGCTGGTCGCGAAGAAGGCGGCCAGTCCGAGCCCGGCGCCGGTGGCCCGCAACCAGGGCGCCGGGTCGGCCCCGGCCAGCGCCGCCAGCCCGAGCAGCAGCCAGGTCCCGGCCGCCGCCGGCCAGGTGAGCCGGTCCGGCAGCCGGTGCACCGCCAGGTCCACGAAGACCAGCGGCACGGCCCAGCCCAGCCACCAGGCGGTGGCGGCCAGCTCGACCGGCGGCGGACCGGTCAGCACCAGCAGCCCGAGCGCCGCCAGCGCGGCCAGTTCCACGGCACCGGGCGGCGGGCCGATCCGGGCGCCGCAGCCGCCGCACCGGGCGGCCGGGCCGAGCGCCGGCCGGGGCCGGTCCAGCCCGATCGGGGCGGCGCAGCCGTCGCAGCCGGTCCGCTCCGGCCGACCCGGCGGTACGGCGTACCGGATCGCGGCCAACCGCAGCAGCGGGGTGACCGTCAGCACGGCCAACCGCCCCGACCAACGGCGCGAGCCGGCCGGCGACCCGGCGCCCGCCGACCCGCCCTCGGCCCGGTCGAGCCCTTCGGCGGGTCCGGTCAGCGCCATCCCGGAACCCCCGCACGGGGAGGCGCGGCGGGGTCCACGCCCCGGACGCGGTGTCGAACGGCCGACACGGACGGTAGTGCTGGCGCCCGACCTGTGTGACGGCGGGCCGCATCCCCGGCCGAGGGGGCGACACAGCTGCCGCCGGGCGGGAAGCCCGGCTTGTGCGGTGATGGGATTCCCATAAAGGGCGAATAGCGGCCGGTCGGGCCGGCGTGGCCGGTGGACGGATCGGGCCAGATGCCGCGTCGAGTCGGCCCCTTCCCGGCAGCGCGGCCGCCCCGATCTCGGATGGGAAATCCATGCCGCGAACACCACGAGACGATCACCCCGTCCCGCCCCCGACCTTCCCGCGATCCCACCTCGACCACCCGTCGCCACCACCCGTCATCACTCTCGGTATTCGAATGAATTGCCTCTGTTGCATCGGCGGACGTCAGCCTATGCTCGCCCCTTGGGTGTGACGCAACACACGTTCGACCGACAGGACGCTTTCTGGAACGTGCATTGGTAAGTAATCCATAGCGGTAAATGTGGCTGCGCAATTCACGAGCCCGGATGTGGTCATCCGGCCGCGCTGCCGCATGCCCCCCGCAGGCCACCGTGACGGTGGCCCCCGGGGCGCCATCGAGGAGGCACGACGGTGCGAGGACGGCAGCTCAACCGCTGGGTGGCCGGCCTGCTCACGCTCGCGGCGGTCGGCTCGGCCACCGCCTGCGGGGCCGAGCGGGAGGCGATCGGCCGGCCGGTCGACGACCGGCGGGCGCCCGCCCCCGAGCAGCGGAAAGCCGCGGAACAGGCGGCGGAGAAAGCGGCGCTCGCCGCGTATTCCGGTTATCTCGACGCATCCCGTACGGCCAGCCGACGAAGCGATCCACATCATCCGGAACTGTCCAGATTCCTCGCCGATCCGCTGTTGACCCGGGTCCGGGTGAGCATTCGGGAGGCGAAGGAGCACGGCGCTATGCGTACCGGGACGCTGCGCTCCGCCCCGACCGTCACCTCCGTCGACCTGGACGCCGACCCGCCCACCGTGGAGATCCAGGACTGCCTGGACGCCACCGGCTACCGGCTGGTCTACGCCCGGACCAACCGGGTGGTCCCCGGCACCGGCGGAGGCCGGCACCTGGCCACCGCCACCGCCACCCGCTATCCCGACGGTCGCTGGTTGATCAGCGCCGGCGCGGGCCACCAGGACCAGCCGTGCTGACCTGGGGAGGAAGGGCCGCCCCGGGCCCCGGTACCCGGACCGGGGCGGCCCGCCGCGCGCTCGGCGGCGTCGGCCTGGCGCTGCTGCTGGCCACCGGGGCCACCGTGCCGGCGGTCGCCGCCGGACGGGCCGACCCGGGCGTCGAGTGCCCGCCGGGGCAGCCCGACTGCAGTGTCTGGGACGACGACCCGGGCACGCCCGGCGGCCCGGGCGGCGGCGACAGCGGCGGAGGTGGGGACTCCGGGGGTGGCGGCGGCGGAAAGTGCCAGTGGAACGGCCGCACCATCCCCTGCTACGACGACCTGCTCGGCTGGTTCAACAACGGCGACGGCTGCTACTACAAGCTCGCCCAGCCGCAGCCGGCGAACACGCCGCCCGGCCAGCAGTGGTACGTGCGCACCTGCAACGGCGGCGACCTGGGTGACCAGACCACTGTGCTGCGGGACAGCCCGCCGCCCGGATTCGGCGCGCCGCCCGACCCGGAGGAACTGGCCCGCCGGGCGCTCGCCTCGATCCGGCTGCTCCCGCCCCGGGTCGCCGTGGCGCCGCGCAAGAGCAAGGGCCCGGGGCTGGTCGGGCTGCCCGTGTGGATGTGGGCCAGCCGGGGCCCGAACTACTTCGGCCCGCTGCGTGCCTCCGCCTCCGACCGCGGGTTGACCGTCTCGATCGCGGCGAAGGTCGACCGGATCGTGTGGAGCATGGGCAATGGCCGGAAGGTCACCTGTACCCGCCCGGGCACCCCGTACTCGACCACCGGGCCCCGGGCCGGGCGGACCTCCCCCGACTGCGGCTACCACACCGGCTACCCGAAGGCCGGCACGTACCGGGTCAGCGCCACCACGTACTGGACGGTGACCTGGCGCGGCGGCGGCCAGCGCGGCGAGATCCCGCAGACCCGCACCAGCGGCACCGTCCCGATCCAGATCAACGAACTCCAGGTGGTGACCCGATGAGCCTGGCGACGCGCAACGGAACCGGACCGGTGGACGCGCCGGTCGCCCCGCCCAAGGTGGTCCGGCAGCGCCGGACCCGCCCCGGACTGCTCGGCCTGGCCGTCCTGCTGATCGCCCTCGGCGGGCTCGGCGCCGCGTTCGCGGTCACCTCCGTCCGGGCCACCGGCAGCTACCTGGCGGTGGCCCGCCCGGTCGAGGTCGGCCGGCAGCTCAGCGCGGACGACCTGGTGCCGGTGCAGGTGGCCGGCGGCCAGGGGCTGGCGCCGGTGCCGGCCGGCCGGCTCGACGAGGTGGTGGGCAAGCGGGCCGCGGTCTCCCTCACCCCCGGAACCCTGCTCACCATGGCCCAGCTCACCGACGACCCGCTGCTCGCCCCCGGCCAGCAGCAGCTCGCGCTGGGCCTCGGCCCGGCCGAGGTACCGGCCCGCGAGCTGCACCCCGGCGACAAGGTCCTGCTGGTGAGCACCCCGGACGACGACGACACCGGCCCGGCGGCCACCGCCACCCGGTTCGAGGCCACCGTGATCGACACGGCGACCGGCCAGAACGACACCGAGATCGTGCTCTACCTGGCGCTCGCGGTGCGCGACGTGCCGGCCGTGGTGGCGCTCTCGGCCCAGGAGCGGATCGCCGTCGTGCTCACCGAGGCGGCCTGAGCATGGCGATCATCGCGCTGGTGTCGGCGAAGGGCTCGCCGGGCGTCACCACCACCGCCCTGGCCTGCGCCCTGAGCTGGCACCGCCGGCTGGTGCTGGTCGAGGCCGACCCGGCCGGCGGGTCGATCCTCGCCGGCTATCTCGGCGGCGCGCTCGACGGGCCCCGGGGCATCGGTGAACTGGCCGTCGGTGAACTGCGCGACGGCAACCTGGAGACCGCCTTCTGGTCGCAACTGGTCGACCTCGACGCCCCGAAGCGGGAACGGCTGCTGCTGCCCGGCGTGGTGGACCCGGCGCAGGCGGGCAGCGTCGCCCCGCTCTGGCAGCGGTTCGCCGACTTCTTCACCGGGCTGGAGCGGGGCGACCCCGGCTACGACGTGCTGGTCGACTGTGGCCGGTTGCAGGTCCCCGGCCCACCCTGGCCGATCCTGCGGGCCGCGTCGGTGGTGCTGCTGGTCAGCGGCGCCCGACTGCCCGACCTCTCCGGCACCCGGGCGATGGTCCGGGCGATCGAGCGGGACTTCACCGAACACCGGGTCTCCCCCGGCACGCTGCGGCTGCTGCTGGTCGGCGCCGGCCACGGACGCGGCGAGATCAGCAAGGCGCTGCGGCTGCCGGTGATCGACCGGCTGCCGCACGACCCGCGTACCGCCGAGGTGCTCGCCCTGGGCGGCACCGTGCGGGCCGGGCGGCCGCTGATGCGCGCGGCCGCGGCCCTGGAGGTGCCGGTCGGGTCGCTGCTGGAACGCCGGCGCGCCCGGTTGGCCTGGCCGGTGTCGCAGGGGGTGCCGGATGCGCTTTGAGCCGGTCTCGTCGGACCCGCGCCGCCAGCCGCCCGGTGCCACCTCCACCGCGCCGCCGCTGCCCGCGGTGCACGGTGCCGTCCCGCCCGGGGCGAACGGCGCCACCCCGTCGGGCACGGGGCACGGGACCCAGGCGAACGGGGTGACGCCGAACGGGCGGCACCACCACGGCACGCCGGTCCCGGTCGGCGCGCCGCCGGAGCCGCCGCCCCGGCCGCGGGTCGACTTCCAGGTGGTCCGCGAGCTGCGCCGGGAGCTCAGCGAGCGGCTCACCCGGTGGCAGCGCGGCCGGGAGTTCGACGCCGACGCCGAGGACACCGAACGGGCCCGGCTGGCCGTGGCGGTGGTCGCCGAGTACGCCGACTCGGTGCGCCGGGCCGGCACCCCGATGGCCGCCGGCGCGGAGCGGCTGCTGCTCGACCAGGTCACCGCCGAGCTGGCCGGGCTCGGCCGGCTGCAGACCCTGCTGGTCGACGACACCATCGAGGAGGTGCACATCCTCGGCTGCGACCAGGTGCGCGTCACCCGGCACGGCGGTGGGGTCGACTGGGCCGAGCCGATCGCGGACAGCGACGACGAGCTGGTGGAGATCCTCCAGGCGGCCGCCCGCCGGGCCGGCGCCACCGAGCGGTCCCTGTCCACCTCGAAGCCCACGCTCGACCTGCAACTGCCCGACGGCAGCCGGCTCGCCGCCGTGTTCCTGGTCAGCCACCGCCCGTACGCGGTGATCCGCAAGCACAACACGCTGGACGTGAGCCTGGACGACATCGCCGGCGGCCGGGGCGACCTGGCCGAGATGATCGACCCGCTGCTGCGCGACTTCCTCCGCGCGTCCCTGCGGGCCGGGCTGAACATCATGGTCGCCGGCCTGGCCGGGGCGGGGAAGACCACCGTGATCCGGGCGCTGATGAACGAGATCCCGGCCGACGAGCCGTACGTGCTGCTGGAGGAGAGCCGCGAGCTGCTGCCGGCGCGCCGCCGGGCGCGGCACCGGGCGGTGATGAGCTTCGAGGCCCGGGAGGGGCACGGCGAACGGGGGCTGGACGGCCGCCCGGCCGGCGAGGTGAGCATCGCCGACCTGATCCCGCTCGCGCTGCGGATGGGCGTCCTGCGGATCATCGTCGGCGAGGTCCGGTCCCGGGAGATCGTCCCGATGCTCCAGGCGATGACCACCAGCCGGGGCTCGATGTGCACCATCCACGCCCGGACCCCGGCCGGGGTGGGCGAACGGATCATCGAGCTGGCGTTGGCGCACGGCCGGGAGATGACCGTCGACCAGGCCCGCCGGATGGCCGGCAACGCGCTCGACCTGATCGTCTACGTCACCGTCGAGGACGAGACGGCGATCGGTGGGCGCAAGCACCGCTTCGTCTCGCACGTCGAGGAGGTGATCGGCGTCGGCGAGGGCAACCGGATCGTCACCACCGCGGTCTTCGGCCCCGGTCCGGACGGCCGGGCGGTTCCCCGGCACCTGCCCGAGCGGATCCGCGCCCAACTGCTCCGGGTCGGCTACGACGCCCGGCTGCTGACCAGGTGGATCGAGGCCGGCACCGGCGCCTGGCGGCGGCCCCTGCAGACCCGACTCGGCCGGCGGTGACCGGTGCTCGCCGACGTCGAACTGATCGCGGTGGTCTCCGGGGCGGCCTGCGTCGCCGGGCTGCTGCTGGCGGCGGTGGCGCTGGTCGGCACCCGCCGGCCACCCGGCCCGGCGCCCGGCGCGGGGCGGGGGGTCAGCCGGCTCTGGCGCGGCTCCGGCGCGACGCCCCGGGAACAGCGGGCGTACCAGGCCCTGCTGGTCGGCGCGCTGGTCGCCGGCGCGCTGGCCTTCCTGCTCACCGGACTGCCGGTGGTCGGCCTGCTGGTGGCGGTGGCCGTGCCGGGCACCCCGTGGCTCTTCTCGGTCGGCCGGGCCGAGCAGCGGGCGATCGCCCGGATCGAGGCGGTCGGCGAGTGGACCCGCCGGCTCAAGGACGTCTCCGCCACCGGCCAGGGGCTCCAGCAGGCGGTGATCGGCACGGTCAGCACCGCTCCCGAGGAGATCCAGGAGGAGGTACGGCTGCTCGCCGCCCGGCTCCAGGCCGGCTGGCTGGCCCGCTCGGCGCTGCTCGCCTTCGGCGAGGAGATCGGCGACCCGGTCGGCGACCAGGTGGTGGCGGCGCTGATCCTGCACCTGTCCGACCGGGGCGAGCGGCTCGGCGACGTGCTCGGCTCGATCGCGTCCGCGGCGGCCGCCGAGGTGGCCACCCGCCGGGAGATCGAGGCCAAGCGCACCCAACCCCGGTTCGCGGTCCGCTTCCTCACCGGGATGACCCTGGCGACGCTGGCGTACGGGCTGGTGAACACCGAGTACATCCGCCCGTACGGCACGCCGGCCGGGCAGCTGGTGATGGCCGCTCTGGGCGCGGCCTTCGTCGGGCTGCTGGCCTGGGTGCGCTCGATGAGCCAGCCGCGGCGGCCGGCCCGCTTCCTGCCCGCCCCCGACCCGCAGGAGGCGATCGCGTGAGCACCCGTCCGGACTTCCCGGAGGGAGGGCGAGGATGACCGGCAACTGGCCGCTCGCGCTGGCCGTCTGCGGCGGGGCCGCGATCGGGCTCGGGCTGTTCCTGGTGGTCCGGGAAGTGGTGCCGGCGACGCCGGCGCTCGGCCCGGCGCTGCGCCGGCTGCACCAGCCGGCCGCCGGCCCCGGGCGAGCCGCCGCCGGCCGCCGGCTGGAATGGCTCACCGGCCTGTCCCGCTGGCTGCGTCCGCCGCACCGGCAGCTCGCGCTGATCGACCGCACCCCCGAGCAGTACGCGCTGTCGCTGCTGCTCTCCGCCCTGGTCGGGCTCGCCATGCCGAGCGTGCTCGGGGTGGCCCTGTTCGTGCTCGGCATCGGGGTGCCGGTGGCCGTACCGGTGCTGGGCAGCCTCGGCATGGCGCTGCTCGGCGCGCTGCTCGCCCACCGGGCGGTGCTCACCCGGGCGGACGCCGCGCGGGACGAGTTCCGCCAGGCCGTCTGCACCTACCTGGATCTGGTGGCGTTGCAGCTCAGCGCCGCGCACGGGCCGGTGCAGTCGCTGGAGCGGGCCGCCGCGGTCTGTGACGGCTGGGTCTTCGACCGGCTCCGGGAGGCGCTGCGGCTCGCCCAGTTGCAGATGCACTCGCCCTGGGACGAGTTGCGCGACCTCGCCGACCGGATCGGCATCCCGGAGCTGGGCGACGTGGGGGCGATCATGCGCTCCTCCGGCAGCGAGGGCGCCCAGGTGCACGAGACCCTGCGCAGCCGCGCCGACTCGCTGCGCGACCAGATCCGTACCGACAACCTGGCCCGCGCGGAGGGGGTCACCAGCCGGCTGGACATCCCCGGCGCCCTGCTCGTCTTCGTCCTGCTCGGCTTCGCCGTCTACCCGTTCATCGCCCGGGTCTGACCCGCAAGAGAAGGAGCACGTCATGTCCCTCGTCACCTACCTGCACGTCGCGCTGACGGCGCGCCTGGCCGAGCTGCGCCGCGACGGTGAGCGCGGCGACAGCCCGGTGCCCACCGCGGTGATCATCTTCGGCCTGGTCTTCGTGGCCACGGTGGTCACCGGGGTGGCACTGGCCAAGGCCAACGACTGGATGAACGCCATCCCGGGCCACAAGAACCCGCAGTAACTCGATGCGTCACGCGGCTTTCTCCAGCGGGCGCCGGGCGGTCGCCCCCACCGCCCGGCGCCCGCGCCCGCCCGCGGACCGCGGGGCCAACCCGGTGGAGCTGGCCGTGGTGCTGCCGCTCATCCTGGTGCTGCTCTTCGCCTCCATCCAGGTCGCTGTCTGGTTCGTCGCCCGGTCCACCGCGCTCAACGCGGCGCAGAGCGCTGTCAACGCGCAGCGGCTGCACCAGGCGCCGCCCGGCGCCGGGGAGGCGCGGGCCACCCGTTTCCTGCGGTCCGCCGGCGACTGGCTGGTCGGCTGGGACGACCCCGGGCCGAGCTGCGTCACCGGCGCCACCGAGGTGACCTGCACGGTGCGCGGGCGCTCCCTGTCGGTGATCCCCGGCGTCGACTTCCCGGTGCGGCAGACCGCGCACGGGACGGTGGAACGGTGGACCGAGCCGTGAGCCGTACCGCCGAGCGGGGCTCGGTCTCGATCGAGGTGGCGGTGCTGGCGCCGGCCTTCATCGCGCTCATCGTGCTGGCCGGGGTGGCCGGGCGTACCGCGGTGGCGGCCGAGGCGATCGACGCCGCCGCGCACGACGCCGCCCGGGCCGCGTCGATCTCCCGCGATCCGGCGACCGCGCGGCGCGCGGCGCGGGACGCGGCCCGCCGGCAACTGGACTGGCGTGGCCTGGACTGCGCCGGCACGCCGGAGGTCACCTTCAGCGGTTCGGTACGCGGAAGGCCGTCCACGTTCGACGCGGCGTTCCGCAGCCCGGTCGGACAGGACGCGACGGTCACCGTCCAGGTGGCCTGCACTGTCTCGTTCCGGGACATCCAGCTCGCGGCGCTGCCCGGGATGCCCGCCGGGAACCGGGTCGCGGCGAGCTTCACCTCGCCGCTGGACCGCTACCGGAGCCGGGGATGACCCGCCGGGCCGCCGCGTCCGACACCGGCCGGGTGAGCGTCTTCCTCGCCGTGACGATGGTCGGCGTCCTGGCGATCATCGGTCTGGCCGTCGACGGCGCCGGGCAGCTGCGCACCCTCCAGCGCGCCGACAACCTGGCCGCCGAGGCGGCCCGGACGGGCGGCCAGGCCATCGACCGGGCCACCGCGATCGAGGGCGGACCGAAGCGGATCAACCAGCCGCAGGCGCGCCGGGCGATCGCCGACTACCTGGCCGCGGCCGGGGCGACCCGGCACACGGTGAGCTTCCCGACCGTCGACGGCGAGACCGTCGTCCGGGTCGAGGTCACCGTCACCTACCGCAGATCCATGCTCGGCCTCTTCGGCTTCGACGACACCGTCACCGTCTCCGGGGAGGCCACCGCGCGGGCGCTCACCCGCGCGCCGTAGGGAAGGAAGGCAGCCATGGCCGCATCGGGTCGCTCCGCCCTCCGGCGGACCGGACGGGTCCTGACCGGGTTCGCCGCGCTCGTCGTGCTCTGCGCGGTGGTGGTCGGCGGGCCGGTGGCGCTGCTCGCCCTCGCCGGCAACCCGCTGCCCGACCACGTGCCCACGGTCGCCGAGATCGGCGCCACCCTGACCAGCCGCGACGACGGCCGGCTCTTCCTGCGGGCGCTGGCCTTGGCCGGCTGGTTCGGCTGGGCCACCTTCACCCTCTCGGTGCTGGTCGAGCTGGCAGCGCAGGCGCTACGCCGGCCGGCGCCCCGGCTGCCCGGGATGAGCCGCCAGCAGCGCGCGGCGGCCGCGCTGGTCGGGTCGGTCGCGCTGATCGTCGCCGCCGCCCCGGCGGCGAGCGCCGCCACCGCCACCATGCAGCCGTACGCCCAGCCGGCCGCGGTCGCGCCGCTGGTACCGGCATCGGTCCCGCCCTCGGCGCCCGAAGCGGCCTGGTACTCGATCGCGTCGCCCGCGCTGCCACCCGGCGCGAGCGAGTCGGGCGCGCTGCCGCCCGGCGCGGGCGGGTCGGGTGCGGGCGGGTCGGGGAGCCGCGCGCCGGTCGCCGGCGCGCCCGTCTACCGGGTGGCGAAGGGGGACTACCTCGGCGCCGTCGCCGAGCGCTACCTGGGCGAGTTCGCCGACTACCGGGAGCTGGCCCGGCTCAACCGGCTGGACGACCCGGACCGGATCCGCCCCGGCCAGTTGCTGAAGCTGCCAGCGCAGGCCAGCGACCGGGGCGCCCGTCCGCACGCCACCGGCCGACTGGTCGCCCGCCCGACCCGCCCCGGCCACCCGACCCCAGGTCAGGTCGCACCGGGCCAGCCGAACCCCGGCCAGGCCGGCGCGGGCCAGCAGACCGCGGCCCCGACCACGCCCGGTCGGGCGACCCAGGGGAAGGCCGGCTCCGACCGGGCCGCGCCGGGGTCGGCGGAGACGACGCGGGAACGGCCGGGCGTGGCGCCGCCGGCGGCCGAGGCTCCCGGCGGCGCTCCGGTGACGGTCGGGGCGGCCCGGGCGGGTGAGCCGGACCGGATGAACCGGCCGCTGGCGGTCTCCGCCGTGCTCGCCGTGGCCAGCATCGTCGGCGCCCAGATCGGCGCGGTCCTCGGGCTGCGGCGCCGCCCGGCCACCGGACGCGGCCGGACCGGGGCGCAGGCGAGCGCCGGAGAACTCCCGGTGGGTCGGCACCGCCGCGACTAGCCGGCCGAGCCGACGCAGCCGCCGTCCCGACGACCGCGCCCAGCACCGACCTGAGCGCCCGACAACCCAGCGCCGACACGTCAGAGACCGACCCCCGACCGGACCGGACAGGCAGACCGTCACCGACGGTCACCTCGGACCCGGCAGTACATCCAGAAGAGCGTGATGACTCTGCGGCAGCGGCCCGCTCGGGCGGCGGCGCGCCGACCTACCGCCGCGCGACCTCACCGCACGCGTCGCGGGTCAGGGGAGTCGGGCCTCCAGCACGCCCTCGCGGATCCGGGTCTGCAGGATCTGCTGGTCGTTGCCGGACGGGCCGTGCACGACCTCGCCGCCGTTGAGCCGGAACGTGCTGCCGTGCCACGGGCAGACCACGCACTCGTGCCCGTCGACCACCTGCACCTCACCCTGGCCGAGCGGGCCGCTCTGGTGGGGGCAGCGCTCCAGCATCACCGTGACGTCGTCGTCGTGCCGGTAGAGGATCACCGACACGTCGTCGATCTCCCGGGTGATCAGTTGGCGCTGCGGCAGGGCCGCCATGTCGCCCAGCGGGTGCCAGCCGCCGCTCATCCGGTGCATCTCGGAGATGCTCTGGTTGACCTGCGCGCCCTGCTTGTACGCCAGGTGCCCGCCGATGTAGGCGCCCATGCTGGCCGCGCTGAGCCCCATCATGCCGAGGGCCCGGCCGAGCCCGTGCCGCCCGCGCAGGCGCGCGCTCACCGAGCCGGCGTAGAAGGCCAGGGCGACGGTGTTGGACGCGGCGTGCACCAGGCCCACCCGGCGCTGGTCGGGGGCGAGCGCGGCCCAGTCGTTGAGGCCGGCGACCGCCGCCGGCAGGGCGCTCACCGTGCCCAGCGTGGTGAGCGTGGTGGCCGCCCGCTGCTGCCCGGGCAGCACGTCCAGCACCGCCGCGCTGATCCAGGCGCCCACCGGCACCTGCACCATCGCCGGGTGCAGCGGATGGCCCAGCCACACCCCGTGCAGCAGGTCGCGGACCCGCTGCGGCCGCAGCGTCGCCTGCACCGCACGCTGCAACCGGTCACCCACCCGGTCCAGCCGGGTGTTCTGTTCGATCTTCGTCAACAGTGCTCGCACCCGTACCGACTTCCCGGCGTTCGCGGTCGCAAACCGGTCGGCGGTGACGGATCCGCCGCGGTGCGTGGCGACCGGGCGACGGCCCGGTCCGGGATCACCGGGCCGGGGCCGCCCAGCGGTCCTGGTGGACGGCGTCGGCCAGCGGCCGCTTCTGCCGCCAGCCGTGCCGGGCCAGGTCGGGCACGGACTCGAGGTGGGTGACCGGGCCCAGGCAGAGCCAGGCCACCGGCCGGATGCCGGGCGGGATCCCCAGCAGGTCGGCCAGCCACGGCTCCCGGTAGAAGGACACCCAACCGACGCCGAGTCCCTCGGCCGTGGCGGCCAGCCAGAGGTTCTGGATGGCCAGGCAGACCGAGTAGAGCCCGGTGTCGGCGATGGCGTGGCGGCCCAGCACGGCCGGGCCGCCCCGGTCCGGGTCGTAGGTGACCACGATCGACAGGGTCGACTCCAGCACGCCGTCGATCTTGATGCGGACGAACGTCTCGGCCGCCGCGCCCTCCAGCGTGGCGGCGAACGTCTCCCGCTCGGTGCGTACGTGGTCGTGGAAGCGGCGCCGCAGCTCGGGGTCGCGGACCACGACGAAGTCCCAGGGCTGGGAGTAGCCGACGCTCGGCGCGGCGTGCGCCGCGGTGAGGATCCGGTGCAGCACCTCCTCGGGCACCGGCGCGCCGGTGAACTGGGCGCGCACGTCCCGGCGGCGGTGGATGACGTCGTACAGCTCGGTGTTCAGGGCAGGCTCCCGCTGCGCTCGGCCCACGCCCCGGCGTGGGCACCGGACGCGAGGCCGGTCTTCGGACTCCCGGATCGACGCCTGGCCGCCCGCCTTCCCGGCCGTCGGCCAGTGGCTGCGCTGCTGCGCGTGGACGGTGGCTCCCCGGTCACCGCGGCGGGCCCGTGCCGGATTTCCACCGGCTTCCCGATTCTCCCCGCTCGCGCGGGGCACCTCGCATGATCGTGCCGTCGGTGATGCTAGCCCCGCGCCCGGTCGCCGGACACCCGGGCGGGTGGTAATCCGGTCGCGGGCCGGAGCCCCACGACCACTGTGGTTCCTGAGTGGTCGGGGCCGCGCTCGGCGCGACCGTGGTGCGACGGGACGGAGCCCGAGACCACTGACGGTCACCCCCTGGCGTGCCGGCACCGCCGGGGGCATGCTGTGCCGATGGGCGTACGGGTCGAGCGGGACGGGCCGGTGACCACGGTGATCCTGGACCGGCCGGCGGCGCGCAACGCCGTCGACGGGCCGACCGCCCGGGCACTGGCCGACGCGTTCCGGGCCTTCGACGCCGATCCCGACGCGGCGGTGGCCGTGCTCTGGGGCGCCGGCGGCACGTTCTGCTCCGGGGCCGACCTGAAGGCGATCGGCACGCCCAGCGGCAACCGGGTCGAGGCGGAGGGCGATGGCCCGATGGGCCCGACCCGGCTGACCCTGACCAAGCCGGTGATCGCCGCCATCTCCGGGTACGCGGTGGCCGGCGGGCTGGAGCTGGCGCTCTGGTGCGACCTGCGGGTGGCCGAGTCCGACGCGGTGCTCGGGGTGTTCTGCCGGCGGTGGGGGGTGCCGTTGATCGACGGCGGGACGGTCCGGCTGCCCCGGTTGATCGGCGAGAGCCGGGCGATGGACCTGATCCTCACCGGCCGGCCGGTACCGGCCGACGAGGCGTACGCCATGGGGTTGGTGAACCGGCTGGTCGCGCCGGGTGAGGCGCGGGCGGCGGCCGAGCGGCTGGCCGCCGAGATCGCCCGGCACCCGCAGACCTGCCTGCGCAACGACCGGGCCTCGGTGCTGGCCGGCGCGGGCCTGCCGGAGCCGGCGGCGCTCGCCACCGAGCTGGCGTACGGGATGGACTCGCTGGCCGCCGACGCGGCGGCCGGGGCGGCCCGGTTCACTGCCGGCGCCGGCCGGCACGGCGCCCCGGCCGACTGACGCCGCGACCGCATCGGAGCCGAGGGACGGGCGCCGCCGGGGGGCTGGTCCTCCCGGCGGCGCCCGATCCGGTGCCGCTCAGCTGCGGTTGATGGTGAAGGTGGAGGTGGTGTTGCGGATGTCCTGCCAGTTGTCGGTCAGCCGCAGGTTCACGAAGGTGGCCGAGCCGACGGCCGGGCCCTGACCCTGCTCCGGCATCTCGTTGACCCAGATGCCGAAGCCCGACTTGGCGTCGAACGCGTCACCGCTGCGCCGGGCCCCCGAGATCGACACGTTGGTGAAGACCGTGTCGGTGATCGGGTTCTCCGGCTGACCCCCGTTGTACTTCGTCTGGAACATGATCCCGGAGTACGTGGGGTCGACGATGTCCACGTCCGAGACGCGGATGCCGCGGAACTCCTTCGACGCCGAGAAGACCCAGATCGCCGGGAAGGTCTGCGCACCCCAGAAGTGACCGCCGGCCCGGATCAGCGAGATGTTCTGGAACTGGGTCGGCGGGCTGGCGCCGAACCCGATGAACGGGTAGCCGAAGTCCAGCGAGCTGATCGTGATGCCGGAGTACGTCAGCATGTCCGCGATGTAGAGGTTGCGGAAGATGTTGTCGTAGCCGCCGTACACGGCGATCCCGGCCGCCCGCCAGGTGAGCGTGGCGGTCAGGTTCTCGAAGACGTTGCCGTGGTTGGCCGTGGACCCGCCCTGGTCGACGGCCGAGAAGAGGGCGAACGCGTCGTCGCCGTTGGACCGGCCCTCGGAGTTGCTGACCAGGTTGTTGGTGCTGCCGTTGGTCATGTTGACGGCGTCGGCGAAGGTGTTCCGGAAGCGGCTGTTGGTGATCTTCAGGCCGCTGACGCTCACCCCCCAGTACGCGCAGACGGTGTGCTCGACCCAGACGTTGTCCAGCGTCAGGTTGTCGACGTCGCGCAGCTCGCCCCAGACCTTGCCGGGGCCGTCGATGCGGTTGGTGTAGTTGCCGAAGAAGGCCAGGTGCTCGAAGGACGACCCGCTGGCCGAGGACTCCACCCGGAAGCCGGCGTCGGTGTTCTGCTGGCCGACCGGCGTCTGGAAGCGGGTGAACCACATGCCCGCGCCGACCACCTTGACCGCCTTGCCGTAGACCTGGAACTTCTGCGCTGTCTCGTACGTGCCGGCCGGCAGGTAGACGCCGACCAGGTTGCCGGTGGTGTCCATCCGGACCGCGTCCAGCGCGTTCTGCACGTCGGAGTGGCTGAACCCGTTCGGCACCCGGTACCGCGCCGGGTCCGGGTTGGCCCGCGGCGCCACCTGCTCCAGGTTCACGAAGTCGATGGCGTACGTGGTGCTGTTGGCCGGGTCCTTCTGCAACCGGATCCGGCTGCCCGCCGGGATGGTGGAGTCCAGCAGGATGTTCGCCTCGTCGTAGATGTGCCGGGGCGGGCCGGCGCTGGGCGAGTCGCTCGGGCTGGCCTCCGCGCCGTACAGCCAGATGTGCTTCGAGGTGAGGCTGATCGGCTTGTGCAGCACCCCGTTGACGTAGATGTTCAAGGTCGAGGTGATCCCGCCGCCGCCCGGCGCGTCCGGGATGGAGAAGCGGGTCACCAGGGCGTTGGCCGGGGCCCGGGTGGTCCACTCGACGTACGCGCCGGTGCTGTTCAGGGTCACCGCCCGCCGGCCGGACGCCTCCCCGGCCAGGTCGCCGATGGTCCGGTTCGGCCCGACCACCTGCGCCCCGCCGCCGACCGAGCCCTCCTCGGCCTCGTACATGTCGTACGGCAGGTTGGCGCCGCGGCCCACGAAGAGCGACCGGTCGCTGGTGTTGTTCTGCCGCTTCACCGGCAGTTCGTTGGCGTCGTCGGCGAGCACCACCCGGACCGTGTACCGGCCGTTGGCGGCGGTCCAGGTGCCCAGGTTGACCGGGCCGGCGCTGCCCCCGACGGCGATGGTGCCGGTGTACGAGCCGGTCAGCGTACGGACCACCGCGCCGGTGTCGTTCAGCACGGTCAGCGTGACGCCGTGCGCGCCGCTCGCCGAGGCGACAGTGCCCTGGTTGCGGATGGTCACCGCGAAGCTGACAGTGGCGCCGGCGCTCGGCGTGCCGGGCGACCAGGTCACCGCCGAGGCGACCAGGTCGGAGCTGGCCACCGGGCTGACCGTGAGCGCGGTCGGGCTGGTGTGGCCGTTGTTCGCCTCGTTCTGCTCGATCACCGTGTTCGCCGGGTCGACGGTGGCGCCGACCTGGTAGCTGCCGGCGTTGCGCGGCCCGATGTTCGCCGAGACGGTGGTCGACGCGCCGGCCGCCAGCGCCCCGACCGAGGCGGTGCCGACCTTCGTCGTACCCAGGGTGAAGTCGACGGTGGTGGCGGCGGAGGCCGCCGTGCCGGCGTTGCGCACGGTGGCGGAGAGGGTGATCGCGTCGGTCTCCACCGGCGCGGCGGGGGCGGCGGTGATCCCGGTGACGGTCAGGTCCGGGTTCGGCGCCGGCACGCCGATCACCTGGAGTTCGGCGACCTGGCCGTTGGACGAGCCGGAGTTGGCGGTGAACTGGAGCCGGACGTCGGCGGCGGTCGCCGACACCGGGATGGTCACCGTGTTGCTGCTGGCCGGGCTGAACGAGTACGTCGCCGAGCCGACCAGCGTGCCGAACCCGGAGGCCGACTGCTCCCGGCCGAGCACCTGGAAGGTCTGCGTACGCGGGCCCCAGACCGGGTCCGGGTTCAGCTTCACCACCAGCGCGCTGATGCTCGCGTTCGCGCCCAACGCCACGGTCAACGTGCTCGGGTACGCCCCGGGCGCGCCCTCCCAGTAGGTGGTGACGTCGTCGTCGTTGGCGTTGGCCGCGGCGAAGACGTGCACCATCGACGAGGCGGTGATCGGCTTGTCGACCGCGAGGTTGCTGCCGCCCGGCGTGCTGCCGGTGCGGGTCACCGTGTTGCTGTTCGCCGAGGTGTTGCCCGCCGCGTCCCGGGCCCGGACGACGTAGGAGACGGTCGCGGTGTCCGGTTGGTTGTCGGTCCAACTGAGGGTGGAGCCGTTCACGCTGCCCCGCAGCGCGCCGTTGGCGTAGACGTCGTAGCCGGTCACCCCGACGTTGTCGGTCGACGCCGACCAGGTCAGCCGGATCTGCCCGGCGGCCGGCTGGGTGTACGCCAGGTTGCCCGGCGCGGTCGGCGCGACCGTGTCGCCGGAGCTGCCGTTCCGGGTCACCGTGTTGCTGTCGGCCGACACGTTGCCCGCCGCGTCCCGGGCCCGGACGACGTAGCTGACGGTGGCGCTGGTCGGCTGGTTGTCGGTGTACGCCAGCGTGCTGCCGCTGACGCTGGTGCGCAGGGTGCCGTTGGCGTAGACGTCGTAGCCGGTCACCCCGACGTTGTCGGTCGACGCCGACCAGGTCAGCCGGATCTGCCCACTCGCCGGCTCGGTGTAGGCGAGGTTGCCGGGCGCGGACGGCGGCTGGGTGTCACCGGTCGCCGGGCCGTAGACCTCCAGCTCGGAGAGTTGACCGGCGGGCCAGCCGGTGTTGCCGGTGAAGAGCAGCCGCAGGTAGCGGGTGCTGGCCGCGGTGAAGGTGATGGTCACGGTGTTGTTGGCGCCGGGGGTGAACGCGTACCCGGCCGAGGCGACGATGGTGCTGAAGGTGGCGCCGTTGGTGCCGCCCTGCACGGTGATCGTCTGGGTACGGGCGTCCCAGCCGGCGGGCAGCTTGAGCACCAGCCGGTTGACGCTGACCGTGGCCGCGAGGTCGACCTGGAGCCACTGCGGGAAGGCGTTGTTCGCGCTCTCCCAGTAGCTGCCCTGGTTGCCGTCGTTGGCGTTGCCGGCGACGTAGACGTCCGCGTGGGCGCTCGCGGTCATGCTCCGACCGGCCGCCAGGTTCGCCGAGGAGGTGGCCGCGCCGTAGACCTCCAGCTCGGCGAGCTGCGCGGCGCCCCAGCCGGTGTTGGCGGTGATGGCCACCCGGACGTACCGGGTGGTGGTGGCCGGGAAGTCGAGGGTGACGGTGTTGCCGTTGGCCGGGCTGAACTGCCGGCCGGCCGAGGCGACGATGGTGCCGAAGCCGCTGCCGTCCGCGCTGCCCTGCACCGACAGCGTCTGGGTGCGCGCCTCCCAGCCGGCCGGGAGCTTCAGCTTGACCTGGTCGACGGACCGGGCCGAGCCCAGGTCGACCTGGGCCCACTGCGGGAGGGCGCCGCTGCTCTCCCAGTAGGTCGACGGGTTCCCGTCGGTGAGGTTGGCCGCGGCGTACGGGCCGTTGACGCTGCTGGCCGCGGCGTTCCGGCCGGCGGCGAGGTTGGGTCCGCCGGCCGCGGCGGCCGGCGGCGCGGGGGCCGCGGTGACGGCGAGGCCGAGCACGGCGAGCGCCGCGACGACCCGGGTACGGAATCTGGACATGGTGGGGGGACACCTTCTTCCGGGGACGTGGAGAGGCGTGTGCGGGGTGTTGCGGTGCGGGTGTTGCGGTGCGGTGGTGCGGCGTGGGCGGGGCCCCGGTCGGCGTACGGGGCCCCGCCCACACGTCAGGTGGCGTGGACCTCGAACTCGGCGAGCTGGCCCGCCGGCCAGCCGGTGTTGCCGGTGACGGTGATCCGGACGTACCGGCGGTCACCGGCCGGCACGGTGATCGACACCGTGTTGCCCGTGGCCGGGTCGAAGGTGCGGCCGGCCGGGCCGGCGAGCGTGGCCCACGACGAGCCGTCGGTGGAGCCGAGCACCGACAGCGTCTGGGTACGGGTCTGCCAGGCCGGGGACGGCGGCAGCTTCAGCACCACCCGGGACACCGGACGGGCCGCACCCAGGTCGACCGTCACCGACTGCGGGAAGGCGTTGTTGGCGCTCTCCCAGTAGGTGTTCGGGTTGCCGTCGACCGCGTTGGCGGCCACGTACACGTCGGCGTGGCTGGTCTCCGCGACGGGCCGGCCGAGCGCCAGGTTGCCGGTCGGTGGCGGCGACGTGGTCGGTGGCGGGGTGGTGGGTGGCGGGGTGCCGCCGTCGCCGTACACCTCGAACTCGGCGACCTGGCCGGCCGGCCAGCCGGTGTTGCCGGTGAAGCTCAGCCGGACGTAGCGACGGTCACCGGCCGGCAGTGCGATGGTGGCGGTGTTGCCGCTGGCCGGGTCGAAGGTGCGGCCGGCCGAGCCGGCGAGCGTGGCCCACGACGAGCCGTCGGTGGAGCCGAGCACCGACAGGGTCTGGGTGCGCCGCTCCCAGCCGGCGGGCAGCTTCAACACCACCCGGCCGACGGCACGGGCCGCGCCCAGGTCGACGGTGAGCGTCTGCGGGAACGCGTTGTTGGCGCTCTCCCAGTAGCTGGCCGCGCTGCCGTCCACCGCGTTCGCCGCCACGTAGTTCTGGGTGGAGCTGGTGGCGGTCACCGGCCGGCCCGCGGCCAGGTTCCCGCCGGTGGGCGGCGGGGTGGTCGGCGGCGGGGTGGTGGTCGGCGGTGGGCTGGTCGGGCCGCCGCCCCACTGCGGCTCCGGCCAGGGCCCGCAGTACGGGGTGGCCGTGTACCAGCCGGAGTTGCCGGGCCCCTGGGTGATCTGGAAGCCGCTGCCGACGCAGTTGTGGATCGGGTTGGCCTGGGCGATCCCGGTGGCCCGTACGTTGGTGAAGGAGACCTGGCTGGGTGCCTGCACCTGGAGGGCGTACGTGCCGGCGCCGTCGATGCGCACGTTGGTGAAGCTGATCCCGCTGGTGGCGCCCTCGATCCAGTGCAGCGCCGCGTACGAGCTGTCCAGGATGTCGGTGTCGGTGACGGTGATCGCCGCGCCCTGGATCGGCTCGTTCAGCGCCGAGAACCAGATCGCGCCGACCCCGAAGCGCCAGTTGTAGTCGGAGTTGCCGTTGCGGATCAGGGTGTTCCGGGCGACCGTGATCGTCCCGGCGACGGCGGTCGGGCCGTTGACGCCGGGGTAGCGGTTGGCGACGTGGATGCCGCCGCCGTTGGTGACCGAGTCGGCGGTCACGTTGTCGGTGATCCGGATGTCCCGGCCGCCGTAGGTGACCAGGTGGTTGGCGAGGATGGTCACGCCGATGGTGTTGAACGTGAAGGAGTTGTTGACGTTCGGCACGCTCTGCGCCCACATCGCCAGGGCGTCGTCGCCGGTGTTGCGGACGAAGGTGTTGGTGACAGTGGAGTTGGTGACGCCCCAGTGGAAGTTCACCCCGTCCGCCGTCTGGTCGAGGATCCGGCTGTTGCGGATGGTGAAGTTGTCCATCGGGCCGTCCATCCAGGCGCCGACCTTGGTGTGCTGCATCCAGACGTTGTCCACCACCGAGTTCGACATGGCCCCGCCGATGGCGTTGACCTGGTGCTCGTCCACCCGCTCGCGGATGTCGCCGATGATGGCGAAGTCCCGCAGGGTGACGTTGCGGCTCGGGCCGCCGGCCTCGTGCGGGCGGATCTCGCCGCTGTAGCCGCCGCCGGGGACGTACTTGCCGTAGATGCCGACGGCGCGCTTGCGGTCGGTGGGGTGCCGGCCGCCGAGCACCGAGTACCACGGCCCGGCGCCGCGCAGCGTCACCCCGTCGACGACCACGTGGTCCCACAGGGTGAAGGTGCCGGTCGGGATCCAGACCGCGCGGCCCTGGGCGCGTCCGGCGTCCACCGCGGCCTGGAACTTCGCAGTGGAGTCGGTGGCGCCGGTCGGGTCGGCGCCGAAGTCGGTGACCACGTCGAGGACGCCGGCGGGCTTGCCGATCGGGTCGCCGACCAGTTCGAAGTCGGCCAGGTCGATGGTGAAGGTGGGCGACTGGGCGGTCGAGGAGACCTGGAGCCGGATCTTCGTGCCGGCCGGGTAGGTGGCGCCGAACATGGTCCGGGTCTCGTCGTAGAAGTGGTGCGGGTTGGTGTCGCCCGGGTTGTTGTTGAACGGGTAGCCGCCGTAGTACCAGCCGTACCGGGAGGTCACCGGCACCGCCTTGACCAGGGCGCCGTTGGCCCGCAGGTCGATGCTGGCGTCCCGGCCGGTGCCGGCGGCGTTGTCCGGCAGGCTGTACCGGAAGGTGACCGCGTTGGCCGGCGCGGTCAGGGTGAACTCCACGTACTCGCCGACGGCGTCGAGGGTGACCGCCTCCCGGCCGGAGGCCTCGGACGGCAGGGTGCCGTAGCGCCGGTCCGGACCGATCTTCGTGCCGGTGTGCGCGACCTCCTCCGCCTCGTGCTCGACGAACGGGACGGTCGCGCCCCGGCCGGGGATGTCGAACGGGGAGATCCCGGCGGCCCGGGCGGGGGTGGCGGTGCTGGTCAGTGCGACGGCGGTGAGCGTGGTCGCGGTGAGGGCGGCGCCGGCGAGGGCGGCGACGCCCGCGCGGGCCCGGCTTCTTCGGGGCGGGGTGGCGGTGGGGTGGTCGGGCATGAGCTGGCTCTCCCTTTCGTGGCGATCCAGGTCCCCCGTGCGGTGCGGCGTGGCGCTGGGGTCGCGTACCTCCTTGTCGAGGTCGGCCGGTGCGAACCGGCGGGCGCTGCGGCGCCGGCGGCCGGGACGGGGCCGCCGGCACCGCGGCTGGTCAGGCCGTTTCGGGTCCGGCCGGGGTCGGTTCGGCGGTACGCAGCCAGACGGCGGTGTCCGGCGGCAGCAGGTCGTCGTCGAGCGGCCCGCTGGCGAGCAGCCGTTCGGTGTGCGGCGGCAGCGGCACCGCCGCGGCGGAGAGGTTGACCAGGCAGGTGAAGCCGGGCGGGCGGTGGAAGGCGAGCACCCCGTCCGGGGCGGGCAGCCAGGTCATCGTCCCGTCGCCGAGCGCCGGGTGGGCCCGCCGGATCCGGATCGCCGCCCGGTACAGCTCGAGCATCGAGGTGGTGTCGCCGGTCTGCGCCCGGACCGTCCGGTCCTTCCAGTCGGCCGGCTGGGGCAGCCAGGGCGCGGCGGCGCCGTCGGGGCTGAACCCGAACGGCGGCTCGTCACCGGTCCAGGGGATCGGGACGCGGCAGCCGTCCCGGCCGGGGTCGACGCCGCCGGAGCGGTGGTACATCGGGTCCTGGCGCAGCTCGCGCGGGATGTCCTCGACCTCCCACAGGCCGAGTTCCTCGCCCTGGTAGACGTAGGCGGCGCCGGGCAGGGAGAGGGAGAGCAGGGCCGCCGCCCGGGCGCGCCGGGTGCCCAGCTCCAGGTCGGTGGGGATGCCCTCGCGCTTGGCGGCGAAGCTGAACGTGGTGTCCGCCCGGCCGTACCGGGTGACGTGCCGGGTGACGTCGTGGTTGGAGAGCACCCAGGTGGCCGGGGCGCCCACCGGGGCGTGGGCGGTGAGCGTCGTGTCGATGCAGGCCCGCAGCGCGGCCGCGTCCCAGGCGCAGCCGAGGAAGTCGAAGTTGAACGCGGCGTGCAGTTCGTCGGGGCGCAGGTAGTTGGCGAACCGCTGGTGGTCGGGGAGCCAGACCTCCCCGATCAGCGCCCGGCCGCCCGGGTAGCTGTCGGTGATCCGCCGCCAGCCGCGGTAGATCTCGTGCACCGCGTCCACGTCGACGAACGGGCTCGGGCCGTCCGGCGTCGCCTCCGGCAGCGTCGGGTCCTTGGCCAGCATCGCCGCGGAGTCGATCCGGATGCCGTCCACGCCCCGGTCGAGCCAGAACCGCAGGATGTCCTCGAACTCGGCGCGCACCCGCGGGTGGTCCCAGTTGAAGTCGGGCTGCTCGGGGGCGAACAGGTGCAGGTACCAGTCGCCCGGCGTGCCGTCCGGGTTGGTGGTCCGGGTCCAGGTGTCGCCGGCGAACGGCGAGACCCAGTCGGTGGGCTTGCGCTCACCGTCCGGGCCGCGGCCGGGGCGGAACCAGAACAGGTCCCGTTCGGGCGCGTCCGGGCTGGCCAGTGCCGCCTGGAACCAGGGGTGCGCGTCAGAGCAGTGGTTGGGCACCACGTCGACGATGGTCCGCATGCCGAGCGCGTGCGCCTCCGCGATCAGCGCCTCCGCCTCGGCCAGGGTGCCGAAGACCGGGTCGATGTCGCGGTAGTCGGCCACGTCGTAGCCGGCGTCGGCCATCGGCGAGGGGTACCAGGGGCTGAACCAGATCGCGTCGACGCCGAGCGCGGCGAGGTGGTCCAGCCGGGACCGGATGCCGGCGATGTCACCGATGCCGTCGCCGTCACCGTCGGCGAAGCTACGCGGGTAGACCTGGTAGATCACCGCTTCCCGCCACCACCGGCCGTCGTCTGCTGTGGACACGAGCACCTGCTTTCTGCCTCGGTACGTCGGCGGGCCGCCGGACCTGGATGTGTCGGGCGAACGTCGTTGTTCGCCGGGGTGGTTGCGCTGGTGGTGGGGTCAGCCCTTGAGGCTGCCGGTGGTCAGGCCGGACATGATGTTCCGCTGGAAGATCAGGAAGACGATGACGGTCGGGATCGCGGCGATCACCGACGCGGCGACCACCACGTTCATCGGCGTGCCGCCCGAGAAGGCGTAGATGCCGACGCTGACCGTCCGGGTCTCGGGGTGCGGCATGACCAGCTTCGGCCAGAGGAAGTCCTTCCAGACCGCGGTCACCGCGAAGATCGAGACGACGCCGAGGATGGGGCGCGACATCGGCAGGATGATCGACCAGAGCGTGCGCAGCGGCGTCGCCCCGTCCATCAGGGCCGCCGCCATCAGGTCCTCGGGGATCGAGTCGAAGAACCGCTTCAGCAGGAAGATGTTGAACGCGTTGGCGACCAGGGGCAGCCAGATCGCGAACGGCGAGTCGAGCAGGTTGAGGTGCAGGATCGGCAGGTCGATCACCGTCACGTACTGCGGGACGATGAGGACCATCGCCGGGATCATCAGCGTGGTCAGCATCAGGCCGAGGATCGCGTTGCCGAAGACCGGCCGGAGCTTCGACAGGGAGTACGCCGCGGCGGTGTCGAAGACGAGCTGGAACGCCACCGCGCCGGCCGCGTAGTAGAACGTGTTGAACAGCAGCTTGGCGAGGTCCAGGTTGTGCCACGCGTCCACGTAGTTCTGCGGCTGGGGATCCTTGGGGAACAGCGTCGGCGGGGTCTGCGCGATCTCCTGGCCGGACTTGAGCGCGCCGGTGACCATCCAGTAGAGCGGCCCGAGGAAGACGAGCGTGAACACCACCACGACGACGGCCAGCAGCGTCCAGTAGATCACCTTGCCGCGCCCCCGCCGGAGCTGGGCGTGGGAGATGAGGGTCCGGGTGCCGGAGTCCTGTGCCATGTCCTCGTCCGTCCTAGTCCTGTTTCGCGGTCAGCCGCACGTAGACGGCGGAGAAGCCGGCCAGCACCACGAGCATGATCACGCCGAGCGCGGCGGCCCCGTTGAGGTCGTTCTGGAAGAACCCGTGCTGGTAGATGAGGTACGCGACCGAGGTCGCCGAGTCCTGGGCGCCGGCGCCGTTAGCGAGGATCAGCGGCTCGATGAAGAGCTGCATGGTGGCGACGATCTGGAGCATCGCCAGCAGCGCGAGGATCAGCCGGGTCTGCGGGATGGTCACGTGCCGGATCCGCCGCCAGATCCCGGCGCCGTCCAGCTCGGCCGCCTCGTAGAGCTCGCCGGGGATGTTCTGCAGCGCGGCCAGGTAGATCAGCACCGCGCTGCCCATGTTCATCCAGGTCGACGCGATCACCATCGCCGGCATGGTCATCTCCGGCGACTGCATCCACTGCGACGTCGGCAGGTGCAGCGCCTTGAGGATCGCGTTGAACAGGCCCGCCTCGCTGGGGTCGTACGCGTAGTACTTGAAGAGGAAGAGCGCCGAGGCGGGCGGCAGCATCACCGGCAGGTAGACCAGGATCCGCAGGTACCCCTTGGCGTGGCGGAACTCGTTGAGCAGGATCGCCACGAAGAACGGCACCGCGTAGCCGAGGACGAGCGCGAGGACCGTGAAGTAGAAGGTGTTCTTCCACGCGGTCCAGAAGCTGGGGTCGTCGATGATGCGGGCGTAGTTGTCCCAGCCGACCCAGGTGGTCTCGCCGCGCCGGGTGCGCTGGAAGCTCATCACGACGCCGCGGATCATCGGGTACCAGGAGAAGACCACGAAGCAGAGCACCGCGCCGATCAGGAACGCGTGCCCGGTGAGGTTGTCCCGTACCTTGCGGCCGAGGCCGGTGGGCAGTGGTCCGGGCGGAGCCGGTGGGCGACCCGGCTTCCTGGTGGCACCGGGGAGGGTGGTGAGCGTCAAGGCAACTCCTGCGCGGAAGTCGGTGACCGGACGGTGCGGCGCGGTGGTGTGGGGGCCGGCGGACCGACCCCCACACCACCGGTCAGCTCTCCGCCGCGAGGAGTTGGTTGACCTTGTCCTCAGCCGTCTTGAGCAGCGCGTCGATGTTCGCGTTCGGGTTGGTCAGCACACCCGACATGGCCGCGTCGAGCACCGCGTAGATCGCCTGCGCGTTGCGGGGCTCGCCCTTGATCGGGACCGGGTTCGCCTCGAAGATCGCGAAGTTCGCGGTGTCCACGTTCGCGTTCGCCTTGCGCAGTTCCAGCTCCTGCTTCTGCGCCTCGCTGCCGTTGGCGAAGAGCAGCGGCTGGGGCAGACCGACCGGGTAGTTCTGCGGCTTGGACCGGACGTAGTCGAACTGGCCCTTGCCCGGCGTCAGCTTCTGGTACGCGATCCACTTCAGGCCGGCCTTGACCTGCTCCGGAGTGAGGCCCTTCTTGAAGAAGTACCCCTCGCCGCCACCGAGCGTCGCCTTCGCCGGCCCGTCCTGGCCGGGCAGTGGGCCCATCGCCCAGTCCTGGAACTTGCCCTGGAACTGGCTGACGATCGCCTGGGTGGTGTCCGGCGCGCCGATGAACATGCCGACCTTGCCGGCGGCGGCGTTGGTCAGCAGGTCGCCCCACTGGAGCAGCTGGCGGCTGCCCATGCTGTTGTCGCCGTACCGCATGTCCTTGAGGTTCTGCAGGACCTGCTTGCCCATCGCGTTGTTGAAGTCGGCCTTCTTGCCGTCGGCGGTCAGCACCTGGCCGCCCTGGGAGTAGAGCAGGGAGGTGAAGTGCCAGCCGCCGGTGTTGCCGGCGCTGTACTCGGCGTAGCCGGCGATGCCGTTGCCGAGCGCGGCGATCTTCTTGGCCGCCGCCCGGACCTCAGGCCAGGTCTTGGGCGGGTTGTTCACGTCGAGCCCCGCCTGCTGGAACAGGACCTTGTTGTAGACCAGGCCCATCGAGTAGTTCTTCACCGGGACGGCGTAGAGCTTGCCGCCGTCGCTGAAGACCTCCTTGAGCGCCGGGTCGATGCTGTCCCAGGTCGGGATGGTGTCCTTGGTGGCGTACTGGGTGATGTCCATCGCCTGACCGGAGTCCAGCACCTGCGCCAGGTCGGTCATGTACCCGTAGAAGACGTCGGTGACGGTGCCGCCGGCGAGGCGGGCGGTGAAGTCCGGCGGGTTGTTGCACTGCTCGCCGACGCTGACGCTCTTGATGACGATGTCCGGGTTCTGTCGCTGGAACTCGGCGACATCGTCGTTCCAGTTCTGCAACAGCTCTTTCTGGGAGCCGACCGGCTGGCAGTCGACGGTGATGGTGACCTTGCCACCTGCCTCGTTCGAGGCGTCGTCGCTCTTCGTGGAGCAAGCGGTGAGGCTGAGCCCGAGGCCGGCCACGAGCGCTAACGCCGCAGCCTTCCGGTACTGCGGTACGGACATCTGTCCATCCCTTCGCGGAACGAGTGTCTCCATGACCTTCGCGGAACTGCGGTGGTCGTCACCGCGGCCGATGCCCTGCTACGTGAGGTATCCGTCCTGCGACCTGACCCGCGGTGACTACGCCGGGGCCCGGTGTGAGTGGAGTCACTGTAACGAGAGCGACTGATCTCGGCAAGGTTTCGATCCTGTTTTGAAAAGACACGACTGTATGACGAGAGATCGGGACAAGGCTCACCCCGGCGCCGAGAATCCTGCTCTTCGTCCCCTTTCGGTGCCCCGGACGGCAGCTCCCGGCCGGTGGATCTCGCGGGGTCCGCCCGGCGTCGGCCCACAACGAAACGGCCGCCGACCGCGAGCAGCGGTCGACGGCCGGAGCGTCGTTCTCGGCAGTCAGGGAGGCGGTCCGTGGCCGGACGGTGAGTCGGCGGTGGACGGTCAGCGGCGTGGCCGCCGGCCGCGCCGGGTCAGCGGCCGGGTGCGGGGGCGGTGGAGCCGCGTACCACCAGTTCGGGCTCGAACAGCAGCTCGTCGTGCAGCACGCCGGCCCCCTCGATCTGGGTGACCAGCAGGTCCACCGCGGCCTGCCCCATCGTCTCGATCGGCTGGCGCACGGTGGTCAGCGGCGGGTCGGTGCAGGTCATGAACGCGGAGTCGTCGAAGCCGACCACCGATACGTCGGCCGGCACCGCGCGGCCGAGCCGCCGGGCGGCCCGGATGGCGCCCAGGGCCAGCACGTCGCTGGCGCAGATGATGCCGGTCACGCCCCGCTCGACCAGCTTGGTCGCGGCGACCCGGGCCCCCTCCATCGAGAAGCTGGAGCGTTCGACGAACTCGTCGTCGGTCCAGCCCGCGGCCTGGATCATCGCGTTCAACTTGCGCCGGGACGGCACGTGCCCCTCCGGGCCGAGCACCATCCCGATCCGGTCGTGGCCCAGCGAGCGCAGGTGCCCGTACGCCTGCTCCACCGCCACCGCGTCGTCCGTGGAGACCCGGGGGAAGCCCAACTCGTCCACCCCCGCGTTGACCAGCACCACCGGCAGGCCCCGGTCGGTCAGCCGGCGGTAGTGGTCGTGCCGGGCGTCGGCGAGCGCGTACGAGCCGCCGGCGAAGATCACCCCGGAGACCTGGTGGTCGAGGAGCATCTCCACGTAGTCCATCTCGGAGACGCCGCCGATGGTGCGGGCGCAGAGCGCCGGGGTGAACCCACGCTGGGCGAGGGATCCGGTGACCACCTCGGCGAGCGCCGGGAAGATCGGGTTCTGCAACTCGGGCAGCACCAGCCCGACCAGCCGGGCCCGCTCGCCGCGCAGCTTGGTCGGCCGCTCGTAGCCGAGCACGTCCAGCGCGGTCAGCACCGCCGTCCGGGTCGCCTCGGAGACCCCGTCCCGGCCGTTGAGCACCCGGCTGACGGTGGCCTCGCTGACGCCCGCCTTCTTGGCAACTTCGGTCAACCGCTTCGTCACGGCCGCAATCGTACGTCATCGCGCTGAAAGAAATGAGCAGCCATCTGCCGGGCGACTGCTCACTTCTGCCGGACGCTGCCGGCGCCCGTCAACCGGCTCCGCGGCGCCCGGCAGCTCAGGACAGGTTGCGCAGCGCGTCCTCGATGGCCCGGTGGAAGGTCGGGTACGCGTAGATCATGTGCCGGAGCAGGCTGAGCGGCACCGCCGCGTGCACCGCGACCACCAGCCCGGAGAGCACCTCGCCGCCGGCCGGCCCGACCGAGGTCGCCCCGATCAACACCCCCTGGTCGGCGTCCGCGACCAGCTTGATGAAGCCCTCGTCGCCGACCCCGTGGATCCAACCCCGGGTCGAGCTGCCCAGCTTGGTGAAGCCGACCTGCACGTTGATCCCGCGGGCCCGGGCCTGCTGTTCGGTCAGCCCGACCGCGCCCACCTCCGGGTCGGTGAAGGTGACCCGGGGCAGCGCCCGGTAGTCGGCGCGCGGCACGGTGCCGGCCGAGCCGCTCGACCCGCTGGCGCTGAGGCTGCTGGCCGCGCCCATCGCGCCGCCCACCACGCTCGCCGTGCCGCTCGGATCCGCACCCGCCCGCGCGTGCCGGGCACGGTCGAGGATGTCGGCGATCACGATCGCCGCCTGGTACATCGCGATGTGGGTGAACGCGCCCTCCCCGGTCACGTCACCGACCGCCCAGAGGTCGTCGGCGACCCGCATCCGGTCGTCGACCGGCAGGTAGCGCTGGCCGGCGTCCACCCCGACGGAGTCCAGCCCGAGCTCCTCCAGGTGCGCCCGGCGGCCGGTCACCACCAGCAGCCGCTCGGCGGTGAACTCGGCGCCGCCGCTGGCGGACAGGGTGAACCGCTGCCCGTCGTGGCCGACCCGCTCCGCCCGCACCCCGGTGTGGATCTCCACCCCGTCGGCGCGGAGCGCCGCGGCGACCACCTCGGACGCCTCCGGCTCCTCGACCGCGAGCACCCGGTCCAGCGCCTCCACGACGGTGACCCGGACCCCGAACCGGGCGAAGACCTGCGACAGCTCCAGCCCGATCGCCCCTCCGCCCAGCACCAGCAGCGACTCGGGCAGTTCCGTGACCTCGACCGCCTGGTGGTTGGTCCAGTACGGCGTGTCGGCCAGCCCGCCGATCGGCGGCACCGTCGGCCGGGTGCCGGTGCCCAGCACCACGCCGTAGCGGGCCTGGAACACCTGGTCGCCGACCTGGACCCGGCCCGGCCCGGTCAGCCGGCCGCTGCCCCGGACGAACCGGCCGCCCCGCCCGACGAAGCGCTCGACCGCGACCCGGTCGTCCCAGTTGTCGGTGGCCTCCTCGCGGATCCGCCGGGCCACCGGCGCCCAGTCCGGTCGCACCTCGGCGGTGCCGGCGAGGCCGTCGACCCGGCGCGCCTCGGCGAGGGCGTTCGCCGCCCTGATCATCATCTTGCTCGGGATGCACCCCCAGTACGGGCACTCCCCGCCGACCAGGTCCCGCTCCACGCCGACGACGCTCAACCCGGCCTCGGCGAGCCGCCCGGCCACCTCCTCGCCCCCGACGCCGAGCCCGACCACGACCACGTCCACCTGCTCCGGCTCCGCCACCCGGACAGCATCCCCCAGGCGACCGGCGGCGGACCAGCCGGCCACCGGAAAAGGTGCCCGGCCCCGGCCGCGGCGCCCCGCCGAGGCGGCCACCGGAATGGCGGCGCGGCCGGCGCCCCCGATCGCCTACCGTGACCGGATGCCCGACACCCGCTTCGCCGCCGTCCACGACTGCTTCCGGGACCTGCTCGCCAGCGGCCGGGAGACCGGGGCCGGCCTGGCCGTCTGGTACGACGGCGCACCGGTGGTGGACGTGGTCGGCGGCGAGCGGTCCCCGGGCCGGCCGTGGCGGGCCGACACGCTGGTCAACGTCTACTCGGTCGGCAAGCCGGTGGCGGCGCTCTGCCTGCTGCTGTTGGTCGACCGGGGTCGGGTCGGGCTGGACGACCCGGTCGCCGCGCACTGGCCCGGCTTCCGTGCCCCGGCCACCGTCCGGCAGGTGCTCGACCACACCGCCGGGCTGCCGGCCTTCCCGGTGCCCCGGCCGGCCGCCGCGATCGCCGACTGGGACCTGCTCGCCGGCGACCTGGCCGCCGCCGAGCCGGAGTGGGAGCCGGGCAGCGTCGCCGGCGAGCACGCCTGGACGTACGGGCACCTGGTGGGCGAGCTGGTCCGGCGGGTGGACGGCCGGTCGGTGGGGCGGTTCCTGGCCGAGGAGATCGCCGGCCCGTGGCGGCTGGACCTGGGTTTCGGGCTGGACCCGGCGGACCAGCGCCGCTGCGCCGACCTGTCGTACGGCGATCCGCAATGGCCGGTCCGGGTGGCCGGTACGCCCGGCTCGCTGCGGGCGCGCGCCCTGGACAACCCGCCCGGCGGCCGGGACCTGGCGATGGTGAACAGCCCGCTGTGGCGGGGCGCCGAGGTGCCGGCCGTCAACCTGCACGCGACCGCGGGCGCCCTGGCCCGCCTGTACGCGGGCCTGCTCGCCGGCGGCACGCTGGACGGCGTACGGCTGTTCAGCCCGGAACTGGTGGCCGAGGCGACCCGCGTCCAGTACGACGGCCCGGATCTGCTGCTGGAGCGGCGGACCCGGTGGACGCTGGGCATGCAGGCGGAGGAGGACGGCAGCTGGGGCATGGGCGGGATCGGTGGCAGCTGCGCCTGGGCCGACCCGGCCCGCGGCTACACCTTCGGCTACGCGACCGCCCGGCTGGCCGACTTCGACCGGGTGGAGGCCCTGGTCGACGCGCTGCACAGCTGCCTCTGAGCCGCCGTAGCGGCGGTCACGGCGCCGTCGGGCACGGCACCGGCGGCCCGGGGACGGTGACCACCGGCGTGCCGGTCGGGGTCAGCAGGGCCCGGGCCGCCACGGCCAGCCGGCGCCGCTGGCCGACCACGGCCCGGCGGGCGAAGACGTCGTAGTCCTGCGCGGCCACCTCGTCGAGGATCCCGCCGTAGAGCGCGTACGCGGTCCGCATGCAGGCCTGCGAGGCGGGTGCGAGCAGGGTGATCCCGGGCGCGGCCGCCGCGTAGTGCGCCCGGGCCCGGCCCACCTCGTACGCGACGAGTTCCCGGATCGCCCGGGTGGCCCGGCCCCGCGCCCGGGCCTCGACCAGGTCCTGGCGGGTGACGCCGAACCGCGCCAGGTCCTCGTCCGGCAGGTACGTCCGCCCCCGGTCCAGGTCCTCCGCCACGTCCCGGATGAAGTTGGTGAGCTGGAAGGCGAAGCCGAGTTGGCGGGCCGGTTCCCGGGCCGCCGGCGGATCGCTGCTGCCCAGGATCGGCAGCATCATCGTGCCGATGACCGCCGCCGAACCCTCCATGTAGTCGAGCAACTGGTCGTAGGTCCGGTACGAGTCGACGGTCAGGTCCATCGCCATGCTCTTGAGGAACGCGGCGAAGTCGTCGTGGTCGAGGTCGAAGACGGCGATGGTGTGCAGCACGGCGGGCAGCAGCGGGTCGTCGAGCGGCTGGCCGTGCAGGCCCGCCATGAACCGGCCGCCCCAGTCGTCGAGCCGGGCGGCGCGCTCGGCCGGGGGCAGGTCGTCGGTGCGGTCGACGATCTCGTCCGCGTACCGGGTGAAGCCGTAGAGGGCGTGCACATGCCGCCGTTTCCACCCGGGCAGCAGCCGGGTGGCGAGATAGTAGGTGCGACCGTGGCGTCGGTGCAGCTCACGGCAGCGGTCGTAGGCAGCGGTGAGATCAGTGTCCACCGGCCCTCCCTCGAAAATCGACGCACCAATCGACGCAACTCACAACCCTAGGGTACGCTCAGCCGCATGGCCAACGACGCATCCGCGGGTAATACGCTTCGCGACGCGCCGGCAGATTCAGCCGGCCGGGACGATCCGATCCGCGCGGTGCTGGCCGCGTACACCAGGGAGCTGGTCACGGCGGTGGACGACACCCTCGGCGCCTTCCTCGCCGCCGAGGTCGACGCGCTGGCCGGGATCGACGCGGCGATGGGGGGCTTCGCCGCGACCGCGCGCGAGCACGTGCTCGCCGGCGGCAAGCGGGTCCGCCCGACGTTCGCCTACTGGGGCTGGCGCGGGGCGGTGGGCCCGATCGAGCCGCTGCCACCGGTGCTGCCGGCGCTCGCCGCCCTCGAACTGCTGCACTCCTTCGCGCTGGTGCACGACGACGTGATGGACGCCTCGACCACCCGGCGCGGCCGGCCGACCGTGCACGTGGCGGTGGCCGCCCAGCACGCCGCCGCCGGCCACCGGGGCGACCCCCGCCGGTTCGGCGAGGCGGTCGCGGTGCTGATCGGCGACCTCTGCATGGTCTGGGCCGACCGGCTGCTCGCCCGCGCGGCAGTGCCACCGGCCCGGCTGCTCGACGTCCGCCGCTGCTACGACCAGATGCGGGTGGAGACCGTGGCCGGGCAGTACCTCGACGTGCTCGGCGAGAGCGACACCGCCGGCTGGTCGGTCGACCGGGCGCTGCGGGTCGCCCGCTACAAGACCGCCAGCTACACGGTGCAGCGGCCACTGCTCTTCGGCACCCACCTGGCCGGCGCCGGCGCCGACGACGCGCTCGTCACCGCCTACACCCGCTACGGACGGGCGGTCGGCGAGGCGTTCCAGCTCCGCGACGACCTGCTCGGGGTCTACGGCGACCCGGCCACCACCGGCAAGCCGGCCGGCGACGACCTGCGCACCGGCAAGCCGACGGTGCTGCTCATGCTGGCCCGGCAGCTCGCCACCCCGACCCAGCGCCGGGCGCTGGACCGGGTGGGTACGGGCGGCGACGACCGGGAGATCGCCGGGCTGGCCGAGCTGGTCGCCGACACCGGGGCCGTCGACCGGGTCGAGCGGATGATCACCGACCGGGTGGCGGAGGCGCTCACCGCGCTCGGCGACGCGTCGATCGACGAGACGGCGCGGATGGCGCTCACCGGCCTCGCCGGCACCGCCACCGACCGGCGGGCATGATGGGCAACTTCGTGAAGGAGGTGGTCGCGTGCGGACCGTGAGCGGACCCACCGACCGGGTGGTGGTGGTCGGGGCCGGCCTCGGCGGGCTGGCCTGCGCGCTGCACCTGGCCGGCAGCGGCCGGCAGGTGACAGTGCTGGAACGCGAGCCGGTACCGGGTGGGCGGGCCGGCCGGCTGGGCGTCGACGGCTACGAGTTCGACACCGGGCCGACCGTGCTCACCATGCCCGACCTGATCGCCGAGGCGCTCGGCGCGGTCGGCGAGGAGCTGGCCGACTGGCTCGACCTCACCCCGCTCGACCCGGCCTACCGGGCGTACTACCCGGACGGCTCGACGCTCGACGTCATCACCGACACCACCCGGATGGCCGCCGAGATCTCCCGGGTCTGCGGGCCCCGGGAGGCAGACGGCTACCTGCGCTTCGTCGACTACGCCCGGCGGCTGTGGCAGCTGGAGCGGGCCGACTTCATCGAGCGCAACCTGGACGCCCCGACCGACCTGCTCACCGGCAACCTGCTGAGGCTGCTCGCCGGCGGCGCGTTCCGCCGGCTCCAGACCAAGATCGACCAGTTCTTCCGGGACCCGCGCACCCGGCGGATCTTCGCCTTCCAGGCGATGTACGCCGGGCTCGCCCCGCACGACGCGCTGGCCATCTACGCGGTCATCGCGTACCTCGACTCGGTGGCCGGGGTGTACTTCCCGCGCGGCGGCATCCACGCGGTCTCCCGGGCGATGGCCGGCGCGGCCGAGAAGCACGGCGTGCAGATCCGGTACGGCACCACGGTCAGCCGGGTGGAGACCGCCGGCGGGCGGGCCACCGGGGTGCTGACCGCCGACGGCGAGCGGATCCCGGCCGACGTGGTGGTGCTCAACCCCGACCTGCCGGTGGCCTACCGTGACCTGCTGCCGCCGGTCCGGCAGCGGCGGCTGCGCTACTCGCCGTCCTGCGTGGTGCTGCACGTCGGCTCGACCCGGGGCTACTCGAAGATCGCCCACCACAACATCCACTTCGGACGGGCCTGGCGGGGCACCTTCGACGAGGTCATCCGGCGCGGAAGGCTGATGAGCGACCCGTCGCTGCTGGTCACCAACCCGAGCCGGACCGACCCGTCGGTCGCGCCGGCCGGGCGGCACACCTACTACGTGCTCGCCCCGGTGCCGAACCTCGACCGGGCGCCGTTCGAGTGGCGGGGCGACCTCAGCCGCCGCTACGCCGACCAGCTCGTCGACACGCTGGAGGAACGCGGCTACGTCGGCTTCGGCGCGGGCGTCGAGGTGCTCCGGACCATCACCCCGGCCGACTGGGCCGAGCAGGGCATGGCGGCCGGCACCCCGTTCGCCGCCGCGCACAGCCTGTTCCAGACCGGCCCGTTCCGCCCGGTCAACCTGCACCGCACCCTGCCGAACGTGGTCTTCGTGGGCTCCGGCACCCAGCCCGGGGTGGGCGTGCCGATGGTGCTGATCTCCGGCAAGCTCGCCGCCGGCCGGATCACCGGCGGTGACCGGTGAGCCATCCCCTCGGAACGGAAGGGCAGGAACCGGTGACCTCCCGGGAGAGCCACCAGGTCGAACTCGTCGACGACACCGGCCGGGCGGTCGGCGAGACGAGCGTGTCGGCGGCGCACCAGCCGCCGGGCCAGCTGCACCGCGCCTTCTCGGTGCTGCTGGTCGACCCGGACGGTCGGGTGCTGCTGCAACGGCGGGCCGCGGCGAAGACCCGCTTCCCGCTGCGCTGGGCCAACTCCTGCTGCGGGCACCCCACGCCGGGCCAGTCGCCGGTCGAGGCCGCGACCCGCCGGCTCCGCGAGGAGCTGGGCGCCGGCCCGGTCGAGCTGACCGAGGTGGGGGTGTACGTCTACTACGCCGAGGATCCGGTCACCGGACGGGTCGAGTTCGAGTACGACCACGTGCTGCGCGGCGAGTTCCGGCCGGACAGCCCGCTGCGCCCGCACCCCGACGAGGTGGCCGAGCTGCGCTGGGTGGATCCGGTCGGGCTGGCGGCCGACCTCGACGCCGACCCCCGGGCGTACGCGCCGTGGCTGGGCGGGGTGGTGAACCGCCTGCTGAACCCGAACGGCCAACTGGCCGGCCCGGCGGTGGTTCCGCCAGGGCTGCCGGCCGACGACGCGCCGGAGCGGCCGGGTGGCCGATGAGGCACTGAGCGCGGGAGCGGTCGCCCGGCGACTCGGGGTCGCGGTGACCACGCTGCGCACCTGGCACCAGCGCTACGGCCTCGGGCCGAGCGAGCACGTCCCGGGGCACCACCGGCGCTACACACCGGCCGACCTCGCCCGGCTGGAGGTGATGCGCCGGCTCACCGCCGAGGGGGTGGCCCCGGCCGAGGCGGCCCGCTGGGCCCGCCAGGGCCCGGACGTGGTTCCCTCCGGCGCGTCGGCGCGTACGGCCGTCGGTCGTGACGGCGGACCGACCATCCCGGTGGGCCGGGCGGGGCCGGCGGCCCGCGGTCTGGCCCGGGCCGCGATGCGGCTGGACTCGGTGGTGATCAGCGAGACGATCGCCCGGGCGATCGCCACCGACGGGGTGGTCGCCACCTGGGACGGGCTGCTGCGCCCGGTGCTCGTCGGCATCGGCGAGCGACACGACGCCACCGGTGGCCTGGTCGAGGTGGAGCACCTGGTGTCCCGGTGCGTCTCCGAGGCCCTCGCCGCGGCGGCCCGGGCCGCGGCGCCGCCCGGGCCGCCGCGCATCCTGCTCGCCTGCGCCGACGAGGAGCAGCACAGCCTGCCGCTGGAGGCGTTGGCCGCCGCGCTGGCCGAGGTCGGGGCCGGCTACCGGATGCTGGGCGCCCGGGTGCCGGTGCCGGCGCTGCTGGAGGCGGTCAACCGGACCGGGCCGGCCGCCGTGGTGCTCTGGTCGCACACCCGGACCACCGCCGATCCGGACCAGCTCGCCGCCCTGCTGGCGGCGCACCGCCGGCCGCTGCTGGTGCTCGCGGCGGGGCCGGGGTGGCGGGCCGACACCCTGCCCGCGGGGGTGGTCCGACCGGTCGATCTCTCCGAGGCGTTGGCGCTGGCCGTGGCCGTCCGGGACGCGCTGGACCGGCCGGCGGCGAGCTGACCGGGCTCCCGGCTCCCGGCGGGCGTCCACTACCGTCGTGGGGTCCGCGAACCCCGACCCCTCCGGGAGCGAACGATGCGCCACCGCGCCCTGCTGGCGTACGCCCTGGTCCTGGTGATCGTCCTCGCTGGCGAGAGCGGCACCGCGACCGACCGGCCGGCGGCTCCGCCGACCGTCGCCGGTACGGCCACCCCCACGCCGGACGTCACCCCGACCCCCCGACCGACCCGTGCCACCCCGTCCCGCCCCCGGCTGCGGCCGCTGCCGAAGACGCTGCCGGCCGGGTTGCAGCGGGGCACGGGGGTCCGCCAGGTCGCGCTCACCTTCGACGACGGACCCGACCCGGTCTGGACGCCGAAGGTCCTCGACCGGCTGCGGGCGGCCCGGGTCAGCGCCACGTTCTGCGTGGTCGGGCGGAACGTCCGACGCCACCCCCAGCTGGTGCGGCGGATCGTCCGGGAGGGCCACCAGCTCTGCAACCACAGCTGGAACCACGACGTTGACCTGGGCCGGCGGCCGGTGGCGGAGATCCGGGCCGACCTGGTCCGGACGAACAAGGCCATCCAGGCGGCCGTGCCCGGGGCGCGGGTGCCGTTCTACCGGCAGCCCGGCGGGCGGTGGACGGCCGAGGTGGTGGCGACGGCCAAGCAGCTCGGCATGAGGTCGCTGCACTGGACCGTGGACCCGCAGGACTGGGGCAAGCCGCCCGCGGCGACGATCGCCAAGCGGGTGCACACCGCCGCCCGGCCCGGCGCTGTCGTCCTGCTGCACGACGGCGGCGGCGACCGGCATGCGACGCTGGCCGCCTGCCCCGCGCTGATCGGCGACCTGAAGCGCCGGTACGGCGTCACCAAGCTCCGCTAGCCCGCTGACCTGCGGTTTCGTGTGTCGTTGTGGCTACCGCCATACCGGTTTGGTCGACCGGCCGGGCATCACGTATGCTTTCCAAGCCTCCGGCGGGGCCGGATGGGAGCAAGTCCGCTTGAAGTTGCGAATGTGCAATGATGGCGGGGCCGCCCTCATCGTCTAGCGGCCCAGGACGCCGCCCTTTCAAGGCGGTAGCACGGGTTCGAATCCCGTTGGGGGCACGACCGGCGCAAGCCGGAGCAACAAAGCTAGGTCCTGTGGAGCAGTCGGAGTGCTCGCCGCCCTGTCAAGGCGGAGGTCGCGGGTTCAAGTCCCGTCAGGACCGCCAGCGCTGACGCCGCGCCCAACCCGCGCGGCGTTCTGCGTATCGGAGCGTGCGACCCTCGCGGCGGAAACTCCGCCCTGCGGGTAGCATGAGCCGAGCACGGCCAGGTAGCTCAGTTGGTACGAGCGTCCGACTGAAAATCGGAAGGTCGGCGGTTCGACCCCGCCCCTGGCCACATAGCCTTTCGCCGGGCTAAGCAGCGCCGACCAGCGGAAACGCCGGTCGGCGCTCTGCTTTTGGTGGCGAGTCCGCGAGGAATCGGACGGGTGCTGGCGCACGCCCGCCCGCTCGGGTCGATGCGGCGCCAACAGCTTCCAAGCCGTCCTGTCAGGCCGGCATCTGCCCTCTCATGCGGGGTCGTGGCGCCTAGACCAACCGGCGGGAGGTCCGCTGTCCTTGAAGGTTTCTGGTCCACCGCCCTGCGGATGTCACCGAGAACCTTCAACCGACGGTTCAGTAATACGGTCGACGGTGTGCCCGATGAGAATCTGGTGATCGAACTCAGCATGGCTGAGCTGCGCGACATCGCGGGCTATGCGGCGGCCTGCGCGGAGCCGGCGTTGGCGATCTTCCAACGGGACCGCCCGGACGATTGCCGCCCACGAGCCGCGATCGAGGCTGCGCGAGCGTTCGCCGGGGGAGGCGAGCGGACCAAGGCGATCCGGGACAGGGCGTGGGCGGCCCAGCGGGCGTATCAGGAGACCCGCGACGCGGGACAGGCCGCTGCGAGCGAGGCGGCCCGCGCGGCCGTTGCCGCGGCCAGTGCCGCGTTCCTGCATCCCCTGGCGAAAGCGACCCAGGTCCTGCACATCCTCGGACCGGCCGCCCACGCCGCGCGGGCCTTCGAGCTCGATGCCGGCGACGACCGTGACGTCGGCGCCCGCTGCATCCAGCAGGCGAGCGACCTGGCGGGCGCCGTCGTAGTGGACGTCCTGAGGCGTTACCCCAACGCCCCGAGCGGTCGCGGCCGGCCGGGGGAGCTACTGCGGAGACTGGACGCGGCTCTGCGGCAGGCGGCGACCAACCGCTGACCATCGGGCCAGCGCCATGACGACTCAGGACGACGCTTCGTAGCGGGTGGCGATCGCGGCGGCGCGGTCGCGCAGGGCGGTGCGCAACCACTGCGGAGCCAGGGCTTCCGCGTTCGTGGCGAGTTGCCACAGCGCCCATTCGGCGTGTCTCGGGTCCTGGAAGGTCACCTCCAGTCGCAGCCAGCCGTCCGCGTCGGTCTCTTCGGTGCGGACGGCCAGCGCGGTGCCGACCAGCTCCTCCCGCCGCGCCGGGTTCACCCGTACCAGCACGGTGACCTGGTCGCCGCCGGTCCGGAACCGCGCACTGCGTTCCTGCCAGGCCCGGTCCAGGTCGACCCGGTCCGGCCGCTCTGCGGGTTCGGCGAGTTCCTCGGCGGCCAGGACCCGGGACAGCCGGTAGGTGCGGTCCGCCCCGGACCGCATGGCCAGCAGGTAGCCCTGGTCGCGCACGGTGACCAGGCCGATCGGGTCCACCGTGCGCCATCGCGGAGCCTGCCCCGCGGCCGCGTAGTGGATGCGCAGCCGGTGTCCGGCCAGCACGGCGCGCCGGACCTCGGCAACGATCGTGTCGGGCACCTCCTCGGGGAGCAGCCGGCGCGAGAGGAGGTCGGTCTCCGGGTCGACGAGCAGTCGCTGGACGGCGCCGGTCACGGTGTCCCGGTGGCTCTCGGGCAGGGCGTCCACCACCTTGCGCATGGCGGACGCCAGGGCCGAGCCGAGGCCGAATGCCTGCGCGCCGCTCCGCGAGCCGGCGACCAGCAGGGCGAGCGCCTCGTCGTGGTTCAGTCCGGTGAGCTCGGTCTGGAAACCGGGCAGCAACGCGAACCCGCCGTGCCGGCCGCGTTCCGCGTAGACCGGGACGCCGGCCGCGGAGAGCGCCTCGATGTCGCGCAGTACGGTGCGGGTGGACACCTCCAGCTCGCGGGCCAGGGTGGCCGCGGACAGCCGACCGCGCTGGCGCAACAGCAGCACCAGCGAGACCAACCGGTCGGCGCGCACCCGGAAATCATGCCAGGAATACACGACATGAGATGTCGTGATTCGTTGGGAGGCTCATCAGCACGGCGGCGAGACGGCTACCGAGCCGACGGCCGATGGAGCGAATGGAGTGGATCTGCGATGGAGCGAACGGCGGTCAACCCGGTGACGTGGTCGGTGGGCATGGGATTCAACCAGGGTGAGGTCGTCTCCGGGCACACCCGGACGCTGTACTGCTCGGGGCAGACCGCGACGAGCGACGAGGGCAAGCCCCAGCATGCCGGCGACATGGCGGCACAGGTGGCGCTGAGCCTGGACAACCTGGAGGCCGTGCTCAGCGAGGCCGGCATGTCGCTGGCGAACCTCGTCCGGCTCAACGTCTACACCACCGACGTCGACCTGCTCTTCCGGCACTACGGCGTGCTGGCGTCGCGGCTGGGCGCCGCCGGGGTGGCGCCGACCACCACGATGCTCGGGGTGACCCGGCTGGCGATCCCCGAGCTGATGGTCGAACTCGAGGGGACCGCCGTCGCGTGACACCACCTGGCCGCCTCCGGCAGAGCACTGCCGGAGGCGGCCAGGTGGCGCGAGCCAGGACGCGGTTGCGCGATCGGCGTTCCGCCGTACGGCGGGGTGTCCGACCAGCCTCTTTTCGCCGCGCCGACGCAGGTCCCCGGTGGCCCGCGGGCTGCCGCCAGCGCCCGCGCCGGTTGCCACATGATGCCGAGCCGGCGCTATCATCACGCTATGGCGATTGGTTGTACCGCTGGGCGGGAACCGGCTGTGGCGCTGTTCCGGTCGCTCGGCGACCCGACCCGGTTGGCGATCCTGCGACGGCTCGCGTCCGGCGAGGCGCGGGTGGTCGACCTGACCAACGAGTTGGGCCTGGCGCAGTCGACGGTCTCAAAGCACCTGGCCTGTCTGCGGGACTGCGGGCTGATCGACTACCGCGTCGAGGGGCGGCAGTCGTTCTACGCGTTGACCCGGCCGGAGCTGCTGGATCTGCTGCGCTCGGCGGAGCAGCTCCTGGCCGCCACCGGCGAGGCGGTGGCCCTCTGCCCGGTCTACGGCACCCCCACGGTCGGGGCGAGCGCGTGAGCGTCGCCCTGCTGTCCCCGGAACGCCGGGCGGTGCTGTCGCGGCGCAGCCTGTGGTTGGCCTACGCCACCGCCGGCTACAACCTGCTCGAGGGCCTGGTCGCCATGGCCGCCGGCGCGGCCGCCTCGTCCACGGCGCTGATCGGCTTCGGCCTGGACTCGTTCGTCGAGGTGTCCAGCGCCGCCGTGCTGATCTGGCAGTTCCGCTCCCGGGTACCGGAGGACCGCGAGCGCCTGGCGCTGCGGCTGATCGGCGTGTCGTTCTTCGCCCTGGCCGCCTGGGTGACCGTCGACGCCCTCCGCTCGCTCCTCGCCGGCGGCGACGCCGACGCCAGCCCCGTCGGCATCGGCCTGGCCGTCGCGTCGCTGATCGTCATGCCGCTGCTGGTCCGCGCGAAGCGACGTACCGGCCGGGAACTGGGCTCCGCCAGCGTGATGGCCGACTCCACGCAGACGATGCTCTGCACCTACCTGTCCGCGGTGCTCCTCCTCGGGCTGCTCCTCAACGCGCTGTGGGGTTGGTCCTGGGCCGACCCCGTCGCCGGGCTCGTCATCGCCGGCGTAGCGGTGAAGGAGGGCGTGGCGGCCTGGCGCGGCGAGCACTGCGACGACTGCGCACCAGCGATCGCCACCGGCGCCGACCGCGTCTCCGGCTGCGCCGACGGCTGCTGCACCGACCGGAAGGCGTGAACGATGGCCTGGCTCGCACTGCTGCTCTACCTGCTCGGTCTGCTGCTGGCGTTCGGCTGGCGAACCGTGACCCAGTGGCGCCGCACCGGAGACACCGGCCTACGCCTCGACGCCGGCCGGCCCGGCACCCTGCGCTGGTGGGCCAAACTGCTGTTCGTCGCCGCGCTCGTGCTCGGCTTCGGCGGTCCGGTGGCTGCCCTCGCCGGCCTGCCGCCCCTGCCCGGCGTCGACCACCGACCGCTGCACCTCGTCGGCCTGGTCGTGACGGTCATCGGCATCGTCGCCACGCTCGCCGCCCAGCTCGCCATGGGGACGTCCTGGCGCATCGGCGTGGACCCGACCGAACGCACCGAGCTGGTGACCCACGGCGCGTTCGCGCTGGCCCGCAATCCCATCTTCACCGCCATGGCGGCCACCACCCTCGGCCTGACCCTCCTGGTGCCGAACGCCGTCTCGGTGGCCGCCTGGCTCGTCCTGGTGCTGGCGCTGCAACTTCAGGTACGCGCCGTCGAGGAGCCCTACCTCCTCGCCACCCACGGCGAGGCCTACCGCCGGTACGCGGCCGGCGTCGGGCGCTTCCTGCCCGGGCTGGGGCGGCTGGAGCGGGTCTGACTCAGCGGGGGCGGTGCTGGCTCACCCCGCTCTGGATCGCCTCCCAGACGCTGCGCCCGGCCTGCCGGAGCGCCTCGCTGGCCTGCGCGGCCAGCTCCGTCGGGCTGGGCCCGGCTTCGCCGCCTCCCGGCTGACCCTGGCCGCCGCCCTGCGCACCCGGTTCCGGCCGTCCCGGCCCGGCACCGCCCGGCTGGCGTCCGCCACCGCCGCCTGGCTGCTGCCCCGGGCCGCCGCCCGGCTGACCCTGCGCACCGCCCGGCCGCGCCTGCTCGGCCTGACCGCCGCCGGGCGCCCCACCGCCCTGCTGCCGCTGCTCCGCCTGGCCGCCACCGGCCGCCTGACGCCCGCCGCCGGGCTGCTGCCCCTGGCCGCCGCCCGGCCGACCCTGCCCACCGCCGCCCTGCTCCCGGCCGCCCTCGGCGGCGCCTTCCGGACCCCGGTACCTGGCCTGGGCGCTGATCGAACCGATCTCCCTGCCGAGCCGGTCCACCACCGTGTCGAGGCGCTCGGTGCTGCCGGTGACCTGCTGGGCGGTCCGGTGCACGTCGTCGCCCACCCCGCCGGCGGCACCGGCCAGCATCTCGATGATCTGCGGGTTCCGCTCGATGGTGGTCAGCGCGCGGTCCAGGATCCGGCTCACCTCCTCCAGCCGCACCTTCAGCAGCACCTCGGCGCGTACGTCGGTGATGTCCAGTTCGACGCCGTGCAGGTCGACCCGGACGCCGGCGTCGAGCTGCACCAGGTTCGCCAGCCGGGCCTTGAGGGAGATGTCGGCGCGCAGCGCGTCCACGGCCAGCCGGATGGACTCCACCCGGAGGTCGGGCACGTCCAGCAGCACGTCCGGTTCGCCCTGCCGACCCGGGCCGGGCGGCTGGTCGCCGTACTGCGCGTGCCGGCTGCCGCGCTCGTCCGGCTGCTGGCCCGCATCCCGCCGGCCCGGTGGCTGGCCGCCCGCCTGAGCCTGCTGCCGGCCCTGGTCACCCGACCCGGTTCCACTCATCTCCGTCGCTCCCCCGCTGACGACAGCGGCCGGGAGGAGACCGGCCGCGCCGGCGCGCTTACCCGTTCGTCGGGCCGCCATCCCTGCCGCCAGGGCGCTGTCCGGAACCGGGCACCGCGCGAAGCTGCACACCGAGGCATCAGCCGGTATGGTCCGGGCCTATGGGACAGGAGACGGCCGGTCCGGCGGAGATCCAGCAGGATTCCGAGCGGTTCTCGTTACGCAGCAGCCTCCTCGTCCCGGCTCCGGCCGCGCAGGCGTTCGCGGTGTTCACCGGGGCGCTGACCGACTGGTGGGTGACCGAGTACACCTGGTCCGGGCCGGCGCACCTGGCGGAGCTGGGGATCGAGCCGCGGGCCGGCGGCATGCTCTACGAGATCGGCCCGTACGGCTTCCGCAGCGACTGGGGCCGGGTGCTGACCTGGGACCCGCCCCGGCGGCTGGTCTTCACCTGGCAGATCGGCGCCGACCGGGTGCCGGTGCCGGACCCGTCCCGGGCCAGCGAGGTGGAGGTCCTCTTCCATCCGGAAGGGCCGGCGCGGACCCTGGTCGAGGTCGTGCACCGGCACTTCGACCGGCACGGCGACGCCGCCGAGGGCTACCGGGAGGCACTCACCGCCGGCTGGCACGAACTGCTCTCCCGCTACGCCGCCTCGGTCGGCCGGCACGCCGACCTGAGCTGACCCGGGGCTCAGCGGCCCGGGCACGCCCGGGCATCGAAGGCAGGTGCCACCCGGCACCGCGCCCGGTTCAGCGGCCCAGACCGGGCCGGCCGCCGGGGCCGGGGACCACCGGGCCGCCCAGGTCGGCGCGGCGACCGGCGGCCGCACCGGAGCCGAATCCGGATCCGGCCAACCGGCGCGGCGGCGCGGTACGCAGCCGCGGGTAGACCTCGGCGAGGCGCCGCTGCACCCGGTCGGACCGGTCCGCGAGCACCAGCGCGACCGAGCCGCCACCCGCCTCGGTGGCCGCGCCCTCCTCGGCGGCGCGCAGCCGGCCGGCGACGACCTGCGCGAAGCCGGCCAGCCAGGACCGCCGGTACGCGGCCGGGTGCTCGCCGGCCGGCACCACCTCGGCGGCCAGCCCGTGCGCCGCCTGCACCAGCAGCGAGGTGAAGAGCAGTTCCACCCGCTCCAGGTCGCTGGCGAAGCCGAACAGGTGCATCGCGAACCCGCTGCCCTGGCGGCGGCGTACGCAGCGGCAGCGCAGCGGTTCGGCGACCGCGGCGAGCAGACCGGCCTTGTCCCGGGCGTACGGGGCGACGACCTCGACCACCCGGTCGCCGACCGGGTCGGTGGCCGGGTCACGGGCGGCGAGCAGCGCCCGGTCCATGCCGTAGCGGGCGATCAACTCGGTCGCCTTGGCGGTGAACGCGGCCGCCTCGGCCGGCGTGCAGGCCGGGTCCTCGGCCTGGGCCAGCAGCTTGCGCACCTTGCTCAGCATGGCCTCGGACATGCCCACAGGCCTATCACGGCGGGCCGACCCACCGACCGCCGCGCCCGAGGCCCGGCCGGCCGCGCCAGCAGGTCGCCACGACCGGGCGCGCCAGCAGGTCGCCACGACCGGCACGCGGACGGCTCGGCCGACGGCCGCGCGGAACCGGCTCAGCCGGCTCGGTGGCGCAGCGTGGCGACCGTCGAGCCGGCGAGGGTGAGCAGGCAGTCCGAGAGCAGACCGTCGGCGGCGGCCGCGCCGAACAGGGCCTCGCCGGTGTCCGCGTCGGCGTTGGCGTACGCGCTGACGAAGCGGGCCACCCAGCGGGTGTCGTAGCCGGCCTGATCGATGCCGGGGAAGTCCAGCGCGCACGCCCCGGGCGGCACCTCGTCGCCCACCATCGCGGCGGCCAGACACCACGCCACCCCGTACGCGCCGGCCAGGCCGGACCGGTCGACCACCGCGTCGAACGTGCCCACCACCGCGTCGCCGTCGCCGGCCAGCGCGGAGTGGAGCACGGCGGCCGCGTCGTCGCGGATCTGCTGTGGTGAGTTCGTCACGCACCGCACAGTAGAGGGACGGGTCAAGCCACCACCTTCGGCCCCTCGTCACTCTGCGTAGGCAACGCCGTCTACCAGCGGATTGACGGGGCTCCACGGTCCCGCGGTTCGGGCCGGCACGCTAATGTGCGCAACGGACCTTCGCCGGAGGAAGGACGACCATGCTCAAATCACGCGCCTCGCGGGCAGCCACCCTGGCCGCCTGCGCGACGTTCCTGCTCGCCACCAGCGCATGCGGGACCGACCAGCCCGAGGAGACGACCACCCACCAGGTGCGCCTCTACGGGACCGACGGCAACATGCTCAACTCGTACCCAGCCGAGTTGAAGGAGCGGGCCAATCTGGTCGACGGCATGAAGGGCACCACGCCGCTCACGCCGCTGCCGGAGGACTTCAAGAACCGGCTACGCACCGTGGACCCGAAGCTGACCGACTTCCTCTACTCCGCCGAGGCGTACGACGCGGTCGTCATCAGCTCGCTGGCCGCCCAGCTGGCCGGCACCACCAACCCGGCCGCCATCGCCAAGCAGATCGTCGGCGTCACCAACGGCGGCCAGCGCTGCGAGGACCCGGCGAGCTGCCTCGCGCTGGCCCGCAACGGCCAGGACATCGAGTACCGCAGCGTCTCGCTGACCCGGGCGGGCTTCACCGACGCCGGTGAGCCGGCCACCGCCAGCTACGCCACCCTGCACTTCGACGGCCAGCAGCTCAACGACGGCAAGACCGAGTTCGTCGGGGCCGGCGACGAGTCCGCGGCCAGCAGCAAGGCGCCGCCGAAGGCGAAGAAGCAGCGGGGCAAGGCCCCGGACGCCCCGCTGGTGCTGGGCGGCCTGCTGCCGAAGACCGGTGACCTGTCCCTGGCCAACCCGCCGATCGCGGCCGGCGCGGCGCTGGCCCTGGAGGAGATCAACGCGGCCGGCGGCGTGCTCGGCAAGCCGGTGACCTGGATCGACGGCGACGACGGCACCAACCCGGACGTGGCCAAGGCCACCGTGGCCCGGCACGTCGAGGCCGGCGTGCACGTCATCATCGGTGCCGGTGGTTCCGGCATCTCCCGGGCCGTGCTGCCGGACGTGGTGCAGGCCGGCCTGGTGATGATCTCTCCGTCCAACACCGACGCCAGCCTGACCGAGGTGGACGACAAGGGCCTCTACTTCCGTACCGCGCCGCCGGACAGCCTCCAGGGGCGCGCACTCGCGGACGTGATACTGCGCGACGGTCCCCGCAAGATCGCGCTGGTCGCCCGGAAGGACTCCTACGGCGAGGGCCTCCAGGGCAACGTCCGGGAGGAGCTGGAGCGGGCCGGCTTCGGCGCCGACCGGGTCAAGCTGCTCACCTACGACCCGCCGGAGGACGCCAAGGCCGCGCCGGTCGACTTCACCGCCGGGGCGAAGGAGATCAAGGACTTCGGCGCCGAGGCCGTGCTGATCATCGGCTTCGCCGAGTCGGCGCAGGTGATCCGGGCGCTGGCGGACGCCGGGGTGCAGATCCGGCACTGACCGCCGCCCAGTCGCGGGACGGCCGCACCGGTTGACCGGTGCGGCCGTCGTCGTTGCGTGGTCAGCGCGGGCGACGCCGCTCGAGGAACTCGGTCATCCGCCGGTGCTTCTCCTCGTCCTCGAAGAGCACCGCCTGACTGACCAGGTCGAGCTGGGGGTGCGCGGCGGCCGGCGCGTCGACCGCCAGCTTCGTCAGCCGCAGCGCCAGCGCGGACCCCTTGGCCATCTCGTCGATCAGGCCGTGCGCCGCCGGCAGCAGCTCGCCGGGCTCGGCCACCACCCGGTTGACCAGCCCGATCCGCAGCGCCTCCGCGGCGTTTACCCGGCGCCCGGTGAAGAGCAGTTCCTTGGCCCGGGCCTCGCCGACCAGCGTCGGCAGCCGGTGGGTCGCGCCGGCGCCGGCCAGGATGCCCAACCGCACCTCCGGCTGGCCGAAGACCGCGCGCTCCGTGCAGACCCGCAGATCGCAGGCGTACGCCAGCTCGGCGCCGCCGCCCAGCGCCGGGCCGTCCACCGCCGCCACGGTCGGCATCGGCAGCGCCCGGATCCGGGCGAACGCCGCCGAGTTGATCGCGGCCAGCGCCTCCAGCCGGCCGCGCTCGCGCAGTTGCCCGATGTCCGCCCCGCCGGCGAAGATGCCGTCCGTCCCGCCGGTGAGCAGCAACAGCCGGGGGCGCGCCTCCAGCTCGGCGCAGACGGCGTGCAGCGCGGCGATCAGGTCGGCGTCGATCGCGTTGCGTTTCTCCGGCCGGTCGAGCGTGACCACCAGCCGGTCCGGGTGCTCCTCGACCCGCAGGCCGGCACCGTTGGCCGCGGTCACCGTGCCACCCTCGTTCGCGACTGCGGGGCTCGCAGACCCGGCTCACTCCCCGCGCTCACGCCTTCACCCCGTTCTCCCAGCGGTAGAAGCCCTGCCCGGACTTCTTGCCCAGCCGCCCGTCGGCCACCATCTCCACCAGCAGTGGCGGCGGCGCGAACCGGTCCCCGTACGCGGCCTGGAGGGTGCGCGCGATGTCCAGCCGCACGTCCAGTCCGACCAGGTCGGTGAGTTCCAGCGGGCCGACCGGGTGCCGGTAGCCGAGCACCATCGCCTTGTCGATGTCGGCCGGGGAGGCCACCCCGTCGGCCACCATCCGGATCGCCTCCAGGCCGAGGGTGACGCCGAGCCGGGAGGTGGCGAAGCCCGGCATGTCGCGTACCACGACCGGGTCCTTGCCCAGCCGGCCGGCGAGCGCGACGGCCGCGGCGGTGGTCCCCGCCGCGGTGGCCGGGCCGACCACGACCTCCAGCAGCGCCATCGCCCAGACCGGGTTGAAGAAGTGCAGCCCGAGGAAGCGCTCCGGCCGGGCCAGGCCGGTGGCCAGCTCGGCGATCGGGATGCTGGAGGTGTTGCTGCCCAGCAGCGCCGGGTGCAGCGCCTCGGCGTCGCGCAGCACCGACCGCTTGAGGTCGAGCCGTTCCGGCACCGCCTCCACCACCACGTCCGGTCCCTCGGCCACCTCGGCCAGGGTGGCGCGGAGGGTGACCCGCGCCCGGTCGTCCGCCGCCCGGTCGGCGGTCAGCTTGCCGCGCCGCACCGCCCGGTCCCACAGCTCGCCGAGCCGCGTCATGGCCGCCGCACCCCGGTCGGGGTCGACCTCCACCAGCTCGACGGCGTGCCCGGCGCCCGCCGCCACGTACGCGATGCCCAGCCCCATCGTGCCGGCACCCACCACGACGAACCGATCGCTCACCACCTGACGCTCGCTCATGGTGCGACCCTATGAGCCCCGGGTGCGCCGGCACGCGTGGGGGCGCGGCGGATCGGGTACAGACGGCGGTCAACCGAGGGAAGGACCAGTGGAGATGAGCCAGGCACCGGAGGGCGTCGCGGGCGCGGAGACCACCGAGACCGTGGAGACCCGCGGGGACGAGCGGGTGGAGCTGCTGCGCGCCGACACCAACAACGACGGCCGCACCGACGTGTGGGTGGTGGACACCGACGGCGACGGCAAGCCCGACCTGTTCCAGTTCGACACCGACCACGACGGCAAGGTCGACGTCACCATGGTCGACCTCGACGAGGACGGCACTCCGGACGAGGTGATCGACGGCGACGGCGGCCTGCCGCCCGAGCAGTTGCCGCCGACCGTCCAGGTCTGACCGACCGCCCGGGCTCCCGCCGCCCGGCGGGGGCCCGTCCGCGTCAGCCGGCCAGCCGGAGCGTTGCCAGGTAGTACGGGGCGTCCCGGTCGTCCACGTCGGCCAGTCGCCAGGCGGTGCCCCGCACCAGCGTGCCGAGTTCGTCCGGGGAGCAGACCAGGTAGTCGAACCACGGGGTGCCCAGCTCCCGGTAGCGCAGCCGCAACCGCAGCTGGCCGCCGAGCCGGCCCCGCCGGCGGTTGTGTTCGTGGTAGCCGGTGTGCACCGGGTCGCGGGTGCCGTACGGGTCGGTGCCGTGCGCGATCACCTGCGCGCCCGGGCGGGCCAGCGCGGCGAGCGCGGCCAGGAACGCCGGGGCGCGCTCCCGCCCTTCGAGCAGACCGAGATTGTTGCCCAGCAGCAAGAACGTGTCGTACCGCCGGCCGTCGGCGACGTGTTCGTCGACCGTGCCGTGCACCAGGTCGCGTACGCCCCGACGCCGGCACACGCCCAGCGCCCCGGCCGAGGTGTCCAACCCGGTCACCGGCACGCCCCGGTCCTGCAACTCCAGCGCGATCCGGCCGGCGCCCACGCCGACGTCCAGGGTGGCGCCCCGCACCCGGTCCACCGCCCGCCGGTCGTACGGCTGCCAGCCGGCGGGACCGTCCAGGTAGTGCGCGGCGGGCGCACCGTTGACCAACCCGTCGTCGCGTTCGATGATCTCGATGACCGGCCGTGGCAGCCGCCCGCCGGCCAGGGGCCGCGGACCGACCCCGGTGGCCACCGCGTACGCGTCGCGCAGCAGTTCACCGAAGACGTCACCGATCCGTGGCTCACCCGTCACGGGCTTCACGCTATCCGGCCGGTCAGTCAACCGCGCGGTCGTATCCTGGCGGCGTGACCACGTTGGACCGCCTGGCGGCGGAGAAGTACCTGCTGCTCACCACCTTCCGCAAGGACGGCCGGGCGGTGGCGACCCCGGTCTGGGCGGTCCGCGACGGCGACGCGCTGGCGGTGTGGACGGCGGCGAACTCCGGAAAGGTGAAGCGGATCCGGCGCAGCGGCGAGGTCACCGTGGCCCCGTGCGACGTGCGGGGCCGGCCGCACGGCGAGGCGGTGCCCGGCCACGCCACCCTCTGCGACCCGGCCGGGACCCGCCGGATCCGCGGTCTCATCAAGCAGAAGTACCGGCTGCTCGGCCGGCTCTCGTTGCTCGGCAGCCGGTTGCGCCGGGGCGAGGGCGGGACGGTCGGCGTCCGGGTCACGCTGGCCGGCTGAGCATTCCCCGGACGCGACGAGGGGGCGGTGGAGCGATCCACCGCCCCCTCGGGCAGTTCGTCTGCTGGCTCCCGGCCGTCAGTCCCCCTGGCGCTGCTGGGGGATCTGCCCCTGCAGCAGGGCCCTGACCTCCGACTCGCGGTAACGGCGGTGGCCACCGAGGGTCCGGATGGCGCTGAGCTTGCCAGCCTTGGCCCACCGGGTCACCGTCTTCGGGTCGACACGGAACATCGACGCCACCTCGGCCGGCGTGAGTAGCGGCTCTGGTTCGTGCGTTCGCGATGCCATCGGTCACTCCTCCACATGTATAGACATCGGCCGGGGTCCCGCCGGCCGACGCGTCTCCCATGGTCCGGCTAGTCCCCGATGTCCGACATGGGCCGAACGGCCGAACGTCCCTAGACGGACGGATGAACCATGCCCGATTTATGCGACTTTTACACGGCAGAAAGTACCTTATTCGGACTCATGATCACGGTTCGTGATGCGCTAGCTACGAGTCTTGCTCGCCTTGGGCGCGCTCCCTGACCGGTTGGTGATCAGTTGCACCTTTCCAGCAACTGCACCGCGCGCCACCGGGCCACCAGCTTGTCGTACGCCGCGGACGCCTCCTCGGCCTCGCCCCGGGACAGCCCGGCCAGCCCCGCCGCGACCAGTTCGGGCGAGTCGTCGGCGGCCAGCGTCTCGTCGGAGAGCAGCTCGACCAGGCCGCCGTAGTCCAGTTCGACCACCGAGCGCGGGTGGAACTCCTCCAGCCAGCGGGCGGCCTCCTCGACCGCCTCGGTGATCGGCGCCTCGCCGACCGACTTGCGCAGCACGGCCAGCGCCCGGGACGACCGCCGCCGGGCCTTGGAGATCTCCGTCCGGTAGCGCAGCGCCCGCCGCCCGGGCCGGGTGACCAGGTCCCGCTCGGCCGGCTCGAAGAGTACGAACCAGCGCAGCGGCACGCCCCAGGTGGCCACCTGCTCGTGCACCCGGGGGACGCCGTGCTCCAGCACCCGGGCGCCGCTGCGCCAGTCCTCCACCACCGCCTTGGCCTGGCCGGCCAGCACCGGCGGCACGAACGCGTCGGCGAGCACCGGAGGCACCCCGTCGCGGGCGCTCAGCGCCGCCTCGGCCACCCGGATGCGCAGGTTCCAGGGGCAGACCAGCAGCGTGTCGTCCGTCTCGAGGACGTACGCCTCGTCCGGCGGATCGGGCAGCCGGGTCCACCCGGCGCCGAGCGCCTCGATCACCGACGTCCGTTGCCGGCCCGGGCCCTCGACCGGGGCGACCGCCCGGCCCTGTTCGACGTAGCGCCGCCAGTACGACTGGCGGTCCCGGTCGAAGGCGGTCAGCGGCTCGTACACGCGCAGGTATGAAGCGAAGAGCGACGGCACGGCGCGATCCTCCCACGAATCGGGACCCGAGCGCCGTCGCGCCGCCCCCCACGTGCCTGGGGCGACCGGACGGCGTCGGCCGATACTAGGCTCAGCGGCACCGGCAGCATCCCCGCCGGCGTCCCACCAGGTCCGCGCCCCACAAGGACGCACACCGACACAGGAGCAAGCCATGGGCGTATTCGCCAGCACCGACGACCCGGGATCGACCGGTCACGAACAGGTGGTGTTCTGCCAGGACAAGCAGACCGGCCTGAAGGCGATCATCGGCATCTACTCCACCGCGCTGGGGCCCGCGCTCGGCGGCACCCGGTTCTACCCGTACGACAGCGAGGAGGCCGCCCTCGCCGACGTGCTCGACCTGTCCCGCGGGATGGCGTACAAGAACGCCCTCGCCGGACTGGACCTGGGCGGTGGCAAGGCGGTCATCTGGGGTGATCCCGAGCAGATCAAGACCGAGGCGCTGCTGCGCGCGTACGGCCGTTTCGTGGAGTCGCTGGCCGGGCGCTACTACACCGCCTGCGACGTCGGCACCTACGTCGCCGACATGGACGTGGTCGCCCGCGAGACGAGCTACGTCACCGGGCGCAGCGTGGAGCACGGCGGTGCCGGCGACTCCTCGATCCTCACCGCCTGGGGCGTGTTCCAGGGCATGCGGGCCGCCGCCGAGCACGTCTGGGGCGTCCCGACGCTGCACGGCCGGCGGGTCGGCGTGGCCGGCCTGGGCAAGGTCGGCAAGTACCTGGTCGGCCACCTGCTCGACGACGGCGCCGAGGTGGTGGCCACCGACGTCAACCCGAAGGCGCTGGAGTGGGCCCGCACCACCCACCCGCAGGTCACCCTGGTCGACGACGCCGCCATGCTGGTCGCCGCCGACATCGACGTGTACGCCCCGTGCGCGCTGGGCGGCGCGCTCAACGACGACACGGTGCCGGCGCTGCGCGCGAAGGTGGTCGCCGGTGCGGCCAACAACCAGCTCGCCCACCCGGGCATCGAGAAGCTCCTCGCCGACCGGGGCATCCTCTACGCCCCCGACTACGTGGTGAACGCCGGCGGTGTGATCCAGGTCGCCGACGAGATCGAGGGCTTCAACTTCGAGCGGGCCAAGCTGCGGGCCACCCGGATCTACGACACCACCCGGGAGATCCTCCAGCTCGCCGACGCCGAGGGCGTGCCGCCGGCGGTCGCCGCCGACCGGCTGGCCGAGCGGCGGATGGCCGAGGTCGGCCGGCTGCGCACGATCCACCTGCGCTGACCCGTCAGCCGGGGGCGGGCCGCGCCGGTTCCGCCCCCGGGCCCGGGCACCCCGTTAAGCTGGGAATCGGGTCGGTTCGTGGGGATTCGTCCGGTGTCATGGGTGCTGCCAGCACCACTCCTTACCGGGTACACTGTGTGACGACCGGACAACCGCGACGCGCAGGGCCGGTCGACGGTAACCCGAGGTGCCGAACGGTGGCATCCCCATGTACCGTAAGAGCCACGAGAGATGCCTGACGTCATCGGGGCCCGCCTTCGGGCTGCCCCGCATTCTGTGCGAGGGGGTCGAGCCATGGGGCGCGGCCGTGCTAAGGCCAAGCAGACGAAGGTGGCCCGGGAGTTGAAGTACCACTCCCCGAACACCGACCTCACCGCCTTGCAGCGCGAGTTGGCGGGTGCTGGTAAGTCTGAGCACAACTTCGACGACGACTACAAAGAGTATGTCGACGACGATGATGAGGATCACGCGGACGAGGACCCGGACACCTGGGTCCGTCCGACCCGCTGACCTCTCCGGTCGCAGCTGAGCACGCGGTAGCCTCCCGCGTGCTCACGCATGTGCCCATCGAGCGGCACCACGACCGACGATCAGGGACCTGACTGCGCCGGAGGCAACTCCGGTCGATCGGCAGGTCCCTGATCCCGGTCCGCCTCAGCGGGGCCGGTTGTTCCAGTTGTAGAACGTCGGGATGTTCTCGAAGTGGTTCCAGGCGCAGACCGCGCTGGCACCGTCGCCGCCCGCCACCTCCGCCCGTAGCCGTCGCGCGTTCTCGGCCTCCTGGAGCAGCGCGGTGAGCCCCGGGGCGGCCTCCCGCACCCGCTCGGCAACCCCGTCCGGGGCGACACCGGCCACGCGCTCAGGCTGCCGGTGACTCGTGGTCTCGGGCATGCTCCAACACTCCCTCCAGTAGGCGGATCTTGCTGTTGCGGCAGTGCTCGGTCTCCGTACCGTCAAAACGCCCCAGCTCGAAGTAGCGGTTGGCCGCGTGACCGCCACCACAGAAGCCGAAGTATGGGCAGGACGAACGGCACGCCTCGACGCCGGTCAGGAACTCACCCACCCAGGCCGTGCCGGCCGCTCCGGCCAGGATCTCGGCCAGCGGCGTGGCCAGCACGTTGCCGCTGCTGAAGTCGCCGTACCGGGCATCGGTGAAGCCGGCCAGCTCCGGCGAGAGCACGGTCACCGAGCCGTCGTGGCCGATCGTGGGGATCGGGTCCAGCCGGCGCGGCAACAGGTCGTCGGCGGTGCCGTCCAGCACCGCCGCGGCGTACCGCAGCGACCACTCGACCTCCCGCAGGTGGATCCGCGGGTCCCGGCGCCAGGCCGCCACCAGTTCCGCCCAGAAGGCGGTCACCACCCCGGCGTCGTGGGCGTTGCCGCGGGTGTTGACCCCCTCGGTCTCCTCGATGTTCACGCCGAGCACGTCGCAGCCGAGCCCGAGGAAGTAGTCGTACAGCTCGGTGGCCCGACCCGGCTCCGGGCGGCTCACCACCGCCAGCGCCGAGAAGGGCAGGCCGTGGCGGCGCAGCGCGGCCACCCCGCGCAGGATCCGGTCGTACGCCGGCCGGCCCGCCCGGGTCACCCGGTCGCCGTTGCGCTCCCGCGGCCCGTCCACGCTCACGCTCACCCGCACCCGGTGCTCGGCGAAGAACGCGCACCAGGCGTCGTCGATCAGCGTGGCGTTGGTCTGGATGTGGTGCTCGACCTGCGGCCCGAACGGCGCGAACAGCGCGGCCAGGTGCTCCCGGCCGGCCGCCAGGGGCTCGCCGCCGTGCCACACCACCGAGAACCGGCCGGCCGCGGCCCACGGGTTCACCGACGCCGCCACCGCCTCGGCCACCGGCACGGCCATCCGCCGGTCCGCCGCCCGGAATGGCAGATAGCAGTACGCGCAATCCAGGTTGCAGAGGGTGGTGGGCTGCATCACGACGTACGACGGAACGGCGGCCAGGCCGCGCATTCCGCTGAACGACTGTCCCCGAGCAGCCATCGCCCTCCTCCGCTGTGCCTGAGGGTGCCCTTCAGGCTAGGCGGCCATGGCCACTCGGGTGAAGCCCTGATCAGGTGCCCGTACGATCACCAGAGCGTGATCATCCGCGGGTGTGGTGACCGATCATCTGCACGTTGCCGGAACCCTCGATGATCTCGCCGGCCTGCCACGCGTCGACGCCCCGGCCGGTCAGCGTGGCCAGCGCGCGGTCGGCGTCCTCCGCCGACACGATGGCGAACATGCCCACGCCCATGTTGAAGGTCGCCTCCATCTCCGGGTCCTCGATCCGGCCCTTGGCCTGGATCAGGTCGAAGATCGGCTGCGGCTTCCAGGTCGAGCGGTTGACCACGGCGTCGACGTGCTCCGGCAGGACCCGGACCAGGTTGCCCGGGATGCCGCCGCCGGTGACGTGGGCCAGCGCCCGCACCTCGGCCTCGGCGATCAGCTTGAGGCAGTCCTGCGCGTAGATCTTGGTCGGGGTGAGCAGCTCCTCGCCGAGCGTCCGCTGCCGGCCGAAGTCCTCGATCACCACGTCCAGCCGCATCCGGCCGGCCCCGAGCAGCACGTGCCGCACCAGGGAGTAGCCGTTGGAGTGCAGGCCGGAGGAGCGCATCGCGATGACCACGTCGCCCACCTCGACCCGCTCCGGGCTGAGGATCTCGCTCTCCTCCACCACGCCGACGCCGGTGGCGGAGATGTCGTACTCGTCCGGCCGGAGCACGCCCGGGTGCTCGGCGGTCTCGCCGCCCAGCAGCGCGCAGCCGGCGTACCGGCAGCCGTCGGCGATGCCCGCGCCGATCTCGGCGACCTTGTCCGGCACGACTTCGCCGGTGGCGATGTAGTCGAGCAGGAAGAGCGGCTCCGCGCCGCACGCCACCAGGTCGTCGACGACCATCGCGACCAGGTCGATGCCGACCGTGTCGTGGATGTCCATCTGCTGGGCGATCACCAGCTTGGTGCCCACGCCGTCGGTGGACGAGGCCAGGATCGGGTTCTTGTACTTCTTGGTGTCCAGCCGGAACAGGCCGGCGAAGCCACCCAGGTCGCCCAGCACCTCGGGCCGCCGGGTCTGACGCACCTTGGACTTCAGCAGCTCGACCGCGCGGTCGCCCGCCTCGATCGACACGCCGGCGTCCGCGTAGGAGACCGACCGTTTGCGCGCCTGGCGGCCGGCGCCGGCCGTCCACGGCTGGCGCTCGCCGCCGGCGCCGGTCGGGCTGCTTCCTGCGCCGCTGCGCTCGGACACGTGCGTCACGGTTCTCCCCTTTGTGGTTCTCGGCGCCCTGGCGGTGGCCGGGGCCCCGGGTGGTGCTACGGGCGGTGTGCGGTCGCGCCGCCCGGAGTGGCGACGAGTGGCGGGGTGCTGTTGTCCAGGGCGTCCGGGGTCGTGTTCGCGACCCGACGGCCCACCCCTTCGAGCACGTGCTTGCCGATCAGGTTGCCGGCCGGCAGCTCGATCGGGTACTCCCCGTCGAAGCAGGCGCGGCAGAGCCGGGTCTTCGGCTGTTCGGTGGCGGCGATCAGCCCGGGCAGCGACACGTAGCCGAGCGTGTCGGCGCCGATCGAGCGGCGGACGCCCTCGGTGTCGAGGCCGTTGGCCAGCAGCTCGGCGCGGGTGGCGAAGTCGATGCCGTAGAAGCACGGCCACTTGACCGGCGGCGAGGAGATGCGCACGTGCACCTCCAGCGCGCCGGCCTCGCGCAGCATCCGGACGATCGCCCGCTGGGTGTTGCCGCGCACGATCGAGTCGTCGACCACGACCAGCCGCTTGCCGCGGACGTTCTGCCGCAGCGGGTTGAGCTTGAGCCGGATGCCGAGCTGGCGCAGGGTCTGCGACGGCTGGATGAAGGTCCGCCCGACGTACGGGTTCTTCATCAGGCCGGCGCCGTAGGTGATGCCGGACTCCTCGGCGTAGCCGATCGCCGCCGGGGTGCCCGACTCCGGCACCGGGATCACCAGGTCGGCCTCGACCGGGTGCTCCTTGGCCAGTTGGCGGCCGATCTGCACCCGGGCGGCGTGCACGTTGCGACCGGCGATGGTGGCGTCCGGGCGGGCGATGTAGACGTACTCGAAGAGGCAGCCCTTGGGCTCCGGGACGGCGAACCGGGTGGACCGCAGCCCGTCCTCGTCGATCGCGATCAGCTCGCCGGGCTCCACCTCACGCACCACGCTGGCGCCGACGATGTCCAGCGCCGCGGTCTCGCTGGCCACCACCCAGCCGCGCTCCAAGCGGCCGAGCACCAGCGGGCGTACGCCGTGCGCGTCGCGGGCCGCGTAGAGCGTCGACTCGTCCATGAAGACGAAGCTGAACGCACCGCGCAGCTGCGGCAGCACCTCCAGCGCGGCCGCCTCGACGGAGAGGTCGGGGCGGCTGGCCAGCAGCATGGTCACCAGCGAGGTGTCGTTGGTCGAGCCGTCCGCGACCAGGCCCCGCTCGGCCACCTCGCGCTGGAGCTCGGCGGTGTTGACCAGGTTGCCGTTGTGGGCCAGCGCGATGGTCGTGCCGGAACTGGTGGACCGGATGGTCGGCTGGGCGTTCTCCCAGGTCGAGCCGCCGGTGGTGGAGTAGCGGGCGTGCCCGATCGCGACGTGCCCGCGCAGGCTGGCCAGGGTCGGCTCGTCGAAGACCTGGGCGACCAGGCCGAGATCCTTGTAGACCACCACGCCGGAGCCGTCGCTGACCGCGATGCCGGCCGCCTCCTGACCGCGGTGCTGGAGCGCGTAGAGCCCGAAGTAAGTGAGGTTGGCGACCTCCTCCCCGGGCGCCCAGACGCCGAAGACGCCGCACGCGTCCTGCGGGCCGGGTCGTTGGGGGTCAAGGTCGTGGCTCAGCCGGCCGTCGCCTCGGGGCACCTGCCGCTCCCTCATGCTGATCTGGACTGGCCTGGCGGATCACGGGGGCGACCCACACGTCTCGGCCGGGACCTTCGTCGTCGCCTGACAGTGTACGCGAATCGGTGTCGATACAGAAAGTCACGAAACCGCTCCGGTCCGTTACCTAGATCGCTTCGCCGTCCGCGTGCAACGGCAGAAATTCGGAAAGATCTGCCCGGATCCCACTCACCGACACGCGACCCTCCGTAACCGCCCGCGCCCAGGTGAGCCGGCCCGTCGCCAGCTCCAGCCAGGTGCGGGGATCCATCTCCACCACGTTCGGTGGGGTGCCACGGGTGTGTCGGGGACCGGAAATGCACTGAACTGCACCGTAAGGTGGGACACGCACCTCCACCGATCGGCCGGGGGCGCGGTCCGCGAGGGCGGTCAACAGGGCACGGACCGCCTCTCGGAGGACCGGTCGTTCGGGGGTACGCCCCTCGTCGAGCGCCGACAACGCCGCCGTCACCGCGGCGGACTTAATGTGCGGAGAGGACACCACGGGACGATACGACTCGCCCGGAGCCGGCCGGACGCTGGCCCTGGGTCGCGCCGATCCGGTCAGACAAGGCATAGTTGCCGACGGCGTATTCGTACCGTGATGATCCCCGGCCCGGCGCCCGCCGGTCCAGGGAAGTCAGCCCGGAAGGCGGTGGACGTGTCAACACACCGACGAGCCTGGAAGCAGCGGGCCGGTGTGGTCGTGGCGCTGGTCGTCGGCGCCCTGCTCGCCGTCCCCGCCACACCCGCTCAGGCCGCGCGCATCACCAAGTCTGGCAACTCGGTCACCATCGACGCCGGCCGCAGCGGCAGCGTGGAGGTCGAGGTCTCCGGGGAGATCGGTGAGGACTCCGCCAGGATCAGTGTCACCGGCCTGCCGAGCGGCGTGCAGTGCACCGGGGGTTGCGGAGACGTCAACTTCGACGGCGTACCGCCGAAGGCCACGGTCACCCTCACCTTGACGGCGAGCGCGAACGCCCCGGCGGCGAACGGCACCCGGGCGACCATCCGGGTCGAGGGCAACGGGACCGACTCGGCTTCGCTCAGCGTCACCGTCAAGGCGGCGGCCCCGCCCGAGGTGCAGACCGTCCGGTCGGTTTCCGGCAAGGTGGTCAAGCAGGCCGACGGCACCGCGGTGCCGAACGCCGTCGTGATGCTCCAGGACGGCAACGGCAAGCGCACCGAGACGATCAGCGACGACAGCGGCAACTTCCGGTTCACCGGCACCAGCGACAAGCCGATCGCCCCGGGCCGGCTGGCCCTCGGCGCGAGCTTCGACAACATCGTCGCCACCAAGAGCTTCACCGCCAACGCCGGGCAGAGCATCACCAACCAACGGCTGTCCCTGGCGATCAAGGTCGAGGTGACGCCGAGCGCCACCCCGTCGGCCACCGCCGAGGCGCTGCCCACGGAGGAGGCCACCGACGAGACCGCCGAGGAGACGCCGGAGGCGACGGCGGGCGCGGCGAACAACGCCAGCAACTCCGACGGCGGCGGCATGGGCTCGTACCTGATCATCCTGCTCGGCGGCCTGCTGGTCGCGGCGGGTGTCGGCACCATCGTGCTGCTCTGGATGAAGCGCCGGGAGAACACCGACGACGCCGACGGGGACGCCCCGGTGGGTGCCGCCGCCGGCGCCGGCGCCGTCCCGGCCGCGCGGGGCGGCTACCGGGGCGTGGACGACCAGACCCGGGTGGTCAACGGGGTCGGGGCCGGACCGGACCGGACAATGGTTGCCGGCGGCGGCTCGCTCGCCGACGCGCCGACGATGATGCACCGGCCGGTGGTCGACGACGTGCCGCCGGACCCGTACGGGGCCCCGCCGCAGCCGTACGGCGCCGCGAGCCCGCAGTCGGGCTGGGCGGGCGCCGGCTACGGCGACGAGCCGGGCGGCCCGGGTGGCTACGGCGGCGGTTACGGCAACGCGCCCTCGTCCGGCGGTGGCTACGGCAACGCCCCGTCCTCCGGCGGCGGTTACGGCAACGCCCCCTCGTCCGGCGGTGGCTACGGCAACGCCCCCTCCTCGGGTGGCGGCTACGGCAGCCGGGACTACGGCGCGCCGGCCGGTGGCGCGGCGGGCTACCAGCCCAACGGCGGCGGCTACGGCGACCGGTACGACGAGCCGACCGGCCGGTACACCGGCGACGCCACCCAGTACCCGGCGCCCGCCGACCCGTACGCGACCGGCACCTACCAGCCCGACCAGGGCGGCTACGGCCCGTCCGACCCGGCCCCGTACGGCCGGGGCGGCGAGCCGACCGGCGGCTACGACCAGGGCGGCTACGGCCAGTCCGACCCGGCTCCCTACGGCCGGGGCGGCGAGCCGACCGGCGGCTACGACCAGGGCGGCTACGGCCAGCAGGGCGGCTACCGCCAGGAGCCGCCGACCCAGCGTGGCGGCTACGACGGCGGCTACGACCAGGGCGGCTACGGTCAGCAGGGCGGTTACGGCCAGGAGCCGCCGACCCAGCGCGGTGGCTACGACGGCGGCTACGACCAGGGCGGCGGCTACTACGGCGACCAGCCGCAGGGCGGGCGTGGCCGGCCGGACGGCCCGCCGCCGCAGGACCGGGGCGGTCGCCGGCTGGACTGGCTGGACGACTGACCGCCCGGGCCACCGCGGCCCGCAAGGAACACGAAAAAGGCCGCCCGGTCGACCGGGCGGCCTTTTCGGTTCGCGCTGTCGCCGTGGAGCGCCCCAGCGGTCTGGGGGCAGAGCGCGGAGGGAGTGCGCCGCAGGGATGCGCCGCCAACGCGGCTGGGCCGCGCCGAGCGCGCGGCCGGAGGTCGGCGCGCCGGGACGCGGTCAGGCGGCGGAGAAGACGCCGTGGCGGAGCACCGGCACCACGTCCGACACCCCGACCTGTACCGCGATCTCGACGTCCTGGGCGAAGCCGCCCTCGACCAGTTCCCGGCCCGAGACGCAGCCCCGGACGGCGGCCGGCACGTCCGGGGTGCTGGCCAGCGCGGCGAGCGCCATGGCCGCCTCCACGGAGAGCCCGCCCGGCACGTTCGACACGGCGTCGAGCACGCAGGCCGCGCCGAGCTGGTCCTCCACCGAGGGTCGCAGCGACCCGTCCGGCCAGCGTTCGCCGGCGGCGACCACCCCCACCGGCGCGTCCGTCGAGCCGTACCCCTGTCGCTGGAGCCAGCGCCCGACGGCGCGGGCGTTGCGCAGGCAGGCCGCGACCACCGGCAGGCCGGTGGCGCTGGCCGCGGCGCTGATCGCCGAACCGTTCGGCGAGGGCAGCACCAGGTCGGCGACGACCGGGGCGGTGCTCAGCGCCGCCGGGGAGAGCGACCACGGCTGCTCGGCCGTGGTCTTCCGGCGACCCACGGCGGCGACCGCACCGACCCGGCGCGCGTACTCGGCGGCCTGCTCGCCCCACGGGAACGGGTGCACCCGCATGCCGCGGCCGACCGCCACCTCGACGGCGGTGGTGAACGAGAGCACGTCCACCACCACCAGCACCGCGCAGACCCGGCCGAGCTCGGCCGCCCCGCTCAGGCCCCAGTCGAACCGGGCGCCCGAGCCGGGCTGCGCGTAGACCGCCGCGGCCAACGCCTCAGCGCTGATCGGGCTCGGCGGGCTGCTCGTCGGCACCGGAGTCCGACCGGGTCGCCTCGGCGGCGGGCTCGGCCGGCTCGTCGGCGGCCTCGACCGGACCCGCCGTGGCCTCGGGCGCACCGGGCGCGTCGGCGGCGGTGTCGGCGCCCGGGGCGACCGGCTCCGCCGCGCCGGCCCGCGGGATCGGCCCGGCCGACGCGATCGGCTCGGACTCGACGCTCGCCGGGTCCACCGGCGCGACCTCGGCGGCCGGCTCGCTGACCGGCAGCGGCACCGCCTCGACGGCACCGGCCACGCCGGTCGCCGGCGCGGGCACCTCGGCCACCTCGGCGCCGGAGAAGAGGCGCGGCAGGGTGGCGGTGTGCGCGGCGCGCAGCTCGTCCAGGCCGATCCGGAACTGCCCGTGCACCTCCAGCGCACCGCCGGTCGGGTCGGTGACGCCGATCAGCTCGAATGGCACCCCGCGCTCGGCGCAGAGGGCGGTGAACGCCTTCTCGTGGCCGCGCGGCACCGAGACCAGCACCCGCCCGGCGGACTCGCTGAACAGGTAGACGAACGGCATCGAGCCGCCGGCGAACCGCTCCGGCACCGCGATCCGGGCGCCGACCCCGCGCCGCAGGCAGGACTCGACCAGGCTCTGCGCCAGACCGCCGTCGGAGAGGTCGTGCGCCGAGCTGAGGTGCCCGACCCGGGCGGCCTCCGCGAGCAGTTCGCCCAGCGCCCGCTCGTGGGCCAGGTCGACCTGCGGCGGTACGCCGCCGAGGTGCTCGTGGGTGACCCACGCCCACTCCGAGCCGGAGAGCTCCACGTGCGTCTCGCCGAGCAGGAAGAGCTGGTCGTGGTCGCCGTTCGGCCGGGGCACGAAGCCCATCGGCACCCGGTTGGCCACGTCGTCGAGCACGCCCAGCACGCCGACCACCGGGGTCGGGTGGATGGCCGCGGCACCGGTCTGGTTGTAGAAGCTGACGTTGCCGCCGGTGACCGGGATGCCCAGCTCGGCGCAGCCGTCGGCCAGGCCGCGGACGGCCTCGGCGAACTGCCACATCACGCCCGGGTCCTCCGGCGAGCCGAAGTTCAGGCAGTTGGTGACGGCGATCGGCTTCGCGCCGGTGACCACCACGTTCCGGTACGCCTCGGCGAGCGCCAGCTTGGTGCCGTGGTACGGGTCGAGCCGGGCGTACCGGCCGTTGCCGTCCACCGACAGCGCCACCCCGAGCCCGGTCCGCTCGTCGATCCGGATCACGCCGGAGTCCTCCGGCTGGGCCAGCACGGTGTTGCCCAGCACGTACCGGTCGTACTGCTCGGTGACCCAGGTCTTGTCGGCCAGGTTCGGCGACGCGATCATGCGCAGCACGGTCTCGCGCAGCGCCTCCGGGGCGGCCGGCCGGGGCAGCGTCTCGGCCCGGTCGGCCTGGAGCAGGATCAGGTCGGCCGGCTCGCGCATCGGGCGGGCGTAGACCGGGCCGTCGTCGACCAGCGAGCCCGGCGGGACGTCGACCACCAGGTGATCCCGCCAGGTGATCACCAGCCGGCCCGGCTGGCCGTCCGGCGCGGGCGGGGTGACCTCGCCGATGGCGGTCGCCCAGACGCCCCACTTCTCGGCGGTCTTGAGCACCGCGTCGAGCTTCTCCGGCTCGACGACCAGCAGCATCCGCTCCTGCGACTCGCTGGCCAGGATCTCGTGCGGCTCCATCGAGGGCTCGCGCAGCGGCACCCGCTCCAGCCAGACCCGCATGCCGGTGCCGGCCGCCGCGGCGGTCTCGGTGAGCGCGCAGGTCAGCCCGGCGCCGCCGAGGTCCTGGATGCCGACCACCAGCTCGGCGTCGTACAGCTCCAGGCACGCCTCGATCAGCAGCTTCTCCATGAACGGGTCGCCGACCTGGACGGACGGGCGCCGCTCCTCGCTGCCCTCGTCGAAGGTGGCGCTGGCCAGCACGGAGACGCCGCCGATGCCGTCCCGGCCGGTCTTGGCGCCCATCAGCACCACGACGTTGCCCGGCCCGGCGGCGGCCTTGTTCTGCAGCCGGTTGACCGGCAGCACGCCCAGGCAGAGCGCGTTGACCAGCGGGTTGCCCTGGTAGCACGGGTCGAAGACGACCTCGCCGCCGATGTTCGGCAGGCCCAGGCAGTTGCCGTAGCCGCCGACGCCGGCCACCACGCCGGGGAGCACCCGGGCGGTGTCCGGGTGGTCGGCGGCGCCGAAGCGCAGCGGGTCCATCACCGCGACCGGGCGGGCGCCCATGGCGAGGATGTCCCGGACGATGCCGCCGACGCCGGTGGCCGCGCCCTGGTAGGGCTCGACGAAGCTCGGGTGGTTGTGCGACTCGACCTTGAAGGTCACCGCCAGCTCGTCGGAGACCCGCACCACGCCGGCGTTCTCGCCGATGCCGGCGAGCAGCCGGTCGCTCGGCGGGGCCTTCTCGCCGAACTGGCGCAGGTGCACCTTGCTGGACTTGTAGGAGCAGTGCTCGCTCCACATGATCGAGTACATGGCCAGCTCGGCCTGGGTGGGCCGGCGGCCGAGGATGTGCCGGATCCGGTCGTACTCGTCGTCACGGAGCCCGAGCTCGGCGTACGGCTGGAGCTCGCCCGGGGTGCCACCGGCGCGCGGCACGGTGTCCACGTCCTCGGCCCAGCCGGCGGGCGCCGGCCCGGTGGCCGGCGCGGCCGGCGGCACGTCGGCGGCCGCGCGCGGCTGTGCCGGGGCGACCTCGGGGGTCTCCCGTACCGGGTCCGGATGGGTGGTCATGACCTCTCCTCGCTGCGCTCGTGGCCGCCCCGCGGGCGGGTGAGCCGACCGATGATCCCGCCGCGACCGGTCACCGCCCCGCTCGTCGTCCGCGACTGCGGGGCTCGCGGACCCGGCTCGCTCCTCGCGCTCACGCCGGCGCCCCCACCAGGTGCTTGAGGACCGAGGTGAAGAAGCCGAGACCGTCCAGGGAGGGGCCGGTCAGCTCCTCCACCGCGTGCTCGGGGTGCGGCATGATGCCGACGACGTTGCCGGCGGAGTTGGTGATCGCCGCGATGTCGCGCTGCGACCCGTTGGGGTTGCCGCCGATGTACCGGGCGACCACCCGGCCCTCGCCCTCGAGCTGGTCCAGCGTCGCGGGGTCGGCGACGTAGCAGCCCTCGCCGTTCTTGACCGGGATCAGCACCTCCTGGCCGGGCTGGAACGCGTTGGTCCAGGCGGTGCCGGCCGACTCGATCCGCAGGAACTGGTCGCGGTTGCGGAAGTGCAGGTGCTGGTTTCGGGTCAGCGCGCCGGGCAGCAGGTGGGCCTCGCAGAGGATCTGGAAGCCGTTGCAGATGCCGAGCACCGGCAGGCCGCCCCGGGCCGCGTCCACGATCGTCTCCATCACCGGGGCGAACCGGGCGATGGCGCCGCAGCGCAGGTAGTCACCGTAGGAGAAGCCGCCGGGCAGCACGACCGCGTCCACCCCGTGCAGCGCCGGGTCGCCGTGCCAGAGGCGGACCGGCTCGGCGCCGGCGATCCGGACGGCCCGGGCCGCGTCCCCGTCGTCGAGCGAGCCGGGGAACGTCACCACACCGACCCGCGCGGTCACGAGCGGGCGTCCGCGGTCTCGTCGGCCTCGACCAGGCGGACGGTGTAGTCCTCGATGACCGGGTTGGCGAGCAGCTTGTCGGCGATCTCCCGGGCCCGGTCCAGGTCCGGTTCACCGGTGAACTCGATCTCGATCCGCCTGCCGATCCGGACCGAGGCGACGTCGCTGACGCCGAGCCGGGGCAGCGCGTTTGCGACGGCCTGGCCCTGCGGATCGAGGATCTCGGGCTTGAGCATGACGTCGACGACGACGCGAGGCACTGGGCACTCCTGACTGTGTACGCAGTTGGGTGCCGACCCACAACGGGCGAGCGCAGCCAGCCTACCTGGCAGATCCGGCCCCGACCGCACCGGCCGGACGCGGGTCAGGCAGTGATCGACGTAATCGAGGGCGGCCCGGTGAGCCCCGATGCCGAGTCGTTGCGATCCCGATGCGTGTTCGTTGCCGCGCGCGGCGTTTCGCCCGGTTCGACCGGTCCGCCGCCGGGGCCCGGACCAGCCCCCGGAAGGACATCGGCGAATTTCGATGAAACTCTTGTGAACGACATCTCAGCGCTCTACGGTACATCGTCGGACGTCGATGATTGTCCCCGGCCGCCGGGCCACCCCCGCCCGCCGGCCGGCAGGCCGGACCCGGCGAACCCGGGTCCATCCCCGCAGAAGGAGCCCCCGCAATGCGCATCCGATCCCTGGTCGCGGTCCTCGCCACCACCGCGGCCACCCTGCTCGGTGCCAGTTCCGGCGCCGTCGCCGCCCCGGCCGGCCCGGACCCGATCATCGGCGGCGGCACCGTCTCGTCCGCCCCGTGGGCGGCCGCGGTGTTCAGCAACGGCTCGTTCACCTGCTCCGGCACGATCATCGCCCCGCAGTGGGTGCTCACCGCCCGGCACTGCCTCGGCGGCTCGATGTCGGTCCGGGTGGGCAGCGTCTACCGCTCCTCCGGCGGCGTCACCCGCACCGTGAGCGCCACCTACAGCCGCTACGACCTGGCCCTGATGCGGCTGTCCAGCTCGGTGAGCACCTCGTACGTCACGCTGGCCAGCAGCAACCCGCCGATCGGCTCGACCAACTCGATCTACGGCTGGGGCATGACCTGCTACAGCGGCTGCTCCGCGTCCAGCCAGCTGAAGACCGCCAGCGTCCAGGTGACCAGCAACAGCGCCACCGACGCGTACGGCGGCCAGGCGATCCGGAGCACCCGGATCAACGGCAACGCGTGGCGGGGCGACTCGGGCGGCCCACAGTTCTACAACGGCCGCCAGGTCGGGGTCGCCTCGACCGCCGACGGCCAGAGCATCCAGAACTACGGCAGTGTCGCGTACAACCGGGCCTGGATCACCTCGGTGGCCGGTGTCTGACGGTTAGCGCCCCGGCGGCGCGGATGGCCGGCGACGTGCCGGCCGTCCGCGCCGCGCCGTTTTGCAGCATCCGATTAGGTGAACAACCCTCACGATGGGGTGCCGGGTCCCCTGACAGCATCGGAAACGTGCTGGTCGTGACGACGGAGCAACTACCCGGGTACGAGATCCGCCAGATTCTCGGCGAAGTGGTGTCATCGATGGCCAGGACGCGGAACCCGTACCGCGAGGGGGTCAAGAACCTGCGCGGTGGCGCGTACGACCCGATGGCGCCGGACAACCTCACCCGGTGGCGTACCGACTCGGTGGCCCGGCTCGGCGAGGAGGCCCGCCGGCTCGGCGCGAACGCCGTGGTGGGGATGCGGTTCGACAGCCGCGACTGCGGCGAGATGTGGATGGAGATCTGCGCGTACGGCACGGCGGTGATCGTGGTGCCCAAGGTGCCCGACGTCATGCCGCCCGACCAGCCGCTGGTCGCCGCGGAGACCGCGCACGAGGGCGAGATCGCCGCGGCCCCCGGCGGCATCGCCGAGCCCGCCAGCGCCCCCAACCTCCGCACCGCCGCCGAAACCCCCACCCGCGACACCTAACCCGCCCCACCGCCCCTCCCGCGCCGTCCCGTTGATCATGAGGTTGGCGGCGGTTTCGGAGATCGACTTCGCCGCTAACTTCATGATCAACAGGGCGGCCCCCCGGGGGGTGGGGGTGGGGTGGGGTCAGAGGATGGGGGGTGGGGTGTAGGTGGTGGCGGTGGGGTGGGTGGCGGCGACGGCGGCTACGCGGCGGGCTACCGACTCGACCTGGGCGGGGGCGGCGCCGACGAAGGCGGTGCGGTCGGCGACCAGGGCGTCGATCTCGGCGCGGGACAGCCCGAGGCGGCCGTCGGCGGCGAGGCGGTCGAAGAGGTCGTTCTCGGCGGCGCCCTTCTCCCGCATGTTCAGCGCCACGGCGACGGCGTGCTCCTTGATCGCCTCGTGCGCCGCCTCGCGCCCGACGCCGCGCCGGACCGCGGCCACCAGGATCTTGGTGGTGGCCAGGAACGGCAGGAACCGCTCCAGCTCCCGGTTGATCACCGCCGGGTACGCCCCGAACTCGTCCAGCACGGTGAGGAAGGTCTGGAACAGCCCGTCGGCGGCGAAGAACGCGTCCGGCAGGGCCACCCGGCGGACCACCGAGCAGGAGACGTCCCCCTCGTTCCACTGGTCGCCGGCCAGCTCGCCGACCATCGACAGGTAGCCCCGGATGATCACCGCGAACCCGTTGACCCGCTCGCTGGAGCGGGTGTTCATCTTGTGCGGCATGGCGCTGGAGCCGACCTGGCCCGGCTTGAAGCCCTCGGTCGCCAGCTCCTGGCCGACCATCAGCCGGATCGTGGTGGCCAGCGACGACGGCGCGGCGGCGATCTGGGCCAGCGCGGAGAGCACCGCCAGGTCGATCGAGCGCGGGTAGACCTGGCCGACGCTGTCCAGCACCCGGGTGAAGCCGAGGTGCCCGGCCACCCGGCGCTCCAGCTCGGCCACCTTGTCGGCGTCGCCGTCGAAGAGGTCGAGCTGGTCGGCGGCGGTGCCCACCGGGCCCTTGATGCCGCGCAGCGGGTACCAGTCGATCAGGTCGTCCAGCCGCTCGTACGCGATCAGCAGCTCCTCGGCGGCCGACGCGAAGCGCTTGCCCAGCGTGGTCGCCTGCGCCGCGACGTTGTGCGAACGCCCGGTCATCACCAGGTCGGAGTGCTCGACGGCGAGCCGGGCCAGCCGGGCCAGGGTGGCCACCACCCGGTCCCGGATCAGCTCCAGCGAGCGGCGCACCTGGAGCTGCTCGACGTTCTCGGTGAGGTCCCGGGAGGTCATCCCCTTGTGCACGTGCTCGTGCCCGGCGAGCGCGCTGAACTCCTCGATCCGGGCCTTCACGTCGTGCCGGGTGACCCGCTCGCGCTCGGCGATCGAGGCCAGGTCGACCTGGTCGAGCACCCGCTCGTACGCCTCGACCACCCCGTCCGGCACCGGCACCCCGAGGTCGCGCTGCGCCCGGAGCACGGCGAGCCAGAGCCGCCGCTCCATCCGCACCTTCTCCTCCGGCGACCAGAGGGCGACCAGTTCGGGCGAGGCGTACCGGTTGGCGAGCACGTTCGGGATCGTCACGTACCTCAGTCTTTCACGTCGGCGGACCCGGCCCGGCCGCGCGTCGACCCACCGGTGACGACGAGGCGGTCCAGGTAGCCCAGCTGCAACGCCAGGAACGCGGCCAGCAGGAGCAGCAGCATCGGCAGCGGCAGCACCTGGGCGCCGAACCCCCGCATCGCCTCCGGATCGCCGAACGACTGCGCGAGCCGCATGAGGACGAGGTTCGCCGCCGGCGCGTGCTGGACGTCCCGGACGACCAGCTGCGGCCAGAGCCAGCTCTGCGCGCTGACCAGCCAGCTCAGCAGCCCGGCCCCGGCCAGCAACGGCAGGGCGGGGAGCAGCATCGTCGAGGCGAACCCGCCGCCGGCCGCCCAGCGTTCCCGCTGACCCTTGAAGAACAGGGTGAACACCACGAGCGCGGGGATCGACAGCCAGCCCGGCGGGATCAGCCCGACGAAGGTGTCGAGCTGGTCGGCCTCCTGAGCCCGGATGAAGTGCGCGAGGGCCAGCGGGCCGTCGCCGACGAAGAGCCAGGGCGCGAAGGGCAGCAGGAGCAGCTCGCTGGCCCGGCCCAGCGGGCGCAGGCCGCCGATCGCGAAGCCGGCCAGCGCGGCGAGGCCCACCCCGACCACCGCCGAGATCAGCGGCGGGAGCCAGGTGTTGACCTGGATCCGGCCGGTGGAGACGCCGGCGGGCAGCGGCGGCGCGTCGGCGGTGAGCGCCCCCAGCCACGGTGCCAACACGTACGCCAGCAGGCCGAGGAAGGCCACCAGCCCCACGGCCAGCGCACCGAGCGCGACCGGGTTCCGTCCGGCGGGCGCCGCGCCCCCCGGACGGTCCCGCCAACCGGTGAAGGCGATCCGGGTGCGGGTCACCAGGAGCAGGACGACGGCGAGGACGCCGAGCACGGCCAACAGCGCCAGCAGCAGCACGCTGCCCGCGGCGCCGACGCCGAAGTCGAGGCGGCTCAGGCTCTCCCGCACGATCCGCACCATCGGGCCGGTCCGCTCGTCGCGGCCGCTGCCGAGCACGGGCCACTGGAGGGACCAGGACTGCACGGCCACCGCGACGACTGTCAACCCGAGCACGCCGCCGACGGCGAGGGCCGCCGGAACGGAACGGCCGCCGCCGGCGCGGCGGCGCAGCACGGCCAGGAAGGCGGTGGCGCCGACCGCCACCACCAGCCCGGCCACCAGCAGCCCCGCGGTGCGTACGGCGGTCAGCGTGGGGGCCTGCGTCCAGGCGTCCCGGTCGGTGTCGAACCGGTCGAGGGTCCACGCCAGCCCGACGGCGAGCGGGGCGTAGGTGGCCAGCGGCAGGGCCAGCAGCCCTCGGGTCACCAGGCGCGGCACCCGGCCGGCCCGTTCCGCGGCGAGCGCGAGCAGCGGGGCGACGAGCAGCGCGAGCAGCAGCGGCACCAGCGCGAGCAGCAGCGCGTGGCCCAGATCGCCGAGGAAGCCGCGCTCGATCACCTGGGCGTAGTTGTCGCCGCCGGCCGGCTCGCTCCGGCCGCCCGGGAACCGCCCCCGCCGGAAGCTCTCCACCAGCGTGCTGACCGACGGGAGCACGTACGACCAGAGCAGGGCGACGGCCGCCGGTACGAGCAGTACCAGGGCGATGACGATCTGGGCGCCGCGGCCGATGCCGACGCCCCCGGTCGACGGGGGGCCGGCCGGGGCCGGGAAGGGTGGCGTGGGGTGGACCCGGGGATCGGGCGCGGACGTCGGGGTGGCTGACACAGGGCTGTCCTCCGGTCGACTGGGAAGCCGTCCCAGGCTAGGCCACCGGGGCGGACCGCGTGTCGAGGTATCGGTCCACACCCGAGCGACGGACGTCACAACCGGTAGATGACCTTGTGCGCACCGACGGCGTCCGTCTAGACAGGACGGACGATCCGGCGGAGCCACAGTCGGGTAGGACCACTGGTTCTCCGGCCCTGCCCGGCGGGGTTGGCCCGCGAACCAGGACGACGAAGGGTGGGACGGGTGAACCGGAAGATCAAGGCTGGTGCGGCGGCGCTGACGACGGTGCTGGCGACGGGCGGGGCGCTGGTCGTCGGCGCCGCGCCGGCAAGCGCGGCCGTGGCCTGCAAGAGCAACAGCAAGGAGTTCCCGACCGACTGGTACAACGCGGACGTGACGGTCAAGCTGTGCGTCCGGTCGGAGAACGGCGGTCACTTCGCCGACGGCTACGTGAGCTGGAACGAGGCCGGCAGCAACAAGTTCGACAGGTTCACGGTCGAGGTCCGCCTCGAACGCAACGACGCCGACAAGGCGGTGGAAACCTGCTCGATGACGGCGTCCATCAACTCGCTGTACCAGGGTGACGACTTCTGCGGCCGGGGCAGCTTCGCCACCGGGTCCGGCGGCTGGACCGCCGACGGCAAGGTCATCTACAACATCAACAACGACGGCAAGGGCGACTTCGTCTGGTCCCTGACCGGTTCCCCGGCGATCAACTGACCGGTGCGGCTGCCCCGGCCGGTCGATCGCCGGGGCAGCCGTGCGCTCAGCGCTCCAGGATGGCGGTCACGCCCTGGCCGCCGGCCGCGCAGATCGAGATCAGGCCCCGGCCGCTGCCGGCCTCGGCGAGCAGCTTGGCCAGGGTGGCCACGATCCGGCCGCCGGTGGCCGCGAACGGGTGCCCGGCGGCCAGCGACGAGCCGTTGACGTTGAGCTTCTCCCGGTCGATCGCGCCGAGCGGGGCGTCCAGGCCGAGCCGGTCCTTGCAGAACTCCGGCGACTCCCAGGCGGCCAGGGTGGCCAGCACCTGCGAGGCGAACGCCTCGTGGATCTCGTAGTAGTCGAAGTCCTGGAGGGTGAGCCCGGCCCGGGCCAGCATCCGCGGCACCGCGTACGCGGGGGCCATCAGCAGCCCCTCGTCGCCGTGCACGAAGTCCACCGCCGCCGTCTCCGGCCAGCTGAACCAGGCCAGCACCGGCAGGCTGTGCGCGCGGGCCCACTCCTCGGAGGCGAGCAGCACGGTGGACGCCCCGTCGGTCAGCGGGGAGGAGTTGCCGGCGGTCATGGTGGCCCGCTCGGCGTCCGGGCCCTTGGCGCCGAAGACCGGCTTCAGCGAGCCGAGCTTCTCCAGGCTGGTGTCGGGACGCAGGTTCTGGTCCCGGGTCAGCCCGAGGTAGGGCGTCATCAGGTCGTCGAAGAAACCCCGGTCGTAGGCGGCGGCGAGCCGCTGGTGCGAGCGGAGCGCCAGCTCGTCCTGGGACTGCCGGTCGATGTTCCAGCGCAGCGCGGTGCGGGCCGCGTGCTCACCCATGGACAGCCCGGTACGCGGCTCGGCGTTGCGCGGGATCTCCGGCTTGAACGGCTGCGACGGGCGCAGCTTCGCGGCGAGCCGCAGCCGCTCGCCCAGGGTGCGGGCGCTGTTCAGCTTGATCAGGGTGCGGCGCAGCTCCTCGTTGACCGCCAGCGGCGCGTCCGAGGTGGTGTCGACCCCGCCGGCGATGCCGACGTCGATCTGCCCGAGGGCGATCTTGTTGGCGACCAGGATGGCCGCCTCCAGCCCGGTGCCGCACGCCTGCTGGATGTCGTACGCGGGGGTGTGCGGGTCGAGCCGGGAACCGAGCACCACCTCGCGGGTCAGGTTGAAGTCCCGGGAGTGCTTGAGCACCGCGCCGGCGACCACCTCGCCGACCCGCTGGCCGGCCAGGCCGTAGCGGGCCACCAGGCCGTCGAGCGCCGCGCCGAGCATGTCCGCGTTGGACGCGCTCGCGTAGCGGGAGTTGGAGCGGGCGAAGGGGATGCGGTTGCCACCGATGACCGCTACCCGCCGGATGTTCTGCACGATCCGCCTCCTGGAAAGTCTTGCCCGAACCCTACTCGTCAGTAGGCTACGCCTATGACCGACAGGTACGCGAGCTTCGTCCAATCGGGGGCCGGCCGCGCGCTGGTCAAGCGCCTCGGGCTGCCCGACCCGCCACGACTGCGCCGGCACACCCCCGGCGACCCCCTCCTGCCCGGGCCGGCCCTGCTCGGCGCGGCCACCGGCGGCCGCCTCGCCGAGCCGGTCGGCAAGATCCTCACCGCCGCCGGGGTCGAGGTGCGCGATCCCGCCGCCGACACCGACGCCGCCGCCCGCTTCGGCGCCCTGGTGTACGACGCCACCGGGATCACCGACTCGACCGGGCTGCGGCAGCTCTACGACTTCTTCCACCCGCGGGCCCGTTCGGTGCTGCCCAGCGGCCGGGTGATCGTGCTCGGCACCCCACCCGCCGAGTGCGGCACGCCCCGGGAGGCGACCGCCCAGCGGGCCCTGGAAGGGCTGACCCGCAGCATCGGCAAGGAGTTCGGCCGGGGCGTCACCGCCCAACTGGTGTACGTCACCACTGGCGACGACCCGGGCACCCTCACCAGCCTGGAGTCGACGCTCCGGTTCCTGCTCTCCGGCCGGTCCGCGTACGTCTCGGGGCAGGTCGTCCGGGTCGGCGCCGGGCGGGCGGAGCCGCCGGCGGACTGGGACCGCCCGCTGGACGGCCAGGTGGTGCTGGTCACCGGGGCGGCCCGGGGCATCGGCGCCGCGCTGGCCCGGGTGCTGGCCCGGGACGGCGCCCGGGTGGTGGCGCTGGACATCCCGGCCGCCGGGGACGAGCTGGCCGCGGTGGCGAACGAGATCGGCGGCAGCGCCGTGCAGCTCGACCTGACCGCCCCGGACGCCCCGGCCCGGCTCGCCGACCACCTGGCCGCCCGGCACGGCCGGGTCGACGTGGTGGTGCACAACGCCGGCATCACCCGGGACAAGACCCTCGGCCGGATGGACGCCGACCGCTGGGACTCGGTCATCGACGTCAACCTCTCCAGCCAGGAGCGGATCAACGACGTGCTGCTGGAGCGGGAGCTGATCCCGGCCGGCGGCCGGCTGGTCTCCGTCTCCTCCATCGCCGGCATCGCCGGCAACCGGGGCCAGACCAACTACGCCACCAGCAAGGCCGGCGTGATCGGGCTGGTCGACTCGCTCGCCCCGGCGCTGCGCGACCGGCAGATCAGCGTCAACGCGGTCGCCCCCGGGTTCATCGAGACCCGGCTGACCGCCCGGATCCCGCTGGTGATCCGGGAGGCGGGCCGGCGGATGAACAGCATGTCCCAGGGCGGCCTGCCGGTCGACGTGGCGGAGACCATCGGCTGGCTGGCCTGGCCGGCCTCCGGCGCGCTCAGCGGCAACGTGGTCCGGGTCTGCGGCCAGAGCCTGCTGGGGGCCTGAGATGGCGAGCACCGAGGACCGTCCCGCCGCCGCCCGGGCCCGGGCCGAGCTGCCCGTGCTGCCCGCGGCCGGCGCGCTCTACCGGCGCGCCCTGCTCGGCGCGCTGCCCGGCGTCGGCGGCCGGCGCGGCGCCACCGTGCCCGCCGTCGAGCTGGCCGTCACCGGCGTCGCCGTCGACCGGGCCCACCTGGCCGACTACGACCGGGTCTGCGGGTTCCGGCTGGCCGACCGGCTGCCACCGACGTACCCGCACGTGCTCGGCTTCCCGCTGGCGCTGCGGCTGATGACCGCGCCGGACTTCCCGATCGCGCTGACCGGCGTGGTGCACGTGGCCAACCGGATCACCGTGCACCGCCCGCTCACCGCCGACGAGACGCTCGACTTCACCACGTACGCGGAGAACCTGCGCCCGCACGACCGGGGCCGCCAGCTGGACGTGGTCCTGGTCGCCTCAGTGGACGGGGCGGAGGTGTGGCGGGGCGTCTCGACGTACCTCGCCAAGGAGCGCCGCGCCGGCGGCGGCGAGCGGCGCGACCGGGGCGAGCGGCCGGCGCCGCCGCCCGCCGTCGCGCGCTGGCGGGTCGAGCCCCGGGTGGGTACCGACTACGCGCGGGTCTCCGGCGACCACAACCCGATCCACACCTCCCGGCTGGGGGCCCGGCTGTTCGGCTTCCCCCGCCCGATCGCGCACGGGATGTGGAGCAAGGCCCGCTGTCTGGCCGCGCTGGAGAGCCGGCTGCCGGACGCCTTCACCGTCGACGTGGCGTTCAAGCTGCCCGTGCCGCTGCCCGGCACTGTCGCCTTCAGCGCCGCCCCGGCCCGGGAGTTCGCCCTGCACGACGCGCGTACCGGCCGCCCCCACCTGATCGGCACGATCCGCTGACTCCGCCCCCGGGCGGCCGGTACCCGGCCAGCATGGGGGCATGGAAGCCGTGCTCGACCTGCTCCGGGAGACGGTCGCCTCACCGTGGGTGTACCTGGTGCTCTTCGGGGTCACCGCGGTCGACGCGTTCTTCCCGGCGGTGCCGGGCGAGGCGGCGGTGATCACCGCCGCCGTCCTCTCCGCCGGCGGGCACCCCGACCTGGCGTGGGTGATCGTGGCGGCCTTCCTCGGCGCGCTCACCGGCGACCACGTCTCGTACGCCATCGGAAGGGGAGCGCGGCCGCTGGCCCGGTTCCGCCGGGACGGCCGGCGGCGGCCCGGCTCGGAGTGGGCCCGGCGCGCGGTCGAGCAGCGCGGCGGCCTGATCCTGACCACCTCCCGGTACGTCCCCGGCGGGCGGACCGCGGTGACCCTGACCATGGGCGCGGTGCGCTACTCCCGCCGGTCGTTCCTGCTCTTCGACGCGATCGGGGCGTTCACCTGGGCCGTCTACTGCGCGCTGCTCGGCTACTTCGGCGGGCTGGCCTTCGAACGCGACCCGGTCCGCGGCGTGCTGGTCGGGGTGGGCCTCTCGGTGGTCGTCACCCTGCTGCTGGAGGCGGTCCGGCGGCTGCGCCACCGCCGCCGCCCGGCCGCCCCGCCCTGACCACGGCGCCCGCGCCGGCGTCACTCCCGCCCACGCGCCGGCCGGCGGCGCTCCCGGCCCGGCCACCCTCCGTACCGCTGACCGTGCCTCGCCCGGCTTCCCGGCCCGCGCCCGGGTCGGCGGGTTCAGGACAGGTCGGCGTCGTGCACCAGGATCGCCAACTGCACCCGGTTGTCCGCGCCGAGCTTGGCCAGGGCGCGGCTGACGTGCGCCTTGACGGTGGCCTCGCTCATGCCCAGCCGGCGGGCGATACCGGCGTTGGCGTGCCCCCGGGCCACCTCCCGGACGATCTCCAGCTCCCGCGCGGTGAGCTCGCCGAGCCGCTGTCGGGCGGCCTCCCGCCGGTCCGGGCCCCGCTCGGCGAAGGACTCGATCAGCCGCCGGGTCACCGTCGGCGCCAGCATCGCGTTCCCGGCCGCCACGGTCCGCACCGCCGCGGCGAGGTCCCGGGGCGGGGTGTCCTTGAGCAGGAAACCGACCGCACCGGCGCGCAGCGCGCGGTGCACGTACTCGTCCCGGTCGAAGGTGGTCAGCATGATCACCTTCGCGCCGCCGGCGACGATCCGCGGCGCGGCGGCCAGCCCGTCGGTGCCGGGCATCCGCACGTCCAGCAGCACCACGTCGGGGCGGAGCCGGCGGGCCTCGGCCAGCGCCTCGGCGCCGTCGGCCGCCTCGCCGACCACGGTGATCTCCGGCGCCGCCTCCAGGATCAGCCGCAGCCCGGAGCGGACCAACTGCTCGTCGTCGGCGACCAGGACCCGGATCACCGCTCCTCCTCCACCGGGATCAGCGCCCGGACCAGGAAGCCGCCGTCGCGCGGGCCGGCCTCCAGCCGTCCGCCCAGCAGTTCCACCCGTTCCCGCAGGCCGACCAGGCCGAGCCCGGCGCCGGGCAGGCCGGCGCCCGCGGTGGACGGGCCGTTGCGGACACTGACCTCGATCCCGCCGCTCTGGTGGTGCAGTCGGACGGTCACCGCCGCGTCGGCCGCGTGCTTGCGGACGTTGGTCAGCGCCTCCTGGACGACCCGGTACACCGTCCGCCCCACCGTCGCCGGCACCGCCGCCGGCCTCCCCTCGTCCCGGCGCTCCACCCGCAGCCCGGCGGCCCGGGACTCGCGGACCAGCTCGTCCACCCCGGCAAGCCCCGGCAGCGGGGCGGTGTCCGACCCACCGGGCACCGCAGGACCACCCGGAGCCGGCTCGGCCGGGGCGGGGCTGCTCCCACCGCCGGCCTGCCGGAGCACGCCGAGCACCTCGCGCAGGTCGGTGAGGGCCTGCCGGCCGGTGGACCGGATCAGCGCGGCGGCCTCGACGGTCGCCGGGTCGGCGGCGGTCACCTCCAGGGCGCCGGCCCGCACCACCATCAGCGACACCCGGTGCGCCACCACGTCGTGCATCTCCCGGGCGATCCGGGCCCGCTCCTCCGCCCGGGCCCGCTCCGCCCGGGCCTCCTGCTCCCGCTCCAGCCGCGCGGCCCGGTCCCGCAACGCGGCTAGAGTGTCCCGGCGCGCCCGGATCCAGAGCCCGACCACCAGCGGGAAGACCACCAGCCAGGCCGCCATCGCGACGGCGTTGCCCGGGGTGGCGGTGGTCAGCCGGCGCTCGCCACCCACCGCCTGGCCGACCAGCACACCCAGCGTGAGCACCACCGCGGCGCCGGCCAGGAAGCCGCCGAGCCGCCGCCGGCCGCGCAGCCGCAGGCCGGCCTGCCAGGAGGCGGCGACCCCGGCGGGCCAGGCGGCCAGCAGCAGCCAGGCGACGGCCGCCGCGGCGAAGAGCGGCCACCGCCGCCGGTGCACGATCCCGGCGGCCCAGCCGGCGGCGACGGCGACGGCGAGCACCAGCGCCCCGGGCAGCGGGGAACGGACGCCGAGCGCCCCGGTCGCCGAGTACCAGATCCCGCCGCCGACGAGCAGGGCGAGCCCGAGCGGCAGGTGCCGCTCGACGGTCCGCCGGAGCGCGGCGACGTTGGAGGTCACGCTCCGAGGGTAGGCGCTGCCCGGCCGCCCGCCCGAGCGCCGGCGGCGTACCCCGAGCCCGCCGGCCCGCCGCCCCTGAGGCCGCTCGGGGGCGGACGCTACTTAAGTAGTGCGCCCCGGCTGACCCACGGCCGATGGCGACGGGTCGGGCCGGCAGCAGCATCGGGTCCATGGATTCCGTGCTCGACCTGCTCCACCAGACCATGTCCTCGCCCTGGGTCTACCTGGCGCTCTTCACGATCGCGGTGGTGGACGGGTTCTTCCCGGTCGTGCCGAGCGAGACGGCGGTCATCACCGCCGGCGTCTTCGCCGCGACCGGTCAGCCGGACCTGCCGGCCGTGATCGCGGTCGCGGCGGCCGGCGCGCTGGTCGGCGACCACGTCTCGTACGCCGTCGGCCGGCACGGTGGCGGTCGGCTGCTCGCCCGCCTGCCCGGCGACGGCCGGCGCCGGGCCGCCTACGAGTGGGCGCGGCGCGGGATCGCCACCCGGGGCGGGCTGATCCTCACCGTCGCCCGGTACATCCCGGGTGGCCGGACCGCCGTCACCATGACCATGGGCGCGGCCCGCTTCCCCCGGCGGCGGTTCCTCGTCTTCGACGCGCTCGCCGCCGGCTCGTGGGGCGTCTACTCGGCGCTGGTCGGTTACCTGGGCGGGCTCGCCTTCGAGCAGGACCCGATCCGCGGGCTGCTGCTCGGCCTCGGTCTCGCCCTGACCGTGACCCTGGTGGTGGAGGTGACCCGCTGGCTCGTGGGCCGCCGTCGGGCGGCCGCCGCCGCGCCGGCCCGGGAGCCGGCCGGGCTGCGGCGCTGACCCCGCTCCGCCCGGCCCCCGCCCTACCGCCCGGGCCGCCAGGTGGCGCCGGCCAGCAACTGCCCGGCGCCGAGCCAGGCGACGTTCATCATCCGCGTCGCGGTCTTCTCCGGGTCGGCCTCCGGGTGGTCGGCGAGCCAGTCGGCCAGCGACTCGCTCGCCCCCACCAGGGCGTACGCGACGACCTCCAGATCGGTCTCGCCCGCCCCGCGCCCCTCGGCGCGCAGCGCGTGGTCGAGCATCCCGGCGACGATGTCGACCAGGCGGGCGCGCATGCCCGCCAACTCGCCGGCGAACGGCTGCTCGCCCCGGGCCTGCCGGTAGAGCACCGCCCAGCCGTCCCGGTGCGCCCCGACGAAGCCGAAGAACGCCCGCAGCCCGCGCCAGAGCCGCTCGTCGGCCGGCAGGTCGGGGGCGGCCGCCCCGGCGATGGCCTGCATCATCCGGGTGCCCTCGCGGTGCAGGCAGGCGACGAAAAGCTCCTCCTTGGTGCCCAGGTAGGCGTAGACCATGGGCTTGGAGATGCCGGCGTCCTCGGCGATCTCGTCCATGCTGGCCGCGTGGTAGCCGCGTCGGGAGAAGACCTTGACCGCGGCGTCGAGCATCTGCTGCTCGCGGACGGCCCGGGGCAGGCGCTTGAAGGTGGGGGTGCCGGACACCTTGCGAGCATACCTACTCGCCCGTAAGGTTACGCACGAGTAGCCAATACCCGGAAGGTGCGCCTCATGACTGACTTCGACCCGGCCAACTTCGCCAACGTCGGCCCCAAGGAGTTCGCGCAGCTGGTCAAGTCCACCCCCGACGACAAGATCGCCGAGGTGATGTCCGGCGACCTGCGCGGCAAGATCCTCGGCGAGGTCTTCAACCGGATGCCGTCGCTGTTCCGCGCCGACCGGGCCGGTTCCACCAACGCGGTCATCCACTGGAACATCACCGGGCGGCCCGACGGCGGCACCGACACCTACGAGGTGGTCATCGCCGACGGCACCTGCACCGTCAACGAGACCCCGCAGCACGACCCGAAGCTGAGCCTGACCATGGGCCCGGTCGAGTTCCTGAAGATCGTCTCCGGTGGCGCCAACCCGGTGATGATGTTCATGACCGGCAAGCTCAAGGCCAAGGGCGACCTGGGCCTGGCCGCCAACATCGCCAACCTGTTCGACATCCCCAAGGCCTGACATGGTCGAGTTCTCGCTCGACCTGAACGAGGAACAGCGGGATCTGCGGGACTGGGTGCACGGCTTCGCCGCCGAGGTCGTGCGCCCGGCCGCGGCCGAGTGGGACGCCCGGGAGGAGACCCCGTGGCCGGTCATCCAGGAGGCGGCCAAGGTCGGCCTCTACGGCTTCGAGTTCCTCGCCACCTGCTGGGCCGACCCCACCGGCCTCTCCCTCCCGATCGCCAGCGAGGAACTCTTCTGGGGTGACGCCGGCATCGGGCTGAGCATCTTCGGCACCTCGCTCGCGGTCGCCGCGATCTACGGCGCCGGCACGCCCGACCAGCTGGTCGAGTGGGTGCCGCAGTGCTTCGGGTCGGTCGACGAGCCGGCCGTGGCGGCGTTCTGCACCAGCGAGCCGGAGGCCGGCTCCGACGTCGGCGCGATGCGTACCCGGGCGGTCTACGACGAGGCCACCGACGAGTGGGTGCTGCGCGGCCAGAAGGCGTACGCCACCAACGGCGGGATCGCCGGGGTGCACGTGGTCACCGCCTCGGTCGAGCCGGAACTCGGCTCGCGCGGGCAGGCCGCGTTCGTCGTACCGCCCGGCACGGCGGGGCTGTCCGCGACCCGCAAGCTGCGCAAGCTCGGGCTGCGCGCGTCGCACACCGCCGACGTCTTCCTCGACGACGTACGGGTGCCCGGGCGCTGCCTGCTCGGCGGGCGGGAGGCCCTGCTGGAACGGCTGGACCGGGCCCGCTCCGGCAAGCGGGCCTCGGCGCAGGCCGCGATGCGCACCTTCGAGCTGTCCCGGCCCACCGTCGGCGCCCAGGCGCTCGGCGTGGCCCGCGCCGCGTACGAGTACGCGCTGGACTACGCCAAGGACCGGGTCCAGTTCGGACGGCCGATCATCGAGAACCAGGCGGTCGCGTTCGCGCTGGCCGACATGAAGATGGAGATCGACGCGGCCCGGCTGCTGGTCTGGCGCGCCTCCTGGATGGGGCGCAACAACCGGCCGTTCACCGCGGGCGAGGGCTCGATGTCCAAGCTCAAGGCCGGCGAGGTGGCCGTCGCGGTGACCGAGAAGGCGGTGCAGCTGCTCGGCGGCGCCGGCTTCCTGCGCGACCATCCGGTGGAGCGCTGGTACCGGGACGCGAAGATCTACACCATCTTCGAGGGCACCTCGGAGATCCAGCGGCTGGTCATCTCCCGGGCGATCTCCGGGATGCAGATCCGCTGACGGGCGCGGGCGGCACGGCGCCGTGCCCGCTCGCCCGGGCCGGGGCCGGCCCCGCCACGCCCGCTAGCGGAGCCGGCGCCGACCGGCGTCCAGCAGGTGGCCCGGATCACCGCCGGGTGGGCCCGACCCGGCGTCCGGTGCATGATCGAGAAGACAGCTCACGGAGGGCCCCCTGGTCGGGGGCCCTCCGCGCACCGCCGAAGGAGGCTCGTGGCATGGATCTGCCCTTCATCGTCGCCACGCTGACCCGCCGCGGACTGCTCACCCCCGGCCGCCCGATCCGGGTCGCCTCCCAGCTCGGTGCGCTGCGCAAGTGGGGCTGGAGCCTGGCCGGTGAGCTGCGCCAGGCGGCCGCCCGCGACCCGGACCGCACCGCGATCGTCGACGAGCAGGGCGCCGAGCTGACCTACCAGGAGCTGCTGGACCGGGCCGAACGGCTGGCCCGCGCGCTGCGCGCGGGCTTCGGCGTGCAGACCGGCGACCGGATCGGGGTGCTCTGCCGCAACCACCACGGCCTGATCGAGACCATCGTCGCGGCGACCCTGCTCGGCGTCGACGCGGTGCTGGTGAACACCGGGCTCTCCGCCGCCCAGTTGGCCACCGTGGCCGAGGAGCAGGCGCTGCGGGTACTGGTGCACGACACCGAGTTCGCCGAGCGGGTTCTCGGCCTCCCCGCGGAGCTGCACCGGGTCGACGAGCGCGCCCGCGAGGAACTGATCGCCGGCGCCCTCCCCGGCGACGACCTGCGCCCGCCGGAGCGCGACGGGCGGATCATCGTGCTCACCTCCGGCACCACCGGCACGCCGAAGGGGGCCCGACGGCCCACGCCGAACGGCTTCGGCCCGCTGGTGTCCATCATCGACCGCATCCCGCTGCACACCCGGGACCGGGTGATGATCGCCGCCCCGATCTTCCACACCTGGGGGTTCGCCGCCCTCCAGGTCTGCTTCGCGCTCCGCGCCACCATCGTGCTGCACCGGCGCTTCGACCCGGCCGCCACGCTGGCCGCGCTCGTCACGCACCGGTGCGACGCGCTCTTCGCCGTACCGGTGATGGTGCAGCGGCTGCTGGAGGTGCCGGCGCCGGACCCGCGGCCGCCGCTGAAGGTGGTGGCGATCAGCGGCTCCGCGCTGCCCGGCAACCTCGCCCACCGGTTCATGGACGTCTACGGCGACGTGCTCTACAACCTCTACGGCTCCACCGAGGTCTCCTGGGCCGCCATCGCCGGCCCGGCCGAGCTGCGCGCGGCGCCCACCACCGCCGGCCGGCCGCCGCACGGCACCAAACTGCGGATCCTCGACGACGCGGGCCAGCCGGTGCCGGTGGGCCGGGTCGGCCGGATCTTCGTCGGCAACGAGATGCTCTTCGAGGGCTACACCTCCGGGGCGGAGCGGGAGAGCCGGGACGGCCTGCTGGACACCGGCGACCTGGGCCGGATCAACGCCGACGGGCTGCTCTTCGTCGACGGCCGGGCGGACGACATGATCGTCTCCGGCGGGGAGAACGTCTTCCCGTCCGAGGTGGAGGATCTGCTCGCCCGGCTGCCACAGGTCCGCGAGGCCGCCGTCATCGGGGTGCCGGATCCGGAGTACGGCCAGCGACTGGCCGCGTTCCTCGCCCTGCACCCCGGCGAGACCCTCGACCCCGAGGCGGTCCGCGAGTACGTCCGGCACTACCTGGCCCGGTTCTCCGTGCCGCGGGACGTCGTCTTCGTCAAGTACCTGCCACGCAACGCCACCGGCAAGGTGCTCACCCGGGAGCTGCGCCGCTACTACGGCTGAACGGCGCCGGTGTGCCAGTCGCCACAGAGCAGGTACGCGGTGCGGCGGGCGGCTCCAGCCGCGCCCCGACGTACTCGCGGTAGCCCTCAATGTCGGCCGGCAATCCCGCCACCTCCTCGCCTCACCGGTCAAACGGAGGCGGCAGCGGTGGGGGTTGCCCGGGTCAGCCGGGAATCGTGACCCGGCCGGCGACCGCGGCGGCGGCGATGTCCTTGCGGTAGTGGGAGCCGGCCAGCCCCACGCCGCCCACCAGGGCGTACGCGGCGTCCCGCGCGGCGGCGAGGTCGGCGCCGGTGGCGGTGGCGCAGAGCACCCGGCCACCCGCCGAACAGAGCGTGCCGTCCGGGGCCCGGCGGGTGCCGGCGTGGATGAAGCCCGCGCCCTCGGCGCCGCTGATCGCGTCACCGGTGCGGGGCGCGGCCGGGTAGCCCTCGGCGGCGACCACGACCGTCACGGCGGCGCCGTCCCGCCAGCGCAGCGGCGGGTGGTCGGCGAGCGTACCGGTGGCGGCGGCGTGCAGCAGCCCGCCGAGCGGCGTCTCCAGCAGCGCCAGCACCACCTGCGTCTCCGGGTCACCGAAGCGCGCGTTGAACTCGATCACCCGCGGGCCGTCGGCGGTGATCGCCAGCCCGACGTAGAGCAGGCCGGCGAACGGGGTGCCGCGGCGGCGCAGCTCGGCCAGGGTGGGGTGCACGACGTCGCGCATCACCTCGTCCACCAGACCGGGGGGCGCCCAGGGCAGCGGGGCGTACGCCCCCATGCCGCCGGTGTTCGGGCCGGTGTCGCCGTCGCCGACCCGCTTGAAGTCCTGGGCCGGCAGCAGCGGCAGCGCGGCGTCGCCGTCGGTCACCACGAAGAGCGACACCTCGGGCCCGGCCAGGTACTCCTCGACCACGACCTGCCCGCACTCGGCGGCGTGCCGGAGCGCGGCGGCCCGGTCGTCGGTGACCACCACGCCCTTGCCGGCGGCGAGCCCGTCGTTCTTCACCACGTACGGCGCGCCGAACTCGTCCAGCGCGGCGCCGGCGGTCGCCTGGTCACCGCAGGTGTACGCGCGCGCGGTGGGCACGCCGGCGGCGGTCATCACGTCCTTGGCGAACGCCTTGGAACCCTCCAGCCGGGCGGCCGCGGCGGACGGGCCGAACACCGCGATCCCCTTCGCCCGCACCGCGTCGGCGACGCCGGCGACCAGCGGCGCCTCGGGACCGATCACCACCAGGTCGGCGCCGGTCTCCGTCGCCAGCGCGGCGACCGCCACCGGATCGTTCGGGTCGACCTGCCGCAGCTCGGCCAGCTGCCCGATGCCCGGATTGCCCGGCGCCGCGAACAACTTGTCCACCGCCGGATCGGCCGCCAGCCCGAGCGCGAGCGCGTGCTCCCGCCCCCCACCACCCACAAGAAGTACCCGCACGACCCCGCATCCTACCCACGGCCCCCGCCCACCCCGCCCAGCCCGTGTTGATCATGAGGTTAACGGCGGCGACGGTGATCGACTTCGCCACTAACCTCATGATCGACGGCGTTGGGCGGCGGCGACGGCTTGGCGGATGGTCTGGGGGATGTAGTGGGGGTCTAGGGTGTCGGGCCAGGTGAAGCGGAGGATGGTCCAGCCGGCGTTGACCAGGCGGTTCTGGCGGCGGCGGTCGGCGTAGGCCGCCTCGGGGGTGCCGTGCGGGCCCCGGCCGTCGGCCTCGGCGATCACCTTCGGTCCGCGCCAGCCCAGGTCACCAATGCCGAGCAGGTAGCCGTCGTCGTCGCGCACCTCCAACTGGAGGGCGTCCGGCGGCACCTTGCCGTCGACGCAGCGCAGCCGGGTGCGGGTCTCCAGCGGAGACTGCGCCCGGCCGTCGGCCTCCGCCAGGTAGCCACGCGCCGCCACCGCGCCCCGCCGGCCCCGGATCAACCGGGGTATCGCCAGCAGGTCGTCGCCGTCGATGAGCCCTCGGTTCAGCGCGGAGTCCAGTACGCAGACCGCCGGGTACCGGCCGACGCGGAGGATCACTTCCGTGACCGTCGTGAGAGGGTCCGTGGCCGCCAGACCACCGAGGCTGACGATGGAGGCCGCTGGATGCTCCAGCTGGTGCACCACGAGGCCGGGTTCCTGGGCCCGTGCCAGCTTCGCCGCGACGCCCGGCAGCGCCACATGGATCTCATCACTGCGGGGAAGGCCGGCGATGCCGTGTAGTTCGGCTGCCGTCCCCAGCACCGCATGGGCCTTCGGGCCCAGGGACAGCAGCGCCGCCCGAATCAGACATCGTCGAGAGGGCTCCTCAGCCGTCGCGCGGCTCGCCAGGTAGACGGCCCTGGCAAGCCGACGCCAGCGGCCGAACGTGACGAGATTGTCGATCTCGTGCCGAGTGAACCCGATCCTTGTCGCCTGCGCCCGGGTCACCAGCCCGTCCTGCCCGCCGGCGATCCGCAGCAGCGCCATCCCCCGATCCATGACCCCCGACCATGGACCACCCCACCCCACCCCCACGACCCCTGTGGATAATCCCCCACCCCCCTGTGGACAACCGCCCCACACTCTCCATGTTGATCATGAGGTTAGCGGTGGGAACGGCGATCAACTTCGCCGCTAACCTCATGATCAACGGGGTCGACCGGGGGGAGGGGAGGGGTTGGGGGGAGTTGGTCAGGGGAGGGTTTGGGCTAGTTTTACGGCTTCGGTTAGGGTGTCGGCCACGGGGTGGCCGGAGGCGTGCAGGCGGGCGGGGTCGGTGAAGCCGCCGGTGTAGAGCACCGCGCGGGCGCCGACCGAGGTGGCGGCGTCGGCGTCGTCGATGGAGTCCCCGATCAGCACCACCGCCCCGCCGTCCAGGCCCAGCTCGGCCAGGTGCCGCTCCAGCGACTCGGCCTTGCGGTCGCCGCCGACCTCCGCCCGCAGCCCGTCCACCCGGACGAAGTGCCCGGTCAGCCCGTACGTCTGCACGGTCGGCACCAGCTCGTCGTGGAACCACATGGACAGCAGCGACTGGCTCCCCGACCAGCTCGCCATCGCCGACGCCGCGTCGTGCGCCAGTTCGCAGGTGGTCAGCCCCGCCCGGTACGCGTCGTGGAAGAGCCGGTCGAGCCGGCCGAACGCCTCCTGGTCGACGGCCCGGCCGAGCACCTCGGCGTAGTAGTCGGCGATCGGCCGGCGGAACCGGACCCGGTGCTCCTCGGCGGTCACGCTCGGCCCGCCGACGCTGGCGAAGGCGGCGTTGGTGGCGGCGACCACCAGGCTGAGGTCGTTGAGCAGGGTGCCGTTCCAGTCCCACACCAGGTGGGTGCGTGCAGGGGTCATCGCCGCACCCTATCCACCGCCCACCAGCGCTACAGCTGGGGTGTGGTGAGGTCCCGCAGCAGCCGCTCCTCCTCCACCCGCCAGTAGCCGTGCTCCTTGCCGTCGAGCAGCACCACGGGCAGCCGGTCGCCGTACTCGCGCTCCAGCTCGATGTCGCCGCTGACGTCCTGCTCCACCCACCGGTCGCCGGTGACCGCCACCACCCGGTCCAGCGCCTCCTTGGCGTCGTCACAGAGGTGGCAGCCGGGCCGGGTGATGAGGGTGAGTCGGGGTTCACGCATCGGTGTCCTCCGTGCTGCTGGCGCCGGCGTCGGCCGGCGGGCGGTCGCCGGCCGGATCCGCCGGGGACGGGTCCGACCGGAGCAGGGTCTTGCGCACCTTCCCGATCGCCGAGTGGGGCAGCGCGTCGACGAACTCGACGGCGGTCGGGCACTTGAACCGGGCCAGGTTGCGGGCGCAGTGGGCGAGCAGGTCCTCGCTGGTCACCGGACGCCCCGGCGCCGGCACCACGTACGCCCGGACAGTCTCGCCGGTACGCGGGTGCGGCACACCCAGTACCGCCGACTCGGCCACGCCCGGGTGCGCGGAGAGCACCAGCTCGACCTCGTGCGGGTAGACGTTGAACCCGTTGACCAGGATCAGCTCGCCGATCCGGTCGACCAGGAAGAGGTCGCCGTCGGCGTCCGCGTAGGCGACGTCGCCGGTGGCCCACCAGCCGTCGGCGTCCGGCCCGCCCCGGCCGTCCGGCCAGTAGCCGGAGAAGAGGTTGGCCCCGCGCACCACGATCTGCCCCGGGTCGGTGCCCGGCGCGGGGTCGGCCAGCTCCAGCTCGTCGTCGTCCTCGTCCGGCTCGGCCACGCCGTCGTGCCACAGGTCCGCCCCGTCCGGGCCGACCAGGCGCAGCTGCACGCCGGGCAGCGGCCGGCCGATCGAACCGGCCTTCGCCACCTGACCGACCAGGGTGGTGGTGAGCACCGGGGCGGTCTCGGTGAGGCCGTAGCCGACGTGCACCGGGCGGCCGGCGACCTCGGCGAAGCGGGCCGCCACGGCGGGCTCCAGCGGCGCCGCGCCGCAGACCGCGACGCGTACCGAGGCCGTCGCGGCAGCGGCCGCGCCGGCGTCCGCCGTGGACCAGGTCAGGAACATCGACGGTACGCCGACCAGCACGGTGACCCGGTGCCGGGCGATCTCGGCGAGCCCGCCGTCGGCACCCAGGTCGTCGACCAGCACCCCGGTCGCGCCATGGTGGACGACAGCGCCCAGCCCGGAGTTCAGCCCGTACGCGTGGAACAGCGGCAGCGCCAGCAGCACCCTGTCGTCCGGCCCGACCACCGGCGGCTCGATCCGCTCCACCTGCTCGTGGTTGGCCAGCAGCGCCCGGTGGGAGAGCATCGCGCCCTTCGGCCGGCCCTCGGTGCCCGAGGTGTAGAGCAGCACCGCGAGGTCGTCGCCGCCCCGGGCCGGCGACGGGTCGCCGGCCGGCGCCGCGCGGGGCGGCGTGGCGTGCACGGCGGTGAGCGCGGGCAGTTCCCCGGCGACCTCGGCGACCAGCTCGCGGACCGGCTCGGTGCCGATCAGCACGGACGCGCCGGAGTCGGCGAGCACGTGCCGCAGCTCGGGGCCGGTGAGCGCGGGGTTGACCGGCACCGCCACCAGCCCGGCGCGGAGCGCGCCGAGCAGGCCGAGCACGAAGTCGGGCGAGTTGGGCAGGGCGACCGCGACCCGGGCGGGCCGCCCGGCCGGGTCGGCGGCCGGCACCGCCGCGGCCAGCCCGGCGGCCACCTCGGTCACCGCCGCGTCCAGTTCGGACCAGCTCAGGGTCTGTTCGCGCCAGTGCAGCGCGGGTCGGTCGCCGTGGGCGACGGCCGCCCGGCGGAGCCGGTCGGCGAGGTTCGGCGCGGAGCTGTCGGCTGCGTCCTGCACGGTGGCTGAGTCTGGCACAGCGCGGGCCGCCCGGCCATGCCGGACACCGGCCGGCACGCGCCCCGGAAAACGGACCGAGCCGGCCACCCGCCGGCCCCGGACCGGACGCCGGTCGGCGGGAGCGCCGGCGGCCGGGACCGGGTCGGGTGGGCCGGTCGGCGGGAGCGCCGACGGTCGGGACCGGGTCGGCTGGCCCGGTTGGCGGGGCGGCGCCGGCCGGGCCGGCGGGACGGGCTCGGCCGGACGGCGGATGGGTCCCGTCCACAGGACACGCCGAGACGACATCCGAGACACCTCCGGTCCCGTGCACAGGACGCACCGGGACCCGCCGCACACCCCCTCGGACGCACCGCCCGACCGTCCGCCCGGGACTGTCGACGATCCCAGAGGAATGCGCTGACCAGGGCCTCCACTGCGGACCACGGGCCGTTGGGAAAGTCAACCGCACACGACGGACAACCGGTCCGCCATTCGTGCGACACGGCGGGAAATACTTCCGCCCTGTGTAACGGACTTGCCACGCGCGGGTGACGTTGGCCCTATCATCACTCGGGTCGGCTCACCCCATTTGCCGTGAGTCGACACCCCTCAGCCCGAGGAGGCCCCCGTGCCTGTGAGCGCATTGGACCAGCACCTCAAGGGGATCTGCCGCCCGTCGGCACACCCCCGACCCGCCCTGCCCGACCACAGACCCGATCCGGTGTCGCCGACGACGCACCGGCCGGCGCGGTCGACCGCCGGCGGGACGGAGGGAGCGCGGTGACAACCTTCGGCTACGCGGAACGCCCCCTCGGTCTGACCGGTCCGGCGGCCCGCGCCACCGTGAACGAACGACTCGCCGCCCGGGGCCCGGTGGAGGACAGCGGCAGCCTCTCCGTACGGGCGGAGGGCACGTCGAAACGGCTGCGCAACCGGCCCCACCACAACGACCCGCCGCCCCGGCCGGCCGCTCCCGGCACGAACGCGAAGCCGGCCGGCGGCCGCGTCGCGGTGCCCGCCCGGCCGTCCATGCCGGCGCAGAGCCGGCGCACCGGGGAGCCGCCGGCGGTGGCCGACCCGTCCACGACCGAGACGGCGGTGCTCCCCGCGGTGCCGGCGGCCACCCCGGTCAACACCTCCACGGGCTACCCGAGCCGGCCCGACCCGTCGGACCCGGCCACCGAGGTCTGGGCACTCGTCGAGCGCGCCCAGGCGGGCGAGTCCGAGGCGTTCGGGCTGATCTACGACCGGTACGTGGACACCGTCTTCCGGTTCGTCTACTTCCGGGTCGGCAACCGCCAGCTCGCCGAGGATCTCACCTCGGACACCTTCCTGCGCGCCCTGAAGCGGATCGGCAGCTTCACCTGGCAGGGCCGGGACCTCGGCGCCTGGCTGGTCACCATCGCCCGCAACCTGGTCGCCGACCACTTCAAGTCCGGCCGCTACCGGCTGGAGGTGACCACCGGCGACGTGCTGGACGCCGACCGCGAGGACCGGGGCCCGGAGGGCAGCCCGGAGGCCGCGGTGGTCGAGCACATCACCAACGTGGCCCTGCTCAGCGCGGTAAAGCAGCTGAATCCGGAGCAGCAGGAGTGCATAGTGCTCCGGTTCCTGCAGGGCTTCTCGGTGGCCGAGACGGCCCGGGCGATGGGCAAGAACGAGGGCGCGATCAAGGCGCTCCAGTACCGGGCCGTCCGAGCCCTGGCGCGGCTGCTCCCGGACGGTTTCCAACCGTAGTCCCATGAATGGGACTCGCGCCTGTCGATCAATGTTTTCGCAGCTCAGCGCCCTTCTTGCTGGGTGACTTCGGTCACTTTCTGTGATTTCGCACCCGCCGGCCCCGTAACCCGTGCCCGCTGCTGACCGTTTCTCCGGGTGCGACCGGTTGGTAGCTCCGGCATCCCCCCGGGCCCCCAGCGGGAGGCCCGGCGGCATGGCCGGCCACGAACGTGGGTTCGTGGTGCCCGCCGTCCCCGGTCGTCGGCGACGACAGCGGCCGACCGGCCGTGACCAGCGAGAGGAGGTGCCTGCGGTGGACAGCAACCTCTTCTCCCGTCGGCGCGCCGAGCGCTTCGCGCAACTTCTCGACGAGGCCAACGGTGGGCGACGCCGCCACGCCCGGTCCCGGGCCGACGACCAGCTCGCCGCGCTCGTCGCGGTCGGGCAGCGGCTGCGCACGGAGGTGCCGGCCGTCGAGGTCGACGCGGACTTCCGTACCGGGCTGCGGGCGATGCTGCTGGCCACCGCCGAGCGGGAGGGCATCGGCGCCCCGGCCGCCGCGGAACCGGCCGCCCAGCGCGCCGGCACCGCCACCACCGGCCGCGGTTCGCTGCTGCCCGCCGTCACCGCCCGCCGGGCCCGAGCCCGGGGAGCCATCCTGGTCGGGATCGCGGCCGGGGCGATCGCCGTCTCGGGCATCTCGGCGGCCAGCGAGAACGCCGTGCCGGGCGACGCGCTCTACGGGATGAAGCGCTCGACCGAGCGCGCCCAGCTCGCCCTGACCAGCTCGGACATCAGCCGGGGGCAGCTCTTCCTGGACTTCGCCCGGACCCGGCTGGGCGAGGCGGCCGCGCTGCGCGGCGACCAGACCGGCTTCAGCGCCGTGCTCGACGACATGGACGCCGACACCCGGCAGGGCGTACGCCTGCTGAACAGCGCGGCGGTGCAGCGCTCCGACCCGGCGGCGCTGGACGCGGTGAACTCCTTCCTGACCGGGCAGCGGCGGTCGGTGAACGCGCTGCTCGACGACGCGACCCGGGCCGAGCGGGACCGCGCCCGGCGCTCGCTGGCGCTGCTGGACGCGATCCGCGAGCGCTCGGACGCGCTGCGCGCCGCGATCGCCTGCGGCCTGCCGGCCCCCGCCGGCAGCGACGCCCTCGGCCCGGCCCCGGCCGCCTGCCCGCCCGGCCGCTGACGCCCCACGCCGCGCGAGTCGCCGGCATCCCCACGTCGGGGAGCCGGACACGACACAGTTCACCCGCCGGCCGGCCATCCGACGCCCGCTCCCGGCTACCCTCGCCAGGAGGCACACGTCGCGCCGGTCGAGCGGAGGGAGGTCGCGTGGCCCGCAGCCGCAAGGTGACCGTCAGCACCGACGCCCACGGTCACACCGCCGGCTGGGCGGAAACGGACCCGGCGGCGCCGACTCCCCCGGAGCCGGACCCGAGCGCGGCGGCCTTCTTCGACGTGGACAACACGATGATGCAGGGCGCCTCGATCTACTGGTTTGCCCGCGGGCTCGCCGCGCGCAAGTACTTCACCACCTCCGACCTGGTCCGGTTCGCCTGGCAGCAGCTCCGGTTCCGGCTGCTCGCCACCGAGCACGCCGGCGACATGTCGCAGGCCAAGGAGGCGGCCCTCGCCTTCATCGAGGGCTGGCGGGTCGAGGACGTGGAACGGCTCACCGAGGAGATCTTCGACGAGCTGATGGCGCCGCGGATCTGGAGCGGCACCCGGCGGCTGGCCCAGCGCCACCTCGACGCCGGCGAGCGGGTCTGGCTGGTCAGCGCCGCGCCGGTGGAGATCGGCCGGGTGATCGCCGCCCGCCTCGGGCTGACCGGCGCGATCGGCACGGTGGCCGAGATCGCGGACGGCGCGTACACCGGGCGGCTGGTCGGCGACCTGATGCACGGCCCGGCGAAGGCCGAGGCGATCAGCCAGCTGGCCGCGGTCGAGGGGCTGGAGCTGAGCCGGTGCTCCGCCTACAGCGACTCGGCGAACGACCTGCCGATGCTGTCGGCGGTCGGCCGGGCGGTGGCGGTCAACCCGGACGGCACCCTGCTGCGGCAGGCCCGGCAGCTCGGCTGGGAGGTCCGGGACTTCCGCACCGGACGCCGGGCGGTCAAGATCGCCGTGCCGTCCACCGCCGCCGCTGGCCTGGTCGCCGGGGCGGTGACCGCGGGCCTGGCGCTGCACCGCCGCCGCCGCGGCACCTGACCGGCCCGCAGCCGGCCCCCGGTCAGGGGCCGAACGGGTCCGGCCGGCGCTCCAGCAGCTTGTGCAGGGTCTGCTGGATGGTCTCCCGCACCTGGTCGGCGAGGTTGAACACCACCAGCGGGTCGTCCGCCGAGTCGGTCAGGTGGGCGGTCGGGATCGGCGGGCAGAACTCGATCAGCCACTTGCTCGGCAGCGGCACCATGCCCAGCGGCCCGAGCCACGGGAAGGTCGGGGTGACCGGGAAGTACGGCAGCTTGAGCAGCCGGGCGAGCGGCTTGATGTCGGCGAGCATCGGATAGATCTCCTCGCCGCCGACGATGGCCACCGGCACGATCGGGGTACCGGTGCGCAACGCCGCCGAGACGAACCCGCCGCGGCCGAAGCGCTGGAGCTTGTAGCGCTCGGAGTAGAGCTTGCCGATGCCCTTGAAGCCCTCCGGGAAGACGCCGACCAGCTCGCCGTTGCCGAGCAGCCGCTCCGCGTCCGGGTTGCAGGCCACCGTGCCGCCGGACTTGCGGGCCAGCTCGGAGACGACCGGCATCCGGAAGACCAGGTCGGCGCCGAGCAGCCGCAGGTAGCGGTGCGCCGGGTGCTGGTCGTGCAGGGCCGCCGAGAGGATCAGCGCGTCCAGCGCCACCGTGCCCGAGTGGTTGCCCACCACCAGCCCGGCGCCGTCGGTGGGCACGTTCTCGATGCCGGTGACCTCGGTGCGGAACCAGTCCCGGTAGAGCACCCGCAGCAGCGGGTGGAAGACCGCGCTGGTCAGCTCCGGGTCGAAGCCGAACTCGTCCACCTCGTAGTCGCCGGCCAGCCGGCGGCGCAGGAAGGCAAGGCCCTTGGCCACCTTGCGGTCCCAGTGGTCGCCCGGCCGGTCCGGCACCGCCGGCCCCTGCCCGGCTCCGCCGTCCCGGCCGTCGCCGCCGCCCTGGCCGCCGCCGGTCCGGCCGCCCGCCGTCGGCCCGGCCGACTCGTCGGCGGCCGGCTCGTCCCGGCCGGACCGGTCGGCGTCGGCGGCGCGCGACTTGTCGGCGGCCGGCTCGTCGGGGCCGGGCCGATCGGCGGTGGCGGCGGTCGCGGGCAGCACCGGCTCGTCGGTGGCCGCGGTGTCCGGCTCGTCGGGCGCGGGCCGGTGCCCGTTGGCCCGCGCCGCACCCGGGTCGGCCACGGTCAGCGGTACGTCGTACCGGCGGTCACGCCGCTCCTCCGGTCCGCTCATGCCGGCACTCCGCTCCGCTCCGTGCCGTCATGCGGCACCTTCGCGCCGAGCCTGCTGATCCGTTCGCTCACGAGCGCTCCCGGACGGCGGCGCGCACCTGCCGGATCCCGTCCAGCACCAGCCGCTCGGCCGCGGCCAGCTGGTCCCGGGACACCACGACGCCGCCGTGGTGCGCGCGGATGAAGTCGTCGAACGCGGCCGCCGTGGAGCGCGGCGTGAAGCCGTACTCGCGCTCCAGCCGGCTGGTGTCGACCACCCGGCCGTGCACGAAGAGGTCGACCTGGTCGAGGCCGTAGCGGCCGAAGCCGAGGTTGCGGGCGAGCGCGGCGGCCCCGGACAGGCCCGGCTCCAGCACCGGCACGGCGACCCGGCCGGCCCGCCGGATCGCCTGGGAGAGCGAGAGCACCCCGGGCCCGGCGACGTTGTAGGTGCCCGGGTGGTCCTCCACGATCGACCGGTGCAGCACCTCCAGCGCGTCGTCGAAGTGCAGGAACTGCAACCGGGGGTCGCGGCCGAAGACGGTGGGCACCACCGGCTGGGAGAAGTACCGGGTGAGCGTGGTGTCGGCGGTCGAGCCGATGAACGGCGCGAAGCGCAGCACGGTGGCGGTGACGTCGGGCCGGCGCCGCCGGAACCCGCGCACGTACGCCTCGATGTCGAGGATGTCGCGGGCGAACCCGCCGCGCGGCACCTCGCGCGGCTCGGTCTCCTCGGTGAACACCGCCGGGTCCCGGAACGAGGCCCCGTACGCGGCGGTCGAGGAGCGGACCACGAGCTTGCGCAGCCGGGGCGCGCGCTGGCAGGCGGCGAGCAGCTGCATGGTGCCGATGACGTTCTGCTCCTTCATCGCCGACCGGCCGCCGTGCTGCTGATCCGGGGCGCTGACCAGGGCGAGGTGCACCACCGCGTCGACCTCGAGATCGGCCAGCAGCCCGCCGAGCGAGCCGGCGTCGACGCGGATCCGCTCGACCCGGTCGAGCAGGTCGGTGAACTCGGCGCCGGGCTCCGGCGGGTCGACGCCGATGACCCGCTCGATCCGCGGGTCGGCGGCGAGCCGGGCGGCGACGTGCGCGCCGAGGTAGCGGCCGACCCCGGTCACGACGACGACGCCCGGAGCACCTGGGGTGCCACCGGGGGTCATGTCTCGCACCTGCCCCGGCAGGCGGGATCGAGCCGGGACAACCACGGCCTGATCACCTGAGCCTCCGAGGGTCTGCAGTCGGCGAGTGACGACGGACGCCGGGCCGTGGCCCGGCTCCGCTCACTTGCCGAGGCGGCGACGCTGGACGCGGGTCTTGCGCAGCAGCTTGCGGTGCTTCTTCTTAGCCATGCGCTTGCGGCGCTTCTTGACCACCGAGCCCATACGACAGCCTTTCGATGCAACGTGCGGGGCGACCGGATGACACCACCCTCCGGTGGCGTCGGCGACCGCTTGCGGACAACGGACCGGACCAGCCTGGGGGCGGCGGGGCGCACCGGTGTGCGGTCACGGTCGGGTCCAGGGTAGCGGGAGAGCTTCAGCAGGACCAACGCGACCCCGGTCGACGGGCGTCAACGCGCTCCCGTCGGGGGGCCGGCGGGTGGCTCAGGCGGTTTCCTGAAAGGCGCCCCGGAGATATTCGTGCACCGCGTGTTCGGGCACCCGGAACGAGCGGCCCACCCGCACCGCTGTCAGCTCACCGCTGTGCACCAGGCGGTAGACCGTCATCTTCGACACCCGCATCACCGTCGCCACCTCGGCGACGGTCAGGAACTTGACCTCCGACAGCCGACCGTCGGACTGCGACCCGGCCATGGCTCACCGACCCATCCCATGCCCGGCGCGTGCCACCGGACGGGATCTCCCGCCCGGCACCGGCGAACGCGCGTGTTACCAGTACGGTAGCGGGGCGGCTGTGACCGGCGCGATCCCTTCGTACAACTGATCATAATTCGGCGCCCGATTCACCCGTTCCGACCTGCCGATATCCGCCCCGCCACGCCCGATGTCCCGGTTGCCGGCGGCCACCGCCGGCCGGGTCCGCGCTCACTCGGCGCGGAGCGCCACCACCGGGTCGAGGCGGCCGGCCCGCTGCGCGGGCACCACGCCGAAGACGATGCCGACCGCCGCCGACACGCCGAACGCGAGCGCCAGCGACCACCAGGTGATCGCCGCCGGGATCGGCGACAGCGCGTCCACCAGCAGGGCGGTGCCCACCCCGAGGGCCATGCCGGTGAGCCCACCGACCGACGTCAGCAGCACCGCCTCCAGCAGGAACTGCACGCCGATGTCCCGGGGCCGGGCGCCGACCGCCTTGCGCAGACCGATCTCCCGGGTCCGTTCCCGGACGCTGACCAGCATGATGTTGGAGACACCGACCCCGCCCACCAGCAGCGAGATGCCGGCGATCGCGGCCAGCACGCCGGTGAGGACGCCCAGGATGTCGCCGAGCACGCCGAGGATCTGCTCCTGGGTCACCGCGCTGAACTCGGTGCCCGGATGCCGGCGGGCCAGCTCCGCCACGATCCGGTCACCCAGCTCGTCGATCCGCTCCCGGTCCGGCGCCTTCACCGCTATCCCGTCCACCCGCTGGGTGCCGTAGAGCCGCTGCGCGGCGGTCACCGGGACGTGCACCTCGTCGTCCCGGTCCACGCCGAGGCTCTGGCCGAGCGGGGCGAAGACGCCGATCACCCGGAACCGCACCCCGGCCACGGTGATCTGCCGCCCGACCGGGTCGCGGTCGGGGAAGAGGGCGCGCGCCACCGAGGCGCCGAGCACCGCCACCCGCCGGCTGGTGTCCACGTCGGAGCCGCTCAGGTAGCGCCCCCGGGCCAGCTCGCGGGTGAACACCGCCGGGGTGGTCTCCAGCACCCCCTGCACCGTGCTGAAGTCCGCCCGCCCGCCGGCCCGTACGGTGGCGCCGGAGGCGACGGTCACCGCCACCCGGTCGCGGTCGCCGACCACCCGGACCACGGCGTCCACGTCGGCCAGGGTGAGCGGGGAGACGGCCGGGGCGGCGCCCACGTCCAGCCGGCCGGGGACCACCAGCAGCAGGTTGGAGCCGAGCCCCTCGACCTGCTGCTCGACCTGCTGCTTGGTGCCGGTGCCGATGGCCACCAGGATCACCACCGAGGCGACCCCGATGATCACGCCGAGCATGGTCAGCGCGCTGCGCAGCCGGTTGGCCCGCAGCGCGCCCAGCGCCACCCGCCAGGCCTCCGCGACCCTCACGAGGCTGCGCCACGGTCGTCGGCCGGGCGCGGAAGGCGCCCGGTGGCTCCGGTGGCGCCACCGGAGCCACCGGGCGGGTGCCCCGGGCCGCTTCCGGACGCGGACCGGGGCTCCGCGCTGGGAGCGGGCACCAGTGTGTCAGGTCGGTCCGCGCCGCCCGACGCCGGTCGATCATGAAGCTCGACCGGCCGTTCGGCCGCGGCCGGGGCGTCCGCGTGGCGCTCCCCCGCCGGCGCGGCGCTGTCCGCGGCGACCACGCCGTCGCGCATCGCGATCCGCCGCCGGGCCCGGGCGGCCACCTCGTGGTCGTGGGTGACCAGCACCAGCGCGACGCCCGAGGCGGCGTTGAGCCGTTCCAGCAGCTCCAGCACGGCCGCGCCGGTCGCGCTGTCGAGGTTGCCGGTGGGTTCGTCGGCGAGCAGCACGGCCGGGTCGGTGACCAGCGCCCGGGCGATGGCGACCCGTTGCTGCTCGCCGCCGGAGAGCTGGTTGGGACGGTGGTTGAGCCGGTGACCGAGCCCCACCCGGTCGAGCATGGCGGCCGCCCGCTCCCGCCGCTGCCGGGCCCCGACGCCCCGGTAGACCAGGGGCAACGCCACGTTCTCCACCGCCGACGTCCGGGGCAGCAGGTGGAACGCCTGGAAGACGAAGCCGATGGTCCGGTTGCGCAGCGCCGCCAGCTCCGCGGCGGAGAGGCTGGACACCTCCCGGCCGCCGATCGCCAGCCGGCCGCCGGTCGGCCGGTCCAGCCCGCCGAGCAGGTGCATGAGGGTCGACTTGCCGGAGCCGGACGGCCCGACCAGGGCCACGTAGTCGCCGGGCGCGACGGTCAGCGAGACGCCGCGCAGCGCCGGCACCGACACCCCGTCGAGCTGGTACGTCCGGGAGACGTCGGTCGCCTCGATGGCCGGCGCCGCACTCACGGCGCCACCCCCTCCACGACCCCGAGGCGGCCCTCGACCACCGGCTGCGCCGCCCCACCGCGGCTCCCGGCCGCCGGCCGCTCGGGCGTCACCGCAGCTCCTGGCCGTCGCGGACCTGGTCGGTGCCGCGGACCACCACCCGGTCGCCGGGCTGCACGCCGCTGACGATCTGCACCAGGTCCTCGCCCTGCACCCCCAGGGTCACCGGGGCGCGGTCGGCCCGGCCGTCCCGGACCAGCCAGACCGCGTCCCGGCCGTCGGCGGAGAAGACCGCCGAGGCCGGTACGGTCACCGCGTCGGCGGCCTCCCGGACCCGCAGCCGCACCACCGCGTTCATGCCGGGCCGGGGCGCCGGCGCCGGTTCCCCCTCGCCGTAGCTGCCGGCGTCGAGGCTGAGCCGTACCCGGTAGGAGACGCCGCCCCGGGCGGAGGTGGTGGGCAGCACGTCGACCGAGCGCACCCGCGCCGGGTAGCTCGCCCCGGTCACCGCGTCCAGTTCGGCGGTGGCGACCAGACCGGGACGCACCAGCAGCACGTCGGTCTCGTCGACCTCGGCGAGCAGGCCGAGCGCGCCGACGTCCACGATGGTCAGCACGGGCGTGCCGGCGGTGACCAGGCCGCCGACCGGCACCGCGTCGTCCACGCCGGCCGGCGGCCGGCCACCACCCGGCGCGAAGGCGGACGGATCCAGGCCGGCGGGCACTCCCCCGGCCGCCCCGAGCAGGTCGTCAAGCCCCGCGGTGGATCCACCGGCGGCGGTCCCGCCCGGCTGCACCACGCCCGCGATCGGGGCGCGCAGGGTCAGCGCGTCGACCGTCGCCTTCGCCAGGTCGTACGCCTGCCGGGCCTGGAGCCGCTGGGCGGCGGAGAGCGCGCCGACGGCCGAGTCGAGGCCGGCGACGCCCCGCTGGACCGCCCGGATCGCCTGGTCGGCCGCGCGGGCGGCGACCCGGTACTGCTCCTGCGCGGCGGCGACCTGCGCCAGCAGCGCGGCGCGCACCCGCGGGTCGCCGATCTTCCCGGCGGCGGCCCGGGCCGCCTCGAACGCCTCGGCGGCGGCCCGGTCGGTGCCCCGCCGGGAACCGCCCAGCTCGGCGCCGCCGACGCCCCGCCCGGCCCGCTTGGCGGCGGCGAGCGCCTCCCGGGCCTGGCGGAGCCGGGCCCGGGCGGCGGGCGAGTCGATCACGGCCAGCACCTGACCCTTGCGGACCCGCTGGCCGGGCTGCACCCGCAGGCTGGCGAGGGTGCCGTCGGCGGCGGCGGTGAGGGTCGCCGCGGCGCGGGCGGTGACGGTCGCCGGAGCGTCCACCACCTCGGCGACCGCGGCGCGTTCCGCGGCCGCCAGGGTGACGTCGGGTTGTTCGTCGCCGCAGGACGCCCCGGCGGTTCCGGTCAGGACGGTGACGGCGAGCAGGGCGGTGAGCAGGCGGGGCCGCGTCGCTGGGCGCAGCCGCGGCGGGTGGGTGCGGCGCACCCCGTCGATCCTACGAACGGCTCGCCAGCAGCACCATCACGCGAAACCGCCGCCCGGTCGCCCCACCGCCGCCGGGTCGGCCGCGACGGTCCCGCGGGTCAGCCGGAGAGCCCCCGGACGTACGCCACGCAGGCGTCGTGCAGGGCCGGCCAGGGCTCGCCGAACACCTCCTCGGCGGCCTCGGCGACCGCCGTGCGCTCGTGCACCACCGCCCGGAAGAAGTCCAGCAGCCGCTCGGGCCCGAACCGGTCGACCAGATGCCGCACCGCCAGGTAGGAGATGCCGTAGCTGCCGGCGACCCGGTCGGCCGGGGCGTCCTCGGCCGGGTTCAGGTCGTCGAGCCGGCCGGTCCAGCCGCCGGCGGCCAGCCGGCGCACCTCGGCCAGCCCCTCGTACCGCTCGACCGGCTGGCCGTCGACGCCGGCGAACTCGGCCAGCCCCTCCACCAGCCACCAGGTGGCGGTGCCCGGGTAGCCGCGCTCGGGCAGCGACGCGGCGTGCGTCAGCTCGTGCCGGAGCAGGTCGTCCAGCCCGGTGGGGCTGAGCCCGTCGGAGTTCAGCACCACCTCGTGGTGCCCGCCGCCGACGGTGACCGCGTAGCCGCCGGTCCACTTCGGCCGGCCGCCGCCGTACCAGCGCTGCCACTCGGCGCGGCCGGCGTAGAAGACCCGGTACCGGTCGGGCGGGGTGCCGCCCACCGCGTACGAGTCGGCGACCCGCGCCGCGGCCTCGGCCTGGGTGAGCAGCCGGGGCAACTGCCCGCGCAGCGCCGGGGTCGTCGCCACCAGCGTCCGCGCGCCGACGGCCACCACCAGCTCGCTGGTCTCCCAGGGCCGGGTTCCGGTCGCCGCCGACCGGGACTCCTCCATCGCGACCAGGCGTGGCTGCCCGCCGCGCTCCGTCCACCGGGTGCCGATCAGCACCGGGCTGGGGCGGCAGTCCGGCGTCACGAAGCAGTAGCGGAACTCCACCAGCAGGCGCGACTCCCCCGGCCGGCCGGGCACGGCCTCGGGCAGGCCGTTCGGGCTGGCCTGCCAGACCGTCACCCGCAGGGCGCGCAGCGCGGCGAAGCGCCGCCGCAGGTCGGGGTGCGCGGCCGGCTCGGCCACCGCCAGGAAGCCGGCCCGGTCTCCGGCGAGCAGTGCGCTGGCCTGCCGGTCGAGCTGCGCGGACATCCGCTCGGCGAGCTGGCGGGCGGCGAGCGTGGCCGGGTCGGGGGCGGGGGTGCCGAGGCGGTCCAGCACGGCCCGGGCACCGGCGTCCCGGACCGCACCGACCAGCAGCGCCGCGGGCAGGCCGCAGGTCAGCAACAGCAGGAAGACGGTGAGCGCGGCCCACAACGGCCAGCGCCGGCGGGTGGGCGGCTCGTCCAGCCGGTCGATGTCCGGCGCCCCGTCAGTCACCCGCCGAAGGGTACGACGCTTCGATTCCTCGGGCGAGGGCGGCCCGGCAGGTCACGCTGCCCTGGCCGCCGACCGGGTCCGGCGGCCAGTGGTTCCGGCGGCCCGACGGGTGACCCGCTCAGGCCGGGCGGCCGGCCCGCCGGAGCAGGGTGACCGTGACCGCCCAGAGCACCACCAGCGCGGCGCCCGCCACCGGCCGGTCGAGCAGCGCGAGCAGGACGCCGCCGGCGACGAACCAGGTCGCCTGGAAGGCGTGCTTGGCGACCGGCCGCAGCGGCACCGTGGCCTTGGGCGAGCCGAGGACGCCCCACAGCGCGGCGAGCAGCAGCGGCACCCCGACGGCGGCGGCCAGCCGGACCGGTACGGCGGCGTCCAGCGTCCAGCCCCACCAGCCGCCCACCACCAGCACGGCCAGCTCCAGCACGAAGAGCAGCAGCAGACCCAGGGCGTACATCAGGAATCCTCGCGGGGCCAGGACCGGAACGCGGCGTCCAGGGCGGTCACCAGGTGGTCGAACGAGCGGTCGACCGCGCGGGGCAGGCCGAACCCGCCGGCGGCCTCCAGCGAGACGAACCCGTGCAGGGTGCTGCGCAGCATCCGGGTGGCGTCGGTGGCCGCGTCACCGTCGAGCCCGTAGCCGCGCAGGATGGCGACGATGGCGCCGACGGCGCGCTCCCCGGCGGCGACGTGCTCCGGGTCGGTCGGATCGGGGACCCGCTGCGTGGCCGGGTAGCGGCCGGGGTGCCGGCGGGCGTACGACCGGTAGGCGTGGGCCGCGGCCCGCAGCGCGTCCCCGCCGGCCCGGCCGACGGCGGCCGTGGTCAGCTCGTCCGCCAGCTCGGCGGTGGCCAGCGCGGAGAGCTTCTGGGCCAGCGCGTCCGCGCCCCGGACGTGCTTGTAGAGGCTGGGCAGCGCGACCCCGAGCCGGTTGGCCAGCGCGGCGAGGGTGAGCTGGTCGGGGCCGACCTCGTCGGCGAGCCGGGCCGCCTCACGCACCACGGCCTGCTGGTTGAGCCCCGCCCTAGGCACCGGTGACCGCCAGGAACTCGGTGAGCTGGGCGGCGGTGCGCGCCGGCTGGTCGGCGTGCGGGTAGTGACCGGAGTCGTCGATCATCCGCGCCTCGGCGGTGGCGAAGAGCCGGCGGGCGGCGCGCGCCGCCGCGCCGGGGTCGGGGAAGTCCGGGTCCTTCGTGCCCATCAGCACCAGCACCGGCTGCCGGACCTCCCGGGCGCGGGCCGTCCAGTGCGGCTCGACCGGCGCGGCCACGCCCCGGGTCGCCGCCATCCGGCCGGGCTCGCGCAGCTTGGCGACCATCGCCCGGCGGTACGCCGCGTCGTCGGCCGGCCGGTCGCACGGGAAGAGCGTGCGGTGGAACAGCCCGAACAGTCGGGGGCTGCGCAGCACCGCGGCCAGCGCGACCCGCAGGAACGGGTTGAGCTTCGGCTGCTCGACGAACGGACTGACCTGGACGATGCCGTTGACCAGCTCGGGGGCGTCGGCGGCGGCGAAGACCACCGCCGCGGCGCTGGACGAGCTGCCGACCAGGGTGGCCGGCCCGCCGCCGAGGTCGCGGACCACCGCCAGCAGGTCGGCGCCGACCTCCGCCGGGGCGTACGACGGCCAGCCGGCGCTGGACTCGCCGTGCCCCCGGACGTCCACCGACGCCACCCGGTGCCCCGCCGCCACGAGGAGCGGGACGAGGTGCCGGAACGAGCCCCGGTTCTCGCCCATGCCGTGCGAGAGCACCACCAGGGGCCCCCGGCCGTGCACCTCGTAGGCGATCCGCCCGCCGTCCCGCGCCACGTAGCTAATACTCATAACCAATAAGCTAACCGCATTAGCCATGACCGTCAAGGCTTGACCTCGACCCGACTTCAGGTCGCAGGATTCCTGGCATGTCGATCATCAACACGGTTCCGCACCTGCGGATCGCCCGCCCGAGCCGGGACCTGGCCGCCGCCGAACGCTTCTGGGTCGGCGCGCTCGGCCTCGACGTGCTCTGGCGGTCCACCGCAGACGGGCCGGGCGAGCACGACCTGCTGATGGTCGGCTGGCCGGCCGCGCACTGGCACCTGGAACTCGTCGGCGGCCCGCTCGCCGCCGAACCGACCCCGACCGACGAGGACCTGCTCGTGCTCTACCTGGACGGGCCGGTCGACCCCGACCTGGTCGGGGAACTGGAACGGGCCGGCGGGACGAGGGTCTCCGCCGGCCCGTACTGGGACCGCTGGGGGGTGACGGTGGCCGATCCGGACGGCTACCGACTGGTGCTCAGCACCCGGGAGTGGTCGAACAGCTGACTCACTTCTTCGAGATCAGGGCCCGGCCGAAGAACATCAGGTTGGCGGGGCGCTCGGCGAGCCGGCGCATCAGGTAGCCGTACCAGTCCTCGCCGTAGGGCAGGTAGGTGCGCACCGTGTAGCCCTCGCCGACCAGCCGGGCCTGCTCCTCCGGCCGGATGCCGTACAGCATCTGGAACTCGAACTGCTCCGGCCCCCGGTCGAACCAGCGGGCCCGGTCCTCGCCGATCGCGATCAGCCGGGGGTCGTGGGTGGCCAGCATCGGGTAGCCCTCGCCGGACATCAGGATGTTCAGGCACCGGACGTAGGACTTGTCCACCTCGCGGGCGGACTGGTAGGCCACCGACTCCGGCTCCTTGTAGGCGCCCTTGCACAGCCGCACCCGGGACCCGGCGGTGGCCAGCTCACGGCAGTCCGACTCGGTCCGCCGCAGGTACGCCTGGAGCACGGCGCCGGTCGCCGGGAAGTCCTTGCGCAGCTTGGCCAGGATGTCCAGGGTCGAGTCGGTGGTGGTGTGGTCCTCCATGTCCAGGGTGACAGTGGTGCCCACCTCGTCGGCCGCCAGGCAGATCGCCCGCGCGTTGTCGTAGGCCAACTGCTCGTCGAACGCCTGCCCGAGCGCGGAGAGCTTGACGCTCACCTCGGCGGCCGGGGTGAGCCCCGCGTCGGCGAGCATCCGCAGCAGCCTCAGGTACTCGTCCCGGGTGGCGTTGGCCTGCTCGGGGGTGACGGTGTCCTCGCCGAGGTTGTCGAGGGTGACCGCGAGACCGCTGTCGACGAGCCCGCGGGTCGCGCGCAACGCGTCGTCGGTCTTGGCGCCGGCGACGAACCGGCGGACGACGTCCCGGGTGAACGGGGCCGTCGCGACGAGCCGCTCGACCTGGGATGACCGGGAGGCGGCGAGGATGACGGAACGGAGCATGCGCTGAGCGTAACGCCCGTGCGCGGGCGCGCGCCGGGCGGCGGCGGGGTGCGCCACCCGGCGACCGGCCGCCCCGCCCCGGGCCACCCGGACCGGCCCACCCGGGGCGGCGCGACTGGCGGAGATCGGCTACAACGATGCCGTGGACGAACGCCCCCGCCGCCGGCTCCGGTCGGCCTCCGTGCAGCTCGGCGCGCTGACCGCGCTGGCCCTCGCCCTCTCCGGCTGCAACCTGACCTCCGACGACGATGACGACGACTGCGCCCTCGGGCCGACCGGCGGTGGCGGCACCGTGGCACTGGCGCTGCGGGCGCCGGCGGCCACCGCCGAGCGGACCGCCCCGCAGCCGGTCGACGCGGCCGTGCCGGAGCGCGGCGGGTTCGGCACCCACCTCGCCGCCTGCGGCGGCTGAGGTGCGCCGGGAGTCGGTCAACCCGCGGCCGGGCTGGGACGCCACCATCCGGGAGCAGGGCCTGGTGTACGTCGACACCGAGCTGCCCGACGGCGGGGTGATGTCGTACTGGGACGAGACCGCGGCGTACGCCTTCGAGCTGGACGAGGTGCTCCGGCTGGAGGAGGCGACCGAGGAGCTGCACCGGATGTCGGTGGCCGCCGCCGAGCACGTGGTCACCCGGCACCGGTACGCCGAGTACGGCATCCCGGCCTGGGCGGCCGAGGCGGTGGCCCGGTCGCTGCGGGAGCGCCCACCGACCCTCTACGGCCGCTTCGACCTCTGGTACGACGGCAGCTGGCCGCCGAAGCTGCTGGAGTACAACGCCGACACCCCCACCGCGCTGGTCGAGGCGGCGATCATCCAGTGGTACTGGCTGGAGCACACCCGGCCCGAGCTGGACCAGTGGAACAGCCTGCACGAGCGGCTGGTCGGCGCCTGGGCAAAGATCGGCGCCGGCCTGCACGACCGGCGGGTGCACGTGGTCTGGTCGAACGAGGAGGAGTCCGGCGAGGACCACATGACCGCCGGCTACCTGGCCGAGACCGCCCGCCAGGCCGGGCTGGACGTGGAGCTGCTGCCGATCCAGGAGATCGGCTGGGACGGCCGGCGCTTCGTCGACGCCGCCGACCGGCCGGTCACCACCTGCTTCAAGCTCTACCCCTGGGAGTGGATGCTGGCCGAGCCGTACGGGCCGCTCGCGCTCGCCCCGGGCACCCCGACCACCTGGATCGAGCCGGCCTGGAAGCTGCTGCTGTCGAACAAGGCGCTGCTCGCCGTGCTCTGGGAGCTCTATCCGGGGCACGAGCTGCTGCTGCCGGCGTACCTCGACGGGCCGCGCGGAATGTCCGAGTACGTGGCCAAGCCGCTGCTCGGCCGGGAGGGCGGCTCGGTGCGGATCGTCACCCCCGGCACCGAGCTCACCAATCCCGGGATCTACGGCGACGAGGGCTGGTGCTACCAGGAGTTCCGGGCGCTGCCCGAGTTCGCCGGCAACCGGATGGTGCTGGGCAGCTGGATCGTCGACGGCGAGTCGGCCGGCGCCGGGGTCCGGGAGAGCGTGAGCCTGATCACCGACGGTTACGCGCGGTTCCTGCCGCACTACATCGACGCACCGCGTGGCGGGTGAGTCGTCTACCGTTGGGGGCGTGAACTTCGACGCGTACGCCCGGACCGGTGTTGATCTCGTCAACGCCCGTCTGGACGACCTCGACAACCTGCGGGCCCTCTTCCCCGACGACAACGCGTGGATGCGCGACGAGGTCGCGGAGCGGGACCTGGCGATCTTCCGGCGCGCGCAGAAGCGGCTGCGCGACGTCTTCGAGTACGGCACCTCGGGGCGCGACGCCGAGGCGGTGGCCGAACTCAACTCGCTGCTGGAGGCGTACCCGGTGCAGCCGCGCATCTCGGGGCACGACTCCAGCGACTGGCACATGCACGTGACCAGCCGGGGCTCCTCGGTGAGCGCCGAATACCTCGCCGGCGCGGTGTGGGGGCTGTCGGTCTGGCTCTGCGAGTACGGCAGCGCCCGGTTCGGCGTCTGCGCGGACGAGCGCTGCGGCAACGTCTACCTGGACACCTCGTCCAACTGCTGCCGGCGGTTCTGCTCGGAGCGCTGCGCCACCCGCTCGCACGTCGCCGCGCACCGCGCCCGCAAGCGCGCCGCGGTCGGCGAGCAGGCCACGGTGGCCGCCCAGCCGGCTCCGGCCGAGTCGCTGACCCCGGTCAGCTGAGCCGCCCGGCCCGGTGGGCGCCGGTCAGGCGTCCACCGGGGACGGCGTGCTCAGGTGCTCGCGGGCGAACTCCAGCGCGGCGCGCAGATCCGCTTCGCGCACCGCGCGACTCTTCGCGCCCCGGGTGGTGACCTCCACCGCGACCGAGCCGGTGAACCCGCGCCCGGCCAGCGAGGAGAGCAGCTCCGCGCAGGGCTGGGTGCCGCGTCCCGGCACCAGGTGCTCGTCGCGCCCCTCGCCGGTGCCGTCGCCGAGGTGCACGTGGACCAGGCCCTCGCCCATCCGGTCGGCCATCGCCATGGCGTCGGTGTGCGAGGCGGCGCAGTGCGACAGGTCGAGCGTGTAGGAGGCGTAGCCGGTGGCGGTCGGGTCCCAACCCGGGACGTACGGCACGAACTGTCGGCCGGCCATCCGGACCGGGAACATGTTCTCCACCGGGAACCGCAGGTCGGGGTACTCCCGGGCGATCTTTTCCAGCCCGTCGGCGAAGTTGCGGGCGTAGTCCCGCTGCCAGGTGAAGGGCGGGTGGACCACCACGGTCGGCGCCCCGAGGGTCGTGGCCAGCTCGGCGGAGCGGCGCAGCCGCTCCCACGGGTCCGGGCTCCACACCCGCTGGGTGACCAGCAGGCAGGGCGCGTGGACGGAGAGCACCGGCACGCCGTAGTGCTCGGAGAGGCCGCGCAGCGCGCCGGCGTCCTGGCTGACGGCGTCCGTCCAGACCATCACCTCGAGGCCGTCGTAGCCCAGCGCCGCGGCCAGCTGGAACGCCGCCGCGGTCCGCTCAGGGAAGACCGAGGAACTGGACAGGAGCACCGGGACTGGGGAAGTCACACCTGTCAGGGTAGCCCGCTGCGGTGACGGCATCGTGACGAGCAGCCGCAAACCGGTGCCAACCGCTCGGGCGGATCACGCCGGGTCGAGCTGGTCCAGGCGGCGCAGGATCACGCCCTCGCGCAGCGCCCAGGGGCAGATGTCCAGCGCGTCCACGTCCAGCCGGCGCATCACCGCCTCGGCGACCACCGCACCGGCCAGCAACTGGTGTGCCCGGCCGGCGCTGACCCCGTCGAGTTCGACCAGTTGGGCCGGCGGGATGTGCCGGATGAAGCCGAGCACCTGCCGCAGCCCGGCCCGGGTCAGCCGGCGGCGGGCCCAGAGCCCGGCGCCGGACGGGGCCGCGCCGGCCAGCCGGGCCAGGGTGCGGAACGTCTTCGAGGTGGCCACCGGCCGCTCCCAGCCCACCTCGGTCATCCGCTTCACCACCGGGTCGAGCAGCCCGTCGACGTACGCCCGCAGCTCGTCCACCCGCTCGGCCGGGGGCGGGGCGGCACTGTCCGGGGTGGTGCCGAGCCGGTCGCGGGTCAGCCGGCCCGCGCCGAGCGGCAGCGACTCCGCGACGTCCGGCTCCTCGTCGATGCCGGCCGCCAGCTCCAGCGAGCCGCCGCCGATGTCCAGCACCAGCAGCCGCCCGGCCGACCAGCCGAACCAGCGCCGGACGGCGAGGAAGGTCAGCCGTGCCTCGTCCGCGCCGGAGAGCACCGCCAGCCGTACGCCCGTCTCGTCGCGGACCCGGGCCAGCACCTCCGGCGCGTTGGTGGCGTCCCGGACGGCGGAGGTGGCGAACGCGAGCAGGTCGTCGGTCTCCAGGCCGGCGGCCGCCGCCTTGGCCATGCCGACCGCCTTGACCAGGCCGTCCGCGCCCGCCTCGGTGAGCGCGCCGTCCGGGCCGATCTGCTCGGCGAGGCGCAGCACCACCTTCTCCGAGTGCGCCGGCCACGGGTGCGCGCCGTGATGGGCGTCGACCACCAGCAGGTGCACCGTGTTGGAACCCACGTCGAGGACACCCAGTCGCATGCTGTCGACCCTAGGGCCAACTCGTTTGCGCGGCTCGGCGGCCCGCGAGCGGCACCGCGCGTACGCTGGGCCGGGTGACAGGGCAGATCGAACTCCGCGTGCTGGTGGACGACCCGGCGGACCCGCGCAGTCGCGAGGTGCCGCTGGACTTCCCCCGGGAGTGGGTCGAGTTCGCCGACCCGGCCGACGAACAGCACCTGATCCGGGCCGACCTCACCTGGCTGCTCTCCCGCTGGACGTGCGTGTTCGGCCGGGGCTGCCACGGCATCATCGCCGGCCGGTCCGCCGAGGGCTGCTGCTCGCACGGCGCGTTCTTCACCGACTCCGACGACGAGAAGCGGGTCCGCACGGCGGTCAAGCGGCTCACCCCGGCGACCTGGCAGCACTTCCGGCGCGGCTTCAAGCAGTGGACCGAGGAGGACACCGTCGACGGGAAGAACCCGGCCCGGCGGACCGCGACCCAGGGCCCGGACGGCCCCTGCGTCTTCCTCAACGACGCGGACTTCCCGGCCGGGGGCGGCTGCGCGCTGCACGCCCAGGCGCTGCGCGACGGGGTGCACCCGCTGGAGTACAAGCCGGACGTGTGCTGGCAGCTGCCGATCCGCCGGGACCAGGACTGGGTCAAGCGGCCGGACAACACCAAGGTGCTGGTCTCCACGCTGGCCGAGTTCGACCGGCGCGGCTGGGGCGCCGGCGGCCACGACCTGGACTGGTGGTGCACCTCCTCGACCGACGCGCACGTCGGCGCCGAGCCGATGTACGTCTCCTACGGCCCCGAGCTGACCGCGCTGATCGGCGCCCCCGCGTACGCCAAGCTGGCCGAACTCTGCGCGGCCCGGTCCCGCCAGGGCATGGTCGCCCCGCACCCCGCCGACCCCACCTGAACCGATCGAAGTGATCTTGGTAGCACGATTGCTACCATTGGGGCCATGGCCATGACACTGCGACTCGACGAGGAACGCGAAGAGCGGCTCCGGCTGGTCGCCGAGGAGGAGGACCGGTCGATGCACGCGATCGTGGTCACCGCGATCGACGACTACCTCGCCCGGCGGAACGCCCAACGCTTCGAGGACCTGGCCGACGAGATCATCGAGCGCCACGCCACGCTGCTGGCCCGACTGGCGGAATGATGCCGGACGAGGTCTACCACCCCACCCTGGCCGACGTCGCCCGGATCGCCCGCAAGATCGGTGCCGGCGTCCGGGACGCCGGGCTCATCGAGTCGGCTCTCGCCCGGCCCCGGACCAACGTCTTGGGCGCGGACGCCTATCCCGACCTGTGGACGAAGGCCGCCGCGCTGCTGCACTCGCTGGTCAACAACCACCCGTTCGTCGATGGCAACAAGCGGATGGGTTGGATCGTGGCGGTGACCTGCCTGGCCCAGAACCGCGCCATCTCCGCCGACGAGCTGCGCGGCGCCGACCTGGACGGGGCGTACGACGTCGTCATCGCGGTCGCCGACGGCCGACTGACCGAGGTCGACCAGATAGCGGACGCGCTCCGCAAGGTGTTCTGACCCCGGAGAGATCCTGGTACGCAACGGCCCGAGGGCGGTTGGCATACCAGGATCCCGCAGGCGTCGCGGATCAGGGCTCGAACTTGTAGCCGAGGCCGCGGACGGTGACGATGAAGCGCGGCGCCGACGGCTCCGGCTCGATCTTCGAGCGCAGCCGCTTCACGTGCACGTCCAGGGTCTTGGTGTCGCCGACGTAGTCGGCGCCCCAGACCCGGTCGATGAGCTGGCCCCGGGTGAGCACCCGGCCGGCGTTACGCAGCAACAGCTCCAGCAGCTCGAACTCCTTCAGCGGCAGCTGCACCGGGGCGCCGTCGACGGTCACCACGTGCCGCTCGATGTCCATCCGGACCGGGCCCGCGGCCAGCGTCGGGGCGCCGGACTCGGCCACCTCGGCGCTCTGCCGGCGCAGCACCGCCCGGATCCGGGCGACCAGCTCACGCGGCGAGTACGGCTTGGTCACGTAGTCGTCGGCGCCGATCTCCAGACCGACCACCTTGTCGATCTCGCTGTCCCGCGCGGTGACCATGATGATCGGCACGTGGGAGCGCTGCCGCAGCTGCCGGCACACCTCGGTGCCCGACATCTCGGGCAGCATCAGGTCGAGCAGCACGATGTCGGCGCCGGTCCGGTCGAACTCGGTGAGGGCGGTGGGCCCCGTCGCGGCGACGGAGACCTCGAAGCCCTCCTTGCGGAGCATGTACGACAGGGCGTCGGAGAACGACTCCTCGTCCTCGACCACCAGAACGCGGCTCAACGGGCTTTTCCTTTCCATTGCTGTCAGGCCTGCCGGAGCTCGGCCGGACCGGCCTCGATCCCAGCGGGTGGCAGTGTCGCCAGGAGGTCGTCCGGGGGACGGGCGGGCAGCCGCAGGGTGAACGTCGACCCACCACCAAGAGTGCTCGCCACCTCGACCCGTCCGCCATGGTTGCTCGCGATGTGTTTGACGATGGCCAGCCCGAGGCCGGTGCCGCCGGTGTCCCGGGAGCGCGCCTGGTCGGCCCGGTAGAACCGCTCGAAGATCCGGTCGACGTCGGTCGGGGCGATCCCGATGCCCTGGTCGGTGACGGCGATCTCCACGTGCTCGTCGTCGGCCCGGGTGGCGATCCGGACCGTGGTGTCCTCGCCCGAGTAGTTGATGGCGTTCTCCACCAGGTTCGACACCGCCGTGGCGAGTTGGGTGTCGCTGCCGTACACGGTCAGGCCCCGCTCGCCGGTGACCGCCACCTCGATGTGCCGGGCCGCGGCACTGGTGCGGGTGCGGTCGACCACCTCGGCGACCACCCAGTCCACCGCGACCGGCTCCGGCGGCGGCTGCGGCTCGGCGCCCTGCAACCGGGTGAGTTCCAGCAGCTCCTGCACCAGCCGGCCGAGCCGGGTCGACTCGTGCTGGATCCGCTCGGCGAAACGCCGGGCGGCGACCAGGTCCTCGGACAGGTCCGGCGCACCGGCGCCGGCCGGCTCGGTGGCGTCGAGCAGCGCCTCGGCGAGCAGCTGGAGGGCGCCGATCGGGGTCTTCAGCTCGTGGCTGACGTTCGCCACGAAGTCCCGCCGCACCCGGGCCAGCCGGTGCGACTCGGTCACGTCCACCGCCTCCACGGCGACGTGCCCGCCGCCGATCGCCATCGCCCGCAGGTGCACCCCGAGCGGGTTCTCCCCGGCGCTGTCGCGGCCGCGCGGCAGGTCCAGCTCGATCTCGCGCCGCACGCCGGTGCGGCGCACCTGGCCGGCGAGCGTACGGATCAACGGGTGGGCAACGACCGAACCGGGCGTGGCCCCGGTGCGCAGCAGCCCCATCGCCCGGGCGGCCGGGTTGACCCGGACGGGCTGGTCGTCCGCGTCCAGCACCACCACTCCGGCGCGGAGCGAGTCGATGGTCCGGCGGCCGAGCCCCGCCTGCTGGTCATCGGGTATCGCGAGCCTCCCCATGCCGAGGCGGCGGCCGGAGCGGCCCGCCACCGAGGTGACCCGGGCGCGTACCGCCGGGACCATCACGACCAGCAGCAACCCGGCGGCCAGCCCGGCCACCAGGCCAACGACCACACCGAGGGTCACCGCCCATTCCACCCGGCGATCGTAGGGTCATTGTTAACCTGGGCATCGCCCATAACAGGACGAACCACCTTCACGTCCGGGAAAGTTCACCCCCGCGTCCGGCGTCGTTCACCCGGGTTCATCTGCGGTCCGCCCGGGCGACCTAGCCTGGCGGCGCACTGCCCATCCCGCGCCGGCCCGGCCGGCGGTCACCGATTCCAGGACGTGAAGATGCGCGACGAGTTCCGGGCTGACCTGCAGATCGTCAGCCAACTGCTGGTGGACATGGCGGAGGGGATCCGGGCCGCGATGCGGCAGGCCACCCGCGCCCTGCTCACCGCGGACCGCCGGGCCGCCGAGACGGTGATCGAGCGGGACGCCGAGATCGACGACCTCTACCGGCACGTCGAGGAGCGGGTCTGCGACCTGCTCGCCCGCCAGGCGCCGGTCGCCTCCGACCTGCGCGCCATGATCACGGCACTGCACGTCGCGGCCGACCTGGAGCGGATGGGCGACCTGGCCGACCACGTGGCCAAGACCGCGCTGCGGCGGCACCCGTCGCCGGCGGTGCCGGCCGAGCTGCGGCCGATCTTCACCGACATGGCCGCCATCGCCGACCGGATGGCCGAGAAGATCGCCTCGGTGCTGGCCAAGCCCGACGTGGCGGTCGCCGCCGAACTGGACCGCGTCGACGACGCCATGGACGACCTGCACCGCAGCCTGTTCGGCGTGCTGCTCGGCGAGGACTGGCCGTACGGGGTGGAGACCGCGATCGACGCCACCCTGCTCGGCCGCTTCTACGAGCGGTTCGCCGACCACGCGGTGAACACCGCCGAGCACGTGATCTACCTGATCACCGGCGAGACCGCGCCCTCGGCCAGCTGAGCCGCCACCCCGGGCCCCGGCCGGTCGGCCGGGGCCCGGTGGCGTTCAGCGGCCCTGGTTGGCCACCGCGGCGGCGGCCTCCTTGGCGGCCGTCGGGTCCAGGTAGGTGCCGCCCAGGGTGAGCGGGCGCAGGTGCGGGTCGAGGTCGTAGCGCAGCGGGATGCCGGTCGGGATGTTGAGCTTGGCGATCGCCTCGTCGGAGATCTGGTCCAGGTGCTTGACCAGCGCCCGCAGCGAGTTGCCGTGCGCGGCCACCAGCACCGTCCGGCCGGCCAGGATGTCCGGCACGATCGAGTCGTACCAGTAGGGCAGCATCCGCTCGACGACGTCCTTGAGGCACTCGGTGCGCGGCATCAGCTCGCTCGGCAGCAGCGCGTACCGCGGGTCGCCGACCTGGGACCACTCGTCGTCGTCGGCGATCGGCGGCGGCGGGGTGTCGTACGACCGGCGCCAGAGCATGAACTGCTCCTCGCCGTACTCGTCCAGCGTCTGCTTCTTGTTCTTGCCCTGCAACGCGCCGTAGTGGCGCTCGTTGAGCCGCCAGGACCGGCGGACCGCGATCCAGTGCCGGTCCGCGGCGCTCAGTGACAGCTCGGCGGTCCGGATCGCGCGCCGCAGCACGCTGGTGTGCACCACGTCCGGCAGCAGGCCGTGCTCGCGCATCAGCTCGCCGCCGCGGCGCGCCTCGTTCTCGCCCTTCTCGGTGAGGTCGACGTCGACCCAGCCGGTGAAGAGGTTCTTGGCGTTCCAGTCGCTCTCGCCGTGCCGCAGCAGGACCAGCGTCCCGACGGTGGGCCCCTCGCTCGCAGTCATGCGGATCATCCTGCCGTACCCGGCGGTCGGACACGCGGCGACCGGTCGTGACGACCACCACGTGGAAAAGCCGATGACCGGCACTCCGCCCCGGCACTAGGTTGTAAGGCGTTTGTGATAGATCGGTCATTACCGAAGCGGGGGCGCCGGATGCGGACGGTACGAGGCTGGTTCAGGGACACGGCGGGCGGACTGCCGGGGCGGTTCTGGTACCTCTGGACCGGCACCCTGATCAACCGGCTCGGCTCGTTCGTGCTGGTGTTCCTGGCCATCTACCTCACCCAGGAGCGCGGCTTCTCCGCCTCGCAGGCCGGCCTGGTGATCGGGCTCTGGGGCGTCGGCGGCGCGGTCGGCACCACCGTCGGCGGCACCCTGACCGACCGCTGGGGACGCCGCCCCACCCTGCTCACCGCCCACCTGGGCGCGGCCACCATGATGCTCGCCCTCGGCTTCGCCCGGGACCTGTGGGCGGTGGCGCTCGGCGCGCTGCTGCTCGGCCTGTTCGCCGAGGCGGCCCGGCCGGCGTTCGGCGCGATGATGATCGACGTGGTGCCGGCCAAGGACCGGCTGCGCGCCTTCTCCCTGAACTACTGGGCGATCAACCTCGGCTTCGCCTGCGCCGCGGTGCTCGCCGGCCTCGCCGCCCAGGCCGGCTACCTGCTGCTCTTCGTGGTCGACGCGATCACCACGCTGGTCACCGCGCTGATCATCTTCGTCAAGGTGGGCGAGACCGGGACCGGCATCACCGCCACGCCGGCACGCGCCAAGGGCCCCGCACCGGCCGGGGCGCTGCGCACCATCCTGGCCGACCGGGTCTTCCTGGGCTTCGTGGCGTTGAACCTGCTCGCCGCGCTGGTCTTCCTCCAGCACATCTCGATGCTGCCGATCGCGATGGGCGACTCCGGCCTGAGCCCCGCCACGTACGGCTCGGTGATCGCGCTCAACGGCGTGCTGATCGTGGTGGGACAGCTCTTCGTCCCCCGGCTGATCCGCGGCCGGAGCCGGTCGCACGTGCTCGCCCTGGCCTCGGTGGTGATGGGCGTCGGCTTCGGGCTGACCGCGTTCGCCGACACCGCCTGGTTGTACGGGATCACCGTGCTGATCTGGACGCTCGGCGAGATGCTCAACTCGCCGTCCAACGCCACCCTCATCGCCGAACTCTCGCCCGCCGCGCTGCGCGGCCGCTACCAGGGCGTCTTCTCGCTCTCCTGGCAGGCCGCCGGCGCGCTGGCCCCGATCCTCGGCGGCCTGGTCCGGGAGCAGGCCGGCAACGGCGCCCTCTGGCTCGGCTGCGCCGCGATCGGCGCCGTGGCGGCGGTGGCCCACCTGGTCTCCGGGCCGGCCCGGGAGCGGCGCGCCGCCGCGCTGCGGGCGGTCGCCGAGCAGGTCGTGCCGGTCACCGCCACCCGGACGCCGGTGCCCGAGGCGGCCGAGGCGGCGGCCACCGCCCCCGCCCTGCCGGTGACGCCGAACGCCACGACCGAGGTCTCCCCGCCTCCCGCCACCACCGACGGCGGCGCCGCGGCGGGTGCGGCCGGGCCGGGGACGGGTGGTCGGGGCCCGACCCGGTCGACCGAGTCGGCCGGGACGCGGTGACCAGCGACACGTGGCGCCCGACGGCCGGGGTCCCTACCGTCTGGACGAAACTGTTAGTTAACTGAACTGTACGGAGGACGCGTGCGGCCCCTGCGGCGCTGGCTGGACGACACCGCCGGCGGGTTGCCCGCCACCTTCTGGTACCTCTGGGCCGGGCTGCTGATCAACCGGGCCGGCGCGTTCGCGATGCTCTTCCTGCCGCTCTACCTGACCGCGGCGCGGGGCGCGAGCGAGGCGGTGGCCGGCGTGGTGGTCGGCGCGTACGGGGCCGGCGGGGCGGCCGGGGTGCTGCTCGGCGGGGTGCTCGCCGACCGGTGGGGCCGGCGGTCCACGCTGCTCGCGGCCCACCTGGTCACCGCGGCCCTGATGGTGGCGCTGGCGTTCAGCCGCCACCTGGTGGTGATCGCGGTGCTGGCCGCGCTGGTCGGCGTCGTCCACTCGATGCCCAGCCCGGCGTTCGTCGCGGCGATCGTCGACGTGGTGCCCGAGCAGCGCCGCTCGCGCGCCTTCAACCTCCAGTTCTGGGCGTTCAACCTGGGCATGGCGGTGGCCTCGCTGCTGGCCGGCGTCCTCGCCGAGGCGAGCTTCGTCGCGCTCTTCCTGGTCGACGCGGCGGCCACCCTGCTGGCCGCCGCGGTGATCGCCTGGAAGGTCCCGGAGACCCTCCCGGGCCGCGCCGGCAGCGCCCGCCGCGCTCCGATCGTGGACGGTTTCCGTTCCACCCGAACCGAAACCGTCCACGATCCGGGCCATGGAGCCCCGGCGACGGCGGCCGGCCGAGGCCGGGTCGGCCCGGACGGCGGGCCGGTGTGGCCGGGCCGACGCTCCCGTCGGCCCGGGCTGCGCACCGCGCTGACCGACCGGATCTTCCTGGTCTTCGTGGGCCTGACCTTCGTGCTGGCCGTACTGACCCTGCAGACCTCGACGATCATGCCGCTGGCCATGCGGTCGGACGGGCTCAGCCCGTCCGCGTACGGCGCGGTGGTGGCGCTCGGCGGGGTGCTGATCGTGCTCGGCCAGCTCTTCGTGCCCCGGTTGATCGAGCGGCACCGCAAGGACCACGTGCTGGCCGTCTCCACCGGGCTGCTCGCGCTCGGCTTCGGCGCCCTCGCCTTCGCCGACGACCTGGCGGTCTACCTGGGCGCCGCGGTGGTCTGGACGGTGGGCTCGATGCTGGCCGCGCCGCCGAACGCGCAGATCAACGCCGACCTCGCCCCGCCCGACCTGCGGGCCCGCTACCAGTCGGTCTTCTACCTGGCCTTCCCGGCCGCGTCGTTCGTGGCGCCCACCCTCGGCGGGGTGAGCCTGCAGTACCTCGGCGAGCGGCACTGGCTGGTCGTCGGCGGGCTGGGGCTGCTGGCCGCCGCCGGGCACCTCTGGGCCGGCCCGCCCCGGGAACGGCGGGTGGCCGCGCTGCGCCGGGCCACCGCCGAGCGCCCCGAGCCGGCCCTCACCGGCGGCTGACAACCGGACAGCCGACCGGTACGGAACGCAAAGCGCCCGCCACGACAGAGTCGTGACGGGCACCCGCACCGTATGACCGGCGGCGGCGGGCGGCACTCACCCCCGTAAGCGTCGCCCGCTCGCGCCGCCGGTCCAAACGAGTGGACACCGTCCCCCAACGATGTTGCTCCACTCGTCCCCTGCGCCTCGCCCGGTGCACGGATCTGATCGATCCGCCGCTCCCCCGAACGTTTCCAAGCGTGGCGCGGTGCAATAAAGTTAGTTCGCCCGGTTTACGGATTCAACCCGCTCCGGCTGTCTCGCCGGTCACACGGATCAGGTGGACCGCTTCGCCGGGCCTCGTCTCCAGGTCAACTGCGGATACCCGTCGGCAATTCCCGCAAACACCCCGGGCGCCGAAACTCGACGGACATCGCGCGCCGCCGCCCGGACCGCTCGCTCACGCGTCCTCCCGGTCCGGAGACTCGGTCCGGAAGAAGTTGCTCTGCCGGCCGTCGCGCAGCTGCTCCTGGTAGATCAGGTTCAGCTTGCGCAGGTCGAAGGTCTGGAACCACTCGTCCCAGGTGATCTCGCGGATCCGGCTGCTCTCCCGGTAGCCCGGGATGTTGAACGTCAGCACCCCGGCCCGGCCCTCCCGCTCGGTGCCGGCGATGGTGGCCGGCTTCGCGCCCCGTTCCTGCGCCCAGCGCTGGATCACCTCGTGGTTGCTGGTGACCAGGCTCCGCCCGGGGCGTTCCGGCCGGTCGGCGAGGGACGTGATCGGCTGGGACGAGGTGACGGACCGGGAACTGCTCCGCCCGGTACGGACCCCGCCACCCGCGCTCGGCGCCGGCATCCGCGTCGCCCCGGCCGTGGCCTTCTGGGCCGCGGGCGCCTTCTTCGCGGCCGTGGTGGTCCGCCCCGCCGCCGTGGTCTTCGCGGCTGTGGTCTTCGCTGCCGTGGTCTTCGCGGCCGTGGTCTTCGCGGCCGTGGTCTTCCTCGCGGCGGGCGCCTTCTTCGCCGGCGCCTTCTTGGCCGCCGCGGTCGTCCGCCGCGCCGCCGTGGTCTTCTTCGCCGCCGGCGCCTTCTTCGCGGGTGCCTTCTTGGCCGGCGCCTTCTTGGCCGCCGCCGTGGTCCGCCGCGCCGCCGTGGTCTTCTTCGCCGCCGGCGCCTTCTTCGCGGGTGCCTTCTTGGCCGGCGCCTTCTTGGCCGCCGCCGTGGTCCGCCGGGCAGTCGCGGTCTTCTTCGCCGCGGTCGCGCCGGCCGCCTTCTTCGCGGGCGCCTTCTTCGCCGCCGTGGTCTTCTTCGCCGGCGCCTTCTTCGCCGCCGCCTTCTTCAGCGCGGCCTTCTTCGCCGGGGCGGTCTTGTTCGCCGGGGCGGCCTTGGCCCGGGCCGGTGCCGCCTTGCCGGCCGCCTTCTTCGTGGCCGCGGCGCGACCGGCCGCCGCCTTCGTGCCGGTGGCCCGGCCCGCCGGCCCGGTGCTCCGCCGGCCCGCTCCCCCGGCCGACCGCAGGGTCCGGACCAGGGTCTTCACCAGGTCCGGCTTGCGCAGCGCGGATATTCCGGAAACCCCGTGTCGGCGCAGCTGGCCGCGGAGGTCGTCGACCCGCATCCGGGAGATCTCCGACTCGGAGATCTCCGGGGTGTTCGGGGTCCGGTTGCCCGCCTGCCGTTTCGTCCTGGTCGCAGTCCCGCCGCGACCTGAGCTGTTCCGCTGAGCCATGGGACGCTCACGCTCCTCGACAGTCCGTCTTCGGCACGCGGCGGGTCCCAAGTGCCGCACCGCGCGGTGCGGCATACCCCTCAGGACGGGTCCGAACCTCCACCCGTCGCATCGGTGCGCCCGGCACCGGAAACGGCGTTCCCGGAACCGCCCGGCTCGCCGGTGCCGGCACCGGCGGCACCGCCACCGGACGGCTCGAAGAGGTGCGCGAACGCCGCCAGGTTCGCGGTGGATTCGCCCCGCTTGACCCGCCACTCCCACTCCCGGCGGATCGAGCTGCCGAAGCCGATCTCCAGCATCGTGTCGAAGGACTCGTCGGCGTACGTCAGCACCGCGCCGAGCAGCCGGTCGAGCTCGTCCGCGTCGACCCCGGCCGGGTTGACCCGACCGGTCAGGTAGACGTCGCCGACCGCGTCGATGGAGAAGGACACCCCGTACATCCGGGCGTTGCGCTGCAACAGCCAGGCCCACAGCTCCTCGCGGCGCTCGTCCGGCTGGCGCATCACGAACGCCTCGATCCGCAGCGCGTGCTCGCCGACGATCAGGTTGCAGATGGTCTTGAGCTTGTGCGTGCCGGGCAGGGTGACCGCGTACGACCCCGGGCCGGTGGGCTCCCAGGCCAGCTCCCGCTCGTCGCAGACCGACTCGATCAGGGCTTCAAGATCGCTCTTCCCGCTCACCGGACCCACTCTACGGCCGCCCCGGCCAGCTCACCGGACGGGCGAGCCACCGCAGGCGTCACGGGCGCCCCGCCCACGCGCGCCGACACCAGGGATACGACCCCGCGGCAGCGGGCTCGACCGTGCACACCAACTTCGCGGCGCACCCACCCCGGGCGTGCGGCCGCGTCACCAGGAGCAGGAGAGGGCGGGGTCGCCGGCCAGTTCGGCGGCGAGCCGGGCCCGGTGCGCGGAGATCGCCTCGCCGTAGACGTCGAGCAGCCCGGCGACGGTCCGGTCCCAGGAGAAGTGGCGCGCGTGCCGCTCGGCGTTGCGGGACAGCTCCTCCCGGCGCAGCCGGTCGGGCAGCAGCCGGCCGAGCGCGGCGGCCCAGTCGGCCGGGTCGTGGCCGTCCACCAGCACCCCGCTGACCTGGTCCCGCACCGCCGTGACCAGGCCGCCGACGGCGGCCGCCAGCACCGGCGTACCGCAGGCCTGCGCCTCCAGGGCGACCAGGCCGAAGGACTCGTTGTACGACGGCACCGCGACCAGGTCCGCGGCCCGGTACAGGGCGGGCAGGTCGTCGCCGGTCTGCGGGGGCAGGAAGCGCACCCGGTCGGCGATGCCGAGCGAGCCGGCCAGTTCGATCAGCGCGGTGGGCCGGTCCAGGCCGCTGCCGCTCGGCCCGCCACAGACCACCACGGTCAGCTCGGCGGCCAGCTCCGGATCGCACTCGCGCAGCGCGGCGGCGGCCCGGACCAGCACGTCGGGCGCCTTCAACGGCTGGATGCGGCCGACGAACGCCACCACGTACCCGGTGGCGGGCAGCCCGAGCCGGCGGCGGGCCGCGACCCGGGCCGCGGCCCGGTCCCGGGCCGGCCGGAACCGGGCCAGGTCGACCCCGGGCTCGACCACCGCGACCCGGGCCGGCTCGGCGTCGTACCGGTCGATCAGGTCGCGGGCCTCGACCCCGGTGTTGGCGACCAGCCGGTCGGCCTCGGCGACCACCTGCTCCTCGCCGATCACCCGGGCCTTGGGCTCCGGCCGGTCACCGGTCGCCAGCTGGGCGTTCTTGACCTTCGCGAGGGTGTGCGCGGTGTGCACCAGCGGCACCCCCCACCGTTCCTTGGCCAGCCAGCCGACCTGACCGGAGAGCCAGTAGTGGGAGTGGATGAGGTCGTACCAGCCCGGCGGCCGGGCGGCCTCGGCCCGGAGCACGCCGGCGCTGAAGGCGCAGAGCTGACCCGGCAGCTCCTCCTTGGTGAGACCCTCCAGCGGACCGGAGATGACGTGCCGGACGTGCACGCCGGGCGCCATCTCGACGACCGGGGGCAGGTCTCCGGAGGTGGCCCGGGTGAAGATGTCCACCTCGACGTCCGCCTCGGCCAGCCGCCGGGCCACCTCGAGGATGTAGACGTTCATCCCGCCGGCGTCGCCGGTGCCGGGCTGGTGCAGGGGTGAGGTGTGCACCGAGAGGGTCGCGATCCGCCGGGGCCGCGGCCACGGCCGGGCACCTCGCTGCCGACCCACGCCGGTGTGCAATTCCGCCACGTCCGCTCCCTCTGTCACGGTTGATGCCGTCCCGCACGCCCGGCGCTTTTCGGACAACGTCCTCGCCGGATGTCATCTTCCCCATCGGGGATCGGTAATGCCCGGGGAGGCGGTCGGGCGTGACGGACCTCATCGCGGCGCCGCCGGGCCGGCGCGAGCCGCCGCACCGGCCGGGGAGACAATGGCCGGATGAGCCCAGTCGCCATCGTCACCGGAGCGTCCAGCGGGATCGGCGCGGCCACCGCCCGCCGGCTCGCCGCCGAGGGTTTCCACGTGCTCGCCGCCGCCCGGCGTGCCGACCGGCTGGCCGGCCTGGTCGACGAGATCACCGCGGCCGGCGGCGCGGCCACGGCGGTGACCTGCGACATCACCTCCGACGAGTCGGTCGCCGGGCTCGCCGAGGCGGCGGCCGCGGCCCCCGGGCCGGTCACCCTGCTGGTGAACAACGCCGGCGGCGCGCGCGGGCTGGACCCGGTGGAGTCCGGCTCGGTCGCCGACTGGCAGTGGATGTACGACACCAACGTGCTCGGCACGCTGCGGGTCACCCAGGCGCTGCTGCCCGCGCTGGAGTCCTCCGGGGCCGGCACGATCGTGATCGTCTCGTCCACCGCCGGCTTCGTGGTGTACGAGGGCGGGGGCGGCTACACCGCGGCCAAGCACGCGCAGACCGCGATGGCCGGCACGTTGCGGCTGGAACTCTGCGGCCGGCCGGTCCGGGTCATCGAGATCGACCCCGGGATGGTGAAGACCGACGAGTTCGGGCTGGTCCGCTTCGACGGCGACGCCGACAGGGCCGCCGCTGTCTACGCCGGGGTGCCCGAGCCGCTGGTCGCCGACGACGTCGCCGACTGCATCGCCTGGTGCGCCACCCGCCCGCACCACGTCAACGTGGACCGGCTGGTCGTCCGCCCGCTGGCGCAGGCCGCCCAGCACAAGGTGCACCGGGTCGGCTGAGACGGGCCCGGGCGTGGCGGGGACGGCGCGGCGCCGGCCGCTCGGCGTGGTGACCCGGGGGACGACCAACCCCAACCGGCTGCGCCGGGTGGACAACTGGATCGTCGCCACTTGCGGGGACCGGTTGCGCGCCGCGGCCGACCCGCTGGTGGTCGACCTCGGCTACGGGGCGACCCCGGTCACCGCTGTGGAGCTGCGCGCCCGGCTGGCCGCCGCGGTCCGCGCCGACGTGCGGGTGGTCGGGCTGGAGATCGATCCGGTACGGGTGGCCGCCGCCGAGCCGGCCGCCGACCCGCCGTGGCTCACCTTCGCCCGGGGCGGCTTCGAGCTGGCCGGGCTGCGGCCCGCCCTGGTCCGCGCGTTCAACGTGCTGCGCCAGTACGACGAGAGCGAGGTGGCCGGCGCCTGGCGGACGATGACCGGCGGGCTCGCCCCCGGCGGGTTGCTGGTCGAGGGGACCTGCGACGAGCTGGGCCGGCTCGGCGGCTGGGTGCTGCTCGACGCCGACGGGCCGCGCACGCTGACCCTGGCCGCGAAGCTCGGCACCCTGGGCAGCCCGGCCGAGCTGGCCGAGCGGCTGCCCAAGGCGCTGATCCACCGCAACGTGCCCGGCGAGCCGATCCACGACTTCCTCCGCGCGCTCGACGACGCCTGGCACGCCGCCGCCGGCTACGCCCCGTACGGCCCCCGGCAACGCTGGCTGCGCACCGTCGAGTCGGTCAGGGCCGCCGGCTGGCCCGTCCTCGACCGCCCCCGCCGCTGGCGCCTCGGCGAACTGACCCTCCCCTGGCCCACCATCTCCCCCACCTGACCCACCCCCACCCACTCACCCCCACCCCCCCCCCACCCAGGTTGATCATGAGGTTGGCGTCGGTTCCCGCGATCGACATCGCCGCCAACCCATGATCAAGGGGGCGGGGCGGGGGCGGGGGGGCGGGGGGGGCGGGGGGGCGGGGGGCGCGGGCGGGGGCGGGGGGGTGGGGGGGTCAGATGGTGCAGTTGATGAGGACGGGTTCGGGGGTGGAGGGTGGCCGAAGCGGTGGTGGACGCCGTCGCGGATCTCCCGGGCCAGCTCGACCAGGGCGGCCGTGCTGGCGTTGCCGCCGCGGTTGGTCAGCGCCAGGGTGTGCTTGCTGGAGATGGCCACACCCTCCGGGCCGGGGTGGCCCTTGCCGAAGCCGGCCTTGTCGATCAGCCAGGCGGCGCTGACCTTGACCACGTCGCCGGCGCCCGGCCAGGCCGGCGGGTCGCCGAGGTCGGCCGCGCGCTCGCGCAGCAGCTCGTACGCCGACCGGTCCAGCACCGGGTTGGTGAAGAAGGAGCCGACCGAGCGGGTGTCCGGGTCGGTGGGGTCGAGCACCATGCCCTTGCCGGCGCGCAGCCGCAGCACGGTGGCCCTCGCGTCGGCCAGCGGCACCCGGTCGCCCACCTCGACGCCGAGCGCCCGGGCCAGCTCCGCGTAGCGGACCGGGCCGGAGAGCGGCGAGCGGGCCAGCCGGAAGTCGACGGCGAGCACCACCCAGCGGTCGCTGTACTTGAAGATGCTGGACCGGTAGGCGAAGCCGCAGTCGGCGGCGGCGATCCGCCCGGTGACGCCCTCCACCCGGTCGTAGACCTGGACGGCGGTGATGGTCTCGGCGACCTCCTGCCCGTACGCGCCCACGTTCTGGATCGGGGTGGCGCCGGTCGAGCCGGGGACCCCGGAGAGGCACTCCAGGCCGGACCAGCCGTTGGCGACAGTGGTGGCGACCAGCTCGTCCCACGGCTCGCCCGCCTCGACCCGTACGGTGACCGAGTCCGCGTCCTCGGCGAGGACCCGCAGGCCACGCGAGCGGACCAGCACCACCGTGCCGGGGAAACCGGCGTCCCCGATCACCACGTTGCTGCCGCCGGCGAGGATCAGGACCGGCTCGTCCCGTCCCTGCGCCTCGCGTACGCTTCGGACGATTTCCTCCGCGTTGGTGGCGGTCGTTATCCGCCCTGCCGGGCCGCCCAGGCGCAACGTGGTGAAACGCGCCAGATCGCACATGGCGTCGGCTCCGGCTCCGGTTGTCGGCTGGGCGTAGACGTCTGACACGCCTTTCACCCTAGGCTGTGGGTAGCCGCGGCACTCACTGGTGGCCGGGTCACCCCCGGGAGGATGGCGATGAGCAGACTGCACGGCACCAAGGACTTCTGGATCGGCGCGCTGCGCACGGAGGGGCCGGCGTTCGCCGCCGCCGTGGCCGAGGCACCTCCCGAGACCCCGGTGCTGTCCTGCCCCGGCTGGACGGTCGCCGACCTCACCCTGCACCTGGCCGCCTTCTACCGCTGGGCGCACTCGGTCGCCGGCTCGGGCGCGACCACCGCCCCGCCGAAGGGTCTCGACCCCGCCGACCTCGAACCGGGCGGCACCCCCGTGCAGGTCTGGCAACACGAGTTCGACCGGCTGATGACCCTCTTCGACGGGCTCGACCCGGAGGCCCCGGCCTGGAACTGGGCGCCGCAGCCGAAGAAGGCCGGGTTCTGGCCGCGCCGGGCCGCGCACGAGACGGCGGTGCACCGCTGGGACGCCCAGCTCGCCATCGCCGCCGGCGAGCCGGTGGAGGCGAAGCTCGCCGCCGACGGGGTGAGCGAGGTGCTGGACACCTGGCTGCCCGCCGGGCGGCGGCGGGTCCAGGGCCAGTGGCACGGCGTGGTGCACCTCTCCGCGGTGGACACCGCGCAGGAGTGGTACCTGAGGCTGCGCGGCGAGGGGGTCGCCCTGCTGGACACCGCCACCATTTTCGACCACGACGACCACCACGCCCGGGTGCAGGTCAGCGGCACGGCGAGCGACCTGCTGCTGGCGCTCTGGGGCCGGGTCAGCTTCGACACCCTCGACGTGGAGGGCGACCGCACCCTGCTCGACGGCCTGCGCACCGGCTGACCGCCGCACCGTCGACGACCCAGTGGCCTCCCGGCGACGGGGGGCCACTGTCGTGTCGCGACCACCGGGTGAGGCGCGCGCCGAGGTAACGATCCGGACGCCTCGGAGAGCGCTCTCTTGACACGTCCCGGACCGGCCAGCAATCTACGTGAGAGCGCTCTCTCAGATTCATCCACCACCACCCGCCCGACCTGAGAGGGGTCCGAGACAGATGGGTGCCTTTTCGCGCCGCCGCCTCGCGGCGGTCGCCCTGGCCACCGCCAGCGCACTGCTCCTCACCACCGGCTGCGGTGGCGACGACGCCGCCGACGACGACGGCACGATCACGCTGACCGTCGACGTCTTCGGCCAGTTCGGCTACGAGCAGCTCTACCAGGAGTACATGGCCAGCCACCCCGGCGTGAAGATCGTCGAACGGGGCACCGGCGGCAACCTCGACGAGTACTCGCCGAAGCTCACCCAGTGGCTCGCCGCCGGCAAGGGCGCCGGCGACATCGTGGCCATCGAGGAGGGGCTGCTGGTCGAGTACAAGGCCAACCCCGGCAACTTCGTGAACCTGCTCGACCACGGCGCCGCCGAGCTCAAGGGCAACTTCCTGGACTGGAAGTGGAACGGCGGGCTGACCGCCGACGGCAAGCACCTCATCGGCCTCGGCACCGACGTGGGCGGCATGGCGATGTGCTACCGCAAGGACCTGTTCGCCAAGGCGGGGCTGCCCACCGACCGCGAGGCGGTCGCCAAGCTCTGGCCCACCTGGCAGGACTACATCCGGGTCGGCGAGCAGTTCACCGCGAAGAAGACCGGCGCGGCGTTCCTGGACGCGGCCACCAACACCTTCAACACCATCCTGTTGCAGACCGCCGGCAACGCCCAGGGTTACAGCTACTACGACACCTCGGACAACCTCGTGGTGGACAGCAACCCGGCGGTCCGGCAGGCCTGGGACACCACCATGGACATCATCGACTCGGGCCTGTCCGGCAAGTACGGCGCCTGGTCCGAGGAGTGGGTCTCCGCCTTCAAGCAGGCCAAGTTCGCCACCATCGCCTGCCCCGCCTGGATGACCGGGGTGATCGAGGGCAACGCCGGCGCGGAGGCCTCCGGCAAGTGGGACATCGCCCAGGTGCCCGGCAACGGCGGCAACTGGGGCGGCTCCTACCTCGCGGTGCCCAAGCAGAGCAAGCACCAGGCCGAGGCGATCGAGCTGGCCAAGTTCCTCACCAGCGCCAAGGGGCAGATCGGCGCGTTCAAGGCCAAGGGCCCGCTGCCCTCGTCGCCGCAGGCGCTGGAGGACCCGGCCATCACCGGGGCGACCAACGCGTACTTCTCCGGCGCGCCGGTCGGCCAGATCTTCGCCGCCGGGGCGAAGAACCTGAAGCCGGTCTACATGGGGCCGAAGAACCAGGCCGTCCGGACCGAGGTGGAGAACGCCGTGCGGACCGTCGAGCTGGGCCAGCGCAGCCCGGACCAGGGCTGGACCGACGCGGTGTCCAACGCCAAGAAGGCCGCCGCCAAGTAGCCCCCGCCGCCCCCTGCCCGCTCCCCGGCCCGGCCGCCCCGGGGCCGGTCGTCGCGCCCCCGCGACGCCCAGCTCCGGGCGGCCGGCGGGGCGCCGGACGCGGGGCGGTCGGCGCTGGAGAGGAGTTTCCGGCCATGAGCGTCCAGCTCGACGCGCGGCCTCCGGTGGTACCGGCGGCCACCGCGCGGCCCACCCGGGCGCACCGGCTCAGCCGGTTCGACACCAGGTACTCGCCCTACCTCTACATCGCCCCGTTCTTCCTGCTCTTCGCGGTGTTCGGGGTGTACCCGCTGGTCTACACCTTCTGGGTCTCGCTGCACGACTGGGACCTGCTCGGCAGCGACCACCCGTTCGTCGGCGCGGAGAACTACACCCGGCTGATGGCCGACGCCGACTTCTGGCACGCGGTGGTGAACACCCTCGGCATCTTCGTCATCTCCACCGTCCCGCAACTGCTCGCCGCGCTCTGGCTGGCCAACCTGCTCAACCGGTCGCTGCGGGCCCGCACCGGGTGGCGGATGGCGGTGCTGATCCCGAACGTCACCTCCACCGCCGCCGTCGCCATCGTCTTCGGGGTGCTCTTCGGCCGCGAGTTCGGCATGGTGAACTGGCTGCTCGACCTGGTCGGGATCGACGCGGTCAACTGGAAGTCGGACCGGTTCGCCTCCTGGGTGGCCATCTCGGCGATGGTCGACTGGCGGTGGACCGGCTACAACGCGCTGATCTTCCTGGCCGCCATGCAGGCCATCCCGCGCGACCTCTACGAGTCGGCGGCGATCGACGGGGCGAACCGGGCCCGGCAGTTCTGGTCGATCACCGTGCCGCTGCTCAAGCCGACGATCATCTTCGCGGTCATCATCTCCACCATCGGCGGGCTCCAGCTCTTCACCGAGCCCCGGCTGTTCCACTCCGGGACCAACCCGATCCGCGGCGGACCGCTGCGCGAGTCGCAGACGGTGACCATGTACATGTTCGAGAACGCCTTCGCGCCGCACTACAACTTCGGCTACGGCTCGGCGGTGGCCTGGCTGCTCTTCGCCCTGATCGCCGTGGTGGCGGCGGTCAACGTACTGATCATCCGGCGGCTCGGCGGGCAGACGCCCGGTGGCCGGGCCGCGAAGGGAGACCTCCGATGAGCCGGCTGTGGCGGGCCAGCCCGCTGACGTACGGCGCGCTGCTCGCCGCCGCGTTCCTGTCGATCTTCCCGATCTACTGGATGTTCGTGGTGGCCAGCCGGTCCAGCGACGCGATGGGGCAGGTGCCACCGCCGGTCACCCCCGGCGGCAACCTCGGCGCGAACATCGCGCGGCTGTTCGACAACACCGACGCGTACTTCCTGACCGGTCTGATCAACTCGGCGATCGTGTCGACAGTCGTCACCGCCTCGGTGGTGTTCTTCTCCACCCTGGCCGGGTTCGCCTTCGCCAAGCTGCGCTTCCGGGGTCGCAACGCGCTGCTGCTGGTGATCATCGCGACCATGATGGTGCCGACCCAGCTCGGCGTCATCCCGCTGTACATGCTGATGACGAAGCTGAACTGGAACGACCGGCTACCGGCGGTGATCGTGCCGGCGCTGGTCACCGGTTTCGGGGTGTTCATGATGCGGCAGTACGCCGGCCAGGCGGTCAGCACCGAGCTGATCGAGGCGGCCCGGGTCGACGGCTGCGGCACGGCCCGGATCTACTGGAACGTGGTGCTGCCCGCGCTGCGCCCCGCCGCGGCGGTGCTCGGCCTGCTCACCTTCATGACCACCTGGAACGACTTCCTCTGGCCGTACGCTGTGCTCAACGACCCGGAGAACCCGACCGTGCAGCTCTCCCTGCGGGCCCTTTCCGACGGGTACTACCAGGACATGTCGCAGGTCTTCACCGGTACGGCCATCGCGACGCTCCCGCTGCTGCTGGTCTTCGTCCTGTTCGGCCGCCAGATCATCGGCGGCATCATGGAAGGTGCGGTCAAGGCTTGAGCAATCTCCGATTTCCCGAGAACTTCCTCTGGGGCGCCGCCACCGCCGCCTACCAGATCGAGGGCGCGGCGCGGGACGACGGTCGCGGCCCGTCCATCTGGGACACCTTCAGCCGTACCCCGGGGAAGGTGTTCCAGGGGCACACCGGCGACGTCGCCTGCGACCACTACCACCGGTACGCCGACGACGTGGCGCTGATGGCGGAGCTGGGGCTGCGAGCGTACCGCTTCTCGGTGGCCTGGCCCCGGATCCAGCCGGACGGCACCGGCCCGGCCAACCCGCGCGGCCTGGACTTCTACGACCGGCTGGTCGACGCGCTGCTCGACCGGGGCATCGACCCGATCGTCACGCTCTACCACTGGGACCTGCCGCAGACCCTGGGCGACCGGGGCGGCTGGACCAACCGGGAGACCGCCGAGCACTTCGCCGTGTACGCCACCGCGGTGCACGCCCGGCTCGGCGACCGGGTGGGCACCTGGACCACGCTCAACGAGCCGTGGTGCTCGGCCTACCTCGGCTACGGCAACGGGGTGCACGCGCCCGGCGAGCAGGACCCGGCGGCCGCCTTCACCGCCGTACACCACCTGCTGCTCGGGCACGGCCTGGCGGCGCGGGCACTGCGCGCGGCCGGCGCGGAGACGATCGGGATCACCCTCAACCCGGCCGACGTGCGCCCCGCCGACCCGGCCAGCGCCGCCGACGCCGCCGCGGTGCGCCTGGTCGACGGCCTGCACAACCGGATCTTCCTGGACCCGCTGCTGGCCGGCGGCTACCCGGAGGACGTGCTGGAACACGTCGGCGGGATCGTCGAGCCGGCGTTCGTCCGGGACGGCGACGAGAAGCTGATCGCCGCCCCGATCGACCTGCTCGGCATCAACTACTACCAGCCCACCTACGTCGCCGGCCGGCCCGGCGGGGCCGGCGGCGGGGGCGCCTATCCGGGCACCGCCGGCGCGGTGGAGTTCCTGCCGCCGGTCGGCCCGCTGACCGACATGGGCTGGATGATCGAGCCGGCCGGGCTGACCCGGCTGCTGGAGCGGATCGCCACCGACTATCCGGGCGTGCCGATGCTGATCACCGAGAACGGCGCGGCGTTCCCGGACAAGCCCGGGGCGGACGGCCCGGACGGCGGGGGCGGCGTGGTCGACACCGACCGGATCGCGTACCTCGACGGGCACCTGCGCGCCGCCCACGAGGCCATCGCCCGGGGGGTGGACCTGCGCGGCTATCTCGTATGGTCATTGCTGGACAACTTCGAGTGGGCGGAGGGCTACCGCAAGCGGTTCGGGATCGTCCACGTCGACTACCTGACCCAGCGGCGCACACCGAAGGCCAGCGCCCGGTGGTACCAGGAGGTGATCTCCCGGAACGGGCTGTGACGAGCGGGGGGATGGCGGCCATGACGACGGCGCAACGGCCGACGCTGGAAGCGGTGGCCCGCCGGGCCGGGGTCTCTCGGGCCACCGTCTCCCGGGTGGTGAACGGCTCCACCACGGTGGCCGAACCGATCCGGGAGGCGGTCAACCGGGCGGTGGCCGAGCTGGGGTACGTGCCGAACCTGGCCGCCCGCAGCCTGGTCACCCAGCGGACCGACTCGATCGCCCTGGTGATGCCGGAGGCGGCCACCCGGGTCTTCTCCGACGACCAGGTCTTCCCGGGCATCATCCTCGGGGTCAGCCAGGAGCTGGAGGCGGCCGACAAGCAGCTGGTGCTGATGCTGGCCGGCTCGCCGGCCGGGCACGCCCGGGTGGAGCGGTACACCACCGGGCGGCACGTCGACGGGGTGCTGTTCGCGTCGCTGCACGGCGCCGACCCGCTGCCCGGCCGGCTCGCCCGGCTGGGCATCCCGGTGGTGTGCAGCGGCCGGCCGCTCGGCGCCGCCGACGTGCCGTACGTGGACGTCGACCAGGTCGGCGGGGTGACCGCCGCGATCCGGCACCTGGTCGGGATCGGCCGGCGGCGGATCGCCACCATCGCCGGCCCGCAGGACATGGTCGCCGGGATCGAGCGGCTCGCCGGCTACCGGGACACGGTCGCCGCGGCCGGGCTGCCCGAGCTGGTGGCGTTCGGTGACTTCACCCGGGAGTCCGGGGCGGCGGCGATGCGGCAGCTGCTCGCCGAGCACCCCGACCTGGACGCGGTCTTCGCCGCCTCCGACCTGATGGCGCACGCCGCCCTGCGTACGCTGCGGGAGGCCGGGCGGCGGGTGCCGGACGACGTGGCGGTGATCGGCTTCGACGACATCGAGACCGCCGCCTACACCGAGCCGCCGCTGACCACTGTCCGGCAGCCGATCCAGGAGATCGGCCGGCAGATGACCCGCCAGTTGCTCCGGCTGGCCGCCGGCGAGACCGTCGAGACCGCCCTCGTGCTGCCGACCGAGCTGATCCGGCGCGAGTCCGCCTGACCGGCCCTCGCCGGCCCTCGCCGCGGCGATATTCGGTCGAGCGGCCGGCGCGGCCGGCGGTAGCGTCGAGCGGTGCCCGATGCGACCCGCCTGATCCCGGTGCCCGCGCTCTCCGACGTCGCCGAGTACGCGTACGCCGCCACGGTCGAGCCGCCCGCCCGCCTGGTCTTCACCGCCGGCGCCTGCCCGCTCGACGCGGACGGCCGGACGGTGGCGCCCGGCGACCCCGCCGCCCAGGCACGGCAGGTGATGGCCAACCTGGAGACCGCCCTCGCGGCGGCCGGCGCCCGGCTCGTCGACGTGGTCAAGACCACCGTCTACGTGGCGTCGAACCGGCAGGACGACCTGGTCACCGTCTGGGAGGTGGTCCGCGACCACTTCGGCGACCACGACCCGCCGAGCACCCTGCTCGGGGTGGCAGTGCTCGGCTACGACGACCAACTGGTCGAGGTGGAGGCGGTCGCCGCCGTCCGTTCGGCCGGCTGACCGGGTTCACCCCGCCGCCCGCCGGGTTCGCCGGCCCGCGCCGCCCGCCGGGAGCCGTCCCGGTACGGCAGCGGGGGCCTCTCCCGGCGACGGAGAGGCCCCCGGCCCCGTAGCCCGGCTCCCACGACCGCACTGCGCGGAGGCCGGAGCTACGTTCGGGTAAAGCCGTTTCAGTCGTCCGCCTGCTGGCGGTGGGCGCCGTTGAGCACGCTGCCGAGCACGACCAGGCCGAGACCGAGCGCCGCGAGCGGCACCGCGTCGCCGCCCCACCATCCGGCCGGCCGCGCGTCCCGGTTGACCGGCGGGTCGGCCGACGGTGGTTCCGCGGTCGGCGTGGCGCTCCGGTCGAGGTCGGCGGAGGCGCCCGCCAGGGCCGACGACGCCTCTCCCCACACCAGCACGCCGACCGCCACCGCGGCCGCGGCCAGGCGCGCGAAGCCTGCCCTCATCGCTCACCCCCATGTCGTCACCGGCGCCGATTACCGGCACGGGAGGAAATGTATAGGCGAATAGCCCGATGAAGGCGTTTTTCAGACGGATTGTCCCAGCACAATTTCCCGACAGAAAGGCACGCGGAATGCATTTCTTCCCGTGCTGCTAGAAATAGGTATTAACTGCTTAGAACTGCCGAGTCGGGCAGGAACGGCTATGCACGGGCGAAACCGGGCGGGAATCGGCACCCGATCCGGAATCATCCTCGCCAGAACCGTTCGGGTATGCAACCGGAAGCGGGCGCGCGGGCGGCAGGCTCAGCCGGCGTGGACCCGCTGGGCGACCTCGTAGGTGTCCGGCCCGAAGAGCACCAGCCGTGCCTCGGTGACGGTCGCCGGGGTGGCGGCGCGCAGTACGGCCAGGGCCTGGCCGACCGCGTCCGCGACCGGCCAGCCGTAGACACCGGCCGAGACGAGCGGGAACGCCACCGTCCGCGCACCCAACCCGTCGGCGAGCCGCAGGCTGTTGGCGTAGCAGTCGCGCAGCAGCGCCGAGCGGTCCTCGGTGGCCGACCAGACCGGCCCGACGGTGTGCACCACCCAGCGGGCCGGCAGGTCACCGGCGGTGGTGGCGACCGCCTGGCCGGTCGGCAGGCCGCGTTCGTAGCGGGAGGCGCGCAGCGCCCGGCACTCGGCCAGGATGGCCGGGCCGCCCCGCCGGTGGATGGCGCCGTCCACGCCCCCGCCACCGAGCAGCGACGAGTTCGCCGCGTTGACCACCACGTCCACCTGCTGGGTGGTGATGTCCCCCTGGACCAGGACGATCCGCACGTCAGCGCTCCTCGATGGACTGCCCGAGCGACCGGCGGGCCAGCAGGGTGGCGCCGGCGACCGCCGCCGGCATGATGAGCACCGCGCCGAGCGGGATGAGGAAGCAGACGAAGACCGCCACCCCGAAGCCGAGCGCGGTGGGCCGGTCCGCCTTCAGGACCGAGCGGCGGTCCGGCAGCCGCATCCCGCGCCGGTAGAAGGGCGCGCCGACCAGTTCCAGCGCGAGCAGCCAACCGCCCACCGCCGCGCCGATGACCGGGACCACTGTCTGGCCGACCACCGGGATGAAGCCGGCCGCGAAGAGCGGGATGCCGAACAGCACCGACAGGGCCACCAGCCGGACCGAGTCGGCCAGGCTGCGGCGCAGCGACGACCAGAACGGCACCTCGACGGCGCCCGGCGTACCGCCGAGCCGCTCCTCCACCCGCTCGGAGATCTTCTCGTAGAACGGGTCGCCGATCACCAGCGTGACGGCGGTGAAGGCGAGCACCCCGAGCAGGCCGCCGAGCCCGAGGAAGGCCAGCCCGGCGACCACCCGGACCAGGCTGCGCGGGGTCGCCGACCAGTCGTCGGCGAACGGGGTGACCCACTCGGCCAGGTCGTCCACGAAGAACGCCAGGGCGACGAACGCGGTGACGAAGAGCGCACCGGAGATCAGAGCCGGCACGATGCCGAGCAGCATCAGGCCGGGGCTGCGGACGTAGAGGGCGAGTCCACGCAGCAGCAGCCCGACGCCGGTGAAGAACCGGCGGGCGGCGCCGGTCACGGGCGCGGCGAGGCGGGGTGCGGTCACGACGGAGAGCCTAGTGGCCGCCTGCGCATCAACCGGTCGGTGGATCACCGGGATCAACCGGCGCCGTCCCCCAAGATCGCCGTGTGGTCGATCCGCCGCCGCGTCCGCGCGGCCATGCTCGACATACGAACAGCAAGCGGCGGAAGGCGGCACGATGCCGGTCATCGAGGTGACCAACCTGCACAAGCGGTACGGCGATGTGGTGGCCGTGGACGACGTGTCGTTCACGGTCGAGGCCGGGGAGATCTTCGGGATCCTCGGCCCGAACGGCGCCGGCAAGACCACCACGGTGGAGTGTGTGGCCGGCCTCCGGTCCCCGGACCGGGGCCGGGTGTCGGTCCTCGGGCTAGACCCGCGCCGGGACGCGACGCAACTCCGGGAGCGGGTCGGGGTGCAGCTCCAGGAGAGCCAGCTGCCCGACCAGCTGCGGGTCGGCGAGGCGCTGGAGTTGTACGCCTCGTTCTACCGCGACCCGGCCGACCCGGGCGAGTTGATCGACAAGCTGGGGCTGGGCGAGAAGCGGAAGACCCCGTACAAGAAGCTCTCCGGCGGTCAGAAGCAGCGGCTGTCCATCGCGCTCGCGCTGGTCGGCAATCCCGAGATCGCCATCCTCGACGAGCTGACCACCGGGCTGGATCCGCAGGCCCGGCGGGACACCTGGGCCCTCATCGAGCAGGTCCGGGACAGCGGGGTGACGATCGTGCTGGTCACCCACTTCATGGAGGAGGCCGAGCGGCTCTGCGACCGGCTGGCGGTGATCGACCGCGGCCGCGTCGTCGCGCTGGACAGCCCGGCCGGTCTGGTGTCGTCGGTGGCTCCGGAGCAGCGGATCCGGTTCCGGCCGTCCGCCCCGGTTGACGACCGGCTCTTCACCGACCTGCCGGAGGTGACCTCCGTGCAGCGCACCGGCGGGCAGGTGGTGGTGACCGGCACCGGTGACGTGCTGCACGCGGTCACCTCGGTGCTCGCCCGCAACCAGATCATCGCCGCCGACCTGCGGCTGGAGCAGTCCACCCTGGACGACGCGTTCGTCGAGCTGACCGGGCACCGGCCCGCCGAGTGAGAGAGAACGACATGCACGCCTTCGGGCAGATCCTCAAGATCGAGACGAGACTCTACCTGCGGGACTTCGCCGCGCCGCTGCTCACCGTCGCGCTGCCGCTCGCGCTGCTGGCGGTGTTCGGGCTGATCCCGGCCACACGCGAGCCGGATCCGCAGTTCGGCGGCCGGTCCTTCCTCGAGTACTTCGCCCCGTCGCTGCTGGTGATCACGCTCGCCATGTCGGCGGTGAACATCCTGCCCACGGTGCTGGCCACCTACCGGGAACGGGGGGTGCTGCGCCGGCTGGCCACCACCCCGGCCAGCCCGGCGGCGCTGCTGGCCGCCCAACTGGTCATCGCGCTCGGCACCATCCTGGTCAGCGCCGTGCTGCTCATCGCGGTCGGCCGGTTGGCCTTCGGCGTGCCGCTGCCCCGGCACCCGCTCGGCTTCGCCCTGGCCCTCGTCCTCGGCACGGCGGCCCTGCTCGCGCTGGGGCTGCTGGTGGCGGCGGTGGCCCGCACGACCAAGGCGGCACAGGGCATGGCCGTGCCGGTGTTCATGGTGGCCATGTTCTTCGGCGGCGTCTACGTGCCCCGGTTCCTGCTGCCGGACTTCCTGGTCCGGATCGGTGACTACACGCCGCCGGGCGTGCAGGCGCTGCTCGACGCCTGGACCGCCGACGCACCGCAGCCGCTGCACCTGGCGATAATGGCGGTCATCGCCGTACTCGCGGGCGCCGCCGCGGCGAAGCTGTTCCGCTGGGAGTGAGCGAGGTCCGATGACCAGCACCGCCGAGCAGGTCGACCGGCTGGCCCCCTGGGAGGTCCGGGAGGCGCGCCTGCACCGGGTGCTCCCGTACGTCGGGCTGGCCGTCGGGGCACTGCTCACCACCGCCGCGCCGGCGCCCGTGGGTCTGCCACTGGCCCCGCACCTGCTCGTCGCCACCACCGCGGCGTGCTGGATCACCTGGTTCGTCGCCCTGCACCCCGGATGGGCGACCCGGCGCGCGCTGATGGTCGTCTACTACGTCGGGCTGCTCGCGCTCAGCGCCGTGCTGGTGCTGATCAGCCCCTGGTACGGCTTCTTCAGCTGGGCCGGCTTCCTGCACGCGATGCTGCTGCCCGGCAACTGGCGGTTCGCCGGGGTGGCCGCCTCGGCCATCCTGGCGGCCACCGCGCAGGGCGGCGGCATGCCGGCCTCCCTGTCGCACTGGCTGCTCTGGTGCGTGCTGGTGCTGTTCAACCTGGGCGCGGCCGGCGGGATGATCTGGTTCAGCACCATCGCCGACCGGCAGCACGCCAACCGCAAGCGGCTGGTCGAGGAGCTGGCCGAGGCGAACCGCCGGCTGGCCGAGACGATGCGGGAGAACGAGGGACTGCACGCCCAGCTGCTCACCCAGGCCCGGGAGGCCGGGGTGACCGACGAGCGGCAGCGGATGGCCCGGGAGATCCACGACACCCTGGCCCAGGGCCTCGCCGGCATCATCACCCAGCTGGAGGCGGCCGGGCAGGCGCGGGACCGGCGGGCCGACTGGCAGCGGCACGTGGACACCGCTGTCGCCCTGGCCCGGGAGAGCCTCACCGAGGCACGCCGCTCGGTGCGGGCGGTACGACCCGAGGCGCTGGAGAGCGCCCGGCTGCCCGAGGCGCTCGCCGAGCTGACCCGGCGCTGGTCGACCATCAACGAGGTGCGCGCCGAGGTGAACGTCACCGGCGACGCCCGCCCGCTGCACCCGGAGGTCGAGGTGACCCTGCTGCGGACCGGCCAGGAGGCGCTGGCCAACGTGGCCCGGCACGCCAGGGCGTCCCGGGTCGGGCTGACCCTGTCGTACATGGGCGACGTGGTCACCCTGGACGTCCGGGACGACGGAGTCGGCTTCACCGTCGCCGACCCGCCCGCGCCCCGCCGCCCCGACGGCGGGTACGGGCTGACCGCCATGCGGCAGCGGGTGGCCGGGGTCGGCGGCGAACTGGCCATCGAGAGCGAGCCGGGCGGCGGCACCGCCGTCTCGGCGTCCGTGCCCGCACACCCCGGAGGTGCCGGTTGACCGCCCCGGTCCGGCTGCTGATCGTCGACGACCACCCGGTGGTGCGGGACGGGCTGCGCGGCATGTTCACCGGCGACCCCGGCTTCGACGTGGTCGGCGAGGCCGGCGACGGTGCCGAGGCGCTCGCGCTCGCCGCCCACCTGCACCCCGACGTCGTGCTGATGGATCTGCGGATGCCCGGGATGGACGGGGTGACCGCGATCGGCCGGCTGGCCAGCGCCGGCAACCCGGCCAAGGTGCTGGTCCTCACCACGTACGACACGGACGCCGACGTGCTGCCGGCGATCGAGGCCGGCGCCACCGGCTACCTGCTCAAGGACGCGCCGCGGGACGAGCTGGTCCGGGCGGTGCGGGCCGCCGCGCGGGGCGAGTCGGTGCTCTCCCCCAGCGTGGCCGGCCGGCTGATGGGGCGGCTGCGCGCGCCCGCCGAGGAGCCGCTGAGCCAGCGCGAGCTGGAGGTGCTCACCCTGGTGGCCAAGGGCGCGTCCAACCGGGAGGCGGCCGCCCGGCTGTTCATCAGCGAGGCCACCGTCAAGACCCATCTGCTGCACGTCTACGCCAAGCTCGGGGTCAACGACCGGGCCGCCGCCGTGGCCACCGCGTACGACCGGGGCCTGCTCACCCCCGGCGGGCGCTGAACCGGCCGGGGGCAGGATGGAGGGGTGCGCGCATCCCGGTTGATCTCCCTGGTCCTGCTGCTCCAGGCGCGGGAGACGATGACCGCCGCGGAGCTGGCCCGGGAGCTGGAGGTCTCCGAACGGACTGTCTACCGGGACGTGCTCGCGCTCTCCGCCGCCGGCGTGCCGGTCTACGCCGACCGGGGCCGGGCCGGCGGCTACCGGCTGCTCGGCGGCTACCGGACCCGGTTGACCGGGCTGACCCGGGACGAGGCGGAGGCGCTCTTCCTGGCCGGGCTGCCCGGCCCGGCCGGCGACATGGGGCTCGCCGACGCGGTCGCGGCCGCCGAGCTGAAGGTGCTGGCGGCACTCCCGCCGGCACTGCGGGACGCGCCGGCCCGCACCGGGCAGCGGTTCCACCTGGACGTGCCGGGCTGGTTCCGGGAGACCGGACCGCCGCCGTGGCTGAGCGAGCTGGCCGGGGCGGTCTGGCGGGACCGGGTGGTGGAGCTGCGCTACCGGCGCGGCGACCGGGAGGTCACCCGGGACCTGGCCCCGTACGGGCTGGTGCTCAAGAGCGGGACCTGGTACCTGGTCGGCCGGGTCGGCGACGGGTACCGGACGTACCGGGTGGACCGGGTCACCGGCGTCGAGGTGAGGGCGGAGACCTTCGCCCGGGACGAGGGGTTCGACCTGGCCGGGTACTGGCGGGAGCAGGCCGAGGCGTTCCTGCGGAGCATGCTGCGGGCCGAGGTCACCGTCCGGCTCAGCCCCGCCGGCCTGCGCCAGCTCCGGCACGCCGCCGACGCCCCCTTCGCGTACGAGCAGGCGCTGGCCGCCGCCGGGGAACCCGACGGGCAGGGCTGGGTGGTCACCCGGCTGCCCGTCGAGTCCCTTCCGGTGGCGTACAGCCAACTGCTCGGGCTGGGGCCGGAGGTCGAGGTGCTCGAACCGGCGGAACTGCGGGCCTGGCTGGCCGAGGCGGCGGCCCGCGCCGCCGCCCTCTACGCCACGCCGCCGCCCCGGCCCGGGGACGGGCGGCCCGCGGAGACCGCCGGTCAGCGGTAGCCGGTGACGTCCGCCGGTTTGCCGGGGTCCTGCACCTCGACCAGGTACCGCCAGGCGTCCGGCCGGCTGCCGTCGAGGTCGGTGAAGCCGTACACCCGGGCCAGCTCGCCGCTGGAGGTGGACCTCCCGTTCCAGCGGGCCCGGTCCTCGTCGGCGGCCAGGGCGGCGACCGCGCGCCCGACGAACGCCGGCGACTCGGAGATGGCGAAGTGCGGCTGCTGGGCGAGCGCGTCCCGCCAGTTCTCCTCGGTCACCCCGAAGTGCTCCAGCATGGTCTCGGACCGCAGCCAGCCGGGGGTGAGCGCGACCGAGGTGCAGCCGTACGGCGCCAGCTCGTGGGCCCAGCTCTCGGCGAGCCGGTTCACCGACACCTTGGCCAGGTCGTAGAAGACCGACAACCGGTAGTTCACGTCGTTGTACGCCTTGGTGCCGTCGCCGATCTCGACGACCAGGCCGCCGGGGCGGCGGATCAGCAGCGGCAGGGCGAAGTGGCTGGTGACGATGTGCGTGTCGATGGCCAGCCGGAGCGTCCGGAAGCCGGCGTCCAGCGGCTGCTCCCAGACCGGCTTCTGCCAGGTGACCAGCGACTCGGCCCCCCAGATGTCGTTCACCAGCACGTCGAGGCGGCCCTGCTCGGCGTCGATCCGGGCGACCAGGTCGCGGACCTGCTCGGGCACCAGGTGGTCGACCACGACCGGGATGCCCTCGCCGCCGGCCGCGGTGACCAGCTCGGCGGTCTCCTCGATGGTCTCCGGGCGGTTCATCTCGGAGCGCCCGGCCCGGCTGCTGCGCCCGGTGGCGTAGACGGTGGCTCCGGCGGCGCCGAGCTGCACCGCGATCTGTCGCCCGGCGCCCCGGCTCGCCCCGGCGACCAGCGCGATCTTCCCTGTCAGCGGTTTCGTCATGGGCGGAGCGTGTCAGCAATACCTGACAGCCGAAGTCGGGTTTCGGCGGGCGGGTGTCGTCAGTCATGCTCGCCGGCATGCACCTGCTGCTCTCCGGCATCGTCGGCTCGGTCGCGTACGGGCTGGCCCGGCCCGGTTCGGATGTGGACCGGATCGGCGTGTTCGCGGCGCCCACGGTGGCCTTCCACGGCCTGCACCCGCCCCGCGAGTCGGTGGTCACCACCGACCCGGACGTCACCCTGCACGAGGCCGCCAAGTACGCCAGGCTGGCGCTGGGCGGCAACCCGACCGCCACCGAGCTGATGTGGCTGCCGGACGACTGCTACGAGACGCGGACGGAACACGGCGAGCGGCTGATCGGCATCCGCTCGGCCTTCCTCAGCGCGCCCCGGGTCCGCGACGCCTACCTGGGCTACGCCGGCCGGCAGTTCCGCAAGCTGGAGTCGCGCGGCGACGGCAGCTTCTCGTCCGACACCCGCCGCCGGACCGCGAAGCACGCCCGGCACCTGGCCCGGCTGGTGCACCAGGGTCGGCTGCTCTACGCCACCGGGGTGCTGGAGATCCGGCTCACCGACCCGGAGTGGTTCCGGGCGTTCGGCGAGCGGGTGGCCGGCGGCGAGCTGGACGAGGCGCGGACGTTGCTGGCCGAGGCCGAGCGGGACTTCGCCCGCATCCGCACCCCGCTGCCGGAGCGGCCGGACGAGGCCGCGGTCGAGCGCTGGCTGCTCGACGTCCGCGCCGCCCACCTGCCACCGGAGCCGGGCGGTGCCGGATAAACCCGTTGGCCGGCGACACGGGTGCGCTGCTACCGTCCCGGGGCGCCCTCGTCGAGGGGAAGGGAGGTGAGCACCGTGTCCACGACATCGCTGTGCTCCCGCCCGGTCACGAGGGCGCCGCGGTTCTGAGGCCGGGAGCACGTCAACCCGGAAGGACCCCATGACCGACCTGGTCATCCGCCCGCTCACCGCGGGCGAGGAAGCACTGTTCGACTCCCTGCCGCACACCACGCTGGTCGGGCGCGCCGCGTTCGGCGAGAACTACACCGACATGGCCGCCGACGGCCAGTACCGTCCCGAGTGGAGCTGGATCGCCCTGCGCGACGGCGCCGTGGTGGCCCGGGTCGCCTGGTGGGGCGGGCCGGACGACGAATCGCCACTGGCGCTCGACTGGTTCGACTTCACCGACCGCGCGGCGGCGGTCGAGCTGCTGCGCACCGCCCCGCTGCGGGCCGAGTACTCGCTCTCCCTGCCGCCGGGCTGGCGCGACGACCCGGCCGTCCGGGCGGAGGCGCAGGCCCGGATGGACGCGGCGGTCGCCGCCGGCATGTCCCCGTTGGTCGAGCGGTACCGGTACCGCTGGACACCGGAGTGCGGGCTGCCCGCCCGGCCGGGCCGGCTGGAGTTCCGCCCGGAACCCGACGACGACGTGATCCTCGACGTGCTGCGCCGGGTGGGCGAGGGAAGCCTGGACGCGCACACCCGGCACACCGCCGCCGAGCACGGGCCGGACGCGGCGGCACGGGAGGAGCTCGACCTGCTGCGCTGGCTGCCGAGCCCGCGCGACTGGTGGCGGCTGGCCTGGACGCCCGCGGGCGAGATGGTGGGCATCACCGTGCCGGCACGCAACCACAGCGACCCGATCGTCGGCTTCGTCGGCGTGCTGCCCGGACAGCGCGGCCACGGGTACGCGTACGATTTGCTGGTCGAGACCACCCACCTGCTGGTCGAGGCGGGGGCGGACCGGATCGTGGCGGCCACCGACCAGACCAACCACCCGATGGCGGCCGCCTTCGCCCGGGCCGGCTACCCGATCGAGCGGGAACGCATCGACCTGGTGTGAGGTCGCGGCTCCCGGCGCCGGTCCGGCGCCGGGAGCCACCCGCTCAGTCCGCCAGGCGTACCCGGACCCGGCGGTTGGCCCGGCCCTTGCTCTCCACCTTGACCACCTGGACCTTGCCGATCTGCGCCGTCGAGGCGACGTGCGTGCCGCCGTCGGCCTGCACGTCCAGGCCGACGATGTCGACGATCCGGACCTCCTGCTCGTCCGGCGGGATCAGGTTCGACTGGGTGCGGATGATGTCCGGCAGAGCGAGCGCCTCGGCCCGGGGCAGCACCCGGACGGCCACCGCCCGGTCGGCGGCCACCTCGGCGTTGACCAGGTCCTCGATCCGGCTCTTGAAGTCCGGCGGCACCTCGGGGAGGTTGAAGTCCATCCGGGCCTCGCCCGGTTCCATGTTGCCGCCGGTGACCAGCGCGCCGAAGTCGCGGAACACCACCCCGCAGAGCACGTGCAGCCCCGAGTGGGTACGCATCAGCCGGGTGCGGCGCTCGTCGGCGACCGCACCGGTCACCGTGCTGCCGGCCGGCGGCAGCGGGTCACCCTCGGCCGGGATCAGCCAGAGGTCGTCGCCCTTGCGGGTGCCGACGATCCGGGTCTGCACCCCCTGCCAGAGCAGTACGCCGTGGTCCGGCGGCTGGCCGCCGCCGCCCGGGTAGAAGGCCGACCGGTCGAGCACGATGCCCTGCTCCGGTTCGGCGTGCAGCACCGTGCACTGCCACTCGCGCAGGGTCGGGTCGGCGAGGTCCAGCCGGTGCGTACGTCCGTGGTGTGTGACGCCCATGACAGGGCAGGTTACTCGTTGAGGAAGGTGGAGATCCGCGATCGCAGGTCGGCGCGTTCGGTCCAGAGCACGCCGGGCCGGTCGTACACGTGCAGGGTGGCCGCCGGCAGCGCGGCCGCGAGCTGCTCGGCCACCTCAACCGGGTGCAGGTCGTCGCCGGCGCACCCGATCACCAGGGCGGGCGCGGTCACCGCGGCCAGCACCCCGGCGTCGCGCAGCGGCACCTGCTCGGGCAGGCTGGCCAGCCCCGGCGCGAGCCCGTCGCGCAGCAGTTGGTCCAGTCGCTGGCGCAGGTAGGCCCAGCCGGCCGGGGTGTTGCGCACGCCTGGGGGCAGCTCCACCGAGACCACCTCAGCGACCGCCGAGGCGTCGCCGCTCTCCACCGCGTCGAGCAGCGCGGTCAGCCGGGCCTGGGCGATCTCGCCGCGCGGCCGGTCGAGCACCGCCGGCAGGAAGAACACCAGCCGGTCGAAGCGCTCCGGGCTCTCGGCGAGCAGCCGGCAGAGCGCGCCGGCGCCGAGGCTCGCGCCGAAGGCCCGGGTGGCCCCGCCGAGGTCGGCCACGGCCCGCAGGTCGCGGGCCAGGTCGAGGTAGCTCCACGGACCGGGCGGCGCGTCGGAGCGGCCGTGCCCGCGGAACTGGAAGAAGAGCTTGCGGCCGGTGACGCCGCTGCCGAACGGCCGGGTGGTGGCGATGCCGTTACCCAGCCCGTGGGCGAACACCGTGACCGGGTCACCGGCCCCGGTGACCAGCCGCTCCAGCCGTACGTCGTGCGGCGTGGCGACCAGCTCGGTCTCCGGTTCCGGCAGGGCCGGCCGCCCGGTACGCGGGCCGCCCGGCCCGGGACCCCAGGTGCGCGGCCCGCCGTCGGGCGGCGGTGGCCAGCGGAAACCCCTCACCAGAACCCTTTGCCGTCGCTCAGGTCGCGCAGCCCGACCCGGACGTCGAGCAGGTAGATCAGCGCGGCCGCGATGCCGATCAGTCCGAAGAGGCTGATCGGGCCGAACCCGAGCAGGGTCAGCACCAGGCAGACCGCCAGGATGGCGATCCAGCCGCCCTTGGGCAGCGTGCCGATGGCGGGGAAGGCGTCGGATCGCTGGGTGATGGCGTGCACCAGCGCGACGCCCTGGATGATCAGCGCGAAGACGAGCAGGATCAGCTCGATCACGTAGCGGACTTCGAAGGCGAAGAGCGGCGCGGCGTTGGCCATGACGGCAAGCTTATGCCGGCGACCCCGGAAACGTCCGACAAGGACGCCTCCGGGGTCGCCGGCTCAGCGGGTCACTCGGCGGCCGGGCGGGTCCGCTTCGTGGTCCGGGGCAGCTTCGCCGACGGGGTGGCGGCCGGCTGCACCGCCTTGGCGGTGGTCTTGCGGGCCCGGGTGGCCTTCTTCGCGGCGGCCGGCTTGGCCTCGACGACCTCGGCCACCTCGGCCGGGGTGGGCACCTCGGCGGCCGGCTCGGCCGGCTTCGGGGCGGCGGCGGGCGCGGTGGCGGGCGCGGTGGCCTCGGTCGCCTCGATGTCGGCGTTCACCGTGTCGGCGGCCTCCAGCACGCCGGCACCGACCACCCGCTCACCCCGGGCGACCAGCGCGCCGTACGCGGCGAGCGCCCGCTCCTGGGCGGCCTGGGCACCGGCCACCACCACGGCGGCGTTGCGGGTGGCCACCTCGCGGAGCCGGTCCAGGTCGGCCACCTCGCGCAGCTTGTTCAGGTCGGCGACCTCGCGGAGCTTGTTCAGGTCGGCCGCCTCGCGCAGCTTGGTCAGGTCGGCCGGGGCCTTCTCGCGCAGGCTGCCGGCGGTCTGGTTCGCGGTGCGCAGCGTCTCGTTGGCCTTCTGGCGCAGCTCGAAGCCGGTGACGACGGCCTTGCCACCGAGGTCGGCGACGACCTTGGTGCCGAGGTCGCTGACCACCGCGGGGAGCTTGCGCAGCTGCTGGATGGCCAGCTCGCCGGCGCCGGCGGCGGCGTAGATCGGGGCCGGGATGCGGTTGGTCTTCGGCTGGGTCATGACTTCTCCTCTTCGGCCGCCTCGGCGGCCTTCTTCGCGGGGGTCGGTGCGGGAGCGGTGCCGGCCTCGGTGACGGCGACCGACTCGAGCACGGCCTCGGTCGGCGTGCCCGCTTCGGTGGTGGGACCGGTGACGGTCGGGTTGACCAGGGCGGGCGCCTCCTCGGCGGACCCGGGTGCGGACGGCCGAGCCGCCTCGGCGGGTTCCGCCGCCGGGGTGCGCTCGCCGGTCTCGGCGGCGGTGGCCGCGGCGGTGGCCTCGGCGAGCCGCGCGTTCTCCCGGCGGAACGTCTCGTAGATCTGGCTGAGCGACTGCTTCTGCGCCATGGTCAGGTCGGGGTCGACGGCGATGGCCGCGAGCACCCCCTGACCCTCCTTGTCGTCGAGCAGCCCGGCCCGCAGGTACATCGCCGGGGTGGAGACCCGCAGCGCGCTGGCCAGTTGCTGGAGCACCTCGGCGCTGGGCTTGCGCAGCCCGCGCTCGATCTGGCTGAGGTACGGGTTGCTGACCCCCGCCTGCTCGGCGAGCTGCCGCAGCGAGATCTTCGCGTTGCGGCGCAGGTCGCGAATGAACCCGCCGACGTCGGGAAGGTCCTTGGGTGTGGCCATACCCCGACGCTAACCCGCCCTGCTAACTCCTGCAAGCAAAGTGCTAGCCAGAGTTAGCAAGGTCTCAGCAAGCGGGTTGCGTCCCAGGCGTCCCGTGCGTACCTTCCTCCGGTGACCAAGATCGAGGTGAACGGTGCGCAGCTCGCGTACGACGAGGTGGGCAGCGGAACACCGGTGGTGCTGCTGCACGCCGGAATCGCCGACCGGCGGATGTGGCGCGAGCAGGTCGGCGTGCTGGCCGCACGGCACCGGGTGATCGCGCTCGACCTGCGCGGCTACGGCGACTCCGAGCTGCCCCCCGCCCCGTTCGCCCACCACGACGACGTGGTCGGGTTGCTGGACGCGCTCGGCGTGGCGCGGGCCGCCCTGGTCGGCTGCTCCTTCGGCGGGGCGGTGGCGGTCGACACCGCGCTGGCCCACCCCGAGCGGGTCACCGCGCTCGCCCTGCTCGGCAGCGCGATCTCGGGCCACGAATGGTCCGAGCAGGCCAACGAGCTCTGGGACCAGCTGGTGGGCGAGGTCGACCAGGAGGACTTCGCGGCCAGTGCCGCCGCCGAGGTGCGGTTCTGGGTGGTCGGCCCCGGCCGCCGCCCGGAGGACGTGGACCCGGAGCTGCTCGCCTTCGCCCGGGAGATGGACCAGCGGGCCCTCGCCGCCGAGCAGGCGCTCAGCGCGGTGGACGTGGCCGAGCTGGACCCGCCGGCGATCGGCCGCCTCGGCGAGCTGCGGATGCCCGTCCTGGTGACCGCCGGCGCGGCCGACGTGCCGGACATCAGCCGGCTCGCCGACCGGATCGCCGCCGAGGCGCCCGACGCGGTACGCCTGCCCGACGTGCCCGACGCCGCCCACCTGCTCCCGCTGGAGCGACCGGAGCCGGTCAACGCCGCCCTGCTCGACTTCCTGCGCTGAGCCGCCTGCCGGTCACCGGACCGGACGAGCCGACGCCGCCCCGGCCACCGGACCCGGCAGGGTAGCGCCGACCGCCCCCGCGCCAATCACTACCGGCCGCGGCGGGGGTCACCACGCCGGGCGGCCGGCGCCCGTCACCAGACCGGGCGGATCGCGCCGACCGGGACGCCGCCGCCGAACAGCGGCAGTTCGGCGTACTCGGTGAGCACCGGCGCGTCCACGCCGAGCCGGCGCAGCGCGGAAACCAGCACCGGCATCCGGGCCCGACCCGCGCCGTCGTCGATCTTGAGGGCGACCGCCCCGACGCCGGGCAGCGCCGCCGCGATCACGCCTTCGGCGCCCACCTTGGCCAGCAGGCCGGGGACACCGCGCATCAGCCGGGTGTCGTCCGCCTCGGTGCCGCCGACCAGTTCCGGGTGGGCGCGCATCGCGTCGGCCACCGCCCGGGGCACCGAGCCCGGCTCCGCCGAGACCAGCCGCAGGTACGCCCCGGCCAGCCCGGTCAGCGAGACGGCGAGCACCGGGGCGCCGCAGCCGTCCACCCCGACCGCCGCCGCCGGCTCGCCGGTGAACTCCTCGATCGCGTCCCGCAGCCGCTGCTGCAACGGGTGCTCCGGGCGCCAGTAGCCGTCCCGCGCCCAACCGGCGGCGCCGCAGGTCAGCAGCATCCCGCTGTGCTTGCCGGAGCAGTTCATCTGGATCCGGCGGGGCCCGCCGCCGGCGCGCAGCACGGCGGCCCGGGCCGCCTCGCCGACCGGCAGGTCCGGCGGGCAGTGCAGCGCCGACTCGTCCAGACCGGCCCGGGCGAGCAGCGCGGCGACCCGGGCCAGGTGGAACTCCTCACCGGCGTGGCTCGCCGACACCAGCGCCAGGTCGGCCGGATCGGTCACCGGCAGGCCGGCGCGGAGCATCCCGACCGCCTGCATGGGCTTGTTCGCCGAGCGGGGGAAGACCGGCGAGGTCACGTCCCCGGTACCGGCCACCGTCGCCCCGGTCGCGTCGAGCACCACCACCGAGCCGCGGTGCACGCCCTCCACGAAACCGGACCGGACCACCTCGGCGAGCGGCGCACCGCCCTCGTACGTCTTTCCCACACCGTGGACGGTACCGACGGTCGGGCGACCGCGGGCGGCGGGGTGACCAGGACGTCCGCGCCCGCGCGTACAGGAGCGTCGGCCGGCCCGCCGCTTACCGGCCGGCGGCCGGCACGCCGAGCAGCTCGCGGGCCTGTGCGGTGGTCAGCGGCGGACGCTGGGCGAGCTGGGCGAAGCCGACCGCCCGGGCGACGAGCTGCATGTTGGACTCCACCGGGCTGCCCTTGGCGTAGGTGACGGTGTCCTCCATGCCGACCCGCAGGTGCCCGCCGGTGGACAGCGACGCCAGCAGCACCGGGATGGTGGTGCGGCCGATGCCGGTGGCCGAGAAGGTGGTGCCCTCGGGCAGGTCGCGCAGGGCCTGGCGGCAGGCGACCAGCGCCTCGGTGGTGCCCGGCATGCCGCCCGGCACGCCCATCACGAAGTCGACGTGCACGTGCCCGCCGGCCGGCAGACCGTACTTGCCGAGCAGGCGTTGCAGGGCGGCCAGGTGGCCGAGGTCGAAGATCTCGTACTCCGGCACGATGCCCCGCTCCTGCATCCGGGTGTGCAGGTCGACGATGAACTCCCAGCGGTTGAGGAAGACGTCGTCGCCGAAGTTGACAGTGCCCATGGTGCAGGAGGCCATGTCGGGGCCGGCGTCGAGGACCGCAAGCCGGTCGGCCTCCGGGTCGGTCACCGCGCCGCCCGAGGAGAGCTGCACCACCAAATCGGTGCTCTCCCGCAGCGCCGCCACCGTCTCCCGGAGCCGGCCCTGGTCGAGGGTGGGCTTCGCCTCGTCGTCGCGGATGTGGACGTGGATCACGGCGGCGCCGAGCGCCTCGCACTCCTTGGCGGTCAGCAGCAGCTCGTCGAGGGTCACCGGCAGCGCCGGCACCTCCGCCTTCGCCGACTCCGCACCGGTGGGGGCAACCGTGATCAACGTCCCTGTCGTCATGCCGGGATCCTAGACCCCGGCTCCGAGCCCAGTCGACCGGAACATTTCCGGCCCTGACGTCGCCAACGGGAGATTTTTTCGTGCTCAGCCGGCCGGGACCGGATCGATCGCGGCGGCGGTCTCGCCGATCAGCAGCCGCGCGTCGTCCGGGACGTTCCGCTTGAGCACGGCGAGAGCCACCTGGCCCAACTCGTGGTGGTGCACAGCGGTGCCGACGAAGCCCACCGTCCGGCCGTCCAGGCTCACCGGCGTGCCGGCGGCCGGCGGCTGGTCGGTGGTCACCCCGTCCAGGTGCAGCAGGACCAGCCGGCGCGGCGGGCGGCCCAGGTTGTGCACCCGGGCCACCGTCTCCTGGCCCCGGTAGCAGCCCTTCTCCAGGTGTACGGCCGGGCCGATCAGGTCCACCTCGGCCGGGATGGTGCGGTGGTCGGTGTCCACCCCCACCCGGGCCCGCCGGGCGGCCACCCGGATCGCCTCGTACGCCCACAGGCCGGCGACCGGCACCCCGGCCCCGCGCAGCTCCGCGACCACCTGCTCCATCGCGGCCCGGGGCACCAGCAGGTCCACCCCGAGCGGGCCCCGCCGGGCCCACCCGCCGGCCGGCAGCGGGCGGACGTCGTACAGCGCGGTGGGCCGGGGCGGCAGCGTGCCGGAGCGGAACTTCGGGCCCGGCACCGCGACCACGTCGGGCTCGGCCAGCCCGGTCACGCCGAGCGTGGCCACGGCGTCCGGGGCCGCCGGCCCGACCAGCGAGAGCAGCGCGTGATCGGCGGTCACGTCGCGCGGCTCGACCCGGCTGAAGAACCGCATCTTCTCCAGGTACGACAGCAGCCCCTCGGTGGCCCCCGGCTCGGTGTCCAGCCAGGTGGTCTCGCCGTCCTCGGTCACCATGGCGTGCTGCTCGACGTGCCCGTGCGGGGAGAGCACCAGCAACTCGGTGCCCTGGTAGGGGGTCAGCTGCGCCAGGTGCTGGGTGGTGAGGGTGTGCAGCCAGCCGATCCGCTCCTCGCCCGGCACCGCGACGATCCCCCGGTGCGAGCGGTCGACCAGGCCGACCGCGGTGTCCAGCGTCCGCTGCTCCCGCATCGGGTCGCCGTAGTGTGCGGCCACCCCCCGGACGCCCGCCGCGGCGTGCGCCGGCTCCGGCTGGTCCCGGCTGGCCTCGTCGATGCTCTCGACGGCCACCGCTCCCGCGATGTCGATCATTCCTGGTCCCCGTTCTGGCAGCGCCCGCAGACGCCGAAGAGTGACACGTGCCCGATGTCCACCCGGAACCCGCGCTGGCTCGCCAACTGGTCGGCCAGCGGGCGCAGCAGCTCGGGATCGATCTCGTCGATCCCGCCGCACTCCCGGCAGACCAGGTGGACGTGCTGGTCCTCGCCGGCCGCGTGGTACGTCGGCGAGCCGTGCGAGAGGTGGGTGTGGGTCACCAGGCCGAGCCGTTCCAACAGCTCGAGCGTGCGGTAGATGGTGGTGATGTTGACCCCGGCCGCCACCTCCCGGACCGCGTTGTGCACCTGCTCCGGGGTGGCGTGCCCGAGGTCCAGCACCGCCTGGAGGACGAGCTGCCGCTGCGCCGTCAGCCGCAGGCCACGGGCGCGGAGCAGTTCCGCGAGGGAGGATTCGGACACCGTTCGATCATAGTTCGGTAACCGCGCCGTCCCCCGTGCCGGCGGGCACGCGGTTACGCTCGGCGGTCATGGCGTCGAGGATCGCGGTGCTCGGGCGGGGGCTCGTTCCGACCGGGGAGCCGGTGCTGCGCGGCGACGACCTGGGCGTGCTGCGCGGTGACGGGCTCTTCGAGACGATGCACCTGCGGGCCGGCCGGCCGTGGCTGCGCGACGAGCACCTGGCCCGGATGGCCCGTGCGGCGGCGGCCGTGGAGCTGGCCCTGCCGCCGGCCGAGGCCCTGGTCGACCTGCTGGACGCCGTCTGCGCCGGCTGGCCCGCCGAGGTGGAGGGCGCGCTGCGGCTGGTCTGCACCCGGGGCCCGGAGGACGGCGGGCCGCCGACCGTCTACGCCACGCTGGCCGAGGTGCCGGCCGCCGCCCGGGCCGCCCGGCGGGACGGGATCACCGTGGCGACGTTGCCGCTCGGCGTGCCGGCGGTGGCCCGGACCGGCCTGGACTGGCTGCCCGCCGGGATCAAGTCGACGTCGTACGCGGTGAGCACGGCGGCCCGCCGCTGGGCGCGGCGGGCCGGCGTGGACGACGTGCTCTGGGTCTCCAGCGACGGGTACGCCCTGGAGGGGCCCACCGCCAACGTGGTCTGGCTGGCCGGCGACACGCTCTGCACGGTGCCCGCCGCCGACACCGGCATCCTGCCCGGCACCACGGCCGCCTGGCTTCTCGCGCACGCCCACGAGCTAGGCCTGAAGGCGACGGAGCGCCTGGTCACCCCGGCGGAGCTGGCCGCCGCCGACGGCGTCTGGTTCACCTCGTCGGTCCGCGGCCTCACCCACCTGCGCACCCTCGACGGCACCCCACTCCCCACCTCCCCCCTGACCCCCACCCTCCACACCCTCCTGGCCTTCCCCCTCCCCTGACGGGGCGGACCCTGTTGATCATGAAGTTGTCGCCGCGACACGCCGAGGCGGGTCACCACAACGTCATGATCACCGGGGTGGGGTGGGTCAGCCGGCTATGCGGAGGAGGCGGGCGGAGAGGTGGGGGGAGAGGCCGTGGCCGAGGGCGGCCATCTCCTGGGCGTAGAGCAGGGCGCCCTCGACGATGCCGAAGAGCCGGTGCCCGCCGGTGACCTCCTTGGCGGTGGCGGTACGCACCACGGCGTCGGTGGCGAACTCGACCTGGGTGCCGGTACGCCGGCCCAGGTAGAGCTCCATCACGCCGGTGGGCGTCGTCATCAGCGCCTCCAGCTCGTCGGTGGCCCGGTCGTCCTTGAGGACCGGACGCCACCAGCCGACCTCCCGACCGGCCGGGCGGACCGGCCGGCTCTGCTCGTCGAGGATCCACGCCCGGGACTCGTAGAACAGGAACGGCCGGCCGTCGTGGCTGATCCGGATCTCCTGGGCGAAGTCGAAGTCCTCGATGGTGGGGAAGCCGCCCCGGCCCCGGCCCCGCCACACCCCGATATACGGCAGCAGGCCGTCCAGCGTGGGGTGCAGCTTCGGACCGACCCGCAGGTCGTGGCTCTCCTCGTACGGGTAGGGGTCGACCGGCGGCGCGTTCAGCCACGGCGGCGGCTGCAGCGGGTTCTCGTCGCTCACCGGATCACCTTCGTTCGCGACTGCGGGGCTCGCAGACCCGGCTCACTCCTCGCGCTCACCGGGCCACCTTCGTTCGCGACTGCGGGGCTCGCAGACCCGGCTCACTCCTCGCGCTCACCGGGCCACCTTCGTTCGCGACTGCGGGGCTCGCAGACCCGGCTCACTCCTCGCGCTCACCAACGTCCTCTCGATATGCGTACCGCGACGTAGACCAGGCCACCGGCGAGCGCGCCGAGGCCGGCGACCAACAGGCTGACGAACCCGATCTCGGTGACCATCCCGACCATCCTATGCTGGCGCCATGGCCCGCACTCTCGTCGTCAAGGCCACCGCCGGCGCGGACGCGCCGGAACGGTGTGCCCAGGCCTTCACGGTCGCCGCCACCGCGGCCGCCGCCGGGGTGGACGTGTCGCTCTGGCTCACCGGCGAGTCGACCTGGTTCGCGCTGCCCGGGCGGGCCCAGGAGTTCGAACTGCCGCACTCCGCGCCACTGGCCGAACTGCTGCACGTGATCCTCACCACCGGCACGGTCACCGCGTGCACCCAGTGCGCCGCCCGGCGGGACATCGGCCCCGGCGACGTGCTGCCGGGCGTACGGATCGCGGGCGCGGCGGTCTTCGTCGAGGAGGCGATGGCCGAGGGGGCGCAGGCGCTGGTCTACTGACCCGCGAGCCCGACCCGATACCGGCCCGACAACTCGGACTAATGCCTACGATTCGGTTGTGGGCCAGGCCATCGAGCGGTTCTTCGAATCACTGCCGGCACGCGCGCCGGAGATCCTCCGCGGCCTGATCAGCGGCACCCTCCAGATCGAACTCACCAACGGCGACGGGACCGACCACTGGCTGGTGCGGATGCGGCCCGGCGCGATCGAGGTGAGCCGGCAGCGGGGTCCGGCCGACGCCATCTGGTACAGCAGCGAGGAACTCTTCGAGCGGCTGGTCACCGGCCGCGCGCAGGGGGTGGCGGCGGTGCTGCGCAACGAGAGCACGTTCAGCGGGAACGTGGTCCTCTTCCTGGCCTTCCGGCGGTTCTTCCCCACCCCGCCCGGCACCCGGGACCCCCGTGAGGTCGCCCGCGAACAGGCCGGACGGCTTCGGTGAGGGCGCTGGTCAGCATCCTGGACGGCAACACCTTCCTGGTCAGCGACCGTCGGGGCGACATCGAGCCCTCCCTCGACTACCCCACCGGGCTCTTCTCCTTCGACACCCGGTTCCTCTCCACCTGGCGGCTCACCCTCGACGGCGAGCGGCTGCACGCGCTCTCCGTCGACGACACCGAGTCCTACCGCACCCGGTTCTTCCTGGTCCCCGGCGAGCCGACCCACTACCTCGACGCGAAGGTCTCGGTGATCCGCAGTCGGGCGATCGGCAGCGGCCTGGAGGAGGAGCTGACCGTCATCAACCACGCCGGCCGGGAGATGGAGTTCACCATCCGGGTCGACATGGGCGCCGACTTCGCGGACCTCTTCGAGATCAAGAACGTGCGGCAGAAGCACGGCCGGATCACCGCCACGGTGAGCGAGAACGAGTTGCGGTTGACCTACCGCCGGGAGGCCTTCCACCGGGAGACGGTGATCCTCACCAGCGCGCCGGGACGGCTCGACGTGTCGGGCATGACCTTCCAGGTCCGGATCGGCCCGCACGACGAGTGGACCACCCGGCTGTACGTGAACACCGTCGTCTACGGGGCGCGGGGCGAGGACATCCGGTCCAACCTGCCGCTGTACCGCGGCAACCGGGGCGCCGCCGCGATCGAGACCGAGCAGAACGAGCTGATCAGCCAGGCGCCCAAGCTCGGCTGCGACTGCGAGCCGCTGGCCGGCGCGTACCGGCGCAGCCTGAACGACGTCGCGGCGCTGCGCTACGAGTCGATCGCGCTCGGCGTGCGGCTGCTGGCGGCCGGGCTGCCCTGGTTCATGACCCTGTTCGGCCGGGACAGCATCATCACCTCGCTCCAGCTGCTGCCCTACCTGCCGGAGCTGATCCCGCCGACCGCGCTGATCCTGGCCGGCCTCCAGGGGCACCGGTTGGACGACTTCCGGGACGAGGAGCCCGGCAAGATCCTGCACGAGCTGCGCTACGGCGAGATGGCCGGCTTCGAGGAGCAGCCGCACTCGCCGTACTACGGCAGCGCCGACTCGACGCCGCTCTTCGTGATCCTGCTCGACGAGTACGAGCGGTGGACCGGCGACGTGAAGCTGGTGAAGCAGCTGGAGGCGGCGGCCCGCGCCGCGCTGGAGTGGATCGACACGTACGGGGACCTGCTCGGCACCGGCTACATCTGGTACCGGACCCGCAACCCGGAGACCGGCCTGCAGAACCAGTGCTGGAAGGACTCCTGGGACGCCATCTCCTACCGCGACGGCCGGTTGCCGGGCTTCCCCCGGGCCACCTGCGAGCTACAGGGGTACGCCTACGACGCCAAGATGCGCGGCGCCCGGCTGGCCCGCGCCGTCTGGGGCGACCCGGAGTACGCCGACCGGCTGGAGCGCGAGGCGGCCGCGCTCAAGCAGCGCTTCAACCGGGACTTCTGGATCCCGGAGAAGGAGTACTACGCGCTCGCCCTGGACGCCGACGGCCGGCACGTGGACGCGCTCAGCTCCAACATCGGGCACCTGCTGTGGAGCGGCATCGTCGACGAGTCGCGGGCCGGCCGGATCGCCGAGCACCTGCTCGGGCCGCGGCTGTTCTCCGGTTGGGGCGTCCGCACCCTCGCCGACGACCAGGGTCTCTACAACCCGATCGGGTACCACGTCGGCACCGTCTGGCCGTTCGACAACTCGATCATCGCCTGGGGGCTGTGGCGGTACGGGTTCCGCGAGGAGGCCGGGCGGATCTGCGAGTCGATGCTCGCCGCCTCCCGGTACTTCGGCGGGCGGCTGCCGGAGGCCTTCGCCGGCTACGAGCGCCAACTCACCGAGTATCCGGTGGAGTACCCGACCGCGTGCAGCCCGCAGGCCTGGTCCACCGGGACCCCGCTGCTGCTGCTGCGGGTCATGCTCGGGCTGGAGCCGCAGGGCGAGCACCTGATCATCGACCCGGCCCTGCCCGAGGGGATGGGTCGGGTCGAGCTGCTCGACATCCCCGGCCGGTGGGGGCGGGTGGACGCGCTCGGCCGCAGCCGCACGCCGCACGACGGCAGCCACGACCGCTGAGGCCGGGCGGTCAGCGGGGGCAGGCGGTGGTGGCGGAGACGGGGCTGTCGCCGGCGGCCCGGTCGACCAGCACCGCGACGTCGCCGCGGCGGTAGGCGTACACCTCGGGGGTGTCGGCGACCGGGGTGGCGAACCGGGCGAGGGCGGCGGCCGGAGACAGCGGCGGCGCCCCGCCGGCGACCCGCGCGGTACGGGCGACACCGCCACCGGGGCAGGGCGCGGCCAGCACCTCCGGGTCCGGTCCGGCCGGCCGGCCGAGGGCGGCCAGCGCCTCGGCGAGGACGGACAGCTCGGCTCCGGCGGCACCGGGCGGCGGGGTCGCGTAGCCGCTGCCCACCGGACGGCAGCCGGTGTCGGCGGTCAGCCGGACCCGGCCGTCGGTCCCGGCGCGACCCTCGACGGTGACGAACTCGCCCGCGTCGGCGCGCAGCCGCGGCCCGTCCGGGGTCGCCCGCACGCCGGCCCCCCAGCCCGCCGGCAGCCGGTCGGCGACCCGCTCCAGCAGTGCCCGCTCCTCGCCGGCGGGCACCACGACGTCGACCCCGCGCGCCAGCGTGGCGCCGTCGGCGAACGGGGTGACCCGGCAGCCCCGCTCGACGCGCGCCGGGGTCAGCGCCAGCACCGCGTCGCCGGCCGCCGCGACCAGTTCGCCGACCGCGCGGTCGACCACCGGGCCGGCCTGGTCCAGGGAGCGCTGCTCGCGGACGGTCGGCGGGTCGTCGCGTACGGACACCCAGGTGAGTGCCGCCAGCAGCACCGCCCAGACCACCGCCACGACGAGCAACCAGCGCCCCCGTCGGGGGGCCGCCGGCTGGTCGGGACCGGTCGGTGGGGCGTACCCCGGCTGGACGACACCGCTCACCCGCTCATGGTGTCACGCGCGGGCAGCGGGCCCGCCGCCGCGTCACCGCTGCCCGGTACACCCTGGCGAGACGACTCGTGGCCCGCCTCCCCGGGTGGGGACGACGGGCCACGGGGCCGATCAGAGCGTGGGTCAGGCCAGGGCCACCGTCACGGCGACCTCGTTGACGCCCCGGCCGGCGGTCACCGTGGTGTCGCCGTTGCCGAACCGGGACAGCGCCCGCAGGGTCCAGTCGCCCGGGGCGGCGAAGAACCGGAACTGCCCGGCGGCGGAGGTCACCACCTCGGCGGTGAACTCGCCGGTCGAGTCGAGCAGCCGGACGTACGCGCCCGGCACCACCTCACCGGACTCGGCCGTGACCTGGCCGGTGATGACTGTCTCCTTCTCCAGGTCGAGGCTGGCGGGCAGCGGGGCGGCCTGGTCGGGAGCGGCGCAGCCGGCAGCGGTCGGTGCGGTCATCTCAGGCCTCCCCGGGCTCGTCGCCGAGCGCGACCGGCACGCCGACCAGCGAGCCGTACTCGGTCCAGGATCCGTCGTAGTTCTTCACGTTGCGGTGGCCGAGCAGTTCCTGGAGCACGAACCAGGTGTGCGAGGAACGCTCGCCGATCCGGCAGTAGGCGATGGTCTCCTTGTTGTCGTCCAGCCCGGCGTCGGCGTAGATCTTGCGCAGCTCGTCGTCGGACTTGAAGGTGCCGTCCTCGTTGGCCGCCTTGGACCACGGCACGCTGAGCGCGGTCGGGATGTGCCCGGCCCGCTGCGCCTGCTCCTGCGGCAGGTGGGCGGGGGCGAGCAGCCGGCCGGCGTACTCGTCGGGGCTGCGCACGTCGACCAGGTTCTTGGTGCCGATGGCGGCCACCACCTCGTCGCGGAAGGCCCGGATGGAGGTGTCCGGCTCCTGCGCCACGTACCGCGTCGCGGGACGGGTCACCGGGTCCTTGACCAGCGGCCGGGCGTCCAGCTCCCACTTCTTGCGGCCGCCGTCGAGCAGCTTGACGTCGCGGTGGCCGTAGAGCTTGAAGTACCAGTACGCGTAGGCGGCGAACCAGTTGTTGTTGCCGCCGTAGAGGACGACGGTGTCGTCGTTGCCGATGCCCCGCTCGGAGAGCAGCGCCTCGAACTGGTCCTTGTTCACGAAGTCCCGGCGCACCGGGTCCTGCAGGTCGGTCTTCCAGTCCAGCTTGATGGCGCCGGCGAGGTGGCCGGTGTCGTAGGCCGAGGTGTCCTCGTCGACCTCGACGAAGACGACGCCCGGGGCGTCGAGGTTCTTCTCGGCCCACTCGGCCGAGACGAGTGCGGTGTCGCGACTCATCAGATCACTCCCTGGTGAGGATGGATGGTGAGCCAGCGCGCGGAGATCGATGATTGTCAGTGTCGCACCACGCGCGGGACCCATGGACGGAACGGATCACGGGTTCGTGCGACGGCGCCGCTGCCGGGCGATGGTGGGATCACCGGAGGGTACGCGGACCCTGCGTGCCGATGGCCGCTAGGCGGCCGAGGACAGCCCCGCCGTCAGATGACGGGGCGACACAGGCAGGTGGCCACGCGGCACAGGTCGACCGCGCGCCGTTTGGTGAGGAGCGTCCCCATGGCCAGGGAGCCTACCAGCCGGACCGGGAGTCGCCACCGGGCCGACCAGCATCCGGGACGCCGGCACGACCGACGGTACGGCCGGGCCGGCCGGCCGTCCCGCCGGCTGACCGGTCGCTCAGCCGGCCGAGTTGATCGGCACGTCGCGGGCGTCCGCGGTCACCGCCAGCCCTTCCGGCAGCGGCCGGACCTCGCGCACCGTGAGCTGGAACGGCAGGTCGGGCAGGGGTACGTCGACCGAGATGCCCTTGGCGTAGTTGCTCAACAGGGCGCGGGCCAGCGGGACGTTCGGCAGCCCCTCGGCGTCCAGGTCGTTGAAGCGCAGCGCCACCTGGCCCTCCTTGCCGACGGTGATGTCGGCGGTGCCGGTGACGGTCAGCCGCTGGCCGAGGATGTCCACCGGCGCGGTGACGGCGAGCCGGCCGTTCTGCTCGGCCAGTCGCAGCCCCGGCCGGTCGAGCAGCTTGGCCAGGCTGTCGTAGCTGATGGTGCCGGTGCCGTTGACCGTCTCGGCCACCACCTCGCCCTGCCCGGAACGGATGGTGTCCAGCGAGGCGCGCACGTCGCGGGCGTCCACGTCGAGCCGGGGCACGCTGACCGCGTCCCCCTGCACCGAGCCCTGCACGTCACGCAGCACGATGGAGATGCGCTCGTAGCGGCCGTCGAGGACCTGGGTGAGGAAGGGGAAGCCGCCCACCTCGACCTCGGGCGGGGCGGACTGCGCGTCCTGCTTGGCGACCTCCTGCCGCACCTGGTCGGCGATCGCGCGCTCGGCCACCCCGGCCGCCACCCGGTCGGCGACGACCAGCAGGCCGGCCAGGACCAGCAGCAGGACCACGAGGGTGATCAGCACCTTGCGACCCCGACGCCGGGGCCGCTCCTCGTACGGGTAGTCCTGCGCCACGCCGCCTCCTGTCTCCGCGCCACCGGCCCGCGCCGTGGCGGTCCGTTCGTACCCGAAAGGGGAAAAGCTCAATCTCCGGTCACAGCACCAGCTTGCACATCGCGTACGCGGCGGGCGCGGCCAGCGCGAAGCCGCCGAGCGGGCCCTGCATGTGCCGGGCGATCCACATCGTCGGCGGCTCGCCGGCCATCAGCCGGCCCGCCTCGGCGTAACCCACCGCGAGGTCGGCCAGCACCGCGGCGACCGCCGCCACCAGCCCGATGATCGCGGCCCGGGTCGGCGTGAACGGGGTGACCAGGTAGCTGCCGAGCAGGGCGCTGACCAGCGTGCCGACCATCGCGCCGGCGACCACGCCGGCGGCCCCGCGGGGCACCTGGGGGGCCAGCCGCGGCCACGGCGCCACCGCGTCGGTCAGCCGGGCGACGGTGAGCGCCACCCCGCTCGCGGTCAGGCAGACGGTGATCGCCTGGGTGCCGGCGGGGATCCGGCTGAGCACGATCAGGGTGCCGAAGGCCACCACGCCGACCACGATCAGCAGCGTGCCGCCGAGCGAGTCGGTCACCCGCACCCGGTCGACCCGCCGGACCAACTGGCCGAGCACGCCGAGGACGAAGCCGCCGACCGCGACGAAGCCCAGCGGCGCCAGCCCGGCGACGTCCGTCTGCACCGCGGCGGTGTCCGCGGCGACCGCGGTCGCCACGCTGACCCCGGCGACCAGCAGCACCGCGGGCGGCCGCATGGCCATCGTCCAGGCCAGCACGTAGAGCATCTGGACGCCGAGGATGATGAACGCGAACGGCAGCCGGTGCCCCGGACCGGAGGTCTGCGCGCCGAGCACCAGACCCACCCCGAGCAGCGCGGCGAACCCGGCGACGGCGACCGCGAGCGACCGGCGTACCTCGACCGGCGGCACGGCCTCCTCGTCCGGCTCGGCGCCCGGCTCGTCGTCGGGGCGGCGGGCCGGCTCACCGCCGCGGCGGGCCCGGCGCGGCCCGCTGCGCTCCCGGCGGTCGTCCTGGTCGACGGCCGGGCCACCACGAGGGGCCGGCGGCTGGCCCCGGGACGGGCCGGCCGGCTGCGGACGGGGGCCGTCGGGCCACTGATCGCGGCCGGTCTCGGGCGAACTGGAGGGAAACACGCCCCGATCGTGCCAGACCGGCCGGCAACCCGGGGAGCACGGTTTCCGCGACGTTAAAACCTGAGTCGCGATCAGGGGCAAGGCGGGCAAACAGGAAAGCGCACGGAGGCGCGGCCGGGGCGATCGGTTACGCTCAAGCCGATACCCGCCCGTCAGCGACGCCGGGACCCACGCCTAGTTCTCAGCGCCACATCCGTGCGGAGTGCCGCTGGTCACGCGCGGCGCCCGCCGCCGGGACGGAGGTGATCGTGGAGATCCTGCTGCTGGTGACCGCGCGAGCGAGCGAGCCGTCCGCTGTGCTGCCGGCGCTCGACCTGCTGCCCCACTCGGTCCGTACCGCGCCGCGCGACGTCCGCACCCTGGTCGCCGGCCCCAGCCCGGACGCGGTGCTGGTGGACGCCCGCTCGGAGCTGAGCGAGGCCCGGGCCACCTGCCGGATGCTGCACGCCACCGGGCTCGGGGTGCCGCTGGTCGCGGTGGTCACCGAGGCCGGGCTGATCGCGCTCAACGCCGACTGGGGCGTCGACGACGTCATCCTCGCCTCGGCCGGGCCGGCTGAGGTGGAGGCCCGGCTGCGGCTGGCCGTCGGCCGGCTGAGCAACGCGATCTCCGGGGCCGGCGGCTCGATCCGGGCCGGCGAGCTGACCATCGACCCGGACACCTACGCGGCGAAGCTGAAGGGCCGCCCGCTCGACCTCACCTACAAGGAGTTCGAGCTGCTGAAGTTCCTGGCCCAGCACCCGGGCCGGGTGTTCACCCGGGACCAGTTGCTGCGCGAGGTCTGGGGCTACGACTACTTCGGCGGCACCCGTACCGTCGACGTGCACGTCCGGCGGTTGCGGGCCAAGCTCGGCTCGGAGTACGAGTCGATGATCGGCACCGTCCGCCAGGTCGGCTACAAGTTCGTGGTGCCGCCCGCGCGGTCGCTGCCGGACGCGGAGCCCGCGCCGCTGCCGGTCTGAGCCGGAGGACCAACCTCTCCGGGGACAGTTTCCGTTATGCCCCTTTTGAGCATCGCGACGCACATATCCTGACTGCCGGGTTTGCCGGTAATGAGGGGGCGGCGGTGCGTGCAGGGACCACGGGGGCGGGGACGGGTCGACCGGGGCGGGGCCACTGATGCCGGAGACGTCCGCCCTGCGCGCCGCCGGCATCGTCGCGCTGGTGGTGACCGCCCTGCTCGGCACCGCGTACGCCCTGGGCCGGAGCCTGATCCCGGACCGGCCCGACCCGGGCGGCTCCGGCGTGGTCACCAGCGCCACCGGCCCGCACTACGGTGAGCAGCCGTCGCCCGCCACCGACCACCCGGACGGCCCGGACACGACCGGCCAGGACCGGACCAGCCACTCCCCCGAGCCGACCGAGACCGACGGGCCGTTCGGCACCCGCACCACGACCGGCAGTTCCCGGGTCACCCTGACCTTCGACGACGGCCCGGACCCGCGGTACACCCCACAGGTGCTCGACGCGCTGCGGGAGTTCGGCGTGCGGGCCACCTTCTGCGTGGTCGGCGAGAACGCGCTGGCCCACCCGGAGCTGATCCGGGCGATCCTGGCCGAGGGCCACACCCTCTGCAACCACAGCTGGGACCACGACGTCACCCTCGGTTCCCGGTCCCCCGAGCGGATCCGGGCCGACCTGATCCGCACCAGCGACGCGATCCGGGCGGCGGCGCCGGACGCGCCGATCGCCTACTACCGCCAGCCGGGCGGCGCGTGGACCTGGCCGGTGGTGTCGACGGCCCGCAAGCTCGGCATGACGCCGCTGCACTGGACCGTGGACCCGGCGGACTGGCAGGCGCCGGGCGCCGGGCCGATCGCCGCGACGGTGGTCGGCCAGGTCGGGCCGGGCTCCGTGGTGCTGCTGCACGACGCCGGCGGCGACCGGCAGGGGACGGTGGACGCGCTGTACCGGATGCTGCCGGAGCTGACCAGCCGGTTCCAGCTGGAGGCGCTGCCCGCCGAGCCGACGTGACCGGGCACTCCGCTGTGGACGGTGCGGACCGGCGCCGGCGACCGCGGGCTACGGTGGCGGGATGAGCAGCGCCGAACCGACGACCGCCCGGGTGACCCGGACCGACCAACTCTCCCCGGAGGAGATCGCCGACGTGCTCGCGTTGGCCCGCCGGGCCGGCGACACGGACGGCGCGGACCCGCTCGACGAACACGTGCTGCTCCGGCTGCGCGACCCGCAGGCCCCGGCCGTGCACCTGGTCGCCCGGGGCGACGACGGGTCGCTCACCGGCTACGCCCACCTGGACACCACCGACGCCGCGAGCGGCATCGGGGTGGAACTGGTGGTGCACCCGGCGCACCGGCGGCGGGGCGCCGGGCGGGCGCTCGCCCGGGCCGTGCAGGCGGCGGCCACCGGCCCGCTGCGTGCCTGGGCGCACGGCGACCACCCGTCGGCCGCCGCGCTCGCCGTCGACCTCGGCTTCCGCCGGGCCCGGGTGCTCTGGCAACTGCGCCGGCCGCTGACCGCCCCGCTGGACGAGCCGCGACTGCCGGACGGGGTGGCGCTGCGCGCGTTCCGGCCGGGCGCGGACGACGCGGCCTGGCTCGACCTGAACGCCCGGGCCTTCGCCGAGCACCCGGAGCAGGGCCGCTGGACCCCGGACGACCTGCGGGTACGGCTCGCCGAGCCGTGGTTCGACCCGGCCGGCTTCCTGCTCGCCGAGGAGTCGGCGACCGGCCGGCTGGTCGGCTTCCACTGGACCAAGGTGCACGAGCGCCCCGGCTCGGCCCGGATCGGCGAGGTCTACGTACTCGGGGTGGACCCGTCCGCGCACCGCGGCGGGCTCGGCCGGGCGCTGACCTCGGCGGGGCTGGCGTACCTGCGCGACCGGCGCGGGCTGGACCGGGTGATGCTCTACGTGGACGACTCGAACACCGCCGCCGTCGCGCTATACCAGCGGCTCGGCTTCGCGCACTGGTCGGCCCACGTCAACTACCACCTGGGCTGAGCCCGGGCCGGACCGGGCCTCGCCGCCGGGCTGTTCCCGCCCGGCGGCCCGGACGTCCGCGCCTCCGCCGCCGGGTGCCGGGGCGTCGACACCCCGGCACCCGCTGCGCGCCCTGAAAAATGCCCATACTTCCGACAGAGGCACCTGAGTTCACGTAACGGACAACTCGCCCTCAGCACGCGGTCACCTGGCGGGCCGGACGAGTTCACCTGGCGTTCATTTCCGCCCGGCAAACCGGCTACCTGGCGCTCCTAGCTTGTGTGACAGCCGGCCAGCGCCGGTTCCCGGGCCCCAGTCCGGGCGCCAAGTCAGACGTGAAGGGAAACCCCTCAGGTGAAGCTCCAGCGGCACGGCACTCTCGCCTGCCTCGCTCTTACCGCGACGCTCGCCCTCAGTGCATGCGGCTCGGACAACAACGAGCCCGCGAGCGGCGCCACCGCCTCCGGGTCGGCCGCCGCCGCCGACTGCGCCACCGGCACGCTGAACGCCCAGGGCTCGTCGGCGCAGAAGAACGCCATGGCCGAGTGGATCAAGGCGTACCAGCAGAAGTGCCAGGGCACCACCATCAACTACGAGCCCTCCGGCTCGGGCGCCGGCATCCAGGCGTTCATCGCCGGCACCGCCGACTTCGCCGGCTCGGACTCCGCCCTGAAGGAGGAGGAGCAGCCGCAGGCGAACGCCAAGTGCGTCGGTGGCCAGGCGATCAACCTCCCGATGGTGATCGGCCCGGTGGCCGTCGCCTACAACCTCAACGGGGTGCAGAACCTCCAGCTCAAGCCCGTCACCCTGGCCAAGATCTTCGCCGGCAAGATCACCAAGTGGGACGACGCCGCGATCAAGGCGGACAACCCCGGGGTGAACCTCCCGGGCACCACCATCCAGACGGTGCACCGCTCGGACTCGTCCGGCACCACCGACAACTTCACCGACTTCCTCAGCAAGACCGCCGAGGCCGAATGGACCTTCGGCAAGGCCAAGGAGTGGAAGGCCCCGGGCGGCACCGGCGCCAAGGGCTCGGACGGCGTGGCCAGCCGGGTCAAGGGTGCCGACGGCACGATCGGCTACATGGAGTGGTCGTTCGCCGAGAACGCCGGGCTGGGCATCGCCAAGATCGGCAACGGCGCCGGCGAGTTCGCCGAGCTGACCGCCGAGTCGGCCGGCAAGACCATCGCCGGCGCCGAGGTGGTCGGCCAGGGCGACGACCTGAAGATGAAGATCGACTACAACACCAAGGAGGCCGGGGCCTACCCGATCGTCCTGGTGACCTACGAGATCGTCTGCTCCAAGGGCCTGGCCGCCGACAAGCTTCCCCTGGTCAAGGGCTTCCTGGGCTACGCGGCCAGCACCGAGGGCCAGGCCGAGCTGACCGAGCTGGGCTACGCCCCGCTGCCGGAGACCGTCCGCACCAAGGTCGAGACCGCGGTCAAGAACATCGCCTGAGCCGACCGACCGACACCACCTCCGCAACCGAAGCGAGCGACAGATGGGTGAATCCCCTCACCGCTCGGCCAACGCCGGCACCGGCGGGACCAACGTGACCGAGAGTCGCGAGTGGCCCGCCGGTGCCTCGGCGCGTGTGGCCGAGGCACCAGTCAGCACCCGTACCCCGGAGGGCCCCGGGCTGGGCGGCGGCGGCGCGTTGCCCCGGGCCCGGGCCTTCGGCGCCGAGCGGGCCTTCCGCGGCCTCACCCTGGCCGCCGGCACGGCCGTCCTGGTCGTCATCGCGGCGATCGCCGTCTTCCTGGTCGCCAAGGCGCTGCCGGCGCTGCGGGCCAACACCGAGAACTTCTGGACCTTCGAGGGCTGGTTCCCGAACGACCCCGAACCGAAGTTCGGTATCGGCGCGCTCGCCTTCGGCACCGTGCTCAGCTCGGTGATCGCGCTGCTGCTGGCCGTCCCGGTGGCGCTGGGCATCGCGCTCTACCTCTCGCACTACGCGCCCCGCCGGGTGGGCACCACGCTCGGCTTCCTGATCGACCTGCTCGCCGCGGTGCCCAGCGTGGTCTTCGGGCTCTGGGGCCGGGACTACTTCTCCGGCCCGGTCGCCGACCTCTCCGCCTGGCTCAACCGGTACTTCGGCTGGATCCCGCTCTTCGGCGGCGACGGCCCGTTCGGCGCCTCGATCCTGCTCGGCGCGCTGGTCCTGGCGATCATGGTGCTGCCGATCATCACCTCGCTCTCCCGCGAGGTGTTCCTGCAGACCCCGACCGCCAACGAGGAGGCCGCGCTCGCCCTGGGCGCGACCCGCTGGGAGATGATCCGCACCGCCGTGCTGCCGTACGGGCGGCCGGGCATCGTCGCCGCGGTGATGCTCGGGCTGGGTCGGGCGCTCGGCGAGACCATCGCCCTGGCGCTCACCCTCGGCATCACCTTCGGCATCTCGGTCAACCTGATCGAGAACGGCGGCAACACCATCGCCGCCAACATCGCCAACGCGTTCGGCGAGGCCAACGACACCGGTCGGGGCGCACTGATCGCCTCCGGCCTGGTCCTCTTCGCCATCACGCTGATCGTCAACATCACCGCGCGGGCGATCATCCACCGCCGCCGCGAGTTCACGGAGTCGGCCGCATGAGAAGCGAGCGAAGCGGAGTGCCGGCATGAGCGCCACCGTCACCACCCACCGTCAGCAGCCGCCGGCCCAGCCGGTCACCCTGCGGGCCAAGCGCCTGCCGCGGTACGTCCCGCCGGCCCTGGCCCTGGCCGCCGTGGTGGTCGCCGCCGCGATCGTGTACGGCGCCGGCATCGGCGGCCCGGTGCTGGTCGTGGTGGTCGGGGCGCTGCTCTACCTGGGCGGGCTCTTCGCCGCCGCGAACGCGGTGGAGGGCCGCCGGTCGGCCCGCGACCGCACCTGGAGCGCGCTGATCCACTCGGCGTTCGTGCTGGCCGTCCTGCCGCTGGCCTCGGTGGTCTGGACGCTGCTCAGCAAGGGCGCCGAGCGGCTGGACGGCAACTTCTTCCTCACCTCGATGAACAACATCGGGGCGCGGGACCCGGAGGGCGGCGCGTACCACGCGATCGTCGGCACGCTCCAGCAGGTCGGCATCGCCACCCTGATCACCGTCCCGCTCGGCATCCTCTGCGCCATCTACGTGGTCGAGTACGGCCGGGGCAAGTTCGCCTTCGCGATCCGCTTCTTCGTCGACGTGATGACCGGCATCCCGTCCATCGTCGCCGGCCTGTTCGTGCTGGCGTTCTGGGTGCTGATCGTCTCGCCGGTGTTCAACGACGGGCGGCCCGGCTTCTCCGGCTTCGCCGCCGCGCTGGCGCTGAGCGTGCTGATGCTGCCCACCGTGGTCCGCTCCACCGAGGAGATGCTGCGTCTCGTCCCGGCGCCGCTGCGCGAGGGGGCGTACGCCCTCGGCGTGCCGAAGTGGAAGACCATCCTGCGGGTCGTGCTGCCGACCGCGCTGCCCGGCATCGTCACCGGCGTGATGCTCGCCATCGCCCGCGCGGCCGGCGAGACCGCGCCGGTGCTGCTGGTCGCCGGCGGCGGGGCGGCGATCAACTTCAACCCGTTCGAGAACAACCAGTCGTCGCTGGCCCTCTTCGTCTACCAGCAGGCCGGCGACGCCTCCCGGTACGCGCCGGCCCGGGCGTGGACCGCGGCACTGACCCTGGTCGCGCTCGTGCTGATCCTGACCATCGCGGCGAAGCTGCTGGCCCGTCGCAACCGGCTCGGCCGATGAACCCCGGAGGTACCACCACCATGGCCAAGCGCATCGAGGCGGAGAACGTCACCGCCTACTACGGCGGCTTCAAGGCGATCGAGAACATCAGCCTGACCGTCGAGCCGAAGACCGTCACCGCCCTGATCGGCCCGTCCGGCTGCGGCAAGTCCACCTTCCTGCGGTCGATCAACCGGATGCACGAGGTGCTCCCCGGTGCCCGCGTCGAGGGCAGCCTGACCATCGACGACCAGGACATCTACCAGCGGGACGTGGACGTCACAGCGGTCCGTCGGATGATCGGCATGGTCTTCCAGCGGCCGAACCCGTTCCCCACCATGAGCATCTTCGACAACGTGGTGGCCGGGCTGCGGCTCAACGGCGTCCGGAAGAAGTCGATCCTGGAGGAGGCGGCGGAGCGGGCGCTCCGCTCGGCGAACCTCTGGGACGAGGTGAAGGACCGGCTCGGCAAGCCCGGTGCCGGCCTCTCCGGCGGTCAGCAGCAGCGGCTCTGCATCGCCCGCACGATCGCCGTCGAGCCGCAGGTGGTGCTGATGGACGAGCCCTGCTCGGCGCTCGACCCGATCTCCACGCTGGCCATCGAGGACCTGATGTTCCAGCTCAAGGACAAGTTCACCATCATCATCGTCACGCACAACATGCAGCAGGCCGCCCGGGTCTCGGACCGGACCGCCTTCTTCTCCATCGAGAAGACCGGCGACCCGGGCCGCCTCATCGAGTACGACAACACCCAGAAGATCTTCAGCAACCCGAGCGTCAAGAAGACCGAGGACTACATCACCGGCCGCTTCGGCTGACACCCCGCCGTCGGCGGCGCGGCCGGCTGTAGTGCCTCCTCGGAAAGAGTGGCCATTCCTCACGGCAATGGCCACTCTTTCCCTGTCGGGGCGAGCCTCAGCCGAGGCGGAAGCGGGGCTGGCCGTGCTCGGGGAGGTCGAGGCGGGGGGTGATCGGGGTGGCGGCGTCCCGGGTGGCGGCCGCCCGGACCACCCCGTCGAGGTCGCCGGCGGCGGCCACCTGGGCGAGGGTGACCAGGGTGGGCGGGAGCATGGTCAGCTCGCCCGCCTCGGCCCGGGCGTGGGCGTCCGCCGGGCGGGCCCACAGCGTCCGGTCGGCCTCGCCGGAGACGTCCCGGGTCCGCTGCCCCTCGGGCAGCAGCGCCACGAAGAAGTACGTGTCGAAGCGGCGCGGCTCGAACTCCGGGGTGATCCACCGGCTCCACGGCAGCAGCAGGTCCGAGCGGAGCGTCAGCCGGCGCTCGGCGAGCAGATCGGCGAAGCCGACCCGGCGCTGCTCCAGGGCGACCCGGGCGGCCTCCCAGTCGTCGCCGCTGACGTCCCCGACCACTGTCGCCGGGTCGGGGCCGGCCAGCAGCACCCCGGCCTCCTCGAAGACCTCCCGGGCCGCGGCGCAGACCACCGCCCGGGCGGCGGCGGGGTCCAGCCCGAGCCGTTCGCCCCACCGGGCCGGGGCCGGACCGGCCCAGCCCGGGTGCGCCTGCGAGTCGGACGGGTCGACGCCGCCGCCCGGGAAGGCGTACATCCCGCCGAAGGCCATCGCGGCGACCCGGCGGATCAGGTAGACCTCGAAGCCGGCGTCGGCCGGGCGGAGCAGCAGTACGGTGGCCGCCACCCGCGGCACCGCGGGGGTGCCGCCCTCGGCGCGGAACCGGCGGGCGTGCTCCACCAGCGCCGGCGGGGCGGCGAAGCCGTCGCTGTCGATCGTCATGCGGCGAGCCTAGTTCCCACCTGCCGGGTGGGCCGCGCCCCGCCCTGTTGATCGTCGCTACGGTTGCCGGCATGACTCGTTGGGGCATCCTGGCCACCGGCCACATCGCCGGCCGCTTCGCCGAAGACCTCCGGCTGGTGCCGGGCGCCGAACTGGTCGCGGTCGGCTCGCGTACCGCCGAGAGCGCGCAGCGGTTCGCCCGCCGGCACGGCGTGCCGCGGGCGTACGGCTCCTGGCCGGAGCTGGCCGCGGACGCCGACCTGGACGTGGTCTACGTGGCCACCCCGCACGCCGCGCACCACCAGGCGGCGCTGACCTGCCTCGCCGCCGGCCGGGCGGTGCTGGTGGAGAAGCCGATCACCCTCGACCTGGCCACCAGCACCGAGCTGGTCGACACCGCGCGGGCCGCCGGGATCTTCCTGATGGAGGCCATGTGGATGCGGACCAACCCGCTCCTGCGGCGGGTCTGCGAGCTGGTCGCCGACGGCGCGATCGGCACGGTGACCAGCGTTCAGGCCGACTTCGGGGTGGCCGGGCCGTTCCCGCCGGAACACCGGATGCGGGCCCGCACCCTGGGCGGCGGCGCGCTGCTGGATCTCGGCGTCTACCCGGTGAGCCTGGCCCACCTGCTGCTCGGCGTCCCGCAGCACGTACGGGCCTGGGCGAAGCTCAGCCCGGAGGGGGTGGACGAGAACACCGGCATCGTGCTCGGCTACGACTCGGGGGCGGTCGCCACGCTCAGCTGCGGCATCACCGGGGTCACCCCGCTGACCGCCGCGATCACCGGCACCACCGGGCGGATCGACCTGCCCGAGCCGTTCTACCGGCCCGGACGGGTGACCCTGCACCGGGCCGGCGCCGAACCGGAGACCATCGACGCGGACCTGGTCGGCGGCGGCTACCAGCACGAGGCGATCGAGGTGCAGCGCTGCCTGGCCGAGGGCCTGCTGGAGAGCCCCCTGGTGCCACACTCGGCCACCCTCGAGGTGATGGCCCTGCTGGACACCATCCGCGCCCAGATCGGCGTCGACTACACCTGACCGCCGGGAAACGCGGAGGGGCCCCGCCGTGCGGCGGGGCCCCTCGACGTCGGCCGGTCAGCTGAACAGCGGACGGGCCAGCAGGTACATCAGCGCGCCGATGGTGCCGGCGGCCGGGAAGGTCAGGATCCACGCGCCGACGATGTTGCCGGCCACGCCCCAGCGCACGGCGGAGAGCCGCTTGGTCGCGCCCACCCCCATGATCGCCGAGGTGATGGTGTGCGTGGTCGAGATCGGGGCACCCAGCACCAGCGCGTTGAAGTAGAGCACCGAGCTGGCCACGGTCTCGGCCGCGAAGCCCTCCGGCGGCTTGAGGTCGATGATCTTCCGACCCAGGGTCCGGATGATCCGCCAACCACCGGCGTACGTGCCGGCGGCCAGCACCGCGGCGGAGGTCCAGAACGCCCACTCCGGGATGTGCGTCGGGTCGTCCTGGTAACCGCCGACGAAGAGGGCGAGCACCACGATGCCGATGGTCTTGGCGGCGTCCTGCATGCCGTGGCCGACCGACATGGCCGCCGCGGACGCGGTCTGCGCCCAGCGGAAGCCCCGGTTGAGCTTGCCCGGGTGCCCCTTCCGGAAGATCCACTGCACCGCGATCATCACGATGTAGCCGAGCAGGAAGCCGACCATCGGCGACAGCACCATCGGGATGATGACGCTCTCCCCGATGCCGGTCCAGAGCACCGTGCCGGAGGCGGCGATGGTCGAGCCGACCAGGCCGCCGATCAGCGCGTGCGAGGACGACGACGGCAGGCCGAAGTACCAGGTGATCAGGTTCCAGACGATGGCGCCGACCACGCCGGCGAAGACGATGCCCAGGCTCGCCGTGCCGGTGGGCAGCTTCACCAGCCCGCTGCCGACGGTCTTGGCCACCTCGGCGCCGAAGTGGGCGCCGATGAAGTTGCCGACGGCCGCCATGGCCAGGGCCACCCGGGGTGTCAGCGCCCGGGTGGAGATGCTGGTCGCGATCGCGTTGGCAGCGTCGTGGAAGCCGTTGGTGTAGTCGAACGCCAGGGCCACCGCGATCACCGCCAGCACGGCGATGAGTTCGGGACTCACAGGATCAGGACTCCTTGACCGCGATGGTCTCGACGGTGTTGGCCACGTGCTCGAAGGCGTCGCAGGCGGCCTCCAGCTCGTCGGCGACCTCCTTCATCTTCAGCACGGTCAGCGCGTCGTACTCGCCGGAGAAGAGCCGGACGAGCAGCATCCGGTACGCCTGGTCGCCGTCGTTCTCCAGCCGGTTGCACTCGATCCAGTAGTCCTCGAGGTCCTTCATCGACTTCAGCCGGGGCATCGCCTCGGCGGTCAGCTTGGCCTGCTGGTCGAGGACGTTGACCAGCTCGTGCATCTCGCGCGGCAGCGACGGGAGCTTGGTCAGCCCGTAGAGGTAGAGCAGGTTGCCGACCGCCTCCAGGTGGTCCATCACGTCGTCCAGCAGCGAGCCGAGCCGGTAGATGTCCTCCCGGTCGAACGGGGTGATGAAGGTGGAGTTGATCTTCTTGTACAGCTCGTGGGTGATCTGGTCGCTGTCGTGCTCCACCTCGGTGAGCCGCTCGCTGACCGACTGCACCTCGACCCCGGGCAGAGCCAGCTCGTTGAGCAGCTCGGTACCCCGCACCAGGTTCTGCGCGGCCCTGGTGAAGAGCTCGTAGAAGGCGCCCTCGTTCGGGCGGAAGGAAAACTTCACAGCACGGACCTCGTCGTGTCGGTGGAAGGGTGGCGGCCGCCCCCAAGGGGTGCCCGCCTGGGAATGCTAGGAAACGGCAGAACCGCGAATACGGCGGCCCACCCCTGGCCAGGCCGCATTCATCGCTCGTTCACCTACTGTTCACCTGCGACGATCTCTCAGGTCCCAGCAGCCGCTCCCGTTCGTGCCGCAGGTCGAAACCGGCTGGCGGATACCCGAGTTGGAGTGTGTCGAACGTCTCCCGGAGCAGGTGCGCCAACGCCCAGTCCCGGTACCACTTGCGGTCCGCCGGCAGCACGTACCAGGGCGCGGCCGGGGTGCCGCAGCGGCTCAGCGCCTCGGCGTACGCGGCCTGGTAGTCGGCCCAGCGGGCCCGGGCGTCGACGTCGGCGGGATCGTACTTCCAGTGCTTGCGCGGGTCGGCCAGCCGGGCCAGCAACCGCTCGCCCTGCTCCCCGTACGAGATGTGCAGCAGCACCTTGACCAGGACCACGCCGGAATCCGCCAGCTCCCGTTCGAAGGCGTTGATCTCGTCGTACCGGGCCTGCCAGACCGGCTCCGGCACCAGCGACTCGACCCGGGCGACCAGCACGTCCTCGTAGTGCGAGCGGTTGAAGATCCCGACGTACCCGGGCGGCGGCAGCGCGCGGCGGATCCGCCACAGGAAGTCGTGCCGGAGTTCCTCGGCGGTGGGCGCCCCGAAGGAGCGGATGTGCAGGCCCAGCGGGTTCATCGCGCCGGCGACCCGCTTGATCGCGCCGTCCTTGCCGCCGGAGTCCATCGCCTGGAGCACCAGCAGCACCCGCTGCCCGGCGCCCCCGGCCGGCCGCTCCCCCGCCGCGCCCGGCTCGACCGCCCGGTCGCCCTCGCGCCGAGCACCGTCGGGACGCGCGGGACCGGCCGGGTCGCCGTCACCGGCCGCCGAGCGGGCCTTGGCGGTGGCGAAGAGCATCTCCTGCTGCCGGCCCAGCTCCGCGCCGACCAGCTCCAGCTGGGCGCGGGCCCAGCCCTTGCGGTGTTCCCCGGTCACCTCCGGCCCGGGCAGCCCCGGCGTGGACCGCGGATCGATCGATCCCAGCTCGACCGGCCCGCCCGGCGGCACCCGCAGCAACTCCCGCAGCCGTCCGCCCACCGGCGGCACGACCCCGGTCTCGACACCCGCGCTCATCCCCGGATCATCACCCACCCCCGCCGATCCCGCCCGTCGAGCGGTCCGCCCCCGACCCCGTGCACTCGCGGCTGTACCGGCGGAAAGCCGTCCTCTCCGGTGCGGGCGACCGGCCGATCGACCCGTTCGCCCGCGGGCGCGTCACAATCCGGGTGCGGCGCGCGTCCCCGCGGGCGGGAGAATGTGTGTTGGTCGGGCGGTGCCGGCCTTGGGAGGGGGCGGCGGTGCGGGACCTGGCGACGGAGTTCGAGGCCGAACGCGGGCGGCTGCTGGCGGTCGCGTACCGGATGCTGGGCAGCCAGAGCGAGGCCGAGGACGCCGTGCAGGAGACCTGGCTGCGGTACGCGGGAGCGCTCGCCGACCCGGCGGCCCGCGCCGAGATCGACAACCTCCGCGGCTGGCTCACCACCACCTGCGCCCGGATCTGCCTCGACGTGCTCCGCTCCGCCCGGGTCCGCCGGGAGGCGTACCACGGCCAGTGGCTGCCCGAGCCGGTGGTGACCCCACTCGACCAGGCGCCCCGCGCCGACGGTTACGCCCCGGACCCGGCCGAGCGGGCCGTCCGCACCGACCTGGTCGGCATCGCCCTCCAGGTGGTGCTGGAGCGCCTCGGGCCGGAGCAGCGGGTGGCCTTCGTGCTGCACGACGTGTTCGCCGTCCCGTTCTCCCGGATCGCCGACGTGCTCGGCACCAGCGAGGCGGCCGCCCGCCAGCTGGCCTCCCGGGCCCGGCGGGCGGTGAACGCGCCGGACGTGCCCCGGCACACGGCGGACCCCGCCGAGCAGCGGCGGGTGCTCGCCGCGTTCGTGGCCGCCGCCGAGTCGGGTGAGCTGGCCGAGCTGGTCCGGCTGCTCGCCCCCGACGTGGTGCTGATCGGCGACAGCGGCGGGCACTTCCCGGCGGCCCGCCAGCCGGTGCGCGGCGTGGCGAAGGTCGCCCGGTTCACCCTCGGCCTCTTCGGCCGCGCCGGTCGTTACGCCGGCACCCTGCGGGCCCGCCCGGTGCTGGTCGACGGGGTGCTCGGGCTGCACCTGGAGACGGTGCACTCCGACGGCCGGCCGATCCGGCTGATCAGCGCGGTCACGGTGCACGACGGCCGGGTGACCGGGATCTTCAACCAGCTCAACCCGGAGAAGGTGGCGCACCTGCCGCCGCTCGGCGCGCAGGACGCCTGGCCGCCCCGCTGGTGACGCCGGCCGCCGGGCTCAGACCACCAGGGCGAGCCACTTGCGGTACGAGGTGGCGAACGGCTCGGTGCCGTCGCCGAGCGCGCCGAAGAGCCAGCGTGCGGCGGCCTCCGCCTCGGTGACCACCTCCTCCGGGTAGCCGAACCGGACCCGGTGCTCGGCGAACTCGTCCTCGTCGCGCAGCTCGACCGCCCCGGTGGCGCGTCGGCGGACCACGTCGAGGTCGAGGTCGATCAGGTGGACGGTGTCGTCGTTCTCCCAGCGGGCCGGGCTGGCGATGTCGCAGTAGACCTCGCTGGTGCGCGGGGGCGGGTTGAACATGCCGGTCCACCAGGCGTGGTGCGGCACCAGCAGCACGAACGGGATCTGCTCCACCGACGGCCGGCCGTGGTAGACGGACTTCGTGCCGGCGGTCACCCCGAGCCAGACGCCGAGATCGTCCTCGGTCAGCCGACGGGCCGGGTAGTCGCGGTGGGCGCTGCCGTCGTACTTGCGGTAGATCACGCGGACCACGTCGCTCGGCATGAGTCGCACCCTAACCGATTCCACCCAGGGGCCGCCGCACGGGAAGTAACCGGGCGCCCCCGGAGAGTCCGTACCGTTACCTCGCCACGGGCGGAGCCCGCCGGCCGCTGTCGGCGCGGCCCGGTACCGTCGCACGGTGATCCCGCCCCGTACCGCCGCCGGTTCCGCCGTCCCGTCGACCCGCGCCGGCGGTCGGCGCCGGGGCGAGCGGCCGAGCGCCGCGGAGCTGCTCGCGGCGGCGGTGGGCGCGGTGCCCGGCGGCGCCGCCCGGCCGGGCCAGCAGCAGATGGTGGCGGCGATCGAGGAGTGCGTGGCGGCCCGCGAGCACCTGCTGGTGCAGGCCGGCACCGGCACCGGCAAGTCGCTGGCCTACCTGGCGCCGGCGCTCACCGTGGACGGGCCGGTGGTGGTCTCCACCGCGACCCTGGCGTTGCAGTCCCAGCTGGTCGACCACGACCTGCCCCGGCTGGCGGACGCGGTCACCCCGCTGCTCGGCCGGCGGCCCACCTTCGCGGTGCTCAAGGGGCGGCACCACTACCTCTGCCTGGCCCGGCTCGACAACTCCACCGAGGAGGAGCCGGAGGACACCCTCTTCGACGCCCCGGCGGCCCGGCCCGGCGGCGGCACCAGATGGCTGGGCGAGGCGGGGCGGCTGGGCAAGCAGGTCCAGCGGCTGCGCGACTGGGCGGCGGAGACCGACACCGGCGACCGCGACGAGCTGGACCCTGGCGTCGACGACCAGGCCTGGCGGCTGGTCTCGATGCCGGCCCGGGAGTGCGTCGGGGCGTCCCGCTGTTCGTTCGGCGCCGAGTGCTTCGCCGAGGCGTCCCGGGCCCGGGCCCGGGAGGCGGACATCGTGGTCACCAACCACAGCCTGCTCGCGGTGGACATGCTCGCCGGCCGGCAGATCGTGCCGCCACACAAGCTGCTCGTCGTCGACGAGGCGCACGAGCTGGCCGACCGGGTCTCCTCCGCGGCCCAGGCCGAGCTGGTGCCGGAGCTGATCGACCGGTCCGCGCGCCGGGCCCGCCCGCTGCTGCGGCCGGAGACGGCCGAGGCGCTCACCGCGGCCGGCGACGCGCTGGCGGTCGGGCTCGCCGAGGCACCCGCCGGCCGGATCACCACCGGCCTGCCCGGCCCGCTGCGCGAGGCGTGCACCCTGCTCGACGCGGCCACCCGCGCGGCGCTCGACGCGATCGGCGACATCAAGGCCGACGACCCCGACCCGGTCCGCAAGCAGCAGGCCAAGGCCGTGCTCGACGAGCTCGCCGACACCGCGCAGCGGCTGCTGGAGGAGGCCGACCACGACGTCGCCTGGGTGGAGAAGAACGACAACACCGGGCGCCGGGCGCTGGTGGTCGCGCCGCTCTCGGTCGCCGGCACCCTCGCCACCCACCTGTACTCCGACCGCACGGTGGTCGCCACCTCGGCCACACTGACGCTGGGCGGCCGGTTCGACACGGTGGCCCGGTCCCTCGGCCTGGAGGCCCCACCGCCGTCACCACCGTCGCCGGCCGCCGCCGCCCTCGCCGCCTCGACCGGGCGCGCCGGCGGGGCGGGCGCGGCACGGTCGGGGGCGGCCGACGGCGGAAGGGGCGGCGCACCCGGTGCGACCGCCGACGCGACGGCCGGCGACGCATCGGGAACGGCCGGCGGCGCGGTGGCCGGCGGGCCGGGCTGGCGGGCGTTGGACGTCGGTTCGCCGTTCGACTACGCCCGGCAGGGCATCCTCTACGTCGCCGCGCACCTGCCCCGGCCCAGCGTCTCCGGGCTGCCCGAGGCGGCCGGCGAGGAGCTGCTCGCGCTGGTCGGCGCGCTCGGCGGGCGTACGCTCGGGCTCTTCTCCTCCCGGCGGGCCGCGCAGCAGGCGGCGGAGCTGGTCCGGGCGCGGACCGACCTGCCGGTGCTGTTGCAGGGCGAGGAGTCGCTGCCGCTGCTGGTCCGCCGGTTCCGCGAGGAGCGCTCCAGCTGCCTGTTCGGGGTGATGTCGCTCTGGCAGGGGGTGGACGTGCCGGGCGACTCGTGCCAGCTCGTGGTCATCGACCGGCTGCCCTTCCCCCGCCCGGACGAACCGCTGGCCGCCGCCCGGGCCGCCGCCGTGGACGCCAGCGGCGGGTCCGGCTTCGCCGCGGTCAGCGTGCCGATCGCCGCCGTCCGGCTGGCGCAGGGCGTGGGCCGGCTGATCCGGGCCACCGGCGACCGGGGCGTGGTGGCGGTGCTCGACTCGCGGCTGGAGACCGCCCGCGGCTACGGCCCGTTCCTCCGCCGCTCGCTGCCGCCGTTCTGGTACACCACCCGCTCCGACGTCGCCCGCGGCGCCCTCGAACGCCTCGCCAAGTCCTGACCCCGCGCCCCAGAACCCGCACCGACAGAGAACGAGTGGCCTTCCGAGCCGGAGAGGCCACTCGTTCTCTGTACGTGCGCGGATCTTCGAGGGGTCAGGGGGCTTGGGAGGCGACCACCACGGCGTCGGGTGGGGTGTCCGGGACGGTGCGGGCGGCGAGCCGGCGGACCGCGGTGTTCAGCACGGCGATCAGCGGCACCGAGACGAGCGCGCCGGTGATCCCGGCGAGGACCACCCCGGCGGCGATGCCGATGATCACGGCGAGCGGGTGGATGGCCACCGCCCGGCCCATGATCAGCGGCTGGAGCACGTGCCCCTCCAGTTGCTGCACGCCGATCACCGCGCCGAGGATGATCAGCGCGGTCACCGGGCCGCTGTCGACCAGGGCGACCAGCACCGCGACGCCGCCGGAGAGGGTGGCACCGACGATCGGGATGAACGCGCCGAGGAAGACCAGCGCGGCGAGCGGGAAGGCGAACGGGATGTCGAAGATGACCAGGAAGATGCCGATGCCGACCGCGTCGATGAAGGCCACCAGCACCGTCGCCCGTACGTAGGCGACCAGGGTCGACCAGGCCGCGCGGCCGGCGTCGTCGACCTTCCAGCGCGCCGCCACCGGCAGCAGCCGGACCAGGAACCGCCAGATCCGGTTGCCGTCGCGGAGGAAGAAGAAGGTGGCGAAGAGCACCAGCAGGGTGCCGGTGAGCACCTCAGCCAGGGTGGCCGCGGTGGAGAGCGCGCCGCTGGTGAACTTCTCGGTGTTGTTGTTGATCCACTGCTGCCCCTCGTCGATGTAGCGGTCGAGTTGACCGTCGGAGAGGTGCAGCGGCCCGGTCTTCAACCAGTTCTGGATCTGCCGGACGCCCTCCGAGGACTTCTCGCTGAGCTCCGGCACGCCCTGGATGAACTCGTTCACCACCAGGGTGAGCGTGCCGATCACCGCGGCCAGGCCGCCGACCAGCACCACGGCGGTCGCCAGCGACCGGGGCAGGCGGGCCCGCAGCAACCAGCCCACCGCCGGCGCGAGGAGCGCGGAGAGCAGCAGGGCGACGGCGAGCGGGATGATCACGATCCGGATGGTGCCGACGATCTTCAGCAGCGCCCAGGCCACCACGCCGATCACGATCAGCCGCCAGGACCAGGCGGCGGCGATCCGCAGCGCGTGCGGCACGTCCGCGTCGTCGCGGCTGGACGTGGAGTTGTGCATGGCGGCCGGTGGCTCCGCCCCGACCACCGTCGCCGTCACCGGGGCCGTCGGCCCCGGGGAGGCCGGGGTGGCCACCTCGGCCGGCTCGGGAACCGCCGCGGACCTGTTCCGGCCGGAGCGCACCGATTCGCGTCCCGACTCGTACGCGCGACGCAGCCGTCCGCGTACCCGCTCGAAGCGGCTCAAGCGCACCTCCTGGCATGAGAACCGGCCCGTCCACGGTGTCAGGTCGCACAGGATACGCCTGACCACGTCACCGTAGGGCAGTTCCGCCACCCAGTGCCCCGGTGCCGGGCGGCCTAACCACCGGGCCGCCGGCCGACCCGGACACGGTAGCGTCTGCGGCGTGACCGCCGACAAGAATCTCGACTCCGGCCTGCCGATCCGGCTGCTGCACGACCGGGTGCTGGTGCGCATGGAGGGCGGCGAGGGCGAGCGCCGCTCCACCGCCGGCATCGTGATCCCGGCGACGGCCGCCGTGGGCAAGCGCCTGGCCTGGGCGACCGCGGTCGGGGTGGGGCCGAACGTCCGCTCCATCGTCTCCGGTGACCGGGTGCTCTTCGACCCCGACGACCGCTCCGAGGTCGAACTGCACGGCCGCGGCTACGTGCTGCTGCGCGAGCGCGACGTGCACGCCGTCGCCGCCGAGCGGGTGGAGAACGACTCCACCGGTCTCTACCTCTGATCCGCCCCACGACCACCCGCCACCCGGTCCGCCACCCCGCCTGACGCGGCCGCGGCCCCGGTCCCGCACCGAGCCCGCCCGGTGCGCCGCCCCGGCCGACATCGGCCGGGGCCGGCCGCTGGCGTGGCCGGCCTCGTTTGCACCGCTCCCCGCCGGGAAGCCAGCCGCACCACCGGCCCTGGGGAGGGACGATGCCGGAACTGGTGAAGAAGGTGTTGCTCTGGGGCTTCGTCGCGTTCCTGATCTACTTCATGGCGTTCCGGCCGGAGGGCGCGGCGGAGATGTTCAAGTCGATCGGGGCCGGGCTGATGGCCATGTTCCAGGGCTTCGGCGACTTCCTCACCAGCCTGATGACCTGACCGGCCCGGGCGCCGCCACGGTGCCGCGCCGGGGCGGGCGCCGGGCGGGGCCCCGGCGTCAGGGATGCCCGGGCGGCCAGGGCGCGGCCGGGCGCGGGCCGGGCCAGCCGTAGCCGGCCGGGAAGACCGGCGGCGGTGGCGGCGGGGCCAGCACCACCGGGATCGGCACCACCGGCTCGTCCGGCGCCTCCACCGGCCGCTGGGAACCGTCCGGGAAGCGCAGGTGGTAGCGACGCCCGTCCCAGACCCCGGCCGGCGCCTGTGGATCCCTCCCCACGAAGAACGACCGGTACGCGGTGATCGCGTCCAGCAGCTCCCGTTCCTCCCGCGCTGTCCGTTCCCTGTCCGCCGGCCGGCGGTCCAGGCCGCGCAGCGCGCCGTCGCGCAGCAGCGCCAACCGGGTCGCCGCGAACTGGTAGCCGCGCATCGCCTTCACCCCGGCGTCGCCGCCCACCCGGCGGGCCCACACCCGGGCCGCGTGCCGGCGCCCGAGGCTGCTCAGCGCGGCCACCTCGGGCGGGGTGAGCCAGCCGGCCCGGACGTAGTCGGGCAGGGTGCGCTCGGTGAGCCGCCCCTCCCAGGCGCGCAGCCACACCGCCAGCCCGACCATGCCGAAGAAGATCGGCACCATCACGCCGATGAAGCCGTACAGCATGATCAGCGCCTGCCCGGTGGCCTGGGTGAGGGTCGGCAGCAGGTTCCAGGTGCCGTGCAGCATCATCGCCAGCAGCAGGCCGGCGACCGGGGCGAGGAAGCGGACCCGCCGGTCTGCCGTCCGTGCGGCGATGCCCAGGCCGACCCCGGTCATCGAGGTGAACAGCGGGTGGGCGAAGCCGAAGAGCAGGATCCGGACGATGAAGATCGCGATCACCTGCTGCGCGCCGGTCGCCGGGCCGTACCGGTCCACGCCCGACGCGTAGCCGTAGCCGCCCAGGTAGAGGATGTTCTCCACCATGGCGAAACCGACCGCCGAGAGCCCGCAGTAGACCAGGCCGTCGGTGATCCCGGACCACTCCCGGCGCCGGAACACCAGCAGCAGGATCGGCCCGAGCGCCTTGGTCAACTCCTCGATGAACGGCGCGACGAGCACCGCGGTGAGCGCGGTCGGCAGGCCCATCTCGGCGAACACGCCGGCGGCGAACCCGTTGACCTCCAGCGAGGCGGCGGTGGAGACGAACGCTCCCCAGGCGAAACAGAAGACCAGGTACTTCAGCGGTTCCGGTTCGTACCGGTCGAGCCAGAGGAAGCAGGCGACCAGCACCGGGACCGGCAGGATCGCCGCGGCCACGCCGATCAGCAGCGCCTCGACGCCGAGCTCGTCGTTCAACTCGGACACCATGTAGATCGCACAGGCGGCGATCAGCAGGAACACCGCGATCAGCACGAGAACCCGTCGCCAGCCCAGCCGACGGGCCGGCATCGCGGGGGCGCCGCCGGGCGCGACGGCGACGGCGGGCGCGGTGGGCGACGGCGGTGGGGGTCCGCCGGGCGGGGTGTCGGCCATGCGGTCAGCGTAGTCACCCCCGGCCCGCTGTTCCGGGCGCATCGGCGGCCGCTATGCTGCGGACAGGTCACGAGCGCCAGCGTCAAGCCCCGGCTTGCTGGCCGGCAACCCTCGTCGAGGTTCGCGGTGGGGTGCCCCGGGTGATGACCGGGCCCGGCCCGATCCGCGCGCCGGGCAAGCGCGGACCCCGCCCTGCGCCCGCCCCGGGGTCCCTGGACCCGGAGGTCGTGCCATGACCGTCACCCTCGTACCCCCGTCGCACCGCACCCCCACCGCGCCCCCGGCCGGGCTCGACGTGCTCGGCGTGCCCGGCGAGATCAACCTGGACTACGCGGCCACCGCGCCGTGCGCGCGGGCCGCGGCCGACGCGGTGGCCGAGCTGCTTCCGTGGTACGCCAGCGTGCACCGCGGCGCCGGAGCGCTGTCGCGGCGCTGCACGCTCGCCTACGAGCGGGCCCGGCAGACCGTCGGCGACTTCTTCGGCGCCCGCGCCGACGACCACGTGGTCTTCACCCGCAACACCACCGACGCGCTGAACCTGCTGGCCCGGGCACTGCCGGCCGGCACCACGGTGGTCACCTTCGCCGGCGAGCACCACGCCAACCTGCTGCCCTGGCCGCGCGGCTCGGTCCGGCTGCCGGTGCCCGCCTCCCCGGGCGAGGCGGTACGCGCGCTGGACGCCGCGCTCGCCGAGCTGCGCCGCGACGGCAGCCCGGGGGTGCCGGTGCTGGTCGCGGTGACCGGGGCGAGCAACGTGACCGGGGAACGCTGGCCGGTGGCCGAGCTGGCCCGGGTGGCCCGCCGGCACCACGCCCGGATCGCCGTGGACGTCGCGCAGCTCGCCCCGCACGCCCCGGTCGACCTGCTCGCCCTCGACGTGGACTACCTCGCCGTCTCCGGGCACAAGCTGTACGCGCCGTTCGGCGCCGGCGCGCTGATCGGCCGGGGCGACTGGCTGGACGCCGCACCGCCGTACCTGGCCGGCGGGGGCGCGACCAGCCACGTCGGAGCGGCCACCCACGACGTCCGGTGGGCGACCGGCCCGGCCCGGCACGAGGGGGGCACCCCGAACCTGCTCGGCGCGGTGGCCCTGGCGGCGGTCTGCGCGGCGCTCGACGGCGCCGACCGGGCCGCGCTGCACGACCAGGAGCAGGAGCTGCTGGCCCGGCTCCGGGACGGCATCGCGGCGCTGCCGCACGTGGTGGAGCTGCGCACCTTCGGGCCGGACGCGCCGCGGGTGGGCATCGTGTCGTTCGTGGTGGCCGGCCGGGACTCGTCGGCGGTGGCGGCGGAGTTGGCCCGCGAGCACCGCATCGGCGTCCGGGACGGGCTGTTCTGCGCCCACCCGCTGGCCCGCCGGCTGCTCACCGAGGCGGCGAACCGCAGCGGCCGGCGCGACCTGCCTCCGACCGCGCTGCGGGCCAGCATCGGCCTGGGCAGCACCGCCGAGCAGGTGGAGACGCTGCTCGCCGCGCTGGCCGCCCTCGGCTGACCGGGCCGCGGTGGCGGGCGCCGGTCGCGGCGGACGGCGTGCGGGGCCGGGCGGGTCAGCCCACCGGCGGGGCGGTCGGCGGTTTCGGGGCGGTCTCCGGCGCGCTCTCGCCGCGGGGCCGCTCCAGGTCGCCGAAGGACTGCCGGACCAGCCGGTTCGCGTCCTCCTGGCTGATCCCGGAGGCCACCATCAGGTCGCTGGCGGTGGTACGCACCTGGGCGACCACCACGCTGCCGGAGAAGCCGACGCCCTGGGCGTACGCCCGGCCGGCCTCGCTGACCGCGCGCAGCGAGCGTTCCCGGGCCTGCTGCGGCTCCTCGCCGACGGCGAACTCGTGCTTGAGCAGCCGGACCGACTCGGCGAGGTGGGCGATCGCGTCCGGCATCGGCTCCGGCACCGGCTCCTCGTCCTCGATCAGGGTGACCGCCCGGCGGATCAGCGTGCCGCTGTTGCGCATCGCCCGGTCGATCGGGTCGGCCGCCTCGGCGTAGTGGGTGAGCTCGTCGCGCCGGTGCCAGCGGGCCGGCGACAGGGTCACGGTCTCCCGCGCGCCCTCGATCGCCTCGGTGAAGGTGGCCAACTCCTCCTTGTTGTCGCGCAGCCGCTCCAGTGCCCGCTGGACCGCGTCCCGGTCCCGTTCGCGCAGCCCCTGGGCCGCCGCGTCCAACTGGTCTGCCAGCAGGTCCAGCGCCGGTCGGGCGGCGCGGTTGATCACCCGTAGCGGGTTGAGCGGGAGCAGGACCGCGGTCACCAGCAGGGCGATGCCGCCGCCGACGAAGGCGTCCACGAACCGGGGGATCTCCAGGTTCTCGGTGGACGGGGTCAGGGTGACGATCAGCACGGCGGTGGCGGCGGCCTGGATGACGATCCCCACGCTCGCGCCGGCGAAGACGGTCAGGATGACGGCCAGCGTGACCACCAGTCCGAGCTGCCACGGTCCGGTGCCGACGAAGTAGATCAGGACGTCGCCGAGGAAGACGCCGATCGCCACCCCGATGATCAGCTCCACGGTCCGGCGGAACCGCTGCCCCACCGAGACGGCGAGCGTGCCCACCGCGGAGATCGGCGCGAAGACCGGCTGCGGGTTGCCGAGCAGCTCGTGCGCCGCCAGCCAGGACAGTCCGGCGGCCACCCCGGCCTGCAACGCCAGCCCCATCGCCAGGCGCACCCGGTGCAGCCGGTCGTGCAGGGTGGCCTTGCTGCGCTGCCGCAGCTCCCGGGTGGCCTCCTCGACCCGCGGGAAGTCGGGTTCCTCTCTCCTCCGGTGCAGCACGACCCGGCGCAGCAGCGAGCGGGTGCGGTACCGGGACAGCGGCATGGCCGGGACTACCCGCACCACCGCGGGTGAATCCTCGCCTTCGGCGATCTGCGGCAGACTCGTCCGGGTGGTGGAACTGATCGACCGGTGGCGGCGGGCGGCCCGGGAGGCCGGGGCGCCCGACGGGGCGGCCCTGACCACGGCCGGGGAGGAGCTGCTGGCCCGCTGGCGGGAGCCGCACCGGCACTACCACACGCCACGGCACCTGACCGCGGTGCTGGACGTGGTGGACGCGTACGCGCCGCTGGCCCGCCGGCCGGACCTGGTCCGGCTGGCCGCCTGGTGCCACGACGCGGTCTACGACCCCCGGGCGGCCGGGGACGCCAACGAACGGGACAGCGCCGCGCTGGCCGGGACCCTGCTCACCGGGCTCGGGGTGCCGGCCGCCGCGGTGGCCGAGGTCCGCCGGCTGGTGCTGCTCACCGCCGGGCACGCGGTGGACCCGGCCGACGCCGACGGGGCCCTGCTCTGCGACGCCGACCTGGCCGTGCTGGCCGCGCCGAGGCCAGCGTACGACCGGTACGCCGCCGCCGTCCGCCGGGAGTACGGGCACGTGCCGGAGCCGGCGTTCCGGGCCGGACGGGCCCGGGTGCTGGCCGGCCTGCTGGCCCTGCCGGCGCTGTTCCGGCTGCCCCCGCTGGCCCGGCGCTGGGAGGCCGTCGCCCGGGCCAACCTCACCCGCGAGCTGGCCGCGCTGACCGGGCCGGCGCCCGATCGGGAGCCGACCTGACCAGGTGCTTCGGCCGGCGCAGGCCGGCCGAACGGAGCAGCCGGACCAGCTCCCGGCTCGGCACCACCCGGGCGCCCAGCCAGACCGCCGCCGGGAACCGTTCGGCCGGGATGTCGTAGTGGTCCCGGTCGAAGCCGCGGCGCGGCACGCCCAGCATCTCGGCGAAGGCGTGCAGCTCGGCCAGGGAGACGTCGCTGATCAGGTGCGACCATAGCCGCCCCCGCCACGGCCAGCCGGGCTGGTCCAGATAGAGCATGGCGGCAAATCTAGCCCGACCCGGGGCGGTTGATGATCGCCCGACGGCGACCGTAGCCTTCCCCGCATGGCCGGATCCCCCCTGCTCGACGACCTGCGGGCCGCGCTCGGCGACGACGCGGTGCTCACCGACCCGGACCTGCTCCGGATGCACGAGCGGGACGAGGCGGATCTCTGCGCCGCCGGCACCCCGCTGGTGGTGACCCGGCCACGCGACACCGCTGAGGTGGCCGCGGTGGTCCGGGCGGCGGCCCGGCACGGCGTACCGGTGGTGCCGCAGGGGGCGCGGACCGGGCTGGCGGGCGCGGCGAACGCGGTGGCCGGCGCGGTGGTGCTGAGCACCGTCGCGATGGACGCCATCCTGGAGATCGACCCGGTCAGCCGGATCGCCGTGGTCCAGCCCGGGGTGGTCAACGCGACCCTCGCCGCCGCGGTGGCCAAGCAGGGGCTGTGGTACCCGCCCGACCCGGGCTCCTGGGAGTCCTCCACGATCGGCGGCAACGTCGCCACCAACGCCGGCGGCATGTGCTGCGTCAAGTACGGCGTCACCACCGAGTACGTGCTCGGCCTGGAGGTGGTGCTCGCCTCCGGCGAGGTGCTGCGCACCGGGCGACGGACCGCCAAGGGGGTCGCCGGGTACGACCTCACCCGGCTCTTCGTCGGCTCGGAGGGCACGCTCGGGATCATCACCGAGGTCACCGTGGCGCTGCGCCCCGCCCCGGCGGAGTCGCTCACCCTCGTCGCGGTCTTCCCGTCCACCGCGGCGGCCGGCGACGCGGTGGCCGGGATCGCCGCCCGGGGCCTCTCCCCCAGCCTGCTGGAACTGCTCGACCGGACCCACCTGCGGGCGATCGAGGCGTACCGGCCGATGGGGCTGCGCACCGACGCCCAGGCGCTGCTGCTGGCCGCCGCCGACACCGGCTCCCGGGCCGCCGACGACCTGGCCGCGCTGGCCGAGGTCTGCACGGCGGCCGGCGCCGACGAGGTGTACGCGGCCACCGACGCGGTCGAGGCGGCGGCGCTGTTGCAGGCCCGCCGGCTGGCGCACCCGGCGATGGAGAAGTTCGCCGCCGACACCTTCCCCGGCGGCAACGGCGGACTGGTCATCGACGACGTGGCGGTGCCCCGCGGCGCGCTGGCCGCGCTGCTCGACGGGGTGGCCCGGATCGCTGCCGAGTGCGAGGTGCCGATCGGCGTGGTCGGGCACGCCGGGGACGGCAACATGCACCCGAACATCGTGGTCGACCGGGCCGACCCGGCGAGCCTGGCCCGCGGCCGGCGCGCCTTCGACGAGATCATGCGACTCGGCCTGGAACTGGGCGGCACCTGCACCGGCGAGCACGGGGTGGGCCTGCTCAAGCGGGACTGGCTGGCCCGCGAGATCGGCCCGGTCGGGGTCCGGGTGCACCAGGCGGTCAAGGCCGCGCTGGACCCGACCGGACTGCTGAACCCCGGCAAGGTGCTCTGAGCCGGCGCCGTCGGCGCCCCGGTCCGGCGGACCGGGCCGCCGTCGGGCGGCGCCCGCGTCAGGCCGTGGGCTCGGCGGGGGTGGCCTGGGTGAGCAGCAGCAGGATCTCGTACGCCACCAGCGGCTGCTCCTCGCCCGGACAGTCCTGGGTGGTGATCATGCCGACCGAGGTGAGCAGGCTGGAGGTGAGCGCGTCGATGCAGGTCACCCGGTACTGCCGGGCCTGGTCGGTCTCCTGCGGCAGCCGCGGGTCGTCCAGCAGCACCTGGAGCCGCTGCACCTGCTCGGCACCGAGCGTGCCCGACGAGGTCACCCCGTCGCCGGCGCAGTCGACGCACTCCCACCGGCCGTCCGGCGACACGTTGAGCGTGCGCAGCGGGCCGCTGGAGCCGAGCTTCTGCAACAGGCTGACCTGGCCCTTCCCAATGGTCGCCGCGCCGCCCAGTCCGGGCTGCACCGACGCCGACGTGGCCGGTCGCGGTGTCGGTTCGTCGTCGGCGTTGCCGGTGCTTGTGCAGCCGGCGAGGTTGACGGCCAACAGGGCGGCGGAGAACAGCACCAAACGGGACCGGAATGCGGAAACCACGCGCCGCAACCTACCCCACCGTAGGTAGCGTCGGAACCCGTCGAGCGGACCGAGATCGTTGCGTAACGTTACCGGCCGGTTAGGTTACCGTGACGAGGAGGGGACATCGGCCGTGTCGCCGTCGGAACCCCGGTCCCGGGCGAAGCCGCGGACGTCGGGCGCGCCCAGCCGGGCCGCGTCGGCCGCGACGTCGTCCGGCATCTGCTGCGACTGCCGTTCGGCCGCCACCCGGGCCCGGTAGTTCTCCACCTCGCGGGCCCGGGTCGCCGCGTCCCAGCCGAGCACCGCGCCCATCAGTTCGGCGGCGTGCTCGGCCGACTCCAGTCCACGGTGGCTGGTCTCGAAGGAGATCCGGGTCCGGCGGGTGAGCACGTCCTCCAGGTGCAGCGCCCCCTCGGCCCGGGCCGCGTAGGTCACCTCGGCCGCCAGGTACTCCGGTGCGCCGGCCAGCGGGGAGGCGAGCAGCGGGTCGGCGTCGACCAGCGCGAGCAGGTCGAGGCTGAGGGTGCCGTACCGCTCCAGCAGGTGTTCGACCACCCCCACCGGGACGCCGTGCCGGCGGGCCAGGTCGGCCCGGTCCCGCCACATCGCGGCGTAGCCGTCCGCCCCGAGCAGCGGCAGGTCGGCGGTGCGCGACGGGCGTACGCCGCCGAGCCGGCGGGCGGCCCGGTCGACCACGTCCGAGGCCATCACCCGGTACGTCGTGTACTTGCCCCCGGCGACCAGCAGCAGCCCGAGCATCGGCTCGAAGACCGCGTGCTCGCGGGAGAGCTTGGAGGTGGAGTCGGCCTCGCCGGCCAGCAGCGGCCGCAGCCCGGCGTAGACGCCCTCGATGTCGTCCCGGGTGAGCGGCCGGTCCAGCACGGTGTTGACCTGCTGGAGCAGGTAGTCGATGTCACGGGCGGAGGCGGCCGGGTGGGACCGGTCGAGTCGCCAGTCGGTGTCCGTGGTGCCGATGATCCAGTGCCCGCCCCACGGGATGACGAAGAGCACGCTGGTCGCGGTCCGCAGGATCAGCCCGGTCTCGCCGGTGATCGCGGAGCGGGGCACCACCAGGTGCACGCCCTTCGAGGCGCGGACCCGGATGCCGGGGCGCAGCCCGACGTCGTTGAGCATCCGGGACATGTCGTCGCTCCACACCCCGGTGGCGGCGATGACGGTGCGCGCCTGCACCTCGAACTCGGCGCCCGGCGAACCGGCCGGCGCCTCCAGGTCGCGGACCCGGACCCCGGTCACCTCGCGGGCCTGCCGGATCAACCCGACGGCCCGGGCGCTGCTCACCACGGTCGCCCCCAGGCTGGCCGCGGTGCGGGCCAGGGTGACCACCAGCCGGGCGTCGTCGACCTGCCCGTCGTAGTAGCGGATCGCGCCGGCCAGCCCCTCGGCCTTCAGGCTGGGGAAGACCCGGCGGGCGCCCTCGCGGGTCAGGTGGCGGTGCAGCGGCATGCCCCGGCCGCCGCCGAAGACGCCGGCGAAGGCGTCGTAGGTGGCCACCCCGGCGCCGTAGTAGGAGCGGCGGAAGAGCCGCCCCGGCAGGTCGCGGACGCCCCGGCCGGCCGGGAGCGGGACGAGGAACGGGACCGGCCGGACCAGGTGCGGCGCCAACCGGGTGGCGAGCAGGCCGCGCTCGGTGAGCGCCTCGTGGACCAGGTGGAACTCCAACTGCTCCAGGTAACGCAGGCCACCGTGGATGAGCTTGCTGGAGCGGCTGGAGGTGCCGGCGGCGTAGTCGCGCGCCTCCACCAGGGCCACCTTCAGCCCGCGCGAGGCGGCGTCCAGGGCGGCACCGGCACCGGTCACCCCACCCCCGATGACCAGCACGTCGAACCGCTCGGCCCGGAGCCGGCGCAGGTCGTCGGCGCGGCGCTCCGGGGAGAGCTGACCGGCGACTGATCGGGACACGTTCGGGTCGCGCACCCGTCCACCGTAACCGTCCCGGGCACTCCGCCGGCAGGCGGCGCTCGGGCCGTACTGTCTGGGGATGCAGGTCGGTCCCCCGTCGCCCACCGGTCCGTACGTGCCGCAGCCCCCGCCGGTGCCGCCCCGGCCCAGCCCGTGGGCGGTGGTGGCGGCCGCGCTGGCCGGCGGCTGGATCGTCGGTTGCGCGGTGCTCACCCAGGCCGGCGGGTGGCTGACCGACCAGGTGCTGCTGGCCAGCGGGCTGGACCGGCTGGTCTGGCTCTGGCCGGTGCTCGGCCTGCCGGCCGTCCTGCTGGTCGGCACGCCCGCGCTGCTGCTGGCCCTGCTGCCCCGCTCGGCGGCGGTCCGGGCCACCGGTCGCGCCTGGCTGGCCGGGGTGCTGGTGCTCGCCGCGCTCGGGCTGCTCCGCGCCATCCCGCCGGTGCACCACGAGGCGTACCTGGCGGCGCTGGCCGGCACCGCCGCGCTGGCCGCCGCCGTCCTGGCCCGGCTGGCCCGCCGGCGCGCGGTGACCGGCCCGCCTCCGACGGGCCCGGGCGTTCCGGCGCCGGCCGGCCCGACCCCGACCGGCGGCGCCCCGACCGCGGCGCACCCGGCGGCGGCCGGCCCCGGCGAGGGCCCGGACCCGGCGGCGGGGCCGGGCGGCCTGGACCCGGCGGGACCGGGAACGGCGGGACCGGGAACGGCGGGACCGGGAAGGGCGGGCACCGGCGGGCAGCCGGCGTGGGCCGGCCGGGGCCGCCGGCCGGGCGGTCTCACCCTGTTCGGCGTGGCCGGCGGGCTGGTGCTGCTGCTGCCCTGGGTCTGGTTGGGCGCGCTCGGCGGGCCGCTGGAGACCGGACTCGCCGCGCTCGCGGCGGCCGCGCTGGGCGCGCTGGCCGGGGCGCTGCTGGACGCCGGCTTCTGGGCCCCGTTCGCGGTCGGCGAGCCGCCCCGGCCGGCCCGGCTGGTGCTGGTCGGCGGGCTGGTCGCCGGGGTGGCACTGCTGCTGCTGGCCGCCGGGGTGGGCCAGTCCGGGGCGCAGTTGCCGTTGCTGCTGACCCTCCCGCCGGCCGGCTTCGCGCTGGCCGCCCTCCAGGCGGCGGCCCGCCGCCCCGGCGCCGGCCAAGCTGCCGACCGCACCCCGACCGGCTGGCTGGTCGGGCTCGCCGTGTTCGGCCCGCTGGCCTTCACCGATCCCGAAGAGATCACCCTGGTCCTCACCAACACCCGCGACGTGCCGTTCTGGGTGGCGGCCGCCGCCGGCGCGGGGCTCGCCGTCGCGGCCCTGCTGGCCGTCGCGTACGGGGTGCTGCTGGCCCGGCCGCACGGCCGCACGCCGAGCCGCCGGGTGGCCGCGGTGACCGCCGCGACCGTGCTGGTCGCGGCCGGGGTGGTGGCCGCCGGCCCGGGCCAGCCCGGCCTGCACGGCGAGCGGCTGCTGGTGGTGCTGCGCGAGCAGGCCGACCTGACCGGGCTGCCGGCCGGCACGCCGGGGCGGGCCGGCCGGAACGCCCGCGCGGCCGAGGTCTACCGGCGGCTGGTGGCCACCGCCGATCGCAGCCAGGCCGAGCTGCGCCGCGACCTCGGCCGGCTGCGCCTGCCGTACACCTCCTACTACCTGGTCAACGCGGTCGAGGTGGCCGGCGGGCCGGCGGTGCGGGCCTGGCTCGCCGGCCGGCCGGAGGTGGACCGGGTGCTGGTCAGCCAGCGGCTGCGACCGTTGCCGGCGCCGGCCGGGACCAGCCGCGGCACCGTCGCCGCCCCGACCGGCCCGGAGTGGAACATCCGGCTGATCGGCGCGGACCGGGTCTGGTCCCAGCTCGGGGTGGACGGCTCCGGCGTCGTGGTGGGCAGCTCCGACTCCGGCGTGGACGGCGGGCACCCGGCGCTGGCCGGCGGCTTCCGGGGCGGCGACGACTCCTGGTACGACCCGTGGAACGGCAGCCGCGCGCCGGCCGACCGGGGCGGGCACGGCACCCACACGGTGGGCAGCGCGGTGGGCCGGGGCGGCGTCGGGGTGGCCCCCGGCGCGCAGTGGGTGGGCTGCGTCAACCTGGACCGCAACCTCGGCAATCCGGCGTACTACCTGGACTGCCTCCAGTTCATGCTGGCGCCCTTCCCGCCCGGCGGGGACCCGTTCACCGACGGCCGGCCGGCCCGCGCGCCGGACATCCTCACCAACTCGTGGGGCTGCCCGTCGGTCGAGGGCTGCGACCCCCGGGTGCTCCGCCCGGCCACCGCCGCGCTGGACGCCGCCGGCATCCTGGTGGTGGCCGCGGCCGGCAACACCGGGCCGTACTGCGGGTCGATCGACGACCCGCCCGCGCCCTACCCGGACGTGCTTACCGTGGGGGCGGTGGACCGGCAGCGCCGGGTCACCAGCTTCTCCTCCCGCGGGCCGGCGCCGGGTGGCGCGGCCAAGCCGGACCTGGTGGCGCCGGGCGCCGAGGTGGTCTCCGCGATGCCCGGTGGCGGGTACGCCCGGCTCGACGGCACCTCGATGGCCACCCCCCAGGTGGCCGGCGTGGTGGCGCTGATGTGGTCGGCGAACCCGGCGCTGGTCGGCGACCTGGCCCGGACCCGGCAGATCCTGCGGGACACCGCCACCCCGGCGCTCGCCAGCTACCGCTCCGGCGATCCGGCCGACTCCTGCGGGGGCGACCGAAACGTCACCGGCGCCGGTCTGGTCGACGCGTACGCCGCCGTCCGGGCCGCCCGCTCCTGAGCCGCCGCCGGGCGGACCCGGCCGCGCCGGGCTCCGGGCCGCCGGCGGTTCCCGTGCGGCCCTTGCGCACCCCGGTACCCGGTGATCTAGGGTCGGCCACCATGGACGCGGAGATCGTCGAGCTGAGCGCCGACCGGACGCCGGCCGTGGTGGAGCTGTGCCGTCGGGCGCTGGACCTGCCGGAGGACGCGGCCGAGGCCGCCGAGATCGTGGCCGCCCTCTGGACCCGGGCCGGCGCGGACCGGCCGGTGGTCGCGCTGGGCGCGTACCGGGGCGGGGAGCTGGTGGGTGCGCTGATCTGCTCGGTCGGCACCGCCGACCAGCGGCTCGGGCACGTGGACCTGGTGGCGGTCGACCCGGGCGCGCGGCGCCGGGGCGTCGGGCGGGCGCTGCTCGGGCACGCCGAGCGCAGGCTCGCCGCGCTGGGCGCGGCCGAGGTGCTGCTGGCCGGGAACCCGCCCTACTACGCCTGGCCCGGCATCGACGTCCGGTACACCCCGGCGGTCTGCGCCGCGCTGGCGCTCGGCTACCGGCAGGACCGGACGGCCTGGAACATGACCGCCGACCTGTCGTACGAGGGGTCGCCCGCGCTGCGGTCCACGGAGGACGCCGAGCGGCGGCTGGCCGGGCAGGGCGTCACCGTACGCCGGGCCGAGCCGGCCGACCTGCCGGCGCTGACCGCGTTCGCCCGGTCCACCTTCGGCGGGGCCTGGGACGCCGAGCTGCTCGGCTCGGTCGGCCGGGACGGGGCGGGCTGCCACCTGGCGGAGCGGGACGGCGAGGTGCTCGGCTTCGCCGCGTACGGGTCGAGCCGGCCGAGCTGGTTCGGGCCGATGGGCACCGCCCCGGCGGCCGAGGGCTCCGGCATCGGCGGGGTGCTGCTGCGCCGCTGCCTGCGCGACCAGCACGCGGCCGGGCTGGCGGCGGCACAGATCGGCTGGGTCGGGCCGGTGCCGTTCTACTCCGGCAGCGCGGGCGCCCGGATCGAGCGGGTCTTCTTCCTGTACCGCCGGACGATCCAGCCCTGACCGAGGCGAACCGGACATAGATCCCGATAACGCCGTTCACCCGCAGCGCCGACCGCCGCCTCCTACCGTTTCGGTAGAGGAGGCAGCCATGACCACGGACGACGAACATACCGACGACGTCCAGCCCGTCACCTGGACCCCGGTCGGCGAACTCCCCGGGCAACTGCCGTTCGACCGGCTCGACTACGGCGACGCCGAACAACTGGCCGAGATGGCCGGCACCGAGCCGGCCGAGGTGGAGGAGCCGCTGGAGATGGTCGACGCGCCGATCCAGGTCCGGCCGCCGTACGACCGGGCACAGAAGCGGCGTAACCAGCGCCCGTTGCCCACCTGACGACGAAACGGGGCGGACCGCGTCAGCGGCCCGCCCCGTTTCCGGTCGGAACTGGACTCAGAAGTCCATGTCCCCGCCACCCGGACCAGCCGGGGCGGCCGGGGTCTTCTCCGGCTTGTCCGCCACGACGGCCTCGGTGGTGAGGAACAGCGCCGCGATCGACGACGCGTTCTGCAGCGCCGAGCGGGTCACCTTGGCCGGGTCGATGATGCCCGCGGCCAGCAGGTCGACGTACTCGCCGTTGGCGGCGTTGAGGCCGTGGCCGGCCTCCAGGTTGCGGACGTGCTCGACGACCACGCCACCCTCGAGGCCGGCGTTGACGGCGATCTGCCGCAGCGGAGCGTCCAGCGCGATCTTGACGATCTGCGCGCCGGTCGCCTCGTCGCCGGTCAGGTCCAGCTTGTCGAAGGCGGTCTTGCCGGCCTGCACCAGCGCGACACCACCACCCGGGACGATGCCCTCCTCGACGGCGGCCTTCGCGTTGCGCACGGCGTCCTCGATGCGGTGCTTGCGCTCCTTCAGCTCGACCTCGGTGGCCGCGCCGACCTTGATCACCGCGACGCCACCGGCCAGCTTGGCCAGCCGCTCCTGCAGCTTCTCCCGGTCGTAGTCGGAGTCGCTCTTGTCGATCTCGGCCCGGATCTGGTTCACCCGGCCCTGGATCTGCTCGGCGTCACCGGCACCGTCGACGATCGTGGTCTCGTCCTTGGTCACCACGACCTTGCGGGCCCGGCCCAGCATGTCGAGGCCGACGGCGTCCAGCTTGAGGCCGACCTCCTCGCTGATGACCTGGCCACCGGTGAGGATGGCGATGTCGGTGAGCATGGCCTTGCGGCGGTCACCGAAGCCCGGCGCCTTGACGGCGACCGACTTGAAGGTGCCACGGACCTTGTTGACCACCAGGGTGGCCAGGGCCTCGCCCTCCAGGTCCTCGGCGATGATCAGCAGCGGCTTGCCCGACTGCATGACCTTCTCGAGGATCGGGAGCAGGTCCTTCACCGACGAGATCTTGCTGTTGACGATCAGGATGTACGGGTCGTCGAAGACGGCCTCCATACGCTCCGGGTCGGTCATGAAGTACGCGGAGATGTAGCCCTTGTCGAAGCGCATACCCTCGGTGAGCTCCAGCTCCAGGCCGAAGGTGTTGCTCTCCTCGACGGTGATGACGCCTTCCTTGCCGACCTTGTCCATCGCCTCGGCGATGATCTCGCCGACGCTGGTGTCACCAGCCGAGATGGAGGCGGTGGAGGCGATCTGCTCCTTGGTCTCCACGTCCTTGGCGAGCTTGAGCAGCTCCTCCGAGACGCTGGCCACGGCGGCCTCGATGCCCCGCTTCAGGGCCATCGGGTTGGCGCCGGCGGCCACGTTGCGCAGGCCCTCACGAACCAGGGCCTGGGCCAGGACGGTCGCCGTCGTCGTGCCGTCACCGGCCACGTCGTCGGTCTTCTTCGCGACCTCCTTGACCAGCTCGGCGCCGATCTTCTCGTACGGGTCCTCGAGCTCGATCTCCTTGGCGATGCTCACACCATCGTTGGTGATGGTGGGGGCACCCCACTTCTTCTCGAGCACGACGTTGCGGCCCTTGGGGCCGAGGGTCACCTTCACGGCGTCGGCGAGCTGGTTCATGCCCCGCTCGAGGCCGCGGCGCGCCTCTTCGTCGAACGCGATCATCTTGGCCATACGGCGTTGTCCTCCTGGACACTCACGGGCCACCCGAGTGTGTGTCCCGGATGGGCCGCCTGGTGTACGCACCTTGGGACGTCGCCACCGGACGACGGCGACGCCTCCTCGGCCGGGCCGGATAGCCCGCGACGACCGGCCACGTGCCTCGCCGGCGGTTGTCCCACCGGCGTGGCCGCGGCCCCACCGCCCCGACCATTGGCACTCACAGGTTGCGAGTGCCAATGACTTGTTTAGCACTCTCACTGGGCGAGTGCAAGCACGACCGCCCCGGTCAGCCGAGTTCGCCGGCCAGCCGGGCGGCGTTCACCGGGCCCTCGTGGGCGCGCTGCTCGGCGTAGGTCACCACCAGGCCGACGAGCTGCACGACGTGTGCCGGCAGCGCCAGCACCGCGGCCACCAGGATGACCATGATCACGCCGACCGCCGAGCCCGCGGAGTCGAGCGGAGTCATGCCGAACGGCAGCGTGCCGACCGCCTCGACCACCCCGGCCACCATCGACCCGACGATCACCGCCGCCACCACCATCGCCACCCGGCCGAGCAGCAGGCCCAGCCGGTCGTGGAACATCCGCCAGGCCCGGCCGATCGGGGCCTGCCGCTCGAAGAGCCAGACCGGGCCGGCCATGCTCAACGCGAACGCGAAGTAGATGCCGGGGATCACGCAGAGGCAGGTGCCGAGCGCGACGATCAGACCGATCAGCAGGGTCCAGCCCCAGAGTCCGAGCGCCCGGCGCAACCCGTACCGCAGCGCGGCGCCCAGCCCCACCGGCTCGCCGGCCGCCTGCCGGGCGACCACCCAGCTGCCGGCGGCCCACCCCACGCTCTGCACCAGGCCGAAGAGCAGGCTGCCGCCGATCAGCACGCCGAGCATGGTGGCCAGGTCGGTGAGGAAGGTGTCCGGCAGGGCGTCCGGGTCCTGGCCGACCGTGGCGTCCCACTCGGCCGTCGGGTCGACCGCCAGGCTGATCACCGACAGCACCGCGGCCGGCAGCACCTGGGTGAGCAGCAGGATCGGCAGCAGCAGCCGCCAGCCGCGGCGGATCGCGCCGACGCACCGGTCGAACCAGCCGGACACCCCCGCCCCGGGCGGGGTGACCAGCGGGTCGGTCGGGTCGAAGCCGTAGCCCGGCGGGTACCAGCCCGGGTACCCGGGCGCCGGCTGCGGATACCCGGGCACGCCGTACCCGCCGGTCGGGAAGCCGCCGGTGGGCGGCGTCGGCCAGCCCGGCCCGCCGGCGGCCGGCGGCCAGCCCTGCGGACCGTACGGGGTACCGCCGCCCGGCCACGGTTGCGGCGCGGCCGGATCCCACGACGGAGGCTGCTGCGCCCCGGCGGGTGGCGGCGCGGCCGGGTCCCACGGCTGGGCCGGCTGGGCGCCGGACGGTGGCGGAGCGGCCGGGCCGGTGGCGCCGGGCGGTTGCGGCGCGGTGGCGTCCCACGGCTGGGCCGCCGGAGGCGGCGGCGCGGTCGGCTCCCCGGGCCGGCCGGCAGCGGACGGCTCCGCCGGCTGGTTGGCGCCCGGAGCGGGGTCGCCCGCTCCGGGGGTGCCGGGGTTGGGGGACGACGCGTCCGGGGGCGGCTGGTCGGACATGAACCCTCCTCAGCGAGAGCTGGAACGGCTCACGATCTTTCCTGGTGCGGTGGCCGCACCGCAGCCCCCCGGCGCGTCGGAACGTGGGGGCGCCGGATCAGGCGATGACGCGCACCCGCTCGGCCTGCGGCCCCTTCTGGCCCTGGGCGATCTCGAACTCCACCCGCTGGCCGTCGTCCAGCGCCTTGTAGCCGTCCATCTCGATGGCGGAGAAGTGGACGAAGACGTCCTGCCCGCCGTCGACGGCGATGAAGCCGTAGCCCTTTTCGGCGTTGAACCACTTCACGGTGCCCTGTGCCACGGTGCACTTCCTCACTCTGCGCGGCGTACCACAACCCGGAGGCCGGCACGCCGGCATCCCGGGGCCACCGTTCGGCGATCGGCGACGGCCGCTGAAACGGTGACCGAAATCGCACGCTACACGAGGCGTGACTACGGTGCACGACCACAAATCGGGCATATTCCGAATGATCGCGGACTCGGCGGGATCGTCGTCCGTCGTTGTGGTAGGCATGCGGGCATGACCAGCGATCCGGGCGGGCCGGGCCGGCGGGTGGCGGAGGTCCGACGGGTCCGGCCGCGGGACGCCGCCCGGATGCGGGCGCTGCGCCTGGAGATGCTGGCCGACGCGCCGCTGGCGTTCCTGGAGACCCTGGCCGACGCGGCGGCCCGCCCGCACGCCGAGTTCGCCGCGCGGGTCGCGTACACCTCGACCGGCACCGACACCGCGCAGTTCGTCGCCGACCCCGGTGGTCGGTTCGTCGGGCACGCCGGGGGCACCACGATCCCGACCGAGCCCGGCCTCACCGTCATCTACGCGGTCTACGTGACCCCGACCTGGCGCGGCAGTGGACTGCTCAGCGAACTGGTGGCGGCGGTGGCGCAGTGGTCCCGGGAGTGCGGCCGGCCCGAGCTGATGCTGGAGGTGGTGGTCGGCAACGACCGCGCCTACCGGGCCTACCAGCGCCTCGGCTTCGTCGACACCGGCGTCCGGGTGCCCCACCCCACCATCCCCGCCCTGACCGAACTCCAGATGCGCCGCCCCGCCTGACCCCCAGACCCCGCTAGCCCCCGGTGACCGTAAACCCCACCCGAGGCAGCACCCCGAAGATCAACACCCCCAGGGCCCCCCGACGCAGGCCGCCCCGGAAGGGTTTCCGGGGCAGCCCGCCCGCGTCGGGATCAAGCCTGACCGCCCAGAGCGGGGCGGGCTGCCCCGGAAACCCCAACCGCAACCACGGCTGCCCCCGAAAACCCGAACTCAGACGTGCCGACGCGACTGCACGATCCGGAACCGGTTCGCCACGTACGCCCCGTCCGTCAGCGCCGCGTTGGCCGCCGGGTTGGCGCCGCTGCCGTGGAAGTCGGAGAAGGCCGCCGACTGGTTGACGAACACCCCGCCGGTGAGGTTGCAGGACAGGTGCACCCCGACCTCGATCGCCGCCGCCTCGGCGGCGTCCAGCACCGCCTCGTCGGTGGAGTAGACGCCTGCGGTGAGCGCGCCCTTCTCCCCGACGGTCTTCCGCATGATCTCCAGGCTGTGCGTCGTCGAGTCGGTGGGGATGACGAACGAGATCGGCCCGAACCACTCCCGGCCGTAGGTCGCGGTGTCGTCCGCGCCGACCTTGACCACCGTCGGGGTGCGGACCACCGCGCCCGGGAAGGCCGGGTGCTCGACGGTACGCGACTCCAGCACCGGCTCGCCGACCTTGGTCACCTCGTCCAACCGCTCCAGCACACCGTCGTTGACGATCGCCCCGGTCAGCTCGACGCCCCGGGCCGGGTCGCCGGTGAGCTTGCCGACCGCGGCGGCGATCCCGCCGGCCACCTCGTCGAAGCTCTTGTGCCCCTGGTCGGTCTCGATGCCGCCGGCGGGGATCAGGATGTTCTGCGAGGTGGTGCACATCTGGCCGCTGTAGAGGGTCAGGGTGAAGCCGAGGTTGCGGCACATCCCGGCGAAGTCGTCGGTGGAGTCGATCACCACGGTGTTCAGGCCGGCCTTCTCGGTGTAGACCGCCGCCTGCCGGGCGTTGGCCTCCAGCCAGTCGCCGTACTCCGTGGAGCCGGTGAAGTCGACGATCTTCACGGCCGGGTGCAGGGCCAGCGTCGAGGCGAGCTTCTCACCCGGGGCCTCGGCGGCCAGCAGCACCAGGTCGGGGTCGAAGCCCGCCTCGGCGAGCACCTCGCGGGCGTACCGGACGGTGATCGCGAGCGGCAGGACCGCACGGGGGTGCGGCTTGACGATCACCGGGTTGCCGGTGACCAGCGAGGCGAACAGCCCCGGGTACGAGTTCCAGGTCGGGAACGTGTTGCAGCCGATGACCAGGCCCACCCCGCGGGGCACCACGTGGAACGTCTTGGTCATCCGCAGCGGGTCGCCCTTGCCGGCCGCCTTCTCCCAGCCGGCCGTCCCCGGGTGCCGGGTCATCTCCGCGTACGCGTAGGCCAGCGCCTCCAGCGCCCGGTCCAGGGCGTGCGCGCCGCCGGCCTGGAAGGCCATCACGAACGCCTGCCCGCTGGTGAACTGCACAGCGTTGGCCAGCTCGAAGATGTGCTTGTGCAGCCGGTCGAGGATCTCCAGGCAGACCCCCACCCGGGCCTGCGGGCCGGCATCGCGCCAGGCGGGCAGCGCGGCGCTCGCCGCGGCGACCAGCTCGTCGGCGCCGGCGTGCGGGTAGCGGACGTCCAGCGCCACGCCGAACGGGCTGGTCTCGGTGGCCACCCGGTCGCCGGCGCCCGGCTGGTCGAGGGGGAAGTCGCCGCCCAGGTACGCCTCGAAGGCGGCCTTGCCGTCGGCGGCGGCGGTCTCGCCGTAGACCCGGGGGCTGGGGGACTCGGGATAGGCGGACCAGTACCCGCGCTCCGTGATCGCGGTCAGCGCCCGGTCGAGGGTGTCGGCGTGCCTGTCGTACAGGGGGTGCGGGGTCTCCGTCATGCCCGCCATCATGCAACAGGTGGCACCAAAATCAGTAGGCCCGTGTCACAACTCAGATGGTCAGCTGCCAGTCGGTCCAGCCGTCCACCGGGCGGAAGCCCAGTTGCTCGTTGATCCGCACCATGTGCGCGTTCTCGGCCGCGTTGAAGGTGTCGATCGCGCGTACCGCCGGCTCGTGGGTCAGCAGGTGACGCAGGTTCTCGATCTTGCCGAGCAGGCCGAGTCGCCGGCCGCGGTGCTCCGGGTCGACGATGGTGATCTGCTGGAACGCGTGCCAGTCGGCGGACGCGCCCACGTCGAGCAGCGTCCAGGCGACCAGCCGGCCGGACTCCTCGTGGCGTACCGCCGTGTGGTAGCGCCGCCGGCCGCGCGCGTCCAGCGCCCGCTCGGTGCCCCGGACCCGTTCGGCGTCCACCCGCTCCGCCTCCCAGTGCAGGTCGCCGATGGGTGAGTCGGTCATCAGCCGGCCGTCCAGGTAGGCGATGTCGGCCAGGTGTTCCTCCGGCGTCGCGCCGCGCCACTGGACGGTCCGGTAGCCCTGGGCGTGGCCCCGGGCCTCGGCGAGCAGCGCGTCCAACCCCGCCGGGTCGAGCCGGGTGGTGTCGAGCCGGCGCCGGATCTCGGCGAGCGCCGGGTGCGCGCCGAGGGCGGCCGCGAACGCGGCCCCGGCCGCCGGCCGGGGCGGGCCGCCGGGCAGCGCGGAGACCGCCATCCCGACCACCCGCTTGCGGCCCTGCTCGCGCAGCAGCCGTACGCCGTGCTCGTGCAACGCCCGGCCGACGCCGCGCCGACGGTACGCCGGGTGCACGATCAGGTCGGCGGTGGCGTTGTCGGTGTTGTCCAGTTGCGGCAGGTCGAGCGCGAGATAGCCGGCCGGTACGCCGTCCAGCCGGGCCAGCGCCCAGAGCGCGGCGGTGCCCGGCATCGGGTGCCGGACGCTGGCCTCGAACCGTCGCCGGCAGAACGGCGGGAAGTCGGGCAGGTCGGCGTCGTTGGCCGCGGCGCCGACCTGGTACGCCGCGTCGATCGCGGCCTGGTCGGTTGCCTCGATCGGCGCGATCGTGATGCTCATGCAGCGAGGGTGCGCCCGGGAACGACGACCGGGCCAGCGAATTTCGCCGGCCCGATCGGAGGTTGGTCGGGAGGGGCGCTCGCACAACGCCGCCGGCGTTGGGTCGTAAGGACTCGCAAGTCTTCCGGCGAAACGCCCTCCCGCACGGAGCATCTTGCGCCGTCCGGTTCCTACCGTCAAGTCCCCGACGGCGGGTTTTCCGCACCCAGAGCAAAAAGCCCGTTACCCGGCGGATCGGCCGCATCCCCCGTCCGGGTGATCCGCGCCTCCGGCGGGCGGCCGGGGCGCCCGGTCGGTGACCGACTCCGTTTTCCGGAGGTCGCGGTGTCCGAGCCGGCTGGACACCGCGACCTCCGGGACGTCGCGTCGAGCGCTCGCCCGGTCAGCCCGCTTAGCGGGCGGTTCAGCCGAGCAGGCCGGCGTCGCGGGCGGCGCGCAGCGAGGGCTTGATCCGGTGGGTCGGGCCGACCTGGCCGGCGACCGCGTCGAGGGTCTTCAGCCCTTCGCCGGTGTTGAAGACCACGGTCTCCGCGGCCGGGTCGAGCCGGCCCGACTCGACCAGCTTGCGCAGCACGGCGACGGTCACCCCGCCGGCGGTCTCGGCGAACACCCCGGTGGTACGGGCGAGCAGCCGGATGCCGGCCCGGATCTCGTCGTCGTCGACGTACTCCATCCAGCCCCCGGTACGGCGCACCGCCTCCAGCGCGTAGAGGCCGGCCGCCGGGTCGCCGATGTTGAGCGACTTGGCGATGCCGGTCGGCTTGACCGGGGTGATGGTGTCGGTGCCGGCGTGCAGCGCGGTGGCGATCGGGTTGCAGCCGGCCGACTGGGCGCCGAACACCTTCCAGCCGCCGGCCGGCGCCTCGACCAGGCCGATCTCGACCAGCTCGGCGAATGCCTTGTCGATCTTGGTGAGCAGCTCGCCGCTGGCCATCGGGATCACCACCTGCGCGGGGATCCGCCAGCCGAGCTGCTCGGCCACCTCGTAGCCGAGCGTCTTGGAACCCTCGGCGTAGTAGGGGCGCACGTTCACGTTGACGAACGCGGTGTCCTCGAACTCGTCCGTCTCCACCAGTTCGCCGCAGAGCCGGTTCACGTCGTCGTACGAGCCGTCGATGGCGACCAGCTCGCCGCCGTAGACGGCGGTGGTGACCACCTTGCCCTGCTCCAGGTCGCTGGGGATGAAGACCACCGACGGGGCGCCGACCCGGGCCGCGTGCGCGGCGACCGAGTTGGCCAGGTTGCCGGTGGAGGCGCAGGCGAACCGGGTGAAGCCGAGCGCCCGGGCGGCGGTCAGCGCCACCGACACCACCCGGTCCTTGAACGAGTGGGTGGGGTTGGCGCTGTCGTCCTTGACCCAGAGCGGGGCGGTGATGCCCAGCTCGGCGGCGAGGTGCGGGGCGGCGACCAGCGGGGTGAGCCCCGGGTCGAGGGTCACCCGGGCCGCCGGGTCCTGGCCGGCGGGCAGCAGCGCGGCGTACCGCCAGAGGTTGGCCGGGCCGGCCTCGATCTGCTCCCGGGTGACCTTGGCCAGCTCGGCGGTGTCGTAGTCGACCTCCAGCGGGCCGAAGCACTCGTAACAGGCGTGCTGGGCGGCGAGCGGGTAGCGGGCCGAGCAGGCGCGGCAGACCAGGGCGCGGGCGGGGCTGGCGGAGGTGTCGATGCCGGAGGCGGCGAGCGTCGACGTCATGTCGAGGAGTCCTCTCATCTTTCCCCGCATCGCACTCTGCGGCGGGGACGGAATTGGCACCTGCCCCGCCGGTCGCTCAGCGGTGAGCGCGCGGGGTGGTTGCCGGGGCGTCGTCGGGCCGTATCCCTCAGCCCCTCTGGATGAGGTATGCAGTTGTGCCGCCGAGTCTAAGCGCTCGCCCCGACGCGCCTCTGCCGGGTTCCCACGCTGTGAGCGGGCCGGCTACCGGCCGACCACGGCGACCGGGTCGACGACCGCCACCGGGTCCGCGACGGCCACCGCCTCGGCGTGGTTGGCCGGGCGCGGGCGGGCGGCCCGGCGGGGCCGGGTGGCCAGGTTGGCGGCGACCAGGGCGGCGATGGTGATAGCCACGCCAGCCAGCTCCACCGCGCCGGGCCGGTAGCCGCGGGCGATCTGCACCGCGAACGTGGTCACCGGCACCAGGTTCATGAACAGCGCCGCGTTGGCCGCGCCGAGCCGCTGCACGCCGGTGTTCCAGGCCAGCACCGCGACCACCGCGGCCACGATGACGGCGTACGCCAACTGCGGGGCGACCGCGACGAGGTCGGCGGCGGCCGGCGCGTGCTGCCAGCCGGCCAGGTCCGCCAGCACGCTGGCGGCCAGCATGGCGAGCGTGCCGGCGAGCGCGGTGAGCGTGGTGTAGCGCAGCGGCGACCAGCCGCCGAACCGGCTCCCGCCGTGCGTGTAGACCGCCCAGCCGAGCACCGCACCGATCGTCAGCACCGCGCCCACGCCGAACTCGCCGAGGCCGTCGAGCCGGCCGCGGGTGAGCACCAGACCGATGCCGGCCAGCGCCACCAGGGAGAGCGCGAAGAGCGCCGGGCGCGGGCGTACGCCGTCACGCGCCCAGCGGACCAGCTGGGTGACCAGCGGGATGGTGGCGGCGAAGAGCGCGATCTGCTGCGGGGCGGCCTGCCCGAGCGCCAGGTTGATCAGTAGGTTGAAGCCGGCGAACCCGACGACGCCGAGCACCACGATCTCGGTGGCCCGCCCGGCCGGCCGCAGTGCGCCGCCGCCCTCCCGGAACAGCAGCAGCGCGACCAGGATCGCGGTGGCCAGCAGGTACCGGGCGGTGGTCAGGTTGAGCGCGTCGACCCGGACCAGCGCGCTGGCCAGGACGGGGAACATCACCCCCCAGCTCAGCACGGCGACCAGGGGGAAGGCGGCGGCCCGAGAGCGCATCCTCAGCTCCTATGTTCGAGTATCGTCGAACCAACGTCACCGACCTTAGGAGCTTGTTCGACAAAAGTCGAACAAGGGTTACACTGGTCACATGGAGCTGCACGAACCCGAGTTGCGCGACGTGCCGGTCACCGCCGTGCTGGCCGCGCTGGCCGACGATGTCCGGCTCCAGATCGTCCGCGCGCTCGCCGAGGGCGGCGGCGAGTACGCCTGCGGCACCTTCGAGTTCGGCATCTCCAAGGCCACCCGCAGCCACCACCTCAAGGTGCTGCGCGAGGCCGGGCTGACCCGCACCCGGGTCGCCGGCACCACTCGCTTCGTCCGGCTGCGCCGCGACGAGCTGGACCGCCTCTACCCCGGCCTGCTGGACGCGGTCCTCACCGCCCCCACCCCCACCCCACCCACCCGCGACTGACCGCTGGCCCGCGTTTCCCGCCTCCGATCCCGGCCCGCCCCCGCCGGCACCAGCCGTTTCGGTCCGGCTGCGCCGCGACCATCTGGACCGCCTCCACCCCGGCCTGCTGGACGCGGTCCGCACCGCCCCGCCCCCCACCCGCCCTGACCGCCGGCCCCGCGCTCCCCGCCTCCGACCCCGGCCCGCCCCCGCGGCACCGGCCACTTCGCCCGGCTGCGCCGCGACGAGCTGGATCGCCTCCACCCCGGCCCGCTGGACGCGGTCCTCATCGCATCCACCCCACCCCAGCCACCGGACCGCCGGGCTTCCGGCCCCGGCCTTACTTCGCCTGCCGCATCACTGGCCTCGGTCGCACTGACCCCCGCGCGGCCCCGGACCCGGCCCCGCCACATCCGGCCTCGCTGTCTGGCCCTGGCTCCTCACCCCCCGCCTGCAGCGCTCGGCCTGGGCGGCCTCGCGGCCCGCGGCATACCTTCCGCAGTCCCTGTCGAGCTGCCCCACCAACGAGACCAGCCCAACGAACACCCCCATCCGGCCCTTCGAGCTGCCTCACCAACGAGACCAGCCCAACGAACACCCTGCCTGGCCCTGCTGCGCCGCCCCACCAACGGGACCAAGCCGACGAACATCTGCACGGGCCCTGTCGAGCTGCCCCACCAACGGGACCAAGGCGAAAGCGCTCGCTGGACCTGGCGGAGCTGATCCGGTCCGCGGAGTGCTCGTTTGTCTTCCTTGGGTGCGGTTGTTGTCGTTACGGCAACCACACAACTGCACCCAAGGCAGCCCACCCCCCCCGCCACGTGCCAAGGACGCCGCGCTGGCGAGGCCGGCGGGTACCCCATGTTTCGACAGCCGCCAGTGCCGCCGTCGCCGGGCGCAGGCGGCAGGCGGCAGGCGGCAGGCGGGTGCGGCAGGCGGCAGGCGGCAGGCGCAGGCGGCGGTAGGCGGCAGGCGGTGCATCGCCGCTGGCGCTGGTCGCGGCGCCGGTCATCACTGGCGACACCCACGCGCGGTTGCGGAACGAGCCTCGGGCGGAGGCGGAGACGGAGACGGAGGCGGACCCGGGGCCGCTGGAAGGCGGTGGAAGGATGGGTCGATGCTCCCGACCACCCCGCCGCCGAATCCTGCTCGCTGCCGTACCGCTCGCGGCGACGCCGCTGGCCTGCACGCCCGGCGACCACGCCGGGATGGTGGGAGGCCGGTCTCCCCCGTCCGGCGCGATCGGGGCGAGCCCGGACGGCGGCCGGGGCCCGGGAACCGCTCGCCCGAGTCGGGGGTCCGGGATCCGGGGCCACCGGGCCCTGGGGACCGAGGCCGCCAGGGCTGCGCGCTCGGCGGAGCTGGTGAACTGCGTACGGCGGCGTACCTGGTGCATCGCCGGCCACCCGCTTTGGTTGTCTGACGGCGACGGCGCGCCGATCCGGTCCAGGGTCGTGGAGGGGGCGAAGGGCATCACCCGGCTGGACGACCCGCCCCGGCCGCTGATCCCGCAACCGGGCGAGCGGGGCCCGTGCCGCCCCGCGTTCATAAATCCCATACCGACTCCGCCAGTGGTCGACCAACGGCGAGGCGCTGGAGGTGGTTTTCGGCCGGCCAGCCGCCGCAGGCCGTCGAGTTGGACGGCCCGATCAGACCTGGCAACACCGGCCGGGTCGGGGTCAGCGTCCGGAAGAAGGGCCACCGACCTCGGCGCCACGCCGTGACCCTGCCGGCCCCGGAAACGCCGGAGCCCACCCGGTCGGTGCCCTGTAGCCAGGACGAGACACTCCAGCATGGACTCCTCAAGTGCCAGGGCTGCTGGTGCCGAACGCCGGGCTGGACGGAGCACGACGCCCGAGCACGGACGTCGAGCACGCATCTGGAGCACGTGACGTCTGGAGCATCGACGCCCGAGTCATCGATCGAGCACGACGTCTCGAGTATTTATGGTGGCCTCGTGAAGGCCACCGGTTCGTGCTGGTGCTGCCGCCGGTCAAGGGTCACTCTATGGACCCTTGTCCGGCGTGGGCAGCTCCCCGAGGCGGTACGGCGACCGCGAGGTGTCACCGGAGACGGCGGAGCCGCTGGCGGTACCGGGGTAGAGCCAGTACGTGCCGACGACGTCCGCCACCACGCCGGTGGTGCCGGAGTGGTTGTAGACGTTGAACGCGTCGGTCGGACCGATCAGGGTGACGGCGGCGTTCGCCACCGTCTGCCCCGCCGCGGCGTTGAGGTTGCTGACGTCCGGCCGGTCGATGCCGGTGACGCCGTTCGGCCACAGCTTCAGGTAGGTGCTGGCGGTGGGGCTGACCGCTGTGACGTTCAGCGCCAGCGCCCGGGTGCTGTCGGTCACCACCGAGCCCGGCGTGGTGACCGTGCCGATCACGGCCGGGCCGGGGTTGGTCGGCAGGCCCTGGCCGATGCGGCTGTCCACGATCCGGGTCGGCGTCTTCGGGTCGAAGCGCAGCCCGTTGGCGAGACCACCGTCGTCGATGAAGCCGACGATGTCGACGATCACGTGACTGTCCTTGTGCGTGTAGACGCCGAACGTCGGCAACTCCGCGCCCCACGGGCAGTCGTAGCAGCGCCGTACGGGCACCACCGCGAGATTCGGCGTGACCGACCCGGTCGCGTAGTTGACCGTGGACGTCGGCGGTTCCGGCCACTCACCGTTCCAGGCGGTCAGGAACCCGCTGGCCGACGGCGACACCGCGGTGATGTTGACGACCACGGCCCGCATCCGCGCGTTGGCCTCGGGGCCGTAGTTCACCGCGAGCCGGACCTGGTCCCCGGCCGGCAGCTTGCTCCCCCAGTCGCTCCGGCTGTCGAAGAGCCGCAGCGGCGCGACCGGCTGCAACTGCCCGCCGACGCCGATGCCGTTCATGATCGGCGTGTTGTCGCTGGCGTAGTAGCCGACCACGTCGACGATCGCCTGGGTGGAGCCGGCGTGGTTGGTGATGGCGACCTTGCCGCCGGTGCCGACGGCCACCGTCACCGAGTTCGAGCGGACCCAGCCCGTGCCGAAGTTCAGCGACGAGGCGGTGGGCTTCGCCCGCCCGGCCGGGTACACGGTCAGGTAGCTGGACGCCGTCGGCTCGGCGACGGTCACGTTGAGCACGACCGCGCCCACCCCGGCCGACGGCACGCCGCCCCGCCCGGTCACCTGGAGGTTCACCGTGCCGTTCGGGCCCAGCTTGGCCTTCGGGGCGCCGTTGCCGGTGCGCGTGTCCATGATCCGGGCCGGCGTCAGCGGGTAGTAGGTGCCCGTCGCGCCCACCACGCCGTTGAGGGTCAGCGGCACGGTACGGGGATTGGTGAGGCTGTCGTTCGGCAGCTGGAGGGTGGCGCTGCGGGCGCCCCCGCCGGCGGCCTTGGCGACCACGTCGACCCGGCAGGTCTGGTTCTTCGCCAGGGTGGCGCCCTTGCAGGTGTCGGCCTTGACGGCGAACGACGAAGCGTCGGTGCCCCCGATGGTGGCGGCGCCGAAGGTGACCGGCGTGTCACCGGTGCCGGTCACGGTCACCGACTGGGTGCCGCCCGTCTCGGCGATGTACTGGTCACCGAAGGCCAGCGACGCCGGGGCGACGCTGACCGTACGCGGGTCGACGCCGTTGACGCCGAGCTGCACCATCCGCTCGCCGACGACGGTGTTGTCGGGGAGCACCAGCAGGTTCCACTCGCCGCCCAGCTTGGTCGGCCGCACGCTCACCGTGACGGTGCACGTCTCGCCGGCCGCCCGGGTGGTGCCGGAGCAGGTGTCGGCCGTGATCGAGTAGGCGCCCGGGGTGTCGAACCGGGCCGTGCCGTACTCCACCGGGTCGGAGCCCATCGACCGTACGGTGATGGTCCGGCTCGCCGCCGGACCGCCGACGAGCCGGTCCCCGAAGTCGTGCGACATCGTGTCGGTGCCGGCGGCGGCGTAGCCGACGGTCGAGTTCCACCGGATCTCGCCGAACAGGTCGTGGCGGCTGGAGCCGCACGAGATCACGTAGTAGGCGGCGAACGAGGTGAGCCGGTCGGTCCCGGCGTCCCGGGTGGCCTCGCTGACGGAGAGGTAGCCCGGCGTCTCGGTGCAGGTGGCACCGTTGTGCGCGACGTCGATGAAGGCGAAGTCCTCGGCGCCCTCGACGCCGGTCAGCTCGTAGGTGGTTCCGGCGGTCCAGGTCTCACCGCTCGGCGGGGCCATCCGGAACGTCCAGGCGTCGCCGGCCTGGTCCGCGCGGAGGTTCAGCGCGTCGCCGGCGCCGGGCGTGACGGTGAAGGCGGCGCCGCCGGCCTGGTCGAAGACCCGCGACCCCTGGTGCCACCAGGAGAACGGGTTGCCGTCGACGGTCAGTGCGGTGTACGGCGCGGCCGGCGCCGCGGCGGCGCCGGCGGGAGTGGCCACCGCCGTCACCGCGACCATCGCGGTGATGGTGCCGATCACGGCACCCCGAAAGGTACGCAAGAAGACCCCGTCTCGTTGTGCAGAGCGAAATGCCAGCGGACCGTAGATCATCGATCCGTCGGCGGGCAAGACGGGTCGGGCAGGTCTGCCCGAAGGGGCCGGGAGATCATCCGGTCGGCGCGGCGGCGACCGCTACGACACCACGTCCTTGCGGGTGAACCGCCAGAAGGCCAGCCCCCAGAAGAGCGTCGCGTAGCTGATCGCCGAGATCGATCCGCGCACCACGTCGTCGGTCTGCACCGGCGTGGAGAGCAGCCCCAGCCAGGCGGTGCTGTAGTGGGTGGGCAGGAAGGCGCGCAGCGCGCCGAGCGCGGTGATCTGGTCCAGGATGCTGGAGAGGATCCAGAGCAGCACCGCACCACCGACCGCGCCGAGCGCGGCGTCCGTGGTGACCGAGAGCAGGAACGCCAGCCCGGCCACCACCAGCAGGACGACCGCCAGGTAGCCGAGTACCGCCAGCAGCCGCAGCAGCCCCTCCCCCGGCTCCAGTTGCGCGGCGACCGTGCTGCGCAGCGGCTCCCAGCCGTAGCGCAGGGTGCCGATCAGCAGCGCGGTGCCGGCGAGCAGCAGCAGCGCCAGCGCCGAGTACGCGAGCGCCACCAGCAGCTTCACCGCCAGCAGCCGGGCCCGGGGCACCGGGATCGCCAGCAGGTAGCGCAGGCTGCCCCAGCTCGCCTCGCTGGCCACCGTGTCACCGCAGAACAGCGCCACCACCACGACCAGCAGGAACGACGCGGAGACGAAGATGGTGAAGAGGGTGAAGTTCAGCCCGCCGGTGGTGGCGAACTCGATCAGGCTGCCGAACTCGCCGCGCCCGTTGTCGTCGTCGTTGCCGGAGTCGAACTGGAACGCGATCAGGATGATCAGTGGCAGCAGCACCATGAACCCCAGCGCGAGCTGGGTGCGCCGCCGCGACGCCTGGCGGCGGAACTCCGCGGCGAACGGCAGGGTGGCCGAGGGCCGGTAGCCCGGCGCCGCGCCGATCGAGCCGGTCCCGCGCGCGCCGTCCGACGTGACCTGAGAGCCCGCCATCACCGGTCCCCGCTTCCCCGTGAGTTCTCGCCCACCAGGGCGAGGAACGCGTCCTCCAGGCGGCGCCGCGGCACCACCCGGTCCACTCCGATCCCGGCCCGGACCAGCTCGGCCACCACCTCGCTGCGGGCGGTGCCGTTGGTGTCCACGACCAGCTGCCCCTCGCCGTCGGGCAGCACGCGCACCCCCTCCAGCCGGTCCAGCACGGTACGGGCGGCGTCCGGGTCGGTCACCTCGAACAGCACGCTCGGCGACTCGCCGACGATCTCCTCGACCGGGCCGGCGGCGACGATCCGGCCCTTGTTCACCACCACGGCGTGCGTGCAGGTCTGCTCCACCTCGGCGAGCAGGTGGCTGGAGACCAGCACCGCCCGGCCGTCGGTGGCGTAGCGCTGGAGCACCCGGCGCATCTCGGCGATCTGCGGCGGGTCGAGCCCGTCGGTCGGCTCGTCGAGCACCAGCAGCTCGGGCAGGCCGAGCATGGCCTGGGCGATGGCCAGCCGCTGCTTCATGCCGTGGCTGTACGTCTTGATCTTCCGGTGCACCGAGGCGCCCAGCCCGGCGATCTCCAGCGCCTCGTCGAAGTGCGCGTCCGCCACCGGCCGGCCGGTCGCCCGCCAGTACGCCTTGAGGTTCGCAAGGCCCGACAGGTGCGGCAGGAAGCCGGGCCCCTCCACCAGCGCGCCGATCCGGGAGAGCACCGGGGAGCCGGGCACCAGCCGGTGCCCGAAGACGTAGATCTCGCCGGCCGTCGGCTGGGTCAGCCCCATCAGCACCCGCAGGGTGGTGGTCTTGCCGGCGCCGTTCGGGCCGAGCAGGCCGACCACCTGGCCGGGGTGCACCTCGAAGTCCACGTTGGAGACGGCGACGAAGCCGTCCGCGTACTCCTTGCGGAGTTGGCGCACGGCCAGCGGGGTGTCCGCGTAGCCGGGATGGACGGAGCTGTCCTGGCGGCGGTGCCGGCGGCGGACCACGGCGACGACCACGACGAGCCCGACCGCGATCGCGGCGAGCAGGCCGGCCAGCACCCAGCGCCAGATCGTCGCGGTGGTGGGGATCGGCTCGCCGGTCACCGTGGGCAGGGTCACCGGCCCGTCGCCGGGGGCCACCGTGTAGACGGTCGGCTCGACCGGCGTGGCGTACGCCTGGTCGGAGGTGGCCACCACCACCCGGAGCCGGTGCCCGGCCTCGATCCGCCGGACGATCGCCGGCAGGGTCACCGTGACCGGCCGCGCCTCCTCGATCCGGCTCGGCAGGCCGGTGAGCCGGATCGGGGCGACCAGCCCGTTCGGCAGGGTGGCCGCGGCGCCCGGCTCGACGTCGTAGAGCTTGACGAAGAGCACCGCCTCGCCGGTCGGCGAGGCGACCCGGACCGACACGGTGGGCGCGCCGACCACGTCCACCGCCTCGTCCAGCGGCGCCGACTCGAACCGGGCGTGCTGGCCGGGCACGTCCCCGGCCACCCCGCCGAGCAGCGAGGAGAGTTCCCCGGCGAAGGGCACCGAGGAGATGGCGGCCGGGTTGCCGGCCGGCGGGTTGGCGATCGGCTGCGCCGGGCCGGCCACCGTGATCTCCCGGCGCGCGTCGCCGGCGGTGCCCGGGTAGTCGGCGGTGCGGTAGCCGGTGGCCACCAGGCCCCGGTCGAGGGCGTCGAAACCGGCGATCCGGGACCAGGTGAAGTCGTCGCCCGGGGCGTCGCCCTCGCCCCTGACGTAGTGGTCCAGCCACTGGATGGTCAGGTACCGCACCCGGTCGGTGTCGGTCTTCGGTCCCTCGCCGCCGTCGTGGCCGCCGGTGAACCAGGCGACCCGGACGGGGGTGCCGGCCGCGGCGATGCCGCGGGCGTTGGCGTCCGCCTCGCTGAGCGGGAAGAGGGTGTCCGCCTCGCCCTGCACCAGCAGCGTCGGCGCGGTGATCCGGTCCAGCACGCCGGCCGGGCTGGAGCGGCGCAGCAGGTCCACGGCGGCCTGGTCGGCCCGGCCGGTGGTGGCGATCCGCAGGTACGCGGCGCAGACGTCGGCGGCGAACCGGCCGCAGGACGGGTCGGCGGCCCCGGCCGGGGCACCGCCCGGGCCGGTACCCGGCCCGGCGCCCGGCCCCGGAGCGGGCGGGCCGGCGGACGCCGGGGCACCCTCCGGCTGGGCGGCGGCCGTCCCGGAGAGCCCGGCCGGCCCGGTGCCGACGCTGCCGCCCCCGCCGAAGAAGAGTCCGGCCCAGCCCTTCTTGAACACCCCGTCGACGGGCTCCCGGCCGGTGCTCTCCGGCAAAAACGCCCGGGACAGGTCGTTCCACGTGATCATCGGGACGATCGCGTCGACCCGCCGGTCCCGCGCGGCGAGCAGCAGCGCCAGGCCGCCGCCGTACGAGCCGCCGACCACGCCGACCCGGGGGTCCCCGGCGCCGTCGGTGCGGATCTCCGGCCGGGCGGCCAGCCAGTCCAGCAGGCGCTCGGCGTCGCGGACCTCGTAGTCGGGGTGGTCCAGGTGGATCTGCCCGCCGCTGCGACCGAAGCCGCGGGCGGTCCAGGTCAGCACCGCGTAGCCGCGCCCGGCGAACTCCTCGGCGTCGGCGCGCACTGAGTCCTTGGTGCCGCCGAAGCCGTGCGCCAGCAGCACCGCCGGCACCTTCCGGGTGGCCGAGGCGTCCTCGGGCAGGTAGAGCGTGGTGTCCAGGTCCACCGGCTGGTCGCCGGCCGGTCCGGAGCGGACGGTGAGCATCGCGGCCTCGGTGCGTACCGCCGCCTCCCGCGGCCACACCGCCCAGGTGACGGCGGCGGCGAGCAGCACGACTGCCGTCGAGGCGGCGACCACCCGACGGCGGCGGGTGGGCAGGGCACGCCGGATCCGCGCGGCCGACAACGGCGATCTCATGCGGCACACGGTACGGGCCGGAGGCTGAGCGTTGGCTGAGATCCTCCGTACGTCCGTCCGGTTGCCCCGATCGGCGTCCGGTGCGGTGCGTCCGCGCAACGTCCAGTCCCGTCCCAGCGCGGCGAATTCGGATCACGTGAATTCGGATCTTCGGCGGAAACCGCACCGATCCATCCATGTCACTTCACGAATCGCACGGAGCGTGCTCGTCGGCTGCGCGTGACGTGACATGGCGCGAAGTGACGCGAAGCCGACTGATTGACGGGGGGCAACTGTGCCGGAAGGTTCGGTTACGTTTCCGGTCCGGCGGACGGGACTCCACCCACGACACTCCCGCACCGGCCGTTTCCCCTTCCCGCGCACCGCCGGAGGAAACCGACCATGACCGTCCCCGCCCCGCGGGCCCGTCGCCGACCCTCCCCAGCGGCCCGCCTGCTGCCGCCGCTGCTCGTGGTGGCCCTGCTGGCGCCGGTGGCGCTGCTGTTCGGTCTGACCTGGCGGCACACCGACGACGACCGGGCGCTGGCCGCCCGGGAGCGGCTCGGGGTGACCTACCTGTCGGCCCTCGCCCCGGTCACCGACGCGCTGGTCGACGCGCAGTCCGCGGCGGTCGCCGGCCGGCCCGTGCCCGGGGAGCCGCTGACCCGCGCGGTCGAGGCCGCCGCCTCGGTCGACGCCCGGATCGGGCGGGAGTTGCGCAGCCAGGAACGCTGGGCCGGGCTGCGGGCGAAGCTGGAGGCGCTGCGCGACCGTCCGCCGGCGGAGCCGGAGGCCGCGTTCGCGGCGTACGGCGAGGTCACCGACCTGTTGCTGGACCTCTACCGGAAGGTACGGGAGAGTTCCGGCCTGGTCCGCGACCCGGCGGCCGACTCCTTCTTCCTCCAGGACGGGGCCGGCCAGGAACTGCCCGAGGCGGTGGTGGCCACCGGCCGGCTGGCCGACCTGGCCACGCTCGCCGCCCGCCGGCCGGACACCGACCGGCTGCGCACCGCCACCGAACTCGCCGCCCTCCGGGCGGGCGCGTTGACCCCGGCCGGCGACCTGGTCGCCGACCTGCGCGCGGCGGTCGACAGCACGGAGAGCACCGACCTGGGCGCCAACGTGCTCACCCCGCTCGACACCTACCAGCGCGCGGTCGAGGCGCTGGCCGCCGCCTCCACCCCGGCCGAGCGCACCGGGGTGGTCGACCCGGCGCAGATCGCCGCGGCCCGGCTGAACGCGCAGGCCGCCGCCACCGAGCTCCAGCCGGTCATCCTCGCCGAACTCGACGCCCTGCTCGCCGGGCGGGTCGACGCGCTGGACCGGGACCGCCGGTTCGCGCTCGGGGCCGTCGGGCTCGCCGTCCTGCTGCTGGCCGCGCTCGGCGGGGTGCTGCTCGCCGCGGCCCGCCGGGCCCGACGGCGCGCGGCCGAGGCGCGGCAGGCCCGCGCACAGGCCGACGCGGCGCCGGAGAGCGACGCCTGGCGACCGCGGTCCGGATCGCGCCCCGACGAGCCGCACCCGCTCCAGCCGGCCGGCCCGGCCGGCGACCCCGCTCTCGCGTCGTGGGGGTCGGTCGATGCTGCTCGGTAGGCTCCGGATCCGCGGCAAGCTCGCGCTGCTCGTGGTCATCCCGCTGATCAGCACCCTCGGTCTCGCCGTACCGGTGGTGGTCGACCGGGTGGCGGCCGCCCAGCGGGCCGGCGACATCGCCGAGCGGGTCCGGCTGGCCAGCCGGATCGGCACCCTCGTGCAGGACCTGCAACAGGAACGCATCCTCTCGGTCGGCCTGCTGCTCGGCCGGGTCAGCCGCAGCGAACTGGTGCGCAAGAGCGCCACCGTGGACGACCGGGTGGCCGACCTGCGGGCCGAGCGGGGCGAGGCGCTGCCGGCACCGGTCGCCGACGCGCTGGACGGGGTACGGGCGCTGACCGACCTGCGCCGCGCGGTGCTCGCCGGCACCGCCACCCCGAGCCAGATCATGGACGCGTACGGGCCGGTCGACATGGCGCTGATCGAGTCGCTGCGGCTGCCGTTCAGCGTGGACACCGAGACGGCGGCCGGACGGCAGGTGCTCGCGCTGGACGCGCTGCTGCGCGCCGACGAGGGGTTGGGCGCCTGCGCCACGCTGATCGTGCTGGTGAAGGCGAGCAACGACCCGACGACCAACGCCGCCTTCGTCGCCTGCATGTCCGCGCTCACCGTGGACAACCGCCGGTTCCGCCGCCTGATCACCGCCGAGCAGCTCAAGCTGGCCGTGCTGAACGACGCGGCGGTGGCCGCCCGGACCAGCGCCGACTTCCTGACCACCAGCGTGGTCAACCCGTCCGGCGCGGTCCGGAACGTGACCCTGGACGCGCTCTTCCCGTCGGCCCGCTCGATGATCACGCTGGGCCAGTTCATCGAGAAGAAGGTCGTGGCGGACGTGCTCGCCGAGGTGACCGGCGAGCAGCGCCGGGCGCTGACCGCGGCGTACCTGGTGGGCGGGTCGGCCGCGCTGATCCTGGCGGTGGTGCTGCTGCTCAGCGTCGCGGTGGCCCGGACGGTGGCCCGGCCGCTGACCCGGCTCACCCGCTCCGCCGACCGGGTGGCCCGGCTCGCCGAGGCCGAACTGGTCCGGGTGGTCGACGACGAGACCGAGAACGTCCCGCCGGTCCGGCTCGACCCGGTCGACGTACGGGCCCGGGACGAGATCGGCGACCTGGCCCGGGCGTTCGACCGGGTGCAGGCCACCGCGGCCCGGCTGGTGGAGCGGCAGGTGGCCGGCCGGCGCAACGTGGCGCAGATGTTCGGCCACGTCGGCCGGCGCACCCAGAACCTGGTCGGCCGGCAGATCGCGCTGATCGACCGGCTGGAACGGCAGGAGACCGACCCGTCCCGGCTGGAGCACCTGTACCGGCTCGACCACATCTCCAGCCGGCTGCGCCGCAACGCCGGCAGCCTGGTGGTGCTCTCCGGGTCGACCGGTGCCGACGCGCACGTGGCGCCGGTGCCGCTCGGCGACGTGGTGCGGCTGGCGCTCGGCGAGATCGAGGACTACACCCGGGTGGACGTACGCGTGCCGCCCGGCGTCTCGGCGGCTCCCGGCACCGTCGGCGACCTGGTGCTGGCGCTGGCCGAGCTGATGGAGAACGCCACCGCCTTCTCCCCGCCGCACACCCGGGTGGTGGTGACCGGCGAGCTGACCGGCGCCGGCGCCCGGCTGGCCGTGGTGGACCAGGGGATCGGCATGACCGCGGAGCGGCTGGCCGAGGAGAACGCCCGGCTCACCCGCCGGGAGCGGCTCGACCTCGCCCCCACCGAGGTGCTCGGCCTCTTCGTGGTGGGCCGGCTGGCCCGGCGGCACGGGTGGACGGTACGGCTGACCGCCACCGTCGGCGGCGGGGTGACGGCCCTGCTGGACGTCCCGCTGGCCGCGCTGGTGGTGCCGCGCGGCGAGCGGTCCGGAGCCACGGTGGCCCGGGCCACCGTGCCGGCCCGGGAGCGGCGGCTGCCGCCCCGGATGGTCGACGCGGCGGGCGGCCGGGCGCTGGCCGCGGCGGTCGCCGGACGACCGGCGGCCGCACCGCCCCCGGCTGCGGACCCGCCGACCGGCTTCGACCCGGCGCTGCTCGGCCGGGCCACCCGGACCATGGAGTCCGGCGAGTCCTGGGACGCCTTCGGCGCCGGCGGCCCGCCCGGTGGGTCCGGGCAGGTCGGTGCCGCCGAGGTGACCCGGGCATCCGATCCGCCCGGCACCGGGGCCCCGGCCGCCGCGCCAACGGGGGCCACCGCGTTCCTGGAGATCAGCGCGCCGGAGGGCCTCGCGATCCCCGGTGGCCCGCCCACCGGCCCGGCCCCAACCGAGCCGCCCGCCGGCCCCGGCCGCACCGAGCCGCCCGCCGGCCTCGGCCGCACCGGGCCGCCGACCGGTCCGGCCTCCACCGGGCCGGTCGCGCCGGCCGAGCCCGGGACGACGGCGGCCGGCCTGCCCCGCCGGTCGCGCCGGAACCCGCCGCCGGTCGGCGCCGTCCCGCCCGACGGGCCGGCCCTGCCCGGGGTCGGCATCCGGCAGCGGGTGCCCGGTGCCAGCCTGCCCCCGGCCGGCGCGCCGGCCCGGCCGGCGGACCCGGCCGGCGCCGACCCGGCCGGCGCCCGGGCGCTGCTGGAGTCGTTCGAGTCCGGGGTACGCCGGGCCGAGCTGACCCTGCCCGCCGGACTACCGGCGCCGGTCGAACCCGCCGGCCCGACCAGCCCCGCCGGCCCGGTCGACCCCGCCGGTACGCCCGCCCCGCCCGCGCTGCACCGGCGGGTGCCCGGGGCGAACCTGACCACCGCCCCGGCCCCGCAGCCGCTCAGCCAGCACCCCGGCGACCCGGCCGAGGTCCGCGACCTCATCACCGCGTTCGAGGCGGGCGTCGCCCGCGCTCTGCGTGACGTCCGCCCAGACCACCCCGAGGAAGAGGGATCATCACGGTGACCAGCACCTTCCCGCACGACAGCGTCGAGCACCAGAACCACCCCGACTCCGGCGGGGAGCTCAGCCCGGAGGCCCGCACCTTCAACTGGCTGCTGGACTCCTTCACCTCCGGCACGGCCGGGGTGCTGGAGGCGATAGCTGTCTCCTCGGACGGGCTGCTGATGGCGATGTCCGCGATCAAGGACCGGTCCAACGCGGAGCGGCTCGCCGCCGTGGTCTCCGGCATGACCAGCCTGGCCGGCGGCGCCGCCAGCTGGTACGCCCTCGGCGGGTTGAACCGGGTGGTCGTGGACATGGCCGAGGGCTACCTGCTGATCACCGCGATCAGCAGCGGGTCGGTGCTCGGCGTGGTCGCCGACCGGACCGCCAACCTGGGCACCGTCGCGTACGAGATGACGCTCTTCGCCGGCCGGGCCGGCGGCGCGCTCACCCCGCGCCTGATCGCCGAGTTGAAGAACGCCGCCCAGCAATGACTCCGGACGCCGCCGGCGAGCCCGATCCGGAACCGCTGGTCCGGATCCGGCCCTACCTGCGGGCGTCCGCCGACGACGCGGGCGTACCGGCGGTGGCGGACGAGCCGGAGCCCGAGCCGGACGGGCCGACCGGGCCGGCCGGGCCGCGCCCGTTCGTGCTCACCGCCGGCCGGGTGACCGGGGCCGACCCGGCGATCGGCCTGGAGACCCAGGTGACCGCCCGGCCGGACAGCACGCCGTGGACGGTCCCGTCGGCCCGGCTCGCCCCGGAACTGGCGGCGATCGTCGCGCTCTGCGCCGAACCGATCTCGGTCGCGGAGATCTCCGCCCGGACCCGGCTGCACTTCGGCGTGACCCGGGTGCTGGTCGGCGACCTGCGCGCCGCCGGCCACCTGGACGTACACGTCAGCGACGCCGACGACGCCCACGACCCCGACCTCATCCTGCGAGTGATTGATGGACTTCGTGCGATCTCCTGACTGGCCGGGCGCCCCGCAGGGCGCGGTCGCGACCAACAGCGCCGCCGCCCGGTACGGCACCCCGACCGGCACCCCGCCACCGGTCGGGCGCGCCACGCCGCCGCAGTCGCCGGCCCCGCCCGCCGGACGCGTCCCGGCACCCCGCCCGGCCCCGGGCGGACGCGCCGCGCCGCCGATCCCGGTGAAGATCCTGATCGCCGGTGGCTTCGGGGTCGGCAAGACCACCACGGTGGGCGCCATCTCGGAGATCGCGCCGCTGACCACCGAGGCGGAGATGACCAGTGCCGGGATCGGCGTGGACGACCCGGGCGTACGCACCGCGAAGACCACCACCACGGTGGCGATGGACTTCGGCTGCGTCACCATCGACCGCAGCCTGAAGCTGTACCTGTTCGGCACGCCGGGGCAGACCCGGTTCGGCTTCATGTGGGACGACCTGGCCCGCGGCGCGCTGGGCGCGCTGGTGGTGGTGGACAGCAGCCGGCTGGACGACTGCTATCCGGCCATCGACTTCTTCGAGCGCGCCGAGCTGCCCTTCGCGGTCGGGGTGAACGCCTTCGACGGGCGGCTGGCGCACGACCTCGGCGCGATCCGGTGGGCGCTGGCCATCGGCGACCACGTTCCGCTGGTGCAGTTCGACGCCCGGGACCGGCTCTCGGTGCGGGACGCCCTGCTGGTCGTCCTGGACCGGGCGCTGGACCGGGCCACCCGGGAGCGGGGGGACTGAACTCCCGGGCGCTCGGAGCCGTTTCATCGAAGGGGTGGTCGTGATGAGAGGTGGTCTGGACGAGACACTGGCCCGGCTGGCGCGGCGCGAGGAGGCGCTGCGGCGGCGGGCCGCCGAGCCGGCCGGCGCACCGGATCCGGCCGAGCGGCCGGAGCCCGGCCCGGGCCGGCCCGAGTCCGGCCGCAACGCCGGGCCGGGCTGGGCGGACACCCGGGACCCGCGCCGGACGGACGGCCGGGACCCCGGCACCGGGGTCGGCGGCCGGGAACGCGGCGGGGCGGGCAGCCACCGCGCCGCCGAGGACGCCGCCGGGCGGGACCCGGTCGAGGAGGTGGCCGAGGCGGTACGCCGGGTGGTCGCCGGCCATCCGGGGCTGGCGGTCAGCGTCCGGGTCGAGCACGACGGGCAGGCGTACCCGCTGCGGGTGGCCTGGTCCGGGCCGGAGGTGACGGTCCGGGCCGAGCTGGCCCCGCCACCGGCCCCGCCACCGGCCCCGCCGCCGGCCTGGCCGCTGTCGGCCAACACGGTGCCCGACCTGCCCTCCGGCCGGGACGGGGTGCGCCCCGACCCGGCGGCCCGGCTGGCCGAACTGATCCGGCGGGACCCCACCCTGCTGACCGACGGTGACCAGGCCGGCTGACCGGGCGCCGGGGTGACTCCGGCGGCTAGGGTCGGGCGGTGGATCGACCCGACCTGACCCTGACCGCGAGCCTGCGGCCCGCGGCGTTGGACGCCCGGCGGGGCGTCGTCCGGCTGCACCCGGAGGTGCTCACCGCGCTCGCGCTGCGTCCGGGCGACCCGGTGCGGCTGGCCGGCCGGCGGGTGACCGCCGGCATCGTGGCGGCCGCCGAGCCGACCGCGAGCACCGCCCTGCTCTACGCCGACGACCTGACCCTGGGCAACCTCGGGGTCCGCGACGGCGGCCAGGTCACGGTCAGCCCCGTCCCGGTCGTCCCGGCCCGGCGGGTGCTCCTCGCCGGGCCGGCCGAGATCGCCGCCGCGGTTTCGCCGGAGATGCTCCGGCTCGCCCTGCTCGGCAAGGTGGTGACCACCGGCGACGACGTGTCGCTGCTGCCCCAGGACGTGCTGCCGGACGCCGCGACCCGCGGCCTGGTCGAGGCGGCCCGGCGCAGCCTGTCCAACCGGGTCGGCTACGCCTGGACCAGCACCCTGCTCGGGGTGGTCACGGCCGAGCCGGAGGGCGCGCTGGTCACCATGGACACCCTGGTCGGCTGGGAACACGGGCCGGTCACCCACGGCTCCGCCGGCCCCTCGACGGCGGCCCCGAACGCTGGAGCGGGCGCCTCCGCGGACGCGACGGCCGGCCGGGGCGGGCCGGCCGCAGCGGGGGCGCACGGTGGCGGGACGCGCGCGGCGACCCGGCCCGGTCCGGCCGGCGGTGCCGCGTGGCCGCCGGCCGAGGCAACGGCACCCGGCGGCGACGCGGCGGGCGACGCAAAGGCGGAGAGCGCCCCGTCGGTGGACGAACTGCCCGGGCTGCGGGCCCAGGCCGAGGAGCTGACCGAACTGCTCGACCTCGGCTTCCACCATCGGGAGGTGCTCGGCCGGCTGGGCACCACTGTCTCGCTCGGGGTGCTGCTCAGCGGGCCGGCCGGCTCGGGCAAGTCGGCGCTGGTCCGCGCGGTGGCGGCCCGGGTCGGCGCGCGGGTCTGCCCGCTCTGGGCGCCGGAGGTGGCCGCGCTGACCAACCAGGCCGCCGCCGAGCGGCTGCGCGCCGCCGCCGCCGAGGTACGCGCGGCCGGCCCGGCGGTGCTGCTGGTCACCGACGTGGAGGCGCTCGCCCCGGCGGACGAGCCGGGCCCGGTGGCCACCGTGTTCCGCCAGGTGCTCGCCGAGACCGTCCGGGCCGGGGCGGCGGTGGTCTGCACCACCGGCCGGCCGGAGGCGGTCGACCCGGCGCTGCGCGCGCCGGACCTGCTCTCGCTGCGGATCACCGTCCCGCTGCCGGATCCGGCGCTGCGCCGCGAGCAGTTGACGGTGCTGACCCGGCAGGTGCCGCTGGCCGAGGACGTCCGGCTGGACGAGGTCGCCGGTCGTACCCCCGGGTTCGTCGCCGCCGACCTGGCCGCGCTGGTGCGCGAGGCCGGGATCCGGGCGGCGCTGCGGCAGAAGTCGGCGGAGACGCCGACGGTGGCGATGGCCGACTTCACCGCCGCGCTGGAGGTGGTCCGGCCGACCACGATGGCGGCGTCCACCCTGGAGCTGGCCACGGTGACCCTGGACGACGTGGGCGACCTCGTCGAGGTGAAGGAGCGGCTCACCGAGTCGGTGCTCTGGCCGCTGACCTACCCGGACACCTTCGCCCGACTGGGCGTGCAGCCGCCGCGCGGCGTGCTGCTCTACGGCCCGCCGGGCTGCGGCAAGACCTACCTGGTGACCGCGCTGGCCGGGTCGGGGCGGGCGAATGTGCTCTCGGTGAAGGGCGCGGAGCTGCTGTCCAAGTGGGTCGGCGAGAGCGAGCGGGCGGTCCGCGAGCTGTTCCGCCGGGCTCGGGAGGCGGCCCCCACGCTGGTCTTCCTGGACGAGGTGGACGCGCTCGCCCCGGTACGCGGCCAGGCCACCGACGGGGGCACCACCGACCGGGTGGTGGCCGCCCTGCTCACCGAGCTGGACGGGGTGGAGGCGCTGCGCAACGTGGTGGTGGTCGGCGCGACCAACCGGCCGGACCTGGTCGACCCGGCGCTGCTGCGTCCCGGGCGGCTGGAGCGGCTGGTCTACGTGCCGCCGCCGGACGGGGCGGCCCGGGCCGAGATCCTGCGGGCGGCCGCCCGGAACGTGCCGCTGGCCCGGGAGGTGGACCTGGCCGGGCTGGGCGAGGAGCTGGACGGTTTCTCGGCGGCGGACTGCGCGGCGCTGGTGCGGGAGGCGGCGCTGGCCGCCATGCGGGAGTCGCTGACCGCCTCCACGGTCACCGCCGCGCACGTCGCGGCGGCCCGCGCCCGGGTCCGCCCGTCGCTGGACCCGGCCCAGGTCGCCTGGCTCGCCGCGTACGCCGAGCAGCGGGCCGGCTGACCGCTCGCCGGGGCCGGCCGCTCCCGGGACCGAAGGAAAACTTCGCAGAGACAGCACGAGCTGTAGACAACTTTTGGAACGCTGCCTATCGTCACTCTCCATCGATAGAAATATCTCTATGGGTCGATCTAAGGAGTGGCAGTGAGCGTTCGATCTCGCGTACCACGACCTCGGCGCCTGCTCGGCGCTGTGCTGGTCGCCGCCCTCGGCCTGGCCGGCGCGGTCGGCTCGGCCGCCACGCCGGCCGCGGCCCGGGCGGTGCCGGCGCCCGGCTCCCTGGCCGCCGCCTTCGCCGCCGCGGCCGCGCGCTACGACGTCCCCCGCGACCTGCTGGCCGCCCTCGGCCAGGCCGAGACCCGCCTGGACGGGCACGCCGGCGAGCCCAGCGCCTCCGGCGGCTACGGCGTGATGCACCTGGTGAGCAATCCCCGGGTGCACACCCTGGCGGAGGCGGCCCGGCTGACCGGGCTCGACCTCCCGGCGTTGCGCACCGACCCGGCCGCGAACATCACCGGCGCGGCGGCGGTGCTGCGGTCCTACGCCGACCAGGCCGGCCTCGGCCGGGCCGAGCGCGCCGACGTCGACCGCTGGTACGAGCTGGTCGCCCGCTACGGCGGCGCGAGCGACCCGGCGGTCGCGCGGCTCTACGCGGACGCCGTCTACGACCTGCTGCGTACCGGCTTCACCGCCACCGCGGAGGCGGCGGTGACGGTGCCCGGCCGCCCGGTCGCGCCGCACCGGGGCGCCCTCGGCCAGGCGTCGCCGACCGGCGGCGTCGGCACCCTGAGCACCGACTACGGGCCGGCCGCCTGGGCGCCGGCCAGCACCAGCAACTACACAGTGGCCAGCCGGCCCACCAGCCACCCGATCCGGTACGTCGTCATCCACGTGACCCAGGGCTCCTACGCCGGTTCGATCAGCTGGTTCCAGAACCCGGCGGCAAAGGTCAGCGCGCACTACACGTTCCGGTCCTCGGACGGGGCGGTCACCCAGTCCGTCCGGGAGAAGGACATCGCCTGGCACGCCGGCAACTGGACCTACAACACCCAGTCCGTCGGCATCGAGCACGAGGGGTACGTGGACAACGCGAGCTGGTTCACCGACGCGATGTACCGGGCCTCGGCGGCGCTCACCCGCAACCTCACCACCAAGTACGGCATCCCGCGGGACCGGGCGCACATCATCGGCCACCGCGAGGTGCCCGGCGCCACGCACACCGACCCCGGCCCCAACTGGAACTGGACCTACTACATGCAGCTGGTCAACGGGGTCACCGGCATCGGCTCCGGCACCGTGGAGACCGGCGGGTCGGGCCTCAACGTGCGCTCCGGCCCCGGCACCGGCTACGCCGTCGTCGGCTCGGTCGCCGACGGGGCCGGCGTCAGCGTCTACTGCCAGGCCACCGGCACCACTGTCACCGGCCCGTACGGCACCAGCAACGTCTGGGACCGGATCGGCACCAACCGCTACATCTCCGACGCCTACGTGCTGACCGGCCACGACGGCTTCATCCCCGGCGTGCCACGCTGCTGACGCCGGCCGCCGAGGGCGTACCCGCGAGCGCCCGTCCCGGCTCGGGACGGGCGCTCAGGGTGCCGCGTTGTGGGTCAGGCGCGCTCGGCCACCCGGGCGACGAAGGCCCGCCACGCCGCCGGGGCGAAGGTCAGCGCGGGCCCGTCGGGGTCCTTGGAATCACGGACCGCCACCACGCCGGGAAGGTTGCCGGCGACCTCGACGCAGGCCCCACCGTTGTTCCCGCTCTTCGTGCTCTTGCGCCACTGAGCGCCGGTCACGTCCATGACTCTGCCGCTTTCCGAATGAGGTCCAGGGATTGCGCTCGCGGTAGGGCCTCCCCGCTGATCCGTGCCCACCGCCGGTCAAGGGTAGCAATTTCCGCGTTCTGTTCGATGATCTGCGCCTGCGCCTGACCGTCGACATGCGCCACCCGCGAACCTTCGGGCAACTCCGCGAGGATGAACGCCCCGCCCAGGCCCGGATACATGCCGACGCCCGCCGGCACGACGTGGACCTGCACAGACGGCAGGGTTGCGCACCGCGCCAGGTGGTCACACTGCTCACGCATCATCGCGCGATCGTCGCCGATCGTGCGGTGCAGCACTCCTTCGTCAAGGATCGCGATGAGCAACGGCGGGCGTTCCCGCTTCAGAACGCTCTGCCGCCCGAGGCGAGCTGAGACGAGCTGGTCCACCTCGCCGGCGGTCAACGCCTCCCCGGCGAGAGTCGCCCGCGCGTACGCCTCGGTCTGAAGGAGGCCTGGCACCCAGGCCAGTTCGAACCAGCGCAGCGCGACCGCCTCGCGCTCGATGTCCGCCCACGGCCGGAACCATGCCGGCTCTCGTCGCTTCAGGACATCCGGCCATAATTCCGCTACATCCCGGCCCAAAATCTCCGCAACCCGAGCACGATGCCGCGTCTGCGGGATCCGTCCCGGGTTTGCCCAGCGCGCGGCCGTCTTCGGGTCCACACCGGTCTGAGCTGCGAGGCTGTCCGCCGTCTCACCCTTTTCTGCCATCGCCTCGACTACGGCATGGTTCATGTCCCGTCCTCTCCGGAACGTCCTGAACGTATCGAAGCCATACTGCAACGCAGTGTGATCGGACCACAACGGTTGCGAGTGTTGGCGTACGACGGCGCGGCCGGTGGAGGCGACCCGAGGCCCGGTGGTCGCGCCAGTCGCGGGCCGCCCCGGCCGACGCCCGGGGCGGCCCCTCCACACCCGTGAAGGAGGTTCCCGGTGCGAATCCGGTTCTGGCGCCGCAAGCCCACCCAGCGACTCCCCCGCCAGGTGCCGCCGAACGAGCGGCCGACCTGGGCGACCCAGCCGACGCAGGTCTTCCCGACCACCGACCCGGGCCGGGCCGGGAACCTCACCCGGGGCCAGCGGTGGCGCGCGAACGGAGGGCGCTGGTGAGCCTGATCGTCGGCCACGTCATCCGGGTGCCCGAGGACGCGTACCGGTTCGGCAGCGGTCCGCTGACCTTGCACATCTCCGAGGTCATCAGCCGCGGCCCCGTCGAGGGCGCGGAGTGGGCCGAGCTGAAGGGCCGCGAGGTCCGCCCGGACGGCTCGATCGCCGTCCGCGAGCGGTACGCGTTCGTCCGGGTGGACCGGGTGACGGAGGTCGAGGTGACGGCGGGGTGAGCCGCCGCGCCGAACACCTGCCGTCCCGCCCCACCTGGCGCTGCGCCGCCTGCGGCATCGCCTGGCCCTGCTCACCGGCGAAGCTGCGCCTGCTCGGCGAATACCGGCACGACCGGGCCGCCCTGCTGGTCTACCTGGCCACGCTCCAGGCCGAGGCCGCCGGCCAACTCGCCGCGCTCGACCGGTACGCGCGGCCGGTCGACCTGTCGGAGCGCTTCACCGGCTGGGCGCGCGCCCGGTAGCCCGCCATCCGGGCGTACCGGGTGGCGGGGCCGGTCAGTCGGTGGGCAGCAGCGGGCCGAGCGGGCCGAGGTCGAGGTTGAGGTCCTCCGGGGCCAGCCCGAAGTACTCGCGCAGCTCGGCCATCTGCTCCTCCAGCGCCATCAACGTCACGCCCATCCGCTCGACCTGCTCCTCGGTGAGGTCGCCGAGGTCGACCCGGCGCAGCGCCTGGCGTTCCACCAGCTGCCGGAGCAGCTCGATCACGGTGAGCACCAGGCTGGCCAGTCCCCGCTCGACGGAGTCCCGGTCCACCGCGAGCCGGCGGTCCAGTGGTTTGACCCGGGGTTGCTGCCACTGCGGCTCGCCGAGCGCCGCGGCCAGCTCGGCCGCCTCGTCCCGGCTGCCGGCGGCCCGGCGGGCCAGGCCGCGACCGGCGTCCTCGCCGCCGGTCATGGCGCCTCCGCGGCCGGTCCGGTGCCCTCGCTCGCCACCGCGTCGCGCAGCTCGGGCGGGGCGAGCGCGCCGACCGAGGCGACCAGCGCGCGCAGCGAGACCCGGACCAGGTCCACGTCGGCGATCGCGATGGTGATGTCGCCGCTGATCACCACGCCGGTGGCGAGCACCCGGTCGAGCAGGTCGACCAGGGCCACCGGCCGGTAGGCCAGCGGGTCGTCGGCGCTGTTCGGCGCGAGCGCGGTGGTCACCATGCCCGCCCCCGGGCCGCGTCGGACCGGGTGCCCGGTCCGGTCAGCATGCCGGCTCCCGGACGGTCAGCGCCGGGCCGGCCGGGCGCTCCTCCGCGAAGGAGTACGGCGGCCACGGGCCGGTCAGCTCCAGCCGCAGCTCCGGGTGCCGCTCACCGAGCGCGGCGACCAGGGCGGTGAAGCCCGGCAGCCGCGCGCTCTCCACCAGGTACGCGCCGTTGAGCACCATCGGGGTGGGCGCGCCGGAGAGCCGGCGGTCCTGCGGGGCGTGCCGGCGGGCGGCGACCGCGTACCCGGCCAGCGTGTCGTGCACCGCCGCCGCGGCCTCGGCGGCGATCCGTTGCCCCTGCTCGCGGGCGGTCAGCTGGGCCCGCCGCCGGCGCAGGTACGCCGCCCCGGCGCCGCCCGCGCCGGCGTCCTCGCTCGCCCGGGGCAGCGCGCCCGGCACCTGGTACCCCTTGACGCCCCACTCGCCGCGACCGGTGAGCCGGTCCAGCAGGCCGGTCAGCTCGGCCTGCCGGCCGGTCAGCTGGCCGGCCACCCGGGCGTCGTCGTGGTGCACGGTGGCCAGCCGCGCGGGCACCACCGGCCCCCGGCGGGCCAGCGCGTCGACCACCGCGTGGTGCGCCCGCGCGGCCCGTTCCAGCCAGGCCAGGTCCTCCAGGTTGCGGCGCAGCGCCTGCTCGCCGTACTCGGCCAGCGGGGCGGCGCTGACCACGGCCACCAGCCCGGCCGCGCGCACCGCGCGGACCGGCGCGCCGGTCATCCCCGGGATGGCGGCGAGCACCGCCGGCTCGACGTCCCGGACCACGCCGTGCAGCCAGACGCCGGTGCCCGCCTCGGGCCGGTCCGCGCCGGCCACCCGGTCAAGCGTCGAACTCATCCCACTCCTCCCTCCGCGCGGCGCGCCGCTCGGCCCGCGCGGCGACCCGGGGCCGGCGTTCCGCCTCGACCTGCTCCGGATCCCGGGGGCCCGGCTCCACCGGCGGTCGGGCCCGCGAACTGAGCCAGGGATCGTGCTCCCACCAGTCGATGCCGATCTGCCGGGCGGTGTCGACCGAGGCGATCACCAGCCGCAGCTTGAGGGTGAGCAGCTCGATGTCGAGCAGGCTGACCCGGATGTCGCCGGCGATCACGATGCCCCGGTCCAGCACCCGTTCCAGGATGTCGCCCAGGTTGGCCGGCTCGTGGCCGGCGGGCAGCACCTGCCCCGAGTTCTGCACCACGGACGGGGGTTGCATGCTCATCTCAGCCCACCTCGCCCTTTCCGCGCTGGTAGCGCCGCACCCGCCGGTAGCCGAGCAGGCCGCCCTCCAGGTCGAGTTCCACCTCGTACAGGCCGAGCAGGTCGGTGGAGGCGGGGATCCGGTGGTCCTCGACCACCTCCACCCCGACCAGCCAGCCGTCCCGGACGGACTTCAGCGAGGTGGTCCCCACCGCGTCCCGGCCGGTCAACTCGACGACCTGCCGGAGTCCCTCCCGGGCCGCCTCGGCCGCCGAGATCGGCTCGACGTACTCCTCCTCGTCGTCGTACTCGTCGTACTCGTCCTCGTCGTACGGCTGCTCGGCCGGCTCGTTCCTACCGGCCCGGCCGCCGCCGCGGCTCAACTCCGCCACCGCGCTCACCTCCCTCGCCGCCATCGCGCGGCGCGCCCGGTCCGGCGCGCCGCGCCCGTTCCACCACCGGCCGGGCCCGCCCGTTGCCGCGCCGCACCGGCTGCCGGCCGCGCCGGGCGGCGGGGCGGCCGCGGGCGCCGCCGGTCTCCGCCTCGCCGCCCGGGGCCGGCCGCCGCCCGGCGGTGCCGGTCAGCCGGTCCAGCACCTCCTGCTGGCCCCGGTCCCGCTCCTCCGGCGTGATGTCGCCGGCCGCGGCCGCCTCGTCCAGCTCCTCCAGCTCGCGCCGGATGCTGGTCGGGCTGTACCGCTGCGCCTCCGCCTCCCGGGCGATCACCTTGACCACCGCGGTCAGCCCGCGCACCGGCGCGTACGGCAGGGTCAGCAACGCCCAGAGGATGTCCACCGGTCACTCCACCAGCTGGTGCGCGCTGACGAAGTCGTACGGTGCCAGCGGGCCCAGCAGCCGGGTCCGGATCAGCTCGCGGCGCTGCTCGGCGTACGCCTCGACCGCGTCCACGAACTCGTCCTCGCGGTCCCGGTCGACCAGGAACGCGGCGCTGCCCGCGTCCAGTTCGTTGCTCGGCACCCGGGGTGCGGTGGCCACCGCGAGCCCGCCGAGCTCCTCGATGAGCTGCCGGTTCTCCGCCTCCCGGCGCAGCTCCACCGCCTGGCTGATCATCTCGCCGAGCCGGATGCGCTGCGGCCGGGTGGCCTCGGCCGGCTGCCCGCGCACCTGGTCGGCCAGCTCGGCGGCGGCCGGGTTCTCGGCCAGCACGTCGCCGATCAGCGCCGGTTCCTCGTAACGGCCGTGCACGATGTACTGGATCCGGCCCTCGAACTCGTCGAGGGCGGCGGCGAACCTGTCCTGGTGCGCCTCCAGCAGGTCGGCCACCGCGTCCGCCCCGGTCACCACCGTGCCGAACCGCACCGGCAGCACCGGCGCCACCGCCGCGGTCCCGTCCAGCAGCTCCTGGTACGCGGTCAGGTCCGCCGGACGGCCCAACGGACCCTCCAGCGGCACCTCGCTGACCAGCGCGGCCAGCTCCCCGTGCCGGACCGCTGTCACCTCCCCCGGTGGCTCGCCCACCCCGATCGCGTCCGCGGTGGGTTCCACGTCGGCGGGCACGATGCCGTAGATGAACAGTCCGGTCTCCTCGGCCATCTCAGCGCTCCTTGTCCCGGCGCCGGCGGGGGCGCTCCCGGTCCCGGTCGGTGTCCCGGTCGCCCAGCGAGTCGACGACCGCCCCGCTGATCTCCTTGGCCGCCTTGCCGAGGCCGGACATGGCCTTGCCCTTGCCGACCGCGCCCGAGGCGCCCTCGACCAGGTCGGGCAGGCCCTTCTGGTTCTTCGGGGTGATGTCGAACCGGTCCACCGCCTCGGCGAAACGCAGGTACGTCTCGACGCTGGCGATGACGATCCGGGCGTTGATCTCCAGCAGCTGGATGCCGACCACGGCGACCGACACCTGCGCGTCGATCACCACGCCCTTGTCCAGCACGGTTTCCACCACGTCGGCGAGGCTGCCGCCACCGCGCTCCAGCGCGCCGCCGGCCTGGTCTCCTCCTGTTGTCGCGACGGTCACTCGTCCCGCTCCTCCCGACGACGGCGCACCACCGGCCGGCGCGGTGCCTCCGGGGCCCGGCGCGCGGCCGGACGACGGCGGGGCGTCTCCTCCCGCGGCTCCTCCCGGCGGGGCCGCTCGGGCGCGCGGCGGCGCGGCGCGGGCTGCTCCTCCGGCGCCTCGTCCAGCTCGCCCTCCCGGTAGGACTCGTACTCGTCGTCGTACTCGTCCTCGTACTCGTCGTACTCCTCCTCGGCGGGCGGACGACGGCGCGCGGGCGGGCGGCGGCGGGCGCGCGGCGAGGGCCGCTCCCCGCCCGGCTCCTCCTCGGCCTCCTCCGGCTCCTCCTCGGCCGCCTCGGGTTCCGCCTCGGGGCGGCCGCGCCGCCCGCGCGGCTCCCGGTCGGGCCGCTCCCGCTCCTCGCGCCGCCCCTGCTCCTCGCGCCGCTCCCGCTCCTCGCGCCGCTCCCGCTCCTCGCGGAGGGCGGTCTCGTGGTCCTTGACCACCTGCGAGTCCTGGATCTCGCCGCGCCAGCCCTGCACCGCGTCCGGGTCGAGGACGGTCTGCGTCATCACGTGCCGGACGAAGTGCTTCAGCTCCAGCCGGGCCCGGCGGCCCTGGGCCCGCCACAGGTTCCCGGTGTGCTCGAAGAGGCCCTGCGGGTGGTACTCCAGCACGACCAGGATGCGGGTCAGGTCCGGGGTCAGCTCGTGGAAGCTGACCGTGCCGTCCACCGATCCCTTCTCGCCCTTGGAGCGCCAGTGGATCAGCTTGTCCGGGATCTGCCGGACGATGGTGGACTCCCAGGTCCGGTGCGACCAGAAGACCTGCGCCTTCCAGGTGAGCTTCTCGTCCGATTCGGTGTCGACGTTCTCGACCTTCTTCATGAAGCTCGGGAAGTCGCCGAACTGGGTCCACTGGTTGTAGGCGACCCGGACCGGCACACCGACCTCGATCGTCTCCACGATGTTGGTGACCTTCTGCTTGCGGCCACCCTTGCCCCCTCGGCCGATGGCCGACATCAGCTTCTCCTTACCGCCGGCCAGCCCGGCATGGAACATCGCCTTCGCCGGTGAGCTGCCCTCGGCCAGCTTCTGCGCACCGGTGGCGGCGGCGATCAGGCCCGGCCCGCCGCCCTGCTTCGCGTACTCGCCGAGCCGGCCCGTCGCGCCGGTCACCCGCTCGGTGACCGCGGCGACCGCGCGCTCGCCGATGGCGCTCGCCAGGTCCCTGACGTCGTCCACGAGCTGGCCGCGCACCTTGCCGGCGAGGCCGCCCGGATTCGTCTCGACCATGTTCACCGCCCCCGTCGACCGGACCGGGCGGTCTCCCGCTGCGGCTGGTCCTCGTCGGTGTCGGGCTGGCCGGCGTCGGCCTGGCCGGTGTCGGGCTGGTCGGTGTCGGGCTGGTCGGTGTCGTCGGGCCGGCCGCCGCCGTCGGACTGGCCGGCGGCCCGGCGGCGCAGCGCGTCGGCCGAGCCGCGCAGCTTGCCGCTGACCGCGTCGATGCCGCTGCTGGCGGCGGCGGTCGCCGCCGCCTTGCCCGCCGAGGCGAGCGGCTTGCCGAGGTGGCTGAGGTTGCTCAGGTGGGGGGACGACTGCAACAGGCCGCCGGCTCGGCCCAGCAGCCCGCCCGGATCCCGGCTGGCGCGGCCGATCGCCACCGCGGCGGCCAGGGTCAGCGCGGTACGCAACTTACGGCGGCGACCCAGCAGGTAGCCGAAGCCGACCGCCATCCCGATTCGTGCTCCGCTGTTCATCAACTCTCCTTCGCTCCCCGGCGCGGAGACACCTGACCGACAGCGGCCGAATTGGCCACCGGGGAAACAGCACGAGCCGGGCCGCAAATCAGGTGCCCCATTTAGCGGACCCGGCGGGCAGTACCCGGTGACCAATCCGCAAAACATTCACGACCCGTGCGCCGGGCCTGCGGACGACCTATTCACCAAACCGGCAATCCGGACAGAGATGCCCGTACGAGCAGCGCAGACCTCAGAGCGGCAGCAACTGAAAAAAGCGGAATCAGAATGTCGGCGGCGTCGAATCGAGGCATATCTCGGCGTGCACCCGATCGCCGTCCTCGCGCAATTTCGCGCCGCATTTTTCGAGCACCGCGATCGCCCCGGAATTGTCCCGGGTGGTCTCCGCGACGACGAGTCGCATACCGGCGGCCGCCGCCTCGTTCAGCAGTTCCCGCAGCGCCGCCGCACCCACCCCCTGGCCGCGCGCGGACCGGCCCAGCCACATCCCGGTCTCGACGGTGCCCGGCTCGTCGCGGCGGGCCATCCGGATCATGCCGACCACCTCGCCGCCGGCCAGGATCGCGTACATCTGGGTGCGGGTGGGGCCGGCCAGCCCGCCGAAGCTGGCCCGGTGGAACTCGCGGAACGCCTCCCGGCGGGCGTGCGACCACCCCGCCGGCGCCTCCACCGGCGGCATGACGTCCCCGGGCTCCGCCTCGGCCGCCGCTACGGAGAGCAACGGCTCAAGGTTTCGCTCGTCCACCGGCTCCAGCCGGACCGTTCCCGCCACGTGCCGCAGTCTGCCGCCCCTACCGGCCCAAGTCCACCCCGTTCGGCACCGACTGCCGGGTTGGCGGAGGGTATCGGCCGGTCGGGCCGGATGGTGTTCCACCTCACGCTCCGCTGTCAAAAGCCGTTCTGCGGATTAACCTACTCGGCTGGTAGACAATCCGGGAGCGACGCTCCCGCCGCGAGGCGACGAGGGGATCAGCTGTGATCGAGCTCGACGGGCTGCGCCGCACCTACCGCGGTCGGGGGCGGTCCGTGGTCGCCGTCGACGGGGTCAGCCTCTCGGTACGCCCCGGCGAGGTGTTCGGCGTGGTGGGGCGCAGCGGTGCCGGCAAGAGCACCCTGCTGCGCTGCGTCAACCTGCTGGAGCGCCCGGACGAGGGCACCGTCACGGTCGACGGGGTGGAGCTGACCGCGCTCGGCGGCGACCGGCTGCGCGCCGCCCGGCAGCGGATCGGCATGGTCCACCAGCACTTCGCCCTGCTCGGCTCCCGCACCGCCGCCGGCAACGTGGCCTTCGCCCTGGAGGTGATGGGCGTGCCCCGCCGGGAGCGGGCACGGCGGGTCGCGGAACTGCTCGACCTGGTGGGGCTCACCGACCGGGCCGACGCCTACCCGGCCCAGCTCTCCGGCGGGCAGAAGCAGCGGGTCGGGATCGCCCGGGCGTTGGCCGGGCGGCCGAAGGTGCTGCTCTGCGACGAGGCCACCTCGGCGCTCGACCCGGAGACCACCCGCTCGATCCTCGGCCTGCTCCGCGACCTCAACCAGCGGCTCGGGCTGACCATCCTGCTGATCACCCACGAGATGGACGTGGTGAAGCGGCTCTGCGACTCGGCGGCGGTGATGCGCGACGGCCGGCTCACCGAGTCCGGCCGGGTCACCGAGCTGATCGCCCGGCCCGGCTCGGAACTCGCCGCCGAGGTCTTCCCGCTCGGGACGCCCCCGACGCTGCCCGGCAGCACCGTCGTCGACGTCACGGTGGCCGGCCCGGACGCGGACACCGCCTTCGTCGCCGAGCTGACCCGCCGCTTCGACCTCGACGCCCGGATCCTCGGCGGCACCGTCGAGCAGCTCGCCGGCGGGCGCGCCGGCCGGCTGCGGCTGGCCCTGCCGGGCGACGCCGAGCGGACCGCCCCGGCGGTGGCCCACCTGCGCGCCGCCGGTCTCGCCGTGGAGGTGGCCGCGTGATCGCCGACGACCTCGTGCCGCTGCTCACCCAGGGGCTGCGCGAGACCGCGTACATGGTCGCCGTGGCGGCGCTGCTCTCGGCGCTGGGCGGGCTGCTGGTCGGCGTCCTGCTGGTGCTCACCGGACGCGACGGCCTGCTGCCCGCCCGGCCGGTGAACGCGCTGCTCGGGCTGGTCGTCAACGTCGGCCGCTCGCTGCCGTTCATCATCCTGCTGGTGGCGATCATCCCGGTCACCCGGGCGGTGGTCGGCACCACCATCGGCACCACCGCCGCCATCGTGCCGCTGACGGTGAGCGCCATCCCGTTCTACGCCCGGATCGTGGAGACAGCGCTGCGGGAGGTGGACCGGGACGTCATCGCGGCGGCCCGGGCGATGGGCGCGAACCGCCGGCAGATCGTCGGCAAGGTGCTGCTCCGCGAGGCCCGACCCGGCCTGGTCGCCGGCTTCACCCTCACCGTGGTGGCGCTGATCGGCTACTCGGCGATGGCCGGCGTGATCGGCGGCGGCGGCCTGGGCGACCTGGCCCTGCGCTACGGCTACCAGCGGTTCGAGAACGACGTCATGATCGCCACCGTGGTGCTGCTGGTCGCCTTCGTCCAGCTGGTCCAGGTGGTCGGCGACGTGATCACCCGAAGACTCTCCCACCGGTGACCCCGGACGAGTGAACCCGGCGCAGGCCCACCCGGCCGGCCGGACCCGGCCCGCGCCCACCGGCGCGGCCGACCCGACCACCCGGCGCCGCCCCCGAAACCGGCGGGCCGGTCAGATCCGACGAAAGGCAAAACCGTGCGACGCATCACCGCAACCCTCGCCGCGGCCGCGCTCGCCCTGGGCCTCGCCGCGTGCGGGGCCGACGGCGGCGACGCGAGCGACCCGAACGCACCGCTGAAGGTCGGCGTCAGCCCCGTCCCGCACGGGGAGATCCTCACCTACATCAAGGACAACCTCGCCGAGCAGGCCGGGCTGAAGCTGGAGATCGTCGAGTTCACCGACTACGTCCAGCCGAACCGCGCGCTGCAGGAGAAGCAGCTCGACGCCAACTACTTCCAGACGGTGCCCTACCTGGAGACCGAGAAGAAGTCCAAGGGGTACGCGTTCACCGCGCTGAAGCCGGTGCACATCGAGCCCCTGGGCCTCTACTCGAAGAAGGTGAAGAGCCTCGCCGACCTGCCGGCCGGGGCGGTCGTGGCGATCCCCAACGACCCGACCAACTCGGGCCGGGCGCTCAACCTGCTCGCCCAGCACGGCGTGATCAGCCTGAAGGACGGTGCCGGCGTCGCCGCGACCGAGCGGGACATCGCCGACAACCCGAAGCGGCTCCAGTTCAAGGAGCTGGAGGCGGCGCAGCTGCCGCGCAGCCTGGACGACACCGACGCCTCGGTGATCAACGGCAACTACGCGATCGAGAGCGGCCTGAAGCCGGCCACCGACGCGCTCGCGCTGGAGAAGGCCGAGAACAACCCGAACGCGAACCTGGTGGTGGTCCGCGACGGCGACGAGGACGACCCGCGGGTGGTCAAGCTGGAGCAGTTGCTGCACTCCGCCGAGGTGAAGGCGTTCATCGCGGAGAAGTACCAGGGCTCGGTGCTGGCCGCGTACTGAGCCGGACGTCCGTCGAGCCCGGTCCCCGTCGTGGGGGCCGGGCTCGCGCCGTACCGGGCGGCGGTCAGGGACCGTCGGTGTCGAACTCGCAGAGCACCACCGAGGCGTCGTCGGCCGGCTTGTGCCGGCGCAGCCGGTCCGGGTGGTCGCGCTCGGCCGTCCGCACCCGGTCGACCAGCGCGCCCGGGCCCTCGGCGGTCACCAAATCCAGCAGCCCCGCCCAGTCCAGCAGCCCGAACTGCTCCACCACCGCCGACGCGCCGTCGCTGAGCAGCACCGCCCGGCGTACCGCCCCGGGGCCGCGCAGCGGCAGCGTGCCGGCCACCGCGTGGAACGCGGCGTCCGGGTCGGCGGCGGCCACCCAGTAGCCGTGGGTGCGGTTCATCCGCTCCCGCTGCACCGCGACGGCCTGCCGGAACCGGGTGATCCGGTCGGCCGAGCCGGCCGGCACCGCGGCCACTGTCTCGCGCAGCTCGGCCATCGCGGCGTCCAGCCGCTCGTCGGAGACGACGCTCACCCGGCCGCCCGCGTCCAGCACCAGCGGGCTGTCGCAGAGCACCAGGTAGTCGACGTGGTCGCCACCGTCGCGCAGCAGGCAGACGGTGCTGGACGGGGTGCCCGGATGGTCCAGGTCGCACTCGTCGCCGTGGTCGGACCGGACGGCCAGGATCGCCGCCGCGAGGTTGCTCATCAGGGTCGCGGTGGGCCGGGCCGCCTCGGCCAGCCCGAGCCGGGCGGCCAGGTGCCGGACGTACCAGGACGGGCCGTGCACGCAGCCGGTGTCGAAGCCCTCCGGCACGGTCGCGCCGTCCAGCACCCCGACCAGCGGCCCGAACCGGAAGACCAGGTCCTCGTTGAGCGGCCGGCCGGGGGGCGGCGCGGACGCGGAACGTACCCGCATCGTCCGCGCCGCCCCGACGACCCGGGTGGCCTCAGCGGCCGCGAACGTCGCCGGCGGCCTCATGCGCCTGCCCCTGCACCTGGTGGGCGGCCGACCGGCCCTGCTGCCCGACGGCGGACGCGCCGTGCATCGCCGTGGAGCCCACCGACGCCGCCGCGTGCTTCACCGGCTCGCGCATGTTCTGCCGCATGTTGTCGCGAACCTGGTGGCCCACCTGGCTGGCCTGCTGGCGCAGCATGTCCGAGTGCTCGCTGACCTTGCCCCGGGCCTGCCCGGCCCACTGCCGCTCGGTGCGGCTCGGCGGGATCAGCGACGAGACCAGCAGCCCGGCGCCAAAGGCGATCAGGCCGGCGGCCAGTGGATTGCCCTGCGCCTGTTCGCGGCCCTGCTGGCCGAGATGCCGGGCCGAGTCGGCCGCGTGCGACATCTGCTCGCGGCCCTGCTGCCCGAGCTGCCGGGCCGAGTCCGCCGCGTGCGACATCTGCTCCCGGCCCTGCTGCCCGAGCTGCCGGGCCGAGCCCGCCGCGTGCGACATCTGCTCCCGGCCCTGCTGCCCGAACTGGCGGGCCGAGCCCGCCGCCTGGGACATCCGCTGGCTGGCGCCGTGTCCGTCCGACTGTGCACCCATCACCTTCTCCTTCACCCGGCCCAGCGCGCCGCGGGCCTGCCCGACACGCTCACCGGCCATTCGTCGCGGGTTGACCCGATCGGCCAACGCGTCGATGTCACTGCTCAACTCGTTCCGGGTGTTCTCGATCTCCCACCGGATCCGGTCCGGATCGGACATCGTCTGCTCCCTTCCGGTCGACTCACCGGCCGCGCAGCGCGTTCGGTACCTGGCGGGCGGTCTGTTGGGTGCGGGGCAGCACCGCTCGCGTCTGGCGCAGCCTGGTCCGCCCGTTGGCGAGCAGGATGCCCGCCACCACGGCCCAGGCGATCGCCACGAGCAGCGCGGCCCAGCCCTGGTCCATCACGTTGGACAGACCCCACCACACCGCGTACGAGACGAACAGCACGGCCAGGAAGCCGGCCAGCCCCGCGCCGCCGAGCAGGCCGCCGGCCTTGCCGGCCTGGGTGGCCTCCTCGCGCAGCTCGGCCTTGGCCAGCTGGACCTCCTGGCGCATCAGCGTGGAGAGGTCCCGGGTCACGTCGCCGAGCAGCTCGCCGACGGACGCCTGGGTCCGCTCCTTCTCCGGGGCGCTCACGGCGCCACCCCGCCGCGGATGTCGGCCTGCGGCTGACCGGGGGGTGTCGCGTTGCGCACCCGGGCCGCCCCGACGTACGGCTCCTCGACCTCGTACGGCGCGGCGACCGTCCGCTCGTACGGCGCGGCTTCCGCCCGCTCGTACGGCGCGGCTTCCGTCCGGTCGTACGGCTGCGGTCCGGCCGGCGTCTCACCGGGCTGGACACCCGCCGCGCCCGGTCGTGGCGCCTCGGTCGGCGCGCCCCGGCCGCCGTCGCCGCCGCCGGTCAGGCTCCGGGTGAGCCGCCCGAACAGCAGGCCGGCCACTGCCGCGCCGGCCAGGAACGTGCCCGGATGCCGGCGGGCGTACGCCCGCACGTCGTCCATCATCGCCGCCGGCTCGTTGTGCTCGATCCAGCCGGCCGCCTGCTCGGCGACGCGGGCCGCCCGACGGACCGCCTGGGCGGCCATCCCGGAGTCCTGGCTGCATTCGGCCATCGAGTTGAGCTCGCGGCCGAACCCGCGCAGGCCCTCCACGGCCCGCTGCTTCTGCGCATGGGCCTGGCCGCGCAACTGGGTGTTGGTCTCTCCGGTCAGGTTTCGCATCTGCTGCCGGGCCTCGTGGGCGACGTGGCCGCCCTGTTCGGCCGCGGCGTGGGCCATCTGCCCGCCGGCCTGGGCCGCCTGGTGCCCGACCCGCGACGCCTGCTGCCGGGCGTGCTGCCCGGCGCCGGTGGCACCGTCCGGTGGCCGGCTCGGGTTGTTCCCCGTCATTAGCCGCTCCCTCCGTCGGCCCCGGGGCGGCGACAGCGCCCCGGAACGTGGACCGGCCGCGACACTCGCGGCCCGGAACGCCATCCGCCTACCCGCGCGGCTCGCCGGCATTCCGCCGGCTGCCCGGCGGGTCGGCCGGGATCCGGACCGGCACGCCGATACCGGACGGCAGGCGCGTACCCGGTGTCCCGGGCGTACCGGTCCACGTCACGTGGGTTATCCACTCCGTTTCCCGGATATCGGGGTGTCCCGGCGTCGTCGACACCGCGACATCCCGGAAACCGCGTGGATCGACGGCTCAGCGGCGGCGGTTGCGGGCCCGGGAGGAACGCAGCCGGCGTAACCGCCCGATCAGGACGGGCTCGGCGGCCAGCGCGGCCGGGTGGTCGAGCAGCGCGTTGAGCAGTTGGTAGTAGCGGGTGGCGGAGAGGCCGAAGGTGTCCCGGATGGCCTGTTCCTTGGCCCCGGCGTACCGCCACCACTGCTGCTCGAAGGCGATGATGGCGCGCTCCCGCTCGGTGAGCGCGGCGGGGCCGACGGACGGCGCCGGTTCCGCGTCCGCGACATCCGGTGCGTCGGTGGCCTCCCCGGGCGCGGTCTGCGGCCCGGGGGTGGCGCCCGCCTCCCGACCAGCGGTCGCCGGCTCCACCCGGGGCGCCGCGGCACCCGGCGCGCTCTCCGCCTCCGGGGCGGTGCGCGGCGGCGGGACCGGCGCGGCCTCCGGGACCGGCGCGGCCTCCGGGACCGGCGCGGCCTCCGGGTCCGGTGCCGGGCGCGGCGTCGGTACGCCGGATCGGGAGCTGCCCGTCCGCCCACTCTGGCCGGCCGCGGCGGTCTCGCTGGCCGGGGCGGCGTCGGCGGGCTGCATGGCGCTCCTCGCTGGCGACGGGCGGCCGGCGCGACGGGGCCGACCGGGGGGACCTCAGCCTAACCAGGGCCGACCCGCGCCGCCGCCGTACCTCAGGAGATGTCCCGCCGGCGCATCGCCCAGAGCGCCGCGCCGAGGATGACCACCAGCCCGACGCCCAGCAGCACCGAGGACTGCTGCCAGGTGACGTCGAAGGTCGCCGGCCGGCACTCGCCGGTGAAGGTGGCGTTGCACGCCTCCCAGTCCTCCAGGGTCACCTTCTTCTGCATCCACGCCACCGCGTACGTGGGCAGCAGCCACGCCTCGGCGAACCGCACCCCGGCCATGTCCAGCAGGATGGCCAGGCCGAACTGGCCGACCACCATGACCGCGATCGCCCCGCCGAGGGCCATCGCGGTGTGCCGGCCCAGCGAGGCCAGCGCGAACCCGACGGTCGCCATGAGCAGCGCCAGCACGATGCCGCGCAGCCCGGTCAGCGCGAACGACTGCCAGACCCCCGAGGTCACCTTCTCGGTGCTGCCGCGATACACGGCCACCAGCCAGAACCCGCCGAACCACAGCACCGCGGCGGGCAGCGCCACCGCCAGGACGCCGGTCAGCAACGCCGACAGCTTGGCCAGCAGCACCGTCAACCGCTTCGGTCGCCACAGCAGCAGGTTCATCATGCCGCCGGTGCTCCACTCCGCCCCGACGAACGAGGCGCCCACCACGAACCCCACCAGCGCCAGGATCGCCGCGAAGGGCAGCAGGGTGAAGCCGAAGTTCTCCCGGAAGTCGAACGTGGACGGCAGGAACCACCGCGACTCGATCGCCTCGCGCGGCGGCGGGGTGATCACGGAGCAGTCCGCGGGGAAGCGGTTGGGGTCCACCGTGCCGTCGGTCTTCGCCCGCTCGCAGGCCAGACGTTCCTGCTCGCTCCAGCGCACCTGCTCCTGGTACTGCTGCTCGGCCTGGCGCTCGGCCTTGGCCAGCGCGGACGCGTCGATCTTCTGGTTGCTGAAGAAGACGCCGATCATCACGGTGGCCAGCACCAGCAGGCCGAGCACCGTCATCCAGCGGCTGAAGCGCCGCTTGGCGAGCCGGCGCAACTCCGTACGGTAGAGACTCACGCGCCCCAACCTCCTCCGGTGGCGCCGGGCTGCCCCGCCCCACCGACCGTCGCTGACTGGTCGACCTGCCGGTGCTGGCCGGGTACCGGCGCGGTGGCGGTCAGTTCGAGGAAGACGCTCTCCAGGTCGACGGCGACCGGGGCCAGCTCGCTGACGTACAGGCCCCGTTCGGCGAGCAGCCGGGTCACCGTGGCCGGCTTGTCGACGCCGGTGAGCATCAGGTGGTCGGGATGGCCGGTCACCCGGATCTCGGCGCCGGTCAGCGCCTCGGTGGCGACCGGCAGGTCGGTGACCGCCTCCAGCCGTACCCGCACCGCGCCGGAGGAGTGCTGCGCCAGCACCTGCTCGACCGGGCCGAACGCCACCCGCCGCCCCAGCGAGATGATGGTGACCGAGTCGCAGATCAGCTGGATCTCGCCGAGGATGTGGCTGGAGAGCACCACTGTCATGCCCGACTCGGCGAGGTTGCGCATCAGCGTGCGCATCTCCCGGATGCCGCCGGGGTCCAGACCGTTCGCCGGCTCGTCGAGGATCAGCAGCTTCGGGTTCTTCAGCAGCGCGGAGGCGACCGCGAGCCGCTGCTTCATGCCGAGCGAGTAGGTCTTGACCCGCTCGCCGGCCCGGTCGCGCAGGCCGACCAGTTCCAGCACCTCGTCGATCCGGGTGGCCGGCACGTCGCCCGCGCCGGCCAGCAGGGAGAGCGTGTCCCGGGCGGAGAAGTGCGGGAAGAACTGCGGGCTCTCCACGATGGCGCCGACCTGGCCGGCGACCGTGGGCAGCGCCGCGGGCACCTCGTGCCCGAGGAGGGCCATCCGCCCGCCGTTCGGCCGGATCAGGCCGAGCAGCGTACGCAGGGTGGTGGTCTTGCCGGAACCGTTGGGGCCGAGGAAGCCGTGCACCTGCCCCGCCTCGACGCGCATGTCGAAGCCGTCGAGGGCGTTGCGGGTGCCCCGCCGCCGACTCTTGTACGTCTTGCGTAGACCTTCTATCTCCAGGACAGCTGGCAAGCTGCACCTCCCCCGATACGGGCGCTATGACAGCGGACACCATACTCGGTATGCAGCGCACCGCAATACCCGGTATGCATCGGCGTGCCGGATGACTACCGACGGTGAGGAAAACGAGTGGATCAGGCGCAGATGACGCTGACCCCGGCGGCCCGGAACGCCTCGACCACCTCGGGGTTGGCGCCGGAGTCGGTGACCAGGGTCTCCACCCGGTCCACCGGGCAGATCCGGGCGAACGCGTGCCCGCCCAGCTTGGACGAGTCGGCGATGATGACCACGCGCTTGGCCCGGGCGACCATGAGGTTGTTCATCGCCGCCTCCCCCTCGTGGTGGGCGGCCGCGCCGAGCTGCGGGTCGATGGCGTCCACGCCGAGCAGCGCGACGTCCAGGGTGACCTCGCGCAGCAGCGCCCCGCCGAGCGGCCCGACCAGCTCGAACGACTTCGGGCGCACCACGCCGCCGGCCACCACCACCTTCATCCGGGAGCGGACCAGCAGCTCGTTGGCGATGTTCAGCGCGTTGGTGACCACTGTCAACTGGGCGCCCTCGGCGCTGGTGTTCAGGTCCGGGCGCACCGCCAGGGCGCGGGCCACCTCGGTGCTGGTGGTGCCACCGTTCAGGCCGACCACGGTGCCCGGCGAGACCAGCGCCGCCGCGGCCGCGCCGATCCGCTGCTTCTCGGCCGAGTGCTTGGCCGTCTTGTAGCGCAGCGGCAGGTCGTAGGAGACGCCGTTGGCGACCGCGCCGCCCCGGGTCCGGGTGATCATCTGCTGCTGGGCCAGCTGGTCGAAGTCGCGCCGGATGGTGGCCTGCGAGACGTCCAGTCGCTCGGCGGCCTCCTCGACGCTGACCCGTCCGCTGTCGGTCAGCATTTCGAGCAGGGCGTTCCATCTCGCGTAGCGGTCCACCCCGGGGCCTCCAGTTACTGCGCGGTCGGTGATTGATTGCGTGCACACTAGTGCGCGAAACTACGAGGGCGCAAAACCCTGGCCTGCTCGATCGCGCCATCGGTTGCCACGGCCTACCGGGTTCACGCAGAATGACGCGCGAAAGACGGGTCAAACGAGCCGTATTGCGCACCGTTCTCCCCTGCGAGGAGTTCTCATGGCGTACGTGGACGCGGAGATCGCCAGCCAGCCCGAGTGCTGGCGGGAGGCGGCGCGACTGGTGGGCACGGTGGGCGGGCACCTTCCCCGCCCGGGCGAGCGGGTCGCCGTCGTCGGCTGCGGCACGTCGTGGTTCATGGCGATGGCGTACGCGGCCCGCCGCGAGGCCGCCGGCCAGGGCGAGACTGACGCCTTCCAGGCGTCCGAGTTCCCCGCCGGCCGCCGCTACGACCGGCTCGTCGCGATCACCCGCTCCGGCACGACCACCGAGGTGCTCGAATTGCTCACCGCGCTGCGCGGCCAGGTGCCCAGCACGGTGCTGGTCGGCGATCCCGAGTCCCCGGCCGTCGGGCTGGCCGACGCCGCGGTGCCCATGCCCTTCGCCGACGAGCGCTCGGTGGTGCAGACCCGCTTCGCGACCACCGCGCTGGCGCTGCTCCGCGCCCACCTGGGCGACAACATCGCCACGCTCTCCGCCGACGCCGAGGTGGCGGTCCGCGCCCCGCTGCCGATCGACCCGACCCGGATCGAGCAGGTCACCTTCCTCGGTCGCGGCTGGACGGTCGGGCTGGCCCAGGAGGCCGCGCTGAAGTGCCGGGAGGCGGCCACCTTCTGGGCCGAGGCGTACCCGGCGATGGACTACCGGCACGGCCCCATCTCGATCGCCGCGCCCAACCGGCTGGTCTGGGCGTTCGGCGACCTGCCCGAGGGGCTGGCGGAGGACGTGGCGGCCACCGGCGCCACCTTCGTGCACAGCCGCACCCACGGCTGCCGCACCGTGCTGAGCAGCTGGGCGGCCGGCCGCACGCCGGTCGACCCGATGGCCGACCTGATCCTGGCCCAGCGGTTCGCCGTCACGCTGGCCACCAGCCGGGGCCTCGACCCGGACGCCCCGCGCCACCTGACCCGCTCCGTGGTGCTCGCGTGACCCCAGCTCAGGCCGTCGTCGCGCTGGACGTCGGCGGCACCGGGATGAAGTGCGCCCTGGTGGACCCGGACGGCACCGTGCTGCACACCGAACGGCACCCGACCGGCGCCGAGCGGGGCCCGGCGGCCGTGGTCGACACCATCCTGGAGGTCGCCGAGGGGCTGGCCGGCAAGGCCCGCGCCGACGGGCGCACCCCGGTGGCCGTCGGCATGGCCGTGCCCGGAGTGGTCGACGAGGCGCGCGGGGTCGCTGTCTGGTCGGCGAACGTGGGCTTCCGGGACGTACCGCTGCGGGAGCTGGCGGAGGCGCGGCTCGGGCTGCCCGCCGCGCTCGGCCACGACGTACGCGCCGGCGGGCTCGCCGAGGCCCGGCTCGGCGCCGGCCGGGGCGCCGGCCACGTGCTCTTCGTGGCGATCGGCACCGGCATCGCCGCGGCCCACGTGGTGCACGGCGCGGCCGCGGTCGGCGCGCACGGGGCGGCCGGCGAGATCGGGCACATCCTGGTCCGCCCGGGCGGGCCCCGCTGCGGCTGCGGCCGCCCCGGCTGCCTGGAGGCGGTGGCCTCGGCCTCCGCGGTCGGCCGCCGGTACGCGGAACTGGCCGGCGAACCGGCGACCGCGGCCGAGGTGGCGGCCCGGGCGGCGGCCGGTGAGTCGCTGGCCGGGCAGGTCTGGCGGGAGACCGTCGAGGCGCTCGCCGACGGCCTCGCCAGCGGCCAGGCGCTCTTCGACGTGGCGACCATCGTGCTCGGCGGCGGACTGGCCCAGGCCGGCGCCCAACTGCTCGACCCGCTGCGTGCGGCGCTGCACGAACGGATGACCTTCCACCGGGAGCCGCGCCTGGTCGCGGCCGCCCTCGGCGACGAGGCCGGCTGCCTCGGCGCCGCCCTGCTCGCCCTCGACGACCTGGAGAAGCGATGACCGTGCGGGTCAACGGCAAGGTGGTGACCCCGACCGGCGTGATCCGGCAGGGCTGCGTGGAGATCAACGGCGACCGGATCACCGCCGTGGCCGAGTACCCGTCGGTGCGCGACGGGCACTGGATCCTGCCCGGCTTCGTCGACATGCACACCCACGGCGGCGGCGGGCACACCTTCACCACCGGCGACGGCGAGCAGGCCCGGCAGGCCGCCGCGTTCCACCTCCGGCACGGGACCACCACCCTGCTGGCCAGCCTGGTCAGCTCGCCGTTCGAGCTGATGCGCGCGGCCACCGCCGCGTACCGGCCGCTCGTGACCGAGGGCGTGCTGGCCGGCATCCACTTCGAGGGGCCGTACCTCTCCACGGCCCGCTGCGGCGCGCAGAACCCGGAGTTCCTCCGCGACCCGTCCACCGAGGAACTGGCCGAGCTGATCGAGCTGGGCGGCGACGCGATCCGGATGGTGACGCTGGCCCCGGAGCGTGACGGCGCGCTGGAGGCGGTCAAGCTGCTCACCGCCCACCGGGTGGTCGCCGCGGTCGGGCACACCGACGCGACGTACGACGAGACCCGCGCCGCGGTGGCGGCCGGCGCGAGTGTCGGTACCCACCTGTTCAACGGGATGCGGCCGGTGCACCACCGCGAACCCGGCCCGGTGGTGGCCCTGCTGGACGCCCCCAACGTGGTCTGCGAACTGGTCGCCGACGGCGTGCACCTGCACGAGGGGATGCTCACCTTCGCCACCTCGGTCGCCGGCCCGGAACGGTCCGCGCTGATCACCGACGCGATGGCCGCCGCCGGCATGCCCGACGGCGAGTACGAGCTGGGCGGTCAGGCGGTCACCGTGGCCGACGGGGTCGCCCGGCTGTCCCGCGACGGGGCGATCGCCGGCAGCACGCTCACCATGGACGCCGCGCTGCGGCACGCGGTGGCCGCCGGCATCCCGATGGCCGACGCGGCCCGGATGGTCGCCACCACCCCGGCCCGGGCGATCGGCCTCGGCGACCGGCTGGGCGCCCTCCAGGTCGGGCTCCGCGCCGACCTGGTGGTGCTCGACGACGACCTGAACGTGGTGCGGGTGATGCGCGGCGGCGCCTGGCAGGAGTGACGCCGGGACCGTCGGCGCGCGGACAGCCCGGCCACCGGAGGCGTGGAGCGCCTGTCCCGGGACGCCGCTCGCCCCGGCGGACCTGGCCGCCTCTCCCACGACGCCGCTCGCCTGCCGGAACTGGCCGAAGTTCTCCCTCTGGCCGACGGTCGCTCACCCCGCGCCGCTCGCCAGGACAGCCACTCGTCGAACGCTGTCGAGCTGCCCCATCGGTGAGGCCACCACCCGGCTCATCGGATCCCCGGCATGCTGCCCGCAGCTGCCGCCCGCCGCACGCCAGCCGCCCCCGGTTGCCGCCCACCCCCTGCCAGCTGGTCCGCAGCTGCCGCCCATCGCCCGCCAACTGGCCCCGGTTGCCGCCCGCCCGCACGCCAGCTGGCCCCGGTTGCCGCCCGGCCGCACGCCAGCTGGCCCCAGTTGCCGCCGACCGCCCGCCGGCTGCCCTGGCCGGCCGAAGCGTGCCGGCCCTCGGCGCCGCGGTACGTCCTCGCGGATCATGCTGCCGACTGCCGTGACTGCCCCATCTGTAGGGGCAGCTCGAAAGGGCACCAGGGGCATCGTGCACGCAGCGAAGAGGCAGGGCGCCGCACCCCGTCCGGCAGTCACCGTCGTGCCTGGCGGCGGCTGTCCGTCGGTGGTCAGCCGGTGGGCACCTCGACGCCGAGCACGGCCTGCTCGTCGGGGCGGTGCACCAGCACCTCCGACAGGAACGACTGCACGGCCGGGGCCATCCCGACGTCCCGGCCAGCCCGCTCGGAGAGCAGCCACTTGTGCTCGATGATCTGGGCGAACAGCTCCTGCGGCTCCAGCTTGCGGCGCAGGTGGGCGGGGACCGCCCGGACCACCGGCTCGAAGACCTCGGTCAGCCAGCGGTGGGCGGCCTGCTGCTCGTCTGTCAGGTCGCTCTCCGCCCGGTACGCGTCCAGGTCGTTGAGCAGCCGGCGGGCCTGGTTCTCCTCGGCGTCCAGGCCGGTGAGCCGGAGCAGCCGGCGGCTGTGGTAGCCGGCGTCGACCACCTTGGGCCGGATCAGGTAGCGGCCGTTGTCGATGGTGGACATGGCCACCTCGGCCACGTCGAAGCCCAGCTCGTTGAGGCGCCGGATGCGCCCCTCGATGTCGTGCCGGGCGTCCCGCTCGACCTGCTGCTCGTAGGTGATCTCGTGCCAGAGCCGCTCGTAGCGCTGCACGACCTCCTCGCAGACCACCTCGGGGTCGATCGACTCGTGCAACAGCCCGGCGGCCTGGAGGTCCAGCGCCTCGCCGAAGATGTTGACCCGGGCGATCTCCAGGTCCTCGCCGCGCTGGCCGTTGGAGAGCGACTGGTGCAGCGCCCCGGTCTCGGCGTCCACCAGGTAGGCGGCGAACGCGCCGGCGTCACGCCGGAACAGCGTGTTGGACAGCGAGCAGTCGCCCCAGAAGAAGCCGGTCAGGTGCATCCGGACCAGCAGCGCGGCGAGCGCGTCGAGCAGCCGGCCCATCGTCTCCGGCCGGAGCGTGTGCGAGAAGAGGGCCCGGTAGGGCAGCGAGAACTGCAGGTGCCGGGTGATCAGCACGGGGTCGAGCGGCTCGCCGTCGTCGCTCTGCCGGTCGGCGACGATCGCCACCGCCTCCACCGACGGGAAGTCGATCCGCTCCAGCGCGCGGAGCAGGTCGTACTCGCGCTCGGCCACCCGCTCGCCGGTCTCCTTCACCGCGTAGACGTAGTCGCCGAGGCGGACGAAGCGGACGATGTGCCGCGAGATGCCCTGCGGCAGCGCGACCAGGTGCTGGGCAGGCCACTCTTCCAGCGGGGTCGACCAGGGAAGGTCGAGCAGCGCCGGGTCGACGAGAGCCGAGGTGATCCGCACGGGCACAAGTTTGACTCGTCGCCCCGCCCGAGCGCTCCCCCACGTGGCTCGGCACACAGCCGCCGCCGGGCGGGGCCGGTAGCGTGGTCGCGTGCGGGAGACCACGGCGGTACGGCGGACGGTGCGGCTCCGGCCGGTCCGCCCGGCCGGCTGGTGGTTCGACGCCGCGCTGCTGGTCGCGCTCGTCGGGCTGACCGTGGCGCTCGCCACCGACCGGCTCTTCGGGATCGACCGGGCGGTCGCCGACTGGTCGGAAGCGCACCGGCCCGCGGCCGCGCACTGGACCGCGGTGGTGCTCAACTACCTCGGTCAGGGCACGCCGTTGACGCTGATCGCGCTGGGGCTCGGGGTGCTGCTGGCGGTCCGGCTCCGGTCGGTGCGGCCGGTGCTGCCACCGGTGCTCGCGTTCGCGCTCACCTACCTGACCATCGGCCCGCTCAAGGTGTGGACCGCCCGGCCGGCGCCGAGCGCCAGCGTCAAGGAGCCGTTCCTGCCACCGGAGCAGACCCTGCCGCTCTTCCAGGAGGACCTGCCGCTCCGGTTCGCCCAGTCCTACCCGTCCGGGCACGTGGCCAACGCCATCGTCTGGTACGGCGTGATCGCCCTGCTGCTCGCGCCGCTGCTGCGCGGCTACGGGCGCGCCATGCCGCCCCGGCTGGTCACCGTGGTCCGGGTGGTGCCGCCGCTGGTCGTGCTCTGCACCACCACCTACCTGGGCTGGCACTGGCTGACCGACTCGGTGGCCGGGCTGCTGCTGGGCCTGCTGCTGGACCGGCTGCTGCACCGGGTGCCCTGGGACGACCTGCCGTTGCCCGGCGCGCCGCGCACCTGGGACCGTCCGTTCACCTCCGTCACCTAGCCTGCCCGGCGTGAACCAACTGGCGCGCCGGCTGGGCGTACCCGATGCTGTGGTCATCGGGCTGGGGTCGATGCTCGGCGCGGGCGTCTTCGTGGTCTTCGCACCCGCCGCGGCGGCGGCCGGCGGGGCAGGGCTGCTGGCGGCGCTGGCGCTGGCCGGCCTCATCGCCTTCTGCAACGCGACCAGTTCAGCCCGGCTGGCCGCCCGCTACCCCGAGTCCGGCGGCACGTACGTCTACGGCCGGGAGCGGCTCGGCCCGTTCGCCGGCTTCCTGGCCGGCTGGGGATTCGTGGTCGGCAAGACGGCGAGCTGCGCGGCGATGGCGCTGACCATCGGGGCGTACCTCTGGCCGGGGCAGGCCCGGCTGGTGGCGGTCGCGGCGGTGCTGACGGTGACCATGGTCAACCTGCGCGGCATCGGCAAGACCGTGACCGCCACCAAGGTCCTGGTCGGGCTGGTGCTGGCGGTGCTGGCCCTGGTCGCGGTGACCGGGGCGCCCGACGTTTCGCTGGACCGGCTGGGCGCGGCCGGCGGCTCGGGCCGCGGCGTGCTCACCGCCGCCGGGCTGCTCTTCTTCGCCTTCGCCGGGTACGCCCGGATCGCCACGCTCGGCGAGGAGGTCCGCGAGCCGGAGCGCACCATCCCCCGGGCCGTGCCACTGGCCCTCGGCCTGGTGCTGGTGGTCTACCTGGCGCTGGCCGTGGTCGCGATCGGCGTGCTCGGCGCCGACCGGCTGGCCGCCTCCGCCGCGCCGCTGGCCGACGTGGTGACCGCCGCCGGGTTGCCCGGCCTGGCCTGGCTGGTCCGGGCCGGGGCGACGGTGGCGGTGACCGGGGTGCTGCTCTCCCTGCTCGCCGGGGTGGGCCGCACCGCGCTGGCGATGGCCCGCCGCCGGGACCTGCCCGGCGCGCTGGCCGCCGTGCACCCGGTACGCCAGGTGCCGCACCGGGCCGAGCTGGCGGTGGCCGCGGTGGTGATCCTGGTGGTCGCGCTCGGCGACGTCCGCCACGCGATCGGCTTCTCCAGCTGCACGGTGCTGGTCTACTACGCGATCACCAACGCCGCCGCGCTGACCCTGGGCCGTGACCCGGCGCGCCGGCTGCCGGTCCAGGCACTGGCGGCGCTGGGGCTGGTCGGCTGCCTGCTGCTCGCGGTCAGCCTGCCGCTGTCCAGCGTGCTGGCCGGCTTCGCCGTGCTGGCCGTCGGCGCCGTCTGGTACGCCCTCCGCCGCCGCCGCTGAGCCCGGCCCGGCGGGCCCGCCGGCGGCCACCGGGAACGTCAGCTCGGCTGGGCGGTGCCCTCCGGCTGCCGGGCCGGCCCGCCGTCGTCCGGCACCGAACCGGCCGGCGGGCCACCGTTGCCGGCCGGCGGGGCCGGGACCGGCCCGGGCCGCTCGGCGGGCTGCCCCGGCGGGACGCCGCCGCCCGGCGGAACGCCCGGCATGGCGGGCGGGGGCGGGCTGGCGGCCCGGGGCAGGGCACCCGTCCGGGACGCCGGCACCGGCCGGGCCGGCGGGGCCGGGGGCGCGCACTGCCGGGTCAGCCAGTCCAGGCCGGCGCGCCGGGCCACCACGGTGAGCCGGTCGCCGGCGAAGATCACCTGGCGGGGGTCGAGGTCGCGCCAGATCGTCCGGCCGCCACCGGCCGGGGTACGCGCGATCAACCGCACCTGACCGTCCCGCGAGGCGGCGCTGAGCGGCCGGCCGTCCAACTCGGAGCCGGCGGCGACCGGCACCTCGGCCACCGGCAGCGCGTGCCGGCCGACCGGGATGGTGGCGATCACCGCGCGTTCGGTCAGCGCGCCGGTGAACGCGGGCGCGGCCAGGTAGGAGACCGAGCGGGAGACGCCGATGCCGAACGCCTCCTCGACCCGCTCGGCGAAGTCGCCGTCGAAGAGCCGCAGCACCACGCGCAGGTCCTCGCGGACGTCCCGGGCGGCCAGCGCCGCCTCCAGGTTGGCCACGTCGTCGGTGGAGACCACCACCAGCGCCTGGCAGTCGCGGATCGCGGCGGCCTCCAGCGTCTCGGGCAGGGCGGCGTCGCCGACGATCAGCGGCACCTCGAGTTGGCGGGCCAGGGTGGCACCGCGCGGCTCCGGGTTCTTGTCGATCGCCACCACCTCGACGTCGTACTCGCGGAGCTGGGCCATCACCCGGGTGCCCACGTTGCCGAGGCCGACCACCACCACGTGCCCGGAGCGGTCGGTCTGCAACCGGCCGGTGTGCAGGGCGAGCCGGGCGTTGACGATCCCGTCCACCACCACGGCCGTGATCAGCGGGATCAGCGCCAGCCCGGCGAGGTTGAGCACCACCTGCATGATCTGGGCGTCCGGCGGCTTGGTGGTGTCCGGGTCGGCGCCGCTGAGCGTGGTGACCAGGGTGAGGTAGATCGCCTCCAACTGCGACACGTCCTCGGCCCGGGAGATCAGCGCGCCGAGCACGGCGATCAGCCCGAGCACCAGCATCACCGCGATGCCGATCTTGCGGGTGGCGAAGCCCCGGATCGCCCGGACCAAGACCGCGACCGGCCGCCGCCGCCGGCGCGCCCGGACCAGCCGCCGGGCGGCCACCTCGGTGCCGGGCGGTTGCCCGGTGGCCTCGGCGAGCACCAGGTCGGCGGTGGACTGGTCGGGGGGGAACAGCCGGACCCGCTGCGGGTCGCTCAGGTCGGCCAGCCCGCAGACCACGTCCTGCTCGCGTACGTCGGCGCGGCGGGCCACCCGCAGCGTGCGGTCGCGGTGCTGGAAGTGGGTCGGGTCGACCTCGCCGAGCGCGGCGGCGACGAACGCCGGGGCGGCCATCTCGGCGTCGGAGAGCACCTCGACCCGCGCCTTGAGCAGGGTGCGGACCCCGTCGGCCAGGGTGTTGTTGAACATCCGCAGCACCTGGCGGACCTCGTCGTCGACCGCCTGGGCGCAGAGCGCGGCGTGCAGGTTGCCGACGTCGTCCTGGTGCAGCAGGGCCAGCCCGCTCGCCCCGGCCAGGCCGGCGGCCTGGAACGTCGGCACGTCGAGCCGGTCGGAGCGGACCACCCGCACCCCGCGCAGGCCGGCCACGTCGGGCCCGGCCACCCGGTAGCGCTCCGGCACCACCACCGTGACCCGCGCGCCACCGGCCGGCAGTTCCGTCTCCAGCAACGCCTTGGCGACGTAGTAGGCGAGCGCGTCCCGCCCGCAGATCACGTAGTGCGGCCGGGGATCACCGGCGGGCCGGAGCCGCCAGTTCCATTCGACCGCCCGTCGCGCCCGGTCCCGCCACGGCTCCCCCATGCCCGGATCGTAGTCAGCACGACAACACTGGGCGACCCCGTCCGGTTCGTACGCAGGCATGCCGAACCGGCCGGCGGGTAGAGCAGGCGACATGCAGACCTTCCTCCCGTACCCGGACTTCCTGGCGAGCGCCCGCACGCTGGACCAGAAGCGGCTGGGCAAGCAGCGGGTGGAGACGATCCAGGTGCTGCGCGGGCTGACCTGGCCGACGTACGGCTGGCGCAACCACCCGGCGGTGAAGATGTGGGCCGGGTACGAGGAGGCGCTGACCCGGTACGGGCTGGACATGTGCGCGGTCTGGTCGGAACCGGGGCGGGCGGACACCTGCGCCGCCACCATGACCCGCGACCTCGCCGCCGCCTGCGGCATCGAGACCGTCCGTCCCCAACCGGAGCTGGCCGCCGCCGGCGAGCTGCCGCCCTGGCTGGGCCGGGAGGACCTGCACCTGAGCCACCGCTCGTCACTGCTCCGCAAGGACCCGGAGCACTACCGGTCGATCTTCGGCGACGTCCCGCCCGACCTGGAGTACGTCTGGCCCGCCTCGGACCGTCAGCGGCGCTGTCTGCTGCCAACCGAGGGCTGACCGGGCAGACTGGACACACCCACCGGCCGGGAGGTGTCCGTGTCGTTGTCACAGCTGCTCGGCCGGTTCGTCGGCGTACGCCGGCACGTGGTGGACCCGGGCGGCGGTGGCGCCCCCCGCGTGCCGCACCCGGTGGAGACCGTGGTGGTGGGCGGCGGCATCGCCGGCATGTCGGCGGCCGTGGTGCTCGCCGAGCGCGGCGTCGCGGTGACCGTGCTGGAGGCCGCGCCGACCCTCGGCGGGCGGCTCGGCGCCTGGCCGGAGGCGCTCGCCGACGGCGTCCAGCGGGTGGAGCACGGCTTCCACGCGTTCTTCCGGCAGTACTACAACTGGCGGGCCGTGCTGCGCCGGGTCGACCCCGCCCTGGGCCTGCTCAAGCCGATCCCGGGCTACCCGATCCTGAGCCGGCGGTGGCCCACCGAGGAGTTCGGCGACCTGCCGCCCGCGCCGCCGCTGAACCTGCTGGCGCTGCTGCTGCGCAGCCCCAGCCTGCGCCTGCCCGACCTGCGCGGGATGGACCGGGACGCGGCGCTGCCGCTGCTCAGCTACGACCCGGTGGGCACCTACGCCGAGTTGGACCGGATGACCGCCGACGAGCTGCTCACCTCGCTGCGGCTGCCGGACCGGGCCCGGGCCATGCTCTTCGAGGTCTTCTCGCACTCGTTCTTCAACCACGAGGCGGAGATGTCCGCCGCCGAACTGGTCGCCCAGTTCCACTTCTACCTGCTCGGCAACCCGGAGGGGCTGGCCTTCGACTGCCCGGACGAGGACTACGCCACGGCGATCTGGGACCCGCTGGCCCGGCACGTCGAGCGGCACGGCGGGCGGGTGCGCACCGGCCTGGCGGCGACCGGGCTGCACCGGGAGGGCGGCGGCTGGCGGGTGGCGACCGGCGACGGCGGGTCCCACCGGGCCGGGCACGTGGTGCTCGCGGTCGACCCGCCGGCGCTCGCCGCGCTGGTCGAGGACTCCCCCGACCTGGCCCGGGTCGCGCCGGAGCTGGTGGCCCGGATGCCCGCCCACGGTCGGCCCGGCCCGCCGTACGCGGTGGCCCGCTACTGGTGCGAGGGGGACGTCGACGCCGGCCGGGCGGTGTTCAGCGGGGTGTCCCGGCAACCCACGCTGGACTCGGTGACCCTCTACCACCGGCTGGAGAACGAGTCCCGGCGCTGGGCCGCGCGCACCGGCGGCTCGGTGCTGGAACTGCACGCGTACGCCTGCGAGCCGGACGTGCCGGCCGAGGTGCTGGCCGACCGGATGCGCGTCGAACTGGCCGAACTCTGGCCGGAGGCGGCCCGGTTGCGGGTCCGTGAACTGCGGGCCCGGGTGGAGGCCCGGGCGCCGGCGTTCACCCCGGGCAGCAACGCCGGCCGGCCCGGCGTCCGCACCGACGCCGCCGGGCTCTACCTGGCCGGCGACGGGATCGCCACGGAGTTCCCCAGCGCGCTGATGGAACGCGCCGCCGCGACCGGCATCGTCGCCGCTAACCACATCCTGCGGGCGGAGGGCGGTGCGGCCGAGCCGGTGTACTCGGTCCGCCCGCGCGGCCTGCTGGCCAAGCGCCGCTGACCCGGCAGCGGCTCGCCGGCCGCCCCGCGCTCGCGCTCCCTAGATCGAAATGCGTTGCCGCCCGTCACCGGGCGCGCCTACCGTGATCCCCGCAAGGTCAACCACCGCCACGGGAGCCCGCCATGTCGATATCGCACGTCACGCGCGTGCGGTCGGTGCTGCCCGGCGGCGGTTGCCGAGCCGAAGACCACCGGGGCGGCCGGCCCGACTGACGCGTGCCCGACGTCGAGCCGCCCGTTCCGCAGCAACCGGACCGGGCGGCTCTGTCGTCGTCCGGACCACTCGTCCGTCACCGCCTCGGAGGGAGATCCCGGTGGACGCCGTCCTCGTCATCAACGCCGACCTCGGCCCGTTGCACCGGGTCACCGTCCAGCACGCGATCCGGATGCTCTGCCGCCGGGTCGCCGAGATCCACGAGGCCGAGCCGGACCGGGTGATCGGGGTCTTCCCGGTCCCCCGGGTGGTGCGGCTCGTCCGGTACGTGGTGACCCGCTGGCGGTTCAGCGCCGGGCCCGCCTGGTCCCGGGCCGGTGTGTTACGGCGGGACGGCCGGTGCTGCGCGTACTGCGGCGGGCCGGCGAGCACCATCGACCACATCCTGCCGCGCTCGCGGGGCGGCCGGAACACCTGGAAGAACACGACCGCCGCCTGCTACCCGTGCAACCAGCGCAAGGGCGACCGGACGCCGGCCGAGGCCGGCATGCCGCTGCGGCGGGAGCCGGTGACGCCGAGTTGGGCGGCGCTGGCCGCCCGCTGAGGAACCGGCCGGCGGGAACGGGGGGCCGCGTCGGGGAGCCTTTCCCGGCGTGGCGCCCGCCGGCCCCGCCACCGGCGGTGCGTGTCCGGTCAGCGACCGCGCCGGCTCCGCTCGGCGAGCGGGCCGGCCCCGCGGGACCGGTCGGCCGGTGCGGCGACGGGGCGGGCCGCCTCGCGGGTCCGTTCCTTCACCCGGGGCACCGGCCGGCCGTTGGCGCAGCGGACGGTCACCACGCTCCGGTTGTCGGCGGAGACGAACTCGACCCGGACCTCCCGCGCCGGACCCGGCTCGTACGCCTCGACCTGGTAGCCGGCGGCCGGTGCCACGTCGAGCACCTCGACGAGCTGGCGGTCGCAGGCGACCCGGACCACGCCACCGCGCGCCGACACCGGCACCCCGGGCCGACCGGTCGGTGACGGCCGGCCGGTGGTCGGCGTCGGCGTGCCGGGGGTACGGGCGGGCGGGGTCGGCACCGCGGAGCTGGCCGGGGCGGGGCTCGCCCGGCCGCCCGGCGCACCGCCGCCCGGGGCGGGTTCGTCCTCGACGTCGGCGGTGACCGGCAACCCGACGGCGGCCGTACCGCTGGTGGTCGCGCCGCTGCGCGGTCCGCCGCCCGGCGTCGACCGCACGGACGGGTCGCCGAGGGTGCCGGCGAGGCCCACCGCCGCCACCACCGCGGTGCCCACGGCCAGCACGAGCCGCCCGCCGAGCCGGGTGGCGCGCCGGCCGGGCCGGCCGGCGCCGGCCGCCGGAGCACCGGGCGGTCGCAGCGCGGGCCGGTCCGCCCCATCCGGTGCCGGCCGGCCGGGCGCGGCCGGATCCGGCTCGGCCATCTTGACGACCGCCGCGGCGAGCACCCGGGCCACCTCGGCGGCCGCCGGCCGGTCGAGCGGGTCCTTGGCCACGCACCGCCGGTACAGCCGCCCCACCTCGGCGGGCAGCCCGGCCACCTCGGGCAGGGGGCCCGGCTCGGCGTACGCGTGCGCGCGCAGCGCCCCGGTCTGTGACGCCAACTGCCAGGGCAGCCGGCCGACGAGCACCCGGTGCAGGAGCAGCCCGAGCGCGTAGACGTCGGAGGCGGGCAGCACCTCGCCGGCGTCGAGCCGCTCGGGGGCGAGGTAGGCCGGGGTGCCGAGCAGCCGGCCCTCGAAGTCGATCTCCGGCGCGCCGGCGACCGCGGCGATGCCGAAGTCGAGGACCTTCGCCCCGGTGGCGGTGAGCATCACGTTGCCCGGCTTGACGTCCCGGTGCACCAGGCCGAGGGCGTGCGCGGCCGCGAGCGCGGCGGCCACCTCGGCGCAGACCCGCAGCGCGGCCCGGGGCGGCAGCGGCCCGTCGGCGAGCCGCTGTTCGAGCGTACGACCGGTGAGCAGTTCCATGACCACGAACGGGACCCGCTCGCCGGCCAGCGGCGACTCGCCGTAGTCGTAGACGTTCGTGACGTTCGGGTGGGACATCCGGGCCGCCGCCTTCGCCTCCGCCCGGATCCGGCGTCTGGCCACCGCGTCGGAGCCGACCAGCACCTTGACCGCCACGTCGCGCTCCAGCACCTCGTCGTGCGCGCGGTGGACCACCGACATGCCGCCCTGGCCGAGACGCTCGCCGAGCCGGTAACGGCCGGCGAGCAACTGATCACGCTGCACGACCGACAGCCTGCCGTACCCGGCCGCCGGACACCAGCGGCCCATCGAACGTGTCCGATCGCCAGTGGTCACACGGCAGTTGGCGGTCCACGATGGACGGCGTCGATGGCGGACGGGACCGCCGGCGGGCGCCGTCGCCGGGGGGTCAGCCCCGCACCGGCGGCGTCCAGGCGAAGCGCGGCGCACGGCGCTCGGCGAAGGCCGCCACACCCTCGCGGGCCTCGCCGCTGTCCAGCACCTGCCGGTGCCACCAGGCGATCCGGTCCCGGTCCGCCCGGCCGTCGACGATCTCCTTGGCGGCGGTGACGGTGAGCCGGGAGCGGGCGGCGATCGCGGCGGTGAGCTCGTCCACCCGGTCGGCCAGCCGGTCGACCGGCAGCACCTCGTCGGCCAGGCCGATCCGCAGCGCCCGCTCGGCGTCCACCAGCTCGGCGGTGAAGAGCAGGTGCTTGGCCGCGGACGGGCCGACCAGCCCGGCCAGCCGGCGGGTGGTGGGTGTCGGGTAGACCAGGCCCAGTCGGGCCGGCGGTACGCCGAACCGGGCGTCGGCGGCGGCGATCCGCAGGTCGCAGGCGACGGCGAGCTGGCAGCCGCCGCCCACGCAGGCGCCCCGCACCGCCGCCACTGTCGGCTTGCCGAACGCGGCCAGCCGCTCCTCGGCGAGCACGGCGATGCTGCGGTCCCCCGCGGCCAGCAGTTCGTCCAGGTCGCCCAGGTCGGCGCCGGCGCAGAAGGTGTCGCCGGCCCCGGTGAGCACCAGCGCCCGGACCGCGGGGTCGGCCTCCAGGGCGTCGAGCAGCACCGGCAGGTGCCGCCACATCGCCGGGGTCATCGCGTTGCGCCGGCCCGGGTTGTGGATCACCACGGTCGCCACCGGCCCGGCCACCTCGACCACGAGTTCCGCGTCCGCCACCGTCCTGCCTCCCTCGTCCCGGTCCGGCTGACCATAACGGCGCGGGCCCGACCGCCACCCGCGTGGGGTGGCCGTCGGGCCCGCCGTGGTCGGCCGAGCCGATGTCGCGGTCAGGTCAGCTGACGTCGACAGCGGTGTCGTCGAGCACGAAGGAGGTCTGCAACGAGGCGTCCTCGGTGCCGGTGAACTTCAGGGTGACCGTCTGGCCGGCGTACGGGGCCAGCGAGAAGGTCTTCCGGTCGTACCCGGTGGCCCGGTCCAGGTTCGAGTACGTGGCCAGCGTCGCCAGCACCGTCCCGGTGGAGCCGACCACCTGCACCCGCAGCGTGTCGTACGGGGTGCCGATGTTGGTCTCCGCCGAGTCGACGTGCAGCCAGAAGCTGAGGTCGTACGACGTGCAGCCGGCCGGCAGGCTCACCGTCTGGGTGAGGCTGTCGGTGTGCGCGCTGCCGTAGCCACCCAGCCAGGCGCTCCAACTGCCGGTGCGGGCGGGCTGCCGGGTGCCGTGCTGGCCGATCACGCCGGTGGTCTGGGCCCACCCGGTGACACCGGACTCGAAGCCCGGGTTGCCGAGCTGCTGCCCGGGACTGGTGCAGCTGCCACCGGAACCGCGCACGGTCAGCGTGTAGCTGGTGCTCCGGGTGACCGAGCCGACGCCGTTCACCCGCACCGGGTAGACGCCGGGCGGGGTGGCGGCCGTGGTGGTGATGGTGAGGGTGGACGAGCCGCCGGAGGTCACCGAGGCCGGGCTGAACGAGGCGGTCGCCCCGCTCGGCAGGCCGGTCGCCGTCAGCGTCACGGTCTGCGCCGAGCCGCTGGTGGTCGTGGTGGCGACGGTGGTGGCGACGGAGCCGCCCGGGTCGACCGCGCCGGCGGTCGGCGACAGCGTGACGCCGAAGTCGCTGCCGGTGGAGCAGGTGGCGTCGTTGCCGGCCACGTTCACCGCGGTCCAGGCCGCCTGGACGGCCCGGTACTCGGTGGAGCAGCTGCCGTACAGGTCGGTCGCCGCCCGCAGGGTGTACGCCCGGGCGGTGTTCGCCGGGTTGGCGGTGTTCACGTACGACGTGTTGGAGGTGAAGTACACGTCAAGCGCGCGGAACCAGATCTTCGCCGCCTTGTCCCGGCCGATGCCGGTCATCCCGGGCGCGCTGCCGCAGATTGGCGAGTGGCCGTACGCGGTGGTGCCGGTGCGCTCGGCCAGGTTGAAGAAGAAGTGGTTGGCCACCCCGGACGAGAAGTGCACGTCCTTGTTCTTGGTGGCGGTCGACCAGCAGCGGTCGGACACTCCGTCCAGCGCCGGGTCGTACATGTACCGCAGCGGCGTGCCGTCGAGGTTGATGTTGATCTTCTCGCCGATCAGGTAGTCACCCGGGTCGGCCGAGGTGTTGGCGTAGAACTCCACCATCGTGCCGAAGATGTCGCTGGTGGCCTCGTTGAGGCCGCCGGACTCCCCGGCGTAGGTCAGGCCGCCGGGGACCACGTTGTCGGTCACGCCATGGGTCATCTCGTGCCCGGCGATGTCCAGCGAGACCAGCGGCGAGACGTTGGCGTAGCCGTCGCCGTACGTCATCCGGGCGCCGTCCCAGAAGGCGTTGTCGTAGTTCTGGCCGTAGTGCACCCGGCTGGGCACCCCGCGCCCGTCACCGAAGATGCCGTTGCGGCCGTGCACGTTCTTGAAGTAGTCGAACGTCGTCGCGGCGCCGAAGTGGGCGTCGATGGCGGCCGACTGCCGGTTGGCGTTGGCGCCACTGCCCCAGGCGTTGTCCGCGTCGATGAACGCGGTGCAGGTCGACGTGCCGTTGTTCATGTCGCAGGTGGAGCCGTTGCCGTGCGACGGGTCGATGAGCTGGTACACGCTGCCGGTCTGGGTGGTCTCCACGCTCACCGAGCCGGAGTAGAGGCTGCGGCCGGTGCCGGAGACCGACTCGATCTCGTCGTACGTGCCGATCAGCTTGCCGGTGGTGGCGTCGGTGACGACGTGCAGCCGGGACGGGGTCTGCCCGTCCGGGGCCCAGCCGCTGACCACGGTCTCCCAGGCCAGCCGGCCGGTGCCGGAGCTGGCGTCCACGAAGAGTTCCGGGGCGCCGACCGTGGTGACCTTCCCGGCGAACTGGGCCCGCGCGGCCTTCTTGGCGGTGGCCGAGGAGACCTTGGCGGTGGTGCCGAGGGTCAGCGGGGCAGTCAGGCCGACCGAGGAGCCGGCGTAGCCGCCACCCGGGGCGGTGTGGATGACGAAGTCACCGCCGTGCACCCGGAGCCCCCGGTAGGTCCGGGTGTAGCGGACGTGCGCGCTGCCGTCGGCGTCCACCTTGGTGCGGTACACCTGGTAGGACTCGGCGCTGCCGCCCTGGACGGCGCCCGGGTTGGCGCGCAGCGCGGCCGCCGCGCGGGCGACCGGGTTCGGCACGGGCGCGGGCGCGGGCGTGGGCGCTGCGGTCGCCGGGGTGGCGACAACGGTCAGCAGACCGCCGGCGAGCAGGGCCGCGCCGACGGCGGCAAGGGGTCTTCTCACGTGCCCTCCTGGGCGGGGGTGGTGTGACGAGCGTGGTCACGGATGCGGATGCGCGACGAGTAGATCAGACAGGGAGAGGCCGCGCCGCCCCGGACGCCGGCCGTTCAAGGGAAACTCGGGTGACGGGAACCGCGCCGCGCCGCCACCCGTCCGACTGGCATGAGACCAGCCTCGATGACCGGTGTCAAGATCGCGTTGGTCACGCTGCTGCTCACCGGCTGCTCGGCGGCCGAACCGTCCCGCCCCGACCAGGGCCGCGGCACCACCCCGCCGGCCGCACCCACCACAGCCGGACCGGCCGCTCCGACCGGGTCGCCTCCGCCGGCTCCGAGCCGGACGGTGACGCCGGCTCCGAGCGGGACTGTCGTCGCGCCGTCCGGTGGCCGGATCGTGCTCACCCGCACCGGCGGATTCGCCGGGCGCGGCGACACGGTCGCGGTGGAGCCCGACGGCCGGTGGACGGCCGTCGACCGGGCCGGGTCGCGGCGTACCGGGCGGCTGGAACCGGCCGACCTCGACCGGCTACGCCGGCTGGTCGCCGATCCCCGGCTGCCCACCGAGGCCGGCCTGGCCAACATCGACACCGCGTGCCGGGACGCGTTCAGCTACCGGCTGACCGTCGGCGATGTCGAGACCGGCTACGTCGACTGCCCCGCCGACGGCACCATCCCCGAGGTCACCAGCGCGGTGGTGGCGTTGCTGGAGCGGGCCACCGGTTGACCGGCGCCGGCCCCCGGCGCCCCGCACGTCCCGGCGCCCACGGTGTGGCTGCCCGACGGCTCAGATCCGGTAGTCGGCCGGCAGGCCGGTGGCGCGCAGCTCCGGCGGCAGGTGGGCGACGTCGTTGACGGCGATCAGGCTCGGCGGTACGCCGTCCCGGTAGCGGATCACCGTCAACCCGCAGTTGTGCGCGTTGAAGCCCAGCCAGCGCCGGGCCGGCGCGTCCAGCGCGTGCCGGACCAACCAGGCGATCAGGAACGTGTGGGTGACGACCAGTTCGCGCCGGTCGCCGTCGTCCGGCGCGGTGGCGAACCGGCGCACCGCCGCCGCGGTCAGTCGCGGCCCGTCGGCCCGCTCGGCGGCGTCGAAGCCGGCCAGGAACCGGGCGTACGCCTCGGGCAGCCCGGCCGGGTCGGTGTCGTCCGGCAGGTGGTCGCCGACCTCTTCCGACGCGGACACCGGGATCCCGGGCAGGGCGGCGGCGACCAGCTCGGCGGTCTGCGCGGCCCGGGGCAGCGGGCCGTGGTGCACGGCGTCGAACGGTACGCCGCGCAGCCGCTCGCCGAGCAGCGTCGCCTGCCGGCGGCCCCGCGCGGAGAGCCCGGCCTCCGGCGGGTCGACGCCCGGTGGGGTCCGCGGCGGACGGTCCTGCTCGCCGTGCCGGGCCAGGTAGAGCAGGCGGGTCGCCATCGCGGTCACCTCACACGGGTCGGGAGGCGCGACGGGTGTCGCGCCTCCCGATCATGACAACCCCGGTCAGGCCGTCCGCAGGGCCCGCAGCAGGGTCGCCGAGAGCCAGGCCCAGCCGACCACCGCGGCCACCCCGAACCCGACCATCGCGACCGGGTTGCCGGCCGAGACCATCAGCGCCACCCAGGCCACCGCGAAGTAGCCGCCACTGGCGACGCTGTACGCCGCCCAGCCCCGCTCGCCCCGCCGGGCGAACCGGCGCCCGGCGACCAGGCACGCCCCGATCAGCGCGGTGAAGGCCAGCACCCCGGCACCGAGGTGTGCCAGGCCGTGCCAGCTCACCTCACCCGGGCCGGCGGGCGTACCGGCCGGGAAACCGTCCAGCGGGTCGGCGACGAAGACGCCGGCGAGCACCATGCCCAGGCCGTACTGCCCGACGAGCCAGGGCGCGGTACGCGGCCCGAGGCCCGGATGCGGCACCCGGCGCAGCGCGGCCGCCGCCCCCAGGCAGAGCAGGCCGGCCACCACGAAGCTGCTGATCTGGATCCAACCCAGGTCGCCGGTGCTCAGCACGCTCACCGGGTGCCGCCGGAAGTCGAAGCCGTCCCGGGTCAGCCCCTGGGCCAGAGCGGCGGCCACCCAGAGCGGGCCGGCCAGCGCGCCGCCGGCCAGCAGCACCCGGTCCCCGGCCACCCGGTCCACCGGCCGGGCGCCGACGGTCACCTCGCTCATCCGTCAGCCCTGCCCGTGCATCTGGCCGATGCGGATGTGGTTGCCGAACGGGTCGCGGATGCCGAAGTCGATCCCGTACGGGCGGTCGGTGGGCTCGTCGGTGATGTCCACGCCCTTGGCGACCAGGTCCGCGTACGTCTTGTGCGCGTCGTCGGTGGTGAGGAAGAGGGAGCCGCCCATCGCGCCCTTGGTGAGCAGTTCCCGGACCTGCTCGGCGGTCTTCGGGTCCAGCCGCGGCGGGCCGGGGGTCTCCAGCAGGATCTCCCGCTGCCGGTCCCCGGGCACGTTGACCGTCAGCCAGCGCATGAAGCCGAGGTCCGCGTCGGTGTGCACCTCCATGCCGAGCTTGCCGACGTAGAAGTCGAGGGCCTCGTTCTGGTCGAGGACGTAGATCTGCGAGCGGGTCAGTGCGTTCATCGTCATGCCAACGACCCTAGGAGACCGCCCTGACCTGCTGCTTATCCAAAACTGCTGGGTCTGGTCCAGGCCTTGGTGAAGCAGGTCGGCACCGCCGCGGCGGGCGCCGCCCGCTTGCGGTAGTCGGTGGGCGACTCGCCGACGATCTGCCGGAACGTGCGGCTGAACGTGCCCAGGCTGCCGAAGCCCACCGCGTAGCAGATGTCGGTGACGTCCCGGTCGGTCTGCAGCAGCAGGTACATCGCCCGCTCCACCCGCCGCCGCTGGAGGTAGCGGTGCGGGGTCTCGCCGAAGGTGGCCCGGAAGGTCCGGATGAAGTGTGCCTCCGACACGTGCGCGATCCGGGCCAGCGCGGGGATGTCCAGCGGCTGGTCGTACGACCGGTCCATGGCGTCCCGGGCGCGCAGCATCGCCCGGTTCGACTCCTCCACCGCGCGACTCACCCGACTCCCTCCGGCCGGAGCCAGGATATGCCGCCACCCAGCCGGTTTCCCGCGGCGCGTGCCGGGGGTGGCCGCAGCCGGAGCCGCAGGTCAGCTCGGGGCGGCCGTCACTCCGGCTGCCAGCGGAGCCAGCGCTGGTCGTGCTGGAAGCCGACCCGCTGGTAGAAGGGGATGGCCCGCTCGGTCGAGTGGACGGTGACCTGCTCCAACTCCAGCTTCGCCGCCTCGGCCAGCACGGCCTCCAGCAGGATCGCGCCGATCCCGGCGTCCCGCAGCTCCGGCACCACGTACACGGACTGGACGTCACCGCTGCGCCGGTGCCACCGCACGGGGGTCGGCACCCTACCGGGCACCGGTCCGGGGACGATTCACGTCCGGTCCGGTCGCGGACCGCCGGATCCGTCCCGCTCGCGGCCGTCGGACGGCGTTGTCGAGGCCCGGAAGAAAGGAAGCTCACCGCCGTGATGTGGGGCGGCCGTTCCGGAACTACTGCCGATCGGCGCGGGCGCGGACAACACCCGCCCCGGTGGAGATGGAGCCCCCGGCCGGGATCGAACCGGCGACATCTCGCTTACAAGGCGAGTGCTCTGGCCAGCTGAGCTACAGGGGCGCGTCGCGTCGTGGTCAGCATAGCGACTGACGTCCGAATATCCCGCTCGGCAGGCCTTGCGAGCACGGGAAACGTCAACATCCCGACCGTCTCCGGCCACCCTCGCGGCGATTGATGTCCGGACGTGCCCGAGTGACCGGAATGCCGTATGCCGTCGATCCCATCCACCGTCGCGCGCCTTGGCAGCGCCGCCAAGACCGTTTACCGTGCAGTGACACGGACGACACCCCGACCACCCCCGGTGACCGGCACGTCGCCCGTTGGCCGGCACGGCACCGTGCCGGTCGCTCCTCTTCACTCGGATCGTCCGGCACGTTCCTGCCGGTGAAAGGAAGCGCTCCACCATGGCTACGGTCACCTATTCGAAGGCGTCCCGGATCTACCCGGGCACCGAGCGCCCCGCCGTCAACGCCCTGGACCTGGAGATCGGCGACGGCGAGTTCCTCGTCCTGGTCGGCCCCTCCGGTTGCGGTAAGTCCACCAGCCTGCGGATGCTCGCCGGCCTCGAGGACGTCGACGAGGGCTCGATCTACATCGACGACCGCGACGTCACCCACCTGCCGCCGAAGGCCCGCGACATCGCGATGGTCTTCCAGAACTACGCCCTCTACCCGCACATGACGGTGTACGAGAACATGGCGTTCGCCCTGAAGCTCCGCAAGACCTCGAAGTCGGAGATCGACCGGCGGGTCAAGGAGGCGGCCGCGCTGCTCCAGCTGGAGGAGTTCCTGGGCCGCAAGCCGAAGGCGCTCTCCGGTGGTCAGCGCCAGCGGGTCGCGATGGGCCGGGCGATCGTCCGCGAGCCGCAGGTCTTCCTCATGGACGAGCCGCTGTCGAACCTCGACGCCAAGCTGCGCGTGCAGACCCGTACCCAGATCGCCTCGCTGCAGGCCAAGCTCGGCGTCACCACCGTCTACGTGACGCACGACCAGGTCGAGGCGATGACCATGGGCCACCGGGTCGCGGTGCTGCTCGACGGCGTGCTCCAGCAGGTGGACACCCCGCGGGCGCTCTACGACACCCCGGCCAACGTCTTCGTCGCCGGCTTCATGGGCTCCCCGGCCATGAACATCAAGACCGTGCCGCTGAACGAGTCGGGCGCCGCGTTCGCCGAGATGAACATCCCGCTCACCCGGGAGCAGGTCGAGGCGGCCCGCGCCGAGGGCGGCGACGGCAAGGTGACCGTCGGCTTCCGGCCGGAGGACTGCGACCTGGTCAGCCCGACCGAGGGCGGCATGCCGGTCGTGGTCGAGCTGGTCGAGGACCTGGGCTCGGACGCGAACGTCTACGGCCACGCCGCGCTGGGCGGCGCTTCCGAGCGCTTCGTCGTCCGGACCGACCGTCGGACCATGCCGAACATGGGCGACACCGTGTTCGTCAAGCCGCGCGAGGGCCGTACCCACGTGTTCAACGCGGCCACCGGCAAGCGGATCTGACGTACGACCGAAAAGGGGCGGCCCGCCGATCGGCGGGCCGCCCCTTTTCGTCTTCGGTGGTTCAGCTGGCGGCGCGGCGGCGCGCCACCTCGGCGAGGGTGACGGCCGCGGCCACGCTGGCGTTGAGCGACTCGACCGCGGAGACCATCGGGATGCTCACGGTCAGGTCGCAGGTCTCCCCGACCAGCCGGGACAGCCCACGGCCCTCCGAGCCGACCACCACGACCAGCGGACCGACCGCGGCCTCCAGGTCGTAGAGGTCGGTGTCGCCGTCGGCGTCCAGCCCGACCACCACGAACCCGGCGTCCTGGCAGGCCTTCAGCGACCGGGTCAGGTTGGTCACCTGGGCGACCGGCACCCGTGCCGCCGCGCCGGCGCTGGTCCGCCAGGCCGTCGCGGTGATCCCGGCGGCCCGCCGCTCCGGTACGAACACGCCCTGCGCGCCGAAGGCGGCGGCGGACCGGATCACCGCGCCGAGGTTGCGCGGGTCGGTCACCCCGTCCAGCGCCACCAGCAGCGGGGCGGTCTGCTCCAGGGCCGCCGCGACCAAATCGTCGAACGGTTCGTACGCGAACGGCGGGACCTGGAGCCCGACGCCCTGGTGCAGCACGCCGCCGGTCATCCGGTCCAGCTCGGCGCGGCTGACCTCCAGGATCGCGATGCCCCGGTCGGCGGCGGTCCGGACGATCTCGTTGATCCGGTCGTCGATGTCGATGCCCTGGGCGGTGTAGAGGGCGGTCGCCGGCACCTGGGCGCGCAGCGACTCCAGCACCGGGTTCCGGCCGACCAGCAGCTCCGGGCTGTCCTTGGCCGGGTTGAACTTGCGCCCGGGGGCGACCCGCGGGCCGCCCCGGCCGCCGGGCTTGCCCTGGCCCTTGCCGCCCCTCAGCGGGACGCCGGCCCGGCTGCCCTTGCCCCAGGTGGTGTCCTTCGTGCCCGGCTGACCGATCTTCGGGGCGCGCCCCTCCTCGGCGGCGGCCCGGCGCTCCTTCTCCTGCTTCCAGGCGGTGCGCTGGGGCAGCTTCTCGGTGCCCGAGTACGCCTTGTGCCAGGGCCGCTCGTCGGCGGGCAGGGTGCGACCCCGCCCGGCGAGGGCCTCCCGGTTCTTGCCGCCGGAGCCCTTCGGGGCGCCCGCCTTCGGTGTCAGTCGCCGGCCACGGCGCTGCGAGTTGCCGGCCATCAGTCCTGCTCTCCAATAGTCCAACGGGGGCCCTGCGGGGTGTCCTCGACCACCACGCCGGCCTGCTTGAGCTGGTCGCGTACCGCGTCGGCGGCGGCCCAGTCCTTGCGGCCGCGGGCCTGCGCGCGCTGCTCCAGGGCGAGTGCGACCAGGGAATCCACCACGCCCCGCAGGTCGTCGGCCCGGCCACCACCGGTCCACGCCGGGTCGAGGGGGTCGACGCCGAGGATATCCAGCATGGCGCGGACGGCGGCGAGCGTCATGCGGACGGTCACATCGTCGCCGGCGGTCAGCGCGGTGTTGCCGTCGCGGAGCACGGCCTGGAGCACGGCCAGCGCCGCCGAGGTGTTCAGGTCGTCGTCCATGGCCGCCACGAACCCGGCCGGCAGCTCGCCCAGCCGGCCGGCGCCGACCCGCTCGGCGGCCCGCTGCACGAAGCCCTCGATCCGCCGGTACGCGGTGGCCGCCTCGCGCAGCGCGTCCTCGGAGTAGTCGATGAGCGAGCGGTAGTGCGCGGCGGCGTAGTAGTAGCGCAGCTCGATGGGGCGCACCCCGAGCGAGTCCACGTACGCCAGGTCGAGGGCGTTGCCCAGCGACTTGCCCATCTTGGCCCCGCCGATGCTGAGCAGCCCGTGGTGCACCCAGTAGCGGGCGAACGGCAGCCCGGCCGCCTGGGACTGGGCCAGCTCGTTCTCGTGGTGCGGGAAGGTCAGGTCGAGCCCGCCGCCGTGGATGTCGAACTCCGCCCCGAGGTAGCGCCAGCACATCGCCGAGCACTCGATGTGCCAGCCCGGCCGGCCCCGCCCCCACGGCGACGGCCAGTAGGCGTCGGCCGGCTCGTCGGGCTTGACGCCCTTCCAGAGCGCGAAGTCCCGCGGGTCGCGCTTGCCCCGGTCGGGGGCGTCGCCGGCGGACTGCATGGCGTCCGGCGACTGCCCGGACAGCGACCCGTAGCTCGGCCACGAGCTGACGTCGAAGTAGACGTCGCCGGAGCCGTCGAGCGCCGGGTAGGCGTGCCCGTCGGCGATCAGCTTGGCGATCAGCTCGTGCATCTCCGGGATGTGCCCGGTGGCGCGCGGCTCGTACGTCGGCGGCAGCACGTTCAGCTCCCGGTACGCCGCGGCCAGGATCAGCTCGTTGACGTACGCGATCGACCAGAACGGCCGCCCCTGCTCCACCGCCTTGACCAGGATCTTGTCGTCGATGTCGGTCAGGTTGCGGATGAAGGTGACCTCGTAGCCGGAGGCCAGCAGCCAGCGGCGCAGCACGTCGTAGCTGACCCCGGAGCGGAGGTGGCCGATGTGCGGCGGCGCCTGAAGGGTGAGACCACACAGGTAGACCCCCACCTTGCCGGCTTCCCGCGGGACGAAGTCCCGCACCGATCGGGTGGCGGTGTCATACAGGCGTAGCGTCACCGTACAAGGGTAGCCGTCCGGGCGGTCCCCGGGTTGGCGGGAGCCGGGCCGTACGCTGCGTGCTGTGGACACGGCGGCGCGACCCGGCGAGCCCGGCGACCTGACCACCCGGCCGGACGGCCGGGCGGGTGCGGGCTCGCCGTCCGGCTCCGGTCAGCCGGGCGACCGTCCCGCCGGGGTGCCCGCCGACCGGGCGACCGGCGGCGGGGAGACCGCGCAGACCCTGGACCGAGGGCTGCGGCTGCTGCACCTGGTCGCCGACGCGCCGGGCGGCCTGACCGTCACCGAGGCGGCGAACCGGCTGGGCATCGGCCGGGCCGCGGTCTACCGGCTGGTCGGCGCGCTGACCGGGCACGGCATGCTGCGCCGCGACGGCGAGGGCCGGCTGCGCCTCGGCGCCGGGGTGCTGCACCTGGCCCGGCGGGCCCAGCCGCTGCTCGCCGAGGGAGCGCTGCCCGCGCTGCGCCGGCTCGCCGAGCAGGCCGGCGCCACCGCCCACCTGACCGTCGTCGAGGGCGGCGAGGGGGTCGCCATCGCGGTGGTCGAGCCGAGTTGGACGTCGTTCCACGTCGCGTACCGGACCGGGGCCCGGCATCCGCTGGAGCGCGGGGCGGCCGGGCGGGCCATCCTCGCCGGCCGGTCGGGCGCCGCCGGCCCGGTGAGCAGCGCCGGCGAACTCCAGTCCGGGGCGTACGGGGTGGCCGCGCCGGTGCTCGGGGTGCCCGGCCTGGAGGCGAGCGTCGGCGTGGTGGCGCTGGCCCCGCTGGACGCGGAGGCGGTCGGCGCCCAGGTCCTCGCCGCCGCCGAGGCCATCGCCACCGCCCTCGCCTGACCCGGCCGGCCCGGACTCGACTCCATAACCCCGGCATCGGGTCATCCCGCCGGCTCGGACACCGCCACGTCGGCGAACCGGAGTCGATCTCCCATACCACGGTCGGGACCGCCCGACGCGGTTGTCCACAGGGGTGCCTCGGCCGGCACCCGCCCGTTGTCCACAGGGACGGCGTCGGGCGGGTCGTGCCCGCCAGGCTCGGGACATGCCCCCTCGCCCCCACCGGCCGGATGCCCTCGCCTGGCAGGTCTTCCGCGGGTCCGACGCCATCCGGCGCGGCCTGCTGACCCGACACCGGCTCCGCGGCGCCTCCTGGATCCGGCTGTGCCTCCGGCGAGGTCGGCGGTGGGCGGGAGCGGTCCGACGGAGTGCACCAGGTCTGGGCAGGTCGGCACCCGGCAGGGGTTCGAGCCGATCGCTGACCGCCCGCCGGTGAGCGCCGGCGTGCTGCGGCGGTCCGATCCAGCGGCGGCAGCCTGGGAGACGGCCTCGTCGGTGCCGGTTGGCTGGTGCTGCACGTGACGAGTCGCCGGCTGCACCGCGACTTTCCGGGGTTGCTGCGGGAGGTCCGGTCCGCCCTGGCCGCATGCGGCTGGCGCCGCTGACCACCGGCCGCAGGCCGCGCGGGCAGGGCCGGGCGGGTTATCGACTCCGCATCGCCGATGTGGCGGTATCTCCGTCAGCGGGAAGCCCCCAGATCGCCGATCCGGAGTCGATCATCCTGTCCGAGCCGCACCAGGGTGTGCGGCAGGTCGGCCAAGGTGGTCAGTTCGGCGTCCGGGCGGACGTCGGGCGGTCGGGGCAGGCCGAGCCGGTTGAGCCAGATCGCCCGCAGGCCGGCCCGCTGCGGCCCGACCACGTCGTGCGCCAGCGAGTCGCCCACGTACACCACCTGCGCGGCCGGCACTCCGGCCGCCTCGACCACCGCCGCGTAGAACTCCGGCGCGGGCTTCTTCGGCAGGCCGTTCTCGTGCGCGTACAGCTCGAAGGAGAACTCCCCCGCGAGCCCGCAGCGTTCGGCGCGGCTGTTGCCGTTGGTGGCGAAGCCGAGCGTCCAGCGTCCGCGCAGCGCGGCGAGTGACGGCCGCACGTCCGGGAACGGCCGGGTGAGCTCGAACCGCCGGGCGAAGAAGAGCGCCGCGAGCTCGTCCAGGTGGTCGCCGAGCCCGGCACGGGCCAGCGACCGGGCCAGCGCCGCGCGCCGGATCTCGTGCACCGGCTCCGCGCTGTGCGCGCCGAAGACCGCGTCCCAGTCCGACTCCAGGTCGGCGAGGGACACCCCGGCCGCCGCCGGGGTCAGCCGCCGCATCTCCTCGAGTACGGCGACCAGCCCGCCGGTCACCGCCGGGCGCAGGTCCAGCAGGGTCTCTTCCGCGTCGAACACCACGGCGGTCAGCACCCGACCACTGTGGCAGCCGCCGGGCGCGACGGCCATCCCGCCCGGCGGCACCACGACCAGCCTTCGCAGGTCAGCGCTCGGCGGCGAGGACGGGCCGGGCCGGGTCGGTGTCCGCCGCCGGGACCGGTTCCGTTCCCCGCAGCTCGTCGAGGCGGACCAGGGCGACCCCGGCGACGATCAGCGCCCCGCCGAAGAGCTGCACCACGGTCGGCAGCTCGCCCAGCACCAACCACGCGATGAGCACCGCGAACATCACCTCGGTCAGCCCGACGAAGGACGACAGGCGCGGGCCGAGGATCCGTGCGCCGGCGATCCCGGTCAGGTACGCGACCACGGCGGCCACCAGGGAGAGGCCGCCGATCGGCACCAACCAGCTGGTGACCTGCCCGGCGAAGGTGACGTCGCCGAAGGTGGCGTGCAGCGGCAGCGCGCCGGTGAGCCCGAGGGCGAGCAGGGCGGCGGCGCCGACGGCCATACCGCCGCTGGCCATGACCACCGAGGGCAGGTCGGCGTCGACCCGGCCGGCCAGGACGAAGTAACCGGCCAGACCGATCGCCGCGCCGAGACCCCAGAGCACACCCACCGGGTCGAGCCGGCCGGCGCCGGTGAGGTCGAGGACGAAGACCAGGCCGGCCAGGGCGGCCACCGAACCGGCCACGGTCAACCGGCGGGGGCGCTGCCCGTGGACCAGCCAGGTCCAGCCGACGACCAGGATGATGCCGAGGTACTCCAGCAGCAGCGCGACGCCGACCGGCAAATAGCGGACCGCGTTGAAGAAGCAGACCTGGGCGAGCGCCACCCCGAGCAGCCCGAAGACGCCGAGCACACCGAGGTTGCGGCGCAGCACGTGCCACTTGCCGCGCAGCGAGATCACCGCCGGCACGGCCACCACCAGCGCGGCGATGCCCACCCGGGCGATCACGGCGGAGGGCGCCGACCAACCGGCCTCGATCAGCGAGCGGGCGAAGGTGCCCGAGGTGGCGAAGGTGACCGCGGAGAGCAGGGCCAGGCCGAGGCCGACCCCGGCGGCGGGTGGTTGACGCATGGGCTCTCCTTGGCACGAGCGGGCCGTCATGGGCAAACTATGGTTATGCCGATGACGCTAGGCCGGCACCCCGACAGGAGTCAAGTTGCTTTTCGCCCATGACACCGAATGTTCGCTGATCGCCGCCGCGGCACTCGTCAACACCGACGGCGCCGACGGGGAGGGCCTGCCCGACGTCGCCGCGCTGGACGCCTTCTTCGTGGCCCACTCCTACAGCGGGCGGCACGAGCACACCGAGGCCGAGCTGGAGTCGGTACGCGAGCTGCGCCCCCGGCTACGCCGGATCTGGCACGCCGACACCGACGAGATCGTCCGGATCGTCAACGGGCTGCTCCGGGAGCACAGCGCGCTGCCGCAGCTCATCACGCACGACGACGAGCCGTACCACATCCACGCCGTGCCCCGGGACGCGCCGCTGGCGACCCGGATGGCGGTCGAGGCGGCGATGGCGATCGCCGACCTGGTCCGCAGCGGCGAGCTGAGCCGGCTGCGGACCTGCGAGCGTCCCGGCTGCGACGACGTGCTGGTCGACCTGTCGAAGAACCGGTCCCGCCGGTTCTGCGACACCAGCTGCGGCAACCGCGCCGCGGTCAGCGCCTACCGGGCCCGCAAGGCCGCCGCCGCCCAGCGCTGACCCGCTCGACACAGCTGCGAGCCGGGAACCCGGGCGCGGCTCAGGGGTGGGTCATCCGGAGCAGGTCGAGCGCCTCCTCCAGCTGGGTCTCGCTGAGCTTGCCGGAGTCCACGTGCCCGCGGGCGATCACCACCTCGCGGATGGAGACCTGCTTGGCCAGCGCCTCCTTGGCGATCGAGGCGGCCTCGTCGTAGCCCACGTAGCGGTTCAGCGGGGTGACGATCGACGGCGAGCCCTCCGCGTACGCCAGGCAGACCTCGGCGTCCGCGACCAGGCCGACCACGCAGCGGTCGGCGAGCAGGCGGCTCGACGCGGCCAGCAGCCGGATCGACTCCAGGATGTTGCGGGCCATCACCGGCAGCATCACGTTCAGCTCGAAGTCGCCCTGCGAGCCGGCGAACCCGACCGTCGCGTCGTTGCCGATCACCTGCGCGCAGACCTGCCGGACCGCCTCGCAGACCACCGGGTTGACCTTGCCGGGCATGATCGACGAGCCCGGCTGGAGGTCGGGGATGCGCAGCTCGCGCAGGCCGGCCCGGGGGCCGGAGCCCATCCAGCGGATGTCGTTGGCCATCTTGTAGAGCCCCACCGCGACGGTACGCAGCTGACCGGAGGTCTCCACCAGGGCGTCCCGGGCGCCCTGCGCCTCGAAGTGGTTCCGTGCCTCGGTGAGCGGCAGCCCGGTCGACTCGCGCAGCTTGGCGATCACGGCCGCGGCGAAGCCGAGCGGGGTGTTGATGCCGGTGCCCACCGCGGTGCCGCCGAGCGGCAGTTCGGCCAGCCGGGGCAGCGCCGCCTCCAGCCGCTCGATGCCGTAGCGGACCTGGGCGGCGTACCCGCCGAACTCCTGCCCCAGGGTCACCGGCGTGGCGTCCATCAGGTGGGTACGCCCCGCCTTGACCACCGTCTCGAACTCCTCCGCCTTGGCCTCCAGCGCCTCGGCCAGGTGCGCCAGCGCGGGCAGCAGATCGCGCGCCACGGCCTCGGTCGCGGCCAGGTGGATCGAGGACGGGAAGACGTCGTTGCTGGACTGCGAGGCGTTCACGTCGTCGTTCGGGTGCACGTCGCGACCCAGCTCCCGGCTGGCCAGGGTGGCGATCACCTCGTTGGTGTTCATGTTGGACGAGGTGCCCGACCCGGTCTGGAAGACGTCGACCGGGAACTGGTCGTCGTAGCCGCCGTCGGCCACGTGCGCGGCCGCCGCGGCGATCGCCGACGCCACGTTCGCGTCGATCACCCCCAGCTCGCCGTTGACCTCGGCCGCCGCGCCCTTGATCTGGGCCAGCGCCCGGATCTGGGCCGGCTCGATGCCCCGGCCCGAGATCGGGAAGTTCTGCACCGCGCGCTGCGTCTGCGCCCGCCACAGCGCCTCAGCGGGCACCTCCACCTCGCCCATCGAGTCGCGTTCGATCCGGTATCCCGTCGCCTCTGGAGTCGTCACGCGTACCATCCTGCCGCTCATGGCTGGTCGTCGCAGCGAGGAGAGCCAGAAAGCGGATGCTCAGCCAGAAGCGCGGGAACCCGACTGCGCTCGGCTACCCACGACGTGAACCCCGGCGAGATCCAGGTTGTCAACTCGATGATGGTGTCGTGGTCGGCAGCCAGGTGTCGGCGATAGATGGGCTCGTGGTGCGCGATCCGGTTGCGCAGCAGTCGCAGCGTGTTCAGCCGGGGATACAGAGCCGATCGGGTTCCGCGGTAGCCCGGGAAGGCGCGGCGAAGGCCGGGCCGCCACAGCGTCATCTCGTAGTTGCAGCGGCCTCCGGCGCTCAGCAGCCCGACCCAGAACCCGAACGGCAGAGCGGCGACGACGTGACCTGTGCTCCCGTCGGTGCCGCGGCGGGTCATCTCAGCGCAGGCCTTATCGATCATGTCCGTAGCGGCAGGGGTGAAGGTGAGCCCCGGTGCGGACCACCACGCTTCTCGATCAGCCAACACCGTCAGCCGTTCATGGAGCGCGTTGCGCAGGGTCACCTCGAAATGGGCGAGCACCTCGAAGAACGCCGCCGAGATGGCGATGTTCCACTCGTAGAGTCGCACCCCCTCCGCGAGCCCCGCACCGGCGGCCTTGACGTACGGTTCAAGCCGGCTCAGCGAGAGCGCCCGCTCCACGGCCATCAGGTTGGCCACGACCTTCGCCCTTCTCGTTCCGGTGCGCTAATATGGCCCACGTAAGCCCCGGTGTTGCCTCTGCCCAGCAAGCAACCCGGGGCATTGCTATTTCCGAATCACTGCACTGATCGGTGGCGAAGGCTCTGCAACGGGGCGCCGGTGGCGGCCACGAAGAAGAAGCCCCAGCCGTTGCGGTGCGGACTCACGTTCGGGTTGTGATGGTGGACAATCTCCCGCGCCGCCTGGCTGGGAGTCCGGAACGACCGCCCGGCGAGCGCGCCGGACGTAATCTCGATTCGGCCTGGTCCCGGCACGAACAGAGCGTAGGTACGGTGGCCGGCGTAGTCCGCGTAGACCCGCACGGAGGCGGGTTCGGCGTTGCCGTCCTCAGCCGGCTGCGGCTCGACGGCCGCTTGAGCCCGGGCCACCAGCCGAGCGACCACCTCCCCCTTGGTCAGCCCGGCGACGCCAGCGGCGAAGGCCAGATATCTATCGGTGGCGTCGTCCACCTCGATCAATGGCATGCGGCGCCCTCCCATCGAGAGTGACAGTAGATCCCTGAAGACTTCAGGGCAATCTGAAATCCCTAAGATGGGCGACGAACTCAAAATTCTTTAGATTCTCAGCGGCGGTTGCCGATGGTGAGGACCGGCTTGGTGACCTCGGCGAAGAAGTCCTCGCCCTTGTCGTCGACCACGATGAACGCCGGGAAGTCCTCCACCTCGATCTTCCAGACCGCCTCCATGCCGAGCTCGGGGTATTCGAGCACCTCGACGTGCTTGATGCAGTCCTGGGCCAGCCGGGCCGCCGGGCCGCCGATCGAGCCGAGGTAGAAGCCGCCGTGCTGCTGGCAGGAGCGGGTCACCTGGGCGGACCGGTTGCCCTTGGCCAGCATCACCAGCGAGCCGCCGGCGGCCTGGAACTTCTCCACGTACGCGTCCATCCGCCCGGCCGTGGTCGGGCCGAACGAGCCGGAGGCGTAGCCCTCCGGGGTCTTGGCCGGGCCGGCGTAGTAGACCGCGTGGTCGCGCAGGTACTGCGGCATCGGCTCACCGGCGTCGAGCCGCTCGGCGATCTTGGCGTGCGCGATGTCCCGGGCCACCACCAGCGGGCCGGTCAGCGAGAGCCGGGTCTTCACCGGGTACTTGGACAGCTCGGCGCGGATCTCGTCCATCGGCCGGTTGAGGTCCACCCGGACCACCTCGGAGCTGTCCAGCTGCGCCTCGGTGACGTCCGGCAGGTAGCGGGCCGGGTCGGTCTCCAGCCGCTCCAGCCACACCCCGGACGGGGTGATCTTCGCGACCGCCTGCCGGTCGGCGGAGCAGGAGACGGCGATGGCCACCGGGCAGGAGGCGCCGTGCCGGGGCAGCCGCACCACCCGGACGTCGTGGCAGAAGTAGCGGCCGCCGAACTGCGCGCCGATGCCGAAGTTGCGGGTCAGCTCCAGCACCTCGGCCTCCAGCTCCAGGTCACGGAAGCCGTGCGCGGTCATCGAGCCGGAGGTGGGCAGCGCGTCGAGGTACTTGGCGCTGGCGTACTTGGCGGTCTTCAGGGCGTACTCGGCGCTGGTGCCGCCGATGACGATCGCCAGGTGGTACGGCGGGCAGGCGGAGGTGCCGATCAGCCGCAGCTTCTCCTCCAGGAACTGCATCATCCGCGTGGGGTTCAACAGCGCCTTGGTCTCCTGGTAGAGGTACGACTTGTTGGCCGAACCGCCGCCCTTGGCCATGAAGAGGAACTTGTACGCGTCCGGGTGGCCGTCCGGATCCTCGGCGTAGAGCTCCACCTGCGCCGGCAGGTTGCTGCCGGTGTTGCGCTCCTCCCACATGGTCAGCGGGGCGAGCTGCGAGTAGCGCAGGTTCAGCCGGGTGTACGCCTGCCACACGCCCCGGGAGATCGCCTCGGCGTCGCTGCCGTCGGTGAGCACGTGCCGGCCACGCTTGCCCATCACGATCGCGGTGCCGGTGTCCTGGCACATCGGCAGCACGCCGCCGGCCGCGATGTTGGCGTTGCGCAGCAGGTCCAGCGCGACGAACCGGTCGTTCGGCGAGGCCGCCGGGTCGTCGATGATCGAGCGCAGCTGGGCCAGGTGCGCGGGACGCAGGAAGTGCGCGATGTCGTGCATCGCCTCGGCGGTCAGCGCGGTGAGCGCGGCCGGCTCCACGGTGAGGAACCGGCGACCCCCGGGGCCGTTGACGACGTCGACGCCCTCGTCGGTGACCAGGCGGTACTCCGTCTGGTCCGGACCGGTCGGCAGCAGGGGGGCGTACGAGAAGGCGGCGGCACTGCTCATGACCGGCAAGCCTAGGGCAGAGCGGTCGATCGGTCCCACCCGCCGGGTGCGTCCTGGGACGCCGCTCTCACCCGTCCTTGCCGCGGTCGGGGTCCGGGCAGAGTTCCCGCTTCGGGCCGCAGCTGTCGGCCGGCTCCGGGACCACCTGGCCGGTGCCGCCCGGGGCGGGGACGCCGCCGCTGGGCGGGGGCGCCCCGGCCGCGCCGGAGAAGCGCACGTAGGCGATCTCCCGCCCCTCCCCGATGATCATGCCGCTGGGGCCGACCGCCAGCGCGTTCGCGGCGGTCCGCAGCACGGCCAGTTCCCGCCCGGTCCGGGGGTCGAGCGCGACCAGTCGGGACGGCTTCTCGTCGGCGATCAGCGCCGCGTACGGGGTGAGCGCGGCACCGGCCTTGGCGCCGGAGGGTCGCCGCCACCGCACCTGGCCGCCGGCCAGCTCGCGGGCCACCACGGCGCCCTTGTCGGCCGTCCGGGCCAGCGCGTAGCGGTCGTCGACGGCGAGCAGCTTCTCGCCCTCGGCGCCGACCCAGAGCAGCCGCCCGTCGTAGCCGTCGAGGACCGCCTCCCGGCCGTCCGGGGCCACCCCGATCAACACGCTCCGCGCCCCCTGCGGATCCTCCCGCTGGGCGCAGCCCGCGCTGTCGGCGGTACGCAGGTTGATCCCGGAGCGCTGCCAGGTCTCCTGACCGGTCGCCGGGTCCCGGGCGGAGATGGCGAAGTAGCAGCTGCCGTCCTGGGACCGGGCGGTGATTCGCAGCATCCGGCCGCCGACCACGGAGAGCCGCTCGTCCCGGCCCGGTTCGACGTTCTGCAGCACCCGGCCGGTGGCGGTGTCCACCACGTGCACCCGGCCGTCCACCGGAAACCCGAGCAGCGGCGGCACCGGTTCCGGCCCGGCCACCTCCTCGTCGATCCGCATGGCGTCGAGCCGGCGGGTGCCGAGCAGGCCGGGGTTGTCGCCGAGCAGCCCGCTGCGCACCCCCGGCATGAACGCCGTCCAGAGCGGGGTGCTGCCGCGCGGGTCCCAGGCGCTCAGCGTGCAGTCGGTGGCGTCGACGCAGTGCGCGTCCAGCAGGAGGTTGCGGTACGTCCACACGGCCACCGCGTCGTCGTCGCGGCGGCGGGTCGCCCCGGTGGTCGGGTCGAGCACCTCGTACCCCTTGACCAGCAGCTTGCCCACGACGACGACGGCGTCCCGGTCGCCGCCGGCCACCGCCGACCAGTCCGCCTTGCGCTCCCACAGCTGGGTGCCGGTGCCCAGCGCGCGGGCCTCCACCCGGGTACGCTGCTCGACCACGACGGTGTCGCCGGCGATGGTGACGCTGCGCGGGGTGCCGCCGATGCGCTGCTGCCAGACCACGTCGGGCTCGGCGATCGGCTCGCTCCGGTCGACCCAGTCCCACATGGTCGGGAACGGGTTCCACACCCCGGTCGCGGCGAGGACGACGACCACGATCAGCGCGAGCAGCAACCCGCCACGTACGCCGAGGCCGCTCCCCTTCGCCACACCGGACACGGTAGTCACGATCACCGGACTCCCGTGTCCCCGCGCCGCGTGTCGCCGCGCTTTCTCGGACCGGCCGGTCAGCGGCCGGCGGCGGAACGGACCAGCGGCAGGGTGCGGTACGGGATCTGCTCGGCCAGGGCGATGATCGTCGAGGCGCGGGTGATGCCCTCGTAGGAGACGATCTGGTCGATCACCCGTTGCAGGTCGGTGTTCGAGCGGGCCACGATCCGGCAGAGCAGGTCGCTGGAGCCGGTGATGGTGTGCGCCTCCAGCACCTCGGGGATCGCTGTCAGGTGCGCGGCGACCGGGTCGTGCCCGTGCCGCTGGCTGATCTCCAGGGTGACGAAGCTGGTCACCGCGAACCCGATGGCCGCCGGTGAGATGTCCGGCCCGAACCCGGCGATCACCCCGCGCTCGACCAGCTTGTCCAGCCGGGCCTGGACGGTGCCCCGGGCCACGCCGAGCCGCCGGGAGCACTCCAGCACCCCGATCCGGGGCTCCTCGGCGAACAACTCGATCAACCGGGCGTCGAGGTCGTCCAGCTGTACACCCTGACCACCATTCATGGGTCAACACCCTACTGAATGCGCAACCTGACCAGCGTTCACGCTGACAGTTGCCCAGTGACGCCGGTCACCGCGATGCTCGGCGGAGGAACATCCGCACGGCGACGGCCCATGAGGCCGGCCGGTACGCAAGGGAGGCCACCATGACCCAGGCGATCGACCGACCCGCCCCGACCGAGGAGGTCGACGTCGACGCGCTCGTCGGCGCGGTCGACCACGACATCAGCCGTGACCCGTTCCCGGTCAAGGGACTCGACCACGTGCACTTCCTGGTGGGCAACGCCAAGCAGGCGGCGCACTACTACTCCACCGCGTTCGGCATGACCTGCGTCGCCTACCGGGGCCCGGAGCAGGGCTACCGCGACCACGCCCAGTACGTGCTGACCAGCGGGTCGGCCCGGTTCGTGCTGACCGGCGCGGTCCGCCCGGACGCCGAGGGCGCCGAGCACGTCGCGAAGCACAGCGACGGGGTCAGCGACATCGCGCTGGAGGTGCCGGACGTCGACGCCGCGTACGCGCACGCCACCGCGCAGGGCGCCACCGGCCTGGTCGAGCCGCACGACGTCAACGACGAGCACGGCACGGTCCGGATGGCCGCCATCGCCACCTACGGCGACACCCGGCACACCCTGGTCGACCGGTCCCGCTACACCGGCCCGTTCCTGCCCGGCTTCGTGGCCCGCGGGCCGATCGTGGACCGGCAGCCGATGATCGACGCCGGCGTCCAGCCGAAGCGCTTCTTCCAGGCCGTCGACCACATCGTCGGCAACGTCGAACTCGGCCGGATGGACGAGTGGGTGGAGTTCTACAAGCGCGTCATGGGCTTCTCGAACATGGCGGAGTTCATCGGCGACGACATCGCCACCGACTACTCGGCGCTGATGAGCAAGGTGGTCGCCAACGGCACCCGCAAGGTGAAGTTCCCGCTCAACGAGCCGGCGATCGCCCGCAAGAAGTCGCAGATCGACGAGTACCTGGAGTTCTACCAGGGCCCGGGCGCCCAGCACATCGCCGTCGCCACCAACGACATCCTGGCCAGCGTCGACGCGATGCGCGCCGCCGGCGTGGAGTTCCTGGACACCCCGGACTCCTACTACGACGACCCGGAGCTGCGCGCCCGGATCGGCCAGGTGCGGGTGCCGATCGAGGAGCTGAAGGCCCGCAAGATCCTGGTGGACCGGGACGAGGACGGCTACCTGCTCCAGATCTTCACCAAGCCGGTGCAGGACCGCCCGACCGTCTTCTTCGAGCTGATCGAGCGGCACGGCTCGCTCGGCTTCGGCAAGGGCAACTTCAAGGCGCTCTTCGAGGCCATCGAGCGGGAGCAGGAGAAGCGCGGCAACCTGTAACACTGTCGAGCGTGACGCAGCCTCCGACGTACCCGACGCCGCCGGCGGGTGGGCCCTCGCCCACCGCCGGCGGCTTCGCGCCGCCTTCCGGTCCCGCCACCCAGGGGTACCCGGTGCCGCCGCAGTTCACCCCGGCCGGCCACCCGCCGCCCGGGTGGGTCCCGCCGCCGGGTCACCTCGGGCCGCCCCGCCCGGCGCCGACGCTCACCCCCGCCGGGCAGCCGCTGGCCAGCTTCACCGACCGGCTGCTGGCCGCGCTGATCGACGCCGCGGTCTTCTACGGCGTCGGGGTCGTGCTCGCGGTGCCGGCACTGATCATCTTCTTCGCGGTCGTCCTGCCCGACCTCGTCCGGATCGCCCCGGACGGCACGGTCGCGCAGCCGGACCTGTGGCGCGACTTCGTCGTGCCGTTCCTCTGGATGGAACTCGCGATCGTCGCGATCTCGTTCGTCGTCGCCTACGTCTACTACGTCGAGATGATGTTCCGCAGCGGCCAGACCTACGGCAAGAAGGTCATGAAGCTGCGGGTCGTGCCGCTGGACCCGGCGCGGTCGCTGGACCGCCGGGCCGCCGTGCGGCGGTTCCTGGTGCAGCACGTCGGCGGCCTGGTCCCCGGCCTCGGCTACCTCGACGGGCTGTGGCAGCTGTGGGACAAGCCGTGGCAGCAGTGCCTGCACGACCGCTTCGCCCGCACGGTCGTCGTTAAGGTTGCTCCGTGAGCGCGAGGAGTGAGCCGGGCCTGCGAGCCCCGCAGTCGCGAACCGAGGCGGCACAGTGAGCGCGAGGAGTGAGCCGGGCCTGCGAGCCCCGCAGTCGCGAACCGAGGCGGCACAGTGAGCGCGAGGAGTGAGCCGGGCCTGCGAGCCCCGCAGTCGCGAACCGAGGCGGCACAGTGAGCGTGGCACCCGGCTGGTACGTCGACCCCGCCGACCCGGAGACCCGGCGGTACTGGGACGGCGAGGGGTGGATCGGCGCGCCGATCCCCGTCGACGCCGCCGTGCCCGAGGGGCCACCGCCGGCCGAACCGCCCCCGGCCCCCGCTCCGCCGCCGGTCCCGGCGACCCCGGTCACCGTGTCCGGCCCGCCGGTCGCCACACCGGGCGGGCCTCCCGGCGCGCCGCCCCCCGGACCGCTCTATCCGGGACAGACCTACCCCCATCCCGGCATGCCACCGGCCTGGCCGCCGGGGCAGTGGCCCGGCCGGCCGCCGGAGCCGCGCCCGCACGGGCTGCCGCTGGCCGGCTTCGGCTCCCGGCTGATCGCCCGGCTGATCGACTTCGGCGTCGTCTTCGCGCTGAACGCCGTGGTGAACGGCTGGTTCGTCTGGCGGCTGATCGAGGAGGTCACCCCGTACTGGCGGGAGGTGTGGCGGCGGGCGCTGGCCGGCGACACCTCGACCGAGGGGCTGCCGCAGCCGAGCGAGCAGGCCGGCGGGTTGCAGATCGTCATCCTGCTGATCGCCACCGCGCTCTGGCTCGCGTACGAGGTGCCGACGATGGCCTCCACCGGGCAGACCTTCGGCAAGCGGGTGATGGGCGTCAAGGTGCTGCCGCTGGCCGGCAACGAGCCGCTCGGCTTCGGCCGGGCGCTGCGCCGGTGGAACACCCTCGGCCTGCCCACCCTGCTCTGGTACTGCTGCGGCCTCGGCCTGCTGCTCCAGCTCCTCGACGCGCTCTCCCCGCTCTTCGACCACCCCCTGCGGCAGGCGCTGCACGACAAGCGGGCGCAGACCGTGGTGGTCCAGCTGCCCCGCACCCCCGCCCGCCCCACCCCGAACGACCGCACCAACCCCCCGGGAGACACCCCATGACCGAGACCGGACGCCAGCAGCCGGCGCTGCGGCTGACCCGCGCCGACCTGGACGCGCTGCCCAACTATGTTCCCGGCCGCAGCCCGGCCGACCTGGCCCGCGAGCTGGGGCTGCCCGAGGCGATCAAGCTGGCCAGCAACGAGGTGCCGTACGGGCCGCTGCCCGGCGTGGTGGAGGCGGTGACCGAGGCCGCCGCCGGGGTGCACCGCTACCCGGACATGGGCGTCGTCGCGCTCCGCGAGGCGCTGGCCGAGCGGTACGGCGTGGCCGCCGACCGGATCGCCACCGGCTGCGGGTCGGTGGCGCTGGCCGAGCACCTGGTCCGGGCCACCTGCCTGCCCGGCGACGAGCTGCTCTACGCGTGGCGTTCGTTCGAGGCGTACCCGATCATCGCGGCGACCAGCGGTGCGACCAGCGTGCGGGTGCCCAACGACGCCGGGCACGGGCACGACCTCGCGGCGATGGCCGCGGCGGTGACCGACCGGACCCGGATGATCCTGGTCTGCAACCCGAACAACCCCACCGGCACCGCCGTGCGCCGCGCGGAGCTGGACCGGTTCCTCGACGCGGTGCCGGACGACGTGCTGGTGGTCATCGACGAGGCGTACCGGGAGTTCGTCACCGACCCCGAGGTGCCCGACGGGCTGAGCTACCTCGACCGGCCGAACGTCGCGGTGCTGCGCACGCTGTCGAAGGCGTGGGGGCTGGCCGGCCTGCGGATCGGCTGGCTGGTGGCGCAGCCCGAGGTGGCGGCGGCCGTCCGCAAGGTCGTCACCCCCTTCTCCACCAGCATGGCCGCACAGGCCGGGGCGCTCGCCGCGCTGGCCCAGGCCGCCGAGGTGGAACGGCGCTGCGCCCTGGTGATCGCCGAGCGGGAGCGGGTCACCGAGGCGCTGCGCAAGCTGGTCCCGGACGTGCCGACCAGCCAGGCGAACTTCGTCTGGCTGCCGCTGGGCGACCGGGCGGTGGACTTCGGCAAGGCGTGCGAGGCGCGCGGGGTCATCGTCCGCCCGTTCCCGGGCGACGGGGTCCGGGTCACCATCGGCACCCCGGCCGAGAACGACGCCTTCCTGGCCGCCGCCGAGTCGGCGCTGGCCTGAGCCTGGGGCCGGTCCGGTCCGCCATCCCCCCGCGGACCGGACCGGACGTCTCAGGCGGCCGCCACCGGCTGCCGGAACCGGGCCCGCCGTCGGTACGCGTAGACCGCGAAGAGCGCCAGCACCAGCGCGGAGGTGACCAGCCCGCCGGTGAGCACCGGGTCGGACCGGTCCGCGGCGCTCGCCGCCGCGGGCGTCGCGCCGAAGGTCACCGTGCCGGTCGCGGTGCGCTTGGTCCAGCCGCTGGCCAGGGCGAGCTTCGCCGACCAGGGGCCGTCGGGCAGCCGCCGGTCCAGGGCGACCCGGACGGTGGTCCGGCCGCCCAGCGGGAGTGTCTTCGCCTCGGCCTTCACCGGCCCGGCCGACAGCCCACCCGGCCCCTCGGAGAGCCACAGCTCGCCGGCCAGGTCGAGCGCCCGCCGCCCGGTATTGCGCACCTCCGCGGTGACGAACGGGGTGCCGTCGGCCTCCCGGCCACCGGTGAGCGGGCCGACCTCGAAGCCGGACGGCGGCTCGCCGCCGGGGCCGACCGAGAGGTAGACCCGGATGCCGGCCCGGCCGACGTTGCGCACGTCCCGCCCGTCGACCCCGGGGACCTCGGCCCAGACCACCGCGTACCGCTCGCCGGCCTCGGCGTCGCGCGGCACGGCGATGGTGACCACCGCCTCGACCTCCTCGTCCGGGGCCAGTGCCTCCTCCGTCGGCGCGATGCCGATCCAACTGCTGAGCTCGTTCGCGGTGCGGTCCGGCGCGAACGCGAACCCCGCCCCGGTCACCTCGGCGGCAGCCGCGTAGAGGGCGACCCGCCGGTGCAGCTCCGAGGAGTTCTCCACGACGACCCGGCGCTTGATGGTGGTGCCGGGCTTGACGTGGTCCACGATGTACCGGTGCGCCCGGGTGTCGTCGCGCCGGTTGACCGGGGCGTCGAGCAGCCGGATGCCGACCGACGCGGCCGGGCCGGGCGGCGCCGACGGCGACCCGTCGCCCCGGGTCGGCTCGGCCCCGGGTGGGGCGGCGAGCGCCGGCGCGCGCCCCGCGGCGGTCGCCCCGGACGGTACGGCCCACGCCGGTGCCCCGGCCGTCACCAGGACGGTCACGGCCAGGGCGAGGGCGCTGCACCGGTCATGCCACCGAATGGGTGATCACCCCCGAGTAGGTGCCGCCCACCGCGGTGTCCGGGACGCTGATCCGCAGGTCCGGTGCCCAGCTCACGGAGTTGTTGCCGCTGCCCGAGGTCTTGGCGAAGGCGGTGCGGGGCTGGCTCAGGCTGACCGCGTCGGCCTGGGTGGGCTGGCCGGGTGCCAGGGTGCCGGTCCCGACGACGTTGGTCGCGGTGCCCGACCAGTACTCCACCAGGGCCGGCGAAATGGTCTCCTCGGGGGTGCCGCCGCCGGTGGTGAAGGAACTGGCCGACACCGTGACGGTCCAGGTGGCGCTGAGCGCGGCCCGGCTGTCGGTGACCGTGACCGTGCCGAGTTCCCCGGTGAGGACACCGCCGGAGAAGACGGAGCCGAGGTTCACCGACGCGGGCACGCTGATGTTCAGGTCGGCGGTGGCGACGGTGAAGGTGACGATGGTGTCACCGGTCGGTGCGGCGGCGGCCGGGGTCGCCAGGGCCACCACGGCGGCCGCGGCGGCGGTCAAGGCAAGAAGTGGCTTCTTCATGCGGCTGACGCTATTCCCCCAGATGTCGCTTTCCGTCGAATAAGGGGCGAATCACCCATCAGGCGACAGAGTGGGTGATCGTGCCGCGGTATGAGCCGGCCACGACGTCGGTCGGGATGGCGATCCGGACCGTCGGCGTCCAGGCCACCGTGTTGTTGCCGTTCCCGGCCGTCTTGCGGAACGCCTCCCGCGGCACGCCCAGGGTCACCGCCTGCGCGGCCGTCGACTGCCCCGGCACCAGCGTGCCGCCACCGGTGCTGCGGACCGCCGGGCCGGACCAGTACGAGATCCGCCCGTTGGAGATGGTCCGCTGGGCTCCCCCGGCGCCGGTGACGAAGACCGTGGCGGAGACCGTGGCGACCCAGACGTTCGGGTTCACCGGCCCGCGCGAGTCGCGTACCTCGACCGGGCCGAGCTGACGGGTCAGCGTACCGCCGGTGACACCGCCACCCAGGCTGACCGCGGCCGGCACGGTGATGTCGACCCCGACGGTCCGGGAGAGCTGGATCGTTCGCGGCGCCGGCGGCGCGGCGTCGGCCGGGGCGGGGGTGACCAGGATCAGGAACGCGCCGAACAGGGCTGCCAGGAGTCGCACAGTGGGACTATAAATAACTTATGTCCGTTTTGTCGAGCTGTCCGACCGGCGTGGCGGGTCAGGTCGCGGCGAGGATCACCGGCTCCGAGGTGAGGAAGTAGCGCTGGTCGTCCCCCTCCGGGTCGACCGGCTTCCGGAGCCGCTCGACGGCCACCCAGCGGCCCTCCGCGTACACCGAGCCGGGTGCCCAGCCGGTGCCGTCGGAGCCGGCGTTGAGCGGGAAGCGGGACAGCTGCGCGCCGGTCGCCGGATCGAGCGTCACCAGGTCGTTCGCCTCGGTCAGCAGGTGCACCCGTCCGGACTGCACAGCGATCAGCCGGCCCGGTCCGAGCTCGGGCCGGCGCCACAGCTCGGCGCCGGTGCGCGCCGACCGGCCGGTCAGCGCCCCGTCGGCCAGGGTGACCGCCTGCCCGCCGACCAGTACGGCGTCCGCCGGGTCGAGCGCGGGCGCGGCGACCGGCTCGCCGGGACCGAGCAGCCAGCCCCGACCGGCGCCGTCCCCCGGGCCGGCGGTCCGCAGCGCGGTGCACCCGGACCGACCGGTCCGGCAGCCCAGCGGCGTCACCACCAGGTCGGCGCCGGCCCCGGCCGGACGCCAGCGGCTGGCCACCGCGCCGGTGCCGGCGTCGGAGAACTCGACGGCGGCCGGCCCGGCACAGGCGTCCACGGTGACCAGGTGACCCGCCGCGGTGGCGCCCACGGTGTCCCGGCAGGTCGGGTCGACCTCGGCCGACCACAGTTCCCGACCGTCGGCCAGGCCGATGCCACGTACCGTGCCGTCACCCGAGCTGACCACCACCTCGCGGCCTTCGGCCGTGCGGGTCACCACCAGTCCCCGCGGTTCCCAGACCACGGCCGCCCCGGTCCGCCGCACCGTCCGGTCGCCCACCGGCTCGGGTCCGTCGGCCCGCCAGGCCACCCGGCCGGTCCGCGCGTCCAGCGCCACCAGCCGCCCGTCCGACCAGCGGCTGACCACGGTGGTCCCGCTCGCCACCACCCCGTCCAGCTCGGCCGGCCAGCGGCGGTACGACCAGAACGGGGTGGTCCGGTGCCGGCCGTCGGCCGGCCGGTCGGCGTAGACCTGCCGGTGGCCCGCGTACACCCGGAGCCGGCCGTCGACGATCAGCGGCGCGACGGGCAGCCGGCCGACCACCCCCACCGCCGGTGCGGGAGCCGGCGGGTAGTCAGCGCGGGCGACCGTACTGACCTCGGCGGGGGCGAGCACCCGGTAGACCGTCACGGCGACCGCGGCGAGCACGAGCAGCGCCGCGACAGCGATCACGATCCGCCGCCGGCCCTTCGCCAACCCCATGCCCGCACCTCCGCCCGGCACCCTACCCAGCGGAGCTGGTGGCGGCGTGGTCAGGTTGCCGGCCGGTGGCGGCCGGCGGCCGGCCTCCGGGCAGGGGTCAGGCGGCCTCGGCCGAGCCGGCGGTGGCCGTCGCGGCGGCGGCGAGATCGGCGAGATCCTGCCGCAGCGCCCCCTCCACCGCCCGGGCGGCCAGCCCGCCGAGGAGCAGCGCGACCACCCGGCCGTACGGCCTGGTCGGCGCCGACTCCTGCGCGACGGTGACCTCGGTGCAACCGCGCCCGCGCCGCTCGACCTCGCGGAGCGTCCAGGTGATCCGGTAGTCGACGCCGGCACCGGGCGAGTGGAGCACCAGCCGCCGGGGCGGTTCCGCCTCGACCACCACGAACTCCTCGACCAGCGCGCTGCCGCCGGGCTCGCGCCGCGTCTCGCGCCAGGCGGTGCCCGGCCCGAAGCCGCCGTCGGTGAGCAGCTCGATCGTGCCGGCGGCGCCGGTGCGGGCGGTGCGCAACCGCGGATCGGCCAGGAGGCGCCAGACGTCGACGGCGTGCGCCTCGATGAACTCGGTAACCGACACCGTCGACATGCCACCTCCCGTGGCCTCGACGGTACGCCGGGTGAGCGCGGAACGGGGGTTCCGGCGTGAAACTTTCACCACCCGAACCCGGCGGCCCCGGCGGCCCGGACCACGTCCGGGCCCGCGTCCGTGGTCGGTCACCGGTGCGGCCGGCCGGTGCGGCCCGGTCACCGGTGACCCCGCCGGCGGCCCGGCCGGCGTGGTCTCCCGATCCGCCGGCGGCGGGGTCAGGGCCGGAACTGACCGGCCCGGATCGCCGCCACGAACGCGGTCCATCCCGGCGGGCTCACCGCGAGTGTGGGCCCGGCCTGGTCCTTCGAGTCGCGCACCCCGACCACGCCGAGGACGCCGACCAGGTTGTCGGCCACCTCCACGCAGAGCCCCTGGTCGTTGGAGCGGCTGCTGGTGCGCCAGACCGCGCCCGCGAACTCGTTCATCGTCGTCATCTCCCTCGCGTCGATGGCACGCCGTGCCGCGCCGGACCGGGGCCGGAAGGGGGGCGCCGGCCCGGCCCGGCGCGGCACGGCGACGGAATCCGGGACGATCAACGCGACAGTGACGGGCCCCGGTCGCACACTCGGTGCGACCGGGGCCCGGGAAGATCGAAAGGGTCGGTCAGCGGGCCGGGAGGATGGTCCCGGTCACCTCGCCGAGCGCCACCGTGGTGCCGTCCGGGCCGGGCGCGGTGGCGCTGATCGTCACCGTGTCGCCGTCCTCCAGGAAGGTCCGGGTCTCGCCGCCGGCGAACTTCACCGGCTCCGCGCCGCCCCAGGTGAGTTCCAGGAACGAGCCGACCTGGTGCCGCTCCGGCCCGGAGACGGTGCCGGAGGCGTAGAGGTCGCCGGTACGCAGCGACGCGCCGTTGACGGTCAGGTGGGCCAGCTGCTGGGCCGGCGTCCAGTACATGGTGGCGAAGGGGGGCTCGCTGACCTGCTCGGAGTTCCAGCGCACGGCCAGCCGGAGGTCGAGCCCGAGGTGCGGCACGTTCCGCAGGTAGTCGGCGACCGGCGGGTCCTGGTCCGGCGCCGGCACGAACGCGTCGCCGAGCGCGTCCAGCGGGGTGACCCAGGCGGCGACGGAGGTGGCGAAGGACTTGCCCAGGAACGGGCCGAGCGGCTGGTACTCCCAGGCCTGGATGTCCCGGGCGGACCAGTCGTTGACCAGCACCACGCCGAAGACGTGGTCGGCGAAGTCGTCGACGCTCACCCGGCTGCCGAGCGGGCTCGGCACGCCCACCACGAAGCCGACCTCGGCCTCGATGTCCAGCCGCACCGACGGGCCGGCGACCGGCCCCTGCGGGGTGGCCCGCTGGCCGGTGGGGCGCACCACCGGGGTCCCGGAGACCACCACGGTGCCGGCCCGGCCGTGGTAGCCGATCGGCAGGTGCTTCCAGTTGGGCAGCAGCGGCGGCTGGCCGGGGCGGAAGATCTGCCCGACGTTGGCCGCGTGGTGCTCGGAGGAGTAGAAGTCGACGTAGTCGGCCACCTCGAACGGCAACCGCATCCGCACCTCGTCCAGCGGGACCAGCAGCGGCGCCACGTCCGGCCGGTGCGCGGCGTCGGTGAGCAGCTCGGTCACCCGCTGCCGGACCGCCGTCCACTGCGGACGGCCGAGCGCCATGAAGTCGTTGAGGGTGGGCCGGCCGAGCGCCCCGGCGGCCAGCACCAGACCGGCGGCCTCCGCACCGGCCAGGTCGAGCACGAAGTCCCCGATCCGTACGCCGATCCGCGGCTCGCGCTCGCCGTGGCGGAACACCCCGTACGGCAGGTTGTGCACCCCGTACGGCGACCCGTCGGCGCCCGTCACCCAGCTCATGCCTCGATCCCCCCGTTCACCAGCCCCAGCCGGATCAGATCGGTCAATGGTTCCAGGATGCTGCACGAGCCGAAGCCGATCCACAGCGGCCGCGTGGTGTCCAGCCGCGGCTCGGCCCACTGCACCAGCGGGCGCGGGTCGGCGGCGACGAGCAGCTCGGCGACCGCCTCCGTTCCGGCGCCGCCGGCGGCGGCCAGGGTGGCGGCCAGCACGTTGCCGAATCCGTGGTGGGTGAAGCCGGTCTCCGGTTCCAGGTGCCGGACCGCCTGGTGCAGCCCGGCGGTCAGCTTGAACGGCAACTGCCGGTCGCGGCAGGCGCAGATCACCGCGGCCAGCTCGGCCGGGGTGGGGAACAGCTCAGCGGCCAGCCCGCCGGTGCGGAACTTCGCGGCGATCGGCACCCCGTCGGCGCGGGCCGCGGCCAGCACGTCCAGCGCCCCCATCAGCCCGAAGGTCAACGGCAGCTCGGCGTAGACGTCGAAGTGGTCGGTGAGTCGACCCGCCGCCTCGCCGCCGGGCGTGGCGTCGTCGGCGGCCCGGCGGGCCAGCGCGACCAGCTCGGCCAGGCCGGGCAGCGGGTCCTCGCCGCGCTTGGCGACGGCCGCCTCGATCTGCCGGACCCGCAACCGCGGGTCGGCCTCGGCCCGCACCTTGTCGAGCTGGCCGATCGGCAGGTCGCCGATCACGCCGACGTCGAGCCGCTCGTCCGGCCCGAGCAGGCCGGCCAGCGCCGGCAGCTTCGTGGCCGGGACCAGGAGCGGGCCGACCAGGTCGGCGTACCAGGAGGCGCGGTGCCGCCGGTGCGCGGCGACGGCGTCGGGCAGCGACGCGCTGCCGGGCGGGAAGACGGCGGCATCGTCGACCAGGCCGTCGAGGAGCACGGGCACCTGCGTTGACACGAGACAAGAATGTACGGGACGCTACAAGGAACGGACAACAGCGTCCGATTATCGGACGCTCACCGGTGGTGAACGGGACGAATCCGGGAGGCGAGATGCCGTACTACCGCAGCGTCGGCGAGGTGCCGCGCAAGCGCCACACCCAGTTCCGGCAGCCCGACGGCAGCCTCTACGCCGAGGAGCTGATGGGTCAGGAGGGCTTCTCCTCCGACTCGTCCCTGCTCTACCACCGGCACGCGCCCACCGCGATCGTGGCCGCCGAGGAGTTCACCCCGCCGGCGTTCACCCGCACGCCCAACCTGCCGCTCAAGCCCCGGCACCTGCGCACCCACAAGCTCGACGGCGCCGGCGCCGACCCGGTGCTCGGCCGGCAGTACCTGCTGGCCAACGACGACGTCCGGATCGCGTACGTGCTGGCCGACCGGCCGTCCCCGCTGTTCCGGGACGCCACCGGCGACCACTGCCTCTACCTGGAGTCCGGCGCCCTGCGGGTGGAGTCCACGTTCGGCGTGCTCGACGCGGTGGCCGGCGACTACGTCATCATCCCCACCTCGACAGTGCACCGGCTGGTGCCGGCCGGCGACGAGCCGACCCGGCTGCTCGCCATCGAGGCGGCCGGCCACATCGGCCCGCCCAAGCGCTACCTCTCCGTGCGCGGCCAGTTCCTGGAGCACTCGCCCTACTGCGAGCGGGACGTCCGCGGGCCGGACGCGCCGCTGCTGGTCGACGGCGAGGAGGTGGAGGTGCTGGTCCGGCACCGTCGCGGGTGGACCCGCCACGTCTACGCCCACCACCCGTTCGACGTGGTCGGCTGGGACGGCCACATGTACCCGTGGGCGTTCTCCATCCACGACTTCGAGCCGATCACCGGCCGGATCCACCAGCCGCCGCCGGTGCACCAGACCTTCCAGGGCCCGAACTTCGTGATCTGCTCGTTCGTGCCCCGCAAGGTCGACTACCACCCGGACGCGATCCCGGTGCCGTACAACCACCACAACGTCGACTCCGACGAGATGCTCTTCTACACCGGCGGCAACTACGAGGCCCGGCGCGGCTCCGGCATCGAGCAGGGCTCGATCTCGCTGCACCCGTCCGGCTTCACCCACGGCCCGCAGCCGGGCGCCGCGGAGCGCTCGATCGGCGTCGACTACTTCGACGAGCTCGCGGTCATGGTCGACACCTTCCGCCCGCTCGACCTCTGCGACGCCGGCCAGTCCTGCGAGGACGACGGCTACGCCTGGACCTGGGCGCGCCGCGGCTGAGTCACTCCCGACCGGGCGCCCGCCGGCGTGATCGCGGCCGGACCACCGGGCCGCGACCACGCCGGCTGTGCTCACCGGCGGGCCGGGTGACGGACAGCGCCCGGCCCGCCGTCCGGCCCGGCGCTCAGCGCCGGCCCCGGTGGACCACGGCGCCGCGCCGGGGCTGGCCGTGCTGCCGTACCGCCCAGGGCCGGGGCTGGGCAGCGGGCAGCCGGCGGCGGTGCTCCGGGCGACGGTCCGGCTGTTCCGAGCCCGGCTTGCCGGTGCGGCCGGCGTCGGGGCCGGTCCGGACGGTCGCCGGTGCGGCGTCGAGCTGGGCTGCCGCGTACGCCTCGATGGTCAGCGGTGTCATGGGGCCTCCTCGGGTGCGGCTCGGGCGGGCGGATCGGATGGTCGGGTCAGGGGTCAAGCCCTGCTCCCTTCTGCTCGGGCGGCCAGGAGGTCAGGCGGCCAGGAGGTCGGCCAGCACCCGGGTCCGGGTGGGGTGGCGGAGCTTGGTCATCGCCTTGGCCTCGATCTGCCGGATGCGTTCCCGGGTCAGGCCGAGTGCCCGGCCGATCTGGTCCAGGGTGCGCGGTTCCGCGTCGGCGAGGCCGTACCGCTGGGCGACGACCGTCGCCTCCCGCTCGGTCAGCGCCGACAGCACGGTGTCCAGGTGGGAGCGCAGGGCGGCGGCGGCGACCTGGGCGGCGGGATCCGGCGCCTCGTCGGTGAGGAAGTCGCCGAGTTGTGCGCCGTCCTCGCCGATCGGGGTGTGCAGGGAGATCGGCTCCCGGTCGTACCGCAGCGCCTGCTCGACCTTCTCCGGCTTCAGGTCGAGCTCGGCCGCGATCCGCGCCGGGGTCGGCTCCTCCCCCAGGTCCCGGAGCAGGGCGCGACGGACGCGGTGCACCCGGTTGATCAGCTCGGCCATGTGCGCGGGCACCCGGATCGTCCGGCTCTGGTCGGCCAGCGCGCGGCCGAGCGCCTGCTTGATCCACCAGGTGGCGTAGGTGGAGAACTTCAGCCCACGCCGGTGGTCGAACTTCTCCACCGCGCGCATCATCCCGATGACCCCCTCCTGGACCAGGTCCGGCAGCGGCAGCCCGCCGTCGCGGACGTAGCGCCGGGCGATCGAGACGACCAGGCGGAGGTTGGCCTCGATCATGTGGTGCCGGGCGAGGCGGCCGTCGGCGGCCAGGCGCTCCCAGGCGGCCCGCTGGTCCGCGGCGAGCCCGTCCGGGGCGGCGTCCAGGCGGCGCTGGGCGAGTGCTCCGGCCTCGATCCGCGCGCCCAGCTCCACCTCCTGCTCGGCGGTGAGCAGCGGGGTCCGGCCGATCTCCTTGAGGTAGGCACCCACCGAATCGGTCACGGTCATGAGCGAACTCCCTTCGACGGCCGGGCGGCGCACCAGCGCCTGGATGCGGCCTAAACTTATGACCGACCTAGAAAGATGTCAACAACAAATTTAGGATGGATACATGTAAGCTGTCGTGATGACCGCACAGACGACCGGCCTGCGGGCCCTGAAGAAGCGCCAGACCAGGGAGAACATCTCCCATCAGGCGACCAGGCTGTTCCTGGAGCGCGGCTTCGACAACGTCACGATCGCCGAGATCGCGGCCGCCGCGCAGGTGGCCAAGATGACGGTGACCAACTACTTCCCCCGCAAGGAGGACCTCGCGCTCGACCTGCGCGACGCGTTCGTCGAAGGGCCGGTCACCACCGTCCGGGAACGCCGCCCGGGCGAGTCCGCACTGGCCGCGCTGCGCCGGGAGTACCTCGCCGCGGTGGCCGGGCACGACCCGGTCATCGGCTTCACCGGTCCGCAGTTCGCCCGCATGGTCACCGGCAGTCCCGCGCTGGTCGCCCGGCTGCGGGAGTTCCACGACGACCGGGAGCGGGCGCTGGCGCGCGTGCTCGCCGAGGAGACCGGCGCGCCCGCCGACGACCTGCGGCCGCGCGTCGCGGCCGTCCAACTGGGTGGCGTCCTACGGCTGCTGCTCGAGGAGACGCTACGGCTGACGCTGGCGGGTCACGGCAACGACGAGATCGCCCGGATCGTCACCGGGCACGTCCGCACCGCCTTCGCCGCCTTGGAGCCCGCCCTCGGCGACTACGCCGTCCGGCCCGCCGACTGACGGGTGCTCAGTACTGGGCGCGGCTGAAGACGGTCAACTCGGCAGCGGCGGCGATGGCGATGGCCAGGACCAGCGGCCACGGGGTGCCGACCAGGGCGTAGAGCAGGATCAGCAGGGGCGCCCCGGCGGCCGCGTACACGGCGAGCGCGAGCATCCGGTCGGAGCGCAGCAGGCTCGGCAGGATCGTCCGGGTCAGGCCGGGCAGCTTGGCGGCGAACCGCCACACCACCAGCGCGCCGCCGAGTGCCGCGAACGTCGCGGCCACCCGGGACAGTCCCTCGCCGCCCGGCGCCATGCAGGCGATCACCACGGCGGCGATCATCGTCCAGCCCGCGCCGTAGAGCACGAGCTGGCGTACCCCGGCGGAGATGGTCCGGCCGGAGTCCACCCGGCCCGGGCTCATCGCGGCGGCCTCGGCCAGGTGCTCCAGGGCGTCGCTCCAGCGCCGCTGCTCCAACCGGAGCACGCCGATGTCGTGGCGCGCCTCGGCCAGCTGCGGATCCAGCCGCAGCGCCTCCCGGTAGGCCCGCTCGGCCAGGTCGAACAGCTCCATGTTGGCGGCGACCAGGCCGAGCACCAGGTGCGCCTGCGGCTCCTCGGGGGCCAGCTCCACCCCGCGCCAGGCCGCGTTCAGCGCCAGCTGCCCGTTGCGCGAGCCGGCCAGGATCGCCGCCGCGTTCCGCTGGGCGTACGCGTCGTCGGGGCCGAGCGCCAGGATCTGGTCGGCGGTACGCGCCGACTCGGCGTACCGCTCCAGGTCGGCCAGGGCCATCCCGCGGGCGACCAGCGGCGGGACCGCGTTCGGGGCGGCGGCCACCGCGGCGTCGGCGGCGGTGAGCGCCTCGGCCGGCCGCTCGGCGGCCAGGTGCACCCGGGCGAGCATGGTGAGCGCCTCGGGGTTCTCCGGTTCCAGGGCGACCGCGTACGCGACCTCCGCGGCGGCCTCGTCGTAGCGGCCGAGTTCGGCGAGGAGCCGGGCGCGCTGGAGGTAGCCGTCGGCGGCGGACCGGTCGGAGGTGGCGTCGCTGGACATCGCGGCGAGCCTAGGCGTCCGGCGCCGGGTACACCAGGGCCACCGCGATCCCGGTGAGCCCCTCGCCCCGGCCCGGGAAGCCGAGCCCGTCGGTGGTGGCCGCGGAGACGCTGACCGGCGCGCCGACCGCCGCCGAGAGCACCTGCTCGGCCTCCGCCCGGCGCGGGCCGATCTTCGGCCGGTTGCCGACCACCTGCACCGACACGTTGCCGATGGCGAACCCGGCGGCGCGCACCCGGCGGGCGCTCTCGGTGAGCAGGGCGACGCCGGAGGCGCCGGCCCACTCCGGCTCGGCCACCCCGAAGTTCGAACCCAGGTCGCCGAGGCCGGCGGCGGAGAGCAGCGCGTTGCAGGCCGCGTGCGCGGCCACGTCGGCGTCCGAGTGGCCGGCCAGGCCGTCCTGGTCGGGCCAGAGCAGGCCGGCCACCCAGCACGGCCGGCCGGGCGCGAAGGCGTGCACGTCGGTGCCGACGGCCACCCGGGGAACGATCATGGACAGAGGGTACGCGTCAGCCGCCGGTGGCCAGCAGGTGCTCGGCCAGCGCCAGGTCGAACGGCCGGGTGATCTTCAGCGCGTACTCGGAGCCGGGGACGCAGCGCACCGGCACGCCCTGCTTCTCGACCAGGCCGGCGTCGTCGGTGAGCGGGTCGCCGGCGGCGGCGTGCGCGGCGGTCAGCACCGCCCGGCGGAAGCCCTGCGGAGTCTGCACCGCCCGCAGCGCGGAACGGTCGACGGTGCCGAGGACTACCTCGTCGGCGCCGACCTCCTTGACCGTGTCGACCACCGGGAGCACCGGGATCACCGCGTCGTGGCCGGCCCGGACCGCCGCCGCGACGGATTCCACCAGCTCGGGCGGGGTGAGCGCGCGTGCCGCGTCGTGCACCAGGACGATCTCGGGGCCGGCGGGCACCGCGGCCAGCGCGGCGGCCACCGACGCCTGCCGTTCCGCCCCGCCGGGTACCACGGTCACCGGGGCGATCGGGTCGAGCAGCGCGCGGACGGCGGCCACCTCGGCGGCCGGGGCGGCCACCACGATGGTGTGCACCGACGGCGCGGCGGCGAGCCGGCGGACCGCGTGCACCAGCAGCGGCTCCCCGGCGAGCGGACGCAGCGCCTTGGGCCGGCCGGGGCCGAGCCGTACGCCGGCACCGGCCGCAGGCACGAGGACCGCGACGTCACCGCGCGGATTGAGCTGCGCGGTCACGTCGCGGTCCTCGGTGGTTTCTTCGCTACGAATCGGGTACGACGATGCTGTGGGGACTAGGCCTCGGTGAGCACCTTGTCGAGCAGCGTCTCCGCCTCGTCCTTGGTGCTCTTCTCGGCCAGCGCGACCTCGCCGACGAGAATGTCGCGGGCCTTGGCGAGCATGCGCTTCTCACCCGCGGAAAGACCCCGCTCCCGCTCCCGGCGCCACAGGTCGCGGACGACCTCGGCGACCTTCAGCGGGTTGCCGGAGGCCAGCTTCTCCAGATTCGCCTTGTAACGCCGCGACCAGTTGGTCGGCTCCTCGGTGTGCGGAGCCCGGAGAACGTCGAAGACCTTGCCCAGGCCCTCTTCGCCGACCACCTCGCGCACACCCACGATCTCGGCGTTCTCAGCGGGTACCCGGACCGTCAGGTCACCCTGCGCGACCCTCAGGACGAGGTACTGCTTGGGCTCGCCCTTGATGACCCGAGTCTCGATTGCCTCGATGAGTGCGGCCCCGTGGTGGGGGTAAACAACGGTCTCGCCGACACTGAAAACCATAGGTTCGAAACCCCTTTCGCTGTGTCTAGGGTAACACGCTCAGGCACCGATGTCTCACCGCTGTCCTGACCGTTGGCGCAGCTCAGGGGCCCTGTGAGAGGTATTTCTTCAGCTTGACAGGCCGCCAAACCGATGGTTTGAACACGCTCCGTGACGTGTGGATGACGTCCCGGTACGAGTGACGCGAACGTCGAGATCAAGGGCTATGCGCTCGACTCATGGTATCCCGGTACGAGCCGGTGCGCCCAGGTGTAGCGGCAGGAGGCGGCGTGCGGGACGCTGGAGGGTGAGCCGCTGTCCGCTCCCGAGCCGTTCCAGGGGGTCCGATGGGCAAGCCTGACGCCGACGGCCCCGGACTGCCGGACCTGCCCCCCGAGTGGGGCCGGGTGGTCGTCCCGGACGACGCCTCCGCGCTGGCCGACGAGGCCGCCCGGATCCGCCGCGAGCTACGCCGGTCCGGCAGCGCCCGCCCGGCGCTCGCCTTCCCGCTGCTCGTCCTGCTGGTCGCGGTGCTCACCACGGTGGCCGGGCTGTTCGCGGTGACCTGGCCCCGGTCGTCCCGCACCGACGAGCCGACCGTCGTACCCCGACCGACGCCCGCCGAGCTGGCCGGCCGGCCGCTGCCGGCGCTGGACCTGGTCGACGCCGGGCAGTCGCCGGTGCCGCTGCGCGGCCTGCTGCCCGCGGTGATCGTCCTGGTGGACGGCTGCGTCTGCGCGGACCGGGTGGTCGAGGCCGCGGCCGCCGCGCCGGCCGGGGTCACCGTGGTCACCGTCACCGGGGGCCGCGCGGTGACCGCCACCCCGCCGCCCGGCCCGGGCGTCCGCCCGCTCGCCGACCCGGCCGGCGGGTTGCGCGCGTTCCTGCACCTGCCGGCCCGTCCCGGCGCCGCCACGGTGCTCCTGGTGGACCGCTCCGGCGTACTGGTGCGGGTGGTGCCGGAGGTCCGCTCGGTGGAGGACTACCGGGCCGACCTGGCCAGCCTCGCCCGCTGACCCGATCCGCCGCACCGACCGGCCCCGCCGGTCAGGGGCTCGCGGCCAGATCGCGCCTCGGCCCGGTCAGGGCACGGCGATCAGTCGCGCCTCGACCCGGACCGGCTCGGCCCCGGCGGCCGACAGGGTGACCCGCAGCGGCCCGCCCCGGCTGATCGCCTGGGTGGTGACCAGCGAGCCGTCGCAGCCGCTGGTCAACGGATCGCCGGCCCGCGCGCCGAGCACCGAGACCAGCAGCTCGCCCGGCCCGGTGCAGCGGAACTGGAGCACGTGGCGGGCGCCGTACTCGGTGGCGGTCTGCCGGGTGACCGGGCGCTGCGGGGTGACGGTGGCCCGCTCCCGCCAGATGAGGTCGTCCGGGCGGTCGAGCCAGCCGTCGTCGTCGTACCGCCAGAAGGGCTCGACGGCCCCGGGCTCGGGCTGCCGGTCCAGCCGCAGGGCGGCGCCGGTGACCGGGTCGACGCGGAAGGTCACGCTCCGGTCGCTGTCGCCGACCACCACCTCGGAACGGGGCGCCGGCGACGCGGCCGGCGCTGCCGGCACGGTGGACAGCGGCCCGGTGGCCGGCGCGTTCGCCCGCCACCACGCGCCACCGGCGACCAGCGCGGCGACCGCCAGGCCGGCCAGCACGCCGGTCCGCAACCGGTCACCGACCCCGGCCGGCGGGCGGTCGTCCGCGTCGGCGTCCATGCGGCGAGGGTAACCGTCGCCCGCCTGGTCCGTCGCGCTCAGTCCCGCCGTTCGAGCAGGGCGGCGTAGAGGGTCAGACCCGGCCCGAACGCCAGCATCAGCACCCGCTGTGGGGGTGCCGCCGCCCGGCGCAACCGGTCCAGGATCAGCAGGACGGTCGGGGACGAGCAGTTGCCGTGCTCGTCCAGGGTGGCCCGGGACGCGGCCAGCCCGGCCGGCGGCAGCGCCAGCTCCCGCTCCACCACGTTGAGGATGCGCGGACCACCGGGGTGCACCGCCCAGCCGTCCACCCCGGACAACGTCGCGCCGTGCCGGCCCAGCAGGTCGTCGACCAGGCCCCGGACGTGGGTGGAGAGCACCTGCGGCACCTTCGGGGAGAGCCCCATCCGGAAACCCGTGTCGGTGACGTCCCAGGTCATGTGGTCGGCGGTGGAGGTGTCGGTGACCGAGGTGACCTCGCGCACCGCGTACCCCCGGCCACCGGGCACGACCACCGCGGCGACCGCGGCGTCCGAGAAGAGCGCGTGCGAGACGATCTGCTGGGTGTCCACCCGGGCGCTGGAGGGTTGGATGTGCAGGCTGGTCAGCTCGGCGCAGAGCAGCAGCGCCGGCCGGCCGCGGGCGGTGACGAAGTCGCTCGCCGCGCCCAGCCCGGGCAGCGCGGCGTAGCAGCCCATGTGGCCGACGAACATCCGCTGGGTCTCCGGCGCCATGCCCAGGTCGCGGGCGAGCAGGATGTCCAGGCCCGGGGTGGCGTAGCCGGTACACGAGCAGACGATGAAGAGCCCGACGTCGCCGGCGGCGAGCCCGGCCGCGGTGAGCGCCCGCCCCACCGCCTCCTTGCCCAGCGGCAGCGCCTCCACCTGGTAGCGGCGCATCCGGCGCTCGGTGGGCCAGTCGGAGACGTCCTCCAGCAGCGGGTTGACCGCCGCCTGGCGGCGGGTCACCCCGGAGTGGGCGAAGATCCGCTCCGCCAGCGCCCGGGTGGTGCCGGAGAAGTGCCGGGAGAAGAACCCGGCCCACAGCTCGTCCTGCGCGGCGGACGGCGGGTGCGCCGTACCGAGACCCGCGATCACTGGTACGGCCACCATGCTCCACCTCTCGTCGTGATCCCCTGCACGTCCACCATGGCGCCCCCGGTCCAGGGTGCGCGCCGCCGCGGTGAACTCCTCGTGTTCACCAACGAGGCGCCGAGCCGTCCCGGTCCGGGTCGCCGCCCAACGCCGCGATACCGAGCCAGTCGGCGCACACGTCGGAGGTGGCCGGGTGCAGTGACCCGCAGCGCGCGTCCCGGTAGAGCCGCTCCAGCGGGTGGCCCCGCCGGGTGGCCGAGGTGCCGGCCGCCTCCAGCATGGACGCCGCGACGTCGGCGGCGGTCGTGCCGGCCAGCAGCTTGGCCCGCCACACCCAGCGGTTGGTCTCCGCGTCGCCCGGCGCCTCGTCCACCCGGCGGGCCGCCTCCTCGACCACCAGTTGGGCCGCCGCCACCGCCGCGTCGGCCCGGCCGAGCCGGGCGCGGACCGCGGGCAGGCCGGCCAGGTTGCGCGCGTTGAGGTGCTCGGCGGCCGCGTCGACCGCCGCCCGGGCCACCCCGACGTAGACTGCGGCGTAGCTGGCCACCAGCCAGTGCGGCATCAGCTGGGCGACCACCAGGGCCAGCCCCTCCACCCCGCCGAGCAGCCGGTCGGCCGGCACGGTGACGTCCAGGTGCAGGTCGTGCGAGGCGGTCGCGCGCATGCCGAGCGAGTCCCAGCTCGGCTCGACGGTCAGGCCGTCGCCGGCCGGCACCAGGAACTGGGAGACCACCGACTGGTCGGCGACGCTGCGCGCGGCCACCAGGTAGCCGTCGGCGTGCCCCGCGCCGGAGCAGAAGGTCTTGCTGCCCTTGATCCGGTAGCCGCCGTCGACCGGCTCGTAGACCGTGGCGAGCTGGGAGAGGCGGGCACCGGCGCCCCGCTCGCTCATCGCCACCGCGTACCAGGAACCCTCGGCGGCGGCGGCGAGCAGCCGGTCACGGGCCGCCAGCGCCTCGTCCGGCACGCCGAGCGCCGTGGCCAGCTCCTCGGTGACCGCGCCGAGCGCGCCGGTGACCGAGGCGTGCATGTTGAACACCAGGGCGGTGGCACCGTTGCCCCGGGCCAGCTCGGTGGCGACCGCGGCGTACTCGGCGAAGGTGGCCCCCAGCCCGCCCAGCTCGCGGGGGACCATCAGGCCGAGCAGCCCGGCCTCCCGCAGGTCGTGGAAGTCGGCGACCGGGAACGAGCCGTCCCGGTCGTGCTCCCCCGCCCGAGCGGCGAACCGCGGCGCCAACCGCCCCGCCGCCTCCAGCGCGTGCAGCGTCATACCCGCCCCCTCCTCGGTCCAGTCCTTACCCCCGCGCGGCCCGGGCTACCCGCTTCGTGTGCCACGCCCCTGATAGAGCACGGCCGTCGACCAGGTCGGCACGATCCGGGGCGACGGACCGGCGTCCGTCGCGTCCGGACGGTCGCCCTCACGCATCCGCCGCAGCAGCCAACCCAGCAGGCCGCCGATCGCCGGCCGGACGCCGCGCAGCCGCAGCCCTACGCCGTGCCGGGCGCACTCCGCCACCAGCGCCCGGGCGTCCACGAACAACCGCGGATCGTGGATCCCGCGCGGCACGGTGGGCAGCCGCTCGGCGATCCGGACGGCGAGCAGCCGGCTCAGCGCGGTGTCGTTGAGGGTGTCCAGCACCAGCAGGCCGCCCGGCCGGAGCAGCCGGCAGGCCTCGGCCACCGCGCGCCGCCAGTCGGGCACGTGCTCCAGCAGCTCGCCGGCGGCCACCACGTCCGCGCAGCCGTCGGCGAGCGGCACCGCCGTGGCGTCCCCCTGGACCACCGTCACGCCGTGCTCGGCGGCCTGGTCCAGGGCCGACCGGGTGAGGTCCACGCCGACGTGCCGGTAGCCCTTGCCGGCCAGGTGCGGGGCGAGCAGCCCGGCGCCGCAGCCCAGGTCGACCAGGAGCGCGCCGGGCCGGGACGCCGGCGGCACCAGCGCCGCCCGGGCCTCGGCCAGCCAGTGCAGCATGGCGAACGCGCCGTCCGGCCGCCACCACTCGCCGGCCAGGTCGTCGTACTGGCGCGGATCGTTGCGCGGCAGGGTCCGGCCCGCGTCTCGCATGGCTCCGAGCGTGGCACGACTCACCGGTAACGACCAGACTTCCGTTATGTCGTCGACGGTGTTAGGGCTGGTCAGGGCGAGCCATCCGGAACCGGCCGCGGCGGTCACCACAGTGGCCGGTCTGCTCGCCGCGGGAGTGGGCCACCGGCCGTCCGGAGTGGTCGCCGTGGTGCTCACGGTGCTGGCCAGCCAGCTCGCCGTCGGCTGGGCCAACGACGCGCTCGACGCCGACCGGGACGCCACGGTGGGGCGTACCGACAAGCCGGTCGCCGCGGGCGCGGTCGGCCGGCGCACGGTGGCCCTGGCCGCGACGGCGGCCGCGCTCGCCACCCCGACGCTCGCCCTGGCCACCAACCCGCTGGCGGCGCTCTGCGCCACCGCCGGCCTGGTCTCCGCCCTGCTCTACGACTGGCCGCTGAAGTCCAGCCCGGTCTCGGTGCTGCCGTACGCGGTCTCCTTCGGGTCGCTGCCCGCCTTCGTGGTGCTGGCGCTGCCCGGCGCGCCCGCGCCACCGGTCTGGCTGGTCGCCGCCGCGGCCTGTCTGGGCGCCGGCGCGCACTTCGCCAACGTCCTGCCCGATTTCGCCGACGACGCCCGGACCGGGGTGCGCGGGCTGCCGCACCGGCTCGGGCCGGCCGGCAGCCGGGTGGCCGCCGCCGGGCTGCTGCTCGCGGCGACGGCCACCCTGGTGGTCGGGCCGCCCGGCCCGCCGTCGGGGGTCGGCCTGGCCGCGGTCGCGGCCGCCGTCGTGGTGCCGCCGCTGAGCTGGTACGGCGGGCGGGCCACCGCCCGGGCCGGCGGCCGCCCGGTGGCCGCCTTCCGGGCGGTGATGCTGGTGGCCCTGATCGACGTGGTGCTGCTGGTGAGCAGCGGGCGGGTGGTGTGAGGTACCCCCGCCAGGTGGCATCCCCGGGTCGGCGTGCGGCCCTCGATCAGCCCCAACTACCCTGGAGCGCGGTCTGCGCGGGCATGGCCACCGTGCGCCCGGGTAGGCCCGGGTGGGATCGTGACGAGGAGGACCGACGTGACGCGCTCGATCAGGGGTTCCCGGCGGGCGGCCCTGCTGCTGTCCGGGATGGCTGCGGCGACCGGGCTGCTGCTGTCCGGGTGCGGCGCCGGCCAGGTCTCCGAGACCGCCAACAAGGAGCCGTCGGTCCAGGGGGTCAACCTGTCGGCCCGTAACGGCGAGTTCGCGGTGCGCGGCCTGCTGGTCGAGTTCCCCGGCCTGGAGGGCTACCAGGCCGGCGCGAACGCGTTGCTCAACGCCGTGATCTACAACGACTCGCGGAACCCGGTCACGGTCACCGTCACCAGCCAGGACGCCCGCGAGGTGGTGATCACCGGCGACGGCGCGTCGGCCAGCCCGTCCGCCACCCCGTCCGAGGCGGCCTCCCCGACGGCCACCCCCGCGGAGACCGGGTCGGCCACCCCGACGGGCACGGCCAGCCCGTCCGGCACGGCCAGCCCGTCGGAGTCCCCGTCCGAGTCGCCGTCGGCGACCCCGTCCGCCCCGGCCGGTGAGCCGGCCCGGATCGAGATCCCGCCGCTGAGCTACGTGCAGCTCAACGCCGAGTCGAACCAGATCCTCCAGCTCGTCGGGCTGAACGAGGCGGTGCGCTCGGGGCAGAACATCTTCGTGACCTTCGACTTCGGCAACGGCGTCAGCCTCACCGGCCCGGCGCCGGTCGCGGTGCCGCTCACCCCGCCGGCCCGCCCGTCGCCGATCATCGAGCGCGAGGGCGGCTACGAGGGCCACGAAGCCGGGCACTGACCGCCCGCACGAGCATCCGGTGACACCGCCGGCGTGGTGACCGCCACGCCGGCGGTGTTTTCGTCGTACGCGGGGACTAACGTCCCGGTGTGACCACCTCCCGATCGACCTCACCCCGCGCCGGGGCGGCCGGGCGCGGCCGCGCGGCCGCCCGTGAGCCCCGCCCGGCCTACGAGTGCGACGCCTGCGGCCACCAGCCCCCGAAATGGGTCGGGCGGTGCCCGGAGTGCGGCGAGTGGGGCTCGGTGGTCGAGTGCACGGTGACCGGCCCGACCGTCTCCGGGCGGGTGGTCAGCTCCCGGATGCCGGCCGAGCCGGCCCGGCCGATCGCCACCATCAGCGCCGCGCCCGCCCGGGCCCGGCCGACCGGGGTGGGCGAGCTCGACCGGGTGCTCGGCGGTGGCCTGGTCCCCGGCGCGGTGGTGCTGCTCGCCGGCGAGCCGGGGGTCGGCAAGTCCACCCTGCTGCTCGACGTGGCCCAGCAGTGGGCCGCCGGCGCGGGCAGCCCCTCGCTGGTGGTCAGCGGTGAGGAGTCGGTCAGCCAGGTGCGGTTGCGGGCCGAGCGGATGGGCACCCTGCACGACCAGCTCTACCTGGCCGCCGAGAGTGACCTGGCCGCGGTGCTCGGGCACCTCGACGCGGTCAAGCCGGGCCTGCTGGTGCTCGACTCGGTGCAGACCATCTCGACCACCGGCACCGAGGGCGTGCCCGGCGGGGTGACCCAGGTCCGGGCGGTGACCGCCGCCCTGGTCGCGGTCGCCAAGGAGCGCGGCATCGCCACCGTGCTGGTCGGCCACGTCACCAAGGACGGCCAGGTGGCCGGGCCCCGGGTGCTGGAGCACCTGGTCGACGTGGTGCTGCACTTCGAGGGCGACAAGCACTCCTCGCTGCGGATGGTGCGCGGCGTCAAGAACCGGTTCGGCGCCGCCGACGAGGTGGGCTGCTTCGAGATGCACGAGGGTGGCATCAGCAGCCTGGCCGACCCGTCCGGGCTCTTCCTGACCCGCTACTCCGAGCCGGTGCCGGGCACCTGCGTCACGGTGGCGATGGAGGGGCGGCGGGCCCTGGTCACCGAGGTGCAGGCGCTGATCGGCGCCACGGTCGCCGGCTCGCCCCGGCGGACGGTCTCCGGGCTGGATTCGGCCCGGCTGGCGATGGTGCTGGCGGTCCTCCAGCGGCGTACCGAGCGGCTGACCCTGCACGACCGGGAGGTCTTCGCCGCCACGGTGGGCGGCATCCGGGTGGTGGAGCCGGCCGCCGACCTGGCCGTCGCGCTCGCGGTCGCCTCCGGCGGGCTCAACCTGGCCATCGCCCCGCACCTGGTGGCGATCGGCGAGGTCGGCCTGACCGGCGAGGTCCGGCGGGTCGGTGCGGTGCCCCGCCGGCTGGCCGAGGCGGCCCGGCTGGGCTTCCGCTACGCGCTGGTGCCACCCGGCTGCGGCCCGGAGAGCACCGGCGTCGCCTCGGAGCAGCTATTCGTGACGGAGGTCACCGACGTCCGGGCCGCGCTCCAGGCGGCGGCCCGCGTCTCCGCGGAGTGACCGACAGCGGGCCGCCGGGCGGGCAGCCGGGGCGATACCGGGCATCACGCAAGGGTCGGTGCGCACCACCCGCACCGGACATCGCGACACATCACAGTAACCACGACAGCACCCACCGCAGGGCAGTCCGTAGACTGTGCCCGTGCCGATCGACCGCGATACCACCAAGCCTGCCGGCGCGACGCCCCACGCCCGCACCGGCGCCGTGGGCTCGCCCGCCCGTCCGATCAGCGTCAACGTGACCGGGGGCGGCAGTTCCGCCGGCGATCCGCTCCGGGCCAACCTGGCCCTCATGGCGCCCGGCACCGCCCTGCGCGACGGGCTGGAGCGGATCCTGCGCGGCCGTACGGGCGCGCTGATCGTCCTCGGCTACGACAAGGTCGTCGAGGGTCTCTGCACCGGCGGGTTCCCGCTGGACGTCGAGTTCTCCGCCACCCGGGTCCGCGAGCTGTGCAAGATGGACGGGGCCGTGGTGCTCTCCAGCGACGGCACCCGGATCGTCCGGGCCGCTGTGCACCTGATGCCCGACCCGACCATCCCCACCGAGGAGTCCGGCACCCGGCACCGCACCGCCGAGCGGGTCGCCCGGCAGACCGGCTATCCGGTGATCTCGGTAAGCCAGTCGATGCGGATCATCAGCCTCTACGTCAACGGCCAGCGGCACGTGCTCGACGACTCGGCGGCGATCCTGTCCCGGGCCAACCAGGCGCTGGCCACGCTGGAGCGCTACAAGCTGCGGCTGGACGAGGTCTCCGGCACCCTCTCCGCGTTGGAGATCGAGGATCTGGTCACCGTACGCGACGCGGTGGCGGTGGTGCAGCGGCTGGAGATGGTCCGCCGGATCGCCGACGAGATCGCCGGCTACGTGGTGGAGCTGGGCACCGACGGCCGGCTGCTGGCCCTCCAGCTCGACGAGCTGATGGCCGGCGTGGACGCCGACCGCACCCTGGTCATCCGCGACTACCTCCCGGCCGGCCGCAAGTCGCGCACCCTCGACGAGGCGCTGGTCGAGCTGGACCTGCTCGGTGCCACCGAGCTGATCGACCTGGTCTCGGTGGCCAAGGCGATCGGCTACCCGGCCGCCTCGGACGCGCTGGACGCCGCGGTGAGCCCGCGCGGCTTCCGGCTGCTGGCCAAGGTGCCCCGGCTGCCGGTCGCCGTGGTGGACCGGCTGGTGCTGCACTTCGGCAGCCTCCAGCGGCTGCTCGGCGCGACCGTGGAGGACCTCCAGGCCGTCGAGGGGGTGGGCGACGCCCGCGCCCGCGGCGTACGGGAGGGGCTGTCCCGGCTCGCCGAGGCGTCCATCCTGGAACGCTACGTCTGACCGGCCGCTACGGGCTGACCGCCGGCCCGGCCGGCCCCGTGGGCGGTCAGCCGGTGAGGGTGAGCTTGACCGGCTCGCTGAGCTTGCTGCCGACCCGGGCGAAGACCTGGTACGTCCCGGCCGGCGGGACCTCGCCCGCGGCCACCCCGTTCGCGCAGCGGCTGGACGACTTGCCGTTCCAGCCGACCTGGTAGGACCGCTCGAAGCCGGGCGTGAACGACTGCACGTCGCGGCCCTTGCCGGTGCCGCAGGTGTCGGACGACCAGATCTTCTCGGCCCCGGACTTGATGAACAACTCCTGCGCGTCGGCGCCGACGTCGCGGCTGCAGGTCCGCTCGGACCGGTTCTTGATCTTCAGTTGCAGGTCCACCACCGCACCGCGGACCACCGACGCGGGCCGCGCCACCGGGGTCACGGTGATCTCGACGTCGGTGCAGGTGCCGTCGTCGACCACCGGCGCACCGGCGACCGGACCGTTGGTGACGGTCGGCTCCCCCGACGGTTCGGCGGAGCCCGCGTCGCCCGACGGCGGTGCGCCGGTCTGCGGGGTGAGCACCGAGCCGGTGGGTTCCGGCGTGGCGGCGGACGACGTGGCGCTGGCGCTCGGCTGCGCGCCGCCGGTCGTCTTCCGATCCGGATCCGAGCCGGTGCAGGAGTAGAGCAGGACAATCAGGAAAAGAAGCCCCGCTCCGAGTACGACGGCGCGACGCCGCCAGTAAACGGCGGGTGGCAGGGGGCCGACCGTCAGACGCATGATGCCCCCCACCGTAGCGGCGACCGCCTCCCAGCCCGCCGCGACGCGCCGGGGTGTCGACTGCTCACCGGATCAACCCTCCACTCACGACGGTCGCGGTCCCGCGCGGCGACCGCCCGCGACCCCTCGCACCGCACCTGCGGCCGGCCGCCGGCCCTCGCCGTCAGAGATAGACCTTGCGCTGGTAGACGGCGTGCGCGCCGGCGACCCGGTCGAGGAAGAGCAGCCCGGCGCAGTGGTCGATCTCGTGTTGCAGGGCCCGCGCCTCGAACCCGTCGGTGACCAGCCGCACCGGCGCACCGCTGCCGGGCAGCACGCCCTCCACCACCAGCCGGCTGGCCCGCTTCACGTCACCGGTCAGGTCGGGCACCGACATGCAGCCCTCGCGCCCCGGCTTCCACCGGGTCGCCTCGACCACCCGGGCGTTGCAGAGCACGAAGGTGCCGTGCACGGTGACCGCCTTCGGGTGGCCGGTGACGTCCACCGCGAAGACCTGCGCCCCCACCCCGACCTGCGGGGCGGCCAGGCCGACACAGCCCGGCGACACCCGCATGGTGGCGATCAGGTCGGCGGCCAGCCGCACGGTCTCCGCCGAGGTCGGGTCCACCTCGCCGCCGGGCCGGCTCAGCACCGGGTGCGGGGCGGCCACCACCCGACGCACCTCCCCCGGCACGGCCAGCGTGTCCGGGGTCCAGTCGCCGAGGCCGGCGTACCCGTCGGCGTCCGGTGCGTTCGCGTCGCCGGTCACAGCAGATCCGGGTCGGCCGGCCGGAGGCTCACCCCGACGCCCAGCTCGGCTGCCGTCTCGGCCAGCCGGCCGGCGAGCGCGTCGGCGGTGCCGGGCGGGAGGTCCACCTCGGCGACCACCACGTAGAGCGTCCCGGTGAGGCGGGTGCTCAGGTCGGTGACGTTGCCGCCCGCGTCGGCGAGCACCCGGGTCATCGCGGCCACGATGCCGAGCCGGTCGGCGCCGTGCACCGCCATCACGTACGGCTCGCCGCCCGGGGCCAGCTCACCGTCCGGGGTGACCGCGCGTACGGTCGCCAGCAGTTGACCGTCGGCGGCGAGCGGGGCCAGCGCGGCCTCCACCTCGGCGGCGGCCGGGCCGACGCAGATCAGCGTCATCGCGAAGTGCCCGCGCAGCCGGGTCATCGTGCTGTCGGTGAGGTTCGCGCCGAGCCGGGCGAGCACCTCGGCGACGTCGGCCACGATGCCCGGCCGGTCCCGGCCGATGACGGTGATCGCGAGCTCGTTCATCCGGGCATTCTGCCCGATCCGTCCGCCGTCGCCGCGACGGCCCGCCCGGGCCGCCCAACCTGCGGGACCGGGCCGCGTGACATCATCGGCTCCGCGATGAGTGCACCCACTTTCACCACCCTGGTCAGCCGGTGGTACCAGGAGAACGCCCGTGATCTGCCATGGCGCGCACCGGACGTGAGCCCGTGGGCGATCCTGGTCAGCGAGGTCATGCTCCAGCAGACCCCGGTGGTCCGGGTGGTCCCCGCCTGGCAGGCGTGGCTGGCGCGCTGGCCGGAGCCCGCCGCGCTGGCGGCGGACACCCCGGCCGAGGCGATCCGGATGTGGGGACGGCTCGGCTACCCCCGACGCGCGGTCCGGCTGCGCGAGTGCGCGGTGGCGATCGTGCAGCGGCACGGCGGCCGGGTGCCGGACCGGCTGGACCACCTGCTGGCCCTGCCGGGCATCGGCACGTACACGGCTCGGGCGGTGGCCGCGTTCGCGTACGGGCAGCGGCACCCGGTGGTGGACACCAACGTGCGGCGGGTGGTCGCCCGGGCGGTGGCCGGTGAGCCGGACGCCGGGCCGGTGACCCGGCCCGCCGACCTGGTCGCCACCGAGGAACTGCTGCCCGCCGAGCCGGCCGCCGCGGCGCTGGCCAGCGCGGCGTTCATGGAGCTGGGCGCGGTCGTCTGCACCGCCCGGGCGCCCCGCTGTGCCGGGTGCCCGGCCGAGTCGGTCTGTGCCTGGCGCGCCTCCGGCCAGCCCGCGCCGGCCGGCCCGACCCGGCGTCCCCAGCGGTACGCCGGCACCGACCGGCAGGTCCGCGGGCTGCTGCTCGGGGTGCTGCGGGAGGCCACCGGCCCGGTGCCGCGCCAGCGACTCGACCAGGTGTGGGCGGACGACGTACAGCGGTCCCGGGCCCTGGCCGCGCTGGTCCAGGACGGCCTGGTCGAGCCGGCCGACGACTCCTCCTTCCGGCTGACCGGCGACACGCCCACGCCCGCCACCTGACACCACGCCGCCGAGCCCGCCGCTGCGCGGCGCCGCGCCGGGCCGGGCCGGGCGGGCCGAGCCGGGCGGGCCGAGCCGGGCGGGCCGAGCCGGGCGGGCCGAGCCGAGCCAGGCCCCCGGCGAGCCGAGCGGGCCGAGCCGAGCCCGGCGAGCCGAGCGGGCCGAGCCGAGCCCGGCGAGCCGAGCGGGCCGAGCCGAGCCCGGCGAGCCGAGCGGGCCGAGCCGAGCCCGGCGAGCCGAGCGGGCCGAGCCGAGCCCGGCGAGTCGGGCGGAGCCGAGTCGGGCGGAGCCGAGCCGGGCCGCCCGTGGTCGGCTGACGATGCGCAGGTGTTTCAACGGGCGTACGCCCTGGCCCGAGGCGCGCGGTCGGGGGCGAGGGTGGGCGGGGCGCAGAAAGGGCGACGGCCCGGTGGCGGGTGCCACCGGGCCGTCGCCCTCGTGCTGTTCGGCCTTACTCGTCCGCGCCCGCGGCGGCGGTGCCGCCGAGGTCGGCCGGGACCGCGTCCGGCACGTCGACCGGCTTGTCGGCGCCCCGGAAGACGAGCTTGGACTTGTCGATGTTGCTCGGGTCGCCCTCGCAGTCCACCACCACGATCTGACCCGGGGTCAGCTCGTTGAAGAGGATCCGCTCGGAGAGGTTGTCCTCGATGTCGCGCTGGATCGTGCGACGCAGCGGACGCGCACCGAGCACCGGGTCGAAGCCCTTCTTCGCCAGGTACTTCTTGGCGTTGTCGGTCAGCTCCAGACCCATGTCTTTGTTCCGCAGCTGGGTCTCGATCCGCGCGATCATGATGTCCACGATCGAGAGGATCTCGTTCTCCCGCAGCTGGTGGAAGACGATGGTGTCGTCGATCCGGTTCAGGAACTCGGGCCGGAAGTGCTGCTTGAGCTCGTCGTTGACCTTCTGCTTCATCCGGTCGTAGTTGGACTCGGAGTCCTCCGACGCCTGGAAGCCGAGCGACACCGCCTTGGCCACGTCGCGCGTGCCCAGGTTGGTGGTCAGGATGATGACCGTGTTCTTGAAGTCCACGATCCGGCCCTGACCGTCGGTGAGCCGACCGTCCTCCAGGATCTGGAGCAGCGTGTTGAACACGTCCGGGTGGGCCTTCTCGATCTCGTCGAAGAGGACCACCGAGAACGGCCGACGCCGCACCTTCTCGGTCAGCTGCCCGCCCTCGTCGTAGCCGACGTAGCCGGGAGGAGCACCCACCAGCCGGGAGACCGTGTAGCGGTCGTGGAACTCGGACATGTCCAGCTGGATGAGGGCGTCCTCGCTGCCGAACAGGAACTCGGCGAGCGCCTTGGAGAGCTCGGTCTTACCGACGCCGGACGGGCCGGCGAAGATGAACGAGCCCGAGGGACGCTTCGGGTCCTTCAGGCCGGCGCGGGTACGCCGGATCGCCTTCGAGACCGCCTTGACCGCGTCCTCCTGGCCGATGACGCGCTTGTGCAGCTCGTCCTCCATGCGCAGCAGGCGCGAGGTCTCCTCCTCGGTCAGCTTGTAGACCGGGATGCCGGTCCAGTTGCCGAGCACCTCGGCGATCTGCTCGTCGTCGACCTCGCTGACGACGTCCAGGTCACCGGCCTTCCACTCCTTCTCCCGCTGGGCCTTCTGGCCGAGGAGCTGCTTCTCCTTGTCGCGCAGCTGCGCGGCGCGCTCGAAGTCCTGCGCGTCGATCGCCGACTCCTTGTCGCGACGCACCTGGGCGATGCGCTCGTCGAAGTCGCGCAGGTCTGGCGGCGCGGTCATCCGGCGGATCCGCATCCGGGCGCCGGCCTCGTCGATCAGGTCGATCGCCTTGTCCGGCAGGAAGCGGTCGGAGATGTAGCGGTCGGCCAGCGTCGCCGCCGCGACCAGGGCCGCGTCGGTGATGCTCACCCGGTGGTGCGCCTCGTAGCGGTCGCGCAGCCCCTTGAGGATCTCGATGGTGTGGGCCAGCGACGGCTCACCCACCTGGATCGGCTGGAACCGGCGCTCGAGAGCGGCGTCCTTCTCCAGGTGCTTGCGGTACTCGTCCAGCGTGGTGGCGCCGATGGTCTGCAGCTCGCCACGGGCCAGCATCGGCTTGAGGATGCTCGCCGCGTCGATCGCGCCCTCGGCGGCACCCGCACCCACCAGGGTGTGGATCTCGTCGATGAACAGGATGATGTCGCCCCGGGTGCGGATCTCCTTGAGCACCTTCTTGAGGCGCTCCTCGAAGTCACCGCGGTAGCGGGAACCGGCGACCAGCGCACCGAGGTCGAGCGTGTAGAGCTGCTTGTCCTTCAGCGTCTCGGGCACCTCGCCCTTGATGATCTTCTGGGACAGCCCCTCCACCACGGCGGTCTTGCCGACGCCGGGCTCACCGATCAGGACCGGGTTGTTCTTGGTACGGCGGGAGAGCACCTGCATGACCCGCTCGATTTCCTTCTCGCGCCCGATGACCGGGTCGAGCTTGCCCTCGCGGGCGGCCTGGGTCAGGTTGCGGCCGAACTGGTCCAGCACGAGGCTGGTGGACGGCGCGGCCTCGCCCGGCGCGGCGCCCGCCGCGGCCGGCTCCTTGCCCTGGTAGCCGGAGAGCAGCTGGATCACCTGCTGGCGGACCCGGTTGAGGTCCGCACCGAGCTTGACCAGCACCTGGGCGGCGACGCCCTCACCCTCGCGGATCAGACCGAGCAGGATGTGCTCCGTGCCGATGTAGTTGTGGCCGAGCTGCAGCGCCTCGCGCAGCGACAGCTCCAGCACCTTCTTGGCCCGCGGCGTGAACGGGATGTGCCCGCTCGGCGCCTGCTGGCCCTGGCCGATGATCTCCTCGACCTGCTGGCGGACGCCCTCGAGGGAGATGCCGAGGCTCTCCAGGGCCTTTGCCGCGACACCCTCACCCTCGTGGATCAGGCCCAGCAGGATGTGCTCCGTACCGATGTAGTTGTGGTTGAGCATCCGGGCCTCTTCCTGGGCCAGGACGACAACCCGTCGCGCTCGGTCGGTGAACCGCTCGAACATGCCCTCGTGCTCCTCACGTGCCGTGCGCCTTGATGGTCAAAGATCTTGGCGGGGCCGGTGCGCGAACGCCCGGGACGGGCGTCCTTGCCTCATTACTCTATCGCCGCGGACCGACTCAGCTGAGGTCGTGTGTCTCCGGCAGGAGCCGTGTACGCGTCGTTTTGCACAACCGTCCGCGCTCAGCGGGTGTTCCGGTACCCCGAGCGCTACGCGTAGAGCGAAATTCCGCCCGCCGGCGGGACACTCCTGGGACGGCCCGTGCGGGCCCCGAGAGCGCCCGCACGGTCGGAACGACGTCGGCGCGGCCGGCGCAGGGGGCCGTCCGACGGTCATCCACAAGCTGTGGAAAACTCCTCCACCGGCTGTGGACAACGCCCGCCCCGCCGGGATTCTTCCCGCCGTCCCCCCGGATCGCCCGGCGCCCGATCCCGCGCACGGGGGTCGAAACCGGACCCGGGGGCGGAAACGGCGACGCCGGCCCGGAGAGTGCTCCGGCCCGGCGTCGGGTCGCCCGTGGCGGCGCGTCAGCGCGTGGCGTGGTACTCGTCGACGATCTCCTGGGGGATCCGGCCCCGGTCGGAGATGTCCTTGCCGGCCTTCTTGGCCCAGGCGCGGATCGCCTTGTTCTGCTCCCGGTCGGCGGTGGCGCCGCCCCGGCCGCGTGCCGCCCGGCCGCCGACGACCACACCGCCCCGACCCACCTTGGTGCCCGCGCCGACGTACGGCGCGAATACCTCACGCAATTTCTCGGCGTTGGAACTCGACAGGTCGATCTCGTACTGAACGCCGTCGAGGGCGAACTTGACGGTCTCGTCAGCGTCCCCGCCGTCCAGGTCATCGACCAGCTTGTGAATGATCTGCTTGGCCACGTCCCACATTCCTTTCGAGCAGGGTGTACCTGCAAACTGCGAGAACAATAACCCGTGCGACGCGCGCCGCGTCAATAGGATGCGGTATCGATCCGGTAGAGGGATGTCGCGACTACTCCGGGCGCACCAACGGGAACAGGATCGTTTCCCGAATTCCCAGGCCGGTGAGCGCCATCAAGAGCCGGTCGATTCCCATTCCCATACCCCCGGCCGGCGGCATTCCGTACTCCATCGCGCGGAGGAAGTCCTCGTCCAGCCGCATGGCCTCGTCGTCGCCGCGGGCGGCGAGCTGCGCCTGGGCCAGCAGCCGCTCCCGCTGCACCACCGGGTCGACCAGCTCCGAGTACGCGGTGCCCAGCTCGAAACCGAGCACGTAGAGGTCCCACTTCTCGGCCAGGCCCGGCTCGCTGCGGTGCGCGCGGGTGAGCGGGCTGGTCTCCACCGGGTAGTCCCGGACGAAGGTGGGCGCCTCCAGACCGGGGACCACCAGTTCCTCGAAGAGCTCCTCGGCCAGCTTGCCGGGCCCCCACTTCGGGTCGACGGCGAGGCCGACCTTGTCGGCGTACTCCACCAGGCGGGCCCGTTCGGTGTGCACTGTCACCTCTTCGCCGAGCGCCTCGGAAAGCACCCCGAAGAGGGTGACCGAACGCCACTCACCGCCGAGGTCGAACTCCCGGCCGTCGGCGTGGGTGACCACCGTCGAGCCACCGACCGCGATCGCCGCCCGCTGGACGAGATTGCGGGTCAGCTCGGCCATCGTGTTGTAGTCGCCGTACGCCTGGTAGGCCTCCAGCATCGCGAACTCCGGCGAGTGCGAAGAGTCGACGCCCTCATTACGGAAGTTGCGGTTGATCTCGAAGACCCGCTCGACGCCGCCGACCACGGCGCGCTTGAGAAACAGTTCCGGCGCGATTCGCAGATACAGATCGGTGGCGAGCGCATTGCTGTGGGTCACGAATGGGCGGGCCGCCGCGCCACCGTGCAGCAACTGCAGCATCGGCGTCTCGACCTCGATGAAACCCTGCTCGTGCAGGGAATCGCGCAGACTGCGTACGGTGGCCGCGCGGGTGCGGACCATCTGGCGCGCCTGCGGGCGGACGATCAAATCGACGTAGCGCTGCCGGACCCGGGCCTCCTCGCTGAGCGGCTTGTGCGCCACCGGCAGCGGGCGCAGCGCCTTGGCGGTGACCGCCCACTGCTCGACCAGCACCGACAGCTCACCCCGGCGGCTGGTGATCACCTCGCCGGTCACCCCGACGAGGTCGCCGAGGTCGACCAGGCGCTTCCAGTCCTCCAGCCGCTCCGGCCCGACCCGGTCGAGGGAGAGCATCGCCTGCAACTCGGTGCCGTCGCCGTCCCGCAGGGTGGCGAAGCAGAGCTTGCCGGTGTTGCGTACGAAGATCACCCGCCCGGTGACCGAGGCCCGGTCGCCGGTGGCGGTGTCGGTCGGCAGGTCGGCGTACTTCTGGCGGATCTCGGCCAGCGTGTGGGTGCGCGGGAATCCGACCGGGTACGGCTCGACGCCGTCGGCGAGCATCCGGTCCCGCTTCTCCCGGCGGACCTTCATCTGCTCGGGAAGGTCGTCGGCGGGATCCACTGGCACGGGCTTCTGCTCGGTCGTCACGGCACGCTTCCTCAGAGGGAGTTGTTCGGCGGGGTCAACCCCCGAGCGTACTCAAGCACCCAGTTGCCGGTTACCGGATAACCTGCCCGTCATGACCGACCCCACTCAGGCGCTCTCGTTCGGGGCGGTGGCCGCCGACTACGACCGGTTCCGGCCCCGCTATCCGCAGGAGGCGGTCCGCTGGGCGCTCGACGGTCTGGCCCCGTCCGCCCGGGTGGTGGACCTGGGCGCCGGCACCGGCATCCTCACCCGCGCGGTGCTGGCCCTCGGCCACCGGGCGGTGCCGGTCGAGCCCGACCCCGGGATGCGGGCCCAGCTCGACGCCGGGACCCCGGGCACTGTCGCGCTGGCCGGCAGCGCGGAGTCCGTGCCGCTGCCGGACGCGGCGGCCGACGCGGTGGTCGTCGGCCAGGCGTACCACTGGTTCGACCGGGAGCGGGCGCACGCCGAGATCGCCCGGGTGGTCCGGCCCGGTGGCGTCTTCGCGCCGATCTGGAACGTCCGGGACGAGGAGGTCTCCTGGGTCGCCGAGCTGAGCCGGATCGCCCACATCGGGGACAGCGCGGGGAACGTGATCGACAAGTACGCCGACTTCGGCCCCGACTTCGACCCGATCGAGCTGGGCCGGTTCGCCCACACGAGCACGCTCACCCCGGACGAGGTGATCGAGCTGCTGCACACCCGCTCGTACTGGCTCACCGCGACGGCGAAGGAACGCCGGAAGGTCGACCGGGAGCTGCGCGACCTCTTCGCCACCCACCCCGACCTGGCCGGGCGGGACACCGTCGGGCTGCCGTACCAGACGCTGGTGTTCCGGGCCCGACGGCGCTGAACCGCGCTCAGACGTTGCGCTCGTAGACCATCCGCAGGCCGATCAGCGTGATCATCGGCTCGTGGTGGGTGATGGTCCGGCACTCGTTGATCACCAGCGAGGCCAGCCCGCCGGTGGCGATGACGGCCCGCACCTCGCCCAGTTCCTCGGTCATCCGCTCGACGATCCGGTCCACCTGGCCGGCGAAGCCGAAGTAGAGGCCGGACTGGAGGCACTCCACGGTGTTCTTGCCGATCACCGACCGGGGCCGGGTGGCCTCGACCTTGCGCAGCTGGGCCGCGCGGGCGGCGAGCGCGTCGAAGGAGATCTCGATGCCGGGCGCGAAGGCGCCGCCGAGGAACTCGCCCCGGCCGCTGATCACGTCGAAGTTGGTGGTGGTGCCGAAGTCCACCACGATCGACGGCCCGCCGTAGAGGGTGTAGGCGGCCAGGGTGTTGACCACCCGGTCGGCGCCCACCTCCTTCGGGTTGTCGATGGCGAGCTGCACCCCGGTGCGCACCCCGGGCTCGACGATCACGCTCGGCAGGTCCGCGTAGTAGCGGGACAGCATGGTGCGCAGCGAGCGCAGCGCGGCCGGCACCGTGGAGCAGGCGGCCACCCCGGTGATCTCGACGGCGTCCCCGGCGAGCAGGCCCCGGAACTTCAGCCCCAGCTCGTCCGCCGTCGAGCGCGCATCGGTCTTGATCCGCCAGGAGTGCACCAGCTTGTCGCCGTCGAAGGTCGCCAGCACGGTGTTGGTGTTTCCGATGTCGATGCAGAGCAGCACGCCCGAAGCCTAGACAACGCCGGTACGGGCGGGCGCGCAGCGGCCGACGAACCGTATCCTGGACGGATCGCGACATGAACATAGGTCTATCCACGGCGGGGCCGGACGGGGAGCGGACATGTCGGGGATGTGGTGGGCCCGCGGGCGCAACACCCTGCGCCGGCGCCGCCGGCACGTGCTGGTGCTGGCCGCGCTGACCGGTGGCGCGCTCTGGATGATCGTGCAGTCCTGGCGTTCGGGGCAGACCTTCCGCGGCGACCTCTACCTCAACATCGGCGCCGCCCTGATCATGACGCTGCTGACCTACGTGGTGCTCAACCCGCTCTTCCGCGAGCTCCAGACGGTGAGCATCATCGAGCACCCCCGGCTGGACCGGGACGCGCTGATCGAGCGGGTGGCGAACTGCCGGGAGGCCGTCGCCATCCTGGAGACGTTCACCAGCATGCTGGAGGGCCCCTACACCAACCGGTTCCTCTCCGCCCTGCGGGTCGCGCTGGCCAACGGCGCGACGGTCCGGGTGCTGCTGCTGGACCCGGACTCGCCGGCGGTCCGGCTGCGGGCCGAGGAGCTGCGCCGCTCCGACGCGGCCATCGCGATCATGAACAACCTCTACCACTTCGGCCGGCTCCAGCAGCAGCTGCCGCCAGCCTCCCGGTCCCGGCTGCGGGTACGCCTCTACAGCACCGCGCCGTCGGTGCAGATGTACCGCTGGGACGACAAGGCGTACATCTCGTTCTTCCCGGTCAGCGGCAAGACCTTCGACGCCCAGCAGATCGAGGCGTTCGTCAACACCCCGCTCGGCGAGTTCGTCGACGACCGGTTCACCGAGCTGTGGGAGACCGCCCCGGTGCGCGACCTCGACTCCTGCCTGAGCCTGCAACTCTGCCTGCGCCAGGACGGGCGGGACCTGGAGACCTGCGAGGCGCGCTACGTGCGGGTCGACGGCACCTGGTACATCGCCGGCAGCGACCTGGTCCGGAACGTGGCCCGGCACGGGCTGACCGGGTTGAGCGTGGTGCTCCAGCGGCCGGAGGCCGCCGGCCAGACCTTCGCCCTGGGCGAGGCCGACGAGCTGGAGCCCGGGATCTACCACCGCGCGCTCCAGCTCTTCCGGGCCAAGTACGGCCTGGACCACCGGGACGACACCGAGAGTCAGGTGATCTTCAACCTGGTGGGGCCGGCCGCCCTCACCACCCGGGCCGCGGCCTGAGCCGGCCGGCCCGACCACCCGAGCCCTCGCCCCGGCCACCCCGCACGACTCCCGACCGGCGCCACGGCGGCCGCGCGCCGCACCGTCACTCGGTGCGCAGGTCCATGGCGATGTCGAGGATCGGCGAGGAGTGGGTGAGCGCGCCGACCGAGAGGAAGTCGACGCCGGTCGCCGCGTACCGGGCGGCCACCTCCAGGGTCAGCCCGCCGGTCGCCTCCAGCTCGGCCCGGTCGCCGACCGCGGCCACCACCTCGGTCAGCGCCTCCGGCGTCATGTTGTCGCAGAGCAGGAAGTTCGCGCCGGCCTCGACCGCCTCCACCGCCTCGGCCAGCGTGGTCACCTCCACCTGCACCGGCACGTCCGGGAACGCGTCCCGGACCCGCCGGTACGCCGGGGTGATGCCGCCGGCCGCCAACTTGTGGTTGTCCTTGATCATGGCGACGTCGTGCAGCCCCATCCGCTTGTTGGTGCCGCCACCGGCCCGGACCGCGTACTTCTCCAGGGCGCGCAGGCCCGGGGTGGTCTTGCGGGTGTCGAGCACCATCGCCTTCGTGCCGGCCAGCGCGTCCGCCCAGGCTCGGGTGTGGGTGGCCACCCCGGACATCCGGCAGAGCAGGTTGAGCGCGGTGCGCTCGGCGGTGAGCAGCAGCCGGGTCGGCCCGGTCACCGTGGCCAGCACGTCGCCGCGGGCCACCCGCTCGCCGTCCCGGGCGACCAGCGACACCTCGACCGTACGCGCGCCGCCGGTCACCTCGCCGACCAGCTCGAACACCGCCGCCGCCACGGCCAGCCCGGCCACCACGCCGTCGGCGCGGGCCACCAGGTCGGCCGTGTCCGTCTGCTCGGCCGGGATGGTGGCGACGCTGGTGACGTCGAGGTAGTCCGGGCCCAGGTCCTCGACCAGGGCGTCCTCGACCACCCGGCGTACCCGGGCCGGGTCCAGGCCGGCCGCCCGCAACGACCGCTCGGTCGACTCCGTCATCGCGTCTCCTCCCACTGCTGCGCCAACCGGCCCTGCACCCCGATCGCGCCGACCAGGTGGCCGAGCCACCGCTCGTCGGCCGTCGGGAAGTCCTCCCGCCAGTGGCAGCCCCGGGTCTCCCGGCGGGCGTACGCGGCGGCGACCAGCGTCGACGCCACGGTGACCAGGTTCGTCGCCTCCCAGTCGGCGGTGCGTGGGGTGCCCCGACCGGAGCCGACCTCGCCCAGGGTCGCCGCGGTCTGCGCCAGCGTCGCCGCCGAGCGGAGCACGCCGGCGCCCCGGGTCATCGCCCGTTGCAGCACCGGGGTCGCCGCCGCCGGCACCACCCACCCCGCACCGCCGACCCAGGCGCCGGTCGGCGCCGGCTGCGCCTGCTCGGGCAGGCCGGTGGCGATGTGCTCGGCGATCCGCCGGGAGAAGACCAGCCCCTCCAGCAGCGAGTTGCTGGCCAGCCGGTTCGCGCCGTGCACCCCGGTGCAGGCCACCTCGCCGCAGGCGTACAGGCCGGGGATCGAGGTGCGGCCGTGCAGGTCGGTGCGGACGCCGCCGGAGGCGTAGTGGGCGGCCGGGGCGACCGGGATCAGGTCGACCCCGGGGTCTACCCCGATGGCCAGGCAGGACGCCACGATGGTGGGGAACCGCCGGGCCAGCCAGTCGCCACCGAGGTGCCGGGCGTCCAGGAAGACGTGGTCGGCGCCGGTGGCCAGCAGCACCCGGTGGATACCCTTGGCCACCACGTCCCGGGGGGCCAGCTCGGCCAGCTCGTGCTGGCCGACCATGAACCGCTTGCCGTCCGCGTCGACCAGGTGGGCGCCCTCGCCGCGCAGCGCCTCGGAGACCAGCGGCTGCTGGGCGTGCCCGGCGCCGGGCACCCGGGCGTGCTCCGGCACGATCAGCGCGGTCGGGTGGAACTGGACGAACTCCACGTCGGTCACCGCCGCGCCGGCCCGCATGGCCAGCGCCACCCCGTCGCCGGTGGACACCGCGGGGTTGGTGGTGGCCGCGAAGACCTGCCCCATCCCGCCGGTGGCCAGCACCACCGCCCGGGCCAGGATGGCGCCCACGCCGTCCTCGCTGCCCTCGCCGAGCACGTGCAGGGTGATCCCGCAGGCCGCGCCGAGCCCGCCCGGGCCGTCGCCGGGCGCCCTGAGCAGGTCCAGCACCAGGGCGTGCTCGACCAGCCGGATCCACGGGTCGCGGCGCACCGCCGCGTGCAGCGCCCGCTGCACCTCGGCCCCGGTCGCGTCGCCGCCGGCGTGCACGATCCGGTTGGCCCGGTGCCCGCCCTCGCGGGTCAGCATCAGCGAGCCGTCCGGGTTGCGGTCGAACTCGGCGCCGATCCGCATCAGCTCGCGCAGCCGGGTCGGCCCCTCCTCGACCAGTACCCGCACCGCTGCCGGGTCGCAGAGGCCGACGCCGGCGACCTCGGTGTCGGAGGCGTGCGCGGCGGGGGTGTCGTGCGGGTCGAGCACCGCGGCGATGCCGCCCTGCGCCCAGCGGGTCGACCCGTCGTCGATGTTGACCTTCGTGACCACGGTGACGTGCAGCCCGGCCTCGCGCAGGTGCAGCGCGGCGGTGAGCCCGGCCACCCCGGAGCCGACCACGATCACGTCGGTGGTCTCCACCCAGCCGGGGGCGGGCGCGACCAGCAACGACGGCAGGGCCGGCAGGTCGAGCGTCGGAAGGTCCATGCCCCCAGTCAACCCGAACGCCCCTCGCGCCGGGCGGCGGGGGCGGGACGAGTGGTTTGAGCTACCCCGTCCCGCTACCGGATGCGCACCGGCAGGCCGGCCGGACCGGCGCCCTTGAGGGAGCCGGTCACCGTACGGTCGCTGAGCCAGAGGTGGCAGCGGACCCCCCGGTCGCCCACCCGCCAGCGCCCGGGGCCCGGCGGGCGGACCACCACCCCGCTGCGGAAGCGCAGGTCCGCGTCGTCCGGCACGCCGACGTACCGGGCGAGGACGGAGCGGCAGCCGGTGTAGAGCGGCACCCAGTCGGCGTCCCGGCTCGGGTACGGCACGTCCGGCGCCCGCCACACCCCGACGAACTCGGCGTCGTGCCGGGTGGCGCACTCCACCGGGAGCAACGTCTGCACGGCGCCGCCCCGGCCGCCGCGGGTCTGCTGGCAGCCCAGCCGCAGCGGGGAGACCCCGCGCAGCGCGTCGCGCAGGCTGCCGGTGCGGGTCACCACGCGGGCCGCCGCCTCGACAGTGGTCAGTTCGGTCAGGTCGCAGCGGAACCAGCGGGAGCCGGCCGCCCAGCCGGGCCCGGACGGGATCGCCACCGCCAGCCGCAGCCGACCGGCCCGCCACTCGTCGCCGACGTACTCGCTGGCCTTCCCGTCGCACTCGGCGAACGCGCCGCGCAGCTCGGTCGAGCCGCTGGCCGGCGGGGTCGTCCGGGCGGCCGGGAACGCGCCGACGTGCACGGTCTCCACCCGGTGCGGGGCGGCGCAGTCCACCGGCTGGTACGCCGACAACGGCACCACGTCGGTGAAGTCCGCCTCGTGGCAGAGCCCGGCGGCCGGGGTGAACGGCCCCGGCGCGGGCAGGGCGGCCCAGTCGTCGACCAGGTCGCCGTCGAGCCCACCGGCGCCGGCGCAGCCGGACAGCAGGACGGCCGTGACGACCGCCGCGAGCCGGGTGGTCATCGCACGGCGCATCCGCGGCCTCCCCCAACCACCGACCGTCTTCCGACGATGTGCTCAGGGTAACCAGAAATGACCTTCCGGTAACAGACCGGAGGCGGGGCCGGAAACCGCCCGGCGGCGGGACGGCGGCGGCCGGACCGCCGGGCCGGAACGGCTCAGACGGCGGCGAACGGGCTGGGCACCGGGTCGCCGACCATGCCCGGGGCCACCCCGGCCGGGTCGGCGCCCAGCTCGATCACCCGGTTGTCGGCGTCCACGTGCACCACCCGCGGCTGGTACGCGCGGGCCTCCGCGTCGTCCATCTGCCCGTACGAGATCAGGATGACCAGGTCACCGGGGTGGACCAGGTGCGCGGCGGCGCCGTTGATGCCGATCACCCCGCTGCCCCGCTCGCCGGGGATGACGTACGTCTCCAGCCGGGCGCCGTTGGTGATGTCCACGATCGCCACCTGCTCGCCGGGGAGCAGGTCCGCGGCGTCCAGCAGATCCTGGTCCACCGTCACCGAGCCGACGTAGTGCAGGTCGGCCTGGGTCACCGTGGCCCGGTGGATCTTCGACTTGAGCATGGTCCGCAGCATCGGGGTGCCTTTCACGCGTACGTGGTGGGGTTCAGGATCGCGGGGCGAGCCGGATCGCCGTGTTGTCGATGAGCCGGGTGTCGCCGACCCAGGCCGCGATGAGCAGCCGGGCCGGGCCGGCGACCGGTCCCGGCTCCAGGTCCGGGTCGGTGAGCACCAGGTAGTCCAGCCGCGCGCCGGGCGTACCGGCGCCGAACCCGGCGTGCGCGGCGGCCAGCACGGCGCCCGCGTCCAGCCCGCGGTCGGCGGCCTCCGCACCGGCCCGCAGCGCCGCCGAGAGGCTCAGCGCGGCCTGCCGCTCGCTCGGCGAGAGGTAGCGGTTGCGGCTGGACAGCGCCAGCCCGTCCGGCTCCCGGACGGTCGGCACGCCGACCACCTCGACCGGCACGTCGAGGTCCCGGGCCATCCGCCGCACCAGGGTCAGCTGCTGGTAGTCCTTCTCGCCGAAGAACGCCAGGTCGGGCCGGGTCAGCTGGAACAGCTTCAGCACCACGGTGAGCACCCCGTGGAAGAAGCCGGGCCGGCTGTGCCCCTCCAGGTCCTCGCCGAGCTGGCCCGGGTTGACCCGGACCCGGGGCTGGCCGTCCGGGTACATCTCCGCCACCGAGGGGGCGAAGACCAGGTCGGCACCGGCCCGCCGGCAAATCTCCAGATCGGCGTCGAGGGTGCGCGGATAGCGGTCGAAGTCCTCGTTCGGCCCGAACTGCAACGGGTTCACGAAGATGGTGACCAGCACGTGGTCGGCCCGCTCCCGGGCGGCCCGCAGCAGCTCCTCGTGCCCCGAGTGCAGGGCGCCCATGGTCATCACCACGCCCACGGTGCCCTTGAGCCCGCCGCGCGCCGCGGCCAACTCGGCGCGGGTGTGCACCAGTTCCGTCACGCGGCACCTCCGCCGGTCGTCACCTGCTCGCTCACGCGGCCACCTCCCGCGCCGTGCCGGCCAGCACGCCGAGCAGCGACTCCGCGTCGACCGGGCGCAACCGGCCGGCCGCGATGGCCCGGTCCGCGGTGCGTCGGGCCAGCGCCAGGTACGGTGCGACCGACTCCGGCGCGGTGGCCGCCAGCCGGGCCAGGTGCCGCTCCACGGTGCCGGCGTCGCCCCGGGACACCGGGCCGGTCAGCGCGTCGTCGCCGAGCCGCAGCGCGTTCTCCAGGGCGGCCCGCAGCAGCGGGGCGAGCACCTTCTCCGGCTGGGCCACCCCGGCGTCGCGCAGCCGGTCGGCCGCCTCGTTGACCAGGGTCACCAGGTGGTTGGCGCCGTGCGCCAGCGCCGCGTGGTAGAGCGGCCGGTCCGCCTCGCCCACCCACTCGGGCACCCCGCCGAGGTCGGCGACCAGCCGGGCGGCCAGCGGGCGCAGTTCGGCCGGCGCGGTCACCCCGTACGAGATGCCGGCCAGCCGGCCGAGGTCGTCCGGCGTACCGGTGAAGGTCATCGCGGGGTGCAGGGCCAGCGGCCGGGCACCGACGGCCGCGGCCGGGGCCAGCACGGCCAGCCCGTGCGCGCCGGAGGTGTGCGCGACCACCTGGCCGGGGCGGAGCGCGCCACTCTCGGCCAGGCCGGCGACCACCCCGGCCAGCGCGTCGTCCGGGACGGCGAGCAGCAGCAGGTCGGTGGCCGCCCGGGCCACCGAGGTGGCGGAGCGGCGGGGCACGCCGGGGAGCAGCAGGGCCAGCCGGGCGCGGCTGGCGCCGGAGACACCGGCCGCGGCGACCACCCGGTGACCGGCGGCGGCCAGCGCCGCGCCGAGCACGGCGCCGACCCGACCGGCGCCGATGACGCCGACGGTGAGGAAGCGGGGGGTGGCGGCCGGGGCGCCGGCCGACTGTGCGGCGGCCCTGCGCGGGGCGCCCGGACGCGGGCGCAGCGGTGCGCTCATGGCAACGATCCAGTCCTCGAGAAGGGGTACCGGTCGCCGCAAGTATGCGCCGGGGCAACGATGCCGAAACAGGATGTGTGAAAACCTTCACCAAGCGGGCGACCGGGCCGCTCCGGTGGCGCGGAGCGGCCCGGTGTGCGCCGGGATTCAGCGGGTCGGGCGCAGGAAACCGGCGTCCAGGAACTTGAAGTTCGTGTCGGTCCGGGCCTCGCCGTCCTCACCCGGGGTCGCCGGGGTGTTCCGGCCGTCGTGCACCACCAGCAGGCCACCGGGGAAGCCGGGCAGCGGGGTGGCCACCACGGCCGCGCCGTCGCATTCCTGCGAGCCGTCGACCCGGCCGTCGACGACGGCGAACCGCCCGGTCGGCCGGCCGGTGCGCCGGTCGTACGTGTAGAAGGTGTCGTCGCCCTGGCTGGACACCACCAGGGTGCCGGTCGACCGGCCGGTCCGGTAGATGGTGAGCCCCTCCACGTCCTGGGCGATCCGGCCACCGAACCCGGGATCGGCCGGGTAGTCGGTCACGCAGTCCTCCTCCTCGGCGTCGTACGCCGCCGGCACGCCGTACTCGCGGACCCGCTCGACCGGGACCGGCGCGCCGGCGAACCGGCCACCCACCAGCCGGGTACGCCAGAGCCCGACCTTCTCCTGAGCCAGGTGCACCACGCCGGTGTCCGGGTCCACCACGGTCCCCTCCACCTGCGGCCCGTCGCCCGGGTCGGTGCACGGCGACCAGCGGCTGCCGTCCGGCAGGGTGAACGTCGCGGGCAGGGTGAGCCGGTCCACCGGCCGGTAGGAGACCCGGCCGGCCCGCTCGACCAACCGGAACACCCCCACCTCCGGGGTGCTGCGGCGGCTCACCACGGCGTACGCGGCACCGTCACGGTCGGTGAAGGTGCCCAGCCCGTACGCGGTCCGCTGCGCGTTGACCTCGGCCTGGTCGCGACTGAACGCGTACGGCACGTCCGGCGCGGTGACGTCGGTCAGCCGGCGGGTGGCCGGGTCGATCCGGTAGAACCGCAGGTGGTCCCGGCCCCGGTCGGTGACCACCGCCAGGTCGACCCGCCGCCCGCCGAGCCGGAACCCGGTGACCAGGTCGACGTTGTTGAACCGGCCGGCCTCGTCGCCCGGGCCGGGTGGCGGCGGGGTGGCGATCACCTGTCGCTCCCGGGCCCGCAGGTCGTACACCCGCAGGCCGCCGTTCTTGGCGGTGGCGATGACCAGACTCCCGGCCCGGTCGGTCGGGTGGACCCAGATCGCCGGGTCGTCGGCGTCGGCGTCCCCGCCGGCCTCGTCGTCGTAGAGCGAGGGGGTCTCGGTCGCCGCCCGCACCGGGCGCGGCGCTTCCGGCGCGGCGGCCGCGGGGGCGCCGGCCAGCAGCAGCGGTACGACCGCCAGGGCGGGGATGAGGAGTCGTCTCATGCCGGTGACCGTAGGGTCGGCACGGTGACGCACGCTGAACGTGGGATGAACTGATGTCGATACCGTGGCGGGCCGCGATGAGCCGGGCGCTGTACGGGCCGGGCGGCTTCTTCGTCTCCGGCCCCGGCCCGGCCGGCCACTTCCGCACCAGCGTGCACGCCTCGCCCGCGTTCGCCGCCGCGCTGCTGCGCCTGGTCGCCCAGGTCGACGCCGCCCTCGGTCACCCGGACCGGCTGGACGTGGTCGACGTCGGCGCGGGGCGCGGTGAGCTGCTGCGGGCCCTCGCCACGCTGGCCGCCGCCGGGTCCGCCGCCTCCGGTGGCGGGTGGGGCGCGGTGGGGGTTTCCGGGGAGCCCACCCGCTCCGGGCGGTCAGGCTTGATCCCTCCGCGGGCGGGCTCCCCGGAAACCCCGACTCCTCCGGCCGCCGTCCGCCCGGCACGCTCCGCTGAACCTGCGCCCGCCGTCGGTCCGACATGCTCTCCTCCGCCGGCACCCGCGGGTTCGGCACGGTTCTCCGAGTCCGGCACTGCCGTCGATGCGGGGTCTTCCGCTGCCTCCGCCGATGCATCGCTCGGATCGCCGTCCGGCGGGATCGCCGGCCGGGAGCCGCTCGCTCGGCGGTTGCGGCTCACCGCTGTCGAGCTTGCCCCCCGACCCGATGACCTGCCCACCGAGATCGCCTGGTCCGGTGAGATTCCCCCCGGGATCGTCGGGCTGCTAGTGGCCACCGAGTGGCTCGACAACGTGCCGTTGGACGTGGCGGTGCACACCGGCGACGGTTGGCGCTATCTGCTGGTCGATCCGCTGACCGGCGCGGAGAGCGTGGGTGGTCCGGTCGGCCCGGAGGACGCCGAGTGGCTCGCGACCTGGTGGCCGGTCCCCGACCCGGAGCCGGACTCCCCCGCCGGCCGCGACTCGGCTCTCCCGACGAGCGTGACGGACTCTCGCAGCTCGGCCGGGTCGGGTTTCCGGGTAGCCCGGCCGGCGGAGGGATCAAGCCGGACCGCCCGGAGCGGACCGGGCTGCCCGGAAATCCCCCACGGTGACCACGAGATCGGCACGCGGGCCGAGGTCGGTCGGAGCAGGGACGCGGCCTGGGCCGAGGCGGTCGGGAGAGTCGACCGGGGGCTGGCGTTGGCGGTGGACTACGGGCACCTGCGGGAGAGCAGGCCGGTGGACGGGACGGTGACCGGGTACCGGGGTGGGCGGCAGGTGCCGCCGGTGCCGGACGGGTCGTGTGACGTGACCGCACACGTCGCCATGGACTCGGTCGCCTCCGCCGGTGAGCGGGTCGCCGGGTGTGCGTACGCCCTGGGGTCGCAGCGGGAGGGGTTGCGGGCGCTCGGGGCCGACGGCGGCCGACCGCCGCTGAGCCTGGCCGCCAGCGACCCGGCCGGATACGTGCGGGCGCTGGCCGCCGCGTCGGCGGTGGCCGAGTTGACCGACCCGGCCGGGCTCGGCGGGCACTGGTGGCTGCGGCAACCGGTCGGCATCGACCCGGCGCCGTTCATGGCACGATGACGGGCATGACCACGGACGCCGGCGACCTCCGCGAGCTGACCGTCGGCACCGGGGCCGGCCTGGTGGCGGGCACCGGCGGGGAGCAGCTCGGCACCGACATGGTGCTCAACATCGGGCCGCAGCACCCCTCCACGCACGGGGTGCTCCGGCTGCGGCTGGTGCTCGACGGCGAACGGGTGGTCTCGGCCGAGCCGATCGTCGGCTACATGCACCGGGGCGCCGAGAAGCTCTTCGAGGTACGCGACTACCGGCAGATCATCGTGCTGGCCAACCGGCACGACTGGCTCTCGGCGTTCGCCAACGAGCTGGGCGTGGTGCTCGCGGTCGAGCGGCTGATGGGCATGGAGGTGCCGGAGCGGGCGACCTGGCTGCGGATGGCGCTGGCCGAGCTGAACCGGGTGCTCAACCACCTGATGTTCCTCGGCTCGTACCCACTGGAGATCGGCGCGATCACCCCGATGTTCTACGCCTTCCGGGAGCGGGAGACCCTCCAGGCGGTGATGGAAGAGGTCTCCGGCGGCCGGATCCACTACATGTTCAACCGGGTCGGCGGCCTGAAGGAGGAGGTGCCGTCCGGCTGGACCGGCCGGGCCCGCGCCGCGATCGGCGAGGTACGCCGGCGGCTGCCCGATCTGGACAACCTGATCCGGCGCAACGACATCTTCCTGGCCCGTACCGTCGGCGTCGGCGTGCTGTCGGCCGCGGACGCCGCCGCGTTCGGCGCGTCCGGCCCGGTCGCCCGCGCCTCCGGGCTCGACCTGGACCTGCGTCGCGACGAGCCCTACCTGGCCTACGACCAGCTCGACGTGCCGGTGGTGACCAAGACCGCCGGGGACTGCCACGCCCGCTTCGAGGTGCTGCTCGACCAGGTCTACGTCTCGCTCGACCTGGCCGAACAGTGCCTGGACCGGGTGGACCGGCTGACCGGGCCGGTGAACACCCGGCTGCCCAAGGTGCTCAAGGCGCCCGAGGGGCACACCTACGCCTGGACCGAGAACCCGCTCGGGATCAACGGCTACTACCTGGTCTCCCGGGGCGAGAAGACGCCGTGGCGACTCAAGCTGCGCACCGCCTCGTACGCGAACGTGCAGGCACTGGCCACCCTGCTGCCGGGCTGCCTGGTGCCCGACCTGATCGCCATCCTCGGCTCGATGTTCTTCGTGGTGGGCGACATCGACAAGTGACCGGCCGCGGCGGTCACCGCCAGCGGCCTGCGCTCGCGGCCGGTGTGGGCGGTCGTTGTGGGCGGCCAGCGCCAGCGGCCGGTGTGGCGGGTCAGCGCCAGCGGTCGGCGGAGCGGGCGCCACCGGCGCGGGGCGCGTCGTCCTGCGGCGGGTAGCCGTAGCGCTGCTCCTCGGCGCGCGGGCGCCACCGCTCCGGCTCGGGCTCGGGCTGGTAGCCGCGTTGCGGTTCGGGCTGGTAGCCGCGCGACGGCTCGGGCTGGTAGCCGCGCGACGGCTCGGCTTGGGGGCCGCGCTGCCGCGGCGGGCGCCACTCGTCCGGCACCGGCACCCCGCCGACCGGCAACGCCGGCCGGTCCTCGGGCTCGGACCAGCCCTCGCGCCACCCCTCCGCGTCGTCCCGGTCGTGACCCCGCCGGGCGCTCGCCCAGCGATCCGCCACCCGGTACTCGGTGCCGCCCGCGTCGGCGAGCACCTCCGCGCGCCGCTCCCCGACCCGCACCTCACGGCCGTGCTCGTCGTCGCGCACCGCGGCCCAGCGGTCACCGGCGCGCAGCTGCGACCAGTACTCGCCACCCTCCACGTCCTCGTCCGGCTGCGGTGACCGGCCACGCCCGGCCGGCTCCCGCCAGCCCGGTTCCGCACCGCCATCCGCAGCCGAGCCACCCCGCGCGTGCCCGCCGGCCCAGCCGCGGTCGTCCCGCTGGTCGGACCAGCCCGGCTCGTCGCGCCGGTCGGACCAGCCCCGGTCCTCCCGCTGGCCGGACCGGTCCCGCTCGTCCCGTTGGGCCGACCAGCCGCGGTCGTCGTCGCGGTCGCCGTAGCCGGACCAGGAGCGGCTGTCCGGTTCGGCGCCGCCCCAGGACCGCTCCTCGCCACCCGGGGCCCACCGGCCGGCGTACCCGCCGCCGTAGCGGGTGCCGGAGTCGCCGGGGACCCCGGCGGCGCCGTCCACGATGGTGTGCCGGGTGGTGACGTGCACGGTCTCGGTGTGCCGGACCACCCCGAGCGGGCGGGCCCCGGCCTCGGCGCGAGGGTCCGGTTCCGCCGGTCGGGACGCGCCGTACACGCCGGCGCTCGGCCGCTCACCGCCGCCGTAGACCCCGCCCGGGGAGCCGTACCGGGAGGCCGGCTGCGGCCGGCGGGCCTCCTCGTCGTCGCGTTCCGGCTGGCCCCACCGGGGCGCCGGCTCCTCCGGGACGCGACCCCGGCCGGCGGCGGCCTCGTCCGGGACACGGCCCCGGCCGGCGGCCGGCTCGTCCGCCGGCTCCGCGGCGGGCACCCGGGCGCGACCCGCCCCGGCCGGATCGTCACCGGCCAGCGCGGCGCTGCTGGCGTCGAGTCGCCGGCGCAACCCGGCGACCGCCTCCTGAGCCCGCTGCGCCTGGTCGAGCGCCTGGTTGCCGCGCTGGGCCGCGGCCACGATCTCGCCGCGCAGCTCGCGCCGCAGCTGCTCGATCTCGTCCAGCAGTTCCTCGGTGCCGCCGTGGCCGCCACCGTCGGCGCGCAGCGCGATCGACAGGCCGATCAGCACCACGGCCAGGATGGCCAGCACGGCGGCGAACCGCAGCGGCCCGTTGCCGTCGGCGACCAGCAGGATCAACGCCGCCACCGGTGCCAGCGCCACGCCGATCCAGAACAGGGCGGTGAGCAGCGGCGGATTGCGCTTGTCGGCGGGGGCGACCGGGGCTGGCATGGGTGTGCAGCCTACCGAGAGTTGCCGTGCCTGTGAACGGCCCGCGGCATCCGCGAGCGGGCTTTACCGGGAGTTCGACCCGTGGTTGACACGGAGCGGCGATCGGCCGCCGGGCGCGGTGCGCCGGTGGCGTCGCGGCTTGTCGGTCCGGGCGGTGCCGGTGGGGCGCCCAGCGCCCGGAGCGCGGCGAAGCTGCCGCCGCGCTCCGGGTCGGCGGCTCAGCCAGTGGCCAGTGCCCCGTCGGAGGAGAAGACCAGCCCGACGCTGGCGGCGCCCGTCTTCAGCGCGTTCTTGGTCTGCGGGCCACCCGCGTCGAGCGAGCTGAACGAGCCGGCCTTGAAGTCGTAGACCTCGACCAGCCCGGCCTGGCACTTCGGCCGCTGCGGGCACTCCGGCGGGCCGGCCAGCACGGTGGCCTGACCGGAGCACTTCGCGGCCAGGTCGGACAGGGTGCTCACGCCGTACTTGTCAGCGAACGCCTTGGTGACCGCGAAGGCGTTCTGGTCCTGCGCGGCCGACGGCGCGCCGAAGGCGATGCCCACCTTGTCACCGGCGGCCTTCAGCGCGGTGACGGTCTTCTCCAGCTCCGGCGAGGAGACCGGCTGGGCGTTCTGCCCGTTGGCCTTGGTGTTGAGGAACTCGGCCATGGTCGCCGCGTACTCCGGGACGACCTGGATCTCGCCCTTCTCCAGGGCCGGCTCGTAGAGCTCGCGGCTGCCGATCTGCTGCACCCGGACCTGGTAGCCGGCGGCGGTCAGCGTGATCTTGTAAAGCTCGGCCAGGGTCTGGCTCTCGCTGAAGTTGCCGGCGCCCACCACAATCTGCCCGCCCGGGCCCTTGGCGATGCCGGCGGTGAGGTCGTTCGCGGTGGCGAACTCCTTGGCCGCCACCTCGGGCGTCTTGCGGTCGACGTCGACGGCCTTGTTGAGCTGGATCAGCTTCGGCGTGTCGAGCGCGGTGGAGACCTTGTCGAGCGCCGCCACCAGCTGCGGCGTGGCCACGTCGGCGTTGACCGCCGGGATGACGTTGTCGGTGTTCTGGAGCTTCTTGTCGTCGTCGAGGACGACGAGCTGGTCGCCGGCGACGGGGGCGCAGCCGGCCCCGGTGGCGCCCTGCTGGGGCGCGTCGGTGCCGGAGGAGCCCGCGTCGCCGCATCCGGTCAGCAGCCCGGCCGCCGTGAGGGCACCGACTGCCCCCACCGCCAGGCGTGTACGTGCGCGCATGATGCCCGCCTTCCGTGTCCCGGCGCGACCCTGGACGGGCCGGCCGCGTGTCCGACGGGCGACTGCTTCGTTGATCGCCCGCGTTTCCACCCAACATCTTCCGCGGGGGTCCGACAACTTCGAGCGACCTTTGTCACCGGATCGTCACCGCCCGGTCCACCCGGCGCCGCGCGACCCGGGACGGGGCCCGTGCGGTCAGCCGCCGGCCACCGCGTCGGCCGCCCGCCGGGCCGCCCGGCGCCGGACCGGGCGCAGCGGCCGCGGGGTCACCAGCCGTTCGACCAGGGCCAGCACCAGCTCCACCAGCACCGCCAGCCCGGCCACCAGGACGCCCCCGGCCAGGATCTGCCCGCCGCCGGCGGCGATGTCCAGCCCGAACCCGGCGCGGATGATCTGGCCCAGCCCGCCCCCGTTGACGAAGGAGGCCAGCGCCGCGGTGGCCACCACCTGCACCGAGGCGGTCCGGAAGCCGGCCGCGAGGTAGGGCACGGCCAGCGGCAGCTCGACCCGGCGCAGCAACTGCCAGCCGGAGAAGCCCATCCCGCGCGCCGCGTCCCGGGCCTCCGGGTCGGCCTGCCGCACCCCGGTGTACGCGTTGGCCAGCAGCGGCGGCACCGCGAAGACGGCCAGCGCCACCACCACTGCCGGGCGGCCGAAACCGAGGAAGGTCAGCGGCAGGATGGTCAGCAGGGCGAGTGTCGGCACGGCCAGCGTGATGTTGGCCACCAGCACGACGAGGCCGCCGCCCCGGCCGGTGTGCCCCAGCCAGAGCCCGATCGGCCAGGCGACCAGGCAGCCCAGCGCCACGGCGGCGGCGGACATCGACAGGTGCTCGCCGAGCCGGTCCAGGATGCCGCCGGGGTTCGTCCAGTTCAGCGGGTCGTTGAGCCAGACCAGGGCCGCCTCGACGGGGTTCACCGCCGCCCCCGTCCGCCGGCCGGGCCGGACCGCGCGGTCACGCGGCCCGCCCGCGCCGCAGCCAGGGGGCGACCAGCCGCCCCACCCCGGCGATCAGCAGGTCCAGCACCAGCGCGAGCAGGACGCAGAGCAGCGTCCCGGTCATGATCTGCGCCTTGTAGAAGTTGTTCTGGAAGCCGGCGAAGATGAGCTGCCCGAGGCCGCCGCGGCCGATCACCACGCCGACGGTGACCAGGGCCACCGTGGAGACCGTGGCCAGCCGCAGCCCGGTGAGGATGCCGGGCAGGGCCAGCGGCAGCTCGATCCGGAACAGCCGGCCCCACCGGCCGTAGCCCATCCCCTCGGCGGCCTCCCGGACCTCGGGCGGCACCTGGTTGAGCCCGGCGATCGCGTTGCGCACGATCACCAGCAGCGCGTACAGCACCACCACGCTGAGCACGGTGATCGCGCCGATGCCCAGGTACGGCGCGAGGAAGGCGAAGAGCGCCAGCGACGGGATGGTGTAGAGCACGCCGGTGAGTGCGAGAATCGGGCCGGCGAGCCGGCGGAACCAGTACGCGGCCACCGCCAGCGGCAACGCCACCAGGGCGGCGATCAGCACCGCGCGGACGGTCAGCGAGGCGTGCTCCCGCACCGCGGCGAGGATCGTGTCAGAGTTGTCCCGCACGTACTGCCAGGAGAACCACGGGTTACCCGGGTCGGCCCGGTAGCTCAGGCGGAAGGACATACGTGGACGTTACCCCGGAGAGCACCGGCGAGCCGCGCGCGGCGTCGATCACCCTGGAGGGCATCCGCAAGCGCTACCCGGACGGCACCGAGGCGGTCCGGGAACTCAGCCTGGAGATCAAGGCCGGCGAACTGGTGGTGCTGATCGGCCCGTCCGGGTGCGGCAAGTCCACCGTGCTGCGCATGATCAACCGACTGATCGAGCCGACCGGCGGCCGGATCCTGCTCGGTGACGAGGACGTGACCCGCGCCGACGCGGTCCGGCTGCGCCGGCGGATCGGCTACGTCATCCAGAACGTCGGCCTCTTTCCACACCAGACGGTCAGCGCCAACGTCGCCACCGTGCCCCGGCTGCTGGGCTGGCCCCGGGAGCGCAGCCGCCGCCGGGTCGACGAGCTGCTGGAGCTGGTCGGGCTCGATCCGGGGCAGTTCGGCCGGCGCTATCCGCACGAGCTCTCCGGCGGGCAGCGGCAGCGGGTCGGGGTGGCCCGGGCGCTGGCCGCCGACCCGGTGGTGCTGCTGATGGACGAGCCGTTCTCGGCCGTCGACCCGATCGTGCGGAGCCGGTTGCAGGAGGAGTTCCTGCGGTTGCAGGCCGAGGTGCGCAAGACGATCGTGCTGGTCACCCACGACCTGGACGAGGCGGTCCGGCTCGGCGACCGGATCGCCGTGCTCTCCCAGGGCGGTCACCTGGAGCAGTACGACACCCCGGCGGCCCTGCTCGGCGCGCCCGCCACGCCGTTCGTCCGGGAGTTCGTCGGCGCCGACCGGGGGATCCGCCGGCTGGTGGTCACGCCGGTCACCCGGGAGATGCTGGCGCCGCTGGCCGACGCGCCCGCCGACCTGCCGGCGGTCCCGCTCGGCGGCCCGGCGTACGACGCGCTCGCGGTGATGCTCACCGCCGCCGCCGACCGGGTGCTGGTCACCGACGACGGGCGGCCGGTCGGCGTGCTCACCCGGGCCGACCTGCTCGACGCCGGCCTGCCGGCTCGCTGAGCCGCCGCCGGGCCGCCCGGGCGCCGGCCCGGTTCAGGCCCGTCCGCCCAGGCTGGCCGTGCCCACGACCCAGCCGGCGAGGAAGCCGTACGAGGCGCCGGTGCCGGCGGCCTGGAGCGCGGCGAGCAGCGTCGGGTCCGGCCCGAGGAACGCGGCGAGCAGTGACGCCAGGCCGCCGGCCAGGACGTACGCGGCCCAGCCGGAGAAGAACTGGCTGACCGAGCCCTGCACCCGGGCCACCTGGGCGGCGGGCAGCAGGTAGAGGAAGGTGGCGGCGAGCACCACCAGCAGCACCGCGCGCAGGTTGCCGGCGAGCAGTCCGCCGTCCTCGCCGGAGAACCGCCAGGCCGGCCAGCTCAGCAGCCGCAGGAACCAGCCGCCCGCCGAGTTCGGGTCGGTGTGGTCCTGCGCCCAGCCCACGTACGCCGGACTGCCGCAGAGCGCGACCAGCACGAAGGCGGCCAGCCCGCCGGTGCCCGCCGCGGTGCCGTACTGGCCGATGCGCCGCGGCCGGTTGGTGAGGGCCATCGGTGGGTCAGCTCCCGGTGGGCCGCTCGGGGCGGGCCCGCCCGGCCGGTGCCGGTGTCACTGCGGGTGCTTCATCAGGTAGTCGATGAACGCGGCCCGCAGCAGCGGCTCCGCCTCCTCGTAGCCGTGGCCGGTCAGCTCGCGCCACAGCGCGTTGGCCTCGTCGATGATCGGCCCGATCGAGTTCGGCGCCCCGTCCAGCGCGGCGGCCTCGTCCGCGTTGGGCAGGTGTCGCAGCACCGACCAGAAGAACCCCACGTCCCGGCGTTCCCGGGCGACCTCGAACGCGCGCTCCCGCAACTCCTCAGTGGACAGGGCGTCGAGCGCGGCGAACGACGGGCCGGCCCCGGGGGTCGATGGTGTGTCGGTCATGCCGCCGAGCCTAACCGCAGAGATCAGCCGGGGCCCGGTGGACGGCGCAGGCCCACCGGCCGGTCCTCACCGGTCGCCGTCGTCCCACCGGCGGGGGCCGGTGTCCCACTGCGGGGAGCTCCACGGGTCGGCCGGGCTCTCGGTGGTCTGCGTGGGCAGCGTGGGCGGCCAGGTGTCGGCGGGGTCCGACCGGGTCACCGTCCAGCCGGTGCTGATCCGGCCGTCCCCGCTCGGCGACGACTCCACCGCCGGGCCCGCCCCGGGCCGCCCGTACGCCTCGACCAGCCGGGTGACCACCAGCCCGATGCCGAGCGCCGCGCCGCCGACCGCCCACCGGCTCACCGTCCAGCCGCGGGCCTGCGCGTAGGCCAGGACGAGCGCCACCAGGCAGACCGCCAGCAGGGTGCCGAGGATCCCGCCCCGGCGGCCGTACCCGCTGGTGCCGCCGAGCAGCGCGGCGCCCACCGCGAGCACCGTCCAGTCCAGCCCGGGGGTGGGCGCCACCGGACCGGTGTCCCCGGCGGCCACCAGCACCCCGGCCAGCGTGGCCAGCACGGTGGAGCCGACCAGCGCCGCGGCGGCGACGAACGCGGCCACCGCGCCCCGGCGCCGGGCCGGGTCCGCGACCGGACGGAACCGGCCGAGCAGGCGGCGGACCGGTCGCACCGCCCCGAGCAGGCCGCCGAGCACGGCGACCGCGGCGAACCCGGCGAAGAGCTGGGCGGCCACGCCGCTCGGGTCGTAGTCGCCCTGCACCAGCACGGGGGCGGAGCGTTGTTCGATGTACACGACCACCCCGGCGGCGCCGGCGAGGCTGGCCGCCCAGGCCGGCACGTGCAGCACCACCACGACCAGCGCCAGCGCCAGCCCGCCGGCCGCGGCCACCGCGAGGGCCGGGGCGACGGCGTTCACCACGCCCCGGTCGCCCTGCTCGGCCACGTGCAGCGCGGCGGCCACCGCCACCGGGCCGATGGCCAGGTTGACCACGGCGGTACGCAGGCTCAGCCCGGCGGCCAGCGCCAGCAGGCCGAGGGTGACCACGGCGACCAGCAGGGACCGCAGTCCGCCGCCGCGCAGCGTCTCGGGGCTCTCCCGCCAGAGCAGGTAACCCAGCACGCCCACGGCGACCAGCAGCAGCGCCTCCCAGGCCAGGTGCACGGCGATCCGGTCGCGGCCGGGCTCGCCGTGGGCGGGGTCGTCGAAGACGTTCTCCAGGACGGATGCCGGTACCCCGGACGAGGGTTCGACCGGCCCGTCGCGCCCCGGTTCGTCGTACCCCATCAACGCCTCCCACCTGGCCGGTCGTCCAGGTCCGACGCGGGGGCGGACCGGGGCGGCCGTTGCTCTCCGGTCGCCAGGCACGGTACCTGCGCAGGGAGTCCCGCGTAACCCCTCGATCAGCGCGGGCCGGGGCGGGTGTCCCGGTCGCCGGGCTCGCGGTCCTCGTCGTCCTGCTGCTCGGGAACCCGGCAGGAGCGTTCCAGCCAGAGCGCGGCGGCGACCAGGGCGAGCGAGGCGAGCAGCCCGGCGCCGGCGGCCGGTCGGTCCTCGGTGGCGGCCCGGGTGGTCTCCACGAAGAGCCAGCCGGTCAGCCCGGCGTAGCCGCCGGCGAAGATGGCGCCGGCCAACGAGGACGCCTTGGCCAGCACCACGAACCGGGCGACCATCAGCGGGTTGACCGGGTCGCGGCCCGGGCGGCGCTCGATCCGGCCCCGGGTGTTGATCGCGGCGTACGCCTCGAGCACGGCGAGCCCGGCCAGGGTGACCACCGGCAGCCAGGGCAGCCGGGGCAGGCCGCTGTAGTAGAGGCCGCTGATCAGCAGCCAGGCCGCGGCGGCGGCGGCGAGGGCGGCCACCACCAGGGTCGAGATCCGGGTCGGACCCATCCGCGACCGGCCGGGACCGGGCCCGCCGGGTGGTCGGGACTGCGCCCGGCTCATGCCGGCACTCCGCTTCGCTGCGTGCCGCCATGAGGCACCACCGCGCCGAGCTGATGATTCGCTCGCTGGCGCTCGCTCATGCCGTCGACTCTATCGCCAGTTCCGGCCGGGGACGCAGATCCAGGGCGTCGGCGGCGGCCGGCCCGGTGGTGAGCAGGTCGGTCAGCCAGCCGTGGCCGGGCAGCCGGCCGTACGGCTGGATGTCGATCCACGGGCGCAGCACGAACGCCCGCAGGTGCGCCCGGGGGTGCGGCAGGGTCAGCTCGGGATCGTCGCTGAGCACCGGCTCGTCGTCGTCGGTCCAGACGGCGATGACGTCGACGTCGAGGGTGCGCGGGCCGAACCGGCGGGCCGGGTCGCGGGTGCGCCCGGCGGCCCGCTCGGCGGCGCGGGCCCGCTCCAGCCAGTCCCGCGGGCTCGCCGCCGGGTCCGCGGCCAGCAGCACCGCGTTGAGGTACGCGGGCTGGTCGGCGTCGCCCCACGGCGGCGTCTCGTACACCCCGGACACCACCAGCACGCTGTCGCCGAACGCGCGGACGGCCGACCGCAGGTGGTCGAGCCGGTCGCCGAGGTTGCTGCCCAGCGAGAGCACGGCCCGGGTCACCGGGCCCGGCTCCGGGTCATGGTGACCGCCACGTCGGTGAACGCGTGCGGCACCGGCGCCTCGGGCTTGTGCACGGTGACCGTCGCGGTGACCACCCGGGGGTCGGCCAGGCAGACCGCCAGCAGCCGGTCGGCCAGCGTCTCGATCAGGTTGACCGGCTCTCCGGTCACCACCGCGACCAGCCGCTCGGCCAGCTCGCCGTAGTGGACGGTGTGGGTCACCTCGTCGGAGCGGGCGGCGGGGGCCAGGTCCAGCTCCAGCACGGCGTCGACGACGAAGTCCTGGCCCTGCTCGCGCTCGAAGTCGTACACCCCGTGCCGGCCGTGGGCCCGCAGGCCGGTCAGCTCGATCCGGTCGGTCACCGGTCCCCTCCTCCGCTCGGCACCCGCCCGGCGGCGAGCCGGGGCCGGCCGGTGGCCTGCCAGACCGCCAGCGCGTCCACCGTGCCCCGGACGTCGTGCACCCGTACCCCCCAGGCGCCGGCCGCCACCGCGAGCACGCTGGTGGCGACGGTGGCCGCCTCCCGGCCGTCGGTCGGCCGCGGGGTGCCGTCCGGGCCGGCCAGCAGCCGGCCGAGGTACGACTTGCGACTCGCCCCGAACAGCAGCGGGAAGCCCAGTTCGAGCAGCTCGGGCAGGCGGGCGCTGAGTTCCCAGTTGTGGCTGGCGGTCTTGGCGAAGCCCAGCCCCGGGTCGATCACGATCCGGTCGGCGGCGACGCCGGCACGCAGCGCCTCGTCGACCCGCCGCCCCAGCTCGGCGCGGACGTCCGCGACCACGTCGGTGTAGCTGGCCAGCTCGGTCATCCCGCGGGAGTGGCCGCGCCAGTGCATCAGCACCCAGGGACAGCCGGCCTCCCGGACCACCCGGGCCATGTCCGGGTCGGCGAGACCGCCGGAGACGTCGTTGACCACCGCCGCGCCGGCCGCGAGCGCCGCCTCGGCCACCCGGGCCCGGCTGGTGTCGATGCTGGTCGGCACGCCCGCCGCGGCCAGTTCCCGGATCACCGGGAGCACCCGGGCCGCCTCGGTCTCCGCGTCCACCCGGTCGGCGCCCGGACGGGTCGACTCGCCACCGACGTCGACCAGGTGGGCGCCGTCGGCGTGCAGCCGCACGCCGTGTCCGACGGCGGCGTCCAGGTCCGCGTACCGTCCGCCGTCGGAGAAGGAGTCGGGCGTGACGTTGAGGACGCCCATCACCACCGGGGCCGGGGCCCGTACCAGATCGGTCACGGCTTGACGGTACCGGTCGCCGGCGGGCCCCGGCGGGCCCGGGTTGGCCGTCCGTACGACACCCCTGACATGGGCATTGGAACAGGTGTACGATCGGTCGTCCGGGTCGGATCGGGCAGCCTCTTCGCGGCTTGTCGCAAAGGGGGGCGGCCCGTACGCTTTGGAATTGCCCAGCATCGAGATGGCGAAGCCTGGAGGGAGGGCCGAAGCGGGAAGAATCCGGCCAAAGCTCACCACTCTCCGTGGTGGGTAACGAACGCAGGGTCCCGCACGCTGCGCACAGTGAGCACCGTTCCCGCCCAGGCACGTCTACTGCACCGCCGCGGCGCCGCCGGCCGCGATTTGGGGAGGTTCCAGTGATCGCCATCGAGCTGATGGAGACGGCGTCCTCTACCGCCGCCCACCTGCTCTCCACCCTGGCGTCGACTCCACTCGCCGAGCCGGCGCCGAAGGGCATCGACACCGAGGGTGTCGTCACCTTCTTCGCCAGCAAGATCGCGCCGATCCTGCTCGCCGTCCTGGGCGTCATCTTCATCGGCCGGGCCAGCCGCGGCGAGATCTCCAAGGTGCTGACCAGTTCCGCCATCGCCATCGTCGGTCTGGCGTTCATCGCCGGGGCGGCCACACTGTTCTTCATCGGCGACTACCTGATCGACCTGATCTTCGAATAGGCGCGGGCTCGACATGCGGCTGCGCACCGACGACGACATCTACCGGGCTCGCCTGGTCTACCTCGGGCCGCCCGGCTACACCCTTCCGGTCCACCTCCCGTACGCCCAGTACGGGCTGTTCATGCTGCTCGTCCCCCTCTACATGTTCATCCACTGGCTGTTCACGCTGAAGGTGGAGCTCTTCCCGGCCTGGGAGATCGCGCTCGCCATCGTGACCACCTCGTTCGTCTTCCGGTACGTCGACCCGGACCGGCCGGCGCGGATGGTGATCCGCACCGCGCTGACCGACTGGCGGCGCACCCGGGAGCCGGCCACCGAGCAGCGCGATCCCCGCCTGGTCGGCAGCCGGATCAGGATCCGGGAGGAACTGGCATGACCGGGCAGTCGTACGACGCGGGTGAGGCGATCGCATGAGCCGCTCTTCCATGCCGGGTTCCCCGGCCGGGCGTCCGGCCGCCCCGCACGGTAACCGTGCGCGATCGTTCGACTACACCGACGCCTCCGAGTTGGACGAGGCCACCCTGGATCCCGCGCTGGTGCCCGCCCCGGGGCACGGCGGGGTTGGCGTCTTCCAGGCGCCCCGACCGGTGCAGCGCCGGGCCGCCGCCGAGCCCGCCCCGGCACCGTCCACCAGCGACAACGCCGACATCGACTCCCCCTTCCTGGACCTGTTCGGCGGCGCGCACCCGGGAGCGGCCCGTCCGGCTCCGCCCCGCCGCGACCCCGAGCGCGAACAGCCGGCGATCCCGCAGCAGCCGGCCGCCGCGCCGCTGCCCGCCCCGCCCCGGGTCGCCGCGGCGCCACCCGTGCCGGTCGAGGAGGCCCCGGCGACGCACCAGCCACCGGCCCGGCCGGCCCGCCCCCGGGTGCCGCAGCAGCCCGGCGACCGGCTGCCCGTGGTGCGCCCGCCGGCGGAGCCGGCGCCGGCTGATCCGGTCGGCGCGCGGGCCGGTGCGGGCGAACGTCCCGACCCGCCCGACCGCCCGGCCCGCCGGCCGGCGGCGCAGCTGCCCGAGCGGCCCGCCGGCCGGGAGGTCGCTGCGCCCCGGCAGCGCTCCCCCGAGCGGCGCAAGCAGCCGGCAAAGCCGGTCCGGGTCAAGCCGCCGAAGATCAAGTTCGGCGACCGGGACCCGGCCGTGGAGCTGGCCATCACCGAGATCGCCGGCCACCTCACCTTCACCCCGAACACCGTCACCGCCTGGTACTGGCTGCCCGAGGTGCGCTGGGCGTTCCGGCCGGACGCCGAGCGGGAGGCGCTGCTCTCGGCGATCTCCGAGCAGTACGCGGGCCTCGCCGGCTTCCGGCTGCACCTGCGCCGCACCACCCGTCCCTTCCCGGCCGACGAGTGGGCCCGCACCATCGACGCGAACACCCCGGCGCCGCTGCCCGACGTACCGGGCACGCCGGGGTGGGGCGACCACCTGGTGGCCGCGCAGCGGCACCTGCTCTCGGTCAACCACGCCGAGGGCCAGACCTACCTGGGGGTCACCTTCGCCCGGCGGTCGCTCGGCGACTCGCTCACCGAACGGCTGCTGCGCACCTTCGGCCGGGGGGTGGCCGAGGGCGAACGCCGCCGGCTGGGCCGGACGGTCGAGCAGTTCGACGAGGTGCTGGGCGCGTTCGGCATGCGCGGGCGGCGGGTCACCCCGCAGGAGTTGGAGTGGCTGCTCTACCGCTCGGTGGCGCTCTGCATGGCGCCGCCCGGCGCGCTCTCCCCGGTCACCGACGGCCGGTGGGAACGCGGCGACCTGCTCGCCCTCACCGAGCAGGTGGAGCGCTACCGCACGCCGTACGGCTCGACGGTCAAGCTGGTCAACCGGGTCACCGGCGAGGAGCGGCACGTCGCCGTGCTGGCGGTGGGCCGGATGGAACCGCTGGAGATCCCCGAGCGGCACGAGCCCTGGCTGCACTTCCACGAGCGGCTGCCCTGGCCGATGGAGCTCTCCACCCGGGTCGACATCCTCGGTCCCGGCGACTCCTTCCGTAACCTCGAACACCGGCTGCGGATGATCCGCTCCCAGCAGCTCGACTACGCCGAGCATGGCATCGACGCCCCGCCCGAGCTGGAGCGGCTGGCCAAGCGGGCGCTGGTGATCGGCGACGAGATGACCACCGGGCTGCCGGTCGACTCCGCCCGCGCACACGGCTGGCACCGCATCGCGGTCGGCGGCCGCACCCGCGAGGAGTGCCTGGAGCGGGCCCGGCGGCTGGTCCAGCTCTACTCGCGCGAGCTGCGCATCTCGCTCCAGCACCCGAAGAACCAGGACTGGCTGGCCCGCGAGTTCATCCCCGGCGAGCCGATCGCCAACACCGGCTACGTACGGCGGATGCCGGTCAACCTGCTCGCCGCTGCGCTGCCCCAGGCCGCGTCGACCGTCGGCGACCGGCGCGGCGACCTGATCGGCCGGACCGCCGGCACCTGCCGCCGCCCGGTCTTCCTCGACCTGCACTACCCGATGGAGGTCCGCGAGCGCTCCGGGCTCGCCGTCTTCGTGGCCGAGCCGGGCGGTGGCAAGTCCACCCTGCTCGGCGCGCTGGGCTACCTCGCCGCCCGGCGCGGCGTGCAGGTGACCCTGCTCGACCCGTCCGGCCCGCTGGCCCGGCTCTGCGCGATGCCGGAGCTGCGCCCGTACTCGCGGGTGCTCAACCTGACCGGCTCGGAGCACGGCACCCTGGCGCCGTACTCGCTCATCCCGACCCCGCTGCGCAGCGAGTTCGGCCCCGGCGCGGCCGGCGACCGGGAGTTCGAGATCGCCGTCTCCAACGCCCGCGCCGAGCGGCGGATGCTGGTGCAGGACATCTGCATGATGCTGGTGCCGCCGCAGGTGGCCCGGGAGGCGTCGACCGCCACCCTGTTCCGGCACGCCGTACGCCAGGTGCCGGCCGAGGAGACCTCCACCCTGGACGACGTGGTCACCACGCTCAGCCAGTTGGACGACGACGCCGGCAAGGAACTGGCCAACCTGCTGCTGGACACCGCCGAGATGCCGCTGGCCATGCTCTTCTTCGGCAAGCCGCCGGAGGGGCTGCTCGGCGCGGACGCGGCGCTCACCGTGATCACCATGGCCGGCCTCCGGCTGCCCGACCTCAAGATCGAGCGGGAGTACTGGTCGGCCGAGGAGGCGCTCGCCCTGCCGATGCTGCACACCGCGCACCGGCTGGCGGTCCGCCGCTGCTACGGCGGGTCGATGTCGTCCCGCAAGCTGGTCGGCCTGGACGAGGCGCACTTCATGGAGGGCTGGCGCTCCGGACGCTCGTTCCTGGTGCGGCTCGCCCGGGACTCCCGCAAGTGGAACCTCGCCGCCCTGGTCGCCTCGCAGAACCCGCGCGACATCCTCGGCCTCGACGTGCAGAACCTCGTCTCCACCGTATTCGTCGGGCGGATCGCCGAGGACACCGAGATCGCCTCCGAGGCACTGCGCCTGCTCCGGGTACCGGTCAACGACGGCTACGAGGCCACCCTCGCCTCGCTCTCCACCGCGGACGCCACCTCGGCCAGCCGGCTCGGCTTCCGCGAGTTCGTGATGCGCGACGTCGACGGGCGGGTGCAGAAGGTCCGGGTCGACGTCTCGTACGTCGAGGGACTGCTGGACCACCTCGACACCACCCCCGCCGCGATCGCCGCCGCGACCGGCGTACTGCCGACCGTGCCGGACCTGGAGGCGTGACATGGCGAGGGCCCGGGCGCTTCTCCTCGCACTCGGCATCCTCGCCGGGGCCACCATCGGCTGGCCGGCGGTCGGGGCGACACCGGCATCGGCGGCTCCGGCCGTCACCACCCAGGCGGCGGCCGACCTGTGCACCACACCGGAATGGCAGACCGACTTCCGCGCCTGCGTCGCCAAGCTCCAGCAGGTGGCCGAGTCGGAACTGGAGTGCCGGAACCCACCGACCCCCACCGGGCCGGACTCCGGCCTTGCCGGCTGGTTCGCATCCCGGCCCGAATCGGCGAAGCAGTCCGGCCCGAAGGGCCTCTACAGCGAATACGGCTACGCCGGCTACAGCTACACGACGTACCGCGTCGATGGCGGCTGCGCCGCCACGGCTCTGCACCCGGAGTACAAGTTCACCAACACCCTCGCCAACGGTGAGTTCATGATCGCCACGGCGGTCGTCGGGGCTTCCAACGCTTTGCGTGAGCGAGCCTGGGACCCACGTTCCATGTGGGGCTGGGCGGACCCGCTGGTGGAGAAGGCCACGAAGGCCGTCTACCAGAAGGTGTTCAGCGTCTTCGGCATCGTCACCCTCTGTGTGGTCGGGCTCTACCTGCTCTGGCGCTCCCGCCAGTCGGACATGAGCAACGCGATGACCACGGCGGGCTGGGCCTTGCTGGTGATGGTGGCGGTCACCGCCCTGGCCGCCTGGCCGGTCAAGTCTGCGAGCGTCGCCGACGGCACCCTGATCACGACCCTCGGCGTGGTCCACGACGCGGTGGGTCCGGCTTCCAAGGACATTCCGCCCGACCGGTGCGCCCTGCCCAACCCGGATGCCTGTGTCGACAAGCGACCACCGGCCGTGCGGGCCAGCGACACCGCGACCGAGGCGATGCTCTACCGCAACTGGCTGCGTGGCGTCCTCGGCTCGGCTGACAGTGAGACCGCCAAGAAGTACGGTCAAGCGCTCTACGACGCGAAGTCGCTGTCCTGGGATGAAGCGGAGTCGATCCGGTCAAACCCCGCCACTCGGGAAGTGGTCATCAAAGCGAAGCAACAGCAGTGGATGACCGTCGCCGCACAGATTGAGAAGGAGGATCCGGAGGCGTACGAGTACCTCCAGGGTGTGCGGGACATGGACCGGGTCGGCGCCGGCTTCATCGCCGTCCTCGCCTCGCTGCTGTTCGCGATGTTCGACCTGACCGCGTCGCTGCTGGTGCTGCTCGGCTTCCTGATCTTCCGGTGGGCGGTGATCGCGGCGCCGATCCTCGGCACTGTCGGCCTGCTGCGGCCAGCCAGCGCGGGGCTGCGCCGGCTGGCCAACGCGGTGGTGGCCGCGGTCTTCAACATCGCCATCTTCGGCACCGGCGCGGCCATCTACCTCTTCGCTGTCGACCTGATCATGAGCACCACCACCCTGCCCGGTTGGCTCCAGGTGGTGCTGGTCTGGCTCTGCGGTGTGGTCGGCTGGCTGCTGCTCCGCCCGTACCGCCGGATCACCCAGCTCGGTGGCAAGGACAGCAGCGAGGCGGTCAGCTCGGCCGGCTCCTGGCACCGGCGCTTCTTCCGCGACATGCGGACCGCCGCCCGGCTGGACGTGTCGGAGCCCGGTGGCACCGCCGAGCCGACCATGGGCCGGCGCCGCCCCGTCCTGGCCGAGTCGACCCGACTGCGGCCCGAGGCACGGCACGAGGATCCGGCGCACGCTGCCGGTGGCGGCGGTGGCGGTGGCGGTGGTGACCGGCAACGTCCGGACGGCCGGGACCCGGCCGGCGGGGCGGCCGCCCCGGAGGAGCGGGGCGGCGGCCGGCCGGTGGCGCCCCGCCCCCGACGCCGGGCGGCGGCGACCTGGACCGAACCGGACGTGCCGGAGGAGAGCCCGTCCTACGTCATCTACCGTCCGGGGACGACCGACCGCACACCCGATCGGCCCGCGCCGCGGATCCGCTCGGAGGCACGGTGAGTGCGGTGCGGCGGGCGCTGGAGTTCCTGGTCACCCGGGCGCTGCGGTCCCGGCTGGGGATCGCGCTCGTGATCGCCGTGGTGGTGTTCGGCATCATCGGCGCGGCCCGGCTGGTCGCCGGCGCCGGCGACCCGACGACCGGCCTGAGCAACCGGCCGAACCAGCCGATCACCACCGTCGAGCCGCACGAGGGTGACGACGGGGCGATCGCCACCGGTCCGCCGGCCTCCCCGGTGACCCGCCCGGGCGCCCGCACGCCGGAGCAGACGGCCGACCGCTTCGTGACCGCCTGGCTGGGCCGGCCGGGTGTGACCGCCGACCAGTGGCACGAGGGCCTGCGGCCGCTCTCCACCCCGGCGCTGACCGAGAAGCTCGCCGGTGCCGAGCCGGCGAGTGTGCCGGCCGAGCAGGTGACCGGTGCGGTGACGCTCCGGCCGCGCACCGCGACCTTCGTCGAGGCCCTGGTGCCGCTGGACACCGGACGGCTCCGGCTGGAACTGGTGGCCCCCGACGGGGAGTGGCTGGTCGACGCGGTGGACTGGGAGCAGGCATGAGCGACGAGACCCGACCGCCCCGGCGACGGCTCCGGATCGGCACCCTGGCCGCCTTCCTCACCGGGGTCTTGGCGCTGCTCTGCTGCACCGGCGGAACCGCCGCCTTCTTCCTCACCGAACTGGGCGGAGACGCCGGCGAACGGATGACCCTCGCCGGCCAGGAGTGCACCGACGACTTCCAGGTCAACGCGACCGGCAAGATGCCTCGCATGTCGGAGTACGGCGAGAGCCAACTCCGCAACGCGGCGCGGATCATCAAGGTCGGGCAGGAGATGAAGGTGCCGCCGCGCGGCTGGGTGATCGCGGTGGCGACCGCGATGCAGGAGTCCGGCCTGCGGAACCTGGCCAACCGCACGGTCGCGCAGTCGCGGGACCTGCCCAACGAGGGGGTCGGCGCCGACCACGACTCGGTCGGTCTGTTCCAGCAACGGGCGAACTGGGGCACCGTCGCGCAGCGGATGACCCCCGAGTACGCCGCCCGCAAGTTCTACGAGAAGTTGGTCAAGGTGCCCGGTTGGCAGCGGATGCCGCTGACCAGGGCGGCGCAGAAGGTGCAGATCAGCGCGTTCCCCGACGCGTACGCCAAGCACGAGGCGCTGGCCGCCCGGATCGTCGACTCGCTGGCCGGCGGGGCGGCCCGGACGGCGGAGATCGGCGGCCAGCAGGTGTGCGACGCGGCCTCCGGTGCGGAGATCGCCGCCTCCGGGTGGACGGCCCCGATCCCGGGTGGGGTCGGCTCCGGCTTCCGCACCGCCAGCCGGCCCGGCCACAACGGGGTCGACATCGCCGCCCGCAAGGGCACCCCGATCCACGTCGCGGCCAGTGGCCGGGTGCTGGTGTCGCGCTGCGACCCGGACAACGGCGGCCGGCTCAGCTGCGACGTGGACGGCTGGCCGGGCAAGGGCGGCTGCGGCTGGTTCGTCGACGTCCTGCACGCCGGCGGCGTGGTCACCCGGTACTGCCACATGGTGTCCAAGCCCCGGGTGCGGGTCGGCCAGACGGTGCAGGCCGGTGAGGTGATCGGCGAGGTGGGCAGCAGCGGCAACTCCTCCGGCCCACACCTGCACTTCGAGGTGCACACCGACGGCGACCGGAGCAGCCGGAGCGCGATCGACCCGGTGCCGTTCATGCGGTCCCGGGGCGCGCCCCTCAAGCACCAGGGATGAGACGCTCGGTGTCATGAAGGACCCGCTGCCCGACCCGTTCGCGGACCAGCCGGACTGGGCGCCGGCACCGCCGCGGCCGGTCGAGATCGTGCCGGCCACCGGCCGGGTCGAGCTGCGCGGCCGGCGCGTGCTGGTCGGTCTGCCGGGCCTGGGTTGGCGCGCCGACCTGCGCGCCGACGAGCGCGTGGTGCAGGGCAGCCGGACGTACGTCCCGGTCATCCCGGAGCACGAGTGGTACCGCGCGGAGGCCGACCAGGTGGAGGTCTTCGCCCCGCTGATGCCGGTGGAGCGGGTCTGGGTGGAGACCCTGGGCCCCCGGCCGTCGGCCGGGCAGCACGAGGGCGGCATCCGGCTCGTCTCCCTGGATACCCCGACGCACCGCCCGCCAACTCCGGTCGTCGAGGCGGACTCGGTCAGCGGCCGGCGGGTCGTGCACGTGGTCGGTGGCGTGGAGCACCGCGACCTGCGAGCGGTCACCGAGACCTACTCCGGCGCCGACGGCGACATCTGCGTCCGGGTGACCTCGGAGGTGGACTGGTACCGCTGGGCCTGGCGCGGCCAGGCACCGACCACGCTGGAGGTTCCGGTCCACCTACTGTGGATCGAGTGACAGGTCAGCCGGTACGAATACCTTCGCAGACCCGCCAGTGCTGGTCGAGGCGAGTAACGAACCGCCAAGCTTGCCGCTCGCTCTGAGTGACCCCGTCAACTCGTGCTGAGATGATCAGCTCGACCTGCACGTCTGCGCTTTTACCCTGCTCCTGCACCCGCAGGCTGCCCCAGCTGACCGAGATGGGGATGCTGAACCGCTTCTCGCGCGCTACCAGGTCGTCGCGCAAAGCGCGGAGGGCGCTGAGGTTGCTGCTGTTACACGTGAATAGGCCAGCGCGGACATCGTTCCGGTCCACCAGGTAGGCCTGGACGTAGCTGGCCACCACCACGTCCGGTGCGCTCCGGTCCGGGGTGGCCGCCCGGTTGTACAGCACGATTCCCGCCACCACCCCGGCGACGCAGAGCACCGCGAGCACCCCGCCGACCACGGTGAGCACCGTGCGCAGCCGCCGCCGCGGACGTTCCGGCGCCGGGGTGACCGGGGGCGGCGTCAGCTGGTCGGGGGGCGTCCGCTGCGCCGGTACGCGGGAGACCTGGGAACCGGCGGGGGGCTGCACTGATTCCACTCCCTGAGGCTAGCCGCTGGGCGCTCCGGACCCAATGCCCCAGATCCAGCGGATCGTGACGGACCCCTCCCCACCGGTGAGATCCACGACAACACCGGCGCAGCGCCGCCGCGCATCCGCAAGGAGCGGCTCCACCTGGGATACCGTCACTGGCGGGGTTGCCAGCCTCGGGCAGAGGGGGTGGACGGGTGGCCGGTCCGAAGGCACGTACCAACCGCGCCGCCGCCCTGCACCGGCGGGCCGCCGCCACCGCGACCGCCGCCGCGGCCGCCCTCGACGAGACCCGGCCCGCCCCCGCCGACCAGCGCCGCCAGTACGAGCTGGCCGAGCGGCTGCGGAACGCGGCGGCGCTGCTGGCCCCCGGCTGGGCCGGCGCTCCACTGGAGACGCTCACCCCGACCGCGCCGGCCGGCGAGGGCCCGCCGCCGTTCGTCCGGGTCGGCACCGCGGCGCCCCTGGACGACGCCCGTTTCCCCGCGCTGGTGCCGCTGCTCGGCACCGGTCACCTCAGCGTGGACGTCGACGCGCACGAGCCCCGGGTGGCCGGGCTGCTCCGGGCCGTGCTGCTGCGGCTGCTGGCGGCGACCCCGGCCGGCGCGCTGCTGGTCCGCGCGGTGGACGCGGCCGGTGGCACGCTGGCGTCCTTCGCGCCGCTCGCCGACGCCGGTCTGCTGCCACCGCCGGTGTCGGACGTGGCCGGGTTGCGGGCGGTGCTGAACGAGGCGGAGCAGTGGGTGGCCCCGGGCGCGAGCGGTCGCCGCCGGCACGACCGCACGCTGCTGCTGGTGCTCGCCGCGCTGCCGGAGTCGACCGGCGCGACCGACCTGGCCCGGATCGCGGCGCTGGCCGAGCAGGGCCCGTCGGCCGGGCTGCACCTGCTGGTCGCCGGCTGGCCCCGGCCCGGCCGGGACGCGCTGCCGCTGGCCACCCCGCTGGCGATGCGCACCGCGTACGCGCTGCTCGGCGATCCGCCGGGAACCTCATTCGCCGGTCCCGGCGCGGAGCGGCCGGGCGGGCTGAACTCGCCGGTCTTCGTCGAGACGGATCCGCCGGCCGATCTGGTCGACGCGGTCTGCCGGCGGCTGGCCGAGCAGGTGGAGGCGGGGTCACGGCTGGCCCTGGCCGACCTGCTACCCGCCGACGACGCCGAGCTGTGGACGGCCGGGTCGGCCGACGGGCTCGGCACCACGGTGGGCGACGCGGGCGGCCGTCCGGTCTCCCTCGGCTTCACCGAGCTGACCCCGCACTGGCTGGTCAGCGGCCGGTCCGGGACGGGCCGCTCCACCTTCCTCACCACGGCGCTGCTCGGTCTGGCCGCCCGGTACGGCCCGGACGAGCTGACGCTGTACCTGGTGGATCTCGGCGACGGCGAGTCCTTCGTGGAGTTCCTGCAGACCGAGCGGGACCGGTCCTGGATTCCGCAGGTCCGTGCCGCCGCGCTGGCCGCCGACCGGGAGTACGTGCTGGACCTGCTCGACGGGTTGACCGCGGAACTGCACCGCCGCGAGGAGGCGGGGAGCCGCGCCGGCGGCCAGCGCTACGCCGAACTGCGGCAGCACCAGCTGCTGCCCCGGATCGTCTGTGTGCTGGACAATCTCCCGCTGCTCTTCGCCGAGCGGGACCGGTTGGCGGTGGACGCCGCCGCCCGGCTGGAGGCGCTGGCCCGGGGCGGCCGGTCGTACGGCATCCACCTGGTCCTCGCCGGCGAGGGCGACCTGGGGCTGGGCTCGCGTACCGACGGCGGGCACCGCGACTCGATGCTCGGGCAGTTCCCGGTGCGGGTGGCGTTGCCCGGCGGTGGCGCGGTGCTGGAACCGACCAACGACTCGGCGGCGGGGCTGCCGGTCGGCAGCGCCGTGGTGAACACCGCCGGCGGGCTGGGCGGGCCCCGGGGCGCGATCCGCGGGCACGAGCGGATGGTCCGCTTCCCCGACCCGCAGGACGACCCGGAGACCGTGGAGCGGCTGCGCCACCGGCTCTGGTCCGCCCGACCCGAGGGGTCGGGGCCGCCGGTGGTCTTCGCCGGCTACGCCCGCCCCCGGTTGCGCAACGATCCCCGGCACCGGACGGCGCTGGCCGGGCGGGCGCACGGCCCCGCGGCCCTGCTCGGCCGGGCGGTGGAGGTCGCCCGTACCACGGTGGCGGTACCGCTCGGGCCGGCCGCGGGCCGCAACCTGGCGGTTCTCGGGCCGGGGCCGGAGGCCGCCGCGCTGCTGGCCACCGCGGCCCGCAGCACCGCCGCGCACCACCCGCAGGGTGCCGCGCGGTTCGTGCTGGCGGCGGACGACGCGACCCCGGCCATCGACGCGCTCGCCGCCGAGCTGGCCGCCCGGCATCCGGTCGAGCGGGTCGGCCTGCCCGGTCTGCTCGCCGTCGCGGACGCCGGCGAGCCGGCCTACCTGGTGGCCTTCGGGGTGGATGCCGGGCAGCGGCTCCCCGCCGACCGGCTGCGGACGCTGCTGCGGGAGGGGCCGCCGGCGGGCCTGCACGTGCTCGGCTGGTGGCGCGCCGTACCGCCGTTCGCGGCGCTGCTGGAACCCGCGGACGGCGAGGTGGACAAGCTCGCCGCGGTCGCCGTGGTGGACGTGCCGGGCAGCCAACTGGCGCCCGTCTTCGGCCGCCCGGTCGACTGGCGGCCCCGGCCGGGCCGGGCAGTGCTCTGGGACGGGCCGGGCGAGCGGGGCACGGTGCTGATCCCGTTCGCCTCGGAGGGAGTGGGATGAGCGAGCCGAGCGAGCGAAACCCGGGTGGCCGGCCATGAGCGACGGCGGGGCGGGTGGCCGGGCGGCGACCGCCGTTCCGGGGCAGCGCGACGGCGGACGGGTGCCGGCGCAGCCGGCCGGCGGCGACCCGGTGTCGACCGCCTGGACGGAGTACCTGGCGGCGGCCCGGCAACTGGACGGGGTACGGCGGGACGCGGTCACCGCCGCGGGCGAGCAGGCCCGGTCGGTGCAGGCCGCGCGCGAGGAGCTGACCGCGGTACGCACCCGGTTGGCGTCCCAGGAGGCGCGGCTGCGGGAGCTGGGCGTACCGCCGATCTCGCTGGTGCCCACGCCGCCGGAGCTGACCGAGGCGGCCCGGTCGATGGCGGGTGGTCCGGCGGCGGTGCTGGCCGGGCTGCGGGCCGCGCACGACCGGGCGGAGGCCGCGGACCTGGCGCTGGCCGCGCGGGGCCGGGTCAGCCCGGCGGGCTGGCCGGCGCCGCTGCGCAACCTGCTGGTGTACGCGCCGCTGGCGCTGCTGGTGCCGGTGATCCAGGTGGCGGTCTACCTGGCGACCGGGCCCGGCGCGGCGAGCGTCGCGGCGTTGATCTGCGGGCTGCCGATGCCGGCCGTGGCGTTCGCGGCCGGCTGGATCGGCACCGCGCGACTCTTCCCGGCCCGGCCGGGCGGGCGGGCGGACCGGACGACCCGACTGGGCGCGCTGGTCTGCCTGGTGCCGGCGGTGCTGGTCACCGCCGGGCTGCTGCTCGCGATCCTCGCCGGCTGACCGGCTGGCCCGCCGCGCCGGCCGGCGGCCCAGCCGCCAATCGGCGGTCCAGCCGCCGATCGGCGGTCCAGCCGCCGATCGGCGGTCGCGAGGCCACCGGAGAGCACTCGGCCGGCCGCCCGCGGGACGCGGGGTCGGCCGGCCGGGAAGGTTCGGGTCAGCGGGGGATGATCAGGGCCATCGCCTCGGCGCGGGACTTCGCGTCGTTCTGTAGGGTGCCGCGCACCGCCGAGGTGATGGTCTGGGCGCCGGACTTCTGGATGCCGCGCATCGCCATGCACATGTGCTCGCACTCGAGCACCACCACCACGCCGCGCGGTTCCAGCTTGCTCATCAGCAGGTCGGCGATCTGCGAGGTGAGCCGCTCCTGCACCTGGGGCCGGCGGGCGAAGACCTCGACCAGCCGGGCCAGCTTGGACAGGCCGGTGATCCGGCCGTCCGGCCCGGGGATGTAGCCGATGTGCGCGCTGCCCCTGAACGGCAGCAGGTGGTGCTCGCAGAGGCTCATCACGTCGATGTCCCGGACCAGCACCAGCTCCTCGTGGTTGGCCTCGAAGGTGGTGCTGAGCACCTGGGCCGGGTCGACCCGGAGGCCGGCGAAGAGTTCCGCGTACGCGCGGGCGACCCGGGCCGGGGTCTGCTGGAGACCGTCGCGGTCCGGGTCCTCCCCGACCGCGATCAGGATCTCCCGGACCGCCTTCTCGATCCGGCCGAGGTCCATGGTGTCCTCGACCGGCCGGCCGGTGAGCTTGCCACTGATCAGCCGGGCGGCGACGTAGTCGAGGGCGTCGTCGCCGTCGGGTTCGGTTGCGGACGCGGCCAGCCCCCGGTCGTGGGGGCTGGCCGCAGGGTCGGTGCTCAGTGCGTACCGTCCGAGTTGTTCGAGGTGCCGCCGACCGTCGCCTCGGCGCCGTCGGCCTGGGCCTGCACCTTGAGCGCCTCCTTCTCCGCCGGGGTGAGCACCGGCGGCTCGGTGGAGGGCTGGCGCTTGCCGAAGCCGTTGTACGGCGCCATCGGCGGCCGCTTGGCCACCCGGGCGCAGATCCGGGCCATGTCGGCGGTGGAGAGGGTCTCCTTCTCCATCAGCTCCAGGACGATGTTGTCCAGCACGTCCCGGTACTCCACCAGGATCTCCCACGCCTCGTCGTGGGCGAGTTCGATCAGCGCCCGCATCTCGGCGTCGATCTCGGCGGCGACGGCGTCGGAGTAGTCCCGCTCGTGGCCCATGTTGCGGCCGAGGAACGGCTCGTCGCCGCTGGTGCCGTACTTGATCGCACCGAGCTTGGAGCTCATGCCGTACTGGGTGATCATCGCGCGGGCCAGCTGGGTGGCCTTCTCGATGTCGTTGCCGGCGCCGGTGGTCGGCTCGTGGAAGACCAGCTCCTCGGCGGCCCGGCCGCCGAGCGCGTAGGCCAGCGTGTCGACCATCTCCGCGCGGGTCTGGGTGTACTTGTCCTCGGTGGGCAGCACCAGGGTGTGGCCCAGCGAGCGACCGCGGGACAGGATCGTCACCTTGTGCACCGGCGCGGCGTGCGGCAGCGCCCAGGCGACCAGCGCGTGCCCACCCTCGTGGTACGCGGTGATCTTCTTCTCCTGGTCGCTCATCACCCGGGTCCGCCGCTGCGGACCGGCGATCACCCGGTCGATCGACTCCTCCAGGGAGTCGTTGGTGATCGCCCGCTGGTCCTTGCGGGCGGTGAGCAGCGCGGCCTCGTTGATCACGTTGGCCAGGTCGGCGCCGCTGAAGCCCGGGGTCCGCCGCGCCACCGAGTCCAGGTCGACGTCCGGGGTGAACGGCTTGCCCTTGGCGTGCACCCGCAGGATGGCCTTGCGGCCCTCCATGTCGGGGGCGTCCACCGGGATCTGCCGGTCGAACCGGCCCGGGCGCAGCAGCGCCGGGTCGAGGATGTCCGGCCGGTTGGTGGCGGCGATCAGGATGACGCCGCCCTTGGTGTCGAAGCCGTCCATCTCGACGAGGAGCTGGTTGAGGGTCTGCTCGCGCTCGTCGTGGCCGCCGCCCATGCCGGCGCCGCGGTGCCGGCCGACGGCGTCGATCTCGTCGACGAAGACGATCGCCGGGGCGTTCGCCTTGGCCTGCTCGAAGAGGTCGCGGACCCGGCTGGCGCCGACACCGACGAACATCTCCACGAAGTCGGAACCGGAGATCGAGTAGAACGGCACCCCCGCCTCGCCGGCCACGGCGCGGGCCAGCAGCGTCTTACCGGTGCCGGGCGGGCCGAAGAGCAGCACGCCCTTCGGGATCTTCGCGCCGAGTGCCTGGTACTTGGCCGGGTTCTGCAGGAAGTCCTTGATCTCGTGCAGCTCCTCGACGGCCTCCTCGGCGCCCGCCACGTCGGCGAAGGTGGTCTTCGGCGTGTCCTTGGTGATCATCTTGGCCTTGGACTTGCCGAAGTTGAGCACCCGGGAGCCGCCGCCCTGCATCTGCGACATGAAGAACAGCAGCAGGAGCACGAGCAGCGCGATGGGCAGGAGGTTGACCAGCAGGCTGACCCAGATGCTGTCCGACGAGACCTTGGTGTCGGCCGGGCCGGTGATCCGGTTGTTCGCCTTGGCGTCCAGAACCTCGTTCCAGACCTGGTCGCCGACCTCGTACGGGAACTGGGCCTCGATCCGGTCGGTGGTGGTGTCGCCGAACTTGGCCTTCTCGGCCAGTTCGAGCTGGAGCGTCTGCTCCTTGTCCTGGAAGACCGCCTTGTCGATCTTGGCGGTGTGGAGCTGGTCGAGCGCCACCGAGGTGTCCACCCGGTGGTAGCTGGGACCAGCCGTGAAGAGTTGGCTGAGCACAACGGCGCCGAGGATGACCAGGATGATCCAGACCACCGGTCGGCGGAAGAAACGCGTACGTTCCATGCTGTTGTCGAGCGCCGAGACGCCCGCATCCTCCTGATCGACGTCCTGACCGTCTGAATGGTGTCGCCGCCTGGGGCGGCGCCGGGCCGCCGTGCGGGCCGGCCGCGACCCCGAGGCGCTAATCTGCCGCGCCGCGGTCATTCGACGGTACACCGTGCGCGCGAGAAGTGAGCTTGCGAGCCCCGCAGTCGCGCCTCATCGAGATCGACGAAGCGCCCACGGCGCGGCTCGCCAGCCCGTGTCCCACGCCCACCGGGGCCCGGACGATGGCCGGCGTGGCGGGGAGTCCGACCCGGCCACCCCGATCGCCCGGTCACGCGGTCGAGGGGCCGGGAGCGGAGCTGCCTCCGCGCCACCGGCATCCACGGTAGTCGCATCGGCTGGGAGTCCGCTGAACGTCCGCTCGACGCGCGCCGATACGAGCCGCGCTCAGGAGCGGGCGTAGACCTCCGGCTTGAGCACGCCGACGTAGGGCAGCTCGCGGTAGCGCTCGGCGAAGTCGAGGCCGTAGCCGACGACGAACTCGGTCGGGATGTCGAAGCCGACGTACTTCACCGGGACCGGCACCTTGACCGCGTCCGGCTTACGGAACAGGGCGACCACCTCGACGCTGGCCGCGGAGCGCGACTCCAGGTAGCGCAGCAGCCAGGAGAGGGTGAGCCCGGAGTCGACGATGTCCTCTACCACGACCACGTGCCGGCCGGCGATGTCCCGGTCCAGGTCCTTGAGGATGCGGACCACCCCGGAGGAGGTGGTGCCCTGGCCGTAGGAGGAGATGGCCATGAAGTCGAGTTCGGCGGGGGGCCCCTGCCGGCCCAGCGCCCGGGCGAAGTCGGCCATGAACATGACCGCGCCCTTGAGCACGCAGACGAGCAGGAGTCCGTCCTCGACGTGGGCGTAGTCCGCCGAAACCTGCTTGGCCAGTTCCGCGGTCTTCTCGCGGATCTGCGCCTCGGAGATGATCACGTGGTCGATGTCGGCGTCGTACCAGGAGCCGTCAGCCATGACCCCTAGCCTGCCGTACGCCGGACGGCCCCCGTCGGCGGGGCCGCCCCTTTTGGCGCGGTCCCGCCCAGGATTTTTCCCGCAAAGTTGACCAATCACCTCAGCAGGTACCGGACCGCCAGCGGCGGCCCCCGTCGGTGGGCTTCCAGTCGGCCGAGTCCCGGGTGTCGGCGGTCAGGCCGGCCGCCGAGGCCACGGCGAGGAGGACGAGGAAGAGGAGGAAGAACAGGAACTCCATGGCGGCGCTCGCTTTCACACGGTTGCTGTCGGTTTCGCCGCCGGTGCGCACCGGACTGCACCCAGTCTCCGCCCGTCCGTCCGGGCCGGACAGTGGCAGGAATGCCACCCAGGCTCGATTTCCTGCCACCTCCGGGGTTACCCTCGTCACATGCTGCGTACCGTCGCCGTCCTCGCCCTCGACGGGGTCGCCGCGTTCGAGTTGGGCGTCCTGGCCGAGGTCTTCGGCACCGACCGCACCGCCGACGGCTTCCCCGATTACCGCTTCCAGGTGTGCAGCCCGGACGGCGCGACGATCTCCACCGCCTCCGGGTTCCAGCTGGTGCCGCACGCCGACCTGGGCCCGGTCGACGAGGCCGACCTGGTCGCCGTACCCGCCCACCGGCACGGCACGAACGTGCCGCCGGCGGTGCTCGACGCGCTGCGCCGGGCCGCCGACCGGGGCGCCTACCTGCTCAGCGTCTGCTCGGGGGCGTTCCTGCTCGGCGAGGCCGGCCTGCTCGACGGCCGCGACTGCACCACCCACTGGAAGTACGTCGACGAGCTGCAGCGCCGCCACCCGGCCGCCCGGGTCCACTGCAACTCGCTCTACGTGCAGGACGGCCCGCTGCTCACCAGCGCCGGCACCGCGGCCGGCATCGACGCCTGCCTGCACCTGGTACGCCAGGAGCACGGCTCCGCCATGGCCACCCGGCTGGCCCGCCGGATGGTCGTCCCGCCGCACCGCGACGGCGGCCAGTCGCAGTACGTCGAGGCCCCGATCCCCAAGGCGCCCGAGGCACCCACCCTGGAGCCGGTGCTGGAGTGGCTGATGGGGCACCTGGACCGGCCGGTGACGGTCGACGAGATCGCCGCCCGGGCCGGCATGGCCCCGCGTACCTTCGCCCGCCGGTTCCGCGCCGAGACCGGCACCACCCCGCACGACTGGCTGACCAACCAGCGGGTGCTGCTGGCCCGTCGCCTGCTGGAGGAGACCCGGCTGAGCGTGGAGGACGTAGCCGACCGGTCCGGGTTCGGCGACTCCGCCACCCTCCGGCACCACTTCGCCCGCCGGGTGGGCGCCACCCCGCACAGCTACCGGACCACCTTCCGGGATCGCGCCCACGCCGGCTGAGCGCGGTCAGAAGCCGCCCATCCCGCCGTCGACCCGGGACTCCGACCCGGCCACGTAGCCGCCGTCGGTGGTCCGCCAGATCGCCTGCCCGTACCCGAAGACGGCCGGCTCCGCCGCGACGGTGATCTCGTGGCCGCGGGCCCGCAGCTCGTCCACCACCGCCCGCCCCTGCGCCGTGCCGACCAGCTCCGGCTCGACCAGCAGCGACCGGCCGGCGTGCCAGTACCAGCGCGGCGCGTCCAGCGCCGCCTGCGGGTCGAGCCCGGCGTCGAGGGTGGCCGAGACGAGCTGGACGTGCCCCTGCGGCTGCATGTGCCCGCCCATCACGCCGAACGGCCCGACCGGCTCGCCGTCGCGGGTCAGGAAGCCCGGGATGATCGTGTGGTACGGCCGCTTGCCCGGGCCCACCACGTTCGGGTGCGCCGGGTCCAGGCGGAAGCCGAGGCCCCGGTTCTGCAACGCGAAGCCGTGCCCGGGCAGCACCACGTGCGAGCCGAACGCCAGGTAGGTCGACTGGATGAGGCTCACCATCATCCCGTTGGCGTCGGCCGTGCAGAGGTAGACGGTGCCGCCGCGCTCCGGTTCGCCGGCCACCGGGTCGCCGGCGCGGTCGGTGATCAGGGCTCGGCGGGCGGCCAGGTAGCCGGGCGAGAGCAGCGCCTCGGTCGGTACCGGCACCCGGTCCGGGTCGGCGACGTGCGCGTGCGCGTCGGCGAAACCGAGCTTCACCGCCTCGATCTGCCGGTGCACGCGTTCCGCCAGCGGCACGCCGGCCAGGTCCAGCCCGTCCAGCAGGCCGAGCGCGAGCAGCGCGGCCAGGCCCTGCCCGTTCGGCGGCAACTCCCACACCTGGTGACCCCGGTAGCGCACCGGCACCGGGTCCACCCAGCTGGAGGTGTGCCCGGCCAGGTCGTCGCCGGTGAGCAGGCCACCGGTCCGGGCGGCGTGCCGGGCCAGCGCGTCGGCTGTCGCGCCCCGGTAGAAGTCCTCGGCTCCGGTCTCGGCGATCCGGCGCAGGGTCCGCGCCGCGTCCGGGTTGCGCCACCGCTCCCCCGGCCGCGGCGCCCGGCCACCGGGCGCGAACACCCGGTCGAACTCGGCGTACTCGGGCCCGGTCAGCTCGGCGTGCGCGGCCACCCCGCGGGCCCAGGCCGCGGCCACCCCGGCGGAGACCGGGTGGCCGTGCTCGGCGTACCCGACGGCGTCGGTGAAGAGGTCGGCGAAGGGCAGCCGGCCGAACCGGTCGTGCAGGTCCCGCCAGCCGGCCGGCACGCCGGGGACGGTCACCGGCAGCCAGCCCCGGGCGGGCAGGGCCGGTCCGGCCTGCTGGGCGCCGCCGAGCGCGGCCACCGGCGCCGCGCCCCGGCCGCCGGTCGCGGCCCGCACCGCCGCCAGGGTCAGCGCCGCGGGCGACCGGCCGGAGGCGTTCAGCCCGTGCAGCCGCTCCCCGTCCCAGACCAGGGCGAACAGGTCACCGCCGATGTCGTTGGACGGGGGCTGCACCACGGTCAGGGTGATCGCGGTGGCCAGCGCCGCGTCGACCGCGGTGCCCCCGCGCCGCAGCACGGCCAGGCCGGCCGCCGCGGCCAGCGGGTGGCTGGTCGCCACCGCGCCGTGCGGGGCGTAGAGGGGATATCGGGGGTACGCCATGCGCCATGTCTACCGCCTCCCGGCGCGGCCCGCGCACCCGGTGATCGTCGATGCGGGGGCGTCCCGCGCCCGCGGTGGTCGTCGATGCGGCAGTGCCCGCGCCCCCGCTGATCGTCGATCCGACGCCGCCGCCGGTGGCCGTGGGGTCGGCGGGCCGGCGCCCTCGGTCGCCGCCGGTCCGGCGGACCCGGGCCCCGGACCGCACACCGAGCCGGCGCGGCGCTCGCCTCGCGGCGGTCACCGTGGCACAGCCGTCCTCAGGCTCCGCCGATCCGGGCCAGCCGGCCGTCGCGGCGGATCACCCGCAGGCCGCCGGGCAGGTGCGCGGCGCCCTGCCCGCGCCAGCCGGTGACCAGCGTGTCGAGGGCGGTCACGTGCCGGTGCGACAGCGCGGCCGGCGGGGCGCCCAGTTCGCGGGCCCAGGCGTGCAGCACGCGGCCGCGCACCGCGGGCGCCAGGTCGGCCAGCGCCGCGACCGACAGCCCGCCGTCGGGGTGGCGGACCGCGTCGAGCGCGGTGGCGGCCAGGTCGTCGAGCGCGGCATTGTCCGCCGCCACCAGCCGGGCGGTCCGGGCCAGGTTCTCCAGCACCCCCGGCCCGAGCGCCCGCACCAGCGCCGGCAGCACGTCGGCGCGGACCCGGGCCCGGGCGTACGAGGGGTCGGCGTTGTGCGGGTCCTCCCACGGGGTCAACCCGAGCACCGCGCACGCCTTGCGGGTCTGCTCCCGGCTGACCTCCAGCAGCGGGCGCAGCAGCGGCACCCCGGCCAGGTCCCGGCGGGCCGGCATCCCGGCCAGCCCGCGCGGCCCGGCGCCCCGGGCGAGCGCGAGCAGCACCGTCTCGGCCTGGTCGTCCCGGGTGTGCCCGGTCAGCACCGCCGCCGCCCGGTGCCGCCGGGCCACCTCGGCCAACGCCTGGTAGCGGGCCTCCCGGGCGGCCGCCTCCGGCCCGCCGGGACGGCCGGCCACCTCGACCCGGACCGCCTCCACCGGGGCGAATCCGACGTCCCGCGCCCAGGCCGCCACTCCCGCGGCCCGCTGCGCGGAGCCGTCCTGCAGGCCGTGGTCGACGGTCACCAGACCGGCCGGCCGGCCCAGCCGGGGCGCCACGAAGACGGTGGCCGCGGCCAGCGCGAGCGAGTCGGCACCGCCGGAGCAGGCGACCAGCACCGGCCCGGGCGGCAGGCCGACCAGCGCGCGACGCACCGCGACCCGGAGCGCGGCGACCGGCGGGGCGAGCGCGGCCACGGCCCGACGGTCAGCCGACGACCGGCACCGGGCCCACCGGCCCGTGCACCCGGGCCACCCAGGCGTCCGGGTCGCCGAGCTCCTCCAGCCGGGGCAGGGTGAGCGGCGAGTCGAAGACCTTGTTGAAGCCGGCCATCCCGACCCGCTCCACCACGCCGTGCACGAACTTGCGACCCTCGGCGTACTGGCGCATCTTGACGTCGACGCCGAGCAGCCGGCGGATCGCCTTCTCCAGCGGGTTGCCGGACTCGCGGCGCCGGTTGAACGCCGCCCGGATCCGCTCGACGCTCGGGATCACCTGCGGCCCCACCCCGTCCATCACGAACTCGGCGTGCCCTTCGAGCAGGGTCATCAGCGCGGTGAGCCGGTCCAGCACGGCCCGCTGGGCGGGCGTCTGGACGAGGTCCAGCACGCTGGTGCGGCTCTCCGGGTCGCGGATCGCCTCCGAGAGCGTGGCCACGCCCCGGCGCAGCCGCTCCAGCAGGTGCTCGCCGCCGCCGGACGAGGCGTCGACGAACGCCTGCACCTCGCCCAGGAAGTAGCCGCGCATCCACGGCACGGCGGTGAACTGGGTGCGGTGGGTCACCTCGTGCAGGCAGACCCAGAGCCGGAAGTCGCGCGGGTCGGCGCCGAGTTTGCGCTCCACCTCGACGATGTTCGGCGCGACCAGCAGCAGCTGCCCCGGGTCGGCGGAGAAGACCTCGTACTGGCCGAGCACCCGGCCGGAGAGGTAGGCCAGCACGGTGCCGGCCTGCACGCCGGTCAGCCGGGAGCCGATGGCCTCGGTCAGCGGGCCGGGTTGCTTGTCGCCGGAGAGCCGGCTGACCAGGGGGCTGATCACCTCGCGCAGCCCGGCGATGTTGGTCGCCGCCCAGTCCCGCCGGTCGACCACCCGCACCGGCGGGTGGGACACCTGTGGGCGCAGGCCGGTGTAGTCGGCGACGTGCCCGGCCGCCTCCTCGGTGAGCCGCCGCAGGTCGGCGACCACGTCGGTGGCCTCCGCGTACGACACCCGAGGGCCCGACTTGCCCAGGGCCCCCGCGGTCGCGGCGGCCAGATCCCAGTCCACGAACTGCGCCATGCACCCACCGTACCCGCGCCGGAACACCCCGGCCCGGGCTCGCGACGGCGATCGACGCCGGTCGCGCCGACGGGGCGCCCGCCTGGCGGGCCCGAGGGCACCCTCGTGACGTCGGCGCAGCCCGGCCTCGGGACGCGGTCCAGCCCGCCGGGCCGGCGGGGTCAGCGGCAGCCGCAGCCGGCCAGCGCGGCGCCGATCCGGTCCAGCGCCACCCGGGCGGACTCCATCCCGTCCGGCGGCACCGCGTCGGTGAGCACGGCGAAGGTGAGCAGCCGCCCGTCGGCGGTGGTGACCAGCCCGGCGATGGCGTGCACCTTGGTCAGCGTGCCGGTCTTGGCCCGGACCACGCCCGCCCCGGACCGCGTCCCGTCGGCCGCGTAGCGCTCGCCCAGCGTGCCGGACCAGCCGGCGACCGGCAGGCCGCCGAAGACCGCGGCCAGCTCGGGACGGCTGCCGTTGCCGGCGAGCGTGATCAGGTCGGTGAGCAGCGAGGGGCTGATCCGGTTGGTGCGGGACAGCCCGCTGCCGTCGGCGAGGGAGAGCTCGTCGGCGGGCAGGCCCAGCTCGCCCGCCACGGCGTCCATCGCGGCGGCGGCGCTGGTGAACGAGGCGGGCTGGTTCCGGGCCAGCGCGACCTGGCGGGCCAGCGCCTCGGCGACGATGTTGTCGCTGTCGCTGATCATGATGTCGACCAGCCGGACCATCGGCAGCGACTCCACCTTGCCCAGCTCGCTGCCGGGCGCGCCGGCGGTGGCGTCGGCCCCCGCGGCCGGCGCCTTGCCGCGACCGACCGCGTCGGCGGGCACGCCGAGCAGCCGGGCGAAGGCGCGGCCGGCGGCCAGGTCGGGCTGGGACACCCGCTCGGCGCCGTGGTCGCCGGCGTCGTGGTCCCGCTTGGCCTGGGGCACGTCCCGGCGCGCGCCGTCGGTCATCAACGCGGTGATCGCGCCGCCGTAGCCGCCGGTGGGGATGTCGTCGTCCCAGCCGGGCTCGTGGACCGGGCCGGAGTAGAGCGAGGAGTCGACGGTGACCCGGGTCGGCGCGGTGCCGCCGAGCGCCGCCTTCACCTGGGCGGCCAGGTCGTCCAGCCGGGCCGCGCCCGGGTAGAAGCCCTTCTTGTCCACCGCCAGGGTCGGGTCGCCGCCGCCGACGATCACCACCTCGCCGGGGCTCGCGCCGGCCACCGCGCGGGTGGGGATGCGGTGGCCGGGACCGCGCGCGGCGAGCACGGTCACCGCGGTGACCAGCTTGGTCACCGAGGCGGGCACGGTGCCGTCGTCCTCGTTGGCACCGAAGAGCGGCTGGCCGGTGGCCACGTCGGCCACCGAGACGTTGACCCGGTCACCGAGCGCGGCGGCGCCGACCAGCGGGTCGAGCGCGGCGGAGACCCCCTCCGGGGTGGGCAGCGGGGCGTTCGCGTCCGCCGCGGCCAGCACCGGCACCGGGGGCGGGTCGGCCGGCTGGGCGCTCGCCGGGCCGCCGGCCTTGTCGTCGCCGAGCCACTCCGCCACCGGGCCGGGACGGACCACGACCACCCCGGCGGCCAGCGCGAGCAGCAGCACCGCGGCGAGCAGCAACGGCAGCAGCCGCCGGCGTCGGGCCGGCGCGGGAGGCACCGCGGCGGACAGCGGCGCACCGGCGGGCGGCGGCGACACGGGTACGGCGGCGGCCGGCGGCCCACTCGCCGGGCCGAAGAGATCCGGGGCCGGTGACACGCGCGCCGAGCCGGAGGCGTGCGGTGGCACGCTGGCCGAGCCGGCGGCGTGCGGCGGCGGGGCGCCGGCCGTGCCGAAGGCGCCGCCGTTCAGCGGGCGGCCGCCGGCCGTACCGGAAACGCCCGGGTGCGGGGGCACCGGCGCGGCGCCGGCGGGCGGCGCGCCGGCGCCGGGACGCCAGGGCGGCGGCGCGGGCCGCTCCGCGGGGTGACCGGCGGGGCCGGCGGGTGCCTGCGGCGGGTGCGCGTCGGGCACCCGGAACCGCCCGGTGGCGGGGCCTGAAGCAGATCCGCCCGTACCACGTCCAGCACCTGACTCCGGGCGGTAGTGTGAATCTTCCCTCCCCACGACCCCCTCCTCCCCCCACGAAATCCGGTCTGGGTGACACTACTTCGGTCCGAACACTATGCGGTGGCCGGAGCCGGTGGGTGGGCATTCGCCCGCACCCGGTCGGCGCCGGTGGTTTCCGTTAGCCAGCGTGGGCAAACGAGGGAGCGTGCAGATGGATTTCGACGTGACGGTTGAGATCCCGAAGGGTCACCGCAACAAGTACGAGGTCGACCACGCGACCGGCCGGATCCGGCTGGACCGTACCCTCTTCACCTCCACGCAGTACCCGGCGGACTACGGCTTCATCGAGGGCACCCTCGGCGAGGACGGCGACCCGCTGGACGCGCTGGTGCTGGTCCCCGAGCCGACCTTCCCCGGCTGCCTGATCCGCTGCCGCACCATCGGCATGTTCCGAATGACGGACGAGAAGGGCGGCGACGACAAGGTCCTCTGCGTCCCCTACGAGGACCCGCGCCAGGAGCACCTGCGCGACATCCACCACCTGGGCGAGTTCGACCGGCTGGAGATCCAGCACTTCTTCGAGGTGTACAAGGACCTCGAACCGGGCAAGTCGGTCGAAGGCGCCACCTGGGTCGGGCGGACCGAGGCCGAGGCCGAGATCCGGGCGTCGTACCAGCGCGCCAAGGAGGCCGAGGAGCGCGGCGAGACCGGGCACTGACCCACCACGACGTCGAACCGGGCCCGGGGGCCGCTCAGCCGAGCAGCCCCCGGGCCCGTTCGTACAGGCCGAGCACCGCGCAGGCGACCGGCACCACCGAGACCACCAGCGCGGTGTCGGTCAGGTCGGCGATCCGGCCGAGGTACGGCGAGACCGGCCGGCGCGCGTACGTGCTGCCCGCGGCCACGGCGAGCAGGGCCAGGGCCAGGCCGCCGGCGACCAGCACCAGCCGGCCCGCCGGCCCGGACCGCGCGGCGAGCACGGCGCCCAGCACGGCGTACCCGGCGAGCCCGGCGACCACCGTCGGCACCCGGTGCCGCAGCGCCACGAAGAGCCGGGAGCGCAGCAGCAGCACGGCCCCGGCGACCGCGACGAGCACCCGCCCGGCGGTCCCGCCGGCCACCCCGAGCACCAGCGCGGCGGCCGCCGCCAGCACCGCGTGCCCGAGCAGCATCCCGGTCAGCATCTCCTCGGTGCGGGCCACCGCCGCGTAGACCCGGCCCCGGTCGGGCAGGTCCCGGACCCGCTCGGCGCCGCCGGGGGCGTCGGTGGGCAGGGTGATCGGCGGCAGCGGCACCTTGCCCAGCCGGATGGCCAGCAGCGGCACCGCCCCGACGGCGAAGACCAGGACGCAGAGCAGCACGGCGGCGGTGCCGGCCGGGTCGAGCAGCAGCCCGCCGAGCGCGGCCAGCGCGCCGGCCATCCCCACCACCGCGCCGGCCACGAAGACCCGCAGCCGGGTGGCGACGCCGACCAGCCCGAGCACCGACACCAGCAGCAGCGCCACCGAGCCGGCCAGCAGTTCCGGCGCGCCCAGCCAGCGCACCGGGGCGAGCGGGCCGACCGGGTCGCCGGTGCTGACCGCGAGGGCGCCGGCCGCCGCCGCGTACGGCAGCGCGTAGCCGCCCAGGGTGGCCCCGACCGGGCCGTCCCCGTGCGCCCGGGACGCCACGGTGCCGGCCAGGGTGAGCAGCAGCGCCACCACGGCCGCGGCGGGCCAGCCGGCCCCGCGCGCCGGACCGCCCGCGAGCACGGCGAGCAGCCCCACCGCCAGCGGCACCGCCGCGCCGGCCAGCACGGTGGCCCGGGTGGCACCGGGCGACCAGGCCCCGCCCCGCCGCCGGGCGCCGTCCGCGATCGCCTCCACCACGTCGTCGTACTCCAGCTCGGGCCACTCGGCCCGGGCCGGCACCAGGTGCAGCACCTCGCCGTCCCGGACGCCCTGCGGCAGCAGCGCCTGCGCGGTCGCCAGCACCGCCCCGTCGGTACGCCGCAGCACCCAGCCGCCGTGCCGTTCCCCGTCGTCGGCCAGCCCCTCGCCGGCGTGCCGCAACACCTCGGGCAGCAGCTCGGCCAGGGGAACCTGCTCGGGCAGCGCGACGTCCACCCGCCGTTGCGGGGCGCTGATGGTGACCCGGGCCAACCCGATTGTCATCGACCGATCTCCATATCGAGCGGGGTTGGTGGCTGCGCGGACGACAGGACTTTACCTACCATGAGCCAGGCTCGGGTCACCGTGCGCAGTCAGGAGGTCGGGTGTCCACTGTCGTCATCAAGCGGCCACCCCGCCGCCCGGCGCCGGAGATCCCGGTCGGCGAGCTGCCGGTGGAGGCGCCGCCGGAGATCCCGCCGGTCACCGGCGGGCGCTGGCAGCAGCTGCTGATGGTGCTGCCGATGCTCGGCGGCACGGTGGCCATGGCGATGATGTTCGGCCGCGGCGGTGGGGCCTACTCGTACGTGGTCGGCGGCATGTTCGGCCTCTCCTCGCTGGCCATGCTGGTGACCTCCTGGGGCAGCGCCGCCGGCACCCCGAAGAAGTCGGAGATGATGGCCGCCCGCCGGGAGTACCTGCGGCACCTGACCACGCTGCGGCGCCGGGTCCGGCAGACCGCCGGCCAGCAGCGCGCCGGGCTCTACTACCGGCACCCGGACCCGGGCCGGCTCTGGTCGACAGTGGAGAGCCACCGGGTCTGGGAACGCCGGCCCGCCGACCCGGACTTCGCGGTGGTCCGGGTCGCGGTCGGGCCGCAGACCCTGGCCACCCCGCTGGTGCCGCCGGTCACCCGGCCGCTGGAGGAGCTGGAGCCGATGACCGCCGGGGCGCTGCGCCGCTTCCTGGACGCGTACTCGGTGGTGCCCGACCTGCCGGTGGCACTGTCGCTGCGCAGCTTCGCCCGGGTGTACGTCAAGGCCGTCCCGACCGCCGACGGCCGGGCGCTGGCCCGCGCGATGCTCACCCAGCTCGCCGTCTTCCACGCCCCCGACGAGCTGCTCGTCGCGGTCTGCGCCGGGCCCGAGCGGCGGGCCGCCTGGGAGTGGGTGAAGTGGCTGCCGCACGCCCACCACCCCGCCCGTACCGACGCGCTCGGCCCGGTGCGGCTGGTCACCAGCGCCGCCGCCGAGTTGGAACGGCTGCTCGACGACGTACTGGCCAGCCGGTCCCGGTTCAGCCCGGCCGGGCCGGCCACCGACGGGCCGCACGTGGTGGTGCTGCTCGACGGCGGCGACCTCACCGGGGCCACCGACCTGACCGGCGACGGCGGCATCGACGCGGTGACCGTCATCGACCTGGACACCGCGCCGCCCCGGCTGCTGGACCGGTTCGCGCTGCTGCTCGAACTGCGCGACGGCCGGCTGCACTCGCACTCGGCGGACGGGCACGTCGAGGTGGGCACCGCCGACCGGCTGGAGCCGGCCGACGCCGAGGCGGTCGCCCGCCGGCTGGCGCCGCTGCGGCTGGCCGGCACCCCGCGCGGCCCGGACGCCCCGCCCGGCGCCGAGCCCGGACTGCCCGAGCTGCTCGGGCTCGGCGACCCGGAGAGCTTCACCGCCGAGCAGGGCTGGGCGCCCCGGTCGGCGCGTGAACGGCTGCGGGTGCCGATCGGGGTGGGCACCGACGGCGGCGCGATCGAACTCGACCTCAAGGAGTCCGCCCAGGACGGGATGGGCCCGCACGGCCTGCTGATCGGGGCCACCGGCTCGGGCAAGTCCGAGCTGCTGCGCACCCTGGTGCTCGGGCTGGCCGCCACGCACAGCTCGGAGCAGCTCAACTTCGTCCTGGTCGACTTCAAGGGCGGGGCGACCTTCGCCTCCTTCGACCGGTTGCCGCACACCGCCGCGGTGATCACCAACCTGGCCGACGCGCTGCCACTGGTCGACCGGATGGTCGACGCCATCAACGGCGAGCTGGTCCGCCGCCAGGAGCTGCTCCGCCGGGCCGGCAACTTCGCCAGCCTGCGCGACTACGAACGGGCCCGGGCCGCCGGCACCCCGCTCGCCCCGCTGCCCTCGCTGCTGCTGATCTGTGACGAGTTCTCCGAGCTGCTCTCGGCCAAGCCGGACTTCATCGACCTGTTCGTGCAGATCGGCCGGCTGGGCCGGTCGCTCGGCGTGCACCTGCTGCTGGCGAGCCAGCGGTTGGAGGAGGGGCGGCTACGCGGACTCGACACCCACCTGTCGTACCGGATCGGGTTGCGGACCTTCTCCGCGCTGGAGTCCCGGACGGTGCTCGGGGTGCCGGACGCGCACGAGCTGCCCCGCTCGCCCGGCCACGGCTACCTGCGCTTCGGCACCGAACCGCTGGTCCGGTTCAAGGCCGCGTACGTCTCCGGGGCGGTGCGCCGGGCGGTCGCCGCCGGCGCCGGCGGCTCCGGTGCCCCGCGCCTGCTCGCCTTCTCCACCCACTACCTGCCGGCGCCCGAGCCGACCGGGCCGGCCACCCCGCCCGCCGCCGCGGAGGACGGCGCGGAGAGCCTGCTCGACCTGCTGGTCGGCCGGCTGGCCGGACAGGGCCCGCCGGCGCACCAGGTCTGGCTCCCGCCGCTGGGCCGCCCGCCGGCGCTGGACGAGCTGCTCGGCCCGGCCACCGTCGATCCGGCGCGCGGGCTCGGCGTCGGCAACCCGGAGCTCCAGGGCGCGCTCCAGGTGCCGGTCGCGGTGGTCGACAAGCCGTTCGAGCAGCGGCGCGACCTGCTCTGGCTGGCGCTGGACGGGGCCGCCGGGCACGTGGCGGTGGTCGGTGCGCCGCAGAGCGGCAAGTCGACGGCGCTGCGCACGCTGATCTGCGCGCTGGCGCTCACCCACACCCCGGCCGAGGTGCAGGTCTACTGCCTCGACTTCGGCGGCGGCGGGCTGGGCACGCTCCGCGACCTGCCGCACGTCGGCGGCGTCGCCGGGCGCACCGACCCGACGGCCGTCCGGCGTACGGTCGGCGAGATCGCCACCCTGCTGGCGGAGCGCGAACGCCGCTTCGCTGAGCTGGGCGTGGAGTCGATGGCCGCCTGGCGGCAGCGCCGGGCCGCGGCGGCCGGCACCGGCCAGCCGACCGCCGACCCGTTCGGCGACGTCTTCCTGGTGGTCGACGGCTGGGCCACCGTGCGCGGCGAGTACGACGACCTGGAGCCGCTGGTCACCGACCTGGCCACCCGCGGGCTGTCGTACGGGGTGCACGTGGTGGCGACCGCGCTGCGCTGGCTGGACTTCCGGCCGGCCATCCGGGACCTCTTCGGTTCCCGGCTGGAGCTGCGCCTCGGTGACCCGGCCGACTCGCTGCTGGCCCGGCGGGCCGCGGCGAACGTGCCGGAGCAGAGCCCCGGCCGGGGCGTCACCGCGGAGAGCCTGCACTTCCTCACCGCGCTGCCGCAGCTCACCGCCGGTACGGACACCGCCGACCTGGTCAAGCGGGTGGCCGCCGGCTGGCCCGGCCCGGCCGCGCCCGCGGTGCGGCTGCTCCCGCCGGTGCTCCCGTACGCCGAACTGGACCTGGCCGCGACGACCGGGCTGCGCTTCCCGATCGGGGTGGCCGAGGCGGACCTGCGCCCGGTGGTGCTGGACTTCGCCACCGAGCCGCACTTCGTGGTCTTCGGCGACGCCGAGTGCGGCAAGTCGTCGTTCCTGCGCGCGCTGGCCACCTCGATCATCACCCGGTTCACCCCGGAGCAGGCGCGGGTGATCCTGGTCGACTACCGGCGCAGCCTGCTCGGCGCGATCGAGACACCGCACCTGATCGGCTACGGCACCGCCGCCGCGCACACCGCCGAGCTGGTCGAGTCGGCCGCCGGCTACCTGCAGGCCCGGCTGCCCGGCCCGGAGATCACCCCGGCCCAGTTGCGGGAGCGGTCCTGGTGGTCGGGCCCGGAGCTGTTCGTGTTGGTGGACGACTACGACCTGGTCGCCAGCGGGCCGGCCAACCCGCTGCGGGCGCTGGAGGAGCACCTGCCGCACGCCCGGGACGTCGGGCTGCACCTGGTGCTCGCCCGCCGCTCGGGCGGCGCCGGCCGGGCCCAGTACGAGCCGATCGCGCAACGGCTGCGGGAACTCTCCACCGCCGGGCTGGTGATGGCCGGCAGCCCGGACGAGGGGGCGCTGGTCGGTCCGGTCCGACCTGGACCGTTGCCACCCGGGCGCGGTCGGCTGGTGACCCGGCGCGAGGGCGTACGCCTCGTGCAGCTGGCTCACCTGCCGCCACCGTGACCGGTCCGGCCGGATGGCTCCGGAAGAGGGGGTGGAACCGGTAATCTCCGATCGTCGTCTTTCCGAACCGAGGAACGGCTGAGAATGTGACCAGGGTGCGGCAGAGCGGTCCGCCGACGGCGCGACGGGTCGCCGGTCGGACGCTGCTCGCTGTCGCGGCCGCGGCCGTGCCGCTCGCCGCTCCGGTGCCGCCCGCCCACGCCGCGGCCACCGCCCGGCCGGTCGCCTCGGCCGCCGTCGCGTCGGCGGCGTTCCCGCTGGCCGCCCCCGTGCCGGACAGCCAGACCCGCCCCGACCAGGTCCGCGACGAGCAGTGGCAGCTCGACGAGCTGCGGGCGGAGACCGCCTGGCGCAGCTCGACCGGGCGCGGGGTCACCGTCGCGGTCATCGACTCCGGTGTGGACGCCAGCCACCCCGACCTGGCCGGCCAGGTGCTGCCCGGCCTCGACCTGGTCGCCCCGCTCGGCGGCGACCCGGATCCGGTCGGGCACGGCACCACGGTGGCCGGGTTGATCGCCGGGCGCCGGGACGACAGCCGCGGCGTGGTCGGCCTCGCCCCGGACGCCAAGATCCTCCCGGTCCGCGTGCTCGACGACGAGAACCGCTACGACGACGCGCTGATCGTCGCCAAGGGCGTGCGCTGGGCGGTGGACAACGGCGCCCGGGTCATCAACCTGTCGCTCGGCGGCAGCGGCGACAGTCCGGCCCTGGCCGCCGCGCTCGACTACGCCTTCGCCCGCGACGTGGTGGTGGTCGCCTGCACCGGCAACGTGGCCACCTCCACCGACTCGAAGGTCTGGTACCCGGCGCGGGAGCCGGGCGTGATAGCGGTGTCCGGCCTGGAGCGGGACAGCGAGAACCTCTGGTCCGGCGCGATCACCGGCCGCGCCACCGTGCTCACCGCCCCGGCCACCGGGCTGGTCGGCGCCCGCCCCGGCGACGGCTACTGGCGGGTGCAGGGCACCAGCTTCGCCGCGCCGCTGGTGGCCGCCACCGCCGCGCTGGTCCGGGCCCGCTACCCGCAGATGTCCGCCGGCGACGTGGTCAACCGGCTGCTGGCCACCGCCCGCGACATCGGTCCCACCGGCCGGGACGACCGTTTCGGGTACGGCCTGGTCGACCCGGTCGCGGCGGTGGACGCCGAGGTGGCCCCGACGGGCCGCAACCCGCTGGACGACCAGACCTCGCCGGGCGTCGTCGGGTTCGGCCCGGCACCCGGTTCGGCCGAGGCCGAGGCGGCCGGCGCCGGGACGGATCCGCTGGGCGGCTGGACCGCGCCCCGCCAGCAGAGCCAGTGGACGGCCCGGCCGGCCGGCTCCGAGCACGACTCCACGCCCGAGCGGCTCTGGACCGGGGCCGCGCTCTTCGTCGCCCTGCTCACCGGCGCGGCGCTGATGGTGCGCCGGTTCCGGCAGTGGGGCAGCCGCTGACCGGCCCGCTCCGGCCGCACCGGTCCGGGACGGAACGCCTGACCACGCCCCGCGCTGGGTAGAACGGAGACCATGAACTCACCCGGCCAGCGCACCCTCCCGACGCCGACCCGGCCGTCGTGGCGACGCCGCCGGCTGCACCCGGACGACTCGCGCGGCCTCCGGCTCACCCTCGCCGTCGCCGCGGCGTTCCTGGTGCTGGTGCCGTTCGCCCTGCTCGCGCTCCTGGTCCTGGCCGGCTGGCCGCCGCTGCGCGAGCTGGACACCACGGTGGCCGGCGCGTTGCACGGCTTCGCCGTGGACCATCCGGCCTGGGTCCGGCTGATGAGCCTGTGGACCGACGTGTTCGCGCCGATGTCGCTCCGGTTCGGCGCGCTGGTGCTGGTGATCTGGCTGGTCCGCCGCGGCGCCCGGCAGCTCGCGGTCTGGGTGGCCGTCACCATGCTGCTGGGCGGGCTGCTCGGCCCGCTGCTCAAGCTGCTCTTCGGGCGGGCCCGGCCGGACCTGCCCGAGCCGGTGGCGCAGGCCGCCGGGCTCGCCTTCCCGTCCGGGCACGCGCTGAACGCCGCGCTGGCCGCCGGGATCCTGCTGGTGGTCTTCCTGCCGTACGCGCGGGAGCGGGTCGCCCGGTGGGCGGTGTGGGCGGCCGCCGTGCTGCTGGCCGGGGTGACCGGGTTCAGCCGGGTGGCGCTCGGCGTGCACTGGAGCACCGACGTGCTGGCCGGTTGGCTGCTCGGCACGGCCGTGGTGGCCGCGACGTCCGCCGCCTTCACCGTCTGGCAGCACCAGACCCCACCCGCCGCCCCGCACCCCTGAGGCAGGTCAGGTGCACTTGCCGGTGGCCACGCCGCGGGTGCGCTCGGCGCCGGCCAGCGCGACCGGACGGGCCTCGGCGGCGGTCACCGCGAAGCCGGTGTTCGGGTCGTCGGCGGCCGCCGCGAAGATCACCCCGAGTACCAGCCCGTTGGCGGAGACCAGCGGCCCGCCCGAGTTGCCGCTGCGGACCAGCGCCCGGATGGTGTAGATCTCCCGGGTCACGTCGCCGGAGGAGTAGATGTCCGGCCCGGTGATCCGGTCGACGTCGCGTACCCGGGCGGACTGCGCGTTGTACGGCCCGTCGAGCGGGAAGCCGAGCACGATGGCGTCCGCGCCGCTGCCCGCGTTGCCGGCGGCGAACCGCATCGACGGGCCGGGCAGCCCCGGCACGTAGAGCACGGCCAGGTCGCGGTCGGGGTCGTAGACGACCACCTCACCGTCGTACCGGTCGCCGTTCAGCTCCACCGCCACCGAGCGGGTGCCGGCCACCACGTGCGCGTTGGTCATCACCCGGTCGTCGGCGTAGACGAACCCGGAGCCCTCGATCCGGCGGGAGCAGCTCGGCGCGGAGCCGAGCACCTTGACCACCGAACGCTGGCCGTTGACCACCACCTGCGAGCCGGCGAGCGCCGGATCGGGCGGTGAGACCTGCCGGGCCTGGGTACGCCCCAACCCCTCGAAGACGTCCGGGAAGCCGTTGGTGTCCACCGTGTCGCGCAGCGCGGTGGAGAGCTGCTGCGCCTGGTCCGGCAGCACCCGGTCGACCACGGTGAGCAGCGCGCTGTTCTTCACCGAGGCGGCCAGCCAGGGCAGCGAGGACGACCCGAGCGGGACCGCTACCAGCCAGGCGACCAGCAGCACCGCGAAGATCGAGACGAACGCCCCGCCGATGTCGTCGACCTGCTTGCCCACGTCGCTGGTGATCGTCTTGCGCAGGTGGGAACCGAGCCAGCCGGCGAGCGCCTGACCGATCACGGCCAGCCCGAAGACCGCCACCAGGGAGACCAGCACCCGGGTGCCGCTGTCCACGAACTGCTGGGCCAGCAACGGGCCGATCTGGAGGCCGAGCAGGGCGCCCAGGAAGAAGCCGGAGAACGACAGCAGCCCGATGACGAACCCCTGGCGGTATCCGCTGATCGCGAACACGAGCATGAGCAGCAGCAGGACGAGATCCACGGCGGACACGGGTCAAGCGTACGGGCAGAGTGCTCGCGGGATGACCATCGCTTGCCGAAGGTGACCGCCCGATCAGCGCAGGGCGCTCTCGTCCACCTCGTCCGTACCGGCCGACGGCGCCGGGGTGGCGGCGGTGGGCGGCAGGTCGACCACCCGGCTCCGTGGCCACGGCCGCGCCCAGCCACCCATCGTCAGCAGGGCGTCCAGCACCCCGGCGGTGAAGCCCCAGACCAGCATGCCGCGGGCGGAGAACGCCGGCCCGATCCAGCCGCTCGGGTGCCGTACCCGCATCCGGTTCTCCGGGTCGACCAGCTCGGCGATCGGCAGCCGGGCCACGTGCGCCACCTCGGCGGGCTCCCGGGGATGCACCGGGTGCGGCGCGTGCCACCAGCCGAGCACCGGGGTCACCACGAAGTCGCTGACCGGGATCCAGAGCCGGGGCAGCTCGGCCAGCACGGTGACGCTGGCCGGGTCGAGGCCGACCTCCTCGTTCGCCTCGCGCAGCGCGGTCGCCGGGGCGTCGGCGTCCTCCGGGTCGGCCGCGCCGCCCGGAAAGGCCGGCTGACCGGCGTGGTTGCGCAGGGTGGCGGCCCGCTGCAGGATCAGCACGTCCGGGCCGGCGCCGGGCTCCTCGCCGAGCAGCACCAGCACCGCGCTCTCCCGGCCGCCGTCGTCCGGGGTGGCCAGCCGGGTGAAGTCCTCGGTGCGGGCGGTGCCGAGCCGGTGCAGCAGGGGCTCCATCCAGCCCGGTGGTCGCCGGGTCACGCCGGCACCGCCAGGCCCAGGTGCTGCCGGACCAGGGCGGCGAGGCGGGCGTCATCGAGCGCGCCGGAGGCGTCGACGTGCCGCACCCGGCCCTGCCCGTCGACGAAGAGGGTGAGCGGGATGGCGTTGCGGCCCAGCGCCCGTTGCAGCGCCTCGCCCTGGTCGACCAGGACGGGGAAGCGTACGCCGAAGTCCTCGCCGATGGACTGCGCGCCGGCGCGGCTGTCGCGGCTGTTCACCCCGAGCACCCGGAGCTGGCCGTCGGCCCGCTCGCTGAGCCGCTGGAACGCGGGCAGCTCGGTGCGGCAGGGCGCGCACCAGGAGGCCCAGACGTTGACCACGGCCGGGCCGCGGACGTCCCGCAGGGCGACCGGCGCCCCACCGGTGAAGCAGTTCAAGGTCACCTCGGGCAGCGGGTCGCCCCCGCCGGAGCCGGCCGGCGACGCGGTCGGCGCGGGGGTGCCGCCCGGGGCGGTGGTCAGCGCGGCGCAGTCCTGGAACGGCGACGGCCGGCTGGCCGCCGCCCCCTGCCGGGTCGGTGCCTCCTCCTGCCCTGCGGTGCCGGTGCAGCCCGCGACCGCCAGCAGCAGCGGGACGAGCAGGGCGGCGGCGCGCCGCTTCATCGGCGCACCACGCTTCGGGACCGCGCGGTCCGCGGGACCGGCTCGCTCCACGCGCTCACGGTGCCTCCGCCACGACCGCCTGGACCGGCACCAGCTCCGGGTCGACCCCGGCGGCCACCGCGAGGTCGCGCGCCCGGGGGCCCTTGAGCAGCTTGGCGGCGGCGGCCGGCTCGGTCGGGCCGGTGCCGTAGGAGGGGCAGAGCTTCGCCAGGGTGCAGGCGCCGCAGGCCGGCTTGCGGGCGTGGCACACCCGCCGGCCGTGGAAGATCACCCGGTGCGAGAACATCGTCCAGTCGCGCCGCTCGATGAGCGCCCCGATGGCGTGCTCCACCTTGACCGGGTCTGTCTCCCCGGTGAGCCGCCAGCGCCCCACCAGCCGGTGGAAGTGGGTGTCGACGGTGATGCCGGGGACGTCGAAGGCGTTGCCGAGGATGACGTTCGCGGTCTTGCGGCCGATGCCGGGCAGCGTCACCAGGTCAGCCAGCTTGCCGGGGACCCGGCCGTCGTAGCGCTCCACCAGCGCCTGGCCGAGCTTGATCAACGAGTCGGTCTTGTTCCGGTAGAAGCCGGTGGGGCGGATCAGCTCCTCCAGCTCGGCCCGCTGGGCACCCGCGTAGTCGGCGGCGGTCGGGTAGCGGGCGAAGAGCTTCGGGGTGACCTCGTTGACCTTCTTGTCGGTGCACTGGGCGGAGAGGATGGTCGCCACGGCCAGCTCCAGCGGGTTGGAGTGGTCGAGCTCACAGTGCGCGTCGGGATGGGTCTCGGTCAGCACCCGGCCGATCTTCCGGGCGCGCCGCTTGCGCCCGAGGTCGGTCTCGGTGGCACCGGGAGAGCTGGTGGTCACGCCGGCCAGCCTACGTCGCCCGTCCGACGAACCGCCGGGGCCCACGCGCCCGGCCGGCGGGTCAGCCCTCGGTCGGCGGGCTGATCTTGCCGGAGTCGTCGAACCGGGCGCCGGTCTTCGGGAAGTCGCTGCGGGTCAGCTGCCGCACCAGGCCGAGGCCCCGGTCGTCACGGTCCATGGTCGGCTTGCCGGCCGAGTTCATGTACGTCGAGACGAACGAGCCGCCGGCCCAGCTGCCGTCCGGCTTCAGCGACACCTTGAGCACCCCGCCCCAGCCGAGCCGGCCGGCGTTGCTCAGCGAGTTGCCGCCACCGGCGAAGTTGCCGAGGCTGTACGCGATCAGCCGGCCCTTGTAGAACTCCATGCCGCGCAGCACGTGCGGGCCGTGCCCGACGATCAGGTCGGCGCCCGCGTCGATCATCGCCTTGGAGAACCTGACCGGATCGCCCCGGTTCTCGCCGAGGAACAGCTCGGTGCCGGGCCGCACCCGGGTCTTGTCCGACCCCTCGGCGCCCATGTGCACCTGCACCACCACCAGGTCGGCCATCCCGGCAGCCCTGGTGACCACCCGCTTCGCCGCGGCGATGTCGACCAGGCTGTTGGACCAGACGTACGACGAGAAGCCGGCGACGGCGACCTTGACCCCCGCCACCTCGACCACGGTGATCTGGTCGGGCGCGCCGGTGTGCGCGAGGTCGTAGCGCTCCAGCGCCTTCTGGGTGTTCTCGTAGCCCTTCGGGCCGTAGTCGTAGCCGTGGTTGTTGGCCTGGTTGAGCAGGTCGAAGCCGGCGTCGCGCAGGTGTGCGGCGTACTCCGGCGGGGCCCGGAACTGGAAGCAGCGGGTGGAGTTCGCGCCGCACTTGCCGGTGCCGGTGTCGACGGTGAGCGGCTCCTCCAGGTTGCCCATCACCAGGTCGGCCTCGAGCGCCTTCTCGACCGAGTCGAAGAAGCCCTTGCCGCCGTTGGCCGGCAGCCGGTTCGGCGCGTTGCCCATGATGATGTCGCCGGTGGCGGAGAGCGAGATGGACTTCTCGGCCGGCGTCGCGGGGGCCGAGCCGACCGGGGCGCCGGTGCCGCCGCCGCCCGCGCCGGGCTGCCAGACCGGGCCGTCCCCCGATTCGCCGCCGCACCCGGCCGCGAGCAGGGCGCCGAGCAGCACGACGAGCGCCAACGCCGGGCGGCGGCGCGGGCGGGACGGGGCGGGGGCGGCAGCGTACATCGCCCGCGACCCTACCGGCCGGCAAACGGGCCGACGAGGGCCGATCGGCCAGGAATTCAGCCCGCCAGCCGATCCGACCAGGGGACCACCGGGCCGGCCCCACCGGCCAGCACGGCGGCGTGCACCGCCCGGGCCAGCGGGGCGCCCCAGACCGAGCGCGGGCCGCCGTACTCGGCGACCGGGCCGTCGGCCGGGCAGAGCACGGTGACCGCGTCGGTCGGGGTGCCGGTGCCCGGCATCCCCAGCTCGCCGATCGCCTGCGCCTTCGCCTCGGTGGCCGTGGCCACCGCGTTGACCAGCGCGGCGTCGCCGAGCCGCGCCGGCACGTACAGGACGATGTTGACAGTGCCGACCCGCTGGCCGGGGGCCATCGCGGGCGCGGCGGCCCAGACCGGGGTGCCGAGCCCGACCGTCGCCCAGGCCCGCACGCCGGTGTCGGTCCGGGCCACCACCTCCGCCACGTCGACGCCGGTCAGCAGGCCCACCCCCGGCCCGTCCAGGCCGAGCTGGGCGGCCAGGCCGGCCAGGTGGTCGGCCGGGTCGTCCCGGTCGTACGACATCGGGACTGTCGCGTTGACCACCCACCGCCGCTCCCCGATGCCGCCGCCCAGCGGCGCGGAGCTGACCGCGCGCAGCGGGCGGTCGGCCCGCCAGACCAGCAGCGGCACGTCCCGCCCGCTCTCGTGGCGGGTGGTCAGCAGGGGGTCGCTCAGCACGCCGTGACCCTACGACCCGGTCCGTATCCGGCCCGCCCCGGTCCGGAAAATCGCGTGATCCTACTGGTCGCACGGGTCGGGTGGGTTACGCCCGGGGATCAAGATTCCAGGGGTGCACCTCTGATTCGCGCGCTGTTGTGCCTAGACTTGGCGGCGCGCGAGGGATCAGCGGACGGCGGACCCGGCCGAGCAGACGGCACGCGCAACCGGAGGTGCGCGATGGACGAGGTACTGGCCCGCAGCGGGATCTTCCAGGGGGTCGACCCGGAGGCTGCCGAGGCGCTCGCCAAGGAGATGGAGACGATCGAGGTCCGCAAGGGCGAGATCGTCTTCAACGAGGGCGAGCCCGGCGACAGTCTCTACATCCTGCTGTCTGGCAAGATCAAGGTCGGCCGCCGGGCGGCGGACGGTCGGCAGAACCTGATCGCGGTGATGGGCCCGTCGGACATGGTCGGCGAGCTGTCGCTCTTCGATCCCGGTCCGCGTACGGCGACCGCCACCGCGGTGACCGACACCCGGCTGGTGCGGCTGCGCAAGCAGGCGCTGCGGCCGTGGCTGAACAACCGGCCCGAGATCGCCGAGCAGCTGCTCCGCGTGCTGGCCCGCCGGCTCCGCCGGACCAACGACTCGCTGGCCGACCTGATCTTCACGGACGTGCCCGGCCGGGTGGCGAAGAACCTGCTCCAGATGGCCGGCCGGTTCGGCACCCGCGACGGCGGCGTGCTGCGGGTGACCCACGACCTCACCCAGGAGGAGATCGCCCAGCTGGTCGGCGCCTCCCGGGAGACGGTCAACAAGGCGCTGGCCGACTTCGCCTCCCGGGGCTGGCTGCGGCTGGACGGCAAGAGCATCATCATCCTCGACCCGGAGCGCCTGGCCCGCCGCGCCCGCGTCTGACCCGACCGGAACCCGCCCCCGGCCGCCGTGGCAAACCCGGCCCGGACCGCGTCGTCGGTCCGGGCCGGTTCGGCGTCTCGTCTGCCCGGCGCAGAATTCCTGGACCTGGCGAGCTCGGTCCCGCACGCTGGACCGATGCTGAACCGGGTCGCCGTACTCTCCGACATCCACGGGGCGCTGCCCGCGCTGGAGGCCGTGCTGGCCGAGCCGGACGTCGCCGCCGCCGACCTGATCGTGCTCACCGGCGACATCGCCGCCGGCCCGCAGCCGGTCGAGGTGCTCGACCTGCTCGCCGGGCTGGGCGACCGGGTCTGCTGGGTACGCGGCAACGCCGACCGGGAACTGGTCGAGGCGCGCGCCGGCCGGAAGTCCCCGATCGACGTCTCGAACTGGGCCGCCGAGCAACTCCGGGACGACCAGCTGGCCCGGCTGGCCGCGCTGCCGCTGACGGTCACGCTGGAGGTCGCCGGTCTCGGGCCGGTGCTCTTCTGCCACGCCACGCCGCGCGACGACGAGGAGGTCGTGCTGGTCGACACCCGGATGGCACGTTGGGCCGAGGTGTTCGCCGACGTACCGGCCGAGGTGCGCACGGTGGTCTGCGGGCACACCCACATGCCGTTCACCCGGCTGGTCGACCGGCGCCTGGTGGTCAACGCGGGCAGCATCGGCATGCCGTACGGGGGCCCGGGGGCGGACTGGGCGCTGCTCGGTCCCGGCGTGCAGCTGCGCCGGACCGCCTTCGACGTGGACGCCGCCTGCGCCCGGGTGGCCGCCGAGTCGACCTTCCCGGACGCCGCCGAGTGGGCCGACGAGTACCTGCGCTCCCGGCACAGCGACGCGGACGCGCTGGCCGTCTTCGCCCCGCGCGACGGCCGCTGACCCCGACCGGTCCCAGCCCGGCCCGGCCGGCACCCCGTTCCGTCTCCACCGCCGCCGGACGGCATCGGCGGTAGTGATGAATCGTTTGTGACATCAGCGCCACGGTCTCCGCCCCAGCAGGCGGGCCGCGGACCGGCTCCCACCAGAAAAAGTCAGGCTTGACTGTTTGTTTCGAGGCCGGCACGCTGTCCCCGTGCCCGCCGCATCGATCCGCGTCCCTCAACAGGAACGCAGCCGCGCCACCCGCACCCGGCTGCTGGAGGCGACCGTCGAGTGCCTGGTCGAGCACGGCTGGGCCGGCACCACCACCACGCTGGTCGCGGCCCGGGCCGGCGTCTCCCGGGGCGCGCAGCTGCACCACTACCCCACCAAGGCCGCCCTGGTCATCGCCGCCGTCGACCACCTCGCCGAGCGCCGGGCGGTCGAGCTGCGCACCGAGGCGGAGGCCCTGCCGGCCGGTCCGCAGCGGCTCGACCGGGTGATCGACCTGCTCGGCGCCGCCTTCACCGGCCCGCTCTTCGTCGCCGCCCTGGAACTCTGGGTCGCCGCCCGCACCGACCGGGAGCTGCGCGAGGCCCTGGTGCCGCTGGAGGCCCGGGTCGGCCGGGCGATGCACCGGCTCACCGTCGCCCTGCTCGGCGTCGACGAACGCCGCCCGGGCGTCCGCGAGGCCGTCCAGGCCACCCTCGACCTGCTCCGCGGCCTCGGGGTGGCCAACCTGCTCAACGACGACTCGAACCGCCGCACCGCCCTGCTCGCCACCTGGAAGCGCCAGCTCGCCACCGTGCTCACGCCCACGCCCTGACCGCCCGTCCCGACCGGAGGCACCATGGTCGACCTCGCAGACCTGCTCGCGGATCTGGCCACCGAGTCCGAGCAGCTGGACGCCCTGGTGAGTCCCCTGGCGCCGGCCGACTGGGCCCGACCGACCCCGGCACCGGGCTGGACGATCGGGCACCAGATCGCCCACCTCGCCTGGACCGACCACGTGGCACTGCTCGCCGCCACCGACGCCACCGCCTTCTTCGCCTCGGTCACCGCGGCCCCCGATCCGGCTCGGTTGGTCGACGACGGCGCCGAGGAGTTCCTCGCCCCGCCGGCCGAGCTGCTGGCCCGCTGGCGCGCCGGCCGCTCCGCGCTCGCCGACGCCCTGGCCGCCGCCCCGCCGGGCGGGAAGCTGCCCTGGTATGGCACCCGGATGTCGCCGGCCTCGATGGCCACCGCCCGGATCATGGAGACCTGGGCGCACGGCGCGGACGTGGCCGACGCGCTCGGCGTCACCCGTCCCGCCAGCGAACGGCTCCGGCACGTCGCGTACCTCGGGTTCCGTACCCTCGGGCACAGCTTCGCCGCCCACGGCCGGCCGGTGCCGACGGCGCCGGTACGGGTCGAGCTGGCCGCGCCCGACGGGACGACCTGGACCTACGGCCCGGCCGACGCCACCGACCGGGTGACCGGCCCGGCGCTCGACTTCTGCCTGCTGGTCACCCAGCGCCGGCACCGCGCCGACCTGGCCCTGACGGCCACCGGCCCGGTCGCCGACGAGTGGCTCGACGTGGCGCAGGCGTTCGCCGGCCCACCGGGCACGGGCCGCCCACCGGCCGACGGCCCGACCCCGGACGCCAGCGTCGGGAGCGGAGTGCCGGCATGAGCGAGGTGCTGCGGGTGGGCAACGCCTCCGGTTTCTACGGGGACCGGTTCAGCGCCTGGCGGGAGATGCTCGACGGCGGCGACCTGGACGTGCTGACCGGCGACTACCTGGCCGAGCTGACCATGCTGATCCTCGGCCGGGACCGGCTGCGCGACCCGGCGCTGGGCTACGCCAAGACCTTCCTGCGCCAACTGGAGGGCTGTCTCGGCACCGCGCTGGACCGGGGCGTACGGATCGTGACCAACGCCGGTGGCCTGAACCCGGCCGGGCTGGCCGCCGCGATCGGCGGGCTCGCCGAGCGGCTCGACCTGCCGGTCCGGGTGGGCTACGTCGAGGGCGACGCGCTGGACCGCGCGGACGCGCTCACCGCGAACGCCTACCTCGGCGCGTTCGGCATCGCGGCCTGCCTGGACGGCGGCGCCGACGTGGTGGTCACCGGCCGGGTCACCGACGCGTCCCTGGTGGTGGGCCCGGCGATCGCCCGGTTCGGCTGGGGCCGCGACGACCTCGACGCGCTGGCCGGGGCGACGGTCGCCGGCCACCTGGTGGAGTGCGGCGCCCAGGTGACCGGCGGCAACTTCAGCTTCTTCACCGAACTGCCGGACGGCGGCCACCGCCCCGGCTTCCCGATCGCCGAGCTGCACCCGGACGGCTCCTGCGTGCTCACCAAGCATCCGGGCACCGGCGGCGGGGTCACCGTCGAGACGGTCACCGCCCAGCTGCTCTACGAGGTGGGTGCGCCCGCCTACCCGGGGCCGGACGTGGTGACCCGGCTGGACACGGTGACCCTGCGCGCCGACGGCCCGGACCGGGTCCGGGTCAGCGGGGTGCGCGGTACACCGCCGCCGGACACCCTCAAGGTCGGCGTCAACAACCTCGGCGGCTTCCGCAACTCCATGACGTTCGTGCTGTGCGGGCTCGACATCCCGGCGAAGGCGGCCCTGGTCCGGGGCCAGCTGGCGGAGGCGGTCGGCACGGAGGGGCTGGAGTTCACGCTGGCCCGCACCGACCACCCGGACGCCGCCGACACCGAGGCGGCCAGCGCGCTGCTGCACGTACACCTGCGCGACGGCGACAAGGCGCGGGCCGGGCGGGCCTTCTCGGCGGCCGCGGTGGAGCTGGCGCTGGCCTCCTACCCGGGCTGCACGCTCACCACGCTGCCCGGCGACGCGACGCCCTACGGGGTGTTCACCGCCGACACCGTGCCGCAGGACGCGGTGGCGCACGTCGCGGTGCTCCCGTCCGGCGAGCGGGTGCCGATCCCGCCGCCGACCCGCACGGCCGCCGAGGCCCCGGAACCCGCACCGGCCGAGCCGCCGCCGGTCGCCGGCGGGCCCACCCGGCGCGGGCCGCTCGGCGAGCTGGTCGGCGCGCGCTCCGGCGACAAGGGCGGCGACGCCAACCTCGGCGTCTGGGCCCGCTCCGACCGGGCGTACGACTGGCTGCGCGGCTGGCTCACCGTCGCGCGCCTGGCCGAGCTGCTGCCGGAGACCGCGTCGCTGGCCGTCGAGCGGTACGAGCTGCCGAACCTGCGCGCGGTGAACTTCGTGATCCGCGGCCTGCTCGGTCAGGGGGTGGCCGCGTCCACCCGGTTCGACCCGCAGGCCAAGGCGCTCGGCGAGCTGCTCCGGTCCCGGATCGTCGACCTGCCCGCCGACCTCGCGGCAAGGCCGGCCACCAACACCGGGGAGGACTCGTGACCATCGTCGACACGCCGGAGCGACGGCAGCTGCGCGAGCTGACCCGGTCGCTCGTCACCCGGGAGGTACTGCCGCACCTGGCCGACTGGGAGCGGGCCGGTGAGGTGCCCCGGTCGCTGCACGAGACGGCCGCCAAGATCGGCCTGCTCGGCATCGGCTTCCCCGAGTCGGTCGGCGGCAGCGGCGGTGACCTGCTCGACTCGATAGTGGTCACCGAGGAGATCATCCGCGCCGGCGGGTCGTCCGGGCTGGTCGCGGCGCTCTTCACGCACGGCATCGCCCTGCCGCACATGGTCGCCGCGGCCGGCGGCCGGAGCGGCGGCCTGCTCCGCGGCCGGCTCGCCGCTGGCCAACTCCGGGGTGACGACGACCTGGTCGACCGGTACGTCCGCCCCACCCTCGCCGGGACGATGATCGGCGCCCTGGCGATCACCGAGCCGGACGGCGGCTCGGACGTCGCCGCGATCCGCACCACCGCCCGCCGCGACGGCGACCACTACGTGGTGAACGGGTCGAAGACCTACATCACCAGCGGGGTCCGGGCCGACTTCGTGACCACCGCGGTCTGCACCGACTTCCCCGGCAGCGGCGAGCTCAGCCTGCTGGTGATCGACAAGGGCACGCCCGGGTTCACCGTGGGTCGCCGGCTGGAGAAGCTGGGCTGGCACTGCTCGGACACGGCCGAACTCTCCTTCGTCGACGTCCGGGTGCCGGTGACCAACCGGATCGGCGAGGAGAACACCGGCTTCCTCGCGATCATGCAGCACTTCGCCACCGAGCGGCTCTCGCTGGCCACCCAGGCGTACGCGACCGCGCAGCGCTGCGTCGAGTTGGCCACCCGCTGGTGCCGGGACCGGTCCACGTTCGGCCGCCCGCTGGCCAGCCGGCAGTTGGTCCGGCACCGGCTGGCCGAGATGCATACCCGTGCCGAGGCGGCCCGGGCGTACGTGCACGAGGTGGCCGCCCGGGTGGCCGCCGGCGAGCCGGTGGTGACCGAGGTGGCGATGGCCAAGAACGTCGCGGTGGCCGCCTGCGACCACGTCGTCGACCAGGCGCTGCAACTGCACGGCGGCTTCGGCTACCTGCGCGACGCCGAGGTGGAGCGGCACTACCGGGACGCCCGGATCCTCGGCATCGGCGGCGGCACCACCGAGATCATGAACGAGATCATCGCGAAGGGGATGGGGCTGTGACCGCACTGGACAGCGCTGTCGACCCGTCCGCACCGGGGTTCACGGCCAACCGCGCGGCGCTGCTGGAGCGCCTCGCCGAGCTGGACGCGGCGCTCGACCAGGCCCGCGCCGGGGGCGGCGAGAAGTACGTGACCCGGCACCACGCCCGGGGCAAGCTGCTCCCCCGGGAACGGATCGAGCTGCTGCTCGACCCGGACAGCCCGTTCCTGGAGCTGTCGCCGGTGGCCGCGTACGGCACCGACTTCCCGGTCGGGGCGAGCGTGGTGACCGGCATCGGCGTGGTCGAGGGCGTCGAGTGCCTGGTCATCGCGAACGACCCGACGGTACGCGGCGGCGCGGTCAACCCCTGGTCGCTGGCGAAGACCCGGCGGGCCGGCGAGATCGCGCTGGCCAACCGGCTGCCGATGGTGAACCTGGTCGAGTCGGCCGGCGCCGACCTGCCCACCCAGGCGGAGATCTTCATTCCGGGCGGGCGGGTGTTCCGCGACCTCACCCGGCTCTCCGCCGCGAAGATCCCCACGGTCAGCGTGGTCTTCGGCAACGCCACCGCGGGTGGCGCGTACGTGCCGGGGTTGTCCGACCACGTCATCATGATCCGGGACCGGTCGCAGGTCTACCTGGCCGGGCCGCCGCTGGTGAAGATGGCCACCGGCGAGGTCACCGACGACGAGTCGCTGGGCGGGGCGGCGATGCACGCCGGCACCTCCGGACTGGCCGACTTCCTCGCCGAGGACGAACGGGACGGCATCCGGCTGGCCCGGCAGTGCGTCCGCCGGCTGAACTGGCGCAAGCAGGGCCCGCCGCCGCGCACCGCGTTCCCGCGTCCGCCGAAGTACGACCCGGAGGAGCTGCTCGGCATCACGAGCGCCGACCTCAAGGTGCCGTTCGACCCGCGCGAGGTGCTGGCCCGGATCCTCGACGGCAGCGAGTTCGACGAGTTCAAGCCGGCGTACGGCACGGCCCTGGTCACCGGCTGGGGCGAGCTGCACGGCTACCCGGTTGGCGTGCTGGCCAACGCGCGCGGCGTGCTGTTCAGCGCGGAGGCGCAGAAGGCGGCGCAGTTCATCCAGCTCGCGAACGCGGCCGACACCCCGCTGATCTTCCTCCAGAACACCACCGGCTACATGGTCGGCACCGAGTACGAGCAGCGCGGCATCATCAAGCACGGCGCGCTCATGATCAACGCGGTGTCGAACTCGACGGTGCCGCACCTGACGGTCAACCTCGGCGCCTCGTACGGAGCCGGCAACTACGGCATGTGCGGCCGGGCGTACGAGCCGCGGTTCCTGTTCACCTGGCCGAACGCGAAGTCGGCGGTGATGGGGCCGGCGCAGCTGGCCGGCGTGCTCTCCATCGTGGCCCGGCAGGCCGCCGCCGCCCGGGGCCGGGAGTTCGACGAGGAGTCCGACGCCGCCATGCGGATGATGGTCGAGCAGCAGATCGAGTCCCAGTCCGGCGCGCTCTTCCTCTCCGGCCGGCTCTACGACGACGGGGTGATCGACCCCCGGGACACCCGTACCGTGCTCGGCCTCTGCCTCTCGGCGATCCACAACGCACCGGTGAAGGGCGCCGACGGCTTCGGCGTCTTCCGGATGTGACCGGTGAGCGCGCGGAACGCGGCGCAGCGGAGTCCCGCGGTCGCGAACAAAAGAAGGGCTCAGCGAGGATGATCGAGAGACTGCTGGTCGCCAACCGGGGTGAGATCGCCCGCCGGATCTTCGCCAGCTGCCGGGCGCTCGGCGTGGAGACGGTCGCCGTGCACTCCGACGCGGACGCCGACGCGCCCTTCGTCGCCGAGGCCGACCTGGCCGTACGGCTGCCCGGGAACACGCCCGCCGAGACGTACCTGCGGATCGACCTCGTCCTCGACGCGGCCCGCCGGGCCGGTGCGGACGCCGTGCACCCCGGCTACGGCTTCCTCGCCGAGAGCGCGGAGTTCGCCGCCGCGGTCGCCGACGCCGGACTCACCTGGGTCGGCCCGCCCGCCAAGGCGATCGCCGCGATGGGCGACAAGATGGCCGCGAAGGCGCTGCTCGCCGACGCCGGCGTGCCGATGCTGCCCACCTGGACCGACCCGGACCAGGTGACCGCCTTCCCGGTGCTGGTGAAGGCGTCCGCGGGCGGCGGCGGGCGCGGCATGCGGGTGGTCCGCGACGCCGCCGGGCTGGCCGAGGCCGTCGCCTCCGCGCGCCGCGAGGCGGCCGCCGCGTTCGGCGACGGCACTGTCTTCATCGAGCGGTACGTCGAACGGGGCCGGCACGTCGAGGTGCAGATCTTCGGCGACACCCACGGCACGGTGGTGGCGCTGGGCGAACGCGACTGCTCGATCCAGCGCCGGCACCAGAAGATCGTCGAGGAGGCGCCCGGTGTCCTCCCCGACGAGGTGCGGCAGCGGCTGCGCGAGGCGGCGGTGGCCGCCGGGCGGACTGTCGACTACGTCGGGGCCGGGACCGTCGAGTTCCTGCTCTCCCCCGACGGCGACATCCACTTCCTGGAGATGAACACCCGCCTCCAGGTCGAACACCCGGTCACCGAGCTGACCACCGGGCTGGACCTGGTCCGGCTGCAACTGCTCGTCGCCGAGGGCGAGCCGCTGCCGGTGGCGGCGGCTCCGCCGGCCGCGGGCCACGCGATCGAGGTACGCCTCTGCGCCGAGGACCCGGCCCGGGGCTACCGGCCGGCGACCGGCACCCTGCGGCGGTTCGCGCTGCCCGGCGTGGCCGTCGAGTTCGGGCCGCTGGCCGGACCGGGCCTGCGGCTGGACTCCGGCGTGGTCGACGGCTCGGTGGTGGGCGTCCACTACGACTCGATGCTCGCGAAGGTGATCGCCTGGGCGCCCACCCGCGCCGAGGCGGCCCGCGCCCTGGCCGGCGCGCTGGCCCGGGCCGAGCTGCACGGCGTGGCCACCAACCGGGACCTGCTGGTCCGGATCCTGCGCAGCCCCGAGTTCGCCGCCGTCGACGTCGACACCGGCTTCCTGGACCGGCATCCCGAGGTGTTCGCGCCGCTGCTACCCGCCGACCAGGTTCCGGTGGCCGCGCTGGTGGCGGCCCTCGCCGGGGCCGCCGAACGCCGCGCCGCCGCGCCGGTGCTCGCCGGCCTCCCCTCCGGGTGGCGGAACGTCCCGGCCGTCCCGCAGGTCGTCCGCTACGCCCGGGGAGACGACGAGATCGAGGTCCGCTACCGCTTCGACCGCGGCGGCGCGCTGGCCGAGTGGTCGGTGGCGGTGGTCGACGGCGCCGGGGCGAGGGCCGGCGAACCGGGCGACGGTGCCGCGCGGCCGACCGTGACGCTGGTCGAGGCCACCCCCGGGCGGGTCGTGCTGGACGTGGCCGGGGTGCGGCGGGCGTACCGCGTACACCGGGTGGGGTCGGAGGTCTTCGTGGACGGCCCGGACGGGGCGGCGAGCCTGACCGAGCTGCCCCGCTTCCCGCTGCCCACCGCGGAGCTGGCCGCCGGCTCGCTGGTTGCCCCGCTGCCCGGCACGGTGACCCGGCTGCACGTGGAGGTCGGCCGGCGGGTCGCCGCCGGCGAGCTGCTGCTCACCCTGGAAGCGATGAAGCTCGAACACCCCGTGCTCGCCCCGACCGACGGCGTGGTGGCCGACCTGCCGGTGCCCGCCGGCGGCCAGGTCGACACCGGCGCCGTGCTGGCAGTGGTCGACCCCGATCTGGAGGCCCCGCGATGAACTTCGACCTCACCCCGGAGCAGGAGCAGTTGCGCGACGCCGTCCGGTCGCTCGGCCGGCGGTACGGCCACCGGTACTTCGTGGAGAAGGCCAAGGCCGGCGAGCACACCACCGAGCTGTGGCACGAGGCCGGCCGGCTCGGCTACCTCGGCGTCAACATCCCCACCGAGTACGGCGGTGGCGGCGGCGGCATCACCGAGCTGGCCCTGGTCTGCGAGGAACTGGCCGCGGCCGGCTGCCCGCTGCTGCTGCTGGTGGTCTCGCCCGCCATCGCGGCCACCGTGATCACGCGGCACGGCACCGACGAGCAACGCAAGCGCTACCTGCCCGGCCTCGCCGACGGCTCACAGAAGATCGTCTTCGCGATCACCGAACCGGAGGCCGGCTCCAACTTCCACCGGCTCGGCACGGTGGCCCGCCGGGACGGCGACGACTGGGTGGTCTCCGGCCGCAAGTGCTACATCTCCGGCGTCGACGAGGCCGGGCACGTGCTGGTGGTGGCCCGCACCGAGGACGCGGCGAGCGGGAAGCTCAAGCCAGCGCTGTTCGTCGTGCCGACCGACGCGCCCGGGCTGACCTGGTCCAAGCTGGACATGGAGATCCTCTCCCCGGAGAACCAGTTCCTGCTCTACCTGGACGACGTGCGGCTGCCCGCCGACGCGCTGGTCGGCCAGTCGCTCGACGCCGGCCTGCCGGCGCTCTTCGCCGGGCTGAACCCGGAGCGGATCACGGTCGCCGCGATGGGCGCCGGCACCGGCCGGTACGCCATCGAGCGCGCCTCGGAGTACACCGCCAGCCGCAAGGTCTGGGGCGGCCGGAGCATCGGCTCGCACCAGGGGGTGTCGCACCCGCTGGCGCACGCCGCGGTGCAGGTGGAACTGGCCCGGCTGATGATCTACAAGGCGGCCAGCCTCTACGACGCCGGGCGCGACCTGGAGGCCGGGGTGGCCGGCAACATGGCCAAGTACGCCACCGGCGAGGCCGCCGCGCTGGCCGTGGACACCGCCGTCCAGGTGCACGGCGGCGCCGGCATGACCACCGAGTACGGCGTGGCCACCCTGCTCGGCGCGGTCCGGGCCGGCCGGATCGCCCCGGTCAGCCGGGAGATGATCCTCAACTTCGTCGCCCAGCACGTCCTCGGCCAGGACAAGTCCTACTGAGCGGCCGGCCGGGCGCCGGCGAGGTGAGGCCGGCGAGGTGAGGCCGGCGCTCAGCCCACCGCTCGGCAGGCGGCGTCGATCCGGTGCACCGGACGGACCCGCCGGCCCAGCCCCTCCAGCAGCGAGTCCTCCACGTGGAAGTCGTGGATCCGCAGCCGGTGCCGGGGCAGTTCCTCCTCGCTCGGGCAGAGCACCTGGCCGCGTACCTGGTCGACCGGCACGTACCGGACGCCGCCCTGCTCCTGGAGGATCACCATGTTCACGTCGTCGGTGGTCACCACGTGCCCGCGCACGTCCTCGGTGGCGCCGGACCCGCTGCCGACGGTGGTCACGGTGAGCGGGAGCACCGGCGTGCTGATCACCGGCAGCGCCGCCCAGACCAGCATGGCCAGCACGGCGGCCTGGGTGACCGAGGCGAGCGGCCGGATCACCGCCCCGGGCAGCGGCCCCGCGATGGCGAGCGCGAGCAGCGGCGGTACGACGAGCAGCAGCACCGGCAGCGGTTCGCCCTGACTCCAGGCGTCCCGCAGGGTCGGCAGCAGCAGCCACAGGTAGCCGCCGAACAGGGCCGCGACGATCAGCACGCGCGGGCCGGGCCGCTCGTGCAGCCGTTCGGGGGTGAACTGGAAGGCGGCGGCCGCCGCGGGCACCAGCAGCGGCAGGTAGAGCAGCGGCCAGGTGACCAGGGCGAGCAGGAAGCTCGCCGCGACGAACCAGGCCGGGGTGATCTCCGACCAGCGGGCGAAGAGCGGGCGGCGCCGGCGGCCCGGCGGCAACCGGTCCACGCTGGCCCCCAGCACCGCGCCCAGGGCGAAGACGGCGACCAGGGCGGTGGTGAGCAGCCGGGCCGCGGTGGTGAGGAACCCGGCCAGCAGGTTCACCGGTCCGACGTTCGCCACCAGCAGCAGGGTCGTCTGCAACTCGCCGCCGGCCTCCACCCCGAGCCGGAGCACGGAGAAGACCGCCGGCACGCCGACCACCGCCGTCCAGAACGACTGGCTGGCCCGGGCGCGCCGCTCGGCCTGGTCGGAGCCGGCGGGATCGGGCCGGGCGGGTTCCTTGGCAGGGCGGCCCGGCGGGGTGGCGTCCGGTGGCGCGCCGGACGGGGTGGGATCGCGCGGGGTGGGGACCGGGCCGCCGGCGTCCGGGCCGCCGGTGGCGGTGGCCGGCGCCGCGCTCATCGGCGTGGCGCCTTGTCGTCGAAGTCGACCAGCTTCGGTACGTCGAGCGGCTGCGGTTGCCGCTTCTCCGCCCGCAGCCACGGGCCCAGCGTCCGGTTGTACGCGGTCAGCCACGGGCTGGTCTGCCCGTCCCGCCCCTGCTGGTAGCTCTTGTGCAGGAAGAACGCGACCAGGTCGCGCAGCGCCGGGTCGCCGATCGGCACGCCGATGCCGAGCATCTCGCTGGTGCCGAAGGGCATGTCGACGATCTCGAACTCGGTCGGGAACCGGGCCAGGAAGCCGGCGAGGATGGCCTCGTCGGAGCTGACCGCGTCGTACCGGCCGGCCCGGATGCCCGTGACGCAGTCCCCCACGTCCTTCACCACCAGTGCCTTGACCTGGTGTTTCTCCAACTCCGCCTCGGTGGTGGAGCCGCCGCTGGTACAGACCTTGTACGTCGGGTCGCGGAGGTCCTCGATGGTGCGGATCCGGTCCTTCAGCCGGAGCGGGACCATCACCTCCTGGGTGGTGACGAAGTACGGCCCGGCGAAGCTGACCAGCTTCTTGCGCTCCTCGGTGATGGAGAAGGTGGAGACCACCAGGTCGACCATGCCGCCCTGGAGGGCCGGGATGCGGTCCTCGGTGGAGACCGGGACGAACTCCAGCCGCTGGTCGCCCTCGTAGCCGAGGGAGGCGGCGATGTAGCGGGCGATCTCGACGTCGAAGCCGGTGTACACCCCGTTGCGCAGCTCGCCCATCAGCGGCTCGTTGGTGGCCACCCCGATCCGCAGCTTCGCCTGGCCGTAGATGTGCGTCTCGCGCAGCTTCTCCTGCACCGAGGGCAGGTCCGACTCCTGCCGGCTGTCGCAGCCGGCCGCCGCCGCCAGGGTCAGGGTCAGCGCCACGGCCAGGGTGGTGGCGATCGAGCGGACCCGGGAGCCGGTGACCGGTGCGTTCATCGGAACCTCGCTGCGGAACGGAGCGGGCGGGACACCGAGCGTAGCGACAGCGGTCCACGGTCGACAGACAACGCCCCCGGGTCTCAGCGGGCGGTCAGCGTGCCGACCGCCGGCAGCGGCGGGACCACCGGCGGGAGCCGCTTGGGCTCGCCGCGGCGCGGCGCGACCTGCCCGGCCAGCGCGCTCTTGGTGCGCTCCGCCCGGTCGGTGGCCGGGGGCGCCGGGTCGGCGAACGGCTGCACGTCACCCGTGCAGACCGTGCCCCGGGCCGGCAACGCCCCGGAGATCAGGTACGCGTCGATCGCCCCGGTGGCGCAGGCCGACGTCCCGTACGCGGTGTGGCCCCAGCTGTCGCTGCTCAGCAGGCGACTGTTCGGCAGCAGCCTCGCCGAGCTGACCGCGCCCCGGTAGTTGGTCGCCGGGTCCCAGTAGTTGCCGACCACCAGCACCGGAGCGCCGGTGCGCCGGTCGAACGGCCCGGTGTAGGCGTCCTCGTCGCGCACCGTCCAGGTGTCCCGGGCGCAGGGCGAGGTGGCCCAGGCCCAGAGCCGACCGAAGTACGGGTCGCGCCGGTCGGCCCGGGCCGCCCGGGCCGGCCACGAGTCGGCGTCCGCCGGGTGGTACCCGTCGGTGCAGTCCACCCCGAGGAAGGTCTCCAAGCTGTTGTCGTACGGGAAGTCGAACGCGCGCTGCTGGCGGGCCTGGGCGGCGAGCCGCAGCACCGCGGCGCGGGCCCGCTCCCGGGCGGCCGTGACGGCCTGCGGGTCGGTGAGCACCAGCAGTTCCGCGGTGAGGCCGACCACCTGCGCGTAGCCGGCCGGGTCGTACAGCGCGCCGAGGGTGGCACCGACGAAGTCGGCGTAGCTGACCGTGACCGAGCCGAGGTCGGGGTCCTCGATCACCAGCGGCTTCGCCCGCAGCCGCTGGGCCACCAGCTCGAACGAGGCCATCGGGTCACCGGCGGCCAGCGGGCAGGCGTCCGCGCCGGCCGCGTCGCACCGGGTCATGATCTCGCGCAGCGCCCGGTACGCGCCCTGCGCGCTGCGCAGCCGGTCCTCCTGGACCTCCCCGCGCGCCTTGCCCCGACCGACCCACGCCTGCGGGTCGAGCACCCCGTCGATCACCAGCGCCCGGAACCGGTCGGGGAACATGTTGGCGTAGTACTGCCCGAGTGCGCTGCCGTAGCTGAAGCCCAGGAAGGTGAGCTTGCGGTCGCCGACGGCGCGGCGGAGCACGTCCATGTCGCGGGCGACCTCGGCGGTGGACATCGCCCCGCTCAGCGGCCGGCCGGTGGTGGAGCAGCCCCGGCCCACCGCCTCCGAGGAGGCGACGTACGCCTGCTCCTCGGCCCTCGTCCACGGGAAGGCGACGTTCAGCCCGGCGTACGCCCGGGTCTGGTCCTTGACCGACGGGAAGCAGCGCACCTGCTCGCTGGCGGCCACGCCGCGCGGGTCGACGCCGACCACGTCGAACCGGTCCAGCAGCGAGTCGCTGAGGAAGTACGGCGCGGCGAGCGCGATGTCGGTGCCGGAGCCGCCGGGGCCGCCCGGGTTGAGGAACAGGCTGCCGATCCGGTTCTGCTGGTCGCGCGCCTTCACCCGGAGCAGGGCGACCTCGGTGGTGGCGCCGTTCGGCCGGTCGTAGTCCAGCGGCAGCCGGACGGTGGCGCACTCGGCGTAGTCGTAGCAGGCGTACCAGTCCAGGTCGGGCGTGGGCACGCGGTCGACCCGGCGCGCCTCGGCGGGACTGGTCCGGTCGGTGACGACCGGACGCCCCCAGCCACTGGGGGAGGGTGCGGCGGCGGCCGGGGTGACCGCCGAGCCGGCGAGGAGAACGCCGGCGATTCCTGCTGCGGCCAGAGACCGGGTTCGTCGTGGCATGTGGACGCCTTCCGGTGGACGACGGGACAGGTCGAGCCGGGCTCGACCCCCGCCACTCTAGAGACGTCTGGCTATGAAGTGCGCCCCACGAAACACGGACAAAGCCGACATCACCGGAATCGGGGTAACGAATTCTTCGCGATCGACGCTGTTGTTACCCGCCCTCGACGGGTCGCGCCGCGCCAGCCCGGCTCGGGGGCCTCGCGCGTCGCGTCGCCTCAGCCGAACACCGGTGCGGCCGGAGCCGGTCAGTCGACCTGGGCGAACCAGGCGGGCACCGGCCCGGTCGACGAGCCGTCCGACGGGAAGTCCGGGACGTACGAGTCGACCACCCGCCAGTCGCCGGCGTTGTCGTCCAGCAGCAGGAAGGCGTCGATCTCGCTGAACGGCGCGCCGATCCCGTACACCTCGCCACCGTCCACGGTGGCCTTCGGCAGCGCGCAGACGCCACGCGTACCGGGCTCCACGACAGCGCAGCGGCCGACGTACCGGACGTCCGGGCCGTACCGCTCGGCGACGAACCGGGCGATGGCCTGGTCGATGCTGAGCGGCCCGGCACTCGACGGCGCGGCGTTCGACGGCGTGCCGGCCGGCGCACTGGCGGTCGAGGGCGTCACCGCCGGCGTCGACCCGTCACCACAGGCGGCCAGCAGGCCCACCGCCACCAGCGGTACCGCGACGATCCGGCCCAGTCGGGTCACAGCGCTCCTCAGCGTCGACGGGAAGATCCCCAGTGGATGGTAGCCGCCCTTCCCGCGCCGGCCGGGTGCCGCCATCGGTCGACGGGTGGCGCGGAAGGCGGCGGTGGTTGACAGGCGGCCCGGCGGATACATGCTGGACGGATGAGGGTGCCCGGCCCGGACGCGCGGACGGTGGCGGCGGTCGCCGCGACGGTCGCCGTCGCGCTGCTGGTGACGCTGGTCCTCTGGCGTCGGCAGGATCTCGTCGGGGTGGTGCTGGCGCTGCTCTGCGTCCTGTCCGCCACCGTCGCGGGCGTGTCGCTGACCGCCGTCCGGCAGCGCGACGACGCCGAGTCCGACGCCACGACGGCGGCGGGGCAGCCGGCGGACGGGCTGTACGGCATCGACGCCGACACCCTGGAGACGCTGGACAACCTCGACGCGGTGCGGGCGATGCGGGAGCGGCACCGGGACCGGTTCAGCGACCGGTGAGGGTGGGCGAGGCGAGCGCGTCCAGCCCTCGCCCGGCCAGGCAGCGGTAGGTGCGGTCGGCGTCGGTCCCGGCCGGCGGCAGCACCTCCAGGTTCCACCCGGCCGGCTGGGCGATCCCGCTGGTGAGCCGGAAGGTGGTCTCGTTGCACACCCGGCGGACCGCCGGGTCCGCGCTGATCTCGGCGTACCCGGCGCCGAGCAGGGTGGCCGGCAGGTCGCCCTCGGCGTAGCTCTCCCAGGTGTGCTGGCCGTCGCAGGGCACCCGGTCGGCCGCGGCGCGCTTGCCGCGTACCTGCACCGGGCCGAAGCACTCCAGTTCGGCGCCGCAGCGCGCGCCGTCGGGCAACTCGGCCGCGCCGTCGGCGCACCCGGGCAGCACGGCGGGGGTGGCCGCCACCGTCTCCACCGTCGCGGACGGGGTCGGCGCGGGCGCGCCGCCGGCCACCCAGGCCCCGGCGGTGGCCGAGCCGGCCAGGGCGAGCACCCCGGCGCCGCCGAGGAACCAGCGCCGCCGCCAGCGCCGGCCGGTGGTGGTGGGCACGGTGGGGTGGGCATCGTCGACCGGCCCGCGGGGAGCGGGCCGGCTGAACCGGCCGGCCGGGTGCTGCCCGGTCGGGGTGGGGCCGCCGGCCAGCGGGGCGCCGGCGGCGGGCGCGCCGCCGGGCGGGGCACCGGCGCCCTCCAGCGGCAGGCTGGCGAGCAGGCCGCGCAGTTCGGCCGCGGAGGGCCGGTCGGCCGGGTCGTTGGCCATCCCGGCGCGGAGCACCTCGACCAGCTCGTCGGGCACGCCCGGCAGGCCGGGGATCGGCTGGTGGAACATCTCCAGCACGGTGACCAGGCTCGGGTTCCGCTCGGACTGCCAGCGGGGCGGCCGGCCGTGCATCACCGCGTAGAGGGTGGCGCAGAGGGCGTAGACGTCGACCGCCGGGGACGGCGGGCTGTGGTTGAACATCTCCGGTGGCGCGTACGCCGGGGTGAGCACTTCCAGGGCGACCGAGGCGTCCCGCATCTCACCCAGTACGGCCAGCCCGAAGTCGGCCAGCACCGCCGAGTTGAAGTGCGAGTAGAGGATGTTCGCCGGCTTCACGTCGCGGTGCAGCACGCCCGCCGCGTGCGAGTGGGCGATCGCGTCTGCGATCTTGACCCCGAGGTCGCGGGCCTCCACCGGGCCGAGCGGCGAGGTGCGCATCCGTTCGGCGTACGACCCGTCGCAGAGCTCCATGATCAAATAGGGGTGCTGGTCGACGGTGACCCCGACGTCGAAGAGGTCGACCACGTGCGGGTGCGACGACATCCGGCCGGCGGCGCGCGCCTCGCGCAGGAACCGGGCCTGGTCCCGCTCGCTGTCCAGCGTGCGGTTCTCCACCTTGACCGCCACCTCGCGACCGACCGAGATCTGGGTGGCCCGGTAGACGGTCGCGTAGCCACCCCTGGCAAAGACCCGCAAATCGGTCAGACCGGGCACGATGGGCGTCGGCAGGGCGCCGGGCGGGGTGTCGGTCACGGTCTCGAAAATACCCAACCGGGCGGGGCGCTCAGTGCACCGTGTCCGGGGCGGGCGTGGCCTCGGCCGGCGCGGACGGCTCGGCGGAGCCCGACCGGCGGGCGTCCCACCAGAGCCCGACGGCGGTCGCCACCGCCCCCGCGCCCTCCCAGGCGGCCACCCCGAAGAACCGCGCCGGGGCGATGTCGGCCAGCACGGCGATGCTGAAGACGGTGAAGGTGACCAGCCGGAAGACCACCGTGAACCGGTAGAACGCGCGCCACTCGGTGGCCGTGGCGAGCAGGTAGTAGACCCCCATGTTGAACGAGGCCATCGACGAGGCCATCAGGAAGGTGCCGGTGTGGTCGCCGGCCGCCCGCTGCGCCGGCACCTCGAACCCGAGCATCCGCAGCAGCGCCTCCGGCCAGAGCAGCCCGACCGCGCCCATGAGCAGCGCCAGCACGCCGAAGACCGCGATCGTCCAGCCGGCAACCGAACGCGGCAGCCTCATGACGGCCCTCCCCAAGGCAGGTACGGCCGCCACTGTGGACGCCGCACGGACCTGACAGGCTAGCGGCCGGCCCCGCCGGGCACATCGGCAGAACCGCCACAATCCCGCATCCCACCGGCCCGCCTTCGCGGCGTGTCGAACCCGGCGCGCCGCACCGCCCGACCCGGCCCGCCCGGCGGCCGGTGCGCCGGCGACCGGTCAGCCGGGGCCCAGGCGGGCGAGGAGCGCGTCGGCGGCGGCCCGCTCGCTGCGCTGCTCCGTGGCGTACGCCAGCCGCACCGCCTCCTCGGCGCAGGCCAGCGCCTCCACCGGCCGGCCGCAGGCGGCCAGCGCCTCGGCCAGCACGCTCGCCGCGACCACCTGACTGCGCACGTCCTCCGCCGGGGCGAGGACCGCCCGCCGGGCCCAGTCCAGCGCCTGGTCCCGCTGGCCGTGGGCGAGCAGCGCGGAGGCGTACCGGGCCATCGTCTGGCGGCGCGAGAAGAGCAGCGACGGGCTGTTCGCGGCAGCGGTGGCCACCGGGGCGAGCAGCCCGACGGCGGTGGCCGGGTCGCCGGCCGCCAGCCGGGCCATGGCCAGCAGCACCCGGGGCCCCACCTGGGCGGGCGCCTGCGGGTTGTGCGGCTCGACGGCGGTCAGCACGGCCCGGGCGTCCCGCTCGGCGGCGGGCCCGTCGCCCAGGTCCAGCGCCACGAACCCGCGCAGCGTGCCGGCCATCCCGGTGAGCAGCGGGTGCGACGTCCGGTGGGCGTACGACAGCGCGTCGGTGAGCAGGTCGGCGGCGTGCTCCGGCTCGCCCAGCCCACGGGCCACCACCCCCCGGACGACCAGCGCGAACCCGCGTCCCCAGTCGTCGGAGGCGGCGGCGAACTCCCGGTACGCCCGGCGGGCCTCCCGGTCCGCGTCGGCCAGCTCGCCGAGTTCCGCGGTGGCGAACGCCTCGACCGCGCGGAGGGTCCCGACCGCCCACGCCTCGCCGACCCGCTCGCCGAAGGGCAGGAAGACCCGCGCCAACCGGTCCGCCTCCCGGAGCCGGCCGGCGAGCAGCCGGGCGAACGCGGTGGTGCCGCGCAGCCAGGCCCGCCCGTACGGGTCCTTCAGCTCGGCGAAGAGCCGGGCGGCCCGGCCGAGCACCGCGTCCGCGCCGGCGAAGTCGCCCCGGGTGGTGGTCACCCAGGCCAGGTTCTGCAACGACCAGGCCTGCCCCCGGCGGTCGCCCACCGCCCGGCTGACCTGGTACGAGGCGGCCAGCCGGCTGCTCGCCTGGCCCAGCCGCCCGGCGATGAAGTCGGCCATCCCCAGCCGGCGCATCGCCGACGCGCGCAGCGCGGGCAGGTCGGCGGCGGTGGCCACCTGCAACGCCTCGTGCCAGCAGGACTCCGCCCGCGCCTGGTCGCCCATGGTCTGGTGCGCCTGACCGGCGAGCAGCAGCGCGCTGGCGCGCACCCCCGCCTCGTCGCCGGCGTTCGCGGCGATCTTCTCGGCGAAGGCGAGCGCGTCGGCGGGCCGGCCGACCTGGAGCAGCGCCCGGGCGTGTACCACCCGGTCGGCCGGCGGCACCCCGTCCCGGCCGAGTTCGGCGGCCCGGTCTGCGTACTCGACGGCCAGCGCCGGCTCACCGAGGTGCAGGGACCGGCGGGCGGCCCGGCCGAGCGCGGCCACGCCGAGCGGCACCACCGCGCGGGCCGGCGCGTCCGGCCGCAGCCCGACGGCGTCGGCCAGCGCGGCCGCCCGCTCCACGTGTTCGGCCACGAAGTCGTCCCGGGCCGGCTCGGTGAACCCGCCCGGCGGCGCCGAACCGTCCGCCGGTGCGAGGCTCGCCCAGCGGGCCAGCGCGGCGTGCCGCTCGGCCAGCTCGGCCTTGCTCACCCCGGCGTACGCGGCCTCCCGCATCAGCGGGGTGGCGAAGGCGTAGCCGGTGCGGGTGCGGTGCAGCATCCGCCGTTGCAGCAGCTCCTCGACGGCCCGCTCCAGCTCGACCGCGGCCACCGCCGCGGGCCGGCCGGCCAGCCCGGCGCGCTGTTCGCGCAGCGCCTCCAGCGCGCCCTCCGGCACGGTGTCGCCGACCACCGCGGCGTCCCGCAGCACCGAGCGCGCCTCGGCCGGCAGCGCGTCGATCCGGGCCGCCAGCACGGCGGCCAGGTCGCGGGAGAGCAGCCGGCTGCCCAGCGAGCCGGGCACCAGCCGCCAGCGCCCCGGGCTCGGGGCGCTCCGGTCGGCCACCGCGGTCAGCGCCCCGCGCTCCATCAGCAGGGTGACCAGTTCGGCCAGGTAGAACGGGTTGCCCTGGGCGGTGGCGAGCAGCCGGTCGGCGTCCGCCTGGGGCAGCTTGCCGCCGCCCAGGTAGCTGGTGAGCAGCCGGGCGGCGTCGGCGCCGCGCAGCGGCGGCAGCGCGTGCACCTCGGCGTCGGCCACCCGGGTCAGCGCGCCCGCGGTCCGCACCAGCTCCGGCCGGCCCAGCAGCAGTACCAGCACCGGCCCGGCGAGCCGGGACAGGGTGACCCCGAGGGACCGGATGGTCTCGGCGGTGGCGTCGTGCAGGTCGTCCACGACGATCACCAGCGGCGCCTCCTGGGCGAGCGCGCTGAGCAGGTCGGCGACCGCGTTCGGCACCGCGTCGGCGTCGACGGGCGGCTGGGTGGCGCCCCACTCGCCCTGCTCGCTCGGCCCGCCGGCGGGCAGTTCGGCGTAGCCGAGCAGGGCCAGCAGCTGGTCGCTGGCGATCGGGACCGGTTCGCCGGTGCGGCCGAGCCGCTGCCCGAGCCGACGCAGCCGCTCCTCCACGGCCGGCCGGGTGACCGCGGTGGCGGCGTCGCCGGGCAGGCCGACCGCGGCCCGGACCAGGTCGGCCAGCGGGGCGAGCCGGCGCCGTTCGCCGAACGCGGCACAGCGCACCGAGAGCACCCGGGCGCCGGTGTGCGCGGCGTACCGGCCGGCGCCCACGTCGTAGCCGGCGGCGAGGCGTTCCACCTCGGCGGCGAACCGGGACTTGCCGATCCCCGCCTCGGCGGTCATCAGCAGCACCCGGGGCTCGCCCCGGTCGATCACCTCGGCGAGCCGGCCGGCGACCCGGCCGATCTCGGTCTCCCGGCCCACGAACGGCGCCTCGTCGCCGAGGCCCGACCGGGTGCCCGGAGCGTCCAGGAGACCGAGCAGCTCGTACGCCTCGACCGGCTCCCGCTTGCCCTTGAGCCGCAGCGGACGCAGTGCCCGCCAGGAGGCGACGTGCCGGGTGGCGGCGGAGGTGCGCGCCCCGGCGTAGATCGCGCCCACGGCGGCGGCGTCGGCGAGCCGGGCGGCGGTGTTCACGGTGTCGCCGATGACCGTGTACTCGATGGCGGCCTGGATGCCGGCGATCACGTCGCCGGTGTTGAGGCCGACCCGCAGGCCGAGCGGAGCGCCGCCGCCGCGCTCGTCGTCGAGCACCCGGCGGACCGCGCGCTGCATGGAGAGCGCGGCGCGGACCGCCCGCTCGGCGTCGTCCTCGTGCGCCACCGGCGCGCCGAAGACCGCCATGATCCCGTCACCGGTCAGCTTGTCGACGTGCCCGCCGAAGGTCTTCACCGCGCCGGCCAGCGCGGCCAGCACCCGGTCGGTGACCGCGCCGACCCGCTCGGGGTCGAGGTCCTCCGACCAGGAGGTGAAGTCGGACAGGTCACCGAAGAGCACGGTGACCACCCGGCGCTCGGCCGCCGGCAGCGTCGCGGCGGCCGGCAGGGCGGCCCCGCAGTTGTGGCAGAACCGGGCGCCGGGTACGGCGACGGTTCCGCACACCGGGCAGGTCACGCTTGCTCCAACCCGCTCACCCCGGGGTCGGATTCCCCGGCGTCGACCCCGAGATGTTCCAGCTGGGCGCGGACCGACCACTCGGCGGCCCACCACAGCGACCGGTCCACGTCCGCGTAGACCGCGGCGACCACCTCGGCCGGGGTGCGGGCGCCGGCGTCGACCGCGGCCCGGACCTGGTCGAGCCGGGCGCGGCGGTGGGCGAGGTAGAACTCGGCGGCGGCGCCGCAGTCGGCCAGCGCCGGACCGTGGCCCGGCAGCGCCGGGATCCCCCGGTACGTGCTGAGCAGTTCCAGGCTGGTCAGGTAGTCCCCGAGGTGCCCGTCCGGGTGGGCCACCACGGTGGTGCCCCGGCCCAGGATGGTGTCGCCGGTGAGGACCGCCCGCTCGTCGGCGTGCTCGACCAGGAAGCAGACCGAGTCGCCGGTGTGCCCGGGCGTGGGCAGCAGCCGGATGCCCAGGCCGGCGCCGTCGATCCGGTCGCCCGGCCCGGCCAGCGGCGGCCCGTCGACGGTGTGCGCCGGGTCGGCGGCGCGGACCGGCACCCCGCCGAGCAGCTCGGCCAGCCGGCGGGCGCCCTCGGTGTGGTCGCCGTGCCCGTGCGTGATCAGCACGAACGCGACCGGGCCGTGCGCCGCGATCCGGGACAGGTGCTCCTCGTCGGCCGGGCCCGGGTCGACCACCACCGCCCGGTCCGCCCCGGGCGCGCGCAGCAGCCAGGTGTTGGTGCCGTCGAGCGTCATCGGCCCCGGGTTCGGGGCGCGCAGCAGCGTCACCCAGTCCGGCAGCTCGTCCGCGAGGGCGGCCGCCGGCGCCGTGAAGTGCCCGGTCATGGCTGCGATCGTACGGCCCCGACGGCAACTCCCCGCGATCTTGCGCGATCGGCCCGGGATACCTGCCGCTTCACGGCTTTTGCCCGGCCGGGCGGCGCAGGATCGCGGGGAGTGTGCTGGTCAGGCGACCTCGACGATGACCTCGACCTCGACCGGGGCGTCGAGCGGCAGCTCGGCGACGCCGACCGCGCTGCGGGCGTGCCGGCCGGCCTCGCCGAAGACCGCTCCGAAGAGGTCGGAGGCGCCGTTGATGACCCCCGGCTGGCCGGTGAACCCGGGAGCCGAGGCGACGAAGCCGGTGAGCTTCACGATCTTGACGACGTTCTCCAGGCCGACCAGCGAGTCGATCGCGGCCAGCGCGTTCAGCGCGCAGCGTTGGGCGAGGTCCTTGGCCTGGTCGGCGGAGACCCCGGCGCCCACCTTGCCGGTCGCCAGCAGCTTCCCCTCGGCCATCGGCAACTGGCCGGAGACGTAGACGTGCTGCCCGGACTGCACGGCCGGCACGTAGCTGGCCACCGGGGGCACCACCTCGGGCAGCGTGAGCCCGAGCTCGGCGAGCTTCGCGTGCGGACCGTTGCTCATGCCGGCACTCCGCTCCGCCGAACGGTCCGAGGCCCGGCCGCGTCGGCGTATCCCGCGGCGTCGACACGGCCTCGGCCGGGGATCGGACCGTGAGCAGTGCCGGCATGAGGCACCAGTGCGCTGAGCCCGATGATTCGCTCGCTCCGCTCGCTCATGCCTTCGGCCGCTTCAGGTAGGCGACCAGCTGGTCCGGGTTCGGGCCGGGGATCACGGCGACGAGTTCCCACCCGTCCTCGCCCCAGTTGTCGAGGATCTGCTTGGTCGCGTGGACCAGCAGCGGGACCGTGGCGTATTCCCACTTCTGCATCGGTGGAGGGCTCCCTCGGTGGCATTGACACTTCGAGGGACAGCCTACGGTCCGGCGGCCGGCCGGGGTGCGGGACGCTGCTCCGGGGCGCTCGGCAGGTCGCCGCACGGGCCGCTGTGCTCGTACCGCTGGGGGCACCGGGTGCGGTCGGGCAGCAGCAGGTCGCAGAAGACCCGGTGCCGGTTGTTCTGGTCGTCGGCGGTGGAGACGGTGGTCTCGCCGGCGTCGAGTTCGACGAGGAAGCCGAGCGAGGTGGCGACCGTGCCGGCCAGGGCGGTCGCCGCGGCCAGGTCGGCGACCCGGATCGGCAGGTGGATGACGTAGCCGGGTTCGTCGTCGTCCCGGGTCCGCTCGGCGGGCCGGGCGAGCGTCCGCACCACCTCGACGGGTTCGGCGATCCGCCGGTACGACCGCTCGTTGATCGGCAGGCCCGCGGCGACCCCCTCCCCCTCCCCGGCCGAGCCGGGGCCGGACAGGCGCCCCGTCGGGAACTGGGCTCGGGGGTGGTTGTCCGCGTCGCGCATCGCTGCCTCCGGGCGTCGTACCTGGTCACGTCATCGCCATCCGGTCCGGGCCCGACGCCCGGCCCGGTCCCCCCGCGCAGCTCAGAACGTAGGTCGGCGGCCCGAGTCCCGTAAACAGGACGCGCACGACAGGTGACCGAAAGTCACATATGCGACAGACTGTCGGGTCCGGCCCCGACCGGCCCGCCCCTCCCCCGCGATCCGGCGCGGACCGCTACCCTTCCGGTCGGACGAGCGCGCAGGGCTCGCCCGCCCGCGCCACACACGCTCGTCGCCTCCGGTGACGACGTCGCACCCCGGGGGACGAGATGACCCAGCCACCCAGCGGCGAGCCGGCCGGCCAGCCCCAGGCTCCGAGCCCGGCCGTCCCGCCCGTCCCGCCCGGTGCTCCCACCGCCGACCCGGCCACCAGCCCGCTGCCGCCGGCCGGGTACCCGCCGTACCAGGGCCCGGTGGCCCCGAAGAAGAAGCGCGGCCTGCTGATCGCCGGGATCGCCCTCGCCGCGGTGCTGCTGCTCTGCGTCGTCGGCGGCGCGGCGGCGTTCTTCACCCTGCGCGACACGGAGACGGGCACCGGCGCCAAGGAGCCGGCGGTCGCTGTCGACGAGTTCCTCACCGCCGTCTACAAGGACCGGGACGCGGCCAAGGCGGCCACCCTGGTCTGCTCGGCGGCGCGGGACGACGACCGGATCGCCGCCAAGGTCGCCGAGGTGGAGAAGTACGTCGGCACCCACCAGAACCCGCGGTTCCGGTGGACCAAGCCGACCGTGGACAACCAGACCGGCGACCGGGCCACGGTCAGCACCAAGGTGACCATGACGACCGCGGACGAGAAGGTCGCCGACCAGGAGCTGCGCTTCACGGTGGTGCGGAAGACCGGTTGGTGGGTCTGCGAGGTCGCCTGAGCGCCGTCGCTGGATAGGCTCGACGGGTGCGAGCAGCTGAGCGACCGGCCGACCCGGCCGAGGGATGGCCGGGCCGCCTCCACGTGGTGACCGGCAAGGGCGGCACCGGCAAGACCAGCGTGGCGGCGGCGCTCGCCCTCGGGCTGGCCGCCGGCGGCCGGCGCACCCTGCTGGTCGAGGTCGAGGGGCGGCAGGGCATCGCCCAGCTCTTCGACACCGAGCCACTGCCGTACGAGGAACGGCACCTGGCCGACGTGCCGGGCGGCGGCGAGGTGCGGGCGCTGGCGGTGGACGCCGAGGAGGCGCTGCTCGAGTACCTGGACATGTTCTACAAGCTCGGCGCGGCCGGCCGGGCGCTGCGCAAGTTCGGCGCCATCGACTTCGCCACCACCATCGCCCCCGGCCTGCGCGACGTGCTGCTCACCGGCAAGGTGAAGGAGGCCACCACGCGCACCGCCGGCCAGCGGCGGGTGTACGACGCGGTGGTGCTGGACGCCCCGCCGACCGGCCGGATCGGCCGGTTCCTCAACGTCACCGCCGAGACCGCCCGGCTGGCCAAGGTCGGGCCGATCAAGACGCAGAGCGAGGGGGTCTCCGCGCTGCTGCGCTCGCCGATGACCGCTGTGCACGTGGTCACCCTGCTCGAGGAGATGCCGGTCCAGGAGACGATCGACGCGATCGCCGAGCTGACCTCGTTCGGTTTCCCGGTCGGTCGGGTGATCGTCAACGCCGCCCGGCCCCCGCTGCCGGCCGGCCGGGTGGTGAGCCAGGCCGAGCTGCGCCGGGGGCTGATCGCCGCCGGGCTGCCCGCCGACCGGGACACCGTGGCCGGGCTGTACGCCGAGGCCCAGGACCAGACCATCCGTCGTGAACTGGAGGATTCGCTCCGGGCCGACCTGGTGGAGCTGGGCCTGCCGCTGATCGAGCTGCCGCTGCTGCCCGAGGGCGTGGACCGGGCCGGGCTGGACCGGCTCGCGGAGGCGCTCGTCCGGGCGGATTGACTCACACCTGGCGTCCGCACCGGCACGGGGAGCCAGTCGGCCCGATACGCTCGATTGGTGCCTTCCGAAGACGCGGCGCCGCAGCTGGACGTCGACCAGATCCTCGCCGATCCCGGCGTACGCATCGTGGTCTGCTGCGGGGCGGGCGGGGTGGGTAAGACGACCACCGCCGCCGCGCTCGCGCTCCGGGCCGCCGAGCAGCACGGCCGCCGTACGGTGGTGCTCACCATCGACCCGGCGCGCCGGCTGGCCCAGTCGCTCGGGCTCACCGAGCTGGACAACACCCCGCGCCAGGTGAAGGGGATCGACGTCGAGGCGAGCGGCGGCGAGCTGCACGCCATGATGCTCGACATGAAGCGCACCTTCGACGACGTGGTGCTCCAGCACACCGACCGGGCGAAGGCGGCGGAGATCTTCGCCAACCCCTTCTACCAGGCGATGAGCTCGACCTTCGCCGGTACGCAGGAGTACATGGCGATGGAGAAGCTCGGCCAGTTGCACGCCCGGGGCGAGTGGGACCTGATCGTGGTGGACACCCCGCCGTCCCGGTCGGCGCTGGACTTCCTCGACGCCCCGGCGCGGCTGTCCCGGTTCCTCGACGGACGGATGCTGCGGCTGCTGCTGGCCCCGGCGCGCACCGGCGGGCGGAGCATGTTCAGCCTGGTCACCGCGTCGTTCGGGATGTTCTCCAAGGTCGTGCAGAAGGTGCTCGGCGCGCAGTTGCTGACCGACCTCTCCGGCTTCGTCGCCGCGCTCGACTCGATGTTCGGCGGGTTCCGGCAGCGCGCCGAGCAGACGTACCGCATCCTGCAGGCACGGGAGACGGCGTTCCTGCTGGTCGCGGCGCCCGAGCCGGACGCGGTCCGGGAGGCCGCCTACTTCGCCGGCCGGCTGCGCGCGGAGCGGATGCCGCTGGCCGGCCTGGTGCTCAACCGGGTGCACCGGCCGGCGGCGCCCGACCTGGACGCGGCGGAGAGCCTGGCCGCCGCCGCGCGGCTGGCCGACCTCGGCGGGCACGAGGCCACCGAGGAGGTGCTGCGGGCGCACGCGGCGCTGGTCCAGCAGGCCCGCCGCGAGCAGCGGGTCGCGCAACGGTTCACCGAGGAGTTCCCGGCGGTACCGGCGGTGTCGGTGACGGCGCAGCCCGCCGACGTGCACGACGTCGACGGGCTGCGAACGATCGGCGCGGCGATCAGCCGGGCCTGAGCCGCGGCGGCCACCGGGCCGCACCGCGGCGGGCGGCCCGAGCCGTGGCCACCGGTCGGGCCCGGACCGTTCGCGGTCGGCCGGGCCCGGAGCGTGGTGGTCAGCCGGCGGCGGTGACCAGGATCTTGTCCTTGCCGGCCTTGTCCTTGCTGTTCTTCTTCATCGCGGCCTCGAACATCTTGCGCCAGCTCGTCACCTGCGGGTGACGGCGCAGCAGCGCGCGGCGTTCGCGTTCGGTCATGCCACCCCACACACCGAACTCGATCCGGTTGTCCAGCGCGTCGGCCAGGCACTCGTACCGAACTGGGCAGCTCCGGCAGATCCGCTTCGCCACGTTCTGTTCGGCGCCCTGTACGAACAACGCGTCCGGGTCCCCGTTCTGACATGCCGCCAGCGACGGCCAGTCAGTGATCATGCCCATGTGTACACGTCCCCCCTTGCAGTACCTACCGACGTCGTGCGGACCAGCCGGCAATTCCCCCCGATCGCCCGGGCCTGCCTTCCCCAAGGCGGCACGGACGACATGTGGCGCTGTCGCCGCCCCCATCATGCTCTGTAGTCGCCCGATTACGCAACGTTGTCGGCTAAATCCATCATTCCGGACACTCCCGGCTTCCCGGGCTCTCGACCGGCGCTTACCCCTCCCCAGTACGTGAAAACGCTGCGGCCGTCCCCCGAATGGAGGAGACTCGGCGCCGGGTTCACGCAACCACGCACCAGGGGTCGTGCGTTTAGCACAACGAGGTCGGCGCGCGCAGGAAATGGGGAAAGAACGCCCCAGCGCCCCTCGTTACCTGTTCGCGTACCCTGTCGAGGTGACCTGGATGCGGAAACGTGACCACAATGTGCTGACCAACGCCGCATCGCTGCTGATCTGCGGCCTGTTGGCCGGCGTGGTCGTCGCGGCGGCGGCCTTCCCCGCGGTGGCGATGTCCGGGCTGGCCGCCAAGGCCGGCGCCGAGACGTTCGGCGCGCTGCCCAAGGAGCTGACGGTGGCCCGCGCGCCGCAGATCAGCTACCTCTACGCGGCCGACGGCAAGACGCAGCTCGCCACCATGTACGACGAGAACCGGCGCGACGTGAAGCTCGCCGACATCTCGCCGGTCATGCAGAAGGCCATCATCGCGGCCGAGGACCACGACTTCTACAAGCACAACGGCGTCGACCTCAACGGCGTCGCCCGTGCCTTCGTCAACAACCAGAACGCGGGCGCCGACCGGCAGGGCGCCTCCACGCTGACGATGCAGTACGTCCGGCTGGCCATCGCGTACTCGGCCACCCACCCGGCCGACGTGGTCGCCGCGACCGAGGACACCAGCGCCCGCAAGCTGCGCGAGATGCGCTACGCCCTCCAGATCGACAAGGAGCTCTCCAAGGACGAGATCCTGGAGCGCTACCTCAACATCGCCGCCTTCGGCAACGGCGCGTACGGCGTCTACGCCGCGAGTCAGGTCTACTTCGGCAAGCCGCCGAAGAACCTGAAGATCGAGGAAGCGGCGATGCTGGCCGGCATGGTGAAGGCGCCCAGCTCCTTCGACCCGACCACCAAGAGCGGCTACCCGCTCGCCGTCGACCGGCGCAACTACGTCATCGAGAACATGTTCGAGATCGGCGCGATCACCCGCCAGGAGGCGGACGCCGCCAAGGCGACCAAGCTGGTGGTCAAGGACAAGCGCACCCCGAACGGCTGCGTCGACACCGCCGAGAAGGGCTGGGGCTTCTTCTGCGACTACCTCTACCGCTGGTGGATGCAGCAGGAGACGTTCGGCTCGACCTCGTACGACCGGGAGCGGCGGCTCAAGAGCGGCGGCTACCACATCGTCACCACGCTCGACCCGGACGCGCAGCGCGCGGCCGACAAGGCGGTCCGCAGGGCCAAGAAGGAGACCGCCAAGGAAGCCGCCATGGTCGCGGTGGTCGAGCCGGGCACCGGCCGGGTCCGGGCGCTGGCGGTGAACCGCAACTTCAAGCTGGACGACCCGAAGAAGCCGGCCAACAAGCCGCACAGCGACCCGAAGCAGCGCAAGAAGGGCAAGCGCGGCAACTACCCGAACACCGTCAACCCGCTGCTGACCGGCGGCGACGGCATCACCGGGTACCAGGCCGGCTCGACCTTCAAGATCTTCACCATCGTGGCCGCGCTGGAGAAGGGCATCCCGCTCAGCTACAGCTACAACGCCCCGCAGACGTTCCGGTCCGAGTACATCATCAGCAGCAGCAGCCCGGCCGCCTGCCCGGGCACCAACCTCTACTGCCCGACCAACTCGGGCAAGAAGGCCGGCGGCCCGCAGAACATGTGGACCGCGTTCAGCGCCTCGATCAACACCTACTTCGTGCCGTTGCAGCAGCAGGTCGGCGCGGAGAACGTGGTCGACGTGGCCAAGCGGCTCGGCATCCAGTTCCGGGCCAGCAACGACGCCCGCTTCGCCAGCAACAAGGACTACGCGCACGACTGGGGCGCCTTCACCCTGGGCGTCTCGCAGACCACCCCGCTGGACCTGGCCAACGCGTACGCCACCCTGGCCGCGGACGGCAAGTACTGCGAGCCGATCCCGGTGCAGGAGATCCGGGACCCGGAGGGCAAGAAGCTGGACATCGCCAACCCGCGCTGCGAGAAGCGGATCAGCACCGACGTGGCCCGGGCCGCGGTGGACGCCGCCCGCTGCCCGGTCGGTGACAACCCGGCCAACGGCAGTTGCGGCGGCAGCCGGACGGCGGCCAACGTGAGGGGCATCGTCAAGGCGCCGGTGGCCGGCAAGTCCGGCACCACCGACTCGGAGAAGAGCGCCGCGCTGGTCGCGATGACCAAGCAGTACGCGGTGGCCGGCATCATGGCCGACCCGGACTGGCCGCAGACCAACGTCAAGATGGGGCACAACGTGCCCAACGGCATCAACCCGCCGGTCTACGAGACGCTGCGGGACGCGATGAAGGGCAAGCCCCGGATCGACTTCGAGCCGCCCGGCAAGAAGATCTCCGAGGGTGACCAGCGCTCCATCCCGAACGTCAAGTGCCAGCCGGTCGAGACGGCGAAGAACCGGATCGAGGGCGCCGGCTTCGACGCGGTCGTCTCCGACGTCAAGGTGCCCTCCAGCTGCCCGCCGGGCACCGCCGCCGGCACCAGCCCGGACGGCCGGACCATCAAGGGTGGCGTGGTCACCATCCAGGTCAGCAGCGGCGGCGGTGGCGCCACGACGGGCAACCCCGGTGGCCAGCCGCCCAACCCGGGCCGGCCACCGGGTCGATCCCGAGGCTGATCCCTCGACACGACGACGGGCGGGCACCCCACGCGGGTGCCCGCCCGTTTTCGCGTACGCCGGCCGGAGCCGGCGGGATCAGAGGCCGAGCTGCCGGCGTACCTCGGCGGCGACCCGGCCCCCCTCGGCCCGGCCGGCCACCGCGCCCTGGGCCGCCTTCATGGCCGGGCCCATCTGCGCCTTGCCGGTGAACCCGCCCGCGGCGAGCGCCCCCGCGACCAGCTCGGCCAGCTCCTCATCGGAGAGCTGCTTGGGCAGGTAGCGCTCCAGCACCTCGCCCTCGGCGGTCTCCTTGGCGGCCTGGTCGGTGCGGCCCGCGTCGGCGAAGGCGGTCGCGGCCTCGCGCCGCTTCTTCGCCTCCTTGGTCAGCACCGCGAGCACCTCGTCGTCGGTGAGGTCCCGCTTGGCCTTGCCGGCGACCTCGGCGGTGCCGACGGCCGCCAGGGCCATCCGCAGCGTCGAGGTGGTCAGCTCGTCGCGCGCCTTCAGGGCGGCGCGCATGTCGGCGGTGAGACGGTCCTTCAGCGTGCTCATGGACGGTCAAACTACCCTGAACGCCATGCGAAAGCGCACACTATTCCGGCTCGCGGCCGGAACCGCCGCGGTGGGCGGGGCCGCCCTGGCCTACGCGTCGCTCGTCGAGCGCAACATGTTCACCCTGCGGCGGTACGACGTGCCGGTGCTGCCGGCCGACGCCGAGCCGCTGCGCGTGCTGCACCTGTCGGACCTGCACATGATGCCCGCCCAGGCCCGCAAGCAGCGCTGGGTGGCCTCGCTGGCCGCCCTCGACCCCGACCTGGTGGTGGTGACCGGGGACAACATGGCGCACCCGGATGCCGTGCCGGGGGTGCTCCGGGCGCTGCAACCGCTGCTCGACTACCCGGGCGCCTTCGTCTTCGGCTCCAACGACTACACCGGCCCGGTCTGGAAGAACCCGTTCACCTACTTCCTGTCCGACCGGGAGTACACCGAGGGTGTCGAACTGCCGCACGAGGAACTGCGCGAGGTGCTCGCCGGCGCCGGCTGGGTGGACCTGAACAACGCCCGGACGACGATCAAGGCCGGCGGCCGGGTCGTCGAGCTGGCCGGCGTCGACGATCCGCACATCGAGCGGGACGACTACGCCGCGGTGGCCGGCCCGGTCTCCCCCTCGGCCGACCTGTCGATCGCGCTCAGCCACTCGCCCGAGCCCAGGGTGCTCGACCAGATGGCCGCCGACGGCTTCGGGCTGCTGCTCGCCGGGCACACCCACGGCGGCCAGGTCTGCGTGCCGGGCTTCGGCGCGCTGGTGACCAACTGCGGGCTGCCCCGGTCGATGGCCCGGGGCCTGCACCGGTGGCCGGACTCGGACGCCTGGCTGCACGTCTCCGCCGGCCTCGGTACGCACCCCACCGCCCCGGTCCGGTTCGCCTGCCCGCCCGAGGCCAGCGTCCTCACCCTCATCCCCCGCTGACCGCCCGCCCCCGACCCGGGTCGGCCTCGGCGGCCCGGGTCGGCCTCGCGCGCCCGGGTCGGCCTCGCGCGCCCGGGTCGGCCTCGGCGGCCCAAGATCCGCGCAACTTCCGGGACGTAGGGGTGTCCGGGGCCTGGTGAGGCCGCCATATCCGGGAGTTGTGCGGATCTCCACCGTTCCCGAGGCGGCCGGGCGGCGGTGGGGGTACCGAGTTTGACCGTCGGAGCGGGTGGGCTACTATTTGTCGGCACGCCTCGGGGTGTGGCGCAGTTTGGTAGCGCGCTTCGTTCGGGACGAAGAGGTCGTCGGTTCAAATCCGGCCACCCCGACCAGAGGTAACAGCAGGTCAAGGCCCCTCCACGGAGGGGCCTTGATTCGTTTCCGGCGATCACCGCGCATCGTCCGCCTGCGCCCCTCGGCAGAGGTGGGGGGTGTTTCCGCCGCCGTGGCAGGATCTTGCTCTCGATCTTGGAGTACCTGCCGAGGAGACACCGCCGCCCACCGCAGGGGGGAGCCGCTTCGGCGGCGCGGGGCGCCGCCCCGGCGGACCCGTCGGCGGTGACCCCGACGGCACCGGCACCGGAGCGGGCCAAGCAACTGTGACCAGCTGACACCCGGGGACCGCACGTACCGCGTGCGGTCCCCGGCACGCTCCCTCCGCTTCGGGGGCGCGTCGCGCGCGGCACCTGGCCGGTCAGGGCAGCGGGCCGTCGGGTTCCGCGGTCCGGCCGAGGCGGTCCCGGATCAACCCGATCACCGTGTCGGCGGTCCGGTCGAGGTGGCTGCGGCCATCGGGCAGCTTCGCCTCCGGGCTGATGTAGCTGCGGGGGCCGACGTGGGTGGCCGGGTCGAGCCGGTGCACCGTGATCTTCCCGGCGCGCTCGGCCCGGTTCCATCCGCTCCAGCGGAACAGCCGCCACCGCTGCGGAAAGAGCCAGGCGCCGACCCGCTCGATCCGGTCACCGGCACTGGTGAGCTGGCAGAGCCGCTCGGCGTGGGTGATGTCGTTGGCTCCGTTGTGGAACCCGCCGAGCGTGATCAGCCAGAGCGGGCAGCGCAGCTCGGACCAGAGTTCGTTCACCGCGCCGGTGGCGACCTGGGCGCCACCGCTGTAACAGAGCAGCACCACGGGGATGCCGCTGTCCCGCTGGTAACCGGCGAGCCGGAGCTGGGTGGCGATCTGCCCGCCGACGGCGCGGTTGTACAGCGGCCGGTACCGGCGGTCGGCGGCGACGAAGATCTGCACCACGTTGTGCAGGAAGAGCACCAGCCCGATGTGGCGGCGCAGCCATCTCCACACCGGCCGGTCGGCGAGCGGATGCGCCAGCGGAGAGTAGGGCTGCACCTGGCCCAGCACCCGCAGCTCGGGCGCCGCCGCGATCAGGGACTTGACCAGCCGGCCGCCGTCCCGGGTGTCGTGGAAGCGGCGTTTCCCGATGCCGTCCAGATAGACCAGGTAGGCGTCCGGAGGACGGTCCGGGTCCGCGCCCCGGGCGTGGGGCATGCCCCGGGGCAGCGCGGTGGTGGGCGTCCGCCAGCCCGCGGCGTAGGCCAGCACCTCGTAGCGGGCGAGCAGGGCCTCGGCGATCAGGACCGGTCCGATCCCGCCGAGCAGCAGCAGGAGCGCGAACTCGATCATGTGAGGGGCTCCGGGGCTCGTCTCGTGTTCAGCCGCACGACCAGGCGTCGGACGCCCTCGACGGCGGTACCCAACGCGACTCCCGCGAGAGCCACGCAGCCGGCCGCGTCCCACCAGCCGAGCCCGGTCGTCGTGGCGAGCGCGGCGGCGAGGCCGGTGCCCACGCCCACCATGAGCAGCAGGTGCAGCAGCGGGCCGAGCAGTGGGAACGCGAGTACGGCGGCGAGCAGCAGCGGGGCGGCCAGGCCCGGGGTCCAGACCAGCGCCGACTCGTCGGACGGTGCGGGCGCCAGCGCCAACTCGGCCAGGGTCCAGGCGGACAGCGGCCAGAGCGCGAACACCGCGCCGTCGACGACGGCGCCGGCCAGCATCAACCCGACCACCCGGACGCGGGACGCGCCGGGCAGGCGGGCCACCACGGGCAGGAGCCGTCCGGCGGCCTCGGACAGGCCGGCGAGCAGCAGCAGTACGGCGACGGCGGGGGTCACGGTCAGTCCTGTGCCGGCTGGTCGGCGGGGACCGGCCGGCTGCCCGCGCCGGCCCGCCGGGCGTAGCGCTCGAGCTCGTCGGCGGCGCGGGCGTAGCCACCCGCCTCCCGCTGGGCGGTCCGCAGGGTGCGCGCTGCCGCCCGGAACCGGGGCTCGTCGAGCAGACGCTGGGCCAGCGTGCGCACGACCTCCGGGTCGACCTCCTCGGTGCGTACCGAGAGGCCGGCGTCGAGCTCGACCAGGCGGGATGCCACCAACGACTGGTCCGCGCCCTGCGGGACCACCAGCATCGGTACGCCGGCGTACAGGGCCTCGTTGACGCTGTTCACCCCGCCGTGGGTGATGAACAGCGCCGCGCGGGCCAGCACCTCCGGCTGCGGTACGGAGCGCTGGGCGATCACGTTGGCCGGCAGCGCACCGAGCGCGTCCGGCTCGGTCTGCCCGGTGGAGACGACCACTGTGCCGCCGAGCGGGGCGAGCGCGGTGGCGAGGCTGCGCAGCAGTTGTGGATCGGCCTTGAACACCGTGCCCAGCGAGGCGTACAGCACCGGGTCACGCAGCCGGTCGGCCGGGAACGACGAGTCGGCCGGGCGGGCCCCGACGCTCGGCCCGACGAACCGGTAGGACTGGTCGAAGCTGTCGGCCCCGGGGTGGAACGCCCGCGAGGTGTAGACCAGGTTGAGCGGCTGACGGATGTTCGCCAGGTCGACCAGGGGCACGCCGCGGGTGTCGTAGCGGCGGCGCAGCTCCCACCGGGACCTCAGGTACCCCCCGGCCTGGCGGGGCAGGGTCGCCGCGGCGGCCAGCAGCGCCCAGGAGCCGCGGGTGGGGCTGGGCACCTGCCGGTTGAACGCGAACGTGGTGAACGACGACGCGGCCGGCACATCGAGTTCCCGGGCGGCCACCGGCCCCCACGGGCAGAGGGAGTCGTGCACGATCAGATCGGGCCGGGTGCCGCGCAGGTCGTCGAGGACGGCGGGCAGCACGCGTACGGCGGTGCGGGCCAGCTGCTCCATCACCGTGACCGGCGTCGGCGGGCCGGAGAGCGGCACGTCGTCCCCGCGGTAGCGGAACACCCGCGCACCGGTGGCCGCGATCTGCTCGGCGTAGCCGGACGGCGCGTGGTAGGTGACGGAATGGCCGCGACGGACGAGCTCGGCCACGACCGGCAGGGTCGGATTGATGTGGCCGTGCATGGCGATGTTGAGGAATGCGATTGCGCTCATCGACCGACCCCGGACAGCCATGGAGTCAGTGCCCGGCAAGATGTCACGATCACGATCCGCCCTTCTCGCTGACAGCGTAGACGCTGCCGGCGGGGGACGTGCCGGGGACCAGGTACTCGCCGGGGCGCGGCGCTGCCGTCGAACAGCACCCCCGCCCGTGGCCGCCCACCGGCGCGTTCGACGCCGGCTCCCCACCGGCTCGAGCAGGCCGCCCTCGTGCGGTTGCGGAACGCCCTGCCGCTCGGCGCGGTCGCGTCGCGCGCCCGCCGCCGTCAGTCGTGGCGCTCGGTGCGCTCGATCTCGGCGAACGCGGCGGTCAGGTAGCCGTCGAGCGGGCGGCCGGTGGCCGCCAGCAGGTCCGCGACGAGCAGCGGCGCGTGCCGGGCGACGGCCGCCGGGTCGGGCGGGTTGTCGTCGTCGCCCGGGTCGTACACGCCGAGCGCACCGGCGAGCAGCACCAGCACCACGTGCGGGTCGACGTCCGGCCGCCAGCCGGCGGCGGACCGGACGCAGCGTTCGAGCACCTGGCGGACGTCGTCGCCGGTCAGACCGTCCGGGTGGGTCTCCTCCAGCAGCAGCCGGACCACCGCGCCGAGCACGAGACCCGACCGCTCGGCCCCGGCCAGCCGCCCGACGGACGTCTCGTAGACCTCCGCGTCGCGGGCCCGGGCGGCGTCGACCGCCTCGGCGGCCGCGACGGCGATCTCACGGGCGGGCGCGGGCAGGTGTCGCCAGGTCACGGTCACCGCGCCAGCATGGCAGAACACCCCGACACCGCCGCCAACCGAGCCGACGCGCCCGGGAGAGCGTGGCGCGCCCGGGCCGAGGGCGACGAGGCGGACGGCGACGGGCCCGGGCCGAGGGCGACGACTCCGGGTCGAGGGCGACGACTCCGGGTCGAACGGCCGGCGGTGCCGGGGCCGAGCCGGCGATTGCCCGGCTCGGCGGGGACCCGATGTCGGCGGCGGCGACGCTGCCCGTGGTCTTGGTCACCTCGGTGGCCGGCCCACGCCCGGGCCCGGGTAAACGGCTCGCCACCTGTCGTACCCGGCGAACAGAATCGCGGCATGCTGCGTCGCGCCCTACCCCGTCGTCCGGAAGCCCGCCGGATCCTCGTCGGCACCCTGCTCTCGGCGATCGGGCGCGGCCTCACCCTGCCGTTCCTGTTCATCTACCTGACCGACGTGCGCGGGCTCACCGACGCCCGGGCCGGCCTGGTGATCGGCTGGTACGGCGCGGTGACCCTGGCGCTATCGCCGGTGGGCGGCACGTTGATCGACCGGTTCGGCGCCCGCCGGGTGGTAATACCCTGCCTGCTGATCGAGGCGGTGGGCACCGGCTCGCTGGCGCTGGTCGACTCGACCGGCTCGGCCTTCCTGGTGATGACGGTGATCGCCGTCGGCAGTTCCGCCATCTGGTCCGGGCAGAACACCATCCTCGCCTCGCTCACCGACGACGGCGAGCGGCAGCGGGTCTTCGGGCTCAACTTCGCCCTGCTCAACCTCGGTATCGGCGTGGGTGGCCTGACCTCCGGCGCGATCGTCGACACCGGCCGCCCGGTCACCTTCCAGCTGATCTACCTGCTCGACGCGTTCACCTACCTGATGCCCGCGCTGATCCTGCTGACCCTGCCCGGCGTCGGGCACCGGCTCGCCACCCGCACGGCCGAGGGCAAGGCCCCGAGCGGCGGCTACCTGACGGTGCTCCGCGACCGCCCGTTCCGCCGGCTGGTGATCTTCGGCCTGGTCCTCACCACCTGCGGCTACGCCCAGATCGAGGTCGGCTTCACCGCGTACGCCGTCCGGGTGGCCGAGGTGACCCCGCGGGTGGTGGCGTGGGCGCTGGCGGCCAACACGGTGATGATCGTGCTCGCCCAGCTGGTGGTGATCCGCCGGATGGAGGGGCGCAGCCGTACCGGTGGCCTCGCCGTGGTGGGCGCGGTCTTCGCGACCGCCTGGCTGGTCCTCGGCTTCGCCGGGGTGATCGGTACGGGCAACGCGCTGCTCGCGGCGCTCTGCGTGATGGCCTGCTCGGCGATCTTCGGCTTCGGCGAGACCATGCTCTCGCCGGTGATGCCCGCGCTGACCAACGCGCTGGCCACCGACGAGCTGCGCGGCCGCTACAACGCGATGAGCTCGATGATCTTCGGGATCAGCGGGGTGATCGGCCCGGTGACCGCCGGTCCGCTGATCGGCGCGGCCGACGGCCGGATCTGGGTCGCCTTCGTGGTCGGTGGCTGCCTGGTCGCGTCGCTGCTCGCGCTCTCCCTGCGCCGGCTGCTCACCCCCGCCCAGGACGGCCGCACGCCGGCTCCCGCCGCCACCCTGGAGCCCGCCGCGGCGGCCGCCTGACCGTCCCTCCCCCCGCCCGCCACCGGCCACCGGCCGGCCGCGCGGGAAGATCGTGCTACATCCCGGATGTAGTGGCCTCGAATCGACCCGGATGCCACCACATCCAGGAACCAGCGCGATCTTCGCGCCCGCAGCCGCGATCTTCGCGCCCGCAGTCGTGATCCGCGCGGACGGCGCTCCTCCCCGAGGTCGGGCCGTCGGCGTGGACGGGTCGGGCCCCGGAGCATGTCGCTCCGGGGCCCGACCTGTGTGAGTGCTGCCGTCAGGCGGCGGCGACCTCCGCGGTGGTGCGGATGCGGTCCAGCGCCGGGGCCGAGACCGGGGACTCCGCGGTCAGGTAGGCCACGAAGGCGTCCAGGTCGATCATGCCGGTGACCAGGTTCGTGCCGCCGGTGAGGACGCTGAAGCCGTCACCGCCGCCGGCCAGGAAGTTGTTCACCGTGACCCGGTACGTGGCGGCGGTGTCGACCGCCACCCCGCCGAAGGTCAGGCTGCCGCGGACCACCCGGCTGCCGGCGCACGGGTCCGTGCTGGGGGCGGTGACGCCGTTCAGGTCGACGACGTAGCGCACGGTCGACGACGGGTAGAGGATGCGACCGGTGACGAACTGCTGTTCGAGCAGGCAGTACAGCTGCGCGCCGGTGAGGTCGAGGGTCGCCAGGTTGTTGGCGAACGGCTGCACCGTGAACGCCTCCTCGTAGGTGACCGGGCCGGCGTCCAGGTCGGCGCGGACGCCACCCGGGTTCATGAACGCGGCGACCGCGCCCTGCTCGTCGTCGGTGGCGGCGAGCTGCGCGTCCGCGATCAGGTTGCCCAAGGGGGACTCACCGCAGCTGGCGGGGACCCGCGAGTCGCACGTGGCGAGCAGGTTCTCCTGGGTCTTGGTGATCGCCGTGGTGGTCTCACCGACGACCCGACCGGCCACCGGGCCGAGGACCGTCTTGTACCGGTCGATCAGGTCGGTCTGCGCCCGGTCCTTGTCGACGTCCCGGGTGACCACCACGTTCTCGGCGGTGGCGGTGAGCACGTCACCGGTACGCCGGTCGATCTTCAGGTCGATGTCGGTGATCAGGCGACCGAACGAGCTGGCGCTGGTGACCAGCTTGTCGTTGATGTTGCAGTTGTACGCCTGGTGGGTGTGCCCGCTGACCACCACGTCGATCGACGGGTCCATCCGGTTGGCGATGTCGACGATCGGGCCGGTCATCCCGACGCAGTCGTTGATGCCACCGGTCGCGGCCTGGGCGCCACCCTCGTGCAGCAGCACCACGATCGCCTCGACGCCCTTGCGGCGCAGCTCGCGGGCGTACCGGTTGGCGGTGTCCGCCTCGTCGGCGAAGCTCAGCCCGGCGACACCCTCCTGGCTGACGATCTGCGGGGTGCCCTCCAGCGTCATGCCGATGAAGCCGACCTTGACGCCCTGCACCTTGTGGATCGCGTACGGGGGCAGCAGCGGCCGGCCGGTCGCGGTCTTGAACGCGTTGGCCGACAGGTACTGGAAGCCGGCGCCCTCGTACGGGGTGCCGTCGGCGCAGCCGTCGACCGGGTGGCAACCGCCGTTCTGGATACGCAGCAGCTCGTCGGCGCCCTCGTCGAACTCGTGGTTGCCGACGCTGGCGTAGTCCAGCCCGGCCATCGACAGCGCCTCGATGGTCGGCTCGTCGTGGAACGCCGCGGAGAGCAGCGGGGACGCACCGATCAGGTCGCCGGCGGCGACCGTGATGGTGTTCTTCTTCTTGGCGGCCGCGCGCAGTTCGGCCAGGTGGGTGGCGAGGTACTCGACGCCGCCCGCCGGCTGCCCGGCGATGACGCCGTCTCTGGAGCCGCTCGGCGGTTCGAGGTTGCCGTGGAAGTCGTTCAGCGCGAGCAGGGTGACGTCGACCGGCTTCGGCCCGGCGTCCGCCTGGTCGGGGGTCGTGGCGACCGCGCCGAACGCGGTCACGGCGAGCGCGGTCAGGCCGATGGCGGCCCGACGCATCCCGGGGATGGACATGGAACTCCTCATGGGATTCCGGCGCGGCGGGTGCCCGGTCGGTGGTTCGCGTCGGGCCCCGGCCCCGCCGTCGGCAGGGTTCGATCGCGGGTGGCAGCGGTGGGGGCCGCCGCCCCGCCGGGGACAGCCTCTCATCCGAGCCGCCAGCGGTCGACCTGAGCAGCGCACCAGAGCTGCGACAATCGCCGGTGACCCGGCCGGGACGACCGGGCGATTAGGACATGACGGTCAGGTGGCGGGCGCTGCGCCGGACCGTCGGTGGGCCTGGTCCGGAAATAGGACCGGACGGCGGACGAGAGCGAGGACATCCCGATGAGCGACGCCAACCAGGCGGTGGAGACGGTGCGGTCGGCCGACGGCACCCCGATCGCGCACGAACGGTTCGGCGACGGTCCGCCGATCATCCTGATCGGTGGTGCCTTCAACGACCGGTCGACCATCCGGGCGCTGGCCGAGGCGTTGGCGGCGGCGGGCTTCACCGCGTTCGCCTACGACCGGCGCGGCCGGGGCGACAGTGGCGACACCCCGCCGTACCAGGTGCGCCGCGAGATCGAGGACGTGGCGGCACTGGTCGAGGCGGCCGGCGGCAAGGCGCACCTCTACGGGCTCTCCTCGGGCGCGATCCTGGCCGCGTACGCCACCGCGCACGGGCTGCCGGTGAGCGGGCTGGTCATGTTCGAGCCGCCGTTCCAGGTCGGGCCGCACGCCGGCTCCCGGCCGGACATCTCGGCCCGCACCGCCGAGCTGATCGCCGCGGGCGACCGCGCCGGGGCGGTCGAGCATTTCATGGTCACCGCCGTGGGACTGCCCGCCGAGGCGGTCGCCGGGATGCGCGCCGAGCCGATGTGGCCGTTCCTGGAGTCGATGGCGCACACCCTCCCGTACGACGGGTTGATCAGCGGCGACGGCTCGCTCCCGGTCGACCGGCTGGCCGGCATCGGCGTCCCGACGCTGGTGGTGGAGAGCACGGCCAGCCCGCAGTGGCTGCGCGACGGCGCCCGGGCCACGGCGGAGGCGATCCCCGGCGCCCGGCACGTCGGCCTGCCGGGTGGCTTCCACGAGGTGCCGGCCGACACCCTCGCCGCCGAGATCCGCCGCTTCCTCCTCGGCTGACCGGTGGGCCCCGGCCCGCCGGGCCCACCGCCACCGGCGGCCACCGCTGGCCGGGCCGGCCCGACCGGACCGCCTCGGCACGCCGATCCGTCCCGGGCCGGGCACTCCGGGCGATCCGGCTACCCGGGCGCTGGCAGCCGTTCCGCGACCAGGGCGGCGACCGCCGCCGGGTCCCAGGTGCCGGCGACGCCGGGCCGGGTCGCCAGGTAGTCGGCGATCCGGTCGGCGTCCCAGCCGTGCGCCTCGCGCAGGCCGCTGGCGATCATGCCGAGGTAGACAGCGGCTGGGGCGCGCCACTCGACGTCGGCGGCGCGCTCCGGCGCGGTGAAGGTGAGCAACGGCAGGCCGTCGAGGCGGCCCGGGCAGAGCAGCGTCTCGTAGCGTCCCGGCCCGAGGGTGGCCCGTCCGGTGTCCACCGCCGCCCGGATCAGCTCCGGATCGGATCCCGGCGCCCGGTACATCTCCTGCGCGGCCACGTCGGCGAACTGCCCGACGTCGAGCAGGTACGCCCGGGCCGCGGCGGTGCCGGGCAACTCCGGGTCGTAGAAGGCCATGCCGCCGGTCCACGCCCCGGACTCGCCGGCGAAGTAGATGCCACCGGGCAGCGACACCGGCACCGTACGCCTGGGCGGCCGGGGATTCCGGCAGCCCGGATAGGTCCGCCGACCGCCCGGCGGGCAGCCGCCGGTCAGGTACCACCGCAGCCGGGCGGCGTGCATGTTCGACCCGTACGCGACGTACCAGACCAGCTCGGCAGCGCGGGCCGCCTCGTCGCACTCCGGGGAGGCTGCCGGTGAGGTGTCCGGCGCCCCCGACCCGGCCGCGTCCTTGCCCGCCCGGGTCATGATGCTGGGCCTGGGACGCCGGGCCATGCCCGGCGGAGAGGGGGCACCCCGATGCGCTGGTTCATCGTTCTCCTGCTGGTCGTGCTGGTGGCCGTGGCGGTGCTGACCTGGGCGCGGGCCCGCGGCCGGCGACTGGACGAGGGGCAGGTCCGTGACCTGCGGGAGTCGGCGGCCGCCCGGAAGCGGCTCGACGAGCACCGCAACCCGACCGAGGGCAGCGCGGGCAGCGGCAGCGGCGGCGGCTGGGTCTGAGCCGGTCACCGGCACCAGCGGGCGATCACGGCGTACGCCGGCACGCACCGGAGCGTCAGTAGGTGCAGGTCAGGCCGGCGGCGTGGCTGACCTCGACGGTGTGCGTCACGCAGCCGCCGTCGACCACCCGGTGCAGCAGGAAACCGGTCGGCTCGGCGACCCAGCCGATCGGCTCGTCCGGGCTCATGGTGAGCGACGCCTGCCGCCAGGTGCTGGGCGCGGTGGTCAGCACGGTGCCCGCGAAGGCGGCCGTGACCGGCCGGTGCAGGTGGCCGGCGAGCACCCGGACCACGTGCGGGTGCCGGCTGATCACCTCGGCGAGGGCGTCGCCGTCGGCGAGCCGGACCGCGTCGGCGGCGGGCAGCCCGACGTCGATCGGCGGGTGGTGCAGGCAGACCAGGGCGGGCACGTCGGTCCGGCCGGCGAGCACCCCCTCCAGCCAACCGAGTTGCTCCTCGCCCAGCCGCCCGCCGCCCGATCCCGGCACCAGCGAGTCCAGCACCACCATTGTCACGTCGGGGTGGTCGACGTGGTAGTAGGCGGAGAAGCCGCCGCCCAGCAGGGGCGTGCCACCGAAGGTGTCGAGCAGCGACTCCCGGTCGTCGTGGTTGCCGGCGACCAGGTGCACCGGCAGTGGGAAGCGCCCGATCACCTCGCGCAGGGTGACGTACTCGTCGGTGCGGCCGTGGTCGACGAGGTCTCCGGTGATCACCACGCAGTCCGGCCGGGGGCGCAGTGCCAGCACCCGGCCGAGCGCGCGGTGCAGCCCGGCGGCCGGCTCGGCACCGAGCACACCGGTGGTCAGGTGCGGATCACTGAGCTGGGCGATGAGCATCGTGCCTCCACTCGACCGGTACCCCCACGCTATCGTCGCGGCCCGCGCCGCGCGGGCCACCGGCCCACAGCCGGCGTCCACAGCCTGTGGATAGCACATGTGTACGAAGCCGTCCGCCCAGCTCAGCAAGGGCGGATCGGCGGCGCGCTGAGTACCCTTGATCGCGCCCTCCCGGCTCCGCGCCGCGCACCCCTACCTGGAACGACGTGCGAATGGATCACCAGCGAGTCATCCGTGACGTCACGGTCCGCCTCCCCATGGCGTCGACCGCCGCCGAGGCGTGCCAGTGGACCGTCACCGCGCTGGCCCGCTACGCGCCGGCCACCATCTCGGTGCTGTTGCAGGTGCACGACCGGCTCCGCTGCGTGGCGGCCACCGGCTCCTGGCAGGTCTTCTCGACCGTCCCGCCGGGGACCGGGATCGTCGGCCGGGTGTACGACTCCGGCGTGACCGCCGTCGTCCCGGACGTCACCGCGGACCCCGACTACCTTCCGGTACGCCCCGACGTCACGGCCGAGGTGTGCGTACCGGTGCTGGACCCGGCGGGCCGCCCGATCGGCGTGCTCGACCTCCAGTGGTGCGACCCGGTGGACGTCGCTCCGTGGCGGGAGACCGCCGAGCGGCTGGCCGCCCGGCTCGGCGCCCGGATCGTGGCGCTCGGCGGGCCGCCGGCGGAGAGCCGCAGCGAGAAGCTGCTCCGGCACGCCGCCGCGCTGACCTCGGCACCGACCGAGTGGGACGTGCTGAGCGCCGCCGTCACCGCGGCCCGGGACGTGTCGTCCCTGCCCGCCGCGGTGCTGGTGCTGGCCGGTCCCGCGGGGCACCGACTCGACCCGCCGCCCGGCAGCCCGGGCGAGTTGGAGGCGCGGATCCGGGCCGAACTGGCCGAGGCCGGACCGGCGGCGCTGGGCCGGATGGTCGGCCGCGCCCACCGCTACGGCGCCGGCTACACCCTGGGCGAGCCGGGCCACCCGCCGGTCGCCGACCACGAACCCCTGGTCCGGGCGGGCGTACGCACCCTGATCGTGGTGCCGGTCGGCCCGCCCGGCGAGGGCGGCGCGCTGCTGGTCGCCGACGAGCGGCTGCGCCGCCCCGACCCGACCACGGTGAACCTGGTGGAACTGCTCGCCGGGCAGGCGTGGAGCTGCCTGGACCGGCTGCGCACCCTGGCCCGGCTGCGCGAGCAGGCCAGCTCCGACCCGCTCACCGGGTTGCGGCACACCGGGCCGTTCGGCCAGCGGATCGCGGCGGCCACGCCGGGGCGGACCGCGCTGCTGGCCATCGACGTGGACGGCTTCAAGACGGTCAACGACACGTACGGGCACCAGGCGGGTGACCGGGTGCTGGTCGGCCTGGCCCGGGCGCTGGAGGGGGCGCTGCGGCAGGGCGACGAGCTGTACCGGATCGGCGGCGACGAGTTCGTCGCGGTGATCGAGGTGAACCGGCCCGAGGAGGCGGTCCGGATCGCCGAGCGGCTCACCGAGGCGGCCCGGCGTACCGGGCGGACGATCAGCATCGGCGTCGCCCTGCCCCGCCCCGGCGAGTCCCCGGAACTCACCCTCCGCCGCGCCGACCAGGCCCTCTACGCCGTCAAACGCCACGGCCGCGACGGCGTCCACCTCGCCGCCGCCTAACCCCACCCCACCCCGGCGATCTTGCAGTTTGTGCCCTCGATATGCACCCTTCGCCCCTTTCGCCGGGGCGGAAAGTGCAAGATCGCGGGCAGGAAACGGGGGAGAGCGGGGCGGGCGCGGGCGGGTCCGCGGTGAGGTCAGCGGGTGAGTTCGGTGGCGAGGAGTTCGGCGATCTGGGCGGTGTTGAGGGCAGCGCCCTTGCGGAGGTTGTCGCCGGTGACGAAGAAGTCCAGGGCGCGGGGGTCGTCGACGGCGCGGCGGATGCGGCCGACCCAGGACGGGTCGGTGCCCACCGCGTCGATCGGCATCGGGAACTCGCCGGAAGCCGGGTCGTCGACCAGGATCACGCCGGGTGCGTTGCGCAGCACCTCGCGGGCGCCCTCGGCGTCGACCTCGGTGGCGAAGACCGCGTGCACCGCCACCGAGTGGCCGGTCACCACCGGCACCCGGACGCAGGTGGCCGAGACCTTGAGGTCGGGCAGCCCGAGGATCTTGCGCGACTCGTTGCGCAGCTTCAGCTCCTCGGACGACCAACCGGCGTCGGCCGGCGAGCCGGCCCAGGGCACCACGTTCAGTGCCAGCGGCGCCGGGAACGGGCCGAGTTCGTCGCCGACGGCCTGGCGTACGTCGCCGGGGCGGGAGCCGAGCCCCCGGTCGCCGGCGATCTTGCCGAGCTGGGCGTGCAGCGTGTCCACGCCGGCCTGACCGGCGCCGGAGACCGCCTGGTACGAGGCGAGCACCAGTTCGCGCAGGCCGTACTCGCGGTGCAGCGGGGCGACCGCGACGATCATCGTCAGGGTGGTGCAGTTGGCGTTGGCGATGATCCCCTTCGGCCGGTTGCGCACCTGCTCGGGGTTGATCTCGGGGACCACCAGCGGGACGTCGCGGTCCATCCGGAAGGCACCGGAGTTGTCCACCGCGACCGCGCCGCGGCTCACCGCGATCGGGGCCCAGTGCGCCGAGACGTCGTCCGGCACGTCGAACATCGCCACGTCGACCCCGTCGAACGCCTCCGGGGTGACCGCCTGGACGGTGAGGTCCTCGCCCCGGCAGCGGACGACCTTGCCGGCGGAGCGTTCGGAGGCGAGCAGCCGGATCTCGCCCCAGACGTTCTTGCGCCCGGTGAGCAGTTCGCACATCACCGTGCCGACGGCCCCGGTCGCGCCGACCACGGCGAGGGTGGGCAGCGGCGCCACGGGCGCTACCGTCCCGTCCCCGCGTAGACCACGGCTTCGGTGTCGCCGCCCAGGTCGAAGGCGTCGTGGATGGCGCGCACGGCGGCGTCGAGGTCGGTGTCGCGGCAGACCACGGAGACCCGGATCTCGGAGGTGGAGATCATCTCGATGTTCACGCCGGCCTGGCCGAGGGCGGCGAAGAAGCCCGCCGCCACGCCCGGGTGCGACCGCATGCCGGCGCCGATCAGCGACACCTTGCCCACGTGGTCGTCGTAGAGCAGGCCCTTGAACTTGACCGGCTCCTGGATCTTGCTGAGCGCGGCCATCGCGGTGGGGCCGTCGGTCTTGGGCAGGGTGAAGGAGATGTCGGTGCGCCCGGTGCCCTCGGTGGAGACGTTCTGCACGATCATGTCAATGTTGATCTCGGCGCCGGCCACCGTGTCGAAGATCCGCGCGGCGGCGCCCGGCTCGTCCGGCACCCCCACAATGGTGATCTTGGCTTCGCTGCGGTCGTGGGCGACCCCGGTGATCAGTGCTTGCTCCACAGGAAGGTCCTCCATCGATCCGGTGACCATCGTGCCGGTGTTGGTCGAGTATGACGAACGGACGTGGATCGGCAACCCCGCCCGGCGGGCGTACTCCACGCTACGCAGGTGCAGCACCTTCGCGCCGCAGGCGGCGAGTTCGAGCATCTCCTCGTAGGTGATCTGCTTGATGTGCCGAGCGTTCGGGACGATCCGCGGGTCGGCGCTGAACACGCCGTCGACGTCGGTGTAGATCTCGCAGACGTCCGCGTTCAGCGCGGCGGCGAGCGCCACGGCGGTGGTGTCCGAACCGCCCCGGCCGAGTGTGGTGACGTCCTTGGTGTCCTGCGAGACGCCCTGGAAGCCGGCCACGATGACCACCGCGCCCTCGTCGATCGCGCCCTTGAGCCGACCGGGGGTGACGTCGATGATCCGGGCCCGGCCGTGCACCGAGGTGGTGATCACGCCGGCCTGCGAACCGGTGAACGAGCGGGCCTCGTAGCCCAGGTTGTGGATCGCCATGGCGAGCAGCGCCATCGAGATGCGCTCGCCGGCGGTGAGCAGCATGTCCAGCTCGCGGCCCGGGGGCAGCGGGCTGACCTGGTTGGCCAGGTCGAGCAGCTCGTCGGTGGTGTCGCCCATGGCGGAGACCACCACCACCACGTCGTCGCCGGCCTTGCGGGCCGCGACGATGCGCTCGGCCACCCGCTTGATCCGCTCGGCGTTGGCGACGGAGGACCCGCCGTACTTCTGCACCACGAGTGCCACGACGGTGCGCTCCCTCCAGTGACCCTGAGCGTGCCGACGCCGCCGGCACCGGGGCCGGCGGCGCGTGTCAAACGCCCTCAGCGTATCGGGCGGCCCGCGCCGCCGGGTCAGGTGATCCCACGATCCGGCCGGCGGACACCCCGTGACGTGGCGCGCGACACGCCGGGCGCGGCACCGCCACACGGGTCCCCACGGCGCCGCCGGGCGGCCCAGAATGGCCGGGTGCACGCCCACCTCCGCCCGGCCCGACGCCTGGCCGGCCCGCTCGCCCTGGCCCTGCCGGCCGTCCTCGCCGCCTGCACCGCCGACCAGCCGGCCGCCCCGCCGCCCACCCCGTCCAGCGCCCCCGCCCCCGCCGAGCGGGACGCGGCCCGGGACGAGCTGGCCGCGCTGGCCGCCGCGGCCCAGGACCGGCACCTGGTCGCCAGCTACACCCTGCGCGCGCCGGACGCCCCGGACCGCACGATCGTGGTGACCAGCGCGAACGACGGCACCTGGCGGGTGGACGTGCCGGGCGGGGCGCTCGGCGGCACCGCCGACGTGTCGATCGCCGCCACCGCCGACGGGCTCTTCCAGTGCGCCCTGCCGTCGGCCAGCCGGCCCGAGCCGCCGAGCTGCGTACGTCTCGGCGACCCGGACGACGGGCTGCCCCGCCGGCTGGACCCGCGGGTGCAGCACCCGTTCACCGACTGGCTGGCCGTACTCACCGACCGGCGCGCCCCGCTGGCGGTCTCCCCGGCCACCCCGCCGCCCGGCGCCACCGGCTCCTGTTACGCGGTGGAGAGCACCTCGGCCTCGATCAACCCGCCGCTGGACGTCGGCATCTACTGCTACGACCAGGACGGCACCCCCACCGCCGTGCGGACGGAGTCCGGGACCCTCGTCCTGGCCGGGGCGCCCGCCCCCGCGCCGGCCACCGTGCAGCTGGCCGGGCCGGTGGTGGACGCCGAGCCGCTCGGCACCGCCGCGCCGCCACCGCCCGAGCCGACCGGCAGCCCGAGCGCGGGAACGCCCTGACCCCGCATCCCGTTACGGGTGCGATTGCCCACATTTGAGCACCCCGTTCCGGCGGGCGAAACGCCCATAGGGGACGCTCTGTCCCATGGCCGACCTCACCCCGCTGCTCGCGATCCGCTGGAGTCCCCGCTCGTTCGACCCGACCGCGGAGCTGACCCCGGCCGAGGCGTCCTCGCTGCTGGAGGCGGCCCGCTGGGCACCATCGGCGGACAACGCCCAGCCGTGGCGGTTCGCGCTCGGCCACCGGCAGGACGAGACCTGGAAGCGGATCCTGGTCGGGCTGCCCGACGACGACCAGGGCTGGGCCCGGCACGCCGCCGCCCTGCTGCTCGGCGCGCACGCCGGCAGCGACCCCGAGCAGACCGCGTACGACCTGGGACAGGCCGTCGCCCACGTCACCGTGCAGGCCACCGCGCTCGGCCTGCACGTACGCCAGCTCAGGCGCCTGGACCGGCCCCGCCTCGCGGCCGAGCTGGAGCTGCCCGGCGACATCCGCCCGCTGGTGGTCGCCGCCGTCGGCCGCCTCGGCGACCCGGCCGTCCTCCCGCCGGACCTCTACGTCCGGGAGACCGCACTGCGGCGCCGCCGGCCGATGCCCGCTCTACTGCTCCGCTGAGCGGACGCGGTCGGCTCAGGTGCCGCGAGCGGCCCGGAGCAGGGCAGCGCCGGCCTTCGTGTTGCGGTAGAGCACGTGCCGCCCCGATCGGGACCGGGCGACCAACCCGGCGGCATGTAGTGCGAAGAGGTGCTGGGAGACGTTCCCGGCCGACATCCCGGTCCGCCGGGCCAGGTCGGTGGTCGTCGTCGCCGTGTCGAGCAGGTGCAGCAACGCGGCCCGGCCGGCGCCGACCACCCGAGCCAACGGGTCGCCGGGCGGGGTCGAGACCCGCTCCCAGAGCGTCCCGACCGCCCGGACCGGGTACACGCCGACGGGCAACGACTCCTCCAGCAGGGTCCACAGCACCCGTCGATCGGTGAAAATCCCGGGGTTGAGCGCCAGCCCCCGTCCACGGAGGTCGAAGTCGCGCTCGAACGGGTCGTCACTGACCACCCGGTCGCCGAGCCAGCGCAGGCTCGGGTGGATCTGCTCGAACAGCCGCCCGGCACCGCCCTCGGCGAGCTGGGCGGCGCGGTACGCCACGTCGGCGTCGAGCAGCGCCCGCATCCGCGGCCAGTCCGGGGCGATCGCCTCGTCGTACCAGACCCGCACCGCCTCGACGAGCTGCGGCAACAGCCCGCGAGGATCGGCGAGCAACGCCTGCCCGAACGGGCCCGGCGGCCGGCGCGACGCGGTCGACAGCAGGTCCCGGACCACGACGTCCGGCGGCGTGGCGGCGATCTGGTCGAGCTGGTCGGCCAGGTCGGTGCTCAGCTGGGCCGCCGGGGTGAGGAAATCGGGCAGCCAGCGACGTGGCCCGGCCAGCTCCACCAGCGGGCGGACCCGGTCGGCCACCTCCGGGCGGCGCAGCGCCGCCCGAGCCCGGTCGATCCAGGGCAGGTGCAAGCTGTAGCGGATCGGATCGTTCAGCGCCCACATGCTCATGACCGTCTCGTTGGCCGGCGAGACGGCGAACCGCACGCCGGCGACATCGGCCAGGCTGAACCGCAACTCGGACACGGCCCCTCCAGAGGCAGGATTCGGCTCAGCCTAAAAGCTTCGACCGGAGCATGAGAAACCGCTTGGCTCACCGCCATGAGCGTCAGAGCAAGCATTCGCACCGCCGTCCAGCACGTCGTACCACCTGCCGGGTTGACCCGTGCCCTGGCCGCGCAGGCCCTGGTGTACAACGTGGGTCACGGCCTCTTCCAGGCCGGCAGCGCGGTCTTCTTCACGCAGGCACTCGGGCTCAGCGCCGCCCAGGTGGGGTTGGGCCTGTCGATCGCCGCAGGCGTGTCGCTGCTGGGCACGGTGCCGCTGGGCGGGCTCACCGACCGGTACGGACCGCGGCGGATCTGGATCGCCGGGATGGTGCTGGAGGCGGCGCTCTTCGCGTCGTACCCGTTCGTGGGCGGGTTCGCCGGGTTCCTCGCGGTGGTGGTGGCGCTGGCTGCCGTGGACGCGGCGACCGGCGTGGCCCGACAGGTCTACTCGATCAACGCGCTGCCCCCGGCGGAGCGGGTCACCGCCATGGCGTACCAGCGGTCGTCGCTGAACGTCGGCTTCGGGTTGGGCGCGGCGATCAGCGGCCTGGTGCTGGCGGCGGACACGATCGCGGCGTACCGGGGGATGGTCTGGTTCATCGCGGTGGTGCTCCTGGTGACGGCGGTCTTCGTGCGGCGGCTCCCCCGGCTGCCCGAGGTGGCCCGGCCGGCGCAGCCGATGAGCCGGCTCGCCGTGTTGCGGGACCGCCCGTTCATGACGGTGTCCCTGCTCTCCGGGCTGCTCACCGCGCACCAGACGCTCTACCTGATGGTCATGCCGCTGTGGATCCTCACCCACACCGACGCGCCGAAGACGGTGATCGCCGGCCTGGTGTTGCTGAACACGGCCCTGGTCGTGCTGCTCCAGGTACGCCTCAGCCGGGGTGCCGACACCGCGCCGGACGCGGCCCGGGCGTCCCGCCGGGGCGCCCTGCTGATCGCCCTGTTCTGCCTGGTCCTTCCGCTCTCCGGAGCGACCCGCGGCACGCTGACCGTGGTGGTGCTGGTGGCCGCCGCGATGCTGTTGATCGTGGCCGAGCTGGTCGAGTCGGCGGGCGCCTGGGGGCTCACCGCCACGCTGCCACCGGCCGCCCAGCGCGGCGCGTACGTGGGGGCGTTCCAGTTCGGCACGCGGGTGCAGTCCCTGATCGCTCCGGCGGGGCTCACGGCGCTGGCGGTGACCACCGGCGGCTGGGGCTGGTACCCGGCCGCCGCTGTCTTCGCGCTGATCGGGCTGGCGATCGTGCCGGTGGTGGCCTGGGCCGGACGGACGCCACGGCTCGGCGCGACGGCTCCGGAGACCCCGGTGACCCCGGTGACCCTGGTCCCATAATCCGGACCTGCCTTCCCAGCCCCCGTCCCGCCACGTAGGGTTACGCCGTCATGTGGCGGGCGTACCTCCTCCTTGGTCGCCGCGACGAGGCCTGAAGGCCGGCACCTCGTCGCGGAGTCGAACCGCGCCGTCCAGCACATCCGAACCTCCCATCGGCACCGCACGGGCACCGTCGCCCGGCGCCTCGCCGACACCTTCCGATTGCTGACGCCACATGTTCCAAGGGGAGCACTCCGTCATGGCTCAACCCGTCACCGACGCCGAAACCGATCCGATCGCCCGGCAGCGCCCCAGCCGGATGCCCTTCCAGCGCTACCTGCCCTACCAGCAGCAGTTCCGGCTCGACCTGCCGGACCGCACCTGGCCCACCCGGCACGTCGAGGCCGCGCCCCGCTGGTGCGCGGTGGACCTGCGCGACGGCAACCAGGCACTGATCGACCCGATGTCGCCGGAGCGCAAGCGCCGGATGTTCCAGCTCCTGGTGCAGATGGGCTACAAGGAGATCGAGGTCGGCTTCCCCTCGGCCAGCCAGACCGACTACGACTTCGTCCGGCAGCTGATCGAGCAGGACCTGATCCCGGACGACGTGACCATCCAGGTGCTGACCCAGTGCCGGGAGCACCTGATCGACCGCACCTTCGAGTCGCTGCGCGGCGCGAAACGGGCGATCGTGCACTTCTACAACTCGACCTCCACCCTCCAGCGCCGGGTGGTCTTCGGTCTGGACCGGGACGGCATCACCGACATCGCCACCACCGGCGCCCGGCTGTGCCAGAAGTACGCCGAGATCCACACCCCGGACACCGACATCCACTACGAGTACTCGCCGGAGTCGTACACCGGCACCGAGCTGGAGTACGCGCTGGAGGTGTGCAGCAAGGTCATCGAGGTGATCGACCCGACCCCGGACCGGAAGCTGATCATCAACCTGCCGGCGACGGTCGAGATGGCGATGCCGAACGTCTACGCCGACTCGATCGAGTGGATGCACCGGCACCTGCCGCGCCGGGACAGCCTGGTGCTGAGCCTGCACCCGCACAACGACCGGGGCACCGGGGTGGCCGCCGCCGAGCTGGGCCTGCTGGCCGGCGCCGACCGGATCGAGGGCTGCCTGTTCGGCAACGGCGAGCGCACCGGCAACGTCGACCTGGTCACCCTGGGGCTGAACCTGTTCTCCCAGGGCATCGACCCGATGATCGACTTCTCCAACATCGACGAGATCAAGCGGGCCGTCGAGTACTGCAACCAACTGCCGGTGCACGAGCGCCACCCGTACGCGGGCGACCTGGTCTACACCGCCTTCTCCGGCTCGCACCAGGACGCGATCAAGAAGGGCTTCGACGCCCTGGCCGCGGACGCCGCGGCGGCCGGGGTGCCGGTCGACCAGCACCCGTGGGCGGTGCCCTACCTGCCGATCGACCCGAAGGACCTGGGCCGCACCTACGAGGCGGTCATCCGGGTCAACTCGCAGTCCGGCAAGGGCGGCGTCGCGTACATCATGAAGACCGAGCACCAGCTCGACCTGCCGCGCCGGCTCCAGATCGAGTTCTCCGGCGTGGTCCAGCAGGTCACCGACCACTCCGGCGGCGAGGTGGACCCGGGCGCGATGTGGCAGATCTTCGCCGAGAACTACCTGGTCGACCACCAGCGCGACCCGGCGGTCACCCTGGCCGGCTACACCATCGGCACCGCCGACGGCAAGGTCGAGATCGAGGCCCAGGTGGGTCTCGGCGGCGAGCGGCGGTCGCTGACCGCGGTCGGCAACGGCCCCATCGACGCGTACGTCAACGCGCTCCGGTCCGTCGGCGTGGCGGTACGGGTGCTCGACTACCACGAGCACGCGCTCTCCTCCGGTGGGGACGCGCAGGCCGCCGCGTACGTCGAGTGCGAGGTGGACGGGCGGACGGTCTGGGGCGTCGGCACCGACGCCAACATCGTCACCGCGTCGATCAAGGCGGTCACCAGCGCGGTCAACCGCTCCCGCGACTGACCCGGCAACCCGTCGGGGCACGCCGCGTCGGGGTGTCGGAGTCCTTCCGGCACCCCGACGTCGGCGACGCCGAGGCCGACGCCCGCCTCCGGGACGCGGAAGTGCTCCCGTGGCAGGTCGGCCGAAGGGCACCGCCCGCGCGAGCCAGGGATCGACCCGCGCGGGCGGCGGCGGAACTAGGCGGTGGCCCCTCCGTCGAGCACCAGGTCGACGGGCGTGGGCCGAGGTTCGAGGCGACGTCGACGATGACGCCGCCGCCGTGGGCCCGCATGTGGGCGATCTCGTGCTTCATGGACACCTGCTTCACTCCCCGGGCCGCCGCTGCGGGGTGCCGTCCCGCCGCTCGGGCGGGGTGGACACCGGCAGGGTGTGGCAGGGCTGGGCTGGCGGCGCCGACCGGGGCGGCCGGTGGATCAGCACGCCGGCCAGCACCGCGCCGGCCACCAGCAGCCCGGCGCACCAGAGCAGCGCGCCCCGGTACGCGCCGGTCAGCTCGCCGCGCTGCTCGTAGCCGCTGCCGGAGAGCCCGACCAGCAGCGGCAACGCGGCCACCGCGAGCAGGCCGCCGGCGCGGGCGGCCGCGTTGTTGAAGCCGCTGGCCACGCCGGCGAACCGGTCCGCCACCGCGGCCAGTACCGACGCGGTCAGTGGCGCCACCACCAGGGTCAGCCCCGCCCCGAAGAGCACCACCCCGGGCAGCACGTCCCGCCAGTACGACGCGCCCGGGCCGACCCCGCGCAGCAGCAGCAGGCCGGCCGCGGCGACCAGCGGCCCGACCAGCAGTGGCAGCCGCGGGCCGATCCGGGCGGACAGCGCTCCGGCCCGGGCGCTGCCGGCCATCAGCAGCAGGGTCATCGGCAGCAGCGCGATCCCGGTGCGGAACGCCGACCACTCGACCACGTTCTGCAGGAAGACCGAGAAGAAGAAGGTGAAGCCGCCGAGCGCGGCGTAGACCACCACGGTGAAGACGTTCAGCACCGAGAAGAGCCGGCTGCCGAACAGCCCGGTGGGCAGCATGGCGGTGTCCCCGCGGCGCCGCTCGACCAGCACGAACACCACCGTGCCGAGGACCCCCAGCAGCGCCGCGACCAGCACCGGCGGGGAGTCCAGGCCGCGCCCCGGCGCGTCGATCAGGGCGTACGTGACACCGGCCAGGGCGAGCGCGCCGAGCAGCGCGCCCAGCACGTCGAAGCGCCGGCGCCGCCGGCCGGGGCCCTCGGTGCGGGAGGCGTCCTCGTCCCGGCTCTCCGGCACCCAGCGCAGCGCGGCCAGCACCACCAGCACGGCCACCGGCGCGTTCAGGAAGAAGATCCACCGCCAGGAGAGCGCGTCGATCAGCCAGCCGCCGACGAACGGGCCGAGCGCTGTCGACACGCCGGAGAGCCCGGACCAGGCGCCGATCGCCCGGCCCCGGTCGTCGGGGTGGAAGCTGGCCTGGAGCACCGACAGCGAGCCCGGAGTGAGCAGGGCGCCCCCGGCACCCTGGAGGAACCGGGCCGCCACCAACCACGCCGTCTCCTGGGCCAGCCCGCAGAGCACCGACGCCACGGTGAACCAGGCCACCCCGAGCAGGAAGACCCGCCGCCGCCCGAACCGGTCGCCCAGCGCCCCGCCGAGCAGCACGAACGCGGCGAGCGTGAGCAGGTAGCCGTTGACCGTCCACTGCAGACCGGCCACCGTGGCGTCGAGGTCGGCGCCGAGCCGGGGCAGCGCCACGTTGACCACCGTGCTGTCGAGGAAGACCATGCCGGAGGCGAGCACCGCCGCGAGCAGGGTGCCCCGGCCGGCCGCCGTGCGGAGGCGGAGCGCGGGAGCGGTTTCGGTCATCCGACCAATCTGCCTCGCGCCATTCTCCAGACGCCACGAAACGCCGAAACCCGGTCCGGGTACTGTGCGGGATCGCCGGAAGCCCGCAAGCTGGAGAGGTGTCGTCTGTGCGTACCAGATCAGGACCGCGCGCCGGGGTGACGGCCGTGCTCGCCGCGGCGCTGGCGCTCGGCGCGACCGGCTGCGTGCCCGTCGACGAGCCGGACCAGCCCCCGTCCCCGACCGCCGGTGGCAACCCGGCGCAGCTGCTGGGCCAGTTGACGGTGGCCGGCGCCGGCTCGATGAAGGGCTACAGCCGCAACCGCTTCCCGCACTGGCGGGACACCGGCAAGAACTGCGACGTCCGGGACAACGTGCTCAAGCGGGACGGCGAGGACATCAAGCTCTCCGGCTGCAACGTGGTCGGCGGCCGGTGGGAGAGCGCGTACGACGGCCGGGCCCTCACCGATCCGTCCGACGTGGACATCGACCACATGGTGCCGCTGGCCAACGCCTGGCGCTCCGGAGCCGACGAGTGGGACGACGCGAAACGCGGCGACTTCGCCAACGACCTGGACCGGCCGCAGCTGATAGCGGTTTCCGCGACCTCCAACCGGGCAAAGGGTGACCAGGACCCGTCGCAGTGGAAGCCGGCGAACCGGTCGTACTGGTGCCAGTACGCCGCGGACTGGGTGCGGGTCAAGCACCACTGGGGGCTCACGGTGACCAGCGCCGAGAAGGCCGCCCTGACCGACATGTTGGAGGACTGCACATGGGCGAGCAACCCGTGACCGGTGACCAGGCGACCACGGCCGGCATGGCCGCCGACGGCGCGACCGCCCCGGCGGTGCCGGGCGCCGGGATGAGCGCGGACAGCCCGGACACGCCGTCCGCGGCCGCGCCGGGCGCGGGCATGGCCGCCGACGCGAACGCGGTGAGCACCGCCGCCCAGCAGCGGACGGCCGATGTCGTGCCCGGACCGGGCGGGGTGATGACCGACGAGGTCGGCGTGGTCACCGGCGAGCTGACCCTGCGCACCGAGTACGCCGACGGCCAGGTGACGCTGCGGGTGCAGTACAAGGACGCCGACGAGTGGTACGTGGTGACCGGCGGCCGGACGCCGCTGGCCGACCCGGCCGGCCTGGACGCCGTGCACGCGATCGCTGTCGCCCTGCTCAACCGCCCGGAGGGCTGACGCTCCGGGCGGTCGAGCCACCCCTGGTCGGGGTGTCAGACGTACGAACCGGGCTCGCTGGGGGCGGAGACCACGCCCGGTGCCTCGCCCTCGTCCTCGGGGCGGACGATCTGGACCTCCACCTTGTGCGGGCGCAGTTCCCCGCTGGCGATCTGCTCGGCAAAGTGGCAGGCCACCCGGCTGCCGCCGATCTCCCGCAGCGCCGGGCGCTCGTCGGCACAGCGGGTCGGCTGCGCCCACGGGCACCGGGTGTGGAACCTGCAGCCCGACGGCGGGTTGGCCGGCGAGGGCAGGTCGCCGGCGAGCAGGATCCGCTCCCGCCGGTCCTCCACGTCCGGGTCCGGCACCGGCACCGCCGACATCAGCGCCCGGGTGTACGGGTGCAGCGGCTCGGTGTAGAGCCGGTCGCTCGGCGCCTCCTCGACCAGCGCGCCCAGGTACATGACGCCGACCGTGTCGGAGATGTGCCGCACCACCGCCAGGTCGTGCGCGATCACCAGGTAGGTCAGGCCGAGGCTGTCCTGGAGTTCGTCGAGCAGGTTCACCACCTGGGCCTGGATCGAGACGTCCAGCGCGGAGACCGGCTCGTCGGCGACGATCAGCTCGGGCCCGAGCACCAGCGCCCGGGCGATGCCGATGCGCTGGCGCTGGCCGCCGGAGAACTCGTGCGGGTAGCGGGAGAGCGCCCAGCGGGGCAGCCCGACCTTGTCCAGCGTCTCGCTGATGATCTTGCGGCGCTCGTCCCGGTTGGCGCCGATCCCGTGGGTCTGCAGGCCCTCGGTGAGGATCGACTCGACGTTCTGCCGCGGGTCCAGGCTGGACATCGGGTCCTGGAAGATCATCTGCATCCGCCGGCGCATCGACCGCAGCTTGCCCGCCGGCAACGTGGTCAGCTCCACGCCGTCGAACGCGACCTCGCCGTGGGTGGGCGGGGTGAGCTGGAGCAGCGCCCGGCCGAGCGTCGACTTGCCGCAGCCGGACTCGCCGACCAGGCCGTACGTCTTCCCGCGCGGGATGCGCAGGTCGACCCCGTCGACCGCCTTCACGTGGCCGACCGTCCGGTCGAAGATCACCCCCCGCTTGATCGGGAAGTGCACCTTCAGGTCGCGTACCTCGACGAGGATGTCGCTGTCGGTCACGGCTTCTCCTCCTCCCGCGGGGCGGGGCCGAAGCCCTGCACCGCCGGCGGGTCGTTCGGGACGGCCTGCGCCGGCACGGAGCCGGGCTGGGCCTCCGTGGGCACCGCGCCGCGGACCTCCTGGCCCGGTTCGACGCCGGGCAACGGCGCCGGGTTGACGCACCGGTAGCTGCGGCCGTCGTGGGCGAGCACCAGCTCCGGCGGCTCGCCGACGCAGGCGTCGATCCGCCGCGAGCAGCGCGGCGCAAAGGCGCAGCCGTCCGGCCAGGGCAGCACGTCGCGGACCGAGCCGGGGATCGGGTTCAGCCGCTCGCCGCGCCCGGCGTCCAGCCGGGGCACCGAGCCGAGCAGACCCACCGTGTACGGGTGCCGCGGCTCGCGGAACAGCGGACGGCGGCGGGCCGTCTCCACCACCCGGCCGGCGTAGAGCACGTTGATGGTGTCGCACATGCCGGCGACCACGCCCAGGTCGTGCGTGATCATCACCAGCGCGGTGCCGGAGTCCCGGACCAGCTCCTTGAGCAGTTCCAGGATCTGCGCCTGGATCGTGACGTCCAGCGCGGTGGTCGGCTCGTCGGCGATCAGCAGCCGGGGCTTGCAGGCCACCGCCATGGCGATCAGCGCCCGCTGGCGCATCCCGCCGGAGAGCTGGTGCGGGTACTCCTTCAGCCGCCGCTTCGGGTCGGGGATGCCGACCCGGTCCAGCAGCGCCGCCGCCTCCTTGGCCGCCGCGTCGCCCTTCATCCCGCGGTGCCGGGCGAGCACCTCGGTCACCTGCAACCCGATCGGGACGACCGGGTTCAGCGAGCTGAGCGGGTCCTGGAAGATCATCGCGATGTCCCGGCCGCGGATGTCCCGCCGGGAGCGGTCGTCGAGCTGGAGCAGGTCGGTGCCGTCGAAGACCGCCTTGCCGCCGACCCGCAGGCCGGGCTGCTTGGGCAGCAGACCCATGATGGCCAGCGAGGTGACGCTCTTGCCGCAGCCGGACTCGCCGACCAGGCCGACCACCTCACCGGCGTCGACCGAGAAGGAGACCCCGTCCACGGCGTGCACGGTGCGCTGACCGCGCCGGGCGAAGGTGACGGAGAGGTCGTCCACTTCGAGCAGAGACATGCTGACCTACTTCCGCAGCTTCGGGTCGAGGGCCTCGCGCATCGCCTCACCGAGCAGGGTGAAGCCGAGCGCGGTGATGATGATCGCGACCGCCGGGTAGATCGCCAGCGCCGGCCGGATACCGAGGTACGGCTGCGCGTCGGCGAGCATCACGCCCCACTCCGGTACGGCCGTGTCGGGGTTGCCGAGGCCGAGGAAGGAGAGCGCGGCGGCCTCGATGATCGCGGTGGCCAGGGTCAGCGTGGCCTGCACGATCACCGGGGCGAGCGAGTTCGGCACCACGTGGGTGATCGCGATCTTCGACTTCTTCACGCCCAGCGAGGTGGCCGCCAGCACGTAGTCGCTGTGCGACTGGGAGATCATCGAGCCGCGCAGCAGCCGGGCGAAGACCGGCACGGAGACCACGCCGACCGCGATCATCACGGTGACCAGGCTCGCCCCGAGCAGGGCGGCGATGCTCACCGCGAGCAGCAGGCTGGGCAGCGCCAGCATCATGTCGATGACCCGCATCAGCGCGGTGTCGATGGCCCGGCCCCACCGGCCGCCCAGCCCGGCCGCGGCGCCGGCGACCCCGCCGATCAGCGCGCCGATGGCCAGACCGATCAGCGTGGAGACCACGCCGACCAGCAGGGTCTGCCGGGCGCCGACGATCATCCGGCTGAACACGTCACGGCCCTGGTGGTCGTAGCCGAGCCAGTGCTCGCCCGAGGAGCCCGGGATGATGCCCTGCCCCGACTTGACCACGCCGTCGCGGATGCCGATCGCGTCGGTCGGCCCGTACGGGACGAAGAACGGCCCGACCACCGCGACCAGCACGAAGAGCACCAGGATCACCGCGCCGATGATGGCGGCGGGGTTGCGCCGCAGCCGGCGGAACGCCTCCTGCCAGAGGCTGACGCCCCGCTCGTCGTCCCGGGCCGCCAGTTCGGCGAGCCGGTCGATCTTTTCCTTCTTGCCGGTAGTGATCGTCATCGGACCCTCACCCTCGGGTCGATCAGGCTGTAGGAGAGGTCCACGATGAGGTTCACCAGCACGTACACCACCGCGATGATCAGGATGAAGCCCATCAGCACCGGATAGTCGCGCTGGCCGATGGCGTCGTAGATGAACGCGCCGATGCCGCTGAAGGCGAAGACGGTCTCGGTCAGCACCGCGCCGGAGAGCAGGCCGCCGGTGAGCAGGCCGATCGAGGTGACCACCGGCAGCATGGCGTTGCGCAGCACGTGCCGGCGGCGGACGGTGCGTTCGGTCAGGCCCTTGGCCTCGGCGGTGCGGACGAAGTCCTCGTTGAGCACCTCCAGCACGCTGGCCCGGGTGATCCGGACGATGATCGCCAGCGGGATGCTGGCCAGCGCGATGCCGGGAAGCACCAGATGCCAGAGCGCGTCGGCGGCCGCGTCCCACTCCCGGGTCATCAGGCCGTCGAGGACGAAGAAGTTGGTGATCCGGGTGGCCCCGATGGTCGGGTCCTGCCGGCCGCTGGACGGGAACCAGCCGAGGTTCTCCGAGAAGATGGCCTTGAGCACGTAGGCCAGGAAGAAGACCGGGATGCAGATGCCGATCAGCGAGCCGCCGACCGAGGCGTGGTCGAGCAGCCGGCCGCGGCGGCGGGCGGCCAGGTAGCCCAGCGGGATACCGAGCCCGATGGCGATCGCCAGCGCCATCACGGTCAGCTCGACGGTGCCCGGAAAGCGCTCCAGGAACTCGGTGGTGACCGCCCGCTTGGTGGAGGTCGAGGTGCCCAGGTCCAGGCGGATCAGCCGCCGTACGAACCGGCCGTACTGCACCAGGATCGGCTCGTCGAGGCCCATGTTGCGGCGGATGGCGGCCCGCATCTCGGGCGTGCCGCGCTCACCGAGGATGGCGGTCTCGGGACCACCGGGCAGCCGGCGGAGCCAGATGAACAGCAGGAGGGAGAGCCCGAACAGCGTCGGTATCAGCTGGAGCAGGCGTCTGACGATGAACCGGAACACGGTGGCCTCGAAAGGGGTGTGCGGAGGGTCGCGGGCGGGCGCTGAAGGATCCAGCGCCCGCCCGCGTTCCTTGCGTCAGGTCAGGACTTGAACTCGGCGTTGGCGTACCGCTCGTCGGTGAGCGGGCTCGCCTTGACCCCGGTCACGTCCTTGCCGAACACGATCGCCGGCGGCGAGTGCGACACCGGGACACCCGGCAGGAAGTCCATGATGGCCTTGTTCAGGGCCTTGTACTTCTCGGTCCGGGCCGCGATGTCGGCCGTGGTGTCGGCGTCCTTGAACTGGTCGAACAGGGCCTTGTTGTTGAAGCCCCACTCGTCCTTCGGCCGGTCGAAGAAGGTGCCGATGAAGTTGTAGCCGTCGCCGTAGTCACCGGTCCAGCCGAGGAAGTGGATGTCGTGCTTGTTGCCGGAGGTGGTGGCGTTCAGGTAGTCCGGGCTCCACTTCAGCGGGATGCCCTGGACGTTGATGCCGACCGCCTTCAGGTCCGCCGACAGCAGCTCGAAGATGTCCTTCGGGTTCGGCATGTACGGCCGGGTGACCTCGGTCGGGTAGTGGAACCGCAGGGTCAGGTTCGTCGCGCCGGCCTCGGCCAGCAACTGCTTGGCCTTCTCCGGGTTGTAGTCGTACTTGGTGACGTCGCCGTTCCAGCCCTCGACGGTGTCCGGCATGAAGTTCTCGGCGACCTTGGCGCCCGGGGGCAGCTTCGAGTCGACCAGCGCCTGCCGGTTCAGGGCGTGCGCGATGGCCTGCCGGACCTTGATGTCGGCCAGCTTCGGGTTCCCCTTCTGGTTGATCGCCAGGTAGAGGATGTTGAACGCCGGGCGGGTCAGGACGTTGAAGCCCTCGTTCTTCAGCGGCTCGACGTCGGCCGGGCCGACCAGGTCGTACCCCTGGATGTCGCCGGAGCGCAGCGCCTGCTTGCGCGCGTTCTCGTCGGAGATGGTCTTGAAGATCAGGGTCTTCAGCTTGGCCTTGCTGCCGGCGTAGTCGTCGTTCCGCTCCAGGGTCAGCGTCTTGTTGGCGACGTCCCAGGACTTGAACTTGAACGGACCGGTGCCGGTCGGGTGCTCCATCGCGTACGACGGGTACTTGATGTCCTCGGCGGTGCCGGTGACGTTGCTGGCGTCGTACTTCTCCAGGGCCGTCGGGCTGTGGATGGAGAACGACGGCAGCATCAGCGCGGCCGGGATCTTGCTGGACACCCGGGTGAAGGCCAGGTCGACGGTGGTGGCGTCCTTGGCGGTGCAGGACTTGAAGAGGCTCGGCGGCAGCTCCGGGTCCTCGTTCTTGGCGAAGCCGCCCATGACGTCCTGCCAGTACGCGGTCACGTCCGGGCTCTGCATGAGGCCCTTGGCGTTGTACCAGCGGTCGAAGTTCTTGCAGACGGCCTCAGCGTTGAAGTCGGTGCCGTCGTGGAACTTCACCCCGGAGCGGAGCTTGAAGGTCCACGTCGTGCCGGCGGCGTCCGGGGTCCAGGACTCGGCGAGCCCGGGCGAGACCTTGGTGCCACCCTCCTCGGGACGGACCAGCGTCTCGAAGACCTGACGCGCGACGCGCAGCGACTCGCCGTCGCTGGCCATGCTCGGGTCGAGCACCTTCGGGTCTCCGGCTACGCCGAAGACGAGGGTGTCCTTCTTGCTACCGCCGGAACTGTCGTCACGGTCACTCTCGGCGCAGCCTGCTACCGCGAGGGCCGCCACCGCGACGGCCGCTATCGCGGCCTTCGGCCTGGATGCACGCATGGTGCTTCACCTCGTCCTTGGGGGTACGGACAACGTGGTGACAGGGGTCACCGATGGCGGTGACCTTAGCTTCCGTCCGGGACTGCGGGAAACTCTTGACGAAGCGGTTGGTACCGGATCGTGTCTTAACCGATGCGCCCCGCGCCGGAGGGCGTGCCGGACCGCCATCAAAGGGGCGCTTTGTCCGGGTTCAGCGATGCAAATTTGTTACATCGATCGTCGCCGCGTTCGCCCACATGTCAGAACACACAGTGGACCGGACGGTCGGGTACGCCGGGTACGCCGATGGCCGGCACCGGCTTCCCGGCACCGGCCATCGTGGGGCTTCAGACGGCCCGGCGGCCCTCGAAGGCCCGGCCCAGGGTGATCTCGTCGGCGTACTCCAGGTCGCCGCCGACCGGCAGGCCGCTGGCGAGCCGGGTCACCGCGATGCCCATCGGCTTGACCATCAGCGCGAGGTACGTCGCGGTCGCCTCGCCCTCGGTGTTCGGGTCGGTGGCGAGGATCAGCTCGCGCACCGCGCCACCGCCGAGCCGGGTCATCAGCTCCCGGATGCGCAGGTTGTCGGGCCCGATCCCCTCCAGCGGGTTGATCGCCCCGCCGAGCACGTGGTAGCGGCCGCGGAACTCACCGGTCCGCTCGATCGCCACCACGTCCTTGGGCTCCTCGACCACGCAGAGCACCTCGTCGCTGCGGCGCGGGTCGCGGCAGATCCGGCACTGCTCGCTCTCGGCGACGTTGTAGCAGGTGGTGCAGAACCGCACCAGCTCCTTGACCTTGCGCAACGCGCCGGCCAGCCGGTTGACGTCGGCCGGATCGGCGGACAGGACGTGGAAGGCGATCCGCTGGGCGCTCTTCGGGCCGACGCCCGGCAGCCGGCCCAGTTCGTCGATCAGGTCCTGGATGGCACCTTCGTACATCTGCCGGCTCAGAACCCGGGCAGGCCGAGGCCGCCCATGCCGCCCGCGACCGGGCCCATCTTCTTCTCGGTCAGCTCGCGGGCCGCCTCGGCGGCGTTGTGCAGGGCCGCGACGACCAGGTCCTCCAGGGTCTCCACGTCCTCCGGGTCGACCGCCTTCGGGTCGATCTTGATGCTCTTGACCTCGCCGGTGCCGGCCACCGTCGCGGTCACCAGCCCGCCGCCGGCGGTGCCGGTCAGCTCGGCCTCGGCGAGCTCGGCCTGCGCCTTGGCGATCTGCTGCTGCATCTTCTGCGCCTGCTTCAGCATCTGCTGCATGTTCGGCTGTCCACCTGGGCGCACGGGATGGCTCCTTCTCGCACTCGTCTGCTCGGCCGCCGCCCAGCCTAGTCGCCGGGTGTGACCAGCCCCGCCCCGCGCGCCCCTTCCGCCGGCGGCGGGTCCCGGCGCACGGTCACGGCGCCGGTCCCGGGACGGTCCGGCCCGCCCGGAACGGCCGCCCCCACCCGGCCGCCCGCCGCCGCGACCAGTTGGTCCGGGGCGCCGGGCCCGTGTTTCCGGCCGGCTAGCGGGCGTCGAACTCGTCGATCTTCTCGGCCCCGAACGCCTCGCGGAGCAGCCGGACCGCCTGCTCCTCGCTCGACTCCCGGGCGGTCTTCTCGTCGATGACCTCGTCCAGCGGCTCGTCCCCCGGGTCGAACCCCTCGTAGACCGGGGTCGCCGGAGCCGCCGGCCGGGCCGCACCGGGCCGCACCGGCCCGTCGTAGTCCGGGTCGTAGGGCGGCTCGCCCGCCCAGTCGGCGTCCGCGGTCTGCCGGGCCCCCTTGTCGGTACGCGGACCGCGCCCGGCCGCCGCCGCCCGGGCCGCCGCGATGGCGCTGCTCACCGGGGCGCCGCCGCCGTTCGCCGGCTGCCCGGCGGTGGGCTGCCGGGGCGCGCTCGCCGGGCCCGCGGCGGTCGACGGGACCGCGGCAGCGGACCCGCCGGACGGGGCGCCACCGGGGCCGGCCGGAGACCCGCCGCCGGACGAGGCACCGCCGGGGCGGGCCGCCTCGGGCCAGTCGTCCTCACGCTCGGCATTCCGCACGGCCGGTGTCGCGCCGGACCCGCCGGGTCGGGCCGGCTCGGGCCACTCCTCGTCGTCGCCCGACGCGCTCGGGGCGGCACCCGCACCGCCGGACCGTCCGCCGCCGGCACCCGACCGGGGAACCGCCGGCGGCGCGCTCGGCTGGGCGGCCGGCCTGGCCGGGTCGGGCGCGGAAGCGGGTGGCGGCGCGGCGCGCGGACCGGAGAGCGACACGCCGCCCCGCTCGCCGGCCACCTCGCAGCGGATCTGCCAGCGCCCGCCCAGTTCCTCGTAGAGCGCGTCGGTGAGCACCGCCGCGTGGTCGGACATCATCTTGGCCAGCACCGCCGACTTCACGGTCAGCACCAGCGTGTCGTCGTCGAGGTCGCGCACCACCGCGTCGCGCATCAGCGCCGCGATCCGCTTGTTGGTCCGGTTGACCTTGCCGACCACCTCGGGCCAGACCCGGCGCACCGCGACCGCGTCGAGCGCGCCGGGCGCCGACGCGCCGGGGCGCGGCGGGGCGGGGGTGGCCGGGTCGGGCATCACCGCCTCCGGGCGCACCGCCCGCCGGGGAGCGGCGGGCGGGGTCGCGGCGTCGACCGGCGCGTCGGCGGGCTGCCTCACCGCCGGACCGGGGACCGGGGGGCCGGCCGCGCCGGCACCGGGAACCGGGTGCGGGGCGGTCGCCGAGGTTTCCGGGGCGGCAGCCGCCGGCGTGCCGGCGGTCCCCGGGTGCGGCGCGGCGCCAGCCGCGGACGGGGCGGAGGGCGCCGGGCGTACGGCCGGGGGGTCGGTGACCGGCGCGGCGCTGGCGGCCGGCGCGGCGCTGGTGGCGGCCGGGGGCAGGTCGGCGCCGCCGAGGGTGAGCCGGCGCTCCATCCGCTCCAGGCGCTGGAGCAGGCCGCCGGTCGAGTCGTCGGCGCCGGGCAGCAGCATCCGGGCGCAGATCAGCTCCAGCAGCAGCCGGGGCGCGGTGGTGCCGCGCATCTCCACCAGCCCGTTGTGCACGATGTCGGCGCAGCGCGACAGCGTGCCCGGGCCGAGCCGCTGGGCCTGCGCGGTCATCCGCTCGATCTGGTCGGCCGGGCCGTCGATCAGCCCCTTGGCGGCGGCGTCCGGCACCTGCTGGAGCACGATCAGGTCGCGCAGCCGCTCCAGCAGGTCGGAGGCGAAGCGGCGCAGGTCGTGGCCGGCCTCGGCGACCCGGTCGACGGTGGCGTACGCGGCGGCGCCGTCACCGGCGGCGAGCGCGTCGCACATCTCGTCGATCAACGCCGAGTCGGTGACGCCCAGCAGCGCGGCGGCCCGGGAGTAGGTGACGCCCTCCGGACCGGCGCCCGCGATGAGCTGGTCGAGCACGGAGAGGCTGTCCCGCATGCTGCCGCCACCGGCGCGCACCACCAGGGGGAAGACCGCCGGCTCGACCGTGACGCCCTCGGCCTCGGTGAGCTGTTCGAGGTACGGCCGGAGCACCTTCGGCGGGAACAGCCGGAACGGATAGTGGTGGGTCCGCGACTTGATCGTGCCGAGGACCTTCTCCGGCTCGGTGGTGGCGAAGATGAACTTGACGTACTCCGGTGGCTCCTCGACCAGCTTGAGCAGGGCGTTGAAGCCGGCCGACGAGACCATGTGCGCCTCGTCGATGATATAGATCTTGAAGCGGCTGCGGGCCGGCGCGAAGAACGCCTTCTCGCGCAGCTCGCGGGCGTCGTCGACGCCGCCGTGGCTGGCCGCGTCGATCTCGATGACGTCGATCGTCCCGCCGCCGTCGGGGGCCAGCCCCCGGCAGGACTCGCACTGCCCGCACGGCTCGGGGGTGGGGCCCTGCTCACAGTTGAGCGAGCGGGCCAGGATCCGGGCGCTGGAGGTCTTGCCGCAGCCCCGCGGGCCGGAGAAGAGGTAGGCGTGGTTGAGCCGGCCGCTGCGCAGCGCCTGCGACAGCGGCTCGGTGACCTGCTCCTGGCCGATCATCTCGGCGAAGGTGCGCGGCCGGTACTTGCGGTAGAGCGCCAGTGCCACCCGTCCCGCCTCCTCTCGACCGAGCCATTCTGCGCCGGTCCGTCCCGGCTGACCACCCACCCCGCCGGGCGCGGGGACCGCCGTCGCGGCTTGATCGACACGATGTCGGGGACATGGCGGTTTCGCAGCGCCCGGGACACCGCCAGATCGCCGACGCGGCGAGGGTAGCGGGGCCGGCAGACAGAAAGGCCCCCCGTGCACCCGTCAGAGCCCGCTTATCCTTGCTGCCTTCCGGCCCTGGGGAGGTTCACGAGATGCACGCCGCACGGGGGGTGCGTCCAGCGTACCCGACCGCGGGGCGGTGCACCGGGGGTGGTGGGGTGGGCGATCCGGCCGGGACCTGTATCCTGTTCGGCGGAGGATTCGCCTAGAGGCCTAGGGCGCACGCTTGGAAAGCGTGTTGGGTTAACACCCTCACGAGTTCGAATCTCGTATCCTCCGCTCGCCAGAGCAGCACGAAGGGCCGGTCCCGCGCGGGGCCGGCCCTTCGTCGTCTCCCGGGTCACGCTCCGGGCCCACCGTCCCGTTGGCGCTCGGCTGTGCCCGGTCGTCGCCCGTCCTGCCCGTTCGCCCGGTTCCCGCGATCGACCCGCGCCTCTACGGTGTCGGGGCATCCATCACGAGCGGGGGTTCTGGTGCGACGAAGCATCGCGAGCGTGTCCGTGCTGGCCGTTCTGGCCGGTCTGCCATTCGGTGTCCCGGCGCGCGCCGCGGAGGACATCCGGACCATCACCCGGGACGGCTTCGACCTCCTACACCACCGGGTGGCGAAGCCGACCACCCCGATGCGGGGGTTCGGCGGCACCCGATCCGACTTCGACGGCGACGGCGTCGACGACGTGGCGGCAATGAGTGACCCGCTCAACTACAACCTGGCCGACAGCCCGACAGGTATTGTCTCCGTGCGCTACTCGTCCGCACCGCAGGTCGACTACCTGATCGGCATCGTGCCGTTGACCGAAGGTGGCTGCGTCTGCTTCGGCCAGGCCCTGGTGGCGGGGGACTTCGACGGCGACCGCTACGACGACCTGGCGATCGGCGTCCCGGAGGAGGTGGACCGCGGGAACAGGGCCCACGCCGGCGGGGTCTGGGTCATCCCGGGCAGCAGGGCCGGCCTGGTGGTGGACTCGGCGATCCACATCAACCAGAGTTCGCCGGGGATTCCCGACACCGCGGAGAACTACGACTGGTTCGGTGCCGCGCTGGCGGCCGGTGACATCAACGGCGACGCCCGCGACGACCTCGCGATCGGCGCGTACGGGGAGTCGGTCGGGAGCAAGGCGTACGCCGGCGCGGTCACCATCCTCTTCGGCGGATCGACCGGCCTCGCGGCCACCGGCGCCCAGCACCTCCAGCAGGACCTGGCCGCGGTGCCCGGCGCGGCCGAGAGCAACGACTACTTCGGCTACTCGCTGGCGATCGGGAAGGTGGACGGCAACCGGTACCAGGACCTGGTCATCGGCGCCCCCCTGGAGAACAACGGCGCGTCCTGGGACGGCACCGGCATGGTCACCCTGATGTGGGGCGGGCCGGCAGGGGTGTCGTCCACCGGCGCCACCTCGGTCACCGGTGCGGCCGCCGGCCCCGCGACCGGCGACAGCGACGTCATCCCCTGGCTCCTGGGCGAGGTGCTCGCGATCGGCGACGTGAACGGCGACGGGCTGGGCGAGGTCGTCGCCGGGGCACCGGGCGCCCAGACCCCGCACCTCAACGGCGGGCTCGTCGCGGTCTTCACCGGCCGCACCGGGGGCCTGTCGGCCGGCGCGGTGCGGATCATCACCCAGCGCACGGCCGGAGTGCCGGGCGACCCCGAGAACGACGACCGCTTCGGTGGGTCGCTCGCGATCGGCGACGTGACCCGCGACGGCAAGGCGGACGTGCTGATCGGCGCCCCCGGCGAGAGCATCGGCTCGCAGGCGGAGGCGGGCATGGTCACCCTGCTCAAGGGCTCCGCCACCGGGCTGACCGGGACCGGGGCGCAGGGGTTCGACCAGAACCACGCCGTCGTGCCGGACACCGCCGAGCGCGGCGACCGGTTCGGCTCCTCCGTCGCCCTGCTGAACCTCGACGGCACCGGCGGGCTCGACGCCCTCGTCGGGTCCGTCGGCGAGGAGGTGAGCGGCGACTTCCCGGGATACGAGGCCGGGTCCCTCGTCCCGTTCCACGGCGTCCCGCTCCCCGGCTCGCCCGGCGCGCTCACTCCGGAGAACACCTCGTGGAGCGGCCAGACCATGCGCACCGAGTTCACCTGGCACATGCGGTACGGGCTCCGGATCGCCGGGCCGCAGAGCGGCGGCCCACTGTTCTGACTGTGAGGCTGGCCGGGTCGCGTCCGGGCCCCGGCCGGCGCGCCGCACCAGCCGCAGCGGGCGCCGGAACGTCGCCGAAGGGCCGGTCCCCCTCGCATGGGGACCGGCCCTTCGGCGCGGTACGGGCTGCTTCGCCGCAGCCGGAGCGGCAGTCTAAGTGCGCCTGCCGGATCCCGCCGGCTGGAGACGGCGAGCTGCGGGACCGGTTGCCGGGCGATCAGACGGGCTGCGGCGCCCGGGACTCCTGGACCTGTTCGACGGAGATGTGCGCGGAGAGGGCGCGGAGGAAGTCGGGCGCGTCGAAGATCTCGCCGGCGGAGGCGACGCCGCTCGTCCGCGTCCGGCCGTCGAGGATGCGCTGGACCGCCTCGACCGCCAGCGGCGCGCTGATCGCGTAGATGTCCTGCCCGCTGGCGACCACCCGGCGACGCGTGTCGCCGGAGCGCACCACGACGTCGACGGTGAACGTCTGCGCCGAGCGGCCGAGGTCGTCGACAGCGGTCGGTGCGGACGCGTCCGGGGCGGCCAGGTCCGCGGCCGCGCCGGTGGTCATGTACGTGGTCACCTCGGGGATGGCCAGGTGGCTGGGGACGGTGACGACGTCGGCCATGGTGAACTCGCCGAGGACGCTCCGGCGGCCCAGCGGAGCGGGGAACTCCCACTCCAGGGTCGGCAGGTCGCTCTCGGCGACGTAGTACTCCAGCCGCCCACCGGTGTAGCGGACCCGTCGGCCGTCGCGCCGGTCGCGCGAGACCGTGCCGGAGGCGACGGTCCCGGCCGTCGGGTGCCAGCTGCTCAGGCCGTACGCGACGTGCGCCTCGTCGGCCGCCGTCCAGTCACCCATCGCCGTGGTGACCAGCAGGTCGCCGAGCCCGCCGTAGAACGCCATCGCCGGGATCACCGCGACGCCAGCGGCCCGGGCCCGGTCGGCGAAGTGCGTGAAGGTGTCGACGTTGGCCTCGATCTCGGCCGCCACGTCCACGTACGGGATCCGGGCGCGCAGCGCGGCCTCGATCACGGGGCCCGCGGTGGAGGCGAACGGGCCGGCGCAGTTGACGACCGCTGCCGCGCCGGTCAACGCCCGGTCGAGCGAGGCCGGATCGTCGACCGAGGCCACCCGGTATTCGAGCCCGGACGCCACCGCCTGGAGCTTGTCCGCGTCGCGGCCGAGGAGGAGCGGGACGAACCCGCGGTCGCGCAACTCCGACACCACGAAGCGCCCGGTGTGCCCGTACGCCCCGAACACCGCCACGGTCTGACCCGTACCCATGAGCTGTTTCCTCTCCGAAGATCGAATGAGGAGAGCCTCTCAGCGGCGGCCGACCCCGACCAGTGTCTGGAACGCCATGCCCCGTACAGTTTCGGACATGACCACTGTCGCGCTCGCCGCCACCGACGGGATGCTGCACTTCGAGCTCGCCATGGCGTGCGAGGTCTTCGTCCGCGACCCCTCGGGCCTGGCCGACCCGTGGTACGAGCTGGTGGTGTGCGGTCCGGGCCCGGTCCGGATCGGCAGGTTCCGGATGGAACCCGACGACGGGTTGGACCGGCTCGCCCGCGCCGACACCGTGATCGTCCCGTCGATCGCGGACATCGACGCGGACCTACCACCCGGCCTGGTCGACGCCGTCCGCGCGGCCCACCGGGCGGGCGCCCGGCTGGTCTCGCTGTGCACGGGCGCGTTCGTGCTGGCCGCCGCCGGGGTGCTGGACGGGCTGCGGGCGACCACGCACTGGGCCCACACCGAGGCACTGGCCGCCCGCTATCCCCGGGTGCGGGTCGACCCGGACGTGCTCTACGTGGACAACGGCAACGTGCTCGCCTCGGCCGGCAAGGCCGCCGCGATCGACCTGTGCCTGCACCTGATCCGCCGCGACCACGGCTCGACGGTCGCCAACGCCGTCGCCCGCCGCCTGGTCGTGCCACCGCACCGCGCCGGCGGTCAGGCCCAGTTCGTCACCACCCCGGTGCCCGCCCGCGACGACCATCCCCTGGCCAACCTCCTCCCCTGGGCGATGGAACGGTTGAACCTGCCGCTGACGGTGGAGGACCTGGCCCGCCAGGCGAACATGAGTTCGCGCAACCTGGCCCGGCACTTCCGGTCGGCAACCGGCACCACCCCGCTGCAGTGGCTGGCGACGCAGCGGATCCGCCGGGCCCAGGAGCTGCTGGAGAACACCGAGGACAGCATCGACGCCATCGCCGAGGCGGCTGGCATGGGCACCGCCACGACCCTGCGCCGGCACTTCAACCGCACGGTCGGCGTACCGCCGGACGCCTACCGCCGCACCTTCCGCAACACCGGGCCCGCGGCAGGGTCGTGATCGCCATCCGGCCGCCGGTTACGCGTCGGCGGACCGCCGGGTCGATGATGTCCCGAGGCACCGACACGTCGCCGGCCCGCGCTGCGCGCCCGGGTGCGGATCCGTCGTACACATGTTCCATCCACAGCCTGTGGATGCCGGAGGATGCGGATGAGTTACCAGCTCAGCGCCGTGGTGGCGGACGCGGCGTTGCTCGGTGAGCAGACCGCCGAGCTGGACCACGCGGTCCTCGGCGAGTTGCGCCAGGACTTCGCGCTGCTGCCGGTCACGCCGCAACTGGTGGAGGAACTGACCGGCGCGCTGCCGGACTTCTCGGTCGCCGAACGCGACGCCGAGCACCCCTTCCAGCTGGTGCTCTCGCCGGCGCTGCGGGAGGTGCTGGCGCGCTGGTCGCGGCAGGGGCCGGTGGCCTACCTGGAGGCGGAGTTCGCCGGGGGCGCCGGTTACCAGTCGGCGGCGGTCTGGCTCGGTGGCACGCTGAGCTGGGGTCCGCGGGTCGACACCGTCTTCGACGGGCCCCGCGCGCAGTGGCCGCTCAACGCGGCGCTGGCCCGGCTGGGCGCGGAGCCCGGCGCGTGGATCGACCCGTTCGCCGAACTGGGGCTGCACGTGGAGCGGAGCACCGAGGGTTGGCTGGCGCACGGGCGCCGCCGGCTGAGCGCCGACTACTGGGACGAGCTGGCCGAGGAGTGGGAGGAGCGGCAATCTTCCGGATAGCAGCAACCTGAACGCCCCGGGCCCGTTGGAGACCCGGGGGATTCCATGAAATTGCGACAATTCGCCTTTATCGCGGCGCTGATGACGGCTGCCTCCGTGGCGGGCAGCGGCGTCCATCCACATGCGCCGGTCACCGGGCGGCCGGCGGGCACGCTGCAGGTCGTCGGCTTGGACGGGTTGCCCGACATCGAGTTCGGCGACACCGAGAGCGAGCTGACCCGGCGGGGCATCCTGCGTACCGATGTGGTGGCCTGCGGCCCGACGCTGGCCGGGCACGAGACGGTCAGCCCGGTGTTCGTCGAGGACCGGCTGGTGCTGCTCTGGCTCGGCGACCCGGTACGCACCCCCGACGGCATCACCGTCGGCACCCCGGTCGAGCGGGTCCGGGCCCACTACCCGGCGGCCACCCGGCTGCGCGCTCCACAGGGGACGTACCGGTTCGACGGGCTGCTCGCCCGCCGCGGCGACCGCGCGTACCTCTTCCTGCACGACGGCCGGACGGTCCGCAAGATAATCACCGGCTACGCCGACTGGGCCCAACGCCTCTTCACCGAAGGCCACGCCCCCTGCTGACCCACCCACCCACCCACCCACCCGCCCTCTGGGCCACGCGGGTTGATCATGAGGTTGACGGCGGTCGAAGAGATCGACATCGCCGCCAACCTCATGATCACCATTGTGTGGCCGGCCGGCGGACGGTAGAGACGACGCATGCGTGGGGTGAGCAGGGTTGTCCTGTCGGTGATCTGCCTGGCGTTGGTGGGGGTCGTCACCAATGTCGCTACCGGGGCGTTGCCGGAGGGGTGGTCGCCGTACCTGTGGCTGGCCTGGCCCCTGCTCATCCTCCTGGTGCTGGTCCTGGTCGCGGTGGAGGTCCTCGGGGCGCGCGAGCCGCGCGGGGCGGCGCCGGCCGGGGCCGCGCGGGCCCGCCGGGTGCTGCTGGAACGGGTACGGCGCTACTGGGTGACCAGCGTGCTGGACCGGTCGCTGCACGAGGAGATCCGGATCGAGCTGGGCGTCACCGCGACCGCCGACGACCGCCGACACCCGTGGACGGTACGGGCCAGCCACCGGAACGGGTTCGACGGCGTCCTCGACGCGCGGACGTCCATGGCGGCGCTCTTCGACCGGCTCGACCGGGCGGTTGTGATCCTCGGCGCGCCGGGCGCCGGCAAGACGACGACGCTGCTGGAACTCGCCCGGGACCTGCTGGACCGGGCCGAGGCCGACCCGGAGGCGCCGATCCCGGTGGTGCTCAACCTCGCCTCCTGGGCCACCCACCGCCGGCCGCTCGCCCGCTGGCTGGTCGAACAGCTCACCGAGCGGTACGGCATCCCACCCGAGCAGGGGTCGGCCTGGGTCGACGCCGGTGAGATCCTGCCCCTGCTCGACGGCCTGGACGAGGTGACCGGGGAGCACCGGGACGCGTGCGCCCGGGCCATCGCCGACTTCCACGCCGGCCAGCCGCTCACCCCGCTGGCCGTCTGCTGCCGCAGCGCCGAGTACGACCGGCTCGGCACCCCGCTGCCGGTCTACGGCACGGTCACCATCCAGCCGCTGGACCGGGCGCAGATCGAGCGGTACGTCGAGGCGACCGAGCTGGCCGGGCTGCGGGCCGCGCTCGCCGCCGACCCGGAGCTGTGGGACCTGGCGGACTCGCCGCTGCTGCTCAGCATCATGGCTCTCGCGTACGCCGACGGCGCGGCGTCCCTACCGGACGCGCCCGGCTCCGGACGACAACGGCTCTTCGCCCGGTACGTCGAGACGATGCTGCACCGGCGGCCGCACCCGCACTACCCGCCCGCGCGGATCACCGCCTGGCTGACCACCCTCGCCCGCGAACTGCGGGACCGCGGGCAGACCGTCTTCGTGCTCGACCTGATCGACGAGACCTGGTCGCCGCGGCGCGGCCGGGTCGCCGTCGCGTCGCTGCTCGCCCGGTTCGCCAACCTCGTCGTGGTGGGCGCGGTGCTGGGCGTCATCGCGTGGTGGCTGTCCGACCCACCGGGCCGGTTCGCCGCCGGCGGCATGGTGGTCCTGGCGGTAATCCTGTACGCCACGCACTACCTGGACCTGCGACTGCTGGTCTACGCGCTGCGCCGGGAGCGCGAGGACCTGGGCGGTTTCAGCTGGTTGGTGGGTTCGATGCTGAGCATTGTTTACGCGGTGCGCTTCGAACGATCCACCGTGGCCACCATCGCAGGGCTCTCCACCGCCGTCGGGGTCCTCTCCGCCGTGGCCGGCGATCCGGATGCCCCCTGGACCGCGGGCATCGGCTACGGCAGCGGCTTCTTCCTCGCCGCCTTCGTCACCTTCGTCGCCATGGACAGCGCCGAGATGCTGCTCTTCGAGCGCCGGCCCTCGCTCGCCGCGGACCGGCACGAGGTGCCCAGCCCACTGCTGCGCCACCGGCTCCGCTTCGTCCTCCGTCGACTGCTGCCACTCGGGGCGACCACCGGCGCTCTCGTCGCGGCCGCCGTCACCATGCCGGGCGGCGGCGTCGCCGACGCGTTCCGGTTCGGGGCGCTGCTCGGCGTCGGCGTGATGCTGGTGGTGCTGTCGCTGGTGGCGCTGACCCCGATCGCGGAGCAGTGGCTGGTCCGCCGGCGACTGCACCGGCGACAGGTGGTGCCGTACCCGGTGCTGCCCTTCCTCGGCCACGCGGTGCAGTGCCTTTTCCTGCGCCAGGTCGGCGACGGCTACATCTTCGTGCACCGGGAACTGCTGGAGCACTTCGCGACCGGGCCGGAGCCGGTCCCCCACCAGGCGGCGACCGAGCCGGCGGGCCGGCCTGATGCCGCGGCGACCGAGCCGGTGGGCCCGACGACCGAGCCGGTCGCGGAGGGCAGGACGACCGGCTGAAACGCCTGCGCTACCCGGATGACCGACGGATTGCCGAAGATCATCCTCCGTGGAATCATCTCCACGCCCGCGCAGCCGTCGCGTGGCATTTCATGGGGGAGTTTGGCTTGAGAGCAACCCTGCCCGCCTGCCCGGACGACCGAACCGGCAGGAGAATCCCACGGCTCGCGCTGGTCGCCACGGCCGTGCTGACCGTCCCGGCGTTCCTGGTCGGGCCGTCCGCCGCGAGTCCCGGCGGGACGACACCGGCCGCGACCACCGCCACGTCGTCCATCGGAACCGCGTCCACCGGAGCCGGGTCACCGGCCGCCAGCAGCGCCGTCGCTCCGGCGCCGACCGCGTCGAGCCCGGCCGCCGCCCCGACGCCCACGCCGGCCCCGGCCGTCGAGCCGACGGCGGAGCCGACCCGTACCCGGACGGCCAAGGTGAGCCAGCGACCGTGGAACAGCCGCGCCGCCACCTGCGGTGGCGAGCTGGCCTTCGGCGAGGTCGAGACCTGCCCGTCGATCGTCGACCAGCAGGAACACCGCTGGCGGGTCACCACCACCGCCGACCAGGACGTGCTGCTCACCCAGCTCGGCCGCAGCACCGCCGGCCCGGACCACGTGAACGCGCGGGTCACCGACGCCGCCGGCCGCGACGTCTGCCGGTTCGGGATCGATGCGGGCAGCTGCCAGCTCGGCGCCGCCGGCACGTACACGATCGCACTGACCCTGTCGTATCCCACCGGGCGCGGCGACTACACCATCGCCGTCGAGTCGACCCGCACCCCGTCGACCTGCGAGCGCCTCCCGGCGGAGCTGTTCCACTTCGGATCGCCGGGGGTCACCCGGACGCTCCCCGCCGGCGCCGCGGCGCAGTGCCACGAGTTCGACCAGCCGCTGAACGCGCTGGTGCGGATGGCCGTACCCGGCGGGCCCACCGACATCCGCGGCCGGATCCTGGACGGCCAGCACCAGCCCATCTGCGAGTTCCCGTACGGCGGCGGTGACTGCCGGCTCGGCCGGCCCGGGCCGTACCGGCTGCTGACCTGGGAGACCTACGGCACGGAGAGCACCTACCCGATCAGGATGCGGCGGTTGTCGGACCCGGCCGGCTGTACGGCCCTGCCGCTGGCGCCGTTCGGCGACCCCGGCGCCGCGGTCGGCAGTGGCTCGATGCAGCCGGACGACATCACCTGCCACACCCTGACCACCGGCACGCCCCGGCCGGTCCTGGTACGCGCCGCGAGCCTCGACGGGACGTTCGGGTGGACGATGCTCGACAACACCGGACAGGAAATCTGCTCCACGTCCGACGAGCGATACTGCACCCTGCCCGCCGCCGGCGCGTACACCCTGGTGGTCGGTAACCCGCTGGGCGGCGAGTTGAACTACGAGGTGGCGGTCACCCCGCTCGACCGGCTCGACGGATGCGCACCGGCCAGCGACAACCTCGCCTGGGACCAGCCGGTCCAGCAGGTGCGGCAGACCTCGCCGGTGCAGACCAACTGCCAGCCGTTCCAGGGCAGAGCCGGGGACCGCATCCTGGCGTCCGTCGCCGGCACGTACTGGCTGGTCGACCAGAGCGGCGCCCGGACGTGCACCAGCTCGTCGAACGAGGTGGGCTGCGTGGTCCCGGCCGACGGCACCTACCGGGTCCTGTCGCACCGGAGCGTATGGAACTCCGGCAACGCCGGCGAGACGTACCCGATGACTCTGCGCCGGATCTCCGACCCGGTCGGCTGCCCGACGGTCCGCCCCGGGGCGTACAACGCGCCGCCCTCCGGAGCCCCGAGCACCATCCCGTGCCGGATCCTGGACATCCCGTCCACCGGTGAGTACCGGGTGAAGGCGCTGCACGGGGAGAACCTGCGGTCGTACGCCCGGGTTCTCGACACCGCCGGCCGCACCCTCTGCGCCGAGATCCGGTGTCAGCTGCCCACGGGCCGGTACACGCTGCTCGCCACCGACGCGCTGGTGGCCGTCGACGTCGAGATCGAGGTCTCGCTGCTGCCGCTCCGACCGGCCGGATGCACGCCGATCGGCGACACCGGCTGGCGGGACGCGCCGCACCGCGGCCGGATCCAGACCTCCGGTCAGGTCAACTGCCTCCAGTTGCCCACCCCCGCTGGTGCACACCTCGGCCTGCTGCTGCCGGTCGACGCGACCTGGCCGGCCACCCCGGACATCCGGGTGGTGGACGCCAACGGCGAGCCGGAGTGCGACTTCTCCCCGCTGAACCGGTACAACTGCGAACTGACCGGCCCGGCGCCGTACTCCGTGCTGCTCACCGGCCGGGACTGGGTCACCAGCCTGGACTACGTGCTGGGCTTCACCCGCACCGACGGGCCGGCCTGCCCGGTGCTGCCGACAGACGCGACCGGCAGCGTCGTGGCCACCGGGCCGGACCGGTTCGCGGTCTGCTACTCGATCCCGGCCGACCAGCACGCCGCCCGGGAGGCCCTCACCTGGGCCCGCACGTCCGGCAGCGGACGCGCCCGGCTGACGGTCTTCAACAGCGCCGGCTGGTGGGAGTGCGGTGCCGACGCCGCGGCCCAGGGCAGTGTCACGTGCGACCTGCCGGCCGGCCCGCTCACCGTGCTGCTGGAGACTGACGCGAGGGATGCGGCGTACCAGGTGGGCCGGCGGGACGCGGCCGCGGGCGGCTGACCCTCGGGCCGGTGCGGCCCGCCCACCGCGTACACCGGAAGCGCCCGGTCGGTCCGCACGGACCGGCCGGGCGTTCTCGCGTCTCACCACGGGCCCGGTCAGCCCGTCCGGCCGCGCTCGCGCAGCGGGATCGCGTCGTCGTACGCCCCGGACGGGCCCGTGTAGCGCTTCCCGTCGAGGTACGGCCAGGCGTTCGCGGTGCAGCCGTGCAGGCCCAGCGTCTGCTGCTGCATCACCGGCGCCGGCCGGCCGCGACCGGGGCACCGCTCGTGCCCCATGCCGAGCCGGTGCCCGACCTCGTGGTTGACCATGTACTGCCGGTAGCTGGCGAGGCTCGCGCCGTAGCGCGGCACCCCCTTCACCCAGCGGGCCACGTTGAGCACCACCCGGCCGCCGTTGCGGCAGGAGGTGTAGCCGTCCGGCACGTCCCCGCACAGCTCGTCCCGGGTGCCGGGAGTGACCAGGTAGATGGTGAAGTCGGCGGGCTGGCCCCAGCCGACCCGGCGCAGCCGCAGGGCCCCGCCCGCGGTCCACCCCCGCGGGTCGTTCAGCGTGCGGGTCACCTCCCCGGCGAACTCAGCCACCGGGATGCCACGGATGTCCCGCTCCACCGCCACCCGGTAGCGCCGCAGCCGGCCGGTCCCGCCCGGCGCCGGGGTTTCGCCGGCGGCGCCGTACCACCGGTTGCCGCCGTCGGCCGGGTAGCTGACGGCGGCGGCCGTCGGCCGGACGGTCACCGGTGGCGGCGCGGCGGTCCCGGTCTGGACGGCCGGGGCGGGTGGAGCGGCCGGGGCGGGCGGCTGCCCGGCCGCCGGCAGCCCGCAACCGGCCAGCAGCACGCCCAGCAGCAGCGCCGCGCCGGCCGCCCGGGCCCGCCCCGTAGTCTTCGTCGTCATGCGTCTCCCCTCGCCACGCAGCGCCGGTCGCCGGTGGTGCGTAGCGGGGAGGACGGGTGATCGGGCCGGAAAGTTGATCTCGTGCGGACTCAACCTTTCGCCGGCCCCACTCGTCCTGTCCGTCGTGGGATGCGCGAACGGCGGGCGACGCGGGCGGGGCCGGCATGGCGCGGGGTGACGCGGAGTTCGTCGAGTTCGCCCGGTCGGCGTCCGGGCGGCTGGTGCACGCCGCCTTCCTGATCACCGGCGACCACCACCAGGCCGAGGACGCGGCGCAGACCGCCCTGGTGCGCACGTACGCCTCGTGGTCGCGGGTACGGGACCGGGACGCCTACGGGTACGCGCGGACCGTGATGGTCAACCACCTGGTCGACAGCTGGCGCCGGCCGATCCGCGAGTACCCCAGCGCGGACCTGCCGGAGCAGCGTCGGGGCGACGTCGCCGAGGAGGTCGCCACCCGGCGCTGGCTGCTCGCCATCCTCGGCACGCTCAGCCCGCGCGAGCGCGCCATCGTCGTGCTGCGCTACTACTTCGACCTGCCGGAGGCCCAGGTGGCCCACGAACTCGACGTCTCGCTCGGGACGGTGAAGAGCACGAGTTCCCGGGCCCTGGAGAAGCTGCGCAAGGTTGGCACCCCGGCGACCCACGGGGCGGGCCGATGAACGAGGTGGACCAGCTCCGGCAGGCGATGCGGGCGACCGAACGGACCGGGCACGACCCGCTCGACCTGACCACGATCATGCGCGAGGGTCGCCGCCTGCGGCACCGCCGGCGGCTCGCCGGCACCGGCGCGGCGGCGGTGCTGCTCGCGGTGGTCGCGGGCGTCACGGTCACCGTGCGGCAGGCCGCCCCGCCGGAACCCGAGCGGTCGGCCGCGCCGGCCGTCACCGCGCCGGCCGGCCGCCCCTCGACGGAGCCCGCGCCGACCCCGGTGGAGCCGCGACCGGTCCCGCTCGGTGACGTGGTGGACAGCGGGATCCGGTACGGCACCGACGCGCGGGTCTTCTACTTCGTCGCCGTCGACCTGCCCCACGAACCCCGGGTGACGATCGGCCTGGTCGCCGGCCGGCGCGCCGCCGACGGCACGCTGACCTCGGACTTCCTGGCCAACGACGTCGAGGGCAGCGACCGGCGGCCGGGATTCCACCAGATCGGCTATGACTCCTACGGAGCCGGCGCGGACGGTCCCCCGATGCCCACCTTCGGGTACTTCGTCGGGCCGGCGAGCCGGATCGTCGGCACGGTGAAGGGCCGGCAGGTCGACGCCCGGCTGGCGAGGTGGAGCGAGGACCCGCGGGTGGTGATCTTCTGGTTCGACCCGCAGCGGCTGGCCCCCGGCGTACCCCTGGACGGCATCATCGCCCGCGACGCGCAGGGCCGGAAGCTCTGACCGCCGACAAGCGGAACGCCCGGTGCGATCCTCGCGGATCGACCGGGCGTTCTCGCTGTTCACGAGCGGTGGCGGCGGGATTTGAACCCGCGGAGGGCTTGCACCCTCACACGCTTTCGAGGCGTGCTCCTTAGGCCACTCGGACACACCACCGCCGAGTAGGGTACAGGACCCCGGGTTCGGACGCCGAACCGGTATGCCGGCCGGCGGCCTGGCAGGATCTTCGCCATGAGTACGCACATCGGCGCGAAGCCGGGAGAGATCGCCGAGCGGGTCCTGATGCCGGGCGACCCGCTGCGGGCCAAGTGGATCGCGGAGACCTACCTCGAGGACGCCACGTGCTACTCGACGGTCCGGGGCATGCTGGGCTTCACCGGCCGCTGGAACGGCGTGGAGGTGTCCGTCCAGGGCTCCGGCATGGGCATGCCGTCGGCCTCGATCTACGCCCACGAGCTGGTCAACGAGTACGGCGTGAAGACGCTGATCCGGGTCGGCTCGTGCGGCGCGTTGAGCGAGGACCTCCGGCTGCGCGACGTGATCGCGGCGATCGGCTCGTCCACCGACTCGAACATGAACCGGATGCGCTTCGACGGGCTGATCGACTACGCCCCGGTGGCCGACTTCGGGCTGCTGCGTACCTCCGTCGAGGTGGCCGAGCGGCGCGGCATCACCATGCGGGTCGGGCCGATCCTGGCCGCGGACGCCTTCTACACCGACCGGCCGGACCTCTACGACACCCTGGCCGACTACGGCGTGCTCGCGGTGGAGATGGAGTCCGCGGCGCTCTACACGATCGCGGCCCGGTTCAAGGCCCGCGCGCTGACCGTGCTCACGGTCAGCGACCACATCAAGACCGGCGAGAAGACCACCTCCGCCGAGCGCGAGCAGACCTTCAGCGAGATGGTGGAGATCGCCCTCGACACGATCATCGCCTGACGTTTCCGCACCTCCGCCGCCCCGCCGTCGATCGACGGCGGGGCGGCGTCGTTCCCGTGACCACCGTCACCCCAGAAAACTATACGACCGGTCGTGCTTCTTTCGTACGCTGACCGGCATGACAGTCGACGGACGGGTCGCCCGGGGCGACCGGACCCGCACCGCGGCGCTGGACGCGGCAGTGGTGCTGGCCACCGAGGCCGGACTGCACGGGCTCAGCCTGGCCCAGCTCGCCGACACCCTCGGGGTGAGCAAGTCGGGCCTCTTCGCGCACTGGCGGTCGAAGGAGGCGCTCCAGCTCGCCGCCATCGACCGGGCGGTGGAGCAGTGGCGGGAGCGGATCGTGGCCCCCGCGCTGCACGCCCCGCGGGGCGTACGCCGCCTGCTGGCGCTGCACGAGGCCCGGATCGACTTCTACGCCGCCCGGGTGCTCCCCGGCGGCTGCTTCTTCGCCAACACCCAGTTCGAGTACAACGCCCGCCCCGGCCCGGTCCGGGAGCGGCTCGCCGACGCGTTCGCCCGCTGGACCGCGTTCCTCGAAGAGCTCGTCCAGCAGGCGGTCGACGCCGGCGAACTGGCCGCCGACACCGACGTCGCGCAACTGGCGTACGAGATCGACGCGCTCGGGATGAGCGCCGCGATGCACTCCCGGCTGCTCGACCCCGACGCCGCCTACCGGCACGCCCGCCACGGCCTGCTGATCCGCCTGCGGGCCCTGTGCCCCGATCCCACCCTGCTACCGGAAGGCCCGTCATGAGTCACGCCATCGCCGACCAGCCCACCGTCGAGTTCGGTCACGTCGAGCACGTCCCGGTGCACTTCGACGACCTCGACGCCATGGGCATCCTGCACAACGCCCGGTACGCCGTGCTGCTGGAACGGGCGCTCACCCCGTACTGGGCCGAGCGGGGGGTGGCCTACCGGGGTAGCCGGGACACCCCGCCCGACGTCTTCCACGCGGTCCGCGAGTTCACCATCACCTACCGCGCCCCGATCGTCGGCACCGGGCCGGTGGCCGTGCACTTCTGGCTGGAGCACTTCGGCACCACCAGCGCCGAGTACGCGTACCAGTTCCGCTCGGTCGACGGCCACACCCTGCACGCCGAGGGCCGCCGGGCGATCGTCCGGCTCGATCCGGCCACCATGCGCCCGGCCCCGTGGACCGAGGCCGCCCGGGCGGTGGGCGCCACCCTGCTCCGCCCCGCCACCCCGGCCTGACCCACCCGAGGACGGCGCCAGCCCGTCCGGGTGCATCTGTTGTCGCTGGAGCGACAACAGATGCACCCGAAGAGCGGGCACCGCCCGGCAGCCGGGAGGACGGTCAGGCCAGGGCCTCGGTGGGGGCGAGCCGCGCGGCCCGAACGGCCGGGTAGAGCCCGGCGCAGCCGCCGATCACCAGGGTCGCCGCCACGCCGCCGACCATCGCCCAGGCCGGCACCACCGTCGGCCACCCCTGGGAAAGCGCGTACCCGGCGGTGACCAGGATGCCGAGCAGCACCCCGCCCGCCCCGCCGAGCGCGGAGAGCAGCAGCGACTCGGCCAGGAACTGGGTGCGGACCTGCCCCCGGGTGGCGCCCAGCGAGCGGCGCAGCCCGATCTCGGCCCGCCGTTCCAGCACCGAGATGACCATGGTGTTCGCCACCCCGACGCCGCCGACCAGCAGCGCCACCGCGCCGAGACCGAGCAGCAGCCCGGTGAACGCCTCGTCGGTGGCCGCCGCGGCGGCCAGCGCGTCGGACGGCCGGGACACCTCCACCTCGTTCGGCGCCTCCGGGTTCGCGGTCGCGCCGAGCACCGACCGGACCGCCTCCACCGACGCCTCCCGGGACCGGGTGTAGACGGTGGTCGGGTGCCCGTCGAAGCCCAGGTACGCCTCGGCGGCCGGCCAGCCGACCAGCGCCGAGCCGTCCAGCTCGGGGGCGAGCGGGGCCGGCGCCAGGATGCCGACCACTGTGAACCAGCGCCCGCCCAGGTGCACCTGCACGTCCGGGCCGGCCGCCCCGAGGCCCAGCCGGCGGGCCGCGGCGTCGCCGAGCACCACGGCCGGGTACCGCTCGGTCGCCTGGTTCAGCCAGGTACCGCTGCGTACCGTCGCGCCGACGGTGTCGAGCAGCCCGAGCTGGGCGGCCCGGGTGGCGATCCCGCCCGTCTCGCCGGCCGGGATGCGGTCCGAGCGGTAGACCGGGGCGTCCGGCACCTGCCCGGTGGCGGCCACCCCGGTCACCGGCCCGATCCGGCCGATCATGGCGACCGACTCCACCGGCAGCCGGGCCTGGTCGCCGAAGAGCGTGCTGCCCGGGGCCACGGTGAGCAGGTTGGTGCCGAGCCGGTCCAGCGTGCGGGCCAGGTCGGCGCGGGACGACGACGAGATGCCGACCACCGCCACCATCGCCGCGATGCCGATCGCGATGCCCAGCGCGGAGAGGAACGCGCGCAGCGGCCGGGTACGCAGCCCGACCCCGCCGACCCGCAGCACGTCGGCCGGCCGCAGCCGGGCCGGCGCCAGTCGCGGCCGGTCCTCCACCACGGTCAGCCCACGCCGGTCGCGCCGGGTGTCCACCGCCATCAGCGCACCCCCTCGGGTAGCGGCGCCGCCGAGTCGGCCACCACCTGGCCGTCCCGCATCCGCACCTGCCGGGGCAGCCCGTCGGCGATCTCCCGGTCATGGGTGATCACCACGACCGTGGTGCCCGCCGCGTGCAGGTCGCGCAGCAGCGCCAGCACCCCGGCGCCGGCCACCGAGTCGAGGTTGCCGGTCGGCTCGTCGGCGAGCAGCACCGCCGGTTCCCCGACCACCGCGCGGGCCACCGCGACCCGCTGCCGCTCGCCGCCGGAGAGCTGGTGCGGGCGGTGGGTCAGCCGGTGGCCGAGCCCGACCCGGTCGAGCGCCGCCTCGGCGCGCCGCCGCCGCTCCGACCGGGATACGCCGGCGTAGAGCAGCCCGTCCGCCACGTTGTCCAGCACGGGTGTGCCGGCGGCGAGGTGGAACTGCTGGAAGACGAAGCCGATCCGGCGGGCCCGCAGGGCGGCCAGCTGGCGGTCCGGCAGGGCCGCCACGTCGTACCCGTCGATCCGGACCCGGCCGGCGGAGGGGCGGTCCAGCGTGCCGATCAGGTGCAGCATGGTGGACTTGCCCGACCCGGACGGCCCGACGATCGCCAGCAGCTCGCCGTGGCGGATCCGCAGCGACACCTCGCGCAGCGCGGTGACCCCGCCCGGATAGGTCCGGCTCACCCCGTCCAGCACCACGGCGTCGGCGGTCATGCGGGCATCCCCACGGTCATCCCCTCGGCCACGTCCGGGCCGCTGATCTCGACCCGGCCGGCGGCGAAGAGCCCGGTGGTGACCGCGACGATCCGGCTCCGGCCGGCGTCGACCACCTCGATGCCGTAGCCGCCCTCGGCGAGCGCCAGCAGCGCCGCCACCGGCACGGTGAGCACGTCGGGGCGTTCGGCGGCGGTGAAGGTGACCTCCACCGAGGCCTGGTCGTACCCGGCCAGCTTCGCCGGGTCGGTCACCGACACGGTGACCTCGATCTTCGTCTCCGCCTCCGCGGACTGTCCGGGCGCGCCGCCGCTGCCGGCGTCGATCACCGTCTGCACCGTCTCGACCTTCCCGGCGACCGGCGCGCCGTCGGGCAGGCTCACCTCGACCGCGCCGCCCTTCTTGGCCAGCCGCTGGTCGTCCACGTCCAGCTCGACGGTGACCAGCCGACTGGTGCCGGTGTACGTGAGCACCGCCTGGCCCGGCTGCGCCGCGTCCCCGGTCGCCGCCTGGTGGCTCTCCACCCGCACCGCGCCGGGGGCGTAGACGATCCGGCCCGGCTCGACCCGCCCGGTCTCGGCCAGCCCCAGGTCGTCCTGCCACTGACGGACCGCGTCGGCGGTGCTGCCGGTGTACTCGTCGTCGACCGTGAAGCCGTCGTAGCCGAGCGCCCGCAGGTTCCGCTCGAACTGCTTGACGTCGGCCCCCTCCACCCCGGGTTGGAGCACCCGGTACGCGGGCAGCGACCCGTGCAGCAGCACCACGGGATCGTTGTCCACGGCGTAGAGCCGCCCGCCCCGCTTCACCGTCGTACCGGTGTCCGGCAGGGCGGTGATCGTCCCGGCCAGCCGGGCGGTGGCGGTGCGGGTGGTGCCGTAGCCCAGCTCACCGTCGACGGTCTCGGCGTCGGTCAGCGTCTGCCGGGTGACGATGGCGGTGGCCGGCGGGGCGGTGTCGGCGGCGGCGGTGCTCCGGTCGGTCCCGCCGAAGCCGACCGCCGCGGCGACCCCGGCACCCGCCGCGACCACGACGGCGGCGGCCAGCGCGACCGTCCGGACCCGGAGCCGGCGAACGCTCACCGCGCGGCTCCCGCGATCTTCGGCGCGTACTCCCGGCACTTCTCCATCGCGGCCTTCACCTTCGGGTCCTTGACGTTCACCACGTCGAGCCGGAGCTGGATGCCGCCCTCCGCGGACGGGTCCGGGAACTCGGGCACGCCGTTCTCCCGCATGCAGGCGGCGAACTTCCGCAGCCGCTCCACCTGCTCGGGGTCGAGCTTGCGCTTCTCGCCGCCGTTGGGCAGGTGCTGGCGGCACTTCTCCATGGCCGCCTGCACCTTGGCCGGGTCGGTCTTCCCGTCGAACCGGAACAGCCGGCCGCCGCCGGGCTCCGGGTCCGGCACGTCGATCCCGTTCTCCCGCATGCACTCGGTGAACTTCAGCTGCCGTTCCTCGTCGCTCAGCTGGGCGGCGGCGGAGGCGGGCACGGGTGACGCCCCGCCGCCACCGCCCGCCGTGGCCACCGCCGGCTCCTCGCCCGACCCGCCGCAACCGGCGACGGCCAGGGCGAGCAGCAGCGGCACCGCGAGTAGTCCTCGTCGCATGACACGCTTCCTCTCCGGCCCGACGGCGACCGCCGGGCATCCCCCGATCCGCCCGGCGGTCGCCGGGCGTCCCGGTCAGTCGACGCCAAGGGGCGTATCCCGGGCGTAACCGTCGGCGTTAACGCCGGCGTTATCCGGGGCGGGGCACCATTGGCGGGTGAGGGTGCTGGTGGTGGAGGACGAGAGCCTGCTGGCGGAGAGCATCGCCGAGTGGCTGCGCCGGGAGGCGTTCGCGGTGGACGTCGCGTACGACGGCGACGCGGCGCTGGAACGCCTCGGCGTCAACGACTACGACGTGGTCGTCCTCGACCGGGACCTGCCGGTGGTGCACGGCGACGAGGTGTGCCGGGCGATCGTGGACAGCGGCGGCGAGACCCGGGTGCTGATGCTCACCGCGGCGGCGGCCGTACGGGAGCGGGTGGCCGGCCTGGCGCTCGGCGCCGACGACTACCTGACCAAGCCGTTCGCCCTGGTCGAACTCTCCGCCCGGGTGCACGCGCTGAGCCGGCGGGCCCGCCGCGCCGCGCCGCCCACGCTGGCCCGGGCCGGCATCGTGCTCGACCCGGGCCGCCGGGAGGTGCACCGGGACGGCCGGTACGTGCCGCTGTCCCGCAAGGAGTTCGCCGTGCTGGTCGAGCTGCTGCGGGCCGAGGGCGCGGTGGTCTCCGCCGAGGAACTGCTGGAACGGGCCTGGGACGAGCACATCGACCCGTTCACCAACGTGGTCCGGGTCACCGTCATGAAGCTGCGCCGCAAGCTGGGCGAACCGCCGGTGGTCGAGACAGTGCCCGGTGTGGGATACCGGATACCGTGAAGCGCCTCTCCCTCCGCGCCCGGCTGACCCTGATCTACGGCGGCCTCTTCCTGGTGGCCGGGCTGGTCCTGCTCGCGGTCACCTACGTGCTGGTGGAGCAGCGCACGGCCCAGCCGTTCGGGGTGGCGCTGCGCGACGTCAAGCCGGTGGTCCAGGCGACGGAGACCAAGCTCAACGGCGTGCAGGCCGAACAGCTGCGGCTGCTGGTCAACAAGGCCCAGGACGACGCCCGCGACCAGACGCTCTACTCGCTGCTCACCCAGGGCGGGATCGCCCTGGTGCTGGTCTCCGTGGTGGCCATCGCGTTCGGCTGGCTGGTGGCCGGGCGGGCACTGCAACCGCTGCACCAGATCACCGGGACGGCCCGGCGGATCGCCGGCGCCGACGTGGCCGGGCGGGGGCTGCACGAACGCCTCTCGCTCTCCGGGCCCCGGGACGAGGTGCGGGAGCTGGCGGACACCTTCGACGAGATGGTGGAACGGCTGGACCGCTCGTTCGACGGGCAGCGCCGGTTCGTCGCGAACGCCTCCCACGAGCTGCGCACCCCGCTGGCGCTGAACCGCTCGCTGATCGAGCTGGCCGTCACCCGGCCGGGCGCGTCCGAGGACGTCCGCCGGCTGGGGGAGTCGCTGCTCGCGGTGAACGAGCGGCACGAGCGGCTGATCGACGGGCTGCTCACCCTGGCCGACTCGGAGAACGAACTGACCGCCCGCTCCCGGGTGGACCTGGCCGACGTGGTCGACCACGTGGTCGACCTGACCGTCAAGGAGGGCGACGGGCCGGCGGTGGCCCGGGAGCTGGCGCCGGCGCCGGTGCTCGGCGACCCGGTGCTGCTGGAACGGCTCACCACCAACCTGGTGGAGAACGCGGTGCGGCACAACGTGCCGGCCGGCGGCTGGATCGGGGTCGGCACCGGCGTACGGGACGGCCGGGCGACGCTGACCGTCAGCAACACCGGTCCGCTGGTGCCGGGCTACGACGTGGAGACCATCTTCGAGCCGTTCCGCCGGCTCTCCGGGGAGCGGGTGGGCAGCGGGCGCGGGTTCGGGCTGGGGCTGTCGATCGTCCGGGCGGTGGCCCGGGCGCACGGCGGCACGGTGACCGCCCGGCCCCGCGACGGCGGCGGCCTGGACGTCACGGTCGAGCTGCCGGCCACCTGACGCTCGCCGGCCGCCCGATCCTCGCCGGCCGCCCGATCCTCGCCGGCCGCCTGACGCTCGCCGGCCGGCCGGCGCTCAGCGGAAGAAGGCGCGCAGCAGCGCGGCGCTCTCGGTCTCCAGGACCCCGCCGTAGACCTCCGGCCGGTGGTTGAGCCGGCGGTCGCGCAGCACGTCCCAGAGCGAACCGGCCGCGCCGGTCTTCGGCTCCCAGGCCCCAAAGACGACGGTGCCGACCCGGGCCAGCACCAGCGCGCCCGCGCACATGGTGCAGGGTTCCAGGGTGACCACCAGGGTGCAGCCGTCGAGCCGCCAGCGGCCCAACCGCTGTGCGGCCCGGCGCAGCGCCAGCACCTCGGCGTGCCCGGTCGGGTCGCCGGTCAGCTCCCGCTCGTTGCGGCCGATCGCCAGCTCGGTGCCGTCCGGCCCGTAGAGCACCGCGCCGACCGGGATGTCGTCGGCGTCGCCGTCGCCGGTCGAGTCGGGGCCGGTGACCGCCACCTCCAGGGCCCGGCGCATCCACACCTCGTGCCGCTGCCGCCGGCCGGCCCCGTCCGGATCGGCCAGCCCCTCGTCCGCGCCCGGCCCGACCCGCCCGGTGCGACCGGGCGTCGGCTGCCCCGGCCGTACGGTCTCCAGGGCCGGGTCGGTGGCGTCGGACGGCTCGCCGCCGTGCGGCAGGATCGGCTCCCCGCCGCCCGCCGGCACCGGCCACGGCCCGGACGGATCAGACCTCACGCAGTTCCTCGACCTCGTCGGCGCAGCCCAGCACCTGGCACACCTCGGCGGTGACGTCGGCCGGCATCATGCCCTCGTGCGCGCAGAGCGCGAGCAGCTTCTGCGCGGAGATGCCCAGGTCGGCGAGGAGGTCGGCGTCGCCCACCGGGTCGGCCTCCGGGTCGACGGCGGGCTGTTCGGTCTCGTCGTCGCCGCCGGCGGGGCGCGCCTCCTCGGGCTCGTCCAGCCCGGTGACCGACGCCTTCAGGTCCCCCACCAGCAGCGCGCCCAGCCGCGACTCCTCGGCGTAGGCCGAGTCGGAGCCGAAGACCCGCAGGTCCTCCCCCTCGTCCAGGCGCAGGATCACCAGGTAGGTGTCGTCCGCCTCGACGAAGAGCAGCGACAGGTCCGCGTCGGGGTCCACGTCGCGCAGCCGGTCGGCGACCTCCTCGACGTCGGTGACCCCGCGCAGGCTCACCTCTTCGGCCGTCCAGCCACTCTCGTCTCGCACCACGGCCGCAGCGAAGTACGACAACGGTCCCCCCAAGTTGCCTCGGCACAGCACGCCGACTCGTTACGCGTGCACGTTAGCCGGTCGGGTCGGCGGGCGACCGGTCAACGCCCCGACGGGCCGGCCAATCCTCGGAAACTCGGCGTCGGCAGGTCAGCCGGCGACGCGACGGCGGGTGGCGATCAGCTGGCGGAGCTGTTCGGTGCGGGCCCGCTGCGGCCGCTCGCGCTGGCGTACCGCCCGGGCGCCCGCCAACTCGGCGAGCAGCTGGAGGCGACGGCGGCTTCGCTCAGGATCGAGCCGCGGAGTGGTCCAGGCCATAACGCCGAGCGTGCTCCAGTGACGGCGGCCACGTCAAGCCGGGATTCGCTGCGCAGCCGGTCCACGACGCAGCGCAGCCGGCCGGGCGGTCACCACAGCGGCCAGTCACCGGTGGTCGCCCAGCGCACCGCCACGATCGCGGCGGCGATGCTCCACCCGCCGGCGGTGACGATCGCGATGCCGGTGGCCACCCCCCGGTCGCCGAACCGCAGCAGGGCCAGTGCGGTCAGCCAGGCCAGCCCGCCGGCCACCAGGGTCCACCAGGCGTAGCTGCCGACGCTCGTGCCGAGCAGCCCGAACAGCAGCAGCCAGGCGGCCGCCACGGCGCCGCCGGCGGCGACGCCCGCGCCGGTGACCGGGTGCGGTTCGCGGTAGGTGGGCCGGGACGGCGGCCCGGCCGGGAAGAGCCCCGACGGGGTACGCGCCAGCGCGCGGTGCCCGGCGTCCGGGCCGGGCGGGTAGGCGGGTGGAGTCGTCACGACGTACCTCCCCGGCGACGGTTCGTCCTCACCGTACCCACTCTGCCAGGATGACCGGATGTCCTCGTCGACGATCGGGCGCCGCCGGGCGTACGCGGTCCTGCTGCTGCTCGCGCCGGCGCTGGCCGCCGGCTGCGCGACCAGCCGTCCGGTGCCCGGTGGCAGCCCGCCCACCCCCGGTGCCAGCTGGGCCACCGCCGGGCAGCCGGCGGCGCCGTCGGCCAGCGCGGCGCCGACCACTGCCGGGCCGTCGACCGCGCCGACCCGCGCCGGGCTGCGGCACGTCTTCCCGGTACGGGCGAAGAACGTCGCCTACCACCCCACCCACTCCGGTTACCCGGGGACGGACATCTTCGCCGACTGCGGCGAGCCGGTCGTGGCGGTCACCGACGGCACGATCCTGGAGGTCAGCCGGGTGGACCGGTTCGACAGGCGGGGGCCACTCGGGCCGTACAACGGCGGGCTGTCGGTGTCGCTGCTCGGCGACGACGGGGTGCGCTACTACGGCTCGCACCTGAGCGTGGTGGCCGGCGGCATCGACCCGGGGGTGCGGGTCCGCGCCGGCCAGCGCCTCGGCGAGGTGGGCCGCACCGGCAACGCGAACAACGTCTGCCACCTGCACTTCGGCATCTCGCCGCCGTGCACCGGCCGGGACGGCTGGTGGATCCGCCGGGGCGTGGTCTGGCCGGCCCGCTACCTCGACTCGTGGCGGCGCGGCGGCAACCGGGAACCGGCCGCCGAGGTGGCCGCCTGGCACCGCAAGCACGGCTGCCCGAAGGCGCCCGCCGGCCGCTGACCCCCGGGCCGCCGACCGCCCTCGCTGGCCGCGACCGCCTCGCCGCCGCAACCGCCCTCACCGGCTGGCCGGCGGCCCTTGCCGGCTGCCGGGCGCCCCTCGCCGGCTGCCGGGCGCCCTCGCTGGTCGGCGACCGGCGATCGGGCACCCGCCGGATTGGCGGCATCCGTGCGCCATCGGTCGGAAACATTGACGCAAGTCTTGCCGTTCGGTTAACGTCCCGCGTCAAGAGAGCGCTCTCCCAATTACCTTTCTTCACAATTCCGACTCAGCGCCGCGGCCCGGGCCACCGGCGCGGCGCGATGGGAGGCACCGTGACACCTCCTGCGCCACACCGTCCCTGGGCGTTGGCGGCCACCACCGCCCTGGCCCTCGTCGTCGGCGGCCTGGCCGTCGTCGCCACCGGCTCCGCCGAGGCCGCCACCGTCGGCGCCGGCAGCTACACCACCACCCCGGTCGGCCCGCTGCCCGCCGGCTGCGGCCAGCTCGCCACCAACCCCCGGCAGTTCGTCACCGCCGACGCGCCCGCCGGGGCCGTCCCCACCAACGACTGGTGGTCGTCGCTGCTGTTCAAGCGCACCGACTGCGCGTTCAGCGAGCCGCTGCACGCCCACCCGCTGTCGTACGACACGTTCACCGACGGGCTCGGCTTCTCGGCCAACTCCACCCCCGCCATCAGCGGCACCGCCACCGGCGTGGGCGAGTTCCACTACCCCTACGTGCAGGACATCCGGGTCGGGGTGGCCGGGCTCGCCGCGCCGGTGGTCCGGGTCGCCAACTGGTCCGACTGGACGGTCACCCCGTACTGGAGCGACGGCGCCCGGAGCGTGCGGGCCACCATCGGGCACGGCCTGCCGTTCGCCTACTTCCAGGCCAGCGGCGGCGACGCGGTGATCAGCACGACCGGCACCCCGACTGTCTGGTCCAACAGCGGTGCGACCATCGGGTTCACCGTCAACGGGCACGACTATGTCGGCTACGCCCCGACCGGCGCGAGCTGGACGGTCAGCGGCGGCCGGATCTCGTCCACCCTGGCCGGGCGCGGCTACTTCTCGGTGGCCCTGCTGCCCACCACCCCGCAGACCGCCGCGGCGGAGCGCTCCGCGCTCGCCGCCACCTTCGGCGGGTACGCGCACGCCCACGTCACCGGCACCCGCCTGTCGTACGCCTACACCCCGGCGACCAGCACGGTCACCACCACGTACGCGTTCACCACCGCGCCCCGGGAGGGCACCGCCACCCGGACGGTGGTGAGCCTCTACCCGCACCAGTGGAAGTCGCTGACCGGCTCCACCCCGATCGCCCAGAGCTACCCGTCGGCCCGGGGCCGGATGAAGGTGCTGACCGGCGTCGGCGAGTTCCGCACCGCGATGACCTTCCACGGGGTGCTGCCGGAACTGCCGGCCGTCGGCGACGGCAGCGGCGCCGACCTGGAGACGCTGCGCGGCCACCTGGCCGCCGTCCGGGGCAACCCGATGGACCAGCGCGGTGGCGACACCTACTGGACCGGCAAGGGGCTGGGCCGGGCCGCCCGGATCGCCGAGGTCGCCGACCTGGTCGGCGACACCGCCACCCGGGACGCCGCGCTCAACGCCATCCGGAGCACGCTCACCGACTGGTTCACCGCGCCCGCCGGCAAGACCGCGCGGGTCTTCTACTACGACCGGAACTGGGGCACGCTGATCGGCTACCCCGCCTCGTACGGCTCCGACCAGGAGCTCAACGACCACCACTTCCACTACGGCTACTTCATCGCGGCGGCCGCCACGCTGGCCAAGTTCGACCCCCGGTGGGCCGCCGACGACCAGTACGGCGGCATGGTCGACCTGCTCATCCGGGACGCCGACAACTACGACCGGGCCGACACCCGCTTCCCCTACCTGCGGGACTTCGACATCTACGCCGGCCACGACTGGGCCTCCGGGCACGGCTCGTTCGGCGCGGGCAACAACCAGGAGTCGTCGTCGGAGGGGATGAACTTCGCCAACGCGCTGATCCAGTGGGGTCAGGTCACCGGTGACACCGCGGTGCGGGACGCCGGCGTCTTCCTCTGGACCACCCAGGCCGCGGCGATCCAGGAGTACTGGTTCGACGTCAGCGACCAGAACTTCCCGGCCGCCTTCGGGCACTCGACGGTGGGCATGGTCTGGGGCGACGGCGGCGCGTACGCCACCTGGTTCAGCGCCGAGCCGGAGATGATCCAGGGCATCAACCTGCTGCCGGTCACCGGCGGGCACCTCTACCTCGGCCACCACCCGGCCTACGTCCGGGCCAACTACGCCGAGCTGGTGCGCAACAACAACGGGCCGCCGACGGTGTGGCAGGACATCCTCTGGCAGTTCCAGGCGCTCGGCGACGGCGACGCCGCGCTGGCCAACCTGCGGGCCAACCCGGGTTACCCCCCGGAGGAGGGGGAGAGCCGGGCGCACACCTTCCACTGGATCCGCAACCTGGCCGCGCTCGGCACGGTGGACACCTCCGTCCGGGCGAACCACCCGCTGGCCGCCGTCTTCACCCGCAACGGGGCGCGGACGTACGTGGCGGCCAACCCGAGCGCGTCGCCGCTGACCGTGACGTTCTCCACCGGCACCACGCTGGTCGTGCCGGCCGGCCGGACGGCCACCACCGGCGCGCACACCTGGAGCGGCGGCAGCGCCAACGGTGGCGTACCGCCGACCAGCCCGCCGCCGACCACGCCGCCGCCGACGACTCCTCCGCCCGGCACGCCGGACTCACCCGTCCGGTACCTGCTCCCCGGCGGTGGCCTGGCGGCGGCCGGCGCCGCGGCGACCGCCACGGTGGCCAGCGCCAACGGCGCCAACCACGACGGCACGCCGAGCAACCCGCAGGTGTTCACCGCCACCGGCCTCGACCTGACCTACGCCAGCGGGCAGACCGCCTTCGACCTGTTCCTCGACGCGGGCACGGCGGTCGGCAACGGGGTGCAGCTACGGGTCTCCTACGACCTGACCGGCGACGGTGGCTGGGAACGGGTGGAGACGTACCGCTACTTCGCCACCGACCCGGTCCCCGGCTACGAGCGCTACACCCAGCAGGTTGGCCTGCACTCCGCCACCGGCACGCTCGGCAACCTGGTCGACGGCCGGGTACGGGTCGAGGTCTGGTCGGCGATCGGCACCCACCCGAGCACGCTGGGCATCGGCGACCGGTCGGTCGTCCGGCTGCCGTACTCCTGATCCCACCCGCCGCGCCGCCGGTCGTCCCGCGACCGGCGGCGCGCGGGTAGGTTGCACAGAATGAGCGCCCGGGACCCCATCGCCGACCTGCGCCGGATCGCGTTCCTGCTGGAACGGGCGAACGAGGCCACCTACCGGGTGCGCGCCTTCCGCTCGGCCGCCAAGGCGCTCGCCGCGCTGCCCGCCGCCGAGGTGGCCGAGCGGGCCCGGACGGGCAAGCTCACCGAGCTGGCCGGCGTGGGTGACGTGACCGCCCGCTGCGTGGCCGAGTCACTCGCCGGCGAGGAGCCGGTCTACCTGCGCCGGCTGGTCGCCACCGAGGGCAGCGACCTGGACGCGGCGGCGACGGACCTGCGCACCGCGCTGCGCGGCGACTGCCACACCCACTCCGACTGGTCCGACGGCGGCTCGCCGATCGAGGAGATGGCGCTGGCGGCCGTCGAACTGGGCCACGAGTACCTGGTGCTGACCGACCACTCGCCCCGGCTGAAGGTCGCCCGGGGGCTGACCGCGGACCGGCTGCGCCGCCAGCTCGACCACGTCGAGCAGGTGAACGCGGCGCTGCCGGAGGGCTTCCGGATCCTCACCGGCATCGAGGTGGACATCCTCGCCGACGGTTCCCTCGACCAGGACGAGGAGCTGCTGGCCCGGCTCGACGTGGTGGTCGGTTCGGTGCACAGCGGCCTGAACGACGAGCGGTCGAAGATGACCCGGCGGATGCTCACCGCCATCGCCAACCCGCACCTGGACATCCTCGGCCACTGCACCGGCCGGATGGTCTCCTCCCGCCCGGCCGGGGTGACCGGGCCGGGCGACCGCGGGCACCGGGCGCGGACCCGCAAGGAGAGCGACTTCGACGCCGACGCGGTCTTCGCGGCCTGCGCCGAGCACGGCGTCGCGGTCGAGATCAACTCCCGGCCGGAGCGGCAGGACCCGCCGAAGCGGCTGATCCGCCGCGCCCTGGAGGCCGGTTGCGTGTTCGCCGTCAACACCGACGCGCACGCCCCGGGTCAGCTGGACTGGCAGCGGTTCGGCTGCGAGCGGGCGGCCCGGTGCGGCGTGCCCGCCGACCGCGTGGTCAACACCTGGTCGGCGGATGAGCTGGTGGCCTGGGCCGTCGACCGTCCGGCCCGCTGACCGGCCGGTCCGGCCTCAGCGGCGGGCGGCCGGCTCGGCGGCCGGAACCGCCGCCGGGGCGCCGACACCGACCGGCACGGTCGGGCGGCGCCGCCCGACCAGGCCCTGCGACACGGCGACGCCGAGGAGCACGACCAGCGCGCCCACCGGCTGGTGCCAGGTGAGCCGCTCGCCGAGCACCAGGGCGCCGATCAGCACCGCGAAGACCGGGATCAGGTAGGTGACCGTCGAGGCGGTGCTCGCCCCGGCGACCCGGATGTTGCGCATGTTGATGACGAAGGCGATCCCGGTGCCGAGCGCGCCGAGCGCCAGCACGCTCGCCACCACCTCGACGGAGAGGTCGGTCGGCACCGGCGGCGCACCGGCCGCCAGCGGCGCGACCACCGCGAGCTGGGCCACGGCGAGCAGCAGCTGGGCCGCGGAGAGCGACACGCCCGAGTGCGCGGTACCGGCCACGAACTTCTTCTGGTACGGGATGGCCACGCCGTAGCAGGCCGCCGCGCCGAAGCACATCAGCTGCCCGAGGAAGTGCGCCCCGCCGACGCCCTGCCACACGCCGAGCACCACGAGCACCCCGACGAAGCCGAGCGCGAGCCCGACCGCCCGGCGTACGGTCAGCCGCTCGGTGCGGAAGACCAGCACCGCCAGCGGCAGCACGATCAGCGGGGTGGTGGCGTTCCAGATGCCGGCCAGCATCGACTCGACCCGCTGCTCGCCGTAGCCGAACAGGGTGAACGGGATGGCCACGCCGAACGCGGCGACCACGGTGAGGTGCGCCCACACCCGGGGCTCGCGGGGCAGCCGGTCACGCAGCACGGCCAGCACCACCAGCAGGGTCACCGCGCCGGTGGCGACCCGGTAGAGGGTGAGGTGCAGCGGGTGCAGCTCCTCGACCCCGACCTTGATGAACAGGAAGCTGGACCCCCAGATCGCGGCGAGGGCGACGAAACCGGGCAGCCAGCTGCGCAGCGCCGCCCTGTCAGGAGCAAAGTCCGTGGTCACTCCTGACACTCTGCCGCAGGGGTACGACAAAGTCCCGCGACTTTCGGACGTCGTGGCGATGACCACAGCCGCCGGGACGGACGCCGGCCGAGCCGTCGACACCGGGCGCTGTGCGGCTGGTGTCGCAGCCGATTCACCCCGCTGACGGCGCTCCGTCCGGCGGTCCACGTGCCGGCCGACAACCGGCGGCACCGGGCGGACCGGTCGCCCCGGGAACACGGGCAGCAGGCTCGACAACGGCACCGTCCGGTCACGTAGGGTCGAGGCCGTGGGACGAATCGATGACCTCGCGAACCGGTACGTGGCCGACTGGGCGCCGCTGAGCCCGACCGGCGCCACCTACGTCGGCATCTCCGGCTATGACGACAAGCTCGACGACCTGTCGCCCGAGGGCTACGCCGCCCGGGCCGAGCTGACCCGCCGGACGCTGGCCGAGCTGGACGTCACCGAGCCGGACACCGAGGCGGAGCGGACCGCCAAGGAGGCCATGCAGGAGCGGCTCGGCCTCGACCTCGCCCGGTACGAGGCGGGCGAGTCGACCAGCGAGGTCAACGTGATCGCCAGCGGTCTGCACGACGTGCGGATGGTCTTCGACCTCATGCCCACCGAGGGCGAGGACGCCAAGGCCAACATCGCGGCCCGGCTGAACGGCTTCGCCGCGGCGCTGGAGGGCTACAAGACCACCCTGCGCGAGGCGGCCGCCGCCGGGCAGGTCAGCTCCACGGTGCAGCTGGTCGAGGTGGCCAAGCAGTGCGACACCTGGGTCGACCCGAACGGCGACAACTTCTTCCACGGCCTGGTCGAGCGGTTGGGCGCCGACGGCAGCGTCGGCGCCGAGCTGCGCCGGGGCGCGGCGGCGGCCACCGCGGCGACCGCCGAGTTCGGGCAGTTCCTCCGCACCGAGCTGGCCCCGCACGGGCGGGACAAGCAGGCCGCCGGGCGGGAACGCTACGAGCTGGCCTCGCAGTACTTCCTCGGCGCCAAGGTCGACCTGGACGAGACGTACGCCTGGGGCTTCGCCGAGCTGGCCCGGCTGGAGGCCGAGATGCGCGACGTGGCGGCCCGCATCGTCGGCCCCGGCGCGAGCATCGACGACGCCGTACGGGCGCTGGACGCCGACCCGGCCCGCACCATCCAGGGCAAGGAGGCGTTCCGGGACTGGATGCAGGCGCTCGCCGACAAGGCGATCAGCGAGCTGCACGGCACCCACTTCGACATCCCGGAGCAGGTCCGCCGGATCGAGTGCTGCCTCGCCCCGACCAGCGACGGCGCCATCTACTACACCGGGCCGAGCGAGGACTTCTCCCGGCCGGGCCGGATGTGGTGGGCGGTGCCGCAGGGCATCACCGACTTCTCCACCTGGCGCGAGGTGACCACCGTCTACCACGAGGGCGTGCCGGGCCACCACCTCCAGGTCGCCCAGACCGCCGTCCGGGCCGAGCTGCTCAACCGGTGGCAGCGGCTGCTCTGCTGGGTCTCCGGGCACGGCGAGGGCTGGGCGCTCTACTCCGAGCGCCTGATGGACGAACTGGGCTACCTGGAGGACCCGGGCGACAAGCTCGGCATGCTCGACGGGCAGGCGTTCCGCGCGGCCCGGGTGATCGTCGACATCGGCATGCACCTGGAGCTGGAGATCCCCCGGGACAACCCGTTCGGCTTCCACCCCGGCGAGCGCTGGACGCCGGAGCTGGGCTGGGAGTTCATGCGGGCGCACTGCCGGGTGCCGGACGAGAACCTGCGCTTCGAGCTGAACCGGTACCTGGGCTGGCCGGGGCAGGCCCCCTCGTACAAGGTGGGCGAGCGGATCTGGTTGCAGGCCCGGGAGGACGCGAAGGCCCGCAAGGGTGCCGACTTCGACCTCAGGGAGTTCCACCGGCAGGCGCTCGACCTGGGCTCGCTCGGGCTCGACCCGCTGCGCAAGGCGCTCGCCCGGCTCTGAGGTCGGGAGCCGGCGGCACACGAGCGGGTGCCGCCGGCTCCCGGGCCGGTGGTGGGGGAAGGTCAGTCCAGGGTGAGCTTCAACGTCGGCCGCGCGGTCAGCGTGTCGCAGGTGACGAAGGCCAGGTCCATCACCGGTTCGGTGAAGGTGAGCGGGATCGGCGAGGTGATCGGGATGCCGTCGGGCAGCGGCAGGTCCGGGGTGAGCGTCACCTTGATGCCGAGGATCTTCCCGGCGAACCGGGTGGCGTAGAAGGCGACGTCGCCGCGGACGGTCAGCTGGTTGGTGGCGAACCGCATGGTCCGCCCCGCCGGCCCGGGTGAGCGGAGCAGGAAGTCGTCGGTGACTGCCTGCTTCATGCTGAACTTCAGCGCGCGGAGGGTGCCGTCGTCGGTGGGCAGGTCGACGATGCCCTCGAACCGCAGGCCGGTCATGGTCACCTTGGAGCCGGTCAGCTTCGACGGCGTCGCCGCCACCACCGGCTGTCCCGGCTCGGCCGCGATCCGCGGCAGCGGCTTGCCCTCCTCGACCTTGCCGGTGGTGCCCGGCTTCGGCGTCGCGCAACTCCGGCCGGGGGCGGTCGGCCGGGGGGTGGCGCTCGGCCGGGCGGTGGGCGTCGCGGTCGGGCTCGGCGCGGGCTCGTCCTCGTCGTCGTCGCGGCCGCCGAACAGGTCGCCGAGCCCGTCCAGGATGTCGGTGATGATGTTGCCACCGGAGCTCTTCTCCGGGCTGGGTGACGGCGACGCGCCGGACGCGCTCGGGGTCGGCTTCGCCCCGCCCGGCGACCCACTCGGCGCCGGCCGGGTCGGGCAGGCCGGCGAGGGCGCCGGTGCCGCGCCGGCCACCGCGAGCGGCGCCGGGGCGGCCTGGGCCGGCCCGGGCGCGGGCACGGCGAGCGCCGCCGCGGCGGAGAGCCCGAGCAGCACCGGCAGCACCGCGTAGAGGCGGGGGTCTCGCTGTCCCGGCAGCGTCGGGGTGTCGTCGGCCAGCCGGGTCGTCGCGCCGGTCTCGTCGTACGCCGCCGGTCGGGGCCCGGCGTCGCCCGGCACCGGGTCGTCGACCCGGGTCGCCCCGGCCGCACCGCCGTCCGCCGGCACCGCCGTGGTCTCGTCCGCGGGCGCGGCCGGCTGGTCCGCGGGCGGCTCCTCGGCCGCGGGTACGGGCGGGGTGCCGCCGGCCGTGCCCGGTACCCAGGCGAAGCCGAGGGCGGCACCGACCATGCCGAGCAGCAGGCCGACGAAGAAGCCGCCCAGGTTGACCCCGATCAGCGAGAAGACAGCGGTCACCGCGGCCACCACCGCGTAGAAGATCCGCTGCTGCGGGGTGAACCACATCAGCAGGCCACAGGCGACCAGGATGGTGGGGATCAGCCAGGAGAGGAACCCGGTCGGTCCCATCTGGAAGGAGAGACCGCCCAGCGACATCTGGGTGGTGCCGAAGATCTCCAGGCCGGCCAGCACGGTCAGCAGGCCGCCCCAGAACGGTCGGGTCCGCCGCCACCGGCGGAACCGGCGCCACGCCGCGCTGATCCGGCCGGGCCGGGCGTGCTGCGGGTCGGCGGTTGTCACGTACGCCTCCTGCCAGGGCTGAGGGGACGGGGGCAGGGCACGGGCCCGCGGAGGACGCCCTCCGCGGGCCCGGGTTCAGCTCAGAAACATTCCTTGGCGTCCGCGCCCACGTTCACCCGCAGGTCGAGCCCGGTCAGGGTGAAGGTGCCGGCGTGGGTGGAGCGGGCCACCTGCTTGAGGTCCTTGATGACGACGGTGTCGGACTGCTGCCCGAAGGCCTTCTTGTCGCCCCTGGCGCCCTCCGGTCCCCCGGTGAGCGTGGCGGCGTCCTGCCCGATGTTGATGTTCTTGAACTCGGCGTCGCCCTGCAGCGAGTCCATGTCGATGAGCAGCCCGCTGGCCACCGCCGGTTTGCCGCCGCCACCGGCGTTGATGGTGAGCACCACCGGCGCGCCCGGCACCTTCACCGACTGGCAGAGGTCGTAGAGCTTGGCGTTGCGGATGCCGGAGACGGCCACCGGGTGCTTGGTGCCGTCCGACTCCTCGGCGATGCCGCCGTACTGGACGAAGCCCTCGCCGCGCAGTTCCGAGGCGGAGACCTTGAACGTCTGGCCGGAGACGGCGAACGAGGCGGCGATCGCGCCGTTGGCCATGCCGGCGACGATCGCGCCGGCGACGGCCGTCGCGGGCACCATCAGGGCGGCGAAGCGCCGCCACCGGGTACGACCCCGGTTCTCGATCCGATCCTGCACGTGCTCCTCCTCGGGGGGTGTCGCGGCGGTGGCCGGTCGGCGGAGGTGCGGGCCCCGCACCGGGCCCCAGGCTCTGCTACCGGCGGGTAACGAGCGTGCCGATGATGGTGCACCTACGGAGGCGTAGGTCACAAGGCCCCAGCTACCTGCCGGTAACACGGGGGAGACGAACGGCAACGTCGTAGTGACGCAACGTCAACCTGCACCACCGGAGGATCAGTGATTACGACCGCAAAGCCGGCATAGTCCCGGGGCGCGACCACGCTCGGTCATGGACAATCGACCGATTACAATAATGTAACGCTTGTAAAGCGAGGGTCCCGTACCTACGACGGCAGCCACCGCCGGCACCCGGCGTGACCCGGGTTTCGACGGTGGCTGCTCGTCACTTCGTGCCGGATGGCCGCCGCTCACCTACCGCGGCGGGCACCGGCGCTACCGGCGCTCCGGTTCTCCCTGGCCGCGGGTGGCCGCCCCGGAGGTGATCTCCTGCTGCTCGGCGGGCGTCTCCCGCCCGGCGGCCGAGGTGTCGTCGCTGTCGCCCACCCGGTGCCGGGCGGCGGCGGCCCGGCGGCCGGTGAGCACCAGCCAGAGCCCGACGATCAGCGCGAGCGCGCCGACGACCGCCAGCGCGAGCGGGATGGTCCGCCCGATCAGCTTCAGCTTGTCGCTCGTCTCCCCGGCCGACTTCACGCTGTTGGCGATGGTGTCGTCGGTGTAGACGAAGTTGGCGTCCAGCAGCGTGGTGGCCAGGCCCTGGTCCGGAACCAGCATCTTCTTCTGCTGCTCCTGCACCTTGACGAAGTTGCCGCTGACCGGCTCGACCCAGATGGTGCGGGTGTTGCTGTACACCACCTTGCCGCTGGTCGCCTCCGGCGCGAACGCGCCCAGCAGTCCGCTCACCCGGTCCGCCGGCATGCCCAGGTCGGTCTCCTCGATCACCTGCTGGAACCGGTACGCCTCGGTGCCGTTGATCTCCTCGGTGCCGTCGAACCTGATCGGCAGCGCCTTGCGCAGGTCACGGTCGAAGTACTCGTAGTCCTTGCGCTCGGTGTTGAACGGGAACTTGTAGGTCTGTCCGGCGAAGTTGACCTCGGCCGGCCCCTCCGGGCCGTCGGCCTGGAGGAACTGCTTGTCCCAGTCGACCGCCGCGGCGGTCTCCCGGTCCAGCGCCAGCTCCGCGGAGTACTGGCTGATCACCTCGCTGGTCTGGGTCCACTTCACCGTGCCGTACACGGCCCAGACGACCGCGTCGCCCTCCAGGTCGCCGGTCATCTCCGCCTCGGTGACGCCGGCCTGCGGTGCCACCTCCGTGGTGGCCTCCAGGGTGCCGGACTGCACCGTCGGCGGAGCATCCTTCTTCAGCTGCAGGAACTTCGCGTTCTCCGCGACCGCCACGCTCGGCTTCAGGCACCCGTCGGGCTCGCCCTCCGCGTTGCACAACGCCAGGTCGTACGGCAGCTTCGTCACCGTCGGTGCCACGAAGAACGCCGCTCCCGCGGCGAGCACGAGACACAAGACGCCTATCCCGAACAGCACGGCGCCCAGGCGAGCCTTCACTGATCCTCCCAAAAGACAGTCAGCCGGTGTCCGGCGAGCGGTCCTGTCCCTAAACTGGGCCGCACGTTACTCCCGGGTTACATATCCACGCGACCCTCTGGACGGCTGATGTCTGTTCCAATTCCGAATCAAGTCCTCCGGCGGCTCCCCGCGCTCGACGCCGTACGGGTGATCGGGGCGCTCGCCGTCGTCGGGCACCATGTCGGGTTCGCCACCGGCGCGAACACCAACGACTCGGGACTGGGCAGCTGGTTGTCTCGGCTGGACGTGGGGGTGGCGATCTTCTTCGTGCTCTCGGGCTTCCTGCTCTTCCGGCCGTACGCGCACTCGTTGGCCACCTACCAGCCGCGACCCTCCACCGGGCGGTACCTGTGGCGGCGGGCGACCCGCATCCTGCCCGCGTACTGGGTCACCGTGGTGGTCTGCCTGCTGGTGCTGCCACAGAACCGGCCGGCGCCCGCCGGCGACTGGTGGCGGCACCTGACGTTGACCCAGATCTACGAGCCCCGGCAGTTGCGGCACGGGCTCAGCCAGACCTGGAGCCTGGCCACCGAGGCCACCTTCTACCTGCTGCTCCCGTTGCTGGCCGCACTGCTGCTCGGCCGGCGCTGGCGGCCCGGTCGGGCCTCGCTCATCATCGTCGCCGGGGTGGGCATCACCGTCGGCTGGGTGGTGCTGATGGGCCTCGGGGTGCTCGACCTCGGCCTGCACACCATGTGGCTGCCCTCGTACGCCGGCTGGTTCGGGGCCGGCATGGCACTGGCCACCGTTCACGTCTCGCTGCGCACCGGTGACTCCGGGAACCGCTGGCGGTGGCTGGACGACCTGGGTGCCGCGCCGTTGGCGTGCTGGTCGATCGCGCTGGCCGCGCTGGCCGTGGCCACCACGCCGATCCTCGGCCCGCGGGACCTGGCCGAGCCGACGGCCGCCCAGTTCGGCCTGAAGATGCTGCTCTACGCCGTGGTGGCGGTGATGGTGGTGCTCCCGGTGGCGTTCGGGCCGGCCACCCGGACCAAGGCCGTGCTCGGCGGCGTCGTCGGCCGGTGGCTCGGCCGCGTGTCCTACGGCCTGTTCCTCTGGCATCCCTTCGTGCTGGAGGGCATCTACCTCGTCGGCGACCGGCCGACCTTCACCGGTGATCCGGGCGAGATATTCCTGCTCACCGTCGCCGGGGGACTGGTCCTCGCGGCGCTCAGCTACTACGTCGTCGAGCGCCCCTTCCAGCGCTGGAACGGGCCGCCGGTGCGCCGGCGCCGGCGCAGCAGCGAGACCCAGAGCGCCGTTACCGCCGCCACGGCGGCCAACTGAGCGGCCGGGGCGGTGTGCCCACCCACCGTCACCGCGTACCAACCGGCAACGGCGAAGCAGGCGACCGGTAGCCACCGCCCGACCGCCCGGCGCAACCGGTGCAGGCCCCGCCGGTCCGGCGGGTGCAGATGGGGCTCCAGCGCCCGGCCGGCCACCACGGCGGCCGCCGCCAGCACCGCTACCGCCACCGCGGCCAGGCCACCGACCAGCAGCAACGCCGTCCCGCCGAAGACCACGGCGAGCAGCCGGCGCCGGGGCCGGCGCACCAGCGCCACGACCGGCCCGGCGGTACCCCGGGCCGGCAGCACGGCCGCTGCCGTGATCCCGGCCAGCAGCAGCGCGCCGACCCCGAGGGCCACCGCGTACCCGTCGTCCGGGGCGAACCGGAGCACCACCTCGCCCGAGTAGCCGGCCGGCACCAGCCAACCCTGCTGCCAGCCGTCGACCACGAAGGGCGTCAGGCGCTTGCCGTCCGCGACGGCCTCCCATCCGGCGTTCGCGTTCTCCCGCAGGGCCAGCACCCGCTGGCCCGGGTACGGATCCAGGTGCAGCCACCGTCGGGTCGCCGCCCAGCCGTCCACCCGGACCGAGGTCTGGATGGCGGAGGGGGCGCCCGCCGTGCCGGCCGTGCCCGCCGCGCTGCCGTCGGCCGAGCCCGGCACCACCGCGTCCGGCGTGAGGACCAACCGGGTCGGCGTCGCCAACCGGCTGGCCGCCGCCACCACCCGTACCTCACCGCCGGCCAGCGGCAGCGGGTCCTTGGCGCCGGCGCCGCACAGCACGGCGTCGACCTCGCGCAACTGCACGAGGTCCCGCCGGCTGGCGACCAGCGACGTCCGGCGGCGGAGGTCGCCGACCTCGATGGTGGGCCCGGTTCCGCAGGGCAGCGTGATCCGCTCGTCCGGGTCGTTGCGCAGCACGGGACCGTCCGGCAGCACGGTCAACTCGCCCACCCCGACGGGCAGGCTCCGGGACAACCGCCGGTAGGGGTCGAAGGAGTTGGCCGGCACGACATCCGAGATCAACACGGTGATCTCGTCAGTCGTCAGCGGCCGGTCGAAGACCAGGCTGCCGCCGTCGTCGAGGACGCCACCGCGCATCCCGCCGTCTCCGATCACGGTGACCTGCCAGGGTCGCGCAGCCGCCGCGGTCGGCGGCAGGGCCAGCTTGATCCCCGCCATCCTGCGCGCCTTGGGCCAGGTCAACCGCAGCCACGGCTGCTGGTCGGACTCGGCGGCGTACCAGGTGGTGGCCGGGTCACCGTCGACGACCGCACCCGGGCGGGCCGCCGGGTGGGTGACGCCGACGCTGGAGGCGGCGACCGTCGGGCTCACGCCGCGGGCGACCGCCGCGTCGCCACCGCCGTCGAGCAGTGCGTTGAGGGCACCCCCGGCGCGCGGGCGGACCCGCAGCGCCACGTCGTAGCCGGCAGCGATGGGCAGGCTCAGCGTCCGGTCGATCCGATCGCCGTCCTCCGACTCCCGGGTCAGGCCGCCGTCGCAGATCGGCCGGCCCTCGTGGAAGACGCACGGGGAGGCGCCGGGTGCGGCGGTGAGCACGACGGAGGCGGGGGCGGCGGTGTCCGGCGGCGCCGGCACCGCCAGGGTGCGCTCCGCGCGTACGCCGGGGATGGACAGCTCAGCGATGCCGACGCCGCCGAACCCGGCGCGGATGTCGAAGACCTGGTTGACGGAGATCCGGACCCGGCGGGTCGGGTGGCCGGCGGGAAGGGTGACCCGCACGCTCTGGCCGGGATTCTCCACCACCGTCTGCTGGGCGCCGGTGCTGACAGTGATCCGGGTGGGCAGCGAGTCCGCGCCGGTGTCGAAGGTGAGGCTGACCTCGCGGACGACCTGCACCTCGGTCAGCTCCACCTGCAACCACTGCGCGGTGGCGGCCGTTCCGGGCGCCGAGCGCCACGACGTGGCGAGGTTGCCGTCCACCGCCGCGAACGGCTGGTGCGCCGGCCGGCCACCGACCAGCGGTTGGGCGTCGGACCAGGAACTCGACGCGGTGACTGATTCGATGCCCAGGTAGCGCGCCGTGGTCGCCTGGTCGTCGCCCCAGGGCGGCAGGTAGTCCCGGGCCGGCGCGCCGAGCTGGGCCGGGTCGTCCGACGCCATGGTCGCCGAGGCGTTGTCGTGTGGCTGCCCGAAGGCGACCTCCCGTCGGCGCATCCCATCGGTGAGCACCACCGGGCCGCCGGTCAGCCCTTCCGGCCGGTCCCCGGCGAGCACGGTCGGCGCATCGGAGAGTTCGCCGGCGGCGGCGATCTGGAGCAGGGACTCCGGCCCGCCCACCACGGTGGTCAGCCCCTCGGCGTCGTACGCGACCACCTGGCTGACCGGCCGCTCGACCTCGTACACCTCCAGCGCCCGGACCTTGACGTCCAGTCCGTGGTCGACGAAGTTGCCGGGTAGCTGGCCACCGCCGACCTCGGGCCCGAAGGCCCGCACCGGGGTGATGCCGGGTGAGCGGCGCAACGCCTGCCGGACCACCACGGGCTGGGTGGCCCCGGAACGGCCGTAGTCGAGATCGGAGCGCAGCAGCAGGTAGCGCACGCCGGACCGGGCGAGCAGATCGGCCAACCCGGCCGAGCCCTCGCCGTTGGCCAGCGCCGACTCCACCGCGTCGAGCAGCCGGATCGTGCCCGGCGGAGTGAGCGGCACCGAACTGCGCACCGCCCACGGGCTCTCCAGCAGCGGCTGGGTGACCTCGTCGCTCGGGCTGCCCCAGAGGTATCGGGGGAAGCGGGCGGCGGGCACCACCAGCACCCGGTCCTCACCGAGGTTCCGGTCCAGCCAGGAGGTCGCCTCGTGCCAGTAACCCGGCACCTCCCGGAAGCTGCCCTGGGCGGGCAACCCGCCGGCCAGCGCTGGCGTGGCCACCGCGGTGACCGCGACGAGGGCGGTGCCGGTGACCAGGGTGGCGCGCAGCCGAACCGGCTGGAGCAGGCGGGGCAGGCCCGGATTCAGGTCGGGCCGGTCAGCGGCCCGGGCCGCCCGAGCCAGCAGCCCGGCCAGGTGCGCCAGGCCGAGGATGAGCGGCAGCCGCAACACCACGTCGAACTTGTGCACGTTGCGCAGCGGTGCGCCGGCCGCGTCCAGGAAGTCCCGCTGCGTCTGTGCGCCCAGCCCGTCGATCGTCCCGACGTGACCGAGCCCGACCAGGGCCAGCCCGACCAGCAGGCCGGTGATGAGGAAGCGCCGCTGCGGCATACCGCGGCGGGCCAGCCCGGCGAGGCCCAGGCCGGCGACGACCAGGGTGGCCACCACCAGCGGCTGTTCGGTGGCCAGTCGCCAGCCGGCGGACCAGGGCGGCCCGTACGCGCCGTTGAGGTACGCGTGCCAGTGCGAGGCCCCGCGCAGCACCGTCGTCATGTCGGTCGGCGCCGTGGTGACCGGCGCCGTCTCGATGTAGTCGAGGAACGGCGGACTGTACCGGCCGAGCAGCAGCAGCGGCACCAGCCACCAGGCGGTGGCCACGGCCACCGCGAGACCCCAGGCGAGCAACGCCCGGATCCGTAGCCGAGCCCGGTGCAGGCCGAGCAGCCAGAGCCCGGCCAGCGGCACGACGGCCAGCACGGCGGTCGCGTTGACCCCACCGGCGCACGCCACCACCAGCGCGGACCGGGTGACCGCGTGGCGCACCGACCCGCCCCGGGCCAGCCCGACCAGGGGTACCAGCACCCAGGGCGCGAGCGCGCTGGGCCAGGCCTCGACCGAGATCGGCCCCAGCTCGGTGACCAGCCGCGGGGAGAGCGCGAACGCGACCCCGGCGAGCAGCCGGGCCCCGGGCGTGCCGATGTGCAGCCGTTCGGCCAGCCGGACCACGCCGGTGCAGGCCACCGTCAGGACCAGCGCCCACCAGAGCCGCTGCACCACCCAGGCCGGCAGGGCGAGCAGCTTGCCGAGGAGGAAGAACGGGCCCATCGGCCACAGGTAGCCGTACGCCTGATTCTGCAGCTGGCCGAAGGTCCCGTCGGGATCCCAGACGTGCAGCGCCCGGTTCAGCCATCCGGCCGGATCGACCGCCAGGTCCACCTTGGTGTCGATGACGATCATGCCCGGCTCCTGGAGGAACGCCAGAGCCGACAAACCGAGACAGACCGCGACCAAGCGCAGACGCCACACCCGTCTGGATGTGTCGTCCGGCCGGTCGGCCAGCTCCGGGCGGCCCGGCGCCTGCTGCATTTCGCCTCCGATCGGGCATTGCGGGGGGCGTGACGAAGCCCATAGTGTGACGCGACGCGAAGACTACTCGGCAGTAGGAGTAAGTGTGGAAGCACCGGCTGCCGCGAACCGGCACGTACTGTTCCTCAACTGGCGTGACACCCGGAACCCGGAAGGCGGCGGCTCGGAGGTCTACGTCGAGCGGATCGCCGGAGAGCTCGTACGCCGAGGCCACCGGGCCACGCTGCTCTGCGCCACCCACTCCGCCGGCCCGGCCGAGGAGGTTACCGCCGCGGGTGTGCGAGTGCTACGCCGAGGTGGCCGCCACACCGTCTACCTGCGGGCCGCCCTGGTCTACCTGGCCGGCGCGCTGGGTCTCGGGCCGTTGACCCGGCGTCGCGGCGGCCGGCCGGATCTGATCGTGGACGTGGGCAACGGCCTGCCCTTCCTGTCCGCCCTGTACGCCCGCCGACCGGTGATCGCGCTGGTGCACCACGTCCACCGAGAGCAGTGGCCCGTGGTGCTGGGCCGGTGGCTGGCCCGGTTCGGCTGGTGGGTGGAGTCCTGGCTCGCCCCGCGCGTCTACCGCCGCTGCCAGTACGTGACAGTCTCCGCGGCCACCCGGCGCGAGCTGGCCACCCTCGGCATCGACCCGGCCCGGATCGCCATCGTGCACAACGGGACGCCGGACATGAACATCGGACCGGTGCCCCGCACCCCGCACCCGTCCCTGGTGGTGCTCGGCCGGCTGGTGCCACACAAGCAGGTGGAGCTGGCCCTGCGCACGGTCGCCGGGCTGGCCGGCGAGTTGCCCGGGCTCACCCTCGTGGTGGCCGGCCAGGGCTGGTGGGAACCGCAGCTGCGCCAGCTCGCCGCCGAGTTGGGTGTCACCGACCGGGTCCGGTTCACCGGCTTCGTCAGCGACGCGGAGAAGCGCGAACTGTTGGCCAGCGCCTGGGTCGCCCTCACCCCCTCGCTGAAGGAGGGTTGGGGACTGACGATCGTGGAGGCCGGGGCGGTGGGCACGCCGACCGTGGCCTTCCGCGGCGCCGGCGGGGTCGAGGAGGCGCTCGTCGACGGCGAGAGCGGCCTGCTCGCGGACGACCTCGACGATTTCGTCGCCAAGGTACGGCTGCTGCTCACCGACGACGCCCGCCGGGTCGCGATGGGCTCGGCGGCCCGGGCGCACGCGGCCCGCTTCACCTGGCCGGTGTCGGGTGAAAAATTCGCGGCCCTCGTGGCGAGGGCCGCGAACGCTCAGGCTGTGGTGTCGGCGGAGCAGATGGAGCCGGTCGAGCCGTCCTACCTCGTGCCGTAGACCAGCGGCTGGTTGGCGCCGCCGTTGCCGCCGCCCGAACCACTACGTGCGGCCTGCTCGGCCTTCGCGGCCTCGGACGACGAGGTACCGGTGAGGGTGGTGGCCAGCGCCACCGACCCGAAGACGCCGAGGGCGACCGCGATCACCCCGGCGAGAACCAACGAGAGAGCACTGCGCATGCTGCTGACTTCCTCCTCGTGAGCTGCGTGCGCGGGACGTTACCACCAAGTAGCGGTGCTGGGGAGGGCCGCGAGGACGATCGATACCGGCCGGCGGGCGGGGGGCCGACGGCGGTTCACGACACGCCGGAGCCGCCCTTGGCTGGGTTCTCGTACAGGGTCAACTCCTCGCCGGCGTACACCTCGCGGAGCCCGACCAGCACCGCCGGATCCACCCGATGGCCGCCGGCCAGCCGCTGGACCACCACCCAGCGGGCCCCGGTGGCGGTCACCGGGGCGCCGCTGGCCAGCACCCGCCGCACCTCCGCCGCCCGCCGGTTCTCCCCGCTCACCTCGGTCGTCCCGACCCAGAGCGTGTCGTCGACGAGGACGTCGGCGTCGACGTACCGGGGCAGCGGGTCGAGCGCCGTCCGGCCGCCGTTCCACCGGTACGCCCGGTAGGAGCCGAACGGCAACGAGAGCACCTCGCCCGGCTGGCCGTCGAGACGGGCGGCGACGGCGTCCCAGTCCGCCGGATAACTCACCGGGCGCAACCGGCCGGCCACGCCGAACGCCAGGTCCGGCAGGACCACCACGGGAAGCGCCAGCGCCCCCGCGAGCACGGCGCCGGCCCCGACCCGACCCGCCCGCCCAGCGGCCACCGCAGCCAACCGTTCCGCGCCGAGCGCCGCCCCCAGGGCGACCAGCAGGGCGTACGGGACGAGAAACTTCTGCCCGTCGCGCAGGACGCCCGCGCCCGGCACCGCGGCGACCAGCCATTCCAGCAGCGCCCCGGCACCGGGCAGCACACCCAGCGCGGCCGCCAGGAAGCCGCCCGCCGCCAACCCGGCGAGTCGGTCCGCGAACCCGACCGGCCACCGGCGGCGCAGCCTCCGGTAGCCGTACACAGCCAGGGCGAGCACCACGGCGGTGGCCACCGGAGCCAGCGGCGACGACCGGCTCGTCGGCGTGGTCTGCGCGTTCCAGATACCGCCGGTGCCGGCCAGTGCGCCGAGCGCTCCACTCCAGTTCTCCGCCCGGGCCGCGAACGCCGCCACCCCGTCGGGGTCGGTTCGCGCGTCCGCCCGGGTGAGGGCGGCCGCCACCAACCAGGGCGCGTTCAGGAGCAGCACCAGCCCGACCGCGAACGCCGCGACCCGACCGCCGGCCCGGCGCGGCGCCAGCACGGCGGTGGTCGCCAGGGCGATGAGCCCGCCGGTCGGAGTCACCGCGGCGGGTGCGGCGGCGAGCGCGAGCAGCGGCAGGGACCACCGCCCGCCTTCCCGCAGCCGGATCACCGCCGCCACCAGCCAGGGCAGCGACGCGTACGCCAGCAGCAGACCCCAGTGCCCGATGAGCAGTCGCTCCGCCAGATAGGGCGTCCACGCGTACCCGAGGGCGGCCACCAGCCGGGTGGCCGGATGCCGCGCCGGCACCAGCAGCCCGGCCCCGATCGTGGCGAGCAGCAGCACCGCGACCAGCGCCAGCCGCTGCACCAGCCACCCGGGCACCAACTGGCTGGCCAGCGAGACCACGGCGTCCAGCGGGACCGCCCGGGGCAGCGAGTCGGACGGCGCGACGAGTTCGGTACGCCACGGCTGGTGCGGCACGAAGACCATGTCGTAGCTGAGCACGTAGCCCGGCGCCGCCAGCGGAGCCAGCACCAGCAGGGTGACGGCCAGCCCGAGCCCGACGAGCAGTGACCTCTCCCGCAGGGTTGACCTCCTCATTACGCTGACCGGGCGTGGCACCGGCGTGGCGCCACTGTACGCGCGCCCGTGGCACCAGCGGGAGTGCCGGCCACACGGGGCGGTGATGGGAACAGACTCGGACCGACGCGGCCCGATGGCCGGGCTCGGCAGGGCCGGCGTCGCGGTGACCCTGGCCGGTGTCTTCGTCAACGGACTGGCCTACGTGGTTCCGGTCCTCGGCGCGCGGCACCTCGATCCGGCGCAGCTGAGCGCGCTGGCGACGCTGCTGGCGCTCGGCGCGATCGGCGGCGTGGCCAGTACCGGCCTGCAGATCGCGGTCGCCGTGCACCGGGCCAGGTACGGCCGCGCCGCCACCGCCCGGCCGACCCTCCTCACGGTCGCCGTCACCGCCGCGCTGCTCGCCGTGACGCTGCCCGTGGCCGCCGGACTGCTGCGCCTGGACGCCCCGGCGGTGCTGCTGCTCGGCGTGCTCACCCTGGCGGTCGTCGCCGCCGGGCGGTGGCTCGGGGAGTTGCAGGGCGACCAGCGATTCCTCCGGCTGGCCGGCGGCATGGCGCTGCTCGCCGCCGGCCGGTACGGGGGCATGGTGGTCGGCCTCTCGCTCGGCGGCGGGCTCAACGGGTCCCTGCTGGCCGGTGCGGTCACCTCGGTCCTGGTGCTCGCCCTGCTGGTACGTCTCAACCGGGGTGCCGGCATCGACCCGATCGCGCCCTCGCTGGCCACCCGGACCGTGCTCACCGCCAGCGGTGCCACGCTGGCGATGCTCGTCGTCTCGTACGCGGATCTCCTGCTCGCCCGCCGTTTCCTGCCGCCGGACGCATCCGGCGTCTATGCCGTCGGCACGGTGCTGACCAAGGGGGCGCTCTGGGCGCCCCAGGTGGTCACCGTGATCGCGCTACCCCGGCTGGCCAAGGGTGACCGGCGCACCCTGGTCACCGCGCTGGCCCTGGTGGCGTGCGCGGGAGCGGCGCTGGTGCTCGCCTCGGCCGTCGCCGGCGGGCTCGCCTTCCGGCTGGCCGGCGGCCCCGGCTACGCCGCCTCCGGCCGGTACGCCGCCCTCTTCGCCGGCACCGGCGCGCTGTACGCGATCGTCTTCATCCTGGTCAATGCCCGGGTCGCCGGTTCACACCGGTGGCCCGCCGCACCGCTGTGGACGTCGACGGTGGTCTTCGCGGTCGCCGTCGCGACCGTCGTGCCGCGGACCGTCGCCGGGATCGCCGGGGCGGCCCTGGCGACCGCGGCGCTCACCGCCGTCGCCACCGGTCTCCTGACAATGGCCCAGGAGCGGCGCAGCAGGTCGAATCCCACCCGTACGGACCCTACCGTCGCACCGGGAGCACATGTCACAGTGCGGGACGGATAACCAGGAGACGGGGGTTTCTGGTGGGCGTCAGCACGAACCCAGCGCGACGGCGAGACCCCCACCGGCACGCGCGCTGGTTGCTCGTGCTCTACGCCGCCGCCCTGCTGGTCACCCTGGCCGCCGGCGTTCCGCGTCCGGCGCAGGCCACGGGCGGCATGTCGGCCGACCGCCTCACCGCCCTCTTCGAGCACTACGGCGACACCTCCGGCCGATGGAGCGGCGGCGACCGGACGACCTCGGTCCGGCTTCCCGACGGTCGCCTGCTCTGGCTCTTCTCCGACACCTTCCTCGGCCCGGTCAACCCCGACCGCTCCCGGCCCCGTAGCGCGGCGTTCATCAACAACTCCGCCGTGGTGCAGCACGGCGACGAACTGCGGGAGACCGTGCACGGCGGCTCCGCTGAGGAGCCCGCCTCGCTCGTGCCACCACCGGCCGCCGACCAGTTCCACTGGATCGGCGACGCCCAGGTCGCCGGCGACACCCTCCAGGTGCTGGTCAACAGATACCGCCGAACCGGCAGTGGTCCACTCGACCACGCCCTGCTCGGCACCGCGCTGGCGACCTTCACGCTGCCCGAGCTCACGCCGACCGGGATCCGGCCGCTACCGCTGGGGAAGCGGATCTCCTGGGGCTCCACGCTGCTCCGCGACGGCGGGTACACCTGGGTCTACGGCACCGAAGCGTTCGGCCAGACCAAGTTCGCGCACGTGGCCCGGGTCGCGGGGGACGACCTCGCCGGCCGGTGGGAGTTCTGGACGGGCACCGACTGGGTGGCCGACGCCGACCGCTCCGCCCGGATCCTCAGCGGGGTCGGCACGTCGTACGGCGTCCAACGGGTCGGCGGCCGTTACGTCCTGGTCACCCATGAGAACAACCTCGTCTTCAGTGCCGACCTGGTCGCCTACTCGGCCGCCGCGCCGACCGGGCCGTTCGAGGGGCCGGACTACCTGCATCGCGCACCGGAGACCGAGGCGGGGCACCTCGTCTACGACGCCGACCTGCACCCCGACCTGGCGCGCCCGGGGAAGCTGCTGATCTCGTACAACGTCAACAACGTCGACGACGCGGTGACGTACGCGGACGCCAACGTCTACCGGCCTCGTTTCATCGAGGTCGACTGGCCCCGCCCCCGGCCGGACAGGGCCGACGTGCCGCCCGCCCCGGCCGCGCTCACCGCCGACGCGCGCGGCGCCGGTAACGCCGAACTGCGCTGGCGGCCCGTCATCGCCGACGACGACCTGCGCTATCTGGTCCACCGCCGGGACGTGACCGCCGGTCACACCCACTTCGTCCGGATCGGCGAGCCGACCGCCGAACCCCGCTGGTCGGCCGACTTCCTCGTCAACGGCCACGAGTACGAGTTCCGGGTGACCACGGTGGGGCGTCGGGGCGAGAGCCCACCCTCGCCCGTGGCCCGGATGACCGCCACCGTACCGCCGCCCCCGCCGCCGGGCGGCCTGCGCGCGGAGGCCGGGCGGGCCGGCGACGTGACGGTGCGCTGGAACCCGCTGCCGTTCGTTCAGCTGTTCCGGCTCTACCAGCGCGACGTCACGTCGGGGCAGCGGGAACCGGCCCTGATCGGCACGTTCACCGGCACGAGCGCGACCGTCGCCTCGCTGTGGCACGCCCGGACGTACGAGTTCACAGTGGTCGCGGTCGGCGGAGGTGGCGACAGCCCGCCCTCCGCGCCGGTCCGGGCCACCGCGTTCGTCACTCCGCCGGCGGCGCCGACGCGGCTGACCGCTTACCCGGAGGCGGACGGCGACATCCGGCTCACCTGGGCCGGCCTCGGGCCGGGCGTCTCCTACCGGGTCTACCGGCGCGACATCACGGCAGGCCAGACCAGCCTCGGCTCGCCGTCCTTGGACACCCAGGCCAGCCACCGCGCCCGCTACCTGGAGCACGGCCACGAGTACGAGTTCGCGGTCAGCGCCGTGAACAGCGGCGGCGAGGGCCCGATCTCGCCACCGGTGCGGGCCCACGCGCGCTTCACCGCGCCGAGGGTGGTGCCGACCGGGCTGCGGGTGAAGCAGGTCGGGGCGGGCCGGGTGGTGCTGACCTGGCGCTCGGCCAACCCCGGCGGATGGCACCGCGTCTACCGGCGCGATCTCACCGCCAGGGAACGGGAGTTCACCGAGGAGGAGGTGGCCGTGCAGGGCAACGAGGCCGCCGTCCTCCGGCTGCGCAACGGCCACGAGTACGAGTTCGCGGTCGCCGCCGTCAACCAGGCTGGTCCGGGTCGGCTGAGCAGGACCGTCCGGGCCACCCCGCGACTGCCCACGCCGGTCGGGCTGGTGGTGACCGGGAGCGGCACCGGCGAGGCCCGCCTGAGCTGGGCGTCCGCCGGCCCCGGCCTCGGCTACCGGGTCCAGCTGCGGGACGCCACGGCCGGCGGGGCGTGGCGTACCGACCCGTACCCCGTGGCGGGAACCGACTTCACCGCCGTGCTGCTGGCCCGCGGCCACCGGTACGAGTTCCGGGTCGCCGCCACCGACGGCGTCGACACGGGAGCGCCGTCGGCGGCCGTCTCGTTGGTCGTCAGCTGAGGCCGGATCCGGCGGCCAGCCAGGAACCGAGCAGGTGGCGGTCGATCGAGTCGGGCCGGCCGAGCGGCCGCCCCGCGGCCTCCCGCGCCCGCAGCTCCTCCCGGGTGAACCAGCGCGCCTCCACCAGTTCGTCGCCGTCCACCCGCACCGTCTCCGAGGCGGCGGTGGCCCGGAAGCCGACCATCAGCCCGGCCGGGAAGGGCCACGCCTGCGACCCCTGGTACGCCAGGTCGGTCACCGTCACCCCGGCCTCCTCGGCCATCTCCCGCCGGACCGCGTCCTCCAGGCTCTCGCCGACCTCGACGAACCCGGCGAGCGTCGAGTACGCCCCCTCCGGCGCGCCCCGGTGCCGGGCCAGCAGGCAGCGGTCCGGGGCGCCGGGCGCCTCCACCAGCACGATGACCGCCGGCTCGATGCGGGGGAAGAGCAGCCGCCCGCAGCCGGCGCCGGTGCAACAGCGGACGTGTCCACCGTCGCGGGGCGTGGTCGGCGCCCCGCAGCTGCCGCAGTAGCGCTGCTGCCGGTGCCAGTGCAGCAGGCCGCGCGCGTACGCCTGCACGGACGCCTCGGCGGGGCCGAGCCGACCCACCAGCGCCCGTACGTCCATCGCCGCGGCCGCCCCGGCCAGCCGCACGGCCGCCGGCTCCGGGTGCCCGGACAGGTCCACGGCGAAGACGGCGGTGTCGCCGTCCAGGCCGAGGAAGACGGTCTCGTCGGCGGCGGCGAGCGCGGCCGCGGCCCGGTCGGCGGCCAGCCGCACCGGCACCTGTCCGGAGGTGACCAGGCACCGGTCCCGCCACAGCGGCAGCACGGCGGTGCCCGGGTCGGCCAGCAGAGCGGTGATCCGGTGCGGGTCGGCGCGCAGCGGCCCCGCCCGGTCCAGCCAACCGCCGCCGTACGCCAGGACCACGCCGTCCGCTCGCATGCCCCTACCGTGCCACGCCGCGGTTCGGCCCCGGGCGCCGGCCCGCGCCCGGACGACACGCCGGGCGACACGCGGTGTCGGCGGGCGCGGGGCGCAGACTCCCCGACCGCCCGAGCGTTGGCTACCGTAGGTGTCTCCCGGGGCGACGGCCCCCGTGTGGTATGTCCCGATCGAGGTTGCTGTGACGTTGTACGGCGAGAAACTTCCCCCTGCCGACGACCGGCCGACCGTCCAGGTCACCGCGGTCAGCTGGCCCGGCGACGAGCCGGAGGCCGCCGGACCGGCGGGCGGACGGCCGCGACGGCGCCGGGTCCGGGTGCTGCTCGCCGCCGGGGTCACCGCCGCGGTGCTGGCGTCGGTGGGCGGCGTGGGCGCCTACGCGTACGCCGGTGACGTGCCGCGCGGCACCACCGTGCTCGGCGCCGAGCTGGGCGGCCGGAGCCGGGCGGACGCGGCCCGGGAGCTCCGAGCCGAGCTGGACCGCCGCGCGGCCGAGCTGGCCGCCCCGCTCCAGGTACGGGTGGGTGAACGGACCGCCGAGATCAGCCCGGCCGATGTCGGCCTCGCGGTCGACGTGGACGCCACCGTGTCGGCGGCGGTCGAGGCGCGGGCACACGCGGTCGACCGGCTGGTCGGCGAGCGCAGCGTTGCGCCGGTGGTCACTGTCGACGTCACCCGGCTCGACGCCGCGCTCGCCAAGGTCGTCGGCGACCAGGGCCGGAAGATGACCATGCCGGCGATCACCTTCTCCGGCACCACCCCCAAGGCGGTCCACCCGAAGCCGAGCCTGGCGCTCGACCCGGAACGTTCCGCCCAGGCGGTGCGCCAGGGGTGGCTCAGCGGACAGCCGGTCACCGTGCCGCTGGTCGAGTCGCACCCGGCGACCACCGCCGAGGAGGTGGACCGGCTGGTCGCCGAGCTGGCGAAGCCGGCGGTGGCCGCGCCGGTGAAGCTCAGCACCGACAAGGGCTCGGTCACCATCAGCCCGAAGGCGATCGCGAAGAGCCTGCGGTTCACCGCTGACAAGGCCGGCACGCTGACCCCACAGGTGGACGTGAAGCGGCTGCGCGCGGCGCTGGGCAACGACCTGACGAAGATCGAGGTGCCGCCGAAGGACGCCCGGATGACCATCTCCGGCGGCAAGCCGAAGGTGGTCGACAACGGCCGGCCGGGGCAGCAGCTGGACAGCGCGGCGCTGGCCCGCGACCTGCTGGCGGTCCTGCCGAAGGCGGACGGCCGGGAGGTCACCGGCGAGCTGAAGCCCGCCGAGCCGGAGCTGACCGCGGAGAAGGTGGCCAGCCTGGGGATCAAGGAGAAGGTCTCCTCCTTCACCACCCGGTTCACCGGCGGCCTCTCCTCGCCGCGCAGCCAGAACATCGTCACCATCGCCAAGGACGTGGACGGCACGGTGGTGCTGCCGGGCGAGACGTTCTCGCTCAACGGCCACACCGGCGAGCGCGGCTACGCGCAGGGCTACCGGGACGCCCCGGTCATCCTCGACGGCAAGCTGGTGCCCGGCGTGGGCGGCGGCACCTCGCAGTTCACCACCACGCTCTTCAACGCCACCTACTACGCCGGGCTGGAGGACGTCGAGCACAAGCCGCACTCCTACTGGTTCAGCCGGTACCCGCCGGTGATCGAGTCGACGATCTTCTGGCCCGACCTGGACTTCAAGTTCCGCAACAACACCGAGTACGGCGTGCTCATCGACACCTCGTACACGTCCAGCTCGATCACCGTGTCGATCTGGAGCACGAAGATCTACGACAGCGTGAAGACCGAGTACAGCCCGCGGCGCAACATCACCAAGCCGAAGACCATCTACCTGAAGCCGGGTCCGTCCTGCATCCCGGCGAACGGCATCGACGGCTTCACGCAGGACGCGTACCGGGTCATCCGCAAGGACGGCAAGGTGGTCAAGCGGGAGAAGTTCACCTGGCGCTACGACGCGGAGCCCCGTTACATCTGCGGCCCCGAACCGTCCTGACGCCCGCCGGGCGCACGCTGACAACTGCCCCGCCGGCTTGGTCGCCGGCGGGGCAGTGTCATGTCGTACGCGCTCAGGGCCGCGCCTGCGCCAGACCCTGCCGTACGCCGTCCGCGTCCAGGTCGGCGCCGTAGACCGGGGTGCCCGGCTCCTGCCGCCAGCTCTCGTCCAGCGTTCCGCCGTCGACCGGGTCGAAGCCCAGCGCGTCCACCAGCTCCATCACCGTCCGCTTCGCCTCGGCGTCGTCGCCGGCCACCGGCAGCGCGATCCGGCCCGCCTGGCCGGCCGGACGCCCGTTCTCCATCAGGTGCGGCGCCATGATCGTGTTGAAAGCCTTCACCACCCGGGCGCCCTGGAGATGATCGGCGGTCCACCGGCTGGACGAGATGCTCCGGTCCCGCAGTTCGGCGATCTCCCCGTCCCGCTCCGGGTAGTAGTTGTCCGCGTCGACGACCACCTTGCCGGCGAACGCGTCCGTGGGCAGGTCCGGTACGGCCTTCAGCGGCACCGCCACGACCACCACCTCCGAGTCCCGGGCGGCCTGCTCGACGGTGCCGGCGGTCGCCCCGCTCTCCTGGGCCAGTTCGCCGAGGCTCTGCGGGCCGCGCGAGTTGGCGACGGTGACGTCGTGCCCGAGAGAACACAGCCGGCGGGTGAGCGTGCCACCGATGTGTCCGGACCCGATGATGCCGATCTTCATACCCGCTCCCCGTCGACGAGCCTGACCTCGACCCGACGGTACGAGAAGGGCCGTCCGGCCCGCGGTCGATTCGCCGGATCCCGCAGCCTTCCGGCCCGCTTCGTCGGTCCGGCGCCGGGTTGGGTTCGGCCCCCCGCTGTTCGGGGTGGTTGGCGGCCGGTGGGAAGGTGGGGGTGAACGCATTCAGGGCCACCCCCTTGGTCGGGGTGGCCCTGAATGGAAAGGTTGTCCGGCGGTGTCCTACTCTCCCACACCCTCGCGAGTGCAGTACCATCGGCGCTGGAGGGCTTAGCTTCCGGGTTCGGAATGTGACCGGGCGTTTCCCCTCCGCCATGACCGCCGTAACTCTATCGACATATCAAACAACACCACACATCGGGTGTGTTGTTCGTTTGTCGGGAGTTGCACAGTGGACGCGTAGCAGCTTGGTAGTCAAGTCCTCGGCCTATTAGTACCGGTCAACTGAACCCGTTACCGGGCTTACATTTCCGGCCTATCAACCCAGTCGTCTAGCTGGGGGCCTTACCCACCCAAAGGGTGGTGGGATACCTCATCTTGAAGCGAGCTTCCCGCTTAGATGCTTTCAGCGGTTATCCCTTCCGAACGTAGCTAACCAGCCGTGCCCCTGGCGGGACAACTGGCACACCAGAGGTTCGTCCGTCCCGGTCCTCTCGTACTAGGGACAGCCCTTCTCAAGTATCCTACGCGCACGGCGGATAGGGACCGAACTGTCTCACGACGTTCTAAACCCAGCTCGCGTACCGCTTTAATGGGCGAACAGCCCAACCCTTGGGACCTGCTACAGCCCCAGGATGCGACGAGCCGACATCGAGGTGCCAAACCATCCCGTCGATATGGACTCTTGGGGAAGATCAGCCTGTTATCCCCGGGGTACCTTTTATCCGTTGAGCGACACCGCTTCCACACGCAAGTGCCGGATCACTAGTCCCGACTTTCGTCCCTGCTCGACCTGTCAGTCTCACAGTCAAGCTCCCTTGTGTACTTGCACTCAACACCTGATTGCCAACCAGGCTGAGGGAACCTTTGGGCGCCTCCGTTACCCTTTAGGAGGCAACCGCCCCAGTTAAACTACCCACCAGACACTGTCCCTGAACCGGATAACGGTCCGAAGTTAGATACCCAAATCAACCAGAGTGGTATTTCAAGATTGCCTCCACCCATACTGGCGTATGGACTTCACCGGCTCCCACCTATCCTACACAAGCTAATTCGGATACCAATGTCAAGCTATAGTAAAGGTCCCGGGGTCTTTCCGTCCTGCCGCGCGTAACGAGCATCTTTACTCGTACTGCAATTTCGCCGGGCCTGTGGTTGAGACAGTGGGGAAGTCGTTACGCCATTCGTGCAGGTCGGAACTTACCCGACAAGGAATTTCGCTACCTTAGGATGGTTATAGTTACCACCGCCGTTTACTGGCGCTTAAGTTCTCCGCTTCGCCCCGAAGAGCTAACAGGTCCCCTTAACGTTCCAGCACCG
>NZ_JAUMKD010000004.1:0-82500 GCF_030519475.1 Micromonospora sp. C28SCA-DRY-2 | reverse complement strand
GGGGACCGGGCCGCGGCCGGGCAGCGCCGCAGGTCAGCCGGTGCGCACCTGCCGGAAGGTGACCGAGTAGCGCAGCTCGGGCACGGGCGGGATGCTGTGCTGCCAGCTCGACCGGGCCGCGCCGGCGAGCACGTACGCCGACCGGGGCGCCAGTTCCACCTCGTACACCCGGCGGTCGTCGGCCTTGCCGCGCTGGAACCGCAACCGGCACGCGGAGCCCAGGGAGAGGCCGACCACCGTCGGCCCGAACGCCGGCGCGTCCCGGTGCCAGCCGATGACCGACCCGGGCGGATAGCGGGTGACCAGGGCCTGCGCGAGCGCGGTCGCCGGCAGGCCGGCCAGCGCGGCGCAGCGCTGGCGGACCTCGTGCAGCTCGACCGGCAACGCTTCGGTGGCGGTGAGCTGGAAGGAGCCGTAGTCGTAGTCGAAGCCGAAGTGCCGCACGGTCCGGCGGGCGATCTGCCCGTGCATGCGGACCTCGCGGAAGTCGTAGGCCGCCAGCGCGGCCAGCAGCGACCGCTCCTCGTCGACGTCGACCAGTTCCGGCTGGTAGGTCAGCCCGGCCGGCCGCTCGTGGATGCCGCGCATCCGTCCCATCAGCCCGACGGTAGCGGCATCGCGGGGTCGCCGCCGGGCTTCCGGCGGCGGCCCCGCGGGCTCGCGGACGCGGGCCTGCCGCGAGATCAGAAGCAGGTGCCGATGCCGCCGATCGCGGGATTCGCCCGCTCGTGGTGGTGGATCGTGCCGTTCGGGTCGGCCATCAGGCCACCCCAGATCACACAGCCGCCCTTGACGTACGCCGTGGTGGGGCCGGCGGCGTAGAGCCGGTTGCCGTCGTCGACCCGGGTCGGCAGGTACTGGGCGGCGAGGTAGACCTGGGTCCGGGTCAGCGCGCCGACGTACGCGGACTTGACGGTGACCGTGCAGCCGTAGCCGACCGTCGGGTTGTAGAGCAGGTAGACGGTGCCGAGCAGGGCGCCGGTCTCCGCGTGCCGGATCGGGTCCTGGTCCTGGACGACGTAGCCGAGCCCACAGGACGACTGCGGCGTCACCGGGTTGACCGGCGCGGCCTGCGCGGTGGCCCCCGCCGCGCCGACCAGGCCGACCGCGAGCGCGAGCACGACGCCGAGTCGCCGAATGGTGCGAGACATCTGCTTCCCCTATTCCCTCTGCTGCGGATGCAGGGAACAGAATGGGCGGCCGACACCCCCGCAGCGAATGTGCCGGCGAGACACTCCGCATTGCGCACGAATGTGCCGCCGTACGGTGACAACCGAAACCACCTGCGGAAACGGGCGAGCATCGATCGACCGACGTCGAATATGACGAATTTCGCAGGAGACATTCCGGTGAACCGATAATTGCCAGGTTGTTTCCCGCGACCGGGGGGTGGGCACTAATGACGCGGTCAGCCGTGACCACCAATTCGGAGGTGACCGTGCAACCGTCGACGTTCAATCCCTGGGCCTGGCGTGACCCGGCCGCGCTCGCCGGCGGGTACGAGCAGACCACCCCGCCCGCGGCGCCGCCGGAGCGGTCCGGCGACGGCCCGGACGCGCCCGGGCCCGGCACCCCGATCGACCTGACGGGCTACCGGGTCGAGGCGACCGACGGCCGGATCGGCTCGGTCGACGAGGCCAGCGGGGACACCGACGCCCGCTGGCTGGTGGTCGACACCGGGCCGTGGATCCTCGGCCGCAAGGTGCTGCTGCCGGTCGGCACGGTGGACCGGGTGGACCACCTCGACCGCACGGTGTACGTGGACCGGACCCGGGAGCAGGTCAAGGAGTCCCCGGCGTTCGAGCCGGAGGCGTACGACCGGCCGGACTACCGGGACCGGGTGGCCGGCTACTACCAGGACAGCTACCGCCAGGGCTGACCACGGCCGGTGGACCGGCTACCGTAGCGGCATGGTCCGGGCGAGCAGTTACGCGCCGGAGGTCGTCGACCCGGTCGACGGCCTCCCGCTCGACGCCGTGCCCACCTTCCCCACCAGCTCCGGCGACGGCCGCGAGCGGATCATCGACGTGCTTCGTGCCGGCGGACTGAGGTTCCGCGACGGCGCGCGATGGCGTTCGGCGCACTGACCCGAATCCCACCGACCCCGGGGCGTCCGCCCGGGTCGATCGCGCCCATCCTCCTCTTCCGGCACGAAAGGCGTACCACCATGTCCACGGCACGGATGCTCACCGGGGACCGCCCGACCGGGCGGCTGCACCTCGGCCACTACGTCGGCAGCATCGCGAACCGGGTGCGGCTGCACCAGCGGTACGAGAGCTTCTTCATCATCGCCGACCTGCACATGCTCACCACGAGGAACACCCGGCAGGACATCGAGCGGGTGGCCGAGAACGCCCGCGAGATGGTCACCGACATCCTCGCCGCCGGCGTCGACCCGGCGCGGGCGACGTTCTATCTCCAGTCGGCCATCCCGGAGGTCGGCGACCTGAACACCCTGTTCCAGAACCTGGTGACGGTGCCCCGGCTGGAGCGGGTGCCGTCGCTGAAGGAGATGGCCCGCGACTCCGGCAAGGAGGAGATGCCGTACGGCCTGCTCGGCTACCCCGTGCTCCAGGCCGCGGACATCCTCTGCGTCAAGGGCGAGGCGGTCCCGGTCGGCAAGGACAACGCCGCACACGTCGAGGTGACCCGGGAGATCGCCCGGCGCTTCAACCACCTCTACGGGGAGGTGTTCCCGGTGCCCGAGCTGATCCCCGCGGAGACGCCCACCCTGGTCGGCACGGACGGCCGGGCCAAGATGAGCAAGAGCCTGGGCAACACCATCTCGCTCTCCGACGACGCGTCCACCGTGCGCCGCAAGGTGATGGGCATGTACACCGACCCGAACCGGGTGCGGGCCGACGTGCCGGGCACCGTCGAGGGGAACCCGGTGTTCGCGTACCACGACGTGTTCAACCCGGACCGGGACCGGGTGGCGGAGCTGAAGCAGCGCTACCGGGCCGGGCGGGTCGGCGACGTCGAGGTGAAGGAGGACCTGGCGGCGGCACTCAACCGGTTCCTCGACCCGATCCGGGAACGCCGGGCCCGGATCGAGGCGGACCCGGGTCGGGTCGACCAGCTGATCGTCGAGGGGACCGAGCGGACCCGCGCCGAGGTGCGCAAGACGCTGGTGGAGGTGCGCCGGGCGATGGGGTTGAGCAGCGCGTACACCCAGGTGCGGCGGCGGGCCGAGCGGTACCGCAAGCGCGCGGGGGCACCGGCCTGACGGGGGACCGGCCGGATCCCGGGCCGCGGCGGCGGCCCGGGGCCCGGCGGGCAGCCCCGTCCGGGTCGAAGCCGACCGTGATACTGGGACGATGCCTGAGCTGACCCTGCCGCTGCGTACCGAGCGGCTGTGCCTGCGGCCGTACCGGGGCGACGAGGTGGACGCCCTGCTCGCGTACTACAGCGACCCGATGGTGGCCCGCTACATCCCGTGGGAGCCGTGGACGCGGGAGTTCGCGACCACCGTGGTCGCCCGGCGCGTCAACGGCACCGGCATCACCGGAGCCGAGTCCCGGCTCGCGCTGGTGGTCGAGCACGGGGCCGAGATCGTCGGTGACGTCATCCTGTGGCCGGCCGACGAGACGCTGTCCCGGGGCGAGATGGGCTGGGCCTTCCACCCGTCGGTGTCCGGCCGCGGATTCGCCACCGAGGCGGTCCGCGCGCTCATCGGGGTGGCGTTCGAGCAGTGCGGCATGCACCGGGTGATCGCCCACGTGGACGCCCGGAACACACCGTCGGCACGGGTGTGCGAGCGGGTCGGCATGGTCCGGGAGGCCCACCTGCGCCAGGACCACTGGACGAAGGGCGAGTGGACGGACACCCTGATCTACGGCCTGCTGGCCGCCCAGTGGACCGCCGGGTCGGGCCCTGCCGCCGGTTGACCGGTACCCGTCGGCCGAGCGCGCCCGTGTGAGGATGTCCCGGTGTCGTACCCCCCTCATTCGGCCTACCCGCCGGTTCCGGGCGCCGTGACGCCGCTGGTGTATCCCCATCCGATCCCGCCGCCGCCCGGCTACGCGGTGCTCGCCGTCTCGGTCAACCGTGGCCCGTACATCGTGCCCGTGCCCAGCACGGGCAAGCTCAAGATCGACGGCCAGACGGTGCCGATCCCGGGCGAGGGCACCTGGTACCTGGTGATCCCGCCCGGACCGCACGACGTCCGCTACACCGACTTCATGGGCATCCCACTGGTGACCACCTCGCTGGCCGCCCAGCCCGGTGCGACGCACCAGCTGTCGTTCCGCTTCGGCGTGTGGCGCAACCGCGTCCACGACGGGCACGGCGCCGACGTGACGAGGTTCGGGCTCTGGTCGAACTACACCATCCTCGTCCTCGTGTTCGCGGTGTTCGGGCTGGTCTGTTGTGGTCTGCTGGCGCCGCTGGCCGCGTCCTGACCCGGCCCGGTCGGCCCGGTCGGCCTGGTCGTCGACGGCCGGCGGGCGCTCGGCTCACCGTCCGCCGTGGAGCTTGCGCCGGAAGTGGGCGGCGACCCGGGCGACCGCCTCGCCCGGGTGCCGGGCGATGCTCGCCGGCCGAGGGGGGCGCGGCCGGCGAGCGCGCCCGTTCATCGCTCGGCGGCCGCCCGGCCGCGCCGCTTGAGGAGATAGGGCAAGACGAACAGGTACAGCCCGGTGACCAGCAGCAGGGCGAGCGGAAGCAGCGGTACGTAGGACACCCAGACGACGGGTTCCTCCCGCGCCAGGGCGATGACGGTGACGACGACGGTCACCGTGAAGGCGATGGCAAGCCAGCGGTGGAGCTGCCGGATCCACGCGTTCCAGTTCAACGGGACCTCCTCCAAAGGCGAGCAGATCCCCTGGCCAGCCGCCGGGCCAGGGGGCGTGGGACATCAACGGCAGTCACGCTAGTCACGGTTGGATGACCGGCGCTTCTCGATTCCTGATCGGTGTCGGCGCCGACCGCCCGAGCCCGCGCATCGTCAGCCGCGCGAGGTCAGGCGGTACGAGCGTTAGGGGCGTAGATAACGGCCCCGGGGCGGTGGTGGCGGGGCGAGCCTGCTGGGGCGAAATCGCCAGGAGATGGTGTCCGAAACGGCGATCGTGCTGAGGATGACGATGGCCACGACGGCGATGTAGATCGGTGACAGGAAGGCGACCACCGGCGCCAGCACGACCAGCACGACCAGCCCGATCACCCGGGACAGGGCGACGCGGCTGAACGACAGGTAGTCGAGCCGTGCCCGGCCGGCCAGATAGATCGCCGGTCCGCAGAGGATGACGCTGGACCAGACGAGGTTGGCCTCGGCGAACGCGTGGGTGATGACGATCTCGTCGCCGACCGCGCTGAGCACGATGCCGCCGGTCATGAGCAGATGGGCGTACGAGGCGGAGCGGGCGAACACGGCCGGAGCGGTGCTCGCCGCGATCACGCCCGGCAGGAGCAGGCCCGCCCGGTAGAAGTAGATCCGCCACATCAGCGTGGTGGTGGCGAACGCCAGCACGAACGCGATCACGCTGTCCCGTTCGAAGCCGCGCACCGCGAACTGTCCACCGGACGCCAGGACCGTCTCGCCGAACGCGACGATCATGATCTGCTGGTACCGCTCGGCCAGATGCTCGGCGGAGACCGTCTGCGTGGCGATCCGGGCCGGGCCCAACCGGGGCAGCCGGAACTCCAGCCGGCTCATGGTGTAGCCGAGGGCAGCGGCGAGGAACCAGATCACCACCCGGCTGGTGCCTTCGGTCAGAGCGCCGGCGATCCACAGCGCTCCAGAAAGGCAGAACCAGATGAGTTGCTGGAGCGAGCCGATCGCCACCTCGCCTCGACCGCGCATGGTCACCGTGACGAACAGGGCGCGGCCGACCTGGATGGTGACGTACGTGACGGCGAAGACCATGCCGTCCTCACCGAAGGCTTCGGGCACCGCACCCGCCATGACCAGGGTGCCCAGCATGATCGGGATGATCACGAGCTGGATCGCCGGCTGGGCCGGGTTGAGGCGGTTGGTGGTCCAGGCCGTGAAGACCCAGACCCACCAGAAGGCGGCGAGCAGGATCACGGTGTGCAGGGCGCCGAGCCAGGTCAGGTCGGTGAACAGCGTGTGCGAGAGCCGGGTGAACGCGAAGACGAGGATGACGTCGAAGAAGAGTTCGACGTAGGTGGCGCGTTGCGGTTCGGCGTGGTCCCGCAGCAGCTCGCCCGTGTTGCCGGCGGTCATCGGCACGCCCGTTCTGTCGGCTTTGCGCGATCTACCCTCCGTCGTACCACGTGCCACACAGCCGGGGGTGCCGGCCAGAAAACAAATACCGATTCGCCCGCCGCGATCCGGAATCCTTCCCTCCCTGGACCTGACCTCGAAAACCGTTGGCGGGTAACACCCGGCTGGGTCTTCGACTCGCTCCTTCTTCTCGATGGCACGACCATTTCGGCGTTCGGGTGTAGACGCGGCCGGCCATCTCACCGGACGAGTTGGCGGCAGTCAGCGCGCTGCTCGGGTCCGATGTCGGCGCCTGACCAACCGGGCTGCCGCGGCCGACGCCTGAGGAGCGGGGGTAGGGCTGTCCCCACCCCACAGATACGAGGTCACCGTGTGTCGCTCGGTCCGCCCGATGACGAGGCTGAGGACATGCGAATTCACGGAGCTGGTGGACCGGTCGTCGAACTGGTCGAGGTGGTGCGGAGGTATGCGGGCGGCAGCGGTGCGCCCGCGCTGGCCGGCGTGACGGTCGCCTTCGCGGCCGGGACGTTCAGCGCAGTCATGGGGCCGTCGGGGTCGGGGAAGTCCACCCTGCTGCAGTGCGCCGCCGGGCTGGACCGGCCGGACGGCGGCCGGGTCCGGCTCGCCGGGCAGGAGCTCGGGACGCTGCGCGAGCCGAAGCTCACCCAGGCCCGCCGCCGCCGGGTGGGCTTCGTGTTCCAGTCGTACAACCTGATGGACTCCCTGTCGGTGTGGCAGAACGTGCTTCTCCCGCAGCGGCTCGCCGGCACCCGGCCGGATCGGGCCTGGGCCCGTGAGGTGCTGCACCGGGTCGGCCTCGCCGGGCGGGAGAACGACCGGCCCGGGCAGCTCTCCGGAGGCCAGCGGCAGCGGGTCGCGCTCGCCCGGGCGCTCGCCGCCCGACCCGAGGTGATCTTCGCCGACGAGCCGACCGGGGCCCTCGACCTCGGCGCCGGCCGCGAGGTGCTCGGGCTGCTGCGCGAGGCGGTGGACGACCTGCGTACCGCCGTGGTGATGGTGACCCACGACCCGGCGGCGGCCGCGTGGGCCGACCGGGTCGTCTTCCTGGCCGACGGCCGGGTGGTCAGCGAACTGGCCGACCCGACGGCGGAGACGGTGGCCGCGCGGATGACGGCGGTGACGGCCGCATGATCCGCCTGGCGATCGGAACGCTCCGCCGCCACCGGGGCGCCTACCTGGGCACCTTCCTCGCCGCGCTGCTGGCCGCCGCGCTGCTGGCCGGGGCCGGGCTGCTCCTCTTCTCGGTGCTCACCGCGACCCCGCCGGCCGACCGGTTCGCGAACGCCACGGCCGTGGTCTCCGGCGCCCGCGAGGTCACCCTCACCACGACGAAGGAGAAGCACAAGAAGGGCAAGACCAAGACCAAGACCAAGACGAAGACCGAACGCCTCAGCGGTGCCGGGACGCTTCCCGCGGACCTCGTGCCGCGGCTGGCCGAGCTGACCGGGGTGGCCCGGGTCGTCCCGGACACCGCCTTCCCCGTCGAGCTGACCACCGCCGCCGGGCCGGTACGCGGCGCCGACGGCGCCCCGGTGATCGGCCACGGGTGGTCGTCGGCCGCGCTCACCCCGTACCGGTTGCGTGCCGGACACGAGCCGGCGGCCGGAGAGGCGGTGGTGGACGCCGACCTCGCCGCCCGGGGCGGCCTCACCGTCGGGGACGAGGTCCGGATCACCACCCGCACCGGCGTCCACCGGCTGCGACTGGCCGGCGTCGCCGCGCCGGCCGGGCGGGACGCGTTGCCCGCGCAGGGCGCGCTCTTCCTCGCCGACGGTGCGGTGACCCGGGTCTCCGGCCTGGCCGGCCCCACCGCGGTCGCGGTGCTGGCCCAGCCCGGAGCCGACCAGGCGGCCCTGCTGGCGGCCGTCCGGGCCGGGGCCGGGGATGCGCCGGTGCTGACCGACGCGGACCGGGTGCAAGCCGACCTGCCCGGGGCGCTGCCCGACTACATCGGAGCGATCTCCGTCTTCGGTTTCACCATCGGCATCACCGCCTTCGCCGCGATCTTCGTGCTCACCGGCACGGTGGCGCTCGGGGTCCGGCAGCGGCTGCGCGAGCTGGCGCTGCTGCGCACCATCGGGGCGACCCCGCGTCAGCTACGGCGGCTGCTCGGGATGGAGAGTCTGGTACTCGCCGCCGTGGCCGCGATGCCGGGGCTGCCGCTCGGCGTGCTCGTGGCGCACCTGGTGGCGGCCCGGTTCCGGCACCTCGGGGTGGTGCCGGCGCAGTTCTCCGTGCGGGTCAACCCGGTGGTGCTGCTGCTCGCCGGGTGCGCCGGGGCGCTGGTCACCCTGGTCGCCGCCCGGTTCGCCGGCCGCCGCGCGGTACGGGTCGCGCCGGCCCAGGCGCTCGTCGAGACCGTCGTCGCACCACGCGGCGGGGTGGCGGCCCGCGCGGCCGTCGCCCTGGTCGCCGCGGCCGGCGCGGTCGCCGTGCTGACCTTCGTGCCGCTCGGCGGTCCGTTCGGCATGGGGATGACCTTCATCTCGTCGGCGCTGCTGCTCTGCGCGGTCGCCGCGCTCGGCCCGCTGCTGGTCCGGCTGGTCGCCGCCGTGCCGGGACGGCTCAGCGCCGGCACCGGGGCGGCCGGCTGGCTCGCCGCCGCCACCACCCGCACCGAGGTACGTCGCACCGCCGCGGTGGCCGTGCCGCTGGTGCTGATGTTCGCGATCAACGCGCCGCTGCTGCTCAACGGCGAGTTGACCGCCCGGCTGGCGGAGGAGCAGCAGGCCGCCCGGCTCGCCGGGGCGACCACCCTGGTCACCGGCGCCGCCGGACTGCCGCTCGACACCGCGGCACGGGTGGCCGCGCTGCCCGGCGTCACCGGCGCGGTGGCGACCGTGCCCACCCGCGTGGTGCTCGCCCAGGAGGGCAAGCCCCAGGACCACGCCGCGCAGGGTCTGCTCCGCACCGGGTCGGACGGCGTCCTCGACCTGGCCGTCGAGGACGGTGCGCTGGGCGGGGACGGGACGTTCGCGGCGAGCGCCGACCTGGCCGCCGCGTACGGTTGGCGGCTCGGTGACGAGGTGCCGATCTGGCTGGCCGACGGGGAGCGGGTCGTCCTGCGGCTCTCCGCCCTCTTCACCCGGCATCGCGGGTTCGGCGAGCTGACCCTGCCGGCCGCCCTGGTCGCCGCGCACGACCCGCGTGGTCTGGTCAGCACGGTCGCCCTCCGGCACTCCGACGGCGCGGTTTCCGAACGGATCGGGCAGCGCTGGCCCGAGCTCCGGGTGGTGCCGACCGCGGCGGCGACCCGTACCGGCGACGGGAACCAGCAGGGCGCGTGGGAGTTGCTGGTGGTCGTCTCGCTGGGCTTCACGGCGATCGCCGTGGTCAACACGTTCGCCATCTCGGCCGCCGCCCGCCGGCGGGAGTTCGCGGACCTGCGGCTGGCCGGCGCGACGGCGGGGCAGGTGCACCGCCTGGTGGACCGGGAGGCTGTGATCACGGTGGTGGCCGGGCTGGCCCTGGGCGTCGCGGTCACCAGCGCGGTGGTCGTCCCGTTCAGCGTGGCTCAGGACGGCGTGTTCCGGCTGGTGGTGGCGCCGGCGACGTACCTGGTGCTGCTCGCCGGGGTGGCCGGACTGGGGCTGGTCGCCGGCGCCCTTCCGGTCCGGCTCGTGCTGCCGCGGCGTGGCCTGCCGGCCCTCGGGGACCGGTGACCCGCTGCTCCCGGGCCGTCGCCGACCCGTCGGCGGCGGCCCGGGCCGTTAGGATCCGCCGGGTGACGATGGCGACCGCCCGGAGCCTGGCGTACCTGGCGGCCGGCATCCTGGCCGGCGTCGCGGGGTTCGCCTGGTCGGTGCTGGCGCTGGTCACCGTCGGTCTGCTCTCGGTGACCCAGCTCGGCGGCCCGGCGTTCCTCGGCGCCGCCTGGGTGACCCGGCGGATCGCCACCGTCGAGCGCCGCCGGGTCGGCTGGGTGCTCGGGCGGCCGTTGGACGAACCGTACGAGCCGGCTGCTCCGGGCACCATCCGGGAACGGGTCACCGCCGTCGCCCGGCAGCCCGCCACCTGGCGGGACCTGCTCTGGCTGCTGGTGTCCCTACCGCTGGGTCTGGTGACCGGGGTGGCGGCGGTGGTGGCCACCGCCGTGCTGGTGGGTGCCGTGGCAGCGCCGGCCTGGCTCTGGGCGGTGCCCAACGACAACGCGCCGTGGCCGTTGCGGCCCCTGCTCACCACCACTCCCGGCCGGTTCGCGCTGTGCGCGCTCGGGCTCCTGCTGCTGCCGGTCGGGGCCGCGCTGCTCCGGCGGCTGGCCCGCGCGGTGGCCGCCGCCGCCCGCGCCCTGCTGGCTCCCGGCGCGCATCTCCAGCTGGTACGGGAGGCCGCCCGGCTCGCCGAGACCCGTTCCCGGGTGGTCGACGCGCAGGCCGCCGAACTGCGCCGGATAGAGCGTGACCTGCACGACGGCGCCCAGGCCCGGATCGTGGCCGCCGGCATGACTCTCGCGCTCGCGGCCCGCAAACTGCGGTCCGAGGGCGGCACCGCGCTGTCCGACGTGGACCTGGCCCGCAAGCAGCTCGACGAGGCGCTGGCCGAACTGCGCCGGCTCGTCCGCGGCATCCACCCGCCCATCCTCACCGACCGGGGCCTGTACGCCGCCGTCGCGGCGCTGGCCGCGGACAGTTCGCTCGCCGTGAGCCTGCGCGGCGACCCGAACGGTCGCTACCCGGCGGCGGTGGAGTCGGCGGCGTACTTCGTCGTGGCCGAAGGGCTGGCGAACGCCGGTAAGCATGCCGAGGCGTCCCGGTGCGGCATCGTGCTGAACGGCGCGGCCGGCGCGCTCCAGGTGACCCTGACCGACGACGGCCGGGGCGGCGCCGACCTCACCGGCGGCGGGCTCGACGGCCTGCGTCGCCGCGTCGAGGCGCTGGACGGGACGCTGACCATCACCAGTCCACCGGGCGGCCCGACCGTCCTGCACGCGGAGCTGCCATGCGCATCGTGATCGCCGAAGACCTGCTGCTCCTCCGGGAAGGGTTGGTGCGGTTGCTCACCGACACCGGCCACGAGGTGGTGTCCGCGGTGGACAACGCCGGCGACCTGATCGACGCCGTCGAGCGGCACCACCCCGACCTGTCAGTGGTGGACGTCCGGCTGCCGCCCGGTTTCCGCGACGAGGGGCTGCGCGCCGCGCTGCGGCTGCGGGCGGAGGGGCGGGACCGCCGAGTGCTGATCCTGTCCCAGTACGTCGAGCGGGCGTACGCGGCCGAACTCCTCGCCGACGGCCGGGGTGGCGTGGGCTACCTGCTGAAGGACCGGGTCACCGCGCTCGACGACTTCCTGGACGCGGTGGAGCGGGTCGCCGCGGGCGGGACGGCGATGGACCCCGAGGTGGTGCGCCAACTCTTCGTCCGCAACAGCCGCCGCTCCGGCGTGGACGCGCTGACCCCGCGCGAGCGCGAGGTGCTGGGGTTGATGGCCCAGGGAATGTCGAACTCGGCGATCTGTGCGGCCCTGGTGCTCGCGCCGGTGAGCGTGGAGAAGCACATCACGAACATCTTCGCCAAGCTCGACCTGCCGCCGGCCGACGACGCGCATCGCCGGGTACGGGCCGTGCTCGCGTACCTGAACGGCTGACGGACTGCTCGACCCGTTCGGTTCACGTCCCCGCTGCCGGAGCGTGCGCAACCGCCACGTCACGTCCCGCACCCGCGCGCTCCTCGAGTGCCGCGCGGACGACGGCCACCGCCCAGACGAACATGAACGGGATGATGGTCACGTTCTTGACGGCCAACGTCCACGCCAGCGCCGTCTTCGGCTCGGCCAGGCCGGCGATCCACGTGTCGACGCCCACCTTGAAGACGAGGGTCAGCGCGACGAGCAGGACCCCGTTCCAGAGCATCGCGGCCCGGTGCGCGGCGATGTAGTCGGTGCTGTGCCGGACCTCGGACCAGGTGGGGCGCAGCGGGCGGAGCATGCTTCGGGCGACCCAGAGGAGGAACAGCAGGCGGATCCCGTTGGTGAACAGCTCGCCGGCGATGCCTCCGGTCCACGCCCAGTCCGCACCACCGCCCACGGCGAGGAAGCGCTGCGCCGAGGCCAGTACGCCGAACGCGAAGACCACGGGGTAGTGGCGGACGAAGAACCGCAGGGCAGCCAGGAGCACGGCTCGGGACTCGATCCACCCCGTCGTCATGGCAACTCCTTCAGCAAACTAAACTGTTTAGCTATCTGAACTATATGCGATGGTGAAGGATGTGTCCATGGCCATGGATGAGCGAGCGCCGGAGGCGGCGGAGGCCGGAGCCCGGCTCGGCAGGGACCTGAGCGACGCCGTCGTGCTGTTCCACGAGGCGCTGGGCTCGCTCATGGGTCTGTCGGCGGCGGATCACAAGGCACTCGGGATCGTGCGCCGGGAAGGCCCCATGTCGGCGCGCGAGCTGGCCGAGCGGACCGGGCTGACCGCGGGTGCGGTGACCGGCCTGGTGGACCGCTTGGTCGCCGCGGGACTTGCCCGGCGTACGCCCGATCCGGCCGACCGGCGCCGCGTCGTCATCGAGGCGACGGTGCCGGCGGACGCCGCGGTGAGCGAGGCCGTCGGGCGAATGGTGGCCGGCATGGCGGAGGTTAACAGCCACTTCACGCCCGAGCAGCTCCGCGTCGTCGCCGAGTGGGTCGAGCGCACGACGGCGGTGCTGCGCGAGCAGGCCCACGCGATCTCGCACGGCTCACCCGCCTGACCGCCTCCGACAACGACCGGACCGGGGCCACCACAGTGGCGGCCCCGGCACCGGTGGTTCAGTCGAGTCGATCGGTCCAGGCGGTGCCGAGGATCACCTGGTAGGCGCTGATCCGCAGCGGTGAGAGGGTGAGCCGCTCGTGCGCGAGCAGTTCTCCCGTGTTCGGGTCGAAGATCAGCAACGACTGCGCGTTGTGCTCGCGGTCGTCGTAGGTGATGGCCACGCCCTTCCGGCCGGCCCGATCGGTCACCTGGCCCCGCCACCGGAACCCGGGCACCTCGGCGAGGACCCGCAGGATCTCAGCCCGCGTCTGCCGCGGAACGACGTACCGGCCGTACACCGTGCTGACCTTCTTGCTCACGGCGCCCGCGCCGTACCTGACCCCGAGCAGGTCGGCCAGCTGGGCCCGACCCGACGGCAGCGGTGCGAGGTCCTCCGCCGGGAGCGGCATGTCGTCGGGCGCGGGCGTGGCGGGAGCCTTGGGCTTGAGGTTCCGCTGCCAGTACTCCCGGGACTCCTGGTCGGGGTACTGCGGCTCGAGCTGGGTCGTGATCTGCTTGCCGGTCCCGTCGGCCGCCTGCCAGACCTTGGTCTCGTCGGCGAAGGCGACATGGTGGCGGCCGTCGGCAGAGGTCATCACCGGGTCGCCCCACGTCTTCGTGTGGTGGTACATGTACCGACCGGTGCGGTGGTCGTACTCCGCATCGACCAGCCTGCCGGCCAACCCGCGTAGCTCGCTCCCCGCGTCACGGGTGCCAGCGCCGTACGCCACCGGCACGAGCACCACCCCCGGGTCCGCCCCGGGCGGACCGGCGATCCCCGAGGTGTCCGGGGTGGACGGACCGAACGTCTGGACGATCGCCGCGGCGCCGACCGCTGCGGTCAGTGCGCCGGCGGTCAGAACCAGCCGGCGCGTCGGGCGGGCGTGGCGGTGGTGGGCGGCCGGCTCGGCGACAGCCTCCGCGCGGACGATCAGGTCGTGTGCCGACAGCCGGGGCGGTGCGATGGTGCTGTGCCGGGCCGGGTCGGCCGGGCCGAGGAGGGTACGCGTTCGCTCTTCTCCGAACATCACATGACCTTTCGCGGACTCGCCAACACCGGCTGCTGTGCCGGCGGTACGGCTCGGTACGACATCGCTTCGGTGAGGCGCCTACGGGCGCGGTGCAGACGTACGGCAGCGGTGGTGCGGGTACAGCCGAGGACCTGAGCGGCCTCGGAAACGGTCAGCTCCTCCCACCCGACCAGCCGGAGGATCTCCTGGTCGAGGTCGGCGAGGGTGGCCAGAGCGGCGTGGAGATCGGCGACGCCCACGGTCGCGTCGGCGCCGGACGAGCCCGGCTCCCGCAGCAGGCCGGCGTCGGTCATCGGTAGCACGTCCGGCGCGGCTCGCCGCGCTCGCCATTCGTTCGCCAGCAGGCGACGGGCCACCCCGTACAGCCAGGGCAGGCTGCGGTCGGGAACCTCGCGGCGACGCCGCCAGGCGACGACGAACACCTCCTGGGCGAGTTCGGTCGCCGCGTCCAGGTCGGCGAGCCGGCGCTGGCCGTACCTCACCACGTGTGGGTAGTCGGCCGCGTAGACCCTGGTGAACCAATCCTCGTCGCGTTTTCCCGGTGGACCCATCCAAGACTCCCGCCTGGTTGACGAACGTTCACCCTGGCTTGTGTCACCACCGGCCCGATGATTACCGCCGACCTCCCACGGGTCCTCGGGCACTGGCCGGAACGGGCCGTCGACCGGCTCCCACCGGGGCGATCCGGCGGGCGCGGCGGGACGCCGTGGGCCGGCTCGGCCTCCACTCTGCTGCGAGGGCGCGTGACGCGGTTGCGTTGCTCAGTCTCCGGAGACCGGAAGGAGGCGCGGGTCCAGGGTCCCGTTCAGCCAGGCGCGCAGGACCCCGTTGAACAGGCCGGCGTCCTCCACGTTCCAGATGTGGTGCATGCCCGGTGCGAGCCGCAACTGTGCCTGCGGTGCGGCCCGGGCGATCTCCCGCAGGGACTGACGCACCGCCGCGGATTCCTTCTCGCCCGCCATCGCGAGCAGGGGCCCGGAGTAGTGGCGCAGGGTCGCGGGCACGCCACCCGCGAACACCTCGGCGTTCATCGCGGACGCGGTCTCGCGGTGTACCGAAAGGCCGTGCGCGACGTACCGGGCGCGCGAGTCCGCCGGGAGCCCGAACGCCGCGGCTTGGGCGCGCCAGAACCACGGCGCCCGCCAGAACGCCAGTTGCAACCGGCAGATCAGGCGTACGCCGGCGCCGGCCGGCGTGAGCGGCGCTCCGGTGAGGAACGCCGAGTGCACCCGGTCAGGGTGCCGCGCCAGCACGCGAAGCGCCGTCACGGCGCCCAGGGAGAGGCCGACGAGATCGAACGGGCCGTCGACACCGTGGTCGGTCACCCGGGCCACGAGGTCGTCGGCCATCGCGTCCAGGCCCGGCCAGCCCTCGCTGACCCGCGTCCCGAAACCCGGCAGATCCGGCGTGAGCACCATCCGGTCATTGAGCGCGGGCAGCTGCGGCTGCCACATCCAGTTCGCGACGTTGCCGCCGTGCAGCATCACCAGCGGCCGCCCCGCCGGGCCGGTCTCAGGACGGTGCACCTCGGGGAACCCGCTCATGCAACCTCCTCCTCGACCGCGTCGAGCCAGGCGAGCTCCGTGCGTAGGTGCGCGATGCCGTTGTCGAGCGTGGCGAGCCGGAGCCGGGCACCGCGATCGGACGCCCCGGCCTCGGCTCGCATCCGCTCGAAGCGCGCCAGCTGTGCCCGGGTCGCCGCGCGACGCTGCGCGAAGAGCGACCGGAGGCCGTCATCGTCGAGGTCGGCGCCGAAGAACACCCGCGCGAGGAACGGGTCGCGTTCGACCTGGCGCTCCGGCTCGCTGGCGAGCCACGCGGCGAGAGCCGCCCGCCCGGCGGCGGTGATGCGGTGCTCCTGACGGTCCGGCGCTCCTGAGCCGGCCACCGTCTCGACCTCCGCGTACCCCTCGGCGACGAGCTGGGCGAGGATGCGGTAGATCTGCGCCTTGTCCGCCGACCAGAAGTGCCCCACCGTCGAGTCGAAGTGCCGCTTCAGGTCGTAGCCGGTCATGGGCGCGAGGGCGAGCAGCCCCAGGATGATGCGTGACAGAACCACGCGGCTAGTAGACAAGTCATCTAGGAGATTTGTCAACTAGCCCCGGAGTCGAACCCGTGTGTTCCGGCCTGGGCAGCCCGTGGCCGACGCACAGGCAATTCGATCGACCTGCTGAGCGAGCTCGACGCAGCAGGCGCCGACATCTGCGCGTCCGCTACTGCCGCCGCCCCGGGTCGGGCGGCCTACCCACGACGGGGCATAGTGACCCGCGGTGTCTTCGACGGTTGCCGCGCTGGGATGAGGTAGTTGGACGTGACGACGCGCTTACCTACCCGACGGGTCCTGGCGGTGGCGGTGACAGCACTGGCCGGGGCGACCCTCGCGGTTCCCGCGACGGCCGCTCCGCCGACCATCAGCATCCTGAGTGTGTCCGCGGAGAACGTGAAGTCCGGCCAGTCGGTGCAGGTACGGTTCCGTGCCACGAACAATGGGAGCGGCAAGGAAACGGTCTTCGTGGCCGTCTCCGGTGGCCTTCAATGCACCGCCGGCTGTTCCGCGTCCCAGGTCATCGGCCCCGGCCTGAGCGAGACCTTCACAGCCACGGTCGTCGCGCCCAAGGTCCACGAGAGCGAGGTGAGCGGCCGCAACCTCGCGGTCTCCGCCCGGATCGGCACGCAGACAGCGTTCGACCACAAAATGATCTTCGTCCACGGCGCCGGCCAGCCACTCCCCGCCGACCAGCCGTCATCCGCGGTGAGCCAGGTCTCCGGCCTGGTCCGTGACAGCGACGGGAAGCCGATCGGTGGCGCACGCCTGACCGTCCGGGACAGCGCCGGACACGACTACCGTACGACCAGCGGTCGAGACGGCAGGTTCTCGATCAAGTCGAGCGCCAGCAAGCCGGTCGCCGTAGGGCTCATCAGGGTCGAGGCGCGGAAGGACGGCTACCGCACCGCTCGCGCGACGGTGCGGGGTGCCACCGGCGGTGCCGCGACCGTTCGGCTCACCCTCGCCGCCGTGGCCCCGCCATCGTCGCCCTCCGCCGCGGCGAGCCTTCCCGGGCCGACCGAAGAGCCCGCGACCGAGGCAGGCTCCGCCGGGGCGGCGCCGCCGGCCACCCTCAAGCAGGTCAGCGACGAAGGTGGCAGCTCGCCGCTCTGGATCATCCTGGGCGGGCTCCTGGTCGCCGCCGGTTCGGGCGGCCTCGTGCTGGCGCTGATCCGCAGGAGGAACGCACTGAACGAGCCGAACCCGCCAGCCCTCGCCCCGAACAGGGTGGACGCGCCGGTTGGCGGATCCGGGGCCGGCATGGCAGATGCCCCGACCGCCGTACTGTGCACCGTGCCGCCGGACGGCGGATTCTCCGACCCTTACGGCGCGGCCACCCAGGGCGGCAACCAGCAACACGGCTACCACCATGGCCCTTACGACAGTTACTCCGGACCAGTTCGTTAGCGGTCAGGTTGCCGCCGCCGCATAGCACCGGACGGCGACCTTCTGCTCCGGGCTCCACTGCTGTTCGACTGTGGCCAGCGGCTGCCAACCGAGCCTCTCGTACGCAGCCGCCGCCGCAGTGTCAGAAGGCACCACGTCGAGCACCGGATGCAGACCGCGATCCCGTGCTCCTTCCCCGACCCGTGCTTTGTCGACACCGACTCCAGGCGCACCGCGTAGCGCGATGTCCCGAGCGTCGTACGCATTCACGACCTGGGCCACTCGTGCTGCTTTACAACCACGGCGTGCCGCTGGAACGGATTCAGGACGTCCCCGGGCACAGCTTCCCGACCATCACGAAGTCAATCTACGTCGAGGCCATTCGGCGGGTGCAGCAGGACGCCGTGGACCGGCTCGGCTTCCTCTTCGCCGCGTAGGCGCAGGGTCAGCCCTCGGGGTCACAACGATCAAGGCCGGTCTCCCGTGACAGGAAACCGGCCCTCGATCTGCTGCGCGCCCGAAGGGACTCGAACCCCTAACCTTCTGATCCGTAGTCAGATGCTCTATCCGTTGAGCTACGGGCGCAGGTGCTCGGCCAGTCTACACACCCGGCTTTCGCGCGGAGACTCCGGGATTCGAACCCGGGAGGGGCTTTAAGACCCCAACCGCATTAGCAGTGCGGCGCCATAGACCAGACTAGGCGAAGTCTCCCCGGTGGCCTGCAGACCACCGCGCCCGAGGATACAGGCCCAGACCCATCGGGAGCAAAGCGACTACCGGACCGCCACCGCCGGGTCACCCGGCTGGCCGCGGTCGAGCGCTGTGCGGCGGCTCGATCAGGACTAGGCTCCATCGATATGCAGGAGCAGCCGCCCAGCGAGCCGAACCGCCGAGAGCCTGCTGAGGGAGCGCGCCGACGCTCCCCCAAGGCGACCTTCACCCCGCCGCCGCTGCCGGCGACGCCGGATCCGGCGGAGCGGGCGGAGGCCGGGGAACCCCGTCCGCGCCGGGCCAAGGCGGCTCCGACGGTGCTCTTCCAGCCGCCCGAGCCGGACCGTCCGCTGCCCCGCCAGCCGAGGGCGGCCACCGGGTCCCCGGACCGCCGGGCTGACCGGTCAGACAGCGCCAGTGATCCGAACCACACCGCGCCCTCGGGCTCCGCCGCCCCCGGTTCCGACGCCGGACCGGCGCAGCCGACCCCCGACACCGCCGCCACGCGGCAGACCGGGGCGGATCCGGGCACGGTCGACCCAGCCGGGGAAGATCCCGCCCCGGCAGCGCCGACCAAGGCCGGCCCGGCGAAGAAGGCCGCGCCGCGGAAGGCAGCGGCACCGCGGAAGGCGGCTGCGGCCGAGGATGTTCCGGCCAAGCCCAGCCGGGCGAGGAAGGCCGCCGGCAAGAAGGCGGCGCCGGCGAAGAAGGCGACCACGGCCACCCGGCCGCCGACCGAGACGGCCACACCGCCCCCCGGGACAACCCCGGCCACCGCGACCACCTCGACCGGAACGGCGAGCACCGCAGCTCAGCAGACGGCCACCCCGGCCGAGACGCCGGCCGCCGTGGCCGAGACCACGACCACGCCGACCGCCCAGACGGCTACGCCTCCCGCTCGGCAGACGGTCACCCCGGCCGAGACGACCACGCCGGCGGCCGGAAAGGCGACGCCGGTGAAGAAGGCCACCGCCGCGAAGAAGACGGACGCCGTCCTGGAGCGCCCGAGCGAGATCCGACAGGTCGCGCCACCGACGCGTACGCCGGAACTGCGCGCCGCCCTCGCCCGGGTGGTCGAGCACCCGGGCTTCGCGCCGGAGCTGCTCGCCCTCGCCGCCGTCGAGGCGGTCGGGCCGCGCGCCCGGGAGTGGGCCGACCGGCTGCGGTCGGCGTACCCGGATGCCTCGCCGGACGGCCTGGCCCGGCTCGCCACCCGGCGGTTCGTCCGGCAGGCCGGGGCGGGTGGGGCGACCGCCGCGCTGGCCGGCGCCTTCGCCCCGCTGGCCGAGCTGGCGGCGGTGCTCTGGACCCAGGCGAACCTGGTGCTGCACCTGGCGGCGGCGTACGGCCGGGACCCGGCCCACCCGGACCGGGCCGCGGAGTTGCTGGTACTGACCCAGGTGCACCCGGACGCGGAGAGCGCCCGGACGGCGCTGGCGGCGGCCCGGGCGGCGGACGGGCCGGGTGACGAGCCCTGGTCGCGGGCGGTGGAGGCGGCCTGGCGGCTGGCCGCGCCGCTCGCCGCGCAGGCGGGCGGGTGGCTGGTGCTGCGGCTGGCGTCCCGGGTGCTGCCCGGCGCGGCGGTGCTGGCGGCGGCGGCCGGCGACTCCGCGGCCGCCGCGCGGCTGGCCGCCCGGGCGGTCAGCAGCTACCGGCCGCCCCGGTCGCGCTAGGAGATCCACGCGAGGTGCGGTACGCCGCGGTCCGCGGGGCCGTCGATGCCGCGTCCTGCCGCATCCGGAGTCGATCGAGCCGGGTGAGCCCGCCGGCACCCGTCACAGCCAGGAGAACCACTCCTTGGGCAGCAGGGCGTAGCCGACGAAGGCCACGATGTCGAGCAGCGCGTGCGCCACGACCAGCGGCATCACCCGCCGGGTGCGCAGGTAGACCAGGCTGAACACCACGCCCATCACCACGTTGCCGAGGAACGCGCCGAAGCCCTGGTAGAGGTGGTAGGAGCCGCGCAGCAGCGCGCTCGTCGCGATGATCGCGCCGGTCCGCCAGGCGAGCTGGCGCAGCCGGGTGACCAGGTAGCCGACCACGATCACCTCCTCCAGCACGGCGTTCTGCACGGCGGCGAGGATCAGCACCGGCACCGTCCACCAGAAGTCCGGCAGCGCGGCGGGCACCAGCGTGGCGTTCACGCCGAGCTGCGCCGCGGCCCAGAAGAGCGCCAGCCCGGGCAGCCCGATCAGCGCCGCCAGTCCGGCGCCGCGGGCCAGGTCCGGCCCGGGCTGGCGGGCGTCCAGGCCGAGGGTGCGGGCCGGGTCGCCGGGGTCGCGGGCGATCAGGTGTACGGCGAGCAGCACCGGCAGCAGCGCGAAGACGATGCCGAGCAGTTGGTACGTCAGGTCCAGCCAGGGCCGGGGCGACACCGACGTGTTCAGCGACGCGGTCTGCTTCGACAGCGGCCCCTCGGCGGTCAGCTTCGCGATGATCGACACCATCGCGTAGACGGCGGACTGCCCGAGCGAGAGCCCGAGCACCAGCAGCGTCTCGGTGCCCAGGGTGCTGCGGGACACCGGGCGGGCGAGCTCAACGGTCACCGCACCACTCTGCCCGACCGCGACCGCCGGCGGCACGCGCCTGAGCGGCCCTCGTGAGCCGGTCGCACATTCTGTGCGACCGGTGGGCACGCTGCGTGGTCATGCTGTGCGTGCCCGATCCCCCGACAGGTCAAGGAGCGCGCCCGGTGGACGACTTCGCGCGGCTGCTGAAGGAGAGCTGGACCCTGGTCGAGGAGCACCGGGAGCGGCTGAGCGACCACTTCTACGCTCGCCTCTTCCTGCTCGACCCGGAACTGCGGAACCTCTTCCCGGTCCAGATGTCCGGGCAGGGCGACCGCATCCTGGAGGCGATCGTCACCGCGAGCCAGACGGTCGGTGACCCGGAGAGCTTCGACGAGTACCTGCGCGCGCTCGGCCGGGACCACCGGAAGTTCCATGTCGAGGCGGCGCACTACGCGACCATGGGCGTCGCGCTGCTGGACGCGCTGCGCAGCACCGCCGGCGACGGCTGGAACCTGGAGTACGACCAGGCGTGGCGCGACGCGTACGCGGCCATCTCGGAGAAGATGCTGGCCGGCGCGGCGGCGGACGAGAACCCGCCCTACTGGCACGCCGAGGTGCTGACCCACCAGCGGCACGGCTCGGACACCGCCGTGCTCACCTGCCGGGCCCTGCAGCACCCGCTGCCCTGGAAGGCGGGCCAGTACGTCAGCGTCGAGGTGCCCCGCTACCACCCCCGGGTGTGGCGGACCTACTCGGTGGCGAACGCCCCGAACGACGACAACGTGCTGGAGTTCCACGTCCGTACGCCCGGCGCCGGTTGGGTCTCCGGCGCGCTGGTCCGCCGGGTCAAGCCGGGCGACCTGATCCGGGTGGCCGCCCCGATGGGCTCGATGACGCTGGACCGCTCGTCGGACCGGGACATCCTCTGCGTCGCCGGCGGGGTCGGCCTGGCCCCGATCAAGGCGCTGGTGGAGGAGTTGGCCAGCTACAACCGGACCCGCTGGGTGCACGTCTTCTACGGCGCGCGTACCGAGGCCGACCTGTACGGGCTGGCCGGGCTGCGGGAACTGGTCGCCCAGCACCCCTGGCTGTCGGTCACCCCGGCGTGCAGCGAGGACCCGGACTTCGACGGCGAGTTGGGCGACGTCTCCGAGGTGGTCAGCCGGTACGGCCCGTGGACCACGCACGACTGCTACGTCTCGGGCTCGGCCCCGATGGTCCGGGCCACCCTGCGGGTGCTCGCCGCCGACGACGTCCCGCCGGAGCACACCCGGTACGACACCTTCGGCAGCATCTAGGCATTTCTCCCCCCATGCCGGGGCGCGTGCCCCTGCCCCCTGGGGCACGCGCCCCGGCCCCCGATCGGGCGGACCGGCACCGCCCGCCCGACCACGCCCGCCCGGCCGTCCGTTCCCACCCGGGCGGGCGTGGTCGGTGCGTCAGTAGCGCCAGGGGTGCCCGGTCTCGCGGTACTCCTCGATCGGCACCAGCGGCACGCCGGGTGCCATCCGGTCGACGTAGAGCCGCCCCTCCAGGTGGTCGATCTCGTGCGCGACGAGGCGGGCCATGCCGAACTCGAACGAGGTGATGATCCGGCTGCCGTCGTACTGGGCGTGCTCCACGTCGATCCGCAGCGGCCGGGGCACCAGGCCACGGTGGTCGAAGAAGGAGAGGCAGCCCTCGTACTGCTCGTCGGTGTCCGGGGCGGCGTCGACCACCCGGGGGTTGAGCAGCACCACCGGCTCGGCGGTGCGGTCCGGCGGCCGGACCACCGCGGCGGCCGAGCCGATGCCGAGCTGCGGCGCGGCGACGCCGACGCCCTTGCTGAACGGGTGCAGCTCGTCCAGGCGGACCAGCACCGCGCAGAGCCGGTCGACCACGGCCCGGGCCACCCGCTCCTCGCGAGGCAGGTCGAACGGGCGGGCCGGCTGGCGGAGCAGGTCGGCGCCGCGTTGCACGATGCCGATGCCGCGCATCCGGTCACTCGGGCGGATCCGGCCCGCGTCCGGCTCGGGCTCGGGCCGGCCGCGGAACCGCCACTGCAACCGGTAGCGGGCGTTCAGCGGCGGGTCGTCGGTGGCCCAGTCGAACAGCGCCCGCTCACCCGCCTCGCGCCGGCTCACCGGGGTGCGCAGCGGGCCCTCCTCCGCCGAGAGCGAGGTCTCCACGCCCCAGACCTGCGGGTCGAGGTCCGCCGGCAGGTCCAGGCGTACGGCGAGGTGCCGGGTGGGCAGCCGGACCGCCCGCTGGAACCAGGGGCCCCACTTGTCCTGCCCGACGTGGTACGCGTACTCGATGGTGGCCCGGTCGCCCGGGTAGAGCGGGAACCGCCGGTCGCCGTTCTCGAAGAGCAGCCAGATCTCCTTGAAGGCGTCCCGGTCGTGCTTGGCCCGCCAGTGCATCGCCTCGCGCTCGCCGCCGTCCTCCCGGTACGCCCGCAGTTGCAGCTCGGCGAAGGTGAGCGGGTGTTCCCGGTGGTGCCGGTTGGACCGGCCGGGATCGTTCGGGTACCGGTCGACGGCCACCCGGACCAGGTACCGGGTGACCGGTTCGGTGCCCGCGTTGTAGAGCTCCCGGCGGATGACGCAGCGGTAGCCGTCGTCGGTGTGGGTGAGGGTGGCCAGTTCCCGCTCGACCACCAGGCCGGTGCCCGGTGGCAGCCACTGGCCGGGCAGCGGGGGATCCCGGTGGCCCTTCTCGGCGCGCGCGTGCCGGAGTTCGTCGTACTCCCGGAAGCGCTGCCAGATCGCGCCGCTGGCCTCCAGCACCGCCTCCGCGCGGCGGGCGAAGTCCTCGGTGGGCCGGTGCCGGCGCCCTTCGACATGGCTGACGTAGGACGGGTCGAACCCCATCAGGGTGGCGAGCTGTTTCTTGGACAGCCCCCGCCCGGTTCGCTGCCGCGCGAGTTCGGCGGCGAAGGAGTCGGCAGCCCGATCGAGCGGTGAGGTCGTCATCAGCTTCCTCGTGGCCGGGAGTATCAGTTTCACGTTCCGTGGCCGGGCAGATACGAAACTGCCACCTTGCCGACACGAGGCTTGACTGGTCAGCGACGTCCGTCGATACTGTGCCCCGCCGCCGGTACCGGCGGCGTTTTCCGTCCCGACCGCCGGGTAGTAGGCCGAGGCCGGCCGACCGGAGTGACCGGGGCCTCCCCCGCCGACCCAGGTGAGGCTTCCCTTAGCGCCCGAGGCATGGTTAGGCTAGCCTTAGCTCAGCGAGGGCGCTTCGGACGGGGGACGATTCGGATGACAGCGGTGATGCCGGGGCGCCAGGTCGCCACCGCACCGCTCGCGCCGGTCACCGCCACCCTGCGGGCCATGTTCGGCACCGACGACGTGCCCGGCCTGATGCCCGGCCTGCTGGTCACCGACGAGTACGGCTGGAGCCCCGCGACCACCCTCGTCGACGGCAGCAAGCTGCCCGAGTTCCTGCACGCCGCGACGCTGCGCTGGGGTGGCACCCCGCACGCCTGCGCCGCGCTGGCCTGGAAGTCGTACAGCTACTGGACCGCGCTGCCGGTGGTGCTCGGCTGGGCGTCCGCCCGCCGGGTGCCGCTGTTCGACCCGGCCGACGTGCTGATCCACTTCGAGGACCACCGCCCGCTGCTCACCCTGGGCCTGCGCCGCTCGACCACCGTCGCGGTGCTGCCCGGCGACCCGCTGGCGGTCTCCGGCCTGCCCGAGGTGCGGGTGGTGGCCGGCGAGGCGGAGCTGCTCGGCCTGCTGCGCGCCTCCCTGCTCGACGCCCACCTGGCCCCGATGATCGAGGCGATCCAGGCCGAGGTGCGGATCGGCACCCGCACCCTGCTCGGGTCGGTGGCCTCCGGCATCGCCCACGGCATCCTGCGGGCCGCCGACGGGCTGCCCGGCTCCTCCGTCGAGACCATCGACACCCTGCTCGGCGCGCTCGACCTGCGCGACCTGGTGGAGTTGGTGCCCGGCCCGGCCGGCGAGCCGACGGTGCAGCGGCGCACCTGCTGCCTGGCCTTCACCCTGCCCAAGCCGAAGATCTGCCAGGGCTGCTGCGTCCGCCAGTCCTGACCGGGCCGCCGGTGCCGCCGGTCACGGTCAGTCGGTGAGCGGGCGGACGTCCCAGACCCAGACCCCCCCGGTGCGCGTCGGCCGGATCCCGGTCAGCTCGGTCATCCCCCGGCGCAGCGCGGCGGCCTGCGGGTGCGGGCCGAGGATCACCACGCCCGCCCGCCAGTACCGCAGGTCGTCGACCGCGTTCACCCGCGCCTGCGGGGTGATCGGTGGCACCGCGCCGGTGCTCCGGATGACCGCGAAGAAGCTGCTGGTCGGCCGGGGTGGGGCGGTGAACAGGGCGGCTCCCCGCTCCTCGCTGCCCGGGCGGGTGTCCGGCCCGAGGAAGTAGCCGCGGGCGATCGGCATCTCCAGCCGGGTCGTCGCCGACCAGCGCAGCGGTTCGGCGTAGTTGGTGTCCGGCAGCGGCAGCGTCACCACGCTCCGACCCCCGGCCACGTACGGCCGCCAGGCGCCCGAGGTGACGAAGGCGGGCACCGGGTCGAGCCGTTCCGCCGGCAGCGGAGTGGGCAGCAGCGGGAGCAGGGCCATGGTCAGCACGGTGGCGGTGGCGAAGCGGAGCTGCGGGCGGGCGGTGGGGAACCGGGCGGCGAGCGTACGGACGCACTCCGCGCCGTACGCGAGCAGCAGCCCGATCACCGGGGTGAGCGCCAGCGACCACCGGGTCGGCACCACCGAGTGCAGGATCGGCAGGTTCTCCAGCGCCGCCCACGGGCCGGGAATGCCGGTCTCCCGGCCGTTGAAGCGGATCTCCCGACCCAGCGAGAGCAGGCCGAAGAAGAGCCCGAGCGCGGCCAGTCCGAGTACCACCACGTTGCGCCGCAGCCACCAGACCAGCGCCACCACCAGCACCATCAGCGGCCAGCCGAAGAAGGCGTTCTCCTCGGTCGGGTTCTTGGCCAGGCCGGCTGAGCTGCGGTTGTCGCCGGCCAGCGACTCCCGGGAGAAGGCGACGAACGACACCAGGTCGGTGGAGTAGCCGCGGATCAGCCGGGACAGCCCCTGGTAGGCGCCGGGACCGAAGAACTGCACGTAGAGCGGGTACGCCAGGACCACCGCGCTGGCCGCCGCGGCCACGCCCAGCCCGGCGAGGAAGGGTCGGGTCCGCTGGCGCAGGGCGGGCCGGCCGAGGGCGAGCGCGGCGACCACCACGCCCAGTCCGATCGCGGTCATCAGCAGGATCTCGAGGTTGAGGAAGGACTGCCAGACGATCACCAGCGCGAGCAGCAACCCGTTGCGCAGCCAGCGGCCGGGCTCGGCCAGCCGTACGGTGCGCCAGACGATCAGCGGCACCACGAACTGGGACACGATGTTCGGGTGGGCGTTGGCGTGCGACACCATCGCCGGCGCGTACGCGCAGAAGGCGGCACCCAGCCAGGCCGGCCCGCGAGCCCCGACGAGCACCCGGGAGAGGACGAGATACCAGGCGGTGGCCGTGGCGATCATCCCCGCGGTGAGGAAGAGCAGGAAAGCGGCGCGGGGACCGAGCAGGACGGTGATCGGCGTCATTGGCAATGAAACGGATAATACCGATGTATTTGCCATCAAATTGACGCCATCCGGAACGTTCATCCGGTCGGAGAAGAACGGATAGGCAAAATCGGTCACGACCCGTGCCCCGTGGGCCATCATCCACTCGAACTGCGCCTGGTCCGACGGGTTGTCCCGGAGGCCCTGGCGCGGATCGAGCCAGAGCCGCGCGGTGATCCAGAAGGCGAGCGCGACGAAGCTCAGCACCGCGGCGAGGTCGGTCCACCAGCCCGTCCGGCGGCGTACGCCCCGGTCGGGCCCGCCCTCCGGCGCCCCGGGCGAGGGTTCGCCGGCGGGGAGGTCCGATTCGGGAGTAGTCATGACAATTCGGAGCGTAGTCACGGGAAGGCGGCACCGTGACATGTTTCGGGGTACTGCACTACCATGTGCCGGGTTCGCCGCCCGCGATCACGCGCCCGACCCCCGACCGCATTTCGGCCACCACGGTGCCCCGATTCTTCCGCCCCCTGTGCGGATGATTCACTCTGTCGGTTCAGGCGCGGGTCGAGTCATATCGTGAGGAATCGACGCATGGCAGAAATCACCGGGGATCAGCGCGTCCAGTCCGAGGTCCTGGAGGGCCTCGCGACAGCGGTCAACCACCGTCGCTGGTTCGTCGAGCTCGCCCTGCCGTACCTCGGTGACAACCCGATCGAGATCGGCAGCGGCCTCGGCGACTACGCCCTGGAGTGGGCCACCCGGCTGCCCCGGTTCACCGCCACCGAGGCCGACCCGGACCGGCTGGTCTCGCTCAAGGAGCGCCTCGCCGAGCAGCCGACCATCGAGGTCCGGCAGATGCTGCTGCCGCACTCGGAGCGGGGCGACTACAGTGCGGCCGTGTCGTACAACGTGCTGGAGCACATCGAGGACCACGTGGGCGCGCTGCGCAGCATGCGCGACCTGGTCCGCCCCGGCGGCGCCGTGATCATCATCGTGCCCGCGTTCCAGTTCGCCATGAGCCCGGCGGACATCGCCACCGGCCACGTCCGGCGCTACACCAAGAAGACGCTGGCCGCCGCGATGACCGAGGCCGGTCTTGAGGTCGAGACGATCCACTACGCCAACGCGCTCGGGCTGATCGGCTACTTCATGGCCACCAAGGTCTTCCGGCTGATGCCGAAGGAGGGCCCGATGGTGAAGGTCTACGACACCCTCGTGCTGCCCGCCACCAAGGCCGCCGAGCAGCTGGTCCGCCCACCCTTCGGCCAGTCCGTCTTCGCCGTAGCCCGCGTCCCCGCCTAACCCCGCCCTCATCCCAACCCGGACTCACCCCAACCCGGACTCACCCCGTTGATCATGAGGTTGACGGCGATGTCGATCTCCTCGATCGCCGCCAACCTCATGATCAACGCTGGAGTCGGGTGGGAGTGGGTTACTGCTTGATTTGGTAGGTCGGGCGGGTCACGGCGCGGGCGAGGGTGTGGAAGGTGAGGTTGAAGCCGACGTAGGCGGGGGAGGCGTCGGGGGTGAGGTCGAGGCGGTCGACGTCGAGCGCGTGCACCGCGAAGACGTAGCGGTGCGGCCGGTCGCCGGCCGGCGGCGCGGCCCCGCCGTAGCCCCGCTCGCCGTAGTCGTTGCGCACGGTGAACGCGCCGCCGAGGTCCGCCTCGGCCACCCCGCGCGGCAGCGACGTCACGTCGGCCGGCAGGTTGACCAGCACCCAGTGCCAGAATCCGCTGCCGGTCGGCGCGTCCGGGTCGAAGCAGGTCACCACGAAGCCCCGGGTCTCCGCCGGGAAGCCGGACCAGGCGAGCTGCGGCGAGAGGTTGTCGCCCCCGACGCTGCCGTGCGCGAAGGTGGCGTCCATCGGCTCGCCGTTCTGCACGTCGTCACTGGTGAGGTTGAACGACGAGACGGTCGGTAGCAGCTCGTACGGGTCCGGGGCGATCGGTCGTTCCAGGGTCATCGAACGGGTCCTTCCGGTGAACGGTTTCCTGCCCCTTCTTACCTCGCCGTCGCCCGACTATCGACCGGAAGCTCCCGTTGTCCGGCCGATCCGCCGGTCCGGGCCGGACCGTTGCCACGGAACAATCCTCCTCGGGAGGACCACCCCTTGACTTCCATCTGGCGTGACTTCTGCAAGGCCCTCGTCGCCGCGGTCCGCCGCCCCGACGAGGCGGCGCTGCGCGCCGAGCGCGGGCGGGCGGTGCGGCGGCTCGCCGAGGAGAAGATCCGCGAGCAGGAACGGCGATCCGCCGGACCGGACCGCCGGGCGGAACCGGCGGACGAGGGCTGACGGCCCGCCAGGCATCTGCCGTGGTCCATGAGCCGTTACCCTCGGGCTATGGCCCTCGACCTGTTCGCCGGGATTCCGGTCAGCGACTACGCCGCCGCGTTGGCCTGGTACGAGCGGCTGTTCGGTTCCCCGCCCGCCTTCGTCCCGAACGACCACGAGGCGGTGTGGGGGCTCGCCGAACACCGGTGGGTGTACATCGAGCGGCATCCCGACCGGGCCGGCCACGCCATGCACACCGTCTTCGTCGACGACCTCGACGCCCTGCTGGCCGAGACGGCCGGGCGGGGACTCGAACCGGCGAGGCGGGAGACGTACGAGAACGGGGTCCGGAAGGCCATCTACGTCGATCCCGACGGGAACGAGATCGGCTTCGGCGGCCCGCCGCTCTGACCCCGTGGGGTGCCGTCGTGCGACCGATGATCGTCGCCGCGCTCGGTACGGCCCTGTTCGGTGGCGGAGGGTGTGGGATTCGAACCCACGAAGGACATCGCTGCCCTTACCGGTTTTCAAGACCAGCGCCATCGGCCACTAGGCGAACCCTCCCGGGCCACGGACCCGACGGGGTACGCGTCCGTGCCTAGTCTGCCACGGCTGGCGTCCGGGCGAGCGGGCACGCCACCCCGGCTGGGATGATCGACGCCATGTGGGAGACCCCGGCCATCGTGCTGATCACCGGGATCATGGCCGCCGGCAAGTCCACAGTGGCCGAGGCGCTGGCCCGCCGGTTGCCCCGCGCGGTGCACCTGCGCGGCGACGTGTTCCGGAAGATGGTGGTCAGCGGCCGGGCCGAGATGACCGCCGAGCCGTCCGAGGAGGCGTACCAACAGTTGCGGCTGCGCTACGACCTGGCGGCCGCGGCGGCGGACCGCTACGCCGCCGCCGGCTTCACGGTGGTGCTCCAGGACATCGTCATCGGCGCCGACCTGCCGGCCATGGTCGGCCGGATCCGGCACCGGCCGCTCGCCGTCGTGGTGCTCGCGCCCCGGCCGGAGGTGGTCGCCGCCCGCGAGCGGGACCGCCCCAAGAAGGGGTACGGGGACTGGCCGGTAGCCGACCTCGACGCCGACCTGCGCTCGGGGACGCCCCGGATCGGGCTCTGGCTGGACACCTCGGCGCAGACCCCGGAGCGGACGGTGGACGAGATCCTGGCCCGGGCGTGGACCGACGGCCAGGTGGGGTAGACACGACACATGCGTGCGATCACGATCTCCGAACCCGGCGGGCCCGAGGCACTGGTCTGGAGCGAGGTCCCCGACCCCGAACCCGGGCCGGGCGAGGTGGTGGTGGACGTCCGCGCCAGCGCTGTCAACCGGGCGGACCTGCTGCAACGGCAGGGGCACTACCCGCCGCCGCCGGGCGCGTCGGCGTATCCCGGGCTGGAGTGCGCCGGGGTGATCGGCGCGCTCGGTCCGGACGTGACCGGGTGGCGGGTTGGCCAGGAGGTCTGCGCGCTGCTGGCCGGCGGCGGCTACGCGGAGCGGGTCGCCGTGCCGGCCGGCCAGCTGCTGCCGGTGCCGGCCGGGGTCGACCCGGTCGACGCCGCCGCGCTGCCCGAGGTGGCCTGCACCGTCTGGTCGAACGTGGTGCGGCTGGCCGGGCTCGGCGCGGGCGAGACGCTGCTGGTGCACGGCGGCGGCAGCGGGATCGGCACCTTCGCCATCCAGCTCGGGGCGGCGCTGGGCGCGACCGTGGTGGTGACCGCCCGGTCGGCCAAGCACCCGGTGCTGCGCGAGCTGGGCGCCGCGCACACCGTCGACTACCGGGAGCAGGACTTCGTCGAGGAGGTCCGGCGGGTCACCGGCGGCCGGGGCGCGGACGTGATCCTCGACATCATGGGCGCCTCCTACCTGGGCCGGAACGTGGCGGCGCTGGCCACCGGCGGCCGGCTGGTGGTGATCGGCATGCAGGGCGGGCGCAAGGGCGAGCTGGACCTCGGCGCGCTGCTGGCCAAGCGGGGCACGATCGCCGCGACGGCGCTGCGGTCCCGGCCGGTCGCGGAGAAGGCGGAGATCGTCCGGGGCGTACGCGAGCAGGTCTGGCCGCTGATCGAGGCGGGCCGGATCCGCCCGATCGTGGACCGCCGGCTGCCGATGAGCCGGGCCGCCGAGGCGCACCAACTGTGCGAGACGAACGAGCACGTGGGCAAGGTCCTGCTCACCACGGGGTGACCGGGCACGGCCTGTCCGGCGCGGGCCGGACCGGCGGCCGGGCGGGGCAGCATCAGGCGCGGGCCGGACCAGCCGGGCGGGGCAGGATCAGGCGCGGGCCGCGTCGGCGGCCGGGCGGCGCAGCATCAGGCGCGGGCCGGGGCCCTCACCGGCCAGCGCGTCGCTGGGGTTGCTGAGCGTGCAGCGCTGCAACGACAGGCAGCCGCAGCCGATGCAGCTGTCGAGGTCGTCGCGGAGCTTGGTCAGCAGCCGGATCTGCTCGTCCAGCCGCTCCCGCCAGATGGTGGAGAGCCGCGACCAGTCCTCAGCGGTGGGCGTACGCGAGGCGGGCAGCGACTCCAGCGCCGCCCGGATCTCGTCCAGCGAGATGCCGACCTGCTGGGAGATCCGGATGAACGCCACCCGACGCAGCTCGCTGCGGGCGTAGCGGCGCTGGTTGCCGCCGGTGCGCTCGGCCCGGATCAGCCCGAGCCGCTCGTAGTAGCGCAGCGCCGACGGCGCCACCCCGCTGCGCTCGGAGAGCTGGCCGATGGTCAGAGACTCGTGCATCACGTTCGCCTTGAGTTGAAGTGCGCTTCAACTTGCAGGCTATCCGCATGACCACGATGACCGCCAGTACGGGCCGGGCCGGCGCCGCCCCGCCCGGGCCACGGCTCCCCGCGCCCGTGGCGCCGCTGCTCGACCGGATCCGGGCCGGCCGGGAGTTCGGCGCCAACGTCTACTCCACCGTCGACGTGCTCTGGGTGCTCTACGACCGGATCCTCCGGATCACCCCGGAGACCGTCGAGGCCCCGGAACGGGACCGCTTCCTGCTCTCCAAGGGCCACGCCGTGGCCGGCTACTACGCGGTGCTCGCCGCGAAGGGCTTCGTCCCGCTCGACTGGCTCGACGACCAGGGCGGCCCGACGAGCCGGCTCGGCGACCACCCGGACCGGCTGCTGGTGCCCGGCGTCGAGATCGGCTCCGGTTCGCTCGGCCACGGCCTGGGGCTCGGCGTGGGCACCGCGCTCGGGCTGCGCGCCCAGGGCCTGCTCACCCCCCGGGTGTACGTGCTGCTCGGCGACGCCGAACTGGACGAGGGCTCCAACCACGAGGCGATCGCGTACGCCGGGGCGACCGGGCTGGCCAACCTGACCGCCGTGGTGGTGGACAACTCCTCGGCCACGCACGGCTGGCCGGGTGGCGCGGCGGCCCGGTTCACCGTGAACGGCTGGACCGCCGCCACCGTCGACGGGCGCGACCACGACGCCCTGCACACCGCCCTGACCGGGCAGGACAACCACCGGCCGCACGTCGTCGTCGCGGTCGTCGACTCCGGGGAGTGACCATGCGGGAGACCTTCGTCGACACCACCACCGCGTTGCTGGCCGAGGATCCGCGTACCGCGCTGGTGCTCGCCGACATCTCCGCCGCCGCGTTCGCCGCGGCCGCCCGTCGGCACCCGGACCGGGTGCTCAACGTCGGGATCCGGGAACAACTGATGGTCGGCGTGGCGGGCGGGCTCGCGCTGACCGGGCTGCGGCCGATCGTGCACAGCTACGCCCCGTTCCTGGTCGAGCGGGCGTACGAGCAGCTCAAGCTGGACCTGGACCACCAGGGGGCGAGCGCGGTGCTGGTCAGCGTCGGCGCGTCGTACGACCGGGCGGCCGCCGGGCGCACCCACCTCGCCCCGGCCGACGTGTCGCTGATCGACACGCTGCACGACTGGACAGTGCACGTTCCCGGGCACCCGGGCGAGGTGCCGGCGCTGCTGCGGGGCGCGGTGGCCGCCGAGGGCTCGGCGTACCTGCGCCTGTCCACGCTGCACAACGACCGGCCGCGCGCCGGCGACGGTTCGCTGGACCTGGTCCGGGACGCCGGGCCGGGCGCGCCGCTGCTGGTCGCGGTCGGGCCGGTGCTGGACGCCGCGGTCGCCGCGGTGGCGGATCTGGGGGTCTCGGTGGCGTACACCCACCGGCCCCGGCCGTTCGACGTCGCGGGCCTGCGGGCGCTGGCCGGCACCGAGGTGATCCTGGTCGAGCCCTACCTGGCCGGTACGTCCGCGCGGGTGGTGTCGGCGGCGTTGGCCGACCGGCCGCACCGGCTGCTGGCGCTCGGCGTGGGTCGGCAGGAGCTGCGCCGCTACGGCTCGCCGGACGACCACACCCGCTGGCACGGGCTGGACGCGGCCGGGCTGCGCCGCTCGGTGAGCGGATTCCTGGCACCGGCGCTGACGCCGGCCGGCCGCTGAGCGGCCACGCGGAGCGGGCCGTCGAGGGGCGGCTACTGGTCAGCGGGCCGGGGTGCCGGCGGGGCGGGCCGAGGGTCAGCGGGCCGGGGTGCCGGCGGGGCGGCGGCGGGTGCGTTCGCGGCCGAGGATCCAGAGCGCCTCGACCCCGTCCTTCCAGGTGATCTTCTTGCCCTCCTCGCGACCGCGGGCGCGGTAGCTGATCGGCACCTCGTACGGCCGGATCCGGCGGCGCAGCAGCTTGCCGGTCACCTCGGCCTCCATGCCGAAGCCGCGGGAGCGGATGTCGAGCGAGCGGTAGAGGGCCACCGGCATCAGCTTGAAGCAGGTCTCCAGGTCACCGATGTAGGAGTTGAACAGCACGTTCGCCGCCATCGTGACGCCCTTGTTGCCCATCACGTACCAGAAGCTGTACGCGCTGTGACTGCCGAAGGTGCGATTGCCGTAGACCACCGTGGCCCGGCCGTCCAGCACCGGGTCGAGCAGCTTGGGGATGTCCTGCGGGTCGTACTCCAGGTCGGCGTCGAGGATGACCATGTAGTCGCCCTCGGCGTTGTCGACGGCGGTCTTGATGGCCGCGCCCTTGCCCGCGTTGCGCGGGTGGGTGACCACCCGCAGCCGCGCGTCGTCGGCGCGGCCGAGGATCTCCCCCGTGCCGTCCCGGCTGCCGTCGTCGACCACGACCAGCTCGATCTCGCACGGGTAATCGACCGCCAATGCCTGCTTCAGGGCATCCGCGATGCGTTCTTCCTCGTTGTAGACCGGCATGAGGATCGAGAGCTTCACGGGAATCTCCACGGTGGCGACAATACGTCGGGCCTAGCGTAGCCTGGCAGGTCAGCGGCGCGGTGGCCGCCACCGCGGGCGTCGGCCGTGGCAGCCGGCCGCGGATGGTGTTTACTTCCGGCCATGTCGGCAGCCGGCTACCCGCTCGCCCTGGCGCCCGTCGCCGCGCTTCTCCTGCTGACCGTCGCGCTGCGACCGGCCGCGCCGGGCGCCGTGGCGCCGCTGCGCCTGGCCGTGGTCCGGGCCGCGCTGGTCACCGGTGCGTTCGCGGTGCTCGCCGTGGAACTGCTCGGCGCGCTGCGGCTGCTCACCCGGCCCGCGTTCGCGGTCGCCTGGCTGCTCTTCCTGGCCGCCGCCGGCGCGGCCGCCGGCTGGCGCCGCCGCCGGGACGCGGCGCGACCGGCCGGGCCGGTCGTCGCCGCCCGATCCGACGCGCTGGTCGGGGCGGTCGCCGAGCCGGCCCGCGCGAGCGGCGCCGGCCTGCCGGCCACCGCCGGGCCCGGATCCGCCGCCCACCCACCCGCCGAGCCCGGCCCCGACGGCACGGACCGCGCCCGCTGGTCGACCCGGCTGGCCGAGTGGTGGCGTACGGCGGGCCGCGGCGAGCGGCTGCTCGCCGGCACCGTGGGCGGGCTGGTCCTGGTCGAGCTGCTGGTCGCGCTGCTGGCCGAGCCGAACAACTTCGACTCGCAGACCTACCACCTGCCCAAGGTGGAGCACTGGGTGGCGCAGGGCGACCTGGACTTCTGGCCCACCGCCATCCACCGGCAGGTGACCATCCCGCCGGGTGCCGAGTACCTGCTGCTGCACCTGCGCCTGTTCACCGGCGGGGACGCGCTGCACAACCTGGTGCAGTGGGCCGCCATGGTGGGCTGCCTGCTGGTCGGCGCCCGGATCACCGCCCAGCTCGGCGGCGGCCGGCGGGCCCAGCTGCTCACCGCTTTCGTGCTGGCCACCACGCCGATGGTGGCGCTCCAGGCGACCAGCACCCAGACCGACCTGGTCTGCGCGGCGTGGGTGGCCTGCGCGGCCACCCTCGCGCTGGACGGGCTGCACCGGCGCACCGGGCCGGGCACCCTGCTCGGGCTGGGCGCGGCCACCGGGCTGACCGCGGTGACCAAGACCAGCGGGCTGATCGCTGTCGGTCCGCTGCTGGTGCTCTGGGGGCTCGCCCAGCTGCGGCTGGCGTACCGCGACCGGGGCGCGGCCCGGATGGGTGGCACGGCCCGTACGGTCGCCGGGTCGCTACTCATCCTGACCGTCGCCGCGGCGGTGGTCGGGCCGTTCCTGGCCCGGGTGACCGTCGAGTTCGGCCACCCGCTCGGCCCGCCCCGACTGCGCGAGTCCATCCCGATGGAGCGGCACGATCCGGGGTCCATCGTGGTCAACGCGCTGCGCATCGGGCACACCGCGTTCGACACCCCGCTGGCGCCGCTGCGCCGGGCCGGCGCGGAGGCGATCGTCGGCGTGGCCGGGCTGATCGGGGTGGACCCGCAGGACCGGGCCACCACCTTCGGGCGGGAGACCTTCCCGGTGCCGTCCTGGTATCCGGACGAGGACCGGGTGGCCTTCCCGCTGGCCGGCGCGCTGGCCCTGCTCGGGGCGGGGTTCGCGCTGGCCCGGCCCGGCCGGCTCAGCCCGGAGCGGGCGGGGACGCTGCGCGCGTACGCGGTGGTGGTGGTGGGCGCGGTGCTGCTGCACACCGCCATGATCAAGTGGCAGCCGTGGGGCAACCGGCTGCTGCTCTACGCGCTGGTGCTGGCCGTGCCGCTGGCCGGGGTCTGGCTGGACGCCCTGATCCACCGCCGGTCCGCCGCCACCGCCACCACCGCCGCCGCCACCGGCCCGGGTGGGCGGCGCTCGATGGCGGTGGGGCTCGCGGTCACCGTGCTGGCGACCAGCGCGCTGGCCGGGGTGCTCGCGGTGTCGTACGGCTTCCCGCGTCGGCTGGTCGGCACCGGCTCGGTCTTCACCACCGGCGACTGGGAGACCCGGTTCCTGCGGCGTCCGCAGTGGACGGCGGAGTTCCGCTGGGCGGCGGAGGCGGTCCGGGCGGCCGACGCCCGCCGGATCGGCCTGGTGCAGCAGAACGACAACTGGGAGTACCCCTGGTGGCTGCTGCTGCGCGAACCGGACGGCCGGCCGCCGGAACTGGTCGCGCTCCAGTCGGTGCTGCCCGAGCGCCCGCCGGCCGACCCGGCCTCGGTGGACGCGATCGTCTGCACCGGCAGCCGGCCGACCTGCACCCGGCTGGTGCCGCCCGGCTGGCGGCTGGAGTTCCGCGGCTACGTCGGTTACGCGCTGCCGCCCGCCGGCTGAGCACGAAGCCCCACTGCCGCTCGCCGGCCGAACGGGACGGCGCCCACCGCCGCCGGCCGAGCGGGACGGCCCGCCTGCCGGGCGAGATGGTCCCAGCCGGGCCGTCGGCGGGGCGGATTGCCGGGATCGCCCGGTTCGGCAGACCGCGCGCAAGGATTCCGAACCGTATTCACATACCTGCGTCACGCGCGTTACCTTCCGGTAACTCGATCGACACCCAACGATCGAGGCGAAAGGAGTGCGTCGATGCTTGGTTCCCCTGCCAGGCGCGAACGTGCGACCCGACGACGGAGCCTCACCGCCGTCTTCGCCGCCGCTCTCGTCCTGCCGATGCTCGCCGGTCCGGCCACCCCCGCCTCCGCGGCGGACCGCCCGGCCATCCAGCCGCTCCCCGCCAACCTGGAGGCGATCCGTGCCGCCGAGGCCACCGCGCTCTACGGCACGCCCGCCATCCGCCCGATCGAACAGCGCCGCACCGCGCTGATCACCATGGGCGACAGCGAGATCTCGGGTGAGGGGGTGGGCAACTACGTCCCCGGCACCCACGAACCCGGCAACTGGTGCGACCGCTCGTACGACCAGGCGGTGTTCCGCACCGGCATCGCCGCCGACGAGAAGTACAACATCGCCTGCTCCGGGGCGACCCCGTGGAACCTGATCCGGGGCGGGCCGACCCAGCACAACGAGCTGAACCAGGGCGACCACCTGGCGATCAAGGCGCGGAACACGCACCTCAAGCTGATCTGGGTGGTGGTCGGCGCGAACGGCGACGGCACTATCCAGTTCGGCCCGGTCGCCACCGACTGCACCATCCGCCGGGTCTTCTTCCAGGGCCCGTGCTACCCCACCTACACCGACCAGTGGACGGTCCGCACCGACGGCAGCCGGCGAGCGGTGGAGGACGCGCTCACCGACATCCGGCGGACCATGACCGACGCCGGTTACCTGCGCTCGGACTACGAGCTGGTGCTCATGTCGTACCCGAGCCCGGGCAGCCCGGACGTGGAGGACAACCCGAACTTCCCCGGCTGGTACGGCGGCGGCTGCCTGCTCTACCTGGCCGACGCGGCGTTCGCCCGGAACAAGGCGGTGCCGCTGTTCGAGGCGGCCATCCGGGCGGCGGCCACCAACACCGGCACCCGCTACCTGGACGCCAGCCGGCTCTTCCACGGCCACGAGGTGTGCACCGACAACACAGCGGTCCGGGGCCTCTACATCGAGGTCGGCATCTGGGACGAGAACGCGGCGCGGCAGTCGTTCCACCCGAACTACCGGGGGCACGGCATGTTCGCCCAGTGCATCACCCAGTTCTGGAACTCCGGTCAACAGCGGGCCACCTGCGTCGACCCGGCCAGCACCGGCAGCGGCGCGCTCTACCCGGGGCTGTTCGAGTTCAAGCAGCTGCGCAACGTGGCCACCGGCACCTGCGTGGACGGCAAGGGGTACGACTCGCGCAACAGCACCCCGCAGCAGTCGTACGGCTGCCACGGCGGGCGTAACCAGGGCTTCTGGTACGACCCGACCCGGCAGTCGCTGCACTCCGAGCTCTCCCACGACCGCTGCCTGGACGTGGCCGGCGGCACGCTGAGCGCCGGCACGGCCGTCAACATCTACGACTGCCACGGCGGCGCGAACCAGAAGTTCGTGCTCGCCGGCAACCAGATCAAGACGGCCGGCAACACCAACCTCTGCCTGGCGTTCGACAGCCCCTTGCTGGGCAGCCCACGGCTGCGGCTGGCCACCTGCTCGTCGAGCACCCGCCAGCAGTGGTCGTTCGAGTCCCGCACCTTCGCCAACCCGGTCGGCTACGGGCACGACGACTTCATCGGCTCCCGGGTGTACTGACCCCACGCACGCGCGTACAGCGAAAGAGTGGCCATTTCCCGCGGAATGGCCACTCTTTCGCTGAACGTGCGCCGACGCTGGCCGGGCTGCGGGGGGCCTACTTCTGGCGGGCCGGCACGACGATCAGACGGGCCAGGCCGCCGTCGCCCTCCTTGGCGCCGGCCACGCCGACCGTGGTGCCGACCGTGACGTCGGTCGACTGGATAGTGGTGCGGCGCTCCACGACGCGCAGCTTGTCGCCGAAGGTCCAGGTCATGGTGAAGCCGTCGGTGGACTTCACGGTCATCGAGTCGGCGTCGATGGCGGTCACCTCGCCGCGCTGCACGGCGACCGTCTTCGTACCGTCCTTGGTCCGCACCACGGCCTCGCCGTGCAGCATGTTGCGGCGCAGCAGCACCCGGGCCTTGCGGCGCTCGCGCCCCTCCTCGCCGCGCTCGCGCCGCGGCTTCGCCCCGGTCGCGGACGGCGAGGCCGCCGGCGAGGCGGGCGCGGCCAGGGCGTCGACGTCCAGGTCGCCCGCGTCGAAGCCGAGCGCGGCGAGCGCCTGGCCCTCCGCGCCCATCGCCGCGGCCACCTCGACGGAGGTCTCCCGGACCGGCTGGCCGCCCACCTGGTCGGCGCCGCACCCGCCGACGCCCAGCGCGACGGCCGCGAGCAGGGTGGTGGTGGCGATTCCCCAACGTGCCATGAGTCTTCCTCTCGTCCGTGGTGCTGCCAGCCTGCCCCGCGTCGGCGAGCGGAGCGTCAGGCCGATGTTCGAGCCGGGTAAGGATCCGGCGGCAGCCGGACCGTGAAGGCGGCGCCGCCCTCCGGGGCGTGCCCCGCCACGATCTCCCCGCCGAGCCGGCGGACCAGGCCGGCGGCGAGCGCCAGCCCCAGCCCGCTGCCCACCTTGCGCGCCCCGCGGTAGCGCTGGTGCAGCGCGCCGCGCTCGAAGGCCACCGCCAGGTCGTCGTCGGTGAAGCCGGGCCCGCCGTCGCGGACCTCGACCACCCCGCCGGCGGCCGCGTCCGCGCCCGCCAGCCGGACCGCGAGCACCACCGGCGCCCCCGGCGGTACGACCCGCAGCGCGTTCTCCAGCAGCCCGTCGACCACCTGCCGGATCCGGCCCGGGTCGGTGTACGCGGGCACCGGCCGGTCCGGCACCTCGACCCGGAAGGACACCCCGATCGCCGCGCAGCGCCCGGCCCAGGTCCGCTCCGCGTCGGCGGCCAGCCGGGTCAGGTCGACCGGCGCCGGTTCCAGCGGGAAGTCGGCCGCCTCCAGCCGGGCCAACGCCAGCAGGTCGCTGACCAGGCGGTCCAGGTGTTCCGCCTCGGCGAGCAGGGTGCGCCCGGTGCCGGCCGCCTCGTCCGGCGGGATCACGCCGTCGGCCAGCGCCTCGGCGTACCCGCGGATCGCAGTCAGCGGGGTGCGCAGCTCGTGCGAGACGGAGAGCAGGAACTCCCGCTGCCGGCCCTCGCTGGTGGCCAGCGCGGCGGCCAGCCCGTTCAGCGCGTACGCTAGGTCGGCCGTCTCCTCCGGCGGTTCCACCGGCACCCGTACCGTCCGGTCCCCGGCGCGCAGCCGCGCGGCGGCCTCGGCGGCCCGCCGGACGGGCCGGGCCAGCCGGCGGGCGAGCAGCAGCCCGGCGACCACCCCGGCGCCGAGCCCGGCGAGCAGCGGGAGCCAGAGGCCGGGCAGCACCTGCCGCCACGGTGCGTTGACCCGGCGGGTCAGCACCACCCCGTTGCCGCCCGGCAACGCGCGCCCCTCGACCAGGGTGCGCCGCCCGTCGACCGGCCGGCGGGTCGAGACGTTGCGCCCCTCGGCGACCCGCTGCACCACCCGGGGCGGCAGCCCGGCCCGGTCCGGCACACCCCGCCGGATCAGGTACGCGTCGATGCCCTGCGCCCGCAGCTGGCGGAGCAGCCGCTCCTCGTCGGCGGTGCGGCCGGTGGCCAGCCGGGGACGCAGCACCTCGGCGGCCAGCCGGGCCTGGGCGGCCAGCGCCTCCTGGTCCCGCCGTTCCACGCCCCGCACCGCCAGCGGTACCGCGACGATCGCGGTGACCAGCACCGAGACCAGGGCGACCGCGCAGGTGACCAGCACCGCGCGGGCGGTCAGCGTACGGCCGAACCGGCGGCGCGGCGGGGCCGGCGGCGGGCCGACCACCGGCAGCGCGAGGGTCGGCTCAGCCATCGGCGGCGTACCCCACGCCCCGGTGGGTCCGGATCACGCTGGCCGCGCCGAGCTTGGCCCGGACCTGCGCCACGTGCACGTCGACGGTCCGGGTGCCGGCGTGCGCGGCGTAGCCCCAGACCGCGGCCAGCAGCTCCTCCCGGGTGAACACCCGGCCCGGGCGGGCCATCAGGTGCGCGAGCAGGTCGAACTCGGTGCTGGTCAGCTGGACCGGGGCGCCCGCGACGGCGACCGTCCGGCGGACCGGGTCGAGGGTCACCCGGCCGACCACCCGCGGCCGGTCCACCTCGGGCGGCCCGGCCGTGCGGCGCAGCACCGCCCGCACCCGGGCGACCAGTTCGCGCGGGCTGAACGGCTTGGTGACGTAGTCGTCCGCGCCCAGTTCCAGGCCGACGACCCGGTCGACCTCGTCGTCGCGGGCGGTGAGGAAGATGACCGGGGTCCAGTCGCCCGCCTCGCGCAGCCGCCGGCAGATCTCGGTGCCGGTCAGGCCGGGCAGCGCGATGTCGAGCACACAGGCCACCGGGCGCAGCCGGCGGGCGGCGGCCAGCCCCGCCATCCCGTCCCGCTCCAGGTGTACGCCGAAGCCGTCCCGGCTGAGGTAGCGCCGGACCAGGTCGGCGATGGCCGGCTCGTCCTCGACCACGAGGACGAGCCCGCGCGGTTGGGCGTCGGCGGTCACCGGCCCATGATTGCCGACACCGGCGGCGGTACGGACGCCGGCGGATGTTCGGATTCGGTAAGGAGACGCCGGGGCGGGCCGCCCCGGCCGGTGCTCAGCGGACCGTGGCGGGGCGGAGGGTGGCCGGTCGCGCGGTGGCCGGTGCCTCGCCGATGGTCGCCACGATCCGCTCCCGGGCACTGCGCAGCCGGGTCCGGAAGGCGTGGTTGAGCAGGGCGTCGAGCTGCCACACCTGCTTCGGGTGCTGGGTACGGATGACGAACCGCTCGCGGACCCCGTCGATAGCGGTGGCGGCCAGTTCGACCGAGTGCAGCCGGGGGTCCGGGCTCCAGGTGACGTTGCTCAGCTCGCGCAGTTCGGTGTTGAGGTGCAGGCGCAGCCGGTGCAGCACCCGGGTCTGCTGGGTGACGACCAGCCGGCGGTGGGTCAGCAGCAGCAGGTACTCGCCGGCCATCGGGCGGTCGGGACGGTTGCACCGGCCGACCAGGATGGTCGCGTCGCCGGATCCGACGCAGCCACGGAAGACCGGCATGTGCCGGGCGACGGTCTGCGCCGCCAGTCCGGCCTCGGCGGCGGCCGGGAGGAACGTACGGGAGAACACGTCCATGCCCTGCCCAACGACGGCCATCCCGCAGTGACGCGGCTCACAGGGGGATTTTGGAAGTTCCACGACGCCGCGTCGCACCGCCTGTGCGACGGCGGCGGCCGCGGCGGTCACCGCACCGGCGTCAACCGGCGGAGCGTCCCGGACAGGGTGCCGTACCTGCGCAGCTGCGGCTGCGCCGTACGGACCGCGTACGCCGGCTGCTCGAGTTCCAGATAGTTGCTGTCGATGTTGATCCGGACCCCGCCCCAGGTCTCGTGATGGTCGCCGCGGTACTGCTTCATCCGGCGCTTCGGCCAGTAGGACGCGGGAATGGCCTCGTCCGACACCGTCCGGATGCCGTCCCAGCGGGCGAAGTCGATCAGATCCGGGCGGGCGTAGCCGGGCCGCGCGTAGGCGGCCACCTGGTCACGGAGGCCGGCGGACTCGACCGAGGTGTACACGCCGGCCAGGAACCCGTGCTCGTGCAGCCGGCCGGTCCAGGCGCTCACGAAGGTGTCGACCGCGCCGGTGCACGTGGCGTCGCCGGCCGGGTAGCGCTCCAGGTCCAGGATGATCGTGCTCCGCGCCGCGAGTCCGAGGTTCCGCGCGCTGGTCGCCGCGTCGTCGGCCGCCTCGCGGCCCTGGGTCGCGGCCCGGGCGGGGTCGATCCGGCGCTGGTAGCTGGAGCAGGGCGCCTGGAGTCCGACGTAGAGCGGGAAGAACCGCCAGCCGGCGGCCTGCTGGGTGCTGACCCACTCCTTGGTCAGGTTGGCCTGGGCGCAGCCCCGGTTGACCCCGCCGATGTAGATGCCCACCGCCCGGTACGGCGACTGGAGCCAGGCCTTCATCGCCGCGTTCGACGGTGCCGCGCAGGTGTCGAAGCCCAGGCCGGTGAAGGTGCCCGGGTGCGGGCCGGTGTAGCCGGCGGCGGTGGCCGGGGCGGGCCGGTCGACCACGGCGGCGCCGGCGAGCAGCGTGGCCACCGCGGCCACGGCGAGGACCCGTCGGGCGGCACGGCGCAGGGCGAGCCGGCTGGCGAGGAGCGTCAAGGGTCTCCCGATCTGACGACGGGGCGGGAAGGCGGCGGAACCGGCGGGTCGGCACCCGCTCCCGCACGCCGCGTTCGGATCATCCCCGCCCGACCGGCCACTGTCCAGTTCGTACCCGTGGTCGCCGTCCGGTCAGGCCGCGTCCCGCTGTCGCCCGACCGGGAGTGCGCCGGGCCGGCCGCCGGATCGGGCGGCCGGCCGGGACGGTGGGGTCAGAGCAGCTCGACGATGGTGGCGTTGGCCATGCCGCCGCCCTCGCACATCGTCTGCAGGCCGTAGCGGATGCCGTTGTCGCGCATGTGGGCGAGCATCGTGGTCATGATCCGGGCGCCGGACGCGCCCAGCGGGTGGCCCAGCGCGATCGCGCCGCCGCGCGGGTTCAGCCGCTCCGGGTCGGCCTCGGTCTCCGCCAGCCAGGCCAGCGGCACCGGGGCGAACGCCTCGTTCACCTCGTACACCCCGATCTCCTCGATGCCCAGCCCGGCGCGGCGCAGCGCCTTCGCGGTGGCCGGGATCGGCGCGGTGAGCATGGTGACCGGGTCGTCGGCGGCGACCACGGCGGTGTGGATCCGGGCCAGCGGGCGCAGGCCGTGCCGGCTGGCCCACTCGGAGGTGGTGACCGCCAGCGCCGCCGCGCCGTCGGAGATCTGCGAGGCGGAGCCGGCGGTGACCACGCCGTCGGGCCGGAACGGGGTGGCCAGCTCGCCGAGCTTGGCCAGCGAGGTGTCCCGCCGGATGCCCTCGTCGGCGGCGAACTTGCCACCGTCGGCCAGGGCCACCGGGGCGAGTTCGGCGTCGAACGCGCCGGCGTCCTGCGCGGCGGCCGCCTTCTCGTGGCTGGCCAGCGCGTACTCGTCGAGCTGGGTGCGGGAGAAGCGCCAGCGCTGGGCGATCAGCTCGGCCCCGACGCCCTGGTTGAACGGCAGCGGGGACTCGTCGGCGAAGCCCTCCACGCCCCGGTAGCGGTCGCGCACCTGGTCGCTGAAGGGCATCCCGCCGGCCACGCTGGAGCCCATCGGCACCCGGGTCATCGACTCGACGCCACCGGCGACCACCAGGTCGGCCTGACCGGAGAGCACGGTGGCCGCGGCGAAGTGCAGCGCCTGCTGGCTGGAGCCGCACTGCCGGTCGAGCGTGGTGCCGGGCACCGACTCCGGCCAGCCGGCGGCCAGCACGCCGTTGCGGGCGATGTTCCAGGACTGCTCGCCGACCTGCGACACGCAGCCCCAGACCACGTCGTCGACCTGCCCCGGGTCGATGCCGGTGCGCTCGGCCAGGGCGCGCAGCACGTGCGCCGACAGGTCCACCGGGTGCACCGTGGCCAGGCTGCCCTTGCGTCGCCCCACCGGGGTGCGTACGGCGCCGACGATAACCGCGTCACTCATGTCTACTCCCCGGTAACTTGGCTCGGTCCCGAGTCTACGTCCTCGGTGCGGTGGTCGTCCGCCCCCGGGTGCGCTGGCATGCTGGGCGCATGCCAGCAGAGTCCTCCGGGCAGTGGCGGGTGCCCGCCGCGCTACCGGCGCTGAAGGCCGTCGGCGCGCTCGCGCTGGTGGCGCTCGGGCTGCTCCTCGCCGGGGGTGACCCGGTCCAACTGGTGCTCGCCGGGCTGGCCGCGGCCGGGCTGCTCGGCTGGGCGCTGCGCGACGTGGTCGCCCCGGTCCGGCTCGCCGTCGACCCGGAGGGCGTCACGGTGATCCAGGGTTATGCCGGGCACCGCCGGCTGCCCTGGGCCGCGGTGGAGGCGATCACCGTAGCTCGCCGGGGCCGGCTGGGCCTGGCCAACGAGGTGCTGGAGATCGACGCCGGCGAGTCGCTGCACCTGTTCGGCCGCTCCGACCTGGGCGCCGAGCCGGCCGAGGTGGCCGAGGCGCTGCGCGCCGCCCGCCCCGCCGGCTGAGCGGTCCGCGATCCACCCGCCGGCCGAGCGGCCCGCGTCCGCCCGCCGGGCCGAGGTGGCGTGGCGGGCCGAGCCGCCGGTCAGCCGACCAGGGCGGCGGTGCGGACCAGCGCCAGGCCGAGCAGCGCCAGCACCAGGATCGCGCCGCCGGCGAGTTGCACCAGCGAGCGCCGCGACCGCGGGGCGTACGCCAGCACCAGCGCCATCGCCGCGCCGACCACCAGGCCGCCCAGGTGCCCCGGGATGGAGATGCCCGGCACCGTCAGCGTGAAGACCAGGTTGATCACCAGGATCGGGATGACCTGGGAGATGTCCCGGCCCATCTTGCGTTCGATCACGATGAGCGCGGCGAAGAGCCCGAAGATGGCCGTGGAGGCGCCGGCGGTGGTCACGTTCGGCTCGCTGAACAGGTAGGCGGCGACGTTCCCGCCGAACCCGGCGACCAGGTAGAGCGACAGGAAGCGCAGCGGCCCGAGGTTGGCCTCCAGCGACCGGCCGAGCACCCAGAGCGCCCACATGTTCAGCAGCAGGTGGACCACGCCGAAGTGCAGAAACATCGCGGTGAGCAGGCGGTACCACTGGCCCTCGGCGATGCCGCCGACCGTGCCGTCCGGGAAGATCGCCCCGCCCAGCACCGAACCCCAGTCGGTGAGCGGGGTGCTGCCGCCCAGCAGGCCACCGAAGCCGGAACCGCCGAGGGCGGCGTCCCCGCCCCGGTCGGAGGCGATGGAGAGCAGCATCAGCAGCACGTTCAGCGCGATCAGCGCCTTGGTCACGTAGCCGTGCCGGCCGGCGGCACCGCCACCGAAGGCGGTACGCGCCGGCCGCACGCTACGGCGTCCCTCGTTGACGCACTCCGGGCACTGGTGCCCGACCGACGCCTCCCGCATGCAGTCCGGGCAGATCGGCCGGTCGCAGCGGGTGCACCGGACGTAGGTCTGCCGGCCCGGGTGCCGGTAGCAGACCGGGGTGGTCGGTGGCGACTCGCTCACCGCGCCGACCTTCCGTCCGGGCCCGTCCGGCCCCGCCCTCCGGAGCGCTCAGTCATGCGAGCAAAGGTACCTCGCCGGGGCTCAGCCCTCGCCGCCCTCGATCTCGACCCGCTCGATGACCACGTCCTGCAGCGGCCGGTCGCTCGGACCGGTCGGGGTGTTGGCGATGGTGTCCACGACCTTCGCCGACGCCTCGTCGGCGACCTGGCCGAAGATGGTGTGCCGGTTGTTCAGGTGCGGCGTCGGCGAGACGGTGATGAAGAACTGCGAGCCGTTGGTGCCCGGCCCGGCGTTCGCCATCGCCAGCAGGTACGGCCGGTCGAAGCGCAGCTCCGGGTGGAACTCGTCGGCGAACTTGTAGCCCGGCCCGCCGCGACCGGTGCCGGTCGGGTCGCCCATCTGGATCATGAAACCGGCGATCACCCGGTGCGAGATGGTGCCGTCGTAGTACGGACCGCTGCCCGGCTGGCCGGTACGCGGGTCGATGTATTCGCGCTTGCCCTGGGCCAGCTCGACGAAGTTGCGGACGGTCTTCGGCGCGTGGTTGGGGAAGAGCTCCAGCCGGATCGGGCCGGCGTTGGTGTGCAGGGTGGCGTAGACAGCCTCGGCCACGGGTACTCCTCACTTGTCGGTCAGTTCCATGCGGATCCTCCCATGTGCCCGATCTGGCCATGCGGAGGCATCCGAAGGTGGAGGATGACGGAGGAACAACTCCCAGGAGGTGGGACCGTGTTTGGAATCGGGCGGCGTAAGTCCCAGGGGCAGCTCGCCAGGGCCGAGCTGAACCAGAGCATCAGCCACCTGATGCAGGCGGCCAACCATGCCGCGAAGGGCGCCGGCGCGAGCGTCGGCCCGCGGGTCCAGGCGGCCCGGGGCTTCGTCGCGCCGACGGCGGCGAAGGTGCGTGACCGGGCCGCGACCGGCTGGGGGACCACGCTCACCACGCTCGCGCCGCTGGCGGCGGTCGCTCGTGACGGTGCCGGCCAGGCGGGCTCGATGACCAGGAAGGCCAAGGCGAAGAACATGCGGATCACTGGAAAGAAGAAGCAGCCCCGCCGTCGCGGGTCCATGATGACCGGTCTGCTCGCCGCGGGCGCGGTGGCGGGCCTGGCCGGCGCGATGGCCATGCGTCGGCGCCGGGAACAGCAGGAGTGGGCCGAGTACGACCCGACCCGCACGCTGGAGCCGATGCGCGACGAGGTCGACACCATCGAGGTGAAGACCCGCTCCGGCGGCGGCAGCGGGGTGACCGACGCGTCCACCATGTCCAGCGGCTCGGGCGTGGCCGGCGGCCCGACCGGGGCCGGCAGCTCGGCGGTGGCCGGCGGCGACAGCGCCTCCACCACCTCGCCCGGGGTGCAGCCGACCATCCAGGCGACCGAGAAGGTCCCCTCGGTGGCCGAGGGTGCCCGGGACGTCTCCGGCCGGCCGGCGGACGACCTGAGCAAGGCGCTGGGCAAGAACACCGCCCGGACCAACGGGCGCCGCTGACCCGCGGGTCAGGGCGCTGCGGACCGGAGGGCCGCGGGAGGCGCCGGCGAGGCGGGGGTCACCCCGTGACGCCGGCGCTTCCGCGTCCGGGCCCCGGGCCCGGCTTACGGCGGGCGCGCGTCGGGCAGGCGAGGCCCGACGGCGGGCGGTCAGAGCCAGCCGTTGCGGCGGAACCAGCGGTAGAGCGCGAGCGAGATGGCGAGCATCAGCGCGAGCACGACCGGATAGCCGTACGTCATCCGCAGCTCGGGCATGACGTCGAAGTTCATGCCGTAGATGCCGGCGATGGCGGTCCAGACCGCGGCGATGGCCGCCCATGCGGCGATCTTGCGCATGTCGTTGTTCTGGTCGACCGTCACCTGGGCCAGCCGCGCCTGAAGGATCGAGTTGAGCAGGTCGTCGTAGGAGTTGACCTGCTCGACGGTGCGGCTGAGGTGGTCCTGCACGTCCCGGAAGTAGCGGCGCACCTCCTTGGGCACGTCCCGGTTCATCTGCGAGGTGAGCGTCGTCAGCGGCCGTTGCAGCGGGGTCACCGCCCGCTTGAACTCCACCAGCTCCCGCTTCATCTGGTAGATCCGCTGGATCCGGCCGCTGGCCTGGCGGTCGAACACCTCGGCCTCCAGCGTGTCGAGGTCGTCCTCCAGCCGGTCGGCCACCTCCAGGTAGAGGTCCACCACCCGGTCGGTGATCGCGTACGCGACCGCCCACGGGCCCTGGAGCAGCAGTTCCTGCTTGGTCTCCAGGTCGGCCCGGACGGGCGAGAGCCGGCAGGCGTCCCCGTGCCGGACGCTGACCAGGAAGTTCGGCCCGATGAAGAGCATCACCTGGCCGGTCTCGACCACCTCGGAGGTCTCGGTCAGCTCGGCGTGCTCGCAGTACCGGGCGGTGCGCAGCACCAGGAAGCTGACCTCGTTGAAGAGCTCCAGCTTGGGACGCTGCTGGGCCTTGACCGCGTCCTCGACCGCCAGCTCGTGCAGCCCGTAGGTGGCGGCGATGGCGGTCATCTCGTCCAGCGACGGTTCGTGCAGGCCGAGCCAGACGAAGCCGTGCTCCGCCTCGCGGGCGGCGTGGAGCGCCTCGGCGTAGTCCCAGTCGCCGGGCTGCCGCCGGCCGTCGACGTAGAGCGCGCAGTCGACCACGGCGCTGCGGCCGGGGCCGCTGGGCGGGGCGGTGTCCCGGGAGTCGTCGGCGCTGCGGCGGCGGGCCATCGCCCGTACCGGCGCCACCCAGGCCCGGGGCTTGAGCACCCGGCCGGCGCTCGGCGGTGCCACCCGCTCGACACGGTCCGTCATCGTGCCCCCCTTCCCACGCTCCGCTGCGGCTTGCAGGTTACGCCGCCGCGCCCGTCACCGCCCGTGATGATCAGGTGCGGGGGTGGCGCCGGGCGGGCCGGGTCGCATCGGGGGGTGAGGGACGACACGGCCCACCCGGCACCCTTTGGGGGCGGGGGTTGTGCTGGTCACGCCACTCACCGTGACGGCGGCTCGGGTGGCCCGCGTACGCGCCGGTGGGCGCGGGGGCGCTGCGCGAGACCGGACTCCGCTACAGGTGGTGAGTGACGCTCGCAGCATTGTGGGCCGCCGGCCGCCCCGGCGGGAGTCCCGGGACGGCCGGTATCGCTTTATTGTCGGAAACCCGACAGAATTCAGCCCCGGACGGCCGCGACTGCCTCGGCCAGCCGCCGGACACCCTCGTCGATCCGGTCGGCGGTGACCGCCGAGAACGCCAGGCGGAGGGCGTGCTGCCCGCCCTCGACGACGAAGTCGCTGCCCTTGACCACGGCCACCCCGCGCTCGGCGGCGGCCGGGGCGAGCCGGTCGACCAGCACGTCCTCGGGCAGCTCGATCCAGAGGAAGTAGCCGCCGTCCGGCTCCACGAACCGGGCCTCCGGGATGTGCCGGCGCAGCGACTCGGCGAGCACCCGGGCCCGCTCGCCCAGCGCGGCGCGGACGGTCTCGATCGAGCGGTCGATGTCACCGGAGACGCAGAACTGGTGGACGATCGCCTCGGAGACCATGCCGGGCGAGATGTAGAGGCTGGTCGCGTTCTTGGCGATGTCGGCGATCAGGTCAGCCGGCCCGACCAGGTAGCCGACCCGCACGCCGGGGCAGACGGTCTTGGTGAAGCTGGACGCGTGCACCACGACCCCGCGGGTGTCCAGCGACAGCATCGACGGCAGCGGCTCGCCCCGGAACCGGATGTCGGCGTACGGGTCGTCCTCGAAGATGGTGAACCCGTACTCGGCGGCGAGGTCGAGCAGCTCGCGGCGCTTCTCCAGGGAGAGCGTCACGCCGGCCGGGTTCTGGTAGTTCGGGATGACGTGGGCCAGCCGGGGGCGCACCCCGGACTCCAGCAGCTTGCGCAGCTCGGCGGTGTCCAGCCCGTCCGGCTGGATGGTGATCCCGTGCAGCTCGCTGCCCATCCGCTTGAGGTTGAGCAGGGTCCGGTCGTAGGTCGGCCGCTCGACCACCACCGCGTCGCCGGGCCGGACCAGGTGGTCGAAGAGGAACGCGTCGGCCTGCAACGAGCCGTTGGTGACCAGCACCTGCTCGGGCCGCACCCCGTGCTTCGCGGCGATCCACTCGCGCAGCGGGAGGTAGCCGACGGAGGTGCCGTACGCCGTCACCCCGGCGGGGTCGGCGTCGAAGGCGCGGACGGCGGCGGCCTTGAGCCCCTCGACATCGACGATGTCCAGCGAGGGAGCGCCACGGGCGAAGGAGATCAGCTGCTCGGCGGTCATGGCTGTTCAGCGTACGGGCGGCGGCGGGGTGCGCGCCGACGGCACGGCGATGTCCGCATCCTGAGCCACCGGGTCGGGTGACCTGCGTCAACCGGTGGTCGGCAAGTCGGACCGGAAGGCCGAGCGGGTCGTGCTGCGCGGACCGGGAACGGCCCCGCGCCGCCCGGCGGGGCGCCCGCCGGGCGGAGCCCCGGCTCAGCCGGTGCCGACCATCCGGCTGCCGGCCCAGACCCGCATGATGTCCCGGACCGAGATGACCCCGGCCACCTCGCGACCGTCGAGCACCACCAGGTGCCGGAAGCCGCCCCGGGCCATCGCGGCGGCCGCCTCCTCCACCGTCCAGTCCGGTCCGGCGTAGACGACGTCCCAGGTCAGGTGCTCACCGGTGCGCTCGACGTCGCAGTCCAGCCCGGCCCCGATGGCCTTCAACACGTCACGTTCCGTCATGATCCCGACCCCTTCGGAGTCCGGGTCGATCACGACCGCCGACCCGACGCCGCGGGCCGTCATCATCCGGGCCGCCTGACGGAGCGTGTGCTCCGGGCCGACCACGAGAACCTCGCTGGACATCGCTTCCCGAACCTGCATCACGCATCACCCCTGTGGGACGGTGGCACCCGGTACGGACATCGTGGACCCCGGATGTTTCCGGGACAAGACCGGGCATCGCCGCCAGGCCCGACCGCTCGCTACTGTCGTGGCGTGTCCACCGAGCCCCTGCGCTGCGCCGGCGCCCTGATCGTCGACGACGACGGCCGCCTCTTCTTCCAGCGGCGGTCCGCCGACCGGCGTCTCTTTCCCAACTGCTGGGACATCGTCGGGGGTCACCTGGAGCCCGGCGAGGACGTCGACGACGCGCTGCGCCGCGAGGTGACCGAGGAGACCGGCTGGACCGTCTCGCACGTGCTCGGCCCGGTCGGCGAGTACCGCTACGTCGGCGACGACGGCCTGCCCCGGGTGGAGAGCGACTGGCTGGTCCGGGTCGACGGCGACCTGTCCCGGCCCCGGCTGGAGGCGGGCAAGCACACCGAGTTCCGCTGGCTGCGCGCCGACGAGCTGGCCGTGCTCGATGAGCACCGCGACGTCAACGACGGCCTGATCCGGCGGATCGCCGAGGAGGCCTTCGCCGCCCTGCGCTCGATCGGTCTGTGAGCGACGCCGTCGAGCTGCCGCCGCACCGGTTCGCCGGGCTGGTGGCCCCGGCGGTCGACCGGGTCTTCGTCGCCGCCATGCTGGCCGGCCGCGACGGCGGCGGCGCCGAGCTCAGCCAGCGCTACGGCGGGCCGGCCGCGACCGGGTTCCTGGTGGAGTTCCGCACCCGGCTGGCCGTGCCCGGCGGCAGCGTGGACGGGGCGGGGTTCGCCGCGGTCACCCGCTACCGCGACCCGGCCGCCTGCCAGCGGGCGCTGGACAAACAGGTCGCGTACGGGATGATCCACCGCCGGCCGGACGGCGGGCTCTCCGCCACCGACCGGGGCGCGGCCTTCCTCGCCGAGCTGTGGCAGGTGCACGCGCAGGTCACCGGGGAACTCTGGGCCGGGCACGAGGAGCGGGTGGCCCGGTTGGTGGAGGCGCTCGGCCGGCTGCTGACGTACGCGCTGGTCCACGCCGAGGAGGAGGGGGACGGCACGGGCGCGGCGTTCGGCGCGATGGCGCCGCCGTACGAGCCGGACGGCACCCCGCCCGGCGTGCTGCTGCTCAACCGGCTCGGCACGCTGCGCTACCACCGGGCCGACGCGCACGCCGCCGCGTGGACCGCAGCGGGGCACACCGCGTCGAGCGTGGCCGCCCTGCCGGCCGGACCTGAGCGGCTCGCCATCGAGCTGGAGACCGACCGCCGGGCCGCCCCGCCGTACCTGGTGCTCACCGCCGAGGAGCGGCTGACCATGCTCGCCGACCTCGCGGCACTGCCCGGCTGACCGGGCGTCCGGACGCCCCCGGGCCGGCCGCCGCTGCCCGGTTGGCCACGGTCGGCCTGTCACGCAGCGCTATCCTCCACCGGTGACCGGGAGTCGTACGAGGGAGGACGCCTCAATGATCGGGATGGTGCTCGCGGCCGGGGCGGGGCGCCGGCTGCGCCCGTACACCGACACCCTGCCCAAGGCGCTGGTGCCGGTGGACGGTGAGACCACCATCCTGGACATCGCGCTGCGCAACCTCGCCGAGGTGGGGCTCACCGAGATCGTGATCGTGGTCGGCTACGCGGCGGACGCGGTCCGCGAGCGGCAGGCCGACCTGGAGAAGCGGTACGGCGTCACGCTCACCCTGGTGCACAACGACAAGGCCGAGGAGTGGAACAACGCCTACTCGCTCTGGCTGGCCCGGGAGCACTTCTCCCGGGGCGTGCTGCTGGTCAACGGCGACACCGTGCACCCGGTGAGCGTGGAGAAGACGCTGCTGGCCGAGCGCGGGCCGGGCATCCTGCTCGCCGTCGACACGATCAAGGCGCTGGCCGAGGAGGAGATGAAGACCACCTTCGACGCGGCCGGCCAGCTCACCCGGATCACCAAGATCATGGACCCGGGCGAGGCGTACGGCGAGTACATCGGCGCGACGCTGATCGAGCCGCAGGTGGCCGACGCCCTGGCCGACGCGCTGGAGGCCACCTGGCGGCGGGACCCGAACCTCTACTACGAGGACGGCTACCAGGAGTTCGCCGACCGGGGCGGCGAGGTGCGGGCCGCGCCGATCGGGGACGTCTCCTGGGTCGAGGTGGACAACCACGCCGACCTGGCCCGGGCGCGGGAGATCGCGTGCCGCTACTAGCCCGTACGGTCAACACCCCGCTGGCCATCGAGGTCCGGCGGGGGGCGGTGGCCGACCTGGGCCCGCTCCTGGCCGACCGGCGGATCTCCGCCGGTGGCGACGTCGCCGTGGTGGTCGGTCCCGGCCAGGGCGAGAAGATCGTCGAGCTGTGCCGGCCGTCGCTCGGCGCGGCCGACGTGTTCACGGTCGCGGGCGGCACCATCGACGCCGCCAACGAACTCGGCGACCGGCTGCGCCGCCGCCAGTACGACGCGGTGGTCGGCATCGGCGGCGGCAAGACCATCGACACCGCCAAGTACGCGGCCACCCGGTACGGCATCCCGATGGTGACCGTGGCGACCAGCCTGGCCAACGACGGCATCGCCTCACCCACCGCCTCGCTCGACCACGAGGGCGGCAAGGGCTCCTACGGGGTGCACATCCCGATCGCGGTCATGGTCGACCTCGACTTCGTGGAGACCGGCCCGGACCGGCAGACCCAGGCCGGCATCGGCGACGCGGTGAGCAACCTGAACGCCTGCGCCGACTGGGAACTCGCCCACGAGGTACGCGGCGAGCCGATCGACGGGCTCGCCGTCACCCTGGCCCGCACCGGCGCCGAGGCCCTGCTCAACCACCCCGGCAAGATCACCGACGACGGCTTCCTCACCACGTTGGCCGAGGCGCTGATCCTGGGCGGGATCGCCAGCTCGGTGTGCGGGTCGACCCGCCCGGCCAGCGGTGGCGACCACGAGATCTCCCACGCGATCGACCGGCTCTATCCCGGCACCGGCTCGCACGGCGAGCAGGTCGGGCTCGGTGCCCTGTTCTGCACCTTCCTGCGCGGAGATCTGGACCGGTTCGGTCGGCTCGCCCGCTGCCTGCACCGGCACGGTCTGGCCACCACGCCGGCCGAGCTGGGGCTGACCGACGAGCAGTTCACCGAGGCGGTGCAGTTCGCGCCGGCCACCCGGCCGGACCGCTACACCATCCTCGAACACCTCGCGATGACGCCTACCGAGACGCGGGAACGGCTGGCAGACTACGCCGGTGCAATCCGCGACCAGCTTGGCTGAGCCCCGCCCCACCGTCGCCGACTTCCACCGGGTCAACCGCGGTGGCGGCCTGTTCAGCGAATCGATCAGCCAGTGGCTGGGCGCGGTCTTCGCGCTCGTCGCCCAGCGGCTCGGGCTGCCGCCCACCGCGCTGACCATGACCAACCTGGTGCTCGGCCTGGCCACCTCGGTGACCGTGGTGGCGCTCGCCGGGCCGGTCGCCGACGGGGACACACCGGCCTGGGTGGTCGGGCTGCTCGCGCTGGTCGGCTGGCAGGTGGCGTACGCCCTGGACTGCGCGGACGGTCAGCTGGCCCGGGTGACCGGGCAGGGCAGCGCGGCCGGCGCCCGGGTCGACGTGCTCTGCGACGTGGCCGCCCAGATCGCCCTGGTCGCCGCGTTGGCGGCCACGGCCGTGGCGCAGGAGCCGTCGACGCCCACCTGGCTGGTCGCGGCCTTCGCCGGCACCTGGATGGTCAACCTGGTCACCTCGGTCATGCAGGCCGGTCCGAACGCGGCCAGCATGGTCACCTCGACCTCGCTGCCGGTACGCCTGGTGAAGCTGGTCCGCGACTACGGCGCGGTGATCTTCGTGGCCGCGCTGGTGCTGCTGCTCGCCCCCGCCCTGGCGTTCTGGGTGGTGGTCGCCTTCACCGTGGTCAACGGGGGCTTCCTGCTGGCCAGCATCGCCTTCTCGGCCCGCGCCTCCCTCCGCTGACCCCGCGCCCCGCGCCCCGCGCCCCGCGCCCCGCGCCCCGCGCCCCGCGCCCCGCGCCGAGAGATCTTGGTAGCAAGTGGCCCCTATAGGGGCCGTTTCCTACCAAGATCTTCCGCCATCCCAGTGAGTGGAACGTCGGTTTCGATTGACGGGCGGGTGGCAGCCGGCGGGCTGGGGGCAGCGAGGGCTGAGCCCAGCCGGGCTGGCCGAGGAGGCGGGACGGCGGCGCAGACGGGCCGGGGGGGACGGCGGGGCAGGCGGGACGGGAGGGGAGGGTGGGGGTCAGCGGTCGACGGGCGTTCCGGTGCGCATCACGCCGGCGTAGATGTCGATGAGCTGCTTGGTGACCACGTCGGGGTGGAAGGTCCGCTCGTAGCGGGCGCGGGCGGCGGCCGACAGCGTCCCGGCGCCCGCCCGGGCCAGCGGCAGCGCGGCGGCCAGGGCGGCCGGCTCCGGCGGCACCACCCAGCCCGCCTCGCCCGCGACCACGCCCGACGGCAGGGTGGCCATCCCGTCGCCCGCGACGGCGGAGGCCACCGCCGCCGGCCCGGTGCCGGCCGGCTCCCGGGGGGTGTCCGCGCCGACCAGGTAGGGGATGCCGCCGAGGGCGGTGCCGAGCACCGGCCGGCCGGCGGCCAGCGCCTCGATGATCACCGTGGGCAGCACGTCGTGCCAGGTCGAGGTGGCCAGCACCACGGCGCTGGACTCCAGCGCGGCGCGCACCCCGGCACGGTCCAGCGGGCCCAGGAAGGTGACGTCGGCCCGCTCGGCGGCCGCCGCCTCGACCAGCGGGCGCAGCTCGCCGTCACCGGCCACCCGCAGTGGGCCGAGGGCGCCGTCCGGGTGCCGCCGCCACGCGTCCAGCAGCAGGTCCAGCCCCTTCTCGGGGGAGAGCCGGCCGAGGAAGAGGAAGCCCTCGCCGAGCGGCGCGGGCCGGCCCGGGTCGGGGATGCCGTTCGGCTTGACCACGATCCGCTCCGCCGGGATGCCGTAGTCACGCAGGTGGTCGGCGACCGCCGAGGTGAGCGCGACGAACCGGTCCACCGAGCGCCAGGTGCCCCGGTGCACGGCCAGCGTGGTGGCCATCAGGGCGCTCTGCGCCCGGGAGCCCCGGTAGCAGCGATGCACGATCGCCGGCACCCCCAGGGCCCGGCCCCGGCAGTCCTGGCAGATCATCCCGTCCCGGAAGTAGAGCCCGGAGGAGCAGACCTGGCGGTAGTTGTGCACCGTCTGCACCACCGGCACGCCGTGCCGGTGCGCGGTCCGCACGATCCACGGCGAGAGCAGCGGGTACGGGTTGTGCAGGTGCAGCACGTCCGGCCGGTGCTCGGTGATCAACCGGCTCAGCTCCTGCTGGGCCCGGGGCGCGTAGATCGGGGAGATCGGCAGCAGCGCCTTGGCCGTCTTCGGCATCGTCGGGATCTCGTCCGAGCTGCGCAGGAACGGCAGCACCTCGACGCCCGCCGCGGTGAGCTGGGCGATCTCCGCGTCGACGATGGTGTTCTCCCCGGACGGCTGGGCTTCCCGGTACCGGTTGTGCGCCACCACGATTCTCACGGGAAAGAAGGCTACCGTTGGCTGATGCCCGAACTCCCGGAGGTTGAGGCGCTCGCGGGCTACCTGCGCGAGCGCGCGGTGGGGCGGCGTGTCGACCGGCTGGAGGTCGCCGCGATCAGCGCCCTGAAGACGTACGACCCGGCGCCGACCGCGGCGGCCGGGCGCGCGGTGCTGGACGCCGGCCGGCACGGCAAGTTCCTCGACGTGGTGCTCGACGGCGACCTGCACCTGGTGGTCCACCTGGCCCGGGCGGGCTGGCTGCACTACCGGGAGAGCTTCCCCTCCGCGGCGCCGCTGCGCCCCGGCAAGGGCCCGATCGCGCTGCGGGTACGCCTCGACGACGGCTCCGGCTTCGACCTCACCGAGGCGGGCACCCAGAAGAAACTCGCCGTCTACCTGGTCACCGACCCGGCGACGGTACCCGGGGTGGCCAAGCTCGGCCCGGACGCGCTCGCCGCCGACCTGGCCACCTTCAGCGCCCGGATGCGCAGCCGCCGGGGCCAGGTCAAGGGGGTGCTGACCGACCAGGCGGTGCTCGCCGGGGTCGGCAACGCGTACTCCGACGAGATCCTGCACGCGGCGAAGCTGTCCCCGTTCGCGATCACCGACCGGCTGACCGACGAGCAACTGGCCGCGCTGCACGAGGCCACCCGGCAGGTGCTCGGCGACGCCGTACGCCGGTCGCTGGGGCAGAAGGCGGCGGAACTGAAGGGCGAGAAGCGCTCCGGGCTGAAGGTCCACGCCCGTACCGGGCAGCCCTGCCCGGTCTGCGGGGACACCGTCCGGGAGGTCTCCTTCGCCGACTCCAGCCTCCAGTACTGCCCGACCTGCCAGACCGGCGGCAAGCCGCTCGCGGACCGACGGTTGTCCCGGCTTGTACGGTGAGTAACACCACGCCGTGGTTACGGAGAGGAATCGGACTCCGATCGCCGAACCTCCGGTCCGGCTCTCTTCCAGGGCGGCCATCCATCGGTATAGTGGCTCGGTCCCCGGCTTCCAAAGGGCACGGAGCCGGCCAGATCCCAGCCGCACCAGCCAGGCGCAATGTCCTCCGGGTCGGCGTCCGGGTCGGTGCCGCGTGGGAGACTGGGACGGTGGGCGACCCGGGCCCTCACGGCGAGTGAGCGGCACGTGTCATGCGGGAGGACATGGGTGAGGTGACGACAAGCCTCCAGCGCCCGGTAACCAACGAAGGCCGGAGCAAACTCGTGCGGCACGTCGACAGCTTCGAGATCCAGCCGCCGGCGCCGCCGTCCCACAACGGCGTACCGCGTTCGGCGTGGGCCCGGGCCCGCCGCCGGGTGTCGCGCTGGCACCGCCCCTACATCGCCCTGCTCCTGCTGCTCGACTTCGCGGCGGCGGCGGTGGCCAGCCTGATCGCCATCCAGGCGTTCGACCAGTCCCGGGCCGGCTTCTACAACGCCGAGCAGGACCCGACCTGGTTCCACACGGTGGCCTTCCTGCTGCTGCCGCTCGGCTGGGTGGTGATCCTCTGGGGCAACCGCGCCTACGACCGGCGCTACCTGGGCCTCGGGCCGGACGAGTTCAAGCGGGTGATCCGGGCCGGGGTGGCGGTGGCCGCCACGGTCTCCTTCCTGGCCTTCGCCACCAAGACCGACCTGTCCCGGTACACCGTCGGCACCGCCCTGCTCGCGGCGTTGATGCTGATCCTGCTGAACCGGATCCTCTGCCGCTTCGTGCTGCACGTGGTCCGGCGCAACATCGGCCAGGCGGGGCACCGGATGGTGCTGGTCGGCACCCTGCCGGAGTGCCTCGAGGTCTACACAGCGGTCACCCGCAACCCGGCGGCCGGGCTGATGCCGGTCGCCATCCACGTCACCGACGGCTACGCGGCCGCCCGGGGCATGCAGACCCCGGTCCCGGTGTACGCCGGCCGCGACGTGCTCGCCCTGGTCCGCGAGGTCGGCGGCGACACCATCGCGGTCTGCGGCTCGGCCAGCGCCGAGCCGGGCGAGCTGCGCCGGCTGGCCTGGCAGCTGGAGGGCTCCGGCGTCGACCTGGTCGTGGCGCCGCAGCTGACCGACATCGCCGGCCCCCGGGTGCACATCCGCCCGATCGAGGGCCTGCCGCTGCTGCACGTCGAGGAGCCGACCCTGTCCGGGCCGGCGCTGCTGGCCAAGAACCTGATGGACCGGGTGGCCGCCGGGCTCGGGCTGCTGCTGCTGATCCCGGTCTTCGTGGCCATCGCCATCGCGATCCGGATCTCCGACCCGGGGCCGGTCTTCTTCCGCCAGCCGCGGGTGGGCCACGAGGGCCGCACCTTCCGGGTGTGGAAGTTCCGGACCATGTACGTCGACGCCGAGGAGCGGCTGGCCAGCCTGGTCGACCAGAACGAGACCGACGGCATGCTGTTCAAGATGAAGCAGGACCCCCGGGTCTTCCCGGTGGGCCGCTTCCTGCGGGCCACCTCGCTCGACGAGCTGCCGCAGCTGATCAACGTGCTCTGGGGCGAGATGTCGCTGGTCGGGCCGCGTCCGCTGCCCGCCGACGACGGCGACTTCCTCGGCGACGTGCGCCGCCGGCTGCTGGTGCGTCCCGGCATGACGGGGCTCTGGCAGGTCTCCGGCCGCTCCGACCTGTCCTGGGACGAGGCGGTCCGGCTCGACCTCTACTACGTCGACAACTGGTCGCTGGCCTACGACCTGAGCATCCTGTGGCGCACGGTCGGCGTGGTGCTCGCCCGCAAGGGCGCCTACTGACCTCTTGGCGTCCGGGCCCGGAGCCGACAGGATCTGGGCGTGGGTGGCAACCTCTCCGCCGTCTTCGGCGTCGTCTCGCTGGTCACCGCGCTGGCCGCGGCCCTGTTCGCGGTGGTCCGGCTGCGCGGCCGGCGGGGCATCGCCACCGCCACCCAGCGGGCCACCTACGAGGTGCTGCACACCGCCGGGCTGGCCGCCGAGCCGCTGCGGGCCGGGCTCGGCGCGGCGAACGCGGCGAAGGCCGTACGCCATCTGCGCGCCCTGGTGGGCGCGGTCGGGCTGGCGCTGACCGACCGGGCGGAGCTGCTCGCCCTGGACGGGCGGGGCGGGCACCACGGCGAGCAACTGCTCGCGGCGGCCCGGCGGGCGGTGGCGGCCGGACGCTCGACCGTGCTCGGCGACTCCGAGCTGCACTGCGACCGGGTCGACTGCCCGGTCCGCGGCGCGGTGGTGGCGCCGCTGGCCGGACCGGACGGGCGGGTGGTCGGCGCGCTGCTCGCGATCGCCGACGGCGCGCCCGCGCCCGGGCTGGTGCAGGCCACCCTGGAGACCGCGCACTGGGCCGGCAACCAGCTCGCGCTCGCCGAGCTGGACTCGTCCCGGGAGCGGCTGGCCCGGGCCGAGATCCGGGCGCTGCGGGCCCAGATCAGCCCGCACTTCATCTACAACGCGCTGACCGCGATCGGCTCGTTCGTCCGCACCGACCCGGAGCGGGCGCGCGAGCTGATCCTGGAGTTCGCCGAGTTCACCCGCTACTCGTTCCGGGCGCACGGCGAGTTCACCACGCTGGCCGAGGAGCTGCGCTCGATCGACCGCTACCTGACCATCGAACGGGCCCGGTTCGGCGACCGGCTCCAGGTGCGGCTCCAGATCGCCCCGGAGGTGCTGCCGGTGACGCTGCCGTTCCTCTGCCTGCAACCGCTGGTGGAGAATGCCGTCCGGCACGGGTTGTCCCGCAAGCCCGGCACGGGCATGGTGAGCATCGAGGCCCGGGACGCGGGCGCCGAGTGCCACATCACGGTGGAGGACGACGGGGTGGGGATGGATCCGGCCACGCTGACCGCCGGCATCGCCGAGTTGGCGGCCGGTGACCCGGGCGACGACCCGGGCCAGCACGTCGGCCTCTCCAACGTCGACGAGCGGCTCCGGTCGGTCTTCGGGGACGGCTTCGGCCTGGTCGTCGAGACCGGGCTCGGCTCGGGTACGAAGGTGAGCATGCGGGTGCCGAAGTTCCACCCGGGCGTCCGGGCGGGCTCGTGAACGCGACCGGGTTCCTCCGGGTGCTGGCCGTCGACGACGAGCCGCCGGCGCTCGACGAGCTGGCGTACCACCTGCGGTCGGACCCCCGGGTGGCCCGGCTGCACACCGCCGGCGACGCCACCGAGGCGCTGCGGGTGCTCCGCGACGGCGACGTGGACGTGGTCTTCCTGGACATCCGGATGCCCGGGCTGGACGGCATGGAGCTGGCCCGGGTGCTGCGCCGGTTCGCCCGGCCGCCGGCGATCGTCTTCGTCACCGCGTACGACGACGGCGCGGTGGACGCGTTCGACCTGGGCGCCACCGACTACGTCCGCAAGCCGGTGCGGGCCGAGCGGCTGGCCGAGTCGCTGCGCCGGGTGATCGGCTCCCGGGTGGTGCCCTCGCACCCGGCCGCGCTGGCCCGGGCCGAGGAGGACCCGACCATCCCGATCGAGCTGGCCGGCACCACCCGGATGCTGCCCCGCTCGGCGGTGCGCTGGGTGGAGGCGCAGGGCGACTACGCCCGGCTGCACACCGCCGACGGCTCCCACCTGGTCCGGGTGTCGCTGGCCACCCTGGCCGAGCGCTGGGCGGATGCCGGTTTCGTCCGGATCCACCGGTCGTACCTGGTGCAGCTCAAGCTGATCGCCGAGCTGCGGCTGGTCAACTCCGGGTACGTCGTGGTGATCGACTCGACCGAGCTACCGGTGAGCCGCCGGCACACCCGGGAGCTGAAGGACAAGCTGGTACGGGCGGCGAAGCAGGACTGGAACCGGTGACCCCGGCCCCAGTCCCGCCCGCCGGCGGGCCCGCTGTCAGGCCCTGATCTGCTCGGCGATCCGCACCGCCAGCGCCATCAACTGTCCGGCGGAGAGCCGCGTCTCCGGCTGGGCCGCGACGGCCTGCTCGTCGACCCCCACCATGTTGCTGACGCTCGCACTGAGGGGCCCGCTTCACCGCGCTGTTCCCCTTCGCTGACCATCACGGCGGTACGACGCAGCGATCGCGCGGCGAGGTTGGACCGGACCGGCCTGGATCGCGGCGGGTCACGGTCCGATCCGGGCGGCGACGTCGAGGGCCACCGCCTGGGCCTCCTCCATCAGCAGCGGGGCGTCCGCGGCGGGTGGCACCGCCCCGGAGCCGTTGTGCACGTCCAACCGGAGCCGGCCGTGCTCGGGCAACTCGACGTCGACCCGGTGCCGGACCGAGCCGTCCCGTCCGACGCTCGTCTGGACCTTCGTCCGGGTGCCGTCGGGAGCCGGAGACTCGTCGCAGAGCGCGCCCGTGCGCCGGTCGGCGGACCGGCAGGACCAGTCGAAGCTCGGTGGCCCGAAGCTGACCCGCACCCGGAGTTCGCCCCGGCGGCCCTGGTGCACCAGCGGCGCGCCGACCTGTACCGATGTCGTGCGGCCGTCCCGCCCTGTGCGCACCGAGTGCGCCGGGCTCGCGCCCCACACCGCGTCCGGGAACTCCGCACGCAGCGCCTGGCGCACCAGCACGACCAGCCGCCGCCCCGTCACCGCCACCCGTCGCGCCCGTGCGGAGCCCGGCAGTGCGGTGGGGACGGGCGTCGGGGCGTCCGCCGGCCGAGGGCTGACGACCGGCGTGGTGACGGGCAGCGGCCCACCGCCGACGACGGTCGGGCGCGCACCGATCACGGCGACCTCGCCGGTCAGGGCCAGGCCGAGGAGAACCGCGAGGGGCACACCGATCCGCTTCCGGATGACCTTCATGACCTGAGGACGGACGAGTCCCGGCAGAGGGTTGCAGCAACCGCTGGCGGGCGGGAATAGAAGCAGGATGTCGTACGCTGTACGGTACTCCGTACGAGAAAGGAGGCCGCCTTGTTCGACGCCGCGACCGAATTCGACCGCCAACTCGACCGCCTGGTGGACCTGGGCTACCCGGCACTCGCCAACCTGACCGAGGACGCCTTCCGGGCACTGGTCGCCCCGCTGCGGGCGGCGGCCGTCACCGGCGCGGCGGGCCTGCCCGAGCCCACCGAGGCACGGGTGCCGTTCCTGCTGGTGGTCACCCGCGACCTGGTGCCGGTCGAGGAGCGGCTGGCGCTCACCACGCTGGCCGGCAAGCGCAAGCCCGGCGTCCTCGACCGGCACTACACCGAGGACGACCTGCCGAAGTTCGACCCGATCAAGGAACTGGAGGTGCCCGAGGGCCCGACGTACCTGCTCTTCGACGTCGACCGGGGCGAGGAGACGCTGAACCTGGCCCCGGCGGACGCGATGGAGGTGATCACTGCCCAGGACCGGCTGCCGCTCACCATCGACGAGGGGCTGGCCTTCGTCACGCTGTACCCGGCGGTACTGGCGAAGAACAAGTGCTTCTCGCTGGTCGGCTCGCGCTGCGGCGACAAGCGGGTGCCGGCGATCTGGATCAGCCAGGGCGCGCCGAAGCTGGGCTGGTGCTGGTACGGCAACCCGCACACCTGGCTCGGCTCCGCCTCTGCCCGCCCGGAACGGATCGGCCTGGCCTGAGGTCGGCGGCGGGCGCCCCGGTGCTGCCGGGGCGCCCGCCACGTCGACCCTGCCCTATCAGGTACGGATGCCGGAGTACCTCACGACCGGTAGAAGCGGCCCGCCACGTCGACGACGACGTTCACGCTGCCCGCGTGGTTGCGTACGTTGAACTTCCCGTACGGACCGAGCTCGCCGAACACCGCGCCGGACACGGTCTGCCCGGGTGCCGGGTTGAGGTTGCTCGCCTCCGGGATGCCGTAGTCGGGCCAGTCGGCCGGCCACACGGTGAGCACTGTGTGCCCCGTCGGCGCCACGGCCGTCACGTTCATCGCCAGCGCCACGTCCTCCGTGGTCCCCATCGCCGCCGGCGGGGTCACCTTGCGGATGTCGCCGGCGCCGAACGCGCCCGCCGTGCCCAGGCCGGTGCGGCTGTCGACGATCCGGGTCGGGTGCAACGGCTGGAACCGGTAGCCGTAGAGCTTCGTCCCGTCGTCCATCATCCCGAAGCCGTCCACCACGATGTGTGCGGTGGCCGAGGTGTAGATGGAGAAGGTCGGGGCGCCCTCCGGTGAGCAGAGGTCACCGTCGCAGGCCCGGGTCTGCACGATCGCGAGATTCGGCGTGACGGTGTCGGCGCGGAAGTTCACCGTGGAGACGGCGGGTCGCTCGCCCGCACCCGACCAGGCCGTGACGAAGCCGTCCTGCTCGGGGTCGACCACGGTGATGTTCAGGACCAGCGCCCGGGTGTGCGGGTTGTCCCCGCCGAGCAGCCGGGTCAGGTGCAGGTAGCTGCCGGCCCCGCGCTTCCGGCCGCCCAGATCCGGGTCGGTCCGGCTGTCGTAGATCCGGCTCGGCCGGTGCGGGTGGTAGAAGCTGCCCATGCCGCGGCTGGCCAGAGTGTTGTCCGCCGCGTAGAAGCCGATCACGTCAACCACGACGTGCGTGTCGCCGTTCCGGTTGAACACCGACACGCGCCCGCCGGAGCCGAGCTTGACGGTGACGTTGTTGGAGCCCAACCAGCCCTTGGCGAAGTTGACCGAGGATGCGTTCGGGCGGGGCTGATCCGCTGGATAGACGGTGACGAAGCCGTCCGCGGTCGGGCCGGTGATCGTCACGTTGAGGACGACCGCACCGACCCCGCTGGCCGGTACGCCGCCCCGCCCGGCGACCTGGAGGTCGACCTGGCCGGACGGACCGATCGTGGCCTGTGGCGCACCCAGACCCGCTCGGGTGTCCATCAGCCGGGCCGGAGCGACCGGGTAGTAGGTGCCGGTCACGTCCACGGCGGCGCTCGCCGCCTGCGGCTGGGCGGTGGCCGGGGCGGCCGTGAGCGCGCAGGCCGTGGTCAGGGCGACACCGGTGCCGAGCAGTGCGCGGAGTGTTCGCATTCGGTCCCCGTAAGAACGATGGGCGAAGATGGGTCGGCCCAGCTTAGGAGCGACGACCACGGGCTACAAGGCCACGTCCCGCTACGGTCCGAAACGTTCGGCTTGATCAACCGCTGTGGACCGAGGCCGTCAGTAGCCGCCGGTGGCGAGGACCCGCAGCGGGTCGGCCGGCGCGGCCCCCGACGGCAGGTGGAAGGTGCCCACCACGTCGGTCACCAGGTGCGTGCTGCCGGCGAGGTTGTGCGCCGCGAACGCGTCCGTCGGGCCGATCCCGGCCAGCACCGCGTTGGAGACGGTCTGCCCGGCGGCCGGGTTCAGGTTGCTGGCCGTCGGCCGGGCCACGCCGGCGTCGGCCGGCCAGACCGTGACGACGGTGTCGGCCGTCGGCGCGACCGCTGTCACGTTCGTCGCCAGCACGTGGGTGGCGCCGGTGGCCACCGTGGCGGGCGCCGTGATCCGGCGGGTCGCGTTCGCGCCGAGCGCCCCCGAGGTGCCGACGTCGATGCGGCTGTCCACGATGCGGGTCGGGGCGAGCGGGGTGAACCGCAGGCCGCCCGGCAGGGACCCGTCGTCGATCACCCCGACCAGGTCGACGACGATGTCGGTGGTGCGCAGGCTGTGCACCGCGAAGATCGGTACCCCGTACCAGGGCCCGCAGTCGTGGCAGATGGCGGTCCGCACGTAGGCCAGGTTGGGCACCACCGTGCCGGCGCCGTAGTTGACAGTGGAGGAGGTGGGCACCGGGCCGTCGCCGGCCCAGGCGCTGAGGAACCCGGAGCGTTGCGGCCGGACGGCGGTGATGTTCAGGACCAGCGCCGTGACGTGCGGGCTGACCGGGCCGAAGTCGACCCAGCGGTTGATCCGGGTGTTGCCCTCGATCGGGCCGCGCTCCCGCCGGGTGTCGACCAACCGGGTCGGTGTGACCCGCTGGTACTGCCCACCCCGGCCGTGGCTGCCACGCACCGTGTCGCTGCTGGCGTAGAAGCCGACCACGTCGACCACCACGTGTGCGCTGCCGGCATGCTGGTAGATCGCCACCCGGCCGTTCGGCGCGAGCTTCACCGTGACGTTGTTCGAGCCCAGCCAGCCCGCGCCGAAGTTGACCGAGGACGCGGTCGGCCGGGTCTGCCCGGCCGGGTAGAGGGTCAGGTAGCTGCTCGCGGTCGGGCCGGTGACTGTCACGTTGAGCACGACCGAGCCGGCTCCGCTCGCCGGAACCCCGCCGCTTCCCGCCACCGCCAGCTCGACAGTGGTACGGGCACCGAGCGGGCCGGTCCGCCCGCCGAGCCCGCTGCGGGTGTCCATCAGCCGCTCCGGCGCCAACGGATAGTACGTCCCGACCACTGTGTCGGCCGCGACGGCGGAGCGCGCCGGCGCCGCGGCCGGCTTCGTGACGGGCGCGGCGGACGCTGGCAGCCCGGCCAACGCGCACGCCCCGACGGCGGTCACGGCGAGCAGGACACGGACTGTGCGCATAAGGGACCCCGGGGGAGGAGAGAGACAGGGCTTCGCCCGCCAGACTAGGGTCGGTCATCTATGCCGGCAAGACCGTGACCTGCACACAAGTCCCTTTCGGATCCCGTCCGAGCACCCATGGTGGTTGGTCGACGCCGCACACCGCCGGGGCGACACAAAGCGGGGGCGCCCCGGCCGTCCGGCCGGGGCGCCCCTTGACGCGGGTGGTGCTCAGCTGGCGGTCGACGCCCGGAACGCCTTACCGGCCACCGGAGCGGCCTTGCCGGCCTTGAGCGCCGCGGCGGCGGTCGCCGACACGGGCTCCGGGTAGTAGAACGTGCCGACCACGTCAGCGATCATGTGCACGTTCCCCGAGAGGTTGTGCGTGTTGAACGCGCGGGCCGGCGTCGCCGTGGCCGGCCCGATCGGGGTCAGCACCGCACCGGACACGGTCTGGCCGGCGGCGGGGTTGAGGTTGCTGGTGCCCGGCTTCGGGAAGTTCTGGTAGCCGAACGGCCAGACGGTGATGACGGTGTTGTTGGTCGGCGCGACGGCGGTCATGTTCATCGCCAGCACGTCGGTCGTCTCGGTGAGCAGCTCGGACGGGGTGGCGACGGTGCGCACCGCACCCGGGCCGAGGATGGCCGGGTAACCCTGACCGATCCGGCTGTCGGCGATCCGGGTCGGGCTGATCGGCTTGAACCGCAGGCCGTACTCCAGGCTGCCGTCGTCCATCATGCCGACCAGGTCGGTCACGAAGTGCGCGGACTGCGAGGTGTAGACCCGGAACATCGGGGCGCCCCAGATCTCCGAGCACCAGTCCTCGTAGCACGGACGGGTCTGCACGAAGGCCAGGTTCGGCACCACCTTGCCGGCGCCGTAGTTGACCGTCGACGCGGTCGGCATGCTGCCCGCACCGGACCAGGCGGTCAGGAAGCCCGCCTTCGCCGGCGAGACCGCCGTGAGGTTGATGACCAGGCTCCGGACGTTCGGGTTCTCCGGCCCGAAGTCGATCGCGTAGTCGATGTAGGAGCCGGCCGGCATCTTGCCGGTGCCGTCGTAGCGGGTGTCGAACATCCGCTCCGGGATGTACGCCTGGTACTCACCGCCGTTGCGGTTGGCCATGCTGTTGTCGGCGGCGTAGAAGCCGACGACGTCCACCACCACGTGGGTCGAACCGGAGTGGTTGTAGACCGACACCTTGCCGCCCGCGCCGAGCTTGACCGTGACGTTGTTCGAGCCCAGCCAACCCTTGGGGAAGTTGATCGAGGAGGCGTTCGGCCGCGCCTCGCCCGCCGGGTAGGCGGTGACGAAGCTGCTCGACGTCGGACCGGTGATGGTCACGTTGAGCACGACCGCGCCGACGCCGACGGCCGGAACGCCGCCCCGCCCGGCGACCAGGAGGTCGACCTTCTTGGTCGCGCCGATCGCGCCGGCCGGCGCGCCCACGCCGCTGCGGGTGTCGAGCAGGCGGGCCGGGGCGAGCGAGTAGAAGGCACCGGTGGTGTCGTCGATCGCCGCCGCCGCCTGCTGCGGTGCGGCCGGTGCCGCGGAGGCCGTACCCGGCACCACGGCGAGTGCACATGCGCCGGCGAGGGTAGCGCCGAGCAGAGTGCGGAATTTGCGCATAGAAACCCCGTGGAAGAAGAGGAATAGGGAATTGCCGCCCCAGCGTAGGTGTCGGGGTCAATGCCGGCAAGGCCGATCCGGCCCGAACGACCGGGTAAAACAGCTGACGGACGAATCCGGACTTAATGGTCCCTTAAAGCTTCGTGCCCGGCGTTGTCCACAGGGGTGAAGCGTTTTCCACAAGTTGTCCACAGCGGTCGTGACGCCCCTTGACATTCGGGCTGAGCAGGCGAGACTTCCCGGGTGGCCGCTGCCGACGATCCCGTACCGGCGCCCCGGGCGCCGGAGCCGCCCCGGCGTGCCCGGATCGTGCTGGCCGAGGTGTCCCGGCGGGACGACCGGGCCGACCGCACCCGCACCGAGCTGGCCCAGCAGACCCGGGTCGGCGAGGCGCTGGTCCGCGGCCTGGTGCGTGCCCAGTTGGCGCTGGCCCTGCGGCTCTCGCTGGTGGTGGCGATCGGGCTGGGCGGGCTCCCCTGGCTGTTCGCCATCGCGCCGGCGGTCGGCCGGGTCACCGTGCTCGGCGTCAAGTTGCCCTGGCTGCTGCTCGGGGTGGTGTCGTTCCCGTTCCTGATCGGGGTCGGCTGGGCGTACGTGCGGCTGGCCGAGCGCAACGAGCAGGACTTCACCGACCTGGTCCAGCGGCCGGAGCGCTGAGGTGGGCAACTCGTTCGTCGTACCGGCGATCGTCGCGGTCACCCTGGTGACCGTCGGCATCGGTTTCTACGGGCTGCGGCTGGCCCGCACCACCTCCGACTTCCTGGTCGCCTCCCGGGTGATCAGTCCGACCTGGAACGCGGCGGCGATCGGCGGGGAGTACCTCTCCGCGGCGAGCTTCCTCGGCGTCGCCGGGCTGATCCTCAAGTACGGCGTGGACGTGCTCTGGTACCCGGTCGGTTTCGCCGCCGGCTACCTGGCCCTGCTGCTCTTCGTGGCCGCGCCGCTGCGCCGCTCCGGCGCGTTCACCCTGCCCGACTTCTGCGAGCTGCGGCTCGGCTCGCGTCGGCTGCGCACCCTGGCCACCATCTTCGTCATCTTCATCGGCTGGCTCTACCTGGTGCCGCAGTTGCAGGGGGCCGGACTGACGCTGAGCACCGTCACCGGTTCGGCGTACCCGGTCGGCGCGCTGGTGGTGGCCGTGGTGGTGACCGCCAACGTGGCGCTCGGCGGCATGCGGGCGATCACCTTCGTCCAGGCCTTCCAGTACTGGCTGAAGCTCACCGCGCTCGCCGTACCCGCGATCTTCCTGGCGTTGCAGTGGCAGGCCGACGCCCGGCCCGCGGTGACCCCGCCCGACGGGCCGGCGTTCCGCGCCGCGACCACCGTCGTGGTCGAGCATCACGCGACCCTCACCCTGCCCGACGGCCAGATCCGGGAGGTACGCCCCGGCGACGAGCTGAGCTTCGCCGCCGGCGACCCGGTGCCGGAGGTCTCCGGGGTGGCCACCGACGCCGCCGAGTGGCTGCTGCCCAGCACGGCCGGCGACGACGACCAGGGACTCTTCGCCACCTACTCGCTGATCCTGGCGACCTTCCTCGGCACCATGGGGCTGCCGCACGTGCTGGTGCGCTTCTACACCAACCCGGACGGCGCGGCTGCCCGGCGCACCACCCTGGTGGTGCTCGCCCTGGTCGGCGTCTTCTACCTGCTCCCCACGATCTACGGGGTGCTCGGCCGGATCTACACCCCGCAACTGCTGGTCACCGGGCAGACCGACGCGGTGGTGGTGCTGCTCCCCGAGGCCGTGCTCGGCCACGGCACCACCGGGCGGCTGCTCGCCGCGTTGGTCGCCGCGGGCGCGTTCGCGGCCTTCCTCTCCACCTCGTCCGGGCTGCTCACCAGCGTCGCCGGAGTGATCTCGACGGACGTGCTCGGCCGCGGCTCGGTACGCGGCTTCCGGCTGGCCACCGTGATCGCCGGCGCGGTGCCGGCGGTGCTCGCGCTCAACCTCGCCGGGCTCGACGTCTCGCAGGTGGTCGGGCTGGCGTTCGCGGTCGCCGCGTCCAGCTTCTGCCCGCTGCTGGTGCTCGGCATCTGGTGGCGCGGGCTGACCGACCTCGGCGCGGCCGCCGGGATCCTGGTCGGCGGCGGCGCCGCGATCGTCGCGGTGCTGGTCACCGTGGTCGGGCCGCCGCTGTCCGGCTGGCCGGCCACGCTCACCGCGCAGCCGGCCGCCTGGACGGTGCCGCTCGCCTTCACCGTGATGGTGGCGGTGTCGCTGGCCACCCGCCGCCGGGCGCCGGCCGACGTCGGGGCCACCATGCTCCGCCTGCACACCCCGGAGTCGCTGCGCCTGCAGCCCGGCCGTCAGCAGTAGAGCTGCACGTCGCAGAGCCGCTCGGTGGCCCGCTGGGCGAGGCGTCCGGCCTCCGCCGGATCGATCAGCCCGGGTCCCCACACCTCGGCGAGCATCTCCCCCGCCGCGACGAAGACGTGCAGCGAACTGCCACCGCCGGCGTGATCGACCCGGACCACCAGCAACTCCTTCAACTGGTCCGGGGACCGCAAGGGGACGTCCTCGAGGACGGTCAGCGCCACCCCCTCGTCGCGGCAGACCTCGACCGTGGCCCGCACCACGAGCAGGACCCGGTTGGTGTTGAGGTGCCGCTGCACCCGCTCGAAGATCAGTTCGTCCGCACCCCGCTGGAAGGTCTGTTCCCGTTCCGCCCGCGGCGGAACGTGCCGGCGCAACGGGTGGGTCGGGTCGAGGCAGTGGACCGTCCGGGATCCGAAGCTCCCGTCCTCGTCCGCCTCGGCGCCGGTCGGGCGGTAACCGGCCGTCACGTCGCCCGGTTGGAGCATGGCCGCCTCCTCGACGGGCGGCTCGTCCGGGTCGGGAGCCGGCCAGGGCGCGGGTGGCAGGGTGGGCGCCACCGACGGGGTGGGCGAGCCGGTGGCGGGCGGTACCGGCCGGGGGGCCGCGTCCGGGCGACCGGCCAGGGCCACCGTGCCGGCGGCGACCACCGCCACGGCGGCGACGCCGGCCAGCACCGCGGCGGCCCGCCGGCGGCTCAACTGCCGGGCGCGGCCCCGCAGCTGCTCCGCCGATGCCCAGGTCAGCTGCTCGGTGTCCCGGTACAGGCCGGCGAAGAGCGGATCAGGCATTGCTGACCTCCTCGGGAAGGGTGGTGCCGAGCAGGTCGGCCAGGGCCTTCCGGCCGCGGGCCAGGCGCGCCTTGACGGTGCCGGTCGGCACCCCGGTCTGCGCGGCGATCTCGGCGACTGACAGGTCGGCCAGGTGGTGCAGGACGACCGCCTCCCGCTGCTCGGCCGGCAACTGGCGCAGCGCCGCCACCAGCGCGACGGTGTCCTCGGACGGCGGCCCGACCGCGGGGGCGGCGCCGTGCCGGCGGTACGCGAGCCGCCCGTTCCGGATCTTGCGCCAACGGTTGGCCAGCAGCCGATGCCCGACCGTGCGTACCCACGCCTCCGGGTCGCCGTACTCCCCGATCCGTCGCCAGCGTTGCCAGGCCCGCACGTACGCCTCCTGGGCGGCGTCCTGCGCCTCGGTCAGGTCGCCGCAGAGCGCGTAGAGCACGGTGACCACCCGGTGTCTCGTGGCCCGGTAGAACTCCTCGAACCCGACATCGGTGTTCATCGCACCTCCGACCGCCGATCCTGCACCTGTCACCCGCCAGCCGGGTGTCCGGTTGCATGCCGGCGCGTACGACTGCGGGATGACGGCGGATCATCCCTCGGCCGGACCAGGTATTCGGCACCGACGGTTACCGTCGTACGCATGACTGGTGAGCAGCCGGCCCTGTCGTTGCGTGGCCTGGCGAAGGCGTTCGACGGCAAGATCGCCGTGGCCGGAGTCGACCTCGACGTGCCGGCCGGTTCGTTCTACGGCCTGCTCGGCCCGAACGGCGCCGGCAAGACCACCACCCTGTCGATGGCCGTCGGGCTGCTCCGGCCGGACGCCGGCGGGGCGTGGGTGCTCGGGCACGACGTCTGGGCCGACCCGGTCGCCGCCAAGCGGCTGCTCGGCGTCATGCCGGACGGCGTACGCCTCTTCGACCGGCTCAGCGGCGCGGAGCTGCTCGCGTACCACGGCCTGCTGCGCGGCATGGACCCGGCGGTGGTCGACCAGCGGGCGGCGGAGCTGCTCGACGTGCTCGCGCTCGGCGACGCCGGCCGGACCCTGGTGGTCGACTACTCGGCCGGCATGAAGAAGAAGATCGGCCTGGCCTGCGCGCTGCTGCACGGGCCGCGGCTGCTCGTGCTCGACGAGCCGTTCGAGGCGGTCGACCCGGTCTCCGCCGCGCTCATCCGCGACATCCTCCAGCGGTACGTGGCCGGCGGCGGGACGGTGGTCTTCTCCAGCCACGTGATGGAGGTCGTCGAGCGGCTCTGCTCGCACGTCGCGATCCTGGCCGCCGGCACCATCAAGCGGGTCGGCACGCTGCCCGAGGTACGCGGCGACCGCTCGCTGGAGGAGGTCTTCGTCGAGGTGGTCGGCGGGCGGACGGCGACCGGCGAGGAGCTGGCGTGGCTGTCCCGGTGACCGCCCCGGCCGCCCCGACCGCCACGGCCGCGGCGACCCACCGGGTGTCCCCGCGCCACTTCGTCCGGCTCAAGCTCCGGGTGATGGTCAACAACTTCCGCGGCCAGGCCTGGCGGATCGCGCTCTACGTGGTCGGCGCGGTGTTCGGGCTCTGGTTCGCCGGCACGGGCTTCTTCCTCTTCGCCGCGCCCGGGCTGGCCGGCAACGACCGGTACGCGCTGATGATCGCCGCGTTCGGTGGCGGCCTGACGGTGCTCGGCTGGTTGCTGCTGCCCCTGGTCTTCTTCGGGGTGGACGAGACCCTCGACCCGGCCCGGTTCGCGTTGCTGCCACTGCCGCGCCGCACCCTGGTCACCGGGCTGCTCGCCGCCGCCCTGGTGAGCGTGCCAGCGGTCGCGGTACTGCTGGCCCTCTCCGGGCTGGTGGTCACCGCCGGCGCGCTGGGTGGCTGGTCGGCGGCCGTGGTGCAGGTGGTCGGGGTGCTCGCCGGGGTGCTGCTCTGCGTCGCCGCCGCCCGGGCGGTCACCAGCGCGTTCGCCGCCATGCTCCGCTCGCGGCGGGTCCGTGACCTGGCCGCCGTGCTGCTCGCGGTGGCCGCGGCGCTGCTCGGCCCGCTGCAGATCTTCGGCCTGGCGGCGTTGCGGGACGCGGACTGGGACCGGCTCGATCCGATGGCGGAGGTGGTCGGCTGGACCCCGTTCGGCGCACCCTGGACGGCCGGCATCGACCTGGCCGAGGGGCGGGTCTGGGCCGCCCCGGTCAAGCTGCTGATCACCGCACTGGCCCTGGTGGCGCTGCTGGCCTGGTGGTCCCGCTCGCTGGAGTCGGCGATGGTCGGTGCGGCCAGCGCCGGCCCGGCTCCGGCCCGGCGCGGCCCGGCCGGCGGCGCGGTGGCGCAGCTCTTCCCGCGCTGGGTGGGCTGGGCCCGGCGGGACCGGTTCGGCGCGCTGGTGGCCCGGGAGGCCCGGTACTGGTGGCGGGACGCCCGGCGGCGGGCGAACCTGGTCACCGTGGCGGTGGTCGGGCTCTTCGTGCCCGTCATGGTCAACCTGGGTGGCGCCAACCTCACCGCCGGCGACACCCAGGGGTTCGCCGTGCCGGACACCTCGTCACCGCTGCTGGTCAGCCTCTCCATGGTCTTCGTGGGCGTGCTCGCCTCGGTCACCCTGGCCAACCAGTTCGGTTTCGACGGCAGCGCGTACGCCGCGCACCTGGTCGCCGGCGTACCGGGCCAGCAGGAGTTGCGGGCCCGGATGGCGGCGTTCTCGCTCTACGTGCTGCCGATGCTGGCGGTCGTCTCGGTCGCGCTGGCGGTGATCCTCGGCCGGCCCGGCTGGGTCGGGGTGACCTCCGGCAGCCTGCTCGCCACCTACGGCGTCGGGCTGGCGGTGAACAGCCTCGTCTCGGTGCTCGGTGCGTACGCGCTGCCGGAGACGAGCAACCCGTTCGCGCTGAACAGCGGCGCCGGCGTGGCGAAGAGTTTCCTCACCCTGCTGGCCATGGTCGGCACGATGGTCGCGGCGGTGCCGATGGTGGTGGCCGCGGCGCTGCTCGGCGACGTCTGGCACTGGCTGGCCCTGCCGGTCGGCGCCGCCTACGGCCTGGGCGCCGCGCTGCTCGGCGCGTACCTGGTCGGGGACGTGCTCGACCGCCGCCAGCCCGAACTGCTCGCCACCGTGACCCCCCGCCGCTGACCGGTCGGTTTGCCGGGGGCGGCCAGAATGGGCGGATGCCTGTCGTCGAGGCGGTGACGACCGTGCCGGTGCCACCCGCGCTGGCCTTCGCGGTCTCCCAGACCACCGCGCCGGTCCGCTACCGGTGGGACCCGTTCGTCCGGGAGCAGCACTTCACCGACGGGGCGATCCGGCCCGGCAAGGGGGTGCGCACCTTCACCCGCTCCCGGCACGGGCTGGTCATGGTGAGCGAGTACGTCTCCTGGGCTCCGCCGAGCCACGTCGGCATGAAGATGGTGCGCGGGCCGTGGTTCTTCGAGATCTTCGCCGGCGGTTGGCGGTTCGCGCCGGCCCCGGAACCGGGCCACACGATCGCCACCTGGCGCTACAGCTTCCGCTGCCGTCCCGCGTTCCTGCGCCCGGTCGCCGAGCGGATCGGGGTGTGGCTGCTCGGCCGCGACATCCGTCGCCGGATCGCCGGCTACGCCACCGGCTGCACCGACCCCGAGGTCCTGGCCGCCGCCCGCCGTTCACTCGCCCCCGACTGAGCAGGATCTGCCGGCCAGGGTCGCGCTCGATCAGTGAAGTAGTGGCCTCCCACCGGCCTGGAGGCCACTACTTCGTGGATCGAGCACGATCTTGCGGAGTGCTCAGCGGGGTGGGAGGCGCTGGGTTCCGCCGGGCGCCCTCGCCGTCGTCAGCGTGCGGAGCCGGCACGGGCGACGGCGGCGAGCGGCAGAATGTTCCACGTGAATCATGAGCCGGGTGCCGAGATCCACCACACCGATCCGTTCGCCGTACCGGCGGGGCAGCGCTCGCCCGTACGCCGGCTGCGGGGTCGGCTGGCCGCGCCGGTGACGCTCTGGACGGCGCCGGGCCCGGCGGGCCTGACGGTGTCGTCCACCCTGGTGGCCGAGGGTGAGCCGGACCGGCTGCTCGGCCTCGTCGACCCGGAGTCCGACCTGTGGGCGGCGGCCGAGGCCGCCGGCCGGTTCGCGGTGGCCCCGCTGGGCCCGCCGCACCGGCAGCTCGCCGACCGGTTCGCCGGCCTCTTCCCGTCCCCCGGCGGCCTCTTCGCCACCGGCGAGTGGACCGACACGCCCTACGGGCCGGTGCCGGCCGACGCCGGCGGGTGGGCCGGCTGCCGGCTGGACACCGCCCGGGAGTTCGGCTGGGGCCTGCTGGTGGAGGCCACCATCGAGGCCGTCGAGCTGGCCGAGGAGACGGACCCGCTGCTGCACTACCGGGGCCGCTACCGCGAGCTGGTCTGACCAGCGCCGGACCGAGCCGACCGAGCCGGCCCGAACGACCCGGTCGACGGCCCGGGCTGCCGTCCGGCGACCGCTCGTCGGAGTGAGCTGGGTCACTCGGCGCAGCCACCGTGCCGTTCGGCGCACCCGGCGACCGGCGTCGATCTCGGCCTTCCCCGGCGGGGAGCGCGCTTCCTACCGTGCGCGGAAATCCCCGATGCCTGTGAAGGTGGTGATCCACAGATGTCCACGGACACACCCGCGCCGGCCGACGCGTCCACGCCGGACCGGTATCTCGCCGTACAGCGGTCGGACGAGTTCGCCGGGTTGCGCCGCGCGCTGCGCGGCTTCGTCTTCCCGATGACCGTCGCGTTCTTCCTGTGGTACGCGCTCTACGTGATCCTGTCCGCGTACGCGCGGGGGTTCATGGGCACGAAGCTCTTCGGCAACATCAACGTCGCCCTCGTCTTCGGCCTGCTCCAGTTCGTCTCCACCTTCCTCATCGCCTGGCTCTACTCCCGGCACGCCGACCGGAAGATCGACCCGGTCGCCGACCGGATCCGCGCCGAGATCGGGGAGGTGACCCATGAACACGGTCCTCGCGGCTGAGGCGGGCGACACCACCGCCCGCAACCTGACCATCACCCTCTTCCTGGTCTTCGTGGCGGTGACGCTGGCCATCACCATCTGGGCCAGCCGGCAGACCAAGACCGCCACCGACTTCTACGCCGGCGGCCGGTCCTTCTCCGGCTTCCAGAACGGCATGGCGATCGGCGGCGACTACATGTCGGCGGCCTCGTTCCTCGGTATCGCCGGCCTGATCGCCCTCTACGGCTACGACGGCTTCCTCTACTCGATCGGCTTCCTGGTCGCCTGGCTGGTGGCGCTGCTGCTGGTCGCCGAGCTGCTGCGCAACTCGGGCCGGTACACGATGGCCGACGTGCTGGCCTTCCGGATGCGCCAGCGCCCGGTGCGGACCGCCGCGGCGGTCTCCACCATCACCGTGTCGATCTTCTACCTGCTGGCCCAGATGGTGGGCGCCGGCGCGCTGGTGGCGCTGCTGCTCGGCATCAAGCCCGGGACGACCTTCCTCGGCATGGACGCGGACGCCGCCAAGATCGCCACGATCATCCTGGTCGGCGCCCTGATGATCATCTACGTCACGGTGGGTGGCATGAAGGGCACCACCTACGTGCAGATCGTCAAGGCGTTCCTGCTGATGGGCGGCGCGATCATCATGACGCTGCTGGTGCTGGCCAAGTACAAGTTCAACCTCTCCTCGCTGCTCGGCGACGCCGCGTCGTCGTCGGGCAAGGGCAGCGCGTTCCTGGAGCCGGGGCTGCGCTACGGGGTCGAGGTGGCCGGCAACGCCACGCAGACCTTCTACAACAAGATGGACCTGCTCTCGCTCGGCATCGCCCTGGTGCTCGGCACCGCCGGCCTGCCGCACATCCTGATCCGCTTCTACACGGTGCCGACCGCGAAGGCGGCCCGCAAGAGCGTGCTCTGGGCGATCGGCATCATCGGCACCTTCTACCTGCTCACCCTGGCCCTCGGCTTCGGCGCGGCGGCCCTGGTGGGCGGCGAGGCGATCACCGCCCAGGACCGGGCCGGCAACACCGCGGCGCCCCAGCTGGCCGAGGCGCTCGGCGTGGACTTCCTCGGCGGCGACCTGGGCGGGGCGACGCTGCTGGCGGTGATCGCGGCGGTCGCCTTCGCCACCATCCTGGCCGTGGTCGCCGGACTGACGCTGGCCTCGTCGTCGAGCCTCGCGCACGACTTCTACGCCAACGTCATGAAGAACGGCCAGGCCTCGGAGCGGCAGGAGGTCGCGGTGGCCCGGATCTCCGCGCTGGTGATCGGCGCGATCTCGATCGTGCTGTCCATCTTCGCGCAGAACCTGAACGTGGCGTTCCTGGTGGCGCTGGCGTTCGCGGTGGCCGCCTCCGGCAACCTGCCGGCCATCCTCTACAGCCTGTTCTGGAAGCGGTTCAACACCTCGGGCGCGGTCTGGGCGATCTACGGCGGCCTGCTCTCGGCCGTGCTGCTGGTGTTCTTCTCGCCGGTGGTCTCCGGGGCCGCGACGTCGATGTTCCCGGACCACGACTGGCAGTGGTTCCCGCTGTCCAACCCGGGCATCCTGTCCATCCCGTTCGGCTTCCTGTGCGGGTGGATCGGCACCGTCATCTCCAAGGAACGCGACGACGCGAAGTACGCCGAACTGGAGGTCCGCTCCCTCACCGGAGCCGGCGCGCACTGAGCCGGCCCGCGCCAGGGGCCCCCGGTCGACCGACCGGGGGCCCCTTCGCGCGGCGGCGCGGGCCCCGGGTGCCGGACCGGCCCGGTGAGTAGGCTGACCACCATGAAGGTTGCAGCGCGCTTCGGACCGGGTCACCGCATCCTCGTCACCGGCGGCGCCGGTTTCGTCCCGTCACACCTGGTGGACGTGCTGATCTCCCGGGGCTGCACGGTGGTCGCGCTGGACAACTTCGTCACCGGGTCGAAGGAGAACGTCGCCCACCTGCTGGACGAACCGACCTTCACCCTGGTCGAGGCGGACATCTCCGACGGCCTGCCGAACCACCACCCGGCGGTGGCCGAGCGGTTCGACGCGATCCTGCACATGGCCTCGCCGGCCAGCCCGACGGACTTCGAGAAGCTGCCGGTGGAGATCCTGCGGGTCGGCTCGGTGGCCACCCTGCACCTGCTGGACCGCGCGGTCGCCGACGGCGCCCGGTTCCTGATGGCCTCCACCTCCGAGGCGTACGGCGACCCGAAGGAGCACCCGCAGCGGGAGACGTACTGGGGCAACGTCAACCCGATCGGCATCCGCAGCGTCTACGACGAGGCGAAGCGCTTCTCCGAGGCGGCCACCATGGCCTACCACCGCAGTCGGGGACTGGACGCCGCGATCGTCCGGATCTTCAACACGTACGGCCCGCGGATGCGGCCGGACGACGGGCGGGCCATCCCCACCTTCATCTCCCAGGCGCTGCGCGGCGAGCCGATCACCGTGCACGGCACCGGCAACCAGACCCGCTCGATCTGCTACGTCGAGGATCTCGTCCGGGGCATCCTGCTGCTGCTCGACTCGACCGAGACCGGGCCGATCAACTGCGGCACCGAGCACGAGATGAGCATGCGGCAACTGGCCGAGACGATCGTGTCACTCTCCGGCAGCAGCTCCGAGGTGACGTACGTCACCCGGGCGGCCGACGACCCGGAGATGCGCCGGCCCGACCTGACGCTGGCCCGCGAACTGCTGGGATACGAGCCGACCGTGGCGCCCGAAGAGGGCCTGCGACGCACGATCGAGTACTTCCGCGAGCGGCTAGGGTAACCGCGCCGACGCCACACCGGCCCGCGGATCAGGGCGGTACTCGCTCGGGCTACGTACCCTGAGTTACATGTCAGCGACCACGCCAGCCGGCCTTCCGCTCCCGTACCTGCACCGCAGCGCCGGGCGCGCGTCGGTGCCCGGCTCCGGCCGGAGCGCCACCGGACGCGCCCGCCCGGGTGAGGCGCGCTGGTACCCGGCGCCGGACGAGCAGCCGCAGGCCGGCGGGCCCGGCGGCCCGGGTGGCCCGATCGGCCCGGACGGCCCCGGTGGCCCGGGCCGCCCCGGCCGGCCGGAGCGGCGGGGTCCGCGCCCGCGCTGGGGACGGATCGCCATGGTGGCCGGCGTGGCCGTGCTGGTGCTCGCGCTGCTCGGCGGCGTGGGTGCCTGGTTCTACGCCCGCAACCTGAACAACGACCTGGCCCGCACCGACCCGTTCTCGGAGATCACCGGTGGTCGGCCGGCCAAGCCGGTCGAGGGGGCGCTGAACATCCTGCTGGTCGGCAGCGACTCCCGGGACCCGGACGCCCCGGTCGACCAGAGCAGCAAGTGGCGGGCGGACACGATCATCGTGATGCACATCCCCTCCGACCACAAGCAGGCCTACCTGGTCTCCATCCCGCGCGACCTGTACGTGCCGATCCCGGAGAGCGCCAACGCCGAGTGCGGCTCCGGCCAGCGCGGAAAGATCAACGCGGCGTTCGCGTTCGGCGGCCTGCCGCTCGCGGTACGGACCGTGGAGTGCTTCACCGACGTCCGGCTGGACCACGTGATGGCGATCGACTTCGCCGGCTTCAAGCAGGTCACCGACGCGCTCGGCGGGGTCGACCTGAAGGTGGAGCGGACCATCACCTCGATCCACAAGCCGTACCGGACGTTCACCAAGGGCGTCAACCACATGGACGGCGCCGAGGCGCTGGACTGGATCCGGCAGCGCAAGCAGTTCCCGGACGGCGACTTCGCCCGGATGCGGCACCAGCAGGAGTTCCTCCGCGCGCTGATGGACAAGGCGGCGAGCACGGGCACGCTGACCAATCCCAAGAAGCTGCACGACTTCCTCCAGTCGGTGACCGACGCGGTCACCGTCGACCAGGGCTTCTCGTTGATGGACATGGCGGTGCAGTTCCGTAACCTGCGCGGCGAGAACCTCACCTTCGTCACCAGCCCGCACGTGGGCAGCCAGACGATCAACGGGGAGTCGGTGGTGGTCTCCGACCGGGAGAAGGCCCTCGCCATGTACCGGGCGATGGCCGGCGACACGATGGGCGACTGGGTGAAGGCCAACCAGAAGCCGGCCGCGGGCGACGGCGGCTGACCCGCCACGGATCGACCGGCCCGGCGCCACCGCGTCGGGTCGGACGTCGACGGTCGTCGACGTCGGTCGGCGGCCGGATTCCGGCCGCCGGGAGGCCAACCGCCGACCGGTCGCATTGATCTGTCCGTTCGGTCAGATCGCCTGGATGGCCTACAGGGCAACGGAAATTTGCCGTGGGACGAACTCGCCAGGACGGGAAAGCGTACGTACAGTGGTCCCGCCCCCTGATCACGCGAGCTGGAGCACGCATGCCGGTTCAGACCAGCCGACGCCCCTCGTCGCTGGAGCCACCCCGCGCCGCCGTGCGGGTGTCCTCCGCCGTCGCGGCACCACCCGGCAAGGGCGGCGGCGGCCCGGCGAAGAAGCGGAAGCGCCGCAAGGACCCGCTCTGGGCCCGGCTCACCGTCGTCTTCGGCGCGGTGCTGATGATGACCAGCGGTGTCGCCATCGTCGGCAGCAAGGCCCTGATCAGCCAGGCGACCGGCAACATCGCCCAGCGCAACCTGCTCGGTGACGCCGGCAAGACCGACGCGGAGGGCGGCGCGAACCTGGACGGCCCGATCGACATGCTGCTGCTGGGCGTGGACGCCCGGGAGCGCTGGGCCGCCGACGACGTCCGCGCGGACAGCATCATCGTGCTGCACATCCCGGCGACCCACGACCAGGCGTACCTGATCTCGATTCCCCGGGACACCGAGGCGCACATCCCGGCCTTCAAGAAGAGTGGCTACGCCGGCGGGGTCGACAAGATCAACGCGGCGTTCCAGGCCGGCGCCCGCAACGGCGGCGGCTGGGAGGGCGGCGCCCAGCTGATGGCGCAGACCATCAAGAAGATGACCGGGATCAGCTTCGACGGCGCCGCGATCATCAACTTCGGCGGCTTCAAGAACGTGATCGAGGCCCTCGGGTCGGTGCGGATCTGCGTCAAGCAGGAGGTCGCCTCGATCCACATGTCGTACGTCGACGGCAAGCCGATGTGGAACGCGGACGCCAAGAAGACCGGCAAGCCGATGACCCCGGTGGTGCACAAGAAGGGCTGCCGGGAGATGGAGGGCTGGGCGGCGCTGGACTACTCCCGGCAGCGCAAGAGCCTCAAGAACGGCGACTACGACCGGCAGGCGAACCAGCAGCAGCTGATCAAGGCGATGGCCCGCAAGGCCAGCGACAACGGCACGCTGACCAACCCGGTCAAGCTGAACCAGCTGATCAAGGCGGCGGGCAAGGCCTTCATCCTGGACACCGGCGGGGTGCCGGTCGCCGACTTCGTCTTCACCATGCGCGGGGTCACCGCCAACGAGTTGACCATGTTGAAGACCAACGGCGGCACCTTCCACGGCGACGGCGCGGGCAAGGAGACCCTCAGCGAGGAGACCCTTGCCATGTTCCGGGCGGTCAAGGAGGACAAGCTGGCCGAATTCGTCTTCGCCAACCCCGGAGTGATCTCCAACCGCAAGTAGCGGCGGTGGGTCCGACGGCGACCGGCGAGGGCCGGGCGACCGGGCGGATCTCGGCGAACCGGGCCTGGCCGGGCCATCCCGACCGTAGCCTGACGTGAGCAGGTTTCACGTACGGGCGGCGGGGAGGGGGCGCCACGTCCAGGTCGGGGCGGGACGGTCGGAAGCGGATCCGGGCGGGCAGCCGGTCCGCGCCGCCGCGCTGGTCCCGCGTCCTGCTCGGCGTCGGCCTGGCGCTGGTGGTGCTGGCCGGGGTCGCCGTGTTCGGCGTCCGCGCCCTGACCGACCGGTACGACCGCACGGTGCTCCGCGAGCAACTGCTCGACCCGAGCGCCCGGCGGGACCGGACCGACCTCGACGGGCCGCTGAACTACCTGCTCATCGGCTCCGACGCGCGCCCCGGCGCCACCGGCCCGGACCAGCGCACCGACACCATCCTCATCGTGCACGTGCCGGCCGGGCTGCGCGAGGCGTACCTGGTCTCGGTCCCGCGCGACCTGCTGGTGGCCATCCCGGCCGGCGCGAACGGCTTCGGCGGCGGGCCGGACAAGATCAATGCCGCGTACGAGCACGGCGGGGGCGGCGAGGGGGGCGCCCGACTGCTCTCCGCCACGCTGGCCCGGCTGACCGGCATCCGGTTCGACGGCGCGGCGCTGATCGACTTCTCCGGCCTCCGCAAGGTGATCGACCTGCTGGGCGGTGTCCGGATGTGCGTGCAGACCGAGGTCCGCTCGATCCACACCGACCGGGTCTACCACCCCGGCTGCCAGCAGATGGACGGGGCGCAGGCGCTGGACTACGTGCGCCAGCGCTACGACCTGCCCGGCGGCGACTACGACCGGCAGACCCACCAGCAGCAACTGCTCCGGGCGATGCTGGAACGCGCCTCCGAGAACCGGCTGCGCACCAACCCGGTCAAGCTCGACCAGGTGATCCGCGCGGTCGGCGGTTCGCTGACCGTGGACACCAACGGCGTGCCGCTGGAGGATCTGCTGCTCGCGCTGCGCGACCTGCCCAGCGACGCGCTGCGCGGGGTACAGGTCCCGTCCTACCCGCAGACCATCGACCAGGTCTCGTACGTGCTGCTGGACAACGGGGGCAACGGTCTCTTCGAGGCGGTCCGGGGGGCCGGGGTGGCCGACTGGGCCCGGGCCAATCCCCGCTGGGTGACCCGGTTGTGACCGGACCGGCGACCGTGGCTGCGGCGGTCGGCCCGGCCAGGATCTAGGCTTGGTACCCGTGTTCGGACCCCAGGTTCCCACCGTGACCGTGCCCGAGATCGCCGACGACACCTACCTGCTCGACGTCCGCGAGGACGACGAGTGGGCCGCCGGCCACGCCCCCGGCGCCCACCACCTGCCGATGATGGAGCTGCCCGCCCGGCTGGCCGAGGTGCCCACCGACCGCGACGTGGCGGTCATCTGCCGCTCCGGCGGGCGCTCCGCCCAGGTCGTCGCGTACCTGACGCGCAACGGCTGGGACCAGGTGCGCAACGTCGCGGGCGGGATGGGCGAGTGGGCCGCCGCCGGCCGCCCGGTGGTCGACGGCAACGGGCAGCCGGGGCGGGTCCTCTAGGCGGACGGCATGGCCGAACCCCTGGTCTTCGCGCACCGCGGCGCCTCGTACGACCTGCCGGAGCACACCCTCGCCGCCTACCTGCGCGCCCTCGACGAGGGCGCGGACGGGCTGGAGTGCGACGTCCGGCTGACCCGGGACGGGCACCTGGTCTGCGTACACGACCGCCGGCTGGACCGGACCAGCAACGGCCGCGGTCTGGTCAGCGCGCGTACCCTCGCCGAACTCGAGGCGCTGGACTTCGGCTCGTGGCACCCCGGCTGCGTACCGGCCGACGGGGACGAGGTGCTCGACGAGTCGCACACCCGGCTGCTCACCCTGGAGCGGCTGCTCGACGCCGTACTGGCCGCCGGCCGGCCGGTGCGGCTGCTGGTGGAGACCAAACACCCGTCCCGGTACGGCGGGGACGTCGAGCGCCGGCTGGTCGCCGTGCTGCGCCGGTACGGGCTCGCCGAGCCGAAACCGGACGATCCGGTGCGGGTGACCGTGATGTCCTTCTCCCCGCTGGCCGTACGCCGGATGCGGGAGCTCGCCCCGGCGCTGCCCACCGTGCTGCTGCTGGAGGTGCTGCCGCGCTGGCTGCGGCTGGGTCGGCTGCCGTTCGGCAGCCGGATCGCCGGCCCGGGGATCGGCCTGGTGCGGGCCCGCCCGCAGCTGGTCCCCGCGCTGCGCGCGGCCGGCAACCAGGTCTACGTCTGGACCGTCAACGAACCGGCGGACCTGGACCTGGTGCTCTCCGCCGGGGTGGACGGGATCATCACCGACCGGCCGGCGCACACCCTCGCCCGGCTCGGCCGCCGACCACCACCGACCGCCGCCGACCTCGGCCGGTGACCGCCACTCCGGCCCGGGCGGCCGCCGACGCCGACCTCGGCCGGTGACCGCCACTCCGGCCCGGGCGGCCGCCGACGCCGACCTCGGCCGGTGACCGCCACTCCGGCCCGGGCGGCCGCCGACGCCGACCTCGGCCGTCCCCCCCGCAGCCGACCGGGCGGACCGGCGGCGGCCGGGAGCGGT
>NZ_JAUMKD010000003.1 GCF_030519475.1 Micromonospora sp. C28SCA-DRY-2 | reverse complement strand
CCGGTCCCTCCCCCGGGTCAGTCCGCGGCCCAGAGCGCCGGCGCCCGCGGCGGCTCCCAGCCGACCTGCGCGGTGTGGGCCTGGAGGCAGCGGTAGCCGAGACCGCCGTAGGTCACCCGGGCCCCGGCCGGGTAGGCGGTGCCGGGCGCCCAGGTTCCGCCGGGCGCGGTGCCGGTCGGGGTGGGCGTGGGCGCGGAGGTCACGTTGAGCACGAAGTCGAAGCTGCCCTCCCGGCCGCCGGCCACCGTCCGGACCGTCATCAGCAGGGCGGCGTCGAAGATCGGGTCGGTGTTGTTGCGGGGCTCGCCCGGGAAGTAGAGCTGGGTGGTGAGCACCGGCCGGTTGGGCGCCTGCGCCTTGACGTGGATGTGCCGGGTGCGCCCGGGGTAGAGGCCCGGCACGATGGTGCTCAGCCGGTACCCGCCCGAGGCGTCGGTGAACTGGTGCCCGCGCAGCCGGTAGCCGGTGTTGTCGTAGGCGCCGTTGGCGTCCGCCTGCCAGAAGTCCAGCAGCACGCCGGGGACCGGCCGGCAGTCCAGCCCGAAGACGTGGCCGATGACGGTGAGTCGGGTGCCGACCACGCCGGGCTCGATCAGTGAGGTGCGCCGGGGTGAGTTCGGCTTGAAGTACGGCCCCTCCATCTGTTCCGGCGTCGGGTCGTCGCCGTCGTCGCAGTACGGGGTGAGCGGTGGCGGGGACGTCGCGGCGGTCGCCTCGGTGCCGGCGCCCGAAGCGGCCCCGGCGGCGAGGAGCGGGACGGGCAGGGCCAGCGCCGCGGCCTTCAGCACGCTCTTGCGGGACACGCCACCACCGTGGCGGGGGTCGGCCGGCTCCGCTGCGTCTCTGGGTGCGCCGTTCATGAGCGTTCCTCCTCGTCTCCGACGGGTTTCCCGGCCCGGATGGCCGGTGGCGGCCCGGACCGCCCGGGGCCGGGCCGGCCACCCGACGCTATTGACCGGCGTCAGGATCCGTCGATGTGTGGCCGGACGGGGTCGTGGTGTTTTCCGCCGTGCCGCCGGAACGCGCCGGGGGAGTCGCCGACCTCGCGGCGGAAGAACCGGCAGAAGTAGGCGGGATCGGCGAAGCCGAGCCGGCCGGCGATCGCGGCCACGGTGAGGTCCGTCCCGGCCAGCAGGCGTTTCGCCTCCAGCACCCGGGCGCGGCGGATCAGCCGGGCGGGAGTGGTCCCGGTGGCGAGCGGCACCGCGTCGTTGAGGTGGCGCACCGACACGCCGATCCGGCGCGCGTACGCGTGGGGCGGCTGGCCGACCAGGTCCGGATCGGCGAGCAGTTCCTCGAAGTGGCGGGCGATGGCGGCGGCCCGCCGGTCTCGGGCGGCCGGCGGCTCCGGGGGCGGGTGCGAGGCCGGTGCCGTGGGGCGGGACCGCAGCGCCTCGGTGAGCAGGAGGTGCAGATAGGCCCGGAGTGGGCCCGCGCGGCCCGGTCCGGGGCGGTGGTACTCGGCGGTCGCCCAGCGCAGCAGCGTGGCGATCCGCCGCGCCTGCGCGGCGTCCCGGGGGCGCCAGGAGCGGTGGCCCGAGCGGTGCAGCGCGTCGCGGTCCGCCGGGGCGGTGAGCAGGAACTCGGCGGTGCAGAGCAACACGTGGCCGCGCAGCTCGCGCTGGTCCCGCCACTGGTGCACCTGGCCGGGCGTGACGACGAACAGGTGCGGCGGCCGGACGGGATGGGTGTCGAGGTCGATCAGGTGCGCCGCCCGGCCGTGGGTCACGTACACCAGCTCGTAGAAGGTGTGCCGGTGCGGGAAGTCGGCGCGGGACAGCGGACCGAGCTCGTCGAAGGTGCCGACGGCGAAGGGCAGGTCGTCCTGGTCGGGTACGGCCAGGTGGTGCCGGGGCAGCGCCGGTGGCGGACCGGCGGCGCCCGGTCGTGATCGGACGGACGGGATCCGGCCGGCGGCCGGGTCGGGCGAGCGCGACGGCGACACGGGCAGCCCCCTGAACTGGCGTGAGCAAATTGGTAAGAGTCTTTATTGACGGCGTCGGATGTCTAACCTACGGTGATGGCAACAGGGTTAACAACAACTGTTTTCTCTCCTGTAGCGCACCGGTGGTGAGCCTGCCGGGCGGCACGTCGTGCCTGCTCGTAGCCGGTCGCTTCGACCCTCCACATCGTCTCGACCCCGCGAGGAGACCCCATGCTCCGACGAACTACCACCGTGGCGGCGACTACCCTCGGTGCCGCCGCGCTGGTGCTGACCGTGGCGCTGACCGCCCACGCCAGCGCCGACCCCACCGCCGCGCCCGCCGCCCCCGTCGCCGCCCCCGACGGCGTCGCCCCCGAGGTGTTCGCCGCCCTGCAACGGGACCTGCGGCTGACTCCGGCCCAGGCCAAGGCCCGGCTCGACGTCGACGACCGGGCCAGCCGGGTGCAGCAGGTGCTGCGCAGCACCCTCGGCGCCCGCTACGGCGGCACCTGGGTGGGGGAGCGGGGTGACGCCGTGTCGGTCGGCGTCACCACCACCGCCGACGCCGCCACGGTGCGCAACCTCGGCGCTGTCCCGGTGCCGGTGACCCACCCCGAGCAGGCCCTGGACCGGGCGGTCGACCGGCTCAACGGACGGGCCGCCGCCGCCCCCGCCACGGTCGTCGGCTGGTACGCCGACCTTCCCGGCAACGCCGTCGTGGTCCTCGCCCGGGACGGCGGCGCGGCCGCGGCCCGGTCCTTCGCCGCCGCCGCCGGGGTGCCGGCCGACGTGCTGCGCGTCCGAGCCAGCACGGAGGATCCGCGGCCGTACGTCGACGTGATCGGCGGCAACGCCTACTACACCGGCAGCAGCCGGTGCTCGATCGGCTTCTCGGTGAACGGTGGCTTCGTCACCGCCGGCCACTGTGGCCGGGTCGGGGCCCGCACCTCGCAGCCCGCCGGCACGGTGCGCGGCTCGACGTTCCCCGGCCGGGACTACGCCTGGGTGCAGGTGGACGCCGGGAACACCCCGCGCGGGCTGGTGAACGACTACCGCGGCGGAACGGTGGCGGTGGCCGGCAGCGTCGAGGCCGCGGTGGGCGCGGCGGTCTGCCGCTCCGGCTCCACCACCGGGTGGCGCTGCGGCACCATCCAGCAGAAGAACGCCTCGGTGACCTACCCGGAGGGCACGGTGACCGGACTGACCCGGAGCAACGCCTGCGCCGAGCCGGGTGACTCCGGCGGTTCGTGGATCTCCGGCAACCAGGCCCAGGGGGTCACCTCGGGCGGCTCCGGCAACTGCAGCACCGGCGGGACGATGTACTTCCAGCCGGTCAACCCGATCCTGGCGGCGTACGGGCTGACGCTGGTCACCAGCGGCGGCGGCCCCGGGCCGAGCCCGACGCCCACCGCGACCGGCACCCCGCCGGACGGCACCACCTGGCAGGTCGGCACCACGTACGCCACCGGCGCGACGGTGAGCTACGCGGGCGTGTCCTACCGCTGCCTCCAGGGGCACACCGCCCAGCCGGGTTGGGAGCCGCCCAACGTGCCGGCACTCTGGCAGCGGATCTGACACCCCGCCGCTGCCGGACGCCGCGGGCCCGGTCGTCGTGGCGACCGGGCCCGCACGCGTCCGTCCCCGGGGCGGTCATCCCGCCCCACCCGCCGTCAGAGCGCGCCGCCGAAGGTGTCGCAGGACTTCGGGTCGCCGGTGGAGTAGCCCCGGGTGAACCACTCCTTGCGCTGGGCCGAGGAGCCGTGGGTGAACTCCTCGGGGTTCACCGGCCGGTTCGCCCGCTCGGAGATGGCGTCGTCGCCGATCTTCTCCGCCGCGTCGATGGCCTGCGCGATGTCCTGCTCGGTGATGCTGGTGAAGATCTTCTGGCCGCTCTCGTCCGCGGTGCCGGTGGCGTTCTTCGCCCACGCGCCGGCGTAGCAGTCGGCCTGGAGTTCCAGCTTCACCGACAGCGCGTTCGCGTTGTCCGGGTCGCGCTGCTGCTGGCGGCGCATCTGCGCCTCGGTGCCGAGCAGGTCCTGCACGTGGTGGCCGTACTCGTGGGCCAGCACGTACGGCTGGGCGAACTCGCCGGAGGCGCCGAGCTGCTCGGCGAGCACCCGGTAGAAGGTCAGGTCGATGTAGACCAGGTCGTCGGCGGGGCAGTAGAACGGGCCGACGCCGGAGTCGGCCTGGCCGCAGGCGGTGTTCACGCCCTGGCTGAAGAACACGGTGCGGGACGGGCGGTACTGCTCGCCGAACGCCTCCGGCAGCGCCGTCCGCCAGTACGCCTGGATCGAGTTCACGTAGAGGGTGTTGCGGCAGTCGAGCTGCTGGAGCGCGTCGTCGGCGGAGCACTTCTGCTCCAGCGAGGTGTTGTCGCCCTGCTCGCCGCCGCCGCCGTTGGTCGCCGCGTTCAGCCCGAAGCCGCCGCCGACCAGGGCGACCAGCACGGCGACGATGATGCCGACGAGGCCGCCGCGGCCGCCACCGATCGGGATCGGAATGCCGCCCAGGCCGCCGCCTCCGCCGGACCCTCGCCGGTCGTCCACCTGGCTGGTGTCGATCCGCGCGTTCTCGTTCAGCTCCATGTCTACCCCGATCACCGATTTGATCCGTCGTGGTGGTTGCGGTACCGGACCGGGTCCGGACGCCGATTCGGGTACCCGATGATCTTGGTCGGTAATCCGGCGGAGGCGCCGGGCGTCCCCCGGTACACTTGCCGCGTGCTGCTCTGCGAAGGCTGAACCGCCCCGCGCCGACGGTCCCTCCGGCCCGCCGGCGCTCTCGCGTGCCCTGAGTCAGCCCTTCCAGACCCCGAGAGCGAGTTCTCCGACATGATCACTGCCACCGGCCTGGAACTGCGTGCCGGCGCCCGGATCCTGCTGTCCGACACCACGCTGCGGGTGCAACCGGGCGACCGGATCGGCCTGGTCGGCCGCAACGGCGCCGGCAAGACCACCACGCTGAAGGTGCTCGCCGGCGAGGGGCAGCCGTACGCCGGGCAGATCGACCGGCGCAGCGCCATCGGCTACCTGCCGCAGGACCCGCGCACCGGCGACCTGGACGTCACCGGCCGGGACCGGGTCCTCTCCGCCCGTGGCCTGGACGTGCTGATGGCCCAGATGAAGGAGATCGAGGCCAAGCTCGCCGACGACGCGGACGAGAAGCTGGTCCGCCGCTACGGCGTGCTGGAGGACCAGTTCGCCTCGCTCGGCGGGTACGCGGCCGAGGCGGAGGCCGCCCGGATCTGCGCCAACCTGGGCCTGCCCGACCGGGCGCTCGCCCAGACCATCGGCACCCTCTCCGGCGGCCAGCGCCGCCGCATCGAGCTGGCCCGGATCCTGTTCCGCGACGCCGGCGAGAACGGCGGCGGCATCCTGCTGCTGGACGAGCCGACCAACCACCTCGACGCCGACTCGATCACCTGGCTGCGCGGCTTCCTCGCCAACCACAAGGGCGGCCTGATCGTGATCAGCCACGACGCCTCGCTGCTCGAGGCGGTGGTGAACAAGGTCTGGTTCCTGGACGCCACCCGCTCCGTGGTGGACGTCTACAACCTGGGCTGGAAGGCGTACCTGGCGCAGCGGGAGACCGACGAGCGCCGCCGGCGCCGGGAGCGGGCCAACGCCGAGAAGAAGGCCGGCGCGCTGATGGCGCAGGCCGACAAGATGCGGGCCAAGGCCACCAAGACCGTCGCCGCGCAGAACATGGCCCGGCGGGCCGAGCGGCTCATCGCCGGCCTGGAGGAGGTACGCGTCGCCGACAAGGTGGCCAAGGTGCGCTTCCCCAGCCCGGCACCGTGCGGCAAGACCCCGCTCACCGCGACCGGCCTGTCGAAGTCGTACGGGTCGCTGGAGATCTTCACCGACGTGAACGTGGCGGTGGACCGGGGCTCCCGGGTGGCCATCCTCGGGCTCAACGGCGCCGGCAAGACCACCCTGCTGCGCATCCTCGGCGGCCTGTTGGAGCCGGACACCGGCCAGGTCAACCCGGGGCACGGGCTGCGGCTGGGCTACTACGCCCAGGAACACGAGACGCTGGACGTGGACCGTACGGTGCTGGAGCACATGCGCAGCGCCGCGGCCGAGCAGACCGACACCGACCTGCGCAAGATCCTCGGCGCGTTCCTCTTCTCCGGCGAGGACGTGGACAAGCCCGCCGGGGTGCTCTCCGGCGGCGAGAAGACCCGGCTGGCCCTGGCCACGCTGGTCTGCTCGGGCGCGAACGTGCTGCTGCTGGACGAGCCGACGAACAACCTCGACCCGGTCAGCCGGGAGCAGGTGCTCGACGCCATCGCCCGCTACCCGGGCGCGATCGTGCTGGTCACCCACGACCCCGGCGCGGTCATGGCGCTCAAGCCCGACCGGGCCATCCTGCTGCCCGACGGCGACGAGGACGCCTGGAGCGACGACCTGCTGGAACTCGTCGAACTCGCCTGATCCCCAGGTCATCCCCGTCCCGCGCCGGTGACGCTCCCACCAGGGCACACCCCGCACGGGTCGTCGATCTGGAGACGAACCTCCCGAGCCCGCGCCCGCCGATCCCACTACCAGCGCAAACAGGTCAAGTGACGGTGGAGTACTAGGCGCCTACTGTCGGAATGGGCCCCGGTTCGGCGATCGCGTGGATGAGGCGCTCCAGTTGCGTCGCGAGCTGGCGTTGCTCGGTGCCCGTGAGGGCCGACAGCAGCTCTCGCTCCCGGTCGAAGATCTGCCCCGCGACGTGGTCGATGAGGTCTCGGCCGGCGTCGGTCAGCCGCACCAACACCCGGCGGCCCGAGCCGGGCGTCCTCGTGACCCACTCCTGTCGCTCCGCTCTGGTCAGGCGCTGGGAGATCGCCGCCGGCGTCACGAGGGTCTGCTCGGCGAGCTCGCGGGTGGACAGGGTGTAGGGGTGGCCCGACCGACGGAGCGTGCCCAGCAGGTCCAGCAGGGCCGGGTCGATGTCCAGCGTGGCGAGCAGGCGGCGCCGCTCGTCGGCGAACACCTTGGCCAGCTGCCAGATGCGCGTCACGACCGCGATGGACGAGGGGTCGAGGTCGGGTCGTTCCCGTCGCCAGGCCGCCTCGATCCCGCCGGCCCTGTCGGTGCCTGTGTTCACCGGACCAGTGTACGTTAAGCTCTTAACAAGAACGTTTAGACCTTAACGGAGGGCGCCATGTTCGTGGTCACCGGCGGAGGAACCGGCATCGGTCGCGCAGTCGCGTCGGCGCTGCACGAGCGGGGAGACAGGGTGCTGGTCACCGGGCGGCGGGCGGGCCCGCTGGAGGCGCTCTCCCGGGAGACCGGCGGCGGGATCGAGTTCCTGGCGTGCGACAACTCCGACCCGGCCGACGCGCGCCGGCTCGCCGAGTCGGTCACGGAGCCGGTCGACGGGCTCGTCCTGTGCGCGGGCGGCAACCCGGCCATCGGCCGCCCTGAGCCCGAGAGCCTCGCCGACGTCGCCGCCCTGCTCGACGAGACCATGGCCAGCAACGTCCGCTCGGTCGCGCTGACCGTCGCGGCGCTGGAGTCCCGCCTGGCCGACGGGGCCTCCGTGGTGCTGTTCGGGTCGATCGCGGCCGAGCGTGGGGTCGGGTTCTACGGGCCCGCCAAGGCGGCCGTCGCCTCCTACGCCGTGGGCCTGGCCGCCCGCCTCGGCGCCCGGGGGATCACGGTCAACTGCCTGGCTCCGGGGTACGTCGCGGGCACCGAGTTCTTCCGTGGCGGCATGACCAGGGAACGGGAGGAGCAGCTTCGCGGGCAGACGATGACCGGTCGCGTCGGGGCGCTCTCCGACGCGGTCGCCTGCGTCCTGTTCCTCCTCTCGCCGCAGGCCCGCCACGTCACCGGCCAGACGATCCACCTCAACGGCGGCGCCGTCACCACCCGATGACGGACTTCCTGCGCTCGTGGGTGCCAAGCGTGATCGCGTCCGTGGGCACCGGAGCCCTGTTGTTCCTCAGCAGTTGGTGGCTGGCGACCCACGCCAACGGCCTCGTCCTCGGCTGGGTCCTCGGGGGCACGGGTGTCGTCGCGCTGGTCACCAACGCACTGGCGAGCGGGTGGGTCGACCGCACGCCCCGCCGACGTAGCCTGTCGATCCTGCTGGTGGTGCTCCTCGCCGCCGCTGCGGGCTACGTCGTCGCGCTGGCCGGCGGCGTGTCCCCGGCAGCGCTGGTCGGTGTGGTCCTTCTTCACCTGGCCGTGGCCGTCGCGGAGATCGTCTACCTCGCGGCGATCGAAACCACGACGGTCGATGTCGCCCCCGGCCACTGGCCACGTCGGAGGCTCTCCCTCCTCGGTCAGGTGCACGGTCAACTGGAGCGAATCGTCTCGCCCGTCTTCGCGGGAGGGCTGATCGGCCTCGGGCACGCCCGCTCGGTGGCACCCGCGGCGCTGCTCCTGCTCGCACTGGCGCTCGGCGCCACCCTCCTGACCAGTTCGGCCCTCGGCCTCCGACGCCGGACGGGCACTGCCCGGCCGGCACGGGCGACCGGACCGCAGATGTCGACCAGGCGGGTGTGGCGGTACGTCACCGCCCGCCCGGACCTGCGTTACCTGCTCGCCTTCGGAGCATGGAGCAACCTGGCCGTGTCGCCGGTGCTGGCGATGCTCCCGGCCTGGTACGGCGACCTGCTGGGCCCCGGACCGGCGACGGCCGTCTGGTCGAGCCGAGCCCTCGCCGCGTACGCCGTGGGGATGATCCTCGGCAGCGTCCTCATCGGCGCCCGCTCGGTCGAGCCCGACGGGCACCGAGCGCTGCTGCAGGCGACCCTCGCCCACCTGTCGATCTGTGCGGGGCTCGCCGTCGCCGCGGCACTGGCGTCGACGTGGGCCATCGTCGTCGCCCTGTTCTGCGTGGGTGGGCTGTTCTCGGTGCTCGTCGCGGCCGGCGGTCAGGTCTGGCTGCACGCCGCCCCGGCCGAGGCCCGTGCGCGCATCCTCAGCCTGAAGCGGCTCGTCGCCTTCTCCACCATCCCGCTCGGCACCGCGCTCATGGGCGCGGTGGGGAACCGGTTCGGCTACCAGCAGTCGACGGGTCTCTTCGCCGCGACCTCGGCGGCCCTCACGCTGACGAGCCTCGTCGGTTGGCGGATCCGGGCCAGCGCCCGCGTGCGGGCGTAGCCGCCGCCGGGCCCGCCGATCAGCCCGGTCAGGGCCCGTCAGCGCCGGTCCGTCCGGTCAGAGCGGGTCAGGACCATCACCATCATCACCGAATGGCTCTGACCGCGTTACGAAACACGCCTTAGCGGCGCGGTGCGGAGCCGGCCGGTGGCCGTTGCGCGGCTGACGAGGGTTCCGGTCAGGCCGGGGTGAGGAGGCAGAACTCGTTGCCCTCCGGGTCGGCGAGGACCCGCCACGGTACGTCCAGGTCGATGTCGGTGGCGCCGAGCGACAGCAGTCTGGCCGCCTCGGCCGCCAGGTCGTCACCCGGGTAGGGGCGGACGTCGAGATGCACCCGGTTCCACCCGGTCTTCACGTCAGGCGTGCGGACGAACCGCAGGTACGGGCCGACGCCCTTGGCGGAGCGCAGCACCGCGTTCTGGTCGGTCACCCGGTGCACGGTCCAGTCCGTGGCCTCACCCCAGAAGCGGGCCATGGCTCGCGGATCCGCGCAGTCGACCACCACCGACGCGATCGGTCCGGTGTCCCGGATCGGGTCGTGCCAGTCCAGCACGCAGAACTCGTTGCCCTCCGGGTCGGCCATGACCGTCCAGGGAACGTCCCCCTGGCCGATGTCGGCGGGCTTCGCGCCGAGTTCCGTCAGGCGGGCGACCAACTCGGCATGGTGGGCCGCCGAGGTGGTGGCGAGGTCGACGTGCACGCGGTTCTTGACCGTCTTGGGGTCGGGGTAGGCGACGAGGTCGATGCAGACGGCGGCCGGGTCGGGGTAGACGAAGCCCTCGGGTTCGAGGTTGGTCACCCCGGGTCCCTCGCTGGAGACTCCCCAGCCGAGCGCCTCCGCCCAGAAAGCGCCCAGCGCGGAGTCGTCCCGAGCCTTCATGTTGATCTGCACCAGCCGCGTCGCCATGCCGCCGATGCTAAGTGCTCCCCATCGCCTGCTCCCCACCCCCCGCCCTTGATCATGAAGTTGTCGCCGGTCGCGCCGGCGTGTTGCGACGACAACTTCATGATCGACCGCGCCGTCGGCGGCCCGGTCTGCGCTGGGGGTGGGCCGGGTGGGGGTCAGCGGGGGAGGGTGAGCAGGTGGGGGAGGATGCCGGAGGTGGTCAGGATGACCACGCCGATGGCGATGAAGATGGCCGGGACCAGCCAGTGGCCGGCGCGTTCGACCAGGCGGGTCACCCGGGGGTGGTTGCCGAGCCAGGCGCCGGCCGCGCACCACAGCGCGATCAGCAGCACGAAGACCAGCAGGAACACCGCGCTGTCGGCGGGGCCGAGGGCGCGGAACACCGGCACGTAGACAGCGACGTTGTCGGCGCCGTTGGCGATCGTCACCCCGGCCACGCCGAGGGCGGAGCCGACCACCGCGGGGGCCTCGTCGTCGTCCCGGTCGAGCAGGGCCCGTACGCCGAGCGCGATCGGGAGCAGCCCGAGCAGCCCGGTCCACGGATCGGGCACCACCAGCAGCCCGGCCGCGACCACCGCGCTGGCCACCGCGAGCGCGCCGATGCCGAGGTACTGCCCGGCGACGATCTGCCACGGCCGGGGCCGGCCGGTGGTGCGGGCGGCCACGAAGAACAGGGTCAGGATGACGATGTCGTCCACGTCGGTGGCGGCGAACACCACGGCCGCGCCGGCCGCGGTGCCGAAGAGGTCGATCACCCCGGCAGGGTACGGCCCGACCCGGCGCCCTCGGGTCCGGCGTCCCCGCCACGGCCGCCCGATCCGCCGATGTCGAATGGCCGGACGGCCCTCGTCGGCGTCACCCTATCGGGAAGGTGACATCGCATAGCGTGTCGATTGGCGAAGAGTTGATATCTGGCGCATGATCGTTCGAGGCGGTCTAATAGGTGGGACCGTATCCGAACCGCACAGTCTGGGACGTGAGGACACAGCATGGCAGCCACGGGCACAGCCACCAGCACTGAGAAGGGTCGCCGGATCGTCGGAGCCGAGCGTCAGACGCTCGCCAAGGACCTGGTAAAGCGGTACACCTCGGGGGAGAGCATCCGCGCGCTCGCGGCCTCGACCGGCCGTTCCTACGGGTTCATCCACCGGGTGCTCACCGAGTCCGGGGTGCAGCTGCGGCAGCGTGGCGGCGCCCGGCGCCGCAAGAAGGCGTGATCCGCCCAGCAGCGTCGTCCAGCGCCGCGCCCCGGGCCGCCCGGTGACCGCCGAGGCGACCGGGGTACGGCTGGACTGCGACGGGCCCGTCGCGACTGTCACGTTGTGCCGGCCCGACGTGCTCAACGCCCAGACCCCGGCGATGTGGCGGGCGATGAGCGACTTCGCCCGAGACCTGCCCGGCGACGTCCGCGTGGTGGTCGTCCGTGGCGAGGGACGGGCGTTCTCCGCCGGCCTCGACCTGTCGGTGGCCGGTGCCTCCGGGCCGGGCTCGTTCGCTGAGCTGGCCACCCTGCCCGAGCAGGAGTGCGCCGACCGCATCGCCGAGTTCCAGGGTGCCTTCACCTGGCTGCACCGCCCCGACGTGATCTCCGTGGCGGCCGTGCAGGGCCACGCCATCGGCGCCGGCTTCCAGCTCGCCCTCGCCTGTGACCTGCGGGTCCTCGCCGCCGATGCGAGGTTCTCGATGGCCGAGGTGACCCTCGGGCTGGTGCCCGACCTCGCCGGCACCAAGCGGCTCGTCGACCTGGTCGGCTACTCCCGCGCGCTGGAGATCTGCGCGACCGGCCGGCGGCTGGACGCCGCCGAGGCGGACCGGATCGGGCTGGCCACCCTCGTCGTGCCCAACGCGGAACTCGACGGCGCGGTGCGCGACCTCACCGCCGGGCTGCTGGCCAACAACCGGGACGCGGTGGTGGAGATCAAGGCGCTGCTGGCCGGCGCGGGCGGCCGGTCCCCGGCCGAGCAGCAGCGGGCCGAACGCGAGGCGCAGACCCGCCGGCTGCGTGATCTGGCCGGCCGAGGAGAATAGTAAGGACCGTTCGGGAAGATCCGGGTTACGGCCGAGGTTGTCAGAGTCGTCGGGAGAATTGACCTGACGGTGGTGGTCAGCCCGACGACCCGGAGGTGAGCGTGTCCAACCCGATGTCCGGCGGCGGCATGGGCGGCTGGAGCATGCTCCGGTCGATGCGCAGCCGGGACGAGATCTCCACCCACCGGCTCCAGCGCGGCGTGGCCCACCGGATCGTGGCCTTCGCCCGCCCCTACCGGCGGGACATCGTGGTCTTCCTGATCACCGTGGTGCTCGCCGCGGTGATCGGGGTCGCCACCCCGGTGCTCGCCGGTGACGTGATCGACGCGATCAGCCGGGGCGGCGCGGAGGCCGGCTCCCTGGTCGTCCGGCTCGCCCTGGTCATCGCCGGGCTCGCGGTCGCCGACGCGCTGCTCTCGCTGGCCCAACGCTGGTACTCGGCCCGGATCGGCGAGGGGATCATCCTCGACCTGCGCACCCGGGTCTACGACCACGTGCAGCGGATGCCGTTGCAGTTCTTCACCCGTACCCAGACCGGCGCCCTGGTCAGCCGGCTCAACAACGACGTGCTCGGCGCCCAGCGCGCATTCACCTCGACGCTCTCCGGCGTGGTCAGCAACGTCATCCAGCTGGTGCTCACCGCCGCGGTGATGTTCACCCTCTCCTGGCAGATCACCGCGCTGTCGCTGGTGCTGCTGCCGGTCTTCATCATCCCGGCGCGGCGGGTCGGCAAGCGGCTGGCCGAGATCACCCGCGAGTCGTACAACCTCGACGCCAAGATGAACGCGACGATGACCGAGCGGTTCAACGTCGCGGGCGCGCTGCTGGTCAAGCTCTTCGGCCGGCCCGACGTGGAGGCCCGCCGGTTCGCCGGCCGGGCCGAGCGGGTACGCGACATCGGCATCCAGTCGGCGATGTACTCGCGGACGTTCTTCGTGGCGATGCTGCTGGTGGCCTCGCTCGCCCAGGCGCTCACCTACGGCCTCGGCGGCTGGCTGGCGGTCACCGGGTCGGTCAGCGCCGGCACCGTGGTGACCCTCGCCCTGCTGCTCACCCGCCTCTACGGCCCGCTGACCGCGCTGTCCAACGTCCGGGTCGACGTGATGAGCGCGCTGGTCTCCTTCGACCGGGTCTTCGAGGTGCTCGACCTCGAGCCGGCGATCAAGGAGAAGCCCGACGCCGTCCCGGTGCCGCGTGGCAACGGCCGGGTGGAGTTCCGCGAGGTGCGGTTCCGCTACCCGAGCGCCGCCGAGATCTCGCTCGCCTCCCTGGAGGAGGTCGCCACGCTGGACCGTACGGTCAACGAGCCGGTGCTCAAGGGCGTCTCGTTCGCCGTCGAGCCGGGGCAGATGGTGGCGCTGGTCGGCCCGTCCGGCGCGGGCAAGTCGACGCTGTCCATGCTGATCAGCCGGATCTACGACGTCACCGACGGGCAGGTGCTGGTCGGCGGGGTCGACGTCCGCGACGCGACCCTCGACTCGCTGCGCGACGAGATCGGCGTGGTCACCCAGGATTCCCACCTGTTCCACGAGACGATCGCCGACAACCTCCGCTACGCCAAGCCGGACGCCACCGACGACGAGCTCTGGGCGGCGCTGGCCGGCGCCCAGGTCGCCGACCTGGTCCGGTCGCTGCCCGACGGCCTGCAGACCACCGTGGGTGAGCGGGGCTACCGCTTCTCCGGCGGCGAGAAGCAGCGCATCGCCATCGCCCGGCTGCTGCTCAAGGCGCCCTCGATCGTGATCCTCGACGAGGCGACCGCGCACCTGGACTCGGAGAGCGAGGCGGCGGTGCAGCGGGCGCTGTCGGTGGCGCTGACCGGGCGTACCGCGCTGGTCATCGCGCACCGGCTCTCCACCGTCCGCGACGCCGACCAGATCCTGGTCCTGGACGACGGGCGGATCGTGGAGCGCGGCCGGCACGACGAGCTGGTGGCCGTCGGCGGCCTGTACGCCGAGCTCTACCGCACCCAGTTCGCGGTGGCCGACTCGCCCACCCCGTACGCGGACGCGACCGGTCCGGAGCCGGTGACCCTGCCGATGCGCTCCTACGTGCCCGACGACGCGCTGCCACCCGCCGCGGCGAACTGACCGGTCAGCCGGTCGCGGCGGCCCGCAGCTCGGCGAAGGCGGCGCCCAGCGTCGCCGGGGTGAAGTGCGCGTTCAACCCGCTCGGGTTGGGCAGCACCCAGAGCCGGGCGCCGGCCAGCGGCTCCGGCTGCGGGCCGAAGCCGCCCTTCGGCCGGGTGAACCCGATCCGGTACGCGGTCACCCCGACCACGGCCACCCAGCGCGGCCGGTACCGCCCCACCTTGCCGGCGAGGATCTCCGCCCCCTCGACGAGTTCGGCGGCGGTCAGCTCGTCGGCCCGGGCGCTGGCCCGGGCGACCATGTTGGTGATGCCCAGCCCGTAGCCGGGCAGCTCGTCCTGCTCGCTCGGGTGCAGCTGCCGGGGCGTGAACCCGCCGCGGTGCAGGGCCGGCCAGAACCGGTTGCCGGGCCGGGCGAAGTGCCAGCCGGTGGCCGCCGACCACAGGCCGGGGTTGATGCCGACGAAGAGCACGTCGAGCCCGGGCGCGATGACGTCCGGCAGGGTCCGGTCCGCCGCGGCCGCCAACTCCTCCCGGGTGGGCCGCCGCTGCCCGGAACCGCCCGGCCGGGTCTCGCCGGTCGGCGTACCGGTCGCGGGTCGGGTCGCGGGGCCGGGGGTCGGTGGCGCGGCCGGCTCGGGGCGCGCCCGGTCACCGCGGCCCCGGCCGGGGCCGGTCGTCACAGGCCGCGCAGCGCGCCACCGTCGACCGGGACGGTGACCCCGGTCAGGTAGCTCGCCGCGGGGGAGAGCACGAACGCCGCGACCCGGCCGAACTCCGCCGGCTCGCCGATGCGGCGCAACGGGATCCCCGCCTCGGCCTCGGCGCGTGCCCGGTCGGCGTCGCCGGTCGCGGCGAACAGCTCCCGGTTCCGGTCGGTCATGATCCGCCCCGGCAGCAGGCCGACCACCCGCACGCCGCGGGGGCCGTACTCGTCGGCGATGTCCTTCGCCGCCCCGGCCAGGCCGGGGCGCAGCCCGTTGGAGATGCCCAGCCCGGGCAGCGGGCCACGGGCCGAGGTGGAGAGCACCAGGCCGATCGCGCCGCCGTCGAGCAGTTCGGCGGCCACCGTCCGCACCATCCGGACCGTGCCGAGGAAGACCGTCTCGAAGGATCGCCGCCACTGTTCGTCGCTGACCGAGGCGGCGCTGCCGCCCGGCGGGCCGCCGACCGAGACCAGCGCACCGTCCAGCCGGCCGAAGTGCTCCCGGGCCGTGGCCACCAGGCGTTCCGGCGCCGTCGGGTCGGTCAGGTCGACGGGCAGCCCGACGGCCCGCCGGGGCCCGCCGAGCCGCTCGGCGGCGGCGGCGACCCCGTCGGCGTCTCGGGCGGAGAGCACCACCCGGGCGCCGTCGGCGACGAGGCACTCAGCGGTGGCGTAACCGAGGCCCCGGGACGCGCCGGTGAGCACGTACACCCGATCGGTCAGTCCCAGATCCATGGCTCGATCCTGCCGCATCCGGCGGCCGCCGCCACCCCGCGGGTCGGCCCGCCGTGGCCGCCGCGGCGACCGGCCACCCTCGGGCGGTCAGCGGCGGGCCGGGCGCAGCAGGCGTACCCGACCGGCGAGCTGCACAGCGACGGCGCCGCCGGCGCGCCCGAGCGCCGGCATCCGGCGCGGCCGTGGTGGCCGGTGCCCGTCGTAGCGGTCGGTCGCCTCGCGCACCGCCAGTTCCTCGGCGCCGAGCGGCGGCAGGGCGCTCCGCTCCCGCAGCGCGCGGGCCAGGTCCCAGCCGTCGCGCAGCGACCCGGCGGTGGGCCGGCCGGCCGCCCAGCCGGCGAAGGTCGCCGGCCAGTCGGCGCCGAAGCCGGCGGCGAGCAGCGGCCAGTGCCGGGCCACGTCGCCGGCGCGCTTGCGCAGCAGCGCCGCCCGGGCCGCGGCCAGGGGCGCCGGGTCGAAGCCCGACGGTGTCGGGGCGCCGGCCACCAGCGCCGCCACCAGCTCCGCCTGCCGAGCCGCCAGATCCTTCGCCGGCCGGGTGGCCGGGGCGTCGTCGGGACGGGCCGCGAAGTCGTCTGCCGGCCGCGCGGTCGGGCCGTCGTCCGCCGGGGCATGGGTCACGTCGGCGGTCGGCCGCACGGGGCGGTCGTCGCTCGGGCCGGGCGCCGGCCGGGTGGCTGGGTCGGCGGGGAGCGGGTCGGCGCTCACGTGACCACCGGGAATCCCGAGGCCGCGGCGAGGGCGTCCAGTTCGGCGCGGAGCGTCGCGGCGGGCGGGTAGTGCCCGTCGCGCTCCAGCAGCAGGGCCGGCGGCCGGTGTCGCGCGCAGAGTTCGCCGAGCAGGTCGAGCACCTCGGCCGGCACCGGGTCGGTGTGCGTGTCGTGGTAGAAGCCGCCGTGCTCGGCGCCGCCGGCCACGTGCGCGTACGCGACCCGGTCCAGGGGCAGCCGGTCCAGCAGCGCGAGCGGGTCGGTGCCGCGGTTGCGCGCGTTGGCGTACACGTTGGCGACGTCGAGCAGCAGCAGGGCGCCGGTGCGCTCCAGGATCTCGGTCAGGAACGCGGCCTCGTCCAGTTCGTCGTCCGGCCAGTCGAACAGCGCCGCGATCGGTTCCAGCGCGAGCGGCACCGGCAGCTGGGCCTGGGCGCGGTCGACGTTGGCGCAGACCGCGTCGACCGCCTCCCGGGTACGCGGCAGCGGCAGCAGGTGACCGGCCTCCAGCCCGCCGGCCCGGACGAACGCGATGTGCTCGCTGACCAGCGGGGCGTCCACCAGCCGCGCCACCGCGGCCAGTTGGGCGACCCGGGCCGGGTCGACCGGCTCCGCCCCGCCCAGGGAGAGCCGCACCCCGTGCGGTACGACAGTGACGCCCCGCTCGCGCAGCGCCGCCAGGCCGACCGGCAGCGGACCGGCCGCCGGCACGGACTCCGCCACCACCTCCACGAAGCGCAGGCCGGGCAGCTCGGCGACGAAGCCGGCGATCTCGGGGCGCCAGCCGATGCCCACCCCGGTCGGGCCGGTCATCCGCCGCACCCCCCGCCTCCGCAGCCGCCGCCCCCGCAGGAGCTGCCGCCGCCGCAACCGGAGCTGCTGCCGCCACCGCAGCCGCCGGTGCCGCCGCTGTTGCCCAGCGCCTGCCGCTGGATCTCGGCCTGCTCGGCGAAGCCCGGATCCATCGCCCAGAGCGCGGCGGTGCCGAACAGCGCGACGCCCATCGCGGCGCCGGCCGCGCCGTAGGTGGCGTACGCGGGGGAGGAGGCCGGGGCGAGGTGGACGTGCCGCTGGCGCAGGGTGCGCAGCGCGGCCCGGCCGGCCCGGGTCCGGTACGGCGCCCGGACCAGGATCAGGAAGGCCACGAAGATCCCCGCCAGGCTGAGCAGCAGGTAGCCGACCGGCTTGTCGCCGGAGAGCCCGGCGAAGAGCCGGAACACCCCGACGGCCAGCAGGATCAGCAGACCCATCGCCCCGCGCCGGGCGGATTCCCGGCCGGCCGGCGAGAGGGCGAGCCCGCGCTGTTCGAGGTCGCCGCCGAGCTGGGTGAGGGCCGAGGCCACCCACTGGTCCCGGCGCAGGTCCGCGACCCTGGTCCGGCGGCCGGCCGCGTTGTGGACGGCCTGGGCCAGCGGCGTGGCACCCGCGGGCATCGGCCCGGTGGTGACCAGGCGGCGGTCCCGGCCGACGCCGACGGAACCGGTGCCGCGCAGGGCGCCCAGCGTGGCGTGCACGGCCAGCGCCGCGCCGCCGTTGAGGTAGGCGGCCTGCTCCGGGCTGAGCTGGTCGTAGCCGGGTTGCCGGGAGCCGGCGAGCACCCGGGCCCGGTGGATCGCGCCGAGGACCGCCACCAGGACGGCCGCGGCGAGGTAGAAGCGCAGGAAGGTCGGACCGGGGATGCCCCAGGTGTCGCCCGGTGCGGCAAGGACGGACATCGGCTGCTCCTGTCGCCGGAGGGATCGGCGGCCCCATTGTGGAGCAGGACCGCCACGCCGCACCGCCCGGTGCCACCCCGCCCGGCGTGGCGCGATTCCGGCCCGCGCCGGCTGCGGCGGGGTACGCCCCTGCGCTGAAAGGCCGGGCGTCAGCGCCGGCGGACCGCCTCCTCGACCAGGTCCAGCACCCGGCCGAGGTCGCCGGCCGGCCGGCCCATGGCCAGGTGCAGCACCAGCCCGTCGTAGGCGAGTTCCAGGAACTGGGCCAGCACGTCGATCGGGACGTCCTCGCGCAGCACGCCGGCCTCCCGCTGGCGGGCCAGCCGCTCCCGGGTCGCCTCGGCGATGGCGGCCGACCGCTCCGCCCACCGCTTGGCGAACGCCGGGTCGGTGCGCAGCCGCCGGGACACCTCCAGTTGGCTGCCGAGCCAGCCGGTGGTGTCCGGGGAGACCGCCCCGGCCAGCAGGTCGCGCATCACCTGGACCAGACCGTTGCGGGCCACCGTCTCGACCATCACCGCGGCGTCGTCCTCGGCGACGGCGAGGAAGAGCGAGTCCTTGTCGCGGAAGTGGTGGAAGATCGCGCCCCGGGACAGCCGGGTGGCCTCCTCCAGCCGGCGCACGGTGGCGCCCTCGTAGCCGTGCCGGGCGAAACACGCCCGCGCGGCGGCAAGGATCTCCTGCCGGCGCGCGTCGAGCTGGTCCTGACTTACTCTGGGCACGGGTCGATCGTGTCAGGTCACCCCGCGTACTGCAAACCGTACGTACGGCTTGGATCCGGCGGTTGGTCGATCACCGCGCCGCCGCGGCCCGGCTACGATCGCGCCGTGACGCCACCCCCCGCTCCCACCGCCCTGCCCGCCGCGCCGCTGACCGTGGCGGCCGTCCAGGCCGGACCCGTCCCCGGCGACGTGGCCGGCAACGCGGCCACCGCCGGCCGGCTGGCCCGTCGGGCGGCCGACCAGGGTGCCCGGGTGGCGGTGCTGCCGGAACTCTTCCTGCCCGCGTACCACCCGCCGGTGCTGGCGGCCGACCCGGCCGGCACGGACGTCGCGGCCGATCCGGCGGCGGGCGTCGACGACCCGCGGCTGGACCCCTTGCGGGCTGCCGCCCGCGACGGCGGCACGGTGGTGGTGGTCGGCGCGGCGGTCCGGCACCCGGACGGCCGGCGGACCATCTCCTCGCTCGTCGTGGATCGCACCGGCGGTGTCCGGGTCGGGTACGACAAGCAGCAGCTCTGGGGCGGCGAGCGGGAGCTGTTCGTGCCCGGCCGGCGCGGCGCCACCCTGCTGGTCGACGACTGGCGGTTCGGGCTCGGCATCTGCTACGACGGCTGCTTCCCGGAGCACGGCCGGGCCGCCGCGGCCGACGGGGCGCACGCCTACCTCTGCCCGAGCGGCTACCTGGCCGGCTCGGAACACCGCCGCGACCTCTACTACCCGGCCCGGGCGCTGGACAACACCATGTACGTGGTCTTCGCCAACTCCGTAGGCGGCGAACCGCCGTGGCGGTTCAACGGCGGCGCGGCGGTCTACGACCCGGAGGGCCGCCCGCTGGCACGCGGCGCGGACACCGGCGAGGACGTGCTGGTCGCGACGCTCGACCCGACCGCCCTGGCGGCCACCCGGACGGCCCACTCCATGCTGGTCGACCGCCTCGCGGACCAGGGAGCGGCCCGTGCGGTGCTCACCGCCTGACCGGAGTCGGCGCCCCGCCGGGCCCTGTCGGCCGTGCACCGGTGTCCCGTAGGGTGCCCGAGTGCCGCTGCTCCTGCTGGACCTGGACAACACCCTGCTCGACCGGGCCGGCCCGTTCCGCGCCTGGGGTGAACGGTTCCTGGACGGCATCGGCGCGCCGCCGGCCGACATCGACTGGCTGATCTCCATCGACGCCGACGGGCTCACCGACAAGTGGGACGTGGCCGACGCCATCCGGGACCGGTACGGGCTGCGCATCCCCTCCATCGACCTGGTGGAGGAGCTGTACGAGGGAGTGGTGGCCAACGTCCGGCTGGACCCGCTGGTGGCCTGCGCGCTGCGGATCGCCGACGACGCCGGGTGGGTGCCGGTGGTGGTCAGCAACGGCACGGTCCGCCAGCAGGAGGCGATGATCCGGCGGACCGGGCTGGACCGGTTCGTGGCCGACTGGGTGATCTCCGAGGAGGCCGGGGTCAGCAAGCCCAACCCGAGGATCTTCGCGCTGGCCGCCCAGCGGGTCCGGATGCCGCTGCGCGGCGCATGGGTGGTCGGCGACAGCCCGGAGACGGACATCGGCGGCGCCACCGCCGTCGGCCTGCCCAGCGTCTGGCTGCACCGCGGGCGCACCTGGACCGACCCACGGTTCGCGCCGACCCGGACGGCGGACGGCCTGATCGCCGCCGTCGCCACCGTGCTCGCCGGCTGAGCCCGCGGCGCGGCCGGCGAGGCCGCCGCGACGGTAATTCGGTTGACCAGGCGCGACCCGGGTCGCGAGCATGGTCGGCGCATCGTGCACCCGGGCGCGCGCCCGGTCGAGGAGAGGGGGTCGGTCATGGCCGTCTTCGCAGGTCGCTTCCACCTGCCTCCATCAGCCTCGAGCAAGGGATCACCACCGCAGTGCGCGATCACGACCTTCCGGCGCGCGAGCGCCGTACCCGCGGCAAGCGCCGCTTCGACGACGACGAACCGACCTTCCTGAAGCGCGGGCGGGCCCCCGAGCCCGTCCTCGCCGACCCGGACGCCGAGCCGGACCCGGAGACCGGGGAGAGCTGGTCCTCCTGGGACGACGCCGTGCACGGCCCGCAACCCCACCCGGACTGGCTGGTCACCGAACTGGCCGCCAAGGACACCGAACTCGGTGTGCTGAAGACCGGCAAGGAGGCGGACGTCCACCTGGTCCGCCGGGCGGTGCCCGGCACCGACCGGTCCTGCCTGTTGGCGGTCAAGCGCTACCGGGACGCCGAGCACCGGATGTTCCACCGCGACGCCGGCTACCTGGAGGGGCGCCGGGTCCGCCGGTCCCGGGAGATGCGGGCGATGACCGGCCGGACCGCGTTCGGCCGGCAGATGATCGCCGGGCAGTGGGCGGCGGCCGAGTTCGCCGCGCTGGCCCGGCTCTGGGAGATCGGCGCCGCGCACGGCCGGATCGCCGTGCCGTACCCCGTGCAGTTGCGGGGCACCGAGCTGATGCTGGAGTTCCTGGGCGAGCCCGAGGAGGGGAGGGCCGCGCCCCGGCTGGCCCAGTTGCGGCCCGATCCGGCGCAGTTGCGCGACCTGTGGGAGCAGTTGGTCGACGCGCTGGTCGTGCTGGCCCGCGCCGGCTACGCGCACGGCGACCTGTCGCCGTACAACCTGCTGGTGCACCGGGGGCGGCTGGTGCTGATCGACCTGCCCCAGGTGGTCGACGTGGTGGCCAACCCGCAGGGCCCGGACTTCCTGGCCCGCGACGTCCGGGTGGTCAGCACCTGGTTCGCGGCGCGCGGCCGGGGTCTCACTGGAGGTAGCGCTCGACCTCCGGCTTGGGCCGTACGCCCTGGGCGTCCGGGTCGCCATGGGTCTGCCGGGCCGCCCGCCGGCGGCGCAGCAGGTCCCAGCACTGGTCGAGGGACTCCTCCAGCTCGCGCAGCCGCTCGCGGGCCGCGTCGTCGGTGCCCGTCTCGTTGGCCTGCGCGTCCGCGCGCAGCCGGTGCTCCTCGTCGACCAGCTCGGAGATCCGGTTCAGGATGGTCTTGTCGTCCATGCCCATGAGCCTGGCACAGGGGGCCGGGACACGCGCGGATTCATCCCCGGCCGATCGCGCGCGGTCCCGGCCCGGCCGGCCGCTGCGGTAGGTTGCCGGGTCATGACCGTCACCGTCCGCCCCGCCGGCACCGACGACGCGGAGCCGGTCGCCGCGCTGCTGCGCGCGGCCAGCCCGCTGATCGCCACCCCGGAACTGGTCCGCTGGCAGCTCACCGGCGCGCCGGCCGCGGAACGCTTCGGGCTGCTGGTCGCCGAGGCCGGTGGCGAGGCGGCCGGGGTGGCCCGTACCGGGCTGCTGCACGAGAGCGGGGAGCCCGACTGGGGCTTCGTCAACCTGGTCGTGCACCCCGGGTGGCGGGGTCGCGGCGTGGGCTCCGCGCTGCTCGCCGCCGCCGAGGCGCGGCTCGCCGGGCTGGGCGTGCGGCGGGCGTACGCCCGGGTGGTCGACGAGGCGGCGGCGCTGGCCTTCGCCGAGCGGCACGGCTACCAGCGCGGCCGGCGTTCGTTGCTGCTCGGCCTGGACCTGGCCGCCGCGGTGCTGCCCGAGCCCCCGCCGCTGGCGTTGCCGGTGCGGCTCGCCACGGCCGCCGACCTCGGCGACCCGCGCCCGCTCTACGAGGCGGACCTGGACGCCGCCCGGGACGAGCCCGGCGACGTCGGCATGGTGGAGGTCGGTTACGCCGACTGGCGCTCGGCGTACTGGGAGCGGCCGGACCTGGACCGGGGGCTGACCACGGTGGCGGTGGTGGACGGTGCGGTGGTCGCCTTCAGCGTGGCGCTGACCGACGGCCGGGACCGCTACCAGTCGGGGATGACCGGCACCCGCCGCGACTGGCGCGGCCGGGGGCTGGCCCGGGCGGTCAAGGACGCGTCGTTGCGGGCGGCCCGGGCCGCCGGCTACCGGACCGCCCTCACCGTCAACGACGCCGGCAACGACGCGATGCTGACCCTCAACCGGTGGCACGGCTACCGGCCGATCGCTGCCGAGTACCGCTACCTGCGGGATCTGCGCCCCTGAGCGTTCCCACGTCAATCCCTTCTGGAGTGCGGCAATGCCGACCGCGAAAATTTCTCTTGGTACGACTAGAGAAACTTGACGCGGCAATGGCATGCTCGGCGAAACGCTTACTGCACACAGTCGTGCCGCGACGCACGGTTGCCGAAGGGGGCACAGAGCACCGTGGGAGTGCCACACACCGCGCCGGTCCATACCAGACGAGCGGACGCGGTCCCACTGCGCCAGGTGGTGCCGAGCCTGCTCCGTGACCCGGCGCAGGCGCTGGTCGAGTTCGGGGAACGGTCCCGGGGCGAGGTGGTCAAGCTCAACCTCGGCTCGTTCCGTCCCTACCTGGTCACCCGGCCGGAGCACCTGCAGCAGGTGCTCCGGGAGAAGGCCGCCAACTACGTCCGGGCCGGCGACGGGCTCCAGTGGCGGCCGCTGAAGCGGTTGTTCGGCGAGGGCATCCTCAGCGACGGCGAGTACTGGTCGAACAGCCGGCACATCCTCCAGCCGCTGTTCACCGCGCGGCGGATCGACAACCTGGTCGACCGGCTGGCCGAGGCGATCGAGGACGCGGTCGACGAGCTGGACGCCCCGGCCCGGGCCGGCCAGCCGGTCGACATGGGCACCGAGCAGGCCCGGATCGTCTGCTCGGCGATCATGCGGGTCTTCTTCGCCGACAAGATCTCCGTGCCGGACGCCATGAAGATCATGGAGGCGCAGGACGCGATCGCCTGGTCGGTGATGCCGCGCATCATGGTGCCGTGGGCCCCGCTGGCCATGCCGATGCCCGGTGACCGCGCGTTCCGCCGGGCCGTCCGGCTCATCGACGACACGCTGATGCCGATCGTCCGGGCCTCCCGGGCGACCGCCGACTCCGACGGCGACGACATCATCTCCACCCTCTGGCGCGGCCGCGCCGAGGACGGCAGCCGCCTCGACGAGCGCCAGGTCCGCAACGACACGGTGGCCATGGTGGCCACCACCACCGAGACCACGATCAGCGTGCTGACCTGGCTCTGGCCGCACATCGAGCAGGACCCGGTGATCGCCGAGCGGCTCTACGAGGAGATCGACCGGGTGGTCGGCGACGCCCCGGTACGCCGCGAGCACCTGCGCGAGCTGCGCTACACCCGGCAGGTCCTCGACGAGCTGCTCCGGCTCTACCCGATCGGCTGGCTCTTCCCGCGCCGGGCGGTCGAGGCCGACGTCCTCGGCGGGGTGCGGATCGAGGCCGGCGCCACCCTCGTGGTGAGCCCGCTGATCACCCACCGGATGTCGATGTTCTGGGACCGGCCGGAGGTCTTCGACCCCGACCGGTTCGCCCCGGAGCGGGCCCGTAGCCGGCACCGGTACGCGCACTTCCCGTTCGGCGGCGGCCCGCACCAGTGCCTCGGCATGCACCTGTTCTACCTCGAGGCAACGCTCATCGTGGCGACCCTGCTGAGCCGCTACCGGTTCCGCCTCCAGCGCCCGGCGGTGCCCGGCATCAAGGTGGCCGCCGCGCTGCGGCCCCTGGAGCGGGTCGAGCTGACCCTGCGCCCGGTGCGGAGCGCCGCGGCATGAGCGCCCGACCCGCGTCGCCGCCGTCCGACGGCGGCGACCAGATCGCGCTGGCCGCCGAACAGGGCCGGATCTGCGCCCTCGCCGCCAAGGGGCAACGCGACCTGGCCGAACGCGCCGCCGCGTACCCGGAACTCTTCCCGCCCCGGCCGTTCGACCCGGCGTTGTTCGGCAACGTCGCGATGGCCATCGCCTTCGGCGCCCCGTGGTGCGACCTTGACCAGCTGCGGATCACGAACCGGGCGGTGCTCTGGGGCTTCGCCGTCGACTGGCAGGTCGACTACGTCGCCAAGGGCCGGGACGAGATCGACCGGCTGGCCGCGAACTGCCTGGCGGTGGCCGACGGCGCCGCCCCGGCCGGCGACGACCCGCTCGGCCGGTTCCTGGCCGAGCTGCGCGACGAGCTGGCCGCCGTGCCGGCGTACCGGACCCACGCGCCGGTGTGGCGGGCCGAGCTGCGCAAGGTGCTCGACGCCATGGCGCGGGAGTGGGACTGGAAGCAGGCGGCCGGCGCCGCTGGCCTGCCCACCCTCGACGAGTACCTGGACAACGCCGACAACCTGGCCTGCACGGTGGTCAACGTCGTGCACTGGATCCACTCCGACGACCCGGTGACGCTCGCCCACCTGGACGCGCTGGTGGTGGCCAGCGCCGAGGTGCAGCGGATCCTGCGCCTGGTCAACGACCTCGGCACCTACGAGCGGGACCTGCGCTGGGGCGACCTCAACGCGCTGTTGCTGGTGGACGACCCGGCCGTGGTGCGGCGGCGGATCGACGAGCTGGTCGCCCGCGCCCGCGAGCTGCTGGCCCCGCTGCGGGACAGCTGCCCGGTGCAGGCCGACTACCTGGCCCGGCAGATCGGCTTCAGCAGCGGCTTCTACCGTTCCACCGACTTCTGGGGCACGCTGTGACCGCCTCGGAGCTCGGCACCAGGGCGGGGTCCGAGGTCGCCGCGGCGGCCCGGGAACTGCTCGCCGCGCTGGCCCTGGAGCCGGCCGGCCGGGTGACCGCGTCGGTGTACGAGACCGGCCGGCTGGTCGCCGACGCGCCCTGGCTCACCGGCCACGACCGGCGGTTGGCGTACCTGCTGGGCAACCAGCGCCGCGACGGCGGGTGGGGTGCGCCCGGCGGCTACGCCCTGGTGCCCACGGCCAGCGCGGTGGAGGCGCTGCTCGCCACGTTGCGCGCCGGCGGCGGCAGCGGGCCGGGTGAGCCGTCCTGGACCGATCTGGCCGGCGCGGCCCGGCGCGGGCTGGACGCGCTCCGCGGGTGGCTCGCCGACGGGCTGCCGCTGCCGGACACCCCGGCCGCCGACCTGATCGTGCCGGCGCTGGTCGAGCGGATCGACGCCCACCTGGAGTGGTTCGACGAGCGCCCCGGCACCGGCCCGGACGGCTGGGCCGGCCGGCGCCTGCCGGCGGTGGACCGGCGGCGGCTGGACGGCCTCGGCGCGCTGCTGGCCAGTGGCCGGCCGGTGCCGCAGAAACTCCAGCACGCCTTCGAGGTGCTCGGCCCGGCCGCCCGGGGGCGGCCCGACGTCGCGCCGGTCGCCGGCGCGGTGGGTGCCTCGCCGGCCGCCACCGCCGCGTGGGTCGGCGGCACCCCGGACGCGGCGGACCCGGCCGTGCGGGCCTACCTGACCGAGGCGGTCCGCCCGCACGGCGGCCCGGTGCCCTGCTGCACCCCGATCACGGTCTTCGAGCGGGCCTGGGCGCTGAGCAACCTGGCCCGGGCCGGGGTGCCGGTACGGCCGGCGCCGAAGCTGGTCGCGGAGCTGGCCGGCGCGCTCGGCCCGCAGGGCACCCCGACCGGGCCGGGCCTGCCGGCCGATGCCGACACCACCTCGGTCACCCTGTACGCGCTGGCCCGGCTCGGCCACCCGGTGGACCCGGCCAGCCTGCTGAACTACGACGTGGGCAGCCACTTCTGCACCTGGCGCGGCGAGGACGGGCGGTCGGTGACCACCAACGCGCACGTGCTGGAGGCGCTGGGCTGGCACGCCCGGCACACCACGACCGGCGCCGCCCGCTACGGCGAGCGGGTCACCGCGCTCGCCGGCTGGCTGCGCGAGCAGCAGCAGCCGGACGGGCGGTGGGCCGACCGCTGGCACGCCTCGCCGTACTACGCCACCTCGTGCGCGGTGCTGGCGTTGACCGGGTACGCGCCGGCCGAGCTGGCCGGGGCGGCGGTGGACCGGGCGGTGGACTGGGTGGTGGCCACCCAGCGGCCGGACGGGTCGTGGGGGCGCTGGAGCGGCACCGTGGAGGAGACCGCGTACGCGCTGCACGTGCTGCTCGGCGCCGACCGGCCGGCGCGGCCGGGGGTGCCGGAGGCGGCCCGCCGGGGCCTGCACCAGCTGGCCACGATGGACGGCCGGCGCGACGATCCGCCACTGTGGCACGACAAGGACCTCTACGCTCCCGTGCTGATCGTCCGGTCGGCCGTGCTCGCCGCCCGGCAGCTCGCGCTGACCAGATCGGACCTGCTCGGGGCGGGTGGGGCGGGGCGGCGCGCGGCCGCCCCGGACGATTCCATGATCAGGAGCGCTTGAGTGACGAAGCGGACGCTGCTAGCGTGCGCCGGGGTCGATGCGTGCGCGCACGTGCGCCACTGACTGACGGATCACACAGGCCACGCCAGGGACGGTGTAATGGGTTCCCGCAGTTCGAATCTGCGTACCAAGGTTGTCGCCCTGCTCGCCTCGCTGGTCGCGCTCTGGAGCTTCACCGCCTGGGTGACCATCCGGGACGGCGTGAACCTGCTCGGCGTGCAGGCGTTGGACAGCAAGGTCTTCAACCCCACCGAGCCGCTGCTGCTGCAGCTGCAGCTGGAACGCCGGACGTCGCTGACCTTCCTCGGGCGCCCCGACGACGGTCAGCGCGCGGCCCTGGCCGAGGTGCGGCAGCGCACCGACCAGCTGGCCGCCGAGTTCACCGAGTCCATCGACAGCTGGCAGGTCGCCGCGCTCGGCAGCGACACGCTGGACCAGCGGCTCGACGAACTGGTCGGCGGGCTCGACGAGCTGTCGGCCACCCGTACCGCTGTCGACGACAAGAGCATCGACCGGGCCGAGGCCGGTGGCGCGTTCACCGAGCTGATCGAGTCGATCTACCGCGTCTACGACGCGCTCGGCAACCTCGACGACGAGCAGGCCGCCGAGGACACCGCCGCGCTGATCGGCCTGAACCGGGCCCGGGAACTGCTGTCCCAGGAGGACGCCCTGCTCGCCGGCGTGCTGGCCGCCGGGCGGATCACCCCGGCGGAGCGGGCGGAGTTCACCCGGATCGTCGGTGCCCGGCAGTTCACCGCCGCCCAGTCGATCGTCCGGCTGCCCGCCGCCGACCAGCGCCGCTACGACCAGATGTCCACCGGCGAGACCTTCCGCCGGCTGGCCGACCTGGAGAACCAGGTCATGCAGAGCGACGCCGGCACCCGGCCGCCGGTCGAGGCGGCGGAGTGGAACGACACCACCGGCCCGGCGCTGACCGAGATCGGCGACGTGGTGCTCGCCGGCGGTGACGACATCGTCGACCGGGCCACCCCGATCGCGATCGGCGTCATCGTCCGGCTGGTGCTCGCCGCCGGCCTCGGCCTGCTCGCCGTCGTCGCCTCGATCATCGTGTCGATCACCACGGCCCGGGCCCTGGTGCGCCAGCTGGAGCGGTTGCGCGAGGCGGCCTTCCGGCTGGCCAACGAGCGGCTGCCCAGCGTGGTCGAGCGGCTCGGCCACGGCGAGGAGGTCGACGTGGCCAAGGAGGCGCCGCCGCTGGAGTTCGGCGACGACGAGATCGGCCAGGTGGGCAAGGCCTTCAACGCGGTGCAGGAGACGGCGATCCGGACCGCTGTCGAGCAGGCCGAGCTGCGCCGCAACGTCCGCGAGGTGTTCCTCAGCCTGGCCCGGCGCACCCAGGCGCTGGTGCACCGCCAGCTCACCCTGCTCGACGCGATGGAGCGGCGGGAGCAGGACGCCGAGGAGCTGGAGGACCTGTTCCGGGTCGACCACCTGGCCACCCGGATGCGGCGCAACGCGGAGAACCTGATCGTGCTCTCCGGCTCCACGCCCGGCCGCGCCTGGCGGCGCAACGTGCCGATGGTCGACGTGGTCCGCGGCGCGGTCGCCGAGGTCGAGGACTACACCCGGGTCAACGTGCTGCCGCTCGGGCCGGTGTCGCTGACCGGCCGCGCGGTCGGTGACGTCATCCACCTGCTCGCCGAGCTGATCGAGAACGGCCTGTCCTTCTCGCCGCCGCACACCACCGTGGAGGTGCGCGGCCAGATGGTGGCCAACGGCTTCGCCATCGAGATCGAGGACCGTGGCCTGGGCATGAGCGAGGAGGACCTGGCCGCCGCGAACCACCGGATCGTGGACCAGTCCGAGCTCAACCTGGCCAACGCCGCCCGGCTCGGCCTGTACGTGGTGAGCCGGCTGACCGAGCGGCACGGCATCCGGGTGCAGCTGAAGGAGTCCGCGTACGGCGGCACGACCGCTGTCGTGCTGATCCCGGCCGACCTGGTCACCGCCGACGACGCCGACCCGAGCACCTCCGGCGGTTTCCCGGTGGGTGCCCCGGCGGCGGCGCCCGCCGTCACCGCCGGTCCGGCCGCGCCGGCCGGCGAACAGCCGCCCGCCCCGCTGGTGGCGCCGGTGGCGCTGGCCGAGCCGCCGGTCGTCGCCGAGCCGGCGGAACCGGCCCCGGTGGCCACGGTGGGCGGCGACGGCGGTGCCGACGACGGCGGTGCGGGCGAGGGTGACGGAGGTGCGGACGGCGGGCTGCCCACCCGGACCCGGGGCCGGAGCCTGCCGGCCGGCGAGGACCCGCTGCCCACCCGCGCCCGGCGCTGGTCGGAGCAGGCGGCGCTGGACGGGCCGACCTTCCCGACCGGCCTGCCGATGGCGGCCGCCCGGTCCGACCTGGACGCCGCGCCGACCGGTTCCCCGGCCGGTCCGCCGCCCGCCGGCGAGGTCGCGCCGGCGACCGACGGTGGCCCGGAGGCCGCCGTCCCCCAGCCGCGACCGGCCCGGACCGACTCCGGGCTGCCGGTCCGGGTCCGGCAGGCCAACATCGTGCCCGAGCTGCGCGACGAGCCGGCCGCCCCGGACGACGACGAGGACGTGGTCCGCCCACCCGAGCAGGTACGCCGGATGATGAGCTCCTACCAGACCGGCACCCGGCGCGGGCGTACGGACGCGGCGCGACTGCTCGGCGGGCCCGGCGCCAGGCCGGACTCCGGGCCCGACCCCGACGAGCAACAAGCGACCTGACCGGTGCGGGCGGTGCGGGTACCCCGCTCGCGACGTGACGGTCAGCCCCACACGAGCACGGCGACAACAGCCGGGGGAGAAGAGGACGACGAGTGGCGCAGAAGACGGCTTCGAGTGCCGACCTGACGTGGTTGCTGGATGATCTGGTCGGCCGGGTTAAGCAGGCCGAGCATGCGGTCGCGCTCTCGACGGACGGCCTGCTGATGGCCTCCTCGCAGGGGCTCAGCCGCGACGACGGAGAGCACCTCGCGGCGATGGCGGCCGGGATCCAGAGCCTGGCCCGGGGCGCCGGCAAGCGCTTCGGCGGCGGGCAGGTGCAGCAGACCATCATTGAGATGCAGTCCTCGTTCCTGTTCGTCACAGCCGCCGGGCGCAACGCCTGCCTCGCGGTGCTGGCCAGCGAGGACGCCGACGTCGGCCTGATCGCGTACGAGATGGCGATGCTGGTCACCCGGGTCGGCAAGTTCGTCGCCTCGCCGACACGCAACGCCGAGCAGTCGGCCGGCGAGAAGTAGCCGCGATGACCGTGCAGGGAGAGTCCGCGGAACATCAGTGGGTGGACGACCATGCGGGTCCGGTGGTGCGTCCGTACGCGGTGACGCGTGGCCGGGCCCGCCCGGTCACCGGCACGTTCGACCTGATCTCCCTGGTGACGGCGACCCGGGCCGACGTGACGCCGGAGGTCGGCCTGGGCCCGGAGCACCTGGCGATCGTCGGGCTCTGCCAGCGGATGCAGTCCGTCGCCGAGATCGCCGCCCACCTGGATCTGCCGGTGGGCACCATCCGCGTCCTGCTCGGCGATCTGGTGGCCCGCAACCTGGTGCAGGTCCGCGAGCCGCGGAACACGGCCGGCCTTCCCGACAACAGCGTTTTCGAGGCGGTAATCAATGGACTACGGGCACTCTGAGCGGCCGGCGGGAGCGACCCCACTGCCCACCGCGATCAAGATCCTGGTCGCGGGCGGCTTCGGCGTGGGCAAGACCACCATGGTCGGTGCGGTCAGCGAGACGCGCCCGTTGCGCACCGAGGAGGTGCTGACCGAGAGCGGCGTCGGCATCGACGACCTCTCCGGCGTGGAGAGCAAGACCACCACCACGGTGGCGATGGACTTCGGCCGGATCACCATCAGCGACGACCTGGTGCTCTACCTGTTCGGCACCCCCGGCCAGGACCGGTTCTGGTTCGTCTGGGACGAGCTGGCGCTCGGCGCGATCGGCGCGGTCGTGTTGGCGGACACCCGCCGGCTGGCCGACTGCTTCCCCTCCATCGACTACTTCGAGGGGCGGGGCACCCCGTTCGTGGTGGCGGTGAACTGCTTCGAGGGCGCCCGGCAGTACCGGCTGGACGAGGTGCAGGCGGCCCTCAACCTGGACCCGGGGGTGCCGGTGCTGCTCTGCGACGCCCGGCAGCGGGAGTCCAGCAAGGAGGTGCTCATCACGCTGATGGAGCACGCCATGAAGGTCCGGGACGCCCGCCGCCGCGCCGAGTGACCCGGCCCGGTCCGGCCGCCGGTCGCCCGGCGCCGGCAACCTGAGGCGTACGCCGAAGGGCCCCTTCCCGCTCGCGCGGGAAGGGGCCCTTCCGTCGTCACCGTCAGCTGGCGATCATGCGGCGCAGCACGTACTGCAGGATGCCGCCGTGCCGGTAGTAGTCCGCCTCACCGGGGGTGTCGATCCGGACCACCGCGTCGAACTCGATACCGGTGTCGGTGCTGACCTTGACAGTACGCGGCGTCTCGCCGTCGTTCAGCGCGGTCACCCCGCTGATCGAGAACGTCTCGGTGCCGGTGAGCCCGAGCGACTCGGCGGTCTCGCCGGCCGGGAACTGCAGCGGCAGCACGCCCATGCCGATCAGGTTCGAGCGGTGGATCCGCTCGTACGACTCGGCGATGACCGCCTTCACGCCGAGCAGCATGGTGCCCTTGGCCGCCCAGTCCCGCGACGAACCCGAGCCGTACTCCTTGCCGGCCAGCACGACCAGCGGCACGCCGGCCTCCTGGTAGGCCACCGAGGCGTCGTAGATCGAGGTCTGCTCGCCGGTCAGGTGGTTGACCGTGAAGCCGCCCTCGACGCCCGGCACCAGCTGGTTGCGCAGCCGGATGTTGGCGAAGGTGCCCCGGATCATCACCTCGTGGTTGCCCCGGCGGGAACCGTACGAGTTGAACTCGTGCCGCGGCACGCCGTGCTCGGCGAGGTACTTCCCGGCGGGGGAGTCGGCCTTGATGGAGCCGGCCGGCGAGATGTGGTCGGTGGTCACCGAGTCGCCCAGCTTGGCCAGCACCCGGGCGCCGGCGATGTCGGTGACCGCCTTCGGCTCCCGCTCCATGCCCTCGAAGTACGGGGGCTTGCGGACGTAGGTCGACTCGCCCTCCCAGGCGAAGGTGTCGCCGGTCGGGGTCGGCAGCGACTGCCACCGCTCGTCGCCGGCGAAGACGTCGGCGTACGCCGAGCTGAACCCGGAGGCGCCGATCGCCGAGGCGATGACGTCCTGGATCTCGGCGCTGCTCGGCCAGATGTCGCGCAGGAAGACCGGGTTGCCCTGGCTGTCCTCGCCGATCGGCTCGTTGGCCAGGTCGATGTCCATCGTGCCGGCCAGCGCGTACGCGACCACCAGCGGCGGGGACGCCAGGTAGTTCATCTTGACGTCCGGGTTGATCCGGCCCTCGAAGTTGCGGTTGCCGGAGAGCACCGAGACGACGGCCAGGTCGGCGTCGTTGACCGCGGCCGAGATCTCCTCGGGCAGCGGGCCGGAGTTGCCGATGCAGGTGGTGCAGCCGTAGCCGACCAGGTGGAAGCCGAGCTTCTCCAGGTAGGGGGTGAGGCCGGCCCGCTCGTAGTAGTCCATGACGACCTTGGAGCCGGGCGCCAGGGTGGTCTTCACCCACGGCTTGCGGGCCAGCCCCTTCTCCACCGCGTTCCGGGCCAGCAGCGCGGCACCGATCATGACCTGCGGGTTGGAGGTGTTGGTGCAGGAGGTGATCGCGGCGATCACCACGGCGCCGTGGTCCAGCTCGAACTCGGTGCCGTCCGCGCCGGTGACCCGGACCGGGTTGGTGGCCCGGCCGCCGGCCCCCACCGCTGCCGTCTCCAGGTCGCGCGGGGCGTCGGCCGGGTCGTTGACGCCGTTGGCGGGGGAGTCGCTGGCCGGGAAGGACTCGGCGCTGGCCTCGTCGGCGTGGCCGACCACCCCGAACGGCTTCTCCTGCTGCGGTACGCCCGCGGCGCGGCCCCGGTCGCCACCGGTCTCGTCGGCGGCCACGTAGTCCTTCAGGGCCGAGCGGAACAGCGTCTTGGCGCTGCCCAGCGGCACCCGGTCCTGCGGGCGCTTCGGGCCGGCCAGGGACGGCTCGATGGTGCTCAGGTCCAGCTCCAGCCGCTCCGAGTACTCCGGCTCGGCGTCCGGGTCGTGCCAGAGGCCCTGCTCCTTGGCGTACGCCTCGACCAGCGCGACCTGCTGCGGGTCGCGGCCGGTCAGCTCCAGGTAGCGGACGGTCTCAGCGTCGATCGGGAAGATCGCCACGGTGGAGCCGTACTCCGGCGACATGTTGCCGATGGTCGCCCGGTTGGCCAGCGGCACGGCGCTCACGCCGGGGCCGTAGAACTCGACGAACTTGCCGACCACACCGTGCTTGCGCAGCATCTCGGTGATGGTGAGCACCAGGTCGGTGGCGGTGGTGCCGGCGGGCATCTCGCCGGAGAGCTTGAAGCCGACGACCCGCGGGATCAGCATGCTGACCGGCTGGCCGAGCATCGCGGCCTCGGCCTCGATGCCGCCGACGCCCCAGCCCAGCACGCCCAGGCCGTTGACCATCGTGGTGTGCGAGTCGGTGCCGACGACCGTGTCCGGGTACGCCTGCCCGTTGCGCTCCATGATGGTGCGCGCCAGGTACTCGATGTTCACCTGGTGCACGATGCCGGTGCCCGGCGGGACCACCTTGAACTCGTTGAACGCGGTCTGGCCCCAGCGCAGGAACTGGTAGCGCTCCTTGTTGCGCTCGTACTCCAGCTCGACGTTGCGCTGGAAGGCGTCCTCGCGGCCGAACAGGTCGGCGATGACCGAGTGGTCGATCACCAGCTCGGCCGGGGCGAGCGGGTTGACCTTGGTCGGGTCGCCGCCGAGGTCGCGTACCGCCTCGCGCATGGTGGCCAGGTCGACCACGCAGGGCACGCCGGTGAAGTCCTGCATGAGCACCCGCGCCGGGGTGAACTGGATCTCCACGCTCGGGTCGGCGGTGGGGTCCCACGCGCCGAGCTGCCGGATGTGGTCGGCGGTGATGTTCGCGCCGTCCTCGGTCCGCAGCAGGTTCTCCAGCAGGATCTTCAGGCTGTAGGGCAGCCGCTCGTGGCCGTCCACCTTGCCGATCTTGAAAATCTCGTAGCTCGCGTCTCCGACGCGTAGCTGGGTCTTCGCACCGAAGGTGTCGAGGCTCGCCACGTCGTACTCCTTCACACCAGCGACCGTGAGTAGTCCTGAGCAGTCTGTCGCACCGGCCGGAGTGCCGCCGTGGTTAGGTGACACTTACCGCCGATTCTCGCTTTCAACAAAACCGTACGTCCGTCTTGCTAAAGGCGCAACCTCGTGCCATGGTTCGGGACGAGGAGGTACCACCATGATCCATCACGTCCAGCTCGCCTGCCCGCGCGGCTCCGAGGATGCGTCCCGGTCCTTCTACGTCGGCCTGCCCGGCCTCACCGAGAAGCCCAAGCCGCCGGCGCTCGCGGCCCGCGGCGGCTGCTGGTTCACCGGGTACGGCGCCGAACTCCACCTGGGCGTCGAGGACGACTTCCGGCCCGCCCGCAAGGCGCACCCCGCCCTGCTCCGGCCGGACCTGGACGCGCTCGCCGACCGGCTCGCCGCCGCCGGTCACCCCGTCACCTGGGGCGATGGCGAGCTACCCGGGATGCGCCGGTTCCACACCGAGGACGTACACGGCAACCGGCTGGAGTTCCTCGCCCCGCTCGACTGACTGCGCGGCGGGCGCGTCGGGGTGGCCGTGCGCAGCCCCGGGGTCGAGCCCGCCGGCGGCGTCCGGCCCGGCGCGGGGGGAGCGTCGCCCGTTCAGGCCGTGCCGGCGGCGCGGCGCACGGCCTCGTCCAGCGCCTCAGGGGTACGACCGACCAGCGCGCCGCCGTCGTCGAGCAGCAGGATCGGTCGCTGGATCAGCTCGGGCGAGGCGACCATCGCCTCGATCCAGCGCGGCTCGGCCGCCGTGTCGCGCGGCCAGTCGGCCATCCCCCGGGAAGCCGCCGCCGGCTCCTGGAGCCGACAGATGTCCCAGGGACGCGCGTCCAGCCGGCGCAGCACGTCGGTCAGTTCCTCGACGGTCGGCGGCTGGTCCAGGTAGGGCCGGACCTGGTAGCCGACACCGGCCTCGTCCAGTGCGGAGCGGGCACCGGCGCTCTTGGAGCAGGCGGGGTTGTTCCAGATCTCCATGCCCGCCATGGTGCCAGCCACCCGTCGAGCCGCGCCCGCCCCGGTACCCCCACCGATCGGCTCGCACGAGGTCCGGGATATAGGGGCCTCGGGGTGCCCGGGAGGCCACCACCTGCGGGATGTTGCGGGGATCTGCCTGGCGGGTACCGGTCGATCGGCCCGGTCGGGCCGGTTGGGGGCCGGGCCGGTCGGGCCGGTTGGGCCGGTTGGGGCCGGGTCGGTCGGGGCGGGTTGGGGGGATCGGGTCAGGCCGGTCTGAGTGGGTCGGCCGCGCCGGTCGGGGGTGGTTGGGGCGGGCCGGGGCGATCGGGACGGGTCGGTCGGGCCGGTCGGGTGGGTCGGTCCGCGCCGGTCGCGCCGGTTGGGGCGGGCCGGGGCGATCGGGACGGGTCGGTCAGGCCGGTCGGGGCGGGCCGGTCGCGCCGATCGGGGCGGTCGGAGTCGGTCGGCTGGGCGTGTCGCGGCCGCGGCGGGCGGTTGCGCGCTGGCGTGATACCTGGGCGTCATAAATATGCCGCTGAGGTATCACGCCCTCGGTCGATTGGCCGGCGCTTGGCCGTCCCCGGGACGCCGGCGGCCTGCGCCCTGGCCCGGGTTGCGTTCGGCTGGGTTGATCCACTCCATGTCCGGGATATGGCGGCATCCCGAGCCTGCGGACACCGCGATATCCCGGACACGGTGTGGATCACCGGGGTGGCGTGGTGAGTCGTTGGCGATATCAGCTCCCCGGGGTGGCGCGGTGAGTCGTTGGCGGCATCAGCTCCCGAGCGTGGCCGGTGGGCCACCGTCGTCGCCCCACCACCGAACGCAAGAGGTCGCCCCGCTGGGCGGGGGCCGGCACAAGCTTGGCGGTTCCAGGGGGTCGTGCATGGCCGGGACGGATCCCGACGTAGCCCCTGAGCGCACCTTTCGGGGCGGCGCGGTCAGGCCGCCCCGAGGCCGGTCGTGCCGGTGACCGGGCTGGCTGTCCGGCTATGGTCTGGGGCGTCCGTCACGGGCCGGGCTTCCGATCAGGCGGCGCGTTCCGATGACGGGGGGCCGCCCTGTCCGTGACCGGGCCACCTGTCCGTGACGGGTTGCCTGTCCGTGACGGGTTGCCTGTCCGTGACGGGTTGCCTGTCCGTGCCGGGCTGCCTGTCTGCGACGTGCTACCTGGACCGGTAGTGGCCGGGTGTCCGGTTCGCGGTGTCCGGTGGTGTGTCGGGGTGCGGGGTTTGGGTGCGGTTGTGGGGTGGTCGGGGCCACCCTGGCGGCGGAATCGGTGGCGGGTCGGGGTCGTTGAACATGGCAGACCCGCGCCACACCCCCCGGCCTGCTGGCCTCGCGGGTAGCGGCCCAGCCGGATCGCGGGTGGAATGCCCGCTCGCTGCGGGTCGTTGACTCCCCCCCGACGGGCCAAGCAAGCCCCCGGGCGCCGGAGCCCCCCGGAATGGCGGGCCGGCCCGGATGGTTACACCCCCGACGGGCCGAGCACGCCCCCCGGCACCGAGCCCCCGGAATGGCGGGCCAGCCGGGATGGTTACACCCCCGACGGGCCAAGCAAGCCCCGGCCCCCGGGCGCCGGGTGCTGGAGCCGCCGGAATGGTGGGCTGGCCCGGATGGTTACACCCCTGGGACGCCCGAGCAGGCCCCTGGCCGCCGGGAGCGACCCCCCTTCCTTTGCACGACCTTTCCTTGCGCGCGGCCCACACCGCCCCCCGTTTGGTGTGCCTCGCGTTTCCCCCGATCGAAAGGCTTGTGATCATCATGCGTACCGACATCCTGCGTAAGACCGCTCTGACCGCTGCTGGTCTCGCCTTCACCGGCGGCGCCCTCGCCGCCCCCGCCACCGCGTTCGCCGCCCCGGCCGAGAAGCCGGCCGTGTCGATCACCACCGACCGCAAGCACGGTGAGCGGGAGCTGGGTGTGCGCTACGAAGCCCAGCCGAACTTCTACTACTGCGGCCCCGCCGCCGCCCGCAACGCCCTGTCCGTGCAGGGCAAGAACATCGACGTCCACGCCATGGCCAAGGAAATGGGCACCACCGAAGCCGGCACCAACTCCATCAACGACATCACCCCGGTGCTGAACAAGCAGACCGGCAAGGACGTCTACCACAGCGTCGAGATCCGCGACCGTGCAGCGGACGACAAGCAGACCGACAAGCTGCGCACCGACGTCATCAAGGCCGTCGACGAAGGCCGTGCCGTGGTCGCCAACATCGCCGGCACCGCCACCGACACCGACGGCAACAGCCACTCCTTCGAGGGCGGGCACTACATCAGCGTCGTCGGCTACCGCGACGGCGGCAACACCGTCACCATCGCCGACTCGGCCAACCCGGACACCGCCAGCTACCGGATGAGCATCGACAACCTCGCCGACTGGATCGCCACCCGCGGCTACACCGCCTGACGAACACCGGCGACAACCCAAGAACACCAAACGCCGAAGGGCCGACCCCCAACCCGGGGGCCGGCCCTTCGGCGTCTGCGCGTTTTCCGGCACCGGGAGCGGGAACCCGGCCGCCGGGAGGAACCGACCGACCGTACGCCGAGGGGAGTGGTCCGGTGGGGTACCAGAGCGTGGGTACGGTCGCCGCGGTGCGCCGTACGCCCGTGGCCGGCGCGCCGCTGTACTGCGACGCCCGGGAGTACGGTCTGCGGGGCGACGGCGTGACCAACGACCAGCCGGCGCTGGCCGCGCTGGTGGACCGCCTCGGCGAGGGCTACGCGGCCGACGGGCGGGCCCGGGTCATCTACTGCCCGCCGGGCATCTACTCGATCCGCGACGCCGGCACGGTCTGGCGCAGCGGGGTGTCGTTGATCGGCGCCGGGCCCGGGGCGACCCGCTTCCTGCTGAGCAACGAGGGGAACCGGGCCGACCCGACGCCGCTGGCGTTCTGGACCACCGTGCAGCACGGCGCGGACCGGGACCGGCACATCGCCGACTGCACCTTCGCCGATTTCGAGATCGACGGCTCGGGGGTGGCCCTGGCGCAGTACGACTACCTCGCCAAGGGGCTCGGCCTGCAGTACGTGGTGCGCGGTGTCTTCCGCAACCTCTACATCCACCACACCGGCGCGACCGGGCTCGGCTGCGACTTCCTCCAGGACAGCCTGATCGACGGGGTGGTGGTGGTCGGCTGCGGCCGGCTGGACAACGGCGAGGAGATGGGCGGCGCCGGCATCGGCGTGGGCATCGGCGGCTGGGGCCCGGTGGAGCGGCTCACCATCGCCAACTCCACCGCCCTCGGCAACGGCACCAACGGCATCTTCCTGGAGTTGCAGAAGGACTACTGGACGCCCCCGCGCGGCTACCGCATCGTCGGCTGCCACAGCGAGGCCAACCGGTTCGGCATCTCCGACTGGGGCGCGGACGGCCTGATCGTCTCGGCCTGCACCATCACCGGCAACCTGGAGGCCGGCTTCGACGTCTCGGCCAACGGCACGGCCGGGATCGCCGGTCGCGGTGGCCTGCTCACCGACTGCGTCGTCGACGGCAACATCGGCGACGGGGTGAGCATGGGCAACACCCCCGGCCCGTACACCGTCCGGGGCAACCGGATCAGCCGCAACGGCGGCCACGGCTACCGCGAACACGTGCTCGGCCACGGCTACCAGGGCCCGGCGCTGGACGTCGTGATCGACAGCAACGAGATCTGGGAGAACGGCTGCGACGGGATCCGGATCGACCGACCGATGACCGACCCGACGATCGTCGGCAACCGGATCCGCAACAACGGCCGGCGGTGCGCCCCGGCGACCTCCGGCGGTGGCGAGTCGGTGTGGTACGGCGCCCGGTCGATGACCGACCGCCGCGCCCACTGGGCGCCCGACGGGCATCGCGGCAAGGTGCTGCGGGTCGGGTCGCGGGCGGCGGTGGTGGCCGGCAACACCGACACCGAGCTTGCCCTGTCCGAGATCCGCCCGGACACCGTGACCGCGTGGAACGAGGACACCCCGGCGCCCGGCACCCGGTACGAGCTACCCGACGCCCCGCCGGTGCGGGCCGGGATCACCGTCAACGCCCCAGTGGACTCGGCGATCGTGCGCGGCAACCGGATCTGGGACCGGCGGGAGGAGCAGACCCAGACGTACGGCGTGTGGATCACCGAGCGGGGCCGCTGCGTGGCCTGTCGGATCGAGGACAACGACTTCGCCGGCAACGCCGCCGGCCCGGTGCGCCGGGACACGCCGCTGGCCGGCGGCAGCTGGGACCGCAACCACGACGACACGCCCTGACCGCGCCGCGGCCGCGCCGCTCAGGCCGCGTCGTCGGCCGGCTTCGCCGTGCTGGCCTGCGCGTGCCGGTCCCGCAACCGGGCCCGGATCTCCTCCGGGGTGTACGCGCGCCGCCGCCGCTCCGCGCGGGCGATCACCACGCCGGACGCCGCCACCCCGGCCAGACCGGCGAGTCCGAGCACCTTCCACCACCGCAACCGTCGCCGCATCGGCCTAGGGTAGACGGCCATGAGGGTGCGAATCAGCGGTCCGGCCCGCGGTGGCGTGTCGCCGGCGGGCGACGGTGGAGCGCCGGCATGAGCGGGCGCCGGCGAGCGAATCGTCGGGGCGGTGCGACCGCGCCTCGTGGCGGCACGGAGCGAAGCGGAGTGCCGGCATGAGCGTGAGCCTGGACGAGGCGGTCGAGCTGACCCGCACCGGCGATCTGTGGGTGTTCCGTGGCCGCAGCGTGCCGGACCGGGCCATCCAGTTCACCACCAACAGCCCGGTCAACCACGTCGGCATGGCGGTGGTGCTGGACGACATGCCGCCGCTGATGTGGCACGCCGAGCTGGGCCGGTCGCTGCCGGACCTGTGGGCGGGCACCCACCAGCGTGGCGTGCAGCTGCACGACCTGCGGGACGCGGTCTGCGTCTGGGCGAACCGGTACGGCCAGCGGGCCTGGCTGCGCCAGCTCGACCCGCCCGCCGACGCCGGGATGGAGGACGCGGTGCTGCGGACCATCGCCCGTCTGGACGGCACGCCCTTCCCGTCCACCGCCCAACTGGCCTGGCGCTGGCTGCGCGGCCGGGTGCCGGCGGTCCGGCTGCCGGCACCCGGGCTCCGGGGCGGGGGCGGTGGCGGCACGCCCGTGCGCGACCGCGCGCTGGAGACGGCGTACTGCGCGGAGGTCGTCGCGGTGACCTACGAGGCGATGGGGCTGCTCCCCGCCGGGCGGCGGCCCAACTGGTACGACCCGGGCCGGTTCTGGAGCGGCGACGACCTCGGCCTGACCGGGGGCGCGCAGCTCGGGGCCGAGATCGAGGTGCGGGTACCGGCGCGTTGAGGTTTGGCCGGCCGGTTGATCGGCAATTGTCAGCCGGGTGAGAGCCTCCACCGACCTGGACACGCTGACCGACTTCTTCGACCGGTACGGCGTGGCGCTGACCGCCGGCGACGTGCCCGCCATCGCCGGCTGCTACGCCCTGCCCGGGCTGGTGGTCGCCGACACGTACAGCTTCTCGTTCACCTCGCCGGCGGCGGTCGCACTGTCCTTCGTGGGCGCCGCGCCGGACTACCAGGAGCGGGAACTGGTCGCCGCGCACGCCGCCATCGAGGACGTGCAGCCGGTCTCCGCCCTGCTGACCATGGTGGCGGTGGAGTGGGAGTTCCTGGACAGCACGGGGCGCAGGGTGCCCGGCGAGCGGTACCGCTACCTGCTGCGGACCACCGACCAGGGCCCGGTCATCTGCACAGTGGTGCGGACCGCCTGACCCGCCGCCGGACGGACCGGGTGGGTAGCGGCTCAGGACTGCCCGGTGGGCACCCAGAAGCGCAGCTTGCCGGCGCGTTCGTCGGCGAGGACCCCGCCGTTGCGCTCGATCACCCGACGCGAGGCGACGTTGTCCACGTCGCAGGTGACCAGCGCCGGATCGATGGCGAGCCGGTGGGCCACCGGCAGCGCCGCGCGCAGCATGGCGGTGGCGTGCCCGCGACGGCGGGCGGTGGGCCGTACGTCGTAGCCGATGTGGCCGCCGACCTCCCGCAGTTGCGCGGTGAGCAGGTGCCGGACGGAGATCCGGCCGAGGTACTCGTCGCCGTCGACCCACCACAGGGTGGTGTCCGGGGCCCAGCCCGCCGGTCGCGGCGTGTCCGGCAGCGCCTGGGCGCGCAGGTCGGCCACGTACCGGGCGAACGCCTCCGGGCGGTGCCAGGTCGCCGCGTACCGGCGGATCTCGGCGCCGACCATGGTGAGGTCCCGCCGGTCGCCCCGGCCCTCGGCCTGGAACTCGGCCATCGCGGCCAGGAAACTGGCGTGTACCCGTTCGGTGGGCGGCGTCAGGGCGGGCATGTGCCGATCAGATCCGAACCGCCGCCGGTCGGCCAACCGTTTTCGGCGGCGTGCCGGCCGGTCGGTCGGATCGCGGACGGCTCCGTTCCGGCCGACCCGACCGCTGGCTACGCTGGCGAGTCGGCGCCGACGAGGGGGGAACGGATGTCTGTGCGGCCCGTCGGCGATCCGGAACGGCACGCCGCGCCGCGGGTGCTGGCGTCGGTGCCCTGGGTGATCGTCCTGCTCGGTGTCGCCCTGCTGGCCGCCATGCTCGTGGTCGCGCTGGTGGCGTTCCGCGCTCCCGAGCGCCGTCCGGCGGCCGCACCGCCGCCGGTGCAGCCGCTGGCTCTGCCGTCCCTACCCGTGCTGCCGGGATTGTCGGCGTCCCCGCTGTCGGCGGCGCCGACCCCGACGCCGGTGACGCCGTCGGCCGGGGTCACCTCGCGACCGCCGGTGCCGGCCAGCGACCGCTCGCCGCGAACCGCCGACCGGGCCGACGGCGCGGTGACCGCCAGCTACCGGGTGACGGAGAGCGGCCGGGACTCGTTCACCGCCCGGCTGGTGGTCGGCAACGGCACCGGCGATGCTCGTGAGTGGCGGGTGGAGCTGGTGTTCGGGGGCAACGTGAAGAGCATCGAGGTCTCCTCCGGGGGCGCCGGGGTGGCGGTGTCGGCCCGGGACGGCGGCAGGTTCGTGGTGCGCGGCACCGGAGCGCTGGGCGCCGGGCAGAGCCGGACGATCGGGCTGCGGTTCACCCGCCACGGCACCGGTGACCGCCCGGGAAGCTGCACGGTGAACGGCGCCGCCTGCGTCATCGGCTGAGCGGTCGGACCCGGTCGGTGAGGGGCCGGGCCGAGGTCACCCGCGCGCCATCGACCGTTACGCTTCCGACGACCGCTGGAGGGAAGAGATGTCCGGTTCGGGCCGAGCACCGCGCAAGTCGTACGGCACGACCGCCGTCGCCTCCTCGCCCTGGATCGTGGTGTCGATCGGCGTGGCCGTGATGGTGGTGCTGCTGGTCGTCGCGCTCGGGGCGTACCGGGGACGCAGCCCCGACTTCGACGCGCAGCCGGGTCCGCCGCCGCCCACGGTGGCCCTGCCCGAGCTGCCCCTGCCGCCGACCGGCTCCGCCTCGCCGACGCCGTCCCAGCGGGCGACGCGTACCCCGGCCGAGCGCAGCTCCAGCCCGTCCACCCGGCCCACGCCGAGTCGGAGCAGCCGCGCTCCCGCACCCACCACCGGCGGCGACGACGCGCCGCTGGCCGTGCCGCCGTCGCCGATGAGCGGCCGCTACCGGGTGGTGAACTCGTTCCACGACGGGTTCATCGGCGAGGTGTTGATCCGCAACTCCTCCACCACGGACCGGGACTGGACGGCCCGGCTGGCCTTCCCGGGCGGGCGGGTGGACAGCGCCTGGGTCGAAGGGGCTCCACAGGGGACGATGAGCCGCACCGGCGACGGCTTCAGCTACCGCAGCGGCCGGGACCTGGCCGGCGGCGCCTCGGTGGCGCTGCGGTTCTACGTCGAGCGGGCGGACAGCCGGCCGGCGAGCTGCACGGTCGACGACGTCGCCTGCACCGGCCTCTAGTGCCGTATCAGCCAACGTTCGCCCTGTAGTGCCTCAGATCGTGGATGGCACATGTCTCGGCGATCGCGACGTCTGAAATCCGCCAGCATGCTCGCGGTCGGTCGGGCGAGAATCCGCTCATGATCGCTGAAGCGCAGGGAGTCCGCATCCGGCACCGCGGGCGTGAACCGCAGGTCCATCCCACCGCCTACGTCGCCCCGACGGCCACGCTGGTCGGTGATGTCCGCGTGGGGCCGAGGGCGCGGGTGATGTACGGTGCGGTGCTCGATGCCGAGGGGTCTCGGATCGAGGTCGGGGAGGCGACGGTGATCTGCGAGAACGCGGTGTTGCGCGGGTCTGCGGTCGCCGGCGATCAGCCGGTGCTTGTCGGCGATCACGTCTTCGTGGGGCCGCATGCCACGCTGCTGGGTTGCGAGGTCGGCAGGTGCGTCTATGTGGCGACCGCGGCGACGGTCCTGCAGTGCGCACGGTTGGGGGCCGGCTCGGTTGTCGCTGTCGGCGCGCTCGTCCATGCCCGCACCGGTCTGCCGGACGAGTACTTCGTGCCGCCGTACACCGTGGCGCTCGACTCGCCGGTGCGGCTGCTGGCGCCTGGCGATCCGGGCCTGGCCGAGGCCGTCAGGCGGGTGGGCTTCGCGCAGGTGGCGTTCGGCGTGGACGCGGAGTGGACCGACCGGATCCGCCGGTACGAGCACATCGCGGAGGTGCGCGTCGCCGAGTTCGGCACGCACGCGGACGATGAGGTTCTGAATCTCGGCTAGCGCACCATCGCCGACGGCGAGGTCATACCCGAGGAGGGCGAGCCGGAGATGGTGTTCTGTCTGGACGAGTTCGGCCCGCTGAACCTGCAACCGCACCCGGGCCGGCAGTGGGCCGAACTCGGCGGCAGGCACGAAGACCCCGACCGTGGAGCACGCCGCAGGCGGCGGGCAACCTACAACCGCCCACCCGGAGTGCGGCACCTGTTCGCCGCCTACGACCTGGCCAAGGACAAGCTCTACGGCCACATCAAGAAGACCAAGAACCGATCGAAGTTCTGGAGTTCCGCCGCTACCTGCGCACCCTCTACCCGCCGACAGTCCGCCTGGCGATCGTGTGGGACAACTCCGCCTGCTCCGGTCGTCGTCCTCCCGGCCCACCCGTCAATCGGTCGCCAGCGGAACGGTGCGGTCAGGACGGGCCTTGCTCGGCCAGCACCGCCGTCACCGTCCCTATCCCGGGGAAGTCCGCCGTGACGGTGTCGCCCGGCGCGATCGTGATGGCCCTGGTGATGGAGCCGGACAGCACGATCTGGCCCGGCTCCAGCGACACCCCCTGCGCACCGACGGCGTTCGCCAGCCAGGCCAGAGCATTGATCGGGGTGCCCAGGACCGCGGCTCCCATACCGGTCTCCGTGACCGTGCCGTTCCTGAGCAGCGCGCAGTTCACGGACGGCAGGTCGACGTCGGCTGGATCGATCGGGGTGCTGCCGAGGACCACCGCCCCGGATGACGCGTTGTCGGCGATCGTGTCGACGATCGAGACTTTCCAGTCCCGGATTCGGGAGTCGACGATCTCGAGTGCCGGCAACAGGCAACGCACTGCTCTCCCGGCGTCGTCGACCGTCACTCCGGGCCCTCGGAGAGGGGCGCCGAGGACGAAGGCGATCTCCGGCTCGATCCGGGGTTGAAGGAAGGTGCCGGCGGGGATGGGCCGGTGCTGCGGGTGGAACATGCTCGCGGTCAGATGGCCGTAGTCCGGCTCGTGGACGCCCATCTGCCGCTGGATCGCCGCCGAGACCAGGCCGATCTTGTGGCCGCACACCCGGTCGCCGACCTCGGTCCAGACGCGCACCTGCTCCTGCTGGATCCGGTAGGCGTCGTCGATCGTCGCGCCGGGGTAGGTCGTGCTCAGGGGCGGAATCGGTGTGCCCGACCGGTAGGCACCGAGCAACGCGGCGGCCGCCTCGCGGACCTCGGAAGACCTCACCTACGCCCTCCGTGCCCGGCTCGAAAGCTCCGCCGCGACATCGATGATCATGTCCTCCTGGCCGCCGATGACCTCGCGCCGCCCCAACTCGAGGAGGAGCTCGCGAATGGGCACGCCGTACTTGACCGCGGCGCGCTTCGCCGGGTGGAAGAAGGTGGAGTAGAGACCGGCGTAACCGAGCAGGAGTGCGGTCTCGTCGACGATCTGGGGCTCGGTCATCAGCGGTGCCATGACGCGTTCGGCGACCTCGATGAGCGCGAACACGTCGACCCCCGGGTCGTGACCGGCACGTTCCAGCGCTGCCGCGAGCACCTCCGTCTGGGCGTTGCCCGCGCTGGCCCCCAAACCTCGGAGTGACCCGTCGATGTAGGTCGCGCCGTTCTCGACCGCGGCGAGGGCGTTGCCGATGCCCACCCCCAGGTTGTTGTGGGCGTGGAACCCGATGTCGGCGCTGACCGCGTCGCGCAGCGCGGCGACGCGAGCCCCGGCGGACCCGGGCACGAGCGCCCCGGCGGAGTCGACCACGTAGATCACCTGCGCGCCGTAGGACTCCAGGGCGGCAGCCTGCTCGGCGAGCGCTGCGGGTTCGAGCTTGTGGCTCATCATCAGGAAGCTCATCACGCGCATACCCCGCTCGCGGGCGTGCCGGATCGGCTGCTCGGCGCAGTCGGCCTCGGTGCAGTGCGTGGCGACCCGCACCGTGGTCGCCCCCGCCTGGTGGACGGCGTCCAGGGCCGCGAGCGTCGAGATTCCCGGCACGTACAGCACGGCGATGTCGGCGGTGTCGACCGCGGCGACGGCGGCCTGTACGTACTCGACATCCGTCGCGGCGGCGATGCCGTACTGGATCGAGGAGGCGCCGATGCCGATGCCGTGGGCGACCTCGATGACCCGGACACGTGCCCGGTCGAGACCTCCCGCCACCGCGGCGACCTGTTCCGGCGTGAACTGGTGCGACACGCTACTCATGCCGTCGCGCAGGCTCGTGTCAACAAGAGTGATCATCGTGCGACCCCAAATCTCTTTTCCGCGATCCGCTCGGCGACGGCGACTGCGGCGGCGGTGATGATGTCGAGATTGCCGGCATAGGTGGGCAGGAAGTCGCCGGCGCCCTCCACCTGCACCATGACGGTGACGAGGTCGCCGTTGACCTCGACGAGCCGCAGCCGGTAACCCGGCACGTAGCGCCGGACCTTCTCCACCATGTCGCGCACGGCCTGCTCGATCCGGCCGGCGTCGCTGCGGCGAACCCTCGCGTACACGGTGTCGCGCATGACCATGGGCGGCTCGGCCGGATTGATCAGCGAGAACGCCTTGGCCTCGTCCACTCCCGCGACCGCGACCAGAGCCTGTCCGGTCTTCTCACTGAACTCGCTGAGATTCCACCGCGTGCCCGGCCCGGCGCTGGCGCTCGCGATGGTGGCGACGATCTCGCCGTACGAGGCGTCGGCGACCTGGTTGATCGCGTGTAGGAGGGGGATCGTGGCCTGTCCGGCGCAGCTGACCATGTTGACGTTCGGTGCCTGCAGATGATCGTCGAGGTTGACGGCGGGTACGACCCAGGGGCCGACCGACGCGGGTGTCAGGTCGATCGCGGTGATCCCCGCGGCCGCGTAGCGCGGCGCGGCTGCGGCATGCACCTTCGCCGAGGTCGCCTCGAAAACCAGCGGGGGCCGGTCCGGCCGGTCGAGCAGCCAGTCGATGCCCTCCGCGGACACCTCGACGCCGAGGTCCTTCGCCCGCCGCAGACCCTCGCTGCCAGGGGCAATGCCGATCATGAAGCGCGGATCGACGAGCTCGGACCGGCGTAGTTTGTAGAGCAGATCCGTACCGATGTTGCCTGAACCGACGATCGCCGCCGGCAGTTTTTCGGGCATACGGGCCTCCTTGTGATCGAGAGGTGTCGCCCCTCCCTTGGGGCGGGGCTCCGGAGATTCGCGGACTCAGCCGCGGGCCGGCCGGTGAAGCTCGACCAGGAGTTCCAGTTCGACGGGTGCGTTCAGCGGCAGCGACGTCACCCCGACCGCCGAGCGGGCATGCCGCCCGGCGTCGCCGAAAATTTCGCAGAGCAGGTCCGACGCCCCGTCGCCTACCTCTGGGTGCCGGGTGAAATCGGCCGTCGACGCGACGAATACCAGGGCTTTGACCACGCGGGCCACCGCCATCAGGTCACCGGCCTCCGCCTTCAGCGCCGCCAGCGAGTTGAGCGCGCACTGGCGTGCGCACGCGTACCCGAGTTCTACGCTGACCGTGTCGCCGAGCCGGCCGGCCGCGATCAGCCGTCCCTCGCGCAGTGGCACCTGGCCCGACACGTAGACGTGGCCACCGCTGCGTACGGCTGGCACATAGGTCGCGACCGGTGGGACGACCTGCGGCAACGTCAGCCCCAGTGCGTTGAGGCGCCGTTCGGGGTGCGGCATGGCGGGATCCGGCTCGTAGCGTCCTGGGCTCATCGAGGGCCGCCGCGCCAGTCTGGCATTGGCCGCTCGCCCACGGCGACCTCATAGGCCGCTCGGGCCAGCAGCCGAGTCGAATCCAACGTCGGCAGGCAGGACACATCAGGCGTGATCAGCATCGGGATCTCGGTGCAGACAAGGGCGACCGCGTCGCAGCCCCGATCGGCCAGCCGTTCGATGACGCGCAGGTATTCCTGGCGCGAACCGTCGCTGATCACGCCGTTCACCAGTTCCGTGAAGATGACGTCGTTGACGAGGTCGCGGTCGTCCGCGTCGGGCAGCTCCGCGGCGATCCCGCGAGCGGCGAGCGCTCGCGGGTACAGCTCGCTGTCCATCGTGTATCGGGTGCCGAGCACGCCGACACGGGTGCGCCCCTCGGCGGCGGCCTGCTCCGCGACGACCTCGGCGATGTGCAACCCCGGCAGCGGAAGCTCAGCTCCCGGCACTTCCAGGGCCAGGTGTGCGGTGTTGTCCGGACAGACGAAGAAATCCGCGCCGGCCCGGGCGAGCCGGTGCGCGCTGGTGGCCAGGGTGTCCCGGACCGCGGCGTGATCTCCCGCGTCCCAGGCGGGCATGCTGTATCCGAAGGCGATGTAGTCCAGGGTGACGTCGGGATGCTCGTTGCGGCCGGTCCTGCGGAAACCCTCCTCACAGAAGGTGAGGAAGCACAGGGCGGCCCCTCCCGTGCTGTGGGCGAGAACTCCAAGGTGTTTCACGACGCCCTCCGGCGTTTCGGGGAATCGAGGTGGCTTCATTCTTTACCGACTGATCCCCGACGCCTACTCTGCAGCATGGATTGATATACGCACCATGCCTCGGAGGTATGGATGGAGCTACGTCTGCTGGGCTATGTGGCGGCGATCGCCGAGGAAGGATCCATCAGCGGGGCCGCGCGCCGTCTGCATCTGACCCAGCCGACCTTGAGTCGGCAGCTGGGTGAGCTGGAGCGACGCCTGGGGGCCGAACTGTTCGCCCGCACCGGCCGCGGACTCGTTCCCACCGCGGCCGGCGAAGCGCTGCTTCGGCGGGCGGTGCGCATGCTGGCCGACGCCGAAGCCGCTCTGGACGACGTAAGGCTGGCTGCCGCGGGTAAGACTGGCCGCTTGACGGTAGGGTTCGCCGGATCAGGCATCAACGGCGTGCTGGGGGACGCCCTCGGACGACTACGAGTGGAACTCCCGGACGTCGACCTGTGCCTGGTGGAGCTGTTCGACGACGCCGAGATGTCGGCCGGCATCCTGGGCGGCAGCCTCGACGTGACGGTGCAGCGACTGCCGGCCCGCGACGCCCGTCTGGCCACCCGCGTCTGGGCGCGCGAGCCGCTGGCCCTCTTCCTGCCGGCCGGGCACCCTCTCGCCAGGACCCCCGAGCCGGCGCCGGTGTCCGTACTCGATGAGATTCCCTTGGTGCTGTGGCCGCGGGAGTCCGCGCCCCATGCGCACGACGAGATCATCTCGTTGTGCCACCACGCCGGGATCGTGCCGCGCGTCGCCGCACGGGGCCGGACCGTGCAGACGATCCTCGCGCTGGTCGCAGCCGGCTTCGGCGCGGCCGTGATGGCCGACTCCTATCGCGTGCTGCATCGGGAGGGCGTGACGCCTCGACCCCTCGCGGGCACCGCCACCACCTTGCACCTGGTCTGGCGAGCCGAGGACACCAGCCCGCTCCTCACACGTTTCATCACCGCCCTGAACGCCGTCGATGGTCGGCACCGCGCCGCAGATCCGATATTTCCGGGCAACTGAACCGCCCCGGTTCTGGTGGAGATCTCCCGACAGATAACGGCGAGTTGCCGAGGTCGTTCGGCGATCGGGTTGCGCGGTGATGTCGGGTTGTGGCGAGTGCGGAGGACGCGCCAACAACCTCCTGCCCCGCAACATCCAGTCACTGCCAGCGAACCGTCGACGGCCCGGCGCGGGACAGCGCCGGGCCGTCCTTCTTGCAAGCGAACTGCTTTGTTGCGACTTGGTTTGCAAGGTATTGCAGAATGTTTCGGCAAGGGCTAGCGTGCGGGCCAATCAGCGACCAGAGGAAGGCCGTCGATGAAACCCCCGCCGATACCGCGCAAGGCCCTGCTCGCCCTCGTCTGCATGCTCGCCGTCGCCCTCGTCGCGGTACCGGTCGCTGTACGCCAGTTCGACGGCGCCGCCGCCGGCCAGGCGGGCACCGACCCGCTCGCGGCCGCCGGCGCGGTGCAGTGGCGCGCCGAGCCCTCCGCCGAGGCACTGCTCCGCGCGGGCACCGACGACGCCCGGGCCGAACAGTTCTACTTCGTCCTGCCGGACCGGTTCGCCAACGGCGACCGGCGCAACGACCGGGGCGGGTTGGCCGGAGACCGGCTCAGCACCGGCCTCGACCCCGCCGACAAGGGCTTCTACCACGGCGGTGACCTCAAGGGCGTGATGGACCGGCTCGACTACATCCAGGGGCTCGGGACGACGGCCATCTGGCTCGCCCCGATCTTCAAGAACCGGCCGGTACAGGCCCGGGGCGACGACGTCTCCGCCGGGTACCACGGATACTGGATCACCGACTTCACCCAGGTCGACCCGCACTTCGGCACCAACGAGGACCTCAAGCGGCTGGTCCGGCTCGCCCACCAGCGGGGCATCAAGGTCTACCTGGACGTCATCGTCAACCACACCGCCGACGTCATCCGGTACGGCGAGTCCGCGCCCTACGTGGACAAGGCGAGCGCGCCGTACCGGGACGCGCAGGGGCGCGCGTTCGAGGACCGCAACTACGCCGACGGCAGCCGCGACTTCCCGGCGGTGAACGCGCGGTCCTTCCCGTACCCGCCGACGTTCGACACCCCGGCCGACGCGAAGGTCAAGGTGCCGGCGTGGCTGAACGACCCGACGATGTACCACAACCGGGGCGACTCCACCTTCGCCGGCGAGAACAGCGAGTACGGCGACTTCTTCGGCCTCGACGACCTGTGGACCGAGCGCCCCGAGGTGGTGCGCGGCCTCACCGAGGTCTACTCGGACTGGGTGGTGGAGACCGGCGTCGACGGCTTCCGGCTGGACACCGTCAAGCACGCCAACCTGGAGTTCTGGCCGCAGTTCAGCCAGGGCGTCGAGCGGGCCGCCGCGCGCGCCGGCAAGCCGGACTTCTTCATGTTCGGCGAGGTCTACAGCGCCGACCCGGAGATCACCTCGACGTACGTGCGGCGCGGCGGGCTGCCGGCCACCCTCGACTTCGCCTTCCAGGAGGCGGCCCGCGGCTACACCGCCGGCGACGGCTCGGCCAGGGCGCTGGCCGACGTGTACGCCCGCGACGACCTCTACAACTCCCGGGACACCGACGCCGGCCGGCTGACCACCTTCCTCGGCAACCACGACATGGGCCGGATCGGCGGGTTCATCGCCGGCGGTGGCACCGACCCGGCCAGCCACCTGCGCCGCGACCGGCTCGCCCACGAGCTGATGTTCCTCACCCGGGGCCAGCCGGTGGTCTACTCCGGCGACGAGCAGGGCTTCACCGGCCCGGGCGGCGACAAGGACGCCCGGCAGGACATGTTCGCCTCCCGTACCCCCGACTACCTCGACGACGACCTGCTCGGCACCGACCGCACCCACGCGGTCGACCAGTACGACCCGGCGCACCCGCTCTACCGGGCCATCGCCGAGCTGGGCCGGCTGCGCCAGGCGCACCCGGCGCTGCGCGACGGCGTCCAGGTCACCCGGTACGCCGCCGACGGGCCGGGCGTCTTCGCCTTCTCCCGGATCGACCCGAAGCAGCGCACCGAGTACGTGGTGGCGGTGAACAACGCCGCCACCGCGCAGACTGTCACCGTGGACACCTGGTCGGCCGGTGCCACCTTCACCGGCGTCTACGGCGGCTCGGCCGCCCCGGTCGCCGCCGCCGACGGCCGGCTCACCCTGACCGTGCCACCGCTGTCGGCCGTGGTGCACCGCGCCGGCACGCCGATCGCACTGCCCGACGCCACGCCGTCGGTCACCATCACCAGCCCCGCCCCCGACCAGCCGGTCGCCACGAAGGCAGCGATCACCGCGCAGGTCACCGGGGATCCGCTGGCCACCGTCACGGTCGCCGCCCGGGTCGCCGGCGGCCGGTGGACCCTGCTCGGCAGCGCCGACCGGGCGCCCTACACGGTGCACCACGACCTGACCGGGCTGGCCGGCGGCACGACCGTGGAGTACAAGGCGGTGGTGCGCGACGGCAAGGGGCGCACCGCGACCGCCCGCTCCACCGCCACCGTGGGCACCCCGGGGCAGGCGTCCTCGCGGGACTGGGTGGTGGTGCACTACCAGCGCCCGGCGGGCGACTACGCGGACTGGAGCCTGTACGCCTGGGGCGACATCGATCCCGGGTACGTCACCGAGTGGCCCACCGGGCAGCCGTTCGCGGGCACCGACTCGTACGGCCGGTTCGCCTGGGTGAAGCTCAAGCCGGGGGCGAGGTCGGTCGGCTTCCTGGTGGTCGACAAGTTCGGGAACAAGGACGTCGAGCAGGACCGCACCATCGACGTGACACAGACCGGTGAGGTCTGGGTCGAGCAGGGCGACCCGACCGTCCACCCGAGCCGGGAGGCGGCCACCGGCGAGCCGGACCCGCCGGTCGCCGACGGCACAGCGGTCATCCACTACCGCCGGGCCGACGGCAACTACGACGGCTGGGGCCTGCACCTCTGGGACGGCGCGGCCAACCCGACCGACTGGGCCACCCCGATGCCGCCGACCAGCGTCGACTCGTTCGGCGCGGTGTTCCGGGTGCCGCTGGCGCCCGGCGCCACCGGGCTGAGCTACATCCTGCACTCCGGAGACGAGAAGGACCTGCCGGAGGACCAGCGACTCGACTTCGCCGACGCCGGGCGGGAGGTCTGGCTGCTCGCCGGCGTCCGGGGCCGGTTGGTGCCGTCGACCGCCACCGGCACCGGCCGGGACACCGACATCACCAAGCAGCGGGCGCACTGGATCGACCGGTCCACCGTCGCCTGGCAGACCGGGCCCACCGACGGCAGGACGTACGCCCTGGTGGCGGCGCCGGCCGGCGGGGTGAGTGTGGTCGACGGCGAGCTGGCCGGGACGTACACCTCGCTGCCGCTGCGGGCGCAGCGCAACGGGCTCACCGAGGCCCAGCGCGCGGCCTTCCCCCACCTCTGGGCGTACCAGAGCTTCACCCTGGACCGGCGGGACCTGGCCAAGGTGCCGGCGGCACTGCGCGGCCAACTGCTGGTGACCGAGCGGGACGCCGAGGGCGAGCTGCTGGCCGCCACCGGCGTGCAGATCCCCGGGGTGCTCGACGACGTCTACGCCCGGGCCACCGACGCCCGGCTCGGCCCCACCTTCTCCGGCGGGGTGCCGACGCTGTCGGTCTGGGCGCCCACCGCCCGCACCGTCTCGTTGCAGCTCTTCGACTCGCCCACCGGCGAGCCCACGTCGGTGGCGATGAGCCGGGACGACCGCACCGGCGTCTGGTCGGTGCGCGGCGCGCGCGCCTGGGCCGGGAAGTACTACCGCTACCAGGTCGAGGCGTGGCAGCCGGCGGCCCAGCGGGTGGTCACCGCCGCGGTGACCGACCCGTACTCGCTGGCCCTCGCGCCGAACTCCACGCACAGCCAGCTCGTCGACCTCACCGACCCGAAGCTCGCCCCGCCCGGCTGGGCGAAGCTGCGCAAGCCGGCGGCGGTGCCGTCGACCCGGGCGCAGGTCTCCGAGCTGTCGGTGCGGGACTTCTCCATCGCCGACAGCACCGTGCCGGCGGAGCGGCGCGGCACCTACCTGGCGTTCACCGACCCCGGCACCGCCGGCATGACGCACCTCAGGTCGCTCGGCGAGGCCGGGGTGACCCACCTGCACCTGCTGCCCGCGTTCGACTTCGCCACCATCCCCGAGCGGCGGGCCGAGCAGCGGCAGCCGGCCTGTGACCTGGCCGCGCTGCCGCCGGACTCGGACGAGCAGCAGAAGTGCGTGGCGGCCGTCGCCGACACCGACGGCTACAACTGGGGGTACGACCCGCTGCACTACACGGTGCCCGAGGGCGGCTACGCGGTCGACCCGGGCGGGGCGCGGCGGACCACCGAGTTCCGGCAGATGGTCGCCGGCATCAACGGCGCCGGCCTGCGGGTGGTGATGGACGTGGTCTACAACCACACCTCGGCCGCCGGCACCGACCCGAAGTCGGTGCTCGACCAGGTGGTGCCCGGCTACTACCACCGGCTGCTGGAGGACGGCACGGTGGCGAACTCGACCTGCTGCGCCAACACCGCGCCGGAGCACGCGATGATGGGCAAGCTGGTGGTGGACTCCCTGGTCACCTGGGCCCGGGCGTACAAGGTGGACGGGTTCCGGTTCGACCTGATGGGTCACCACCCGAAGGCGAACATCCTGGCCGTACGGGCGGCGCTGGACAGGCTGACCCTGGCCCGCGACGGCGTGGACGGCAAGTCGATCCTGCTCTACGGCGAGGGCTGGAACTTCGGCGAGGTGGCGAACGACGCCCGCTTCGTGCAGGCCACCCAGGCGAACATGGCCGGCACCGGGATCGGCACCTTCAACGACCGGCTCCGCGACGCGGTGCGCGGCGGCGGGCCGTTCGACGCCAACCCGCGCCAGCAGGGCTTCGCCTCCGGCCTGTTCACCGACCCCAACGGCGACCCGGTGAACGGCTCGGCGGCCGACCAGCGGGCCCGGCTGCTGCACCAGCACGACCTGATCAAGGTGGGGCTGACCGGCAACCTGGCCGGCTACCGGTTCACCAACTCCGCCGGCGACCGGGTCACCGGCGCCCAGGTCGACTACAACGGCTCGCCCGCCGGCTACACCGCCGCGCCGGGGGAGGCGGTCACCTACGTCGACGCGCACGACAACGAGATCCTGTACGACGCGCTGGCGTACAAGCTGCCACAGGACACCTCGGCGGCGGACCGGTCCCGGATGCAGGTGCTGGCGTTGAGCACCGTGGTGATGGGGCAGGGGACCGGCTTCGTCACCACCGGCACCGAGCGGCTGCGCTCGAAGTCGCTGGACCGCAACTCGTACAACTCGGGGGACTGGTTCAACCAGATCCGGTGGGACTGCGCCCGGGGCAACGGGTTCGGCGCCGGCCTGCCGCCCGCGCAGGACAACCAGGACAAGTGGTCGTACGCCCGGCCGCTGCTGGCCGACCCGGCGCTGATCCCGGACTGCGCGGCGATCGACACCACCGCCGCCCGGTACGCCGAACTGCTGCGGATCCGGGCCTCCTCGCCGGTGTTCGGGCTGGCCACCGCCGAGCAGGTGCAGCGGCGGGTGGCGTTCCCGCTGTCCGGCGCGGGGGAGACCCCGGGCGTGCTGACCATGACGCTGGACGGCCGGGGCCTGGATCCGCGGTGGCGGTCGGTGACGGTGGTCTTCAACGCCACCCCGGAGACGGCGGCCCAGCGGGTGACCGGGCTGCGGGGCGCGGACGTGGCGCTGCACCCGGTGCTGCGCACCTCGGCGGACGAGGCGGTGCGGACGGCGTCGTTCGACCCCGGCACCGGCACGTTCACCGTGCCGGCCCGTAGCGTGGCGGTCTTCGTGCAGCGCTGACCCGTCGCGGGCCGCGCGGACCGACCGCGGCGACGACGAGGACCGGCCCCCTTCCGCTGGCGCGGAAGGGGGCCGGTCCGGGTGACGGCACCCGATCGATCAGCCGAAGCAGTTCTCGATCTTGTCGAAGCTGCCCTTGCAGTTGGTCGGGTCGTTGCCCTTGATCGCGGACTTGTCGTCCACGTTCACCTTGCCGCCGATGCTGAACACGCCGCCCGGCTCGAAGGTGGACCGGTTGTGCGACACCTTGGTGTCGTACAGGTCGACCTTGCCCAGGACGTTGAAGATCCCGCCGCCGGCGATGCCCGCGAAGTTGCCGGAGATCTCGCTGTCCCGGAAGGTCACCGCGGAGGCGAAGACGAACACCCCGCCGCCGAAGAGCCCGGCCTTGTTGTCCTTGATCTCGCTCTTCTCGACGTTGGCGATGGCGCGGAAGGCCAGGGCCATGCCGCCGCCGACACCGAACGTGTTGTTGTTGCTGATCTTGACTTCCTTCAGGTCGAGGTTGCTGTCCCCGGCCGCCGCGACGCCGCCACCGGCGAGCACCGCGAGGTTCTCGGAGATCTTCGACTTCTTGACGGTGGTGTCGCCCTCGATGTCGAGCAGGCCGCCGCCGAAGCCGAGCACCTCGTTGCTGCTGATGTCGGTCTTCTCGACCCAGACCGTGCCACCGGAGATGTCGTCCCGGAAGATGAAGGCCGCGCCGTTGGCGATACCGCCACCGCCGATGACGGCGGCGTTGTCCTTCACGTTGGACTCCGAGACCTTCAGCACGCCGGCGTTGAAGATGCCGCCGCCGTAGAAGAACGCGGTGTTGTCCGAGACCGAGGTGTGGTGGAGGCTGGTCTTGCCGAAGTTGGCGATACCGCCGCCGACCCCACCGGCCTGGTTGCGCTCGATGTGGGTCTTCTCGAACTCGGCGCTGCCGCCCTCCTGCACCAGGACGCCGGCACCGTCGTGGACGTTGCCGTCCTTGAGGACCGCCACCTCGGCCTTGCCGGCCTGCGCGGCCTTCAGTGCCGCGCCCTTCGGGTTGGCCTGGAGCAGCGGCAGGTACGGCTGGTTGGCCTGGGCGGCCTTGCCGGCCTCGACCGAGTTCGAGTACCGGGACCAGACCGCCTCGGGCGTGTCACCCAGGCGCTCGTTGTCGATGGTCTTGCCGCCCTTGATCGTCAGGTCCTTGACCTTCAGGTGACCACCCCGGCCGACGTTGAGGATCCGGAAGTGGTCGGCCGTGGCGTCCCGCTCGATCTTGGTGTCGTGACCCTTGAGCGTGATGTGCTCCTTGATCACGGGCAGACCGTTGCCGTACTTGTCGGAGCGGGTCAGCTTGTAGGTGCAGTCCTTCGCGAGCTCCAGTACGCCGCCGTGGTTGTTGTTGGCGTAGATGATCGCCTGGATCAGCTTGTCGGAGTCGCAGGGCACCTCCTTCCCGCGGTCCTTGTCCTTGTCCTTGTGGTCGCGGTCCTTGTCGGACCGGTCCCACTCCTTGTCCTTGTCCTTGTGGTCGCGGTTCTCCTCGGCGGCACCCCGGTCGCTGTCCTTGCTGACCTGGGCGGTGGACCACTTCAGGGCGTCCGCGCCCACTGCGCCGGCACCGGTGGCGATGCCGACCGCGGCGATGCTGACTACGCCGGTGAGCCCGGCGACGCCGCTGGCGAGCCAGAGCCTGCGGCGCCCCTTGGACGCCGCGCCCTGCCCCGAGGCGCTGTTCTTAGCTGGGTAGTTGGACATCGGAGCTCTCTGCCCTCTCTTCGTACCAGACAGGGTCGCCACGCCTCAGGCGAGCGTCCCCTGCTACAAATCGGTTGTAGCTCCCAGAAGCACCGTATGAGAATCTTCCTCGCCTCGTGGCCATATCCGAAATAAGCCCGCATTTAGCGCGGCTCGCCCTAGTCCGGGCTGGACGGCGTGCTGGGGCACCATCGGCCCACAGGGCGACCGGGGAGGCGGTTAGCGCCCCGAGCCGCCCCAGATCGCCCCGATCGGCGCGCAACGGCCGGCGGGGGACGAGGGCGTACGGCGAGGGCTCCTCCGCACCGCCGTGGTGGCGCGGAGGAGCCCCCTTCTCTATGTGGTGTCGCACTCGGGTGGATCAGCCGAAGCAGTTGTCCGGGATGACCGGGCTGCCCTGGCAGTTGGTGGGCCGGTTGTCCTTGACCGCCGACTTGTCGTCGATATCCACGCGGTCGTTGTTGGTCCAGATGCCGCCCGGCGGTTGGGTGGCCACGTTGTGGGTCACCTTGGTCCGGATCAGCGTGGTCCTGCCGAAATCGTTGACGATGCCACCGCCCACCGAGAACAGGCCGACCGCACGGTTCGCCACCACCTCGGTGTCGCGCAGGGTGGTGCTGCCCAGGTCGTCGGTGTAGACGCCCCCGCCGCCGAACCCTTCGGCGACGTTCTCCTTGATCACGCTCTGCTCGATCACCGCGTGGGCATGCCGGCCGACGCCGACGCCACCACCTTCACCCGCGGTGTGGTTGTTGGCCACCAGGACGTGCTCCAGGCTCAGCTTCGTGTCGCGGAAGGCGATCACGCCGCCGACGTCCCTGGTGCCGGTGTTGTCGGTGATGCGGCTCTGGGTGATCGTCGTGTCGCCGCCGTTGTCGAAGACGCCGCCACCGAGGCCGGCGGTCCGGTTGTGGCTGATGGTGCCCTTCCACACCCAGACGGTGCCGCCCGTGGCCGGGAAGCCGTTCGGCGCGGTGCCGTTGGCGATCCCGCCGCCACCCTCGCCGGCCGTGTTGTTGTCGACCTTCGACTCCTCGACCCGCAGCACGCCGGCGTTGAAGAGGCCGCCGCCGAACAGCCCGGCGGTGTTGTGCTCGACCGAACTCTTGCGGATGTTCGTGGTGCCGTAGTTGGCGATGCCGCCGCCGTTCCCACCGGCCTGGTTCTGCACGAACACACTGTGCTCGATGTCGGCCTGGCCGCCGCGCTGCACCAGGAGGCCCGCCCCGTCCGCGGCGTCGAGTGGCGGCTGGGTGGGGGCGAGGTCGGGCGCGGGTGTCGGGGTGCGGTCGGGCGACGCCAGCGCCGGCCCGCCGCCGGGTCCAGGGCTCGGTGTGACGGACACCTGGGGTGCGGCCGTGACCGCCGGCCGGGGCGCGACCATGGCCGGCCGGGCGGCCGGCGCCGGTGCGACCTGCGTCGAGCCGCCGAACTCCGCCGCCGACATCGGCTGCGGCACCATCTTCCGGGCCTCGGTCTGCCCGCCCTTGATCGTCACGTCCTTCAGCGTCAGATGACCGCCCCGGCCCACGTTCAGAATCCGGAACCGGTCGACCGCCGCCGCCCGGACGATCTTCGTGTCGTGGCCCCTGAGGACGATCTTCTCCTTGATCACCGGCAGGCCGTTGCCGCGCTCGCTGCGGGTCAGCTCGTACGTGCAGCCCTTGGCGAGTTCCAGCACGCCGCCGTGGTTCTCGTTGGCGTGGACGATCGCCTGGATCAGCTTGTCGGTGTGGCACGGCACGTCCTTCGCCTTGCCCTTGTCGTCCCGGCGGTCCTCCTGGCCGCTCCAGTTGGCACCGGACCAGTCGTCCTCGCCCTTGCCGGTCTCGCGCTTGCCGGCCTCGCTCTCACCCTTCCCGTCACCGGCGCCGTCGGCCTTGCCGGCGTCGCTGACGTTCTGCCGCGCGTCGGAGCGCGCGTCCGGCCGGTCGGAGCCGCCGGAGGAGTCGTCACGGGCGGCGATGCCACCCAGGGCGGCCAGACCGACGATGCCGGTCAGCCCGGCCACGCCGGCGGCGACCCAGAGTTTCCGCCGCCCCCGGTTCGGCGGGCCGGTGAGGGCCGTGCCGTCAGGAGTCGTCTCATCAGTGGACATCAGAGCCTTCCGCCCTTTCCGCTACCAGACGGGGTCGTACCAGTCGAAGACCCGCGACCAGCCACAAATCGCCTGCGGCCTCTGTTCGCCACCGTATGAGAGGTTTCCTCGTGATGAGGACGTATCCGAAAAAAGCCCGCATTCGACGCAGGCGGGCGTGGTCGCCACCAGGCGGCTCGGTGTGGGAGGAAGGGAGTTGGGCAGCACAAACGCGTGCCAGCGCCGGGCGAAGAGACCGCGCCGCGACAGCGAACAGCCCGGCCGGGACGACGTCCCGGCCGGGCTGCGGCGTGTTTCGGGTGGACTCAGCCCGGCAGGCGCGGACCCGCCTCGCGCTGCTCGGCCAGCCAGGTCTCCACCTCGTCGGCCGTCCGGGGCAGCCCGGCGGAGAGGTTGACCGCGCCGGTGGCGGTGACCAGGACGTCGTCCTCGATCCGTACGCCGATGCCGCGCAGCTCCTCGGGGACCAGGTCGTCCTCGGGCTGGAAATAGAGCCCCGGCTCGACGGTGAGCACGTAGCCCTCGCCCAGCGTGCCGTCCCGGTACATCTCCTTGCGGGCGTTGGCGCAGTCGTGCACGTCGATGCCGAGCATGTGCCCGAAGCCGTGCAGCGTCCAGCGCCGGTAGACCGTCGACTTCTCGTCCATCGCCTCGTCCACGCTCACCGGCAGCAGGCCCAGGTCGGCCAGGCCCTCGGCGAGCACCCGCATGCAGGTCAGGTGCACGTCGCGGAACTTCACGCCCGGCTTGATGAACTCGATGCCGGCCTGCTGCGAGGCGTGCACGATGTCGTAGACCTGCCGCTGCAACGCGGTGAACCGGCCGTTGACCGGCAGCACCCGGGTCACGTCGGCGGTGTAGAGGTGGCGGTTCTCCACGCCCATGTCCATCAGCAGCAGCTCACCCGGCCGGGTGGCGCCGTTGTTGTGCACCCAGTGCAGGATCGTGGCGTGCTCGCCGGCGCCGACGATCGAGTTGTAGCCGACCTCGTTGCCGTCGTGCCGGGCCCGCAGCGCGAAGACCCCCTCCAGCAGCCGCTCGGAGACGCTCCGGTCCGCCGGCAGCACCCGGGCCACGTCCTCGAAGCCCCGCACGGTGGCGTCGATGGCGTCCTGGAGCTGCGCGATCTCCCACTCGTCCTTGACCAGCTTCAGCTCCGAGATGGCGATCGCCAGCTCCCGGTCGCGGGCCGGCTGGCCCTCGGCGCGCGGCCCGTCGTACGGGCGCACGGCCGCGTCCACCCGGGCGTCGAACCCGCGCAGCACCCGGGTACGCCCCGGCGCCAGGTCGGCCAGCGCGGCCTCCAGCTCGGTCAGGTCGGCCGTCGGCAGGCCGAGCTCGGTCGACTTCTCGGCCAGGGTGTGCCGCCGGCCGACCCACAGCTCGCCGTGCCGGCTGCGGAAGAACTCGTCGGTCTGCCGGGACGACCGGGGCCGCATGTACAGCGTCGCGTCGTGCCCCGAGCCGTTCGGCCGCAGCACGAGCACGCTGTCCGGGTCGTGGTCGCCGGTCAGGTAGGCGAAGTCGCTGCCCGGCCGGAACGGGTGGTCGGTGTCGTTGGCGCGTACCTTCTCACCGCCGGTGGGGATGACCAGCGTCTCGCCCGGGAAGGCCGCGGAGAGCGCGGCCCGGCGCTTGGCGTAGTTCGGCACCTCCGGCCGCGGGCCGACCGGCAGCGTGGTGTCCCGCCAGCCCTGCCGCATGAACGACAGGAACGCCTCCGGAAAGTCCGGGTCGTGCGATTCGGTGCCGTCCGTCGGCTTACCACCGGTGCGTTCCTCGGTCATGCTCGCTCCCTCCTCGTTACTGGCCCCGACGGTACCGCGCGACCGGCGCCGGAGGGAGCCGGTGGTGGCCCGGCGGAGCGCCCTCCCCGGTGCCGGCGGCCCGCTCGGACCGGTACGGGGTCTGATCCGGGCGGCCCGTTACCCGCCGGCCCCGGGCACACCGCCGGAGCGCCGGTGCCGGACACTGTCCCCGCCCGGTGCCGGACGCCGTCGCCGCCCGGGCCCGGACGAGAGCCAACGGTGCCGCGACGTCCGCTCCGGTCGCGTGAAAAGATGACCCCCATGTGCGGACTCCTGGCCTTCTTCAGCGCGCGCGGTGACGCCGCGGCCCACCGCGACAACATCGCCGGAGCGTTGGAATGCCTGCACCACCGCGGGCCGGACGAGACCGGTGTCGAGGTGGTCGGCGACGCCTCCGGTCGCTACGCGGACGGTGTGTTCGCCCACAAGCGGCTGGCGATCATCGACGTGGCGCTCAGCCACGAGCCGCTGCCCTACGCCGGCGGGCGCTACCTGCTGACCTTCAACGGCGAGATCTACAACTACATCGAGCTGCGCGAGGAACTGATCCGCGACTACGGCGCCCAGTTCGCCACCAACGGCGACGGCGAGGTGATCGTCGCCGGCTACCACTACTGGGGCGAGCAGGTGCTCACCCGGCTGCGCGGCATGTTCGCCTTCGTCATCTGGGACCGGCAGGAGCGGCGCGCGTTCGGCGCCCGCGACTACTTCGGCATCAAGCCGCTGCACTACCTGGAGACCGCGGACGGGCTCTACCTCGCCTCGGAGAAGAAGGCGCTGCTGCCCTTCGCGCACTCCAACTACTCCGGCGACGCCGGCATCGACACGGCCAACCTCAGCCACTACCTGACGCTGCAGTACGTCCCAGAGCCGGGCACCCTGCACAAGGGGATCAACCGGATCGGCTCCGGGGAGTACCTGACCTGGAGCCCGGGCGGCCGGATCGACGTGCGCCGGTGGTACCGGCCGGTGTTCCGGCCGGCGCCGGTCGACGACGAGCAGAAGCTCTACCACGAGATCCGGGAGACGCTGCGGGAGAGCGTCCGGATGCACATGCGCTCGGACGTGCCGGTCGGTTCGTTTCTGTCCAGCGGCATCGACTCCACCGCCGTGGTCGCGCTGGCCCGCGAGTTCAACCCGAACATCCTCACCTTCACCGTCGGCTACGACGTGCCCGGCTACTCCGAGATCGACGTGGCCCAGGACTCGGCCCGCCACCTCGACGTGACCACGATCCCCACCAAGATCGGGCCGCAGGACATGATCGAGGCGCTGCCGAAGATCGTCTGGCACCTGGACGACCCGGTTGCCGACCCGGCGCTGGTGCCGCTCTACTTCGTGGCGAAGAAGGCCGCCGAGCACGTCACGGTGGTGCTCTCCGGTGAGGGCGCCGACGAGTTCTTCGGCGGCTACACCATCTACCGCGAGCCGCTCTCGCTGAGCACCGTCAACGGCCTGCCCGGCGGCGTGCAGAAGGGGCTGCGGGCGGTCTCCAAGGCCATCCCGCAGGGGGTGAAGGGCAAGAGCTTCCTGGAGCGCGGCACCACCCCGATCGAGCAGCGCTACTACGGCAACGCCCGGATGTTCACCGAGGAGGAGAAGCAGCACCTGCTGCGCCGCTACGACCCCTCGGTGCGCTACACCGACGTGACCGCGCCGATCTACGCCGAGTGCACCGAGCTGGACGACGTCACCAAGATGCAGTACGTCGACCTCTACACCTGGCTGCGCGGCGACATCCTGGTCAAGGCCGACCGGATCTCGATGGCCCACTCGCTGGAGGTCCGGGTGCCCTTCCTGGACCGTGAGGTGTTCGACGTGGCGGCGAAGATTCCGGTGGACCTCAAGCTGCCGCCCCGCTCCGACGCGACCAAGTACGCGATGCGCCAGGCCCTCCAGGGCGTGGTGCCGCCGGCCATCGTCAACCGCAAGAAGCTCGGCTTCCCGACCCCGACCCGGGTCTGGCTGCGCGGCGAGATGTACGAGTGGGCCCGGCACGTGCTGGCCACCTCCGGCGCCGGCGACCTGCTCGACCTGTCGTACGCGCTGCGGCTGCTGGAGGAGCACAAGCGGGAGGAGGCCGACCACTCCCGCAAGGTGTGGACAGTGCTGATCTTCTGCGTCTGGCACGCCATCTTCGTCGCCAAGACCCTGGACCCGGGCATCCAGCGCAACCAGTCCGCCCTGCTCACCAAGCCCGTCGTCGGGTCCATGGTCCGCTGACCCCGAGCGGGCCGCCCGCACCTGGATCAAGAGGTTTGCGTCGCCGGAACGTTCCCGGACGACGCAAACCTCTTGATCATTTCGGGGTGGGGGAGCGGGTCAGCGGCCGGTGCAGGTGACCGTGGGCAGGGTGTTGGTGCCGGTGCTGTTGGCCAGGAAGCCGAAGGTCGTGGTGCCCTCGGGGGCGAGCGTGCCGTTCCAGGAGAGGTTGCTCGCTGTCACCGACGTACCGGACGTGGCCTGTGCGGCGTTCCAGATCTGACTGATCGACTGGCCGCTGGGCCAGGTCCAGGTGGCCGTCCATCCGGACCAGGTCGCGTTGGTGTGGTTCATGATCGTGATCTCGCCCTGGAAACCGCCCTGCCAGGAGTTGACCACCCGGTAGACCGCCATGCAGTCACCGCTGTGCGGCGGCGGCGTGGTCGGGCTCGGCGGGGGAGTGGTCGGGTTCGGCGGCGGGGTGGTCGGGTCCGGCGGCAGGGTGCCGCCCGGGCCGACGCCGGTGACCTCACCGTTGCCGCCGTCGAAGGTGACGTCCGAGCAGCCGAAGAAGTTCTCCTGGCTGTCCGAGCGGACCCAGCGCGAGTAGATGATGTGCCGGCCGCTCTTGCCGGTCGGCAGGTTGCCGCTGAAGTAGTAGTGCCCGTCGTTGGTGCCGACCGCGCCGCGCTGCGGCGGGTTGGTCACCGTCAGGAACGGCTGCTCCTCCAGGTCGCTCCAGGCCAGCGGCCGGGTCGGGCTCCAGCTGTCCTTGGTCACGTAGAAGTAGAAGGTGCCCGGGTGGTGGGCCCAGTTGCTGTACCGGAACTCCATCCGCGCGCCGGCGGTCAGGTGGGTCAGCGGCCAGTCCGTACGGGCCAGGTCGTAGCCGCGGAAACCGGTGTTGCCGCCGCTGCACAGCTGCCCGTCGGGGATGAAGCCGACCGTCCGGCCGCCCGCGTCGGAGCGGAGCACGCTGAACCAGTTGTAGAGCGAGTTGGCGCCGCTCTGCGCGACCGCGGCGGAGCAGGCCGGGTTGTTCGGCCGGATCTCACCGGTGGCGGTGAGGCCGTCCTTCCAGCACAGGAACGTCCGGCTGCCCGGGGTCATCGCGGCGCCGTGCGCGGCGGCCGGTTCGGGGCCGCTGACCAGCGCGACGGCCCCCACGAGGAGGGTCGCGGCCGCGGTGAGCAACGCGGCCGTTCGGGAACGGTGGGACACGGGTTCTCCTGACTCGCGGGGCGTGCCGCCCGAGCCACCCCGCTGGAAGCGCGTGGGGTTGGCGGCCCCACGGCGACGAGCGGATACGACGATCGCGGCGACGGCCCCGGTGGGCGCGCGCCGCCGACGGCCCGCCCCTGCGGGCCGGTGCCCTCGCGGAAGAACCCGGCAGCCGGCGGGGCGCAGCCCACGCACCGCCCGGCATGCGTCATCCCACCACGCTCCGGAGCGGGACGCAATAGCCGTGTCTCGATGTGCCAGTCGACGGCTGGCGGCCACCCGTGCGGACGGCCGCCGAGAGCGGGGCTCGGCGGCCACCCGGGCGCGGGGACGTGGTCGCCCGGTCAGACCGCCGCGGCGGGGCCGTACCGCTCGGCCAGGTGTTCCCGCCCGGCCGGCGGCTCGTAGGGCTCCGGCCAGAACTCGGTGATGCCGGTGATCCGGCCGGCGTCGTCCAGGTCGAAGAAGCTCACCGCGGGCTGGTCGGCCCCGTCGACAGTGCAGGTGATCCACGTGGCCGCCCGCTGACCGGCGCCGGTCACCCGGGTCACCGTGACGTGCCAGTCGCCCGGGTATTCCTGGTTGAACCGGAGGAAGGCCGCCCGGCCACGGATCCGCTCCCGGGTCTGCGGCAGGTGGTAGACCACCTCGTCGGCGAGCAGCGTCGCCACCCGTGGCCAGTCCCGCGCCTCGCACGCCTCCCAGTACGCCAATACCGTGTCTTCTGCGGTCGTCATGCCGCGCACTGTGCCAGCCTGGTGCGACAAGATCTCCCCAGGAGCGTCGACGGACGGGCCGGTTTTCCGGCGGGCGGCGCGACCGGTGACGACGGAGGGACAGTGATGGGGTACGCGGTGGTGCTCGGCGAGGCACTGGTAGACCTGCTCGACGCCGAGTGCGACGGGGAACCGGTCTACCGGCAGGCGATCGGCGGCGGCCCGCTGAACGTCGCGGTCGGGGTGGCCCGGCTCGGCGGCGACGTGCAGTTCGTCGGGTCGCTCGGCGACGACGTGCTGGCCGGCCGGATCCGCGCCTTCCTCGCCGACGCCGGGGTGGGCCTGGCCGGCGCGGTCACCGTGCCCACGCCGACCGCGCTGGCGGTGGCCACCTTCGCCGGGCCCGAACCGGACTTCCGCTTCTACGGCGAACCGCCCTCGTACGGGCTGCTCACCGCCGGCGACCTGGACGCCGACCTGGTCGCCGGGGCCGGTGTGCTCTACTGCGGCTCGATAGTGCTGCTCCAACCGTCGGTGCTGGCCGCCGCGCGGCGGGCCTGGTCGCTCGCCACCGGGCTGCGCGTCTTCGACCCCAACGTGCGGCCCCGGCTGCTGGACGGCCCGGCCGCGCTGGCCGGGCTGCGCGAGGTGGTGGCCGAGTTCGCCGCGGGCGCCCACCTGGTCAAGCTCAGCACCGCCGACGCCGCGCTGCTCTATCCCGGCGAGCCGGTCGAGGGGGTGGCGGCGTACCTGCGGGAGCTCGGCGCGGCGACCGCCGTGGTCACGCTCGGCGCGGCCGGCGCGGTGGTCGCCGCCGCCGGCGCCGATCCGGTACGCGTGCCCGCGCCCAAGGTACGCGCGGTGGACGCCACCGGCGCCGGCGACTCGGTGATGGCGGCGCTCGTCGCCGACCTGCTGGCCGACGGGGAGCCGGTCGAGCCGGCCGGCTGGCACGAGCGGGTGGCGTTCGCGCTGCGGGTGGCCGGGTTGGTCTGCGAGTCGCCCGGCGGCGCCACCGCGATGCCGACCCGGGCCGAGGTGATCCGCCGCTTCGCCGGTTGACCGGCCCGGTGGCGGGTCAGCCGGTGCCGTCGAGTTCGGCGTAGCCGCGGCGGGCGGCGGCCAGCGCCGGGCGGGCCCCGAAGGGTGCCTCGGCGGCCACCCGCTCGGGCGGCGCGCCGCCGGTGTGCCCGGCCCGGATCAGCCAGGCCAGCTCGACCAGCTGGGCGTGCTGGGCGCGGACGAACTCGGCGTCGACCGGTTCGCCGTGCCCGGGGACCACCACTGTCGACGGGGTGGTCAGCCGGAGCAGCTCGGCCACCGCGTCCGGCCACTGCAACGGGTAGGACTCCTCGAACGCCGGCGGGCCGCTCTGCTCGACCAGGTCGCCGGCGACCAGCACGTCCGCGTCGGGCACGTGCACCAGCAGGTCGGCAGCGGTGTGCGCGCGACCGGGGTGGCGCAGCACCACCTCCCGCCCGCCGACGTCGAGGGTGGCCTCGGTGTGCACGGTGTGCGTGGGCGCGAGCAGTACGGTGTCGGCCAGCTCCCCGGCCAGCGCCGGGTACTCGTCGCGGATCTCCTCGTACGCCTCCCGGCGCAGCCGGTCCGGGCGCTCGCGCAGCTCCTCGGCGGCCAGCGGGTGTGCGTACACCGGGCGGGGCGGGTCGGCCGCGAGCGTGGCGTTGCCGAAGCAGTGGTCGAAGTGGTGGTGGGTGTTCACCACCGTCCACGGGTGCGGGGTGACCGCCCGCGCGGCGGCGGCCAGCTCGGCGGCCTGCCCGGCGGTGGAGAGCGTGTCGACCAGCAGGGCGGCGCCGTCGCCGACGACCAGCGTGACGTTGACCCGCAGCAGCGGCTCGCGGTAGACGTGCACCCCGTCGGCGACCTCGACGAACCGGCCGGTCATGACGCCCGGGACGCGCGTTCCACGAAGCGCTGCCGGTCGACCAGCACCCGCTCCACCCGACCCTCGGCCACCGGCTCGCCGCCGTCGGTGACGCTGACCTCGAACAGCAGCCGGCGACCGTCGACCTTGGCCAGTCGCGCCTCGGCCACCACCGTACGGCCGACCGGCGTGGCGGCCAGGTGCTCCAGCTCGACCCGGACCCCGACGGTGGTCGACCCGGGCTGGATCCGGGTCGCCGTGGCGGCGACCGTGGCCGCCTCGGCCAGCGCGAGCACCCGGGGCGTGCCGAGCACCGGCACGTCGCCGGAGCCGACCGCCTGGGCGGTGTCGGCGTCGGTGACTGTCAACTCCACCCGGCCGGTCAGCCCCGGCGTGACGGCGTGCTCCGGCTGTTCCCGCATGGACAAAGCCTAGACGAGCGGGCGTTGCCGCGTCCGTCTCCCGGGCCGCCGGGCGGCTACGCGGCGACCACGCAGAACTGGTTGCCGTCCGGGTCGGCCAGCACGGTCCAGCCGTCGAACGCCCGGACCTCGCTGGCGCCGAGCCCGCGGATCCGGGCCACCTCGGCGGCCGGGTCGGCGGTGAAGAGGTCCAGGTGCAGCCGGTTCTTGCCGGTCGCCGGCTCGGGGACCAGCTGGACCCACAGGCCGACGCCGGCCTTGGCCGGATCCTCCAGGTAGTTGCCGCTCTCGTCCGAGGAGGCGAGCTGGTAGCCGGTCACCGCCTGCCAGAACGCGGTGGCGCGGGGCAGGTCGTTGGTGTCGATGCCGACGTTGCCGATGCGGATGCTCATGATCGGATCCCTTCCTCTAACCGACGTGAGCCGTACGCTAGTTAGGTAACCGGCTACGGTCAATAGCCGGTTAGGATGTCCCCATGGCACCCGACGCCGTCCCCGCCGCCCCGCCGGACGGCGACGCGGCGCCCGCCCCGCTCGACCGGATCGAGGCGTTCGTCAACACCCGGAACGAGGGCCGCGACGACCTCGACACACCGGCCCGGCTCGTCGACTGGCTGCACGCCCGCGGCCTGGTGCCCGCCGGCAGCACGGCCACCGCGGCGCAGCTCGACCGGGCCCGCGCGGTCCGGGAGGGGATCCGCGCGCTGATCGCCGAGAACAACACCGAACCGGTGCCCAGCCCCCGGGCGGACGGCCTGGACCCGGCCGCCCGGAGCGGACTGGCCGAGCTGACCCGCGACCTGCCGCTGGTGCTCGACGTCACGGTCGACCCGCCCCGGCTGGTGCCCGCCGCCCGGGCGCCCGTCGACGCCGCGCTGGCCGGGCTGCTCGCCGTGGTCGCCGAGGCGGTGGCGCTGGGCACCTGGAGCCGGCTCAAGGCGTGCCGGGAACCGAGCTGCCGGTGGGCCTACTACGACCACTCCCGCAACCGCCGGCGTACCTGGTGCTCGATGGAGATCTGCGGCAACCGGGCCAAGGCGCGCGCCGCCCACCAGCGCCGCACCGGTTCGCGACGCTGACCCGCCCGGGGCGGTCCGCGTCGGTCGATGCCGGACCCGCCGTTAACCTTGACCGCGATGGCCGTCGTGACTGACCCCCAGCCCCCCGCCCCGACCGACCCGCCCGCGTCGTCCGACGGCGGGCGCCGCCGCGTGGTCGCGATGACCGTGTGGGGGGTGGCCTTCGTCGCCGGCTGGCTCGCCATCGGGCTGCCCACCGACCCGGCGTACGCTTTCCTGTGGATCTGGGCCGCGACCATCGCCTGGAACTCCACCCGGCCGTGGCGCAGCCACCTGCGCTTCGCCCGGGACTGGGTGCCGGTGGTGCTGCTGCTCGCGGTCTACAACCTCTCCCGCGGGTTCGCCGACAACGGCGCCACCCCGCACGCGTACGAGTTGATCGTCGCCGACCGGTTCATGTTCGGCTGGGCCACCGGCGGTGAGGTGCCCACCGTGTGGCTCCAGGAGCACCTCTACCGGCCGGCGGTGCAGTGGTGGGACGTGCTGGCCAGCTGGGTCTACTTCTCGCACTTCGTGGTGGCGCTGGCCGCCGCCGCGGTGCTCTGGCTGCGCGACCGGGGGCGCTGGGCGGCGTTCATGCGGCGCTGGGGCTTCCTCTGCGCCACCGGCCTGGTCACCTACTTCCTCTACCCGGCCGCCCCACCCTGGTGGGCGGCGCAGAACGGCCTGCTGGAGGAGGTGGCCCGGATCTCCACCCGGGGCTGGAAGGCGTTCGGCATGCACGGCGCCGGCAACCTGCTCAACGCCGGCCAGATCGCCTCGAACCCGGTCGCCGCGATGCCGTCGCTGCACACCGCTTTCGCACTCTTCGTGGTGCTGTTCTTCATCCGGCAGACCCGGCGGCGCTGGTGGCCGCTGCTGCTGGCCTACCCGCTGGCGATGACCTTCACCCTGGTCTACTGCGGCGAGCACTACGTCATCGACGTGCTGGTCGGCTGGGCGTACGTGGGGATGACCTTCCTGGTGGTCGGCCTCGCCGAGCGCTGGTGGGCGGCCCGCCGGGCCCGCCGCCCCGCGCCGGAGCCGGACGCCGGCCCGAGCGACCCGCCGGCCGCCGCCGAGCCACCGGCGGTACCCGCGGCCCGCTGACCCCGGCCCGACCCCGCGCGGGGATGGTCCGGCCACCCGCCCTCGTGCGGTGACCGCCGGCCCCCTGGGCCCGGGGCGGTCAGCCGGCGCGGCGGGCGGCGTGCGCCCGGGCCGTCAGTTCCGCCGCCAGCGCCCACGCCTCGGTCAGGTCGCGGTCCCGGGCGGCCGCGCCCGCGCCGCCGGCGGTGTCGGCGTGCACGGTGGCCAGCCGCAACCGCCGCTGGAGCGGGCCCTGCACCACCCGCACGCTCTGGATCCGGGCGTACGGCACGATCGCCACCTGCCGGGTGAGCAGCCCGGAGCGGACCGCGAAGACCCGGTCGTGCAGGCCGGCGCCGAGCACGCCCCGGCTGAGCGGGTTGAGCCAGCGGGCCCGGGCCGGCGGCGGGCTCAGCGGCAGGGCGCCGATCCGCACCCCGGGCAGCACCTCGGCGACGATCGCCTCGCCGGTCGGCAGGTCACCGACCGGGAGCAGCCGGTCCGGCCGGTTGCGCTCGTCGGCCTCCCCGGCGGAGTAGCCGGCCACCTCCAGCCGCAGCCGGAGCCAGCCCTTGACCCGCCACAGCAGCGGCCAGGTCACCCCCACCGTCTGCACCCGGTGCAGCGGCACCGTCTGAGCGCGGGTCTCCAGCAGGCCGTTGCGCACCCGCAGCGTGCCCTCGTCCCGGGCCAGCCGGAAGTTCCAGTCGTCGAGCACCCGGCGGACCGGTTGCAGCAGCACGCCGGCCATCGCGGTGAGCGTGCTGGCCACCGCGATGAACGACCAGGACCCCTCGGAGAGGAACTGCACCGCCACGAAGGCCAGCCCGAACGGCAGGAAGAACGCCTGCGGGGTGAGCAACTGGCTGACCAGCAGATCCTCGTTGCGGACCGCGTGCAGCGGCCGGCCGGGCGGGACGGCGGCGTCCTCCGGGGCCACCGCCGCCGGGGCCGGCGCGCCCGGTGCCGCCGGGGCCGGCCCCGCCGCCCCGGGGGCGACCCGGCCGGCGAGGGCCAGCAGCCGCTGGCGCAGCGCGGCGGCGTCGGCCACGCTCAGGTACGCCAGCGGGGCCTCGGTCTTGCCCCCGCCGACCACCTCCAGCCGTAGCTCGGCCAGGCCGGTGAGCTGGGCGAGCAGCGGGCGGACCACCTCGACGGCCTGGAGCCGCTCCAGCGGGATCGCCCGGGTGCGCCGCCAGAGCAGCCCCTCGTACACCCGCAGCTCGCGGCCGACCACGTGGTAGCCGGTGTTGTACCAGCTCACCACCGACAGCACGGTGGCGCCCAGGGCGATCACCACCACCATCGCGGCGAACCAGCCGAAGCCCACCCGGGACAGCGTCGACCAGGACAGGCCGGCGATCACCACCACCAGCGACTTGGCGCCGTGCAGCGCCGGGCTCAGCGGGTGCAGCCGTTGCCGCGGCTCCACCGCGCCCGGCGGCGGCAGCCCGCCCGGCGGCGAAAAGGCGCCGGGCGGTGGGGCCGCGCCGGGTGGGAACGCGCCGGGTGGGAACGCGCCGGGCGGCGGGACGTCCGCCGGCGGGGTGGCGGGTCGGGTGCCGGGCATCGCCGGCCCGGGTGCGACCGGTTCGGCGCCGTGCCGCGGCTGGTCCGGGCCGGGCTGCGCCGGGCCGCTGCCGACCGGGTCGCTCACAGGCCCTCCGCCCGGTCCTCGCCGAGCGCGGTGAGCCGGTCGCGCAGTCGCGACGCCTCGGCCGGGCGCAGCCCCGGCACCCGGGCGTCACTCGCCGCCGCCGCGGTGTGCAGCTGCACGGTGGCCAGGTCGAACGCCCGCTCCAGCGGGCCGGCGCTGACGTCGACGAACTGCATCCGCGAGTACGGCACGATCGACAGCCGCCGGACCAGCAGCCCGTGCCGGACCAGCAGGTCGTCCTCCCGCTCGGCGTAACCCCAGGCCCGGACCGCCCGGACGACGGCCACCACGCGCAACGCGGTGAGCAGCAGCACCGCGCCGAGCGCCGCGCCGAACAGCCAGTGCCCGCTGAGCGCCCAGCCGATGCCCAGCCCGAGCAGGACCACCCCGACGACCGCGGCCAACCGGAGCAGCTCCACCCAGATCAGGTCCGTCGAGATGGGCTGCCAGCGGACGGTGGCCGGCCACGGTTCCAGGGGGCCGGGCGGCGGACCGGGCGGTGCGCCCGGGCCGGCCGGCGCTCCGGCGGGATCGGCGGGCACGCGGCCCTCGGGCTCGGCACCGCTCACCGTGGACATCCGTCGTGCGCGCTCACACGTCGAGCGTAGGCGATCCGGACACCGGTACGACCTCTCGCAGGAAGCCCCGGGCGTCCAGAAAATCACCGAGGGTGGCGCGGTGCTCGGCGCAGGCCAGCCAGGTCTTGCGCCGCTCGGCGTCGTGCAGCCGGGGATTGCGCCACCGCAGCGCCCACCGCGCCGGGGCCCGGCAGCCGCGCGCCGAGCAGATCAGCGCCGAGTCGGCGACCCCGTCGGGCGGGGAGGGGGTGCTCATCCCGGCCAGTCTAGGCGGGACGGAAGAGTGAGCGCCGGGCGGCCACGGGGGGAGCCGCCCGGCGACGGGGTGAATCGTACACGCGCCGGGCCGGTCCCGGTAAGTCCGTGATCCGCGATTCGGTAGCCCGGGGACGGCGCGGCGAAAATCGCCTTCTCCCCACCTCGGCTCTCAGCCGGGCATGCGAGTCTTGATACGCACCACCCCGCGACGACCGACCATGCTGTGGAGGACCGGTGGCCCAGCCGACCACGCCCGACGTACCGACCCCGAACGGGGCCGGCCCGGAGACCAGCGCGCCGGCGACCACGCCGGCCGAGGACGCGACCCTGCTCGAGCGGGCGCTGTTCGAGATCAAACGGGTGATCGTCGGGCAGGACCGGATGGTGGAGCGGATGTTCGTGGCGCTGCTCGCCCGCGGTCACTGCCTGCTGGAGGGGGTGCCCGGCGTGGCCAAGACGCTCGCCGTGGAGACCCTGGCCAAGGTGGTCGGCGGCTCCTTCGCCCGGGTGCAGTTCACCCCCGACCTGGTGCCGGCCGACATCATGGGCACCCGCATCTACCGGCAGTCGAGCGAGAAGTTCGACGTCGAGCTGGGGCCGGTCTTCGTGAACTTCCTGCTCGCCGACGAGATCAACCGGGCGCCGGCCAAGGTGCAGTCGGCGCTGCTGGAGGTGATGAGCGAGCGGCAGGTCTCCATCGGCGGCGAGACGCACCGGGTGCCCGACCCGTTCCTGGTGATGGCCACGCAGAACCCGATCGAGCAGGAGGGCGTCTACCCGCTGCCCGAGGCGCAGCGGGACCGCTTCCTCATGAAGATCGTGGTCGGCTACCCGACCGACGCGGAGGAGCGGGAGATCGTCTACCGGATGGGCGTCGCCCCGCCGGAGCCGACCCCGGTGTTCAGCACCCCGGATCTGCTCGCCCTGCAACGCAAGGCCGACCAGGTCTTCGTGCACAACGCCCTGGTCGACTACGCGGTCCGGTTGGTGCTGGCCACCCGGAGCCCGGCCGAGCACGGCATGCCGGACGTGGCCCAGCTCATCCAGTACGGCGCCAGCCCGCGCGCGTCGCTCGGCCTGGTCCGGGCCACCCGGGCGCTGGCCCTGCTGCGCGGCCGGGACTACGCGCTGCCGCAGGACGTGCAGGACATCGCGCCGGACATCCTGCGCCACCGGCTGGTGCTCAGCTACGACGCGCTCGCCGACGACGTGCCGGCCGACCACGTGGTGCACCGGGTGATGTCCACCATCCCGCTGCCCTCGGTCGCACCCCGGCAGCAGGCCACGCCGACGCCGGCCGCCGCCCCGCCGGGTGCCGGCTGGCCCGGGCAGCGGCCGTGACCTCACCCACCCGTCGACCCCTCGGCGCCCCCGCCGACCGCAGCGAGGCCGTGCTGTCCCGGCTCCAACTGCTGGTCACCCGCAAGCTCGACGGCCTGCTCCAGGGCGACTACGCCGGCCTGCTGCCCGGGCCCGGCAGCGAGGCGGGGGAGTCCCGCGAGTACCGCCCCGGCGACGACGTACGCCGGATGGACTGGCCGGTCACCGCGCGCACGACCACGCCGCACGTGCGGCGTACGGTGGCCGACCGGGAGCTGGAGACGTGGCTCGCGGTGGACCTGTCGGCGAGCCTGGACTTCGGCACCGGGCAGTGGCTCAAGCGCGACGTGGTGGTGGCCGCCGCGGCGGCGATCGCCCACCTCACCGTGCGCGGCGGCAACCGGATCGGCGCGGTGATCGGCAGCGGCGGCGGGGCACCGCCCACCCCGGCCGGCCGGTGGCGGGCGGCCCGGCCGGTCGCCGGTCCCGGGGTGTACACCCGGCTGCCCGCCCGGTCCGGGCGCAAGGAGGCGCAGGGCCTGCTGCGGGCGATCGCCGGCACCGAGATCCGCCCCGGGCGCGGCGACCTGGGCCGGCTGGTCGACATGCTGAACCGGCCGCCCCGGCGGCGCGGCGTCGCGGTGGTGGTCTCCGACTTCCTCGCCCCGCCGGCGCAGTGGGTCCGGCCGCTGCGCAAGCTGCGGGTCCGGCACGACGTGCTGGCCGTCGAGGTGGTCGACCCGCGCGAGCTGGAGCTGCCCGACGTCGGCGTGCTGCCGGTGGTCGACCCGGAGACCGGTGAGCTGCACGAGGTGCAGACCGCCGATCCGGCGCTGCGGCACCGCTACGCGGCCGCCGCGGCCGCCCAGCGCGCGGAGATCTCCGCCGCGCTGCGCTCCGCCGGCGCCGCCCACCTGCGACTGCGTACCGACCGAGACTGGCTGCTGGACATGGTGCGCTTCGTGGCCGCGCAGCGGCACGCCCGCACCCGGGGGACGACACGATGATCCGTTTTCTGCAACCGTGGTGGCTGCTGGCCGTGCTGCCGGTGCTCGCCCTGGCCGCGTTCTACGTCTGGCGGCAGCTGCACCGCCGGGCGTACGCCGTCCGGTTCACCAACGTCGACCTGTTGCGCACCCTCGCCCCGAAGGGGCTGGGCTGGCGGCGGCACGTGCCGGCGACCGCGTTCCTGCTCTGCCTGCTGGTGCTGGCCACCGCGCTGGCCCGGCCGGCGGTGGACACCAAGCAGCCGCTGGAGCGGGCGACCGTCATGCTCGCCATCGACGTGTCGCTGTCCATGCAGGCCGACGACGTGGCGCCGAACCGGCTGGAGGCGGCCCAGGAGGCGGCCAAGCAGTTCGTCGGCGAGCTGCCCGAGACCTACAACCTCGGGCTGGTCTCGTTCGCCAAGGCGGCGAACGTGCTGGTGCCGCCGACCAAGGACCGGGAGGCGGTGACCAGCGCGATCGACGGGCTGGTGCTGGCCGAGGCGACCGCGACCGGGGAGGCGGTCTTCACCTGCCTGGAGGCGATCCGCTCGGTGCCCGCCGACGGCGCCGCCGGGATCCCGCCGGCGCGGATCGTGCTGCTCTCCGACGGGTTCCGCACCTCGGGCCGGTCGGTGGAGGAGGCGGCGGCCGCGGCCCAGGCGGCCAACGTGCCGGTCTCCACCATCGCCTTCGGCACCGACGCCGGCCAGGTGGACATCGGCGGCCAGCTCCAGCGGGTGCCGGTGGACCGGCTGGCCCTGGCCGAGCTGGCGGAGACCACCGAGGGCTACTTCTACGAGGCGGCCTCGGTGAGCGAACTCAAGCAGGTCTACCAGGACATGGGCAGCTCGATCGGGTTCCGTACCCAGCCCCGGGAGATCACCCAGTGGTATGCCGGAGTGGCCCTGCTGCTCGCCCTCTGCGCGGGGGCGCTGAGCCTGCTCTGGTCCTCCCGGATGCTCTGACGGGCGGCGCGCCGGCCGGTCGTGCCGGGGCGCGCCGGGCCGGTGCGGGTCAGTGACCCGCGCCGGCCAGTACGAAGACGACGGCGACCCAGACGGCGGCGAGGGTGAAGCCCAGCGGGGCGAGGTAGCGGCTCATGGACAGCTCCGGGTGGCGGCTGGACGGCCCGGCGTGCAAGGGGCGCGGACCGTGCGGGTGGATCAGGACGCACACACACGAAGTCGTGACCGGGCGGCTCCCGGAGCGCCGGCCCGGTGGGCGGCGCGGCACGGCCGCCCCGGCGATCGGCCGGGAAGCGGGCGGTGCGGGGAGCGGGTCAGCTCACCTGCTGAGTCGTGGCTCAGCGGAGCGGACGGTCGGCCCGGCCACGACTGGGAGGATCGCTATCTCGCACAGCGATCACCTCCTGCGGTCGGCGGGGCCCGGAACGCGGGCCGCACGACGGCCCGCAGACGCCGATCATCGTACACCCGCCGATGCGTGCCCCCGCACTCAGCCGACCGGTCGCGCGACGCCGTCCATCGGTGGGCGCCCGGCCCGCCGGGCGGACGCCGCGTCGCCGGTCACCCGCCCGCGGACCAGCACCAGCAGCACCGCGGCCAGCACCGGCAACCAGCAGAGCCGGGCCACCAGCCAGCCCGGACCGTCCGGCGCGGTGTGCAGCCCGGGCAGGGCCACACCGGCGCGGGCGGCCAGCACGGTGACCCCGACCAGCACCGGCTGGTGCCAGAGGTAGACCCGCACCGCGTGGCGGTTGACCAGGCCCACCGCCCAGCCGGGCCACCTCCGCCCGGTCAGCCGGGCCAGCACCGGCCGGGCCGCCAGACCCACCCCGACCTGGGTCACCGCCAGGGCCACCGCGAGCAGCGACGGCGGGTGCAGGTTGGACACCGCCGCGCCGGGCACCCCGACCGCGCTGACCGGGTAGCCGAGCGCCAGCAGGCCGGCCAGCCCGGCGGCTCCGGCGCCGGCCAGCCCGAGCGCGGACCGCCGGCCGGCGAGCCGGCCGTCGGCGTGCGCCAGCCCCAGCAGGTAGGGCACCGCCCACGCGGCCAGCACGGCGACCGGCAGCCGCCCGGGGACCTGCGGATGGAGCCGGCCGGCCAGGTCGGCCAGGGCCACCACGGCCACCGCCGGGAGGGCGCAGCGCAGCGCACCCCACCGGCGTACGGCGGCGCGCAGCGGTGCGGTCAGCGCCACCAGGACGAGCAGCGGCAGCAGGAACCACAGCGGACTGACCGTCAGCGTCAGCGCCACCGACAGCGTGCCGTCCGGGGTGCCCAGCACGGTGGCGGCCAGCAGCACCGCCGCCCCGATGCCGAGCAGCGCCACGGCGGGCAGCACCAGCCGGCGCAGCCGGCGGGCGAGCCAAACCCGGCCACTGGGCTGCCGGGCGGCCGAGCGGGCCGAGGCGTACCCGGCGGCGAAGAAGAACAGGCCGAGCGTCTGCAACAGCCAGCTGGCCGGCGCCAGGGACGGCATCGCGGCCAGCGGGCTGGCCTGGGTCAGCGTGCCGTCCGGGGCGAGCACCAGGCCGGTGACCAGCCAGTGGCCGAGCACCACCCCGCCCACCGCGTACGCCCGCAGCGCGTCGATCGCGCGGTCCCGGCTCACCGCGCCGCTCCGTGCGTCGCCGTGGCGTCGGCGGTGCCGGTGAGCACCACCGACGCGACCGCTCCCAGGGTGGCCGCCTCCGGACTCAGGTACCGGTCGTGCCCGCTCACCCCGGTCACCGGCAGCGGCCGGGCGCCGAAGGCCGGGTCCGCCGGCCGGATCCCGTGCCCCAGCCCGGGCAGGCGCAGCTGGGGCACCCGACGGATCCAGTCCGTCTCCGTCTCCGCCGCCCAGACCCGTACGCCGCCGAGCCGGTCCGCCCGGTCGGCGCCGGCACCGATCCCGCCGAGGGTGACCACGTCGGTCACCTGCGCCGGCGCCCGCACCGCGGCCAGGCCGACCACCAGCGCGCCGTAGCTGTGCCCGACCAGGGTGACCCGGGCGCCCGGCCGGCGCGCGGCCAGCTCGGCCAGCAGGTCGGACAGCGCGGCGGCGCCGCGCCGGGCGGCGGTCGTCCCGGCCGCCGTGAGCACCCCGTCGGGCGGGTCGTAGCCGAGCCAGGCGAGCACGGCGACCCGGGCGCCGGGGTCGGCCGCCCGCAGCGCGGCGTGCAACTCGGCGGCCTGCACGGCCGGCGCGCGCCGGGCCACCCCGCCCAGCCCCCGGTCGAAGTCGCGCAGCGTGCAGCCCACCCCGGGCACCAGCACCGCTATCCGGTCCGCGCCGGCCAGGTCGCCGACCACCTCGACGGCCAGCCCGTCGCCGCGCGGGTCGAAGGCCAGGAACCGCCGGCCGCGCTCGGCCCAGTCGGCGTACGGCGCGCCGGCGGCCCGCATCGCCGCCGCCGTGTCCGGGTACCGCTCGACGAAGCCGGCCGCGGCCACCGGGGCCGGCCGCGCCGGCAGCACCACCCCGGCGCCGAGCAGTGTCGCCAGCGCCACCTTCAGCACACCCCTGCACCGCATCACCGCGCTCCCTCCGTGTCCGTCACGGTGGGCAGCGTGCGGTGCCGGCCACCGCCGGCGCGTCACCCCGGGGAGCCGTCCTCGACCCGGTACCGGGGGACTACTCCCCGGCGGCGACCAGACCCGACTCGTACGCCAGCACCACTGCCTGCGCGCGGTCGCGCAGGCCCAGCTTGGCCAGGATCCGGCCGACGTGCGTCTTCACTGTCTGCTCGGCGACCACCAGGTCGGCGGCGATCTCGGTGTTCGACCGGCCGCGGGCGATCAGCCGCAGCACCTCGGTCTCCCGCGGGGTCAGCGCGGCCAGTTCGGTGGGGCGCGGGCGGCGCCGCTCCGGGCGGGCCGCGAACTCGGCGATCAGCCGGCGGGTGACCGCCGGGGCGAGCAGCGCGTCGCCGCCGGCCACCACCCGGACCGCGTGCACCAGGTCGGCCGCCGGGGCGTCCTTGAGCAGGAAGCCGCTGGCCCCGGCGCGCAGCGCCTCGTAGACGTAGTCGTCCAGGTCGAAGGTGGTCAGGATGAGCACCCGGGGGCGGTCCGCCGGGCGGTCGGCGGGGCGGTCGCCGAGCAGCTTGCGGGTGGCCGCCAGCCCGTCCAGCACCGGCATCCGCACGTCCATCAGCACCACGTCGGGGTCGAGCCGGCGGGCCGCCTCGACGGCCTGCGCCCCGTCGGCGGCGTCCCCCACCACCAGCAGGTCCGGCTGGGCGGCCAGCAGGGCGCCGAAGCCCTGCCGGACCATCGCCTGGTCGTCGGCGATCAGCACCCGGATCATCCCGTCCCGTCCTCCCCGTCGCAGGGCAGCACCGCGACCACGGCGTACCCGCCGCCGTCGGTCGGCCCGGCGGTGAACGTACCGCCCAGCGACAGGGCGCGTTCCCGCATGCCGGTCAGCCCGTGCCCGGCCCGGCCGGCGCCCCCGGCGGCCGGGCCGCCGCCCCGGTCGTTGGCCACCCGGACCTCCAGCGCACCGGCCGCACCCCGGATCGTCGCCCGCACCTCGGCGCCGGCCGCGTGCCGGGCCGCGTTGGCCAGCGCCTCCTGCACGATCCGGTACGCGGCCAGCCCGACCGGCGCCGGCGGCTCGGCGGGCACGTCGACCGCCAGGGTCACCGTCATGCCGGCCCGCCGGGCGGCCTCGACCAGCCCCGGCACGTCCGGCAGCCCGGGCTGCGGCGCGGTCTCCGGGTCCGCCGACTCGCTGCGCAGCACGCCGAGCAGCCGGCGCATGTCGGTCAGCGCCTCCCGGGCGGCGCCGGCGATGGCGGTGAACTCGGCCCGGGCGGGCTCCGGCACGGCGTCGAGCCGGTACGGGGCGGTCTCCGCCCGCACCGCGATCATCGACATGTGGTGGGCGACCACGTCGTGCAGCTCCCGGGCGATCCGGGTGCGTTCCTCCAGCACCGCCCGGCGGGCCTGCTCCTGCTGGCTCCGCTCGGCCTGCTCGGCGAGGGCGCGCTGGCTCAGCCGCCGCCGCCGGATCTGGTCGGCCAGCAGCAGCGCGCCGATCACGAGCACCGTGACCCCGTGCGCGTTGGCGCGCTCGGCGACGAAGAGGTAGACCGGCAGCAGGGTCGCCGCCCCGGCCCAGAGGGCCACCCCGGTCTCCACCCGCGTGCCGAGCACGATCAGCACCACCAGGTAGCCGAGGATCTGCACCGGGTTCCACGGCCACGGCTCGTCGGGGCCGGCGCGCACCACGCCGAGGAAGAGCAGCGGGTAGGCGAGCCGCCACGCCCACAGCGGCCACCGCACCGCCAGCGCCACCGGGACGGTGGCGCCCAGGCCGAGCGCGACGGTGTACCCGTCGGCCAGCCCGCGGTTCTCCTCCAGGTACTGCGCGGCCGCGGCGGTGAGCCCGACCAGGGCCAGCACGGCGAACGGGACGAGGTAGGAGCGCCAGCCGTGCCAGCGACGCCGGGTGGTCGCGGGGCGCGGCGGCACGTCCGGGCCGACGAGCAGCCGCCGCAGGTCGTGCAGGGCGACGCGGACCGGATTGTCGGGCTGGGCCATCCCGGCAGGCTACGACGACGGCACCGCGCCGGTCGTGCCACCACGGGGTGACCCGGGCGTCGTACCCCGGTGTGACGTGCCCACCGTTAGCGCTTACCTGCCGGTAACGCCTAGGCTCCGACGCGTCCGCGCAGACGACGACGCTCTAGGGGGATCCGTGGCCCGTACCGTGCTGGTGACCGGAGGCAACCGGGGGATCGGCCTGGCCATCGCGCAGGCCTTCGCCAAGCAGGGCGACCGGGTGGCGGTGACCCACCGCAGCGGCGAGCCGCCGGAGGGGCTGTTCGGGGTCCGGTGCGACGTCACCGACTCCGACTCGGTCGACGCCGCCTTCACCGCCATCGAGGCCGAGCTGGGGCCGGTCGAGGTGCTGGTGGCCAACGCCGGCATCACCGACGACACGCTGCTGCTGCGGATGTCCGAGGAGCAGTTCACCAACGTGCTGGACACCAACCTGACCGGCGCGTACCGGTGTGCCAAGCGCGCCTCCGGCAAGATGCTGCGGGCCAAGTGGGGCCGCATGATCTTCATCTCCTCGGTGGTCGGCCTCTCCGGCGGCGCGGGCCAGGTCAACTACGCCGCCAGCAAGGCCGGCCTGGTCGGGGTGGCCCGCTCCATCACCCGCGAGCTGGGCAGCCGCAACATCACCGCGAACGTGGTGGCCCCCGGCTTCATCGACACGGACATGACCGCTGTGCTGACCGAGGAGCGCCGGGCGGAGATCCGCAAGTCGATCCCGGCGGGCCGGATGGCCAGCCCGGACGAGGTCGCCGCGGTGGTCACCTGGCTGGCCGGGGACGGCGCCGGGTACGTCTCCGGCGCGGTGATCCCGGTCGACGGCGGCCTGGGCATGGGCCACTGAGCACCGGTCACTCGAGAAAGTACGGAGGAACCCCTGTATGTCCGGACTGCTGGCCGGTAAGCGGCTGCTCGTCACCGGCGTGATCACCGACGCCTCGATCGCCTTCTCGGTGGCGAAGCTCGCCCAGGAGAACGGCGCGCAGGTCGTGCTCACCGGCTACGGCCGGCTCTCCCTGGTGGAGCGGATCGCCAGGCGGCTGCCCGAGCCGGCCCCGGTGATCGAGCTGGACGTCACCAACCCGGAGCACCTGGCCGGGCTCGCCGACAAGGTGCGCGAGCACGTCGACGGCCTGGACGGGGTGGTGCACTCGATCGGCTTCGCCCCGCAGAGCTGCCTCGGCGGCGGCTTCCTCGACGCGCCGTGGGAGGACGTGGCCACCGCGCTGCAGGTCTCCACGTACTCGTACAAGTCGCTGGCCATGGCGGCGCTGCCGCTGATGTCGCCCGGCAGCGCGGTGGTCGGCCTGACCTTCGACGCCACCAAGGCGTGGCCGGTCTACGACTGGATGGGCGTGGCCAAGGCCGGGCTGGAGTCCGCCTCCCGCTACCTGGCGCTGCACCTGGGCAAGCAGGGCATCCGGAGCAACCTGGTCGCCGCCGGGCCGCTGCGCACCATGGCCGCCAAGTCGATCCCCGGCTTCGAGCAGTTCGAGGACGCCTGGGCCGAGCGCGCCCCGCTGGGCTGGAACCTCACCGACCAGGAGCCGACCGCCCGGGCCTGCCTGGCGCTGCTCTCCGACTGGTTCCCGGCCACCACCGGCGAGATCGTGCACGTCGACGGCGGCTACCACGCCCTCGGCGCCTGAGCTTCGCACCGGCCGGCGCCCCGGGCATCCGGGGACGCCGGCCGCCGCCGGGTCGCCTGGGGCTCACGCATCTGGGGCGCCGGCCCGACTCCGGCGGCGGCGGGGAAGAATGGGCCCATGGCGTACGACGCGGGTGGGTGCTGGCGTCCCTTCGGCGGCCCGGAGCGGCCGGAGGACGTGATGCCGTTCCCGCAGAACGTGACCCGGCGGGGCGTGCCGCCGGAGCGGCTGGCCGAGGTCGCCGAGCACTACCAGCACTTCGGCGGGGTCTCCCCGATCAACCAGCAGAGCCGGACCTGCTCGCCGCGCGATCCGGGCCGACTTCGCCGCCCACGGCCTCGACCGCCGGTCTACCGGGGCAACCGCAACTGGCACCCGATGCTCGCGACACCGTCACGCAGAGATGCGCGACGACGGGGTGACCCGGGCGCTCGCCTCGTCACCAGCGCGCCTGGCGGCTACTCGTCCTGCCGGCAGTACCAGGGACGACATCGCCGCCCGCGCCGCGGTCGGCCGGACGCCCCACTGATCGACAAGCTGCGCCAGTTCAACCACCCCGGCTTCGTCGAGCCGCACGTCGACGCCAGGCGGGCGGCCCTGGCCCAGCGACCCGCCGGAGCGGGCCGGCACCCGGCTGGTCTTCACCGCCCACTCCGTGCCGACCTCGATGCGCCGCCAACGCAGGTCCGCACGGCGGCCGGTACGAGGCGCAGCTGCACGAGGTGGCCTGGTGGTGCACGCGGCGGCCGCCTGGACCCGCCCTGGGACCTGGTCTGGCAGAGCCGCCCGGCCCGCCGCAGGTGCCGGCTGGAGCCGGACGTCAACGACCACCTCGCCGCGCTGGCTGCCGCCGGCGACACCACCGCGCGGTGGTCAGCAGCCGATCGGCTGTCTCCGACCACCTGGAGGGTGGTGTGGACCTGGACACCGAGGCGCGCCAAACGGCCAAGCAGCACGGGCCCGGACTTCGAAGTCCCGCCGGCACCCCCGGCATCGATCCCGGTTCGTGACGATGGTGCGCGAACTGGTCCTGGAGCGGGATCGAGCCGGACGGGATCACCCGGCGCCGCCGCCTCGGCGACGCCAAGCCGTGATGTGGACACTGCCCGACGGTGTGCTGCGTGCCCACCTCGCCGCCCCTCCTGACCTTCGGCGGATGACCGCCCGCCCCCAACGACCCTTGGGACGAGACACCATGCGAGCGCAGGGACCGTGGAGAGCTGGCTGACCGACATGGACGGCGTGCCGTGCACGAGGGGCAGCCGGTGCCGGCGCGCCGGAGTTCGTCAAGAAGCCCGGCCTCCGGCAAGCCCTTCCTGGTACCCCACTCAACAACTCCATCTACACCCCGCGCGACCTGCGGGCCCGCGCGGCCGGATGGGGCTCGACGTGCCGGAGGAGGCGATCCGTCGTCTCGCCCTGGCCACCGCGCAGTTCCTGGCCGACCAGCGGCCGGGCGGCACCGCGTACGTGATCGGGGGGAGGCCGGGCGACCACCGCGCGCGCGCGGTCGGCTGCGTGCCCGACCGCGCCGGACTACGTGGAGCTGGGGGAGACCCGGACCTACAGCTTCGAGGCGATCACCAAGGCGATCCGGTTGATCAACGACGGCGCCCGGTTCATCTGCACCAACCCGGACGCCACCGGCCCGTCGGTGGGAGGGGGGCGCTGCCGGTTGCCGGTCGCCGCGATGATCTCGAAGGCGACCGGGGTGGAGCTCACTTCGTCGGCAAGCGAACCCGATGATGATGCGCTCCGCGCTGAACACCATGACGCGCACCTGGAGTCCACGGCGATGATCGGCGACCGGAGGACACCGACATCCTCTGCGGCCTGGAGGCCGGGCCGAGACCATCCCCTGGTGCGCTCACGGACTGCGCACCCGCGCCGAGGCGGAGCGCTACCGCACCGCCGTCGCGGGATCGTCGACCTGTCGCCGACCTGCTCGACGAGGTCATCGCGCCGGGCGGTCAGCGCCCGCGCCGCCCGTACCGGCGGAGCAGCGGGCGGACCACCCAGCACGCGAAGGACGCCTCAACGGCGGCCAGGATCCAGGTGAGCGCGGTCTCGACCATCGGCGCCTCCCGTCAGGGGCGCAGCGGGGCGCTGCAGGCGGCCACCAGCGCCCGCCGGCAGGCCGCGGTGAGCGCGGGCGCAGCGCGGCGTCGCGCTGCTGCGCCTGTAGCTGTGGATCGCGCCGCCCGGCGCGGCGTGCCCGGCCAGGGCGAGCACCCGGTCGAGCACGGCGGGCCCGGGCGAAGAGCCGGCGGGCCCGCGGGTCGAACCCGGGCGGCAGGTCGGTGGTGCCGTCCGGCCGGCGCAGCGCCTCCAGCGCCCCGGCCAGCCTGGGCCGCCACTGCGCCACGTCGAGCCGGGTCAGCGCGGCGGTCGTCTCGGCGCCAGCGCGGCGGCCAGTTCCGCCTGGCCTCGGCCGCCCTGCAGCTAGGCGAGCGCCGCCGGCGCGTTTCGCCGGCAGCGCGGTAGACCCGCCAGAGCACCGGGTCTCGAAGGTGTCGCCGGAGCCGGAGTGCGCGCGCTCGGGATCAACCAGGCCACCGGCGACCACCGCCTCGCCGGCGGCGGCGCCGCGCCGGCGAAGTCGCCCGGCCCGCGCAGCCCGCGCGGGTCGCCCGCGGCGCGGCAGCCAGCCGGATCTCGTCCAGGAGAGAGCTTGGCCAGGGTGGGCAGCGCGTCGCGCAGCGACACGTCGGTCCAGGCCGGGCGCGTCCGCGACGAGGTGTTCCTCGGCGCCGGCGATCGCGTCGGCGACCTCGTCGAAGGGGACCAGCCCGGCGCGCCACGCGCGCACCCAGGCGACGAACTGGCTCGACTGGCGCGGCGCGAGCGTGGTCGCACCCGCTGCGGGGTGGGTGGGACATGCCGGAAAGTGGGTGGCGTGGTCTCCGCCGCCCCCCTGTCTCGACTGCCGCCGCTCCGACCGTTCCTTCTGCCGTCGATCATGGCATCGTGGTGGGGCGGAACGTCGATTTCGCCATTGCTGGCCGCGACCCTCCCGGCCGGCCGGCCGGCCGGGCCGCCGGGCCGTCGGCGTGTCGGGTGTGGGGCGCCGGTGGGCGGTTAGTTTTGATCGGCATGGCTGGGCGGGTATGCGGACGACGTGCTGGCGGGGACTGGCGGCGGCGGAAGGTCACCCCGAGGTGGACGCGGAGCCGGACCTGGTGGTCGAGGACGCCGAACCCGGTTCTGCGGGCGCGGTGGCCGCTCGACGTCCGGTGCCGTGGTGCTGGAGGACCCGGCACGGACGCCGGCGCAACTTCCCGCTGCTGCCGGCCGTCCCTGCCTCGACGGCGAGCCGGTGACGTTGCGCCGGCCTCGCCCGCCCCCGGTCCCGGCTGCGCGGCGCCGCACCGCCTCCGGGGTCGATCGCTGTCGAGTAGCGCGCCGCCTAGGTCGCCAAGGCCAGCGGATCTGGGAGGGGCATCCACGACGCCGCCCTGGTGGAGCGGATCTGGGGCGACGACCTGCGGATCGAGGGGCTGGTAGGGAGCCGCTGGACGGTATCGACGCGCTCGGACGCCGAGGTGCGCGCGTTCGCCCCCGGCCCCGGCCGGCGGCTCGGCGTGCTGGTCGACCACTGCGCCCGGCTCCAAAGGAGAGCTGATCGTGGCGCAGGTGGTGACCTCCCGCACGTGTTATCACCGGGCACCCGTACGTGGATGTGCAGGCGCAGAAGCCGAAGGCGTTGGGCATCGCGGCGTGGTTGTGGTGCTGCCGGGGCGGCCGTGGAAGGAGGGCGTCTGCGCGGGCGCTCGGGGTGGCCGGGCCGGCGGAGATGTGGCGGCACATCCTGTCCCGTCGGCCGCCGACGTGGAGACGCCGCTGATCAACGCGATGGAACGGCTCATCGACTTTCGTCACCGAACCCGCCGAGCGGCGCGCCGGCTGGATGGCGGGCGTTCAGGTCGGGGCGCCGTCTCGGTTGTCGGGCCTGGGTGGGTCAGGGCCGGGGGGCCGCCAGCCCGGCTCCGCTTTTTTTTTTTTTTTTTGGTTAGGTTGATCCCTCCGCCGGGCACGGCGGCCCCCGGCCCGTCGGCTGCGGCCCCGCCCGTGCGGGGTGCGGCGCGGCGCCACCCTGCCTATCGGGGTGACCTTGCCGCGTCCGTTGTCGGGCTTCCCGCCTCCCGCCCTCCGTCTGCGTGTGCTCAAGATCGCGCTCGATCCTGGGGTGAAAAGTGGCATCGGGTGGCTTGCGAGGGCACCCCATCCGGATGTTACGATCTTGGCCGCGCCCCCGTGCTGGTCCTGGGTCCGGGCGCGGGTCAGGGTTCCTGGTCGGTGGGGTGGGGAAGAGGAAGGGTGGCGATGTCGAGGGGCCGCCACTCGCTCAGCCGTCGCGGGAGCACGGGGAGGATTCCCGCCGCCCCGGGGCCGGAACGGCCGCGCCAGCGGTCGGTCCTCGCCGGGGCGAACGGTCACCACGCTCGCCGCGTGCGGGCGACCAGCTCACCGGTGGCCGCGTCCCAGCTCAGGTCGAGGGTGACCCCATCCACCACCAGCGGCCGGTCAGCTGGCGACCCCGGCCGGCGGGGCGGCGGCGGTCGAGCTGCCAGGGGCTGGAGCGCCGGCTCGGCGTCCAGCACGGTGAGCACCCGCCGCCCGAGCGAGCCGATCCCGCCGCTGCGGAAGCGCCGTACGAGTTGGCGAAGCCGACCACGGCGGTGCGGGACGGGGGTGCACGGCCAGGGCGGCCACGTGGGCATCGAGCCGCTAGCCCGACGTACACCCGCTCGCCCTCCCGGTAGAGCTCCAGCCTCCGAGGCCGTGCCCGCCGTCACCCACGAGTCGAGGTCGCTGATCACCACCGGCGCGCACATCTCGGTCAGCGTCCTTTCCGGCGGCCAGCACCTCGGGGATCGGGGTCGGCGAGGAAGGCGGCCCAGCGGGCCAGGTCCTCGACGGTGGACCAGGAGGCTGCGGCCGGCGCCATCGCCCGGGTGTCGGTACGCGGCTCCTCCCGCAGCGTGTCGTGCCACGGGTGCAACGCACACACAGCCGCGGGCGAAACGGCTCGGTCGCCGCGTACGGTGCGGCGCATGCCCAGCGGCTCCAGGATCCGCTGCCGCAGCAGCTCGGCCCAGGGTGCCGGTGATCCGCTCCAGCACCCCCGCCGAGCAGCCCGTACGCCAGGTTGAGTAGTGGTACCAGCGGTGCGGCGGGTAGGCGATCTTGTCGGCGGTGACCCCGCACAGCAGGGTGGCCAGGTCGACGCCCCCGGCGCGTCCCACCACGGTCCGGCCGCGCTGCAGGCCGCTGGCGTGCCCGAGCAGCTGGCGCAGGGTGAGCGAGCCGATCGCCGTGCGGGGAGGTGCTCCGCCAGCGGGTCGCCCCAGCGCCGCAGCCGGCCGGCGTCGCGCCCTGCATCACCAGGGTGGCGGGCCATCATCGTCTGCGTTGATCGAGCCGATCCGTACTGCAGGTCGGCGTCCGGGGCGGTGGGGTGCCGCCGGCGGCGGCGAGTGGGCCAGCGCGCCGTCGCGCACCACCCCGATCACCAGCGAGGGCGGCGCGGCCGGCGGATCAGTGGCGACCAGTTCGTCGACCTTGCGGGCGGTCTGGCAGCAGGGCCACGGCGTCTCCTCGACCGGCGGTGTGCCGTCGAGCTTACTGATCATGGCGAAGAGGTCGCGCGTGATTTCGTGTCACGGACGGTGACGCCGTGCTGGGACGTGCTGGGTGTGGGATGGCCGTCGCCGAGATCTTCACGACGACGCCTCTTCCTGATCAGCCTGCGGTCGGCGCCTTCGCCGCGGCGGCGCCGCGGCGCTGGGCGCGCCGGTGGGTGGCGGTGGCGATCGTTCGCCGGGTGTAACGGCGCGGACCGTGCTGGCCGCGTCCGGCCGACCTGCCGGCACCAGCGCTCCGCGCTGGCCAGCGGCGAGCAGCCGTTCGGGGTCGAGGCGATCGAGGGCAGCAGCGCGCTGGAATGGAGCGGGTCGACGCCGACAGCGGCCCCTGCCAAGATCGACGGCGAAGGGAGCGCCCGCCGTACGACGCGGGCCAGGTCTTCGACCCCGGTGAACGGCAGTGATCCAGGTCCGGGGTGTGGACCGGCCCTGGTCCGCGGGACGACGTTTCTTCCTTCCGGCGAGCTACCCGGACGCGAAAAGGTGAGTACATGGAATCGTGTTCCCAGTCCCGCGGATAGCCGTGGCCCCTGATCGCGGTGGTCACCCCGGTCAAGGCGGTGCGGATCGCGCAGCAGCGCCAGGACGTGGAGCGGCCGGGTAAGTAAAGCGCACGCCCAAACCTGGGGCCCAACCTCCTGGTGCCGTTCATCGATCGCGGTCCGTACCAAGGTCGACATAAAAGGAGCAGGTGGCAGCTTCCCGCCCCAGCCGGTGATCACCCTCCGACAACCTGGTGGTCCGATCGGACACCGTCCCTCACGCAAGGTGGTCGACTCGGTCCGCCGACGTACGAGATCTCGAACTTCCCTCCAGGCTCGAGCAGCTTCACTGTCACCACGCTGCGCAACGTCATCGGCTCGCTCGACCGGGAGTGGGCGGACCAGCCAGGAGGAGATCAACCGGCACCCGCCGGGTGTGCTCGACGAGACCACCGGCCGGTGGGGCACTCAAGCGTCACCGGGGTGGAGATCGGCGATCGAGCCGCCGCCGAGCATCCGCGACTCGATGGAGAAGCAGATGCGCGCCGAGCGGGACCGCCGCGCCATCCTCAACGCGGAGGGCCACAAGCAGTCGCAGATCCTCACCGCCGAGGGTGGAGAAGCGCAGGCGGTGCTGCGCGCCGACGGTGACCGGCAGGCCCGGATCCTCCAGCCGAGGAGGCCAGCCATGTGATCCGGACCGTCTTCGACGCGATCCACCAGGCCAACTCCGGAGCCGAAGAAGGTGCTCAGCCACCAGCCTCCAGGCGCCGCAGATCAACGGCAGCGCAACAAGGTCTGATCGTGCCGGCGGAGCTGCGGAAAGGCCCGGAGGGGCATGGGCGGGCGCCCGGCGGGTTGAGGATGTGTCGAGTGACGAGCCGGCGCCGGAGGGGCCGCCGACGGGGCGGTGAGGAGGTCGAGCGCGAGGCGGCCGAGGCCGCGCAGGCGGCGGCCGCCGCGCCCAGCAGATCCACGACGAGGTACGCGTCGCCGAGGCGCAGGGCCAGCGGCGGCAAGCCGCAGGGGGCTGCCGGCGCCCGAGCCGGTCTCGCGGCCGGCGAGTCTGCTCAACGACCCGGTCGACCAGCGCGAGCGCGGCTGACCGGTACGGCGAGGCGGGTCGCCAGGGTGCTCCTCCGGGGGCGCGCCTGGCGGCCCGCGGTCGCCGTTTCTGGGACATCCGCACGCCGTGGCGCTTCGCCGGTTGCCGGCCGCGCGTGACCCGGGAATGCAACGCGAAAGCCGCTCATGCCGGCTCCGATCGCCGCCAACCATCGTCCGAGGACGGGCGGTGACCAGGCAGCGGGCACCGGGGCGTCCCGCGCCGCCTCGTCGGATGAGCGAGGTGACGCACGAAGGACCCGGCGAAGCGGGTGTGGTCCACGGCCCCGGTCCCCGGCGCGCATCAGACCGACCGGGGCCGCCTCGCGCCGGTACCCGGCGGGGGATCGGGCGTGCTGCCCTTCAGTGGGCGAGGCCGGACCGGCCGGCCCCGCGACCAACGCCGCGGGCACCGTCGGTGCGCCGCTTCGCCCGGGCGGCGGGTGGCTGCTGCCCGCGTACGCTGTGCTCTACGGCGTGGGTGGCGATGGCCAGCGACGGTGGATGCCGGCAACGACCCGTACCGGCCGACGGCCGCCCGCTGTACTCGGCTGGGTGGGCGCGGTCTGGCTGGGGCTGCCCTGCTCGCGCTGACCGGGCTGCTGGCCGCCACCCGCAGCCGTCGGCGGCCGCCACCGGGCTGCTGGCCAGCATCGCCGGCTGCACGGTGCCTGCTGCCTTCGCCGGCCTGGCGGGAGCAGACCCCGGTCTTCGGCACCACCGCCCGGACGCCTGTGCTGGTCGGTGCGGGCCTGGTGGCAGCATCGGCTGGCTGCACCGGCTGGTCGGTGGCCCGCTCCGGGATGTTGCCCAGCATGGGGTGACGGGGTGATGCTGATGATCGCCGCGCCGCTGCTCGGTCTCGGCGGGGCGCTGATCGGCCTGTTGCAGACCTTCTTCGGGGCGATCTTCGTGCTGATCGCCGGCATCGGCATCGGCTACCGCCCGGCTGCCTTCATCCCCGCCGACATCGCCCGCGACGCCGCCACCGCCAGCCTAGCCACCCCACCACCCACCACCCCCACCGGCCCCACTGGCCCCCTCCCCCACCTAACCCACCCACTACTCCACTAATTCACCTGATTCCACCCACTCCACCCCGTCGCCGCTGGTGATCATGAGGTTGGCGGCAGTGGAGATCCACCTCGCCGCCAACCTCATGATCAACCGGGTGCGGGCGGGGGTGGGGGGGGGTGGGAGGGGCGGGAGTGGGGGTGGTGAGGTGGCTGACAAAGGGGGGAGTGGGGTGGCCGGTTGGTGGCATTCGCGGTAATTCTGGGGACCATGGCCCCGCCCCGCTCGCCGCTGTCGCGGCTGTTCACCGTGCTGCTCGCCGGCGTGCTCGCCGGTCTCGTCCTCGCGGTCGCCGCGCTGCCGGGGAACCTGCTGTTCGGGTTCGCCGCCAAGGCGGCGCTCGGGTCGTACGCCGCGCTGCCGGAGGCGCTGCGCACCCCGGCCACGCCGCAGCGCTCCTACCTCTACGCCAACGACGGCAAGACGCTGATCACCACGTTCTACGACGTGAACCGCAGCGACGTCCCGCTCTCCGAGATCGCTCCGGTGATGCGGCAGGCGATCGTGGCGGCCGAGGACCGGCGGTTCTACTCGCACGGCGGCGCGGACCTGCGCGGGCTGTTCCGGGCGCTGGTGGCGAACGTCTCCGGCGGCGGCACCGAGCAGGGCGGCTCCACGCTGACCATGCAGTACGTCCGGAACGTGCTCAAGACCGACCCGAGCCGGACCGCCGAGGAGCGCGCCGCGGCCACCGAGCAGACCGTCGGGCGCAAGCTCCAGGAGATCCGGTACGCGGGCGCGCTGGAGGAGCAGCTCAGCAAGGACGAGATCCTCAACCGCTACCTGAACATCGCGTACTTCGGTTCCGGGGCGTACGGCGTCGCGGCGGCCAGCCAGCGCTACTTCGCCAAGTCCCCGGCCGACCTCACCCTCGCCGAGGCAGCCCTGCTCGCCGGCCTGGTGCAGTCGCCGGAGGCGTACAGCCCGATCGACGGGGACGCCGAGGCCGCGCTGGAGCGGCGGGCGTACGTGCTCGACTCGATGGTCGAGACCGGGGCGATCACCGCCGAGCAGGCGGCGCAGGCCAAGGCCGAGAGGCTCACCCTGCGCCCGACCGCGCAGCCGAACGGCTGCACCGCGGTCGCGCAGGGGCGCGACGACTGGGGCTTCTTCTGCGACTACCTGCGGCAGTGGTGGCTGGCCCAGCCCGAGTTCGGCGCCACGGTCGAGGAGCGCGAGCAGGCGTTGCGCCGCGGCGGCTACACCGTGGTGACCTCGCTGGACCCGCGGGTGCAGGCCACCGCCCAGCGGGAGGCCACCCGGATCTACGGGTACGGCAACAAGCGGGCCGTGCCGATCGCCGCGGTCGAGCCGGGCACCGGCCGGGTGCTGGCGATGGCGGTCAACCGGCACTACAGCCTCGACGCCAACCCGGACGGGCAGGCCAACCGCCCGAACACCGTCAACCCGCTGATCTCCGGCGGCGACAGCGTCGACGGCTACCAGGCCGGCTCGACGTTCAAGCTGTTCACCATGCTGGCCGCGCTGGAGGCCGGCAAGCCGCTGGCCACCGGTTTCGACGCGCCCAGCCGGCTGCCCACCCGGTACGCCGCCGAGGGCGAGGGGAGCTGCGACGGCCGGTGGTGCCCGGCCAACGCCAACCCCGAGTGGATGGACGGCTACCGGATGATGTGGGACGGTTTCGGCCGTTCGGTGAACACCTACTTCGTGTGGCTGGCCGAGCAGGTCGGGCCGGAGAAGGTGGTGCAGATGGCACAGCGGCTCGGCATCACCTTCCGGGCCGACGCCGACGCCGAACTCGCCCGCGAGCACGCCGAGGACTGGGGTTCGTTCACCCTCGGCGTGGCCGCCACCACCCCGCTCGACCTGGCCAACGCGTACGCCACGGTCGCGGCGGAGGGCACCTGGTGCGCGCCGCTGCCGGTGGTCTCGGTGACCGCGCCGGACGGCGAGCGGGTGCCGGTCGGCGACCCCTCCTGCAAGCGGGTGCTGGACGCCGACGTGGCCCGGGCCGCCACCGACGCCGCGCGTTGCCCGGTCGGCCAGCAGTCGCCGTACGGGCAGTGCAACGGCGGTACGGCCACCGCGGTGAACCGGATCCTCGACGGCCGCCCGGTGGCCGGGAAGACCGGTAGCTCGGAGCGGAACGCCACCGAGACGTTCGTCGGGTTCACCCCGCAGGTCGCGGTCGCCGGCATCGCCGCGAACCCGGACGACCCGACCGACTCGGTGGGCTCGGCGGTGCAGGCACGGGTGATCGAGGCGGTCGCCCGGGTGATCGCCACCGCCGTGGACGGCAAGCCGGAGCAGGCGTTTACCGCGCCCAGCCGGGACCTGGTGGGCGACCCGCGCCGCCCGGTCGAGCGGCCCCCGGTCGTCCGGGAGCCGTCCGACGAGCGGCGCCCCGCCGACGACGACCCGCTGGCCGACCTGCGCCGCTGGCTCGACCGCCGAGGCTGACCGCGGGCCGTCCGGCGGCCCGGTCAGCTGGCCGGGCCGCCGGAGCCCGTGGCCGAGAGGCGGCGCACCCGGACGATGTTGCGGGTGCTGCCCTGCGCGTCGTCGTACTCGGCCACCGCGACGTACCCGTGCTGTTCGTAGACGCGGGCCAGTTCCGGACTCCCCGCCCAGTGGTCGAGAGCCAGGGCGGGGGCCCGCCCGGCCCGGGCCCGGCGCTCCGCCTCCGCCAGGAGCGTGCTGCCGACGCCGCGGCCGTCCGGGCCGCGACTCGACAGGACGGTGTACACGAACATCGACCCCTCGGGAACCAGCCCCGGGGGGATCCGCTGCGGAACGGTCGGTGCCATGGCGAGGAGGCCCACACACCTGCCGTCGCGCTCCGCCATGGTGACCACGCCCTGGGACACCCAGTCGGCGAGCCGCTCGGGGAAGCCCGGAAGCCGGGAGAAGGGGATCGTGCCCCACTGTTCCGGCCGGCCACGGGCCACCAGCCACTCGAGGACCGAGTCCATGAGCGACAGCAGGGCCGCGGTGTCGTCGGTCGTTGCCTGGCGCCGATTGATCTGACCGTCTGGCACGATCGCCTCCTGGGTCGATAGGCACGGACAGGCAGATACTTTAATAATCTAAGGATTAGATTGTCAAAGGAAACCAGGATCCGCAGCGTGATGAGCGCGGTGCAGGAACTCCAGGACGCCACGGATCTCGTCGACGAGCTGGCGGCGCGGCGCCTCGGCATCAACCGCACGGACTTGCGGTGTCTCAGCCGGTTGAGTGCGCGCGGGGCGTTGACCGCCAGCGAGCTGGCCGTCGCCGCCGGGCTGACCGGAGGCGCCACCACGACGGCCATCGACCGGCTGGAGCGCGCCGGACTGGCTCGGCGGGTCCGGGACGCCGCGGACCGGCGGCGCGTCCTCGTCCATCTGACCGAGCAGGCCGAACGGCTCAGCACCGAGATATGGGGTCCGATCGTGGACGACGCCCGGGCCGAACTGCGCCGGTTCACCGGTGCCGAACTGGAACTGGTCGAGCGCTTCCTGCGCCACGCGCTGGACAACCAGATCCGGCACGCTGGCCGGCTGCGCGGCGGGTCGTCGTGACCGGGCGGGTGTGACGAGGCCGGGAGGACCGGGCGCCGGCCCGTGGTCGGCCACGGTGATCAGTTCGGTTGACCCCGTTCATCTGCCGCCGTCGCCGATCAGGGCCACCAGCGGGCGGTCCGGGGGGCGCGAGGTGAGCCGTGCGGTCCGGGACGGCGGCAACCTCGGCTCGGCTCGCCGTCGGCGGGGACGACGGAGAAGGCGTCGAGCTCCGGCAGCGTCCGGTAACCCGCGTCCCATGGCGCGGTCGTCCACCTCCTCGATGTCGATCCCGCCGGCGAACAGGCGCTGCCGGGTGAAACCGCTAGGAAGCACACCGGGTCCGGCCGGGGAAAGCTCGCGCACCTCGCGCGGGCCCGCCGGCCGGCCCGGTCGCCGCGCCGTCCGTCAGAGCGATGGTCGTCACGCGGCGGGTGACGGCGGCAATCTTGACGCTGCGGAGGATCATGGTAATTTACATGCATGCACAGGCATTCATTTAGCTCGGGTTCTGGACCTGGGGGCCACCTCGGTTCGGCGTGGTCCCAGGTCGCCATGTTCGTGTCGGCAGTGGACGCGAGCCTGGGCAAGTGGCTCATGGATGCCTACAGCATCGGGTTGACGGAGTATCGGGCACTGGAGCACCTCGCCCAGGCTGCCGACAAGGAGTTGCGCGTCAACGACCTTGCCCAGCGGGTCGGCCTGAACCAAAGCTCCGTGACCCGACTGGTGAGTCGCTTGGAAGCGAAGGACCTGGCTCGCCGCGACCTCTGCCCGGACGATCGGCGTGGCGTCTACGCGGTCATCACCGAGCAGGGGGAGACCCTGGTCCGGCAGGTCCGCGACTCGTACGAGGAGCGGGTTCACGAGCTCCTCGGCGCCGTGGCGGCCCACTATCCGCAGCTCGACGCGAGCCAGGTCGGCCGAGCCCTGGCCGGCATCGGCAACCTGGTCTCCCCCTAGCGAACGCCCCGGAGGCGCGACTCAGGCCCAAGCTGGGCTCGTTTATATGCATGTACATGCAGCTTTCATCCGAGCCGCTCGCCGGGATGTTGGAACCGTTCCATGTGCGTCCGCTCGCCCGGGCGCGACCGCACGCACAGCCATCTACCTCGTCAACGGACCTGAAAGGAACACCATGAACTGGCTCTACCTGGGTTTCGCCGTGATCTTCGAGATCGCGGTGGCCTTCGCGGCAAGCAAGGCGAAGGGGTTCACCCACCCGCGGTGGACGGTCGCGACCCTGGTCAGTGGCGGGATCGCGACCTTCTTCCTCAGTCTGGCGCTCCTGACGTTCGATGTCGGCGTCGGTTATGCGCTCTGGACCTCGGTCGCCGGCGTCGGGATCGTCGTCGTCGGCGCGCTGTTCCTCGGGCAGCGCCTGAACGGGAAGAAGCTCCTCGGCATCCTCGTCGTCATCGCCGGCGTCGTCGGGCTGCAGCTGACTGGGGCAGCGTGACCGACCATCGGACCACACCCAACCTGATCTCCCCTCACTCCCGCCATGACGAAAGGACCAACCCCATGACTGCGACGGTTGCGAAGCACAACACCAGGGCCGGTGCCTGGCTGGTGCTTCTCCTGGCCGGGGCCTTCGAGGTCGGCTATGCGCTCAGCGTCGGAGGCAGTGCGGGATTCACCGTCCTGAGCTGGTCCATCTCCGCCGCCGTGTTCTTCCTCCTGACGCTCTTCTGCCTCAGCGTCGCCCTGCGAAACATCGACGTCGGGATCGGCTACGCCGTCTGGGCGGGCATCGGCGCCGTCGGCGCCGCCGTCCTCGGCCCGGTGTTCTTCGACGAGTCACTCACGCTGCCCCGGGCGTTCTGGCTGGCTGTGATCATCGCAGGAGTCGTCTGGCTCAAGCTCGCTGACAGCCCCAGGTTCGAAGTGAAGAAGACCGCGGCGGGTCTCTGACACCTCTCCGGACGCGGGCTGGCTCAAGCCGGCGGGCAGGCCCCGTCCGGGCCGACGTCCTCGGCCGGGACGGGACCTGCCCGGCGGTCAGCCGCGGCGCGGGCGGAAGGCGGCGACCGTGGCGGGCAGCCCGCGCCGGACGATCCCGGCCCAGTCGGTGTCGCCGCGCAGCATCGCCGCCGCCGTCTTGCGCGCCTGGTCGGCGGTGAAGTGCGGTGGGAGCATCAGCTCGGCCGGGTCCACCAGCGCGTTGATCACCACGGGCCGGTCGGCGGAGAGGACCCGATCCCAGACGGCCGGCACCTGGTCGGGGGAGTCGACCAGCTCGCCGCCGAGCCCCAGCACCTCGGCCCAGCGGTGGTAGCCGATGTCGGGCAACTGCTGGCTGTCCGGGAACATCGGCGTTCCCTCGCTGGAGCGCTGCTCCCAGCTGACGAAGGCGAGGTCCCGGTTGTTCAGCACCAGCACCACGAACCGCGGGTCGGCCCAACCGCGCCAGTACTTCGCCACGGTGATCAGCTCGTTGACCCCGTTCATCTGCATCGCGCCGTCGCCGATCAGGGCCACCAGCGGGCGGTCCGGGTGGGCGAACTTGGCCGCCAGCGCGTACGGCATGGCGCCGCCCATGGAGAGCAGCGTGCCGGAGAGGCTGGCCAGCATGCCGGGGCGGACCTGGACGTGCCGGGCGTACCAGGCGGTGGTGGTGCCGCAGTCGACCGCGAGCAGCACGTCGTCGGGCAGCCGGTCGCTGAGGGTGCTGAACAGCAGTTGCGGATTGACCGGGTCGGCGGACTGCCCGGCCAGGTCCCGCTGCGCCTGCCGCCACGACGAGGTCGACGCGGCGATCGTCTCCCGCCAGCGGGTCGGGGCCGGCCCGGGGCCGAGTTCGCGCAGCAGCGCCCGCAGGGTGGGGGCGGCGTCGCCGGTCAGGTTCACCTCGGTCGGGTAGCGCAACCCCAGTTGGGTGCCGTCCCGGTCGATCTGCACCGCCCGGGCCTTGCCCGGCGGCGGATAGAACTCCGAGTACGGCATGTTGCTGCCGACGATCAGCAGCCGGTCGCAGTCGCGCATCATGTCCCAGCTCGGCCGGGTGCCGAGCAGGCCGATGGCGCCGGTGACCCAGGGCTCCCGGTGGTCGACAGCGGTGAACCCCAGCAGCGCGGTGGCCACCCCCGCGCCCAGCCGGTGGGCCACCTCGCGTACCTCGTTCTCGGCGCCGAGCGCGCCCTGCCCGACCAGCATGGCCACCCGCTCGCCGCCGCCGAGCACCTCGGCGGCGCGGCGTACCTCGGCCTCCGGCGGCACGGTCGGCCCGCTGCTCGGCACGCTGCTGGTGTGGTAGTAGCCGTGCGCGTACGGCGGTTCCGGAACGGCCGGCTTGTCCTGCACGTCGAGGGGGAGGACCAGGGCGGTCACGGTGCGGCGGGCCAGGGCCGTCCGGCAGGCCCGGTCGACCAGGTGACGGACCTGCGCGGGGTGGTCGAGCTGGGCCAGGAACGCCGCCGCGACGTCCTTGTAGAGGGCTAGCAGGTCGACCTCCTGGTAGTAGCCGCCGCCCTCGGCGGTGAGGGCGGTGTGGCCGACCAGGGCGACCACCGGCTGGTGGTCCAGCTTGGCGTCGTACAGGCCGTTGAGCGCGTGGATCGCCCCGGGCCCGCTGGTCACCAGGACGCAGCCCAGCGGTCCGCCGCCGTACTTGACGTGCGCCGACGCGGCGAAGCCGGCGGTCTCCTCGTGCCGGACCTGGATGAACTGCGCCCGCTCGGCGGTGCGTTGCAGCGCCGAGGTCATCCCGTTGATGCCGTCGCCCGGGTAGCCGAAGTAACGGCGTACGCCCCAGCAGGCCAGGCGTTGCACGAGGTGGTCGGCGACGGTGGCGTCCCGGGGCAGCGGCCACGGCTCGGCCGGCACCCGTCCGTCGCCCCGCCACCCGTCGCTGTGCTCTGCGCTCACCTGCCCGGTCCCTCCGCTCGGTTCCCTCGCTACCCCGGCATTTCCCATCTTTGCCGGACAGAACGACCAGCGCTCGGCATTCGCCGGACGCGTCGGCGGCCCCGCCGGACCGGTCCGGCAGAATCGGCGGGTGCCCGTCCACCAGATCACCGACCCCGACGACGACCGGATCGCCGACTACCGCGCCCTGACCGACGTCGAGCTGCGCACCCGCTGGGAGCCGCCGCACGGGCTGTTCATCGCCGAGGGCGAGCTGGTGCTGCGCCGGGCGCTGCGGGCCGGCTACCCGGCCCGGTCGTACCTGGTGGACGCGAAGCGGGTGGACCAGCTCGCCGACCTGGACACCGAGGATGCCCCGGTCTACGCCGCCACCCCGGACGTGCTCCAGCGGGCCACCGGCTTCCACGTGCACCGCGGGGTGCTGGCGTCGTTCCGGCGCAAGCCGCTGCCGTCGGCCGCCGAGGTGCTGGCGAACGCGCGCCGGGCGGTGATCCTCGAGGACGTGAACAACCACACCAACCTGGGCGCCATCTTCCGGGCGGTGGCCGCGCTCGGGGTGGACGCCGTGCTGCTCTCACCGTCCTGCGCCGACCCGCTCTACCGGCGCAGCGTCCGGGTCAGCATGGGCGAGGTGTTCGCGGTGCCGTACGCCAGGCTGGAGCCCTGGCCGGACGCGCTCGGCCAGGTCCGGGCGGCCGGCTTCACGGTGCTGGCGATGACCCCCGCCCCGGATGCGGTGCCGATCCAGCGGCTGGACGCCGCGCAGCGGGCCCGCGCCGCGCTGCTGCTCGGCGCGGAGGGCGCCGGGCTGACCCGGGCCGCGATGGACGCCAGCGACGTGCGGGTGGTGATCCCGATGCGCCGCGGCGTCGACTCGCTCAACGTCGCCGCCGCCACCGCGGTGGCCTGCTGGGAGCTGGGCCGCGACGACCCGTGGTGAGGGCAGCCACCACCGCCGTCAGGCGTAGTACTTGGACCAGAAGTTGTGCGTCGGCCAGCTGGTCACGGCGCGGGCGGCCCGCCACAGCGGCGGGTCGATCTCGCTGTAACCGAGCCGGACGATCGCTGCCGCGGTCAGCGACTTGGACAGTCTGGCCACCCGGAACAGCGAGGTGGGCTGGATCAGCTGTGGCGAGTTGTTGCCGTAGCCGCGGGCCAGCACGAGCCGCCCCCGGTAGGTCACGGCGAGCTGCCCGGCGGAGATCCCCCGGGCCAGCAGGTAGCTCTTCATCGTGTCGTCGAAGCCGCTCAGCGCGGCGACCGCGGTGCCGCTCACGGACCAGGTCTGCGGCATCGCCGCAGCCGGCGCCCCGGCGAGCGCTCCCGCGCCCAGGGCCCCCCGCACGGTAGCGCAATCGATCATGGTTGGTGGGCCGCCCGGTGCCGGCGGGCGCGACGCCGGCGGCGGGGTGTCGAGAATCAGGGTCACGGACGGTAGCGTGTCGGCCGTGTTCCCTACCGTGCGTGAGGTTCTGGCCCTGGACCCGGTCCGCCGCGGCGCCCCGCGCCTGGTCGCCGGGGACGCCGGGCTGGACCGGCCGGTGCGCTGGGTGCACGTGGCCGAGGTGCCGGACATCGCCACCCTGCTCGGCGGCGGCGAGCTGGTGCTGACCACCGGCATCGGGCTGCCGGCCGACGACGCCGGACTGCGCGCCTTCATCGGCGACCTGGCCGACGTCGGCGTCTCCGGCCTGCTGGTCGAGCTGGGCCGCCGGTACGCCAGCGAGGTGCCCCGGGTGATGGCCGCCGCCGCCGAGCGCCGCGGCCTGCCCCTGGTCGAGCTGCGCCGGGACACCCCGTTCGTGCGGATCACCGAGGCGGTGCACGCGCTGATCGTCGACGCCCAGCTCACCGAGCTGCGCGCCACCGAGGAGATCCACCAGCGGTTCACCGACCTCTCGGTCGAGGGCGCCGGCCCGGCCGAGGTGATCCGGCAGGCGGCGGAGCTGTCCGGCTGCCCGGTGGTGCTGGAGAACCTCTCCCGGCAGGTGCTCGCCTACGACCCGGCCGGGGAGAGCGCCGAGCTGCTGCTGGACGGCTGGGAGCAGCACTCCCGCCGGATCCGGCCGGCCGGGCGGACCGCGTACGACCCGGACAGCGGCTGGCTGGTCACCACTGTCGGCGCCCGCGGGCAGGACTGGGGCCGGCTGCTGCTGCGCTGGCCGGCCACCGGCGAGCTGGCCCGGCCCGGCCGCGCCGGGGCGGACGCCGAGCCGGGCCCGGCCGGCGTCGACGGCGGGTCAGCGCCGGCCGGCGACCCACCCACCCGGCTGACCATCCTGGTCGAGCGGGCCGCGTCCACCCTGGCGCTGGTCCGGTTGATCCGCCGCGACGCCGAGGGGCTGGAACGGCAGATCCACCGCACCCTGCTCACCGCCCTGCTCGACCACTCCCGGCCGGTGGACGAGGTGGCGCTGCGCGCCCGGGCGCTCGGCGTGGTGCTGGAGCGCCGGCACCTGGTGGGCGTGGTGGTCCGGTACCGCACCGACGACCCGGCCGGCGAGCACGCCGGCGACGCGGGCGAGCCGACGGCCTTCGGCGAGCCCGCCCCGGACGCCGGCCCGGCCCGGCTACGGGACCTCGCCGAGGCGGTCGGCCAGGCCCTGCGCGAGGCGAAGCTGACCGCGCTGACCAGCGCGGTCGACGACCACGCGGTCGGCGCGCTGCTCGCCCTGCCGGACGCCGCCGCCGAGGAGCGGGCGCTGACCGCGTTCGCCGCCGCGCTGCGCCGGGTGCGTCCGGACGGCCGGCACCCGGACCCGGCGTCCCGGCAGCTCGACGCCGTGGTGCCCCGGCAGCCGGACGGCGGCTCGTCCCGGTCCGGTGGCCGGGGCGCCCCGGCCGGGTCCGCCGGGCTGATCGTCGCCGCCGGTTCCGGGGTGGGCAGCCTGCGCGAGGCGCGCCGGTCGCTCACCGAGGCGCGCCAGATCGCCGAGGCCGCCCGGCGCGACCGGCGGGACCTGCCGATCTTCCGGCTGCCGCACGTCGGTCTCGCCGGCCTGCTGCACCTGTTGCGCGACGAGCCGCGGTTGCAGACCTTCGTCGAGCGCGAGCTGGGCGCCCTGCTGGCGTACGACGCGCGGCACCCCCGGGAGCAGCTGCTCGGCACCCTGCGCGCGTACCTGGAGCAGGGCCGGAACAAGTCGGCGGCGGCCGCCGCGGCGCACCTGTCCCGGCCCGCGTTCTACGAGCGGCTGGCCCGGATCGGCCGGATCCTCGACGTCGACCTCGACTCGGTCGACGCCTGCCTCTCCCTCCACGTCGCCCTGCTGGCCCTGGACGCCATCCGCACCCCCTAACCCCCCACCCGCCGTGGCCGGCGCCGGTGATCACGAAGTTGTTGCGGGCCGCCCCGGCGCGTCGCGGTACCAACTTCATGATCAACGGGGCTCCGGTCGGCCCCGACCGGGCCGGGGTCAGGGGAGGGGGGTGAGGGTTTTGGCGTAGGCGGGAGGGATGTGGTGGGGGCCGCCGGGGGTGAAGACGTCGGAGGTGGCGGCGGCGGACCAGGCGGTGTCCGGCACGGCGTCGACCAGGGCGCGGACCACCGGGGCGTCGCGCCACTGCTCCTGCTCGGCGAGCAGGCTCAACGCCACCACCGACTCCTCCACCTCGCCGACGCACTCGAACGGCTTGTGCCCGTCCACGCCGAGCAGTTCCCGGTAGCCGGGGATCTGGGCGGAGTCGGCCAGCAGGTCGCCGCCGAAGATGTGGGTGATCCGCTCGCGGGACATGAACGGCGCCATGGCCAGGAAGACGAACCGGCACTTCGGGCAGTCGCGGCACCAGCGCTCGCTCGGGTCGTGCAGCTTGAACGCGGCGTTGCAGCTGGTCACCACGTCGTCGTAGCGGTCGATCTCGGCGAAGAGCCGGGCGATGTGCAGCTCCGACAGTGAGCGCAGCAGCGAGAAGTACGGCTCGGCCAGCCCCGCGTGCTCGGTCAGCGCCGCCCGCATCAGCCCCTCCGCCTCGACCCCCTTGGACCACTGGTGGTTGATCTCGTGACCGTTCCAGACCAGGTTCGGATCCGACGCGGAGCGCTCGTTGGACATCACCACCGGGCCCAGCCCGTGCAGCACGGCGGTCGCCACCGCGATCAGCGAGTTGATCGCGGTGACCGGGATGTGCCCGTTCAGCGCGCCGGCGGCGTTCAGCTCGAACAGCCGCGGGTCGATCCGCCGGCGGGCGGCGAGCGGGGTGAGCCCGGACGCCTCGTTGACCGAGACGATCACGTGGTTCGGGTTGACCGAGAACGGCACCGGGTCCAGGCCGGCCCGGCGCAGCGCCTCCAGGCTGACGATCGAGTCCTTGCCGCCGCCGACCGCCGAGAGCGGCCGCCGCTCGGAGTTGCCCAGCGGCGCCGCCGGCTTCACCGACCCCGGCGGGATCTCCGGGGCCAGCTCCAGCACGTGCGGCAGCTTGTTGCGGTACGCGTACTCGGCGAGGCCGTGGGTGTAGATGCCGGTGACCAGCGCGGCGGCGGCCGGCCCGAGCGGGGCGGGCAGCACCAGCCGGCCGGGCGCGGCGGCCTTGTAGTAGCTGACCCCGGCCACCACGTGCAGCAGCTCCAGCACCCGGCCGAGCGCGGCGACCGTGGCGTCCGACGGCGGCTCGGCCGGCAGCGGGAGGGTGACCACCTCGGTGAAGGTCAGCTCCGCGTCGGGGCCGCTCAGCCGGTAGTCGAACAGGGCCTCGCCGGTGGAGAGGTCGATCGAGTAGGACGGGAAGGTGAAGGCGTCCATCCGCCGGAGCTGTCCGTTGAGCACACGCCATACTAGGCCGTGGTTCACCCGTCCGCGTCCGGCTGCGCCAGACTCGGCCGCCGACCCGCCGCCCGCCCGGAGGAGATCACCTGTGCGCTTGTCTGACCTGCGCGGACGTACCGTGGCCGTCTGGGGCGCCGGCCGGGAGGGCCGGGCCTCGGTCACCGCGATCGCCGCGCACGGCCCGGCCGGGCTGGTCGCCGTCGACGACAGCGCCAACTTCCTCTCGCTGCCCTGGGACGGCCCGCTGGCCGAGGCGGCGCCGCTGGTCGTCGGCGAGGAGGGCTTCGACCGGCTGGCCGCCGCCGACGTGGTGGTCCGCTCGCCCGGCGTGCCGCAGACCCACCCGTGGCTGGTCGAGCTGCGCCGGCGCGGGGTCACCGTCACCCAGGGCACCGCGCTCTGGATGGCCGACCACGCCGATCGCACCATCGGGGTCACCGGCAGCAAGGGCAAGAGCACCACGTCCAGCCTGATCAGCCACCTGCTCGCGGCGGTGGACCGGCCGAACGTCTTCGGCGGCAACATCGGGGTGCCCACCCTCGACCTGCCCGAGGCCGAGCTGTACGTGCTGGAGCTCTCCAGCTACCAGTGCAGCGACCTGACCGACTCGCCCCGGGTGGCGGTGGTCACCGCGCTCTTCCCGGAGCACCTGGACGCGCACGGCGGCGAGGCCGAGTACTACCGGGACAAGCTCAACCTGATCGCCTACGGGCCGCGCACCGTGGTGGTCAACGGCACCGACCCGCGGCTCGCCCTCGAACTGGGCGACCGGGCGGCCGTGCGCGCCGGCCGGCCGGACACCGCCCACGTGGCCGCCGGCCCGGACGGCGCCCCCTGGTTCCACCTGGCCGACCAGCCGCTCTTCCCGCGTGCGGTGCTGCCGCTGGTCGGCCGGCACAACGAGAGCAACCTCTGCGTGGCGCTGGCCGTGCTGGACGCGCTCGGCGTCGACGTGGTCGCCCGCAAGGACACCCTCGCGGTGGCCGTCGCCGGCTTCCAGGGGCTGGCCCACCGGCTCACCGAGATCGTCGACCCGTCCGGGCTGACCTTCGTCGACGACACCCTCGCCACCAGCCCGTACGCGGCAATGCACGCGATCGACGCGTACGAGGGACGGCCGTTGACGGTGATCGTCGGCGGTACCGACCGGGGGCTGGACTACAGCCCGCTGCGCGAGCACCTCGCCGAGCGCGAGCTGACGGTGATCGGCATCCCGGACAGCGGCTCCCGGATCGTCGACGCGCTCGCCGGGCTGCCCAAGGTGCGTACCGAGGTGGTCGACGAGCTGGTGGACGCGGTCCGGCTGGCCCGCGAGCTGACCCCGGCCGGCGGGGTGGTGCTGCTCTCGCCGGCCGCGCCCAGCTACGGCCGGTTCCGCAACTTCGAGCACCGCTCCGAGGTCTTCGCCCAGGCGGTACGCGACACCGCCGGCTGACACCACGGGCGCGCGGAGCCCGGCGGTCACCGACGCCGCCCGGCGCACCGCCGTGGCGCGGCGCTCAGGCGGGCCGCAGGGTGGCGTGCAGGGCACGCATCGAGCGGATGGCGGAGCGGATCTCCTGGAGGTAGCGGCCCGGGCTGAGCGTCGGCTCGGGCAGGGTGGCCAGGTCGGGCAGGGCCGGGTCCACGCCGACCGTCTCGATCCGGCAGCCGTACGGCACGGCCAGCGTGCGCAGCGCGTCGCAGTGCTGGAACGGAACGTAGATCGGCGCGGTCACCAGCAGCACCGGATCGCCGGGGGCGAGCCGGACGTGCTCGGCCCAGAAGCGCTGGGTGTCGGCGGTGTGCGCACGGCGCCGGTCCGGCTCGCTGGACGGGGCGGCCAGCACCCGCACCGGCGGCGTCCCGACCGGCCGGTACGTCCGCGACGACCACGAGTGGTGCGGATGCCCGGCGTCCACGCCGTCCTGCTCGGCCAGGCCGGTCACGCCGAACGCCAGCCGCACCGCCGCGTCCAGCGCGGCCACCTCGGTGTCGCAGCCGGCCACCCCGGCCGCGGCGAGCATGGCGTGCTCGGTGGGGGAGAGCGGGCGGAAGCTGCCCAGCACCGCCACCTCGCCGGTGACCCGGGTGCCGGCGCGCAGCAGGTGGGCGGCGTAGGCCACCCGGCGCAGGCAGGCGTGGGCCAGCCCACCGAGCACGACCAGGTGGGCGTAGCCGGGCCGGGCCGGTGGCCGGGGCCGGACCAGGCCGAGCGCGGCCGCCGCGGCGAGCACCCGGGCGGCGGTGGCCGGGTCGAAGGCCGGTTCCCGGGCCTCGGGCCGCTCCCGGCCGCCCCGGAAGTCCCAGTGCCGCGCGGAGAAGTCGTCCAGCCCGGCGAGCACCGCCGCGAGGTCGCCGCCGGGCCAGTCGCCGCCGAAGTGCGCGACCAGCCCGCGCAGCGGCGCGGCACCGACCCAGCCGGCGATGCCCGCGGTGATCGCGGCGGTGTCCGCGCCACCGGGGAGCGGCGGGCCGGCGGGCGGTGCGGTGGCGACCACGGTGGACCCCGGCGCGCGGGTGACGCCCGGCGACGGCGGTACGGAACGCTCGGGCACGCTCGGATGCTACCGGCCGGGGCCCTCCCGTCCCGGCGACCGGGCCGGACCGGAGCCGACCGGGGGGCACCCGCCCGGGCCGCGACCGGCTGGCGAGCCGGCCGGACCGGGAGCCGACCCGGGACGTACCCCGGCCGCGACCGGCTGGTCCGACCGGGTCGGACGGACGCATCCAGGTCGGTGCGCTGGTGGCCGGGGGTGCCGGTCCTGATCGGCGCGCCGGCGGGGCGGCCGGGCGATGGTGCCGGCGTCGTACCCTGGCGGCAGCCGGCACCCGGGAGGTCGTCGATGGTTGATCTGCTCCGCCGACCGCGCTCCGGCCGGCTCGGCACCGCCGCCGGGTTCGCCCGGCTGGTGGCGCACACCGATCCGGTCGCGCTGATCGGGATCGCCCTGTCGATCTCGCTCTCGGTCACCCTCGACCTGACCGGTGCGGCGTCCGGAGTGGAGTCCCTGCTCGCCGGGCTGATGGGCATCACCATCTCGCTGCTGGTGGACTCGCTAGCCCGGGCCGAACGCCGGTTCCACCTGCGGACGCTGCTGGACGGTCCGCCGTGGCTGCTGACCGCCGTACCGGAGGTGGTCACCGGCACCCGGGAGGCGGTCGAACGCCATCCGGGCACCCGGGTGGCCGACGAGGCGCGCCGCTCGTTCGAGCGGTTCCGGGCGGAGACCGAGCAGTTGCGTCACGGGCGGATCGTCCGGCCCGGCCACGACTACCAGGACCTGCTCGGCGCCACCCGGGACTGCGTCCGGGAGATGCAGGCGCTGACCAACGTGATGCCCCGGGCCAGCGGCGAACTCAGCTGGTGGCACAGCGACATCGGCCGGCACCACTGGACGGTCAACGTGCGGGCGCTGGCCCGGGGCGTGCGGATCACCCGGATCTTCGCCTACGCGACGCTCTCCGACGAGCTGGAGGAACTGCTGGAGACGCAGCGCAAGGCCGGCGTACGGGTCGGCCTGCTGCCGGCCGGCGCGGTCGACCCGGCGCTGCACGTCAACCTGGTGCGCTGGGACGGTACGGCCTGCTGGACGGCGGGGATGAGCGCGCACGGCGAGATCAGCGAGAACCGGTACTCGGTGAACCCGGCCGACGTGGCGCGGGCCGGTGAGACGTTCCAGGCGTGCGCCAACCTCGCCACCTTCCTGGACTGACCGGCCGTGACCGTCTCCGGCGTACTGCTGGTCACCGCCGTGGTCTGGGCGGTGAGCCTGCTCCGCTCGGTCCGGCTGCGGGCGTTCGTCTACAGCCTGCCGCTGCCGATGACGCTGGCCCTGCTGACCACCGGGCACCGGGTGGACGGGTCGCACCTGATCGGCGTGGTCGGCCTGAACCTGTTCTTCGTCCTGGTGACCGTGGCGCACCACCGGCTGCGCTGGCCGATCCTCCTCGCCGACCTGGCCGGCGTCGCCGGCTACGTGGCGCTCGGCGCCGCCCTGCTCACCGTCTCCGTGCCGTTCGTGCCGGCGCTGGCCGGCACGGTGCTGCTCTGGCTGCTCGCCGCGCTGCTGCTGCACCGCCACCCGGCGCCCCCCACCACGGAGCGGGTCAGCGACGGGGCGCCGGGGGAGCGGCTGCCGGCGCTGGCGAAGTTGTCGCTGATCCTCGGCGGGACGGTGCTGACCGGGCTGCTCGGGCAGTTGCTGCGCGGGCTGGTGGTCACCTTCCCGTACGCCGGGGTGCTGGTGGCGGTCGAGGTCCGGCGCGAGCTGCCCGCCTTCTGCCGGCACTTCGCCCGCAACAGCCTGGCGCTGGTCGGCTTCCTGACCGGCCACTGGCTGGCCCAGGATCTCTCGGCCGCGGCGGGACTGGCCGCCGGCTGGACCGGCTTCGCGCTGACCGCCGCCGCGCTGCACCTGCCGCCGTGGCACGGAAAGCGTCGGCGAGAACGCGTCGACGCCACCGGAAACGTGCCCCGGAGCCGCAACCGCGACGGAATGCGTGGTGTCGAAGCTTGACGGTCTGTCAACCGACCGGGGTCCGCGCGCTACAGGCTGGCACTTGTCGGGCGGGGCCCGGTGGTGAAAGCGTGCGGTATCCGCGTACCGCCGCTGAAGGGTGACAGGCGACCATGACCTCCGACGACCTGCTGGCCCGGCACCGGGCCGTGCTCCCGTCCTGGATGCCGCTGTACTACTCCGAGCCGATCGAGCTGGTCTCCGGTTCCGGCCGCCGGGTCACCGACGCCCAGGGCCGCACCTACCTGGACTTCTTCGGCGGCGTGCTGACCTCGATGGTCGGCTACGACATCCCGGAGATCCGCGATGCCGTCGAGCGGCAGTTGCGCACCGGCATCGTGCACAGCTCGACGCTCTACCTCATCCGCCAGCAGGTCGAGCTGGCCGAGAAGGTGGCCCGGGTCTCCGGCATCCCGGACGCCCGGGTGTTCTTCGCCAACTCCGGCACCGAGGCGAACGAGGCGGCGCTGCTGTTCGCCACCAACCACCGCCGCTCGGCGCAGATCCTCGCCGTGCGCAACAGCTACCACGGCCGGTCGTACGCCACGATGGGCGTGACCGGCAACCGCGGCTGGTCGGCCAGCGCGCTCAACCCGCTCCAGGTGGCCTGGCTGCACTCCGGTGAGCGGCTGCGCGGCCTGCTGGCCCGGCTGAGCGAGTCCGAGCGGGTCGACGCCGCGGTGGAGGACCTGCGCGAGGTGCTCGCCACCCAGACCGCCGGCGACGTGGCCTGCCTGATCGCCGAGCCGATCCAGGGAGTCGGCGGCTTCGTGCACCCGCCGGACGGGCTCTTCGCCGCCTGGAAGAAGGTGCTCGACGAGCACGGCATCCTGTTCGTCTCGGACGAGGTGCAGACCGGGTGGGGCCGCACCGGCGAGCACTTCTGGGGCTACCAGGCGCACGGCGTCACGCCGGACCTGCTCACCTTCGCCAAGGGCATCGGCAACGGCTTCGCCCTGGCCGGCGTGGTCGGCCGGGCCGAGGTGCTGGAGTCGGTGCCGGCGATCAGCTTCTGCACCTTCGGCGGCAACCCGGTCTCCACCGCCGCCGGCAACGCGGTGCTGGACTACCTGCTCGACCACGATCTGCAGGGCAACGCGGCCCGCACCGGCGCGATCCTCGCCGACGGCCTGCGCGCCGCCGTGGGCGGTCTCGACCGCGTCGCCGAGGTACGCGGCAAGGGGCTGATGCTCGGCGTCGAGTTCGTCCGCCCGGGCACCACCGAGCCGGACCCGGCGCTGACCGTCCGCGTCCTGGAGGCGTGCAAGGCCGGCGGACTGCTGGTCGGCAAGGGCGGCCTCTACGGCAACGTGCTGCGGATGGGCCCGCCGCTGACCCTCACCGAGGACGAGGCGCGCGAGGGGCTGGCCATCCTGGTCGACGCCATCCGGTCCAGCGCGGCGGCGGAGGTGGCGGCGTGAGCACCCCCACCACCATCGGGCACTTCGTCGACGGCAAGCGGTTCACCGGGACGTCCGGCCGGCGCGGCGACGTCTTCGACCCGGCCACCGGGCGGCGTACCGGCGAGGTGGAGCTGGCCGGCGCGGCCGACGTCGCGGCGGCGGTGCAGGCCGCCGAGCGGGCGGCCCGGTCCTGGCGGGACGCCTCGCTGGCCAGGCGGACGGCGGTGCTCTTCGCCTTCCGCGAGCTGGTGCACGCCCGCCGGGACCGGCTGGCCGAGGTGATCACCGCCGAGCACGGCAAGGTGCTCGCCGACGCCGCCGGCGAGGTGCAGCGCGGCCTGGAGGTGATCGAGTACGCCTGCGGCATCCCCTCGGCGCTGCGCGGCGGGTTCAGCGAGAACGTCTCCACCGAGGTCGACTCGTACAGCCTGCGCCAGCCGCTCGGCGTGGTGGCGGTGATCTCCCCGTTCAACTTCCCGGTGATGGTGCCGCTGTGGTTCGTGCCGGTGGCGGTGGCCTGCGGCAACGCGGTGGTGCTCAAGCCCAGCGAGAAGGACCCGAGCGCGGCGCTGCTGCTCGCCGAGTGGTTCGCCGAGGCGGGCCTGCCCGACGGGGTGCTCAACGTGGTCAACGGCGACAAGGAGGCGGTCGACGCGCTGCTCGACCACCCCGGCGTGCGGGCGGTCTCCTTCGTCGGCTCCACCCCGATCGCCCGGTACGTCTACCAGCGCGGCACGATGGCCGGCAAGCGGGTGCAGGCGCTCGGCGGGGCGAAGAACCACATGGTGGTGCTCCCGGACGCCGACCTCGACCTGGCCGCCGACGCGGCGGTCAACGCCGGGTTCGGCTCGGCGGGGGAGCGGTGCATGGCCATCTCCGCCCTGGTCGCCGTGGAGCCGGTCGGCGACGACCTGGTCGCCCGGATCGCCGAGCGGATGGCCCGGCTGCGCACCGGCGACGGCCGGCGGGGCTGCGACATGGGGCCGCTGGTCACCGCCGCGCACGCCGAGAAGGTCCGGTCGTACGTCGAGGCCGGGGTGGCCGCCGGCGCGGTGCCGGTGGTGGACGGGCGCGACGTCGAGCCGGACGGCGACCCGGCCGGGTTCTGGCTCGGCCCGACGCTGTTCGACCGGGTCACCCCGGAGATGTCCGTCTACACCGACGAGATCTTCGGCCCGGTGCTGAGCGTGGTCCGGGTCGGCTCGTACGACGAGGCGGTCGAGCTGGTCAACGCCAACCCGTACGGCAACGGCACGGCGATCTTCACCAACGACGGCGGCGCGGCCCGGCGCTACCAGCACGAGGTGGAGGTCGGCATGGTCGGCGTCAACGTGCCGATCCCGGTCCCGATGGCCTACTACTCCTTCGGCGGCTGGAAGTCCTCGCTCTTCGGCGACCTGCACGCGCACGGCGAGGACGGGGTGCGCTTCTTCACCCGGGGCAAGGTGGTCACCAGCCGCTGGCTGGACCCCCGGCACGGCGGGGTCAACCTCGGCTTCCCCACCCAGACCTGAGCACCCGCAGGACGCCCGCCCCGCCCAGGTACGCCACCAGGGCGGGGACGGGTACGCCCAGCGGCTCGGCGGCCTCCTTCGGCGCGGTGCTGTTGGCGACCAGCGCGTACACCACGGCGGCGAAGGCGGCGGCGGTGAGCGCGGTGCGGGCGGTCGCCCGCCGGCGGTCCCCCCACGCTGGCCGCCCGCCGCCCGCCGGGGCGTCGGTGGGCGGCCGCGCCGCCGCGGGCCGGCGGGTGCGGCCCTCGACGGGACCGAAGACGGCGATCAGCACGGCCAGCACCACGGTCAGCATCAGCACCCACGGCAGCCGCCAGGCCAGCCAGGCCGCCGAGCCGGGCGGCGGCGTCGGCAGCACGCCCGCCGCGTCCAGCGCGCCGACGAGCAGGATCACCGCACTCAGGTGCCAGAGGAAGACGGTGAGCACCACCCCGTTCACCGCGATCACCGCCTGCCAGGGGCGGGAGCGGCGCAGCCAGCGTTCCGCCGCGTCGCGCAGCAGCAGGATCAGGCCCAGCTGGGCGGTGGTGACGGCGAGCAGCGCCACGCTCGGCGGCGCGGCGTTGTCCAGCGGTTCCCCCGGGATGTTGATCATGCTGATTGGGTACGGGCCGGGTCCGGTCAGCAGCGCGGCCACGACGAGCCCGCCGAGCAGCATCGCCGCGCCGGCCCGGCGGGACATCGGCAGCCGGCGGGACCGGATGCCCCCCGGTCCGGCGGTGCGGTCCCGGTCCGTGCCGGCCGTCCCGCCGCCGGTGCTCGCGCCCGGCGCGCCGGCCGCGGGGGTGCCGGACCGGGCCTCCTGCCAGGCGAAACCGAGCTGATGGACGGCCAGCCAGCCGAACAGGTAGTTGGGCAGGGCGAGTTCCGCCGGGCCCAGGGCCCGACCCAGGTCGCCGGCGGCGACCAGGGCGGCCAGCGCCACCGGCACGGCCAGCCCGAACCGTCGGTGCAGCGCGTACGTCACCGGGGTGAGCGGCACCACCACGAGATACGCGGCGAGGAACCAGAGCGGGATGGTGGCGAACCAGACGACTGTGCGGATCAGCGGCGCCTCGGCTCCGACCAGCCGGGCGACGAGCGCCCCGGCCGCGAGCACCACCAGCAGCGCGGTGGTGGGCCGCAGCAACCGGGCGCTGCGGCCGAGCAGCCAGCCGGTGGCGTCGCCGCCCCACTGCCGGTGCGCGGTCAGCGAGGCGGCGTTGGCGAAGCCGCCGACGACGAAGAACACCGGCATCACCTGGACCACCCAGGTCAGCGGGTAGGCCCAGGGCAGTTCGGGCAGCGCGGAACGCCCGGTCGGGTTCCCGGCCGCGTCGTAGGTGATCGCGGCTACCGCCCAGTGGCCGAGAACCACCAGGATGATGGCGAGCGCCCGGAGCAGGTCGACGTAGCGCTCCCGGCCAGCCGGGGTCCGCGCGGCGAGTTCGCGCAGTCGGCGCATGGTTCGAGGCTAGGCGAACGGCGTGCTGGCCGGTGCTGATAACGGTTCGGTCGTCGGGTCTTGAAGTCCGGGCCCGGCTGCCGTAGAAATTCTTCAGCAACATTCTGTGAATTGAAGACAAGCAACGAATCCCCCGTGCCTCGAAAACGGCGGGACGCCACCCCCAGACACGACCGGCGACCGCCAGGACCCGATCCGAGGAGAAGACCATGAACAGGCGTGACATCCTGCGGCGTACCGCCGCTGCCGGCCTGCTGGCCACCCCCGCCGCCGGTCTGCTGGCCGGCTGCGCCACCGGCGGTGGCGGCGACAAGGACGACTCCGGCACCTACAAGGGCACCAAGAGCGAGCAGAACCCGCTCGGGGTGAAGGAGGACGCGCCGCTCGAGGTGGTGATCTTCAACGGCGGCTTCGGCGAGGAGTACGCCAAGGCCCACGAGGCCATGTACACCGAGAAGTACCCGAAGGCGAAGATCAACCACTCGGCGACGCAGGAGATCAACAAGACCCTCCAGCCGCGCTTCGTCGACGGCACCCCGCCCGACGTGGTGAACAACTCCGGCGCCGGCCAGATCGACTTCAACGGCCTGGTGTCGCAGAACGCCATCGCCGACCTCGGTGAGCTGCTCGCCGCGCCCAGCCTCGACATCCCCGGCAAGACGGTCAAGGACACCCTGCTGCCCGGCGCGGTCGAGGTCGGCTCGTACGACGGCAAGTTCCTGGTGCTGAACTACACCTACACCGCGTACGGCATCTGGCACTCCACCAAGCTCTTCACCGAGCGCAACTGGGAGTACGCCAAGACCTGGGACGACCACATCGCGCTCTGCAAGCAGATCAAGGCGGCCGGCATCGCGCCCTGGACGTACGCCGGCAAGCACCCCCGGTACATGAGCTGGCCGCTGATCGCCACGGCCATCAAGTTCGGCGGTCCCTCCGTGGCCACCGCGATCGACAACCTGGAGCCGAACGCCTGGAAGTCCGACGCGATGAAGGCCGCCGCCGACGCGTGGCACCAGATCGTCAAGGACAAGTACATCCTGGACGGCTCGCCGGGCCTGGACCACGTGCAGTCGCAGACCGCGTGGTGCCAGGGCAAGGCCGCCTTCATCTCCTGCGGCTCGTGGCTGGAGAGCGAGCAGAAGAAGGTCACCCCCGAGGGCTTCAACATGACGATCCAGCCGACGCCGAGCCTCGGCGCCGGCGACAAGCTGCCGTTCGAGGCGATCCGCGGCACCGCCGGCGAGCCGTTCATGGTGCCGGCCAAGGCCAAGAACCTGGCCGGCGGCCTGGAGTACTTCCGGATCATGCTCTCCAAGAAGGGCGCCCAGGACTTCACCAAGAAGGTCTCCAGCCTCACCGTGGTGGCCGGGTCGACCGAGGGCGTCGAGCTGCCGTTCGGCCTCAGCACCGTGACCAAGGCGCTGGACGCCTCCGGCAGCAACGGCTTCAACTGGGTCTACAACAACTACTACCGCAAGCTGGAGCGGGAGCTCGTCGACGCCGCGTGCGGCGAGTTCTTCAGCGGCCGGATCGGCCCGGCCGAGTTCCTCGAGCAGTGCCAGAAGGGCGCCGACTCGATCGCCCAGGACAGCTCGATCAAGAAGTACAAGCGGGCCGCGTGACATCCGGCCGGCGGGGGCGGCGTGCCCGTCCCCGCCGGTCCACCGCTTCCGGGAGTAGGTCCTCGTGAAACATGGCAAGTACCCGCTGATCGTCACGTTCCTGGTGCCACCGCTGCTGCTCTACGGCATCTTCGTGATCTCGCCGTACCTGCAGGCGTTCCAGATCTCGACCACCGACTGGCTCGGCTACTCGGCCGAGGCCAACCCGGTGGGGCTGGCCAACTTCGAGCGGCTGCTCGACGACGAGCGGGTGTGGAACGCGCTCAAGAACAACGCGTGGCTGCTGGCCGTGGTGCCGGTGGTGACCATCGCGTTGGGCCTCTTCTTCGCCAGCATGCTCGCCATGGGCGGTCGCAAGGGCCGGGCCGGGGTGACCGGCGTGCGCGGCACCTCGTTCTACCGGATGGTCTACTTCTTTCCGCAGGTGCTCTCGGTGGTCATCATCGCCCTGCTCTGGCGGGAGGTCTACCACCCCAACAGCGGCCTGCTCAACGGCGCCCTGGGCGCGCTGGGGCTGCCCACCCCGACCTGGCTCGGCGACCCCCGTACGGCCTTCTGGTGCGTGCTGGCGGTGATGATCTGGAGCAACGTGGGCTTCTACGTGGTGCTCTTCGGCGCGGCCATGTCGGCCATCCCGCGCGACATCTACGAGGCGGTGATGCTCGACGGCGCGTCCCGCTGGACCACGCTGCGCAAGGTCACCATCCCGCTGCTCTGGGACACCGTGCAGGTCGCCTGGATCTACCTGGCCATCGCGGCGCTGGACGGGTTCATCCTGATCCAGCAGATGACCAACGGCGGCCCCAACTTCTCCTCCGACGTCATCGGTCTGCGGATGTACGAGACCGCGTTCGGCAGCGAGAACAGGTTCGGCTACGCCTCGGCCATCGGCGTGGTGCTGTTCTTCCTGACCCTGTCGGTGGCGGTGCTGGCCCTGCGGGCCGCCCGGCGTGATCGGATCGAGTTCTCGTGACCATTGTCGACAAGCCCGCCACCGACGGCACGGCCGCGGCGGGCCGGCCGGCGCCGCAGGGCCGCAAGCCGCGCGGCGAGATCGGGGTGGCCAACCTCTTCTCGCACGGGTTCCTGCTGTTCTGGGGCGCGCTGACGGTACTGCCGCTGCTCTGGATGTTCCTCAGCTCGTTCAAGAGCGACGGGGAGATCCTGTCCGACCCGTGGGGCGTGCCCGGCGCGCTGCGGTTCGAGAACTGGGCGCGCGCCTGGACCGAGGCGCACATCGGCCAGTACTTCCTGAACAGCGCGATCGTGGTCACCGGATCGCTCACCCTGACCATGCTGATGGGCGCGACGGCGGCGTACGTCTTCGCCCGGTACGAGTTCCCCGGCCGGCAGGTCTTCTACTACCTGTTCGTCGGCGGGATGATGTTCCCGGTCTTCCTGGCCCTCGTGCCGCTCTTCTTCGTGGTGCGCAACGCCGGCCTCTTCGGCACCTGGACCGGGCTGATGCTGGTCTACGCGGCCTACTCGCTGCCGTTCACGGTGTTCTTCCTGACCGCCTTCTTCCGGACCCTGCCGACCGCGGTGGCCGAGGCGGCGCTGATCGACGGGTGCGGTCACTTCCGGCTCTTCTTCCGGGTGATGCTGCCGATGGCCCGACCGGGTCTGATCAGCATCGCCATCTTCAACTTCCTCAGCCACTGGAACCAGTTCATCCTGCCGCAGGTGCTGATGCAGGGCGACGACTCCAAGTGGGTGCTGGCCCAGGGGCTCGCCGCGCTCGCGGTCAGCCAGGGCTACCAGGGCGACTACAGCGGGCTCTTCGCCGGGCTGACCATCGCCACGCTGCCGGTGCTGGCGGTGTACGTCGCCTTCCAGCGGCAGATCCAGGCGGGCCTGACGGCTGGTCAGTTGAAGTAACCCGAGTCCGTGACCGATCATCGACCGCCGGAGCGGCGGATTGACCGGTAGGGAATCTCCTACCTATTGTGGGTGACATGGCGATCACACATGTGCAGCTGGTCTCGGTGCCGGTGAGCGACCAGGACCGGGCCCGCGACTTCTACGTCGACGTGCTCGACTTCGACCTCGTCTTCGACAACCCGATGGGGCCCAGCGGCCGTTGGATCCAGGTGGCGCCGAAGGGCGCCGCCACCGCGCTGACCCTGGTCACCTGGTTCCCGACCATGCCGCCCGGCTCGCTCAAGGGACTGGTGCTGGAGACCGACGACCTCGACGGCGACGTCGCGCGGCTGCGCGAGCGCGGCGTCGCCTTCGCCGACGGCGGCATCCAGATCGCCCCCTGGGGCCGGTACGCCACCTTCGACGACCCGGACGGCAACGGCATCGTCCTCCAGTCCACCCGTGTCTGAGCCGGACGTCTTCGCCGCGCTGGCCAACCCGACCCGGCGGGCGGTGCTCCGGCTGCTGCTGGAACGGGGGGAGCAGCCGGTGCACCGGCTGGCGGAGCACTTCGCCATGCGCCGGCCCAGCCTCTCCGAGCACCTGCGGGTGCTCAAGGAGGCCGGCCTGGTCGTCGAGCAGCCCGTCGGCCGGCAGCGGCTCTACTCGCTGCGACCCGAGCCGCTGCGCGAGGTGGTCGACTGGCTCACCCCGTACGAGCGGTTCTGGCGCGATCGGCTCACCCGGCTGCGCGAGGTGCTGGCGGAGGTGCCCGATGAGTGACACCATCGCGGTGGACGAGTTCCTGCCCCACCCGCCGGCCACGGTCTGGCGGGCGTTGACCGATTCTGATCTGCTCGCCCGCTGGCTCATGCCGAACGACTTCGTCCCCGAGGTGGGGCGGCGGTTCACCTTCCGTACCGACCCCCGGCCCGGTCAGGAGTTCGACGGGACGGTGCACTGCGAGGTGCTCGACCTCGACCCGCCCCGCCTGCTCCGCTGGGCCTGGCGCGGCGGCCGGCTGGACACCGTGGTGACCTGGACGCTCGTCGCCGAGGGGCGCGGCACCCGGCTCTTCCTGGAACACGCCGGCTTCGACCCCGACGACCCGATCCAGCGCCGCACCCGCGACCTGCTCGCCGGCGGCTGGCGCTCCCACGTCCTCGCCCGCCTCCGGGAGACCCTGCGAACCCCGTAGCCCGTCAAGATCGCGCTGGATCCGTGATGTAGTCCCCTCCCGGGCCGTCGGAGGTCACTACATCAAGGATCGAGCACGATCTTGACGCGGGACGCGGGACGCGGGACGCGGGACGCGGGCCCGCCGGGGTGGGTCAGGTGGGAGTCGGGACGAGGAGGGCGTGCAAGGCGGTCGGGTCGTCCACTTCGGGCAGGTCCCGGGCGGCGAGCCAGGCCGCGGCGGCCGCGCCGTCGCCGGCCGAGCGCAGCGGCGCGTCCGGCCAGCGCCGGGCCGCCTCCGCGCGGACGGCGGCGGCGAGCGGGGTGTCGCCGGTGAGCAGCCCGCCGCCGAGCACGATCGGGGTGAGCGCGCCGGCCGGCCGGATCCGGGTCACGCTCTCCACCAGGTGACCGGCGGCCTCGCTGATCAGCGCGCGCCCGGTCGGCTCCCCGGCCACCGCGGCGGCGACCACGCGCGGGGCCAGCCGGGCCAACTCCACCGGCGGGCGCCGGGTGACCGCCTGGACCAGCGTGTCGACGGTGTCCCGGGGTCGGGCCGCCACCTCGGTGGTGTCGAGCAGGTCGCCGAGCACCTGCCGGCCCAGGGTGTCGGGCGCCCGGCCGGAGTCCAGGTCGGCCAGCAGCCGGCGGACCGCCTCGCGGCCGAGCCAGAATCCGGAGCCGGCGTCGCCGAGCAGCCAGCCGTGGCCGTCGGCCACCCGGTCCAGGCGCAGGTCGTGGACCTGGGCGGCGATCGCGCCGGTGCCGGCGATGAGCACCGTGCCGTCCGGGGCGGCGGTGCCCGAGGCGTACGCGACGAGGGCGTCGCCGTGCACCGCGTACGGGCAGCGCAGGCCGGCGTCGTGCCAGGCCCGGTCGAAGGCCGCCCGCCCGGCGGGGTCGGCGAGCAGCCGGCCGGCTCCGGCGAGGCCGATGGTGCCGGCGCGGACCCGACCGGGATCGGTGGCGGCGAGCGCGCCGCGCAACGCGGCGAGGAGTTCGGCGGCCGCCCGGTCGGCACCGTGGCTGGTCGGATTGCCGCCGCCGGCCCGGCCGTCGCCCAGCCGCCGGCCGTCCAGGGTGAGGGCGGTCGCCCGGGTGGACGTACCCCCGACGTCGAGACCAACCACGACGGTGTCGGACATCGGCTCGGACCCCTCCCGCTGCGCTGCTGTGGCGCATTCATGCTGGTCGGCCCGGTCGCGGCAGGCAAGGTCGCAGACCGCCGGCCGGCTGTGCGCCAGGTAACAGTTTGAAAACTTCGCCCACGGCCTTGACACGGAGGGGCTGTCAGTAAGAACTTTTACCACTAACAGTTAACAGTCTTTTCGGAAAGGCGTCCCATGGTTGATCACGAGGTGGACACCTCCGCGGGGACCGCGGTGGTCGACGCCGACGCGTTCGACCGACGGGGCGCGCTGCCCTCCGACGGGGTGCTGGCCCGGGTGCGCTCCGGCCTCGACGAGCTGACCGGCGCGCTGCGCCGGGTCGCCGAGCACGTGCTGAGCGACCCGGAGGCGGCCGCCAGGGCGACCATAGTGGAACTGGCCGAGCGAAGCGGTACCTCGCCGGCGACCATCACCCGGTTCTGCCGGGCGATGGGCTTCGAGGGCTACGCCGACCTGCGGCTGGGCATCGCCGCCGAGACCGGGCGGGCCCGCTCGGCGGGCTGGACCGTCGACATCGGACGCGAGATCCAGCCCAACGACCCGCTGGAGCGGGTGCTCGACCAGATCATGGCCGCCGACACCCGGGCGATGCACGACACCGCCGCGCTGCTCGACCTCGCCGAGGTGGAGCGGGCCGCGGTGGCCATCGCCGGGGCCTCCCGGGTGAACATCTTCGGCGCCAGCGGCAGCGCCCTGGTCGGCGAGGAGATGCAGTTCAGCCTGCACCGCATCGGCGTGGCCGCGTGGGCCTGGAACGACGTGCACTCCGGGCTGGCCTCGGCGGCGCTGCTGCGCCCCGGCGACGTGGCGCTCGGCATCTCGCACACCGGGCAGACCCGGGAGACCATCGAGGTGCTCGCCGAGTCGGGCAGCCGCGGCGCCACCACCGTCGCGCTCACCGGCTTCCCCCGCTCGCCGCTGGCCGAGCTGGCCGACCTCGTGCTGGTCACCGCCAGCCAGGCGACCACCTTCCGCCCGGACGCGCTCTCCGCCCGGCACCCGCAGCTGGTCGTGCTCGACCTGCTCTACATCGCGGTGGCCCAGCGCACCCACGACCGCGCCCACGCGGCCTTCCGGCGTACCGCCCAGGCCGTCGACGGGCACAAGGCCGCGAGGGAGGCCCGCGCATGATCAGCGCCCAGGGGTACGCGGAAGCGGTCCGTCCGGTGCTCGACCGGCTGGTCGACAGCAGCGCGGACGGGATCGCCAGGGCGGCCGACCTGATCGCCGCGAGCCTGCGCGCGGGCGGCGTGCTCCAGGCGTTCGGGGCTGGGCACTCCGAGGCGTTCGCCGCCGAACTGGTCGCCCGGGCCGGCGGCCTGGTCCCCACCAACCGGCTCTCCATCCACGACCTGGTGCTGCACGGCGACGCCCCGCGCGACGTGCTGGCCGATCCGAAGCTGGAGCGCGACCCCACCATCGCCCACCAGATCTACGCCCTGGCGGCCCCGCAGCCGCAGGACGTGTTCGTGGTGGCGTCCCAGTCCGGCATCAACGGCTCGGTGGTCGAGCTGGCGGCGCTGGTCACCGGGCGCGGTCACCCGTTGATCGCGGTCACCTCGGTCGAGCACACGGCACGGGTCGCCCCGCGGCACCCGTCCGGCCGGCGGCTCGCCGACCTCGCCGACGTCGTGCTGGACAACGGCGCGCCGTACGGCGACGCACTGCTGCCGCTCGAGGGCGGCGGCGCGGTCTGTGCGGTCTCCTCGGTCACCGCGGCGCTGCTGGCGCAGCTGTTGACCGCCGAGGTCGTACGACGGTTCCACCAGGCCGGAGAGGTACCCCCTATCTACCTCTCCGCCAACGTCCCCGGCGGGGACGAGCACAACCTCGCCCTCGAGTCGCGGTACGCCGGGCGCCTCCGGCGGACCGCCTGACCCGAACACCTCAAGGAGAGACGACGATGTCGATTACCCCCGAGAACCCGGCCGACCTGAGCCGCCGGACCGTGCTGCGCCGGGCCGCCGCGGTCGGCCTGCTGGCCACCCCGGCCGCCGGCCTGCTGAGCGGCTGCGTCTCCGGCGGCGATGACGAGCCAACCGAGCAGGCCGCCGGCGAGAAGTCCGCGGAGAACCCGCTGGGCGTCAAGGAGGACGCCCCCCTGGAGGTGGTCATCTTCAACGGTGGCCTGGGCACCAAGTACGCCACCGACGTGCACGTCCCGTCGTACAAGAAGAAGTTCCCGAAGGCGGAGGTGAAGTTCTCCCAGGCGGAGGAGATCGCCACCGTCCTGCAGCCGCGGTTCACCAGCAACACCCCGCCGGACATGGTCAACAACGCCGGCTCGAAGCTGATGGACCAGGGCGCGCTGGTGCAGGCCGGCCAGGTGCAGGACCTCACCGAGCTGTTCGACGCCCCGTCGCTGGACAACCCGGGCACGAAGGTCAAGGACACCCTGATCCCCGGCACCGTCGAGCAGGGCACCTTCAACGGCAAGCCGTACGTGCTCAACTACGCCTTCACGGTCTTCGGCCTCTGGTACGACAGCGCGCTGTTCGAGAAGAACGGCTGGACCGCGCCGAAGACCTGGGCCGACTTCACCGCGCTCTGCGACAAGATCAAGGCGGCCGGCATCACCCCGTACTCGTACGCCGGGGCGAACGCCGCGTACTACCAGTACCTGGTCATCCTGACCAGCGCCGCCAAGATCGGCGGACCGGACGTGCTGAAGAACATCGACAACCTGGAGGACGGCGCCTGGCAGGCCGAGCCGGTCAAGCAGGCCGCCGCGGCCTGGGCCGAGATCGGCGCCAAGTACGGCAACAAGGCGCACCTGGGCCTCAAGCACACCGAGGTCCAGCTCCAGCAGAACCAGGGCAAGGTGGCGTTCTACCCGAGCGGCTCCTGGCTGGAGAACGAGCAGGCCAAGGACACCCCGCCCGGCTTCAAGTACGCCGTCATGCCGGTGCCCAGCGTGACCACCTCCGACAAGCTGCCGCAGACCGCCATCTACGCCGCGGCCGGCGAGATGTACTTCGTCGCCTCGAAGGGCAAGAACCCGCGCGGCGGCATGGAGTACCTGCGGCACATGCTCTCCAAGGAGGGCGCGAAGGGCTTCACCGAGCTGACCAAGGTGCTCACCGTGGTCAAGGGCGCTGTCGACGGCCTGGAGATCTCGCCCGGCCTCACCAGCGGCAACGCCATGCTGTCGGCGGCCGGCAGCGACTACTTCGCCTACCGCTTCGACACCTGGTACAAGAAGCTCGACGACGAGGCGCGGGCGGCCACCAACGAGCTGATGTTCAACGGTGGCACCGCCGACAAGTTCTGCGAGCGGATGCAGAAGGTGGCGGACGCGGTGAAGAAGGACTCCTCGATCGAGAAGTTCAAGCGCTGAGCCGGGCGTAGGAACGAGCGGAGACGACAACCATGCGGCATGGCAGGTACCCGTTCATCGTCGGCTTCCTGGCGGTGCCGGTCGCGATCTACGTGACCTTCGTCATCGGGCCGTACGCCCAGGCGTTCTATCTCGCCACCACCAACTGGCGGGGGGTGAGCGCCAACCCGAAGTTCATCGGTCTGGAGAACTTCGAGCGGCTGCTGTCCGACGACATCTTCTGGAAAGCGGTCCGGCACCACGGTGTCCTGCTGCTTGCCATGCCGCTGCTCACGATCGTCCTCGCGCTCTTCTTCGCCTTCATGCTCAACGTGGGCGGGGGGAGCCGGGGCGGCGTGATGACCGGGGTCTGGGGGTCGAGGTTCTACCGGGTGGTGTTCTTCTTCCCCCAGGTCCTGGCCGTGGTCATCGTCGGCGTGATCTTCAGCCGGGTGTACGCCCCGGACGACAGCGGACTGCTCAACGGTGCGCTCGGGCTGTTCGGGCTGGACCCGGTGCTGTTCATGGCCAACCCGGACATCGCGCTCTGGTCGATCATCGGCGTGCTGGTCTGGCAGGCGGTCGGCTTCTACGTGGTGCTCTTCTCCGCCGGCATGGCGTCGGTGCCGAAGGACATCTACGAGGCGGCGACCATCGACGGGGCCGGCCGGTCGGCGATGTTCTTCCGGATCACCCTGCCGCTGCTCTGGGACACCCTCCAGGTCGCCTGGGTCTACCTCGGCATCGCCGCCTTCGACGCGTTCGCCATCGTGCAGGTGCTCTCGGTCGACCAGGGCGGCCCGGACGGGGCCACCACGGTGCTCGGCATGGAGATCTACCGCAACGCGTTCAGCTACTCCCAGTTCGGCTACGCCTCGGCGATGGGCGTGGCGCTGTTCTTCCTGACGATCACGTTCGCGGCGCTCACCCTGCGCGTCAGCCGGCGTGACACGATCGAGCTGTAAGGCGGGGTTCTCGATGACGACGGAAATTGCACCGAGCGCCCCGGCCGCCCCGGCGGGCCCGGGCACCCCCGACCCCCGGCGGGGCCGACTCGGCCGGCGCGGGCAGCGCGCCGAGGTCGGTCTGCTCAGCGGCCTCGGGCACATCGCACTGCTGGTCTGGGCGATCCTCGTGGTCGCGCCGCTGATCTGGACCATCCTTGCCTCGTTCAAGAGCAACACCGAGATCTTCCTCGGCAACCCGTTCGCGCTGCCGGAGGTCTTCAACTTCAGCAGCTACGCCCGGGCGTGGAGCGAGGCGAACGTCGGGCGGTACTTCCTCAACAGCGTCCTCGTGGTGACGCTGAGCACCACCGGGACCATGTTGTTCGGGTCGATGGCCGCGTACGTGCTGGCCCGCTACCCGTTCCCGGGCAACCGGGTGATCTACTACCTGTTCGTCTCCGGGCTGGCGTTCCCGGTCTTCCTCGCCCTGGTGCCGCTCTTCCTGGTGGTCAACAACCTGGGCCTGCTGAACACCTACACCGGCCTGATCCTGGTCTACATCGCGTACTCGCTGCCGTTCACCGTGTTCTTCCTGGCCGCGTTCTTCAAGACGCTGCCGCAGTCGGTGGCGGAGGCGGCGATGATCGACGGCGCGTCGCACACCCGGCTGTTCTTCCGGATCATGATGCCGATGGCCCGTCCGGGCCTGGTCAGCATCGCGATCTTCAACATCATCGGCCAGTGGAACCAGTACCTGCTGCCGGTGGCGCTCATGCAGGGCCAGGGCGCCGACCAGAAGTGGGTGCTCACCCAGGGCATCGCCAGCATCTCTACCTCGGCCGGTTACGAGGCGGACTGGGCGGCCCTGTTCGCCGCACTCACTCTCTCCATCCTGCCGATGATCATCGTGTACGCCATCTTCCAGCGCCAGATCCAGTCGGGCCTCACCTCCGGCGCCGTGAAGTAGCCCCACCCCCGCGCGTCCCGGAACGAGTGGCCATTCCACGGGGATCGGCCACTCGTTCCGGTTCCGGGCAGCGGGTGACGGGTGCGGGGCGGGGAGTGTCGGAGGGCCGGGGCAGAATCGCGTCCGTGCTGGTGGCCGTGGTGTCCGACGAGCGGGGTGGGGGAGCGCTGTGCCCGCTCGACGCGGCCGGCCGCCCGGCCGGCCCGGTCGAGCCGGCCGCCGACCTGGCGGCCGCGGTGGCCGCCCGGGAGCGCGCCGAGCACCCCCGGTGGGTCTGGGCGTCCGGCGCGGCGGTCTACCCGGCCCTGCTGCGCGCCGGGGTGCGGGTCGAGCGCTGCCATGACGTCGAGCTGACCGAGGCGCTGCTGCTCGGCCACGCCGGCCGCTGGGGCGAGCCGCGGTCGCTGGCCGCCGCCTGGGCCCGGCGCACCGGCGCCCCGGTGCCGGCCGACCCGCCGCCGCGCCCGGCCGCGCCACCCGGCCACGGCCAGGACGCGCTCTTCGACACCCTGCCCGGCCCGCCGGGGCCCGGCCTCGACGCCCTGATCGAGGTGTACGCCGACCAGCTCGCCCGGATCGCCGCCACCGAGCACCCCGGCCGGTTCCGGCTGCTGGTCGCCGCCGAGTCGGCCGGCGCGCTGATCGCGGTGGAGATGGGCGCCGCCGGCCTGCCCTGGCGGGTCGAGGTGCACGACGAGATCCTCGCCGAGCTGCTCGGGGAGCCGTCCCCGGTCGGCGGCCCACCCCGCCGGCTGGCCGAGCTGGCCGCCCGGATCGCCGACGCGTTCGGCGTACGGCAACTGCACGCCGACTCCCCGGCGGAGCTGTTGCGGGCCTTCGCCCGGGCCGGCGTGGAGCTGCCCAACACCCGGGCCTGGGTGCTGCGCGGGGTGGACCACCCGGCGGTGCCGCTGGTCCTGGAATACAAGGAGCTCTACCGGATCTGGACGGCGCACGGCTGGGCCTGGCGCGACGCCTGGGTGCGCGACGGCCGGTTCCAGCCGGAGTACGTGCCCGGCGGCGTGGTCTCCGGCCGGTGGGCCACCCGGGGCGGCGGCGCGTTGCAGATCCCGAAGGTGATCCGGCGGGCGGTGGTGGCCGATCCGGGCTGGCGGTTCGTGGTCGCCGACGCCGGCCAGCTGGAGCCCCGGGTGCTCGCCGCGGTCTCCGGCGACGCCCGGCTCGCCGCGGCCGGCGGGGCCGGCGACCTCTACGCCGCGCTCGCCCAGGACGCGTTCGGTGGCGACCGGGCCCGGGCCAAGGTGGCCCTGCTCGGCGCGATGTACGGGCAGACCGGCGGCGCCGCGGTGCCGGCGCTGGCGGTGCTGCGCCGCAGCTACCCGACGGCGTTCGGCTACGTCGAGGCGGCCGCCCGCACCGGCGAGGCCGGTGGGCTGGTCCGCTCCTGGCTCGGGCGCACCTGCCCACCAGGGACGGCCGGGTTCGCCGACGGCGAGGAGGGCGACCCGGACGCCGGGGCCGACCCGCAGTCGTCGCGCGCCCGGGCGGCGCGGTCCCGGGGCCGCTTCACCCGCAACTTCGTCATCCAGGCCACCGCCGCCGAGTGGGCCGCCACGCTGCTGGCCACCCTCCGCGGCGAGCTGGCCGGCAGCGACGCGGAGCTGGTCTTCTTCCAGCACGACGAGGTGATCGTGCACTGCCCGGCGGAGCTGGCCGGCGCGGTGGCCGAGGCGGTGCGCCGGGCCGGCGAGCGGGCCACCGCGCTGCTGTTCGGCGCGACGCCGGTGCGGTTCCCGCTCGACCTGTCCATCGTCGACTGCTACGCCGACGCGGCCTGACGGTCGGCCGGCGCCGGCCGGACCCCTCGCGGCGCACGCCGGCCGGTCGCGTCCGGTCTGACCGTCGGCTCAGCTCCTGGCGATCGGTCCGGTGAATAACGGTTGCACTATTTTCCCTTTTCGCCCCGCTACCCGATCCGCCCCCTCCTCGTTGCTCCCGATGTCCGTACGACGGGGTGGATCGTGCCTTCGCGGCGCGGTCCGCTCCACGGTGGAGGGGGCGCAGCTGAACCGGATCGCAGGAATGATCATCGCCGCGGGCGGCGGCCGCCGTATCGGCGGCCCGGAGGCCCTGCTGCACCAGGGGGAGAAGCCGCTGGTCAGCCGGATGATCGACACGATGGCCGAGGCGGGCTGCGCACCGCTCGTGGTCGTGCTGGGCGCCGCGGCCGACCAGGTCCGCGAGACGGCGGACCTGACCGGGGCGACCGTGGTGGTCAACCGGGCCTGGGGGACCGGCGTCGGTTCGTCCATCCGGGCCGGCCTGGCCGCGCTGGACGACGAGGCGATCGAGGCGGTAGTGGTGGTGCCGGTCGACATGCCCGGCCTGACCGCCGCCGCGGTGCGCCGGGTGGTCGCCCTGCCGTACCCGGACGTGCTGGTCTGCGCCACCTACGGCGGGCTGCGCGGCTACCCGATGCTGTTCGGCCGCCGGCACTGGTCCGGCATCGCCACCCTGGCCAGCGCCGACGTCGGCGCCCGGCCGTACCTGCTGGCGCACAAGGACCAGATCGTCGACATCTCGTGCGACTCGGTGGCCGACGGCAGCCGGGTGGACACCCCGGAGCTGATGGCGCTCTACGGTCTCACCGTCCCGCCCCAGCGGGTCGGCGTCTGAGGGACGTCTCGTAACTCGGTGAAGGCGTTGCCCGTGGCCGGTTGGTGCTCACCGAGCCAGGGTGGTGTCGTGCGGGTGGGCGATGCCGGAAGCGGTGTGGGTCAATGTGCGGGCGGCGCGGCGGTAGCCGCGCACGATGTTCCAGTGCGCCACTCCATTCGTATCTGCCGATCTATAAGTCCGGGGTAATGGCGCGGAGCAAAACGTGCCGTTGATCTCCGGCGGCGCGGCGCGGAAGGCTGTCGGTAACCAGCTCCGACTCAGGTGAGGACGTCGCCGCATCGTGCCTGATCCAGCCAGCCCCGCCATCGAAGTGGTAGATCTCACCCAACGTTTCGGCGACGTACTTGCTGTCGACAGGCTGAGCCTGAGCGTCCCGTCGGGGATGTTCTACGGCATTGTCGGGCCCAACGGGGCAGGTAAGACGACCACCCTCACGGCCGTTTGCGGGCTACGGGAGCCGACCTCGGGGACGATCAGGATCGCCGGTCACGACCTGCGTACCGCTCGGGACGCGGCACTCACCCAACTGGGCATCATGATGGACGGGCTGTCGCTGCCCGAGCGGTTGACCGCCACGGAGCTGCTGCGCTACAGCGCCGGCCTGCGTGGCCTGGATGACGGCTGGCAGACGCGGGCGGGTGACCTGCTGGAGATCCTCGGCCTGGACGCGGTTCCGCGCACGCTGATCGTGGAGTACTCCACGGGCATGCGGAAGAAGATGAACCTCGCGCTGGCGATGCTGCACCGTCCGCGGGTGCTCGTGCTGGACGAGCCGTTCGAGGCGATCGACCCGGTCTCCGCCCGCTCCATCGAGCAGGTACTCAAGCAGTACGTCGACGCCGGCGGCACCGTGCTGCTGTCGAGCCACATCATGGACTTCGTCGAGCGCAACTGCCGCCGGGTGGCGGTCGTGGCCGGTGGGCGGGTACTCGTCGAGGGTCCGGTGGAGGAGGTGGCCGCCGGCTCGACGCTCAATGAGCGGTTCGTCGCGCTGGTGGGCGCCGACCCGGTGCGCCCGCTGGAGTGGTTGGCGTGACCCGCACGCTGTTCGCGCTCAAGCTGCGGCTGTTCCGCAACGGCCCGCACGACGAGCGCGGGTTCGGTCTGGTCGCCGGGCTGGTCCTGGCGGCACTGGTGGTCGCGGGCGCTTCGGGGGTCGCCCGCGGCGTGCTGCACGAGGGCTGGATCGCGGCGGCGCTGACCGGGTGGGGTGGCATGTGGGTGCTCGGGCCGCTGGCCCAGCCTCGCCACGAACCGTCGGTCCTCTCGCGGGAGTGGCTACGCGGCTACCCGGTCCCGTCGTGGCGGCTGGCGCGAGCCCTGTCGTGGACCGAGTTGCTGGGGGTCGGCCCGCTGATCACCCTGGCGTGCCTGTTGTCTCTGTTGGTCCTGGCCGCGCCGGCCGGCCCTGCGGCGGTCGCGACCGCCGGGGCAGCGGCGCTGACCCAGCTGTATCTGCTGGTCTGGGCGGGCAAGACGGTGGCGGCGCTGGCGGCCTGGCTGCTGCAGACCCGGGCCGGAATGACACTGGCCGCCGTCCAGACCGCGATCATGCTGGCGCTGTCGTTCGCCGGATGGGTACCGGTCGCGGCGTGGCTGCTGCCGCGTCTCCGCGACGGTGACATCGCCCTGACCGCCCTCACCCCGGGGCAGCTGCCGGCTTCCCTGGTCGACCTGCTCACGCTGCTGCCCACCGGGTGGGGATACCGCGCGGCGATCAGCGCCCGCGACGGCGCCGGGTGGGGCGGGGTGGTGATGCCGCTGGCCGTCCTGCTGGCCGTGGGCGTCCTACTGCAGCTGGGCTGGATCGCGTTGACGGCGCACGCCCTGCGTCGGCCGCCTCGCCGGGCGACCCCGAACCGGCCCGCCGCGCCCGGACGCGGACTGCCCGGGTCGGGTGTGGCGCCGCAGGTGAGGGCGGTCGCTGCCCGAGAGTTGGCCACCTGGCTACGTGATCCGGCGCGCGGCGTGGAGTTGCGCAGTGCCTGGTTGACCCCGTTGCTCATGGCCCCGATCATCGCGGTCGCCGGCTGGAACTGGGCGTTGCCGTTCGTCGGTCCGGCGGTAGCGGTGTTCGGCGCGATGGTGGCGATCAACACCTATGCCCTGGACGGCACGGCGCTGTGGCAGGTCCTCACCACGCCAGGTGCCGTCAAGGCCGACGTGCACGGGCGGATGCTGGCGTGGGCACTGCTGTTCGGCGCGCCATCCGTCGCGTTGGCGGCCGTGTTGTGGGCACTGACCGCCTCGCCCGTGGGTGGGGTCGCGGTCGGCGGCGCCGTCGTCGCGGCCGCTGTCGGTTGCACCGTGGCACCGCTCCTCGCGGTCATGATGCCTGCCGTGGGTGCCGACGCTCGCGATCGCGTCTACCCTGGCCAGCGAGCTGGCGATCCGACCGGCGGGCAGATGACGATCTTCCCGCTCGTCGTGCTGGCGTCCGTCGTCCCGGGCGTCATCGGCGCGGTCGTCGCGGGCCGGTGGTGGGCGACCGGACTCTCCGCCCTCCTCCTGGCCACCGGCATCCTGTCCACGGTCCCCGGTCTCGTCGTGCGCCTGCTCCACCAGCGCGGTACGCGCCTGCTCGGGGCGATGGCCTCCCGTGACGCCGCCGCACTACGCCCGTCCGCCGGAACGAAGGCTGACGTGCCAGCCCGGTAGCGACCACCAGCCGGGCCGGTGCGGGCGCCGCCGGGGACCGACCCGCCCAGACTCCGCCGAGTGATCGTGCGGAGGGCCAGCGCGGCGGATGTGGCGGTGCTCGCGGAACTGCGCGGCATCGGCGGGGACAAGCTCGGGGCGTATGCCGGCTGGGTGGCCGCCCACGCGGAGACGCACCTGCCGTTCGTCGCCGGGATCGACGGGTAGGTGGTCGGCGCCGGCTGGCTGCTCGTCGCGGAGCGGGTGCCCGGCAACGAGTCGTCGGGCGGGATATCGTCTCCCCAGGCGGCGTCCGTGCCGCACACGGGGGGTCCGATGTTCGTCGCGATGGGCCGGCACGTCGCCGGGGCGGTGGCCGCCTGGCTGGTGTTCACCGCCGAGGGCCTGCTCGGCTGTCTCGCCCTGCTCGGGTACGCGCTGGCCACCGGCGCCGACGCCGGCGGTCCGCTGGCCGGGCCGCTACTGCTGCTGATCGCCGCCCTGCTCGGGGCCGTCCTGGTGCCGTTGCTCTTCGCCCCGGCGGTGCTGCTCGGCGAGGCGGCCGGCCGGCGGCGCGGCCCGCTGGCCCGGACGCTGGCCGGCACCACGGCGGCGATGGTGCTGGCGGCCCTGTACGCCGCCGCCGTCGGGCTGGCCACCGGCGGGTCTCCGGCCGGCGTCGGGCTGGCCGGCGTGCTCGCCGCGCTCGCCGTGGTGGCCCCGGTGTCGGCCTACGCGCTGACCGTCCAGGGCGGCCGGTGGGCCGAACGATCGCTCCGCCGCCGGCCGGCCCGGTTCCCGGCGTCCGCGCCGGTCCACCGCACGGGCGCGACCTCCTAGACCGGGCGCGATGGCACGTCCCCCGGTCGACCTGGTGCCCGCCGACGCGCCGGCCGAGTCGCTGACGCACAACACCCTCAACGGGGTGACCGGCGGCATCTGGCGTACCCGCCGCGACGGGCGGCCGGCCGTGCTGAAGCTGCTCGCCCCGCCCGGCCGGCCCGGCCCGACGCACTGGGCGGGCAGCGCCGACCCGGGTCACTGGAACTACTGGCGACGCGAGGTCGAGGCATACCGCAGCGGCCTGGCCACCACCGCGTACCCCGGACTGGCCGCACCGGCGCCGCTCGCGGTCGAGGACCGCCCGGACGGGACGGTGGCGCTCTGGCTGACCGACGCGCCCGGCCGGCCCGGCACCGCCTGCTCGGCCGCCGACCTCGGCGAGGTGGCCGGCCGGCTCGGCGCCGGGCACGCCCGCTGGCTCGCCGACCCGCCCGGCCGGGCCCGGCCCGGGCCGGACCGGGCGCCGGACTGGCTGGCCCGGGACTGGCTGCGCGACTACACCCTGAGCCGGCCGGTGCCCGAGCCGGTGCCCTGGGAGCACCCGGTGGCCGTCGCCGCCTGGCCGGCGCCGCTGCGGGCGGCCCTGCGCCGGCTCTGGGAGCGGCGGCACGACGTGGTGGCCGCCACCGACCGGCTGCCGCGCACCCTGTGCCACCACGATGTGTGGCCGATGAACCTGGTCTTCGCCGACGCCGGTCCGGTGCTGCTGGACTGGTCCGGCGTGGGGCCGGGCCCGGTCGGCGAGGACGCGGCCAACCTGGTGCTGGACACCTTCCTGGACGGGCTGGTCGACGTCGCGCTGCTCGACGAGGTGGCGGCCACCGTGCTCGACGGGTACCGGGCCGGCCTCGGCCGCGCGGTCGACCCGGCGACGGTCACCCGCGCGGTCCGGCTCACCGGGGCGGCCAAGTACGTCTGGCTGGCCCCGTTGATGCTCACCCGGCTGGGCGGCCCGACCGGGCAGACGTACGACCGGCGCGACGAGGCCGAGATCATGGCCGGCCGCCGCCCGGTGCTGGAACTGCTGGTCCGCTGGGCGGCGACGGCGCTGGACTGAGTGGCGGGTCAGTCCAACCGGAACAGGGCGGCCGCGTTGTGCCAGCAGACCGCGCGCAGCCAGTCGTCGCCGAGGTCGAGCCGGGCCAGCCCGGCCACCTGCTCGGCGTACGGGTAGGGGAGGTTCGGGAAGTCGCTGCCCAGCAGCACCTTGCCGGCCAGCCCGAGGGCCCGCAGCCGGGGCAGCTCGTCGGTGGGGAAGGGCACGAACCGGTCGAAGAACGAGGTGAAGGCCATCGTGGTGTCCAGCCGGACCCGCTCGTACGCCTCCGCCAGGTCCAGGAAGGCCCGGTAGTCCGGCGCGCCCAGGTGGGCCACCACCGCGGGCAGCCGGGGGTGGCGGGCGAGCACCGCGGCGAACGGCTCCGGCCCGGTGTGCGCGGTGCCGACCGGGGCGTGCCCGGCGTGCACCACGACCGGCACCCCGGCCTCGGCCAGCAGCCCCCAGACCGGGTCCAGCGCGGGATCGGTCGGCGCGAACCCGCCGACCTGCACGTGCACCTTGAACACCCGGGCGCCGGCGGCCAGCGCGTCGGCGACGTACCGGGCGGCCGTCGGCTCCGGGAAGAAGGTGGCCGAGGGGAGGCAGCCCGGGGTGGCCCGGGCGAAGTCGAGCGTCCACCGGTTCAGCTCCGCGGCCATGCCGGGTTTGTGGGCGTACGCCAGCGCGCTGAACGCCCGGACGCCGAGCCGGCGCAGGTGCGCCACCCGTTCCGCGTCGCTCCACCGGTAGCGGATCGGCCACTCGGTGCCGACCAGCGGTCCGGCCGCGTCGAAGTACGCCCACACCCGGCGCAGCAGCCGGGGCGGCAGGAAGTGCACGTGCACGTCGGCCAGCCCGGGCAGGCCGAGCCCGCGCCAGAACGCCGGCACCTCGGCGTCGTCGGCCCCGGACAGCGGTGCCGCGGGGGCGGGCCGGTCGGTCATACTTGAATGTTGAAGCGTTGCAGCACCGACGGGGCGACCAGCCCGGCGGCGGCCAGCACCGCGATCACGGTCAGCGCGGCGCGCACCACGACCACCTCGGTCTTGCTGCCGGCCCGCAGCGCGATGCTGTTCGGCAGGCCGATCATCGTCCACATCCGACGTTTGATCGGGATCGGCCAGAGGATCGGCACCCCGGCCTTGGTGATCATGTCGCCGAGGATGTGCACGAAGCAGCCCACGCCGACGGCGGTGCCGATCAGCGGATAGCCCCGGCCGCCGGGCAGGTTGGCGGCGACGAACCAGGCCGAGCCGGCGGACACCAGGGTCACGATCACCCAGCCGGCCCGCTCGGCCCACTCGTCGAACAGCCCGCGCAGCGCCAGCCCGATCATGAAGAACAGGATGCCGATCACCGCCCACTTGCCGTACGCGGCGCAGAGCGCGGTGGTGCCCCAGCCGACCAGCAGGGTGAACGGGATGGTGTGGGTCAGGGTGCGGTGCCCGTTGCTGCGGCGCGGGTCGCGGCTGAGTTTGGTGGCGTAGTAGACGCCGAGCGAGATCTTCTCCATCACCTCGGCGATGAACAGCGAGAACACCCCGAAGGTGCGGGCCACCGTGGCACCGCCCTGGTTGCGGGTGACCTTGCCGGACAGGTCGAGGTCGGGGAAGAGCGCGCCGCCCGCGCAGACCGCCGTGCCGACGGCGAGCGCGAGCGGGGACTGGTGGTAGTCGGCGAAGTGGTCCAGCGCCCACGACCCGGCCAGCCACACCGCAGCGCCGGACAGCGCGTGGGACGGTCCCATCATCTCGGCTCACCCTCCCCAGGGATCTTGAGCGCCAAAACTACGCCACTGTAGTTCAGAGCCGTGCCGCGCGGGCATCGCCCGGACGGGTCCACAGGGGACGGTGTCAGGGCAGGGGGGTGAAGCTCTGCCGGATCATCGCGAAGTATGCCGTGTTGACCTGCCAGTCGAACTCTTTTGTCAGCCATGAGACGGTGTACGCCCGGTCGGCGGAGACGTTCGCCAGCAGCCGGCCGGTGTGCACCCGGTCCCCGGCCGCACTGATCCAGGCGCACTCCCAGATCGCGGCGCCCCGGAACATGTCCAGTGCCGCGAGGTCGTAGCGCTGGTAGCCGGGGAGCGCACCGCCCCCGGTGAGCCGCCGCTCCTCGGCCCGCCACCAGGCGACCGGGTCGGCCCGCCGGGGACCGGCCTCCACGCTCAGCACGCGGGCCCCGTCCGGCTCCCGGAAGCAGGTCGCCGCGCCGTCGGTCCAGCGCAGCCAGGCCACCGGGGCGGCGATCCGGTAGCCGGCCGGGTCCACGTGCCAGGTCCAGTTGTCCACCAGCCGGAACGCGCCCGCCGGCGCGGGCACCGACGGCACCGGTGCGGCACCGGGCGGCGGCGTCGCCGCACAGGCGAACGCGGCGGGCCGGGGCCGGTCGGTGGCACCGGCACCGGAGCCGGACGGGGCGGTCAGCGGCTCGCCGGTCCGTCCGGCGAGGCTGAGCGCGACCCCGACCGAGGCGAGCAGGGTGGCGGCCAGGCCCGCCGCCACGAGGCGCCGCAGCCGCGTCGACCGCGCGCGCCGCACCGCACGCCCGGCCGGCTCCGCCCGCGCCGGTGGCGGCGTGCCGTCGGGGACCGGGCCGGTCGCGCCGGCAGCGGGCCGCGGCCGGGTCGGGCCGGCCGCCGGGGGTGGCGCCGGCTCCGCCGTCGGTGGCCGGGCGGCGGCCGGCCGGTCCGGGTCGGCGGCGGCGCGCAGCAGCGGTTCGGCCTCGAGGGCGGTCAGCCGCCGCCACGGGTCGCGTTGCAGCAGTCCGGTGAGGACCGGCCGGAGCACGCCGGCCCGGCGCATCGGATCCGGCGGCTCGGTGGCCAGCGCGCTCAGCGTCGCCATCGCGCTGGGCCGGGCGTACGGGGCCCGCCCCTCGACGGCCGCGTAGAGGGTCGCGCCGAGCGACCACAGGTCGGTGCGCGGATCGGAGATCCCGTCCCGGGCCCGTTCCGGGGCGACGAACTGCGGCGAGCCGAGCACCATGCCCGGCCCGGTCATCGCGCCGTCCCCGCCGTCGAAGGTGGCCAGGCCGAAGTCGGTCAGCACCACCCGGCCGTCGTCGGCGACCAGTACGTTGTGCGGCTTCACGTCGCGGTGCAGCACGCCGGCGGCGTGCGCGGCGCGCAACGCGGCGAGCACCGCCAGCCCGATCCGGGCGGTACGTCGCGGGCTCAGCGGCCCGTCGGCGGCGAGGATCTGGTGCACCGAGCGGGAGCGCACGTACTCCATCACGATCCACGGGCTGTCCCCGTCGTGCACCACGTCGTAGATCCGGACCACGTTCGGGTGGTTGAGCCGGGCCGCGGTGCGCGCCTCGCGCAGCGTCCGCAGCCGCACCTCGTCCCGTTCGGACTCGGTCAGCCAGGCCGGCGGCCGGATCTCCTTGACCGCGACATCCCGGTGCAGCATCTCGTCCCGGGCCAGCCAGATCCGGCCCATCCCCCCGGTCCCGACCAGGTCCAGCAGCCGGTACCGCCCCGCGATCAGCCGCTGCCGCACGGTCCGCGATCCCTCCCGGTCACCCTGGGTCACACGATAGTCAGCGCAGCGCGGTTTCTCATCCACCGCCGGCCGGAGGGTCGATCCGACGGCGGACGCGGCCACCGCGGTCAGCCGGTGGCGTCGGGCTGCACGACGTCGAGGATGCCGAGCAGGTTGGCGAGGGCGAGCGCCTCGGTCCGGGTCAACCGCAGGTCGCAGCTGCGGTCCGGATCGGTGGGATCGTCGTGGACCAGGCGGCGCAGCCCGCCGGCGTGGTGGGTGACCACCCCGACCCGGCGCCCCTGCTCGGTGGTGAACGTGTGGCGCAGCCCGATCCCGGGCAGCGGCACGACCTCGATCTGCATGGCGGATTCCCGCTCCTCTCGCTGGGTCAGGCGCCGGGCTGGCCCGGACGGCCGTCGGCGTGCGGCGGCCGGGCCTGGGCCAGCAGGGCGAGCCCCTGGATGGTGGCGAGCCGGACGTCGGGTGGCATGGTGACGGCGCGGCTGGTGAGCGCGGCGAGCCGGGCGGCGACGCCGATGGTGGCCGCCCCGCCGCCGGTCACCAGGAGCCGTCGCGGGCCGGGCCGGTGGGTGTGCTCGCCGAGCCGCCGGACCGCCGCGGCGATGGCGGGCACCTGGTCGACGTCGTTCGAGCCGTCGGCCCGGGCCGCGGCGGTGACCGTGCCGTCGGTGATCCGGGCGACCTCGGTGCGGCCCTGTCCGATGTCGACGACCATCAGGTCCTCGGTGTCCAGGCCGGCCCGGCAGGCCAGCGCCGCGGCGAGCGGCTCCTCCACGGTGCTGACCCGGCCACCGGTCGCCCGCCGTACGGCGGCGGTGAGCCGCTGCTGCTGGCGCAGGGTGGCGGTGGCGGGCACCCCGACCAGGACGGGGGTGTGCGGCGCGCCGGAGCCGGCGTGGGCGACGGTCAGCACCCGCAGCAGGTGCACGCAGGCGGCGAAGTGGTCCACCACGCCGTGCCGCAGCGGCCACACCAGCGGAGCGCCGGTGCGGTCGGCCAGCTCGACGGCGGCCCGGCCGACGGCGCGCCGGGAACCGGGCGGTCCCCAGGCGACGACCGTCGGTTCCTCGACCACCCGGCCGAGGGCGGGCGACCAGATCCGTACGTGGGCCGTGCCCAGGTCGATGGTGAGTATCTGCCGCAGCCCGTCACGGGCGTAGGCGCCGGGGTTGAGCATGTCAGCACCCTTCCGGGCGGGTCGTGCCGCCGGCCGGAGCTGGTCGCGACCGGCGGCGGGGCGCTGCCCGAACGGGCCGGTACGCGGACGGGGACGGCTCGGGACAGCGGAGGAGGACCGACGGCCGGGCGGGCCGTGGCGGTGGTGGACGTCAGGCGATGCCGAGCCGGGCCGGCGGAGCCCGGTCCGCCGACCACGCCGGGACGCAACCCGGAACCGCCCGCTTCGCCAGCCGGTAGACGATGCACAGCCCCACCGCGCGACCGGGCGAGAAGATCACCGCGAGTACGGCGGCGACGACCAGCATCGGCAGCCCGGCGGGCTGCTCGACGGTGCGTCGCTGCTGGGGGACTCGCATGCGGCACACCATAGCCGCGCCGCACGCGGACCGGCCAACCGTCGCCGCCGCGCCCGCCGCCTTGCCGGTGGCCGGCAAGCTGCGGCGCGGTTGTTGGCCCGTCGGCTCCGCTGTCGCCGCCGGGCCGCCGGCCCAAGCTGGAGGTCGTTTCGCGGAAAGTGAGGGCGGCATGCCGGCCAGGACCACCGTCGACCGACCGCAGCCGGGAGCCCGCCGCGGCCCGGTCACCGCCGACCGCGGTACGGGCCCCGCGCTGCTGGCGGTCGACGCCGGCAGTTCCCACCTGCGGCTGTGGGGCCTGGGCCGGGGCACCGTCAGCGTCCCCACCGGAGGCGGCCCCGGCCAGGGGGCGCCCCTGGTGCGGCGCGGACGCCTCGTCGACGCCCCGGCCTGCACCAGCGCGCTGCGCCAACTGCTGCACCGGTTCCGTCCCCCGGTCGAGGCGGAGCCGTTCGTGGTGGCCTGCCGCCCGGTGTCCGCGACGCCGGCCGACGAGTACGCCATGCGGGAGGTGCTCACCGCCGCGCTCGCGCCGCGGCGGCTGCTGTTCATCGACACCCTCCGCGCCGCCGCCATCGGCGCCGGCGCGGCCGCCGGCGCCCTGCTGCTCGCCGACATCGGCGCGCAGGTCACCGAGATCGGTCTCCTCGACGACGGGCAGCTGGTCGCCGCCCGCCGCACCGACTTCGGCACCCGCGACATCACCGACGGCGCCGCCGTACACGTGCTGGCCACCGTCGCCGCCCGGCTGGTCCGCGAGATCTACCAGCAGCCGGCCGTCCGGCCGACCGCCCTGGCGGCCCTGGCCCGGGGCATGGTGCTGGTCGGTGACGGCGCGGCCCGACCGGACCTGATCGCCGCCCTGTCCCAGACCCTGCGGATCGCGGTGCAGCCGGCCGCCGCGCCGTACACCGCCGCGCTCACCGGCGCCGGTCTGGCCGCGATGGCCGCCGCCCGCCACCCCCGCGGCGGCCGCGCCGCCCCGCTGGCCGCGACGCCGACCGGCGCGCCGTGACTCCTCGGCGTCCCGGCCGGGCTCAGCAGGCGGCGTGGCCGAGCAGGTTCCCCTCCGGGATGACGATCCGCTGACCGCCGGCCGGCCGGGCCGCGCGCCGGGCCCGCCACGCGCCCTGCTCCCGCCGGGCGGTCGCGTACGTGCCGGCGGTCCGGTCGGCGATGCTCGCCCAGCCGTAGCGCCGGCCGACCATGGTGCGGGCCCGCCGGGCGACCCGGCGGGCGAACACCTCGTCGCCGAGGAGCTGGTCGACCGCGCCGGCCAGGGCATCCGGATCGCTGTGCGGGAAGGTCACCCCGGTGACGCCCGGCTCGACGATCTCGGCGAGCCCGCCGGTACGGGCCACCGCGAGCGGCGCGCCGGCCGCCGCCGCCTCCAGCGCCACCATCCCGAACGGCTCGTAGAGGCTGGGCACCACCGTCGCGTCGGTGGCCCCCAGCATCGCCGGCAACTGGGTGGTGTCCAGGAAGCCGGTGAAGCGTACGGTCGGCCCGAGCGTGAGCCGGCGCGCCTCCTCCTCCAGTTCGGCCCGGTACGGCCCGTCCCCGGCGATCACCACCCGCAGCCCGGGGTGCCGCTGGCGCAGGTACGGCACCGCGTGCACCAGGTGCTGCACGCCCTTCTCGTAGACCAGCCGGCCGGCGTACCCGACCAGCGGCCCGTCCCCGGCGAACCGGGCCCGGGCCGACGCCACCGCGCGGGGACGGGCCCGCCAGGCCCGGTCGTCGACCCCGTTGGGCACCACGTCGACCTGCCCGGCCGGCACCTCGAAGAGCGTGGTGACCTGGTCGCGCATGTAGCCGGAGCAGGCGATCACCCGGGTCGAGGCGTTGCTGAGCCAGTGCTCGACGCCGTGGATGGTGCGGTTCATCTCCTCCGGCAGCCAGCCCTGGTGCCGGCCCGCCTCGGTGGCGTGCATGGTGGTCACCAGGGGCAGGTCGAGGTGCTCGGCGAGGGTGACAGCGGTGTGTGCGACGAGCCAGTCGTGGGCGTGGATGACGTCGTGGTCGGCGGTGTCGGTGGCGCGCAGGGCGGCGCGGGTGAGGGTGTGGTTGAAGGCCATGGTCCAGGCCAGCAGGCTGTTGGTGGCCAGGGGGAAGGTGACGGGGTCTTCGGCGGCGCGGATGACGCGGACGCCGTCGGCGTATTCCTCCAGGGGCGCGCCGTCGGCGTGGCGGGTGACGACGGTGACCTGGTGGCCGGCGGCGGCGAGGGCGACGGAGAGGGCGTGGACGTGGCGGCCGAGGCCGCCGACGAGCACCGGCGGGTACTCCCAGGAGAGCATCAGCACCCGCTGGTGCCGGGCGGGGTGGATGTCGATCACGTCGGCGTCAGGTGACATGCGGCCCCCTTGGAGTTGTCCCCGGGCGCGCGCCGGCCGGCACCCGCGCGGTGCCCGTCGTCGCGGCTGGATCGCCACCAATCCTGCGGGCAGCCGGCTAACCAGCGGAGACGCCGTCGTTGCAGAGGTGTAAACCGCTACCGGCGAACGCGCAGCACCTCGGCCACCGACCAGGCCTGGAACGGGCAGCCGGTGGCCCGGTGCGGGGCGAGGGCGTCGGCCGTCTCGCTCACCGAACCCAGCCCGTACTCGGTCAGGTGGGCTTCGACGCCGACGAACAGGTCGTCGACCGGCAGGCCCGCGCGCCGGCAGGCGTCGGCGTACGGGCCGAGCAGCCACGGCCACACGGTGCCCTGGTGGTACGCCCCGTCCCGCTCCGCCGGCCCGCCCCGGTGCCGCTCGACGAACCCGGGGGAGCCCGGGGCGAGGCTGCGCGGGCCGAGCGGGGTGAGCAGCCCGGCGGCCACCCGGCGCAGCGCCGCCGCGTCCGGCTCCAGCGGCGCGTCCGGCAGCGACCAGGCGAGCAGCTGGTTGGGGCGGAGCAGGTCGTCGTCGTGCCGCTCCGCCGCGCCCAGCGGGTACGCCGGCGCGGGCGCGTCGACCACGTCGTACAGCCAGCCGGTCGGAGCCGGGAAGCGGGCCCGGAACGCGCCGGCCGCCCGCTCGTGCAACCGGCGCAGCTCGCCGGCGTCCCGGCCGGCCAGCTCGGTCAGCTCGGCCAGGCCGGCCAGCCCGTTGATCCAGAGCGCGTTGACCTCCACCGGCTTGCCCGCCCGCGGCGTGACCGGCACCCCGTGCACCCGGGCGTCCATCCAGGTCAGCGCGGCGCCCGGGGCGCCGGAGGTGAGCAGCCCGTCGGTCGGGTCGACGGCGATGCCGTACCGGGTGCCGGTCAGGTGCGCGTCGACCACCGCGCGCAGCGCCGGCAGCAGCTCGGCGGCCAGGTCGCTGTCGCCGGTGACGGCGACGTGCCGGCGTACCGCGTGCAGGAACCACAGCGTGGCGTCGACCGTGTTGTACTCCACCCGCCCGGTGTCGGCGGTGTTGGCGAGCATCCCCTCCGACAGCGTCGCCGCGTACGACCGCAGCAGTTCGCGCCCCTCGTCGGCCCGGCCGGTACGCGGGAACAGGCCCTCGTAGGAGATCATCGTGTCCCGCGACCAGGCACCGAACCAGGGGTAGCCGGCGACCACGTCCGGCCCCCGGCCGGTGCGCACGACGAACGCGTCGGCGGCCAGGGTGAGTGTCGCGGTCACCTCGTCGGCCGGCGCGGCCGCCGCCACCACCCGGCGGTTGCGGGCCCGGGCGGCGGTGACCACCTCCGCCGCCGGGGGTGGCTGCTCGGCCAGGTCGCCGGCCCACGCCAGCACCGAGACGGTGTCGCCCGGGTGCTCCAGGGCGCCGGCGAAGCGTCCCGCGTACCAGAGGTCCTCGCTCGGGGGCAGGCCCCGCTCCGCCTCCTCCCGGTGGTGCACGCCCAGCCACCACTGGCCCTCCGGGGTCCAGTCCGGGCCGGCGAGCCGGAAGGCGCCCTCGACCACCGCCCCGCCGGCCACCGGCTCCACCCGGAGCGCCGGCCCGTCGGCGCGGCGCTCGCCGTGCGCGTCCCGCCAGGCGCAGGCCGCGGCCAGCTCCAGCCGCACCGGGCCGCCGGCGACCAGCCGGTGCACCACCGCGACGCAGCGGTGGCCGTGCCGCATGGCCAGCTCCCGCTCGATCACCACGTCGCCGATCCGCCACCGCCACCGGGGCAGCCCGTCGACGAGGGTGAACCGTTCCAGCAGCTCGAAGCCGGGCGGGTCGACGACCCCGGAGGCCCACTCGTGCGCGCCCAGCCGGACCCGGGCGCCGGAGGGGAGCAGCACGGCCGGGTCGAGGCTGACCAGGCCGACCCGCCGGGCCGCCGGCGTCTCGCCGGCCACCACCAGCAGCCCGTGGTAGCGGCGGGTCCGCAGCCCGCTCACCGTGCCCATGGCGTACCCGCCGAGGCCGTCGGTGACCAGCCACTCCCGGGTCGCACCGCTGCTGAGCTGCCCGCACACCTGCGGACCGAAGCCAATGTCGATCAACTTTCCTCCACCGGCGGCGGGGTGTAACACGCCACGACGAGAATGGCCGCTGTGGTGGAGTACCCCGGCGGCGTCGAAGATGTGCACGTGATCACCGACGTGCCGCCGACGAACGCGCCCGCGCCCGACCCCGAGCGGATCCGGCTCGCCCAGGCCGACGCGGGGGAGCAGGACTGGCGGGCATGGGGTCCGTATCTGTCCGAACGGGCGTGGGGGACGGTGCGGGAGGACTACAGCGAGCACGGCACGGCGTGGGACTACTTCCCCCACGACCATGCCCGGTCCCGAGCCTACCGGTGGAGCGAGGACGGCATGGCGGGCGTCTGCGACGACCGGCAGACGTTCTGCTTCGCCCTCGCGCTGTGGAACGGCCGCGACCCGATCCTCAAGGAGCGGATGTTCGGCCTCGGCGGCGACGGCGGCAACCACGGCGAGGACGCCAAGGACTACTGGTGGTACGAGGACTCCACGCCCACCCACTCGTGGATGCGCTGGCGCTACCACTACCCGCAGGCCGCCTTCCCGTACGACGAGCTGGTCGCGGTGAACGCGCTGCGCGGCCGGGACGACACCGAGTACGAGCTGGTCGACACGGGCATCTTCGACGACGACCGGTACTGGGCGGTGACCGTCGACTACGCCAAGGCGTCCCCGACCGACCTGTGCGTGGTGATCACGGTGGCCAACCGGGGCGACCGGGACGACCGGCTGCACGTGCTGCCCACCCTGTGGTTTCGCAACACCTGGGCGTGGGGGCTGCCCGGCGGCGACCGGATCCCCCGTCTGGTCGGGGAGGGCTCCCGGCTGGTCGGCGAGCACCGGGTGCTCGGCCAGCTGCGGCTGGAGGGGGAGGGGTCGCCGACCCCGCTGCTCTGCGACAACGACACCAACGCCGAGCGGCTCTGGGGGCTGCCGGGCCGCTCGCCGTACCCGAAGGACGGGATCAACGACCACGTGGTCAACGGCGCGGCGACGGTGAACCCGGCGCGGGAGGGCACCAAGGGCGCCCTGCACTACGTGCTGGACGTGCCGGCCGGCGGGCAGCGGCAGATCCGGCTGCGGCTGACCCGTACCGCCCCGCCGCCCGGCGGCACGGTGCCGCCGCCGGCGGACCTGGGCGCCGGTTTCGACGCGGTGGTCTGGGCCCGGCGGGCGGAGGCGAACCGCTTCTTCGCCGGGGTGATCCCGGCCGCCGCCACCCCGGACGAGGCGCTGGTCGCCCGGCAGGCCATCGCCGGGCTGATGTGGGGCAAGCAGTTCTACCACTTCGACGTGAAACGGTGGCTGGAGGGCGATCCGGGCTCGGCGCCGCCGCCACCGGGCCGCCGGCACGGGCGCAACAGCGCCTGGTGGCACATGACCAGCTTCGACGTGATCTCCATGCCCGATCCCTGGGAGTACCCCTGGTACGCGGCCTGGGACCTGGCCTTCCACTGCGTGAGCATCGCCCGGGTCGACCCGGGCTTCGCCAAGGAGCAGCTGCTGCTCCTGCTGCGCGAGTGGTACCTGCACCCCAACGGGCAGATCCCCGCGTACGAGTGGGCGTTCGGCGACGTGAACCCGCCGGTGCACGCCTGGGCGGCGCTGAAGGTCTTCGAGATCGACGGCGGGCGGGACCACGACTTCCTGGCCCGGGTGATGCACAAGCTGCTGCTCAACTTCACCTGGTGGGTCAACCGCAAGGACACCGGCGGCAACAACGTCTTCGAGGGCGGCTTCCTCGGGCTGGACAACGTCGGGCCGTTCGACCGGTCGGCGGCGCTGCCGGTGGCCGGGGTGCTGGAGCAGTCCGACGGCACCGGCTGGATGGCCATGTACGCCCTGAACCTGCTCGACATCGCGATCGTGCTGGCCGAGCACGACCGCGCCTGGGTGGACACCGCCACCAAGTTCTTCGAGCACTTCGCCTACATCGCGGCGGCCGCGTACTCGCAGGGGCTCTGGGACGACGAGGACGCGTTCTTCTACGACGTGCTGCGGCTGACCGACGGCACCAGGGTGCCGTTGAAGGTCCGCTCGGTGGTGGGGCTGCTGCCGCTGGCCGCGGTCACCCGGCTCACCGCGCGTACCCTGCACCGGCTGCCCGAGCTGGGCGCCCGGCTGCGCTGGTTCCTCACCAACCGCCCCGAGTACGCCGACGTGATCGGCGCCCGCCGGCTCGGCCCGGACGGCCGCCAGCAGCGACTGCTGTCCATGGTCGGCCCGGAGCAGGTGGTCCGGCTGCTGGCCCGGATGCTCGACCCCGACGAGTTCCTCTCCGAGTACGGCCTGCGCACACTCTCCCGGGCGCACCTGGACAAGCCGTTCGCGGTGACCCTCGGCGGGCAGGAGTTCTGCGTCGGCTACGAGCCGGCCGAGTCGACCAGCGGCCTGTTCGGCGGCAACTCCAACTGGCGCGGGCCGATCTGGATGCCGACCAACTTCCTGCTGATCAGCGCGCTGCGCGACTACGCGGCCTTCTTCGGTGACGACCTCCAGGTGGAGTACCCGACCCGGTCCGGGGTGAAGCGGACGCTCGACGAGATCGCCGACGACCTCTCCGCCCGGCTGATCGCGCTCTTCACCCGCGACGGCTGGGGCCGCCGGCCGATCTACGGCGCCTGCCAGCTCTTCCAGACCCACCCCGACTGGCGGGACCTGATCGCCTTCCCCGAGTACTTCCACGGGGACAACGGGGCGGGGCTCGGCGCCTGGCACCAGACCGGGTGGACCGCGCTGGTCGCCGACCTGATCCTGACCCTGCGCCGCTGACCTGCGGATTGTGTCGCGGCGGCGAACAGTCGCCAATCCGTCGCCGGCCGCTCACCGTCCGCGACCGCCGCTAGGCTCGGCGGGGTGTCCCACGAAGAGGACGGCGACGCCGACCACCGGGCCGCCGTCCCCGCCCGGCCGGGCGAGGTCCCGGCCCCCGCCGAGCCGGGCGAGGTCGGGCCCCCCGCCGAGCCGGGCGAGGTCGGGCCCCACGCCGAGCCGGGCGCGGCGGCGGGCATCGTCACGGCGGCCCGGCAGCTGGCCGAGGCGGAGGGCTGGCCGGCGGTGACCCCGCGGCGGTTGGCCGAGCGCGCCGGGGTCGACCTCGGCGACTTCTACCGGTGCTTCGCCGACCGGGACGCCGTGCTGGCCGCGGTCGCGGTGCGCGGCTTCGCCGAGCTGGCCGCCGCGCTCAACGCCGCCCGGGCCGCCGCCGACGGCCCGCACCGGGCCTGGTCCGCGGTGGTCTCCGGCTACCTCGACTTCGCCTACGCCAACCCCGAGGTGTACGACGCGATGCTCGCGCACACCCCCGACCTGACCCTCGGCGCGGACCGGGCGCCGGTCACGCCGGCGGCCGCGTTCGCGCAGCTGCGCGCCGCCGTGGCGCCGCTGGCCGCCGGCCGGGACCCGGACACCCTCGCCGAGGTCGGCTGGAGTCTGCTGCACGGGGTGGTCATGCTCACCCGCGGCGGCCGGCTCCGCCCCGAGGCGCAGGAGCAGCGGGAGGAGATGATCGCCACCCGGCTGCTGGAGGTACCGGCGCCACCGGCCCGGCGCCGCGGGAAAGTCCCTGGGCGCTCCGGCGGCGGTGTCCTATAGTTCCCGCCCGGGCCGGGCGCCGGCCGGGCCCGGCGCGGGGAGGGAACGGCATGACGGACGGTGGTGCGCGGGTGTCGCCCGGGCAGGTGTTGGTGTTCGACGCCGACGACACGCTCTGGGAGAACAACGTGCTCTTCGAGCGGGTGATCGACGACTTCCTGGCCTGGCTGGACCACCCCACCCTCGACCGGGTCGCGATCCGGGCCGTCCTGGACGACATCGAGCGGGCCAACGCGGCGGTGCACGGCTACGGCAGCAAGGTCTTCCTGCACAGCCTCGGCGAGTGCCTGGAGCGGCTGCGTCAGCGTCCGGCCACCGAGGCCGAGCGCCGGGAGATCCAGGAGCTGGCGGTGGCGCTGGTGGAGCACCAGGTCGAGCTGATGCCCGGGGTGGCGGACGCGCTGGACGAGCTGGCCGGCCGGCACGCGCTGCTGCTGCTGACCAAGGGGGACCGGGAGGAGCAGCAGCGCAAGCTGGACGCCTCCGGGCTGCTGCACCACTTCGAGGCCGCGCACATCGTGCCGGAGAAGGACGTCGAGACGTACCGCTGGCTGACCCGGGAGCACGGCCTCGACCCGGCCAGCGCGTGGATGATCGGCAACTCCCCGAAGTCGGACATCCTGCCGGCCCGGGCGGCCGGGCTGAACGCCGTCTTCATCCCCAACGACAACACCTGGGTGCTGGAGCACGACGAACTGGACCGCACCGACCCGGGCGTGCTGCACCTGGGCGCCTTCCCCGACCTGCTCGAGCACTTCTGAACCGGCTTGCGCAGAGGTCGCTCCGACCGGAAATAGCGCTCCTGTCGACGGTCGTGTTACGCCGACATGCCGGTTTTCAACGTTGATATCAATCACCCTCCGTCGAGGGCCGGGCGCCTTGTCCGACCTGGAAGGACCCGCCTAGCCTGATCCGGCGCTCACGGCTCTTCGGGGTGGGTCGGGAGCGCACCGAAGTCCGGTAGCTGGGCACCGTGGAGCTGAGTGCAGGCGGGCCGGCTCGTCGGGTTGAGCCGAGCGTGGGCGGCGTGCCACGCCCGCGCGTCCAATCCGGCGCAGCTCGCTACCACGCCGGACGGCTGGGGGTCAGGACCGGGGAGTTGCGGACCCGGTCCTGACCCGTCCTGTCTTCCCGGGAGCCGGACGGGCGGCTGCTGCGTCCGTCGCGCCGATGCCGTTACACCGACCCGCCGCTGCCCCCGGCGGAGATTCCTCACCTTTTCCGGGGCAGCCGGCCCGAACCGGAACTGCGATCATGCTGCGAATGGAACGGAGTCACTCTTCCGTGCGTACCGGCACCCTGCGGGGGCGCTCGTGACCGGGCGGGCGCGGCCGATCCCGCCGCCGAACCGGGCCTCGGCGCTGACCACCCTGCCGGAGGAGACCCGGCAGGTCGTCCTCGTCACCGGCAACGGCTACAGCACCACGTACGCGACGCTGGAGACGTTCGCCGTGGCCGGTGGGCACTGGGTGGCGGTCTTCCCGCCGCTGCCGGCACGGATCGGCTCCCGGGGCTTCAGCGACAACCACGTCGAGGGCGTGCCCACCACGCCGACCGGCGTCTACTCGTTCGGCGAGACGATGTACGGCATCGGCGCCGACCCGGGGATGCGCTACCCGTACCACCGGGTGGTGACGAACGACTGGTGGAACGAGAACCCCGACTCGCCGCTGTACAACACCTTCCAGCACAGCACCACCAACCCCGGTGGCTTCAGCGAGGCGCTGTGGAAGGAGATCCCCGCGTACACCCACTTCGCGGTGATCACGTACAACATGCCGCCGAACGTGCCGAAGCCGATCCCGAACGCCGGCAGCGGGATCTTCCTGCACGAGTTCAGCACCAGCGGCGGCAACGCGACCGCCGGCTGCGTCAGCCTGTCGCACGCCAACCTGGTCCGGGTGCTCACCTGGCTCGACCCGGCGCGCGCCCCGCGGATCGTGATCTGCCCGGTGCAGAACCTCGGCCGGTACTGACCACCTACCCGTCCGGGAAGGGGGCGCCTGCGTGCCTGGTCGTGGCCGATCTCGCTGTCGTCGAACCACCGGTGGATCACGACGGCGACACACCCGTCCGGCGCACCACACGGGCCGCGCTCACCCCGTCAGGTCCACCGCGCCGCCGGCCGCCGACCACGCCGACCACCGGGTCACCGTGACCGCGACGATCGGCCCGCCCGGCGGGCGCCGCGCGTACTGCGGGTACTTGGCGGCCAGCGCCGCCCGGGCCGCGCCCTCCTCCGCCGGGTCGCCGACCAGGCGGCCGCGGCCGTCCAGCCGGACCCACCACAGCGCCGACCAGTCCTCGTCGTACTCGTCGACGAGCAGGCAGGCGTGCTCCGTCGCCTCGATGTTCACCAGTCGACGCAGCCGGCGGTGGCGCTTGGGCTTCTCGTCCACCGCGTGGTAGGCCACGTCGCCGACCAGGGCGAAGCAGACCGGCACCAGGTGCGGGCGGCCGTCGGGCCGGACGGTGGCGAGCCGGGCCACCCGGGCCGAGCCGACCCGGTGCCGCAGTTCCTCGGGCTGCACGGGCCCGACCGTAACCGGGCCCGACCGCGGGGAGTGCCGACATCGGCCGACATCCGCCGACCGGGCCGTTCCGGCGGGCCGGCGACTGCCGACTCGGCGGTCAGGTGTCTCCGCCGCGGACGATGGCCACCGCCACCCGGCAGAACTCGTCCATGTCGGGCTCGAAGCCGGCCGCGATGTCGGGGTGCAGCCCGGCCCGGGTCTCGTCGAGCAGCCGCTGGCAGACCTGCTCGACCGGCTCGCCGGCGTAACCGGCGCGGACCCGTTCCGTCGCCGCCTGCAGCGCCGAGGTCAGCTGGTCTTCCAGCGGGCCGCGCAGCTTCTGCTGCACGGGGTCGAGCCCGCGGGGGTCCAGCGTGACATGTGGCTCCGACATCGGCGCTCCCTTCGTCGGCGTCCGCGGTACCCCACCGCGGCCGTCGGTCAAACCACGTTCGGTACGGCGGCGACCCGCACCTGGTACGAGAAGTCCTCCGCCGGCTCCTCGACGTACGACAGCCGGCGGATCTGCCGGTCGTCGTCGTAGAGCGCGACGTCGACCAGGACGCCGAGGTGGGCCAGGCCGATGCTGGACACCCGCTTCTTGTCCTGGAGCACGGCGCACACCCCGCCGAGCAGTGTGCTGGCGTCGGAGGTGCGGTGCCCGGGCGGGCAGCGCAGTACCACGTCCACCTCGATCGGCCCGGACAGCGGGGTCCAGCCGGTGCGCTGAGCCGCCGTACAGGCCGCTTCGAGCAGGGCGCGGACCCTCGTCGCCTGCCGGTGACCGGCGGCGAAGATGGACAGCGCCTCGGTCTTCACCGGTGGCAGGCCGCTCACCTCGAACGTCAGGGCGAGAGCGCGGGTGTCCTGCACCACGACGGCACCTCCTCGTTGGGGACGATCCTGCCCAACCGGTGGACCGGCAGAGGGAAGTTCCCGCGAGAACCAACCGATCGGACGGGCTGGGGTCGGCCGGAGGCGTGTCGACGTCGACGGCGAACGCGCTGGCTGCGGAGCTAGGAAAACGCTAGTCCACCCGGCGGCCGCTGGGTAGCACCACCGCTCACTGGGTGGGACGTGGCGCGAACGCGCAGAACTCGTTGCCCTCCGGGTCGGCCAGGACCCACCAGCTGACCGTGTCGTCCGGCTCGCGCAGCAGCGTCGCCCCGGCCCTGATCAGCTCGGTGGGCTCCGGGCCGGTCAGGTCGACGTCCCAGTGCATCCGGTTCTTCACGGTCTTGCGCTCTGGCACCGGGTCGAAGATCCACTGGCGCCAGGGGAAGCCGGCCGCGCCGAGCAGCGAGGCGTGCCCGCAGTCGCTGGTGCGCACCTCGCCACCGGCCACGCCGGCCCACCACGTCGCCTGGGCGACCGGGTCCGCGGAGTCCACGACCAGCGCGATCGGGCCCGGCGACGCACCCTCGCGGGCCGGGAAGGCGCAGAACAGGTTGCCGTCCGGGTCGGCCAGCACCCACCAGCTGATCTCCGCGTCCGGCTCGCGGACCAGCCGGGCCCCGGCGGCGAGCAGCGCCGCCGGCTCCGCGTCGGCCAGCCGCAGATCCAGGTGGACGCGGGTCTTGCCGGTACGCGGCTCGGGCACCCGGTTGACCCAGATCGACTCCGCCCCGGAGCCGCCGCGCGGGTCGACCCGGCTGTCCCCGTCGCCGAGGTCCACCAGCTCACCGTCGAGGATCCGGGCCCAGAACGCCCCCAGCGCCCGCGGCTCCGCCGCATCCAGACACAGATCCTTGAACCGACCCATCATCCCTCCATCCTCCCCACCCACCCCCGGCCCCCTCAACTCCTTTGATCATGAGGTTGGCGGCGTCGAACGGACGAAACGCCCGGCCACTCATGATCAGCTCCGGGGGGAGGGGGAGGAGGGGAGGAAGGGAGGGAGGGAGGGGGGTTAGTGGCGGGCGCGTTTTAGTTCGTGGAAGGCCGGGAGGGTGGAGGGAGGGGGAGCATGCTGTCCCAGATGGTCAGGGCGTCGTCGGTGCCGGGTACCTCGGTGAGGATCGGGCCGTGCATGCCCCGCTCCGCGCCGGGCACCATGAGCACCGGCGAGCCGATGTCCGGGCCGGCCGAGGCGTACGCCAGCGCGTGCGACTCGCGTACCGCCCGGTCCCAGCGCTCGTCGTCGAGCGCCGCCGCCGCGTCACCCAGGCCGGCCGCCTCGACGGCCGCGTCCACGGCCCTCGGCGACAGCGGGTTGCCGGCCTCGTGGCTGCGCGCGCCCAACTCGGCGTAGAACCGGGCGACGTCGTCCGGGCGGCCGTCCGCGCGCAGCGCCTCGACCAGCCGCAACGCCCGGCTCGACGCGGCCAGCACGTCGGCGAACTCGGGGGCGACGTCGCCCTCGTTGAGGATGGCCAGGCTGAAGGCCCGCCACTCGACCCGCAGGCCACGGGCGTCGGCGACGGCGACCAGCCACCGCGAGGTCCGCCAGGTCCACGGGCAGGCGGGATCGAAGAAGAAGGTGGCGTCCATCGGCCGAGGGTAAGCGCCGGCCGGCCGGCCCGCAGCGCGGTGAGCCACGCCACACGCATCGCCTGTCGTGGCCGTCTCACCGCCGCCAGGTTTCGCGCCGCAGCAGGTCGGGCAGTGTTGGGGCCACGAAACGTCCGGGACCGATCACTCACTGGTCAGCGTCCCGACCGTCTCGCCGTGCGCCGGGGCACGGTGCGTCACCCCGGCTGTTGCGAGGGGAGGGGTGATGAGCGATCCCGACGGGACCCGGCGCCGGCCTCGCGTACGCGCGCTGGCCGCGGCCGCGGCGCTGACGTTGGTGGCGCCCATGGCGGCCTGCGGATCCGGCGACGACGGCGGTGTGCCGACGATCAACCTGTACTACCCGCCGGAGCAGAACCTGCAGAAGGTGGTGGACAACTGCAACGCCGCGGCCCAGGGCCGGTACCGGATCGCCTATCGGGTGCTGCCGCGCCAGGCCGACGACCAGCGGGTGCAGATGGTGCGCCGGCTCGCCGCGCAGGACCCCGGCATGGACGTGCTCGGCCTCGACGTCACCTGGACCCAGGAGTTCGCCAGCGCCGACTGGATCCTGGAGTGGACCGGGCAGGACAAGGCGGAGGTCGAGCAGGGCACCCTGGCCGGCCCGCTGGAGACCGCGCGCTACCAGGACAAGCTCTTCGCCGCGCCGAAGAACACCAACGTCCAGCTGCTGTGGTACCGCAAGGACCTGGTGCCCGAGCCGCCGAAGAGCTGGGACCAGATGATCTCGGCGGCCCAGCGGCTGAAGCAGCAGGGCAAGCCGTACCAGGTGCTCACCATGGGCGCCCAGTACGAGGGCCTGGTGGTTCTCTACAACACCCTGGCCGAGAGCGCGGGCGGGCACATCCTCAGCGACGACGGCAAGCGGGCCGTGATGGACGAGGGCACCGTCAGGGCGCTGGAGCAGCTCCAGCGGTTCGCCACCTCCGGAGTGACCTCGCCGTCGTTCAGCAACGCCACCGAGGACCCGGTGCGGCTGGAGTTCCAGTCCGGCAACGGCGCCTTCCAGGTGAACTGGCCGTTCGTCTACCCGGCCATGCAGGAGGCCAACCCGGAGCTGGCCAAGCAGGTCACCTGGGCCCGGGTGCCGGGCATCGACGAGAACACCCCGAGCAAGGTCACCATCGGCGGGGTGAACATGGCGGTCAGCGCCTACTCCGAGCACCCGGCGGAGTCCTTCGAGGCGGCCAAGTGCATCCGCAACGCCGAGAACCAGAAGTTCTCCGCGATCAACGACGGCGTGCCGCCGACCATCGAGCGGATCTACGCCGACCCGGAGATGACCGAGGCGTACCCGATGAAGGAGACCATCCTGGAGGAGCTCAAGGAGCCGGCGACCCGACCGCTGACCCCGGCGTACCAGAGCATCTCCACCGTGATGTCGGCGATGCTCTCGCCGCCGTCGGCGATCGACCCGCAGCGGACTGCCGACGAACTGCGCGGCGCCATCGCCGACGCGCTCGAGTCCAAGGGGGTGCTGCCGTGAGTGTCAACGCCACGCCCGGCGGGGCGGACGTCGCGGCCGACGAGACCGCTACCCGGTCCGGTGCCCGGCACGCCGCCGTGCCCGCCCAGCGCAACCGCCGGCGCAAGCCGCCGCTGAGCGAGAACAAGAAGGCCGAGCGCCGGCTGGGCTGGCTGCTCTGCGCGCCGGCCGCGCTGGTCATGGTCCTGGTGACGGCCTATCCGATCCTCTACTCGGTCTGGTTGTCCCTGCAGCGCTTCGACCTGCGCTTTCCCGACCAGCGCGAGTTCATCGGGCTGGAGAACTACGTCACCGTGCTGACCAACGAGTTCTGGTGGACGGCGTTCGGCGTCACCGCGCTGATCACCGTGGTCACCGTCGCGATCGAACTGGTGCTCGGCATGGGCCTGGCGCTGATCATGCACCGCACGCTGGTCGGCCGGGGCATCGTGCGCACCGCCGCGCTGATCCCGTACGGCATCGTCACGGTGGTCGCCGCCTTCTCCTGGCGGTACGCCTGGACGCCCGGCACCGGCTACCTGGCCAACCTGTTCAGCGAGGGCGCGCCGCTGACCGAGCGGGCCAGCTCGCTGGCGATCATCATGCTGGCCGAGATCTGGAAGACCACGCCGTTCATGGCGCTGCTGCTGATGGCCGGCCTGGCGCTGGTCCCGGAGGACCTGCTCAAGGCCGCCTCGACCGACGGGGCCACCGCCTGGCAGCGGTTCACCAAGGTGATGCTGCCGGTGATGAAGCCGGCGATCCTGGTCGCGCTGCTGTTCCGCACCCTGGACGCGTTCCGGGTCTTCGACAACATCTTCGTGCTCACCGCGGGCGGCAACGAGACCTCCTCGGTCTCGATGCTCGCCTACAACAACCTGATCCGGGGCCTCAACCTCGGCATCGGGTCGACGATGTCGGTGCTGATCTTCCTCACCGTGGCGATCATCGCCTTCGTCTTCGTGAAGCTGTTCGGTACCGCTGCCCCCGGCAGCGACGACGGGGAGAGGCGCTGAGATGGCTGTCGAAACCACCACCCGGGCCAAGCTCCGCTGGGGTCTGCTGGACGTCGTCGTGGTCGTCTTCGCGCTGATCCCGGTGCTGTGGATCGCGTCGCTGTCGTTCAAGACGCCGGCCACCCTCACCGACGGCAGGTTCTGGCCCCGCGAGTGGACGCTGGACAACTACCGGACGATCTTCGCCACCGACCAGTTCGTCCGGGCCCTGGTCAACTCCATCGGCATCGCGCTGATCGCCACCGTGATCGCGGTGGTGCTCGGCGCCATGGCCGCGTACGCGATCTCCCGGCTGGACTTCCCCGGCAAGCGGCTGCTGGTCGGCGTCTCGCTGCTGATCGCGATGTTCCCGCAGGTGTCGCTGGTCTCGCCGCTGTTCGACATCGAGCGGCAGCTCGGCCTCTTCGACACCTGGCCGGGCCTGATCCTGCCGTACATCACCTTCGCCCTGCCGCTGGCGATCTACACGCTGTCGGCGTTCTTCAAGCAGATCCCGTGGGACCTGGAGAAGGCGGCGAAGATGGACGGCGCGACCCAGGGCCAGGCGTTCCGCCGGGTGATCGCGCCGCTGGCCGCGCCCGGCCTGTTCACCACGGCCATCCTGGTCTTCATCTTCTGCTGGAACGACTTCCTCTTCGCCATCTCGCTGACCTCCACCGAGCGGTCCCGCACGGTGCCGGTGGCGCTGTCGTTCTTCACCGGCGAGTCGCAGTTCGAGGACCCCACCGGGGCGATCTGCGCCGCCGCCGTGGTGATCACCATTCCGATCATCCTGTTCGTCCTCTTCTTCCAGCGCCGCATCGTCTCCGGCCTGACCTCCGGCGCCGTCAAGGGATAGGTGATAGTCGTGGCTGACATCGTGCTCGACAAGGTGAGCAAGAAGTTCCCGGACGGGACCGTCGCGGTGGCCGACGTCGACCTGGAGATCGCCGACGGCGAGTTCGTCATCCTGGTCGGCCCGTCCGGCTGCGGGAAGTCGACCACCCTCAACATGATCGCCGGGCTGGAGGACATCAGCTCCGGCGAGCTGCGGATCGGCGGGGAGCGGGTCAACGACAAGGCGCCCCGGGACCGGGACATCGCCATGGTCTTCCAGTCGTACGCCCTCTACCCGAACATGACCGTCCGGGAGAACATGGCGTTCCCGCTGCGCCTGGCGAAGCTGGACAAGGAGACCATCAACACCAAGGTCGAGGAGGCGGCGAAGGTCCTGGAGCTGACCGCGCTGCTGGACCGCAAGCCGGCCAACCTCTCCGGCGGCCAGCGGCAGCGGGTGGCGATGGGCCGGGCGATCGTCCGGCAGCCCAAGGCGTTCCTGATGGACGAGCCGCTGTCCAACCTGGACGCCAAGCTGCGCGTGCAGATGCGCACGGTGGTCTCCCGGCTGCAGAAGCAGCTCGGCACCACCACCGTCTACGTGACCCACGACCAGACCGAGGCGATGACCCTCGGCGACCGGGTGGTCATCATGCGCGGCGGCGCGGTGCAGCAGGTCGGCCCGCCGCAGGAGCTCTACGACCACCCGCGCAACCTCTTCGTGGCCGGCTTCATCGGCTCGCCCTCGATGAACTTCCTGCACGCCGTCGTCGAGGAGGGCGCGCTGCGTACCGCGCTGGGCGAGGTGCCGCTCGGTGACCGGGTCCGGCGCGAGCTGGAAGGGGCCGACGCCCCGCGCGAGCTGATCCTCGGCATCCGGCCGGAGCACTTCGAGGACGCCGACCTGGTCGACGAGGACACCCGCCGCCGCGGCATGGAGTTCGAGGCGCCGGTGGAGATCGTCGAGTCGATGGGCTCGGACAAGTACGTCTACCTCACCGTCGAGGGGGAGCGGGCCACCGCCGCCGAGCTGGAGGAACTGGCCGCCGACGCCGGCGCTGCCGACTTCACCGGGGCCGGGGCGAACCTGGTGACCCGGCTGTCGGCGGAGTCGCCGGTGGTGGAGGGGGAGACCCGCCGGGTCTGGTTCAACCTGGAGAAGATCCACCTGTTCGACCCGGCGAACGGCCGCAACCTCACCCTGCACGAGGGCCGGGCGGCCGGCGCGCTGGCCGACTGACGGTACGACCGAGCGGGCGGGTGGGTCGGAACCGACCCACCCGCCCGTCGTGCGTCAGGCGTCAGCGACGTCGCCGGCTGGGCTCCGGGATGTCGGCCTCGACCTGCTCCCGCCGGATCTGCTCGTCGACGGCCCGCTGGTCGACCACCTCGTCCTTCGCCAGGCGGACGCGCTCCACCGGGACCGTCTCCTTGCTGACCACCGGCCGCTCGGCGCGCAGGGTCATCTCCTGCTGGGCCTCGCCGATGTCGCCGCGGACGTTGCGGGCATCCCCGGCGGCGATCGGCTCGCGCTCCACGTACACCTCGTCGTGCTCGACCGGCACGGTGGTGTGCACGTCCTCGGAGACGACGTACTTGCGCAGCCGCGCCGTGCCGGCGGGCTGGCTCTCGGTGCCGACCCGCAGGCGCTCCTCGGACCGGATGAGGTCCTCACCGGCGCCCGGCGCCCGCCCGCGCTCCCGCGCCGGCGGAGCCGGCTGCGGCGCGAGCTGGTAGTGCCGGTAGAGCTGCTCGACCTGCGCCGTGCTGAGCGGCTCGTCGGTGTCGGCGTCCACGACGGGGGCGTTCTTCACCGTCGACTTGTCGTAGTCGACGGCGAGCCCGTCGCCGGCGATCCGGGCCTTCTGCAGCGGAGCCATCTGCTCCTTCGTGCCCATCACCCCGGTCTTCACGCTGACCCAGGTCGGCTCGCCGGCGTTGTCGGCCCAGATCTGACCCACGCTGCCGATCTTCGACCCTGAGCGGTCCGTGACGTTCTGTCCGTACAGCGAACTGACCTGCTGTGCGTTGAGCTTCATGGACCGTACCTCCCTCTGTCTTCAGCCCGCGGATACCCGACGGGCCGGAGCGGATTCGTCACCGGCCCGCCGAATAGGAGCAGGGGGTGGAAGCTGGGGCGGGTGATGCCGGTGAGGCTCCCGGGCGCCCGAGCACGCTCCGGGACGCCCGGGGCGTCAGGCGGCCCAGTCCACCCGCAGCGGCAGGCCAAGGAAATCGGCGTAGCCGGCCAGCGCCCGCTCGACCCGGGCCCGCTCGGCGTCCAGCGGCACCAGCGGGCGGACCGTGACGGTGACCGCGTCCCGGCCGACGCTGCGTTTCCAGGTGCCGACCACCCGCCCGTCCCGCACGATCGTGGGCTGGAAGACGCCGTTGCCGCCCGGCACTATCGCGTCCTTGTGTGCCGGGTCGAGCATCAGCGAGCGGTCCTTGTAGCCGAGCAGGTACTCGTCGAAGCCGGGCAGCACCAGCAGGTCGCCCAGCGGCGCGCGGGGCGCGTCGAGCAGGGCCGCGTCGACCATCATCGCCGTCCCGTCCACCCGCACCTGGGCCAGCGCGTCGCCGGCCGCCGCGAGGCCCCGGCGCGCGTCGGTGAGGGTCAGCCCAGTCCAGCCGGCGAACTCCCGGTCGGTGGTCGGGCCGTGCCCCCGCACGTAGCGGCGGGCCAGGATGGCCAGCGCCTCGTCGCGGTCGGGCCGGTGCGGCTCCGGTGCCCACTCGTCGAGCAGGGCGAACGTCTGCTCGGTGCCGACGTTCGGGGCCAGGCAGGTGACCCCGCGCACGCTCGCGTACCAGAGCAGGTGGTAGCCGCGCTGTCCGGCGGTGCCGATCCGGGCGGCCTCCAGGGCGGCCAGGCATTCGGCGCGGGTGAGCCGGCCGCCGCCGGCCAGCGCGCCGCCGAGCACGTCGGCCGCCCGCTCCACGTCGGCCGCGGTGAGGTCGAGCTGGGCCCAGCGGGTCGCCGCGCCGGCCAGCGAGCGGACGCCGGTCAGCTCCAGCATCCAGCGGGCGTCGCGGGGCGGCACCAGGTGCACGGTGCCCCGCATCGGCCAGGTGCGCAGCGCCTCCCGCCGCTCCAGCGCGGCGTGCACCGCGGCGTGGTCGTGCCCGGGCAGCCGGACCCCGAGCGACCACATGCCGCTGGCCAGATCCTGCGCCTGCATGGCGCCGAACCACTCCACCACCTCGGCCACCGTGGCCGGGGCGGCGGCCGGGTGGGGACGGAGCAGCAGGCTGGTCAACCGCAGCGCCAGCGCGTCGGTGGCGGTGAGCAGGTGCACGGGGCGGCCCTTTCCGGTCGGCTGGGCGTCAGCGTAGGCGCCGGCACCGACGTTTCCGGGCGCCGCCGCTGCCGCCGCGGGCGAGGCATGACGGCCGGCGGAACGGGGATGCGGCCGTGACGGGGGCGCGCTCCGCGCCCGAAGGGAGCGACATGACAGCGTCCAGCGAGCCGGTGCGGGGCACCGGCGCACCGGCCCGGGCCGGCCGGACCGGCACGGCGGCCAAGACCAGCGCGGCGGCCACCTTCGCCCTCGTGTTCGGGGTGGCCGCGCTGATCAGCGTGCTCACCGTGATCCTGTCCTGGGTCGGCCTGCTGCTCGGCATCATCGGCGTCGTGCTCGGCATCGTGGGGCTCCGGATGGCCCGCCGCCCGGGGGTGACCGGCCGGGGCGTGGCCATCGGCGGCCTGGTGCTCAGCGCGCTGGCGGTGCTGATCGGGCTGGCGTTCGGCGCCGGGATCACCACCTTCCTCAACAACGAGGCGGCGGTGGACCGGATGCAACAGCAGGTCGACGACCTGCGCGACCGGCTCGAATGACCGTTCGGGCCGGACGGTTCGGGGCGGTGGCCCCCTGATCGCGCTACGCCAGCGCCGTTGCCGGCGGAGCGCGATCCCCCGTTCAGGTTTCCCGGTGCGACGGGGGCCGCCGGTCGCGCCGGTGCCACCAGGATCCCTGGCCGGCGGCCGGCTCGGCACCGGTTCACATCGGAACTTGCGGAAATCTTGAGCCGCGACAAGGGTTCCGGTTCAGAGCCGCCGGTGCATGACGAGCAGGTCGACGAGGCCGTCCCGTGGGTGCCGGAACGCCTCCGGCACCCGGCCGACCACCTCGAAGCCGAGCGAGCGCCACAGCGCCACCGCCCGGGTGTTCGTCGCCACCACCGCGTTGAACTGCATGGCCCGGTAGCCCTGCGCCCGGGCCAGCGTCAGCACGTGCTCGCCGAGCGCCCGCCCCACCCCGCGGCCGGCGGCGGCGGGGGCGACCATGAAGCTGGCATTGGCGACGTGGTCGCCCGGCCCGAGCTGGTTGGGGGTCAGCTTGGCGGTGCCGAGCACGGTGCCGTCCGGGTCGACCGCCACCACGGTCCGGCCCGGCTCCGGCACCAGCCACATCGCCCGGGCCCGGTCCTCGTCGACGTCGCGGGGCCAGGTGTACGTCTCCCCGGCGGCCACGATCTCGCGCAGGAACGGCCAGATGCGTGGCCAGTCGTCGGTGATGGCGGGTCTGATCTCCATGCCCCCAGCATCGCCCGCCCGCGCGGCCCGACCGCACCCGGGGCCGGCCGTGCCCGTACCCGCCCGGGCGTCGTTTGCCAGGACTTTTGTCGGGTAGTCGCCGGAGCTGGCCCGAGACGAGGAGGGACCCTTCGATGGCTGACCGGACCAAGGTCGCGGTGATCTACTACAGCGCGACCGGCATCACGTACCAGATGGCACAGGCGGCCTGCGAGGCCGCGGGCGACGCCGGCGCCGAGGTACGGCTGCGGAAGGTGCACGAGCTGGCGCCGGACGAGGCGATCCGCTCCAACTCGGGCTGGCACGCGCACGCCATGGAGACCCAGGACGTGCCCGAGGCGTCGCTGGACGACCTCTCCTGGGCCGACGTCGTCATCTTCGGCACGCCGACCCGGTACGGCGTGATGGCCGCCCAGCTCAAGCAGTTCATCGACACCACCGGCCCGTTGTGGTCGCAGGGCGCCCTGGTGAACAAGGTCTATTCGGCGTTCTGCTCGACGGCCACCTCGCACGGCGGGCAGGAGTCCACCCTGCTGTCGCTGTTCAACGTCATCTACCACTGGGGCGGAGTCGTGGTCACCCCCGGCTACACCGAGGCGAGCCAGTTCGTCGGCGGCAACCCGTACGGCGCCTCGCACACCAGCAACAACGGGGAGACCGCGCCGGACGACATCGCGCTCACCGCCACCGCGCTGACCGCCCGGCGGGCGGTGCAGCTCGGTACCGCGGTGAAGAAGGGCCTGGCCGCCTGACCGGGCCGGCGGACCTGCTCGTCGGGGGCGCGGAAACGGGCCGGTGACCGGTGGCCCGGGCGGGGGCTCTCGGGCCCGTCCGGACCACCGGCACCGCCTGCTCTACCCCGGTGGGCCCGCCGTCACGCCGGCTCGGCGGCCGGCAGGTGCGCGGCAAGCAGCTCGGTCAGCAGCTCATCGAGCACGGCCAGCCCGTCCGGGCTGAGCACCGACTCGGGGTGGAACTGCACCCCGGCGAAGCCCGGGCCGCGGAGCGCGTGCACCGCGCCGTCCGCCCCGTCCCGGGCCAGCAGCACCGGCCCGTACCGGGTGGCCAGCCGGTCGTCCTCGGCGCGGGCGGTGAAGCTGGAGTAGAAGCCGACCCGGCGCGGCACGCCGAAGAGGGTCACCTCGCGTTGCAGCCCCTGGTACGGCGCGTCCCGGCGGTGCAGGGTCAGCCCCAACAGCCCGGCCAGCAGCTGGTGGCCCAGGCAGACCGCCAGCGTGGGCCGGCCGTCGGCCAGCAGGCCGGTGAGCAGCCCGCGCAGCGCACGCATCTTCGGGTCGGTGCCGCTGCCCGGGTCGCCCGGGCCGGGGCCGACCACCACCAGGTCGTGCCCGTCGAGCGGGCCGGGGGTGTGCCAGGGGCGTACGGTCACCGCCAGGCCGAGCGCGCCCAACTGGTGGGCCAGCATGCCGGTGAAGGTGTCCTCGCCGTCGACGATCAGTGCCCGCCGGCCGGTCAGCCCGGGCCGGCCGGTCGCGCCGGGCGTGCGCTGGTCCAGCCAGAACCGGGCCAGCGGCGCGTTGCGGGCGGCGAGCGCCGCCCGCACCTCGGGGTCCTCGGCGAGCGGCTGGTCCGGGCCGGGACGCGCCGGGACGGCGCTGTCGTGGCGTGCCGCCGGCCGCGGGCCGGGTGCCGGCGCCTGCGGGCCGAGCCCCAGCGCGGCGAGCACGCCGGCCGCCTTGGCGTGGGTCTCGGCCACCTCGCCGGCGGCGGTGGAGTGCCGGACCAGGGTCGCCCCGACCGGCACCCGCAGCTCGCCCGCCGGGCTGATCTCCGCGGTCCGGATCAGGATGGGCGCGTCCAGGGTCTGCCGGCCGGCGTCGTCGTGCCCCAGCAGGGCCAGTACGCCCGCGTAGTAGCGCCGCCCGGTGCGCTCGTGCCGGGCGATCACCCGGCAGGCGTTCTCCATCGGGCTGCCGGTGACGGTGGGCGCGAACATCGTCTCCCGCAGCACCTCGCGGACGTCCTTCGAGCCCTGGCCGGCGAGCAGGTACTCGGTGTGCGCCAGGTGGGACATCTCCTTCAGGTACGGCCCGACCACCTGCCCGCCCCGCTCGGCCACGGTGGCCATCATTTTCAGCTCCTCGTCCAGCACCATGTACAGCTCCTCCACCTCCTTGGGGTCGGCGAGGAAGCGCAGCAGCGCGGCGCGGTCCGGGGCGGCGCCGTAGCGGAAGGTGCCGCTGATCGGGTTCATCATCACCAGGCCGTCGTCGACGCTGACGTGCCGCTCGGGGCTCGCTCCGACCAGCACCCGGCCGCCGGTGTGCACCAGGAACGTCCAGTACGCCCCGCGCTCGCCGAGCAGCAGGCGGCGCAGCGCGGCCAGCGCGGCGCGCAGCGGCGGACCCTGCACGGTGGCCCGCAGCGTCCGGTGGATGACGAAGTTGGCCCCCTCGCCCCGGCCGATCTCCTCGGTCAGCACCCGGCCGACGGTGGCCGCGTACTCGTCGTCGTCCACGTCGAACCCGGCGCCGGTGGTGACCACCGGCTGGCCCGGCAGCGCGGCGAGCGCCTCGGCCAGGGTCACCCGTTCGTGTCGCTCGACCAGCAGGCACTCCAGCGGCATCCCGTCGTCCACGCAGGCGAAGCCGCGCTCGGTGACCTGCCGGTAGGGCACCAGCGCCAGCGTGCGCGGTCCGGGCGGGCCGGCCGGCAGCGGCACGTCGGCGAGCCGGTCGACGGCGCGCACCGGGCCGGCGTACAGGTCCAGGTGGTCGGCGCCCTCGCGGCGGACGAGCGCGAACGGGCCGGGGTCCGCGCCGCGGGCGACGGCGGCGAGCAGGTCGGACAGGTGGGTCATGGTCTCTCCTCGGGCCGGGTGCCGTCCGGCGGGACGGCCCGGGGGCCGGAGCAGACCGGCGGCCGCCTCGACGGGCGGCCGCGTGGGATGGCTACGCGCGGGGGATGGCCGCCGGGTCGGCGGGCCACCAGCAGGTCAGTCGCGCGAGCATGCGACCACCCTACGCGGTGGGCCGGCCGGCGGGAAGCCGATCGGGCGTACGCCGTTGCGCCAGCGCTTCGCCGGCCAGCTCAGCGGGTACCTTGACCCGCGATGAACATTCTCGCGCTCGACCTGGGCACCTCGTCGGTACGTGGGCTCGTGCTGGACCCGGACGCCCGGCCGTTGCCGGGTGCGCTGGCCCGGCGCCGGGTGGAGCTGATGGTCGGCGACGACGGCACCGGCACCCTGGACGGCCCCCGCTACCTGGCCTGCCTGGTCGAGTGCCTGGACGAGCTGGCCGCCGGCGGCCACCTGCGGGACGTGTCGCTGGTGGCGACGAGCGCGCAGTGGCACTCGGTGGTACCGGTGGGCGCCGACGGCGTGCCGCTGGGGCCGGTGCTGACCTGGTTGGACACGCGACCGGAGGCGCTGCCCGGCGCGCCCGGGCCGGCCGACCCGGACGAGTACCACCGGCGCACGGGCACGTGGTGGCACCGCTGCTACTGGTCGATGCGGCTGCCCTGGCTGCGGGAGCACACCGGCGCACGGATCGCCCGGTTCCTCGGCCTGCCCGAGTACGTGCTCGGCGAGCTGCTCGACGCCGCGCCCATGTCGATGTCCCAGGCCTCCGGCACCGGCCTGCTGGACCTGCGGACGATGGACTGGGACCCGGAGGCCTGCGCGCTGGCCGGCAGCCGCCCCGCCGGCCTGCCCGAGCTGGCCCCGGTCTCCTGGCGGGGCCGGCTGCGGCCGGCGTACGCGCGGCGCTGGCCGCAGCTCGGCGACGCGCCGTGGGCCGGCCCGGTGGGCGACGGGGCGGCGGCGAACGTCGGCTCCGGCTGCGTCGGGCCGGACCGGGCCGCGGTGACCGTCGGCACCTCGGCGGCGGTCCGCCTGGTGCAGCGGGTTCCGGCCGGAGCGGCGCTGCCCCCGCTGCCCGAGGAGCTCTGGCGCTACCGGGTCGACCACGACCACGTGGTGACCGGCGCGGCCTACTCCTCCGGCGGCAACCTCTTCGCCTGGGCCCGGCGGGAGCTGCGGCTGCCCGAGGGCGTCGAGCTGGATGCCGCCCTGGCCCGGCTGCCGGCCGACGGTCGCCTGCCGGTGAACGTCCGCTTCGGTGGGGACCGGCCGCCGGGCCTGGTGCCGGCCGGCTCGGGCGAGCTGCGCGGGCTGAGCTTCAACACCAGCGCGGTGGACATCCTGGCCGCTCTGATGCGGGGCCTGTGCGACCTGGTCGCCGAGAACCTGACGGTGCTGGAGTCCACCGTCGACGGACCGGTCGAGGTGGTGCTGGGCGGGGGAGCGGTGACCGCCTCGCGGTGGTGGCGCTCGGCGTTCGCCGCGGTGCTCGCGCCCCGGCCGGTGTGGCACGGCAGCAACCCGGAGATCGGCGCCAGCGGCGCGGCGCTGGTGGCGTCCGGCCGGGTCGACGACGCCGCCCGACTCGCCGACATCAGCCGGACGGATGAGAGCCCCTCACCCTCCTGAGTCGCACCTCAGCCCGGCCCGTTGACACAGCTCGCGTGCCTGATTGGATGGACTGCGCTCCCCGGGTCGCGGCGGACGCGGGGAACGTAGGAGGCAGGTGTGGGCGCAGGGCCGGACCGGGCGCACGGCGCGGTGTCCAGTCACCGCCGGCGCCGGTTCGACGTCCGGGTCGTGCCGCACCGACGCCGCTCGCCGTTCCGGCTGCGCGACTGGCGGATGCGGACCAAGCTCGCCACCGTGCTGGTCGTCCCCTCGGTGGCGTTCCTCGTGCTGGCCGGCGTGCAGACCGGCGCGCTGGTCAACCAGACCACGGCGCTGAGCGACTTCGCCGAGCAGGTGGGCATCGGCCGGGAGATCACCGCCGCGGTGCACCGGCTCCAGCAGGAGCGCGACCGGGTCGCCGGTGAGCTGGCCGAGCTGCGCCGGGCCGGCGCGGGCGGCGACCGGGACGTCGCCATCGCCGCGTTGAAGCCGCTGGAGGCCGCCACCGACCAGGCGATGCGGGAGCTGCGCCAGGCGGCCGAACCGCTGACCGACGCCGACGCGTCCTGGCGGGTCGCCTTCTCCGAGGCGCTCGAGGCGTACGACCAGGTGGTCTACATCCGGGCCGCGGTGCCGCCGGCGGTGCTGGGCAGCGACACCATCCTGAGCAACTACCACCGGGCGATCGACGTGCTGCTCAACCTGCTCGCCGAGCCCTCGCCCGGCGACGACCACCCGGCGCTCAGCGACGCGGTGCTGCGCTACGTGCAGCTCGCCCGGGTCAAGGAGCTCTCCTCCCGGGTGCGCGCCGAGCTCTACGAGGCCGCCCGGGCCGGCCGGTACGACGTGGAGGACCAGGTAGCGCTGAGCGACCTGCGTGCCCAGCAGTTGACCGCGCTCGGCGCGTTCCGGGTCGCCGCCACCGCCGAGCAGATCCGCCGCTACGACCAGACCTCGGTGGATCCGGAGTTCCTCGCCGCCACCCGGCTGGAGGAGCGCAGCCTGCCGGGCGACGGCGAACCGCAGGTGCTGCCCGCCCCGGAGTGGTGGGCGGCCAGCGAGGACCGCCAGGAGCTGCTCCGGCAGTTCGAGGTGTCGGTGCTGGACGACGCGGTCCGGCAGGCCGACGGCGCGAGCAACGGCCAGCTGCGGACCACCCTGCTGGTCGCCGGCGCGATCGTCACGGTGCTGCTGTTCGCGCTGCTCATCTCCGTCCTGGTGGGACGCTCGGTGGCCCGGTCGATGCGGCTGCTGCGCAGCCAGGCGTTGCGGATCGCCCAGGTGGAGCTGCCCGACGCGCTGGACCGGCTGCGTACGGTCACCGGGGGCGTGCCGGCCATCGACGTGGCGCCGGCCGTGGTCCGCTCCCTCGACGAGATCGGCGAGCTGGCCGAGGCGTTCGTCGCGGTGCACCGCAGCGCGGTCAGCGTCGCCGTCGAGCAGGCCACCATGCGCCGCAACGTCAACGGCATGTTCGTCAACCTCGCCCGGCGCAGCCAGGTGCTGGTGGAACGGCAGCTGGAACTCCTCGACGACCTGGAGCGGGAGGAGAGCGACCCGGACCAGCTGGAGAACCTGTTCAAGCTCGACCACCTGGCCGCCCGGATGCGGCGCAACGACGAGAGCCTGCTGGTGCTGGCCGGCACCGAGTCCACCCGGCGGTGGAACCGGCCGGTCCGGTTGGCCGTGGTGCTGCTCGCCGCCGGCGCCGAGATCGAGCAGTACCAGCGGGTGCGGCACGAGTCGGTGGCCGAGCTGCACGTGGTCGGGCACGCCGTGGGGGAGGTGGTGCACCTGCTGGCCGAGCTGCTGGAGAACGCCACCGCCTTCTCCCGGCCGGACACCGTCGTCCGGGTCACCGCCCGGCCGGAGGGCCACGGCGCGGTGATCGAGATCGCCGACCAGGGCCTGGGCATGAGCCCGACCGCGTTGGCCGAGGCGAACGCGGTGCTGGCCGAACCACCGGCGGCCGACGTCGCCGCCGTCGAGCGGATGGGCCTGTTCGTGGTGAGCCACCTGGCCGCCCGCCACAAGATCGAGGTACGGCTGCACGCGAGCGCGGACGGGCTGACCGCCCGGATCCGGCTGCCGCGCGAGCTGCTCGCCCCGGACCCGGGGCCGGAGCTGGACCCGCCGGGGGCGTCCCGGATGCTCACCGGCGCGATCGCCGCGGCGAACCGGGCCCGTCCGGTCGAGCTGCCGGTGGCCGGTCGGCGCCCCGATCCGGCCGTGCCCCGGTCGAACCGGCCGGTGCCGGTCCGGGCCGAGGACGTGCTCGCCCCGGCCGCGGCGCCCGTGCCGGACGGCGGCGGCTGGTGGTCCCGGCACGGCCCGGCGACGACCCCGTCCGGGGACGGCTTCCCCGTCCCGCCGCCCGTCCCGGTGACCGGCGGCACCAACGCCCGCGGCCTGCCGGTACGGGTGCCGATGGCGCAGTTGTCGGCGGTCACCCGATCGGCCCGGCCCGAGCAGCAGCCCATCCGTCACGAACCGGATCCGGACGCGGTCGGCGGGATGCTCTCGCGGCTCTACAGCGGCGTGCGCCGGGCCGAGGCCGAGGAAACCCGAGAGATACCCATGCCGCGCGGCGGCGTGCCCACCGAAGGGGGACGACAGTGACGACGACGTTGAGCCAGGAGGCTCGCGACCTGAGCTGGCTGGTCAGCGCGTTCGCGCAGCGGGTGCCGGGGGTGGCGCACGCGGTGGTGGTCTCCTCCGACGGGCTCCTGGTCGCCATCTCCGACCATCTGCCCCGGGACCACGCCGACAAGCTGGCGGCGGTCACGTCCGGACTGATGAGCATCACCGCGGGCGCGGCCCAGATGTTCGACGGCGACGTGGTCAAGCAGACGGTGGTCGAGATGGGGCGCGGCTACTTCCTGGTCATGCAGGTGCGCGACGGTTCCATCCTGGCCACCCTGGCCGGCGCGGACGCCGACATCGGCGTGGTCGGCTACGAGATGGCGCGGCTGGCCAAGCAGGCGGGGGAGATGCTCACCCCGGCGCTGCGCGCCGAGTTGCAGCAGGCGCTGCCCCGCTGACGCGGGCGGTCGCGCGCCGCCGGACCCCCGTGCCGGGCCCCGGCGACGCGCGTCCCGGATCCCCACCGGCCCCCGCCGACCGGGCCGGTGGTCGCCCCGACGGTCAGAGACCGTTGCGGGCGATCACCGTGCGGTACCAGTGGGCGCTGCGCTTGAGCACCCGACGCTGCGTCGGGTAGTCCACGTAGATCAGGCCCCAGCGCTGGTCGTAGCCCTCGGCCCACTCGAAGTTGTCCAGCAGCGACCAGACGTGGAAGCTCTCCAGCGGCACGCCGGCGCCGATCGCGCGGTGCGCGGCGGCCAGGTGGTCGCGGAGGAAGTCGATCCGACCGGCGTCGTCGACGGTGCCGTCGGGGCCGAGCGCGTCCGGGGTGGGCAGGCCGTTCTCGGTGACGGTGAGCGGGATCGGGCCGTAGTCGCGGGTGACCCGGGTCAGGATGTCGTACATGCCGTCGGGGTAGATCTGCTGCCAGTCGGCCTCGGAGGTGGGCCACCGGCGCACCGTGCCGCCGTCGGCGGTGACGTAGATCGGCGTGTAGTACTGCACGGCGAGCAGGTCGACCGGGGTGGAGATGACGGCCAGGTCGCCGTCGTGGATGCCCCGCACCATCCGGCTGTCCGGGCCGAGGTCGGCCAGCACGTCGTCGGGGTAGCGACCGCGCAGGACGGAGTCGAGGTAGAGCCGGTTCTCGTACCCGTCGTAGAGCCGGGTGGCGGCGGCCGCCGCCGCGGTGTCGTCGGCGGGGTAGCAGGGGTGCAGGTTGAAAGCGGGACCGATCCGCCCGGCGCGGTCCGCGGCGCGCAGCGCCTGGACGGCGAGTCCGTGGGCGAGCTGGAGGTGGTGGGCGACCAGGTACGCGGCGGCCGGGTCCTGCCGGCCGGGGGCGTGGTGCCCGGAGAGGTAGCCGTTCTGCACGACGGTCTTCGGCTCGTTGATGGTCAGCCACACCGGCACCCGGTCGCCGAGGGCGTGGAAGACGGCGTCGGCGTAGTCGGCGAAGCGGTGGGCGACGTCCCGGGACTCCCAGCCGCCGGCGTCCTGGAGGGCCTGGGGCAGGTCCCAGTGGAACAGCGTGGCCATCGGCGCGATGCCCCGCTCGTGCAGCCCGTCGACGAGGCGACGGTAGAAGTCGAGGCCCCGCTGGTTGGGCGCGCCGGTGCCGTCGGCCTGGATGCGCGGCCAGGAGATGGAGAACCGGTAGCTGCGCAGCCCCAGGTCGCGCATCAGGTCGAGGTCGTCGCGCCAGCGGTGGTAGTGGTCGGCGGCCACGTCCCCGGTGTCACCGTTGCGGACCCGGCCCGGGGTCCGGCTGAAGGTGTCCCACACCGACTCGCCGCGGCCGTCCTCCTTGGCGGCGCCCTCGATCTGGTACGCGGAGGTGGCCGCGCCCCAGCCGAAGTCCGGCGGGAAGCGCAGCGGCCCGGCGGGCGCGCCGGCGCTGTCCGTCCGCGGGTCCGTGGCGCCCTCGTCCGGGTCGTCGCAGCCGCCGGCGGCGCCCACCACGGCGGCGGTCGTGGTGGTGCCCAGCCCGGCGGCCGTGGCGGAACTGGCGGAGAGCGCGGCGCGGCGGAGCAGGTGCCGCCGGGTGAGTGTCGACATGGATTCTCCTCTGATGGTGCGTGGCCGCCGCGGGTGCCGGGAGCGCTCCCAGCATAGTCACGCGTTGCCAGCCGGTCATCCGCCGGCCGGGGCGGGACGGGGTCCCGGGCCGTGGCGGCGGCGATCGGGGATGGCGGAGCGGGAGGGTGCGGCGCGCACCGGTGGGTGTGCCGCGACCGAGCCGGGGCGCGGGTGGCGCGCCGGCCGAGGCGCCGGTGGGGCGCCGGGGGGCTGGCGAGGCGGGGGAGGCGCGGACGGAGGCGGCTGTGGCGGCGTCGCGGTCGGTCCGATCGGCCTCTTTCCCCGTCATGAAGGGGGGTTTAGTGTGGGGACGGGGGAGGGCAACCCCCGTCCCCACCGTTGCAGTGCACGCACGAGCGGATTTGGCGTCCCTGTCGTGCGTGTCGCGCGGGAGCCGGGCCACGCGAGTGGCTGAGGATCCACCTCCCTCCGCTGGGTGGGACGTTGGCTGGCGGCGGCGTCCGGGCTGGCCCGCCGTCAGCCTTCGGGCTGGTCCCGGGGTCCGTCCGCGGACTCGCCCCAGGTCGATCTTGTTGGTGGAACTTTGTCGATGGAAGCGCTCCCATCGACGATGCTTGCGACTGTAACGCCCGTCACGGCTTTGTGAAAGCCCCAAAACGAGATCGAAACATCTGACTGCCCGGGACGGGTCGTGCTTGTTGTGGGAGCGCTTCCATGACACACTGTCGATCGACCGCGTCGCGGAGCCAGCGCGCGAGAGCGCGGGTCGCCGAGGGCATCCGGCAGGTCCGGCACGGCACCCGAGCCAGCCGGCGAACGCCGCCCGAGCAGGGGCGTCGACGCCGTACCCCGCCCGGGCCGGGGCCACCACCATCCCGGGCGCCCGGATCCCCGTCGTCGGGGCGGGCGCCTCGCCGGGGTTTCGAGCCCCCGGCCTGGTCCGAGGAGACACCGCGCACATGAGAAATCTGGCACGACGTCGCCGGCTGGCGATGGTCGCGGTCACCGCGCTGGCCGTCGGCGGGGTCACCCTGCCGGCCGGCGCCGCGCAGGCCGCCCCGGCCTGCGACGTGGTCTACGCGACCAACGACTGGAACACCGGCTTCACCGCCAACGTCACCATCAGGAACCTCGGCGACCCGATCAACGGCTGGACCCTGAAGTTCACCTTCCCCGGCAACCAGCGGGTCACCCAGGGCTGGTCGGCCCGGTGGAGCCAGACCGGCAACGAGGTCACCGCCACCAACGAGGCGTGGAACGGCAACCTGGGCACCGGAGCCAGCACCAGCATCGGCTTCAACGGCTCGTACAGCGGCAGCAACCCGAAGCCGACCTCGTTCTCGGTCAACGGCGTCACCTGCGGCGGCACGCCGCAGCAGCCCCCGACGGTCGGGCTGAGCGTGCCCGCCGGCCCGTTCGAGGCGCCGGCCGACGTGCCGCTGACCGCCACCGCCAGCGACCCGGACGGCACCATCAGCAAGGTCGAGTTCTACCGCAACGGCCTGCTGGTCAACACCGACACCACGGCCCCGTACGGCTACACGCTGGAGGACCTGCCGGCCGGCGACTACACCGTCCAGGCCAAGGCGTACGACAACGCCAACCTGACCGCCACCGCGGAGCGGGCCTTCACGGTGACCCCGGCCAGCGGGCCGGTGCTGGTGGCGACCCCGTCCTCGGTGAGCGTGACCGAGGGGTCCAGCTCCACCGTCAACCTCAAGCTCAGCGCGGCCCCGACGGCCAACGTCCCGGTGACCGTCGCCCGCACCGGGGACGCGGACATCAGTGTCGCGCCGAGCACCGTGACGCTGACCCCGAGCAACTGGAACACCGGGGTGAACGTCACCGTCGCCGCGGCGGAGGACGCCGACACCGTCGGCGGCACCGCCACCCTCACCGCCTCGGCCACCGGGTACGCCCCGCTGGCGATCACCGCCACCGAGATCGACAACGACACCCCGGGCGGCGACAACGAGTACGTCGAGCGGTTCCTCACCCAGTACGGCAAGATCAAGAACTCCGGCTACTTCAGCCCGGAGGGCGTGCCGTACCACTCCATCGAGACGCTGATCGTCGAGGCGCCCGACCACGGCCACGAGACCACCTCCGAGGCGTTCAGCTTCTGGCTGTGGCTGGAGGCCCAGTACGGCCGGGTCACCCAGAACTGGGCCCCGTTCAACAACGCCTGGACGGTGATGGAGAAGTACATCATCCCGTCGCACGCCGACCAGCCAACCGCCGGCGCGGCCGGCACCCCGCAGTACGCCGCCGAGCACGACCTGCCCAGCCAGTACCCGTCCCAGCTGGAACCGTCGGTGTCGGTCGGCCAGGACCCGCTGCGCAGCGAGTTGCAGTCCACCTACGGCACCGGCGACATCTACGGCATGCACTGGCTGCTCGACGTGGACAACACCTACGGCTACGGCCGGTGCGGCGACGGCACCAGCCGGCCGGCGTACATCAACACCTTCCAGCGCGGCACCCAGGAGTCGGTGTGGGAGACCGTGCCGCAGCCGTCCTGCGACACCTTCGCCCACGGCGGCCGGTACGGCTACCTGGACCTGTTCATCAAGGAGTCCAACGCACCGGCGAAGCAGTGGAAGTACACCAACGCCCCGGACGCCGACGCCCGCGCGGTGCAGGCCGCCTACTGGGCGCTGACCTGGGCCAAGGAGCAGGGCAAGGCGGCCGACGTGGCGGCCACCGTGGCCAAGGCCGCCAAGATGGGTGACTACCTGCGCTACGCGATGTTCGACAAGTACTTCAAGAAGATCGGCAACTGCGTCGGCCCCACCACCTGCCCGGCCGGCACCGGCCGGGACTCCGCGCACTACCTGATGTCCTGGTACTACGCCTGGGGCGGCGCGTACGAGACGAACCAGAACTGGTCCTGGCGGATCGGCTCCAGCCACAACCACTTCGGCTACCAGAACCCGTTCGCGGCCTGGGCGCTGACCAACGTGACCGAGCTGAAGCCGAAGTCGCCCACCGCGGTGGACGACTGGACCAAGAGCTTCGAGCGGCAGTTGGAGTTCTACACCTGGCTCCAGTCCGCCGAGGGCGGCATCGCCGGCGGCGCGACCAACAGCTGGGGTGGGCACTACGGCCAGCCGCCGGCCGGCACCTCCACCTTCTACGGCATGTTCTACGACGTCGACCCGGTCTACAACGACCCGCCGTCCAACCAGTGGTTCGGCATGCAGGCCTGGTCGATGCAGCGGATCGCCGAGCTCTACCTGCAGACCGGCAACGCGCGGGCCAAGGCGCTGCTGGACAAGTGGGTGCCGTGGGCGATCGCCAACACCACGCTCGGCACCAACTGGTCGATCCCGTCGGACATGACCTGGAGCGGCCAGCCGATCACCTGGAACCCGACCAACCCGCAGCCCAACACCAACCTGCACGTCGAGGTCACCACGCGGGGCCAGGACGTCGGCGTCGCCGCCGCCTACGCCCGCACCCTCATCGCGTACGCGGCCAAGTCCGGCAACACCGCGGCGAAGAACACCGCCAAGGGGCTGCTGGACGCGCTGCACGCGGCCAGCGACGCGCAGGGCGTCTCCACCACCGAGAAGCGCGGCGACTACCGCCGCTTCGACGACGTCTACGACGCCGGCACCGGCCAGGGGCTCTACATCCCGCCGGGCTGGACCGGGACGATGCCCAACGGCGACGCCATCGCCGCCGGCAAGAGCTTCGTCGACATCCGTTCCTTCTACAAGAACGACCCGGCCTGGCCCAAGGTCCAGGCGTACCTGAACGGCGGCCCCGAGCCGACCTTCAACTACCACCGGTTCTGGGCGCAGGCCGACGTCGCCATGGCGTACGCCGACTACGGACACCTGTTCCCGAACGGCTGAACCGGCGTCCCGGGTGGACGGCGCGGTCGTCCACCCGGGAGCCGATCGGGCGGCGGGAGCAGACCCCGAGCCCGGTCGGCGAGGCGGCCTGACGCCCACGGTCAGGCCGGGGTGGGCCGGCCATCCGGCCGACGCAGCGGGTCGGTCGGCCCACCCCACCGCCCGGACACCGCGCGGCTCGAAAAAGCCCGAAAAAAGAGGCCGTCACGGGATCACGCGCGGAGCCGGGACGGAGTAACGTACGTCACCGGAGAGGCCGCTCCCCCCGTGGCGGCCTCTCCCTCACTTTTCCGGCGCCGTCGCCACCTCGGCGGCCCGGTCCACCGGGTGCCGCAGCCCTGGATGGCCCGCCGGCAGCGACCGGCGCACCACCACCCAGCTCACCGCCAGCGCGGTGGCCACCAGCGGCCAGCTCAGCGCCACCCGGGCCACGGTCAGCGCGAGCACCTGGCCGGCGAGGTAGAGCGGCAGGAACACCGCCACCCGCACCACGTAGCTCGCCGCCCAGACCCAGCTGCCCCGCCCGTACGCGCGCAGCAGCGCCGGATCCCGCCGCCACCGGCTGCGCTGCCCGAGGGCCACCCCGACCACCACCCCGAGCAGCGGCCAGCGCACCGCGATGCTCACCATCCAGGCCAACGCGCTCGCCGCGTTGGAGAGCAGTTGCAGCAGGAAGAAATCCTCCGCCCGGCCGGTACGCAACGCGATCAGCGCGGCCACGCAGACGGCGAGCAACCCGATCAGCACCGACCGGGGACGGTCGCCGCGGCGCAGCCGCCAGCCGGCGACCGCCGTGCCGGCGACCACGGCCGCCCCGATCCCGGCCCAGAGCGACTGCCCGCCGAGCACCCAGCCGGCGGCGAACGCCACCGGCGGCAGGGTGGCGTCGACCGCGCCCCGCCGGCCACCGAGCAGGTCGGCGAGCGACTCCGGCCGGCCCACCGCCGCCTCGGACCGGTCGGTGGGCGGCAGGTTCTGCTCCGGTCCGCTGGCCACCGTCACCTCCTACCGTCGACACCAACCTAATGTGGTAGCCGCGACGCGTTATCGGGTACCCGGTCGGACGTGGTGAATCGACGCAGTGGCAGCCCGCGGGCCGTCGCCGTTCCGGCCCACCCGCCCGGCTACCGTGTGCGGGTGCGCGCGACGGCAAGGGGTTGGACGGCGGTCTGGTTGGTCGTACTGGCCATCGTCCAGGCGGCGGCCCTGGTCGTCGTGTGGCGGGTCGCCGTGCACACCGGGCTGGGCCAGTGGGTGGACACCGTCGCGCTGACCGGCAACCGGATCGGCCAGGACCGCATCGACGAGCCGGTGGACCGGTTGCTCAACGCCATGTCGGTGGTGTCCCTGCTGGCGACCACCGCGGTGATCGGCTTCATCGCCCTGATCCGGGGGCGGGTCGCCCTGGCCGTCACGGCCACCCTGCTGGTCGTCGGCGCCAACGTCAGCACCCAACTGCTCAAGTACGGCCTGGACCGGCCCGACTTCGGCATCGACCTGCAACGCGCGTACGCCGGCAACAGCCTGCCCAGCGGCCACGCCACGGTCGCCGCCTCGGTGGCGGTGGCGCTGGTGCTCGTGCTGCCCCGCAAGGTCCGGGCGCTCGGTGCCTTCCTCGGCGCCGGCTACGCCGCGGTCGCCGGGGTGGCCACCCTCTCCGCCGGCTGGCACCGGCCCAGCGACGCGGTGGCGGCGTTCCTCGTGGTCGGCGTCTGGGCGGCGCTGGCCGGGCTGCTGCTCCTGGTCCTCCAGCGCGAACAGGCGCAGGTGGCCGCCGCCGACGCGCACCGGGTCGCCGCGGCGGTGCTCGGCGTCGGCGGCGCGCTGGCGGTGATCGGCTGCGCGCTGGCCCTGTCCTGGTTGGTCGACCTGCGCGGGACCCCACCCACCGAGCTGTCCCGGCGGCCGCTGTTCGTCGGCTACGCCGGCAGCGCCGCGGGCATCGCCGGCACGATGGGGCTGGTGATGGCGCTGGTGCTCGGCGTCGTGCACCGGCTCGTCCCGCGCCGCCCGGGCTGACCGCGGTCAGCGGGCGTACGTGCCGACCATGGTGCCGCTGGCGAACTCCTTGTCGGTGAGCGCCCGGTACACGTCGGGCACCTGCGGCGCGTCGGGAAGTTCCAGCGGCCGTTGCAGGGCGTAGAGCCGGAAGAAGTAGCGGTGCGGGTCGTCGCCCCGGGGCGGCTGCGGCCCGCCCCAGCCCAGCTCGCCGAAGCCGTTGGGCCACTCCCGGCCACCGAGCGGCACGCCGCCCTCCGGCGATCCGTCCGAGTTCCGCGCGATGCCGGTGACCAGCCAGTGCAGGAACGGCGTCTTCCCGGCGTCCGGATCCTCCACGAGCAGCACCAGCTCGACGGCGGAATCCGGCACCCGGGACCACTCCAGCGGCGGCGAGACGTTGCCGCCGTCGCGGGAGACCCGGTCCGGCAGCCGGTCGTGGTCGTTGAACGCGGGGCTGCGCATCATGATCCCGGCCATCCCTGACGCTCCTCTCCGTCGACCGGGTCGCGCGTACCCGCCGGACGGGCGCCGAAACGGCCCGCCACCGGACGCGGGACCAGCGCATCCGGCGGTTGTGCCACGAACCGGTCGGAAGTCGGCTGCGATGGGCAGGTGCGCAGAGCGTGGCGGAGCCGGGGGCAGGGTCAGGCGGCCGGGTTGCTGCGCAGCCCGGAGAGCGCGCAGCAGGCCACGTACGTGGAGCTCTTCTTCGACCTGGTGATGGTGTTCGCCTTGAACCGGCTGGTGGCCTCCGCGGTGACCGGCCTGGAGGGGCCGGGCCTGGACAGCTCCGACATGGCCCGGCGCTGGACCGCCCTGGGGCGTACGGTGCTGGTGTTCGTGCCGTTGTTCTGGATGTGGACGATCACCGCCTACCGGACCGCGCGCCTCGATCCGCGGGGTCCGGCGGCGCAGTGGGCGATCCTGACCACGGGATTCGCTCTGCTGATCATGGGCGCCAACGTGGAGCACGTGTTCGACGGCGCTGGCGCCCTGCCCTTCGCGTTGTCGTACGTGCTCGGCCAGCTGAGCTGGTCGGTGATCTTCGCCGTGATGCTCGGCGGGCACCCGCTGGCCCGGGTGTACTGGCGGATCGCGCTCTGGTTCGCCGGGTCGGGACCGTTCTGGATTCTCGGTGCGCTCGTACCCGGCCCGGCGCACCTGCTGCTGTGGATCCTGGCGGCGGTCATCGACGTCGGCTCGGCCCGGCTGGGCTGGCCGGTACCGCGGCTGGGACGTGGCAGGACGTCGGCGTGGACGGCCGCGCCGCACCATCTCGCCGACCGGTACACGCAGCTGGTGTTGATCGCCCTCGGCGAGACGTTCCTCGCGGTCGGCATCATCTACTCCACCGGCCCCGACCGCGGTGCCGGCTACGCGACGACCGCGCTGGTCACCGCCTTCGTCACGGTGGTCCTGCTGTGGCGCATCTACTTCCACCGGGCCGGCCTGGTGCTCGGAGAGGCCGTCGCCGCGGCCCGGGACCCCGCCGGGTTGGGGCGCTTCGTCGCGTCCGTCCACGCGGTGATCATCTTCGGGATCGTGATCACGGCGATCGGGCACGAACTCGTCCAGATCCACACCCTCGGCCGGGCCTACCCGGCGTGGCTGGTGCTGGTCCTCGGCGGGCCGGCCTGTTTCCTCGCCGGCCGGGCCGCCCTGGAACACGCGGTCTTCTCCCGGGTTTCCGTACGCCGCTGGATCGGCGTCGGTGCGCTGCTGGCCGCCGTGCTGCCGCTGCTCACCGCTCCGCCGCTGGCCGCCGGGATCACCGCCGCGCTGGTGCTGTTCGGCATCGCCGTCGTCGACACCCGTCGCGCCGCCCGCCGCCCGCCGGAACCGCCCCACCCGGCCGACTCGCGGGCGAACTGGTCCTGGTGGCGCCGCGGCTGACCATGGGCTTCCGGGCTCCGGACGATGTGAGAGGGTACGGACCGGCGGAGGGGGGACCGGTGGAGACCGTGCGGGCGGGATTCCGGGACGAGTGTGCCCGGCTGGGCGAGGCGCTGCGCGACCTCGACGAGGCCGACTTCGACCGGCCCACCGGCTGCGCGCCGTGGACCGTGCGGGAGTTGCTCGCGCACGTGCGTACCGGCGCCGGGCGGCTGGTCGACATGCTCGCCGCGCCGGCCCCGGCCCGCGCCGAGGTGGACGCCGCCGGCTACTTCGGCGTGGCCAAGTTCGCCCCGGCGGTGGACGCCGACCGGATCGACGCCGGCCGGCGGGAGGCCCGGGAACTCGACGGCGCCGCCCTGGTCGCGGACTTCGACCGGGCCTGGCGGGCCACCCTCGACGCGGTCGACGCCCAGCCGCCCGGCCGCGTGGTACGCACCCGGCACGGCGACGCGATGGCGCTCGGCGAGTTCCTGCGTACCCGGGTGGTGGAGGTCGCCGTGCACGGCCTGGACCTGGCGGCGGCGCTGGACCGGTCGCCGTGGCTCACCCCGACCGCGGCGGAGGTCGTCGCCGGCCTGCTCACCGGCGGCCACCCGGTCCCGGCCGAGCTGGGCTGGGACCGGCTGACCCTGATCCGCAAGGCGACCGGCCGGGTCGACCTCACCGACGCCGAGCGGGCGACCGCCGACGCCGCCGGCTTCCGCTGGCTCTCCTTCGCCGGCTGATCACCGCCCGGCGGCTCGATGGCCGAGTCGGAGCGGGTCGCCCGGCCCGCCCCGGCCAGCCGTGTCAGTGGTCGTGTCAGCGGCATGACAGGGCGGTGACAGATCACCCGGCGATCGTGGTCGCATGACAAGTTCAGCGATTGAGGTTTCCGGTTTGCGGAAGGCGTTCGGGGACAGGGTGGTGCTCGACGGCGTCGATCTGCGGGTCGAGGCGGGCACGATCTTCTCTCTGCTGGGTCCGAATGGGGCGGGTAAGACGACGACGGTGAATGTGTTGACGACGTTGGTGCGGGCTGACGGTGGGTCGGTGCGGGTGGCGGGTCACGATGTGGCGACCGAGGCGAGGGCGGTGCGGTCGGTGATCGGGGTGACTGGTCAGTTCGCGGCGGTGGACGAGTTGTTGACCGGGCGGGAGAACCTGCAGTTGATGGTGGACCTGGGTCGGGTGCCGGCCCGGGACGGTAAGCGGGTCGTGGCGGAGTTGTTGGAGCGGTTCGAGTTGACCGAGTCGGCGGGTAAGCCCGCGTCGACGTACTCCGGTGGTATGCGCCGCAAGCTCGACCTGGCGATGACGTTGGTCGGCAACCCGCGGATCATCTTCCTGGACGAGCCGACGACCGGGCTGGACCCGCGTAGCCGCCGGACCATGTGGTCGATCATCCGGGATCTGGTGGCCGACGGGGTGAGCGTCTTCCTCACCACCCAGTACCTGGAGGAAGCCGACCAGCTCGCCCACCGGGTCGCGGTGCTGGACCAGGGGCGGCTGGTCGCCCAGGGCACGCCCGACGAGCTCAAGCGCCAGATCCCGGGAACGCACGTGCGGCTGCGGTTGGCCACCGCCGCGGACCTCGACGCGGCCGGCCGGATCTTCCCCGACGCCGCGCGCGACGAGGAGGCGTTGACCGTGCGGGTGCCCAGCGACGGCGGGACGGCGTCGCTGCGGGCGCTGCTGGACCGGCTCGACGAGTACCACCTGCGCGCGGAGGAGTTCTCCGTGCACACCCCCGACCTCGACGATGTTTTCCTCGCCCTCACGGGCCGCACCACGGAGGTGACCGCGAAATGAGCACGTCCCACGCGATGGTCATGCTGCGTCGCAACTTCACGCACATCACCCGGAACCCGACCTCGGTGTTCAACGCGGTCCTGATGCCGATCGTGATCATGCTGATGTTCGTGTACATGTTCGGCGACGCCTTCAGCGTCGGGGTCGACTACATCGACTACGCCACACCCGGGCTGATGCTGCTGGCCGTCTGCTACGGCCTCGGCGCCACCGCCACCGCGGTGAACTCCGACATGACCAAAGGCATCATCAACCGGTTCAAAGTCATGCACGTCTCCCGCGGCGCGGTGCTCACCGGCCACGTCGTCGCGACCGTGCTGACCAACCTGGTCGCCATCGCCGCCCTGATCGCGGTGGCCTTCCTCCTCGGATTCGACCCCTCGGCGAGTCTGCTCGACTGGCTCGGCGTGCTCGGCATCATCGTGCTGCTCGGCTTCGCCGCCGCCTGGCTCACCGTCGCCCTCGGACTCGCCGCCAAATCCGTGGAAACCGCCGGCCTGGCCGCCGTGCCCCTGGTCATGCTGCCCTTCTTCAGCAGCGCCATCGTCCCCGCCGACAAGATGGGCCCCGGCCTGCGCGAATTCGCCGAGTACCAGCCCTTCACACCGATCATCGAAACCCTCCGCGGACTGCTCAACAGCACACCCTCGACCACCGACACCATCATCGCCGTCGCCTGGTGCACCGCCATCGCCCTCGTCGGATACCTGTGGGCGCGTGCCACGTTCAACAAGCGAGCGTGACCCCCACCAGCTGACCCCAACCCACCTCCGCACCCACCCGAGCCGCCTCGGCGAACCCCACCTCGCCGAGGCGGCTCCGCACTGCCCGCTCGACCCGGGCCAGATCCGGATGCGACAGATCCGGCAGCCCGCGCACCCCGGTGCTCGCCGCGAGCAGCCGCGCGGCCTGCTCGTACTGGCCGCGGCGCAGCGCCAGGTCCGCGACGCCGACGAGGATCCGGGCGATCAGCGGGGCGTGCCCGGTCTCGGCCGCGGCCTGGCAGGCCGCGGCGTGGTGCTTCCGGGCCTCGTCGAGGTCGGTCGCGAGGTAGCCCAGCAGGTCGTGGGTCACCGCACGGGCGTTCGCCAGCTCCGCGTCGTCGCCCAGCATGGTCGTCGCGACCTCGAGCTGGCGGTACGCCTCCTCGGCGTCGCCGCTCCACCGAGCGAGATCCGCCCTCGACAGGGCCAGCAGGGCCAGCGCGTCCGGCCAGGTGACCCGTTCCGCGCACCGGTGCGCCTCGGCCAGGGCGGTCGCGCTCGACTGCTCGTCACCCAGCAGCCAGTACAGCTGCGCCTGCCGGGACCGCATCCGGATGACGTCCTCGACGGCGCCGACCTCGGTGACGATCGCGATCGCCTCTTCGTAGTGCCGGCACGCGGCGGCGAACTCGCCGCGCATGGCGACGCGGTCCGCCAGCTCGGTCAGCGCGAACGAGATCCCGTACCGTTCGCCGGTCGCCCGGAACTCGGCCAGCGCCAGCTCGAGGTGGGCGTCCGCGTCCCGCCCGCCGTGACCGAGCAGGATCCGCATCTTGCCCAGTTGCAGCCGGGCCAGTGCGCGTACCCAGGGGTCCTCGCTGTCCAGCAGGGGTTCCCAGGCGGGCAGGACCGCGTCCGGCGCCTGCAACATGCGCTCCAGCGGAACGACCAGCGCCAGCAGCGGCTTGCGGGACCGGCTGCGCTGGCTGAGCCGGTAGGCCTGGTGGATCCACTCCGCGGCCTGGTGCTCGTCGCCCCGCCCACCGCTGACGAACAGCACGACGAACGCGTACACCATGGCCCGGATCTCGTCGGGCACCTCGCCGGGCGTCCTGGTGGCCGCGATGAGCAGCTCGATGCCCTCGGCCTTGTGCCCGCTGAGCCACCAGTACCAGCCGGCGCCGGCCGCCAGCCGCATCGCCGCCTGCGCCTCGCCGGCCGCGAGCGCGCCCCGCATCGCGGCGCTGATGTTGTCGTGCTCGACGTTGAGCGTGGCGAGCCACTCCAGTTGCTCGGCGCGGCGAAGGTGCGGCTCCGCGGTCTCGGCCAGTTCGGTGAAGTAGGCGAGGTGCGCCTGGCGCGCCAGATCCGACTCCCCGGCGTCGCTGAGGCGGTGCCCGGCGTACTCCTTGATCGTGCCGAGCATCCGGTAGCGCGGCGCGTCGCCGCCCTCCGCGACCAGCAGCGACTTCTCCACCAGCGCGATGAGCAGGTCGAGGACCTGCTCCGGCTCGACCGCGTCGCCGGCGCAGACCCGCTCGGCCGCCTCCAGGCTCGCCCCGCCGGCGAACACCGAGAGCCGGCGCAGCACCATCCGCTCCGCGTCGGTCAGCAACTCCCAGCTCCAGTCGACCATCGCGCGCAGCGTCCGGTGTCGCGGCAGCGCCGTACGGCTGCCGCCGGTCAGCAGGCGGAACCGGTCGTCGAGCCGGTTGGCGAGCTGATCGAGGGACATGGTGCGCAACCTGGCCGCGGCCAGTTCGATCGCCAGCGGCATCCCGTCCAGCGCCCGGCAGACCCGCACCATCGTCGACAGCGTGTGGGCGTCCACCGCCAGATCCTTGCGCACCGCGCTCGCCCGGTCCCGCAGCAACTGGACGGCGGGCGCGGACGCCATCTCGGCGGGACCGGCGTGCCGCTCCGGCAGGGCCAGCGGCACGACCGGCCACAGCACCTCACCGGTGATGCCGAGCGGTTCCCGGCTCGTCGCCAGGATCCGCAGCCGCCGGCACTCACCCAGCACGCGATGGGCGAACGCCGCCGCCGACTCGATCACGTGCTCGCAGTTGTCCAGGATCAGCAGCGTCTCCCGCTCGCGGATCGCGGCGACGAGACGCTCCGTCGGCTCCACGTTCGGGGTCTCGCCGAGCAGCGCATCCCGGAGGCCGAGCGCGGCCAGTGCCGCCTGCGCCACGTCGCCGTCGGCGCCGATGGCCGCCAGCTCCACCAGCCAGGCCCCGTCCGGCAGGTCACCCAGCAGGGTGCGCGCGGTTTCCGTGGCCAGCCGGGTCTTCCCCGAGCCGCCCGGCCCGATCAGCGTGGTGAGTCGATGTTCGGCGACGAGTCTGCCCACCGCGGTGACATCGGCGTCCTTGCCGATGAAGCTGGTCAGCTCGGCCCGCAGGTTGGTCTTCCGGTTCTCCTCCCGCCGTCCGGACTCGCCCCGCAGCAGCGTGACGTGCAACGCGGACAGCTCCGGTGACGGGTCCACCCCGAGCGCGTCGGCCAGGGCTTCCCGGGTGCGCTGGTAGACGAGCAGCGCCTCGGTGTCGCGGCCGGCCGCGACGAGGGCACGCATCAGCGCGGCGGCCAGCCGCTCCCGGATCGGGTGGGCGGCCACCAGGTCCGTCAGGTCGGCGATCAGGTCGGCGCCGTGGCCGAGGCCGATCTCCGCGTCGAACCGATCCTCCAGGGCGGCCAGGCGCAGCCTCTCCAGCCGGGCGACCGCCGCGTCGAACGCCCCGCTCTCGGGCAGGCCGACGTCCTGCATGGCCGCGCCGCGCCACAGGGCGAGGGCCTCGCGCAGCCGGCGTGCCCGCTGCGGACCCTCGTCGTCCCGGGCCCGCGCGACGAGGCGTTCGAAACGCACCGCGTCGACGGCGTCGGGTTGCACCGCCAGGCGGTAGCCGTCCGGCTGCCCCTCGACCGAACCGTCCGGCAGCACCTTGCGCAGCCGGGAGACCAGGCGGTGCAGGGCGTTCGCCGCGTCGGCGGGCGGGTGTTCGCCCCAGATCCAGTCGACGAGCGTCGCCTTCGGCACCACGCGACCCGGTTCGAGCGCGAGGGCGACCAGCAGTCCGCGCAACCGGGCGCCCGGCACGTCGGCGATCTCGCCGTCGTCCATGCGAACCTCGAACGGTCCGAGCATCCCGAGCTGCACGCGGCTGATCTTGCCATGGGCGTCCAACAGGTAACCAGTGCCGACGCCTGCCCGCGCCGCCCGGCCTCGCCGTCGGGCAGCGGCTGCGCGGTGGTGCCGCACCGACGTACCCCGACACCCGGCAGATCCCGGCGCGGGAGCGGAGCCCGGACCTCAGGCGCCGACCCGCGGCGCGGGCACCTGCGGCACCGCCTTGCGCAGGTGGTCCAGCACCACCGGGTCGATCCGCCCGGGCACCAGCCGCTCCTCCAGGTTCTCCATGCCCGCCCAGGAGAAGAGCGCCTCCTCCGGGTCGGCCGGGTCGACCGGGTGGCCCAGCGCGGTCAGCAGCGCGCCGACCTCCGCGGCGACCGCGCCGGTCAGCTCCAGCAGCGTCGCCGGGTCCGGCCGGCTGAACAGCAGGGTGTGCACGGCGAGCAGCCGGCCCAGCTCGGTCACCGGGTCGGCGTGGTCGTCGACCCGCAGGTCGACCAGCACGTCGCTGGTGCCGCCGTACCCGCCGCCGCGCTCGACCACCAGCAGCCCGGCGCTCTGCCGGCCCCGCCGGTCCCCGCCGGCCTGGTCGCCGGCGCGCAGCGCGGCCAGCAGCCGCTCCGGGAACGGCAGGGTGCCCCCGCCCAGCCAGGCGTCCCGGATCGCGTCGATCACCTGCGGGCCGGCCAGGATGTTGCCCTGCGCCGCCCACCCGTCCCCGGCCTGCCCACCGGCCCAGTCGTGGCACATCGGCCCGGTGAAGGTCGCGCCCGGCCCGGTGGCGGCGACCACGCCGACCTGGCGGTGGTCCCGGTCCGGGTCGGCGGCGACCAGCCCGGCCACGACGTCGGCGGCGGCCACGCCGGTACGCAGCATGGTCAGCCCCTGGGGGCGGTAGGCGAGGTTCACGTGGGCCTGGGTGGCGAGCGCGCCGACCTCGGCCTCGGCGGCCGGGACGAGCGCCCCGGCGGCGAGGAACTTGCTGGCCACGGCGACCCCGTGCAGGCGGCCGTCGGCGGAGCGGGCGACGATGGAGAAGGTCACGCGTGGAGAGTAGCGCCCCCGGCCCGGTACGCATCAGCGTTGATGGATGGCCGACGCCACCTCCGGCAGCGTGTGCTGGGCGTTCAGGCGTTTAGTCCGGCCCTGTCGGCCACCGCGAGGCCGCGACGGCTGGTGCCGGTGGCCGGCTGGACGGTGCCTTCGGCGGTCGCCGCGGGCCGCCCTCGCGGGCTCTCCCGGCGCCCCCAGCGCGTCCGGCCGCCCGGTTTGAACACGGAGAGGATCGTCGCGGTCCAGAGCAGGGCGAGGAACAGCGCCATGGCGCCGACCAGCAGGATCCCCGTCCCGCCGGGTCGGGCGGCAGGGTCCGCGCTGCGCGCCACCAGTTCGTCGATCCACGGGCCCTCGAAGGTGGCGAGGACCGGAAGGCTGAGCGCGATGATCAACTTGGCGACCACCCAGCGGTGCTTGATCAACCCCCACGGCGTGCCGAGCGACACCACCACACCGGTGATGATCGCCAGGAAGACGCTCGGGATCGCCAGCGCGAGGTTGAACGTGTCCATGAGCAGGTAGGCGCCGTGCCGTACGGCGTGGCTGTCCGCGGTCACCCCGACGACGGACAGGGTGAGCATCGCGAGGGAGATGCCCAGCCAGCCGACGCCGATGCCGATGTGCAGCGTCAACCACACCTTGCGCGCGATCCGCCCGAGCCGCGGGAAGCGCGGCTTCAGCCCGGCGGTGATCATCGTCGACAGCAGCATGCCGAGCCACGGCAGCTGGTGGGCGAGCAGGAACAGGAACTGCGCGGGAATGAAGAGCAGGTGGAAGGCGATCAGGATCCGCCGGGCGCGTGCGGCGCTCGGCGCGCGGCCGAGCGCCAACCAGCTCCCGACGGAGAGCACGGTGGCGACCGCGTACCCGACTGTCCCGGCCGACTGGAACAGGGGATGGTGAGCGTCCTGCCGCAGCGCGATCGACGCCCCCGCGACGACGGCGAAGATCCCGAAGGCGAGCTGGAGGTTCCTGGGGCCGAGCCATCGGCGCAGCCGTTCTGGGATGACCATGCGACCAGCGTTGCCGGTCCGACCGGGCCGGGACGTCGGCCGATCCGGGAAGGCGGATCGTTGGATCGGGTGTCATCCACCGGGGTCGCGTACAACTTTCTGCCGACGCGCACGGCGGCGGGGGTGCCTAGCCTGGAGCACGATGAACGCGTACGACCCGCGCCCGGCGACGCCCTGGTCCCGCCGCCCGGTGACCGACACGGCGGTGGCGCTCGTCGTCGCGGTGCTCACGGCGACGGGCGAGTTCGGTACCGACTTCTTCGGGCCGACGCTCGCCGGGCTCGACGACGGCGTTCCGCCGCCCTGGCTCGGCCTCCCGCTCGCCGTGGGAGTCGGGCTGCTCACCCGGTGGCGACGCCGGCTTCCGGTGACCGTGCTGGCGGGAGCACTGCTGGCGAACGCCCTCGTGCCGGCGCACGCGGCCGTCGCGGTCGCGCTCTACACGCTGGCCGAGCGCACCACCGCCTGGCCCAAGGTCACCACCGGCACGGTGGCATCCGCCGTCCTGGTGGGCATCCCGCTCTGGCGCTTCGCCGGAGCCGACGGCGCGATTCCGATCAGCACGGCGGTCTGTGTCGCGCCGGCGCTGCTCGGCATGTACGTCGGCACCCGGCACGAACTGGTGGAACGCATCCGGGAGCGGGCCGAACGCGTCGAACGCGAGCACCAGCAGCGGGTCGCCCGCGCCCGCAGCGACGAGCGGGCCCAGATCGCCCGGGACATGCACGACCTGGTCGCGCACCGGGTCTCGGTGATGGTGCTGCAGGCCACCGCCCTGGAAGTGGCCCAGGGCGAGGATGCGGTCACCATCGGCCGGCAGATCGGCGCGACCGGACGCGAGGCGCTCGCCGAACTCCGCTCCCTGGTGGCGGTCCTGCGCAACGACGGCGACGCCCCGCTCACGCCGCACCCGGGACTGGCCGAGCTGGACGTCCTGATCGAGGAGTCCCGACGGATCGGCACCCCCGTCACCCTCGACGTGGCGAACCACGCGGGGGAACGGCCCCCGCTGCTCGTGGAGCACACGGCCTACCGGTTCGTCCAGGAGGCGCTGACCAACGTGCACAAGCACGCACCGGGAGCACCGACCCGGGTGTGCGTCCAGCAGACCCCGCACCTGGTGCGACTGTCGGTCAGCAACGGCCGGGGGCGGCCGGTCGACGGTGCCTCGCTGCCGGCCGGCGGCCACGGGCTGCTCGGGCTCGCGGAGCGGGTGCGGCTGGTCGGCGGCGCGTTCACCGCGGGCCCCACAGCCGACGGCGGCTTCGAGGTGATCGCCGAGGTGCCGATCCACCGAGGGGAGCAGCGGTGACCTCTCCGAGCGGCCCGATCCGCGTCCTGGTCGTCGACGACGAGTGGATGGTGCGGTCGATGCTGCGCACCATCCTGGAGGCGGCCCCCGACATCACCGTGACGGGGGAGGCCTCCGACGGCGTCGAGGCCGTCGACCTCGCCCGGACGCTCCGCCCCGACGTCGTACTCATGGACATCCGGATGCCCCGGGGCGACGGGCTGACCGCCACCGAGCGGATGGCACGGCTGGACCGGGCGCCGTACGTCGTCGTGCTCACCACGTTCGACCTCGACGAGTACGTGCGGACCGCGCTCCGCAACGGGGCGGTCGGGTTCCTGCTGAAGGACGCGTCGGCCGGCGACATGCTCGCCGCGGTGCGCAGCGCGGCGCGCGGCGACGCGATGATCTCGCCACGGGTCACCCGCCGGCTGCTGCGGACCTTCGCCGAGCCGACACCGGACCGGCGCGGCGACGCCGAGCGGCGGCTCGCGGTGCTCACCGGCAAGGAACGAGAGGTGCTGGTCGCGGTCGGCGGCGGGCTGTCGAACACCGAGATCGCCGCCACGCTCTACATGAGCGAGGCGACGGCGAAGACGCACGTCAGCCGGATCCTCGCGAAGCTGGCCCTGGCCAACCGGGTGCAGGCGGCGATCCTCGCCCACCAGGCCGGCCTGCTCGACTGATCCCGGCCCGCCCGCACCGTCGGGTAGGCATTCGGTTCTTTCGGGGCCGGACGGGGCGCCGAACTCGTGGTGCGGAGATGCAACCCCGCTCCGGATGCCCTACGTCCCCTGCTTGTGGCCGCGGAAAGAGGTGGGTGTGACGCGCGAGGACGAGGCCGAGTACCGGGACTACGTGTCCGCGCGGCTGGAGCACCTACGTCGCGTCGCGTACCTGCTCTGTCACGACTGGCACGCCGCCGAGGACCTGGTGTCGACAGTGTTGTTGAAGCTCTTCCGCTCCTGGCGGTCGGCCAAGCGTGCGGACAACCTGGACGCCTATGTGCGGGGGATGCTGACCAACGCCTGGCTGGACGAGCTCCGGCGGCCGTGGCGCCGCCGTGAACACAGCACCGCGCGGTTGCCGGATCACTGGACAGCGGCGCCGGAACCCGAGGACCGGGGCGCCATCGGACGGCTGCTGCTCGGGCTCGGGCCCCGGCAGCGGGCGGTGGTGGTCCTGCGGTACTACTGCGACCTTTCCGTCGAGCAGACGGCCCGTCTGCTCGGCATCTCCGAGGGGACCGTCAAGAGTCAGTCCGCTCGGGCACTGGAGACGCTGCGGTCGGTGGCGGCGAATACGTGTGTGGGTGAGGGATGACATGAACGAGTACCGGAAGACCCTCGACGAGTACGTGGGAGATTCCCCGCGTACCGCCATCGACATCGACGACCTCGTGCGGCGTGGTCGACGCGGGCAGCGCAGGCGACGGCTCGCGGTCGGTTCGGGCGCGTTGGGGCTGTTGGCCGTGTCGGCGCTCCTCGGCGCCAGTACGCTCAAGCCGTCGACGGGAGGACCGGCCGCGGCCACCGCGTCTGCGAGCATCGCGGCGGCCGACCCGGCGGAGCGGCTGCTGAGGGCGCTGACATCGGCGTTCGCCCGGGAGGCGCCCAACGTCGGTGGCTTCGACACCTTGCAGCGACAGATGCACAAGTGCGACACCGAGAATCCTTCCAGCAGCCAGTTGGTGCCGTACGACGCCGCACGGCTGGACCAGTCCTGCCCCGGTTCGCCGGATAGTGGCGGTGAGTCCTACATCTGGCGAGGCACTTTGACCTCTTCTGCGGGTGTGTACGACGTCCGGGTCGACATCATCCGGACCACTCACCACGAGCCCGAGCCCGCGGCCCGACCAGACAACGGGACCGACGCGATCATGCATCGATCCCCCGAAGCGTACAGCGACAGGCCGCAGCGGGGCCCGAATGGTGAGTGGATCTTGGCCAAGCCGTACGTGTTGAAGATGAGTAAGCCGGACGGCACGGGGATCTTCATCGCCTGCCACGACCCGAACGCTGGCCCGGACTCCGGCACGCATGGCCCGTTCACTGCCGAGCAACTGATCGCCGTGGGCCTGGATCCGGCCCTGCGCCTGTAGGCCCCGGGGCTGTCGATCCGAAACGGAATCCGGATGTTGTGGGCTGGCCCGGCGGACGGACAAACAACAATGGCAAGGAGATGTCTCCCTGCCACTTTCAACATATAGCGCACCCGGGGGCTTGTGGCAAGACCCGGGTCGTGGCGCAGAATCGTCCGCCGAGGCCACAACCTGCGGCAACAGCCGGCACGGCGTGCGTGCCGTTGTCGACGAACGGACGTGCCGTCCGAGCCGGTGGTGCCACTGGCGATGCGGTTGCGGGCGCTCGGGCTCGAGGTGCCGTGTGCGCGCCGCCCGGCTGGGCGGCGCGGCCGGCCGACTCATCAGAGGGAAGGCAACCAGCGATGCGGACGTGTTCCACGAGCGGCTCGACAGAGGCGGCGGCGCCGGTGATTCGATCAGCCGGTGCGGTGCGACCGAGCACGGCCGCCGCGGAGGTGGCGCGATGACCGAGCGGTACGTCCTGGATCTTCGAGAGGTCGACGAGACGCAGGTCGCGCTCGTCGGCGGCAAGGGCGCCCACCTGGGCGGGCTGTCGCGCATCGACGGCGTCCGCGTCCCGGCCGGCTGCTGCGTGACGACGGCCGCCTTCCGGCGGATCATGGCGCAGGTGCCGTCGATCGACGACCGGCTCGACCAGTTGGCGCGCCTGGAGCCGGACGACCGGGCGGCGATCGGCACGCTGAGCGCGGAGATCCGCCGGAGCATCGAAGGGATCGCCATCCCGGCCGATCTCGCGGCGGCGATCACCCGGGCGCTCGCCCGGCACGGGGCGGAAGCGGCCTACGCCGTCCGGTCCAGCGCGACAGCCGAGGACCTGCCGACGGCCTCCTTCGCCGGCCAGCAGGACACGTACCTCAACGTCGTGGGGCCGGCGGCGGTCCTCGAGCACGTCAGCCGCTGCTGGGCGTCGCTGTTCACCGAGCGGGCCGTGACCTACCGCCTGCGCAACGGCTTCGACCACCGGAAGGTCCAGATGGCGGTGGTCGTGCAGCAGATGGTCTTCCCGCATGCGTCCGGCATCCTGTTCACCGCCGACCCCGTCACGGGCAACCGGAGGGTCGCCACCGTGGACGCCAGCTTCGGCCTCGGCGAGGCCCTGGTCTCCGGCCTAGTGAACCCGGACGTCTTCCGGGTGCGCGACGGCGAGGTCATCGCCCGGTCGATCGCCGCCAAGCAGCGTGCCGTACAGGCCCGCCCGGCCGGCGGAACGCAGGACGTGACGATCGACCCGCAACGGCAGGAGCAGCCGGCGCTGACGGATGCGCAGGTCGTGCGGCTGGTGCAGCTCGGCCGGCGGATCGAGGCGCACTTCGGCCGCCCGCAGGACATCGAATGGTGCCTGGTCGACGACGACTTCCAGGTCGTGCAGAGCCGGCCGATCACCACGCTGTTCCCGATCCCCGCGGCCGGCGACCGGGAGAACCACGTCTACCTCTCGGTCGGCCATCAGCAGATGATGACCGACCCCATGAGGCCACTGGGGCTGTCCGTGTGGCAACTGACGGCCATGGCACCGATGCACGAGGCCGGGGGACGGCTGTTCGTGGACGTCACCCGGGCCCTGGCCACACCCGCGAGCCGCGCCGGCCTCCTCGACATGGCGGGGAGGTCCGACCCGCTGACCAGGGACGCGCTGGAGACCGTCCTCGACCGTGACGACTTCCTGCCGGCGCTGCCGGACGCGGGTCCCGGCGGGCCGCCGGCCGGCGGCCCGCCCGACCCGATCGAGACCGATCCGGCCATCGTCACCGAGCTGATCGAACACAGCGAGGCGTCCGTCGCCGCGCTGCGGCGCGACATCCGGACGAAGACCGGACCGGCGCTGTTCGACTTCCTGCTGGCGGCCTTCGACGAGCACAAGCGGGTCCTCAGCGATCCGCGCAGCATGCGGGCGATCATGGCGGGGATGGAGGCCACCTGGTGGCTCAACGACCGGCTGGAGGAATGGCTCGGCGAGAAGAACGCGGCCGACACGCTCACCCTGTCCGCCCCCGACAACGTCACCTCCGAGATGGGACTGGCGCTGCTCGACGTCGCCGACGTGGTCCGCGCGCACCCCGAGGTGGTGGCGTTCCTGCGGAGCGTCGAGGACGACGGCTTCCTGGACGAGCTGCCGAAGCTCGCGGGCGGCACCGAAGCGCGCGAGGCCATCGAGGCCTACCTCGACCGGTACGGCATGCGCTGCGTCGGCGAGATCGACATCACCCGGCCGCGCTGGAGCGAACGCCCCAGCACACTGGTGCCCCTGATCCTCGACAACGTCAGGAACTTCGAGCCGGGCGCCGCCGAGCGGCGCTTCGAGCACGGCCGGCAGGCGGCGCGGAAGAAGGAACAGGACGTGCTCGAACGCCTGCGGGCCCTGCCGGACGGCGAACGGAAGGCGGCCGAGACCAAGCGGATGATCGACCGGGTCCGGACCTTCATCGGCTACCGGGAGTACCCGAAGTACGCCATCATCAGCCGCTACTTCGTCTACAAGCAGGCCCTGCTGGCCGAGGCCGAGCGCCTCGTGCGGGCCAACGTGCTCCCCGAGGCGGAGGACATCTTCTACCTCACCTTCCAGGAGCTCCACGACGTCGCGCGCACCAACCGGGTGGACGAGCAGCTCATCCGGCAGCGCAAGGAGGCGTTCCGGTCGTACCGGGCGCTCACGCCACCCCGGGTGCTCACCTCCGACGGTGAGGCCGTCGACGGGGCGTACCGGCGCGCCGACGTGCCGGCCGGCGCGCTGGTCGGCCTGCCGGTTTCCGCCGGGACCGTCGAGGGAAGGGCCCGGGTCATCCTCGATTTGGCGCAGGCCCGTCTCGAGCCGGGCGACATCCTGGTCACCGCCTACACGGACCCCAGCTGGTCGCCCCTGTTCGTCGCGATCACCGGCCTGGTCACGGAGGTGGGTGGCCTGATGACCCACGGCGCGGTGATCGCCCGGGAGTACGGTCTGCCGGCCGTGGTGGGCGTGCGGCAGGCCACCCGGTTGATCCGGGACGGGCAGCGGATCCGCGTGCACGGCACCGACGGGTACGTCGAGCTCCTGTCGTGAGCGACCACAGCGGGAAGCCTCATCGGTAGCTTCCGGTCGGCACGACGCGTCGGGTGTCCGGCAATCATCGTTGCCTCTGGGGCAACGATGATTGCCGGAACCGTCGTTGATCGTCGTCTCGCAGTCACGGAAGGTGGTTGTCGTAACCCCTTCAAAGGACGACGACGTGACGTACCGGAAGGTCGTTAACGACTCCACGACGTTCGAGACCGGCGTCGTGCACCTGCACCACCGGATCGGAGGCTGACCCATGTCGTTCCAGGCGTACCTCGATGCCATCGAGGACAAGACCGGCAAGACCCCCCGCACCCTCGTCGACGAGGCCAAGCAGCGCAACTTCGACGCGCCCGACGTGAAGGCCGGGGTGATCGTCGACTGGTTGAAGAGCGAGTACGGCCTCGGGCGCGGGCACGCGATGGCCCTGGTCCACGTGATCAAGAAGGGGCCGACGATCAGTACGAAGCACGTCGGCTCGGCCGGTTCACACCGCGACGCCACCGACGTCCTGTGGCTCGACGGCAAGGCCACCCGCCCAACCTGACACCGACGACAGCCGCCGCGGTGCCGCCGGCTCGCCGCGGCGGGGCGGCGGCACCGATCTCGCCGGTGACCGGGAAACCGGCGGGCGGAACCTTGATCCGGGTCGCGGCGAGCGGGCACGATCGACCGGTGACGAAGCGATGGGGAATGACGGTTCCGCTGGGCGGGATCCCGCTGGCCGACCACGCGGCGGTCTACGCCGCCCTCGACCGGGCCGGTTTCACCGACGTCTGGTCGGCCGAGGTCAACGGGGCGGACGCGTTCACCCCGCTGGCGCTCGCCGCCGCCTGGCAGCCCCGGCTGCGGCTGGGCACCGCGATCACCCCGGCCTTCACCCGGGGGCCCGGGCTGCTCGCGATGAGCGCCGCCGCGCTCGCCGACGCGGCCCCCGGCCGGTTCGCCCTCGGCATCGGCGCCTCCTCACCGGTGGTGGTGGGCGACTGGAACGCCATCCCGTACACCGAGCCGTTCCGCCGTACCCGGGACGTGCTGCGCTTCCTGCGCGCCGCGCTGGCCGGCGAGACGGTGGACGGGGCGTACGACACCTTCGCCGTCCGCCGGTTCAGCCTGGAACGGCCGCCCGCCACGCCGCCGCCGGTGCTGCTCGCCGCGCTACGCCCCGGCATGCTGCGGCTGGCCGCGGCCGAGGCCGACGGGGTGATCCTCAACTGGCTGGCCGCCGACGACGTGCCCCGGGCGCTCGGCGCCACGGGCGAGCGCCGGCCCGGGTTCGAGGTGGTCGCCCGGATCTTCGTCTGCCCCACCGAGGACGCCGGGCACGCCCGCGCGCTGGGCCGCCGGCTGATCACCAGCTACCTCACCGTCCCGGCGTACGCCGAGTTCCACCGCTGGTTGGGCCGGGAGGAGGTGTTCGGGCCGATGTGGCGGGCCTGGGCGGCCGGCGACCGGCGCGGTGCCGGCGCGGCGGTGCCCGACGAGGTGGTCGACGCGCTGGTGCTGCACGGCTCGCCCGAGCAGTGCCGCGACCAGGTCGCCCGGTACGCCGACGCCGGGGTCGACGTACCCGTGCTGGCGCTGCTGCCCACCCCGGAGCTGGCCGCCGGTGGCGCCGCGGCGCTGGCCGACCTCGTCGGCCGGCTCGGCCCCGCCCGGGTCGCGGCCGGCGGGCGGGAGAGCTGAGGTGAACCTGACCGACCGGATCGCCGTGATCACCGGTGGGGCGGGCGGGATCGGCGCCGCGCTGGCCCGCCGGTTCGCCGCCGAGGGCGCCGCCGCCGTGGTGGTGGCCGACCTCGACGCCGACGCCGCCGCTGCGGTCGCCGCCGGCATCGGCCCGGTCGCCCACGCCGCGGCCGTCGACGTCACCGACGAGGAGCAGGTCCGCGCTCTGGTCGCCGACACCGAGCGGCGGTACGGCCGGGTCGACCTGTTCTGCGCCAACGCCGGCGTGGCCACCGGCGGGGGAGTGGAACTGCCCGACGCCGACTGGGACCGCGCCTGGCGGGTCAACGTGCTCGCCCACGTCTACGCCGCCCGGGCGCTGCTGCCCGGAATGCTGGCCCGGGGCGGCGGCTACCTGCTGGTCACCTGCTCGGCGGCGGGCGTGCTGACCGCGGTCGGCGACGCCCCGTACACCGCCACCAAGCACGCCGCGGTCGGCTTTGCCGAATGGCTCGCGGTCACCTACCGCGACCAGGGCCTGCGGGTCAGCGCGCTCTGCCCGCAGGGGGTGGACACCCCGATGCTCGCCGACGAGCTCGCCGCCGGGCACCTCGGCGCCCGGGTGATCGCCGCCTCCGGCGCGGTGCTCAGCCCGGACCAGGTGGCGGACGCGGTGATCGCCGGGCTGGCCGAGGAGCGGTTCCTCATCCTGCCGCACCCCGAGGTCGCCGGCTACGCCCGCCGCCGCGCCGAGGACCCGGACGGCTGGCAGGCCGGGCTCCGCAAACTCGTCCGCCGGCTGCGCGCCTGAGCCGCCCGGCTTGTGCGCCGGCACCACACTGCACCCATGGAGGCTGTCCTCGGTTCCCTCGTCGGGGGAGTGCTCGCCATCGCCGGTGGGCTGCTGGTGGCGCTGGCGACCGTCCGCCACGAACGCCGCCGGTGGCAACGGGACGCGGAGCTGAAGGCCGCGATCGACCTGCTGTCGGCGCTGCAGACGCTGGTACGGCGGCTGATGAACCTGGCGTACCTGGAGGACAAACACGGCGACGAGGCGGCGATGGCGATGGCGGACTACCGGGAGGCGACGATCGCCTGGAACAGCGCGATGTACGCCGTCCTGCTGGTCGGCTCGCCGGCCAGCACCGCGCTGGTGCCCAGCCTCGACCGCGAGGTCGACCGGTTGTGGGAACGCGCCATGAGCCGGCGTTGGACGCGTACCGGGTTCCGCGAGGAACGCAAGGCCCTCGGCCAGCTCGCCGCCCGCTACCTGGCCGCCAACCGCACCCTGTCGGGGCACGACGGGATCGCGCTGCGCTCGCTGTGGACCTGGGACGAGACGCCCACCGCCGGCACGGACCGCTGAGCCCGGCCGGCCGGCGGGGTGCCGCCGGCTCCCGCACCGCCGAGCCAGCGAGCAGGCCCGTGGCCGGCTCCCGGACAGCCCACTCGGCCCCGGCTACCCGCCCGGGCAGCGATTGTCGCCGCCGCTGTGCTCCTGACCGACGGTGGGCGCCGGCGGCGGGGGCGGCGGTGGGGTCAGGGTGCGGTACGCGTCCGCCGCGAACGGCGCGACGAACGCGCCGAGCACCAGCGCCAGGGCCAGGTAGACCGCGCCGGTGCGGACCAGGCGACCCGTGAAGGCGGTGACGGCGCCGCCAGCCGGCCGGCACGACGCGCCGCCGCCAGGTGCAACCGCGCCGAGTGGATCACGCGTGTAACCAACGATGGACACCTCGACCAACCATTCCAAAGGCCTGCTCCGACCGATGACCCCGGACGTGTCGCCGCGACCGACCACCACTCGCCGGGCCCTGCTGCGGGCGGCGGTGGCGCTACCCCTGGCCGGTTGCACGGACGGCTCGGCACCCGCTGCCGACCCCACCGCCTCCGCTCCCACCGCTGCGGCCGCGACCAGTTCCGCCGCCACCGGGCCGGACGAGCGACACGACCGGCTCGTCGAGCTGGAGCGCCGGTTCGGCGCCCGCCTCGGCGTGTACGCCCTCGCCACCGGCACCGGCACGACGGTCGCGCACCGGGCGGACGAACGGTTCGCGTTCTGCTCCACCTTCAAGGGCCTGGCCGCGGCGGCCGTGCTGCACCACCACCCGCTGTCGCACCTGGACACGCTGGTCAGGTACAGCGCGGAGGACCTCATGAAGAGTTCCGCCATCACCCGGCGGCACGTGGCCACCGGGATGACGATCCGCCAGATCTGCGACGCGGCGGTCCGCTACAGCGACGGCACCGCCGGCAACCTCCTGCTCCGCGACCTCGGCGGCCCGGCGCGGCTGACCGCGTACCTGCGCGGCCTGGGCGACCCGGTCACCCGGATGGACCGGATCGAGCCGCACATCGTGACAGCCGTCCCCGGAGACCTCCGCGACACCACGTCGCCCCGCGCGATCGGCACCGACTACCAGCGGATCGTGCTGGGCGACGCCCTGCCGCCCGACAAGCGCGCCTTCCTGCGCGACCTGCTGGAGCGCAACGCCACCGGCGCCGGCGCCAAACGCGTCCGGGCCGGCGTGCCGAAGGGCTGGACCGTGGCCGACAAGACCGGCACCGGCGACTACGGCACGCTCAACGACATCGCCCTGGTCTGGCCCCCGGGCGCGGCGCCCCTGGTCATCTCGATCATGTCCAGCAAGCCCACCCGGGACGCCGCATACGATCAGGCCCTCATCGCCGAGGCCGCCGCCTACGTGGTGGACACCCTCACCTGAGCGGCCGGCGCCCGCCCGACGCTTCCGCCAGTAACACCAGATCAGCACGCCTGTCGCGCCACCCCGGGAGACACCACCAGATGACCTACTCCGCCACGGCCCGGGTGACCGGACCGGCCGCCCCACCACCGCCGGGTCGGCGTCGCGGCCGCCGGCTGCTGACCGCCGGTCTGCTGACCGTGCTGCTGGCCGGCACCTCGCTGGTCGCGGTCGAGCCGCTGCGCCGCCCGCTGCCGGCGCCGACCGTCACCCGGACCCTGCCCGCGTCGACGGTCATCCCCGGCGCCGCCCCGACGATCCCGTGGCCACAGCGGGGTCAGGCCGCCCTCACGGTGGCGGGGCTCGGCTCGCTGGGCACCTCGGGCGGCAACGACCCGGTGCCGATCGCGAGCGTGGCCAAGGTGATGACGGCGTACGTCATCCTCACCGAGCACCCCCTCGACCGGGGCGAGGCCGGGCCGAGGCTGACGGTCAGCGCGGCGCAGGCCGCCGCGTACCCGAGGGAACTGGCGCGCGGGGAGTCGCTGGTGCCGGTGGTCGCCGGCGCGGTCTTCACCGAGCGCCAGGCGCTCCAGGCGGTGCTGCTCCCGTCGGCGAACAACATGGCACGGATCCTGGCCGCCTGGGACGCCGGCAGCGTCGAGGCGTTCGTCGACAAGATGAACGACACCGCCGCCGCGCTCGGCATGGCCGACACCCACTACACCGACCCGGCCGGACTCGACGCGGGCACCGTGAGCACCGCCGTGGACCAGGTGATCCTGGCCCGCAAGGCGATGGAGCTGCCGGCGTTCGCGGAAATCGTGGCGCAGCGGACGGCCACCCTGCCGGTCGCCGGCACCGTGAAGAACTACAACTCCCTGGTCGGCAGGGACGGCGTCGTCGGGATCAAGACCGGCTCCACCGACGAGGCCGGCGGTTGCCTGGTCTTCGCCGCCGTCGTCACGGTCGGCGGCCGGAAGCTCACCATCGTGGGCGCCGTCCTCGGGCAGCCCGGCGCGAACACCCCCGTGCAACTGGACCGGGTGTTCCGGGCCACCCGCCCGCTGGTCCGCACCGCCGCCAAGGCGATCGGCGAGCACCCGATCGTGCGGGCCGGCGACCAGGTCGCGGCGGTACGCGGACCGCTCGGCGCCGGCACGACGATCGACGCCACCGCCGATGTGACAGTGGTCGGCTGGCCCGGCATGGAGGTGCGGCTGGACCTCGACATCCCGGCCGTACCGGCGCGGCTGCCGGCCCACACCGAGCACGGCCGGCTCACCGCTGTCGCCGGCGAGAGCGCGCCGGTCACCACGGCGCTGCGCACCGGCGAAGGGCTGGAGCCACCGAGCACCTGGGACCGCATCCGACACCATCGCTGACCAGCCGGCCGGTCGGGGGACGCGGCCTGGATCCGGCGCGACCGTGACGCCCTAACCGTCGACCGTTCTGGCGATTGCGGAACGATCCTGTCCGCCAGACGTGTCAGGGTGACTTTATGGACCACGGCCACCTCGACCGGAAGCCCGCGCCGGCGCCGATCCACCACCGGTCCGCGGCCGGCCGGCCACCCGACCGGTACCCGCACCCGAGACCCGCCACGGACGGAGCAACCCGATGAGCCGCCACTTCCAGGTCACCTTCGACGCCCACGACCCGCGGGCGCTCTCCACCTTCTGGTGCGACGTCCTCGGCTACGTCCACCCCGGCCCACCCGGCGTCGACCTGCCCGAGGGTGCCGACCCGCTCGCCGCGTGGGACGACTTCCTCGCCCGGATCGGCGTACCGGAGGAGCAGCGCAACACCAGATCGGCCATCGAGGACCCGGACGGGCACGGCCCGCGCCTGTTCTTCCAGCAGGTGCCGGAGGACAAGGTCGCCAAGAACCGGGTCCACCTCGACGTCCGGGCCGCTCCCGGCCTGGTGGGGGAGGAGCGGATGGCGGCGCTGGAACACGAATGCGAGCGGCTCGTCGCGCTGGGCGCGACGCGGGTCCGGCGCCACGAGCCGGAACCCCCGCTGAGCGGCGGCTTCATCGTGATGACCGATCCCGAGGGCAACGAGTTCTGCCTGGACTGACGCGGCCCGGGGGCGGCCGTCGAGGAGCCGTCGACGGGCTACGGCCGTTCGTCGGCCACGGCCGTGAGCTCGCTCAGCCTGCCGGCGACGATCATCGCGTTCGCGTGGTCGTCGCCGGCGCGGGCGCCGAGGCTGGGCACACCGACGATCGCCCGGGCGAGGGCGGTGAGTTCGGACCCGGGCAGGATCATCGCACCGTCCACGACCGTCAGCTCCAGGCTCCGGCCCGAACGCTGGTCGATGGCCACGAGGATGAGCGTGACGTCGCCGGCGGTGATGGTCTGCCGCAACTCCACCCGTGCGGTGGACAGATCGATCTTCCGGCGCAGCACGATCCGCCGTTCCACGAGCACGGTGCCCCTGAGCCACGTCCTGGTCCGTCCCATCCGCAGGTACACCCGGGCCAGGGCGCCGACGGCGTAGAGGACGGCGCACATGATGACGACGTAGACGACGAAAAGGAGCACACTGCCGACACTGAAGTCGCCTTCGGTGAAGAACATCGCCGTCGGTTTGACCAGTAGCCCGGCCAGGCAGGCGAGGATCGAGGCCAGGACGAGCCCCGCGGCCAGCGTGACGATCCTGCACCCCGCCGGCGGGTCCACGGACAGCCGGATGCGCTTCCCGCTCATGACGGCCCGCGGTACGCGATCACCGGCACAAGTTAACGGCGCTCGTCAAGGCCGTCGGCACGCGTCGACGACGCGGCCGGCCTACCCCTGGCGCTACCGTTGCCGGGTGCCTGACCTGATCGCGCCCACCGCCCGCCTGCACGCCGCCTGGCTCGACGCGCACGCGGAGTGGGGCCCCGGGCGGCACGAGGACGGTTTCGGGCTCGAGCCGGCCGATGACGTGATCTCGCCGGCCGGGTTCGCGGCGTGGGTGGCCCGGCTACTGGAGCACTCGGACCCGGCGGAGCCACTGGACGCTTGCACCTACCGATGGATCGTGGAGGACGGCCGGGTGCTCGGCGGGATCGCGCTGCGCCACGGCAACAGTGACTACATACGCTGGGCCGGGCACATCGGTTACGGCATCCGGCCATCCGCGCGCCGCCGCGGGCTGGCCACCTGGGCGCTGGGCCGGATGCTGGCGGAGGCGCGCACGCTGGGCCTGGATCGGGTGCTGGCGGTCTGCGCGGTCGACAATGCCGCCTCGGCGACGACGATCGAGCGGTGCGGCGGCGTGCTCGAAGGAGTCGGAAAGACCCCGTTCGGACCGGCCCGGCGTTACTGGATCGACCTCTGACCGGTCACCGGGCCCTCTACGCTCGACTGCGGGCTGTCGCCTGACCTGACCTCGGTCGGCGATCCTCCGCTGGGTGGCCGGTGGCGGATCAGCCGCCGAAGCGACGCCAGGCGTCGTCGGCCACCGCGTGCACGCTGTCGCCGGCGGCCACGAGGTCGGTGGCGGTGAACCGCTCCGCCGCGCCCCCGCGCCAGCGGACGGCCCGGCGCGCGAGGTCGGCGTACTCGGGGAAGAGTCGGGCGAGGTGTTCGCCGGCCGCGGCCTTCGAGATGATGTCGCCGTGGGTCAGCGTGTGGTGCGACCGCGCCGGGCCCAGCACGAACCAGGCCACGATCCCCGGGTCCACGACCGTGTCGGGGGCCGCCTCGGCCAGTTCGGCCGGGAAGGTCGCGGCGCGCGGCTGCCAGTACTTCCGCAGGTTGTCCAGGTTGTAGCGGCGCAGCTGCTCGGAATCGACCCGGATCCCGAGGTCCGCGACGGCCGGGCCGCGGACCGGGATGCCGTACCGCCGCAGGGTCAGCCACAGCACGGGCGTCAGCTCGCCGCACGGCTGGCCGGTCCGGAGCGTGCCGTCGACCACGAAGGGCGCGACCGGCCGATCGGTCGGCCAGGAGTTGGCCAGCGCCGGTTCGAGGTAGACCCCGTCGAGGTGGGGTGGCCGGGGCAGTCCGGCGTGGACTGTCGCGAGCCGGGCGAGATCGTCGCCGGTTGCCGGACGGGAGGTCAGGACCACCGTGTCGAGGTCACTGACGCCGGCCTGCCAGGCGCCGAGCGCGGCGGACCCGACGACGTAGAGGCCGCGCACGTAACCGGGCAGGGCCTGGTCGACCGCGTCGAGGTAGCGGCGGGTCAGCTCCTCGATCACGTCGCCGACCGTAGCAGCGGAACGGCGCCGTCGGGGTGCACCCGGCGGGTTGCGGGAGGCCGTGCCGGCGAAAGGACAGGCGTCTGGCGGTCAGCCCGGTCACGCCGGGACCGGGACGACCCGACCGGCACCGGGTGGGTGGCCGGCCGGGGTCAGGCGGCTTCGCCGGAGACGGCCGGTGCCAGGGCCGGCTCCGCGGCGGCCGGCTCCGCGCCGGCCCGGCGGATCGGGGTGAACAGCCCGCCGATCGCGACCAGCAGGCAGCCGGTGCCCGCGACCAGGGCGACAGCGGTGACCCCGTACCGGCCGGCGGCCCAGGTGAGCACCGCCGCGCCGGCCGGCCCGAGCGAGTAGTGCGTGCTCCAGAACGCCGAGGTGACCCGGCCGAGCAGGTGGTCTGGCGTGATCTCCTGGCGCAGCGACATGGAGCAGATCCCGCCCACGCTGACGCCGCACAGGTACACCGCTGTCAGCACGGTGACCCCGGGCACGGTCCCGACCAGGCCGATGCCGACGATGGCCAGCCCGCAGGTGGAGATCGCGCCGACCCAGGTGACGCCGAAGCCGCGCCGGCGGCGCAGCGGCGCGACCAGCAGCGCCCCGGCGATCGTGCCCAGCGCGGCCAGGCCGAGCACGGTGCCGACCGTGCCGTCGGAGCCGTCGAGGTCGTGCTTGACGTGGTAGACGAGCACGTCGGTGAAGCCGTACGTCAGGAAGATGAAGATGGACAGCAGCACGGTCAGCGAGCGGAGCACGGGCTGACTCCAGAGGAACCGGGCGCCGGCCAGGAACTCGGCGAGCCGCCCGGTGGTGCCGGTCGGCTCGGCGTTCTCGGCCCGGCGCAGCCGCACCAGCCAGAGACCGGCTGCCGACAGGGCGAAGCTGGCCGCGTTGACGGCGATGGCCGCCGTCGGGCCGAACCGGGCGGACACCACGCCGGCCAGCAGCGGCCCGCCGACGGCCGCCAGCGCGTACGTCGCCTGCAGGCGGCCGTTGGCCTCGGTGATCCGGTCCCGGTCGACCAGGTTGCGCACCGCGGCGACCGCGGCGGACTGGAACACCATGCCGGCCGCCTCGCAGATCGGCAGGACGACGAAGAGCAGCCAGACCTGCGGCCCGGCGAGCCAGGCCAGCGGGATGAGGCTGTAGAGCACCAGCCGGGCCAGGTCGGCGGTGATCATCAGGGTGCGCCGGTCGTACCGGTCGACCAGGACGCCACCGAAGACGCCCGCGCCGACGGCCGCGGCGCCGGCGACCGCGGTGAGCAGGCCCATCTGGGCCACCGATCCGGTGGCGTGCAGCACGAGCAGCGGCACCGCCAGGTAGGCGAACGCGTCGCCGGCGGCGGAGAGCGACTGCGCGATCCAGTACGTCCCGAAGTTGCGGTCACGCCACAGGGGAGGCCGGCTCGCGCTCATCAGGGTGAGGGTAGTGCGCGCCGGCGGCGACGGCGGGGCGGGTGGGCGAGGGCGGTCACCGGGTCTGCGACCGGCGGCGCAGCGGACCGGGGTGCACGGACCAGAGCAGCCGCCGCCACCAGGGGCGGGCGGCGCGCAACGCGTCCACGTAGTCGGCGGCGGCCGCGGCGGCGCGGTGGGCCTGCTCACCGGTGGCGGTGCCGGGCGCGAAGGCGACCTGGTTGAGCAGGTCGGCCAGCTCGGCCACAGCGTCGGCCGGTCCGGCCGGGTCAGGTCCCGGCGTGGGTGGCCCGTCGGCGTCCACGGTGCCGGGCAGTCTCGCCCGGGCGGCGGCGAGGGTGCGGCGGGCGCGGGCGGCGACCTCGGTGGCGGCGAGGTCCCCGCCGACCGGGTGCCCGGCCAGCCGCAGCGCGTCGGTCACCTCCCGCCAGGCGCCGGCGATGCGCTGGCCGGGGTCGCCCCGCCCGAGCCGCGCCCGGGTCAGCGCCCGCCGCATCAGCAGCAGGGTGAGCAGCAGCCCCCCGACCAGCAGCAGCAGGCCGCCGGCGCCGCCACCCACCAGCACCGGCGTCGGTACGCCACCGGAGTCCACCGGCGGCCCCGGCGCGGCCGCCGGTTCCGGCTCGGCGGTCGGCTCCAGGGTCGGCTCGGGCGCCTCCGACGGCGGCGGATCCTCCGGCTGGGGGCGGAAGTCCTCCTCGACCGGCCGGGGTTCCTGGTCGGGGCGGGGCAGCGGATCGAACGGCACCCAACCGAGGCCCTCGAAGAGCACCTCCGGCCAGGCGTACGCGTCGGCGGCGCGGACCGGCCCGTCACCGGTGGACTCGAAACCGACCACCACCCGGGTGGGCAACCCGGTCAGCCGGCCCAGCACCGCGAAGGCCGCCGCGAACTGCTCCGACGTGCCGCGCTGCCCGCCGCCGTTGCGCGGCCCGAAGAGGAAGAAGCTCAGGTTCGGGTACGCGTGCCCGCTCGGCGCGTCGGCCACCAGCCGGTAGTGCTCGGCGAGGAACTGCTCCACGGCCAGGGCCCGCGCGTACGGCGCGCCGTTCTCCTCGGCCAGCTGGGTGGCGAGCCGGCGCAGGGGGTCCGGTACTCCGTCGGCGACCCGCAGCACCCGGGCCACCTGGTCGCCGGCCGGCACGTTCGCGGTGGCCAGCAGGTTCACGTCGGGGCGTGCCCGCTCCGAGGTGACCGTGTAGCGCAGCCCCGGGCTGAGCCCCTCCGGCCGGATCAGCGTCCCGGTCGCCGGGTCGTACGCCACCCGGGCGCCGGTGACCTCGCGGGGGGTGGCGACGGCGGGCAGCAGCCGCCCGGTCAGGTCGGCGACGGTGATCTCCTGCCGTACCGTCTCGACGGTGCTGTCCGGGGGCGGTGCCGCCGCCGGCAGTATCCGGCCCGCGTTGCGGTAGGTCGCGCCGACCCGCCAGGTCACCCCGTCGTAGTCGCTGAGCACGGCCAGCCGGATCCGCAGTGGCGCCTCACCGGCCGGCTCCTCCGGCCCGGCGCCGGCCGGATCGCCCGACGGTGGGGCGGCCGCGGCCGGCCCGGCCGGTCGGGCGGTGCGGACGTCGAGCAGTTGCTGCTCCGGGTTCAACGCCCAGCCCGAGATGCGGATCAGCGGGTTCTCGTCCAGCGTCTCCACCTGCGGTGGTTCCACGTACCGGCGCGGGTCCACCGGCCGGTCCTCGACCCGGGCGGCGACCAGCGGGCCGAGCAGCGCGGCCAGCGCCACCACGACGGCCACCCCGGCGGCGGACGCGGCGGCCAGCCGGGCCCGCACGGCGGTGCGCAGTGCCGGCGCGAGCCCGGCCGCCGGGTCGCCGCCGGCCGTGCCGGGCCGCGCCGAGACGGCGAGGCCGAGCACCGCCGCGGCGACCAGGACCAGCGTCGGCCGGATCGCCGGGTCGGCGTTCGGCCCGACCACGTAGAGCGCGCCCGCGTAGAGCAGCAGCGGTGGCAGGTAGCCGAGCAGCACCCTGCCTGCCCGCACCGCCACCTCCGCGCCGGCCAGCCCGGCGAGCCAGGCCGCGACCAGCGGCACCAGCACGGTGTCCGGCGTCGGTTCGACCGGGATCATCGCGGTCAGGAGCCGGGGGATGCCGTTGCGGGCGGCGTCCGCCACCACCTCGCCGAACCCGCCGGGCAGCTCGGCCCGGGTCGCGGTGAACCGCAGGGACCAGGCCGTCCAGCCGGCCATGGCCAGCACCGAGATCGGTGCGACCAGCCAGGACGGCAGCCGCCGGGCGGCCACGCTGACCAGCACCGACCCGACGGCGGCGCCGAGCACCAGCGCGGTCAGCAGGCCGTCGGCGTAGACCCGGCCGAGCACCACGCCGGCCAGCCCGATCATCGCGACCAGGGCCAGCGGCACCGGCACGGCGCGTAGGACCCGGCCGAGGCGGACGGTGGCCGGCCGGCCCGGTCCGCCGGGCTCCGCCGCGGCGTCGGTGGCCGCGTCGGACGCCGGCGGCCCGGTCACGGTCACCACCGGCGCACCCCGTCCCACTCGGCGGCGAACGCGGCCCCGTCGGCCGCGTCCACCACGACCATGCCGGCCGCGCCCGCCGGGGTGGGCTCCGGCGCGCCGAACACCCCGACCACCACCGAGGGGTACGCGCCGCGCAGCGCGCCGACGTGCCCCAGGTCGTCCCGTCCACCGGGGCCGGTGAGGAAGACCAGGGTGTCGCCGAGCCGGTCCTGGCGCAGCCGGTTCGCGGCGGCGCGCAGCGCGTCGTCGACCGTGGAGAGCTGCGCCGCGGCGAGCCGGTCCAGCGGCCCGCCGCCGGTGGACCCGCCGCTGGCGGTGCCCGATGCGGTGGCGTCCGGTCCGGCGGCCTCCGGTGCGGCGGTCTCCGGTTCGGGGGCGACGAAGAGCAGCACCACCGGCAGGTCCTCCCGGACCGCGGCGGTCACGATGGAGGCCGCCGCCTCGCAGCCCGACTCGAACGACTCGGCCACCCCGTCCACCCGCTCCGGGTGGGCGGTGGCCCGGTTGTCCAGCAGCACGACGATCCGGGGCAGACTGGTGTCCACGTTCTCCCGCACCATCAGCTCACCCACCCGGGCGCTGGTGCGCCAGTGCACCCGGCGCAGCTCGTCGCCGACCACGTACTCGCGCAGCGAGTCGAAGGTGATCGAGCCGTGCGGCACCGCGTCCACCCGGCCGTCCAGGCTGCGCCCGGCGCCGGTGGGCACCGCGCGCAGCGGGTGGACCCGCGGGTGCACCCAGACCGGGACGGTGCCGCCGTACGGGCGGGCCACCGACACCAGCCCGAGCGGGTCGCGTCGGGTCACCCGCAGCGGGCCGACCGGCACCACGCCCCGGCGCCGGGTGGGCACCTCGTAGCGGACCGTGGTGTCCCGGCCGGGGCGCAGCCGCAGCACCGGCACCGGCACCGCCCGGTCCCCGCACCGGTCCTCGGCCACCAGGCTCGCCGCCCGCAGCCGGCCGGTGTTGCGCACGGTCACCGTCATGCTCGCCGGTTCGCCCCGGGCCACCCGGTCCGGGTCGGCGCTGCGGGCCACCTCCAGCCGGGGGCGCCAGGCCGCGGTCAGCACGGCGTAGCCGACCGCGGCGCCGGCCGCCGCGCCCAGCAGCGTCAACTCCGGGTACGCGAAGCGGAACCCCACCCCGAGCAGCACCACGGCGGCGACGAGCAGCCCGACCCCGCGGGCGGTGATCCCCACGCCGACCTGCCGGTCAGCCCTGCACCGGGGCCGGCTGCCCGGACGGCAGCGGCACCGGCACCGAGGCGACCGCCTGGCGCAGCACCTCGGCGGCGGTCACCCCGCGCACCTGGGCGTCCGGGGTGAGCAGCAGCCGGTGCGCGAAGACCGGCTCGGCCAGCGCCTTCAGGTCCTCCGGCATGATCCAGCCGCGCCCGTCGATCAGCGCGTACGCGCAGGCCGCCCGGGTCAGCGCGATCACGCCCCGGGGGCTGACCCCGACCCGCACCTGCGGATGGTTGCGGGTGGCGGCGGCCAGCCGGACCGCGTACGCGTAGAGCGGCTCGGCGATGTGCACCCGGCGGGCCATCTTGACCATCTCGCCGACGGTGGCGGTGTCGGTGACCGCGGTGAGCGCCTCGGGGGAGCGGACCGTGGCGCCGCGCAGCACCTCCACCTCGACCGCCTCGTCCGGATAGCCGACGGAGAGCTTCACCAGGAAGCGGTCCAGCTGGGCCTCCGGCAGCCGGTAGGTGCCGTCCATCTCGACCGGGTTCTGGGTGGCCACCACCAGGAACGGCTGCGGCACCGGGTGCCGGACCCCGTCCACCGTGACGGTGCGCTCCTCCATCACCTCCAGCAGCGCCGACTGGGTCTTCGGCGAGGCCCGGTTGATCTCGTCGGCGATGACGATGTTGGCGAACACCGGGCCCGGGTGGAACTCGAAACCCCGGGTGGCCTGGTTGAAGATGGTCACCCCGGACACGTCCGAGGGGAGCAGGTCCGGGGTGAACTGGATCCGCCGCCACTGCCCCTTCACCGTCGCGGCGATGGCCCGGGCCAGGGTGGTCTTGCCGACGCCGGGCACGTCCTCCAGCAGCACGTGCCCCTGGGCGAAGAGCGCGGTCAGCGCCAGCCGGACCACCTGCGGCTTGCCCAGCACGACCGCGTTGACGTTCTCGGCCAGCCGGGCGGCGAGGGCGGCGAAGCCCTGCACCTCCGGCTGGGTGAGCGGCTCGTGGGTGTTCACGGGTGGTGCTCCTTGCCTGGGTGGGTCAGCAGGTCGGCAGGACGTTGATGTTGTCGCCGCCCTCCAGGTTGAGCCAGGCCCAGGGGATGTAGTTCTTCCCGCTGTACTCGACCTGCACCCACCAGGTGCTCTGCTTCTGGTTGTTGTAGATCCACGAGTCGACGTTCTCGCCCTGCTTCTTGCAGTACGCCTTCAGCCGGGTGCCCGGCTTCGCCCAGCCGACCTGGCGGTCGTTGTCCTGGCGGGTGACCGAGAAGATCTCGTTGCCGTTGCGGCCGTCCACCTCCCTGTCGCAGTACGTGCGCTGGTCGCCGTCCGGGCCGTTGTTGCAGGTGGCGATGCCGTAGAGGGCGTCGGTGGTCTGCGCGCGGGTGGCGGTGCCCTCGCCGGCCGCGTTGCTGGCGGTCACCGTGAAGGTGTACTTCGTGCCCGGGGCCAGGCCGCTCATCGTGATGCTGGAGCACGGGCCGGTCTTCGCCGGCTCCCCGGGCGTGCTCAGCGAGCAGGACGCCTGCCCGCCGCCGGCGTCCACGGTGAACGTCACCGTCGCCGCCGTCGCGGTCGCCGACGAGCCGGTCACCGTGACCCGCGGCTCGGCCACCGTCCGCGCGGTGGCGGTCGCCTCCGGGCCGGGGCCGGCCTCGTTGACCGCCTTCACCTTGACCGTGACGTTCTGGCCGTTGCCCAACCCGCTCACCGTCGTCCGGGTGTCGGTCACCTCGCTGCTGCGCCCGCCCACGTCCACCAGGTACTTCGTCACCGGCCGGCCGTTCGCCTCGGCGGGCGACCACTGCACCGAGACCGTGCCCGGCTGGTTGGCCACCGTGCTCGCCCGCAGCCCGACCGGCTGCCCCGGCGCCGCGTACGGCACCACCGTGTTGCTGACCGGCGACGCCGCCGACCCGGCGCCCTTGTCGTTGACCGACACCACGGTGAAGGCGTACTGGGTGCCGTACTCCAGCTCGCCGGCCGGCACCACCAGCTCGGTCTTGCGCGACTCACCCGCCGGGGCGTTGGCGCCCGCCGAGGTGGCCGTCACCACGTACTTCGCGATGGTGTTGCCCTGCCCGTTCGCCGCCGGCCAGCGCACCAGCACCGTGCCGTCCGGTCGCTCCTGGGCGGTGACGCTGGCCGGCGGGTCGGGCACCGCCGCCGTCGGGGTGACCGGGTTGCTGGTCCGCTCCGGACCGGCGCCCTTGGCGTTCACCGCGTGCACCGAGAACCGGTACGTCTCGCCGTTGGTCAGGCCCTTGATCTCCACGGCCCGCTGGTTGGCGCCCACCTCGTGCCGCTGGCCGGCGCCCTCCACCACGTACCGGATGATCTGCGCGCCGTTGGCCGCGGCCGGCCGCCAGCTCACCCGGGCCTGCGCGTTGCCGGCGGCGGCGGTGACGCTGCGCGGCGCGCTCGGCTTGCCGACCTTGGGCTTCTTCGGCGGAGGCGGCGGCGGGGGAGCCGGCGGCGGGTCGCCGCCGAGCACGTCGTTGGCGTACTTGTCGACCTCGCGCACCTGGTGCTTGTCGTTGACCACCCGCGCCGTCGAGGTGTCGGGCGCGTTGATGAACAGGTGGTTCTCCCGGACCTCCAGCTCCAGCGGGCCGGTGGCCTTGCCGCGGATGGTGTCGACCAGCTGGCCGTTGACGTCGAAGGAGTAGACGGTGCCGGTGGCCTCGTCGGCGCAGTAGAACCGGTTGGCCCAGGCCACCGCGGGGGAGAGCCGGTCGCCGGCGCCCGGCACGGTGAACGCGCGCACCTCGCCGCCGGCACCGACCGCGTGCACCTTCCGCTCGTCGGCCACCGTCACCGGCACCAGCGGACCGCTGGTGCGGGTCGGCAGCGCGCCGGGCGCGGTCATCGGCAGCGGCGTCTTGCGCACCTCGCCGCGCTGCACCCGGACCAGCGTGCCGGCCGTGCGGTCGAGCACCGCGACCCCGTCGTCCAGGGTGGAGACGACCAGCTCGTGGCTGGCCTCCGCGACGTCGTACGTCTCCACCTGCTTCGGGCTCAGCCCGGCGCCGGCCGGGGCGGCCGAGGCCGGCGCGGACGGCAGCGTCGCCGCGGTGATCGCCGAGACCGTGCCCTCGCTCGGCACCGCGATCCACAGCCGACCCTCGCCGTCGAACGACCCGCCGGTGATGCCCGGCGGGTAGCGCACCGGCTCACCGACCGGGGCCAGCGAGCGCGGGTCGAGCTGGCGGACCACGCCCTGCACCGCGTCGACGACGAACGCCGCGTCCTCGTGCAGCGCGACGTTCACGCCTAGCCCGGGGGTGGTGCGGGTGGTCGCGGTGATCTGCAGGGTGGCCAGGTCCAGCGAGCTGACCTGACCGGTGTTCAGATCCCGCAGGATCAGCAGCCGGTCGGTCTGGGTGACCTGCATCGGATGCCGGCGGGCGGCCGGGATCTCCACCCGGGTGTCCACCCGGGCGGTGACCCCGTTGACCCGGGCCAGCTCGCTGCGCGCGGCGCTCCACAGCCAGGAACTCGCGTCGTAGCTGGCCACCGCGTTGTCCGCGGCGCCGAGCCCGAGCACGGTCAGCCCCATGGCGGCGAGCAGCGCGGCCACCGTCGCGATGGTGACCAGGCCGCCCCGGAACCGCGATCGGGGGCGAGCGGCGTCGGTGCTGGCGCGCACGGCGTCGTCGATGGTGGCCACAGCCCGGTGCCTCCCCTGGTCGTCCTGGCAGGTGGCGCGCCCGTCGGCGACCCCTCCCCCTGAGCCGGGTGCCATCATATGGCCCGGCCGAGGGCGGGGGAACCCGCACCGTCCCCCTGTGGACACCCAGCGTGCGCGCCCGCTGTGGACGCTCAGCGCGGCGAGGCGCCGCCCTTCCGATCCGTGCAGACCTGGCCGGACGTGGCGAACGAGTCGGTGGAGTAGACCGCCAGCACGGTGAAGCAGTAGTCCACCCGGGAGTTCAACCCGTTGACCGTGTAGGTGGTCTGCCCCGGGTCCACCGACGCCATCACGCCCAGCGCCTGCCCGGTCCGCCCACCGGCCACCATGAACGGCACCGCGCCGTCGGCCGGGTCGGTCCAGGTCAACGTGATCGTCGCGGTGTCGTCGCGCAGCTTCAGGTCGGTCGGGGGCGGCCCGGTCGCGGTGGCCGGGGCCGAGGCCGACGGGGTCGGACCGGCCGGTGGCGCCGCGTCCCGGCCGAGCACCAGCGCGCCAACGCCGGCCACCGCCGCCACCGCCACCACCGTGGCGACGACCGCGACGATCACCGTCGCCCGGCTCCGGCCGCCGGACTCCGGCTCCTCGATGGCGTACGCGGGCAGCGTCGACGGGTACGCCGGCTGCTGCGGGTACGCCGACACCGGCGCGTCCGCGCTCGTGGCGTCGGCTGGCGGCTCCGGTGCCGGTTCGAGTCGCGGCTGGTCCAGGTCGAGGTCCACGTAGGCCGGTTCGTCAGTGCCCTCGTCCTCGTCGTCGGCGTCGTCCGGCTCGGCCTCGGCATCGTCGACCGGCGCGGCCAGCGGCTGCGGCGGCGCCATGCTGCCCCACGGCGGCGCCGTCATCCCCCACGGCGGCGCGCTGACCGGCGGCGGCGCCACGGGCGGCCCGCTCACCTGGTGCGCGTGCCCAGGCGGCGCGCTGACGGGCTGCGGGTGTCCGGGCGGCGCGCTGACCGGCTGGGGCCGGGCCGGATACGCCGGGTGCGGCGGCGCGCTGACCGGTGGTGGCGGCAGGGGCGTGCCGCTGACCGGGTGCGGGTGCGCCGGCGGCGCGCTGACCGGCGGTGCCGGGTACCCGGCGTGCGGCGGTCCGCTGACCGGGTGCGCCGGCGGTACGACCGGAGGCGGGGGGAGAACCGGCTGGGCCGGCCCGGGCGGCGCGCTGACGGGGTGGGCCGGGGGTGCGCTCACGGGCGGTGAGCTGACCGTGTGCGGGGGAGCCGGTGGCGCGCTCACCGGCGGTGCCGGCGGTGCCGGGGGCGCGCTGGTGGGGTGTGCCGGTGGTGCGCTGATCGGCGGTGCCGGGGGCGCGCTCGTGGGTGCTGCGCTGACCGGGTGGGCCGGGGCCGCGCTCACCGGTGGCGCGCTGACGGGCGGCGCGCTGACCGGTGGCGCGCTGACCGGTGGCGCGCTCACCGGCGCGGGCGACGGTGCTGCGCCCACCGGTTGTGCGGGTGGGGGCGGAGTGACCGGGGACGCCGTGGCCGGCGGTTCGGCCGGCTTCTTGGCGACCCGTGCCACCTCCTCCGCCAGCAGCGGCCCGATCTGCTGCACCTGGATGGTCGGCTTGTCCCACCCGGGTGCCGGGATCGGCGGCGGGTCCGGCAGCTGCTGCGGCCGCGTGGCCGGGCCGGACTCCTCCGGAGTCCGCTGCCGCGGCGGCCGGGGCGGTACGACCTCCGGGCTTGCCGGCGCCGGGCGGCCGGCGCTCGCCGGCGGCGCCGGCACCGGCCGCGCCGGGGTGGCGGACTGCGATGCCGTGCTGGCGGCCTGCGGGGTCGCGGACGGCACCGGGACCGCCGATGCCGCAGGAGCGGACGGCGGTGCGGAGACCTGTCGGGCCTGCTCCGCGGCGGGCGGCTCGGGTGCCGGCTGCGCCGGAGGGGTCGCTGGCGGTGCCACGACGTGCCGCGCCTGCTCCGCCGAGGGCGCTGTGGGAGCGGGCTGCGCCGGAGGAGCGGCGGGCGGCGCGGAGACCTGTCGGGCCTGCTCCGCGGCGGGCGGCTCGGGTGCCGGCTGCGCCGGAGAGGCCGCTGGCGGTGCCACGACGTGCCGTGCCTGGCCCTGGGCAGGCGGTGCGGGAGCCGGTCGGGACGGGGCGGTGGCCTGTTGCGCGGCGGCCTGCGGAGCCGCGCCGGCCGTCGGCTGGTCCGGGACCCGCCGGGTGGGATCCGCGGGCGGCTGCGGCGGGGCCCACGGCGACTGTCGCGGGGCTGGCACGACCGGGGCGGCGCGGTGCTGCGGCGGCGGTGGGAGCTGCTGTGCCGTGCCGGCCCCGCCCAGCGCCGTCATGGGCACGGTGCGGTCCCCGCGGACCTGCGGTGGCGGCGGAAGCGGCGGTGCGGGCGGAACCGGAGGTGTCGTGTGCGGCGCCGCCGGGGTGGGCGCGGTGCGCGCCCCCGGCGCGGATGGCGGGACCGGGGCGGGCTGCGGTGCGGGCGCGGTCGGGGGCGCCGCGGCGTGCGCCGCGACCTGGGGGGCCGGCGGCACGGCGGCCCGCGCCGGCGGGACTGCCGCCGCCGTACCACGGCTGGGTGGCAACGGCGGCGGAGCCGGCAGGGGCGGGCCCGGCGGAACCGCCGAACGGCCCGCCTGCTGACCGGCGGGCGCCGGCGGGACGGGGCCGGCTGGGCGGCCCGCCGGATGAGCTGGGGGCGTCGGCGGCACCGGAACGGGCGGGGCCGGCGGAAGCTGTCCCGCCGGACGGCCCGTCGGCGGAGCGTACGGCGTCGGTGCGGCCGGGGCTGGCGTCGGGCCCGGCGGGGTCGACGGAAGCTGTCCCGCCGGACGGCCCGTCGGCGGAGCGTACGGCGTCGGTGCGGCCGGGACCGGCGGGGTCGGCGGAGTCGGTGCCGCCGGACGCCCCGCCTGCAGGGTGGGGGGTGCCGGTGGAGCCGAGGTGGGCGTAGCGAGGCGGTGCGGGTGGGGTGCCGGAGGCGGCGGCGTGGCGTGGGCCGGTGCCGCACGACCAGCGGCGTGGTGGCCGGGCGCGGGCGGGGCCGGGTGGGGCGGGCTGGACACCGGCGGGCCGGCGGTGGGCGGCGCCGGGGGAGCGGCGACGACCGGCGGATGCGGGACGGCCTGGGCGGAGCGCGCCGACGGCGGGGCGGACGGGCCACGGCCCGGCACCGGAGGAGGCGGAGGCAGCGGGGGTGCCGGAGCGACCACCGGTCGGGCGGCGGGGGCCTGCGGCGGTTGGGCGGCGACCTGCGGCTGGTCGGTGGCCGGAATGGTGCTCATGGACACGGTCGGGCCGCTGAGCGCCGCGCCGGGCCGGGCGTCGGCGCCACCCTGGCCGCCGCCGGGGGCGGGCGGCTGCGGCGCGGGAGCGGCCTGGCCGAGGTACTGGTGCGCGGTGCGTACCGCCGGATGGTCGGCGCCGAGCACGGCGGGCCCGGCGGTGGCGATCCGGAGATAATTGCGGCGTGCTTCGTGCCGATTGCCCAGTTCGTCCGCTACCCCGGCCAGCTCGAACGAGAGCGCGAGCATCAGCGGCTCGGCCTGCGACCAGCGGCGCTCGCCCGCGGCGAACGCCTCCTCCAGCACCCGGCGGGCGGCGCCCGGGTCGTCCGCCTCGCGGTGCAGCCGGGCCAACAGGTGTGCGGTGTTGAGCACATCCGGGTGGTCTTCGCCGTACGCGGGCCGGGCGGACCCGATGGCGTCGGCGAGCATCCGGCGGGCGGCGGTCAGATCGCCAGCGGCGCGCAGCGCGAGAGCCCTCTGTTGGACGACGGCCAGGGAAGCGGGATGGGACACGTGGCCATGCTGCCGGGTGACGGCGGCCGGACGCTACCCGGGCACGCCGGTCCACCCCTCGCCGGCACCGGCCGACCCCTGCTGAGCAGGGTGCGAATGGTTCCGGCGGGAGGGGCGGAAGCCGATGTGCATGATCCACCCGGGCCGTGTACAGTAACTCCCCGTGCGGCCCGCCGGGCGGCCGAACGGGTGACGGGTTCACCCGGTACGGCGCGGTAGGCTGGACGATGCAGGTCCGGGTGGCGGAATGGCAGACGCGCTAGCTTGAGGTGCTAGTGCCCGTATAGGGCGTGGGGGTTCAAGTCCCCCCTCGGACACCAGCAGAACTCCACATATAGAAGGCCGCTGACCAGTCGTTATTCAGGTCAGCGGCCTTGATCGTGCTCGGGCAAGATCCGCCGTGGGAGCGCCTTGGGAACACCGGCTCTGAGTCGCGCCGGCCGGCGCGATCTTGTGCCCGGCGAGCACGACGGTTACGGCCCCACTGTTGCGCATATAGGTGCGTCGGCGGTGGAGTCCGCAGGACACCGGGTTGAGGCCGCCTACGTTCACGTGGAGGAACGGTGGCGTCAGCCGAGAAGAGGACGACGAAGGACGGCAAGAGCAGCCGGCGGCGGGTGAAGTGGCGGGACGGCGGCCGCCGCGAGAACTCCTGGAGCAGCCGCACGTTCGACTAGCAGACGGACGCGAAGCGGTTCAAGACGCTGGTCGAGGCGGCAGGCGAGCGGATGCCGACGCCGGAGCAGCTTGCCGAGCACGGCTTCGCCCAGCCCGTCCCGGCGGGTGTGGTCCTGTCGCCGGAGCCGGCCGAGGGGAAGCTGACGTTCCGCGCGTACGCCGAGGAGTGGCTGAGCACGCTGGTGAAGCCGCACCCGGAGACGATGCGCAAGTACCGGGAGCACCTGGAGAAGCACGTCTACCCGCGGCTGGGCGACTGGCCGATCGCCGAGATCACCCGGCGGGAGATGCGCGAGTGGCAGCAGGGCCTGCGCGACGCCGGGCTGTCGGCGAAGACGATCGCCAACATCCGGGGCGAGAGCGTGGTGCCGATCTTCAAGGCGGCGTGCCGGCCGGGTGAGGACGGCGGGCCGGCCGTGCGTACGTCGAACCCGATGGACGGGCTGCCGCTGCTGGAGGGGCCGCGCGCCGAGCGGGACATCCTGGAGAGCCCGGACGAGGCGCGGCTGTTCCTCGAGGCGGCGTACGCGGTCGATCCGGAGGCGGCGGACCTGCTGCTGTGCAGGCTGTCGACGGGGCTGCGCTGGGGTGAGGTGTCGGCGCTGCCGCCCCGGGCCGTCAACGTCGCGCGGGGCACGGTGTCCATCGTGCAGGTCCTGCGGAAGGTGAACCGGCGGTGGGTGGTCGAGCCCAAGCCGAAGACGAAGCAGGGCTACCGGGAGGGTCCGCGACGGAGAAGGGGCTCAACACCCTGCTTGAGATGCCGGAGTCGTTGCAGCTGCTGGGACCTGATCTCACCCTAGAACTGCGTGCCCTGCTGTGCGAACAGCTCGGCCCAACCTGCGTAACGACCCGGCGCACGGGTTGCTCAACGACCCCAGGTCGTGGAGTGCTGCGGCGGTCTACGCGTGGTGGTTGTGCCTGCGACTGGTGGTCGTGCCCTACTACGGCATGCTCATGAAGGCGCAGGCAGAGAACGGTTCAGCGGGTGGGACAACGGACGTGGAGCGACCGAGCTGAGGCCACTGCGGGAGCGTCAAGTCAAGGTGTCGCACGGGACCACAGCAGCAGCACCCTAGCAGCGCGGGCGGCGTGCCAGATGCAGTTTCGCGCCAATCGATCATGTGAGGCATCTGGCGGGATGCGAGCGCCAAGCATCTCCCGTGCACCGACAACCGACAGCAGCTCACCGCCGTGACATTGCCGAAACGCGCTCTATCTGATCAAACGGGCCGCGCCGGCCCGACCCCGGCCTGCTGGCGACCTCCGGCCGGCATCGGTCAGGCCGACCGACCACCGGCGACGCCAACGCCGCCAATCGTTGCCCGCCACCAGCCGAGTGTTGAACCGTCATCGTGCCCGCCGACGGACGGGCCGCGATGCCCACTGGGGCCCCTGACGTGCGGCCGGTTCGGGACGGGCCAGGGCTGTGAGCAGCTGGATGAACGGGGCGGGCACCTGGCTGGTGTTGCGGATTGCCGTGGGTCACCTTGGGACCGGTGTTCGAGAATCCGGGTCGGGCTCAGCTGAGTGTGGCCGAGCTCCTGCCTACTTCTTCTGGTGTATGCCGTACTCGAATGGCGCAGTTCAGGATCGCTCGGTTTGGACGACGACCGGACGTGTTTCGCCACATAGCTTTTGGGCATGGCGAACACACTTGTTCAGCGAATCACGGCCGGCACGGCCGGCGCGGTCCTTCTCATCATCGGCGCTGCGGATGTTCTCAACCCCCAATATCATCCGTTCAGCGAGACGGTCAGCCGTTATGTCAACGGCACTGCTGGCTGGCTCATCCCCGCCGCGATTCTGGGCATGGGGCTTTCCTCGTTGTTGCTGCACTCGCTGTTGCGGCGGCTGCCGGGGCGGCGGGTGGGCAAGGGGGCGCTGGCGCTCTGGACCGCTGGGTTGACCGTCGCGGCTGTCTTCCCCGCCGATCCGCCGGGCCGGTGGAGCCGGCCGTCTACCTCGGAGATGGTTCACGGGCTGGCAGCATGGCTGGCCTTTGCCGCCTTTCCGGTGGCGGCGGTGCTGCTCACCAAGCCGCTGACTGCCCACGTGGGCCGTGGGCGCCGGTGGCTCATCGCCGCAGCGGCGGGATCGGTGCTGGGGACGGTGGCGCTGGCGGTCTTCATGGCCGATGTCATGGATGGGCCCTCGCTGGGTATCGGCGGCGTCCCCACCCTCCTTGGGCTGGTGGAGCGGCTGCTGCTCGGGGCGAATCTGGCCTGGATCGCGCTGGCGGCAACGGCGGCCACCCGGGCACCGGCCCGCGCCTCGGCAGCGGAATGATCACACCATGCGCATGGAACGGATCACCGACTTGGTCCTGGCGGCGGTGACCGTCGTAGCATTGCTGGCCGGGACAGCGCTGGCCGGGGAACCGGTGGGGTATTCCGCCACGGTGCCGCTGGCCGTGGCCCTGGGCTTGGCGGTGCTGCTGCGCCGGTGCCGGCCGGTGGGGTTGCTGATCGTCAGCGCCGCGCTGATCGTCGCGATGCGCACGTCGGGACTGACCCATACCGGGTGGATCTGGCCGGCCGCGGTGGCCTACTTCGCGGCCGCCGCGGCGGACCGGCCGGGCCGCACGGGCCAAGCGGGGGTCGGCTGGGCGGCCGGTGTGGGCCTGACCGTGCTGGCGATCGCGGCGAACTGGGAGATCACGGTGCAGGGCCGGGATCCGCAGGCGGTGCTGGGCGCCCTCGGTGCGGAGCTGCTGTCCCTGATAGCGATAGTGAGCGCAGGTGTCGCCTACCGTAACCAGCGCCGGTGGCGGGCTCAGCTCGCCGAAAGCACTCGGGCCCTGGCGCTGCAACGGACCGCCGAGGAGCGGTTGCAGATCGCGCGCGAGTTGCACGATGTGGTGGCGCACACCCTGACCGTTGTGGGGCTGCAGTTGCGGGTGGCTATGGAAGCCGTCGATGACTCCCCAGGCGAGGTGCGAACCGCCTTGCAAGCGGCCCAGCAGGTGCGCAGCGAGGCGATGTCCGACCTGCGTGCGTTGATCGCCGTGCTGCGGGACGGCGCAGCTGGTTCCGAGCTGGCTCCGTCGTCCGGACTGGAGGGCCTGGCTCCGCTGATCGGCCAGGTGCGCGCCGGTGGCCTGCACGTCGCCTACCGCGCCGAAGGCGACGTGAACACCGTGCCCGCTCCGGTGGCACGGGCCGTATACCGGGTCGTGCAGGAGTCACTGACCAACGCCATCCGGCATGCCGGCGCCAGTGCCGCAACGGTAAGCCTGAGCTGCTCCGACGGATGGGTGACCGCCGAGATCAGCGACAACGGCACCGGGCCGACGGGTGACTCTGTGGCCGGTGCGGGCCTGCGCGGCATGCGCGAGCGGGTTACCACCCTCGGCGGCACGTTCGCTGCCGGGCAGGCCGGTCCGCACGGTGGATACACCGTGCGGGCCAAGATCCCTGTGCCAGACTCACGGCCATGACGATCAAGGTGCTCCTCGCCGACGACCAGGCGCTGGTGCGGGCCGGGTTTCGCAGCCTGCTGCGGCGGGCCCGTGACATCGAGGTCGTCGGCGAAGCCACCACCGGTGAAGAGGCTGTGCGCGCAGCGAAGGCGCTGCGGCCAGATGTCATCCTGATGGACATCCGCATGCCGGTGCTGGACGGGCTCGAAGCCACTGAGCTGATCACGTCCGATCCCGCCCTGACCTGCACAAGAGTCATCATCCTGACCACGTTCGAATCCGATGAACACATCTTCGCCGCTCTCCAAGCGGGTGCCAGCGGCTTTCTCACCAAAGAAGTCGAGCCTGTCGAGCTACGGCAAGCGATCACTGCGGTCGCGGCCGGCGATGCCCTTCTGTCGCCGAGCGTCACCCGGCGCGTGATCGAGCAGTTCGCCCATCGTCCCGTCCTGACCGGCAGCAGCGGCCATCGGCTGGAGCCACTCACCGAACGCGAGCGGGAAGTGGCGCGGCTGCTGGCCACGGGCCTGTCCAACGAGGAGATCGCTCAGCGGTTGTTCATCAGCCCGCTGACCGCCAAGACGCACATCGCCCGGGCCATCACCAAGCTCGGTGTCCGTGACCGGGTCCAGCTGGTCATCCTCGCCTACGAAACCGGCCTGATCCAGCCCGGCTCCGGATCACACCCGTAGCGGCCTTCAGCTGCCTGCTGATGCCCGTCGACAAACGGCCGAAATTGACACGGCCGGCGCCTGAACTACTGGAATGCGGTTGGGTTCTGCCATCCGGTCCACCAGCACCTTCCTCGGCCGACCTCGGTCCGACAGCCAGGCGGTCATGCCGTCCCCCTCGCACAGCATCCGATCAATGGCTGAGGCGGCCTGACGAGCCCGCGCCGGTAGGACGTGGCCTCAGGTCTCGGCTGTTACTCGGATCGTGGAGTGCCCAAGCAGCTCCATCGCCGTCCGCCGCTCCTCGCCCTGGCCCAGGAGTGTGGCCAAGGCGTGCCGCAGGTCGTGCACTTTGATGCTGGTCGGCGTGGGCTTGCGCGCAGACTACGGGCAAGGCTGTCCAGCCCGTCCTGATCGATTCGCGGGTCCGCAACCAGGTCCAGGTAGTCCCGCGGTGTCCGTTCCCGTGAGAGCAGCGCGTCGATACCCACTACCGGCTCCGTCGCCGCTTCGTTTGAATCGGCCTCCGCCGTCGTCTTGTAGACCGGAGCGCCTGGGCGGACGAACCTTCCTCCCGGTGCGTCGAGTATCCACGCCACCCGTCCTGCGGGGCGCTTCGCGTCGCTACGCGGATGGTCTGTCGCCACCCGTGACCCCGGCTGGGAGTCGAGGAGCCGGCACCTATCGGGGTAGCGAGACCGGATTCTCCGCTGGTGTCCAGCAGCGGCCGTCATTCGTCGACACTATCCAGGGCTTTCTGTGTCAACGCCCAGCGCCAGCCCGTGCTTGTTGATTGCGATCACCGTACGGCAGTTCGCCATCCGATCATCATGCAGGCGCTGCGGCACGTGGCTGTACAGCCATCCGGACAGCCCAGCCCAGCCAGGAGACAGGCACAGGTAGCAAGCGACCGTAGCCGCCAAGTCAAGCGGTTCAGCGCCGATGGCCGACGCTGGCCGTCAGCGGTCTTGATCTTGCACGGCCGGGTGCTGCGTGGCTGTGGCGTGCCCGTTGCGTGCCCGTTGTGAGGGGAGCCGCGGGGTCAACGGCGGTCAGTTCCTGGACTTCGCGGCCGGCACGGCAACGCAGGTCAAGCCAGGTCTTTGCCGAGCCAGTTCCGCCCGTGTCCTCACTTCCTAAACCGCGTGACGTCCGTCGGCCAGCGGCCCTGCCAGGCAGGTTGATAGAACAGGCGGCGTGGAGATCACCCAGTTGCGCCGAGCCCTGGACGACGTCTTCGACCAGGCCGTGCTGTACCACGCCTTCACCGACTACATGCGCGACTACGAGGTCATCGTCTACCTGACCGCCTCCCCAAGCACCGGTATTCGGCCGACGCACCTCCGATACCTCTTCAAGTTCTGCGTCGAGGCCGAGGTGCGCACTGCCTTGAGCCCAGAGACCTGGCGCGAGTCGTTGGACGAACGGCTGACGGACCCGGAGATCGGGCCGGATCTCGACGGCTACGTGTGGGCCGTGAGGTGGCAACCGCTCTATCCCGGAGCGGAACTGATCACTGACTCGCGGCGTGCGCAGGCCTGGGCAGAACGAGTCGGAATCGACTTTCACGAGGTCCGTATCGAGAGGCCAGCGCGTTGCACCGAAGCAAGGCTCGACCATATAGGTGTGACCGCTCACGCTACTTATTGAGGTCTGCCCATTGTGCCTGCGTAGGCAGCCCTCCGCATTCGAGCCGCTGAACGATCGCCTGCTTTGTAGTCAGGTCCAAGGCCTCGGGCAGTTGGTCAAACGAAGGGGGCCAGATATCTAGCAACGAGAAGACTTCCTGGCCATCGCGCATCGTCAGCAGCAGCATGCACCGCCAGTGCGGAGAGAACTCGGGCCGTCGGCCGGCTCGGTGCACCATCACGGGGCGTAGATAGTGCACTGCTTGCGGAGCAAGATGCTCGGCGAGCCAGCCGTGGCCGTGATTGCGGTTGAACCCGTACTCAATCGCCTCGGCGTCGAGCCGGATGAGCTCGGTGGTGTCGAGCGCCTTGACGGTTCGCGGAACCCTGGACGACACGCCAGGAGTCTTCCACGCGGTCGGCCGGATTCCAAGATCAAAGGTGAGAGGTCGAACCTCGGCCAGCAGCGACTAAACGCCGATGCCAAGCATCTACCGGGACGGCATAAGACGATCGAAGGACAGGCGATCGAAGGATCGCACTGTCGAATTGGCCTCGTGAAGGATCAGGGCGGCCCGCAAAGCGGGCCGCGCCGGCTCGGCCCCGGCCTGCTGGCGACCTCCGGCCGGCACCGCCGGGCCGGCCGGCCACGCTTGGGACTACCAAGACCTTGAAGACCTCGGGGCACTGCCCCGAACCCCGGCCCTCCTCAGAGATGCCGCGTGCGGATCACCTCGCCGGGCACCACAAGGGCTACCAGCCTCCCCGGACGGGGACAAGGTCGTTCGTCCGATAGGGCGCTCCACCTTGGCCCCGTCCGGGGGAGGCTGGACGGGCTACGACTGCCCGACGAGGAGATCCTGCTCCGTCCGCAGCCTTCCCTGCTTATTGCGCCAAGGCCGCACACTCGGTGCATGGGCACGATCCAGGACCCAAACCCCGACCGCGACTGGTTGAGACGCAGCTACGTGGATACGAGTACCAACCCGTACTCCATCGATTCGCGCACGGAGATGATGGGCCGCCTTGCTGAGGGCACCGGAGGCAGTCGGGTGGCCCGTGCCGTCATGCGCGCCGTCGCCGGCATCGCGCTGGTCGGGATCGCCTTGTCGATCGTCCTAGGGGTCCTGGACCTAATGGGGTAAGCCGGACCGCTCCGGTGGGCGGTCCGCATCTAGTCCGCAAGAGGTCGACGGACAGTGGGGGAGTGGTGAGAGATGTCGAGAGGTGTTTCCGCTGCTAGAACGCCATACGCCGAGGTCGCTGAGTCGCGCATCTTGATCTCATAATCCACTTGTCGCCGGTGGGCCGGCGGTAGCTTGCCCTCTTCGATCCTCAGGACGCCTCGCAACGGGTCGAGGTGTACGTCGGCGTCGTAGGCGAACCAGGTGAGGAGCAGTACCAGGTGACTGTATGCACCCCTGCCGCCCTGGCCGACCTACTGGTCCGGCAGCCCTTCCTGGTGGGGCGGCACGCTGTTCGTGGCAGAGTTCTCGCCGGCGCCCGTCGAGGCAGCCTTGCGCCAGTGATCGGGAACGTCGAAGCGGCCAGCCGGACCGAGCTCGCTGCGAGAAGGTCGGCGGTGTTGGTCTTTGGGAGTTTGAGGACTACGACGGCTAACAGGCGCTGCTGGCCCTGCAGCCGGTACAGCCATCCGTACAGTCAAGCCGGTCGACGGCGCTGGGCTCGGGCCGACGCAAGGCGACGAGGTGAGCGGGCCAGCCGCAGTGATCGCCGGTCGACAGGAGTCTTGATCTTTGCAAGGCAGGGGCCGGCGACTGACTCCGGCTGGCCATCCCGGCGAGCACCCGGCGTGCAATTAGCGTGCCATTGGGCGAGGACGACGGAGTCAGCCGAGCCCACGAGAGACTGCCGAGACCAAGCCGCCAAGCCGGTGCCCTGCCGAAGCTCGACAGTTTCCGAGCTGACAGTCAGGGTCCCGGAGAAGACGAGGCGGACAGCTCGACCTGGTCGCGGTGTACACGGAACTCGTCCAGGCTGTCCTGGTCCTCCAGGTGGTCGACGGCGGTGGGACGAGGAGTGTCTCTCGGCCGTCCCTGCCCATCTCAACCTGAAGCAACTGGCAGCGGATGTGAGCCGGTGCCGGGAACGTCGTGGCTGGCGTGGGTTCGTCTCCGTGGAAGAAGATCGCAATCTTGCCTTCGAAGACCCTCGGTTGGCCGCCAGCATCGACCAGGCGTACCCGCACCCAGTCCGGAAAGTCGTACTCGATCAGCTCGACGGCTTGGACCTTCAGCAGTGACCATGCGGCGGCCTCCCGCTCATTCGTCGCATGATGCCAGAGCTGCTTGCCGAGCTGACGGCAATCACAGCGGCGATGACAGCAACCGATGACAGCAACGGCGCTGGACGAACCGACGCGCAGCGGACGTGTAGATCGCCGCGATCAGCAGTTGCCGACACTCCTGCACCGAGCCGGTCAGTCCGGCCAGGCTACGGATCAGAGGGTAGCTGGACAGCGATCCGTACAGCCAAGCCCGCCGACGGAGAAGGCCCGGGTCGAGGGGGCGACATGGCGAGCAGGTCAACCTCAGTCAACGACGCTAGCCGATAGCCGTCTTGATCTTCGCAGGGCACTGGTCGCCCGGTCGGGGTCTCTTGACGCATGACGTACCGGTGATCACGGAGCAGGAGGCAAGACGGACGGCCGAAGCTGTGCTGCAGGACATGTCCTCGATGCCGGGTGTGCCGCATCTGGTGGCAGGAGGTCGGCGCCGATACACCCGATGAGCCGGACTCGGCTCGTGTCCGGTTGACGAAGGAGCCCGTGCGATCATCGGGGCCGTGAGCGACTGGGAGCAGTTCCTTGACGAGGTGTCATGGTTCCTCCGCCCTGGAGAAAGCGCCGCGGTGGGCGAGGCCCGACCCTGGGCCCGCGGCTCGATCGATGGTCTGCCTGAGCTGTCCGCGTTGCTCGCCTCGGCCACGGTCACGCCTGTGTCCGTCGGAGGCACCGACTTCGAGTTGCTGGCATGGGGATCATCCGGCCATCGGCGGGGATGGCTCTGCCAGCCACCCCGAGAGCAGGAGGGCGATTACGTCGCGCGGACCCACATGAGCTTCTGGAAGGCCTGCGGTGGGATCGTCGAACGGTTTAGCGAGCCGACCACCTGGTGGACCAATCAGGACGAGGTGCTCACGGTCGGGGCAGCGCACGTACGGATCGCGGACGCACTCAACGACTATGCGTGGCTCTGGGAAGATACCGGCCTGGAGTTGCCTATCGACCCAGATGAGTACTACGCAGTTGCGGTAGAGGCCAACGGAAATCTGACGCTGGCGCATCGCAACGACGGCCACCTACTGCTATTCGCGCCGGACCATGATTTCGCCGGTGTCACACCAGTGGTGGGCTTCCCACCGTACTCACTGCTCACGATCGATGGTGTGCCCGACCTCGCGACCTGGATGGAAGCGTGTGCTGCGGTTTGGCGGTATCAGTAGGCCGACAGCGCGCCCACACCGGACCCTTATGGGGCTATCAGGACGGTGGTGGATGGCGACGCGGTTGTGCGCAGGATCCAGGCGAAGCACCCGCAGGCAGATGTTGTCTCGCCGATGGCCTTGACGGTCAGTGACGATGCTGTCTCGGTCCGCCTCATGGTTGCGGATGAGAAGGCGACTCACCAGGCGCTCGTAGGATAGGTCCGGACGGCTGGGGGTCGGGTTGTCCGGATCTACTTTGCGGAATCGGTGACTGGGTTGGTCGCTGGATCGGTATTGGTCGCCCGTAGTTCCCCAGCCGAAGGACGACGCCATGGAGTTGTTCTTCCCGCTCCTTGCCCGCTCTGCGAGCCCGGCTGCCGAGCCGTGCGCCTGCCCTGTCCGGCCAAGAGGACATCGATCCGTTCACCCAGGAGCGGCGCGGGGTGCCGTCGGGCGGCCGGGCGACGCGCGGGAGGTGGCCGCCGTGGTGGCGCTGCTCGCCTCGCCCGCCGCCGCGTACGTCACCGGCGCGTCCTGGCCGGTCGACGGCGGCATGTTGATGATGGGGCCGCAGGCCAACACACTGACCTCGCACACTGGCGGTCGGTCCAGGGATGACGTGACAGCCCCCCGCGGACGGGCCGTCCCTGAACGGCACCGTCCGCCGGGCCGGGCGGGCACGCACGCCGCCTCCCTCCCGCGGCGGGTCGTCGCACATCCCCCGGTGGTCGCCACCGGGACCGTCCAATCTCGAATACTTCAGTAGAGTTTCCCCGGCTAGATCAATTGGACGGGGAGACTTCGTTGCGGACAGTCAGCAGGAGAACGTTCGGAAAGCTCGTCGGCGCGGCCGGCGCCGCTGGTGCCGCCGGTGCCGGTGCCGGCACACTGCTCGCCGCGCCGGCGTACGCGGCGGACGGATGGGTCGCCACCGGCACCGCGGTGGCGGCGCTGAGCAGCTTCGACGACACCATGAAGTCGTTCATGCAGGCGCGCGGGGTCAGCGCCGGGCAGCTCGCGGTGGCGTACAACGGGCGGCTCGTGCTGGCCCGGGGCTACGGCAACAACTCGGCGGAGACGATCCAGCCGACGTCGCTGTTCCGCATCGCGAGCCTCAGCAAGTCGCTCACCGCGGCGGCGGTGCTCCGGCTGGTGCAGGACGGCCTGATCGGCCTCGACGATCCGGTGACCTCGGTGCTGGACTTCATCCCGCCGACCGGCCAGTCCGTCGACCCGAGGCTGCCGCAGGTGACCCTGCGGCGGCTGCTGCAGCACCTCGGCGGCTGGGACCGGGACCTCGCCTTCGACCCCCTGCACGGCCGCGACCACGTCATCGCGCAGGCGCTGGGCGTGCCGCTGGAGCTGCGCAAGGAGGACGTCCTGCGCTACATGTCCGGCCAGCCGCTGCAACACGATCCCGGCAGCACGGTGGCGTACAGCAACTACGGCTACTTCCTCGCCGGCCGGGTCGTCGAGAAGGTCACCGGCATGTCCTACGAGGCGTACGTCAAGCAGAAGCTCCTCGCGCCGCTGGGCATCACCCGGATGGCGCACGGGAAGGCCCTGACGCGGCTCACCGGCGAGGTCGGCTACCGGTCGCAGTACACCGGGCGCACCGTCCTGGACGACTCGGGTGCCATCGTGCCGGCCCCGTACGGCACCTTCAGCATGAGCCTGCGCGACGCCAACGGCGGGTGGGTCGCCTCGGCGGTCGACATGGTCCGCTGGGCCACCATGCTCGACGGCGCCGGTGGCGTGCTCGACGGTGCCTCGCTGGCGAAGGTCACCGCGGTGCCGTCGACCGGCGTGAACGGCAACGGCTGGTACTACGGCCTCGGCTGGGCCGTGCGCCCCTTCGCCACCAGCGGCGGGACCAAGTACAACGTCTGGCACACCGGCAGCCTGGCCGGCACCTACACCCTGCTGGTCAAGAGCTACCAGGGCATGAGCTGGGCGGCGCTGTTCAACCAGCGCGACGACCCCTCCGGCCTCAGCTACGGCGACATCGACAGCGCGCTGTGGGCCGCCTCCCGTCAGGTGACCAGCTGGCCGACGCACAACCTCTGGTCGACGTACTTCAGCCCGTGGAGTGCGGTGGTGGACAACACCACGGCCGGCCGCTTCACCGCCAGCACCAACTGGACCGTCGCGTCCAGCCTCGCCGGCCGGTACGGCACCAACTACCGCCGGGCGGCCCCGGTCGCCGCCAGCGACGTCGCCTGGTACAAGGTGAACATCCCCGAGACCGGCACCTACCGGGTCGACGTCTGGTACCCGGCGTCGACCGGCAACAGCGCCGCCACCCCGTACATCGTGGCCACCTCGACGGGCAACAAGACCGTACACGTCGACCAGCGGAGCAACGGCGGGAAGTGGCGCTCCCTGGGCACCTTCACCCTCGTCAAGGGCGACGGCAACAAGGTCGGTGTGAGCCGGTGGACCTCGGGCACCGGCTACGTGGTCGCGGACGCCGTACGGGTCACCCGGGTCTGAGCACCGCCGCCGGGCGGACCGGCGTGGCCCGCGGTGGGCCGGCCGACGGGCGCGGGCGGCAGCTCTTCGTACTGCCGCCCGCATCTCGCGTGGGCCCGCCTGAGGGCGGGCCCACGCCGCTGGGCGACTAGACGGCACGTTCCGAGGTCATCCGGAGCCAGGGAACGCCCACTCGAACCACGCCGGAAAGGTGTGCCCGATGACCGACCTAGCGCCGAGCCGGCTCGACCCAGCGAGCTGGGATCTTCTTCTAATCCCCAGGCCGCTGCCGGTCCCGGCGAATGAGCAACACAAACACCGCAGCGCTGGCCAATGATATCGCCGCCATAATAAGCCCGCTCGAGCGCTTCTCTGGCCGACCGGCGAGGATGGCTACCGCGAAAACACCGGTAATGATCGAAATGGCTGCTGACGATCCCCGGTTAACCAGATGATGATGTCGACGATCGGACTCAATCATCGCCGCGCGCTCAGCCTCGCTTCGGTCGGCCAACCCTGGTCCGAAGCGTGACGGGTGACCCATCAGAAAGAGAACCCCAAGCCCTGCGACGATAACGACGGCCACGAGGACTGACTTCAACACCGTCGTGAGTTCCATCGTTGGCAAACGTACTAGAGATCGAAGCCAGGAGGAACAACACAGGGAGCTGGCCCCGTAAGCCGCAAGCGGTTGCAACTCGCAAGCGGCTGCCGCCTGATGTCAGTCTAGGCCCCAACGTGCCGCTCAGTGACAACGAGGAGCCGGGCTTAACCTGCTTGCGTGCCCGTTGGTGTGGGCGACGGCGGTCAACAGGGTCAACCTCTGAAGGCGGCAGCCAGTGTGGCGGCGCAGGTCAGGCCAGCTCATGGCCGAGCAGTCGGCCGGTGTACCGCAGCCTTCCTCGCCGGTTGCGCCGCCTGAGCAGCACGGTGTTCGGGTCGCGGATGCTGTCGGTCACGTCACCGATGATCGCCTCCGTGGTGATCCGGGTCCTGGCACCCGGGCCCAGCTCACCCTCACTCCGCAGACCGTGGACATGCGGCAGGCGGCGGACTGACTGACGCACTGGACCGTCGCCACCGGCATCGAAGGCGTGGTCAGCAAACGGTCGACCGGCCAGTACGAGCCTGGCCGGTGCCGCTGGTGGACGTACGGCGAGCAGCTGTTCGAGCCGGCCGCACCGCTGCGGCAGCTCGCGGTTCAGGAACACCTAGACGCCCGGGGTCGGGACCACGACAGTGGTCGGCGCGGTGACCATCGTTGCCGTGGGAGAACACGATCACCGGCACAGAACTCGCAAGCCACGGCTACGTCGTGGTCACGGTGGATCATACCTACGACGCGTTCAGCGAGTTCCCCGACGGCCGGCTCACCGTCCCCGTCGACGGCATGTCCTTCACGCCATGGGACTCCTCCGACGACATGCGGTTCGTCCTCGACCGAGTCGAGGAGCTCGCCGCCGGTCGCAACCCCGATGCCCAGCGCCGTCCGCTGCCGGCCGGCCTGGGTGCCGCGCTCGACCTGCGTCGCATCGGCATGTTCGGCTGGTCGAAGGGCGCCACGGCGACCGCTCTCGTCATGAACACCGACCGGCGCGTCCGGTGCGGGCTCAGTTTCGACGGGCCGATGGAGTCGGCGCCGCCGGTCACCGACCTCGACCGGCCGTTCATGCTGATGACCGCAGATTTCACCCGGACCGCCGAGCCGAGCGTCGCCCAGTTCTGGTCGAGCCTGCGCGGATGGCGCCTCAACGTGCATGCCGAGGGCGCGGCTCACGGGGCGTACTGCGACCGCCAGTGACTGATCCCGCAACTGGCGAGGTTCGTCGGGATGAGCGACGAGGACCTCGCCGGCTGGGTCGGCACCTTGAGCCCGGCCCGGGCGATTCGGATACAGCAGGCGTACCCGCTCGCGTTCTTCGACCTGCACCTTCGCCACCAGCGGCAGCCCCTGCTCGAAGGCCCGAGCCCGGCCTACCCGGAGGTGCGGATCATCGCTTGAAACGCATCGATCCTGACGCCGGGTCCGCGTCAACCCGTGCGGCTGGTCACCGTGCTTCGATCCGGCACCTGCCCCGCAGCGAGCGCGCGAGGAGCAGCATCGCCGACCCGGAGGCGATGAAGATGCCGGCGAGGGCGACGACCTGGCCGGTGGGGGCGCCGGTCACCGGCAGCCCCGGTTCGCTCGGCGGCGTGTTGGTCACGGTGACGGTCACCGTCTGCTGGTTCTCGACGGTGAACAGCGGCGGACTCGACGTGGACGGAGCGCCGTCGACGGAGTACGAGACGGTCCAACCGGCCGGGACGATCTCCTCGACGCGGCAGAGCGACTCGGCCGTGACGGTGACGGCATCGGCCGGTCCACCCGTGGCGGGCAGCGACACCGTCTGGCTGGACGGCGTGTCGCATTCGACCCGGGCGGTGAAGCTCGCTGGCGGCGAGGTGGGCGCACCAGTGATCCGTTTGACGACCTGAACGGTGCCCGTCTGCACTGCGACCCGGGAGAAGTCGTTGGTTATCGTGCCGCTGACGGTCGTCCCTGGTGCGATTTCCACTGTGGAAGGTGAGCCGGTCACCACCGTTCCAGCGGGGAGCGGCTGTTCCAGCTCGACGACGGTGCACCTGTCACCGGCTACCAGGTCGGGGATGACGACGGACCCGCCGCCGCTTTCGAAGGTGACGTCGGCGATGCCGGTCTGCGGGCAGTTCACTCTGACGGTGTAACTGTCGGGAAGCGGTTGCGCCGAGCGGCCCAGTGGGGGAATCACCAGTTTTCTGACCAGCAGCGACCCGGACGGCAGGGGTCCGGTGTGGTAGCAGACGAACCAATGGCTGATGTCAGGAATGTTGCCGCCCTCGGTCCGCGGGGAGATGTAGCGCTGCGGCGGCGGCAGGGTCGGTGGCAGGACGGCCGGGTCTCGGTAGACGTTGTACCCGTTGCTGCCCTTCACGACCACGGCGTCGACGACCACGCCGCCGGTGACGCCCGCCGGGGTGATCGCGACATTCAGCGCCTGCCCCTGAGGTAACGACTCGACGGTTCCGGCCACGAAATCGTCGGCGGAGTCGCTGTCGTCCGGTGCGCCCATCTGGAGGGCGTCGGCCTCACCGACCTGGGCACAGGTGGTCGCGTTGCCCTCGTGAAACTCGGCGCGCGGGTCAGAGGGAAAGGCCCGCAGCTGCGCGTACCCGGGGGACGCGGCGAGCGTGGTGGCCCCGACCACCACGGCGGAAACCACACTGGCCCGGATACCTACCCGTATCCGGCGTTGCCGCAGGTTCATTGTCGATTCCATTCCCTCGGTTCAGGTTCGTCAGTGACTGCCGATCCTGTACAGCGCCCGCAGTCGATTCCTAGCCACCGCGCGCGTGCTCTCTCCAGATCAGACACCCCATTCGTGACACCAGGAGGTTACGAGTCCGGGGAGAGCCTCCGATGCGGAATCGGAAATCCGGTCGCGGGAAGTGCCGCCGCGCCGGGTGACGTTGGAGTACTAACGCGTCGAGTACGCGTTGAGGAGCAGGTTCAGCTCCCGACGGAGCTCGGCTTTCGCCGTAGGGTCGCGCGCGAGCAACAGACCCGCCTCGCAGAGCGCCCCGACCAGCAGGTGGGTACGGGCCTCGATATTGCCCCCGCTCGCGCGCTCCAAGCCGCGGCGCAGCAGGGCGACGAGGTAGTCGTCCTCGATGCGGCGGACCTCCTGCCAGCCGAGGACCGCCGGTCCGTCCAGCAGGATGATCTGCCGCACGGCCGGGTCGAGACAGGCGTCGAGAAACGCGGCGCAGCCGGCCCGGATGGCCTGCCAGGGGTCGGCCGTCCCGCCGGCCGCGGCAGCCAACCGCTCCACGAGCCGCTGCTCCTCGCGTACGAAGACCGCCCGGAACAGCCCGATCTTCCCGTCGAAGTGGTGGTACACCGCTCCCTTGGTGACCCCGGCGGCGCGTGCGACGTCATCGATGGAGGTGGCCGAGTAGCCGTCGCGGCCGAACAGCCCGGCCGCCGTCTCCACCAGCCCCGAGGTCGTGGCCTCCGTCCGCTCCGCCTGCGTACGCCGCATCCCTGCTCCCTCCACTTGACATCACATACTACGGGTACGTAACTTCCAACCCGCAAGTACGTACCTTGAGTACGTATCTTTCTAGCTGAGGAGATGGCGATGCCTGACTTCGTCGAGCGGTGGGCGGCGGCCTGGGGTGACCCCACGCCGGAAAAGATCCGTACCCTGAGCGATCCGGACATCGTGCTGACCTGGCCGGGTCTGGCGGAGCCGATTCGCGGGGCCGACGCCTGGGCGAGCCGGGTCGCCGGAACCCTCCAGCGCTTCCCCGACCTGCGGCTCGAGGTGACGGACCACGCCCAGCGCGACGACCTGCTGTTCATCAGCTGGCGGGCCCGGGCGACCGTCGCCGGTGTCGCCATCGAGTGGCAGGGCATCGACCGGATGCGGATGCGCGACGGCGTCGTGACGGAGTCCCTGGTCGCGTTCGACACCGCGCCGCTTCGAGCCGGCTAGTCGCAACGCCGCGCGGTCCTTGCCAGGCTGGGGCGGCACGACGAGGGGACGTGCGGTCGAAGGACGCAGCGGTGGGGTGGTCGAAGACGTTCGTCGACATCTTCATCGACGCCGGGTTCGACGTGGAGGTCGACGTCCGCCGGGCGTACGAGGGGCCGAAGGGGTCTGATGTACGTGGGGAGCCGGCTGTGGTGGCCGGCTCCCCTGACTCCTTGGTCAGCAAGTACATCAGCAACATCTTCAGCAAGCCCGGGATGCCGCCATCGGACGAGGACAACCTCTGACTGCTCGCGTACCTGTGTCCTCCGCGCAGCATCATTCAAACCGGTGAACGGCGGCATGCGGCACGCTTGAGCGGTGGACGTGGGGACCGTACGGGCGAGGGCTACCACGAAGTGCTGGCGCTTCATCGGATGCTCGCCGCGGCATGTCAACGCGCGAACGGGGGACAACGGCGCCGCGAGTTCGGCCCGCCGTGTGGGGGTTCAGCGGGTGGGTGCGGCCGGCCGCCTGCCTTCGATCTGAGTCTGCCGGCAGCGCCACGCGGTCGAGTGCGGCATCAACCGCCTCAAGCGCCACCACGGGCTGGCCACCCGATACGAAAGCTGGCTGTCCGCTACGAAGCCACCATCCACGTCACCGTGATCCACGAGTGGCTACCCGCACCTCGAGACACTGCCCAGAGACTGGACCGCGACGTCGATCGCAGTGGCAAGTCGTGCCCGGTCGTGGCCCGCGCGCTCTCGTACCCGCAGTCCGAGTACCGTGGTGAACAGCAGTTCCACGGCGGCGTCGATGTCGAGGTCGGCGGGTAGTTCGCCGCTGCGACGGCCCTCCTGCAACAGCGTCCGCAGTGCATGCCGAGTGACCTCGAAGGCGGCCTCGGTTCGCTGGCTGACCTGGGCGTCGGTGGCGCCGAGTTCGGTTGCTGTGTTGACCACGAAGCAGCCTCGACCGGACTCGCTTGCCTGCGGGCGGGAGACCAGCCACAGCATCCATTCTCGCAGTACCTGGCGGACCGAACGCCCTGCGGCGTCCAACCGCTGCTCGGCCTCGGCGGACTCGGTCGCCCGATAGTGGTCGAGCGCGCGCAGGAACAACGTGTGCTTATCGGTGAACGTGCGATAGAGGCTGCTGGGAGTGAGTTCGAGTTCGGCGCCCAGATCACGCACGGAGGTGGCGTTGTAACCGCGGCGCCAGAACAATTCGGTCGCCCTGATGACCGCGTCCTGCTCGTCGAACTGTCTGGGGCGTGGCATGCCCGTCACCCTACCAAGCTTGTGGAGCGACCGCTCCCATACTAGGGTCCCTTCTGGCATACGGGAGCGATCGCTCCCGTATAGGTCGAGGAGGTATCGGTGACGACGACAGAACGAACCGCTGACCGGGCGACCGAGCAGCAGGCGCCACGGAGGAGTCGCTGGCTGGCAGTCACTGCGGTTGCTCTGGGAACATTCCTGTTGGTGACCGTCGAGCAACTGCCGATCGGACTACTGACCTCCGTCGGATCGGCCATGTCGGTCTCCGAAGGGACGGCCGGGTTGATGGTGACCGTGCCCAGCCTGGTCGCCGCGGTCGCGGCACCGCTGGTGCCGGTACTCGTCGGCGGGATGGACCGGCGACTGCTGCTGCTGGGCCTGATGGGGCTGATGACCGTCGCGAACGTGGCCTCGGCCCTGGCGCCTGACTTCGCCGTGCTGGTGTCCTCTCGGGTGCTCGTCGGGGTGGCGATCGGAGGCTTCTGGGCCGTTGCCAGCGGCTTGGCCGTCCGACTCGTGGCTCCCGCGTCTGTACCACGGGCCACCGCGGTCATCTTCGGCGGTGTCGGAGCCGCGAACGTGTTTGGCGTTCCCCTTGGCACGCTGCTCGGCGACTTCTCCGGCTGGCGTTTCGCCTTCGCGACGCTGAGCGCCCTGGCCTTCGTCGCGCTGCTCGCTCTGCTGGCAGTGCTGCCACCGTTGGCCGCGTCCCAGCCCGTCAGCCCGCGGCTGTTGGCCGAGCAATTCCGCAACCCGGGTGTCCGCGTCGGCATCCTCGCGACATTCCTCATCGTCACCGGCCACTTCTCGGCGTACACCTTCGTGAGCCCGGCACTGCAGCAGCTGTCGGGGATCGACGAACGACTCGTCGGTCCGCTGTTGTTCGGGTTCGGTACGGCCGGCATGGTCGGCAACTTCATCGCTGGCGCCGCGTTGGCGCGCAACCCGCACCGGACCGTGCTGGCCATCGCCGTCGCACTGACTGCCGCGATGCCCCTCTACCTGGTACTGGGCGGGGGACCAGTCGGCGGCGCGGCACTGTTGATCGTCTGGGGCCTGGCCTTCGGCGGAGTGTCGGTCGGCCTGCAAACATGGATGATCAAGACCGCGCCTCAATCCGTGGAAGCGGCCTCCGCCCTGTGGGTGGCGGTGTTCAACCTGTCGATCGGGCTCGGGGCGCTCACCGGCGGCGTCATCGTCGACTCGCTCACCCTCCAGGCAGTCCTGTGGCTCGGCGGCGCCTGTGCTCTGGCAGCAGCACTGGCGGTCTGGAGCGCCCGCACCAACAAAGACCTGCTATGACCAGGCGTCCGCAGCGGCTCCGGGACTTGCTGCGAGAGCGGATCGCGGTCGTCACGGCCGTCGTGCGAGCCCTGTCAGTGGTGCTAGGTCCTTGTTGAGGCTGGTCCGAGCCATTCGATGGTGGCGCTGTGCACCGTGGTGTGGTGCCGCACGACGAGCTTGTTCCAGCACGTGGCCGCTTGGTGTTGCGTTCCAGCTGATTGACGCCCCATTCAGTGGCCGGGCACTGCCCGTATGCGGGGTCGAAGGTCGGCGGCCGGCCGCCCTTCCACCCCGCTGCGTGGGCCGTCGGCTTGGCCGGTCTTCGTGGGAATGGCCACGGCGATACCCCGGCGGGCCAGGTGCTGTCTTGCCTGGTTCGCGGGCCGCGCGGCGATCGGCTGACCGGTCAGCGTCGCCACAGCCCGGGCGCTGTCATTGAGGGGGCCACACCTACCAATGGCGCCTCGTCCATCTCGACTTCGGCGATGGGCAAAGGTCGACGGCACCCCGGGTCCTCGACGCACATCCGCAGGCGCTCAAGGGGGTGGCCACCGTCAGGTCCCGACCGTAAACCGGTGCCAGCGGATGTCGTGGCGGTCCTCAGGCGCAGCGAACGCGAGTAACCGGACACCCTCGATCTGAACCTCGTCGCGCTCGGTCGCGTTGAGTGGCCGGAACGGCTCTATCTCCAGATTCGCTGCCCCCGTATCACGATGAAGCTTCCACACGCCCGCCACCTTCCCGTCCATCAGGAAGGTGGCGCGCATCCCGTTGCGCAAGGTGACTCGTTTGCGGGCCTCCTCGGAGATCACGCGGCTGCGATCGGCGTGAGAGGCCAGTAGGTTGTCGTATTCGGGCAGGAAGCGAACCGGCGCGTGGGCGTCGGCGCCCGGGCGTGGCCCGTCCGGGAGGTCGAACAATTCCACGCCGCACTCGTCGCGGAAGACCGCGAGCCGGGGCCGCAGCCTTTCGAGGATGGGACGCAGGCGGGTTCGACCGGCCCAGGTCTGTACATCCTTGACCGACGCCGGGCCGAACGCGGCAAGGTAGCGCAGCACGACCCGTTCACAGTCGGCGACCGGGGCGGGCTCGGCTCCGGTCCAGCCGGCCGCCGTCGCGTACCGGGTGGTGCCGCCGATGCCCCAGACGGCGCGTGGCGGCACTTGTACCAGGGGTACCAGGTTACGCACGACGGCGGCGAGTGCGCCGGGTTCGCGATCCGGCCACCGCTCCCGCAGCGCCACGCCGAGCTGTGTCGGAGTGAGGTGCTGTGCGTCGAGTAGCGCCTGGCCTGCCTCCGCTACGGCCGCGCGGTGCAGGCCGGTCAGCGCCCTTTTGAACGCGCTGTCCAGTTCCCGGTCGAGCGCGGGCTGCGCCCAGGGCCGCAGCGCGCGGTAGTCAGCGATGGTGACCAGGTGGATAGTGCTGCGCATCAGCGCGATCCTTACCAGGCGGCGTCCGGTCAACGCCTTCACCAGGTCGGTGGTGCGGAACTCGCGCAGTCTGGTCCAGAGCCCGAAATAGGGCGCGTACGGTGCCTGCGCCTGCATGCCGACCAGTTGGGTGACCGCGCCCTCGGTGGTCACGTCAGCCCGTTCGAGCAGCATCTGACGGGCCAGCAGGGCTCGCCCCAACTCCCTCTGGCTCAACACGCGTGCCACCGTGCGTCCCCTCTCCATCCCGCGGCAGGGGCGGCGAACGCCGCCCCTGCCGGATCGATCAGCCAGCGAATTCGGCCCGGTGGTCCGCGGCCCACTGCGCGTAGGTACGCGCGGGATGCCCGGTGATCTGTTCGATGACGTTGTTGACCGGCGCTGGTTTGCCGACCGCCTCCGCCATGAGGCCAAACAGTGCCGCCAGGAACTCGCGGTCCATGAACTGGCTCATCTGCTCCAGCACTGGTTCCGGGGCGAGGTCTTCGACGCTGAGCGGGCGCCCGAGCGTCTCGCCGAGGATGTGGACCTGCTGTGCCTGGGTCAGCGACTCGGGGCCGGTCAGGTCGTAGGTTCGTCCTTCGTGCCCGCCGCCGATCAGGATCCGCGCGGCCACCTCCGCGACGTCGCGTTCGTGCACGGCGCTGAACGCCGCCTTGGTATAGGGCGCGCGGATCACGTCGCCGCCCGTGAGCTGCATCCCGAACGTCAGCGAGTTGATGGCGGGGAAGAGCAGCCGCAGGAACGTCCACTCCATGCCGGATCCCTCGATGGCCCGTTCGACGTCTCGGTGGTACTGCGCGATCACGTTGGGTTGCCGCTCGGCACCAGGGATGATGGCTCCGGAGGAGAGAAACACCAGCCGCCGTACGCCGGCCGCGTTCGCGGCCGCCAGCAGCGGGGCGACGTCCATGCCGTATTGCAGGACCAGAAAGGCGACCTCGACGCCGGCCAGCACTCCCCGTAGCGTCTCCGGCTTGGTCAGGTCGCCACGGACGACGTCGACGCCGTCCGGAAGCGCTGCCCGCTCCGGAGCGCGGGTCAGTGCCCGAACCGGCGCGTCGGCGCCGAGCAGTTCCTCTACTACCTGACGTCCGAAGTGGGCAGTGGCCCCTGTGACGAAATACACGAGAGGGATCCTTTCGTCGGAAATGTACGGTGGCGCAGGATTGGGCTTGCGGAGGAAGCCGCGCACCTTGGTCGACGACCGCCGGGATGGCGTCGAAAGCAGATCGGGATGGTGGCGCACCGCGAAGTGCCACCCCGGTTGTGAGGGCGCCACGCGAGCTAGACAGGCCGAGGGCTGTGGGTTCCCCGGCACGCTGGCGGCCGGGGTTGCTCGTCGCTCGCGGTAGCTGTCCTGCGGGGCCGCGCCGCTGTGGGTAACCACTCGGCGGACCTCAGCTCGCCGCGCTCCTGATCGGGTCGGCCGGTCAGCCTTATCAGGCGCGGGTCCTGCCGGCCTCGTCTGACAGCGACAGGTGCGTGAATTCACCCTTCCCGTCCCAGTCCATGCCTGTTGGCTCGACTCGACGAGTCGAGCCAACAGGCTCCGCTGCGGGTCACGGGTCGCATGGTTGGACGGGTGGACCGTCGAGGGGTCCGGTGTATGTGTTGGCCGACCTGAGAAGGGTTCCCGCTGGGGTGCGTCAGGTCGTCTCGGGTTCCAGCGTCTGTTTGATGGCCTCCATCCCGTGGATCATGGCCGTTTCGATGGGTTTGGCGAGATCGTGGGGTAGGACGTCGTGAATCCAGATCAGTCGGCAGCTGTGCTCGTCATCGGCGACGACCTGCATAGAGGCGTTGTCATGGGTCGGACTCAGGGTGCCGCCGACGACCGAGTAGACGATCCGGCGAGCGCCGTGGTCCAGGGACACGAGCCGTTCCCGGGCCACGGCGCCATCGGCGAACGTGACGACCCGGCAGTCTCCGTCGAGGCGAGTGTCGACGACGTAACCGGATGCCATGCGGGTGGGACCGGCTTCGAAGTCACCGATCACCTTCCAGATATCGTCAGCGCTGGCTCTGATCGAGATTTCCTTGCTGAGTGACGCCATCTCTCCTACTCCTATGGAACGTGGTGCGGCAGACGACCCGGGACTCAGTCGCCGGCAGCCAGGCAGAACAGGTGCCCCTCGGGGTCGGCGAGCACGACCCACTCGTCGCCGCCGGGTTGAAACGCGGGCTTGGTCGCGCCGAGGGCGAGCAGTTCCTTGACGGCGTGTTCGACATCGGCAACCTTGAAGTCGAGGTGAGCGTGCTTCGCCGGGTCGGGCCAACTCGGCGGCTGGTAGCCCTCGACGCGCTGGAATCCGAGCTGAACGGGGCCGCCGAGGTAGACGCAATCGGCATCGCTGTACGTGATCTCCCAACCCGTGACCGTACGGTAGAACTCGGCGAGCGGGCCAGGTGCGCCGCAGTCGATGACGACGGTGGTGAGTTGCGCAAGTGCGGGCATATCGATAACTCCTTCGAGGCGCAGAACCACTCACAGCCTTGTCCAGGCGGCACCCAACGTCTTGAAGATCCTTGCAAACGTCCGGGTCGACACCCACAATCTCGCCGGCGGCCTCAAAGCCCGCCACATAGGGTGCCTGCGGGCCTCCGCCATCAGTTCCATGCGTCTGCATGACGTCAGCGACGTTGACCCCGGCGGGGCGCCCGCGCGGATCAGATACTCGCTGGGCCCCGGGGTGGGGCGGCGACGATGGTCGTGAGAGTCAGATCCGACCCGCGTCTATCCTGGCTGTTATGCGGAGCAGCGTTGCCCTCGCCCGCCACCCCGACTTCCGGATCGACGCCGTGTTCTGCCGGGACGACCACACCGACTGGTCCGCACCGGAACCCTGCCCTTCATACGGCTTGGTGTTGACACGTCGCGGCGGCTTTCGGCTACGCGGGCGGGGCGGCGAGGAGTTCGTCGACCCGACGGTGGCCTACCTGACGGTGCCTGGCGAGGAACAACGCTTCGCCCACCCAGCCGGGGGCGACGAGTGCACCTCCCTACATCTGTCGTCGCAGCTGTGGTGGGAACTTTTCAACGGGCGGGCGGCGCCAGCCGTGGTCCACCTCGACGCCCGGATCGACCTGGCGCACCGCCTGCTGCTGCGCGCCGTAACCCGTCCCGACCCGGACTTCGCCATCGCCGAGCGACTCGTTCGGCTCGTCGGCGCAGCGGCAACGCCCGCCAACGGCGTGTCCGAGCGAGACCGGTCGCTGGTAGAGGCTGCCCGGGCGGCGGTGCACGACGACGCTCCCGAAGCCGCCGGTCTGCTGCCGTTGGCCCGCTCACTCGGGGTGTCGCCATACCGGTTGAGTCGGTCTTTCCATGCGCTGGTCGGGGTTCCGTTGACCCGCTACCGGAACCGACTGCGGGTCGGCCGGGCACTGGACCTGCTAACCGCAGGCGCGGAGCCGGCGCGGGTGGCGATCGACGTGGGTTTCGCCGACCAGGCGCACCTGACTCGGACGGTCCGCGCGCATGTCGGTCACACCCCAGGTCAATTGCGCCGGTTGCTGCGTGATGGCTGATACCGCCCGGCGCTCGGCTCGATCGCCCCGGTCAACACTGAGTTAATCAGATAAGGGGTCGTACAGCTCTCGATGGCGATGGTCTGCACGAAGGGTCGGATCTCCTTGTTTCCGATGTCGCACGCCATGACCACCGTGCCCTGCCGGCCCTATCAGCTCCACCAGCGCCTTTCGCCTGCTCGTGAGCCGGTAAGGCGAGGGCCACCGCGGCCCTCACCCCGCAGGGACACGCCGAACACCATCCGTCAGGGGCGCCAGGAATAGTGATGCTCCCTGGCCGCGCACGCTCATATCGAGATCCGCGCCTCAGCCCTGGCGTTAAGGAAGAGCGACCTGTCGACACCGCCTACGTCGCGCAGCCGACCCCGCCCAACCCGCTACTGCCCCCGCGATCTATGGTCGAGTCGCTCCCTGGCAGACCGATGAGTGCGAGAGATCAACCTGAGACGGCGGGTGCATCGCTGTGCGGATCGTGAGTGTGAACGCCTGGGGCGGCGCGCTGTTCGACGAACTTCTCGCGTGGCTGCCCTGCGCCGGGGCCGACATCGCCTGCCTGCAGGAGGTAACTCGGACGCCAGGGCTGACCGGATGGACGCGCTTCGAGGACGGGCAACGCACGCTGCCCCAGCGTGCTGATCTCTTCGATGACGTCCGCAGAGCGTTGCCGCGCCACCAGGCCACCTTTGTGGCCAGCGACTCCGGCCCGGTGCATGACAGCACCGGAGCCCGCCATCGGCAAGATTTCGGTCTGGCGACCTTGGTGGGGGAGCACCTGCCCATCATCGGTGTCGACTCGGCCTTCGTGCATGGGCAATTCGTCGACCATATTGAGTGGACGGTCGGTAATCGGCCTCGTATCGCGCTCGCCGTGCGTACGGTTGATCGTGCTGTCGGCCGGTCTGTGTGGGTCGTCCAGGTGCACGGGCTGCGCGATCCGATCGGCAAGACTGATACCCCGGCACGGCGTCGCCAGGCCGAGCGGCTCGCGGAGCTCGTCCGCCGGACACGCGAGCCTCACGATCTGGTGATCGTCTGCGGAGACTTCAACCTACTGCCCGAGAGCGAGACATTCAGCGTGCTGGCCGAGGTCGGCCTCACCGACCTGGTAGGCATGGCGGACACACGGACCTCGCACTACCGCAAGCCAGTACGACACGCGAGCTACATGCTCGTCTCCGATACCACCGCCGTCAAGCGGTTCGAAATCATGGCCGAGCCGGAAGTCTCGGACCATCGTGCACTGATCCTCGACATCTGACCCGGCTCCCCGGCAGCACTGAATCCCGAACCGGCAACCAACGCTCTCACAGTCATAAACCAATAAGCGAGGCTCAGCCACGCGGGTACAACAGGGCTGCACCCCAGGGCGTTCTCCGCATGCCCGGCCACTATGTTGGCGCGCACTTCGGTAATTCTGATCGTGCTGAAACTGCGGCGCGGATCTGCAAGGTTGGCTGGAACTGCTCGACGAAGTGCGCCTCGAGTAGCCGAGCGAGGGGTGCGGAGGCATAGGTTGTCCGTGTGCCGGGTGTGCGACGGCCAGCATCCCAGCGTGGGCCATCAGGGCTTGTAGTCCTGGCGGGTGCGAGGGAGCCACTGTGGGTGGACGGTGCGAAGATACTTGATGAGGCCTTCGCGCAGGTCGCAGCTAAGATCCCATGCGCTGGCACCGTCGCCGATCGAGGACCAACGTCGCAGTTCTGTCGGGTGCCATGGCTGCTCCTTCCGTAGCGGCTGAACCCATGTGCTACCCGGCAGCGCCGCGGACCCGACGACGAAACGATGACGGTCTGTGCCCACTATGGTGACGGCCGACCGGCAGTGATTTGACGTGGCGCCGGGGTGCGGCAGCGGGTTCGCCAGCGCAGGAAGCACCGATGGTCAAAGGACCGAGATGGCAGATGTAGGTCTTACCGCCCCCACATAGGAAGGCCGGAGGGCCTCGCGGCGACCAGCGCCACGAGCAGGGCGGCCCCGGCGCCGAACGCCATGAGTACCGACGGCGACGTCGCGTCGACCACGACGCCGCCGAGCAACGCGCCGAGCGCAATGGTGGCCTGGAACGACGACGTGAACAGCACGGACGCGGCCTCAGTCGAGCCCGTGTTCGAAGCCGCGAACCAGGACTGCGAGCAGACCGGCACCGCCCCGTAGGCGAGGCCCCACACAGCGAGCAGCACGACCGCTCCGATCGACGCGGTGCCGAGCACGGACAGCAGCCCGGTGGCGGCGGCGAGCGCGACGGCACTGGCGATCATGGTCGCCCGTAGGCGAAGCCGAACGGTCGCGCCGGCGATGAAGTTACCCACGACGCCGGCGATGCCATAGACCAGGAGGAACGGGGTGACCGTCCCGACGCCGGTGACGTGCTGCAGGAACGGAGTCACGTAGGTGTACGTGCCGAAATGCGCGGTCACGACCAGGACCGTCAGGACCAGTGCCGTGCGACCGGTGCGACTACTCACCACATCGACCAACGCGGCGAGCTTGACCGGTTGGGCGGCGGGCAACGGCGGTAGCACCGCGACCAACGCCAGCAACACGATCCCGGTGAGCGCGCCGAGCACGATGAACGCCGTGCGCCAGCCACCGAATTGGGCGATGAAGGTTCCGGCCGGAACGCCGAATACCGATCCCAGCGGTACGGCCGAAAAGACCACCGCGGTAGCCACACCGACACGTTCAGGCCGCACCAGCCGTGGGGCGAGGCCCGCCCCGATCGACCAGAAACCACCGATCACGACGCCGACGATTGCTCGGGACGCCACCATGACGGGGTAGGACGTCGCGGTGGCAGCGACCAGATTCGCCGCAGCCAGCAGCAGGATCAACCCGCACAGCAGCACTCGTCGGTCGAGCCGACCGACGGCGACGGTGACGATCGGTGCTGACACAGCCGCCAGCAACCCTGGCATGGTCATCGTCAAACCAGCGATGCCGTCGGACACGCCGAACGTGGATCCGATCGAGGTCAACAGTCCGATCGGCAGGATCTCGGCGGTGACGATGACGAAGATGCCCATCGCCACCGAGACCACGGCCAGCCAACCGAGGAGCGGGGAGCTGTGGAAGGCACGACGGGCGGTGGTGGTCGGATCGGTATGAGTCGGCATCCGTCGAGCCAACTGCGATCGGTGGACGATTGCTGGCGGCTTTCAGCCGCGAACGTGAAAGGGCTCGTATCCTTCCAGGCGGTCGTGGATCGGTCCGCGGCGACGAACATAGGCACCCGCTGGTGCTGGGCGCCCTGGGTCTGGGACCGACTCAGCGCTGCAGACCGCCGACGCGCTGCTGGTACACGGCGACTCCACCGCTCCGCCCTCGCTTCTCGGGCTCGCGGGGCGAGCCCACCGTTTCGTGGTGGCGAACCTCGTCATGCCAGCACGGGCATCGGTCCTGGCCACCGGTCACGCGCATGATCGCCTTCACCGGGCAGACCCGGCGGCAGGGGCCCGGGCGCGCCGCGAAGAGTTACCGGAGAAGGTGCGGGTGGTCGGGATCAGCGCCGAGACCGTCGGGGCGGCGAAGCAGACGACCGCGCAGGTGGCCAGCACAGCGGGAGTACCGTACGCGTTGATCGCCGGTGCGATGACGGCGAGGCCGACCGGCGCGAGCCCGTAGGAGAACAGGAAGTCCAGGGAGGAGACCCGCGCCAGGAGGCGGGGATCCACTTCGCGTTGGGTCGCGGTGAACCAGGGCACGTTGAACAGTTCGATGCCGAGTCCGGCCAGCGCGTAGGCTCCGACCACCACGGCGGGGTGGACCGGGAACAGCAGGCTCAGCGGCACGAAGCCGTAGAGTGACAGCCCGGCCAGGGCGGCCCAACCTTGGTTCCGGGGACGCCACCGGCTGATCAGCACCGCACCGACGAGCGCGCCGACGGTGTATGCGGTGGTGGCCGCCGCCAGCACCGCTTCCGTGCCGTAGCGGTCCCGGCTGACCAGGGGGAGGGCGACGCCGGTCGCGGAGTACCCGGTGGCGATGACCGCGGTAAGGGCCGCCAGCCCGGCCAGGAACCACGGGTGCCGCTGTACCTCTCGCATGCCGTCGACGAGGTCGGTGGTGATTCGCTGGCTGGCGGTGCCGGTGTCGGGCATGTGGTGACCGCGCGGTGGCACGAGCGCCGCGACCAGCCACAGGGCAGCGGTGCCCAGCAGGAGTGCCGGAACGGACAGGGCTGCCGCCAGCAGCGCCGTCAGTGCCGGGGCGACCAGCGTGCTGACCCGCACCGCCAGGGTCGTCGCGGCGTTCGCCTGTTGACGGCGTTCCGGTTCGACGATCTCGGCGGTGAGCGCCTGGAAGGCCGGGCGGCAGGCACCCTGGCCCGCGCCGACCACGGCCGCCGCAGCCGCGGTCAGCGCGACCGATCGGCCCACGCCGACGGCGAGCAGCGGGCTGGCCGCCGCGGCGGCCAGCCCGGACCAGAACAGCACCGCCCGCCGGGAGTGCCGGTCGGCCAGCACACCCCCCAGCGGTACGGCGGCCAGGAAGCCAACCGTGCGGGCCGCGAGCACGACGCCTAACGTGACCGGGCCGATCCGCCGGTCCAGCACGGCCAGACCGAGCATGAACGGCATCGCCCAGGTGGCCAGACCCGACGCGGTCGTGCCCAACCAGAGGCGCAGGAAGGCCGGCTCGCGCAGGATCGACCGGCCGGGGCGTGGCTCGGTCACGACGGGGTAGGTGGGGACGTGCTCGTCACGTGGGCTGATCTTTCGTTGCTGCGGTCAGGACTGCAGGTCCCGCAGGTACGCGGCGAACTTCTCCAGCCCGTCGACGTTGCGCGGACTGCTGATGCCCTCGTTGTAGTCGAGGACGAAGAATCGGTTGTTGACCACCGCGGGCAGGTTCTTGATAGTGGGCGAGGTCTTCAGGAATCTGATCTTCTGCTCGGCCGGTTGGTCCTGGTAGTCGAGGATGATGATCACCTCGGGCTGGGCCTGGACGACCGCTTCCCAGCCGACCTGCGTCCAACGGCCGTCGAGGTCGCCAAAGATGTTTCGGCCGCCAGCGAAGGAGATGATGTCGTTCGGCGGCACTTGCTTGCCGGCAGTGAACGGCTGATCGGTGCCGGAGTCGTAGAGGAACACCGGCGTCCGGGTGGCGGGTGACTGGGCCTTGACCGCCTCGACCCGCCGCTTCAGATCGGCAACCACCGTGGCGGCCCGCTGCTGCACACCGAAGATCTGGCCGAGCCGCTCCAGGTCGGTGTAGAGGCCGTCGAACGGAGCGTGCCGCTCGGGGTAATTCGGATAGTTGAAGCAGGACTCTGCGTGCATGAAGCTCTGGATGCCGAGCCCGTCGAGGATCTCCGGAGAGGTGCCGCGTTTGTCGCTGAGCCCGGAGTTCCAGCCAGCGACCACGAAGTCAGCCTTGGCCTCCACCAGGAGTTCCCGGTTGAGGAGATCGTCGCTGAGGAACTCGACCTTGGCGTACTCGGGGGCCCACGGTGATTCGGTGACCGGCGGATTGGCCGGTGGCATGACGTACCCGTGGACGTGCTCGGTGAGGCCGAGGGCGAACATCTTGTCGGCGCTACCGCCCTCGTAGACGACCGCGCGTCGCGGAGTGGTGTATTCCACCGGTTCGCCGCACCGGTTGACCGTGACCTTCCGCGCTTCGCTCCCGCTCGGTTCGACCTCGGCACCACAACCGGCGAGCAGTGCCGCGGCGACCAACGACGCCAGCACGGCCTGCAGCGCGGCCGGCCGGCGGGAAATTGTCCCGTTCATGTGGTGATTCCTTCCGAAGAGGGTGCTGAGTCGAGGGAATAGAGCAGTTGCGGATCACCGGTCAGCGGGTGTGTCACGACGCTGACCGCGACGCCGAACACCGTGCGGACCAGATCGGCGGTCAGGACGTCGGCCGGGGTCCCGGTGGCGACGAGCCGTCCCTGCGACAACACGGCGAGCCGGTCACAGGCGGCAGCGGCGAGGTTCAGGTCATGCAGGACGACGAGCACGGTGAGCTCTGATCCACGCAACAGGGACAGCAGCTCGATCTGGTGCCGGACGTCCAGGTGATTGGTCGGCTCGTCGAGCACCAGGACCTGCGGCTCCTGCACGAGGGCCCGGGCGACGAACACCCGCTGCCGCTCACCGCCGGACAGGGTGAGCATCCCCCGGCCGGCCAGATGCAGCACGTCGAGCTGGGCCATCGCCCGACGACACAGGTCTCGCTCCCGGTCGCTGAGTGGCTGGTTGCCGCGCAGGTGCGGGGCGCGACCGAGCGCCACCGTCTCGGCAACCGTGAAGTCGAGGTCCGTACCGCCGTCCTGGGTGAGCGCGGCGACCGACCGCGCGCTGCGGCGCAGTGGCAGGGTGGACAAGTCGTCGGGGCCGATCCACACCGCGCCGCGGCTCGGGCGCAGGGCCCGGTAGATGCAGCGCAATGCAGTCGATTTACCGGATCCGTTCGGTCCGATCAGTCCAACAACCTGCCCGTGCGGCACGTCGAGCGACAAATCACGGACGATGACGTTGTCATCGACCGCCACCGTGACGTCGTCGAGGCGGAGATCCATCACCGACCGCCGAACAGGTAGCCACGGCGGCGCATCAGCGCGAGGAACACCGGCACCCCGACCAGCGCGGTGATCACACCCAGCGGTAGCTCCCGAGGGGCCACGAGAGTGCGGGAGATCAGGTCCACCCAGACCATGAAGACGGCGCTGGCCAGCGGCGCGACCACCAGCACTCGGTGGTGCGAGGCGCCGACCACGATGCGGACCACGTGCGGCACCACCAGACCGACGAACGCGACCGCTCCGCTGACCGCCACCATCGCACCGGTGACCAGTGAGGTGATGACGAACAGTCGCCGACGTACCCCGATCGTGTCGACGCCCAAGCTGGTGGACGCCTCGTCGCCGAAGGTCAGCACGTCCAGGGTGCGGCCGTGCCAGTGCAGGACGACCACGCCGACGAGGACGACGGCCGCGACCACCGGCAGGCCACCCCAGGTCGCGGCGCCGAAGCTGCCCATCGACCAGAACAGCATGGTGGCGGTCGCCTCGCTGTCCGGTGTGAAGTAAATGATCACCGCCATCAGTGCCTGAAAACCGAACGACATGACCACGCCGGTCAGCACGAGACGCAGGGGCGTGACGCCGGCGCGGCTGTACGCGACCAGGTAGACCAGCGCCGCGGCGGCCATCGCGCCGAGGAAGGCCCCAGCGGAAATCGCGTAGATGCCGAGCGCGCTGAGACCGCCCGCGACCGTGACCGCGACGGCGCCGACCGATGCCCCGGAGGAAACCCCGAGTACGTATGGATCGGCCAGGGCGTTGCGAACCAGTGACTGGATCGCCACACCGACCGCGGAAAGGCCCGCACCGACGATCGCCGCGAGCAACACCCGGGGAGTACGGATCTGCCAGATGATCTGGTACGTGGTCACCTCATCGGCGTCGATACGGCCGCCGGTGAGCGCCGCCCACAGGTACCGGGCCGTCTCGTCGGGCGGGATGACCACGGGGCCGAGGCCGATCACCACCACAATCGAAATGACCAGCAGCGCCAACAGGGCGGCGACAGCATTGCCTGTCCGGGGCGACGGACGCGCAGCGACCTCTGCCGAGGTGTCGCCGGCGGAGGCGTCCGAGTTCGCCACATGATCGACGGCCGTTGAAGACGTCATGACGAAGCACCTTCATGCAGATGAAAGTGATTGTCAAATGCATGTAACGATATGTGACCTGAACCCGGCGCCACCCGCCAGGGCGATGGTCTCGGCGGGCAGACAGCGAACGAAACGCCGTCCAGCACCACCCGGCGGGTAGGTACGCAGAGTCGAAGATGCCCGTGCACTGCCGCGAGGGTGTCGAAGCAGGTCGGCGCCCGGGCCGCGGCCCGTAGCATCGCCACCGGACGGCGGCGTGGTGGAGGTGGGTTCGTCCGAGCTCACGTTCTCGGGTCGAGGGGAGCGACACGTCGCGCCAGCGTCCAAAGACGATCGATAGATGCAGCCTGTGGACGGTGCCGGTAATGCTGGCTGCTCGGGCCGGCGGTGCTTGCGCGGGAGCGAACGCGCGTCGGTCGACATACTGGTTGGGCCAGAGAACATCGATCCGCCCGGCCGGCCTGGCTGGCCGTTGTTGCCGTACCCCGACGGCGACTACTACATCTACCTCGCGGAGGACTTCCGGTTCGGCGCCTTCGGCCATCCGAGGAAGCTGTCGCTGTGCGTGTTCGGCGGCGGCCTGCTGGACCTGGTCGAAGCCGACCTCCATGACCTCCTCGGCAAGGTGATGAGACGCGTCGGCCGGCAGGTGACGGCGTGAGCGAAGGTCTGTGCGATGGAACGGCAACAACGCCAGCACATTCGCCCCTGGTCGCCCTGAGTCGATGTCCTAGGACGGTTTAGAGGAGGTGTGCAGCAGCGCACGCGGTAACGGCTTCGACCGCGTACGCACTCGGCCGGCTCCGCAAGGTCGAGGCAACCCCCGCGTTGCTGCGGCTGTGACACGACCCCGATCGGCACGTCCACGAAACCGACATGAAGCCCTCGGCTCAGTCGGCGGAGCGGCTGTCGTCGACGCGTTGCCGCTGAGCGCCGGTGACGAGAACCGCTGTTGCGCTGACCAGCGGACGGTGCCGGTGCGGACGGCGGCGGCCACGCCACCGGTGATCGCACCGACGATGGCCCGGGTGGCAGCGAGGTTGATGGCGGTGTCGGTGGGAATCCTGTTACGGAACTTTCCGGTGGGGAAGTGAGACGCGGCTGACCTGCCGCGGTCAGGTATGGCGACGGATGCGGCTACTGATAGCCCCGGTCATACCGTCCTCGTGACGATCGATCAACCGTCGCAGAGGAGATCCGTCATGAGCAACAGTCGTACCGTCGTCCTGCCGGCCAGCCGCCGGTCGGTCGCCGTCGCCCTCTGGGTGGCGCAGGCCGTTCTCGCGCTCCAGCTTGCCGCCGGCGGGGTTCTGAAGCTGATCGGCGACGCCGCCATGGTCGACCTGTTCGCCGAGATCGGCGCCGGCCAGTGGTTCCGCTACGCGGTCGGCCTGGTCGAGCTGGCCGGCGCCGTCGGCCTGCTGATTCCCCGGTTGTGCGGGCTCGCCGCGCTCGGCGTGACCGCGCTGCTGGTCGGCGCGACCGTCACCAACGTCGCGCTCGGCGTCGCGCCCTGGCTGCCGCTCGTCCTGCTGCTGGTGGCGGCCGCCGTCGCGTACGCCCGCCGGTCCGAGATCGGAGGGCTGCGATGAGCGCCGACCGGGACCAGGCCCTTCGGAGTCTGGCCGTTCTGGTCGGCACCTGGCGGGTGTCTGGATGGGACGGCGGGGAACCCGGCCGCGTCACCTACCGGTGGATGGAGGGTGGCCGCTTCCTGATCCAGGAGGTCGACCTCGGCGACGACGGCGACGGCACCAAAGGTGTCGAGTACATCGGCTTCGACACCGACACCGGCACGTTGCGGTCGCACTTCTTCGGTCAGTCCGGCGAGATCCTCGAGTACACGTACGAGGTGGCCGGCAACAGGCTCACGATCTGGTTCGGCGACCGCAGCTCGCCGGCCAGGTTCGAAGGCACGTTTAACGACGACTTCACTGTCAACACCGGCCGCTGGGTCTGGCCGGGCGGCGGGTACGCGTCGACGATGGTCAAGGTGTAGCGCGCGCGGCCAGGTCCGCCAGCTCGGTGCGTCTGGTGACGCCGAGCTTGGGATAGGCGCGGTGGAGGTGGTAGCCGATGGTGCGCGGGCTGAGGAACAGCCGGGCGGCGATGTCCCGGTTGCTCAGCCCGGCCGCGGCCAGCAGCACCACCTGGCGTTCCTGCGGGGTCAGCCGGGCCAGCGGATCGCGGTCGCGCGGCCGGGCCACCGGTCGGTCGCCGAGCGCGGTCAGTTCGGAGCGCGCCCGGGCCGCCCACGGCTCGGCACCCAGCGACTCGAAGCCGGACAGCGCGCCGGCCAGGTGGGTGTGCGCCTCGGTCCGGCGCCGCTGCCGGCGCAGCCACTCGCCGAAGAGCAGCGCGGTGCGCGCATGGTCGTACGGCCGCCCGGCGTCGGACAACAGCGCGAGGGCGGCGTGGTAGTGGGCCTCCGCCTCGGCGCCGACCGCGCGCAGGGCATCGCAGCGCCGCACCAGCGCGGCCGCGTGCGGCTGACCGACGTGCTCGGCCCAGTCGCGCAGTCCAGGCAGGAACCGGGCCGCCCGTGCGGAATCCCCGCCGCGTACCGCCGCCTCGACCTGGTCCGGTACCGCCCGCAGCGGAAAGTCGTGTCGGGCCGGACCGGCGCACACCGCGTCGAGATGCCGGGATGCCGCGTCGTAGCGGCAACGGCCGAGGTCGAGCAGCCCCAGCGCCCAGGTGGCGAGGGCGGCGTTGGTGGGATGCCGGGACGCGGCGCGCAGCATCCGGCCCGCCATCGCCTCGCAGGCGACCGCGTCGCCCGCGATCGCGGCCAACCAGGCCGGGATGGCGGTGAGGATGGTGGTCTGGGTGTCCTGGCCGAGGTCGGTCGACACGTCGAGCGCCTCGGCCGCGACAGTCTCGGCGTCGCGGAACCGACCGCGCAGCAGCAGCGATATCGCCAGCGGCTCCTGGGCGTACGGTAGCCAGCCCAACGCGCCCTGCCGGCGCGTGTCGGCGGCGAGAGCCTCCAGCGTCTCGGTCGCGGCCTCGTCGTCCCCGACGATCAGTGCCAGGTACCCGGCGAGCACCCGTTCCACGAACCCGGTGACCCGACCGCACCGCGCGGCGGTCACCAGGGCGCGCATTCCGGTGACGGCTTCCCTCGTGCTGCCGTCGAGGAGATTCCGGAATCCGACGATCCCGGCGACCACCGGCCGCAGCGGGGAGTCGGGCTCCAGCGGTACGGTGCTCAGCAGGTCCGCCGACTCGCGGATCACGTCGGGCGCGCCGGCGTCCTTGGCGCACCCGACGGCGTCCGTGAGGATCGACACGGCCTGCTCGGGATGGGACGCGACGATGGGCGCGGCGCCCCGCACCATCAGCGCCGCCGCCGCAGCGGGGGAGTCGCGCTCGTAGGCGACCTGAGCCTGGATCCAGGCCGCCTCCGCGCGGGTCGGCCGGTCGGTGGCGAGGTCGACGCCGGCCGCCGAGAACACGGCCGCCCGGTCGAGCCAGCCGGCGTCGTACGCCGCGCGGGCCGCGCCGACCAGCCGCCTTGCCTTGCGGCCCGGGTCGCTGCTGAGGGTGGCCGCGCGGTCCAGCGCGGCCGCCACGGCCGCCGAACCGCCCCGCTGGGCGGCCCGCCGCGCGACGCCTTCGAGTTCGGCGGCCACCGCCTCGTCAGATCCGGTGGTCGCGGCGGCCCGGTGCCAGGCGCGGCGGTCGGCGGACGCGTCACCGTCGAGCGTCTCGGCCAGCGCCCGGTGCGCGGCGACGAGCCAGCCGCGGGCCGCGCCCCGGTAGGCCGCGGACCGGATGAGCGGATGCCGGAAGCTGATCGACTCAGCGGTCAACTGGACCAGCCGGGCCCGCTCGGCCGGTTCCAGGTCGGCCGCGGACAGCCCGAGCCGTTCGCCCGCCCGCACCACCACGGCGAGCTCGGCCGTGTCGTCCGCGGCCGCCAGCACCAGCAGCCGCTGCGTCGCCTCGGGGAGGTCGCCGATGCGGGACCGGAACGCCTCCTGCACCTGTTCGGTCACCGGCAACGGCTCGACGGGCGTCGACCACGGACGCCCGCCGGCCTTCCGGTCGGTGAGGGCGGCCGCGAACTCGAGGATCGCCAGCGGGTTGCCGCCCGCCTCGGCCACGATGCGGGCCCGCGTCGCCGGGGCCAGAACGTTCGCCCGCTGGTCGAGAAGCGAACCGGCGCTGGCCCGGTCCAGCGCCGACAATGCCAGCACCTCGAGGCTCGGGGCGGTGAAGCGCCCGGCCTCGTCGCGTACCGCGAAGAACATGACCACGGGCTCGCGCCGCAGCCGCCGGGCCGCGAACAGCAACGCGTCCGCGGACGCCCGATCGAACCATTGCGCGTCGTCGACGATGCACACCAGCGGCCGATCCCCGGCCAGCTCGGACAGCAGTGACAGCGTGGCCGCACCGACCAGGAACCGCTCGCCGGCACCGGCCGCGGTCAGGCCGAGAGCGGTCCGCAGCGCCGCCGCCTGCGGCCCGGGAAGCGCCTCGACGCGGTCCAGGTACGGGTGGAACAACAGGTGCAGACCCGCGAACGGCACCTCGATCTCCGACTCGATGCCCACACCGCGCAGCACCGACATGTCCCTCGCCGACGCGGCGATGCGGTCAAGCAGCGCCGACTTGCCGATCCCGGCCTCGCCGCGGATGACCAGGGCGCCGCCGTCACCAGCCCGGGCGGCGGTCAGCAGCCGGTCCAGCCGGGCCAGTTCCTCCGTCCGCCCGAGGATCACCCGTGCACAGTAGCAACGGGCCCTTTCACTCACCCGTACACGCGCTGCGTGGGCCCGGGATCGCGGATGAGGCGTTCAGGCTGGGTCGAGCGAACTGAACTGGATGCCAGCGAGTCGCCACCCATCCGGTAGTTCGATCCATGTCTGGCTCAGCCGGACTGTCAGTGTCATCGCCTCACCGCGCCAGGTCGCCCGGCTGCGCTGGACGCAGCGCACGATCGCGGCGCGGTCGTAGCGGCGTACGTCGAGTTCGGTTGTCGTCAGGGACAGGTAGGCGAAGTCGGCGTGTCGGTCGATCCACTGCCGTTTGTCCAGGAGGTAGCCCCGCTCGCCGATGGACGTGAAGTCATCCGCCAGCAGGGCGTTCAAGCGGTCGGTGTCGGCATGCAGTTCGGCGTCGTCGAATGCTTGCTGGAGTTCGCGGATGTCAACTGTCACGTGGTGATCCTGTCCCGGTCATCGGACGGTCGGATTGTCGAGAAGTGCCGATGGCAGTGGGTTTCACATCGTGACGACGAGCTTGCCGGTCGTGTGCCGGCGGACGAAGTCGACGCATGCCTGAGCGCCCTGGTCGAGGGTGTAGCGGCGGCCGATCGTGGCCGGTAGTTCGCCGCGGACCGCCAGCTCACCGACGTCCCGCATGCCGCCGAAGGTGCCGCCCATGTCGAGTACGAAGTGCAGACTGACGTCGTCGCGGCCGATCCAGTCCTGCTGCGGTACCGGGTACGTGATCGTGAGGAGCCGTCCGCCCGGGCGGACGGCGCCTGCGACTCCGGCAAGATGGTCACTCGGCAGGGTCAGGTTGACGGCGACGTCTACGTCGGAGGGGTATTCGGATTCCCCGTATCCGATGGTGTCGTCAGCGCCGAGCGCTCGGAGGATGTCGGCGTCGGTGGCGGTCGCGGTGGCGATCACCCGCGCGTTCGCGGCGGCGAGCAGCGGAATCAGCGCGGTTCCGACGCCGCCGGTGGCGCCGACGACCAGGACGGTTTCGCCGGGTTGCACCTTGGCGGTGGCCATCAGTGCGCGTGCGGTCAGGCCGACGGTGGGCAGGGCGGCCGCCTGCTCGATGTCGAGGCCGGCCGGGCGATGCGCCAGGAACGGGGTGTCGGCCTCGAAGACCGCGTACTCGGCCAGCGAGCCGGTGCTCAGCGACGGCCGGGTCGCACCGGCCATCGCCCGCAGCGCCCGCGGCACGGCCTGACCGAAGATCTCGTCGCCCACCTGGTAGGCCGTCACGCCGGCGCCGACCTCGCTGACCGTGCCGGCGAAGTCGTTGCCGGGCACGTGCGGAAACCCCAGCGGTACGACGTCGCGGAAATCCCCGCTGGGCAGCCGGACGTCCGCCGGGTTGATCGAGGCGGCCGCGATCCGGACCTGGATCTGCCCCGGCCCGGGCTGGGGCACCGGCACATCGCCCACGGCGTATTGCTCGGGCGGCCCGTAGCCGGTCACGACAACTGCCTTCATGCGCTTCCCCCATAAACGGACCGACTGGTCATGTTATCGGTCGCGAAGCTAGCAATAAACGGACCGGGCGGTCAACTTGCTAGGGTGGCCGCGTGACCCCGACCCGCCCGTTGCGTGCCGACGCCGCCCGCAACCGACGGCTGCTACTGGCAGCCGCCGCCGATGAGTTCGCGGAGCGTGGCCTGGACGTCTCGGTCGCCGACATCGCCCGCCGGGCCGGTCTCGGCAAGGGCACCCTGTTCCGCCACTTCGCCACGAAGGACGACCTGCTCGCCGCGATCGTCCTCGATCGGATCGACGCGCTCAACGCCGTCGGCGAACAGTTGCTCGACGCGGCGGACCCGGGCGCCGCGCTGCTGGAGTTCCTCACCGTCGCCGCGGACCAACAACGGCAACGCGACCTGTCGTTCCTCCAGGAAGCCGGCGAACTGAACGCGGACGTCACCAGGGCCCGCGAGCGGATGTTCCGCTCCGTGCACAAGCTCGTCGATCGGGCTCGGGAACACGGCGCGGTGCGGGCCGACGTCACCGGCGCCGACGTCATCCTGCTGATGTGCGCGCCCAACTACGTCGCCAGCTACGCGCCGGACGCCTCGCCCGACCTGTGGCAGCGCTACCTTGCCATCATCTTCGACGGCCTACGCCCAGAAGGCGCCCACCCGCTGCCGCACCCGCCGCCGCCCGCTCTCTGACGCCGCCAAGCAGAGTCTGACCACTGATGCCCGCGGACATCTCTGGGGTTGTCCTCGACTGGCTGTGCGCGGCGTACCCCGGGGTTTCTCGAGGCGAGTGTCGGCCGTCTCGCCGATGACACCTCGATCGTCAGGCGATCCGGTGGGGACCCCGCCTGAGGCGTCCGGCCGTCCCGGGCGTGCTCTCCAGCCGGCTGTAACGTCCGTCCTCGTCACCTCTTGATCAGCCGTCCCTGCGGCCCGGCGCTACCGCCGTCCCGGCGGCCCGGCGCTACCGCCGTCCCGGCGGGCCGGCGTCACCGCCGACCCGGGCGGGGCGCATGGGTCGACGGGACGAACCGCATGGGAAACCGGTGCGCTCCGCATCTTGGGACCGTCCCGGAACCGGCCGAGACTGCAGTCATGAGAACGAACTTCCCGGCCGCCCCGGCGGGCCCGCCGGATGGAGCGCGAGCACGTGCCGGCCACGCCGACCGATGCCCCTCGCCGGCCTCTTCGCGATCCTCGTGCTCAGCTGCTGAATCCGCCGTCTCCGACCACTCAATTCCAAATCGACCTGGACAGCCGCCCAGCAAGATGCGAGCGCTGCTGAATCGCTGGCCCGCGGCGCTCGGGGTCGCGTTCGCGGTCTCGCGACTCGCCACCGACGACCCGCAGAGCCTCTCGGGCGTGCTACTGGTACTGATGTTGGCGACGACGGGCTACGTCGTGATAGCCGCATCCGTCCGACCTGGCTGGTCCTGGTCGATTGTCGGAGCGCTGGTGGTCCTGGTGCTGGCCACTCGACTCACCTCGACCGGGCCAGTCGTCGAGCTGGCGGTGATGGTCGTGATCATTGTCGCGGCGATCGTCACGGGCCTCATCCGCCGTACCTGGACGAGGTCCGACCTCTACCGATGGCAGCCCTATGCCGCTGTGGCATTCGTCGCGATCAGCCTCGGCGCACTCTGGCTCTCTCCGGAAGCCGGACGCGTGCTGATCGCGGCCGGACTCGTCGGGCATGCCCTGTGGGACCTCGCTCATTGGCGGCGCCACCAAGTCGTCTCGAGGTCGCTGTCCGAATGGTGTGGCGCACTCGACTTCACCCTCGGACTCGGTGTCCTCGTGCTGACTCTCTGGCCGGGTCTCGTTTAGCAGTGGGTCATCGCTACGGTTCGGAGGATATCGGCGAACCCTCACGGGTCCGGGCGGCCGGGCAGGTCTCACCGGGCGTAGCGCGACTGTTTGACCGCCAGGGCGAGCACGCGAGCAGGGTTCTGCCCGGGCGTCCACCTGACGACGCACCTGCGCCGGTACCGGCAACGGTTGGCCCGACGCGGGGTGCCGGTCACCGCCTTGTTCCTGACCGACGGCGGTGCGGACGCGCTGTGGCGGGACGTGTGCGCGGCCAGTGGGGTGACCCTGCTCGGCGCCGCGGACGAGCCCGCGTGGCCGGTTCTCCTCGGCGCCGACGGGTCGGCGAAGACCCGCTGGGTTGGTTGGTCGCGCCGGGTTGGCCTGGCTCGAGGTGTTCCCAGGGGTGCGCGAGCGTCGGTGGGCGGGCCCTAGACTTGCCGCTCGTGACGACACCCTTCGCTCCGGTCGAGGTGGCCTTCGGGTTGCTGCGGGAGGGCCGTATCGGCGACGCCGAGGACCTCATGACGCGCGAGTTGCAGGCCGCGACGGACGTATACGGTCCCGGCAGCCCGGAATGGGCCTCGGCCCAGTGTGACCTCGGCAGTGTGCTGCTCAACGCCGACCAACTCGACCGCGCGATCGAGTGCTTCCGCCGCGCCGCCTCCGCGCCGCCGCGCGATCACGAGTCCCGCAAGGACCAGTTGACCTACCGACTCAACCTCGGGTTGGCGTTGCGCATGGCCGGACGACTCGACGAGGCCGAGGCGGAGCTACGCCACGGCGTGCAGGAGCGGCTCGCCTTCTACGGACGGGAGCATGCCGGGTACGCGTTCGGCCTCGAACCGCTGGCGGACCTGCTGCGGCAGCGTGGCGACGTGGCAGGCGCCCGGCAGGTCGTCGAGGAGGCGGTGGCCAACCTGTGGCGCAACGGGCACGAGCGGGTGGCCTCCGCGTTGGCGCTGCGAGCGGCGATCGTGCACGCCGGTGGCACCCGCGAGCCGCTCTTCGTGGGCCTGCACCAACTGCCGGACGAGGTTGTCGAGCAGGTCGGGCAGGCCGTTGTCCGGATGCTGGACCACGACGACCCGGCGTCCAAGTCCCTGCTCACCGCCCTGGTCGCCGCCTTGGAGGAGCGGCTCGGCGTCGACCACCAGGCGACCCTCAACGCCCTGTCCGTGCTGGCGAACCTCGGGCGTGATCTCGGTGACCAGGCGGGGCGGGTCGACGCGATCGAGCGCGTGCTCGCGTCGTACGACCGGCAGGGCCGGCAGGACGAGGCGCTGATGGCAGCGCTCGGCTTGGCGATGGCTCAGGACGAAGCCGGCGACACCGAGGCGGCGCTGCGCACGTACGCGTCGGCGCACGCGAGGGCGGCGCGCATCGGTCGCCCGGAGCTGCTGAGTCAGGTGCTGCGCAACTGGGGTCTCGCGCTGAAGGAGGCCGGCCAGGTGGGCCCGGCGGAGCAACGGCTGAGCGAGGCGGTGACCCAGGCCCGCCGCGGCAGCGATCCTGACACCGTGGGGCGGGCCTGCATCGCCCTCGGCCTCTTCCTCCAGCACGAGGCACGGCTGTCGGAGGCCCGCACGGTCCTGGAGGAGGGCCTGGCAGTCATCGATCCCGTACACCGGGACGCGGTGATCGGCCGCAGCCACCTCGGCGCGGTCCTGGATGGCCGCACCTGCGGGTGCGGCGACATGGCGGGCACGATCGCCGACGCGTTCCGCGAGTTCGTCATCACCAGGATCCCCACGGATCTGCTCGAGCGCCTCGACGTGGCGATCGTCGACGGCGAGTTGAAGATCGGGGTCGGGCTGCGGCGAGAACCGGCCGAGTCCGAGCTCGAGCGGCTCAACGACGTCCTCCAGACCGCTCACGCGGAATTCCGCCGCCGGCTCAGCGAACCACGCTACGCCGGCTGACCGCTCGACTGCCGTTATTCCTGAGTCCTGTGACCCGGGGCCGCCGCGGTGCCCGGTGTCGGTCACCGGCTCGGTCCGCGGTCCCTCTCGGGAGGCGGTGAGCGGCTGTGAGTCCGTTGCATCGTGCCGGCTGAGCGGGACCGCCTTTCGCGGCCCCGCAAAACCGGTGGGCGGACCACGGCGGCCACTGCTACCTTGCCGGAGGCCGTGCCAGAGGGCGAGGAGGTGGTACCCGTGAACGTATCGACATGGGTGCTCCCCTCCGGGGTCACGGTCGGGCGATAGGTCGTCCGGGAGCGCCGTTCACGAGCACTCCCGAAAGGCACGACCGTGCGATTCACTTCCGAACAGCGCCTCGACGGCGGCGTCCTCGAGCGCGAATTCAGCCTCGGCGAGATCCCCGGCGTCCTGTGGACGCCCGAATCCGCATCCGCACCGGCGCCGCTGATCCTGGTCGGCCACCCCGGCGGACTGCGCAGGATGTACCCCCGGCTGGTGGCCCGGGCCCGGCACGCCGTGGCGGCGGGCTTCGCCGCGGCCACCATCGAACTCCCCGGCGGCGGCGACCGGCCCCGTTTCGCCGTCGCCGAGGAGGCCCGCGCCGACCTGCGCCGGGCACTGGAGGCCGGCGAACCGGTCCCCGACGAGGTCGTCGACCGGCTGGTCCGCCCGCTGGTCGACAAGGCGGTCCCGGAATGGCGGGCCGCCCTGGACGCCCTCCTCGCGCTGCCCGGGATCCGCGGCCCCGTCGGGTACTCGGGAGGCGTGATCGCCATCGGTCTCCGGCTGGCGGTGGTCGAGCCGCGCATCGCGGCCGCCCTGCTGTTCGCCGGCAGTTTCGTGCCCCGCGCCATGGTCGAGGAGGCCCGGCAGGTCACCATTCCGCTGCTGGTCCTGTTGCAGTGGGACGACGAGGGAAACGACCGGCAGCTGGCCCTGGACCTGTTCGACGCCTTCGGCTCCACCGAGAAGACGCTGCACGCCAACATGGGCGGGCACACCGGCGTCCCGCCCTTCGAGGGGGACGACGGGAACCGGTTCTTCGCCCGGCACCTGAGGTGAGTCCGGGCCGTCCGGCCGGCGGCAGCCGATAGGAGCTGTCGGCCAGGATGCCGCTCGTCGAGGATGCCGGCGGCTGTCGGCGAACGGTGCAGGTGAAGCTGGACAGCCGGGAGCGCGGCCGCCGGCAGCGGAAGCTCGTCGGCGTCCACGATGGGAGGTGCGCTCAGCCGCTTCCCGCGGAATGGCCCGCCGCATTCCCCTCCATCGTCGGATGTGCAAGGGTTGGCGGCGAGGCCGACAGCCGAACCGAGTGACCGAGTGGGGCGGATGGGATCCATTTATCGTGCGGCGAAGCTGACGGTGCCGGCGGACGTGGCGTGGGATTTCCTGGATCGCTACACACGCTCGGAGGTGCACGTCTTCTCAGCTTGTCAGAGCGAGCGCCAAGAGGGCGACTACCGCGTGGTCACGCTGGCCGACGGCAGCGAGATCTGGGAGCGCAACGTGACCGTCGATCCCGCGACCATGCGGGCCGTCTACACGATCCCCGGGTTCCCCGGGGCGGAGCACCACCAGGCCGAGATGCGGGTGCTGACGGACGGCGACGGCGTAGCCACTGTGGTCTGGACAACCGACCTTCTGCCGCACGAGTTGGTGGAAAGCCTCAGCGAGGCTTACGAGGCGATGTTCGGTGAACTGGTGGCGGCCATCAACGCGCACGGCGCACGGTCGGGCTAGGGCTCGAAGCTCCGTGCGCCATCCCGGTTGCCGGGGCTCGGCATCGGGCACAGGATGGTGTGATGGCCGACAAGCCTGCCAGCCTGCGGGTACTGACCCTGAACGTCCTTGCGCCGTTCTTCGCCGACTGGCCACGCCGTCGGGCGGTGCTCGTTGACGGGCTGCGCGAGCTGCGGCCGGACGTGGTGGCCCTGCAGGAGGTCGCCGGCGGCGGGGACGTGGACGAGGCCGCCGGCCTGCTCGGGCCGGACTATCACCTCGTACCGCACCCGGGGCGGTCGGCCGACGGGGTCGGCGCCGTGCTGGGCAGCCGGTGGCCGGTGCGTACAGTCGGTGTTGTCGACCTGCATGTCACCCCGCGCACCGCGGTGCTGCCATGGAGTGCCGCGGTCGTGGTGGAGGTCGCGGCGCCGCCGCCGCTGGGACCGGTGCTCATCGCCCATCACAAGCCCGCCTGGCAGTACGACGCCGAGTACGAGCGGGAACTGCAGGCGGTGCGGACGGCCCGGCACATCGAGGAACTCGTTGCCGAGCGGTCCGAACCGCTCGACCCGGACGGCCCGGGCACCGAACCGCACGTGGTGCTGCTGGGCGACTTCGACGCGACACCCGACGCCGCCAGCGTCCGCTTCTGGACCGGCCGGCAGTCGCTGGCTGGCGTCAGCGTCTGCTACCAGGACTGCTGGCAGGCGGTTCACCGCGCGGAGCCGGGGCACACCTTCTCGCCGGACAATCCGCTGGTGCGGGCCGGGCAGATGCCGCTGGACCGGGGGCGCCGAATCGACTACGTCCTGGTCCGGTGCGGCCCGCATGGGGCAACCCTCGACGTGCTGAACTGCCGGCGAGTGTTCGCTGAGCCGGTTGACGGGGTGTGGGCGAGTGACCATGTCGGGGTGCTCGTGGACCTCCGCCTTCCGCCGCACCCACCGGGCACCTGGGTGGACATCCCCTAGCGGTACGCGTCCAGTCAACCGATGAGCGGGCGACCAGGCGCGCGTCAGCCATGCCCGTCCGTCAGGGGAGGAGGCATCGTAGGCATCGTGAGTGATAGCTACATCCGTCTGATCCCTGACGACCAGCGGTGGCAGCCCACGGTCGAGGCCGCCGCCTCCGCCGCTGCTTATGTGGCGGAACTGTTCTACGGCCAGGGTGATGCGGTCGAGCGGGTGGAGGTCACGTTCTACGACCGGGTGACCCTGATCGACGCTGGCGAGTACACCACCCGGATCGCCTGCTCCCGATGCGAGGCGGACATCAGCTTGGACTGGCTGGGCGATGTGGTCAGGGAGAACGGCGGAGCGAGCTTCGACAGCCTGGACGTGCTGGTTCCGTGCTGCGGTGCCGCCGCCGAGTTGGACAGTTTGCACTACGAGGAGCCGATCCGGTTCGCGCGATTCGAGGTGAGTGCCATGAACCCGACTCGGGCGAGATCCGAACTCGACGGGACCGAGCTCGCCCGGGTGGCTCAGCTGCTCGGTCACCCGGTGGTGCAGGTGCTCGCCCACTACTGATCAGACTGCCGCGATGAGCTGCCGCCCGGATCGCCCGGGATCGGCTGCGCACTCCTGCCCCGGACACGTGCACGGCACGACAACCCGAGTGCGGGCGCGACCGGACTCGTGTTGACTTCGACGATGGATCGTCAACGGCTCAGCAGCATCGCGCACTCGCACCACCCGATCGCGGCCCCGATCTCCGGTGTCAACCTGAACCGACTCCTGCGCCGAGCGGGCCGCCAACCGGCGGCTCGTGTCCTCGACCTCGGCTGCGGAGAGGGAGCCTGGGCGCTGCAGGCCCTCGCTCACTACCCTGACGGGCACGCGGACGGCGTGGACGTCAGCCGGTACGCCCTCGAACGTGCCGCCGGCGCCGCCGCCGAACGCGGCCTCGCCGACCGGCTAACGCTGCACGAGCGCGACGCCCGCACGTACGTGCCCGACGGCGATTACGACCTGGTGCTGTGCGTCGGTTCGACACACGCGTTCGGTGGATTCGCCGGGACGCTGGAGCTGGCCGGTCGGCATGTGAACGCCGACGGCATCCTGCTGGTCGGTGAGGGGTTCTGGCAGGTCCCGCCGACTCCGGAGGCACTCGCGGCGCTCAGTGTGAAGCCGGCGGAATTCACCGACCTCGCCGGCCTGGTCGACGCTGCCGAGCAGGCCGGCTGGGCGCCGGTGTACGCCCATGTCAGCGACGCCGCCGAGTGGGACGACTACGAATGGTCGTGGGTCGGCTCGCTCACCGAGTGGGCGCTGGACAATCCCGGTCATCCGGACGCCGCCGAGGCACTCACCGTCGCCCGGGAGCACCGCGACCAGTGGTTGCGCGGGTACCGCGACGTTCTGGGCTTCGTGACGCTGGTGCTGCGCCGCAGCTGATCGTGGTGCGGGTTTACTCTCTTAGGCATTTCGGATCGGGGGGAAGCAGATTGGGAGCAGCAGGGGGCGGTGACCTGCGGGACATCCGCCACTTCTTGGCCGGGCTGACGTGAGCCAGACGCTGTCGTCGCGCGCCCTCGGGCGCGCTACGCTCGCCCGACAGTTCATGCTCCAGCGCGTGGCGATGCCCGCCGAAGAGGTGATCGTTCACCTGGTCGGCATGCAGGGCCAGGCGCCACAGGCTCCCTACGTGGGGCTGTGGAGCCGCATCGACGGCTTCGAGGCGCACGAACTGAGCCAGCTCCTGCTTGACCGGCGGGTGGTGCGCATCCCGGTGATGCGCAACACGATCCACCTTGTCACCGGCGACGACTGCCTGGCGATGCGCCCCTGGACGCAGCCCATCTTCGACCGTGATCTTCGCACCAACACCACCTTCGCGCCCGGCCTGCGCGACCTCGACCTCACCGCACTCGCGGACGCCGCCCGCGAGCTGGTCGAAGCCCAGCCGCGTACCGCCAAGGAGCTGGGGACGCTCCTCCAGCAACGGTGGCCGGACCGTCCAGCCAACTCCCTGGCGCACGGCGCCCGCAACCTGCTACCCCTGGTCCAGGTGCCCCCACGCGGGCTGTGGGGCAGGAGCGGGCAGCCGACCCTGACCACCGCCGACGCCTGGCTCGGCCGGCCGCTCACCGAGCCGGACCCGGCGATCCTGGTGCGCCGCTACCTCGCCGCGTTCGGGCCCGCCAGCGTCCAGGACGCGCAGACCTGGTCCGGCCTCACCCGCCTGCGGGAGGTCTTCGAGCGCCTGCCGCTGCGGCGGTTCCGGGACGAGGGCGGGCGCGAGCTCTTCGACCTGGAGGACGCGCCGCGGCCGGACCCTGACACGCCCGCGCCGGTGCGGTTCCTGGCCGAGTACGACAACCTGTTGCTGTCGCATGCCGACCGGACCCGGCTCGTGGGCGCCGAGTCGCTGCGCGCCATCGGCGCTTGGCGCGAACCGCCGCGGGGCGTGCTGGTCGACGGGTACGTCAAGGCCACCTGGAAGATCATCCGAGAACGCCAGGTGGCACGGCTGGTGGTCCAGCCGCTCGACCGGCTCGGCAAGCGGGACCGGGCCGAGTTGACCGCCGAGGGCGAGCGACTGCTCGCGTTCGCGGCCGCCGACGCGCACGGCAAGGAAGTGTCGTTCGCCGGGACCAGGGTGTGGGCCGCGGGTGCCTCGGCGGCATCGCGGATCCGGGCCTAGCTATCCGTTCACGTGGAACCCTCAGACCCGTGCGTCCGAGGGGCAGGCATCGGGTGAGTGTCTACCCGGTGTACAGAATGGCGTCGACCTCGATGTCGAAGCCGTCCAGCGCGACCGGCAGCGTCGTGCGGACCGGCAGGTTCCGCTCGCCGAAGAACTCTACGTAAATCTTGTTCATCTCGGCGAAGTGGGCGAAGTCGCGTAGGTAGACCCCGACGCGGACGGCCTGGGTCAGGTCGGCGCCGGCAGCCTCGGCGACGCGAGCGAGGTTGGTGAAGGCCGCCCGCGCCTGCTCCGCGAACGCGCCGCGCACCCACGTCCCGTCGGGCAGTACCGGGGTCGCGCCAGCCAGATACACATGGTCGCCCGCGACGACCGCCTGGGAGTACGGGCCCCCGGGCGGAGCGGCCTGGTCGGTGGTGATGACGCGCTTGGGCATGGTCAACCTCTCTCGTCCGTACCCGGAGACTCCTCCGGTCGCCGGGGAAACTGTTCGGACAGCCCGTCTGGTCCGACCAGAGGCGTGCTGAACAGCGCACGCAGCACGTCGGCCCGGTCGTCCAGGGCATGTCGCTGCGCGGTGGTGAGCGGAATCCACGGGCGCGGCGGCTCGGGCAGCCGCGGCGGCAGCAGGCGTCCGCCCAGGTACGTGGCCTCGTTGACCAGCCGCTGCTTGCCGACGCGGCGTTGCCCGTGGGCGTCGACCAGCTCGAACGGTCCCTCCGCCACCGAGAAGACGGCCAGGTCAGCGGGGGCACCCGGGCTGAGCGTGCCGGCGCCGCCGGGTAGGTTGAGCGCTCGCGCCGGGCGGATGGTCGCCGCTGCCACCACCTCCTCGAGGGGGAGGCCGACCGCCAGGAGCTTCGCCATCGTCGTCGGCAGGTCGAACACCGGCCCGTACAGACACCGGGCGTGCAGGTCCGACGATACGGTGTGCGGTGTCAGCCCCGACTCCAGTTGCGCTTCGAGCACGTCGAAGGCGAAGCCGCCGGAGCCGTGACCGAGATCGAACAACACCCCCCTGGCGTACGCGTCGCGCATCGCCGGGCTGACCAACTCCGGCCCCGCGGCGATGGCGCTGGCGCAGTGCGTGACGATGTCACCGGGGCGGAGAAGCGCGACGACGTCCGCGACAGCCGGCGGGGACGTACCAACGTGGACCATCACCGGGACGTCGCACGCCTCGGCGGCCATGATGCCCCGGCGCAGCGGCTCGACCCCGTTCCCGCCCACGGTCTCCCGGTCGATGCGAACCTTGATACCGGCCACCAGGTCCCGGTTGTCCCGCACCGCGGCGACGGCCAGGTCCACGTCGCAGTTGTGCAGGTCCCGGCACTCGCCCGTACGGCCGGTGAGCCCGAGCGCGGAGATGTTCAGCAGTACGGGCACCCGGACCTGCAGACGGCGCAGCGCGACCCGGAACGCGTCGAGCGAGTAGGCCCCCGCCGAGCCGGCGTCGACCCAGGTCGTGACGCCGGAGCACCACGCGACCGGATCCGGGTCGATGCCCCAGTAGGTGGCCTGGGTGGCCACGTGCGTGTGCAGGTCGATCAGGCCCGGGGTGACCACCTTGCCCCGTACGTCGACGACCTGCCGGGCACCATCGGCCGGCAGCGCCGGCTCGACGGCCGCGATTCGGCCGGCGCGGACCGCCACGTCGTACCGGCCGACGTGCCCGCCGCCGGCGTCGATGACGTGCCCGCCGGTGAGCAGCAGGTCGGCCAGTACCGGACGGCTCACTGGCGCCCACTGCTGATTGCCAGCCGGTACAGGCGGGTCGGGCGACCCTTGCGGTTGACCTGCGCGCTGCCCTCCGGAATGACCAGGCCGTGCTCGCCGAGCTTGCGGATCAGCCGGCGTCCGCTCGGGTCGGTGATCCCCAGTGCGGTGGCCAGGTCGCTGGGGGAGACGGACCTGCCGTTGAGGCTGCGCTCGATGGCGGTCAGCCGCGACAGGGTGGCGGGGCTGAGCCCCACGCTGCGGGCCAACTCCTCGACGTCGGCGCCGTGCTCGCGATAGGTGAAGGACAGGGGCGTGCCGCTCGGCCCCATCGGGCCGATGACGACGCCGCTGTCCTCGATGAGGTAGGCACCGGGCGCCACATCCTGCTCGGCGCGGGCGGCGGCCCGTTCGGCGAGGGTGACGCAGGTCCGCGCGGAGGCGCCGATGCCGAAGCCGGCGACGACGCGGACGCCGAGGGTCTCCTGTGCCTGCGCCAGCACGGGCAGGCTGGACCAGCTGTGCGTCACCGTCTCGAACAGGGCGCGATGGGCGAAGACCACCACGCCGCGGCGATCCCGGTCCTCGATCCAGCAGTCCGCGAACCCCGGGGTGTTGAGCAGCATGTTCATCAGGCCGACGCGAGCCCGGTCCAGGTTGGGGGAGAGGCGGTTGACGAGGAAGACCCCGGCGGCGAAGCGGAGCTTGTCTGCCTGCTTCGACCGGATCCGTAGGGCCAGTTCGTGCAGCTCGGCGCGGATGGTGGCGGGCCCCGGCAGGCCGCTCATCACCGGTACCCTGCCCGCGAACGCGCCCATGACGCCGGTGCGCACGCTGATGACGTACGTGCCGCCGGAGGTGCGCAGCGCGTCGCGGTGGAACTCGACGATCTCCTCGATGCGCTGCTCGGGGTCGAACGGCAGGCAGGAGATCTGGCTGCGGTCCAGCTCGAGCGCGTGGGTCACCTCGTCGACGGTTTCCAGGTCGAAGGTGTCGATACTCACCGGGGTGGCGGGCCAGCCCTCGGCGAGCGCACGGCACCAGGCGAGGGCCAGGTCGAGGCCGGCGGACCGGAGGACGGAGACCGGCAGGTCGGCGGGAAGAACGTCGCGGCACCGGGCGTATGGCACCGGCCCGAGCAGCAACCCGTCGACGTTGCGGCGGTCCAGCAGGGCACGTACCCGATCGCGGATCTCGCCCTCGTGCCCGTAGGTCACCCACTCCAACGTCACCCCGGCCAGGGTGCGGGCCGCAGCCTCGAACCGGCTGCGATGGCTCGCGTGGATCACGAGTCCGATCGCCATCGCCACGGGCCTCGCTCCTCAATACGATCAGGTTCGGAAGTAGCTCGCTGAAGGTCGTTCCAAGAGTGCGGCCTGGCGCCGCGATGGTCAAGCGCCACCGCGTCGCAGATGATCACCTCTCGGCCCGCCGATGATCACTCGCCGCCCGGACCCGGAAAGGCATCAGATGAACGTTGAGCCACAGATCGACTGGCGTACCAAGGGCTTCTGGTGGCCGGGACCGGCGGTGGACGCCGCGGACTTCGTCGCGGCCGGGCACCACCTGTTCGGTGGGGCGTTCACCTGGCCCACTCTCGTCGTGCGGCGCACCGCGATCGAGCACAACATCCGGACCCTCGCCGACTTCTGCGTACGGCACGGCCTCGCGTTCGCGCCGCACGTGAAGACCACCATGGCGCCCTCGCTCATCGCGGCCCAGGTGGCGGCCGGGGCCTGGGGTGTCACGGTGGCCACCGCCAATCAGGCCCTCGCCGCCCACGCGATGGGTCAGCGGCGTGTCGTCCTGGCCAGCCAGGTACTCGACCCGGCCCCGCTGCGGTGGGCGGCAGGAGAGGCGCAACGCGGCTTCGAACTCCTCTTCCAGGTCGACTCGACCACCGGCGTGGCGCTCGCCGCCGATGCGTTGCGCACAGCTCCCGGTGACCGGCCGCTACGGGTGCTGGTCGAGCTGGGATACCCGGGTGGACGTACCGGATGCCGCACCCTCGGCGACCTGGCCGACGTAGCCGCGGCGGTCGACGCCGCGCCCCGGCTGGACCTGGCCGGGATCGCCGCCTACGAGGGCGGACTGCCCGAACCCGCCGAGGTCGCCGCGTTCCTCGACCGGGTCCGGGTGGCCACCCGGGATCTCGGGCGCCGCGGCCCGTTGCCGGCGGAAGTGGTCGTCGCCGCGGGCGGCAGTGCCTACTTCGACATCGTCGCCGAGCGGCTCGCCGGCCAATGGTTGCCCGGGCATCACCTGACGACGGTCCTGCGCAGCGGCGCGTACGTCTCGCATGACGACGGCTTCTACCGGCTGCGCACACCATTCCGCCGCGTGCCGGACGAGGGCTTCCTCGATGCGGCGGTCGAGGTGTGGGCCCAGGTGCTGTCCACGCCGGAGGCTGGCCTGGCCATCGTCGGCATGGGCAAGCGGGACGTCCCGTGCGACGAAGGACCACCGGAACCGGCCTGGGTTCGGCGGCTGGACGGCACGCTGGTGCCCGCGCGCGGCCTTCAGGTGAGCAGACTCAACGACCATCACGGATTCGTGGCGACCGACGATGTGACGCCGCTGCGTCCCGGCGACCTCGTCGGCTTCGGCATCTCCCATCCGTGCACCGCCTTCGACAGGTGGCGGACGATCCCGGTCGTCGACGAGGACCGGACCGTCGTCGATGTGCTGCAGACCTACTTCTGAATCCACGAGGTCTTGACGACCGGCTGACGGCGGGCCCACGCTATGACCCTGCTGCTACGAACCATTTACGAACCTGGCCCGTTTAAGGAGCCACAGATGAACGTTCGATGGGCAAAGGCAGTTGCGGTGGTGGTGGCCGGTCTTCTGGCCGTCGGGTGCGCGCCCTCCACCGCTCCCTCGTCGACCGGCGGTGGCGACAAGACCACCGGAACCCTGCGGGTGTGGCTGTTCGACGAACCCAATCGCACACCGAAGGAGAGAGTGGTCAAGGAGGCGATCACCGAGTTCACCGCCGCGCGCCGGGACGTGACCGTCGATGTTCAGTACCTTGCGGTGCAGACTCGCAGCGAGCGGTTCAGGGGCGCGTTCAACGACCCGGCGAGCGCGCCGGACGTGGTGGAGTTCGGCAACACCGACCTGCCCGAGTACGTGGCGGCCGGCGGGCTGGCCGAGCTCGGCGCCGATGTCGACAGCTGGGCCGAGGGCAAGGATCTGGACCCGGATCTGCGGGCCAGTGCGACGATCGACGGGAAGCTCTACGGCGTGCCCTGGTACGTGGGGGTGCGCGCCCTCTACTACCGGACCGACCTCTTCGCCGAACTCGACCTGGCCCCGCCGGGCTCCCAGGAACAACTGGTCGCCGCAGCTCGCAAGATCCGGGCTGCGAAGCCGGACCTGTTCGGCCTCGCGGTCGGTGGCAAGTACACCTTCGGCGCCCTGCCGTTCATCTGGGACGCCGGGGGTGACGTGGCGACCAGGTCCGGCGACCACTACACCGCCGCCATCAACTCCCCCCAGTCGCGAGCGGGGATCAGGGCGTACACCGACCTGATCAAGCCGGACAACTGCCCGCCGCAGCAGTGCGCGGACCTCACCGGCGGTAAGACAGTCGAACTCTTCGCCAGCGGCAAGGCAGGCATGGCCATCCTCGGCAACTTCAACCGCGCCGCCGTGGAGGCCGGCGCGGCCAACGGCAGGTACGCGGTGCTGCCGCTGCCCGGGACGAAGCCGGGTTCGATCGCCCCCGCCTTCGCCGGCGGCAACAACCTCGGCATCATGAGGAACACCCAGCGCCGCACGCTCGCCGCCGACTTCCTGGAACTGCTCGCGAGCAAGAAGTACCAGCACGAGATGTACGACGCGATGGGCAACCTGCCGACGCTCACCTCGGCGCGTACCGAGCTGGCCGCCACGGAGCCGTTCCTCAAGCCTTTCCTCGACACCATCGCGGCCGGCACCCGCTTCGTACCGCTGCACCCGGCCTGGGGCAGGATCGACGCGCAGGCGGTGATCCCCACGATGCTGGAGAAGATCGTCACCGGCCAGGCGACCATCGAGCAGGCGACCGACGAAGCGGCGACCGCGATCAACGCCGCCCTGGCGCGATGAGTACGGCACCGACGGCGCTGGCGGAGCCGCGGTCGCGGGCCCGCCCCGCCACCGCGGACCGCCGTACCCGCCTCAGATGGGGCCGGCGCACCCCGCTGTGGCTGCTCCTCCCGGCAGCCGCGGTGATGCTGCCGCTGTTCGCCTACCCGATCTACCAGCTCGGCCTGCTGTCCGTCCTGGACTTCCGGCAGGCGCAGGTCAGTGGCGGTGAGCCGACCCGGTTCGTCGGCGCCGACAACTACCTCACGTTGCTGCGGGATGGGAAGTTCTGGTCCGTCCTGCTGGCCACTGTCGGGTTCGCCGCCGCCTGCGTGGCAGCGACATTGGCTGTCGGCGCCGCCCTGGCCATCCTGCTGACCCGGGTCAGCCGCTGGCCCGGGCGCGTCCTGTCATTCGCCGCGATGGCGGCCTGGGCCGCGCCGGCGATCACCGGCTCCACCGTCTGGATGTTCCTGTTCGACGCCAACCTGGGCCTGGTCAACCAGGTGCTCGGGCTGGACGGATACAACTGGACCTACCACCGGTACAGCACCTTCGCCCTGGTCGGCGCGGCAGTGGTGTGGCACTCGTTCCCGTTCGTCATGGTCACGCTGTACGCCGGAATCCGCGCCATCCCGGGTCAGGTGCTCGAGGCGGCGGCGCTGGACGGCGCGAGCCACTGGCGCTCCTTCCGGCAGATCGTGGTGCCGATGATCCGCCCGCTGCTGGTCATCGTGACCATCCAGTCGATCATCTGGGACTTCAAGGTCTTCACCCAGATCTACGTGATGACCAGCGGCGGCGGCATCGCGGGGCAGAACCTCACCCTCAACGTGTACGCGTACCAGCAGGCGTTCGCCGCCTCCGAGTACGGTCTGGGCTCGGCGATCGGCGTGGTCATGATGCTCATCCTGCTCCTGGTCACGCTGCTCTACCTGCGGGCGCTGCGGCGCGGGGGAGAGCCGCTGTGACGACCACGTCATGGTGGCGGCGAGCCGCCGACCTGACCGCGACCGTCGTCGCCCTGGTCACCGTCTTCCCGATCTACTGGATGCTGCTCTCCGCGCTGAAGCCGGCAGGGGAGATCCAGTCGCTGTCGCAGAAGCCGTGGACGCTTGCTCCGACGCTGGACAACTTTCGGCGGGTGCTGGGTGCGGAGGGCTTCGCGCGGTACCTCGCCAACAGTCTCCTGGTCGCGCTGGTCGTGGTGGTGCTGTCCGGGCTGGTGGCGTTCCTCGCCGCGGTGGCGCTCAGCCGGTTCCACTTCCGCTTCCGCAGCACGATCCTGGTCATGGTCCTGGTGGCGCAGATGGTGCCGATCGAGGCGTTGACGATCCCGCTGTTCTTCCTGGTCCGGGATGTTGGCACCGTCGTACCGCAGGTGGGACTCAACACGCTCGGCTCGCTCGTGCTGGTGCACCTGGCGTTCACGCTGCCGTTCGCGGTCTGGATGCTGCGTGGCTTCGTCGCCGCCATTCCCGAGGAGTTGGAGGAGGCCGCCATGCTCGACGGTGCCAGTCGCAGCACCGTGCTCTGGCGGATCCTCTTTCCGCTCGTCGCGCCCGGGCTCGCCGCCACCAGCGTCTTCTCCTTCATCGTTGCCTGGAACGACTTCCTCTTCGCGCGGACGTTCATCATCAGCGCGACCGACAACCAGACCCTGCCGATGGCGTTGCTGGTGTTCTTCAAGCCGGACGAGAACGACTGGGGCGGCATCATGGCCGCGTCGGTGCTCATGACGGTCCCGGTCCTCGTCTTCTTCACGCTGGTACAGAAGCGGCTGGTGTCCGGCCTGGGCGGGGCGGTGAAAGAGTGATCGTTCCCCGGCCCTCCGGTGTCGCACGACGGCCCGGCACGTTCCGGATCGACCCGGGCACCGGCCTGGCCGCACCACCCGAACTCGACCAGGTCGTGGCCGGACTGCGTGCCGCGCTCGGCCCGCCGACCGGTTGCTGGCTGCCGCCGCAGACGGACGCCGCCGTTCGGCTGCGGCTCGACCCGGCGCTTCCGGGGGAGGGATACCGGCTGAGCGTGGCACCGGACCGGCTGGATCTCGCCGGAGGTTCGCCCGCTGGCGTCTTCTACGGCACGCAGACGATCCGGCAGCTCCTCCCACCGGCGGCGCTGCGGCGCGCCCGGGTTGGCGACGGGCCGTGGGAACTGCCCTGCGTCGAGATGACGGACGCGCCCCGGTTCCCCTGGCGGGGCTGCCTGCTCGACGTCGCTCGGCACTTCCTGCCCAAGGCCGACGTGCTGCGCTTCGTGGATCTGCTCGCGCTGCACAAGTTCAACGTGCTGCACCTGCACCTGACCGACGACCAGGGCTGGCGGCTGGCCTCCGACAGGTATCCGCGCCTGACCGAGGTCGGGGCCTGGCGCGCGGAGAGCATGCGTGGCTCCCGCCAGCACGGCGCGTACGACGCTCGCCCGCACGGAGGCTTCTACACCCGGGACGACCTCCGGGAGATCGTCGCGTACGCGGCCGACCGCCACGTCAGTGTGGTACCCGAGGTCGACCTGCCGGGGCACACGCAGGCCGCGATCGCGGCGTACCCGTGGCTGGGCAACGGTGCCGGGGAACTACCCGTCTGGACCGGATGGGGCCGCTCGACCCACGTCCTCAACGTGTCCGACGCGGCCCTGCGGTTCTGCCGCGACATCCTCGACGAGGTGTGCGAGCTGTTCCCCAGCCCGATCGTCAGCATCGGGGGCGACGAGTGTCCGAAGGACGAGTGGCGGGCCAGCGCCCAGGCGCAGGCGCGGATGCGGCAGCTGGGACTGCCCGACGAAGACGCGTTGCAGAGCTGGTTTGTCGGGCAGCTCGCGGCACACCTGGCCGGTCGGGGCCGTCGGGTCTACGGCTGGGACGAGATCATGGAGGGTGGCGCCCCGGCCGGCGCGACGATCGCCGCCTGGCGAGGACCGCGGATGACCAGGCTTGCCGCGCGTGCCGGGCTGGACGTCGTCTCCTGCCCGGACATGTGGGCCTACCTGGACTATCGACAGTCCGAGCAGGAGGACGAGCCGATACCGGTCGGCACCGTCCTGTCGACGATGGACGTCTACGGGTTCGAGCCGATACCGGACGGGCTGACCGCGACCGAGGCGGCTCGGGTGATCGGCGCGCAATGCAATGTGTGGACCGAGCACATGGACTCGGCCCGGGTGGTGGACTACATGGCCTTCCCGAGGTTGTGCGCGTTCGCGGAGGTGGCCTGGGGCTTCCGTGACCGGGATCCCGCCGACTTCCGTGACCGGCTCGGTGCGCATCTCGCGCGGCTGGAAGCGCTGGGTGTCGAGTACCGCCCGCCGTCGGGGCCGCGGCCCTGGCAGACCCGCCCGGACGCCAAGGGATGGCCACGGACCGCCGCCGAGCGGCGGGCCCAGCTCGCCGCGCTGACCGCCAACCTGCAACCCGATCGATGAACCGGCGTCCGGCGCCAGCGGCTGGATCGAGCACCGACGCTCGGCCGAACAGTGACCGGATCCGGCACCGCGACGTTGCCACGGCCGTCGAGGAGCCCCCGATTAACTGTTGACAAACTTTACTATTAATTGCTTCCCTGGAGACATCGACGATCGTCAGATTGTCTGCGGCGGAACGTCGCGTTCGGCCGCCGGTTCCCAGAAGGAGCGGAGATGGGTCTGAAGAGAAAGATGGCGGTCCTGATGTCCGCCGTGGTGATCGCACCGCTGGTGGCGGCGATCATGCCGGCGGCTCCGGCCAGCGCCCACGGCTGGATCACGAATCCGCCCAGCAGGCAGGATCAGTGCGCCACCGGGGTCGTGCGCAACTGCGGTGGAATCCAGTACGAGCCGCAGAGCGTCGAGGCCCCCAAGGGCGCCCGCACCTGCAGCGGTGGCAGCGGCTTCACCATCCTCGACAACGACAACGCCGGCTGGCGCGTGACCAACATCGGCAGCACCGCGTCGTTCACCTGGCGAAACACCGCACCGCACCGCACGCTCAACTGGCAGTACTACGTAGACGGTCAACTGCACCAGACGATCAGCGGCAACGCGTCACAGCCGCCGTCGACGGTGACGCACACGCTGACCAACCTCCCCTCCGGGCGGCACAAGATCCTCAGCGTCTGGAACATCTACGACACCGCCAACGCGTTCTACGCCTGCGTCGACGTGAACGTCGGTGGCACGGGGGGCGATCCCACCACGCCGCCGCCCACCGACCCGACGACGCCGCCTCCCGGTGGTGACTGCGCGGCGGCCTGGAGCGCGTCGGCCGTCTACACCGGCGGCGCCAGCGTGTCGCACCAGCGCCGCAACTGGACCGCTCGCTGGTGGACCCAGGGCGAAGAGCCCGGCACGACCGGCCAGTGGGGCGTCTGGCAGGACAAGGGCGCCTGCTGAGCGAGTGCTGTCAGATGACGGCCGGGCCGGTCGGGTGCCGGCCCGGCCGTCCCCGTGCGCGACGACCTTGGGAAGGGGATGTGTCATGAGGTCGGCACCTTGGCTGGCGGCGGTATCGGCCGCGATCGCATTCGGCCTCGGGGGTTGCTCCTCGGCACCCGGCACGGATGCCGGAAGGGCCACCGTGCCGCCTGCTCCGCAGGGAGCACCGACAGGGCACCAGCACGGTGGCCACCACCACGGCGAGGGCCCCGGCGATCCCGGTCAGCCGGGCGGCCGGCTGGTCGTCTACGCGGACGAGCAGTTGCGGGAGACGTTCACCGTGTTGGCCGAGAAGTTCGAGGCCGCATATCCGGGCACGGACGTCCTGTTCGAGTTCGGCGCGAGCGACAACCACGCCCGGCGGGTCGTGGCCGGCGCCGAAGTGGACGTCTTCGCGTCCGGTGGGACGGCCGGCATGGCATCGGTCGTGGATCGCGGTGCTGCCCGTGGAGCGCCTACGGTGATCGCCCGCAATCCGCTCGTCATCGTCACCGCCGCGACGGCCGAAGGGGTGGACGACCTCACGGACCTTCGCCGCCCGGGGGCCCGAGTGGTGCTCTGCGCCCGTCACACCCGCTGCGGCGACACCGCCCGGAAGATCGCCGACGTACGCCCCACCATGGTGCGGCCCGACGGGACGGCCGCGGTGGCTGCGGTGCGGGCGGGGACTGCCGACGCGGCGCTGGTGTTCCGCACCGATATCGCCGGGGCCGGCACGGAGCTACGGACCATCGACTTTCCCCAGGGGGTCGAGCACGCCGACCTGTATGCGATCGTGCCGGTCGGCGCCGGCCGGAACCCGGTGGCCGCGGACGCCTTCGTCGCCTTCACCAGCTCGGCTCTGGCCAAGCGGGTGCTGTCAGACTCGGGGTTCACGCCGGCGTGATCGACGGCTCGGTATCGGGCGGCGGCGGGTGCCGCCTGGTCAGCGCCCGGGGGTGGCGTGCGCGTCGGGGGCGGCCGTGGGCCGCGGCCGGCGGTGGTGCGTGCGACCCGCCATGACCGCGTCCAGCGACCACCGGTCGGCACCCAGCACCGCGATCAGGAAGAAGGACCAGCAGAACATCGCGGCCAGCTCGCCGCCGTTGTTCAACGGCATCAGCGCCTCGGGTTGATGCACCGAGAAGTACGCGTATGCCATGGAGCCGGAGCAGATCAGCGCGGCGACGCGGGTGAACAGTCCGCCGAGGACGAGCAGGCCGCCGACCAGTTGGATCAGGGCTGCCCACCAGCCGGGCCACGCCGCGAACGGCAGGGCTTCGCCGGTGCCGCGAGCGCCGCCGAAGACGCCGAACAGCGAGGCTGCGCCGTGCGCCGCGAACAGCAGCGCCACCACCATGCGGTACGCCATCAGCGCGGCGACTCGCCAGCGGGTTGCGGACATCTCGGACCTCCTTGGCGGTTAGCTGGCTGTGGCGGTCGACGCGGCGCGGCGGGCCGCCGGTGGCCAGGGCGGCCAGCGCCGCCCTGCCTGATGTGGCCGTGACCGGCGTCCGACTCCCCGGACAGCTCACCCGTCGCGGGGGGTGACCCGGGGGTCGCCGTGGGAAGCAGACACCGCCGGGAACAGAGGACGCGGCCGATATATAGACATGCATCAATTACTTAAGAAACCTAACTGTAGGGCATCGAGCTGTGGCAGGGCAAGGGTCTGTGGCCGACGACCGCCTCGGCGAGCCTGGACCGGTCGGGCCGCCGCCCTCGTCGAAGGGGGCCGACACCACCAACGGAGCCGTCAGCCTCAAGCACCGACGGCAACCGCGTCCAGCAGGTCGTCCGCGACGCGTACGGGCTGACGAGGAAGTGAGAGCGACGCCCGTGCCGCGCCGGTGACCCGACCGACGCACCGGGGCAGTCCCCGGGCTACGCCAGTCGACGGCGACGCCCGGGGACTGTCCCCGCAACTCTCCCGCGCAGTCCTCAACCCCTCGCCGCCCGGCACACGCCGGCCAGCTCCGCTACGCCGAGCCACTCTGTCTGGACTGCCGTGCCGGCGGGATCGGGGCGTCGATCAGTGTGCGCCGGATCATGGGGGCGGACCTGGGGAGTTCTGGTAGAACTGTCGGGTGGTCGGAGTCGACGAACTGCCCGCTCTGATCGTCGCGACGTCGCTCGCCGACTCCATCGTGGACATCGCCGGGGACTCCGCGCGGTCGGTGATCCTGCACGGCTCCCTGTCGGCCGGCGGGTTCCACCCCGGCCGCAGCGACATCGATCTGCTCGCCGTCATCGACGGTCGTCTCGCCGATGCCCAGGCGGCAGCCCTCGAGCGTCTGGTTCGGCAGGCGGACGTGGGCAGCGCGGCGGGCATCGATCTGCACGTCGTGACCTCGGAGGTGGCCGCCGCGCCGACCCGGGCGCCCGCCATGGAGCTGCACCTCGGCCGATACGGCCCACCGCCCGAGGAGTTCGAGGTCGAACGTCGCCAGGCGGCGTCGGCGGACCTGCCGGCTGAACTGTCGATGGCGCGTGCGCACGGGCGTGCGCTCCGGGGTGCCGCCGCCCACGAGGTGCTCGCACCCGTCCCGGCCGACTGGATCGTTGACCGTGGCCGGCACTGGTTGCTGACCTGGCGGTCGCTCACCGACGACGCGGAGAGCGCCGCTTTCATGGTGCTGACCGCCTGCCGGATCTGGCGCTTCGCGGTGGAGAACGTGCACTGCTCCAAGGCGCAGGCCGCGGCATGGGCGCTCGACCGGGACCCCTCGCTCACGGCCGTCCGGCAGGCGGTCCGGCGGTACCAGCACGATCCCGCGACGGTGGTCGACGAGCAGGGCATTGCCGACGTGCTCGACACCGCTCTGCGCGAGACCGCACGAGTGCGGTGACGCGCCGATCCGGCACCGGCTGAATCGCCCGCCACGTTGGCGCCGGTGTCAGTCGATGACGAAGGGGATCGTCGCCGCCTGCGCGATGACGCTCGTCGAGGACCGCACCCCCGCCCGTTGGCACGTCACCTCTCACCCGCGGCGCCACGATCCTCCCGATCGGTCAGGCTCGTGACCCCGCCGCTGGTACGACGCGGGACCGGGCGCGCATCAGGTGGTGCAGCACCACCAGGGGAACCACGCCGGCCGGGTACCAGGCCAGATCGACGGGGTCGAACCGCACGCCCAGCGCCAGTCGCGCCACCAGGCTCCGCGCGGCCAGCTCGGCCGGCACCCCGGTCAGCTGCGCGCACTCGACCACCCAGCAGAACACGACGGCGATCGTCCCGGCCGGCACCGGCGCCATCCGCGGCCACAGGAACAGCACCCCGGCCCAGACCATCGACGCGTACAGCGCGGTGCCCGAGTGCTGCCGCAACGCCCCGTCGTCGACGACGCGGACCAGCAGTGCCAGGCCCAGGAACAGCAGCGCGGCTACCGGCATGAGCAGCCGCACTGTACGAGCCGTGATCGACATTCCCGCGATGGTAGCCACCCCACCGGCGGTGTGCTGGTCCGCCGGGATGCCGGTGCGCAGCGGGCTCCCGGCCACGGCCGGGAGCCCGGTGCTCCGCTGGTGGGATCAGTAGACGGTCACGCCGTACGCGTTGACCGCCTCGCGTACCGGCTGGTAGAAGGTGGTGCCGCCGGATCGGCAGTCGCCGCTGCCGCCGGAGGTGATGCCGAGCGCCTTCGAGCCGTCGTACAGGGCGCCGCCGGAGTCGCCGGGCTCGGCGCACACGTTGGTCTGGATCATGCCGCTCACCTTGCCGCCGCCCTGGCCCACGTAGCGGACCGAGACGTTGAGTGCGGTGACCGTCCCGCTGTGGGTGCCGGTGGTCGACCCGGTCCGCTTGACCGACTCCCCGACGTACGCGTCCGCGACGGCGAACCCGCCGGGGTGGCTCAGTGACGCGTTGTCATAGCGGACCAGCGCGTAGTCGTTGCCGGGGTAACTGGAGCCGACGGTCGCCCCGATGAGCGTGGTCTGGCTCGAGTTCGTGTACCAGGTGTTGGCCACGTCCCCGCAGTGCCCGGCGGTCAGGAAGTAGTAGGTGTTGCCGCTGACGACGTTGAAGCCGAGCGAGCAGCGGTAACCCCCACCGTAGATGGCGTCGCCGGCGGCCAGCAGCGGCCGGAAGACTCCGGAGGCGCGCTCGACCCGGACCGCACCGACCTTGTCGCCGGCGCTCTGCCTGATCTTCGCGATCTCGGCGCGGCTGACGGTGCTGTCGGCGGTCACGACCACGCGGCCGGACGCTGCGTCCACGTGCCAGGCGATGCCCTCGACGCCCGACCGGTCCACCGCGGCACTCACCTCGGCGAGCTGGCGGGCGCTGTAGTCCTGGGGGGACGCCGACGCGGCGGTCGGCTGGGTGAAGGCGGCGGCAGCGACCATGCCGACGGTCACGGCCAGCAGTTGGGCGGATCGGGCGATGGGGCTGCGGGCGGGAATCCTTGTGATCCTCACTGTCTCCTCCTGGGAGTGATGGGCCAGGCGGGTGATGGCCCTGGTGAGTCGACCGCCGGCGGGTGGCGGGCGGGAGGGGATGCCGTGCCACTGGTACCGGCCGTTTGCTGCTCGACCTGAACGGCCTGGGGGGTGGGGGTGAAGGCCATGCCGGGTCGTGGAGGCCGCACATCCGGCTTCCTCATCGATAGGCGTTCATCCATGGCGTGGCGTTACGTACGCCGCACTCCGCGTGTCGAAGACGGGCGGGTCCGGCCGCGGGCCGGTCGAGGGCGCGGGCCGAGCCCGCCTGCGGATAGGACGGCCCAGGGGAGCGCGGCCACCAGCGGGGCGGAGAACCGGGTCCGACCCGAGCCAGCCGGTACGGCAAGCGGCGGTTCGGACCGACAAGAGAGGTGTCGTCGGATCCCGTGCTGTTGCGCCTTACCGGAAACCGTCCGGAACCAGACCCCCGGTGAATCGCGAACCGGCGACCAGCGCTTTTCCGAAGTGGTTCGGCGGCGGGAGATTTCGAGCCACGGAGATTGCCCGGCTTCGCGGCCGCGTCTACGAATGGACCGGAGAGCCGTCCATCCTCAAGATTGTCTCAAGCTCTCCGGAAATTTGTGGCGGTCGAAGCGTCGCGGCCGAAAGATCGTGTCAAACATCGAGCGATGGTCCGGTCGCCGGCCGGCCCGGGCTCGAATCGCCGGCCGTGGCGTGGGCGCAGGTCCATCCTCGGCCACACAGGAGGAGGCACAATGATCGGAAAGGTCACCAAGGCCGTGGTGGCGGCGGGCGTCGCGGTCGGCATGGCGGTCGTCGCCACCCCGGGCGCTGCCTCCGCGGCGAACAACGGGTACGCGTGGGCGGCCTGGGCCGTTCCCGGCGCCAGCATCAACGGTGGGGTCGCCAAGCTCTACGCGGACGGCGAGATCCTCCGGCTGGAGGACTTCCAGGCCGACGGCTGGGGCACGCGGGCTCAGATCCAGAAGCTCATGCCCGACAGCAGCGGCGTCCTGCACTGGGTCAACCACAGCAGCCCCTGCTTCGACGACACCAGCACGAGCAACACCAGCGGGGGCATGACCGTGTGCAACTACAACACCGCCGAGAACATCCCGATCCGGGTGCACGTGTGGGCGTCGCGCGACGGCGTGTACAAGTACCACAACTACAGCCCGTCGATCCGGAGCTGACCGAGCCCGCACAAGGGACGCCTCGCCAGCGGTGCGCCGGCGGGGCCGTCCCGCTGCGCGACCAGCTCGCGCTCGGCGGCGGCTGCCGTTCGCCGCCGGGTGCTGGTCCCCAACACCACCCCCGGCTGAGGTGCGATCTCGGACTCCGCTAGTTGTTGGAGAACCGCCACAGGTAGTCGAGCGGCATGGTGGCGTAGTTCTGCAGAATGCCGGCATTCACCTTCTTCTCACCGGCCTCGCTCCAGTCGAAGTTGCACCTGGCCCAGGAGCCGGCCCCATGCGTGTTGCGGCAGTACCGGTACGCCACCCCCCGTTCGCTGTCGATGCGCGCCACCGCCGACCGGCCGTCGGCGTCGTTGTCCTTCACGTACACGTAATCGCCGTTGTAGTCGACGCAGACGATCGTGGCGCCGTAGGACGCCGATGCGCCGGTGCACACGCCCTCCGCAAGCGAGACCCTGACGCCGGTCTGACACGACGCGTACGAGCCTTCGCAGCCGACGAAGTAGAGGTCACCACTGGCCATGCTCGGGGTGGGGGCGGCGAACACGGCGACGGCCGTCATCGCCAGGGCGGCAAGCCCGCCCCGGATCCCTCGGTCGACGGCGAGCCGGGGCCGGATGAGTCTCATCAGGACCAGCATGGAACGAAGCATCGACATGTCCTCCTGCCGCACGTGGCGCAACGACGGCGCAGATCCTTCCATCGACGGATGCCGCCGATCATCGACGTCGACCAACCTTGAAGAAATCTTGAGCAACGGTCGAGTCAGCCGCACCCGCAGGATCGGCGGGTTCCGCAGGAGGAACGCGGTTGTGCTGGGCGGGCACGTGCGCGCGACTCCGCCGCCGCTCGCCGCCGACTCGGCGCTCAGCGGGGCCGGCGCGCCGGCCGGCATCGATGCCGGCCTGGCGGCCCACTGGCGCAGCGTCTCGGCCGGCAGCTTGGATCCGGTCGCTTTCCGCTCGGCGCGACCAGCGACGAGGCCCCGGGCCGCCAGGGCGCTGGCGGATCCGGGGCTTCGGTGCCGATGGCCGACCGGCGGGCGTGCCGCCGGGCGGACGCCGGGCACTGTGGGACGACGGCCGGCGCTTATTCGGTGAAGGTCTTCCCGGGCCATCCGGAGGGCGCGCAGCGGGACATGTCAGTGCCGGCCGAGCTGTTCACCAGGGACACCATGTGTCACCGGCGAATGCTGGAGTGCTTGTCCCCTGCACGACGGCAGGAACGGCCAGCGCGGCTGCGGCACGAATGGGCCAGCTTTCGACAATGTCATCCACCGCTCCGGCTGAACCGCTCCCCAGCGGTCAAGTCGTTGAAGAATAGGAGGCGTATTTAAATACGTACAACGGCCTTGGGATCTTCTTGAGCTAGATTTGAGCTTCCGAAATCGGGGCGGCGTGACGGAACCGGCTCCGTTGGCGATGTGGCCGGGCCGTCACGCGACGGATGCCCGTCGGAGGGCTCGCCGCCTCGTGATCCGTCGGTGACCGTGCATCGATCGGCACGAGGTGGCAACGAAACCGGGGGAGTGACATGACCGCCGTCCGGGAGTTCCGGATCGACATCCCGCAGGCCGCGCTCGACGACCTGGTCGACCGGCTGCGCCGTACCCGATGGCCGGCCGAGCTGCCCGGCGTCGGTTGGAGCCGCGGTGTGCCGCTCGGCTATCTGCGGGACCTGGTGGCGCACTGGCTGCACGCGTACGACTGGCGGGTCTGGGAGGCGAAGCTCAACGAGTTCTCGCAGTACACCACCGAGATCGAGGGTCAGCTGCTGCACTTCGCGCACGTCCGGTCGCCCGAGCCCGACGCGCTACCGCTGATCCTCACCCACGGCTGGCCCGGTTCGGTCGTCGAGTTCCTCCGCGTCATCGGTCCGCTGACCGATCCGGCCCGGCACGGCGGGGACCCGGCGGACGCGTTCCACGTGGTGGCGCCCTCGCTGCCCGGCTTCGGTTTCTCCACCCCGCTGTCCAGGCCGGGCTGGAACCACGACCGTATCGCCCGGGCCTGGATCACCCTGATGGACCGGCTCGGCTACGAGCGCTACGGCGCACAGGGCAGCGACACCGGATTCCTCGTCTCGCCCCGGCTCGGCCAGCACGCTCCGGACCGGGTCGTCGGGGTGCACATCCACGGCGGGCTGGAGATACCCCGCCCCGACCAGCTCGCCACGGTGACGCTGACCGCGGCGGAACAGGCCCGGCTGGCCGCCGCCGAACAGCTTCGGCAGCACGCCGGCGGCTACGCCGACATCCAGGCCACCCGGCCACAGACGCTGGGGTACGCGCTGACCGACTCACCGGTCGGCCAGCTCGCCTGGATCCTGGACAAGGTGCGGGACTGGACCGACCCGGCACACGCGGTGCCGGACGAGGCGATCGACCGGGACGTCCTGCTCACCGACGTGTCGCTCTACTGGCTGACCGGCACCGCGGCGAGCTCGGCCCAGCTCTACTACGAGGTACGCGCCCAGCCGCCCCGGCCGGCGGTCTCCTCCGGGGTGCCGACCGGGATCGCTGTCTTCCCGACCGACCCGGTGCTCCGCCGGCTCGCCGAGCGGGAACACCACCTCGTGCACTGGGCGGAGTACGACCGCGGGGGCCACTTCGCCGCGCTGGAGGTCCCAGACGTTCTCGTCACCGACATCCGGACCTTCTTCCGTCCACTGCGGCCGGACCCTGGTCGGCGCAGTGGTGACGCGCGCGACTGACCCTTGAGCTCAACCTCGCTTCAGGTTCTAGCTTGCGAAGCATGATGACCGAGAACTCCGCCAACCGAGCCGGGCTGAGGGAGTGGATCGGCTTGGCTGTCCTGGTGCTGCCGACGCTGCTCCTGTCCGTCGACGTGTCAGTACTCCATCTGGCGGTTCCGATGCTGAGCGCGGACCTGCGACCGAGCAGTACCGAGCTGTTGTGGATCAACGACAGCTACGGCTTCCTGATCGCCGGTTTCCTGCTCACCATGGGAGCCCTCGGCGACCGCTACGGCCGCAAGCGGCTGCTGCTCGTCGGGGCGGCGGCCTTCGGCGCCGCGTCGACCCTCGCCGCCTACGCGCCCACCGCGGAACTGCTGATCCTGGCACGAGCGCTGCTCGGCATCGCCGGCGCGACGCTGATGCCGTCGACGCTCTCGCTGATCCGCACCATGTTCCACGACCCGGCCCAGCGCACGGTGGCGATCAGCGTCTGGATGACCGGCTTCACCGGCGGCATGCTGGCCGGTCCGCTGATCGGTGGCCTGTTGCTGGAGCACTACTGGTGGGGGTCGGTGTTCCTGCTGGCCGTGCCGGTGATGGCCGTACTGCTGCTCGTCGGGCCCTGGCTGCTGCCGGAACACCGGGACCAGGCCACCGGACGGATCGACCCGACCAGCGTGCTCGTCTCGCTCGCCGGCATCCTCGCCCTGGTCTACGGGTTCAAGCAGCTGGCCGCCGAAGGTGTCAGCGGGTGGCCGGCACTGGCCCTGCTGGCCGGTCTCGCCCTGATCGCGGTGTTCGTACGGCGGCAGCGAACCCTGGCCGAACCGCTGCTCGACCTCCGCCTCTTCGCCGACCGGCGGTTCAGTGTGTCGTTGGGCACCCTCGCGCTCGTCATCCTGGTCGGGCCCGGCCTGGGGCTGCTGAGCGCCCAGTACCTCCAACTGGTGCTCGGGCTGACACCGCTGCGCGCCGGGCTGTGGATGCTGCCGCAGACGGTGGCGGTCGTCGTCGGGTTCCTGATGGCACCGGCGTTGGCCCGCCGCCTCGGCCCCGGTACCGTCGCGGCGGCCGGCCTGGTGATCTCGGCTGGTGGTTTGTGGGTGATCACGCTCGCTGGCACCGACTCCGGGCCGGGCGCCCTGGCCGCGGGACTCGCGGTGTTCTTCCTCGGCGCCTCACCGCTGCTGGTCCTCGGCACCGACCTCGTCGTCGGGGCCGCGCCGCCGGAGCAGGCTGGCGCCGCCTCGGCTGTGTCGGAGACCGCTCAGGAACTCGGCGGAGCCCTCGGTCTGGCCGTGTTCGGCAGCATCGCGAACGTGGTGTACCGGCACCACCTCAGCGTTCCACCGGAGACGCCACCGGAGGTCGCCGCGTCGGCTCGGGACACCCTCGGCGCGGCGGTGGACTCGGCGGCCCACCTGCCCGACGGCCTGGCCGAGGCGATCCTCACCACGGCGAAGGGCGCGTTCACCAGTGGTCTGCACACCGCCGCCGTGGCCGGCAGCGTGCTGCTCCTGCTGGCGGCCGTCCTGTCCGCCACCCTGCTCCGCAGGGCGGCACCGGCCACCGCGGAGCAGCCGGCGGAGCCGGTCGCCCAGCAGGCGTGAGGCCGGCTGACCGGCTCGGCCCGGGTCGAGCGGGTGGCGTGGAGCCGCCTCGGCGAGGTGGGGTTCGCCGAGGCGGCTCGGGTGGGTGCGGAGGTGGGTTGGGGTCAGCTGGTGGGGGTCACGCTCGCTTGTTGAACGTGGCACGCGCCCACAGGTATCCGACGAGGGCGATGGCGGTGCACCAGGCGACGGCGATGATGGTGTCGGTGGTCGAGGGTGTGCTGTTGAGCAGTCCGCGGAGGGTTTCGATGATCGGTGTGAAGGGCTGGTACTCGGCGAATTCGCGCAGGCCGGGGCCCATCTTGTCGGCGGGGACGATGGCGCTGCTGAAGAAGGGCAGCATGACCAGGGGCACGGCGGCCAGGCCGGCGGTTTCCACGGATTTGGCGGCGAGTCCGAGGGCGACGGTGAGCCAGGCGGCGGCGAAGCCGAGCAGCACGATGATGCCGAGCACGCCGAGCCAGTCGAGCAGACTCGCCGAGGGGTCGAATCCGAGGAGGAAGGCCACCGCGATCAGGGCGGCGATGGCGACCAGGTTGGTCAGCACGGTCGCGACGACGTGGCCGGTGAGCACCGCGCCGCGGGAGACGTGCATGACTTTGAACCGGTTGATGATGCCTTTGGTCATGTCGGAGTTCACCGCGGTGGCGGTGGCGCCGAGGCCGTAGCAGACGGCCAGCAGCATCAGCCCGGGTGTGGCGTAGTCGATGTAGTCGACCCCGACGCTGAAGGCGTCGCCGAACATGTACACGAACATCAGCATGATCACGATCGGCATCAGGACCGCGTTGAACACCGAGGTCGGGTTCCGGGTGATGTGCGTGAAGTTGCGACGCAGCATGACCATCGCGTGGGACGTGCTCATTTCGCGGTCACCTCCGTGGTGCGGCCCGTGAGGGCGAGGAAAACATCGTCGAGGTCGGGGGTGTGCACGGAGAACTCCTCCGCGCGCAGGTGGTACTCGTCGAGCCGGTCCAGCAGCGCCCGCAGCGACGCCGTCCCGCCGTCGCTGGGCACCCGCACGGTCAACGCCTCCTCGTCGCGCGCGGCGTCGGGGAAGATCCGGCCGGCCGCGTCGAGGTCCGCGGCGGTGGCCAACCGCAGCCGCACGTGCGTTCCCGGGATCTGGCGCTTGAGCTCGTCGGGCGTGCCCTGGGCGACCAGCCGCCCCTGGTCCAGCACCGCGACCCGGTGGGCGAGCTGGTCGGCTTCCTCCAGGTACTGGGTGGTGAGGAAGACGCTCACCCCGTCGGCCACCAGATCCCGGATGATCGACCACATGGTCCGGCGGCTACGCGGGTCCAGCCCGGTCGTCGGCTCGTCCAGGAAGATGATCCGCGGGTTGCCGACCAACGTCATCGCCAGGTCGAGCTTGCGGCGCATACCACCGGAGTACGTCGACGCGGGCTTACCCGCCGACTCGGTCAACTCGAACCGCTCCAACAACTCCGCCACGACCCGCTTACCGTCCCGGGCCGGCACCCGACCCAGGTCCACCATCAACTGCAGGTTCTCCCGCCCGGTCAACAACTCGTCCACCGCCGCGAACTGACCAGTCACCCCGATCACCGACCGCACCGCCCTCGCCTCGGTCGCCACATCGTGACCCGCCACCCGCACCGACCCACCGTCAGCCCGCACCAACGTCGTCAACACATTCACCGTCGTCGTCTTACCCGCCCCATTCGGACCCAGCAGAGAGAAGATCGTGCCCGCCTCGACCCGCAGATCGACGCCGTCGAGCACCACCCTGTCCCCGAACGCCTTCCGCAAACCGGAAACCTCAATCACTGACGTCGTCATGCCACCGACCCCCCGTTGTCGACGACGGTCGCGCGGGGCGTGGCCGAAGCGGCGCCGAGCGCTCCGATGATCTTGCGAGTCATCTCGGCCACGGTGGGGCTGGGCCCGCCCGGCTGCGTCCGGGTGGCCGCTTCGAGGGCGACGAGGACGGTGTTGTGGAAGTTGTCGGCCTCGGCCGGAGCCTGCTTCCTGAGCAGGCTCATGGCCGCCGTCAGGGCCGGCAGCACGTGGTCGGCGAGGTCGGCGACGGTCTTGCCGTTCAGGTTGACGCCGGTGCGCTTCTCGGCGAGGACGTGCCCGATCGGGCCGGTCGCGGAGGCCAGGGCGATGGAGCCGGCGGTGGCGATCTTGTGAGGTGAGCCGGACGCACCGGCGGCGGCCAGCAGGGTGACGGCGCCGTACGCGGCGGTCCGCATGGTCAGCTTGTCCTGATCGGAAAACGTGACGGACACGTTTCGTGCTCCTTTGAATATGGTCCGAAATTCGGTAAGCGCGGGATGTGGTCCTGGCCGGACCGGCCAGGACCCGACCCCGCGGGAGGGGCGACATCGGCTCGACCGCCGGGGCCGATCGGGACGTTGTGGGCGGTGGGCGGGCGTACGGCGCCGCAGGACAACGGCGTCCTCGATGGCGCGGCCGAACCGGGTTCAGAAGTCGTCGGTGAGCCGCCGCGAATCCGTGGCGGACCATCGGTTCTGTCATGTGCTGTAGTCCCTCTAGGTATGTCGCGAGGACGAATAGCATCCACCACGATCGATCTATTGCGGTGAACGACTCGACCGGGTCGGCGAGTACTGAGTCAGTCCGTCTGTGGGGCAATCGACTCGGTGAGCCGGGTCGCCACGGTGTGCCCGCGGCTCAGATCCGAGGGCCGAGAAAGTAGCCGCCGGTAGCGTCCAACACGTCGCCGGTGACCCAGCGGGCATCGTCGGAAGCCAGGAAGGCGACCACCGCCGCGATGTCCGCCGGCAGGCCGACCCGGTTGAGGGCGTTGGCCGCGCCCAGCCGAGCCTCCACCTCCGGCGTGGCCACCATCCAGCCTGACGACTCGGTCACGGTCGCCGCGGGGGCCACGGCGTTGACGGTGATGCCGCGAGTGCCGACCTCCTGCGCCAGGCTGCGGCACAGCGCATTGATCGCGCCCTTGGTCATGGCGTAAACCAACTCGGGCAGGGCGACCCGGGTCGCCGCCGAGGAGAGGTTGATGATGCGCCCGCCGGCGGCCATCATCGGCAGAGCCCGTTGGATGATGAAGAACGGCGCCTTGACGTTGACCGCGAACAGCCGGTCGAACGTCTCGGTGGTGGTCTCCGCCAGCGATCCGGCCGAGGCCAGGGCGGCATTGTTGACCAGGACGTCCAACGGCCGTCCCGCCAGGCCGTACTTCAGGCCCGCGAAGAGGGTGTCCACGTCACCCGGCGTGCCCAGCTCGGCGCGGATGGCGAACGCCCGCCCGCCGGCTTGCTCGATCTCGCCCACTGTCCGCCTGGCCGCCTCGTCGTTGCTGCCGTAGTGCACCGCGACCAGGGCGCCCTCAACGGCCAGCCGCAGTGCGACCGCCCTGCCGATGCCGCGCGAGGCACCGGTCACCAGGGCGGTCTTGCCGTTCAGAGCGGTCATGTCTCACTCCTTGGATCAGATCGACTGCACGGAACGCTAGGTCCGGCCGCGGCGGAAGGAATGAGTAAGGTGACTCACGATTTCGTCGTAGGTATGAGGGACATGATGTTGCAGGGGCGGGCGGAGGAGATCGAAGCCGTCGAGGCTCTCCTCGCCGGCGCGCGATCCGGCGTCAGCGGTGTCCTGGTGATCAAGGGCGAGCCCGGTGTGGGGAAGTCCGCGCTCCTGGAGCACGCGGTGTACGCCGCCGACGGGGCCAGCGTGCTGCGCGGAGCCGGCGTGGAGACCGAGGTCGAGCTGCCCTTCGCGGCCCTGCACCTACTGTTGCGCCCCGCTCTCGATCGGCTCGACGCCCTGCCCGCACCACAGGCCGCGGCCTTGCGCGGCGCGTTCGGCCTGGCGCCGATGGCGACGGCGGACAGGTTCCTCGTCGGGCTGGCCACGCTCAGCCTGTTGTCGGAGCTGGCCGAGGAACGACCGCTGCTGGTTGTCGTCGACGACGCCCAATGGCTCGACCAGGCGTCGGCTTCCGCCCTGGTGTTCGCGTCGCGGCGGTTGCGGTCCGAGGGTGTCGCCCTGCTGGTCGCCGCGCGTGACGATCAGGACGCCTTCCCCACCGCCGGCCTGCCGGAGCTGCACCTGGGCGGGTTGGCGCGCGACGACGCCGAGCGCCTGCTCGGCGACGGGCTTCCCGCCCAGCTGCGAGAACAGGTCCTCAAGGAGGCCGACGGCAACCCGCTGGCACTCATCGAGCTGTCCGAGGCCGCCCGCGGGGGAGAGCTCGAGATGGCCGGGCCCCTCCCGCTCACCCGCCGGCTCCTGAGTGCTTTCGCCGGCCAGATCCAGCGGTTGGCCGAACCCACCAGGAGGATGCTCGCGGTGGCGGCCGCCGAGGACACCGGCGCGCTGGGGATCGTGCTGGCCGCGTCCGGCGCGCTGGGTATCCCCGCCGAAGCGCTGGAGCCGGCGGAGCTGGCCGGGCTCGTCCGGGTCACCGGCGGTGTCGTGCGCTTCCGCCACCCGCTGCTGCGTTCGGCCGCCTACCAGAATCTGCCCTCCGCACAGCGGCGCGCGATCCACCAGGCACTGGCCGAAGCCGTGAGCGGCGACCGGCGGGCCTGGCACCTGGCCCTGGCGGCGACCGGGCCGGACGAACAGGTCGCCGAGAGCCTCGAACAGTCGGCCGAGCGGTCGGGCGCCCGCCTCGGTTACGCGGCCATGGCGACGGCCTACGAGCGCTCCGCACAGCTCAGCGCCGAGCGGAGTCACATGGCCCGGCGGTTGGCCGCGGCGGCGGTGGCGGCCAAGGAAGCGGGCCAGCCCAGTCGTGCGGCGGACCTGAGCGAGCGTGCCACACACCTGACCGACGACCCGGTCACCCTCGCCCGGCTCTGCGAGGTTCGAGCGGCGGTGGCGTTCGACGAGGGGTCGCCGCGGCGAGCGGCTCGCTTCCTCCTCGACGGGGCGGCTCACATCTCCGACGCCGATCCCCGGACTGCCGCTCGTCTGCTCATGGCCGCCTCCCACAACGTCTGGTCCGCCGCCGATCCCGCGCTGGCCGCGGAGGCGTCGCGGCTGCTCGACGGGCTCGCGCTGCCCCGGGAGGACAGCCTCGTCAGACTCACCCGCGGACTCGGGCTCACCTACGGCGGCGATCTCGAGGCCGGGTACCCGCTGCTGAGCGAATTCCTCGAGCAGGCGTCGTCGTCCCACGTCGCGGGGCAGTTGGTGGCCGCCAACGTGGCCTTCGTCGCCGGCCGCCTCGACCAGGCCGTTGAGCTGTGCACCTCCCTGGCCGCCGGTTGTCGCGCCGAGGGTCGCATCCGGTTGCTCCCGTTCGCCCTGAACCATCTCGCGTACACCCAGGTCGTGACCGGGCACCACCGGGACGCGCGGGACAACGCCGCGGAGGGGTTGCAGATCGCGTTGGACACCGGCCAGGCTCACCCCGCCGCTGGCCTGCGCGGCCAGCTCGCCTGGCTCGCCGCCGTGGAAGGAGACGAGGAGCGCTGCCGCCCCCTGGCCGAGGCCGGCGTCGAGTTCGCGGTCAGCCACCGGGCCCCGGCCGTGGGCCTGCTTCCGGTATGGGCGCTGGCCATGCTCGACCTCACGCAGGGACGCGATCAGGCCGCGCTCGACCGCCTCCAGGCGCGCCCCGGCGGCTCATCGCACTTCGGCACCCGGATCGTTGTCGACGAGGTCGAGGCCGCGGTACGGCTCGGCACACCGGAACGCGTGCGGGAGTCGATGGCGCTGGCCGAACGCTGGACGGCGCTGTCGGGCGAGGTATGGGCGCGCGCCCTGCTCGCGCGCTGCCACGGCCTGCTGAACGACTCCGAGGAGCACTTCACCCGGGCACTGGAACTGCATCGACTGATGCCGCAACCCTACGAGCAGGCCAGGACGCGGCTGGCCTACGGCGAGTGGCTGCGCCGTCGCCGCCGTAAGGCGGAGGCCCGCCCGCACCTGCGCGAAGCCCACGAGGCCTTCGACCGCCTGGGCGCCCGACCCTGGGCCGAGCGGGCGGCCGCCGAACTGCGCGCCGCCGGCGAGGCGACGCTCACCCGGCGCCGCGTCGACCCCGGCACCGCGCTGACCGCCCAGGAGCTTCAGGTCGTACGGCTGGCCGCGACGGGAGCCACCAACCGCGACATCGCCGCGCATCTCCTGCTCAGTCCGCGCACCATCGGCCAGCACCTGTACAAGGCTTTCCCGAAGCTGGGCATCTCGTCCCGGACCGAACTGGCCCGGCTGGATCTCGACCGGTTGTAGGGCCCCGAGCCGGGATCCTGAGCGAAAACCACCCGAGCGGCTCGACCCGCAGGTGGGGCTCGATTCCGCCCGCGTCCAGATTCGCCAGGCGCGCTGCGAGAACGCGCGGGGGCGCTCGGCGATGCCGGTTGCCGGTGCCGCGTACCGTCGGGCGCATGGAGCTGTTCGCCCCGTTCACCGGCACGCTCTTCCTGCCCGACAAGGAGTTCCTCCGCGACGGCACCCCCGTGCTGCTGCCGGACGGGCGGTCGGTCGCCGGCATCCGGTGGCACACCTGGACCCAGCGCTTCGAGATCACCGATCCGGCCGGGACGGTCGTCGCGGAGTGCCGTGCCGAGGGCATCCTCCGGCGGCGCTTCCGGGTCACCACGCCGGACCTGCGTCCGCTGCTCGACCTGTCGCCGGGCATGTGGCGGCCGTTCAACGGCGCCCAGGTCACCGTCGGCGGTACCCGCCCGCTGACGGTCCGGCAGCTGAGCATCTGGTCCGATCGCCAGTTCGAGTTCGCGCAGCCGGACGGCCCGACCATCGGGCGGATCCTCCCGACGACCGGCACGTTCACCCTGCGCCCCGACTCGTACGCCTTCGAGATCATCCGGCCGTATCTGTCGGCGCTGGAGGCGATCGCGGTGGCGCAGACGCTGCGCCTCGTCGCCCGGAGCCAGCGGGCCGCCGCCAGCAGCTGATGCTGTCCTTCGCGACCACCACGAACAGGTCGGATTCCACCCTCGTCGCCGCGCGCCGAAGACCCGCGACGGCGGTCGTCATGGCGACCGCCGGGCGGCCACCGGGCATGGTCAGAGCCCGGCCGCGGCGTCGTACCGGCGGCGCAGGTCGGCCATCTCCGGTTCGGCCAGCGCTTCCTTGAGCGCCAGCTCCGCGTACCGCTCCGGGAACATCTCCCGCAGCCGGTCGACGAACATGACGTCGGCGGTCGCCTCGACCACCTGGATGCCCGGGGGCTCTTTGGACATGTCCATGATCACCGGGCCGGCCAGTTTGACCGCCCAGTCCCAGGGGCGCTTCTGCTCGGCGACCCCGCAGAGGTGGAAGCCGTAGACCGTCCGTACGTCGGCGAGCGCGGTGACCTCGGCCGGCTCGTAGCCGTAGACGCGGACACCGCAGATCACCGTCGGCCTCGCCTGCTCCGCGCCGGCCGACTGCTGGGCGTTGTGTCCAGCGTGGTTGTGTTGGCCCGGGTCGGCCTGTTCGAGCGTCGTCCGCATCCGGGTCATGATCTGCGTCTGCAGATCCGGCGGCTCCGCCTCGGAGCCGGCCGATCCGGTCACCACGACCGCGCCGGCGGTCACCGCCAGGATCAACCCCACCCACACGAAGCGGTTCCGGTACCACCGCGCGAAACTCTCCCGGGAAGTCATGACTGCTTCTCACCTCGTCGCCGGTTCTGGTGCGTTGGCAGACCGCATCGGACACCCCGGCGGGTCCGAGGCCGAGCGCGTCGGCCGTCGCGGGGACACGGACCGGGGGATACGTACGGCGGGGGACACCTGCCCGGGAGGTGCGCCCGTCGTCGTGGTGATGGCCCGGCGGTGCGGCGCGCGAGCGTCTGCCAGAGCGGCGCGCTGCCGGCACTGCGATGCTCCCGTGCTGGCCGTTCTCAGCGCGGTTGCCCCCGCGCTGCGGCGATGCGAGCCATTCCAGCACGGTGGGGCCCCCTCCGGCAACATCGACGACCCTCGACGTGGTTCCGGCTCGCCGATCCGCCGGCACCGGTGGGGGACCGTCATCGCCGGGTTTCGGCAAATTCATCGAGAAGCGTTGATATACGGACGGGTAGCTGTAAAGCTCGTTGGTGGAAGCGCTCCCATGACGGATCCAGCCGAAGAACGGAGGAGCACCATGCGTTCACGCAGGCCCGATCAATCCGGCGGGCGATCCCGGTCGGCCGCGCGCCGGCCCCTTCGAGCAGTTGTCCTGCTGCTCGCCATGATGGTCGGCATGCTGCCCTGGGCCGGGGCAGCCCAGGCCCACGGCACCATCATCAACCCGGCATCTCGTGCCTACAAGTGCTGGCAGACCTGGGGAAACAACCACACGAACCCGGCGATGCAGCAGCAGGACCCGATGTGCTGGCGGGCGTTCCAGGCCAACCCCGACACCATGTGGAACTGGATGAGCGCGCTGCGGGACGGCCTCGGCGGGAACTTCCAGGGCCGCACCCCCGACGGACAGCTGTGCAGCAACGCTCTGTCCAGGAACGACAGCCTGAACCAGCCCGGACCGTGGAAGACGACCAACGTCAGCCGCAACTTCACGATCCAGCTGTACGACCAGGCCAGCCACGGTGCTGACTATTTCCGCGTCTACGTCAGCAAGAACGGGTTCAACCCGGCCACCCAGCGCCTCGGTTGGGGGAACCTCGACTTCATCACGCAGACGGGACGGTACGCTCCCGCGCAGAACATCTCGTTCAACGTCTCGACCTCCGGATACACCGGACACCACATCGTCTTCGTCATCTGGCAGGCGTCGCACCTCGACCAGGCCTACATGTGGTGCAGCGACGTGAACTTCGTCTGATCAGCGAGACCGAACACCGCGGCACCGCTCCGGCCCGGGACGACGTCCCGGGCCGGAGTGGCGCCGGCAGCCCGCTGCGGCGTCCGCGTGGGGACCATCACCGACGTTCCGCGTCGGGTCGGCGACAAGTGGACGGTGCCGGTGGCGGTGCTGCCCGAGCGCCCGCCCTCCTGCCTGCCTCGCGGCGTGACGCTCAGCGGACGGCTCCGCCGCGCGCCCGGCAGGTGTCGCGGACGTGCCAGAAGTCGCGCAGGTAGTCGTCGTGCATGGCGCGTCCCATGATCCGCAGCAGGGTCTCGTCGGCCTGCCGCAGCGCCGAGACGGCGTAGTTGTGGCTGCCGGTGAAGACCCGCGGCACGATGTCGTCGTCGTACGCGCCGTCGATCAGCATGTACTTGTTGTGGGTCCGGATGTCCAGCCCCGGGCCGACGTTGAAGTTGCACCTGGTGAGCTGGATGGTGCTGCCCAGCGCGTTGAGCACCGCGGTGTTCGCCTCGGTGTAGACGACGTCGACCCAGCAACCGGCGTTGCGCAGTGCGGTGAGCCGCTTGGCCACCTCGGGTCGGGTGAACGAGTACATGTTGACCCGGATGTCGGTCTGCCGGCGGGTGCCCGCGTCGTCGTAGCTGCACGAGGTCACCGCGTTCAGGATGCTGACCACGGTGTCGGTGGCGGGGTCGGAGACCGGCTGGCCGGACCGTTCCCGGCGGGGGAAGAAGTGCGCCTTGTAGGTGCTGCCGGTCGGCGTCACCCAGTAGTAGTCGTTGTCGCCGGTCGAGCTGTACCGGTGGGAGCGCAGGTCCGCGAAGTACGTCCGGTAGGCGGCGTAGGTGGTGGCGTCGCTGAACGTCACCCCGTTGTTGTACGCCTCGTTCGCGTCCCACCAGGTCAGGTTCGCCGAGCCCTGGAAGACCACGTTGGGCACGGTGGCCCCGGTGTCCAGCACGACCTTCGAGGCGGTCAGGAACTTGTTGTGGTTGTACGCCGTCACCGTCGAGTCGGTGTACTGGATCGCCCGGGTGCCGATGCAGCCACGGTCCTGGCTGGGAAACCGGTCCGCGCAGTGCACGATGTAGGAGCCGGCGGTGTCGGTCGAGCCGAGGACCGGTTGCAGCCGCTGGAACGGGCGCCCGGTCGCCGAGGACTGGTCGACAATGATCTTCACCCGTACGCCCCGTTGGTGCGCCCGGATGAGGCGGCCGGGGATGTCCGGGGTGCTGGCCGAGTCGGTCACGTCCGAGAACGAGAAGTGGAACCACGACATCTGGATCTCCTCGCCCACCGGAACCCGGTCGATGATCCGGGCCAGCTGCATGAAGATCGCGTTCTGCTCGGCGACCGAGCCGAGCGGCCGGCTGAACACCGGTTTGTTCAGCACCGGGTCGGGCTCGGCGGCGCTGGCCGGGGTGGGGAGCAGGGCGGGGACGCCGGCGGTGGCGAGGACGGTCACGAAGACCACTGCCGATCGGGCGGCGAATCGTGAAACAAATTGACAGATAGGCATGCCTGGATGGTGCCACCGGTCCTGGCCGGCGGGCTACCCCTCGACGTACCGGCCCGCAAGTCGTGACCGGTCCGCAGGCTGCGCGCGGGGGAGGTGCCGTGCGCAGCCTGCGGATGTTCGACGGGGTGGCTGACGTCATCCGCATCGGGCGGATCGAGACGGTCACCGCCGGCAGGCGGCCGGGGTGTTCGGCCGCCGAGCGCCCACCGCGACCCAGGGTTCGGTGATCGTGCCGGTCGCCTGGCTCACGTACGCCGGTCACGTGCTGGCCGGTGGCGGTGTCGCGTTCGCCTTCCCGGTCGCGCTCGACCTCGCCGGCGAGGTCGGCCGGTGCAGCGACGGCACCGGCGGTGAGCGGGAGATCGGCTTCGTCACCACCATCGCGTACTCCGGCTTCCTCATCGGCCCACCGATGATCGGGGGTGTCGCGGAGGCGACCGACCTGTCGTTCGCCGTCGGCTTCGTCGGTGCCGTCGCCATGCTGATCGCACCGGTCGTACTCGCCTCGGCGGCCGCGCGCCGCCGGGAGGAGACGCGCCGGCGCACGGAAGCGGAACCGCCGCGCGACCCCGCCCCGGCCCGGGTGGGTGGGTGGTAGCGCCGCACCGGACGGCGTGGGGCCCGCCGCCCCGCCCGGTACCACGGCGCCCGGCCCGGCCCCGGGGGCCGTGCGATTCGTCCGGTGCGGACTGTCGTGGTTCATAAACAGTTTTGACGTGACGAATCGTCGCGAGCTGTTAACCGCTCTGCCATGGCGTTCCCGACTGCTCCTAGGTTCGGCGGCACCCCTGAGCGGCCGGCGCCATCGGGACCTGGCCGTGCAGCAGGGATCTCTGGGAGGAGAGAGAACCTATGCGGCAGAGAGTCCTCGGCACCGCGGTCGTCGTCGCGATCGCCATCGTCCTGGGCACCGGAGGCCAGGCGAGCGCCGCCCCCACCGGCCCCGAAGCGCCCGTCCGGTACGCCGACAGCCCCAACGCGGTCCCGGGCCGCTACATCGTCGTCCTCGACGACGACGCCCTCACCGCGACCGCTGTCGGCAGCAAGGCGCGGGACCTCAGCAACCGCTACGGCGGGCAGACCCGGCACCTGTACACCGCCGGCCTGCGCGGCTTCGCCGCCACGATGTCCGGCCAGCAGGCCCGGCGGCTGGCCGCCGACCCGGCCGTCGCCGCCGTCGAGGCGGTGCAGCGCATCGGCGTGGCGGACACCCAGAACAACCCGCCGAACTGGGGTGACGACCGCATCGACCAGCGGAACCTGCCGCTGAACCAGGCGTACACCTACCCGGCCAACCCCGGTCAGGGCGCGACGGTCTACGTGCTGGACACCGGCATCAACGCCAACCACGTCGACTTCACCGGCCGGGTCCGGCAGGGCACCGACATGGTCGACAACGACAGCACCCCCACCGACTGCCACGGGCACGGCACGCACGTGGCCGGCACCGCGGTGGGCACCAGCTACGGCGTGGCCAAGAAGGCCAGCGTGGTGGCGGTGCGGGTGCTGAACTGCCAGGGCAGCGGCACCAACGACGACCTGATCGCCGGTATCGACTGGGTGCGTGCCAACGCCCAGAAGCCGGCCGTGGTCAACTACAGCATCGGCTGCCAGAGCCGGTGCACCAGCCAGGCCATGGACAGCGCGGTGTCCAGCCTGATCGCGTCCGGGGTGCAGTTCGTCCAGGCGGCGGGCAACTCCTCCGACAACGCCTGCTACTACAGCCCGCAGGCCGTCGCGGCGGCGGTCACCGTCGGCAACACCACCAACTCCGACGCCCGCAACAGCAGCAGCAACTACGGCTCCTGCCTGGACATCTTCGCCCCCGGTACGAGCATCGTGTCGGCGTCGCACTCCAGCAACACCGGCCGGGCGACGATGACCGGCACCTCGATGGCCTCTCCGCACACGGCCGGCGCCGCCGCCGTCTACCTGGGCCTCAACCCCGGCGCGACGCCCGCCCAGGTCCGGGACGCGCTGGTGAACAACGCCACCACCGGCACCGTGACCAGCCCGGGCAGCGGATCGCCGAACCGGCTGCTGTACACCGCGTTCATGAACGGCGGCAGCAACCCGGACGACCCGTCGGTCACCGACCCGGGTGACCAGAGCACCGCCGTCGGGCAGCAGGTGAACCTCCAGATGCGGGCCTCCGGCGGCACGACGCCGTACACCTGGAGCGCCTCCGGCCTGCCCGCGGGCCTGTCGATCAGCTCGTCCACCGGTGTGATCAGCGGCAGCCCGACCACGGCCGGCAGCTCCAACGTGACGGTGACCGTGACCGACGCCGCGTCGAGGACCGCGACGGCCGACTTCACCTGGACCGTGACCTCCGGTGGCGGCGACTGCACCCCGGTGCAGGTGGTGGCCAACTCCAGCCTGGAGAACGGCAGCACGCCGTGGTCCGCCAACTCCGGCGTGATCGGCGCCTGGTCCGGCTACGGGTACCCGGGCCACACCGGCACCCGCAGCGCCTGGCTCGGCGGCCAGGGCCAGGCGCACACCGACTACCTGTCCCAGTCGGTCGCGATCCCGGCCGCGTGCACCAGCGCCGTGCTGCGCTACTGGGTACGGATCACGACCGCCGAGAACGACGGCCAGGTCTGGGACCGGCTGACGGTCACCATGGGCAGCACGACCGTCGCCACCGCGACCAACCTCGACGCCAACTCCGCCTACGTCGAGAGGGTCGTCGACGTCAGCCAGTTCCGCGGGCAGACGGTGACCCTGCGGTTCAACGGCGTCGAGGACTGGTCGCTGCAGACCAGCTTCGTCATCGACGACGTGACCATCAACGCCTCCTGACCAGGAGCGCACGGCGGCCGGCCGGGCACCGCGCGAGGCGCCCGGCCGGCTACTCCCATTCCCAGCGCATACCGACGATGCCCGGCGGGACGTCCGCCGCCACCACGTGCGCGCCGTGCGTCGAGCCGATCCACACCTCCCGTACGCCCTGGGCGGGCGCGTGGAGGCCGCGCCGCTCGAAGCGGTAGCAGCGCGCCGGCACCGCGTCGCGGTCGAACTGCACCTGCAACACGTACTCGCCGACCGGCACGGAGAAGCCGTGGTAGTAGTTGTCAGTGGCGACCGTCGAGCCGCTCTCGAACTCGTACTCGATGACGGCGGTGTCGCCCTGCGACAGCATCCGGTCGAAGATGATCTCCGCGGCCAGCAGACCCGTCTGCGGGTCGGAGCGCACCCGCCCCACCCGGCAGTTCCGAAGGGGATGCACACCGACCGGCGCGCCGATGTCGTCGGTGCGGAAGATCCCGACGGTACGCGAGACGCGGTCGACGTTGGCCCGCAGCACCTGCCGGCAGGTCAGCCCCCGCTCCTGCCGCTTCGGCCCGACGCGGTAGAGGTCGTGGAGGCTGATCCGGGTCAGCTCGTGGTACATCCACCGGTCGAGTTCGCTCATGATCTTCGAGACGCTGGCGCCGTTCTCGAAGAGCCGGTCGATCGCGATGGTGCCGGCCGGCTGGTTGAGCCAACGGCCGCGTGGACGCCGCGGTCCCAGCTGGGCGATCAGGGACTCGGCGGGCAGCGACAGGATCTGCTCCATCAGCCGCACCGCCTTCATCGACTCGGGCCGCTCGGGGCGGCTGCGTCCCCGCCGCCAGTAGCTCAGCGTCGCGAGGCTGACGCTCACCCCCGCGGCCGAGAGCCGCTCCTGGATCTCCTCCGGCCGGATGCCCCGGTCCTCGATGGCCAGGTGCAGCGCGGCGGAGAACGGGCCGGTACGCAGGGCGTGCGCCAGGTCGCGGCCGAGCGGTGCAGATCGAGCCTTCTCCATGAAGGCTGAGTATCACCACGGCATCGCCCGGACGCCACCCACGCACCGGAGCGCCGCCGACGACACCGGGGTCAGGCCCAGCCGCACCCGGTCATCGCACTAGTCGCCGGCGCTCTTCCGCGCCTCGAAGAGCTCGCCGAGACCGAGCGTGAGGCCGGCGGCCTCGGCGGCCGCGCAGGAGGCGAACTGCTGAGCCAGCACCTCGCAGTACGTCGGGCGGGCCTCGGCGTGCCGGGCGCGGCCGGCGTCGGTCAGGTAGACGTTGATGCCCCGACGGTCGACCTCGCAGAGCTTGCGCTCGATGAGGCCCTGCTTCTCCAGGCGGCCGATGAGGCGGGAGAGGGCGCTCTGGGTGATCGGGACGACGTCCGCGATGTCCTGGACCCGCGGCTTCATCTCCTCGGTGCACTCCGACAGCTGGTCCAGGACCTCGAACTCGTGGCAGCTCAGGCCGTGCTGCTCTTCGAGGGCCTGCTCCAGGGCGTTCCAGATGCGGACTCGGCGAGCCGTGAGCTCCCGCCACTGGTCGACGAGGGACTGGGGGCCCCGGGCGCCGGTGGTCTCCATGACCGTGAGGCTAGCACATGCGATTGCACTAGATTCCCAGACATTAAGTCTAGACGCATGAAATGCGTCCTCATTTTGTTCTTGCGCATTAGATGCACGTGCACCTAGTGTCCTGAGGCGTGAGCCACGAGGAAGCCTTCGCGCTGTGCCCGCCCCAGAGATCCCACCCGTCGTCGCCGTCCCGGTCTCTCGGCCCGGTCGGGTCGGCCACTGAGGAGCGCCTGACCGACCGTGCTGCCGCGGCGCCGCTGCCGCCGACCCGGGATCGCTCCGCCGAGGCGCCGCCGACCGGGGACGCGGCGATCTGGTCCCGCAACTTCCGGTACTACTTCGCCGCCCGCAGCGCGGGCCTGCTCAGCTGGGCCATGCTGCCGGTCGCGGTCTCGGCCGGTCTGCTCACCGGCGGGTACGGCCTGGACACCGCCGGCTACGCGATGGCTTTCCTGGTGGGCCCGTTCGCCGGGTTGGTGCTGTTCGGCGGAGTGTTCGCCGACCGGTTCACCGCCCGTCGGATGATGATCGTCGCCGATCTGGTCAACCTCGCCGCCCATGTGCTGCTCGCCCTCCTGTTCATCCACGGCATCGGCCACCTCTGGCAGCTGTACGCGCTGCTGACCGTGGCCGGCGCCGCCAACGCGATGTTCCAGCCGGGCACCTCCTCGACCGTCCCGCTGGTGGCCCGGGACGTGCAGGGTGCCAACGGGGTGCTGCGTACCTCCGAGGCACTCACCGGGCTGGGTGGCCCGGCGCTGGCCGGCACCCTGGTCGGGCTCGGGGCCACCGGCTGGGTGATGGTGATGTCCGCCGTCGCATACGCGACCAGCGCGGTCTGCCTGTCGGCCCTCCGGCTCGGGTCGGTGCCCGCCCCGCCGGCCGGCGGGAGCCTGTGGCGCAACCTGGCGGTCGGCTGGCGGGAGTTCCGCGCCCGGAGCTGGCTCTGGGGCGTGATCGTGATCTGGATGTTCTTCGCGGTGCTCTCCTGGGGGCCGCAGCTGTCGGTGGCCGCCGGGGTCATCGTGCCCGAGCACGGCGCGACCGCCTTCGGTCTGCTCACCTGCGCGTTGGGCGCGGGCACGGTGGCCGGTGGTCTGCTGGCGATCCGCTATCGGCCCGGACGGCCGCTGGCCGCGGGAGCTGTGGCGATACTGACCTACCCGCTCTATCCGCTCGGCATCGTGCTCGGCTGGCCGGTCTGGCAGCTCGCCGCCGCCCAGGTCGCGGTCGGGGCCGGGATCGGCGTCTGGGGCGTCATGTGGGCCACCAGTGTGCAGACCCAGGTGCCGGGGGAGGTGCTCAACCGCGTCCACGCCTACGAGGTCGCCGGCTCCGTCGGCATGTACCCGATCGGCAGCGCGCTGGCCGGCCCCGCCGTGGCGGCGTTCGGCACCGACGGGGTGCTCCTGGTGGGCGTCGTGGTCGCCCTCCTCACCGCCGTCGCGCTGCTGGCCGCCCGCCCGATCCGCACCCTGGCCCGGATCCCGGCCCGCGCCTGAGCGGTGTCGACGTCACCAGGAGATGTCTCCGGCGGGCCGTTTCTCACCTCGGTCACCGCTCTCGGCCCGGTCGTCCTCCGGGAGGTGGCGCACCGGCGTACGAACGGGATGGACCGGATTCCCGCCTCGGGTCGTGGCGGCCGGTGGGTGGGGGTTCGACCATACTGGTCCGCCATGGACCTGGACGAGTACCAACGTGGCGCCCTGCGTACCGCCGCTCCACGGGACAGGCGGAACGAGCTGCTCCACCTGGTGCTCGGGCTGGTCGGCGAGTCGGGCGAGATCGCCGAGAAGTTCAAGAAGTGGGTCCGCGACCTCGACAGCGACGAGTCGCTGATCGACCGGGCCGACATCGCCAAGGAACTCGGTGACGTGCTCTGGTACCTGGCGGTGCTCGCCGACTACCTCGACCTGTCGCTGGACGACATCGCGACGGCCAACCTGGCCAAGCTGGCCAGCCGCCAGGACCGTGGCGTGCTGGGCGGCAGCGGCGACAACCGCTGATCTCGCAGCGAGGCGCTACGTCGCGTCGAGGGGCCGTCAGCTCATCTCGACGGCGTACGCCTCCTCGCGGACATCGGCGTCCGGGTGCCGGCGGAGTCCGATCAGCAGGTCCCGCCACGGAGCCGGCCAACCGAAGCTGGCCCCGTGGCGGACCAGCGCCACCGCGAACAGCCCGCCGGCGAGATCGCCGCGTCCGGCCAGTCGGGCGACGGTGCCGGCGAGGAGCGCCGGGTCGGGCCACTCGCGGAGGCCGCCCAGGCGGGCGCCGACACGTTCGGCGGTGCGGAGGGCCAGGACGGGCCGGCCCGCGCACAGCCCGGCGACCTCGTCCAGGTTGTCCAGCCGGCCGAGGTCGACCAGCAACCCCGTGGCCGTGCCGGCGTACGCGGGGTGGCCGGCGAGCCACCGCGCCGATCCGATCAGCACGCTCTGGTCGGTGCCGGCCGGCCGGCTCCGGGACCGGACGACCGCGCCGCGGGCGAGGAGGTCGATGCGGCGTCGGGCGGGCCGGTCGACCCTCGGGTCTCCGGGATGATCGTCGTCCGCGTCGCGGTCCACGAGCCGGGCCAGCGCGTCACCGAACACCCCGTCGCCGCCGGCCTTCAGCAGGTTGGCGACCTCGATGTGCACCATCGTCTCGTCCAGGTCGGTGAGCCGGTCCACGACCAGTTCGGTGATGCCGGTCAGCCATGGCGACCATTCCCCGAGCTGGGCGAACGCGGCGCGCCGGATCTCCCGGTCGGCGGCATGGCACGCCGCGACGATGAGCGCGCCGAAGCGTGGGCGGTGCCGTTCCGGGATCGTGTACGGGTACGTGCCGAGAACCGCACGCCGCTCCTCCCGGCTGCCGTCGACAGCGGTCCGCACGATGGTCCAGCTCGCCTCGGTCCCGAGCCGCTGCCGGGCGGCCGAGACGATGGCCGCCCGCACGTCGCGGTGCGTGTCCGGGTGGCGGTACGCGTCGAGCAGCGTCGCCATCACTCGCGGCGGCCCGTAGCGGGCCAGCAACCGGACCGCCTCCTTCCGGCTGGTGATCTTCGCGGGACCGGTCACCACCTCGCCGAGCAGGGCGGCCAGCCGGGACGGCGGGACGTGCCGGGCAGCCCGGCCGGCCGCGTACAGCGCGACCCGCGCCCGGTCCTCGTTGGCGTACCGCAGCAGCACCGGAAGCGCCGCGTCCGGTCGGTCCGTCCAGACCAGCGCGCCCAGCGCCGCCTCGACGACCGGCACCTCGGGGGCGTCCAGGTGGCGCACCACCAGGTCGCGGCCCGCGCCGGGGACGCCGGCGGCGGCCCGGATCGCCGCCACTCGCCGCCACACCCCCTGCTCGGTGTCGGCGACGATCTGCTCCTGTAGCTCCACGAAGCGGGCCTGCTGGCGGGGCAGCCAGCGCTCGGGGTGCGACGCCCGGACCGGCACCCATCGCGTCCCCGCCTCGACGAACCGGCCGCGCGGGCCGCTGTCGAGCACCTGGTCGAGCAGGTCGGTGCGGGACGCGCAGACGGTCGCCCACACCTCGTGGATCGTCACCGCCGACGGGTCGACCGTGAGCACCTCGGCGACCCGCTCCGAGCGCGTACGCGGGTCGTCGAGCCAGAGCCCGATCGCCGTCCGAGCCACCGACGGCAGCGTGCCCGGCCCGATCGCCCGACGCAACAGGTCCTGCAACCGCGGCAGCCGTCGGGCCCGCCTGCCGAGCGCGTGGGTGAGCGCGAAGAGCGGACCGTACCGCCCGCGGGCGATCCCGGCCTCGACCCAGCCGCGCAGCCGATCGAAGACCATCGCCTCCTGCCCCCGGCGCAGGACGGTGTCGAAGCGGCGCAGGACCGGCACGCTGGCTGCGGTGCTCACCAGGTCGATCGTCAGCAGCGCCCACTCGCACAGCCGCGGTACGGCCACGTGGTGCCGCAGGACGTCGGCGGCGAGCGTGCTCAGCGCTGTCGTGGTCGCGGCGGAGGCGTCACGGGCGTCGACCGCGTCGGTGGTCAGCTGGGTGAGCCCGGCCGCCGTGTCCGCGGCGAGCAGCGGTGCCGCCGCCGCCAGCGCGGTGAGGGCGGCCGCGCGTACCGGGTCCTGCTCGTTGCGCAGCCGGCCGAGCCGCACGATCACCTCGGCCACCGCCCGCGGGTCGCGGGAGCGGCGGGCGGCCGCCACCAGCAGCGCGTAGCCGTGCGCCCGCTCGTCGGCGTCACCCGAGCGCAACGCGGCGTCCAGCGCCGCGCACGCGTCCGGCCAGGCCAGGTACGCACTCCAGCGGCGCACCTCGGCCTCCCGCTCGCGGATCCTCGGCAGGTCCAGCACCCGGGTCGCCTCGCGGATCCGCACCGCGGCCGGCAGCACCTCCATGACCTCGGCGGCCGGAACCAGCGCTGCCGTGTCGACCTCGGTCAGAGCCCGGTCGTACAGCTCCCCACGTCGGCTCGGCGCGACGGCGTCGAGCAGCGCCGCCAACGCGCTGCTCTGTTCACGCAACCGGCTGGCCAGCGGCGCCAGCTCGGCGGTGGGCAGGGCGGCGAGGCGACGCAGCAGAGCCGGCGGCAGCGTGTTCCGGTGCAGCCAGGCCGCGCGGCCCGGCGTGGTGAGTAGCCGGACCACGCGGCTCGCGTCATGTGCCGCGAGCCGCCCGTACGCGTCCAGCGGGCCGGGCAGCGACTCCTCGGAGGCGTACCGGTCGAGCAGGTCGAGCGCCTGCGCCGGGTCACACCGCAACACCGCACCGGCGGCGCGAGCCCAGATCCGCCCGCGCAGCTCGGGCGGGGCCTCGGCCAGCCGCTCGCGGATCCGGTCCAGCAACGGGTCGGCGTGTCGCCGGACCAGCCGCTCAAGGTCGAGCGCGTGCTCCAGGTCGGGCAGCAACGCCCGTACGGTGTCCGCGCCGCAGGCCGGCAGCAGCGCGGCGGCCTCCTCGTCGCCGAACTGGGTGCGTACCTCGGTGATCAACGCGTCGGCGACAGCCGGCGCATACCGACGGCGCAGGGCCCGGTAGACCCGCCGCCGCTCCACCGCCGGCCGGTCGGTCAGATCGCCGACCGCGATGCCGGTGCGCAGCGCCGCGGTGAGCGCGGCGCCCCTGATCGACGGTTGCGGGTCGCGCGTCGCGGCGACGATACCGTCGGCGTCCCGGGCCACCATCGCGGCGACCAGCGCGAGCTGTCGCTGGTAGGGGCCCTGCTCGCGGAGGTCGGCGCAGACCTGGGCACGGGTGGGCGCGGTCCGCGCCCATTCCGCGAGGCGGTTCATCCGGCGGCGGTACGGCAGCGAATCGAGCGACGTCAGCAGGGCACGGGTGGCGGCGAGCACGGCGTACATTGTGCCCGCGAGCGGAGCCGATCCCGATCACGGCTCAGCGACGCCTCCCGCCGTCACCGGCGGGTCACCCCGGGGGTCGGCGACCGGCAGCGTCGGCGCCGCCAGCGGTCCCGAGCCCGGCACCGTCGTCCCCGCCCTGCAACGACTCCCGCACGTGCCTGCGGGCATGATGGATCCGGGACTTCAGCGTGCCGACCGGGATGCCCAGCTGCCCGGCGATCTCCTGGTAGTCGAGCTGACACACGTCACGGAGCACGAGTGGGGGCACCAACTCCGGCCGGTGGGCCTCCAGTTTCTCCAGCGCGTCCAGGAAGTCCAGGCGGGAGCCGGCGATGACGCTGGTCGTCCGGGGATCGGCGATCTCGACCGGCAGCGTCGCCCTCGACTGCTCGACCGACCGGCGCCGCAGCGAGCGGTAGGTCTGCCGGGCGCAGTTGGCGACCAGGGTGTGCAACCAGGTCGAGAACAAGGACCGGCCCTCGAACCGGGCGATGTGCCGCGCCACCTGCACCAGTGCGTCCTGCGCCGCCTCCTCCGCGTCCTGCCGGCACGGCAGAAACCGTCCGCACTGTTCGAGCACCCTCGGGCCGATCGCCAGGAGCAGGTGGTCGAGCGCGGTGCTGTCGCCGGCCGCCGCGCGCCGCGCCAGTTCTTCGGTGTCCGATCCGTGCCCCACCGGTGCCCCCGTTTCCTGTGCTCACCGGTCTCCCGGCCGTCGGATAATACGGTCGTGTCCATCCCGCCCCAGGTCGGCCGGTACCGCGTCGTCCGGCCCGTCGGTGCCGGCGCGTTCGCCACCGTCTGGCTGGCGTACGACGACGACCTGCGCGCACCGGTGGCGGTCAAGGTGCTCGCCGACAACTGGTCGCAGCGAGCCGACATCCGGGCGCGCTTCCGGCAGGAAGCCCGGTTCATGCGGCAGGTCGACTCCGACCACCTGGTCCGGGTGCTGGACATCGGCGAGCTGCCGGACGGCCGGCCGTACCTGGTGATGACGTACGCCGGTGGCGGCACGCTCGCCGACCGCCTGGCCGAGGGCCCGATGCCGGTGCACGCGGCCCTGCGCACCGCCGCGGACATCGCCCGGGCCGTGGCCGTCCTGCACGGCAGCGGGTTGCTGCACCGCGATCTCAAGCCCTCGAACGTCCTGTTCGACACCACCTCGACCGGGGAACGGGTGCTGGTCGCCGATCTGGGGCTGACCAAGACGCTCGCGCACGCCTCCGGCTTCACGCTGGTGGCCGGCACCCCCGGATACATGGCGCCCGAGCAGCTCGTGCCCGGTGGCGGGCTGGACGAGCGCTCCGACGTGTACGCGATCGGCGCGCTGACCCACCACATGCTGACCGGGCTGCCGCCCGGGCAGGCGGCGGTGCCGACGCCGCGCATACCCACCGCCGTCGAGCGTGCCGTGCGCCGGGCTCTGCACCGGGATCCGGCCCGCCGCTGGCCATCCGCGGCCGCGTACGCCACCGCCCTGGAGGATCTCCTCGGCGCGCAGCGGGTCCCGGCCCGCCCGCCGCTGCGGCGCACCCGCCGGTCGCTCGCCGCCGTCGGCCTCGTCGCCGCGTCGCTGCTCTTGACCGGATCGAGCACCGTCTCCCCGGCACCGCCCGGCTGGACGCGGGTGGCCGACGCGACCGGGACCATCTCGCTCGCCGTACCCGACGGCTGGGCCAGGCAACTGCGCGACGGCGGCTGGAACCCCGCCGCGATCGATCTTCCCGACGGACGCGGTCCCGGGCTTCTCGTCGGGCCGGACCTCGCCCGGTGGCCCGATGTGGACAGCGCCACACCGGGCGTCTTCGCCGGGGTGAGTCGCTCCCTCGCCGGCGGGGGAGCCGAGCCGGCGTTCCCCGCTCACGACGGCTGCACCGACGAGGCGGACCGCGCGGTCACGGTCGGTGCCCTGAGCGGCCGCGTCCGGCGTTGGACGCGGTGCGGCGGCACCGCGACGTCCTTCAGCGAGGTCACGCTTGCCGCACCCGGCGGCTCCGTCGGGGTGTACGTCCAGATCAAGCAGACCGGTGGGGCCGATCGCACCGACGAGATCCTCGGCACGCTGCGGGTGAAGGGTTCGACGACGGCGCACGGCTAGAACCGTTCCCAGTTCCCGCTGCCGTCGGCCTTGCGCCACCGGCGGGTCTCGGTGCCACCGTCGAGCCGGCGGACGGTTGCCTCCACGATGCCGCCGGGCAGCACCCGGTACGAGGTGAACGTCATCATCCGGTCGCCGGCCGCGCTGGGTGGGTCTCCCTTGATGACCGGCCAGGCGTAGCGTCCCCGACCGCCGTCGGAGAGCTGGACCGGGACGAGGGCCTGCTGCCGTGCCGCGCCAGGGTTGCCGAGCTCGACCAGGACCAGGGCGTCCTCCGTCGACGGCGCGTTCGCCGGCTCCTCGACCACGAACTCGGCGTACACCGGCCGGGCGCCGCCCGGCAGGATCCGGCACGGCACGTCCGCCCCGTTGGAACCGTTGCGGAAGGTCACGGTGCGGTCGGATTCGCCGCAGAAGGCCAGGTTGCGGATGGCCGCGTTGGGCCAGTCGGTCCGCCGGATCTCGCTCACCGGACGGCTCGGTCGGGAACTGCCGCTCGACGAAGGGCCCGGTCGGGACCCGCCGGTCGCCGTGGCACCCGGCCCGGGGCTGCCGCTGGCCGGAGCGTTCGGTGCGGCAGGGGCGGTCGGGCTCGTGCTGCGAGCGGGGGAGCCGGCGGGTGCCGCCTCGGCGCCGGAGCGGTCGACCCTCGACGTACAGCCGGTGGCCAGGGCGAGGGTGAGCGCCACCCCGATGATCGGTGCGCCACGCATGGGACGCTCCTTCCTCCAGAAGGTCTGTCACATGCTTGGATGCACCGTTGCGAGCAGTGGTTCACGAGGCACCCGCAGTCATCGGTGCGGCACCACGCGCGTGAGACGTCACGGGCAGGGCTGTGGGCGTACCCCGTCAAGCCGCGGGACGAAGGCTGGCGGAGCGGACCGGGCGCCGGCGGGCAGTGGACATCGGAGCGCGGTTACCCGGCAGGGTGCTCGGCGCCGGGCCGGGGCTCCAGGACCACCACCGCGGTCTCCGACGACCGCAGTGCCGCGTGAGCGTCGAGGTTCGTCTCGATGTCGCGCCAGCGGGCCCACAGCCGGGACCGCTCGTCGCCGGTTGCGGCGCGGCCACGTACCAACCGCTGCCCGTCCACCAGGTCGACTGTCGCATCCGGATGTGCCTGCAGGTTGAGCCACCAGGCGGGCTCACCCTCACCCCAGCCGTTCATCGCCAGCGAGTACAGATTCGGCCCGTCCTCCAGGTACGCGATGATGACGCTGCGTCGCTGGCCGGTGCGGCGCCCGGTGGTGGTCAGCCGCAAGGTGCCCCAGCGGTCGGCGCGGGGCCGCCAGAGCCCGACCCGGCTGCCGGTGACCCGGTACAGACCCCGGTGCACCGACCAGGCCAGCCGGATGAACCAGCGCGGCGGGAGCTTCGGTTTCTCCGCCCGACTCTCGTCCGACATGACCACCTCCCCGGGCTACCAGCGATGGTACGAACAGGACGGCACCCGCGGCATCGGGTGAACCGCCAGCGCTGAGCGGCCCGCCGGTGCGGCGCTGCCTCCTCGCGTCCCCCGTCGCCGGGCCTCGGCAGGTCCGACGACCGGACCGGCGCGCTACCTTCTCGGCCGCCCGGACGGTCAGCGGGCCGGCTGCCGTGGTGGAGCCCGGTGGTGCTGCTCGTCGCGGTGCTGCCGCCGGTGAACCTGGATCCGCTGCCGCTGGCCGGGCTGCTGATGCTGGTGGCGCTGCTGCCGCTGCGGCGCCCGCTCGGAAAGGTGTCGGTGGGCTGAGGCCGCCGGGCGTCAGCGACCCCGGCGGGCGTTGAGCCGGGCGGCCTGCCGGGTCAGGTGGTCCCGCTCGGCGAGGTTGGGGGCCATCCGGGCGGCCTCCGCGTAGAGCCGGGCGGCCGTCGCCAGGTCGCCGTCGCGTTCGTGCAGGTACGCCGCCACCGCGGCGTAGCGGGGCAGGGAGTCGTCCAGCCCGGCGAGCGCCGCCAGGCCGGCGCGCGGTCCGTCGGCCTCGCCGACGGCCACCGCGCGGTTGAGCCGCACGACCGGGCTGTCGGTCAGGCGGGCGAGTTCGTCGTACCACTCGACGATCTGCACCCAGTCGGTCTCGCCGGCGGTGGGCGCGTCGGCGTGCAGTGCCGCGATGGCGGCCTGGGCCTGGAACTCGCCCAGCCGGTCACGGGCGAGGGCCGCCTGCAGGATCTCGATGCCCTCGGCGATCAACGTGGTGTCCCACCGGCCGCGGTCCTGCTCGGCCAGCGGTACCAGGGCGCCGTCCGGAGCGGTCCGGGCCGCGCGGCGGGCGTGGTGCAGCAGCATGAGCGCGAGCAGCCCCGCCACCTCGGGGTGGTCGATCGCGGCCGCGAGCTGCCGGGTGAGCCGGATGGCCTCGGCGGCCAGGTCGACGTCGCCCGAGTAGCCCTCGTTGAAGACCAGGTAGAGCACGCGCAGCACGGTGGCGACGTCGCCGGGCTGGTCGAAGCGCACGCCGGAGACGGTGCGCTTGGCCCGGCTGATGCGCTGCGCCATGGTCGCCTCGGGTACCAGGTAGGCCTGGGCGATCTGGCGGGTGGTCAGCCCGCCGACGGCGCGCAGCGTGAGCGCGACCGCGGACGACGGCGTCAGCGACGGGTGGGCGCACAGGAAGTAGAGCTGGAGCGTGTCGTCGACCGCGGGCACCGGCCCGGGTGGCGGCTCCTCGTCGACGAGGTCCTCCCGCCGGCGGCGGGCGGCGTCGGCCCGGGTCGCGTCGAGGAACCGGCGCCAGGCCACCGTGACCAGCCAGCCCTTCGGGTCGCGCGGCGGGTCGGCCGGCCAGACGCGGATCGCCTCCACCAGAGCGTCCTGCACGGCGTCCTCGGCCGCCGCGAAGTCGGCTCCGCGGCGGACGAGGACGGCGAGCACGCCCGGCGTGAGGCTCCGGAGCAGGGCCTCGTCCATCAGGTCACTCCGTGATGGTGGGCGGCTCGGTCAGGAACGGGCGCAGCTCGAGCCACTCGTGGATCGGCTTCCCGCCCGCCCCCGGGGCGGCCGACAACTCCCCGGCCAGCTCGACGGCGCGCTCGTAGCTGTCCACGTCGATCACCATCCAGCCGGCGATGAGGTCCTTGGTCTCGGCGAACGGGCCGTCGGTGACCGGCGGCCGCCCCTCACCGTCGTACCGGACGAACGTCCCCTCGGGGGCGAGCGCCTGGCCGTCGACGAACTCGCCGGTCTCCTCGAGCCGGGCCGCGAACTCGTTCATGTACCGCACGTGCGCCGAGATCTCCTCCGGCGTCCACTGGGCCATCGGCACGTCGTTGACCGCGGCCGGAGCGCCCCGGTAGTGCTTGAGCAGCAGGTACTTGGCCATGGTGGTTCTCCTCGATGCGGGTGACCCATTCTGGTCACGTTCACTCCGGGGACGGAGCCCGCCGCCCGTTCTCGACATGGCCGGCAGAACTTTTTCGCTCCGGCCGCCCCCTCGGCGACAGGCGTACCGGCCGGGCTTTGTCGTATGATGTACCGTACGCTGTACGGCAAATTGGCCGGGTGGACCTTGACGGCCCACCCGCGTGGGGAGGTGCGGTGCGATCCGGACGGCTCGCGGTCGTCTTCGAGCCGGGGGATCCGCCCCGGATCGGTGTGGTCAGCTTCTACGATCCGACCGGCGCGGGGCTGTCGGCGGAGTTCGACGGGCTGGGGGAGGGCGGCGAACTGCCCCTCGCCCTGCCCGGACCGGGTCCCGTCGTCACCCGGACGGTTCCGGTGCGCACCGTCCCGGTCGGTGCCGCGGTCCGGCATCTCGCCGCGCTCCGGGACGCGGAGGCACTGACGCCCGCCACCGCATTCTGGTCGGCGGTGGCGGTGACCGGGCTGCACCTCGCCGCCCGAGGGCGGCTGCTGCCCGGGGTCTCCCCGGCCGGCTACGACGCCTGGCGGGCCGGCCCGTTCGACGTGGCGGACGTGGCGCGGATCCGGGCCCTGGCGGCGGCGATGCCGCCCGAGGCCCGTGCGGTGCCGCTCGATCCCGCCGCCGAGCGGCTCGTGTTGCCCGACCCGGAAGGGCTGGTCCGGGCGTTCCTCGACGCCGTCGCCGACACCCTGCCGCGCACCCCGGCGGCGCCCTGGCTGACCGGTGACCCGCGTTTCACCAGCGCGAACCCCGAGCCCAGCGACGACCTGCGGGACTGGGCGCGAGAGGTCTCCGAGGGCGTGGACACCGGCCTCCGGGTGGCGTTGCGGCTGGAGCTCCAGGAGCACGGCGACACCCCCGCACTCACGGCCGTGGTGCGGCTGCGCAGCCTCGCCGACCCCACCCTGGTCAGCGACGCGGCGGCGCTGTGGGAGGGCGACGAGCACGGCCTCGGCGAGCGGGCCACCTTCGAGGCGATGCTCGCCGTCCGGCGGGCCGCCGCGGTGTGGCCGCCGCTGGGACGGCTGCTCGACGACGCCGCGCCGGTCGCGCTGGAACTGCTCGACGAGGACCTCGTCGACCTGCTGGGCGGCGCCGAGGCGCGGCTCGCCGCTGCCGGCATCGACCTCCAGTGGCCGCCGCGGCTCTCCCGCGACCTGTACGCCCGGGTGCTCGTCAGCGCCCCGCCCGGGCCGCCCGCCGAGGTGGCGGCGCACCTGCGCGGCGCCCCGCCGGTGCCGCTCAGCTGGCAGCTCACCCTGGCCGGCGAGCTGCTCACCGAGGCGGAGATGGACCTGGTCGCCAAGTCGGCGCCGATCGTCCGGCTGCGGGACCGGTGGATCGCGGTCGGGCCGGAGCTGGCCGGCAAGGCCCGCGACCGGCAGCTGCCGCCGCTGGCGGCGTACGACGCGCTGGCCGCGACCCTGATCGGCAGCACGGTGGTCGAGGGCGAGCGGGTCGAGGTGGTGGCCGAGGGTTGGCTGGGCGCACTGTGCGAGCGGATCGCCGAGCCCGCCGGCGGGCGCGAACCGCTGGGGCCGCCGGCCGGCCTGCACGGCGCCCTGCGCGATTACCAGCTGCGCGGGCTGCGGTGGCTGGAGCGGATGACCTCGCTCGGCTTCGGCGGCTGCCTCGCCGACGACATGGGCCTCGGCAAGACCGTCACGGTCATCGCCCTGCACCTGCGTCGCCAGGCCGATCCGGCGACCGCCGGGCCGACCCTCGTGGTCTGCCCCGCCTCGGTGCTCGGCAACTGGGAACGCGAGATCCACCGGTTCGCCCCGGGCGTGCCGGTCCACCGCTTCCACGGCACCGCGCGCACGCTGGACCCGGCGACCGACGGTGTCGTGCTCACCAGCTACGGCACCGCGCGGCTCGACGCCAACCTGCTCGCCGGGCCGCGGTGGGGCCTGGTGGTCGCCGACGAGGCGCAGTACGTGAAGAACCGGCTGAGCGACACCGCGAAGGCGCTCCGCCGGATCCCCGCCCGCGCGCGGGTCGCGCTCACCGGCACTCCCGTGGAGAACAACCTCTCCGAGCTGTGGGCCATCCTCGACTGGACCACCCCCGGCCTGCTCGGCGACATCGGCGCCTTCCGCGCCCGATGGGCCCGCCCGATCGAGGTGGACCGGGACGCCGCGGCCGTTGCGCGGCTGTTCCGGCTGGCCCGCCCGTTCCTGCTGCGGCGGCGCAAGGCCGACCCGGGCGTCGCCCCGGAACTGCCGCCGAAGACGGTCACCGACCACCTGGTCTCCCTCACCGGCGAGCAGGCCACCCTGTACCGGGCGGTGGTCGCCGAGGTCATGGCCGAGATCCGGGCCAGCAGCACGGCCATCGCCCGCCGCGGCCTGGTGCTCAAGCTGCTGGTCGGCCTCAAGCAGGTGTGCAACCACCCGGCGCACTACCGGAAGGAGCCGCACGGCCCGCTCGCCGGCCGGTCGGAGAAGCTGCAACTCCTCGACGACCTGCTGGAGACGATCCTCGCCGAGGACGGCGCCGCGCTGGTCTTCACCCAGTACGTCCAGATGGGCCGGCTGCTGCACCGGCACCTCACCGCGCGCGGCGTACCGGCGCAACTGCTGCACGGCGGCACGCCGGTGCCGCAGCGGGAGGAGATGGTGCGCCGGTTCCAGGCCGGCGAGGTGCCGGTGTTCCTGCTCTCGCTCAAGGCGGCGGGCACCGGCCTGAACCTGACCCGCGCGGACCACGTCATCCACTACGACCGGTGGTGGAACCCGGCGGTGGAGGAGCAGGCCACCGACCGCGCGTACCGGATCGGGCAGACCCGGCCGGTGCAGGTGCACCGGCTCATCGCCCAGGGCACCCTGGAGGAACGCATCGCCGCCCTGCTGGAATCCAAGCGAGGGCTGGCCGACGCGGTGCTCACCGGCGGCGAGAGCGCCCTGACCGAACTCTCCGACGCCGAGCTGCTCAGGCTCGTACAGCTGCGCGACGAGCGATAGGAGCGGGACGTGGACGTCGACTTCGAATACGACGACGAGCTGGACGACGGCGAGCTGGACGACGACGCCGACGCGGCCGAGGACGACCACCGCGCCCGCACCTTCACGGCGTTCGGGCCGGGCCGGCGGATCGGCCGGAAGTTCGCCGACACCTGGTGGGGCAACGCCTGGATCGAGGCGATGGAGCGCAGCGCGCTCGACCCCGAGCAACTCCAGCGGGGCCGCCGGTACGCCTTCGCCGGGCAGGTGGGGCCGATCACGGTGAGCCCCGGCCGGATCTCCGCCCCGGTCCACGACGGCGACCAGTACACGCCACACCGCACGGTGGTGCGCATCGGCACCCTCACCGACGGCGCGTGGGACCGCCTGCTGGACAGGGTCGCCGCGAAGGCGGGACACATCGCCGCCCTGCTCGACCGGGAGATGCCGCACGACCTGATCGACACGGCCGACGACGCCGGGGTGCGGCTGCTGCCCGGCTACGGTGACCTGGAACCGCTGTGCGACTGCCCGTCCTGGGACCACCCCTGCCGGCACGCCGCCGCGCTGTCGTACCAGGCGTCCTGGCTGCTCGACCGGGACCCCTTCGTACTGCTGCTGATGCGCGGGCGGGCCGAACCGGAGCTGATCGAGGAGCTGCGCCGGCGCAACGCCCGCCGCCCGGTCGACGCCGGGGCCGGGGATGAGCGCGCGGGCACGCCGGCCGACGAGGCGTACGCGGCCGTGCCGGCACCGCTGCCGGAACCGCCCGGGCCGGTGCCCGCCGAGCCGATGGCGCTCGCCCCGCTGCTCGCCGCACACCAGGCGGCCGGCGTCGACGCGGAGGCGCTGGGGATGCTGGCCGCCGACGCCGCACTGCGGGCCCGAGAGCTGTTGACCGCGTCCCGCGCCCAGGAACTCCCCGCTGCGCAGGATCCCTGGCCGGACGCGGTGCGCCTGGCGAGCCGCCGGCCCCGGTCCCGGGCGGCGAAGCGGCTCGGCGAGGCCAGTGGGCGGGCGGCCGAGCTGCCCCGCGCCATCCGGGCCTGGGAGTACGCCGGCGCGGCCGGTCTGGACGCGCTGGAGGCGGTGTTCAGCCCACCGAAGGAGGTGACGACCCGGGCCACGGAGGCGCTGCGCGCGGCGTGGGCGGGCGACGGTGCCGCGCCCGAGGTGAAGGTCTGGCGCAACCGCTGGACGGTGGGGCGTGACGGGCAGCTGCGCTACGGCCGCGACGGGCGCTGGTATCCGTTCCGGCGGCGTTCCGCCGCCTGGTGGCCGGCTGGTCCCCCCAGCCCCGACCCGGTCGACGCCCTGCTGGAGCTGCGCCGGGACTGACGGCGACCGACCGGGATGCGCCGCCCCCGCTCGCCCTCGTCCCGGCCCGGCGAGCGGCGATGCCAGGATGGGATCATGGGCGCGGGGGAGCTGCACGGGAGAAAGCCCGAACAGGACGCGATCGCCGACCTGCTGGCGGCGGCCCGGGCGGGCACCAGCTCGTCGCTGGTGCTGCGCGGCGAGCCCGGCATCGGCAAGACCGCCCTGCTCGACCACGCGGCCGCGGCGGCCGGGGCGATGCGGCTGCTGCGCGGTACGGGGGTCGAGTTCGAGGCCGAGCTGCCGTACTCGGGGCTGCAGTTGCTGCTGCGCCCGACGCTCGGGTCCCTCGCCGCGCTGCCGGGACCGCAGCGCGCGGCGCTGGAGGCGGCGTTCGGGCTCGGCCCCACGGCCGGCTCCGAGCCGATGCTGGTCGGGCTGGCGGTGCTCTCCCTGCTGACGGAGTACGCGGACGACACCGGGCTGCTGTGCCTCGTGGACGACGCGCAGTGGCTCGACCGGGCCTCCCGGGAGGCTCTCCTGTTCGCCGCCCGGCGCCTGCACGCCGAGGGCGTGGTCATGATCTTCGCCGCCCGCGACGGCGAGGGATCCTTCCCCGCCCCCGGCCTTGCCGAGCTGCGCCTGTCCGGGCTGGCCCCGGAGGCGGCCGCGGCCCTGCTCGACCGGCACCCGCTCACCCCCGCCGTGCGCTACCGCCTGCTCGCCGAGGCCCGCGGCAACCCGCTGGCCCTGCTGGAGCTGCCGGTCGCCCTGGCCGCCGAGGGCGCCAGCGCGTTCTCACCGGGAGCGCTACCGCTCACCGGTCGCCTGCAACTGGCCTTCCACGGCCAGGTCAGCCGCCTGCCCGAGACCTGCCAGAGCCTGCTCCTGGTGGCGGCGGCCGACGAGACCGGTGAGCTGGCCGTGATCCTGCGGGCCGCCGCCGCGCTGGGAGCGGCGATCGAGGACCTGGCCCCCGCCGAGCGGGCCGGCCTGGTGCTCCGCGGCGACGCCGACGGCACCACCATCCGCTTCCGCCATCCGCTGATCCGCGCCGCCGTCTACCAACGGGCGCCGCTCGCGCAACGCCTCGCCGTCCACCGCGCGCTCGCCGCCGCCCTCGACTCGCCCGAACACGCCGACCGCCGGGCCTGGCACCTGGCGGCCGCCACCACCGGCGCCGACGAGGAGGTGGCCAGCGCGTTGGAACGCACCGCCGCCCGGGCCCGTGACCGCAACGGCCACGTGGCGGCCGCCGCGGCGTACGAACGCGCCGCCCGGCTGAGCGCCGAGCCGGCTGCCCGGGCGCACCGGGAGGCCCTGGCGGCGGAGGCGGCCCTGGAGGCGGGAGACCTGGAGCGGGCCCGGGCCCTCGGGGTGCGCGCGGCCCGGCAGCTCGACGACGCCCCGGTGGTGCGGGCGCGGATCGCGCAGGTGCGGGCGGTCGCGGACTTCTGGCAGGGCTCCTACTCCACCGCCCACCGGCTGCTGCTCGACGGCGCCGGGCTGATCCGCGACGCCGACCCGGGCCAGGCCGCCCGGTTGCTCACCCAGGCCGTGCACACCTCCTGGTACCTGGGGGAACGGCAGCTCGCGGAGACCCTCGACCGGCTGGCCGCGCTGCCGCTGGACGACGCGGACCCACTCGCGCCGGTCGGGCGCCACCTCGTCCACCTCGACCCGGGCCGCGCCGAGCTGCCGCCGCCGCTGGGCGACACCCTCGCGGCGGTGCGGCGGCGCGGCCGGGCCCCCGACCAGGTGCTGCTGATCCTCTGCGGGGCGGCGCTCGCGCTGGGCCAGGACTCCGACGCGTACGAGCTGGCCACCGCGCTCGCCGCCGAACACCGCGCCCGCGGCGGTGCCGGGCGGCTGCCGACGGTGCTGTTCTTCGCCGCCGAGGGCGAGGTGTTCGCCGGACGGCACCGGGACGCGCTCGCCACGGCGACCGAGGCCCTGGGGCTCGCCCGGGACACCGGCCAGCAGCAGTGGGTCAGCCAGTTCAGCAGCGTGCTCGCCTACCTCGACGCGGTCACGGGGGAGGAGGCGGCCTGCCGGCGCAACGCCGAGGAGGCACTGGCGGGAGCCACCGCGGCGGCCATCGCTCCCGGCGCGCCGTGGGCGTACTGGTCGCTCGGGTTGCTGGAGCTCGGCCTCGGCCGTGCCGAGGCGGCGCTCGCCCGCTTCGAGCGCCTGAACCGCGAGCCGATGCGGCATCACATCTGCGCCACCCGTTCCGTTCCCGACCTGGTGGAGTCGGCCGTCCGGGTGGGGGAGCCGGAGCGTGCCACCGAGCCGCTGGCGCGTTTCGCCCGGTGGGCCGGGTCGGTCCGGCAACCGTGGGCCGACGCGCTCGTGCTGCGCTGCCGCGGGCTGCTCGCCACCGACGAGCGGGCCGAGGCGTACTACACGGCGGCGCTGGACCGGCACGACCGGGACGGCCGCCCGCTGGAGTACGCCCGGACCGCGCTGCTGTACGGCGAGTGGCTGCGCCGGGCCCGGCGCAAGGCCGAGGCGCGCGGGCCGTTGCACGCCGCCCTGGAGGTCTTCGACCGGCTCGGCATGCGGCCGTGGGCCGCCCGTACCCGGGGCGAGCTGACCGCGACCGGCGTCCAGGACCAGGATCCGGCGCCCGGCGACGGCGTGGTGGCCGGCCTGACCCCGCAGGAACTGCAGATCGCCCGGCTCGCCGCGCAGGGCCTGTCCAACCGCGACATCGCCGCCCAGCTCTTCCTCAGCCACCGGACGGTCGGCTACCACCTCTACAAGGCCTACCCCAAGCTCGGCGTCACCTCCCGCGGCGAACTCAAAGAACTCGCCGGGCAGCTCGGGCTGTGAGATCTTGTCCGGATGACCACCGCGGAACAGGTGCTTCCTGGGCAGATGATGGCCGTGGACGTCGACGAGGTCCCGCCGGTCGAGCTGGGCCCCGGTGTCCAGGTACGGGCGCTCCCCGGGATGCCGGGGATCAGGACGTGGGTGATCGACCTCGCCCCGGGGGCCGAGTGGCCGGACCTCGACCGGCACGAGACGTACGGCGAGGCGTACTTCGTCGTGCGCGGCGAGGTCGTCGAGGGCGACCGCACCCACGGCCCGGGCTCCTACGTCGCCTTCGGCCCGAAGACGAGCCACCGGCCCCGTACCCGGACCGGTGTGCGCGCCTTCGGCTTCAACTACGACGTCACCGGCTGACCCGCGCCGGAACCCTTGCGCAGTTCGGCGGCCATCGCGGCCGAGTCGTGGTCGGGCCCGACGCCCTCCACGATGATCACCTCGCCCTCCAGGTGGTCCGTCCGCAGCGGCAGGATCGCCTGATAGGCCGCCGACTCGTACCAGTTCCGGGCGTGCTGGGTCGACGGGAACCGGAGCATCACGACGCTCCCGGGCCAGCTGCCCTCGCGGACGTCGACCGGGCCGCCGTGCACGACGAATCGGCCGGAGAACGGGTCCATCGTCGCCTGGATCCGCTCCATGTACTCCAGCACCTGGGGGTGGAGTTCCTCCGGGTCCCGCAGGTGCGCGATCACGTAGGCGGTCATCGTTCCTCCCTCTGTCACGTGGACGACCGGGGGCGGACCGGCTCGGCGGCCCGCCCCCGGGTGTTCAGATCCCGGCCGGCACCTTGTCGAGGAAGCCGAGCACCTGGCTGATCCGCCCGTCGGCACCGATCACCGCGACGTCGAAGCCGACGACGACCGGCTCGGCGCCCTCGGGGCCCAGGTGCCAGGTGAACCGCGCGATGTCGTGGTGGGTGTCCACGGCGCCGCCGAGGCTGAAGACCAGCCCACCGAACTGCCCCTGGACGGCCGCGATGGTCGCGTCGAGCCCGTCCCTGCCCCGCACCGACACCAGCGGGTCGGTGTAGACCGCGTCGTCGGCGAAGACCTCCCGGAGGACGGCCTGTCGCGCGGCGGCGTCGGTCTCGTTCCAGGCGGCGAGGTAGCGCTGGACCAGGTCGGTGATGTCGCTCATGTCTGTCTCCTCAGTGGTCGTGCTCTCAGGTGACCACCACGCTATGGGCCGGGCGACGACGGGGAATCTGACGCGCATAGGTACTTTCGCGCGCCCCTTCGGTAGGAGGCGACTGGCGCCGTACGGGACGTGCGGGTCGTCGAGCCGCGGTCGAGCCGCGGCCGGTGTCGGGCGTGCCGTTCGGCCTCGCTGCGGGGAAGCTGGCCGGGGCCGCGCCTCAGCCCTCTACGGGGATGTTGGCGCGGAACACGTGGTGCGGGTCGTGCCGGCGCTTGACGTCGCGCAGGCGCGCCACGACGTCCGGGGTGAAGGCGTCCGCGACGCTCTCGCTCGGGTTGAGGAACGTGAAGGGCTTGCGGCCGCTGGTGGGCAGCGCGTCGGCGAGGGCGCGCTGCTTCGCGGTGACGGCCTCGGCCCGGGCCGGGTCGGTGGGCAGCCCGAACAGGTACAGGGCGTAGGGCTCGCCGAGCGGGCCGTGCGGCGTGTCCGACGGGCGGGCCAGCGCACCGTCGAGGTGCCGCAGCTGCACGCTGAGCAGCGGCTCGATGGGGTCGTTCAGCAGCGTTCTGACCGCGTCGTCGTCCAGCGTGGTCAGCAACTCGGCGCGGGACAGGCCGGCGCTCGGGTCGGTCGGCTCCGCGGTGATCGACCCGAGTTCGGCCACCGACATCGGTCGCCGGCTGTCGGACAGCGGGGCCGGCAGGCGGTCCAGCGGGCCGAGCAGGTCGCGGGCTTCGGCCGGATCTCCGAGGTAGGTGACGTCGACGGCGACCATCGGGGCGCCACCCGGGAAGTGCAACAGGTCCAGCCAGACGGTCAGGGTGTCCGGCGCGGTGGCGGTGATCCGGCGGTACGCGTCGAAGACCGCCGGGGCCTGGTCGGCCAGCCACAGCATCCGACCGCCGTACAGGGCGGGCGCGGGGTGCAGGGTGAGTTCCAGGGCGGTGACGACGGCGAAGCTGCCGCCGCCACCGCGCAGCGCCCAGAACAGCTCGGGTGCGGAGGTGGCGGTGATCCGGCGCTCGTGGCCGTCGGCGTCGACGACGTCGAACGCGGTGACGCTGTCGGCGACCCAGCCGTACGCCCGGCTGAACCAGCCGAGACCGCCGCCGAGCGCGACGCCGGTGACGCTGACCACCGGCGAGCTTCCGGGCATCCCGGTCAACCCGTGTGGTGCCACGGCGGCCTGGACCCGGCCGGACGACACGCCGGCACCGACCCGGGCGCGACGGGCCGCCGGGTCGACCTCCAGGGTGTCCAGCCGCCGGGTGCGCAGCAGGATGCTGCCGCTGGTACGGCCCGTGGCGCCATGCCCGTTCGGCTGGGTGGCGATGCTCAGCCCGGCGGCACGGGCGTGCCGGACGAGCGCGGCGACGTCGGCCGCGTCGACGGCCTCCACCACGGCGTCCACCGGCTGCTCGACGGCGAGGTTCCAGGGGCGGCGGGCGGCGTCGAAGCCGGGCTCGCCGGGCAGCCAGACCTGGCCGCGGACGGCGGAGCGCAGGTCGTGTGGGGTGTTCATGGTTGTCCTTCTTCCGACGTGCGGATGGCCGCCCCGTGCGGCGGCGGCAGTCCGTGGCGGTTGGCGGGTGTGCGGCATGATCGCCTGCGCCTCCACCCTGCGGCCGAACCGGACGGCGAACAATGCCGAGGTCCGCCACGATCGTTAAGCGGAGATTGACGATGCGGGAGCGGGGCCCGGCGAAGCGGCACCGGACGGGACTTCCGCGGTCGCCCCACCTGGCGCACGACCGCACGGAGTCGACAGCACACGTACGGGCGCCGGTGCCCAGCCCGAACGGCTGAGCACCGGCGCCCGTGTCGCGGTCAGGCGAACAGCTCGCTGAGCAGTTCGGCGTCGATGGGGATCGGGGCGGGGCGGTACGCCGGCGGCTGCTCGCCCATCAGCTCGCGCACCAGGAAGTCCCAGCCGCGCTTGCGGACGTAGTGCAGGCAGTCGATGAAGGCGTGCTCGGCGCCCGGCACGATGAGCAGCTCGAAGTCCTTGTCGGCGGCGATCAGCCGGTCGGCCAGCCGGAGCGTGTGGTCCGGGTGGACGCGGTCGTCCATCTCGCCGTGGATGAGCAGCAGCCGGCCGGCCAACCGGTCCGCCAGGTCGACGTTGGAGGCGCGAGCCCAGGCGTCGGGATTGTCCGCGCCGTCGTAGGTCTCCACGAAGTCCAGGCTGAAGTGGCGGGCGTCGTGCGAGCCGGCGAGGGCGACGCCGACCTTGTACACCTCGGGGAAGTCCAGCATCGCCCGCACGGTGGCGAACCCGCCGCCGGAGTGGCCGAACGCGCCCACCCGGTCCAGGTCCATCCACGGCCGGGTCTCGGCCAGCTGCCGCAGCGCGGCGACATGGTCGGCCAGGCAGCCCGCGTCGGCCAGGTGGCCGTAGGAGGCGTCGTGGAAGGCCTTGCTCCGCCCCGGCGTGCCTCGCCCGTCCACCGCGACCACCACGAAGCCCAACGCCGCAAGGGGCTCGGCGTCCAGCCCCATCCCGCCGGGGTCGAAGCCCGGGTCGACCCGGTTCACCTGCGGGCCCGGGTAGACGGTGTCCACCACCGGGTAGCGCCGCTCGGGGTCGAACCCCCTCGGCCGGTACAGCACCCCGTAGATGTCCGTCACCCCGTCGGCGGCCTTGACCCGGAACCGCTCCGGCGGCGTCCAGCCGATGGCGGTGAGCTTGCTGACGTCGGCGCGTTCCAGCTCGACCAGCACCCGACCGGACCAGTCACGCACCCGGGACACCGGCGGCGTGTCGACGGTGGACGCCGAGTCGACGAAGTACTCCATGGTGTCCGGCGTCGTGACGACGTGGTCCAGGTCGTCGTCGGTGAGCCTGGCGAAGCCGGAGCCGTCCAGACCGACCCGGCACACCGTGCGCCGGTACGGGTCGGCGTCCACCAGCCCGGCGGCGGTGAAGTACACCACCCGCTCGGCCTCGTCGACGTGCAGGATCTTCCGCACCGCCCACTGCCCGGCGGTGACCTGCCCGAGCAGCTCGCCGGTGTGCAGGTCGTACCGGTACAGGTGGCCCCAGCCGTCGCGCTGCGAGTACCACAGCACCTCGTCGGCCAGCACCCGCACGATCGGCGGCTCGTACATCCACTGGTTGGGCTCCACGCGGGTCGGCCCGGTCTCGCTGAGCACGGTGGTCACCTCGCCGGTGACCGGGTCCAACCGGTGCAGGGTGAGCGTGCGCCGGTCGCGCGGCTGGCTGAGGTAGTACACCGCCGAGCTGTCCGCCGCCCACCACGCCCACTTGACCATGATTGGCGACAGCATCGGCATGAGCAGCGGCTCGGCCTGTGCGCGGACCACCGCACCCGTGGCGACGTCCAGCACGACCAGCTCGGCCCGGGGCATGCTCTCGTCCCCGGCGTAGGGGTACCGCTGGGTGTGCAGCTGCGGCGCGCCACCGTGGGCGGGCCGGGCCTCCACCAGGTGGGTCTGGCGGACCTCGCGCTCGTCGGTCCGGTGCGTGAGTACCTTCGTCGAGTCGGGCGACCAGGCCACCGCGGGCGGCAGGTGGGGCAGGCCGATCTTGCGCAGCAGAGTGCCGTTGCCGAGGCACTCCGGGCTGGAGCCGTACTGGTAGGCGGGCTCGCCGTCGGTGGTCAGCGCCCACTCGCGGCCGTCGGACGGCGAGCGCGCCCACAGGTCGTGCCCCCGTCGGGACACCGCGACCTTGCTGTCCGGTGACGGCACCTCCAGCGGGTTGCCCGGCGGCGTGAACTCGGCCCGCTCGCAGGCGTAGCTGTCCAGGTGGCAGCGCCAGAACTCGCCGAACGCGACGAACTCCACGGCGCTGCCGGACAGCGCGACGGCGTTGAACGGCAACGCCTCGGGGTCGACCTGCTGGCCGGCGGCCGCGGCCAGCCCGGCGGCGAGCCGCCCGTGGTCGAAGGCCGGCCCGCGGGTGCCCGCCGCCGGGTCGACCAGCACGAAGCGCGCGCCGACGCCGTTGCTCACCCGGTACCAGAAACGCCGTCCTCCGTCGATCCACTGTGGTTTGACCTTGTCGCCGACGACGAGCTCGCCGGGGCGGGCGGGTCGGCGCAGGAGTTGTTCGGCAGCCTGGTAGTCCTGGATGGTGGTCATTCGTACTGTCCCTTCTCGGGTCGCTGTCGTGCGCGGTGCGGCCACGGCGGTGCCACCGCCCCAGGGGTGACGCGGTGCTGGCACCGCCGTGGCCGCGCGAGACCTGGACGGTCGGTCGGACTGCTCCGGAGACCGCCGGCTGGTTGGGTGCTGGTCAGAGGCTGCGGGCGACGATGTCGCCGTAGGCCGTGGTGGCGTGGATGTCGAGCTGGGCGCCGGCGCCCTCGGTGTTCATGAGCGCGTTGGTGACCCGGCCGTAGCCGGTGCCGGCGTCCAGGGCGGCGGAAACCCCGTGGGCGGCCTGGACCGACACGTCGCCGGCCTGGGTGCGGAGCACGAGCTTGCCACGCACGGCCTCGGCGATCCGGATGTCGCCCTTCGCGGTGCTGATCTCGGCGGGGCCGGTGAGCCGGCCGATCTCGATGTCGCCGCTGGCGGTGGCGAGGCGGACGCTCGCGGCCTCGTCGACCTTGACCGCGCCGTGCGCGCCGTCGAAGGTGACCTCGCCGACGCGGCCGACGGCCCGGAACTCGGCGCTGGCCGCCTTCACCGCGACCTGCGAACCGGCGGGCAGCTGGACCGTCACCTCGATGGATCCGGAGTAGCCGAGGATCTGGTTCTTCGCCGAGGCCTCGATCCGCAGCACGCCGTCGCGGTATTCGACAGTGGTGCGCTCCGCCACCTTCACGTCGCGGCCCTTCGCGGGGTCCGCGGGCCGGACCTCGACGGCGGTGTCGGCCCGGTCGGCGGCGATGACCTGGATGCGCCCGGCGGGGATGTCCACGACGGCGGAGACGGGCTTGGGGGTGTCGAAGGTCTGCATCGCGTTCTCCTCGTGTGCTCGTTGTTTCTGATGCCGGAAACGCTACGTTGCGTTCGTGAATCGAGCAACAAGCTTGTTGCGAAATATGGGCGTTGTAGCAGGTGAACGGCACGAAATCGTTGCAACGATTCTGCTTCTAATGCAACGAGCATCGGATGCTTCGTTGCATTGGATGCGGAGTGAACGCTAAGCTGGCGGCGTCACGCAACCGGGAGAGGGAGATCGCCATGCCGGGCGGCAGGCTCACCCAGCAGGAACGCCAGCAGATCGCGCTGGGGCTGGCCGACGGCCTCGCCTACGCGGAGATCGCCCGGCGTCTCGACCGCCCCACCTCGACGATCACCCGTGAGGTGATGCGCAACGGCGGCCCCACCGCCTACCGGGCCGACCTGGCCCACCGCGCCACCGAACGCCGCGCCCACCGGCGCCGGCAGGCCGTTCCGCGCGGGCAGCAGGTGCCCGCGCAGGCCCATGGACGCGACGCCGAGGCGGTGCGCGAGTACGAGGAGACGTTCACCACCCTGCTCATGCAACAGGGTCTGCCCAAGATGATGTCCCGGGTGCTGACCTGCCTCTTCACCGCGGACGCGGGCAGCCTCACCGCGTCCGAACTCGTCGGGCACCTCCAGGTCAGCCCGGCGTCCATCTCCAAGGCGACCACGTTCCTGGAAAGCCAGGGCCTCATCCGCCGGGAACGCGACGAACGCCGCCGCGAGCGCTACGTCGTCGACGACGACGTCTGGTACCAGTCGATGATCGCCAGCGCCCGGTCCCACGCCCAACTCGCCGCGACCGCACGGCAGGGCGTCCGCGTCCTCGGCCCGCACACCCCGGCCGCCATCCGCCTGGAGAACATCGCCCGCTTCGTCGACTTCGTCGGCGAGAGCATCATCCGCGCCGCCGAACAGGCCCGCGAGATCCTCTACACGAAGACCGACGCGACCCCGGGCGACAGCACCGCCCCGGGCCCGGCCGCACCTCCGATCATCAACCCTGACTGAACGGTGCGTTGCCGAGGACGCTGTTGATCCGAGGTCCGCCGCGGCGGACGCTGTGCGGGCCCACAACGTCAGTCACCAGCATCGGAGAACCGGCCGTGGGCGCCGCGTGGTTCGCCGGACGTGCACAGCGGGACGTTCGTCCCGTGAGCGATTGGACGGTTCATGTTTGATGTGATCATCGCCGGCGGCGGCCCGACCGGCCTGATGCTCGCCAGCGAGCTGCGGTTGCACGGTGTGCACGTGGTGGTGGTGGAGAAGGCGACGGAGCCGACCCGGCAGGTCCGCGCGCTCGGCCTGCACGTACGCAGCATCGAGGTGATGGACCAGCGTGGCCTGCTGGAACGGTTCCTGGCCCTCGGCCAGCAGTACCCGGTCGGCGGTCTGTTCGCCGGCATCCTCAAGCCCTCGCCCGACCTGGACACCGCGCACGGCTACATCCTCGGGATCCCGCAGACCACCATCGACGGCCTGTTGGCCGAGCGCGCCGTCGAACTCGGCGCGGAGATCCGTCGCGGCAGCGAGCTGGTCGGGCTGAGCCAGGACGAGACCGGGGTGACCGCCGAACTCGCCGACGGCACGCGGCTGCGCTCCCGGTACCTGGTCGGCTGCGACGGCGGTCGCAGCACGGTGCGCCAGCTGATCGGCGTCGCCTTCCCGGGTGAGCCCGCCACCGTCGAGACGCTGCTGGGCCACATGGAGGTGGCCATGGCGCCGGAGGCGGTGGCCACCCTGGTGGCCGAGGTCCGCCAGACCCACAAGCGGTTCGGCGTCACGCCCTTCGACGACGGGGTGTACCGGGTGGTGGTGCCCGCCGAGGGGCTGGCCGAGGACCGTACCGTTCCGCCCACCCTCGACGAGGTCAAGCAACGGCTGCGGGCGTTGGCCGGCACCGACTTCGGCGTGCACTCGCCGCGCTTCCTGTCCCGCTTCGGCGACGCCACTCGGCTGGCCGAGCGGTACCGGGTGGGCCGGGTGCTGCTCGCCGGCGACGCGGCGCACATCCACCCACCCACCGGCGGGCAGGGGCTCAACCTCGGCGTCCAGGACGCGGTCAACCTCGGCTGGAAACTGGCCGCGGAGATCGCCGGGTGGGCGCCGGACGGGTTGCTGGACACCTACCACACCGAACGGCACGCGGTGGCCGCGGACGTGCTGGACAACACCCGCGCGCAGATGCACCTGATGTCCACCGAGCCGGGGCCCCGGGCGGTGCGCCGGCTGCTGACGGACCTGATGGACATCGAGGAGGTCAACCGGCGCCTGCTCGAAAAGATCACCGCGATCGGCATCCGGTACGACTTCGGCGAGGGCCACGAGCTGCTCGGCCGGCGGATGCGGGACGTGCGGCTGAAGCGGTGGCGCCTCTACGAGCTGACCCGCGGCGGTCGCGGACTGCTGCTCGACCAGACCGGGCAGTTGTCGGTGGCGGGCTGGTCCGACCGGGTCGACCACGTCATCGACGTCAGCGAGGAACTGGACGTCCCCGGCGTGCTGCTGCGCCCGGACGGCCACGTGGCGTGGGCCGGTGACGACCAGCAGGACCTGCTCACCCAGCTGCCACGGTGGTTCGGCGCCGCCCACTGAATGGGCGGCGGTGCCGCGCCGCCGCGCCGATGGCGCACGCGTGGGCGGTGCCGGGCGACGAGGGTGGGGTCGCCCGGCACCGCCGGCCCTGGACAGCGACCGGAGCAGCGCTGTCCACGGTGCCGGTCGGGCCGCGCACCGCCGCGGTGCCGCGGCCGGCCCGTCCGACGGGTGAGGTCAGCGCACCACCTTCCAGGCCCGGGTGATGGTCTGGTCGACGCGATTGCCGGCACGGTCGCTGGCGGTGACCCGGACCGTGGCGAACCGGGCGTCGGCCGGCGCCGCCGGCATGGTCGCCGTCACCGTTCCGGTGCCCCGGGCGGGCACCTTCCGCCAGTGGGCGCCGTCGTCGTACGACACCCACACGCCGACCTCGAACCGGCCGGGCCCGGTCGCGCCCGGCTGGTAGCCCGGGGTGAGCGACAGCGGGTACGGCCGGTCCGCGCGGACCGCGTTGGACAGGTCGGTCCGGATGTCGTAGCGGACCTGCGGCAGCGCGAGCACCTGCGGCTGCTCGCCCCGGGGCCGCCCGGAGCGGAACGTCCACGTGGTGGAGGTCGCGGTCGAGGTGGTCCACCAGACCCGCTCCGGGAACCGGTCCCGGGTGACGTCCAGGGTCAGCCGGTAGGTCCGGTTGCCCGGACCGACCGTGAACTGCTGCGACGACCCGGTGGTGGTGCCGACGACCCGGTCACCCTGGCGCAGCGTCATCCGGGCCCGGTCGGAGCCGCCGTCGATCCAGCCGTACGCCGTGACGGGGCCGTCGGCGTACTGCGGCACGGCCACCCGGATGGTGTCGTGCCACCGGTTGGCCGGTGTCCCGTACGGGTGGTCGGGCGCACCCGCCGGGACGGCGGGCCGGGTCAGGGCGGGGAACCACACCTCCCGGGTCCGCTCACCGGCCCGGTACCCCCGCAGCGGGCCGTACATGGTGCCCTGGGTTCCCTGCCGGTTCTCGCCCTCGGCGGTGGCCTCGGCGCGCCAGAGCACCCCGCGGGTGGTGACGTGGTCGGTTCGCCGCTGCCCGGCGGTGAGCGACCGGTTGAAGCCGAACGAGACGCTCACCCCGTCGGGGTAGCCGGCCCGCGAGTCCAGCGCCCGCATCTCCGGCGCGTGCTGGTGGAACTCGCTGTCCACGGTGGCCAGCGCCAGCTCCTTCGCGGTGTAGTGCAGGTCGGCCGGGATCCGGTCGGGCTCGGGCAGCAGCAGGTCGTAGTGGTAGGGGCTGCGCGCCGTGCCGGTCAGGTCGATGGTCGCCGGCCCGGCCGCCAACCGCTCGCGCAGCCGCTGGCCGTCGGCGTACCCGATCTGGTAGGCCGGTACCGGTGAACCGTAGCCGCTCGCGTAGATCTTCCCGGGCTGGTCGGGGGCGAGGAGCACCACCTCGGCACCGGCCGCGGCCGCGGCCCGCAACTGCTCCGCCATCGCCTCCTCGCCGACGTACCGCAGCAGCAGCGCCGCGCCGCGGGCGTCGCCCAGCCCGGCCGGCCCGCCGTCACCGCCGTCGACCAGCGGCAGCGTGCGCGTGCCGTCGAGCAGCGGTGCGTACTCCAGCGGCAGCGGACGGGTCAGCCGGAAGCCGCCGGCGCCGGTCACCTCGGCGGTCAGCTTGGGGGCGCTCAGATCCCACCGGCTGAAGAACTGGAAGGTGCCGGTGGAGACCGGCCGGGTCGGCACCGCGTAGACCCGCTGGACGTTGGCCGGGTTGAACGCCCAGCCGGACAGGTTCGACCGGCTCCCCGCGGTGCGCTGCCACGAGATGGCGCCCCGACTGATCACGGTCGGGTCCGCCACGTCCATCCGGATCTCGTTGCCGGCGCGCGCGTCGAGGCGCACGGTGCGGTCCGCGTCGACGCGCAGCTCCGGGTCGCCCGCCACGGTGAGGTCCTTCTCGGTCCCGCCGGCGTCCAGGCTGTGCACGAGCGCCATCAGCGAGTACCGGCCGGCGGGCAGCTCCACCGTCGCCCGGCCGTCGGCGAAGAACCCGTAGTGCTGCTCGCCCGTGTCCAGGTTCCACAGCTCCGCCCGGTCGGGGAATCCGGTGGCCGGCCGACCGTCGCGGTTGGTCGCCTCGATGGTGAGGGTGTGCGCCGGCGGCGTCACGCTGAGGCCGACCGGGGTGCGCAGCCGCAGCCCGGCAGCGGTCGCGGTGAGCACCCCGGCGTACCGGTTCGGGTTGGTGGCCGCGGTGTCCAGCCGGACCGTGGCCGTGGCCCGCCCACCGGCGGGGACGGTCAGCCGGGCCGGCGTGACGGTCAGCGCGGCGGCGCGGCCGGTGGCGCCGGTGTCGGTGGCGGCCACGGCCAGGTCGAGGGTGACCGGCTTCCGGCCGGTGTTGCGGTACACCACCTCGGCGCCGCGCGGGGCGGACCCGGCCGGCACCTGCCCGAGTACGACGTTGGCGGTGTCGACCCGGACGGTCTGGGCCAGTGCCGCCGGGACGTCCATCCGGCCGACGCCCTGCGCCCAGACCGGCGCCGTGCCGACCGGCTCGGCGCTGCTGACCAGCGCGGCCTTGAGCTGTTCGGGCCGCCAGTCGGGATGGGCCTGGGCGAGCAGCGCGGCCGCGCCGGCCACGTGCGGGGCCGCCATGGAGGTGCCGGACATCGCGGTGTAGGACCGGTCGACGAGCTGGCCCAGCGAGGTGCCCGCCGCCCGGGCCGCCACGATCCCGACCCCCGGTGCGGTGATCTCGGGCTTGACCGCGCCGTCGTCGAGGCGCGGGCCCCGGCTGGAGAAGTCCGCGAAGGCGTCCTGCTTGGACACCGCGCCCACGGTCAGGGCGGCGGTGGCGATGCCGGGCGTGCCGACGGTCTGCGGCCCGGGGCCGGAGTTGCCGGAGCTGACCACGAAGAGGGTGTCCGAGCTGGCGCTCAGCGCGTCGACGGCCTCGCTGACCGGGTCCGAGCCGCCGTACGACGGCGCGCCGAGGCTGAGGTTGACCACCCGGGCGCCCTCGCGTACCGCCCACTCCATGCCCGCGATGATCCAGGACAGGTCACCGGAGCCGGAGTCGTCGAGCACCTTGCCGACCAGCAGCCGGGCGCCCGGAGCCACGCCCCGGCCACCGGCGCGGCCGGCCTTTCCGCTGCCGGCGACGGTCGCGGCGACGTGCGTGCCGTGCCCGAACCGGTCGACCGCCGCCCCGCCCTCGGTGGTGAAGTCCGCGGTGGCGGCCACCCGGCCGGCGAGGTCCGGATGGGTGGGGTCGTAGCCGCTGTCGAGCACCGCCACGGTGACGCCCCGCCCGTCGTATCCGGCCCGCCACGCGGCCGGCGCGCCGATCTGGGGCACGCTGTCGACCAGGTCGGCGCGGACCCGCCGGTCCAGCCAGACCTTCCGCTCGCCGGCGGCGAGGGTACGCGGGCCGGTGGTCAGCGCCGTCCAGAGCTCCCGCGCCTGTGTCTTGCGGCCGGTGACGGCGACCGCGCCGATGCTGGGCAGCACCCGGGTCCGGGTGGCGCCGGGCGGGGTCTCCGGAACCGCCGCCCGGGCGCCGGCGGTGGCGGGCACCCCGGCCACGAGCAGCGGAAGGGTCGGGCTCGCCGCGTCGTGGTAGCCGTCGGCGACGAGGTCCGTGACGTTGAACAGCGCCTCGTCCAGCAGGCCGGCGGTGACGTACGGCACCGCCTCGTCCGGCACCACGTAGACGTCACCGTCGCGGTGGGACAGCCGGAAGCCGTGCCGGTCGGGCCCGCCCCGGTCGTCGATGGTCGCCTCCTGCCGGCCGTCGGCGAACCGGGTGAGCCGGACGACGTCACCGTTGATCAGCGTGACCGTGTAGACGGAGCCGGGAGCGGCGGTTGGCGCAACTGCGTCAGCGGCGAGGGCCATGGCGGCCGGTGGCGCCGCGGCGACCGCGGTGGCAGCGACCACCGCCGCCACGATCACTTTCCGTAACGAGCTGAACACGAGGCCCCCTTCGACGTGCCGGCCCTACAGCAGGCAGCGTCACACCTCGTCAGCGGGACGGTAAAGGATCTAGAGTCAGCGCAGCTGTGACATGGCCCAGATGCGCCAGGGAGGACGATCGTGCTGGGACCGGCGGGGCTGAGCGCGGCGGAGGAGGCGGCCTACCTCGCGCTGGTCCGCCAGGGCGGCGCGACGCTGCCGCAGCTGACCGCCCGGACCGGGCTCACCCCCGCCCAGGTGCGCCGCGCGGTGCTCTCCCTGCACCGCAAGGGCTTCGTGCACCACACCCCGGCCCCCGAGGAGCGGGTCGTCCCGGTCCCTCCGGAGCTGGCGGTGGAACAGCAGGTCCGGCGCCGCCAGGAGGAGCTGGAGGGGGTACGGGCGGCCGCCCACCGCCTCGCGCAGGAGGCACGCAGCCGGGCCAGCAATCGGCGTACCGAGGAGTTGATCGAGATCGTGTCCGGCCGGGCGGCGGTCGCGCAGGCGTTCGACCGGTTGCAACGTACCGCCCGTGAGCAGATGCGGGTGCTGGTCGCACCGCCGTACGCGGTGCCGAAGGACGTCAACCGGCAGCAGCTCGAACGGCAGGCCGCCGGGATCACCTACCGGGCGGTGTACGACGTGGACGCCCTGACCGACCCCGCTTTCGTGCGGAGCGTCGTCGTCCATGTCCAGGAGGGCGAGCACGCGCGCCTGGCGCACGGCCTGCCGACCAAGCTCGCCGTCGCCGATCGGGAGCTGGCCCTGCTGCCGCTGGCCTGGACGCAGGCGGCGCACGACGCGGCGTTGCTGGTGCATCCGTGCGGCCTGCTGGACGCGTTGATCGCGCTCTTCGAGACCGTCTGGAACCAGGCCACGCCGCTGTCCGTGGCGGACTCCGCCGACCTCGCCGCCGCCACGGCGGTCTCCGCCGCCGACCGGCACCTGCTGTCCCTGCTCGTCGCCGGGCTGACCGACGAGGCGGTGAGCGCGCGGCTGGGGGTGAGCCGCCGCACCGTGGTCCGCCGGGTGCAGCACCTCATGGAGCTGACCAACTCGCGGTCGCGGATGCAGCTGGGCTGGCAGGCCCGCGACCGCGGCTGGCTCTGAGCAGCCCGGTGCGCGGCGACGGCCGTCCCGCCGGCCGCGGGACAACGGTTGCTGCGGGCGACCACCTGGACGATGATCACTGGCAACTGTGGACGCGTGAGCGGGCGAGCTGTAGGGGGCGGTGGTGGTCGGCGAGGTCGCTCCCCACTCCGGTGCGGCCGCTCCGGACGTCGGTGGGGTGGCGGCGCCGCTGCTGATCGGCCGCGACGGGGACCTCGCCCGGCTGGGTCGGGTGCTCACCAACGCCTCGGCGCTGGTGCTGATCGAGGGCGAGGCCGGGGTCGGCAAGAGCCGCCTGCTGGACGAGTTCCTGTCGTCCCCGGCCGGCACCGCCCATGCCGTCCTGACGGCGGTCTGTCCGCCGCTGCGCGAGCCGTACACCCTGGGACCGATCGTCGAGGCGCTGCTGGCCACCGACGCCGACACGGTGGCGAACCTGCGCCTCAGTGGCCTGGCCGGCGCCCTGCGGCCGCTGTTCCCCGAGTGGGCCGAGCACCTGCCGCCGGCGCCCGAGCCGGCCGAGGACGCCAGCGCGGCGCGCCACCGGGTGCTCCGGGCCCTCGCCGAACTGCTCGACAAGCTGGGGGTCGACCTGCTCGTCGTGGACGACGCGCAGTGGTCCGACGACGCGACCCGGGAGTTCCTGCTGTTCCTGGCCGACCGGCCCGGCCCGGGGCCCGGCCTGGTGGTCGCCTACCGGCCGGAGGACCTGGTCGGCGACCCCTGGCTGCTGCGCCTGTCGGGACGCCTCCGGCCACACCGGGCCCGGCTTCGACTCGTCCTCAACCCGCTCGGCCGGTCCGAGACCGCGGCGCTCGCCTCCTCGATGCTGGCCAACCAGCGGGTCTCCGACGAGTTCGCCCAGCACCTGCACGCGCACACCGACGGGGTGCCTCTCGCCGTGGAGGAGTGCGTGCGACTGATGGCCCGGCGTGGCGATCTCGTCCGCCGTGACCAGGGCTGGAAGCGGCTGCCGCTGGACGAGATCGTGGTTCCGCCGACGGTGCGGGACACCGTGCTGGAGCACGCCAGCCGCCTCGGCGGCGCCACCCGGTCGGTGCTGCGGGCCGCCGCGGTCGTCGCCGACCCGATCACGGAACAGCTGCTGTCGCGGATCAGCGACCTGCCACCGGCCGAGTTCGCCGCCGGCCTGGCCGAAGCCGTCGCGCACCGCCTGCTGCACCACCGCGACCACGTCCGGGTGTCCTTCCGCCACGTGCTGGCCGGCCGGGCCATCTACGACGCCATCCCCGAGCGGGAGCGCCGGACGCTGCACGAGCGCGCCGGGCGGGTGCTGGAAACCGTGACCCCACGACCGCTGGCGCAGCTCGCGCGGCACTTCCGCCACGCCGGTGACGGCACGAGGTGGGCCAGGTACGCGGAACTCTCCGCGGACGTGGCGCTGGAGACCGGCGACGAGACGACCGCCGGCGCCCTGCTGCACGATGTGCTGACCAACGGCGACGTGCCGGCCGAGCAGATGTGCGTGCTGGTGGAGAAGGTGCCGTTCGGTTCCTTCACCGGTCCCGGCCGCCTGCGGGACCTCGCCGCCGCCGTACGCCGGGTGCTCGACCGGGGCACCCCGGATCCGGGCGTGGCGGCGAACCTGCGGTTCCAACTCGCCCGGATCCTCAACGACATGGAGGAGTTCGACGAGGCGCACGCCGAGTTGGAACGGGCGCTGCCGCACCTCGATCGTGGTCGGGCCTCACCCGCCGTCGCCATGATGCTGCTCGGCTGGCCGCGCGGCCGCTCATCGGCGGCCCGGCACCTGACCTGGCTGGACCGGGCGGCGGAGTTCGCGCGGGCGCTGGAGCCGTCGGACCGGCTCCGGGTCGCGGCCGGCCGGGCGGCCGCCCTGCTGCAACTCGGTGACCAGCGTGGTTGGGCGGAGGCCGGCCAGATCCCCGCCGCGGCCCGCACCGTCCGGGACCGCCGCATCATCACCGTGGGATACCTCAACATCGGCGACGGGGCCATGCGGTGGGGGCGGTACGCGGAGGCGGGCCGGTGGCTCGCCACCGGGCGTCGACTCGCGGTCGCGTACGAACAGGTCCGGATCACCGACCTCATCGACTCCACCCAACTGCACCTCGACTGGTTCACCGGCGCCTGGGACGGCCTCGCGGAGCGGGCGGCGGCGCTGGCGAACACGGACGACCTGCACCCGGTCAGCCGGGTCGAGCCGATCATGATCAGCGGCCTGCTGCGCATGGCGGCCGGTGACCTGGTCCAGGCCGCCCGGGAGATCGAGCGTGCGGTGGCCGGCGCCCGTGACGCCGGCGCCTGGGACACCGTCGCCGAGGCGGTGGCGACGCTGGTGCAGATCCGGCTGCGCGAGGGCCGGCCCGACGAGGCGTTGACGATCTCTCGTGACCCCTGCGAGGCCGTCGCGGAGAAAGGGGTCTGGCTCTGGGGCACCGACGTGGTGCCGGCCCGGGTCCGGGCGCTGCTCGCCGTCGGAGCGGTGTCGCCGGCCCGGGACCTGGTCGACGCGTTCGCCGAAGGGCTGCGGAACGGGCAGTTCCCGGCACCGCGGGCCGCCGTGCTGGACTGCCGGGGCCTGCTCGCCGAGGCCACCGGCGACCACACCGCGGCGGCGGACCTGTTCGGGCGGGCCGCGGCGGCGTGGGCGGCGCTTCCCCGGCCGTACAGCGCGGCGCTCTGCCGGGAGCGGCAGGCCGGGTGCCTGATCCGGGCCGGCGCCGTCCCGGCCGGGCTCGACCTGCTCACCGAGGTGCTGAGTGGACTGTCGGCCCTGCCGGCGAGCCTCGACGTGGACCGGGTCGCCCGTACCCTGCGCGCGCACGGACGCCCGGTGCCGCGGGTGTGGCGCGGCGGCCGGAAGGGCTACGGGTCCGAGCTGTCACCCCGTGAACTGGAGGTCGTCGCCCTGGCGGCCGAAGGGCGGACGAACCGGGAGATCGCCGACGCCCTGCACCGCTCACACCACACGGTGGCCAGCCAGATGAAGTCGGCGATGCGCAAGCTGGGGGTCTCCTCGCGCGCGGCGCTGTCGGCCCGGGCGATCGCTACCGGGCTGGTCCGCGAGCCCGGCCCGGCGACGGGGGACTGAGCCCCGAGGTTGTTTCCCTCACCTGAGGGATCGCAGCATCGTCGCGCGGTTGACCACGATGCTGGCATGCCGCATCGAGATGACCCTGACCAGGACGAGATGACATCGTCGGAGGCCGCCGGCGCGGCCGACGTACCCGTCGAGTCCCGTCCCGGGGCCGGACCGGGCGACGAGACCGACGCCGAGGACGACGACCGGTACCTGCCGCTGTGACCGGCCGCGGCCGGCGTCCTCGCCGTCCTCCCAGACGAGGAGCCCCTATGCGCCTTGCCCATCCGAGACGAAGAATCACGACAGTCGTGGTGGCCGCCGTGGCCACGGTGCTCGCCCTCAACGGTGCCGCCGCCGCGCTCCCGTCGGCCACGCCGGACCGGGAGACGGCGGCCGCGGCGCAGGCCAAGATCCGCCCGCAGTTGCAGACCCAGCTCGGTGCCGGGCAGGCGCCGGTGGACTTCTGGGTCTACTTCGGCGCGACGGCGGACCTGGCCGCGGCCAGCGCGATCACCGACTGGAACGCGCGCGGCACGGCGGTGGCCAGCGCGCTCAAGCGGGCCGCCGACGAGAGCCAGCGGGCGGTACGCGAGGAACTGGCCGCCTCCGGCGTGACCTACCGGAGCTTCTGGGCGACGAACGCGATCAAGGTGACCGGCGGTGCGGACCTCGCCGCGCGGTTGGCCGCCAGGCGCGAGGTCAGCTCGCTGCTGCCGTCGTTCACGGTCAGCCCGCCGCCGGTCACCCGGGGCGTCGCCCGGAAGGCGGCCGACGCGGTCGAGTGGGGCGTCGCCGACATCAACGCCGACGACGTGTGGAGCCAGTTCGGCGTACGCGGCGAGGGCATCACCGTGGCCTCGATCGACACCGGAGCCCAGTTCGACCACCCGGCCCTGGTGCGCCAGTACCGCGGCAACAAGGGCGACGGCGTCTTCGACCACAACTACAACTGGTTCGACGCGGCCGGCACCTGCGGGGGCGCGCCCTGCGACAGTGACGGGCACGGTACCCACACGCTGGGCACCATGCTCGGCGACGACGGCGCCGGCAACCAGATCGGGGTGGCCCCGGGCGCCCGCTGGATCACGGCCAACGGCTGCTGCCCGGACGACGCCGCGCTGATCAGCTCCGGCCAGTGGCTGCTGGAGCCGACGGACCTGAACGGGCAGAACCCGGACGCCAGCAAGCGCCCGCACATCATCAACAACTCGTGGGGCACCACCACCCCGTCGGACGCCCCGTTCCTGGAGGACATCAGCCTGGCGTGGACCGCGTCCGGCATCTTCGGCGTGTGGGCCAACGGCAACAACGGACCGGGCTGCCGGACGAGTGGCGCCCCGGGCAGCCGGAAGATCAACTACTCGGTCGGCGCGTACGACTCCGGCCACACCATCGCCGGGTTCTCCTCGCGCGGGGCCGGCCAGGACGGCGAGATCAAACCGAACGTCGCCGCGCCGGGAGTGAACGTCCGGTCGAGCATGCCGGGAAACGCGTACGCCAACCTCAACGGCACCTCCATGGCGGCCCCGCACGCGGCGGGCACCATCGCCCTGGCCTGGTCGGCGGCCACGGCGATGGTGGGCGACGTCGCCGGCACCCGGTCCCTGCTGGACGGCACGGCCATCGACAACCCCGACAGCCAGTGTGGCGGCACCGACGACGACAACAACGCCTTCGGCGAGGGCCGACTGGACGCGCTCGCCCTGCTCAAGCAGGTACCGCGTGGCCCCACCGGCACGGTCGGCGGCACGGTCAGCGACGCCGCGACCTCGAAGCCGATTCCCGGCGCCACCGTCACGATCACCGGTCCGGTCAGTCGCGAGGTGACCACCGACGCCGACGGGGCCTACCAGTCCGGTGCCCTGCCGGTCGGCAGCTACGCGATCGGGGTGCGCAGGTACGGCTACGCCGCGGGCACGGTGCAGGCGCAGGTCCGCGAGGGCGCGACCACGACGGCCGACGTCAGGCTGGCCGCCCAGCCGATGAGCACGGTCAGCGGTACCGTCACCGACGGGTCGGGGCACGGCTGGCCGCTGTACGCCAAGATCGTCGTCGACGGCTATCCACTCGGGCCGGTCTTCACCGATCCGGTGACCGGCCGGTACAGCGTCACGCTGCCCCGGTCCGCGTCGTACACCATGCGGGTCACCGCCCAGTACCCCGGCTACCAGGCCGCCGAGCGGACGTTCGAGCTGGGTACGGCCGACCTGGTCCAGGACGTGGCGCTGACCGTCGACGAGTCGGCCTGCACCGCTCCGGGCTACCGGTGGAGCGGTGTCAGCGAGGACTTCGACGACTGGACCGACACCGGTACCCGCAACGGCTGGCAGCTCTCGGGCAAGCCGGGCTGGCGGTTCGACAACCCCGGCTACCGGCCGGTGCCGGACGGCGGTGACGGCAGGTTCGCCGTCGCCGACTCGGCGACCGGCGGCGGGAAGCGGTACGACACCTACCTGACCTCTCCGGTGATCGGCCTCTCCGGCGACGCCGCCCCGCAGCTCACCTTCCACACCTCCTACTACCCGGACGACGACAGCCAGCGGGCCGACGTCGAGCTGAGCACCGACGGCGGCCGGACCTGGAAGACCGTGTGGCGGCAGACCAGCAACCACGCGTTCGGGAAGGTCACCCTGCCGCTGCCGCAGGCGGCCGGCCGCGAGGACGTCCGGATCCGGTTCCACTACCAGGGCCGCAACGCCTGGTGGTGGGCGGTGGACAACGTATTCGTGGGCACCCGCGCGTGCCGACCGGTCGAGGGCGGGCTGGTCGTCGGCTTCGTCGACGACCGCGATACCGGGGCGCCGGTCTTCGCGACCGTGGCCCGGACCGGACACCCCTGGGAGGCCGGTACGGGCGTCACCACGCCGGTGGATCCGGCCGTCGGCGACGGCCTGTACTGGGTGTTCAGCTCCGCGGTCGGCCGTACCGGCTTCACCGCGAGCGCCACCGGCTACCAGAGCGCCACCGCGACGGTCCCGGTCCGCGAGGACGCGGTCGTGACCCAGGACTGGTCCCTCGTGCGGGCCGGCGGCTGACCTGCCGTACCACGCCGCGCACCGCCATCAGCTCACCTGCCGCAAGGAGACGTTCGTGAACACCTCACCCAGCAACCTCCGCCCGCGGAGGAGACATCGGATACGCCTGCTCGCCACCGCCACGGCGGTGCTCACCCTGCTCGGTACGGCCGGCGCCGCCGCCGCGCGCCCGGACGAGCCGACCGCTCCGGCACCGGCCGGAGCCGCCGCGGCAGCCGACGGGCTGCGGACCGTCGCGCTGCCCGGGCTGACCCGGGCGACCTACCGGATCACGTTGATCACCGGCGACGAGGTCACGCTGACCCGCGACGGCGGTCGCTACACCGTCACCGCCATCCCGTCGGCGCGGGCCGACGGCACCCGGCCGAGCATCGACGTCGAGGTCAGGACCGGACCGGGTGGAACGGACACCCGCCTGCACGCGCTGCCGAGGGACGTGCAGGCGTTGGTCACCGGCGGTGTCATCGACCGGAAGATCTTCGACGTGGCCTGGCTCGCCACCCAGGTGGAGCGCGATGAGAACACCCCGCTCGGCGTCACCGTCAAGTACGGTGACCGGCTGGACGCCGCGGCGCTGGACAAGCGGGTGTCGGGCCTGCCCGGCGTGACGACGGCCGCGAAGCACCCGGAATCCGGCACTGTCGACCTGCGCGTAGAACCGGGCCAGGCCGCCGCGTTCTGGGCCCGCTTCAAGGGCGACACCCGGGTCGGCGAGCTGAGCGACTACCTGTTCGACCGGGTCACCCCGAAGCTCAGCGGCGACGCGGTGGCGCTCTGGCCCACCGGGCTCCGCTCGACCGAGGCCGAGCCGCAGACCGACACCGGGCAACCGACGTACCGGGTCACCCAGACCTACACGAGGAAGAACGGTGACGCCTTCTACTGCGGCGACCGCCTCATGACCATCTGCCCGCTGTTCGGCTTCCTGCTGGCGCAGGTCGCCGGGAACGCGGTCGGGTCCGGATACGAATCCGTCAGCGCGCGTTGCCTGGACAGCGATCCGTGCACCACCTTCGAGGCGACGTTCGAGGTGCCGCCGGGCACCTATGAGGCCGGCGGCCACGCGCTCTTCCGGCTCGACGGCCGGGACCAGCAGCTCAACCTGGAACTGCCGGAGCTCACCGTCACCGGCGACACCACCCTCACCCGCGACGGCGACGCCGCCCGCCAGTTGACGGTCGGCACCCCCCGCCCCACCGAGACGTTCGTCGCCTCCCGGACCACCTTCCGCACCTTCAGCAACGGCCAGGGCGGCGGCACCCTGAGCTTCACCGGGTACGGCAACTCCACTTTCTGGGCCATCCCCAGCCCTCCGGTGACGGTCGGCACCTTCCACCTCGGGACCAACTGGGTGCTCGGCAAGCCGATGGTGACCATGGCGGTCACCACCCCCAAGCGGGTCGCCCTGAAGCCCATGCTGCCGACCGACTGGTACCGCGGCCCCGGCTTCGAGGTGGTCCGGTTCAGCGGCCGGCAGACTCGCCAACTGGTCGACGGCGGGCTCGGGCGGGCCGCGGACTACGAGCGGATCTCGGCCAAGGGGAAGATCGTCCTGCTGCGGATCGACGCCGACAAGCCCGCCGGCGGGCAGTGCAACGTCGGACCGGCGCAGCTGATGCGAGCGCGGGCCGCGGGTGCCGTCGCGGTACTCGTCGACGCAACCTCGACCGGCGGGCCGTGGCCCACCACGACCTGCCCCCTGCCGGTCCCGCCGGACTGGTGGTTTTACCCGCAGGAGGTGGCCGACATCCCGTACGCCGCCGTCTCGGCGGGCGAGGCCGAGAACCTGCGCGGCCTGCTGCGCCACGGCCCGGTGAAGATCGACGTCTCGGGCTACGACTCGGTCAGCCCGTACGTCTACACCCTGCACATCTACCAGGAGGGGCGGATCCCGGCCTCGCTGCACACCGAGGTCACCGACAAGCAACTCGCCACGGTGGACACCTCGCTGCACGGCACCCGGGCGCAGCCGGCCAGCCTGATCTACTCGGCCTTCCGACCGAACGAGACAGCCGTGGCCGGGGTGCCGTACAGCTACCTCACCGACAGCGTCCGGTTCACCACCTACCGCGGCCCGGTCTCGCCCGACCTGGTTCGGCTCCAGTTCTACGAGCCCTCCGGGGGGCAGCCGGGTGCCCGCACCATCGACGTCGTGGACCGGGCGGGACCGGACACCGCGCGATGGACGGCCCGGCCGCTGGTGCCCGGCGCGCCCGAACTGTCCCCCCAGGTCTTCCGCACCCAGCCCGGCAAGTGGGAGGGCGCCTGGTCCACCGAAATCTGTGCCTTCTGCCGGCAGGGCAACACGTTCTACCCGATCACCAACCTGGTGTCCGGGGCGGCGCCGAACCACATCATGGGCTCGTACGTCTTCGAGCCGCAGAACGTGCGCATGTACGCCGACGGCCGGGAACTACCCAGGCCAGTTCTCTCGTGTGGGGTCCCACCTACGAGCTCCCCGCCGAAGCCCGGAGATACCGGCTGACGGCCGAGACCGGCAGGACCACGACGACGTGGAACTTCACGTCCGCCGCGCCGACCCGGTACGAGCCGCCGAAGGGGTTCACCTGCGCCGAGGGGACGAGCACCCCCTGCCACGCCGACCCGCTGCTGTTCCTGCGGTACGACGCTGGCGCGGACCTCGGCGACGCGGTCACCGCTCCCGGCCGCCACCAGCTCCGGGTCAGCGCGTACCACCAGGTACCGGGGGCGCCGGCGGTGAAGAGCCTCGCGCTGTCCATCAGCACCGATGGCGGGGTCACCTGGAAACAGCTCTCGACGACCGCCAAGGGCGGCGGCGACTACACCGCGGGCTACCAGGTCCCAAGGCTGACCGACACCACGGGCACGGTCAGCATCAGGGCCAGCGCGCGGGACGCGGCCGGCAACACCGTCGAGCAGACCGTCCTCGACGCCTTCCGCCTCACCGGCCGGCGCTGACGTCACTCCCGGGTCTGCCGGGCACGTCACCGACGTGCCCGGCGGCTGGGGGAGTGCCACCCGTGGCCGCCGCGCCGACGGGAATGTGCTCGCCGTCCGCCGCCGCCCTCGACGTGGGGGTGCCGGACGCCGCCGGATCACGCAGTGGATTGATGAATTGACGTTCGGTCATGTAGTTTCCTGTTTCGTGCCGAGCAATACGGGGGCTGGGCGATGAGACTTCCATTTCGGGGTTCGCGGCGTCCGCACGCTCCGACAGCCATGACCTCCGCCAGACCCGGGCCGATCACCGCCCGGCCGCTGCCCGGTGCCCGATGAGCGCCGGCGGCGGCCCGGCCGGGCGGGGCGCGGGGATCCGGGTCACCGGCCTGGTCAAGCGGTTCCGCTCGGGTGACGCGACGATCGTCGGCGCGGACCGGATCAGCCTCGCGGTGCCGGCCGGCGCCACCGTCGCGGTGACCGGCCCGAGCGGTTCGGGCAAGTCCACCCTGCTGCACCTGATCGGTGCCATCGAGCGCGCCGACGAGGGGCGCATCGACGTCGACGACGTGGAGGTGACCGGCCTGTCCGGCCGGCGGCTCGCCCGCTACCGCCGGGGGGTCGGCTTCGTCTTCCAACGCTTCCACCTGCTCCCCGCGCTGTCCGCGGTGGACAACGTCCTCGCGCCGCTGCTGCCGTATCGGACCAGCTTCGACAAGGTCGAGCGGGCCCGGAGCCTGCTCGCCGAGGTGGGGCTGGCCGGCCGGGAACGGGCCCAGCCCGCCCAGCTCTCCGGCGGCCAGCAGCAGCGGGTGGCGATCGCGCGGGCCCTGGTCGGCCGGCCCCGGCTGCTGCTGGCCGACGAACCGACCGGCAACCTGGACTCGGCCACCGGCGAAGAGATCATCAACCTGCTCTGGCGGCTCCGCGACGAGCACGGCATGACCCTGCTCATGGCGACCCACGAGGCGGCGCTGGCGGACCGCTGCGACCGGACCGTCCGGATCCACGACGGACGGATCGTCTAGCGCCGGCGAACCGGCGCGGAAACGGGGGTGAGGCGATCGGGAATCGGACGCGACACGGAAATCGTCCATCGACGTCATCGACAGTCCGATCAGAAGGAGTGGAAATGGTACGAATGCTCGAAGCGGCGGCGGACCGGGTGCTCAGGATGTTCGTTCCGGAGGTGACCGCGCAGGCCGCCGCGTGCACCTGCTGGACCGAGTACTGCGGGTGCAGCGGCGGACTGCGCCGGGTGCGGGACTGCTGCCGGGGCTGCGACAGCATCGGCACGACCTGCGGCTACTGCCGCACCACCTCGACACGCTGCTGACCCGACCACGACCGCACCGATGACGGCGTCCGGCCGGCCCGATCCGGCCGGACGACCACCCTGCCCGAGCGGAGACGACCCCACCCATGTTGCGGATGGTCTGGTCACAGCTGCGGAACACCCCCGGCCGGAGCCTGGCGGTGTTCGCCGCCGTGCTGGTCGCGACCACCGGGTTCACCGTGCTCACCGGCGCCGCCAGCACCTCCCGGCTGGTCGCCCGCGGTTCCGTCGACGGGCAGTTCCGGCCGTCCTACGACATCCTGGTCCATCCGTCGGCGCCGGCCGCCGGCCTGCTCGACCAGACCCGGCCCACCGCTGCCTACGGCGGCATCGGCCTGGACCAGTGGCGGCGGATCGAGCGGATCCCCGGCGTCGAGGTGGCCGCCCCGCTGGCGGTCCTCGGGATCGCCGACATCCGTCCGGGCCTGCGGGTGGACGTGACCGACCAGGTCGACCCGTCGGCCGAGCGGCAGGTCGTCGAGATCGCCGCCCGGATCAGCGGGGACCGGGGGCTGAGCACGCTGACCGCCGCACCGACCTACGTGTACGTGTCCCGGCGGCCCCTGGTGCCGCTCGCCGACCAGAGCGGGCGGGTGTACGTCTACGCCGACGGCACCCGGATCAGCCAGTCCACCTCCGCCGCCGAGTGCCCGGGCACGGGTGGCGGCGGCACGCTGGAGGTGCAGCCCGACGGCCGCCGCCGGCAGGTGTGCCAGACCGCGGTGAGCAGCTTCGACCCCGACGCCCGGCGGACCAGGGTCAGCGACGTGCTGGCGTACCAGTTGCTCGCGGACGGCACCTTCCGGCTGGCCTCCGTGTTCACCAGCGGCCGTCCCGCGTCGGCCGTTCCCGCCACCGCGCGGCTGGAGGTCCGGCTGCCGGCGGTGGTGCCGGTGCTGGTCGCCGGGATCGATCCGGCCGCCGAGGCGCGTCTGGTCGGCCTGGACCGGGCGGTCCGCCAGGGCCGCTACCTGACCGACACCGATGCCGTCGCCCCGGCCCCTCCGTTCACCCAGCTCTCTCCGCTGCCCACCGCCGGTCCGGCCGGCCGGACCCTGCCGGTGCTGGCCGCCGACGACCTCGCCCTGGACGAACGGATCGACCTCACCGTGTCCCGGCTGACCGGCTCCACCGCCGAGCGGGTGCCCGGCACCGCGACGGAGGCGCTCTGGCCCTTGCTGCGCGACGCGGCGAGGACACCGCCGCGGGCGGTCCGGCACGACCTGGCGCAGCTCTACCGCGCCCGGCTCGACACCGCCCTGGCCGGGCAGGCCCCGCTCTCCGGCATCCTGGCCCTGCTCCGGCCCGGACCGGTGGCCTACACACAGCAGCCCGACGGGGTCGCCCGGGTGCTGCCCCGGTCAGGATCGGACTCGACCGACCCGACGATCGAGGACGTGTGGCGGGACTCCTGGCTCGGTGCGGGCGACGTCGGGACGGCGGACCCGGTGAGCCTGCTCGGGCAGTCGGAGTGGACGGTCACTCCGGTGGGCAGCTTCGCGCCGGGCGCGGTCGACGCCCGGGCCGCGCAACAGGCCCTCGACCTCTACCGGCCGGCCCCGCCGACGGGCGCCGACGCGCGCTCGCGGGGCCTGCTCAGCGACCGCCCGCTGCTGCCCGGGGACGACCCGCTCGGTTACCCGCACCGTCCACCGGGCCTGCTGACCAGCCTGACCGCGGCCGGTGAGCTGTACGCGAGCCTCGGGTCCCCGACGAGTGCCGCGCCGCTGAGCTCGGTGCGGGTCCGGGTCGCCGGGATCGACCGGTTCGACGAGGTGGCCCGGGAACGGGTCCGGATGGTGGCCGACGAGATCGTCCGGCAGACCGGGCTGACCGTCGAGATCGTGCTGGGCGGCTCGACGGTGCGCACCCCGGTCCTGCTGCCCGCCGGCCAGCTCGGCCGCCCCGACCTCACCCTCTCGGAGCCGCGCACCCGCAAGGGCGTGGCGGCCGAGATCGTCACCGCCGTCGACCGCAAGAACGTCCTGCTGCTCGGACTGCTGCTGGTGGTCTGCGCGCTGCTGGTCGGTAACGCGGTGTCCACCGCGGTCCGCGCCCGGCGCCGCGAGCTGGCCATCCTGGCCTGCGTCGGCTGGCCCGGCTGGCGACTGAGCCTGCTGATCCTCGCCGAGACCACGGCGCTGGGGCTGACCGCCGGGCTGCTCGGCGCCGCGCTGTCGGGCCCGCTCGCCCGACTGGCCGACGTGCGGGTCTCCGGCACGGTGACCCTGCTGTGCGTGCCGATCGCGGTGTTGCTGACCGCTGCGGCCAGCGCCCTGCCCGCACTGCGGGCCGCTCGTACCCGCTCGGCCGAGGCGCTCCAGGCGACCGCGGCGCCGGCCCGGCGGGCCGCGGCGCGGACCGTCGCCGGGCTGGCGGCGGCCAACCTGGTCCGGACGCCGGCGCGCACCCTCGCCGGCGCGGTGAGCCTCGCGGCCGGCGTCGGCGCGGTGACCCTGATCGCCGCCGCGCTCTGGGCGTTCAACGACGGCATGGTCGGCTCGCTGCTCGGCCAGGCGGTCTCCGTGCAGGTGCGCGGGGTGGATCTGGTGGCGGTCGGCGGCGTGCTGCTGTTCGGCGTGCTGGGCGTGGCCGACGTGCTCTACCTCAACGTGCGGGAACGGTCGGCCGAGCTCGCCACGCTCCGGGCGGTCGGCTGGCCGGATTCCGCGCTCAACCGGTTGCTGATCTACGAGGCGCTCGGCGTCGGGGCGCTCGGCTGCGTCCTCGGGGTCGCCGCCGGCCTGGGCTCGGCCGCCCTGCTGGTGGGCCGGGTGGACGGCCGGCTGGCGGCGCTGGCGCTGGCCGTGACCGGGGCGGCGTTGCTGCTGACCGTGCTCGCCGCACTGGTCCCGGCGATCCTGATCCGGCGGCTGCCGACCGCCGCGCTGCTCACCGATGAATGAGGACGCTCGACCGGATGGCCGGCCGAGGGCCGGATCGACCTACGGGGGAGGAACGATGTCGTACCTGGTGGCCGCGGTGGTCGTGCTGGCGGTGCTGTGCGTGTTCAACCTGCTGCTGTCGTTCGGCGCGATCCGCCGGCTGCGCCAGCACACCGAACTGCTCAACCGGCCCCGGCACGAGCCCGGGGAGCGGGACCTGGTCCGCCCGGTCGGGTCGACGGTGGGGGAGTTCGTCGCCACGACCGTCGACGGGGACCGGGTGTCCCGGGAATCGGTCGGTGCCGCGGCCCTGATCGCCTTCTTCTCCGTGCACTGCCCGGCCTGCCGGGAACGCAAGCCGGACTTCCTGGCCGGCGCGCCCGCGTACGCCGCGGCCGGCTGGACCGTGCTGGCCGTGGTCGTCGGCGATCCGGCCGAGTCGGCCGCCCTGGTCAGCGAGTTGCGACCCAGCGGCGCGGTGCTGGTGGAGGATGTCGGCGGGCCGGTGGGCGAGGCGTTCTCGCTGACCGGCTACCCGGCGTTCGTCCTGGTGCGGGAGAGCCGGATCGTCGCCAGCTCGTTCGATCTCCGTCAACTGCCACCCGCCGAGGCGCCGGCGGGGTCGGTCAGCGGACCGGTCGCCTCCTGACCGTGGCCCGGCTGACTCTCCGCCGTCGCCGCGACGACGCCGGCAAGCCGGCGGCCGGAGCGCTGTGGCGCGCCGGTGTCACCGCCGCGGCGCTCGCCGCCCGCTCCTCGCCGCCCGTGCTGGCGACGGTGCTGGTGCTCACCCTGGTCTCCGGCGGCCTGCCGATCGCCATCGCCTGGTTGACCAAGCTGATCCTCGACCGGATCGTGGACCAGCGGCCCGGAACGGGGGACCTGGTCGGCCTGGCGCTGGGACTGGCCGCCGCCAGCCTGGTCGTCGGGGTGACCCCGCACCTGCTCCGATACCTGCACACCGAGTTGGGACGGCGGATCGCCCGCACCGCGCAGGACCGGCTGTACCGCGCGGTGAACGGCTTCGCCGGACTGGCCCGGTTCGAGGACCCGCGCTTCCTCGACCGGCTCCAACTCGCCCAGCAGGCCGGCGCGAGCACCCCGGAACAACTCGTCGGAGGCGCGGCCAACCTGCTGCGCGGCGTCGCCGTGGTGGCCGGCTTCCTCGGCTCCGTCCTGACGATCAGCCCGGCCATGGCGGTGGCGGTCACCCTCGGTGCGGTGCCGGTGCTGCTGGCCGAGCTGTGGTTGTCCCGGCGTCGCGCCGAGACCGAACTGCGGGTGAGCCCGTACGACCGGCGCGAGTTCTTCTACCGCACCCTGCTGGCCAGCCTCCAGGCGGCGAAGGAGATCCGGATCTTCGGCATCGGCGACTTCCTCCGGGAGCGGATGCTGACCGAGCGGAGCCGCTCCGATCGGGCCCGCCGGCGGATGGACCGGCGGGAGGCGCAGGTACAAACCGTGCTGGGCCTGCTGAGCGCGGGTATCGCCGGGGCGGGGCTGGTCTGGGTGGTGCAGGCGGCCGGCAGCGGCCGGTTGACCATCGGCGACGTGCCGATGTTCGTGGCGGCGCTCGCGGCCGTCCAGGGTGGCCTGGCCGGCCTGGTCGCCGACGTCACCGCCACCCACCACAACCTGCTGCTGTTCACCCACTACCAGGCGGTGGTCCGGGCCGCGCCCGACCTGCCGGTCCCGGACCGGGCGGCCGCGCTGCCGCCGTTGCGCACCGGCATCGAGTTCGACGACGTCTGGTTCCGGTACGGCGACGACCATCCCTGGGTGCTGCGCGGGGTGACCCTGCGGATCCGGTCCGGCGAGGCGCTCGCCCTGGTCGGCGCGAACGGCGCCGGCAAGAGCACGCTGGTCAAGTTGCTCTGCCGGTTCTACGACCCGACCCGGGGGACGATCCGGTGGGACGGCGTGGACCTGCGGGACGTGCCGGTGGCGGAGCTGCGCCGGCGGATCGGGGTGACGTTCCAGGACTACATGCACTACGACCTGACCGGGGCGGAGAACATCGGCCTCGGCGATCTGGACAGCCTGCCGGACCGGTCGCGGATCGAGGCCGCGGCCCGGCTGGCCGGGGTGCACGACACCCTGAGCGCGCTGCCGCACGGCTACGACACGCTGCTCAGCCGGACCTTCATGAGCGGTGCGGAGAACAACACGGTACGGGTGGGCGTGACGCTGTCCGGCGGGCAGTGGCAGCGGCTCGCGCTGGCCCGGGCGTTCCTGCGGGACCGGTGCGACCTGCTGATCCTGGACGAACCCAGTGCCGGCCTGGACCCGGACGCCGAGGCGGAGATCCACCAGGCGATGCGGGCGCACCGGGCCGGCCGGACCACCCTGCTGATCACCCACCGGCTCGGCGCGGTCCGGGACGCCGACCTGATCGTCGTGCTGCGCGACGGCCGGGTGGCGGAGTCCGGCCGGCACCACGAGCTGCTGGCCGCCGACACCCAGTACGCCCGGATGTTCGTCAGACAGGCCAGCGGCTACCGCGGGCCCGATCCCGCGCTGCACCGGGGGGCGGAGTGATCCTGGCGTGCGGCGGGGCGGCGACGCTGCTGGCCGTCGTGCTGGTCGGCCGGTGGCTCCGGCGGCGGTTCCTGGTGGTCACCGTGGAGGGCCGCAGTATGGAACCCGGCCACCGGGACGGCGACCGGGTCCTGGTCGACCGGCTGCGGTCGGCCACCGTCCGGGTCGGCGACGTCGTGGTGGTCGATCGGGACGGCGTCCCGGACCGGCCCGACCGACCGATGATCAAACGTGTCGCGGCGCTGCCCGGCGAACCGGTTCCGGTCGAGGTGTGCGCCTTCCAGCACTGGCCGATCCGGACCCGGGTGCCTCCCGGGCAACTGGTGCTGCTGGGCGACAATCCGGCCGGCAGCCTCGACTCCCGCCAGCGCGGATTCTTCCCCGCCGACCGGCTGCTGGGGGTCGTCGTTCGACAGCTGCGCCGGGACCGGTGAACCGCCCGGCGCTGGTGGAGGTGTCACGCCGCGCGAGCCCGCGCCGGGTGCTGGAGGAGGAGCTCATGTCGTACGTGTCGGTCGGTCTGCTGGCGGTCCTGTGGTGGGTGTTCGCGGCGTCGAGTTGGAGCAAGGCGCGCAGCCGGACGGCCCTGCGCGCGTTCGCCGACTCGCTGCGACCGCTGCCGCTGCTGCCCGCCCGGCTGGTGGATCCGGTGGCCGTCCTGGTCACGATCGCCGAGCTGGGGCTCGTGCTCGGCATCGGCTGGTCGGTACTGGCGGTGGCGACCGGCTGGCCGGCCGCGCGGCCGGGCGCGACGCTGGTGCTCGTCCTGACCCTGCTGCTGCTGGCGGTGCTCACGACCGGCGTGGTACTCGCGGTGCGCCGCGACACCGGGGCCCGCTGCGCCTGTTTCGGGGCCACCCAGCAGCCGCTCGGTCGGCGGCACGTCGTGCGCAACGCACTCCTGCTGGCGGTGACCGGGGCTGCCCTGGTGACGGTCCTGGTCGCGCGGACGCATCCGCTGGCGGCGGCCGGTGTGCTGGTCGGCGTGGCAACCGGGTCGGTCGGTGCGCTGATCCTGATCCGCCTGGACGACCTGCTGGAGCTGTTCCTGCCCACGCCGTCGACCTCGCTGGCCCCGGCCCGCCGACGACGCTAGCGATCATCGGTGCGCGGAGCCGCACACCCGGAGCCCGTCAGCGTCGGGCGACGTTGGCCTCCTTCGGCGCGGCGAGCAGCGCCGATCCGAGGGGTGTGCGCTGGTACAGGACCCGGCGTCCGCGCCGGTTGCGGTCCACCAGTCCGGCGGCCAGGAGAACCCGCAGGTGATACGACACGGTGGGCTCCGTCCAGTGCAGTTCCCGGCTGAGCTCTCCGGTCGACCTCGGCTCGGTCAGGGCGGTGAGCAGCGCCGCCCGGGTGCCGCCGATCAGGTCCGCCACGGCACGTGCCGGGTCGTCGCGGCGCCGGGCCCACAACCGGGCGATGTCGTCGGCTCGGTACACCAGCATCGGCGTCAGCGGGCGCTCGGCCGCGATCCGCACCGGGCCGACGTGTGCGGTGGTCGGTACCAGCAGCAGCCCGTCGTGCGCCCAGTCGATGGTGCCGTCGTAGCGCCGGTCGAGCGAGATGCCGGATTCCTGCCAGGACAGCCCGGGCCCCAGCGACTCGAGCATCGCCACCGCACCGCGGGCGGCCGACAGGTCGCCACGGCGCCGGATGTCCGCGTCGAGCACGCCGCGGACCGCTGGCCAGTCCTCCCGCACGGCGACGTCGAAGAAGGTCCCGATCGCTTCGGCGGCCACCGCCGCCACCACCCGGGGACCGCGCCGCACCAGGTCGTCCAGCACCGCCGGGGCGGGCCGTCGCCACTGCTCGTACTCGGTGCGGGTGGCGAAGAGTCCCGCCACGTCGGCGCGGACGGGCCGGCCGCGTAGTCCGATGTCGAGGTGGTGCTCGACCACCTCGGGGGGCGTGCTCGCGATCTGCTCGACCATCGCCTCGACAGGTGCCCCGCGCGTCGGCACCGGGCTCAGGAAGTCCGGGCTGTAGTCGTGGTCGATCGGCACGAGCGCTTCGAGGACCTCCCGGAGCCGCCCGGGCATCCGCTCCCGTGCGCGGCGGTACCAGGTGCGGGCATGGGGCGCCGGGTGGTGCTCGCGCAGCCGTACGGTGTCGATCACCTCGTGCACCGGGGAGGCCGCGAACCTCGACCGGCCCAGGGTGTCGGCGGTCATCGCAATGCGCAGCACCACCCGGCCAGTCTGCCTCAGCGGCGGGCCGGCGTGCGGCGTCGAGCGCCACGTCGCGCGGCCGGGCGTGAACCGCCGTCGCGGGCCGGCACCACCGTGACAATTACAGGGACCTCGAATCAATGGCTCCGTGCCGCGCGCTGACCCAAGCTCGACGAGGCGGGCCGGGGGCCAGCGCTCGGCCGTCCCCGGCACGCCCGACATCTCCGACATCACCAGAGGAGGAACCATGAGCACCACCGAGCGGCGAGGCCCGGTGAAGGCCGCCATCACGGTGTCCCTGGACGGCTACGTCACCGGTCCCGACGATCGTGCGGGCCAGGGGCTCGGCGTCGGCGGCGAGCGGCTGCACTACTGGGTCATGGGCGGCCCGTGGACCTACGAGACGGAGCGCGAGCCCGGCGCCGGGATGACCGACGCGGACCGTGCCTACTACGACGCGCTGCTCGAGGGGACGAGCGCCGGCCTGTGCGGCCGGGGCATGTACGACAGCGCCGGCGCCTGGGGCGGCCGGAACCCGTTCGGCGGCACCATGGTCGTGCTCACCCACCGCACCGCCGACCAGCCCGACCCGAGCACCGGTTTCGTCATGGTCGACGGGTTCGAGGAGGCGCTGGCGGAGGCCCGGCGAGCGGCGGGTGAGGGCGGCGTCGCCATCGGCGGGGGCGCCGACATCATCCGCCAGGCGCTCGGGGCGGGGGTGGTCGACGAACTCGGCATCACCACCGCTCCGGTCGTCCTCGGCCGCGGGAAGCGGCTCTTCGAGGGCTTCGACCGCGACATCGATCTCCAGATCCTCTCGGTGCACAACTCGCCGTACGCCGTCCACGTGCGGTACGGCGTCGTGCGCTGATCCCGTTGTGTCGCGAAGGGAGACCGACGTGTCAGGCCTGATGGTCGACTTCATCACCTCACTGGACGGTTACGGCGCCGCCGAGGGCTGGCCGGGGTTCTGGGGCCTCGAAGGGCCCGAGTACCTCGAATGGCTCGGTCGGGAGGCCGACGCGGAGTACACCGTCCTGATGGGGGCGAACACCTACCGGCTGATGTCCGGGTTCGCCGCCGGCTCCGACGACGCCGGCCTCGCGGACCTGACCGCCAGACCCAAGGTCGTGTTCTCGTCGACGTTGCGGGCGCCGCTGTCGTGGGCCAACTCGCGGGTGGTCGACACCGACCCGGTCGAGACCGTGCGGTCGATGAAGGCGGACGGTGCGACCCCGATGCGCACCATCGGCAGCCTCACCCTGTGCCGGTCGCTGATCGGGGCCGGGCTGGTCGACCGCTTCCGGGTGGTCGTCTTTCCGGTGGTCACCGGGAACTCCGGTCGGGACCGGATCTACGACGGATGGCCCGACGTGGCCCTCGAGACGGTCGCCACCCGGACGTTCGACGGCCGGCTCCAGCTGCTGGAGTACGTCCCCACGGTGCTCGCGGGCCCGCCCGGGACGGCGGCACCGACGCACGAGTGACCCGGGAGCGCGACCCCGGCGTGGCGGGCCGGGGCGCGCCCGCCCCGGCCGCGGCACGGACGACGTCCTACGGGGACGCCCGACCCGACGTCGCGGTGTCCGTGCGGTCGGTGGACGTGGACTGGGTGGCGCGGTAGTGCGACGGTGAGACGCCGTAGGCGCCGACGAACGCCTGGCGCAGCGCCTCGACGGTCCCGAAACCGCAGCGGCCCGCTATCGCCTCCACCGTCAGGTCGGTACCGGTGAGCAGGTGCGCGGCCGCCTCCACCCGGGCCCGCCGCACGAACCGGCCCGGTGTCAGCCCGATCTCCCGGTGGAACAGCCGGGCGAGGTGCCGCTCACTGACCCCGGCGCGCCGGGCCAACGTGGCCGCGGAGAGGTCCTCGTGCAGGTGCGACGAGATGTGCGAGACGGTCTCCCGCACCAGCGAGTGCCGGACCGCCGGCGGTGCCGTGAACATGCTCATCTGCGCCTGGTTGCCGGGCCGTTGCAGGTAGGTCACCAGGTGACGCGACACGTCCCTGGCCAGCGCCGGGCCCTCGTCGGCCTCGATGAACGCCAGAGTGAGGTCCAGCGCCGCGGTCACCCCCGCCGAGGTGCACACGTCGCCCTCGGCGATGAAGATCGGATCGCTGTCGAACTCCACGTGCGGAAACCGCCGCTGGAGGTACGCCGCGTGGTGCCAGTGCGTCGCCACCCGCCGTCCGTCGAGCAGACCGGCGGCGGCCAGCACGCCGGCGCCGGTGCAGACCGACGCGACCCGGCGCGCCTCCCGACCGAGTCGACGGACGTGGGCGACGAGGCGCTCGTCCCGCATCGCGTCCACGTAGCCGATCCCGCCGGAGACGACGAGCGTGTCCAACGGCCCCCGAGCCCGCTCGAGCGCGATCTCGGCGTTCAGCACCAGCCCGGCCGCGGTGCGGATCGGCGCGCCGCCGGGCGAGGCCAGCCGGAGCCCGTAGATCGCACGTCGCCGCAGGTAGTTGGCCATCTGCAGGGACGCCGTCACGCAGGCGATGTCGAGCAATTCGGCCGCGGGATAGCCGACGACCAGGACGCGACGTGTGGTCCCCACGGTGCCACGCTACGGGCCGCGCCGCCCGCAGGCGACATGTCCGTAGGACAGCCAGCCCAAGTATTCGGACCAACCGCCGGCCGGTTGTCGCCGCGACGGCGGCCCGCCGCGCACGGTGGCCTCATGGCAACCACCGACCCCGCCCGGCCGGCGCAGAGCCGCCTCGGATCCGCGCGCGTCGTACGTCCGCTGGTCCGCCACTACGTCGAGATGGTCGTCGCGATGACCGTCGGCATGACGGTGCTCGGCGTCCTCCGCTCGTCCGTCGGACTCACCGTCGCGTTCGCCGAGCGTCCCGGCGCCGCGTACCTGTTGATGGCGACCGACATGGCGATCGGCATGGCCGTCTGGATGCGCGTGCGCCGCCACCCCTGGCCGGCGACGCTCGAGATGTGCGCGGCCATGTACCTGCCCGTCGCGCTGGTGCCGCTCGTGTGGGCCGGGGTCGTCGGATCGATGACGTTCATGATCGCCGTCCACGTCCTCATGCTGGCCGCCATGCTGGTCGTGCTCCTGCGCCATCGCCACCACCTCGTCCGCTGCTGACCCCGGGCGGCCCCGGCCGGCCGCACCCACACCAGACCTTCCAGCGAGGAGCTGTGGCCATGCGGAGAAGGATCGTCCGCATCCTGGTCGTCGCGGTGGCGGCGCTCGTCGTGCCCGCCGCCGTCGGGGCGCTGGGCGTCCGGCGGGCGACCGACGAGGTCTACCCCGACCGCGTCTCCGGCGTCGCCCCGCCCGCGTGGTCGGCACCCGTGCTGGATCCGGGCCGGCCCACGGTGGCCATCGTGCTCGGCTCGGCGGGCGCCAACGTCGCCGACACCCTCGCCCCGTACGAGGTGTTCGCGGCGACCGGCCGGTTCAACGTGGTGACCGTGGCGCCGACGCCCGACCCGGTCACCCTGACCGGCGGCCTCGACCTCGTGCCCGACCTGAGCTTCGCCCAACTGGCCGCCCGGATGGCCGGGCCGCCCGACGTCATCGTCGTGCCGCAGCTGCACGGCCCCACGTCCGACGTGGTGCGGTGGCTGCGTGCGCAGCGCCGGCAGGGCGCCCCGCTCCTGCTGAGCGTGTGCGTGGGCGCCGAGGTGCTCGCCGACGCCGGGCTCCTCGACGGCCGGCCGGCCACCTCGCACTGGCTCAAGCTGATCGGGCTACGCCGCAGCCACCGGGACGTGCGGTGGACCGAGGGTGTCCGGTTCGTCGACGACGGCGACGTCGTCAGCACCGCCGGGGTGCTCTCCGGCATCGACGGCGCGCTCCGCGTCGTGGAGCGCCTCGTCGGTGCGGCGGAGGCCGAGCGGGTGTCCCGGGAGCTGCGCTGGTCCGGGTACCGACCCGGCGAGCCGGTCGCCATCGCCGGTGCGCGTCCGGCGCCGCGCGACCTGGTGGCGCTGTTGAGCGCCGCCTACCGGTGGAACCGGCCGACGACCGGCGTGCTGCTGGCCGACGGCGTGGGCGAGATCGAACTGGCCGCCGCCTTCCGTCCCTACACCGAGCTGTCCTACCTGGCCCGCCTCGAGGCGTTCAGCGTCGACGGTCGGGCCGTCCGTTCCCGGCACGGCCTGACGTTCCTGCCCCGCTCCGGCTGGAACCCGGCGGAGCCCGGCTTCGACCGGGTGCTGGTGCCCACCGGCGGCCCCGCCGGCCTCGGCGACACGTCGATCCCCGTGCACCCGCTGCACCGTGCCGACGAGTTCCCCGTCGACGGGGCACTGCGCGACATCGCCGGCACCTACGACGTCGCCACCGCCCGCTGGGTCGCCAAGTCCCTCCAGTACCCGGTGCCGGACCAGGGGCTGGGCGGCCCTCGGTGGCCGTGGCGTCTCACCGCGGCGCCGCTGCTGCTGGCCGGCGTCGGCGCGGCCGCGGTGATCCTGCTCGGCCGGGTCCGACGACGACTCGGCGGTCACGTTCGGCTGGGCGCGCCGAACAGGTAGCGGACCTCGTCCATCATGACGACCAGCGCGGCGGCGACCAGCGCGCCGGCGACGGCCAGGCCCGCCCCGGCCGGGCTCACCGGCCCGGCCGGGGCGAGCGCGCCGACCACGGCGGAGCCGATGAGGAAAGCGTTGCGCCACACGTGCTGGCGGCCCAGCGGCGTGGCGGTGCGGCCGAAGCAGCGGCAGGTGCCGCCACCCCGCCGCAGGTTCGCCGCGATGGCGACGGTGAAGGCGAGCAGCAGGGCGGCACCGGAGAGGAAGCCGGCCAGCGGGAACACCGCCAGCAGGGCGACGGTGCCGAACTCGGCGGCGACCACGGCCGCGGCGAGCGGGCCGGCCGGCCGGTAGCCCAGGTCGCGCACCGAGCGCGCGAACTCGCGGAAGGCGGCCCGCCCGGAGACCTTGCCGACCGCCGCGGCCAGCAGGACCGCGCCGAGCAGCACCCGGCACCCGATCTCGACGTACATCTGTCATCGCCTCCCTCTGGCCACGCCGAGGATCGCCTCGCGTGGCACCGCCCCGAAGTGCCGCGAGTCCTGGCTGTGGGGGTTGTCGCCGCGCACCGTCACGGCGCCGTCCGGTTCGACCCGGTGGACGCGTTTGACCATCCATGTCAGGTCCGCGGTCGGGACGACGTCGCGGGCCCGGAAGACGACGAGGTCACCGGCGGCCGGTGTCCGCCCGACGCGCACCACGAGCCGGTCGCCGTCGCGCAGCGTCGGCGCCATGCTCTGCCCGTGTACCACCACCAGGCGCCAGCGGCGGCGCAGCCAGCCGGTCATGACGCCGCCAGTTGGTAGCCGTCGGCCTGGAGGCGGAACAGCCGGGCGTACTCGCCGTCGGCCGCCATCAGCTCGGCGTGCGCGCCCGACTCGACGACGCGTCCGGCGTCCAGCACGACGATGCGCTGCGCGTCGCGCAGGGTGCTGAGCCGGTGGGAGATCAGCAGCCCGGTGCGGCCCTGGCGGATCCGGGCCAGCGACGCATGCACGCGGGCCTCGGCGTCGGCGTCCAGCCCGGAACTGGGCTCGTCCAGGATGAGCAGGTCGGCGTCGGCGCGCATCAGCGACCGGGCGAGCGCGACCCGCTGCCACTGCCCGCCGGAGAGCGTCACGCCGGGCTCGCCGTCCTGGTCGGCGAAGGTACGGCTGAGCAACGTGGCGTAGCCGTGGGGGAGGGCCCGCAGGCGGTCGTGGATCTCGGCGCGGGCGGCGGCCTCCTCGACCTGCCCGGTCGTGTGCGGCAGCCGGCCGATGCCGACGTTCTCCTCGGCGGTGAGGTCGTAGCACATGAAGTCCTGGAACACCGCGCCCATCCGCTGGCGCAGCGTCTCCACCCGCAGCTCGCGCAGGTCCACCCCGTCCCAGGTGATCCGGCCGCGGTCCGGGTCGTAGAACCGGCAGAGCAGCTTGACGAGGGTGCTCTTGCCGGCGCCGTTGAGGCCGACGAGCCCGACCGCCTCACCGGCGGTGACCGTCAGGTCGACGCCCCGCAGGATCCAGGGACCGCCCTCGTCGTAGCGGAACCACACGTCCTCGAACCTGATGGCGGTGCGTAGCGGCGGTGCCGGCCGGGTCCCGTCGACCAGGTCGGCGGGACTGTCGAGAACGGCGACGTAGTGCCGGAACAGCCGGGTGGCCGTGCCGGCCTCGCCGAGCTGAGCGGCGATGCCGGCCAGGCCGCTGTGCGCCGCGGCGAACGCGGCCAGCAGCAGGGTGAGGTCGCCGAGGCTGAGCCGGCCGCGGACCGCGGCGTTCACCGCGACCACGGTGGCGGTGAGGGTCACCGCGGCGCCGGCCAGCGCCCAGCAGGTCTGCACCACCGTGGCGTGCCGCGCGGCGGCCAGCTCGATCCGGGCGGCGGCCCGCACCGCGCCGGTGAGCCGGTCGTGGAAGAACCGGCCGAGCTGGTAGAGGCGCACCTCCCGGGCGGCGCGCAGGTCGGTCAGCACGTTCTGGAACAGGAACCGGGCCCGGAACAGGCTGGCGCTGTCCTCCACGGCCCGCGCCGCCCGCCGGGACAGCCGCAGTTGGATGAGGAAGTCGGGCACCGCCACGGCGAGCAGGAGCAGCCCGGCCGGCGGCCAGAGGGAGGTCAGGATCACGGCGAAGCCGCCGATGGTGACGACGTTCTGGGCCACGTCGACAGCGAACATGACGACCACGTACGGCGCCTGGGTGGCGGCCTGCTGGGCCAGCGCCAGCCGGTCGCGCAGGGCCGGCTGCTCGAACGGGCCCAGCCCGACGAAGGTGTTCAGTTTCCGGTACAGCCGCACGTCGGCGGCGATCGTGATCGCGTTCTGCAGGGCGGTGGTGAAGTAACCGGACACCCGGCTGGCGATCGCCGCCAGCGCGCCCAGGACGGCGATCGCCACGGCGTACCAGGTGGCGGTCGCCGGGTCGGCCGAGCGGCCCCTGCCGACCTCGTCGAAGAGCAGCTTCGTGAACCACGCGACGCCGATCGGGGGCGCCGCGCCGATGACGACGAGGGCGACCGTGGCGGCGAGCGCCCTGCGGTCCGCGCAGCCCAGTCGCAGGGCGGCTCGCAGCGTGGCCACGGCTCAGGCCAGGACCGGGAGCTGGTGGCTGGAGTTGACGACGACGCCGTCGACGACCGACAGCACGGCGGGGAAGCCCTTGACCCCGAACTCCTTCTCGGCCTGATCCTCGTTGATGGTCGCCGTGTCGAAGTCGGCCAGGCGGGGCGCCATCTCCACCGTGTCCTCCGGCATGCCGATCATGAACACGAAGGTGTCGTGGCGGTAGCGCCGGGCGTCGGCGGTGAGGGTGTCCAGGAGCGTCTGGCACGGTGGACAGGTGGGGGTCAGCATGACCACCGTGCGCCGGCCGGCGGTCAGGTCGACGTGCGGGAAGCCGGTGACCTCCAGGCCCGGGGCGGGCAGCACCTCGGGGGCGGCCCCGCCGTCGTGGGCGGTGGCGGTCTGTGTCTCCCGGAGCCGCCGGGCGAGGGCCAGGGTCAGGACGAGGTTGAGCACGGCGACCGCCCCGATCACGGCGATGGCGGCGTAGGCGAAACCCGGCATGGGAACTCCTCAGCGAGTCGGCGGGGGGTGGGGGTCGCGCCGACGGCGCGACCCCCGGGGAAGAGCCAGGTCAGCAGACGCCGACCTTCCTGGTGTAGCAGATCGGCGACGACGTCGTGACCGAGCACACGCCGGTGCAGGACAGGGTGCTCCGCCGGTAGTAGCGGAAGTACGAACCGCCCGAGCAGTAGCCGTTGGAGACCGCGCAGCACGACTGGCCGTGCTCCGGCACGCAGGCGCCGGCCACCTCGCGGCCGAGCACCTTGCTGAGCATCGCGTCGCCGACGCGGTTGATGAGCTTGGTCATGGCAGACCTCCTTGGTGGGTGACTGCCATCACTGTGCCGGGTGCCGCTGCGCGCGCCCTGCGCTCCTACTGCGCGCCGGCTGCGCTCCGCCAACGCGTCAGCGATTCGCGCAGGTCGTCGACGTACGCGGAGTCGAAGTGCTCGAAGATCCGCAGCGCCTCCTCGCCCAGCGCGACGGCCCGGTCGTGCCTGCCGAGGGTGGCCTGCGCCCGCGCGAGCAGGTGCAGCGAGTTCGCCAGCGGGAACGGCTGCCCGACGCCGCGCAGCATCGCCACCGAGCGCTCCAGCTCCACCACCGCCCGGCCCGCGTCGCCCTCCTCGAGGTGCGCCTTGCCGAGCAGCCGCCGGGAGATCGCCTCGCCCCACTCGTGGCGCAGCTCGTGGAACGCCAGCACCGTACGCCGCAGCAGCCGCCGTGCCGCCTCGCCGTCGCCGGCCGCGAGGTGCGTCGCGGCCAGCGCCTGCTCGGCCGTGGTCACGCTCATCCGGTCGCCGAGCCGGCGCGCGGCGGCCACCGCCTGCCGGAGCTGCTCCACGGCCGGCGGCCACTGCTCGGCGTGCCGGTGCAGCAGCCCGATGGTCTCCCGCGCGAGCGCCTCGCCCCACAGGTCGCCGTCGTCGACGAAGACCCGCAGGGCCGCGGCGCAGGCGTCGAGGGCGAACGGGGAGGTGAGCCGGTACTGCCCGTGCTGCATGCCGAGGGCCAACAGCACGTGCCCGCCGACGCGGCCGACCGGCCAGTGCGCGGCGCACAGCCGCACCATCACCAGCAGCGCGGCGTCCGCCTCCCGCAACCTGCCGAGGTGGCGGCAGCACAGCGAGTAGCCCTGCAGGGCGACGAGGCGGTGCGCCACCCACCGCCCGCGACCGGCCCGCTGCGCGGCGCGCAGCAGCGGCACGGCTTCGGCGTGCCGGTTCAGCGACCGGTACGCCGTGCCCAGGTGCAGCCGCAGCGACATCCGGGTCGCCGACGGCAGCTCGGCGTGGCGGTCGAGCACGGCGCGCAGACAGTCGACCAGCTCGGGCAGGTGTTGGCTGCGCATCATCGCGAAGTTGCCCATCGTGCAGGCCAACCGCCCCGCCAGGTCGACCGCGTCCAGGCCCAGCAGGTCCCGCACCGCCGCGACCAGGTTCTCCCGCTCCGCCTCGAACCAGTCGACGGCGTCCCAGGTGTCCATCGGGGACACCGCGTCGGCGACCGGCAGGGCCTTGCAGGGCAGCGACGCGTCGGCGCGTTCGGCGTACGCGTGCAGCCGCTCGTACCAGGCGACCACCTGGTCGACGGCGACGTCGGTGCGCTCCCGGGCGTGCAGCCGGACCAGGTCGTGCATGCGTACCCGGCCGGTGGGGTCGGCGGTCAGCAGGTGGGCCCGGCACAGCTGCTCCAGCAGCGGCTCGGTGGTCTCGTCCCACATGCCGAAGCTGCCCAGCGACGTCCGGCTGAGCACCCCGAGCAGCCGCGCGGCGGGCGGCGGCAACCGCTCGAACCCGACGGTGAAGCTGCTGCGCACGTCGAGCCCGTCGAGCGACAGTTCGTCGAGGCGGCGCCGCTCGTCGCGGAGCCGGTCGCGCAGCCGCGCCACGGGCATCGCCTCCCGTTCGGCCAGCCGTACGCCGGCGATGCGCAACGCCAGCGGCAGGCGACCGCACAGCTCCACCACGTCGGCGGCCGCCGCGGCCTCCCGGTTGATCCGCTCCACGCCGGCGAGCCCGGCCAGCAGGTCCAGGCCGTCGTCGATCGGCAGGACGTCGAGCGGGACGACCTCGGTGCCCGGCAGCCCGGGCAACGCCGACGTGCTGGTGATGAGGGCGGTGCTGCCACCGGGCGGCAGCAGCGGGCGCACCTGCGCCGCGTCCGCCGCGCTGTCCAGCATCACCAGCATCGGCTGGTCGGCGAGCACCGACCGGTACAGCGCCGCCCGTTCCTCGGCCGCCACCGGGATGGCCTCGCCGGCCACCCCGAGGGCGCGCAGGAAGGCGCCGAGCACGGTGTCGGGCCGCGCCGGGTCCGGGGTGTTGCCGCGCAGGTCCGCGTAGAGGCACCCGGCCGGGAAGCGATGGCGGCTCTCGTGCGCCGCGCGCAGCGCCAGGGTGGTCTTGCCGGTTCCCGCGAGCCCGGTCACCACGACGACCTGAGCGGCCCCGGCGGCCGGTGGAGTACGCCCCAGCAACGACAGCAGCAGCCCGAGCTCCTTGTCCCGCCCGACGAAGTCGCCAGTGACCCCCGGGAGCTGGTTGGGCCGCACCCACGCGCGCGGGGACGCCTCCTGCTCGCTGCCGAGGATCTCCCGGTGCAGCTGCCGCAGCTGCGGCCCCGGGTCGATGCCGTGCTCCTCGGCGAGCACCCGGGCCCCGGCCCGGTACACGGCGAGCGCCTCCGCCTGCCGCCCGCTGCGGTGCAGGGCCACCATGAGCTGGCCGCGCAGCCGCTCCCGCAGCGGCCGGTCCCGCACCATCGTGGTCAGTTCCGGCACGAGTTCCTGGTGCAGGCCGAGCGACAGCAGCGCCTCGACGCGCAGCTCGACCGCGTGCTCGCGCAGCTCGTGCAGGCGGTCGCGCTCGACGTCGACCAGCCTCGCGTCGACGTCGACGAACGCGTCGTCGCGCCAGCGCGCCAGCGCCCGGTCGAGCAGCTCCACGGCGCAGCGGGCGTCGGTGGCGGCCGCGGCGGCCTGCACGTCGGCGGCGAACTCCGCCGCGTCCACGATCACCGCGGCGGGCAACTGGTAGCCCGGTGACCGGGTGAGGATCAGCTCCGGGGTCGCACGGCGGCGCACGGCGGCGACGATCGCCTGGACCCGGTTGCGCGCTCCCGCGGGTGGGTGGTTCGGCCAGAGGCCGTCGACCAGGCGGTCGACGGAGACGATGCGTCCCTGGTGGGCCGCCAGGCTCGCGACGAACGCCCGCTCCAGCGGGGCGAGGGACACCGTAATCCCGTTGACGCTCAACTCGATCCGTCCGAGGATGCCGATCCGATACCCACGCACCGCGCAAAGCTAGCGCGCTGTCCGCCGGTTCTGCTCGGGCCGGGAGGACGACTCCGCGGCGAGGAGGGTGGTCCCGATGGCTCTGATGCGCATCCAGCTGGACACCGACCGGGCGACCGCTCGGCGGGTCCTGGCGCTGCATCAGGCCGGCAGGATCCATCGCGAGTCGCGGGACGCCGCTCGGGACGAGGTCTGGCGGCGCGGTCGCACCCCGGCCGGTGAGCCGGTCTTCGTCGGCCTCACCAACGGCCACCCCGTTCGGCTGATCTACGACGTGGAGGTCTACCCGGAAACGACTCCCTGAGCGGTGCGATCGGGTTGGCACCCGGCGGGCCGCGACGGACCGGAGTTGCCGCGGACGATCGGGTCAGGTGGCCGGTGTCGCCTCGCCGATCGCCTGGTCCAGGATCTCCAGGCCGAGGGCCAGTTCCTCGCGGGTGGCGGTGAGCGGCGGCGCGATCCGGAAGGTGCCGCCCATGCCGGGCAGTTGCACCACGTTCATGTGCAGCCCGAGTTCGAGGCAGCGGCGGGTGACCCGGGCGCCGAGCGCGTCCGAGCCCTGCCGCGACTCCCGGTCGTCGACGAGTTCGACCCCCTGCATCAGCCCGCGCCCGCGGACGTCGCCCACGACGTGGTGCCGGTCCCGGATCTCGAGCAGGCCGGCGCGGAGGAAGTCGCCGAGTTCCCGGGCCCGGACCTCCATCCGCTCCCGCTCCAGCACGTCGAGCACGGTGTTGCCGACGGCGGCGACCAGGGGGTCCGACACGTGGGTGGTGTAGAAGAGGTAGCCCCGCTCGTGTGCCCTTCGTTCGATCTCCTCGGTGGTGACCACGGCGGCCAGTGGTAGACCGGCACCCAGCGTCTTGGAGAGCGTGACGATGTCGGGCACGATCCCGTCGCGCTGGAAGGCGTACCAGGTGCCGGTGCGGCACAGCCCGGTCTGCGCCTCGTCGACGATCAGCAGCATGCCGCGCTCGCGGCACCGGCGGGCCAGCGCGGCGAAGTAGCCCGGTGGCGGCTCGATGACGCCGCCGGAGCTGAGGATCGGCTCGACGATGCACGCCGCGAGGCTCCCCGACGACTGGGCGTCGACGAGGGCGAAGCCGTAGTCGAGCTGGCGCTGCCAGTCGAACTCGCCGCCGGGGGTGGTGAAGTCGGGGCGGTAGGGGTTGGGCGCGGGGATCGCGAAGTTCCCCGGCGGGGTGGGCCCGTACCCCTGGTGGCCGGCGCTGTACGTCGCGGCGGCCGCGGCGTGCGTCATGCCGTGCCAGGATCGGGCGAAGGCGACGATCTCGTGCTTGCCCGTCACGAGCTTGGCCATCCGGATGGCCGCCTCGTTCGACTCGGCGCCGGTCGTCAGCAGCAGCGCCTTCTCCAGTGGCTCGGGAAGGGACTCGGCGAGCCGGCGCGCGAGGTCGACGACCGGGCGGGACAGCATCCCGCTGAACAGGTGGTCCAGGCTCGCGATCTGCCGCCGCACCGTCTCCACGATGGCGGGATGACTGTGGCCGAGGATGGCGCTCATCTGACCCGAGGTGAAGTCCAGGATCTGCCGGCCGTCGGCGGTGTAGACGAAGCTGCCGGCCGCCCGCTCGATGATCTCGGGCGTGAACGGGGCGCCGTATCGCACCAGGTGCCGGTCGACGTCGGACCAGAAGTTCGCGGCGGCGGTCCGGTCAGCGGTCAGCGTCATGGGCCTCACGATAGGGCCGGGCGTTGTGCGCGAATAGCTGAAGTTTCTGGCTACGCTGTGCGGAAATCTCGCACAGGGGGATCGGATGCGGCTGAACACGGCACGCCTGGAGATGCTCAGCCTGCTGGACAGCCTCGGCACCGTGCGGGCCGTCGCGGCGGCCCTGCACCTGAGTCCGTCGGCGGTGTCGGCGCAGCTGGCGGTCCTGGAGAAGGAGACCCGCGCCGAACTCCTGCGGCGCTCCGGCCGCCGCGTCCAGCTGACCACCGCCGGGCGCACGCTCGCCCGGCACGCCCGCGTCATCCTCGACCAGCTCAAGGCCGCCGAGGCCGACCTGGCGGGCAGCACCGGGCAACCCGCCGGACCGGTACGCCTCGCGGCCTTCTCCAGCGCCGTCCGCACCATGGTCATCCCCCTCGCCGCGCGGCTGCGGCAGGCGTACCCGCGGATCGACCTGGACGTCACCGAACTCGATCCGCAGGCCAGCCATCCGGCGCTGCGCCGGGGCGACCACGACATCGTCGTGACCGCGGACTTCATCGACGGATCCATGCCGCTGCACCCGGACGTGCGGACCATCCCTCTGCTCACCGACGCCATCGTGCTCGTGGTGCCCCCGTCGCAGGCCCGGGACGCCCCGGCGGAGCTGGCCGACTTCGCCGAGGCCGCCTGGTCCACCGACATGCCCGGTACGTACCTGTCGAGCCTGGTGACGAGCACCTGCCGCAAGGCCGGCTTCGAACCGGTCGTGGCGGGCCGCTTCGCCAGCTACGAACTGCTGCTGGCGCACGTCGAGGCGGGCCTGTCCGTGTCGCTCCTGCCCGAGCTGGCCGTGGACCGCCGCTACCACGTCGCCACCCGGCCGCTGCGCCGGCCGTTGACCCGCCACGTCTACGCGGCCGTGCGCAGCCGGTCGACGCTCACCGCGGCGGGTCAGATCGTCCTGGACGAGCTGCGCGAGCTGGCCAGGAGCACGGCCGTGCCGGCCGCCGGGAGGACGCCGGCGTCAGCGCCCGGCGGCGCGCCGGCGGTAGCGGGTCATCTTGTCGCGGCTGCCGCAGACCGCCATGGCGCACCACCGGCGGCTGCCCGCCCGTGAGGTGTCCAGGTAGAGCAGCGTGCACGTGTCGCTGGAGCATTCGCGCAGCCGGCCGGCGTGGGAGCCGCCGAGCAGGTCGACGCCGTCGCGCGCCACGAGCGCCAACAGCGCGCCGGCGGTGGGTTCCACCAGACGCGTCGCCGCGCCGTCGGCCGTGAGCCTTATCGCCGGTGGCGCCTTGGCCGCCCAGCGGTTCACCACATCCACGGCTCGGCGATCCGGCGGTTCCCCGAACACCCGGCCTCGCATCAGCCGGTAGAGGGCCTCGCGCAGTTCCCGGGCACCGCGGAGGGTCGGGGTGGAGACCGGCACGGTGGTGTCGGTCAGACCCGCCTCGGTGAACCACCGCGCCAGATCGGCCGGAGCGGGGATGCGTTCGACGCCGGGGTCGCGCCAGCGCAGGCCGTAGGTCGCGGTGAAGTCCACCGAGACCCGCCCGCCGACGAACGGGAAGGCCGCCGCGTTGTGAAACACCGCTCGATGATACCGGCTGAACCGGTAACCCAGATCACTCCACCGGCGCTGTTGCGTTACCTGCTCGATCAGTAACGTCTCGATGTATGAGGATCCTCGTCGTCGGGGCGGGCGCGACCGGAGGCTATTTCGGCGCCCAACTCCAGCAGGCCGGCCGGAACGTCACCTTCCTCGTCCGGCCCGGGCGGGCCGGCGTGCTCCGCGAGCGCGGGCTGCGGATCACCGGCCTGGGCGAGCAGACCGTGCTCACGCCCCGGCTGCTCACCGCCGCCGAGATCGACGGGCACTACGACCTGGTTCTCGTCTCGGTGAAGGCCACCGCGCTGCCGGCGGCGATCGACGACGTCGCCGCCGCGGTCGGCCCGCGTACCACGGTGGTCCCGTTCCTGAACGGCATGGCCCACCTGGACGCGTTGAACGAGCGGTTCGGCGTGGACGCGGTGCTCGGCGGCGTGGTCCGGGTGCTCACCACACTCGACGCCGAGGGGGACATCGTCCGGCTGGGCACCCTGGCCGAGATCGTCGTCGGCGCCCAGCGGGGTGGCCCGTCGCAGCGCGTCGAGCAGGTCGCCGAGGTGCTCTCCGGCGCGGGCTTCGACTGTGCCGTCTCGCCGGACATCCACCGCGCCATGTGGCACAAGTGGGTCTTCATCAGCACCCTCGGCGCCCTCAACACCCTGGTACGCGGCTCGGTGGGCGATGCCGTGGCGGTTGCCGAAGGCGACCGGCTCGGCCCGCAGATCGCGGCCGAGGCGGCGGCCGTCGCCGCGGCGGCCGGCCATCCGCTGCCGCAGCAGGCCCTCGACAGCGTCCGGGCCTTCGTCACCCGGCCCGGCTCGCCCGACACCGCCTCGCTCTACCGGGACCTGGTCGGCGGGCAGCCCACCGAGGCCGAGCAGATCTTCGGCGACCTCACGGCGCGGGCCCGCGCGCTCGGCGTGCCCACGCCGCTGCTGGACGCCACGACGGTGGCCCTGCGCCTGCACGAGCAGCGCCTCCGCGACTAGGGTCACTGTCGCGATCGGCCGGCCCGGAAGACGGATCGACGGCCTCGCGGGCTCTTCACGACGGAACTGGAGGAAGCATGACGGACGCGCCGCCGCGCGGGCTCGAGGAGAGACTGCGGGACACCCGCGCCAAACTGGCGGGCGAGGTCGATCTCTGGGTCGCGACAGCGAGCTCCTCGGGCGGCGTCCACCTCATCCCACTGTCGTACCTCTGGGACGGAGCCACCTTCCTCATCTCCACGCCACGGGCGTCGATCACGGGCCGCAACCTGCTGGCCGACCCCCGGGTGCGGCTCAGCCTCGGGCCGACGCGCGACGTCGTCATCGTCGACGGCACCGCCGAGCCGGTGGACATCGCCGACCTCGGCCCGGAGACGGGCGACGCCTTCGCCACCCGGACCGGCTTCGACCCGCGCCAGCTCGACGAGCCCTACCAGTACTTCCGGATCCGGCCGCGGCGCATCCAGGCCTGGCGGGAGGCGAACGAGCTGGCCGGGCGCGTCCTCATGCGCGACGGCCGCTGGCTCGGCTGACCACCGTCGCGCCCGTGCCGGCGAGGGCGCTGGTCGGCCCGCTCAGCGGACCCGGTCGTAGACCAGGGCCAGGGTGCCGTGCTCGCCCGCGGCCTGGCTGGCGAGCGTCCACCGCCCGGCGGGTAGGCCGTCGTCGAAGAGGCGCGGCCCGCCGCCGAGGAAGACCGGGAAGACCGTCATCGCCAGCCGGTCGACCATGTCGGCCGCCAGCAGCGCCTTGATGACGCTCGCGCTGGACAGCACGAGGATGTCGCCACCTTCGGTTGCCTTGAGGTCGGCGACCGCCTCGGCGGTCGGCTTGTCGACGACCGTCGTCCGCTCCCACGGCGCCGCGCCGAGGGTGGCGGAGAGGACCACCTTGTCGGTGTCGACGAGCCACTTCGCGAAGCCCTCGTCGCGCGGGTCCGCACCGGCCATGCCGATGACGGTGGGCCAGAAACCGAGGAAGCCCTCGGCGTTGACCCGTCCGAGCAGGGCGGTCGTCGCCGGCCCCCAGAGGCTGGTCAGGTGGTCGCGGGCGACGTCGGTGTGGGCGTACGGCATCACCCAGCTCATGTCCTGAGGGTCCCGCGGCCCGGCGTAGTGGCCGTCGAGGGAGAGGGCGATGTTGGTGACGACCCGGCGGCCGACGGTCTGCTCTGTCACTTCGTGCTCCTTGGGTCGGTGCCGATGCCGTCGACGGCGTCGGCGTCGTGCGGGTCCGCGGCGAGTGCCGCCGCGAGCTTGTCGAGGCTCTGGCCGAAGCCGATCTCGATACCGGCGATGAAGTCGGCCGAGTCGACGGTGCTGTCCGTGATTCGCCAGTGGACGTCGAGGTCGGTGCCGGTGTCGGTGGGCTGGAGGCGGAGGTCGACGTGGGCGGTGAAGGCGACGCCGCCGCCGGGAAGCAGGGGGGAGAGCCGGTAGGTGAGGCGCTCACCGGGGCGTACGTCGTCGACGACCCCCTCCGCCCGCCCGGCGACCAGGTCGGCGCCGGCGACGTCCTCGACGTCGCGGTACTCGTGGACGATCCGTCCACCGGGCCGGGCGTCGAAGACGAGCTCGGAGACGCGCAGGTCCTCGGGCGTCCACCAGCGAGCCAGCAGGCCGGCCTCGGTCAGGTGGCGCCAGACCCGCCCGGGGGACGCCGGCAGTGACCGGAGGAACCGGAACGAACGGCCGTCGGCCCAGCCCGACTCCTTCGCGGCGAGCCGCTCCGCCGCCAGGCTCATGCCGTAGCGGTCGTAGGTCGCGAGCGGGCCGCCCGCCCGGTCCGCGCTGTCGGCGAGCCGGCCGAGCGCAGCCGCCACATCTCGCAGCGCACCGGGCCGGAGCGCGTAGATGCGGCGCTGACCGGTGCGCTGCGAGGTGACGACCCCGGCCCGCTCGAGGGTCTGCAGGTGCTTGGTCGTCTGCGGCTGACGTGCCCCGGCGAGCTGGGCGAGGACGCCGACCGGGCGGGGCCGCTCGGCCAGCAGGGTCACGAGCCGCCAGCGGGCCGGGTCGGCCAACGCGGTGAGGAGTGCTTCCACGACAGTGACTATTCCTTGTAAGGAATATTCCTGTCAAGGAATAATTGGGGTGGCCTGCTCCGGCGGAGCCGGCGGCTCGACCGGGCGCCGCCGCCACGCGTGCGGAGCGGAGGGCTCAGGCGAGCACCTCTCGGGCCCGCTTCAGCACCTCGTTGAGCACCCGGGTCGCCGCGGCCACGTCGTCCGGGGGCAGGTCCGCCCAGATCGGGGCGGCACGCTCGGTGGTCTGGGCCTGGATCTCCGAGACGAGCCTCCTGCCGTTGTCGGTCAGCCGTCCGTGGTCGAGCCACCCGGCGGCGGTGAGGCCCCGCACGAGTTCGTCGGCGTCGCGGAAGCGCGCTCGGTCGGCGACCTCCCGGGCCAGCTCGTCGCCACTGGTGATCTGCTGCTCCAGCAGGTGCGCGAGTCGGAGGATCACCCACTGCGGTTCGGTGAGCCGGTCGCCGAGGATGGCGTTGAGGATGGCGTTGAGGTTCTTCTCGGTCTGTCCGATCAGTTGCGGGCCGAAGGGGGTGTGCATGGTGACCTCCCGGGCAATTTGTTGGTGCGGCCAACGATACAGGACGTTGGCTCGACCAACAATCCCGGTCGTGTGGCCATCGCGAGGTCGACGAGCCGCGCCGCCGCGTACCCCGGTCGGGCGGGCCCTCAGCCGGCCGTCCAGGGGCGGAGCTTGTCGGGATTGAGTACCGCCCAGATGTGCGTGATCCGGTCGCCTGCGACCCGGAACGCGTAGACCGTCACGGTCGTGCCGTCCACCCGGGCCACGAGGCCGGGCTGGCCGTTGACGGTGCGTTCCACGATTGCCATGCGGGGCGGGGGAGCGGCCCGGTCGACGAAGAAGCGGGCGATCTGCTCGGCTCCTTCCACCGGGCGGGGTTCGGCCCGGACGAGTCCGCCGCCGTCCCCGGTAGCGGTGGCGTCCGGGGCCAGCAGGTCGATGAGGCCCGCGACGTCCTTGGCCTCCCAGGCCCGCTTGAAGGCGCGGACGATCTCGGCCTGCCGGGCTGGCGGAGTCGTGGGGGCCCGCGACGCGCGGGCGCGCCGGCGGGCCGACGAGGCCAGCTGGCGGCACGCCGCCGGCGTACGGCCGACGATCTCGGCCACTTCCGCGAAGGAGTAGCGGAAGACGTCGTGCAGGATGAACGCGACGCGCTCGGCCGGGGTCATCGACTCGAGCACGACGAGGAAGGCCATGTTGATCGACTCGTCGAGGGTGACCCGGTCGGCCGGGTCGACCCCGGCGTCACCGGGCCGGTCGATCCACTGCGGGTGGTCGGGCAGCGGTTCCGGAAGCCACTGACCCACGTACTGCTCACGCCGGGCGCGCGCCGAGCCGAGCACGTCGAGGCAGACCCGGCCGGCGACCCTCGTCAGCCAGGCGCCCGGGGACTCGATGGCCTCCCGCTGCCGGGGGGACAGGGCGTACCAGCGGGCGTACGTCTCCTGCACCGCGTCCTCGGCTTCGCCCAGCGACCCGAGGAGCCGGTACGCGAGGCTGATCAGGTGCCGCCGCTCGCGCATGATCGCGGTCAGGCCCGGATCGGACCCGCCCTGTCCCGGCCCGGATGGGGTGGTCATGGTGCTGCCGGCTCCCTCGGTCGCGCTGCCCTCACCGGTACGACGAGACAGCCCACCGAAGTGTCAGGTGGGGCCGCGCCTGACATTCCGCGGGGCTCGGTCGTCGTACCGGCGAACCCGACGCCGTCCCGGAGAGAACCTCTCACGCACCTCGCCTCACCGGCACATCGCGGACCCGGCCGTTCCGGTGGCGTCGAGCCGCCCCGGTCCGTCGCCGGCCAACCCGGCGCGGCCGCCGACCAGCCCCGTCTGACCTGGAGAAACCGATCATGGAACCCGTGAACGTCGCCGTCATCTACTACAGCGCCACCGGCACCGTGCACGCCCTGGCCCGCGCCGCCGCCGAGGGCGCGGAGAAGGCCGGTGCCCGGGTACGGCTGCGCAAGGTCGCCGAACTGGCCCCGCCGGAGGCGATCAACGCCAGGCCGGAGTGGGTTCGGCACCGCCAGGACACCGCCGACGTCGCGGAGGCCGGTCTCGACGACCTGGCCTGGGCCGACGTGGTGCTGTTCGGCACCCCCACCCGCTTCGGCAACCTGGCCAGCCAGCTGAAGGCGTTCATCGACACCGCCGGTCCGCTGTGGATGCGGGGCGGCCTCGCCGACAAGGTGTACTCGGCCTTCACCGCCTCGAACACGGCGCACGGCGGACAGGAGTCGACCCTGCTGGCGTTGGGGAACGTCTTCTACCACTGGGGCGGCATCATCGTGCCGCCCGGCTACACCGACCCCATCCAGTTCCGGTCCGGCAATCCCTACGGCACCTCCCACGTGGCCGGCGACGGCCCGCCCGGTGAGGTGGCCCTGGAGGCGGCCCGCCACCAGGCCCGCCGCGCCGTCGACACCGCGGCCGCACTCAAGGCCGGCCGCACCGGCTGAGTCCCCCGGAACGAAGCGGGGCAGACCCGGGTACGCGGGCGCCCGCCGGTGCGATCTGTCCGGCGCCGGCGGCGCGCCCACCACCGCCGCCTGCGCCGGGCCGCCGGTGCCACGGGCCCGCCCGCGACCCTCGTCGGCCCCGGTCGGCGACCGGAGTACCGGCGGCGTTCAGCGCCGTTGCCGCGCCGGTTCCTCCCGCCCGATCGCCGGCTCCGCCACCTCCCGCCCGCCGCCCCGGCGACGTGCCAACAGGTCTTCGGCGATGAGCAGTCCGGCCGGGACGAAGCCCAGCAGGAAACCGCTCGGACCGATGAGCAGCGCGCACCCGGCGGCCCAGCCGCCCAGCGCCCAGCCGACGTGGGCGGGTGCGCGCTCGCCCCGCCGTCCCAGTCGCGCCAGCAGCAGACCGAGCAGGACCAGGGGGACGACGAAGCTCCCGGGCAGCGCCCAGAACACGGACAGCGACGCGTCACCGCCCTCGCCCGAGCGCAGCCCGCCGGTGAGCCACTGCTCCCAGTAGGGGTGGGGCAGGAAGACCGCGGCGTGCAGGACGCCGATGCCCGCCAACGTCCATCCGGCGGCGACCGTCAACCGTTGCTTGATCATGCACCCAGCCTGGTCTCCTGCCCGCGGTCCGGCCTCCCCCGGGAGAGCGGCCCGCCTCCCTCGCGGGAGGGAACAGGCGACCCCGGCGCAGGGTGGGCGCGGCTCGGCACCCGGGCCGCGCCCGCCGGCCGCGACGTCAGGCACCCGACGGCGGGCGGGGCGAGCGTCCACGCCGGGCACGGGGCGCGGGGCCCACCAGGCTCACGTTCCGGTTGACCGACGCGTCTACCGTTTAGCTCCCCATTCGTGGACATCGCTACGGGTCGTCGGCTGATCTCCCCGCTGGGAGCCCTCGCGCGGACCGTAGGCCGGACCGGGCTTGCCCCCGGCCGGACGCCGGCGAGAACCCGACCGGGACGAGCGACAGCGTCGGAAGGAGCGACCATTGTTGACCGAGGCCCTGACGGCACTGGCGGCCAACGCCGGGGCGGCCCTGGTCGGGGGCAACCTCGTCTACCACGAGTCCCCCTCCGCCGCGGCCGGCCGACAACACCCCGCACCGCGGCCGGGCCCGGCGGACGACAGCCCCCACGACCCGCGGTGACCGCCGTGGACGGCACCGTCGGCCAACTGGGGCGGATATCGAGCGCGCAGCAGCAGGTGTTCGTCGAGAACGGCTTCGGCTACGGGGTGATCGGCGCGGACCTGCACGTCTTCGGCGACGGCAGACCGGTGTACCTGCTCGGCGAAGCCGGTGGGCGGGCGGGCCTGACCCTGGCGGTGGACGGGCACGGGCTGCCGGCCCAGCCGAGCCACCTGCTCAACGCCCGCCACGCGGTCGTGGACTTCACCGGCCGGCACGGTGAGGTCGGCGACCTGACCGCCTGGCGCGACCGCGCCGCCGCCCGAGCCGTGCGCTGGTTGCACGCCCCGGGCGGCCAGGGCAAGACCCGCCTGGCCAGCCACCTCGCCGGGCTGGCCGCCCGCGACGGGTGGAAGGTGATCGTCGCCGAACACACGCCGGCCCGGGTGGTCGACGCCGGCGAGCCGACCAGCCACGACCTGCGCGTCGGGGCCGCCCGAGGGTTGCTGGTGGTGGTCGACTACGCCGACCGTTGGCCGCTGGCCCACCTGACGTGGCTGTTCAGCAACACGGTGTTCCACCAGCAGGTGCCGGTGCGGGTGCTGCTCCTCGCGCGCAACGAACACGTCTGGCCCGCCCTGCGCCACGCCCTCGTCCAGGGCGGCTGGCCGTCCGAGGACTGCACCAGCCAGGCGTTGGGCGCGCTGCCGAGCGCCCGCGACGCCCGCGGCACCATGTTCGTCGCCGCCCGGGACTGCTTCGCCCGCCGCTACGGGCTGCCGGACGCGGCGGCGATCGGCGTACCCGACTGGCTGGACCGGGACGAGTTCGGCCTCACCCTCGCCGTGCACATGGCGGCGCTGGTCGCCGTCGACCGCCACGCCCGCCACGCCTACCGGCCGGCGGCGCCGCGTGAGGGCATCACCGCCCTGACCGCCTACCTGCTGGAACGCGAGTACCTGCACTGGCACGCCCTGCACGGCAGCGGTGACCCGTTGACGGGTGGGCGTTCGACGTTCAGCACCACCCCGACCCGGATGCGTCGGACCGTGTTCACCGCCAACCTCACCGGTCCGCTGGGCTACCGGGACGCCAGGGCGGCGCTGGACCGGGTCGGCGTCGGCGGCGACGCCGACCAGGTGCTCACCGACCACACGTTCTGCTACCCGCCGGTCGACCCCCGGACCGTCCTGGAGCCCCTCTATCCCGACCGGCTCGCCGAGGACTTCCTGGCCCTGTGCCTGCCCGGGCACGACACGCCCGGCCACGAGCCGGACGCCTGGACCCAGGACGTCCCCGAGGTGCTGCTCGCCCCACCGGCCGGCGATGGCCACCTGCCGCCGTACGCCGCCCGCGCGATCACGTTCCTCACCGCCGCCAGCGAGCGCTGGCCTCACCTGATCGCCACCCTGGAAGGGCTGGAGCGGCTCCTGCCGGACGATCCGCACGACGCGGCCGGCGACCTGACCGTCGCCGCGGCCGACCTCGCGGACCGTCTCGCGCGGCACCGTCTGCCGACGGTCACCGACCCCGCCGAGCGCGCCGAGCTGCACGACGTCCTGGGTCGCTGGCTGGACCGGGCCAACCGGGAGGAGGCGGCGGCCGAAGCGCTCCGGGAGGCCGTACGGCTGTACCGCTCGGTGGCCGCGACCGATCCGCGCTCCTTCGAGCCCAAGCTGGCCTGGGCGGCGCTGAACCTCGCCCAGGTGCTGGTCAGTCTGAATCTCGTACCCGAGCCGGGCGCCTTCCGGCGCCTGTCGGTCGGCGGTGACGCGCTCCGGCCCGGCCCGGCCCGCCGGGAGGAGGCGCTGGCGGCGCTCCGCGAGGCGGTCGAGATCCTCCGGCGGTTGGCCCGGGACAATCCCGCCGAGCACGAGAAGCACCTCGCCGCGGCGCTCTCGGCGGTCGGCGTCTTCGGGCCGCATCTCGGTGCGGTCGAGGAATCACGGGCCGTCGCCCGCGAGTGCGTCGAGATCGTCAGCCGGCTGGCACGTGACGACCCGGACGAGTACGCGGACGCCGTGCCGCTCATGCTGGCGAACCTCGCGGGCAACCTGGCGACCTCGGAGCCGGAGCAGGCGGCGACGCTCGCCGCCGAGGCGGTCGAGGGCGCCCGCCGGCTGGTGGGCGACCAGCCCGCGGATCCCGAACGGCAGGAGGCGTACCGGTTCGCGCTGCACTTCAGCCTGGTGGTCCAGGCTGGAGTGCTGTTGCGGCTGAGCCGGGCCGAGCCGGCCCTCGCCGTCCTCGACGAGGCGGTCCGAGTCGCCCCGACTCAGCGGGGGGACGACCCGGACGGCAGCGATGCCTGGGCCGAGACGGTCTCCCTGACGCTCGGCCTGCTGTGGGTGCAGGGATCCGAGGACGACGCGGGGGCCGGCCTGGAGGGGGTCATGCACCTGCTCCGCCGCCAGGCGCGCGCCAACCCCACCGCTCACCGGCTGGCGTTGTTCCACGCCTCTCTGGTGCTCGACTACATGCTGCGGCAGTTGGAGCGATGGGACCTCGTCCTGGCCGGGCAGCGCGACCTCATCGATTTCCTCAAGGCCGCGGACGACGCCCTCCGATACGACGTCATCGGCGTGCTGTCCGCCAACGGCGCCGTCCTGGTGATGCTGGGGCGGTGGGACGAGGCGCTGGACGCGATCGGCGAGATCGCTGAGGAACTCCGGCGGGAGGGCACCGCCGCCGGGTTGGAGTACGGTCTGGCCGGAGCGCTGCTGGCGGTGGCCACCAACGGGGCGGGTGTGGCGCCGGACGAGTGGCCCGACAACGCCGGCTACGAGCGGGTGGCCCAGGACGAGACCGTCGCCACGCTGCACCGGATAGCGGCGGCGTACCGGCAGCGGGCCGGCGGCGACCCGCGCGACGCCCACGGCCTCGCCGCCACGCTGAAGATGCTGGCCGAAGCGCTGTGGATCCTGGACCGGCCGTGGGAGTCCCTGGCCGCCGGCAGGGAGGCGGTCGCGGTCCGCCGCCACCTGGCGCGCGACGGATCTCCCGAGCACCACGAGCACCTCGCGCTGGCGTTGCAACGCCACGTCCGGAGGTTGGAGCGGGTCGGGCAGCACTCGGAGGCGGTGGTCGCGGCGGAGGAGGCGGTCGACCTATACGAGCGGCTCGCGCGCGTCGACGCCGCCGCGCACGAGCCGGCTCTCGCCGCGACGCTGCATCTCCTGGCGGTCAACCGCTGGCGGTCGCGCCCGGCGGAGGCTCTGGAACCGGCCCGACGAGCCGTCGAGATCGTCGAGCGGCTGGCGCGGCGCGAACCGGGCGGGCACGAACCGAACCTCGTCAACGCGCTGGGCACGCTCGCCGGGATCCTGCGCGGACTGGGCCGCGAGGAGCAGGCGGACGCCGCGGAGAGCCGGGCGGCCGAGGTACGCGGTCGACTCCCCGCCGGCAGCGACGCGGCCGGCTGAGCCGCAGGAACGACGACCGGACGCCGGCTGCACCCGCTGGCCCCGTGCGGCGGACGCGACGGGTGCCGCTGCCGGTGGCCGCGGTCCCCAGCCGGGTGCCCGCCGCCGTCAGCCGTTCCGGGCCACCTCCCAGGCGGCCCCGACCAGGGACGGGAGGACCTCCGCCGCGGCGCCGCGCAGGTTGACCGCGCAGACCCGGTCGAGCGGGGTCGGCTCCGGGTTGACCTGGACCACGGCCGCGCCCGAGCCGGCCGCGATCCGGGGGATCTCGGCGGCCGGATACACCAGCCCGGAGGTGCCGACCGCCAGCAGCACGTCGCACGCGGCAGCGGCCTCGACCGCGGCGGTCAACGCCGCCTCCGGCAGTGCCTCGCCGAACCACACCACGCCCGGGCGGACGAGCGCCCCGCAGGACGCGCACCGCGGCGGCGGGATCCGGCCGCCGTCGGGCGACGGCGCGGGCCCGCCGTCCGGGGTGCTCCGGAAGGGGTGTCCGGCGGCCGCCACGCAGCGGGGCGCGAAGAGGCTGCCGTGCAGGTGGATCGCGGCCCGGCTGCCGGCCCGTTCGTGCAGGTCGTCGACGTTCTGGGTGACGACGGTGGTGCCGGGGATCCGGGCCTCGATGGTGGCGATGGCCCGATGCCCCGGGTTGGGTTCGGCCTGCCGCACCCGGGTGCGGCGCCATTCGTACCAGCCCCAGACCAGGTCCGGATCGGCGTGGAACGCCGTCGCGGTGGCGAGCCTGCGGGCATCGAACCGCGCCCACAGCCCGGTGAGATCGTCACGGAAGGTGGGCACGCCGCTCTCGGCCGAGATCCCGGCACCGGTGAAGACCACGACCCGGCGGGCGTCCCGGAGGAGCTGGGCTGCGCGGCGCGGCGGAACCTCGTCCATACGCGGAGATCCTGCCAGCAGCGCACGGCGGCCGGCCGGCAGCCCGCGGCGACCGGCCGGCAGCGCACGGCGGCCGGCGGCAGCGCACGGCGACCGGGGGACGGCCGGGCCGGCGAACCGGTCCCGGCCGTCCGCGTCCTACCCGTCGAGCGGCTCGATCCAGATGTTGCGGTACTGGACCGGGTTGCCGTGGTCCTGCAGCCGGATGGCGCCCGTCGCCGGGCCTTCGGGGCGGCTGCCGCCGGTCGGACCGAGGATCTCGACGTCGTCGTGCACCGTGACGCCGTTCCACACCACGGTGACGCGCGGGTTCTCCACCTTGTTGCCGGCCGCGTCGTAGCGGGCCTGCCGGTAGACGATGTCGTACGTCTGCCAGGTCTGCGGCGGCAGCGCCGCGTTCACGTCGGGGGCCTTCTGGGTGTAGATGGCCGCCGCGTCGTTGGTCTTCGGCGGGTCGACGCCGAACGAGTCCAGCACCTGGATCTCGTAGCGGTCCTGCAGGTACACGCCGCTGTTGGCGCGGGCCTGACCGGTCACGTCCGGCGGGTACAGCGGCAGGTTGAACTCCACGTGCAGGCGGAAGTCGCCGAATGCCTGCACGGTACGCAGGTCGCCGCCGCGCACGGTCATGGCGCCGCCGGCGAGCGTCCACTCGGGTTCGCGGCCGTCGCTGTGCTGCCACTCGGTGAGGTCGCCGCCGTCGAACAGCGTGATGCGCTGCCCGTGCGGGCGGACGGCGAGCACGTCGAGGTTCACGTGCCCGGAGTCGGCGGCCTCCTTGCGGTACTCGACCAGGTTGCGCCCCTTCGCCAGGGGCACCGTGGTGGTGACGGTGGCCCACTCCTTCCAGGTCACCGTGGAGGGGAAGACCGTCTGCTCGACCCGTTTCCCGTTGACGTACAGACTCAGCTGCTTCTCGCCGGAGTACGGGTTCGGTCCGTTGCTGTACCGCATCGCCAGGTCGTACGTGCCGCTCTCGCGCACGTCGACGGAGATGCGGGTCGAGGAACCGTCCTGGGCGAAACCGGCGGCGAAGCCGGCGCCGGAATAGCCGGCGTGGTCGGTGTCCATACCGACTCCGACCGTGCGGCCTTCCTCGGCCTCGAAGAACGTCTGCGGCTGCACCACGCGGCCCGGGATCTCGTTGAGCGTGTACCAGGCCTCAGTGTTCCACAGCTCCTCCCCGTCGGCGGACGAGAACGGGCGCGGCGAGCGCACGTGCACCACGCGGTTCTCCTTCAGGCCCGGGATCCGGAGCTTCACGGTGCGACCGTCCGCCGACAGCTCGGCCTTGGCCACGTCGAGCGTCTCCAGGTCGAGCTTCGGACCGCCGTACTGGCTGGTCGCGCCGTAGCGCCACTGCGTCACCTGGTACGCGTCGGCGAGCTGCCGCGCCGTCTCGGCCGACAGCGGCTCGGTGTACTCCAGCTCGAACCCGACGTGCGACGCCCGCATCCGCTTGACCTCGAAGACCGAGGTGCCGTTGGGGGTGAGCTTCTGCAGGCCGTAGCTGAGCTTGCCCTCCTGGCCCCAGTTGCCGCCGGCGCCGAGGCCGCCCACGTAGAGCGCGCCGTCCGGGCCGAGCGTCACCTCGTTGACGCCGGCCTCCAGGCCCTGCGTGTGCCGGAACACCGCGCCCTGGTACTGGCCCTCGACCCGCTCCAGGAAGACGCGTTGCAGGCCCCCGTAGGTGACGTCGCCGACGACCAGTTGGCCTGCGTACGGCCCCTGCTCGAGCAGCACCGGCGTGGACGGCGAGTTACCGATCTCGTTCTGCGGGAGCCAGACGATGGGGCGCGTCACCGGCTCGTCGTCGAACGGGCCGGCGGGCGTCGTGTAGTGGTTGTAGAAGGCGCCCGGCCGGATCTGGACCAGCTTCGACGCGGGCAGCCAGCCGCCCTGGTTGTCGGTGACGAGGACCTCGCCGCCCGGCCCCCATCCGATGCCGTTGGGCGTGCGCAGCCCACCGGCGACGTAGGTGATCTCGCCGGTCCGGGCGTTCACCTTGATCGCGGTGCCGCGGTTGGGCGCGGGCTGGGGCACCGTGGTGGCGCCACCGTAGTTGATGGCGACGGAGAGGTTGAGGTGGAAGTACCCGTCCCGGTAGAGCAGGCCGAACGCGAACTCGTGGAAGTTGCGGCCCCACGGCCAGGTGGCCACGGTCCGGTGGTCGTCCGCCTCGCCGTCGCCGTCGGTGTCGCGCAGGGCGGTCAGCTCGTGCTTCTGGCTGACGTAGACGGTGCCGTCGACCACCGCCACCCCCTGGGGTTCCCGCAGACCCTGGGCGAACCTGCGGTAGGTCACCTCCTCGGGCCCGGTCGTCCCGGTGGCGCCCTCGACCACGTAGATCTCGCCGGTGGCGTTGTCGGTGCCGCCCCAGGTGGAGACGACCAGGTCGCCGTCGGGCCGGAAGGCCATCCCGGTGACCTGTGGCTGGAAGCCGTCGGGGCGCAGGTCGGTGAGGGTGTAGCCCGGGTGCATCCGGTCGAGCGGCAGGCCGTCGCCGGCCGAGTCGGTGGCACCCTCGCAGTACTTCCAGCCGGGCGCGGTGACCCGGACGACGCCGGCGTCGGTGCTCAGCGCGGTGGTCGGCACCAGCTGGAAGCCGTCGGCGCCGGGTGTCCGCCATTCCAGCCGCAGCACCTGGCCGCCGCCGTTCTCGAAGAACTCGACGAACAACGGGTGCAGGCCGGCGCTGAGGGTGACCGACCCCTCCTTCGAGCTCTCGCCGTGCAGGCCGTCGTGGTCCACGACGAGGTGGTCGCCGATCGTCAGGCGGGATCCGTCGTCGCTGGTCAGCCGGAAGGTGTAGACGCCGTCGGCGGGTACGGCGAGGTTGGCGGTGACGTGGCTGATGAAGCGGTCGGAGAGGCCGAACTCGTCGGTGGTGGTCCAGTTGATCTGTGGCATGAGCTTGTCGACGTTCGGGGTCTGCGCGGACTTGAGGGTGCACAGCGCCGACAGCGGGACGCCCATGTCGTACGAGCGCAGGGTGACGCCGGGCTCCTGCGGCGGGACGTCCGCGGCGGCGGGTGCGGCCGTGGCCGGGGTGGGGAGTGCGGCGAGCAGGGTCGCCAGGGCGGCACCCGCGGCTGCCAGCACGGGTCGACGGCGGCGTCGCCGCCGGTTCGGTGCGGTCATGGTTCCTCCTGAGGGAAGGGGTTCCGGCAGGGAAGGAGCCGTGCCACTTTCTCCCCATGACCGGTGGTGCGATCCAGCGGAGCGAAAGATCGATCGCTGACGCTATCACTTTCCATCGATCAGAGGAAACTTTTAAATCTCTGAGTGAAAGTCCGTCCGCAATGGTCCTGAATTGGCGGTTGCGGTCGGCACTGCGGCGCGGGTCGGGGGAGCGGGGACCCCGGATCGGTCGTGGGGGTGTGGTCAGCGACCCGGCCGGCCGCCCCGGAGGGCGGTACTCCGCCGGCCCGCGTCACCCGCCGGGGTGACCGGCCGGAACAGGGCGGCGAGATCGTCGAGGCGGACCACGACGAGCGCGCCCACCACGCCCAGCGGTCCGGCCAGCACCAGGGTCCGGACCGTCACCCCGGGATCGCCGAGCGAGGCGTACGCGCCGACCCCGGCCGCCACGGTGAGCACCAGGTTGCGGGCGAGATGGCGCCGGCCGAACGGGGCCGCCGCGGCTTCACCGAAGCACCGGCAGGACACCTGCCCGCCACGGTGGAGGACCACCGCGACGACCACCGTGAACGCCGCCGACAGCGCCGTCGCCACGGTGAACCCGGCAGTGGTCAGCGCGGCGTCGGGCAGCGGCACCAGCAGCAGGGGCACCATCGCCTCGGCCGCCGCCACCGCCGCCGCGACCAGGACCACCACCGGCGCCGGCAGCAGGTCCATGGCCCGCAGCGAGTCGGCGAACGCCCGGAACGCGCGCCGCCCGCGGAGCTTGCTGGCGGCCGACGCCAGGAAGACCGGCGCGAGCAGGCACCAGCTGAACACCAACAGGTACGACATGCGCTCCCGCTTCCTCTCCGGTGGCTCGTGGGCGGCGTCGGCGGCAGCAGGCGGCACCCGCCGGCGGCCGCTTCCCCCGCGGCCGCTCCGCTACCGTGGTGCGGTGGATCGATCCATTCTGCTGATCACCGCCGGATCGTTCGTGGCGCTCGCGGTCGCCGTGCTGCTGGCGGCGCGCGCCCTGCTCCAGGTGGTCGGGGTCAACGGCGACAGCATGACCCCGACCTACCGGGAGGGCGACCAGCTCCTCGTGCTCCGGCGGGGATTCCGGCGGCGGCTGCGGGTCGGTGCCGTCGTCGTCTGCCTGCCACCGCCCGGCATCAGGATCAAGGCGGGTGACGTCGACGCCGCCACCCAGCTGATGGTCAAGCGGGTGGCGGCGCTGCCGGCAGGGCAGGTCTACGTCCTCGGTGACGCGCCGCGGCACAGTCTCGACTCGCGGGCCTTCGGCGCGCTCCCGGCGGAGCTGGTGCGGGGGGTGGTCATTCGACGGCTGCGGGCCGCGCTGGGGTCATCGCGCGGCGGGCACGACGTCGCGCCCCGCGGACAGGTCGGGTAGCTGGCTGGCGTTGTTGCTCACCCCGGCCACCCGGCCGTCGGTGTCGACCAGGTAGAAGGCGGGGAACGCGGCGACCTGGAAGGCCGACTGGAGCGCCCCGTCGAGCGGCTCGTGGACGACGGCCACCCGGGTGCCCCGCAAACCCAACGCCGCCACGAGTTCGGCGCGCTCGCGGTCGTCGCGCTCCGGCGCCGGGCTCAGCCGGGTGAGGACGACGAGCACGGCCATCGGGGTGGCGAGCGCTTCGGCGAGCGTCGACCGCACCGAGGGAAGCTGCTCCTGGCAGCCGGAACAGTCGGGGGCGAGGAAGGCCACCAGGCCGCCGGCGGCGCGCAGCGAGGCGACGGACACCACGTCCCCGCCGGTGGTCGGGGCGGTGAAGTCCGGCACCTGCGCGCCGACCGAGAGGGTCACCGGTGGGCGGGCGCGGGCCAGCTCCTGGGTGTGCTCGCGCAGTTTGCGGATGACGCCGAAGGTGAGCAGCAGGTTCAGCAGCGCGAGGACGGCGAGGACGACGAGGGCGGCGACGACGATGGGCATGGGTTCGCTCCTGAGGGGGATGGGGACCAGCGCGTCGCGGGCGTTGCTCAGCAGTCGGTACCCCACCAGCACTCGCACGAGCTGTTGCAGGTGCGCCACTTGAACCGGGTGTAGGTGAACCGGCAGCACATCGGGGTGTGGGTGCAGGGCGGCTGACAGACGGCGGAGGCGGTGGTCTTGGGCAGCATCAGTGCCAAGAACCGGTCCGCCAGTGCGCCGACGCGACGGGTCATGTGTCCCTCCAATCATGATCTAGACTGATGGTGGACGATAGGTGGACCTCCTACACGGCGACCTACAGCATCGATACAAGCCGCTACGCGTACCGCGTTGCGAGCCCTCGTACCTGCTCCCGGGGCGCTGGCCGTGGTGGTCCCGATCAGAGCCGAGGTGCCTTGAGTCTGCGATTCCAGCTGCTCGGTCCACTCCGGATCATCTCCGCCGGTCGGGCTGTCCCGGTGGGCCCGCAGAAGCAGCGGGCGATGCTGGCCACCCTGTTGCTGTCGGCCAACGAGCGGGTGTCGCTGGACCGCCTCGTCGGCGAGCTGTGGGACCAGCCGCCGCACTCGGCCGTGGCGAACCTGCGCACCTACGCCAGCGGGCTGCGCCGGTTGCTCGGCGAGCTGGACGGGGAGCCGGCCGGCGCCGATCGGCTGGCCGCCAACGCGGCCGGATACCAGCTGCGGGTCGACCCGGACGAGCTGGACCTGCACCGTTTCCAGGCCGCTATCGAGCAGGGCCGCACGGCCCTCGCCCGGGGCGACCACGCCGCGGCCACGGCGCGGTTCCGGGAGGCACTGGACCTGTGGCGGGGCCGACCGGCCGAAGACGTCCGTCCCGGGCCGGAACTCGGCGCCCGGATCACCCTGCTCGAGGAGCAGCACCTGTCGCTGGTCGAGGACCTGATCCAGGCCCGCCTCGCGCTCGGCGAGCACGCCTCGGTGACCGGCAGGCTGCGGCTGCTGATCACCGCCCACCCGTACCGGGAGCGGCTGCGTCACCAGCTCATGCTGGCGCTGTACCGCTCCGGCGACGCGCCGGCGGCCCTCACCGCGTACGCGGAGACCCGCGCGGTCTTCGCCGACCAGCTCGGCCTCGAACCCGGCACCGAGCTGACCCGGCTGCACCAGGCCATCCTGCGCCGGGCCCCGGAACTGTCCACCCCCGACACCGCCGCCGAGCCGGTCGACCCGCAACCGGCCCCCACGCCGGGTAACCCGCCCGGCCCGGCCGAACCGCCGCGTCAGCTGCCACCGGACCCGGCCGCGTTCGTCGGCCGCGTCGACGAACTGCACGCCATCGAGCGGACCTGCACGGCCGCCGACGGGTCGCGGACCGGGCCGGCGGTGGTCGTGCTGCACGGCCCGGGCGGGATGGGCAAGACCACCCTGGCGGTACGCGCCGCGCACCGGCTCGCGGGCCGCTATCCGGACGGGCAGCTGTACCTGGAACTACAGGGTGGCGCCCCGGGCATGCCCGGCGTCGAACCGCTGTCAGCGCTCGGTCGGATGCTGCGCGCGCTGGGCGTGCCGGCCCGGGACGTCCCGCTCGAGCTGGCCGAGGCGGCCGCGCGGTTCCGGTCGGAGACCGCCACCCGGAGGCTGCTCATCGTGCTGGACGGCGCGGCCGGCGCGCAGCAGATCCGGCCGCTGCTCCCGGCCGGCCCGGACTGCGCGGTCCTCGTCACCAGCCGCCGGCCGGCGAGCACCCTCGACGCGGTCCGGCTCCGGCTGGACCGGCTCAGCGACGCCGAGGCGCGCCAGCTCCTCGACACCCTCTGCGGCGACGGCCGGGGGGCGGCCGACCCCGCCGCGGCGGACCGCCTGGCGATGCTCTGCGACGGCCACCCGCTGGCGCTGCGCATCGCCGGGGCCCGGCTGGCGGCCCGCCCCGACTGGCCCGTCGCGGTGCTCGCGGACCGGTTGGACAACGAGCGGGGACGCCTCGACGAGCTGCGCGCGGACGACCTCGCCATCCGGTCCAGCTTCTGGAACACCTACCGGCAACTGCTCGACAGCGCCGATCCGGACGATCGCACGGCGGCGGCCGCCTTCCGGTCGTTGTCGCTGCTGCGGGTGCCGGAGATACCGGCGCCGCTCGCCGCGGTCACCATCGGCGTCCCGGAACGGCGTGCGCTGACGCTGCTGGACCGGCTCACCGAGACGCACCTGCTGGAGGCGGTCGGGCCGACCCGGTTCCGCTTCCACGACCTGCTCCGGCTCTACGGCGCGGAGCTGGCCGAGGAGACCGATCCGGCCGCGGAGCGCGACCGGCTGGTGCTCCGCGGGCTGACCGCGTACCTGACCACCGTGCTGCGCGCCGGTCAGCTGTTGCGTCCGCAGCGGGCGGCCGAACTGGCCACCGGGCCCACCGTCGTCGAGCTGGCCACGCTCGACGACGCCGTACGCTGGGTCGACGCCGAGCTGGCCGGGATCATCGCCGCCGCACGCCAGGCCTGCGACGCGGCCCCGCAGCTGAGCCGGCTCTGCGTGGCGGCGATCCCGTCGGTGGCCGGTTGGCTGCAGAAGCGCAACCGGTGGGCGGAGGCCGACGCCCTGGTCGCCGTCTGCGAGCGGGCGGCGACGGTCACCGACGACGGTGCCACCCGGGCGAAGGTGCTGGCGCTACGGGCGACGCTGCACTGGCGCGCCGGGTCCCTGGAGGCGGCGTGCGGCGCGCTGGAGTCGGCGCTGGAGCTGTGGCGCCGGCTCGGGGATCGCGAAGGCGAGGGGCGGGCGCTACAGAACCTCGGCTGGTTCCACCACCGTACGGGCTCCCCGCGCCGGGCGGCGGACCTGGTCCGGGCGGCGGTCGAGCTGCTCGCCACCGGGAACCCGGTGTGGCTGGCGATGGCGCTGCACAACCTCGCCGAGATCGAGTTCGAGCTGGGCAACTTCCCGGCGGCCGGCGCGCACCTCACCCGCTGCCTGGCGATGCGGCGCGAGCACGACGACGCCGTCGGCGAGGCGATGACGCTGGTCGCGCTGGGCCGGACGCACAGCCAGCTCGGGCGGCACCTGGACGCGCTGACGGCGCTCACCGCCGGCTTGCGGCTGTGCCGGCGCACCGGCAACCGGGAGGACGAGTGGGAGGCGCTGCTCAGCCGCTCGGAGGTGCACCTCCGGATGGGCGACGTGGCGCTGGCCCACCGGGACGGCGAGGAGGCGCTGACCCTGGCCCGCGCGGTCGGCGACCGGTACGGTGAGGCGGCCGCGCTGCGGCAGCTCGGCCGGGTGCGGGAACGCCGCGGCGAGCGCGCGGCGGCCGACGGGTACGCCCGGCAGGCCGACCGGATCTTCGCCGACCTGCCCGGCCGGCGCGACGGCGTGCTGGAAACGTTCCTCGCCCGCGCGGATCAGTCGGCCGGCGTGCCCGCCTCGGCCGGCAGGTAGTCCGCGTCGGCCGCGACCCGGTCCGGCTCCGTCGCGACATAGCCGGCCGCCTGCATCCGGAACAGGGACGCGTAGGTGCCGCCGGCCGCCAGCAGGTCCTCATGCCGGCCGGCCTCCACGATCCGTCCGCCGGAGAGCGCCACGATCAGGTCGGCGTCGCGCAGCGTACCCAGCCGGTGCGAGATCAGGACGCTGGTGCGGTCGGCCCGGTACCGGCGCAGCCGCAGCTGGATGTCCCGCTCGGCCTCGGCGTCCAGGCCGGCGCTCGGCTCGTCGAGGATGAGCAGGTCCCGCGCCGCGGGCAGCACCGACCGGGCGATCGCCATCCGCTGCCACTGCCCGCCGGAGAGCAGCACCCCGGCGTCGGCCGGGTCGCCGTCCAGTTCGAACACCCGGGACAGCATCGTCCGGTACCCCCGGGGCAGGTCCTCGATGGTCTCGTGGATGCCGGCCCGCCGGGCGGCGTCGGCGATCCGGGCGGCGTCCTCGGCCCGTACGTGGTCCGGGCCGGCCGGGTCGACGTCGCCGAGCCAGATGTTCTCCGCGGCCGTCAGGTCGTAGGTCATGTAGTCCTGGAACACCGCGCCGATCCGGGCCCGCAGGTCGGGCACGGACAGCTCGCGCAGGTCGACGCCGTCCCACCGGATCGCGCCCCGGGTCGGGTCGTAGAACCGGCACAGCAGCTTGACCAGGGTGCTCTTGCCGGCGCCGTTGTGGCCGACCAGGGCCACCGCCTGACCGGCCGGGATGAACAGGTCCACGCCGCGCAGCACCCACGGGTGGTCCGGACCGTAGCGGAACCAGACGTCGCGGAACTCGATGCCGCGCTTCAGCGGCGGCACCGGCAGTGGCCGGGCCGGCTCCGGTAGATCCGGTGGGCAGGTGACGATCTGCTCGTAGTGGGTGAGGAGCAGCATCGCCTGGTGGATGCCGGCGAGGTGGTCGATCAGGGTGGCCAGGCTGCTCTGCACCCCGGCGACGGCGGCGATGAAGACGGCCACGTCGCCCACGGTGAGCCCGCCGGACCGGGCGGTGGCGACCGCCCACACCAGGCCGCCCCCGGACAGCGCCGCGCTCAGCGCCGCGAGCAGGGCCTGGACGCGTACCTCCCGGCGCTCGTGGACCCGACGGGCGGCGTTCGCCGTGCTCAGCTCGGCGAGCATCCGGCGGCGGAACAGCCCGCCCAGCCGCAGCAGGCGTACCTCCTTGGCGGCGGACAGGCTGGTCAGCAGGCTGGCGTAGAACATCTCCCGCCGCTCGCCCGGTCCGATCTGCCACAGCATGTTCGCCCGTCGCCGGCTCAGCCGCAGCTCGGCGACCAGCACCGGTACGCCGCCGGCCGCCACCAGCACGGCCATCACCGGGTTGATCACCACGAGGGTGCTGAGGAAACCGGTCAGCAGCACCCCGTTCTGCACCAGGCCGAGCAGGCCGTCGACGCAGCGGCTCGGCCCGTCCCGCCCGGCCTGCTCGGCCAGCCGGAGCGTGTTCTGGAACGCCGGATCCTCCAGCCGGCGCAGCCCGGCGAGGCGGTCGGTCGCCGCGTACAACTGGTCGAGCGCGACGACGGCGGCCGAGCGCCCGAGATCCGCCCGCAGGTAGTTCGTCAGGTGCGGCACGAGGGCGAGGCCGACGGAGACCACCGCCAGCGCGGTGGCCACCCCGAGGATCGCGCCGCCGGAGGCGTTCGCCACCCGGTCGAGGACGAGTTTGGTCAGCCAGGCCGCGAGCACCGGGAGCGCGCCGGCGATCGGCGCGAGCACGACGTACACCGCGAGGTTGGCCCGCCCGGCCCGCCAGACCACCGCGACGGCCCGTGCGGTCCGGGCAATGCCGATCATGGCGAGAGGGTACGGACGGCACCTCCAGGAGCAGCTACAGCGCCGGTACAGGCGGACCCCAGCCGGGCGCTGGCGTCAGGCCGGCGTGGCCGGCTGGCACAGCGGCTCACCGGTGGCCGGGTCCTGGCACAGGTAGCGGCTCCCGCCATGCATCCAGCCCCACAACGGGTCGGTGAACAGGGGTTGCCCGCAGTGCCGGCACACGGCGGTGCGGCCCCGCTCCGGCGGGGTGGGTGAGGTCTGCGCAGGACCGTCCGATGCCGCGGGTGTCGCTCCCGCGTCCGCCACGGCGGTGTCGCCGGTGCGGCGTGGTGCCGCCGGCGTCGGTGCGGGCATCGGCGTTGTGGGCTCAGCCATGAGTGCTTTCCGGTGTACGGCCAAAACGGAGCGAGCGGAACCCGGAACGTCTGGAGCGCCGCCCACCCGGGAGACCGTGCGGCACGATCTCCCTGACGGTATGGCGTAGCGGCGCGCGGTCCCGTTACACCGACCGCCGCTGACCGCGACGATCCGCCGGCTCGCCGGCGGGCGCCGGTCGCCTAGACCACGCCGGACAGGTACTCCCGCCGGCGCTGCGGTTCGAACTTCTCGATGGCGTACCGCAGCATCACCCGTGGCATGCGGCGGTACCGTCGGGCCAGGAACTCCTCCGCCGCCGCCCGGTCCCGGTTGCCCACCTCGCGCAGCATCCAGCCCACCGCCTTGTGGACCAGGTCGTGCGGGTCGCGCAGCAGCCGTTCGCTGAGCCGGAAGGTCCAGTCGAAGTCGCCGGCCCGGATGAAGGCGAAGGTCGCCATGATGGCGATCCGCCGCTCCCACACCAGGCTCGACCCGGCCAACGTGTCCAGGACGCCGCGGTCCTTGTCGATCAGCCAGGGGCCGACGATGTACGGCGCGGAGGAGTCCACCAGGTCCCAGTTGTCGATGTGGCGGGTGTTGGCCAGGACCGTGTGGAAGATCCGGGCCCGCTCGTCCTCGTCTGCCTTGGCGAACTTGCGCACCAGGACGAACAGCGCCGTCAGCCGCTCCTCGTGCACGCCGCTGGTCAGCAGCTTCGCCGTCTCGGCCAGGGAGAGGTCACGCCAGTACCGGGCGGCCACGCCGCGCTGCTCGGGCACGGAGACGCCGATGGCCCGGTCGCCCTCGCCGTACCCGCCGGGGACCATCTGCAGGAACCGGCTCACCCGCGCCGCCCGGTGCGGGTCGGCGAGGCGGGCGAGGTCGCGCCGGACGTCCGCGCTCGTGGCCATGACCGTGCAATCTACCGCCGATCCCGGACGGTGCCGGGGCCGGCTGACGGGGGCGGCCGGCCTCAGTCGCGGCCGCGCTGGTGCCGGTACCGGCGGATCAGGGCGGCGGTGGACGAGTCGGTGCCGTCGAGGTCCGCGCTCTCGGCGGTGAGCTGCGGTGCGAGCTGGTTGGCCAGCACCTTGCCCAACTCGACGCCCCACTGGTCGAACGGGTTGATGTCCCAGATCGCGCCCTCGGTGAACACGATGTGCTCGTAGAGGGCCACCAGTTGCCCGAAGGTGGCCGGGGTCAGCCGCGGGGCGATGATCGAGGTGGTGGGGTGGTTGCCGGCCATCACCCGGTGCGGCACCAGCTCCGCCGGGGTGCCCTCCGCCGCGACCTGTTCGGCGGTGCGGCCGAAGGCCAGCGCGGCGGTCTGGGCGAAGAAGTTCGACATGAACAGGTCGTGCATCTCGCCGATGTCGTGGTTCGGCTCGCTGAAGGCGATGAAGTCCGCGGGCACCAGCCGGGTGCCCTGGTGGATCAGCTGGTAGAAGGCGTGCTGCCCGTTGGTGCCGGGCTCGCCCCAGAAGATCTCTCCGGTGTCGTACGTCACCGGGGCGCCGTCCACCGTCACCGACTTGCCGTTGCTCTCCATGGTGAGCTGTTGCAGGTACGCCGGGAGCCGGTGCAGGTACTGCGAGTACGGCAGCACGGCGTGGGTCTGGGCGCCGAGGAAGTTCGTGTACCAGACGTTGAGCAGGCCCAGCAGCACCGGCGCGTTACGGGCCAGCGGCGCGGTGCGGAAGTGCTCGTCCACGGCGTGGTAGCCGCCCAGCATCTCGCGGAACCGGTCCGGTCCGATGGACAGCATCACCGACAGGCCCACCGCCGACGGCAGCGAGTACCGGCCACCCACCCAGTCCCAGAAGCCGAACATGTTCTCCGGGTCGATGCCGAAGTCGCGTACCCGCTGCTCGCTCGTGCTGACCGCGACGAAGTGCCGGGCCACCGCCGACTCGTCGGCGTCGAGCCCGGCCAGCAGCCAGCGCCGCGCCTGGTGGGCGTTGGCCAGCGTCTCCTGGGTGGAGAACGTCTTGGAGACCACCACGAACAGGGTCGTCGCCGGGTCCAGGTCGGCGGTGGTGTCGTGGACGTCGGTGGGGTCGATGTTCGACACGAACCGGCAGGTCAGGCCCCCGTCGCGGTACGCCTTCAACGCCTCGTACGCCATCACCGGCCCCAGGTCGGAACCGCCGATGCCGATGTTGACCACGGTGCGGATCCGCTCGCCGGTGTGCCCGCGCCACCGTCCGGAGCGGACGTTCTCCGCGAACGCCGACATCCGGTCCAGCACCTCGTGCACGCCGGCGACCACGTCCTGACCGTCCACTGTCAACGCGGCCGTCCGGGGCAGTCGGAGCGCGGTGTGCAGCACGGCCCGGTCCTCGGTGGCGTTGAGGTGCGCCCCGGCGAACATCGCGGCGATCCGGTCGGCCAGCCCGACCCGTTCGGCCAGCGCGGTCAGCAGCTCCAGGGTGGTGTCGGTCACCAGGTTCTTGCTGTAGTCCACGTAGCAGTCGGCCAGCTCTAGGGCCAACCGCTCGCCCCGGCCCGGGTCGGCGGCGAACAGGTCGCGCAGACGGATCCCGCGGATCTCATCGGCGTGCCTGCTCAGGGCCTGCCACTCGGCGGTGCTGGTGACGTCCGCGGCCATCGGATCGGTCGCCTCCCTCTGCGCAGGATCGGCCGTCCGGCGGCCTTCGGCTGCCGACGGACGGTGCCCCCAGCCTGCCATCACGAAGATCGGCGTGCGAGCCGGACGCGGCCATTCCCGGATGCTGATCCCGCCCCGACCGGCGGCCGGCGGTGGGAACGGCGTGGTGACCGGCGAGCGCTACCCGACGCTCCCGGGGGCGATGTCGAGCAGGGCGAGGAAGGCGTTCGCCGCGGGCGTACGGTCGAACCGGCTCCAGATCACGTACTCGACGCGGGCCGGCGCGTCGGTGACCTCGATGGTGGTCACGCCGGTGAGCTGCGGTGCGTAGGCGGCGGGCAGCATGGCCACCGCGAGTCCCTGTTCGACCAGCCGGGACATGAGGTAGGCGGTGGTCACCTCGAAGGCGACATCGCGGGTGAGGCCGGCGGCCGTGAAGGCCTGGTCGGACTGGATCCGCCCGGCGGTCCGGGCCGGCAGGTCGACGAACACCTCGGTGGAGAGCCGACGCAGGCTGACGGCTGACTCGGCGGCGAGGGGGTGGTCCGGGGCGACCACCGCGACGAGCCGGTCGCGGGCGAGTTCGCGGGCGGGTACGCCGTCGGGCCGCGCGGTGGTGGGCAGCCCGAGGAAGGCCACCTCGATCGCGCCCTGTTTCACCTGCTCGACGAGATCCTCGCTGGCGCCCACCCGGAGGCTGATGCGTACCGACGGGTAGCGCTGGCGGAAGTCCCGCAGGACCCGCGGCAGGTCGACCGCGGCGACGGTGGGGATCAGGCCGACCGTGAGCCGTCCGCGCACCTCGCCGACGGCCGCGGCGACCTCGGCGGCAGCCCGATCCGCGGCGTCCAGGCACTGGCGGGCGGCGGGCAGGAACGCGGCGCCGGCCGGGGTGAGCCGGACCCGCCGGCTGGTGCGGTCGAAGAGCTTCGCGCCCAGCTCCCGTTCCAGGCGCGCGATCTGGTGGCTGAGCGCGGACTGCACCACCAGGCACCGCTCGGCGGCCCGGGTGAAGCTGTTCGTCTCCGCGACCGCGATCACGTAGCGCATCTGCTGGAGTTCCACGGATCAATCTTGTTTCACGATCGATCATGTGACAAGCATGTGTTGGACTCATGATCTATCGCGGGTGAAGCTTCGAGTCAGACCGGTTCGGCAACCGCCGAGCAGCCTCGACCGGCCGTTCGCCGGGTCGGGCGGGCGACGGCCGCGAGCCGCCGCCGGCAACCCCAGCTCACCCGAGAGGACCCGCACCATGAACGTCAACGCACCCGAGCGGGCGGCGGAGACCGTCGTCGACGCCTGGGTCGACCCGCGCTGCCCCTGGGCGTGGACCGCCTCCCGCTGGCTCCTCGAGGTCGAACAGGTCCGACCCGTCCGGACGCGATTGCACGTGATGAGCCTCTCGGTGCTCAACCAGGGCCGGGAGGTGCCGGAGAAGTACCGCACGGCGATGGTCGAGGGCTGGGCGTCGGTGCGTGTCTGCGTCGCCGCCGAGCAGCGGCACGGCCCCGACGCCCTGCGGGCGCTCTACGTCGCGATGGCCACCAGGATCCACCACCACCGGGCCGGCCTGGGCCGGGACATGATCCTCGCCGCGCTCGCCGACGCCGGGCTGCCGGCGGACCTCGCCGACGCCGCGGACACCACCGCCCACGACGAGGCGCTGCTGACGAGTCACCACGCCGGCATGGACCCGGTCGGCTCCGAGGTCGGCACTCCCGTCATCCACCTCGCCGGGCCCGCTGGCGAACGCGTCGCGTTCTTCGGCCCGGTGATGTCCCCGGCACCGCGCGGCGAGGCCGCCGGCCGGCTCTGGGACGGCATCCTCGCCCTGGCCGGCACCGACGGCTTCTTCGAGCTCAAGCGGACCCGCGACCGCGATGCCCGCGTCGACTAGCAGCAGGCCGACCGCCAGCGCGGCGGGGCGCCCGACGCCGGCGCCCCGGGTCCCGGGAAGGACGGGCGGTGCGGCATGAGGGGCGGGCAACCACTGCGCACCGCGGGCGTCACGGCGCTGGCGCCGGCGGTCTGGGGAAGCACCTACCTGGTGGCCACCGAGTGGTTGCCACCCGACCGGCCACTGCTGGCCACCACCGTTCGGGCGCTTCCCGGGGGCCTGATCCTGCTGGCCCTCACCCGCGTGCTGCCGACCGGGCGGTGGTGGTGGCGGTCACTGGTGCTCGGCACGCTCAACATCGGCGCGTTCAACGTCCTGCTGTTCGTCGCGGCCTACCGCCTGCCCGGTGGCATCGCCGCGACGCTGATGGCCGTACAACCGATGATCGTGTTGCTGCTGGCGGCGCTGCTGCTCGGTGACCGGATCCGGGTCGCGCACGTGGTGGCCTGTCTGCTCGGCGCGGCCGGGGTAGCGATGCTGGTGTTGCGGGGCACGGCGGCCCTGGACGCGGCCGGCGTGGTCGCGGCGCTCGCCGCGGCGACCTGCATGGCCGCCGGCATCACGCTGACCAAACGCTGGGGGCGTCCGAGCCGGATCGGGCTGCTGCCCTTCACCGGATGGCAGTTGGTCGCCGGCGGACTGGTGGCCCTGCCGGTCACGCTGGTCCTCGAAGGGCTGCCGGCCACCCTCACCGGGCCGAACGTCATCGGCTTCGGCTATCTGATCTCCCTCGGCGCGGTCCTCAGCTACGCGCTGTGGTTCCGCGGGATCGAGCGACTGCCGGCACTCGCCGTCTCCTTCCTCGCCCTCGGCAGCCCGATCGTCGCCACCCTCCTCGGCTACCTGTTCCTGCGCCAGACGCTCTCCCTCGTCCAGCTGGTCGGCGTCATCGCCATCACCGTCGCCGTGCTGCTCGCCCAGCCACGGCCGCCCCAGCCACGGTGGCATCCCGCCGCTCCTCCCGGACCGACGTCTGCGGTGGGAGCGGGCGTCGTGCCAGGACCCAGTGCTGACTGAGGTCACCCGGGCCTGGCGAGCCCGCCCGGGATGTCCTTGAGCCGAGCGGCGCCGGCGACGAGAATCCTCCAATGGATCTCGTCGCCTCGCTGCCGGCCTTCGTCGTCGCCGTCGTGCTGATCTCCGCCTCGCCAGGTCCCGCGATGGCGCTGATCATGCGGCGGGCCGCGCTGCGCGGCTTCGCCGGCGCGGTGCCCACCGTGCTGGGGCTGGAGGCCGGCCTCTATCTCTGGGCGCTGTTCGCCGCCGCCGGTCTGGCCGCCCTGGTTGCCGCTTCCCAGGCGGCCTTCGTGGTCCTCCGCGTGGTGGGCGCCGGCTTCCTGATCTACCTGGGCGTCAGGTCGTGGCGGGCCGCCTGGCGGAGCCGGAAGCCCGGGGCGCTCCAGGCGGTGGCCGAGGAGGCGCCGGCCGACCCGAGGCGGGGCTGGTGGAAGGCATTCGGCGAGGCCGCGGTGGTGATGCTCGCCAACCCCAAGGCCGCCGTGTTCATGATCGCGTTCTACCCGCAGTTCGTGCCGGCCGACCGGCCGTTGTTCGCGACCACCGCCCTGCTCGCCCTGCTCCAGGTGGCTGTCGAGATCGTCCTGTACCTGGCGCTGGCAGCCGTGGTCGGGCGGGCCGGCGCGTGGTTCCGTCGACCGGCGATCCGTCGCCGGTTCGAAATGGTCAGCGGCACCGTGCTGATCGCCCTGGGGCTGCGGGTGGCCGCGGCCAGCCGCTGACCGCGCGGATCGCTCCGCCACCCCCGACGCCGGCGGGCCGGCGTCGGGTCAGCCGGCGGCGAGCAGGCTGTCCCGCGCCGCGCGGGCGCGTTTCTCGTCGTACGGCCGGCCCAGCTCACGGGCGAGTTCGATGGTCCGGTCGAGCAGCGCCAGCGCCTCGTCCCGCCGACCCGCCGCGCGGCACGTCTCGGCGTAGGTGTGCCGGACGTCGATCTCCAGCTGGACCTCGGCCAGCGGTTCCAGCAGCTCGAAGGCCCGCCGGTGGTGTTCGAGCGCCTCCTCGGGCGAGCCCGTCACCCGCAGCGCGACACCGAGGTAGTTGTGGCACCACGCCTGGTTGTGCTGGAGGTGATGCTGCTCGGACAGCCGTAACGCGTCCCGCAGCGCGCGCAGCGAACCGGCCGGATCGTCCGGCGCCAGGGCGAGCCCGAGGGTGACCAGCCCGGTGATCCGCGCCGGCCCGTCCACCAGGGCGACGGATGCCCGGGCGAGTTCGACGGCTTCGCCGGGGCGGCCGAGGTGCAGGGTCACCCACCCGTCGAAGGCCAGCGCCTGGGCCTGCCCGGCAGGGTGGCCGATCTTCTCGAACAGGACGCCGGCCCGCCGGAAGTGCGCCTGGGCGGCTTCGAGGTCACCCAGATCCCGGCGTACGAACCCGGTGCGCAGCGCCAGCGCCGCGGCGGTGTCGTCGTCCGGCGCTGAGCGCTCCGCCAGTTCGTAGGCGGACAGCGCCTCGCTGAGGCGGCCGGCGGCCGCGCGGGCGAAGCCGAGCTCGGCGAGCAGCGCGGCCCGCTGCTGGTCACGGCCGAGCCGCGCCGCGGCGGCCGCGGCCGATTCGAGCAGGCGCAGCTGGTCGTCGGTGCCGCGGTGGCGGAAGAACCAGACCTGCATGGCCTGCGGCAGCTCGGCCACCACCTCGTCCATGCCGAGCCGTACGGCGGCGTCGAAGCTGGCCACCAGATTGGCGTACTCGAGGTCGAACCAGGCCATCGCCGTCGCCGGGTCGCCCGGCGCGGGTCGCCCGCGGTGCGGCGAGGGCAGCGTCCGGTCGCGGGCGACCGCCTGTGCCAGATAGTGCCGCAGCACCCGGCGCAGCGCGGCCTCGGCCCGGGGCTCCTCGTCGGCGGCGAGGTCCGCCGCGTACTGCCGGATCAGGTCGTGCATCCGGTACCGCCCGGGGGAGGGCTCCTGGACCAGGTGGGCGTCGACCAGTTCCTCCAGCGCCGCGCCGACCCGGTCGGGCGGCAGGTCGGTGAGCGCGGCCGCCGCGGCCGCGTCGAAGTCGGCGCCCGGCAGGACGCCGAGCAGCCGGAACACCCGGCGCTGGCCGGCGTCGAGCTGCCGCAGCGACATGCCGAACACGGAGTCGAAGCGGTTCGCGGTGTCGCGCAGCCGCTCGGCCAGCACCCCCACCGTCCAGCCCGGGCGGTGGCGAAGCCGGGCACCGGCCATCCGGAGCGCCAGCGGGAGCCCGCCGCACTGGCGCAGCACCTGGCTGACGGCTTCCCCGTCGGTGCGCGGGAGCCCGGCCGCCCGGCCGAACAGGTGCGCCGCGTCGTCGTCGGTCAGCGGCTCCAGCGAGACCGGTGGCACCCCGTCCAGGCTGACCAGCCGGTGGCGGCTGGTCACCAGGACCGCCGACCTGCCGGCGCCGGGCAGCAGCGGGCGTACCTGCTCCGCGTCGACCGCGTTGTCGAGCACGATGAGCACCCGCCGGCGGGACAGCTCCGACCGCCAGAGCGCCGCGCGTTCGGTGACGCCGGCCGGTGGGTGCGTGACGTCCAACGCGGCCAGCAGCCGGCCCAGCGCGGTCCGCGGCTCCAGCGGCTCCCGGCCGGGGGTGAAGCCGTGCAGGTCGAGGTAGAGCCCGCCGTCCGGATACGTCGCGGCGAGCCGGTGGGCCACGTGTACGGCCAGACTGGTCTTGCCCACGCCCGCCATGCCGTCGATCGCGACCGCGGCGGTGTTCCGCAGCAGCTGTTCGACCAGCGCGGCCTCCGCTTCCCGGCCGGTGAAGTCGAACAGGTCGGCGGGCAGGTCGTTGCGGCGCGGTGCGGGTGCGGCGCCCGCCCGGGACGCCTCCGCCCACACCGCGCGCAGTGGCCGGGGATCGCGGCCCACCGCCCGGCACAGCGCCACCACGGCCTCCCACGGCGGCACCAGCTGACCGGTGAGGTACCGCGACAGCGACGAGCTGCTCAGCCCGGCCTGGCGGGCGAGGGCGCGCAGGCTCAGCCCGCTCAGCTCCTTGATCCCGGCGAGCTGAGCCACCAGTCGCTCCTGGGGGCTGGACACCTGCAACACCGTACCGTCCCGGCCCACGGCGCCGGATCGGCGACGCGTTTGCGCTGCTCAGCGGGCCTCTGAGTGTCCCACGGTGTCCCACGGGCGGCGCGGGACCCGGCCCGCCGCTGATCAGATGACTCCCGTCAGCGACACCGACGACGAAGGAGAAAGCGATGTCGACCGAGCGCATGCCGAACCCGGCGGTGCTGATCCCCGAGGCGATGGAGGCCCTGATGGCTGTCAACCGGGCGGTCGCGGGCGCGGGGATGGACGGCAGGGTGCTGGCGCTGAGCCACCTGCGAGCCAGCCAGATCAACGGCTGCGCCCCGTGCGTGGCCGGGGGAGTGCACCAGGCCCGCCAGCACGGCGCGAGCGCGGAGCAGGTGCACGCCGTCGCCGCCTGGCGGGAGACGCCCTGGTTCAGCGACGAGGAGCGTGCCGCGCTGGCCCTGACCGAGGCGGTGACCCGGCTCGCCGACCACCCGGACCCGGTGCCGGACCAGGTGTGGGACATCGCCGCCACGTACTTCGACCAGAAGGAGTTGGCCGCGCTGCTGCTCACCATCGCCATGACCAACGCCTTCAACCGGCTCAACGCGCCGACCCGGCAGCAGGCCGGCGCGTGGTGACCTGAGCCGCGCCGAAGAGATCCGTCAGCCCGGTACGAACCGGGGCTCCACCCCCCGAACCACTCGTCAGAAAGAGGAAGTTGTGATGTCGACCAAGACCAAGACCACCACCGTGACCGGCGCCAAGTACGACGGGTTCACCGACGACGAGCGCAGCGCCATGAAGGAGCGCGCCAAGGAGCTGAAGAGCGCCGCGCGGCGGGGCGCCAAGGCCGACACCGAGGGCGACGTGCTCGCGAAGATCGCCGAGATGTCGGCGTCCGACCGCGCGATCGCCGAGCGCCTGCACGCGGTGATCAAGGCCAGCGCGCCGGGCCTGACGGCCAAGCTGTGGTACGGCATGCCCGCGTACGCCCGCGACGGCAAGGTGGTCTGCTTCTTCCAGAGCGCGGCGAAGTTCAAGACCCGGTACGCGGTGCTCGGCTTCAGCGACGAGGCGAACCTCGACGACGGCGTGATGTGGCCGACCTACTTCGCGCTGACCGAGCTGACCGCCGACAGCGAGGCCAGGATCGCCGCGCTGGTGAAGCAGGCGGTGAGCTGAGCGCCTCCTCCTCGGCGGAATGCCGGACGCCCATCCGACATTCCGCCGAGGGGCCGCGGGCACCGCGCCAGCTCCCCGTCTCCCGAGCGCCGCGCGGCCGGGCTCGCAGCGCCCGAGCGCCGCGCGGCCGGGCTCGCAGCGCCCGAGCGCCGCGCGGCCGGGCTCGCTGCGGGCGGGCTCACAGCCAGGGTGGTGGGCCCTCGAAGGTGAGGGCGTGCACGTCGAACAGGACCGCCGCCTCCACGCCCAGCGCCGGTCCGCCCTGCCGGGCCGCCCAGGTGAGCATCGGCGCGGGTTCGGGGCCGGCCACGCCCAGACCCTTGGTGTACTCGGCGTGCGCGGCGAGCGAGGCGATACCGCGCCGCAGCGGCTCGCCGGTGACGTCGACGCCGTGCGTGGGGCGCTCCGCGCCGGCGAAGCAGACGTAGCGCACGCCACCCCACGGTGGCAGCCCTTCGTCCACCAGTTCCGGGAAGATCCACCGGTTGCCGGCGTCGCGGGCGGCGTCGAGCGTGGCCAGCCCCACCGCCCGGTGGTCGGCCTGGTTGGTCATGCCGCCCACCATGCGGACGGTGAAGGCGCCCGAGACGATGACCTCGGGCCGGTGCCGCCGGATCGCCCGCACGATGTCGCGGCGCAGCTCCGGACCGTACTCGACGACCCCGTCGCGGTGGTCGAGGAACTCCACGACGTCCACGCCGACCTCCCGGGCCGCGGCGCGCTGCTCCTCCTCCCGCAACGGCCCGGCCTGGTCCGGGTGCATGGCGTCGATGCCCGCCTCGCCCCGGGTCGCCAGCAGGTAGGTGACCTGCTTGCCCTGCGCGGTCCAGCGGGCGATCGCCGAGGCCGCGCCGTACTCGATGTCGTCGGGATGCGCGGCCACCGCGAGGCAGCGCTCCCAATCCTCCGGCAGTGCCGGTAGCAGCTCGTCCACGGTCCACACGGTAGCCGCCGCGCCGCCCGGCCGGCACCGTCCGTGTCGGCGCCGGTGGCCTCCGGCGAGCAGCGATAATGAGCGGGTGGACCCCGGCCGACTCCACCCGCAGGCGCGGGCCGCGATGCAGGTCCAGCAGCGTGTCCCGCTCACCCGGGCGACCCTGCCGGCGGCCCGGCTCAGCATGGTCCGGGCGACCCCGGACGAGGTGGGGGAGGCACCGGAGATCCGGTCGGTGCGCACCGTCGACGCCGGCGGCGTGCCGGCCCGCCTCTACCGCGCCGGCGACGACGACGCGCTGCCGGTGGTCCTGTACGCCCACGGCGGTGGCTGGGTGATGGGCAACGTGGACACCCACGACGGGTTGTGCCGGCACCTGGCGGCCAGGTCCGGTTGGGCCGTGCTCTCCGTGGACTACCGGCTCGCCCCCGAGCACCCCTACCCGGCCGCGGTGGACGACATGGCGCGCGCACTGACCTGGCTGCGCGGGCCCGGGGCGGCTGGGCACGGCCTCGATCCGGGCCGGATCGCGGTGGCCGGTGACTCCGTTGGCGGGCACCTCGCGGCGGTGACCGCCCGGCGCGCCCGGGACGCCGGGATCCGCCTCGCGGGACAGCTCCTCATCTGCCCGGTCATCGACCCCGCGGCCGACTACCCGGCCCTGGACGAGTACGGCCTGGACCGCGAGGAGATGCGGTTCTTCTGGGACGCGTACGCCCCGCCGGGCGTGGACCGGACCCAGCCGGACCTGGACCCGCTGCGGGCCGACCTCGCCGGGCTGCCCCCGGCCCTGGTCATCACCGCCGAACTCGACCTGTTGTCCGCCGAGGGGGAACGGTACGCCGCCGGGCTGCTGGCGGCCGGCGTTCCCGTCACCGCGACCCGGTACCAGGGGCTCAACCACAACTTCCCACGGAAACTGGCCATCTTCGACGCCGCCCACATCGCCCTGGCCCAGCTGGCCGCCGCGCTGCGCCGGTGGTGAACGGTCACCGCCCCGTCGGCGCCGAGGCGGGTCCCGCCGCGTCACTCCAGGTGGGCCGCCAGCCGGCCGACCTGTTCGGACAGCCGGTGCAGCTGGTTGCTCAGCTCGTCCCGGCGCCGTTGCAGATGTGCCCGTAGCTCGTCGCACATCTCGAACTCCGGCTGCGGGCCACGGGCGCAGGGAAGGAAGCGGCGGATCGCGTCCGAGTTGAGTCCCGAGTCCAGCAGCGCGGTGATCTGTCGCACGACCAGCAGCGCGTCCTCGGCGTACTCCCGATAGCCGTTGGCGCTGCGCCGCGTGACCAGCAGCCCCTGCTCCTCGTAGTAGCGAAGCGCTCGCCTACTGACCCCGGTCATGGCGGACAGTTGCCCGATGCGCATCCAACCTCTCCTCTTGACCTTGACACCGACGTGAGCCTTTACGGTCTCGCTGTGCCTATCTCAACCTCACCCACGACATCTGATCTTCCCGTCCGGCGGGTGTTCATCGTCCACGGCTACGGGGCGACGCCCGAGAACCACTGGTTCCCCTGGCTACGCGACCTGCTCACCGCACACGGCGTCGAGGTCACGGTGGTCCGGCTTCCGGAGCCCGACGCGCCCTCCGCGACCGAGTGGCACCGGGCGGTCAGCGCCGCCGTGGACCGGGTCGACGAGGGGACCTGGATCGTGGCGCACAGCCTGGGCGCGATCACCGTGCTGCGGCGCCTCGCCGCGCTGCCCACCCCGTGGTCGCTGGGTGGCGCGGTCTTCGTCGCGGGCTTCACCGGCACGCTCGACGTGCTCCCCGTCCTGGACACCTTCCTCGCCGAGGAGGTGGACCTCGCCGCGATCGCGCCGAACATCCGGCAACGCCACGTGATCCATTCCGACGACGACGCGATCGTTCCGCCGAGCGCCTCCGTGGCCCTGGCCGACCGGCTACGGGCCCGTACCCACCTCGTCCGGGGCGGCGGCCACTTCCTGGAGAGCGAGGGCGTGACCACCCTGCCGCTGGTGGCCGAGATCCTCCAACTGGCTCCCGCGAGCACGGCTGCGGCGCGCTGAGACCCGGCGGACGCGGGCGCCTCCTGCCGGGTGCGAGCAGGCCGCGGGGACGTTCGCCGCGACCTGCTCGCACCCGGTCCGTGATCAGGTGTCATTCACCCGGCGGAGCGGCACGCCAGTGCCATTCCTCCAGCCGGGGCCGCCCCGGCAGCTCGATGCGGCCGGTGGACCACCGCAGTGCCGCCCACGGGTCGACGCCGGCCAACTCCCGCGCCGCCGCCGGAAACAGCCGGTCGAGCACCCGGGAGCACACGTCACGGGGCGGATCGACCGCGAGGCCGAGCCCTTGCGCGATGTCGTCACCGTGCAGCAACGTCTCCACGCACCCCATCGCGGCGAAGCCCTCCGGATCGGCCTGACCGCTGGGGTGGTAGGCCCGGACCTCCGGCCCGGACATGCGTACGGTGGCGGCCAGCATCCGGCCACCCACCTCGGCGAACTCCAGTACCTCCGCCGGGGAGGCGTCCTGGTCGGCGGTCGCCATGAAGCGCACGAACCGCTTCTCCGGTCGGGCCACCAGCTGACCGGCGAACGAGATCAGGCAGTCGCCGAGGTGTTCGGCGGTGTGCCAGCAGTCCCACTCCAGACCGCCGGCCCGCGCGGACCACTCCAGTCCGGTAGCTGGTCGCAGGGTGGCAACAACGCTCGACAACGCCGCGTCGAGATCATCGGCGGTGACCGCCATGGGCTTCCTCCAGGTCGTGCCAGGCCGATGCCGCACTGGCCTCGGTCGGTGCCAGGCAGCCTGCCTCAAGGGTGTGACAGCGGCACCGTGGAGGCCGACGGTGGCGGGACCGCTCACGCGCCCAGCACGGTGAGCCACTCGGCGGTCCGGGGGCGGTAGCCGTGCCGGTCCATCAGCCCCCGGACGATCGCCGGCACGTGACCGGCGCCGTAGACGACCGCGACGTCGATCCGCTCCGACGACCGCGTACGGACCAGCTCGGCGAGCGCGGCGAGCAGCCGCTCGTCCCGGTCGCCGCCGAACGTGCGCTCGACATGGTCGGCGAAGTCGCTGTCCGAGTACCGCTCGTCCCACGCGCTGGGCAGGTCGTTCAGCTCGACCTCGGGGGAGAGCAGCCGCCGCGTGCCACCGAGGAACTGGGCGACGGCCACGATCGGTAGCAGGCACCACATCTGTAGCCGGTAGCGCAGCGGCATGGCCCGCCAGCCCTGGGCGAACTCGGCCGTCGTCAGGTCCGGGTTGATCATCTCGACGCCGAGCGACCGGTACGCGATGGTGTCTACGACCAGGCCGGAGCGCTTGTTGGCCGGCATGACCCGGTAGGTGAGCGTGATGGCCCAGCCCAGTACCGAGCGTCCCCGGACGCCTTCCACGACGAGCAGGTCACACCGGCGGAGCCGCTGCGTCACCGCCGCGTAGAACTCCGGGCTGGCGACGTGGAGCATGGGGAACACCACGAACTCCAGCTGGCTGCCGGGGCGCCGAAGGCGAAGCACCGCGGAGCGGGTCCCGATGATGCTGTGCTCGATGATCTGCATGCCCGCCACCTAGCGTCCGCCGGCACCGCGCTCCACGGTAGGCCCGGGGAGCAAGCGGACCAGCGGTGCCGCACCTCCGGGTCACGCATCGGGTGCGGACCGCCCGAGATCACCTGGCGCTCGGCGCGGGCCGACCGTCGGCGCTGCCGATTGTGGCCACCTGGAGGTCGGCGGCGTCTTACGCTCGGGTCGTCGGCAAGAGCGTGGACCGCGAATCGGGGGTGCGGCATGGCTCAGCAGGAGGATCGTTCGGACAGCCAGCCGCGGCTGCACCAGCAGGGCCGGGAGATCCAGGCCTTCGGTACCGTCCGTCAGCTACCGGTCGCGCTCGCGTACAACGCGCGGATGTACTCGTGCGAACGGCTCAACCGGGTCCTCGCCGACTCGCGGATCCTCCACGCGCTCTACAAGAAGCACCACTGGCTGATGCGTGGCCCGACCTTCTACCAGCTCCACCTGCTGCTCGACAAGCACGCGGACGAGCAGCTCCAACTCATCGACACGATCGCGGAGCGCATCCAGACGCTCGGTGGGATAGCGGTCGGGGACCCGCGTCACGTTGCCGAGATCACGAGGGTGCCCCGCCCGCCGGACGGCGCCGAGGAGGTGCCGGCCATGCTGTCGCGCCTGCTGGAGGCCCACGAGCTGATCCTCACCGACGCGCACGACGCGGCGGCGCGGGTGGCCGAGGCCGGCGACGACGGCAGCAACGACCTGCTGGTGTCGAACGTGATCCGCACCAACGAGCTGCAGACCTGGTTCATCGCGGAGCACCTCGTCGACACCCCGGTGGTGCAGGTGGCGGAAGCGGCGCGAGCCAGCCGCGCCTCCTGAGCGAGGGACCTCGGACGGCGCAGGATCACGGGAGCTGCCGGCGGCGGTCGTCGACCGCGGCCCGCCGGGGCGCGGGGAGGGTCGGGTACCGGGCGGGGCTGACACCGAGATGGCGCTTGAAGTGCCGGGTCAGGTGCGACTGGTCGTAGAACCCGGCCGCGGCGGCGACCTCGGCGGGGCGCTGGCCGGTGAGCAGCAGCCGGCGCGCGAGTTCGATCCGGCGACCCGTCAGGTACGAGTGCGGCGGCAGCCCGTACGTCCGGGTGAAGGCCCGGACCAGGTGGGTGGGGTGCGCGTGCAGCAGCTCGGCGGCCTCGCGCAGGGTGACGCCCTCGGTGGTGCGCGCGTCCAGCAGCTCGCGTAGCCGGACCGCGATGCCGTCGGCGGACGGCTGGCCCCGGGCTGGGGCGGGCCGGCGTAGGTGCAGGTTGAGCCGTTCCAGGATGAACGCCAGCCGGCTGTCCGCCTCGAACCCGTCGCCCGGCCGGGCCAGCGCCTGGTGGAGCTGGTGGATCCGGCGGCGCAGTGGCTGGTCGGGCAGATTCGGCTGGTCGACGGCGGCGCCGGTGACCTCCGCGCCGAGGACCGACGTGTCGAGGTACAGGACCCGCTTGCGGAAGCCGTGCCGCGTCGCGGAGCGGCCGTCGTGCGGTACGTGCGGTGGCAGGAGGGTGACCGACGGTCGCAGCGCGCCGTGCTGGTGCCGGTCGAGGTCGAAGCGGATGGCGCCGTCGTCGACGATCAGGAGCGTCCAGACGTCGTGCGTGTGCGACGGGTACGCGTGGTCGACGAAGTGCGCGTGGAACACCTCGGTGATCCCGGGCACCGGCGGTCGCCAGGCGCTGACGTGCGGGCTGTCCGGCCGGATGGCCATGCCAAGAACGTACAAGACGGGTTCGTCCCGGGCGGGCAGCCTCGACGGCATGAGTGAACCGATCCGCTTCGACACCAAGATCGCCGTTCTGATCCGCGACGACCTGGCGGCCTGGCAACGACTGAACGTCACCGCCTTCCTGGTCAGCGGTGTCGCCGGCGCCGAGCCGGACCTGCTGGGCGAGGAGTACCTCGACGCGGACGGCACCCGGTACCTGCCCATGTTCCGCCAGCCGGTGCTGGTCTTCGCGGGTGACCGGGCCACGTTGACCAGCGCGCACGGGCGCGCGCTCGCGCGGGGCCTGCGCATCTCGATCTTCACCCAGGAGCTGTTCGGCACCGGGAACGACCGGGACAACCGCGCGGCCGTACGGGCGGTGTCCGGCGAGAAGCTCGACCTGGTGGGGTTGGCGCTGCACGGCCCGCGCACCGTCGTCGACAAGGTGGTCAAGGGGGCCAGCCTGCACCGGTGACCGGCACTCCCGGCGAGGGCCTGGTGAGGTCGCCGGCGGCACCGGTGCTCCGGCTGTTGCGCGGATACTCGGGTGCGGGTGGCGCCGGCTCGCCCTTAGGCTGCCGACCGGCGGGCCGGCTGTGCCCATCGCCAGCGGTGGGCAGGACGGGAGATGAGCAGCGGGATGACGGGTCAACTCTTCGCGATCAGCTTCGACGCGGGGGACCCCCTGCGTCTCGCGCGGTTCTGGTCCGGCCTGCTCGGTTGGCGGACCGGCGATGATCCGCACGACGGCGTCACGCTGCTGCCCAGCGACGACACCGGTTTCCGCCTCCGCTTTCTGCCGTCCGGGCAGCGCAAGGTCGGCCAGAACCGGATGCACTTCGACCTGACGAGCACCTCCCTGGAGGACCAGCGGCAGACGGTGGCCAGAGCGCTGGAACTCGGCGGCCGGCACATCGACATCGGCCAGCGCCCGGACGAGGACCACGTGGTGCTCGCCGACCCGGAGGGCAACGAGTTCTGCGTCATCGAACCGGGCAACCGGTTCCTGGCCGACTGCGGGTTCATCGGGGCGCTGGCCTGCGACGGTTCGCAGGAGGTCGGGTACTTCTGGAGCGAGGCGCTGGGGTGGCCGCTGGTCTGGGACCAGGACCAGGAGACCGCGATCCGGTCACCGCACGGCGGCCCGAAGATCACCTGGGGCGGCCCACCGCTGATGCCGAAGTCGGGCAAGAACCGCGTGCACTTCGACCTCGTCCCGTCCGCCGACGGCGACCAGCAGGCGGAGGTCGACCGGTTGCTCTCCCTCGGGGCGACGCGGATCGACATCGGCCAGGGCGAGAGCGCCTGGGCGGTGCTGGCGGACCCCGACGGCAACGAGTTCTGTGTGTTGACGCCCCGCTAGCCCGGCCCGGGCGCCGGAGGTCGGCTGACCGGTGGCGGCGCGGATCCGAGCGCGGTCCTGCGTGCCGCACCGCTGGGCGCGACCGGCGCCAGGCTGGTGGCTCAGGAACCCCAAGGCGTGGGTAGCGTGCGGGTCATGAGTGAGGACACCTTCCGCTCGGTGAAGATCGAGCGCACCAGCGTGGGTAACTATGTCGTGCGGAACGCCCGCGGCGGATCGATCTCGATGGGCACGGGCGAGGACGGCAGCTTCACGCCGGTGGAACTGCTGCTGGCGGCGATCGGCGGCTGCACCGCGATCGACGTGGACCACATCACCAGCCGGCGCGCCGAGCCGACCGGGTTCTCCGTCGAGGTCAGCGGCGACAAGGTCCGGGACGAGGCCGGCGGAAACCGGATGCGGAACCTCACCGTCGAGTTCACCGTGAGGTTCCCGGCGGGTCCGGACGGTGACCGGGCGCGCGAGGCGCTGCCCCGGTCGCTCCAGCAGTCGCACGACCGGCTCTGCACCGTGTCCCGTACCGTCGAACTCGGCACGCCGGTCTCCATCGTCGAGGCTGCCGGCCCCGCCGAGGGCTGAGGTCTCGGGCGGCCGGGTCACGAGTGGCGAGGCGCCGGGTCGGCGCCGGTGCCGCCCGATACCGGGCGGCGCGGTGCCGGGCGGCGCGGTGCCGGGCGGCGCGGTGCCGGAGACTGGCGGGCACCCGCGGTCGCTCGCCGCGGCCTGCCCGGGGATTTGTCACGCGACCGTCACACCGCCGCGCGGCGACCGTCATGGCGTCGGGCATTGCTGGTGACAGGAACACCGGCGGGCGGCGCGACGGGGCAGGTGATCATCATGGCCGACCGGGGCAGGGTTCGTCGGGCGGCGATCGCCGCGGCGCTGGTGGTGGCCGCCGCGTCCGCCGGGGGCTGCACCCGGGAGCCGGCGGCGCAGCCGCCGCCCCGGGCCGCCCTGACTCCGCCGAGCACCCTCGCTCGGGCCGAGGTCGGCGAGCGGCTGACCGTGACCGCCGCCGTGGAACTGGTCGTCGACGACGTCGCCTTCGTGGTGCGGGACGTCGACCTGGCCGACGACGCGCTGCTCGTGCTGACCTCGGGGACCGTGGAGGCGGCGCCACCGCAACTGGTCACCGTCGAGGGCACCGTCGTCCGGTTCGCGTACGGCGACCTGGCCGGCCGTCCCGGGCTCGGCGGCCCGGACGACTACCGCGCCTTCGAGGGGCGGAAGGTGTTGGCGGCCGATCAGGTGACCGTGTGGCGGTGACCGGCCGGGCACCGCGTCCCGGTCATCCTCGGTCGCCGCGGGCCCGGCGGCGGCCGGACCGGCACCGGGCGCCCAGGCCCGCCGCGGGTGCCGTTCACCGCTGCGGTGCGCGCAGTCGGTTGTTGACGTCGTGCACTCCCGGAGTGCTCCAGGTGCAGGCGTGGGCCCGGCGGCCCACCTCGTCGGAACTGACCACGCCCTCCAGGATGACCACGCGGTTCTGCACCTCGATGCAGATCCGTTCGTGACTGAGCAGCGGGTCCTGCCGCATCCGCTCCAGCAGCCGGCAGGCCAGCCGGGTGTCGTCGGAGGCGGACCCGCTGGGGAACAGCGGCGAAAGATCGTGGGGGTAGAACCAGGGGAAGATCATCGCGACTCCTCGTGTTGCGCCGGCCTCCCGCGCCTGGGCTGCGGCGATCGGGCCACCGGTCCGGTCGGGGGAGGCCCCGGCTCAGCGCGGGATCGGGGGTGCCCGGGTAGCGGCTGATCCTCCTGCCCTACCCGGAAGACGCGCCGGACAACACGACGAAACGATGACGATTCTCGACTGCCGGCAGGACCGAAGTCGATCAGGTCGTCGCGCCCGGCGGGCGGTCGGGCAGGTACAGCACCCAACCGGGCGCGCTCAGTCCCCGCACCGGAACGCGCTGCCAGGTGCGCACCCAGGCGGGCGGGGCGCCGTCCCTGACCAGGAAGGCGAAGGACGTGGTGGCGGCCGTGCGCCGCAGCTCCGCGGTGGTGGCGTTGCGGTTGTTCCCGCGGTCTTCCAGGGCACGGCAGCCGGCGTAGTAGGCGACCGGAATGGCCTCGTGGCCGGAGACGACACAGGGCGGACGCACGCCGTGCGACCACAGGGCCTGGGCGACGCGGGCCCAGTCCCCGCGTGCCCGGAGCTGCTCGGAGACCACGTGCCGCAGGATCACGACCTGGATGGCGAGGTGCCCGGCCAGCCCCGCGACGAGTGCGGCGGCGAGGAGTTTCCGGCGGTGCGCCGGTGTCGCGCGGACCAACCCGACCAGCCCGTACGCGGCGGGTGTCAGGACGAGCGCGTAGGTGGGGAGCAGGAAGCGGGGCGCCGAGTAACTGATCAGGAACAGGTAGGGGAAGGCCATCGACGCGCCGACCGCCAGCGGCAGCCACGCTGTCGGGGCCACGCCGGCGCGGCGTGCCGCCCGCAGGCCGAGTACCGCCAGCACCGCGACGGCCACCCACCACAGCGCCGCCGGCCACCGCAGCGGGCTGTCGCAGGGCCGGCACAGGATCGGCCCGTCGAGGGTGCTCATCACCTCCCACAGCGAGAACCGCAGGCCGGTGCCACCCTGCACCTCGCTGGCCTGGCGGAGGCGTTCGCCGAGCCCGCCGTAGCGCAGTTCGGCCTCGACCAGCCACGGCACGCCGCCGGCGGCGAGGCCCGCGACGGTCGCCGCGACCAGCGGCCAGCGCCGGAACCGCCGCACGAGGAGGCTGGCCGCCAGCAGCGGAAGCCCGAGCCAGAAGGCGTCCGCCGGCCGCATGAGGGCCGCGACGGCCAGGGCCGCCACCAGGCCGAGGTACGCGCCGGGCCGGTGCCGCTCCCCGGCCGCGAGCAGGTAACAGCCGACCGCCGCGACCGCCGCCATCGCCGTGTAGTGGTTGGGCATCGCCGCGTTGGCGTAGAAGGTCGCCACCCAGAGGGTCGCGTACGAGGCGGCCGCGACCGGCGCGACGGCCCAGTGCGTCACCAGGCGGGCCCACACACCGAACGCCAGACCGAGCGAGACCGCCGCGGTCGCGGTCAGGAACAGCCGGAGCGCGACCGTGGACTCGAGCCACGAGGCAACCGGCCAGACGAGCACGCTCACCCCGCGCGCCCGGGGAGCGCTCATGAACGCCGCCGGGCCGTGCGGATCGTGCTGGCTGACGTAGACCACCTCGTCCCATCCGAGGCCCAGGGTGACCGGCACGGCGACGACCGAGGCGACCCCGAGGACCAGGCACGAGGCGATCAGCGCCGGGGTGCCGGCACGGGGTGTCACGGGGTACCGCCCCTCCCGGCGGCCGCGCCGACCCGACCTCGGCGGGCCGGCGCCGGCCGGCTGCCGGTGGCGGCCGGCCGGCCCGGTGGACGTCGGTGCGCAGCACGATCCGGCGCGCGGGCGAGACGGAGCACGGGTCCTCCTCATGTCCGTCCGGGAGGATTACCGCTGCTGCTTCCCTCGACCGGCGTGCCCAAACCGGCACCGCCGGCCGGGCCGGCGGCACGCTCGCCAGCAGGTCGGCGAGAAGAACCGTGGCCGGGTGTCGGATCGGGGCCGCCGCCGGTCGTCTAGGGGGTGCAAGCGCCAACCGACCAAGGAGCGAGCAGATGAAACCGGTCATGAACACCCTGGACATCGTCGTGGCGGACGTCGCCGCGTCGATCGCCTTCTACCGCCACCTGGGCCTGGACTTCCAGGTCGACCCCGGCTACCCCGAGCACGCCGGGTGCGACCTGCCCAACGGCCTGCACGTGATGCTCGACGAGGAGAAGTTCGCGTCGATGGCGCGGCCCGGCTGGAGCCGGGCCGCGGGCAGCCCGCCGATCTTCCTGGCCTTCCAGTTCGACACGCCGGCCGACGTCGACGCCACGTACGCCGAACTCGTCGCCGCCGGCTACACCGGTTCCCGAGAGCCGTGGGACGCGTTCTGGGGCCACCGCTACGCCACCGTGCTCGACCCCGACGGCAACGGCGTCGACCTGTACTGTCCGCTGCCCGGCCAGAGCTGAGAAGGTGGATGCCGTGAAGTACGTACTGATGTTCGTCGAGACCGAGCGGTTCGCGGCGGACCTGGCCGCCATGGACGAGACCGAGCGCGAACGGGCCTACGGGCGCGTCCGGCAGTGGTTCGCCGACAACGCCGACAAGATCACCGGCCACACCTACCTGATGCCGCCGCACACCGCCACCACTGTCCGGCTGGAGGGCGGCGAGCCGGTGGTCACCGACGGGCCGTTCGTGGAGGGCAAGGAGGTCATCTCCGGGTTCGCCGAGATCGACGTCGCCGACCTCGACGAGGCGCTCCGCCTGGTCCGGTCGTGGCCGGCGTGCCCGCTGGTCGAGATCCGGCCCATCGCGGGGTGAGCGCCGCCGCCGAGGCCGAGCTGGCCCGCGTGGTACGCGATCACGCGGGCCGGCTCGCGGCCTCCCTGGTGTCGCTGATCGGCGACTTCGCCGCCGCCGAGGATCTGGTGGCCGACGCGGTCGAGGCGGCCCTGCGGCACTGGCCGGTCGAGGGGATCCCGGCCAACCCGGAGGGCTGGCTCTACACCGTGGCGCGGCGACGCGGCCTGGATGTGCTGCGCCGCCACGCCCGCTACCGGGACAAGCTCGTCCTGGCGGCGTGGCCGCCGCCGGCGGGGGAACCGGACGACCGGCTCCGGCTGATCTTCACCTGCTGCCACCCGGCGCTACCGCGCAGCGCGCGGATCGCGCTCACCCTGCGCGTGGTGTGCGGCCTGACCACCGCCCAGATCGCCAGGGCGTTCCTCGTCCCGGAGACCACGGTGGCGCAGCGGATCACCCGCGCCAAGCGCAAGATCGCCGACGCGGGGATCCCGTACCGCCTGCCGGACAGCGACGAGCTCGGCGCCCGGCTGACCCAGGTGCTGGCCGTGGTCTACCTGCTGTTCAACGAGGGCTACCTGTCCAGCAGCGGTGACCGCGTGCAGTCGCGGGACCTGGCCGACGACGCCGAGTTCCTCGCCGCCATGCTCGCCGGTCTGATGCCCACCGAACCCGAGGTCCTCGGCCTGCTGGCCCTGATCCGGCTGCACCGGGCCCGGGCCGCGGCCCGCTTCACCAGCGCCGGCGAGATCGTCCGGCTGCCCGAGCAGGACCGCAGCCGGTGGGACCGGCAGGCCATCACCGACGCGACCCGGCTGATCGCCAGGGCCGCCGCGGCCCGGCGGCCCGGCCCGTACCAGCTCCAGGCCGCCATCGTGGCCGTGCACGCCGAGGCTCCCCGCTGGGCCGACACCGACTGGCCCCAGATCGTGCTGCTGTACACCATGCTCGACGGCCTGGCGCCGTCACCGGTCACCAAGCTGCACCGGGCGATCGCGCTGCGGTACGTCGCTGGACCGCGGGCGGCGCTGGCCGCGGTCGACGAGCTCGCCGAGCCGCTCTCCGGCTACCACCTGTGGCACGCCACCCGCGCCGAACTGCTGCGCGAGCTCGGGCAGGCGGACCAGGCGCGCGCGGCCGACGCGCGGGCGCTGGAGCTGACGGCCAACCCGGCGGAGCGGTCGCTGCTGCGGGAGCGGATCACCTGGACCTGACCGGCCGCACCGGGCAGGGGTACGCCCGACGCCCCTGGCGGGTCACCCCGCTGCCGGCGGGGCCGGCTTGCGGGCGTGGATGCGCTCGATGCTGCCGGCCTTGCGCCGTTCGGTCTCGACGATCTGGAATCCGGCGGCCTTCACCAGGGGGAGCTGGCGGCGGGTGAAGTGCTCCCCGGCCGCCCGGATGGTGATCCGCTCCAGCAGCCACTGGCCGGCGCGGACCGGCGGCCAGCTGCTGCCGATGTGGTCCACCAGCAGCAGCGTGCCGCCGGGCACCAGGACCCGGTGCATCTCGGCGATCGCGGCGGCCGGCTCGGGGATGCTGCACAGCGACAGCGCACAGACCACTGTGTCGAAGGACGAGTCGGCGAAGGGCAGCCGCTCGGCGTCGCCTTCGCGCAGGTCCACCTCGCGGCCGAGGTCGGCGGCGCGGGAACGCGCGACGGCCAGCATCGCCGGGCTCAGTTCGAGGCCGGTGAGGGTCACCTCGGGACGGTAGTGGGGCAGGTTGCGGCCGGTGCCGATGGCCACCTCGAGCACCCGACCCCGGGCCCGTCGGCCGAGCCACTCGCGGCCGCCGGCGAACCAGACCTTCTCCAGGAGGGCGATCTGCCGGTCGTAGCTGGGCGCGGACTTGTCCCACACCCGCCGCTGCCGTGCGGTCGGGCTCTCACCCTCGCGGTTCGCCGGGTCGGTCATGACGGTCCTCATTCCTCCGTGCGGGGCGGGCGGGGGCCAGGTGCGCCGCCCACCGGACGAGGGCAGCCCGGCGCCAGCGCGGCCACGACGTAGCCGTCCGGGACGACGGCGGGGATCTGCAGGCTACCCGCGGCCGGCAAGTGTCCCCGGCCGGCGAGCGAGAATGGACCGGTGAACCGTCCGGCCGCGCCGCTGGCGAGACACCTGCTACGGGTGCGTGATCTGATCGACCGCGCGTACGCCCAGCAGCTCGACGTCCGCGCCCTGGCCCGCAGCGCGTCGGTCTCGCCGTCCTACTTCAGCCGCAGCTTCAAGGCGGCCTTCGGGGAGACCCCGTACCAGTACCTGATGAGCCGGCGGATGGAGCGCGCGAAGGCCCTGCTCCGCGCCGGGGACCTGCCGGTCACGGAGATCTGCCTCGCGGTCGGGTTCACCAGCCTGGGCTCGTTCAGCGCCCAGTTCCGCCGCGTCGTCGGCGAGAGCCCCACCGCCTACCGGCGGCGCCGCGGCCACGAGGCCCTGGCCCGGTTGCCCGCGTGCTACGTCCGCATGTGGACCCGCCCCTGACCGGCCCGCGCCCGCAAGTGGGTCGTTTTCGAGAAGCCGGCCGAACCCGCGCCTTCGTACCGTCGTGACCGGCGCCGCGGACGAGCCGCGGTGCCGGCACGGACGGAGCCACGATGGAGAAGACCACGTCAACGGACGGGACGACGCTCGCCTTCGACCGGTCGGGTGTGGGCCCGGTGCTGATCCTGGTGGCCGGCGCCGCCTGCGATCGCGGCGTCAACGCGCCGATCGCCCAGGCACTGGCCCGGCACTTCACCGTGTTGAACTACGACCGGCGGGGACGCGGCGACAGCGCCGACACGCCACCGTACGCGGTCGCCCGGGAGGTCGAGGACATCGCGGCGCTCGTGGCCGCCGCCGGTATGTCCCCCATCCTCCTCGGTTTCTCCTCGGGCGCCGCGCTGGCCGCCGAGGCGACCGCCAGCGGGCTCCCCGTCGACCGGCTGATCATGTGGGAGCCGCCGTTCAGCACCGACCCGGACGGCCCCCGACGGGCCAAGGAGTACGCCGACCGCCTGGCGGAGCTGCTGGCGGCCGACCGACGAGACGACGCGCTGGCGCACTTCATGACGCACGTCGGTGTGCCGCCGCAGGTGGTCGCCGGCACCCGCCGGTCGCCGTACTGGCAGGCCGGTCTCCGCCTGGCTCCGACGCTGGCCTACGACGCCGCCATCCTGGCCGACACCACGGTCCCGACGGCCCGGTACGCCCAGATCGGCGTGCCGACGCTCGTGCTGTCCGGTGCGGCGAGCCCCGAGTTCCTGCGCACGGCGGCCGAGCAGGCGGCCGGGGCGATTCCGGGCGCGCGGCACGACGTCCTGCCCGGCCAGGACCATAATGTGGCGGGCGAGAGCCTCGCGCCGGTCGTCGCCGCGTTCGCCGGCCGCTGAAACCGCCCGGCCCGCGGCCCCCGGCCCCCGCGACCCGTCGACAGGGAGAACCCGGTGATCACAGGCATGGCGCTGGTGTGCGTCAACGTCCTGGACATGGACGAGGCCCGCGACTTCTACGTCGGCAAACTCGGCTTCGAGGTCGACCTCGACCAGGTCCAGGACGGCTTCCACTGGATGGTCGTCCACGCGCCGGCCCAGCCGGAGGTCCCGCTGATGCTCGTGGTGCCGGGTCCGCCCGTGGTGGACGGTGCGGTGGCGAAGCAGCTCCGGTCGCTGGTGGCGACCGGGCACCTGAGCGTGGGTGCCTTCGCGACGCCGGACTGCTGGGCCAGCTACCGGGAGCTGCGGGCCAAGGGCGTCGAGTTCATCGAGGAGCCGGAGGAGCGCTTCTACGGCATCGATGCCGCCTTCCGCGACCCGTTCGGCAACCACTGGCGGCTCACCCAGCGGAAACCGATCGCCGTACCACCGCGCTGACGCCGCGCCCGGGTCGTCGATCCGCGTGCCGGCCGGTCCGTGCCCGCGCGGGCACGGACTAACCGGCGGCGGGTGCGGCCAACCGCTCGGCCCGGTGGAGCAGCCCGGCGGCGACCAGCCCGCCGGCCAGCACGGCCACCGCACCCACGGTCTGCCCGGTCGCCAGCGCGTCGGCGAAGGCGACCCGGACGGCCTCGCGGTCCGGCCCGCCGCCGGCCGCGGCGAGAGCGGCCGGGAACGATCCGGCGCCGGCCGCGGCGGCGGGCAGCAGGGCGGTGAACCGGGCGTTCAACACCGCGCCCAGCACGGCGATGCCGAGGCTGCTGCCGACCTCCGTCATGGTGCCGTCGACGCCGGCCCCGGCGCCGGCCTTCTCGGTCGGGATGGCGCTCATCACCGCCTCGACGATCGCCGGGTTCGCCAGCGCACAGCCGGTACCCATGACGAGCAGCCCGGCGAGCAGCACCCCGTAGCCGTCGGACGGGCCGTGGGTGACCAGCGCGAGACCCGCCGCGAGCAGGCCCATGCCGACCGCGATGGCGGCCGGCAGGCCGAGCCGGCGGATCGCCACCGCGGCGGCGCCGCTGACGTTGAGCAGCACGATGGACAGGGCGAACGGGGCCATCCGCAGCCCCGCCTCCCAGGCGGAGTAGCCGCGGACGAACTGCAGGTGCTGGGTGAGCAGGAACAGCGCGCCGGTGGCCCCGAAGGTGATCAGGACGACCCCGGAGACCGCGCCGACGAACCGGCGGTCCCGGAAGAAGTGCATGTCCAGCATGGGGTGCCGGGCCCGCCGCTCCCACCGGACGAAGAGCCCGAGCAGGAGCACACCGGCCGCGGCGGCGCCGAGCACCTCGGCCGACGTCCAGCCCCGCTCCGGCCCGGCGATGATCGACCAGACCACCGCGGTCAGGCCGGCGATGGAGAGCACCACCCCGCCCAGGTCGAGGCGGCCGCCGGCCGGATCGCGGGACTCGGGGACCAGCGACCGGCCGACCACCAGGCAGATCAGCACGATCGGCAGGTTCATCAGGAAGATCGCGCCCCAGGGCAGGTGCGCCAGCACCGCGCCGCCGATCGGGGGTCCGGCGGCGAAGCCCAGCGCGCTGGTGGCCGCCCAGACGCCGATCGCCCGGGACCGCTCGGCCCCGTCGAAGACCTGCATGGCGACCGCCAGCGTGGCGGTGACCAGCAGGGCGCCGCCGACGCCCATGCCGGCCCGGGCCGCGATCAACTGGTCGGCGGTCCGCGCGAGCCCGGCGGCCAGCGAGCCGAGCCCGAACAGGACGAGCCCGGCGAGCAGCATCCGCCGGCGTCCGTACCGGTCGGCGGCGCTACCGGCGGTGAGCAGCAGCCCGGACAGCACCAGCGCGTACGCGTTGATCATCCACTGCACGTCGGCGGTGCTGGCGTGCAGTTCGGCGGTGAGCACCGGCACAGCCACGGTCAGGACGGTGTTGTCCAGCACCACCACGAGCTGGGCCAGACAGAGCACGGCCAGGACCAACCATCGGCCGCGGGACGGCCGCGGCGGCGCGTCCGACCGGCCCGGCGGCCCGTCCGACCGGCCCGGTGCCGCGCCGCCGAGCGGGCGGGGCGGCGCGACGGCAACCGGGTCGGCGCTCATCGCTTCGGCGCGAAGCGGGCGAGCGGGTTGGCCAGGGTGCCGGCGAACTGGAGCGCGGCGGACGGGTCGGCCAGGTCGACCATCTGCTGGTTGTTGCGCAGCTGCAGGCGGTTGAGGCAGGACAGCGCGAACTCCGCGGCGAACAGGTCGTGGCGGCGCAGCCGGTCGGCCAGGTGCGGCACGCTGTCGGCGTAGTCGGCGGCGCACTCGGCGACGGTCCGCCAGAAGTCCTCCTCGGCCAGCACCCCCTCGGTGTGCAGGATGGCCGAGAGGTGGCGGAGGAAGCAGTCGAAGACGTCGGTGAAGATGGACAGGATCTTCTCGTCCTCCGGGATGGCCGCCCGGATCCGCCGGACCCGCTCGGGCAGGTCCGCCTCCGGGTCCATCACCACGATCTCCTCGGCGATGTCCTTGAAGACCACCCGCTCGACGGCGCCGGCGTGCAGCACGAGGATGACGTTCTCGCCGTGCGGCATGAACGCCAGGTCGTACGCGTAGAGGCTGTGCAGCAGCGGCACCAGGTAGGCGTCCAGGTAGCGGCGCAGCCACTGCGCCGGCGTCAGGCCCGACTCGGCGACCAGGGCGCCGGCGAGGGAGCGGCCGTCGCGGTCGACGTGCAGCAGCGAGGCCATGGTGGCGAGCCGGCGGCCGGGCTCCAGCCCGCCGACCGGGCTCTCCCGCCAGAGCGCGGCCAGCATCTTCCGGTACGGGGAGTACCGGTCGGTGGCCGTCTCGTACTGGCGGTGCCGGTAGCCGATCGCGGCCCGTTCCCGGATGATCGACAGGCGGGTGCGCTTGAGCACCGGGTCGTTGTCGATCAGGTCGGCCAGCCAGTCGTTGATGGCCGGGGTGGCCTCCATGTACGCGGCGGACAGCCCGCGCATGAAGCCCATGTTCAGCACCGACAGGGCCGTCTTCACGTAGTGCTTGGTCGGGTCGGTGACGTTGAAGAACGTCCGGATCGACTGCTGGGCGAGGTACTCGTCCGGCCCCTCGCCGAGGCAGACCAGCCGGCGACGGGCCACCTCACCGGCGAAGGTGACGGCCAGCTTGTTCCACCACTGCCACGGGTGCACCGGGATGAACAGATAGTCGGCCGGGTCGAGGCCGAGCCCGGCGAGGACACCGGTGAAGCGCTCGACCGTGCCGGCGCCCAGCTCGGCCCGGACCAGGGTGTCGTAGTCCAGGTCGGCGGCGCAGGTGAAGGTGGTGTGGTCGCGGTGCGCGGCCAGCCAGAGCAGCCGGACCGGCGCCGCCGCCTCCGGGGCGTAGCGGTGGTACTCGTGCACCCCGAACCCGATGCGGCCGTTGTTCGCCACGAAGCACGGGTGGCCCTCGGTCATGCCCGTCTCGATGTCCTGGAAGTCTGCCCGGGCCAGCTCGGCGGCGCTCACCCGCGGCTTGCCGAGCTTGTAGGCGGTGCCCGCCAGGGTGGAGGTGATCTCCTCCAGGTAGACCGGCAGGATCGCGTCGGTGAGCCCGAGCGCGCCGCGCAGTTCCAGGCACAGGTCGACGGCGTCGAGCGGCAGCTCCTCGCCGTCGCGGTGCCGGGTGATGCTGTCGGCGTCGATCTGCCAGTGGTCGAGCGCGAGCCGCCGCGCGGCGAAGCGGTACGCCACGGCGGCGTCGTCGCCGCGGACCAGCCACCACCCGTCGCCCGCCGGTTCGGGGGCGACCAGCCGTTCGTGGGCGAACTCGGCGAGGGCCTTGCGCACCAGCAGCCGGTTGGCCGTCGCCCAGGCGTCGGGGGTCAGGTGGTCCACGGCGGCGGTCGGGTTCACGCGGGCACCCCTTCTCGGGTCGCGGTCAGGAACTGGTCCCGGGTGCAGACGCTGAGCAGCGCCTCCTTCTCGGGCTTGCGGATCGGGCCGACGACGGTGAAGCCCACCGCGGCGTTGAGCGCGTGGACGGCGGTGTTGCGGACGTCCGGCTCGACCACCACCCGCCGGGTGGCGGGATCGGCGAAGAGCCACGCCATCACGGTGGTGATCACCGCGCGGGTGAAGCCGTGCACCGGCCGTTCGGTGGGCGCGCAGAGGAAGTGCATGCCCACGTCGCCCTCCGCCGGGTCGTACAGGCCGACGAGTTCCACCCGCGCGGGGTCGTACCGCTCGGCGAGGAAGGCCGGCTCGCCGCGCCACAGGCCCAGGTACGCGTCGTGGTGCGGGTGCGCGGCGATCCGCCGGTACTCCGCCGCGACCCGGGCCACGTCGGCGTCCTGCATCAGCCAGAACGCGGCCTTGGGGTCGGTGACCCAGCGGTGCAGCAGCGGGGCGTCGGCGTCGGGGTCGAGGGGACGCAGCGCGAACTCGCCGAGCCGGGCGTCGACCCGGGTGAACACGGTCATCAGGCCACCCCCGCCGGCGCGCCGAACTCCTGGAAGGCGATGCTCTTCTCGATCGGGTAGTGCTCGCGGCCGGTCAGCTCCCGAATGATCCACGAGTTGCGGTACGGACCCATGCCCAGGTCGGGGGAGGTGATGCTGTGGGTGTGGGTGCCGGCGTTCTGCAGGAAGATCTCCCGGCCGGCGTGGTCGATGCTGTAGTTGCGGGCCACGTCGAACCGGCCGTGGCCGTCCCAGCGGATCCGGTCGCGGATCGGGGCCAGGAACTCGGGAACCCGGTAGTGGTAGCCGGTGGCCAGCACCAGCCCCTCGGTGTCCAGGGTGAAGTCGCGGCCCTGCTCCACCTGGCGCAGCCCGAGGGTGTACGTGCCGGTCGCGGCGTCGTGCGCGGCGCTGGTCAGCTCGGTGTTGGTGAGCAGCCGGGTCGGCACCGGCCCGTGCACGCTGCGGGCGTAGATCAGGTCGTAGATGTCGTTGATCAGGTCGGCGTTGATCCCCTTGAACAGCCCCTTCTGCTCGGCCTCCAGCCGGTAGCGGGTCGGCTCGGGCAGCGCGTGGAAGTAGTCCACGTAGTCCGGTGAGGTCATCTCCAGGGTCAGCTTGGTGTACTCCAGCGGGAAGAACCGGGGCGAGCGGGTGACCCAGTTCAGCTGGTAGCCGTACGTGCCGATGTCGCCGAGCAGGTCGTGGTAGATCTCCGCGGCGCTCTGCCCGCTGCCCACGATGGTGATGTTGCGCTTGGCCCGCAGCGCCTCCCGGTGCTCCAGGTACCGCGAGTTGTGGATCAGGTCGCCGCCGAGGCCGGCGCAGGCGTCCGGGAGGTACGGCGGGGTGCCGGTGCCGAGCACCAGGTGCCGGGCCCGGTGGGTGACCGGCCCGTCCGCCGTGTCGGCGTGCACCACGTAGTGGCCGTCGGCCTCGTCGTACTCGACGGCGGTGACGGTGTGCCCGAAGCGCAGGTTCGGCAGCCGCCCGGCGGCCCACCGGCAGTAGTCGTTGTACTCGGCGCGCAGCGGGAAGAAGCTCTCCCGGATGTAGAACGGGTAGAGCCGGCCGGTCTCCTTGAGGTAGTTGAGGAAGGAGTAGGGCGAGGTCGGGTCGGCGAGGCTGACCAGGTCGGCGATGAACGGCGTCTGCAACCGGGTCGACTCGAGCAGCATCCCGGGATGCCAGTCGAAGCCGTCGCGGGCCTCCAGGAACACCCCGTCCAGGTCGTCGATCGGTGCGGTCAGGCAGGCCAGGCCGAGGTTGTACGGGCCCAGGCCGACGGCGATGAAGTCGTGGGTCGACATGCGTTTCTCCAAGCGGCGGGGCGTCAGCCGACCGGGCAGGACAGCTCGGCGGCGGAGCTGGTGCGGGCGTACCAGGCGGCGTGCTCGGCGATCAGGTCGAGGACGTGGGCGATGTCGGCCACCGTGGTCTCGGGGTTGAGCAGGGTGAACTTCAGGTAGTGGGCACCGTCCACCTTGGTGCCGGCCACCAGGGCGGCCCCGGAGGCGGCCAGCGCCTCGCGGGCGTGCAGGTTGGCCTCGTCGGCCAGGCTGGGCCCGACGCCGTCCGGGAGGTAGCGGAACACCACGGTGCTCAGCTGTGACCGGGCGGCCACCTGGAAGCGGGGATCGGCGTCGAGCAGGCGCCACGCCTCGGCGGCGAGGTCGACGACCCGGTCGAAGAGCGCGCCGATGGCGTCCGGGCCCATGATCCGCAGGGTGAGCCAGAGCTTGCACGCGTCGAAGCGGCGGGTGGTCTGGATGCTCTTGTCCACCTGGTTGGGGATGCCCTGCTCGGCGGCGCGGGCGGGATTCAGGTAGTCGGCGTGCCAGGTGGCGTGCCGCAGCATCCGGCCGTCGCGTACCAGCAGGGCGCTGGAGCTGACCGGCTGGAAGAAGGACTTGTGGTAGTCGACCGTCACGGAGTCGGCCCGCTCGATGCCGTGCAGCAGGTGCCGGCGGGTGGGGGAGACCAGCAGGCCGCAGCCGTAGGCCGCGTCGACGTGCAGCCACACCCCGGCCGCCGCGCAGATCTCGGCGATCTGGGTCAGCGGGTCGATGGTGCCGAAGTCGGTGGTGCCGGCGGTGGCCACGACGGCCATCACCACCAGGCCGTCCCGGCGGCAGCGGTCGATCGTCCGGGCGAGTTCGTCGGTGCGCATCCGCCGGCCCGCGTTGGTGGGCACGGTGAGGACCGCGTCGCTGCCCAGACCGAGCAGCTTGGCGGCCTTCTGCACGCTGAAGTGACCGGCGGCGGAGGTGACGATCCGCAGCCGGGCGAGCACCTCCGCCCGGGCCGGGCGGGTCGCGGCCGCGCCGACCACCCGGCGGTACGCCTCCTCGCGGGCCAGCAGCATCGCCTGCAGGTTCGACTGGGTGCCACCGCTGGTGAAGACGCCGTCGGCGGCGGTGCCGAGGCCGATCCGCCCGGCGGTCCACTCGACGAGCCGCCGCTCCATCAGCGTGGCCCCGGCGCTCTGGTCCCAGGTGTCCAGGGAGGAGTTGACAGCGCTGAGCACCGCCTCGCCGAGCAACGCCGGGATCACCACCGGGCAGTTGAGGTGGGCCAGGTAGCGGGGGTGGTGGAACCACACCGCGTCGCGCAGCCAGAGCTCGCTCAGTTCGTCGAGGGCGGCGTCGGTGTCACCCAACGGCCGGTCCAGGTCGACGCCGGCGATCAGGGGAGCCAACGCCTCCGGCGTGACGCCGGTGAACGGCCGGTCCGCGCCGGCCACCCGGTCGGCCACCCGGTCCACGCCCTGGCTCAGCACGCGCTGGTAGCGCGCGACCGAACCGGCGTTGAACAGGTGGGCCCGAGCGGCGGACAGGTCGGGGACGGCCCCGGTCGACGAGCTGTCGAGCGTGCTTCCGGTCAGGCTCATGCAGGTCCTCAGGTCGAGGTGGACATGATGGGCGCGAGCGCCGCAGTTAGGTTAGCCTAACCTAATAGATCGTCAAGTAGGGGGTCGGCGGTTCATCCCACCGGGGTCACGGCGCCCACGACCGGGTGCTGGTCGGCCGCCTCGACCGGGGTCCGCGGCGGGCGGTGCCGCCGCTGGTGCGCGAGGCCGAGCACGACCCCGGCCGCCACCAGGACCACTGACGCGACCGCGACCGCGGGGTAGCCCACCCGTTCGGCGGCCGCCAGCCCGACCGAGGACGCCACGAACGAGCAGACCAACCCGAACGACGACAGCACCGTGAAGTCGGTGCCGCCGGTGTCCGGCCGCGAGTAGTCCATGTTGACCGTGTAGAGCACCACGTTCGCCACCGTGTACGCCGCCAGGAAGCAACAGAGGGCGGCGACCGTCCCGGCCAGCGGCGCGTGCCCGTTCATCAGTGGCAGCAGCAGCACCGTCGACAGCCCGAGCGCCACCCCACCGGTCACGAGCACCCAGCTGCGACCGAGGCGCCCGATCCCCAGGCCGGCGAGCAGACCGGCCACGATGGCCGGTGCGCTGGTCACCACCCCGGTCACCACGCCGACCCGGCCGAGCGACCAGCCGGCGTCGACCAGGGCCGGCGTGACCAGCGCGTACGCCATCCCGGCGCCGACGTAGACCAGCGGCACCACACCGAAGGTCCACCACCGGCAACCGGGCTGGCCGAACACCGACAGCAGCGCCCGGTAGGCCGCGCCGACCCGGGGCACCCGGTCGGTGCGCGGGGGCTCCCGGAACCGCCACACCACCAGCAGCCCGACCGCCGTCAGCGCGGCCAGCAGGCCGACCGCCGGCGCCCAGCCGAACCGGTCGTAGACCAGCACGCAGGCGCCGCCGCCGAGCAGGTTGCCGAGGTAGCTGGCGGCGACCTGGATGCCGTTGCCGACGCCCCGGGCCGACTCGGCGAGCAGCCGGACGGCGACCGCGTCCACGGCGATGTCCTGGGTGGCCGAGAAGAAGACGTACGCGGCGCAGATGGCGACGACCGGGCCGAGCCGCTCGGCGGGGCGGGTGAACGGCAGCAGCGCCAGCAGGGCCAGCACCAGGGCGGCCTGGAACACCAGCAACCAGGACCGGTAGTGGCCGCGGTGCCGGGAACCGTAGCGGTCGAGGATCGGCGCCCACAGGAACTTGATCGGCCAGATCAGACCGACGATCTGCAGCAGCGCCAGGGTGTCCAGCGACGTCCCGCCGTCGCGCAGGATGGCGGTCAGCCCGACGGTGATGAAGCCGATGCCGAGGTACTGGGTGACGTACAGCGCGGTGAGCGTGCCGAGACGGCCCTTCATGCGGCGCTCCGGTGGCCGAGCGAGGTGAGCTGACGCATGGCCTCGAGCGTCAGAGCCGCCCAGTTCCGCTTCACGCACCCTCCAGGTAAGGTCAGCCTTCGTTAGGGCAGGTTAGCCTAAGTTGGGCGCTCGACGGAACGCGCGTTGCCCTCCCTCCGATCCGCGATGGCGTCGAGCCTCGTCGATGGCGCGCGGGAGTGCCGCGGCCACGGGGTGACGACGTCGACGGTCAACCGGCAGCACGGCCTCGCCCGTCCGCACCCCGTAGCTAAGGACCCCGCACCATGACATACCAGGAGAAGATCTCCGATCTCGGCGAGTTGTCGCTCGTGACCGTGGACCCCGACCGGCACGCCGACCTGCTGCACGGCTGGGTCACCCAGCCCCGCAACTCGTTCTGGGGGATGGGCACGCACACCGTCGACCAGGTACGCGAGATCTACGCGTTCATCGACAGCCTGCCGACCCACCACGCCTACCTGATCATGGTCGACGGTGAACCGGTCGGGCTCTTCCAGACCTACCAACCGGAGGCGGACCCGGTGGGCGAGCGTTACCCGGTCCAGCCCGGCGACATCGGGATGCACCTGCTGCTCAACCCCGGCCGGCGCTACGCACGCGGCCTGACCACCGCCGTCGGCCCGGCGCTCGCCCGATTCCTGTTCCGTGACCCGGCCGCGCAGCGGATCGTCGTCGAGCCGGACGTGCGCAACCACCTCGCCCTGCGCCGCCTGGAGGCCGGGGGCTTCACCTTCGGCTCCGAGGTCGACATGCCGGACAAGCGCGCCCAGCTCGCCTTCCTGACCCGGGCCCGGTTCGAGGCGGACCACCCGACCCCGGCCTGAACCGCCGTCGGGGCGGTCCCGCACGCCCACCGGTCCGCTCCCGCCACCGCCGCGGCAGTCGAACCGGCTGCGTGGGACACCCACCGCCGAGGGGAGCCGACGACACGAGATGCCGGTCGCGTCGCTGACCGACACCCGTGGCGTCCGCTGTCGGCTTCGTCTCACCGATCGTTCACCCCCGGGCCGCTGCCCGCCGGTCGGGTCCGGCGACCGGCCGGCGGGCCGGCCCGCGCGCCACGAATTCCCAGCTGGCGCCGATGCTCCGGGCACCCGCTCTGACCAGGGCCGCGAGGCGCCGGCCGGCGGACGGCGGGTGCCCGGGCCGGCGGCGGCGGCTTGCCCGCAGGATGACCGACCGATAGCCTCTCGCCGTCAAGGTGCACGGGAAGCCGGTGTGAGACCGGCGCGGCCCTCGCCACTGTGACCGGGTAGCGATCTCCGACGACGCCACTGGGCCCATCCGGGCCCGGGAAGGCCGGAGGGAGCGTTGATCCGGGAGCCAGGAGACCGGCCTTGACGAGTGATCTCATCCACGAGGTGCTGGAGAGGAAGGTCGTTCCATGCATATCGCCGAGGGCTATCTGCCCCCGGTGCAGGCCGCGGCGTGGTTCGCGGTGTCCGCACCGTTCGTCGTCCATGGCAGCCGGACGCTGGTCCGGCAGGTGCGCCGGGATCCGGATTCGAAACTGCTGCTGGGAGCGGCGGGCGCCTTCACGTTCGTGCTGTCCGCGTTGAAGATCCCGTCGGTGACCGGGTCGTGTTCGCACCCCACCGGCACGGGGCTTGGCGCTGTGCTGTTCCGGCCACCGGTGATGAGTGTGCTGGGCGGCATCGTGCTGCTGTTCCAGGCGGTGCTGCTGGCCCACGGCGGGTTGAGCACACTGGGCGCCAACATCTTCTCGATGGCGATCGTCGGCCCGTGGGTCGCCTTCGCCGTCTACGCCCTGGTCCGCCGGGCCGGTGGCGGGATGGACGTGGCAGTGTTCGCCGCCGCGGCGCTGGGTGACCTCGCCACGTACTGCGTCACCAGCGTCCAGTTGGCGCTGGCGTTTCCCGACCCGGCGGCCGGGTTCGTCGCCGCGCTGGCGAAGTTCGGCGGGATCTTCGCCGTGACCCAGATCCCGCTGGCGATCAGCGAAGGGCTGCTCTCCGTGCTGGTGGTACGCCTGCTGACCCGGACCAGCGGGGACGACCTGCGCCGGCTCGGGGTGCTGCCGACGCCGGCGGAGGTACGGGCATGAAGCGCTTCACCCGGACGAACCTGGTGCTGCTGCTCGCGGTGCTGGCCCTGGCGGTGGCGCCGGTGGCACTCGGACTCGGGTCGGGCGACGAGCCCTTCACCGGGGCGGACGCCCTGGCCGAGCAGGCGATCGTGGACGACCACCCGGACTACGAGCCGTGGTTCGCGCCGATCTACGAGCCGCCGTCCGGCGAGGTGGAGTCCGCGCTCTTCGCGCTCCAGGCCGCGCTGGGCGCCGGGTTCCTCGGCTACTACTTCGGGGTCGCCCGGACCCGGCAGCGGCAGCGGAGCACCGCCGCCGAGCAGCCGCGCGAGTAGTGTTCGCGCTCGACGTCGCGGCGCACACCGGTCCCTGGCGGCCGCGGCACCCCGCCGAGAAGGCGCTGCTCTCCCTCGGGCTGCTGGCCTGCGCGGTCGCGCTGCCGCCGTGGCCGGGTGCGGTGCTGTCGGGCGGGGCCGCCGCCACCCTGCTGCTCGGCCCCGCCAGGGTGTCGCCGGCCGTGCTGCTGCGGGCGGCCCGGGTGCCGCTGCTCTTCGTGGCCACCTCGACCGTGCCCCTGCTGGTGACGATGCCGGCGCCGGCCCGGCTGGCGGTCGACCCGGCCGGCCCGGCGCTCGCGGCGCAGACCGCCGGACGGTCGGTGGCGGCGTTGGCCTGCCTGCTGCTGTTCAGCGCCACCACCCCGCTGTCGGAGGTGCTGCCCCGGCTGCACCGGCTGGGGATCCCGGCGGCGGTCACCGAGGTCGCCGCGCTGACGTACCGGATGCTCTTCCTGCTCGTGGACAGCGTGCGCGCGGTCCGGGAGGCGCAGGCGGCGCGGCTCGGCTTCCGGACCTGGCGCACCGCCTACGCGTCCCTCGCCGGGCAGGCGGGTGCGGTGTTCGTCCGGGCGTTCAGCCGCGCGCGGCGGCTCGAGGAGGGGTTGGCGTTGCGCGGATACACCGGATCGCTCGCGGTGCAGGTGGAAGCCCGCCGGATGTCACCGCCGTTCGTGGCGGCCACCGTGGGTTTGCTCGTGACCATCGTCGTCGCCACCGCCGTCGCGGGGTCGCGGTGGTGACCGGCCCGCTGCTGGAGATGGCCGGGGTGCACTACGCCTACCAGCCGGGCCGCCCGGTCCTGACCGGCGTCGACCTGCGCGTCGAGGCGGGCCGGCGGCTGGCTGTGGTCGGGCCCAACGGCGGTGGGAAGACCACCCTGTTCAAGCTGGCGGCCGGCGCGCTGAGGCCCGGCTCCGGGCAGGTCACCGTCGCCGGCCACCGGTTACGGCACACCCGGGCCGGGCTGCGCGCGCTGCGGCAGCAGGTCCAGCTGGTGGTGCAGGACCCGGACGACCAGCTCTTCTCCGCCAGCGTCCGGCAGGACGTCTCGTTCGGACCGGTCAACCTCGGGCTGCCCGCCGAGCAGGTCCGCCGGCGCTGCGACGAGGCGCTGGCCGCGCTCGGCGTCACGGCGGTCGCCGACCGGCCCACCCACCTGCTCTCCTACGGCCAGCGCAAGCGGGTGGCCATCGCCGGCGCCGTGGCGATGCGGCCCCGGCTGCTCATCCTGGACGAGCCGACGGCCGGGCTCGACCCGGCCGGGGTGGAGGCGTTGCTGCGGACGCTGGACGACCTGCACGCCGCCGGCACCACGGTGGTGCTGTCCACCCACGACCTCGACCTCGCGTACCGCTGGGCGGACACCATGGCCGTGGTGACCGGCGGTGGGGTACGCACCATGCCGACGGCGGACGGGATGGCCGACCCGCGGCTGCTCACCGCGGCCCAGTTGCTGCCCGCCTGGGCCCCGCTGGTGCACCGGCTGCTGGACCGGGTCCCCGGCCTGGCCGGGAACCGGCCCCGCTCCGCCGCCGAACTCGCCACCCTGCTCACCGGCGACCCCGAGCGGGCGCCCTGACGCCGGCCGCCGGGACGGGAGCGGAGCGGCGGCGTCGGCGGGCTACCGCACCGAGGATCACGTCGACGACGAGGAAACCGAGCAGGGTGACGCCGAACCAGGGCAGCGCCCAGCCGACGGCCACCGTGAGCGGCACGCCGAGCAGCAGTGCCCAGACCGGCAGCCGCCGTACGCCGCCGCGGGCGGGCGGAGCACCGAGCGGGAAACGCCGCTCGGCACGGGTGGGGCGGCGCTGCCACCACATCCGGTATCCCCAGACGATCACGCAGAGCAGGCCGAGGGCGAGCGCGGCGAGCAGGATCTGGTTGACCGGGCCGAACAGCACGCCCATGTGGGCCTGGATGCCGAGGCTGGTGAGCTGGGCCAGCAGCGGCCAGTCGGCGAAGTCGCTGCGGGCGGTGACCGTGCCGGCGACCGGATCGACGGCGACCCGGTCCTTCGCGACGGGCCAGGTGTTGTCGGTCTGGGTGACCGTCCAGGCGGTACCGGCCGTCTCGGCGGGGATGATCTCCACCGGGCCGGCCAGGCCGGCGTCCCGGGCCACGGCCAGCACCCGGTCGTAGGTCGCCGGGTCCACGGCCGCGGCGGCGGACGCGCCGTGGTGGTGCGCGCCGCCGGCGTCCGCCGGGGTGCCGGTGAGGCTGGTGGAGAGCTGCGGGGTGCCGGCGCGCAGGGCCGCCAGGCCGGCGCTGAAGTTCGCGCCGGCGTAGCGGGACCAGGTCAGACCGGTGGCGGAGAGGAAGAGCAGGCCGACGACGAGCCAGACCCCGGTGGTGGCGTGCCAGCCCCGGGTGCGCCGTACCCCCTTGCCGGCGGCCAGGTCGGGCACGAGCAGGTGCCTGGCGCGGGCACGCGTGGGACCGCGGCGACGCCACCACAGGACGATCCCCCCGAGGACGAGGACCCACAGCCAGCTCGCGGCGAGCTCGGAGTAGTGCCGGCCGAGGTCGCCCAGGTGCAGGTTGCGGTGCAGGTCGTCCAGCCAGGTGGTGGCGGGGGTGGCGCCGAACCAGGTGGTCAGCTGCCCCTTCACCGCGCCGCTGTACGGGTCGACGTAGACGGTGTGTTGCCGGTCGCCGAGGTCGGGTTGGGAGAACACCACCCGGGTGGTCGTGTCGCCGATGCCCGGCTGCACGGCGGCGAGGGTGCCGCCGGGGTGCGCGGCGCGGGCCGCGGTGATCTGCACGGCGAGCGGCTGGGGTGGACCGCCGACCGCGGTGGCGGTGAGTTCGTCGCCGTAGAGGGCCCGGTCCAGCTGCGGGGTGATCGTGTAGGCGAGGCCGGTCAGGGCGGCGACCAGCAGGAAGGGGGCGACCAGGATGCCGGCGTAGAAGTGCAGCCGCGTCAGCAGCGCGGCGAAGGGCGCCAGCCGCCGTGCAGGCTGCGCGGTGCCCGCCGGGGCGGCAGGGGAGTCCGGCGCGTCTTCGGGCAGTTCGGTCACCGACATGGACCACTCCGATCGGAATTCACGGGTTCTGGTTGCGGTTGACTCGTGCCCGTCGAGCCATCTCGGGGTTGCCCGGTCGCCGTCTCCCGGTCGAGTAGTCGGGTCGATGCCTCAGGAAGTTCCCGGTCGACCGCTCGGGTCGGTGCGGCTCATCCGTCCGCGGCGCCCTCGGCCTGTCGTGCCGCGCCGTCGGCCTGTCGTGCCGAGCGGTCGGGCTGCGGTGCCGCCCGGTCGGCCTGGCTGGCGGCGGCGAGGAAGGCGTTGTAGCGGGCCAGGTCGTCGACCTCGCCGGTCTCCTCGGCACGGTCGGCCGCCCGGTCCAGGCGGGCCTGTTCCCGCTGGTCGGCGCGGACCCACTGGCGCACGAGGACGACCATGACGACGGCGGCCGGGATCTCGCCGAACGCCCAGGCGATGCCGGCGCCGAGTCGCTGGTCCTCCAGCAATGAGGACGCCCACGCCGGATGCACGGCCAGGTACCAGTCCGGGGCGATGACCGTGGTGGTCTGCATCAGCACCAGGCCGAAGAAGCCGTGCGCCATCATCGCCGCCAGGTGGACGATCACCAGGATCGGGTACGACACCCGCGGCCGGCCCGGGTCGACGCCGATGAGCACCCAGAACAGCAGGTAGCCGGCGATGACGAAGTGGACGAGCATGGCCAGGTGCCCGACGTGCGAGCGCATCAGGGTGCCCAGCAGGTCGCTGAAGTACAGGGCGAAGAGGCTGCCCGCGTAGCCGCCCAACGCCACGAGCGGGTGGGTGAGCAGCCTGGCGGGCCGGCTGTGCAGTGCCAGCAGCAGCCACTCCCGGGCGCCCCGCACGTCGGGGTCGGTGGGGCGGCGCAGCGCGCGCAGGGCCAGGGTGACCGGGGCCCCACCGACGAGCAGGATCGGCACCAGCATGGAGAGCACCATGTGCTGCACCATGTGCGCGCTGAACAGCACGTACGCGTACCGGGCCACGCCCAGGGTGGTGACCGCGGCGAGCACCGCCAGCCCGCCGAGCCAGCTCGCGGTGCGGGCGGCCGGCCAGCGGTGTCCGCCCCGGCGCAGCCGCCACACCCCGGCCAGGTAGCCGGCCGCGCCCACCGCGACCGCGCTCAGCACGAACAGGTCCGGCAGCGGCTGGCCCAGCAGTCGTCCGGGCGTCGGCGCGGCGGGCATCGGGAAGCCGAGCAGCTCGGTGATCGGATCGGCGTCGACCGGGTCGGCCGCCACCGGCGTGGGACTGCGGGACAGCGCCACCGCCAGTCCCAGCACCGCCGCGAAGACGACCACCTCGCCGGCGGCCAGCCGGGCGAACGCGCCACGCCGCCCCGAGCGCAGCGCCGGCAGGGTGGGCGCCCGGTGTGCCGCGCCGACCGCGCCCAGGACCGCCAGCGCGGCCAGCTTGCCGAGCACCAGCCACCCGTACCGCGACCGCCACAGCTCCTCGACGCTGCCGAGGCGGACGGCGGCGTTGACGGTTCCGCTCACCGCGACGGCCACGAAGCAGCCCAGCGCCAGCCGGCTGTAGCGACCCACCGCGTCGGCGAGGTGCCGGCTCCGGCGCACCATCAGCAGCGCCACCAGCCCACCCACCCACAGCGCGGCGGCCAGGACGTGCAGCACGAGGCTGGAGACCGCGACCTGGTGGTTGCCCGCTCCGGCGGCGTGCCCGGTGAACGCCGGCGGCACCACCGCGACCATCGCCACCAGCGCCGCGGCGGCGGCCAGGCCCCGTGACACGCCCACCCGGGCCAGCACCGCCACGGCCAGCGCCAGGCCGGCCTGGAGCAGCAGGGCCTGACCCTGCGAGATGGCGGTGGCGAAGCTGACCACGCTCGCGGCGCCCAACCGGCCCGCCGGCACCCCGAGCACGTCGGACACGGTGAGCACGATGAGCACCAGGGCGGCCGCCGCCCAGGCCGCCGCGGCCAGGCCCGCGCGGCGCAGCAGCAGCCAGCCGTACGGGGACACGCTCGGTCCGTCGCCGGGCAGCAGGAAGGCCGCCGTCACCGTCAGCCCCACGGTCACCGTGGCCAGGCCGTCGACGAACAGCCGGACGGCCGGCAACGCCCAGGCCGTCACCGGTCCCGGGTCCGGCAGGCCGGGGATCGCGGCCACCAGCGCGTCGCCGACCCGCAGCGCCAGCACCAGGACGGCCACCGCCGACGCCAGGGCGGCGGCGGTCACCAGCGCGTCCGGGCCGGCCGACCGGCGTACGGCCGGTGGCGCCGCCGGTCCGGCGCCCGCCGCCGCGCCGCCGGTGGGCGCGGAGCGGTGCTGACGGGTGGGGCCGGAGGCGATGTCTGGCACGTCGGAGACCTCGGTGTCGGGGCGGTCGGCGGCAGCGCGGTCGTGGGTGGTCGCCGGGCCGCGGACCGCGGGGTCGGGGTTGGTCGGTGGCGGCGGGTTCACCGGTGCCGCGCCGGCGGTCAGGACGCGGTGCGGCGTCGGCGCAGCAGCACCACCGCCCCGGCGACGAGCGTCGCCAGCAGGAGCACGCCACCGACCAGGGCCGGTGCGCCGGGTCCGCGATCGGGGTCGCCGGTCGCCGACGCGGGGCTGACCGACGACGGCTCGGCCGCCGGCGCCGAGGGCGTCGTCGCTGTGCCGGCCTGCGGGCCCGCGGTGGCGGAGGGGTCGGCGACGGTGAACCGGTACGAGCCCTGCACCGGGTGCCCGTCGGCGGAGACCACCCGGTAGGCGACGGTGTAGGTGCCGTTGGCCAGCGGCTCGTCGATCGTCACGGTGCCCGTCGCCCCGGTGACGGTCGGCCCGCTGGCGGGGATCCTGTGCTGGGCGGCGTCCGAGATCGCGATGGTGGTGAAGGCCGGGTTCAGCTTCTCCACGAACTCGAGCGTGATCCGCGTCGGCGCCGTGGTGAGCCGGGCGTCCCGGGCCGGGGTGGCGGCCTTCAGCGTGTTGTGCGCGGCGGCCGGCTGGGCCGGTACGAACAGCGCCGCGACGGCGGCCAGCGTGGCGGCGAGCAGGCCGGCGACGGACCGGCGGGCGTGGGTGTGCATGGTTCTCCTGTCGGGTCAGCCGAGCAGTTGCTGGCCGATCCAGCCGCCCTCGGGGCAGCCGGGTGGGATCGCGAAGACGGCGGAGCCGATCGGGGTGGTCCACTCGTTGAGCAGGTCCCGCTCGGCGAGGCGCCGTTGGATGGGCAGGAACTGACGGGCGACGTCGGCCTGGTAGGAGGCGAAGATCAACCCGCTGTCGGCGGTGCCGTCCGCCGTCGGGACGCCGTCGTAGTTGTACGGACGGCGCAGGATCTTCAACCGGTCCTCACCGACCCGGGCACGGGTGAGGTGCGAGAAGTCCGGGATGACGGTGAGCCCGTCCGGCCCGAGGGCGGCGAAGTCGGGCTCGTCGCGCTCGGCGGTGCCGGTGAGCGGAGCGCCGGTGTCGAGCCGGCGGCCCACCGCCAGCTCCCGGTCGGTACGGCCGAGCAGGTCCCAGGTCTCGAGGTTCATGCTGATCCGCCGCAGGACCAGCGTGCTGCTGTCGCGCAGCCACGGCGGCCCGTCCGGCACCCACACCGCCGTGTCCAGGGGTGCGCCCGGCTCCGGGTTGGCGGTGCCGTCGAGCTGACCGAACAGGTTGCGCTGGGTGCGTCCCGGTTCGGCGCCGGCCGCCCGCCGGAAACCCTGCTGCACCCAGGCCACCGTGGCGAAGGGTCGACTGTCCTTCACCAGCACGCGCTGGGCGTGGGCGACGGTGACCGGGTCGTCGGCGCAGATCTGCAGCAGCAGGTCCCCGCCCGACCAGCGTGGCTGGAGGCGGTCGATGCCGAACCGGGGCAGGTCGGCCACCGACGGCGGGCGCCGGTCGTCGAGGCCGGCGGCCCGGTAGAGGCCGGGGCCGAAGCCGACGGTCACGGTCAGCCGGGCCGGCAGCAGCCCGAGTTCCGGTTCGGTGTCGGCCAGGGCGGGCCGGCCCTGGGTGAGCCGGGCGGCGTCGTCGGTGAGCAGCCGCAGCATCCGCCCGAGCGCCGCCCGGTCGGTGCCCGGCCGGAGGGTGAACGCGACGAACGCGGCGTGCGCCTGCGGGTCGGTGGCGACACCGGCCTGGCGGGGCCCGTGGAACGGCTCGACAGCGGTGCCGACCCGCGCCACCGGGACCGCCGGGACGGGGCGTACCGCCGGGTCGTCGGATCGGGCGGCGGCGGTGACGGCGGTGGCGCCGGCGAGCGCGCCGCCGGCGGCCAGGGCGCCGCCGGTGAGCAGGCCCCGCCTGCTCACCGGCCGCGCCGGGGAGCGCTCGGTCATGACGCCGGGCTCGTGCTCGTCCCGGGCGTGGCGCCGGGGGCGGACATCGGCGCGCCGTGGCCGGGGTCGTAGCTCTCCTGGGCGCCGGTGAACGGCTTGGCCACCGCGGTGAACGTCTGGGTGCGGCCGTCGGCGAAGGTGAGGGTGAAGGTCAGCTCGTCGCCGGCCCGGACCGGCCGGGTGAGGTCCATCAGCATCAGGTGGTCGCCGCCCGGTTCGAGCACGTGGCTGCTCTTCGCCCTGACCACGATGCCGCCCGGCTTGGCCCGCATGACCATCCTGCCGTCCTTCATGGTCATCTCGTGCAGCTCCATCGGGGACACGTCGGTGGCCGCGGCGGTGATCGTCACGTCGGTGACGCCGTCGTTGACCAGCGTCCCGAACGCGGCGGTCATCCCCGTGTCGGCCGCCTTCACCCACGGGTCCCGGACTCCGAGCACGCCCGCGGCGGGGCTCGGCGACGCGGAGACCGACGGGCTCGGGGCGGCCGGCGCGTCGCCCGCGCAGCCGGCGGTGGCCGCGGCCAGGAGGGCGGTGGCGAGCAGGACGGCCGGGCGCGGGCGCCGGACGCTGACGGTGCTGGGCATGGAGGTCCCCTCGAAAGGTCGATGTGGCGTGGTGGTCGGCCCGGCGGGCCAGGAGGCTCCGCAGGGTGTGGTGTGCGTGTGGGTGGCTGGCCGGGTCAGGCCGCCGTGCGGTCCCGGCGGTACGCGGACCCGGGGTGGGGTGGCGGCAGCAGCCGCAGGTTGGCCGGCGCGGGGATCTCGTCCTCGGCCGGCAGCCGCCAGCGGCTCTGCGGCGAACGGCCGCGCTCGGACGGGCCGTCGGGCCGTCGGCCCGACCGGGACATGGCGACCACGATCGCGTAGCCGGCGAGCAGGAAACCGTGGCTGACCAGCCGTGCGGTGTCCACCCGCCCGATCACCAGGTCGTTGACCGACAGCAGCACCAGTGTGCCGACGAACGCGCTCAGCATCGGCACCAGACCGGTCGGTCGGGTGCGCCGGGCGGCCACGAACAGGAACCCCGCGCCGACGGCGACGTTCCACGCCGCCGACTCGTGCCACAGGTGCCCCGACGTCAGCGCGCCGGCCGCCGAGTGGGCGTGCTCGTCGGCCGCACCGCGCCCGATCTGCGCCAGGCCGAGCAGGAGTTGCAGGGCCCCGATCAGGCCCAGCACGGCCCGCAGGGTGAGCACGAGCCGGTGCCGCCGGCGGTACGGCGCCGGTGCGGGCAGGGCGGCGAGGATGGCGTCGGTGCGGTCGTCCCCGGCGACGGTGACCGACAGCCGGGCCCGGCGGGTCACCGCGGCGGCCCGGTCGAACCAGGTCCGGCAGTCGGCACAGCCGGCCAGGTGGGTCTCGGCCGCGGTCCGCTCCGCGGGCGTCTCCTCACCGTCCAGCTGGGCCGACAACACCTCGCGCCACTGCTCACACCTCATGTACCGGTAGTCGGCCCGGCGGCGGCGTTGGTTCCCGGCTGGTGCCGGGAAACCCGGTATCGACGCAGGTCAAAGCCGGTGCGCCGGGTCATCCGGCGGCGTCGTCGCCGCGGCGCGAGCCCGGCGCGGTCCGGTTGTCCACCGCGGCGACGAGATCTTCCCGGGCCCGGGCCACCCGGGAACGGATGGTGCCGACCGGGCAGTCGCAGACCGCCGCCGCCTCGGCGTAGGGCAGGCCGAGGACCTGGGTGGCGACGAACGCCTCCCGCCGTTCGGCGGGCAGGGCCGCGATCAGTTGCTCCAGTACGACCTGCCCGTCGAAGCCGCTGCGGGAGACGTCGAGGTCGTCGTAGCCGTCCGACATCGGCACCGTCCGGGGACGCGACGTGACGGTGCGGACGTGGTCCGCCGCGACGCGGCGGGCGATGGCGAGCAGCCAGGTCCGCGCGGACGAGCGTCCGGCGAACGACGGCAACGACCGGAACGCCCGCAGGAAGGTCTCCTGGGCCAGGTCGTCGGCCTCGGTGGGGGAGACCAGGGCGGCGAGGAAACGTCGGACCTGCTGCTGGGTCGCCCGGACGAATCGGGCGGCGGCGTCCTGGTCGCCCCGCCCGGCGGCCAGCGCGCACGCCGTGATCTCCGCCTCGTCGTCAGTCATCCGGCGCCTCCGGGTCGGTCCCGCGGCGCCGGCAGGGCGAGGTCGGACGGGTGGTCCCTGGCTGCCGACCGTGCACGTGTCACCTGGGCTCCTTGCTCCACACGTCCGCGCCGACCGCCTCGGACCGCACGAGGTGGCCGGTGTGGCCACCGCTCGTTGGTCGCAGCCCGGGCCCGTCGAGTTCCCGGCGATGACGAAATCAGCGCTCGGCCGGTCACCACCCCCGCGTGATCTTGATCATGCGGGGACTCGCCGGAGGCTTGTTGCCAAGGTTTGGCAACTGAGGAAGAGTGGCGATACCCGGGTCCGCGGTCGGCGCGCACCGGTGCCGAGCCGCCGACGTCCCCAGCCCGGCCGTCGCACCCGCACTCGTCAGGAGCACGTCATGGGTAAGCCGCTCTCCGCGCGCGTCACGGCCCTGGCCGTCGCCACCGCCCTCGCCGTCGCCGGCTGCTCGTCGGCCACCTCGCCGGCCGGCACCAACGCCGGCGGCACCTTCGTGGTGGCCACCGGGGGCGAACCCGAGACGTTGAACCCGGTGCTGAACTACGGCGTCGACGGCGGATCGCTGATCTTCGACGGCCTGGTCGCCCGGGACGGGCGCAACCAGCTGGTGCCGGCGCTGGCCCGGGAGCTGCCCGTGGTGTCCGCGGACGGCCGGACGGTCACCGCGAGGTTGCGCGACGGTGTGCGGTTCCACGACGGCGCCGCGCTGACCGCGCAGGACGTCGTCTTCACCTACCAGGCGGTGCTGGACCCGAAGGTCGACTCGACGCTCCGTTCCGACCTGGACATGCTCACCTCGGTCACCGCGCCCGACCCGTCGACCGTCGTGTTCACCCTGAAGTACGCCTACGCGCCGTTCCTGCAGCGGCTGACGCTGGGCATCGTGCCGGCGAAGGCGTTCGCCGGGCAGGACGTCAACCGGGCCGAGTTCAACCGCAAGCCGGTCGGCACCGGCCCCTACCGGGTGACCTCGTGGGTTCCGGGCGACCGGCTCGTGCTCGCGGCGAACGAGAAGTACTGGGGCGGCAAGCCGGCCAACTCCGGCGTCGTGGTGGCCTTCGTCGCCGACGACAACGTGCGCGCGCAGCGCATGCGGGCCGGCGAGTTCGACGCCGCCGAACTCGCTCCGAAACTGGCCGCCGGCTTCGACGGGCAGCCCGGCCACCGGGTGCACCGGGTGCCCACCGCCGACTACCGCGGCGTGATGCTGCCGATGGGCAACCCCGTCCTCGGCGACCCGGCGATCCGCCGGGCCCTCAACGCCGCGGTCGACCGGCAGGCGATGGTCACCGGAGTGCTCGGCGGAGCCGGGGAGCCCGCGTTCGGGCCGGTGCCGCCGTCGTCGGACTTCGCCGAACCGTCCATCGCCGGCAAACCCGCCGCCGACCTCGCCACGGCCGCCGCCGTGCTCGACGCCGCCGGCTGGCGGCCCGGCCCGGACGGCGTGCGGGTCAAGGACGGCCGACCGGCGGCGTTCACCCTGATGTACCCGGCCACCGACAGCCTGCGCAAGGAACTCGCCCTGGCGGTGACCGCGGACGCGAAGAAGGCCGGCATCACGGTCACGCCGGAGGGCCTGACCTGGGACGCGATCACCCCACGGATGAAGACCGACGCGCTGGTCATGGGCTACGGCACCCCGTACGACCCGGACTTCGTCTCCTACAAGCTGTTCGGCTCCGCCCTCGCCGGCCAGGGCTTCTTCAACCCCGGCCGGTACGTCTCCCCCGTGGTGGACAAGGCGTTGCAGGACGGCCGGGACAACGCCGACCCGGCCACCCGCAAGGCCGCGTACGCCACCTTCCAGAAGCAGCTCGCCACCGACCTGCCGTGGGTGTTCCTCACCTACCTCCAGCACACCTACGTGGTGCGGGACGCGGTGGTCGGGGTCACGCCGCGGGTGGAGCCGCACGAGCACGACGTGGCCAACAGCCTCTGGTGGAACATCGACACCTGGACCCGGACGTCGTGACCGCGGCCGGTCCCGTCCGCGGCGCCCGCCGCTCCCGGCGGCTGGCCGGCGCCGGCGCGGTGATCCGCCGCCGGCTGCTGGTCGCCGTCCCGGTCCTCGCCGCGACCAGCGCCGGCATGTTCGCCCTCGGTGCGGCCTCCCCGATCGACCCCGCCCAGCAGTACGCGGGCGCGGCCGCGTTCACCACCAGCGAGGAGAACCTGGCCCAGATCCGCGCCAACTGGGGCGTCGACGACCCGCTCCCGGTGCAGTACGCCCGCTGGGTCGGCAACCTGCTCCAGGGTGACCTCGGCTGGTCGACCAGCCGGCACGAGCCGGTCACCGCCGTGCTCGCCGCGCGGGCCGGCTGGACGCTGCTGCTCGTCGGCGCCGCCCTCGTCCTCGTGCTGCTGGCGAGCCTGCTGCTCGGCACGCTGGCCGCCTACCGGCGGGGCGGCTGGTTCGACCGGGCCCTGCGCGCGAGCGCGTACGCGGTGCAGTCGATGCCGGTGTTCTGGCTCGGGCTGGCCGCGATCGCGGTGTTCGCGCTCAGCCTGGGGTGGCTGCCCGCCGGCGGCCTGACCGACATCACGACCACCGGCACGGACCCGGCCGACGTGGCCCGGCACCTGATCCTGCCGGTGACCGTGCTGGCGCTCTCCCAGGCGCCGTGGTTCGTGCTGTTCATCCGCGACGCCGTCGCCGACAGCCTGCGCGACGACCACGTCCTCGCCGCCCGCGCCCGCGGCCTGCCCGGCCGCACCGTCCTGTTCGGGCACGCCCTGCGTACCGCGCTGCTGCCGTTCCTGACCCTGGTCGGCACCCACCTGCCCGAGCTCGTCGGCGGCGCGGTGCTGGTGGAGACGGTGTTCTCGCTGCCCGGCCTCGGCGCGGTCACCGTGCAGGCCGCGCTGGGCAGCGACTTCCCGCTGCTGGCCGCGACCACCCTGGCCACCACCGTCGTGGTGCTGACCGCCAACCTGCTCACCGACCTCGGCTACGCCGCCGCCGATCCCCGGGTACGCCTCGATGACTGACCTCGCCGCCCCGTCCCGCCTCCGCCGGCCCCGCCGGCCGGTGCCCCGTACCGGCCGTGCCGGAGTCGCCGTCGCCGCCGTCGTGCTCGCCGGCGCCGTCGCCGCCTGCCTGCTGGCTCCCGTCCTCTGGCCGCTCGACCAGAGCGCCGTCGAGCTGGGCGCCATCCGGCTCGCCCCCTCCGGGGAGCATCCGGCCGGCACCGACGACCTGGGCCGCGACGTCCTCCACCGCAGCCTCTACGGGCTGCGGATCTCCCTGCTCGTCGGCGCGATCGCCGCGCTGGTGGCCACGGTCATCGGCGGCTGCGTCGGTGCGGTCGCCGGCACCGTCGGCGGTTGGGTCGACCGGGCGCTGATGCGCGTCGTCGACACCATCGCCGCCCTGCCGCACCTGCTGCTGGGCATCTTCGTCGTCGCGATGCTGCGCCCCAGCCTCGGCGCGGTGATCCTGTCCATCGGGCTCACGCACTGGCTGTCCACCGCGCGCATCGTCCGCTCGGAACTGCTCAGCCTGCGGACCCGCCCGTTCATCGACGCCGCGATCTCCGGCGGTGCCAGCCGGGCCCGCGTGCTCACCCGGCACCTGCTGCCGCACGTGCTGCCCCGCCTCGCGTTGGCGACCACGCTGATGGTGCCGCACGCCGTCTGGCACGAGACCGCGCTGTCGTTCCTCGGTCTCGGCCTGCCCCCGCACCTGGCCTCGCTGGGCAACATGATCAACGATGGGCAGCGGTCCCTGCTCACCGGCGCCTGGTGGGCCAGCCTCACCCCGGGCCTGGTCCTGATCGTGGTCACCCTCGCCCTGGCCACCCTCACCGGCCGCTGGCGGGACCGCCTCGACCCCCGCGTCCGAGCGGAGCTGAACCTGTGACCGCCACCCCCACCCACGCGCCCGCCGCCACCGGCGACACCCCGGAGTGGCCCCCGTTGCTGGACGTCGACGGCCTCACCGTCCGCTTCCAGCTCCGCGACGCCGTCGTGCACGCCGTCACCGACCTGCGCCTGGCGATCCGACCCGGCGAGCTGCTCGCCGTCGTCGGCGAGTCGGGCTGCGGCAAGTCCGTGCTCGCGCACGCCCTGCTGGGCCTGCTCCCGGGCAACGCCACCGTCACCGGCCGGGCCCGCCTGCACACCGCCGCCGGCGCCGTGGACCTGCTCGGCTGCGGCGAGCGGCACCTCGCCCGGCACGTCCGGGGCCGCGCCGTCGGGCTGATCCCGCAGAGCCCCGCCACCGCCCTCACCCCCGTGCGCACCGGACGCCGGCTGCTCACCGAGACCCTGCGCGCCCACGGCCACAGCCGCGCCGCGGCGTCCGACGCCGCGGTCCGGCTCGCCGCCGACGTCGGCCTCGAACCCGCCGACCTCGACCGCTACCCCCACGAACTCTCCGGTGGCATGGCCCAGCGACTGGTCACCGCGCTCGCCCTGGCCCCGGATCCACCACTGCTGCTCGCCGACGAACCCACCACCGGCCTGGACCGGCCACTGGTCGACCACACCCTCGACCTGCTGCGCCGGCGCTGCGACACCGGCGCCGCGGTCCTGCTCATCACCCACGACCTCGCCGCCGCGCGCCGGGTCGCGGACACCGTCGCCGTGATGTACGCCAGCCGCGTCGTCGAACACGCACCCGCCGACGCGCTGTTCACCGCCCCCGCCCACCCGTACGCCGCGGCGCTGCTCGACGCGCTGCCCGACCGGGCGTTCCGACCGGTTCCCGGCCACCCGCCCATGCTCACCGACCTGCCCGCCGGCTGCGCCTTCGCGCCCCGCTGCGGCCACCGCACCGACGCCTGTCACACCCAGCCGGACCTCGCCCGCGTCGCGACGAGCCGGGTCGCCTGTCACCACCGGATCGGAGCACCGACATGAGCGACGCCGGGCTGGCCGCCCGACAGGTCACCGTCAGCTACGGCCGGCAGCGTGTCCTCGACGGCGTCGACCTGCACATCGCCCCGGGCGAGACCGTCGGGCTGCGCGGCCCCTCCGGCAGCGGCAAGTCCACCCTCGCCCGGGTCCTCGCCCTGCTGCACACCCCCGAGGGCGGCCACGTCAGCATCGACGGCGTGCCGATCCGGGGAGCCCGCCACCGCGTGCCGGCCGCCGTGCGGACCCGGGTGGCGATCCTGTTCCAGAGCCCGCGCGCCGCCACCGACCCCCGGCTCAGCCTCGCCGACATCGTCGCCGAACCGCTGCGCGCCACCGGCGTTCCCGCCCCGGCCGTCCGCGCCCGCACCACCGAACTGGCCGACCTCGTCGGGCTCACCCCGGACCTGCTCGGCCGCCGGCCCCACGCCGTCAGCGACGGGCAGCTCCAACGCGCCTGCCTCGCCCGGGCCCTCGTCCACCGGCCCGACTACCTGATCTGCGACGAGGCCACCGCCATGCTCGACGCCTCCACCCAGGCCCACGTCGCCGCCGTCATCACCGCCTATCAGCGGGAGCACACGGCAGGGGTCCTGCTCATCACGCACGACACCGCCCTGATGAGCCGGTGGGCCAGCCGCGGCGTCGACCTCGCCGCGCGGCCCGCGTCCCCGGCGCGGCCGGGATCGGCCGACCACCGGGACCGGGCCCTGTCCCGACGATCCTGAGGCTCCGCCGCGGCAGGCGGGGTGGACGGTGAATTGTGTTGATCTTATGATCGCCCGATGTTCGGACTCTTCCGCAAGCCGCCCGCCCCGGACATCGACCTGGCCCAGGCCGACCTGGACCTGCGCGCCGCGCGTGACCGGGCGCTCGCGGGTGACTGGCCGGCGGTCCGGGGCCTGATCGCCGCCACCGGCCGGGACTGGGAGCTGCGCGGACGCCGGCTCTCCGTGCTGGGTGGCGCCGCCGGGCAGGCGCCGCACTGGCTGGACGCCTGGGAAGCCGCCGTGCCGGACGACCCGACGGTCGCGGTCCTGCGCGCCGACGCCCTGATGGACCAGGCCGGCGAGGCCCGGGGCTACGCCTCCGCGCGCAACACCACCCGGGAGCAGTTCCGGGAGTTCGAGCGGCTCTCCGCCCTCGCCGCGCAGGCCAGCGAGCGCGCGGTGAAGCTCAACCCCGACGACCCGTACCCCTGGGTGACCCGGATGGCGTCGACGCTCGCCAACGGCCACCGGCAGCGCGAGGAGTTCCGCGCGGCGATGGACGAGGCGGTCGCGCGCGACCCGGACAACTTCGAGGCGCACCTGATGGCGGTGACCTTCTACTGCGAGAAGTGGTACGGCTCGCACGAGCAGATGTTCGCCGCGGCCCGCGAGCCCGCCGCCGCCGCGCCCGCCGGCTCGTCGGTGGCGATGCTGCCGCTGCTCGCCCACTTCGAGTACGCCCTGCGCGAGTACGGCTTCGACACGCGGGCGGAGTCGCTGGGCGCGAAGGCGGACTACTTCCACCGGCCGGAGGTGATCCGGGAGATCCAGGCGTGCGCCGCCAAGTGGCGCGGAGCCGGCGAACCTCGCCTGATCGGTCGGGGGATCACGCTGCGCCACTGGCTGGCGCTGGCCAACTACCTGGCCGGGCACGACCGGAAGGGCACCAGGGCGCTGCTCGGGCAGATCGGGCCCTACCTGGGTAGCACCGCCGTCTACGGCTACTTCTGGGTGCGCCAGACCGAGGGCTTCCGCGCCGTCCGGGAGTGGGCCGGCTGAACCTGGCCGGGACGGGGCGCTCGCGGTCGACGTCGGTTCGACCGCCGGCGGCCCCGTCCGGCCGGCGACGCCCCCGCGACGGTGATCGCCTCCCGGCGGCGGGACGCGCGACGATCCCTCAGAGCCAGCCCTGGTCGCGGGCCCGCCGGTACGCCTCGGCCCGGTTGCGGGTGTCCGTCTTGCCGATGGCCGCCGACAGGTAGTTGCGGACCGTGCTCGGCGACAGGTGCAGCCGCGCGGCCAGGTCGGCGATGGTCGCGCCGTCGGCGGAGGCGGCGAGCACCTCCCGCTCGCGTTCGGACAGCGGGTTGGGGCTGGCGCCGAGCGCCCGCGCCGCGAGCTGCGGGTCGACGACGATCTCGCCGGCGAGCACCCGGCGGATGGCCGCCGCCAGGTCCTCCACCGGGTCGTCCTTGACCAGGAACGCCCTGGCGCCGGCCTGGAGCGCGCGCCGGAGGTAGCCCGGCCGCCCGAACGTCGTCACCACGATGACGGCGCACGAGGGGACGGCCCGCAGCAGATCGCCGATGACGTCCAGGCCGCTGCGCCCGGGCAGCTCGATGTCGAGCAGGCAGACGTCCGGCCGTACCCGCTCGACCGCCGCCACCACCTCGTCGCCGCGGGCGACCTGGGCCACCACGGTCAGGTCGTCCTCGAGGTCGAGCAGGGTGGCCAGGGCCGAGCGCATCATGCCCTGGTCCTCCGCGATGAGCACCCGTGTCGTCCGGTCCATCGCGGGCCTACCGGGAGTCCACGGGTACGGACGCGGCCAGGCGGAAGCCCGCCGGTGTCCGGGACGCGGTCAGCTCGCCGCCCAGGTCCTCGACCCGTTCCCGCAGGCCGTGCAGGCCGCTGCCCTCCGCAGCGGCCGGGCCTTCCCGGCCGTCGTCCACGATCTCCACGGTCACGGTCGAGCCGTCCGAGGTCACGGCGATCCGGCAGGTGCGGGCGCGGGCGTGCCGCAGGACGTTGGTGGTTCCCTCGCGGACCACCCAGCCGAGCAGGGAGTCGACCTCGGCGTCGAGGGGGACCGACGGCGGGGTGAGGTCGACCCGGACGTTGCCGGCGGCCAACGCCGTCCGGGCACCGGCCAGCTCGTCCGCCAGCCGCACGCTGCGGTAGCCGGTGACCGCCTGGCGCACCTCGGTCAGCGCCCGGCGACCGGTGGTCTCGATGTCGCGGGCGTGCGCGGCCGCGGCGGCCGGGTCGCGCTCGGCGAGCCGCCGTACCGCCTGCGCGCTCACCACCATCACCGACAGCGTGTGGCCGAGCAGGTCGTGCAGGTCGCGCGAGAAGCGCAACCGTTCCTCGTCGACGGCGGCGCGGGCGAGGCGCTCGCGGGTGCGGCGCAGCTCGGCGGCGACGTCGAGCAGGTGGTAGACCAGGAACGTGCCGACGCCGCCGAAGAACGTCGCGAAACCCAACGACAGCGCGGCGTCGACCGAGCCGGTCTCCAGGCCGACGGCCAGCGCGCCGCTGATCGTCAGGGACGCGATCGTGCCCGGCGCCCAGCGCGGCCGGACCGCCACCGCCACCGCGATGGCGAGCAGGGGGAACACGAACTGCCGGTCGGTGCGCCAGAGGACCAGGTACGCGGTGACGAGCAGGAGGAGCACGGCCAGCACCGCCTCGGCGCGCCACCTCGGCGTCCGGGACCGGAAGGGCAGCCACACGGCGTACGCGTAGCCGAGGCCGATGGCCGCCACGTGACCCGCCCGCGCCACCCGACCGTCGGCCAGGGCGGCCACGAGGGGCGCGGTGAGCAGGAGCGGCGCCCAGACCAGCGCGAACCACGGGCCGGGGTGGCGGGCGAACCACGCCACCGCCGGCTGCGGCTCGGTGCAGTAGGTGTCGCGCATCGGTGTCGGTCCGTTCAGCCGGCCGCGGTGGCGGCGTCCGCCCCGGGTGCGAGCCCGAGGATCAGCGTCGTCCCGACGGCCACGTGCATGGCGATCAGGCCGGCGAGCACGCCGCCGGTCGCCCCGGACGACAGCGGCCCGAGCAGGGACAGCGCGAGCACCGTCCACGCCGTGATCCGCCATGCCCGTCGCCCTCGCCGCAGCCGTCGCTCCAGGAACGCTAGCAGCGCCCATCCCGCGGCACCGACGACCAGGGCGGCGACGACGATCGAGGCCGGCCCGACGGTTCGGGTCGCCGCCGACTGGCCGACTGTCAGGTCCAGTCCGGCGAGCGGGTCGCACACCAGCCAGACGGCGAGGCCGGCGATCACGGCGAGCCCGAGCGCCGCCGCTCGACGGCCCCACCGCGCGGACGGCCGAGGCCGGGTGATGGTCTGTGTCATGGGATCCCCTTTCGGATGTCGTCGTCCGACGCGCTCGACGCTACGGAGGCCGGCCGGTCCGCCGGCAGGCCGAGGAATCCCGTTCCGGGCAGGACGAATGTCCCGGGGCCGCGCGTCGTGGAGGTATGTGCCGGCGTGCCCCGGGTAACCGGCCGGCATGGCGCGGTACACCAAGCCCGAACTCAGGGAGCAGATCAAGGAAGAGATCCAGGCATCCGACCGGGGCGGCCGGCCGGGTCAGTGGTCCGCCCGCAAGTCGCAGCTGCTCACCAAGGAGTACCAGCGGCGAGGCGGGGGCTACCTCGGCCCGAAGGACGAACGGCAGAAGTCGCTGCAGCGCTGGGGCAACGAGAAGTGGCAGACGAAGGAGGGCGGCACCCGGGCGCGCCGCGGCGGCGAGACGAGTCGTTACCTGCCCAAGCAGGCGTGGGAGCAGCTCTCCGACGCGGAGAAGCGCGCCACCGACGCCAAGAAGCGCCGGGAGTCGAAGTCCGGCAGACAGTTCGTCGCGAACACCGGCCCGGCCAGCCGCGCACGCAGGAACGCCTCGGCGGCCGCGCGGCTGTCGGAGATGACGGTCGCCGAGGCGGCCAAGCTCGTCCGCACCCTCGACACGGGCCAGCTCCGGAACGCGCTGCGCCGCGAACGGGACGGTAGGGCCCGTAAGACGCTCCTCCAGCGACTGGAGACGGAACTCGCGCGCCGCTGACTCACCTGCGCGTCGGGTGCGCTCCACACGCGCGACCCCGGGACCGGCTGGGGAAGGTCGCGCCGTTGCTCGCCCTGGACGTGGGGCGGCGGAGTTGCCCGCATCGCGGCGGCCCCAGCGGTCGCTCCGTCGGAGATCCGGGCGACGGCGCCGCCGCTCGCCCCGGTGGTCGCACCCGCTTCGGTTCGGCCGCCCGAAGGTGGGTCGACCGTCCGGGGAAGTGGCCCGGGCGCGGGTGGCGAAGGTGCTTCAATCGGAACAAGAGCACCAATGTTAGAAAACCGGACACGTTCGTCGTCGAGGAGCTGGAGATGCCGCTGACCGCCACCGACAACCACGCCGTCGCCCAGGCGGTGCACGACATCGGGTCCGCCCTCTGGTTCGGCGGGACCGTGATGGGCGTCGCCGGAGTCAACAAGTCGGGCAGCGACCTGCGGGACGGCATCGACCGCATCCGGGTCGCCGAATCGGCGTGGGGACGGTTCGGGCCCGTTCAGTGGCTCGGCATCGGCGCGACCCTGCTCGCCGGCGCCCAACTGGCCCGGGTGGGTGGGCGGCGGATGGCGTTGCAGAAGGGTTTCGGGACGGTGGGGGCGGTGAAGGCCGGGCTGGCCGTAGCGGGCGCCGCCGCCAGCGCCTACGCCGCCTACTGCGGAAGTCGGATCGGCCGGCTCGCCGAGGAGGCGCATCGACGCGGCGACACCGTCGAGGTGCGCGACGCGACGATACCGACGTCGCGGACGCCGTCGGAGATCGCCCGCTGGCAGCGGCGGCAGCGGCTGACCCAGTACGTGGTGCCGGTGCTCGCCGGGGCGAACATCGCCTGCGGCTCGTACCTGGTGCAGTCGTACCGGATGGGCGCGACCGGCAGGGGAGTGCTCCGGCGGCTGCTGCCGGACTGACCTCGGCTCGGGTGGGGCCGGCCCGGCGATCAGTCGGCCGGTCAGCCCGTCGGCTCGACCGGCCGGAACTCGTGGACCACCTCGATCGGCCCGACGATGTGCCGGTTGAACTCGTCCAGCTCCTCGGCCGGCACCCACAGTTCCAGGATGTCCCGTCCGCCCGCCTGCCGGACGGGGTAGCGGGCGGCGAACGCGCGGTCGACGTGGAACCGGGTGACGTAGCCGACGCCGGAGGCGGGCACGTTCCAGTCCCGGGCGATCATGATCGCGTACTGCTCGTTGAGGACGGGGTAGAAGATCGGCTGGTCGGGCAGGCGCGGCGGCCACGCCGTCCACCCCGAGGCGCGGACGAGGTCGAGCTCCTGCGGGCCGGTCGGCCGCCACATCGTCATCGTCTCCGTCACCACGCGCTCCCTCCTCGGTCGAGGCACCGTACCGGCCGGCTCGCGGCGCGGACCAGCGGATTTCGTCCGTCTGCCGCTCCGGTCGCGGCCCGCGGCGGCCCGTGGGCCCGGGCCGCTGGCCGAGCGTGCGGAGGTTCGCCGCGTGTCGGTGCACCCGGATGCTGACCCGATGACATCGGAGCCGTACGCGGGGCTGGCCAGGACGTTCGACTCGGCCGCGGAGCTGTACGAGCGGGCCCGCCCGGGCTATCCGGAGCGGTTGTTCGCCGATCTGGCGGCGTCGACGGGGCTGCGAACCGCCGGAGCCCGGGTGCTGGAGGTCGGCACGGGCACCGGCCAGGCCACCCGTGGGTTGCTCGGGCGCGGCTGGCGGGTGGTGACGCTGGAGCCGGGGCGGGAACTGGCCGCGGTGGCACGCCGCGTGCTCGCCGGCCGTGGTGACGTCGAGGTCGTGGTGTCGCCCTTCGAGCGGTGGGCGGCGGGTGCCCGGGAGCCGTTCGACCTCGTCTTCGCCGCGACGTCGTGGCACTGGCTGGACCCGCGGGTCGCCTACCGCCGCGCCGCCGAGCTGCTGCGTCCGGGCGGTCACCTGGCGATCGTGGCGACCGAGCACGTGTCGCCACCGGGCGGCGACGACTTCTTCCGGCACGTCCAGCGGATCTACGACGAGGTGGGCATGGGCGACGGGCAGGACGGCCCGAAGCCGCCCGAGGCGATCCCGGCCCCGGACGTGGCGGCGATCGGCGGCAGCGGCTTCTTCGCGCAGCCGATCGTGCACCGCTACGTCTGGAGCCAGGACTACACCGCCGAGGAGTACCTGACCCTGCTCTCCACCTACTCCGGGCACATCGCCGCCTCGCCCCGGCAGCGGGAGACCCTGTTCACGGCGATCCGGGACCTGATCGCCGCCCGCCCGTCCGCGACGGTGCGCAAGCACTACCTGAACCTGCTCCAGATCGCCCGACGCGTCGGCTGACCCCGCGGCGCCGCGGCGGCCTACAAGGTGAAGTCCTCGGGTGCGCCCTCGCCCACCCGGCCGTCCACGGCCTCGCGCAGCAGGTCGGCGTGGCCGGTGTGCCGGGCGTACTCCTCGATCATGTCGAGGAGCATGTCGCGCACGGTGGGGGTGCGCCCGTTCGGCCAGGTGAAGGCGGCCGGCCCGGCGAGCCCGCGCTCCGCGACCACCTCGGCGACCAGTTGTCGGGACCGTTCCACGGCGTCCCGCCACACCCGGTAGACGTCCCCGGGCGCGTCGACGGCCCCCGTGCGCCATTCCCAGTCCGGGTCGGCGTCGAAATCCACCGCGTCCCACGGGGCGCCGTACTCGCGGCCGGCGAGCTTGACGGCCAGCCAGTCGGCCTCGACCAACGCCATGTGCTTGACCAGGCCACCGAGCGTCATCGTGCTGGCGGCCGTGGTGGCCCGCAGACCCCGCTCGTCCAGACCCCAGGTCTTCCAGGCGAAGGTCCGCCGGTTGCGGTCGAGCACGGACAGCAGGGACTCCACCTCGGTGCGGTCCGCTGCCGGGCGAGACCGTGCGGTCGTCTCAGTCATGACCGGAGCATAGGCACCGGGGCCGACACCGGGAGGGGTCAGCTTCCGGTGCGCCGGTCACCCGGTCCGGAACGGTATGGGCCCTCGCCGGAGACCAGCGCCGTCTCCCTGCCGGGTCGGCGCGGTGGCCGGGATCGGCGGGACCCGCCGGCCGGGTCCGCGCGGTGCGGCACCGGCGGGAACCGTCATGATGAGCCGGTGAAGATCCTGTCTATCCAGTCGTCGGTCGCCTACGGCCACGTCGGCAACTCGGCGGCCGCCTTCCCGCTCCAGCGGCTCGGGCACGAGGTCTGGCCGGTGCTGACGGTCCACTTCTCCAACCACACCGGGTACGGCGCGTGGCGCGGGCCGTTGCTGGCCCCGGCCGACGTCGCCGAGGTGATCGCCGGCATCGGCGACCGCGGGGTCCTCGGCAGCGCCGACGCGGTGCTCTCGGGCTACCAGGGCGACCCGGCGATGGGCGCGGTGATCCTCGACGCGGTGGACACGGTCAAGGCGGCCAACCCGGACGCGGTCTACTGCTGCGATCCGGTGATGGGCGACGCCGGCCGGGGGATGTTCGTCCGGCCGGGCATCCCGGAGTACCTGCGCGACGTCGTCGTCCCGCGGGCGGACATCATCACCCCGAACCACTTCGAGCTGGACTTCCTCGCCGGCGGGGCCACGAACTCGCTGACCGGTGTGCTGGCGGCGGTCGACGTGGTACGCGGGACGGGGCCGCGGCACGTGCTGGTCACCAGCGTGATCCACGACGACGTGCCGGACGGCTCGCTGGAGGTGGTGGCCGTCTCGGACGAGGGCGCCTGGGCGGTGACCACGCCGTTGCTGCCGATCAGCCCGAACGGTGGCGGCGACGTCACCGCGGCGCTCTACCTCGCGCACCTGTGGACGACGGGCTCGCCCGCGACGGCCCTGGAACGCACCATCGCCTCGGTCTTCGCCGTCCTCGAGGCCACCCTCGCGGCGGGCACCCGGGAGATCCAGCTGATCGCGGCCCAGGACGCGATCGCCGACCCGCCGGCGAGGTTCGCCGCCCGGCGGCTGCGCTGACCCGACCGGCCGGCGTCGCCCCGGGGGCTGGTCGCACTCGCCGCGGGGAGCCGGCCGAGGGGCGGCGGCGGGCTGGTGGTCGCTTCGCGCTCGCGCGGTGGGGCCGGGCGGGACGCCGTCCCGCCCGGCGTCCCGGCTCAGGGAGCGCAGTTGTAGTTGCGCACCGGGTTGGTCAGCTTCTCCTGGGCGCCGAACTTCGCGTAGACCCGCAGGTAGCACGGCAGGTCGAGGTCGCCGTAGTAGCTGGTGACCTGGTTGTCGTAGTACGTGGTGCCGCTGTCCGCGACCTGCCAGGTGCCGCTGTCGGCCGAGTGGACCTCCCAGTAGACGTCGCCGGCGCAGCCCTGCAGGCCGCGCGACCAGGCGATGATGTTCGCCCCGTTGTAGATCTCGGACTGCACCAGGGTGCAGGTGGCGGCCTGTGCGGGTGCGGCGCCGACGAACAGCCCGGCCGTCAGCATGGCCCCCGCCCCAACCGCCGACATCAGCTTGCGCATGGTCCGATACCTCCAAGGTGGATGGTGGATCACTTCCCGGAGGGTAGCCGGCTGAGAAAAGGAGTTTCAAGGTAAGAACATCATCTGTCGAAATTCTTCATCGATGGGAGTGGCTCTGTCGCCGGTCGCGATAGTGACCCGCCGACCGCCCGCGCGGCGTCGACGGGGCGGTGCCGTCCGGCTCGCCGGAGCGGTCGCCGGCGGGCCGGCAACCGCCGGCGGTCACCCCGACGCCCCCGTCAGCAGCCCGGCGACGGCGTCGGCCGCGGCCGGGTGTGCGGCCACCAGCGCCGCCGCGGGCCCGGCGGCCGGCGCGGCATCCTGCCGCCACCCGTCGGCGCAGCCGAGCAGCGCGGCCACCGCGTCCACCGCCTCCGGGTGCCCGACGAGCAGCGCGGTCGCCGGGCCGGTCGGGGCCGACCGTACGGCCGGCGCCGGCTGGCCGGTGGCCCGCCACGGCGGCACCCAGGCGTCCAGCGCGGCCAGGCCGCCGGGGAAGGTGCGTTCGGCCTCGCGGACCAGCCGGGGCACCAGGTCCGGCCCCTGGTCCCGCAACGTGGTGATCAGGGTGGGCAGCCAGGGCAGCAGCACCGGATCCGGCAGCCGGGCGAACGCCGTGGACATCGTCTCGACCACGAACGGCGCCAGCCCCGGCGCCGGCTCCAGCGCGTGCACGAAGCCGGACAGGTACTGCGGGAACGCCGGCACCACCAGTGGGTTCGCCAGCAGCTCGGCGCAGCGGTCCCGCAGCTCGGCCAGCGGCAGCAGGCCGAGCTGGTGGCGGGACGCCCAGAGCAGCGCGACCTTCGCCGGCGCCTCCGGATGGGACTGGGCGACCGCCAGCTCCAGCTGGGACCGGTCGCAGCCCAGCGACAGCGCGAGGCTCTCCATCCCGAACAGGAAGCCCAGCATGGCGCCGACCTGCCGGACCCCGGTCGCCTCGTCCACGAACGCGGTCGGCAGCAGCGTGCAGTAGTGCGCGTACCCGGTGGTCACGAACGCCTCGCACCAGGCCGGCAGCCGCGCCGCGGTGGTCCGGTGGTGGGCCAGCAGCCGGCGGATGCGCCGCAGCACCTCGGGGGCGTCGTCCACGGTGCGTTCGGCGGAGAGCAGCTCCACGGCCCGCGCGCCCAGCTCGTCGACCAGGCGCGGACTGTCGAGCAGCCGGATGGCGTCCTCGACGGCGGCGAGCGCGGTGGCGGCGGTCGCGTCGGGCCCCCGGACGCAGCGGCGCAGCCGCTGCTCGAGAACCTGTTCGACGGTGACGCCCTCGTAGCCCAGCTCGATCAGCGCGCGCTGGTGACGCCCCAGCGCCAGGTCCCAGCTCTCCTGCGGCGACCGGTGGCCCAACCGCCGCTCGCCCATGATCGGGCGGACCGCGTCGGCGGGCAGCAGGTGCCGCAGCATCCAGAGCAGGTCCGAGCAGGCCGGCAGCGCCGGGTCCGCGCGCAGGTCGAGCAGGGCCCGCTGCACGGTCCGCTTCTCCAGGTCCAGCCCGAGGGGGCGGAGGCGGTCGAGCACGTCGCGGGCCAGCGGGGGCAGCGAGTCGTAGCCGACCTGCCCGATCCGGTCGCCGCCGAGCAGGATCTCGCAGAGCCGCCGGACGTCCCGGCGGCCCGGCACGACGTCCTTCTCGATGCAGGTGACCGCGGCGTCGGCGAAGTCGTACGGGGTGGGCCGGGCCCGGTTGCGCAGCCCGGCGAGCAGGATCGAGGTCTCGAACACGGCGATCGCGTCGGCGGTGCTGGCCAGGTAGCCGTTGCGCCGGGCCAGCCGGACGATGTCGACGCACCAGCCGCGCAGCTCCGCCTCGTCCAGCTCGTCCAGCACCGGGGGCGCGGCCAGGAAGCCGGTGAGCCGGTCGGCGACCGGTGTGGCGGGCGCCGGGGCCACCGCCGCCCGCCCGCGGCGGCTGCGCTTCGTGCCGCCCTGCTGGCCGTCGAGCCGGAACGGGACCAGGCCGCCGCGGCTCAGCGCCGTCGTCCAGGCCGCCGCGGCGATCGAGACCGAGCCGGGGGCCAGGCCGAACTGCGCCTCGATCGCGGAGTGGCTGGACGGGATCAGGCCGTACCGCCACCTGGTGGCGGTGCGCGGGCTGATCGCGAAGTCCGGCGCGGTCGAGTCGAGGCCGAACTGCTCGACCCGGCTCGCCGCGTGGAACGCACCGCACACGTAGAGACAGTCGGCCGGGTCGGCGCCGGACGCGGCCAGGTGCTGCCGGATCCGGGTCCACATGTAGCGTTCCCGGTCCTCGTCGCGGTCCAGCCGGTCCGCGGCGGTGGGCCGCAGCCGCCGGAAGAGGCTGCCGATGAGCACCATCACCTGCCGGTAGGTGTCGTGGTCGGCGGTGGCCAGCGGGCGCTCGACGTACTGGTCCCACCACTCCGACCAGTGCCGCACCTTGCCGTGGTGCAGCAGGTACGCCTCCAGCTCCGCGAACCGGGGCCGCAGGTCGCCGATCTCCACGCCGACCGCGTCGCCGTGCAGCGCCGCCTCCTCGGCCGGCTCCGCGCCCACCGTCGCCTCGCCCGGCGGCCCCGCCGGGGTGGAGCCCGCCTCCCCGGGGCGGGGCGTCCACTGGAAGACGTGGTCGGTGGAGCGGTCCACCAGCACCAGCTCCACCCCGGGGGTGTCCAGGGCGTACGCGATGGCCTGGTATTCCGCGGACGCCTCGGTGATCGGGGCGACGACGCTGAGCGGGGCCCACTCGGCGGGGAAGTCCGCCAGCTCGGTGGCGAACGCCTGCACGGCCACCGGGAGGCGGCAGTTGCGCAGCTCGGTCAGCAGCGGCTGGAGATCCTCGCACAGCTCCAGGTAGACGACCTTCGGCTGCTTGGCCCGCAGCCGCCGGAGCATCGCCAGCGCGGAGGCCGGTGAGTGGTGGCACACCGGGAAGATCTCCAGCCGCTCGCCGAGGGCCCGGTCGACGTCGTCGACCATGCCGGCCAGGATGCCGGCCAGCGCGTCGGGGGAGTCGGCGAAGGCGGCGGCCGCGTCGGCGAGCCGCTCGCGCAGCGCGCCGAACAGGCCGGCGTCGGTGGGTGCGGTCACGACAGCGACGCGATCGCCTGGCGGCCGCCGTCGAGGAAGCCCGCCCAGTCGCCGCCGTCCTGCTTGGCCCGCGGTTCCACGACCCCGTGCAGGTACTTGTTGAGGATGGCCAGGTCCTCCGGGCTGCGCCGGGCGAGGGAGCCCATCAGCGATCCGGCGAGGATCTCCGGGCGCAGGGCACGGTCGCCGAAGAACTGGCTGTGCAGGATGGCGTCCTCCAGCACCCCGATCTGCTCGGCGGTGGACAGCGCCGACTCCAGCTTCTCGTCGTCGCTGGTCGCCGAGGCGGCCGCGGCCCGCAGGTCGGCGAAGCTCTGCAGCAGGATGTCCAGCAGGGTGGGCGGCACGTCCAGGTCGATGTGGTGCCGGCGCAGTAGCTCCTCGGTACGGAACCGGACGATCTCCGCCTCGCTGCGCTTGTTGGTCACCACCGGGATCCGGACGAAGTTGAACCGCCGCTTCAGCGCCGAGGACAGGTCGTTGACGCCCCGGTCCCGGCTGTTCGCGGTGGCGATGATCGAGAAGCCGGGCTTGGCGAAGACGATGTTGTCCCGGTCCAGCTCCGGAATGGAGATGTACTTCTCGGACAGGATCGAGATCAGCGCGTCCTGCACGTCGCTGGTGGACCGGGTCAGCTCCTCGAAGCGGCCGACGACACCCTGCTCCATCGCGGTCATGATCGGCGACGGGATCATCGACTCGCGGGACTGGCCCCGGGCGATGACCATTGACACGTTCCACGAGTACTTGATGTGGTCCTCGGTGGTGCCGGCGGTGCCCTGCACGACCAGCGTTGAGTTGCGGCAGATCGCGGCGGCCAGCAGCTCGGCCAGCCAGCTCTTGCCGGTGCCCGGGTCGCCGATCAGCAGCAGCCCCCGGTCGGAGGCGAGGGTGACGATGGCGCGCTCGACGAAGCTGCGGTCGCCGAACCACTTCTGCGGGATCTCCCGGTCGAGGCCGTCGGCCCGTTCCGAGCCGAGGACGAACAGTCGCACCATCCGCGGGCTCAGCCGCCACGAGAACGGCTTCGGGCCGGTGTCGACCGACTCCAGCCAGTCGAGCTCGTCGGCGTACTTGACCTCGGCGGGGGCACGCAGCATGTCGGACATGAGGGGTTGGTCTCCTAGGTGAGGAAGCTCTTGAGCTCGAAGACGAGTTTGCGGATGTGGCCGGAGATGACCGGGGTGCCCAGGTCCTTGAAGCGCTGCCGGAACCAGGGGTTGACGCTCTGCTGCCCGGAGCTGTTCACCGAGCCGACCGGGATGAACCGCACCCCGGAGCGGTGCACGGCCTCGATCCCGTCGAACAGCGGCTGCGACCGTCCGAACTCGTAGAAGTCCGAGATCCACACCAGCACGGTGTTCTTCGGCTCGACGATCTTCGGCCGGGCCATCGCCATCGCGACCGGCCCGTCGTTGCCGCCGCCGAGATTGGTGCGCAGCAGCACCTCGAACGGGTCGTGCACCCACGGGGTCAGGTCCAGCGCCCGGGTGTCGTACGCGATCAGGTGCACGTCCACCTTGGGCAGCCCGGCGAAGATGGACGCCAGGATGGTGCAGTTGACCATCGAGTCGACCATCGACCCGGACTGGTCCACCACCACGATGAGCCGGGCCGGGGTGGTGCGGCGGGCGGTCTGCCGGTAGTAGAGCCGGTCGACGTAGAGCCGCTGGTCCTCCGGGCTCCAGTTGGTCAGGTTCTGCCAGATGGTGCGGTCCAGGTCGAGGTTGCGGAACACCCGCTTCGGCGGCACCGAGCGGTCGACGGTGCCGACGCTGGTCTGCTCCACCTGGGTCCGCAGCACCTCGGCGACCTCGTCGACGTAGCGGCGGATCAGCGCCTTCGCGTTGGCCAGCGCCACCCCGGACAGGTTCGCCTTGTCCCGCAGCAGCTGCTCGATCAGCGACATGCTGGGGGTGAGCTTGCTCGCCAGCTTCGGGTCGGCCAGCACCTCCCGCAGGTGCATCCGCCGGATTAGGTCGCCCTCCAACCCGGCGAGCGCGGTGCCCAGCTCGCCGCCCTGCCGGCGCAGTTCACCGGGCGCCGCGCCGAGCGCCTGCTCGAACCAGCCGGCGTCGGACTGCCAACGGGCGAGCTGGCCGGCGCTGACTGACCCGGAGCCGGTGGCGAAGACGTTGAGCAGCAGCTTCGACACCAGCGCCGCCCGGCGTACCTCGGCCGGGCCGGGCTCGGCGGGGCCGGCGGCGGGCTCGCCGCCGCCCGTGAGCAGGCCGCGCAGCTCGTCGGCCAGCGCCGGGAAGCGCTGGACCACCGTGTCGACGGAGACCGCCGGGTCGAGCAGCGCGGCCGGCAGGCCGAGATCCTCGACGACGGCCATGCTCGCCGACTCCAGACCGGGCTGCTCGTCGGGGCTGAACAGCCGGGCCAGCAGCCGCCAGTAGAGGACCTGGCGGCGGTTCTCGTCGTTGCGCTCAAGCTCGGTCATCGGCGCAGCAACCGTCCCGCGCGCTCGCGCAGCACCGCCACGGCGTCACCCGCCTTCGCGTCGGCCTTCGCGATCTTCGGGTCGGTGACCCCGTCCGCCCAGTCGCCGTTGTGCGCCTCGGCCACCTGCCGCTTGCTGGTGAACCGCACGCCGAGGGGTTGCAGGAGCCAGCGGCCGTCGTCCCAGCGCAGCAGGCCGAGGCAGGCCGTCGCGGCGGCGACCCGGCCCCGGGTGAGCGGGCCGCTGGCCGGCAGCCGGTCCACGGTCACCGGGACCCGCTCGCCGTCGAGATCGAGGACGAGCCCGCCGTCGTCGCGCACCGCGGCGCCCTCGACCAGCACCGGTTCGGCGATCGCGGCCGGGTGGCGGTCCAGCGGCGGCGTCGACGCCGCGGTCGCCGACGCGAGCAGTACCCGCGCGGTCGCGAACGGGTCGGTCGGCTCGCCCAACTCGGCCCGCGTGTCGTCCCAGCGCAGGTCGCCGCCGTGCAGCGGCAGGTCGGTGACCGTCACGGCCCGCCGCCCGGCCAGCGCCCGCAGCAGCGTGGGCTGGCCCGGGAAGAGCCGCCAGATCGCCGGCCCGACGATGGTGGCCACCTTCGCGGCGCCCACCGTGGCCCGGACCAGTCGTGGCGTCCCGCCGCCGGCCGGTTCGAGCACGGCGTGCAGCCCCACCTGTACGGCGGTGTCGTGCTCGTGGACGTCCACGCCGAGCGGCAGCAACCGCCCGGAGACCAGCTCGACGTCCGCCGCCGGCCCGGCCGGCGCGCCCTGGGTGAGCAGCATGCCGCGCGCCCACAGGTCGGCCCAGCGCCGGACCGGCGCCTGCGGCATCGCCGCCACCGGTACGCACGCCCGCAGCTCGGCGGCGAGACCGTCGAGCAGCACGGCGAGCCGACGCGACCCGGGCTCGGCCAGCGCGTCTTCCACCGGCGCCGCGGCACCCGAGACCAGCTCGTGGTCGACGCCGCGCCAACCGGTGAGCGCCACCTCGTGCAGCCAGGCCCGCGCCGCCAGCCGGGCGGGGGAGACCTCCGTCGCGCCGGCGGCCGCTCCGGGCCACGGTGACCGGTCCCGCCCGAGTACCCCGTCGAGCTGCCCGAGCAGGGCGTCGTGCGCCGCGCCCAGCAGGGCCGACCGCGCCCCGGCCAGCACGGCGAGGTGCTCCTCGGCCACCGAGCCGGCGGTCACCTTGCCGACCGCCTCCGCCACCCGCGCACCGAGCGGGGTGCCGGCCACCGCGTCGGCCAGCGCCGCCAGCGCGGCGGCGTCCTCCTCGCCGATCCGGGCGAAGCCCCGGGTCAGCACGGCGTCGAAGCCGGCGACCACGTCGAGGGCCTCGGTCAGCCCCGCCGGCACGTCGGTGCGCAGCCGGGTCACCTGGTGCGCCAGCATCAGCCCACCGCCGCGCTCGCCGGGAACCACTGCAACTCGGGCAGCGGCGCGGTGCTCTCCGGCACCTCCAGGTAGGCCAGGTGGTGCAGGAAGCGGCTGAACACCACCGCCGCCGGGCTCGGCTCGTGCCGGGGATCCATCCGGGCGAACAGCTCCGCGCCGGTGTCCACCCCGTCACCGACGTCCACCCGCAGGTAGCGGGCGACCGGCTCGACGCCGTACTGGATGATCGCCTCGTCGGCCAGCGCGTGCAGGTGCTTGCAGGGGTTGCCCCGCAGCCCGCCGCAGGGCCGGTTGTTGTTGGTGCTGCAGTGGTACGCGTGGGTGCCGGCGGCCACCGACGAGACGTACACCCGCTCGATGTCGGAACCGCTGGACACCACGCCCTGCAGGCGCCCGTCGGCCAACTCGACGAAGGGCACCTTGGCCAGCTTGCGCGCCCGGGCGGGTGGCACCACCCGCAGCACGCTTCGTCGTCGCCACGAGGCTTCGACCGCCTCCGTCATCTCCGACCTCCCCGCCGGAGACCGGCTGCGGGCACGATGCTGCCCACGCCGGCCCACATCCGTGCCGCTGTGACGACAGGGATCATGGACCATCGGTACGACAACGCCGCCACCGCCGGTCCCGTGCGGTGCGGGGCGGCGGTCGGTCGTACTCGGCCGCCGGCACCGGACCCGCCGGGCCCGGCCATCGGGAGCGCGTCGCGGGGAGCGCGGCCACCCCGGGGCGTACCCCGTCAGGCGCGGAGGTTGCCCGCCGTGACGCTCATCGGGCCGGCGCGGACACCTCCACGGCCGCGGCGGCGACGACTGCCCGGTCGCCGTCGTGCTGGAGGTAGCCGATTACCGACGCCTGCCGGCGGTCGAGGTCGGGCGGCACCGCCAGCTCCACCCGTCCCCGCTCGCTGTCGAGCCGGGCCGACCGGAAGGCGCGTACCACGTTGTCCTGCCGCAGCGTCCGTCCGGCGTTCTCACCCCGGGCGACGTCGCTCGCCAGGCCGCGCTCCACCACCGCCACGTTCAGCACCGCCGGCTCCGCGGTGCCGGGGGTCTGGTAGTCCACCACCACCCGGCCGCCGTCGGGGGAGTCCTCGACCGACAGTACGAGCGGCGCGCCGGGCGCCGCCGTCAGGGCGGACGCGATCGCGTCCGCCGCCCGCCGTCGGTCGGACCCGACGAACTCGACGGTGCCGTTGACGACCATCTGCGGGGTGTACAGCCGTCCGGAGCCGAGGGCCCGGGCGTACGCCTCCTGCCGCCTGGTGTACGCCGCGTCGGCGAACGGGTCGGGCCAGCCGAGGTAGTCCCAGTAGTCGACGTGGAAGCCGAGGGCGAAGACCGGTAGTGCCCGCTCCCGGGCGTCGCGCTCGATGTCGGTCAGCACCTCCTCGGCCGGTGGACAGCTCGAGCAGCCCTGCGAGGTGAACAGCTCCACGACGGCGAAGCCGCCGTCCGCGCGGGCGTCGTCCGACCCGGTGCGCGATGGGTCCGTCATGGGCCGCCTCCTCCGTCCGTGCCGGTCGCGGCACCCCGATTCCCGTTACGACCGCGACCATGCCTGACCCCGCTTGCCGCGGAGGTCGGTGGTGCCCGGCCCGACGACCTCTGACCCGCGCGACCGTTCGCTTCCCGCGGTCCGACTCCGGACGGCCCGTCGTCGCCCGCTGACCGCGACGAACGGGCCGTTCCGGCGTTCCCGGCCGGATACCGGTCGGGTCGGTCGAAGGGCGGCCAGGAATCGGACGACCGGAGCGTGGCGCTGGCCGTCGACTGGTTCTCGGCCGAGCTGCGGCGGCTCGTCCCTGCGCGATGCCGACCCGGGCGGTGCGCCGGGGCGGTGCTGGCGCACCGGGCGCCGGCGGTCATGACCGGCTGGCGGTGAGCAGCAGCGGAGTGCCGATCCCCTGCCGGGCGCTCAGGTCGGCGAGGAACGCGCCCAGCCAGCCGAGCGCGTCCAGCGACCACTCGGCGAGCGTCCCGTGGAAGGTCGCCCGGTGCCGGGACGGGCCGGTCCAGAAGCCGTCGTCGAACGGGGGCCGCCGGGTCAGCGGGTCGTGGTCGGCCAGCGACAACGACTCGCACCGGAACACGTCCTGGTCCAGCCGGCCCAGCCACTCCCGCATCCGCGGCGCCGCCGAGGGGATGGACGGTGCCTGGCCGCTGTCCAGCGTGACCCGCACCCGCGTCCTCGACCGCGGATCAGCGTCGCGGAACCAGCCGGCGCTGAGCAGCGACGGCATCAACGCGGGCTCCGGACGCGCCGCGCTGGCCAGGCCCTGGACGGGCAGCAACACCTGCACCGCCCGCAACCTCAGCGCGCCGATCCGCGCCACCGCGTCGCCGGCGCAGCGCAGGAACGGCTGCACCGGCAGCGGACGGTCACCGGGCACCGGTTCGGCGCCCACCTGGAACCACGCGACCAGGGACGCCCCGGGTGCGGCGAGCGGGTGATCCTCCCCGGCGTCGTTCATGCCCCACAGGCCAGCCGCCCGGAGGGCCGGGTCGCCGGTGTCCCCGGCCGCCGCGCCGTCGAGCCACCCCATGGCGAGCGACCGCTCGTGGAACAGGAAGTACGGATCCAGCGCGCTGTCCGGGTCGCGCCAGGGATGGCGAGTCAGCTCGCCGTACAGGGCCGCGAACAGGGTGCCCGCCGGTGAGCGGGCGCCGGGTGCCAGGCCAGGGCGGGCCGGCTCGTCGCGGCCCGTCAACGGGCTGGCCCAGGTGGCGGTGGCATCCACCGATCCTATGCACCGGGGCGCCCCGTTCGCCCGCGCGTCGACCGCACCGGGTCGGGCCTGCCTCGAACGGGGCAGAGGTCAGCCGCGCCAGCGGTCGTTCACCAGTCCGGGGCGCAGGACGGTGTGCACGAGCGCGCCGGTCCGCCACCACGCGGCCGCCACCGAGGCCCGGGCGACGTCGGCGGTCGCCCGGAACGCTGCGCCGTCCGCGTGGACCTCCTGCCGCGGCGCCGGGGTGGCGGCCGGGTCGTCCGGAGCGCCCGCCCGCGTCACCGGCTCCGCCTCACGCTTCCGGGCCGGTGGCGTCGCCGGAGCGGCGAGGCGGCAACTGGTGGTGGATCACGTCGCCGTTCATCGCCCCGTACGCGGCGGCGCCGGGTGCGCTGGCGCTGATGATCTGCGTCTGCGGGACGGTGCGGGACTCCCCGGACTCGGGCGGCCGCTGCCGGAGCTGTCGGCCGGTGAGGACGACGCCGACCACGCCGACGGCGAGGGCGACCACCGCCACGACCATGCTCACCACGTCGGCGGTGTTCGCCTGGACGTCCAGCGGCTGGCCCAGGAAGACCCGCGTGAGCTCGACGGCCCCGACGGACAGGCCGGCGAGGCCGACCACCGCCGCGACGACCGCCCCCCACCGGATTCTCCGCCTCGCACGGCTGTCCATCGCACCCTCCGCCCCGCGGTTGCCCGACCGCCGACGCTCGACGCCGGGGAACCTCCACAGTGCAGCACGCGTCGGCAAATCACCATCTCCTGACGTGTTCGCGGCAGTCGCCGGCATCCGACGTCAGGTGGCGCGGAATGCCCACGGCGGATCCACCCCGGTCCGCCGGCCCGGTTCGCGCCCGCCCCGGCCGTCCGCCCTGGTGCGTCCGCCGTCCGGGCTCCACCGTCCGGCACGGTTGGTTCGGGGTCGCCGCGCGGGCATCCGGAGTCATCGATACCTCGGCGCGGCGGGCCCGGCCCGTCCTAGGCTCTGAGACGCCAGGACAGTCGCCCGAGGGAGCCTCATGCCGACCGACGCCATCGACCTGCTCGTCGAGGATCACCGCAAGATCCGCGGGTTGTTCCAGGAATTCCAGGACGCCGGATCCGACACGCGCAGGCGCGGCCAGGTGGTCAACCAGATCATCGAGGCCCTGACCGTGCACACCTACGTCGAGAACGAGTGCGTGTACCCCGAGGCGCGCCGGCTGCTGCCCGACCTCAACGAGACGGTGCTGGAGTCCTACGAGGAGCACCACGTCGCCGACGTGCTCAGCTTCGAACTCGCCATGATGAGCCCCGACGACGAGCACTTCGAAGCCAAGACCATGGTCCTGATCGAGGTGGTCACCCACCACATCGAGGAGGAGGAACAGGAGTGGTTCCCCAAGCTTCGGGCCGGTGTCGGCGCTGACCAGTTGCAGGCGCTCGGTGCGCGGCTGGCCGACATGATGAAGAACGCGCCCCGCAAGCCGACCGCTCCCCGCGCGCTGAAGAAGGCCATCGACGCGGTGCGGGCCTGAGGGCTTCCCGGCCGCCGCCCGCGGGCTGACGCGCGGCGGCCCCGGCCGCACCGGCGGCCGCGCGAGTGACGGCGAGGCGTCCCGGCGTACGGGAAAGAGCGGGCCCCGGGCGCGCCACACCCCTGTCCTGCGGCGCACCCGGGGCACCGATCCCCCGGTCAGCCCAGATCGACCCGGATCAGGTTGACGCCCCGGGTGGTGAAGAGGCTGCGCACGCCGTCGGTGACCACCTCCGGGGCGCCGAACCAGTTCTGGTTGAGCCCTTCGGCGAGCACGCTCGGCGTCGGCTCCCGGCGGCTGACCCGGACCGTCCACAGCCGGCCCCCGTCGGTGCCGAAGATCCGGTCGTCGATCACCGCCAGCTTCCCGCCGACCGTGCCGACGTCGACCCGCCAGAGCACCTCCCGGGTGCGCGGATCCAGGGCGAACAGCTCGCCGTCACGGGTCACGCCGACCAGCACCCGGCCGATCAGCTTGAGGTCGACGATCACCCCCGCCGCGGTCGGCTCGACGAGCCAGGCCAGCCGCTCGGTGCGGTAGTCGAAGTAGCCGAGTTTCGCCCGGCTGGTCGTCGGGGTGGTGCCGTAGCCGTTGATGATGCTGCCGCCCAGGAACACGCCGTGCGGGTCGGGGCAGACGGCCTGCACGGTCTGGTCCGGCAGGATCCCCCGCCAGCTGCGGAACCGCTGGCCGTCCCAGATGTTGAGGGCGCCCTCCCAGCGGCCGTAATCCGGCTCGGTGGACATCAGCACCAGGCCCCGGCGCGGGTCGACGGTCAACGACGTGGGCCGGGTCTGCTCCTGGCCCGCGTCGACCCGCGCCACCTCGGTCACCTCCCGGCCGCCGGTGGGCAGGGTGAGGTAGCGGGCCAGGGTGTAGACGCCCATGTGCACGACGCCGCCGTACGCCTCCATGTCCTTGGCCTCACCGCCGAAGGGCACCCGGTAGCTGGGGAAGGCGGGGTCGACCTCGGTGGAGACGACCTGCACGCCGAGCGTGCCCCCGACGACGATCCGGTCCCCGGCGTGGCAGAGCGACATCGGCCGCTCCGGGGTCGGGGCGAGGTCCGGGGAACTCATGTCCAGCGCCTCGGTGGCGCGGGTGTCCAGGTCGTAGAGGATCCCGCCGGCGCCCTGCACGGCCCAGAGCCGGCCGTCGTCGAGGAAGCCGAGCCGCACGTTCGACGCCTCCGCCACCGGCACCCCGACCAGCGTCGGCGCGCTGTCGCCGAGCCGGAAGCGGTAGAGCGACCCGCTCGGGCGGGTGGTGTAGAAGATCTCGTCACCCCGGCTGGTGATGCCGACGACGAACGAGTCGTTCGGGGTCTTGAGGATCTGGTGGCGGCTGTGGTCCCGGGTGTCGACCACCAGGACCTCGGCGGTGGGCGAGATGCCCACCACGAGGTGGTCGCCGGCCAGGTGACAGACCGCCCCGAAGGTGCGGTCGCGCAGTTCGGCCGGGAGGATGTCGGTCCGGGTGCCGCTGGCCCGGTCGTAGGCGACCAGCCCGGCGTGGGAGCCGATGCCGCAGTAGACGGTGGTGTCGGTGGCCACCAGGTCGCGGACGTAGGTCTCGTCGGGGTCCATCCGGCCGTGGTCGGTGGCGCGGCCGGTCGCCGGGTCGTACTCCCAGAGTCGGGCGGAGGGGTAGGTGCCGACGAAGACCTTGCCGTCGGGCGAGGCCTTGGTGGTCCAGCCGACCTCCTCGCGGAGGTCGAGCACCTGGGTCACGTCGAGGGTGCGGGTGTCCACCCGGAACAGCAGGCCGGGGGAGTACGAGGAGACGAAGACGTCCGTGCCGACGGCGTCGATGCCCCAGATGCCGGGCACGCCGGGAATGAGCGCGGTCTTGGTGATCCGGCGCTCGGTCAGGTCGTACGCGGCGACCCGGGTGGGCAGGATCTGGCGGGTGGCGAACCAGATCTCGTTGCCGACCCGGACGCCGTTGCCGAAGTTGAGTACCCGGGAGGCCGGGCCGAGGTCGCTGATCGCCACGCGGAGCGGGTCGGCGAGGTCGTCAGCGGCTGCGGCGTGGGCCGCCCGGGGGAATACGGCTCCTGCCGTTACTGCGCCGATACCGGCGAGGACGGCTCGTCGCGAGAGACTTCCCGACATCGTGCATCCTTCCGACTGGTCGGTCCTGAGGACGCCCGTAGCTGTGAAGATTACGGCCAGGACCGTTATCGGAGGACCCTAGAGCAGGCGGATACCGTCGTCAACGGTCCACGGCCGACGGACGGCCGTCCGCGCACCGCCCCACGGGCCGTGCGCGGGCTTTCCGGGGCGGCCGGCTCCGGCCGGTCAGCGGAAGCCGAACAACGGCGGGAAGAGCAGGACCACCACCCAGGCCCAGACGGCGTACACCGGCAGGTAGCCGGTCTGCCAGCGTTCGATCGCCGAGAACGGGGTGCGGCGCCGGACGAAGCCCAGCACCAGCCACGCGGACCAGGCGAGATTGACCAGCAGGATGACGTTCTCGCCGAGGGCCGCCGCCTTGTTGGGCGTGGTGCCGTACTCGGTGATGCGCCCGGTGATCTCCAGCAGCACCAGCACGTCGATGACCAGGGCGCTGACCACGAGGGCGAACTGCAGCTTGTCGAAGAGGCCGGGTGGGGCCAGCGGGTCGCGGGCGGAGATCGAGTAGAGCAGCAACCCCAGCACCACGACCAGCAGGAGGTTGAACAGGATCAGCGCTTCCCGCTCCACGTTGATGCCGGTCCCGCTGCCGCCGAGGGCGGCGAGGAAGGCCAGCAGCACGGCGGTGAACAGCGGGGTGAACAGCCGCGTCAGCACCGGGGCGATGTTCTCGACCACGCTCTGCTTGGCCTCGACGAGCCAACCGGCCACCACCACCGCGGCGGCCGCGCCGCAGGGCAGCAGCCACCGCGAGACGAAGCCCTCCGGCGAGATCCCGATGGCCTCGAAGGTGCCGAACACGAAAGCGGTCAGCACCCCGCCGCCGAGGGCGATGAGGACGTAGTAGATGAAGCACTCGCCGGTGAACCGGATGAAGTCCATCCGTCGGCGTGACGAGCGCAGGTCGTCGGCCACGTACGCCAGGCCGACCACGAGCCAGAGCGCGATGGGGAGGTGGATGCCGGTCAGGACCACCGACTGGGAGTCCTCCGCGAGGGAATAGGCGTTGGCCGCCACCGCGCCGACCGCGAAGAGCGCGACCAGCGCCCCGATCAGCGCCCTGCTGGCGTGCCGGCGCCAGGCCAGGAACGCCGCCAGCCAGGGCAGGGTGAACAGGCTGAGGTTGGTCGCGTAGAAGGCGCCGTCGCGCTCGAAGCTCATCCCGAACAGCTCCGGGACCTTGACGGAGGCCGCCGCGCCCGCCGCGCAGACGACCACCGCGAGCAGGTCGCGCCGGCCCCGGGCGGTCACCACCGGACCGTCCGTCCCGCCGGTCAGCACCAGTTGTTTCCAGAGCCGCTCCGAGTGCTCCCGGGCGAACTCGCGGGACAGGTCGTTCAGGCTGCCCATGCGCTTGACGGCGACCAGGAACGCCTCGTCGGGCCGAAGGCCGATGGCCATCAGCTCGTCGACCGAGCCCCGGAGGTGGTCCTCGAGTTCGTCGGCGTCGGACCGTTGCAGCTCCGAGCGGCGTTCCACGTGCTGCCGCCACTGGGCGAACTGGGCCTCCAGTCCGCTCTGGCCGTCCATGGCTGTCATGCCGGGCCCTCCAGCGGGATCGCGGTGAACGGCCGGATCTCACCGGAGCCGCGCCAGACCTGCTTGAGCGCGCCCACGACGGTGTCCCACTGGCGGCGTTGCTCGGCGAGCTCGGCCAGGCCGCTCCTGGTGATGCGGTAGTACTTGCGCCGTCGCTCCCCGGCGACGGACTGCCAGCTCGACTCGACGTGCCCGAGGCGCTCCAGCCGGTGCAGCAGTGGGTAGAGCAGTCCCTCGGTCCAGTCCAGTTCGCCACCGGAGAGTTCGTTGATGCGTCGCAGGATGGCGTAGCCGTAGCTCTCGCCCTCGGCCAGGATGCCCAGCACCATCGGCGTCGCCGAGGCGGCGACGAGATCCTTGGTGACCCGCACGAGACCTCCCCGTACCAAACCCTAGAACTCTGATGCATAGTAGTTCTAGGTATCGTCCGGGCGCAACGAGTTCGGACGCTTTCCGACCGCTACCGGCTCACCCCTGATCCTGGCCGGCCTCCACTGTGGGATCATGGCGGCTCACATGCGCGATCTTGAGCGCCGGAGCATCTGGAGGAACGTGTGCGTGGACCAGCGCGTCGACTGGCCATCTCGATTCTCGCCGCGACCGTCGCGGCGGTGACGCTCGCGTCGCCGGCGCAGGCCGCGACGAACCCGTTCACCGCGGCACAGGCCTGCAACAACGACTTCGGTGGCTCCTGGGCCTACGCCAGTGACGGCCACCGGTCGATCTACGCGTCGGACGGCACCAAGGTGGGCGACGTCTACCTGATGTACAACAGCGCCAGCGGGTACAACTGCGTCGCCACCCTCAAGCGGGTGGCCGTCGGTTCGACGACCGGGGTTCGCGCCGGCATCCGGGTGGAGGGCGGCTCCTGGGTCCGGGACTCCGGGAACTTCAAGTACTACGCCGCGATCCAGCGCTCGGCCCGGGACACGTGCGTGATGTACGAGGGTGAGGTGCTGTACTTCACCAGCTGGCAGGGCGCCGGCCGGTACAGCTGGGGCAACTGCGGCTGAGCCACCGGGAAACCGGGACCCTGCCGGCGTGCGGGTGCCCTCCCACCGGGAGGCGGGAGCCGACGTGGCCTCCGTCGACGGCCGGGAGGGCGTCCGCCGGTGCGCATCGGCGCACGGTCACCACGACGACGGGAGCATCATGAGCCAGCCGAGCCGCCGGGCCCGCGACCTGGGCGTCGTCGTCGGAGCGCTGCCCACCGGGCCGCACAACGCGATCACCGACGTCGCCGGGATCCTGGTCGGGCACCGCACCATCGACGACGGGGCCGGCCTGCACACCGGTGTCACCGCCGTCGTACCGAGCCAGCTCGGCCCCGGGCGGTGGACCCTGCCGGCCGCTGTCCACACCGGCAACGGCCACGGGAAGCTCGTCGGCTCCACCCAGGTGGACGAGTTCGGCGTCCTGGAGTCGCCGATCGTCCTGACCGCCACGCTGTCGGTGTTCCGGGCCGCCGACGCCCTGCTCGGCTACCTGATGGACCGCCGGCCGGACGGGCTGTCGTTCAACCCCCTGGTCGGCGAGACCAACGACGGGCACCTGTCGGACATCCGCCGCCGCCCGGTCGGTGTGGAACACGTGCTGGCGGCCGTCGCCGAAGCGTCCGCCGGCCCGCCCGCCGAGGGCTGCGTCGGGGCCGGCGCCGGCACCACGGCGCTCGGCTACAAGGCCGGCATCGGCACCTCGTCCCGGGCGGTCCGGGTGGCCGGCCGCCCGGCGACCGTCGGCGCCCTCGTCCAGGCCAACTTCGGTGGAGTGCTGACCGTGCTCGGCGTCCCGCTGCCGGTGGAGGAGTTGGTCCCGGACGCCGACCGGACCGAACCACCCGGCAACTCGTGCATGATCGTGGTGGCCACCGACGTGCCGCTGGACGCCCGGCAGCTCGGCCGGCTCGCCCGGCGGGCGGTCTTCGCGATGGGCCGGGTCGGCGCGGCGTACAGCAACGGCAGTGGCGACTACGCGATCGCGGTCAGCACGGCCCCGCCCGACCAGCCGCCGATCCCCGACGCAGAGATCAACCCGGTCTTCGCCGCCGTCCTGGACTCCGTCGAGGAGGCCCTGCTCAACTCGCTCTTCGCCGCCGTCACCACCACCGGTGTCGGCGGTCGCACCAGCCACGCCGTCCCGCACCGGGAGGTGGTCCGCCGGCTGTCGGCGGCGGGCCGGCTGGCCGCGCCCGCCTGATCCGGGCCGGCACCACGGCGGCACGCCCGGCCGCCGCGGATGCGCGATCCCGTAGCCCGTGCGCCGCGGTCGTCGTCGCGGGCGCCACCGCCGAGGAGCACGCGGCACCCGGCCGGGAACCGGGGGCGGGCGCTGGAGTCGACGAGGAACGAGCCCGGCCGGAGTTCTCGCCGAGTGCCTCACCGATCTCCGCCGGCCGCGGGCGCCGGTATTGTCGCTGCCGATTAGCGCGGTCGCGGCGGGCGGTACCGATGGCGCCGGTCGCCGCGACGAATACCGCTAATGGGAGCGGAGGAACGGAGGGCTGCGACATTTGTCGCCGCTTCTCGGTCGGTCCTCGCCGCCACGGCTGCTCCCGATCGGTGAGCCGCCGACGGCGTGGCCGCCGGCCGCCGGCGAGGCGGGGTGTCGGCCGAGAACCGCAGTCCCGCGTACTGCATCCACAATGGATTCACCGCCCGCCGGGGGAAGGGTAAAAGTCAAGTTATTTGCGCGTCATATCCGAATATGTACGCGTCGGCGACGGGTGACAGATCCGCTGAGTCTCACCAAGTGGACCGCATAGGAATTGTTGGACATCAACCCGACCATCGCGCGAGAATCGCCCCGAACCGGTGATCGACCGGGAGGGGGCGGGCGTTGATGAGGCGGGCCGACATCGACGTCGTTAAACTTCCAACGCTTTCCGTGCCGCGGTTCGTCGGGCGGGACCGCGAACTCGCCACGCTCGGTGAGGCGCTCGACCGGCCGCCGGCGGTGGTGCTGCTCGACGGGGAGGCCGGCATCGGCAAGACCCGGCTGCTGCGGGAGTTCCTGGCTTCCTCGGCCGAGCGGACCCGCCCCGAGCCGCGCCGGCCGGACGGGCGCGCCGGGCCGCGTGGGCGGCGCGCGCTGGTCGGGGCCTGCCCGCCGCTGCGCGAGCCGTACACGCTCGGCGCGGTGGTGGACGCGGTGCGCGAGGGCGTCGGCAGCGTGTCCGGGCTGCGGCTCAGCGGCCTGGCCGGCGCGCTGCGCCCGCTGTTCCCCGAGTGGGCCGCCGACCTGCCGCCGGCGCCGGAGCCGCTGGAGGACGCGACAGCGGCCCGGCACCGGCTGTTCCGGGCCTTCGTCGAGTTGCTCAGCCGGCTGGACGTGGCGGTGCTGGCCCTGGAGGACGTGCACTGGGCCGACGAGGCGACCCTGGAGTTCCTGCTGTTCCTCGTCTCCCGCCGACCGCAGCCGGTGAGCGTGGTGCTCACCTACCGGCCGGAGGAGTTGCCGCCGGATTCGCTGCTGTTGCGGCTCTCCTCCCGGCTGCCGGCCGACGCGCACCTGGTCAGGCTGACACTGAAGCCACTGGGGGTCGACGAGACCGCCGCGATCGTCTCCTCGATGCTCGCCGACGAGCACGTCTCGGCCGAGTTCGCGGCCTTCCTGCACACCCGCACCGAGGGCGTACCGCTGGCGGTGGAGGAGTCGGTGCGGTTGATGCACGACCGGGCCGACCTGATCCGCCAGGACGGTGCGTGGGCCCGCCGCCGGCTGGACCACATCGAGGTGCCGCCCACCATCCGCGACGCCGTGCTGGAACGCGTCGGGCGGCTGCGCCCCGACACCCGCTGCGTCCTCTACGCGGCCGCGGTGCTCGCCGATCCGGCCGACTACGCGATCCTGCACGCGGTGACCGGGCTGCCCGACGCCCGGGCCGGTGCCCAGGTGGCCGAGGCGCTGGGCTGCGGCCTGCTGCGCGAGGACGGGCGCGGGCAGTGGTCGTTCCGGCACTCGCTGGCGTGCCGGGCCGTCTACGAGGCCATCCCGGTCCAGGAGCGGCGGGTCCTGCACCTGCGCGCGGGGCGGGCGCTGGCGGAGTCGGCGGTGCCGCCGGTGGCGCAGCTGGCCCGGCACTTCCGGGAGGCCGGCGAGGTCGAGGCGGCGTGCCGGTACACCGAGCAGGCGGCCGACCTGTCCACGCAGTCCGGTGACGTGGCCACCTCGGCCCTGCTGCTGCACAACCTGGTGACCACGGTGGCGCTGCCCGCCGAGCCGCTGGTGCGGCTCGTCACGAAGATCCAGTTCCAGTCCCTGCCCGGTGCCGACCCGTACTCGAAGGTCATCGAATCGCTGCGGACCGCCCTGCGGGCCCGGGCGCTGACGCCGGAACAGCAGGCGCTGGTCCGCTTCCAGCTCGGCCGGGTGCTGATGGTGGCCGGCGCCATGGAGGCGGGCCGGCTCGAGATCGCGGAGGCGCTGCCGTACCTCTCGCCGGACTCGCTGGAGGCGGCGCGGGCCCGGATCTTCCTCGCCATACCCCTGGGCGACGCGCGGCCGGCCGCCGAGCACCTGCGGTGGCTCTACGAGGCGCCCGCCGTGGCGCCGTCGATCGCGCCCCACGAACGGCTGCGGCTGTTCCTGGAACGCGCATTCGCGCTGCTCATGCTCGGTGAGGAGGCCGGGTGGACCGAGGCCCGGCGGATTCCGGACGACACCGCCAGCCCGCGGGAGGCGGCGCTGCTGGCGATCGGCCAGACGAACGTCGCCGAGGCGGCGATGCGGTGGGGCCGGTACCAGGAGGCCAGGGCGCGGCTGGCCAGGGCGCTGGCCCTCGCCGACAGCCACCAGTTCCTCGGCCACCTCGGCAGCATCGCCTCGACCCGGACCCACCTGGACTGGTTCACCGGCGCCTGGGACGGGCTGGCCGACCGGGCGGCGGCGCTGGTCGGCGACGACGACGGGGTGCGGCACAAGGACCGGTGCGAGGCCGCCCTCGTGGCGGGGCTGATGCAGCTCGCCGCCGGAGAACGGGCGGAAGCCGAACAGCGGCTGCGCTTCGCCGGGGGCGACGACCAGCAACGCATCGAGGCCGCCGCCGCGCTGGCACAGCTCTACCTGCGCGACGGTGACGTCGACGAGGCGCTGCGGATCACCGAGGAGCCGGCCGACATCGCCATCCGCAGTGGTATCTGGCCCCGGGCCACCGAGATCGCCCCGGTACGCGTGGCGGCGCTGGCGGTCGCCGGCCGGCTCGGTCACGCCACCGACCTGGCGGCCGCGTTCGCGCGGGCCGTCGGCGACAAGGACGCCCCGGCGCCGCAGGCGTCCCTGGTGGGGTGCCGGGCGATCCTGGCCGAAGCCGGCGGTCAGCCGGCCCGCGCCGCGGCGCTCTACGCCCGGGCGGCAGCCGCGTGGCAGGCCATGCCGCGCCCGTACGACGCCCTGCTGGCCCGGGAGCACCAGGCCCGCTGCCTGGTCGCCGCCGGCCGGCGCGACGCCGGCCTGGCGATGCTCTCCGAGGTCTCGCGGGCGTTGTCGGCACTCGGCGCGCACAACGACGCCGAGCGGGTGGTCCGGTTCCTGCACGAGCACGGGTGGGGCGCCCCGGTGGCACGCGGGCGTGGCCGGCCGGGTTACGGCAACCAGCTCTCCCCGCGTGAGCTGGAGGTGGCTCGCCTGCTGGTGGGCGGCCGGACCAACCGGCAGATCGCCGACGCGCTGGTGGTGTCGACGCAGACGGTGGCCAGCCAGCTGAAGTCCGCCATGCGGAAGCTGCGCGTGACGTCGCGGACGGCCCTCGCGATCCGGGTCGTGGAGCTGGGTCTGGTCGAGCAGGGCCGGCCGCCGGCGGGCGACGAATAAATTCGTCGAGCTCGCCGGTCACGACGAAACAGCGCCCGAGCGAGCGACGGATTTAAATACCGCGTTTGACCAATCGAGCCGGCGGCGGGGCCGATCCCACACTTTTCCCCATGCTGCCCACCGATCCGCCGACGCCCGAACCGGCCGGTGTCCCCGCCGAGCCGGCCCGTCGTGCGCAGGACGACCTGGCACCGGCAGGACCGCCGGAGACCCCGGCAGACGCACCGACCGCCGAGGGGGCGGCCGGTGCCGACGTGGCTGGCGAGTACGAACCGCTCTAGCGAGGAGGCCCATGGCCGGACCCTGATCGCCCACGACCGCGCCGTCCCACCGGACCGCGCCCGACCCGACCCGGCTCGCCCGGCCACAAGCCGTGGCGGGCACCGAGGCGCCGGACGACGTCCCGCGCCCACCCGCACACCCCCGCACATCTGTAACCGCAGAATGGCAGGAGCTGAGAGATGAGGCGAAGCCCGGCAACAAGGCGTCTCGGGCGACGCTTGGGCGCGGCGACCGCTGGTCTGGCCATCTTCGCGATGGTCGTGTCGACCACGGCGGCGCACGCGTCCGAGCCGATCCGGCAGGCGCCGATGCCCGAGGTCCCGCAGAAGAAGAACGTGACCGTGACCGCCAACGACGACCTGCTGCGGGTCGTCGCCGCGTCCGGCGCGACCCTCCCGCTGACGCTGGTCACCGGCGACAAGGTGTACGTCGGCATCAACGCCGCCGGCAAGCCGGTCGTCCGGGACATCGAGAGCGTCCCCCGGCCCGACGGATCCGACGTCGTGTTCCACACCCTCACCCGGATGGGCAGCGTGCACGTCGTGCCGAACGACGCCCTCTCGTTGCTCGGCAACGGAGTGCTCGACTGGGGGCTGTTCGACCTGACCAAGCTGGCGACGCTCGTCGCGTCGGGCCGGGTCGGCGAGGTGCCGGTGCTGGTCACCTACACCGGCAAGGCCGCGGCCGAGCAGGCGCGCAGGGTCGCCGGGGCGACCGACGGCAAGGCGCTGCGGAGCATCAACGGCCGCTCGATGGCCATCGCCGGCGACGGCCGCTGGTGGCAGGACGTGCGGGGCAAGACCGCCCCCGGCGCCGCCGCCGCCCGGGCCGCCGGTTCCCTGACCGGCGTGAAGAAGGTGTGGCTGAACGAGCTGGCCCGGATCAGCCTGGAGTCCTCCGTACCGCAGATCGGCGCGAACATCGCCTGGAGCCGCGGGTACGACGGCACCGGCGTGTCGGTGGCGGTGCTGGACAGCGGCATCGACCCCAACCACCCGGACGTGGCCGGCAGGATCGTCGAGCAGATCGACTTCAGCGGCAACCCCCAGGGCCCCCGGGACGGGCACGGACACGGCACCCACGTGGCGGCCACCATCCTGGGCACCGGAGCGGCGTCCGACGGGCTGCGCAAGGGCGTCGCCCCCGGCGCCCAGCTGCGGGTCGGCAAGATCTGCAACGACGGCGGGTCCTGCGCCCTCGACGCGATCATCGCGGGTATGGAGTGGGCCGCCCACTCCGGCGCCAAGGTGGTCAACATGAGCATCGGTGGCAGCGCCACCGATGGGACCGACCCGATGAGCGAGTCGCTCAACCAGCTCAGCCGCGACACCGGAACGCTGTTCGTGGTCGCGGCCGGCAACAACGGCCCGCAGAGCGGGACGGTCAGCGCCCCGGGCGCCGCCGACGAGGCCCTGACCGTGGCGGCGGTCGACAAGGAGGACGCGATGGCCGACTTCTCCAGCCGCGGTCCCCGGGTCGGCGACGGCGCCGCCAAGCCGGACATCGCGGCTCCGGGCGTCGCCATCGTCGCGGCCCGCGCCGCCGGCACGGCGATGGGCACCGTGGTGGACGAGCACTACACCACCGCCAGCGGCACCTCGATGGCCACCCCGCACGTGGCCGGCGCCGCGGCCCTCATCGCCCAGCAGCACCCGGGCATGACCGGCCAGGAGATCAAGGCGTTGCTGATGGGCACCGCCACCGACCTGGGGCACGACGTGTACGCCCAGGGTGTCGGCCGGGTCAACGTCGGCACCGCGGTCGACCCGACGATCATCGCGGCCGGGAACCTCAGCTTCGGTCGGCTGGCCTACCCGCACTCGCCGCAGGTCAAGAAGGTCACGTACACCAACCACACCGACCAGCCGATCACGTTGAAGCTCACCACGTCGATCTCCTCCGGCGAGCGGCCCGCTCCGGCCGGCCTGTTCACCCTCAGCGGCGACGAGGTGGTCGTGCCTGGCAACGGATCGGCCGAGGTGGCGGTCACCGTCGACGGCCGGGTGCTCGGCACGGACGGGGTCTTCGGGCGCTACACCGGCCTGCTGAACGCCCACGACGCGACGGGCACGCTGCGGGCGACCACCCGGGTCAACACCTTCCTGGAGCCCGAGCGGTTCGCGCTGACCGTGAACGTCGTCCCGCCCACGGGCGCCACCACCGTCCGGTACGGCAACGCCGTCTTCCTGCCGGTCGACGACCAGGTGCTGCTGCACGACGGCCCGGTCGGCATGGACGGCGCGGAGACCATGACGGCGCCGCTCTTCGGTGGCGTCTACTCGGCCGCCGTCGCGGTGGAGTGGCAGGACCGGGCCGGCGAGTGGCACACCGCCATCCCGGCGGTGGCGGAGGTGCGGCTGACCAAGGCCACCACTGTCACGCTGGACCTGCGCAAGGCCAAGCCGGTGCGGGTGCAGGCGCCCGTGGCGACCGAGACGTACGACGCGTACAGCTACTTCGAGCGGCTCTCGGCGACCGGCGCGTGGGGGATGACGGCGGAGCTCCGGGCCGGATACGGCGCCGACGAGCCGAACTGGTGGGCGCTGCCGACCGGCAAGGTGCGCACCGGCACCCTCGCCCACGACACCTACGGCGTGCTCACCACGCCGACGGTCACCATGCGGGTGGTCGGTGCCGGTCCCACCTTCGGCCTGCCCGCCCGCTACCACACCCCGGACGTCTCGATCCCCGTCGGGCAGCAGCAGTGGCAGGAGAACGAGACGACGGCCGGCCGGGACATCAGCGTCGCGGTTCCCCGGCTGCCGACCCGCGGGACGGTGCCGGTGGTCCACGCGGGCACCGGGTCCGCCGCCGACCTCGCCACGGTCGACGCCCGGGGCAAGCTGGTGCTGCTCACGCCGACCGACATCTGCGAGACGACCTGTGACTTCCCGCGCCTGCGGGACGAGCGGGTCGCGGCGGCCGCCACGGCCGGCGCCGTCGGTGTACTGGTCGCGGCACCGGGCCTCACCTCGCTGGGCGCCGTTCCCGCGCAGAGCACCCAGTGCGCGGACGGGCCGCAGAGCTGCCCGGCCGTGCAGCCGTACGCCGCGCTGCCGATCGTGTCCGTGCCGTACGCCGAGGCGGACCGCCTGATCAGGCGGCTCACGGCCGGCTCGCGCAACGTCCAGGTCGTGCTCGGTGGCAGCGTCACCCCGACGGTCTACAGCGCCGCGTTCGGCACCGACGGCCAGATCCCGTCGAACCTGCCGTACCGGGCCAGGACGAGGGACTTCGACCGGGTCGACCACTACTTCCACGCCGACCGGCCCGGCGAGGTCACCGACCTCACCTGGCTGCAGCAGGCGAAGTCCGGTGCGGCCGGGTACGCCCTGAACCTGCCGCTCACCACCACCCAACAGACCCTGACCACGTTCGTGAAGCGGCAGGGCGACGCCATCAACCGCTACGGCACCGGGTGGGCCGAGCACGCCGGAGCCGGCATTCTCGGTGCCGGCGGCAGCGAGACGCAGGACGTGGTCCTCGGCGGCCGGAACAAGCTGCACTGGAACACGGGGCCGACCGTGCCGGGGGCGGTGCCGCAGGTGCGGACCAGGTCCGGCTTCACGGTCGAGACCGGCATGCTCTGCTCGGGTTGCCGGCAGGGTGACACCTTCTACCCGACCTTCTATCTCACCGGCAGCGGCGGGGCCCGCCAGGCGATGATCGGCATCGTCAACGACACCGGTATCGCGGAGGTCTACTTCGGATCTCCGGCCTGCGAGGCGCCAGCCTGTGACTTCAGGCTGCTCGACCAGTCCGGCGACGAGATCGAGCGTCGCCTGCAGCGGGTCACGTTCGGTTTCGGCAGCACCGGCAACACGCCGGATTCCATCCTCGGGGGTCGGCGATGACCGTCGACACCGGTAAGGAGACCAACGCGATGAACACGAGTGTGCCGTCGTCGCGGCGCCGGAAGGGGACCGTCGCGGCGCTGGTGACCGCGGCTGTGTTCGCCCTCGGCTGCTCCGTCGGCGGGGACGTCGTCGGCTACGACCTGCCGGCGGAATCGGCCCGGTACACGTTCGAGGCGGAGACCAACGGGGTCAGGACGGTGTGGGAGTACACCTCCGACAAGCCGACCGAGGGGGACTCCCCGGAGTCGCAGCCGTGCATGGGCGACGTGCTCGGCGGCAACGAGAGCGCCTGCCGGCCGGAGCCGCTGATCTTCCTGCGGTACGACCTCGGTCTGGCCCTGGACAACACGGCCCGGGCCGGGCGCGCCCACCGGATCACGGTGGTCGGCTACTACCAGGAACGGCTCACCGCCCCGCCCACGGTGACCACGCTGCGGGTCGAGGCCAGCTTCGACGGTGGCCGGAGCTGGCACCCGGCGACCACCCGGGCCGCCGGTAGGAACACCTTCACCGCGGAGATCAAGCACCCGAACCGGGAGCAGGCTGCCGAGGGCGTCGGGCTGCGGATCACCGCGACCGACAGCGGGGGCAACACGGTGAAGCAGACCCTTCCCACCGCGTACCGGCTGCGCTGACGGGCGCTGCCGAATGCGAATTTCATCGCGGCCGGGGCGGGCGAGAACTCCCGGCCCGGCGCCACGCCGTGTCCACATCGGTCGCCGGTCCGACCGGCCCGGGCCCGGACCGGGCCGGTCGGCCGCGACAGGCGTAGGACCCGCCGCCGGAAATGTTTCGCCACTCGTCGGATGAACGGCCGTGGGGTGCCCCGTAGCGTCGATGCAATTCACCCCGCACCCGGCCGGCCACTCACCGTGATCACCGGGCGCGGGCGCCGCCGACGAGCGCGGCGGACCGCCGCGGCGGTCGTGAGCCGGCGCTCAATGCTGTCTTTCCAACCCCCGAAGGGAGCAGCGGTGCCCCTCCGTTCCGGTCCATCGCGCGGTCGCCGAAACACCGCGATCCTGCTGTCCACGACCCTCGTCGCGGCCCTGACATCGCTCACCGCGACCCCCGCCGGCGCCGACCCGGACCAGGCCGAGCCAGCGAGGCCGGCCTTCCTCACCGGCCCCACCGACGGTGCCCCGACCGAGATCGCCATGGCCTACCTGCGGGCGCACCCGGCCGAGTACGGCGTGCGCGCCGGCGACCTCACCGACCTGGCGGTGGCCTCCAGCTACACCAGCCGGCACAACGGCGTCACCCACGTCAACCTGGCCCAGCGCTACCAGGATCTGGAGGTCTTCGGCGCCACCGCCACTGTCAACGTGGCCCGCGACGGCAGCGTCGTCTTCGTCGGCGACAGCCTGGTCACCGGCCTGTCCGACAACCCCTCCGGGACCGCGTTCCTGGATCCGGTCGAGGCGGTGGCCGCGGCGGCCGACGGCCTCGACCTCGCCGACCCGGCCAACGCGCGGGTGATGAGCCGCGCCGGTGGCCCGGCCCGGCGCACCGTCGTCTCCGGCGGCGGCATCTCCGACCAACCCATCCCCGCCCGGCTGGGCTGGCAGCCCACCGCCGACGGGCTGCGGCTGGCCTGGCAGCTGGTGATCGACGACGCCACCGACGTGCACCTGTGGAACGCCACCGTGGACGCCGAGACCGGCGAACTGCTGGGCGCCGACGACTGGACCCACCAGGACGCCCCGGCCGACCTCGCCGCCACCCTGGGCCGCCGGGAGGCCCCGGCCACGACTATCGCCACCACGAGCATCCCGGCCGCCCGGGTCAGCCCGCCGAACCCGGTGGCGGACGGATCGAGCTACCGCGTCTTCGAGTTCCCGAAGGGGGACCCGAACGACGGCCCGCAGACCGTGGTGACCAACCCGGCGGACGGCACCGCGTCGCCGTACGGCTGGCACGACACCGACGGCGCCCCGGGCGCCGAGCACACCACCACCCGGGGCAACAACGCGCACGCCTACACCGACCGGGACGCCAACAACCAGGTCGACCCGGGCAGCTCCGCCGACGGCGGCGCCACCCTGACCTTCAACTTCCCGGCCGACCTCAACGAACACCCGCAGACCTACCGGCAGGCCGCGGTGGTGAACCAGTTCTACTGGTGCAACATGGTCCACGACCTGACCTACCGGTACGGCTTCGACGAGGCGTCCGGGAACTTCCAGGTCAACAACTACGGCCGCGGCGGCACCGGCGGCGACGACGTGCAGTGCGAGGCGCACGACGGGTCCGGCCAGAACAACGCCAACTTCTCCACCCCGGCGCTGGACGGCGGCCGCCCGCGCATGCAGATGTTCCTCTGGCCGGGCAACCAGTTCGGCCTGCCGAACGCGGTGACGATCGACGCCGGTTCCGCCGCCGGCACCTACGAGGCGGAGTACGCGCGGTTCACCCCCGTGCCCACCAGCGCCGGCTTCACCGGCCAGCTGGTACCGGCCGACGACGGCGTCGGAACCACCGGTGACGGGTGCACCGCCTACACCCTGCCGGCCGGGGCGATCGCCGTCGTCGACCGGAGCAGCGCGTGCAACTACCACACCCAGGTGGTCAACGCCGAGGCCGCGGGCGCCACCGCGGTGGTGGTGGTCAACAACGTCGCCACCGCGCCGGTGGTGATGAGCGGCTCGATGAACCCGGCGGTCGGCATTCCGGCGGTCATGGTGAGCCAGGCCGACGGCACCGGCATCAAGGCGGGACTGCCGGCCACCGGCCGGGTGCACCGCAACCTGGCCCGCCCGGCGATGCGGGACGCCTCGTTCCGCTCGGAAACGATCTTCCACGAGTACGGCCACGGGGTCTCCAACCGGCTGACCGGTGGCCCGACGGTCAACTGCCTCACCGGCAACGAGCAGATGGGGGAGGGCTGGAGCGACTTCCTCGCGATCGTCTCGCTGCTCAACCCGGCGATCGACGATCCGGAGCAGGCGCGCGGCTACGGCCAGTACGCGCTGTTCCAGGACAGCCGGGTGGGCGGCGGGATCCGGCCCCGGCCGTACTCGCGGAACATGGAGATCCAGCCGTTCACCTACGACAGCATCAAGACCGGCGGCTGGCTGGACGGCACCTCGCTGGCCGCACCGCACGGCATCGGCCACGGCTGGGCCGCGATGCTGTGGGACCTGACCTGGAACCTCGTCGACCGGCACGGGTTCAACCCGAACGTCTACGAACCCTGGCACACCGGCGGCAACAACCTCGCCCTGCAACTGGTCATCGACGGCCTCAAGATGCAGGGCTGCGGCCCCGGCTTCGTGGTCGGCCGCGACGCCATCATCGCCGCCGACGCCGCCCTCACCGGTGGCGAGAACGCCTGCACCATCTGGGCCTCCTTCGCCCGCCGCGGTCTGGGCCACAGCGCCGTCCAGGGCACCACCAACCGGGACGACAACACCGAGGCGTTCGACACCCACCCGTCCTGCCGCGGTGACTTCCTCGACCGGGCCGCACAACCGGCTCTCAACACCGTCGTCGCCGGCGACGCCGTACCGATGCGGTTCAAGCTCGCCGCCAACCGGGGCCTGGACATCCTGGCCAGCGGCTCGCCCTACTCCCGGCTGGTCGACTGCGACACGCTCCGCACCGTCGGCCCGGACGGCGCCGTCACCCCCCGACCGACGCCGGTCGCCGCCCGCAACCCCGGCGGGTCGGCGATGTCGGTCAACGCCAACGGCCAGTACAACTACCCGTGGAAGACCGACCCGTCCTGGGCCGGCACCTGCCGCGAGTTCGTCCTCACCCTCGACAACGGATTCCAGTACCGCGCCTACTTCGCGTTCACCGGCTGAGCCGTAGCGGCGGCACCAGCCGGCCCCCGGAGGGAGCGCCCGACCACGGGCGCTCCCTCCGGCACGCGCGCTCACGGCGCCAGGTCGGTCCGCGCCACGCCGCTGGCCGGGTCGTACGGGTAGGAGAGGTGCTGGTGCACCATCAGCCAGGCGCCGTCGCGCCGGGCGAAGACCCGCGTGCCGCGGGACCAACTGTCCACGGCCGGGCCGGCGGCCGGCCGCAGCTCGACGCGGTTGAGACCCCAGGCGACGGCGAGGTCACCGTCGACCAGGATCGCCAGGTCGGGCACGTCCCAGCGGACGGCACCGTCGCCGGCGGCGTCGAGGCCGGCGGCGCAGACCTCGCGGACGGCCTGGACGCCGACGTACCGCAGGGGCTGCTCGTGCTCGTACGAGACGACGTCGTCGGCGATGGCGGCCATCAGGGCGTCCAGGTCCTTCGCGGCGGTGCCGTCGAACCACCGCTGGTGGAGCCGACGCAGCTCCCGCTCGGCGGCGGCGCGCGGGCCGGCCGGGCCGGCGGTCGAGTCGACGCTCGGGAAGGAGTGGTGCTCGTGGCTGACGACCCACCGGCCCGCCCGCCTGCGCAGCCCGAGCGTCAGCCGCAGCCGGTTGTCGGGAGCGGCGGCGAGGTCGGCCGGGGTGCCGCAGCGCAGCAGGGCGTACGCGAAGGCGACCTCGTCGCCGGCGGTGACATCCAGCTCCTCGATCTCGAAGGAGGCGCCCTGGGCCTGCCACCGGAAGAACGGCGGCCAGGTCTGCCGGTACCCGTCGAGGCCACGCACGCCCTCGTAGGGCGGCGGCACGTCGAACATCACGATGTCCTCGTCGTGGTCGGCGAGCACCGTGGCGAGGTCGCCGCGGTGGACCGCGCCGGCCCACCGCTCGATCAGGGTGCGGATCTCTTCCTCGTTCGTCGGCATCGTCGGCCCTTCCGGTCGGTGTGTCCGTCAGGACTACAACCCCGGCCGGGGCGGAAAGTCATCGCGCGCCGGCGACCTCCTCGCCGGGCAGCTCCGCCGGCAGGCCGTGGGCGGGCAGGTGGGCGTCGAGGAACGAGACCACCTCGGCCACCCGCCGGCCGCGCAGGACGAGCAGGTCCAGCCCGGCCGGAAGGTACGCGCCCCGGTCGTCGTCCCACAGGTACGTACCGAACGCGAGCTGCCCGTTCGCCCGGGCGGGCAGGAACCGCCAGCGGTGCCGGCCGGCCGCGTCGAGCAGGAAGCCGCGGATCCCGTCGCGCCCCTGGTACCAGGCGCGCAGCGGCGGCATCGAGTACCGCGCGTCCTCGGTCAGCATCGCCACGATCGCGTCGACGTCGCTGGTCTCCCACGCGGCCACGTACCGCTGGACCAGCTCCCGCCGGGCCGCGTCGCCGAGGGTGTCGAGGGTCTGCTGCTGGCTGGCCTCGGGAAGCAGGTCGGCCAGCACCCGGCGGGCGCGCTGTAGCGCGCTGTTGACCCCGGCGACGGTGGTGTCCAGCAGATCGGCGGCCTCGCTGGCCCGGTAGCCGAGGACGTCGCGCAGCAGCAGGGCGGCGCGCTGCCGGGGCGAGAGGTGCTGCAGGGCGGCGACGAAGGCCAGCTCGACGCTCTCCCGCGCGACCACCTGGGCCTCCGGGGTCAGCCGCGCGGTCCAACCCATCAACCGATCCGGGTACGGTTCCAGCCACGCCGCCTCCGCCAGGGGCGCGCCCTCCGGGCTGAGGTCGGTGGGCAGTTCCCGCCGCCCCCGGCGCTCGATCAGGGTGAGCGACCGGTTCGTCGCGATCTTGTACAGCCACGGCCGGATCGCCCCGTCGTCGGCCAACCGGTCGAGGCTGCGCCAGGCCCGGTCCAGGGTGTCCTGGACGGCGTCCTCGGCGTCGTGCACCGAGCCCAGCATCCGGTAGCAGTGCGCGCGTAGCTCGTCGCGCAGCGGGCCGACCAGCCGGCCGAAGGCGTCCCCGTCACCGGCCCGGGCCGCGGCCAGCGACTCCGCCACCGCCGACCCGTCCGGCGGACCGGGCCGGTACCCACGATCCTCGACCTCGCCCACCACCGCACGCTAGCGCGGCCGGACCGGTCGTGGCACGGGGGAGTACCGGTCACCATCGATCCGGAAGACTTCCAAAACTTCCGGTAGCTCGGCCTCGTGGTGATCGCCGAACCTGGCGTTCCACTGTGCGTCGCCGTCGGGCGACGCCGCATGGTGCCGCTTCTACCAGGGAGGATACCGTTCAGACGCTTGCCGAGCCTCAGGAGAGCCTCCGAAACATTTCCGAGAAATGTTGACACCCCTGCGGCGCCGAATCGATACTGTCGCCATCGATAGACCTCGACATCTGTCGATCCGGGTCACCCAACACGACCTGGTCCGCCGGTCGTCGACCGCACGGCGACCGGTCAACCCCCACCACGTCGTACGACGTCGACGCGCGGTGGCCGCCGCCCCGACCGCCGGCCGCCGCGCCCGGGTCGTACCAGGCTGCCTGGCCTCCCCGCCAGCCACCACGAGGAGGAAGCACGCTCATGAACGACGTCCCCGTCCGACCGCCGCAACACCGCCGAGGCCGCCTCAGAATGCTAGTCGGCGGTGCCTGCACCGTGGCGCTCGTCGTGGCCACCACGATGCTGCCCACCGCCGCCAGCGCGGCCGTGACCTCGAACCAGACCGGCACCCACAACGGCTACTTCTACTCGTTCTGGACCGACAGCGCCGGAACCGTGTCGATGGAACTGGGCTCCGGCGGCAACTACAGCACCTCCTGGCGCAACACCGGCAACTTCGTCGCCGGCAAGGGCTGGAGCACCGGAGGCCGCCGGAGCGTGACCTACTCGGGCAGCTTCAACCCGTCCGGCAACGCCTACCTGACGCTCTACGGGTGGACCCGGAACCCGCTGGTCGAGTACTACGTCGTGGACAACTGGGGCACCTACCGGCCGACCGGCACCTACAAGGGCACCGTGACCAGCGACGGTGGCACGTACGACATCTACCAGACGACCCGGTACAACGCCCCGTCCATCGAGGGCACCAGGACCTTCAACCAGTACTGGAGCGTGCGGCAGTCCAAGCGCACCGGTGGCACCATCACCTCCGGCAACCACTTCGACGCCTGGGCCAGCAAGGGCATGGCCCTGGGCAGTCACGACTACATGATCCTGGCGACCGAGGGATACCAGAGCAGCGGCAGCTCCAACATCACGCTGGGCGGCTCCGGCGGCGGTGGTGGAGGCGGCGGTGGCGGTGGCGGTGGTTGCACCGCGACACTGTCGGCCGGTCAGCAGTGGAGCGACCGGTACAACCTCAACGTCTCGGTCTCCGGCTCCAGCACCTGGACCGTGACGATGAACGTCCCGTCCCCGGCCAAGATCATCGCCACCTGGAACGTCAACGCCAGCTACCCGACCGCCCAGCAACTGGTCGCCACGCCGAACGGCAGCGGCAACAACTGGGGCGTGACCATCCAGCACAACGGCAACTACACCTGGCCGACGGTCTCCTGCGGCACGGGCTGACCCCGAGCCGCACCATCGCCCGGTGGCGCGCCGGACCGCGATCCGGCGCGCCACCGACGGTGCGGCCGCCATCGACGGTGAGTGCCGTCAGGTCCCCGACGTGAGCATGGTGACCTCCATGATCAGCACGCCGGTCGCGGCGACGGCGGCGAGGCAGTGGACGAGCGCGTCGGTCGGCGTCTCCTCCTTGCCGAACACCTTGCCCAGTGCCAGCAGGATCGTCATGACGGCGGCGAACGGGCCAGCGACAGAGATGACGACGAGAACGGTCTCGTACAGGTTTTCGGCTGTGTGGTCGAGGCCCAGCGCCGCGACTCGGGGTGCGGTGTAGATCGCCATGACCCCGAGGACGATGGTGACCACGCCGGCGCGCAGCACGTCGTCCACGGGGACGGCTGGCTTCGCCGCTTCTGTGTGGTTCCCGGACTGCCGGCGTCCCTGGGACACCTGGATCACCGCCGCCGTGCTCTGCACCAGCGCCGCCACGATCACCAGCCACTGCACCCAGGACGCGTCCGGCGACACCCTCGACCTCCCCGTCGGCGGACCGATGCCCGTCGTCGATCCGATGTGGACATCCTCGGGCATGGCGTCACGGTCCTGCTCGCCCGTGCTCACCGGCTCGGGCCGTGCATTCGGGACCCGGAGACCGGGCACGCCCCGTCTCCGGAGGTGGTCTACCGGTCCGCGAAGCCGCCGGCGGGTCGCGAGGCCCGCACCGGCACGACGTACCGGCTGCCGTTGAGGGCAGTGGCGGCTCGGCCCCTCACCGCCGCCCGAGGCGGGACTCGCGCGGGTTGCGTCCACCCGTCACGGGTGGTCCGGCGGTAGCTCCAGGGTCCAGGTCTGGCCGGTCAGCTCCCGGCCGAAGCTGTGGTGCCGGTGCTCGTCCACGAGCCGGAAGCCGGCGGCCTGGTAGATGCGCCGTGCCGCGGTCAGGACGTCGTTGGTCCACAGCACCAGCCGGCGGTAGCCGGCGGCCCGGGCGAAGTCGACGCAGGTGCTCACCAGGCTCGTGCCCAGGCCGTGCCCGCGCGCGGCCGGGTCGACCAGCAGGATGCGCAGCTTCGCCGTGTCCTCCGGCGCGTCCGGTCCGTCGGCGGCGACGCAGAACACGCACCCGACCCGTTTCCCGCCGAGTTCGGCGATCCAGCCGGCCTCCCGTACCGGATCGTGGCGGTCGGCGTAGTCGGCGACGATCCGGGCGACCAGCGCCTCGAAGGAGACGTCCCACCCGAACTCCCGCGCGTACAGCTCGCCGTGGGCCATCACCACCCAGCCCAGGTCGCCCGGCTGGTCCGCGCGGCGAATGCGGAGCTGATTCCGGCCGTCACCCGAGCGATCGCCCGGGGACGTGGCGGGAACCGGCTGGACCGGCACCGACATGGCTGCCTCCTCGACGCCGGCCGCCCGATCGCGGGCGGCACTGACACGACTGTTTCAGTATGGCAGCATGAGGAACCATGTCCACCGCCGATGCGCCGGAACGCGGCGAGGCGAACCCGTCGGCGCGCCACGTCGAGCTGCGGGAGGCCGCCTACCGGTACGTCCTCGATCACGGCCTGGGGGACATGTCGCTGCGTCCGCTGGCCACGGCGATCGGCTCCAGCCCCCGGGTGCTGCTGTACCTGTTCGGCAGCAAGGACGGCCTGGTCCGCGCCCTGCTCGCCCGCGCCCGCACCGACGAGCTGCGCCTGCTGCGCGGCCTCGACGAATCCGGGGAGGCGCCCGGCGACCTGCGGACGGTCGCCGGACGACTGTGGGCCTGGCTCGCCGCCCCGCAGCACCGGTCCCTGCTGGTGCTCTGGGTGGAGGCGTACGCCCGGTGCCTGGTCGAACCGGACGGCCCCTGGGCGGACTTCGCCCGGGCCACCGTGCACGACTGGCTCGACGTGCTCGCCCGCGCGCAGCCCGCCGCGCGGCGGGACACCGCGGCCGGCGCGGCGGAGCGCAGCGCGGTCCTCGCCGTCCTGCGCGGAGCGCTGCTCGACCTGCTCGCCACCGGCGACGTCGAGCGCACCACGGCCGCCGTCCGGCACGCGCTGGACCAGCGCTGACTCGTCCGGGGGGACTCTCCGGCCGCCGGCGCTCAGATCGGGAATCCGGATCACCCGGGCATCGCCGGCGTACCAGGATGTCATCGGGGGGTGAGACGTGCGGAGCCGGGACCGGGATGTGCGGCGGCTGGGCCGGGAGGCGTACGAGCGGCTCCGCACCTACGCCATCGTCGCGGTCCAGGCCGGGGTGGCGGCCGGGCTCTCCTGGTTCGTCGCGGCCGACGTGCTGCACAACTCGCAGGCGCTGTTCGCGCCGGCGGCGGCGATCGGCACCATCGCCGCCGCCCTCGGCAACCGGATCAGGCGGGCGGCGGAGCTCGTCGCCGGGGTGATCGTCGGGGTGCTGACCGGGCAGCTGATCATCGAGGTGATCGGGACCGGGCCGATCCAGACCGGCCTGATCGTGGCGTTCGCCATCTCGTCGGCGGCGGTGATCCGCGGCAACGGCGCCGTCATGGTGCACGCCGGCAGCACGGCCGTGCTGTTGGGCACGCTGTCCGCCGAACAGTCGCACCTGGCGGTGGCCCGGACCGTCAACGGGTTGATCGGCGGGGTGACGGCGATCGCCGTGGCGCTGCTGCTCATGCCGGCCAACCCGGTACGTGTCGTGCACCGGGCCGCCGGTCCGACGCTGGACATCTTCGCGCGCGACCTCACCGCTGTCGCCGAGGCGCTGGAGCAGCGTGACGTCCACCAGGCGGAGAGTGCCTCCGAGCACCTGGTCGCGGCGGAGGAGGAGCGGAACGCGACGCTCGAGATGATCGCCGCGGCCGCGGAGATCGCGGTGCTCTCGCCGTGGCGGTGGCGTCGACTGACCGTCCTGCGCCGTTACCAGCACGCCGCCGAGCACCTGCAACGCGCCTACGCCAACAGCCGGGAGATGGCACATTGGATCGTGTCGACGCTGCGGCAGCGGGAGCCGGTGCCGGCCAGCCTGCCCGCCGCCATCGAGCACCTCGGCCAGGCGGTGCGGCTGCTGCACCGCGATTTCCTCGCCGGCCGGGAGCCCGACCTCGCGCGCGCCCGGGCGCGGCAGGCGGTCGCGGACGTCGACCAGGCCTGCGCCGAGGACCTGCGGTTCTGCGGAAAGGTCCTGGTCACGCGACTCCGCCTGGTCATCAGCGAGGTGCTCCAGGCATCCGGCGTGCCGAAGGCGGAGGCGAACCAGCAGGTGGGGTTGGCGGCGGAGGCGAGCTGATCTCCCGATCGGCGGCGCGCCGCCCGGCTCAGAACAGCGTCGACGGCCCGACCGGGACCGGCTCGGGCAGCGGCGCCAGCTCGGGCAGGCGGGCCCGGACCTGGTCGTGGAAGCCGCGGGCCAGCTCGGGCGCGGCGGCGTTGTCCGGCGTGTGCACGAACACGGTCGGCGAGCGGCCCTCCCGCAGCCAGCCGGTCACCACGTCGAGCCACGGCCGCCAGCCCTCGATTGTCCGCGCGGGGTCGTCCCGGCCCAGGTACCGGACGATCGGCCGGTCGGTCAGCGCGCGGGTGCGCAGCGCCGTCCGCCGCTTGCGGGTCCACGCCTCCCGCTCCGCGTCACTGGTCGGCGGGGTGCGGAAGAAAGCGGTGGTGTCGAAGGGGATCCACTCCGCGCCGACCGTGGCGAGCGCCGCCTCCAGCGTCCGGGCCGCCCCGGCGTCGTCGAAGAACGCGGGGTGGCGGACCTCCACGGCGTACCGGTGGTCGGTGGGCAGCCCGCGCAGGAAACGGGCGAGCGAGGATACGTCGGCCGGGCCGAACGAGCCCGGCAGCTGGATCCAGAGCGCGTGCGTCCGGGGCCCGAGGGGTTCGACCGCGTGCAGGAAGGCGCGGAGTTCCTCGTCGGCGCCGGTCAGCCGGCGTTCGTGCGTCACCGTCCTCGGCAGCTTGAGCACGAACCGGAAGTCGGGCTCGGTCTGTCCGGCCCACGACGCCACCGTCTCCCGGGCCGGGGTCGCGTAGAAGGTGGTGTTCCCCTCGACCGAGTTGCACCAGCCGGCGTAGGCGCGCAGCCGCTCGTGGGCCGGCAGCGGGTGCGGCAGGTACCGCCCCGGCCAGGACCTGTGCGTCCACATCGCGCACCCCACGTGCAGCCGCATCCGATCTCCCCTCGACGCGCACCTGGCGCGGGACGGACCCGCGCCGACCGCACGGTATCCGGCCGGCCGGCCGCCCCGGCCGCCGGCTCCGCGCCCACCGGCCGGGCGGCCGCCACCGTCGCGCCCGTGCCCGATCCGGCGCCGCGACGGATCGCCGGCGGATCGGGCTTGTGGCGGCGTCGATGGACGCGGATACTCTGAGGCCACCACGTGCCGTACCCACGGGGGAGGTGGTGGGCGTGGCAGCCGCGGAGGTCTCTGTCACACACCGCGCGATGGACGGCCGGCGATTCCAGCTCACCGGCCCGCTCGACCTCAGCGCGCCGTTCACCTCGGTGGTCGAGGTGACCGTCGCCGGCCGGCTGCACGAGTTCACCGCCGGTTCGGTCGGCCTCGCCGACGACCTGGCGGCGGAGCTCGGCGTCACCGACTTCGACGAGGAACTCGCCTACCAGGGCGGCACCCTGCTGACCGCGCGGGTGCGGTCGCACGACCCGCAGATCCGGCTCGACGAGGAGCGGCTGGTGGCGGCCTGGCGCGGGCGCCGGTACTGCTTCCTCACCCAGCTGTACGGCGGCTCCACCGCCGACCTGCTCGCGGTGCTGCGGACCCTGCGGATCACCGAGCACGACGACGGCCTGACGGTGCGCCCCCAGCCCAGGGCGGGCAGCCGGTACGCGGCGCCGGCAACCGTGCTCAAGCAGGTGCCCGGCCTCGGCCTGCTGGACATGACGCCGCTGACCGCGGAACGGACCCGACAGCTGCCGTCGTGGCGGGGGCTGGCGACGGGCGCGGGCGAACTCTTCCGGGACACGCTGTCGGACGGCAAGCCCTACTTCGTGCTCGCCGCCGCGGACGCCTGGGTGACCGTGCTGCCCCTCGCCGACACCGTGGTCGACCGGGTACCGGACCTGGTCAGCCGGTTACGCGTGCAGCTGGGCGGGTGAGGCGACGTGACGGCCCTGGTCGCCGGCGTCGGGGCGTACACCGTGCTGCTCACCCTGCTGGTCGCCGGCGGTGAGCACCTGACGCGGCCGGCCGTGCTGTCGGCGGCGCTGGCCGCCCAGCGGGTGGTGCCCGCGCCGTCCGCCGTCGCGGCGGCGGTCATCGCGGCCGAGGGCCTGCTCGGCGTGGCCGGGGTCGTCGCGCTGCTCCGCGACGACGGCGGCCGGCTGCTCGGCCCGGTCCTCGCCGGCAGCGCCGCCCTCCTCGCCACGTACGCGGGCTACGGCTGGTACCTGCGGTCGACCGGACGGTCCGTCCCCTGTGGCTGCTCGCGGGTGGAGCTGCCGATGACCGGCTGGGTGGTGGCGCGCGCGGCCGTCCTCGCCGGGCTGGCGCTGACCGGGTCGCTGCTGTCCGGCGCGGTGGCGCCGCTGGCGCGCCCGGGCACCGAGCTGCTGGTCGTGCTGCTCGCCGCGGCCACGTTCACCGCGCTGCTGGCCCACCTGCCCGCCGCCATGCACGACCCGACCCCGGACCGGCCGCCCGCGCGGGTGGGACGAGGAGGCGTACCCGGATGAGTTTCCAGACCAGCGCGCTGATCCTGAGCTGGATCGCGATCCTGCTGCTGGCCCTCGTGGTGTCCGGCCTGGTCCGGCAGGTGCACGCGCTGAGCAACGGCGCCGCCGGCCGTCCCGGGTCGGTCGGGCTGCGGCCCGGGTCGGCGGCGCCCGGGTTCCGCGATCTGGCGCCGCCGTCCCCGGCCACCCTGGTCCTGCTCTTCCTGGACAGCGGCTGCGCCACCTGCCACCACCTGCTGGACGAGGTCGCCGAACGGGCAGCGCCCACCGACGTCGTGCTGCGGGTGCTCTACCGGCACGCCGCCCCGGCCGCCGCGACCGACCTGCCGGTCACCGTCCACACCGAGCAGGCCGAGCTGTTCGACCGGTACGACGCGATCGCCACCCCGTTCGCGGTCGTGGTCGACCCGACCGGGCGGGTCCGGCGATCCGAGCCGGTGGGCTCCCGGGCGGCGCTGCGACACCTGCTCGACCAGGTCGACCAGCCGTCCGGCACCGAATCCGGGCCGGCCGTCCACCAGATCCAGCGGGGAGGTGCGCGATGATCACTCTCGACGCGGTGCCGGCGCTGCGCGGCACCGATCCGGGTACCGGCGCCGCGCCCCGGCGCCGCCCGGCGGCGAGCCGGACCGGCAGCCGCCTCGGCACGTCCTGGGCGCTGTCCCGCCGCACGCTGCTCCAGGCCGGCACGGCGGTGGGGATGGCCGCGCTCAGCGTCTTCCCGGCCGCCCGCCGCGCCTACGCCGACGGGTACGACATCTACGGCAGCTGCCCGTCGTACGCCGCCGACCAGAACTGTTCCCCCGGCTGCGGGCCGAGCCCGATCTTCGCCGCGGCCTGCAACACCAGCGGCACGTACGCCGGTTTCCACCGCAACGACGGCACCACCTGGAAACTGCGGCCGAACCAGTGCTACGCCGGCACGTACGACGGTTGGCTGTGGCGCTACCAGGGCGCCTGCGGCGCCTGCGCCTGCTCGGTGGAGCGCCGCTGCCACGACGGGTACCGGATGACCAGCTCTGGCTGGGTCAGGTCGATCTGCCGGTGGAACACCGACTGCGGGTGCCTCAGCACGGTCGCCTGGCCCAGCACCCGCCGCGGCCAGTCCGGCCCGAACGTCTACACCGTGCAACACCTGCTGAAGGCGCGGGGCCACGCGGTCACCGTGGACGGGGTCTTCGGCAGCGGCACCGAGAGCCGGGTGAAGCAGTTCCAGACGGCCAACGGCCTCACGGCCAGCGGCGTGGTCGACGCCGGGACCTGGCCGCTGCTGGTGTTCACCGTGTCGAGCCGGGGGATCACGGTCCGCAAGACGGTCGGCACCGGCGGCCGGCCCGGCTCGGTGGTCGTCGCGCACTACCCGTACAGCGGTGACGTGGTCCGCGCCGTGCAGCGGCAACTGAACAGGCACGCGCACGGGCTGACCGTCGACGGGGTCTTCGGGTCGGCGACCGACGCGGCGGTCCGCGACTTCCAGCGGCAGAACGGGCTCACCGTCGACGGCGTCGTCGGCGAGAGCACCTGGCGCACGCTGACCGGCGGGGCGGTGTGACCGGTCCGCCGCCCGTACGACGGGTTCCGCCGCTGCGGCGCTGGGTGACGGACCCGCTCGGGCCCGTCCCGCTGCTCACCGCCGGCGCGGTCGTCGCCGCCGCGTACGGGCACGTGCTCACCTGGGCGGTGCTCGGCGGGCTGGCCGGCTACACCCTCTCCGGCTCGGTCTGAACCCGCAACAGCGCGTACGCGCTGGGCTCGCCCGGGCGGCGGGATCGGAATCCACAGGGCGCGCTGCTCGCCCTGTTCGTGGTCGGGCTGCTCGGCGGCGGCCTGCTCAGCGGGGTGGTGCTCGGGCTGCTCTCCGGGCTGTCGGCACCGCTGCCGGCGCCCTGGCGGTACGCGGCCATCGTGGCGGTGGCGGTGCTGGGCCTGCTCCGGGAGACCCGGGTGCTGACCGTCCCGTTGCCACAGAACGCCCGCCAGGTGCCGCAGGACGTGCTGCGCCGCAACCCGCGGCGGGGTGCGCTGCGGTTCGGCTTCGAGCTCGGCACCGGGGTGCGGACCTACGTCTCGGCCACCGCCCCGTACGTGCTCGCGGCCGCGGTGCTGCTCGGCGGCCAGCGCCTGCTGGTCGCGGTGCTGGCCGGGGTCGGCTTCGGCGCCGGACGGGCCGCCACCCCGCTGCTGCGCCGCGCCTCCGGGGCCGTGGCGGGCTGGGACGCGGACCTGCGGACCCGACTTCGCCCGATCACCGTCACCGGCTGCGCCGCCTTCGTCGCCGCGTTCGGACTGCTCCTGCTGCACCAGGTGTAGCCGCCGGCCGCTGCCCGGCCCCAGTCGGCGCGGGCCGCCGGCGGGTGGCCGGCGCCGACCGGCGGCAGGTCCTCCCAACCCGCCGGCGGCCGGCCCGGCCGTCCGTTCGCCGGTCAGACCCGGGTGATCCGGACCGCGTCGGCGATGACGTAGCCGGTGCCGCTGGTCCACCGGCTCACGCCCACCTTGTCACCGTCGCCCCCGGCCAGGGTGAACACGCCCAGGGACACCCACTGGCCGCCGCCCTGCCGCTGGTTCACCCGCACCGTCTGGTTGCCGGCGGTGGCGGCCACGAGGTACGGGGTCGAGTCGTTGTAGCCGGCGTCGGCCGGATACCAGACCTCGACCTGGTAGCTGCCGGTCTCCGGCAGGTTCGCCCGGTACCAGGCGACGTCGCTGGCCGGGGTCGGCGCGGCGAACCGGTAGTCGGTGCCGAACCGCTGGCCGGAGTACGTCGAGGTGCCCCAGTTCGCGCTCGCGGTGAACCGTCCGGTGGTGGTGTTGTCGAGCGTGACGCTGAAGTCCTGCGGCGGCGGGGTGGTGCCGGTCGACACGTCGAGGTAGTCCCGGTCGATGTAGATCCGTACGCCGCCCCAGGTCTCGTAGCTGTCCCCGGTGTACTGGTGGATGCGCTGGTGGTTGGCGTAGTACCCGTCCGGGCAGTAGTCGCCGGCGTCGGTGTCCGCCACGCCGTTCCACCAGCCGAAGAAGAGGTGGTCGACCCGGGTGTAGCGGGTGTCGTGGTAGGCGCCGCAGAGGTCGCGGACGCCGGAGGAGCCGCTGGAGTACATGCCCGAGAGGTAGCCGAGCGTGTGCAGCCGCTCGGTCCAACCGGACAGGTACGACAGCACCGCCGCCTTGCACGCCTCGCTCGACGGGTAGTGCTCGATGTCGTTGTAGATCACGCTGCCGGCGGGGATGCCCAGCGCCTGGGCCGCGTTCACCGCGCTGGTCGCCCGGCTCGCCCCCTCGGACCGGGCCGTGGCCGGGTCGTAGGACATCTTCGGCGTACGGGTGCCGCACGGCGCCTGCTTGTCGAGCTCGATGGGGATGAGGCGCCAGCCGTTGTTGGTCTGGTTGGTCACCCAGGTCGCGGTGAGGTTGGGCTGGGCGCAGGAACGGCTGGAGCCGCTGATGTAGATGCCGACGGCGCGGTAGGGCGAGGAGGCGCGCCAGGTGTTCATCGTCGCCTGCGACGGGGCGGTGCAGGTGTCGAAGCCCTTGCCGAGGTAGGTGCCGGGCTGCGGGCCGGCCGCCGCCAACGGCGCCACCGCGGCCGGCTCCGCGGCGGCGCGGACGGCGTCCAGGGACACCGGCGTGGCGTCCGGACCGAGGCGGGCGGCGGCCAGCATCCGGCGGACCGCCGGCTCGGTCTCGGGCGTGTGGAACGCGGTGACGAGCACGCCGGCGTCGCGCACCGCGAGCCGGATGGATCCGTCGCGGGACACCAGGGGAGCCACGGTGGCCCGGCCGCTGGGCGCCACGGCGGTCTCCGCGGTGAGCTGTTCGGCGGTGACGGCGTCGATCGGCTCGACGAGCAGCCCCGCCGTACGCCCGGCCGGTCCGTCCGGACACCAGGGCTCGGCGCCCGGGTGTCCGAGGTAGACCGTGGGCCGGTCGAACCGGACGCACGCGTGGGGGTCGGTGGACAGGTCGACGACCCGCCAGTCGGCGGGTACCGGCACCCGGTAGCCGCGATAGCTGACGGTCCGGTCGTCGGTGGGCGTCGCCCAGGTCGGGGTGGCCGCCACCGTCAGGCCGACGAGGGCGGCGGTGAGGCTGGCCATGATCCTTCGAGTTCTCATCGGAGCCTCTCTGCGGGAAAATCCTTCGCGCACATTCGCGGTCGTGGCAAATTCCTACCATCCCCGGAGGATCAGCGCTAGAGACAGGCGTCGATGGGATCAGGCGTCGTGCGCGGGGGCCGTCACGGGCCCGCCGCGCGGCCGCCGCGCCGGACGGAGATCCGCAGCGCGTTGCACACGTCGAAGACGCCCGGCACGTCCCACGCCAGCTCGCCGGCGACCTGGCGGACGTGGGGGTCGGCCACGGTCCCGCTGAGAATCACCACCCGGTTCTGCACGGCGACCGCGATCTGCTGCCGGCGGGTGGTCCAGTCGGCGCTGAGCCGCTGCGCCACCAGGGCGGCCAGCCGCAGGTCCGGGGTCTGCTCCGGCTCGACCGGATGGAACGAGGGGTCGTCGGGAATCGGCCAGGGCAGCACCATCGATCCTCCGTGGCGTCGGCGGGTGGACGGGTCGGCGACGGCTGGCCGGGCCCGTCCGCACCGCCGGCCGGTCCGGCCGGCGCGGGCTCGCGCGTCGCGTTCGACTACCACGGTGGGCGAGGTACGTGGAGGCGATCACGCGGTTTCACGACAGTTGTGTGACAAACCCGAGGTGGGTCGCGCCCGAGGTCAGGGTGGGCGGCCGCGGCGTTGCGGACGGGTTGGTGATCTGGTCGAATGATCTCGGCGGCGGTCCCCGGGATCCGGCCCCGACGGAGTCCGACGAGCCGCGAGCCGTGCGTACGGGCGCCGCCGGTGTCCGTCCGGGGCGATGGGCGGGTGACGATGCGGGTCGCGCTGATGGTGACGTGCCTGGCCGACACGCTGTTCCCCGCCGCGGCCACGGCCACCGTGCGGCTGCTCGAGCGGCTCGGCCACGAGGTGGTCTTCCCGGCGAAGCAGACCTGCTGCGGGCAGATGCACGTCAACACCGGCTACCTGGCCGACGCGCTGCCGTTGGTGCGGCGCCACGTGCGCACGTTCGACCCGTACGACGTGGTGGTGGCGCCGTCGGGCTCGTGCGTCGGGTCGGTGCGGCACCAGCACGCCATGGTGGCCCGGCGGGCCGGCGACGAACGACTGGCCAGCCGGGCGGAGTCGGTGGCCCGGCGTACCCACGAGCTGTCGGAGTTCCTGGTCGACGTGCTCGGGGTGACCGACGTGGGCGCGTACTACCCGCACCGGGTGACCTACCACCCGACGTGCCACTCGCTGCGGATGCTGCGGGTGGGGGACCGGCCGCTGCGGCTGCTGCGGCAGGTCCGCGGGCTGGACCTGGTGGAGCTGCCGCAGGCCGAGCAGTGCTGCGGCTTCGGCGGCACCTTCGCGGTCAAGAACGCGGACACCTCGACCGCGATGCTCGCCGACAAGCTGCGCCACGTCCTCGCCACCGGGGCCGAGGTCTGCACCGCCGGGGACTCCTCGTGCCTGATGCACATCGGCGGCGGGCTGTCCCGGCTGCGGGCCGGCGTCCGCACGGTGCACCTGGCGGAGATCCTCGCCGCGACCGAGGAGACCGGCGCCGCCGCCGACCCGACCCGGACGGCGGCACGGGCGTGAGCCGGACCTTCCTCGGCATGCCGGCCACCGCACCACGGGGCGTCGGTCACCTGCGCGGCGACGAGCCGTTCCCGGCCGCGGCCCGGCGCGCGCTGGCCGACCCGCAGCTGCGCCGCAACCTCGGGCACGCCACCACCACCATCCGGGCCAGGTCGGGCGCGGTCATCCGCGAACTGCCCGACTGGGAGCAGTTGCGCGCCGCCGGCTCGGCGATCAAGGCCGACGTGCTGGCCCGCCTGCCGGAACTGCTCGAACAGTTGGAGGCGGCGGTCACCGCCGCCGGCGGGACGGTGCACTGGGCCGCCGACGCGGTCGAGGCCAACCGGATCGTCACCGACCTGGTGGCGGCGACCGGCAGCGACCGGGTCATGAAGGTCAAGTCGATGGCCACCCAGGAGATCGGGCTGAACGAGGCGCTGGCCGCCGCCGGGATCACCGCCGTGGAGACCGACCTCGCCGAGCTGATCGTGCAACTGGGGGAGGACCGGCCGAGCCACATCCTGGTGCCGGCCATCCACCGCAACCGGGCCGAGATCCGGGAGATCTTCCTGCGCGCGATGCCCGGCGTCGACCCGGCGCTGACCGACGAGCCGGCCGCGCTGGCCGCCGCGGCCCGCCGCTACCTGCGCCAGACCTTCCTCACCACCCCGGTCGCCGTCTCCGGTGCCAACTTCGCCGTGGCCGAGACCGGCACCATCGCGGTCGTGGAGTCCGAGGGCAACGGGCGGATGTGCCTCACCCTGCCGGAGACCCTGATCACCGTGATGGGCGTCGAGAAGGTCGTCCCCACCTGGCGGGACCTGGAGGTCTTCCTGCAACTGCTGCCCCGGGCGTCGACCGGGGAGCGGATGAACCCGTACACCTCGATGTGGACCGGGGTCACCCCCGGCGACGGCCCGCGGGCGTTCCACCTGGTGCTGCTCGACAACGGGCGCAGCGCGGTGCTCGCCGACCGGGTGGGCCGGCAGGCATTGCACTGCATCCGCTGCTCCGCGTGCCTCAACGTCTGCCCGGTCTACGAGCGCACCGGCGGGCACGCCTACGGCTCGGTCTATCCCGGCCCGATCGGCGCGGTGCTGTCGCCCCAGCTCACCGGCGTCGAGGACAACGCCTCCCTGCCGTACGCCTCGTCACTCTGCGGCGCCTGCTACGACGCCTGCCCCGTGAAGATCAACATTCCGGAGCTGCTGGTCCACCTGCGGGCCGCACACGTCGCCGCCCGGCGCCGGCCGACCGCCGAGTCCGTCGCGATGGCCGCCGCCGCGTACGCCATGGACCACCCGGCGTGGTACGCGGCCGTCCAGCGCGCCGCGCGGCTCACCCGCCTGGCCGGCCGGCGCGGTCGCGGGCTGCCCCCGCCGCTGTCCGGCTGGACCATCGGCCGGGACCTGCCGGAACCGCCCGCGCAGTCGTTCCGGGACTGGTGGGCGCGGCGATGAGCTCCCGGGACCTGGTCCTCGGCCGGCTGCGGGCCGCCCTCGGCCCCGACCCCGCCGCCCCCGCCGACGTGCCGCGCGACTACCGGCCGGCCGGCGGGCCCGCCGACGTCGACCTGCTGGCGCGCCGGCTGACCGACTACCGGGCCACCGTGCACCGGTGCGCCGACGGCGAGGTGGCGCGGGTGGTCGACGAGGTCCTCGGCGGCCGGCGGGTGGTGGTCCCGCCGGGCCTGCCCCGGCGGTGGCTGCCGGGCACGGTCGAGGCGGTGACCGACGACCGGCTCGGCAGCGCCCGGCTCGCCGCCGTCGACGGGGTGGTCACCGCCGCCGCCGTGGCCGTCGCCGAGACCGGCACGATCGTCCTCGACGGCGCGCCCGACCAGGGCCGGCGGATCATCACGCTCCTGCCCGACGTGCACGTCTGCGTGCTCCGCGCCGACCAGGTGGTCGCCGGGCTGCCGGACGCCGTCGCCCGGCTCGACCCGCGCCGGCCGCTGACCTGGATCAGCGGGCCCTCCGCCACCAGCGACATCGAACTCGACCGGGTGGAGGGCGTGCACGGCCCCCGGCACCTGCACGTGGTCATCCTGCCGCCCGGCCCGCCGTCCTAGCCGGCTCGTCGGTCCCGGACCGGCGGTGGCGCCGTCGACCGCCGGGCCGGGCCGACCGCTACGATCTTGCCCATGGCGTTGCTGCACCGGGCGGACCTGCGCCCCTCGAAGCTGGAACTGCTGGCGGCGTGGCTGCCGGGACGCGACTGGTTCCACGGGGAGCCGGGCGCCGACCTGGTACGGGTGGCCAGCTACCGGTTCGACGACCCGGCCGGCGAGGTGGGCATCGAGACGATGCTGGTGCGGGCCGGGGACGGCCCGGTCCACCAGGTGCCGCTCACCTACCGCGGGGCGCCCCTGGCCGGCGCCGAGCGCTGGCTCGTCGGCACCACCGAGCACTCGGTGCTCGGCCCGCGCTGGGTGTACGACGCCGCCGGCGACCCGGTCTACGCGGCGGCGCTGGCCGACGCCGTCCTCGCCGGCACCGGCCAGGCCGAGGAGTACTTCGAGGTCGACGGCCGCCGGGAGCCCCGTGAGGCGAGCATGGTGATCGGCACGAGCGGCGCCCCGGTCGCGGTGCCCGCCGTGGGGACGGTCCGCGACGTCGTGGCCGGCGACCCGACGGTCATCGTCACCGACGCCGTCGAACTCGCCGTGCTGCGTCGGCTCGGCGCGGCCGGGCAGCGCGGCGGCACCGCGCTGACCGGTACCTGGAGCGGGCAGCCCACCCCGCTGCCGCTGGCGTACGCCTCGGTGCGCTGACGCCACCCGCGGCCCGCCGTCGCGGCGGGTCGGCCAGCGAGGCCGCTCGGCTCAGGTGACCACCGCCGGGCTGGCCGCCGGCATCGACGCCACCCGGCTCGCGGGGCCGGTGCGGCATGTGGCTGCGGACACGCGGTGACCTCGGTCACGGGCTCCTCGGCGAGCCCGGCCCGGACCCGCGCCGACGAGCGGACACCCGGGTCGGCGTCGGTCGATGCGTCGCCGCCGACCGCGCCGGTCAGCGGCGTGGACGGGGCCGCCCGGGCCCGGTCGGTGGTCGTCCCGCCCTGGGCCGTTCGGTGGGGCCGGGCGGGAGTGACGTCGGCCTCGACCGCCGGAAACTCGGAAGCCGTTTGTCGGTGCGGCTCGTTAGTCTGCCTGCCGGACATCGCTCCGTCCGTCACACCGCGCGCGCCACACCGGCCCGGCGCCCGGCCGGCCGCCGCCGGCCCTCAACGGGGATTCAGGAGACTTCGTGACACAGCAAACCATCGCGACCTCGGACAAGCTCGACGCCGCGGTCCTCAAGGTGGCCGGGGTGGTCGTGCTCGGCGCGATCATGTCGATCCTCGACGTGACAGTCGTCAGCGTCGCCCTGCCGACCTTCCAGCGCGAGTTCAACGCGTCCTACGCCGACGTCGCCTGGACCATGACCGCCTACACCCTCGCGCTGGCCACGGTGATCCCGCTGAGCGGCTGGGCCGCCGACCGGTTCGGCACCAAGCGGCTCTACATGATCGCGCTGGCGCTGTTCACCATCGGGTCGGGGCTCTGCGCCACCGCCGACACGATCGGGCAGCTGATCGGCTACCGGGTGCTCCAGGGTCTCGGCGGCGGCATGCTGATGCCGCTGGGCATGACGATCATGACCCGGGCCGCCGGCCCGCACCGGATCGGCCGGCTGATGGCCGTCCTCGGCATCCCGATGCTGCTCGGCCCCATCTGCGGCCCGATCCTCGGCGGCTGGCTCATCGACACCGCGAGCTGGCACTGGATCTTCCTGATCAACCTGCCCATCGGCGTCATCGGCCTCATCTACGCCCAGCTGGCGCTGCCGAAGGACAACCCCGAGCCGTCCGAGTCGTTCGACTTCGTCGGCATGCTGATGCTCTCGCCGGGTCTCGCGCTGTTCCTCTACGGCGTCTCCACGCTGCCCGACGCCGGCACCTTCAGCGACACCGAGGTGTGGGCGCCCATGCTGGTCGGCGGCGCGCTCGTCGTGGCGTTCGTGCTCTACTCCTTCAAGCCGAAGCACCCGCTGCTCGACCTGCGGCTGTTCGCCAACCGCAACCTGACCGTCGCGACCGTGGCGCTGTTCGTGTTCATCATCGCGTTCATGGGCGCCGGCCTGCTGTTCCCGAGTTACTTCCTGCAGATCCGCGGCGAGTCGACCCTGGCCGCCGGCCTGCTGATGGCGCCGCAGGGGCTCGGCGCCATGGTGACCATGCCGATCGCCGGCACGCTGGCCGACCGGGTGCCCGTCGGTCGTACGGTGCCGTTCGCGCTCGCGCTCATCGCCGCCGGCTTCTTCGCCTTCACCCAGGTGGACACGGACACGTCCTACTGGCTGCTCTGCGGGTCGCTGTTCGTGATGGGTCTGGGCATGGGCGGCACCATGATGCCGATCATGACCTCGGCGCTGAAGACGCTGAACGCCCAGGATGTGGCCCGCGGTTCCACCCTGGTCAACATCCTCCAGCAGATCGGTGGCTCGGTCGGCGCCGCGGTGATGTCGGTGATCCTCACCAACGAGCTGAACGGCTCCCCGGTGATCCCGGGGGTCACCGACCCGAAGGGCGAGCCGGTGACCGAGGCCAGCCTCGCCATCGGCGTCCAGCAGCAGCCGGAGCTGCTCCAGCAGTTCCCGGTCGACCCGTCGCTGCTCCAGCGCGGCCTCGACTTCGCCGCCAGCTCCTTCGCCAGCACCTTCTGGGTGGCGTTCGTGCTGGTGCTGCTCACGTTCGGCGCGGTCGCGTTCCTGCCGCGCCGGCGGGAGCCGTCGCACCTGCTCGACGGCGAGCAGGGCGACGAGACCCGGACGCCCGTCGTCATCCACTGACCCACCGTCGGGCCGTCGGGGCACATCCCCGGCGGCCCGACCGGGTCGGTGGGCGGCGCGCGCGGCCCGGGTTCGACCGCCGGCCCGCGGCGCAGGCGCCCAGCCGGCGACGCCGGCCCCCGAGGGCCACCCGGGCGGCCGTGATTGGATGGCGGAATGCAGTTCACCGTGACAGACGTGCCGGAGCGGGAGCGTTTCGAGGCGCGGGACGAGGCCGGGGCGCTGGCCGGCCTGGTCACCTACCAGCTCAGCGGTGCCATCATCGCCTACACGCACACCGAGGTCGACCCGGCGTTCGAGGGCCAGGGCGTCGGATCGACCCTGGCCCGCGCGGTGATGGACGACGCCCGGGCGAAGGGGCGCACGGTCGTGCCGATCTGCCCGTTCCTCAGCGAATGGCTCGGCAAGCACCCCGAGTACGACGGCATCGTGGCCCGCTCGACCCGCAAGGTGAGGTAGCCCCGGCGGCCGAGCCGCGGGTGGCTCCGGGCTCAGCGCACCGAGAAGCCCGCCGGCAGGCCCCGCCGGCCGGTGGCGGCGAGCAGCAGCGGCCCCGCGACGCCGTCGGTGACGGTGAGGTCGGTGACCACCCGCGGCGCCTGTGCCGCGGCGGTCGCCGGCTGGCGGTCGACCTTCCGCAGGCGGGTTCGGTGGTGGGCCACGCGGCCGACCTTCGGGGAGGCAGCGGGGACGTCGTGGTGAGCCACCGGGGGTCCTAGCGCCAGGGGTCGAGGGCGTGCTTGCCACGGGTCTGACCGGCTGCGAGTCGCTGCAGCACCGCCGGCCCCTCGGCCAGCGGATGAACCTGAGGGGTACCTGGCGGGTACACGCCCTGGGCGATGAGTGCCTCGATCTCGGCGAGTAGTCCCCGGTACATGGACGGGGCCGCGGCCGCCAGGGCGCCGATGTGCAGGCCCTTGACCTGGACCTGGTGGGTGAATACCAGGTCGTGCGTGCTGAGGCTGGCGTCGCCGGAAGCGGCACCGTACACGACGACGCGTCCGGTGATGGGTCTGGTGACCGACAGGCTGGTCGTGAACGTGGCGCGTCCCACCGACTCCAGGACCAGGTCCACACCGCCGGTCCGGCGGGTGATCTCCTGGGCCAGATCGGCGCGGCGGCTGTCCAGGACCTCGTCGGCGCCGAGCGCCTTGACGGTGGCGTGCTTGTCCGGTGACGCCGTGGCGATCACCCGCGCGCCGTAGTGGCGGGCGAGGCGGACAGCGGCCTGTCCCACGCCCCCGGCCGCGGCGTGAACGAGCACCACGTCACCCGTCTTGAGCTCGCCCAGTGGCTTCAGTGCCGCCAGTGCGGTTGCCCAGTTCAGCACCAGGCCGAGAGCTTCGGCGTCGCTCCAGCCGGAGGGGACGGGGAGTGCACCCGCGGCCGGCATCGTCATGTACTGCGCGAAGGCGCCCGGTCCAGTGCCGACGACGTGGGTGCCCAGGCGGAGCGGGCGGTCGATGTCCGGGCCGGCGCCCACGATCTCGCCAGCGGCCTCGAAGCCCGCCACGTAGGGTGCCCGCGGGCCTCCTCCATAGGTGCCACAGCTCTGCATGACGTCCGCGAAGTTGACCCCGGCAGCGCCCACCCGGATCAGGTACTCGCCGGGTCCAGGGACGGGACGAGGCTGATCGGGGGTGAGGGTCAGATCCGTCGGCCCCCGACGCGACCGCTGGATGAGTGCCCGTACCGTCTGCCCGTTGGCGTTTCGCCGCTCGTCGATCTCCATGCGTCCGACCGTAGAAGCCTCACACTGACGTCAAGGTCAAGTCGCGGTCATCGGCCAACCCGGCGAGCCTCGCGCAGGTAACTGTCGAGAGCCGCCTGCTGATCGCTCAGACTGGCGATGCGTGCGGCAAGCCGATCGCGATACCTCTGCACCTCCTGCAGGAACTCCGCACCCATCGTGACCGCCTCGGCGTCGGCTTCGGCAGCGAGACGGGGCAGGACGTCCCTGATCAACCGCACCGGCAGCCCGGACTCCAGCAGTGAGCGGATGACGCGGACCCGGTCGATGGTGGACCGGCAATAGTCACGGTACCCATTGCCGCACCGGCCAGGGACGATCAGGCCCTCGTCCTCGTAGTACCGCAACGACCTGGCACTCACGCCGCTGGCTCGGGAGGCCTCGCTGATCCTCATGCCCGGAACCAACGTCCGGGCGGTCCACGGGCTTCCAGCCCCGGCGTCACAAGAACATGAAGATCCCGCTGCGGCGTCCACGACCTCCAGTCCCGCACCATCCGACCACCGGGGGCCCGCGGCCTGCCGCACTCCCGGGCGTACGTCGAGGGCCTGCTCCGCCGGCGGAGCAGGCCCTCGGTGGGCTGTCAGGCGACCGAGGCGGGGAACCGTTCCCAGACCCGGTGCGCGGCCATCAGCCGTTGCACGGCGGTGAGCACGTCGAGCCCGGAGTCACCGCTGACCACGCCGGGCGTGCCCGCGACCCCCGCCCGCTCCAGCACGGCGACACCGCCGTTCCACGCGCCGATCGCCTTCGCGTGCCGCCAGCCCTCCTCGACCAGCAGCAGCACCCGCGGATCCACGGCCACCGGGGCCGCCGCCCCGGCCTTGGCGTCCCGGGCCGGCAGCGCGTCCGGCGCGGGAGCCGGCGCACCGGCCAGCAGCAGCACGTCGAACTCGACCGACCGGGCGGTGGCGAAGGTGCGCTGCACCGGCAGGCCGTCCACCGTGCCGCCGTGCGGCGCGATCAGCAGCGGCACCATGCCGGCGGCGAAGACCGCGCGCCGCACCTCGTCCACCCCGTCGAGACCGGCGGCCGGGTCCACCACGATCCCGACCGTCCGGCCGTCGGCCGGCCATTCCCGGCCGACCTGCGACAGCGCCGGGCTGGGCGCGACGTCGGCGAGGGGCACTGTCGGCTCCGGCGCGGGCAGCCCCAGGCCGGTGGCGACCTCCGCGCACAGCACCGGGTCGATGTTCGCCAGGCACTGCAGCTGGCGCTCCCTGATCGCCTGGTGGTAGCACCTGCCGAGCTCGAAGGTGTAGGCGCGGATGATGTGTTCCTTCTCCACCGGCGACATGCTCAGCCAGAACAGCCGGACCTGGCTGTAGTGGTCGTCGAACGAGACCGGGTTGGCCCGCACCTTGGGCGCCTCGGCCACCGTGACCGGCACGTCGACGAACGCGCCGTCGCCGTCACCGGCGGGGAAGGGGTTGCCGCCGTCGAGCGAGTTCGGCCGGTACGGCGCCACCCCCGCGTGCACGGCGTGCTGGTGGAAGCCGTCGCGGAGCATGTCGTTGACCGGGGCGTGCGGTCGGTTGACCGGGATCTGCGCGAAGTTCGGCCCGCCCAACCGGGTGAGCTGCGTGTCGACGTACGAGAAGAGCCGGCCCTGCAACAGCGGGTCGTTCGTGACGTCGATCCCCGGCGGCAGGTGACCGGGGTGGAAGGCGACCTGCTCGACCTCGGCGAAGAAGTTCGTCGGCGTCCGGTTGAGGGTCAGCCGGCCGACCGGCTGCACCGGCGCCAGCTCCTCGGGCACGATCTTCGTCGGGTCGAGCAGGTCGATCCCGGCGAAGGTCTCCTCCGGAGTGTCGGGGAAGACCTGGAGGCCGAGTTCCCACTCCGGGTACGCGCCGGCCTCGATCGCGTCGTACAGGTCCCGGCGGTGGAAGTCCGGGTCGACGCCGCCCAGCAGCTGCGCCTCCTCCCAGGTCAGCGAGTGCACGCCCAGCTTCGGCTTCCAGTGGAACTTCGCCAGCGCCGTCTCCCCGGCGGCGTTGACCAGCCGGAAGGTGTGTACGCCGAAGCCCTCCATCATCCGGTACGAGCGGGGGATGCCCCGGTCGGACATGTTCCACATCGTGTGGTGCTGCGCCTCGGTGTGCAGCGAGACGAAGTCCCAGAAGGTGTCGTGCGCGCTCTGGGCCTGCGGGATCTCCCGGTCCGGGTGCGGCTTGCCGGCGTGGATGATGTCCGGGAACTTGATCGCGTCCTGGATGAAGAAGACCGGGATGTTGTTGGCGACCAGGTCGAAGGTGCCCTCGTCGGTGTAGAACTTGGTGGCGAAGCCGCGGGTGTCGCGGACCGTGTCGGCCGAGCCGCGCGAACCGAGCACGGTGGAGAACCGCACGAAGACCGGCGTCTCCCGCCCCTTGGCCAGGAAGCCCGCCCGGGTGACCCGCTCGGCGGTGCCGTAGCCGACGAACACGCCGTGCGCGCCGGCGCCCCGCGCGTGCACCACGCGTTCGGGGATGCGCTCGTGGTCGAAGTGCGTGATCTTCTCGCGCAGGTGGTGGTCCTGGAGCAGCACCGGACCGCGCGGACCGGCCTTCAGCGAGTGGTCGGTGTCGCGCAGCCGCGCTCCCTGGGCGGTGGTGAGGAAGGCGCCCTGCTGGCCCTTCGCGGTGCTCGGCACCCCGGTCGGCGCACCGGTCGGCGTCCGGGTCTCCGGGGCAGCCTGCTCCTTCTTCGGCGGCAGCGGGTCGTGCGGCGTCGTCGGCTCCGCCACCGTCGGTGGTGCGCTGCCCGGCGCGCCGGGCACCTCCGGGCTCAGCACGTCACCCACCTTTTCGGCGGCGGCGGTGACGACGTCCTTGACGGCCTTGACGGGCTTGCGGGAATCCACTGGATGAGTCCTCCATGGAACGGCTACGGGGTGTGTTCGCCCTACCCCCGGCCGACCCCGCAAAACGCCTGCCACCGGGTCGCCGGTGTGATCCCGCCGGGCGCGCCCCGGTGGCCGCCGCGCCCCGCGCCCCGGCGTGCCCGCCGGAACGCTGGCACAATGGCCGGACCGTCGACCCGGAGCGGGGTGGAGCGCCGATGACGACCGAGGGCCGCGTCCGGCCGAACGAGACCACCGTGCCGCTGCTGCACTGCGTGTCGCCGGAGGAGACCCTGGCGTTCTGGCGGGCGCTCGGGTTCGCGGTCACCTACCAGCAGACGAAGCCGTACGTGTACCTCGCCTTCCGGTGGAGCGGGTTCGAACTGCACTACGGTGGCGCGCCCGCCGGCCTGGACCCGTCGGCCGAGAACACCGGCGGTTGCCTGGTGATGGTCGACGCGGTCGCGCCGTACCACGCGGCGTTCGCCGAGGCGATGCGCCGCACGTACGGGAAGGTGCTCGTCAAGGGGCTGCCCCGGATGACCCGCTTCCGGCCGGGCGCCTCGCGGTTCAGCGTCGTCGATCCGTCCGGCAACACCATCATCGTCATCCAGCGGGACGAGCCGGAGGACCTGGAGTACGGCGGCTCGAAGCGGTTGGCGGGCCTGGCCCGTGTCCTCGACAACGCCCGGATCCTGCGCGAGTTCAAGAACGACGACCGGGCCGCCTTCCGGGCGCTCAACTCGGGGCTGCGCCGGCACGCCGGGACCGCGTCCCCGGTCGACCAGGCGACCGCGCTCGCCGCGCTGATCGAGCTGTCGGTCGCGCTCGGGGAACCGGAGCGCGTCCCGGACTGGGGCAGCCGGCTGCGGCGGCTCCGGTTGACCGCCGAGGAACTCCAGCGGGTGCGGGCTGCGGTCGCCGACCCGGCCCTGCTCGGGCCCTGGCTGCCCGAGGCGAGCTGACCAGCCGGGAGTCGCGCCGCCACTCGACCCGAGGAGACGTGGCGTCGCGGTCGGGGCGCGTCCACCGCCGGGTGGCCCGACGAGGTCGGCGACACCGCCCACCCGGGGCTTGACCTGAAGTTCGGTTCAGCTTCCAGGATCAGCGGATGACCCTGACACAGCGGCCCGTCCCGGCGCGGGGCGTCCGCAGCACCGCCGGCGCCGGATACCTGACCGGGCTCTTCGTCGACGCCCTGGGCTCCGGGCTCTACCTGCCCCTCACGGTACTCTTCTTCCACCAGGTGACCCGGCTGCCGGTGGCGAGCATCGGCCTCGGCCTCACCCTCGCGGCGCTCGCCGGCCTGGCCGCCAACCCGGTCGCGGGCGTGCTCGCCGACCGGTTCGGGGCACGGCGCGTGGTCATCGCCAGCTACCTCGCGCGGGCGGTGGGCTTCGCCGCCTACCCGCTGGTCGACAATTTCGCCGCGTTCGTCGCGGTCGCCGCGCTGGTCGCCGCGGGCGACCGGAGCTACTACGCCGCCAACAGCGCGTACGTCGCGGACCTGGCGCAGGGCGCCGCCCGGGACCGGCTCTACGCGCTGGTCCGCACCGCCCGCAACGTCGGCTTCGGGCTCGGCGGGCTGTTCACCGCCGTGGCGGTGGAGTTCGCCGGGACGTCCGGGTACCACCTGGTGGCCGCCGGCAACGCGGCGAGCTTCCTGCTCGCCGCGGCGCTGCTCGCCGGCACCGGACGGCGGGCCGGCCGGGTTCGCCCCGCCGAGCGGGCACGCGCCGAGGCGCCGGGCCTGCTCGTGATGTTCGCCGGGTACCGCCGGGTCCTCGCCGACCGGCCGTACCGGCGGCTGGTCCTGGCCGAGCTGGCGTTCACCGTCGCCCACCAGGTCTTCCCGCTCGCCGTCCCGGTCTACGCGGCGGTGGTGCTGGACGCGCCGGCCGGCCTGCTCGGCGTGCTCTTCACCGTCAACGCCGTCCTCGTCGGCGCCGGCCAGCTGCCGGTGCTGCGGTGGCAGCGCACCGTACGCCGGACCCACGCGATGGCCTTCGCGGGCGTGGTCTTCATCGCCGGCTTCGGGACCTTCGCACTCACCGCCCTGCTGCCGGCCGGCCCCGCCGTGACGGTCGGGCTGCTGGCCGCCACGCTGCTGTTCACCCTCGGGGAACTGCTGCACACCGCACCGTCGGCCTCGCTCGGCGCCGGCGCGGCGCCCCCGTCGCACCGGGGCCGCTACCTGGCGGTCTACCAGCTCACCTGGGCGATCTCGGCGATCCTCGCACCGGCCGGCGTCACCGGCCTGGTCACCGCGAACCCGCACCTGCTCTGGCTGACCGTGGCCGGCCTCGTCGCGGTGGCCAGCCTGACAGTGCTCCGGCTCGCCCCCCGGCTGCCCGCCGAGGCGGTCTGGCCGGAACCCGCCGGGGAGGGGGAGCGACGGCCCGCCCGGTCGAGCGTCCGGGGCGACGGTCGCCGACTCGCTCGTCGATAGCAGGAGCTCGCAGCGGCGCCGAGCCGCTGCCCGGTCCGGCTAGCGGGCGGGGTGCGGCGCCGCCGGCGCGGCGGTGCGGGCGGCGTCGAGCCGGTTGGCGCGCAGGGGGTCGGCCAGCAGGGCGGCGAAGGCCAGCTCGGCCGCGCCGACCAGGGTCGCGTCGTCGCCCAGGGCCGAGACGGAGAGCCGCACCCGCTCGCGGGAGACCGGCAGCACGTTCTCCGAGATCCGCGCCCGCACCTGGGCGGCCGAGCCCCGGTACACGTCCCGCAGCATGCCGCCGAAGACGACCAGGCCGGGATTGAACAGGTTGATCAGGTTGGCCACGCCGATGCCCAGCCAGTCGCCGATCCGCCGCAGCGCGTCCCGGGCCGCCGGGTCGCCGTGGTCGGCGGCGTCGACCACGGCCCGGACCGCGTCCCGGCCGAACCACTCCGCCGGGCGGCCGGCCGCGTCGAGCAGGGCACGCTCGCCGACCTCGGCCTCCAGGCAGCCGCGGGAGCCGCACCCGCAGGGCCGCCCGTCGTACGGGTTCACCATCATGTGCCCGAGTTCGGCACCGTACCCGGCGTCGCCGTCGAGGAGTTCGCCGTCGACGATGATCCCGCCCCCGACCCCGACGTCCCCGTGCAGGTAGATCAGGTTGCGGACGCCGACCCCGGCGCCGCGCTGGTGCTCTGCCATGGCGCCCAGGTGGGCCTCATTGCCGACCAGCACGGGCAGGTCGAGGCCGAGCCGGCGGCCGAGTTCGGCGCCGAAGGCCTGATCCACCCAGCCCATGTCCGGTCCGAACCGGACCATCCCGTCTGAGGGCCGGATCATCCCGCAGTACGACGCCGCCACCCCGACGCAGACCGAGTCCGGCGGCGTGCCGTCGCGCAACTCGCGGCCGAGTTCGGCCAGCACCCCGACGACGACGTCCAGGTCGGCCCCGGCGCGGGAACGCACCGCGTCGCGCCGCTCGACGATCGTGCCGCCCAGCCCGACCCGCGCCGCTGTCAACCGGTCCACCGCCACGTCGAAGGCGAGCACGTGGACCCGGTCGGACTCCGGCCGGACCACCACCGAGGGTCGGCCCGCCCGGCCGGTCGAGGACAACCCGGACTCGCGGACCAGGCCCGCGGCCGCCAGGTCGGCGGTGAGCGCCATGATGGTGCTGCGGTTCAGCCCGGTCCGGCTGCCCAGGGCGGCGCGGGACAGCGGGCCGTGCAGGTGGACGTGCCGGAGCAGGGCACCGAGGTTGCGCCGACGGATCTCCTCTGGAGCGCGTCCGTCGTCCCGCGTCTTCCGGCTCTTCAGCATCTAGAGAACCCTGGTCGGCTGGTGGAAACCTACCCGCCAAGATACGCGTCGCGTAAAGCGTTGACGATGGCCCGCCCCGAGCGGGCGGGCGTTGGCGCGCGACCGGCGACCGGCCGGGACGACCGACCGGCGCCGGCGCGGTCGCAGGGTGGCCGGCGGCCCGCTTTCCGGATCGGCTGTCCGCCCCGGCGGCCCTTGGCAGAGTGAGGGGGTGACGGACAAGGGGCCGAAGGTGGCGGCCGGCCGGATCCAGCTGGTGGGGGAGTCCAGCGCGGTCAGCCGGCTGGAACTCTTCCTCGACCTGATCTTCGTCTTCGCGTTCGTCACCGTGACGGCCCTGGCCGCCGCCGACCTGACCGTGGTGAACCTGCTGCACGCCGGGGTGCTGCTGATCCTGCTCTGGACCTGCTGGATCTCGTACGCCTGGCTCGGCAACGCGGTGCGGGTGGACCGGGGTGTCATGCCGGCGGTCATGTTCGGCCTGGCGGCGATCGTCCTGGTCATGGGGGCGGACCTGCAGGAGGCGTTCGCCGACAAGCCGGGCGGCCTGCCCGGGCCGCTGGTCCTCGTGGTCTGCTACCTGGCCATCCGGGTGGGCACGCTGCTGGTGCTGACCATCGTCGCCTGGTCGGATCCCGCCGAACGCCGCGGCCACCTGCGCCTGTGGCTGCCCCTGCTCGCCGGGGCGCCGGTGCTGCTGGCCGCCGCGCTGGTGCCCCGGCCACTCGGGGAGGGCAGCACGGCCGGGGAGTGGGTCCGCTTCGGTCTGCTGGCGCTCGCCCTCCTGGTCGACCACGGCGGGGCGATGGCGATGGGCCTGACCCGGTGGCCGATCTCCTCGGTGAAGCACTGGACGGAGCGGTTCCACCTGATCATCCTGGTGGCGTTCGGCGAGGTCATCATCTCGGCCGGCATGGGGCAGGGCGTCGGCACCGGCACCCCGGTCAGCTGGGGGGTGGTGGGCGGGGCGGTGCTCAGCATGCTGCTGGTGGGCGTGCTCTGGTGGACGTACTTCGACATCGCCCGGTTCGGCGCGGAGGACGCGCTGGAGCGCGCGTCGGGCCGGGCCCGCGCGGCGCTCGCCCGGGACGCGTACACCTTCCTGCACCTGCCGATGATCGCCGGCCTGATCCTGCTCTCCCTCGGGCTCAAGCACACCTTCAACGGCCTGGCCTTCGAGTCCATCCGGCACGAGTCCGGGCTCGGCCTGTTCGCCCTGTACGGCGGGGTGGCGCTGTACCTGGTCGGCCTGATCGCGTTCGAGCGCCGGGCGATGGGCCTGCTCGGCCGCGGGCCGATCACCGGCGTCCTGCTGGTGGTCGCGCTGGCCCCGGTGGCGGCGCACCTGCCGGTGGTGTTCGGTCTGGCGCTGCTGGCCGCGGCCGTGGTCAGCCTGGTGGTGCTCGACCGCACCATCTTCCGGGTCCGGCACCGGGCGCTGCACGGCGCGATCGAACCGGTCACCGAGCGGTTCAGCGGTGTCACCCCGAAGGAACTCTTCCTCGACCTGGTCTACGTCTTCGCCTTCATCCAGGTCACCGAACTGATGACAGCGGTACCGAACGCGCGCGGACTGTTCGAGGGGGTGGTGGTGCTGGCGCTGCTGTGGTGGTCGTGGTCCTGCTACGCCTGGCTGGGCAGCGCGTTCCGGGCGGAGAACGCCGTCGCCCGGCTGATGCTGCTCGGGGCGGCGGCGAGCATCCTGGTCATCGCCATCACCGTGCCGGTGGTCTTCGCCGACCTGCCCGGCGGGCTGTCCGGACCGGTGGTCTTCGTGACCGCGTACGGCGTCGTGCGGGCGCTGAACCTCGCCGCCTTCTGGATGATCACCCGGCGCGACCGGGCGTTCCGGCGCCAGCTGGTGCGGCTGGCGCTGCCGGCCGCCGTGGTGCTCGCCCTGCTCTACGCCGCCGCGGCCGTGCCGCAGACCTCGGCCGACCCGGACGAGTTCCAGCCCGTCCGGGCGGCGCTCTGGGTGGCCGCCATCGTGATCGACTTCGGCAGCGGATACCTGCTGAACGCGCGGCACTGGCTGGTCCGCTCCGCGGAGCACTGGGCCGACCGGTTCGGGCTGATCATCCTCGTCGCGCTCGGCGGCGCGATCGTCTCGACCGGGCTGTCGGTCACCAACCGGGCGATCTCCACGATGATGATCCTCGCCACGGTGCTCGGGCTGGTGCTGGTCGCGGCGCTGTGGTGGGCGTACTTCGACGTCGACGCCACCACGGGTCAGCGCCGCGTGCAGAGCCTCAGCGACGGCCAGCGCAGCCGGCTGGCGCTGGAGGCGTACACCTACGCCCACCTGGTGATGATCATCGGCATCGTGCTGGTCGCGCTCGGGCTGCGCAAGACGGTGGCGGAGGTCGAGCGGGTCGCCGGACCGGTCGGCTGGGACATGCCCCACCTCACCCTCTACGGCGGGGTGATCCTCTTCCTGCTCGGCGACAAGCTCTTCTGGTGGCGCATCACCCAGCGGATCCGCCCGCTGCGGGTGGTGGAGCTCCTGACGCTGGTCGCGCTGACGGCGGCGTGCACCCGGGTGTCCCGGCTGGCCGGGCTGGCCATCCTCGCCGCCGCGCTGACCGCCTTCGCGCTGGCCGAGTCGGTCGGCAGCCGCCAGTTGCGCCGTGCCGTACGCGAGCCGCTGGTGCCGGAGTCGGCCGCGCCGTCCCCGCCGCACCGGCCGTAGCCCGGCGTCGAGCTGCGGCGGGTGCGGGTCAGGGCGTGCGGGGCACCGGTTCGGCCAGGGCCCGCAGGTCGGCCGGCAACTGCGCCAGTGCCTCCTCGAACTCCGCGTGCCCGGCCACCCGGTGCAGGGTCTGCAGGACGGCCCGTACGCCGGGCGCCGCGAGGTCGGGTGCCACCCCGGCCCGCTCCGCCACCCGGCGCAGGAACTCGTCGTGCCCGAAGACCTCGGGGTCCTCGGTGCCCTTGATGAGCAGCGGGCGCAGCTCGGCCGCGACACGGTCGGCCAGGTCCGCCGCCTCGCCGCCGCTGATCCGCTCCGTGAGGGTGCGCAGGGTGGCCTCGGTCAGGGAACGCGCGGTCTCCGCCGGGACGTTCGCCCGCGCGGCCACCTTGTCGAAGAACTTCAGCTCAGCCATGCGCCGTCCTTCCCGTGCCGGAGACCGTGGCTACCCGCGCCGACCGGCGGCAAACGGGCTCCGCCCGTACGCCCGTTCGCTCCGGCTCAGTCGCCCAGCCGCTGCCGGGCCAGGAACTTCGGCACCACCATCCGCCACGCCTCGGTCACCAGCTCGGTCATCTGGTCGTGGTCGAGCCGGTCGAGGTGGCAGCACACCCAGTTGAACCGCAGGTCGGACGCGCCGGGCAGGAAGAACACGTCGGGCTCGGCGGCGACCAGGCCGTCCCGCTGCTCCTTCGGGTAGCCGAAGCCCATCGTCCGCTCGTCGCGGGAGAAGGCGACGTAGACGATCGCGCCCACCCGGAACTTGATCCGGTCGTGGATCACGTGCTCGCTGGTGCGGGGGAGCGTCCGGGCCAGCGCGCGGACGTCGGCGACGGTCACCATGGGGTCACGGTAGCGAGGCCCCCCGACAGCCGGTCACCGTCGTCCACCGAGCGGCCACCGCGGGCGTCGGCGCCGGCTGGCCGCTGGGCGGCACGGGAGCGCCCGGCCGGCGCCCCGCCCCCGGTCAGGACCGGCCGAGGCGCGGCACCACCGGGCGGATCTCGACCGGGGCGCCCGGCCGGCCCCCGGCGCGGGAGCGGTATGCGGGGACGCCGACGCAGGTGAAGAGCAGGGCCGCGAGCTCGTCCGGCTCGGCCAGCAGGCCGGGCACCTCGGAGTCGATGAAGGTCATCCCGGACGCCCCCGCGCCCAGCGCGTACGCGGCCAGGTGCAGCCGCCCCTCGACCAGGCCGGCGGCGAGCTGGGCGTCCCGGTAGCCGCGGTCGTCCAGCCCGGCCAGCGGCGTGGCCGCGATGACCACGTACGCCGCGTCGCCGGCGAGCGACTGGTCCAGGCAGATCCGCAGCAGCTCGTCGCGCAGGTCGCCGGCGCGCAGCGGCCGGGACAGGTCGGGCCACCGGTAGAGGCCGGGCGGCACGCCGTCGACGCCGTGCACGGCGACCCAGTGCGGCACCGGCACCCCGCGCAGCGCCGCGGCCAGCGGCCACTCCAGCGCGGCGCGGGGCAGCGTCCGGGAGCGGTCCATCCGCCGCTGTGAGCCGCGCCGGCGCACCACCTCGTCGAGCGTGTCCGACGGCGGGAAGTCCGGCAGCGGGGCCGCCTGCGGCCACGGCTGCCCGAGGTCGTCGCGTTCGCCCGCGCGCTGCGCGGCGGTGCAGAGCGGCAGTTCGACCGGCGGCAGGTCGCCCGGGGCGGCGGGCCCGGCCGGCCCGATCGCCGGCTCGCCGTCGCCGAGGGACAGCAGGGCCAGCGGGTACTCGTGCACCCCGTCCGCGCCGACCAGGGTCCGCACCGCGGCGTCCGGGAAGCGCGACCGCAGCCGGGCCGGGAAACCGGCGCTCGCGGCGGCCGCCGACAGCTGGGACAGCAGCGTGCCGGCGTCCCAGTAGAGGTGCCGCCAGCCCCGCTCGGCGTAGCGCCAACCGGTCCGCCACGGCACGCCGGTCACCACGAGCGTGGTCACCGCCCCGGCGGCGGCGGGGGCGACCTGGACCAGCGCGTGCCGCGCCGGGTCGTACCAGTGCACGCCGTCCGGGACCCCGGCGACGCCGCGGGTGCTCGCGTAGACCTCCAGCGGGAAGCGCGCCCCGGCCGACCCGGCGGCCCGGTAGTAGATCGGCCGGCCGTCGCGCCGGGCGGTGCGGACCACGCCGGCGCCCAGGAACAGCACGCGCCCGAGCTGCGCCGCGTCGAGTGGCCGGGCCGGGCCGGTGACGCCGGCGAGGACGGCCGTCGCCGGTACGCCCGGGTCGGGCAGGTCGCGCGGCAGCGCCACGACGGGCAACCCGTCCGGGTAGTCCTTCACCGGCGGCGGCAGGGTCGCGGGGTCGTTCGGCACGAGGTCCTGGCGCACCCGCGGGTCGTCCGCCGGCACGTTCCACTCGCGGCTCGGCAGGTAGGAGGTCAGCCGGTGCAGCAGCCCGGCGCCGGAGTCGAGATCCACCCGGCCATCCTGCCAGCCCGGCCGGGCGTAGGGCGGCGCCGGCTCGTGGCCGGGCGCGCACCCGTCGCGGCCCGGCCGGTTTCGCGTTGCAGTTGCATCGTAAAACCGGTAGCGTCTTTCGCAATGCAACTGCATCGCAAAAGAGGTGTCCGCTATGTGGGTGATCGCACTCTCCGAGGTGACCGGCGACATGGTCGAGGTGGTCGGTGGCAAGGCGGCCGGGCTCGGCGAGCTGATCCGCGCCGGTGAGCGGGTGCCGGCCGGGTTCTGCGTCACCACCGCCGCCCACGACCAGGGCACCGTCCCGGAGGCCGAGGTCGCCCGGGCGTACGAGCAGCTCGGCGGCGGACCGGTCGCGGTGCGCTCCAGCGCCACGGCGGAGGACCTGCCGGACGCCAGCTTCGCCGGCCAGCAGGACACCCTGCTCGGCGTCACCGGGCTGCCCGATCTGCTGGCCGCGATCCGCGCCTGCTGGGACTCGCTGCACCACCCGCGCGCCGTCGCCTACCGCGACGCCCACGGGATCGACCACGCGTCGGTGCGGATGGCCGTCGTCGTGCAGCGGATGGTCGATCCGGCCACCGCCGGCGTGCTGTTCACCGCCAACCCGCTCACCGGCTGCCGCACCGAGACGGTGGTGGAGGCCGCCCCGGGCCTCGGCACCGCCGTCGTCGACGGCGCCACCGCCGTCGACCGGTACGTCCTCGACGACGCGCCGCCCACCGCGGCCGGACCGTTGACCGCCGCGCAGCTGACCGAGCTGCGCGCGACCGGCCACCGGCTCCAGCGGCACCTCGGCGCCCCGCAGGACGTCGAGTGGGCGTACGACCACGACGGCGTGCTGTGGCTGTTGCAGTCCCGCCCGATCACCACGCTGTTCCCGCTCCCGCCGGACAACGGCAAGCCCACCCCCCGCGTCTACCTGGAGTTCGGCCACGTCCAGGGCATGCTCCAGCCGGCCACCCCGATGGGCATGTCCAGCCTGAAGGCGTTGGTGGCCGGGATGCTGGCTTCCTTCGGGCTGACCGTCGAGGTGACCGACATCGGCGGGCGCCTCTACGGCGACCTGACCGACCTGGCCCGCGACCGGGCCACCCGCAAGCGGCTGGTCAAGCTGATGGCTGTCGACTTCGGCCCGCGCGCGCAGGCGGTGATGGAGCACGTGCTCGCCGACCCGCGGTTCGCACCGGCCCCGCGCGCCGCCGCCCGCCGGAGCCGCTCCGGCCCGGCCCTGCGCACCGGCCTGCGCGCGGTCAGCGGGGTCACCCGCTCGTTGGCCCGGCCGGACGCCGCCCGGGACCGGCTGTTCCGGGAGGTCGAGCAGCTCAGGCTCGGTTCGGCCGCGCCCGCCGGGCTGCGTACCGCCGCCGAGCGGCTGGAGTTCGTCCGGGCCCAGGACACCTCGGCCGGCGCGGACGACATCGTCTGGCCGATCGTCGCCGGCATGCTCGCCGCGGCGCTGCCGCCCATGCTGCTCGCCGGGGTGGCCAGCCGCGACGAGATCAACACCGTGCTAGCCGGCATGCCGCACAACGTCACCCTCGACATGGACCTGGCGCTCTGGCGGCTGAGCCAACGCGCCGGCGACCACCGCGAGCTGCTGCTCACCACGCCGCCGTCGGAGCTGGCCGCGCGCTACGCGCAGGGAACCCTGCCCGACATCGGGCTCGCCGACTTCCTGGACCGCTACGGCCACCGCGCGGTCGCCGAGGTCGACGTCGGGGTGCCCCGCTGGGACGAGGACCCGACCCCGGTCTTCGCCATGATCGCCAACTACCTGCGGGTCACCGATCCGGAGCAGGCGCCCGACCGCCGCTTCGCCCGGGCCGCGGCGACCGCCGAGGCCACCCTGGCGGAACTCCTCGCGCGGGCCCGCCGCCGCCGGCCGGTCCGCGGCCGGCTCGCCGGGTTCCTGCTGCGCCGGGCGCGGGCGCTGGCCGGGCTGCGCGAGGCCGGCAAGTTCGCCGGCCTGTACCGGCTGCGCGAGATGCGCCGGCAGTTGCTGCTCATCGGCGCCGACCTGACCGAACGCGGCCTGCTGGCGCAGCCGGGCGACGTCATGTTCCTGACCCTGGACGAGACGCACGCGGCCGTGCACGACGGGGCCGACCACCGCGCGACGGTGGCCGCCCGGCAGGCGGTGCACCGGCGGGAACTGCGCCGGCGCAGCGTTCCGGTGGCCGTCCTCTCCGACGGCACCGACGTCGAGGCCGTCCTGCCCGCCCGCCCCGCCCCGGACGGCGCGCTGCTCGGCGTGGGGGCCGCCGCCGGCCGGGCCACCGGACCGGCCCGGGTGGTCCACGACCCGGCCACCGCGCGGCTCGAACCCGGCGAGGTGCTGGTCGCGCCGACCACCGACCCAGGCTGGACACCGCTGTTCCTCACCGCAGCCGCGCTCGTCACCGAGACCGGCGCGGTGATGGCGCACGGCCCGACGGTGGCCCGCGAGTACGGCATCCCGGCCGTGATCTGCGTGCCCGAGGCCACCCGGCGGATCCGCACCGGGCAGCTCGTCACGGTGGACGCCGCGGCCGGGACGGTGACCGTCGAGGACCCCGACGCCGGCCCGCCGACGGCCGGTCACCGGTCCCACCGCGCCGTGACAGCATGACGCCATGCCGAAGAGGGTCGACCGCCACGAGCGGCGCAGGCTCATCGCCGACGCGTTGATGCGGGTCGCCGCCCGGCAGGGACTGGAGGCGGTGAGCCTGCGCCACGTGGCCACCGAGGCCGGGGTCTCGCCCGGCCTGGTGCAGCACTACTTCCGCACCAAGGACGAGATGATGGCCTTCGCGATGGACGTCGTCCGGGACCGCAGCCAGGCCCGGATCACCGGCGCGGTCAGCCGGCTGGGCGAGGACCCGCCGCCCCGGCACCTGCTCCGGACGATGCTCACCGCGCTGCTGCCGCTGACCGAGGAGTCGCGCGCCGACGGGCGGGTGGCGCTGGCCTTCCTGGCCTACACCGCGGTACGCCCGGAGGCCGCCGCCGGCACCCGCGAGGGGACCGGGCAACTGGTCGACTTCGTCGCCGGCCTGCTGCCGGCGTCCCGCCGCGACGCGGCCGCCGGGGTGCTGGCCCTGATGGAGGGGCTGGGCCTCTACCTGCTCGGCGGCCAGTACACGGTGGAGCAGGCGCTGGCCGCGCTGGACACCCACCTCGACAGCCTCTACGGCCCGGCGGACGGCGCACCGGCCCGCTGACCCCGCCTACCCGGCCGAGCCCCGGGACCCGGCCGGGCGGTTCGGCCGGGTCCGGCCGGCCGGCTCAGCTCGCCGGGCCGGCGCGCAGGTAGGTGAGCACCGCCAGCACCCGGCGGTTGGTGTCGTCGCTGGGCAGCAGGCCGAGCTTGGTCAGGATGTTGCCGACGTGCTTGCCGACCGCCGCCTCGGTGACGTGCAGCCGGGCGGCGATGGCCGCGTTGGAGCGGCCCTCGGCGAGCAGCACCAGCACCTCCCGTTCCCGGGGGGAGAGCGCGGCCAGCGGATCGCGCGGGCGGTGCAGCAGCCGGCGTACCACCTCGGGGTCGACCACGGTCCCGCCGGCGACGACCGTGCGGAGGTTGTCGACGAACTCGGCCACCTCGACGACCCGGTCCTTGAGCAGGTAGCCGATCCGGCGGCCGTCGCCGCTGTCCAGCAGCGCGGCGGCGTACTCGGCCTGCACGTGCTGGCTGAGCACCACCACCGCGAGCCCCGGCCGCTCGGCGCGCAGCGCGACCGCGGCGCGCAGGCCGTCGTCGCGCTGGTCCGGCGGCATCCGGATGTCGGTGACCACCAGGTCCGGCTGGTGCGTACCTGTCGCCTCCAGCAGCGCCGGCGCCGAGCCGACGGCGGCGACGACCTCGAAGCCGAACCGGGTCAGCAGGACGACCAGCCCTTCCCGCAGCAGCACCTCGTCCTCGGCGAGCACGACCCGGGTCACCGGCACGGCAGCTCCACCCGCACCAGGGTAGGGCCGCCGGGCGGGCTGGCCAGCAGCAGCCGGCCACCGGCCGCGGCCACCCGGTCGGAGAGACCGGTCAGGCCGGTGCCGCGGGCCGGGTCGGCGCCGCCCCGGCCGTCGTCGTGGACCTCCACCACGAGCCGGCCGCCGGTGCGGGTGAGCCGTACCTCCGCCCGGCCGGCCCGCGCGTGCCGGGCCACGTTGCCCAGCGCCTCGGACACCACGAAGTAGGCGGTCGTCTCGACCGCCTCGGGCAGCGGCTGCCGCCCGAGTTCGGCGTGCACGGTCACCGGGATGGTCGCCTCGCCCGCCAGCTCCCGCACCGCGCCGGCCAGCCCGAGGTCGGTGAGGCTCTGCGGGCGGATGCCGTGCACGATCTGCCGCAACATGACCATCAGGTCCTTCGCCTGGTCGTGCGCGATGGCCAGCGGCCGGGCCGCGGGGGAGTCGGCCGGCACGTCGAGCCGGGCCAGGCCGAGCTGGAGGGTGAGGCTGGTGAGCCGGGGCTGCGCGCCGTCGTGCACGTCCCGCTCGATGCGGCGCCGCTCCGCCTCGTACGCGTCGACCAGCCGGGTCCGCGACCGGGCGACCTCCCGCAGGGCCGCCCCGTCGTCGCGGCGCCCGAGCAGCCACCGGGCCACCGCGGCCTGGCCGGCGGCGAGCGCTCCCGCCCCGTACCAGAGCGCCGGCAGGAGCAGGACGCCCAGGATCGCGTACGGGACGGCCTCCCCGGGGGTGTCCACCGTGGTCCACACGACGATCACCTCGTCGGCCTCCCCGGCCAGCCAGGGGCTGGCCACCAGCGTCAGGTCGAGGAGCGCGACCAGCGCGAACACCCAGTACCCGATCGGCACCACGCTGCCCAGCCAGAAGGCGTACGCGACCTCCCGCCAGGCCGCGGCGCTGGTGTACCGGGCGGCCAGGCCCGACCAGGGCGCCGCCGGCGACGGTCGCTGGTCGACCACCCCGAGCCGCCACCGCTCGACGGCGGCCACCGGGATGCTCACGACCGGCGCGAGGGCCAGCGTGACCAGGCTGCCGACGGCCAGGAACAGCACGAGCGCCAGCTCGACCGGGCGGCCCTGCCGCACCGCGTTGCCGGCCGCCAGCAGCGGCGCCCCGACGACGAGCAGGCCGACGGCGAGCGTGCCGGCGACCGGCACGGTGGTGAGCAGGTAGGCCAGCGCCCGCCAGGGCCACCAGGAGAGCAGGTAGCGGGGTCGGCGCAGCGCCTGGGCCAGGTACGGCGGGTCAGCCTGAGTCATGCGGCAGACGCTAATCGGGGTGCGGAGACCGCCCCAGCCGGCTGGGCGTAGCTTCCGGGTATATCCAGCCCTACCCGACCCCGACCCACCAGGCCCGGTGCGCCGCCGTCCGGCCCGCGCGGCTGCCGACCCTCGCCGGCGCGGGCGGCTACGCCCTGGCCGGTGCCTACCCGGCGACGTGGACGAGAACCGGCACTTCCCCGCCGCCCTGCTGATCTTCGTGCCGGGCAACCTCGGGATGGTGGTGGCCGCCCTGGCCCGGCCGTCCACGCTGCTGGGCTCGGTGTGCTGGTGGAGCCTCGGGCCGGGCCTGACCGGCACGGCCGGGGCGGTACTGTTCCTGGCCCGGGTCGGCGCCGATTCGGTGTCGGCGGCATGGCGCGGGTCGCCGTGTTCCCGCTGCTCGCCTGGACCGTCGGGGTCGCGCTCCGGGTGCTGGCGGCGCGCCGGGCCGGACCGGAATCCGCTCCGCCGGTCACATCGGCCGGCCGCGGCGGGTCAACCGGGTAGGGACCCCGGCGAGGAAGGCGTGTGACAGGTGGACGAGCGCGAGTGGCTGACGGAGCGGTTCGAGGAACACCGGAGCCGGCTGCGGGCGGTGGCCTACCGGATGCTCGGCTCGGTGAGCGAGGCCGACGACGCCGTCCAGGAGGCCTGGTTGCGGGTCAGCCGCGCCGACGCCGCCAGCGTGGAGAACCCGGCGGGGTGGCTGACCACGGTGGTGGCCCGGGTGTGCCTGAACATGCTGCGCTCGCGCGGGTCGCGGCGGGAGGAGCCGCTCGACGTCCGGGTGCCGGACCCGGTGGTCGGCCCGGACTCCGGCCTCGACCCGGAGCAGCAGGCGGTGCTGGCCGACTCGGTCGGGCTGGCCCTGCTGGTGGTGCTGGAGACGTTGACCCCGGCCGAGCGGCTGGCGTTCGTGCTGCACGACATGTTCGCGGTGCCGTTCGAGGAGATCGCGCCGATGGTGGACCGGTCACCGGCCGCGGCCCGGCAGCTCGCCAGCCGCGCCCGCCGCCGGGTACGCGGGCAGGCGCCGGCACCCGACGCGGACCTCGCCCGGCAGCGGAAGGTGGTCGACGCGTTCTTCGCCGCCGCCCGCGACGGTGACTTCGACGCGCTCGTCGCGGTGCTCGATCCCCAGGTCGTGCTGCGCTCCGACGGCGGGCCCGCCCGCCCGCGCCACACCGTCGTCGTCACCGGTGCCCGGGCGGTCGCCGGGCAGGCGGTCACCTTCGGGCGGCTATCCCCGTTCGCCCGGCCGGCGCTGGTCAACGGGGCGGCCGGGGTCGTGGTGGTGGCCGACGGCCGGCCGCTGTCGGTGATGGGCTTCACCGTCGCCGACGGCCGGATCGTCGCCATCGACGTGCTCGCCGACCCGGACCGGCTCGCCGCGCTCGACCTGACCACCCTCGGCGACTGACCGGCGGCCCGCCCGGTCGGGCGGCGGTCCCGGCGGCGTCGTGCCGTCCGGCCCCGGCCCCACCCGGGCCGGGGCCGGACGGCGATCACCGCCCGTAGGAAAGCTTCCATCCTCCCGTTGACTTCGGTGATTTGTGACACAACAATCAGCGTCTATATAGACACTGATCGTTCTCGATCACGTCCCTGGAGGGGAGGTACCCATGGCAGCTCTGCGAGGTGAGGTGTCCTGGTTCTGCTGTGGCACCGCCTGGGGTCCCTGCGGCTCGGCCGGCGGTGGCGCCTGCGGCACCTGCAGATCCGGCAACTACCAGCACGCCTGGCCGAACACCTCGGACGCGTGCCTGGCCATCACCCGCCCGCACGCCTGCGGGATCACCGGGATGAGCCGCCGCGGCTGCGGCTTCCGGCACTACACCACCAACCTGTGCAACGGCGCCCGGATCGGCACCACCATCGCCGACTGCGGACCGCAGACCGACCTGTTCTGCGGCGAGCGCACCTGCTGCGGCTCGGCCTGCGGCAGCAACCGGATCATCGACCTGACGCCCGCGGCGTACAGCGTGATCGCCAGTCTCTCCACCGGGCTGCGGCCCTGCTCGGTCGACACCGTCTGAACGGGAGGGCACCACCATGGACCAGACCCTGGACCGCCGGCGGCTGCTCGCCACCGCCGCGCTCGGCGGCGTGGTCGGCGCCACCGCGCTCGGCTCGCTCGCCCCCGAGGCCGCCTTCGCCGCCGAGGCCACCGCCGTCGCGCCCGGAGCGCCGGACCCGAACTTCGCCGAGGGCCGGATCAGCAAGATCTCCGGCAGCATGCTGCTGGTCACCGGCTCGGACACGGTGCTGCACTCGATCCGGATCACCGACGGCACGAGCATCTGGAAGCTGCACCCGACCACCTTCGACCGGGTGGCGGTCGGTGACGGGCTGTACGCGCGCGGCGTCCGCCTGCCCGACGGCACCCTCGCCGCCGACTCGGTGTGGGTCAACATCGTCAACCTGCACGGGCACGTCGCCGCGGTCGGCCGCAACGTGCTGCACCTGGACCACAAGGGCCAGCGGATCCTCGCGCACGTGGTGCCCGGCCGGTCCGCGGCGGTCTACAACGGCACGCCGGCGGTCAGCGACATGTCGCTGCTGCGGGTCGGCCGGCACGTCCAGGTGCTCGGCGCCTGGCACCCGGACACCAACGAGATCGACATCGCCACCGTCTACGCCGCCGCCTGACCCGCGCGGCCCCCGGGCGGCACCGGACCGCCCGGGGCGCCGCCGCCGGACACCTGAGGGGAGAACCCATGATCGAGCTGATCGCGGCGCTGCAACCGCTGCTCGTCGGTGTGGTGCTGATCTGGTCCGCCCGCGTCAAGCTGGTCAGCCGGCACGCCGCCGCCGCGGCCCACCGGTCGGCGCTCGTCCGGCTGGTCGGGCAGCGCCGGGCGCTGCCGGCGTACCGGCTGCTCGGCGGCGTCGAGCTGACCCTCGGCGGGCTGCTCCTGCTGCCGCCGGCGCTGCGGCTGGAGGCGGTCGCCGCGACCGTGCTGGCCGCGGGCTTCCTCGGCTACCTCGGCTACGCCCGCCGGGCGGCCCCGACCTCCTCCTGCGGGTGCCTGAGCGCCCGGCCGGTCCCGGTCTCCGGTCGCAGCCTGGCCCGGGCCGCGCTGCTGCTGGCCGCCGGCGGCCTGGCCGTGCCGGCCACCACCGGCTGGGCGGACGCGCTCGCCACCCGGCCGGTGGCCGGCGGCGCGGTGCTGCTCGCCGAACTGGCGGTGGTGGTGGCGCTCTCGCCCGAACTCGACCCGGCCTGGTTGCTGCCGCTGCGCCGGCTGCGCGCCCGGCTGACCCACCCGCTGCGTGGCGGCTCCGGCGTGCCGCTGCTCGCCACCGTGCAGCAACTCCAGCTCAGCGACGCCTACCGCCGGGTGGCGGCGCTGCTCCGCTCCGACGTACGGGAGCACTGGGACGACGGCGGGTGGCGCTTCGTCGCGCACGCCGCGCGCTACCAGGGCCGCCCGGTGACCGCGGTGTTCGCCGTGCCGCTGGCCGACCCGGAGCCCGGCGCGGTCCGGGTCGCCCTGGTCGACGACGCCACCGGGCACACCCTGCTCAGCCTGGCCGGCACCGCGCCGCCCAGCGGCCCGCGGCTCGCCGTCGTGCCGGTGTGAGCACCGGCCGCCCCACCCGGTGGACGGGGCCCGGCACGCCGCGAGGACGGCACCCGGTGTGGGTGCCGCCCTCGCGGGCCGGTGGTCACTTCAGGAAGGGCAGCCGCCGCACGATCCGCAGCCGGCTCCAGTACCTGCCGAGGCCGAGGGTGTTCCCGGCGGCGGTGAGGGCCAGGACGCCGAGGACGCCGGCGTAGATGAGGTGGTCGTCCATGAAGGGGTTGTTCTCCGGGGGTAGGACGGCCGTCCACATCATGACCAGGAGCAGCGCGCCGGCGGCGGCGGCGATCCGCATCCCGATGCCGAGCATCAGGGCGGTGCCGATGGCGGCGAGACCGATCATGAAGAGCCAGTCGGCCCAGGCGGCGCCGGCGAACGACCGGTAGAAGTCGGCGAACGGTCCGGCGACCGCGTTGCCGAGGAAGCCCTTGGTGGGGCTGCCACCGTTGATCCAGGCCTTGGCGCTCTCGGTCGAGTGGCCCAGCCCGAACATCTTGTCGAGGAAGGCCCAGAGGAAGGTCCAGCCGAGGGCGAGGCGCAGGCCGGCGAGCGTGTACCGGGTCGCCCTCTCCCGCGTGGTCTCGGCCGGGACGGTGACCGCCCGGTGGGCGGTGGTGGCGGTGCGGTTGACGGTCGGGCGCTCAGCGATGGCGGTCATGGCGCCTGCTCCTCTCACTTCTTGGTTACGACTTCATTCCACCCGTTCCGGCCGGGCCCGAGCAGTGCCGGCGGACCACAGTCGACGGGACCTTCGCCCCCCGCCCGGAGGGACCTTCCGACCGCCGGCTGCCCGCCGTGACCGGGGACTAGCCTCGGGCTGTCCCGCCCGCCGTCCATCCCGGAGCCGTCCGTGACCGAGCCCGCCGAGCCGACCATCGCCGCCTTCGCCGGGATGCGCCTCATCGGCGCGGCCGACGTCGCCCGGACGCCGATCCGGGCCGCTGTCGACGCCCTGGAGACCGCCCTCGTCCAGGGCCTCGCCCCGGAGCGGCAGCCGCCCCGCTCCCGGCTGGCCACCGCGACCGGTGAACTGCTGGTCATGCCGGCCACCCGGGACGGCCACACCGGCTGCAAACTGATCACCAGCACGCCGGACAACCCCGACCGCGGCCAACCGCTGATCCAGGGTGCGTTCCTGCTCTTCGCCGGTCCGGAGCAACGCCCGGTGGCGCTCGTCGACGGTGCCGGCCTGACGAACCTGCGTACGCCGGCGATGTCCGCGCTCGCGGTGCGCCACCTGCTGCCGCCCACCGCCGCCGGACCGTTGTGGCTCACCGTGTTCGGGGCCGGCCCGCAGGCGCTCGGCCACGCCGAGGCGCTGCTCGCGTCGCACGACGTCGGCGCGGTGACCGTGGTGGCCCGGCCCGGAGCGCGGCGGGACCGGCTGGTCGCCCGGCTCGCCGGCAGGAGCGTCGCGGTCGACGCCCGCGAGCCGGGCTCGGCGACCGAGGCGGTGCGCGGGGCGGACGTGATCTGCTGCTGCACCAGTGCGGCCACCCCGCTCTTCGACGGGGCGCTGGTGCGGGCCGACGCGGTGGTCGTGGCGATCGGCTCGCACTCGCCGCGCGCCCGCGAGGTGGACGACACGCTCGTCGCCCGCGCGCACGTCGTGGTGGAGTCGCGGGCCAGCACCCTGCGCGAGGCGGGTGACGTGGTCATCCCTCTGGCCGCCGGGGTGCTGCGGGAGGAGGAGCTGATCCCACTGCACCACCTGGTGACCGGACGCGACCGGCTGCCGGACGGCGGGCCGCGGTTGTACAAGGGGACCGGCATGCCGTGGCAGGACCTCGTCGTCGCCGTCGAGGTCTACCGGCGGTCCCGGGACGCGGCGACCGCGCCGGCCGAGCCCGGCTGACGGCTCGCGCCGGCGGAGCCCGGTCGGCGGGCGACCGCGCCGGGCCCGGAGGCGGGCCCGGCGCGGCGCGATCCGTCAGCCGAGGGTGAACCGGAAGAACCGGGGGCGATAGATCCCCGGGTCCCGGTAGTGGTCCCCGTCCTCCGAGATCCGGGTGTCCATGCTGTTCACGTTGTACGACGCCAGGAAGGTGTCACCCGAACTCAGCGACGCGTGCACGTGCGCGTTGTACGAGATCACGTTCGGGTTCCAGTAGCTGCCGTACGGGCCGGGCTCGGGCATCCGGTAGACCGGGGTCTTCTGGGTGAACGGGCCGTACGGCGAGCAGGACGTCCAGGCGTTGATCTGGCCGCTGAACGCCTGGGTGCTGTCCTGGCTGAGCAGCAGGAACTGGCTGCGCCACGGGGTGACGCTGTACTCGTTGGCGATGCCGGTCAGCAGGTTGCGCGAGTTCTGTTCCCGGAAGGTCCAGCCCCACGGGGTGTGGTACTGCCAGGTGCCGTCGGCCAGGTCGTCGCCGTAGACCCGGGCGATGCGCATCTGCTTGTTGATCGGCGAGTCGTCGACCCCGTAGACGTAGGTGAAACCGTCCATGCTGCGGCTGGCCGGCAGCAGCGCCGAACCCCACGCCACCCCGCTGGCCGACGGCAACTCCCGCACGCTGACCGGTTCGCGCAGGTTGGACAGGGCGAAGTTCGCCACCACGTTGCGGTTGAACCGCCAGTCCCAGGCGCCCGAGCCGAACCGCTCGTACTCCTGGAACACCACCTGGAGCTGGCCGTCGGAGAGGTGGCCGTCGCCGATCCAGTACCACTTGCCGATCGCCGACGGCGGCATCAGCGCCTGCGGGAACCCGGGCGTGCCGCCCTGGTAGGTGGTGAGGCTGCCGCCGTTCTGCACCACGAACGTGTTGTTCACCAGCGGCGCGCTGAGCGGCCGGGTGCCGTCGGAGTTGAGCGGGCCGAGCCAGGTGTCGGAGAAGAGCCAGACGATACGGCCGTCCGGCAGCTTCACCGAGTACGTGGAGTCGCCACCGGTCCAGCCGTCCGGCGTGCTGGCCGCGTACCGGTTGAAGGTGCCCTGCGGCTCGACGTCGATCTCCACGCTCTGCACCGAGAGCGGGCGCAGCGTGCACGAGCGGGGCTTGAGCGGCAGCGTCGTCTCCACGTAGGTGGAGAAGGTCTTCGGGCTGTTGGCCGCGTCCTCGGAGTGGATGTCCAGCTCGGTCCAGGTGGAGACCAGGGTCGCCACCATCGGGTACTTGAAGTCCGGCACCGTGATCAGTCCGCCCGCGTCGGGGTAGCGCACAGTCTGGATGCTTGGGTACTCCGTCCCGCCGCCGCCGGATCGCGACCAGACGACCACCGCCGAGCTGCGGTTGGCGTCCTTGGTGACGTCGACCAGCAGGGTCGAGCAGTACCCGCAGCTGGGGTCGCCGGAGTTCGGCACCGCCCAGAAGTCGTGGTAGACGGCGCCGCCCTTGCGCAGGATGTCCTCGTAGGTGACGTGGGTGCCGGCGGGGGTGGAGTGCTTCTTGCGGGCCGGACGCGCGCTGCCCAGGCCGTCGTCGCTCGTCCCGGCCTCGCCGACGAGGTTGAAACGCCACAGGGCAACCGCGTCCGGGTCGGTGTAGCCGTAGTTGCGCCACGCGTCCGGGTGCGGCGCCGGGGCCGCGTTCGCCTTGGTCAGCCGGTAGTTGGCGATGTGGTAGCCGAGCAGCATGTCCTTGAAGTTCAGGCCGTAGCCCTGCGCGGTGTGCCGGATCGCCTCGATCGGCAGGTGGTCGTGGTCCCGGACGCTCTCCCACGTGCGCCGCACGAAGGCCGCGTCGACCTGTTCGGTGAGGTACGTCGGCAGCAGGAACGCGCCGTACTGCGGGCCGCCGCCGAGCCCGCCCCACGAGTTGAGCGCGGCGCCGGGCTTGCTCAGCACGTCGTAGACGTTGCGCGCGTACAGCTTCTCGGAGTCCTGGATCGGCACGTACGGCTCGCGCACGTACGTCTGGTGGGCGGCCCACTCGGCGGTGGCCTCCATCCACCAGTTCATCGAGCCGAACTCCTTGCCCCCGACGAAGTTGAAGAGGTAGTCGAGGCTGACGTCGCTGCGGTCCCAGTACTGGTACTGCATGACGTGGAACAGCTCGTGCCGGGGCAGGTAGTCCCAGTCGTCCGCGCCGTTGGGCACCAGCATGGTGGCCTGCTGGTTGAGCCCGAACGGCAGCACGAAGGGCGCGTCGATCGGGAAGCCGAGGCCGCCGACGACGGGGAGTTCGTCCACGCCGTAGACCAGCACCCACGGCTTGCCGTCGCGGACCGGCAGCGGGTAGCCCATCTCCCGGTACTCGGCGACGGCGATCGAGAGGGAGTTGAGCATGTACTGCACGGCCTTGGCCCGGCCGTTGGGGTTGTAGTCGGCCGGGATACCGGGCTGGCCGCCGGAGGCGATGTTGTAGAGGATGAGGAACTCGCCCGCGCTGGCCCGGCACCGGTAGGTGACGCCGAGGTACTCGTACGGCTCGGCGGCGCAGTCGTCGTAGTCGGCAGCGGCGGTGGGCGCCGCGGCGGGCGCGGTGACGTCCGGCGCGATCGGTCGGGCCACCTCCGGCCGGGCGCCGGCCGCCAGCATGGACAGGTAGGTCAGGTAGCGCTGCGGGTCGCGGATCGCGCCGGTCGGCCGCAGGTGCGCCGGCACCGTGTCGGGCGCCCGCAGCGCGGCCAGCCCGTGCCGCACGGCGTCGTCGCGGGACAGCTTCCCCCGGTGGTACGCCGCGAAGATCTTCTCGCCCGGGCCGAACTCCGGTGGGGCGGCCTTGGCGGCTGGCTCCCGCGCGGGCGGTGGCACCGCCCGGAACGGCTTGGCCCGTTGGACCGCCGGCGGGGTCGCCGCGGGTTCCGGGGTGGCCGGTGTCCGGGCGGTGCCGACGGTGCGCTCGGCAGCGGGTGCCGCGGGTGCGGCCTGCGCCGTGCCGCCGGTCAGCGCGGCGGCGGCCAGCACGACCGCGGCGCCGACCAGGGCCAGGGGTCTTCTCATCTCGCTCCCTCGGAGATCGGGGGGGACCGACCGCCTGCCGGTGCGGTCCCGGTGCGGCCAGGGGGCGGCCGCCGCGGAAGGCTAGCCATCGGCGGTTAATGATCGGCTGGCGTCGCCACTTACCACAGTGGATGCCTAGAATGCGGCGGTCCTGGGGAGGCCATGTGTCACGCGATGTCGTCGATCTGCACCTGCTCGGTCCCGTCGCGGCGAGCCGCGACGGGACCGGCGTACCGCTGGGGCCGCCCAAGCAGCGGGCGGTGCTGGCCGCGCTGGCGCTGGAGCCCGGCCGCCTGGTGCCGACCAACGACCTGGTCGACGCGGTCTGGGGCGACCGGCCGCCGGCCGCGGCCCGCAAGGCCGTCCAGGTGTACGTCTCGCAGCTGCGCCGCGCGCTGCCCACCGCCGGGCTGCGCGGCTGCCCGCCGGGGTACGTGCTCGACCTCGATCCGGAGCGTGTCGACGTGCACCGGTTCCGCCGGCTCGTCACCGCCGCCGAGCAGGCCGGCGGCGCGGCCGCCCGCGACCTGCTCGGCGAGGCGTTGGCGCTGTGGCGGGGCGGCGTCCCGCTGGCCGGTCTGGGGGAGGACGCCCCGCTGGCGCGGGCCCTGGCCCCGGTCCTGGTCGAGGAGCGGCTGTCGGCGGTGCAGCGGCGGCTGACCCTGGACCTCGACGCCGGCCACCACCGGGAGGTGGTCGGCGAGCTGGTCGCCCTGACCACCGCGCACCCGATCCGGGAGTCGCTGGTCGGCCTGCTGATGCGGGCGCTGGCGGCCGCCGGCCGACCGGCCGAGGCGGTGGCCGCGTACCGGCGGTTCGACCGCCGGCTGCGCCGTGAACTCGGCGCCGGGCCGGGCGAGGAACTGCGGCGGCTCCACCACGCGCTGCGGGACGGCGGCGTCGCGGGCGAGCCGGCGGCCGCCCCGACCATCCCGGCCGCCCCGGCCGCCCCGGCCCCCGAGATCGAGCGCATCGACGACCGGGAGCTGGTGGCCGGCCGGCTCTGGGCGTTGGCCCGCGACGCCCGGGAGGTGCTGACCGTGCACCGGAAGCCGGCCGGCCCCGGTGAACTGGCCCGCTACCTGCGGCGGCTCCGTCGCGGTGACACGCGGTGGCGCACCGTCGTGCACCGCAGCGTGCTGTCGAGGGCCGCGCAGCTGGCGTACTCGCTGCGGCTGCACCGGGCCGGCGACCGGCACCGGGTCACCGACCGGCCGGTGCGGCAGATGGTGATCCTGGACCGGCGGATCGCCGTGGTGCCCGCCGCGGCCGGCGCTGCGGCGGGGGCCCTGGTGATCCGCAACCCGGGCGTCGCGGCCACCCTCGCCGACCTCTTCGAGCACACCTGGGCCGCCGCCGTCGACCTCGAACCGGCCACCCCGGGTGGGGGCGCCGGGACGGCGGGGTGGGGAGGGGACTCCGCCACCCCGCCGTCGGCGGGACCGGTGCGAACGCCGGCGGTGGTCGCACCGGTCCGGATCACGGGTTGGTGATGCCCATCGAGTAGCTGCCCGAGCCGCTGTAGGCGTGCACCTCGAAGCGGTAGTAGCCGGCGGTGCCGGTGTAGCTCAGCGACTCGTCCGGGCCGGCCGTGTACGACCCGGCCACGTCCGCCCAGCTGGAGCCGTTCCACTTCTGCAGGTAGAGGTCGAAGTCGACCCCGGCCGGCCCGTCGAGGCAGCCGCGGTGGGTGCCGGAGACCGACGAGTAGTAGTAGCTGCCGTTCGGCTGGTACCGGCTCTGGCCCGCCGAGATCGAACCGGTGTAGGTGGCCTCGTAGCCGCTGCACCCGGTGGGCGGCGGCGGCTCACCACCACCGCTGGTACGCAGCGTCAGCCCGTACGCGGAGAGGATCTCGTTGACCGGCTGGAAGTAGGTCGTCCCGCCGGAGGTGCAGTTGCCGGAGCCACCGGAGGTGACGCCCTGCGCCTGCTGGCCGGAGAGCCACGAGCCACCCGAGTCGCCGGGCTCCGCGCAGGCGTTGGTGCGGGTCAGGCCACTGACCGAACCCTCGGCGTAGTTGACCGTCTGGTTCTTGGCCTGGATCGAGCCGCACCGCCAGCCGGTGGTGGAGCCGGAGCGGCAGATCGCCGCGCCGACCGCCGCCTCGGTGGAGCCGGCCACGGTGACGTTGCCGCCGGAGTAGTTGTTCACCCACGGCTGCGGCGTCCAGTTGGAGTTGGTCTGCACCCAGGCGTAGTCGTTGCCCGGGAAGGACGACCCGCGGAAGGTGCCCTGCGAGACCTGGTTGTAGCCCTGGGTGGCGGTGCCGACCGTGCCGCAGTGGCCGGCGGTGACGAACCCGCCGGTGACCGAGAAGCCGACCGAGCAGCGCCCGCCCATGTAGTAGGCGTCGCCGCCGCGCACGTCGTAGTAGGTGCGCGGCGCCTCGGTGGTGGCCGTCACCCGGACGGCGGCGGCGTCCACCCGGCTGGCCCGCACGAACGCGGCGGCGGCGCGGGTGTCCCGGGCGAGCACCACCACGGTGTTGGTGGCGACGTCGACGTACCAGCCGGGGATCGCGGCGGCGGGCGCCTTCGCGGCGTGCCGGTCCAGGGTCGACTTGATCCGGTCGAGGTCCGCGCCGCTGCGCTCGACCAGCTTCGGCTGCGCGCCGGCGGCCCGGACCCGGTCCGCCGCGGCCGGGCTGGTGACCGCCACGACCAGCGCGTCGGCGGTCAGCCAGCCACCGGCGTACGCGGCGCCGAGCGACCGGCGCAGCGCGGCGTCCGTACGGCTGCCTTTCTCGTCCCGGGCGATGCGGGTGCGGGCCTGCTGGGCGGTCAGGCCGAGGTCGCGCTGCATCGCGGCGAACATCTCCGACGACGCCGCGGCGGGCGGCGCCGCCGCGCTGGTGGCGGGGACGTCCGACGGTGTGGCGGCGGCCGGCGCCGCCGCGATGGTGAGGGCGCCGGCGGGCAGCAGGATCGCTGCTGCCGCGGCGGCGAGGCTTCGTCTCATCCGTGGCCTCCTTGAGGGCGGCCGCGGCGCTGGTTCGTGGGGGTTGCGCCGCGGACGGGAGCGGGTCCCGGTGCCCGCCGCGGCCCGCCCGGCGCGAGTGGTGGGCGGCGCGGCTGGTCCCGGGCGACCCGCCGGCCCGGCCGTGCCGTAGCCGCTGGTCACCCTCGGCCCCGACGCCGGCCCGATCGAACGGGTCAGCGTCAACCTACGCGGATACGATCGAGATAGCTCTATATCATCTGACTCATATCACCAGGTGACGCGGCCGGGCCCGCCCCGGAGGTGTCCGGCGGGCGCGGATTACCGCACCGTCACCGGGTCGTCGCGCCGCTCGGCCGCGATGCGCAGCGCCTCGACCAGCCGGCGGTAGAGGTCGTCGCCGGCCAGCAACTCGGCGTGGGTGCCCTGGGCCCGGATCCGGCCGTCGGCCAGCACGACGATCCGGTCGGCGTCGAGCACGGTGGAGAGCCGGTGCGCGATGGTGACCACCGCGCCGGTCGCGGCCCGTTGCCGGACGCACTCGTGCAGCGCCGCCTCGGTCAGTCCGTCGACCTGCGCGGTCGCCTCGTCCAGCAGCAGCACGTCGGGGGTGCGCAGCATGGCCCGGGCCAGGGCGATGCGTTGGCGCTGCCCGCCGGACACCTCGGTGGAGGCCAGCGAGGTGTCCAGGCCGTCGGGGAGCGAGTCGACCTTCTCGTCCAGCCGCACCGCGCGCAGCACCTCCCGGATCTCGGCCTCGGTGGCGTCCGGGTGGGTGAACCGCAGGTTGTCGCGGATGGTGCCGGGCACCACCGGCGTCTCCTGCTCCACGTACGCCAGCCGGGCGCGCACCTCGTCGTGGCTGTAGCTGGCGTACGGGCGGCCGTCCAGCAGCAACTGGCCGTGCTCGGGTTCGAGGAACCGCAGGATCAGCGAGAAGAGGGTGGTCTTGCCGGCGCCGGACGGGCCGACGATCGCGGTGTGCCCGCGGCGCGGGATGACCAGGTCGATGCCCCGTACCGCCGGCGGCGCGTCCGGACCGTACCGGGCGGTGACGTCCTGGAAGACCAGCACCGGCTGTTCCGGGTCGGCCACCGCCGGCCGGGTCGCGGCGGTGGGCGGGGTCTCCGGCTCGGTCTCGATCGCCTCGATTTCCCGGATCCGCCCGGCCGCCGCCACGCCGGCCTGCAGGGCGGTGGTGTTCTGGGTCAGCTCGCTGATCGGCCCCATCAGCTGGAACGCGTACAGCAGGAAGGCGATCAGGCTGGAGATCTCCAGCAGGTCGCGCTGCGCCCGCCAGGCGCCGATGCCGAGGATGGCGATGACCGCCAGCTGGATGCCGGTCCACGCGATCGTCCAGACCGAGGCGGTCACCCGGGCCGACCGTACGCTGTGCGCCGCGGCCTGGCGGGCGTCGGCGACCACGCGCTCGCCCAGCCGGGCCTCGGCGCGGCTGGCCTTGACCGTGCGGATCGCCCGCAGCGCGCCCTCCAGCGCCCCGCCGAGCTGCCCCATCGACTCCTGCGCCGCGGCCTCCGCCGCCGCGATCCGGGGCATCAACACGCCCATCACCGCCGCGACCACGAGCACGGCCACGACGGTGCAGCCCAGCAGGAACAGGTCCAGCACCCCCATCAGCACCAGCGTGCCGAGCAGCGCGATGCCGGCGTTGACCAGGCCGACGATGCTGCCGGACGCCTCGCGCAGCAGGTGCGTGTCGGAGGTGACCCGGGTGACCAGCTCCCCGGTGGGCCGGCGTTGCAGGTCGCCGACCCGGGCCCGGAAGTAGCGCCGGACGAGCGCGGTCCGCGCGTCCAGCACGATGTGCTCGGCCAGCGTGCCGAGCAACCGCCACTGGCAGAGCGTGATCGCCGCGCCGACGACGACGAGGGCCAGCAGGACGCCGATCGGCCGGACCATCGACTGGCCGGCGCCGAGGGTGTCGAGGACCCACTTGGTGACCATCGGCGTGGCCAGCCCGGCCGCGTTCGCGGCGAGGCCCAGCACCAGACCGAGGAGCATCGTCCGCCGGTGCGGGGCGAGGAACGACGCCAGTGTGCGGAGTCGGGGGAGGGCGGCTTCGGAGCTGGAAGGAGCCATGACCTGAATGGAACAGCCATGTTCCACTACAGTCAAGCTGTATTCCGAACTGGGCTGTTGCTATCCTCTCGGCGTGACCGAGGTGCAGGTGTCCGGCAGCCGGGCGCGGACCCGCCAGGCGATCGTCGACGCGGCGATCGAGGTGCTGGGGCGCAACCCGGCCGCCTCGCTGGGCGACATCGCCACCGCCGCCGAGGTGGGGCGCACCACCCTGCACCGCTACTTCGCCGAACGCTCCGACCTGCTGGCCGCGGTGGGCGCCGAGGCCGTCACCCGGCTGGGCCGCGCCACCGCCCAGGCCCGGATCGGCGAGGGCACCGGCGCCTCGGCGCTGCGCCGGCTCTGCCAGGAGTACTTCGACCTGGGCAACCTGCTCTCGCTCATGTTCACCGAGCCGGGGCTCTGCGTCGACCCGGCGGCCGGCGGGTCCGAGGGGTGCGACCCGGAGTTCGCCGCGATGGTCGAGCGCGGCCACGCCGACGGCACCATCGACCCGGAGCTGCCGGCGGACTGGTTGCAGAGCCTGGTCTGGTCCCAGCTCTACGCGGGCTGGGCCTACCTGGCCGAGACCGGCGCCTCCCGGCACGAGGTGCTGCGCCTGATCCTGCGCACCGTCGACGGCGCGATCGCGGTCCGCCCGACCTGACCGACCGGCGCGCGCCCGCGCTGACCATGCGGCGGGCGGTCCGTGCGGTGGGCGGCCGGCCGGCGGGTCGTCCGCGCTGACCGGTCAGCGCCCGCCCTCGGCCAGCTCCGCGAGCATCCCCTCGCAGCTGCGGACCACGACCTCCGCGCCCCGCCGCTGGGCCAGCCGCAACACCGGATCCTCCGCGCGCTCCCGCCAGCGCCACTGCGCGTCGGCGGCGACCTCCCACAGCCGCTGCACCGTCGCGTCGTGCTCGACGCCGAGCCGGGCGGCCAACCCGACCCCGTCACCGCCGACCAGCCGCCGCGCCTCCGCGGCCAGGTCGGCGTCGAAGCCGAGCCGGGTGTCCCGCAGCGCGGCGAGCAGGCGCAGCTCCTGGAACTCGTGCGCGCCGGCGAGGATCTGCTCGACAGTGCCGAGCAGTTCCGCGCCGCCCGGGCCCGGCTCGGCCCGTAGCACCGCCTCCACGGCGGCCAGCGCCGAGCGCGCCTTGAGGGTGTCCCGCCGGTCGACGAAGAACCGGTGCACCGACTCGCGCAGCTCGGTCAGGCCGCTGCGCCGGATCAGCTCCGCGCAGAGCGCCACCCGGCTGTCGCAACCCGTCCGCACCAGGGTGGTGGCCAGCCGGACCCCGAACAGGCCCAGCCGCTCCAGCAGCGTGGCGCGCACCTCGGCGTCCAGCGCCACCGGCAGCTCGCCGCGCAGGAAACGGTCGGCGGAGAGCAGGTACGCCTCCAGCTCCGGGCGGGGCACCCGGGCCAGCTGGGCCAGCGCCGCGTAGTCGGACTCGCTGAGCACCCGGCCGGCCAGGCCGAGCAGCCCGCTGCACGCCACCACGTTCAGGCAGACCGCGTCGACCCGCGGGTCGCGCTGCTGCCGGCGGGCGACCTGCCGGGCGGTGAGCAGGGCGTCGATCCGCCCGCCGCCGATCTCGTCCGCCCGGGACAGCACCAGCACCACCGGCATCGGGGCGGCCTGCCCGACCGCGCTCTCCCGGACCGACTCCAGCAGCCGCAGGTCGCTGCCCCGACCGTCCCGGGTCAGGTAGAGCAGGGCGTCCGCGTCGCGCAGCACCCGGTCCAGTACCGGCGACCGGCCGTGCTCGTCCGGGCCGGTCACCGGGGGCGTGTCGATCAGCGTGATCTGCCGCAGCGCCCGGGTGGGCCACCGCACCACGATGTCGCGCAGCTCGCCGGCCCGCCAGCCGACCAGGTCCACCCGCATCCCGGTCGCCGACTTGGCCACCGCGAGCTGCTGGGGCGGGTGGCTGGTCGAGTAGGCGGTCGCCGCCGGCTGCGCGCCGTCCTCGTACCAGGTGAAGACGCCGCTGCCGTCGGTCCCCTCGACCGGCGCGACCTCCTCGCCCATCAGCGCGTTCAACACCGTCGACCGGCCGGAGCGCCACGGACCGGCGATCGCGATGCGCAGCGGCTGCTCCAGCCGGGCCAACTGGCGGCGCAGGTGCGCGGTGGCCCGGGGATCGTCCCGGTAACACTCCAGGGCCCGGTGCAGCAGCCCCCAGACCGCCTCGTCCAGCCGCAGGCCGACGGTCATGCCCGGGGCTCCAGGGTGGCCGCCGCGGGCCGGGCGCCGGTCAACTGCTGCGCCTGCTCGTAGAGCGCGGCCAGCCGGGTCATGGTCAGCCGGATCTCGCGCTGGCGCTGGTCGCGCGCCGCCGCGTCGGTGTCCGCGGCCTGCTTGGCGGTACGCAGCGACGCGACGATGGCCTCCTGTAACTCCTCGGTCAGCGCGGTGAAGTGGTCCCGCAGCATCCGCTGCACCTGCCGGGTGGCGTCCCGGCACTCCTTGGTCATCCGGACGAAGAAGTCGTCGACGTGCCGCTGGATCGCCGTCTTGACGGTCGCCTGGCGGCGGCGCAGCAGCTGCCGGCCCTCGTCCCGGATGCTCTTGCCGCCGAACAGCGCGCCGGCGCCGATCGACACCGGGTTGATCATCGGCATCCCGGCCAGCGTCATCGCCAGGCCGAACATGAGCAGGCCGCCGTACGAGCCCTTCATGCCGGTGAACACCTTCTGCCCCGCGGTGAACCGGTCGATGCTCGGCCGTTCCATGCTCGGCAGCCGGTCGCCGAGGTCGTCGGGCACCGCCATCGACCACGGCGGCAGCACGTCGTAGCCGTACCGGGCGAAGTTGCCGGCCACCCGCCGGGCGGCGAAGTCGCAGCGCTGCACCAGCCACTCGTGGTTGGCCTCGGCCGCCTCGACCAGGCTCTGCCGCAGCCACTCCTCGAAGGTGTCCCAGGCGACAAGGGGGTCGGCGGTGTCGAACGCGTCGTCGACCATCCGCAGGATCTCCCGGGTGCGGTCGCGCAGGTCGTACTCGATGTCGGAGAGCAGGTCGGCCATCTCGTCGGCGAGCGTGTTCTGCCACCGGGTGGCACACCGGCGCAGCTCGTCGGCCTCCCGCTGGGCGGCGTGCAGCCGGGACATCGGGCCGGTCTCCCGCTCGGCCTGCTGGCTGGCCAGTTCGGCGCGCAGCGGCGCGGCGAGCTGCTCCACCACCGTGCGGGCCACCAGGCTCACCGACGCCCGGGCCAGCACGTCGCCCTTGCCGGCCAGGTCGCGCTGGAGCCGGGCGATCAGCACCGGAAAGCCCGACTCGGCGTTGAGGTCGCGGTCGTCGGCGGCCGCGGCACGCAGCCGCAGCGCCGCCGACACGCAGATCAGCGCCGCCGGCACGCCGGCCTCGGCGAGGTGCCTGCGGTTGCGCTCGGCCACCGCCCGCCAGTCCGGCGCCAGGTCGGTCTTGGTCTGCACCACCAGCACGTTGGGATGCGACCGGGTGAGGTGCAGCAGCACGTTCAGCTCGGCGACGGAGAGTTCCCGGGTCGAGTCGGAGACCAGCAGCACGGTGTCCGCGCGGTTCAGCGCGGCGGCCGGCGCGGCCGCGCCGAGCGCGGCCACCTCGTCGGCGCCCGGGGTGTCGACCAGCACCAGGCCCGCGCCGAGCAGGGCGCGGGGGAGTCCGATCTCGACGTACGCCGGCCCGCCACCGGCCCGGCGCAGGGTGCCGGCCACCCCGGCGGGGATCTGGTCCAGCGGGACCGCCGTCCGCTCCACGGTCCCGGTGCCGCCGCCGGGCCGACCCGGAGTGGACGGTGGAGCCTGGACCACCGCGGCGGCGGCCACCGCGGCGTGCCGCACCACGGTGGGCAGCAGGGTGGTGCGGCCGTCGCCGACCGGGCAGACCGGGGCGTTGACGATCGCGTTGACCAGCTGGCTCTTGCCCTGGTTCGGCTCGCCGAGCACCAGCACCCGCAGCGTCGGATCCAGCAGCTGGGCGCGCTTGTCCCGGACCGTCTGGAGCAGGTCGCCGCGCCCGTGCTCCCGGCACGTACGGGCGATCTCGTCGAGCACGTCCAGCCAGATCCCCGCCATCACCGCACCAAGTGTGCGGATTTCATGGCAATTATCAAGAGGGGTCCGGGAAAAGGCCGGACCGCCCAGGGCGGTCCGGCCTTTTCGCTCCCACCGGTTCCGGTCAGAGCAGTCCGTCGGTGACCCCGAGCAGGCCGCCGCCGGCCGACGCCGAAGCGTCGCCGTGGACCCCGGCGTCGCCGGTGACACCGCCGGTCACGCCGCCGGTCACGCCGCCGGTCACGCCGCCCACCGTGCCGGTGACCCCACCGAGCAGGCCGTCGACCTGGCCGGTGACGCCGTCCACGGTGGAGGGGACGTCGATCGGCGGGACGACGCCGCCCTGCCCGGTGCCGATGCCGAGGCCGCCGAGGGTGTCGTCGACGCCGAGGCCGTCGACGAGGCCGTCGACCTGGCCCTGGGTGTTGCCGAGGGTGCCGCCGAGGAGGCCGTCGCCGCCGAGCAGGCCGGTGCCGAGCAGGCCGGTGTCGCCGCCGTCGAGGGGGGCGGTGGGGTTGCCGAGGGTGGTGGTGAGGTCGGCGACGGCGGGGTCGGCGGTGGTGTCGACGGCGCCGATGACGTCGGCGTCGAGGGTGTGGGCGAGGTCGTGGGCGCCGGTGAGGTCGGTGCTGAGGCCGCCGGGGCCGATGCCGAGGCCGATGCCGGGCAGGACGGTGGCGCCGATGCCGACGGCGGTGGGGTCGACGGCGATGGCGCCGAGGACGCCGGCTTTGACGTCGAGGCCGTTGTCGCCGGTGGTGAGGCTGAGCTGGTGGGTGACGTTCTGGAGTTGGCCGACGACGTCGGTGGTGTCGGTCAGCAGGGGGTCGACGCCGAGTTGTCCGGTGGGGCCGGTCGGGGTGAGGCCGTGGACCGGGGCGTAGTCGACCACGAGGGGCACGACGTCCTGCACGTCGGCGGCGGTGATGTCGTGCAGACCGGCGGCCCGCAACGCGCCCTCCGGGTCGAGGTCGAACGCCGACCGCGCGTCGGGGTCGGTGAGCAGGTTGAGGACGAAGTCGTGCAGGGTCTGGTGCGGCATGGTGCCAGTTCTCCTCGGTTGGCGTCGGTGACCGTCGATCGTCGACAGCGACCGTACGGCCGGGGGCGGCGCCGGGCATCGGGGAACGCCCCGCAACCCGCCCCGCCGGATTAGGGTGTCCACCCCCTCGTCCGTTAGGGGGACTGGGGGACTCGGGCCGGCCAGAGTTAGGGTCCCGATCCGGGAGTGATCTCTGGTACGAACGTAGGAGCCCACGGGGGTTTCGCCGGGGGTGGTCGCCGCCGGGTGCCGACACCCGTCGCCACCGGCCGGCCGACTCGCGGTGAGGGAAGAAAGCGGATGCCGTACGTCCTGGGGATAGACATCGGAAGCACCACCACCGTGGCCAGTGTGGCCCGGCGCCGGGGGGAGACCTGGAGCCGACCCGAGGCGGTCACGCTGGATGACGGTTCGGTGACCGTACCGTCAGTGCTACGGCTGTCGGCGGACGGCATGTTCCTGGTCGGCGAGCCGACCGACGCCGAGCCCGGCCGCACCGCCCGCGGCTTCGTCCGCCGGGTCGGCGACGACGTTCCGCTGCTGCTCGCCGGCGAGCCGTGCTCCCCGCAGACGCTGACCGCCGCGCTGGCGACCTGGGTGGTGCAGCGCGTCCACGACCAGGAGGGCGAGCCGGCCGAGGCCGTCGTGCTCAGCCACCCCGCCGGCTGGGGCGGGCACCGGCGTGACCTGCTGCGAGCCGCCCTGCGGGAGTTCGGGCTGGCCGGGGTGACCCTGCTGCCCCGGACGGTCACCGTGGCCGAGAGCCACGCCGCCCGTGGCTTCCCGGGCGGCTCGGCGGCCGTGTACGCGCTCGGCGGCACCACCTTCGAGGCGGCCCTGGTGCGGCGCACCCCGCGCGGCACCTACCAGACGTTCGGTCTCCCGCAGGGGCTCGACCGGCTCGGCGGAGCCGACTTCGACGAGGCGCTGGCCGACCACGTCCGCGCCGTGCTGGCCCGGGAACTGGGCGCCGCCGGGCGGCGCACGGCGGACGCCGTGCTGCGCGGCCTGCTGCCGCAGTGCGAGCGGGCCAAGCGCGAGCTGACCGTGGACGCCGAGACCGACGTGCTGCTGACCCTGCCGACCGGCCCCGCCCGGGTGCCGGTCAGCCGGACCGGGTTCGAGGAGCTGATCCGGCCGGCCGTCCAGGCCACCGTCGACCTGCTGGTCCGGACCGTCCACTCCGCCGGGTTGCGCCCGGCGCAGCTCGACGGCGTCCTGCTCGCCGGCGGGTCCACCCGGATCCCGCTGGTCGCCGAACTGCTCGCCGCGGCCTTCCCGGTGCCGGTCGAGGTGGAGCCCCATCCGCAGCTGACCGCCGCCACCGGGGCGGCGCTGGCCGCCTGCCAGGTGGTCGCGCCGCGCCCGCCGCGGCGGGTGCCGGAGCCCCGCCCGGCCGCCGGGCCGCGCCGTGCCGAGGCCCCGGTCAGCGGCGCGGGCCGAGAAGCCCCCCTGCCGGCCCGGCGACGACCCGACCTGGACGGGCCGGTGCCCGACCAGCCACCACCCCGGCCGCCGGTCCGGATCACCCCACTGGAACTGCCGAGGGCGTCCCGCCGCCTGGCGCTCGCGCGCGGGCGGGGACGCGAAGGATGACCATGATCATGAGTAGCGTCGCCGGGTCCCGCCTGGTGCTGGACCCGGGGCCGCGAGCCCTGCTCGACGCCGTCGGGCGCGACCCGGACGCGCCGCTCACGCTCGGCGTGACCGGGCCGGGCGGGCACGGCCGCAGCGCGTACCTGCAGGAGCTGGGCCGGATCTACCGGCAGGCCGGGGCGACCGTGGTGGAGGGCGCGCCGGCCACCGCCGAGGCGGTCGACCCGGACGCGGTGCTGCTGGTCGACGACGCGCACCTGCTCGACGACGCCCGGCTGCGCGCGCTGCACGCCCTGGTGGTCGCCCGCCGGCACCGGCTGGCCGTCGGCTACCGGCCGTGGCCCCGGTCGGCGGCGCTGGTCGAGCTGGCCGACGCACTGCGCCGGGACGGGCAGCTGGTCCTGCTCACCCCGTTCGCCCGGGAGCAGACCGCCGCCTACCTCGCCGCCGCCGACCTCGGCCGCCGCCCCGACCTGGTCGACTTCGTGCACACCCAGGCCGCCGGCGTGCCGCGGGACGTCGAGCGGCTGGCCCGTGGGCTGCGCGGGCAGGGCGGTGCGGTGCCCGCCGAGCCGTCCCGGCAGGTGGTGCTGGAGTTCGCCCCCGAGCTGGAGGAGTTGGCGCCGGACGTACGCCGGCTGCTGCTCGCCGTCGCCGCCGGGGTGCCGCTGCCGGTCGACCTGCTCGGTCCGCTGCTCGGGCGTACCCCCGAGGAGGTGGACGAGCTGGTCGCCGCGACCCGGGCGGCCGGCCTGCTCGGCGCGGACGGCCGGCTCGCGCCGATCGTGCGCCGGGCGGTGGCCGCGCTGAGCCCGGCCACCGACCGCACGGCGGTGTGGCGCCGGCTCACCGAGGTGCAACTGGCCCGCGGCGGGCCGGTGCTCCCGCTGGTCCGCTCGCTGCTCGCGGCCGGCGTGGCCGCCGAGTGCCCGGCCCCGACGCTGGCGGCCGCGGCCGAGGAGGCGCTGGCCGGGGAGCCGGCGCTGGCCGCGGAGCTGTTCGCCGCCGCCGCGGCCGCCGGTCGGCCGGCGGCCGTCCGGCAGGCGGTCGCCGCCGCGCTCGCCGGCGACCTGGACGCCGCCCTGCGGCTGGCCGACCGGCTGCTGGACACCGCCCCGCCGGCCGACCGCGCCGAGGCGGCGGCGGTCGCCGCCACGGCGCTCGCGCACCGGGGCCAGCTCGGCCGCAGCGTGGAGCTGTACCGCTGGTCGGGCAGCGCCTCGGCGCGCGCCTTCGCGGCCGTCGGTGTGCTCGCCGCCGGTCACCGGGTCGACCGCCCGGACAGCGCCGGACCGGTCCCCGACGGGCCGCCCACCCTGCACGCCAGCGCGGCCCGGCTGATGGCCGACGGGATCGCCGCCAGCGTCGACGGCCCGCCGACCGTCGCGCTCTCCACCCTGGTGCAGGCGGCCGCGCTGCTCGAACCGGCCGGCCGGGCGGTGCTGCTGCCGGACAGCCCGGCCGCGCTCGCCGCGCTGACCGCCCTGCACTGCGGCGAGCTGGAGATCGGCGAACGGGTGCTCGACCGGGCCCTGGCCAGCGGCACCGGCGGGCCGTTGCTGGCCCGGCGGCACCGGCTGCTGCAGGCCTGGATCGCGATGGTCCGCGGCCGTACGGTGCTCGCCGCCGACCGGCTCGCGTCGGTGACCGGCGGCCGGCCGCTGGAGTCGCGGGACCTGCTCTTCGCCACCGCGCTGGAGCTGGGCATCGCCCGCCGCAACAGCGACCTCGGCGCCCTCCAGCGCGGCTGGGGGCACGCGCTGGAGGCGCTGGTCCGGCACCCGGTCGACCTGTTCACCCTGCTGCCCCTCGGCGAGCTGGCCATCGCCGGCGCGCGCCTGGGCGACCTGGGCCGCCTGGCGCCGTACCTGCGCGAGGCCCGGCTGCTGCTGGCCCGGCTCGGCGACCCGCCACTGTGGAGCGCCCCGCTGCATTGGAGCGGGCTGCACGCGGCGATCCTCACCGAGGAGCCGGCGGCCGCCGACGACCACGTGGCCGCGTTGCTCGCCGCCGCCGGCCACAGCCGGTACGCCGCGGTGGTCGCCGCCGCGGCGGCGAGCTGGGTGGAGGTGCTGCGCGGCGTCGTCGACCCGGTGCGGGTGGAGGCGGCCGCCCGCGGGCTGCACGACGCCGGCCTGTGCTGGGACGGCGCGCGGCTCGCCGGGCAGGCGGCGATCCGCACCTCGGACCGGCGGGCGATGACCGCGCTGCTGGACTGCGCCCGGATGTTGCAGGGGCGGTCGGCCGGCGCCAAGGGCGGCCCGCGGGCCGAGGACGCCGAGGCCATCGCCAGCCCCGCGCCGCACCGGCTCAGCGACCGGGAACGCGAGGTCGGTGAACTGGTGGTGGCCGGCCTGACCTATCGCGAGATCGGTGACCGGCTGTTCATCTCCGCCAAGACGGTCGAGCACCACGTGGCCCGGATGCGCTCCCGGCTCAACTGCGCCAACCGCGCCGAACTGCTCGCGCTGCTGCGGACGCTGCTGGCCGACCGCTCGACCGGCGCGTCCGGCCGGCCGTGGCCGGAGAGGCCGGCCCCGTGAACCACACCGACGCCATGAACGCCGTGGGCCGCGCCGACGCCGTGGGCCGCGCCGACGCGGTGGGCCGCGCCGACGCGGTGGGCCGCGCCGACGCCGTGAGCCGCGCCGACGCGGTGGCCCGGCCGGCCGATCCCCGGATCCGCCGGCAGCTCGTCGCGCTCGCCGCCGTGCTCCTCGCCCTCTGGTCGTACGCCGCCTACCTGACCGGCCGGGACGCCGCCGACCTGGTGCGGGTGCGGGCGCTCGCGGAGACCTTCGGGCAGCCCACCGACCGGCTGATCCTCGACCTGCAGGTGGAGCGCCGGCTCAGCGCGGCGGCGATCGCCGGGGACGACCGGGCCCGCGCCGCGCTGGCCGGTGCCCGGGCGGACACGGATCGCTCGGCCGGCGCCCTGCGGGCGGCCACCGACGGTCCCGACCTCCGGCTGGTCACCGCCGGAGCCGTCCGGGACCGGGTCGACGACCTGCTCGGGCGACTGGCCGGGCTGGCTGGGCTGCGCGCCGAGGCGGACGTCGGCCGGGCCGCCGCGGTGGCCGGCTACCACGGGCTGATCGACGCCGCCTTCGCCGTCTACGGCCCGGAATGGGGGGCGCGGGAGAGCACCCTGGCCGCCGAGACCCGCGCGGTGATCGGGCTGGCCCGGGCCCGCGAGCTGCTCGCCCGGGAGGACACCCTGGTCAGCGCCGCGCTGACCAACGGCTGGCTGACCGCCGACGACCGGCTCCGGCTGACCGAACTGGTCAGCACGCACCGCTACGTCCGGGCCGAGGCGACCGCCGGACTGCCGGCCGCCGACCGGGACGGCCACCGGGCCCTGGTGGAGGGGCCGGGGTTCACCGCGCTGCTCTCGTTGGAGGATCGGCTGCTGCGCGCCGGCGAGGACGGGCCGGTGCCCACCGGCGAGCAGTGGCGCGCGGCGGTCGACCCGGCCCTGGGCGGGTTGCACCAGCTGGTGACGTCCGCCGCCCGGGGCAGCGTCGAGCGGGCCACTCCGGGTGCGGCGCTGGTGGTCGCGCGGGCCGGCGTGGTGCTGGGCCTCGGCCTGGTCTCGGTGCTCCTCCTGCTGGCCGGCTGGGTCGGCACCGTCCGCCGGCTGACCGCAGCCGCCGGCGATCCCGCGCCGTCCCCACTGGGCGCGCCCACCGGCGTTCCCGCGTCACCACCGGCGGGCCTGTCCGCCGGCGCTCCGCGGCGCCACGACGGTGCCCCGGCCGGGCCGTCGACGGTCGGGCCGGCCGCCCACCGGGCCGGCCCCGCCGCCGCCCCACCGGCCGGGCCGGACACCGCCGAGCTGCGCCTGCCCCCGATGGCGGTCCGGCATGGCGGGCCGGCGGCCGCCCCGGGCGCCGGGCCGGTGCCGGGAGCGGGGGAGCCGGCCCTGCACGAGTTGTTCCTCCGGTTGACCCAGCGCAACCAGGTGCTGCTGCGCGACCAGTTCACCCTGCTGGACGCCCTGGAACGCCGGGAACGTTCGGCCGCCGAGGCCGCCGAGCTGTTCCGGCTCGACCACCTGGCCGCCCGGATCCGGCGCAACGTGGAGAAGGTGGTCACCCTCGCCGGCGGCACGCCTGCCCGCCGCTGGCGACGCCCGGTGCCGCTGCTGGACGTGGCGCGCGGCGCGGTCGCCGAGGTGGCGGACTACCAGCGGGTCCTCGTCGCGGCGCAGTGGCCGTGGACGCTCGCCGGGCCGGCGGTCACCGACCTCGTCCACCTGCTGGCCGAGCTGGTCGAGAACGCCCTGGTCTGCTCGCCGCCCAGCAGCACGGTCCGGGTCGCCGCCGAGGCCGCGGCACGGGGCTGCGCGATCCTGGTCACCGACGACGGGCCGGGGCTGGACGCCACCGCGCTGGCCGAGCTGAACCACCTGCTCGCCGCCCCGCCGCCGGGCGACCCCCCGGCCGGCCGCTCCGGGTTGTACGCTGCCGCCCTGCTCGCCACCCGGCATGGTGTCCGGGTGTCGTTGCGGCCCGGCCCGCGGGGCGGCACCACGGCGCTCGTGTGGCTGCCGGCCGGCCTGGTCGACCCGACCGGACCGGGCGGCGTGCCGAGGGCGGCGGCTGGCCCGCCGGCCGGCGTCGGCGGCGTGCCGACCGGAGTGGACGGCGTGCCGGCCGGGTCGGGTGGCGCGCCGGCCGGCGTGGGTGGCCGGCCCGCCGGACCGGGTGGCAGGCCGGCCGGTGGGCCCGAGCGGGCACCTGCCCGGTCCGGCGGCCGGGGCGACAGTGGCGGACTGCCGGTCCGGGACCGCCGACCCGGGGCGGTGCGGCCCGGGCCGGGCACCGTCGGCTCCGACACGGTCGAGATACCGGTACCCCGAGCACCGAGAGGACGATGATGACGCAATCGTTGGTCAGCGCCGACAGCCTGACCTCCGCCCTGAACGACCTGGTCGACCGGGTGCCCGGCGCCGAGTTCGCGGTGGTGCTGTCCCCGGACGGGCTGCTGCTCGGCGCCTCCCGGGACGTCGACGACGAACTGGCCGCCCAACTGTCCAGCATGATCGCCGGGCTGGAGGCGCTGGGCATGGCGGCCACCCGGGTCTGCGTCGGCGGTGCGCTGCGGCAGGTCGTGGTGCAGATGTCCCGGGCGTTCCTGTTCGTCGCCACCATCCGCAACGGGGCGATCCTCACCGTCCGGATCGGCGGCGACGCCGAGGTCGGCGACATGGCGTACGAGGTGGCGCTCTTCGTGGGACAGGCCGAACGGCACCTGCCGGTGTACCTGGAACCGGCCGCGACAGCGACGAGCGGAGGCCCCGGTGCCAGCGACCGGCGACGCTGACGAGGCGTGGTACGACGACGACGCCGGCCCGATCGTCCGCCCGTACGCGATGACCCGCGGCCGCAGCGCGCCGGACCAGGGACGGTTCGACCTGATCACGCTGGTGGTGACCCGGCCCGCGGCACCCGTCGCCCAGCTCTTCCCGGAGCAGGCGCGGATCGTCGAGCTGTGCCGGCGTCCACTGTCGGTGGCCGAGGTCGGCGCGGAGCTGGACCTGCCGGTGGGCACCGTCCGGGTGCTGCTCGCCGACCTGGCGGACGCCGGGCTGATCGAGACCCACGAGCCGCCGATGCTCTCCGCGTTGCCGACCGAGGCGCTGCTCAAGGACCTGCTCGCCGGGCTTCGCGCGCTGTGACCGGGCCGGGCGGCCCGCCGCCCGGCGGGCGCGGCACGATGTCCGGCGGACGATCTGTAGGGGAGAATTCAATGCCGGCAGCACCGCCGCAGCCACGGCGGACCGTGGCGATCATCGTGCTCGACCGGATCACGGCCGCCGCCGGATCGGTGCGGCGCGTCGCCACCGGGCGGGCTGACGGGCCGACCGTCGCCCGGCTCGCCCTGCTCGCCGCGCTGGCGGTGCTGGTCGCGACGGCGGTCGCCGTCGTCGTGGTGCTGCGCACCCCGGAGCGCCTGGCGCCGGTGGCCCTGGACCCGCCGCCGGCGGTCGCGGTGCCGACCGGTTCACCGGCGGGCGGCGTCGGGGTGCAGGCCGAACCGCCCAGTTCCCGCCCGACGTCGGGGCGCCCGAGCCCGGCCGCCTCCTCGGCCGCCCCGCCGACCAGCGCGTCCCCCGCGGCGCCGCCGGCCACCGGCGCGGCGCTGGGCGCCGAGTTCGCCATCGAGGAGCGCGCCCTGCTCAGCTACGGGGCGGCGGTGACCATCCGCAATCCCGGCCCGGGCCGGGTCACCGACTGGACCCTGGCGGTCACCTTGCCCCGGGAATCCCTGGAGGTCACCTCGGTCAGCGGCGCCCGGGTCACCCGGGACGGCGCGACCTGGACCTTCGTGCCGGACGGCGCCGGCGGGGCGGTGCCCGGCGGCGGTTCGGTGCGGGTCGGCTTCCGGGTGACCGGTTCCCCGGTCAGCGCGCGCCCCACCGCCTGCACCATCGACGGCACGCCCTGCGCCGGCCTCGACTGAGCCGCCGGGCCGGCGCGGGCACCGCCTCGTGCCGCCCGGGCGTCATCGGGTACCGCGACGACCGGGAGCGGGTGACCGCGCGTGCCGGGTCGGCGGGCGGCCGGGTCACTCGTCGGCGCCGGCCCGCTGGCGCAGCAGGGCGATCGCCTCGTCCACCCGGCCGTGCTCGGTGAGCAGGGTCAGCAGCAGCGGCAGCGAGCGCCAGTCGTCGTCGGCGACCGCCTGGCGCAACAGGCTCGTCGCCTCGTCGTGCCGGCCCTGACCGGCGAGCAGCGCGGCCAGCTCGTGCCGGGCGCGGGGTTCGCCCTGGTCGGCGGCGATCCGCCAGTAGCGTTCGGCCTCGTCGTCCCGGCCCCGGGCGGCCAGCAGCGCGGCGAGCCGGGAGGCGGCGTGCCAGTCGCCGTGCTCGGCGCGCAGCCGCAGCTCCTCGGTGCGGCCCCGGTCGGCCAGCAGGTCGACCAGCACGCTGCTCGCGCCGGTGGCGCCGGTCTCGCCGGAGTCGGCGAGGTCGCGCAGGTAGCCGGTCGGGTCGGGGACCGCCACCAGGCCGGACGCCTCGGGCCCGAAGAACCGGCTGCCTCCGAACTCCTGCCGGAGCTGGTCGTCCAGGTCGTCGGCGAGCTCCACCATGGCCCGTACGGCCAGCAGCAGGTGGGTGGGCTGGAACTCCTGCCCGAACACCGGGATCGACGCCCAGACGGTGTCGCCGGTGCAGTAGACCCGCCCGATCACCAGGCCGTTGGTGAGGTCGGACAGCCGTTGGTAGAGCGTCTCGGTGGCGTCGACGCCGGTGAGCAGCGGCGAGAAGACGTCCACCAGCGGCGGGTCCTCCTGGGTTCGTACGAAGATCATCGCGGAGCCGGCCCGGATGCCGACATCGCCGTCGGAGTCCACCCGCAGCTGGTCGGCGGTGGTGCCGAGGATGCCGGCCAGCACCTCCCGGACCCGCTCGGTCAGCTTGCCGTCGCGGTAGCGGGTGGCCACCGGCGGCACCGGCCCGGAACCCGGCCGCGGGCCGGCCACCGGGCGGGCCGCGAGCGCGGCGGCGAACCGGGTCCGGGTCGGCGGGGGAACGGTGGTGGCGGTGGTGGCCGGCCGGGCGGCCAGCGCGACGGCGAGCCGGCGCAGGAAGCTGTCACGCGGCGTCATCGTGGCTGCCGTTCGGGCCGTCGCCGCTCGGTTCGGCGGGCCGGTCCGCCACCCGGAGCTGGTCGAACATCTTGGCGATCACCAGGGGCGCGGCCACTCCGAAGGTGAAGCTGGCGAAGGCGGTGGTGGCCAGGCCGCCGGCGCCCGCCGCGGCGGCCAGCCCGGTGCCGGCCACCATCCGCAGCAGGACGGCGAAGAGCACGATCGGCCGGTCCCGCGGGTCCCGCCAGGGCCACTGCCACCGGTGTCCCGACTCGGTCGTCGGGCGCATCATCCCGTAGAGGTTCAGCGCCTCCGCCACCGCGCTGCCGACCAGTCCCCACATCGCGGCCATCCATAGAGACACATCCCTACCCTACTGATCGCCGATCCGGCTCCCGCACCAACCCTCGGCGTGGGGGCCGGGCGGGCCCGGTCGGTACCGCCGACTCCGACGGTAGGCAGCGGGGGCAACCGCGAGCCGGGACCGGACGGGGGAGACCCGTCGGCGTGCCCCGACGACCGCCGGGCGTGGGACGCCCGGCGGTCGTCGGTCACCGGTCAGGCGATCCGCCGGATCCGGCGTACCGCGAGCAGCAGCAGCAGCGCGGCGAGCGCGACGAAGATGCCGGTCTCGATGTACTGGAACGCCCAGTACCGGTCCGCCGGCTGGTAGAGCTGCCAGTTGTAGGCGCCCGGCTCGAGGCCGAGTTCCGCCCCGCAGCGCCCGCCGGTCGGCCCGGTGGCGCCGGGTGGGCAGGCGATCTGCGCGTTCGCCGCCACCATGGTGCCGTCGGCGTCCCGCACGCCGTTGGCGAGGACCCAGTCACCGTGGGCCTGGTGCGGCATCGGGCTGTCGCTCTCCACCGGGAAGGTGCGCGTCCGCGCCGCCATGTAGTGCGGCCGGGCGAACTCCACCAGGGCGACGCGCAGGGCGAGGAAACCGGCCAGGGTGGCCCCCATGGCCGGCAGCATCCGCGGCCAGAGCGTGCCGGCGAAGATCCCGAGCGCGACCGCGAGCACGGTGTAGCCGACCGGGACGAGGCCCTGCATGTCGAAGAAGAAGACGTCGAACCGGCCCTGCCGCTCCGCCTGGGTCAGCGGCGCCAGCCACCACGACATGCCCAGCCCGTAACCGGCCGCCGCGACCGCCGCCCCCGCGCCGACCAGCCCGAACTTCACCGCGGCCCAGCGGCGCCGGCTGACCCCCTGGGTCCACACCAGCCGGTGGGTGCCCTGCTCCACCTCCCGGGCGACCAGCGGGGCGCCCCAGAACAGGCCGACCAGCAGCGGCAGGACGAGGAACAGCACGCCCACCAGGTTGAACGCGCCGTACTGGTTGCTGAACTGGTCGAACGCCCGGTTGCAGCTCTCCACCACGCCCGGCGTCAGCTCGGACCGGGCCAGTTGGCGTACGCACTCGGGGCCGCCGAGGTCGGCGAACCGGTTCCGCATGGCGAGGCCGGTGGGGACCAGCAGGGCGGCGAGCGCCGCCAGGCCGGCGAGGGTGAACAGCGCCTGCCGGCGGTGTTGGCGCCAGGTCAGCCAGATCATGCCGGCACCTCCCACTCGGCGTGGCTGGCCCGGGCCTCGCCGTCGGCGAGGTAACCGAGGATGACGTCCTCCAGGGACACCTCGCGGACCGTCCAGTTCGGGTCGACGACCACCCCGTCGGTGCGGACCAGCAGGGTGGACTGCCGGTCGGTGTGGCTGGCCCGGACCACCGCCGACACCCCGGCGATCGGCTCGCCGTCGTGCCGCGGCCCGACCAGCTGGCGGTGCTCGGCGACCAGGTCCTCGACGGCGCCGATCAGCCGGGCCTGGGAGGCGTGCAGCACGATCAGGTAGTCGCAGACGCGTTCCAGGTCGGCGAGCAGGTGCGAGGAGAGCAGCACGGTGGTGCCGGCGTCGGCGACGCTGCCCATCAGCGACTGGAGGAACTCGCGCCGGGCCAGCGGGTCGAGGCTGGCCACCGGCTCGTCGAGCAGCAGCAGCCGGGGCCGCTTGGCCAGCGCGATGGCGAGCGCCACCTGGGCCCGCTGGCCGCCGGAGAGCTGCCCGACCGGCTTGCGCGGCGGGATGCCCAACTCGGCGAGCCGGTTGCGGGCCAGCGCCGCGTCCCAGCGCCGGTTCAGCTTGGCGCCGAGGGTGAGCAGCTCGGCCGCGGTGAAGTCCCGGTACAGCGGGGTGTCCTGGGCGACGAACCCGATCTCGGCGAGCACCGAGGTGTTGCCGTACGGCGCCGCGCCGAAGACCCGCACCGCCCCCGCGTCCGGCCGCAGCAGGCCCACCGCCAGGTGCAGCAGCGTGCTCTTGCCCGCCCCGTTCGGGCCGACCAGGGCGGCGATGCGGCCGGCGGGCAGCCGCAGCGAACAGTCCTGTAGCGCCCATCTGTTGCCGTATCGCTTACCGAGTTGGTCGGTCTCCAGCACGACGTCCATCCGGTCTCCTCTCATCTGCTCACGCTCTGCTGCGGCGGCCCGGCCGGGAGGGTGGCCCGGATCGTCGTCTCCACCAGGGCGGTGACGTCCTCGTGGCTGAGCCCGGCGGCCCGCGCGCGGTGCAGCCACGCCACCAGGTCGTCGCGGAGCTCGGCCTGGTGCGGCAGCGAGTCGCCGGCGAGTGTGCGCCGGACGAACGTGCCCTGCCCCGGGCGGCCCTCCACCAGCCCCTCGATCTCCAGCTCCCGGTACGCCTTCAACACCGTGTTCGGGTTGATCGCCAGGGCCTGCGCGACGTCACGGACCTTGGGCAGTTGGTCGCCCGGGGCGAGCAGGCCGACCCGCAGCGCCTGCTTCACCTGCTGCACCAGCTGCACGTAGGTGTTCACCTTGGACCGGCCGTCCAGCACGAACTCGATCACCCGGAACGATCCCTCCTATTGTCCTACGGCAGTAAGACTATAGAACAGGAATCCGGTGTCAAGCGTCCTTGTGGACAGCACCCACCCGGCCGTGTCACCGCACCACCGGACGGTCGCCGGTCGTTGACCTTCGCGGGGCGCCGGGGGAGCGCCCGGAGCGGTACGGGGGAACGGAGCGGGCGTGGACGCAGCACATCGTGGGCCGCTGGCGGGGCGTACCGCCGTGGTGACCGGCGCGGCGCGGGGCATCGGCCGGGCGGCGGCGGTGGCGTTGGCGCGGGCCGGCGCCGACGTGGCCGGAGTGGACGTGGCGGCGCCGGTCAGCTCGATCCTCGACTACCCGCCGGCCGGCCCGGCGGACCTCGACGAGACGGGCCGGCGGGTGCTGGCCGAGGGCCGCCGCTGGCTCGCCGCGGTGGCCGACCAGCGGGACGTGGGCCAGCTGCGGGCGGTCGCGGAGCGGGTCGAGGGCGAGTGGGGCGGGCTCGACGTCGTCTTCGCCAACGCCGGCATCCAGGCGTTCAAGCCGCTGCTGGAGATGGCCGACCCGGACTGGCACGACCAGATCGACGTGAACCTCACCGGCACCGCCAACGCGCTACGGGTCTTCGCGCCGCTGCTGGTCCGCCGCGGCGGCGGCCGGATCATCGTGACCTCGTCCACCCAGGGGCAGCACGGCACGAAGTTCGGGGCCGCGTACTCGGCGTCGAAGTGGGGCATCCTCGGCCTGATGAAGTCGGCGGCGCTGGAGTTGGGGGCGTACGGCATCACGGTGAACGCGGTGGTTCCCGGGCTGGTCGACACGGCGCTCACCCGGCACCCCGACCGCTACGCCCAGGCGGTCAGCGAGGCGGGGCGTACCCCCACCGGTGACGCCGGGCGGGACGAGCAGGCGGCGGTCGAGGCGTTGCGCGCCCGCACCCCGCTCGGGGTGCCGTGGGTGGAGCCGGCCGACGTGGCTCCGCTGGTGGTCTTCCTCGCCTCCGACGACGCCCGGATGGTCAGCGGCACCGCGTTCGCGGCGACCGCCGGCGACAGTGCCCACTTCGTCGGCTGACCCGCCGATCCGCTCCGGTGGGGGCCCGGCGCCCGCCGGGGATGCCGGGCCCCCACCGGGCTCACCACGGTGCCGGTGGTGGCGGGGGTACGACCGGGGGCCGGTCGTCGCAGGTGATGGTGTTCGGCAACTGCCAGGGGGCGAGCCAGCCGCCGTCGTTGCCGCCCAGGTCGGTGAGGGCGAACTCGGAGCCGGCCGGGGTGAAGTGGAACGACCCGCAGTTGTTCACGCCGACGGCGCCCACGTGCCGCGCGTCGACGTTCTGGAACGACGCCGAGCCCGCGGTCCGCGCGCTCACCACCGAGGTGCCGGTGCCGTCCACCCGGATGTCCCGGAAGTGCACGTCGCTGATCGCGTAGCGGTCCTTCACCGCCCACTCGCTGACCAGCATGATGGCGTTGTAGGTGTTGTCGAGGTACGCGTCGCCGACCACCTCGATCCGCGCGTCGATGCTGCGGTCCAGCGCGTAGAGCCAGATCGCGCCGAGGCCGATCTTCCAGTTCAGCTCGTAGGTGCCGGCGCGGACGGTGGTGTTGTCCCGGATCCGGACGTACCCGGTGAACGGCTCGGCGCCGAACCGGGAGCCGATCTGGATGGCGCTGCCCTCGCGGACCGGGTCGGCGATCAGGTTGCCGGAGACGGTGTTGTCGGTGCCGCCGTAGAGGGCGATGCCGTTGGCGAGCACCGGGGACTGCACTGTGTTGTTGGCGAAGGTGTTGCGGGCGTTCGCCGACGACTCCGACCACATGGCCAGGCCGTCGTCGCCGGTGTTGCGGACGAAGTTGTGCGCGACCAGCGAGTCGGTGACGCCGGTGTGGAAGTTCAGCGCGTCCGCGATCTGGTCGACGATGATGTTGTTGGTGATCCGCACGTTGCGCATCGGCCCGTCGAACCACATGCCCACCTTGGTGTGCCGCAGGTGCAGGCCGTCGATGGTGGAGTCGCTGAGCGCGCCGCCGATCCCGTTCACCTGGTCGGTGTCGATGCGCTCCCGGACGTCGCCCTCGATCGCGAAACCGGAGAGGTGCACGTTCCGGCTGCCGCCGTCGGCGGCGTCCCGGCCGTAGAAGCCGACGCCGGTGTGCACCGAGCCGTCCGGCGCCGGGGCGGGCAGGGCCACCTCGCGGCCCTTGACGATCGTGTACCAGTTGCCGGCGCCCTCGATGGTCACGTCGTCGACGAGGATGTGCCGGTTCACCTGGTAGGTGCCGGGCGGGAGGTAGACCGGGAGCCCGGTGCGCCGGGCGACGGCGATGGCCCGCTCGATGGCCGGGGCGGCGTCCCGGCGGCCGGTCGGATCCGCCCCGAACGCCAGCACGTTCGCCGCCGCCAGCCGCACCCGCGGCGGGCCGACCAGCTCGGAGTCGAGCAGGTCGATGACGGTCCAGGCGGCGTTGCTGCCGGCGGGGACGGTGAGCCGGATCCGGTCGCCCGCCCGGTAGGTGCGGCCGAGCAGCAGCCGCTGCTCGTCGTAGAAGTGGCTGGGGCGGAAGGGCTTGGCGATGCTCGGGAACGGGGTGGTCGCGGCCGGCACGCAGGAGCACTCGGTGATCCACCAGTCCGGGTGCAGCAGGTCGGCCCGCGGGTCGTTGGTGAACGGGTACTGGTTGTAGAGCCAGGCGTACTGCGAGGTGAGGGTCATGGTGCGGACCCGCTTGCGGTTCACCGCGACGTCCAGCGGCGCGGTGATGCCGCCGCCCTCGGGCGCGTCCGGGATGCTGTAGCGCACGGTGATCGCGTTGGCCGCGGCCGGCAGCACGAACTCCACGTGCTGGCCCGGGGTCAGCCGCACCGCGCGGCGGCCGGAGGCCTCCGACGGCAGCGTGTAGGCCGTCCGGTCGGGGCCGATGACCTCGCCGTCGGTGTACGCGTTCTCCGCCTCCTGCTCGAGGAAGCCGACCCGGGCGCCCCGGCCGGCGACCAGCGCCGGATCGAGGGCGGCCCGGGTCACGACCGGGCGCTGACCGGAGCGGCCGACCGGGTCGGCGGCGGCCGGGGCGGGCGCGCCGGCCAGCACGCCGACGGCGAGCGCGAGCGCGGTGGCGGACGCGACCGCCCGCGCGGGTCGGCTCCGCCGCGACGACCGCGGCAGGCCCGGTGGCACACGTCGGAACATCGGTGACTCGTTTCTGTCGGGTGGTGGGGCCCCGCCGGCTGGCGGAGAGCGGGGGATCGCGGTGCGGGGTCGGCGGGGCCGGCCGGCCGCCGGGTCAGGGGGCGTACACCTCCACCTGGGACAGTTGGCCGGCCGGCCACCCGGTGTTGCCGGTGACGTGCACCCGCAGGTACCGGGGCTGGGCCGGGGGAAAGGTCAGTGTCACCTGGTTGCCGGTCGCCGGGTCGAAGACCCGGCCGGCGGAGGCCACCACCGTGCTCCAGTTGGCGCCGTCCGGGCTGCCCTGGATCGAGAGCGTCTGGGTGCGGGTGGCCCAGGCCGGTGACGGCGGCAGCCGGAGGACGACCCGGCCGACCGCCGTCGGCGCGCCGAGGTCGATCCGTACCCACTGCGGGAAGGCGTTGTTGGCGCTTTCCCAGTAGCTGTCCGGGCTGCCGTCGACCACGTTGGCGCAGCCGTAGTCCTGGGTGTGGCTGCTCTCCGCCACCGGCCGGCCGCGGGCCAGGTCGGTCTGCGGTGTCGCGGTCGTGCTCACGGTGACCGCGTTCGACGGCGGCGACGGCGTCCCGGCGGTGTCCAGCGCGACGACGGTGAAGGTGTAGCTGGTGGCCGGGCTGAGCCCGGTGACGGTGGCGGCGGTTGCGGTGACGGAGGCGACCGGCTGGCCGCCCTGGCGCACCTGGTAGCTCGCCACCCCGTCGGCGTCGGTGGCGGCGGTCCAGGCCAGCGAGACGCTGGTGGCGCTCCGGCCGGTCACCGTCAGGTTGCCCGGCGCGGTGGGTGGGGTGGGGGTGCCGCTCGCCGCGTACGCCTGCACCCGGGCGAGTTGCGCGGCCGGCCAGCCGGTGTTGCCGGCGATCGTCACCCGGACGTGCCGGGCGGCGGAGCCGGGCAGGGACAGGGTGGCGGCGTTGCCGGTGGCCGGGTCGAAGCGGACGCCGGCCGGCGCGGTCAGCGTGCTGAAGGTCGAGCCGTCGGTGCTGCCCTGCACCGACACCGTCTGGGTGCGCGGCTCCCAGCCGGGCGGCAGCGCGAGCACGAGGCGGGCCAGCGGGTGGCTGGCGCCCAGGTCGACCTGCCACCACTGGGGGAAGCTGCCGTTGGCGGCCTCCCAGTAGCTGCCCGGGTCGGCGTCGACGGCGTTGCCGGCGACGAACGGGCCGTGCTGGCTGCTCGCCGTCGTGGGCCGCCCGGCGGCCAGGTCGCCGGTGGGCGGGTTGCCGCCGACGACCGGCGGCGTCGGCCGCACCGGGGTGAGGGCGAGCTGTCCCTTGAGCATCCGTCCGCCGTCGGCGGTGATCCGCAGGTAGTAGTCGGACGAGCAGAGGGTGCCGTCCTCGTCGAGCGCGCGGATGCCCGCCCCGGCCGGCGTGCTCGCCTGCGTCTCGCTGGTCTTGGCGATCTGGTTGCCCTCGTTGAACTCGTCGAACATCGAGATGTAGATGCCCTGGGCGCCGAGCCGGACGGTGTTGTAGAAGTGCCGCCAGTAGAAGTCGCCGTGCCGGCGGTGCCCGGCGGACAGGTCGCCGGGCATCACGCAGGGCTGGTAGTCGATGCCGTGTGCGGCGCAGTCGGCCAGGTCGGGCACGTTGACGTTGGTGTGGAACCAGTCCAGGCCGTCGAGGGTGCCGGTGCGGCCGACCATCCACGGCGAGAGCATGTCGAAGGCGTGGTAGACCTCGGCGAAGCCCGGTCGGGAGTCGTTGATCCCCTGCCGCCAGTAGGTCGGCACCCCGCCGATGACGTAGCAACCCTGCGCTTTGAGCCAGCGCACCACGTCCAGGCAGGGCGCGGGGGCGAAGGGGCGGCCGTCGTCGTTGAAGCCGAAGCCCCAGACGCAGACCACCGGTCTGCCGTTCTGCCGGGCGTACGCCGGGGAGGCGGTGTGCGCCGACATCTTCGTCGTCCAGTCCTCCTTGAGCTGGGACTGCATGCCCGTCCAGCCGGTGACGTCGTACATGATGTAGAACTTGCGCCCGAACCGCTCGGCCGCTGCGCGTACCTTGACCGCCATGGCGTCGCGGGTCGGCCCCTCGTCGCCGAACGGGTTGAACCGCTGCAACGCCGCGGTGTCGCAGCCGTGCTCCTGCATCCAGCGGAAGTGGGTGTCGACGGTCTGCTGGTCGTAGGAGGAGAAGAGCCGGGCCGGCTGGCCGTTGCCGAGGGCGGGGTAGGCGGTGGCGTAGCTGGTGGCGTACTCCCGCACGTCGGGCCAGGAGACGATGGTGGTGTTGGCCGGCGACGGCGGCTGGAACCGGTCGCGGCTCCAGTGCCACCAGCCGCCGATCGGCGCCCCGTCGCCCGGGCAGCTGAACCAGCCCTGGTAGCCGACGGTGATCTTGCCGACCACGTCACCGGGCGGGCTGGCGGCGACCGCGCGCCGGGTGAGGGCCGGCACCAGCTCGGCCGGGGAGACGGCGGCGAGCGCGGAACCCGCCGCGACGGAACCGATCAGCTTGCGGCGGGACAGCGTCATGGCCACCGCTCCTTCACCAGGCCGGCGAGAATTGACGGTCATCATGCCAGTGCCTGACAGGTGACCGCAATACAGAGACTGCTCTTTGAAAGATTGCGCGTGCTTCGACGTAAGAACCAGATGAAGGGGTGGCGCCTCGCCGGCCGCCGAGCGGCGCTGCCGGCGACCGCTGTCGCGCACGCTGTGCGCCGGCACGGGGCCCCGGGGGTGATCATCTGCGGGTACCGTGCCTGCCGGCGAGGGTGGAGGCGGGGCGTGATGACGGGTACGAGATCGACGGGTGTCCGGTGCCGGTTGCTGGGTGCCGCGGTGGCGGTCGCCGGCCTGCTGGCCGCGACCGGATGCGAGCAGCGTGCCGACACCGCCGAGCCGGTGGCGGAGCCCGCCGTGCCGGCCACCCCCGCCGCGATGCGCCTGGACAAGCCGAAACTGCTGCTGGACCGCTGGGCCGAATCGGCCAACCGGAACCTGCACGCGCCGGCACAGCATCGCCTCGGCGAGTTCAAGAAGCTACTGGCCGGTGAGCCGACCAGCGCGGTCGGCACCGCCTACGTCACCGCCGAGGAGGCGTACTCCCCGGAACTCGGCGTCCACCTCCCGGACGGCGGCGGCGTCGTGCTGGTCAGTGGGGTGTCCGGCACGGTCGGCGAGCCCGAGGCCGTCCTGGACGCGGTCTTCGCCGGTCTGCCCGCGGTCGCCGGCGTCGCGCCGACCGCGCCCGGCCCGTTGGGCGGCGTGGCGCGCTGCGGCACCGGCCGGAGCCGGGGCGTCCACGCCGTGGTCTGCGCCTGGGCGGACGACCACACCGTGGCGACCGTGACCTTCCTCGGGTTTCCGGCGACCGGGAACCGGGCCGAGGACTTCCGCCGGATCCGATCGCAACTGGAGCACCCGGCCCGCTGAAGCGCCCGTCCACCGGGCCGCACACCTCCGACCGGCCGGCCGTCTCCCGGGGTGCGGCGCCGGCGGGCCGGCACGGGCCACAATGGGCCGGTGGAGCCCGAGGAGGTGACGGCCGAGGCGGTCCGGCCGCTGCGCCGGCCGGTGCTGGTGCAGCGCTGGGAGGATCTGACCTTCCTGCACTGGCCGGTCGACCCCGCGGCGGTCGCGCCGCTGCTGCCGCCCGGCACCCGGCCGGACGTCGTCGACGGGCGGACGTACGTCGGGCTGATCGGGTTCCGGATGGTCGGGCTCGGCCTGTTCGCCGGTCCGGGCCTGCCCTACCTGGGCACCTTCTGCGAGACCAACGTGCGGCTGTACAGCGTGGACGTCGCCGGTCGGCGGGCCGTGGTGTTCCGGTCGCTGGACGCGTCCCGGCTGCTGCCCGTGCTGGTCGCCCGGGTCAGCCTGCGGCTGCCGTACCTGTGGTCGCGGATGCGCCTGCACCGCGACGGCGACCTGCTCACCTACACCAGTCGCCGGCGCTGGCCGGGGCCGCGCGGCGCGGCCACCGCGTTCAGCGTCCGGGTGGGAGCGCCGATCGCCGAGCCGACGCCGCTGGAGCACTTCCTCACCGCGCGGTGGGGGCTGCACACCCGGGCGTACGGGCGCACGCTGCACCTGCCCAACGTGCACCCGCGATGGCCGCTGCACCGCGCGGAACTGGTGCGCCTGGACGACGGGCTGGTGCACGCCGCCGGCCTGCCCGACCCCGGGTCGGCGCCGGTCAGCGTGCTCTACTCGCCGGGCGTCCCGGTGCGCTTCGGCAGTCCCGCCGCCGTCGGCTGACCGGCGCCAGCCACGGCTGCGCCGTCGGCTGACCGGCGGGGTGCGGCTCCGGGGCGTCGCGTGGACCGCCGGGACTGGTGATTTCACCGATGCGGGCGGCGGCCGACACGCCGAAGACTGACGGGCGTCGATATCCCCGACCACAGGGAGCGCCCGACGTGTCCGTACCGACCACCACCCGTCCCCGTCCCCTCGCCCGCGTCGCCGGGCTGGCCCTGGCCACCGTCCTGACCGCCGCCGGTGTGCTCACGGCGTCCCCGGCGCAGGCCGCCGAGAACCCGTACGAGCGCGGCCCCGCCCCGACCGTCGCGCTGCTGGAGGCCAGCCGCGGCCCCTTCGCCACCGCCTCGCAGAGCGTCTCCTCGCTCAGCGTCACCGGCTTCGGCGGGGGAGTGATCTACTACCCGACCAGCACCAGCGAGGGCACCTTCGGCGCCATCGCCATCTCACCCGGCTACACCGCCGCCTGGTCCAGCATCAGCTGGCTCGGCCCGCGGATCGCCTCGCACGGCTTCGTGGTGATCGGCATCGAGACCAACAGCCGGCTCGACCAGCCGGACAGCCGGGGGCGGCAACTGCTCGCCGCGCTCGACTACCTGGTGCAGCGCAGTTCGGTGCGGAGCCGGATCGACGGCACCCGGCTCGCCGTCGCCGGTCACTCGATGGGTGGCGGCGGCAGCCTGGAGGCCGCCGTCTCCCGGCCGTCCCTGCAGGCCGCCGTGCCGATCGCACCGTGGAACCTGGACAAGACCTGGTCCGACGTCCGGGTGCCGACGCTGATCATCGGCGGTGAGAGCGACAGCATCGCCCCGGTCTCCTCGCACTCGGAGCCGTTCTACAACAGCATTCCGGCCTCGTCCGAGAAGGCGTACCTGGAGTTGAACGGGGCGAGCCACTTCTTCCCGCAGACGGTCAACACGCCCACCGCCCGGCAGATGGTCGCCTGGTTGAAGCGGTTCGTCGACAACGACACCCGCTACGAGCCGTTCCTCTGCCCGGGGCCGAGCGGCTTCGAGATCGAGGAGTACCGCAACACCTGCCCGAGCGCCTGAGTCTCCACGGGGCGCGCCGCCCCACGGCCCGGCCCGTCGCCGCCTCGCGCGGCGGCGGGCCGGCGCCGCATCTGGAGTGCAGAATGCGCCGTGATCCGGCTGACCGGCCGGTGCCGCGCCATCGCTCTCGACGGCCCGGCGGATCCGGGGTGGATCGTTGATCCGGGGCGGGCGGCGGGGGCATCGAAGGTATTGACGCGGCACCCGAGAAACGTACACTCCCAGTGTAAATAACGCCCCACCGTCACGAGGGATGGGTCAATGGAGCAAGGGCTCGCGCTGCACCACATCGGGGTGCGCTTCGGCGGCCTCACCGCCCTCGACGACGTCTCGCTGCGGGTGCCGCCCGGCCGGGTGGTCGGCGTGATCGGTCCCAACGGCGCCGGCAAGACCACCCTGTTCAACGTGGTCTGCGGCTTCGTGCCGCCGGACGCCGGCACGATCACCCTGGACGGCCGGCCGCTGCGCCCCCGGCCGCACCGGCTGACCCGGCTCGGCATCGCCCGCACGTTGCAGGGCACCGGGCTCTTCGCCGGGCTCACCGTGGTGGAGAACGTAATGGCCGGCGCCACGCACACCGCCCGCGCGGGCTTCCTCCCGGCGCTGCTCGGCCTGCCACGCAGCGACCGGGACGAACGCCGGCTACGCCAGGACGCCCTCGACGTGCTCGACAGCCTGGGCATCGCCGGGCACGCCGACGCCGCGCCCGGCACCCTGCCGTTCGCCGTACGCCAGCGCGTCGCGCTGGCCCGCGCGCTGGCCGCGCGTCCCCGCCTGCTCCTGCTGGACGAGCCGGCCGGCGGGCTCGGCGGCGACGACATCACCGAGCTGGCGGAGCTGGTCCGGCAACTACCCCGGCGGGACACCGACCCCTGCGCGGTGCTGCTGGTGGAGCACCACATGGACCTGGTGATGTCGGTCTGCGACGAGATCGTGGTGCTCGACTTCGGCCGGGTCATCGCCGCCGGCACCCCCGACGAGATCCGCGACGACCCGGCCGTCACCGACGCCTACCTCGGCGCCGCCGTCGACGAGGCGGCGGCATGAGCGAGCGGATCGTCAGGCTCAGCGCGGTGGTGCCTGGTGCCGGCTCGCAGCGGAGCGGAGTGCCGGCATGAGCGGCGACGATCTGCTGGTGGTGCGCGGGCTGGTGGCCGGCTACGGCGCCGCGCCGGTGCTGCACGGGGTCGACCTCACCGTGCCGGCCGGCACCATCGCGGCGGTGGTGGGGGCCAACGGGGCGGGCAAGACCACCCTGCTGCGCGCCCTCTCCGGCATGCTGCGCCCGCTCGCCGGCCGGGTCGCGCTGGCCGGGGACGACCTGCGCGGCGTCCCGGTGGAGCAGCTGGTCCGGCGTGGCATGGCGCACGTGCCGGAGGGGCGGGGCGTGGTCGGTGAGCTCACCGTAGACGAGAACCTGCGGCTCGGCGGGTTGTGGCGGCGCGACCGGGCCGACGCGACGCGCGCCCTGGACGAGGTCTACCAGCTGTTCGAGCCGCTGGCCCGGCGCCGGCGGCACCTCGGCCACCAGCTCTCCGGTGGCGAACGGCAGATGCTGGCCCTCGGCCGGGCGCTGGTGGGCCGGCCCCGGCTGCTGCTGCTCGACGAGCCGTCCCTGGGCCTGGCGCCGCGGGTGGTCGCGCAGACCATGGCGCTGCTGCGCCAGCTGCGCGAGGCCACCGGGCTGACCGTGCTGCTGGTCGAGCAGAACGTGCGCAGCGCGCTGTCGGTCGCCGACCAGGGCGTGGTGATGGCGCTGGGCCGGGTGGTCAGCACCGCCCCGGCCGCCCGGCTGCGCGACGACGACGACCTGCGCCACGCCTACCTCGGTTTCTGACCACCTCGTCCCCCCGGGAGGACTGTTGGACCGCTTCGTCTTCCTCACCCTCGACGGCCTGTCCCGGGGTGCGGTCTACGCCGCGTTCGCGCTGGCCCTGGTACTCATCTGGCGGGCCGCCCGGATCGTCAACTTCGCCCAGGGCGCGATGGCCGTGGCCACCGCGTACGTCGCCTACAGCGTGTCGGCCGCGACCGGCTCGTACTGGCTGGGCTTCCTGGCCGCGCTCGCCGCCGGGCTGCTGCTCGGCGCCGCTGTCGACCTGGCGGTGATGCGCTTCGTCGACCACCGGTCGCCGCTCAACCCGGTGATCGTCGCGCTCGGCCTGGTGCTGCTGATCCAGGCGGTCCTCGGCATGGTCTACGGCAACGAGTTCCTGCCCGCCGAGGCGCCGTTCTCCCGGTCCGCGCTCACCGTGGCCGGGGTCGCCGTGCTCTCCCCGTACGACCTGTTCGCGTTCGCGGCGGTCGGGGTGGTGGTGGTCGGGCTGGCCTGGATCTTCACCCGCACCGCGGTCGGGCTGCGGATGCGCGCCGCGGCGTTCGCCCCCGAGGTGTCCCGGCTGCTCGGGGTCAACGTCGGCGGCATGCTCACCCTCGGCTGGGCGCTGGCCTCCGGGGTCGGCGCGCTGGCCGGCATGCTGGTCATCCCCACCGAGCTGGGCCTGCACCCGCACGCGATGGACCTGGTCTTCGTCTCCGCGTTCACCGCCGCCGTGGTGGGCGGGCTGGACAGTCCACCGGGGGCGGTGGTCGGCGGGCTCGCGGTGGGCCTGCTGCTCTCCTACGTCAGCGGGTACGCCGGCAGCGACCTCACCCCGCTCGCCGTGCTCGTGCTGCTGCTGGCGGTGCTGCTGGTCCGTCCCGGCGGGCTGTTCGCCCCGGTCGCCGCGAGGCGGGTGTGAGCGCCACCCGGGCGGCCGCGCCGCCGCGTACCCCGGCGCCGGACGCGGGCCCCGGACCGGCCGGCGGGCGCCGCGTCCCCACCCTGCTGCGCCACCTCGCCGTCGCGGCGGTCGCCGCGCTGCTGCTGACGGCGGTCAGCTACGGCCTGGACCCGTTCCGCAACTTCCAGCTCGCCACCGTGGCGGCCTACCTCTGCGCCACCGCCGGGCTGACCGTCCTGACCGGACTCAACGGGCAGCTCTCGCTGGGGCACGGCGCGTTGATGGCCACCGGCGCGTACACGGTGGCCTTCTGCCAGACCGCGTTCCTCGACGCCGGACTCACCGGCGGCTGGTGGCTCGCCCTCTCGCTGGCCGCGGCGGTGCTGGCCGCGCTGGCGGTCGGCGCCGTGGTCGGCGTGGCCGCGGCCCGGCTGCGCGGGCCGTACCTGGCCGGGGTGACGCTGGCCGTCGCGGTGGTGGTGCCGGCGCTGACCGTCACCTTCGACGGCGTCTTCAACGGCGAGCAGGGGCTGTCGGTGCCGGTGGAGCCGCCACCGGCCGGGCTCGGCCCGTACTTCCCCTACGAGCGCTGGCAGCTCTGGGTCGCCGCGGCGGCCACCCTGCTCGCCCTGGTGCTGCTGGCCAACCTGGTCCGCAGCCGGTACGGCCGCACCTTCCGGGCGGTACGCGACGACGAGGTCGCCGCCCGCCTCGCCGGCATCCACGTGGCCCGCACCCAGGTGCTCGCCTTCGTGGTCAGCGCGGCCGGCGCCGGGCTCGGCGGCGCGCTGCTCGCCGTGCTCGCGCAGAGCGTCTCGCCCGGGGCGTTCTCGCTGACCCTGTCGCTCTTCCTGCTGATGGCGGTGGTCATCGGCGGGCTGGGCAGCCTCGCCGGCGCGCTCTGGGGCGCCGTCCTGCTGGTGGTCCTGCCCGACCTCACGCACACCCTGACCGAGCAGTTCACCCTCTCCCCAGCCGTGGCCCAGCGGATGGAGGGCAACCTTCCGCTGGCCATCTTCGGGGTCACCCTGATCGTCGTCATGATCGCCGCGCCCGGCGGCGTGCAGGGCCTGCTGGCCCGCCTCGGCCGGGCGCTGGCCGCCCGGCTGCCGGGCCGCCGGCGGTCCTGAACCGGTCCGGCGCCCCGTCCGCACCCGCTCCACCCACCCACCAGAAACCGGACCGAGGAAAGGTCGGTGTCCCCATGCCACCCTCGACACGACGTGGTCTCGCGATCGCCACCGCCATCGCCCTGCTCGCCACCTCCGCCGCGTGCAGCGGCGACGACGGCGGGTCGCCGGGACGCGGGCCGGTGCCCGGCGTCACCGACACCGAGATCGTGGTCGGCACCCACATGCCGCTGACCGGCCCGGCCTCGGCCGGCTACTCCAAGATCGCGCCAGCCACCAAGGCGTACTTCGACTACGTGAACGCCAACGGCGGCGTGCACGGCCGGAAGATCACCTACAAGATCATGGACGACGGGTACAACCCGGCGAACACCCAGCAGGTGGTCCGCCAGCTGGTCCTGCAGGACAAGGTCTTCGCGGTGCTCAACGGGCTGGGCACGCCGACCCACACCGGGGTGCTCGACTTCCTCAAGAGCAACCGGGTGCCGGATCTCTTCGTCGCCTCCGGCAGCCGCAGTTGGGACCAGCCGGACAAGTATCCGGGCACCTTCGGGTTCAACCCCGACTACACGGTGGAGGGCAAGATCCTGGCGAACCACGTGAAGACCGCGCTGCCCGGCAAGAAGGTCTGCTTCCTCGGCCAGGACGACGACTTCGGCCGGGACAGCCTGGCCGGGGTGGAGCAGGTGCTCGGCGCGGGCGCGGTGGTGGCCAAGCAGACGTACGTCACCAGCAACACCAACGTGGCGCCGCAGATCGGCGCGTTCAAGGCCGCCGGTTGCGAGGTGGTCGTGCTGGCCACCGTGCCCGGCTTCACCGCCCTGGCCGTCGGCACCGCGGCCCGGCTGGGCTTCAAGCCGCAGTGGCTGGTCTCCAACGTCGGTGCCGACCACCCCACCCTGGCCAAGCAGCTCGGCGAGGCCGCGCCGCTGCTGGAGGGCATGATCGGCGTCAACTACCTGCCCATGCAGAACGACACGGCGAACCCGTGGATCCAGCTCTTCACCAAGGTGAACAAGGAGCACAACGGGGACGCGCCGTTCGACGGCAACACCGTCTACGGGATGGCCGTCGGCTACCTCTTCGTGCAGGTGCTCCAGGCCGCCGGCAAGGATCTCACCCGGGAGTCGGTGCTGGCGGCGGTCAGCAGGGGCGGCTACCAGGGCCCGGGGCTGGCGCCGCTGCGCTTCTCCGAGACCGACCACTCCGGCTACGGCGGCGAGCGGCTGACCCGGGTCAGCGGCGGCGTGCAGGCGTACTTCGGGCCGGCGTACGAGACCGACGAGGGTGACGGCCCGGTGCGGGAGTACACCGCCGCCCCGGTCACCCCGCCGGCCAACGGGATCCCCACCGCGTCCTGAACCCGGCGCCGGGCGCGGTCGGCTCGACCACGTCCGTCCTCGGGCCGGCCGGGCCCGGCCGGGGTCGACCGGGCCCGGCACCGTGGTGCCGGGCCCGGTCGGCTCTGGTCAGCTGAGCCGTTCGACGATCATCGCCATGCCCTGGCCGCCGCCGACGCACATGGTGGCCAGCCCGATCTGCCGGTCGTGCCAGCGCAGCGAGTTGAGCAACGTGGTGGTGATCCGGGCGCCGGTCATGCCGAACGGGTGCCCGACCGCGATCGCGCCGCCGTTGACGTTGAGCCGGTCCCAGTCGACGCCGAGCTCGCGGGCACTGGGCAGCACCTGGGCCGCGAACGCCTCGTTGATCTCGACCAGGTCGACGTCGGAGATGGACATCCCGGCCCGGCGCAGCGCCCGCCGGGACGCCTCCACCGGCCCCAGCCCCATGATCTCCGGGGAGAGGGCGCTCAGGCCGGTGGCGACGATCCGGGCCAGCGGGGTGATGCCCAGTTCCCGGGCCCGCACGTCGGACATCACGACGAGCGCGGCGGCGCCGTCGTTGAGCGGGCAGGAGTTGCCGGCGGTCACCGTGCCGTCCGGCCGGAACACCGGCGGCAGCGCCGCCACCGCCGCCAGGGTCACCCCGGGGCGCGGTCCGTCGTCGGCGGCGACCACCGCGCCGCCCGGCACGGTGACCGGGGTGATCTCCCGGGCCCAGAAGCCGTCGGCGATCGCCTTCTCGGCCAGCAGTTGCGACCGGACGGCGAACTCGTCCTGGCTCTCCCGGGAGACCCCGCGCAACTGGGCCACGTTCTCCGCGGTCTGTCCCATGGCGACGTAGACGTCCGGCAGTTCGCCGTCCTCGCGCGGGTCCTGCCAGTCCGGGGCCGCGCCGGCGGCCCGCGCGGCGGTCCGCGCCGTCGCGTCGCCGAACCGCGGGTTGGTGCTGTCCGGGTGCCCGTCGCTGCGTCCCCGGTGGTACCGGGAGACGCACTCCACCCCGGCCGAGACGAACGCGTCGCCCTCACCGGCGCGGATGGCGTGCAGCGCCATCCGGGTGGTCTGCAACGACGAGGAGCAGTACCGGTTGACGGTGGTGCCGGGCAGGTGGTCCAGGCCGAGCAGGACGGCCACCACGCGGGCGAGGTTGTAGCCCTGCTCGCCGGCGGGCTGGCCGCAGCCGAGCATCAGGTCGTCGATCCCGGCCGGGTCCAGTTGGGGCACCTGGTCCAGGGCAGCCCGCACGATGGTGGCGGCCAGGTCGTCGGCGCGTAGGTCGCGCAGGGAGCCCTTGTTCGCCCGGCCGATCGGTGATCGGGCGGCGGCGACGATGACGGCTTCCGGCATGGTGGGTCCTTTCCGGGGGAGAGATATATGCACCGACGGTGCGGTTACCGCTGTGGCCGTGTCAACGGATTGTGAGATGGTCATCGGCATCCGTCGTTGACGCGCCAGGCCCCGGCTCCTACTATCTGCATCGTGAATGCAGATTCAGCCCGGTTGGCCGGTCGGGTCGCCCTGGTCACCGGGGCCAGCCGTGGCATCGGCCTGGCCGTCGCCCGCCGGCTGGTCGCCGAGGGCGCCCGGGTCGGCCTGACCGCCCGCCACCCCGAGGCGCTGGCCGAGGCGGTCGCCGAGCTGGGCGGGCCGAGCCGCGCGGTGGCGGTGGCCGGCCGGGCCGACGACGCCGAGCACCGCCGGGCGGCGGTGCACCGGGTCACCGAGGCGTTCGGGCCGGTGGACGTCCTGGTCAACAACGTCGGCATCAACCCGGTCCACGGGCCCCTGGCCGAGCTGGACCTGGCCGCGGCCCGCAAGATCCTCGACGTCAACCTGGTCGGCACGCTCGGCTGGGTGCAGGAGGTCCGCGCCGCGGGGATGGCCGAGCGGGGCGGCTGCGTGGTCAACGTCTCCTCGATCGCCGGGCTGACGCCGTCACCGGGCATCGCGTTCTACGGCGTCAGCAAGGCCGCCGTCAACCACCTCACCGCCTGCCTCGCCGTCGAACTGGCCCCGGCCATCCGGGTCAACGCCGTCGCCCCCGCCGTGGTGAAGACCCGGTTCGCGGCCGCGCTGCACGAGGGCCGGGAGGCGGAGGTCGCCCGGGCGTACCCGCTGGGGCGGCTCGGCGTACCCGAGGACGTGGCCGGCGCGGTCGCCTTCCTCGCCTCCGCCGACGCGGCCTGGATCACCGGGCAGACCCTGGTCCTCGACGGCGGAGTCGGCCTCGCCGGCCGGATCGCCGGATGACCGCGCCCGCCGCGCCCCGCGGTCTGGTCGTGGCCGGGGCCGGCGTGGTGGTGACCGGGGCGGGCTCCGGCATCGGCGCGGCGCTGGCCACCCGGTTCGCCGCCGACGGCGCCCGGGTGGTGGTCAACGACGTCGATGCCGCGGCGGCCGAGGAGGTGGCGGCGCGGATCGGGGCGTACGCCTGCCCCGGTGACGCGGCCGACCCGGCCGGGGTGGCCGCCCTGGTCGGCTTCGCTCGCGACCGCCTCGGCGCGGTCGACCTGTTCTGCGCCAACGCCGGGGTGGCCCCGCCCGGCGGCGCCGACGCCCCGGACGAGGCGTGGGAGCGGGCCTGGCGGGTGAACGTGATGGCGCACGTGCTCGCCGCACGCGAGCTGCTGCCGCACTGGCTCGCCGCCGGCCGTGGCCGGCTGCTGGTCACCGCCTCCGCGGCGGGCCTGCTCACCCTGCTCGGCAAGGCGCCCTACTCGGTGACCAAGCACGCCGCGCTGGCCTTCGCCGAGTGGCTGCGGGCGAGCTACGCCCACCGCGGGATCACCGTCCAGGCGCTCTGCCCGCAGGGGGTCCGTACGCCGATGCTGGCCGCCGCCGACGACACCAGCGCCGCCCTGCTCGACGCCACCGCGGTCAGCTGCGAGCAGGTGGCCGACTGCGTCAGCGCGGCGCTGGCCGACGACCGGTTCCTGGTGCTGCCACACCCGGAGGTGGCGGCCTGGTACGCGCGCCGCGCCGCCGACCCGGACCGCTGGCTGCGCGCGATGAACCGCACCCAACGCGAGGTCGAGCGGCGCGGCACCGACCGGCCCGACCCGCGGCCGGAACCGCCTGACCCCGACCCGCGGCCCGCGCCGCCCGGCCTCGACCCGCGGCCGGAACCGGCCGACCTCGACCCGCGGCCGGCGGCGGCCGACCCCGACCCGCACCGGAGTGCCTGATGGACTTCCGCTACGACGAGACCACCGAGCGGCTGCGCGAGGAACTGCTCGCCTTCATGGCCGAGCGGATCTACCCGGCCGAGCCCGTCTTCGCCGACCAGTCGGCGGCGCGGGTCGACGCGTGGGGCGCCCCGCCCGTGGTCGCCGAACTGCAGGCCGAGGCCCGCCGGCGCGGCCTGTGGAACCTCTTCCTCCCCGGCGAGCACGGCGCGGGCCTGACCAATCTCCAGTACGCCCCGCTGGCCGAGATCACCGGCTGGTCGCCCGGGCTCGCCCCGGTCGCGCTGAACTGCGCGGCCCCGGACACCGGCAACATGGAACTGCTGGCCCTGTTCGGCACCCCGCAGCAGCGGGAGCGCTGGCTCGAACCGCTGCTGGACGGGCGGATCCGCTCCGCGTTCGCGATGACCGAGCCGGCCGTCGCGTCGTCCGACGCCACCAACATCGCCACCCGGATCGAGCGCGACGGCGACGAGTACGTGGTCAACGGCCGCAAGTGGTTCGTCACCGGCGCGCTCGACCCGCGCTGCGCGGTCTTCGTCGTGATGGGACGGACCGACCCGGACGCGCCCCGGCACCGGCAGCAGAGCCAACTCCTGGTGCCCCGCGACACCCCGGGCGTCACCGTCCGCCGGGGCCTGCGCACCTTCGGGTACGACGACAGCGACCACGGCGGCCACGCCGAGATCGACTTCGTCGACGCCCGAGTGCCGGTGGGCAACCTGATCGGGGCGGAGGGCGACGGCTTCGCCATCTCGCAGGCGCGGCTGGGGCCGGGCCGGGTGCACCACTGCATGCGGCTGCTCGGCATGGCCGAGCGGGCCGTCGAGCTGATGTGCCGGCGGGTCGCCGACCGGCACGCGTTCGGCGGGCCGCTGGCGGCGCAGGGGGTGGTCCGGGACTGGATCGCCGAGGCGCGCGTCCGGCTGGAGCAGGCCCGGCTGCTGGTGCTCAAGACCGCCTGGCTGATGGACACGGTCGGCAACCGGGCGGCGCACACCGAGATCCAGGCGATCAAGATCGCCGTGCCGGAGACCGTGCAGTGGGTGATCGACCGGGCCGTGCAGGCCCACGGCGCGGCCGGGGTCAGCCAGGACACGCCGCTGGCCCAGCTCTGGGTGAAGGCCCGCGCGCTGCGGCTGGCCGACGGCCCGGACGAGGTGCACCGGCAGTCGTTGGCCCGCCGGGAGCTGCGCCGGCACCAGCCGGGCCGGCCCGCGGCCCGCGGCTAGACTCCCGAGGCGGTGGAGACGACGTGGCAGCGGTGAGAGGGAGAGCGCGGATGGGCGGGGCCGACGCGCCGGGCCGGGTCGACGGGCGGACCGCCCGGGCGGAGCGGACCCGGGCGGCGATCGTCGAGGCGCACCTCGCGCTCATCTCCGAGGGCGACCTGCGGCCGACCGGCGAGCGCATCGCCGAACGGGCCGGCATCTCGCTGCGCACGCTCTGGACCAACTTCAAGGACATGGAGACGCTCTTCGAGGCCAGCGGCGCGGAGGTGCTCCGCCAGCAGGACGCCGCGTACCGGCCGATCTCGCCGACGCTGCCGCTGGCCAAGCGGGTCGACGCCTACTGCCGGCAGCGGGCCCGGCTGCTCCAGCTCGTCGCGCCGTCGGCCCGGGCCGCCCAGATGCGGGAGCCGGTCTCCGCCCAGTTGCACCGCAACCGGCTCAAGCACATCGACCGGGTGCGCGACGAGGTCGAGCAGCTCTTCGCGGCCGAGCTGGCGCAGGCCGGGCCGGGCCGGGAGCAGCTCGTGCACGCGCTGGTGGCGGCGAGCATGTGGCCGGCCTGGTCGATGCTGCGCGACGGGCTGGGGCTGGGCGTGGACCAGGCCCGGGCGGTGATGGCCCGCACCGTGGGTGCGCTGCTGGCCGACGTGGCCGGCCCCTGACGGGCTGTCGCGGCCGGCCCGGCAGCCCAGCCCAGCTCGCGCGGAAATCGACTCTTTCCTTCCGGTTTCCGATAGGTGACACTCGATGCATGGTTACTGCATCGACAGTGCAATTAACCGGGTTGTGGGGCCGCGACACCGAGTGCGCGGCCATCCGCCGGCTGCTCGACGGGCCGCCGGCCGCCGGGGGCGCGCTGCTGCTGTGGGGCGAGCCGGGAACGGGCCGCAGCGCACTGGTCGGCTACGCGCACCGGCAGGCCGGCGACCGTACAGTGCTCGCCGGTGCGGGGCTGGCCGAGGAAGCGGCGCTGCCGTACGCGGGCCTGCAACGCCTGCTCGACCCGCTGCTCGACCGGGCCGACGCGCTGCCCGAACCGCAGCGCGGGGTGCTGCGGGCGGCCCTGGCCGGCGCGGGCTGCCCCGCCCACCGCCGGCTCGCCCTGTCGATGGCCGTGCTGGGGCTGCTCACCGCCGCCGCCCGGGACCGCCCGCTGCTGTGCACCATGGACGACGTCGACCGGGGTGACCCGCAGACCGCCGAGGTGCTGGGTTTCGTGGCCCGCCGGCTACGCGACCTGCCCGTCGCCGTGCTGCTCACCGCGGGCACGGACGCGGTGGCCGGGGGAGTGCCGCGGCACCGGTTGCGGCCGCTCGACGAGCGTGCCGGCGCCGCCCTGCTCGCCGACCGGCTGCCCGGCCCCGCCCCGGCGGTGGCGGCGGCGCTGACCGCTGTCGCCGGCGGGAACCCGCAGGCCCTGGTCGACCTCGCCGAGGTGCTCACCCCCGGGCAGTGCCGGGGCGACGAGCCGCTGCCGGAGACTCCGCCGGTCGACGGCACGCTGGGCCGCGGCTACCGCGCCCGGCTGGACCGGCTGCCGGCCGACACCCGGCGGGTGCTGCTGCTGGCCGCGCTCGACCCGGACGCCGACCCGGCCACCCTGGCGCGGGCCGCGCGGGCCGCCGGCACCGCCATCGAGGCGCTCGCCCCGGCCGAGGCCGCCGGCCTGGTCCGCGTCGACGCGCGCCGGGTCGCCCTGCCGCAACCGCTGGCCCGGGCGGTGGTGGCGCAGAGCGCGCCGCTGGCCGCGCGGCGCGCCGCCCACCTGCTGCTCGCCGGCGTGCTCGACGGCCCCGACCAGCGGCTGCGTCGAGCCCTGCACCGGGCCGCCGCGGCGGAACCACCCGATCCCGCCTTGGCGGCCGAACTCGAGGCGGCCGCCACCGGCGCCGCCCCGGAGACCGCCGCGGCGGCGCTGGCCCGGGCCGGTGAACTCAGCGCCGCGCCCCGCCAGGCCGCGGCCCGGCTGGTCGGTGCGGCCCGGCTCGCCTGGACGGCCGGCCGGCCACAGTGGGCCCGGCGGCTGCTGGCCGACCCCCGGGTCGGCAACCCGGCCGACCCGGCCACCGCCGCCCGGGCCGAGCTGCTCCGCGGTGAGCTGGAACTGCGCTGCGGTACGCCGGCGGTCGCCGCGGCCACCCTGCTGGCCGCCGCGGCGGCGGTGTCCGGCGTGGATCGCCTCGCCGCCCTCGGTGCGCTGGTCCGTGCCGGCGAGGCGGCCTGCTTCACCGGCGACCAGTACCGGTACGCCGAGGTGGCGCGCCGGGTGGCGGCGCTGCGCCGGCCCGGCGACCCGCCCGCCGCCGAGTTGATGACCGCGCTGGCCGCCGGGGTGGCGGCGACGCTGCGCGGCGACCACGAGCGGGGCGGGCCCGCGCTGCGCCGGGCCGTGGTCCTCGGCAACCGGTTGACCGGGCCGGCGCTCACCCCGACCGCGCTGACCTGCGCGGCGGTCGCCGGCCTGCTGGTCGCGGTGGACGGCGCCGCCCACCGGCTCGCCGAGCGCGCCGTCGAGCTGGCCCGCGACCGGGGTGAACTCTCCCTGCTCTCCCGGGCGCTGGAGCTGCGCGCCATCGCCGAGTACTGGCTGGGCCGGCACGACGCCGCGGCGGACACCTCCCGGGAGGGGCTGCGGGTGGCCCGGGAGACCGGCCAGGTCAACTGCGCCGGCGTGCACCTGGGCATGCTGGCGGTGCTGGCGGCGGTACGGGCCGACCGGGACACCAGCCTGCGCCGGATCCGGGAGATCGGGGAGGCGGCCGCGCCGTACGGCCGGCCCTGGGCGCTGGCGCAGTGGGCCCTCGCGGTGCTCGACCTGGTGGACAACCGGCACGACGCGGCCGCCGCGCGGCTGGCCGCCCTGGCCCGACCCGCCATCGGTCGGGGGCAGGTGCTGGTCCAGGTGATGGCGACCCCGTACCTGGTGGAGGCCGCCGCCGGCGCCGCCCACCGGCCGGCGGCCGCCGCCGCGCTCGCCGTCTTCGACCGGTGGGCCAGCAGCACCGCGAGCCCGTCCCGCCGGGCGCTCTCCGCGCGCTGTCACGCGCTGCTGGCGCCCCGCGGCAGCGCCGCGGCCGAGCAGGGGTTCCGCGCCGCGCTGCGGCTGCACCCGACCGACGCCGGGGCGTTCGAGCGGGCCCGTACCGAGTTGCTGCTCGGCCGCGAGCTGCGCCGCAACCGCCGCCCCCGGGACGCCCGGGAGCACCTGCACACCGCCCGGGAGACCTTCGGCCTGCTCGGGCTGAGCGCCTGGGCCGAGCAGGCCACCACCGAGCTGCGGGCCGCCGGCGAGTCGGTCGGCACGCCCGACCTGCCGGCGGCGCGGCTGCTCACCGGCCAGCAACTGCGGATCGCGCAACTGGTCGCCGAGGGGGCCACCAACCGGGAGATCGCCGCCCGGATGTTCCTGTCCACCCGTACCGTCGACCACCACCTGCGCAACATCTTCCACCGGCTCGGCATCCGCTCGCGTACCGAGCTGGCCCGGGCGCTCACCTGACGACCGCCCGTGGTGAGCCCGGGGCCGGCCGTTCCGAGCGGTCCAGGGTGGCGCCGTGGGGAGGCGGGGGCGTCAGGGCAGCACGACGGTCCGGGCGCCCTCGCCCCGGGCCATCCGCTCGAACGCCGCCGCGGCGCCGTCCAGGCCGGTCCGGTCGGTGATCAGGGGCGCCAGGTCGAGGGTGCCGTCGAGCACGGCCCAGGCGAGGTCCGGTACGTCCCGGTCCGGATCGGACGAACCGTAGACCGAGGAGCGCAGCGTGCGGGCCGAGTGGAAGATGTCCAGCGCGCTGAGCCCCACCACGTCGTCCTTCGCGCCCATGCCCACCACGATCACCTGCCCGCCGCGCCGGGTGGCCCGCCAGGCGGTGCGGATGGTGGCGCCGCGCCCGACGCACTCCAGCGCGTGGTCGACGCCCCGGCCTCCGGTCCGCTCCCGGACCGCCCGGTTGAGCGAGTCGTCGGCCAGCAGGAAGTCGGTGGCGCCGGCCGCGCGCGCCAGCTCCGCCTTGGCCGGCGACACGTCGACCGCGAGCACCGGATCCGCGCCGGCCGCCCGGGCCGCGGAGACCACCGACAGGCCGACCCCGCCGAGCCCGATCACCGCCACCGACTCGCCGGCGGCCACCCGGGCGGTACGGCGCACCGCGCCGACCCCGGTGAGCACGGCGCAGCCGAGCAGCGCCGCGGCGTCGAAGGGCAGCTCCGCCGGCACCGGGATGACCGCGTCCTGCGGCACCACCACCTCCTCGGCCAGCGCGCCGAGACCGAGCGTGACGTGCAGCGGCTCGCCGGTCGACGTCCGGCCCCGCGCGGCCGCCGGGGAGCCGGCCCGCTCGCAGAGCCACGGCTCGCCGCGCCCGCAGTACCAGCACCGCCGGCACGGCGGCGCCCAGTTGAGCACCACGTGCGCGCCGGGTGCGACCCGGTCGACGCCGGCGCCGACCTCGACCACCACGCCGGCCGCCTCGTGCCCGAGCACCAGCGGGTACGGCGGCGCCAGCGTGCCGTTGACCATGGACAGGTCGGAGTGGCAGACGCCGGCGGCCCGGATGGCCACCCGCACCTCACCCGACCCGGTGGCGGGCAGCTCCACCCGCTCCACCCGAGGCGGCCCGCCCACCGCCCGGACGACCAGCGCCCTCACCGCTGGATGGCCTTGGTCTGCCAGAACTCCTCCAGCCCGTAGCGGCCCAGCTCGCGGCCGAGGCCGGACTGCTTGTAGCCGCCGAACGGGGCGAGCGGGTTGAACGGCGCGCCGTTGATGTCGACCGCCCCGGTACGCAGCCGCCGGGCGACCCGCAGCGCGCGCTCCTGGTCGCCGGACCAGACCGCGCCGGCCAACCCGTAGCGGGAGTTGTTGGCGACGGCCACCGCCGCGTCCTCGTCGTCGACCGGGATGACCGCCAGCACCGGGCCGAAGACCTCCTCCTGGGCCAGCGCGCTGTCCGGGTCGACGTCGGCGATCACCGTCGGGGCGACGAAGTAGCCGCGCTCGGGCAGCGGGGCGTCCGGCCCGCCGGCGACCAGCCGTCCGCCGTCGGCCAGCCCTCGGGCGACGTGCCCGGTGACCCGGTCCCGCTGGGTGGCGGAGACCAGCGGGCCGAGCCGGGTGTCCGGGTCGAACGGGTCGCCGAGCCGGTAGCCCTCGGCGACCTTGGCGGCCAGGGCCAGCGCCTCGTCGTAGCGGTCCCGGTGCACCAGCATCCGGGTCCAGGCGGTGCAGGTCTGGCCGGAGTTGAGGAAGGCGTTGCCCACTCCGACCTTCACCGCGGTGGCCAGGTCGGCGTCGTCCAGGATCACGTTGGCGGACTTGCCGCCGAGTTCCAGGGCCACCCGGGCGATCCGGTCGGCGGCCAGGTGGGAGATCCGCCGCCCGGTGGCGGTCGAGCCGGTGAAGGAGACCATGTCGACGTCCGGGTGGGCGGCGATGGCCTCGCCGACCTCCGGGCCGGTGCCGGGCACCAGGTTGACCACCCCCGGCGGGAAGCCGGCCTCGTGGATCGCGTCGAAGAGCAGGTACGCGGTGAGCGGCGTCAGCTCGCTCGGCTTGAGCACCACTGTGCAGCCGGCGGCCAGGGCGGGCGCCAGCTTCGCCACCACCTGGTGCAGCGGGTAGTTCCACGGGGTGATCGCGCCGACCACGCCGACCGGTTCGCGGACGACCAGCGAGTTGCCGACCGTCTCCTCCGCCGGTGGCCGGGCGGCCAGGTCCACGTAGCTGCGCAGCACGGTCAGCGGCAGCCCGGCCTGCACCCGGACGGCGATCTTCAGCGGGGTGCCCAGCTCGGTCGCGACGGTGTTGGCGATGGTGTGCGCCCGCGCGGTGAGCGCGGCGTGCAGCCGGTCCAGCGCGGCGGCCCGCTCGGCCGGGGCGGCGCCGGCCCAGCCGGGGAAGGCCGCCCGGGCCGCCGCGACGGCCCGGTCGACGTCGGCCGCCGTGCCGGCCGGCACAGTCGCGACGACCTCCTCGGTCGCCGGGTTGCGCACCGCCAGGGTCTGCCCGGAGGAGGCGGCGACCCAGGCCCCGTCGAGGTAGATGTCGGTCCGTGCGAGATCCATCGCGCCCCTCACGTACGTCGGCCAAAACTAGCGGTGCAAGTTTTGACTCTAGTACGCCGTGCGGCCGGACGGGAGGGGCGGCAACGGCCCGATGTGCTCCTCGTAGGTGCGGGAGAGCCCGTCGATGAGCGCGTCGAGGCCGAGCGCGAAGGCGCCCTCGTCCACCCGCTGCTGGTGCTCGGCGAGCCGGTGCGCCTGGGTCAGGTGCGGGTACTGCTCGGCGTAGAGGCTCGGGTCCTCGACGAAGCCGCGGGCGAACGACCCGAGCGCCGAACCGGCGACGAAGTAGCGCATCAGCGCGCCGATGTGGGTGGCCCGGGCGGGCGGCCAGCCCGCGTCGACCAGTCCACCGTAGACGGCGTCGGCCATGGCCAGCGCCGCCGGGCGGCGCCCCGGCCCGCGGGCCAGGTACGGCACGATGTTCGGGTGCGCGGCCAGCGCCGCCCGGTACGAGTGCCCCCACCGGCGCAGCGCCTCGCGCCAGTCGACGTGGCCGAAGAACGACACGTCCACCTGGCCGGTGACGCTGTCGGCCACCGCGTCGAGGATCTCGTCCTTGGTGGCGAAGTGGTTGTACAGCGACGGTCCGCGTACCCCGAGTTCGGCGGCGAGCCGGCGGGTGGAGAAGCCCTCCAGTCCCTCCGCGTCGATCAGCGCGGCGGCGGCCTCGACGATCCGCTGCCGGCTGAGCAGCGCCTGCCGCGGCCGGGGCATCCGTCCCTCCCTCGCTCGATGGTCCGCCGCAAACTCTGCCACAGCCGGGTCTGGACGGAATTAAACTTGCAGCGCTAGTTTATCGGCCATGGACCTTCAGCTCTCCGCCGAACAGGCGGCGGTCCGCCGGCTCGCCGCGGAGTTCGTCGACCGCGAGGTGACCCCGCACGCGGCGGCCTGGGACCGGCGGGAGTCGGTGGACCCGGAGATCGTCGGCAAGCTCGGCCAGCTCGGCTTCCTCGGGCTGACCATCCCCGAGGACGACGGCGGCTCCGGCGGCGACCACCTCGCGTACTGCCTGGTGCTGGAGGAACTGGGCCGGGGCGACTCGGCCGTGCGGGGCATCGTCTCGGTGTCGCTCGGGCTGGTCGCCAAGTCCATCGCCGCGCACGGGACCCCGGCGCAGCGGGCGCAGTGGCTGCCCCGGCTCTGTGCCGGCGCCGCGCTCGGCTGCTTCGCGCTGACCGAACCGGACAGCGGTTCGGACGCCGCCGCGCTGGCCACCCGGGCGGTCCGGGACGGCCGCGACTGGCTGCTCACCGGCACCAAGACGTTCATCACCAACGGCACCACCGCCGACGTCGCGCTGGTCTTCGCCCGCACCGGCGGCCCCGGCCACCGGGGGATCACCGCGTTCCTCGTGCCCACCGACGCGCCCGGGCTCACCCGCCGCGAGATCCACGGCAAGCTCGGCCTGCGCGGGCAGGCCACCGGCGAGCTGCGCTTCGACGGCGTGCGGGTGCCGGACTCGGCGCGCCTGGGCGAGGAGGGCGGCGGCTTCCGGCTGGCGCTGGCCACCCTGGCCAAGGGCCGGATGTCGGTCGCCGCCGGCTGCGTCGGGATCGCCCAGGGCTGCCTGGACGCGGCGGTCGGCTACGCCGGGCAGCGCACCCAGTTCGGCAAGCCGATCGCCGGCCACCAGCTGGTGCAGCAACTGCTCGCCGCCATCGCGGTCGACACCAACGCCGCCCGGCTGCTGGTGTGGCAGGTCGCCGACCTCGTCGACCGGGGCCAGCCGTTCGCCACCGAGGCGTCGATGGCCAAGCTCTTCGCCAGCGAGGCCGCCGTCCGCGCGGCCAACAACGCCGTCCAGGTCTTCGGCGGGTACGGCTACATCGACGAGTACCCGGTCGGCAAGTACCTGCGCGACGCCCGCGTCGCCACCCTCTACGAGGGCACCAGCCAGATCCAGCAGCTGCTCATCGGGCGCGCGCTCACCGGCGTGAACGCCTTCTGACCCCAGGGAGCAACCGTGACCAGATTCGCCGACCGGGTCGCCGTCGTCACCGGCGCCGCGCGGGGCATCGGCGCCGCGACCGCGCACCGGCTGGCCACCGAGGGCGCCGCCGTCGCCGTGGTCGACCTCGACGCGCAGCGCAGCCAGGCCGTCGCCGACGAGATCACCGCGGCCGGCGGCCGGGCCGTCGGGATCGGCTGCGACGTGACCGACCCCGAGGCGGTCGCCGCGATGACCGACCGGGTGGTGCGCACCTACGGCGGGCTGCACGTGCTGGTGAACAACGCCGGCATCACCCGCGACGACCTGCTGTTCAAGATGCCCCTGCCGCACTGGGAGGCGGTGCTGACCACCAACCTGACCAGCATGTTCCTCTGCTGCCAGGCGGCCCAGCAGCACATGGTCGCGGCCCGCTACGGGCGGATCGTCAACCTCAGCAGCCGCTCCGCCCTCGGCAACCGGGGCCAGGTCAACTACGCGGCGGCCAAGGCCGGCGTGCAGGGCCTGACCGCCACCCTCGCCATCGAGCTGGGCCCGTTCAACGTCACCGTGAACGCGGTCGCCCCGGGCTACGTGGCCACCGCGATGACCGCCGCGACCGCCGAGCGGGTGGGCGCCAGCCCGGCGGAGCACCAGCGGATGGTCGCCGAGCACACCCCGCTGCGCCGGGTCGCCCAGCCGGCCGAGATCGCCTCGGTGATCGCCTTCCTGGCCAGCGACGACGCCTCGTACGTCAGCGGCCAGACCCTGTACGTCAACGGCGGCGCGCGCTGAGACGCGCGTACCAGCTCAGCACCCGGAGGGGACATGGACTTCGCGCTTTCCGACACCGAGCGGGCCATCCGCGACACCGCCCGCGACTTCATCACCAAGGAGGTCATGCCGCTGGAACCGGAGCTGCTGCGGCGGGAACGGGCGCACCGGCCCGGGCTGGAACCGGCTGAACTTCGCGAGTTGCAGCTCAAGGCGCGCGCGTTCGGCTTCTGGGGCCTGGCCACCCCGGAGGAGTACGGCGGCATGGACCTCTCCGCCGTCACCCAGTCGCTGATCTGGACCGAGATCGGCCGCTCGTTCGTGCCGTTCCGGTTCGGCGGCGAGGCCGACAACATCCTGTTCCACTGCAACGAGGAGCAGAAGCGGGAGTACCTGATCCCGACCATCGAGGGCGAGCGGCGCAGCTGCTTCGCGATCACCGAGCCGGGCGCCGGGTCGGACGCGGCCAACATCAAGCTCAGCGCCCGCCGCGACGGCGACGACTGGATCCTCAACGGCGAGAAGACCTTCATCACCGGCGGCAACGAGGCCGACTTCGCCATCGTGATCGCGGTGACCGACCGGGAGAAGGGGGCGCGCAACGGCGGCGCCACCGCGTTCCTGGTGGACCGGTCGATGGGCTGGCGGTCGGAGTTCATCCAGACCATGGGTGAGGGCGGGCCGGCCTCGCTGGTCTTCTCCGACGTCCGGGTGCCCGGCCGCAACATCCTCGGCGAGCTGGGGCAGGGCTTCACCCTCGGCATGGAGTGGATCGGCAAGGGCCGCTACACCATCCCCTCGCACGCGGTGGGCATCGCCGAGCGCGCGCTGCGGATGGCGATCGACCACGCCAACAGCCGGCAGACCTTCGGCCGGCCGATCGGCGAGAACCAGGCGATCCAGTGGATGATCGCCGATTCGGAGACCGAGCTGGAGGCGGCCCGCTGGCTCATCCTGCGGGCCGCCTGGACGGTGGACCAGGGCATGGACCCCCGGCACGCCTCCTCGATGGCCAAGCTCTACGGCGCCGGCATGGTCAACCGGGTGGTGGACCGGGTGCTCCAGATCCACGGCGGCATGGGCTACACCCGGGAGCTGCCGATCGAGCGCTGGTACCGGCAGGTCCGGCTCTACCGGATCTTCGAGGGCACCGACGAGATGCAGCGGCTGATCATCGCGCGGGACCTGTTGCGCGGCTACACCAAGTTGGGCGGGCACCTGGCATGAGGACCTTCGCCTCCCTCGACGAGCTGGCCGCCGCGGTCGGCGAGACCATCGGCCCCGGCGACTGGCAGCGGATCGACCAGAGCCGGGTCGACCTCTTCGCCGACGCCACCGACGACCACCAGTGGATCCACGTCGACCCGGAGCGGGCCGCCGCCGGCCCGTTCGGCGGGACCATCGCGCACGGCTACCTGACGCTGTCCCTGCTGCCGGCGCTGGCCGGCCGCCTCTACCGGGTGCAGGGGGTGCGGATGGGCGTCAACTACGGGCTGAACCGGGTGCGGTTCCCGGCCCCGGTGCGGGTGGGCAGCGCGGTGCGGGCCACCGCCACCATCGCCGAGGTCTCCGGCGTGGACGGCGGGGTGCAGCTGGTCGCCGCGGTCACCGTGGAGAGCGACGCGGGCGGCAAGCCGGTCTGCGTCGCCGAGACGGTGAGCCGCCTCTACGCGTGACCGCCGCGCCGGCCGGGCCCACCCGGTTCGGCCGGCGCGGTCAGAAGGCGTACCGGATGCGGCAGTACGGGGTCCGGGCGGCGATCAGCTCGGTCAGCGCGGCGACGTAGCGCCCCTTGTGGCCGGTGCGGTAGCGCACGTTCCAGCCGCCGGTCTGCGAGCGCTTGGGCTGCTGGAGGTCCGGGCGCCAGAGCAGCTCCTCGGCCTTCGGGTGCCAGCCGAGGTTGACCTCGTGCAGCCGGTCGTTGTGGGTGAGGAAGACGACCTCGGCGGCGAGCTGGGCCCGGGCCCGGGGCCCGATCCCGGCGTCGAGCTGGTCGAGCAGCTCCGCCCAGTCGTCGAGCCAGCCGTCGCGGACCACCACCGGGCTGAAGTTGACGTGCACCTCGTAGCCGGCCGCGACGAAGTCGTCGATCGCGGCGATCCGTTCGGCGACCGGCGAGGTGCGGATGTCGAGCAGCCTGGCGTCCCGGGCGGGCATCAGCGAGAACCGGATCCGGGTACGCCCGCGCGGGTCCCAGTCGAGCAGGTCGCGGTTGACGTGCTTGGTGGCGAAGCTGGCCTTGGCGGTGGGCAGGGCGCGGAAGCGGGTGACCAGGTCGCGGACGTTGTCGCTGACCCGGGCGTCCAGCGAGCAGTCGGAGTTCTCGCCGATGTCGTACACCCACGCGTGCGGGTCGCACTGGTTCGGGGTGTCCTTCACGCCCTGCCGGGCGACGTGCCGGGACAGGTAGCCGGTGATCCGGTCGATGTTGGCGAAGACGGTGATCGGGTTGCTGTAGCCCTTGCGCCGCGGCACGTAGCAGTAGGCGCACGCCATGGCGCAGCCGTTGGCGGTGGACGGGGCGATGAAGTCGCTGGAGCGGCCGTTGGGCCGGGCGGTGAGCGACTTCTTCACCCCGAGCACCAGGGTCTCGGTCTTGATCCGCACCCAGCGGGCCACGTTCGTCTCGTCGCCGTACAGCTCCGGGATGCGGGTGTGGCTGTCGATCTCGATCCGCTCGGCGTCGGGGAAGCGGGCCAGCACCTGCTGGCCGCGCGGGAGCGCGGCGGCCTTCGGCTCCACGAAGATCCGCCGGATGTCGAGCAGCCGGGACTGCGGGGCGACGTCGGTCACGAACCAGTACAACTGCGGACCGACCGCCCGTCTTCCCGCTGGTGGCGGCGTTTCCCGCCGGACGTGCCGGGTATCCGCCGCCATGCCCGCCCTGTCCCGCCGAGGTGGCTGACGTGCCCGAGGGGCACCTGATCCACCGGTACGCCCGCGAGCAGCAGGCCGCGCTCGCCGGGCAGGTGCTGGCGGTCTCCAGCCCGCAGGGCCGGTTCGATCCGGGCCCCTACGACGGGCGGCGGCTGCGCGCCGTGGAGGCGTACGGCAAGCACCTGCTCTACCACCTGGACGGCAGCCCGACCCTGCACGTGCACCTGGGCATGCGCGGGCTGTTCCTGCGCCACGACGACCCGACCGCCGCCCCGCGCGCCGGGGTGCGGCTGCGGCTGGCCGGCGCCGCGGTCGCGTACGACCTGATCGCCCCGATCCGGTGCGAGCCACTGCCGCCCGGCGGCGAGCGCGCGCTGCGGGCCTCGCTCGGGCCGGACCCGCTGCGCGCCGACGCCGACCCGGCGGAGGCGGTCCGCCGGCTGGCCGCCGTGCGGGGCGCGGTCGGCGCCGCGGTGCTCGACCAGGCGGTCTGGGCCGGCATCGGCAACGCCTGGCGGGCCGAACTGCTCTTCCTCGCCGGCCTCGACCCGGACACCCGGGGCGTCGGGCCGGAGCCCGCCCGGCGGCTCTGGGACCTCGCGGTGCGGTACCTGGCCCTGGGCCGCGACGCCGGCCAGGTGGTCAGCGACCCGGCGGCTCCGGACGAGCGGTGGGTCTACAAGCGGCCGGCGTGCCGGCGCTGCGGCGCGCCAGTGCGGGTCTGGGAGCTGGGCGGGCGCTCGGCGTACGCCTGCCCGGTCGACCAGCCCTCCGGCTGACCCGGCCGGCGGGGCGCCTCACCCGGTCCGGACGGGGGCGGCCGCCGCCCGCCGCGCCGGAGCCGGACCGGGGCCCGCGGGCCCGGCGGCGCGGCTCGGCCGGGACACCTCCGCGACGGCCTCCTCGACGCTGTCGAAGACCGGGAAGACCCCGTCCAGGCGCATCGTGTGCAGCACCGTGCGGAGGTAGCGGGACGGCGCGGCGAGGCACAGCACCGCACCGCGTTCGCGGGCGTCCCGGTGGGCGCGGACCAGCAGCCCGAGCCCGGCGGAGTCGATCAGGTGGACGCGGGCCAGGTCGACCACCACGTGCCCGCGCACCTCGACGGCCCCGTGCAGGGCCGCACGGAGCGCGTCGCCGCCGTCCAGGTCGATGTCGCCGGTGACGCTCACCACCGGTACGTCCTCGAGGTAGTCGATGCCGAGCACCTCGCCGGGGTGGCGGCCGCCGGTCGGGTCGGCCGGGTCGGGCGGCAGCGGGGCGCAGCGCGGGCAGCGGTGCGGGCCGGTGGCGAAGGGCGAGCCGCTCCAGCCGTGCTCGGACACCAGCGTCCAGACCACCTCGGCGTCCGGCAGCACGCAGGCGGTCGCGCGGACCGTGTCGCCGCAGGCGTCGCAGATCAGCGTCATCAGGTTCTCGTCGGGTACGACGGTCATGGTCCTCTTCCTCGCGTTCTGCCGGTCGGCTCGCGCGGTGCCCCCGCCGACCCCGGCGCCCCGTCGGGCCGCCGGAGTGGCCGGTCCGGCGCGGGACGACCGGCCGGGGAACCCGGATCAGGTCGGGTCGGATTCCTCACGTCCGGTGGTGAGCGCGACCAGGGCGACACCGGCCGTCGCCGATCCGACCTGCACGACCAGGTCGAGCGGGCCGAAGCGGCCGCCGGCGTCGGCCAGGCCGACCACCACCGTGCCGAGCACGGCGGTGACCACCCCGACCACCAGCGCCAGCCAGACCGGGACCTCCCGCAGTCCCGGCAGGGCGAACCGGCCCACCGCCCCGACGGCGAGGCCGACCGCCACCGCCGCGCCCAGACCGGTCCCGGTCATGCTGTCCTCCTCGGTACTCGACCCCGGTCGCCGCCGGGGCGTGGTCACGACGGCGAGGCGACCACCGCCCGGCCGCAGGGGCGGCCGTTCGGTCCGCTGGAGCGGGTCGCCCCACCGGCCGGCAGGGGGGTTGTGCCGGCCGGTGGGGGAGCCGTGCCGGCCGGCGGGGAAGCCGGACCGACGGGTGGGGGTGGCGCGTCGGGGAGTGGTGCCGCCGGCGGTCCGGAGCCGGTCACCGGCAGCACCTGGTCCAGCCGGGCGGTCTGCAGGATCCGGCGGATCCGCGGGTTCGGGTCGCGCAGGCTCAGCACCGCCTGCCGGCGGGCGAGCCGCCGGTGCACGTCCAGCAGCAGCCCGATGCCGGCGGCGTCGACGTGCCGGCAGCCGGCCAGGTTGACCACCACGTGCCCGGGGGACAGCGCCAGCACCCGGTCGAAGACCGGGCCCGTCACCGACAGGCCGGCCCGGTCCAGTTCCGTGCCGAGCGCCACCTCGATCAGCGGCACCGACCACCCTGCCTGCTGTTGCGTCACCGGTCGCCCTCCCCGCCCGTCGGCTCCGGCACCCACCCTGCCGGCCGACCGTGGCACTGGATCCGCGGTTGCATGACAGTTATGTGACAAATCCGTCCGGCGCCGGCCAGGGCTGGGCGCCCGGCGGGGTGCCGGGGATGATGCGGGTATGACGGGCGTACTGGTGATCGAGGACGACGACCGGATCCGTCTGGCCCTGCTGCTCGCCCTGGAGGACGAGGGTTACGCCGCACGCGGGGCGGCCACCGCGGAGGAGGGACTCCGCGCGCAGCGTCAGGACCCGGCCGACAACGTGCTCGTCGACCTGATGCTGCCGGGGCTGGACGGCTTCGAGTGCATCCGGCAGCTGCGCCGCGACGACGACGTGCCGATCGTGGTGATCAGCGCCCGCGACGACACCCACGACATCGTCGCGGCGCTGGAGGCGGGCGCCGACGACTACGTGGTGAAGCCCGTCGCGATCAAGGAACTCTCCGCGCGGCTGCGCGCCCTGCGCCGGCGCGCCCGGGCCGCCGCCCCGGCGGTGTCCGTGCTCACCTTCGGTGAACTGGAGATCAGCCCGGAGGCCGGCGAGGTACGCCGCGACGGGCAGCCGGTGCCGGTCACCCGCACCGAGTTCCGGCTGCTCTGCGAGCTGGCCGAGCACGCCGGACGGGTGCTGTCCCGGCAGCAGTTGCTCAGCCGGGTGTGGGGCTACCACACCGGCGACGAACGCCTCGTCGACGTGCACGTCGGCCGGCTCCGCCAGAAGATCGAGAGCGACCCGGCCAACCCGCGCCACCTGGTCACCCTGCGTGGGCTCGGCTACAAGCTGCAACGATGAGGCGGCTCGGCCTGCGGGCCCGGGTCACCGCCGGCTTCGCCGTCGGCGCGTTGCTGCTGGCCGCGTCGATGGCCCTGGTGTCCTACGAGCTGACCCGGCGGTCACTGCTGGACGAGCGGGAGCGCACCGCGCTGCGCGCGGCGTACTTCGACGCGGCGGTGGTGCGCACCGGCCTGGACGCCGAGGCGCCCGACGTGGCGGAGGTGCTGCGGTCGCTGGACACCGGCGGCAACCGCCGTCCGTTGCTGTACCGCGACGACCAGTGGTACCTGCGTACCGCCGACGACGGGCTGACCGCCGCCGTCCCCGCCGAGCTGCAACGCCTGGTGCGCGGCGGGGAACCGGCGGTGCAGCGGGTCCGGATCGACGGTCAGCCGGCCCTGCTGGTCGGCGTGCCGGTGGCCGAGGCGGTCGGCTACTACGAGGTGACCTCGCTGCGGGAGCTGGAGGAGACGCTCCAGGTCCTCGCCCTGGCGCTGACCGCCGTCGCCATCGTGGTGGCCGGGTCCGGCGCGGCGGTCGGCTGGTACGCCACCCGGCACAGCCTGCGGCCGCTCACCGCTGTCGCCGACGCGGCCGAGAAGATCGCGGCCGGCAGCTTCACCGCCCGGCTGGCGCCGACCACCGACCCCGACCTGACCCGGCTCTCCACCTCGTTCAACCACATGGTCGACCAGCTCGCCCGGCGCATCGAGCGGGACCGCCGGTTCGCCGCCGACGTCAGCCACGAGCTGCGCTCGCCGTTGCAGACGTTGTCCGCCGCGGCGAGCGTGCTGGCCAACCGCCGGGAGCACCTCGACGAGCGGACCGCGCTGGCCGCCGGTCTGGTGGCCGACGAGGTGGCCCGCTTCCAGCAGTTGGTCAACGACCTGATCGAGCTGGCCCGCAGCGACCGGCCGGCCGACCGGGCGCCGGTCGACGTGGCGGCGCTGGCCCGGGAGGCCTGCCGGTCCCGGTCCCTGCCCGACGCGCTGGTGCGGGTCGCGCCGGGCACCGCGACGACCTGGTCGGTGGACCGGCGCCGGGTGGAGCAGATCCTGGTCAACCTGCTCGACAACGCGGTGCGCTACGGCGGCGGGCCGGTCGCCGTGCGGCTGGCCCGGCAGGGCGGGACGGGCGTCGTCGAGGTGGACGACGAGGGTCCGGGCGTGCCGGTCGCCGAGCGGGAGGCGGTCTTCGACCGGTTCGTCCGGGCCCGGGCCGCGCACGCCCGGGCCGGCGGCGACGGCAGCGGCCTCGGGCTGGCCCTGGTCGCCCAGCACGCCGCCGCCCACGGCGGCCGGGCCGAGGTCGGGGACCGCCCCGGCGGCGGGGCCCGGTTCCGGGTCGAACTGCCCGAGGCCCTCCGATGAGCCGGCACACCGGCGGCGGCGGGTCGGGCCGGCGGGCGGTGGGCCGGGCCGCCCTCGCCGCGCTCGTGCTGCTGCTCGCCGGGTGCGGGGTGCCGGTCGAGGACACCCCCCGCACCGTGCCGGCGCCGCGCGGCCCGTTCCCCTCGGCGGCCACCGGCGAGGCGACCTCCCCGGCGGGCCGGGTCGCCGAGGTGCTCTGCTTCGTCCGCGACGACCGGCTGGTGCCGGTCGAGCGGCGGCTGGACGCCGCCCCGACGGCCGACGCCCAGTTGGCCCACCTGCTCGCCGGCCCGAGCGCCGCCGAACGGGACCGGGGGCTGACCAGCTCGCTGCCCGGCGCGGTCGGCGGGGCCACCGTGCGGATCACCGGCGCCCACGCCGAGGTCGACGTCGGCGCGGTCGACGACGAGGCGGGCCGCAGCGACGAGGTGCTCGCCTTCGGGCAGCTGGTCTGTACCCTGACCGCCCGCACCGACGTGGAGACCGTGTCGTTCCTGCGGCGCGGGCAGCCGCTCGGCGTACCGCGGGCGGACGGGTCGCTGTCCCGGCAGCCACTCAGCGCGGCCGACTACACCGACCTCATCACCCCGGGCTGACCCCGCGCCCCGGTCGGTCGCCGCCCCGGGCGGGCCAGCGCGCCGCCGCCCGGCCCGCCCGGCCGCCCGGCCGGTCAGCCGGTCAGCCGGTCAGCCGGCCGTGCGCCACCAGGGCCCAGCCGAGCAGCGTGAACGCGGCGGTCGAGGCGACCGCGCGGACCAGGTTCCAGCGCACCCAGGTGGCGGTGAACCGGTCCCGCACCGCGGCCAGGTCGGCCACCCGGTCCGGATCGCCGGCGGCGGCCAGCTGGTTGTTCAGCGGCACGTTCACCGTCCCGGTGACGACCAGCACCACCAGGTAGAGCAGCAGCGCGGCGAGGATCCACGGCAGCACGGACCGGTGCGCCGCGCCGAGGTGCAGCGCCGCCGCCAGCCCGGCGCACACCAGCGCGCCGAGGAAGCAAAGCAGGAACCAACCGTTGATGATGGACTCGTTGATCCGCTGCATGGCGAGGACCAGGGTCCGGTCGTCCGCCCGGACCAGGCCGGGCAGCACCGCGTAGGCGAACGCCGCGAACAGGCCGGCCATCAGGCCGGTGGACACCGCGGCGGCGAGCAGGCTGACCGTACGCAGCACTGTCATCTCACGCCTCCCACACGCCGGTCGCCGCGGTGGCCCGGGCGTACTCGGTGACATCCCGCGGCGGGCGGCCCAGCGCCCGCCGCACGCCCCCGGCCAGGCTGGCGTTGCGCCCGTCGAGGACCTCGGTGAACAGGTACGTCAGCAACGCGACCACGTCGGCCGGCGCGCCGGCCCGGTCCAGCGCCGCGGTGTACTCGGCGACCGGCACCGGGGTGAACCGGACCGGCCGGCCGGTCGCGGCGGCGATCTCGGCGACCACGTCGGCGAACGTCAGCAGCCGCGGGCCGGTCACCTCGTACACCTCGCCGGCGTGCCCGTCCCGGGTCAGCGCCGCGACGGCGACCGCCGCGACGTCGTCCGCGTCGACGAACGGCTCCGCCACCCCGTCGACCGGCAGCGCCACCTCGCCCCGCCGTACGTCGTGGACGAACGGGCCCTCGCTGAAGTTCTGCTGGAACCAGCTCGCCCGCACCACCGTCCACCGGCCCCCGGCGGTGTCCACCACCTGCCGTACCGCCCGCTCGGCCTGCTCGGCCTCGGGTTCGCCCCGGCCGGAGAGCAGCACCACCCGGTCCACCCCGGCGGCGACCGCCAGCCGGGTGAACGACTCCACCGTCTCCACCGCGCCGGGCGCCGCCAGGTCCGGCTGGTACGACAGGTACACCGCGCCGACGCCGGCCACCGCGTCCGGCCAGGTCGCCCGGTCGGTCCAGTCGAAGGGGGGCGTGCCGGTGCGGGAACCGAGCCGGACGGGCCGGCCGAGCGCGGCGAGCCGGTCGGCGACGCGGCGGCCGGTCTTGCCGGTGCCGCCGAGCACCAGCACCGGTTGTTCGTTGATCGTCATGCCCTCCATCCAACGCCGGCCGCGCGCCGCGGGCCATGCGCGGGACGCGCGACCGCATGCGCGTGCGTCTCGCCGCCGGCCGCGGCCACCGGCCCCGCGTCAGCGGCCGTGCGCCCGGCCGGCCGGCGGGCCGGCGCCGAAGGCGGTCAGGAACCGGTCGCGGAAGGCGTCCATCGGCCAGACCGGCGCGTCCGGCCCCGGTCGCAGCCCGTCCTGCCAGCCCCAGCCGGCGACGCGGTCGAGCACCGCCGGGTCGGCGGCGACGATGCTGACCGGCACGTCCCGGCTGGCGTCGTCGCCGGTGACCACCGGGGCTGGCTGGTGGTCGCCGAGGAAGACCAGCACCAGGTCCCGGTCCCCGTACGTCTCCAGGTAGGAGATCACCGTGCGCAGCGAGTACTCGACGGCCTTGCGGTAGCCGGCGCGGGGCTGCGACTTCGGGTTGCTGACCGCGGCGTCGTGGTAGACGCTGCCGTCGCCGACGGCTGCCCAGTCGATCACCTTGGGGATCCGGGTCCAGGGGGAGTGGCTGGAGATCAGCGGGATCTCGGCCATCAGCGGCGGGCGGCCGGCGACGTCCCGCTCCCGGCGCTGGAAGGTGGCCAGGGTGTACTGGTCGGGCATCGGGGCGTAGCTGAACTTCGGCCCCCGGTAGCCCAGGCCCGCGGCGTCGTAGTACCGGTCGTAGCCGAAGAACGACCCCTCCGGCCACGGCTGGGTGGCGGCGGGCATCACCCCGACGGTGTCCCAACCGGCCCGCCGGAAGGCGCCGCCGAGGGTGAGCCGGTCGCTGGCCAGCAGGCTGCGGTGGCGCTGCTCGTTGTCGATCCACAGCCCGGACAGCAGCGTGTCGTGGGCCAGCCAGCTGCCGCCCCCGGTGGTGGGCGAGGTGAGGAAGCCGCTGCGGGCGGCGAACCCGGCCGCCCGCAGCCGCTCGGTGCCGGCGTCCAGCACCTCGCCGACCCGCGCGAACTCCGGGTCCTCGACCGCGTCCCGGCCGTAGCTCTCCACGAAGGCGACGATGACGTCCTTGCCGCGCAGCGCGGTCAGCAGTTCGGTGCCCGGGGTGTCGCGGAACGGGTCCGCGCCCACCTGCGCGGCGAACGCCTCCCGGTCGCGCAGCCGCGCCTGCGCCTGCCGGGCGTGGTCCCGCACCAGCGCGGTGACGGCGGTGTCGGCGACCGGCACGCCGGGGGCGACCCGCACCCCGGTGGTCGCGGCGGCCACCCAGAGCACCACCAGCACGGCGATCACCCGGCGCGCCCCGACCTCGTGCCGGGCCACCAGCCCGGCCAGCCGCAGCGCCGCCGCGGTGAGGGCCAGCACCAGCGCCACGGCCAGCACCAGCACGCCGACGACCGCGCCGGTGCCACCGGCCCGCCCGAACGAGTCGGTGAGGAAGGCGACCGCGTCGTCGAGCAGCGCCCAGTCGAGCACCACGTCGAAGCGCCGGCCCAGCGCCGAGCGGAACCCCAGGTCGGCGAGCTTCAGCACGGTCAGCAGGGCGAGCAGCGTCCCGGCCGCGGCGGCCACCAGCCGCCGCGGCCGGCCCGGCAGCGCGAGCAGCAGGGCGGCCAGCAGCAGCCCTTCCAGCGGAACGCGCAGGAAGGCGGCGGGGGTGAGCTGCCCGGGCCGGCTCGGCAGGGTGAGCGCGACCAGCACCAGCAGCGCGGCCAGCGCGGTGGTCACCCACCTCGCCGCGGCCCGGCCGCGCCGGCCGCCGCGCCCGGCGGTGGTACGCGGTGGGCCGGCGTCCGGTGCCTCGTGCTCCGCCCCGGACGGTTCGGGGCGGTGCGCACCGGATGCGTCCGGGTCGGTCGGCGACGGGCGGGGCGGGGTGTGGGTCGGCATCACGGCTCCGGGGTCAGCGCAACGAGAGCACGGGCGGGGCGACCGACAGGTCGCGGTCGCCGGCCGGCTCGCCGGTTCGGGTGGGGTGCCGGCGGATCGGCAGCGGCACCGGGCCGACGGGCAGCGCCGGCCCGGGCACGGTCCGGCCGGCGCGTGGCGGGCCGGCCGGGACCGGACGGTGTCGCCACAGCCAGCCGACGTCGCGGCCGAAGGACTCCACCAGCAGCGCCAGCGCCACCGCCGGCACCAGCACGGTCAGCGTCCGGGGCAGCGCCCCGGACGCGGCGACCAGCAGCAGCACCCCCTGCGCCGCGGCGACCACCTTGCGCCAGTAGCGGGCCGGCAGCGGCCCGCGCAACCAGGGCAGCACCCGGGCCGCCGCGACGAAGGCGTACCGCATCGCGCCGATCGCGAGCACCCAGCCGCCCGCCGAGGGCGCGACGTGCAGACTGAGCACCAGGATGAGGAACGCGTCGACCTCCATGTCGAAGCGAGCGCCGAACGCGCTCGCGGTGCCGGTGCGCCGGGCCACCCGGCCGTCCACCGCGTCCAGCAGCAGCGCGACAGCGGTCAGCGCGACCAGCACCCCGACCGGGGTGGGCCGGTACGCGGAGTCCGCCACCAGCGCCGTCACGCCACCGACCAGCACCGCCCGAGTCAGCGTCACCCGGTCCGCCGGGCCCAGCCCGGCCGCGCCGCAGCGCCGCAACCCCCGACTCAGCACGGCGTGACCGACCGCCGCGTACGCCAGCCCGGCCAGCCAACCGGCGCCGCCGAGACCGACAGTTCCGGCGAGGCCGGCGAGCAGGACAATCTGGAAGATCAGCCCGATCACCGGACCAGTTCGAACCGTGGGCACCGTGCCTCCGTGTCTATGATCGACAACCCCCTGCCGGGGTACACGGAAAATCCGGCCGTTCGGTTCGGTCGGGTGAGGAGATGCCGGTGACCCGAGAGGCCCACGCCTTCTGGCTCCGCGCCCCCGGCCGCGGCGAGATCCGCCCGGTAACGCTGCCCGCGCCCGGCCCCGACGAGGTCCTGGTCCGCACCCGCTATTCCGGGGTCAGCCGGGGCACCGAGACGCTGGTCTTCGCCGGCCGGGTGCCGGCCAGCCAGTACGCCGCGATGCGCGCCCCGTTCCAGGACGGCGACTTCCCGGCCCCGGTGAAGTACGGCTACCTCAACGTCGGCGAGGTCGAGCAGGGCCCGGACCACCTGCGCGGGCGCACCGTGTTCTGCCTCTACCCGCACCAGAGCGCGTACGTCGTGCCGGCCAGCGCGGTGGTGCCGGTGCCGGAGGCGGTGCCGCCCGCCCGGGCGGTGCTGGCCGGCACCGTGGAGACCGCTGTCAACGCGCTCTGGGACGCCCCGCCGCTGGTCGGCGACCGGGTCAGCGTGGTCGGTGGCGGCATGGTCGGCTGCTGCGTGGCCGCCCTGCTCGCCCGGTTCCCCGGCGTCCGGGTGGAGCTGGTCGACGTCGACCCGGCCCGCGCCGGCGTGGCCGCGGCGCTGGGCGTGGAGTTCGCCACCCCGCCGCGGGCGACCGGCGGCCGGGACCTGGTGGTGCACGCCAGCGCCACCGGAGCGGGGCTGCAACACGCGCTGGACCTGCTCGCCCCGGAGGGCACCGTGGTCGAGCTGAGCTGGTACGGCGACCGCCCGGTGCAGGTGGCCCTGGGCGGCAACTTCCACTCCGGACGGCTGACCATCCGCGGCAGCCAGGTCGGCGCGGTGGCGCCCGCCCGCCGGGCCACCCGCGGCTTCGCCGACCGGCTCGCGCTCGCCCTGGAGCTGCTCGCCGACCCGGTGTTCGACGCGCTGATCACCGGCGAGTCGCCGTTCGCCGAGCTGCCCGACGTGCTGCCCCGACTGACCACGGGCAGCCTGCCCGCCCTGTGCCACCTCATCAGCTACGACGGGAAGTGATCAGTGTTCAGCGTGACCGTCCGGGACCACATGATGATCGCCCACAGCTTCCGGGGGGAGGTCTTCGGCCCCGCCCAGCGGCTGCACGGGGCGACCTTCGTGGTCGACGCCACCTTCCGCCGGGCCGACCTGGACGCCGACGGCATCGTGGTCGACATCGGGCTGGCCACCGAGCAGCTCAAGGCAGTCCTCGCCGAGCTGACCTACCGCAACCTCGACGACGAGCCGGCGTTCGCGGGGGTGAACACCACCACGGAGGTGCTGGCCCGCACGGTCGCCGACCGCCTCGCCGACCGGGTGCACGCCGGCGACCTGGGCCCGGGCGCGCGCGGCCTGGCCGGCATCACTGTCACCCTGCACGAGTCGCACATCGCCTGGGCCAGCTACGAACGGCATCTCTGATGGACGTGGTGCACGTCGTGCTGCCGAACGACATCGACGACCCGGCCCGGCCGAGCGGCGGCAACCACTACGACCGCCGGCTCTGCCAGGGGCTCGCCGCGGCGGGCTGGTCGGTGCGGGAGCACGCCGTGCCCGGCGGGTGGCCCGACCCGACACCGGCCGAGCGCCGGGGACTGGCCGGGCGGCTCGCCGCGCTGCCCGACGGGGCGATGGTGCTGGTGGACGGCCTGGTCGCCTCGGCGGTGCCCGAGGTGCTGACCCCGCAGGCCCGCCGGTTGCGCCTGGTGCCGCTGGTGCACCTGCCGCTGGGCGGGGACGCCGAGGCCGCCGCGCTGGCGGCGGCGACCGCGGTGGTCACCACCAGCGAGTGGACCCGGGCCCGGCTGCTGGCCGCGTACCCGCTGCCGGCCGACCGGGTGCACGTCGCCCGGCCGGGGGTCGACCCGGCGCCGGTGGCGCCCGGCACCGCCGCCGGCACCGCGCTGCTCTGCGTTGCCGCGGTCACCCCGCACAAGGGACACGACGTGCTGGTGGACGCCCTGGCCGGGGTCGCCGACGCGCCGTGGAGCTGTGTCTGCGCCGGACCGCTGGACCGGGACCCGGACTTCGTCGCCGGATTGCGCCGGCGGGTCGACGCGCACCGTCTCGCCGACCGGGTGCGGCTGGTCGGCCCGCTGGCCGGGGAGCGGCTCGCCGCCGCGTACGCCGGCGCCGACCTGCTGGTGCTGGCCTCGCGCGGTGAGACGTACGGCATGGTGGTCACCGAGGCCCTGGCCCGCGGGATCCCGGTGCTGGGCACGGCGGCCGGCGGGCTGCCGGAGGCGCTCGGCCGGGCGCCGGACGGCACCCCGCCGGGGCTGCTGGTGCCGCCCGGCGACCCGGCGGCGCTGGCCGGCGGGCTGCGCCGGTGGCTCGGCGACCCGCCGCTGCGCGACCGGCTGCGGGCGGCGGCCCGGGCCCGGCGGGACACCCTCGACGACTGGACGCTCACCGCGACGCTGACCGGCAAGGTGCTGAAGGAGGCGATGCCGGCATGACGGTTTCCCTGCCCCCGGACTTCGCGCGGTGGCTCGCGCTGCGCGAGCCCGCCGACGCCGCCGCCCGCGCCGCGGACCTGGTGGACCGGGTCCGCGGCCGGCTGGCCGGCGGCGCCGCGCTGGTGGTCCACGACCTCGGCGCGGGTACCGGCTCGCTGGGCCGGTGGCTGGCCCCGCGCCTGCCCGGCCCGCAGCACTGGGTGCTGCACGACCGCGACGCGGACCTGTTGCACCGGGCCGCCGCCGGGATGACCGGCCTGGTCGCCGCCGACGGCGCGCCGGTCACGGTCGCCACCCGGCAGGGCGACCTGACCCGGCTCACCGCCGCCGACCTGGCCGGCACCTCGCTGGTGGTCGCCTCCGCGCTGCTCGACATGCTCACCGCCGACGAGGTCGACCGGCTGGTCGGGGCGTGCTCCGGCGCCGGCTGCCCGGCGCTGTTCATGATCTCGGTGACCGGGCGGGTGGAGCTGACCCCGGCCGACCCGCTGGACGGGGCGGTCGCGGCGGCGTTCAACGACCACCAGCGCCGCACGCTGGCCGGCCGTACGCTGCTCGGCCCGGACGCGGTGGAGGCGGCCGTCGCCGCGTTCGCCCGGCGCGGGGTCGGCGTCGACGTGCGGCCCAGCCCGTGGCGGCTCGGCCCCGACCAGGCCGAGCTGGCGGCCGAGTGGTTCACCGGCTGGCTGGACGCGGCCTGCGAGCAGCGGCCGGAGCTGGCCGACGCGACAGTGGCGTACCGCCGGCGCCGGTTGGCCAACGCGGCGGCCGGCCGGCTCGGCGTCGTGGTCCGGCACAGCGACCTGCTGGCCGGTGGCGATTGAACCGACCGGTCCGCCGGCACGTGCCTATGAGCAGGGAGATCGTGCGGGGAGGCTCGGGTGGGGGCAGAGGGCGACGGCGCCGCGTCGGCGCGGCCGGCGGGACGGCCGGGTTGGGCGTGGGCGCGTACCCTCGGCGGAGTGGGCGTGCTCGCCGTCCTGCTCGGCTGGCTCGGGGTCGGCCCGTTCCTGGCCGGGCTGCGGCTGATCGACGCCCCGGCGCTCGCGGCGGCGCTCGGCATCGGCGTGCTCACCACGGTCTGCTGCGCCTGGCGGTGGAGCCTGGTCGCCGGCGGGCTCGGGGTGCGGCTGCCGCTGCGCACCGCCGTGGCGCACGTCTACCGCGCGGTGTTCCTGAACGCGACGCTGCCCGGCGGGGTGCTCGGCGACGTGCACCGGGCGGTGCGGCACGGGCGGGACGTCGGCGACGTCGCCCGGGGCATCCGCGCGGTGGTCTGGGAACGGGCCGCCGGTCAGGCCGTGCTCGCCGGGGTCGCGCTGGTGGTGCTGCTGGCCTTCCCGTCGCCGGTGCGGCCGTACCTGCCGGCGGTCACCGCGTCGGCGGTGGTGGCCGGGCTGGTGGTGGCGCTGCTGGCCCGCGCGCTGCCCCGCACCGGGCCGTCCCGGTGGGCGCGGGCGGTGCGCACCGCGGCGGCCGACGTCCGCGCCGGGCTGCTCGCCCGGCGCACCTGGCTGGGCGTGCTGACCGCCTCCGCCGTCGCGGTGGCCGGTCACCTGGCGACGTTCCTGCTCGCGGCCCGGACCGCCGGTTCCACCGCGCCGCTGACCCTGCTGGCGCCGCTGACCCTGCTCGCCCTGCTGGCGATGGGGGTGCCCGCCAACGTCGCCGGGTTCGGGCCGCGCGAGGGCGTGGCCGCGTGGGCGTTCGGCGCCGCCGGCCTGACCGCCGCCGAGGGGGTCGCCACCGCGACGGTGTACGGGGCGCTCGTGCTGGTCGCGAGCCTGCCCGGCGCCGCCGTGCTGGTGGCCCGCCTTGCCCGCGTGCCCGCCGGCACCGTCTGATGAGGAGTTCCATGTCCGAACCACTGCCACCCGCCGCCGTCCGGACCCAGGTCACCGTCCCGCTGCGGTTCCCCGACGGGTACGCCACGGACGCCCGGGTGTTCACCTTCGACGGCCTCGCCGACGGCCGGGAGCATCTGGCGTTCGGGCTGGGGGACTGGACGGGGGCCCGCGACCGGGGTGCCGCCGGCGGCGCCCCACCGCTGGTCCGGCCGCACAGCGAGTGCCTGACCGGCGACGTCTTCGGCAGCCAGCGCTGCGACTGCGGACCGCAGTTGCGGGAGGCGGCCGAGCGGATCAGCGACCGGGGTGGCTTCCTGCTCTACCTGCGCCAGGAGGGGCGGGGCATCGGCCTGTACGCCAAGCTCGACGCGTACGCGCTGCAGGACGCCGGGCTGGACACCTACGAGGCGAACGAGGCGCTCGGCCACCGGCCCGACGAGCGGGACTACACGGTTGCCGCGCAGATGCTGGCCGCGCTGGGCGTGCCCCGGATCGCGTTGCTCAGCAACAACCCGGACAAGGCCGCGCAGCTGCGCGGGCACGGCGTGACGGTGGCCGGGCGGGTCGCCACCGGGGTGTACCTCTCCCCGGCCAACGCCGGCTACCTGGCGACCAAGGCCAGCCGCGGTGCGCACGCCCTCGACCTCCCGCTGGTCCGTGACTGAGCGCCCGTACGTCGTGCTCAGCTGCGCGACGTCGATCGACGGCTACCTCGACGACGCCAGCGAGCAGCGGCTGCTGCTGTCCAACGCGGCCGACCTGGACCGGATCGACGCGGTCCGGGCCGGCTGCGACGCCATCCTGGTCGGCGCCGGCACGGTCCGGCGGGACGACCCGCGGCTGCTGGTGCGCTCGGCGCGGCGCCGGGCCGCCCGCGCCGACCGGGGTCTGCCCGCCTCGCCGACCCGGGTCACCCTGACCGCGACCGGTGACCTCGACCCGGCCGGCCGGTTCTTCACCGTCGGCGAGACCGACCGGATCGTCTACTGTGCCGCGGCCGTGGTGGAGAAGACCCGGGACCGGCTCGGCGCGCTCGCCGAGGTGGTGGACGCGGGCGAGCCGGTCGACCCGGCCCGGCTGCTGGCCGACCTGGCCGCCCGGGGCGTACGCCGGCTGATGGTGGAGGGCGGCGCGAACGTGCACCGGCAGTTCCTCACCGCCGGGCTCGCCGACGAACTGCACCTGGTGGTCGCGCCGTTCTTCGTCGGCGACTGCCGCGCGCCCCGGTTCGTCGGCGACGGCCGGTTCCCGTGGCACCCCGGCCGGCGGGCCCGGGTGGCCGAGGTACGCCAGATCGGCGACGTGGTGCTGGTGCGCTACGCGCTGTCGGACCGCTGCGCCGAGGGCTGACCGGCCGGTCGCGGTTGACGACGCCGCCACCCGGCGGCGAAGGTGGCGGAAACCGGCGACGCGGAACCTCCAGCGTGTGCCGCATCCGCCACCACGAGGGGGTCCCGTGCGGCTGAGTGTCATCCTGCCCTACGCCGGTGACGTGCGGGCCACCGCCGAGCGCGCGGTCGCCTGGGAGCGGGTCGGCGTGGACGTGCTCTGGGTGCCCGAGGCGTACGGCTTCGACGCGGTCACCGTGCTGGGCTTCCTGGCCGCCCGGACCGAGCGGGTCGGCCTCGGGTCGGCGATCCTGCCGATCTACACCCGCACCCCGGCCCTGCTCGCGCAGACCGCCGCCGGCCTGGACGCGCTCTCCGGCGGCCGGGCGCTGCTCGGCATCGGCGCCTCCGGACCGCAGGTGGTGGAGGGCTGGCACGGGGTCGCGTACGACCATCCGGTGGCGCGTACCCGGGAGGTCGTCGAACTGTGCCGGCGGGCCTGGCGCCGGGAGACGCTGCGCCACGAGGGCCACTACCGGCTGCCGCTCCCGCCGGAGCAGGGCACCGGGCTGGGCCGGCCGCTGAAGATGCTGACCCGTCCGGTCCGGGAGCGGATCCCGATCTACGTGGCGTCGCTCGGCCCGGCCAACGTCCGGATGACCGCGGAGGTCGCCGACGGCTGGCTGCCCGCGCTCTTCCTGCCCGAGAAGGCCGCGCAGGTGTGGGGAGAGGCGCTGGCCGCCGGGGCGGCGAAGCGCCCGGGCGACCTCGATCCGCTGGAGGTGGTCGGCGGCGGCCCGTTCGCCATCGGGACCGACCTGGCCACGGCGCGCGAGCACGCCCGGCGCTGGATCGCCCTCTACGTCGGCGGGATGGGCGCCCGGGGGCGCAACTTCTACCACGACCTGGTGTCCCGGTACGGCTACCCGGCGGAAGCGGACCGGATCCAGGAGCTGTACCTGGCCGGGCGCAAGGCGGAGGCGGCCGCCGCCGTGCCGGACGAGTTGCTGGAGGCGGTCTGCCTGATCGGCCCGCCCGGTCACGTCCGCGAGCGGGTGGCGGCGTACGCCGCGGCCGGCGTCACCATGCTCCAGCTCGCGCCGGTCGGCCCGGACCCGCTGCGCGAACTGGCAGCGGTGCGCGAGCTGCTGCCGTAGCTGTTCAAGCGTGGAATTTCGCCGGACGACCGGCGGGGCGACCCGGCGTTACGGTGGGGCACCGTTCCGTGTCCACCGTCCGATTCGGAGACTCCATGACCACGACACAACCGTTGACCGTCGCCGCCGACCCCACCGGCCCCGGCCGGGACTTCAAGGTGGCGGATCTGTCGCTCGCCGAGTTCGGGCGCAAGGAGATTCGCCTCGCCGAGCATGAGATGCCGGGTCTGATGGCGATTCGTCGTGAGTTCGCCGAGGCGCAGCCGCTTGCCGGGGCCCGGATCACGGGTTCGTTGCACATGACCATTCAGACCGCCGTGTTGATCGAGACGTTGGTGGCGTTGGGTGCGCAGGTGCGGTGGGCGTCGTGCAACATCTTCTCCACCCAGGACCACGCGGCCGCGGCGGTCGTGGTCGGCCCGGACGGCACGCCGGAGGCGCCGGCGGGTGTGCCGGTGTACGCCTGGAAGGGCGAAAGCCTGGAGGAGTACTGGTGGTGCACCGAGCAGGTGTTGACCTGGCCGGACGGTCAGGGCCCGAACATGATCCTGGATGATGGTGGTGACGCCACGCTGCTGGTGCACAAGGGCGCGGAGTACGAGAAGGCGGGTGTGGTGCCGCCGGTGGAGTCCGCCGATTCGGAGGAGTTCGCGGTCATCCTCGGCCTGCTGCACCGGTCGCTGGCCGAGGACGGTCAGCGGTGGACCCGCATCGCCTCCGGGATCAAGGGCGTGACGGAGGAGACCACCACCGGTGTGCACCGGCTGTACGAGATGCACCGCACCGGGACGCTGTTGTTCCCGGCGATCAACGTGAACGACTCGGTGACGAAGAGCAAGTTCGACAACAAGTATGGTTGCCGGCACTCGTTGATCGACGGGATCAACCGGGCCACCGATGTGCTGATCGGTGGGAAGATGGCCGTGGTGATGGGCTACGGCGACGTGGGTAAGGGCTGCGCGGAGTCGTTGCGGGGTCAGGGTGCGCGGGTGGTGGTGACCGAGGTCGACCCGATCTGCGCGTTGCAGGCGGCGATGGACGGCTACCAGGTCGCGACGTTGGATGACGTGGTGGAGCAGGCGGACATCTTCATCACCGCGACCGGTTGCTTCAACGTGATCACCAACGAGCACATGGCGCGGATGAAGCACCAGGCGATCGTGGGCAACATCGGTCACTTCGACAACGAGATCGACATGGCCGGGCTGGCCAAGCGTTCGGACGTGACCCGGGAGAACATCAAGCCGCAGGTCGACCTGTGGCGCTTCGACGACGGGCACGCGATCATCGTTTTGTCCGAGGGTCGGCTGCTGAACCTGGGCAACGCCACCGGGCATCCCAGCTTCGTGATGTCCAACTCGTTCGCCAACCAGACCATCGCCCAGATCGAGTTGTACACCAAGACCGACGAGTACCCGATCGGCGTGTACGTGCTGCCCAAGCACCTCGACGAGAAGGTCGCCCGCCTGCACCTGGACGCCCTCGGCGCCAAACTCACCCAACTCACCAAGGAACAGGCCGCCTACCTCGGCGTGCCGGTGGAGGGGCCGTACAAGGCCGACTACTACCGCTACTGACCAGCACGACGAGGGGCGGGGCGGCCGTCGGCCGCCCCGCCCCTCCGGTGCACCCGCGCTCAGCCGGCCGGGCGGATCTCCGCGTACCGGATCGGCAGCGAGGTGAGCCCGCCCAGCGCCCGCGGCGTGCCCGGCGGCTCGGCGGCCAACTCGGGCGCCACCACCCGGCGCAGGAAGGCCGACAGCGCCAGGTTCGCCTGCAACCGGCCCAGCGTGGCCCCGAGGCAGTAGTGGGGCCCGGCGCCGAAGCTCAGGTGCTGCTCGGTGCGGTCCGGGTCGAGCCGGTCCGGGTCGGCGAACCGCTCCGGGTCCCGGTTCGCCTGCGCCAGCACGATCACCATGCTGTCGCCGGCGCGCAGCCGCGCCCCGCTCGGCAGCGTGGTGTCCTGCTTCACGTGCCGCCACAGGCACTGCACCAGCGGGGTCAGCCGCAGCAGCTCGTCCACCAGGCCGGGGATCTTCGCCGGCTCGGCCCGCATCCGGTCGGCCAGCGCCGGCTCGGTGAGCAGGCTGTAGAGCCCGCTGGCGATCAGGCTGCTGGTGGTCTCGTGCCCGGAGACGACCAGCAGCCACAGGCCGTTGACCACCTCGGCCCGGGTGAGCCGCTGGTCGCCGCTGCGGCTGGCCAGCATGGCGCTGACCACGTCGTCCCCCGGCTCGGCGGCCCGGGCGTCGACCAGCCGTTCCAGGTAGCCGCGCAGCTCGCCGGAGACCCGGTCCACCTCGGCCGGGTCCACCGGGTTCGACGGGTCCATCGAGCGGGAGATGAAGTGCGACCAGTCCTGCACCCGCTGCCGGTCGTCCTCGTCGGCGATGCCGAACAACGCGCACAGCACCCGGATCGGGATCGCGTAGGCGTACTCCCGCACCACGTCGCACTCGCTGCCGCCGGAGAGCCGGTCCAGCAGGCCGTCGACCACCAGCCGGGTGGGCTCCGCCGCCCGGGCGGCGCGGGCCGCGAACGCCTGCCCGACCAGCAGCCGGTGCCGGGTGTGCTCGGGCGGATTCAGTTCGATGAACGGAGCGTCGGCGTAGCGCTGCTCCTCCTCGGCGCTGACCTCGCCGGCCGCGGCGCGCTGCTGGTACCAGCGGCTGTCCCGCGGGTCGACGCTGACCGCGGGATCGGCCAGCGCGGCCTTCGCGTCGTCATGGCCCAGGACGATGACCTTCCCGTCCGCGTCCACCACGACCGGGCCCTTGTCCCGCCACTCCCGGTACACCGGGTACGGGTCGGCCTGGTGCTTGACGTACATGTCCTCGATACGGTCGACAATCGCCGGTTGCATGAGCATCCCCTGACCGGTCGGCCTCTGACAGTGGCTGTCGAGGCTATGTCCCGTCGCGTGGCGGGGACAACGCGCGCGGATTGCGCGACCTCGCACACGGTGCCGCCGGGCGGCCGGGCCCCTATCCTCGCGTCGTGGCGCTCGGGTGGAGGCGGCGACGGTGCGGGTGACCGCCGCGGTGGCGCCCGCTCCCGACCACCCGTTGCGGCTGGAGGAGCTGCGCCTGGACGGCCCGGGCCCGGGCGAGGTGCTGGTGCGGATCGTCGCCTCCGGGGTCTGCCGCACCGACGCCGACGCCCGGTGCGGCCGGTCGGCCTTCCCGCTGCCCGGTGTGCTGGGGCACGAGGGCGTCGGCCGGGTGCTCGACGTGGGACCGGGCGTCACCTCGCCGGCCGTCGGCGAGGCCGTGCTGCTCGGCTGGCCGGCCTGCGGGCGCTGCCGGCACTGCCGGGGTGGCCGGCCGCGGTACTGCGCCGACCTGCCCGGGCTGCTGTTCGGCGGGCGCCGCCCGGACGGCGGTGCGGTGTTCCGCCGCGCCGACGGCACCCCGGTGGCCGGGCGGTTCTTCGGCCAGTCGTCGTTCGCCAGCCACGCGGTGCTGCCGGCCGCGGCGCTGGTGCCGGTGCGGACCAGCCTGCCGCTGGCCGCGGTCGCCGCGCTGGGCTGCGGGATCAGCGCCGGCGCCGGGGCGGTGCTCTACGCGGCCCGCCCGGAACCGGGCGCGTCGGTGGCGGTGTTCGGCGTCGGCGCGGTGGGCCTGGCCGCGGTCATGGCGGCCCGGTGCACGGCGGCCACCACCATCGTGGCCGTCGACCGCGATCCCGCCCGGCTGGCCCTGGCCCGCCGCTACGGCGCCACGCACACGGTGGACGTGACCGGCGTCCGCAACGTGGCCCGGGCCGTCCGGGAGCGCTGCGACGGGCCGGCCGACGTCACGGTGGAGTGCACCGGCGACCCCCGGGTCGTCCGGCAGGCGGTCGACGCGGTGGGCATGCCGGGGACGTGCTGCCTGGTCGGGGCCGCCCGGCCGGGTGAGACGTTCGCCGTCGACCAGCAGACCATGCTGCGCGGCAAACGGATCCAGGGTTCGTTGGGCGGCGAGGGGCGCCCCGAGGAGCTGGTGCCGGCGCTGCTGCGGCTGGCCGAGCAGGGCCGGTTCCCCTTCCCCGAACTGGTCGCCTACCGGCCGTTCGACGACCCGGAGGCGGCGCTGGCCGACCTGCTGGCCGGGGCCGTGGTCAAGCCGGTGCTGGTGCTGGAACCGGCCGCGTTGACGGCGCGGACCGACGGATGTGAGGGTTCCGGACGATCGCGCTGAACGGTGCGTGCCGGTCCGCTCACCCGGGGGGCGCCATGTCTCTGCAGCTCTACTGGTTCATCCCGGCCCACGGCGACGGCCGCGAGGTGGCCAGGCCGCGCGCCGGCGGGCCACCCGGCGTGGCCACCCTGCGCCGGGACCCCGACATCGACTACCTGAGCCAGGTGGCCGGCGCCGTGGACCGGCTGGGCTTCGCCGGCGCGCTGGTGCCGTTCGGCATCTTCTGCGAGGACCCGTGGCTGGTCGCGGCGGCGCTCAGCCAGCGCACCGCGCGGCTGCGCTTCATGGTCGCGTTCCGCCCCGGGCTGCTGTCGCCGACCCTGGCCGCCCAGATGTCGGCCACCTGCCAGCGGATCTCCGGCGGCCGGCTGCTGCTCAACGTCGTGGTCGGCGGCGACCCGGAGGAGCAACACCGCTACGGCGACTGGCTGGCCCACGACCAGCGGTACGCGCGGGCCGACGAGTTCCTGGCCGTGCTGCGCGGCGCCTGGTCGGGCCCGGTGGACCTGGACGGGGAGCACTACCGGGTGGCCGGGGCGACGGTGATGCGCCGGCCGGACCCACCGCCGATCTTCCTCGGCGGCTCCTCCGCCGCCGCGCAGCAGGTCGCGGCGCGCCGGGCCGACGTCTTCCTCACCTGGGCCGAACTGCCCGCGCAGACCGGCTCGCTGGTGTCCTCGGTACGGGCGCTGGCCGCCGAGGCCGGCCGGGAGATCGCCTTCGGCACCCGGTTCCACGTGATCAGCCGGGACACCTCGGAGCAGGCCTGGGCGGTGGCCGACGCCATGGTGGCCAACCTGGACCCGGCGCTGGTGGCCCGGACCCAGGAGCGGTTCCGCCGCAGCGACTCCGAGGGGCAGCGCCGGATGGCGGCGCTGCACGGTGGCCGTACCGATCGGCTGGAGATCTACCCGAACGTGTGGGCGGGGTACGGCCTGGTCCGCCAGGGCCCGGGGATCACCCTGGTCGGGTCGCACGAGGAGGTGGCCGACCGGATCGCCGAGTACCACGCCCAGGGGCTAAACCACCTGATCCTGTCCGGGCAGCCGCACCTGGAGGAGGCGTACTGGTTCGGTGAGGGGGTGATGCCGGCGCTGCGCCGCCGGGGCCTGCTGGCCGGCCCGGACGGCCCGTCCGGGCCGGACGGCGACCGGCCGGAGCCGGCGCAGCGCCGGGCCGGGCAGCGGCCGGAGGTGTCCGTCCGGTGAGCGCCCAGCTGACCCGGGCCGGCACCGGCAGCCTCGCCGACCCGGCCACCTATCTGGACGGTCCGCCGTTCGCCGAGTTCGCCCGCCGCCGCCGGGAGGCGCCGGTCGGCTGGGTGGCCGAGGTGCCGCTGCGGCGGCACTCGGCCCGCGGCACGGTGGTGCAGCGGGTCGGCGGCTACTGGGCGGTCACCGGGCACGCGGCGGTGGTCGCCGCGTCGCGCCGGCCGGAGGTCTTCTCCTCCGCCGAGCGCGGCGCGTTCCTCGCCGATCCGACCTCCCGGGCCGACCTGGAGCGCTCCCGGCAGCTGCTGGTCGGGATGGACCCTCCGGCGCACACCCGGTTGCGCCGGGTGGTCACCGCCGCCTTCACCGCCCCGGTGGTACGCGGCATGCGCGCGGCCATCGCCGAGCACGCCCGGCAGATCGTGCGGCGGGCCACCGCCGGCCATCCGGTGGACGCGGTCGCCGAGGTCGCCGCCGAGCTGCCGTTGCTGGTCCTCGCCGACCTGCTCGGCATCCCCCGCGAGGACCGGGGGCTCTTCCTGCGCTGGAGCAACAACCTGGTCGGCTTCGACGACCCGGCGTTCGGCGGCGGGGACGTGGAGGTGTTCAAGCAGACCTTCGTCGAGGCGTTCGGGTACGCCCTCACCGCCGCGAAGGCCCGCCGCCGCGACCCGGGCGAGGACCTGGTGAGCCGGCTGGTGACCGCCGAGGTGGACGGCCGCCGGCTCACCGAGAGCGAGTACTGCCACCTGTGGCTGCTGCTGGTGGTGGCTGGCAACGAGACCACCCGGCACCTGATCTCCGGCGGCCTCGACCTGCTGGCCGACCGTCCCGACCTGGCCGACCGGCTCGCCGGCCAACCGGACCTGGTGCCGACGGCGGTGGACGAGATGCTGCGGTGGACGACGCCGATCATGCAGTTCCGCCGGACCGCGGTGGTCGACACCGAGCTGGCCGGGCAACGGATCCGGGCCGGGGACAAGGTGGTGCTGTACTACATCTCCGCCAACCGGGACGAGTCGGTCTTCGACCGACCGGAAACCTTCCTGTTGGATCGCAGTCCCAACCCGCACGTCGCGTTCGGCGTCGGGCCGCACTTCTGCCTCGGCTCGCACCTGGCCCGGGTGGAGGCCGCCGTGCTCTTCGAGGAGCTGGCGCCGCACCTGCCCCGGCTGCGCCGCACCGGCCCCGCGGTCCGGTTGGAGTCGAACTTCATGAACGGCCTGAAGCAGCTGCCGGTCACCTTCGCCGCCGGCTGACTGGCGCGTCTCCTCAGTTGCACACCACCCGCACCGGGATCCGGTCGTAGCCCCGGAAGCCCAGTCCGGTGCGGCGGTGCGCGGGGCCGGTGGCCTCGAACCGGCGCAGCCGGGTGGCGAGGTGACCGAAGACCGCCGCGCCCTCGACCCGGGCCAGGGTGGCGCCCAGGCAGTGGTGCGGCCCGGAGCTGAAGGCCAGGTGCGGGTTGGGTGAGCGGGCCAGGTCGATCCGGTCCGGCTCGGGGAACCGCCGCTCGTCGCGGTTGGCGGAGGCGAGCAGCAGCACCACCACCCGGCGGGCCCGGATCACCCGGTCGCCGACGGTGACCGGCTCGCGGACCACCCGGGAGGTGGCGTGGATCGGGCAGTCCCAGCGCAGGAACTCCTCCACCGCGCTGGTGGCGAGGCCGGGATCGCGGCGCAGCCGGTCCAGCAGCTCCGGGCGGTCCAGCAGCAGCGCGGCGCCGGTGGAGAGCAGGTTGGTGGTGGTCTCGAAGCCGGCGAAGAACAGGAAGATGACGTTGTCGACCAGCTCTTCCCGGCTGATCGCCCCAGTCGCCTCGGCGTCGCGGAGCAGGTGCGACAGCAGGTCGTCGCCGTCCTGGCCGGCCCGCTCGCGCAGCAGCCCGCCGACGTAGCCGCGCAGCCAACCGACCGCCCGGACGGCGTCCGCCCGTTCCTGCTCGGTGGGGGCGCCGGAGCCGAACATCCGCCCCAGCGCGACGGCGTGCGGCTGCGCCTGGGCCCGGTCGGCCACCGGGATGCCGAGCAGTTCGGCGGCCACCGTGACCGGCAGCGGGTAGGCCAGGTCGGTGACCAGGTCGGCGGCCGGCGCGTCGGCCATCGCCGCGAACAGCTCCGCCACCAGCTCGACGATCCGGGGCCGCAGCGCCGCCACGGTACGCGGGTTGACCGTCCGGGCCATCGCCCGGCGCAGCGTCGAGTGCTGCGGCGGGTCCCGGTTGAGCACCGTGGCCCGGAAGAACTCGGTCAGCTCGTCGGGCTCGCCGGAGAGCCGGTAGACCAGGTCGGGGAACTCGTGGCTGAGCCGCGGGTCGGTCAGCAGCGCGGTGACGTCGGCGTGCCGGGTGACCGCCCAGGCGCCCGGCCCGGCGGGCAGCACCCGGCCGGCGGCGCGCAGCTCGGCGTAGTGCGGGTACGGGTCGGCGAGACCGGCGACCTCGGCCTCGTCGTAGCGGAGCACCGTCACACCCGGGTCAGGCTGAGCGGTTCGGTGGGCCGGGCGGCCGCCGCCCGGGCCAGGGTGAGGTAGTCCGCCAGGAACTCCTCCGCCCAGGCCGGCTGGAACCGGTCGGTGGTGTAGAAGAGCATCGCCTGGCAGGCGCCGGTGTGCTGCGGGATCAGGCCCAGCTCCAGGCCGAACCGGCTGCCCAGCGAGTCCGGCGTGTACAGCTCGAACTCCACGCCACGGGCCTGCACCTTGGTGCCCGGCGGCGGGGTGAGCAGCATCTGGAACACCACGTCGTCGACCCGGCCGGAGGTGTTCTGCAGGTTCAGCGGCAGCATCTGGTAGGGGATGCCCTCGTGCAGGAAGCCGTCGATGACGGTGCCCCGGACCCGCCGGACCACCTCGACGAACGGGGCGTTCGGGTCGACCTGGTTGCGCAGCACCACCATGTTCGCGAAGAAGCCGACGGTGGTCTGGACGCCCTTGACCGAGCGGTTCGCGAACAGCGACGCCACCGAGATGTCGGTCTGCCCGGTGCGCTGGGCCAGCAGCAGGTAGTACAGCGAGAGCATCACCGCGAACGGCGTGGTCCGCTCGCCCCGGGCGACCGCCTTGAGCCGGTTGAAGACGCCGGCGTCGATCGTGGCCACCTCGATGCCGGTGGGCCGGCCGCCGTCGGTGCCCGGCACCGCCGGCGGCAGCTCGACCAGCTTCATGCCGCGCAGCTGCCGGATCCAGTAGTCCTGGTGGACCTTCAGCGCGCCGCTGGTCAGCTGCTCGTGCTGCCACCGGGCGAAGTCCGGGTACTGCCACCGCACCGGGGGCAGCCCCGGGTCGCCGTCCGGCCCGGCCTCCAGGAACCGGATCAGGTCCTGCAACACGATGCCGCACGACCAGGCGTCGGAGACCAGGTGGTGCATGTTGAGGCAGAGCATGTGCTCGTCCGGCCCGAGCCGCCACAGGGTGACCCGCAGCGGGTAGCGGCCGACGTCGACCGGCGTGTGCAGCTCCCGCTCGACGGCCTCGGCGACCACCGCGTCGAGCCGGTCGGGCTCGGCGGCCAGCGGCACCACCTCGAACGGCGGTGGCAGGTCGTCGTGGATGTGTTGGACGAGTTCCCGACCCCGGCGTACCAGCGTCGTCCGCAGCGCCTCGTGCCGCCGGGTCAGCCGGCCCAGGGCCACCTGGAGCTCGGTGACGTCGAGCGGTCCGTGCAGCTTGCACACGACTGGGCAGTTCAGCGACGCGGTGTCCGGGCGGTAGTGCTCCAGGAACCACAGTAGACGTTGTCCGATGGATGCCGGCGCCTCCCGATGAGCCATGGGCAGCAACATAGTGGGCTGCCGGGTCGCTGGCGAGAAAACTCATCGGCCGAAAATGTGACCCTTCGTCATCGTCAGATAACCAACAGATGTCGATGTGGAACCCGATGCCGATTGCGCGGGCGGCTTCGCGTTCATAGCTTTGTGTCCGCGCTCCGTGACGACATGTTGCGGTAGGGGGCTGAGCAGCAAACTGTCCATTTCGGAGCGCACTGTGTCATTTCGCGGATCGAATTGGTCGACCGGACCGGACAAAGCGCAGGCGAAGTTGCATTCAAGACAACTCGGGGGAGTGCCTTGTCGATGCCCGCACACCAGCTCATGCCCAGCACGTCTTCGGCGACGGAGGTCAAGCGACCCATGCAGCCGCCCCGGATCCCGAAGCCGTCCCCATCGCCCGAGAACCACCCCGTCACCATGCTGCCGATCAGCAAGCTGCTGCCCGCGGACTCGCCCCGGCTCTCCGGGGAGGACGTGCAGCACGTCCGGATGCTCGCCGACTCCGACGCCGACCTGCCGCCGATCCTGGTGCACCGGCAGACGCTGCGGGTGATCGACGGCATGCACCGGCTCCGGGCGGCCGTGCTGCGCGGCCAGGAGGAGATCGCCTGCCGGCTCTTCGACGGCGGCGAGGACGCCGCCTTCGTGATCGCCGTCGAGACCAACATCGCCCACGGGCTACCGCTCTCGCTGGCCGACCGGGAGGCGGCGGCCGCCCGTATCCTGCGGTCCCACCCACAGTGGTCGGACCGGGCGATCGCCGCCGTGACCGGCCTCTCCGCCAAGACCGTCGGCGTCATCCGGCGGGGTGCAACTGTGGACCAGCCTCAGTTGCACAGTCGGATCGGCCGCGACGGCCGGGTCCGCCCGGTCAACGGCGCCGACGGTCGCCGCCGCGCCGGGGAGCTGTTCGCGCTGCGGCCCGACGCCTCGCTGCGGGAGGTGGCCCGGCGCGCCGGGATCTCGCCCGGCACCGCGCGGGACGTGCGGGAACGCATCCGCCGGGGCGAGGACCCGATCCCACCCCGCCAGCGCGGCAACCGCCCCCGCCCGGAGCCGCCGAGCCCGGAGCGGGAACTGCGCCGGCTGATGAGCGTGCGGGGCGGCCCGCTGCGCGACCGGGAGACGATCCTGCGCAACCTGCGCCGTGATCCGTCTGTCCGGTTCACCGACAGCGGACGTAGCCTCCTGCGGTGGCTCGACGCGCGGGCCACCTCGCCCGACGGGTGGGAGACGGTCGTGCACTCGATCGCGCCGCACTGCGCGTACGCCATCGCCGACCTGGCCTGCGCGATCGCCGAGGAGTGGCTCGCCGTGGCCGAGCACCTGCGCCAGCGGGCGGAGAGCAGCGCCTGACCCGCGCCACCCCGTCCCGCACCCCGCCCGACCCCTCCACCCCGGGGAGACCGATGGACAGCCACAGCACCCTGCCCGCGACCGGGACGCCGCTGACCGCCGACCGGATGCGCGCCGACATCGCCGAACTCGTGGGCGGGGAGACCGCACTGGACGAGGCCGGCGGCGACCTGATCGCCGTCGGGCTGGACTCGATGAAGGTGATGCGGCTGGCCGCCCGGTGGCGCGCCGCCGGGGTGGACGTGAAGTTCGCCGACCTGTTCGCCCGTCCCACCTTCGCCCAGTGGCAGGACCTCGTCGCGCAGCGGCAGGGCGTCCCGGCCGAGCCGGCCGCCCCGGCTCACGTCGAGGTGGACGAGAGCGCGCCCTTCCCGCTGGCCACCATGCAGCACGCGTACTGGGTGGGGCGGGCGGAGAACCTGACCCTGGGCGGGGTGGCCACCCACTTCTACGCCGAACTGGACGGGGCGGCGGTCGATCCGGGCCGGCTGGACGTGGCCGCCCGGGCGCTGCTGCGCCGGCACGGCATGCTGCGGGCCCGGGTGCTCGGCGACGGGCGCCAGCAGATCCAACCCGAACCGAGCTGGCCCGGCCCCACCGTCCACGACCTGCGGGACCTGCCGCCGGCGCGGGTGGCGGCCGAACTGGCCCGGATCCGGGACGCGCTGTCGCACCGGCGTTTCGACGTGGCCGGCGGCGAGGTCTTCGACGTCGGCGTGTCGCTGCTGCCGGACGGGGGCACCCGGCTGCACCTGAACATCGACATGCTGGTCGCGGACGCGCTCAGCTTCCGGATCATCATCAACGACCTGGCCGCGTTCTACGCCGACCCGGCCGCGGAGCTGCCCGCCATCGGCTACAGCTACCCGCGCTACCTGGCCGACCGCCGGGCCCGGCCGGTGCCCGGCCGGGCGGACGCCGAACGCTACTGGGCCGACCGGTTGCCGCGGCTGCCCCGGGCGCCCCGGCTGCCGCTGGCCGTGGCGCCGGAGAAGCTGACCCGGCACCGGGTCACCCGCCGGCACCACTGGCTCTCCGCCGACCGCTGGGGCCGGCTCGCCGAGCGGGCCCGGGACCAGGGCGTGACCCTGTCCATGGTGTTCGCGGCCGCGTTCAGCGAGGTGCTCGCCGGCTGGAGCGAGGAGCCGGACTTCCTGCTCAACGTGCCGCTGTTCGACCGGGAGCCGATCCACCCCGACGTGGGGCTGCTGGTCGGTGACTTCAGCAACCTGCTGATCCTCGGCGTGCACACCGCGCCGGGCGGCTCCTTCCTGGACCTGGTCCGGCGGACCCAGGCCCGGTTCACCGCGGACGCCGCGCACTCCGCGTACTCGGGGCTGGAGGTGCTGCGCGACCTGGCCCGGCGGGACGGCGCCGCGCAGACCCTCGCGCCGGTGGTCTTCACCAGCGCGCTCGGGCTCGGCGAGCTGTTCAGCCGCAAGGTGACCGAGCACTTCGGCACCCTCGGCTGGAACATCTCGCAGGCTCCCCAGGTGGTGCTCGACCACCAGGTCACCGAGCACGCCGGGGGGCTGCTGCTCAACTGGGACGCGGTCGACGAGCTGTTCTGCGACGGCGTGCTGGACGCGATGTTCGACGCGTACCTGCGGCTGCTCGACTGGCTGGCCACCGAGCGGGACTGGTCGGCGCCGACGCCCAACCTGCTCCCCGCCGACCAGGCGGCGCGCCGGGCGGCGGTGAACCGCACCGCCGGCCCGGAACGGGAGCGCCGGCTGCACGAGCCGTTCTACCGGCACGCCGCCGAGCACCCCGACCGGGTCGCGCTGGTCGCCGGCGACGGCAGCACGGTCGGCTACCGGGCGCTGGCCGAGCGGGCCGACCGGATCGCCGGCCTGCTGGCGGCGCGGGGCTGCCGGCCCGGCGACCCGGTGGCGGTGACCCTGCCGCGCGGGCCGGACCAGGTGGCCGCGGTGCTCGGCGTCCTGCGCGCCGGGGGCGCGTTCGTCCCGGTCGGCGTCGGCCAACCGGCCGAGCGGCGCGCCGCCATCCACGCCGACGCCGGGGTCCGGCTGGCGCTCACCGACGCGGCCACCCGGGCCGCGCTGGCCTGGCCGGCCGGGACCGAGGCGCTGACCGTCGAGGAGGCGGCCACCGCGGCGCCGCTGTCGCCCGCCGTCGAGGTCGACCCGGAGGACCTGGCGTACGTCATCTACACGTCCGGCTCCACCGGCACCCCCAAGGGCGTCGAGATGAGCCACCGGGCCGCGGCCAACACCATCGAGGACATCGGCGACCGCTGGTGGGTCGGCGCGGACGACCGGGGCTTCGCGGTCACCTCGCTGGAGCACGACTGGTCGGTGTACGAACTCTTCGCCTACCTGTCGGCCGGCGGCGCCCTGGTGCTGCCGCCGGAGGAGGCCCGCCGGGACGCCCAGTGCTGGGCCGAGCTGGTCGACCGGCACGGGGTCACCGTCTGGACCGGGGTGCCCGCCCTGCTCGACATGCTGCTCACCACCGCCCGGCCCGGCCAGCTGCGCAGCCTGCGGCTCGCCCTGCTGGGCGGCGACTGGGTGGGCCTGGACCTGCGCGACCGGCTCACCGTCCACGCCCCGGGCTGCCGGCTGGTGGCGCTCGGCGGGGCGACCGAGGTCGGCATCCACTCCACCTGGCACGAGGTGACCGAGGTGCCCGCGCACTGGCGCTCGGTGCCGTACGGCGCGCCGCTGCGCAACCAGCAGGTGCGGGTGGTCGACGCGCGGGGCCGGGACTGCCCGGACTGGGTGCCCGGCGAGCTGTGGCTCGGCGGCGTCGGGGTCGGCCGCGGCTACCGGGGCGACCCGGCCCGCACCGCCGAGCGCTTCGTCGAGCACGACGGCCGGCGCTGGTACCGCACCGGCGACCTGTGCCGCTACCACCCGGACGGCACGCTGGAGCTGCTCGGCCGGACCGACTTCCAGGTGAAGCTGCTCGGCCAGCGGATCGACCTGGGCGAGGTGGAGGCGGCGGCACGGTCGTATCCGGGAGTGGGCCGGGCGGTCGCGCTGGTGCTCAGCGAGCCGCGCCGGCTCGCCCTGGCGGTGGTGCCGGCGGACGCCGAGCCGGCGGTGGACGACCTGGTGGCGCACCTGCGCCGGCGGCTGCCCGAGCACATGGTGCCCCGGCAGGTCGACCTGCTGACCGCGTTGCCGCTGAACGCCAACGGGAAGGTGGACCGGTCGGCGATCGCCGGCCTGCTGGCCGGCCGGCCCGGCCGGCAGGAGACGGAGCCGCCGCGTGGCGAGACCGAGACGCGGGTGGCCGCGATCTGGTCGCAGCTGCTGGAGAACCCGGCCGTCGGCCGCGCCGACAGCTTCTTCACCCTCGGCGGCAACAGCCTGCTCGCCACCCGCGTGATCGCCGCGCTGCGCCAGGCCGGGTACGCCGACGCCAGCCTGACCCAGCTCTTCGCGACGCCCACGCTGGCGGAGTTCGCCCGGCACCTCAGCCCCGGCCGGCCGGCGCCCGCCATCGGGGTGGCGATCCGGGCGGACGAGGAGCACCGGCACGAGCCGTTCGGCGCCACCGAGGTGCAGCGCGCGTACTGGCTGGGGCGGCGGCCGGAGTTCACCCTCGGCGGGGTCGGCTCGCACTGGTACTGGGAGTTCGAGGGCCGCGACGTCGACCTCGACCGGCTGGAGGCGGCCTGGAACCGGCTGGTGGCCCGGCACGGGATGCTCCGGGCGGTCTTCGACGACGACGGCCGGCAGCGCGTGCTGCCCGAGGTGCCGCCGGTGCGGATCCGGGTGACCGACGCCGGGGCGGACCCGGAGCCACCGGTCGCCGCGATGCGCGCGGAGATGTCCCACCACGTCTTCGCCACCGACACGTGGCCGCTGTTCGACCTGCGGGCGGTCCGCTCCGCCGACGGCGTCACCCGGCTCGGGGTGAGCCTCGACTTCGCGGTGCTGGACGCGCTCAGCATCATGATCCTCTTCGCCGAGCTGTCCCGGCTCTACACCGACCCGGAGGCGGTCCTGCCGCCGATCGGGCTCTCCTTCCGCGACGTGCTGCTCGCCGACCCGGTCGACCCGGCCCGCCGGGCGGCGGCCCGGGACCACTGGCTCAAGCGGATCGACGAGCTGCCCCCCGCGCCGCAGCTGCCGCTGGCCCGGGACCCGGCCCAGCTCTCCGGACACCGGTTCAGCCGCCGGGAGTGCCGCCTCGACGCGACCGACTGGCGGCGGCTGACCGACCGGGCCGCGCGGCACGGCGTCACCGGCTCCACAGTGGTCGCCACCGCCTTCGCCGCCGTGCTGCGGGCCTGGAGCGCCGCGGAGGAGTTCACCCTGAACTTCACCCTCTTCGACCGTCCCGAGGTGCACCCGGACATCCACCGGGTGGTCGGCGACTTCACCTCGCTGCTGCTGGTGGCCGACCGGCCGGAACCGGGGGAGAGCTTCGCCGCGGCGGCCCGCCGGTTGCAGCGGCAGGTCTGGTCCGACATGGAGCACAGCGCCTACTCGGGCATCTCCGTGCTGCGCGAGCTGGCCCGCCGCACCGGCGCGCCCGAGGTGCTGATGCCGGTGGTGTTCACCAGCACGCTCGGCGTCCGGGACGCCACCGAGCACCGCTTCGACCTGCGCACCCCGTTCGGCGAGTACCGCACCGGGCTGTCCCAGACCCCGCAGGTGCTGCTCGATCACCAGGTCACCGAGCACGACGGCGGGCTGCTGCTCAACTGGGACGCCGTCGACGAGGCGTTCTGCCCCGGCGTGCTGGACGCGATGTTCGCCGCGTACCGGGACCTGCTGGTCCGGCTGGCCGGGGCGGCCGACTGGGACGCCCCGGCCCGGGTGCCACTGCCGGACGCGCAGGCGGCGGTGCGCCGACGGGTCAACGACACCGCCGGCCCGCGCTCCGGCCGGCTGCTGCACGAGGGCTTCCTCGCCGCCGCCGCGGCCCGGCCCAACGCGCCAGCGCTGGCCTGGGGCCACGACGGCGTGCTCGGCTACGGCGAGCTGGCCGACCGGGCCGGGCGGGTCGCCGCCGCGCTGCGCGCCGCCGGGGTGCGTCCCGGCGACCGGGTGGCGGTCACCCTGCCCAAGGGCCCCGGGCAGGTGGTCGCGGCGCTCGGCGTGCTGGCCGCCGGCGCGGCGTACGTGCCGGTCGGGATGGACCACCCCGCGCTGCGCCGGGCCCGGATCGTCGCCGACAGCGGCGCCCGCGCCGTGCTCGACGCGGCGTTCCTCGACCGGGCCGGCGACCACGCCCCGGCCGAGCCGGTGACCGTGCCGCCCGACCAGCCGGCGTACGTCATCTACACCTCCGGCTCCACGGGCGCGCCGAAGGGCGTGGTGATCTCCCACGCCAGCGCTGTCAACACCGTCGAGGACGTCAACCAGCGCTACGGCGTCGGCCCCGCCGACCGGGTGCTGGCCGTCTCCGCGCTCGACTTCGACCTGTCGGTGTACGACATCTTCGGGCTGCTCGCCGCCGGCGGCACCGTGGTGCTGCCGGCCGAGGACGAGCGGCGCGACCCGGCCGCCTGGCTGCGGCTGGCCCGGACCCACCGGGTCACCCTGTGGAACAGCGTGCCGGCCCTGCTGGACATGCTGCTCACCGAGGCCGGTGGCGAGCTGCCGGCGGCGCTGCGGCTGGCCCTGGTCTCCGGCGACTGGGTCGGGCTGGACCTGCCCGGGCGGCTCGCCGCGGCCGGTGCCGGCCGGTGCCGGCTGGTCGCGCTCGGCGGCGCCACCGAGGCGGCGATCTGGTCCAACGCCTTCGAGGTGACCGAGGTGCCGGCGAGCTGGACCTCCATCCCGTACGGCTTCCCGCTGCGCAACCAGTGCTACCGGGTGGTCGACGGGCACGGCGGCGACCGGCCGGACTGGGTGCCCGGCGAGCTGTGGATCGGCGGCGCCGGGGTGGCGCTCGGCTACCACGGCGACCCCGAGCGCACCGCCGCCCGGTTCGTCGAGTACGCCGGCGGGCGCTGGTACCGCACCGGCGACCTGGGCCGGTACTGGCCGGACGGGACGCTGGAGTTCCTCGGCCGGGTCGACCACCAGGTGAAGGTGCGCGGCCACCGGATCGAGCTGGGCGAGATCGAGACCGCGCTGGAGGGCCACCCCGCGGTGACCGCCGCGGTCGCCTGCGCGGTGGGGGAGCGCACCCGCCGGCTCGCCGCCGCGGTGACCACCGCCGCCCCGGTGGACCCGGACGACCTGCGCGCCCACCTGGCCGCCCGGCTGCCCGACTACATGGTGCCCCGGCAGCTGGAGGTGCTGCCCCGGCTGCCGTTGAGCCCGAACGGCAAGGTCGACCGCGCCGCCGTCGGCGCCGCGCTGGCCGGCGCGGCCGGCGTGGCGGTCGCGGAACCACCGCGCGGGCCGACCGAGGAGGGGGTGGCCGGGCTCTGGCGCGGCCTGCTCGACCTCCCGGTGGTCGACCGGGACACCAGTTTCTTCACCGCGGGCGGGGACAGCCTGCTCGCCACCCGGCTGGTCCAGCTGATCCGGCAGCGGTTCGGCGTGCAGATGTCGCTGCGGGAGGTGTTGAGCGCGCCGTCGGTGGCCGGGCAGGCCCGGGTGGTCGCGGCGCGGCTCGACCAGGCCGGGGCGACCTTCGAGGAGGGGGTGCTGTGATCGAGCCAGCGGTCACCGTGTCGGACCTGGTCGACACCCTGGAGGCGCACGGCGTCGAACTCTGGGAGGAGGACGGCCAACTGCGCTTCCGGGCGCCGCGCGGGGTGCTCACCGAGGAGCGCCGGGAGACGCTGCGGGCCCGCCGTCCGGAGCTGCTGGCGTACCTCAAGGGGGCGCCGACGGCCGGGCTGGAGCCCGACCCGGCGGCGCGGCACGACCCGTTCCCGCTGACCGACATCCAGATGTCCTACGTGCTGGGTCGGCGCAGCGCGTTCGCCTACAGCGGGGTGGGCTGCCACGCGTACGGCGAGCTGACCTTCCCCGACCTGGACGGCGACCGGGTCGCCGAGGTGTGGCGGATGCTGGTGCGCCGGCACGACATGCTCCGCGCCCGGATCGACCCGGCCGGGTCGCAGCGGATCATGCCCGACCCGCCGCCGCTGGTCGTCCCGGTGCTCGACCTGCGCGGCCGCGGCCCGGCGGCGGTGGCGGCCGCGATCGACGGGGTCCGCGCCGAACTGGACCACCGGGTCTACCCGCCGGACGGCTGGCCGCTGTTCGAGGTCCGGGTCACCCGCGCCGACGACCGCGCGGTGCTGCACCTGTCGATCGACTTCCTGGTCGCCGACTACGTCAGCATCCAGCTGCTGCTGGAGGAGTTCACCCGCTGCTACCACGACCCCGGGCACCGGCTGCCCCCGCTGGAGCTCTCCTTCCGCGACTACCTGCTCGGCGAGCGGCAGCTGCGCGGCACCCGCCGGTACGCCAAGGACCGCGAGTACTGGTGGCGCCGGATCGACACGCTGCCGCCGGCGCCGGAGCTGGTGGTGCTCGGCGACCGCCCCGCCGAGCCGGGCGGGGTGCGGTTCCGCCGCTGGCAACTGCACCTGCCCACCGAGGCGTACGAGGGGTTGAAGCGGCTCGCCGCCGACCGGGGCGTCACCCCGTCGGTGGCGGTGCTCGCCGCGTACGCCGAGGTGATCGGCCGGTGGAGCAAGGGGCGGCGGTTCCTGCTCAACCTGACCATGCTCCGCCGACTGCCGCTGCATCCCCAGGTCGACCGGCTGGTCGGCGACTTCACCTCGGCGGTGCTGCTGGAGGTCGACGGCGACGCCGGCGCCAGCTTCGGCGAGCGGGCCGGCGCGGTGCAGCAGCAGCTCTGGGCGGACATGGACCACCTGCTGGTCAGCGGCGTCGAGGTGCTGCGCGAGGTGGCCCGCCGCCGGGGCCAGGACGCCGCGCTGATGCCGGTGGTCTTCACCAGCGCGCTCGGGCTCGGCACCGCCGGGGAGTCCGGCCCGCAGCGGGTCGGCTTCGGCTACGGGATCAGCCAGACCCCGCAGGTCTGGATCGACTGCCAGGCGCTGGAGCGCTCGGACGGGCTGGTGGTCAACTGGGACGTCCGCCAGGGCATCTTCCCCGACGGCATGGTCGAGGCGATGTTCGGCGCGTTCCAGGCGCTGGTGGGCGAGCTGGCGGCCGGGCGGCGGTGGGACGACGCGGACCCGGTCGAGCTGCCGGCCGACCAGCTGGCCCGGCGGGCCGAGGTGAACGACACCGCCGCCCCGCTCTCCGGCGCGCTGCTGCACGACGGGGTCGTCGCCCAGTGCCGGCGTACCCCGGACCGGCCGGCGGTGATCGGCGCGGACGGCACGCTGAGCTACGGCGAGCTGCTGGCCCGGGCGGCCGCGGTCGCCGACGCGCTGCGCGCCGCGGGCGGCGCACCGGGCGACCTGGTCGCGGTGCTGCTGCCGCCCGGCCCGGAGCAGGTGGTGGCGGTGCTCGGCGTGCTGCTCGCCGGCGGCGCCTACCTGCCGGTGGACACCCGCGCCCCGGTGGCCCGCAAGGAGTCCCTGGTGGAGGCCGCCGGCGCCCGGTACGCGGTGACCACCGCCGACGCCGAGGGCCTGCCCGCCGGGGTACGCCGGATCGTGCTGGACGGCCTCGCGCCCGGCGGCGAACCGCCGGCGCCGGTCGGCGTCACCGACCGGGACACCGCCTACGTCATCTACACCTCCGGCTCCACCGGCCGGCCCAAGGGCGTGGTGATCCCGCACCGGGGCGCGGTGAACACCGTCGAGGACATCAACCGGCGGTTCGCGGTCGGGCCGGACGACCGGGTGCTCGGCCTGGCCGGGCTCTCCTTCGACCTGTCCGTCTACGACATCTTCGGCCCGCTGGCGGTCGGCGCGGCACTGGTGCTGCCCGCCGCCGACCGGCGCGGCGACCCGTCGCACTGGGCGGAGCTGATCCGCGCCCACCGGGTGACCCTGTGGAACTCGGTCCCGGCGCAGTTGCAGATGCTCGCCGACTACCTGGCCGTGGCCGACGCCACCGGGCTGGACTCGCTGCGCCTGGCGATGCTCTCCGGCGACTGGATCCCGGTGCGGCTGCCCGACCAGATCCGCGCCCTGCTTCCCGGCCTGGTGCTGCACAGCCTCGGCGGCGCCACCGAGGGATCGATCTGGTCCATCGGCTACCCGATCGACGAGGTGCCGGCGGAGTGGCCGAGCATCCCGTACGGGCGGCCGCTGACCAACCAGACAATGCACGTGCTGGACGAGACGATGCGGCCCTGCCCGGACTGGGCGGTCGGCGAGCTGTACATCGGCGGGGTCGGCGTCGCCGACGGCTACCTCGGCGACCCGGAGCTGACCGCGCGGCGGTTCGTCCGCCACCCGGTCACCGGCGAGCGGCTCTACCGCACCGGCGACCTCGGCCGGTACCTGCCCAGCGGGGACATCGAGTTCCTCGGCCGGGAGGACCTCCAGGTCAAGATCCGGGGACACCGGATCGAGCTGGCCGAGATCGAGGCCGCCGCGCAGGCGTACCCGCCGGTCGGCGCCGCGGCGGTGGTGGTCGAGGGCGACGCCGCGCTGGAGCGGCGGCTGGTCGCCTTCGTGGAGCCGGCCCGCCGCGCCGAGGGCCCGGCCGAGCCCGTCGACCTGGCCGCCTCCGCGGTGCGGGAACTGGCCGCGATCCGGGCCGAGCAGGACGGCGAGCAGGCCGTCCGGTTCGCCCGGCAGCTGGACCGCACGGCGCTGCTGGCGATGATCGGCGCGCTGCGCGACCAGGGCCTGTTCACCTCCGCCGAGGTGGGGCACACGGTCGACGAGGTGATGCGCACCGCCCGGGTGGGCGCCAAGCACCAGCGGCTGATCCGCCGCTGGCTGGCCGCGCTGGAGCGGCACGGGCTGATCCGGCGCGACCCGGCCGGCCGGCTGCGCCCGGCGCCGGAGAGCCTCACCGTCGACGCGGACACCGTGCGCGCCGCGTGGCAGGAGATCGACCGGATGCAGGACGCCGGTGGCCTGCGCACCGAGCTGGTCGGCTACTTCCGCACCGCCAGCGCCCACCTGCCGGAGCTGATGCGCGACGAGGTCGACCCGGTGCAACTGCTCTTCCCGCAGGGCCGGCTGGACATCCAGGAGTCGGCGTACCAGGGCAACTTCCTCAGCCACAGCCTCAACCGGCTGGTCGTCCGGGCCATGTGCGACCTGGCCGCGGCCTGGCCGGCCGACCGCCCGATGCGGGTGCTGGAGGTCGGCGCCGGTGTCGGGGGCACCAGCATCGACCTGATCCCCGCCCTGGGCGGCTACCCCGTGCGGTACGCCTTCACCGACGTCTCCCAGTTCTTCCTGAACAGCGCCCGGGAGCGGTTCGCCGACTACCCGTGGGTGGACTACCACCTCTTCGACCTCAACGTGGACTACCGCGCGCAGGGCATGACGGCCAACAGCGTCGACGTGATCCTCTGCGCCAACGTGCTGCACTACGCCCGCGACGCCGGCCAGGCGCTGGCCCGGTTCCGGGAACTGCTGCGCCCCGGCGGCTGGCTGGTGTTCATCGAGACCACCCGGGACAACTACCAGATCCTCACCTCGATGGAGTTCCTCTTCGACGCCACCGCCGGGGACTTCGCCGACGTGCGGGCGGGCCGGGACGAGACCTTCATCTCCGCCCCGCAGTGGCGGGACCTGCTCGCCGCGGCCGGCGCCGCCCCGGCGGTCCAGCTCTCCGCGACCGACGCCGCCCTGGACGCCATCGGCATGCACGTCTTCGCCGCCCGGTTCAAGCCCGACCGGGTCGACGTCGACCCGGCGGCGCTGCGCCGGCATCTCGCCGAGCGGCTGCCGGAGTACATGCTGCCCAGCCGGCTGGAGGTGCTCGACGCGATCCCGCTCAGCGCCAACGACAAGGTGGACCGGGCCGCCCTGCGCGCCCTGCTGCCCCGGGCGGCGGCCGCCCGCGCCGCCGGGTCCGCCGAGCCCAGCGGTGAGCTGGAGACCGCTATCGCGGCGATCTGGGCCGACGTGCTCAACGTCGAGCGGGTGGGCCGCGACGACGACCTGTTCAGCCTGGGCGGCGACTCGCTGCTCGCGGCGCAGCTGGTCGGCCGGATCCGGGACGACGTGCCGGCCGCGTCCGGTGCGCTCTTCGACACCATGCTGCGGGACCTGCTGGAGGGCGCGACGGTGCGTACGCTCGCCGCCCGCCTCACCGGCGCCGACGCCGCCGAGCCGGCCACCGGGCCGGCCGGGGCGCCCGCCCTGCCGTTCCCGGTGCCGCCCGAGGGGCCGGTCCGGCTGGAGCTGCCCGGCGACGCCACCGCCGACGACCCGGAGCGGAGGGCCGCCGGATACCTTCCGGCGCTCCGCGCCGAACTGCGCGGCCGGCCGGTGGAGCTGACCGGGCGGGACCTCGGCGGCGTCCTGGCCGCGGAGCTGGCCCGGCAGCTCGGCGAGGCCGGCGAGACGGTGGCCGGGCTGACCGTGGTCGCCGGCCTGCCGCTGCCCGACGGCGAGCCCGGCGAGCTGCTCGGCGAGTACCTGTTCGCCCGCGACCTCGGGGTGGACCCGGCCGACCTTGGCCTGCCCGGCGAGGCGGAGTTGGCCCGCGCCGTGGAGGGCGGTGACGACGGCGTCTTCGGCGCGCTCGCCGCGGAGCCGGCCGACTGGCGGCTGGCCCGGATCGCCGCGGTGCTCGACGTCGACCCGGCCGAGCTGACCGCCCGGCACGCCGCGTTCCGGTCCGCGCTCGACGCCCTGGTACGCCACGGGCCACCGCTGTACGCCGGCGACCTCACCCTGGTGTTCGGCTTCGACCGGTCGCACTGGCCGGAGGCGGCGGCGCGGGTGGAACGGCGCTGGCGCGAGGCGTGCCTCGGCGAGCTGCGGGTCGTCGACGGGGCACGGCCGTGAGCGCGAGGAGTGCGCCGGGGTTGCGCGCCCCGCAGTCGCGAACGAAGGGTGGGCTCGGGTGAGCGCGAGGAGTGGGCCGGGGTTGCGCGCCCCGCAGTCGCGAACGAAGGGTGGCCTCCGGTGAGCGCGCTGGTCGGGGTGGTCGGCGGGTCGGGCGCGGTGGGCGGCGCGGCGGCCCGCCGGCTGCACCGGCTGCTCGGGCCGGAGTACCGGCTGCGCATCGGTGGTCGCCGGCTGGCCGCCGCCGAGGACCTGGTCCGCCGCGAGCTGGCCGGCCGGGCCGAGGCGATGGCGGTGGACGTCTACGACGACGAGGCGCTGCGCCGCTTCTGCGCCGGCTGCCGGCTGGTGGTCAACGCCAGCGCCGCGTCGTACCTGGTGGTCGACCGGGTGGCCCGGGCGGCCCTGGCCGCCGGCGCCGACTACGTCGACGCCGGTGGCGACCTGCCGCTGCTGGACCGGCTCACCCCGCTCGGGCTCGCCGAACAGGACCGCACCGCGCTGGTCACCGCCGGCCTGATGCCGGGACTCACCGGGCTGCTGCCCCGCTGGCTCGCCGCCACCGAGTTCCACCGGCCCCGCCGGCTGGTGGTCCACGTGGGGGTGATGGACCGGCTGACCCCGGCCGGCGCGGTGGACTACCTGCTCAGCCTGGGTACCCGGGACGAGGAGTCGCAGGCGGTCTGGCTGGACGGCCGGCGGGTCACCCGGGCGGCGGGGGCGCTGACCGACGTGGAGCTGCCGTTCTTCCCCGGCCGGGTCACCGCCTACCCGTACCTCGGCTACGAGGGGGAGCGGCTCGCCGTGCAGCTCGGGCTCACCGAGCTGCGCTGGCACGCGGTCTTCGACGGCGGGGCGGCGATGATGGCCACGCTGAGCCGGTTGCAGGGCGCCATGAGCGGGGAGGGCGACCTGAGCGCCGCCGCCCGGGACCTGGCCGCCGCGGCGGAGCTGGACATGTTCGGCAAGCGCCCGTACCAGTTGCTCGTCTTCGAGCTGGGCGGCACCGGGCCGGACGGCGCCGAGCGCACCCGCACCCTGGTGCTGCGCTCGGCGGACACCTCGGAGATCACCGGTACGGTCTGCGCGCTGGCCGCCGCGCAGGTGCTCGCCGGCCGGGTGCCGCCGGGCGCGCACCTGGCCGCCGAGGGGCTCGCCGCGGCCGAGCTGGTCGAGGCGTTGCGGGCCACCGGGGTGGTGCGCGCGTTGGACCTGTTCGACGGGACGGCCGCCGACGTCGCGACGGTCGAGGAGGGGGTGCTGTGACCCGGCCGCGGGCGGTGGTCTGCGGCACCGGGTTCGGCCGCGTCTACCTCGCCGGGCTCGCCGCGCCCGACTCGCCGGTGGAGCTGGCCGGCATCCTGGCCCGGGGCAGCGACCGGTCGGCCGCCTGCGCCCGCCGGTGGGGCGTGCCGCTCTACCGGCACCCCGACGAGCTGCCCGGGGACGTCACGGTGGCCTGCGTGGTGGTCGGCTCGGCGATCACCGGCGGGCCCGGCGCCCGGCTGGCGCGGGCGCTGATGTCCCGGGGGATCCACGTGCTCCAGGAGCACCCGCTGCACGCCGACGAGCTGGCCGGGTGCCTGCGCGCCGCGCGGGCCAACCGGGTCGCGTACCGGCTCAACAGCCACCACGTGCACGTGGCGCCGGTGCGCCGGTTCGTCGCCGCGGCCCGGGCGCTGCTGCGCCGGCAGCCGCCGCTGTTCGTGGACGCGGCCGGCAGCGTCCAGGTGCTCTACCCGCTGCTCGACGTGCTCGGCGCGGCGCTCGGCCGGCTGCGGCCGTGGGGCTTCGCGCCGCCGGTCCCGCTGCCGCCGGCGGTGCGCGCCATGACGCCGCTGGACGTGCCGTTCCGCAGCCTCGACGGGGTGTTCGCCGGGGTGCCCACCACGCTGCGGGTGCAGCACCAGATGGACCCGCGGGAGCCGGACAACCACGCCCACCTGTGGCACCGGATCACCATCGGCACCGAGGGCGGGCAGCTGACCCTGGTCTCCAGCACCGGGCCGGTGCTCTGGACCGTCCGGCCGCACCTGCCCCGGGAGGCGGCCGGCGCGGCCGGCTTCGACCGGCTCGGCGTCGACCATCTCGCCCTCGCCGGCACCACCCCGATCGGGCCGCCGGCCGCGCCGAGCTGGGCGCAGACCCTCGACACGCTCTGGCCCGAGGCGGTCCGGGTCGCGGTGCGGCGGCTCACCGACGACGTGGCCCGCGGGGCCGACCCGATGGCCGACGGGCAGTACCACCTCGGGTTGTGCCAGCTGACCCGGGAGATCACCCAGCTGCTGGGCCCGGTGGAGCTGGTCCGCCGGGACGAGCCGCGGTTCCTCGCGGCCGGTGACCTGATCGAGGGGGAGCACGAGGTGCTGACGTGAACGTTTATCCGGGCCGGGCGGCGGCGCCCTGGTTCCAGTGCTACCGGCCGGTGCCGGTGGCGACCGCGCGGCTGGCCTGCTTCCCGCACGCCGGTGGCAGCGCCAGCTTCTTCCGGCCGTGGGCCGACGAGCTGCCGGCCGACGTCGAGCTGCTGGCCGCGCAGTACCCCGGCCGGGAGGACCGGCTGCGCGAGCCGCCCGCCACCGACCTCGGCGAGCTGGCCGACCGGTACGCCGACGTGCTGCGCGCGGTCGCCGACATGCCGCTGGTCCTGTTCGGACACAGCCTCGGCGCGGCGGTCGGCTACGAGGTGGCCCGCCGGCTGGCGGCCGCCGGCACGCCCCCGACGCTGCTGGTCGTCTCCGGCCGCCAGGCGCCGTTCGACCCGTCCCGGGCGGTGCACCTGATGGACGACGACGCGCTCTGGGCGGACGTCGCCCGGGCCGGCGGCACCAGCCGCGCCGTGCTGGAGAGCCCGGAGCTGCGCGCCCTGGTGCTGCCGGTGCTGCGCGCCGACTACCGGCTCAGCGAGACCTACCGGCCGGCCGCCGGTCCGCCGCTGACCTGTCCCGTCCTCGCGGTCAGCGGCGACGCGGACCCGGACGTGGACCTCGCCGTGCTGCCCGGCTGGGGGACCGTCACCAGCGCCGGGTGCGAGGTGCGGGTCTTCACCGGCGACCACTTCTTCCTCCAACCGCACCGCCGGGCCCTGGTCGGCGAGATCGTCCGGCGGCTGCGCGCCCGCACCGACGCCTGGGCCACGCCGTGACCGGCCTGGACGCCCCGGCCGGCCTGGCCGACGGGGCCGACCTGGCCGCCGTGCGCGCCTGGTGCGCCGACGCGCTGGTCTCGCTGGACCGGCGGGACGCCCCGCTGGTCCGCCTCGCCCACGCCGAGCTGCGCCGCCAGCGCGGCACGCTGAACCTGGTCGCCGCCGCCAGCCCCACCCTGCCGGCCGCCCTGGTGGCGCACGCGCTGCTGTTCAGCTCGGTGACCGCCGAGGGGTACGCCGGCGGCCGCTACCACCCGGGCACCGAGGTGGTCGACCAGGTCGAGCAGCTGGCCCGCGGGCGCGCCGAGCGGCTGTTCGGCGCCCCGCACGCCAACGTGCAGCCGCTCTCCGGCTCGGCGGCCAACCTCGCCGTGCTCTACGGCCTGCTCGACCCGGGCGACACCGTGCTGGCCCTGGAACTGGACCACGGCGGGCACCTGACCCACGTCTCCCGGGGCGCCAGCATCGCCAAGCGGGTCACCGCCAGCTACTACGAGGTCGACGAGCGGGGCCTGATCGACTACGCCGCGCTGGCCGTGCTGGTCAAGCAGGTCCGGCCCCGGCTGCTGATCTGCGGCGGCTCGGCGTACCCCCGGCAGCTGGACTTCGCCGCGTTCCGGGCCGCCGCCGACGAGGTGGACGCGCTGCTGATGGCCGACGTCAGCCACGTCAGCGGGCTGGTCGCCGCCGGCGCGCACCCGTCACCGGTGCCGCACTGCGACGTGATCACCACCTCGACGTACAAGCAGCTCTGCGGGCCCCGCGGCGGCCTGCTGCTGCGCGGGGCGTCGTCCCGGCTCAGCGCCCGGGCGCTCGATCGGGCGGTCTTCCCCGGCTTCCAGGGCACGCCGGACTTCGGCGGCATCGCCGCCAAGGCGGTGGCGCTGGGCTTCGCCGCCCGCCCGGAGTTCGCCGCGGCGATGCGCCGGGTGGTGCGGTACGCGCGGGCGTTCGCCGGGGCGCTGGCCGAACACGGGGTGCCGGTGGTCTCCGGCGGCACCGACAGCCACCTGGTCCTGGCCGACCTGCGCGCGGTGGCGGTCACCGGCCGGCAGGTCGCCGACGTGCTGCGCCGCCTCGGCGTCCTGGTCAACATGAACCTCGTCCCGCGCGACCCCCGGCCGGCCGCCGAGACCAGCGGCATCCGGATCGGCACCAACGACCTGGGCTTCCGGCGGGTCGGCGACGCCGAGGTGGCGGAGCTGGCCCGGGCCACCGCCGCGGTGGTCGCCGAGGTGGCCGGCGGCGGGCGGCCGGACGCCGTGGTGCGCGGCCCCCGGGGACGCGAACTGGCCGGCTGCGTCGCCGGCATCACCGCTCGCGGCTACCGCGAGGACTGGCGCCAGGGAGGTGCGGTGGCATGAAACTCGTCGTCACGTGTCAGCCGGCGGTCGGCCACTTCCACGCGGTCGCTCCGCTCGCCCGGGCCGCGGTGGACGCCGGGCACGAGGTGGTGGTGGCCACCGGCCGGGGGATGGGGCACTGGGTGACCCGCGCCGGGTTCGCCGTCCGGGAGGTCGGGCCGGCCTGGCTCGCCGACGGTCCCCGGGCCGGCGCGTTCGACGACCCGCGCCGGCGGCTGCGGCTGATGAGCCTGGCCACCGGCTCGATGGTGGCCGGCCTGGTCGACCTGTTCCGCGAGCTGCGCCCGGACGTGGTGCTGCACGAGTCGCTGGAGTGGGCCGCGCCGCTCGCCGCCGACGCGGCCGGGGTGCCGTACGCGGCCCTCGGGCAGTTGCCGCGACTTCCCCGGCCGGTGCTCGCCGAGGTGATGGCCGAACCCTGGAACGCGGCGCGGCGCCGGCTCGGCGTGCCCGCCGACCCGGGGCTGGCACGGCTCTACCCCTACCTCTACCTCGACGCGTACCTGCCGAGCTGGCAGCCGCTGACCGCGAACCCGCTGAGCTGGTTCGACGGCCCGGCCGAGCCGGACGTGGCGCACCTGGTGCAGCCGCCGCTCTACCAGGTCGGCGACGAGGTGCCGGCGTGGCTCGACGCGCTGCCGGACCGGCCGCTGGTCTACGTCACCATGGGCACCGCGTTCAACCAGGTGGGGCCGCTGTTCGCCACCGTCGCCGAGGCGCTGCGCGACGAGGACGTGTCGGTGGTGCTGACCGTCGGGTCCGGGGTGGACCCGGCCCCGCTCGCCGCGATCGGCCCGAACATCCACGCGGCCCCCTACATTCCGCAGGAGGCGGTGCTGTCCCGGTGCGCCGCGGTGGTGCAGCACGCCGGCTACCTGACCACCGTCGGGGCGCTGCGGCACGGCCTGCCGATGGTCGCGATCCCGGTGGCGGTGGACCAGCCGTACCACGCGCACCGGCTCGCCGCGGCCGGCGCCGCGGTGCGGCTGGACCACCGCACCCTCGACCCGGGGCAGGTCCGCGCCGCCGTCCGCGCGGTGCTCGACGAGCCGCTGTACCGGGCCAACGCCGAACGGCTGCGCCGGGAGATGCTCGCCATGCCGCCGGCCGGGCACGGCGTCACGCTGCTGGAACGGCTGGCCGCCACCGGGCGGCCGGTCTACGACGGCGCCGACGAGCTGGCGGCCGTCCGATGACCGCCGTCCTGCTCACCGGCGCCACCGGCCGGGTCGGTGCCCGGTTCATCCCGCTGCTGCGGGCCCGGGGGCTGCGGCTGCGGCTGGCCGTCTGGAACCCGGCGGGCGGCCCCGCCGGCGGCAACCGGGATCTGGTGGTGGGCGACCTCACCGACCCGGACACCTGCCGGCGCGCGGTCGAGGGGATGGACGCCGTGGTGCACATCGCCAGCGCGTTCACCGGCATCGACGCGCGGGAGGCCGACCGGCTCAACCACCTGGCCACCGACCGGCTCGCCGCCGCCGCGCTGGCCGCCGGCGCCCGCCGGTTCGTGCAGTTGAGCAGCTACCTCATCTACCGCCCGACGCCCGGGCGGGCCACCCGGGAGGACGACCCGGTGCGCGACCCGGCCGGCGCGCCGTTCCCCGCCGCGAAGCTGGGCGCGGAACGGGCGGTGGCCGGCTACTTCGACACCCCGCTGGGGGTGTGCGTGCTGCGGGTCGCCTACACCTACGGCGAAGGCGACCCGCACCTGGTGGACGCGTTCGCCTGGGCCCGCCGGGCCCCCGCCGACCAGCGGTTGCACCTGGTGCACCACGCCGACGTGCGGCAGAGCGTGCTGCACGCGCTGGAGGCCGGCGCCACCGGGGTGTTCAACATCGCCGACGACGCGCCGGTGACCGCCGCCGAGCTGGCCGAGCTGGCCGGGCAGGTGACGCTGCCGCACGGCGAGTCGGCCGACGCGCCGGTGCTGGACACCGACCAGTTCGGCGGCGAGGTGGACACCACGGCCGCACGGGCCGGGTTGGGCTTCGCGCCGACGTACCCGTCGATCCACGTCGCCGCGCTGGCGGGGGCGGCGTGATGGAACCGGTGCCGATGACGATCGACGGGGCCGCGGTGCCCGGCGACCGGCACGTCGAGGTGGTGAACCCGGCCACCGGCGCGGTCTGCGGGCTGGCGCCGGTCTGCGGCCCGGAGCAGGTGGACGCCGCGATGCGGGCCGCGGCCGGGGCGTGGCGGCGGTGGAGCGCCGACGAGACGGCGCTGCGCGAGGGGCTGCGCGCCGCCGCCAAGGCGGTCGGTGCCGCCGCCGGGCGGATCGGCGCGCTGGTCACCGCCGAGATGGGCAAGCCGCTGCCGCTGGCGGTCGGCGAGGCGTACGCCGCCGCGGCCACCCTGCGCCACCACGCCGACCTGGAGCTGCCTCCGGAGGTGCTCCAGGACGACCGGCGCGGCTACGCCGAGCTGGTCCGCCGCCCGTTGGGAGTGGTCGCCGCCGTCACGCCGTGGAACTTCCCGGTGGCGGTGGCCGCGGCGAAACTGGCCCCGGCGCTGCGGGCCGGCAACGCGGTGGTGCTGAAGCCGTCCCCGTACGCGCCGCTGGCCACCCTGGAGCTGGGCCGGGTGCTCGCGGAGGTGCTGCTACCCGGGCTGGTGAACGTGCTCAGCGGGGACGACGCGCTGGGCGCGGCGGTGGTGGCCCACCCGGTGCCCGCGCACGTCACGTTCACCGGCTCGGTGCCGGCCGGGCGCCGGGTCGCCGGCCGGGCCGGTGGCGACCTGAAGCGGTACGTGCTGGAGCTGGGCGGCAACGACCCGGCAGTGGTGCTCGACGACGCCGACCCGGACGAGCTGGCCGAGCGGCTGTTCTGGGACTCGTTCGCCAACAACGGGCAGGCGTGCGTCCTGATCAAGCGGCTGTACGCGCCGCGGCGGCTGCACGCCCGGCTGGTGGACGCGCTGGCCGACCGGGCCCGGGCGGCCCGGGTCGGTGACCCGACCGCCAAGGGCACCCAGTTGGGGCCGCTGGCGCACCGGCGGCAGTTCACCCGGATCGCCGACCTGGTGGCCGCGGCCCGGTCCCGGGGCGCCCGGGTGGCGGCCGGCGGCGCCGCGCCGGACGGGCCGGGGCTGTACTACGCCCCGACCGTGCTGACCGGCGTCGACGACGGCGACCCGGTGGTCGACCAGGAGCAGTTCGGGCCGGTGCTGCCGGTGGTGCCGTACCGGGACGTCGAGGACGCGGTGCGCCGGGCCAACGCCAGCTCGTACGGGCTCGGCGGGTCGGTCTGGTCGGCCGACCCGGACCGGGCGTGGGCGGTGGCCGACCGGCTCGAGTGCGGCACGGTCTGGGTCAACGGGCACGCCCTGCTCGGGCCCGACCAGCCCGTCGGCGGCATGAAGTGCAGCGGGATCGGGCTGGAGGGCGGCCGGCTGGGGCTGGCCGAGTACACGGCGGTCCAGGTACGCCGGCGCCCACCGACCGCGCCGCGGTAGCTCGGCCGGCCGGGCGTCGGGTCGTCAGACCAGGCCGCTGTAGAAGAGCGCGCCGATGAAGGCGCTCTCCTGTTGCGGCAGCCGGGCGTGCGGCACGGCCCGGCCGGTGAGCGCGAAACCCTCCCGGGGCCGGTAGACGAAGTCCCGGCCGCCGTCGGGGAACTGGCCGTTGTCATGCACCCAGCGGTGCAGCGCGGCCGGATCGGTGGCCGTCCGGTCGAAGTAGGAGCGCATCGGGCCGGGCTCGCCGTCCACCGTGAACAGCAGCGACACCTCGCAGGTCGGCTGGTCGGTGTGCACGCCGAGGAAGTCGCCCGGCCGGTACTCCAGGTAGGTGCACCGGGTCGGGTACATCCGCCGGCCCATCCGGGCCGAGATCTGCGCCACCAGCGCCGGGTCCTCGTGGATGGCCACCAGCGTCGGCCCGGCGCCCAGGTAGGCGTTGCAGGAGCGGCTCACCAGGGCGTCGTGCTCCTTGTCCCAGCCGGGGCTCAGCCCGCCGTCGTACGCGGCGCCGGCGCTGGCCGGCAGCGTGGCGATCTCGGCCACGCAGGCCCGCCGGGTCGACTCGGAGATCAGGTCGCCGATCATCCACCAGGTGTCGTCGGGCAGCTTGCGCAGGTAGTCCGCGCGGCGGCGGGTGGAGGCGAGCATCATGGCCGCGTACTGCTCGTCGGTCTCCCGGGCGGCGACCTGCCGGACCACCCGGGCCTGCATCGCCTTGGCGATCAGCGGCCCCTGCGGGAACATCTCGTCGTAGCTGAGCGTGGTCAGCGCCCCGCCAACCTCGGCGGCGAGCGGGGCGGTGGCCGCGGGCGGCAACCCGGCGGCCACCGCGAGCCGCTCGAAGAGCTTGATCGAGCCGGGCGGGTCGTCGTCGGCGGCGAGCCAGCGGCGCAGCCGCCAGCGCCGCCACTCCAGGTCCACCTCGTTGAGCCGGTGCCGGGGCCAGCGGTGCGGCCCCTGCGGGGCGGACAGTTCCCGGCGCACCGCCGAGACGTCCAGTCCCGCCGCGTACGCCACGGCTTCCGAGATCAGCTGCGACTCGTCGGGCCGGGAGTCCGTCATGCCCGATGTCCCTTCTCCGTCGGTGGGGCCGGCCCGACCCGCGTCACGAGACCAGCAGGTCGGCCGCCTCCTTGGCGCATCCCCACGACAGCATGACCCCTGTGCCGGCGTGGCCATAGTTGTGCACGATCCGCGCCCGGCCGAGCTTCTCCAGCTCCAGCCGGGGCGCGGGCCGGCCCGGCCGCAGCCCGACCGAGTGCTCCAGCACCGGCGCGTCGGCCAGCCGCGGCTCGACCACCGCGCACCGGCGGATGATCTCGGCCGCCTCCGCCTCGTCCGGTGTGGTGTCGTCGGAGTCGCGGTGGGTCCCGCCGAGCACCACCCGGTCGCCGTGCGGGATGAAACCGGCCCAGATCGGCCCCAGCGGCGCCTCGATGAAGAAGTGCTCGATGCCCGGGTTCGCCACCACGATCTTCGGCCCGCGTACCGGCTTGAGCTGCCGGTCGCCGGTCAGCTCCGCGGCACCCAGGCCGGCGCAGTTGGCCACCAGCGGCGCGACCTCGGCGGCCTCGTCCAGCGAGCGCACCGGTTCCAGCACCAGCCGCCCGCCGGCGGCGGTGAACCGGTCGGCGAGGTGTCGCAGGTACGGCGGCATGTCGACCACCGGCTGGCGGACCCAGAACGCGGTGCCGTAGCCCTCGGGCAGCTCCTCCGGGCGGCACGGGCGGTAGCCCTCGAACCGCTCCACCCCGGGCGGGACCATCCCGGCCGGCCGGGCCGCCATCCGCCCGTCCAGCACCCGTACGCCGGGGGTGTCCGGGGTGAGCCGGCGGACGGTCTCGCGCTGCCAGCCGAGCGCGGGGTCGCCGGGGCCGGCGAAGCTGGGCCCGATCATCGCCGAGGCCATCATCGAGGTGCTGCGTTCCGGTGGCTGCGCGGACCGGACGAGCACCCGCAGCCCCGCCTCCTGTAGGCAGATGGCGGTGCTCAGCCCGCTCACCCCGGCGCCGATGACCAGCGCGTCGACCTCACCGTGCACGGTGGCTCCCTCCGTTGACGTCGCGGAAGCGCTGCCACATCACGCGGCGTCTCGGCTTTCCGCTGGTGGTCCGCAGGATTGTACCGACGGGAACGCGGAGCGCGATCAACTCGGCACCCTCGGTGAGTCGGCCGACGACCGCGCCGGCCCGCCGTTCCCAGTCCGGCTCGGCGTTCTCCAGCAGCACCATCGCCACCGGCCGGTCGGCGTGTCCGAGCAGGACGGTGTGCCGGTGCCGGGGCAGGCCGGCGGCCTCCAGGGCGGCCTCCACGTCCTCGGCGAACAGGGTGCGGCCGCGCAGCTTCAGGCTGTCGCCGAGCCGGCCGAGGACGTAGAGCTGCCCGTCGTGCAGGAAGCCGCTGTCACCGGTGCGCAGGGCGTCGCCGGTGAACCGGGCGGACGTCCCGGCCGGGTCGCCGAGATAGCCGGCCGCGACGCAGCGCCCGCCCACCTCGATCTCGCCCACCCGCCCGTCGGGCAGCGGGTGACCGGCGTCGTCGACGATCCGCACCGACACGCCGTCGAGCGGGGCGCCGCAGCCCACCAGCGGTGCGGCGGCCGGGCCCGCGCCGGGCGGGCCGCCGAGCGGGATCCGCGCCGGGTCGACCGGGGCCGTGCGCCACGGCTCGTCCAGCGCGCCGCCGGTCACCGCGAGGGTCGCCTCCGCCAGGCCGTACGCCGGCAGCAGGGCCCGCCGGTCCAGCCCGTGCGGCGTGAGCAGCCGCCAGAAGTCCTCCAGCGCGGCGGGGGAGACCCGCTCGGCCCCGACGATCACCGCCCGCCAGGCCGCGAAGTCCAGCCCCGCGAGCTGCTCCGGGCGGACCCGGTCGACCACGTGCCGCAGCCCGAAGGTCGGCATGGCGGTCAGCCGGGCTCCCCGCTGACCGAAGCAGCGCAGGTAGCGCAGCGGGTCGCGGACGAACTGCTGCGGGGTCAGCAGCCACAGGTCGCCCTGGTGCGCCACCGGGGTGAGCAGGCAGCCGATCAGTCCCATGTCGTGGTGCAGCGGCAACCAGGAGGCGGTGGGATCCGCCGGCCCCTGGCGCAGCCACCGGCCGATCGCGGCGACGTTGTGTTCCAGCGCGGCGAACGGCACGCGTACCGCCCGGGGCCGGCCGGTCGAGCCGGAGGTGAACTGGAGCAGCGCCAGCCCGGCGCGCCGGTCCCCGGCCGATTCGTCGGCGCCGTCGAGCAGGTCGGCGGTGCGGACCACGCCCGCGTCCCCGGCGACCGGACGCAGCGGCTCGGCCAGCGTCCCGCCGGTCACCACCAGCCGGGGCGCGGCCGTGGCCACGATGTGCCGGACGTGCTCCAGGTAGCCGGCCAGGTCCTGGCCGAGCGCGGGCGGTGCGACCGGGGTCGGCACCGCGCCGGCGAGCATGGTGCCGAAGTAGCCGGCGACGAAGCCCGGGCCGGTCGGCTCGACCAGCACCACCCGGTCGTCGCGCCGCACCCCGGCGGCGCGCAGTCCGCCGGCCACCCGGCGCACCGCGGCGGCCAGCCGGGGGTACGGCCACTCGTCCCAGCCGTCACCGGCGGCGGCGAACCGGACCACCCCCGGTCCGGGACGCTCCACCCAGGACAGCAGGGGGGACGCGGTCGCCGGTCGGTCGTCTTCAGCGGTGGTCGGCATGGCGGTATCTTGCGGCCGTTGTCGGCGGCCGGCCAGGCGGGTCAGGATGACACCGCTCCGGCTGCGTGGCACCTGGACGCGACCCGCGCCCGGTGACCAGCGCCCCGTCGCGGGGCGGGGTGAGCGAGTGCGGACACTGCCCACTTGAACAACCGGCGGGCCGGGCGCCGCGGCACCGGGGAGGAACGGCACTCCCAGCCACGCGGCGGAAGGCATCGACATGACCGGTACGGCAGTCATCTGCGGACTCAAGCTGACCCACGACGGCGCCGTCGCGGTGATCACCGACGGGCGCCTGCTCTTCTCCACCGAGGCGGAGAAGATCGCCAACTCACCCCGCCACAGCGGGCTGACCGACGCCGGTCAGATCCTCGACGAGCTGCGGGCCAGCGGCGTCGACCCGGCCGAGGTCACGCACGTCGCGGTGGACGGGTGGACGCCCCGGGTGGACGGCTCGTCGTACGTGCGGCTGCGCGGCCCGGACGGCCGGGCGCACCCGCTGGCGGTCGCCGGGTACTCCGACGAGCCCGGCGGGGCGGCGGAGCCGGTGGCGCCGGTGCACGGCGACGGCCTGCCGCTGCACCCGATGCCCGGCGGGTTCGCCAGCTACACCCACTCCGCCGGCCACCTGTTCGCCAGCTACTGCACCTCGCCCTTCGCCGAGCGGGACCGGCCGGCGCTGGTGGTGGTCTGGGACGGCGGGATGCCGCCCTTCCTCTACCGGTACGACCCGCGCGGCGGAAAGCTGCGCCGGGTCGGCTGGGTCGGCCCCGCCTCGGGCGGGCTCTATCCGATCTTCGCCTCGCACTTCCCGCCCTTCCGGGTGGACCGGCGCAGCCCCGACCCGGACCGGATGTTCGGCATGGAGGCGCTCTTCCCGGTCTCCGGCAAGGCGATGGCGTACGCCGCGCTCGGCAAGCCGGACGAGGACGCCATCGCGGTGATGGAGCGGGTCACCGCCGACCTGCCGCCGGCGGACACCCACCTGCGGATGTACGGCTGGACCCGGGAGGTGCTGCGCCGGCTGGACGGCTCCGGCCTGCCCGACGCCACGGTGATCTCCTCGTTCCAGGAGTACCTGTTCCGGGTGCTGCTGGCCGGGGTGCGCGCCGCGCTGCGCGACGCCCCGGAGCTGGCCGGCCTGCCGCTCTGCCTCTCCGGCGGCTGCCACCTGAACATCACCTGGAACGCCGGGCTGCGCGCCAGCGGCCTCTTCGACGAGGTGTGGGTGCCGCCGTTCCCCAACGACGCGGGCTCCGCGATCGGCACCGCCTGCGCCGAGATGGTCCGGGTCACCGGCCGCTCAGCGGTGCGCTGGTCCGCGTTCGCCGGGCCGGGCATCCGCTGGGACGGGGTGGTCCCGGCCGGCTGGTCGGCGCGGCCCTGTGACATCGCCGGCCTGGCCGAGCTGCTGCACCGGGAGAACGAACCGGTGGTGGTGGTCAGCGGCCGGGCCGAGCTCGGCCCGCGGGCGCTGGGCCACCGCAGCATCATCGCCCCGGCGGTGAACGCGGCCATGCGGGACACCCTGAACCGGCTCAAGCACCGGGAGGGGTACCGGCCGGTGGCCCCGATCTGCCTGGAGGAGCACGCCGCCGAGGTGTTCGCGCCCGGCACCCGCGACCCGTACATGCTCTTCGCCCACGACGTCCGTCCGGAGTGGGTGGACCGGGTGCCGGCGATCGTGCACGTGGACGGCAGCGCCCGGTTGCAGACCGTGGACCCGACCAACAGCCCGACCTACGAGCTGCTGCGCGCCTACCACCGGCTCAGCGGCGTCCCGGTGCTCTGCAACACCAGCGCCAACCACCCGGGCAAGGGTTTCTTCCCCGACCCCGGCTCGGCCATGGCCTGGGGCCGGACCCGGTACGTCTGGTCGGAGGGAATTCTCTACACCCGCGGTGACACTTCGCTGTGCAACTGAATACGCGCGCACTTCCGCATCCGCGGGGGCCGAACTAACGTCCTCGACGTGCCGACTCGAACGGAATCAGAAGTCAGAACCCAGCTCCGGGACATCATCCTGGACCTGGCGCCGAACCCGCAGCCTGAGGTCACCGACGAGGCCCTGCTGGTCGAGGATCTCGAGTACCACAGCCTGGCTCTCCTCGAACTCGCATTCGCGCTCGAGGACGAGTTCGACCTGCCGCCCATCGACGAGGAAAATGCGCGCAACATCCGGTCCATCAAGGACATCGAGGACTATGTGTTGCGCCAGATGGATGCCAAGAATGGCAATCCGTCGGCCGCCTGATCAATTCCACGGTTAATTGTCGTCGGGGCGTCGTACGACGCCGAGCGCCGCACCGGCGGCGGGTGGGGGTGGTGGTAGGCGTGACCGGTCGACAGGTGATCTGCGGCCTGAAGGTGACCCACGACGGCGCGGTGGCGGCGATCGACGGTGACCGGCTGCTCTTCTCCGTCGAGGCGGAGAAGATCGACAACCGGCGCCGCCACGCGCACCTGTCCGACCTCGCCGACGTCGCCCACCAACTCGCGCTGCACGACGTCGACGTGGCCGACCTGGCGGCGGTCAGCGTGGACGGCTGGGTGCAGTCGCGCGACGGCCGGGCCGGCGCCGAGGTGGTCCGCGAGGACGGCTCGGCGGTCACCCTCGACCTGGCCGGCTACGCGGTGCTCGGTGGGTCGGGGGAGAACCCGGAGGCGCTCACCGGGATCACCGGCGCCGGGCTGTCGGTGGGCGGCCGGGACCTGCCGCACACCAGCTACCCGCACGCCACCGACCACGCGCTGGCCAGCTACTGCACCAGCCCGTACGCCCGGGCCGGGCAGCCCGCGCTGATCCTGGTCTGGGACGGCGGGATGCCGGCGGCGCTCTACCGGTTCGACCCGGCGGCCCGGTCGCTGACCGCGCTGGGGCCGGTGCTCGGCATCGCCGGCGCGCTCTATCCGGTCTTCGCCTCGCACTTCGCCCCGTTCCGGGTCTCCGCGGAGCAGCGCCGCTCGCTCGGCGGGCTGGGCGACTTCGCCCAACTGGAGGCGCTGCTGCCCATCTCCGGCAAGGCGATGGCGTACGCGGCGCTGGCCGAACCGGACGAGGCGGCGATCGCGGTGATGGCCGAGCAGACCCGGCGGCTGCTGCCGATCGAGGTGACCCGCGGCTTCATCTGGAGCGCCCAGGTGCTGCGCCAGCTGGCACCGATGGGGCTCTCCGACGCGGCAGTGCTGGCCAGCTTCCAGGAGCACCTGCTGCGGCTGCTGCTGGCCGGCCTGCGCGACGGCCCGGCCGCCCGGTACGCCGCCGCCGGCGAACCGCTCTGCCTCTCCGGCGGCTGCGCGCTGAACATCAAGTGGAACGCGGCGATCCGGGCCAGCGGGATGTTCTCCGACGTCTGGGTGCCGCCGTTCCCCAACGACGCCGGCTCGGCCATCGGCGCGGCCTGCGCCGAGCTGATCCGGCGGACCGGCACCTCCGCGCTGACCTGGTCGGTCTTCGCCGGGCCGGCGGTCGGCTACGGCGACGCCCCGCCGGCGGGCTGGACCTTCCGGCCGTGCGAGATCGAGGAGGTCGCCGAGCTGCTGCACCGCGAGCGGGAACCGGTGGTGGTGCTGCACGGCCGCGCCGAGCTCGGGCCGCGGGCGCTGGGGCACCGCAGCATCATCGCCCCGGCCGACGATCCGGGGATGCAGGACCGGCTCAACCGGATCAAGCTGCGCGAGGCGTACCGGCCGGTGGCGCCGATCTGCCTGGTCGACCGGGCGCCCGAGGTGTTCGACCCGGGCACCCCCGACCCGTACATGCTCTTCGAGCACCAGGTGCGCCCCGGCTGGCGGGACCGGGTGCCGGCGATCGTGCACGCCGACGGCAGCGCCCGGTTGCAGACCGTGGGGCCCGACCATCCGCTGCTGTTCCGGCTGCTCACCGCGTACCACGCGCGCAGCGGGGTGCCGGTGCTCTGCAACACCAGCGCGAACCTGCCCGGCCGGGGCTTCTTCCCGGACGCCTTCTCGGCGATCAAGTGGGGCGGGGTCCGGTACGTCTGGTGCGACGGGCGGCTCTACTCCAGCGGGGACGCCGGCGCCGGGTCGGGGCCGGCATGACGCTCCGCCGCGGCGACATCTCCTCGATGCTGGAGATGCTTCCGCCGTTCGCCATCCGGGTGGCCGCCACCCTGCGCCTCTCCGACCACCTCGGCGACGGTGCCCGGTCGGCCGGCGAGCTGGCCCTGGCCACCGGCGCGGACGCCGACGCGCTCGGCCGGCTGCTGCGCTACCTCTGCTCGCTGGGCCTCTACCGGGAGGCCACGCCGGACCGGTTCGCGCTCACCCCGGCCGGCCGGATGCTCACCGGGCGGAGCGCCGGCGACCTGCGGCAGTGGCTCGACCTGGACGGCGCCGGCGGCCGGATGGACCTGGCGCTGGCCGGGCTGCTGCACGCGGTACGCACCGGCGGGGCGGGCTACCCGGCGGTGTTCGACCGGCCGTTCTGGGACGACCTGGCCGCCGACCCGGCCCGGGCCGCCTCCTTCGACGAGCTGATGGCCGCCAAGTCCGCCCGGGTGGTGCCGGACCTCGCCGCGCTGGACTGGGCCGGGGCGCGGCACGTGGTGGACGTCGGCGGCGGCGTGGGCCGCACCCTGGGCGCCCTGCTGGAGGCCCACCCGCACCTGCGCGGCACCCTGCTGGACCGGCCGCCGGTGGCCGAGCAGGCCCGCCGGCGGCTGGCCGAGGCCGGGCTGGCCGACCGGTGCGACGTCGTCGGCGGGAGCTTCCTGTCCGGGGTGCCCGCCGGCGGCGACGCCTACCTGCTCTTCGACATCCTGCACAACTGGGACGACGAGACCGCGCGGGAGATCCTCGGCCGGTGCGCCGCGGCGGCCGGGCCGGCCGGCCGGGTGCTCGTGGTCGAGGAGGTGCCCGCCGACGACGACCGCACCGGCCGGGCAATGGACCTGAAGATGCTGGTCCTGTTCGGCGGTCGCCAGCGCACCGAGGCGGGCTTCGCGGCGCTGGCCGCCAAGGCCGGCCTGGGTGCGCCCACCGTACGCCGGCTGCCCTGCGGGTTCTCCGTGGTGGAGACGGCCGGCACGCAGCGGAGCGGAGGGCCGGCATGAGCGAGCGGATCAGCGGGCGCGGTGCCGGCGTGAGCGGGCACGTGCTGGTCACCGGGGCGTCCCGGGGCATCGGCCGGTCGGTCGCGCTGCGCCTGGCCGCGGCCGGCTTCGACGTCACGGGCTGCTACGCCGGCCGGGCCGACGACGCGGCGCAGACCGAGAAGGCCGTCGCCGACCTCGGCGTCCGGACCCATTTCGCCGCCTGCGACGTGGGCGACCTGGCCGCGGTGACCACGCTGGTGACCGAGGCCGAGGAACGGCTCGGGCCGCTGACCGCGGTGGTCAACAACGCCGGCATCACCCGCGACGCCACCACCGTGCTGATGGCCGAGCGGGACTGGGACGCCGTGCTGCGCACCAACCTCACCGGCACCTGGAACGTCTGCCGCACGGTCGGCTACCGGTTCCTCAAGCGGCGCCGGGGGGCGATGGTGAACATCTCCTCGGTGGCCGGCGTGTACGGGCACGCCGGGCAGTCCAACTACGCCGCCGCCAAGGCCGGCATCATCGGGCTGACCCGGTCGCTGGCCAAGGAGATCGCCCCCTACGGCCTGCGCGCCAACGTGGTGGCCCCGGGTTTCATCGAGACCGAGATGACCGCCGGGCTGCCCGACCGGTTGCGGGCCAAGGCCCGCGAGTCGATCCCGCTGCGCCGCTTCGGCACCCCCGACGACGTCGCCGGGCTGGTCGCCTTCCTGCTCTCCGACGACGCCTCCTACATCACCGGCCAGGTGTTCCAGGTGGACGGGGGGATCGTGCTGTGACCGACCTCCTCGACGCCGTCCGGCCGCTGGTCGCCTGTGACCGGGTGACCGCCATCGTGGACGGCGACGTCCGGCGGATCACCGGCGAGCTGCGGGTCCGCGGCGACGGCCCCTACCTGCCGGACCACTTTCCCGGGCTGACCATCTTCCCCGGCGTGTTCGTGCTGGAGGCGGTGGTGCAGGCCGCGGCCGGGGCGTTCGGCGAGCCGGACGGGCACCGGCTGCGGCTGGGCACCGTGCGGTCGCTGCGCTTCCTGGTGCCGTTGCGCCGCGGCGACCTGCTGCGGGTGCTCGCCGAGGCGACCGAGGTGTCGCCACCGCACCCGGTGCTGGTGCGCGCCGACTGCCGGCGCGGCGACGGGGTGCGGGTGGCCACCGCGACGGTGGAGTGCGGGTGGTCGGGGTGAGGCTCGACTTCCCCCAGCTGCGCCGGACGCTGCCGCACGGGCCCGGCATGCTGCTGCTCGACCGGGTCGAGGAGCTGCGCCCCGGGGTGGGGCTGACCGCGGTCAAGACCGTCTCCGGGATCGAGCCGTGCTACGCCGGGCTCGACCCGGCAGACGGCGTCGAGGCGTACGCCTACCCGTCCTGCCTGCTGCTGGAGTCGTTCGGCCAGGCGGCGGCGGTGCTCTGGCTGCACAGCGCCGGCGGCACCCGGCCGGACGAGGTGCTGATGCTGGCCGCGGCCCGGGACTGCGCGTTCGTCGGGCGGGCGTACCCGGGCGACGTGGTCCGCCACGTCGTCGAGCTGGAGCACCGCAGCGACGGCGCCGCGTTCGTCACCGGCCGCAGCAGCGTGGGCTCGCGCCCGATCGCGACCTACGGCTCGCTCACCGCGGTCGTCCGGCCGCGCACCGCCCTACCGGCACGGCCCGACGGCACGTGACCACCAACCGATCGGAGGGAGCAGTTGACCATGGCTGACGGCGACACGCGTCTGGCGGAGCTGAGGGAACTCGTCGCGGAGGTCCTGGAGGTCGAGCCGGAGGAGCTGACCGACACCGGGGACTTCCAGGAGGAGTACGAGGCGGACTCGTTGCGGGCGATCGAGATGCTCGCCCGGATCGAGAAGAAGTACAAGATCGAGATTCCGCAGCAGGAGCTGGCGAACATGCAGAACCTCAAGGCCGTGTACGCGGTGACGGCCGGCTACGCCGGCTGGTCTGAATCGTGACATGAAGCGGGTGGTGATCACCGGCCTGGGACCGGTGTCGAACATCGGGATCGGGGCGGCGGCGTTCGAATCCGGGCTGCGCGGCGGGCACACCGGCATCTCCGCCATCACCAGCTTCGACACCGCCGGCTTCCCCCGGACCATGGCCGGGGAGGTGCGGGCGTTCGAGCCGGAGCCGATCCTGCGCCGGCTCGACACCGCCACCTGGGGCCGGTCCAGCCTCTTCGCGGCCGCCGCGGCGCGGCTCGCCGTGCGCGACGCCGGCCTGCGCGTCGACCGGGTGCCGCCGCACCGGGTCGGCGTGGTGGTCGGCACCACCAGCGGCGAGTCGAAGGTGACCGAGGAGATGGGCCGCCGGATCGTCGACCACGGCTTCCCGGCGCTCCCCGGTGAGCTGGCCGAGCAGCTGCCCGCCGGGCGGCTCGCCGCCGCGGTGAGCGAGGAGCTGGGCGTCACCGGGGAGTCGGTCACCCTCGCCACCGCCTGCTCGGCCAGCAACTACGCCCTCGGCTACGCGTACGACCTGGTGGCCAACGGCGACGCGGACGTGATGCTCACCGGCGGCGCGGACTCGGTGTGCCGCTGGGCGCACGCCGGCTTCGTCCGGCTCGGTGCGGTGGCCGACAAGGCCTGCGCGCCGTTCGACCGGGACCGCTCCGGAATGATCACCGCGGAGGGCGGCGCCATGCTGGTGCTGGAGTCCGCCGAGCACGCCCGCGCCCGGGGGGCCACGCCCTACGCCGAGGTACTGGGCTACGGCCTGAACTGCGACGCCCGGCACATGGTCGCCCCGGACGCCGCCTCGATCGCCGAGTGCATGCGGCTGGCGCACCGCAACGCCGGCGTCCGTCCGGACGACGTCGACTACATCTGCGCCCACGGCACCGGCACCGCGGCCAACGACGCCACCGAGGCGGCCGCGCTGGAGGACGCCTTCGACGGGCGGGTGCCGCCGGTCAGCTCGATCAAGTCGATGCTCGGCCACACCATGGGCGCGGCCAGCGCGTTCGGGGTGATGGCGACGGCCCTGGCGATCGCCCGCGGGTTCCTGCCACCCACCATCAACTGGAGCAACCCGGACCCGGCGATGGCCCGGCTGGACCCGATCCCCAACCACGCCCGGCCGGCCCGGGTGCGGGTGGCCCAGAACAACGGCTTCGCCTTCGGCGGGAACAACGCCATCGTGCTGCTGGGAGCGGTGTCGTGAGCGCGCTGCAGATCATCGGCTGGGGCGTCACCAGCCCGGCCGGCACCGACGACCAGGCCCTGGTCGGTGCGCTCGACCGGCCGCCCGCGCCGGTCGAGGTCACCGGCCGGTACGACGCCCCGCTGCCCACGCCGCGCGCGCACGCCCTGCTCGACTTCGACGTCCGGGCCGAGCTGGGCCGCAAGGGCACCAGCTTCTTCGACCGGCGGACCGCGCTCACCGTGGTCACCTGCCGCCGCGCGCTGGCCGACGCCGGTCTCCAGGTCAGCGACGCCAACCGGCACCGGATCGGGGTGGTGCTCGGCACCACCGCCGGCAGCGTCCGCTCCTCGGTGGACTACGCGGTGGACACCTTCACCCAGGACCCGCCCTACATGGTGAACCCGGCGCTGTTCCCGAACACGGTGATGAACTGCGCCGCCGGGCAGTCCGCCATCTGGTTCAACCTCACCGGGGTCAACGCCACGCTGGCCGGCGGCCGGGTGGCGTTCCTGTCGGTGCTGCGCTGGTGCGCCAACAGCTTCCGCTCCCGGCAGGCCGACTACCTGCTGGCCGGCGCGGTCGAGGAGTTCACCCCGCACACCGCCTGGCTGTCCCGGCACGGCCGCGACGACGAGCTGCCGGCCGGTGAGGGCGGCGCGGTGTTCGTGCTGCGCCCGCCCGGTGGCACCCACCTGCGGGGCCCGGACGCCGAGGTGCTCGCCGTGACGCTGGGCTTCTGCCCCCGGGGGCGGGACCGCGCCGAGGCGCTCGCCGGCTGCCTGCGCGGCGCCCTCGACCGCTGCGGGGTCGGCGGCGACCGGGTGCGGATGGCGGCGATCGGCGGCGCCGACGACGCGGCGGCCCGGGCCACCGCGTGGCGGGCCGTCGAGTCGGCGCTCGGGCACTCCCGAGTCCGGCGGATCGCCGTCGACGGGGCGATGGGTGACAACCCCACCGCCGGCGGGGCGCTGGAACTGGCCACCGTGCTGGCCGCGCACCGGCAGGATCCGCGGCTGGACGGGCAGCTGTCGGTGCTGGTGGCGCAGAACCGCGAGGGGGCGGTGGGCGCCGCCGTCGTCCGGGGGTGGGGCCGTGGCTCTGCTCGCGGCTAGCGCGGTACGCAGCTGCCTCGGCGACGGCGCCGCGACCTTCGACCGGCTGCTGGCCGGCGAGAGCGGCGTCGGCCCGCTGCGCCACGTCGACCCGGCCGCTGTCAACGTCACCCGCGCCCACCACCTGCCCGCCCCGGCCGGCGCGGCCGAGCCGGACCTGCCGGCCAGCGACTGGCTCGCCGGGTGCGTCACCGCCGCGCTCGCCGCGGCCGGGCTCGACCCGGCCACCGCCCGGGTGCCGGTGCTGGTCGGCACCGGCCTGCGCGAACTGCGGGCGGTGGAGCGGCAGGCGGTGTCCGGCCGGCCGGTCCGGGCGGCCCGGCTGCACTTCACCGGCGCGCTGCGGGCCGCCGCCCCGCGGCTGGGCCCGGTGCTCACCGTCGCCAACGCGTGCAGCGCGTCCGGGCACACCCTCGCCCTCGCCGCCGACCTGGTCGACGGCGGGTCGGCCGACGTGGTGGTGGCCGCCGGCACCGACGCGATGACCGCGTCCATGCTGGCCATGATCGGACGGGTCACCGAGGAGCCGACCGAACGGGTGCGCCCCTTCGACGCCGACCGCACCGGGGTGCTGCTCGGCGAGGGCGCCGCCGCGGTGGTGGTGGTCGGCGAGGCGTGGCGGGGGCCGGTGGCGGCCCGGCTGCTCGGCGTCGGCCTCTCCTGCGACGCGCACCACGAGACCGCCCCGTCGCTGGCCGGCATCAGCCGGGCGATGACCGACGCGCTGGCCCGCGCCCGCCGGTCCCCGGCCGAGGTGGACGTGGTGGTCAGCCACGGTACCGGCACGCTGCTCAACGACGTCACCGAGGCCGAGGCGATCCAGCGGGTGCTGGTCGACGCCGGCGGCGACCCGTACGTCACCGGCGTCAAGGGGGCGCTCGGGCACACCTCCGGCGCGTCCGCGCTGATGAGCCTGGACGTGGCGATCCGCTGCCTGCGCGCCGGGCGGGTGCCGCCGGTGGTGGGGCTGCGCCGGCCGTTGCCGGAGGCCAAGGGGCTGCGCCTGGTCACCGGCGCGCCGGTGCGCTGCGCCGCGCGGGTGGCCCAGGTCAACTCGTTCGGCTTCGGCGGCGTCAACGCGGTAACCCTGGTGGAGGCGGCGTGAGGGGCTCAGGGGTCGCGGTCACCGGGTGGAGCGCGCACCTGCCCGAGCTGCCGTCCGGCGTCCGGCTCGCCGGCTGGGACCCGGGCCCGGCGTGCCCGCCCGAGGACGCCGCGACGCTGCTCGGCCGCAAGGGGCTGCTGGCCAAGGAACCGGCGACCCGGTTGGCGCTCTGCGCGGTGCACCGGGCGCTGGGCCGGCCGGCGCGGGCCGGCCGGCGGGCCCCCGACACGCCACCGGACCCGGACACCGCCGTGGTGGTGGCCACCAACCTCGGCAACTGCGCCACGGTCGCGGCGGTGGCCACCGCCGTCGCCGCGGACGGGGTCCGGGCGGTCAGCCCGCTGGACGCGCCGAACGCGTCGAGCAACGTGGTCAGCAGCACCGTGGCGATCTGGTTCGGCTGGGGCGGACCCAACCTGACGGTCTGCTCGGGCCACCCGGCCGGCCTGGACGCGGTCGCGCTCGGCATGCTGCTGCTGGCCGCCGGCCGGGCCCGCCGGGCGGTGGTGGTCGGCGCGGAACCGGCCGACCCGGTCGCCGCCGGGCTGCTGGACGCCGCGGCGCCGCTGCGCCCGGTGGCCGCCTGCGTGCTGCTCGAACGCGACGGGGACCTGCGGCTGGACCCGGTCGACGAGCTGACCGGGCCGCCGCCCGGGGAAGGGGACCTGCTGCTCGCCCCGGCCGGCCTGACCGCCGGCGCGGTCGACCTGACCGGCGCGGTCGGCGCCGGCTACGGCGCGCTCGGCGTCCTCCAGGTGGCGGTGGCCGCCGCCGTGCTCGCCGAGCGGGGCGGCAGCGCCCGGATCGTCTGCGGCGACCCGGACGACGGGTACCGCACCACCCGGCTGTCGAGGGAGACCGGATGACGTCGCCGCAGGCCCACCTGCTCTCGCCGGGCACCGACACCGGCCCGTGCGCGGTCTTCGTGCACGGCATCGAGGACACCTGGCGTACCTGGACCCGGCTGTCGCGCTGCCTCGGGCCGCAGTGGCGCACGGTCGCCCTCGACCTGCCCTGGCGGGCCGGCAACGACTACCGCTGGCGCTGGTCCGGCGGCCCGGGGGACTGGGTCGCGGCCGGGCTGGACGGCCTCGGCGACCGCCCGTTCCTGCTGGTCGGCCACTCGTTCGGCGCGAACGCGGTGCTCGCCCGGCTGGCCGCCGGCGAGCCGCGGGCCACCGCCGCGGTGCTCGCCGCGCCGTTCTTCCGACCGGCCGAGCACCGGGTCACCTGGGAGACCTTCGACCTGTCCCGGGAGACCTTCCAGCGGCAGATCAGCGACGGGATGCGGCTGCGGCTGCGCCGCACCGCACCGCCGGACGTCTTCGAGGTCATGATCGCCCGTACCTGCGAGCGGATCGGCCCGGTCGGCTTCCTCGCCGTCTTCGAGCAGTACGTCGCCAGCGGCCACCTGCCGCTGTCGCACGTGGACATCCCGGCGGCCATCCTCATCGGCGAGGCGGACCCGGGGATGTTCCGCCCGCACATGGAGGCGCTGGCCCGCCGGCTGCCCCGGGCCACGGTGGCCGCCGGCGACGACTTCGACCACTTCTGCCACGTCAACCACGCACCCGAGGTGGCCCGGCTGATCGAGGAGCTGGCGGCCGCCGGCGCCGGCACCCGACCGACCGAGTGAGGAGGGGATCCATGTCCAGTCCCGAACCGGACCGCGGCACCGTCTGCCGGCTCCGTCCCCGGTACGCGGGCGCCAACATCCGCACCTGGATCGGCTTCAAGACCTTCATGTACCTGGCCGAGGAGGCCACCCTGGCCTGGTTCCGGGAGCGGGACCTCGGACCGCAGACCCTCTACCACCGGTTCGGCCTCGGGCTGGAGATCGTGGACAGCTCGGTGCAGCTGCCCGCCGTCCTGGAGGTCGACGACGAGGTGGCGGCGCGGGTCGAACCGCGCGGGCCCGGACGGTTCGGGGTGCGGCTGCACCTGCGCCGCGACGGGCAGCCGGTCACCGTGGCGCGGGGCACCGTGACTGTCGCGCTGGTCACCGAGCGCGGCGCCCCCGCCGGTGACCCGCCGCCGGCACTGGCCCCGCTGGTGGTGCCCGGCGTGGCCGCGGTCGCCCCGGCCGACCCGCCGCCGCCGGGCACGGAGCCGTACCGCTTCGGGTGGCGGGCCCGCTACTTCCACTGCCACTACTCCGACCGGGTGCAGCACGGCAGCCACGTCGCCGCGCTGGAGGAGGTGGTCGACCGGTTCCTCGCCGACCGGGGCCTGTCGGTACCCCGGCTGCTCGCCGAGCGCAGCTGGATCCCGGTGGTGTCCCGGGCCCGGGTGCGGCTGCTCGCCGACGCGCACATGGACGACGAGATCGAGACCACCTTCACCGTCACCGAGATCGTCAAGGACCGCGCCTTCGACGGCCGGATGGACGCCTTCGCCACCGGGCCCGGGCGGGCCCGGCCGCGGCACGTGGCGACCGCCCGCATCCTGCACGGCTACGCGGTCAGCGCCGGACCGGAGGCCGGCACCCTGGCCCAGCTCGACCCGGAGACGGTCAAGGCGCTCACCGGGGGCGCGTCGTGAAGCGCGGACCCCGGGTGCACTTCTCCTTCCGCAGCCCGTTCAGCTGGATGGCGATCCACCGGCTGCGGCGCCGGCTGCCCGACGCCCACCAGCGGCTGGAGTTCATCCCCTACTGGGACCCGGACGAGCGCACCAGCGCCGACCTGGCGGCCGCCGGGGCGCAGTTCCACTACACCCCGATGAGCAAGGCCAAGCACCTCTACATCCTGCACGACACCCGGCGGCAGGCCGCCAAGCTCGGGCTGCGGATGGTCTGGCCGGTCGACATCGACCCGTGGTGGGAACTGCCGCACCTGGGCTACCTGCTGGCCCGGCGACTCGGTCGCGGCGAGCGGTTCTACGACGAGGTCACCGCCGCCCGGTGGGAGCGCGGCGAGAACATCTGCGACCCGCCGGTGCTGCGCGCCGCGGCCGAGCGGGCGGGGCTGGACGGCGACCGGATCGTGGCCGCCGCCGAGTCCGCCGAGATCCGCGCCGCCGGGGTGGACTGCCTGGTCACCGCGTACCACGACGACATCTTCGGGATCCCGTACTTCCGAGTCGGGCGGCACCGGTTCTGGGGGCTGGACCGGCTCGACGACTTCCTCACCGAACTGCTCGGCCCGGCCACCGAGCCGGTGCCCACCGGCGCGCCGCGGCGGGTGCTCGCCGACACCGACACCGCGGGCGGCTGCGGATGAGCGGCACCGCGGTCCGCGGACCGGCGCTGTTCGACCCGACGGACCCGGCCGTCGCCGACGACCCGTACCCCAGTTACGCCCGGCTGCGCCGGGAGGCCCCGGTGCTGCACCTGCCGGCGGCGGACGTCTGGGCGGTGAGCCGGCACGCCGACGTGGCGGCGGTGCTGCGCGACCCGGCCACGTTCTCCTCCAAGGTGGGCATGAGCCCCGACTTCGGCGGGCGGAAGGTGATCCCGGACGCCGGGGTGCGCTACCGGATCGGCGCGCCGGACGTGCGGGTGCTGATCGCCACCGACCCGCCCGAGCACCAGGTGTTCCGGCGGGCGGTGGCGCGCGCCTTCAGCCCGTCCGCGGTCGCCGCCCTGACGCCGCGGGTCACCCGGATCGCCCGCGACCGGGTGCGCCGGCTGCTGGCGTACGACGGGCCGGTCGACTTCTTCGCCGAGGTGGCCGAGCCGGTGCCGGCGCTGGTGCTGGCGGAGATGCTCGGCGTCCCGGCGGAGATGCAGCACGAGTTCCGGCAGTGGTCGGCGGTGATCACCGCCGACCTGAGCCAGGCCGGTTCCGGCGCCGACGGCATCGGCCGCGGCATGGACATGTTCCGGTTCTTCGGGCGGCGGCTGCGGCACGGCACCCCGCACGACCCGCCCGACCTCTTCGACGCCATCGCCGCCGGGCGCCGGGCCGGCATCACCGACCAGGAGGTACTGGCCTTCTGCGCGTTCCTGCTGGTCGCCGGGATCGAGACCACCACCAGCCTGGCCACCAACCTGCTGCACGCGCTGATCGGCCGCCCCGAGCTCGCCGACCGGCTGCGCCGCCACCCCGAGCTGGTGCCCGCCGCGGTGGAGGAGGGCATCCGGTACGACACCTCGGTGCAGGCGCTGTGGCGCGGCACCACCCGGGAGGTGACGCTGCGCGGGCAGCGCATCCCGGCCGGCGCCCGGGTGCTGGTGCTCTTCGGCTCGGCCAACCGCGACGAGGCGGTCTTCCCCGACCCGGACACCTTCCGCCTGGACCGCCACCCCAACGACCACCTGGGCTTCGGCGGCGGGGTGCACTACTGCCTCGGGGCCCGGCTGGCCCGCCTGGAGCTGACAGCGGTCTTCACCGAACTGCTCGCCGCGACCCGGGCGATCGAGGCGGCCGGCCCCGGCCGGCGTACCGGCAGCCTGGTACTGCGCGGCTTCACCCACCAGCCGGTACGGGCGGTGCCCCGGTGACCGGGCTGACCGACGCGGTGATCGTGGACGCCGTCCGCACCCCGATCGGGCGGCGCGACGGCGCGCTGTCCGCCCTCAAGCCGGTGGCGCTGCTGCGGCACGTGCTGCTCGGGCTGATCGAGCGCACCGGCCTCGACCCGGCCGCGGTGGAGCAGGTGATCGGCGGCTGCGTCAGCCAGGTCGGCGAACAGGGGCTCGGGGTCACCCGCAACGCCTGGCTCGCCACCGGGCTGGACCCGGCCGTCGGCTGCACCACCGTCGACGTCAGCTGCGGCTCCGCCCAGCAGGCCAACCACCTGGTCGCCGCGCTGGTCGCCACCGGCGCGATCGAGGTGGGCATCGCCTGCGGCGTCGAGTCGATGAGCCGGGTGCCGGCCGGCGCCAACGCGCCGGGCGGCGTGGACGAGCACAAGCTGCCCGACTACCCGTGGGACGACCCGCCCGGCGTGCAGTTCGGCGGGGCCGAGCGGATCGCCCGGCGCGAGGGGCTGACCCGCGCCGACCTCGACGGCTACGGGGCGCTGTCCCAGCAGCGCGCCGCCCGCGCCTGGGCGCGGGGACGGTACGCCGCCGAGGTGCTGCCGCTGGGCGGCCTGACCCGCGACGAGGGGCTGCGCCCCACCACCGTCGAGACGCTGGCCGGGCTGCGCCCGGTGATGCGCGGCGGGCTGCACACCGCCGGCAGCACCTCGCAGGTCTCCGACGGTGCCGCCGCGGTGCTCTGGATGTCCCGCCGCCGCGCCGACGAGCTGGGGCTGCGGCCCCGCGCCCGGCTGCTGCACCAGGTGGTGACCGGCGCCGACCCGTACTTCCTGCTGGACGGGCCGACCGTGGCCACAAGGCGGATCCTGGACCGGGCCGGGCTGAAGCTCACCGACCTGGACGTGGTGGAGGTCAACGAGGCGTTCGCCGCGGTGGTGCTCTCCTGGGCCCGGCACCACGGCGCCGACCTGGACCGGGTGAACGTCAACGGGGGAGCGATAGCGCTCGGGCACCCGATGGGCGCCACCGGCGCCCGGCTGCTCACCACCGCCCTGCACGAGCTGGAACGCGTCGACGGCGAGCTGGCCCTGGTCACCATGTGCTGCGGCGGCAGCCAGGGCACCGCCTCGGTGCTGCAACGGATCGCGGGGTGAGCCGGTGCGGATCGGACTGCTGCTCGACCGGTTCGACTGGCCCGGCGGCCCGGCCGCGCAGGGCCCCACCCTGCGCCGGATCGCCGTCGAGGCGGAGCGGGCCGGGGTGGCCAGCATCTGGATCAACGACCACTTCCTGCAGATTCCGCTCTTCGGCGAGGTCACCGACCCGATCCTGGAGTCCTGGACGGTGCTGGCCCACCTCGCCGCCGTCACCCGGCGGGTCGAGCTGGGCACCCTGACCACCGGTGGGCACCACCGTCACCCGGGGCCGTTGCTGAAGATCGTCACCACCCTGGACGTGCTCTCCGGCGGGCGCGCCTGGCTCGGCGTCGGTCCGGCCTGGAACGAGCGCGAGCAACTCGCCCTGGGCATCCCGACGTACAGCTGGCCGGAACGGTTCGCCCGGCTGGAGGAGCTGCTCCAGGTCGCGCACCGGGCGTTCGCCGGCGACCGCAGCCCGTACGCCGGGGAGCACCTGCGGCTGGCGGAACCGATCTTCTCGCCGCCCCCGCTGCGCCGACCCCCGATCCTGGTCGGCGGCGCCCACGAGCGCCGGGTCTTCCCCCTGGTCGCCCGGTACGCCGACGCCTGCAACCTGTTCGAGGCGGGCGGGCTGCCGATGCTGCGGCTCAAGCTCGACCTGCTGCGCCGCCGCTGCGAGGAGATCGGGCGCGACTTCGCCACCCTGCGCCGGACCTCGTTCGGCCCGCTGCACCTGACCCGCACCGGCGCCGGCGACTCGCAGACCGTCCCGGCCGCGCTGGAGCGGTTCGCCACCCTCGCCGGGGAGGGCTTCGAGTTGGCCATCGTGGCGCTGGCCGACCCGCTCGACCCGGCCGCGTTCGAGCTGCTCGCCGAGCTGGTCGAGGCGCTCGCGCCGGTCGCCGCCGCGCCCCGGTAGGCGGTTCGCGCCGGTCGCCGCCGCGCCCCGGTAGGCGCTCGCGCCGGTCGCCGCCGCGCCCCGGTAGGCGGTTCGCGCCGGTCGCCGCCCCCCGGGTAGCCGATCCCGCCGGTCGCCGTCGTGCCCCGATGGCCCGCCCGCGTCGCGTGGACTGCCGGACCGGCAGCCCGTCCGTGTCGCCCGGAACCGGGGCCCGGTGGACCCGCTCGGGTCGGTCGCCGTCGCGGGCCGGTGGAGCCCGTGCCGGGCGGCCCGGTGTGCAATCCGCGCTCCTTGTCGGTCTCCGCGGCCCGTTGGGAGACTGGCTGCGCCGTGACGGTGGGCGACGAGTCGCGTGCCATCTGCGTACACATTGGAGGTCCGATGAGCGTGACCGGTGAAGCGGCGCGGGACACCGCCCGCAGCGGCGCGGACGTCGTCAAGGCCGCCGAGCTGCTGGCCCCGGAGTTCGCCGAGCGGGCCGCCGAGGGCGAGCGGCTGGGCCAGCTGCCGGCGGACCTGTTCACCAAGGCGCAGGACGCCGGCCTGATCGACCTGATGCTGCCGCGCGCGCTCGGCGGGCTGGAACTGGACCCGCTCACCGTGGTCGAGGTGATCAGCACGATCTCCGCGGCGGACGGGTCGGCCGGGTTCACCATCCTGACCCTCAACGCCACCTGCTACGTCGCCTGGCTCGCCGAGGACGCCGCCCGCACCGTGCTGGCCGGCGAGCCGCGCGCGGTGGCCACCGTCTTCACCCCCCGGGGCAGCGCGGTCCCGCAGGACGACGGCAGCCTGCTGGTGACCGGGCGCTGGCCGTTCAACACCGGCTGCCGCAACGCCTCCTGGTTCTGCAACGGGGTGATGGTGCTCGACGGCGACAAGCCGGCCGTCGTGCCGCCCGGCCGGCCGGACTGGCGGCTGGTGTTCGCCCCCCGCGAACAGTGCGGGATCCTCGACACCTGGGACGTCGCCGGGCTCAAGGGCACCGGCAGCAACGACACGGTGATGGAGCGGGTACGGGTCACGCCGGAGTTCACCGCCAACCCGATCTTCGAGCCGCCCCGGCACGACGGGCCGCTCTACCGGTGGTCGTTCTTCGCCCTGATGGGGGTGCAGTTCGCCGGGTTCCCGCTGGGCATCGCCCGCCGGGCGCTGGACGAGTTCGTCGCGCTCGCGCCGAAGAAGTCCCGGGGCAGCAAGCCGCTGGCACAGGAGCAGTCGGTGCAGCTCGCCGTCGCCCGCTGCGAGGCGGACCTGCGTTCGGCGAAGGCCCTCGTCACCGACGTGATGGGCGCTGCCTGGGAACGCACGCTGCGCGGCGACGAGATGAGCATGGACGACCGGGTGGCGGTGCGGCTGGCCACCGGCCGGGCGATCCGGGCCGGCGTCGAGGTGGTCGACACGGTGTTCCGGCTCGCCGGCGGCGGCGCCCTCTACGGCAGCTCGCCGCTGCAACGGTGCTGGCGCGACCTCAACGCCGGCAGTCACCACGGCTACTTCTCCGAGTACCACGAGACGCGGGTCGGGCGGGCGCTGCTCGGGGTGCCCGTGCCGGACCCCTGGATGATGTGAAGGGCGGTGGCCGATGAGCCAGTCGGATGCCAAGGTCAGCGAGGTCGAGGACCCGGCGGCGGTGGTGCAGTCCATCGTCGACGAGATCGCCGGCAGCCCGGTCTCGCCGGAGCTGAGCTTCTTCGACCTGGGGCTGGACTCGATCCAGCTGATGGACATCTGCAACCGGATCAACGACCGGTACGGGGAGGTGATCGACCTCTTCCTGCTGTTCGAGAGCCCGACCATCAACGAGTGCGCCGACATCGTCCGGGCGCACGGCCACGGCGCCTGATGCGCCACCGTCGCCGCCCGCCGGTGCGCCGATGAGCAGCGCGTGGACCGCCCAGTGGATCTGGTGCCACGACAGCGGCATCGACAAGCTCGGCGAGTTCTCCACCGACACCCGGATAGCGGCCGGCGCGCACGACCGCCGGGTGCTCTTCCGGCGCGTGTTCGACCTGCCGGGGCCGCCGGAGACCGCCCCGCTGCGGATCACCGCCGACTCCCGGTACGTGCTCTGGGTCAACGGCCGGGAACTGGCCCGGGGACCGGCCCGGTCACATCCGGCGCGGCTGCCGTACGACACCGTCGACGTCGGACCCGCCCTGGTCGCCGGCCGCAACGTGCTCTGCTGCCTGGTCCGCTTCTACGGCGAGCCGAACGCCCGGTGGATGCCGGCCGGGCCCACGTTCAGCCACGGCGCCGGCGGGCTGCTCGCCGAACTGGCGCTGCCCGACGGCCCGCTGGCCACCGACCGCGCCTGGCGCTACCGGATCGCCGACGCCTGGACCCCGCAGCGGCCGGAGGGCGTTGGCGGGACGGTGCCCGAGGTGCTCGACGGCCGCCGGCTCGACCCGGACTGGCTGGCCGTCGACGTCGACGACGCCGGGTGGCGGCCGGCCCGGGTGATCACCGCGCTGCACATCGGCGGCACCGCGCGGACCACCCCGCCGACCGACCCGTACGGACCGCTGCCGCCCGGCCCCGGCCCGGCCGCGCCCGCCGTGCCGCGGCCCGCGCCGAGGGCCCGGCTCCGGCTGGCCCCGCCGCCGGCCGGTGACGCCGGTCCGGCCCGGTACGTGGCCGACGCCGACGCGCAGGCCGGCCCGGTACGCGGCGAGCTGACCTTCCCGGTGGAGCTGGAGCTGACCGCCGGCACGGCGGCGGTGCTGACCGTCGACTGGGGGCAGGTGGTGGCCGGCACGCTGGAACTGCGGCTGCACGCCCCGGCCGGCACCCGGCTGGACGCCCGGATGTGCGAGGAACTCGACGCCGACGGCCGGATCCCGGCGCACCACCACCCGCACGGGGTGCGCTACGTCGCCCGGGGCCACGCCGACCGGTTCGAGTCCGCCGACCCGGCCGGCGGCCGGTACGCGGTGCTGGTGCTCACCGGCGCCGGCCCGGTCCGCCTCGACGCGCCGGTGGTGCGCGAGCGCCTGCGCCCCCGCCCGCCGGGGGCGTACTTCACCTGCTCCGACGAGCTGCTCGACCGGATCCACCGCACCGGCCTGCGCACCGTCGACCTCAGCGCCCAGGACGCCTACCTGGACTGCCCGACCCGGGAGCAGCGGGCCTGGGTCGGCGACTCGGTGGTGCACCAGTCGGTCGACCTGCTCACCAACCCGGACTGGGGGCTGGCCCGCTGGCATCCCCGGCTCTGCGCCAGCCCCCGCCCGGACGGCATGCTGCCGATGGCGGTGGCCTGCGACTACGAGCACCGCGGCGGCACCTACATCCCGGACTGGTCGCTGCACTGGATCCGCTCCGTGCACAACCTCTACCGCTGGACCGGTGACCGGGACCTGGTGGCCGAACTGCTGCCGGTGGCGGAGCGGGTGCTGCGCTGGTTCGCCGACTTCACCCGCGACGGGTTGCTGCACGACGTGACCGGCTGGGTGCTGCTGGACTGGGCCAGCGTCCAGGGTTCGGGCGCCAGCGCGGTGCTCAACGGGCTCTGGGGGCGGGCGCTGCGCGACGTCGCGGAGATGTCGGCCTGGCTGGGCGACCAGGGCCGGGCCCGGTGGGCGGCGGCCCGGCACGCCGAGCTGGCGGCCGCGTACCCGGTCTTCTGGGACCAGGGGCGGGGCGCGTACCGCGACTGGCTGCGCGACGGCGTGCCGGCCCCGCAGGTCTCCGACCACGCGACCGCGGCGGCGGTGGTGGGCGGCCTGGTGCCGGCGGCGCTGCGCCCGGCCGCGCTGCGCTTCCTGCTGCGGCGCGCGGACCGGGTGTGCCGGGCCTGGTCCTTCCGCACCATGCCGCTGCGCGCCGCGATGGGCCCGCCGCCACCGGACTGGGACGTGACCCGCGAGGTGGTCGAGGCGCAGCCGTTCTTCCGGTACGTGGTGCACGACGCGGTGGCCGAGCTCGGCGCCGCCGAGCAGGTGGCGGCGCTGTGCCGGGACTGGGCGCGGCTGTTCGAGCTGGGCGACGGCACCTGGCCGGAGACCTGGCTCGGCGGCTCGCACTGCCACGGCTGGTCGGCCACCCCGAGCCGCGACCTGCCACTGTACACCCTGGGGGTCAGCCCGGACCTGCCCGGCTTCGCACGGGCCCGGATCGCGCCCCGGCTGGGCGACCTGGCCTGGGCGCGCGGGGCGGTGCCCACGCCGCACGGGCTGATCGAGGTGGCGGTCACCGACCGGGTGGAGGTCACCTCGCCGGTGCCCTTCGTGCTCGACCTGGCCGGCCGGTGCGAGTCGCGCCCCGCCGGCAGCTTCAGCGCCGCGCTGGTGGGGGCGCGATGACCGGGCCCGAACCGGATCCCGCCGCGGTGCGCGACCTGCTCCGGCAGGCGTACGCGCTGGTCTGCGGCCGGCTGGACGGCGACATCGCGATCAACGCCGCGCTGCTGACCACGGTGGAGGCCGCGCTCGGGCTGGCCGAGCTGCGGGCGGACCGCGGCGCCGACCCCGGCCAGCGCAGCGAGCGGCTCAGCGAGGTCTACCGGTGCACCCGGGCGGCGGCGACAGCCGTCCGGTTCGCCGTGGTGGAGGCCGACGACCTCCGGCGGGTCCGCGCGGCGCGGCGGCCGGAGCCGCGCCCGGCGCCACCGGTGGAGGCCGCGCCGGTGACGTACGACGGCGGGAACGGGCGCCGCCCACGCGCCCGGCGGGAACAACCGGCGGTGGCCGGCGGGGAGGGATGATCACCATGCCCGGTGGCGAGCAGGTGGCGGAGCGGGTGAGCTTCGACCGGTCCGACCCGGCGTTCCTGCACGACCCGTATCCGACCTGGGCCCGGCTGCGCGACGCGGATCCGCTGCACCTGACCGCCGGCGGCACCTTCCTGGTGACCCGGTACGAGGACGTGACCGCGCTGCTGCGCGACCGCCGCTGCGGCCGGTCGGTGCCGCCCCGGCTGGTCCGCCGGGTGGCCGGCACCGGCCCCACCCTGACCTCGTTCCTGGCCAGCGTGCTCAACATGGAGGGGGAGCGGCACGGCCGGATCCGCCGGCTGATGCTCACCCCGTTCACGCCCCGGCCGGTGGCCGGGCAGCGGGAGCGGATCGGCGCCCTGGTCGACGGCCTGCTCGACCGGGCCGGCGACCGTTTCGACCTGATCGAGGCGGTCGCCGCCGACCTGCCCATCCTGCTCGTCTCCGACGTGCTCGGCCTGCCGCACGCCGACGCCGCCGAGCTGAAGCGGGGGATCGCCGCGCTGATCGACGCGTCCGCCGTCTTCCCGCCGCCGGAGGCGCTGGCCCGCAGCGACGAGGCGAACGCGTTCTTCGCCGACTACTTCGCCCGGATGGTGCGCCGGCCGGCGGCGGACGGCCTGCTGGCCGGGATGGCGGCGGCCTGGCGGGCCGGCCGGATCACCGTCGAGGAACTCTCCGCCAACGCCACCCTGCTGCTCTTCGCCGGCAACGAGACCACCACCAACAGCATCGGCAACGGGGTGCTGGCGCTGCTGAACCGTCCCGAGCTGCTCGACCGGCTGCGCCGCTCGCCCGGGCTGGTGCCGACGGTGGTCGACGAGCTGCTGCGCTACGACAGCCCGGTGCAGACCACCATCCGCTGGACCGAGGCGGCGATCGACCTGCCGTCCGGGCGGTTGCCGGCGCGCCGCTTCGTGGAGGTGTCGCTGGCCGCCGCCAACCGGGACCCCCGGGCGTTCGACCGGGCCGACGAGGTGGTGCCCGACCGGCAGCCGAACCCGCACCTGGCCTTCGGTCACGGCATGCACCTGTGCCTGGGCCTGCACCTCGCCCGGCTCGCCGGCGAGCTGGTGCTGAGCCGCCTGCTGACCCGCTACGCCACGGTGGAGCTGGACGGGGAGCCGGTGCGCGCCGCGTCGCTGTGGAACCGCGGCCTGCACCGCCTGCCGCTGCGGGTGGGCTGACCCCGCCGGCGGCCCGAGCCGGTGCCGCCGGCGGCGCAGAGTCGGCATGGTGCCCGGTGGCCGGCCCGGGACCGGCGGACGTCGTCGCCGCGGCCGGGCGGACCCGGCGCGAGTCGCCGCCCGCGGCGGCGCGGTTCAGCCGAGGCGGACCGGGAGGCTGGTCAGGCCGCGCAGGGTGAAGCAGGGCACCCGGCGGCGGGCCGGCCCGGCGACGCTCATGCCGGGATACCGGCGGACCAGCGCGGCCAGCGCGGCGCCGACCTCGATGCGGGCCAGGGTGCCGCCGAGGCAGGAGTGCATGCCCCGGCCCAGCCCGAGGTTGCGCGGCGCCTCCGGGCGGCGCAGGTCGAGCCGGTCCGGGTCGGCGAAGACCCGCTCGTCCCGGTTCGCCGAGCCGAGCAGCAGCATCACCTGGCGGTGGGCCGGGATGTCCACCCCGTCGACGTGGTAGACGCCGGTGGTGACCCGGGTGGAGGTCTGCACCGGGCTGTCGTAGCGCAGCAGCTCCTCGACCGCGTTGGGCATCAGCTCCGGGGAGCGGCGCAGCAGGTCGAGCTGGTCCGGGTGCTCCAGCAGCGCGAGCATCCCGTTGGCGATCAGGCTGACCGTGTTGTGGTGCCCGACGATCAGCAGGAAGACCCCGTTGACCAGCAACTCGGCCAGGGACATGGTGCGGTCGTCGCGGCTGGCCGCCAGCCAGCGGCCGAGCAGGTTGCCGCCCGGCACGGTGTCGCGGCGGCGGACCAGCCGGGCGAAGTAGGCGCCCGCCTCCCGGGTCGCCTCCGCGGCCTGCTCGCGCTGGGCGTCGGTGAGCACCGCGTCCGGGTCGGAGGCCACCCCGAACTCGTGCGACCAGCGGCGCAGCAGCGGCTGGTCCGCCCGGGGGATGCCGAACAGCCGGGCGATGATGGCGACCGGGATCGGGTACGCCACGTCGTCCACCAGGTCGATGTCGGTGCGCCCCCGCGCCTCCAGCTCGTCGAGGACCTCGTCCACCGTCTCGGCGACCACCGGGCGGAGCGCGTCCACGGCGGCCGGGTGGAACTCCGGGGTGATCGCCGAGCGGATCCGCCGGTGGTCCGGCGGGTCCAGCGCGTTGAGCGGCAGCGGGAACCGCTGGTCCACCCCGCGCGCCCGGAAGTACCGGTCGTAGTGCTCCAGCCGGGCGAAGTCGCAGCTGAGCGCCGGGTCCTTCAGGCCGCGCACCACGTCGGTGTAGCGGGGGACCACCCAGATGTCCGAGCCGGCGTGCATCGCCGGCGCGGTCTCGCGCAGCCGGCGCAGGAAGGGGTACGGGTCGGCGACGTACTCCGGGGTGCCGACCACCGACAGGAAGTCCTCGGTGGAGGTGACGGCCATCGGTCAGCCGATGCTGACCGGGAGCTTCGAGTAGCCCCGCTGGGCGGGCCGGTCCAGCCGGGTGGGTTCCTCCGCCAGGGCCAGGTCGGGCAGCCGGCGCAGCAGCCGGGGGAAGGCGACCCGGCCCTGCAGGCGGCCCAGCGCCTGGCCGAGGCAGATGTGCGCGCCGGCACCGAAGGTCAGCGGGTGGTTGTTGGGCCGGTCGGGGTCGAAGCGGTCCGGGTCGGGGAAGCGGTTGGGGTCCCGGTTGGCCGCGCCGAGCATCATCTGCACGTGCTGGTTGGCCTTCACGTGCACCCCGGCGACGGTGACGTCCTCGGCCGCCCAGCGCAACGTCCACTGGATCGGCGACTCCATCCGCAGGATCTCGTCGACGAAACCGGGCGCGAGCGACGGGTCCGCGCGCAGCCGCCGCGCCTGCTCGGGGTGGTCCAGCAGGATGACCAGCCCGCTGCCGAGCATGTTCGCCACCGTCTCCCAGCCGGCCATCAGCAGCAGCACCAGGTTGGCGATCAACTCGTCGTGGTCCAGCCCCTCGACCGCCGTGTCGTTCGCCTCGAGCAGCGCGGTGAGGAAGTCGTCGCGCGGCTCGGCGCGCCGCTGCGCCACCACCCGGTCGAAGTAGCGGGACAGCTCGTCGGTGGCGTGGTCGGCGCTGAACAGCGCCTCGCCGAACTGCATGTTCTGCACCTTCACCAGCTCGTCCCAGTGCGGGCGCAGCCACTCGCCGTCGGCGTCGGGTACGCCCATCAGGTCGCAGAAGATGCCCAGCGGCAGCGGGTAGGCGAAGGTCTCCATGAACTCGACCGACCCGCCGCGGCTCTCCAGCAGGGTGTCGATGAGCCGGTCCACCCGCTGCTCGATCTTCTCCTGCATGGCGGCCACCCGGCGGGCGGTGAACGCGGCCCCGAAGACCCGGCGGACCCGGGTGTGGTCCGGCGGGTTCACCGAGTGCAGCGAGTTCGCCATCATCCGCATCGACGGGTGCTCGCGCCAGTTGCGGACGTACCGGTCCAGCGACACGGTGCCGTCGAGCAGCAGCCGGGAGTCGCGCATCATCGCGTCGACGTGGTCGTACCCGACGATGATGTGGACCCGCCGGCCGAAGGGGATCACCGGTCCGTGGGCGTGCATCGCCGCGTACGCCGCGTACGGCTCGGCGCGGCCCTCCGGAGTGTTCAGCACCTTCAGCGCGCTCGCGATGTCCACGTCCTCCACCTCCGCACTCGGGGCATCCGGGTTGCAAGGTAGACCGAAGGCCGGGACGCGTTCGACTGTGCAACCTCGCCACTTGGACCCCGCCCGGCGGGGGCCGGACCCGCTCACCGGGCGCCGGCTGATCCGCCCGCCGGCGCCGGTCAGCTGCCCCGGGAGAACGCCGCCGGGCGGCTGAGCTGGTGCAGCAGCATCTGCTGCTGACCGGCGGCGATCAGCCGGCCGTCGTCCGACCAGACGGCGGCCGTGCCGCCGACGAAGCCGTGCGCGGCGGCGGTGCCCCGGGCGTCGACCAGCAGCCACTCGGCGTCCCCGGCGTCGCGGTGGAAGGTCACCGCCAGGTGCGTGGTCAGCGCCAGGGTGCGGTCCCGGTCCGGCATCAGCACCCGGATCGCCGGCCACTGGAGACTGTCCACCAGGATCAGCGCCCGGCAGGCGTCCAGCCACGGGTCGCCGAAGGCGGGCACCGGCCGGAACCGGGCCCAGGTCAGCTCGGGCGCCGGGCCGGGCACCACCCGCAGGGTGACGCTGTCGTGCCAGCGCGGCACCCACGCGCCGGCGGCGGAGAGCCGGTCCTTCAGGTCGGGCAGCCGGTCCGGGCCGGGCGCCGCCGGCATCTCGTGCCAGGCCACCGCGGGCCCGGCCGGATGCTCCGGGGTGGCCCACACCTGCGCCTCCAGCAGTTGGTCGCCGCCCTGGAACATCGCCACCCGCAGCGCGGTCGCCCGCTCGGTGACCCGCAGCACGGTGCCGGCCAGCTCCACCCGCCCGAACCGGGCGGGGGCCAGGAACTGGCAGGACATGCTCGCCGGCCGGTACCGGTCGGCCAGCCGCTGACCGGCCCGCAACGCAACCGCCGCCAGGTAGCCGCCGTTGGGCCCTACGAGCTGCCAGTCCGCGGAGAGGGTCGCGGCGAACCGCCCCGGCGCGACGGGTTCCACCTCGGTGTCGGACGCGAGATTGCCCACGATGTTCACCTCCGTGTGCGGCTGCTCACGCTAATGTGACTGTTCCACCGAGCGGAATCGAGGACGGCATGGACCGACAGCCGGTGCGGTACGAGGGTGTCAGCCCCTACCTGTACTACGAGGACGCGGCCGCGGCGTTGGACTGGCTCGCGCGCACCTTCGGCTTCGAGGAGCAGGTGCGCTGGGTCGATCCCGACGGCGCGGTCCAGGAGGCCGAGATCCGGGCGGGTGACACCGTCTTCCAGGTGTGCGGGTGCCCCGGGTTCTGGGCCGAGCGGGGCGTGGCCGGGCCGCTGGGCCAGGAGAACATCCTCTACGTCGACGACGTCGACGCCCACTGGGCCAACACCCGGGCGGCGGGCGCCGACCCGCAGCCGCCGGAGGACAAGCCGTACGGGGTGCGCGCCTACGGCCTCAAGGACCCGGGCGGGCACTCGTGGGTGTTCTGGCAGCGGTTGACCGACACCGTCGAGTTGCAGCCGGGGTGGCGGGAGATCCGCGGCGGCCAGGTCACCCGGGAGGCCGTGGCGACATGACCCCGGCGGGCGGGGCGCACGCCCAGGCGCAGGCCCTCGGCGGGCGGCTGTTCCAGGCGAGCCTCGCGGCCGCCGAGCTGATGACCGTCTACCTGGGCGTCCGGCTGGGCCTCTACGAGGCGCTGGCGAAGGGGCCGGCCACCGCCGCCGAGTTCGCCGACCGGGCCGGCGTCGCCCCCCGGTACGCCACCGAGTGGCTGGAACAGCAGGCGGCGGCGGGGATCGTGACGGTCGACGACGTCACGGTCCCCGCCGACCGGCGCCGGTTCACCCTGCCGGAGGGGCACCGGCTGGCGCTCACCGACACCGGCGGTCCCTGGTCGGTCGCCCCGCTCAGCGTGCTGCCGGTCGGCGGCATCGCGCCCGCGCTGCCCCGGCTGGCCGAGGCGATGCGGGCCGGCACCGGGGTGCCCGCCGACGCGTACGGCGAGGCGCTGCGGGCGGCGCAGGCCGGGATGAACCGGTCGGTCTTCACCGACCAGCTCCCCGGCTGGCTGCGTACCGCCCTGCCCGACGTGCACCAGGCGCTGCGCCGCCCCGGCGCGGCGATCGCCGACGTGGGCTGCGGCACCGGCACCTCCACGCTGGTGCTGGCGCGCACCTACCCGCTGGCCCGGGTGCACGGCTTCGACCGGGACGCCGACGCGCTGGCGACCGCGCGGGCCGCGGTGCCGGCGGCGGCCGCCGAGCGGGTCCGGTTCTCCGTCGCCAACCTGGCCGCCGACGCCGTCGACCCCGCCGACCCCGCCGACGCCGTCGACCCCGCCGATCCCGCCGATCCCGCCGGGGCCGGACGGTTCGACCTGGTCTGCGTGCTCGACGCGCTGCACGACATGGCCCGCCCGGTGCAGGTGCTCGCCGCCTGCCGGGCCCTGCTGAAGCCGACCGGCGCAGTGCTGCTGATGGAGCCCCGGGCGGCCGAGCGGTTCACCGCGCCGGCCGACGAGACGGAACGCTTCATCTACACCGTCAGCCTGCTGCACTGCCTGCCGCAGAGCCTGGTGGACGAGGGGTCGGTGGGCACCGGCGCGGTGCTGCGCCCCGAGACGGTACGCCGGCACGCCACCGCGGCCGGCTTCGCCCGGGTCACGGTGCTCGACGTGGCGCACCGGTTCCACCGGCTCTACCGGCTCGACATCCACTGAGGACGGTCAACTGCGCGCTGTGCTCGCGGTTGTGCCCCCGCGCCGATCCCAGCATGGTGCTCAGGGAGAAGTGTCGTCGGCCAATGGATGAGTGAGGTCCGCGGTGTCAGAGACGGTCGTGAGTACCCGGCAGCCAGCCCAGACCAGTTCGATCGGGAGCATCCGCAGCCAGCAGAACTCGCAGTTCGGGCTGGAGAGCGTGGCGAACCTCGTCACCCCGTACGCGGTGCGGGTCGCCGCGACGCTGCGCCTGGCCGACCACATCACCGACGGTGCGACCGACGTGCCGACGCTGGCCCAGCGCTGCGGCGCGAACCCGAAGGCGCTGCGCCGCCTGCTGGTGCACCTGGCGAGCTACGACGTGTTCACCGAGCGGCCCGACGGCGGCTACGACGTCGGCCCGGTGGGGCAGCAGCTGCGCAGCGACCACCCGATGAGCATGCGGGTGCTGCTCGACCTGGACTCGTTCAGCGGCAAGGCCGACCTGTCCCTGTCCGGCCTGCTGGAGTCGGTCCGCACCGGAGAGCCGGTCTACCCGGCCCAGCACGGCAAGCCGTACTGGGAGGACCTGGTCTCCTCGCCGGCGATGGGGGACAGCTTCGAGACGGCGCTGGACACCATCGTCAACTTCTCCTCGCGTTCCCTGCTGCGCGGCTACGACTGGTCGACGGTGAAGCGGATCGTGGACGTCGGCGGCGGCAGCGGCGCCCCGCTGATCCGGCTGCTGAAGAAGTACGAGCACCTCCAGGCGACGCTGGTCGACTTCCCGCAGATGATCGAGCGCGCCCGGCGCAACTTCGAGGCGGCCGGGGTGGCCGACCGGGCCTCGGTGACCCCCGGCAGCTACTTCGACCCACTGCCGCCGGGCGCGGACGCGTACCTGCTCTCCGAGGTGGTCGACCAGGAGTCCGAGGAGAACGCGGTGCGGATCCTGCGCCGCTGCGCCGAGGCCGCCGGCGACACCGGCAGGGTGATGCTGCTCCAGACCCCGGTGACCAAGTCCAACCGGGCCGTGATGACCGCCCTCGACCTGCGGATGCTCACCAGCGTCGGCGGGCAGGAGCTGAGCGTGGAGCAGTACCGCGAGCTGTTCGCCAAGGCCGGGCTGAAGCTCGACACCACGTACCCGGCCAGCAACATCACCACCTTCTCGGTGATGCTCTTCGTCTGCTCCGCCGCCTGAGCCGATGGTCGCCCTGGCGACCGCCACCGGCGCCCGGCTGGTCGCGGCGCTCGCCGCCGGGGAGGTCGGCAGCGCCGAGCTGCTGGAGGCGTGCCTGGCGCGGGTGGCGGCGTACAACGACGGGTTGAACGCGGTGGTCGCGACGGACCTGGACCGGGCCCGCGCCGAGGCCCGGGCCGCGGACGACGCCCGCGCCCGGGGCCGGCCGCTCGGCCCGCTGCACGGGCTGCCGATGACGGTCAAGGACGTCTTCGAGACCGCCGGCCTGCGCACCACGGCGGGTGCCGCGGAGCTGGGCGAGCACGTGCCCGCGCGGGACGCCGACGCGGTGGCCCGGCTGCGCGCCGCCGGGGCGATCGTCTACGGCAAGACCAACGTGCCCCGCTACGCGGGCGACTTCCAGACCTGGAACGAGCGGTACGGGCTGACCGTGAACCCGTGGCGGCCGGACCGGACCGCCGGCGGCTCGTCCGGCGGCTCGGCGGTCGCGGTGGCCGCCGGGATGAGCCCGATCGAGCTGGGCAGCGACATCGCCGGTTCGATCCGGGCGCCGGCCCACTACTGCGGGGTCTTCGGTCACCTGCCGAGCTGGGGCGCGGTGCCCGGGCGGGGGCACCTGCCGCCGCCGCCGGGCGCGCTGGCCGTCCCCGAGCTGGGCACCGCCGGCCCGCTCGGCCGCGGCGCCGACGACCTGGAGCTCGCCCTCGACGTGCTGGTCGGCGCCGACCTGGCCGGGGTGCCCGGCGGCCGGCTGCCGGCCAACCGGCTGCGCGAGCTGCGCGGCTGCCGGGTCGGGCTCTGGCTGGACAGCCCGCTGGCCCGCACCGACCGGGAGCTGCTGGGGATCCTGCGCGGGCTGGCCGACCGGCTCGCCGACGCCGGCGCCGTGCTGGTCGAGCGGCTGCGCCCGCCCCGGCCGTTCTACGAGATACACGAGGTGTACGTGCGGCTGCTCGTCGGCGTGCTGTCGGCGCACTTCACCCCGGACGAGTACGGGCAGTTGCTCGCCGTCGGGGCGGACGACCCGCTGGCCCGGGCACTGAACCAGTCCTACCGGGACTGGGTCGCCGCCCAGGAGCGGCGGGCCCGGATCGAGGCGGCCTGGCCGGCGGTGTTCGACCAGGTCGACGTGGTGCTCACCCCGGTGACCCCGCTGCCGGCGTTCCCGCACGACGTGCGGCGCCCCGCCCCGGAGCGGATGCTGGAGATCGACGGCCGGTCGGTGCCGTACTTCGTGCACATGGTCTGGACCAACCTGGCCAGCCTGGCCCGGCTGCCGGCCACCGTGGTGCCGGTCGGGCGCACCGCCGCCGGCCTGCCGGTGGGGGCGCAGGTCATCGGGGCGCGCTGGGACGACCGCTCCACCATCGGCTTCGCCCGGCTGGTGGAACGGCTCACCGGCGGCTTCGTCGCCCCGCCGCTGCCCGCCGCCACCACCGATCCGCCGGCGGACACCCGGCCGGCGTCGCCCGCGACGTCACTCGACCTCGGCCGCGAGGCGCTTCGGCGCGGTTAGCCGGTACGCCTCCCGGACCAGCTCGCCCACCTCGTCCCAGTCCAGCCCGGGCGCCTCCAGGTCCACCCCCACCCAGCCCCGCGCGCCCAGGTAGCTCGGCACGTGGAACCGGACCGGGTCGGCGCCGACCAGCGCCTGCTGCGCCCCGGGCGCCGCCTTGACGTGCAGCACCACCCGGCCGTCGCCGTGGTGGTCGTCGAGGAACCACAGGAAGGTCTTCTTCCGCACCCGGTAGCCGACGTGCGGGCCCTCGCCGTCGGCGGTCACCTCGGGCAGCGCGGTGGCGATCGCGCGCACCCGCTCGCGCAGCCCGCCGCCGGTCACGACGCGACCCGCTCGGCGGCCGCGACCCGGCCGGATCCGGCGGCCGCGACCCGGCCCGTGCCGGCGGTCACGACGCGGCCCGCTCGGCGGGGCGGAGCTGGCCGAGCAGCGCCGGCAGCGACCGGCCCGGGTCGGCCAGCACGGCCCGGGCGGTGGCCGCGAAGTCGGCCAGGAAACGCTCGACCCACTCCGGCGCGAACTGGTTGCGGGCGTACGAGAGCCGCGCCTCGATCCGGTCGCCGCGCGGGATGACGGTGAGGTTCAACCCGAACCGGCTCAGCGCCTGCGGCGGCCGGAAGGTGCCGACCTCCAGCCCGGAGGGGAGCCTGGCCGCCTCCCACGCCTCGGGGCTGCGGTCGGGCAGCATCTGGAACACCACGTCGTTGAGCCGGCCGGGCGAGTGCACCAGCGACGGCAGCGAGAGCATCTGCGCCGGCACCGCCTGGTGGACCACCGCGTCCAGCACCGTGCGGCGGGTCTCGGCGAGCAGGTCGCGGAACGACCCGGCGGGCGCGACGGTGGTGCGCAGGGCCAGCATGGTGGCCAGGAAGCCGACGGTGTGCTGCAACTCCCGGCGGGTGCGGTTGGCGAAGAACGAGGCGACGGTGAGGTCGGCCTGCCCGGTCCGCGAGTGCAGCAGCAGGTAGTACAGGGCCAGGAAGACCGAGAAGAGCGTGGTGCGCTCGGCCCGGGCCAGCTCGCGCAGCCCGTCGCCGACCGGGCCGGGCAGTTCGGCCACGGCCAGCGCCGGATCCGGCCGCGCCAGGTCCACGACGTCGGCGCGGCCGGGCAGCACCGGCAGCCGTACCCCGGCCAGCCGCGCCTGCCACCACTCCTGGTGGCGGCGCAGCACGCCGTCGTCGGCCGCGGCCCGCTCCCAGCGGCAGAAGTCGAGATACTGCCAGTCGACCGGGCGCAGCGCCGGGTCCGTCCCGGGCGCCGCGCCGAGCAGCCGCACCACGTCGTCCACCACCACCCCGCAGGACCACGCGTCGGAGATCAGGTGGTGCATGTTCACGCACCAGACGGCGTCGTGGTCGCCGAGGCGCCAGAGCGTGAACCGGGCCGGCGTGCTGTCGACCGGGATCGGCGCGGTCAGCTCGGCGCGTAGCTGCCGGGTCAGCTCGGCCTCCGCCCCGGCCGGCAGGGCCACCGTGCGGACCGGGGCGGGCATCCGGTCGTGCACCCGCTGCACCAGCTCGCGGCCCTGCCGCACCAGGGTGGTGCGCAGCGACCCGTGCCGGGCGGTGAGCAGCTCCGCCGCCGCCCGGACCCGCCCGGTGTCCAGGTCGCCCCGGATCCGGAACAGGGCCGGGCAGCTGACCGACGAGGACTCGGAGCGGTAGTGCTCGAGGAACCAGACCAGCCGCTGCCCGATCGACGCGGGCGCCTCGTCGGTCACCGTCATGGCGTGCCCGCGCCCTCCGGGAGGGCCCGGGGCGCGGTGAACGCCGCCACCCCGGCGAGCAGCACCACCCCGGCGGCCAGCAGCATCGCGTTGGTGTAGCCGGTGGCGGCGGTGGCGAACGATGCGGCGAAGGTGGCCAGCACCGCCACGCCCAGCGCGCCGCCGAACTGGTTGGCGGTGTTGACCAGGCCGGAGGCCAGGCCGGAGCGTTCCTCGGCGACGCCGGCGGTCGCGGTGCTGGTGGCCGGGACGAAGATGGCGCCGATGCCGAGCCCCATCAGGATCGTCGGCACCAGGACGTGGACCGGGTAGCTGCCGTCGTCGGGGGCGAGCGACAGCCAGACCTGCCCGGCCGCGGCGATCACCGCGCCGGCCAGCATCGGCGGCCGGGGACCGACCTTGGGCAGCAGCATGCTGCCGGCGAACGAGCCCATCACGATGCTGAACGACAGCGGCAGGAAGGCCAGCCCGGCCTGCAACGGACTGAACCCGTAGACGTCCTGGAGGAAGAGCCCGAGCAGGTAGTACATCGGCAGGCTGGCGGCGTTGGCCAGGAACGCCACCGCGTTGCCGGAGGACACGGTGCGCAGCCGGAAGATGTCCAGCGGCACGATCGGGGTGCGTACCCGCCGCTCGATCGCGACGAAGGCGACCAGCAGCGCGACGCCGGCCAGCAGCGGCACCAGGGTGCGCGGCGAGCCCCAGCCGTAGCTGCTGGTGGACGCCGCGCCGAGCACGACGAGCAGCAGGCCGGCGGTGACCGCCGTGGCGCCGGCCAGGTCGAACCCGGGTCGCTGCGCCGGCCGGCGGGTCTCCCGCAGGCCGACCAGCGTGCCGGCGAGCAGGAGCAGCCCGACCGGCACGTTGATCCAGAGCACCCAGCGCCAGTCGAGCAGGTCGGTGAGCAGCCCGCCGATCAGCGAGCCGAGGGCCGCGCCGACCACCCCCGCGGTGATCCAGGCGCCGATCGCGCCGGCCCGCTGCTTCGGGTCGGTGAAGTAGGTGGTGAGGATGGCCAGTGTGGTGGGCGCGATGATGGCCGCGCCGACGCCCTGCCCGGCGCGGGCCGCCACCAGCCAGGCGCCGTTCATCGCCAGCCCGCCGAGCAGCGAGGCCGCGATGAACACCACGAGCCCGACGACCAGCATCCGGCGGATGCCGAACATGTCGGCGGCCCGGCCCCCGAGCAGCAGGAAGCCGCCGAACGCGAGCAGGTAGGCGTTGACCACCCACTGCAGACCGAGGTCGCTGAGACCGAGGTCGTTGCGGATGGTGAACAGCGCGACGTTGACGATCGAGGCGTCGAGCAGTTCGGTGAAGGAGGCGCCGCAGGCGATGAGGAGCACGAGCCAGGCGCCGCGGGCCCGCAGCGGCGGGGTGGGCGGGGCGGAAACCGTGCTGGTCGATTCGTCAGTCGTCACCGGGCTCCTCCGAGGACAGTGCGGACAATCGCCATCCGTGTCGGATGGCTCACGGTAGGTTACTCGACGTCCCCTGCGGACGGCCGACCCGCGCGCGCAGCCGCGCCGCGGTCTTCTCCGAGATCACCCGGAACGTGGCGGTGGCGGTGGCGAGCACCTCGGTGTCGGCCCGGAACACCGCAGACGCGCTCACGTCCGCCCCGGTGACCTCGCCGATCTCCGCCCGGGCCAGGTACGGCACGTCGACCCGCAGCGGCCGGTGGAAGTCGGTGGAGCTGGCCAGCGTGATCGCGATCCGGCCGGTGGTGGTGACCACCGCCCAGGCCATCGCCTCGGCCAGCACGGCCATCGCGAGGCCGGAGTGGACGTACGTCGGGGCGCCGCAGTGCAGCTCGTCGAAGCGCACGGTCGCCTCGACGTGGCCGTCCGCGTCGTCGTACCAGAGCGGGACCGCCAGGCCGCGCGGATTGCCCGGCGCGCAGACGAAACACCGGGATCCCGGCGCCTCCCGCAGCCGTCGCAGCGTCATCCCCGGGCCCCGGCCCCGAGCTCGCGCAGCAGCCGCTTGTCGACCTTCCCGACGCTGGTGCGCGGCAGCTCGTCCACCACCTCCAGCCGGTCCGGCAGCTTGTAGCCGGCCAGCCCGCGTCCGGTGAGGAAGGCGCGCAGCTCGTCGAGCCCGACCGGCTCGCCGCGCGGCACCAGGTAGACGCAGATCTTCTCGCCGAGGGTGGGGTCCGGCACCGCCACCGCCGCGCAGGCCCGCACCGCCGGGTGGGCGCCGACGTGGTCCTCCAGTTCGGCGGCGCCGATCTTCTCGCCGCCGCGGTTGATCACGTCCTTGATCCGGCCGCGGACGGCGAGGTTCCCGTCCTCGGTGATCCGGACCAGGTCGCCGGTGCGCAGGAAGCCGTCGGGCGTGAACGCCTCGGCGTTGTACGCCGGCGCCCGGTAGTAGCCGCGCAGCGTGCACGGGCCCCGGACGAGCAGCTCGCCGACCTCCCCGGGCGGCACGTCCACGCCGTCGGCGTCGACCACCCGGTACTCGTCGGCGGCGGCCAGCGGCCGGCCCTGGGTGTGCGCCACCACGTCCGGCGGGTCGGTGAGCCGGGTGTAGCTGAGCACTCCCTCGGCCATCCCGAACCAGTGGGTGAGCCGGCAGCCCGCCGTCATCACCCGGTACGCCACCTCGGGTTGCAGGTTCGCGCCGCCGACCTGGAGCAGCACCGGCCGCAGGTCCACCTCCAGCAGGGGGGCCAGGTCCACCCAGACCGGCAGCAGCGGCGGCATCAGCGTGGTGAAGGTGACGCCCTCGGCGGTGATCAGCCCGAACGCGTCGTCCGGGCTGGGCGTCGGGCTGAGCACCACGGTGCCGCCGACGGCCAGGGTGCCGAGCACCCCGGGGCAGCCCAGCGCCGCGTTGTGTGCCGCCGGCAACGCCGCCAGGTAGACCGAGCGCTCGTCCACGCCCAGCGCCTCGGCGCAGGCCCGCAGCTGGAAGGCGTAGTCGTCGTGGGTGCGGGGGATCAGCTTCGGCAGGCCGGTGGTGCCCCCGGAGAGCAGGAAGAAGGCGATGTCGCCGGGCGCCGGCCCCGGTAGCGCCACCGGCTCGGCGTCCACCTCGGACAGCGCCCGGAACTCGCCGGGCTCGCCGACGATCAGCACGTGCTCCAGGGCCGGGTTCGCGGCGCGCAGCTCGGCGGCCAGCGGCCGGTAGTCGAAGCCGGCGAACCGGTCCGGCGCCACGTAGGCGCGGGCGCCGGTCAGCTCGGCCAGGTGGCCCAGCTCGGCCATCCGGTGCGGCGCCAGCGCGTACACCGGCAGCGCGCCGAGCCGGAACAGGGCGAGGGAGAGCTGCACCAGCTCGGCGACGTTGGGCAGCTGCACCAGGACCCGGTCGCCGCGGCGGATGCCGAGCGCCGCCAGGCCGGCCGCCGTGCGGTCGGCCCGCCGGTCCAGCTCCGCGTGGCTCCACCGCCGCTCGCCGTGCACCAGCGCGGTCCGGTCCCGGTCGGGCACCCGCCGTCCGATGGCGCCGAGAGTCTCGCCCCGCCAGTAACCCTCCGCCCGGTAGCGCCGGGCGAACTCCGCCGGCCAGGGCACGAAACCGTCCTGTGCGTCCACGCCCCGCACTATCGGCGGCGGCGCTCGGGGCGGCAAGGGTGGTCATTGCGCGGCGACCGGACGCGGCCGTGGGCGGCAACGGCGCTCGTTGCGCCGCCCGGCGGGCGCTCCGTAGGGTCCGACTCGCCCGCGTCCCCGAGTCGATGGAGGTAGGCCATGACCGGACAGTTGTCGGCGAGGACCCCGGCCGGCGCCCGGATGGTCGAGCTGGCCGAGGAGCACGCGGCCGACTTCGCCACCCGGGCCGCCCGGTACGACGCGGAGAACACCTTCGTCCGGGAGAACTTCGCCGCGATGCGGGCCAGCGGTTTCCTCGCCGCCACCGCGCCGGCCGAGGCCGGCGGGCTCGGCGTCGACTCGCTGCACGACCTGACGGTGGCGGTGTCCCGGCTGGCCCGGGGCTGCCCGGCCACCGCCATCGCCGCCAACATGCACCTCGGCTTCACCTTCGACATCAGCCGCACCCTGCGCCGCTCCGCGGACGACGGCCCGTTCACCGCCCAGCTGCGCATCCTGGTCAAGCTGCTGGGCCGGGGCCGGCTGGTGATGTCGCACGCCGGCACCGAGCCGGGCGGGGCGTTCTCCTTCCCGACCACCGAGGCCCGGCCGGCCGACGGCGGCTACCTGATCAGCGGGCACAAGACCTTCGCCACCAACTCGGCGGTCGCCGACGCGTTCACCGTCTTCGTCCGGGTGCCCGACGGCGCCGGCTGGTACCGGATGGGCAGCGCGGTGATCCGGCGCAACACGCCCGGGCTGACCGTGCTGGACAACTGGGACGCGGTCGGGATGCGCGGCTCGGGCAGCAACGACGTGGTGCTCAGCGACTGCTTCGTGCCGGCCGACATGGTGCAGTTGGGCGGCCGGGTGGGCGAGCCGACCACGGCGATGTGGCCGGGGCTGGTCGCGGTGAACTTCCCGCTGGTCGGGGCGTACCTGGGCATCGCCGAGGCGGCGCACGAGCTGACCGTGACGGCCGCCCGGACCCGCAAGCGCAAGCCGTACGACCACCTGCTGGCCGAGCGCCCGGCGGTGCAGGTGCAGCTCGCCGAGATGGAGGTGGCGCTGGCCACCGCCCGGGCCGCGCTGGGCCGCACCTGCGAGGCGATGGACGAGTTCCTGGCGCTGCCCGAGGACGAGCTGACCATGGACGCGGTGCACCGGGCGGTGATGGACTACCAGTGCACCAAGCTCATCGTCAACCGGGCCGCGACGGAGGTGGTCGACCAGGCGATGACAGTGGTCGGCGGCGGGTCGTACCTGACCGGGCACCCGCTCGGCCGGCTCTACCGGGACGTGCGGGCCGGCGGGTTCATGCAGCCCTACTCGCCGATCGAGGCCCGGGAGTTCATCGGCCGGGTGTCGCTGGGGCTGGATCCGTTCGCCGAGCTGCGGACGCTGGTGCCGGCGCCGCCGGACGCGACGCCGGCCGGCGCAGGAACCACAGCGGAATCCCGATGACCCGCACGGTGCGGACCGCCCGCCAACCCAGCGCCCGGTAGAACCGGACGTTGGCCTCGGTGTCGGTCTCGCACCACCCGTCGTGCCCGTCGGCGTCCAGCGCGGCGGTCAGCTCGCGCACCAGCCGGGCGCCGACGCCCCGGCCCTGGAACCCGGGCTCGACCGCCACCGGCCCCAGGTGCCAGTGCGGCTCCGGCAGGTCGTTGACCGCGTACGTGGCCTGCACGTAGTCGGCGCGGCCCGGGTCGCCGGGCGGCGGCTCCGGCCCGCTCGCCACCTCGGCGGCGCGCGGGCCGTAGGTGCTGCCGACGCAGGCGCCCGGCGGGGTGGCCCCGGCGACGCCGACCAGGCAGCCGCGGTGGAAGGCGCCGACCGCCGGGCCCGGCGGCCGGTGGAAGAAGGCGGTCCAGATCGGCTGCATGTGCGCCAGCCGGTCGAACGGGTCGCCACCGCACATCGCCAGCGTGGTGGGGTTGTCGCGCATCGCCCGGGCGACCAGTCCGCCGGCCAGCCGGCGCTCGTCGGGGCGCAGGGCACGGACCTCCAGCCGGGGCGGGTCGCCGTGGTCAGCCATGTCGCGGAACGTAGCAGCGCCGCGTCGGGCCGTGCCAATGTGTGGCAATGACGTCTGTCGACAGTGGCCCGGTCTCCTTCACCGTCCTGGTCGGCAACCCGCGGCCCCGGTCGCGCACCCGGGGCGTGGTGCTGACGGCAGCGGAGCTGCTGCGCGAGCGGCTGGCCGAGGCCGGGGTCGAGCTGGCCGCGCCGACCCTGGTGGACCTCGCCGAACTGCCGGCCGGGCTGATCGTCGCCGAGGACCGGTGCGCCGCGGTGCGCGAGGCGTACGCCGCGGTGACCGGCGCGAGCCTGCTGCTGGTCGCCTCGCCCACCTACAAGGGCAGCTACACCGGGCTGCTGAAGCTCTTCCTGGACCTGCTACCCCGGCACGGCCTGGCCGGCACGGTGGCGGTGCCGATGATGACCGCCGCCGACCGCGGCCACCGGCACGCGGTGGAGAGCTACCTGCGCCCGCTGCTGGTCGCGCTCGGGGCGGCGGTGCCCACCGCGGGCCTGTCCGTGCTGGAGTCGGAGTTCGGCGCCGTCGAGCGGGTGCTGTCGGCCTGGTCGGCCGGGGCGACGCCGGCGCTCGGTGGGCTGCTGGACCGGCGGTCGCGTCCGCTACTCAGCCGCGCCTGACCAGGCCGTCCCGCCGGCCGCCGGCGTCGATCCGGCCGCTGCGGACCGGATCGGGCGCGGCCGGGCCGGTCGCGGGCCCGGCCGAGCCTGTCAGGGGTGCCGGCCCTCGTCGATCCAGCGGCGGAACAGCGCCACGTCCCCGTCCGGCCAGGGCGCGTCGCACGGCATCGATCCGTCGGCGAGGCGTTCGTGGATGGCCTCGGCCCACGCGCAGACGTCGGCGTGGTCGGACAGGTCGAAGGCGTGCGGCATCTCGAGGTCCAGCTCGCGGAAGAGCGGCAGCACGTCCCTGGCGAAACTCACCGGCTCCGGCACGCCTGGCAGTGTCGCCGCGGACCGCGGCGCCGTTCAACTGGGGAGTCGCGTCACTCGCCCGCCCTCCGGGCGGTTCTGCGCGCCTTGTCGCCCCGGCGACGCCGCGCCTATGTTCCACCACGACCCAGGTCGCCGCCGACCGGTCGCGCCGGGAGGAGAAGCGATGTCTGCACCCCTGATCTGCGGGCTCAAGATGACCCACGACGGCGGCTTCGCGATCGTGGAGGGCGACCGCCTGCGGCTCTCGGTCGAGGCGGAGAAGCTGGAGAACCGGGAACGGCACGCCACCTTCAACCGCTCCGCCGACATCGCCGCGCGGCTGCGCGACGCCGGGATCTCCCCGGCCGACCTGACCAGCGTGGTCATCGACGGCTGGGCCCGGGGCCGGGAGAACGAGAGCTGGGTCGAGGTGGTCGACGACGCCGGGACCGCCCGGCCGGTCGAGGTGGCCGGCTACGACGACGCGCCGGCGGACTCGCCCCGGCTGCTCGACGGACGGGTCGGCACCAGCCCGCTCTTCGGCCCGGCGCCGACCGAGTTCCGCAGCTTCAGCCACGCCACCGACCACGCCTTCGCCAGCTACTGCACCAGCGAGTTCGCCGCTCGCGAGGAGCCGGCGCTGATGCTGGTCTGGGACGGCGGGATGGCGCCGAACCTCTACCACTACGACCCCCGGCGGCGGGCGGTGCGGGCGTACGGCCCGGTGGCGGAGGTCTCCGGCGGCATCTACCCGATCTTCGCCTCGCACTTCGGCCCGTTCCGGGTCGACCACTCCCGGCGGCTCGCGTCCAACCCCGGCCCCGGCATGGAGGCGCTGCTCCCGGTCTCCGGCAAGGCGATGGCGTACGCCTCGCTCGACCCGCCGTCGGAGGAGGCCATCAAGCTGATGGAGGGCGTCACGGCGGCGATGCTGCCGATCGACCGGGCCATCAAGTCGTACGGCTGGAGCCGGCGGGTGCAGCAGGAGGTCGCCGCCCTGGGGCTCTCCGACGCCGCGCTGCTCGCCTCCTTCCAGGAGCACCTGTTCCGGGTGCTCGTCGACGGGCTCAAGCGCAGGCTCGCCGAGCTGCCCGAGCTGGACGGCCTGCCGATCTGCCTCTCCGGCGGCTGCGCCCTGAACATCAAGTGGAACGCCGGCCTGCGGGCCAGCGGCCTCTTCGCCGACGTCTGGGTGCCGCCGTTCCCCAACGACGCCGGCTCGGCGATCGGCGCGGCCTGCGTGGAGATGATCCGCAGCACCGGCCGCTCCGCGCTGCGCTGGTCGGTCTTCGCCGGCCCGCCGGTGACGCCGACCCGGCGGGCGCCGGCCGGCTGGTCCAGCCGCCCCTGCGAGATCGAGGAGCTGGCCAAGCTCCTGGAGGCGGGGGACGAGCCGGTGGTCGTGGTGCACGGGCCGGCCGAGCTGGGCCCGCGCGCGCTCGGGCACCGCAGCATCATCGCCCCGGCCACCAGCGGCGCCATGAAGGACCGGCTCAACGCCATGAAGGGGCGGGAGTGGTACCGGCCGGTGGCCCCGATCTGCCTGCAGGACCGGGCGCCGGAGGTGTTCAGCCCCGGCACCCGCGATCCGTACATGCTCTTCGACCACTCCGTGCGTCCGGAGTGGAAGGACCGGATCCCGGCGGTGGTGCACCTCGACGGCAGTGCCCGGTTGCAGACCGTGGACGCGGACAACCCGACGATGCACCGGCTGCTGACCGCGTACGAGCGGCTCACCGGGATCCCGGTGCTCTGCAACACCAGCGCCAACTTCAAGGGCTCGGGCTTCTTCCCCGACGCGGCCTCGGCGATGCGCTGGGGCCAGGCCCGCTACGTCTGGTCCGAGGGCGTGCTGCACTGGACCGACGCGGCACCCGCCGACGCCGTTCCCACCGCCGGCTGATCCGCGCCCGGTCCCCGCCGCCCTCCCACCCCCGGAGGGCGGCGGTGCGCGCGACAGTTCCCACCCGCACGCCGCCGGGCGGCTCCGCGCCGTGCGGGTTGTCGCTCCGGCCGGATCGCCGCCCCGTGTGGTGCGGTCAGCGGCGGCCGGCGGCGCTGGTCGAGCGGCGGCGCGGCTGACGCGGGCGGGTGCCGACCGCCCCGGCCTCGCGCAGCGCCCGGATCCGCCCGGCGGCGTAGCCGAGCCACTCGGCGAGCACCTCGTCGGTGTGCTGGTCGAACAGGGGAGCGGGCCGGGCCGGCGGCAGCGGATCGCCGGCCAGCCGCACCGGCGGGGTGAGGTACGCCCGCCGGCCGGCCACCGGGTGGTCGACCTCCTCCACCAGCCCGGCGGCGCGCAGCGTGCCGTCGGCGTACCGCCGGCCCAGGTCGGCCACCGCCTCGGCGGCCACCCCCGCGGCGCGCAACCGGGCCAGCACCTCGGCGGTGCTCGACCCGGCCGCCCAGCCGGCCACCGTCTCCGGCGTCGCGGTCGAGCCGGGCCGCCGGTCGACGTACGCCACGTGCCCGTCCCGGGCCGCGACGATGCCGGAGCTGGCGACGCCCGGCTCGGCGTCGCCGAGCCGGGCCGGGTCCCGGCCCTCCCGGGAGGCGAGCACCAGCCCCTCGCCGAGCTGCAACCAGAGCGTCTCCTGCTGGGACAGGTCGAGCCAGTCACCCCGCCCGTGCCGGGCGCGACCGGCCAGCGCGGCCAGCACCGCGACCACCCCGTGCGCCCCGGCCACCGCGTCCGGGTAGTAGACCGGGCTGACCGCCGCCGGCTCGGCCGGCGATCCGTACCGGGCGGCGAACCCGCCCATCCCCTCGGTGAGCATCCCGTAGCCGGCCATCGACCGGTACGGCCCGGTCGCCCCCAGCGCCGGCATGGTGACCACCACCAGGCCCCGCTCCACCTGCCGGCGTACGTCGTCGACCACGCCGCGCTTGACCAGCACGTCGTGGGTCATGTTCACCACCAGCACGTCCGCGACCGCGACCAGGTCCCGGAAGACGTCCGCGCCGGCCGGGGTGGCCAGGTCCACCGAGATCCCGCGCTTGCCCCGGTTCAGGCTGTTGAACTGGGCCGAGGCGTCCCAGGTGCACTCCTGCGGGTCCACCCCGTCGGGCACCGGCACGCCGAGTTCGTGCCAGCGGTGCCGGGTCCGCCAGCCGTCCGGGCGGTTGCCGACCTCGACCCGAACCACGTCGGCGCCGAGCGTGCCGAGGAACCGACCGGTGAGCGGTCCGGCCCAGGCCAGCGTCAGCTCCAGCACGCGCAGCCCGGACAGCTCCGGCGGCCGGGGCGGCGCCGCCGGGCGGGGGTGCTCGGGGCGGAACCAGCCGGCGTCCCCGCCCGGTTCGGCGAGCCGGACCGGCACCCCCTCGGGCAGCAGCGGGCTGCGCCACGGGCGGGCCGCCACCCGGCCGCGGGCCGCCCCGGTCAGCGGGGCGAGGAAGCCCCGCTCGGCCAGGTGCGGGTCGGTCAGCGCGTCCCGGGCGGTGAGCACCATCGCCGCCGCCCAACCGGCGTCCAGCGCGGCCCGGAAGATCTCCGCCCGGGTGCGCGCGGCGTACCAGGGGCGCAGCTCGGCGGCGAGCAGGTGCCGGTTGCGCCACCGGTGCGCCCAGACGAACCGCTCGTCGTACGGCAGGTCGGGGCGACCGTAGACGGCGCACTGCCGCAGCCAGTCCTCCGCCCGTACGGTGCCCGGCACCACCTGCCCGTCGGCGCAGGCGAACACCCCGGACGGAAAGGTGCGGGCCAGGTGCCCCGCGTTGCGGCGGGCCTCGTCCGGGTCGTCGGGCCGGCCCGAGCTGGCGGTGTAGAGCAGGCCGGCGCCCTGCGCCTCGAACGCGGTCAGCAGCGCCCCGAGCCAGCTGACCCGGGCCCCGGTCGCCCGGCGGGCCAGCCCGGCCAGCGCGGCCACCGCCGCGTACGCCCCGGCCAGGTACTGCGACTGCCAGCCGGGGAACCGGTGCGGCACCCCGTCGTCGTCCACGCTCACCGCCAGCAGCCCGGACGCCGCCTGCACCAGCAGTTCCTCGTCGGTGGCCAGCCCGGAGGCCACGGTGACCACCAGCGGCCCGTCCACTGCCTTCCCGTCCACTGCCTTCCCGTCCACCGGCGGCAGGGTGCCGTCGTCGAGCACCACGTCCGCCCAGCCCAGCGCCGCCGGCAGCACCTCCCGGCCGACCAGCCGCTTGCCGGCGTTCAGGTGCACGAAGACCGGGCTCGGGGCGTGCTGCGGGCCGCCGTCGACCGGCAGCTCGCGCGCCGGGTCGCCGCCGGGCGGCTCCGCCTTCACCACCGTGGCGCCGAGCATCGCCAGCAGCCGGCCGGCGTACGGGCCGGCCACCCCGGTGGCCAGCTCCAGCACCCGCAGCCCGTGCAGCGGGCCGGTCACCGCTGGCCGCCCGGGAAGAAGTGGTGGTGGTCCGAGCCGGTGATCTCGTAGATCGCGGTGCCCCGGCGGCCGTCGTCGGTGACCACCGCGAGGTGGTGCTGCCCGCCGCCGCGCCGGCCGTACCGGGCGTTCCACTCCCCGCTGCCGGTCACCCCGATCCGCCGGCCGTCGGCCAGGTCGAACTCCACCCGGCCGGCCAGGCCGCGCACCGCCGCGCCGGCCCGCCCGTACCCGACCGGCCGGCCGTCGGCCCCGGTCCAGTGCAGCCGGTGCCGGAAGCCGGTGACCGGCACCGGCTCCCGGTCGCCGGCCGGGGCCCAGCAGCCGGCGCAGTAGGCCCGGCCACCGTCCGGCCGCTCCCAGCACCAGACGCCGAGCATCCCGTCGCCGAGCTGCACGGCCAGCCACATCCACAGCGGTACCCGGGCGTGGTCGCGTACCCCCCAGGAGTGGTCGCGCTGCCCCCACCACCGCCGGACCGGCCGGTGCTCGCCGTCGACGGAGTACCAGCCGTCGAACCAGCCGGACTGGAACAGGTGCCGCTGGTCCCACACCAACCGGTCGCCGACCGACATCGACCCGGGCGGCAGCAGGTACGGCCGGGTGCGCGCGGTCCAGGTCAGGTCGAGGCCGACCGGCGCGGCACCGTCGGCCACCGCCAGCCGGATCCGCCGGTACGGCGCGAGCACGTCCACCCGGGCCGGACCGACGGCGGTGGTGCGCGGGTCGTCGCCGTACCGGCGGGTGAACCGGGCGAACCGCAACCGCCTGTCGATCCGGCTCATCTGCAGGCAGTCGAACCCGTCCCGGGTCGGATGGCTGGTCAGGTTGAGGATCAGCACGTCACCGGGGTGGTCCGGCCGGTGCGCCACGAAGTAGCAGCTCTCCTGCCAGTACGCGGGCGGGTCGGCGGGCGGCGGCCCGAACGCCTCGTCGGGCAGGGCTGTCTCAGCGGTCGAGGACATCGAACGCCTCCAGATCCGTCACGTGGGCCGCGTGCCGCTCGGCCAGCGACACGAACATGGCGTCGCTGGCCGGGTCCGCCGCGACGAGCATCGCGCCGACCACCGTCATGTGGACCCCGGCCAGCGCGCCCAGCCGCCACGCGCGGCGGCACTCCGACTCGGCCCAGCGGACCCCGGCGGCGGCCAGCGCGCGCCGGTAGTGCCGCAGCAGCTCCTCCTCGCGGTCCCGCCGCACCGGCACCGGCAGCGCCCCGCCCACCAGGTACGCCGCGTCGCTCGGGCCGGACCCGACCGCCACTGTCTGCCAGTCGACGACGGTCAGCGGCGGGCTGCCCCGGCCGTCGCCGAAGAGCAGGTTGTCCAGCCGGAAGTCGCCGTGCAGCAGGGTGTACGGCGGCTGCTGGGCGGCGGCCCAGCGGCGTACCCGGCTGCCGAATCCGGTCACCACCGCCCGCGCCCGGGGCGACAGCCGCGCCCCGAACCGGGCCAGGAACCCCTCGACGGTCACCCGGTACGCCGCGGCCCGCCGCCGGCCGGCCGCCGGACCGGGCAGCGGCAGCCACTCCTGCCCGGCCAGCCCGGCACCACCCCAGAACCGGGCCTGCAACCGGGCCAGCTCGCCCAGCGCCAGGGCCACGTCGTCGGCGGTCGCGCCGCGTACCTGGTCGCGGGGGCGGGCCGGGGCGGCGTCGGCGAGCAGCAGCACGAACTCGCCGGTCCCCGGCGCCGCCTCGGCGAGGTGGCAACGCGGTACCCGGATCGGCACCGCCGGCGCGAGCCGGCGGTAGAAGAGCAGTTCCCGGCGGTAGGCGTCGCTGTCGGTGCCGGTGCGCCGGGTGCGCTCGTCGGCGGCGGCGAACTTGCCGATCACCGTGTCCGGCCCGGCCCCGGCCGGCGACCAGCGCAGCCGCAGCCGGACGCAGCGGGCCAGCTTCCCGCCGCCCACCGGCGCCGACTCCACAGCGGTCACCCGGGCGCCGGCGGCCGCCGTCGCCCGCAGCGCGCCGGTCAGCCAGGCCGGGGTCACCTGCTCCGGGGCGGGGATCACGCGGGCACCGTGGCCGCGGTGAGCACCAGCCCGTCGGCGACCCGGAACCGGCCGGCGATCCCGCGCAGGCAGTCGGGAGCCGGCACCAGCAGCTCCACGCTGAAGGTGCCGGCTACGCCGGCCAGCGCGCTGTCGTCCGCCGCGTCGAGGCGGACCAGGGCGTCGCGGAAGCCGAGCCAGCGCCCGGTGACCGGGTGCCAGACCTTGTAGACGCTCTCCTTGGCCGAGAAGAAGACGGTGTCGAGGGCGCTGCCCGGTGGCTGCCCGCGCAACCAGCGCCGCTCGGCCGGCAGCAGGATCCGCTCGGCGACCCGGGGCGGCAGCGGCCGGTGCGGCTCGGCGTCGACGCCGACGGCGAGCAGGTCGGCGCGGCGGGCCACGGCCGCGCCCCGGTAGCCGCGGCAGTGGGTGATGCTGCCGACGAAGCCGGCCGGCCAGCGCGGGGCGCGGTCCGGACCGCGCGGGATGGCCACCGGCGGCACCCCGAACCGGGCCAGCGCCCGCCGCGCGCAGGCCCGGCCGGTGAGGAACTCGCCGCGCCGGCCCGCGCCGGCCCGGGCCACCACCTCGACCTCCTCCGCCAGGGGTACGGCGGCCGGGTCGTCGTCGGGCCGCTCGGCGACCCGCACGGCCGCCGGCAGCAGCTCGCCCAGCACCTCAGCTCCCGAGCAGGGCCCGGGCCAGGCCGGCCCGGTGCCGGGCCGACGGCGCGTCGAAGCCGCGGATCCAGAGCGCCCGCCGGTACCACCGGTGCACCGGGTGCTCCCAGGTCATCCCGATCCCGCCGAGCACCTGGATGGCGTGCTCGCAGCCGCGTACCGCCGCGTCGCGGGCGGCGACCACCGCGGCGGCCACCGCCTCGTCGACGGTCCCGTCCGGTCGGTCGCCGTCCGGTCCGGCCAGCCAGGCGGCCCGGTAGACCAGCGAGTGCGCCAGTTCGACGGCCACGTAGCTGTCCGCGACGCGGAAGCTGACCCCCTGGAACGCCCCGATCGGCCGGCCGAACTGGGTGCGGGTCCGGGCGTGCGCGACCGCCAGGTCGTACGCCCGGCGGGCCACCCCCAGCGCCTCGGCCGCCAGCAGGGTGTACGCCCGCCAGCGCAGCCGACGCAGCGCCGCCGGGGTGCCGGCGACGCCGGCGACCGGTTCGGCCGGGGTGTCGGCGAGGCGCAGGTCCGCCGGGCGGCGCAGCCCGTCCAGCCCGGCGCGGTCGACCACGGTGACCCCGGCCGCGTCGCGGCGGACCCGGAACAGCGCCACGCCCTCGGCGGTGCCGGCGGTGAGCAGCACCTCGGTGACCGCCGCCAGGTCGGGGACGAGCCGCTTCACGCCCGACACCCGCCAGCCGCCCGGACCGGCGACGGCCCGCACCGCGCTGGCCCGGTGCGCGGCGTCCAGCGTCGCGCAGTCGTCGTCGTGGCAGGCCACGGTGGCCGGCGCGGTGCCGGGCAGGGCCGCGCACAGCGTGCTCCACCAGGGCACCGGGTGCAGCGCGTAGCCGGACTCGTCGGCCAGCACCGCCTGCTCCACCAGGCCGAGGTCGCCGTCCCGCCAGCCCAGCTCGACCAGCGACGCCCAGCCGTCGGGGGCGTGCCCGGCGCCGTCGGCGAGCGCGGCCACCCGGTCGGGCGGGTAGCGCTCGGCGAGGTAGGCGCGGGTCACCTCCCGCAGGTGCCGCTGCTGCTCGGTGAAGCCGAACTCCATCCCGCCCCCTCGTCAGCGCCAGCGCGGCAGCCCGGCGACCCGCTCGGCGATGAGCCCGCGCAGGATCTCCGAGGTGCCGCCCTCGATGGTGTTGCCCCGGCTGCGCAGCAGCTGCCCCTGCCAGTAGCCGGCCCAGAACGCGTCCGGGCCGTCCAGCGCCGCGCGGTCGCCGAGCAGCCGGACCGCCAGGTCGCAGACCCGCTGGTGCACGTGCGACCAGTGCAGCTTCAGCACCGCGCTCTCCGGGCCCGGCTCCCCGGTGCGCTGCAACCCGGTCAGCGCCCGGTAGCCGGTCCAGCGCAGCGCCTGCACCTCGACGTGCAGCTGGGCCACCTCGTCGCGGACCAGCGGGTCGTCGGCGTGACCGGTGGCCCGCACGGTGGCCAGCAACCGGTCGAACTGGACGCTGAGCCGCGCGTTCAGGGTGACGCCGAAGGTGCCGCGTTCGTGGGCCAGGGTGGTCATCGCCACCGCCCACCCCGCGTCGACCTCGCCCACCACGCAGTCGTCGCCGATACGCACCCCGTCCAGCAGGATCTGGCCGAACTCCGCGGCCCCGTTGATCTGGCGCAGCGGCCGGACCGTCACCCCGGGCGCCCGCATGTCGAGCAGGAAGCAGGTCAGGCCCCGGTGCCGCGGCCCGTCCGGCCCGGTCCGGGCCAGCAGCAGGCAGTGGTCGGCCAGCGGGGCGTACGAGGACCAGAGCTTCTCCCCGTCGACCACGAACCCGCCCGGCACCCGGCGCGCCGCGGTGCGTACGGCGGCCAGGTCCGAGCCCGCCTCCGGTTCCGAGAAGCCCTGGCAGAACACGTGGTCGCCGGCGAGGATCGCGGCCAGGTGGCGCTCCTGCTGCGCCGGGGTGCCGTACCGGATCAGGGTGGGACCGACCATGTTCAGGCCGATCACGTTGAGCTGGTCGGGGGCGCCGGCCAGGGCGCACTCCTCGGCGAAGATGCCCTGGTGCACGGGGGAGAGGCCGCGCCCGCCGTAGGCCACCGGCCAGGTGAGGCCGGCGTAGCCGGCGGCGTGCACCTGCTTGGTCCAGTCCCGCAGGTCGGCCGGGTCCGGCGGCGCGCCGTCCGGCGCCGGCTCGGGTAGCCGTTCGCGCAGCCAGGCCCGCAGCCCGGCGCGGAACGCGGCCTGCTCGGTGCTGTCGTTCAGGTCCACGAGCGACACCGTAGCCACGCGTCGTGGCACCGGCTACCGTGCGCGACATGAACGCTCCGCGCACCGAGCGGTCGCCCGAGGAGGAGCGACAGCACCGCAAGCGGCAGCTCGCCGCGACCCTGCGGATCTTCGCCCGGCTCGGCTTCGACGAGGGCGCCGGCGGGCACGTCACCGCGCGCGACCCGATCCGGCCGGACCACTTCTGGATCAACCGGTTCGGCCAGCACTTCGGCCACGTGCGGGTCAGCGACCTGCTCCTGGTCGACCACGCGGGGACGGTGGTGGCGGGGACCGGCACCATCAACCCGGCCGGGTACGCCATCCACTCGCAGATCCACCTGGCCCGGCCGGACGTGGTCGCCGCGGCGCACACCCACTCCACGTACGGGCGGGCCTGGTCGGCCCTCGGCCGGCCGCTGGACCCGATCACCCAGGACGCCTGCGCGTTCTTCGAGGACCACGAGGTGCACGAGCACTACTCCGGCGTGGTGCTCGACCCGGCCGAGGGCAAGCGGATCGCCGGCACGCTCGGCGACCGCAAGGCGGTGATCCTGCGCAACCACGGCCTGCTCACCGTCGGCGGCACCGTGGCCGAGGCCGCCTGGTGGTTCGTCTCGATGGACCGCTGCTGCCAGGTGCAGCTTCTGGCCGAGGCGGCCGGCCGGCCGGTGCCGGTCGACCCGGACGACGCCCGGTCCACCCGGGACACCATCGGCACCCCCGCGCTCGGGCGGCTGAACTTCCGGCCGCTCTACGCCGACGTGGTCCGCGCCGAGCCGGACCTGCTGGACTGACCGTGGCCCGACTCCTCGACGAGTTGGTCCGCGACCGGGCCGGGGAGCCGGCGCTGGCCGACCGGCACCGCCGGCTCGACTGGTGGGCGCTCAACGACCGGGTCGACCGGTGGCTGCGGGTGCTGCGCGACCACGGCCTGTCGGTCGGGGACACCGTGGCGGTGGTGGTCGGCAACCGGGTCGAGGTGTTCGAGGCGCTGCTCGCCGGCCTGCACGGCGGCCTGCGGGTGGTCCCGGTGAACTGGCACCTCACCGCGCCCGAGCTGCGCCACATCCTGACCGACTCGGCCAGCCGCGCGGTGCTGGTGGACGCGCCCCGGGCCGCCGCCGTCGCCGCCGCGCTGCGCCCGGGCGAGTGCCCGGTCCGGCTGCTGGTCGGCGGCGCCGAGCCGCCCGGCTCCGCGCCCGTCGAGGCGGCGCCCGGCTCCGCGCCCGTCGAGGAGCCGGCGGGCCACGGCGGCGCGGCGACCGGGTTCACCCCCGTCGAGCCGTTGCTCGCCGCCGCCGACGGGGCGGAACCGCCGGGGCAGGTCTGCGGGTCGCTGATGCTCTACACCTCGGGCACCACCGGCGTGCCGAAGGGCGTGGTGAACGGGGTGTTCCGGCAGGGTGAGCCGCTCGCCGGGGTCGGCCGGCTGCTGGCGTACGCCGGACTGGTGCTGAAGGTGCCGGCCACCGGCCGGGCCCTGCTGGTCGGTCCCTGGTACCACTCGGCGCAGCTGTACTTCGCCCTGCTCCCCCTGCTGCGCGGCTGTGCGCTGCGCATCGAGGAACGGTTCGATCCGGAGCGGACGCTGCGCCTCATCGACACCGAGTCGATCAACCTGTGCCACCTGGTGCCCACCCAGTTCGTCCGCCTGCTCCGGCTGCCCGAGCCGGTCCGCCGCCGTTTCCAGGGCGGCAGCCTGCGCCGGGTCTGGCACGGCGGCGGGCCGTGCGGGCCGGAGGTGAAGCGCCGCATGATCGAGTGGTGGGGCCCGGTGGTGGTGGAGTACTACGCGGCCACCGAGGGCGGCGTGGTGACCCTCATCGAGGCCGAGGAGTGGCTGGCCCGGCCGGGCAGCGTCGGGCGGGCCGTGCCGCCGACCCGGATCCTGGTGGTCGGGCCGGACGGCGCGGAACTGCCCCCGGGTCGGGTCGGCCGGGTCTTCTTCCGCCGGGGCGCGGCGCAGGATTTCCACTACCACGGCGACCCGGCCAAGACCCGCGAGGCGCATCTGGCGCCGGGCGTCTACACCTACGGCGAGCTGGGTTACGTCGACGACGACGGCTACCTCTTCCTCACCGGCCGGCACAGCCAGACCATCGTCTCCGGCGGGGTGAACGTCTACCCGGCCGAGGTGGAGGCGGCCCTGCTGGCCCACGAGGCGGTGCAGGACGCGGCCGTGCTGGGGGTGCCCGACGAGGAGTACGGCGAGCGGGTCTGCGCCCTGGTGCAGCTCACCGGGGAGGGGCTCGCCGCCGCCGACGCGCCGGCCATCCTGGACCGGCACTGCCGCACCCGGCTGGCCGGGTTCAAGGTGCCCCGGGTGTGGCGGGTGGTCGACCGGCTGCCCCGCGACGAGACCGGCAAGCTTCGCCGCGAGGCGCTGTCCTCGCTCGCGCCACGCCCCGCGGCCACCGCCCGCACCTAGGCCGAGTCCCGACGTGCGGGGGCCCGTCGATGACGGGCGGGCGATGGTGGCGACCGCGCCGCCTGTCGATCACCGACACGCCGCAACCAGGGGGACGGGGAACGACGAAGCCGGCAGGTACCTCCACCTCTCGGCCCCGGCAGGCCGACGGGGAACGGGCCGCGCTCAGCCGAGCCGGGTCTTCTGCACCTTGCCGAGGGCGTTGCGGGGCAACGCGTCCACCAGATGCACCCGGCGCGGTCGCTTGTGCACCGACAAGAGCCGGGCCACGAAGTCGATCAGTTCCGCCTCGGCCACCCCGTCGCCGACCACGTACGCGGTGACCTGCTGGCCCAGCACCGGGTCCGGGGTGCCCACCACCGCCGCCTCGCGTACCCCGGGATGCGCCAGCAGCGCCTCCTCGACCTCCCCGGCGCCGATCCGGTAGCCGCCGCTGGAGATCAGGTCGGTCGAGGCGCGCCCGACGATCCGGTGCCGCCCGTCCGGACCGATGGTCGCGATGTCCCCGGTGCGGTACCAGCCGTCGTCGGTGCGGGTGGCGGCGTCCGCGTCCGGCCGGTTCAGGTAGCCGTCGAAGAGGGTCGGCCCCCGGACCAGCAACTCGCCCATCGCCGAGCCGTCCGCGGGCAGCGCCCCGCCGTGCTCGTCGACCAGCCGGGTGCGCACCCCGGGCAGCGGCCAGCCCACGCATCCGGCCGCGCGGGGCCGGTCCGCCCGGGCGCTCACCGTGATCAGGGTTTCCGTCATCCCGTACCGCTCCGCCACCCGGTGTCCGGTGAGCGCGTGCAGGCCGTCGAAGACCGTCGCCGGCAGTGCCGCGCTGCCGGAGACCAGCAACCGGGCCCCGCGCAGCGCCCGGGCGGCCGGCGGGTCGGCGCAGATCCGGGACCAGACCGTCGGCACGCCGAACAGCAGGGTCCCGCCGGCGGCGGCGTACCGCTCGGGGCGGGGGCGCCCGACGTGGTCCAGCCGGCTGCCGTGCCGCAGCGGCCCGAGCAGGCCCAGCACCAGCCCGTGTACGTGGAACAGGGGCAGCCCGTGCACCAGCAGGTCGTCCGGGCCCCAGGCCCAGGCGTCGGCGAGCCCGTCCAGGCAGGCGGCGATCGCCCGGCGGGAGAGCAGCACCCCCTTGGGCAGTCCGGTGGTGCCGCTGGTGTAGAGGATCAGCGCCGGCCGCTCCGGCCGGGGCTCCGGGTGGCTGGCCGAGGAGCGCAGGTCCGGTGACACCGGCACCACCGGCAGGCCGCCGCCGACGTCGTGCCCGGCCGCGGCCAGCACCGCGGCCGCCGCGGAGTCCCGCAGGATGTGGTCGCGTTCCATCGACCCGGCGTCGGGCGGAACGGGCACCACCGTGACGTCCGCCAGCAGCGCGCCGACGATCCCCACCACGGTCTCCAGCGACGGGGTGGCCAGCACGGCCACCCGCTCCAGCCCCCGGATCCGGTCGGCGACCGCCGTGGCGCTGGCCAGCAACCTCGCCCGGGAGATCGAGCGCCCGTCCACCCGGACCGCGTCCGGGCGGTCGTCCCGAGCCGTGGACAACGCCGTCAACAGGGTCACGCCGGCAGCCTCCCGGAACAGCGGGGCGGTCGCCGGACCGGCGCACCGGAGCCCGACCACCCGGGCCCGGCCCGACCGTAGCCACTACCGGGCCGGTCCACCATCCACCGGAGCCGGGGCGCCGTCGACCGTGGCGTTCCGCCTCGGGCGAGCCTGCGGCGGCCGATCGTCCAGTCTGTAGGGTTGGTGGGGTGGCCGGCGCCACCGTCGTCGCCGCACCGCGGTGCGGGGGCGGACTACTGTCGGGATTCTGCCTGTGCGGCAGTGCCGGCCGGCAGCACAGTGGAGGGCCGGCTTGTCGGCGGGCGTGGCGCCGACGGTCGCCGCGCATCCTACGGGGGGCCAGGGGGTGGTCGTGAGCATCACGGAGGAGGAGCCGCCCCGGACTGATGTCGCGGCACAGGCGCTCGTCGCCGTCGTCGACGCCGACGCGCACGACGCGCTGGGCGCCGTCCCGGCGTCGATCCTGCGCGACGCCGCGGTGGCGGTCGCCGTGCTGGTCCGCGAGGCCGCGCTGGTCGCCTCCATCGTCACCCCCGACGACCGGCGCCGCGACGAGGCCGGCGCCCGGGCGGTACGGCTGCTCGGCCGGCTGTGCGACGCCGCGTACGCCGCCGAGGACCACCAGCTCAGCCAGTTGCTCGACTGGTTCGCCCGGGCCTGGCTGGGCCGCCCGTTCAACGGCGCCATCTACGGCGACCGGCACCTGCCCGAGGAGGTGTACGCCCCGCTCGCCGCGCTGACCGAGCAGGTGGGCGAGGCGCCGGTGATGATCTGCGCGGCGGCGCACCAGGAACTGGAGCGGGTGCTGGGCGACCTGGAGCGGGACGCGTTCCGGCTCAGCGCGATCGACCGGGAGGTGACCGGGCCGCTCTTCGTCCGGCCGGTGCGGGAGGTGATCGAGGCGGCCCGGGCCGGGCAGCCGCACGACGCCGGCCTGCTCGGACAGCGGCCGGAGGAACTGGTGGCCGTGGTCAACCGGACGCTGCGCGAGCCGATCCCGACCAACGGCCGGCGCTGGCCGCTGCTGGTACGGGCGACCGAACAGATCCAGGAGCACGTGCGGCGGTCGATCGAGCTGGGGCGGCTGGCGCAGGGCGCCGTCGCGCCGCCCGCCGTACCGGGCGAGGCGCTGCCCGCCCCGCTGGACGAACTCCTGACCGTCGCCCTCACCGCGGCCGAGCCGCCGGCCGGCGAGCGCCTCCCGGAGGCGCTGGCCAGGGCCGCCCTCGCGCACACCGGGACCCCCGAGCTGGGTTGCCGGGTGGCGGGCGTGCTGAAGGGTCTGGACATCGCGACGGCCGAGGTGGAGGAGGCCCTGTCACCGTTGCAGGACCTGCACGAGCGGGTCCTCGAACTCGCCGCCCGCTGTCCCGACGACGCCGAGGTGGAGGAGGTCGCCGCGCTGATCGGCGAGGGCATCGCCGACTGCGACCTCGGGTACGCGCGCGACGGCCTGGACCTGCTCACCGCGACGGTGCGCGGCGCGGAGCTGCGGCGCCGGCTGGCCCGCGCCGGCAACCGGATCGACGCCATGCCGCCGGACCGGGCCCGCAGCGCCGGCCCACACCTGCGGGCCGCCCGGATCGCCGTCGACGAGCAGCGGTTCGAGGACGCCGAGTTCCACCTCACCGAGATCGACGGGCTGACCGACCCAGGGCCGCGGACCGCGCCGACCCCGCGTACGCCGGAGGCGCCGCCGGCCCCCTCGCTGGAGGACCTCAAGCGCCGCCGGGACGTCTCCGACGTCTCCGCCCTGTCGGCGGCGATCGAGCAGGCCGTCGCCGACGGCGACCGCGACGAGCTGCTCGCGCTGGCCCGCCGTCTCGGCCGGCCCGATGCGGCCGAGCTGGTCGACGCGATGATCGACCGGTACGCCACCGACGGCGAGCTGGTCGAGGCGCTGCTCTCCGGCCTACCGCCCCGGCAGCGGCCCGCGGTGCTGCACCGGCTGGCCGAGGTGCGGCGCAGCCGGGGTGACGAGGCCGGCGCCGAGGAGGCGGCGCGGCGCAGCCGGCCCCCGGTCCCGCCGGTGGAGCTGGCCGCGGCGTCGCCGCTGCCGGCCGCCCACCTGCTCGTGCCGCGCACGAACACGTCGTCCGGCGCCGACGACGCCCGCCCGTCCGCTGCCGAGATGGCCGACACGCTGGCCGACGAGGCCCGCGCCGGCTCCGCCATCTCGCTGGGCTGGGCGGTGGGCCAGTACGTGGTCGCCGGCGAACCGGTGCGCGGCCTGGAGCTGTACCGCGAGTGCGCCGAGCGGTTCTACGGCAACGCCACGCTGGCCTGGAACCTGGGCTGCGCGTACGCCGCGGCCGGCTGCCGCGACGAGGCGGTCGGCGCGCTGCGGTACTTCCTCGACTTCATGGCCGACCGGGTGCCGGCGGAGCAGCGCGCCGCGCTCACCGAGTTCCTCCGCCACCACGGCGAGCCGGCGCCGGACTGGACGCCGACCCCGGTGCCGGCGGCCCTGCCGCACCACGTCATGCAGGCGCAGGAGAAGGCCGCGAAGGCCCTCTACGAGCAGGGCCAGGCCGAGGCCGCGCTGCGCCGGATCCGGCGCCTGCTGCGGCTGGCCCCGCACTCGCCCGGCGCCTTCCTGCTGCTGCGGATCTGTCGCGAGCAGCGCTGGCTGGACCAGGCCAGCGAGGCGGTCGCGGAGATCGCGGCGGCCGGGGCGGCGAACTGGCGCCACCACTACGAGCTGGCGCGGATCGCGGTGGAGGTCGACGCCGTCGGCATCGCGGAGGAGCACCTGCGCACCGCGGCCGGCCTCGGCGCCTCGATGGACGAGCTGTACCGGTTGCGGCAGCGGATCGGCGCCGACCGGCCGGTGGCCGCGGCGCGCCTGGACGGCGCGGCGGAGACCGGCGCACCGGCGCTGCCCCCGCTGCCGCAGCCGCGCGACCTCGTCCGCGAGGTGCGGGCCGCCATCGCCGACCCGTACGACCCGTCGCACCTGGTGGAGCTGGCCCGCCAGGCGCTCATGGTGATGCCCTCGGCCGCCACGGTGATCGTGGACGAGGTGCTGGCCGCGCCGCACGCCGACGAACTCGTCCGCGAGCTGGTCCGGTTCCTGCCGGCCGAGGGTCAGCTCACCGCGGTGCTGGTGCTGGCGCCCGAGCTGGGCCGCGCGGGCCGCACCCGGGACGCGATCGACCTGCTGCGCGGCATGGAGACCGTCGTCCGGCCGACGGAGCTGCCCCGGGTGTGGCTGACCCTGCAACGGCTGATGCGGGACGCGGGCATCGACCCGGACACCGAGCCGGGCGGCTGGCTCCGGTTGCCCGCCACACCGGGACCGCCCCGACCGGACGGTCCCGCGCTCGCCCCGCCGCCGTGGATCACCGAGATCGCCGTCACGTCCGGCACCCCGCCCGCCGTCCACCGGGCCCACCAGGTGCAGCTCGAGCAGGGCCCGGCGGCCGCGGCGCAGCTGTGGCGGGACGCGGTCGCCGCCGGCTTCGGCCTGGCGCTGCCCAACGCGCTCGGCACGCTGGTGCTGACCGGCCGGGCGGGGGAGGCCGTGGCGCTCTACCGGCAGACGTCCGACCGCCTCTACCTGGTGGCCAGCGCGGCCTGGAACCTCGGCTGCGCCTTCGCGCACCTCGGCGACCTGGAATCGGCCGGCGCCGCCTTCGAGTACCACACCCGGGTCACCTCCCGGACGTACCTGCCCGAGCAGCGGGCCGCGCTGGAGCGGCTCTTCGCCGAGCTCGGTCGCCCGCTGCCGATGCCGATCGCCCACCCCGGGTGGCGTCCCGTCCCGTCGCCCCGGTCGGCGCCGGCGGGCGGCGTGCCGGCGGCCCGCGCCGTCGAGGCGTTCCGGCGTGCCCCGGACGCGCACAGGTTCATCGTGGCCAGCTCGGCCCTGCGCGCCGAGATGGCCGACGCGGCACCGGACCGGCAACGGCTGCTGCTGGCCCAGATCGAGGAGATGTTCGCGGAGCTGCCGGCGCCGACGGCCCATCCGTACGCCGAACGCATCCGTGCCCTCGCGCTGGCCGGGGAGGACCAGCGGGCCTGGGCGATGGTGCTGGACTGCCTCGACCGGTTCGACCTGGCCGCCGACCTGCTGGCGCCGGCGCTGGCCCTGGCCAGCAGCCGGGCGCGGGCGGCGCAGCTCGAGGCGATCCTGACCCGGCAGGCCGACGGCGGGGACTACACCCGCTACCTGACCCTGGCCAAGCTCGCCCGCAAGCGGGGCGACGGCACGGCACGCCGGCGGTACGCCGAGGCCGCGCTGCTGCACAACCCCTCGTCGGCCGAGGCGCGGCAACTGCTGGGCAAGGGCGCCCGGCCGACCGAGAGCCGGCCGCTGCGGGAACGCCGGTCGGCGCTGGAGGACCTGGTGCGGTCGATGACCACCCGGGAACCCGCCGAGGTGCTCAAGCAACTGCCGGACTACTCGGCCGAGATCATGCGGCTGGAGAGCCGGGCGGTCGACGTGCTCACCCCGTACCCGCCGCGCGACGAGTTCATGGACATCGAGGACGAGACCCGGCCGTCGGTGGACGCCGGGATCCGGGCCGCGCGCAACGAGGACTGGCCGCTCGCCGCGACCGAGTTCGGCGCGGCGCTGCAGATCCAGCCGCGCCACCTCGGCGTGGCCCGGAACACCGCCGGCGCGCTCATCCGCCTCGGCCGGTTGCCGGACGCCCGGGCCATCGCGGAGTCGATCTCCTACAGCCACCACGGCAAGCTGCTGCTCGCGCAGCTCGCGTACGCCGAGAAGGACCTGGACCGGGCCGCGGAGTACCTCGCCGAACTCTCCGTGGCCAGCGTTCCGGAGGCGAACGCATACGCGTTCGGCCTGGCCGGCCTGCGCCTGCACCTGCAGAACCGCCCCCGGGAGGCGGCCGAGGCGCTGCTGCGCCGCGCCGAGGACGCGCTGCCGGGCCGCCCCGAGTTCTCCACCGCGATGGCCGCGGTGATCGCCGACAGCCACGGCCACGACGACCTCGTCCAGCGGGCCGTCGGCCTGCTGTTCGCGCCGCGGCTGACCAGCCAGCAGGCGGTCACCTGGGCGATCGAGCGGCAGCGGCTGGAGGCCCTCGGCGCGGCCCACGCGCCACAGTTGCGCCCCGACGACCTCGCCCGGTTGGTGGACCACTTCGCCGCCGAGGACCCGGTCCGGATGCGCAACTTCCTGGACCGGCTGGCGGACCGGCTGCCCGCCGACCGCAACCGCGAGGTGCGGCTGCTCCGCGCGCGGGTCGCCGAGGAGTGCGGTCTCATCGAGGACGCGTTCGCCGCCCGGTTCAGCCTGCTCGACCCGAACGCCCGGGACCGCCGGGCCATGCTCGACGACCTCACCGCCTTCTGCGAACGCACCCTCTACGTCGAAGGGCTGGAACGGGTCCTCGAGGTCAAGCGGGAGTGGCAACTGCTCACACCGCTGGACCGCGACCGCGTGGAGGCGCAACGCAGCAGCATCGAGTACCGCCGGTCGGTCTACCGCGAGAAGATCAACGCCACGCTGTGGGAGATCCAACGGATCAAGGCGGACGACGACATCGCCCGGGTCGCGTCGCCCCTGGCGGCGCTGACCGACCGGCTGGTCGGGTTCACCGAGGGGACCGGCGTCGCCCACGCGGTCCGCCGGCTCGCCACGTTGTGGCAGCGCTGCGTCGAACTGCTGCCCCTGGTCGGTGACCCGGTCACCGACGTCGGGCTGCGCAGCGAACTGCTGACCGTGCTGCGGCAGATCCGGGCACTGCAGGGCGGTCTCGGCTCCCCGGTGGTCGAGGAGGCGGCGGCCACCGTCGGCAAGTGGCTGTACGGGCGGTGGGAGCAGATCGCCCGTGACCAGCGCAGCTCCACCGGCGCCATCGAGGTGAACGTGCTCGCCGCCACCCGGATCGTCGGCGGACCGGTGGAGGCCGTCGTCGAGTTCACCGCGCACGTCGACGTGCGGGAGCTGCGCGTCCGGCTCGGCGGCCAGACCACCAACCTCGGGCCGTTGGACGCCGAGGACCAGCGGACCGAGGGGTTCTGCGCGGAGGTCACCACGGACGACGTGAGCCTGACGGTGACCTTCCAGACCGCGGACGGCCTCCGCGACGAGATCGTCCAGCAGCTCGCCCTCGAGGTCGGCGACCAGCACGAGCATCCGGTCCGGTCGCTGTTCACCCCGAACGTCACAGCGACCGGGGACATGTTCTTCGGCCGCAACGCCGAGCTGGAGAAGCTGCGCCTGGAGTACGGCGAGGCGCACAGCCGCAACGCCACCATCCGCAGCCTCACCGGGCCGCGGAAGGTCGGCAAGACCTCGCTGTTGCAGTGGCTGGAGACCGACGGCCCGCCGCAGACCTGGAAGATCCCCTACGTGCTGCCGATCTACCTGGACGTCAGCTCGTTCCCGTCGGGCGTGCACCCGCTGGGCCGGATCGGCCGGGCGATCGCCTCCGCCGCCGAGGCGCTCGCCGCGCAGGGCCGGTTCACCGAGCCGGTGCCGCCGCCACCGGCCGAGCCGGACGACGCGCAGGCGTTCATCCGGTGGTGCCGGCGGCTGCGGGCGGCGTGCGCCGAGCGGATCGGTTTCCTCGTCATCCTCGACGAGGTCCAGGAGCTGCTGAAGGACCTGCACGCCCGGCAGGAGCTCGGCCCGGTGGCGGCCAGCCTGCGGACGATCGCCAACAGTGGCGCGGTCGCCCTGCTGCTCTGCGGCTCGTGCACCGGCGCCACGCTCAAGGCGCTGCTCGCCGGCACCGCCCTGCAGGACGAGTTGCAGACCGAGACGCTCGGCTACCTCGACCGCCGGGCCACCGAGCAGGCATTCGAGGAGGGCTTCGCCGGGACGGCCCGCATCCTGCCGGAGGCGAAGGCCGAGGTGTGGCGGCTGACCGAGGGCCACCCGAACCACATCCACCACATCGGCAAGGACGTCGCCCTGCGCCTGACCACCGACCGGCGCCGGCTGGTCACCCGGGGCCTGGTCGGCGAGGTCGGGCTCGCCATGGCGAAGACCTCGGCCGCCACCATCGGCATCGTCAAGCTGGACACCGAGGGGCCGGACGGTCGGGACCTGCTGGTCCAGCTCGCCAACCGGGCGCAGGGGGCGATCGACCTCGGCGAGACGGCCGAGCTGAAGCGCGAACTCGACGCGCGGCACATGGACCAGATCGACCGCTACCTGCTGATCGGCCTGCTGCGGGTGGACCGCGAGCAGTACCGGTGGGCGAACGAGATCATCAACCTGCACGTCCAGCACTTCGCGGAGCGGCAGTTCTCCCAACTGCGGTTCACCATCGAGGAGAGCCACCTGCACGCCAGCCAGTACGAGACCCAGCGGACGTACTCGCTGGGACCGTGCCGTACCCGGCTGGTGATGCGGGAGGGGCAGTTGTTCACCGCGAAGCGGGTGACCCACACGACCGACACCGGCGGGCGGTCGCGGGCCGACTCGTCGGCGCTGACCGGCGACGAGACCGCCAAGCTGGTGGACGAGTTCCTCACCCACCTGTCCCGCACCCCGCTGACCGGCGTGCCCCGCTACGTCGGCCGGGAGGGCGACTGGTTCCTCTTCGACCACGCCGAGGGCCGCTCGCTGGCCGAGATCGCCCGGATGCAGCGCGACGTGCCGACCGAGCCGTACAAGCTGGTCCGGTGGATCGCCGCGGCGTGCGACGTGGTGGAGCGGGTGTTCCGGGCGCGCGGGATCACCCACGGCAACATCAAACCGGGCAACGTGATCGTCGACGACACCACGGTCAGCGTCGTCGACTGGGGTCGCGGCACCCACGACGGGTCGGCCAATCCGATCAGCGGCGGCACCCTCGGCTACCTGAGCCCCGGCTATCTGCGCCGGCTGGAGCAGGACGAGGGCGGCGCCCTGCCGACCGACGACGTCTTCGCCCTGGGCGTGGTGCTCTACCAGATGCTCGACCCGAACGGCGAGCTGCCCTACGGCACCGATCTCGGCGATCTCGACAGCTCCGGCCGGCCGGTCGGCGCCCGGCCGTTGCCGGTCGAGCTGCCGCTGATGGCCTGCCTGAGCCGGGCCATCGCGCTGCGGGACGAGGACCGCTACGTGACCGCCGGCGACTTCGCCCGGGACCTGCGGCTGGCCGTGCCGGAGGCGGCGCCGGAACGGCCGGCCGAGTTCCCACCCGCGCCCGCGCCGGCCCCCACGACGGACCCGCGAGTGATCATCCAGCATGTAGAGAGGGTGGACCTGATGAGCAAGGACAGCGTCAGCATCAAGGACAGCTCGGTGGCGAACTCGGTGGTGGGCAACCGGAACCGGGTCGGCACCTTCGCGGTGAACGCCGGTGCCGAGACCTCGGAGCTCGCGGCGCGGATCGCGCAGCTCGAATCCGCCGTCGAGGCGCTGCGGGCCGAGCTGGCCCCGGGGGTCGCCGACGGCGTGGCCCGGGACCTGGCGGCGTTCACCGGCGAGGCGACCGCGGAGACGCCGCGCCCGGACCGGCTCCAGCGCATCGGCGCGGACATCGTGGACGCCGCCGAGACGCTGCCCGCGTCCACCCCGCTCTTCCAGCGGGTCGGGCTGCCCGTGATCACCCTGGTCAACGAGATCATCAACATGATCGCCGGCTGACGGCTGACGGCTTGTCGCGGGCGGCGGGCCGGGGGCGCACCCCGGCCCGTCCGTCCTAGCGGGAGACGTGCTGCGTCTCGGTGAACTCGTCGTCGCCCTCGGTCCAGCGCATGACCACCGTGAACGCGCGGCCGTCCCCGAACGCGCCCATCAACGGCCAGGAGAACTCGCTGCCCGGGAGGATGTCCGGCGCCTCGTCGCCGTACAGCCGGGGCGGGGTGCCCTGCCCGGCGAGGCTCTCGACGCCGACCCGCACCCGCTCCGCCTTCGCGTCCCCGGCGTTGGTGACGACCAGCCGCTCCCGGCGGGTCCGGTACTTCACCGCACCGCGGTCGTCCCGGTACTGCTCCCGCTCGCTGTCGTACCGGGCGCGCAGCACGGCGTGTTCCCGGCCGGTCGGGCGGCGGGGCGCCGCGCCGAGCCCGAGCAGGTCGAGATCGCCCTCGATCGCCTGCCGCACCTGGTGCCCGAGGTCCTCCGGGCTGGCGTACGTGCCGAGCAGTCCCAGCTTTGACAGCTGCTCCTGGAACGAGCGCAGGGCCTGCACCTGCCCGAGGTCCGCGTCGCGGGGGATAGGCTCGGTGGAGAAGTAGACGTGCACCGGCTTGCCCGCCGCGTGCGACCGTTCGATCTCCTCCGCGGTGCCGGACACCGCCGCCGCCGTCGCCATGCCGAGCCGCGAGTCGAACAGGGCGATCACGATGTCGGCGCGGTCGACGAGCTGGTCGTTGATGACGCTCTGCGCGCTGCCGCCGAGCCGGGGCACCGCGTTGGTCTCCCACCGCCGGGGCAGCAGCACCACCTGTTCCCGCTCGGCGCGGGCGGCGTTCCAGCCGTGCAGGGCCTCGGTCACCGCGTCCCGTTCCGCGGCGGTGTCTCCGGGCGAGGCGATCAGCACCCGCAACACGTGGGCAGTGAAGGGCATGGCGACCAAGGTATCGGACCGCGGCACCGGCTCGACCCGCCCCGTCGGCCGGTCGCCGTGCCGCCCGCCGGGGCCGGTCGGCGGGCCCGCGGCGCGGCCGGATCCCCGCCCGGACCGGCCGGCCGGCCGGTCGCGCCGCCGTCAACGAGGCGCGTTGGCGCGCTCCAGGAAGAGCAGCTGGGCCCGCTTCTCCGGCAGCTCGACCTGCGGGCCGGCCACGAAGCCGGTACGCAGCAGCCGGCGGATCGCCCGCTCGTTGCGCGCGTCCGGCTCCACCACGATCCGGCGCCGGTCCGGATCGGACAGCACGAAGCGGAGCATCTCCCCGACCACCGTGCCGGTGAACCCGTGCTCGGCCGACGTCGGCGGGCCGAGCAGCAGGTGGATGCCGTAGTCGCCGGGGCGGACGTCGTAGCACTCGCCGACCGGGTCGGCGTACGGGTCGTAGGTCTGCAGCAACGCGACCGGCACCCCGTCCCGGCGCACCAGGTACGCGTGGTGCGTGGGCGACGAGTCCAGGTAGCGGTAGATCTCCTCGACCCGCTCCCGGTCGGCGTCGAGCATCCCCCAGAACCGGGCCCGGTCCTGGGTCACCCAGCCGTGCAGCAGGTCGATGTCGGTGTCCGGGTCGACCGGCCGGATGGTCACCGTGCCGAAGCCGGGCACCTGCCGGGCGTACCGGTGCGGGTCGGGTCCGGGCTCGGTGGCGATGGGCTGCTCAGTGCTCATCTCACTCCTCGGTGAGCTGCTCCCAGTCGGTGGTGACCGGGGCCAGTCGCCCGGTCAGCCAGAGCGGCTGCTGGTCACGGTGGTGCGGGTCGCCGGGCACGCCCGAGGCACCCAGTGGCACCACCCACCGGCTCTCCTCGCGCCGGCCCAGGTCCCAGACGTACCGGGCGACCGGGGCCCGCAGGCAGACGTCGGTCACCCCGGGGACGCTGGAGGTGGCCAGCACGCAGTCGTGGTCGCCGGCCAGTTCCGGCCCGGGCTCGGCGGCCGGCTCGGGCAGGGCGCGCCACGGTGCGAGCCGGTGCCGCTCACCCCAGTTGCCGGTGGCGTCGGCGGCGGCCACCTCCTCGGCCGCCGCGTGCACCAGCGCCGGGCGGTCCACCTCGGGCAGTCCGTCGCGCAGCAGCGACTCCAGCGCGTAGCCGACCCGCGGGGTAAGCGCCAGCCAGGGCCGGAACAGCTCCGGACCGGCCGGCGGGTCGGCGAGACCGGCCAGCGCGGGGTGGGCCGCGAACCGGCGGACCACCGCGGCGCGCAGCGCGGCGAAGGCCGCCGCGTCCACGCTGTCGGCGTCCATCCGGCGGTCCCAGCGGCGCAGCCGGTGGCGCAGCGCGGCGGCCCGCGGGCTGAGTCCGCTGAGGCCGTCGAGCAGCGCCAGCAGCGGCTCGGCCGAGCCCAGATAGGTGTCGGTGTGTACGCGCGCCATGTCCGCGGCCCGCCAGGCGGTCGACGCGTCGAGCAGGTGGCGGATCCGGTCCGCCCGGTGCGGCGGGGCGAACTCCACCCCGAGCGGCGCGGCCAGGCCGCGCTGGTTAGCCATCACCGCGACGCCGTCCACCTCGGCCCGGGGGAGCGGGGCGTGCCAGCCCTGCCAGGCGTGTCCCGGCTCCCAGGCCGGCACCACGCGCAGCCGGTTGTCCGGGTGCCGTACCGGCACCGCGCCGGCGACCCGGTGCAGCAGGCCACCGGCGGTGTCCGCGGCCTGCACCACGTTCACCGGCTCCACCCAGTGGTCGAAGGCGGCGTCCACGTCGGCGACGGTACGCGCCCGCAGCAGCGCGGGCAGCGCGGCGAAGCCGAGCCTCCCGGTGACCCGGGGCGGGTAGCGCAGGCTGACCGCCGCGCCCTCGTCCGGGCCGCCGACGATCACCGGGCCCCGGTCGGTCTCCACCACCTCGACCTCGACCGGAGCCGAGCCGGCCACCTCGATCGTCTCCACGTGCGCCCGGGCCGGCCGCCAGCCGTCCGGCCCGTACGCCTGCACCGCCGTGCCGCGCCGGCGCAGCCGCTCGGCGTACAGGTCCTGGTAGTCGGCCATCGCGTTGGTGATCGACCAGGCGACCTCGCCGGCGTGCCCGAAGTGGCCGAGCCCGGGCACCCCGGGCACGGCGAACCCCACCACGTCGTACTCCGGGCAGGCGAGCCGGACCTGCTGGTAGATGCCCGGGTCCTCGACGAAGCGGTGCGGGTCGCCGGCGAGCAGCGCCGCCCCGCTCGCGGTGCGCTCACCGGCCACCAGCCAGCCGTTGCTGCCCGAGGTGGCCGGCCCGTCGGTGTGGAAGAGGGTGATCGCGCCGTCGTCCAGGTGCCGGGCCACGTGCTCGCGCCACAGCTTGCCGGGGAAGCCGGCGAAGAGGATGTGGTGGCTCAGCCAGAGTGCCAGCGGGGTCCACGGCTGCCACCGCCCGGGGGCCAGGCCGGTGGCGGCGAACTCCGGCGCCCGGGCGGCGCCCTCGGCCAGCCCGGCGTTGACCCCGTCGACGTAGTGCCCGACCCAGCTCGCGGTGGCCGGGTCGAGGCCGGCGTGGCAGCGCCGGGCGGTGTCGTCCAGCCGGACCCGGCGGGCGAACCGGTCCCACTCCACCGCCTCCGGGCCGAGGAACGCCGCGCTGGTGCCCTGCGACCGGTGCCGCTCGACCTCCAGCTGCCAGGCCCGGTCGACGGCGGCGTTGCGGCCCTGGGCGAAGGCCAGCTCGTCGGGGCTCTCCGCGCGCAGGTGCGGGACACCCCAGGCGTCCCGGAAGACCCGGATGGTCATCGCCGGCCCCCGCCACCGGCCGGACGGCCGGCCGCGCCGCGCCGGGCGGTCCGGTCGCTCAGGGCGCCACCGTGGCGCGCGGTCCGGTCCCTCACGGTGCCACCGCGGCGGACGTCCCGGTCGCCCACGGCGTCCCCGCGCCGGCCCGGCGGCGGGCGGCGGGCACGACCAGCGGGGTGCCGCTCTCCGGGTCGTCGATGACCCGGCAGGGCAGCCGGAACACCTCCTCGACCAGCTCGGCGGTGACCACCTCGGCGGGCGGTCCGGCGGCCACCACCCGACCCTCGCGCATGGCGATCAGGTGGGTGGCGTAGCGCGCCGCGTGGTTCAGGTCGTGCAGCACCGCCACCAGGGTGCGGCCCTGCTCCTCGTGCAGCCGGGCGCAGAGGTCGAGGATCTCGATCTGGTGGGCGATGTCGAGGTACGTGGTCGGCTCGTCCAGCAGCAGCAGCGGCGTCTGCTGGGCCAGCGCCATGGCGATCCAGACCCGCTGCCGCTGCCCGCCGGAGAGCTCGTCGACCGCGCGGTCGGCGAGGTCGGCGACGCCGGTGGCGGCCATCGACTCGGTCACGATGCGCTCGTCCTCGCGCGACCACTGCCGCAGCAGCCGCTGGTGCGGGTAGCGGCCACGGGCGACCAGTTCGGCGACCCCGATCCCGTCCGGCGCGATGGACGACTGGGGCAGCAGCCCGAGGGTCCGGGCGACGCTGCGCGCCGAGCGCCGGTGGATGTCCTCCCCGTCCAGCAGCACCGCTCCGGCGGCCGGTCGCAGCAGCCGGGCCAGCGCCCGCAGCAGGGTCGACTTGCCGCACGCGTTCGGGCCGATGATCACCGTGAAGGACCGGTCAGGTACGGCGACCGTCAGGTCCTGCGCGACGGTGCGCCGCTCGTAGGCGAGCGTCATCGCCTCGCCGCTGAGCCGGTGCTGCATGGTCGGTGCTCCGTTCTCGTTCGTGGTCGTCACAGCCGGCCCGCCTTCCGTTCGGTGGCCAGCAGCCAGACCAGGTAGCCGCCGCCGATCACGCCGGTGACCACGCCGACCGGCAGTTGGTGCCCGCTGAACGCCCGCTGCGCCAGCTGGTCGGCGCCGACCAGCAGGGCCGCGCCGACCGCCATCGCCGGCAGCAGGTTCGGCCCCGGTGCCCGGGTCAACCGGCGGGCCAGGTGCGGCGCGGTGAGCGCCACGAACGACACCGGCCCGGCGGCGGCCGCGGCGAGGGAGACCAGCAGCACCGCCGCGCCGAGCAGCAGCAGCCGCACCCGCTCCACCGGCACGCCCAGCGCGCTGGCCGCGTCGTCACCCAGCTCGATCATCCGCAGCGCCGGCCCGCGGCCGAGGAACACCACCGGCACCAGCACCGCCAGCGCGATCAGCAACGGCAGCGCGTTGACCCAGCCCCGGCCGTCCAGGCTGCCGGTGAGCCAGAGCACGGCCCGGGCCGCGTCCATCAGCGGCGCCCGGGTCAGCAGGTAGCCGTTGACCCCGGTGAGGATCGCGGTGACCCCGATGCCGACCAGGATCAGCCGGAAGCCGGGCAGCCCGTGCCGCCAGGCGAGGGCGTGCACCAGCACCCCGGTGACCAGCCCGCCGGCCACCGCGGCCGCGCCGAGCGCCAGACTGCTGCCGCCGACCACGACCACCAGCAGCGCGCCGGTGGACGCGCCCTGGGTGAACCCGAGCACGTCCGGGCTGCCCAGCGGGTTGCGCACCAGCGACTGGAAGACCGCGCCGGCCAGGGCCAGGGCGGCGCCGACGCAGACGGCGGTGACCAGCCGGGGCAGGCGCAGCTCGGTGACGATGAACTCCTCCGCCGGGCTGCCCCCGCCGGTCAGCGTGCGCAGCACGTCGGCGGCGCTCATCGGGTAGTCGCCGCTGCCCAGGGCGAGCACGCCGAGGGCCGCGGCGAGCAGCGCGCAACCGGCGCCGACGACGAGCGCGCGCGGGCGCAGCCGCAGCGACACCCCGCCCGGGGTACGCAGGACGATCACGGGTGGGCCACCCTTCCCCGCCGGATCAGCCACAGGAACAGCGGCCCGCCGAGCACCGCGGTCACCATGCCGACCTGGAGTTCGCCGGGGCGGCCGAGCACCCGGCCCAGCACGTCCGCGCCGAGCAGCAGCACCGGCGCGAGCAGCGCGCAGTAGGGCAGCAGCCAGCGCAGGTCCGGCCCGGTCAGCGCGCGGACCAGGTGCGGCACCAGCAGCCCGACGAAGACGATCGGGCCGCAGGCCGCGGTGGCCGCCCCGCAGAGCAGCGTGATCGCGGCGATCACCACGGCCCGGATCAGCGCCGGCCGGGCGCCCAGCGCCCGCGCCGAGTCGTCGCCGAGGGCCAGGGCGTTCAGCGGGCGGGCCGCGACCAGGGCGACCAGCAGGCCGGCGCCGATGAACGGCAGCACCCGCAGCACCGTCGCGGTCTCGGCGCTGGCCAGCGAGCCGACCGTCCAGAACCGCAGCCGGTCCAGGGACGCCGCGTCGAGCAGCATCACCGCGCTGACGTACGAGTAGAGGGTGGCGTTGAGCGCCGCGCCGGCCAGCGCGAGCCGGGCCGGGGTGGCCGCCCGGCCGCCGCCGACCGCGTACACGCCGGCGGTGACGGCGGCGGCGCCGAGCAGCGCGAACCAGACGTAGCCGTCGATCGCGGTGACGCCGAGGAAGGCGGCGGCGGTGGCGACCGCCGCGGCGGCGCCGGCGTTGATGCCGAGCAGCCCGGGGTCGGCGAGCGGGTTGCGGGTCAGCGCCTGCATCACCGCGCCGGCCACCCCGAGGGCGGCGCCGGCGAGCAGGCCGAGCAGCGTACGCGGCAGCCGCATCCGGTGCACGACGGCGTACTCGGCCGAGTCGGGGTCGAGCAGCCCGTGCCACACCTCGGCGAGCGGCAGCTGCTTGGCGCCGACGGCGATGCTGAGCACGGTGACGGCGACGAGGAGCAGCAGGGCGACGGCCAGACCGGCGGCCCGCAGCGCGGCACGGCCGCTTCGGGGCGGCGGCGGCACGGCCGGGATCGCGGGCAGGTCACCGCTGCGTGGTGACTGGATGACGGACAGTGTGAGCTCCGATTTGGGGGCGCCGAACTTGACAGGCGATTAGGTTAGGTTAACCTAACCGGGCTGTCCACGGTCACCCCCTCCGACCCTGATCGAAAGACGACGTCATGCCTGATCCCGTGTCCGCCCGTCGACTCTCCCGCCGCGGCCTGCTGGCCGGTGGCGCCGCCACCTTCGCCGCGCTGCTCGCCGGCTGCGGTGGCGACGGTGACTCCCCATCTCCGGCGGCCAGCAAGGGTTCCGGCCCCTGGTCGTTCACCGACGACCGCAACGAGAAGGTGAGCGCCGGGGCTCGGCCGACCCGCGTGGTGGCCTTCACCGGCACCGCGGCGGCGTTGGTCGATTTCGGACTCGACAAGCAGGTGGTCGGCGTCTTCGGGGAGACGAAGCGAGCGGACGGCACCAAGGACCCGCAGGCGGGCGACCTGAACGTGGAGAGCGTGGAGATCCTCGGCAACGTCTGGGGCGAGTTCAGCGTCGAGAAGTACGCTGCCCTGCGCCCGGAGCTGCTGGTCACCCACATGTACGACCCCGGAGCGCTCTGGTACGTGCCGGACGAGAGCAAGGACAAGATCCTCCCGCTGGCCCCCAGCGTGGCCGTGACCACCGCCCGGGTGCCGATGACCAAGCCGATCGAGCGGTACGCCCAGCTCGCCGAGTCGCTCGGCGCCGACCTGTCGGCCAAGAAGGTCACCGACGCGAAGGCCCGCTTCGAGGCCGCCGCCGAGTCGGTCCGGCAGGCGGTGAAGACCAACCCGGGCATCAAGGTGATGGCCGCCTCCGGCAGCCCCGACCTGTTCTACGTCTCCAACCCGAAGGTCAGCACCGACCTGATGTACTTCGCCGAACTCGGGGTCGACATCGTGGTGCCGACCAAGCTCGAGGCCGGCGACTACTTCGAGGCGCTGAGCTGGGAGAACGCCGGCAAGTTCCCGGCCGACCTGATTCTGCTGGACAACCGCAGCACCGCGCTGCAGGCCAAGGACCTCACCGCCAAGCCGACCTGGGCGCAGCTGCCGGCGGTCAAGGCCAACCAGGTCACGCCGTGGGACGCGGTGCCGCGCTTCTCGTACGCCGGCGCGGCGCCGCTGCTGGAGAACCTGGCCAAGGCGATCCTGGCCACCAAGAAGGTCAGCTGACACCTCTCGTCCGCGACGGGTCCCAGCTCCGGCACCACGCCACCCGTCCCCGGCCCGCGCCGACCCCGGTCGGCGCGGGCCGGAACGCCGCCCGGCGTCAGGCGGCTCCCGGCACGCTGGCGTCCGGGAACTCCTGGTACATCACGTGCAGGCCGACCCGGCCGAGGCTGGGGTGCCGGAACGCGCCCGGCACGGTGCCGACCACCGCGAAGCCCTCCCGCCGGTACAGCTCCACGGCGGCGGTGTTCGTCGCCACCACCGCGTTGAACTGCATCCCGGCGTAGCCCCGCGAGCGGGCCCAGTCCAGCGTGTACCGGCACAGCGCGGTGCCCACGCCCCGGCCGCGCGCCTCCCGGGCCACCATGAAGCTCGCCGTGGAGACGTGCGAGCCGGGCCCCGGTCGGTTGGTGCCCATCTTGGCGGTGCCGAGCACCGCCCCGCCGTCCACCGCGACCACCGTGAGCCCCGGCGGCTGCTCCACCCACATGTCGTACGCCTGGCCGGCGGTCATCGCCGGGTCGTAGGGAAAGGTCTCCTGCGCCCGGATCACCTCGTGGAGGATCGGCCACACCTGGGACCAGTCGGACTGCGTGAACGGCCGGATCTGCACGGCGAGCACCCTAGGGGCCGTTGACCGGGGCCGGCAACGTCCTTCCGCCGGGCCGGGCGGACGCCGCCGGGCGCGGTGTCCGGGACGCCGCACCGGCCAGCGCGGACGCGACGGTCACCAGCGCGAGGGCCCCGGCCAGCGCGGCGACGGCCAGCACGGCGTGCCCGGCGTCCGGCGCCCAGAGGAGCAGCGTGTCGAGGCCGCCCACGAACCTGGGCAACACCCCGAGCGCCGCGCCGGCCAGGGCCGCCCACCCGGCGGCCACCACCAGCGCCCGGACGCCGGGCCGCGAGCGGCGGAGCTGCTGCGGGAGTCCACCCGGCCCGGCCCGGACCGACCCGGTGCGGTGCCGGCGCACGGCGCGTACCAGCGTCGCGGCCAGCACGAGCAGGAGCAGGCCGGCGAAGCCGAACAGCACGGGGGCGATGGAGAGCAGCAGAGTGTCGTTCTCTGCCGGTGCGGGTGCGGCCCCGAGCAGGATCCGCACGATGTCGAAACCGGCCGAGGCGAGCGCCGGGTCCGCGGCCGGGTGGTAGAGGTTGGCCAACACGATCACGGCCAGCTCGGAGCCGGGCACCAGTACCAGGTGCGTGAAGTAGCCGGGGGTGGCGCCAGCGTGCCAGACCAGCCGGGTGGCGCCGCCGTCCAGAGCGGTGTCCCGCCAGCCCAGGGCGTACCGGCCGCCGCTGCTGATGGGGGCATGACCCCGGTGCATCTGCTCGACGCCGCCGGCCGACAGCACCTGGGCCGACCCGTACCGGCCGCCGTCGAGCTGGGCGACCGCGAAGTGGCCGAGGTCCGCGAGGCTGCTGGCCAGGTAGCCGTACGGAACGCCGGAGGTGTCGTACGGCGGGTCGAAGCGCTGCGGCCGACCGAGGTAGCGGCGATGCCCCGCGGGCAGCCGCACCTGCTCGGCCTCGCCGGCGGTGGCTGCCGTGCGCCGCATCCCCAGTGGCTCGAGCACGGCACGACGCAGGTGGCGGGCGAACGTCTCACCGGTGACCTCCTCGACCAGCGCACCCAGGATCATGTAGTTGGCGTCGCTGTACCGGTGTCCCGCACCGGGCGGCCCGGCCAGCGGCACGCCGGCGAGGTCCCGCACCGACCGGGCGAGCCCGCCCTCGGTGTTGTCGAAGCGGTCGGTCAGACCGATCGTGGCCACCTCGGGCAGCCCGCTGGTGTGGGTGAGCAGCTGCCGGACGGTAACCCGCGCGGTCTCCTCGGCACCGTTCAGCCGCAACCACGGCAGGTAGTCGCGGGCCGGTGCGTCGAGGTTGATCCGGCCAGCCTCGGCGAGCTGAAGTACCGTCAGCGCGGTGAAGGGCTTGCTCACCGACCCGAGCAGGAACGGGGTCTGTGCCGTGACCGGTGTGCCGTCACCGGTGAGGCCGAGGACGTGTTCCTGCACCACCCGGTCGCCGCGGACCACCGCCACCGCGAGTCCAGGTATGTGGTTGGCGTCCCGATAGCGGTCCAGGTAGGTCCGCACCCGGGTGGTGTCGTCCTCGGCGGCCCGTGCCGGGATGACGCCGGTGGCGCCCAGGCAGGCGACCGCGATCAGTACCGTCGCGGCCGGGCGTGACCAGCGCCTCAACGTCGTGCCTCGTATCTGTCCCATGGAGTGCGGTCAGCCGATCTGGCTCAGCAGACGCTCCAGCTCGGTCAGGCGTTCCCTGACCTTCGCCAGTTCCACGTGGGTCGCCTTGACGTCCGACCGCAGGCCCTGCAGCTCCGCGGTGGTCTGCTGGGAGCTCTCGGCCAGGCGCGCCTGCGCGTCGGACGCCTGCTCGGCGAGGCCGCGGTAGTGCGCCTCCCGAGCGGCGGAGTGCCGGGCCCGGTAGATGCCCAGCGCCACGAACGCCACGATCGCCACCAGGGCGATCAACAGGACGGTCGACGTGATCATCCCGATCTGGGCGACGTTGTCGGCTGCTGCTGTCGTCACTTCTCTTCCTTTCCGGAGCCACCGGCTGCCAGTGTCGGTACGGCCGCCGCGACCGTGGCGGGGGTCAACGACAGCGCGAAGGGCACGACCTCGAACCACTTCACCGAGCTGCCGTCGGCTGCTGTCTCCAACGTGCCGGCGACCAGCCCGGCGGCCTCAAGCCGTTGCAGGTGCATGTAGAGCAGGGGCCGGTTCATCTGCAGGCGCCGCGCCAACTCGCTGACGTAGCTGCGCCCCTCCGCGAGTGCGGCGATGATCCGCAGCCGGTGCGGGCTCGCGAGTGCCGCGAGCGCGGCGAGCAGTTCCTCCCCGGTGGGCGATGTCTCGTCCATTCCTCAGCCCTCCCGGTGTCAGAAGATGCTGACACCCCCCTGTCAGAAGATGCTGACACCCTGCCGGGTGGCTGTCAAGCCACTTGGGTAAGGGGTGCGGCGGCGGAGTCGTCGGTCGTTGCGTGGGTGGTGAAGACGCCGAAGGGCCGGCCCCCGGTGGGGGTCGGCCCTTCGGCGTTGTCTCGCTTGTGCGGTTGTTCGTCGCCTGTGTGGGTCGCCGGTGGTGGTTGTCAGGCGGTGTAGCCGCGGGTGGCGATCCAGTCGGCGAGGTTGTCGATGTTCATCCGGTAGCTGGCGGTGTCGGGGTTGGCCGAGTCGGCGATGGTGACGGTGTTGCCACCGTCGCGGTAGCCGACGACGCTGATGTAGTGCCCGCCTTCGAAGGAGTGGCTGTTGCCGTTGGTGTCGGTGGCGGTGCCGGCGATGTTGGCGACCACGGCGCGGCCTTCGTCGACGGCCTTGATGACGTCGGCGCGCAGCTTGTCGGTCTGCTTGTCGTCCGCTGCACGGTCGCGGATCTCGACGCTGTGGTAGACGTCCTTACCGGTCTGCTTGTTCAGCACCGGGGTGATGTCGTTGATGGAGTTGGTGCCGGCTTCGGTGGTGCCCATTTCCTTGGCCATGGCGTGGACGTCGATGTTCTTGCCCTGCACGGACAGGGCGTTGCGGGCGGCGGCGGGGCCGCAGTAGTAGAAGTTCGGCTGGGCCTCGTAGCGCACGCCGAGTTCCCGCTCACCGTGCTTGCGGTCGGTGGTGATCGACACGGCCGGCTTCTCGGCCGGGGCGGCGAACGCGGTGGCGGGGGCGGCGAGGGCGCCGCCGGTGAAGGCGAGACCAGCAGCGGTCAGAGCGGTCTTACGCAGGATGTCGGTACGCATGATGATCACAAGCCTTTCGATCGGGGGAACGCGACAGCACACCAAACGGGGGGCGGTGTGGGCTGCGCGCAAGGAAAGGTCGTGCAAAGGAAGGGGGGTTGCTCCGGCGGCCAGGGGCCTGCTCGGGCGTCCCGGGGTGTAACCATCCGGGCCGGCCCACCATTCCGGCGGGGGCTCCGGGGGCCGGGGGCGTGCTCGGCCCGTCGGGGGTGTGAACGACCCGCAGCGGGCGGGCATTCCACCCGCGATCCGGCTGGGCCGCTACCCGCGAGGCCAGCACCCCGGGGTGTGGCGCGGGTATGCCATGTTCAACGACCCCGACCCGCCACCGATTCCGCCGCCAGGGTGGCCCCGACCACCCCACACCGGCACCCAAACCCGGCACCCGGACCCAAGGCCGGACACCATGAAACGGACAGACCGCACTTCGCCGGACATCGGGTTCGCACCGGCGCCGGCTCGCCGAACCGCGCAGCTCGGCCTCAGGACACCGCACCCTCACTCGGCACCCACACCGACCGCGCCCGCCTCGTCGGCGACGGGCGCGGTCCTCTGGCGATCGGCGTGCCGTCGGGGCGAGCACCTCACCCTCGGTGGGCTGATACCCCTGCGTCATGAATATGCCGCAGAGGTGTCACGGTCGCGTGCGTCCGCTCCTCGGCGGGCGCGGTCTCCGCGGAGATCGTCCGGTCCGGCCGTGCCCGCCCGGGCCGGTCACGGTTCACCCCCGGCTGTGCGACATCTGCCTCCCCGGCTTGAGGACATCGCGGCGCCCCGACGGCTATCGGCACATCCAGCCGGCATGGCGCGTCACGCGGCCGTCGCCCCGATCCACGCAGAGTTCGTCGGCCTTCCGGTCTACCCAGTAGGACTGCCCGGCTTCGACGAAGACCGGCTCGCGCAGGTGGAACCAGCGGTCCACCACCGTCACCAGGAGCAGGCGCTCGGCCGTCGTCCGCCCGCTCATCGCAGCCGCCTGCCCACCGGGTCACCACCGTCGAGGTCAGTCATGGGACAGGGCGGTCAGTTCCTCGTCGAGCAGGCGGGCGAGCCCCGGCTGCCGGTCGGGGTGGCTGGCCGGGGTCATCCCGCGGCTGGGCATCTCCACGATCATCAGCAGGTAGAGGTGCATCCGGTAGAGCCCGAGGCGGCGCCGCACGCCGGCGTCGAAGACCGGCGGCTCGTCCGCCGCGGCGGCGTAGCCGCGGAGGAACGGGTGGTCCGGCTCGTCCTCGGCCCGGCGCAGCAGCAGCGGGGAGACCAGGTCCACGAGCGGGTCGCCGAAGAGGTAACGCTCCCCGTCGACCAGCCCGCACATCCGGTACGGGCCGTCGCCGTCGGGCTCGGCGAGCACGTTGCCGTCCCAGCCGTCGAAGTGCACCAACGCCGGGCGGCGTACCTGGTCGAGCAGCCGCCGGTGCCGTCGCACCACGGACCGGATCCGCTCCACCGGCACGGGTACCCGCCAGTCGGCGGCGTCGGCGAGCAGTTCCTCGATCATCGCGGCGAACGCCTCGGCCCAGGTCGACCCGCCGGTCCGTCCGTCGTCGTAGCCGAAGCGGTCGCCGGTGACCCGGTGCACGGTGGCCAGCACCGTGCCGAAGTCGTACCGCGCCCGGTCGCCGTCCACTCCGGACGCTGCCAGGTCGCTCAGCGACCGGCCGGGCAGCCGGCCGGTGACCAGCCACTCGCCCAGCACCGGATCCACGCCGTGGTGCAGCACCGGCGGTACGGGAACCCCCGGCGCGTGCGCCGCCGCCAGCCGGAAGTAGCGGGCCTCGGCGGCGGTCAGGCCCCGCTCGTAGCGCAGCAGCGGCACGGTGGGCGGCGGGGCCACCTTCAGCACCGTCTCGCGGCCGTCGTCCAGGCGGACCCACCAGACGGCGGCGTAACCGCCCCCGGCCAGCGGGCCGCACGCCGCCACGCCACGATCCGGTCCGAACGAGGCCCGGACGTAGCCGGCCACGTCGGTGGGGGAGAGGACCCGCTGGGTGGGACTCGCCCCGCTCATCCCGCGCTCCGCCGCGCCGTCCGCGTCACGCGCGCCACACTAGTCCCTCCCGCACCAGTGCGGCAGGTGCCTGACGGCCGAGTCGGTTGCCACATCAGCTCAGGGGCACCGACCCGGTGGCGGCCCGGACACCGGTTTTCCGGCCGGCCGCGAGCGCGTGGCTCAGCCGAGGCGTACCTGTGCCGGCTGCTCGGCCGGTGCCTTCCCGGCGCGACCGTCACCCGCGGCCCCGGCGGCCCCCGCGGTCCCGTCGGCGCCATCGGCGCCATCGGGGCCGGCGGCTCCGGTGCTGCCGGCGACCTCGACCGGCCGGGCCGGCATGACCGGCGCGTCCCGGCCGGTGCCGTGCCGGCCGTCGCCGTCGCGGCTCGCGGACTCCTCGTGGTAGTCCTGCTCGACGTTGACCGACCAGACGTCGTGGCCGGTGCCGCAGGCGATGTTCTCCGCGGTGAGCATGGCCGTCAGCATCGAGTGGTCCTGGTTGTTGTACCGGTGCATGCCGTTGCGGCCGACCGGGTGCACGTTGGGCACCTCGCGGGCCAGCCAGTCCCGGATCACGTCGACGTTGTGCTGGTAGCGCTCGTCGTAGACCGGATACGCCTTCGGCATCCGCACCACGTACCCGGCCTCGACCACGCCGGGGCGGACCAGGCCGAGCCGCTCCAGCTCCGCGGTCGCGGCGGCGATCAGGTCGGCGTCGGGCGTACGCCAGGTCTCGTCGTCCTCGAAGACGAAGTACTCCAGCCCGAGGCAGGTGCGGCCGTCCTTGACCAGGTGCGGCGACCAGGACCCGAAGTTCTGGATCCGGCCCACCTTCACCGCCGGGTCGTGCACGTAGATCCAGTTGTCCGGGAAGGAGAACTCCTCGGGCACCACCAGCGCGACGGTGAGGAAGTCCCGATAGCGCAGGTCGGCCGCGGCGGCCAGCACCTCCGGCGGGGCCGCCGGGCGCAGCGCGGCGACCAGCTCCGAGATCGGCATCGAGGAGATGACGTGCTCGGCCGGCTCGGTACGCTGCCCGCCCGCGCCGTTGACCGTCACGGCGACCGCCCGGCGACGCTCGGGGTCGCGGTGCACGGCGGTCACCCAGGTCCCGGTGTCCACCCGGCCGCCGCGCCGGCGCACCTGTTCGGCGCACCGCTCCCACATCATGCCGGGCCCCAGCTTCGGGTACTGGAACTCCTCGATCAGGCTGGTCACGTCCTTGCGGTTGCGCTTGGGCAGCACCGCGTTGCGGACCGCCTTGGCCAGCGACAGGTTCTTGATCCGCTGCGCGGCCCAGTCGGCCTGCAACTGGTCGGCCGGCATGCCCCAGACCTTCTCGGTGTACGTCTTGAAGAAGATCGAGTAGAGCCGCCAGCCGAACCGGGCCGAGACCCACCCCTCGAAGTGCGACTGGTCCTTCGGCGGGCGCAGCCGGGCCCGGGCGTACGACCCCATGCAGAGCGCTGCCTCGCGCAGCCCGAGGTTGCGCAGCGCGTTCGTCGCGTTGAGCGGGTAGTCGTAGAGCGCGCCGCGGTAGTAGATCCGGCTCATCCGGGGGCGGAGCAGGAAGTCCTCGTCGGGCAGGATCTCGTGCCAGAACTCCTCGACCCGGGGCACCTTGGTGAAGAACCGGTGCCCGCCGATGTCGAACCGCCAGCCGTCCCGCTCTACGGTGCGGCTGATTCCGCCGACCACCTCGTCGGCCTCGAAGACCCGTACCGGCGCGCCGCGCCGCAGCAACTCGTACGCCGCGGTCAGTCCCGCCGGTCCCGCGCCGATGACCACCGTGCCGTGCTCGTCCGCCATGACCTGCCGCTTTCTGTCGTGTGGAGGGGGGCCGCATACCCGCCTGGGCGGGGATGTCACTCCCGTTCGGTGCGCCGGTCGACGTGTCAACGGCCGCGGAACGGGGATGTGGCACCGTTCGTGGCCGGGTGGCCGGATCCGGGAGAGGCATGGGCGACAGGGGGCGGGCCGACGCGGCCGGGCGCGGCGTGCTCGCCGGCCGCGCCGGGAGGGTGGCCGCCGGAGCGCGGCGGGCGGTGGCCCGGGTGCCGGCTCCCTGGCCGTACGTGGTGGCGGTCTTCGTCGGTACGAAGGTCGTGCTCAGCCTCGTCGGGCTGCTCGCGCTGAGCGCCTTCGACGAGGTGCCCTGGGCGCCGCCGCCGGACGAGACCACGATGCGCGATCAACAGCGGGCGGTCTCCGGTCACCGGTGGTTCTCGCTCTGGTTCGCCTGGGACACGTTCCTCTACGACCACCTGGCCCGGCTGCCGCTGGACGAGCCGTGGCGCGACTTCGGCTTCCCGCTGCTCTACCCGTTCCTGGCCCGGCCGCTGGCCCCGCTGCTGGGCGGGAACACCGCGCTGGCCCTGCTGGTGGTCGCCAACGTGGCGTTCCTGCTGATGCTCTACTACGCGTACCGGCTGGGGGAGCGGCTGCTCGGTGACGACCCGGCGGCCCGCCGGTTCGTCCGCTACCTGGTGCTGCTGCCGGCGGCGTTCCTGTTCCAGGCGGCGTTGACCGAGTCGCTCTTCCTCTGCCTGGCGCTGGCCGCGTTCCACTACGCCGAGCGGCGGCAGTGGCTGGTGGTCGGCGTGGTCGGCTTCTTCCTGGCGCTGAGTCGCTCGGTCGGGTTCTTCGTCGTCCTCCCGCTGGCCCTGGTGCTGCTGCGCCAGGGCGACTACCGGCTCGGGCCGCGGGCGCTGTGGCGGTACGTGCGGACGGGTTGGCCGCTGCTGCTGGTGCCCGCCGGCTGGGTGACCTTCATGGCCTTCTGCTACTGGCAGAGCGGGGACTGGTTCGCCTACAAGCACGCCCAGGAGAAGGGCTGGGGGATCAGCGTGCAGAACCCGCTGCCGGTGATCTGGCACGGCCTGACCGACGCGCCGACGCGGGACGCGGTGCGGGTGTGGATAGCGGTGGCCGTGCTGGTCGTCCTGCTCGCGGCCGCCCGCCGGATCGGCCTGCCCTACCTCGTCTACGGGCTGATCATGGTGCTGGTGCCGCTGTCGATGGGCCCGCCGGTGTACAAGAGCCTGCTGCGCTACCTGCTCGCCGCGTTCCCGGTCGGCCTGGCCCTGGCCCGGTGGGCCCGGCACGCCACCCTCGACGTCTGGCTGACCGCCGCCTTGGCCCTGCTCCAGGGCGCGCTCTTCGTCACCTGGCTCGCCTACTGGACCCACTTCATCATCTGAGCGCGGCGGCGGCCGGCCAGCGCGGGTCGCGCCGGCGGCGCGCTGCGGCCCGGCGCCGGGTGCGGCAGGATGGGCCGGTGGGCGAGCGCCGGGTGACCCTCGACGGGCTGGGTGCGTGGCTGGTCAAGGGGAACGCCGACCGGGTCGACCTGGCCGGGCGGTTCGCCAAGGATCCGCACGTGGACGCCTGGTGCGTCCGGCCCGGCTACCGGGTCGGGCTGATGCGTGCCGGCCAACCGGTGGTGTTCTGGGCGAGCGGCAGCCGCGGCCGGCTCCGCTACGGCGTGTGGGGCGTCGGTCGGGTCGCCGCCGCCCCGGTGCCCGGGGACGGCACGTGGACGCTGCCCCTGGCGCTGACCGTGCTGCCCGAACCGCACCGGGTCTCCCGCGACCTGCTCCGCGCCGACCCGCGGTTGGCCGGCGCCGAGGTGTTCCGCCAGCCGCAGGCGGCCAACCCCTCCTTCCTCACCGTCGCCGAGTACGCCGCCCTGTGCGAGCACCTGCCCCCGCCCCGGTGACCGCCGGCTTCACCTGACCGGCCCGGCTCACTATGATCGGGTGAAAGTCCTTGCCGGGCGCTGTCATCAGACCGGCAGAAATCTTCGGGCGCGACCGGCGTGCCGGAAAGGGTGGGCATGGCACTGTCCGCGACCGTCCGCGCCGAGCTGCGCGACATCGTCGGCCCGGCGAACGTGCACGACGCCGAGGGCGACCTCGTCGCGTACGCCCGCGACGCCACCCCGCTCTTCACCCACCGGCCCGACGCGGTGGCGTTCCCGGCCGACACCGCCGAGGTCGCCGCGGTGCTGGCGCTGGCCACCCGGCACGGCGTGCCGGTGGTGCCGCGCGGCGCGGGGTCGAACCTGTGCGCGGCGACCGTGCCGCTGCGCGGCGGGATCGTGCTGGTGCTGACCCGGCTGAACGCGATCCTGGAGATCAGCGCCGACGAGTTGCTGGCCCGGGTTCAGCCCGGCGTCTCCAGCGCCGTGCTGGCCGACGCGGTCGCCGCGCACGGGCTGCTCTGGGCGCCGGATCCGGGCAGCCGGACCGTCGCCACCGTCGGCGGCACCATCGCGACCTGCGCCGGCGGGCTGCGCGGGCTGAAGTACGGGGTCACCCGCAACTACGTGCTGGGGCTGGAGGCGGTGCTGCCCACCGGCGAGGTGATCCGCACCGGCGGCCGGCTCTGGAAGGACGTGGCCGGCTACGACCTGACCCGGCTGCTCACCGGCTCGGAGGGCACCCTCGCGGTGATCACCGAGGCGACCGTGGCGCTGCTGCCGGCGCCCGCCTCCGCCAACACCGGGGTGGCGTACTTCCCGTCGCTGGCCGAGGCGGGCGAGGCGGTGGCCCGGGTGATCCGGGCCGGGGTGGTGCCGGCGACCCTGGAGTTCCTCGACCGGGCCTGCATCGACGCCGTGGAGGACTTCGCCCACCTGGGGCTGCGGACCGACGCCGGAGCGCTGCTGCTCTTCGGCGACGACGGCCCGCCGGACCTGGTCGCCACCCACCTCGACCGGATCGGCGCGGCCTGCGTGGCGGCCGGCGCGGTGGAGGTCACCACCGCCCGCGAGGTCGCCCAGGCCGAGGCGCTGCTGGCCGCCCGGCGCTGCGCGCTGCCGGCGCTGTCCCGGCGCGGCGGGGTGACCATCCTGGAGGACGCGACGGTCCCGCGACCGCGGATCGCCGAGATGGTCGACCGGATCGACGCGATCGCCGCCCGGCACGGCGTCGCCATCGCCACCTTCGGCCACGCCGGCGACGGCAACCTGCATCCCACCTGCGTCCTCGACTCTTCCGACGACACCGACGCGGTACGCCGTGCCGAGGCGGCCTTCGCCGACGTCTTCGCCGCCGCCCTCGACCTGGGCGGCACCATCACCGGCGAACACGGGGTGGGCGCGGCGAAACTGCCGTTCCTGGCCGCCCGGCTCGGCGACGACCAGCTCGCCCTGCTGCGCCGGATCAAGACCGCCTTCGACCCGGCGGGCATCCTCAACCCCGGAAAGCTGGGCTCGTGACCGGCGACGTGTTCGACCCCGGGCAGCTGTCCCGCTGCATCTCCTGCGGCTTCTGCCTGCCCGCCTGCCCCACGTACGCGATGACCGGCGACGAGGCGTCCTCGCCGCGCGGCCGGATCACCCTGATGCGGGCCCTGCAGGACGGCACGCTGCCCCCGGACGATCCCACCCTCGCCGAGCAGTCCTCGTTCTGCCTGGGCTGCCGGGCCTGCGAGCCGGTCTGCCCGGCCGGTGTGCAGTACGGCAGCCTGCTGGAGCAGTGGCGGGTGCACCAGTGGCGTGGCCGGCGCCGGCCACCGCTCGCCCGGGCGCTGACCCTGGTCGCCGGGCAACGGTGGCTGCTGCGCCTGCTCGGCCTGGTACGCGGCGCAGCCCGCGGCCCGGCCGCACCTTCGCCGACCACCGCCGGACCGGCCGCCGCCCCGCCGACCACCGCCGCTGAACCGGCCGCCGCCGAATCGGGCGCGGGCGAACCCGCCGGGCAGCTCATGCTGGGCTGCTTCGAGCGGGCGCTCTACCCGGCGGTCAGCCGGGCGGCCCGGGCCCTCGACCCGGCGCTGGCCGTACCGAGCGCGCAGGGTTGCTGCGGGGCGCTGCACGCGCACAACGGCGACCTGGCCGGCGGTGAGCGGCTGGCCCGGCGGCTCGGCGAGGAGCTGCCGGGGACCATCGTGACGACCTCCGGCGGCTGCGCCGCACATCTGGCCTCGGTGCTCGGGCCGCGGCGGGTGCGGGAGCTGTCCACCTGGCTCGCCGGCCGGCCGCCCGGCACCGAACTGCGGGTGGCCGGCCGGCGGGCCCGGGTCACCCTCCAGGACTCCTGCCACCTGCGCAACGGGCTCGGCGTCTTCGCCGAGCCCCGGGCGCTGCTGCGCCAGGTGGCCGACTACGTCGAACTGCCCTCGGCGGCCACCTGCTGCGGCGCCGCCGGCACGTACTCGCTGCTGCGGCCGAACGACTCCCGGCGGATCCTGGACGCCAAGCTCGACGAGATCGAAGCCGCCGGGGTGGACCTGGTGGTGGCGGTGAACCCCGGCTGCCTGCGTCAGCTGCGTACCGGACTGCGCCGCCGCCGGTCGGCGGTGCGGGCCGTGCACCTGGCCGAGCTGCTGGCCGAGGCGACCGCGCCCGCGCCGCCGGCCTGACCGCGCCCTCGACGGCAGCGCCGGTCGCCGGGTGCCCGCCGCCCCGTCCCGGCCACCCGCCGGTGGGTTGACCCCGGCCGGCGGGCGCGCCGGCCGGGGTCCCGACTCACTCGGTGCGGATGCCGTCCGGGCGGGTGAGCCGCCAGAGCACGGGCAGGCTGAGCCCGGTCACCAGCAGCACCACGGTTGCGCCGAGGGCGGTGGAGAGGCCGAGGACCGGCCAGGCGATCACCACCGGGGCCTGCACCATGCGCAGCAGCACCGCGCCGAGCCCCAGCCCGAAGACCACCGCCAGGGCCAGCCCGATCAGCACCGGCACCGCTGTCTGCCAGAGCACCGACCAGCTCAGTGTGCTCCGTCGGGTGCCGACCGCGACCAGCATGGCCAGCAGCCGGCGCCGCTCACGCAACTGCTCCAGGACACCGACCAGCATGCTGGCCGCGATCAGCAGCAGGGTGACCACCGCGCCGATGTAGAGGCCGCGCTGGATGTTCACGAACTTGGTGGCCTGGGTGGTGCGGGTCAGCGTGAGGACGCTGGCGGACAGGTCGACACCGGCGGCCGCGTTGCGGACGTGCTCGATCGCGTCCGGGCGGCCCGGGTCGAGCCGCAGGTACGCGTCCGTGCGCAGCGGGCCCAGCCGGGCCGGCGCGACGGCGGCCGGGGTGGCCAGCACGGCCGTCTCCTGGTGGCCGGCCGGGTGGGGCCGGACCGGCGCCTCCCGAGCGGCGTCGGGCACCCGCCAGGTGCCGGCGCCGTCGCCCACCGCCACGGTGGCGCCGGGCCGGACGGCCGCCGACTGGCTCTCGGCGCCCGGTGCCCGCACCACGAACACGTCCCCGTCGGCGCAGCGGTCGAGTCGGGCGAACTCGGCCAGCTCGGCGCAGTCGCCGATCCGCAGGTCGGCATAGCCGTCCACGGCGGTGAGCGCGGTGACCAGGGTGCCGTTGGTGCTGGTCACGCCCGGGGCGGCGGCCAGCCGGTCCAGCGCGGCGGCGGCGTCCGGCCGGGCCGGGAACTGCACCAGCACCTGGGCACGGGACGGATCCTGCCCGGTCGAGTGGGTGAACTCGTCGGCCACGCCGGCGAAGAGCATCTGCAGGCCGATGGTGCCGGCGACGGCGACCGCGACGCCGTTCACCAGCCGCGCCGAGGCGGCGCTGTCGACCTGGAGCCGGCGTACCGCCAGCTGCCACGGCACCGGGCCGCCGCGCAGCCCGCGGACCACCAGGTCGGTCAGCCAGGGCAGCAGGGTGACAGTGCCGATCAGCAGCAGCACCGCGCCGGCCGCCGTCTGGTTCTCGGCGCCGACCGGCGTCACGCCGGCCCCGGCGGCCAGCAGCAGTCCCAGCCCGGCGCCGGGCAGCAGCAGCCGCCACGCCAGCCGGCGGCGGACCGGGGTGGCCCGCCGGGTCACCCCGAGCGGCTCGACCACCACCGCGCGCAGCGCCACCATGGCCACCAGCACCGCCAGCGCCGGCACCGCCAGGGCGATCCCGACGACCAACGCCAGCGGCGGGCGCACGTCGGCCGCGTACACGCTGAGGTCCATCAGCGTGACCAGCGGCACCACCTGGCGCCCGGCCAGGAAGAGCAGGCCACCGACCGCGACGCCGAGCAGCGCGGCGGCGGTGGCCTCGCCGGCGGCGATCCGGCGGATCATCCCGGCGTCCGCGCCGACCAGCCGCAGCGCCGCCAGCCGCCGATCCCGGCGTTCACCGCCGAACCGCACGGCCGCGCCGAGGAAGACCGCGATGGGCAGCAGCAGTACGACGAAGACGACCACCACGAGCAGCATCAGCACCGGGCCGAAGCCCTCGCCGGGCAACCCGCCCCCGAAGGCGTCCAGCCGGGTCGCACCCTGGTCCGCCGAGAGCGTGCCGCTGCCCAGGTAGTAGGCCAGCTCGTTCGGCCCGGCCAGGCCCTGCGGGCCGATGGTGCCGGTGATCCGGGCGCCGCCGAGACGCGGCGCGAAGAGCGCGCCGTCGGGCGAGCGGAGCAGGTCGCGCAGCGCGGGGGAGAGCACCACCTCACCCGGACCGGGCAGCATGGTCAGCCCCGGCGGCACCGGCGCGGCCGGACCCTCGGGACGCAGCACCCGGCCCCGGACCGGTCGGTCCCGGAAGGCGCTGTCGGTCGCCTGGATCAGCAGGGTGTTCGCGGCGGCCGGGATCCGCTCGCCCATCCGCAGGTCGTCGCGGGCGTCGCCGCGGGCCTGCCGGGCGTCCAGCGCGTGCGGTACGGCGGCCGCCAGCAGCAGCATCGCCACGCCGATGCCGACGCCGAGCGCGGTGAGCACCGCGCGCAGCCAGCCCTCCCGGCCGCCGGTGACGGCCATCCGCGCGCCCATCGCCAGGTCGGCCGCGCCGTCGCGCAGCCGGCTCACGCGGCGGGCTCCAGGTCGCGGGTACGCCCGTCGCGCACCACCACCTCCCGATCGGAGTACGCGGCCACCCGCGCCTCGTGCGTCACCAGCACCACCGCCGCGCCGGTCTCCCGGGCGGCTCCGGTGAGCAGCCGCATCACCCGTTCGCCGTTGAGCGAGTCCAGCGCCCCGGTCGGCTCGTCGGCGAAGACCACCTGGGGCCGGGTCACCAGCGCACGGGCCACCGCGACCCGCTGCCCCTGCCCACCGGAGACCTCGCCGGGCCGCTTGCCGGCCACCTCGGCGACCTCCAGCCGGTCCAGCCACTCGGCCGCCCGGCGCTCGGCCTCGCGCCGGCCCAGGCGGTCCAGCCGCAGCGGCAGCGCCACGTTCTCCAGGCAGGTCAGCTCCGGCACCAGCTGGCCGAACTGGAACACGAAGCCGAACGCCGCGCGGCGCAGCGCGCTGCGCTCGCTGTCGGTGAGGGCGCCCAGGTCGCGCCCGGCGAAGCGCACCCGTCCGGAGTCCGGCCGGACGATGCCGGCCAGGCAGTGCAGCAGGGTGGACTTCCCGGAGCCGGACGAGCCCATCACGGCCACCACCTCACCCCGGTCGACCCGCAGGCTCGCGCCGGCCAGGGCCCGGGTCGGCCCGAACGAGCGGTGCAGGTCCTCGGCGACCAGCAGCGGGCCGGTCACGGCAGCACCGTCTTCGCCAGCTCGTCGAGGCGGGCCGCGGTCAGCTCCAGCCAGCGCAGGTCGGCCTCCAGGTGGAACAGGGCGTGGTCGCAGATCAGCTGCTCGGCGAGGTCGCCGTCGCGCTTGCGGCGGGTCAGCTCGCGCATCATCCGGAGGTGCTCGGCGCGCTGCACGTCGAGCAGGTCGGCGGCGCTGCGGCCGGTGAGCAGCGCGAGCACCACCTTGGTGTAGAGGGTGCTCTGCAGGTAGGGCTCGGGCTTCTCGGCCCGGGCCAGCCAGCCGGCCACGTCGGTGACGCCGGCCTCGGTGATCGCGTACCGCTTGCGCTCCGGGCCCTCGCCGGGCTCGACGGCCTCGACCTCGACCAGGCCGCTGCGCAGCAGTCGGGACAGGGTGGCGTAGACCTGGCCGTAGGCGAGCGGGCGGGCGTGGCCGAAGCGCTCGTCGTAGAGGCGTTTGATGTCGTAGCCGTGCCGGGGGGTGGCCTCCAGGAGGCCGAGGAAGGTCTGTCCGATCGACATGCCGGGGACTATACACATCGCGTATACGCCGAATGTATACACCCGGAAGTCCTCAGCTGTCCCTTTCCTGCCGGGGGCGCTGGGGCCGCCGGTCGCGGCCGGCGGCAAGATCGGGGGCGACCTGTCCCGCACGCGACGGAGGTTCCGTGTTCGCCCTGCCCCTGACCGAGGACGCGGAGCTGCGTCCGCTCGACCCGTGGCTGGCCGAGGAGTTCCTGGCCCACCTGGACCGGGCCCGGGAGCACATCGCGCCCTGGGTGTCACCGTCCTTCGTGGCCACCGACCTGCCCTCGGCCCGCGCCGTGCTGCAGCGCTACGCCGACCGCTGGGCGCGCGACGCCGGCGGCATCTGGGGGATCTGGCGGTCCGGCACCCTGGTCGGCGGCGTCATGTTCGTCTCGTTCGACGTGACCGTCGGGGTGGCCGAGGCGGGCTGCTGGCTGGAACCCGGCGCCGAGGGACGCGGCCTGATCAGCCGCGCGGTCGGCCGGATCGTCGACTGGGCCGTGCGGGAGCGGGGCATCCAGCGGGTGGAGTGGCGGACCAACGCCGAGAACGCCCGCAGCATCGCCGTCGCCCGCCGGCTCGGCATGCACCACGACGGAACGCTGCGGCAGGTCTATCCCGGCCCGGCCGGTCGGCGCGTCGACATCGAGGTGTGGTCGGTCCTGGCGCCCGAGTGGCGCGGCGGATCAGACGTGCCCGAGCACCGCGTCCAGTGACCGGGGCACCCGGTCCGGCTCCACCGCCTCGACCAGCAGCCGCCCGTACGCCTCCTTGCGGCCGGCCCGGGTGCCGAGGAACCGGCGCAGCTGGGCGCTGACCGGGCGGCCCTGCTGTGCCGGCTGCCGCTGGAAGATCTCGAAGGAGTGCGCCTCGCCCTGGGCGGCGAACACCTCCCGGACGCCGGCGGGGCCGACCGCGCGGATGAGTTCGTCCTCCAGGTCGGCGACGCAGGCGTGGAAGCCGAGGTCCGCCATGGCCGCCCGGGACAGGCCGGTGCCGAGGCCGGCCCGCTCCAGGCTGCGCCGGACGAAGCCCTCCTCGTTCTCGTCGTAGAGGCCGGCCAGCCGCAGGTCGCGCCCGGCCGGGCCGAGCCGGGCGAGGAAGTGGCCGAGGTTGGTCACGCCGCCCATCGCCACCACCCGTACGCCCTCGGCGGCCAGGTCACGACCGCGCCGTGCCGCGAGGGTCAGCACCGCGGCCCGGTCGCTGGCCCCCTCGACCAGGACGACGGCGCGCGCGTCGACGGCGGCGTCGAGTTCGATCAGCACGGCACACCTCCAGCTCGGTCCCGGACATCATGCCGGCGACCGCGCCGCGGGCCCACCGCAATTCGCCGGGCGCACCGGCCGCCGCCCCCGAACCGGAGCCACGGCGCCCCGGTCGGCCGGACTGCGCCCCGCTCGGCCCGGCGGTGCCCCCGGTCGCCCGGCGGCGCCCCGGCCGAGGTTGGCCGGGGCGCCGGGGCACCGGGGCGGGCGAGCGGCGCCGCCGGTCAGGGCAGCGCCTTCAGGAAGGGGCCGTGGTTGAGCCGGAACTCCCAGTTGTAGTAGCGGTCCCAGTTGATCGACCAGGTCATCAGGCCGCGGAAGTTGGGGTTGGTGCCGCTGCGCGGGGTGTACGACCCGCAGCTCTGGCCGCGTACCAGGCAGCTCACCGCCGCCTGCACGCCGGCCGGGGCGACGTAGCCGTTGCCGGCGCTGACCGAGGACGGCGCGCCGAAGGCGACCTGGTCCTCGCGCAGCGGCGGGAAGACGGCGTTGGCGTTGCCGGCCACCGAGAACCCGGCGAGCAGCATGTCGGTCATCGCGATGTGGAAGTCGGCCCCGCCCATCGTGTGGTACTGGTTGTCCAGCCCGACGATCGGTCCGGAGTTGTAGTCCTGCACGTGCAGCACGGTCAAATCGTCGCGCAGCGCGTGGATCACCGGCAGGTACGACCCGGCGCGCGGGTCCTGCCCGCCCCACGGCCCCGGCCCGTAGAACTGGTAGCCGAGCTGGACGAAGAACGTCTCCGGCGCCATGGTGAGCACGAAGTTGGCCCCGTACCGCTGCTTCAGCGCGCGGATCGCGGAGATCAGGTTGACGATCACCGGTGTGGTGGGGTTGCGGAAGTCGGTGTCGCCGGCGTTCAGGTAGAGCGAGTGCCCCTCGAAGTCGATGTCCAGCCCGTTCAGGCCGTACCGGTCGATGATCGCCGAGACCGACCGGACGAAGGTGTCCCGGGCGGCGGTCGTGGTGAGCTGCACCTGCCCGTTCTGCCCGCCGATGGAGAGCAGCACCTTCTTGCCCTGCTGCTGCTTGGCGCGGATCGCGGCGATGAACTCGGCCTCGGTCTCGACGCCCGGGCACTCGGCAGCCGGGCAGAGCTGGAACCGGATGTCGCCGGAGGTGACCGAGGTGGGTTCGCCGAAGGCCAGGTTGATGATGTCCCAGTCGGCCGGCACGTCGGCCATCCGCAGGTAGCCGGAGCCGTTGGCGAAGCTGGCGTGCAGGTAGCCGATCAGCGCGTGCTTGGGCAGCCCACCCGGGGGTGGCGTGGTGGGCGGCGGTGTGGTGGGCGGCGGGGTCGTCGGCGGCGGCGTGGTCGGGGGCGTGCTGGTCGGCGGCGTCGTGGTGGGCGGGCTGGTCGGGCCGCCGCCGCCGCACGGCGCACCGTTGAGCGTGCAGTCGGTGGGGGAGCCGGCACCGGTGGCCAGGAAACCGAACGAGACCGAGGCGCCGGGCGCGATGGTGCCGTTCCACGAGCGGTTGGTGAAGGTGTGCCGCTGGCCGGCGCTGGTCACCGTGGCGTCCCAGTAGGACCCGAGCGTGGTGCCGGCCGGCAGGCTGAAGGCGACCTGCCAACCGTTGATCGTGCCGGTGCCGCCGTTGGTGATGGTGTACTTGCCCTCCCAACCGGTGCCCCAGTCGGCGGTCTTGACGAAGGTGGCGGTCGGGCCGGCGGCCCGGGCCGGGGCGGCCAGGACAAGCGTGCTGGCGGCGGCGGTGGCGAGGGCCGCGACCGCGGCCAGCAACAGGTTTCGGGCAGGGCGACGCATCCGGACCTCCCGGTTCGAGGGCCGTCGAATCGACGGATGCACAATTATTAGGATTGTTAACTGTAGATGTCCAGCCCCCTGTCCGGCCCTCGGTGCCGCGGGTCCGCCCGGCGCAGGTGACCCGACGCCGGGGCGGCGGTGGCGACCGGCCTCCGCCGGCCATCAGTCCATCCCGGACGTCCGGCGGGGGATTTGTCGTACCCGGCGGTCACCATGCATCCATGGCTGTCCCCGCCCGCACCCCGCAGCCGGCCCCGCCGCGCTCGCTGCCCCTGCGCGAGGCGCGCACCCGGCTGACCCAGCTCGTCGCGCTCGCCGAGCTGACCGACACCGTCACCGTGCTCACCCGCGACCGCGACGCCCGTCCGGTGGCCGCGATCGTGCCGGCCGCCGCCGCCCGCACCGCCGCCCAGGCCCGCGCCGACGCCGACCGGCTCGCCGAGGTCACCGCCGGCTGGGCCCGCCGCCTCGACGAGCTGCACCGGCAGAGCGGCCGGCGGCACGCCGCCGAGCTGAGTACGCTCCGCACCGCGCTCGCCGAGGTCTGGGCCGAGCTGGACCGGCGGGTCGTGCCGGGCAGCGACCCCCGGCTGACCCGGCTGCGCGCCGCGCACGCCGACCTGCTGCCCCGCTGAGCGGTCCGGGCCGCCATCGGTCGCCCCACAGCCGGGTCATCCCGCGCCGAGCCGGAGATCGCGCGGACCTGGCGCCGATCGGTCCACGGGCCCGCGCCCGGATCGCCCCGGGCGGCCGGCCGACCGGGTCAGCCGCCGGCCGGGTACGCGTGGGTCTCGGCGGCCTTCACCGCCGCCCAGACCGGCTGCCCGGGCACCAGGCGCAGCTGGGCGGCGGCCGCCGGGGTGACGTCCGCGGCCACCACGATCGGGCCGTCCAACTGCACCCGCAGGTTGTCGCCGTGGCGCTGCACCCCGCTCACCCGGGCCGGCCAGGCGTTGCGGGGGCTGCCCTCGGGGCGGTCCGGGTGCAGGGCCACCGCCGCCGGCCGGAAGGCCACGAAGGCGTCCCCGTCGAGCCGCTCGGCGACGGTGAGCGCCAGGTCGTCGGCGACCCGGACGACGTGCCCCTCCGCCGTGCCGCGGTGCAGGTTCAGCCCCACCAGCCGGGCCACGTAGTCGGTGCGCGGCCGGGCGGTCACGGTGGCGGCGTCGCCCTCCTGCACCACCCGGCCGTCCTCGACGATGACCAGCCGGTCGGCCAGCACCAGCGCGTCCAGCGGGTCGTGGGTGACCAGCAGCGTCGCCCCCGGGTGGGCGGCCAGGTGCCGGTGCAGTTCGGCGCGGGTGTCCAGCCGGGTCCGCGCGTCCAGGGCGGCGAGCGGCTCGTCCAGCAGCAGCAGGGACGGCGTGACGGCGAGCGCGCGGGCCAGTGCCACCCGCTGGGCCTGCCCGCCGGAGAGCTGCCGGGGCCGCCGGTGGGCGTGCTCGGCCAGCCCCACCCGGTCGAGCCAGTCCATCGCCGCCCGGCGGGCGGCGCGCCGGTCGACGCCGTGCCGGCGGAGCCCGAAGGCCACGTTGTCCCGCGCGCTCAGGTGCGGGAAGAGCAGGTAGTCCTGGAAGACCACGCCGACCGGCCGGCGCTCGGTCGGCGTACGCACCCGGCGCCGGGGCCGGTCCAGGTCCACGCCGGCCAGCGTGACGTGCCCGTCGGTCAACGGGTGCAGGCCGGCGAGCGCGCGCAGCGCGGTGGTCTTGCCGGCGCCGTTCGGGCCGAGCAGCGCGACCACCTCGCCGGCGGCGATCCGCAGCGGCACGTCGAGGCGGAACGTGCCCCGGTCGGCGACGAGGTGGGCGTCGAGCAGCGCGGCGGTCACGGGCTGGTGATCCACCGGTCGCGCAGGGCGGCGAGGATGGCCACCGAGACGGTGAGCAGGATCAGGCTGAGCACCACGGCCGCCTCCAGGTCGGTCTCCAGCGCCAGGTAGACCGCCAGCGGCATGGTCTGCGTCCGGCCCGGGTAGTTGCCGGCGAAGGTGATGGTGGCGCCGAACTCGCCCAACGCCCGGGCCCAGCAGAGCACCGCGCCGGCGGCCAGCCCGGGGGCCACCAGCGGCACGGTGACGTGGGTGAAGGTGGTCCACCGCCCGGCGCCGAGGGTGGCGGCCGCCTCCTCGTAGCGCTGGTCCGCCCCGCGCAGCGCGCCCTCCACGGCGATGACCAGGAACGGCATCGCGACGAACGCCTCGGCGAGCACCACGCCGGCGGTGGTGAACGGCAGGGTGATGCCGAACGTCGCGTCGAGCCAGCCGCCGAGCAGCCCGCGCCGGCCGAAGACCAGCAGCAGCGCCACCCCGCCGACCACCGGCGGCAGTACCAGCGGCACGGTGACCAGGGCGCGGACCAGCCGGCGGCCGGGGAACCGCACCCGGGCCAGCAGCCAGGCCAGCGGCACCCCGAGCAGTAGGCAGAACAGGGTGGCCAGGGTGGCGGTCAGCAGCGAGAGCCGCAGCGCGGTGAGCACGCCGGGCTCGGTGAGCCGCCGCGGCAGGTCGGCCCAGGGCGTACGGGCCAGCAGCCCGATCAGCGGCAGGGTGAGGAGAACCAGCCCGAGGGCCGCCGGGAGCAGCAGCCCGACCGGGATGCCCGGGCGGGGCCGGGGCGGCCTGACCCGGGGCGGGGCCGGGGTGTCGGTGCGGGGCATCGGCGCTACGGGGCCTGGAACCCGGCCTCGGCGAGCACCGCCTGCCCTCGGCCGGAGCGGACGTACTCGACGAACGCCCGTCCGCCCGCCGGGTTCGGCGCGTCCCGGAGCGCGACGATCGGGTAGTCGGTGACGGCCCGCGCCGACTCGGGGAACTCGACGCCGGTCACCTTCGCCGCGGCCGCCCGGGCGTCCGTGCGGTAGACCAGGGCGGCGTCGACCTCGCCGAGCGTCACCTTGGACAGCGCCCCCTTCACGTCCTGCTCCAGGGTGACCGGGGTGAGCGCCACCGACGCGGCGTCCAGCGCGCTGCGCGCGGCCGCGCCGCAGGGCACCTGGTCGGCGCAGAGCGCCACCTTCACGCCCCGGTCCGCCAGGTCGGCGAGGCCGGTGATGCCCTTCGGGTTGCCGGCCGGCACGGCGATGACCAACTGGTTGCGGGTGAACGTGGCCGGCGTGCCGTCGGCGTTGCCGGCCTCGGTGACGGTGGCCATGGTGAGCGCGGCGGCCGAGGCGAAGACGTCGGCCGGCGCGCCCTGGTTGATCTGGGTGGCCAGCGCGGAGCTGCCGGCGAAGTTGAAGACCACTGTGGTGCCCGGGTGGGCGGCCTCGAAGTCCCGGCCGATCCGGGTGAAGGACTCGGTCAGCGACGCGGCCGCGAAGACGCTCACCGTGCCGGTGACGCCGCCGCTCGCGCCGGCCGGCCCGCCCGCCGGGTCGCCGCCGCACCCGGCGACCAGGGCGGCCACCGCGGCCCCGGCCAGGGCGACGCGTACCCGCCTCACGACGTGCCCCGACCGCGGCCGGCGCCGACCGGCCCGCCGCGCTCCACCACCACGGTGGTCGACTTGATCACCGCTACCGCCACCGCGCCGACCCGCAGGTCGAGCTCGTCGACCGCCTCCCGGCTCATCAGCGACACGATCCGGAACGGGCCGGCCTGGATGTCGACCTGCGCCATCACGGTGTCCTTGACGACGTTGACCACGATGCCGCGCAGCCGGTTGCGGGCCGAGGAGGCGTCCGAGCGGTCGTCCGGGTCGGCCGCCTGTGACCGGGCGTACGCGGCCAGGTCGACCCCGTCGACCACCCGGTGGCCGTGCTCGTCGCGGACGGCGGCCAGCCGGCCGCCGTCGATCCACCGCCGTACGGTGTCCGGGCTGACGCCGAGCAGTTCGGCGGCCTCCCCGATCCGGAACCTCGTCACGGGCTCACCCTAGCCGACGCAGCTGCGAACCGGAACCGGGTGGGCGGGCCGCAGATCCCCGGTCAGCCGGCGCTTGCGCCTCGCACCTGCGGGCGATGTCGGGACGTCCCGGCCGGCCCGGGACGTCCCGACCCGCCGGTCAGCAGTTGCGTAGTTCCGGGGACTGGTTGAGCAGCTGCCCCCGGGCGGAGACGAAGCCCCGGTACGCCGCGGAGTCGACGGCGGCCGGGCGGAACGCGGCCACCCGGTGGCAGTTCTGGAAGGCGAGCCGGACGTTGAAGTGCCGCTCCAGGCCACCCCGGATCGCGTCGCTCGCCATCGCCCGCAGCAGTTGACCGCGCTCGGTCTCGGTGGGTGGCGGGACGGCGTCGTCGGCGTGGTCGGCGCCGGTGGCCTCCAGTTCGGCCACCACCCGGCGCACCGTCTCGAAGGCGTACGGCAGGGAGTCGCGGACGCAGGCGACGAACTCGGCGTCGTCGACCGGGCCGCGCTCGGCGGCGTCCAGCAGGGCGGGCGGAACGGTGAGCGACATGGCTCCTCCTCAGGTGCAACGCTGATTGGCAATGAACACGGTTTCCATTACCGGCGTGCACTGAGGACACCACAGGGGTCGACGGGGCGTCAACAGGTTCCGGGCGCGTCGCATCGGCGGCGCGGGTCGGCCGCCGGCGGTGGTGGGGTGCGGGACGAGGTGTGCCGGGCGGTGTGCCGGGCGGTCAGCCGCGCCGGCCGCGCCCCTTCAGGTGCCGGCCCAGCTCGCGGGCGATCTCGCGGTTGGCGTCCCGCTCGGCCAGCGCCTGCCGCTTGTCGTACGACCGGCGGCCCTTGGCCAGGGCGAGTTCGACCTTGGCCCAGCCGTTGGCGAAGTACATCGACAGCGGCACCAGGGTCAGGCCGCCCTCCCGGACCTTCTCCCGGATCCGGTCGATCTCCACCCGGTGCAGCAGCAGCTTGCGGGTCCGCCGGGGCGCGTGGTTGGTCCAGCTGCCGAAGCCGTACTCGGCGATGTGCAGGCCGTACAGCATCAGCTCGCCGTCGCGTTCCTGGGCGAACGCGTCGACCAGCGACGCCCGGCCCTCGCGCAGCGACTTCACCTCGGTGCCGGCCAGCACGATCCCCGCCTCGTACGTCTTGAGCACCGTGTAGTCGTGCCGCGCCCGCTTGTTCGCGGCGATCAGGGTGCGGGTCTGCCGGGACCGGTCCACCCGGCGAAGGATAGCCGCCGGGTCAGCCGGCCCGGGCCTGGGCGGTGAGGCCGTCGAGCAGCCGGTCGACCGCGGGCGACCGGTGCCGCCCGGCGACCGTGGCCGCGTACACCTGCCGGACCGGTGCGTCGTCGGGGTGCAGCCGGAGCAGCACCAGGTCGGCCGGGGTGGCCCGGACGGCCAGCGCCGGCACGAGCGCGACCCCCAACCCGGCCGCCACACAGCCCAGCTTGCCGGTCCAGTCGGCCGCGACGATGTCGATCCGGGGCCGGAAGCCGGGCGGCATGGCGGCCCGCATCAGCGGGTCGTCGGCGCCGGTCGAACCGGTGACGAACGAGTCGTCGGCCAGTTCGGCGAGGCGCACCGTGCGCCGCCGGGCCAGCCGGTGCCCGCGCGGCACCGCCACCAGCAGCCGCTCGTCGAGCAGGTGGCGCAGGTCGAAGCGGCCGCCGTCCAGCGGCTGGTCCGGCGGCGCGGTGACCACCGCCAGGTCGGCGTCGCCGGCGAGCAGCCGCTCCAGCAGGGCCGGCGTTCGCCCCTCCACCAGGGAGAGCGCCACCTGCGGGTGCGCGTCCCGGAACGCGGCCAGCGCGCGCGGCACGAGGGCCGCCATCGCGGTGGGGAACGCCCCGACCCGGAGCCGACCGGCGCCCAGCCCGCGCAGCGCGTCCAGTTCCCGGTGCACCGTGTCCAGCCGTTCCAGCACCGCCTCGGCGTGCGGCAGCAGGCAGCGCCCCGGTTCGGTCAGCGCGACGCCACGCGGCAGCCGGTCGAAGAGCACCACCCCGAGGTCGGCCTCCAGGGCGGCGATCTGCCGGGACACCGCCGACTGGGTGTAGCGGAGTTCCCGCGCGGCGGCGGTGATCGACCCGTGCCGGGCCACCGTGCGGAACACGTCGAGAGCGTGCGACTGCATGACCGGCAGGCTACCGCCAGCCATGCGACGCAAGCATGGCAGGCATCATCAACATTCGTTGGTGGCATCGGTCCGGAACTCCTACCGTTGCCGGCATGACAGAGATCGCCGTACTCGGCACGGGCCGGATGGGGGCGTCGATCGCCCAGCGCCTGCTGGACACCGGGCACCGGGTGACGGTGTGGAACCGCACCGCCGCCCGCACCGCCCCGCTCCAGCGGGCCGGCGCCCGGGTGGCCGCCGCCCCGCCCGACGCCGTCGGTCGGGCCGAGGTCGTCGTCACCATGCTCACCGACGCCGCCGCCGTCGACGCGGTGCTGTCCGGTCCGGACGGCGCGGCGCCGGCGCTGGCTCCGGGCGCCTGCCTCGTCGAGATGTCGACCATCGGCCCGGCCGCGGTGCGGGACCTGGCCCGCCGGTTGCCCCCGGCGGTCGACCTGGTCGACGCCCCGGTCGGGGGCAGCGTCGCCGCCGCCCGGGCCGGCCGGCTGCGGGTCTTCGCCGGCGGCGCCGGACCGGCGGTCGAGCGGGTCACCCCGGTCCTCGCCGCGCTCGGCAGCGTCCGGCACTGCGGCGACCTCGGCAGCGGCGCCGCGCTGAAGCTGGTGCTCAACACCGCGCTGCTGGTAGCGGTCACCGGGCTGGCCGACACGCTCGCGGTGGCCGGCGCGGTCGGCGTCGACCGGCGCACCGCGCTGGACGCGCTGGCCGGCGGCCCGCTCGCCGGCGCGCTGGCCCGGGCCACCGCCCCGGACGCCGACTTCCCGGTCGCGCTCGCCGGCAAGGACCTCGACCTGGTGCGGGACGCCCTCGACGGCCTGCCGGCACCGCTGGTCACCGCGGCCCGGACCGCGCTGGCCGCCGCCCCCGACCCCACCGCCGACATCGCCACCCTCGTCACCCTCGTCACCCGGGAGTCCCTGTGAAGCTCACCCTCGACAACCCGAGCACCGTCGCCGCCCCGTTCGGCGACCGCTTCGCCCACCTGGCCCGCCTCGACCTGGCCGGCGGGGGCGCCCTGCTCGTGCTCGCCGGTCAGGTGGCCGTCGACGACGCCGGTCGCGTGGTCGGGCCGGGCGACATCGTCGCGCAGTCCGAACGGATCTTCGAGATCGTCGGTGGGCTGCTCGCCGCCCACGGCGCGACCCTGGACGACGTGCTGCACATCCGGACCTTCCTCACCGACCTCGGTGACCTGCCCGGCTACGCCACGGTCCGGCGCCGGCTCTTCACCGCCGTACCGCCACCGGCCAGCACCACGGTGGAGGTGAGCCGGCTGTTCCTGCCCGACGCGCTGATCGAGGTGGAGGTGACCGCGGCCGTGCCGCCCGGGCGGGCCTGACCGCCGGGCGGACCGGCCCGCCCGGGCCGCCGCGATCCCGGCGATCAGCGCTACGCCTGCCGGCGGAGCCGCTCGGCCAGTTCCCGGACCGCCTCGGCGAAGCGCTCGTCGGACTCGCCCGGCCAGTGCCCGAGAATCGGCGGCGGGACGCTGTCGCTCGGCGGTGGCAGCACGTCCCACGGGTCGCGCAGCCGCCGGTCGACGGCGCCCGCCGGCCCGAGCACGGTCGGCGCCTCGCCCCGGCGGTGCGGGGAGAAGATCCAGCCGCCGATCTGGTCGGTGTCGCGCCACAGGTTCAGCCACCGCCAGCCGACCCGGTCGCCCACCTCGCGCAGCACGTCCGGGTTGACGTACTCGGGGAAGAGGCGGGTGTAGAGCCGGCGCAGCGGCGACCCGTACGTCAGCAGGGCCACCCGGCCGCTGACGTGCGGCGGCAACTGGAGCACGGTCGCGGCGAGCAGCACCGAGCCGTGACTGTGCCCGGCCAGCAGCACCCCGACGCCGCTCTCGGCGAGGTAGGTGATCCGCCGGCTCAGCTCCGGCACGGCCCGTTCCGCGTAGCAGGGCGGCGCGAACGGGTGGGCGGCCCGCGGCCAGAAGGTGCCGAGGTCCCACACCACCCCGATGTACCGGCGGAACTCGGCCGTCCGGTAGGCGAAGATGCCCCCCACCACCAGGACCAGCACCACCGCCGCGACCACGTAGCTGCCGATGCCGATGCCGAAGTTGACCATGCCGGCCGGCAGCCCGAGGTACCGCTGGACGAAGTCGCCCGGATGGATGCCGACGAGCCCGAGGACGCTGGTGGCCATGCCGAGCGCGATCAGGCAGGCGTACACCGCGGCGAGCGGCTCCAACCGCTCGGTGAACCGGGCCCGCGCGATCGTCCGGGTGACCTGCCGCAGCCGGGGCGCCGCCTCGGGCGGGGCGTCGGGGAAGTCCCGGGCGACGGTCGCCGCGGCGGCGCGCAACCGGCGGCGCCGGGTGGTCACGGTGACCAGCGCGGCGGCGAACACCATGGCGAGCACCGCGAGGAAGAAGCCGAAGATCGCCCACTTGTACATCAGCGGCGGGCTGAGCAGCACCCGGTCCGCGGTCGGCTCGTTGCGGTCGAGGAAGTCCGCCACCCGGTAGACCAGCTCGGCGGAGAACGCCGCCGCCAGGCCGGTGGCGGCGGCCGCGATGATCGGCGCGCCCAGCCCGCGCAGCGGCCCGCCGCCGCGCCGGCCCCGCGGCCGCCAGCCGCTGCGGCGGACCCGCAGCCACAGCACCAGCGTCCCGAGCCCGGCCAGCAGGACGGTCTGGAAGACCAGCAGGTACGTGACCATCTCCCCGTGCCCGGGCAGGCTGACCACGTCGGGCCAGGGCGCCCGGTGCGCCGCCACCGCGACGAGCACCAGGACGGTCAGCCCGCTGGCGGTGAACCGGAGCCAACGCGCCACCCGGTCGACCCCCCGGCCCGCGTCGGTCTGGTCGATCACCGGATGCGCGCAGACCAGCGCGAGACAGGCCACCAGCACCGCGCCGGTGGCCACCGAGAGCGCGACGGTGGCGGCGGAGGCGTCCGCCCGGGCCCGCGCGGTGAGCAGGGCGGCGTCCAGCGTGCCGAACGCGGCCGCGACGTGGATCGACCGCAGCCGCCCGACCAGCGGCGCGGCGTCCCACTGGCCCACCGCACTGAGCTGGTGCACGCTGGCGGTGGTGGCGGCCGGCGCCCGGAACGCGTCGAAGTTGCGGCCCGGGCGGGCGCCGAGCCGCCAGACCAGACCGATCGCGGCGATCGGCACGATCGAGAGCACGGCCAGCCGCAGCCCGGCCGGCCGGTCGCTGAGCCAGGACAGCCAGGTGCGCTCGGTGAGGCACTGCGGCGACGCCAGGCACCGCCAGGCGACCAGGTCCAGCGCCACCCCGACGATGGAGAGCACGTACAGGGCGGTCAGCGAGAGTGCCAGCACCCGGCAGAGCGCCTTGATCACGAGTTCGCTGCGACCCAGGCCGCGCGGACGCATCCAGATCGCCACGTTGCAGAGCATGAAGGGCAGCAGGAAGACCAGCGACAGCGTCCGGATCGCGGTGCCCGAGGGCAGGTCGCTCCAGCGGTACGCCTCCAGCACCACCCCGGCCGGCCCGCGGGTGTCCGGGTAGCCGGGGCGCGGCCGGAAGAAGCCGCCGCTGCGGTCCCCGGCCACCTGCGTCACGTTCGGGCGGTCCAGCACCTGGTCGGCGCCCGCGCCGGACACCCCGTGCACCCGCAGCTCCACGACGTCGTGCGACGTCGCCGGTCCATCGGACATCGGCCCCCCGAGACGTCACCGGCCACCGCCGGCCCCGGTGCCGCCAGCCACCTGGCGCCGCGCCCGTCTACCCGCCCCGCAGCCGGTCAACCGTGCCGCCGCGCGGCCCGCCCCACAGCCGGCCACCCGCGGTGCTGCGGCGCCGGGCCGGCGGGTGGTTGGATCACGCCATGGCGAACCCGGTGATCCTGAGCATCGACGACGACCCGGTGGTGTCCCGCGCGGTCGCCCGCGACCTGCGCCGCCGCTACGGCGACCGGTACCGGGTGGTCCGGGCGGCCTCCGGCGCGGAGGGGCTGACGGCGCTGCGGGAGCTCAAACTCCGGGGCGAACAGGTGGCGGTGCTGCTGGCCGACTACCGGATGCCGGAGATGAACGGCATCGAGTTCCTGGAGACCGCGATGGACCTCTTCCCGGCCGCCCGCCGGGTGCTGCTCACCGCGTACGCGGACACCGACGCCGCGATCGACGCGATCAACCTCGTCGACCTGGACCACTACCTGCTCAAGCCGTGGCACCCGCCGGAGGAGAAGCTCTACCCGGTGGTCGACACGCTGCTGGAGGCGTGGGCGGCCAGCCCGGACGCCACGGCGACCGAGATCCGGGTGGTCGGCCACCGCTGGTCCGCCCCCTCGTTCGCGGTGCGCGACTTCCTGGCCCGCAACCTGGTCCCCTTCCGCTGGCTGCTCGCCGACGATCCGGAGGGCGTCCGGCTGCTCGCCGCGGCCGGGGCGACCGAGGCGGACCTGCCGTTGGTCGTCACCGGCGAGGGCAAGGCGTTGATCGCCCCGACCGAGGCGGAGCTGGCCGGGCTGGCCGGGCTCACCGTGGTGCCCGCGGCCGACTTCTACGACCTGGTGGTGGTCGGCGGCGGCCCGGCCGGCCTCGGCGCGGCGGTGTACGGCGCCTCCGAGGGACTGCGCACGGTGCTCGTCGAACGCCGGGCCACCGGCGGGCAGGCCGGGCAGAGCAGCCGGATCGAGAACTACCTGGGCTTCCCGGACGGGGTGTCCGGCGCGCAGCTGACCGACCGGGCCCGCCGGCAGGCGCTGAAGTTCGGCGCCGAGCTGCTCAGCACGCGCGAGGTGGTGGGGCTGGCCGAGGCCGGCTCGGCCCGGCTGCTGCGCTTCGGCGACGGCACCGAGATCGCCGCGCACACCGTGGTGCTGGCCACCGGCGTCTCCTACCGGGTGCTCGACGCCCCCGGCCTGGCCGAGTTCACCGGGCAGGGCGTCTTCTACGGCTCCACCGCCACCGAGGCGCCCAGCTGCGTGGAGCAGGACGTCTACATCGTGGGCGGGGCCAACTCGGCCGGCCAGGCGGCGGTGCACTTCGCCCGGTACGCCGCCCGGGTGCACCTGCTGATCCGGGGTGCCGACCTCACCGCCTCAATGTCGCGTTACCTGATCGACCAGCTCGACCGGATCGACAACGTCGTCGTGCACCCGCACACCGTGGTGGCCGGCGGCGCCGGCAACGGCCACCTGGAACGACTCACCCTCTGCGACACCCGCAGCGGCCAGGCCCGCACCGTGGACGCGTCCTGGCTGTTCATCTTCATCGGGGCGGAGCCGCGCACCGAATGGCTCGACGGGGTGGTGCTCCGGGACCGGCGGGGCTTCGTGGTCACCGGGCCGGACCTGGTCACCGACGGACGACGCCCGCCCGGCTGGGCGCTGTCGCGGGATCCGTACCACCTGGAGACCAGCCTGCCGGGCGTCTTCGCCGCCGGCGACGTACGGGCCGAGTCGGTGAAACGGGTCGCCTCGGCGGTCGGCGAGGGCGCCATGGCCGTCTCGCTGGTGCACCGCTACCTGGAGGCGCAGTGACCACCCCGACCGACCGGCTGACCCCGGACCAGCTGCGCACCCTGTTCCTGTTCGAGGCGCTCGACGACGGGCAGCTCGGCTGGCTGGCCGAGCACGGCCGGGTGGAGCAGCGCGCCGCCGGCACCGTCGTCTACGCCGAGGGCGAGCCGGCCACCTGCTTCTTCGTCCTGCTCCGCGGGGCGGTGACGCTGAGCCGGCGGGTGCACGGCGACGAGGTGGTGGTCACCCGGACCGGCCAGCGCGGGGTGTACGGCGGGGCCACCCAGGCGTACCTCGACGACCAGGCGGAGCAGGTCTACCGCAACACGTTGCGGGCGGTCGACGCGGCGGAGTTCTTCGTGCTCCCCGCGGAGAGCTTCGCGCACGCCGTGCGCTCCTGGTTCCCGATGGCGATGCACCTGCTGGAGGGGCTGTTCATCGGGATGCGGAACGCCCAGACCATCGTCGGCGAGCGGGAACGGTTGCTGGCGCTGGGTTCCCTCTCGGCGGGGCTGACCCACGAGCTGAACAACCCGGCGGCCGCGGCGGTCCGGGCCACCTCGGTGCTGCGCGACCGGGTGGCCGGGATGCGGCACAAGCTGGCGATGATCGCCGACGGGCGGCTGGACGGGCGGGCGCTGCACACGCTGGTGGAACTCCAGGAGGAGGCGGTCGCCCGGGTGGCCGCCGCGCCGCAGCTGAGCCCGATGGCCGCCGCGGACGCCGAGGACGCGCTGGCCGACTGGCTGGCGGAGCAGCGGATCGACGCCGGCTGGGACCTGGCGCCGACGCTGGTCGCCGGGGGGCTGGACGAGGAGTGGCTGGCCCGGGTGCGGACGGCGGTGGGTGCGGCGGACCTGGAGGCGGCCGTACGGTGGTTGACCTACACGGTCGAGACCGAGCTGCTGATGCGGGAGATCGGCGACGCCGTCACCCGGATCTCCGGCCTGGTCGGCGCGGCCAAGCAGTACTCGCAGCTGGACCGGGCGCCGTACCAGGTGGTCGACGTGCACGACCTGCTCGACGCCACCCTGGTGATGTTCAAGGGCAAGCTGCCCGCCGGGGTCCGGCTGGTCAAGGAGTACGACCGCGGCCTCCCGCCGGTTCCGGCGTACGCGGCCGAGCTCAACCAGGTCTGGACCAACCTGATCGACAACGCGCTCGGCGCGATGGGGGAGAAGGGCACGCTGACCGTCCGGACCGGGCGCGACGGCGACCTGCTCGCGGTGGAGATCGCCGACACCGGGCCGGGCATCCCGGCCGACGTGCGCCCGCGCATCTTCGAGCCGTTCTTCACCACCAAGCCGGTCGGCACCGGCACCGGCCTGGGGCTCGACATCTCGTACCGGATCGTGGTCCACAAGCACCACGGCGACATCCGGGTCGAGTCCGCCCCCGGCGCCACCACCTTCCGGGTGCTGCTGCCGCTGACCGCGCCGGCGTCCGATCCGGAGCCGGCGCCCTGACCCGACCCGGCCGACACGCCGTTGGCACGCGCGTTCGACACGCCGTGTACGCGGCGACACGGGTCGGTCGCTGTCGGTAGTCTCGGGCGGCGTCCGGTTCACCCGCGTCCGCCCGGGAGGGTCCGTGGAGTCGATCGCCCGCCAGCGCCACCCGTCCGAGCCGGGCGACCCACCGGCCGAACCGCCCGACGACACCGCCACCGGCTCGGTCCTGCCCGAGCTGGAGGACTCGGCCTGGATGCACCACGCCACCGAGTTCGCGCACACCAGCTTCCGGGCGGTGGCCCGCCGGTTGCCCCGGCTGGTGCGCGAGGCGGTGGCGCTGGCCTGGGCCACCAGCCGCCGGGACACCGTCGCCTCCATCGGGTTGAACGTCGCGGCCGGGGTGATGACCACGTTCGGGCTGCTCGCCACGACCAGCGTGCTGCGCGAGCTGTTCGCCGCCGGTCCCACCCCGGACCGGGTGCGCGCCGCGCTGCCGGCGCTGGTACTGGCCGCCGCGGCGGTCTCCGCCCGGGGTGGCCTGCTGATCGCGGCCGGCTGGGCCCAGGCCCGGCTCACCCCGCAGATCAACTACGAGGTGGAGCTGCGGCTGTTCGAGGCCACCACGGCGGTCGACCTCGCCGCGTTCGACGACGCCGGCTTCGCCGAGGAGATGGACCGCGCCCGCGAGCGCGGGATCACCGAGGCGGCGTACATCGTGGACCACACGGTCAACTTGGTCACCGGGGTGGTCGGGATGGTCGCCACCGCGGTCGCGGTCGCGGTCATCCAGCCGGTCCTGCTGCCCTGCCTGCTGCTCGCGGCGGTGCCGGAGGCGGTCACCGCGGTTCGGGTGGCCCGCCGGCAGTACCTGGCCATGCTGGCCCGGATCACCCGCCGCCGGCGGATGTGGATGCTGGCCCACCTGATGGCCAACCGGCACACCGCGGCCGAGGTGCGCGCCTACCAGATGCGCGGGTTCCTGATCGCCGAGTACCGCCGGGTGATGGCCGTCGAGACCCGGGCCCAGCTGCGCCTGGTCCGGTCGCAGACCGGCACCCGGGTGGCCGGGGCCAGCGTCGCCGGGCTGGCCGCCTTCGGCGTCTACGCCGTCCTCGGCGCGCTGCTGCTCGGCGGGCTGGTGGCGCTCGCCGCGGCGGCGACCGCGCTGCTGGCCATCCAGTCCGCCCGGACCAGCCTCGGCGTCGCGGTCCTCGCCACCAACTCGCTCTACGAGGACGCCCTCTACTACCAGGACTACCGCGACTTCTTGGAACGCGCCAGCGGCCGGATACCGGCCACCGGTGGGCGAACCGTCGACGGCTTCGACGTGATCGAGCTCGACCGGGTCAGCCTGCGCTACCCGGACACCGCCCAGCCGGCCGTCGACGAGGTGAGCCTCACCCTGCGGCGGGGGCAGGTGATCGCGCTGGTCGGCGAGAACGGCTCCGGCAAGACCACCCTGGCCAAGCTCATCGCCGGCCTCTACCGGCCGACCGGGGGCACTATCCGGTGGGACGGCGTGGACACCGCCGACCTCGACCCCCGCGCCGTCGGCGAGCACGTGGCGGTGATGACCCAGGACTGGTGGAAGTTCCCGTTCACCGCCGGGCAGAACATCCGCATCGGCCGCCACGACCGGCCACCCGGGCGGCCCGGGCCGAGCGTGCGGGACGCCGCCCGCGCGGCCGCCGCCGACGAGGTGATCGACAACCTGCCGTACGGCTACGACACGCTGCTGGACCGCGAGTTCAAGAACGGCCACGACCTCTCCGGCGGGCAGTGGCAGCGGCTGGTCGCCGCGCGCGGGCTCTACCGCGACGCCGCGCTGCTGATCTGCGACGAGCCGTCCGCCGCCCTCGACGCCCGGGCCGAGCACGCGCTCTTCCAGCACCTGCGCCGGCACCCGGACCGGGCGGTCGTCCTGATCACCCACCGGCTGGCCAACGTCCGGCACGCCGACCAGATCTTCGTGCTCGACCAGGGACGGCTGGTCCAGCACGGCACCCACGACGAGCTGATGGCCGCCGACGGCCTCTACCGGGAGCTGTTCGACCTCCAGGCCAGCGGCTACCTGGCCGGCGCACCGGGGTCCGGCGACAGGGTCGCCCGCTGACCGGCCCGCTCGCCGCCCCCGCCCGGTGTTGACTTCCAGTGCACTCGAATTCCTAGCGTGGGCGGCGCCGCCGGCGGAACCGCCGCCGGGGCGAACACCGCGAGGAGCACCACCATGCGTCACCGGGTACTGGGCGGCACCGGCATCGAGGTCAGCGTCCACGCCCTCGGCACGATGATGTTCGGCGCGGTCGGCAACCCCGACCACGACGACTGCGTGCGGATCATCCACGCCGCGCTCGACCGGGGGATCAACCTGGTCGACACCGCGGACATGTACTCGGCCGGGGAGAGCGAGCAGATCGTCGGCCGGGCGCTGCGCGGCCGGCGTGACGACGTCGTGCTCGCCACCAAGGTGCACTTCCCGATGGGGGAGGGCCCCAACCGGGGCGGGAACTCGCGCCGCTGGATCCTGCGGGCGGTGCACGACAGCCTGCGCCGGCTGGGCACCGACTGGATCGACCTCTACCAGGTCCACCGCCCCGACCACACCACCGACGTCGAGGAGACCCTCGGCGTGCTCAGCGACCTCGTCCGGGCCGGCACCATCCGGGCCTTCGGCTGCTCGACCTTCCCGGCCGAGGAGATCGTCGAGGCCCAGCACGTCGCCGAGCGGCGCGGCCTGGGTCGGTTCCGCACCGAGCAGCCGCCGTACTCGATCCTGGCCCGGGGCATCGAGGCCGACGTGCTCCCGGTCTGCCAGCGGTACGGCATGGGGGTGCTGGTCTGGAGCCCGCTCGCCTCCGGCTTCCTCTCCGGCCGCTACCGGCAGGGCCGTCCGGTGGACCTGGCGGCGGGGCGTCCGGCGCTGACCCCGGCCCGGTTCGACCCGGCACTGCCGGGCAACGCGGCCAAGTACCGGGCGGTCGAGCAGCTGGTGGAGCTGGCCGACGGCCTCGGCCGGACGCTGCCGGAGCTGGCGGTGGCGTTCACCGCGGCCCACCCGGGCGTCACCTCGACGATCATCGGCCCGCGCACCATGGACCAACTGGACGGGCTGCTCGCCGGCGCCACGCTGACCCTGGACGACGCCACCCTGGACCGGATCGACGAGATCGTCCCGCCGGGCACCAACCTGTACCCGCCGGACGGCGTCTGGCGTCCGCCGGCGCTGACCGACCCGGCCCGCCGGCGCCGGCCGGTCGCCGAGCGCTCCGCCGCCTGACCCGGCGCGCCGGGCGGCACGCCGCGGGCGGGTCCGTCGGGGCGGGTCGGCGCGGCGGGTGACAATGCCGGGGTGGATCACGCGGATCTGGTCAGGTTGAGCAAGCGGATGTCGCTCGCGTTGCGGCACCAGCCCGGCCGGTTCGGCCTCGCACCCGACCGGGCGGGCTGGGTGCCGGTCGCGGAGTTCCTGGCCGCGCTGCGGATCGACCGGGCGGATCTCGACGCGGTGGTGGCCGGCAACGACAAGCAGCGGTTCGCGGTGGAGCGGGGCCCGGACGGCGTGGAGCGGATCCGGGCCAGCCAGGGGCACTCGTTCCCGGTCGACCTGGGGCTGGTGCCGGTGCCGCCGCCGGACACGCTCTACCACGGCACCGGCGCGGCGGCGGTGGCGTCGATCCGGGCCACCGGGCTGCACCGCGGCGGGCGGCACCACGTCCACCTGTCGCCGGACGTGGAGACCGCCCGCCGGGTGGGCGCCCGGCGGCCGGGCACGGTCGTGGTGCTCACCGTCGACGCGGCGGCGATGGCCCGCGACGGGCACGTCTTCTACCGCAGCGCCAACGGCGTCTGGCTCACCGACGCGGTGCCCGCCCGCTACCTGACCGGCACCCACTGACGGCGCACCGGGCCGGACCGGCCACCGCCCTGCCCGCGCGGCACCGGCACGCGGATCGCGGGCCGGGGCGGCGCTGGCCGCGAGGGGCGCCGGCGCTCAGTCGGTGTGGCGGGCGAGGAAGTCGGCCAGCACCCGGGTATGCGTGGAGAACGCCAGCTCGGTCGGCTCGGTGAGCACCAGCCACTCGGTGGCCTCCTCGGTCGGCGCCGAGGGCGGCAGCTCCGCGGCCGGCCGCTCGGGCAGCTCGCCGAAGAGCATCATGGTGCCGCCGGCCGGGGCGCTGTGCACCGCGAGGAGCCGGGCGTCCGCGGCGTCGGCGAGCAGGCCGGTCTCCTCGCGCAGTTCCCGGACCAGCGCGTCGTTCCACTCCTCGCCGTACTCGACGAAGCCGCCCGGCAGCGCGAGCAGACCGCGCGCCGGCTCGATGTCCCGGCGGACGACGACCACGCCGAGGCCCGCGGCCGTCCGGACCGGCAGCACCGCCACCGCGACGGGCAGCGGGTTGCGCCAGACCGTCTGCCCGCAGACCGCGCAGACCCGCGGCCAGCCGGCCTCCGCCGGGTAGGCGGCCCCGCAGTAGGAGCAGTGGGAGTACGGCACGCCACTCATGCCGCAGCACGTTACCGGCCACGGCGCGGGCCCTCACGACGGGCGGCGCCGGTCCCTGAGGCGGCACGGCGAAGGCCTGCCAGCACGACCACAGCGCTCTCACCGTCCGCGCTTTCGTTGTTGCATCAGCGGGACGTGCCTGGCGCGCGCGGTGCGCCCAACCGCCCCCCTTCCCGGCAGAGTCGCGCGGCGTCCCGACCGGCAGGGGACCATGCTCGTGCGAGTCCGATACCTCAGAGTCATCAAGATGACTCTGAGGTATCACGCCCGCGGGGAGTCACCGCCGCCGGCGGGGACACACCGACCCGGCGCGTGCTGCCGTGGTGGGCGGGGCGAATCGTCGCGGCCTGACCGGTCCAGCGGCATGCGGGCCGCGTGGCCCGTGCACGGGGCGCGAAGCATGGCGACACCCGCCACGCGCACGGCAGGGGTGGGGTGCGAGACGAGCCGCCGCAACCCGCCCTGCCGGCGCCCCCGGCTCGGCACCCCCGCACGGCGCTGCCGCCCAGCGCCGGGCGGGCGGCCGGCTCAGCTCTCCGGGGTGCCGGTGTAGAAGGCGGTGGTGCGGCCGGCGGCGGCCCGGGCCGCCTCGGGGTCGGTGCCGGCGGCGATGCTCGCCTCGCCCCACAGGTCGCTGGCCGTCGACATGAAGGCCCGGCCCTCCGGGGAGGCGCTCCAGGCCTCGCTCTGCTCCGGGCTGACCCCGCTGCCGTCGTTGGCCAGGTGCGTGGCCAGGCCGAGCAGGGCCAGGTCCCAGCCCACCCCGACCGCGCCCGGGCCGAACTGGTCCCAGCGCTCCTGGTCGACGTGCGCGATGTGGTCCAGCTCGAACCGGGTGCGGCCGTCGCCGGTCGGGGTCAGCCGGACCTCGATCCAGCTCACCTCGCCCATCATTTCCCAGGTGGCGGCGAAGCTCTTTGGCGGGTCGCAGCGCTCCACCACGCCGGACGCGTTGCCCTCCAACTGGTAGCGGCCGTGCAGCCGCAGGTCGCCGCTGACCGGCAGGAACCAGCGGGGGATGCGCTCGGGGTTGGTGCAGGCGTCCCAGACGTCCTCCAGCGGCGCGTCGTACGTCTGGCTGATGGTCGTCACCCGGGCCTCGCCGGCCTCCAGCGTCCGCTGGCCGACCTGGCGTCGGACCGCGTTGAGCTGGCTGGTCGCCTCGATCATGATTCTCTCCTTTCCTCGGGAGCGTCGGCGCGCTGCTCGCGCAGCCGCCGTTCGCGCTTGCCTCGGGCGAGCTCGGTGGCGAGGGCCTGCAGGGGTGGGGTCCAGAACCGGCGGAAGTGGCCGAGCCAGTCGTCGACCTCGCGCAGCGGCGCCGGGTCGACGGCGTAGAGCCGGCGGGTCCCCTCCGGCCGCACGGTGGTGAAGCCGTTGTCCCGCAGCACCTTGAGGTGCTGCGAGACGGCCGGCTGGGAGATGCCGAACTCCGCCCGGATCACGTCGCAGAGCCCGCCGGCGGTCATCTCGCCGCCGGCGAGCAGTTCGAGGATCCGGCGCCGCACCGGGTCGCCGAGCACATCGAAGGCGTGCACCGGCCAGTTATATCAGCGCCGACTTATTTAAGTAAAGGCGTATAGGAGGTTCGGCGTGTCGAGGGGGATCGGCTCAGCTCGGCCCGCGCGCCGGCGGCCGGCGCCGGCGGCGGATCCCCTCGCTGGTGACCGCGTGGTACGCGATCATGACCATGATGGCGATCAGCCCGACCACCGGGTCCACCAACCAGCCGAGCAGCCCGGCCAGACCGTAGAGGATCAACCCGGTGACCGGCCGCCGCGTCTGCGCCCGCACGTAGGCGTGGTCGATGCCCACCGCGCGCACCTCCGGCCGGCGGCGCAGGTAGCCGAAGACCACCAGCCACGGCAGCGACATCAGCGCCGCGGAGAGCGCGTAGAGGCCGACCGCCACCTGCCGGTCGTACCGGTCGCCGTGCTCGGTGAACGCCGCGGCGAGCACCGCGGTCGGGAACGGGATGATCACCACGCCGAACAGGATGGCGAGGTTGATCCAGTTCAGCGCCGGGGTGGTGCCGCGCAGCAGCCGCAACAGCGCGTGGTGGTTGAGCCAGAGGACGCCGACGTAGACGAAGGAGACCACGAAGGCGAGGTAGGCGGAGCCCTCGTGGAGCAGCGCCGGGAGCAGCCCGCCCGGCTCGTACGAGGGGACGCGCAGTTCCAGCACCAGCAGGGTGATGACGATCGCGAAGACGCCGTCGCTGAACGCCTTCATCCGGTCGAGTTCGGCCAGGCCGGGGCCGCCCGTCGGGTCCTGCTCCGTCGCGGCCACGAGGGGAGGCTACCGCCGTGCGGGCCGGCGCGGTGCCCCGCGCCAACCGACCACCCGGACGGGGCCCTGGGTGCCGCCCGGTGCGGCACCCAGGGTTCCCGGGCCCCGTCGGCCCGCTATCCGGCCACCGGGGCGACGGCCTGCGCCCCGGCGCGCCGCTGGTGGGCGCGGATCAGTTCGGCGTAGCGGTGACCGCTCGCCTTGACCGTCCGCCGCTGGGTCGGGTAGTCCACGTGCACCAGGCCGAACCGCTTGTCGTAGCCGTACGCCCACTCGAAGTTGTCCAGCAGCGACCAGACGAAGTAGCCGGCGAGCGGTACGCCCCGGCCGACCGCCCCGGCGCAGGCGGCCAGGTGCTGCTCCAGGTGGTCGGTGCGCTCCTTGTCCTCGACGGTGCCGTCCGGGGTGACCTCGTCGTCCGGCCAGGCCGAACCGCTCTCGGTGACGATGATCTTCGCTGGCCGATACTCCTCGTGCACCGCGACCAGCAACTGCTCCAGCCCGGCCGGGTACAGTTCCCAACCCATCGCGGTCTCCACCGAGCCGGGCACCGGCACCTGCCGGGCGTACGGTGGCGGCCCGGCCGGGTCGTCGACCACCACCTGCCGGAAGTAGTAGTTCACGCCGAGGAAGTCGGTCGGGGTGGCGATCACCGCCAGGTCGTCGCCGCGTACCGGTGGCTCCAGACCGTAGGTGGCGAGCATGTCGGCGGGGTAGCCGCGGCCGTACACCGGGTCCAGCCACCAGCGGTTGACGTGGCCGTCCATCCGCCGGGCCGCCGCGACGTCGGCCGGCCGGTCGGTGGCCGGCTCGATCGGGCTGAGGTTGAGCACCAGCCCGATCGACGCCGGGCGGGCGGCGTTCGCCCGGATCGCCCGGGTGGCCAGGCCGTGCCCGAGCAGCACGTGGTGCGCGGCGCGGACGGCCCGGGTCAGGTCCCGCTCGCCCGGGGCCATCCGCCCCTCCAGGTGCCCGATCCAGCACACGCAGAGCGGCTCGTTGACGGTGGTCCAGTCGGCCACCCGGTCGCCGAGCCGGGCGGCCACCACGGCCGCGTAGTCGGCGAACGCCTCGGCGGTGGAGCGCTCCGGCCAACCGCCGCGGTCCTGGAGCGCCTGCGGCAGGTCCCAGTGGTAGAGGGTGACGAACGGCCGGATCCCGGCGGTCAGCAGCGCGTCGACCAGCCGGTCGTAGAAGTCCAGCCCCTTCGGGTTCACCGCCCCGACGCCGTCCGGGCGCACCCGCGGCCAGGCCACCGAGAACCGGTACGCGTCGACGCCGAGCCGCCGCATCAGCCCCACGTCCTCCGGCCAGCGGTGGTAGTGGTCGCAGGCGACGGCCCCGGTGTCGCCGTTGTCGACGGCCCCGGGCACCCGGCAGAAGGTGTCCCAGATGGACGGTGCCCGACCGTCGGTGTCGACGGCGCCCTCGATCTGGTACGCCGAGGTGGCGACGCCCCAGAGGAAGTCGGGCGGCAGGTTGGACAGGTCCGGCACTTCTCGGTTCTCCTTCGGACAGCGGTGGACGTGGTCCTACTTGACCGCGCCGGCGGTCAGGCCGGCGACGAAGTAGCGCTGCAACGCCAGGAAGCCGGCCACGACCGGGACGCTGACCACCAGCGACGCCGCCATGATCTGGTTCCAGTAGACGTTGAACTGGGTGGAGTAGCCCTGCAGGCCGACCGCCAGGGTGCGGCTGTCCTCGTTGGTCATCACCGAGGCGAAGAGCACCTCGCCCCAGGCGGTCATGAACGCGTAAACGGTCACCGCGACCACGCCGGGCACCGCCGCCGGCAGCACCACCTGGAACAGGGTGCGCATTGGCCCGGCCCCGTCGACCTGCGCGGCCTCGTCCAGCCCGCGCGGGATGGAGTCGAAGTAGCCGACCAGCATCCAGATCGAGAAGGGCAGCGAGAAGGTGAGGTACGTGATGATCAGGCCGGTCCGGCTGGCGTAGAGCTGGATGCCGGTGGCGTTGCCGAGGTTGACGTAGATGAGGAAGAGCGGCAGCAGGAACAGGATGCCGGGGAACATCTGGGTCGACAGCACGGTCACCGAGAACAGGCCCCGGCCGCGGAACCGGTAGCGGCTCACCGCGAACGCCGCGAAGATCGCCACGGTGACCGAGAAGACCGCCGCCACGCTGGAGACGACCAGGCTGTTCACCAGGTAGCGGCCGAGCGGGACGGTCGACCACATGTCCACGAACGCCTGCAACGTGGGGCGCCGCGGCCACCAGGTGAACGCGTTCTGCACGTCCTGCAGCGGCTTGACCGCCGAGCTGACCATCACGTACAGCGGCACCAGGACGAAGATCGCGAGCAGGGTCAGCACGATCCGGCGGGCCCAGCGCTCGGTGGCCGTCTCACGCATCGTTCCTCCGGCGGTTGGTGATCAGCAGGTAGGCGGCGGTGACCACGAGCAGGAACAGCAGCAGCGCCACCGACATCGCCGAGCCGGAGCCGAAGTCCCAGGTCTTGAAGGAGCTGCGGTAGATGTGGATCGAGATCAGGTCCGCCTGCTCCGGGGCCGAGCCGCCGAAGAGCACGTACGGGGTGTTGAAGTCGTTGAAGGTCCACAGGAACAGCACCAGCAGCAGGACCAGGTTCACCGGCCGCAGCATGGGCAGGGTCACCGAGCGCAGCCGCCGCCAGAAGCCGGCCCCGTCCATGGCGGCGGCCTCGTAGAGGTCGCCGGGGATGTTCTGCAGGCCGGCCATGATGCAGAGGAAGGCGAACGGCCAGGAGCGCCAGACCGACACGATCAGCAGCGCGACGAAGCTGTTCCCGCCGATCAGCCAGAACGGCTTGTCGTCGGCCAGGTGCAGCTGGTCGACCAGGACGTGGTTGACCAGGCCGGTGTCCCGCTGGAACAGGAAGCTCCAGGTGATCACGGCGGTGTAGACCGGCAGCGCGTACGGGGTGAGGAAGAGCGCGCGCAGCACGCCCCGGCCGCGGAACGGCCGTTGCAGCAGCACCGCCGCGGTGGTGCCGAGCACCCAGGAGAGCCCGACCGAGGCGACCGTGTAGGCGACGGTCACCCAGAACGAGTGCAGCAGTTCGGCCCCGGCGGCGGAGTCGAAGTCGAGCACCACCCGGTAGTTCTCCAGGCCGACGAAGGGCGCGGTGGACCAGTCCCGGATGTGGAACTGGGTCAGCTCCAGCAGGCTCATCCACGCGCCGACGAGCATCGGCACCACGTGGATCGCCAGCTCCAGCACGATGGCCGGGGCGAGCAGCAGGTACGGCAGGAGCGACCGGCGGGGCCGGCGGAGGCGGCTCCGGCCCGGCCGGCCGCCCCGGGCCGGCCGGCCGGGCGCGGCGACGTCCCGGGGGGTGGTGCTGGTTGCCATCGGGGTCCTCTCGCTGGGTGGCCGTGGGAGGGTCGGCGTCCCTCCCACGGCCACCGGTCCGGCGGGTCGGCGCGTCGTCAGCGCATCTGCTGCTGGGCCTGGCTCAGCTTCTGCCGGACGCTGTCCTCGGTGACCGGCTTGCCGCTGGCCGCGTCGGCGAACAGCTCCTTGATGGCGGTGCCGACCAGCGTCTCGAAGGTGCTCTCCTCGGGCACCTGCGGCAGCGGCGCGGCCGTGCTGGCCAGGGTCTCCTGGAGCACCTTCTGCTCCGGCGCGGCGAACGCCGGGTCACCGGCCACGGTCTTCACCGGGGGCAGCGAGCCGTACGTCTTGTTGAGCGTCACCTGCTCGGCGTCGCTGGTCATGAACTTGACGAACTCCAGCGCGGCGTCCCGGTTCTTGGTGTGCTTGAACACCGCCATGTTGATTCCGGCGACCATGCTGTTGACCTTCTTGCCGCCGGCCGGCGGGGCGGCCAGGAACGGCACCGGGGCGATCCCGTACGCGTCGGGGGCCATGTTCTGCGACTTCAGGTTCGATCCCGCGGCCTGCCAGAGCAGCATCGCGGCCTTGCCGTTGGCGAAGTCGGAGACCGACTGGTTCTGCGCGTACTCGGCGTTGCTCGGGTTGACGATCTTGTCGACGGCCATCAGGTCGACGTACCGCTTCACCGCGGCGACGTTCTGCGGGGTGTCGAACGTCGGCTTGCCGGCCGGGTCGAACCACTCGCCGCCGTACTGCTGGCTGAAGGTGAAGGCGTGGTGGGCGTTCTCCGACGGGTTCGCGCCCTCGACCGCGAGACCCCACTTCCCGCCCCCGGTGAGCTTCCGGCCGGCCTCGGCCACCTGTTCCCAGGTGGTCGGCGGGTTGGTGATGCCGGCGTCGGCGAACGCCTTCTTGTTGTAGTAGAGGGCGTAGGCGAGGCTGTAGAGCGGCACCGCCGCGGGCGGCTTGCCGGGGGCGCCGGCGGCGGCCAGCGCGGCCGGGACGAACCGGTCCTTGCCGCCGACCTTGGCCAGCGTGGCGTCGTCGAACTCCACCAGCGCGCCGGTGGCCTGCAACGAGGCCGACCAGGTGTTGCCGATGTTGACCACGTCCGGGCCCTGGCCGGAGGTGGCGGCGGCGAGCAGCCGGTTGAGCAGGTCCGACCAGGGCACCACCTCGACGTTGACCTTGATGCCGGTCTGCTGCTCGAACTTCGCCAGCTCCGGCTGGAGGATCTGCTTGTCGGCCTCCAGGCTGGCGCCCTGGTTGCTGGCCCAGTAGGTGAGCGTCTTCGCGCCGCCCGAGGAGGAGTCGTCGCCGGAGCCGCCGCAGGCGGTCAGCGAGGCGGCGGCCAGCACGGCCGCGGTGAGTATCGCCAGGTGTCGTCTCGACACGGGTCTGCCCTTCCGGTGCGAGTGATGGGGGTCGCCGGCGCCGGGTGGAGCGGGGGTCGCGGAGGGGCCGGCGGGACGGGTGGGGCCGGTTCCGGCGGCGGGCCGCCGGACGGTGTCGCGAGAGTTACATCACGCCTTAATGAATGTCGTCATTAAAGTGGTTGTCTTCAGGGGTCGTCAAGCACGGGGTCGTACAGTCGCCTCGGACGGCCCGGGGGATCGAGGTGGCGTGTGGAGTTGGCGCGAGCGACGAATCGCGGCGTCCGGCTGCGGAACCGGTCGGCGCTGCTGTCGAAGCTCTTCCTCGACGGTCCGCTGACCCGCCAGGACCTGGTGCGCAGCACCGGGCTGAGCCAGCCGGCGGTGAGCAACGTGGTGGGCGACCTGATCGACGAGGGTCTCGTCGTCGAGGCGGGCGCGGCCGAGTCCGACGGCGGCCGGCCCAGCATGATCCTCCGGGTCGCGCCGCGGTTCGCCTTCGTGGTCGGGGTGGACGTCGGTGAGACCCGGGTGCGGGTCGAGCTGTTCGACTTCGCGATGGCGCTGCTGGCCAGCGTCGAGTACCCGCTGGACCCGGCGCGCACCGAGCCGGCGCTGGTCGCCGGGCACGTGCTGGCCGGCATCGACGCGGTCACCACCCGCGCCGGCGTGGACACCGACGCCGTGCTCGGCGTCGGCATCGGGGTCTCCGGCGTGGTCGAGCAGGGGGAGCGGGCGGTGGTGCACGCCCAGGCGCTCGGCTGGGACCGGGTGCCGCTGGAGGGGCTCATCTCCGCCGGCACCGACCTGCCCCTGCACATCGACAACGGCGCCAAGACCCTCGGCCAGGCGGAGATGTGGTTCGGCGCCGGCCGGGGCGCCCGGCACGCGGTGTTCGCGCTGGTCGGCTCCGGCGTCGGGGCGGCCGTGGTGACCAACGGGGTCACCTACCGGGGGGCGTCCAGCAGCGCCGGGGAGTGGGGGCACACCACCCTGGTGTACGGGGGCCGGCCCTGCCGCTGCGGCGCGCGGGGCTGCCTGGAGGCGTACGTCGGGGCCGAGGCGATCATCGACCGGTACCGGGAGGCGCGGCGCGGCCGGCCGGTGCCCGGCGACGACGAGGAGTCGCAGCTCGGCGCCCTGGTCGACGCGGCCGCCACGTCGGCCACCGCCCGCCGGGTGCTCGACGAGACCGCCGGCTACCTGGGCGCCGGGGTGGCCAACCTGATCAACCTGTTCAACCCGGAGCGGGTGGTGCTGGGCGGCTGGGCCGCGATGGCGCTGGGCGACCTGCTGCCGGCCGTGCGGGAGGCCGCCGGCCGGCAGGCGCTGCGCCAGCCGTACGAGCAGGCGTCGATCGAGCTGTGCCGGCTCGGCGTCGACGCGGTGGCACTGGGGGCGGCCACCCTGCCGATCGCCCGGCTGCTCGCGGCCGGCGGCGTGCGGCCCTAACCGGCATATCGAACCTTCGGGATATATAACAGCGTTATAGATCGATGTCTTGACGGCGTCGCAACCGCGCCGTAACACTTCCCCGAGAGCGCTCTCCAGTCGCGGTGCCCGTCCCGGTGGCACCACCTCCCGCACCGCGGCCGGCCTCCCGTCACCCCGTCATGCCCGGCGTCCGAACCCCCCTATCGACAGGCGAAGTCATGACATCTCGCGCTACATCCGTACGCCCGGCACCGGGCCGCCGGCCCCACCGGCGTACCCTCATCGGGCTGGTGGTCGCGCTGGTCGCGGCGCTGGCGCCGACCGGCCTGACGCCCCCCGCGCAGGCGGCGCCGGTGCTGCTCTCCCAGGGCCGACCGGCCACCGCCTCCTCCACCGAGAACGCCGGCACCCCCGCCGCGGCGGCCGTCGACGGCAACACCGGCACCCGCTGGTCCAGCGCCTTCAGCGACCCGCAGTGGCTCCAGGTCGACCTGGGCACCCGGGCCACCATCAGCCAGGTCACCCTGGTCTGGGAGGGCGCCTACGCCCGGGCCTTCCAGCTCCAGACCTCCGACGACGGCAGCGCCTGGACCACCGTCCACACCACCACCGCCGGCACCGGCGGCACGCAGACCCTGACCGTCAGCGGCGCCGGCCGCTACGTCCGGATGTACGGCACCGCGCGCGCCACCGGCTACGGCTACTCGCTCTGGGAGTTCCAGGTCTACGGCGAGACCGGCGGCGGCACGCCCACCTGCGGCAGCGCCAACGCGGCTCTGGGCCGCCCGGCCACCGCGTCGTCCACGGAGAGCGCCGGCCTGGCCGCCTCGGCCGCCGTGGACGGCAACACCGGGACCCGCTGGGCCAGCGCCGCCAGCGACCCGCAGTGGCTGCGGGTCGACCTGGGCAGCACCCAGACGATCTGCCGGGTGGTGCTCAACTGGGAGGCCGCGTACGGCAGGGCCTTCCAGATCCAGACGTCGGCCGACGGGTCGGCCTGGACCACCATCTACAGCACCACCACCGGCACCGGCGGTGTCCAGACCCTCACCGTCACCGGCAGCGGCCGGTACATCCGCGTCTACGGCACCGCGCGGGCGACCGGGTACGGCTACTCGCTCTGGGAGTTCCAGGTGAACACCACCGGCGGGACCACCGACCCCGGCATCCCGCCCACCGACCCGCGCAACCCGAACTTCGGGCCGAACACCTTCGTCTTCGACCCGTCCACCCCGACCGCCACCATCCAGAGCCGGCTGAACACCCTGTTCACCCAGCAGGAGACCAACCAGTTCGGCCCGCAGCGGTACGCGGTGCTGTTCAAGCCCGGCAGCTACACCGCCGACGTCAACCTCGGCTTCTTCACCCAGGTCGCCGGCCTCGGCCTGAGCCCGGACGACGTGAACCTCAACGGCCACGTACGGGTCGAGGCGTTCTGGATGGGCGGCAACGCCACGCAGAACTTCTGGCGGGCCGCGGAGAACCTGTCGGTGACCCTGCCGGCCGGGGTGACCGTGGAGCGGTGGGCGGTGTCCCAGGCCGCGCCGTACCGCCGGATGCACCTGCGCGGCGCGCAGAACCAGATCCAGCTCTGGAACGGCGGCGACGGCTGGTCCAGCGGCGGGCTGATGGCCGACACCCGCATCGACGGCCTGGTCGTCTCCGGCTCGCAGCAGCAGTGGTACTCGCGCAACAGCGAGTTCGGCAACGGCTGGACCGGCTCGGTGTGGAACATGGTCTTCCAGGGCGTCGTCGGGGCCCCCGCCCCGCACTTCCCGAACCCGTCGCACACCGTCATCCCGCAGACCCCGCAGGTGCGGGAGAAGCCGTTCCTCTACGTCGACGGCACCGGCGAGTACCGGGTCTTCGTGCCGGCGCTGCGCGCCAACTCCACCGGCACCAGCTGGTACGGCAAGACCCCGGCCGGCTCGTCCATCTCGCTGTCGCAGTTCTACCTCGTCCAGCCGGGCACCAGCGCGGCCACCATCAACGCCGCGCTCGCCCAGGGCCGCCACCTGCTGTTCACCCCGGGCGTGCACCACGTCACCGAGCCGATCCGGGTCGACCGGCCGGACACGGTGATCCTCGGCCTCGGCCTGGCCACCATCCAGGCCGACAACGGCACCGTGGCGATGCGGGTGGCCGACGTGGACGGCGTGAAGGTGGCCGGCATCATGTTCGAGGCCGGCCAGGTCACCTCGCCGGTTCTGATGGAGGTGGGCCCGCCCGGCTCGGCGGCCAGCCACGCGGCCAACCCGACCTCGCTGCACGACGTGTTCTTCCGGATCGGCGGGCCGGGTGTCGGCCGGGCCACCAACACGCTGACCGTCAACAGCGACAACGTGATCGGCGACCACATGTGGCTGTGGCGAGCCGACCACGGCGACGGTGTCGGGTGGACCGTCAACACCGCCGACACCGGCCTCACCGTCAACGGCGACAACGTCACCATGTACGGCCTCTTCGTCGAGCACTACCAGAAGTACCAGACCGTCTGGAACGGCAACGGCGGCCGGACGTACTTCTACCAGAACGAGATGCCGTACGACCCGCCGAACCAGGCCGGCTGGATGAACGGGGCCACCCGGGGCTACGCCGCGTACAAGGTGGCCGACTCGGTGACCAGCCACCAGGCGTGGGGGCTGGGCAGCTACTGCTACTTCAACGTCAACCCCGCGGTGGTCGCCGACCGGGCATTCGAGGTGCCGACCAACCCGAACGTGCGGTTCACCAACATGGTCACCGTCTCCCTCGGCGGGGTCGGCACGATCAACCGGGTGATCAACAACGTCGGCGAGACCGCGAACGCGGCCCACCAGCAGTCCTACCTGACCAACTACCCGTAGGCCGGTTGCCGTGGCGGGCCCGGCCGGGTGTCCGGTCGGGCCCGCCCGGCGTGGGCCAGCCGCCAACCCCTACCCGGTCGCCCTTGACGAACCGCCTGGCCACACCGGTGCCGACTGATCGTATTGACACTGTGTCACCAAGTCGACACTCTCGTTGCGAGCAAATTCCGTGATCGGTGTGCTGGCGCGTACGGCGCCGTCCACCGACGGCCATCGTTCGGATCGAGGTGGCCCATGGTGGCACTACGGCGTCTGCTCGCCGCGGCCGTCGCGACCCTGCTCGCGACGACGTTCGCGCTGGTCGTGACGGCACCACCCGCACAGGCGGACGAGGCGTGGGAGACCGCCCTCAAGGGACTGATGGACCGCACGGCCACCTGGACCGAGGGCGGCCTGTCCCGGATCGGCGCGCTCGCCCAGCCGCTGCCCCTGCTCGGCGTCAGCCCCGGCTCGCTGGTCCAGGCCGACACGCTGGCCCGGACCGCCGCCGACGCGCTGGCCGACGACCTGGAACGGGACGTCGACCTGGGTGGCGGCACCCGGCTGACCAGCACGGTCACCAGCAGCGGCGGGGACCATTTGCTCGACGTCCTGCTCGCCACCAAGCGCGAGGTGACCGAGCAGGACCTGGCCGTCTCCGGGGTCACCGTGGCCGACGCGGTCAGCGTCACCGGCTGGGCCACTCTGCACCTGCGGGCCCGGCACACCGCGGCCGGCGAGACCTACCTGGTGCGCGACGGCGACAGCCCCCGCATCGACATCGACGCGGTGGCGCGGTTCCGGTCCGACCTGGACCAGGCCGACGCCGCCGTCGGCATCCTGGGCGTCACGCTCACCGCGGGCAGCACGCTGACCGCGAGCAGCCACCTCAAGGTGACCCTGACCGACCCGAACGGCGACGGCCGCCTCGCCTTCGACACCCCGTCCGGCGCGGGCACCGGCGAACTCGGCGCGGCCGGCTCCCTCGCCGGCCTGGCGCAGGTGGCGCTGGACGGCTCCGGCGGCGGCCGGATCTCCGACACCGAGACCGAGGCCGGGCCGGGCTCGGTGCACGGCGTGGTCAAGCTCGGCGCCGCCACCGCCGGCACGCCCTTCGACCTGCCGGCGATCGCCGCGACCGTGACCATCGACTGGGCGGACATCGCGGTCGGCAGCCCCACGGTGACCACCAGCGGGCTCGACGAGACGATCGGCCGGTTCCGCACCATGAGCCCGCTCGACCTGGCCGCCGGCATCGCCCAGCTCGCCACCCTGATCGGCGGGGTGCAGCAGAGCGGCCCGGCCGGCAACCTCGACCTGCCCTTCCTGCGCGGCACCTTCGCCGACGCGGTGAAGGTCAACGAGAAGCTCACCGACTTCCTGCGCGAGCACGTGCACCCCCGGCCCGAGGATCCACACTTCCAGCCCGGCGTCGACGACCCGGCCCGGGCCGGGCAACCCAAGTTCACCTCGATCCAGGAACTGCTCGCCCTGCTCGCGGCCGAGGGCATGCCGGTCGACGGGCTCTCCTTCGCCGACGACAAGCTGGTCTTCCGGGTCAAGCTGGAGCGCGAGTCCACCGTCGAGGTGCCGCTGGACCCGGGCGCGCCGCAGGTCTCCGGCCGGGGCGCCACCTTCGGCGCCAAGGACCTCACCGTCGACAGCGACCGGTTCGCCCCCGGAGCGCTGGTCGGCCAGCGCGTCGTGGCGGGCACCTCCGCCGGCACCGTCGCGGCCAACACCGCCAACTCGGTCACCCTGAAGGAGAACTGGATCGGCGGGCAGCCCGCCGCGGACAGCGCCTGGGTGATCAGCGGCTCCAGCCCGCACACCGGCGCGGTCGAACTCGGCGGTGCGCTCACCGGGCCGGCCGGCGATCAGAAGGTCGGCCTGCGCGCCGCCAACGCCCAGGCCAGCTACGCGATGGTCAAGCCCCGCTACACCGCCAGCATCACCCTCGTGCTCGACCTGCGCGACGACCTCGGCAGCCCGGCCGCCAACGCCGACCGGGTGCTGCTGCGCACCGACCCCGCCACCCCGCTCTTCGCCGCCGACTTCCCGATCACCACCGCGGTGGACTTCCACACCACCGCCGGGTTCCTGAAGGTGAAGCTGGGTGGCAACCTCACCGTCGGCCCGGCCGCCGAGGGCAAGCGCATGATCGAGGTGCGGTTCAAGCAGGCCCAGGACCTCAGCCTCGGCACCCTGTTCAGCCGGCTCGAACAGGACCCGGCCGGCCTGCTCGCCGCCACCTCGTCGGTGAGGACGGCCGGGCGGGTCGAGGTCAGCGTCCCCGGCGCCACCGGCGCGCTCGGCACCGGCGTCGGGGTCGACGTGAGCTGGACCGCCGGCGGCCAGCCCAGCGTCGACACCTCCGACCTGGCCGGCCTCTTCGCGCTCGACTTCGACCCGAACGACCCGAAGGCCATGTTCGCCCTCGTGGTGGAGGCGCTGCGGCTGGTCAACGTGGCGCTCAGCGCGCCGTCGACCGGCACCGGGCCGCTGGACACCGAGATCCCGGTCCTCGGCCGCACCGCCCGCGAGCTGCTCGGCAGCGACGAGAGCGGGGTCGGCGCGGACGTCAGCTACACCGCCGACGGCCCGAACTTCCTGCTCAAGGACACCAGCCGGGACGCCGACTCCGGGTTCGCCCCGAGCCTGGCGGACTGGGCGGTGGTCATCGGCAGCAAGGCCTACCGGGTGCTGGCCCGGGTCGACACGCAGACCCTGCGGGTCGACGCCGCCGGCACGCCCACCCCGGCCGACGGCACCGCGTACGCGCTGCGGCCGGAGTTGGCCGACGCCGTGGACCGGCTGCTGGCCGCGCCGCCGGACACCCTCCAGGACGCGATCGACGTGCTCAACGGCGCGCTCGGGCAGGGCAGCGGGATCGCCTTCACCCTCGACGAGCGGGCCGGCGGGCCGTACCTGCGGCTCGGGCTGGACTGGAAGCGCGGCTTCCACACCGGCGGCCCGCTGACCTTCGGCTGGGACGGCGCCCGGGAACTGGTCAGTCTGGACAGCTCCGGCGCGTTCACCGTGGACGTCGACGCCCGGGCGCAACTGGGCCTGCTGCTGCCGCTGCGCGCGGACGGCGTACCGCTGCTGGACCGCACCTCGTCGGCGAACGTGACGGTGACCGGCGCCGCCACCGATCTGGCGGTGGCCGCCCGGGTCGGCCCGCTGGCGCTGGACCTCGGCAAGGCCGGCGACCCCGGCACCGTCCGGGCCAACCTCAGCTTCGGCCTCGGCGGCCTGCCCGCGGACGGGCCGATCGCCGGCCTGCTCGGCGTGACGCCCAGCGTCACCACCGCCGGTACGGACTGCGGCGACGGCGTCGGCGGCCCGAACGTGCCCATCTGCGCCCGCGCCCCGCTCTTCGTCAACGACTGCGACCCGGGCGGCACCAGCAACCTGCTCTCCCTGGAACTCGGGCTGGACCTGGCCGCGAACACCGCCACCCCCGACCTGGACACCTGCTTCGCCAACCTCGCGCTGCGGCTCACCGACTTCAACGTCGGCATCGACGGCTACCTGGCCAAGGTCGAGGAGGCGTTGCGACTGGCCAGCTTCGACGGCAAGCTGCCGCTGGTCGGCGACGACCTGCAACAGGGCCAGCGGTTCATCGCCGACCTGCGTACCCGGGTCAAGGACGCGATCGGGCCGGTGCTGGCCGACGCCACGCTGGACAACGCCGGGGCGAAGGCCGCGCTGGACGCCGCGCTGGCCGAGGTCGCCCCCGGCGCGACCAGCACGGTGACCTGCCGCGCCGACGCCGCCACCTGCGGGCCGGAGGACTTCCAGTCGGTCCGGATCACCCTCACCGCCGCCCGCGGCGACCCGTCGGCGGAGCAGGGCTGCGCCGGCGACGGCTGCCTCGGCGTCGACGTGCCGCTCGACCTCGGCGTGCCCGGCCTGTCGCTGAAGGCGGAGAAGGGCGCCACCGACGGGATCAAGGCCCGACTCGGCTGGAAGCTGCGGCTGGACCTGGTGCTCGACCGGGACGAGGGCTTCTACGTGGCCACCCACTCGGGGGACGCCGCGCCGGAACTGGAGATCGGCGCGTCCTTCGACATGCCCGGCGACCTCGCCGCCCAGCTCGCGTTCATCCGGGTCAACGCGCAGAAGCAGGGCACCGACCCGCTGGTCGGCGCGTACTTCGCGATCGACCTGAAGGGCTCGGTGGGGGAGCAGAGCTGCTTCGGCGACACCCCGGCCGGGGACTGCGCGGCCGACCCGACCGCCAAGCTGACCCTGGCCGAGTTCGGCGACCTCGGTTCGCTGCTCGCCACCGACCTGACCGCCAAGGTGAAGATCGACTGGAAGCTGGCCGCCAAGGTGGATCCGGGCGGCGAGGCGGCCTCCGCGCTGCCCGGCATCAGCGCCCGGTTCGGGCTGAGCTGGCAGCTCACCCACCAGCGCGGCGCGCTGAGCGCGGCCGGGGACAGCCCGGAGCACGGCCTGCGGATCACCTTCACCGACATCGCGCTCGACGCGGGCGCCTTCTTCGACAAGATCCTCAAGCCGGTCGTCGAGCAGCTCAAGGCGGTCACCGGGCCGCTGCAGCCCGTCATCGACACGCTCTACGCCCCGATCCCGGTGCTCTCCGACCTGTCCAAGGCCACCGGCGGGCCGGACATCACGCTGGTCTGGCTGGCAAAGCAGTTCAGCACGCTCAGCGGCGGGCCGGACCTGTCCTTCGTGGACACGGTGCGCGCGGTGGTCACCTTCATCAACCGGATCCCCGACTGCGACGCCGGCTGCTCGATCCCGCTGGGCCAGTTCCTGGTCGACGGCGACCAGGCGCTGACCACCGAGGCGTCCCCGGCCTCGGCCGAGAGCCTGATCGACCGGGCGGACGCGTTCACCCGGGCGAAGTCCGCCGACGAGGTGAAGGCGGCGGTGGACACCGCGGCCGGCGACGACGGCGAGAAGATCTTCACGCCCGGTGGGGACGGCAAGTCCACCGCCGCGAAGATCGGCTTCACCTTCCCGGTCTTCGACAACCCGGGCTCGCTCTTCGGACTGCTGATGGGGCAGGACGTCGAGCTGATCGGGTTCGACTCCGGGCCGCTCACCCTCGGCTTCAGCTGGCGTCAGTCGTTCGGCCCGGTCTACGCCCCGCCGCCGGTGCTCATCACGCTGGCCGGCAGCGCGTCGGTGACCGCCCGGTTCATCGCCGGCCTGGACACCGCCGGCATCCGGCACGCGATCGAGGCGGCCGGCGACGGCACCGCTGTCAACGCGGTGAAGCTGCTCGACGGGCTCTACTTCAAGACCGCCGACAGCACCGGCACCGCCGTACCGGTGGTCACCCTGCGCGGTGAGATCGCCGCCGGCGCACAGGTCAGCGTGCTGTTCCTGAAGGCCGGCATCGAGGGCGGCATCCGGCTCACCATCGGGTTCAGCTGGAACGACCCGAACAACGACGGCAAGTTCCGGACCAGTGAGTTCCTCCAGGCGCTGCTGGTCAACCCGATCTGCCTCTTCACCACCAGCGGGCAGCTGTCGGTGTTCCTCAAGGTCTACATCACCATCGATCTCGTGCTGTTCTCCAAGACCTTCGACTTCACCCTGGTCGACGCGGTCCTGCTGGACTTCCGGGCACAACCCGACTGCACTCCGCCACCGCCGGAACTCGGCGGCACTGTCGACGACACCCTGGTGGTCTTCGCCGGTCGGTTCGGCAAGCAGGCGCAGCGCGGCGACGCGGCCTGGGACAACGGGGCCGGCACCTACGCCGGCGACGTGATCAAGGTGTACGCGCTGCACTACGCCGACGCCGGCCAGGAGGGCGCCAGCGACGACTTCGACGGCTTCGCGGTCGAGGCGCTCGGCCGGCGGCAGGAGTTCCTCGACCCGGCGCTGACCCGGGTGGTCGTGGACGGACGGGGCTACCAGGTCGCCGACGCGGCCAAGACCTCCATGTCGATCCTGCTGCTCGGCGACGGCGACACCAGCGGCGACGGCACGAAGACCTCGGCGTTCGACCGGACCGCCGTGGTCATCGGCTCCGACGGCCGGGACCAGATCCGCACCGGCACCGGACCGGCGTACGTGGACGGGCGCGGCGGCGACGACGTCATCGTCACCGCCGAGGCGGCCGGCGTGGTCAGCCGGGTGGCCGGCGGCGCCGGGGCGGACACCGTCACCACCGGCGACGGCAACAGCGTGGTGGCCGGCGACAGCGGCCTGGGCGGCACCGACCGGGCGCCGACCGGCGTGCACACCTCGGTCGGCGACAAGACCCTCACCGGCCTGATCGACTGGACCACGCTGGCCGACCCGACCGCCTCCACCGGCGGCACCGTCGACCACGTCACCGTCGGGCACGGCACCAACACCGTGTACGGCAACGGCGGCGACGACGTGCTCGGCGTCGTCTCCGACGACCGGCCCAGCGGGAACAACCTGCTGGTCGGCGGCCCCGGCGGGGACACCGTCAACGGTGGGCGCGGCGACGACACCATCCACACCTTCGACACCACCGTGCCGGCCGGCGTGGACGACCCGGGCACCGGCGACGCCGGCCTGACCAACCAGGTCGACACCGGCAGCGGCCAGGACACCGTGTACGGCAGCGCCGGCACCGACCTGGTGGTGTCCCACTCGGCCAACGGCCAGACCGGCCGGCTGTACGGCTACGGCGGCGACGACGTGCTGGTCGGTGGCCACGGCACCGACGAGCTGTTCGGCGGCCCCGGCGACGACCACGTCCTCGCCGAACCGTCCCGGGTCGGGCCGGCCGGCGGCGACGACGGCTACGGCCGGTTCCGCGAGGTGGTCCACGAGCCGCTACCGGCCGGCGTGCAGTCGCAGACCAAGCTGCTGGTCGGCGGCCCGGGCCGGGACCACCTGATCGGCGGGGACGGCGGCTCGACGGTCTTCGGTGACCGGCACCTGCCCGCCGAGACCTGCGCCGACGCCACCCTGGCCGACGGCCAGCCGGCCCCGGCAGACCAGGGCGACCGCGACCTGATCCTGGGCGGCGCCGGGGTGGAACGGGTGGCGGCCGGCGGCGGCGCCGACCGGGCCGACCTCGGTGGCGGCGACGACCGTGCCTGCGGGCAGCTCGGCGACGACACCCTGCACCTGGGCGCCGGCGCCGACCGGGCCTGGGGCGCGGCCGGGGTGGACCAGCTGCACGGCGACGGCGACGACGACCTGCTCTTCGGCAACGCCGGTGACGACGGCCTGCACGGCGGCGACGGCGTGGACACCGTCGAGGGCAACGCCGGCGACGACCAGGTCTTCGGCGGCCCGGACGGGGACGTGCTCCACGGCGGTGGCCGGACCGCCGGCGCGGCCGACGGGCGGGACCACCTCTACGGCGAGGGCGGCGCCGACCGGATCGTCGGCGACAACGGCACGGTCCGCGTCGGCGACATCGGTCCGCTGCCGCTGGACCTCGCCGGGGACGTGCCCGGCGCCGGCGCCGGGGACGTGATCTCCGGCGGCGCGGACGGCGACCTGGCCTACGGCGGCCTCGGCGCCGACCGGGTCGACGGCGACGCCGGGGACGACCGGTTGGAGGGCAACAACGACGCCGACGTGGTGCACGGCAACGCCGGGCAGGACGAGATCGTCGGCGGCTCCGCCCAGGAGCCGGTGCCCGGCACCGGCCGGCCGGACAGCGGTGACCAGCTCTTCGGCGACGCCGACAGCGACCTGATCGCCGGGGACAACGCCCGGTTCGCCCCGGCGGGCGCCGACGCGACGCGGGTCACCCAGGGCCGGTCCGGACCGGCCCGCAAGGTCACCCTGCTCGACCTCGGGTTCACCCCGGCGGCCGGCACCAGCGGCGGCGACCTGATCTCCGGCGGTGACGCCGGCGACGTCATCTTCGGTCAGGGCGGGCCCGACCGGGTGCACGCCGACGGCGGGGCGGACTTCGCCGAGGGTGGTCCCGGCTCGGACTGGGTCGAGGGCAACCACGGCGACGACGACCTGGTGGGCGGTTCGAGTACCGCGTACGACGGGGCGGGGACGGCCACCACCGGTCAGCCGGACGCCGCCGACGCGCTGTTCGGCGGCCCGGACTCGGACGCGGTGATCGGCGACAACGGCGCCGTGCTCCGGCCACTGCCCGGCGAGACGCCGACCGCGGTGACCGTCCGCCTCGGCGGCGACGGCGCACCGTTCGGCCCACGGATCGTGGTGCTGCTCGACCGGGCGGCGGTGCAGGCCGACCGGCACGGCGGCGACCGGATCAGCGGCGGCGACGGCGTCGACACCCTCTGGGGCCAGGACGGCGACGACGCGCTCACCGGTGACGGCGGCGGCGACTACCTGGAGGGCAACGGCGGCACGGACGTGCTGCGCGGCGATTCGGCGCTCGACGCCGCCGGCCGGAGCACCGTCACCCCGCTGGCCGACCCGGGCTGGCCGGGCGCCCCCGCGGCCCCGGCACAGCTGATCGGGGCGGGCCAGCCGGCCGGGCAGGACGACCTGATCGGCGGCAGCTCGGCCGCGGCCTTCCGGGACGCCGGGGACGTGCTGGAGGGCAACGGCGCGGCGGACGTGCTGCTCGGCGACAACGGGTCGCTGCTGCGCACGGTCACCACCGTCAACGGTCAGCCGGCCGAGCGGGTCTACACCGAGCGGTACCCGACCGGCGCGGTGCCGGCCGACGCCACGGTGGCCCGTACCCACGACCCGGCGCTGCCCGGCCCGTCCACCCGCTTCTGCACCACCGCCCAGGCCACCTGCGAGCCGGCCGGGGCGTACGGTGCCGACCAGCTCTTCGGCGATGCCGGTGACGACGGGGTCTGGGGGCAGGACGGCGACGACCTGGTCCGGGGCGGCGACGGCGACGACGACCTCTTCGGTGAGCTCGGCGCCGACACCCTGTACGGCGAGAGCGGCCGGGACGCGATCCTCGGCGACCGGGGTGGCGTGGTCAACCAGTACCTGAACGCCGACGACGTGGCCGCGCTCGGTTTCACCGTCACGCTGTCGTCGGTGCCGCAGGAGACGTTCACCGGGTTCCGGGCCGGCGACTACGACCGGCGGGTGGACCTGCTGCACGACACCGACGGCGACGCCTGGATCGGTAGCCCGACCTCGGCGCCGATGCCGCACTCGGGGTTGACCGCCGGCGGCGACGACCGGATCCGCGGCGGGGCCGGGGCGGACAACATCCACGCCGGCTTCGGCGACGACATCGCCAACGGTGACAGCGGCGGTGACCAGCTCTTCGGCTCCGAGGGCTCGGACGTGCTCTGGGGCGGCCGGGGCTGCGACCCGGTGCTGGACGCGGCCGAGCCGCAGTGCCTGGTGAACGGCGTGTTCAGCGCCGCCGCCCGGGGCGACCACGACCAGTACGTGGACCACCTCTTCGGCGGGGCCGGGGCGACGAGCGGACCGGCGGTGGCCGCGGTGCTCAGCTCCGACCTGCTCGACTTCCGGCCGCGCGGCTCCTACCCGGACAACTGCGCCGCGGGGGCCTGGCCGGTGGACACGGCGGACGGCACGATCGACCCCTGCCGGTGGTTCGAGCTGACCGGGCTGGAGAACGGGGAGCCGGCGGACAACCAGCACCACCACGGCACCGACTGGATCTACGGTGGCTGGGACCGGGACGTACTGCAGGGTGACGTGACGGCGAACGGGCCGAACAACGGTGACCGGTTGTTCGACTGGAACGGGGCGTACAACCTGTACACCCACTGCAACGCGGCGTACGGCGGGTTCAACGACATCCGCCAGCACAGCCCGGCCATGCAGGACTTCCTGACCCGGCTGGCCTGGGCCACCGGCGCCGGCCGCACTCCGGCCGACGTGACCACGCCGGGCACCTCCGCCTTCCTGGAGCTGTCCTACGTGTACCCCCGGGACAACAAGGAGCAGGGCGCGGGCGCGGCCTTCCCGGGCACCCCGGGACACTTCGACCAGCCGTCCTGCACCGACTGACACCGCACGCGCCGCGGCCCGGTTCCCCGACTCGGGGAGCCGGGCCGCGACGCTTCCCGGGATCCGCGGCGTTTCCCGGGACCCGGCACGCCGGGGCGGCTCGTGTCGATTTCGGCCGCCGCCGTTCGTGTGCAGGATGAGAGGCCGGCGTCGGGCCGGCCGCCCACCGAGGAGAGGCCGATGAGGCAGTACCTGCTCAGCATCTACCAGCCCGCGGGCGAAGGCCGCCCGGAGCCGGAGTTCCTGGCCGGGGTGATGCGCGACCTCGGCGTCATCCGGCAGGACCTGGAGACGGCCGGGTGCTGGGTCTTCGGCCAGGGCCTGCACGCCCCGGACACCGCCACCGTGCTGCGGCCGTCCGACGGCGCGGTGCTGGTCAGCGACGGGCCGTTCGTCGAGGGCAAGGAGTACCTCGGCGGCTTCACCGTCATCCGGGCGCCCGACCTGGACGCCGCGCTGGCCTGGGGCAGCCGCTACGCGCTGGCCACCACCCTGCCGATCGAGGTGCGGCCGTTCCAGGGCGACGACTGACCGTGCCGGACGTGGAGCGGGTGTTCCGCGCGGAGTACGGCCGCGCGGTCGCCGTGCTGGCCCGCCTCCTCGGCGACCTCGACCTCGCCGAGGAGGCGGTGCAGGACGCCTTCACCGTCGCCGCCGCCCGCTGGCCGGAGACCGGGCCGCCGCCCAGCCCGGCCGGGTGGATCATCACCACCGCCCGGAACCGGGCGATCGACCGGCTGCGCCGGGAGGCGTCCCGGGCCGACCGGCACGCCCAGGCCGCCCTGCTGTACGCCGCCGGTGAACCCGTCGAGGAGGGGCCCGTGCGCGACGACCGGCTCCGGTTGATCTTCACCTGTTGCCATCCGGCGCTGAACCCGGCCGCCCGCGTCGCGCTGACCCTGCGCCTGCTCGGCGGCCTGAGCACCGCCGAGATCGCCCGGGCCTTCCTGGTGCCGGAGAAGACCATGGCGCAGCGGCTGGTCCGGGCCAAGGCGAAGATCCGCGACGCCGGCATCCCGTACCGCATCCCCCGGGAGGCCGACCTGCCCGACCGGCTCCGGGCCGTGCTGGCCGTGGTCTACCTGATCTTCACCGAGGGGCACACGGCGAGTTCCGGTGCCCGGCTGGTCCGCGACGACCTGTGCGCCGAGGCGATCCGGCTCGGCCGGCTGCTGGTGGAGCTGATGCCGGACGAGCCGGAGGCGCGGGGGCTGCTGGCCCTGATGCTGCTCACCGAGGCCCGCCGCCCCGCCCGCACCACCGCCGACGGCGCGCTGGTGCCGTTGCCGGACCAGGACCGGCGGCGCTGGGACGCCGCGCTGGTCGAGCAGGGGCAGGACCTGGTCCGCCGCTGCCTGCGCCGGGGCCAGCCCGGCCCGTACCAGATCCAGGCCGCCATCGCCGCCGTGCACAGCGCCGCGCCGGACGCCGCCGGCACCGACTGGGCCCAGATCCTGGCGCTGTACGACCAGCTCCGGGCCTACCTGCCCGGGCCGGTGGTGGCGCTGAACCGGGCGGTCGCGCTGGCCGAGGTGGCCGGCCCGGCGGCGGCGCTGGCCGAGGTGGAGCGCCTCGACCTGGGCAGCTTCCACGTCTTCCACGCGGTCCGGGCCGACCTGCTGCGCCGGCTCGGGCGGGCCGGGGAGGCCGCGGTGGCGTACCGGCGGGCCGCCGAGCTGGCCGGGAACGCGGCCGAACGCGACTTCCTGACCCGGCGGGCGGTGACGGTGCGCTCCGGCGGATAGCGGACGGGCGGCCCGCGCGGGCAACGGTGGTGGCGGTTCGGGGCGCTGGGGGACGTTTGCCCGGCCGGCGGCCGGGAACCCCGGTCGTCCCGGCCGTGCGGCCCGCGCCGCCCGACGAAACGGACGCCGACCACCGATGACGTACCGTCCGGCAGTTGCCACCAGCGTCCCCGACCTGACCACCCTGACCCTGGGGGTGGAGGAGGAGTACCTGCTTCTCGACCCCGCGACCGGGGAGAGCCTCCCGGTGGCCGACCGGGTGCTCACCGCGCTGCACGGCACCGCCCGGGACCAGAGCCGCCAGGAGTTCCGGCACAGCATGGTGGAGATGGTCACCCCGGTCTGCGCGGACCTGGGGGAGTTGCGCCGGCACCTGGTCGGGTTGCGGCGTTCCGCCGCGGCGGCGGCCGAGGCGGCCGGCGCCCGGCTGGTCGCGGTCGGGGCCACGCCCGTCCACGAACCGCACCGGACGGTGCCGGACAAGCCGCGTTACCACGCCATGTCCCGCCGCTTCGGCCCGGTGGCGCACGACCCGGCGGTCTGCGGTTGTCACGTGCACGTGGGGGTGCCCGACCGGGAACTGGCCGTGCAGGTCTGTAACCACCTGCGCCCGTGGCTGCCGGTGGTGCAGGCGATCACCACCAACTCCCCGCTGCACGACGGCCGGGACACCGGGCACGCCAGCTGGCGCTCGATGCAGCTGGAGCGCTGGCCGAGCATCGGCCCGACGCCGCACTTCGACTCCGCCGCCGACTACGACCGCACGGTGGACGACCTGATCGCCGCCGGCATCATGCTCGACGCGGCGATGGTCTACTGGTACGCCCGGCCGTCGGCGGCGTACCCGACGGTGGAGATCCGGGTCGGCGACGTCTGCCCGACGGTGGACGACACAGTGCTGGTCGCCGCGCTGGTCCGGGCGCTGGTCGCCACGATCGTCGACGACGTCCGCTCCGGGGTGGCCGCGCACCGGATCCGCAACTGCCTGGTCTCGGCCGCGCACTGGCGGGCCGCCCACGACGGCCTCGACGGCGACCTGATCGACCTGCACGCCGGCGGCGCCCGGCCGGCCTGGGACCTGGTCGAGGAGCTGTTCGCCACCGTGACCCCGGCGCTGGCGCGGCACGGCGACCTCGACTACACCGTCGCGCAGCTGACCCGGCTGCGCCGCGAGGGGACCGGCGCCACCCGGCAACGGCGCATCATGGCCGACACCGGCGGCGACATCCGCTCCGTGCTGGACCACCTCGCCGCCCAGACCACCGCCGGCTGACCGTCCGGCGGCGCCGACCGCCCGGGTGGCTCACCGGATGTCGTGGGTCTGCAGCCAGAGCTCCAGCAGGCCGAGCTGCCACAGCTTGTTGCTGCCGGCGGCCGCCTCGGCCCGGTCCGGCTCGGCGAGCAGTTCGGCGACGTACTCCGGGCGGAACAGCCCGCGTTCCCGGGCGGCCGGCGCGTGCAGCGCCTCGGTGACCAGCTGGCGCACCGGGCCGTCCACGTTGCGCAGCGCCGGCACCGGGAAGTAGCCCTTGGGTCGGTCGATCACCTCGACCGGCAGCACCTCGCGGGCCACCTCCTTCAGCACCGCCTTGCCGCCCTGCGCCACCTTGTGCTCGGGCGGGCAGGCCGCGGCCAGTGTAACCAGGTCCTGGTCGAGGAACGGGGTGCGCACCTCCAGGCCCCAGGCCATGCTCATGCTGTCCACTCGCTTGACCGGGTCGTCGGGGAGCATCAGGTGGGTGTCCAGGCGCAGCACCGCGTCCAGCGCGGTGTCCGCGCCGGGCGCGGCCAGTTCGGCGGCGACCAGCTCCCGACTGGCGTCCTGTTCGCAGGCGTACGCCGGGCTGAGCACCCGGTGCAGCTCGGCGTGGTCCCGGTCGAAGAACGCGGCGGCGAACTCCTCCGCCGCCCCGTCCCGGGGCACCCGCGCCAGCGGCTGGTGGTAGCCGTACCCGGCGAACACCTCGTCCGCGCCCTGCCCCGACTGGGCCACCTTGACGTGCCGGGCCACCTGCTCGGAGAGCAGGTGGAAGGCGACCACGTCGTGGCTGCCCATCGGCTCGGTCATGGCCTGCACGGTCCGGCGTACCGCCGGGACCAGGTCGTCGTCGGCGAGCCGGATCCGGTGGTGGTCGGTGTCGAAGGTGCGGGCCACCAGGTCGGAGTAGTGGAACTCGTCGCCGGTCTCGGCGCCGCGGCTGTCGAAGCCGATGCTGAACGTCTGGAGGTGGTGCTGGCCGGCCTCGGCGAGCAGCGCCACGATCATGCTGGAGTCCAGGCCGCCGGAGAGCAGCACGCCGACCGGCACGTCGGCGACCAGCCGTCGGCGTACCGCCGTGCGCAGCGCGTCGCCGATCATGGCGCGCCAGTCCCGGGCGTCCAGGCCGGCGTGCGCCGGGTCCCGCACGTAGTCCGGCTGCCAGTAGACGTGGTCCCGGCTGCGCCCGTCCGCCTCGATCACCCGCAGGGTGGCCGGGGGGAGCTTGCGCACCCCGCGCAGCACGGTCCGCGGCGCCGGCACGATCGAGTGCCAGGACAGGTAGTGGTGCAGCGCCACCGGGTCGATCCCGGTGTCGACGTCGCCGGCGCGCAGCAGCGCCGGCAGGGTGCTGGCGAACCGCAGCCGCCCGGGCGCCTCTGCCAGGTAGAGCGGCTTGATGCCGAGCCGGTCGCGGACCAGCAGCAGCCGGCGCCGCCGCCGGTCGACCAGGCCGATGGCGAACATGCCGACCAGGTGGTCGACGAAGCGTTCCCCCCAGTGCGCGTACGCCACCAGGATCACCTCGGTGTCACTGGTGGAGTGGAAGGTGTGCCCGGCGGCGGCCAGCTCCGCGCGCAGCTCGGGGTAGTTGTAGATGCAGCCGTTGAAGACCAGACCGAGGCCGAGGTCCTCGCGGACCATCGGCTGGGCGCCGGCGTCGGAGAGGTCGATGATGGTCAGCCGGCGGTGCCCGAGGGTCACCCAGCCGTCGCCCCACAGCCCCTCGCCGTCCGGGCCGCGCGACCGCATCGCCTCGGCCATCCGGGTGACCGCCTCGGCGTCCGGCGTCGTGCCGTCGAATCTCGCCTCGCCGCTGATTCCGCACATGCTCAGCGGCCACCGCTCGCCCGGGGTACCGGACCCACCGTCACCACTCCCGTCCCGCCGCCTGTGACGGACCGCCCGTACGGGGGTCCGGGTCCCGTCCGCAGGACGGGCGGCTCGGCTACCCGCCGCTGGCGCGCCCAAACTCCGCCCGGGCCCCGCGGCACCGCGGACGCTGAGCCGGCCCCGCCCGGCCCCGCCCTGCTCGCATCCCCGGCCCGCTGGCGGCCGGTCGCCGTGATCGACTCCGTTTCGCCGATATCGCGGTGTCCCGCTCGCGTCGACACCCCTCTTACGGCGGCACGGAGTCGATCGAGCGGAGGGCGCCGGCGGGTCAGCCGCGCAGGGCGGCGAGGATGCGGGCGAGGCCGTCCCGGTCGGCCGGGCTCAGGTCGCCGAAGAAGCGGGCCGCCTCGGCCCGGCGGGCGGCCTGGATGGCGGGGCCGGTGCGCGTACCGTCGTCGGTGCGCGCGACCAGGGTCGTCCGCGGGTCGCGTCGGGCCGGCGCTCGACGAGCCTGGCGCGGGCTTGCCGCGGCATGGCAGCCTCGGCGGCGTGGGCACCTTGCTGGCGCAGGTTCCGGCGCTGTTGGGCGTACTGGTCGGAACCCTGGGCACGATCTTCGCCACGTCGCTGGCGGACCGGGCCCGGTGGCGGCGCAACCAGAGCATCCGATGGGACGAGCGGCGGCTCGACGCCTACGTCGAGTACGCGCACGCCGTCAAGGAGAGCCACGCCATCGCCCTGCGGATGACCGCCGACCGCCGGCCGAACTCCCACAGCCACCCGATCGACCGGGAGGCCGGCCTGGCGAGGCTGGCCGAGGCGGACGCCCGGCGCACCATCGCCTGGGAGAACATGCTGCTGCTCGGCGACGAGGCGACGGTCGCCGCGGCCGGCGTCTGGCGGGACGCGGTGTGGCAGCTGGAACGGCTGGCCCGGGGGATCGCCGACCCGGAGCCGGACATGGTCGGGGTGCTCTCCCGGGTCAACGAGGCCCGCGACGGCTTCTACCGGGCCGCCCGGCGGAGCATCGCCGTCCGCGGCGGCTCGGTGGCGCAGTCGGCGTTGCTGGAGCAGGCGCTCCTCGACCGGGCGGTCGCCGCCGAGGCCGGTGCCGTCTCACTACCGTCTCAAAAAAGTCGCTAAAAAGTCTCGTTATTTGGCGGCGGTCTGCTCCAGGTGGCGGTAGACGGTCGCCCGGGACACCCCGAGGGCGGCGGCGATGTCGTCCACCGAGTGGGTGCCCGCGGCGTGCATCCGGCGGGCCGCCTCCACCTGCTCGCGGCCGAGCGCCCGCGGCCGGCCCGGCCGCCGCCGCCCGGTCACCGGCCCGGGCTCCGCCGCGCGCGGGGCGTCCGCGCCGGGTGCGGCCAGCAGCCGGCGTACGCCGTCGAGCATGTCCGCCCGGAGCACCTCGTCGGACACGTCGGTGAAGAAGACCACCGGGTCGCTGCACATGGCGACCGCCTGCACCGCCCGGACCCGCTCCCGGCGCCCGGCGTCCGGCCCGGCGATGCGGTCGTTGGCCCGCATGGCGATGCGCATCAGCCGGTTGTAGGTGTCGCCGCGGGTGATCAGCGCGATGTCGTGGAAGAGCATGCCGAGCGGGCGGCGGTGGGTGAGCATGGTGTCCACCCAGCCCTCCAGCACCGCCCACCGGGCCTGGTCGGTGGGCAGCTCCTCGGCGCTGTCCAGCAGCCGCTCCAGATCCGCCACCAGCGGCTCGATCAGGGCCGCCAGCAGGTGCTCCTTGGCCGGGAAGTGGTAGAGGATGGCGGCCTTGGTCAGCCGCAGCCGGTCGGCGATCTGCCGCAGCGCGGTGCGCTGGTAGCCGTGCTCGGCGAACAGGTCGAGCGCGGCGCGCAGGATCCGGGTCCGGGTGTCGTCGGCGGGCTCGGCGGTCATGCCGGCAAGCCTAGCCGGCGCCCTGACCGGTGGCCGGTGTCACTGTTGATTGCGCTGACCGCCGGTCAGTACAGTGGGGCTCGTCGAGGTGTCAACGGCAGGAGGGGCCATGCCCGTCATCGAGATCGGCAACCTGGTCAAGACGTTCGGCAGCGTCCGCGCGCTCGACGGGCTCGACCTGCGGGTCGAGGCGGGGGAGGTGCACGGCTTCCTCGGCCCGAACGGCTCCGGCAAGTCCACCACCATCCGCATCCTGCTCGGCCTGCTGCGGCGCGACGCGGGCGAGGCGCGGGTGTTCGACGCCGACCCGTGGCGCGACGCGGTCGCCCTGCACCGCCGGCTGGCGTACGTGCCCGGCGACGTCAGCCTCTGGCCGAACCTCTCCGGCGGCGAGGCGATCGACCTGTTCGGCAAGCTGCGCGGCGGCCTGGACCGGCGGCGCCGCGACGAACTGCTCGACCACTTCGACCTGGACCCGACCCGCAAGTGCCGCACCTACTCCAAGGGCAACCGGCAGAAGGTGGCCATCGTCGCGGCCTTCGCGTCGAACGTGGAGCTGTACGTGCTCGACGAGCCGACCTCCGGGCTCGACCCGCTGATGGAGGCGGTGTTCCAGGACGAGGTGCGGCGGATCAAGGCCGACGGCGCCACCGTGCTGCTCTCCAGCCACGTGCTCGCCGAGGTCGAGGCGCTCTGCGACCGGGTGAGCATCATCCGCGAGGGCCGTACCGTCGAGTCCGGCACCCTCACCGAGCTGCGCCACCTCACCCGCACCGCGGTGACCGTGGAGACCGCCCGGCCGCTGACCGGCCTGGAGGCGCTGCCCGGCGTGCACGCGATCCGCGAGGTCGACGGGCGTACCCACCTGGAGGTGGAGCCGGCCCACCTCGACGAGTTGCTCGGGCACCTGGTCCGGTTCGGCGTGCGCGCCCTGACCAGCACCCCGCCCACGCTGGAGGAGCTGTTCCTGCGGCACTACGGCGACGAACGGCCGGCCGCCGAGGCCGCCGGGGTGAACGGCCGCCGGGCGGGTGCCCGATGAGCGCGCTCACCGGCACCGGGACGCTGGCCCGGCTCGTGCTGCGCCGCGACCGGGTCCGGCTCGCCATCTGGGTGCTCGGCGCGCCCCTGCTCGGCTACGCCCTCGCGCAGAGCGTCGTCAGCGTCTACCCGGACGAGCCCGCCCGCCTCGGCTACGCCACCACCTCGGCGTCCAGCCTGGTCGCCCGGGCGTTCAACGGCCCGATCGCCGGCAGCGACCTGGGCGCGGTGGTGGTCGCCGAAACGTACATCACGCTGGCCCTGATCTTCGCGCTGCTGAGCACCTTCGCGGTGGTCCGGCACACCCGGCAGAACGAGGAGACCGGCCGGGCGGAGCTGCTCGGCGCCGCCGTGGTCGGCCGGTACGCGCTGCTCACCGCCGCGCTGCTGGTGGTCGTCGCGGCGAACGTGGCGGCCGCCGCGCTGCTCGCCGCCGGCCTGGCGGGCGCCGGCCTGCCGCTGGCCGGCTCCGTCGTCGCGGCCGCCGCGATCGGTGGGGTCGGGGTGGCCTTCACCGGCGTCGCCGCCGTCACGGCCCAGCTCTCGGTCACCTCCCGGGGCGCGAACGCGCTCGCCGCCGCGGCCGTCGGGGTCGCCTTCCTGCTGCGCGCCGCCGGCGACGTGCTCGGCGACCAGACCGACGGTGGCGTGCGGGTGGAAAGCGCCTGGCCGTCCTGGCTGTCGCCGCTCGGCTGGGGCAACCAGGTGCGCGCCTACGTCGACGACCGGTGGTGGGTCCTCGCGCTGCCCGTCGCGCTGCTGCTCGCCGCGGTCGCGGCCGCCTACGCGCTGGCCGAGCGGCGGGACATCGGCGCCGGCCTGGTCGCGCCCCGGCGCGGCCCGGCGAGCGCCGCGGCCGGGTTGCTCAGCCCCGCCGGGCTGGCCTGGCGGCTGCAGCGCGGCACGCTGCTCGGCTGGGCGGTCGGGGTGGCGGTGCTCGGGTTTTCGATGGGCATCGCCGGTGACGAGTTCAACGCCATGATCGAGGAGAACCCGGCCGCCGCCGAGGCGATCGCCGCGATGGGCGGCGGGGCCGACCTGATCGACGCGTACCTGGCCGCGATGCTCGGGTTGTTCGCGCTGACCATCGGGGCGTACGTCGTGCAGGCCATGCTGCGGGTGCGCGGCGACGAGTCCGACGGCGTGCTGGAGGCGGTGCTCGCCACCGGGGTGAGCCGGGGCCGCTGGCTGGGCACCCAGGTGGCCGCCGCGGCGCTCGGCGCGCTCGCCCTGGTGCTGCTCGCCGGCCTCACCACCGGCCTCGGCTACGGCCTGGTCGCCGGCGACCCGGTCGGGCGCGCCGTCGACCTGGGTGGCGCCGCGCTGCTGCGGCTGCCCGCCCTGCTCGTGGTGGCCGGCGTGGTGACGGCGCTGTTCGGCCTGCTGCCCCGCTGGTCGGTGGTGCTGTCCTGGGCCGCCCTGCTGGTCTTCCTGCTACTCGGCCAGCTCGGCGCGGTGCTCGAACTGCCGCAGGCCGCGCTGAACCTCTCCCCGTACACCCACATCCCGTCGGTGCCCGCGGTCGAGGCGACGGCGCTGCCCCTGGTGGTGCTGACCGCCGTGGCGGTGGCGCTGCTCGCCGCCGGCGCGGCCGCCTTCCGCCACCGCGACGTCCCCTCCTGACGCGCGGTTACCTCGACATGTCGCCCTGCGGCAACGCAGCCGGGGTGCGCGGATCAGGGGCGGCAGGCGGTGCAGAAGCGGGTCGACGGGCGGTGCGCCAGCTGTTCGATGGGGATGTCACGGGCACACCCCTGGCAGCGGCCGTAGCCGTCGTGTTCCAGGTAGCGCAGCGCCCGGGCGATGTCGCCCAGCGCGCGGCGGGACGCGGCGGTCAGCGCGGCGGTGGCCGCGGGGTCGGCGCCGGGCAGTTGGCTCGCCTGCCGGGCCAGGAGCGCGAGCTGGGTGGTGTGCCGCTCGTACTGCTCCTCCAGGACCATCCGCAGCACGCCCAGCTCGTCCTGCCTGCTCACGGCGTACACGTTCGGTTTCCTTCCGGGTCGGCAACGACAGAGCGGGCGGAGCGCCACCGCGCTCCGCCCGCTCCTGCGGTGCTGGTCAGCGCAGCGGATCGAAGGGGCGCAGCTCCGCCGGCTGCCGCCCGGTGGTGATCTGCTCGGCCAGCAGCGTGCCGGTCAGCGGGCCGAGGGTGATGCCCCACATGCCGTGGCCGCCGGCCGCGAAGACCCGCGGCGACCGGGTCCGGCCGATCAGCGGCAGGCCGTCCGGGGTGCAGGGGCGCGAGCCCACCCACTCGTCGGTGCGGGCGTCCAGGTCGGCCCCGCGCAGCAGTGGCCGGGCGGCCTCGGCGATGGCGGTGATCCGGCGGCGGTCCAGCGGTGCCTCGGCGCGGCGGAACTCCATCATGCCGGCGACCCGCAGCCGCTCGCCGAGCGGCGTGCAGGCGACCCGCTGCGCCGGGAAGTACACCGGCCCGGCCGGCATGTGCTCGATCGGCACACTGAAGCTGTAACCGCGGCCGGCCTGCACGACGGTCCGGACGCCGAAGCGCCGGGCCAGCTCGCCGAACCAGGTGCCGGTGGCCAGCACCACCGCGTCGTACCGCTCGTCGGTGCCGTCGGACGTCAGCACCCGGACCCCGGTGCCCTCGTCGCGGACGTCCACCACGTCCGCGCCCGACACGATCGCCGCGCCGCGGGCGCGGACCGAGTCGGCGAGCGCGTGCACGTACTCCCCGGGGTTGACGAACCGCTGGCCGTGCAGGCGGATGGCGGCACCGACGTGGTCGGAGAGCGACGGCTCCACCTCGCGCGCCTCGGCGCCGGTCAGCACGTCGAACTCGATCTCCTGGCCGGCGGCGTGGATGTGCCCCAGCTCGTCGAGCAGCACCGACCGTTCGGTCGTGGTCCGGTACGCCGCGATGAACGACTTCGCCTCGTTCGCCCGGGCCGTGACCCCACCCGCCTCCAGCGCCTCGAAGGTCTCCAGCGCGCGGCGGTTCATCGGGATGTAGGCGCGCATCGCGGTGCGCCACTTGGCGGCGGTGCTGTGCCGGGCGAAGCCGGCCAGGAACCGCAGCAGCCGCAGGTCCGCGCGGGGCGGCACGTAGACCGGCGACGACGGGCTGAGCACGGCGCGCAGCCCGTAGCGGAGCACCGCGGGCTCGGGCAGGGGAGTGGTGATGCCGGGGGTGAGCCAGCCGGCGTTGCCCCAGGACGCGCCGGCCGCCACCCCGGTGCGGTCGAGCACGGTGACCCGCACCCCCCGCTCCTGGAGGAACCAGGCGGTGGCCAGGCCGACCATCCCGGCGCCGATTACGGCGACGTGCTGCGGAGCGGGCCCGGACTCGGCGGCAGGCATCGGTTCTCTCCTTCGGGACAGCGGGGGATCGGGGCCAATCCTGGCCGCGCCGGCCCGGAACGTCATTGTCCGGTCAAGCCAACGATCAAGCCGGTCGTTGGTCGGAACGGACAACGCCGAGGGATAATCGCGCCATGATCACCGTGGGTGGTGTGGTGGACGCCGTCGGTGCGGCGCTGCTCAAGATCGTCGTCGCCGGCGAGGCGGCGGAGGTCCGCGACGTCACCTTCGCCGACCCCGACGACGCGACCACCGGCGAGCGGGGCGACCTCGTCCTCGGCGCCGGCATCGCCACCGCGGAGCAGGCGGTCGGCGTCATCGTCTGGTGCGCGGAGACCGCCGCGGCCGGCCTGGTCCTGAAGCCGCCGCTGGCCACCCACCCCGAGGTGACGGCGGCCGCGGCCGACCGCGACCTGACTCTGGTCGAGTTGCAGAGCCACGGGTCCTGGGCCCAGCTCGTCTGGCTGCTGCGCGGCGTGATCGACCGGGCGGTCGCGCCCGGCCCGCCGGAGACCGGCGAGGCCGGGGTGTACGACGAGCTGTTCGCCCTCGCCGACGCGACCGCCGCCGTCGTCGACGCGCCGGTGACCATCGAGGACGCCCAGTCCCGCGTGCTCGCCTACTCGTCGCGCCAGGACCGCACCGACCCGGCGCGCGTCTCGACCATCGTCGGCCGGCGGGTGCCCGGCGAGGTGATCGCGCACTTCCGTTCCCGGGGCGTGTTCCGCAAGCTCGCCACCGGCAGCGACCTGATCTTCGTACCGCAGGGGCCGGACGGCACGCTGCCCCGACTGGTGATCCCGATCCGGGCCGGCGGTGAGCTGCTCGGCTCGATCTGGGCGGTGGTCGACGGCCCGGTGCCGGACGAACGGCTGCGCGACCTCCAGGGCACCGCGTCCCAGCTGGCGCTGCACCTGCTCCGGCTGCGGGTGCAGGCCGACGTAGCCCGCCGGGCGGCCGCCGACCGGCTGCGCGCCGCGCTGCGCGACCCGGGCCGGATGGGCCGCGAGGAGCTGGGCCTGCCCGCCGGCCCGTGGCGGGTGGTCGCGCTCGGGGCCCACGGCGGTACGGCGGAGCTGGTGCACAACCTCGCCCTGTGGGAGTCGATCACCCGCCGGCACGGGTGGCGCCAGCCGCTGATCGCCGACCTGGGTGAGGTGCTGTTCGCCGTGGTGGCCGCCGACGGCGAGGCGCCCGGCTGCTGGCTCTGGCTAGAGCGGCTGATCCACGACATCGCCCGGCACGACCCGGCGCTCCACGCCGCCTCCGGCGGCGTCGCCCGCACCCTGCCGGACCTGCGGCGCTCCCGCGCCGAGGCGGCGGAGCTGCTCGCCCTGCACGGCCCCGCCCGACCCGGCCCGGTGCTGCGGTTCGAGGACGTCTGGGCGGACGTGGTCGTGCACCGGGTGGTCAGCACGGTGCCGCGGGCCGACCTGCTGATCGGCGGGCCGCTGCCCGCCCTCGTCGCGCACGACCGGCAGCACGGCACCGACTACGTCGGCACCGTCGCCGCCTGGATCGAGGAGCAGGGCGACCCGACGAGGGCGGCCCGGCGGTTGCACGTGCACCCCAACACGCTGCGGTACCGGATGCGCCGCCTCGCCGAGGTCGTCCCGGTCGACCTGGCGTCGGCGCGTACCCGGCTGGCGCTGCAGATCCAGCTCGCCGCGCTACGCCGGGAGCCGCTTGCGCCGGGCGGGTGATGGACATCCTCTTCGCCCTAAAGGACGGAGATTCCCTCCACGCTGTGCGTGGACCGCGCGGCGTCCGGGTGGGTTACCGCTTCGCCGCGCGGTGCCACCACCGCTGGTGGAATGACCCGCGCTCCACCGTCGTTTCCGTTGTCCGCCTGTCCGGCGGCCAACACGTTCAGCGCAGCGTTCATGTCTCTGTCGTGGGCTGCTCCGCAACGGCGGTTCCACGCTCGGATGTTGAGCCTGCGGTTCCTTGTGCACGTCGACGAGGGCCCGGTAGGCGGACCTCGGGACTGAGCGGGCTGCTGACCGGCTGCCGGCGTAGCGACCGAGCGGTGCCGGTCGGGGCGGTGTTGATGATCGCTCAGGACGCCGAGCGTGAGGAGCAACTGCTGGATGACATGATCCGCGATCCGCTGCGACCGCAGATTGCGGTGATTACCAGGGAGATGGTGTATCGGCACTGGCCCAATGACCAGGTGTGGAGGCTGCCCGGGATGCCAACGCCCGGCGACTGGCCGACCTCGGGCTGTGATCTTGCTTCCTGTCTCCGCGCTGAACGTAAGGCGGGCTCAGCCCTGATCGGTGCTGCTGGCAGGCACGCCGCTGGCCATCCGGGTCGCTGCATGTAACGCCGCCGCCCAGGGGAACGCCCTCTGGCGACTGCTGCCGCTGCCGGGCGGGTGAGGCTCCCATCCGTCGTCGGTCCCGAGGAAAACCCTTACGCGCTCGTCGCGGAGGTCCGCCACCGCGCGCTGAAAGGGCGCGCGGGCAGCCAGGGCGGCGTTGACGAACGGGACGACCACTGTCGGGACCTGCCGGCCGATCAGCTCGGCGACTGCGGTCAACGCGTAGTTGTCGGCGATGCCGAGGGCGATCTTGTTGACGGAGTTGTAGGTGGCGGGGGCGATGATGAGCGCATCCGCTGCGGGGAGCGAGCGGTGGGTCCGATCGGACGACCGGTAGGTGGACCGGACCGGGTACCCGGTCAGCCGCTCGATCGCTTCCGCGTCGATGAAGTCGAGGGCGCTGGGGGTGGCGGTGACCGTCGTTGTCCACGACTGTTGCGTCGCGGTGGTGATCAGTTGAGTCACGTCTGCGGCGGGCCCGGCAGCGCAGACGACGATTTGCAGGTGGCGGCGAGTCATACGCGGATCCCGGCTTGCTGGGCAAAGTCGATGACGGCGGTACGGACGTGCCCGTGGGTGAGGACTGCCAGGTCGCTGGCGATACGATGCACCGCTGGCCGGCACCGGATCTCCTCTGGGGCCACCTCATACGCGCTGCGTAGCGCGTTCAGGCCGTGCTCGTAGCGACCCCACTGCGTGTAGGCGCGTGCCACGTCGACGAACAGGGAAGCCTTGCGTTCGGCAAGGCTGATCTTGTCCAGTGGTACCTGGCGGGCGAGGGCTATGGCGGTGCCGGCGTCGCCCAGGGTCAGCACGATGTTGACGCGGTGCAGCAGGACATTGGTGGCACCGAAGCCGGTCCATCGGTCATTGCCGTCGTAGCCGAGCCGCCTGGCGGCTTGGGAGGCCTCGTCGAGCATGGCCTGTGCGTCGTCCCGGTTGTCGTCGCGGGCGGCGGCGATAGCACCGCGGAGCAGCAGGGCGCCGTAGACGGCGACCGCGTCGGTCGAGGCGAGTCGGGTGCTGAGTCGGAGGTTCTCGGCCGCGTCTTCAGCGAGCTGCCGTGCCTGGTTGCTGTGGCCGTTGCTCATCAGGGCGTGGGTCATGATCCGGGCGCTCGTGGCCATCGCCACCGGGTCCTGACTGGTCACAGCGGCACGGGTGCTGCGTTCGGCGGCGACCAGGGCCATGCCTTTGTCGCCGACCTTGAGCAGCATGCTGCCGACGACGTGGTAGAGGTCGCTGGCGAGAGCTTCTACCTGCGCTCGCTGCTCGCCTTCGGTGTCCGCACGAGTCGGTTCCAGCGCGGGCAGCAGGGCCGCGAGTCCGGCGAGAACCTGCTCGTACCGGCAGGCCTGGTAATCGGTCTTAGCTGCGGCGACTTTCTCAGCGAACTGCCGGAGCGTTAGGGCAACTCGCGTGGTGGTTCGAGAGGTTGGTGCGACCAGCGCGTTGAGCAGCGGTGCGACGTTCGGCAGGGCCAAGCCGCTGGTCGTCACGCCCGTCAAGAGGTCTCTGCGCCGCACGTCGCCGTCCGAGTCGATGTCGTGAATGCTGCCTTCGCCAGTATGGACGTGGGTGGCGGTGACGGACGGCTTCGCGGGATCCGCAAGTGCACCGCTGGTACCTGCTCTCACCAGTGCTTCGAAGCGCTCGCGGACGTCCGGGGTAGCCCGCGCCAGCACAGTGTCCAGGGCAGCCTGCATATCGGCACGCAGGTAGATCTTGTCGCCCTGGCTGCTCCACTTGGCCACCGTTCGCCGAGCCGCGCCCAGGTGTTCGGCGAAGCTGGTGACGCTCATCCGCAACGCCCGGCGCAGCGCGTTTGCTTCCCGGCCGGTCCAGGTCGTCACCGCAGCCATCGCACGTCCTTCCCCTACGGACATTCGGCCGGAGGATCGTAACGGCACTCGGCGTGCTTGCAGGTGCACCATGAGTGCACCGTCAGGACATCCCCATCGCCGCGTTCACCGAGCGAACCTGATCGTGCCGGTGCGCCGCTCTTGGTGAGTAGGCGGCCGGCACCGGATCGCAGCCTCACGCCAGGGGACTCGAGATGAACGACGGGACCACCGGACGGCAAGGGTATGCGCCGGCGCGTCGGCCGGCTTCATCGTGTGACGCCCTCTTACGCGTGCGGCCGAGGCCTCGCCTACGTACCGCCGTGAGGGCTGCGTGGGTGGGTGGTCGGCGGTCTGCTCCCAGCCGCCGTGGTGCGGCGGTGGGCTCGCCTTTCCCCCTAGGAGCCCACCGCCGGCCGTCTCGACCGGGGGTGCCGGCATGACCATTTACGTCTCGCGTAACGCGACGGCCGACCAGCCCCGGCGGCCCGAGCCCTCGTGCTCGTCTTCGCAGTGGCAGCTGCGGCCGGCTGATCCGCCGTTGCTTACCCATGTGTGGCGTCAGCTGTTCGAACGGCAGACCACAAAGGGTGATCGGCGGTGACCGGCCAGCAGCGCCGCCTCACGGCCCACCGGACCGCGCCGGCACGGCTTGAGCATCTACCAATGCGTCCCCTGTGGCTGTGCCGCCGGTGCGGGCAGCCCTGGCCCTGCGGGGCGGCGAAGGCGGCTCTGGTGGTGGAGTACCGGGACAGCCTGGTGAGCCTGTTCCTTTACCTGGCCGGCCGCCTGCACGACGCGATCGACGATCTGCACCGGCTGAACCCGAGCGTGACGGGCAGCGCGGCGGACATGTTCGACCGGTTCCTCGGCTGGCCCGCCCGCCATATCCACGCCTACCGCGTCCGTACCATCACGGCCGTCAGGAACGAGGAGGCCTCGTCGTGAACGGCATCGGCCTCATCAACGCCACCGGCCAGCCGGCGGTCGCCGGCAGCTTCCACACCCTGGTCGTGCAGCCGACGAGCTTCTGCAACCTCGACTGCACCTACTGCTACCTGCCCGACCGGAGATCCCTGCGCCTGATGAGCGGCGCGGTCGCGCAGGCTTGCGCCGAGTCGATCGCCCAGCAGAACAGCGGACATCCCGTGAGTGTCGTGTGGCACGGGGGTGAACCCACCGTCACACCCACCGGGCTGTTCCGGGATCTGCTGGCCCGGTTCGAGGAACTGCGGAGCGCGGGGATGGTGCGTCACGAGATCCAGACGAACGCGACGCTGATCAACCGCCAGTGGTGCGAGCTGTTCACCGCGTACGGCTTCGAGGTCGGAGTCAGCATCGACGGACCGGGCGCGTTGAACCGGAACCGCGTCGACCGGGCCGGCACGTCGACGGATGCCCGAACCCTGCGCGGCATGCAGACCTTGGCCGACGCGGGGCTGGGGTACTCGGTGATCTGTGTTGTCACACCGGAAACCATCGATCACACGGAAGCCCTCCTCGACTTCTTCACCGGCCTGCCTGGTTGCGAGTCGGTGGGCTTCAACATCGAAGAGCAGGAGGGCGCCGACCGGGAACCGGTACCGGAGGACGCCGCCTACCGGTTCTGGAAGCGCCTCATCGCACGCCGCGTCAGCGGCAGCCCGCTGCGGATCCGCGACGTGGATCGGCTGGCCGACTATCTCGCCGCCACCCGAGCCGGGCGCGTCGACCACGCCCCGTACGAGCCGATCCCGACCGTCTCCTGGGATGGGCAGGTGGTCCTGCTGTCGCCGGAGCTGCTCGGCATTACCGAGCCGCGGTACGGCGACTTCATCGCCGGCAACGTCCTCCAGCAGCCGATCACCGCCATGCTCGCCCGCGCCGGCGACCTAGGCTACGTCGCCGAGTTCATTACGGCCCTCAACGGCTGCGCCGACCACTGCGCCTTCTACGACTTCTGCCGCGGCGCCCAGGCCGGCAACCGCTACTTCGAGCACGGGACGTTCACCGCCCGCGAGACGACCTACTGCCGGACCACCCGGCAGGCCCTCGTCCGCGCCGCTGCGGACCACCTCACCCCTCAAGGAGGAGCACCATGACCAATGCACTCGCGGTCCTCGCCAACGCCGCACCCGAGCAACTCGCCCGCCTCGGCGTCGACCCGGAGCGGTCGGTAACGTCGATCGACGCGGCGAAGTTCGACAACCGCCCCACCTGGGACAACAAGGGAAAGTTCGACAGCCGACCCGGCTGGGACAACTGGAACAAGAAGAAATAGCCCGCACCACGGGACGCGCGGGGTGGCGTGTCCACCCCGCGCCCACACAGGTTGAGGACACATGCGCACCACCACGATCGGCGACGTGAAGGTCCTGCTGCCGGACCTCGAACCGGACGACCTCGACACCACGACGGACCTGGCCGACGGCCTCACCGAGGCCCTCGTCGAGGGCGCCGCCTGGCACGGCTCGCAACTTGAGGACGTAACCATCCGCAGCAGCCAGATCACCGGCGTGGACCTGAGCGAGAGCACCTGGGAAGCCGGCAGCCTCTTCGGCTGCGAGATCACCCGCACCGACTTCTCCGGCGCGACCCTGACCGGCATCACCATCGAACGCTGCGCCATCACCGGCTCCCGGTTCACCGGCACCAGACTCACCGACGTACGCCTCAAGGACGTCCTGTTCGACGGCTGCCGCTTCGACTACGCCACCCTCCAACGCGCCGCCGCCGCCGGCTCGGTCGCGTTCACCGACTGCACTCTTACTAACGGCGCGTGGTCGTCCTGCCGGCTACCTCGCATCGCACTGCGATCCTGTGACCTCGCCGGCCTGGAACTGGACTCCTGCCACCTCGACGGCGCCGACCTGCGGGGCAGCCGCCTCCAGGGCCTCAAGACGCCGCTGGACAACCTGCGCGGCGTCACACTCGGCGAGGACCAGGTTCCCGACCTCACCCAGCTGACCGTCGCCGCCCTCAACCTCACCGTCCGCAACAACTGAAGCCGCGGACGCATCGTGCTCGCTGAACCCACCGGCAGCCCGGACACGATCCTCGTCTGCATCCGAGGCAACTCCGGCTCGGGCAAGAGCAGCATCGCCCGCGAGCTACGACGCCGGTAGCTGGTCCGTCAGCCGCGCTGCCAGCGGATCTCGCCGCCGACGACCGTGGTCAGCACCCGGGTGCGCAGCACCGCCTCCGGTGACTCCCGCAGGGGATCGGTGTCGACCGCGATGAAGTCGGCGAGCATGCCGGGCGCGAGGACACCCTTGCGCTTCTCCTCGCCGGCGGCCCGGGCCGCGCCGAGGGTGTGCGCGGCGAGCGCCTCGGCCATGCTGAGCCGCTGCTCGGGTTGCCAGCCGCCGGCCGGCGTCCCGTCCGGGCGGGTGCGGGTCACCGCCGCGTACAGCGCCGGGAACGGGTTGGGGTGTTCCACCGGGGCGTCGGAGCCGAAGGCCAGCGGCACGCCGGCGTCCAGCATCCCCCGCCAGGCGTACGAGGCCAGGTCGTGCCCGGCGAGCAGGGTGTCCACCAGGTCGATGTCGCTGGTGCAGTGCACCGGCTGCATCGACGCGACGACGCCCAGCCGAGCCATCCGGGCCAGGTCGCCGGCCCGCAGGTGCTGGGCGTGTTCGATCCGGTGCCGCAGCCCCGGCGTCCGGCCGATCGCCTGGTAGGCGTCGAGCACCAGGTGGTTGGCCTGGTCGCCGATGGCGTGCGTGGCGACCGCGATGCCGGCCGCCGCGGCCCGGGCGAAGAGCGTGACCAGCTCCTGGTACGGCGTGACGGCGATGCCCAGGTTGCCGTGCTCGCCGGCGAACGGTTCGCTCATGTGGCAGGTGTGCGAGCCCAACGCGCCGTCGCTGAAGATCTTCACCGGTCCGGTGCGGAACCAGTCGTCACCCTGCCCGGTACGGCGGCCCTCGGCGATCGCCGCGTCCAGGTGGCTCATCGGGATCGCCTTGTGCACGCGCAGCTTCAGCTCGCCGGCGGCGCGCAGCTCCAGATAGGCCGCCCGGCAGTCCTCGCCGTCGATGTCGTGCACGCTGGTCAGGCCGAGCGCCAGCAGCTCCTCCTGCCCGGCGCGGAGCTGGTCGCGCAGGTCGGGGGAGACCATCAGGTCGCGCAGCGGCTGGCAGGCCGACTCGCGCAGGATCCCGGTCGGTTCGCCGCGGTCGTCCCGGACGATCTCCCCGCCCACCGGGTCTGGGGTGCCGGCGTCGATCCCGACCAGCCGCAGGGCGGCCGAGTTGGCCCACACGGTGTGGCCGTCCACGCTGGGCAGCGCGACCGGCAGCTCGGGGCAGACGGTGTCCAGCGCGTAGCGGTCCGGCTGGGCGGGCGGATCCCAGGTGTTGCTGTCCCACCGGCCGCCGAACAGCCATGCGCCGGGGCGCAGCCGCGCGGCGTGCGCGGCTACCCGAGCCAGCGCCTCGTCCAGCGAGCGCACGTCGCGCAGGTCCACCGCGTCCAGGCTCTGGGCGTACTGGGCGGTGTGGATGTGGGCGTCGTAGAGGCCGGGGAGCACCGCGGCGCCCGCCAGGTCGATCAGCTCCGCGCCCGCTCCGGCGGCCGCGCGTACCTCCGCCTCGGTGCCGACGGCCAGCAGCCGCTCGCCCTGCACGGCCATGGCCTGGGCCAACGGGTTGGCGGGGTCGCCGGTGCGGATCGCGGCGTTGCGGTACACGCGGATGCTCATGGCACCTTCCAGGGTCGGGTGACGGGTGGCCATCACTGTAGGAGGGGGAGCGGGCGGCCGGAAGATCGTGCAGGCTGCGCCACGGGCGCGGCGGAACCTATCCTCTGTGGATGCGAGACCGGCGGGTGGTGCTGCTCTGGGCCGCGTTCGCGGTCACCGCGCTGGTGTCCACGTGGCTCGTGCTGCGCCGCGAGGACCGCCTCTCCGACCTGCACATCTACTACGGCGCGCTGGCCGACCTGCGCGCCGGTCGCCCGCTCTACGGGTACGTCGCGCACAACGGCGGCCCGTTCACCTACCCGCCGTTCGCGGCGCTGGTGCTCTGGCCGGTCACCGCGGTGCCGGAGGGGGTGGCGCAGGTGCTCTGGCTGCTGGCCACGTACGCCGCGGTGGTCGCCGTCGCCGTGCCGGTCGGCGCCGCGCTGACCACCGGCCGGTCCCGGCGGGCGGTGGTGGTCGCGGCGGTGGCGCTCGGGCTGCTGCTCTCCGCGCCGGTGCAGAGCAACCTGCGCTTCGGGCAGGTGAGCATCTTCATCGTGCTGGCGGCGCTGCTCGACGGCATGGGGGTGGTGCCGGCCCGGCTGCGCGGGATCCTGGTCGGGGTGGCCGCCGCGATCAAGCTGACCCCGCTGCTGTTCGTGGTCTACTTCCTGGCCACCGGCCGGTGGCGCGACGCCGCCCGCGCGCTGGCCGCCTTCGTCGCCTGCGCCGCGATCGCCGCCGTGGTGCTGCCGGCGGAGAGCTGGACCTACTGGGCCGGCACCATGCTGGAGACGTCCCGGATCGGCAACCTGGCCTCGCTGGGCAACCAGTCAGTGCACGGGATGCTGCTGCGCGTCGGCGTCGAGGAGACCGCCCTGCCGCTGGTGTGGGCCGCCCTGGTGGCCGCGATCTGCGCGGTGGCGTTGCTGCGCGCCCGGCACCTGGCCGCGCACGACCGGCCGGGGCACGCGGCGGTACTCGTCGGCTGCGCCACCGTGGCCGCCTCCCCGGTCTCCTGGACGCACCACCAGATCTGGCCGGTGCTCGCCGCCATGCTGCTGATCGGGCTCGCCGGCGTCGCCCGCAAGGTGGCCGGCGTGGCGCTGCTGGTGGCCATGGTGGTGTCGCTCGGCGCCGTGCTCAGCCCGGTGTCGACCCGGCCGGGCGTGCAGTTCCTCTTCGAGAACGCGCGCACGCTCGGCGTGTGCCTGCTCTGCCTGGCCGGGTTCGGCGGGGTGGCGGTCGCCGCCACCCGCACCGCCCGCACGGCGGCGCCGCGCCGGGCCTGGCTGCGGGTCGGCGTCGCGGCCACCGCCACGCTGGCGTTCTTCGCCGTGCAGCCGCTGCCCGCCGGGGCCGATCCCACCTTCAAGGCGTACGACCTCGACGACGTGGTCAACCCGCGCTACTTCTTCGTCTGCCGGGGGCCGGCCGAGTGTGCCGCCTTCGGCACCGGCGCGCCGGTCACCTTCGGCACCCGGGTGGAGAAGACGAAGGTACGGGTCAACGGGGTGGTCGCCCCGCAGGTGGCCCGGCTGGCCTACTACTCGGCGCCGGGTGGCACGCCCCGGGAGATCCCGCTGCTGGCCGCGTATCCGGGGACCCGGACGTTCTCCTTCCGGTCGGCCACCATGGCGCACGGGCGACTGGTCGCGTACGCCGCCGACGGCCAGCCGATCGCCAGCTACGACGAGGAACTCGCCGCCGCCTTCCGCGCCGACCAGCCGTAGCTCGTCACGCCCGCTGGCGGGGCACTGTCCACCGGGTGCGGTGCACCCCGTCGCGCAGTTCGGCGTCGGTCATGACGAGGTGGACCAGCGGGCAGTCCTGCGGCCCGGTCACGTCCAGCTGGCACAGCGTGCACGGCTCGCCGGGGCGGAGCGGGCACCGGGCGTCCGGCCGGCTCGGGCGGCTGTTCACGGATACCAGCGTCGCCCCGCCGGCGACCGCCCGGCAGGGCCGTTGGTCCCCGGACCCTGGCCGTGCCGGTCACACCGGGCCGGGCCCGGGTCGGCGGTGCGAGATTCGAGCCAGCTGACCGGCCCAGCGGGCTCGCACCCCGGCGACCGTCGTCCGTCACCGGCCCGCGCCGCCGCGCCCGGTTGGCCAGCGACCGCCCGGGAACCGCTCCGCTCTGTCAATGTAGCGTTGACAGGTGACCTCGGAGCTGTCCCGGTTGACCGACCTGCGTGCCGTCCGCACCCGGCTCGACGAGGAGGAGCTGGAGCTGATCCACCGGGCGCGCCACGCCGGCGCGACCTGGGCGCAGATCGCCGCCGCGCTGGGGCTGGCCAGCCGGCAGGCCGCCGAGCAGCGCCGGCAACGCCTGGCCGCGGCCCGGTCGTCGCGGCGGCGCAGCCTCGACCTGCGCTACCCGCCGGCCATCGCGGCGATCCGGAACGCGGTGTCGGACCTGCGGCGCTGGATCGACACGGACCGGCGCTGGGACAGCCGGTTCCGCCGGGCGGAGTTGGTCCGCCGCACCGCCGAGGCCGCCCTCGACGCCCCGCCCGGCGCGCTCTACGCACTCGCCCTGCTGATCGCCGCCGACCTCGCGGAGGCGGGGCCCGACCGGCTGCCCGCGCCCGTCCGAGCCGTCGCGGCCGCCCTGGACGGCGCGCTGTCAACACCGCATTGACGGCCGCCGCCGATGTTGTCTGTCGCCGACGCAAGTCTGAGGATGTGAGTCGTATCGGCTCAACTCTGGAGGGCTCATGCGCCGCAACGCTGGCCTGTTCGTGGCGATCTCGCTGCTGTCCGGCTTCGGCAGCAGCGCCATGTCCCTGGTGGCCGGCATCTGGATCCTCGACCTCACCGGGTCCACCGGCCTCGCCGCCCTGGCCGGGCTGTGCGTGTACGCCCCGGTCCTGGCCGGCCCGTGGCTGGGCGCCCTGCTCGACCGGGCACCGCGGCGACCGCTGGTCGTCGCGGTCAACCTGGCGTTGGCCGGCGTCCTGCTGAGCCTCCTGGCCGTCCGGGGGCCCGGGCAGACCTGGCTGCTGTTCGCCGTCTCGTGCGCCTACGGCCTCAGCTACGTGCTCATCGACGCGGGCGAGACGGCGCTGCTGCCGGCCGCCCTGTCACCCGCCGAACTCGGCGACGTCAACGGGTGGCGCTCCAGCGCCCAGGAGGGCATGAAGCTGGTCGCCCCGGCGGCCGGCGCCGGCCTGTACGGGTGGCACGGCGGCCACGCCGTCGCCGTGCTCAGCGCGGCCATGCCGGTGCTGGTCGCCGCCCTGTACCTGGCGGTGCGACTGGTCCACACCCCACCCCGTCCGCCGGCCCACGAGCGGGGCGGCCTCCGGGCCGGGCTCTCCGTCCTGGCCGGGCAGCGGGCGACCCGCGTCCCGGTGGCGCTCGCCGCGGTGTCGATCGCCATGTCCGGCTTCTCCACCGCGGCGGTCTACGCGATGGTCGTCACCGAACTCGCCCTGCCGGCGACGTTCCTCGGCGTGCTGGTCAGCGCGCAGGGTGCCGGATCGCTGGCCGGCGGCCTGATCGTCGGGCGGCTCATCGCCCGGCGTGGCCCGGTCGCCGCGGCCGTCGCCGGCGCCGTGCTCTTCGCGGCCGGCTGCCTGGCGCGGTGCCTGCCCTGGTGGCCGGGCACGGTGGTCGGTTCGGTGGTCGCCGGTGTCGGCCTGCCCTGGGCGCTGGTCGCGGCGGTGACCGCCGTGCAGACGCACACGCCGGCGGCGATGCTCGGCCGGGTGGCCGGGACGGCGACCACCGCGATGTTCGGGCCGATCGCCGTGGCGATCCCGCTCGGCTCGGCCGCCGTCCACCTGGGCGGCCAACCGCCGCTCGTCGCGGCCGCGGTGATCTGTCTGCTGTCGGTGCTGCTCGCCCACCGGGGTCGTGGCACTGGTCGGCAGTCCGGCGAGCCGGGTGGGACCGTGCCCGACGAACCGGCCGTCCGCCCGGTCGCGAGCTGAGCCGGCCGGCGTCGCGCCGTTGGCGGCCGGTGGACGCGGGCCGAGGCGGGCGGTGGTGCCAGAAGATCGCTCAGTCCGAAAGTTTCGAGCGCCGACCGGCGTCGCTCCCGGGTGGCCGGCGGGCGCGTCAGGACTGGGCTTCATCGATCAAAGGGCTGTTCGCCGGCGGGCCGGAACCGTTACGGTGGGCGGAATTCCGACGCCTCCCGGCGATGATTTCCGGAAAGATGCCGGGAGTAGACCCTGAAGGAGTCGCACATGTCGACCGAGACCGCAGCGCTGGCCACCGCCCGGTCGATCCGCAACCCCGTCCTCACCGGATTCCACCCGGACCCGTCGATCCTGCGCGTGGGCGACGACTACTACCTGGCCACCTCGACGTTCGAGTGGTACCCGGGGGTGCGCGTGCACCACTCGCGGGACCTGGTGCACTGGCGTGCGCTGGGCGGGATCATCACCGAGCGCCGCCTGCTGGACCTGCGCGGCTGCGGCGACTCCAACGGGATCTGGGCCCCCGACCTGTCCTATCACGACGGGCTGTTCCACCTGGTCTACAGCGACGTGGCCAGCTTCGCCAGCGGCTACTGGGACGCCCAGAACTTCCTCACCACCGCGCCCGACATCACCGGCCCCTGGTCGGACCCGGTCGCGCTGCACGCGCACGGCTTCGACGCCTCGCTCTTCCACGACGAGGACGGCTCCAGTTGGCTGCTGTCCATGAGCGCCGACTGGCGTCCGGGCCGCGACCGGTTCGGTGGCATCGAGATCCAGCGCTACGACCGCGCCCGGCGGCGCCTGGTCGGCGAAGCGAAGATCATCTTCACCGGCACGGAGGCCGGCCTGACCGAGGCGCCGCACGTCTACCGCCACGACGGCTGGTACTGGCTGGTCACCGCCGAGGGTGGCACCAGCTGGGAGCACCAGGTCACCGTCGCCCGCTCCCGGAACCTGCACGGCCCCTACGAGGTCCACCCGGCCGGGCCGCTGCTCACCTCCGTCGGCCGGCCGGACCTCGCGCTGCAGAAGGCCGGGCACGGCAGTCTGGTGCGGACCCAGCAGGGCGACTGGTACCTCGCCCACCTCGTCGGGCGCCCCTACACCCCGCTGGGCAACTGCGTCCTCGGGCGGGAGACCGCCATCCAGAAGATCGACTGGCCCCGCGGCGACTGGCCCAGCATCCCGGGCGGGGTGCCCGCCACCGAGATCCCCGCCCCGGACCTGCCCGCCCACCCGTGGCCGGTCGAGCCCGCGACCGACCACTTCGACGCCCCGGCGCTGGCCACCTGGTGGTCCACGCTGCGCCGCCCGGCGAGCGCCGACTGGGTCGACCTGCGGGCCCGCCCCTCGCACCTGCGCCTGCACGGTGGCCAGTCCCCGGTCGGCAAGCAGACGCCGAGCCTGGTCGGCCGGCGGGTCGGTGCGGCCCGCTGCTCGCTGGAGACGGTCGTCGAGTTCGACCCGGTCGACCACCGGCAGCTGGCCGGGATCACCGGCTACTACAACACCCTGAACTGGTACTACCTCTACCTGACCCGGGCCGACGACGGCCGGGTGGTGCTGGAACTGCTCAGCTCGGACAACGGCCGGCGGACCGCCTACCCGCAGCTCACCGTCGACGTCGGCGCCGCCGGCCGGGTCGGCCTGCGCGTCGAGTTCGACGGGCCGGTGCTGCGGTTCGGCTACGACCTGGGCGACGGCTGCCGGCAGCTCCCCGTCGAGGGGGACGCCACCGTCCTGTCGGACGAGCACGCCGCGCGGATCGTCGACGACGAACCGGCCGCGTGGGGCTTCACCGGCGCGTTCCTCGGGCTGTGGGTGCAGGACCTCGGCGGCGACGGGGCGTACGCCGACTTCGACCACGCCACGTACCGCGAGCACTGAGCCGTCGGGTCCCCGACGCGGGCCGGGCCACCCGACGCGGCCCGGCCCGCGTCGCCCACTTTCCGGAAATCTTCCGTGTTGACACGGCGACACATCGACTCCTAACGTTTCCGACCAAGTTCCGGTCAGAGTCCCGAAACTTCCGGCGTCGCGGGCCGAAACAATCGCCGCGCCGGCCACCACGCATCCGTCGACAGCCACCTCCGGCACCAGCGTGAACCCCCGTGCCCCGCGCGTCCGCGCCGGTCGCCGGTCAGCCCGAAAGGAACGCAGATGAAGCTGAGACGGTGGATAGCCACCGGCGCGGTCGCCGTCGCGACCGTCGCGGCGCTCAACGCCCTGCCCGCCACGGCGAGCCGCCCGTACGACCCGACCGAGCAGAGCCTGCGGACGCTCGGCCAGCGGCACGGCCTCCACATCGGCACCGCTGTCGACCTGGCCGTCCTCAACGACCCCGCCGACCCGCAGTACCGGCGGCTCGCCGCGTCCGAGTTCTCCTCGGTGACGGCCGAGAACGCCATGAAGTGGGAGAGCCTGGAGCCCACCCGGGGCACCTACAACTGGGGGCCGGCCGACGAACTGGTGAACTTCGCCCGCCAGAACAACCAGAGCGTCCGCGGTCACGTGCTGGTCTGGCACAACCAGCTGCCCGGCTGGCTGACCAGCGGCGTCGCCGACGGCTCCATCAGCAAGGAGGAGCTGCGTGCCCTGCTGAAGAAGCACATCACCACGGTGGTCAGCCGCTACAAGGGCAAGATCTGGCAGTGGGACGTGGTCAACGAGGCGGTCAGCGACCCGTGGGACAACCCGCCGACCCTGCACTACAAGGGGTTCTGGGCCCAGCACCTCGGGCCCGGCTACATCGCCGACGCCTTCCGCTGGGCGCGCGCCGCCGACCCGAAGGCGCTGCTGTTCTACAACGACTACAACATCGAGGCGTTCGGCTCCGGTGACCCGGCCAACGACAAGACCCAGTTCGTCTACGAGATGGCCCGGCGACTGCGGGCCGAGGGCGTGCCCATCGACGGCATCGGCAGCCAGGGCCACCTCGGCACCCAGTACGGCAACTACGACACCCTCCAGGTGGCGGCGGCGCTGAAGAAGTTCTCCGGGCTCGGCCTGGCCACCGCGTTCACCGAGGTCGACGTGCGCAGCCAGCTGACCGAGGGCGTGCAGGCCGGCGACTCCGACGAGATCAACCCGCGGCTGCAGGCGTCCGCCGCCAACTTCAGCGTGCTGTTGCGGGCCTGCCTGGCCGACCGGCACTGCCTGTCGTTCACCGTCTGGGGCTTCACCGACAAGCACTCCTGGGTGCCCGGCTGGTTCAGCGACCCGCCGGAGGGGATGGCCACCATCTACGACGAGAACTACCAGCCCAAGCGGGCCTACCACGAGTTGAAGGCCGACCTGATCTACGCCGGCCCGCCGTACGTCCTGCCGCGCGTACCGCACAAGCCGCGCCGGTGAGCCGATCCCGGAGGTGGGGTCGCACCGGCCTGCGTACGTCAGCAGGCCGTGCGGCCCCGCCGCGCGGCTACGCCACCAGCTCAGCCACCGGCCGGCGCGGCGTCGGAGGGCGCGGGGAGGCGCCGCTACGCGGCCGGGTCGACGGGGCGGCAGGAGGCGCGGACGACGAGTTCGGTGGGCAGCCGGATGTGGATGTCCCGCTCGACGCCGGCGATCAGGTCGACGAGCAGGCGCAGCGCCTCGGCGCCCATCCGCTGCAGCGGTTGCATGATGGTGGTCAGCGGCGGGTCGACCAGCGCCGACTCCGGGACGTTGTCGAAGCCGATGACGGACAGGTCGTCGGGGACCGTGAGGCCCATGCGCCGGGCGACGTCCATGGTGGAGATGGCGGAGAGGTCGTTGCCGGCGAAGATCGCGGTCGGCCGGTCGGGGAGGGCGAGCAGCTCCGCGGCCGTGCCGGCGGCGCTCTCGGTCCGGAAGCCACCGACGCGTACGAGCCGCTCGTCCACCGGCACGCCGGCGTCGGCCATGGCCTTGCGGAAGCCCGCCTCGCGCAGGCGGGCCGACTCGAGATCGGGGCGCCCGCTGATGTGCCCGATCCGGCGGTGGCCGAGCGACAGCAGATACTCGGTGGCGAGCACGGCACCGGCGAAGTTGTCGGAGTCGACGGTCGGCAGGCCGGACGGGCCGGTGTGCGGGTCGACGGCCACGACGTGGAAGCCCTGCTTGGTCTCGACCACGGTGGGCGTGACGATCACGGCCCCGTCGATCAGGGTGCCGGAGAGGCGGGCCAGCGACCGGCGCTCCCAGCCGATGGCCGCGCCGTCGCCGTCGCCGCCGGAGTAGGCCAGCAACTGGTAGCCGGTGCCGGCCACCTCCCTCGACGCTCCCTTGAGCAGCTCGGTCGAGAACGGCTCGAACTCGGCGACCAGGATGCCCAGCACGTTCGTGCGGTGGCTGCGCAGGCTCTGGGCCCCCAGGCTCGCCTCGTAGCCGAGCTGCCGGATCACCTGCTGGACGCGCTCCACTGTCGCTTCTGCCACGCCGTACCGACCGTTCACGACCTTGGACACGGTCGCCACCGAGACGCCGGCCGTACGGGCCACGTCCGACATCTTGACACGCTGCGGAAACGCCACGCCGACGATGATAGAGGGCCCCCAGGGACCCGTCACCGGAGATTCGAAAACGTTATCGATAACGATTGACACTGGGTTACACGGCTGTAAAACTCGGCCACCAAGCCGAGTATCGCGACTGACCAGTCGAGGAGACACCGATGGCGATGAAGCGCCGTGCGGGCGCCGTCCTAGCGCTGTTCCTGACCAGCGCACTCCTTGTCACCGCCTGCGGCGGTGGTGAGGACGAGGCGCCCGCCGAAAGCGAGCTCTACAAGAACCCGGTGACCCTGACCTGGTGGCACAACGCCTCCCAGGACGGGCCCGGCAAGACCTACTGGGAGAAGGTCGCCAAGGACTTCTCCGCACTCCACCCCACCGTCACGATCCAGATCGAGGCGATCGAGACCAACCAGCTCCAGCGCACCCGGCTCCCCGCCGCGCTGCTCACCAGTGACCCGCCGGACATCTTCCAGGCGTGGGGCGGCGGTGAGATGCGCGAGCAGGTGGAGGCCGACTACCTGAAGGACATCACCGACCAGGTCAAGACCGAGGTTGCCAACATCGGCAGCGCGGCCGAGATCTGGCAGGTGGACGGCAAGCAGTACGGCCTGCCGTTCCGGATGGGCATCGAGGGTATCTGGTACAACAAGGACATGTTCGCCAAGGCGGGCATCACCGCCCCGCCCACCACGTTCGAGGAGCTCAACGAGGCGGTCACCAAGCTCAAGGCGATCAACGTCGTTCCGATCGCCCTGGGTGCCGGCGACAAGTGGCCCGCCGCGCACTGGTGGTACAACTTCGCGCTGCGCGCCTGCTCGGTCGACACGCTGAAGAAGGCGTCGGTCGACCTCAACTTCGACGACCCGTGCTTCGTCAAGGCCGGCCAGGACCTGAAGACCTTCATCGACACCAAGCCGTTCCAGGCCAACTTCATCGCCACGCCGGGGCAGAACGACCCGACCAGCGCGAACGGCCTGCTCGCCAACGGCAAGGCCGCGATGGAGCTGATGGGCGACTGGAACCGGGGCACCCTGGAGACCGCCGCCGAGGACCCGGAGGCGCTCAAGAAGTTCCTCGGCTGGTTCCCGGTACCGGCGATCTCCGGTTCCGCGGGTGACCCGAAGGCGGCGCTCGGCGGCGGCGACGGGTTCTCCTGCGCCAAGAACGCCCCGGCCGAGTGCGTCGAGTTCCTCAAGTACATCGTCAGCCCCGAGGTGCAGAAGGGCTACGCCGAGACCGGCACCGGCCTGCCCGTCGCCAAGGGCGCGGAGGCCGGCATCACGGACCCGGCGCTGAAGTCCATCCTGGAGGCCACCTCCGGGGCGACCTACGTGCAGCTCTGGCTGGACACCGCCTTCGGCAGCACCGTCGGCAACGCGATGAACGACGCGATCGTCGCCATCTTCGCCGGCAACGGCAGTCCCGAGCAGGTCGTCTCGGCGATGAAGGCGGCCGCGAAGAAGTGACCTCCACCAACCCGACCCTGAACCCCGTCGGCGGCGCGGACGCGCCGCCGGCGGGCCCCCGGGCCGCCCGGCGTTCGTCCTCCCGGGCGGCCGAGGCCCGGCGCAAGTGGTACGAGATCATCGGGCTCACCACGCCCGCGATCGTCGTGTACGTGATGTTCGTGCTCGTGCCGATGGGCTTCGCGGTCTACTACAGCCTCTTCCGCTGGCGCGGGGTCGGGCCGCCCACCGAGTTCGTCGGTCTCGACAACTACGTGCTCGCCTTCCAGGACCCGATCTTCCTCGACGCGCTGCGCAACAACGCCATCATCGTGGTCGGCTCCCTCGTCATCCAGGGCCCCATCGCCCTGGGCGTGGCCCTGCTGCTCAACCGTCGCTTCCGCGGGCGCACCGGGTTCCGGCTGCTGGTGTTCGTGCCCTACGTGCTCGCCGAGGTCACCGTCGGCATCATGTGGAAGCTGCTGCTGACCGGTGGCGGTACGGTCGACGCGCTGCTGCGGTCGCTGGGGCTGGGCGGCCTGGTGCAGGCGTGGCTCGCCGACCTCGACGTCGTCATCTGGACGCTGCTGTTCGTCCTCACCTGGAAGTACGTCGGCTTCGCCATCATCCTGCTGCTGGCCGGCCTGTCGAACGTGCCGCCGGAGTTGACCGAGGCCGCCGCGATCGACGGCGCGACCTGGTGGCAGACCCAGCGCCACGTCACGCTCCCGCTGCTGGGCCCGACCATCCGGATCTGGATGTTCCTGTCGATGATCGGCTCGCTCCAGGTCTTCGACGTGATCTGGGTGACCTCGGTGCCCGCGGTGCGGTCCCTCGGCGCGTCGGCCACCATGGCGACGTACATGGTGGACAACGGCTTCTTCGCCCGGCTGTGGGGCTACGGCAACGCGGTGGCCGTGATCCTGTTCGTCATCTCGTTCGTCGCGGCACTGCTGTTCCAGCGCTTCCTCCTGCGCCGGGACATCGAGGGCGCCATCACCGGAAGGGCGAACTGACAGTGGCCGTCCATCCCGTTCCGTCCCCGTCCTCGTCCGGCCGCCCGATCGCGTGGAGCACCCCGCTCACCTACGTGCTGGCCCTCGCGGTGGCGGCCGTGTCGATCGCCCCGGTGGTCTACGTGATCGTCGGCGGCTTCCGCACCACCCCGCAGATCATCGCGGACCCGGCCGGCCTGCCCGACCCGTGGGTCTGGGACAACTACGCCCGGGTGCTGACCCAGAGCGACTTCTGGCAGCAGGCGTTCAACAGCGCGGTGATCGCCTTGGGCACGACGCTCGGCGTCGTGGTGCTCGGCGTCTGCGCCGCGTTCGTGCTCGCCCGGTACACCTTCCGCGGGCGTGAGGGGCTCTACACCTTCTTCACCCTCGGACTGCTCTTCCCGGCCGGCGCGGCGATCCTGCCGCTCTACCTGATGCTGCGCGACCTGAACCTGATCAACTCCTACTACGCGGTGATCCTCCCGCAGGTCGCCTTCCAACTCCCGCTCACGATCGTGATCCTGCGGCCGTTCCTCTCCGCGGTACCCCGCGAACTGGAGGACGCCGCCGCGATCGACGGCGCCGGCCGGCTCGGTTTCCTCTGGCGCATCCTGCTGCCGCTGTCCCGGCCCGCGCTGGTCACCGTCGGCGTCCTCGCGTTCGTGGCGAGCTGGAACGCGTTCCTCCTGCCGCTGCTCGTCCTCGGTGACGCCGAGCTGCACACCCTGCCGCTGGGCGTGCAGAACTTCTCGAGCCAGTACACCTCGGACACCGCGGGAATCCTCGCCTTCACCTCGCTGGCGATGCTGCCGGCACTTCTTTTCTTCACGTTCGCCGAAAAGCAAATCGTCGGTGGCCTGCAGGGTGCGGTCAAGGGATGAGCAACAGCGGCACGAGCACAAAAGGGGAAAGCACGGTATGACTGAGGTCCGCGATGCGGTGGGCACGTCGGTTCCGGTTCAGGCAGATCCGGACCACGACCGCCGGGACGGGCGGGACGGGCAGGACGGCGAGGCGCGCGTCCGTGAACTGCTCGGCCGGATGACGATCGAGGAGAAGGTCGCGCAACTCGTCGGCTTCTGGGAGAAGGGAGACGGCGAGGCCGTCGCACCGCTGCAGGGCGAGTTCGGCGACAGCACCAAGCTCGAGGACTTCTCCCGGCACGGGCTCGGCCACCTCACCCGGCCCTACGGCACCCGCCCGGTCGACGTCGCCGCACGCGCGGCCTGGCTGTGGAAGTTCCAGTCGGACCTGGTGACGGGGACCCGGCTCGGTATCCCGGCGATCGTCCACGAGGAGTGCCTCACCGGCCTCTCGGCGTGGAAGGCGGCCACCTTCCCCACCCCGCTGGCGTGGGGAGCCGCCTTCGACCCCGAACTCGTCACCGAGATGGCCGCGGCGATCGGGGCGTCGATGCGGGAACTGGGCATCCACCAGGGCCTCGCCCCGGTGCTCGACGTGATCCGTGACCCGCGCTGGGGCCGGGTCGACGAGTGCATCGCCGAGGACCCGTACCTGGTCGGCACGCTGGGCACGTCGTACGTGCGTGGCCTCCAGTCGCGGGGGGTGCACGCCACCCTGAAGCACTTCGTCGGCTACTCCGCCTCCCGCGCCGGGCGCAACTTCGGCCCGGTGCACGCCGGCCCGCGCGAGATCGCCGACGTGCTGCTCCTGCCGTTCGAGATGGCGATCCTCGACGGCGACGCGCGCTCCGTGATGCACTCCTACGCCGAGATCGACGGCGTGCCCGTCGCCGCCGACCCGACGTTGCTCACCGGGGTGCTGCGGGACCGGTGGGGCTTCGACGGCACGGTGGTGGCCGACTACTTCGGGGTGGCGTTCCTGAACCTGCTGCACCGCATCGCGGGCGACCACGCGGAGGCGGCCGTGCAGGCGCTGACCGCCGGCGTCGACGTCGAGCTGCCGACCGGCGACGCCTACCTCACCCTGGCGGAGACGGTGCGGGCCGGCAGGCTCGACGAGGCGCTCGTCGACCGGGCGGTGCTGCGGGTCCTGCGGCAGAAGCAGGAACTCGGGCTGCTCGACGCCACCTTCACCGACGAACCGACCCGGGCGGTCGACCTCGACTCGCCCGAACACCGGGCGATCGCCCGCCGCCTCGCGGAGGAGTCGATCGTCCTGGTCGCCAACCGGGACCTCCTCCCGCTGCCCGCGGGCCGGCGGGTGGCGGTCATCGGCCCGAACGCGGACCGGCCGGGCGCGCTCTTCGGCTGCTACTCCTTCCTCAACCACGTGCTCGTCCAGCATCCCGACGTGGAGACCGGCATCGAGGTCCCGACGGTCCTCGACGCGATGCGCACCGAGTTCGGCGCGGACCTGGTGAGCTGGGCGCCCGGCTGCGACGTGGACAGCGCCGACCGCTCCGGTTTCGACCAGGCCGTCGCCACGGCGGCCGCCGCGGAGGTCGCCGTCCTGGTCGTCGGCGACCACGCCGGCCTCTTCGGGCGCGGCACGGTCGGCGAGGGCTGCGACCGGGACGACCTGGAACTGCCGGGCGTGCAGCGCGACCTGGTCGAGGCGGTGCTGGCCACCGGCACGCCGGTCGTCCTCGTGCTGCTCACCGGCCGGCCGTACGCGGTCGACTGGGCGCTGGAGCGCTGCGCGGCGGTGATCCAGGCGTTCTTCCCCGGCGAGGAGGGCGCCGGGGCGATCACCGGCGTGCTCTCCGGGCGGGTCAACCCGTCGGGCCGGCTGCCGGTCAGCCTGCCCAGGTCGGCCGGGGCGCAGCCGTACTCCTACCTGCACCCCACGCTCGGCGAGGGCAGCGAGGTGACCAACCTGCCGACCACGCCCGCGGCGCCGTTCGGCCACGGCCTGTCCTACACCACTTTCGAGTACAGCGGCCTGACCGTGCCCGCCACGGTGCCGACGGACGGGTCGTTGCCGGTGACCGTTACCGTGACGAACACCGGCGCGGTCGCCGGCGACGAGGTGGTGCAGCTCTACGGCCGGGACGTGGTCGCCTCGGTGACCCGGCCGGTGGCGCAACTGCTCGGCTACCGGCGGGTCCGGCTGGAGCCGGGCCGGTCGGTCACCGTCCAGTTCACGGTGCCCACGACGCGGCTGGCCTTCTCCGACCGCACGCTCACCCGGGTGGTGGAGCCCGGCGACGTCGAACTCTGGGTCGGTACGAGCGCGCGGCGGGACGCGCAGGCGTCGACCACGTTGGTCGGTGACACCGTGCCCGTCACCAACACCTCCGCGCGGTGGACCACGTCCGAGATCGGCTGACGTACGTCCGGCTCGGGGCTGGGAGCCGTTGCCGCCGCTGCTCGCGGCCGCGGCGCGGATCGAGGACGGCCTCCGGAGCGGCTCCGACCGCTGGGCGCCGGCTGCCGTTCGGGCGACGGGCATACCGAACCGGTGGCCGGCAGACTCCCTACGTGCGGGTTTGGTGCGAAGCCCGACGGGAAGGCGAGCCGGCGCGACGGCAACTCCAGCCGCTCCGTCTGTCCGGTCCGGCCGCTTCCAGGAAGCCCTTCTTTCATGATCCGGACCAGCCCGGCGACGAACCGAAGAGTGGACGATGACCGGAGGTGGTCCAACGTGCAACATCACGAGTTCGTCGGTCAGGTCCAGGCCAGGGCACAACTGGCCGACGTCGGTGCGGCGACGTCCGCCATCCGCGCCACCTTGCAGACCCTTGGCGAGCGGATCCCCGAGGGACTGGCCGGGAACGTGGCCGCTGACCTTCCCCGCGAGATCGGCGAATACCTGCGGATGACCGCGGCGTCACCCAGCAGGGGTGTTCGGTTCGACAAGGAGGAGTTCCTCGCTCGGGTGTCCGATCGAGCCGGCATGAGCCGGACGCAGGCGTCGGATGCAGCCCGCGTCGTCCTCGAGGTCGCCGGCGAGGCGACGCAGGGCCGGGTGATGGAGCACCTTCAGGCGGCGCTCCCGGCGGATCTCCGGCAGATGGTTCGCGCCGGCTGAACCGGCCGATCCGGCGACCATCCGTCGCCGGGCGCCAGGCGTGAGAAGCGCCGGCCGGACGAACGACCCGCCGCCGCTCCCAGGACCGTGACCGGCGGGCGGTCGCCGAACCCGGCCCGATGTGGGGCCACACCAGCGCCCGCCGGAACCCCACTCGACGACGGGGATCGGGCGCCGCTTTCGCCCTCCCTGTCGGCATCGTGCTCCACCGTCGCGTTCCGTCGGCATCGCCTCGACGTTTACCGCTGCTGTTTTTGGGTCAGTCGTCAGCCCGTGGGCGAAATCAGGGTGGTCCGAGACGGCGAGGTGATCCGGTCGTGAGCCTGTTGCGCAGGAAATCGGTCGAGCAGTCGATCCGCGACACGGAACAGCCCGAGCACCAGCTCCGCAAGGTGCTGTCCGGCCTGGACCTGACCGTGTTCGGCATCGGGGTCATCATCGGCACGGGCATCTTCGTGCTGACCGGGGTGGCCGCGAACCAGACCGCCGGGCCCGCGGTCGCGGTGTCCTTCGTCGTGGCCGGCATCGCCTGCGCCCTGGCCGCGCTCTGCTACGCCGAGTTCGCGTCGACGGTGCCGGTCGCCGGCAGCGCCTACACCTACTCGTACGCCGCGCTCGGCGAGCTGGTCGCGTGGATCATCGGTTGGGACCTCATCCTGGAGTTCATCCTGGCCGGCGCCACGGTGGCGGTCGGGTGGTCGCAGTACCTGGCGGTGCTGCTGGAGACGCTCGGGGTGTCGCTGCCGGCCGCCGTCACCGGCGGTGAGGGCAGCGCGTTCAACCTGCCCGCCACGCTCATCGTGCTGATCCTCACCGCGGTCCTGGTCGCCGGCATCAAGGTCTCGTCACGGGTGAACGCCGTGGTCGTCGCCATCAAGGTGGCGGTGGTGCTCCTCGTGATCATCGCCGGCCTGTTCTTCCTCCAGCGGGACAACTACACCCCGTTCGTCCCGCCGGCCGAGCCCGCGGCGGGTGGTTCCGGCGCCGAGGCGACCCTGATGGAGGCCCTCTTCGGGCAGGCGCCGGCCAACTTCGGGATCAGCGGCATCTTCGCCGCCGCGGCGCTGGTGTTCTTCGCGTTCATCGGCTTCGACATCGTGGCCACCGCGGCCGAGGAGACCCGGGTGCCGCAGCGCGACGTGCCCCGCGGGATCCTCGGCTCGCTGGCGGTCTGCACCGCGCTCTACGTCGCCGTCTCGCTGGTCGTGGTGGGCATGCAGAACTACGCCGACCTGGACACGGAGGCACCGCTGGCCGCCGCGTTCCAGGCCGTCGACCAGCCGCTCTTCGCCAACCTGATCACCGTCGGCGCCCTCGCCGGGTTGACCACGGTGGTGATGATCCTGATGCTCGGGCAGAGCCGGGTCGCCTTCGCCATGAGCCGTGACGGGCTGCTGCCGCGCTGGTTGAGCCGGGTGCACCCGCGGTACGGCACCCCGCACCGGATCACCATCATCATCGGCCTGCTGGTGGCTGCGCTCGCCGGCTTCATCCCGCTGGAGGAACTCGCCGAGCTGGTCAACATCGGCACCCTGTTCGCGTTCGTCCTGGTCGCCGCCGCGGTCATCCTGCTGCGCCGCCGCCGGCCCGACCTGCCGCGCGGCTTCCGCGTCCCCTGGGGACCGGTGATCCCGGCGCTCGCGATCGTCGCCTGCGTGGTGCTGATGCTGTTCCTCACCGTCGAGACCTGGCTGCGGTTCCTCGCCTGGATGGCGCTGGGCTTCGTCGTCTACTTCCTCTACGGCCGCCGGCACAGCCGGCTCGCCACGGGTGGGGGAGAAGGCCCCGGGATGCCCGGCCCGGAGCGGGACCTCGACACCGGGTTCGGCTCCGCGTCGCCCCCGCCGCGCACGGACAGCTGACGCGCGTCGGCCCGGCTCGGCCGCCCGCGCGCCCGCACGGGCGGCCGACGCCGGCGGCGCGCGGGTCGCCCACGATCGCCGCTCCGGATCAGCGGTCGATCGGGATACGCTGGCCACCTACCTGACCGGGCGGGCCGCGATCCGGGCGCAGGACACAACCTAGGTACGGTGATCACATCGTGTTCTCGTCGCGTCGCCGAGTCCTGACCGCCGTGGCGGTCGCCGCCGTCACCGCGGTCGCGGCGCTGGTCGCCGTACTCCAGCTCACCGGTGACCGGCCGGACGAACCGGCCGCCACCCGGGTGGTCCAGCCCGGCGCGCCGGGTCAGGCGGGCCGGGCGCTCTCCCCGGCCGAGCAGGCGCAGCTGGCCTCGCCGCCGGCGCATACCGCCGCCGACACCCGGTTCATGCAACGGATGATCGCGCACCACGCGCAGGCGCTGGAGATGACCGCGCTCGTCCCGGACCGGGCGGAGAGCCGGGAGGTGTCGCTGCTCGCCCAGCGGATCGAGACGTCGCAGCGCGACGAGATCGGGCAGATGCAGCGGTGGCTCACCGAACGCGGCGAGCAGGTCCCGGGACCGCACGCACACCACGCCGGGCACGACGCGGTGATGCCGGGCATGCTCACCCCGGACCAGCTCAGCCGGTTGGGGCGGGCCCGCGGCGCGGAGTTCGACCGGCTCTTCCTCGACCTCATGATCCGTCATCACAACGGCGCGTTGACCATGGTGGAGCAGCTCTACGCGGCGGGGGGTGGGCTGGAGCCGGCCAGTGACCGGTTCGCCCGCGAGGTCAACGCCGACCAGGCCATCGAGATCAAGAGCATGCGGGAGCTGCTGGCAAAGCTCTCGGGCTGAGCGCTAGCGAGCGCCGGGGGCGTGTCCTGCCGGAGTTCGGCAGGACACGCCCCCGGGTTGACGGTCCTCGTCAGTCGAGGCTGGCGCACTGGCCGGTGGCCGGCCCGTGCACCGTGTTGGCCGCCCCGAGGTTGATCGGCGCGGGCGAGTTCCCGGTGCAGGCGAGCGGGCCCCGCACCGTGCTGTCGGCGATGATCGGCTCGACCGTCCCGGTGCCGCCGGTCAGCACGGCCGGCCCGTGGACCTCGGTGTCCACGATGGCCGCGCTGCCCGTCGTACCGGTGACGTTCACCGGGCCGCGCACGGTGCTGTGGTAGAGGTGCACCGCCGCCGCGTTCGACGCCGACACCGGGCCGGAGATCGACGAGTCGATGGCGAGCAGCGTGGCACCCGGGCGGACCGTGACCGGGCCGGAGACGGTCGCCCCGGTCAGGCAGGTGACGCCGGTGACCGTCAGCGGCCCCTTGTGCCGGTCGGAGACGGTCGTGGTGCAGGTCCGCAGCAACTGGTCGAAGCGGGCCCGGGCCACCGCGAAGCTCGGCGCCCAGCCGATCCTGGTCTGTAGCTGGGCGTTGAACTGCGGCAACCGCACCTCACGGGCCGCGGCGATCTCCGCCTCGGTCAGGTGCTCGCTGGGCCGCAGGCCGAAGACGTCGAAACCGCGCGCGATCTCGCTGCCGTAGATCTGGCCGTTGTACCAGTACGCCGACCAGAAGCCGCCGAGCATCAGGGCGGTGGGGCTGATCGGCCCCCGGTCGAAGTAGCCGATCTCGCGCGGGTTGGCCGAGTCGGTGAAGTCCATCAGCGAGATGCCGCCCTGGTACCAGGCCTGGGCCAGGATGTCCCGGCCGGGCACCGGGATCAGCGATCCGTTGTGGGCGACGCAGTTCTCCTGCAGCGTCTGCGGCACCGGCAGCTTGTAGTAGCTGGCGAACCGCATCCTGCCGTCCACGATGTCGAAGATCGCGTTGGCGCCCCACTGGGGCTGGTCGGTCGTACGGCACCGGGCGCCGGTGCCGCCGCCCCACTCGTCGGTGAAGACGACCTTCTTGCCGTCGTTGCTGAGCGTCGCGGAGTGCCAGTACGCGAAGTTCGGGTCGGAGACCTCGTCGACCCGCACCGGGTTCGCCGGGTCGGAGATGTCGATCAGGATCCCGTTGCCCTCACAGGCGCCCGCGGCCAGCCCGAGTTCCGGGTAGGCGGTGATGTCGTGGCAGGCGTCGGTGACCGGCGACGGGCTCCACGTCCCGCCCGACGGGTGCCGCGGCGCGGGCGGCGTGTTCTGCAGGCCGTCGACAGCGCCGGTCTCCGGGTTGGCGAACAGGCGCGGGCCGCTGACGATCGCGGCCTGCTCCGGGTGCGCCACCGGAACCTTGATGACGTCGATCCGCCACCGCGCCGGGTTCTCGCCGGACGCGGGCACGTTGTTGCAGCCGGCCATCGTGCTCGCCGGGCGCACCCCGGCGGTGCCGGAGACGTACACGTAGACGTTCGCGCTGTCGTCCGGATCGGTCACCAGGGTGTGGGTGTGCGAGCCCCGGCAGGTCTGCACGGCCGCGACCTGCACCGGGTTCGCCACGTCGCTGATGTCGAAGACGCGTACCCCCTGGAACCGGGTGCCGGCCGTGGGGTCGGTGCCGCAGTCGACCCGGCCGCGGCTCTCCTCGACCGACATGAAGAGCAGGTCGCCGTGGACCGAGAGGTCGCCCTGCCCGCCCGGGCACACCACGCTGGTGACGAGCGTCGGGTTGGCGGGTCGCGAGATGTCGTAGATGTTGAAGCCGTTGAAGTTGCCCATGAAGGCGTGCTTGCCGCCGAAGGCGAGATCCGAGCCGGCGAAGCCGAAGTCACCCGGGTTGGCCGGGTTGACGAATCCGGCCGGCTTGTCGTGGTGTGCCAGCAGGTCGAGGTTGCTGCTCGCGCTCTGCGCGTCCAGCCATCCCGGGCCGAGGCCGATCCGCGGATCCGGTCCGGGCTCCTGGCCGGACGCCGTGCCCGGCAGCGTGGCGATGAGGAGCATGGTCACGGCCGCCGCGCCGAGCACGCGACGTCGGCGGCCTGGTGTGCGATGTGTTCGTTCGGTCATGGGTGTCCTCCGCACGGTGCCCCCACTGGTGGCGGCGTACCTGGTGCGCGCACGCCGCGGTAGTAAGGACCGTACCGCCGGATCGGCCATTTAGGATCATGGACATTTCGCGGTGGGCGCGAAACCGCCGAATCCCGATCCGCTGGTCACGCCCGGTACCATGCCCGGTCCGCCGGTCGGCGTTCGACGTCGGCTCAGCACACGAGGGGACGGAACGTCCGCGTGGTCATCGGAGTGCCTGGCCGGCGTGGGGCGCGACGAGGCGCCGGAGCGGCAGGGCGATGAGCAGGGCCGCCGCGACCAGGAGGCCGCTGACCCACACCGGGCCGAGGTCGCCAGCGCCGGCCGCGAGGGTCGCCGCCGCGAGGACGGGGCCGCCGGCAGCACCGATGTTGAGCGCGGCGGTCGCATACGATCCACCCATGGTTGGGGCCCCCGCTGCCTCGTAGAGCACCCTGGCGATCAGGGTGCTGCCGACCGCGAAGGACAGCGTGCCCTGCACGAGCACGAGGAGCAGAACCGCCACCGGTCGGGCGGCCAGGGTCGCCATCGCGACCCAGCCGAGCAACAGCGACGGACCACCGACGGCGATCACGATGCCCGGACGCCGATCGGAGAGCCGTCCCGCGACGCCGACGCCGACGAAGGACCCGACTCCGAAGAGCACCAGCGCGACCGGGACCCACAGCTCGGCCAGGCCGGCGGTGTCGGTCACGATCGGTGCCAGGTAGGTGAACGTGGCGAAGGTGGCAGCGTTGACGAGGGCGCCGAGCAACATGACCAGGACCAGCCTCGGCAGCACGAGCTGCGCGATCTCGCTCCGGAGCGACGAACCGGCCGGAGCGTCCCGAGGGGTCTGCCCGGCACGTGCCGGGACGCCCATCACCACGCCGATGGCGGCGGGAAGGCAGAGCAGTGCGACCGCCCAGAAGGTTGCCCGCCAGCCGAGCACCGTGCCGAGCAGCGCACCGCCGGGAACGCCGGCGATGGTGGCCACCGTCGTACCCGAGAGCAGCACCGCCAGCGCGCGCCCCTTCTGGTCGGTGGCGACGAGCGTGGCCGCCGTGCTCAGCGCCACCGCGAGGAAGCCCGCGTTGGCCAGGGCGGCGACCACCCGGGTGACGAGCAGGACCGCGAAACTCGTCGTGCTGGCCCCCACGACGTGGGCCACGGCGAAGGCCAGCACGAAGCCCAGCAGGCTGGCCCGGGCAGGCCACCAGCGTGCCAGCGCCGCCATCAGTGGCGCGCCGACGACCATCCCGACAGCGAACGCCGAGGTCAGGAGCCCGGCGGCGCCGACCGACACGTCGAGGCTGGCGGCGATGTCCGGCACCAGGCCGGCGAGCATGAACTCAGAGGTGCCCATGGCGAAGACCGCCACGGCAAGCAGGTAGAGCGGCAGAGGCATCAGGAACTCCGAGGTGAGAGAGAACGGGGAGACGTCTCGTCACCGCGGTCAGCGCCCGAGGGTGCACGCAGATATCCCATGCAGCGGAGGCTGCTGGGACGCGAACGAGGAACTCAGTGGTGCAGGGGGCTGACGGCGTGACCGAAAGCCCCCACCGTGGATGCCTCAGGGCTCGACATGGCGCAGACCTTACTCAAACCCACCGGCCGTCACGCAACGGAGTTGTTGTCGTCTCCGCCTTGCCGCGTAGAAACGAGGGTCTGCGCCAGATCGGTCGTGTGACGTATGGTCGCCCGATGGTGCGGTTCCTGGCGCGGCTCCGTCCCGTGATCGTCGTGGGCGGGCAGGCGCTCGCCTGGCTGCTGCTCGCCCTGGACGCGCGCCGGGAATGGAGCGCGATCGGGCTCGTCGTGCTCGTGCTGTCGCTCGGTGCGCTCGCCGCCATACCGGCGGCGTTCGTCGGCTCGCCGAGATTCCTGCTGGCCACCCTGGTGACCCAGACCATCGGGGTCGGCGTCATCGCGCTGGCTCTGCACGACACGCCCGACAAGCGGGCCCTGTGGGCGTACGCCGTGGCGGCTCTCGCGGCGGTGGCCCTGCCGTCCAGCCGGCCGGCGTTCGGCCGGCCGACCGTGATCGGTCTGGGGCTGGCCTTCGTGCTCACCATCGGGGTGTCGGCTCCGGCGCTGGCCTGGGGTGGCCGGCAACCCGACGCGGTGGTGTGCGTGCGGCCGGGAGCGCCGGCCTGGGACCTGGTGCGGGAGAGCCACCGTTTCGACCCGGATCGCGTCATCGCCGGCTTCGGGCACGAGGGGCCACAGGCGGCGTGTGTGGAGGTGCTGTTCGATCCCGGCGCCACCGCCGGTGACGCCGATGACGTCGTTCGCCGCTACGCCAATGACCCGCGGGTGGTCTCGGCCAGCCGGGCGCGCTGAACCGGCACCCCGGCGCTCACCAGAGGGCGCTGTCGAGAATGCGCCGGGGCATCAACTCTCCGCCATGATCCAGCTGCGGTTTCCCGGCATGGCAATCCGCCTCGCCACCGGGAATTCCGAACACATTGGAGTCCCGGCCGGGACGGCCTCGACCAGGTCGTCGCCGAACGGCCGGGACGGAACCAGCCGGCCCGGCTATCCGGTCAAAGGGTCACGACTGCGTCCTCGGCAAAGGTGAACAGCCCCGCGTCGAACGTGATCGTCTTCAACTTCGTACCCTTGGGCACGTCGAAGAAGACGTTTGCGCGCACGGTGTTCCCAGGGTTGATCTCGTCGAGGAACCCGCTGGCGTCGTCATTGCCGTACATCCCGGCCGTGCCATCGGGGTCATACTCGCGGCCGGATGCGTCCTGTGCGGTTACCGTCCCGTCGGCGTGGAACAGGTGTGCGGACTTCGTCACGTTCTTCACGGAGATGTTCGCGCGGCAGAACATGCCCTGCGCCTTGCGGTTCAGGAACGAATCACCGACCTGCGAGATCCCGCACTTCATGCTGTTGACGGTGAATTCGAAGTCACCGCCACGAACCTTGTCACCGACGCGATACAGTCTGGGGCCAGCTTCCTTTGTCGGGCTCGGCGCGGCTGGGGCGGCAGCGGGCGAACTGGTGGATGGGGCTGACGCGGACCCAGCAGCGGTCGAGGATGGTTTCGCCGCCGCCTGCGTGGTGGGGCTCGCGCTAGACGACACGCTTGCCGGCTCGGGGTCACCCACGATGACGCCGACCATCCCGACGCCGCAGCAAAGGGCGACCATAGCCCCCACACCGATCAGCGTCGGGATGAGCCACGTCGGCCGCTTCCGAGGTGCGGGCACGGCTGGGTACATGGCCGTCGAAGCATGGCCGAACGGCGCCGACCCGTGGCCGGGCGGGCCGGAGTATGGCTGGTGCTGGCTCGGTTGGCCAGGAGTGGTCATATCTCTTAACCCCACAGGTCGTTAGCGCGGTGATCCGCCGTGCGAGTCCTGTGAACGGTATCCAGCGTGCAATGGCCAATTCGGCAACTGTCCGATTGGCGACGCGCTCTGCAATGGATCGTGGCCGACCAGGCACCCGTAGTCGGTCATAGGCGCCGGTCCGCTATCGAACGGGCAGTGGAGTCCCGACGATCAGCGGACGTCTCTCAAGGCGTTGTGAATGGGGTTTGGTGCCTTGGCGGACGAAAACGGGACCGGTCGTGGCGAGGCCGCCAATCTCGTCTCACACCGAGGATCGGAAGCCTACAATCTTCACGAACCTCGCCCAAGGTTGCGGCGCGAACATCAATGCCGGTCCGTTGGGGTCCTTGGAGTCGCGGACGGCGACGATGCCGGGGAGGTTGGTGGCGACCTCGACACAGGCACCGCCGTTGTCGCCGCTGCGGCTGCTCTTGCGCCAGATGGCGCCGGTCAGGTCAGTCATGCCGCATCTCCCCGGTGATCCTCTTGATCATGTCCTTCGATTCTGCCTCGCCGAGGGCGAGCGCATCCAGCCCTCGCCACACGCGTTCGTAGGCGGTCAACTCGTCGGGCTTGTCGAGGTAGAGCGCCCCGGTCAGCGACTCGCTGTAGACGATTGAGGGTTCAGGGGCGGCCCGACCGCCTTTGGTGGGCGGGAAGTCGAGGATCATGAAGGTGCCCGCAACTGCCCCGGGCTGCGGTCCTGCCGCCAGGGGTAGCACCCGAACGGACACATTCGGCAGTTCAGACAGTTTGAGTAGATGCTCGAGCTGGGAGGTCATCACAGCCGACCCACCGACAGTGCGGCGAAGCACCGCCTCCGACACCACCGATTCCAATCGGGGAGCCGCTGGGAGTCGCCGCATGAGCAGTGCCTGCCGCTGTAGACGCACCTGAACGGCTCGCTCACGCTCGTCGTCGCTGAGTATCCGCCCGAGCCGGAAGAGCGCGTCGGCGTAGCCTTTCGTTTGCAGGATTCCCGGGATCAGCGACTCGTCGAAGCCCCTGAGCCGGGAGGCCGCGGATTCCAGGCCGACATACAACTCGAACCAGCTCGGCACCGCGTCCCCGTACGCGTGCCACCAGCCCTTCGACTTCGTCTCCGCGGCCAGCCCGCGCATCGCCTCGGTCATCTCCGGCGAGACCCCGTACAGCTCGCACATCGCCTTGACGTCGAGCACCCGGACCGGGCCCATGCCGCACTCGAGACGCCAGATCTTCTGCCGGCTGTATTCGAGGGCCTCAGCGGCAGCGTCGAGGGTTACCCCGGCTTCGTTGCGGAACTGGCGCAGCAGCCGGCCAAGCTGCCGGCGCGGCACGGTCGATCCAATCTCCTCGGCCACCGGCACACTCCTTGATTCCATGGCATAACACTGCGTGATGTGCTTCTGCAACACCTACGTGGTTCAACAAAGAAAGTCAATGCACACTGCCGAAATTGCGGCCTGGAACGTTGCGCATCCACTCCGGACTGCCACAGGATGGCCACAGCGCGGCGGCCGGGATCCCCCGAACCGGTCGCCGCCCCCCGACTCACTCCAACTGAGCAGCCCGGTGTCGTGCCGGGATGAGCTGTGCTGCACCCAGGACGAGAAAGGCAGGCTGACATGAGCGTTCGCAACCAGAGGTCGTTCCCAGTTAGCGCCGGGACGACCTACCGCTCCGCCACGTACCGCAGCCTGCTGCCGTGGCAGGTGCGCGAGCGCCGCTTTCCGCCCGCCCGGCTCGGACGCCGCGGCCTGAACCCCGACGACGTGTACGCCTTCCTCGACCGGGTCGCCCTCGACATGACCGCACTCCACGACGCCCTCGCCGAGAGCCGCCGGGAAACCGCGCGGATCAAGCTCGCGCTGCGCACCTGGCAGTCCGACCAGCCCAGCGCCGACCAGGACCCCGCACGATGACCCAGCGGTACGTCATCCACCTGCCCGTGGTCGCCGCTGACCTGCCGGCCGCGCAGCGCCTGGCCCGGGTCATCGGCCGCTGGATGTCCGTGCTGCCGATGACCGACCCGGGGGAGACCACCGTTTCCGAGGAGGACCGGCAGTTCCTCCGTCACCGGGTCTTCTGCGACCTGCGGCTGCCCGGCGGCGGGCGCTGCGTGCTCCGCGACGGTCACGACGGCGAGTGCTCCCGCCGCCTGCGCCGCTGACGCAACCCGACGAACAGTCGAAGCCCGCCTCCGGCCCGGACCGCGCATAGTCTTCAGCAATGAACACACCGGACCTGACACCCCGCGTGCTCGTGATCGGTCTCGATCCGTACCGGGTGCCCGGGCCGTGGGACCCCAAGCCGGTAGCCGACGGCATCGAAGCCGGGCGGACCCGATTCGCCGAGCACGGCGTGGGGGCCGAGTTCTGCTTGTTCGGTCTCGACGGCAGCGACGACATGGCGGCGGTCGTCACCGCTGCCCTTCGCGCCCGGGCTTGGGAGTGCGTCGTCATCGGTGGCGGTGTCCGCAATCAGCTGGACCTGTTCGAGCGCGTGGTAAACCTGGTGCACCGGCATGCTCCCGACGCGGCGATCGCCTTCAACACCACCCCGGCGGACACCTTCGAGGCAGCCGCCCGCTGGGTGGAGATTCCGGGCTGAACGCGGGCCAAGGTCAGCGCGGGCCGGGCGGCCAGGCCCGCATCGCCTCGTCAACGACGTCGAGCAACTGCGGGCGCGGGGCGCCGGCGTTCGACATGGCCGAGAGGCCGTGCCAGACGCACTGGACGTACGCGGTCAGCGCCGCGACGGACGTCGACCGGGGCAGCTCGCCCGTCCGGACCGCCTGCTCGATCCGCTCGCGCAGCGCGTCGGCGTCGGCCTGCTGGAGCCGGGCGACCGTCTGGCGTACGTCGATGGTGTCCGCCCGCCGAGCACGCAGCGCTGAACACGTTCACGCCCCACTACGAGCGCTATCGGGCGCTGCGGATCCCCGTCGACATCCTGGCCGGCACCCTCAGCGCGGCCGCCGGTGCTCCCTACGCCGAAGCCCTCGACCGGTTCGTCTCGGCCATGCCCCGGGCGCGCCTGACCTGGATGGAGGGGCTCAATCACCTCGCCCATGTCGAGGCACCCGCCGCTCTCGCGGCACACCTGTAGGCGATATCCGCACGCGGCGGGCGGTGAACCCGGGCTCGATGGAAATTGAAAGAGAATCCAGGTCGTACCAGCGCGGCCGCGCGCACCGCCGACGACACGCTCCTGTTTCCAGCAGGTGAGTGTCGCCGGCGATGCGCTCCGGCTCGCGCCAGGGCGTGCCTTGCCTATGGAACTAATAGCACTTGACGCCGCTGGACGGGCTGGTCACGTACCATTCGTGCTGCCCGTAACCGGTCCGCTTGGTGTAGCAGTTCTTTTTCGGCCAGTTCCATTGGCAGGCCACCCAGCTGCCGTCGCCGGAGGTCTTCGTGCGGTTGTTCTGGCAGATGTACGTGTTGCCGCTGCCGGTCCACTGCCCCAGCTTGAAGTAGCCGTTGGCCTTGTCGTTCCGGACGTAGATGGCCCGCCGGTCGAACCGGATACACATGGTCGCGTTGTATCCTGATGGGAAGTAGCACTGCATGTTGCTGGCGGTCGCTCCGGACCACACCGTCGACTTCGAGACGTTGGTCCCGTTCTTCCAGTACAGCGACCCGGCGGACGCCGCAGGTGCGGTAACCGTCGCGGAAGCCACCGCCAGCGTGGTTCCCAACAGGGCCGAGCAGGCCACCGAGCGGAGACGTGTCATGGTCTCTCCCTTCCGGGGATTTCGTTCCGGCAGCACCGGCCGGAAACAGCAGATCGATCGCACCCTCGGAACCGTCCACTTGCCACTGTCGTGCGGCTGGATCGGTATCCTCGTGCGGCTGATTCTGGCAGAAGTATTTCGAGGGATGACGATGGCTGACGCAACTTGAGGGAATCTTGAGTTTGAATGCTCAAGCGGTGCTCTGTCTCATATGGTTGTGCAACCACACGAGACGAGGGTGTGCGAGAGCGGCGAACCCGCGGTTCGAGCAGCGAGTGGACCGGAGCGGCGTTGGTGTGGTTCCCGAAGGGCAGCGCCGGTGAGGATGGCTCAGCGACGAACCAGAACCTGAAACCGGAGACCTCGCGGCCACACGCTGGAGCTACGCCCGGCCCGGATCTCGCGGCACGAGTCAGGCGCTGGCGGTGCGGGCGGTGAAGCGTCGGGCGGCCTCGGTGAGCCGGTTCCGCCGGGGATCGGCGGCGAGCGCGGCAAGGCCCGGCAGGTCGACCGGGCGGTCGCCCGGTGCGGTGTCGGCAGCGAGGCTGACCAGGTCAGCCAGGCCCGGTCTGGCCCCGGCGGGCAGCAGCATCGGCAGCGCCGCCGACGTGACCTGCCAGACCGCCTCACGCTCACCGGCCCTGAGCACCTCGGTCAGCGGCTGGACGACCCGCTGCAGCACGACCCGACCGGCGGCGGCGAGGGCACCGAGCTCCGCCCCGATGCCGGCGCTGTCCCAGTCCGGCCGGGCAGCGAGGGTGATCAGCGCGTCTCCGGCCGCCAGCCGTACGGGTTGCCGGTGGTTGGCGAGCGCGTACGCCATGATCGACCACATCGCCGGGCCGGGCGGGCCGTCGGCGGCGGCGAGGCCGGTGAGGATCCCGGTGGACAGGTTGCCCCGCTCCACCGCCGCGGCCACGAACGGCTGGAGGTGCGCGGCCATGACCTCCCGGTGCGACGGCGCGATCATCGGCCACAGTGCCAGGTCGCCCGTCCACCGGCTGTGGTTGATCCGCTGGGCCGCGTCGAGCGGCTCGGCAAGTTCGGCCGGCAGGCCGGTCGGGTCCAGCATCGCGACCCGCCGGCCGGACCGGTGCGGCTGGTGGCCGACCTCCTCCACCCAGGTGCGCGGCTCGAACCGGGTGGCCAGCGCCGCGGCGAACCGGCGCCCGCCGGGGGAGACGAGACGCCGCGCGCCCGCCTGGACGACCTCGTCCACCTCGCGCGGCAGCCGCAGGATGGCCTGCGTCAGGTCGGCGTGGCCCGGCTGCCAGCCGTCGTCCTCGGCCGTGCGCAGCAGGTCGAGCACCCGAGCGGGATCGACGTGCCCGGCGACGGTGGCCGGCGTGGCCAGCAGCGCCGGCGGCGGCTCCTTGAGGAGCCGTTCGGCGAGTTCGGTGACCCGGCTTTCCAGGAAGCGCGTCACCGGATGCGGCTCCGCCCACCGGTACGGCGCCTCAGCCGACACGTAGCTGCCGGCGGCGGCGGCGACCACGGCCGGCCACGGTCCGGTCCACTGCGGGACCATCGGCCTCAGCACCCGCTCGGCGGCGGCGCGGTCGCCCCGCGCCGCCCGCACCAGCCCGTCGAGCAGCAACTCGTACCGGACGGGATCGTCGTTGCCCTTGCGGAACACGATCGCCACTTCGCCGGCGAGCGCGCCGAGGTCCAGCGGCGGTGGCATCTCCGCCGGCGGCTCCGCGACGCGCGGCGCAACGGCGACGGGAGCGGGCGGCGCGGCGCCGAGCAGCCCGGCGAGCCGGTGCGCGACCGCGCCGTCGAGCGCCGGCAGTTCGTCCCGCAGCCGGTTCCGGGACTCCGCCGACAGCGCCGGCAGCCCTCGCTCGATCAGGTCGAGGGTGCCTTCGGCGAGTTCGGGCACCGGATGGAACAGCCCGACCACCAGCCCGTCCAGCAGCGGCTCGAGCGGAAGCGTCCGTAGCCACGTCAGATGTGCCCGCACCAGCGTCTTCTCCTGGCGGGCCAGCATGCTCTGGGTGATCTCCAGCAGGGCTGCCGGATCCAGCGCGGACACCCGGTGCAGGTCGCGCAGCCCGGCGTACGCGAGGTTCGCGACCGTCGACATCGGTGCGGTCAGCAGGCCGATCAGTTCCTGCCGGTGCCCGGCCAACTCGTCGACCGTCGGTGCCAGTTGCTTGAGCAGATCGAGGTACGGCTGGAGCAGCCCCTTCCGCCCGCCGGCCCGCAACCGGCGCAGGCACCCCGCGATGAGCACCCGCCGGTCGATCCGGCCGCTGGCGGCCAGCTCGAGCAGGGCCGGCGGCCAGTCCCGGCCGGCGACGCCGGTGGCGAAGGCGACGGCCACCCGGTCGTCGTCGAAGAGGTACGGCACCACGTGGTCGAGCCACGGGTCGGCGGCCAGGGCAGCGGCCAGCGACGGGTTGCCCCGCCGCAGCGCCACGTACTGCGCCACGGCGGCGGGCGTGTCCGGCGGCCCGGCACCCACGGCCCGCATGAGCGCCTCGGTGAACGGCCAGTGAGCGGCCCCCCGGATCCGCGAGCCGGACCGGCGCAGCAGGTGCCGGGCCAGGCTGGCAGCCCAGTCGGCGCCGCGCGCCCGGAGCAGGCCGGGCACCATCTCGGCTGACACCCGCAGTGACGGGCCCGCGGACCACGGTCGGTACATCCGCTTGACCGCGTCGGCGACGGTGGGAGCGCAGGCGAGCACGGCCATGGCGAGGGCCGCGTGGCGGCGCTCGTTCAGCTCCCTGGCCTCGTGCATGGCCTGCCACTCCAGTCGCTGCTTCTCGAAGCCGCGCTGGCGTTCCTGCCGCTGCGACCGCTGGCGCGCCATGAGCGCCCGGATCCCGGCGAGGTCGCGGGGAATCTCCTCCCCGGGAGCGGTCATGAACACGAAACCGAAGGAGCCCGACGTGGGCAGCTCCGGCTCCGGCTCGGGCTCGGGCTCGGGCAGCACGACCGGCTTCGGCTCGGCGCGGGTCGGCGTGTGCGCCTCCAGCGCCGGCAGCAGGGTGGCCCGCCCGCCGGCGTCCAGACCGGCGAGCGTCTCCCCGAGCGCGTCGAAGTCGGCCGCGTCGATTCGCGCGCACACCTCGCGCCACACGTCACGCACCGCCCGTCACCCCGTTCTCCTCGCTGAACATCGCCGCCACGACGTGCTTGCACGGCCCGCGCAAGCCCTGATGCTCGGCCCACCAGGCGCAGGTGCAGGCGTACCCGGCGCCGCGCCGGTGCACGAGATAGGTGGAACCCCCGGAGGTGACCTCCACGCCCGCGTCGGTCGGCACCACCCCGCCCGCCGCCCCCAGCGCCCGTGCCGCCGCCAGCCGTGGATGCAGTGCGGCCACGAGATCGGCCCGGTAGGGCAGCGGACGGTGGAACGACGACGCCGCCGCGATGTCGTAGCCCACCTGGCCCGCCGTGGCGAGGGCGGCGAGGGCGGCGGTGGCCCGCGTACCGTCCCAGTCCATCCGCTCGGCGACCGACGACCGGTCGACGACCGGGTCGGTGACCAGCAGGGCGTTCAAGGCTTCGGCGTCGGTGTCGGCCGACCCGGCCCCGAGGTCGGCCAGCAGCTGACCGTCCCCGGCGAAGCCGTGCTGCACGGCGGTCGACAGCAGCAGCGTGAACCGGGCCGTGCCGAAGTCGAGCACCCAGCCGCTCACCTGGGCCGGCGCGCCGCTGACCGGCGGCGCGTAGAGGGTGACGGTGCGCGCGAGGGGAAGCAGCGGACGCAGTACCGACAGGCGGTATCCGTCCGCCACGCAGATCGCGCCGCGATCCGGCCGGCTCGTGGAGCGCCACCCGGTCGCGGCCGGCAGCAACCACCGCGTCCGCCGGCCGGTACGCGCCGACACCTCGGCCAGCAGCGCCACCGCGCGTCCCGGACGCAGCTCCAACCGGGGGTCCATCGGCAGCGCGTGCGCCGACACCTCGGCCAGCCCGCGCAGCCACCGCTCCGGCAGCGGCACCCGCTTCTCGACCACGCGCCCGTCGAGCGTCGACACGGCGAGCTCGTCCTCGCCGACCGCCAGGCGCACCGGGTCCCCGGCCCCGACGCGGGTCAGCGCGGTGTACAACCCGGGGTTGACGTCCACGTTGGTCACACCGCGGCCCACCGGTGCGCCGTCCAGCTCCTCGGCGGTCAGGTCCAGTCGCCCGTACACGCCGCCGCAGGCCGACAGCGCCTCCAGTCGCAGCCGTTCGCCGTCGCCGGTGACCACCGGATCGCGCCCGCCCGGACTCCGCACCGGCCGGAAGTCGGCGGCCGCGATGTCGGCCAGTGCCAGCAGCCCGCCGGCCACCACCCGGGGCGTACGCACGAAACCGGCGAAGAAGGTCTGCCCGTCGACCCGGTCCGGCGCCGACGTGGCAAGGGCCACGGTGTCGCCGACCACGCCCGACGCGTGCCGGTAGATCCTGGTGTCCACCACGGACGGGCTCGCACTCAATGCTCGATCCTTTCTGAGGTCCCGCCGCGCGGTGTCCGGGAATGGTGCCACGCGCCGCGCAGGCCGCGCTGTCCCCGGCGTCCGTCCACAACACGTCGACGGTGACCCCGGCTCCGGCGGCGAGCGGTACGCGGCAGCTAACCCGACCCGTACGACATTTCCCCGGCGACGAGCACTGTCCGCTCCGCCCCGGCCGGCGGCGGTGAGTGCTCCCGCCGGCCGCGCCGCTGGCCCGACCTCGTCGGGTGCCCGCCGGCGAGCAGGAGGGTCGTCGGCAGGCTGCTGCAACCTGGCCGGCGGCCGGCAGCCGGCGGCGTGGGCCCAGCGGATCGGGCGGCGAGCCGAGGTCGGCGGGTCACCGACGGTAGCGGCAGTCGAGACGGTCGAGCCGTGGTCCTCGGCGCCGGGGTGACGGGCGGGTCCACCGGTCGGCTGACCGTTAGGCTGGCCCTTTCCTGGCCGTGCCACCTGGAGAAACGCCCATGTCCGACAGCGTCTTCGCGCAGTTCACCGCCGACGACGACCAGCTCGCCGTCGCGTTGCTCGTGCAGCCGGCGATCAACGCCGCCCTGGTGCACAACCGGGTGCCGCTGGTCCGCCACCTCACGCTGGTCAACCGGGGCACCGAGCCGCTGGCGGACGTGACGCTGGCCCTGGAGCTGCTGGGGCCGGACGGCGCGCTCACCGAGCCGTGGACGCGTACCCTCACCGCGCCGCTGCGGCCCGGCGCGAGCACCGGCTGGGACGACTTCCGCGACCTCACCCCGGACCGCGCGCTGCTCTACCGCACCGACGAGGCGTTCCCGGTGGACTACCGCCTCACCGTCGAGGCAGGCGACGAGGAACTGCGGCTGGTCGCGCCGAGTGCGGTGCTCGCGCACAACGAGTGGTTCAACAGCCCGGCCCTCTACGACAGCCTGGCCGCCTTCGTGCAGCCCAACACCCGGGCGGTGGAGGCGGTGCTGCGGTCGGCGGCGCAGCTCCTGCTCGCGCGGACCGGCTCCGGGTCGCTGCAGGGCTACCAGGAGGGCTCGGAGCGGGCGGCGCTGATCGCCGGTGCCGTGTACGAGGCGCTGCGCCGACTGGAGATCACCTACCAGACCCTGCCCGCGTCGTTCGAGAACAGCGGCCAGAAGGTCCGCACCACGGCCGCGGTGCTGGACGGGCGGCTCGGCAACTGCCTCGACCTCTCCGTCACCTACGCCGCGTGCCTGGAGGCGGCCGGCCTGCACCCGCTCGTCTTCATCAGCGAGGGGCACGCCTTCGGCGGGTTCCTGCTGGAGGAGGAGCGGCTCGGCGCGGCCGCCGTCACGGAGACGAACCTGCTGATCTCGATGGTCGAGTCGGGCCGGGCGGTGCCGGTCGAGCTGACCCGCATCGGGCCAGGCGCCCAGTCCGCGACGTTCACCGAGGCGGTACGGGTCGGGCTCGGCCACTTCCGCGGCGAGGCGCACCGGCTGCACGGCGTGGTCGACGTCCACCTGGCGCACCGCTCCGGCATCCGCCCGCTGCCGTCGACCGACGAGCTGGCCGCGCCGGTCGAGAGCCAGGCGATCACGGACACCGACACCGCCGCCTCCCTCGACCTGCCGCCGGGTGTCGCCGCCGCCAAGCTGCGCCAGCTCGCCGACGAGGGCGACGAGGTGCCGCAGCCCTCCGACGGCTCGCCGGCGCGCATCCAGCAGTGGCGCAAGTCCCTGCTCGACCTGAGCCTGCGCAACCCGCTGCTCAACCTGCCCAAGCGCGGCCGGGGCCTCGACCTGCACGTGCCGGCCGGCGCGCTCGCGCTGCTCGACGACCTCGTCCACGACGGCCGCCAGGTGCAGGTCATCCCGCAGGACGCCATCAGCCACGTCCACGAGCTGGCCGGGGCGCGCCGGGCGCAGGACCTCGACGCGGAGATCCTCACCCGGGAGCTGCGCACCGACCGCCGGGTCTACGGGGCGGTCACCGAGGCCCGCTACAAGACCGTCATGCGGGCGTTGCAGCGCGAGGCGCGCACGATGGAGCAGGAGACCGGCAGCAACTACCTCTACCTGACCATCGGCACGCTCGTGCACACCAAGACCAGTGGGGGAGAGGCGTACGCGCCGCTGTTCCTGCTGCCGGTGCGCATCGAGGGCGGCGCCGGCCGCCGCCCGTACGCGCTGGTGATCGACGGCACTGAGGTGGCCAGCCCCAACCACTGCCTGGTCGAGTGGCTGCGGGTCAAGCACGGCGTACGCATCCGGGAGCTGGAGCAGCCGGTCCTCGACGAGCACGGCATCGACATCGCCAAGACCCTGGCCGCGATCAACACCGGGCTGGTCGACAACCGGCTGAACTACCGCATCGACGAGACGGCCAGCCTGCGGCTGCTGCAGTTCTCGACCTTCCAGATGTGGCGGGACCTCGGCGACCACTGGCCCCGGTTCCTGGAGAACCCGGTCGTGCGGCACCTGGTGGAGTCCTCCGGCGCCACCTTCGACGACCCGGCCCGCCCCGAACCGCAGGTGGAGGTGGCCGTCGACGAGGCGGAGCTGCACCTGCCGATCCCCGCCGACGGCTCCCAGATGCAGGCCATCGTGATGGCCGAGCGCGGCCAGTCCTTCGTCCTGGAGGGACCGCCCGGCACCGGCAAGTCGCAGACAATCACGAACATGATCGCCCGCGCGGTCGCCGCCGGCCGGTCGGTGCTGTTCGTCGCCGAGAAGCAGGCCGCCCTCGAGGTCGTGAAGCGGCGCCTAAAGCAGATCGGCCTCGGACCGTTCGCCCTGGACCTGCACGGGCGCAAGCAGTCGCTCAACGCGATCCGCCAGCAGCTCCGCGACGCCCTCGACCAGTACGACGCCGGCGGCGACGGCGACTGGACGGCCGTCGAGACGGCCTACCGGACCCGCCTCGCCCCGCTGGTCGAGTACCCGGAGCAGGTCCACGCCGCCAATCCCGCCGGGATGTCGCTCTGGTCGGCCTACGAGCAGGTCCTCGCGTACGGCGACGGTCCGGCCGCGCCGATCCCGGTGAGCTACCTGCACGCGCCCGGCGAGGTACGCGCCCGGGTGGAGCGGACCCTGCGCGAGTTCCCGGCCGCCGCCCGCTCGGCGCGGGTCCGGCCCGAGCACCCCTGGGCGCTCAGCGGCTGCCGCGACCTCGACGGGCTGCACGCCGCGGCCGTCACCGAGATCGCCGCCGAACTCGAACGACTCCGCGCCGACCTCGACCGCCACCCGCACCTGGTCGGGCTGCTGCGGACGCTGCCCGCCCCGGAGGCCGTCACCGAGCTGCAGGCCGGCGCCTGGCTCGCCGTACGTGGGCTGCTGCCGGACCGGGAGACCACCCGGCGCGCCGGCGACCGGCGGTGGGACGAGGCGGCGGCCCGGCTCCAGGCCGACCTGGCCGCCTTCCACCAGGGCTTCGCCGGTGAGCTGGCCACCTTCCGGCCCGACGTGTACGCCCGCCCGGAGTTGACCGCCTGGCACGCCGAGGCGGAGGAGGCGGCGAAGAAGCTGTTCGGCAAGCGCAAGCGCCGCCAGGCCGTCGTCGACAGGCTGGCCGTCCACCTGGTCGCCGGCGCGACGCTCGACGTCGACCGGGTGGAGGTGACCACCGGCCGGCTGGTCGCCGCGCAGGCGCAGGCCGCCGCGCTGCACCAGCACGCGGTGACGCTGGGCGGCCTGCACCTGCCCGGCTGGCGGCCCACCGACCCCGGCGCGCCGCAGCGGCTGGCCGAGGCGGTCGAGGCGACCCGGGCCGGCCGGGCGCTGCTGGCCCGGCACCCGCAGGCGTGGGAGCTGTTCCAGCGCGGGGTCACCGACGCCGACGCGGCCCTGCTGGACCGGGTCGCCGCCCGGTGGCGGGCCTGGCGTGGCGTGCTGCGCTCCGCGGAGCCCGAGCTGGCGCTGTGGGCCGGCGGTGCGCACTGGGTCGACGCCTGGCAGCGCGACGGCGCGACCTGGCTGCACGACCTGCGCGCCGAGGAGCTGTTCCCGCTGCGCCGCTGGGCGACCGTGCTCACCCACACCGACGTGCTCGCCGCCGCCGGCCTCACCGACTACCGGGACCGGCTGCTGCGCGCCGAGGTGACCGGGCAGCTCGCCGAGGAGGCGTACCGGCGCGGGGTGGCCGCGGCGTCCCTCGCCGAGCGGGTCCGGGCCGGCGGCCTGCAGTACTTCGACCCGGAGCTGCACGACGACGAGATCGCCCAGTTCGAGGCGGCGGCCGGTGAGTTGCGGTCCGCGCTGCCCGAGCGCCTGCCGTCGGTGCTGGTCCGCCGCCGCCCGTTCAGCCCGACCGACCGGCGCGGCCGCTTCGCCGACTTCGCCGCGGAGCTGCGCCGCAAGCGCGGCGGCCGGTCCTTCCGGGAGCTGTTCGAGCTGTACCCGGACGCGGTGCTGGCGCTGACCCCGTGCGTGCTCGTCAGCCCCGCCTCGGCGGCGAACTTCCTGGCCCCGGGAAGCCAGCGCTTCGACCTGGTCATCTTCGACGAGGCGTCGCAGATCCGGGTCGCCGAGGCGATCGGCGCGATGGGTCGCGGCAGCGCCGTGGTGGTCGTCGGCGACTCCCGGCAGATGCCGCCGACCAGCATCATGCAGGCCAGCCACACCACCGACGAGGTCGACGACGGCGACGGCCCGGTCCTGGAGGACCTGGAGAGCATCCTCAGCGAGGCCGTCGAGTCGGGCCTGCCGCAGCGCTGGCTGTCCTGGCACTACCGCAGCCACGACGAGTCGCTGATCGCCTTCTCCAACCGCTACTACTACGACAACAAGCTCTCCAGCCTCCCGTCACCCGGCGCCAGCGGCTCCGCCGGCATCACCTGGCGCCGCGTGGACGGCCAGTACGACCGGGGCGGCTCACGGACCAACGAGGTCGAGGCGCGGGCGATCCTCGCGGACATCACCCGGCGCCTGCACGACCCGGCCACCGCCGGCCAGTCCATCGGCGTGGTCACCTTCAACATCCAGCAGCGCGACCTCATCCTCAACCTGCTGGAGGACAGCACCGACCCGGTCATCCGCGAGCACCTCTCCGGCGCCGTCCCGGAGCCCGTCTTCGTCAAGAACCTGGAGAACGTGCAGGGCGACGAGCGGGACGTGGTCCTGTTCTCGCTGGCGTTCTCCACCAACCCGGAGACCGGCCAGCTCCCGCTGAACTTCGGCCCGCTCAGCCAGGCCGGCGGTGAACGCCGGCTCAACGTGGCCATCACCCGGGCCCGCCGACAGGTCGTGCTCTTCTCGTCGTTCGACCCGTCCGACATCGACCTGGCCCGCACCTCCGCGGTGGGCACCCAGCACCTGCGGGCGTACTGCGAGATGGCCGCCGCCGGCGCGGACCGCCTGGGCGACCTGGCCACCGACCGGACCGAGCGGCGCAGCCGGATCCGCGACGAGGTCGCGGCCGCGCTGCGCGCGCACGGCTACGAGGTACGGACCTCGCACGGACTGTCCGACTTCACGGTGGACATCGCCGTGCGCCGGCCGGGTTCGGATCGCTGGCAGGTGGCCGTCATGCTGGACGGTCCCGACTGGAGCGCCCGCCCGACGGTGGCCGACCGGGACTCCGCGCCGGGCCTGCTCCGGTCGATCATGGGCTGGCCGGAGGTCGTCCGGTTCTGGCTGCCCGCGTGGATCCGCGACCGGTCGGCGCTGCTGCGGCGGGTGGGCGAGGCGGTCGCCCGAGCCGAGGCCGCCGCGGCCGAGCCGGTGGAGGCCGCCGCGCCCGGCAAGGAGGTCGAGCTGCCGTCCCCGCGAACCGGTGCGGAGGCCGGGCCGGCGCCCTGCGCGGAGATGGTGGAGCAGCCGCACTCGACGGACGACGTCGAGTTGTCGCGGCCACCCGCGGCGGAGCAGACCGAACCCGCCGCGGGCGCTCCGCCGCCACCCGTCACCGGCCTGGCCGCCGCGCCGGCACCCGTCGCGATCGCACCGCCGGCGGCCGCCGGCGGCATCGCGGTCAGCCCCTTCGTCCCGTACGCCCCGACGCCGCTCGGTGACCAGAGCGACCTCGACCTGATCGGCGGCGACCAGCGGGTGCGCGGGCTGGTCCGGGAGGCGTTGCGCGAGATCATCGCCGCCGAGGGGCCGATCGAACAGCACCGGCTCGCCCGGCTGGCGCTGGCCCGGTTCGGTTTCCTCCGGACCCGGGAGGACCGACGCGTCGCCGTGCTCGCCCTCGTCGACGCGCGCCGACTCCACGACCACCCCACCGTCGGCCGGTACGCCTGGCCGGAGGGGACGGACCCGCAGACCTACCGCGCGTACCGGGTCACCCAGGCCAGCAACGACCGGGCGTTCGAGGAGATCGCGCCGGAGGAGGTGGCGAACGCGTTCGTGCACGTGCTCCAGGATGTGCCGCGCATCGACGAGGAGCGGCTGCTGCGCGCCGGGCTGGAGCGCCTCGGCTACCGGCGGCGCACCGACAAGATCGAGAAGCTGCTCCGGTACGGCCTCCAGGTCGCCCTGACCAGCGGCCGCCTCCGGTACGACGGGGAGGGGCGCATCACGCTCGGCTGACCGACCGGCCGGCCACCGTCACCATTGCCGCGCCACGGCGGACGACCACGTCGTAGGTAGCGTTGTCCATGTCAGTTCGCCTTGGCGGCGCGGCCGAGACGGACGGCCGAGATGAGGAAGAAGATGCCGCCGGGGATGGCGTAGCCGATCGCGTTGGTCAGCACCGGGTTGTCCGCGGTGGCGGTGGCGATGAACGACCCACCGGCGAGTACGGAGATGCCGCCGCTGATGATCATCGGCCACTGGCCACCCATCCCGCGGCGGGTGACCCCCACGATCAGTTGGACCAGCCCGGCCACCACCGCCCAGGCACCCCACACCCGCAGGACCGCCGGGATGCCGGATGCGCTGGCCACGGCCAGGCCGACCGCGGCGAGCAGGCTGACCGCGACGTTCACGTACAGCAGCGTGGGCGATCCGGTGGCGCGGGACGCGCGGGCGTCGATGACGGCGGCGGCGACGTCGAACAGCGGGTAGAGCACGAGCAGCGTGACGGCGAGCGGGCCGAGCTGCGTGGCGGTCGTGAACATCACGAGGGCCCAGACGATGGCGAACGCGAAACGGACGAGGTACAGCCGCCGCAGGGTGGACGCCGTCGTCGAGATGCCGGGTGCGGCAACGGTGGTCATGGTCATCCTTTCGGTGGCGAGGGGACCGCGACCAGCGGGGCCGAGGACTCGAACACCACGAGGTAGAACGAACGTTCTGTCTCGCAAATGATGTCGACCCTGTTCCGGCCTGTCAAGACAGAACGTTCTACCTCTTGGCGATCGGGGTGCGGGACGCCAGGAGCGCGCCCGCGTTCTTCCCGGCCCGGGTGGATGCGTCATCGCGCCTGGCGAAAAGTGTCCGGCGTCGATGAATCGAGGGCAAGACCGAACGTTCTGTCGCTAGCATGGCCTGATGGCACGTAGCGGGACCGGAATCCGGCCGTCCGAGGCGCGGCAGCGACTCCTCGACACGGCGACGAGGATCTTCTACGGGGAGGGGATCCACTCGGTCGGCGTCGACCGGATCATCGCCGAGGCGAAAGTGACCCGGGCCACGTTCTACCGGCACTTCCCGGGCAAGGAGGATCTCGTCCTCGCCTATCTGAAGGCCGCCGATCGGGCCATCCGCGACCAGGTGGACACGGCCGTCACCGCCGGCCTACCGGCGCCCGAGGCCCTCCGGGCCGTTGCCGAGGGGATCGCCCGGGACATCCAGTCCACCGGCTTCCGCGGCTGCGCCTTCCTGAACGCCGTGGCCGAGTATCCCGATCCCGACCACCCCGTGCACCAGGCCGTCCTCGCGCACCGGCAGTGGTTCCTCGACACGATCAACACCTTGCTGGCGGGCATCCGGGAAGCCGAGGCGGAGCCCGCCGCGCGGCACTTCGTCATGCTCCGCGACGGCGCCATGGCGGCCGGCTGCCTCTTCGACCGGGCGCTGATCTCCGAGACCTTCCTCCGCGGCGTCGAGGGACTCATCCGAACCCACGCCGCACCCCAGCCATCCTGAGCGCGTCCCGGCACGGGGTTACGCTCGCGCGGTGGCCTGGACGGGTGGCCAGCTGGGCGTAACGCCTCGCGCCAGGCCGCGTGCAGCCCGGAGTCGGCGCCGGCCCCTTCCACGACGACATTTGTCCAAGACTGATAGTCGGCAGCCCATGCATCATCCCCCGCATGAGTGAGTACGACGTTGAGCAGCCGCAGGCGATGCATGTGGTCCACGACGGCCCGCGGCAGGCACCGCCGCTGTTGCTCATCCATGGATCGGGGTTCTCGGGCGGCTCCTGGAGTCCGGTGGTCCCGGCACTCGCCGGCTACCACCACGTCATCCGGGTTGACCTCCCGGGCTGCGGCCAGTCCCCGCCCGGGCTGTCATACGACGTGTCCGTGCAGGCGGGCCGGGTGGCGGGGCTGCTCGACGACCTCGGCCTTCGTCGGGTCGCCACGGTCGGGCACTCCAGCGGCGGGTACATCGCCACCGCCCTTGCCGAACAGCGCCCCGATCTGGTGAGGTCGCTCGCGCTGATCAGCACCGGCCCGCGTCCCGATGCGCTCCTTCGGCAGCCGGTCCTTCTTCGGGTCCTGTTGGCCCCGCCTCTCGGCCCACTGCTCTGGTTGAGGCGTTCGGACGCGATGATCCGCAGGGGGATAAGCGTGACGTGCGCTCGCCCCGTGGAGGTCCCCGACGACCTAGTCGCCGACCTACGAAGCACCACGTACCGGGCGATGAGGACGGTGCTGCGCCGCAACACCGCGTACATCGCGGAGCGAAGCGTGCCCGAGCGTCTCGCCGCCCTCGATGTCCCAGTGCTGGTGATCTTCGGTACCGCCGACCCCCGCTGGGAGCCGTCGTCGGCACACCAGTACGACACGGTGCCGAATGCGCGGGTCGAGCTGCTGCCCGGTGTCGGGCACATACCCATGCTCGAGGCCCCCGAGATGACCAGCGAACTGCTGCTGGGCTTCACGGCAACGGCCGCTGACACCCTGCCCGTGATCCCTCAGACATAGACTGGTCACATGCTGCCGACCGGGACGCCACCCGACTGGGCGTCGGTGGAGATCGCAGTCCCGCGCCCGTCAGCTCGGCTGCCGGGGACCAGCATGGCCGGGTTCCGCCAACGTGCCCCCGCCCTGGCGGACATCGCCATGGTCGCGCACCCAGCCGTCACCCTGCTCATCGACCTGAGCGAGGGGGAAGGCCTCGCCTACGACACCCCTGGCCGGCACGGGCGCGGCAGTGTCGTCGTCGGGCTCCTCCCCGGCAATCTTCGGGCAAGTGGCCGGGGGATCGGCGAGTGCCTCCAGATCCGGCTGGAGCCGGCCGCGGCGGCTGCGGTGCTCGGCGCATCGACCGAACTCAGCGGGACGGTGGTATCCCTGGAAGATGTCTGGGGCCGCGATGCCGAGCGAGTCGAGGACAAGCTGCGCGCCGCCGCGTCATGGGACGAACGGTTCACGATCGCGAAGGAAATCCTCGGCCGACGGCTGGTCGCCCGCCCACCGGTCGATCCGGAGGTCGCCTACACCTGGCGGCGGACGCTCACCAGCCGGGGGCGGGTACGGGTCGACGGCCTGGCGGACCAGGTCGGCTGGACCCGCAAGCGCCTGTGGTCCCGCTTCCGGTCCCAGCTCGGCATCACACCCAAACGCGCCGCCCAACTGGTGCGGTTCGACCACGCCGCCCACCTTCTCGCGACGGGACACGCCCCCGCCAGCGTTGCCACCGAGAGCGGCTACGTCGACCAGTCCCACCTCCACCGTGAGGTCAAGGCGTTCACTGGGCTTACACCCACGGCCGTGGCCGTCGCACCGTGGCTCGCGATTGACGACCTCGCGTGGCCGGCTTCATCGCCAACCCGGAGCCCTGGAACGGGTGGCGAACGCATCCCCGACCGTCGTTGAACAGCCTGCCCGCGGACCTACCACCAGCCGCCTTCGAAGCCCGCTACGATCCCACCGAACACCGGCTGACCCAGCCGGAAACCCGACCCAGCTAGCCGCTACCAAACCCGGGGGGTTCAGACCGATTCGTCACCGCGTCCCGAGTCGGTCTTGAGCCGGTCTCGCGCGTGTCTATCACCTCAGTAGTCCAGAAGGAGAGGCTGACGGTGCTCGATAGCGGTCTCGGCCAGGTCGAGCATGACCGCTAGGCCGAACCGCGCGAGGTCCTCCACCGTCGGATCCTCTGTGAACAGCCCGCGCCGCAACTCGGCAGGGTCGTACCCGGCAAGAAGGCCGGTGCGCTCGGCAAGCAGGCACAGCTCTGCGGCCAGCCGGTCAACCGAACCCATCCGGGTCGGCTGACCCGTCGGCCGGGACGCCTCGATAACGATCGGATCCGTGCCGAGCGGCAACCACCACTCCACCCCGGACAGTAGGGTGATGTAGCGCTCGGGCTGGGCCGAGGCCGCCTGGTATGCGGGAGCGTCGGCAAACTCACGGGGGCTGTCCGGCTTTTCCCAGGGGCTCGGCTGCAGGTCCGGCCGCTCGTCGTACGCGGCGAGCAGCAGCACGGCGCCGAATCCGTCCCAATCCGGCTTGTCGGTCCAGTACGGCTGGGTCGCGCCCTCCGGCCAGTCCACCGGCCCGCCGAGCGCCTCGCCGAGCCACTGCTGCCATTCCCGTACGGCGTGCTGCACCACCTCCGGGTCGGTCTCGTGATCCTCCTCCTGCGCCCGGATGACCCGCACGGCGAATCCGTCCTGTGCGCCGATCTGCTGTGTGATGGTCAGCCAGTCGCTCAGGTGGTAGCGGGTCAACGGTCCGACGTAGAGATCAAGGCCCATGAGGGCATTCTTGCCTACGGCGCCGTGCTTCCCCGCGCTGGCCGGCCGAGTCCTTGGGCCATTTTCATTCTGCACAGCGGTTGGCTCCGACGGGGCGCAGAACGAGGATGGCCCGCACGATCGCGGTGGTGCGGTGGGCAACCGCGTGCCTCGTCCGACGGCCCCGTCTGACCGACGACCTCGCGGCCTCGACGGATGACCGGAGACGGTTCACCGGCGCCCGCCAAGGCATGCCAGACCGTGCGGCGCAGCAGAGGGCGCAGGCCAGGCGCCTCCGCGACCGACACCGGCCGCCTCGGCGGGTCGTCGCCGTCATAGGGTGATCGGCCCACCACTGTGGTCGGTGCGCTACCGGCGGGCAGCAGCGCTGCGCTGGCGTGCCGATTCGTAGAGCACGACGGTCGCGGCGGCCGCCGCGTTCAGGGAGCTGGCGGCCCCGGACATCGGGACCCGGACGAGCTGGTCGCAGGCCTCACGCCAGCCGACGCTGGGCCGGTCGACGCCAGGCGGGAACGGTGACGACGTTCCGCGGTGGGCTCGGTCGTGGGCCGCCGGGCCGGGAGCGGCGGCGGTCTCGGTGGTCGCCTCCGCCACCATGATCACAGGGTGGCACCGGTGCAGCGACACGTAGGCGGCGTCCTGCTCGGTGCAGCGCTCGCCTGCCTGGCCGCGCCGGCGCCGGTCGCCCGGCGCCCGCGCGGCCCGCCTACGGGAGCGGTGTTCGCCCCGCAGGCGTCGCGTCAGACCTTGCTCGCCGCGCTGCGCGCGACCTCGACCAGCTGTTCCTTGTCGTCGGCGGCACCGTGAACGAACACCAGCACGTACTTTCCACCGACCTCCTTGACCCCCGCGACGGTACCGACACCGTCCTTGGCGCCGAAGGCCGCGGCTTCACCCACGCCGGACACCGGCTCGCCGGCCGCGCCCTCCAACGCCGCGCGGACGTTCGCCTCGGCACTGCCGCTCTTCGGGCCGACGGAGGTACCGACGGTGAGGAACAGCTCCCCGCCGTCGGACACGTCGCAGGAGTACGTGGTCACACTGCCCGCGCTCGTCACCGGGTCGTTCTCCTGCACGCGAGGTGCACTCACCTCGAACAGGGTCGGCAACAGCTCGGTGTCGACCAGCGGGCACGCCGCGGCCGGGAGTGCGGCGGCGGGCGCCGACGCCGTGGCCGCGGCGCTCGAACCCGTGGTCTCCGGCACGACTGACTCCTCAGCGCCGTCGTCGGTGCCGCAACCGGCAACCATTCCGAGCGCGAGCGCTACGCCGCCCGTCACGAGCGTCTTACGCAGGGTCAATCGGATCATCGTCTTCCTCACCTCAATCTCGGCCCGTCCCGGGTTGGCGGCGGGCCGTCCGATGCCACGGATGCGCCCGCCCAGGGGGAGTCGGCGATCCGACGCCGATCCGCCACCGGAGATATCAGTGCGAGGCGGACCGGTCATGGCGCAGGAGTCAATCAGCAGGTCAGACGATGTGTCCAAGACCATCCAGCGGAGCCTCTGATAGCCATTCGCATATCAGCCCTGGTCGGGGGCGATCGACCGACGACGCGTCGAGGTGTTGATCACACGCACGGGCCACTGCTCTCCTCGAGAGGATCGACCGTCGATGTGGGTGGCCTTACCCGAGGATCCACGGTCGCCACGTGGTGTGGGGCGCTCCGGCGACCGGCTCGGGAGTCGGAGCGCAGCGCAGGCGCCCGTCACCGGGGCCGGCTGTCGGCCGGGTCGAGTGAGAAGAGCTGCTCTGCAAGCTCCTGGCCAAGCTCCGCTGCTGCCCCGACGTGCCGCCACGATCGTCCCGGCCAACCTCGTCCTACATCACGTCCAGACCAGCCGAAACACACGATGGAATGTGCTTTGTGTAGATCTCCATGGTGATCGCGAACTGCGCGTGGAGGATCTGCATCGCCACCCGAGGGTGCACGTCCAGGCCGGCCAGGAGCGAGGCGCAGGTCCGCCGGGCGTCCCGGACGGTGATCCGCCGGAGGGCCTGTCAAACGAACGGAGACCTCTCTGCCGCCGACGGCTTGAGACAGAGAGGTGCCGTTCGTTTCACTGTCCCCCGGGCGCCGGTAGGATCGACGGTGGTCAACTGGTCGACCAGCAGGTGGTAGGCGCGAAGGTGGCACGGGTTGGTGGAGCATCTGCTCCCTGCCGCATTCCCGGTGGTCCTCAGCGCCCGGCAGTGGTCGATCGGTGAGGCCGGGTCTCAGGTGGTGGCTCGACGGGGTCGCTGAGCCAGCCGCGGCGGGCGGCTTGGCGAGCAAGCTGGAATCGGGTACGGGCCTCCGCCCGTTCCATCAGGCTGCGCATCCGACGCTGGTACGTACGGTCGCTCAGACCGAGCTGGCGGGCAATGGCGTCGTCGGGCAGTCCGGTGGTGAGCAGCGCCAGGATGTGCCGATCCTCTTGCGAGGGTTGGTTGGCGTCGGCGGCGCCGGACCAGGCCAGGTCCAGCGGCAGGGCGACCCGCCACAGTGCTTCGAACATCGCCGCGATGGCTTCCAACAGTGCGGAGGGGTGGATGACGGCGGCGCTTTCGAGTACGTCGGGCGCCGCCTGCAGTGGGATGATCGCGATCCGGTCATCGGCGATGATCAGTTTCGTCGGCAGGTGTGGGAGAACCCGGTCCTGCTCCCCGAGCCGTGCGCCTTCCGCGATGTCGCCGGTGATTCCGCCGCGCGTCTCGACGGCCGCCTGTTCGTAGATGGTGCGGACCGTCGCGCCCGGCTGGACGAGGGACGTCGCCGTACCTCCGAACTGCCGCGTCGCGTAGGGAGGCTTGTCGAGCCCTCTCAGCTCCTTACGGGCGCTGCGCACGATGTTCAGTGACCACTCCAGCACGGCCTCCCGGCCGGTGACGACTTCCACCAACTGGCTGGGATCCTGTCTGGCCGCGGCCAGTCGGAAGCGTTCGGACAGTTGCGATGCCCGGACGCGGGCGCGCTTGATCTCTTCCTCGCGCCGCAGCAACAGGATGTCGAGCACCACGTCGGGGTCGACGGCGGTGTAGCAGATCGGACTCTCCGATGTGTGGCGCGTCAAGCCGCGCTCCGCTAGGTCGTGCAGCGCCTTCCGCACCTGCTGGTCACTGAGGCAGGTGGCCGTGGCCAGCTCCCCCGCGGTGGCTGGGCCACCGTCGAGCAGCCGCTCGTAGATCAGCTCCGCCTCGGCCGATAGGCCGATCACCTCGAGCACGCACCCTCCCGACTTCAGGGATGACGAATACCCGCCAACGACGACTAGCCGCCATCGACGGACCTTCCCAGACGGATGTCGCAGCCGCAACACTATCGGCGTTCCGTGAGACAAGATCGCTTTCTGTTTCACATTCGTCACACACGGACGGAGCCGGATATGGCTGATGACCCCGTACCCGTTGGTATCAAGACACTGATCCGGAGACGACTCAAACAGCGACCGGTGTTGCTCGCCGCTGGCCTCGTCGCCGCAGTGAGTGCCTCCGCGCTGGCGGTCAACGGCCCGCTCGGCGGCGACGACGCCGCGGCACCCCCGGCCGCCATACCCGCCGAGTTGACGGCAGCCACGCCGTCGACCGCCGCCGGCACGAAGGTCACCCTGGTGACCGGCGAATCGGTGCGCGTGGAGCGGGTCGCGGGGGGCCAGACGGTGGTCTCGCCGGCACTGGCGGTCGACTCGGGGCAGTCGCCCGAGGACGCGCTGGCCGACTCCGCCGGGATGTTGACGTTGGCGCTCGGTGGCGACGTCTACGCGGTGCCGGCGGCCGCGATCCCGCACCTCGGTAAGACGCTCGACCCGGCCCTGTTCAATGTGTCCTACCTCGAACGGGCCGGCTACACGGCGCAGCCGAAGCTGCCGCTGTCGATCGAATGGCGCACGGCCGAGCACGGCGCGGTCCCCGGAGTGACCGCGCCGAAGACCGGGACGCGGACCGAGGGGTCGATCGATGCCGCAGGGACCGCCGCGTTCGGCCGGGCGCTGACCCGGAACGGGGCGGACGCGCTGAGTGAGGTGAAGAAGATCTCGCTGGGTGCCGCGCCGGATGCGGCCGGGGTGCCCGGCGCGGCGCCACTCACGATGCGTTCGGCGGCCAAGGGCAGGCAGTCCCACACGCTGACCGTCAACCAGCTCAACCGGCAGGGTGTGGAGGGTACCGCGATCATCGCGATCCAGAACCTCGACAACGCCGAGACCTACTACAGCATCCACTACCCGACGCCCGGCAGCGGCCCGATCGCGGTGAGCGTGCCGGCGGGCCCGTACGGCATCTCGGCGTTCATCTTCGACATGAACGAGACGGGCTTCGACGAGAACCTGACGTTCGTGCCGGCGGATGTCACGGTGTCGAAGGACACCGCTGTCACCCTGGACGCCCGGGAGGCGCGGCCGATCGACGTGACCGTGCCGCGCGCGGAGGCCGAACCGATGATCGCCGCCATGAAGTTCGCGCGGCACTCGGCCGCCGGCGGCTCGCTGCAGAGCCTGTGGTGGTCCTACGGCCCGGCGGTCCACGAGATCGTGCCGGAGGTCCGCTACTTCGCCAAGCCGACCCCGGCTCCGCGGCGGGGCTCGTTGGGTTTCAGCCACTCGTGGATGTTCGCGCCGCCCGGCACCGGGCTGGACGGCACACCCCAGGAGTACCTTTACAACCTGGACTTCCCCAGCGAGAACGGGGTGCCGGCCAAGCTCACCCACCGGATGACCGAGGCCGATCTGGCCATCGACCACACCAGGATCGGAACGCTGAATCCCGATTTCGGCGGAGCGAGCACGATGACCCCGTTCCATTCGTGGTCGACGATGACCATGGGGCTCGGGACGCCGCTCATGGGCCAGATGGCGCTGCCGGTCGAGCGGACCGACTACTACGGTGGGTCGAGGACGACGGTCTGGCACCGGGGAGTCGCGACCCTTCCAAACCCGGTCAGAGACGGCTACTACCCGAGAATCTACGGGCCGTTGCGGACGTTCCGGCCGGGTGAGGAGATCACCACAACGTGGGCGAACGGCCCGTCGGTGCCAGCTCCGGAATGGCAGAACATGGGGCTGCCGCACGGGGCCACTCAGGCAACCGGAATTGCGAAGGCCACCACCACCTACTTCTGCCCGGCCTGTCGGCAGGGCGACGTCATGGGATTCAGCGTGGTCAGCTCCGGCGACAGCGATCCGACCCACACGACCTCGCACTATGAGTACACGATCCACGCCCTGACCGACACCAGCGGCGGCCCGACCAGCACGATCAACTTCTACCGGGACGGGCAGCTGACCCAGGTGGCGGCGGCGTCCGGTCAGGTGTTCCCGATGCTGCCCGGCACGGCGTCGTACCGGATCGAGTGGACGCAGACCCGGCCGGAGTGGGCGACGTTGGGCACTCGGGTGGAGACCACCTGGGACTTCAGGTCGAGCACCCCGAAGAAGAACGATCGGCTGCCGAAATACCAGGAGTGCACGCCGGACGTCAACCGGGGTTGCTCCTACCTGCCGCTGATCTTCGGTGCGTACGACTTCGGGGCGGACCTGCGGGGCAAGGTGCCCGCGGCTGGGCCGCACACCTTCACCGTGTCCGGCTACTACCAGCGGGGCGTGACCGGCCGGCAGGTGACGAAGGCGGCGGTGGAGGTGTCGTTCGACGACGGCAAGACCTGGACCCCGGCGGCGGTCACGGCGCGGGGCGGCGGGAAGTTCCAGGTGTCGGTGCAGAACCCGGCCGCGTCGGAGGGCTCCGGCTTCGCGTCGGTCAAGGTCAACCTGTCGGACTCGGCCGGTGACTCGTTCGAGCAAACGGTGATCCACGCGTACGGGCTGGCGGGTGCATGAGCATGAGCAGGAGGAAGGGAGCGTCCGTGCGTCGTTCGCGCACGTTGGTGATGGCCGTCGCCGCGGTGCTGGGCGTGAGCCTGGTCGGTGCGCCGGCTACCGGGTCCCCGCCGCAGACGGCGGCCACCCAGACCCCACCCCAGGCGACGGCCACCCAGACCCCGCCGCAGAAAGCGGCCGAGGTTCCGCAACCGCAGGCAGACGTCAAGCAGGTGTGTGCCGAGGAGCCCTCGACGGATCAGTCGGCAGGTCCGGAGTCATCGCGGGCCACGTGTTCGGCGTTGGTGCAGAGCGACGCCGGCGGTAAGCCGCTGACCACCGATCCGAAGGCGACCGAGGCGCAGCTGCCACCGGGGTACGGCGTTGCGCAGCTGCAGACCGCGTACGGCCTGACGGAGGCCGCGGCCAGCAAGGGCGCCGACCAGACGGTGGCGGTGGTGGTGGCGTACGACGCGCCGAACGCGGAGCAGGACCTGGCGGTCTACCGCGGGATGTACGGCCTGCCGCCGTGCACCACGGAGAACGGCTGTTTCCGCAAGGTCAACCAGGACGGGGAATCCGGTCCGCTGCCGCCGCCGCACGCGGGCTGGGCGCTTGAGGCAGTCGTGGACCTGGACATGGTCTCGGCGGCCTGCCCGCAGTGCAAGATCCTGCTGGTGGAGGCCAACGACAACCTGATCGACAACCTGGCCGGCGCGGTGGCGACGGCCGCCCGACTGGGCGCGACGCAGATCGTCAGCAGTTGGGGGCTGCTGGAGCGTCCGGGGATCCTGGAGTACGAGACGTTCTTCGACCACCCCGGGGTTTCGATCTTCGCGGCCTCCGGAGACACCGGTTACGGCGTCAGCTACCCGGCGTCGTCGGCGAGCGTGACGTCGGTGGGTGGCACCAGCCTGTGGCCGGCCAATGGCGCCCGTGGATACTACGAGTACGCCTGGGGCGCCGCCGGCTCGGGCTGCTCCGCGTACGTCAAAAAGCCGTCCTGGCAGCGGGCGGAGACCGGCTGCTCGCACCGGGCCACGGCCGACGTCTCGGCGGTGGCCGACCCGGCCACCGCGGTCGCGGTCTACGACACCCACCAGGCGGGCGGCTGGGTCCGGGTCGGCGGCACGAGCGTGGCCACGTCACTGGTGGCCGGGGTGTACGCGCTCATCGGCGAGGAGACCCGCGAGGAGCCGGGCGGCGCCTACGCCTACCGCCATCCGGAGAAGTTCTTCGACATCACCAGCGGAAACAACACCGGCGCCGACCCCGGTGCCGACATCCCGGGATCGTGCAGCCCGGCGGTGCTCTGCACCGCGGGCGTCGGGTACGACGGGCCGACCGGTGTGGGCACCCCGAACCTGGCCGGGATCGACCCGACCGTCGACCGGTGTGTGAACAACTGGGAACAGGTGAGGACGCCCAACCCCAGCCAGATCAACGGCATTGTCTACTCCACCCTTGCTGACGTCGCCGTGCTGTCGGAGTCCGACGTGTGGACCCTGGGCGAGTACTTCGAACACGCCGGCCGCGGCCCCGGCCACAGCAAGGGAGAAATGATCGACATCCAGCACTGGAACGGGTCCGAGTGGGAACACGTGCCCTCACCACACCCCACCCATCCGCAGTGGGGCGATGTCCGGGTGCTGGCCGATGAGATGGAGTTCTCCGGGCCGGACGACGGCTGGGTGGTCGGCCATCGCCGGAACGTGGACTCCAACGTGCCGCACGTCCAGCACTGGGATGGCAGGAGCTGGTCGCTCAGCCCGGTGTTGAACCCGGTCGGCGGGACCTACGAGGCCCTCGGCCAGACCCGTCCGGCCCATGTGGAGGCCACCGGGGTGGCCGCGATCTCCCCGACCGACGTCTGGGTCACCCTGGTCGAATACAAGGACTTCGGGATGACCGTCCCGGCCAGGTCGTACGTCGAGCACTGGGACGGCCGGACGTGGAGCTTTGTCGACTTCCCCTTCACCGACGGCCCGATCACGCTGCACGACGTGTACGGAACCGCGTCGAACGACGTCTGGGCGGTCGGCCGGATCGGCGACCTGCCGTACACGATGCACTGGGACGGCAAGGAGTGGACGCCGATTGAGGTGCCGTACGACGCCGCCTCCGGCTGGTTCTTCTCGGTTGACGCCACCGGCCCCAACGATGTGTGGGCCGTCGGGGAGAAGCACGTGCCCGGCGGTGAGGTGCCGCTGATCCAGCACTGGGACGGCAAGAAGTGGACGGAGACGCCCGACGGCGGCGTCATCTCGGCGATCACCAAGCTCACGGATGTGACGGCGATCGCCCCCGACGACGTGTGGGTGGCCGGCGACTGGACCACCCAGTCCGACGGCGGCTACGTGGTCGAGCACTGGGACGGCAAGAAGTGGACGGTTGTCGACGTCCCGGAGGGCTGGACCAGCGGCCTGACCGGGATCGACGCCAGCGGCCCGAACAACGTCTGGGCGGTCGGCGCGGAGCTGCGGTCGCATGCGCCGAACGGCTTTGGCAGCGACGGCTTCTACACGTACGCGATCCGCAACGACTGTGGCGGTGAGTGACATGACGAGATCGGAGAAGGGCTTGGCGTCAGAAAGGGTCTACGAACGATGACACTCTCCACACCGCCGGCGAAACGCCGCTGGCGGCTCGGAATAGGGGCGGTCGCGGCGGCCGCCACGGTGGGCCTCGCCGGCACATCGGCGATCGCCGCGCCCGCCGAAGGGCAGATCCTCAGCGCCGGCGGCGCCACCGCAGTCACCGACTCGTACATCGTGGTGCTCAAGGACACCGCGGTGGCGGCGGCCGGAGTCACCGACAAGGCTCGCGGCCTCGCCAACAAGCACGGCGGCACCGTCGCCCGGACCTACCGGCACGCGCTGCGCGGCTTCGAGGCGCGGTTGACCGAGCGGGCGGCCAGGCGGCTGGCCGCCGATCCGGCCGTCCGGTACGTCGAGCAGAACCACACCGTCACGATCGCCGGCACCCAGACGCCGACCCCCTCCTGGGGGCTGGACCGGATCGACCAGCGCGCCCGGCCGTTGAACAACTCGTACACCTACCCGAACTCCGGCACCGGCGTGACGGCGTACATCCTCGACACCGGCATCCGGTTCTCCCACAGCGACTTCGGTGGGCGGGCGGTCAGCGGCTTCGACGCCATCGACGGCGGCACCGCCGACGACGGCAACGGCCACGGTACGCACGTCGCCGGCACGGTCGGCGGCACCGCCTACGGCGTGGCTAAGGACGTAACCCTGGTCGGGGTACGGGTGCTCGACGACGGTGGCAACGGCACGTACGCGCAGGTCATCGAGGGCATCGACTGGGTCACCGGGGACCACGACCCGGGTGAGCCCGCGGTGGCGAACATGAGCCTCGGCGGCGGCTTCGACCAGGCCGTCAACGACGCGGTGACCGCGTCGATCGCCGACGGGGTCGTCTACGGTATCGCGGCGGGCAACGACAACGGCATCGACGCCTGCGGCGTCACGCCGGCCGCCACCCCCGACGCGATCACCGTCGGCGCGACCCAGAGCAACGACGTCCGGGCCAGCTACTCCAACATCGGCTCCTGCCTGGACATCTTCGCCCCGGGCTCTGCGATCACCTCCGCGTGGCACACCGGCGACACCGCGACCAACACCATCAACGGCACGTCGATGGCCACCCCGCACGTGGTGGGGGCCGCCGCGCTCGTGCTCGCCGCCAGCCCGACGTACACCCCGCGGCAGGTCCGGGACAAGCTGGTCAACGAGGCCACCGACGGCGTGATAACCGACCCCGGCAACGGCTCGCCCAACAAGCTGCTCTACACCGGTGACATCCAGCCACCGACCCAGGACTTCTCGATCGAGGTCGCCCCGGCCGCCGGAACGCTCGACCCGGGCGGTTCGGTCTCCGCCACGGTCAGCACCAGCACCACGGTCGGTAGCCCGCACCCGGTCACCTTCTCCGCCAGTGGCCTGCCCGACGGGGCGACGGCGAGCTTCAGCCCGCCATCCGTCACCTCGGGCGGCTCCTCGACGGTGACCATCAGCACCACCGGCAGCACCGAGCCGGGCACGTACGTCGTGGCCATCACCGGTAGGGGGCCGGAGACCACGAACTCCACGTCGTACCGCCTGACCGTCAACGGGCCACCCGGCTGTGCGCAGACCGCCAGCAAAGATGTGTCGATCCCGGACTACAACACCGTGGAGACCGCGTTCACCATCTCCGGATGCGCGGGTAACGCCGGCTCGGGCAGCACCGTGGAGGTGCACATCGTGCACACCTACATCGGTGACCTGGTGGTGACGCTGGTGGCGCCCGACGGCAGCACGTACCCGTTGCACAACCGGACCGGCAACAGCACGGACAACCTCGACCAGATCTACACGGTCGACCTGTCCGGTGAGGTCTCCAACGGCACCTGGCACCTGCGGATCCAGGACGCCGCCGCCGTCGACACCGGCTACCTCGACAGGTGGACGCTCAACCTCGAAGGCACCCGTACCCCACCGCCGGTCTGCGCCGGCACCAACGGCGCTGACGTGTCGATCCCCGACAACAGCACGGTGCAGAGCACGATCACCATCTCGGGCTGCGCCGGTAACGCCGCCTCGGACGCCACCGTGGAGGTGCACATCGTGCACACCTACGTCGGTGACCTGGTGGTGACGCTGGTGGCGCCGGGCGGGCGCACCTACCCGTTGCACAACCGGACCGGCGGCGCGGCGGACAACATCGACCAGACCTACACGGTCGACCTGGACCGGGAGGTGGCCAACGGTACCTGGACCCTGCGAGTGCGGGACTCGGCCTCCGGCGACACCGGCCATATCAACAGCTGGACGCTGAACCTCTAGGCGGCCACATCCCGTACCCACGGTTCTCCCCTGACCGGGGCCCTCGACACCCGCTGGGCTCCGGTCAGGGAAGCGCCCGTCCCGGGAGCTGGCGCGATGCCGGCAACCCAGTGTTGTTCGAGCCACGGCCGGCCACCAAACCACAGCCCAGCACAATCAGGCTGCGACAGGATCCTCACAGTCAGCCCAGGATCGCTCGGATGACCGCGGTGTCCCCGTCCAGTTCCAGCAGGTGTACGACCCACCCTCCCGGTTCGGGCTCGGCTCCGGGTTGGTCGCATCCGACTCGCCCGCCGCCGTCGGCGTGAATCGCCACCGTGCACCCGGGCCCTGCCAGGAAGCCGCCACCGCCGCCCCTGCCGTTGGCGTCGGTCAGTCGCACCCTGACACCGCCATCCTCCACGGAGGACGACACCGTCCACCTGCCGAGTGGAAATGTGACCGAGCGGGAGAAGGATACTTTGCAGTCGCCGTCGGCACACGCCGCGTACTTGGTGCCGCCCCCGCTCGGCGCCTCCGTCCTCTGTGCCGCTTCGGGCTCCTCCGCCGCTTCGGCCTCCCGTGACTCGTCCGTGGTGGGGGAGGAAGATGCGGAAGGTTCGGCGTCACGGGGACTTGGGGGGGAAGCAGCGCGGGAGGCGGTCGCGGTAGCGGCGGTGTCAGGGCTCGACCACGTGGCATCGGAGGACGATTCCGCCTCGGAGTCGCAGCCGGCTACGGCCAAGACGAGCAGTAACGCCCCGATCGCCGTGCGTTTGGCGGAGGACAGTCGGCAATGCTGCATGCGCGGAGCCTAGTGGCCCGACTTTGCCGGAGCCCTGCGGGTAGACGCGATCGCCGGGTCCGGCCTGGGGGCGTGGTGCCGGCCGCTCGCGCCCATCGCCGACCAGTTCATCCGAGCCGCGGCTGGTAGACAGCGGCCGGTCGGTCGACGTCCTACCCGACCGCGAAGCCAGCACGTCGCTCCCGTTTCGGATAGCACTCCACCGTGCAGGTCAAGTGCCGCCCTGTAACAGCGTGGCCTTTGCCGATCGACCGGACAGCGCGAACATGCGCAGCCCGTCGACGAGGTCGAACTCGATGTCTTGACGCTGGCGTGATCCGGCCGGGCGCCTTTCCGCCAGGTCAGGGCTGGTGACAACCTCCGCCAGGTCCGTGATGCTTCATTCAGCGCGGGGGATCCACCGGAGATCCGCCGAGCAGCCCCCCGAACATCAGCCAGCGGTACAGCCGTGGAAAGGACATCGATATATCTAAGTAAAACAATGGATGCCCGGTCGACACCTTGCCGGTCGACCCGTACCAGCAGATCCATCCCGAACCAATCGAAACTTCGGAAAGGACCCAGGAGCAGATGTTGATGCGACGCTCGACCACCAGGAAGGCGGACACCCGCGCCGGCGCCGGCGACAACTCCGTCACCGGCCCGCCGCGAACAGCGCGCGCCATACGACGACGGTTCGGCCGCACCGTACTGGTTTCCCTGCTCGCCATGGCGAGCGGTGTCGGCCTGATGGCGCCGCCCGCGGCCGCCGCCACGAGCCGGCAGCAGATCGTCAGCGTGGCCACCAACCAGCTCGGTGGCACCGGCTGCAACCCGGGCTACTACAACAGCTGCGGCATCGAGTGGTGCGCGGAGTTCGCCCGCTGGGTGTGGCGCACCGCCGGCGTCTCGGACGTGAGCGGCCTGGACTCGTGGGCGCAGTCGTTCAAGACGTACGGAATCAACCGAGGGCTCTACCACTCCCGTTCCAGTGGATACGTGCCACAGCCCGGCGACGCCATCGTGTTCGACTGGGACCACGCCTCCGGCGACGGCCACCCGATCGACCACGTCGCCATCGTCACCAGCGCCACCAGCACCCAGGTCAACACCATCGGCGGCAACCAGGGTTCCTCGAACAACTACTCCAGCAAGGTCAGCCGGGCCAGCTACTCGCGCACCAACGTCGACATCGACGGGTACGTCTCACCCGCCGGCGTGGGCAGTGGAACGCCCGTCGACGAGCGGAACGTCGGCCACAGCGTGACGGGCGACTCGTTCGCGGATCTGGTCGCCACCAAGGCCGACGGCACCATGCTGATGTACGCGAACAACTTCGTCCGCGACGACGGCGTGCCGTACGGCACCGCCCGGCAGATCGGCAGCGGCTGGGGCACCTTCAACCAGGTCGTGAACGCGGACGTCACCGGTGACGGCTACACCGACCTGGTGGCCCGCAAGACCGACGGGACGCTGTGGCTGTACCCGAACAACATCGAGCGGGACAACGGCGTGCCGTACAGCAGCGCGGACGCCCGGCAGATCGGCAGCGGCTGGGGCGGCTTCGACCGGATCATCGGCGCCGACGTGACCGGTGACGGGTTCACCGACCTGGTGGCGCGCAAGACGGACGGCACCCTGTGGCTGTACCCGAACAACTTCGTCCGCGACGACGGCGTGCCCTACAGCGGCTCGACGGCCCGGCAGATCGGCCACGGCTGGAGCGGCTTCGACACCCTTATCGGCGCTGACGTGACCGGTGACGGGTTCACCGACCTGGTGGCGCGCAAGGCCGACGGGACGCTGTGGCTGTACCCGAACAACTTCGTCCGCGACGGCGGCGTGCCGTACGGCAGCGCCAGCCAGATCGGCAGCGGCTGGGGCGGCTTCAATTACGTCGTCGGCGCCGACGTCACCGGTGACGGCTACACCGACCTGGTGGTCCGCAGGACCGACGGGACGCTGTGGATGTACCCGAACAACATCGAGCGCGACAACGGCGTGCCGTACAGCAGCCCGGACTCCCGGCAGATCGGCAGCGGCTGGGGTTCCTTCACCACCATCAGCTGACCGCGTGACCTGATGGCGCGCCCGGCCTGGCCGGGCGCGCCGTGTCGCGTACGACGAGGGACGCCGGGCCCCGGTAGCGCCAGGGTGAGCGCGACCGGGGGCGACGTCGGTGCGCTGGCGCCCCGCGTTCTTCCGCCGCGGGATGGTCACTCGGTCCGGGTGCGGAGGCTCCGCGTCAGGGTGGGAATCATCACCGCCGCGGGGACGAGGTGCAGCCCGAGCAGGGCGGTGGTGGTCGCGGTGTCCGCCCCGGAGACGAGGGGTGGGATCAACGAGATCACCGTCAGCGCCACCGCCGTCCACAGGAATCGCTGGGCGGGGCGAGCGCTCCACCGGAGAAGAGCGGTGGCCACGACCACGCCCACGACCGAGCAGAAGCCGGTCACCACGGCGAACCCGCCCAACGGGATCGCCTCGCCACCATCGGGGATCTCGAAGCCGACGCCGACGGCCCGGGCGAGCGCGGCGGCGAGGGTGGTGGCCACCATCGCGGCGAGCGTGGCGACGAGGCCGGTACCGACGAGCCCGCGGAATCGGTAAGTGCGGCTGGTCCGGCCCGGTGCCGGGCCCGCGACGGTGTCATTCATGCTGTTCATGGCTGTTCCTCCAGCTAACTGGCGCACAGGCTGTGTTGACTGACCGGTGACGGTCCTGGGCGTGACGATGCGTACCGTCGCCGTGCGACGGCCAGGGTTGCGCAGGGCGCGGACGCCGGTGCCGCGGAGCCAGAAGGCGGCGTCGGTTCCGAGGACCGGGCCGGGCTGGCCGTCGCGCAGCTCCAGCTGCACCCGGCCACGAGTGACGACGCCGAACGCGTCGTGCCACTCCGTTGCGACCACCGCGACACGCGCGCCAGCGCGCAGCGCGAGCGTCCGCACCGGAGCTACTCCGTGCCGTCCGCCGGCAGGCGCTCCGGCAGCCCGAGCCGCGGGAACTGGTCGTCGTGGAACGTGATGATCTCGGTGATCGCCCCGCCGGTGATGCGCAGGACGTCGATGGTCAGCGGCAGGTACGCCTGCTCCTGCTCCCGCCAGTGGTAGAAGGCGACGGCGGGCTGCCGGTTCACGGCGGTGGGGACGGCGCGCAGACCCGTCATGCCCTCGAAGCCGTCCTCGACCCAGCTGTTCACCACCGCGTCGCGGCCGACCTGCAGGCCCGGCGTGGGCGGCATCGAGCACCGGACGTCGTCCCGCAGCATCGCGGTGATCGCCGGGATGTCCGTGGCCACACTGGCCTCGGTGAAGCGGCGTACCAGGTCGCGCGTCCCGGCGTCCTCCTCGCCGCCGGTCCAGTCCTGCCGCTCGGCGGGCAGGTGCTCCCGCATACCGGCGCGGGCCCGCTGCAACGCGCTGTTCACCGAGTTGACGGAGTCCCCGAGCAGCTCCGCGACGTCCTTCGCCGGCCAGCCGAGCACGTCCCGCAGGATCAGCACGGCCCGCGGACGCGGCGCGAGGTGCTGGACCGCGACCAGGTACGCCAGCTCGATCGTCTCCCGCGCGACGGCGACGGTCTCCGGCTCGTCCGCGTCGGCCGCGGGCAGTTCGTCGAGCAGCCGGTCCGGGTAGGGCTGCAGCCACCGCACCTCGCCGCCGGTCGCCGGCTCCGGGCGGCGCTTGGCGAGCAGGTCCAGGCAGGCGTTGGTGGCGATCCGGTACAGCCAGGCCCGGAACGTCGACCGCCCCGCGAAGGTCTCCCGACGCCGCCAGGCACGCAGGAACGTCTCCTGCACGGTGTCCTCGGCGTCCTCGAACGACCCGAGCATCCGGTAGCAGTGCACGTGCAGCTCCCGCCGGTGTCGCTCGGCCAACCCCGAGAACGCCGGCTCGTCGACCTCGCCCAGCCCGCTCACGCCCAGGTCCTCCAGCCGTGTGTCCGTCCTCATCGCGTCATCCTTCCGGCTCGTCGTGTCCCGTCGTAGGTGTGACGGGTCCGGGCGCGACAACTCATCACCACGGCCGGCCGGCAGGGCTGATTCGATGGCGGAGCACGACGCGCGGTACGGCGCGGAGGGCGCGGGCGGTCCGGTCGGTTCCTCGGCCGCGCATCGGTTTCAGCGCGAGGTGACCGCGATCAGCTTCGATCAGGCGTCCGGTGGGGGAGTGGGACGGTGCCGCGACGCCGTCCGTCGTCCCCGGCGGGAGGCGGCGGACGGCCGGGGCGCGGCTGCTCCGGCTCGGTGTCCCGGTGAGGTGCTGAGCGCCAGCCCCGCCGCCGCGTAGACCGTTCCCCACGGTTGAGCCGGTCGTACCACTCAGGACTGGACGGCGCGGGCCAGGCTGGCGCGGACGGGCGCGTAGTGGTCGGCGATGGCGGACCGCAGGGCCGCCGGATCGCCGGCGCTGATCGCCTCGACGATCGCCCGGTGCCGCTGCGCGGTGATCACCCGGTCCTCCGGCTCGGTGCGCAGGGTGGGCGCCACGATGGCCTGCACCTGCCAGAACGCCTCGGTGAGCTGGAGGATCAGGTCGTTGCCCAGGGGTTCCATCAGCTTCAGGTGGAACTCCCGGTCGACCTCGAGGAAGTCCTTGTCCTGCGCGGCCAGGTCCGCCATCTGGTCGGCGAGCGCGGCGAGAACCGCGCGGTGCTCGGCGTCGAGGACGGCGATGATGTCGGCGGCGAGGCCCTGTTCGAGGGTCTGCCGGACGTCCACCACCTGGCCCAGCACCCGGTGGTCCTCCTCGCCGCTGAGCAGCCCGCGGAAGGCCAGGCTCTCCACCAGGGCGTTCAGCGACATCCGGCCGACGAAGGTGCCGTGACCGTGCCGCACCTCGACGATGTCGAGCGCGGAGAGGATCTTGACCGCCTCGCGGACGCTGGACCGGCTGGCGCCGATGGCCTCGCACAGCTCCGTCTCGGTGGGGAGCAGGTCCCCCGGCTTCAGGCGATTGCGCAGGATGTACTCCTTGATCCCCGTCACGACCTCCTGGCGGCGGGGACCCGGGCGCTCCGGCCCGCGCAGCGGGCTCGCGTCAATCGTCGTCATCTGCCCCTTGCCCTTCCTTCACGGATCTGTCACGCTCAGCCTAACGGCATCAGACGTCAGACGTCATACCCATACCCCACCCTCACACCCCCGCAGCGCTGAGCGGCCACGCGGAGCGCATGCAGAGCCTATGGAGGCAACTACGTGAGCACCACCGACAAGCCGTCGGGGCGCCGCCTCGGCACCGCGCGCCGTGGTCGCGCGCTGGCCCTGACGGCTGCCGCGACCACCCTGGCGCTCGGGCTGGCGGCCTGCAGCGGCGGCCCCGCCTCGACGAACGCGGTCGAGGGCGGCAAGGGCGGAAAGACGATCGAGGCCACGCTGGCGTTCACCCTCTCCAGCGGGTTCGATCCGGCGAACGCCTCCTCGGCCGTCGCGACGGCGGTCAACCAGCACATCTTCGAAGGTCTCGTCGACCTCGACCCGATCACCCGCGAGCCGTACCTGGCACTGGCCAAGGCCGACCCGGTGGCCAGCGCGGACGGGCTGACGTACACCGTGTCCCTGCGCGACGGTGCCAAGTTCTCCGACGGCTCCCCGGTCACCGCCGAGGACGTCGCCTGGTCGTTCACCCGGGTGCTGAAGCCGGCCGACCCCGCGGCCCCACCGCTGATGCAGGGGTTCATCCCGTTCATCGAGGCGGTCACCGCGAAGGACGCCACCACCGCCGAGTTCACGCTGAAGTACCCGTTCGCGCTCTTCGCCGAGCGCATCTCGGTCGTCAAGATCGTGCCCAGGGCGAAGACCGGCGACCCGGCCGCCGCGAAGGCCTTCGACACCGCGCCGATCGGCTCCGGACCCTTCAAGATGGACAGCGCGTCCAAGGAGTCCGGCATCAAGCTCAGCAAGAACGACACCTACAACGGCCCTCGTCCCGCCACCGCGGACGCGATGACCTGGAACACCACCACCGAGGCCGCGGCCCGGGTGTCGGACCTGCAGGGTGGCCGGGTCCAGGCCATCGAGTCGGTGCCGTACCTGAACGTCGACTCGCTCAAGGGCAAGTACACCGTCGACGTGAAGCAGGCCTTCAACCAGGTCTTCCTCATGTTCAACACGCAGGCGGCGCCGTTCAACGACAAGCGGGTGCGCCAGGCCCTGCACTACGCCATCGACAAGGACGCGGTCATCAAGACGGCGCTCAACGGCTACGGCAGCCCGGCGACCAGCTACCTCGACGAGGGCAACAAGGACTACCAGAAGGCCGCCACCGTCTACGACCACAACCCGGACAAGGCCAGGGCCCTGCTCGCCGAGGCCGGCGTGGCGAACCTGTCGATCCAGCTCGACACCACCGACAGTTCCATCGTGAAGGACGTCGCGCCGCTGGTCGTCGAGCAGTGGAAGAAGATCGGCGTCAACGCCAGCCTGAACACCGTGCCGTCGGCGGCGATCTACGGCGACGTCGTCCCGAAGGACACCTTCCGGGTGCTGATGGCCACCGGTGACCCCAGCGTCTTCGGCGTCGACACCGACCTGCTGATGCGCTGGTTCTACTACGGCGAGACCTGGCCGGGGAAGCGCTACCGCTGGAGCGACGCGGACCGCAAGGCCATGGCCGCGCTGCTCGACCGGGCGGCCCAGACCTCCGACGAGGCGGCCCGCAAGGCGCTGTGGAAGCAGGCCCTGGACACGGTGGCCGACGAGGTTCCGCTCTACCCGATCCTGCACACCAAGGTCGTCACCGCGTACGACCCCGGCAAGCTCACCGGCTTCTCGGGCGCCGCGACCACCGGCCTGTACTTCCTGGGCGCCAGCCGCACCGGCTGAGCCTGCGCTCGGGGGCACCGGACCCCCGCCCCACCGCGTCCCGCCCGGCCCACGCGATCGGCCGGGCGGGACGCCCCGGCGCCCCGCCACGAGAGAGAGAACCATGCTGACCGTCCTGAGCCTGGTCGCGCGACGACTGCTGACGCTGATCCCGCTGGTGCTCGGCATCACGCTCTTCGTCTTCCTGATCATGCAGTTCTCGCCGATCGACCCCGCGCTCTCCGTCCTCGGTGACCAGGCGACGCCCGCGCAGATCGAGGCGTTCAAGGCCGCCAACGGCCTGGACGACCCGCTGCCGCTGCGCTACCTGCACTTCCTGGGCGACCTGGCCCGGGGTGACCTGGGCATGACCTTCCCACCGTCGGTGCCGGTGGCCGACAAGATCGCCACCGCTCTGCCGCTGACCATCCAGCTGACCGCGCTCGGTGTGCTCGGCGCGCTGGTCATCGCGCTGGCCCTCGGCATCCTCGCCGCGCTCTACCGGGACCGCTGGCCCGACCAGGTCATCCGGTTCGTCTCCATGGCCGGCATCGCCACGCCGTCGTTCTGGCTGGCCCTGCTGCTCATCCAGGAGCTGGCGGTCCGCCGCCCGATCCTGCCGACCGGTGGGTACGTCAACCCCGCCGACTCGGTCAGCCTCTGGCTGCAGTCGCTCGCCCTGCCCGCCCTCGCGCTCGCCGTGCCGGTCGGCTGCTCGCTCGCCCGGATCGTCCGCACCTCGATGGTGGAGGAACTCGACAGGGACTACGTGCGTACGGCGATCGGCGCCGGCTTGCCGCCCCGGGTGGTGATCGGACGCAACGTGCTGCGCAACGCGCTGGTCAACCCGCTCACCGCGTTGGGCCTGCGGATCGGCTACCTGATCGGCGGCACGGTCGTCATCGAGGCCATCTTCTCGCTGCCCGGCATGGGCACCCAGATCATGAGCGCGGTGCAGCAGAACGACACCGCCCTCGCCCAGGGCACCGTGCTGACGATCGCGCTCGGCTTCGTCCTGGTGAACCTGGTGGTCGACATCCTCTACCTCTTCGCCAACCCTCGACTGCGCGGAGGCCACTGATGCGCCGCACCCTCACCGCCCGGCTCTCCCGCCCCGGCGTCGCCTTCACCCGGCTCGGCGTACCGGCCCGTGTCGCGCTCGGCTTCGTCCTGCTCATCGTCCTGGTGGGCCTCTTCGCGCCGCTGCTGATCCGGCACGACCCCGCTCAGGCCGGCCTCGGCCCCGCGCTGACCGGCCCGAACGGCGACTTCTGGTTCGGCCTGGACAAGCTCGGGCGGGACGTCTTCTCCCGCCTGGTGGCCGGCACCCGGCGGTCGCTGATCGTCGGCGCCGGCGCGGCCGGCCTCGCCCTGCTGGTCGGCGGGATCCTCGGCGCGCTGGCGGGCAGCAGCCGGACCGCCGTCGACGAGGTCATCATGCGCTGCCTCGACGTGGTCATGGCCTTCCCGGCCATCGTGCTCTCCGCCCTGCTGATCATCTCGTTCGGCAAGAACAGCCTGCTGGTCCTCGTGATCGCGATCGGCTTCGTCTTCACCCCGTCGGTCGCCCGCATCGTCCGGGCCAACGTCCTGTCGCAGTACCGCGAGGACTACGTGGCGGCCGAGCGGATCATCGGCGCCCGGCGGCCGCACATCCTCTGGCGGCACGTCCTGCGCAACTGCGCCGCCCCGGTGCTCGTCTTCGTCACCGTGATGGTCGCCGACGCCATCGTCTTCGAGGCGTCGCTCTCCTTCATCGGCGGTGGGCTGGCCCCGCAGGAGGCGGAGTCCTCGTGGGGCTCGGTGATCGCCTTCGGCAAGGAGATGGTGCAGATCGGCGGCTGGTGGGCCACCTTCTTCCCCGGCCTGCTGATCCTGGTGACCGTGCTGGCCCTGAACGTGCTCTCCGAGGGGATCTCCGACGCCTGGGCCGCCCCGGCGGCCCGCCGCGCCACCACCACCTCGGCCGGTGACCCGCTGGAGCAGCCGCGGCCCGGCACCGGCGAGGCGGTGAGCCTGCCCGGTCTCCGGGAGGCGGCGTCGCGGCTGCGGGAACGGGCCCGCCCGCTGCCGCAGGGCCAGCCCGTCCTCGAGGTCAGGAACCTCTCGATCGGCTTCGACGGGCGCCACCGGGGCGTCGACATCGTCGACGGCATCTCCTTCGACGTCCGCCCCGGCGAGGTCGTCGGCCTGGTGGGGGAGTCGGGCTCCGGGAAGTCGCTGACGTCGCTGGCCGTCATGGGGCTGCTGCCGCAGGGCGCCCGGGTAGGCGGGGAGATCCGCTTCCAGGGCACGGACCTGCTGTCGCTGACCGCGAAGCGGCGCCGCGCCCTGATGGGCCGCGAGATCGCCATGGTCTACCAGGACGCCCTCTCCGCGTTGAACCCCGCGCTGCGGGTCGGGACGCAGCTCGCCCAGATGATCCGTCGCGGCGGCACCCGGTCGGCCGAGGAACTGATGCGGCTGGTGGGCCTGGACCCGCGGCGCACCCTCGCGGCGTACCCGCACGAGCTCTCCGGCGGGCAGCGGCAACGCGTGGTGATCGCCATGGCGCTGTCCCGGGACCCGCGCCTGATCATCGCCGACGAGCCGACCACCGCGCTCGACGTCACCGTCCAGGCGCAGGTGATGGAGCTGCTGCTGCGGCTGCGCGAGCAGCTGGGCTTCGCCCTCATCCTGGTCAGCCACGACCTCGCCCTGGTCAGCGACATCTCCGACCGGGTCGTCGTGATGTACGGCGGGCAGATCGTCGAGACCGGCGTCACCGCCGACGTGATCGAGGCGCCCGCGCACCACTATGCCCGCGGGCTCCTCGGGTCCGTGCTCTCCCTGGAGGCCGGCGCGGAACGGCTCACCCAGATCCGCGGCGTGGTGCCGTCGCCGGCCGACTTCCCGCGCGGCTGCCGGTTCGCCGACCGCTGTCCCGCCGCGACCCGGGTCTGCCAGGACACGGCCCCGCACCTGGCGGGCACCGACAGCCACGGGTACGCCTGCCACCACCCGGCCGTCACCGTCAGCGAGAAGGAGCTGGCCCGATGAGCGCGACAGCCGCACCCCGGCCGATCGTCGAGCTGCGCGACACCCACGTGGTGCACCGCACCCGCGGCGGCGGGATGTTCAGCCGCGAGCGGGTGTACGCCCTCACCGCGGCGGACCTGACCGTCCACGCGGGGGAGACCGTCGGCATCGTCGGCGAGTCCGGCTGCGGCAAGTCCACCCTGGCCAAGGTGCTCGTCGGGCTCCAGCGGCCGACCAGCGGCACGGTCACCTTCGCCGGCCGGGACGTGTGGTCGATGAGCGCGGCGGAACGGCGCCAGCACATCGGGGCCGGCGTCGGGATGATCTTCCAGGACCCGGCCACGTCGCTGAACCGCCGGATGGCGGTCCGCGACATCCTGCGCGACCCGCTGGACGTGCACCGCCGGGGCACCCGGGCCCAGCGGGAGGCGCGGGTCGCCGAGCTGATGGGCCTGGTGGGCCTGCCCCGCTCGGTCGCCGACGTCCTGCCGAGCCAGCTCTCCGGCGGGCAACGCCAGCGGGTGTCCATCGCCCGCGCCCTGGCCCTGGAGCCGGGGCTGGTCATCGCCGACGAGCCCACCAGCGCCCTCGACGTCTCGGTACGGGCCCAGATCCTCAACCTGCTGCTGGACCTCAAGGACCGGCTCGGCCTGGCCATGGTCCTGGTCTCCCACGACATCCAGACCGTCAAGCGGATCAGCGACCGCGTCGTCACCATGTACCTCGGCCGGATCGTGGAGCAGACGCCGGCCGCCCTGCTACCCGGCGGGGCCCGGCACCCGTACACCCGGGCCCTGCTGTCGGCCACGCCGGGGCTGCTCTCGCCCATCGACCCCATCCCGCTGGTCGGCCCGGTCCCGTCGGCCACCCGACCGCCCAGCGGATGCCCGTTCCGGACCCGTTGCTGGAAGGCCACCGACCGGTGCGCCACCGAGATGCCGCCGGCGCAGCGCACCGACGCCGACGGCGCCACCGTCCACGAGTTCCGGTGCCACCACCCGGTCCCGGCCGGGACCAGCAACGCCGAGCTGGTCGAACTGGCCAGCGGCCGCACCGCCCCTCTACCTGCCCAGGAGACAGCGTGACCAGCCCAGCCCCGCGGTTCGCCGGAGTCGTGCCGCCGACCGTGACCCCCCTGACCGAGGAGGGCGAGGTCGACGTCAGCTCCCTGGAGCGGCTCGTCGAGCGGCTGCTCGACGCCGGCGTCGACGGCATCTTCGCCCTCGGCAGCTCCGGCGAGACCGTCTTCCTCACCGACCCGCAGCGGGACCGGGCGCTCGAGGTCATCGTGAAGACCGTCGGCGGTGCGGTACCCGTCATCGCCGGCTGCATCGAGCCGACCACCCGCCGGGTCCTCGACCGGGCCGAGGTGGCGACCCGGCTGGGCGCCGACGGGCTGGTCGCGACCGCCCCCTTCTACGCCATCGTCGGCCCGCACGAGATCGAGCGGCACTTCCGGTCGCTCGCCGCCGGGGTGGAGCTTCCCCTGCTCGCGTACGACATCCCGGTCTGCGTGCACACCAAGCTCTCCACCGGCCTGCTGACCCGGCTGGCGGCGGAGGGGATCCTCGCCGGCGTCAAGGACTCCAGCGGCGACGACGTCGCCTTCCGCCAACTGGCGCTGTCCATCGCCGACCACGCACCCGGCACCGGCTTCAGCCTGCTCACCGGGCACGAGGTGGTGGTCGACGCGATGATGCTGGCCGGGGCCGCCGGCTCGGTGCCCGGACTGGGCAACGTGGACCCGGCCGGCTACGTACGGCTGCACCGGGCCTGCACCGGCGGCGACTGGGCGGCCGCCCGCCGGGAGCAGGACCGGCTGACCCGGCTGTTCCGCATCGTCGAGGCGGCCGACCCGGCCACCTCGGCGGGCGCGACCCGGGGGGTCGGCGCGTTCAAGACCGCGCTGAACCTGCTCGGTGTCATCGCCAGCAACGCGGTGTCCCTGCCGCTGCGCCCGCTCGACGCCGCGGAGACCGCCCGGGTGCGGACCCAGCTGGAACTGGCGGGGCTGCTCTGACCATGCCCGAGGCAACCGATCCCGCCGGAGCGGTCGCGGCGCTCGACATCGGCGGCACCAAGACGACGGCCGCGCTCGTGACCGGGCGCGGTGAACTCCTCGACCGGGCCACCGCCACGACCCCGGGTCGGGCCGGTGCCGCCGCCGTGCTCGACACCGCCGCCGGCCTCGTCGAGCAACTGCGGGGGAGAGCGGCGGGGACACCCGTCCGCGCCCTCGGCGTCGGCAGCGCCGGGGTGATCGACCACCGCAGCGGCCGGGTCCGCTCGGCCACCGACGTGCTGACCGGCTGGGCCGGCACCGACCTGCGCGGCACGCTGCGCCGGCGGCTCGGACTGCCCGTCACGGTCATCAACGACGTGCACGCCCACGCCCTCGGCGAGGCCCGGCACGGCATCGCGGCCGGGCGTGAGACGGTGCTCTACCTCGCCGTCGGCACCGGCGTCGGCGCCTCGTTCGTCGTCGGCGGCACCGTGCTCGCCGGCGCCCACTCCGCGGCCGGCCACGCCGGCCACCAGCCCTCCCCGTACGCCGGATCGCTGCGCTGCACCTGCGGCGGGCAGGGACACCTGGAGGCGATCGCCGCCGGGCCCGGCCTGGCCGCCGAGTACGCCCGGCGCACCGGCCGGCCGGTCGCCGACCTGCGGTCGGTGGCCGCGCGCGCCGAGGCCGGCGACGAGGCGGCCCGCGAGGTCGTCGCGCTGGGCGGGACCGCTGTCGGCTCGGCGCTCGGCGGGCTGGTCAACCTGCTCGACCCCGACGCCGTCGTGGTCGGCGGCGGCGTCACCGGCCTCGGCGCGCCCTGGTGGCAGGCACTGCGGGAGGCGGTACGGCGGGAGACGTTGCCCAGCCTGGCCGACGTGCCCGTGCTGGCCTCGGCCCTCGGCGCGGACGCCCCGCTGCTCGGCGCCGCCTCACTGGCCCGGGAGGCCCTGGCGTGAACCCGCTGATCGCACAGCTCCGCCACCGCCTGGTCGTGTCGTGCCAGGCGTATCCCGGTGAGCCGATGCGCGACCCGGACACCATGCGCCGGGTCGCGCTCGCCGTCGCCCGGGGCGGCGCCGCCGGCATCCGCGCCCAGGGGCTGGCGGACATCGCGGCCATCCGGGACGCGGTCGACCTCCCCCTGATCGGGCTCTGGAAGGACGGGGACGACGACGTCTTCATCACACCCACGCTCGACCACGCGCTGGCCGTCGCCCGGGCCGGCGCGCACATCGTCGCGCTCGACGGCACGTCCCGGCCCCGGCCCGACGGTCGGTCCCTCGACGAGACCGTCGCCGCCGTCAAGGAGCGGACCGGCGCCCTGGTGATGGCCGACTGCTCCACGCTGGAGGAAGGGATCGCCGCCGCCGGGGCGGGCGCCGACCTGGTCGGCACCACGCTGGCCGGCTACACGCCGTACACCAGCAAGCAGCCCGGCCCCGATTTGGACCTGGTCGCGCGGCTCGCCACCGCGATCGACGTGCCGGTGGTCGCCGAGGGCCGGATCCACCACCCGGAGCAGGCGGCGCAGGCGCTGCGGGCCGGCGCGTGGGCGGTGGTGGTGGGCACCGCCATCACCCACCCGACCACCATCACCGGCTGGTTCGCCTCGGCCGTGGCCGGGGCCCGGTAGCGGACCGGCCCGCCAGCCCACCACGACGACAACCGACGATCCCGCTGACCGGAGGCCACACGGTGCCCTTGACCGACCTCACCCTCGCCGACTGCTGGGCGTACCGGCCCGAGCTGGACGTGCCCGCGGACCTGGACGCCTTCTGGGCGCGGACGCTGGACGCCGGCGAACCCGGACCGGCGGCCTACCGGCCCGTCGACACCGGACTCACCCAGGTCCGCACCTTCGACGTCACCGTGCCCGGATACGGCGGCGAACCCGTGCGGGGCTGGCTGCATCTGCCCGCGCACGCCGACCGGCCGCTGCCGGGCGTGGTCGAGTACCTCGGCTACGGCCGGGGCCGTGGCCTGCCGCACGAGAAGCTGTTCTGGGCCGCGGCGGGCTACGCACACCTGATCATGGACAGCCGCGGTCAGGGCTGGAGCGCCGCGGCCGGCGGCACCGCCGACCCGCACCCGTGTCCGGCGGGCACCGTGCCCGGCTTCCTCACCCGCGGCGTCACCGACCCGGACACCTTCTACTACCGCCGGCTGATCACCGACGCGGTGCGGTTCGCCCGCGCCGCGCGCGAGCATCCCGCCGTCGACCCCGGCCGGGTCGCCGTCACCGGCGTCAGCCAGGGCGGTGGCCTCGCGCTGGCGGTGGCCGCGCTGGACCCGGGCGTGGCGGCGGCCATGCCGGACGTGCCCTTCCTCTGCGACATCCGGCGGGGCGTGCGGGTCGCCAGCCGCGGCCCGTACGGCGAGATCACCGAATACCTGAGGCTGCACCGGGACAGCGCCGACCAGGTGTTCCGCACGCTGTCCTACGTCGACGCCGCCGTGCTCGCACCCCGCGCGGGCGCGCCCGCGCTCTTCTCCGTCGCGATGCTGGACCAGGTCTGCCCGCCCTCGACCTGCTTCGCCGCCTACCACCGCTACGGCGGCGAGAAGGAGCTGCGGGTGTACGAGTTCAACGACCACGAGGGGGGCGAGGCCGACCACCAGCGCGCCCAACTCGCCTGGCTCAGCACGGTGTTCGGCCGGGAGCCCGTGGGCCGCCGGCTCGTCGGGGCGCAGCGCCGGCAACCCTGACCCGGGCGGGCCAAGGCGTTCGCGGCCCCGAGGGGATAGATCATGGTGTGTGGCGATGTTCTACCGTATCGGGGGCGACGCGGCCAACCTGGCGCTGTCCCGGCGGCGGGCCGCCGCGGTCCGGCAGGAGATCCTGCGGGTGCTGGCCGGCACGATCGAGACCGCGGGCTACGGCGAGGCCCGGCCGGTGGCGCCGAACACGGTCGACGCAGGGACAACCCGGGCGGCCGGGCCAGGAACCGGCGGGTGGAGATCCGGTTCGACCGGTGACGGCGGGCCGGCGCTCGTCGACCGGACCGGTCGGCGCGACAACGGACGCGGCCAGCGCCGGCACGTCCGAGTCCTTGCCCTGGCGCGGGTCGTAGCTTACCTTCACATTTACTGCAATCTTTTGCAGATATCCTTCAGCGCACTCCCTCACGTGGAGGGTCCAGTGACAAGACGAGCACTAGCCGTCCTGACCGCCATCGTCCTGACGCTCAGCATGGCCACCGCCGCGAAGGCGGACCCGGAGGCGGAACCCACCCAACAGTGGCGCAGCTACTGGGTCGACGCGTTCAACGAGGGTGTCTACACCCCCGCGCAGGTCACCAAGCTCGTGCAGGACGCCAAGAAGATCAACGCCAACGCCCTGATCGTCCAGATCGCCCGGCGCTACGACTGCTTCTGCAACCGGGCGCTCTACCCGCGCACCGACGCGGCGATCGCTCCGCTGCCCTACGACCCGCTCGACGAGATGATCGCGCAGGGGCACGCGGCGGGCATGGAGGTGCACGCCTGGGTCAACGTCAACACGATGTGGAACTCGGCCACCCCGCACTCCTCGCCCGAGCACGTCTTCAACAAGCACGGCCGGTCCGCCACCGGCGCCGACCGCTGGCTGAACAAGCGCTACGACGGCCAGGAACTCATGGGCGCCAACGCCTACATGGACCCGGCCAACCCGGCCGCGGTCAACTACATCGTCGCGGCGATCCAGAGCATCGTGCGGGAGTACGACGTCGACGGCATCAACCTCGACTACGTGCGCTACCCCGACTTCAACTCCACCACCACGCACAGCGACTGGGGCTACAGCGAGACCTCGCTGGCCCGCTTCCGCGCCGCCACCGGCCGCACCGACACGCCGCTGCCCTCGGACCAGCAGTTCTCGGACTGGCGGCGCGCCCAGATGACCAACCTGGTCCGCAAGATCTACCTCGGCATGTGGGAGGTGGATCCGCGGGCGCGCCTGTCGATGGACGGCATCACCTACAGCTACGGGCCGCAGACCATGGGCGGCTGGGAGAAGACCCGGCCGTACGCCGAGGTGCTGCAGGACTGGAAGGGCTGGATGGCCGAGGGGATCATGGACACGGTCGTGGCCATGAACTACAAGCGCAACTGGATGCCCGACCAGAAGCAGATGTACGACGAGTGGACCGAGGTGCTCGCCGACTGGCAGGGCGACCGGCAGGCGGTGATCGGCCCGGCCCTGTACCTCAACGACATCCCGGACAGCGTCGAGCAGGTACGCACGGCGCTCGCCCCGACGGCGGCGGGCAACACCGCCGCCGGCTGGAGCGGCTACTCGTACGCCAACCCCACCCGCGCCGGGGTCAACCAGCCGCTGGCCGTCCGGAACGCCGAGCGGGACCGGCTGGCCGAGGCGTTGACGACGGGGCCGGACGCCCCGTTCGCCGACAAGCCGGCGGTGCCGGTGATGCCGTGGAAGGCGACCCCCGACGAGGGGCACGTCTCCGGCCGCGTCGCGCTGCGCACCGGCGCGCCGCTGGACCAGGCCACCGTCACCCTCCGGCCGCTGACCACCGGCGGTGCGCCGATCACCCGGCCCACCGACGGTGACGGCTGGTTCGGCTTCGTGCACCTGCGTCCCGGCACCTACCTGGTGCAGGTCGACCTGCCCCACGGCGTCGTCGGCCAACCGGTAGCGGTCGCCCAGGTCCGCGCCGGGGCGATCTCCAAGGTGGACCTGACCCGTCTCATCCAGCTGTAGCCGATTAGGTCCCGCCCATCCGCCAGATATCGGATGGGCGGGACCCTCCGTATCATCTGCGCATGGCGCTGACGTCGCCGGTACGGTGCAGCCGGCGGGCGGTGCTCCTGGCCGCCGGCGGGCTGCTCGTCGGCTGCTCCCGACAGCCCGACCTCGAGCCGGTCCACCTGCGGCTGGCCACCGGACCGGCGGGGGCGGTGTACCGGCGCATCGGCGGCGCGATCGCCGAACACATCTCCCAGCAGGTACCGGGCGCCACGGTGACGACCGTGCCGAGCGGGGCGTCCACCGACAACATCCGGATGCTCCGGGCCGGCACCGTGCACCTCGGGCTGACCAGCCTGGACGCGCTGATCACCACCGACGGCAGCGCCCCCGAGGGGCTCTCGGCGATCTGCCGGCTCTACGACAGTCACCTGCACCTCGTGGTCCTGGCCGCCTCCGCGATCGACGAGTTCGGGGACGTCGCGGGCCGGCGGATATCCCTCGGCGCCCGCGACTCCGGCACCGAGTTCACCTCGCTGCGGGTGCTCGACCTCGGCCGGGTGCGGGCCGACGGCCGGTACCTCAGCCAGGCCGAGTCGGCGGCGGCCCTGCGCGCCGGCCAGATCGACGCGATGTTCTCCCTGACCGGCGTCCCGACGCCCGCCATCACGGAGCTGGCGCAGCGGCACCCGATCCGGCTGATCCCGCTGGACGCGCAGGCCGGCGCGCTCTTCACCGCCTACCCGGGCCCGTACGCGCCGGCCCGGATCCCCGCGACGGCCTACGCCGGCGTGCCGGCCACCCGCACCGTCGCGGTGCCGAACGTGCTCCTCGCGCGCAACGACCTGCCCGCCGACCTGGTCTACGCCATCACCGACACGATCTTCACGCACACCCGCACGATCACCTCCGCCGGCCGCGACGACGCCGAGGCCGTTCCCGAGGCGTGGCAGATCAACGTGCGTACCGGGATCTCCACCGCGTCGGTCCCGCTGCACCCCGGCGCGGCCGCCTGGTTCCGCGACCGCAAGCGCTGACCCGGAGACCGGCCGGCGGGGGAGTCCTCAGGCCGGCGCCGGCGCGTCGGCCGAGGGCGCCATCCGAGCGACGACCGGCAGCGCGACCACCGCGGCGAACCCGTGCCCGGACCCGTCCGGCCGCGGCAGGCCGTCCTCCAGGCGCAGCTCGCCCCCGGCCGCCCCGACCAGGTCGGCGCAGATCGCCAGCCCCAGGCCGGTCCCGGAGACGTTCTGGTGCCGCGGCGACCGCCAGAACCGCCGCAGCGCCTGGGCCCGCTCGGCGGCGTCGATCCCCTGACCGTCGTCACGGACGGCGATGGCGACCACGCCCGCGGCGTCGTCGCCGGCGTCCGCACCGGGGACGACCCGGGCGCTCACCGCCACCAGCCGCGAGCCCGACAGCCGTAACGCGTTGCTGATCAGCTCGTCCAGGACGCTGCCCAGCCCGCCCGGCGGCTCCAGCAACCGCAACCCCGGTGGGACGTCGACCACCAGGGTCTGCCCCGCCGTCGCGGTCAACGCCCGCCACCGCTCCACCCGGGTCGCCAGCACCGCGTCGAGGTCGACCGGCGACGCCGTCCGCATGCTCTCCATCCGGGCGCTGGCCTGCAGTGAGTTCAACATCCGCTGCATCGCCTTCAGCTCGTCGACGGCGACGTCGAACAGCTGGTGCCCGTCGCCGTCGGGACGCAGGTGCGGTCGCAGGCTCTCCACCGCGAGCCGGAGGCTGGTCAGCGGATTGCGTAACTGGTGCGACGCGTCGGACACGAACGCCCGCTGCCGCTGCACGGCGTTCTCGACCGCGTCCATCATGGTGTTGAACGACCCAGCCAGCCGCCGTAGCTCGACCGGGCCGGCCTCGGCGTCGGCCCGGATGGTGAAGTCGCCCCGCGAGATCCGGGAGCTGGCCGCGTCCAGTTCCCGCACCGGCCGCAGCACCCACGCCGACACCGGCCAGGCAACGGCCACCAGCGCGATCAACGGCAGCAGGCCGAGCGCGGCGAGCCGGGCCCAGCGCACGAGGATGTGCCGGCGCGTCTCGGACAGGTCGGAGATCGTCACGACGGCGCCGACGACCTCGCTGTCCCGGCCCACCGGCTCCGCCACCACGAGGGCGGAGTCGTCCCACGGCGCCCACTCCCCGGACGGTTCGGACCTCGCCCCGGCCAGCGCCGCGGTCACGATCCGGGGCAACGCCGGCTCGGCCCGCGCCGCCTCCCGGTACGCGCCGGCCGGCCCCAGCAGTACGGTGCCCGAGGTGTCGATCAGCGCGGCCGGGATGCCGTAGAGCTGGTGGTAGCGCGTCAACTCCTGGTGGAGCGCCTCGGTGCGTCCGGTCGACAGCGCGGTCTCGGCCAGCGACGCGAACCGGCCGACGTCGCCCAGCCGGTCGACGTAGGTCTCCTGCATCTCCCGCTCGGCCACGGTGACGCTGAGCGGTACCCCCAGCGCCGCGACGAGGAGCACGGCCAGCGGCAGCAGGACGACGAGCAGGCGACGGTGCACGGCACGTCAGCCGATCAGCTCCGGCTGGTCGGCCAGGAGCCGGTAGCCGACCCCGTGGACCGTGCGGATGACCACGGCCGGCCCGACCTTGTGCCGCAGCGCCGCGATGTGGGTGTCCAGGGTGCGGCTGGAGGACTCCCAGGTCGCGCCCCAGATCTGGTCGAGGATGACGTCGCGGCTCACCACGTTCGGCGCCCGCCGGGCCAGCAGCAGGAGCAGCTCGAACTCCTTGCGGGTCAGCGTCACGGGCGTGCCGTCGACGGTGACCTCGCGAGTGCCGACGCCGATCCGCATCGGGCCGAGGACGAGCGGCTCGGCCGGGTGGCTCAGGGCCCGCGCCGCCCGGGTGCGCCGCAGGACGGCGTCGATCCGGGCCAGCAGCTCCGGAATGCCGAACGGCTTCACGATGTAGTCGTCGGCGCCGGCGCGCAGGCCACGGACCCGCTCGTGCTCCTCCGACCGTGCCGTCACGGCGATGACCGCGGTCTCCGGGCGGTCCCGCAGCTTGCGGATCACGTCGAGGCCGTCGCCGTCGGGCAGGCCCAGGTCGACGAGGACCACATCGGACGGCGCGGCCCGCACGGCCTCCGCGGCGGTGGCGATGCGGTGGACCTCGAAGCCCGCCTGGGCCAGGACGGTCACCAGACCCCGCGCCACGCGGTCGTCATCCTCGATGACGGTGATCCGCATATCGGCGAATTGTACGCCCGGATCATGCTCCGGATAGCCCTCGATTTCTTGGGATTCCTCTGACGTCCCGCGCATTCCTTGGGATTTCTCTGACACCATCCGCGTCCCCGCCCGCCGAGACTGAGGCCGCGCATCCGTCGACGGGTGTGCGTGCGCTGACGAGGAGGCCCCGAGATGACAACGACCAGGCACCGGGCCGCGGCGCGGATGATCGCCGCGATCGGCGCCCTCTCGTTCCTGGCCGCCTGCTCCGGCAACGGTGGCGGCGGTGGCAGCGGAGGCGACGCCGGGAACTACCCGGAGCAGAACATCACGTTCGTCGTGCCGTTCAGCGCCGGCGGCCCCACGGACACCGTGACCCGCATGATCGCCGAGCCGATGGCCGCGAAACTGGGCGCCAAGATAGTCGTGCAGAACGTGGAGGGCGCGGGCGGCACGGTCGGCGCCGGCGAGGTCGCCCGGGCCGAGCCCGACGGCTACACCGTGCTCATGCACCACATCGGCATGTCCACGGCGCCCGCCCTCTACAAGAACCTGGGGTACCAGCCGCTCGAGGACTTCGAGATGGTCGGGCTGGTCACCGAGGTGCCGATGACGATCGTCGCCCGCAAGGACTTCCCGCCCGCGACGCTGCCGGATCTGGTGAACCACGTGAAGGCCAACGCCGGCAAGGTCACCCTGGCCAACGCCGGTGTCGGCGCCGCGTCGCACCTGTGCGGCCTGCTGTTCCAGCACGCCGTCGGTGTCAAGCTCCAGGAGGTCCCGTACAAGGGGACCGGGCCCGCGCTGACCGACCTCGTCGGCGGCCAGGTCGACTTCATGTGCGACCAGACGACCAACACCAGCGGCCAGATCACCGCGGGCGAGATCAAGGCGTACGCGGTCACCACCCCGGAGCGGGTGAAGAGCCTGCCCGACCTGCCCACCACGGCCGAGGCGGGGCTGTCCCAGCTCCAGGTCAGCGTCTGGCACGGCCTCTACGTCCCGGCCGACACCCCGCAGCAGGTCGTCGACAAGCTCTCCGAGGCGTTGAAGGTGGCGCTGGCCGACCCGGCGGTGGTCGACCAGATGGCCAAGCTGGGCACCGCGCCCGTCGCGGCGGCGGACGCGACCCCGCAGGCGCACCGGACGCACCTGGAGGAGCAACTCGGCACCTGGGCGAAGATCATCGCCGACGCCGGGGTCGAGGCCTCCTGAGGTGGAACGCCGACGGTCCTTTCCGGACGTCCTCGCCGGAGGAATCTTCGTCCTGATCGGTGGCGCGTTCGTGGTGGGGTCGCTCAACTACGAGTTGGGCACCCCACTGCGGATGGGCCCCGGCTACTTCCCGCTGCTGGTCGGCGTGATCCTGGCCGCCCTGGGCCTGCTGATCGTCGGCAAGGGTCTCGTCGCCGGCGAGGTGCTCTCGTTCGGGGCGGTGCCGTGGCGGGCGGTCGGCGTCATCGTGGTCGCCGTCGTGTTCTTCGGCTACAGCGTCCGGCGCCTCGGATTCGTGCCGACGTCGGCGGTGACCGCCCTGCTCATCACCCTGGCCAGCCGGCAGGTGCGGTGGCTCACGGCGCTGGCCGTGGCCGCCGGGCTGACCGTGGCCAGCACGCTCATCTTCGTCGTCGGACTCCAGTTGCGGATCCCGCTGTGGGGCCCGTGGCTGTCGTTCTGACGTGCCACCCGGATTGAGGCATGGACCTTCTCGACAACCTCGCACTGGGCTTCTCGACCGCCTTCCTGGTCCAGAACGTCCTCTACTGCTTCGTGGGCGTGCTGCTCGGGACGGCGGTCGGCGTGCTGCCCGGCATCGGGCCGACGGCGACGGTGGCGATGCTGCTGCCGATCACTTTCAACTTCGAGCCGGTGACGGCGCTGATCATGCTGGCCGGCATCTACTACGGCGCCCAGTACGGCGGCTCGACGACGGCCATCCTGATCAACCTGCCCGGTGAGTCGTCGGCCGCGGTCACCGCGCTGGACGGCCACGAGATGGCCCGGCAGGGCCGGGCCGGCCCGGCGCTGGCCGCCGCCGCGATCGGCTCCTTCGTCGCGGGCACCCTGGCCACCGTCGCGCTGGCGGTCGCGGCCCCACCGCTGGCCCGCGTCGCGTTGCAGTTCGGGCCGGCCGACTACTTCTCGCTGGTGCTGTTCGGCCTGATCGTGTCGATCGCGCTGGCGCGCGGCTCCACGCTCAAGGCGTTGGCGATGATCGCGCTCGGCGTGCTGCTCGGGATGGTCGGCCAGGACATCTACACCGGCCTGCCCCGGTTCGTGTTCGACCAGCGCGAACTCTACGGCGGCATCGACTTCGTGTCGGTCGCCGTGGGCATGTTCGGGGTGGCCGAGATCCTGCGCAACCTGGAGGACGAGCAGACCCGCACGGCGGTGGTGAGCCGGGTGAAGAACCTCTGGCCGACCCGCGAGGACCGGCGGCGGATCGTCGGCCCGATCCTGCGGGGCACCGGTCTGGGCTCGGCGCTCGGCGTGCTGCCCGGCGGTGGCCACGTGCTGGCCTCGTTCACCTCGTACGCGGTCGAGAAGCGGGTGTCGAAGCGGCAGCAGGAGTTCGGGCGCGGGGCGATCGAGGGCGTCGCCGGCCCGGAGTCGGCGAACAACGCCGCCGCCCAGACGTCGTTCATCCCGCTGCTCACCCTGGGCCTGCCCGCCCACCCGGTGATGGCGCTGATGGTCGGCGCGTTCATCGTCCACGGCATCACCCCCGGCCCGAACGTCATCAGCGACGAGCCGGCGCTGTTCTGGGGCCTGATCGCCTCGATGTGGATCGGCAACGTGCTGCTGGTGCTGTTGAACCTGCCGCTGATCGGCGTCTGGGTGCGGATGCTGCGCATCCCGTACCAGGTGCTCTTTCCGATGATCATTCTGTTCGCCGCGATCGGCACCTACTCGCTGAGCTTCAACGCGTACGACGTCTACGCGATCGTGTTCTTCGGGATCCTGGGCTACGTCCTGATCAAGTGCGGCTGCGAGCCGGCTCCGCTGCTGCTCGGCTTCGTCCTCGGCCCGCTGCTCGAGGAGAACCTGCGGCGGGCGCTGATCATCTCCCGTGGCGACGCGTCGGTCTTCCTGACCCGGCCGATCTCCGCGGTGTTCCTGGCCCTGGCCGTGGCGGCCCTCGTCGTGGCCGTCCTGCCGGCGATCCGCCGGCGCCGCGAGGTGGTGTTCGCCGAGGACGAGTAGCGGCACCCACCCGCACCGGCCGGACGACAGGTGTGCCGGCACCGCGAACCCGGGCGGTCGACGAGTTGTGGGGTTCGCGGGGTGGGGAGTTCCCGACCGAGCCGAAGGACCACGGCGCCGAGATCCGCCGCTACCTGCGCGACCCGGACGGCTACCTGATCGAACTCGGTCAGGGCGCCGGGATCCTCGCCGAGATGGGCCGGCCCGCCACCCGCTGACGACCGGGTGTGTATCCGCACCCGACCGCCGCCCTTCGGGCGGCGCCTTCGCCGGGCTGAGCCCGACGCGCGGTGCTGGCCACCAGTCCGGCCTGGCGCGCGAGCATCGAGCAGATCGATGCTCACCCTGCACAGCATTCAGGCTGTTCATGCTGGCTGATCCCGGATAGGGTCCCCGCCAGTCGCTCAGCCAGGAGGTTCACCGTGCTCAGGAAGCGTGCGCTCCACGTCGTCATCGGTCTGGTCACCCTCTCGATCGCGGCAACCGGCTGCGGCCGGTCGACGAGCGGGCAGACCCCGCAGCCCGGCGCCGCCGCCTCGGTCGCCGCCGACGCCAAGGCGGCCGACCTGGTGCCCGCCGCGCTCAAGGAGAAGGGTGTGCTCCGGGTCGCCACCGCCGAGGGCTACCCGCCGATGGAGATGTACAAGGAGGGCACCCAGGAGCTGATCGGCGTCGACCCGGACCTGGCCGCGGCGATCGCCGGGCGGCTCGGGCTGAAGCTGGAGATGACCAACGCCAGCTTCCCCGGCCTCATCCCCGGCCTGCAGGCCGACCGGTGGGACCTGGCGATGTCCTCCATGAGCGACACCGAGGAGCGGCGCAAGGCCGTCGACTTCGTGGACTACTTCCAGGCCGGCGGCGCGATCATGGTGGCCAAGGGCAACCCCGCCGGCGTCAAGGACCTCGCCGACCTCTGTGGCCGGGCCGTCGTCCTGGCCAAGGGCAGCTCCAACCTCGCCATCGGTGAGGGGCAGAACGCCAAGTGCGCGAAGAAGATGACGATCTCGCAGAGCGAGGACGCCCCGACCGGCCTGCTGCAGATCGACGCCGGCCGCGCCGTCGCCACCATCGTCGACTACCCGGTGGCCAAGATGCTGGCCCAGGAGAGCGGCAAGTACGACGTGCTGGAGGCGCAGTACGAGGCCGGCCCGTGGGGGATCGCGATCGACAAGAAGGACAGCCAGCTGCGCGACGCGGTGCAGCGGGCGCTCCAGGAGCTGATCGACAGCGGCGAGTACACCAGGATCCTGGAGAAGTGGGGCGTGACCGGCAGCGCCGTCCAGGCGGCCACCGTCAACGACCAGAAGTGAGCGCGCCGGTGGACCGTACGGTCGACAAGCGGGACGCGGCCGCGGGCCCGGCGCCCGACGGACCCGACCTGGCGCAGCCGAACCGGATCAGCCACCCGCTCCGACCGGGGCGGTGGCTGGCCGCCGGCGTCACCGCCCTGGTCCTGGTCTGGCTCGGCTGGACCATCGCCGTCAACCCGAACCTGCACTGGGACATCGTCGTCGACTACCAGTTCGACCGGGTCATCCTGGAAGGGCTCTGGGTCACCATCCAGCTGACTGTCGCGTCGATGCTGATCGGCGTGGTGCTCGGCGTGGCGGTGGCGCTGATGCAGACCTCCAGCAGCCGGATCCTGCGCACCGGCGCGATGGCCTACGTCTGGTTCTTCCGCGGCACCCCGCTGCTGGTGCAGCTGATCTTCTGGTTCAACATCGCGCTGATCTTCCCGGAGATCGGCCTCGGCGTGCCGTTCGGCGGCCCGAAGCTGGTGACCTGGGAGACGAACACGCTGGTCACCGGCTTCGTCGCGGCGCTGCTCGGGCTCAGCATCAACGAGGGCGCCTACATGAGCGAGATCGTCCGGGCCGGACTGCGGGCCGTCGATCCCGGCCAGCAGGAGGCCGCCGCCGCCCTGGGCATGTCCCGCTCGAAGATCATGCGACGGGTGGTGCTGCCGCAGGCGATGCGGATCATCGTCCCGCCCACCGGCAACCAGTTCATCTCCATGCTCAAGACCACCTCGCTGGTCTCGGTGATCGCCGGCGCCGACCTGCTCACCGTCGCACAGCGGCTCTACCTGACCAACTTCGAGGTGATCGCCCTGCTCATCGTCGCGTCCATCTGGTACCTGGTCCTCACCACCGTCGCCAGCGTCGGCCAGCACCACCTGGAGCGCCGGTTCAGCCGCGGCTTCGGCGGCACCGTCCCGGGCACCCTGCGCGGCCGGATCGGCCGCAACCTGCGCTTCACCGGGAGCGCGCGATGACCGCGCCGATGGTGCGCTGCCAGCGGCTGCGCAAGAGCTTCGGCCGGATCGAGGTGCTGCGCGGCATCGACCTGGTCATCGAGCGAGGCCAGGTGGTCTGCGTGGTCGGCCCCTCCGGCTCCGGCAAGTCCACCCTGCTGCGCTGCCTCAACCACCTGGAGGAGCCCCAGGCGGGCCGGGTCTACGTCGACGGCGAACTGATCGGCTACGACGAGCGCGACGGGCGGCTGCGACCGTTGCCGGACGCCCGGCTGCGCCGGCAGCGCGAGTCGATCGGGATGGTGTTCCAACGGTTCCACCTCTTCCCGCACCGCACCGCCCTGGAGAACGTGATGGAGGGGCTGGTCGCCGTGAAGGGGGTCGGGACGGCCGAGGCCCGCAAGCGGGCCGGTGACCTGCTCGACCGGGTCGGGCTCGCCGACCGGGCCCACCACTACCCGGCGCAGCTCTCCGGCGGGCAACAGCAGCGGGTGGCCATCGCGCGGTCCCTGGCGATGTCCCCCAAGCTGATGCTCTTCGACGAGCCGACCTCGGCGCTCGACCCCGAACTGGTCGGCGAGGTGCTGGAGGTGATGAAGGACCTCGCGGCCAGCGGCATGACGATGGTGGTGGTGACCCACGAGATGGGGTTCGCCCGCGAGGTCGGCGACCACCTCGTCTTCATGGACGACGGCCTGATCATCGAGCAGGGCCCGCCGCGGGAGGTGCTCGCCGCGCCCCGGCACGAGCGGACCCGCGCCTTCCTCTCCAAGGTCCTCTGATGGCCCGGCTGGACCTGCTGGTCACCGGCGGGACGGTGGTCGACGGCAGCGGCGCGCCCGCCCGTACCGCCGACGTGGGCGTGCGCGACGGCCGGCTGCTGCTGCTCCCCGCCGGCAGCGGCGGCGCCGCCGCCGAGGTGGTGGACGCGGGCGGCCTGGTCGTCACCCCGGGCTTCATCGACGTGCACACCCACTCCGACCTGCTCGCCGGCGACGACGAGCGGCGGGCGGCGCTGCGGCTGGCGCCGCTGCGCCAGGGCGTCACCACCGAGATCTGCGGCAACTGCGGGATCAGCCCCTTCCCGGTCCCGGCGCAACGCGCGGAGACGGTGCGGGAACTGGTCGCCGCGACGTTCGGCCCGCCCGCCGCCACCTACCCGTCCTTCGCGCGGTTCGCCGCCGCGCAGGGCGCGGGCCGACGCAACCACCTCGCCGCCCTGGTCGGCCACGGCACGCTGCGCGCCGCCGTGGTCGGCTTCGCGCAACGGCGCGCCACCCCCGACGAGGTCCGGCGGATGGGCGACCTGCTCGACGAGGCGCTGGCCGCCGGCGCCGCCGGGCTGTCCACCGGCCTGATCTACTCGCCCGGGGTGAACGCGGGCACCGACGAGGTGATCGCGCTCGCCCGGGTGGCCGCGGCGCACGGGAAGCCGTACGTGACCCACCTGCGCGACGAGATGTCGCAGGTGGAGTCGGCGCTGGAGGAGGCGATCGAGATCGCCACCGCCGCCGGCGCGGCATTGCAGGTCTCGCACCACAAGACGGCCGGACGGCACTCCTGGGGCGCCACCGTGCGCACCCTGGCCCGGCTCGAGCGGGCCCGGGCCGACGGCCTGGACGTCCGGTGCGACGTGTACCCGTACACCGCCGGCAGCACCGCCCTGCACGCCATGCTCCCGCCCTGGGTCATCGCCGACGGCGTGCCGGCGATGCTGGCCGCGCTCGCCGACCCGGCCGTCCGCGACCGGATCCGGGTGGACCTGGCCACCGGCCTGCCGGGCTGGGAGAACACCGTCGGCAACGGCGGCTGGGACCTGATCCGGGTCGCCTCCGCCCCGCTCAGCCCCGCCGTCGAGGGGCACACCGTCGCCGACGTCGCCGCCGCCCGCGGCGTCGACCCGGTCGACTACGTCTGCGACCTGCTCGCCGCCGAGGCGGGCAACGTCACCATCATCAGCCACTCGATGCGGGAGGACGACGTGCGGCGGGTGCTCGCCAGCCCACTGTCGATGGTCTGCTCCGACGGCGTACCCAAGCCCGGTCGGCCGCATCCCCGCTGGGCGGGCAGCTTCGCCCGGGTGCTCGGCCACTACGTCCGCGAGGTGGGGCTGCTGGACCTGACCGAGGCGGTGCACAAGATGACCGGAATGCCCGCCCGCCGCTTCGGCCTGCGCGGGCGCGGCCTGCTCGCCGACGGGTACGCGGCGGACCTGGTGATCCTCGACCCGGCGGTGGCCGCCGACGGGGCGACCTACGACGACCCGCTGGCTCCGCCACGCGGGATCCACCGGGTGCTGGTCGACGGGCGGGTCGTCGTGGACGGCGACCGGGTCACCGGCGCCCGGCCGGGGCGGGTGCTCGCCGTACCGGACCGCGAGCCCGCCCTGCGGGGGCGGCCGTGACCGGCGGTGACCCGGCGGTCCCGGTGCGGATCGGGGCGATGGTGCGGCGGCTGGACGACGGGCGGGTCCTGTCGCACGACCCGGGCCTGGTCCTCCCGCTGGCCAGCGTCGGCAAGGTGCTGCTGCTCGGCGAGGTCGCCCGCCGCCTCGCCGCCGGGACCCTCGCGCCCGACCAGCGGGTCGAGCTGCTCGACGAGGACCGGGCACTCGGCGGAACCGGCCTGCTCGGCCTGCTCTCGCCGCGCCGGTGGACCGTCGCCGACCTCACCACCGCGGTCGCCGCGGTCAGCGACAACGCCGCCACCAACGCGCTGCTCCGGCTGGTGACGCTGGCGGCCGTCCAGCACCTGGCCCGCGCCAGCGGCCTGCGCGCCACCACCGTGCACGACCGGATCCGGGCCACCCGCGGCCCTGGCGTGCCGCCGACCTTCGCCACCGGCACCGCCCACGACCTCTGCGCCCTCCTCGCCGACGTGGCGGCCGGGACGTGGCAGAGCCCGCGGGCGTCGGACCTGCTGCGCGGGTGGCTCGCCGGCAACACCGACCGCTCGCTCGTCGCCGACAGCATCCGGCACGACCCCTGGTCGACCGGCGGGGTCCGGGTGGCGAACAAGACCGGCACCGACACCGGCGTACGCGCCGACGCGGGCATCGTCGTCGGCCCGCACACCGTCGTCTACGCCGTGGTCGCGGCCTTCCCGCCGGGCGCGGAGCGGGTCGCGGTGGCGGAGCTGCGCCGGTGGGGTACGGCGGTCGACCGGCTCGCCGGCGGCCACCGCTCGGCCAACTCCTGACTGAGCCCCGTCGCGGCGTCGGTCAACCGGTCGACGAAGCTGCCGACCACCGGGTTCGGGTTGCCGGGACGCAGCGCCACCCCGATCTCGCGGTGCAGGCTGGCGTGGGTGAGCGGCCGGACCGCCACCCCGCCGGGGTTGCGCAGGCCCAGCGACGGCACCAGCGCGACGCCGACGCCGGCCCGGACCAGGCCCAGCACCACCTCGTAGTGGTCGCTACGGCAGCGGATCCGGGGCTGGAACCCCTCGGCCCGCGCCGCCAGCTCCAGCACCGACACCTCGCCCTGCACGCCGAGGGTGGTGATCCACGGCTCGTCGGCCAGGTCGGTGAGGCGCAGCCGCCGCCGCCCGGCGAGCGGGTGGTGTGCCGGCAGCACCACCAGTTGCGGGTCCACCAGCAGCGGCGAGACGGTCGCGAAGGACGCCTCCCGGATCGGGCTCAGCGGGTGGTTGAACACCACCACGAGGTCCAGTTCGCCCTGGCTGAGGCGGGGCAGCAGCTCCGGCGGCTGCCCCAGGATGAGGGCCAGCTCGACCTGGGGATGCGCGGCGGTGAAGCTGGACAGGGCGCGCGGCAGCAGCTCGGTGCCGGCGGTGGCGAAGAAGCCGATCCGCAGCACGCCGCGCCGGCCCTCCCCGTGCGCGGACAGCTCGTCGCGGGCGGCCGACATCAGGTCGGCGATCTGCTGGGCGTAGTCGGCCAGGCGCTGGCCCGCCACGGTGAGCCGCAGGCTGCGCGGTCCCCGGTCCACCAGCGCCACGCCGGCCTCCTGCTCCAGGGTGGCGAGCTGGTGGGAGACCGCGGACGGGCTGAGCCGGAGCTGCTCGGCGGCGGCGACGATCGTGCCGTGCCGGGCGATCTCCAGCACGACCTGCAGGCGTGCCGTGTTGAACATGCGTGGACCGCCTTCCCTGCTCCCGCCGCCGGAGCACCCTCGCGGTCGCCCGGCGGGCCGCACCGGGATCGGAGGCCGGGTCGTCGGCCGGCGGCCCACCGAGGATACGCACGACCGCCGGAGCTTGAACCCGCTGGCCGCCGGGCCGGCCCGGGGGCGACCGGCCGCCGCGCCGGCCCGGGGTGACCGGCCGCCGCAACGGCCCGTGCTGACCGGCCGCGCCCGCATGGGGCGCGGCCGGTCAGCGGGTCACGGGCAGGGCCGTCCCGCGCAGACGTCGATGATCTTGCCGGTCAGCAGGAAGATCGCCTTCTGCCGTTGGGCGCCGGGCTGGGCCCGGGGGAACTCGTGCGAGTCGTCGCCGTACTCGGGGCCGGCCGGGGCGAGGTTCGTCGGCGGCGGGGCGTACGCCGCACCGCTGTTCCAGACCACCATCGCCGAGCCGGTGTACGGGTACGACCGGATCGGCTCGATGCCCCAGTACGGCCGCACGTCCAGCGACCAGCCGTCGGCCAGGGCCGGGGTGTGCAGGCGGGCGCCGATGGTGCGCGCCTGCACCTCGGCCGCGGCGGGGGAGACCTGCTGGTCGCCGAAGGCCACGTGCATCAGCACCTGGTGTGCCGGGGTGCGCGGCAACGGGTTGCCGGTCATGTGCTGGGCGTACCCGTTGGCCTCGGAGCGGTCCCACAGCATCTGCAACAGGGCGAAGATCAGCTGCTGGTCGACCTTGTCCGGGTAGGAGCCGTCCATGATCGATTGGAACGGCGCGAAGTCCACGCTGCGTTGTAGCAGGGTGGAGTAGTTCATCGCCGGCACCCCGAGCACCGACCGGGTCCAGTCCTGGGCGATGGCGGTGAGCGCGCCGCCGTTGATGCCGCCCTGGCTGTTGCCGTCGTAGTGCAGCCCGCCGGCCACGTCGATCAGCGGTCGCCCGGCGGCGTCCTGGAACGCCGGGTGGGCGGCGAACCCGCCCCGGTGGATCATTGCCCGGCCCAGGAAGAGGAAGTTCAGGAAGCTCTGTTGCAGCCGGTCCGCCACCGCGGGGAAGGCGCTGAGGTCGGTGAAGGCGCCGGCCACGTACGGGACGTCGGCGGCGGCCATCCCGATCCAGCTGGTCGCGCAGAAGGTGAAGTCGTACTCCGCCGACATGGTCTTGACGTTGCCGGCGTTGATCTCGGTCGGCCGGCCGAGCAGGCCGTGGCCGTAGAGCGAGAGGTGGGCCGGCTCGGCGGCGGACGCGCCGCGCGGGATGTTGCAGACGAAGTCCGCCCGCAGCGTCGTGCCGGACGGCGTGGGCAGCGCGGACGCCGAGGCGGGCCGGCCGTCGCCGCCGGCCGGGCCGTAGTGCAGCCGCGAGCCGGGCCCGCCGCCGCCGGTCAGGTAGGACGGCACGTCGACGGTGCCGGTCACCTGCCGGGCGATCCGGGCGTCCTGCTGCTCCGGGTAGTCGGTCACCTGGGTGACGGTGAATGACGGCGCCGCCTTACCCAGGGTGGCGAACGCGCCGTCGCGGATCGCCAGCATCCGTCCGGTCAGACCCTGCCGGCTGGCCACCGTGAAGTCCCAGGCGAGGTGGAGGCTGTGCCGCTTGACCCCGACCCGGGTCAGCTCGGCGAGGATCCGCTTGATCTGCGGGGCGCGGCGGTCCCGGGGGCCGACGCCGGCGCCGGTGACGTACGCCCGGAACGCGGCCGGCGCCGGGATCAGTTCCCCGTCGCGGTCGCGCATGCCGCGCAGGGCAACGACGTACCGGGTGCCCTCGGTCAGCGCCACCGCCGGCCGGATGATGAGCAGCCGCCGGTCGGGCTGGTCGGCGGCGTGCGCGTCCAGCTCCGCCCAGTACGGCGTGCGCTTCCCGGTGGCCGTGTCGAGCAGCACGATCGGCGCGTCCGGCGCCAGCGAACGGCCGATGTCGGTGACCGGAGCGATCCCGGTGGCCGCGGCGTCGAGGCCGGGCACGCGCACCAGGATCGGTGAGCCGGGGCTGAAGCCGTCCTGCCGGTTCCATTCGGTCGGGTCGATCGGGGTGCCCTGCACGTTGGCCGGCATGGCGGAGGCCGCGAACCGCACCCGCTTGCCGGTGGGGCTGGCGGGATCGGGCACGGTGAAGTAGTCGTTCGGGAAGGGCAGCAGGCAGGCCGTCGGGTCGATCGGGTCGCAGGCGCCGTGCGCGGCCGGTTGGCGGGCGGGCGGTTCGGCGGCGGCGGCGGTGCCGAGCAGTACAGCACCGACCGTCACCACCACCGACACGGCGAGACGGAGCCGTCTGGGGGTGGTCACACGCATCTCCTTCGTCGGTGGCCGGAGTGGACGCAGGCCACGCCAGCCGACGCTGGTGGGAGGAGCCGGGGGTGGGGCGTGGGTTCTTCCTACGCCGATCAAGGAACCTCGGCAAGGTCCGGCACGTCGCCCGGGTGTTCCGGCGCGCGCCGCGCCCCGCTGCCGTGCCAGGGCAGCAGGAACGGCGTGGCCAGGAGTGCCGCGCCGGCGATCCCGATCGCGACGCGCGCCCCGGTGACCGCGGCCAGCACCCCCCACAGCGCGGTCAGCAGCGCGATCGCCCCGGTGCCGGTGACCCGCCAGGCGACCAGCACGCGGGCGACCCGGTCGGCCGGCACCCGCTGGAGCCGTTCGGTGGCGAACAGCGTGTTGAACACGCCCACGCAGGTGATCAGCGCCAACTCGACAGCGATCACCAGCAGCACGCCGCCCGGACCGGGCCCGACGAGGACCAGGCCGACCGGCCACAGTGCGCGCAGCACACCGGAGGCGAGCAGCACCCGCCGCCGCCCGTACCGGGCGGCCAGCCGCGGAGCGAGCTGGGCGCCGACGAACCCGCCGACGCAGGGCAGCCCGAACGCCAGGCTGTACTGCCAGGCCGCCCAGCCCAGGTCGCCGAGGAGCAGCACGGCCAGCAGCGGTTCGGTCGCCATGATCAGCGCGTTGACGGTCACCGTGTTCACCAGCAGCGGGCGCAGCACACGGTCGGCGAGGATGAACCGCCATCCGGCCAGCAGCTCCGCGCCGCGCGGCCGGGCCCCGGTCGGCCGAGCCGGGCGCGGCTCGGGTTCCCGGATCCTGCCGATGCCGAGCGCGGAGAGCAGGAACCCGGCCGCGTTGGCGATCACGGTGACGACGGGCCCCAGCAGGCTGATCGCCGCCCCGCCCAGGGTCGGCCCCACGGCGGTGGCCGTCCAGAGGGTCGACTCGAACCGCCCGTTCGCCACCAGCAGCTGGCCGGGGCGCACTACCGACTTCAGGTAGGCGCCGCTGGCGGAGGTGAAGGCGATATTCGCCGCCGCACCGACCACCGAGACGACCAGCAGCTGGGGGTAGCTCAACAGCCCGAGCCAGAAGGCGATCGGGACGCTCAGCAGGGCCGCGCACCGGACGACGTTGGTGGCGATCATGACCGGCCGCTTGCGCCGGCGCTCGACCCACGGGCCGAGGGGCAGGGCCAGCGCCGTGCCCACCGCCAGGCCGGCAGCGGTCAGGGCGGAGACCGCGGCCGGCCCGACGTCGAGCACCTGGATCGCGATCAGCGGGAACGCTCCGAACCCCAACCAGGTGCCCACGGTGCTGGCCGCGTACGCCGACCACAACCACCCGAACGAACGCCCCAGCCGCTGTCGCCCCACGCCGCACCCTCCCGTCGCCACCGGTCGTCGACGGCGAGGATTCGACCAGCCCGGGCGACCCGGAATCCAACAACCGCCGGGCGGGCGAGCCACAACCGACGCTTGTGTCTCCGTACCATCCGCGGGTGGACATCGAGGCCGTGCGCACCTTCCTCGCCGTCGCCGACGCGGGGCAGTTCCAGGAAGCCGCCGTCGACCTGCGGATCACCCAGCAGGCCGTGTCCAAGCGGGTGGCCAACCTCGAACGCAGCCTCGGCGTCACCCTGTTCACCCGCACCGCCCGCGGCGTCCGGCTCACCCTCGACGGGGAGGCGTTCCTGCCGCACTCGCGGGAGCTATTGCACGCCGCGGAACGGGCCGCCGCCTCGGTCCGGCCCGGCAACCGGGCGCTGCGGGTGGACGTGCTGAACCGGCGCAGCGCCCCGGCGGAGGCGCTGCACCGCTTCTACCGCGCCCACCCGGGGACCGACCTGGACGTGGTCACCCTCGCCGACGCCAACGTCGAGGCGGCCATCGAGGCCGTCCACGCCGGCGAGATCGACGCGAGCTTCCGGGCGGTGCCGCTACCCGCTCGCGACCTGCCCGACGGCATCCTGGTCGACCGGGTCCTGGACGATCCGCTGCACCTGCTGGTCGGCGCGGCCCACCCGCTCGCCGCCGCCACCGCCCTCACCCCGGCAGCGCTGGCCGGGCACCGGATCTGGATCCCGGGCATCCGGCAGGGCGCCGAGTGGGCCGTCTACTACGACGAGCTCACCGAGGCGTTCGATCTGCGGATCGACGCGATCGGCCCGAACTTCGGCAGCGCGGCGCTGCTCGACGCGATCGCCGACTCCGCCGACCTGGCGACCCTGGTCGGCGCCGGTGACCGGCACGTCTGGCCGGCCACCCACGACCTGCGCCGGATCCCGCTGCACGGCCCGACGCCGGTCTACCCGCACTCGTTCGTGCGCCGTGCCGGCAACCCGCACCCCACCCTCACCGCGCTCCGCCGGCACCTGGCGGCCACCCGGCCGGCCCGCCCGGTCGACGCCTGGGTGCCGGGCTGGGCCCGCCGGCGGTAGCCGGATCCGGTCACTCGGGGGCCGCGAGCAGGTCGAGGACGTCGGCGGGCCGGTGGGCCACCAGCGGCACGTCCGCGCACGCGGTGGCGGTGGCGGCCCAGCGGGCGTGCACGGGCACCGCTCCCGCCGCCTCCGCGCAGGCCAGGTCCACCGCCGCGTCGCCGACGTACGCGGTCTCGGCGACGTCGACGCCGAGGCGCCGGCAGGCCAGCCGCAGTCCGTCCGGCGCGGGCTTCGGCGCGGCCACCTCGTCGCCGCAGACCACCACCGGGAAGAGCCGGTCGAGCCCGGTACCGGCCAGCACCCGGGTGGTGGTCCGGCGCAGCGCGGCGGTGAAGATGCCGAGCCGGCAGCCGGCCCGGCGGAGCTCCTCGGCCAGGTCGACCACGCCGGGGAAGGGCCGTACGTCGGCGAAGGCGGCCTCGAAGCGGCGGTGGAAACACTCCAGGTCGGCGGCGGTGACGGGCCGTCGCAGGAAGTGGGCCAGCACCACCGGGGTGTGGCCGATGTGCCAGGTGGCCACGACGGCGGCCGGCGAGACCTCGGGCCCACCCAGGGCCCGGATCGTGTCGCTGTACACGGCCGGGGCGATGGTCATGCTGTCGACCAGGGTGCCGTCGAGGTCGAACACGACAGCGGCCGGGCCGACCCGGGATGGCCGGGTCACCGCCGGTCCCGACAACGGCGGTACCGGCACGCTGCCACCATCGCTCGTCCAGCCATGCGCAGAGCCTGCCGGACGCCCGGCGGGCGTGGCCAGTCGGGGTGGGCACCGGTACCGCGACCCGGCGGCGAGCGAGCCGTCGGACTCCGAGTACCGCTCGCGCCGGGTGCTGCCGCTCGTCCTGTCGGTGGCGATGCCGGCGGTGGCGGTCTGGTGGTTCACCGGTCCGGGCATCCTGCCGCCAGGCGGCGGCGTCATGATCGTTCGGTGACCGTAGGTAACGATCTTGCTCAGGCGAGTTCCGGGCCGGCGGTGTCACCAGTGGCAGTCCGGTTGTGGGCCGACTGCCGGGTTTACTGACCGTGATGGCTACAGCATGGCCACAACCGCCCTACTTGATCTAGGTGCGGCTCCGCCGATCGGGTAGCGTGCCCTGTCACACCGTCTTTGCACCAACACGGGCCGCCCGTCATACGGGGGTCGAATCGGGGAGGACACCGCAGTGACGTTCCACAGCGCAGTCCGCAAGGCTGGCTTGATCACGGCGATCGCCGCCCTCGCGGTGACCGCGGGATGCGCCAAGAAGGATGAGGGCGAGGTCCAGGCGAGCGGGGTCAAGCTCATCGAAGCGGGCAAGCTCACCGTCTGCACCCACCTGCCGTACGCGCCGTTCCAGTCCAAGGACGCCAGCGGCAAGGTCGTCGGGTTCGACGTCGACGTGATGGACCTCGTCGCCAAGGAACTGGGCGTCGAGCAGAAGATCGTCGACACGCCGTTCGAGGGGATCAAGTCCGGCCAGGACCTGAACACCGGCAAGTGTGACGCGGCCGCCGCCGGCATGACGATCACCGAGGAGCGGCAGAAGGTGATGGACTTCTCCGACCCCTACTTCGACGCCACCCAGGCGCTGCTGGTGAAGACCGGCAAGGCGTACAAGTCGCTCGACGACCTCAAGGGCAAGAAGCTCGGCGTCCAGGCGGCGACCACCGGCCGCGACTACGCCAAGAAGTACGAGGCGGAGAAGGGCCTGCAGCTCGTCGAGTTCGAGGACCTCGCCGCCCTCCAGCAGGCGCTCGCCAACGGCCAGGTCGAGGCCGCCATCAACGACCTGCCGGTCTGGACCGAGTACATCAAGGAGAACCCGGGCGGGTTCGAGGTGACCGCCGAGTTCGACACCGGCGAGCAGTACGGCTTCTCGGTGAAGAAGGACGGCAACCCGGAGCTGCTCAAGAAGATCAACGAGACGCTGGCCAAGGCCCGGCAGGACGGCTCGTACGACAAGATCTACGAGAAGTGGATCGGCAAGCAGCCGGCCAAGTGACCGGAACTGGTGGCAGGAGGGCGCGCGCCCGGCGCGCGCCCTCCGTGTGGGCAAGGAGCATCGAACGGTGAAGCTGCGCCGCCGCCAGCGAGAGCGGCTGTCCCTCTGGCTGCAGTACCTGGCCTTCATCGCCGTCGTCGCCGTGGTGGTCCTCGCGGCCGACTGGGGCCGGCTGAAGGAGGCCTTCTTCCGCGTCGACATCATCGAGTCGATGTTCCCGACGATCATCACCGTCGCGCTGCGGAACACGATCCTCTACACGCTCGGCGCGTTCGCCTTCGGCCTGGTGTTCGGCACCATCCTCGCGCTGATGCGGCTGTCCCGGGTCGCGCCGTACCGCTGGGTGGCCACGGGGTACATCGAGCTGTTCCGGGGCCTGCCCGCGCTGCTGGTCCTCTTCCTGGTCGGGTACGGCATCCCGATCGCCTTCCCGGACCGGGAGATCCCGGGCGGGGTGTTCGGCTCGATCGCGATCGGCCTCGGGTTGACCGCCGCGGCGTACATGGCCGAGACCATCCGGGCCGGCATCCAGGCCGTGCCGAAGGGTCAGATGGAGGCGGCGCGCACGCTCGGCATGTCGCACTTCACCGCGATGCGCACCATCGTCATCCCGCAGGCGTTCCGGATCGTGATCCCGCCGCTGACCAACGAGCTCATCCTGCTCACCAAGGACTCGTCGCTGGCCTACGTGCTCGGCGTGACCGCGTCGACCATCGAGATCACCAAGTTCGGTCGGGACACGCTGAACGACCGGGTGAACGCCACGCCGCTGCTGGTGGCCGGCTTCACCTACCTGATCATCACCCTGCCCCTGTCCCAGGTGGTACGACGCCTCGAACTCCGCTACGCCAAGGCTCGGTGACCCACATGACGACTCCTGAACCGCGACCCGCCGTCGAGATCCGCGACCTGCACAAGTCCTTCGGCCCGATCGAGGTGCTCAAGGGCATCGACTTCGAGGTCGGCCACGGCGAGGTGGTCTGCGTCATCGGGCCGTCCGGGTCCGGCAAGTCGACGCTGCTGCGCTGCGTCAACCTGCTGGAGGAGCCGACCGCCGGCAGGATCTGGGTGAACGGGGTCGAGATGACCGACCCGGACGTCGAGATCGACGCGGTCCGCCGCGGCATCGGCATGGTCTTCCAGTCGTTCAACCTCTTCCCGCACCTGACGGTGCTGGACAACCTCACCGTCGCCCAGCGCAAGGTGCTCCGGCGCGGCCGGGCGGAGGCCGAGCGGATCGCCCGGGAGAACCTGGAGCGGGTCGGCCTGACCGACAAGGCCACGGCGTTCCCGGCGCAGCTCTCCGGCGGGCAGCAGCAGCGGGTGGCGATCGCCCGGTCGCTGTCGATGGACCCCGAGCTGATGCTCTTCGACGAGCCGACCTCCGCGCTCGACCCGGAACTCGTCGGCGACGTGCTCACCGTCATGCGCAAGCTGGCCGAGGACGGCATGACAATGATGGTGGTCACCCACGAGATGGCGTTCGCCCGGGACGTGGCCGACCGGGTCGTCTTCATGGACGGTGGCGTGGTGGTCGAGCAGGGGCCGCCGCAGGAGGTGCTCGGCGCGCCCCGGCACGAGCGGACCCGTTCCTTCCTCGCCCGGGTCCTCGACCCCACCCACGTCGCGCAGCTCGGTCAGCCCGAGCAGACCGCGCAGCCGGCGGAACCGCCGCGCCTGGCGGCCGACGACCGCCACCACCTCTGACGGCCGCCGGCGACGCCGAGGTAGCGGCGGGCGGTCACGCCGACGGCCGGCCGGGCACCCGTTGCTGCGCTCCGGCCGCCCGTACGGCGATAGGGTCTGGCCCTATGCGGACGAAGCCGGAGTTGAGCGCGACGATCCGCCGGGACCGGCGGGCGGTGCTCGTGGTCAACGCCCACTCCCGGCGGGGCCGGCGGCTCTACGAGGGCGCCCGCTCACGGCTCGCGGCGGCCGGCTTCACGCTGCTCGGCGCCTACCCGGTCGACCGGCCCCGCGAGCTGGAGCAGACCCTCGCCGCGGCCGCCGACCTCGGGCCGGACCTCCTGGTCGCCGGCGGCGGCGACGGCACGATCGGCACCGCCGCCCGGCTGCTCGCCCACCGCGACATCGCGCTCGGTCTGCTGCCGCTGGGCACCACCAACAACTTCGCCCGCACGGTGGGCATCCCGCTCGACCTCGACGCCGCGGTGGAGGTGCTCGCCCACGGCAAGGTGATCGACGTGGACCTCGGCCTGGTGGGCGACATGCGGTTCACCAACCACGTCGGCATCGGCCTCTCCGCCGACGTCATGCTCCGGACGCCGCCGCGCCTGAAGCGGGCCACCGGCCGGCTCGCCTACCCGCTCACCGCGCTGGCGCTGCTGACCCGGCACCGGCCGCTGCGGGCCACCGTCCGGGCCGAGGGGCGCGAGCGCGAGTTCGTCACCCACCAGCTGTACGTGGCCAACGGTGGCTTCCACGCCGGCCGGCCGATCACAGCCGACGCGGACGCCGACGACCGGCTGCTGGTCGGCTACCCGGTGGGCGGTCCGACCCGCCGGGAGCTGCTGCGCGACACGGCCCGCAACGCCGCCACCGGACATCGCCGCACCCTGCGCGAGGAGCCCTTCCTCGCCGTACGCCAGCTCTGGCTGGAGACCGACCGGCCGGCGCCGGTCGAGGTCGACGGCGAGTTGTACGGCGAGACCCCGATCCGGATCGGCCTGGACCCCAACGCGCTGCGCATCATGGCTCCGGCCGACAGCCCGGACCGCTAGGACCGCACCCGCCATCCCGGTGGTGGGTCCGCGCGGCGCCCGGCCGGCGCCCACGCCCGGCGGGCTCAGCGGCGCAGCCGGATCTCGGTCGGCTCGCGGTCGCTGCGCAGTCCCTTCCAGGAGGGGTGGCGCAGCCGGTGGTCCGGGGTCCAGGAGCGGAAGGTGACGTCGCCGACCAGCACCGGATCGACCCAGACGGCGTGGCGGGCGTGTTCGCGCGGCACCGGGGTGTCGAACGGGGAATCCGTCCGGCGCAACGGGTCGAGGCGTCGCTGCAGGTCGCGCAGCGCGGTCTGGGTGAAGCCGGTGCCGACGTGGCCGATGAAGGTCAGCTTGTCGGCCCGGTCGTACATGCCCAGCAGCAGCGAACCGATGGTGCCGGCGCGCCGGCCCGCGCCGGGCTTGAAGCCGCCCACGATCACCTCGACGGTGTCGTTGAGGGGCACCTTCACCCAGGCCGGCGAGCGGCGACCCGGCTCGTACGGCGCGCCGAGCTGCTTGGCCACGACCCCTTCCAGGCCCAGGTCGGCGGCGGCCGTGGCCAGGTCACGGCCGGCGTCCCCGGTCCAGTAGGGCGGCGTGTCGACGCTCTGCCCGCTGAGGTCCAGGCCCTCCAGCGCGGCGCGGCGCTCGGTGTACGGCCGGGAGGTCAGGTCCTCACCGTCGAGGTGCAGCAGGTCGAAGAGGTACACCCGGACGGGAGTGCTGCCGACCAGTGCGGCGGACGGCGTCCGGACGTGCATCCGGCGCTGCAACGCCGCGAAGCTGGGGCGGCCCCTGCCGTCCAGGGCCACGATCTCCCCGTCCAGCACCGCGCGCCGGCCGGGCAGCAGCCGTGCCAGCTCGCCCAGCTCGGGGTACGCCCGGGTGACGTCGCGGTCGTTGCGGCTGAGCAGCCGCACCCCGTCGGCGACGTACGCGATCGCGCGCACGCCGTCCCACTTGAACTCGTATCCCCACCCCGACCCGCCGGGCAGCGCGCCGCTCGTGGCGAGCATCGGCGGCACGAGGGTCGGCATCCTGGCACCCACGCCTCGATCATCACCAATCCGACGCGCCGGCACCCGGCCTTCGGCCGATCCGACCGTCCGGCTGTGCCGACCCGTGACCCTGCCGGTGACCTCGCGCGGAACCGGGAGCGTCCGGCCGGTGTCCTGACAACGGGACGGGTCAGTTCCGCCCGACGTCCACGGGGAAGGTGACGAGATGGGTTCACGGGGCAGGGTGGTGCTGGCAGGGGTGGTCCTGCTGGCGGCGTGCACGCCCACGGACCGGTCGGCCACGCCGGCCGGCGCGCCGGCCACCTCCGCGCCGTCGAGCGCGGCGACCGCGACCGGCTGTGGCTCGCGGGTGGAGACCGGCCTGCTGCCGGACTGGGCGGACGCCGGGTTCCACGGGGAGCCCCGGATCGCGCACGTCTTCGGCGCGAAGGGCGAGATCGTCGCGGTGCTGTTCGGCCACCCGCTGCGGCAGCCCCGGACGGACGGCAGCAACAACAAGATCCTCTGGGTGTCCCGCCCCGCCGTGGCGTCACCCGACCCGACGTCGTCGCCCACGCTGGCGATCACCGCGACGCTGCACGGCACCGACACCCGGGTGACCCGGGAGGTGACCGGCGGTCCGGGACCGTCGATCATCGACATGCCCCGGGCCGGTTGCTGGCACCTCGAACTCCGGTGGTCCGGGCGCACCGACACGATGGACCTGGTCTACGCCGCCGGGTGACACCGCGGCCGACGTGCGACCGCCCGGGGGACGCGAGGTCCCCCACCCGGTCGCGGCGGGGGACCTCGGTGCGACGGTCAGGCGGGCAGGTCGACCAGGGCCAGGTTGCGGTCCACGGCGGTCCACGCCTTGCGGGCGCCGGGGACCGGCTCGATCCGGGGAACCGTGTACCAGTTGGTGCCGATGCCGCTGTACAGCGGCTCCGCCGCGTCCAGCCCGGGTCCCAGCCGGTAGATGGTGTCACCGAAGTTCGTCGCGGCGTAGACCCGGCCGTGGTGCGCGACGATCTCGCCGTACCCGCTGAGCTTGCCGGAGCGCAGCACCGTACGGGTGGTGAGGTCGTACGAGATCCAGGTGCCGCTGGTGCGCTTGTACGACGCGTAGAGCACGCCGTTGAACACCTCGACGTGTTGCATGCTGGGCTGGTCGGGCAGCGGTGCGAACCGGTCGACCACCTCCCGGCGGCGGATGTCGAAGACCGCCACCTGGGAGGTCGGTTCGGTGGGCGGGATGCCGTTGCCGCCCCAGGTGTCCCCGGCGACGTAGGCCAGGTCCCCGTCCAGCGCGATGGCGTTCAGCGCCTGGTTCGGCAGGATGTCCAGGCGTACCTCCATCTGGCCGGTCGCCGGGTCCAGCAGCGTGAGCGCGCCCTGGAGGTTGCCGTACCGCGGCGCCGAGGCGATCAGCACGAGGCCGGACGGCTTGTGGTGCACCGCGTCCCAGGGCCGCTGCTGGTTGTGGCCGATCGGGCCGAAGCTGCGCACCCGACCCGTGCGCGGGTCCAGCTCGATGATCTCGCCGCTCGGGTACAGAGCGCTGATCATCCGGTCCCGCCAGGCGACGATGTCCTTCGCCTCGCCGGCGACGGGATAGCGGCGGCTGACGCCGCGCGCGGGCTCGTGCACGGTGATCGCGAAGTGGCCGCCGACGTAGACCGAGCCGTCGGGGGCGGCGCACATCGACTGGAGGAGTTCCGGCCCGGCCGCCCGCGGGTCGTCGGTCAGGTCGCCCTGCTCCACCGTGTCCCGGCCGGGCGCGAGGACGGACACCAGGCCGCTGCCGTTGGCGGTGAAGACGGTGCCGTCGGGAAGCTGTGCCACGCCGCGTCCCTCGTCGCCGGCCGGGCCCTGGGCGATCCTGACCAGCCGGTCGCCCTCCCGGCGCAGGATCGATCCGGTCTGCCGGCCCAGGGCGAGCAGCCCGCCGTCGCCGGTGACGGCCAGCGAGTCGACCAGGTACTCCCCGTCGGCGGGCACCTCGACGTGGCCGGAGCCGTCGCGGGCGATGTCGTGCACCCCGAACGCGGACGCGGCGTAGACCCGGCCGCCGGCGGCGGCCAGCGCGCCGAGGCCGGCGTCCAGCGGGGTGCCGGTGGGCATGATGTCGACCTTCTCGCCGGTGCCGCGGTCGATCCGGACGATGTGGGCGGGGATCGTGCCGGCGTAGACGTAGCGCTCGTCGGCGGCCAGCAGGCGGGCGTACTGGGAGCCGGGGAAGGCGCGCCCGAGGTTGGTCAGCACTCCGGTCGCCGGTTGCAGCGACCAGACCTCGCCGCGGGGGTAGGTGCCGAAGTAGACCACGCCGTCCGGCGCGGTGGTGGCGGCGAACACGATAGTGCCCGAGGGGCCGATGGTGCCGAGTCGCCGGGCGGTCCTGGTCGCCGGGTCGTACTCGACGACGTCGCCGAAGGAGTACGTGCCGATGTACACCTTGCCGCCGGAGACGGTGCAGGCCCACCCGCCGTCGCCCCGCTCCAGCGACACCACGTCGGTCACCGTGCGGGACGGGATGTCGTAGGTGACCACCTTCGGCGGCGTCTGCCCCCGGGTGACGAAGTATCCGGTGGTGCCGTCGACGGCCATGCCGACGATCGCCGCGCTCAGCGAGGCCGGGCCGTACTGCCCCGGCTGACGCGGGCCGTCCGCCGCCGCCGGCAGTTCGCCGAGCACGGCACCGCCCAGTGCGGACAGCGCGGTGAGCTGGATGAGGTTACGCCGGTTCAGATGCGTCATGGCACCTGCTCCTCTTCGGTGAGTGAGGTCTCGGACGCGCGGGTCGAGCCGTCGCCGTCCGCTCACGAGAACGGCGGCGGCGTCCGATGCCGCCTTTCGGTCGGGACCGGAATTGCGCCAGAGTCTAGTACCGGAGGCGGTTCCACGGATACGGCCGGCGAACGCTTTTCCTCCCTGCATTTGAGGGCAGCCCGTAACCCCGAGGAGGTGGAGTTGGTCGGTGGGCCGCGGCTGGACGCCCAGGGGCCGCTCGCGCGGGACGGCGCCGGCGCGCACGCGCGCGGCGGCCGGCAGCCGGCGAGGGCCGGACCACCCGCGGTGGTCCGGCCCTCGGGGCGTACGCCGGTGTCCGGTCAGATCAGGCCGTCGGTGACGTCCAGCACGCCGCCGGTCGAGGCGGACGCCTCACCGTGCAGCCCGACCCCGGTGGACACCCCGACGGTGCCGGACAGGACGCCGTCGACCTGGCCGGTGACGCCGTCCACGGTGGAGGGGACGTCGATCGGCGGGACGACGCCGCCCTGCCCGGTGCCGATGCCGAGGCCGCCGAGGGTGTCGTCGACGCCGAGGCCGTCGACGAGGCCGTCGACCTGGCCCTGGGTGTTGCCGAGGGTGCCGCCGAGGAGGCCGTCGCCGCCGAGCAGGCCGGTGCCGAGCAGGCCGGTGTCGCCGCCGTCGAGGGGGGCGGTGGGGTTGCCGAGGGTGGTGGTGAGGTCGGCGACGGCGGGGTCGGCGGTGGTGTCGACGGCGCCGATGACGTCGGCGTCGAGGGTGTGGGCGAGGTCGTGGGCGCCGGTGAGGTCGGTGCTGAGGCCGCCGGGGCCGATGCCGAGGCCGATGCCGGGCAGGACGGTGGCGCCGATGCCGACGGCGGTGGGGTCGACGGCGATGGCGCCGAGGACGCTCGGGGTGAGGCCGTGAACGGGGGCGTAGTCGACCACGAGGGGGACGACGTCCTGCACGTCGGCGGCGGTGATGTCGTGCAGACCGGCGGCCCGCAACGCGCCCTCCGGGTCGAGGTCGAACGCCGACCGCGCATCGGGGTCGGCGAGCAGGTTCAGCACGAAGTCCTGCACGGACGCGTGCCCGTCCACGGCCACACTCTGCTGCGAATCCACCCGCACGCTCTGCTGCGTTTCCATCTGGGTACTCCTCGGACCTAGGCGATCGGACGTCGGCGGCAACGGTATGGCCGGCGACGCCCGGCGGGCATCGGGGACGAGCCCGCAACCCTGCCCGCCGGATTGGGGGCACCCACCCGGCCGGACGTTAGGGACCGGGGGGGACCGGCACCCCGCTCCGATCCCGGGGCCCCACCCCCGTCCACCGCCGGACCCCGGGGGTTCCCCCCGGGTGTCGGCACCGCCGAGGCGGGTACCCGGCGCGCGTGGCCGAACTGCTGGAGGACGGGGACATCTACTTCCTCTACCGCCCCCGCGTGGCGGAGGAGCACGTCGACTCGCTCGACGAGGTGCAGCGGCTGCTGGTGGTGCTGCACCCGTGGCAGGGCCGGCACCTGCGACTGCTCGTGGTCGGGCGCAAGCGTCTGCCGGGTATCGACGAGCACGACCGGTTCTGGGCGTTCGTCGACGAGGTGGTGGCACGGCCGGAACAGTTGCACGGGACGCTGCGGGCGCGCCGGTACCCGACGAGGACCCGGGGCGAGCGGGAGCAGCCGGCGACCCGCCCCGCGGCGGAGGGGGCGTACGTGATCGCCCGGCACGACGACCACACGCACCTGGCGTACCAGCTGGAACTGCCGCTGCACACCGGCCCGGCGCAGCACGGGCTCAGCATCGAGCCGGAGGCGAGCTACATCGTCACGGTGAAGAACCCCGAGGCGCCCTCCCCGCCCGGGGTCGGGCTGCGCGGAGGCCGGAAGGCCGAGCTGCCCGCCGCACTGCGGGCGACGTTCCACGGCCGGCGCTTCGCCCCGCTCGACCCGCCCACCTTCCTCGACCACCCCGGGACCGAGGTCGTCCTGATCGGCGCGGCCCACGACGCCTCCGCGGAGCTGCGACTCGACCTGGACGCGGAGGTCGAACGGGCGGAGCGGAGCACGATCTTCGGTGACCTGCGGATCGGCCGCCGGGAGCGCCCGGTGGCGCCGCTGTTCGAGGGGGAGTGGGCCTAGCCGCCAGTCCGCGAGCCTCGTCGGCGGCCGCCCGCGACCCGCGACCCGCCGCCGGCGGCAGGGTGCCGGCGGCGGCCGAAGCCGCGCCGGCACCCGGTCGTCCGGTGGTCGTGGAGGCCACGGGTGCGGCTCAGCGCCCCGGGCCCGGACCGGCTACAGCGCCCGGCACTGGCCCGACGCCGTGCCCCGGACGGTGTTCGGCGCACCGAGGTCGACCGGGGCCGGGCTGTTGCCCGCGCAGTGCAGCGTCGCGACGTCGTTGCCGGCGAGGATCGCCGCCGTGTCGCCGGTGACGTTGCCGGAGAGCACCAGCGGACCGTCCACCCGGGTGCCCACCGCGGTGACGTGTCCGGTGGTGCCGGTCACCGTGACCGCGCCCCGCACGGTGCTGTTCAGCAGCTCGACGGCGCTCGCGCCGGTCGCCGCCAGCGCCCCGGAGATGGTGGCGCGCTCGGCGACGAGGGCGGCCCCGGGCCGGACCACGACCGCGCCGGTCACGGTCGCCCCGCGCAGGCAGGTGACCCCGGTGCTGACCACCAGCGGGCCGGTGTGGCGTCCGGAGACGACGGTGGTGCAGGCCGGCGGCGACGGGATCAGCGTGGCCGCGAAGGACCGGGGCGCGCCGATGTTGCCGACCGCGTCGATGCCCCGGTACTCGACGGTGTGCCGGCCGTAGCCGGGGGAGCGCTGGGCGAACGGTGACACCGACAGCCCGCCCGAGCCGAGGTTGCCGTAGACCAGGCCGTCCACGTCGGTGCCGGTGGCGGTGAACCGGAACGGCTCGTTGGCGTCGGTGGGCCAGCCGTAGTAGTTGTGCCACCCGTCGCCGTCCAGCCGGAACTCCGAGGTGACCTGCCCGGCGCCGTCGTCCGTGCCGGTCAGTCGCATGGTGAACGGGCCGTTGTACAGGTACTCGGTGGGCTTGCCGGGCCGGGTCGTGGCGAGCAGCGGCTCGGAGACCTGGTAGTCCACCTCGGGCCGGGTCGCGTCGACCGTCCAGGTGCGGCTCACCGACTCGCGGGTCACCGGGTCGGTGACCGTGGCGGTGAGCCGGTGGGTGCCCCGGGCCAGGCCCAGCGGCGCCAGTTCCAGGTCACCGTCGTGGCCCGGGTTGGCCACCGGCTCGCCGTCGAGGGTCCAGCTGGTGGTCGGCACCCGGTCGGTGGGCTGGGTGCTCTCCACGTACACCACGTCCCGCGCGCCGACCGGCCGGTCGGTCGCGGTCGACGCGGTGATCGCCAGTGGCCCCCCGGCGGCCGGCGTGGTCAGCGCCGTGTCGACGGTCCAGGTCCGGTGCTGGGTCAGCGCGGCCGAGTCGCGCACCGCGGGGTCGCGGACGAAGGGGGTCGGGTCGGTCACCGTGGCGGTGACGGTGTGCGTGCCGGGCGCCAGCCGCAGCGACCGCAGGTCCAGGCTGCGGGCGTTGCCGGTGCCGGGGACGGTGACGCCGTCGACCGACCAGGTGACGGCGAGTTCGTGGCCGACCGGGTGCAGGGTCTCCACCCGGACCACCCGGTCCGCGCCGATCGGCCGGTCCGCCGGCGTACCGCCCTGCAGGATGCTCACCTTGCCGGCGATCCGCTGGGTCATCCGCTCGCGCCCGACCTGGTCGAAGTAGAAGCCCAGCGACTTCATCATCGAGTGCTGGCTGGGTCGCCACACGCCCCGCTGCAGGTACAGGCCGCCCTCGTAGCGGCCGATCGTGCCGCCGGACTCGCTGGGCTCGCCGAGCCAGCGCCACCACTTGGCCCGGGTGTCGCGCATCTGCTGTTCGGTGAGCACTGTGTGGTGCACCGAGGAGGGTTCCGGCCCGGTGTAGGTGTCGCCGGCCACGCCACGGGCGTAGTAGTCGTACTCGTCCTGCAGGCCGCCCAGCGAGTGTCCCAGCTCGTGCGGGCTGATCAGCGCGGAGAGCGCGTTGCCGCCGGACGCGGTGGCGTTGGTGCCGCCCGCGCCGCCGTAGGTGCCGCTGTTGGCCAGCGCGATCAACTGCCGGTTGCCGGGGTTGGTGCCGGTCGCCAGGTTGGCGTACGTGTTGGCGGCGGCCCCGTCGACCGACAGCAGGCGCTGCACGCTGTTCGGGTTGCAGCCGCCCCAGAAGCCCATGTCCAGCACGGTGTCCCGCCGCGGGTCGGTCAGGCCGGGGTCGCAGTCCACCCCGGACTCCGCCGAGACGATCTCCACGGCGTAGACGTTGAAGTAGCTGCGGTAGGACTTGAACGGCTCGATGGTCCAGAGCGTGTTGAGGTGCTTGTCCACGTGCGACCGGAACGTGGGCAGGTCGGCCTCGGTGTAGCCGTCGCCGAGCAACACCAGGTTGAAGCGCTTGGCCGGATCCCCGGTCACCTGGATCGGCACCACCGTGGCGCTGCCCACCTCGGCGGCGGCGGCCGGTGGGGCGGCCACCAGTCCCGCCGTGACCATCGCCGCCACGCACAGCCCAGCTCTGATCTTCACCACGTTCCCCCCTCGTGACCGGATGCGGTGCCACGATCCCGGTCGTACCGCCGCCGTGATCGCGGTCACCCGGACCGTACCCGGCGGCCGGGGTGCGGCATAACCCTTCGAGGGGCGCCGATGCGCGGACCCGCGGTCAGCGCAGCTGCGGCAGCACCGAGTCGCCGAGCCGACCGCCCGGGCGGTACACCGCGCACATCACCGTGCGGTCGCCGTCCGCCCAGGTCTGCGCGGTCGGGAGGATCGGGTAGTAGGCGAGGGTGCCGCCGTCGCGGTCCGGCCACCGCCGGTCGAAGAAGTCACCGCAGCCCCGCCAGGCGTACCCGGCCAGCCCGGGGCGGTCCCACGGCCCGTCGGGGGCCTGCAGGAAGCCGTACGCCTGGTTGTCCGCGCCGTCCTCGCACGGGACGTAGCGCACCACCACCTCGGCGGCGCGCCGGGAGTACGCCGGATCGGCGAAACACTCGCCGCCCTCGATGGTGAGGATGCCGCTGGTCTCCGCCGTGACGAAGGCGTCGGACTTCGTCAGCGGCGCCGACACCGACGGCTCGATCGCGCCGAGCGCGGCCAGGGTGCCGACGGTGGCGGCGACCGCCCAGCGGCGGGAGGGCAGGTTCATCGGGCTCCCAACTGTCGACCAGCGGCGGCGGAGATCGTAGGTGGACCGGAGTGAACGGCCGGCCACGCCCGGATGGCGGCCCGCGGCCCGGGACGTGAAGCTCCACGCCCGCGCCGGCAGTTCACCCACTGGTCAGCCGGCCGCCCATCGGTTGTCGATCACCTCTGGGTGAATGCCCGGTGGCCGCCGGCCAGCAGCCGGCGGCACAGTCCACTCGCACCGGAAAGGTGATCTCGTTGAGTGACACCAAGCGACCCTGGCTCATGGGTTCGCGGCGGGCGCGGCTGACGGCGGCCGGCGCCGCCGCCCTGCTCGTCGGCGGGTTCGCGATGACCCCGATGGCGTTCGGTGACGCCGCACCGGGCAAGTACCCGGCCGCGGAGATCCACCGGCCGTCGCCCGTCCCGGACCGCATCATGCTCACCCCCACCACCACCCCGGCCACCTCGCAGCGGGTGACCTGGCGGGCCGAGGCCAGCGCCGCGTGGGCGCAGGCCGAGATCCTGGAGGCGCCCGCAGCGCTCGGCGAGGTGGCGCCGGCCGCCGGGGCGGTCACGTCGGTCAGGGCGCTGTCCACCACGCCGGTCAACACCTCGCTGGGGTACGCCTCCACCTACCACACTGTCGAGTTCACCGGCCTGAAGCCGAACACCCGTTACACCTACCGGGTCGGCGACGGCACGAACTGGAGCGCGTGGACCGACTTCACGACCGCCGCCGCGGACTTGCAGCCGTTCTCGTTCATCTACTACGGCGACGCGCAGAACTACATCGACTCCGCGGTGCCCCGGGTCTTCCGGCAGGCGTTCGCGGACCGGCCCGAGGCCAGGCTGATCGTCAACGCCGGCGACCTCATCGACTCGGCGAACAGCGAGGAGCAGTGGGGCCAGTGGTACCAGGCCGGCGGCTTCATCGACAGCCAGATCAACAACATCTCGGTGCCGGGTAACCACGAGTACAGCGGTGGGCTCTCCACCTTCTGGCGGCCGCAGTTCCCGTACCCGGACAACGGCCCGGGCAACCCGGAGCTGAAGCAGACCGTTTACACGGTCGACTACCAGGGCGTCCGGTTCATCGGCCTGGACACCAACGTGCAGGGCAACGCCACCCTGATGGCCGCGCAGACCGCGTGGCTGGAGGGGCTGCTGAAGAACAACCCGAACAGGTGGACGGTGGTGACCTTCCACCACCCGGTCTACTCCACCGCCGCGGGCCGCAACAACCCGGTGGTACGCGCGCAGTGGGGCCCGCTGTTCGAGAAGTACGGCGTCGACCTGGTGCTGCAGGGCCACGACCACACCTATGGCCGGGGCAGCGTCAGCTCGTCCCGGCGGTCGCTGACCGTGCACGACAGCACCGTCTACGCGGTCTCCGTCTCGGGCGGCAAGATGTACGAGGTCGACGGCTCGGTCTGGACCGGCAACGGCGCGGACATCATGAGCAAGGCCCAGGACAAGCAGCTCTACCAGCTGATTGACGTCTCCGGCGACGCCATCCGCTACGAGGCCCGGTACGCCAACGGCCAGCTCCACGACGGCGTCACCATCCGCAAGAACGCGGCCGGCGAGCGGACCGTCAACGAGCTGCGCACCCCGGAGAACACCACCGGAGAGCAGGCCACGGTCGACCGGACCGTCGTCGAGACCAGAGGCAGGGTCACGGTCTCGGCGTACGGCTACGACCCGGGCGAGAAGGTGACCGTCCGCCTGCGCGACACCACGGACGGCGCCGGCGAGGACGGGGTGTTGGTCGGCTACCGGAAGGCCGACGAGCTGGGCCGCCTGGAGTACACCTTCGCGCTGCCCCCGTCGGCGAAGAAGAACAGCACCCATGTGGTCCGCCTGGAGAGCCGGACCCAGCAGATCACCAGCCCGGTCATCACCGTGACCAAGTGATCCCCGGCCGGCCGGGCGCGGCGTCGGCACGCCGGCCGCGCCCGGCCACCCCGTACCAGGAGACGATCAGTGAGACTCCGCATCCGGCGCCCGCTCGCGGCGCTGTGCGCCGCCGTCGTGGCGCTGCTCGCCGTACCGGCCGGCCCGGCCGCCGCCCACCCCTTCGGCCCGCCGTCCACCGCGCGGATCACCGTCGACGGCCCGCACGCCACGGTCACCTGGCTCGCCGCCGAGGACGACTGGGTAGCCCTCGGCCAGTCGCTCGGCGCGTTCGAGGATCCGACCCTCGGGCCGGTGGCCACCGACCTGACCGGTGAGCAGAAGCTGCAACGCTCGCGGCGGGTGCACGACTACCTGCTCGACCGGATCACCGTGCGGCAGGGCGGCGCACGCTGCCCGGGGCGGCTGGCCACCCTCGACCGGCTGCTCAGCCGGGGCGCCCGGCTCGACTTCGACTGCCCCGGCGAGGTGGTCGACCTGGAGGTCACCCTCGCCGCACTGACCGACCTGAACGAGGCGTACCGGACCATGCTGACCAGCCAGACCGGGGCGACCCCGGGTCGTGCCCTCTTCACCGCCGCCGAGCCGACCCACCGGTTGCGGTTCACCGCAGACGCGACCGCCGGCCGGGACCGGACCGTCGCCCTGGCCGCCGCCGGCGCCGCGCTGGTCGCCGCGCTGGCCGCGTCGACCGTCGTACGGCGGCGGCGCCGGGCCCGGAGCGGGTCGTGACCGGCTTCGACCAGCGGCTGGTCGCCCTCTTCGACGGCCGCGGCGTCTTCTGGCTGGCGTTGGCGGTGGCGCTCGGCGTCGGGGCGGCGCACGCGGTCGCCCCGGGGCACGGCAAGACCATCACGGCCGCGTACCTGCTGGGCACCCGGGGCCGTTACCGCGACGCGGTCCGGCTCGGGATGATCGTGGCGGTGATGCACACCGTCTCCGTGCTGGTGCTCGCGCTCGCCTGGGTGGGCCTGAGCGGCGCGGCGAGCCTCGCGACCGAGACGGTGACCGCCTGGATGCAGGTCGCCGCCGGGCTGCTGGTGATCGGCGTCGGCGCCCACCTGACCTGGCGCCACCTACGCGGCCACCGCCACGGCCACACCCACCACCATGACGACCACGGCGTTGAGCACGGCCACGACCACGGAGACGGTCATGGTCACGGGCACGACCACCGGCTGGTGTCGGCGCATGCCAGTGCCGCCGGTGACCCGCGCCGTGGCGCCGCCGGCGGCTCGCCGGCCAGCGCCGCCGGGCACCGCCACGACGAGCCGACCGGTCACCACCACGACCACGCGGTGCCCACCGATCCGTGGTCCCGGCGCGGGCTGACCGCGCTCGCCCTCTCCGGCGGGTCGCTGCCCTCGCCCTCGGCGTTCCTCGTCCTGGTCAGCGGCCTGCTCACCGGTCGTGCCGTGGACGCGCTGGTCCTGGTCCTCGCCTTCGGCGTCGGGATGGCCGCCACGCTCACCGGCGTCGGGGTGGTCACCATCCGGGGGTTCGCCCTGCTCACCGGGCGGTTCCGGCGCTGGCCGGCGGCGGCCACCGGCTGGCTGCCGGCGGTCGCCGGGGTCGCGGTGAGCATCGGCGGCTGCCTGTACCTGGTCGCCGCCCTCTCGGTCCTCGCCGCCTGAGCCGGAGCCGTCGGACGGCGCGCCCAGCGCCACCGCCGCGCTGACCGACGTGCGCCGGGGTGCGGCCGGCGACGCCGCCCCGCGGGACCCCACCGATGCGCCGGGTCGCCGGCCGCCGGGCGTTGACGTCGATGCAACAGCGCCCTAGGGTCATTACGGCCCTGGCCGAATATGGTCTGCGGCTGATCGTGCCACTAGTAGCTCCTCTGACGACCGGGTTTGGCTCGCCGCTCCCGGCCCATCGAGATTCCGGTTCTGACCGTTACGGCTCGGCCGCCGGCTACCCCGGTGGTCGCTGGAAGAGAAGCAGGCGCTCATGACCAATCGCCGCACGTTGCTCCGCTCCGCCGTCGCCCTCACCGCGGCGCCGGCCCTGCCCGTCGCCTGGTCCGCCGGGGCCGCGACCGCGAACCCCGCCGCGTCCTGGGTGACCGTGGACCCCTTCGGCATCCCGCTGCGCGACGTCCTGCTCATCGGTGGCACCGTCGCCCCCGGGCCGACCGGGGAGCCGGTCCTCTGGTCGGCGGTCTCCGGCGAGCCGGCCCGGCTGGCCGCTATCGACCCGGCCACCGGCCGGACCGTCTCCGCCCAGGACCTCACCGGCGCCCCCGGCTCGTACGCGGTGGCCGCCGCGCCCGACGGCACCGTCTACGTCGGCGCGTACAACACCGGCGACCTGTACCGCCGGCGACCCGGCCCGGACAGCCCGGTGGAGAACCTCGGCCGTCCGCTGCCGTCGGAGACGTACATCTGGCGGATCGCGGTCGACGACGCGGGCGTGGTCCACGGCGGCACCTTCCCCGGCGCGCGGGTCTTCGCCTACGACCCGGCCACCGGGACGACCCGCGACTACGGCCAGGTACTGCCGGGCGCCCAGTACGTCCGCAGCCTCGCGGTCACCGCCGACAAGATCTACGCCGGCACCCAGCCGGACGCCCACCTGTTCGAGATCGACAAGGTCAGCGGCGAGCGGCGCGAACTGCCGTTGCCCGACGGCCTCGGCACCGGCACCGGGCAGACGGTGTACGACCTCAACGCCCACGACGGCCGGGTGTACGCGCGGTTCGGCTCGGCCACCAACGGCCGGCTCGGTGTGTACGACATCGCCGGGCAGCGGTGGACCGACCTGATCGACGACGTCGCCGGGCTGGACGTCTCCGCACCCGGGCCGGGCGGCCTGGTCTACCTCACCCGGGCCGGCCGACTCACCGGCTACCACCCGGGCACCCGCCGGTTCACCGACACCCCGCTGGTCTTCCCCGGCCGGGTGGTCAACAACCGGGGCATCGGCTGGGTGACCCTCGCCGACCGGGACTGGCCGGGTCGCACCCTGGTCGGGCTGCTCTGGCGCGGCGACATGTTCCGCTGGAACCCGGTGACCGGGCGGGCCGACGTGGTGCAGACCGACGTGCCCGGCGCGCCGATCCCGATCGCGGCGCTGCACGTCGGCCCGACCGGCACGGTCTGGGTCGGCGGTTACCTCAACGGCGGACTGGCCCGGGTGGACCCCGACACCGGCGTCTCCACCTTCCAGCGTTTCGCCCAGGTGGAGAGCGTGCTGGAGACCGGCGACCGGGTCTGGGTGGGCGCCTACCCGGACTCCCGGCTCTACCGGTACGACCCGGCCGCGCCGTGGCACAGCCCGGAGTACTCGCCCGGCCTGCCCGGCAGCGCCGACAACCCGGCGAAGCTGCTCGACCTGAAGTCCGCCGACCAGGTGCGCGCCCGCGCGCTGACCGACGCCGGCGACAAGGTGGCCTACGGCACCATGCCGAACACCACCCTCGGCGGCGTGCTGGCCATCGTGGACAAGGCCACCGGTGCGTCGCGGGTGCACCGGCCGGTGGTCACCGACCAGTCGATCGTCAGCCTGACCCACGTCAACGGCCTGCTCGTCGGCGGCACCTCCATCTCCGGCGGGTACAGCGTGCCCCCGCCCACCCAGACCGAGGCGAAGCTGTTCGGCTGGGACGTCTCCGGCGACGCCAAGGTGTTCGAGTTCGTGCCGGTGCCGGGCGCGACGGCGATCCCGGCGCTGGCGGTGGACCGGACCGGGCTGCTCTGGGGCCTGGCCGGTGGCCAGCTCTTCGCCGTCGACCTGGCCAGCCGGTCGGTCGTGCAGCGCATCCAGCTCGCCGCGGGCGTGGCCGACAGCCGCGGCAAGCTCGGCTACGACGCCCCGCGCCATCTGCTGTACGCGCTGGTCCGCGGGCAGCAGGTGGTCCGGGTGGACCTGGCCACCGGCGCCAGCCGGCAGGTGCTGGAGCAGCCGGCCGAGTACCTCGCCGTGCACCCGGACGGCCGGGTCTTCCTCGGCGCGGGCGAGCACCTGTACCGGCTCACCGTGACCGGCTGACCGGCGTCCTTCCCGCGCGCCAGCGCGGGCGCACCCGCCAGACGGGCCGGCGATCCCCCCTCGGGATCGCCGGCCCGCCGTCGTGCGCACCGGGGGTGCGGAGGTCTACAGCCGGATGCGGACCAGGTCGAGGTAGGTGACGGTGCCCGGCGGGGGCGCCTCGGCCGGCACGGCTGCCGCCGGCGCCCCGGCGTGGGCGGTGCCCGCCGGGACCGCCAGCGCGGCGGCGACCAGCGCCAGGGCCGCGGTCAGCGCGGTACGTCGCAACACGACCTCCCAGAAATTCAGTTTCGGTCATGGCTGTAACCGCTACAGCGCACCATGTCGGGCGGCGCCGTGTCGAGGCCCGGCCCGCAAGTTCCTCATCCGTCGCGAGCATCGATCGCGGGCTCTGGAATTCCGGACGCCACCGTAATAGGGTGCCGGCATCGTCGATCGTGGAGGTCGCCCGTGCCGCCGTTCCGCCGTACCCTCGTGCCCGCCACCGTCCTGACCCTCGCCGCCGCGCTGCTGCCGGCCGCCGCTCCCGCGTCGGCCGCCCCGGCGGCGGCGACCCCCGGCACCGTCACCGACTTCGGTGTCCAGCAGACCGCGCTCACCGTCTTCGAGGCGCACTACGGCACCGGCGCCGACGGCCGGCCGGTCGTCTACGGCGTCCAGATGGGATCCCCCGGGGTGCTCAGCGTGACCGACCCGGTGACCCGGGAGCTGCTCGACACCGCGTACCTGCCCGACTCCTCCGGCGCCTGGGGGATCACCCAGTCCGGTGACGGCACGGTCTACGCCGGCAGCTACCCCAACGCCCACCTCTACTCGTACGACCCGAAGACCCGGACCACCGTGGACCTCGGCGCTCCGGTCGCCGGCCAGACAGTGCTCTACGGCCTGCGCCCGGGCGCGGACGGCCGGGTCTACGGCGGCACCTACCCGGGCGCGCACGTCTTCTCCTACGCCCCGGGCGAGGGCTTCCGCGACCACGGCCGGATGTACGCCGGCGAGCAGTACGTCGTCGACGTCGCGGTGGACCCGGCGCGCGACCTGCTCTGGGCGGCGGTCGGCACCGCCGGCCACCTGATCCGGCTCGACCTGGCCACCGGGGAGAAGCGCGACATCTGGCCGGAGGCGCTGCGCGGCGACGCGAACTACCCCTACGACATCAACCTGGTCGGCGGGAAGCTCTTCGTCAAACGCAACAAGCTGCAGGGGCTGGTGCTCGACCCGGACACCGGCGCGGTGCTGGCCGACGGGTTCACCATGGGCTCGCGCGGCACCTCGCCGCTGGCGCCCGACGGCCGGTCGGTCTACTTCACCTCCGGCACCGACCTGTGGCGCTACGACCTGCCGACCGACACCGTCGGGCCGGTGCGCGACGCCGCCGGTGCGCCGGTGCGCAGCGACGGCGCGGGCATCGGGTTCGGCTTCCTCGACGGCCAGCTCTACGCGGTGATCGGCAACTACGGCGGGCAGGCGCTGCGCTACGACCCGGCCACCGGCGCCAGCGAGCGGTACCGGCTGCCGTTCCCGCCGCAGGCGCTGGACATCAACAACATCACCGCCGGCCCGGACGGCCGGATCTGGACCAACCTCTACATCAACGGCAACCTCGCCGTCCTCGACCCGGCCAGCGGCACGGCGACCAGCGTGGGCCGGCTCGGGCAGGCCGACGGCTTCGGCTGGCACGGCGGCAAGATGTACCAGGGTGTCTACCCGTACGGCGGGGTGCTGGTGTACGACCCGGCGCGGCCGTACCAGCTCGGCACGAACCCGCGCGAGCTGTTCCGGTTGCAGCCCGAGGGCCAGAACCGGCCGATCGCCTTCGCCTCCGCCGGCAGCCGGATCTACGTCGGCAGCACCCCGGACTACGGCCTGTGGGGCGGCGCGCTCACCGTGTACGACACGGCCACCGGCGCCCGCACCACCCGCCGGAACATCGTCGCCGACCAGGGCGTGATCAGCCTGGCGGTGGTCGGTGACCGGCTCTGGGCGGGCACCACCATCGGCGGCGGCGGGGGCACCGTGCCGCGCGCCACCGAGGCGAAGGTGTTCACCGCCGACCTGGTGACCGGCGAGAAGACCGCCGAGTTCACTCCCGTGCCCGGCGCCGACGCGATCACCTCCCTGGTGGCCGGCCCGGACGGGATGCTCTGGGGCCTCGCCGACGGCGAGGTGTTCGTCCTCGACCCGGCGACCGGCGCGGTGACGCACCGCATCGACGTGCCCGGCCGCTCCTCCGGGGTGGCCGACGAACTCGTGGTCAGCGCCGCCGACGAGCACGTCTACGCCGCGCTCGACGGCTACCTGCACCGGATCGATCCGCTCGCCAAGGACGTGCGGGTGATCCGGGACGCGGAGACCTACCGGCTGACCCAGGACGGCCAGGGCAACCTCTGGTTCCGCAACGGGGTCAAGGCGGCCAACGGGGCGGTCCAGTACGGCTCGCGCCTGCTGCGGTACGTGCCGGAGGTGGACGACTGCCCCCGCTCCGACCTGCGGGCCCAGGTGTACGCGGGCGGCGCGACCGGGGTGCCGAACCGGTACGCCGAGCGCGGGTGCACGGTCAACGACCTGATCCGCGACGAGGCGCCCTGGGACAGCCACGGCGCGTTCGTCGCGCACGTCGCCGCGGTCACCGACGGCCTGGTCGACGCCGGCCGGCTCAGCGGCGCCGAGCAGGACGCCATCGTGGCGGCGGCGGGCCGCTCCGGCATCGGCCGCTGACCGGGCCGCCGGGGCCCGCGTCGGCCGGCCCGGCCACGGACGGAGCCCCGCCCTCCCACGACACCGGGAGGGCGGGGCTCGGCGGTTCCGGGGCAGTGCGGTGCGGGCGCCCGCCGGCTCAGCCGACCGGCACGGGTTCGGTGAGGTCGACCGGGACGCCGCCGGCCAGCCGGCTGCGTTCGGCCGCGAAGGCCATCCGGTGGCTGTCCAGCGACTCCCGCGGGCCCGACCGGACCGCTGACCGGTCGCCGGTGGCCACCGCCTCGACGAAGGCGGCCATCAGCCGCATGTCCCCACCACCGTGCCCGGAGCCGGCGTCCGCGCCGCCACCGCGGGTGTCGGTGGTGACCGTGGCGCCGGTGACGAAGTCGGTGACGCTGACCTGCTCGCCGTCGCCCTCCAGGTAGCCGTGCGTGCCCATGATCCGGGTACGCCGGTGCCCGCCCGGGGTGAAGGCGCTCATGGTCAGCGTCGCGGTCGCCCCACCGGCGAAGGAGACCGTGACGCTCTGGTGGTCGGCGACGTCGTTGCCGCCGGCGTAGACGCAGCGCCCGTACGGGCCGTCGCGGAGCGCGGCGGTCACGCCGGCCTCGGTCAGGTCGCGGGTCACCACCGACAGCGGCCACTCGTGCCGCTGCGGGTCGGCCAGGCAGTCGCGGTAGAAGCGGACGGCCGAGTACGGGCACCGGGGCTCGACCGGGCAGTCCAGGCACCCGGCCGTCGCGCCGGCCGGCCGGTTGCCCGGGTGGAAGTGGTGCAGGCCGCCGACGCTGCTGACCCGGGTGGGCGCGTCGTCCACCACGTAGCGCAGCCAGTCCAGGTCGTGGCAGCACTTGGCGAGCAGGCTGCTGGACGAGGTGTCGGCGCGGCGCCAGTTGCCGCGGACGTAGGAGTGGGCGAAGTGCCACCAGCCGACCGGCTCCAGGTGCTCCACCCCGACGATCCGGCCCAGCGCGCCCGACTCGACGTACCGCTTCACCGCGTCGGTGTAGCGGGTGTAGCGCAGCACGTGGCAGACCGCGAGCAGGACGCCGGAACGCTCCGCCGCCGCGGTGACCGCCGTGCACTCGGCCTCGGTCGGCGCGATCGGCTTCTCCAGCAGCACGTGGTAGCCGAGTTCGGCGAAGCGGGCGGCCGGTTCGGCGTGCTCGCGGTCGGGGGTGGCCAGCACCACCGCGTCGGCCAGCCGGGGCCGGGCGGCCAGCGCCTGCCAGGAGTCGAACCGGTCGGCCGCCGGCACCCGGTGGGCGTCGGCGAGCGCGGCGCGGTGCGCGTCCCGGGGGTCGGCGACGGCGACCACCGATGCCCGGTCGGGGGAGCGCAGTGCGTAGCCGGCGTAGGTGCTGCCGCGGTTGCCCGCGCCGACGATGGCCAGGGAAACGGTCATCGGTGTCCTTCACTTATTACGGGGCTGGGTCGATCTGTCCGTCCGTGCGCACGATCAGTGACGACACGACCTCGGTACTTTCCACCTCTAGTATCGGACAGGACCGTAAGTTAATGTACTGCGAACCTGACTCCCCCGGAAGGATGCGAGATGCGTGTTCGGAAGAGCCTGTCGGCCGTTGCGGTGGCGCTCGTCGCCGCGCTCGCGGCGACGGGTTGCGGCGGTGACGGCTCCGGTGACTCCGGCAAGGCGACCGTGACGATGTGGACATACCCGGTGATCTTCGAAGAGGCGAAGCACCGCGCGCACTGGGACGAGACCATCAAGGCGTTCCAGGCTGCCAACCCGAATATCGAGGTGAAGGTCGAGATCTTCCCCTGGGCCAACCGGGACCAGGCGCTCGCCACCGCGATCGCCGGTAACAAGGGGCCCGACGCGGTCTACCTCATCCCCGACCAGCTGCCCAAGTACGCCCGCAACATCGAGCCGATCGACAAGTACCTCGACGACGCGGCCAAGAGCGACTACCACGAGAACGTGGTGCAGTCGGTGAGCATCGACGGCAAGATGATGGGCGCGCCGATCCTGACCAGCGCGGCCACCCCGATCTGCAACAAGAAGGTCTTCGCCGCCGTCGGTGAGACGACGTACCCGACCAGCTGGAACGACCTGCTCACGCTGGCGCCGAAGTTCAAGGCCAAGGGCTTCGACATGACGGCGTACGCCGGCGACGCGAAGCAGACCCTGAACCAGACCTTCTACCCGCTGCTCTGGCAGGCCGGCGGCGACGTGTTCAGCCCGGACGGCAAGTCGGTCGCCTTCAACAGCGACGCCGGCAGGAAGGCGCTGAACTTCGCCAAGCAGCTCGTCGACAACGGCTACGTCGACAAGACCCTGCTCACCGCGGCCCCGCCGATCGAGCAGACCCGGATCGCGCAGAACAAGGTGGCCTGCGTCTGGCACGTGCCGCTGACCGAGGTCGAGAAGTTCTGGGGCAAGGAGAACATCCAGGTCGTCCCGCACTTCACCGAGACCAAGCAGATCGGCTACGGCACGGTCGGCTCGCTGTCGATGCTGAAGACCGCCAAGGACAAGGAGGCGGCCGGCAAGTGGATCGCCTTCGCGACCAACGCCGACAACACCAAGAAGTACGACGTCGCCTCCAGCTTCTTCTCGCCGCGCAAGTCCACCGGCGCGCTCTACGCCAGCGACCCGGTCCTCGGTGAGCAGGAGAAGCAGGTCGCCAGCAGCACCGTCGGCCCGCTGCACGAGAAGGCCCGCGACGTGCAGGGCGTCCTCGCCCCGGAGATCCAGGCCGCCCTGCTCGGCAAGAAGTCGGTGGAGCAGGCGCTCGACGACGCGGCCAAGGCCGCCGCTCCGCTGCTCGGCTGATTCCCGGCGCGGCTCGCGGTGGGCGTAACCTGCCCACCGCGAGCCGCTGAGAAAGGTTGTCAGATGGTTGCACTACCGGGGAGACCCGCGCGGCGGCTGCGCCGGCCGTCCGCCCGCGAGGCCGGCACGGCCCTGCTCTTCGTCCTGCCGTTCCTGCTGCTCTTCGCCGTCTTCCGGTTCGGGCCGGCGATCGCCGGGGTGATCCTCGGCTTCACCGACTACACCATCGGCGGTGAGACCGGCTGGATCGGGCTGGAGAACTTCCGCCGGCTCGTCGACGACCCGACCTTCTGGTCGGCGCTGCGCGTGACGGTCATCTTCACCGTGCTGTCCGTACCGCTGTCGATGCTGGCCTCGCTCGGCATGGCGCTGCTGACCCGCCGCGCCTTCCGCGGCGCGAAGCTGTTCCGGTCGATCTTCTTCCTGCCGGTGGTGACCAGCCTGGTGCTCGCCGGCGTGATCTTCAGTTGGGTCTTCTCCGAGGGCGGCCCCTGGTCGCGGGCGATGGGCGCGCTCGGCCTGCCGGCGCAGTCCTGGCTGGCCGACAGCGTGCTGGTGATCCCCGCCCTGGTGCTGGTCTCGGTCTGGTCCCGCTTCGGCTACGGCATGCTCATCCTGCTCGCCCGCCTCCAGGACATCCCGGCCGAGCTGGAGGAGGCGGCGCTGACCGACGGCGCCTCGGCCTGGCAGCGCTTCCGCTACGTCACGCTGCCACAGCTGCGGCCCGCGCTGTTCTTCGTCGCCATCATCGAGACCACCGTGTCGTTCCAGGTCTTCGACATGATCTACGTGATGACCGGCGGCGGCCCGGTACGCGCCAGCTACAGCCTCGTCTACCTGCTCTACGACCAGGGCTTCAAGTACTTCGACCTGGGTTACGCCAGCGCGGTCGGGGTCGCCCTGTTCGTGATGACGATCGTCGTGGCGCTGATCCAGCGGCTGACCCTGGGGAGGGAAGAATGACCGACACCATCACGCCCCCGGCCACCGCCGCGCCGCCCACCGGCGCGCCCCGGCGCGACCGGCGCCCCTACCGGGTCGACCGGGCCAGCCGGCGCTGGGTGGTCGGGCGCACCGCGCTGCTGGTGGCTGGCGCCCTGCTCACCCTCTTTCCCTTCTACGCGATGGTCGTGCTGTCGTTCAAGCCGACCGGGCCGGTCACCTTCCCGGACAGCCTGCTGCCCTGGCCGTTCTCCACCGAGGCGTACGACCAGGTGATCGGCGCCAAGAGCGTGCTGCGCTGGATGTGGAACACCGTCATCTACTCGGTGGTGTCGGTGGTCGGCGTGCTGCTGTTCGCCTCGATGGCCGGCTACGCCTTCGCCAAGAAGCGGTTCCCCGGCAAGGAGACCATGTTCTGGTCGTTCCTGGCCATGCTGATGGTGCCGTACCACGTCACGATGATCCCGACGTTCATCATCATCTCCGAGCTCAACGGCGTGGACACCTACTGGGGCATGATCGTGCCGACGCTGGCCAACGCCCAGGCGGTGTTCCTGATGCGGCAGTTCATCGCGTCGCTGCCCGACTCGCTGTTCGAGGCGGCCCGCCTGGACGGCTGCTCCGAGTGGCGGGTGTACGTCTCGATCGTGCTGCCGCTGATCAAGCCGATCCTGGCCACCCTCGGCGTGTTCGTCTTCCTCTGGCACTGGAACGACTTCCTGTGGCCGCTGATCGTCGGGCAGAGCCTCGACATGCGTACCCTCACCACCGGCATCGCCTCGCTGCAACAGGAGAACGTGGCGTTGAACATGCTGCTCGCCGGGTCCGTGGTGGCCTTCGTACCGATCTTCATGGCCTACCTGATCGGTCAGCGCTACTTCCAGGAGGGCGTCTCGACCACGGGCATCAAGGGGTGAGCGTCATCGCGGTGGCGGCCACGCCGTACGTCCGCGAGCTGTTCCTCGACCCCGACACCCGGGCCGCTCTGGCCGGGCTGGGCGAGGTGCGGCTGCCGGCCGACGGCGCCGACGTGGGCGACGAGGCGGTGCTCGCGGGACTGCTCGCCGGCGCCGAGGTCGTCGTCACCGGCTGGGGCACCGCCCCGCTCACGGCCGCGGTGCTCGCCGCCGCGCCGCGGCTGCGGCTGCTCGCCCACACCGGCGCCAGCGTGAAACCGTTCGTCACCCCGGAGAGCTTCGCCCGCGGGGTGCGCGTCACCCAGGCCGGCGACGCGATGGCGTACGCGGTGGGGGAGCAGGCGCTCGCGCTCACCCTCGCCCTGCTGCACCGGCTGCACCGGTTCGACCACGCGCTGCGCACCGGCGCGGACTGGACGGCCGCCAAGGCCGCCCCGCCCCGGCGGGAGCTGCGCGGGGCGACGGTCGGCGTGGTCGGCGCGTCCCGCACCGGCCGGGCGTACCTCGGCCTGGTGCGGGCGCTCGGGGCGCGGGTGCTCGTCGCCGACCCGTACCTGTCCGACGCGGAGGCGGCGGCACTCGGCGTCGAGCGGGTCGGCCTCGACGATTTGCTCGCCCGCAGCCTGGTGGTCAGCCTGCACGCCCCGGTGCTGCCGGAGACCGTCGGGATGATCGGGGCACGCGAGCTGGCGCTGCTGCCGGACGGGGCGCTGCTGGTCAACACCGCCCGTTCGGCGCTGGTGGACGAGGCCGCGCTGCTGGCCGCGCTGCGCACCGGCCGGATCGACGCCGCGCTGGACGTCTTCGACGCCGAACCGCTGCCGGTCGACCACCCGTTGCGCCGGCTGCCCAACGTGCTGCTCACCCCGCACGAGGCGGCCGGGACGGTCGAGTCGCGGCGGCGGGCCGGCGGGATCGTGGTGGCGGAGATCGACCGGTTCCTGCGCGGCGAGCCGCTGGTCCACGAGGTCCGGCCCGAGCAGCTCGACCGGACTGGCTGACCGGCTGACCTGCGCTGGCGTGGCCGGAGGCGGGAGAAGTAGCCTCTGCGCTCATGCGCATCGCTCTGGCCGGACTCGCCACCAGTCACCCGTACACCGACGCGCGCGCGCTGCGCGACCACGCCGAGCTGGTGGTGTGGGAGCCGGACCCGCAGCGGCTGGCGCGGTTCCGCGCCGAGCAGCCGGACGTGGCGGTGGCGCCGGACCTGGCCGCGCTGCTGGCGACCCGCCCGGACGGGGTGGTCCTCACCGTCCCCACCTCGGACGTGCCGGACGCGCTGGCCCAGGTGCTGGCCCGCGAGCTGCCCTGCTTCGTCAACAAGCCGGCCGCCGCCACCGCCGCGCAGCTCGACCGGCTGGAACGCGTCGTGGCGCCGGCACCGGAACTGGTGCTCACCTCCTCGGTGCTGCGCTTCGCGCCGGACTTCGTGGCGTTCGACGTGCCGCGCGAGGAGGTGCTGTCGGTCCGGGCCACGGTGCGGCACGACGTCGGGCTCTGGGCCACCGGGTACAACCCGTGGCAGGACGACCCGACGATCGGCGGCGGCACGCTGGTGATGATGGGCCTGCACGGGGTGGAGCTGCTGGTCGCGCTGCTCGGGCCGGCGGTACGGCTGGTCGGGGCCGCCGGCACCGTACGCCACCACCGGGGGCTGCGCTCGGAGGACACCGGGCTGCTGGCCCTGCAGTGGGCGGACGGGGTGCCCGGCACGGTCGAGGTGCTCGGGGTCAGCGAGGGCGAGGCGTACGAGGTGACCGTCCACACCGCCGCCGGCCAGCGGCAGGTGGTGCTGCGCGGCGGCGCCGACCAGCTCGGCTACCGGGACACCATCGACGCGTTCCTGGGCATGGTCCGGGGCGCGCCGAGCCCGGTGCCGTGGGACCAGACCCGCGCCGTGCTCGGCCTGCTCACCGCCGCCCGGGCCACGGCCCGACCGGCGTAGCCCTCCGCCGCACCTTCCCTGGCCGCTCCCGTCCACAGCGGGGTGGCCGCTCCCGCCCTCACCGGCCTGTCAGCACCCACGGCCGCGGCGGCCTGGTGGCTCCCGCCCGCCCCGCCGTCGCCGAGCCCGCACGGCGGCTGGGCCGGTGTTCCGGCGTGCCCGGCGGACCGGTCCGCAATTCGGCCGGGCGGATGACGGGGTGCGCCGGGTAACCCGCCGTGCGGCCGTGCGGACCCGGCCGCCACGCCTCCGACCTGCGACGCGGCCACGGTCCGCCGGGCCGGTTGGACCCGTGCCCGTCGACGCACCGACCCGGGCACCTTGACGCCCCATCGGGCGGAGGTTACGGTCATGACCGTTACTTCGGAAGGGGTGGTGGCATGCGTACCGTGGCGGACCTGGAGGAGCGGCTCTCCCGCCCGCGGGACGTCCTCGTGGACGACCTGCGCAAGCTCGACGGGGACATCCTGATCCTCGGCGCGGGCGGCAAGCTGGGACCGAGCCTGGTCCGGCTGGCGCTGCGCGGTGTCGCGGCGGCGGGCACCGGTGCGCGGGTGATCGCCGTGTCGCGGTTCTCCGAGGCCGGGCTGGCCGACGCGCTGCGCGACGAGGGCGCCGAGGTGGTCGAGGCGGACGTCGCCGACGACGCCGCGCTGGCCGCGCTGCCCGACGCGCCGAACGTGGTCTTCCTGGTCGGCGCCAAGTTCGGCACCTCCGGCCGGGAGCACGCCACCTGGGCCACCAACGCGTACCTGCCCGGGCGGGTCGCCCAGCGCTTCGCCGGCTCGCGCCTGGTCGCGCTGAGCACCGGTAACGTCTACCCGCTGGTGCCGGTGACCGCCGGCGGCTGCGTCGAGCAGACCCCGGTCCAGCCGGTCGGCGAGTACGCGATGTCCTGCCTGGGCCGCGAGCGCGTCCTCACTCACTTCGCGCTGCGCGACGACACCCCGCTGGCCCTGATCCGGCTCAACTACGCCGTCGAGATGCGCTACGGGGTGCTGGTCGACATCGCCCGCGCGGTGCACGCCGGCGAGGCGGTGGACCTCACCATGGGACACGCCAACGTCGTCTGGCAGGGCTACGCCAACGAGGTCATCCTGCGCGCCCTGCACCACACCGCCACCCCGCCGTTCGTGCTGAACCTGACCGGGCCGGAACTGGTCTCCGTCCGCCAGGTCGCCACCGCCGTCGGCGCGCGGCTGGGCCGGGAGCCGGCCTTCACCGGCGCCGAGGCGCCCACCGCGCTGCTGTCCAACGCCCAGCTCTGCCACCGCCTGTTCGGCTACCCCGACCTGCCGCTCGCCGAGCTCATCGAGCTGACGGCGGACTGGGTCGCCGACGGCCAGCCCCTGCTCGACAAGCCGACCGGCTTCCAGCGCCGCGACGGCAAGTTCTAGGAGAGACCGTGTTGACCGCATCGAGCACCCGACAAGCCGCGGCCCTGACCCGGTTCCAGCGCGGGTGCGTCATCCCCGCCCACCCGCTCGCCCTGGACGCCGACCGCAAGCTCGACGAGCGCCGGCAGCGGGCGTTGACCCGCTACTACCTCGCCTCGGGGGCGGGCGGCATCGCCGTCGGCGTGCACACCACCCAGTTCGCCATCCACGACCCGAAGGTGGGGCTGCTCGCCCCGGTGCTGGAGCTGGCCGCCGAGACCGCGGCCGGCTCGGACGCCATCCTGGTCGCCGGCGCCTGCGGGGACACCGCCCAGGCCGTCGCCGAGGCGGAACTGGCCGCGTCGCTCGGCTACCACCTGGTGCTGCTGTCGCCGTACGGGCCGCTGGACGAGGACGCGCTGATCGAGCGGGCCCGGGCGGTCGGCGAGGTGCTGCCGGTGATCGGTTTCTACCTGCAACCGGCCGTCGGCGGCCGGGAGCTGTCCCGGGACTTCTGGGCCCGGCTGGCCGCCCTCGAATCGGTGGTCGGCATCAAGGTGGCCCCGTTCGACCGCTACCGCACCCTCGACGTGCTGCACGGCGTCTGCGCCGCCGGCCGCAACGGCGACCTCGCCCTCTACACCGGCAACGACGATCACATCCTGGCCGACCTGGTGGCGCCGCACCGGGTCATCCTGGACGGGCGGGCGGTGGAGGTCGAGTTCGTCGGCGGGCTGCTCGGCCAGTGGGCGGTCTGGGCGGGCACCGCGGTGACGCTGCTCGACGAGGCCCGCCGGGCCCGGGCCGGCGACGACGCCGCGCTGCGCCGACTGCTCACCCTGGACGGTCACCTGACCGACGCCAACGCGGCCATCTTCGACGCCGCCAACGGCTACCACGGCTGCATCCCCGGCATCCACGAGGTGCTGCGCCGGCAGGGCCTGCTGGCCGGCCGGTGGTGCCTGGACCCCAACGAGGAGCTCTCGCCGGGCCAGTTGGCCGCGATCGACCGCG
>NZ_JAUMKD010000002.1:367500-1144606 GCF_030519475.1 Micromonospora sp. C28SCA-DRY-2 | reverse complement strand
GTGAGGACGGCTAGGACTCGGCGGTGTTGTTCGGTGTCGGGGGGGAGGTTGAGCTTGGTGAAGATGTTGCGGACGTGCTTCTCCACCGCGCCGTCGCTGACCACCAGGGTCCGGGCGATGGCAGTGTTGGAGCGGCCCTCGGCCATCAGCCCGAGCACCTCCCGTTCCCGGGGGGTCAGCTCGCGCAGCGGGTCGTCGCGGCGGCGCCGGGCGAAGAGCTGGCCGACCACCTCCGGGTCGAGCACCGTGCCGCCGGCGGCCACCCGGTCCAGCGCGTCGAGGAACTCGTCGATCGCGGCCACCCGGTCCTTGAGCAGGTAGCCGATCCCGCCGCCGCCGGCCCCGGTGGTGGCGAGCAGGTCGTCGGCGTACGAGACCTCGACGTACTGGGAGAGCACCAGGATCGGCGTCCGCGGCACCAGCCGCCGGGCCTCCACCGCGGCGCGCAGCCCCTCGTCGGTGTGCGAGGGCGGCATCCGGACGTCGACGATCGACACGTCGGGCCGGTGGGCCACCACCGCCTCGACCAGCGCCTCGCCGTCGCCGACCGCGGCCACCACCACGTGCCCCCGCTCGCTGAGCAGCCGGATCAGCCCCTCCCGCAGGAGGACGGCGTCGTCCGCGATCACGATCCGCATGGTGTCGTTGTCTACCACGTGCGCCCCACCGTCCCGAGGAAGCACCGTGCGGCCGGCCGGTCCGCCACCCCCGACCTGCCGCACCCCGCCGACCGCGGCGGAAGGCACGGCGTACCCGGGGACGGAGCGACCGGGCTCACAGCGGGAGTTCCGCGCGGACCTCGGTGGGGCCGCCGGCCGGGCTGATCACGTCCAGCCGGCCGCCGGCGGCGCGGACCCGGTCGGCGATGCCGACCAGCCCGTGCCCCTTGGCCAGGTGCGCCCCGCCCTGGCCGTCGTCGCCCACGGCCACCACCAGCCGCTGGTCCTGCCGGGCCACCGTGACCTGGCACTCGGTGGCCCGGCTGTGCTTGGCGACGTTGGTCAGCGCCTCGGCCACCACGAAGTACGCCGTGCTCTCCATCGCCGGGTCGAGCCGGCCGTCCGCCGTGCCGAGGTCCCGGTCCACCCGCAGCTCGATCGGGATCAGCCCGCGCCCGGCCAGCGCGGCGAGGGCGCTGGGCAGCCCGCGGTCGACCAGGATCGGCGGCGCGATGCCCCGGGACAGCGCGCGTAGCTCGGCGAGCGTCTCGCGGGTCTGGGCGACCGCCTCGTCCAGCGTCCGCCCGGCCGCCTCCGGGTCGGAGGCGAGCTGCTGGCGGGCCCGGCTCAGGTCCATCGCCAGCCGGACCAGGCGTTGCTGCGGGCCGTCGTGGATGTCCCGCTCCAGCCGGCGCAGCGCGCTCGCCTCGGCCGACACGGCGGCCCGCTTCTGCTCCTCCAGCACGGTGATCCGGTTGCGCATCTCGGCCACCCCGGTGAGCATCGCCCGGCCGAAGCTGGCCTCCATCAGCGCGCAGCCGCGGACCACGATCGGCAGGGTGATCAGGAAGAACAGCCCGATCGCGGTGTGCAGGCCGATCCGGGCGGTGGTCGAGTCGCCGAGGCCGAGGAGCTGGGGGAGCTCGACGTCCTCCGGGTCGCCGTGCGGCAGCGCCCAGTCGTACGCCCAGTAGAGCGAGCCGGCGACCGCGCCGGCCCACCAGGTCAGCGTGACCACGAAGCCGATCACGGCGACCACCAGCTTGAGGATGCCGTGCGCCAGGTCGAGCCAGGACTGGGCGTCGCCCATCGGCACGAAGATCCGCCGCCAGGCGCTCGCGCCGGGCTCGGCGAGCCGGTACTGCGGCCGGATCCGCGCCTGTCGCAGCACGGCGGGCAGCCGCAGCCGCTCGATGTCGGCCAGCCCGCGGGCCGCGTAGAGGGTGCCGCTGAGGATGGGCAGGCCGATCACGGTCACCACCAGCCCGAGGCCGGCGGCGAGGCCCACGATGAGCACCACGAAGCTGGCCAGCGCGAGCGGGAGACCGAGCAGGACGTACCCGGAGTCGATGAAGAGCTGGCGGGAGATGGTCGGGGCCAGGGCCGGCTGGTCGGCGGCGGCGGGAACGGCGGTCATGGCACGAGGCTAGGCAGCGGGGTGGGTCTCCACCCATCCCGCGGGCCGCCGTTTCCGACGTAGGGCTGGCCCTACCCGCACCTCGGCGGGCGGTCGGCGAGCCGATCGGGTCGGCGACGCGCGCTCGCGCGATTGGTCAGAGAAGTCGTAATTGAGCAATAATCGCCGAGCGGCGCCGGCACGGTGGCCGGATCGATCTTGCGGAATGGAGGGCCTGGTGGAGCCGCGTCGCGAGCTTTCAAGATCGCGATTTGTGCGTGCGTTCACAAGCGCCTACTCTGTAATTCCGACGCGCCCTGCTAGCACAGCCGGCAACCTCGGTCGCCAGCGGGAGTCCCGAAACGGCCGGCCACTGGAGCTGGACGAGGATCGCACCGCACGGAGTCTCATGAGTCAGCACCGTCACCCTGGCGCGCCCGGTCGCGCCGGTGCCGTACCGGCGCTACCTGACCTGCCCGAGGCGACGGTCGCGCGGCTCCCCGAATACCTTCGTGCCCTGCACAATCTCGCCGAAACAGGTCACGAGACGGTGTCCAGCGAGGGGCTGGCCAGCGCCGCCGGGGTCAACTCCGCGAAGCTGCGCAAGGACCTGTCCCACCTCGGCTCGTACGGCACCCGCGGGGTCGGCTACGACGTGGCGCTGCTGATCGACCAGATCGAGTTCGTGCTCGGGCTCACCCAGCGCCGGGCGGTCGCCCTGGTCGGCGTGGGTAACCTCGGTCACGCCCTGGCCGGCTACGACGGCTTCGCCAGCCGCGGCTTCCGGATCGCCGCGCTCTTCGACGCGGACCCGGCGCGGGTCGGCGAGGAGATCAACGGCCTGGTCGTCCAGCACGTCGACGAGCTGCCCCGGGTCGCCGCCGCGGAGTCCATCGCGATCGGCGTGATCGCCACCCCCGCCGCGGCCGCCCAGCGGGTCGCCGACCAGCTCGTCGCGGTCGGTGTGACGAGCATCCTGAACTTCGCGCCGTGCGTACTCTCGGTGCCGGAGGGGGTCGACGTGCGCAAGGTCGACCTCGCCATCGAGCTGCAGATCCTGTCCTTCCACGAGCACCGCAAGGCGTCGCTGACCGCGCTTCCCGCCACCGGTGGGTCCGCCCTCACCGCCCTGCCGGGCGGGCTCGCGGTGACCGACACCCAGGAGGCGATCGGCACGTGAAACTGCTCGTCGTCGGCGCGTCGTACCGCACCGCTCCGGTCGCCACCCTGGAGCGGCTCGCGGTGGCTCCCGCCGAGCTCACCCGCACCCTGGACCGCCTGGTCGCGCAGCCGTACGTGACCGAGGCCGTGCTGGTCTCCACCTGCAACCGGGTGGAGGTCTACGCCGCGGTGTCCGGTTTCCACGGCGGCCTCGGTGACATCTGCGCCGTTCTGGCCGAGCAGGCCGGCAGCCCGCCCGCCACGCTCGCCAACCACCTCTACGTGCACTACGACGCCGCCGCCGTCGACCACGTCTTCCGGGTCGCCGCCGGGCTGGACTCGATGGTGGTGGGCGAGGCGCAGATCCTCGGCCAGCTCCGTGACGCCTACCACTGGGCGAGCGGGGCGGACACCGCCGGCCGGCTGCTGCACGAGCTGATGCAGCAGGCGCTGCGGGTGGGCAAGCGGGCCCACGCGGAGACCGGCATCGACCGGGCCGGCCAGAGCGTGGTCACCGCCGCGCTGGAGCTGGCCGCCGGCCACCTCGACGGCGCGCTGACCGGCCGCCCGGCGCTGGTGGTCGGGGCCGGCGCGATGGGGTCGCTCGGCGTGGCGACCCTCTCCCGGCTGGGCGCCGGGCCGCTCACCGTGACCAACCGGGGGGCCGACCGGGCCGTCCGGCTGGCCGAGTCGTACGGCGCCGCCGCCGCCCCGATGGCCGAGCTGACCGCCACGCTCTCCACAGTGGACATCGTAGTGGCCGCCACCGCGGCCACCGAACCGGTCCTCACCCGCGACGTGGTGACCCGGGCGCTGGCCGACCGCGACCCCGAGCGTGGCCCGCTGATCCTGCTCGACCTGGCCGTCCCGCGTGACGTCGAACCCGGCGTCGCGGAGCTGCCCGGCGTCGAGGTGATCGACATCGACCGGATGGCCGCGCTGCTCGCCGACGGGCCGGCCGCCGCCGACGCCGCCGCCGTGGAGCGGATCGTCGCCGCCGAGGTGGAGGGCTTCCTCACCTGGCTGCGCGGGGCGGACGTGGCGCCGACCGTGGCCGCCCTGCGCGGGCGCGCCGACGACGTGGTCACCGCCGAGCTGCGCCGGCTCGCCCAGCGCCGCCCCGACCTGACCGACGACCAGCGGGCCGAGGTGGCCCGGACGGTGCACCGGGTGGTCCAGCGGCTGCTGCACCAGCCCACCGTGCGGGTCCGCCAGCTGGCCGCGGAGCCGGGCGGCGACCAGTACGCGGCGCTGCTGCGCGAGCTGTTCGACCTCCAGGTGCCGCAGACCTCCCCGGTCGACACCGTCCCCGACGTCGTGGACTCCGACGTCACCCCGGCGTTCGGCGCCACCGACGCCCTCCCACCCGCCGGAGGTGAGCGATGAGCACGCCCCTGCGCCTCGGTACCCGGGGCAGCAAACTGGCGATGGCCCAGTCCGGCCACGTCGCCGAGGCCCTGACCGCCGCCACCGGGCGCCCGGTCGAGCTGGTCGAGGTGGTCACCGCCGGCGACCGCTCGGCCGCGCCGGTGCACCGGCTCGGGGTCGGTGTCTTCGTCTCCGCGCTGCGCGACGCGCTCGCCGCGCGGACCATCGACTTCGCCGTGCACTCCTACAAGGACCTGCCCAGCGCGGCGGCGCCCGGGCTGCACGTCGCCGCCGTACCGCCGCGGCAGGACCCGCGCGACGCGCTGGTCGCCCGCGACGGCCGGACGCTCACCGAGCTGCCGCCCGGCGCGGTCGTCGGCACCGGAGCGCTGCGCCGCATCGCCCAGCTGCACGCCCTCGGCATGCAGCTGGAGGTCACCCCGATCCGGGGCAACGTGGACACCCGCCTGGCGCGGGTCCTCGGCCCGGAGGCCGACCTGGACGCCGTCGTGCTGGCCCGGGCCGGCCTGGCCCGGCTGGGTCGTACCGACGTGGTCACCGAGACGCTCGACCCGATGCTGATGCTGCCCGCGCCCGCCCAGGGCGCGCTGGCGGTGGAGTGCCGGGTCGACGACCCGGACCTGGTCGAGCTGCTGGCCGTGCTCGACCACGCACCGTCGCGCGCCGCTGTCGTCGCGGAGCGGGCGTTCCTGGCCACCCTGGAGGCCGGGTGCAGCGCACCCGTCGCCGCCTACGCCGAGCTCGCCGAGGGCGACGCCGGCGAAGAGATCTACCTGCGCGGGGCGGTGATCAGCCCGGACGGTACCCGTGACCTCCGGCTGTCCCGCACCGGTACGCCCGCCGACGCGGCGGAGATCGGCAAGGCACTCGCCGCCGAACTCCTCGACCTCGGCGCCGACTCGATCCTCGGCCAAGCAGGACCCACCGGCCCGGGGACCCAGCAATTTGGGAGCACAGAATGACCCGCACCCGTAAGCCCGTAGGCCGCATCGCGTTCGTCGGGGCCGGTCCCGGCGACCCGGGCCTGCTGACCCGTCGGGCGCACGACGCCCTGGTCGACGCCGACCAGGTGGTGTACGACCGGGGAGTCCCCGAGTCGCTGCTCGACGCCGTCCGCGCCCAGGCCAAGACCGACGCCCAGTTCACGCCGGCCGAGGGCGCGCCGGGTGACGTGGCGAAGGTGCTGATCTCGGCCGCCCGCTCCGGGCTGAACGCCGTGCACCTGGTCGCCGGCGACCCGTTCGGGCACGACTCGGTGGTCAAGGAGGTGCAGGCGGTGGCGCGTACCGCCGCGCACTTCGAGGTGGTGCCGGGGGTCGGTCAGGCCGAGGGGGTGGCCACCTACGCCGGTGTGCCGCTGCCGGGCGTACGCACCGCGGCCGACGTCGAGGACGTCAGCACGCTGGACTTCGAGGCGCTGGCGGCGGCCGTCGGCCGGGGCTCGCTGGCGCTGGCCGTGGACGCCGGCGACCTCGCCGCGATCCGGGACGGCCTGCTCTCCGCCGGGGTGGACGGCGCCACCGCCGTCGGGGTGACCGGCGACGGCACCGGGGAGACGCAGTACACCACCACGTCGACCGTGGACAGCTTCGTCGCCGCGGCGCTCGGCTTCACCGGCCGGGTGGTGCTCACCGTCGGCGCCGGCGTCACCCAGCGGGACAAGCTCAGCTGGTGGGAGAACCGGCCGCTGTACGGCTGGAAGGTGCTGGTCCCGCGGACCAAGGAGCAGGCCGGCGTGATGAGCGCCCGGCTGCGCGCGTACGGGGCCATCCCGTGCGAGGTGCCGACCATCGCCGTGGAGCCGCCGCGCACCCCGGCCCAGATGGAGCGGGCGGTCAAGGGCCTGGTCGACGGCCGGTACGCCTGGGTGATCTTCACCTCCGTGAACGCGGTGCGCGCGGTCTGGGAGAAGTTCGCCGAGCACGGCCTGGACGCCCGGCACTTCGGGGGCGTCAAGATCGCCTGCATCGGCGACGCGACCGCCGACGCCGTCCGCGCGTTCGGCATCCAGCCGGAGCTGATCCCGTCCGGGGAGCAGTCCTCCGAGGGGCTGCTGGCCGAGTTCTCGCCGCACGACGAGGTGCTCGACCCGGTCGGCCGGGTGCTGCTGCCGCGCGCCGACATCGCCACCGAGACGCTCGCCGCCGGGCTCACCGAGCGCGGCTGGGAGGTCGACGACGTGACCGCCTACCGGACCGTCCGGGCCGCCCCGCCGCCGGCCGAGATCCGCGACGCGATCAAGTCGGGCGGCTTCGACGCGGTGCTCTTCACCTCGTCCTCCACGGTCCGGAACCTGGTCGGCATCGCCGGGAAGCCGCACGCGCGTACCGTTGTTGCCGTCATCGGGCCCAAGACGGCGGAGACCGCGACGGAGTTCGGCCTGCGGGTCGACGTCCAGCCGCCGCACGCCTCGGTGCCCGACCTGGTGGAGGCGCTCGCCGCCTACGCCGTCGAGCTGCGCGAGAAGCTCGCCGCCATGCCGGCGAAGCAGCGCCGGGGCTCGAAGGTGCAGGGGCCGACCGCCCTCCGCTTCCGGTAGTCGCAGCAGGAGGTCCGCATGCCGTACCCCGAGATCCGGCCCCGCCGGCTGCGCCGCACGGCGGCGCTGCGGCGGTTGGTCTCCGAGACCCGCCTCGACCCGGCCGAGCTGGTCGTGCCGATGTTCGTCAAGGAGGGGCTGACCGAGCCGCGGGCGATCGCCTCGCTGCCGGGCGTGCTCCAGCACTCCCGCGACTCGCTGCGCAAGGCGGCGGTCGAGGCGGTCCAGGCGGGCGTCGGCGGGATCATGCTGTTCGGGGTGCCGGCGCAGCGGGACCCGGAGGGCTCCGGCGGGATCGACCCGAACGGCATCCTCAACGTGGCCATCCGGGACGTGGTCTCCGAGGTGGGCGACGCCACCGTGGTGATGAGCGACCTCTGCCTGGACGAGTTCACCTCGCACGGGCACTGCGGCCTGCTCACCCAGGACGGCGAGGTGGACAACGACGCCACCCTGGCGGCGTACGCCGAGATGGCGGTGGCCCAGGCCGCCGCCGGGGTGGGCGTGGTCGGGCCGTCCGGGATGATGGACGGCCAGGTCGGGGTGGTCCGCAAGGCGCTCGACGCCGCCGGGCACACCGACGTCGCCGTGCTGGCGTACGCGGTCAAGTACGCCTCGGCGTTCTTCGGCCCGTTCCGTGACGCGGTGGAGTCGGCGCTGGAGGGCGACCGGCGTGCCTACCAGCAGGACCCGGCCAACCTGCGGGAGTCGCTGCGCGAGGTGGCGCTGGACGTCGCCGAGGGCGCCGACATGGTGATGGTCAAGCCGGCGCTGCCGTACCTCGACGTGGTCTCCGCGGTCCGCGCGGCGGTCGACGTCCCGGTCGCCGCCTACCAGGTCTCCGGCGAGTACGCGATGGTCGAGGCGGCCGCCGCGAACGGCTGGATCGACCGGGAGCGGGTGATGCTGGAGACGCTCACCTCGATCCGCCGCGCCGGCGCGCAGATCATCCTCAGCTACTGGGCGGTCGAGGCCGCCCAACTGCTCCGCCAGCGCTACTGAGCCGAGCCCGCGCCGCCCTTCTCACGCGGTAGTTCGCCACCATCGATGACGGCCCGCCGCCCAGGAGGCGGCGGGCCGTCGTCTGTCGGTGCGGGTGGGTCAGTCGTCGTTCGAGATGGTGCCGGTGGCGACCGGGTCGGCCAGCCGCAGCCCCGGCACGCCGCCCACCACCAGGGTGAGCTTCTCGTCCGGCTCCGCCTTCCGGTCGCCGCGTACGGTCACCGGGAAGGCCAGCGAGGTCTGCCCGGCGGCCAGCGTGCGGCAGCCGACGTACGGGTCGTAGTCCTGGCCGGACCGGGCGGTGAGGCCGATGGTCGCGGCGCAGAGCAGCACCGGCTCGGAGAGCGGCCGGGAGACGGTCACGGTGAAGGTGAGCGGGGTGGTGCCCTTGTCGCCCTCGGCCACCGCGACGTTCCCGACGCTCAGCGCGGCCCGGGAGCGGAACCGGGCCACCTGCGGGTCGTGGTCGCTGGAGCCGCGGGTGCCGTCACCGGGGTGCGCCGCCGGCCAGTCGGCGTTGATGTGCGCGGCCCGCATCTGCACCAGGTCCCGGTGCAGCGCCTCGTTGACGAAGAGGTGGTCCAGCGTCTGCGCCTGCCCCTCGAAGCTGTACGAGTAGGCCGACGACGGCGCCTCGGCGAGCAGGTCCTCCCAGAGGTTGCGCAGGCCCGCGTCGTAGAGCGGGGCGAGCTGGTCCGACGGGGTCGGCCGGTCAGCGGTGGCGATCGGGTCGTCCGGGCGGGGGAAGACGTTCAGGTCCCCGCCGTACACCACCCGGGCGTTCGGGTCCGCCGCCTCGATCGCGGTGACGATGGCGGCCCCGTACGCGGCCTGCTCCCGGCGCTGCCCGACCCGGCTGTCCGGGCCGGACGAGTAGTGGTTGCTGGCCGCCCAGAGGGTGAACCGCTCGGTCGAACCCGGCGCCGCGGCCACGGTGAACTTGCCGAGCTGCGGGGCGCGGGTGAAGACGTTGTTGCCGTCCCGCCCGGTGGAGGTGTCCACGTCGGCCGGCAGCACCGCGTTGAGCGCCTTCGGGTTCTGCACGTCCGCGTTGCTGGCCAGCCCCGGCGCGCGGTACCGCACGGTCGGCGCCGAGCCCAGCAGCGGGTCGGTGGCGGTGGCCTCGGCCAGCGCCACCCGGTCGGTGCGGTAGAGGAAGGCGGCGGTGATGCCCCGGGCGTCCGCGCCCGTCCGGTCGTACGCGGCGGCGTAGGCGGGACCGCCGGCCGCCGCGATGGTCAGCGCCAGGTCCTGCAGGCTGTCCGGCGCGCCGTCGGCGTTGTTCGTGCCGCCGCAGGCGAGCTGCCCGCCGGCCACCGCGCAGATGTCCTGGTCCTCGGCCTCCTGCACCAGGATCAGGTCCGGGCTGTGCAGGTCGGTGGTGATCTGGTCGGCGAGCGCGGCGAGCTGGTCGCGGTACTCCTGCTCGCTGGCGGGCACGTAGTCGAACGGCGGGCTCACCCCGGCGCAGCCGGCGTTGCCGGCGAAGTCGCAGCCGTCGAACGGGTCGTCCCGGAAGTCGTACAGGTTCTCCACGTTGTAGGTCGCGACGGCGACCTCCTCCGACCGGTTGGCCGGCTGCGGCGGGTGGTTCGTCGACGGGTCGGTGCCGCCGGCGAACTCGGCCCGCTCGACCTGCACGCCGTACTTCTCGAAGGAGTAGTAGAGGCCGCCCACCGCGTCGGCGCCGAGCGTGTCGAAGGTGTGCGCCGGCGGCAGCAGCGCGCCGCTGTCCCCGGTGCTGCCCTTCACGCCCATGCTGCCGAGCATGATCCGCTGGCCGTTGCCGTCGTCGAAGCGGCGGGCGGGGTCGTTGTCCAGCGGGTGGGCGTCGCGGAACACCCGGCGGGCGTACGGGTCGGCACGGTCGAGCAGCGGGTCGTCCCGGTCGACCACCCAGAGCTCGGCGTCGGCGGTGGAGGCGAAGACGTCCCGCCCGCTGACCGCGCCGCTGCCGGCGCGCACCCGTAGCCGGGCGCCCTCGTGCCGCTCCCAGAACCGGCCCGCGGCGGCCAGGTCGGCCGGGGGCACCGCGTCGGTGACCTCGACGGCGGTGTCCACGTCGACCCCGGTGGCGATCCGGCGTACCAGCGAGGCGCTGGAGAGCTGGGTCATGCTGAAGTACTCCGACACCCGGGCGCGGAGCACCACCTCGTCGCCCACGGTCGGCACGTAGCCGCCGATCAGCGAGGTGAACGAGCCCATGAACACGAAGATGCCGTCGGAGCTGGTCGGGTCGCCGTCGGCGGCGTCGGCCCGGCTCTGCAGGAAGAAGCCGTGCTGGTCGCGCCCGGCGGAGTCCCGGGCCAGGGTCAGCTGGGTGATCACGCCGCGCACGTCGTGGAGGGCGCTGCTGGTGCCGTTGCCGCTGGCCGGCGCGTACGGGGACCGGTCGGTCGGGCCGGACTCGCCGTCGGTGGTCGGGCCCTGCACCTCGCCGACCGTCAGCTCCCGGGTGACCTGCACGGAGAGCGTGCAGGTGGCGGAGCCGCCGTCGGCGTCGGTGGCGGTCAGCACGACGGTGTACGCCCCGGCGGCCAGGTCCGCGCTCGCCGTGACGGTGGCCCGGGCGGTGCCGCCGACCGCGTCGGCCGGGGTGACCGCGGTGCGGCTGATCGAGCCGGCGGTCGGGGTCGGGGTGACCGAGGTGACCGCCAGGTCGACGATCCGGTCGTCGGTGTCGGTCGCGGTGACCTCGCGGGTCGCCGCGGTGCCGGCCGGGGTGACCAGCGCCCCGCCGCAGGTCAGGGTGGCCGGTGCGTCGACCGGGCCGCCGCCCCCGGAGTGCCCGCCGAGCCCGTCGAACGTGTCGGTGGCGAAGCCGGCCCACTGGGCGGCCGGGTCGAAGGCGTCGGCCGGGTCGGTGTCGCCGGCGGTGACGTTCGCCAGCCGGCGCAGGGTGTTGTCGGCGGTGCTGGTCAGGCCGCTGCCCCACTCGGCGCCCGGGTCGACGCCGACCTGGCCGAGCGAGTCGAGCACGGTGCCGCCGCGGCTCAGCACGACGGCGTCGTCCCCGTTGTACAGCCCGGTGGTGGTGGTCTGGTCGGCCTGGGCGAGGATCGCCGCCGCGGCGGAGGCGTGGGCGAGGACGAAGACGTCACCGGCCGGCACGCTGCCGGTCAGCGGGATGTTCGTCGGCGTGGTGGAGCCGTTGAAGTAGAGCTGGAGCTGGTATCCGCCGGCGGCCAGGTCGATGGCGGCGCCGGTGCCGTTGTAGAGCTCGATCGCCTTGTTGTTGGACGAGCCCTCGACGTACTCGGAGATGAACAGGTCGGTGGGCGCGGCGCTGGCCGCGGTGGGTGCGACGCCGACGGCCGTGGCGGTGACGGCGGCAGCTGTCGCGAGCGCGGCGAAGGTGCGGCGCGGGCGCATGGGGCCTCCACGATGGGTGGACGGGAACTAACGCACGTTAAGGGGCGTCGCTGTCCAGCGTCCATCCCCCGGCGGACTGTTTCGTGAATTCCGGTCAGCGCGCGGCGTCGAGACGGTGCACCAGGTCGGCGACGTCGACACTGTATTCGCACCAGTCGCGGTCGGGACGGTAGCCCAGTTCCGCGTTGACCTTGAGCATCGCCTCGTTGGCCTGCGCGTTCCAGGTCTGCACCTCGGCCAGCTCCGGCTCGGCGGAGCGCAGCTCCAGCAGCATCCGCGCCTTGATCGCGCGGTCGATCCCGTAGCCCCGGTGGTCCTGCACCACGATGGTGTCGTACTGGTCGGCGCGGGTGGGGTGCTGCGCCGGCACCACCACCTCGGTCAGGCCGGCCACCTCGCCGCTCTGCTCGTGCAGGGCCAGCACGATGTACGGCTTCATGCCGCGCCGGTGCAGGCAGTCCAGGCTGTCCCGGAGCCGCTCCGGGTCGTACGAGCTGGGGCGCAGTTCGCCGTCGTCGACGTCGCGCACCTCGGCCTTGGCCCGCGCGTACGCCTCGATCAGGTCGTCCGGCGGCCCGCCCGGGCAGAACTCGAGGTGGTAGCCCGCGCCGACGCCGGTGGCCATCTCGGCCAGCTCGGCCCAGTCCACCGTGGACAGGTCGAGCACGCTGCGGGTCTCGACGTACTCCCGGGTGAAGCCGAGCGCCTCGTAGAACGCCACCGCCGGGGTGTCGCCCACCACCTCGACCCCGATCGACTGGAAGCCCTCCTGGTAGACCCGGCGGGCGGCGACGCGCACCAGGTCACGGCCCAGCCCGGAACGCCGGACCGACGGGTGCACCAGCACCTCCAGCACGCCGATGTCACCGAGCAGCAGCACCTGCACCTGGCCCAGGATGGCCCCCGGCGCCCCGTTGCCGCCCGGCTCGGCCTGGGCGACCCAGGAGATGCGCCGTTCGCCGGGCATCACCTCGGAGAGGTATTCACGCAGGGAACTCTCCCGCCACGGCGGATCCTGCGGCAGATCGGCCGCGAGGACCGCGTTCAGCGTGTCCAGCAGCGACGCGATCTCGGCGGACGACGCGGTCCTGGGGTCCCACTCGCGCACCATCACCCGTCTAGCTTGCCGCTAACGGCTGCCCGAAGGAAGTGTCCAGTTCTCCAAATGTATGCGGACGATCACTTCACGTACGGCTGGCCTGCCCGTAGCGGTTGGCGGTGTCGAAGACGTCCTGGGCGTAGCGGCGGACGTCGTTGTACGACAGGATCGCGTTCCACCAGTCGCCCGGGATGGTGAGGTTCCGGCCGCCCTTGCAGAGGTAGTTGCCGGCGGCCAGGGCGGCGTCGTCCAGGTCGTGCGGGTCCTTGCGGCCGTCGTTGTCCGCGTCGGCGCCGATCTCCTGCCAGGTGGTCGGGATGAACTGCATCGGCCCGATGGCCCGGTCGTAGGTGGTGTCCCGGTCCAACTGGCCCCGGTCGGTGTCGACGATCCGCATCCGGCCGCCCTGCCCGTCCAGCGGCAGCCCGATGATCTCGGGCAGCGCCCGGCCGTCCGGGCCGAGCTTGGCGTTGTTGGCCTGGCCGTGCCCGGACTCGACGAACCCGATCGCGGCGAGCGTGGTCCAGCTCAGGCCGCAGCTGCGGTTGGTCTCGGCGAGCACCAGCTCGGCGTAGCCGTACGCCTGCATGGCGACCGGCGAGATGCCGACCTTCGGGCCGACCTGCTGGGCCCAGGCGGCGAGCGCGTCGGCCGGCCGGCCGGTGGCCACCGCTCCCACCGCCGGCCCGGTGGGCAGCGTGCCGCCCGGCGGCAGCGTCCCGGTGGGCAGCGGCGTGCCGCCGGGCAGTCCCGGCTGCGCGGGTGGCGGGGTGGCGGTGGCGCTGTCGTCGGCGGCCACCGGACGGGGCGCGCGGACCGTCGCGGGCACCACCAGGGCGCCGGCCGCGGCGGTCGCCAGCACCAGGGCGAGCAGGAACACCCCGGGCAGGGTGAGCCGGCCGCTGGAGCGCCGCGACCAGTCCCGGGTGGCCCGGGCGGCGGTCAGCGCCATCCGGTGCGGCGGCTGCCGTACGGCGTGCGCGAACGGCACCCGGCGCCGCCGGGCTCCCGCCGGCCGCCCCGTCGTCGCGCCGCCCCCGGTGCCCTCGGACGTGCCCGCGCCGTCACCGGACCTGGCGGTGCCCTCGCCCGGCTGGGCGGCGGCGCTGCTGCCGTCCGCGTTGTCGCCCGGCTTGGTAGCGGTGGTGTCCGTGCCGCCGTCCGCCGTGGCGGCGCTGTCGGCGCTGCCGTCCGGCCTGGTCGCGGCCGTGTCCGGGCGGCCGTCCGGCCGAGCGGTGCTGGCGTCGGAGTCGCCCGGCCGGGCGGCGGTGGGGTCCGCGCCACCGTCCACCGTGGTGGCCGCGTCCGCGCGGTCGGTCGGCTTCGGCCCGGCAGCGGTGGCCGGGTCGCCGGCGGCGCCGGTGTCCGGCCCGTCGGTGGCGGCCGCCGGCCGGTCGTCGGCGGGCGGGGCGGTGTCACGCCCGCCGGCCTGCGTCTCGCCCGGCTTCACGGGGGCGGCCGCAGCCGGGGCGTCGGCCGGGGCCGCGGATCTCAGCCACGGACGACGCGGGCGGGGCAGCCGGGTCGCCGGCTCGTCCGGCGCGGCTCCCGAGCCGGCGAGCGGCCCGTCGAGCGGCGCGGCCGGGCGCAGGGGTCGATGGGTCGATCTGTCCTCGCCGTCCACCACCCGTCGAGTATCACCCATGTCCCGTCCAGAGTCAGGTCCGGTCGTACCCTGGTGCCATGCCCCGGTACGAGTTCCGTTGCCGCGCCTGCGGCGACACCTTCGAGGTCAACCGTCCGATGATCCGGGCCGGCGAGCCGGCCTCCTGCCCGCAGGGGCACGACGACACGGTCAAGCTGCTCTCGACGGTCGCGGTGACCGGTCGGGGCGGCGCCGGCGCGCCCGGCGGCGGGCCCGCCGCGGGTGGCGGCGGTGGCTGCTGCGGTGGTGCCTGCGGCTGCTGATTCCGTCCGCTCGGGCCGTGGCGCTTGCCCGCGTCGAGGTCCAGTGGCACCTTGGGTCGGAACCTGCCCGGCCGTTCTCACGATGCGTGACGGCTCGGTATCAGGCAGCATGAACCCGACGTCACGGGCGGAGGTTCCACGCATGTCGCCACGGATCCACCTCCCGACCGGGTGGGTGACCTTCGTCTTCACCGACATCGAAGGCTCGACCCGGCTGGCCCAGCTGCTCGGTCCGGACTACCGCCCGGTGCTGCGCGAGCATCGCCGGCTGCTGCGCCGGACGATCGCCGCGACCGAGGGCGCGGAGCTGCTGACCGAGGGCGATTCCTTCTTCCTGGCGTTCGGCGACGCCACCGCGGCGCTCACCGCGTGCCTGACCGCGCAGCGCGCGCTGGCCGACCACGAGTGGCCCACCGCGGAGGCCACCCCCCGGGTGCGGATGGGGCTGCACACCGGCTGGGCCGAGCCGCGCGACGGCGAGTACGCCAGCCCCGAGGTGCACCGGGCGGCCCGGGTCGCCGCCGCCGCGCACGGCGGTCAGGTGCTCTGCTCGGCCGCCACCGCCCGGCACGCCGACCCGCTGCCGACCGGCGCCTCCCTGCTCGACCTCGGGCTGCACCGGTTGCGCGGCTTCGACGACCGGGAGCGGTTGTTCCAGTTGGTGGCCCCGGGCCTGGAGCGGCAGTTCCCGCGGCCGCGTACCGCTGACGCGGTGGCGCACAACCTGCCCACCCAGGTCACCTCGTTCGTCGGCCGGCAGGCCGAGCGGGCCGAGCTGCGCCGGCTGGTCGAGGACCACCGCCTGGTCACCGTGCTGGGTGCCGGCGGGGCGGGCAAGACCCGGCTCGCGGTGGAACTCGCCACCGACCTGGTGGAGACCTACCCGGACGGGGTCTGGTTCGTCGACATCGCCACCGTCACCGACCCGGGGCTGGTGGCGTTCGCGATCGCCGCCGTGCTCGGGCTGCGCCCCGAACCCGGCCGGCCCATGGTGGAGACCCTTGTCGAGTACGCCGCCGCCCGCCGGATGCTGGTCGTGCTGGACACCTGCGACGCCCAGCCGGCCGCCTCGGCCGACGTGATCTCCCGGCTGCTCGCCGGGGGCGTGGGCGTGCGGGTGCTGGCGACCAGCCGGGAGTCCTTCGGGCTGCCCGGCGAGGTGGTCTGGCGGATCCCGCCGCTCTCGGTCGACCCGCCGGTAGACGGCGCGGAGAGCGACGCGGTCGCGCTGCTGCTGGACCGGACGGCGGCGGCCCGCGGCGGCCGGCAGCCGGACCCGGCCGAGTCGGCCGACCTGCGCCGGGTGGTGCAGCGGTTGGACGGGTTGCCGCTCGCCATCGAACTGGCCGCCGCGCGGCTGCGGGTGCTCTCGGTCGGGCAGCTCGCCGAGCGCCTCGACGACGTGCTCGGCACCCTCGACGCCGGCCGGGACGACCCGGAGCCGCCCCCGGTAGAGCGTGGCTGGACGGGCAACCAGCAGGACACGGTGGACCTGGTCGCGGCGGCGGCCGGCGCCACGCCGCCGACCCCGGCCAGCCGGGCGGTGCAGCGCTCGGCCACCGAGCGGCACCTCACCATGCAGGCCACGGTCACCTGGTCCTACCGGACGCTGGGGCCGCGGGCGGCCCGGCTGCTGCGCTGGCTGGCGGTCTTCGCCGGCCCGGTGGACCTGGCCACCGTGGAGTGGCTGCTCGGCGACGACCCGCTCGACCCGCTCTCGGTGCTGGTGGACAAGTCGATGGTGCTGGCCGAGCCGCGCGCCTCGGGCAGCACCTACCGGATGCTCGACCCGATCCGGGCGTACGCGGCACGCCGGCTGGCCGAGGCCGGTGAGGAGCAGGCCGCCCGGGACCGGCACGTGGCCTGGTCGACGCACGCGCTGGAGCGGGCCCACCTCGGCCCGGACGGCCGGCCGGTCACCCTCTCCCTCTACGCCCTCGACCCGCTCGCCGGCGAGCTGCGCGCCGCGCTGCGCTGGTGCGCCACCGGCGGCAGCGCCCGGGCCGGCCTGCGGCTGGCCGGTGGGCTGGACCAGTGGTGGCGGGAGCGGGGCCTGGCCCGGGAGGGGCGGCTCTGGCTGTTCCGGCTCTACGGCCGGATCGCGGAGACCGGCGAGGCGATCCCGGAGGAGGAGCTGGCGGCGGCCTACCACATGCACTCGCTGCACGCCGGCGCGGACGGCGAGTTCGCCGAGGAGCTGCGCTTCTCGCAGCGGGCCGAGGCGGCGGCCCGGCAGGCCGGGGACGCCGGCCTGCTGGCCCGGGTGCTCGCCGGCCGGGCCGCCCCGCTGGTCGACATGGGGCAGTTCGCCGAGGCCGAGCGGGTCTGCCGGGAGGTCATCGAGTGGGCGCACGGCCAGGACGTGCTGGGCGACGCGCTGTTCGCCGTGTTCGGGCTGGCCGAGCTGCTCTGGCGGCGGGGCGCGCTGGACGAGGCGGCGGAACTGCTCGGCGCCGCCCGCCCGGTCGAGGCGGCCCGCCCGGTGGAGCGGGGCCGCCGCTCGGTGGACATGCTGCTCGGCATGGTCGCCCTGGCCCGGGGTGACCTGATCGCCGCGCACGAGCACCTGCTGGTGGCGCTCCGGTCCCGGATGAGCCACGGCTTCCACGGCCGGGCCTGCGACACCCTGAACGCGGTGGCCGTGCGCTGCGCGGCCGGCGGCGAGCCGCTGACCGCCGCCCGGCTCTTCGGCGCGGCCCAGGCGACCCGGGCCAACCTCCGCGCCACCCCGGGCATCTACGGGCCGTACTGGGCGGAGCGGCAGGCGCAGCTGCGCGGGGAACTGGGCGACGCGGCCTTCGACGACGCGTACGGCGAGGGGGCCGAGCTGGGCCTGGAGGAGGCGGCGGCGCTCGCGCTCGGCGTGGAGCACCCCGACCTGGCGGCCGACTCGACCCGGTTCACCACCGGCACCCCGACCCCGGCTCCCCGTCGCCCCGCCACCGACCCGCACCGCCATCCCACCCCGCACACCGAACACGCCTGACCCCGCCTGCCCCCGGGCCCGGCCATGACGTGGTCGAGCAAGGGGCTCGCGTCGGATTCCGGCGGGATCCGGGCGCGAACCCCTCGCTCAACGAGACGTCACCGGGCGTCAGGAGCGGGCGGCGGCGCGGCGTTCGGCGTCGGCCTTCATCCGGGCGGCGCGGTCGATGTCGGCCTGCTGGACGGCGGCGACCGAGCCGAAGATGCTGACCGCCTGGTAGTACGTCCAGGCCAGGCTGTAGCAGGCGGGCCGGACGACCGAGTTGTACCGGGCGCAGACCCGCTTCAGGTCCTCGTAGAAGGCGCTGTCCAGCCGGGACTTGTTGGCCGGGAACTGGCCCATCGCCTTGTAGTTGCGGTACCCGAAGTCGTGCCGGTAGCAGGACAGGTTGAAGGTGAACCCGAGCGGGTTGTCCGGGCTGGACGAGCAGTAGTCGGTGGACCAGTCGAACGCGTAGTCGGCCCAGGCGTTCTTGTCCAGCCGGGCGGCGTTCCAGGAGTTGTAACTGGTGGCGCTGGTCTGGGTCCAGCTGGACAGCACGGAGAGCTTCTGCTGCGGCGTGACGGCGGCGGCCGGGCTGGCGATGCCGAGCACGACCAGCAGACCGAGCGCGCCCGAGGCGAGGAGCGTGGCGAGGCGACGGGGCATGGCGGACCTCCGCGAGGGTGTGCGGAACTCTTGTTACCGGCGGGTTACCGGGTGTCGATTAGTGTCGATGAGTCGTCCGCCCCGGATCTTGTATCGCTGTGAACTATTGGTGACATGAGTTGAAACAGACGAATGCCCCGGGCGTCGGTGACGCCCGGGGCATTCGGTCGGTGGGTCAGCGCACGAAGTGCGGCGGGCTGAGCGGGCTCTCGTTCGCCAGCCGGTCGAGCGCGGTCACGTAGTACGTGTAGCGCTTGCCGGGCTCGGCGGTGGTGTCCACCCAGGACTGCACAGCGCCGGGGGTGGCCCGGACGGTGTCCACCAGGTGCGCGGCGTCGGCGACGTCGCACTTCCCGGCCAGGTCGTAGCCGTCGAAGCGGTAGATCGCGTACGAGGTGGCGGTGCCGAGCGGGCCCATCCCGTCGGCCGGCTGCCGCCAGCGCAGCCGGACCCCGGCGTCCTCCCGGGCCGACCCGGTGACCACCGGCATGAGCAGGGGCTTGGCCGGCAGGTGCGACATGGTCGGGATCAGCGCCGGGCGGGAGTAGTGCTCGGCGGCGTAGATGTCGGTGGCGCCGAGCCGGTTCGCCCGGACCTGGACCGCCGAGAAGTGCACGTTACCCAGCACCTCCGGGTGCGACCGGTTCAGCGTCAGGTGGTTCGACAGCTCCTGCGGGTTCATCCAGAACGAGCCGTAGACCGGGTCGCCGCTCTTGTAGTCGGCCTGTCCGATGTAGAGCTGCACCTTCGTGCCGCGGACGGTCTCCGCCCACCACGGCACCAGCCGGGCGTAGTCGGCGGCCGGGTACTGGCCGATGTACCAGTACAGCTGCGGCACCACGTAGTCGATCCACTCCTCCTTGACCCACTTGCGGGTGTCCGCGGAGATGATGTCGTACGACTGGCTGCCGGTGGTGTCCGAGCCGAGCGGGTCGGCGGAGGCGTTGCGCCAGATGCCGAACGGGCTGACGCCGAACTTCACCCACGGCTTCTCGGCCTTGATCTTGGCGTTCATCTCCTGGATGAGCAGGTTGATGTTGTCCCGCCGCCAGTCGGCCTTGTTGGTGAAGCCACGGTTGTACGCCGCGAACGTCGCGTCGTCGGGCACCTGGTGGGTGCCGCTCGGGTACGGGTAGAAGTAGTCGTCGAAGTGCACGCCGTCGATGTCGTACCGCTTGACCGCGTCCATCATCGCGGTCTGCACGAACTCGCGGACCTCCGGGACGCCGGGGTTGTAGTAGAGCCGGCTGCCGGCGACGCCGGCCGGCGGGTACGCGAAGGTCCACTCCGGGTGCTGCCGCGCCGGGTGGTTCGGGGCGAGCTGGTTGATGTCCGCGCCGGCGCCGCTCGGGGCCGGCATGGAGACCCGGTACGGGTTGAACCAGGCGTGGAACTCCAGGTTGCGCTTGTGCGCCTCCGCCACCACGAAGGCCAGCGGGTCCCAGCCCGGGTCCTTGCCGCGCACCCCGGTCAGGTACTCCGACCAGGGCTCGTGCGGGGACGGCCAGAACGCGTCGGCGGTCGGGCGCACCTGGACCACGACGGCGTTGTGGTTCAGCCGCTCGGCCAGGTCCAGCCAGCCCAGGTATTCCGCCTTCTGGGCGGCGATCTGGTCCGGCGCGGTCCAGGACGCCTTGGTGGGCCAGTCGATGTTCGTGACGGACGCGATCCACATGGCCCGGAACTGCCGCTTCGGCGTGGCCGGGTCGGTGACGCAGGTGGTGGTGGCAGAGACGTCGGTCGCCGCCGCTTCGGTGGCGTGCGCGGGGGTGCCGGCGACGAGCGCGCCGAGCAGTGCCGCGGCCAGCCCGGCGGCTCCGAGCCGAGTTGCCTTCATGCGGTGTGTCCCTTCGTGGGAATCCCGTGGCAGGTTTCATCGCGGCGCCCTCGGCAAGATTCGCCGTCGGCTATCTACCGCTGGTAGGAAATTTTCACACCAGGAGTGCCGCGCGCAAGGGGTCCGGGCCGGTTCGGTCCGTCCGTCGGATAGGCGGCGCTCCGCCCCTCGGCGTCACGTTTCGCCTCGTGATCGGGGGCGCACCCAACGTGCTGACCGGATTGACCCGAAGGATGGCGGTTGGCGGGATCCGCTCTGGGTGCCGACGACGGTCTCATCAGCGGGCTCTACGCCGTCCGCAATCCGGAGAAGTTGTCCCGGGTTGAGCGGGAGATCGCGGTCAGCCGCTGACCCCGCCGGAGCGACGGCCGCGGCCCGGCACCCCACTGGGTGCCGGGCCGCGATGTTCGTGCGGGTCAGCGCTGGGCGCGGTACGCCTTGATGGCGCTGTCGACGGTGTCCCAGAGCGCGACCAGCGCCGTGCCGGCGACCACCACGGTGGCCACGGTGTTCAGGTTGTCGCCCTGGTTGAGCCACTCGAAGCGGTTCACGAGGTCGGGGTTGAGCAGCCGGTCGGTGGACATCAGCCAGATCACCGGCACTGCGAAGGCCAGGTTGAGCGCGGCGTTGACCGTGACCAGCGGCCAGGTCCATCGGCCGGTGCGGTACTTGGCGATCTCCAGCCCCACGGTGGCGACCAGCACGGTGATCAGGAACGGCAGCCAGAAGCTCCACAGCGCCGGGTCGAGGATCGGTAGGTTCTTCTCACCGTCGGTGGGGACGAACGACCGGAAGTGCTGTACCGGCAGGTAGGCGATGAACAGCGTCAGGAAGCCGATCGAGGCGGCGGTGTCGGTCAGGGTGATCTGCCGGTCGACCGGGCCTTCGGGGAGTTGGTCGACGCTCCAGCGGGGCAGGTGTAGTGGGGTTTTGGTGCGTTCCAGTACCGCGAAGACCAGGGTGACCCAGAAGGCGATGTGCAGCGCCACCGAGAGAGCCGTGGCGACGCCCTCGCCGATCGCCCCGCCGGGGTTGTCGCCGTCGGCGGCCGCGAGCAGCCCGACCAGGATGCCGACCGTGGCCGGTACGAAGCTGAGCAGCAGCTTCAGCAGCCGCTCCCAGGCCAGGTAGTAGGTCGGGCCGATGAGCTGCAACCGGCGGTCGGAGTAGCGGGCGGCCAGCTGTGCCGGGTCGCCCAGTTCGGTGAGGACCTCCCGCTCCGCTGTGGTGGCGTCCTGCCCGCCGGCCGTGCGGCCGTCGATCATGTCCTCGATCGAGCCGCGCAGTTCGGTGGCGATCTCCTCGCGGCGCGCGACCGGCACCGAGCGCAGGGTCGCGGCGAGGTAGCGGTCGGTCAGGGTGGTCATCGGTCGGCTCCTTCGATCAGTTGGGTCAGAGAGGTCTGTACGGCGGTCAGGTCGGTGAGGAGTCGGTCGAGCACCGACTCGCCCTCCGGGCTGGTCCGGTAGAACTTGCGCGGCCGGCTCTCCTCGGTGTTCCACTCGCTGGTCAGCAGCCCCTGCTCCTCCAGCCGCCGCAGCAGCGGGTAGAGCGTGTTGGCGTCGACCGGGAAGCCGTGGTCCGTGAGGCGTTGCAGCAGCGCGTAGCCGTAGTCGGGTCGGCGCAGGGCGACGAGGCTCGCCACCACGACCGTGCCCCGGCGCAATTCCTGGAGGTGGGTCCGCAGGATCTCATCGCTCACCATGCATCACACGATACTGTGTGACACACACTGTTGTCCACCACCATATCGTCGTGCTGATCACTCATGGTGTGACCGACGGGGAACATGTGCCGAGCCCACGTGGCGGGTTGCAGCTCCAGACGCCGACGGCGTGAGCCTGTCCGCCATCCGATCCCACCGGGCGCGACTGACCGCTCCGCCCCGCCGCGACAGGCCACATGCTGGCGACCCGCGCCGGCCGCGCTTCGAGAGCAGCGGAATGGCAGCGGTGCTGGTCAAGTGCCCGGTTGAGGTGGTGCCGCTGTTCGCCGCTGTGCCTAGCACGGCGGGGAAGACGTCCTCGACGGCGTGGATGGCGGTCAGCATCACGAAGGGGTCGTTGAACGTCTGAGTGGCGCCGTGGAGGCTGTCAATGTGCCGGTCACAAACCGGAAGCCATGCGGTCTGGCTTGATCGCTCCGCGGGCCGGGCTCCCCGAAACCCCTCGGTGGTCGCCCCGCCGCTGGTCGGTCACGCTTTCCCTGGCGTACGCGACAGCGCGGCGCCCGATCGGGTCGGGTGCCGCGCTGTCGACTTTCTCCGCTGACCGCTCTGCCTGCTGAGTCCTGCCTTCGCGGGGACCTCGGTCAGGGCTTCTGCTGCTCCGCCTGCTGGCTGCTCCGGCCTCGCGGGGTCCTGGTCAGGGCTTCTGCTGGGGCTCGGCGGTGGGGCCGTTGACCCGGGGTTTGCCGTCCTGCCAGGTGATCTCGTCGAGCCAGACCTGGCGGCCGGGGTCGGTGCTGCCCTCCTGGCCGGGCGGCCAGGCGTGGTAGAGCAGCCAGGTGCGGCCGTCCTTGACCACCATCGAGGCGTGCCCGGGGCCGGAGGCCACCTCGTTCGACTTCAGGATCGGGTTCTCCGGGGCCTTCACGCACGGGCCGGTGGGCGACTCGCAGACCGCGTAGCCCTCGGCGTACTCGGCGCGGTCGTAGGCGTTGGCGGCGAAGAAGAGGTACAGCCGGCCGTCCTGGCGGTGGAAGAACGGGCCCTCGATCAGGTTGCCCTCCCACGGCTCGGTCTGCTTGAGCAGCTTCGTCGGCTCGCCGACCAGGCGCAGCCCGTCGTCCGACAGGCGCTGCGACCAGAGCCAGGTGTCCACCCCGATGGCGTTGCCGTCGTTCTTCCAGAGCAGCCACAGGCTGCCGTCGGTGTCCCGGAACGGGCTCGCGTCGATCGAGCCGCCCTGCTCCGCCTGGCAGATCAGCGGCCCGGTCGAGTCGTCCCGGTACGGCCCCTGCGGCGTACTGGCGACCGCCCGCCCGACGCACTGCCGGCCCGACTCGCGCCCGGCCACCGTGTAGTAGAGCAGGAACCGGTCCGGCGCGAGTTGGATCGCCTCCGGGGCCCAGGTCTTCCCGGCGTCGGCCCAGCCGGGCAGGTCGGGCAGGGCGTCGCCGACCGGAGTCCAGTCCACCAGGTCGGGCGAGCTGAGCACCGGGACGTTCCGGCCGCCGGCGTTGGTGTGGAACAGGTACCAGGTGTCGCCCACCCGGATCGCCTGCGGGTCGGGCGCGTCGGTGCGTACGACCGGGTTGGTGAACATGCTCGGGTCGCTCCCGGTGCTCGTGGGGTTCGGGTCGTCGGCGCCGCCGCAGCCGGCGGCGAGCAGCGCGGCGGCGAGGACCGCCGCCGCGCCGCGCCCTCGGGCGATCATCCCTTCAGACCGCTGCGGGAGACACCCTGGATGATGTGCCGCTGGGCGAACACGAAGAGGATCAGCACCGGCACGCTGGCCAGCACCGCACCCGCCATGATCACCGGGTAGTCGGTCACGTAGGCGCCCTGGAGCAGGCCCAGGCCCGGCGGCAGGGTGAGCATCTCGGGGCTGAACAGCACGAAGATCGGCCAGAGGAAGTCGTTCCAGTTGGTCAGGAACGACAGCACCGCCAGGGTGGCCAGCGCCGGCTTGGACAGCGGCAGCACCACCCGGAGGAAGATCTGCCACTGGTTGGCGCCGTCCAGCACCGCGGCCTCCTCCAGCTCCCGGGGCAGGGAGAGGAAGAACTGCCGCAGGAAGAACACCCCGAACGCGCTGGCCGCGCCCGGCACGATCACCACCGTGAGGGTGTCGATCCAGTCCAGCGTGTCGACGATCAGGAAGTTCGGGATGATCAGCGAGGTCGGCGGGATGAACAGCGTCCCGACGATCAGCGCGAAGGTCACCCCGCGGCCGCGGAACCGCATCCGGGCCAGGGCGTACGCGGCCATCGAGGCGGTCACCAGCACCAGCAGCGCGTGCAGGGTGGCGGCCAGCATGCTGTTGAGGAACCAGCGCAGCACCGGGTTCGCCGAGTTGTTAACGATCTGCTCGTAGCCGTACCCGGAGACCGGATCGGGCAGCCAGGTGGGCGGGATCTGCTGGGCGCCGGCGTAGGTCTTCAGCGAGGTGATGACCATCCAGACCAGCGGGGTCAGGAAGACCAGGGCGAGCGCCACCAGGGTGGCGTAGAGCGCGGCGCGGCGCAGCCCGGTGCCCGGGGCGCGCGTGGCACCGGCGCGCCGGTCGACGGCGGTGCGCGTGGGTGTCGTCATGGCGGTCCCCTCAGTCTTCCCGGTAGCGGAAGAGGCGGAAGTTGGCGATGCTCACCACCGCCAGCATCAGGGCGAACACGATGCTCATCGCGGCGGCCCGACCGGCGTCGTTGTCCCGCAGCCCCTCCTCGACGATGAACCACACCACCGTGCGGGTCTCGGTGCCGGGCGCGCCCTGCGTGATGAGGAACGACTGGCCGAACACGTTCGCCGAGGCGAGCACGGTCGTGGTGATCACGAAGAGCAGCACCGGACGCAGCCCGGGGAGGGTGACGTGCCGGAACCGTTCCCAGGCGCTCGCGCCGTCCACCTTCGCCGCCTCGTACAGCTCGGCCGGGATGTCCTGGAGGCCGGCCAGGTAGATCACCGCGTTGAAGCCGGAGGTCCACCAGACGGTGACCCCGACCAGCGACACCCAGGCCCACGGCACGTCGGTCACCCACGGGGTGTCCGCGGGCAGGCCGACCGCGCCGAGCAGCCGGTTGACCAGACCCAGGTTGGCGTCCAGCAGGAACCGCCAGAGCAGGCCGATCACCGCCACACCCAGCACGTACGGCGCGAAGTAGATCGCCCGGAAGAAGGTCCGGCCGGGGAACGAGCGGTTCAGCAGCAGCGCCAGCCCCAGCGGGACCACCACCAGCAGCGGCACCGAGAACACGGTGAAGATGGCCGTGGCCCGTACGCTCTGCCACCAGTCGCCGTAGACGGCCGAGTCGCTGGAGAACAGCTCCTGGTAGTTGTCCAGCCCGACGAAGGGCCGGTTGGGCAGCTGGAAGTCCCACTGGTGCACGCTGAGCCAGACGCCGAGCAGGATCGGCAGCAGGCCGAAGACCCCGAACAGCACCAGGTACGGGGCGAGGAAGAGGTACGGCGTCAGCCGCCCGGTCCGGCGCGCCGAGGCGCCCCGGCGGGCGGTGCCGGCCGCCGGGGGCGGCGCGTCACCACGCGCCGCCCCGACCTCGAGCACGTCCGCCACGGGTGATCAGCTCCCGTACTTCTTGCGGTTGTCCTCGAGCTGCTTGTTCGCCTTGGCCGCACCGTCGTCCAGCGCCTGCTTGGGCGACTTCTTGCCCAGCGCGGCCTCGTTGAAGGAGTTGTAGAAGGTGGTCATGACCTCGCCGAGGCCCGGGGCCGCCGGCGGGAAGGCCGCGTACTCCAGCTCCGGGGCGAGCGCGTTGACCTCGGTGAGCGCCTTGAACTCGGCGCTGTCCCGGACCGTCTTGCGGGCCGGCACCTGGCCGCCCTTGGCCCAGTCGAGGGAGTGCTGGCTGAGCCAGTTGATGAAGACCTTCGCCGCGGAGACCTTGTTGGCGTCGTTGGCCCGCTGCTTGACGATGGTGAAGTTGTGCGAGTTGGCCCAGGCCGCCGGCTGGCTGCCGATCTGCGGCAGGGGCGCCACGCCCCACTGGATCTCCGGGCTCTTCTTCAGGTCGTTGATCTGCCAGATGCCGTTCCAGTTGAAGGCGTTCTTGCCGCTCTTGAAGGCCAGGTAGTCGGCGTCCTGGCCGACGTTGGCCGGGGAGTGGCCCTGCTTGATCAGGTCGACCAGCCAGGTGCACGCCTCGACGGCCTGGTCGGAGTTGAAGACCGCCTTGGTGGCCTCGGCGTCGAACACGCTGCCGCCCCACTGGTGCACCAGCGAGTAGAAGGTCATGCCGCCGGTGAACTGGAACGGGCTGACCCAGAAGCCCTGCACGCCCGACTTCTTCAGCTCGGTCAGCGCGGCGGTGTAGTCGTCCTTGGTGGTCGGCGGCTTGTTCGGGTCCAGGCCGGCCTTCTGCATGACCGCCTTGTTGTAGTAGAAGCCGAGCGGGTGCATGTCCAGCGGGATGCCGTACCGCTTGTTGTTGTAGAGGCCGCCCTGCCAGACGGTGGGGGCGAAGTCGCCCTCGGAGAGCTCCAGGGTCTTGGCCACGTCGTCCAGCTCGGTGATCACGCCGCGCGCGGCGAAGGTGGCGAGCTGGTCCATGTGCATGACCGCGATGTCCGGGCCGTTGCCGCTGGAGGCGGCGCCGGGCAGCTTGTTGTAGTAGTCGTCCCACTGGTAGGTGGCGATCGACACGGCGATGTTCTGGTGCTCGCTGTTGAACTGGTTCACCAGCGTCTTGAAGATGTCGCCGTCGCCGCCGGTGAAGCCGTTCCACAGCTTCAGGTCCACCTTCGGGCCGGTGTAGTCCTTGCCACCGTTGCCCGCCGCCGGGCCGGACTCGTCGCCGCCGCCGCAGCCGGCCAGCGTGAGCGTGGCCGCGGCGCCGAGCCCGAGCCCGAGGCCGAGCAGCCGCCGCCGGCTCATGTCGTTCTGCATCATGGCTGGTATCTCTCCTTGGGGGACGGGGTGAAATTGTGCCTGGTCAGGGCCGGTCCGGCGTCAGGTGCCGGCAGGGGCGAAACGCAGCACGTTCCAGGAGACGGCCGGCAGGCGCACGGAGCACCGGCCGCCGTCGATGGTGGGGGTGTTCAGCTGCCGGGGCGTCACCCGGTCGGGCTCGGCCTCGGTGTTCGTCGCCGTCGGGTCGTCCCCGGCGGCGAGGCTCAGGTGGGATGAAGCGGACAGTCCTGCCAGGCCGCGCAGGTCGAGCTGGAGTTCCAGGTCCGTGTCGTCCCGGTTGACGGCGAAGACCGTCAGCTCGCCGGTCTCCTCGTCCCGCACCGCGACGGTGTCCAGCACCGGGACGTCGCCGTACCGCTTGGTCTCGTAGTGGGGGGAGACCGGCTCGGTGCGCAGCACGGTGCCCCGGGCGTAGCGGGCGGTCAGCGCGAACGGGTGGAAGATGCTCTGCCGCCAGGCCGGCCCGCCGGTCCGGGTGCGGATCGGGGCGATCACGTTGGCCAACTGCGCCTGGCAGGCCACGCCGACCCGGTCGGCGTGCCGGAGCAGGGTGATCAGCAGGTCGCCGACCACCACCGCGTCGACAGCTGTGAAGTCGTCCTCGATCAGCGCGGGGGCCTCCACCCAGCCGCGCCGGTCCAGGTCGGCCTGGAGGCGGGACTGGTACCAGACGTTCCACTCGTCGAAGGAGATCTTGAGCTTGCGGGTGTGCCGCTGCTTGGCGGCCACGTGGTCGGCGGTGGCCACCACCTCGCGGATGAAGTGGTCCATGTCGACGGCGGAGGCGAGGATGCTCGCCCGGTCGCCGTCGGACGGGTCGTAGTAGGTGTGCGCGGAGATGTAGTCGACGTGCTCGTAGGTGTGTTCCAGCACGGTCGCCTCCCAGGAGGCGAAGGTCGGCATGGTCCGGTTGGAGCTGCCGCAGGCGACCAGGCTGATCGACGGGTCGATCATCTTCATCGCCCGGGCGGTCTCGGCGGCCAGCCGGCCGTACTCGTCGGCCGTCTTGTGGCCGACCTGCCACGGGCCGTCCAGCTCGTTGCCGAGGCACCAGAGCCGCACCCCGTACGGCTCCTCGGCGCCGTGCTTGCGGCGCAGGTCGGACAGCTGGGTGCCGCCCGGGTGGTTGGCGTACTCCAGCAGGTCGCACGCCTCCTGCACGCCGCGGGTGCCCAGGTTGACCGCCATCATCGGCTCGACGCCGGCCGCGGCGGCCCAGGTCATGAACTCGTCCAGGCCGAAGGCGTTGGTCTCGATGGTCTTCCAGGCCAGGTCGAGGCGGCGCGGCCGGTCGCCGACCGGGCCGATGCCGTCCTCCCAGCGGTAGCCGGAGACGAAGTTGCCGCCCGGGTAGCGGACCACGGAGACGCCCAGTTCGCGGGTCAGCTCCAGCACGTCGCCGCGCAGTCCGCGCGGGTCCGCGGTCGGGTGCCCGGGCTCGTAGACCCCGCCGTAGACGCACCGACCCATGTGCTCTACGAACGAGCCGAAGAGACGCCGGTCGGCCGGTCCGATCGCGAAGGCCGGGTCGATGGTGAGCTGCGCGGTCCGCAAGGGGGTGCCACCTTTCCTGTTGCCGGTTCCCAGTGACCGCGGTCACCGGGTGTCCCTGGTTTCTACAACGTTGTAAGCAACGTTGTAAAGGGGCTGTAATGCGGTCGTGACACGGTAAAGTGCGGTCAGCAACTCGGGGAGGAAGTCAGTGCGGCACAGGCTCAAGGACGTCGCGGAGCGGGCCGGCGTGTCGGTGAAGACTGTCTCGAACGTCGTCAACGGCTACGTGCACGTGCGGCCGGACACCCGGGCCCGGGTCGAGGAGGCCATCGCCGAGCTGAACTACCGGCCCAACCTCTCCGCCCGCAACCTGCGCAAGGGGCGTACCGGCGTGATCGCGCTGGCGGTGCCGGAGCTGGACATCCCGTACTTCGCCGAACTGGCCCGGCACGTGGTCACCGCCGCCGCCGAGCTGGGCTGGACGGTGCTGATCGACCAGACCGGCGGCGGCCGCGAGCAGGAACGGGTGGTCGCCTCGGGGATCACCGACCACCTGATCGACGGCCTGATCTTCAGCCCGCTGGCGCTCGCCGCCGAGGATCTCGCCGGCCTGGACGGCACCCCGATGGTGCTGCTCGGCGAGCGGGTCGACCACGGCCCCGCCGACCACGTGGTGATCGACAACGTGGCCGCGGCCCGGGAGATGACCGCCCACCTGATCGGGCTCGGCCGGCGCCGGATCGCCGCCATCGGCTCGCAGCGCACCCCGGAGGGCGCCAGCGCCCGGCTCCGGCTCGCCGGCTACACCGCCGCGCTCGCCGACGCCGGCATCGACTACGACGAGCGCCTGGTGGCGCCCGCGCCGGCCTGGCACCGCGCCGACGGCGCGGCCGCGATGCGCGGCCTGCTGGCCTCCGGCGTACGCCCCGACGCGGTCTTCTGCTTCAACGACACGCTGGCGCTCGGCGCCCTGCGCGCCCTGCACGAGGCCGGCCTGCGGGTGCCCGAGGACGTCGCGGTGGCCGGCTTCGACGACATCGAGGACGGCCGGTTCTCCATCCCCACCCTCAGCACCATCGCGCCGGACAAGGAACGCATCGCCCGCCTGGCGGTCGAACTCCTGGCCAACCGCCTGGACGCCGACCCCACCGCCCCACCCCAGGAACTCTCCGCCCCCTACCACCTGACCCCCCGAGAATCCACCTCGGCTCCCTAACCCCTCCTTTCCTCCCCACCCCGACTCCCTGTTGATCATAGCGAAGGCGGCGTTTCGATCCTCGAAAGCGCCGCTAACTTCATGATCAACCCGTGCGGGGGATGGGTGGGGGTGGGGGTGGGGGTGGGGGGTTAGGCGAAGAAGCGGGAGAGGTGGGTGGGGTGGGGGGTCGGCGTCGGGGGAGGGGGGGGGGTGAGGTCGGCGAAGATGGAGGCGCCGTCGCAGCCGGCGTGCAGCGGGTACCAGCGCGGGGTGCCCGGTGGGCGCTGGAGGCAGATCCCCTTGATCGTCTGTACGTCGAGCAGCCGGACGTGGGTCGGATCGGCGACCGCGTTCACGTGCCCCCACCACGGGCTCATCACGTGCAGCACGCCGCCCGGCCGGAGCACCCGGTGGCACTCGTCCACCAGCGGCAGGAAGTCGATCAGGTGCTCCAGGATGTGCACCGCGAAGAACACGTCCACCGAGTCGTCGGCCAGCGGCAGCGAGCCGGAGAGGTCGGCCACCGCGTCCACCCCACGTGCCGGGTAGATGTCCAGCCCCAGGTTGCCCGGCCACTGCTTGGTGGCGCCGCAGCCGAGGTCGACCACCACCGGGTCGCGGCCACCGACCCGCACCCGACACCAGACGGCGAACACCCCGGCCAGCCGACCGACCAGGTCCCGGACCAGGCGCAACTGGGCCGGCTCGGCGACCTCGCCGCTGAGATGCGCCACCCCGCGGTCGAAGCGCACCTCGACCGCCAGGTCCCGCAGCCGGACATCGTGCCGGACCTGCTCCGCCCACGCCTCGGCGAGGAAACCGTCGACCGCCCGCAGCCGCTCGGCCGAGGGCGGAGTCTGTGCCATCGCGACCATCGGCCCACCTCCGGCCGCCCGTTACCCGCATCTCCGTCCGGTATGCCTGGCCGCCGCTCCGCGACCAGTCCGGGATGGGGGCGGCCGGCGGGCCACGCGCGGTCCGAGGCGGACGGCAGAGGCCAACCGAGGCCGGGCCGATGGAACCGGAACCCGGCGGCTGGCGTGCTGCGGCGGAGGCTGGCGCGCTGGGACGGCGGCTGGCGCGCTGGGACGGCGGCTGGCGCGCTGGGACGGCGGCTGGCGTGCTGCGGCGGAGGCTGGCGCGCTGGGACGGCGGCTGGCGCGCTGGGACGGCGGCTGGCGTGCTGCGGCGGAGGCTGGCGCGGCGAGGGTCAGCCGGTGACGGTGCGGCGTTGCCGACCGCCGACGCGCATCCGCTGCCGGGGCGGCGGGGCGGCCGGCTTCGGCCGCTTGAGGTGGTAGCGGTGCAGCTCGTTGTTGCCGGGCAGGGACGGGTCCTCGCTCATCGCGACCAGCTCCCAGCCCTGGTCACCGGCCCGGTTCAGGTGGGCCAGCGCGGTGTCGCCGTAGGGCGTCACGTCGACCATGGAGCCGTCCGGGCCGTACCAGACGAAGACCACTTCCCAGCCGATGTCGTTGGTGGCGGCCTGGCGTCGCCGAACCAGCAGCGCGTACTCCCACTTGAGCATGGGGTCATTCTCGCCCCGCGGCGGCCGGCCGGCACGGATCAATCCTCGGCGATCCGTCCCGCGTCCACCCGCAGCCGCCGGTTGGTCGCCACCGCGGCGAGCATCCGCCGGTCGTGGGTCACCAGCAGCAGCGTGCCGGGGTAGCTGGCCAGCGCGGACTCAAGCTGTTCGATGGCGGGCAGGTCGAGGTGGTTGGTCGGCTCGTCCAGCACCAGCAGGTTGACCCCGCGGCCCTGCAACAGCGCCAGCGCCGCCCGGGTCCGCTCGCCGGGCGAGAGGGTGGCCGCCGGGCGGAGCACGTGCTGCGCGCGCAGGCCGAACTTGGCCAGCAGGGTCCGCGCGTCCGCCGGCGACAGCTCCGGTACGGCGGCCCGGAACGCGTCGATCAGCGGCGCGTCGCCGAGGAACAGCCCACGGGCCTGGTCCACCTCGCCGACCACCACGCCGGGGCCGAGGCTGGCCTGCCCGGAGTCCAGTGGCAGCCGGCCGAGCAGGGCGGCCAGCAGGGTGGACTTGCCGGAGCCGTTCGCCCCGGTCACCGCCACCCGGTCGGCCCAGTCGATCTGGAGGTTCACCGGCCCGAGGGTGAAGCTGCCCCGGCGTACCACCGCGTCGCGGAGCGTGGCCACGACGGCGCCGGCGCGGGGCGCGGCGGCGATCTCCATCCGCAGCTCCCACTCCTTGCGCGGCTCCTCGACCACCTCCAGCCGCTCGATCAGCCGCTCGGTCTGCTTGGCCTTCGCGGCCTGCTTCTCGGTCGCCTCGGCCCGGAACTTCCGGCCGATCTTGTCGTTGTCGGTGGCCTTGCGCCGGGCGTTCTTGACGCCCTTCTCCATCCAGGCCCGCTGGGTCCGGGCCCGCGCCTCCAGCGTCGCCCGGGTCTCGGCGTACTCCTCGAAGTCGGCCCGGGCGTGCCGGCGGGCCACCTCGCGCTCCTCCAGGTAGGCCGCGTAGCCGCCGCCGAAGTGGTTGACCTGCTGCTGGGCCAGGTCCAGCTCCAGCACCCGGGTCACCGTACGGGTGAGGAACTCCCGGTCGTGGCTGACCAGCACGGTGCCGGCCCGCAGCCCGGTGACGAACTGCTCCAGCCGCTCCAGCCCGGCCAGGTCCAGGTCGTTGGTCGGCTCGTCGAGGAGGAAGACGTCGTAGCGGCTGAGCAGCAGCGATGCCAGCCCGGCCCGGGCCGCCTGGCCGCCGGAAAGCCCGGTCATCGGGTGCTCCAGGTCGACCGCGAGGCCGAGCTCGGCGGCCACCTGCTCGGCCCGCTCGTCCAGGTCGGCGCCGCCGAGGGCGAGCCAGCGCTCCAGCGCCTCGGCGTACGTGTCGTCGGCGCCGGGGGTGCCCGCGCTGAGCGCCTCGGTCGCCGCGTCGAGGGCGACCTGCGCGTCGGCCACCCCGGTGCGCCGGGCCAGGAAGCCCCGGACCGTCTCGCCGGCGCGGCGCTCCGGCTCCTGCGGCAGGTGCCCGACGGTCGCGGTGGGCGGGCTGAGCGTCACGCTGCCGGCCTCCACCGGCAGCAATCCGGCGAGGGTACGCAGCAGCGTCGACTTGCCGGCCCCGTTCACCCCGACCAGGCCGACCACGTCCCCGGGCGCGACCACCAGGTCCAACCCCGAGAACAGCGCCCGGTCCCCGTGCCCCGCGGCCAGCCCCTTGACGATCATCGTCGCGCTCATCAGCCCGCCACCCTACCCCGCCCCGCCCCCCTCCCACCCCCGGCTTTCCCGCCCACTCCACTCGGCGATCTTGCAGTTCGTGCCCGGGCATGTCGGCCGGAAAGCCGCATATCGCGGGCACAAAGTGCAAGATCAGTGCGGAGATCCGGGGTGGAGCGGGCACACTGCTCGGCGTGGTGACCACTCTGGCGATCGACTGTGGGGGCGGCGGGATCAAGGCGTCCGTCCTCGACGAGGCGGGGACGATGCGGGCACGGCCGCTGCGGGTGCCCACGCCGTACCCGCTGCCGCCCGCGCTCTTCGTGAAGACGCTGCTCGGCCTGGGCGCCCGGCTGCCCGCGGCGGACCGGCTGACCGTCGGGATGCCCGGCATGATCCGGCACGGGGTGGTGGTGGCCACCCCGCACTACGTCACCCGGTCCGGCCCGCGCAGCAAGGTCCTGCCCGAACTGCTCGCCGAGTGGTCCGGGTACGACGCGCGGACCGCTCTCGCCGAGGCGTTCGGGGTGCCCGCGCTGGTGCTCAACGACGCCGAGGTGCACGGCGCCGGGGTGGTCGCCGGGACCGGCTGCGAGCTGGTGCTGACCCTGGGCACCGGGCTGGGCAGCGCGCTCTTCGACGGCGGGGTGCTCGCCCCGCACCTGGAGCTGTCGCACGCCCCGGTGCGCTGGGGCACCACCTACGACACGTACGTGGGGGAGCCGGAGCGGCGCCGGCTCGGCGACGCGTTCTGGTCGCGGCGGATCCGGCAGGTGGTGGACGGGCTGCGCCCGGTGTTCCGCTGGGACCGGCTCTACCTCGGCGGCGGCAACTCCCGGCTGATCCGGCCCGAGCAGCTGGCCCGGATGGGCGACGACGTGGTGGTGGTGCCCAACAGCGCCGGCATCGTCGGCGGCGTCCGCGCCTGGGAGCTGGCCGCCGGCCGGCACGACGCCACCGCCTGAGGCCCGGGCCCGTCGGGGAACAGTCGCGGTACGGCCGGTGTTGTGCCAGCGTCGGAGGAGTGGCGGCGTGACACGAGGGGGTGGGTGCGATGGATCTTCTGGCCGAGTACCGGCGGGCGAACCTGTTCTTCGAAGCCGGTGACCCGACCGGAGCGGCCCGGCTGCTCGAACCGATCGTCGAGGCCGAGCCGGGCAACGCCGCGGTCCGCCAGCTGCTGGCCCGGGCGTACTTCCAGTCGGCCCAGCTCGGCCGGGCCGAGGAGCAGCTGCGGGAACTGGTCGACCGGGACCCCAGCGACCATTACGCCCACCACGTGCTGGGCCGGACGCTGGAGCGGCTGAACCGGCCCGCCGACGCGCTGCGGCACCTGCGCATCGCGGCGGCGATGCACTCGGGCAACGACGACTACCGCACCGCCCTGCGCCGGGTCGAGACCCGGGTCGCCGGCGGTCGGTGACGCGGAGACCGGGCGACGCGCCCGGGGTGTGGTCGCATGGACGGGGCAGCTCGACAGGGCTGCCCCGACCTGTCTCCGCCGCCCGCCCGATCCGCACCCGGATCAGCCGAAGCGGGCGGCCTACCATCGAGTCCATGGGACCTGACCTGCCGGTGGGTGCGGCGTGAAGCTGAAGCTGGACCTGCACGACATCTTCAACAAGGGCCACGACATCGACCGCGCGCTGCGCGGGATCATGGACGAGGCGGTGGCGAAGAAGGCCACCCTCGTCGAGATCATCCCCGGCAAGGGCTCCGGCCAGCTGAAGAAGCGGGTGCTGCGGTTCCTCGACCAGAAGGACGTCAAGCAGCTCTACCACCGGGTCGAGAAGGATTCGAAGAACTTCGGCCGCCTCTTCGTCCACTTCCGCTGGAAGTAAGGGCCGCAGCTACCTAACCTCCTACGCCTCGCCGACATAGCCCCCGACCAGCAGAAACGCCTTCCGTCACTTTCCGGCATCTTCCGCCGCTACTCGCGCTCGGTTGTGCTGGATCTGTTCCCGGCCCTGAACCCAGGATTTCCGACGTGGCGGTTGTTGACAGCTCGGCACGGAGGTCGCCGGCCATCGACCGGGTCACCGAGGTTTGTTGGCTGGCCGACGGCTCGTCCCACTACGTGGGAAGCCGCTGAAAAAGTTCAGCAGGGCGTCCGCGTAGGGGGTCGCCGAAGCCAAGCTCGAGGAGCAGCAGCAGCCTGAGCTGGTGTTCGTTCCGTCTCCGCGAACCCGACCCCACGGAGCCCGGGGGTCCCCAGCGTGCACTTGAGTAGCGCTGGGGCCTACTCGAGTAGGCGGAAGTCCTTGAAGCTTGGCCCCGAGTTCTGGTCCAATAAGGAAGCCCCAGCCAGACCTGGCTGGGGCTTCCCTCGAGTCCTAGCGGGATTCGCCAAGCTCTCTCGTTGACACCCAGAGCGTACGGCACCGCGATCCGGACCGGAACCTGAAAGGGAGGTTTGGTCACAGGTGACCACGCCACAGGGGCAGAGCCCGCCCCCGTTCATCGATCCGAGCAAGGCATCGGCCATCCCGTGCTTGGTGGTGGACGACCACCAGGTCCTCGCCACCCTCGCGCTGGGGCACCTGCTGCAGCTGGTGCCCGACCCTATGCAGTTCGAGGATAAGCGAGCCCAGCACTCGCTGTTCACGAACCCGGCCCTGGTCGACCTCGCCGAAAAGAGGGAGACCATCCAGCGCTACTTCAATGGCGCGAAAAAGTCGAACTTGCCGAAGTACGCGGATTTTATTGCGGAGCGGGTCCAGAAGAGCAAGCATCGAGGCACGCCGCCGATTTGCCTGGGCACGACGTCGAAACTTACGGTCGTTCCAAACCCGAGTGACGGCACCGCTAGGGTCGCAATTCCTTATAGCCGCTACTTCCTTGCTGTGGACGGTGAGACGCAGCGCGCAGCCTGGCAGCTCGTAACCAACAAGGTTTGGGAGCTCAGTCGGGCCGGGCTGATTGAGGAAGAAATTCTTGAGAATGTTCGAGTGCCCGTTGAAATCCATCACGGCTTGACCGTTGATGACCTTCAGGCGTTGTTCTACGAGCGCAACGTGCTGGGCGCGAAGGTTAACGTGAACGAGGCAATCGCCAAGGACCAGCGCGATCCTGCAACGCAGATCGTCCGAGCGGTGATGGCCATGGCGATCCAGCACCCAAGCGGGCAGAGGACACCTACCTCAGCGGTGGTGATGCAGCAGAGCAGACAGGTCGGGAAGAACGCGCCAGAGTGGATCACGCTTTCCGCCCTTCGGACCTTGGTGGTCACGACGCTGTACGGCCGGGCCGGGTTGCAGTACGGTGCTAAGCCGGTGCCGATGCCGGATAACGTCGACTTCGAGTCGTTAAAGGCTGAAGTCGCTAACGTCGCGCACCTGGTCCTTCAGACCTTTGCTGCTCAGTTCGCTAACCGGGACAAGTTCTTGATTGGAAGCCCTGCTATCCTGGCTGGGATTGGGGTCGCTGCGAATCGCACACTCGGCAGCATGAAGCCCGCCTCGGATAAGCCCCGCCTCACCGTGAAGCAGCTCCTTGACATGCTCTCGGAGATCAGATGGGAGCGGGACGGATTCTGGGATGGTATCGGTACACGGAAGACGCCAAAGGGAGTGACGACGGTCGCCGGCCCGAAGGAGGTTGGCTACGCGGTGTCGGACGCGATCGACGGGACCAATCCAGTGAGCGCTGCCCAGATCCGAGGTCGCCCCAGTCCGCCTCCGGCTCAAGAGCCCATGCTGATGGGGGAACTGCAGTAGACCGAGGTGAGGCACCTGAGCTTAGGTGCCTCACCTCGTTTGCGTCACAGCAGGGCGACCAGACTCGAGAAGTTGGGACGATCTCTGTAAGCTCTGGCCTGTGACGTCGCACCGCTCGTCGCCGCTTCACCCACTCAGGACGGTAGAGCGGCCAGCTTTCGAGGAGGGCGACGGGCCTCTCCGCATTGTTGATCTCTTTTCGGGCTGCGGTGGTCTTACGCTGGGTGTTGCTCAAGCTGCTGCCAGTCACGGGCTCGCCCTAGATGTGAGGCTTGCAGTCGACTTCGACGAAGCAGCCGTTGGCGTGTACAGGGCGAACTTTCCCAAGGCCCACACACAGCTTGCTGCTGTGGAGACGCTCGTGGACGCTCCGCTGGGGTCAGACCTGTCTACAGCGGAGGAAGCTTTGGCGATCGCTGTAGGGAATCCAGTTCATGCCCTCGTCGCCGGTCCACCCTGCCAAGGCCATAGCGACCTCAATAATCACACGCGCCGGTCCGACCCGAAGAATGAGCTTTACCTCCGGGTAGCCCGAGCGGCCGAAGTCCTGAGGCCCAGGGCTGTGATGATCGAGAATGTACCCGCCGTTAAGCATGACCGGGCAAACGTTGTCTCCGCGACCATCTCTCAGCTTGAACAGCTGGGCTATCAGGTCCATGACTCGGTGGTAGGTCTCGACCGCCTGGGCGTTGCCCAGCGCCGCCGGCGCCATGTTCTCGTTGCCGTGACGTCAGACATGACGCCGCCCGCAGTGTTGCTAGGCGGCTTGGGCCAAGTCGACGCCAGAGACCTCCGCTGGGCCATCGGCGACCTAGCCGACATCGCCGAGCCGCAGGGCTGGGACAGGCCGTCCCGCGTCAGCGCGGATAACCTTGCGAGGATGCGGTGGTTGCTCGACCACGACGCCTTCGACCTCCCAAATGATCTCCGGCCCCGATGCCATCAAGGTAACCACTCTTACAAGTCCATGTATGGCAGGCTGCGCTGGGATCAGCCGGCGCAGACGGTGACCAGCGGGTTCGGCAGCATCGGTCAGGGGCGCTACATGCATCCCGACCAGCCCCGTGCCTTGACGCCTCACGAGGCAGCGAGGATCCAGGGGTTCCCTGACTATTTCCGGTTCGAGCAGGTTGCTTCAAGGGGGGCGCTCGCTACGATGATCGGCAATGCGGTGCCTCCAGCGCTCGGCCTAGCAATCTTTGATGCCCTTATACCGGAAATGGGCATAACAGCACGCTGAGCGTCGAGTGCGCCGCACCGTCGGAGCGAACGTGCACTAGGGGGCTGTCTTGGCGATCAACACAGAGCTTGTCAGGGTCGCGCTGGACCGAGTCGACGGATCAACGTTCGAGCGTTTCATCAATCAGTTTTACCCCAGTGTGGTCGGGGCTGACTTCTTTCCATTGGGCGGTGTGAAGGATGGCGGCGCCGATGCCTTCGGGGGGGACCGAGTCTACGAGAAGGGCGGCTCGGCTGAGATCTTCTACCAAGCAACGGTTCAAGAAGATTTCCGAGCAAAGATTCGGCACACTGTCGCTCGCCTGAAAGAGTTCGGCCGTAATCCGAGGAGTCTTTACTACCTCACCTCTCGCTCGATCCGTCATATTGACAGAGAGGAAGATACTCTAGGCGAGGAGCTTGGAGTAACCATCCGTATTCGTGACGCTTCATATATCGTCAATCATATCAACAGCGACAAGAACACCCGAAATGCTTTCGAAGAACACCTACGGCACCTTACGGATTTCCTGAGGCACGTTGGTTCCAGCACGCTCATCACACCAACCGCCAACGTTCGCTCTCCCGCGGTCTACGTTTTCCTTCGGCAGGAGCTGGACCGTCGGGGCGGGAACGAGTCTCTCGTCAACTCGGTCATCGACAGCCTCGTGCTCTGGGCTCTTGAGGGGACAGATCCGGAGCAAGATAAATTCATGACGGCAGAAGAGGTCGAGCAAAAGATTCTTTCGGAAATACCTGCGGCGAAAGCACTTGTAGCCGGGCGTGCGCAGGGCCGCCTGGAGTCTTTGGCGACTAAGGGTAGGCCTGGGGGTCGGAAGGTTACTTGGTATAGGAGAGATCGCAAATTCTGTCTCCCCTTCCATAGTCGGGAACTGATCGAGCAGCAAAACCTGAAGGACGAAGCCCTTCGCCTGCAAGTGCTTAACGACTTCTATGCTAGGGCAAGCAAGAACTACCCGGACATGCCCGAAAAAAGCCTGCGGGCGATAGCGCATATCACGCTACGAGCCTTTCAACTGGTATTTGAACGGGAAGGACTGGAGTTCTCTCATTTCATAAGCCAAGAAGCGCCGGCAGAATACCCGACCATGTCTGATGCGGTGCGGGATGCGTTAGCGGAAGCGCGAGTTTCTGGTGCACGTTCGATCGAACTAGGGGTGGCATGCCTAGCAACGGTACGCGGTTGCTTCTACGATTCGACCCCGGAAGAGCGATCCTACCTGGGGAAACTCGCTCGGACATACACGCTGCTATTCACGCTCAACACCGAACCCAAGCTGGTTCAGTACTTCCAAGATATGGCGGCAGACTTCCATCTTCTCGTGGGTAGCGATCTGTTGGTGCGAGCCTTAAGCGAGCGCTACCTTCCAGAACCCGACCGCCTCACCAGGAACGCGTTGATTCTTGCCGCAAGGGCAGGGGCGAAGCTGATACTTACGCAGCCCGTGCTAGAAGAGGTCGTAGGACATTTGCGGGCAAGCGACTTCGAGTACAAGAACCACATCCAGCCAATAGAACACCGGATAACACCGGAAATGGCCGCGGCTGCGCCGAAGATCCTCAATCGGACGTACCTGTACGCAAAGCTTGACCCCCTACTGAGCACAACCGCTCCGGATAGCTGGCGCTCCTTTGTTGAGCAGTTCTGTGATTACGGCGCCCTGCATCGGCCTGAGGCACTAGACGAGATCAGAAGGTATCTTCAATTCACCTTCAGCATGTCCTATCAAAGTACGGATGACTTAAAGAAGGTTGTGGAAGCTGCGACAGTTGATGAGCTTACCGAACGTCTCCTAGTGACCAAGCCGGATCTCCGTCTAGCCCAAAACGACGCTCTTCTGGCTTGTTCCGTTTACGGACGGCGTGAGCAAAATGGGGAGACCTCACAGCTCACTGAATTCGGCTATAACACATGGTGGCTGACAAGGGAAACCGCGATTTTGCGGCATACGCGGGAACTCGTTGCGGCCAACCACGGCGCTCGGTACATCATGCGTCCGGATTTCCTGCTGAACTTTCTGGCTTTCGCGCCAAGCGTTGATCAGGCACGCCAAACTTTCGGCAATGTTTTTCCAAGTTCCTTGGGCATTCAACTGTCACGAAATATGGGCGAAGCAGCCTTTCGTCAGATCATGGCAGGCGTGAGGGCCGCTGAAGCCCTGGACGATGGCCGGAGGAACGCCGCGATGGCTCGCTACGCTGATCAATTGAAGAGCGACTTCGCCCGGAAGTACCTGTTCGAGCTCCCTTGACCGCACGACGTCTTCTCGACTTGCTGACAGCGAATTTCACACCATCCCGATGCTCCTATGGAGGTCAAGGGGCGAGGGCGGCGAAGTCGGCTCGTAGGGCGGTGTAGACGTCGCGGACGATGTAGCGCTTGAGGCAGCGGAGGATCTCTTGCTTGCTGAGGCCTTCCGTGGTGCGTCGGTGCTGGTAGGCGCGGGTGCGTGGGTCGTAGCGCAGGCGGCAGAGGGCGATGGTGTGGAGGGCGTGGTTGGCGCCGCGGTCGCCTCCGCGGTGGAGGCGGTGGCGGCGCACTCGTCCGGAGCTGGCGGGGATGGGTGCTGCGCCGCAGAGGTGGGCCAGTGCTGCTTCCGAGCGCAGCCGGTCGGGGTTGTCGCCGGCGGTGGTGAGCAGTTGGGCGGCGACGTCGGTGCCGACGCCGAATAGGGCGCTGGTGCGTGGTGCTGCCTGGCGGACCAGCGGTGTCAGCTGTCGGTCGAGGGTGGTGATCTCCTCGGTCAGGGTGCTGACTCGTCGGGCGAGTCCGGCCAGCGCAGCAGTGGTGGCTTGTTCCGGGTCGTTGAGCCTGGTCGGGTCGACGGTCAGAGCGGTGCAGCGGCTGACCAGGACTGCGGCGCTGAGCTTTGTCAGCTGGGCTCGCAGACTTTCGGGGGCGGCGGTGACCAGGCCGCGCATCTGATTGATCGCAGCGGTGCGGGCCTTGACCGCCCCCTGGCGGGCCACTCGTAGGGCGCGGATGGCTTCCACGGCTCCGGTGCGGGTCTTCGGCGTGCCCATGGCGGTGCCGGCGAGAGTGGCCCGGGCAGCGGCGATGGCGTCGATGGGGTCGGACTTGCCCTTGGTCCGGCGGGTCCTGCGGTCAGGGCGGTCGACCTCAACGACGGTGACCTTGTGGCAGGCCAGGTGCCGGGCCAGGCCCGCCCCGTAGCTGCCGGTGCCCTCTACCCCGATCGCGACCAGGCGGCCGAAGGAGCGCATCCAGGCCAGCAAGTCCGCATAACCAGCGGCGGTGGCCGGGAACTCGTGGTCGGCCAGGAGCCCGCCGGTGCTGTCGATCACGGCGGCGTGGTGGGTATCGCGGTGGGTGTCGACACCACCGATGACCGATCGCTTCTTGGCTGCCATGCTGGTGAGGTCCGCCTTTCTCGTATGCGTCGAGAACACGTGGACACGTCACCGGTCAGGCGGTGCGGACAACACAGTGGTGGGCGCCTCTCGCACAGGCTCCTATCAGGTCACGACGCCTGACCGGTGACATGCAGCTGCCGGGGCCACCGGGCTGGCCGACGAATCGGGATGAGGACAGTATCCGTCGGTCTGCCGGTGAGTCAGACCAACCCGGCGACCTACCCCACCATCCTCACTGTCTGCCGCCGACCCGCCCTCCTGGGGAGCGGGCCGCCGCCCGGCCCGCCACGTCAAGCGGACCTTGACGCATGTTCGGACGCTGGCGGGTCGGGCGGTGGTCTGCTCGGCTTGCTCGGGTCGGTGGCAGGCGGGGTGGCCCTGCGTCACCGCCCACGGACCGTGACCCGCCAGCGGAGCCCCGGCCATCCTGGAGCCGGAGCGCCCCCGCCGGAGGCGCAGTAACCGCAACTCCGCGACCGCCGTCAGTTCGCCGTCGCGGCCGGCGTCCGCTCCCCTACGCCGCGCGGGCTCGTGGCCGCGCGGCCCGGCCGGCTGCCAGCACCACCACCCCACCGATCAACGGTCTGTCGTTCTGCGGCGGCCCTCCGGGCTTCCCGCTGTCCGCGCCAGCCGCCGGGCGTCAGGCGTGACGGCCGCAGAGCGACAGCGGCAGCGGCCGGCGCGCGCCCAGGCGGCGGCGCGTGCGGCCCGTTGCGGGCCGCCTTGATGAGACGAACCCACGCAAACCGGTGACTCGCACGGCGAAGCTGTTGTTCACGAGCGGCCGGAGCAACCCGATCCAGCGAACCGGGTGGGCATACCCGTGGAAGAAGGCCGTGGAAGCGGTCGATGGGGTGCCGGAGGGGTTCGGCTACCACGGTCTGCGGCACTACTTCGCCACGTTGCTGATCCACGGCGGGGCAAGCGTGAAGACGGTTCAGACGGCGTTGGGGCACGCAACGCCGATCATCACCCTGAACACGTATGCGGGGGAGTGGCCAGAAGCGGTCGATCGGACGCGGAACCTGGTCGACGCGGCGCTGTCTGGCGCTCGGCTGGCGGTGGCGCGGTGATGGGCCGAGTTGTGCCCGATCTGTTCCCGCGATCGTGGGTTGCCGTTGCGTCGCAGGTCAACGGGCTGGTCCGCTCCTGTTCACGCAGTTCCGCTGGAAGTAGCGCGCCGGTATGGCCCCTGACCTGCGTCTCTGAACGGTCCGGCGCCCACGGCGGTGCCGTGGGCGCCGGAGGCTGTCAGGGGGTCGGCGTGTGCAGCCGCAACGCGGTGTGGAGGGGGGCGTCGACGACGATCTGGGCGTTGCGGTTGACGTCCATGGCGGTTCCGGTCAGTCCCACAGCGAGACGGCGACGGCGGCGATGCCGACGGGCAGCAGCAGCCAGGGCTCGGCCAGGATGAACAGGGCGGCGACGATCAGGGCCGCGTACAGCAGGGCCTTCGCGATGCGGCGCTGCCGGCGGTGCCTGAGCTTCTTGACGGTCCTGTCCTCGGCGCCGGCCAGCTCGGGCGCGGCGTCCAGGCCGACTTCGGAAGCGGTGCTCAGTTCTTCCTCCTCGTTCACGAGTGGTTGATCACTCACTGGGCTGGTGTGGATTTCTCGTGGCGCGCGCGTTGGTGCCGATCACCGTCGGTCGGCCGCCTCGGCGGTCGCCTTGAGGGCGGCGAGCCAGGAGGTCAGTGATGCGGTGAGCGCGGCGCGCATGCCTTCGGGGTCGGCGGCGATGGGTGGGCCGTCCCAGGACTCGGTGGTGTGCACGACGACTCCGTGGTGGGTCGGGGTGAAGGTCCATACGTGGACGCCGTCGATCCCCAGCGCCGGCCCGCCCCACACGATGCGCCGCAGGGGGCGGACCTCGCGGATGGTAGAGACGATGGGCAGCCCATGGGTCTCCCAGGCGAACGAGCCACCCGGGCGCAGCGGGCCGGTCAGCTCGGCCCGGTTGATGTCCTGCTGCCAGGACGGCCACTGGTCGATAGCGGTGTGCAACTGCCACACGGCCGCCAGCGGGGCGTCGATGGTGATGGACAGGTCGACGATGACCTGGGCGTCGCGGTCAACGTCGACCTGGACCTGCCGCGCCGCGACCGCGTTGGTGGCCGGGGTGTGGTCGGGATGGGCCGCGGCGGGCTCGGCCAGGGCCGCGATCGTGGTGGCGGCAACGGTCCCGTACAGCAGACCCTTGACTGCCTGGCGGCGGTTGAGTGCCGTGTTCCTGTTCATGGCGGATCTCCTCCGATAGAGTGGTTGATTACTCACTTGCTGGACATTAAGAGGTCAGGCTGCTGCCTGGGCGCGGCTCTCGGACCCGGGTGTGGTGGCAGCGAACTGGCCGCCAGGGCGAGAGCCCCGGGAGACGATGGCGGTCAGCGCGACGGCTGCGGCGACGATTCCGGCGGCCACGAGCAGCCCCGCCTGGAAGCCCTCGTTGAGGGCGATGGCGGGTACGGCGCCGTTGAGGCTGCTGTCGGTGCGGCCGGCGGCCACGGCGGTCAGGGCGGCCAGACCGAGCGCGCCGCCGATCTGCTGGGTGGTGTTGATGAGCCCGCTGGCCAGTCCGGACTCGGCGTCGGTGATGCCTTCGACGGAGCTGACGGTGAGCGCGACGAACGTCGCCGCGAGGCCGACACCGACGACGAGCGAGGGCCCGAGCAGATCGGTGACGAACCCCGCGTCGGCGGGCATCCGAGAGAACCAGACCAGACCCGCGGCGAAGGCGGCGAGGCCCGCGAGGGTCACCGGCTTGCTGCCGATGCGGGTGACCAGCGGGGAGATCAGGCCGGCGGCCACCACCAGGGTGCCGGCAACGGGGAGCTGGGCGAGGCCGGTCTGCAGCGGCGTGTAGCCCAGGACCTGCTGCATCGACAGCGACAGGAAGTAGAACAGCCCGAACATCGCGGCTCCGACGAACAGCATCGTCACGTTCGCGCCGAGGACGGTGCGCAACCGGAAGATCGCAAACGGCAGCACGGGAGAGGTCGCGCGGCGCTCGATGATGACGAACGCGCCGAGCAGAACGGCGGCGGCCGCGAAGACCCCCAGTGTCGTCGGTGCGGCCCAGCCCGCCGACTCCGCCTCGACGATCCCGTACACGGCAGCGGTCAGGCCCCCGGTGACTGTGGCCGCCCCTGCGAGATCGAAGCCGTCGCGCCCGGCGTGCCCACGGCTTTCGGGGATGAGGCGCAGGCTCAGCAGTGCGGTGGCCGCCCCGATGGGGACGTTGATGAACAGCACCCATTCCCAGCCGAGCCCGTCGGTGAGGACCCCGCCCAGCAGGACGCCTGCCGCGGCGCCGGAACCGGCGACCGCACCCCAGACGCCGAGGGCCTTGTTGCGTTCGGCGCCCGCCGGGAAGATCGTGGTCAGGATCGACAGCGCGGCGGGCGCGAGCAGCGCCCCGCCGAGCCCTTGCACTGCCCGTGCGGCGATGAGCTGCCACGCCGCGGTGGCCAGCCCACCGACCAGCGAGGCCGCGGCGAACAGCACCAGGCCGGCCACGAACATGCGCCTGCGGCCCAACAGGTCGGCCAGCCGGCCACCGAGCAGCAGGAAGCCGCCGAAGGCCAGCACGTAGGCGTTGATGACCCAGGACAGGTTCTCCGGCGAGACCCGCAGCTCGTCGCCGATCGACGGCAGGGCGATGTTCATGATCGATGAGTCGAGCACGACCGCGAACTGCGCGACGGCCAGCAACGCCAGGACGGCCCAGCGCCGCCGCCCGGCGCTGCCGACGACCGCCAGCCCGGCGGCCGGGGCGGCGACGGTGGCGCCGCTCGTCTCGGTGATGGTCTTCACTTCTCAACTCCTTGAATAGAGTGGTTGATTACTCACTACCGACGCCGAAGCGGCGCGGCGGTCAGTGGCGACCGCCGCGCCGGTCAGTGGCGCAGTCCGCTCGACAGCGTCCTGGCCCAAGGTGCGTCGACGTCGTCGGCGCCCATGGTCACCACCACGTTGCACAGCGCGCCCATGGCGATGAACTCCTGCAACTGCTCGTCCGAGGCGCCCGAGACGCTGCGGGCGTACTCCACCACCCGGGAGTAGCCGTGCCGCACGGCCTTGCGGACCTCCGGGACCGACACCGCGGCGCACTGCGCGTGCATCTGGACCAGCAGCAGGTCCTGATCTCTGATCAACTGGGCGTACGCGCCGCCCATCGCCGACAGCACCGCTTCGGGGGAGCTGCCGGTGGCGGCTGCGGCGCCCTCGGCGAGGCTCTCCCGGAACAGGTCGAAGGTCCGCTCGACCACTGCCGCGAACAGCGATTCCTTGTCGGGAAACAGCCGGTACAGGTACGCCTGCGATATCCCGGCCGCCTTCGCGACCTCGACAGTGGTGGTGCCGAAGTAGCCGCGCGCCGCGAATGCCCCGATGGCCGTCGACAGCACTTCCTGGCGGCGGTCTTCAGCGGTTGACAAGGTGCGGGACTTGGTGGAGGGCGACATGTGAGTAGTTAACCACACACCCATGTCGGACGGCAACACGGGTCCTTCCTCGTAGCGTGGTGACCGACGGGCGTCAAGGCGGCGGATGCCGCCGGGCGGGAGTGGCCACGGGTGCGACGGCCACTCCCGGTGCCGGTCAGAGCGGATAGGTGCGGGCGACCGCGAGCATCTCCGAGCTGTGCGATCCGACCACCCCGACGTCCGCCGGACGGGGCCGGAAGCCGGGCAGCGCGTCCAGGCCGTCGCTGGCGTCCATCGCGCGCAGCTCCACCCGCTCGGCCTTGGGCGCCACGGTCAGCGTCACCTCGATGCCCTCGGCCGGCGGGGCGTGGAAGACCACGCCGAAGCCCCACTTCCCGTCCCGCGCCTCGACCGGCACCGAGCGGCCGGCCACCTCGGCGCGCAGCACTGTCGCCGTCGCCGAGTCCACGTGCAGGCTGGCCAGCCGGACCGGGCGTTGCGGGGTGAGCCGCAGCCGCAGCGTGCGCTCGCCGCCGGCGGTGTTGTCGGCGAGCACGTCCAATTTCGGGGCGGGCAGGTTCGCCGCCTGTGCCGGGCCGCCGAGCAGCTCGCCGTCGCCCAGGCCGGGGAAGTCGTCGGCCACGGAGACCGGACCGTCCACGTACTGGCCGGTCCAGGGCTGCGGGTCGGCCTCGTGGCTGAGCCAGCGGGCCTGGCCGGTGCCGGCGTCCAGGGCGTACATCAGGTGGGTGGGCGCGGGGTGCGCGGCGTCGAACCGGTCGACGGCGAGCCCGACCCCGGCGAACACCACCGCGGCCAGCGCGGCGGCTCCGGCCGGCAGCGCGCCGAGCCGGCGGGCGCGCAGCGCGACCAGGCCGCGCTGGCCGCCGGCCTGCGGGTGCAGCAGGTCCACCACCGGCAGCGCGGCCAAGCCGAGCAGCACCGCGACCAGCGCGGCCACCCCGCCCATCGCCATGCCGAGCGCCGGGAAGAGCAGCACCACCGTCGGAAGCAGGATCACCACGGCCACCGCGCCGGCCACCGTCACCGCGACCACCGGCCACGGGCCGTCGAGCCGGGTGGCCAGCGCCACCAGCCCGCCGAGCGCGCCGGCCAGGGCCGGCAGGGTGAGCAGGTACGCCCCACCGGGCACCAGCACGGCGAGCAGCACCCCGAGCAGGGCCAGCCAGCCCAGCGCGCCGACCGCCAGCGCGGCCGGGCCGATCCGGCGGCGGGTCAGTGCGTACCAGGCGAACAGGATGGCGACGGCCAGCGCCACCACGGCCAGCCGGTACCAGGTCGGCCGGTACGGGTCGAGCAGCTCGGCGTAGCCCGGCCGGGTCGCGGTGACCGCCGCCCAGAGCAGTTGGGCGGCCACCGGGGCGGCCACGATCGGCACCAGCGCCAGCGCGAACCCGGCGGCCAGCTTCTTCCCGGTGGCCCGGCCGCGGCGGCGGGTGAGCCAGCCGAGCGCGACCACCGCGGCCAGCGCGACCAGGGCCAGCGGCAGGGTCAGCCAGCCGGGGTAGTGGACCAGCCCGCCGGGCACCGGGAAGTAGGTGGCGTCCTGGCCGGCGCGCAGCGTGCCCAGGTCGACCCGGCCGAACTCGCGGGCCAGGCCGAGCGCGTTGTCCCCGTGGTGCTGGAGGCTCGCCCGGTCCAGCGCGGCCGGGGTGTCCAGCGGCGTGTGGTAGATCGCCCCGCCGTCGATGTACGCCGAGTTCAGCCCGAGGAAGTCCTGGTCCAGGAACGCGGTGAAGTCGGTGTCGTTGGGCAGCGCCCGGTAGATCTCCACGGCGAACGAGGTGCCGACCGGGTGCGGCGCGGCCCGCCCGAAGACGTCCACCAGCTCCGCGTTGTTCCGGGACGTCTCGAACATGATCACCGGCCCGGTGGAGCCGCGGGCCTCCAGGTTGAGCACCACCCCGCCGTCGGCGGCCAGCGGGTGGCTGGCGGCGAAGGCCGCGGCGCCGCAGAGGCACGCCTCCTCGGCGTCGGTGAGCACGAAGACGATGTCGTTGCGCGGTCGCGGGCCGGTGGCGAGCGCCCGGGCCACCTCCAGGATGGTGGAGGTGCCGGCGGCGTCGTCGTTGCCGCCGGGCCCGGTCTGCACCGAGTCGTAGTGGGCGACCAGGAAGACCCGGCCGGTCGGGTCGGTGCCGGGCAGCCGGGCCACCACGTTGCGTACCCGGGCCAGGGTGGCGCCGCCGGCCGCGCCGCTGAGCTGTCCGGCCTCCGGCGCGACGGTGTCCTGCACCTCGGTCTCCAGGCCGAGCCCGCGCAGCACCCCCTCGACGTGGGCGCGGACCTGGTCGTTGGCCGGGCTGCCGGCCACGTGCGGCCGGGCCGCGATGACCTTCACGTTCTCGTACGCCCGCGCCGCGCTGAACTCCGCGGGCGGCGCGTCGGCCGGGCGCGGCGCCGGGGTGCGCAGGTCGAGCAGGGTGCCGGCGCCGACGGCGAGCAGCGCGACCAGGGCCGCCGCGGCGGCGAGCAACCGGCGGCGGGGCCGGGCGAACGTCCGGTCGGCGGCGAGCACGGGCGAGCCGGGCCGGGCCGGCGCGTGCTCGGCCGCGGGGGTGGGGGGTGCGCCCACGGGGACTCCTCGGGGTGGGACCAGGGTGGGCATCATCCTGCACCCCGTTGGCCGCCGGTGGCACCGGCAGATCCGGCCCAGATCCGGTTTGTCCGGCAACGGGTAGTGATCCGTCCCATCCCGCCCCGCGCCGGGTCCGTCGTGTTGTGTGCGACCGTTGTCTAATACAGGATCAGCAGGGCACTCGGAAGGAGCCCGACATCACCAGCGAACTCCCGCGTCTCGCGGCGGTGACCCGGCCGTACCGGGGGACCGGTCTGGCCGGTTCCCCCGTCGTGCCGTACCCGCACGGCGGCCTGGGACGGCACCCCAACCTGCCGCCCGGCGAGCGGCTGCGGGTGCTGCTGGTCGAGGACGACGAGGGGGACGCCTTCCTCGTCGGCGAGTTGCTCGCGGAGACCAACTCGATGATCGACCTGCTCGTCGCGACCAGCCTGAGCGAGGCCCGGCAACGGGTGATGGGCGTGGACTGCGTCCTGCTCGACCTCGGCCTGCCCGACGCGCAGGGGCTGGACGGGCTCCGGCAGGTGCTGGACATGGCCAGCGGCGCCGCGGTCTGCGTGCTGACCGGCCGCTCCGACGAGCACCTGGGCATCGTCGCGGTCGCCGAGGGAGCGCAGGACTACCTGGTCAAGGGCCAGGTCGACGGGGTGCTGCTGACCCGCGCGCTGCGCTACGCGGTGGAGCGCAAGCGGGCCGACGAGAACGCCCGCCGGCTGCGCGAGGTGGAGCTGCGCCAGGCCGAGTCGGCCCGGCTGGAGCGCGGCCTGCTGCCGCAGCCGCTGATGACCACCGACCAGGTCGCGGTGCACGCCTTCTACCGGCCGGGCCGGCACGCCGCGCTGATCGGCGGCGACTTCTACGACGTGGTGCAGACCCGCCCCGACCGGCTCGACCTGATCGTCGGCGACGTCTGCGGGCACGGCGCCGACGAGGCGGCGCTCGGCGTCGAACTCCGGGTGGCCTGGCGGGCCCTGATCCTCGCCGGCGTGCCCGACGACGAGGTGCTGCCGGCGCTGGAGCAGGTGCTGATGAGCGAGCGCCGGTTGCAGGAGATCTTCGCGACCGTGGCCACCGCCCGGCTGCACCTGGACGCCAACCGGGCCACCGTGCGGCTGGCCGGCCATCCGCCGCCGCTGCTGCTCTCCCGGGGCCGGGTCGCCCCGGTTCCCGCCCCCGGCGGCCTGCTGCTGGGCGTACGGCCGCGCCGGCCGGTCGCCTACGACCTGGAGTTCGACGCCGATGACTGGTCCCTGTTGATGTACACCGACGGCCTGATCGAGGGCCGGATCGGCGAGGGCGACGAGCGCCTCGACGTGCCCGGCCTGAACGACCTGCTCGCGGAGCCGGCCAGCCGGCAGGTGCCGCTGCCCGAGCTGCCGGCCTGGCTGGTCGGGCGGGCCGAGCAGCTCAACGGCGGCCCGCTCGCCGACGACGTCGCCATGCTGCTGCTCAGCCGGGGTGGTGGCCGGTGACCAGGGGGACCTCCAGCTGGACCCTGCGCCAGCGGGTCGTCACGCTGCTCGCCGTGGTCGGCCTGCTGCTGGTCGGCCTGGCCGTGGCCGAGGCGTTCGTGGCCACCCAGAACCGGGCCAAGACCGACGCGGTGCTGAACAAGACGGCCCCGCTGCGGGTGCAGGCGCAGGAGTTGCTCAACGCGCTGCTGGACCAGGAGACGGCGGTGCGTGGCTTCGCGGTCAGCGGCGACCGGGCCGACCTGGGCCCGTACGACGAGGGGCTGCGGCTGGAGCGGGACCGGGTCGCCTCGATGGAGCGGCTGCTGGACGACTACCCGGAGATCCGGCAGGAGCTGCGCCAGGTCGAGAGCCGGGCCGAGCAGTGGCGGCAGTCGGTCGCCCTGCCGGTGATCGCCACGACCGAGCAGCAGGGCACCGACGCCGGCCAGGGGCTGGTCACCGACCAGGCCCGCCAGCAGTTCGACCAGGTCCGGGCGGCGGTCAACGCGCTCCAGGACGAGATCGTCGCCGCCCGGGAGAAGAGTGCCCGGGACGTGCAGCGGACCGGCAACCTGCTGGTCGTCCTGCTGATCGTCGCCGCGCTGGTGGTGGTGGTCACCGGTGCGGTGCTGCTGCTGTCGCTGGACCGGATGGTGGTCCGCCCGCTGACCGCGCTCGCCGACCAGGTGCGCGAGGTCGCCGAGGGCGACTACCAGCACGGCATCACCGGCGCCGGCCCGCCGGAGTTCCGCCGCCTCGCCGACGACGTGGACGCGATGCGGCGGAAGATCGCCAAGGACCTGGCCGAGGTACGCGAGGCCCGGGAACGCATCGAGTGGGTCAACAGCCAGCTGCAGAAGCAGGCCGAGGAGCTGACCCGGTCCAACCGTGACCTGGAGCAGTTCGCGTACGTGGCCTCGCACGACCTGCAGGAGCCGCTGCGCAAGGTGGCCAGCTTCTGCCAGCTGCTCCAGCGCCGCTACGCCGGGCAGCTCGACGAGCGGGCCGACCAGTACATCGCCTTCGCGGTCGACGGCGCGCAGCGGATGCAGCGCCTGATCAACGACCTGCTGGCCTTCTCCCGGATCGGCCGGCTCACCGCCGGCTTCACCGAGGTCGACCTGAACAAGGTGATGGGCGACGTGGCCGGGCAGACCGAGGCGGCCCGGCAGTACGCCGACGCCGAACTGACCTGGTCCGAGCTGCCGGTGATCCGCGGCGAGGAGCCGCTGCTGACCAACCTGCTGGCCAACCTGGTCAGCAACTCGATCAAGTTCCGCCGTCCCGACGTGCGACCCCGGGTGCACATCTCGGCCCGCCTGGTCGGCGACGAGTGGGAGATCACCTGCCAGGACAACGGCATCGGGATCGAGCCGGAGTTCGCCGACAAGATCTTCGTCATCTTCCAGCGGCTGCACGCCAAGGACGCGTACCCGGGCACCGGGATCGGCCTGGCGATCGTCAAGAAGATCGTCGAGTACCACGGCGGCCGGGTCTGGGTGGACACCGACGTGCCCGAGGGGACGGCGATCCGGTTCACCCTCCCCGCGCTGCCCGAGGACGTCGCGGCGGCCGCCGCGGCAACCGAGGACGCCGGGACGGCGGACGGCGCGGAGAGCGCGGAGGAGGCGGGCGAGCCGACGGCGGAGGCCGGCGAGGCGGTGCCCGAGCAGGCCGGACGGGCCGAGGAAGCGCAGACGGCGGACGGCCCCCCGGGCGCGCCGGACGAGGGTAGAACGGGTGGCATGAAGGAGACCGTGGGATGACCGCGCCGGCAGACGGCAAGAGCCCGATCGAGGTCCTGCTCGTCGAGGACGACCCGGGTGACGTGTTGATGACCCAGGAGGCGTTCGAGGAGCACAAGCTCCGCAACCGGCTGACCGTCGTCTCCGACGGCGCCGAGGCGCTGGCCTACCTGCGCCGCGAGGGCCAGTACGCGGACGCGGTCACCCCCGACCTGGTCCTGCTCGACCTGAACCTGCCCAAGCGGGACGGCCGGGAGGTGCTCGAGGAGATCAAGAAGGACGAGCAGCTCTGCCGGATCCCGGTGGTGGTGCTGACCACCTCGCAGGCCGACGAGGACATCCTGCGCAGCTACCAGCTGCACGCCAACGCGTACGTGACCAAGCCGGTGGACTTCGAGCGGTTCATCTCGGTGGTCCGGCAGATCGACGAGTTCTTCGTCAGCGTGGTGAAGCTGCCGCCGCGTGGCTGACACCCTGCTCGACGACGTCGGTGGGCTGCTGCGCGAGACCGCCGACCAGGTCGTGCTGCCCCTGTTCCGCAAGCTGGACGACGCCGACGTGGCCGAGAAGGCGCCCGGCGAGATCGTCACCGTCGCCGACCGGCGGGCCGAGGAGGTGATCTCGGCGACCCTGCGCCGGTTGCGTCCGGGCTCGGTGGTGGTCGGCGAGGAGGCGGTGGCCGACGACCCGGGCCTGCTGCGCCACCTGCGCGGGTCGGGCGACGTCTGGCTGGTCGACCCGGTCGACGGCACCTCGAACTTCGCCGCCGGCCGGCGCCCGTTCGCGCTGATGGTGGCCCTGCTGACCGACGGCGAGCCGGCCGCCGCGTGGGTGCTCGACCCGCTCGCCGACACGCTGGCCAGCGCCCGGATGGGGGAGGGCGCCTGGCTCGACGGGCGGCCGGTGCGCACCACGTCGTCGGCACCGCCGGTCGGCGAGCTGCGCGGCGCGGCGATGACCCGGTTCCTGCCGCCGGCGTCCCGGGCCAGCGTCGACACCGGCGCCGCCCGCTTCGGCGAGCTGCTCCCCGGGCAGCACTGCGCCGGCCGGGAGTACCTGGACATCCTCCTCGGCGACCAGCAGTTCGTGCTCTTCTGGCGGACCCTGCCGTGGGACCACGGGCCGGGCACCCTGCTGGTCCGGGCGGCCGGCGGGGTGGCCCGGCGCTTCGACGGCACCGACTACCACCCGGCGGACGAGGGCCACGGCCTGCTCGTCGCCGCCAACGAGGAGATCTGGACCGAGGTCCGCGACGCCCTCCTCACCCCCTGACCGTCCCGCCCACGGGAGCCGCGCCCGTGCGGGGAGAGTGGCCTCCCGGCGCGGGAAGGCCGCCCCGAAGGGGCTCGGGAGAGCGGTGGGTGAGGGGGTGGGCACGGCGGGTCGATGATGCGGGGCGCCGGGGCGCGGGGGGCTGGTCAGGGCTCGGTGGTCCGGTATCCTGACCGCCGGTCTCCGCCAGCAGGCCGCCGACCGGCGCCGGCGGCGACCGCCGCCGCGCAGCGGTACCACGGGGGCCGGCGGCTGACGGAAGGATGCTGTCGTGCCCAGGACCATGCCCGCCGGGCGTCGTGGCCGCCGCCCGCTGATCGCCCTGCTCGCCGCCGTCGCGCTGGTGTTCGGCCTGGGCGCCGTGCCCGCGTACGCGGAGCCGAACGAGGGCGGCACCAAGAAGCTCCGGGACGCCCTGGAGGCCACCGCGAAGGCCCACCTCGAGGCCAAGGCGAAGCTCGACAACTCCAAGCGCCGGCAGAAGGAGCTGGTCGGGGAGCTGACCGGGCTGGAGGCGCGGCTGGGCGACCTGACCGAGCAGGTCGCCGAGGTGGCCGCGCAGTCCTACCGGGTGGGCCGGCTCACCCCGGCGTCGATGCTGCTCAACAGCGCCTCGCCGGTGGCGTTCCTGGAGCGGGCGGCGAACCTGGACCTGATGGCGCAGCGCGACGGCAAGCGGCTGCGCGAGCTGGCCGAGGCGCGCCAGCAGGCGCAGCAGGCGAAGATCGCCCTCGACACCGAGGTGCGCGAGCAGCAGAAGCAGCTCGCCATCATGGCCAAGAAGAAGAAGGAGGCCGAGGCCGCGCTGGCCGCGGTCAGCGGCGGTGGCAGCGGCGGCTTCAGCGGGGCCATCTCGACCTCGGCGAAGCCGGCGCCCCGGAACCCGGACGGCTCCTGGCCGTCGGAGTCCTGCTCGGTGAACGACCCGACCACCTCCGGCTGCATCACGCCGCGCACGCTCAACGCCCTCCAGCAGACCAAGGCGGCCGGCTACAAGCGTTACGTCTCCTGCTACCGCAGCGGCGGCTCCGGCGAGCATCCGAAGGGCCGGGCCTGCGACTTCTCCGCCGCCGCCGGCGGGTTCGAGGACCGGACCGCGACCGGCGGGGACAAGGCGTACGGGGACAGCCTGGCCGCCTGGCACGTGCGCAACGCCAGCCGGCTCGGCGTGCTCTACGTGATCTGGTACCGGCAGATCTGGCATCCCGGCACCGGCTGGCGCTCGTACAGCGGTGGCGGCAGTCCGGCCGCCGACCATACGAACCATGTTCATCTCTCGATGTACTGACCCGGACCGCCGGGTTCGCTGCGTACCATCGCGACGGTGAACTCCCCATCGCCCGATGTCGCGGTACCGCCCGCGCAGCCCGAGCCGGCCACCGGCCGGGCCCTGCCCAACGGCCTCGCCGCGTTCCTGGTCTTCTTCTCCAGCGGCGCCGTCCTGGTGCTGGAGACGGTCGCGCTGCGCCTGGTCGGTCCGTACGTCGGGGTGACCCTCCAGGTGACCAGCTCGGTGATCGGCATCGCGCTGGCCGCCATCGCGTACGGGGCGTGGTCCGGCGGCTGGCTGGCCGACCGGCGGGACCCGCGCACCCTGCTGGCCCCGGCGCTGGTGCTGGCCGGGATCGCCACCGCGGTGACCCTGCCGGTCGTCCGGTACGCGGGCGAGGTGCTGCGCGGCGGCGCGGCGACGGCCATCCTGCTGCTGGTCGCGCTCGCCGTCTTCGTGCCGGCGGCGCTGCTGGCCGCGGTCACCCCGCTGGTGGTCAAGCTGCAACTGGCCGACCTGCGGCGCACCGGGCAGGTGGTCGGCCGGCTCTCCGGCATCGGCACGCTGGGCGGCATCACGGCCACCCTGGGCACCGGCTTCGTGCTGGTCGCCGCCCTGCCCAGCACGGTCATCCTGTTCGCCCTGGCCGCCGCGCTCGGGATCACCGGGCTCGCCCTCGGGGTGTGGCTGCGCCGCCGGGACCGCACCGCCACGCCGGGCCCGGCCCGGGCCAGGGCCGCGCTGGCCGTGCTCGGCCTGGTCGGGGCGGGGCTGACCACCGTCGCCCCGAACCCGTGCGACATCGAGACGGCGTACCACTGCGCCCGGGTCGAGGCCGACCCGGACCGCGGCAGCGGACGGACCCTGCTGCTCAACTCGGCCCAGCACTCCTACGTGGACCTCGCCGACCCGACCCACCTGGAGTACGCGTACACCCAGTGGATCGGGGCGGTGGCCGACGTGGTGGCGCCGCCCGGGCAACGGCTGGACGCGCTGCACCTGGGTGGCGGCGGGTTCACCGTGCCGGGCTACCTGACCGCGACCCGGCCGGGCACCGACAACGTGGTCTTCGAGATCGACGGCGGGCTGGTCGAGCTGGGCGAGCGCGAGCTGGGCGTACGCCAGGGGCCGGCGCTGCGCGCGGTGGTGGGTGACGCCCGGATGCTGGTCGCCGGCGAGCCGGGCGACAGCCGCGACCTGGTGGTCGGCGACGCCTTCGGGCACCTGGTGGTGCCCTGGCACCTGGCCACCCGGGAGATGGCCGCGGAGATCCGCCGGGTGACCCGCCCGGGCGGCGTCTACGTGCAGAACGTCATCGACTACCCGCCGCTGCGCTTCATCCGCAGCGAACTGGCCACCGTCGCCGCCGAGTTCCGGCACGTCGCGGTGATCGCCCCGCCGGCCGCGTTCGCCGGCGAGCAGGGGTCCAACTTCCTCATCGTGGCCTCCGACGCCCCGCTGCCGCTGGACGCGGTGCGGGCCCGGCTGGACACCCTCGACGAGGCGACGAACCTGCTGTCCGGCGCGGAGCTGGCCGCGTTCGTCGGCGACGCGCTGGTGCTCACCGACGACTACGCCCCGGTGGACCAACTGCTCGCCACCGCCTGAACGGGTGACATCACTGACCGATTCCGACCGTGGAGGTGTAGTCCGGGCCCGCCGGGGCAACAACGCTGACCATGGGTGGGGTCCAGAAGGGCGCGCAACTGCTCGGTGAGCGGTACCGGCTGATCGAGCAGCTCGGCGCGGGTGGCATGTCAGTGGTCTGGCGCGGCTACGACGAGGTGCTCGGCCGGCAGGTGGCGGTCAAGGTGCTCGCCTCCCGGCTCGCCAGCGACCGCGCGTTCCGGCACCGGATCCGGATCGAGGCGCAGGCCGCCGCGCGGCTCTGCCACCCCAACATCACCAACGTGTACGACTACGGCGAGTCCGAGCAGGTCGGGCTCACCGTGCCGTACGTGGTGATGGAGCTGATCGACGGGGAGTCGCTGAGCGGCCGGCTGCGCCGCGGCGGGCAGCTGCCCTGGCGGGAGGCGGTGACGATCGGCGCCGAGGTCGCCTCGGCACTGGCCACCGCGCACGCCCGCGGGGTGGTGCACCGCGACGTGACCCCGGGCAACGTGATGCTGACCCCCACCGGGGTGAAGGTGGTCGACTTCGGCATCTCGGCGCTGGTCGGGGAGAGCGAGAAGGGTCCGGACGGGGCGCTGCTCGGCACGCCCGCGTACCTGGCGCCGGAGCGGCTGGACAACGGCCAGGTCTCGCCGGCCACCGACGTGTACGCGGTCGGCCTGCTGCTCTACCGGATGCTCACCGGCCGGCTGCCCTGGCAGGCCAGCACCACCACCGAGATGCTGCGCGCGCACATGTACAACGACCCCGAGCCGATGCCGCCGGTGCCGGGGCTGGCCGACGAGGTGGCCGACCTGGTGCGCCGCTGCCTGGCCAAGCGCCCGGAGGACCGGCCGGCCACCGCCGAGGTGGCCGCCACCCTCGCCGAGGCGGCCGGCATGATCCCGGCGGTGCCGGTCTCCCCGGCGGCCGCGCCGGCCGACCCGGCCGCGCTGGCCAGCGCCGGCACCACCATCCTGCCCTGGTCGGCGGCGACCGACGCGCTGCCGTTCTCGCGTACCCGCAACCGCCGGGCGGTGGCCCGGCGCCGGCGGGTGGAGGCCGGGGTGGCCGCCGCCGGCCTGGTCGCGGTGACCGCGTCGCTGTGGGGGCTGACCTCGCGCAGCCCGGCCAGCGGCGGCGTCGAGGAGCCCACGCCGGCCCGGATGGGGGTGGAGAAGCCCGCCTCCTGCCAGGTGGCGTACGCGCTGCGCGCCGACACCGGCAAGGACTTCACCGCCGAGTTGACCCTCACCAACACCGGTGACCGGGAACTGCGGGACTGGACGATGAGCTTCACCTTCCCCGGCCAGCAGACCGTGACGAAGGCGGTGCCCGCGCCGGTGAGCCAGCAGGGCAGCACGGTGACCGTGCGGCCGGCGCCGCAGCGGACCGCGCTGGCGCCCGGTGCGGCCGAGAAGCTCACCCTGACCGGCCGGCACACCGGGGCGAACCCGCTGCCGGTGGAGTTCCGCATCGGCGAGGAGACCTGCGGGGTGCGGGTGTCCGGTGTGGCCGGTGCGGTGCCCAGCACGGCCCCCAAGCCCGCGGCGACCAAGGCCCCGCCGAAGAAGAAGGTCACCAGCACCAGGACCGGCGGCGGCAGCACGGCGAAGACCGACGACCGCGGTGCGGGCAAGGGCAAGGGCAAGGGAGCGGGCGGTGGTCCGGGAAAAGGGCGAAACTAGGCAAGGGCAAGGGGGAGGGCGGCAAGGGTAGGTGACTCAGGTCAGCGCGGCGAAGCGCTGCACCTGATCGATGCTTCCCTCGACGATCAGCGTGCTGCCCGGCAGCACCACGGTGTCGTCGGTGGCGTAGTGGAACCGCTCGCCCGGCAGTTGCACCCCGACCACGCGTACCCCGTGCCGCTCGGCCGGCCGGACCTCGGCCAGTGACCGGCCGGCGAGGCTCTCCGGCGCGCGTACCTTGGCGATGGCGAAGTCCTCGCCGAACTCGATGAAGTTGAGCATCTTGCTGACGATCAGGTGGGCCACCCGCTCACCGGTCTCCGCCTCCGGGAAGATCACGTGGTGCGCGCCCACCGAGGCCAGGATCTTGGCGTGCTTGGTGGACGTGGCCCGGGCCCACACCTGCGGCCCGCCGAGTTCCACCAGGGCCAGCACGGCGAGCACGCTCGCCTCGACCGAGGCGCCGATGGCGACCACCGCGCTCTGGAAGTCGGACGCGCCGAGCTGGCGCAGCGCGTCCTCCTCGGTGGCGTCGGCCTGCACCACCCGGTCGAGCTGGTCGGACCAGCGCTGCACGAGATCGGGATTGCGGTCGACGGCGAGCACCTCGTGGCCGAGCTGGGTCAGCGACTCGGCCAGGTAGCCGCCGAACCGGCCCAGCCCGATCACCAGGATGCCGCCGTCGTTGCTGCGGTCAGCCGACAATGGGTTGCTCCTCCGGGTAGCGGTAGAGCCGTCGCCGGGTGTTCAGGGCGATCGCCGACCCGAGGGTGAGCGGCCCGACGCGGCCGATGTACATCAGGGCGATGAGGGCGAGCTGGCCGCTCTCCGGCAGCGTGGGGGCGACGCCGACGGAGAGCCCGGTGGTGGTGAACGCCGAGGTCACCTCGAACAGCGCGGCGTAGAACGGGACCCCCTCGGTGATCACGATCAGCCCCACCGTGCCGACCACCACCAGCGCGACGCTGATCAGCGCCACGGTGATCGCCTGCCGCTGGCTGGCGGTGGCCACCCGGCGGTGCCCGATCGTCACGTCCGGCTCGCCGCGCAGCTCCGCCCAGATCACGAACGCGAGCAGGAAAAACGTGGTCACCTTGATCCCGCCGGCGGTGCTGGCGCTGCCCCCGCCGATGAACATCAGCGCGACGAGGGTGGGGTACGTCTCCTCGCCGAGGCCGCTGGTGTCGACCACGTTGAACCCGCCGGTGCGGACGAACGCGTCCTGGGTGAACGCCGCGAGCAGCTTGTCCGGCCAGCTGAACGGGCCCAGGGTGCGCGGGTTGCCCCACTCCACCACGAGCAGGGCGAGGAAGCCGACCAGGAGCAGCACCAGGCTGCCCCAGACGGTCAGCTTGGTGCCCACCGCCCAGCGGTCCGGTTCGCGCCACTCCCGGACCGCCTCGAACAGCGCGGGGAAACCGAGCCCGCCGATGATCGCGCCGACGGCCAGCGGCAGGGTGACCCAGGCGTCGGTGGCGAACCCGACCAGGTTGTCGGAGTAGAGCGCGAACCCGCCGTTGTTGAAGCCCTGCACGGCGTGGAAGACGCCGTGCCAGAGCGCCCGGCCCAGCGGGTAGTCGTAGCTGACCGCGAGCCGGACGGTGAGGATCGTCGCGATCACCGCCTCGCAGATCAGCGAGGTGGCGGCGATGCGCATGAGCAGCCGGCGGACGTCGCCGAACCCGAACTCCTGGGTCTCGGCCTGCACCAGCAGCCGGTTGCGCAGCCCGAGGCGCCGGGCCACCACCAGGATGACCAGGGTGGCCCCGGTGACGATGCCGATCCCGCCGACCTGGGTCAGCACGGTGATCATCACGAGGCCGAACTCGGTCCAGTAGTTCGGGGTGTCGACCACCGCCATGCCGGTCACCGACACCGCCGAGGTCGCGGTGAACAGCGCGGTCATGAACGGGGTGTACCGGTGCTCGGTGGTCGCCCAGGGCAGCATCAGCAGGCCGGTGCCGAGCAGGATCGTCGCCAGGAAACCGAACGGCACCAGCCGTACGGGGTGACGAAGAAACCGGCGCACCAGACAATCTTCCTGTTCCGCCCGGATCGGGGTGTCGAAACCGGTATCCCGGAGGGTTCACCTGTCGGCCAGTCGTCGACCAACTGCCGGACAACCCGGACGGGTCTGCTGAGGGCGTTCCTCGACGACGACAGGAGACGGCGTTGCGACGTACCCTTTCCGCCCTCGGCCTGGCCGGCGCCCTGCTCGCGGCCGTGGTGGCCGTGCCCACCACCGGCGCGGCGGCCGGTCCGGCGACGGGCAGCGAGAAGGCCGGCGGCCGCCCGCTGGTGATCGCCCACCGCGGGGCCAGCGGCTACCGGCCCGAGCACACCCTGGAGGCGTACCGGCTGGCCATCCGGCAGGGCGCCGACTTCATCGAGCCGGACCTGGTCTCCACCTCGGACGGGGTGCTGGTGGCCCGGCACGAGAACGAGATCTCGGGTACCACCGACGTGGCCGCCCGCCCGGAGTTCGCCGCCCGCCGGACCACGAAGACCATCGACGGCACCCGGGTGACCGGCTGGTTCACCGAGGACTTCACCCTCGCCGAGCTGAAGACGCTGCGGGCCAAGGAGCGGCTGCCGCAGGTACGGGTGGCCAACACCGCCTTCGACGGCCGGTTCGAGGTGCCCACGCTCCAGGAGGTCATCGACCTCGCCCGAACCGAGGGGCGGGCACGGGGCCGCACCATCGGCGTCTACCCGGAGACCAAGCACCCCAGCTACTTCGCCTCGATCGGGCTGCCGCTGGAGGAGCCGCTGGTGCGGGTGCTCCGGGCGAACCGGCTGACCCGGAAGAACTCGCCGGTGATCGTGCAGTCCTTCGAGACCGCCAACCTGCGCAAGCTGGACCGGATGATCGACGTCCGGCTCGCCCAGCTGCTCGACGCCAGCGGCCGCCCGTACGACTTCACCGTCGCCGGTGACACCCGCACCTACCAGGACCTGGCGAAGCCGGCCGGCCTGGCGTGGATCGCCCGGTACGCCGACGGCGTCGGGGCGAACAAGAACCTGATCGTGCCGCGCGACGCCGCCGGGAAGCTGCTCGCCCCGACCACCCTGGTCCGGGACGCGCACCGGGAACGGCTGGTGGTGCACGCCTGGACGTTCCGCGCCGAGAACCAGTTCCTGCCGGCGGACTTCCGGATCGGCACCGACCCGAACGCCCGGGGCGACATCCAGGCCGAGTACGAACTCTTCCTCGGCCTGGGCCTGGACGGGGTCTTCGCCGACCACCCGGACACCGCCGTCGCCGCCCGCGCCGGACTCGGCCAGCGCTGACCCGGACCGCCCGCCGGCCCGTCACCGTGCCACGGTGGCGGGCCGGCGCCGTGCTCAGCCGGCGAACCCCTGCAGCTTGTCCGGATTGACCATGATCAGCAGCTGGGAGATCCGCCGGTCGGTGGCGTCCAGGGCGACCACGGCCTCCGGCCTGCCGTCGGCGTCCGCCACCAGCAGCGCCGGTTCGCCGTTGGCCTCGACGATCCGGAAGGTCGACGCACGCCAGTACTTGCGCCAGACGTTGTCCAGCAGGTTGGTGACCCGGGCGGGCCCGCTGACGTCCTTGCGCGCGGCGGGTACCCGGCCGCCGCCGTCCGAGCGGGCGACCACGTCCTCGGCGAGCAGCCGTTCCAGCCGGGCCAGGTCCCCGTCCCGGGCCGCCGCGACGAACGTCTCGACCAGCCGCCGCCGCTCGGCCCGGGACGCCGGTGCGGTCCGTCGCGTCGCGAGGTGCCGGCGGGCCCGGCTGACCAGCTGCCGCGCGTTCGCCTCGGTGGTGTCGAGGACCCCGGCGATCTCGCGGTGCGAGTAGTCGAAGGCCTCCCGCAGCACGTACGCGGCGCGCTCGGTCGGGGTGAGCCGCTCCAGCAGGAGCAGGACGGCGGCGTCCAGCGCCTCCGCGCGTTCGGCGCCGAGCGTCGGGTCCGCGCTGGTGTCCACCGGCTCCGGCAGCCACGGCCCCACGTACCGTTCGCGGCGGGCCCGTGCCGAGCCGGCGGCGTTGACGGCCAGCCGGGTGGTCGTGGTGGTCAGGAAGGCGGCCGGGTTGTCGACCTTCCGGCGGTCCGTCCCCTGCCAGCGCAGCCAGGCGTCCTGCACGACGTCCTCGGCCTCGGTGACGCTGGCCAGCATCCGGTAGGCGATCCCGAACAGGCGCGGGCGGATGGCGAGGAACTCGGTGAGGTCGTCCGCCGTCACGGCCGGGCGTCCGGGTGCGGGCGCGGCGCCGTCGGCGTCCGCCCGACCGCTCACCATGCGCCCAACGTAGCGGGCGCCGCGGTGGGCCGGCGCGGGGAGGTGGGCCCACCGCGTGCGCACCACCGCGGGGTTACGCCCGCTGGCCGGCCCGCTGGCGCCACTGCGCCACCGTCGTCGTGCCCTTCCGCGCCCCGTCGGAGGTCACCAGCGAGCGCTCCTGAAGCCGCGCGCCGAAGTACCGGGCCTCCGGGTCGGTGACCACCTCCTTGGCCTCCCCCTGGGCGGCCAGGGTGTCGCGGCCGAGTTCGTCGAGCCGGAACTGTTCCGGGCCGCCGACCTCGACGATGCCGTTCACCGGGTCGCCGAGGCTGACCTCGGCGACCGTCGCCGCGACGTCGTCGGCCGCGATCGGCTGGATGAGCGCCGGGGAGAGGTGGACGGCGTCCCCGTCGGCCCCGGCCGCGACGATGCCCGGGACGAACTCGATGAACTGCGTGGCCCGCACGATCGAGTACGGGATGTCGGCGGAGGTCACCAGCTTCTCCTGGGCGACCTTCGCCCGCATGTAGCCGCTGTCCGGGATGCGGTCGCAGTTGACGATGGACAGGGCCACGTAGTGGCCGACGCCGGCCTCGGCCCCGGCGGCCAGGAGGGTGCGGGTGGAGGTCTGGAAGAAGTCCAGCACCGCCGAGTCCTCGAACGACGGCGAGTTGGACACGTCGACGACGACGTCCGCGCCGGCCAGCGCCTCCTTGACGCCCTCACCGGTCAGGGTGTTGACGCCGGTCTTGGGGGACGCGGCGACCACCTCGTGGCCCTGCCCCTCCAGGATGGCCACCACCTTGCTGCCGATGAGTCCGCTGCCGCCGATGACGACGATCTTCATGATCGATCTCTTCCCTTCCTGCCGCGGCACCTCACGCCGCAGTCAAGCACCTACGACCGGACAGGGCGGCGATTCGTGACAACCGGCCAGCCGTTCGTGAGCTGGCCCATCCCCGCGGCGGCGACAGGTGCCCGGGGACGCTTACGAGCTGCCCCACGCACCGGACCACCGCCGGGGCGTCCCGCCGGGGGTGTCGGGGCGTCCTGCCGGGGGTGTCCCGCCGGGGGCCTCCCGCCGGAGCGTCCCGCCTGGGACTCCCGACGGCGCGTCCCGTCTGGGCGGCGCGGCGGGGGCACCCGCGAAGATCGCGCTGTTTCCTTGTTGTAGTGGCCTCGGGTGCGGTGGGAAGCCACCACAACATTGATCGAGCATGATCGTGCTGCCTCGCCGGGTCCGGACCAGGGTGGCCCGAGGATGCCCCGTCTGTAGGGGCAGCTCGACAGGACGTTATCGAGTGCGGGCCGGGGTGCCCGCGAGGTCGCCGTGCGGGCACCCGAAAGTGGTGGGCGGTCCTGCGTCGGCCACCGGCCGGGCCGCGGGACGGGTCGGCGGCGTACCGCGTTCGGCGGGGGGCGGTGGCGGGGTGCGACACATGCCCGGTTTCGGCCATGGCTGCCGCGCCCATCGCGCCGGTACGCCGTCACCGTCGCAGGTCGGAGGCTGTTACGGTCGGCCATCCCACCCCTGTTACTTGTGTGTTTCGGCCACATAGCCCGTGCGTGACGTCACTTCTAGCGTGAGCCGACAAACGAGTTCCCTTCCCTCCGAGTCCTCACGTGGAGTCGCAATGACGGTCCGGACGACGCGGCGGGTGTTCCTGTCCACCGCCACGATGATGGCCGCGGCGCTCGCCGCCACGGCCTGTGGCAGCCCGCAGGACACCGCCTCCGGTGGCGGCGACAGCGCCGCCCCGGTCAAGGTTGGCCTGGTCTACTCCCAGTCGGGAGCGCTGGCCAGCTACGGCAAGCAGTACATCGAGGGGTTCAAGGCCGGCCTCGACTTCGCCACCAAGGGCACCAACAAGGTCGGCGACCGGTCCATCGAGATCACCGAGGTCGACGACGCCGGCGACCCGGCGAAGGCGGTCTCCGCGGCCAAGGACCTGATCGGCAAGGGACACAAGATCATCGCGGGTTCGACGGCGTCCGGGGTGGCCCTCCAGGTCGCGCCGATCGCCGCGCAGAACAAGGTGCTCTTCATCTCCGGGCCGGCCGCGACCGACGCGGTGACCGGCGCGAACAAGTACACCTTCCGGTCCGGGCGGCAGTCGTACCAGGACGTGCTGACCGCCAAGTCGTTCATCGGCGACCCGGCCGGCAAGAAGGTCGTGGTCTTCGCCCAGGACGGCGCCTTCGGCGACGCCAACGAGGCGGCCGTGAAGACCGTCATCGGCGGCGCCGGCGCGACCGTCAGCAGCGTCCGGGCCCCGGCCAGCGCCACCGAGTTCACCCCGTTCGCCAGCCAGATCAAGGCCGCCAAGCCGGACCTGCTCTTCGTCGCCTGGGCCGGCACCACCGCCCCGGCCATGTGGCAGACCCTCGACCAGCAGGGTGTGCTCTCCTCCACCACCGTCGTCACCGGCCTGGACATCCGCGCCAGTTGGCCCACCTTCGGCGCGGCCGGCAGCAAGATCTCGTTCCTGTCGCACTACTTCGACGGGGCCACCGACAACGAGGCCACCAAGGCCGCCAAGGCCAAGATCCCGGGCGGCACCCTCGACCTGTTCCACCCGGACGGCTTCGCCGCCGCGCAGATGGTCGTCCGCGCCGTGCAGGAGGGCGGCGACGACGTCGAGAAGATGGTCACCGCGCTGGAGGGCTGGAGCTTCGACGGCGTGAAGGGCAAGATGACCATCCGCGCCGAGGACCACGCCCTGCTCCAGCCGATGTTCCAGGCCAAGCTGACCGGCAGCGGCACCACCTTCACGGCCACCGCGCAGAAGAGCCTCACCGGCGACGAGAGCGCGCCGCCGGCCGTGGCGATGAAGGGCTGAACCATGCTCGCCACCCGCGGTCTGACCTGGCGGATCGGTGAGGTCGCCATCGTCGACGGCGTCTACCTCGACCTGGCGCCCGGGGAGTTCCTCGGCGTCATCGGGCCGAACGGCGCCGGCAAGACCTCACTGTTCAACCTGATCACCGGCCTGCGCCGGGCCACGGAGGGACGGGTCACCCTCGACGGGCAGGACATCTCGTCCCTGCCGCCGCACCGGCGGGCCCGTCTCGGACTGGGCCGTACCTTCCAGGCGTCCTCGGTCTTCGGCTCGCTCAGCGTGCGGGAGAACGTGCGGCTCGCCGTACAGGCGCACCGCGGGGGCTCGATGAAGCTGTGGCGGCGAGCGGCGGCCGACCGGGAGGTGGCCGCCGCCGCCGACGCGGCGCTGGACCGCGTCGGCCTCGCCCACCGGGGTACGGCGCTCGCCGGCACGCTGGCCCACGGCGAGAAGCGCAAGCTGGAGATCGCGCTGCTGCTGGCCGGCGAGCCGCGGGTGATGCTGCTCGACGAGCCGATGGCCGGGGTCAGCGCCGAGGACGTGCCGGAACTGGTCGCGGTGATCCGGTCGTTGACCGGCGACAGCGGCCGGTCGGTGCTGATGGTGGAGCACCACATGGACGTGATCCTGGAGCTGGCCGACCGGATCGCGGTGATGCACCACGGCGCGCTGCTGGCCTGCGACACCCCGGAGACGGTGATGGCCAACCCCACCGTGCAAGAGGCCTACCTGGGGGAGTCACTGTAGATGGAACCCATTCTCGAGGTGGAGAACCTGTCGGTCCGGATCGCCGGGCTGCACATCCTCCAGGGGGTGTCGTTCACCGTCGCCCCGACCGGCGTCACCGTGCTGCTCGGCCGCAACGGCGTCGGCAAGACCACCACCCTGCGCGCCATCGTCGGGCTCACCCCGCGCGGCGGGGAGGTGCGCGGTGCCATCCGGATGGGCGCGCAGAGCCTGCTGGCCCGGCCGACCCACCGGCTGGTCCGCGGCGGGCTCGGCTACGTGCCCGAGGACCGGTGCGTCTTCGCCGGGCTCACCGTGGCGGAGAACCTGCGGCTCGCCGAACGGCGCGGCACCACCCCGGCGTACGACAAGGTGTACGCGCTCTTCCCCGAGCTGGACCGGCGGGGCCGGCAGCGGGCCGGTTCGCTCTCCGGCGGGCAGCAGCAGATGCTCGCCATCGGCCGGGTGCTGCTCAACGACAACCGGCTGCTGCTGGTCGACGAGCCGACCAAGGGGTTGGCCCCGAAGGTGGTGACCGAGGTGGCCGAGGTGCTCGAACGGGTCGCCGAGTCCGTGCCGGTGCTGCTCGTCGAGCAGAACCTGGCGGTGGTCCGGCGGCTCGCCCGCGGCGCCGTGGTGCTGGCCGCCGGTCAGGTGGCCTGGGCCGGGGACGCGCAGCGGTTGCTGCTGGAGACCGCGCTGACCAAGTCGTTGCTCGGCGTGGGCTCCGCCGAGGGGCACGCGCCGGCCGCGTCCGGCGGGCCGGCCGGCGGGAAGGACGGGCACTGATGGACACGATCGTCCTGCTGACGCTGACCGGGCTCGGCCTGGCCGCGCTCTACTTCCTGGTCGCCTCCGGGCTCTCGCTGGTGTTCGGCCTGGCCGACGTGCTCAACTTCGCGCACGGGCTGTTCCTCGGCGTCGGCGCGTACGCCACCTGGTGGGCGGCGGGCAACCTGCCCGGCGCCGGCGGCGACGGGTTCGGCTTCCTGCTCGCGGTCGCCTTCGGGGTGGCCGCCGGCACGCTGGTGGCGGTGCTGGTCGAGCTGGTGCTGATCCGGCCGCTCTACTCGCGCACCATCGAGCAGGTGCTGGTCACCGTCGGCCTGTCGCTGGCCGGGGTGGCGCTGCTCCAGGCCACCTGGGGCGCGGACGCCCGGCCCTTCCCGCGCCCCGACTGGACCCGGCAGGTGACCGGGGTCCTCGGCGCGCAGGTGCCCAACGGCGGCCTGCTGCTGATCATCGCCGCGGTGGTGGTGCTCGGCGCGATCCTCGCCTTCCTCCGCTGGACCCGCTACGGCCTGGTGATCCGGGCCGGGGTGGAGAACCGGGAGATGGTGACCGCGCTCGGTATCGACGTGCGCAAGGCGTTCACCCTGGTCTTCGCGATCGGCGGGGCGGCCGCGGCGCTGGCCGGCGCGCTCGGCGGCGTCTATTTCGGCACCGTCTCGCCGGGGCAGGGCGGCTCGCTGCTGATCTTCGCGTTCATCGTGGTGGTGATCGGCGGGATGGGCTCGGTGGTCGGGTCCGCGTACGCGGCGGTCGCGGTGGGCCTGCTGCAACAGTTCGTGAACTACTACGGCACCTCCGGGCTGGGCGACATCTGCGTGGTCGCGCTGCTGGCCGTGGTGCTGCTGCTGCGCCCGCAGGGCATCGCCGGAAAGGTGGCAACGGCATGACCGAGGTCAAGAGTCCCGAGGTTCCGGCGCCGCCGGCGGCGGTGCCCGCCGAACTGACGCCGGACACCGGCCGGTGGCACCGGGTGCGCCCGTTCCTGCCGCTGGTCGCGCTGGTGGTGGCGTTGATCCTGCCGTACTCGACGGTGCACCTGCCGGGCATCTTCGAGGGCCCGCTGAACTCGCCCGGCACCCTGCAACTGCTCGCCGTGTGCCTGGTCTTCGGCGGCCTGGCGGCCGGCTACGACCTGCTCTTCGGCCGCACCGGCATGCTCTCCTTCGGGCACGCGCTCTACTTCGCGGCCGGTGTCTACGGCACGGACATCCTGGTCACCAAGGCCGGGCTGCCGCTGTGGCAGGCCGCGGTGCTGACCATCACCGGCGGCACGATCCTCGCCGCGCTGCTCGGCGCCGTCGCGCTGCGCACGGTCGGCATCGCGTTCGCCATGGTGACGCTGGCCTTCGCCCAGGTGGGCGCGATCCTGGTGGCCCGGGACTTCGGCGGGCTCACCGGCGGCGAGGAGGGGCTACCGCTGGACGTCTCCGGCCTGCCCCCGGCGCTGGTCGGGGTGGCCAACACGGTCAACCTCTACTGGCTGGCGCTGGCGTACCTGGTCGTGGTGATCTTCGTGGTGCACCGGGTGAGCGGCTCGCCGACCGGGCGGGTGCTCGCCGGCCTGCGCGACGACGAGCGGCGGGTCGGGGTGCTCGGGCTCGACCCGTACCGGTTCAAGCTGGTCGCGTTCACCCTGGCCGGCGGGCTGGCGGCGGCCGGCGGGGTGGTCTACTGCCTGATCGTCGGCGGTGCCTCGCCGCACATCACCTCCTCCGAGCTGACCCTGTCGCTGCTGGTCATGGTGGTGCTCGGCGGGCCGGGCACCCGGTGGGGCCCGGTGCTCGGCGGCATCCTCTACATGTACCTGGACCACCGGCTGGTCGCCTTCGGCACCAGCGACGCGGTGGACGCCCTGCCCGCGATCCTCAGCCGCCCGCTCTCCCAGCCGCTCTTCGTCCTCGGCACCGTCTTCATCCTGGCCGTCTACTTCTTCCCCGGCGGCCTCGCCAGCCTCGCCCCCCGCCTGACCCACCTCCGCAAAACCCTCCACCCCCACCCCTAACCCAACCCCCCGGCCCCCCGCCCCCGGGCCCGCCCCCGTCGATCATGAAGTTATCGGCGCGACACGCCGATGGCGGTGACGCTAACTTCATGATCGGCGGGGTCGGGCGGGCCGGCGTAGCGGACGACGTCGCCGCCGCCGTCCGCTACCTGGCCAGCCCGGCCGCCGGCTACGTGGACCCGGTCAGGTGCTCGGGGTCAATGGCGGCTCCGTGCTCGGCCGCTGACCGCGACGCGACCGGGTGCCGCGGCCCCCCGTGCGGCCGCGGCACCCGGTCGACACGTCGACGCTCAGCCGTTGAGCATCTGGTACGCCAGCTTCGGTGCCGGCTGGGCGGCGTCGCCGCTGGGCGCGGCGAGCTTCGGCGCCGAGCCGTAGTCGGCGTACTTCACCACGTACGTCCAGGCCTCCGCCGTACCGGCGGCCGGCACCGCCAGGGTGAGCGAGGCGAGGTTCCCGTCGGCGCCCACGACGGCGGTGAAGGGCACCTGCCGGGCCGCGTCGCCGAGGGCGGCGACCTCCTCCTCGCCGACCGCCTTGGCGGCCTCGCCGCCGCTGACGTCGACGATCCCGGCGTACGTCCGGTCGCCCTTCTCCTCGACGGTGGTGGCGGCCTCGATGATCGGCCCGGCGTTGCCGATGTCCACCCCCTCGTAGGTCGGGGTGGAGTCCGGATCGGTCAGCTTGGCGCGGTCCAGCTCCATCCAGCGGTTCGGCAGCTTGGGCAGGCCGGTGAGCCCCTCGGTGCCGGTGAACTTGACCTTCATCCAGATCCGGTCCTGGACCACCAGGAACGACATGCGCGTGGTGAAGCCGTGTTCCGGGTCCTTCACGGCGGCGGTGAGGTCGATGCCCTTCGCGTCCGGGTCCACCACGCCGGACAGGTCCGAGGTGGCGTCCTTGCCGGAGAACCGGAACGCGCCCTCGCTGCCGTCCGGCACCGCCGCGAGGAGCGCCTGCTTGCCGGTGGCGGTCGGGCTCGCCGAGGCGGTCCCGCCGGCCCCGGAGTCCGCCCCGGTCGCGCCGCAACCGGCGACCAGGGTGGTCGCGGTGAGAACCGCGGCCAGGGCGCCGGCGCGGCGCCGGGCGGTGCCGGCACGGCCGGTTCCGTTCGTCATCATGATCTCTTTCCTCCACGCGGTGTGGCCTCTGCCGGACCGATGCTGCCGGCCGGTACGGCCGAACCACTGCCGCTATGCTGCGGTCCGACTGCCGTGCACTGCCGTGGCGCACGCAGCGGGGGTGTCAGGAGCGGGAAACTCGCATGTCAGGGACGCTGCGCTTCGAGATTCTCGGGCCCCAGCGGGCCTGGTACGGCGAGCGGGAACTCGACCTCGGGCCGGGCAAGCAGCGTGCCGTGCTGGCCGTGCTGCTGCTCGCCGCCGGGCGCCCGGTCACCACCGCGCAGATCGTGGACGCGGTCTGGCCGGACGAGCCGCCGGCCAACGGCACCAACGTGGTGCAGAAGTACGTCGCCGGGCTGCGCCGGGTGATCGAGCCGGAGCGGTCACCGCGCAGCCCGGGCCAGGTGCTGACGCTGACCGACGCCGGCTACCAGCTCCGCGTCGGGCCGGAGGGGGTCGACGCGGTGCGGTTCGAGCGCGGGCTGCGCCGGGCCGAGCGGCTCCGCGCGGTGGGCCGGGCCGCCGAGGCGGTCGGCGAGCTGCGCTCCATCCTGGAGCTGTGGCAGGGCGAGCCGTTCACCGGCTTCGCCGGGCCGTACTTCGAGTCGGCCCGGCAGCGCCTGGTCGAGCTGCGGGCCAGCGCCCTGGAGAGCTGGGCCGACCTGGAGCTGTGGCTGGGCCGGCATCGCGAGCTGATCGGCGAGCTGGTGGACCTGACCGCTGAGTTTCCGGTGCGGGAGCGGCTGCGGCACCAGCTGATGCTGGCGTTGTACCGCAGCGGGCGGCAGGCCGAGGCGCTGGCCGCCTACCGGGAGTTCGACGAGATGCTGCGCGACGAGTACGGCATCGAGCCGGGCGACGCGCTCCAGGACCTGCACCGGCGGATGCTCCGCTCCGACCCGGCGCTCGTCCCGCCCACCGCGGCCGCACTGCCGCCGGCTGCCGTCGAGGTAGCCCCGCCGCCGGCCGCCGTCGAGATGGCCCCGCCGCAGCAGCCGCCGGCGGCTCCCGCGTCCCCGCCGGCCGGACCGCCCCCGGCAGCACCAGCGCCGGCACCGCCCGCCGCCGGGTCACCGGCACCGCCCGCCGCGCCGGCCTCGCCCGCCGCGCCGGCCTCGCCGCTGGGATCGCCGGCTGCCGCGTTACGGCCGTCCGACCCGGCGGCCACACCGCTGGCATCGCCCGCCGGGGCGTTCCTTCCGTCGAGCCCACCGCCGGGCGCACCGCCGGGCACGACACCCCAGCCGGGAGCCACCTCGCCGGCCGCCGTGCTGTCGCCGTCCGACGGGCCGGCCGCCGTGCCGTCGCCGTCCGGTCCGTCAGCCGCCGTGCCGCCGCCCGCCGGGCCGCCGCCGGTCAGCTCGCCGCCCGGGGGCGCGCCCCTGCCCGGGTACGGTCCACCGCCGGTCCTCCCGCCCCCGCCCGCCACGGGTCCGCCCCCAGCCGGCAAGCGCCAGCGGACGCCGTCGCCGGGCTGGGCGAGCGCGACCGCCACCATCGCGGGCACCGCGCTGGTCCTGCTCTCCTTCGGCTGCTTCACCTGGCTGGTGATGCTGACCTACGCCGCCTGGCGGCGCAGTTGGCGGCTGGCGCTCGTCGGCGTCGGCTACCTGGTCGCCGTCGTGGTCGAGGTGAGCATGCTCAACCTGGAGGACCCGGACGCCGAGGTGCCCGGTACCGAGGCGGTGATCTTCCTCGGCCTGGCGCTGGTCACCTGGTTGATCGGGGCGGCGCACGTGGTGCTGCTCAGCCGCGGGGTCTGGGCGGCGCTCACCGGTGGCCAGGGCAGCGCCAGGTTCCGCGCCGAGGAGGAGCGGCGGATCCGCCGGGAACACGCCCGGTACCTGCTCTACCACTACCCGGCGGCCCGCGGTGAACTGCGGATCGGCCGGCCCGACCTGCCCCGGACGTTCGACGACGGCGGCCTGATCGACGTCAACGCCGTACCGGATCAGGTGCTCGCCGGCCTGCCCGGGCTGACCGCCGACCAGTGCCGCCAGCTCACCGTCGACCGCTGGCTGCGCGGCCCGTACGCCTCCCTGGAGGAACTCGCCGGTCGCTGCCTGCTGCCGCCGACCGCCACCGACCGGCTCCGGGAACTGCTGTTCTTCCTCCCTCCGACGCCGGCGGCCCCGGCGGCCGAGCCGCCGCCGCCGGCCGGATCGTGACCGGAACCTCCGGCGCGAACCGCGGTGCGGTCACCCGGCGCTGGTAGAAATGCCGGATGAGCCAGGATCGGGCGGCGGTACGGGAACGAGCCGAGGCGGTGCTGCGGCGGCTGGCCGGCGAGCACGCCCGGCTCCGCGAGGACCAGTGGCGGGCCATCGAGGCGCTGGTGGTCGACCGGCGGCGGGTGCTCTGCGTGCAGCGCACCGGCTGGGGCAAGTCGGCGGTCTACTTCGTGGCCACCGCACTGCTGCGGCAGACCGACGGCCCCACCGCCGACAGCCCCGCCGCCGGGCCGCGGACCGGGCCGACGGTGATCGTCTCGCCGCTGCTGGCGCTGATGCGCAACCAGGTCGAGTCGGCCGCCCGGGCCGGCATCCGGGCCCGGACCATCAACTCCGCCAACCTCGACGAGTGGGACGAGATCACCGCCGAGATCCACGCCGGCGCGGTCGACGTGCTGCTGATCAGCCCGGAGCGGCTGAACAACCCCGACTTCCGGGACACCGTGCTGCCGAGGCTGGCCGCGACCACCGGGCTGCTGGTGGTGGACGAGGCGCACTGCGTCTCGGACTGGGGGCACGACTTCCGGCCCGACTACCGGCGGCTGCGCACCTTCCTCGGCAACCTGCCCGACGGCACGCCGGTGCTGGCCACCACCGCCACCGCCAACGCCCGGGTCACCGCCGACGTCGCCGAGCAGCTGGGCGACGCGCTGGTGCTGCGCGGCACCCTGGACCGGGAGTCGCTGCGGCTCGGCGTGGTCGAGCTGCCCGGCCCGGCGCACCGGCTGGCCTGGCTCGCCGACCACCTGGACCGGCTGCCCGGCTCCGGCATCGTCTACACGCTCACCGTGGCGGCGGCGGGGGAGACCGCCGAGTTCCTCCGCTCGCGCGGCTATCCGGTCGCCGCGTACACCGGGCAGGCCGACGACGCGGACCGGCGGGCGGCCGAGCAGGACCTGCTGGACAACAAGATCAAGGCGCTGGTCGCCACCAGCGCGCTGGGCATGGGCTTCGACAAGCCGGACCTCGGCTTCGTGGTGCACCTCGGCGCGCCGCCCTCGCCGATCGCGTACTACCAGCAGGTCGGTCGGGCCGGCCGGGCCGTCGAGCACGCCGAGGTGCTGCTGCTGCCGGGCCCGGAGGACGCCGCCATCTGGCGCTACTTCGCCTCGCTCGCCTTCCCGCCGGAGGAGCAGGTCCGCGCGGTGCTGGCCGCGCTGCACACCGACCGGCCGCTCTCCACCCAGGCCCTGGAACCGATCGTCGACCTGCGCCGGGCGCGCCTGGAGCTGATGCTCAAGGTGCTCGACGTGGACGGCGCGGTCCGCCGGGTCCGCGGCGGCTGGCTCGCCACCGGCGAGCCCTGGGTCTACGACGAGGCCCGGTTGCGCCGCGTCGCCGCCACGCGCACCGCCGAGCAGCAGGCCATGCGGGAGTACGCGACCACGCCCGACTGCCGGATGCGCTACCTGCGGGAGTGCCTGGACGACAGCGGGGCGGGCGACTGCGGCCGGTGCGACCGGTGCGCCGGCCCGCTGTTCCCGCCCGAGGTGTCCGACGCCGCGCTGGCCGCCGCGCAGACCTTCCTCGGCCGGCCCGGGGTGGAGATCCCGCCGAAGAAGCTCTGGCCGACCGGGCTGGACGCGGTCGGCGTACCGCTGAAGGGCCGGATCGCCCCCGGCGAGCAGGCGCTGCCCGGCCGGGCCGTGGGTCGCCTCTCCGACCTGGGCTGGGGCGGGCGGCTGCGCGGCCTGGTCGGGCCGGAGGCCGACGACGGGCCGGTGCCGGACGACGTGGCCGCCGCCGTGGTCGAGGTGCTCAAGGCGTGGGCGCACGGCGACGACCCCTGGCCGCGCCGCCCGGTCGGGGTGGTCGCGGTCGGCTCGCGCCGCCGGCCCCGGCTGGTCGGCTCGCTGGCCGAGCGGATCGCCGCGGTCGGGCGGCTGCCGCTGCTCGGGCAGGTGACGGCGGCCGGTCCGGCCGGCGGGCCGCGCGGCAACAGCGCCCAGCGGGTACGCGCCCTGCACGGCGCGATCACCGTGCCGGACGACCTGGCCGAAGCCTTGGCCGGGCTGGACGGGCCGGTGTTGCTCGTCGACGACCTGGTCGACTCCGGCTGGACGATGACCATGGCCGCCCGCGAACTGCGCCGGGCCGGCGCCCCCGACGTGCTCCCGCTCGCCCTGGCCATCGCCGGCTGACCGGCTCGGCGGCGGGCGTTCGTGGGTTCGGGGTGTGGCCCGCGATCGCTGCGGGCGGTCGAGCTGGATCCCTGCGCCGGTCTGGCCTGGGCGACCCCGTAGCCCCGGCACCCGGGGAAGGGACCTGCGGGCCACGCCCGCAGCGTGGGCCGCTGCTGGACCTCCGCTGCGTGCCCCGCCGACGCCGACCGCCCGAGGGCTGGCCGGCGGGGAACCGCTCGGGGCCCCAGCCGGCCCGCCCGGGGCGGTCGGTGACCCGGCCGCGGGCTTGGCCTCAGCACGCCGGCCGCGACCGGCCGGAAAGTTCCCGGGCCGGGCGGATTGCGACGGTCGCCACCCCGCGCCGCCACCCGGCGATCGTCGCTGGTCACGACGGTAGCGTGGGCGCCATGACCGAGCCCGGCACGCCGGCGACGCCAGAGCGCGACCTCGCCAGACCCGACGGGAGCACCGTCCGGCTGGCGCTGGTGGTCGGCGGGCTGGTGCTGGCCGTCCTGCTCGGCTTCGGGCTGGGCCGGATCAACGGCGACGGGCCGCCGGCCGGCACCGGGCTGGACAGCGCGCTCGCCGACCACACCCACGCCCCCGGCACCGGAGCCCACGAGCACGGCGCCGACCAGAGTGCCGCGGCAGAGGCGGCCGGCCTGGCGGTCACCGCGTCCGGTTACACGCTCACCCCGCTGAGCGGGGAGTTCACCGCCGGCCGGGAAGGCGAACTGCGCTTCCAGGTGCGCGACGCGCAGCGCCGGGCGGTCACCCGGTTCGCGGTGGTGCACGAGAAGCCGATGCACCTGATCGTGGTCCGCCGGGACCTGACCGGCTACCAGCACCTGCACCCGAGCATGGCGGCGGACGGCACCTGGTCGGTGCCGCTGACCCTGCCGCAGGCCGGCGTCTGGCGGGCGTACGCCGACTTCACCGCCGTCGCCGACGACGGCCAGCAGGTCCCGGTGACTCTCGGGGTGGACCTGGTCGCGCCCGGCGACTACGCCCCGCGGTCGCTGCCCGCGCCGGCCACCTCCGCCACCGTCGACGGGTTCACCGTCGGCGTCGCGGGCACCCCGCAGGCCGGGCTGACCGTGCCGCTGACCTTCCGGATCACCGCCGCCGGCGGCAGCACCCCCGTGCTGGAGCGCTACCTCGGGGCGTACGGGCACCTGGTGGCGCTGCGTGAGGGGGACCTCGGCTACCTGCACGTGCACCCGGAGCCGGAGCTGGTCGACGGGGCGGTCCGCTTCTGGCTGACCACGCCCGGCCCCGGCCGGTACCGGCTCTACCTCGACTTCCAGGTGGCCGGCGAGGTACGCACCGCCGAGTTCACCGTCACCGTCCCCTGACGGTGGTGCCGGTTCAGCCGGCCCGGCGGATCGGGCGGCGGGCGAGGTAGCGCAGCAGGTCGCGGATGTGGTGCTTCTCCTCGAGCGGCACCGTCGGGTCGGCCAGCCGTTGCAGGATCACCCGGACGTCGGCCTCCACCGGGCCGTCATCGGTACGTCGGCGCGGGGTGGGGCCGGCGTCGGGCAGGCCGAGGGCGCGGAAGGCGGCGGCGACCGGTAGGTCGAGCGCGGCGCAGAAGCCGCGGACCTTGGCCAGCTCCGGGTAGTCCTGCCAGTCGCCGGCGAGCCAGCGGAAGACGGTCGAGCGGCCCACGCCGGTGTGCGCGGCCAGATCCGTGACGGTCCACCCGCGTTCCTCGCGGGCGTCGTCGATGGCGCGCCGCACGAACCGTGCGAACGCCATCTGTGGTGATACGTCTGCCGCGCCCATTCCTGCGGGCTCTCTCCTCCCGACCGGCACCGACGGTGCGCCTCCGAGGGTAGTACGGCCCGGCGCGGAAGCAATTGACTGATCGACCAGACCGTCCCGCCGGCGGGACTTTTCTCGCCCCGAAGCCGGCCGCCGGTGCCGCGCCGGGCGTCCTACGCGGTGTCCGCCGGCTCCCCGGTTGGCGTGTTGGCCGGCCTGGCGGCTGTCGTGCCCGCTGGCGTTCCGGTCGGCGGGTCCGCCGGCGTGCCGGGCGGCGGGTCCGCGGGCGTGCGGGCGGGCGCCGGCGGCGCTTCCGCGAGCAGGGTCTGCAGCCGTGGCGTGACCGCCCACTGGTCGACCAGCGCCCGGTAGTCGGCGCGCTGCGTCCCGGTCGGCTCGGCGCCGGTGCGGCGGGCGCGGATCAGCAGGTTGCGCGGGGTGTGTCGGGAGTCGACGAACTCCACCACCTCGGTCCGGTAGCCGTGCAGCCGCAGCAGCCCGGCGCGCAGCGCGTCGGTGAGCACGTCCGCGAAGCGCTCGCGCAGGATGCCCTGCCGGGTCAGCAGCTCGTACGGCGCCGGCGCCGGCCGGGCGCGCAGCTGGGCCGCGATGTCGTGGTGGCAGCAGGGCGCGGCGAGCACCCAGCGGGCCCGCCAGCGCACCGCCCGGGCCAGCGCCTCGTCGGTGGCGGTGTCGCAGGCGTGCAGCGCCAGCACCAGATCGGGGGCGGGCTCGACCACCGCGTCGGCGATGGTGCCGGCCACGAAGCGGACCCGGTCGGCCCAGCCGAGCCGCTCGGCCAGCTCGGTGTTGCGCTGGCGCTGGTCCTCCCGGACGTCCACCCCGACCAGCTCCACGTCGAGCCCGCGCTGGGTGAGGTAGCGGTACGCCGCGAAGGTCAGGTACGCGTTGCCGCAGCCCAGGTCGACCACGCGCAGCCGGCCGGTCAGGTCGTCCGGCAGGGTGGCCGCCAGCGCCCGCAGGAACGCGTCCACCTGGCGCCGCTTCGCCGCCGAGCCGCCGATCTCGGCGAAGATCGGGTCACCCGGGTCGAGCAGGTAGTCCTTGGCCCGGTCGTGCCCGGCCGGCTCGGCGGTCGGCCGGCTCGCCGCCGACCGGTGCACCTGCGCCTCGCCGGACTTGGTCACCCGCAGTTGCAGGGTCGCCCCGGCCGTCTCCACGTGCCAGTTGCCGAACGGCTCGGCCAGCAGCGCGTCCACCGCCTCGGCCGCCTCCGGGCCCGGGGCGACGTTGCGGGTGTACGGCCGGGCCCCGTCCGAGGTCGAGATCTGCAACCGTGGGCCGGCCTTCAGCGCCACCGGGCGCAGCTCGGCCCGGACCACCGAGGGGCGCTGGCCGCGCCGGCGTCCGGCGGCGACCGCCCGGGTCAGCGCGGGGTCGAGCAGCAGCGACCGCACCTCGGTCAGGGCGGCGTCCAGCGGTTCCGGCATTGCTCCATCTTCCTGCTCGATCGCGCCCGGCCCGAACCGGGTGCGCGTGAGTCGCGCTACGCCACACCGCTCCGCGCCTCCGGTGCGCCTCCTGTCGGTAGAGCCGAACCACCCGCACGCCAGGCCGGCCGCGTTCGGCGACGTCAAGGGCGGCAGCGCCACCGCACGCCCGATGCCGTCCGACGGGATCTCGCGCCTCTGGGTGCGTCTGTTGTCGCTAGGACAGCAACACCTGCACCCAAACGCCGGCGGCGGTGGTCAGCGGCGGGAGGCGGCAGCGCCTGATGCCGTCGTCAGGGGAGGTGGTGCGCGGGTTTGGGTGCATCTGTTGTCGCTGGAGCCGCAACAAACGCACCCGAAGATGGTGCCGCCCGCGCGACGACGGCGGGTGTCAGGAGCTGCGTGGGTGGAAGCAGAGCAAAGCGCGCGCAGCGCCGCCGTCGCCGCTTCCGGCCGGCCTCACGGCTCGGCCCGCGTTGCGGTTCGCCGGCAGCCCTCCGGCCCGTGGGCGGCCTCGCTGCTGGCGGGTGGGTGGGCTTGCGGTTCGCCGGCGGCCCTGTCGGCTGGCGGGCGGTCCTGTGGCTCGGGCGGCCGGTTCGCCGGCGGCCGGCACGTCGTGGCGAAATGGCTGCCATGCTGGCGGCGGCACGCCGCGGACGTAGTTGGGCTGGTCGGGGCGGCTGGGCGCTCAGACGGACGTCCCCGCACCGGGGACCGGTACGGGGACGTCGGGTCGTGCGCGGGTCAGTCGGCGGTCGCCTCGGCCGGCGTACTGGCGGCGGAACCGCCACCACGGCGGCGCCGGCGGCGGCGCGGCTTCGGGGCGTCGCCCTCGGCGACCGGGGTGTCGCCGGCCTCGGCGCTGATCACCGCGGTCGGCTCGCCGGCCACCACCTCGCCGGCCCGGCGGCGCCGGCGGCGGCGCGGGGTGCGGGTGGCCTCGTCGGCGGCGCCTTCGGCCGCGGGCTCGGCGGCGTCCGGCACGGCGGCCGACTCGCCGCGGCCCCGGCGGCGCTCCCGGCCGCGGCTCTCACCGCGCCGGACACCCCGGCCCTCGCCCCGGCGGGACCGGCCACCGCCGAGGTCCTCCTCGACCTCGGCCGACAGCCCGGCCCGGGTGCGCTCCGCGGTGGGCAGCGTGCCGGTGACGTCGCGGGAGATGTCCAGGTCGGTGTAGAGGTGCGGGGACGTGTGGTACGTCTCCGGCGGCTCCGGCATGTCCAGGCCCAGCGTCTTGTCGATGATCCGCCAGCGGGGCATGTCGTCCCAGTCGACGAAGGTCACCGCGACGCCGGTCGCCCCGGCCCGGCCGGTGCGGCCGATCCGGTGGGTGTAGGTGTCCTGGTCCTCGGGGCAGTCGTAGTTGATGACGTGGGTGACGCCGCTGACGTCGATGCCGCGGGCGGCCACGTCGGTGGCGACCAGGGTGTCGATCTTGCCAGCCCGGAACGCGCGCAGCGCCCGCTCCCGCGCACCCTGGCCGAGGTCGCCGTGCACGGCGGCCACCGCGAAGCCGCGGAAGTCGAGGTCCTCGGCGACCCGGTCGGCGGCCCGCTTGGTACGGGTGAAGATCATGGTCAGCCCGCGACCCTCGGCCTGCAGGATCCGCGCCACGATCTCGATCTTGTTGAGCGAGTGGGTGCGGTAGGCCAGCTGCTGGGTCTGCGGCGACGGCCCGGTCTCGGCGGTGTGGCCGGCGTGGATCGTCACCGGGTGGCGCAGGAAGCGCCGGGAGAGGGCGACGATCGGGTCCGGCATGGTGGCCGAGAAGAGCATGGTCTGCCGGTCCTCCGGCAGCATCGCGAGGATCTTCTCGACGTCGTCGAGGAAGCCCAGGTCGAGCATCCGGTCGGCCTCGTCGAGCACCAGCGCGTGCACCCGGTCGAGTCGCAGGTGCTTCTGCTTGGCCAGGTCGAGCAGCCGGCCGGGGGTACCGACCAGGATCTCCACGCCCTTGCGCAGGGCGTCGATCTGCGGCTCGTACGCGACGCCACCGTAGATCGGCAGCACCCGGACGCCCCGGGTGCGGCCGGCGGCGGCCAGGTCCTTGGCGACCTGGAGGCCCAGCTCGCGGGTGGGTACGACGACCAGCGCCTGGGGCAGGCCGTCCTCGCCGCCCTCGCCGGGGGCGAAGACCCGCTCCAGCAGCGGTACGCCGAAGCCGAGGGTCTTGCCGGTGCCGGTGGGCGCCTGGCCGATCAGGTCGCTGCCGCGCAGCGCGATCGGGAGCGCGTACTCCTGGATCGCGAAGGCGCGGGTGATGCCCGCGTCGGCGAGCGCGTCGACGGTCTCCTGACGCGCGCCGAGCTGGGCGAAGGTGGGAGCCTCCGGTCGAACCGGGGCGGTGGGGGCCAGTTCCTGGCCGTCCATGAGGTCTTGGGTCAGCTCGCTCATATGGATTTGGGGGTGCCCTCTCGTGGGTGCGCCCCGTCATGTCCTCAGGGCGCGATCGGTATGGCGCGGGCCACACGGTCGGGCGGCAGACTGCCGAGCCGGACCGGGCCGCACGCGCGCCGCGGGTCGGAGTGCGACCGGATCGAAGGCCGGCCGGATTGGCGCCCACGGCAACTGCTACATCCTACCTGAACCGCCTGCACCCCGTCCTGATTCCGGGTCCCGCCCCCGCGTCCGGGGGCCGGTTCTGTGACCTGAGTCACAAAATACCGGCGGATCGCGGCGTCCCCCACGGTTCGTCGGCGGGCGGTAGCCTGCGCTCGTGTCCGCCCCCGCCCCGCCCGGCCCCGCCGTCGTCGACCTGCTCGGCCTGGTGGCCCTCGGCGAGCTGCTCGCCTTCGAACGGATGGCCGCCGACGCGCGGCTCGCGCCCGATCTGCGCCGCCGTGCGGCGCTGGGCGAGATGGCGGCCGCCGAGATCGGCAACTACCGGCGGCTGGCCGACCGGCTCACCGCGCTCGGCGTGCTGCCCGACGACGCCATGGCCCCGTACGTCGCGCCCTTGCAGGCGTACCACGACTCGACCGAGCCGCGGGACTGGGCCGAGGCGGTCACCAAGGCGTACGTCGGCGACGCCATCACCGACGACTTCCTGCGCGAGATCGCGGGCGCGCTGGCCGAGCCGGACCGGCAACTCGTCCTCGACGTGCTGCACGAGTCGCGCTACGCCGAGTTCGCCGCCGCCGAGATCCGGGCCGCCATCGAGATCGACCCGCGGGTGGCCGGCCGGCTCTCGATGTGGGCGCGGCGGCTGGTGGGCGAGGCGCTGTCGCAGGCCGGCCGGGTGGCCGCCGCCGACCGGGGCGCGCTCACCGCCCTGATCGCCCAGGGCGACCAGGTGGACGTGCAGGCGCTGTTCCGCCGGCTGACCGCCGCGCACACCGAGCGGATGGCCGCGGCGGGCCTGAACAACTAGCTCACCGGCCCGCCGGGGTGATGGCGCGCGGTGCGTCGCAGCCCGGCGCGTCCGGGCGGAGGCTGGTGGCGTGGCTCGCCGTGTGCCGCCTCGGGCGGTGCCGCGTGGTCCGCGGCAGGTGCGCGCGGTCACCTGCCGCGGACGGAGGGCCCGCTCAGCGGACGGTGAACCCGACCGCGCGCGGCGACGCCTCGGCGATCTCCACGTAGGCGACCTTGTCGACCGGGACGACGACCCGCCGACCCTTCTCGTCGGTCAGGGACAGCGTGCCGGTGTTCTTCGCGATGGCGTCGGTCACGATCTGCTCGATCTCGGCCGGCGACTGCGCGCTCTCCAGAACCAGCTCGCGCGGCGCGTACTGCACGCCGATCTTGACCTCCACGGTGCCTCCTCAACTGGGGCGAAAAAGCCGCCGTGCGAAGGCTATCCGATCTCGGGGGTGGCGGTCAGGCTGACTCACCTTGCAGCGGGAAGCTGGCGATGCCGCGCCAGGACAGCGCCGCCACCAACGCCTCGGCCTCGGCCTTGGGCACCTGCCGGCCGCCGGCCAGCCAGAACTGCGCGGCGGTCTCGGCCGCGCCGACCAGGCCCGAGGCCAGCAGCTCGGCGTGCGCCCGGCTCACCCCGGTGTCCGAGATGATGGTGTCGGTGATCGCCGCGATGCAGCCCTGCTCGACCCGCTCCACCCGCTGCCGCACGGCCGGGTCGTTGCGCAGGTCGGACTCGAAGACCAGCCGGAACGCCTCGCTCTCGTGGTCGACGAAGTCGAAGTACGCCCGGACCGAGGCGCTGACCCGCTCCTTGTTGTCGTTGGTGCCGCGCATGGCCTCGTGCACCTTCGCCACGATGGCGTCGCAGTGGGTGTCGAGCAGGGCCAGGTACAGCTCCATCTTGCCGGGGAAGTGCTGGTAGAGCACCGGCTTGGAGACCCCCGCCCGCTCGGCGATGTCGTCCATCGCGGCGGCGTGGTAGCCCTGTGCGACGAACACCTCCTGGGCAGCGGCGAGCAGCTGCTTGCGGCGCGCGGACCGGGGTAGGCGCGTGGGCCGGCCGGCGGTCTGGGCGCCGTTCCCCACAGCGGTCATGGGAACCTCCGAGTTTCCTGTGTACGAGCCGGCACTTTTCCCCCGAACCGGTCCGGGTTCGTGACCCGTCGCGGAATTGGCCCGCCGCTGTAACTTATCGCCACTGTCACCACACGGTAGCCTCAGCGGGGGCGACCAAGGAGCGCGCGGTGAGTGAATCAGGGCAACCCGGTGCCGCCACCCCGGGAGAGCACGGCGACGGGACGGGTCAGCAGGACGACCTGGCCCGTACCGGCAACGGGTGGGCGCCCGCGCCGGCCGGCTGGGCCCGGAGCGGGGAGACCGGTGGTTCCCGGGAGCCGGCGCCGTCCTGGCGCCAACCCGACCCGGCCCTCGGCTGGGGCGCCTCCTCGCCCCGGCACGGCGACCTGCCGCCACCGCTGCCCGGCCTGCCCGCCGACGCCCCGGCGACCCGGGCAGCCAACGGCCGGCACACCAACGGCGTCGGCCAGCACCCGACCGAGCCGCCGGCCGACCGGTCGGCTCCGATCAGCGCACCGCCCGGCCGCGCGACGCCGGTGAGCGCCCCGCCCGGTCTGCTCGGCGAACCGCGCCGGGACTCCGACGGGGATCGTCTCGTGGTGCCGGCGCAGCGCCCCGCCCCGGCGGCCGAGCAGCCCGCCCCGCCGCACGGGCTCGCCGAGCCGGAGCCCGGTCCGGCCCGGCACGCGTCCGACGACCCGTCGGCCGGCCGGCCGAACCGCTGGGCGGAGCCCGGCCCACCCACGTCCGCACCGCCCGCCGTACAGGTTCCGCCGGTCGGGACGACCGCCTCGGGCTTCGAGGTGCCGCCCGGTTTCCACGCCCCGACGGTCGACCGGTCCGCGGCCGGCGAACCGCCGAGCGCCGTCGACCCCCGTGGCTGGGGCGACCCGTTCCCGCCGGAGCAGCCCGCCGCCGAGCCCCGCCCGGGCACGCCGGGAACCGATCGCACCGCCGGCCTCGACCGCGCGCTGACCGCCGGTGAGCCGGCCGGCCCGGCCGCCACGCCGCCGACCGACCGGACGCCGCCCGCCGAACCCGACTGGTCCGGTCCGAACTGGAACCGGCCGAGCTGGGGCAGCGGCTGGGCGCCGTCCTGGGCCCGGGAAGAGGCGACCGAGTCGACCGGCCGGCGCGCCCGCGACGAGTCCACGCCGGGCTGGGCCAGCGAGCCGAACCGGCCGTACGAGCCGGTACGCGCCGAGCCGGTCCACCCCTACGAGCCGCCGCGGCCCGAGCCGACCCGGCCCTACCAGCCGAGCCGCGCCGAGGCCGAGCAACGCCCGCCGGCCGAGCAACGCCCGTCGGCCGAGCAGCGTGCGGCGTACGAGCCGCCGGCCGAGCAGCGTGCGGCGTACGAGCCGCCGGCCGAACGGCGTCCGGCGTACGAGCCGCCGGCCGCTCCGGCCGAACGCCCGGCGCCCGCGCCGGCCGAGCGCCCGTCCTGGGCGGGCGGGCCGCCGGCCGCCGTGCCGTCGAGCGCGCCGCCGTCCCCGTACGCCCCGGAGGCGGCCGCGTCGTCCCCGCCCGAGGACGAGCCCCGGAACATGCGACCGTTCCGGTTCCGGTCGGCCGAGTCCGCGTCCGCCCCGCCGGAACCACCCGGCGACCCGTCGACCGGTCCCGCCACCGCGCCCGCCACGAGCGGGGACGCCCGCCGCGACCGCACTCCGCCCGCGCCCGCACCGACGAGTGCCCCTCCCTACGCGGCCCGCCGATCCGCTCCGGAACCGGTGCCGACGGCCCGGCCGGCCGAAGACGGGCTGCCGGACCGTACGTCGGCGGTGCTGCCGCAGCGCGTCCCGGCCGAGCCGGACGTGCCAGTAGTGCCGGAGCCGCCAGCCGTGGAGCCATCCGCCGAAACCCCGGAACTCGCCCGCATCGCCACCCACCTGCGCCGCGACGACGAGCCCGCGCCGATGCGGGAGCGGCCGGAGGGCTTCGACGTCAACGCCATCCTGGACGCCGTCCGCGAGGTGGCCGGCGTCCGGGACGCGGCGCTGCGCCGCACCCCGGCCGGCGCGCACAGCCTGCGGCTCGACCTGGCCGACGGCGCCGACCCGGCCGAGGTCAGCCGACAGGTCGCCCGCCTGCTCCAGGAGCGGATGGGGCTGGCCGCCGCGCCGCAGAACGTGCCCGGCCTGCCCACCACGCCGCCGCCCCCGGTGCGCCGCCGCTCGGCCGAGCCCCGCCCCGTCGAGTCCCGCTCCGCCGAGCCCCGGGCGGCCGAATCCCGCGCGGAGCGGGCTGTCGAGCCCCGCGCCGCCGAGGCGCGGAGCGCCCCGCCGGCCGCCGACCCCCGGGTCCCCGGCGCCCGGCCGGAGACCGGCCCGACCCGGGCCGAGCGCCGGGCCGAACCGGAGCCGGAGGTCACCCCGCGCCGGCGCCGGCAGTCCGCCGCCCCGCACCGGGGCCGGGCCACCGTCGAGGAGCCGGGCTCGGTCTCCGCCGCCCCGGCCGGTACGGCCACCGGCAGCCCGGCCACCGTCGGCTCCTATTCGGGCGGACAGGTGACCACCACCGAGACCGCCCCTTCCCGGCCACTGGCCACCGGTGGCACGTCCGGTCCCCGGGTGGTGATCGACCACGTGCAGGTGAGCACCTTCGGGCTGGACGCCACCGTGGAGGTACGCCTGGTGGCCGGCGGGCAGAACGCCACCGGCTACTCCACCGGCCCGGCCGTGGACGGCTTCGTGCTGCGGCTCTGCGCGGTGGCCGCCGCGGCGGCGGTGGACGAACTGCTCCGCGGCGCGGTCTCCGCGCCCGAGCGGGGGCGGTGCTTCGTCGAGCACGCGGCGGTGGTGCCGTTCGGCAACTGCGAGGTGGCCACGGTGGTGGTGTTGCTGGTCTGCGACGGCTGGGTGGAACAGCTGGCCGGGTCGGCGCTGGTCGCCGGCGACCCCCGGCAGGCAGTGGTCCGGGCCACCCTGGCCGCGGTCAACCGCCGGCTCGAGGCGCTGCTGGCCTGAGCGTTCCGGGGCAGACTGGAGCGATGAAGCGCGCCACCCTCTGGCCGGACCACCTCCTCCCGGAGCACTCGGTCCCGCCGCCCTGGCCGGGCCGGGAGGTACGCCTCGACGGGACGGTCACCTACGTCCGGGACACTCCGGCGACGGCGCCCGGCGCCGAGCCGGCGCTCTACGTGCACGGGCTCGGCGGCTCGTCGCAGAACTGGACCGACCTGGCCGGGCTGCTCGCCGACCGGCTCGACGGGCAGGCGATCGACCTGCCGGGGTTCGGCCGCAGCGAGCCGGGCCGGCGGTACACCGTGCCGGCCTTCGCCGAGCGGGTGATCCGCTGGATCGAGCACTCGGGCCGGGGGCCGGTGCACCTGTTCGGCAACTCGCTCGGCGGGGCGGTGACCGTGCACGTGGCGGGCACCCGGCCGGACCTGGTCCGCACCCTGACCCTGATCTCGCCGGCCCTGCCGTTCCTCGACTTCCGCCGCTCGTTGCAGGGCCGGATGCTGCCGCTACTGGCGGTCCCCCGGGGCGAGCGACTGGCCGCCTGGCGGCTGGCCCAGCTGGCGCCCGAGGTGATGGCCCAGCAGGTGATGGAGGCGTGCGTGGCCGACCTCAGCCGGATCTGCGACCAGCGTCGACGGGAGGCGCTGGAGGAGATCCGGATCCGCTACCAGGCCGAGCACTACGCGGCCGCGTACGTGCGCACCTTCCGCGGGTTGGTCTACAGCTTCCTGCGGGCGTACCTGCCGGGCTCGGGGTCGCTGTGGCGGCTCGCCCGCTCGGTCCGGGCGCCCACCCTGGTGGTCGGCGGCCGGCAGGACCGGCTGGTCGACGTACGGGTGGCGCCGCAGACGGCCCGGGTGATCCCGGACAGCCGGCTGCTGCTGCTGGACGGGGTCGGGCACGTGGCGCAGGTCGAGGTGCCGCGCCTGGTGGCCCGCGCCGTGGTCGGACTGCTCGCCGAAACGGAGGACACCGCCCGGCGGCCCGACATGGCAGGCTGACCAGGATGTCCTCCTCCCGCCGGTCCGCTCCCGGTCACCAGCAGCGCGCCGCGCGGACCGACGGCCGCCGTACCCGCGCTCGCCGCTTCCCGGGGCGCGCGTCCCGCCGGGCGCTGGAGGCGTTGGTCTTCGTCGTCGCGGTGGTGGCCGCGGTGGTGGTGGTGACCGACCGGCCGCGCGACGCGGACGCCGAGGTGGGCGTCGTGCCGGAGGTGGTTTCCGCGCCCACGCCGGCGGTGTCGCCGACCCCCGGCGTCGCGGCGACGTCGAGCGCCACCGCCAGCCCGCCCGCGCCGCCGGTGCTCCGGCTGCCCGGGCCGGTGCCGTCGGCCGGGCGGGGCAGCTTCGGGTACGACGACCGGGTCGGCCCGGCGCTCGGTGAGGCGGGAGTGCTGCGGCGCTACCGGGTCGCCGTGGAGGCCGGCTCCGGCGAGGACGCGGGGGAGTTCGGGGCGGCCGTCCAGACGGCGCTCGCCGGGCCGGGGAGCTGGGTGGACAGCGGGCGGCTGCGGTTGCAGCAGGTCGGCCCCCGCTCCCGGTACGACTTCACGGTCTACCTGGCCACCGCGGCCACGGCGCGGCGGATGTGCGCCGCCGGTGGGGTGGACATCCGGATCGGCGGGCGGCCGTACACGTCCTGCCGCGCGTCGGGCAAGGTGATCATCAACCTGGACCGCTGGCGGCTGTCGGTGCCGCACTTCGTGCGGGCCGGCGTGCCGCTGTCGGTCTACCGCACCTACGTGGTGAACCACGAGGTCGGCCACCAGCTCGGGCACCGGCACGAGCGGTGCCCGGGCCGGGGGCGACCGGCGCCGGTGATGATGCAGCAGACGCTCTTCCTGAACGGCTGCGTGGCCAACCCCTGGCCGTACCGGGACGGTCGCCGCTTCGCCGGCCCGCCCCTATAGCCCATTACCGGTAATGGGAGCAAAGGGCAGGAATCGGAAACAGTTCGCTGACAGGCCGACAGGGGCAGATACTCTTTGCCCCATTCGTGTTTAACGTGCGGAAATACCCGGTTAACGTGCGACGCTGACCGCATGACGTCGTCGTCCCCTTCCGACCCGACTGATCCCGGCTCCGCCCGGCCGCGCCCGCGGCCGACGCTGGTGCGGATGCGCCGACGCCGCCGCCGCACCGTCCTGCTCGGCCTGGTGCTGCTGGCCGCGGCCCTCGGCGGGGTGGCGGTGGCCAGGGCCGGTGACTCCCCGCGCCGGGCACCGTCCGTCGGTCCCGGCCCGATGGCGTACGGGGCGAACCAGCGCACCGAGCCGACCGGCTATCCCCGGGTCGGCGCGGGCAGTTTCACCACCGCCGAGGGCGAGTCGCCGGTGTTCGGGGCGGACGGGCCGCTGCACCGCTACCGGGTGGCGGTGGAGCGGGGCACCGGGCAGGACGCCCCCGCCTTCGCCGCCACCGTCGACGAGGTGCTGGCCGACCCGCGCGGCTGGACCGCCGCGGGCGAGCGGCGGGTGCAGCGGGTGGCCGACGCGGAGGTCGCCGACTTCACCATCTACCTGGCCACGCCGCGCACCTCGGAGGTCATGTGCGCCGAGGGCGGGCTGACCACCGAGGGGTACACCTCCTGCCGGCTGCCCGGGAAGGTGATCATCAACCTGGCCCGCTGGCTGGAGGCGGTGCCGGACTACGGGGCGCCGCTGGAGGTGTACCGCGCCTACGTGATCAACCACGAGGTTGGGCACGAGTTCGGCGAGGGCCACGAGGCCTGCCCGGGGCCGGGACGCCCGGCGCCGGTGATGCAACAGCAGACGTACGGCCTCCAGGGCTGCGTCGCGTACGCCTGGCCCTGGCTGGAGGGGCGGCGCTACGCCGGCGAGATCGTTCCCTGACGATCCCCCGCCCGGCCGCTTTATTCCCGCTCCCGAATGGCGGGCTACGTGTCCCTCCTCATGGCCGACCGGCCCGCCGGCGAGCGACAATGGCGCGGTTCGCCACCGCCGATCCCGGGGAGTCCACCGTGTCGTTGCCCCCGCTCGTCGAGCCCGCCGCCGAGCTGACCGTTGACGAGATCCGCCGCTACTCGCGCCACCTGATCATCCCGGACGTCGGGGTGGAGGGGCAGAAGCGGCTGAAGAACGCCCGGGTGCTCTGTGTCGGCGCCGGTGGCCTCGGCTCGCCCGCGCTGATGTACCTCGCCGCGGCCGGCGTCGGCACGCTCGGCATCATCGACTTCGACACCGTCGACGAGTCCAACCTCCAGCGGCAGATCATCCACGGTGTCTCCGACGTCGGCCGCTCGAAGGCGGAGTCCGCCGCCGCCTCGATCCGCGAGATCAACCCGCTGGTCAAGGTGGAGATCCACAACACGGCGCTGGACCGGGACAACGTCCGCGAGATCTTCGCCCAGTACGACCTGATCGTCGACGGCACCGACAACTTCGCCACCCGCTACATGGTCAACGACGCCGCGGTGCTGCTCGGAAAGCCGTACGTCTGGGGGTCGATCTACCGGTTCGACGGCCAGGCGTCGGTCTTCTGGGCCGAGCACGGCCCCTGCTACCGCTGCCTCTACCCGGAGCCCCCGCCGCCCGGCATGGTGCCGTCCTGCGCCGAGGGCGGCGTGCTCGGCGTGCTCTGCGCCTCGATCGGCTCGATCCAGGTCAACGAGGCGATCAAGCTGCTCGCCGGGATCGGCGAGCCGCTGGTCGGCCGGCTGATGGTCTACGACGCGCTGGAGATGTCCTACCGCAAGATCAAGGTGCGCAAGGACCCGAACTGCGTGCTCTGCGGCGAGAACCCCACGGTCACCGACCTGCTGGAGGACTACGAGGACTTCTGCGGCGCGGTGTCGGTGGAGGCCCAGGAGGCGACGGTCGACTCGACCATCACCGCGCTGGAGCTCAAGGAGTGGCAGGACGCCGGCAAGGACATCTTCCTGGTCGACGTCCGGGAGCCGGCCGAGTACGAGATCGTCCGGATCCCCGGCGCCACGCTGATCCCCAAGGGCGAGATCATCTCCGGCGAGGCGCTGGCCAAGCTGCCGCAGGACCGGCAGATCGTGCTGCACTGCAAGTCCGGCGTCCGGTCCGCCGAGGCGCTCGCCGCGCTGAAGGCGGCCGGCTTCCGGGACGCCGTCCACGTCCAGGGCGGGGTGCTCTCCTGGATCAAGCAGATCGATCCCTCGCTGCCCGCGTACTGACCGGTCGGCCGGGGTCGGCGGCGGCGACGCGCCCCGTCGACCCCGGCCGATTCCCCGAGGCGGAATCGCCTTTGCGCAGGTAGCGTGTCCGCCGTGGTGGATCTGGACGCCGCTATCGGCTTCGTCGTGGCGCACGGGGACGCGGTGGACCGCGCCCGGCTCTCCCGGCTGCGCACCGGCGCGGAGGTCCCGGGGGAGCTGCTCGACGCGGCCGAGACCGGGCAACTGCCCGACGGCGGCTGGCCCGCCACCCTCGACGGCGCCGTCGGTTCCGTCGACGCCACCTGTTACCGGCTGGCCGAGCTGGACGACCTGGGCGCGCTCGGCCGCCCCGCGGCGCGGCGGGCGCTGGACTGGCTCGCCGCCCGGCAACTGCCCGACGGCGGCTGGGACGAGGACCCGTCGCTGGCCGAGGTCGCGCCCGAGTGGGCCCGGCCGGGCGACCCGGAGGCCCGCTTCTACCTGACCGCCAACGCCGGATTCTGGCTGACCGTGGCCGGGCTGGACGCCCGGGCCGCCGGACCGCTCGACCACCGCGTCGGCGGGGCGTACGCCGGGGTGGTGCAGGCGGCGGCGCACGCCGTCGCCGGTCAGCTCGCCCCGGACGGCAGCTGGCCGTCCTTCCTGCCGGCCGGCTGGCTGAGCGCGGCGGTGCTGCACCGGCAGGGGATGTACGACGAGTCCGCGCGGATCCAGGCGGTGCTGGCCGAGCGGGTCCCCCGGCTCTCCCCGGCGGACGCGGCATGGCTGGCCGCGACGCTGCGCCGGGTCGAGGTGGGCGAGGAACAGTGGCTGCTGGTGTCGGCCCGCCGCCGGCTGGCCGAGACCCAGCGCAGCGACGGCGGCTGGGACAGCGACGACGGTCACCAGTTCGACGTGCACACCACGCTACGGGCGATCCGGGCCTGCCGCCCGGCGGTCACTTCAGCTGGCTGATCACCAGCGGCCACCAGGCGTTCGGGCCGAACGCGGCCGGGTCGATGCTCTCCAGGGTGGTGCGCAGCACCTCGGCCCGCTCGGCCCGGCCGGCCTTGCCCTCGTCCGCCTCGACGAAGAGCGCGAACTGGTAGAGGAACTCGACGAAGGTGCGGAAGTTGCTGTTGACCGCCTGCACGTCCCGGGCGGCCAGGTCGAACTGGAGGATCTCGCCGGTCTTCGGGTCGAGCACGTAGAGCAGGTCGGTGTTGTCGGCGACCGCGCCGACCACGATCAGGCGGATGTCCAGCGACCCGTCCTCGGTGGTCAGCTGGATCGTGTCGAACAGCTCGATGTCGCCTTCGAGGTAGGCGGTGTAGACCACCGCCACGTCGAGCGGGATCTCGTCGCCGGCGGGGAGCATGTCCGGGCTGAAGCCGCCCTCCAGCCACGCCTCGCGCGGGTACGGAACCAGCTCGTCCTCGCTCCACAGTGCGGTGAACCGGGGATCAGCTGCCATGACGGTCCTTCGTGGGGTCGACGGTGGGTCAGGAGGACAAACCGGCGGCGATCAGCAGGCGCCGCCAGTTGTCGGCGTACTCGCCGGCGTGCCGACCCTTGCGCAGCCGCTGCTCGGGGGCGGCCGGACCGAGGACGATCGATGTCAGCTCCGGGTAGCGGGGGCCGAGCACGTGCTCGTCGAAGAAGGTGGCCACATCGGGGGCGATGATGGTGAACTCGACGTCCTCGTCTGGGTGCTCGTACTGGTAGACGTAGGCGCTGGACTCCATGTAGTACACGTCCAGGTCTTCCAGGTCGAGGTAGATCGGATCGCCGCCGCGGATCTCGGCGCGGATGCCGGAGGGGACGCTGTTCATCTCGTAGCCGACGATCAGCGGGCTGCCCATCGGGTCGTTCGGGTTGACCTCGTACTCCTCCCACGCCTGCGGGGTGAGGATCTCCTTCGGCGCGTGGAACCGGAAGTTGTCGCCCTCCAGGCGCTGGAACAGGCTGTAGACCTCGGCGACGCCGGGCAGGTCGGCGATCGGCTCCAGCGGAGCCGGCCCTTCGACGAGCACGCCGAAGCCGTGCTCGGCCTCCACCCGGGTGAGCAGCTCCACCTTCTCGGCGATCCGGGCGAGGACGGCGGGGTCCGGCTGGGTCATGGCAGGACCTTCACGATGACCGGGGTGCCCTCGGGGACGTCGTGCAGCGCCACGGAGATCTCGCGGCCGAGCTCTCGGTTGGTCCAGGCGTCCATCAGCCTGAGGTTAGCGTATTCGTCCTTTCCGTCGAGTTGCAGCTCGTGGATGTGGTCCGGGTCGAGCCCCTGGCCCCGGGCGGTGATCGGCCCCCGGCCGCCGTAGAGGCGGTCGACGAGGTCCTTGTTGGCCAGGTACTGGTTGGTCGCCGGGGTGCCGTGGTTCTGGGTCAGCCGGTTGTTCCTGGTCAGCCGGCGGGTCACCCGGTCGCGGAAGACGTTGGTGCGGCTCCGGTTGCCCGGCGTGGTGCCTCGGCCGCCGCGGTGGTAGACGCTTGTCCGTTCCGACTTGGCCTTGCTCAGCCGGCCCTCCTGCCCGAGCCGGACGAGGTCCTTGGCCTTGCGGTCGAAGTCCCGCTTGTCGAAATCCGGCCGGTTGCGCAGCACCAGCACCGCCGGGCCCTTCGGCTTCGTGCCGGACTTGGCGGTCCGGAACACGTCCGCGTTCTCCAGGTACGCCGAGACGATCTTGGCGCCCTTCGCCTGCGTCTGCCGGGGTGCGGCGGTCCGCTTCTTAGCCATTGAGCACCGTGTCCACCGCCATGCCGATCAGCTGGTCGATGATCATTCCGGTGATCATCTTGAAGATCGGGATCTCCAGCAGCGACGCGCCGAAGGTGACCGCCGCCGTGGCGATGGCCTGCGCGATCTGGATGGCCAGCAGCGCCAGCTGGACGATGACCTGGATCTTCAGGGCCAGCACCACACCCGCGGCGACCATCAGCCCGATGCCGATGACGTTCGCCGGGGTGGCCACGTCGGCGATGTTGCGCGCGGCGGACTCGGCGTCGTTCCACTCGCTGGCGAAGGCGGTGAAGCTCTCCCCCCGGTTGTTGTCGAGCACCGTCCGCGCCGCCGACTCCAGTTGGGCGACCGAGCCGGAGATCTGCCCGGCCATCCCGGTCCACTCGCCGGCCAGCTGGAACAGCGCCGTCTCGTCGGACTGCGGCCACTCGTAGCCGAGCATCGACAGCAGGGAGGCGAGTTCGCCCGGCAGGGTCAGGCCCACCGTGACTCCTTTCGTGCGTCGCTCGTCCGCCCGGCGCGCCGAGCGCTCGTCCGCCCGGCGAGCCGGGTGCTCGTCCGCCCGGCGAGCCGGGCGCTCATCCGCCCAGTGCGCCGAGCATCGAGCGGAAGGACGCCGCGACGTCCTCCTCGACGGCCCGGTAGCCGTCGGCCATCTGGTGCAGCCCGTCGGCGTAGTTGCCCAGCTCGTCGATGTTGGTGCTCAGGCACTCGGTCAAGGCGTCCACGCAGGACTGGTGGGCGATGCCGAGCAGCGAGCCGATGTCGTCGCCGCCGAACGCGGCGGCGTAGCCGGCGACCGCGGCCTGGAAGCTCTCGAAGATCTGCCGGACGGAATCCCGGGCCTGTTCCAGTTCCGCCGCCCCCCGGCGCAGGGCGTCGATGTCGACGTCGAGGTTCTCCATCGTCAGCTCCGCTGCTGCAGCTTCCGCATGGTCTCGCTGATCGCCTGGCTCATCTCGCGCATCTGCCGCAGGCTCTGGTCCTGGAGGCGCTCGACGGTGGCGGTGATCGCGGCGAGGTCGGGCATCGGCTCGGCGGCGGCCGGGCCGTCGTCCTGGCCGTCGAGCGCGGCGTTCACCGCCAGGCGCAGCTCGTCGGCGAGGTAGTCCGAGCCGTCGCGGAGCACCCGGGGGTCGATCTCGATGGCGCTGACCCGACCGTCGGTGCCCAGGGTGACCCGGATCCGGCCGTCCGCCGCCTCGCCCACCGACTCGGTGCGCTCCGGCGGGGTGACCCCGCGGCCCACCTCGCGCAGCGCGGCCCGGGCCTGTGCCAGTTGCTCTTCCAGGGCGCTCTCGCCCAGCATGTCGCCTCCCCAGACAAGCCGTGCCGAACCGGCCCCAGACTATCGGCCGGCCGCAATCCCCGGCGACACCCCACCGCCGGTCCACCCGGGACGTCCGCGGGACCGGCGGGCCCGGCACGTCAGCGCAGGTGACCGTTCCCGGTCACCACGTACTTGGTGGAGGTCAGCTCGGGCAGGCCCATCGGGCCCCGGGCGTGCAGCTTCTGGGTGGAGATGCCGATCTCCGCGCCGAAGCCGAACTCGCCGCCGTCGGTGAACCGGGTGGAGGCGTTGACCATCACCGCCGCCGCGTCCACCCGGGCCACGAACTCGCGTGCGGCGGTGGTCGAGTCGGTGACGATCGCCTCGGTGTGGCCGGTGCCGTACCGCCGGATGTGCGCGACCGCGGCGTCCAGCGAGTCGACCACCGCCACCGAGATGTCCGCCGAGAGGTACTCGGTGGCGAAGTCCTCGTCGGTGGCGGGCAGCACCGCTGCGGAGTGCGCGGCCACCCGCTCGTCGCCGTGCACGGTCACCCCGGCCTCGGCGAACGCGGTCAGCATCGGCGGCAGGAAGGCGTCGGCGACGGCCGCGTGCACCAGCAGCGACTCCGCGGTGTTGCAGGTGGACAGTCGCTGGGTCTTCGCGTTCAGGGCGATCGCCACGGCCTTGGCCAGGTCGGCGGCGGCGTCCACGTAGACGTGGCAGTTGCCGACCCCGGTCTCGATCACCGGCACGGTCGACTCCTCGACCACTGTGCGGATCAGCGACGCGCCGCCGCGCGGGATCAGCACGTCGACCAGCCCCCGGGCGCGCATCAGTTCCTTGACCGAGTCGCGCGAGCCGGCGTCGAGCAGTTGCACCGCGTCGGCCGGCAGGCCGGCCCCGGCGACCGCGTCGCGCAGCACCGCGACCAGCGCCGCGTTGGAGTGCGCCGCCGACGACGAGCCGCGCAGCAGCGCCGCGTTGCCGGACTTCAGGCAGATGCCGGCCGCGTCCACTGTCACGTTCGGCCGGGCCTCGTAGATGATCCCGACCACCCCGAACGGCACCCGGATCTGGCGCAGCTCCAGGCCGTTGGGCAGGGTCGAGCCGCGGACCACCTCGCCGACCGGGTCGGGCAGGGCGGCCATCTGCCGCAGCGCGTCGGCGATGCCGGCCACCCGGCCCGCGTCCAGCGCCAGCCGGTCCAGCACGGCCGCGGTCAGCCCGGCCGATCGCCCGGCCGCCAGGTCCGCCTCGTTCGCGGCCAGGATCTCCGGCGTACGCGCCACCAGCGCGTCGGCCATCGCGTGCAACGCCGCGTCCTTGGCGGTACGGGTGGCGACGGCGAGTTGCTCCGCCGCCGTCCGGGCCCGGCGGGCCTGCTCGGTCACGCTCATCCGACACTCCTCACAGCAGCACCAGGTCGTCGCGGTGGACGACCTCCCGTTCGTACGCCGGGCCGAGCGCCGCGGCGAGTTCCCCGGTCGACCGGCCGAGCAGGCCCGGCAGTTCGACCGCGTCGTAGTTGACCAGCCCGCGGGCCACCGGCGCGCCCTCGGCGTCCACCAGGTCCACCGGGTCGCCGGCGGTGAACGCCCCGTCGACAGCGGTGATCCCGGCGGGCAGCAGAGACTTGCGCCGGTCGACCACCGCCGCCACCGCGCCCGGGTCCAGGTGCAGCCGGCCGCGGGGCGAGGTGGCGTGGGCGAGCCAGAAGAGCCGGGCGGCCGGCCGCCGCCGGCTGGGGTGGAACAGCGTGCCGACCGGCTCACCGGCGAGCGCCTCGGCGGCCTGGTCGGCGGCGGTGAGCACCACCGGGATGCCGAAGCCGGTGGCGATCCGGGCCGCCTCGACCTTGGTCACCATGCCGCCGGTGCCCACCCCGGCCCGGCCCGCGCCGCCGATGTCCACGCCGGCCAGGTCCCGCTCGTCGTGCACCTCGCTGATCCGGGCCGCGCCCGGCCGGGTCGGGTCACCGGTCCAGAGCGCGTCCACGTCCGACAGCAGCACCAGCAGGTCGGCCTGCACCAGCGCGGCGACCAGGGCGGCCAGCCGGTCGTTGTCGCCGAACCGGATCTCCTCGGTGGCCACCGTGTCGTTCTCGTTGACGATCGGCACCGCCCGCAGGTCGAGCAGCTTGCGCAGGGTCCGGTACGCGTTGCGGTAGTGCGCCCGCCGGGTCACGTCGTCGACGGTGAGCAGCACCTGCCCGACGGTGAGCCGGTGCCGGGCGAAGCTGGCCGCGTACCGCCCGATCAACAGGCCCTGGCCGACGCTGGCGGCGGCCTGCTGGGTGGCCAGGTCGCGCGGGCGCCGGGCCAGCCCGAGCGGGGCCAGGCCGGCGGCGATCGCGCCGGAGGAGACCAGCACCACCTCGCGGCCGTCGGCGGCCCGGGCGCCGAGGGCGTCGACCAGCGCGTCGACCCGCCCGTCGTCCAGCCCGCCGGCGGCGGTGGTCAACGAGGAGGATCCGATCTTGACGACCACCCGCCGGGCGGCCGTGACTACGTCGCGCACCCGCCCATTCTGCGTGGTCGAGCCGGCCGCGCCCCGCGCCGTTCCCATATCCTGGCCGGTCGTGAGCCCTGATGAATATGTCGAGGCGGTGCTCGAACTGGTCGAGCGGATTCCGGCGGGCCGGGTGATGTCGTACGGGGCGGTCGCCGACGCGCTGGCCGAGCGCTCCGGGCGGGCCTCGGCCCGGCTGGTCGGCTCGATCATGGCGCGGCACGGCGGCGGGGTGCCCTGGCACCGGGTGGTGAACTCGGCCGGCCGGCTGCCGCCCGGGCACGAGCGGGAGGCGCGGGCCCGGCTGCGGGCGGAGGGTACGCCGTTGCGCGGAGTCGGGGTGGACATGGCGGCGGCCGCCTGGTCGCCGGAAGAGGGGATGTGACCCCGGCCATAACGTGAGTAACATTCGGCCCCATGGACGCGCCGCCGGCTGGAACCGGTCCGGTCCCGGGCGGGCTACCGCGTCGGGTGCACGCCGGCTACGCGCTGGGCTCGCTGGCCACCGGGGCGTTCGGCACCGTGCCGGGGCTGTTGCTGCTGCCGTACCTCACCGACACCCTCGGCGTCGCCGCCGGGGTGGCCGCCCTGCTGGTGCTCGGGCCGAAGGCGTGGGACGTGCTGGTCAACCCGGTGGCCGGGCGGATCTCCGACCGCACCCGGTCGCGCTGGGGCGCCCGCCGGCCGTACCTGCTGGTCGCCGGGGTGGCGATGGCGCTGCTCTTCGCGGCCATCTTCGCCGGCCCGGTGGACGCCGGCCCGGCCGCCGCCGGGTACGTGGCGGTCGCCTTCCTGGCCACCGCCACCGCGTTCGCCTTCTTCCAGGTGCCCTACGTGGCGATGCCGGCCGAGCTGACCGGCGACTACGCCGAACGCACCCGGCTGATGAGCTGGCGGATCGCGCTGCTGGCGGTCGCCATCCTGGTGTCCGGGGCGGTCGCCCCGCTGGTCGTGTCGGCCACCGGCGGCGGCGTCGCCGGGCACCGCTGGATGGGGCTCTTCGTCGCGGCGCTGATCGTGCTCGGCGCGGTGGGCGCCTTCCTCGGCACCCGGGGCGCGCCGACCGGCACGGTGGCCGAGAGCGAACCGACGCTGCGCGCGCAGCTCGCGGTGGCCGCCCGTAACCGGCCGTTCCGGGCGCTGCTGCTCTGTTTCGTGGTGCAGTCCGCCGGGGTGGCCACCATCCTGGCCGGGGTCAACTACTTCGCCGGGCAGATCCTGCGCGACCCCGACGGCGGGCCGACCCTCCTCTTCGTCTGCTTCGTCGGGCCGGCGCTGCTGGTGATGCCGCTCTGGACCCGGGTCGGCGCCCGGGTGGGCAAGCTGGCCGCGCTGGTCGCCGCGTCGCTGATCCTCGCGGTGGGCGCGCTCGTGCTGGTGGCCGCCCCGGTGCTGCCGCCGGTGGCGGTCTACCTGGTGGTCGCGCTGATCGGCTGCGGCTACGCCGGCCAGCAGGTCTTCGCGCTGGCCATGCTCCCGGACTGCATCGCCTGGGACGAGGCGCGCACCGGCCGGCGGCAGGCCGGCGTGTTCACCGGGCTCTGGACGGCGGGGGAGACCTTCGGACTGGCCCTCGGCCCGGGCATCTACGGGCTGGTCCTCCAGGTCTCCGGCTACGTCTCCTCCGACACCGGGACGGCGGCCGCCCAGTCGGACAGCGCCCGCCTCGGCGTGCTGCTCGGCTTCACCGTCCTGCCCGCCCTGCTGGTGGCCGTGGCCCTGGTGGCGCTCCGCCCGTACGACCTCACCCCCGCCCGCCTCGCCGAGGCCGGACCGGGTCACCCCGGCGACCAGGCAGTCGCGGTGGGGAACGACAGCCGCTGAGCCGCACGGAAAGGGCAGCACAACTTCCATGAACGACGAGGAGCGGGACGAGCGCGCGCCGCTGGGGCCGGGGGTGCCGGCGCAGACGGTGCTGGCCGAGGTGCGGGGACTGCGCAAGCTGGACCGGCCGACCCACGGCGGGCGGCTGTTCGCGTACGTCTACGACCCGGCGGTGCCCGGGCTGGACGAGCTGGCGATCGCCGCGTACGCGGAGAGCGCGCACGTCAACGGGCTCGACCCGACCGCCTTCCCGTCCCTGCTGGCGATGGAGAACGCGCTGGTCGGCGCGGCCGCCCGGCTGCTCGGCGGCGGCCCCGGCAGCACCGCCCCGGACGTCGTCGGCAGCGTCACCAGCGGCGGCACCGAGTCGCTGATCCTGGCCGTGAAGGCGGCCCGGGACGCCCACCCGGAGATCGCCGCGCCGCGGATAGTGGTGCCGGCCAGCGCGCACGCCGCGTTCGCCAAGGCGGCGCACTACCTGCGGGTGGCGCTCGATCCGGTGCCGGTGTCGGCGGAGACGCTCCGCCCGGCGGTCGCCGACGTGGCCGCCGCGATCGGTCCGGCGACCGTCCTGGTGGTCTGCTCCGCCCCCTCGTACGCGCACGGCGTGGTGGACCCGGTGGCCGAGATCGCGGCGGTCGCCGCGGCGGCCGGGGTGCGCTGCCACGTGGACGCCTGCTTCGGCGGCTGGACGCTGCCCTGGCTGCGCCGGCTCGGCGCACCGGTGCCGCCGTTCGACTTCGCCGTGCCCGGGGTCACCTCGATCTCGGTCGACCTGCACAAGTACGCGTACGCGCCCAAGGGGGTGTCGGTGCTGCTGCACCGGGACCCGTCGTTGCGCGCCGCGCAGTACTTCGCGTTCGCCGACTGGCCCGGCTACACGATGATCAACCCGGTGATCGCCTCGACCCGCTCGGGCGGGCCGATCGCCGCCGCGTACGCCACTCTGCGGCACCTCGGCGACGACGGCTACCTGCGGCTGGCGGCGCTGACCCGGGACGCGGTGGCCGGGCTGGCGGACGCGGTGCGCGGCGTCGACGGGCTGCGGCTGATGGCCGAGCCGGAGTCGACGGTGGTCTGCTTCACCAGCACCGACCCGGAGCTGGACCTGTTCGTGCTGGTCGACGAGCTGGCCGCGCGCGGCTGGCACACCCAGCCCCAGCTCTCGTACGCCGACCTGCCGGCCAGCGTGCACCTCACCGTGACCGCGTCGGTGGCCCCCCGGGTGGCCGAGTTCGGCCCGGACCTGCTCGCCGCGGTGGCCGCCGCCCGGGCCGCCGGGCCGGTACGGCTGCCGGCCGAGCTGCGGGCCCTGGCCACCACGCTGACCCCGGAGGCGCTCACCCCGGACCTGGTCGCCGGCCTGGCCGCCGGGCTGGGCCTCGGCGCCGGGGCGGACCCCACCGGGGCGGGTGCCGGCGAAGCGGGCGGCGCGGCGTCCTCCGGCGCCGGGCCGCTGCCGGAGCGGATGGCCCTGGTCAACGCGCTGCTCGACGCCGCGCCGCCGGCGCTGCGGGAACGGCTGCTGGTGGAGTTCGTCGGCCTGCTGCAACGCCCAGCCTGGTGACGGCCCGGTGCGGCGGGAACACCCGCCGCACCGGACCCGCGCTCACCGGTAGTCGATCTTCACCAGGTTGTCGCTGTCGTAGACCTCCGCCACGAAATCGAACCGGCTGTCCATCGGCCGGGCGTCCACGTCGGCCGTGCCCTGGCCGACGGCGGCTCCCGCCGTCGCCCGCAGGCCCAGCGTGAGCCGGACCTCCGCGCCGGCCTCGACCCGGTTCAGGTCGCAGGTCACCGGCTGCCGGGTGGCCTCCGGTTCGTTGCGGCAGGCCGACCACCCGTCGCCGTCGGGGCGCAGCGCCGCCGGCAGGTCGAGCCGGAGCGCCACGTACGCGGCCGGAGCGGTGCCCGCGTTGCGGATCCGCACGGTCACCGTGCCCACCCGGGAGCCGTCCGGCAGGGTGTCGAGCACCAGGTCGGTGGCGGTGACGACCAGGTTCATCCCATGCGGGTTCGGCCCGAACGAGGTCGGCCCCTCGACCTGCGCGAACCGCCCGTCGGCCCAGCGGTAGCCGCGCCACTGCCGCTGCGACCACTCGCCGGGCCAGCCGCCGCCCGGCGCGATGTCGGCAACCTGCACCCGGACCACCCCGTCCGGCCGGACCGCCACGTCGGTGAGCCACTGCGGCGTCTCCCGCGCGGTGGCCACCACCCGACCCAGCGTGATCACCTTGCCGGCCGGGTCGCGGTCGAACACCACCACCTGTTCCGGCCCGCCGGTGCCGAGCAGGCAGTGCACCAGCGCGACCGTCTCGGTGGCGCCGTCACCGTCGACGTCGCCGTACGCCAGCCCCTGGAGCACGTTGGTCTGGTCGCGGGTCGCCGCGCCGGCCAGCCGGGTGTCGGTGACCGGGCAGCTCGGTCCGGGGCGCCAGGGCGGCAGCGACACCGGCGTGGCGAGCAGTTGCGCGCGGCTGATCCGGCCGTCCGGCACCGTCGGGGCCGGGCTGGTGCTGGTCGGTGCCGCCGACGGACTCGCCGAGGCGGTCGCCGACGGGGAGGCGGACGGGGTGCCGGTCGGGTCGACCGGGCCGGGGCGGGGAGCCGGGTCGGTCAGCGCCGCGTACCCGAAGATCGGGCCGGTGCCCAGCGCCAGGACCGCCGCGACGGCCGTGCCTAGCGTCCGGCGGCGGCGCCGCCGCACCGCCCGGCGGACCGCCGCCGGTCCCGGGGGTTCGACCTCGGCCAGCACCTCGGTGCGGTACCGGGCGAAGCGCTCGGCGAGAGCGACTGCGTCGTGCTCAGACATCGCGTGCCTCCTCGGAGTCCCGCAGGGACGCGGCGAGCGCGGCCCGCCCCCGGTGCAGCCAGGACTTGACGGTTCCCTCCGCGACGCGTTCCTGCGTGGCGATCTCGGCGACGGTCAGGTCGGCGAGGTAGTGGAGCACCACCGCCCGGCGCTGCCGGGGCGGCAGCAGGGCCAGCGCGGCGTCCAGGGCCACCCGGTCCGGCGTCGGCCCGGCCACGTGCACCTCGCGCTGCCGGTGCAGGAACGCCTGCGCGGTGCGCAGCCGCCGCCAGCGGCTGTGCGCGAGGTTCCAGGCGACCCGCCGGATCCAGGCCAGCGGGTCGTCGTAGCCGGCCACCCGGTCCCACCGGGCGAAGGCCCGGCAGAACGCCTCCTGCACCAGGTCCTGGGCCTGCCCCAGATCCCCGGTGTACGCCCGCAGCTGCACCACCAGCCCGCGGAAGTGCGCGTGGTAGAAGTCGTCGAAGAGGGGCGGCGACCCGTCGGGTGTCGCCCCGGACAGGGGGTCGGGCGGTGCCCCGCCGACCCGCGCGTCTTCCGTCACAGTCACTCGTCCTCCCCCGTGGCAGTCCGGAGCGGTGAGCCCCGACACCCGTCACACCGGTCGATGGGTGCGAAGGTTGCAGCGGGTCCGATGGCCGTACTGTCGGCTCGCCGTCTGTCCGGCCCGGGCGATCCGGCGTACCGCGGCCATGGTCCCGGCAACCGACGGCGCCGGCCGGGACGAGCCGCCCCGGCGCGCCGGCACTTCGCCAGACGCGGGCGTTCGGCGGTCGGGTTGCCGCCGCGGCGCTGTGGTTGACTGTCGGGTGGAGGACAGGAAGGGGGCGGTCGTGCAGCTGCCGGGGGTGCTCGGCGAGCCGATCCGGTTCGTGCTGAACTGGGGCCGCCGTTACTCGCTCTGGGTCTTCAACTTCGGCCTGGCCTGCTGCGCCATCGAGTTCATCGCCAGCAGCATGGGCCGGCACGACTTCATGCGGCTCGGCGTCATCCCGTTCGCCCACGGCCCGCGGCAGGCCGACCTGATGGTGGTCTCCGGCACGGTGACCGACAAGATGGCCCCCGCGATCAAGCGGCTCTACGACCAGATGCCCGAGCCGAAGTACGTCATCTCGTTCGGCGCCTGCTCCAACTGCGGCGGCCCGTACTGGGACTCCTACTCGGTGACCAAGGGTGTCGACCAGCTCATCCCGGTCGACGTCTACGTGCCCGGCTGCCCGCCCCGGCCGGAGGCGCTGCTGCACGGCATCCTGCGCCTCCAGGAGAAGATCGCCGCCGAGCAGTCCGGCGTCGGTGGGGTGCCCCGGCCGGACCTGCTCGCCGCGCCGGTGGACGCCCCGCCCCGGGACGGCACGCCGCCGCGTCCGGTCGAGTCGCTCACCGCGCCGCCGGTCCGCCCACCGGCGTCCTGACCTGCCGGACCAGCCCACCGGCCCGGTCCGCTCGGCCGAGCGTGGCACTGGCGGCCGAGGGCTAGCCTGCGCACCATGACCGACTCCGCGGAACGCCGTTCCGCCCACATCGTCGACGTGCTGACCGAGGAGTTCGGCGCCTCGATGGCGCTCGACCCGGCCGCGTTCCGGCGCAAGTTCCGCAAGATGGCGGCCTCGCCGTTCGCCTTCTACCGGGGCAGCGCCTCGCTTTTCTACGCCGACCAGCTCGGCGACTTCGCCGACGACCGGTTCCTCGACGGGCGGACCAGCCGGGTGTGGATCCACGGCGACCTGCACGCGGAGAACTTCGGCACCTACATGAACGCCTCCGGCCAGCTGGTGTTCAACGTCAACGACTTCGACGAGGCGTACGTCGGGCCGTTCACCTGGGACCTGCGGCGGCTCGCGGCCAGCGTGGCCCTGCTCGGCTACGGCAAGGCGCTCTCCGACCGGTCCATCGGTGACCTGGTGGCCGGCTTCGCCCGGTCGTACCTGACCGAGCTGCGGGCCATCGCGGCCGGCGGGGACGACGCGATCGGCTCGATCACCCTGGACACCGCCGACGGGGTGCTGCGTCGGGTGCTCCAGCAGGCCCGGCTGAACACCCGGGTGGACCTGCTCGCCGCCCAGACCACCATCGACAACTACGAGCGCCGGTTCTCCCTCGGCGACGGGGTCTTCGAGGTGGACCGGGAGACCCGGGACCGGGTGCGCGCCGCCTTCGAGCAGTACCTGGGCACCCTGCCGCCGTCCTCGGCGCGGCTGCGGCCGGTCGCCACCCGGATCAAGGACGTGGTGCTGCGCAAGGGCGTGGGCATCGGGTCGGCCGGGCTGCCGTCGTACAACCTGCTGCTGGAGGGGCACACCCAGGCGCTGGAGAACGACGTCGTCATCTACATGAAGCAGGCGCAGGTGCCGGCGGTCGCCCGGCACATCCGGGACGAGTCGGTGGCCGGCTACTTCCAGCACCAGGGGCACCGCACCGCCGAGTCGCAGCGCGCGCTCCAGGCGCACGCGGACCCCTGGCTCGGCTTCACCGAGCTGGACGGGGTCGGGCAACTGGTCGCCGAGGTCTCCCCGTACGCGGCCGACCTGGACTGGTCCGACGTCAACGAGCCGGAGGAGCTGGCCGGGGTGCTGACCGACCTGGGCCGGGCGGTGGCCCGGATGCACTCGGTGGCCGACGACGAGTCCAGCCACGACCTGGTGGACTACTCCACGGAGGAGGCGATCGTGGCGGCGGTGGGCGCCGACGAGGACGGCTTCGTCAGCCACCTGGTGGACTTCGCGCACGCGTACGGCGTCCGGACCCGGCAGGACCACCAGCTCTTCGTGGACCTGTTCCGCAACGGCCGGCTGCCCGGCATCTGACCCCCGCCGCCGGCCCGGCCGTGGCGACCGTGCCCGCCGTGCCGACCGTGCCCGGCGTAGCGGCTGTGCCCGCCGTGGCGGCCGCGCCGGCCCGACGTGGCGGCCGGGGCGGTCCGGTCAGGCGGCGAAGTCCAGCACCACCTTGATGTCGTCCGGCCCCGGCGTGTACGCCTCGGCGTAGCGCTCCACCGGCACCCGCCGGGTGATGAGCGACTCCAGCCAGGACTGGTCGGCCCGGGCCAGCGCCTCGGCGGCCATGTCCCAGTGCCGGCGGTTCGCGTTCACCGAGCCGAAGACCACGTTGTTCTCCAGCACCAGGGTGCGGTTCAGCGCCCCGGCGTCGAGGTCGATGGTCCGGCCGCCGCTGGAGACGCCGGCCAGGCAGATCACGCCGGTCGGCGCGGCCTGGCACATAACGTCGATCACCACGGTGGGCGCCCCGGTGCACTCGATGACCACGTCCGGCTCGAAGCCGATCTGGTCGACCTTCGTCGAGTGGTACGTCGCGCCGAGCGCGCTGACCAGCGCCGGCTTGGGCCCCTCGGTGGCCAGGTCGAGCACGTGCACGGCGAGTCCGCGCTGGGTGGCCAGCAGCGCCGCGAGCAGGCCGATCGGCCCGGCGCCGGTGACCAGGACCGACTGTGGCTGCCACTCGGCGCGGTGCCCGATCCGTTCGATGTGGTCCCAGGCCTTGGCCACCACGCTGGTCGGTTCGAGCAGCATGCCGACCCGGGCCAGCGCCGGGTCCAGCCCGACGGCGAACCGGGGCGGGAGCCGCCAGCGGTCCCGGGCGAAGCCCGGCAGGGCCTTGATGCCGTGCTCGGTGAACCGCCCGTTGCGGCACATGTCCCACTCGCCGACGGCGCAGTTCGGGCAGGGCACCGGGTCGGGGTAGCGGACGATCCCGGCCACCAGGTCGCCCGGCTGGAGGGTGCCGGTCGGGTCCTCCAGCACCCGGCCGAGCGACTCGTGCCCGAGCACCAGGCGGTCGAAGCCGGGCGGGGCCTCGCCGTAGTGGCCGGCGATGATCTCGTGGTCGGTGCCGCAGATGCCGACCGCCAGGGCCTCGACCAGGATCGAGCCCTCGTCGGTCGCCGGCTCCGGATAGTCCTCGACGAGCGACAGCGAGCCGGCGGTACCGGGGGTCACAGTCACAGCGCGCACGAGACTCATCTTTCCCCGGCGGCCGGCCGACCGCCGGGCAAAGCCGGCAGATCGCCCCGTCGAGGTCGGCGGGGCGTACCGCCGGTGCCCGTCCGGCGGCCCGGCTCGCCCCGGCGCGTCCGGCGGAGCAGGCCATAGGATCAGCCGCATGACTCCGGAAGAGGTCGGCCAGCGGGTGGTGGCGCTGCTCGCGCCCGCCGAGGCCACCCCGTCGGTCTCCGGCGGTCAGGCGCACGCCCGCGCCACCGTCGACGTACCGCCGGCGAGCTGGGCGGAGGCGGTCCGCGCCGCGCGCGACGACGCCGAGCTGGCCTGCGACTTCTTCGACTGGCTCTCCGCTGTCGACGAACTGGCCGAGGGATTCGCGGTGGTGGCGCACCTCTGGTCCACCACCCACCGGCACGGGTTGCTGCTGCGCACCCGGGTACCGCGCGAGGCGCCGGTGGTGGCCTCGGTGGTCGACGTCTACCCCGGCGCCGCCTGGCACGAGCGGGAGACGCACGAGATGTTCGGCATCGACTTCGCCGGCCATCCCGGCCTGCGACCGCTGCTGCTGCCGCCGGAGTTCGAGGGGCACCCGCTGCGCAAGGAGTTCGTGCTGGCCTCCCGGGTGGCCAAGCCGTGGCCGGGCGCAAAGGAGCCGGGCGAGTCCGAGGCGGGTGGCGGCCGCCGGCCGATCCGCCCGCCGGGGGTGCCCGCGCCCGGCGAGTGGGGCACCACGCCGACACCTTCCGGCGCCGGTGGGGCGGGCGAGGGCCCGCGCGGCGGCGTACCGGCCCGGCCGGCCCGGGAACGGCCCGCCCGGCCGGCCCCCGGCACCCGGCCGGCCCGTACCGCCCGCCCCGCCGGCGGCCCGGCGCCGGGCGCGACCGAGGCGGGCCCGCCGGCCGACACGGCCGAGGCCGGTCCGCTACCGGGCGCACCCGGCGGCCGCGGCCCGGGGGCGGCCCGCTCCGGCCCGCCGGCGGACCGGCCGTCCCGGGAGGGGCCGGCCGCGACCGAGCGGGCCGACGGCGACGGAGGTACGGCCTGATGCCGCTCTGGCTGGAACTGGTGATCCGGGTGGGCGGCGTGCTGGTCGCCTTCCTAACCCTGCCGCTGCTCGTCGGGCAGGCCGAGCACAAGGTCATGGCGCACATGCAGGGCCGGCTCGGCCCGATGTACGCGGGCGCGTTCCACGGCTGGGCGCAGCTCATCGCCGACGGGGTGAAGTTCGTGCAGAAGGAGGACGTCACGCCGGCCGAGGCGGACCGGGCGGTCTTCCGGCTGGCCCCCGCCGTCGCCCTGGTGCCCTACCTGCTCGTCCTGCTGGTCATCCCGCTCGGCCCCGGCGACCTGGTCGGGCAGCCGCTGGACATCGGCCTCTTCTTCGTGCTGGCCGTGGTCGGGGTCGGCGTGGTGGCGGTGCTGATGTCGGCGTGGGCGTCGGCCAACAAGTACAGCCTGCTCGGCGGGCTGCGCGGCGCCGCCCAGCTGCTCGGCTACGAGCTGCCGCTGGTGCTCGCGGCGGCGTCGGTGGCGATGGCGGCGGGCACCCTCAGCCTGCCCGGCATCGTCGAGGCATGGCAGCCGTGGTGGCTGCTCTGGCAGGCGCCCGCGATGGTCATCTTCTTCGTGGCCGGGCTGGCCGAGATCCGGCGCCCGCCGTTCGACATGCCGATCGCCGACTCGGAGCTGGTGTTCGGCTACCTGACCGAGTACACCGGCCTGCGGTTCGCCTTCTTCCTGCTCGCCGAGTACGTCGGGATCGTGGTGATCGCCGCGCTGACCACCGTGCTGTTCCTCGGTGGCTGGCACGGCCCGTTCGCCGACGCGCAGCTCGGCTGGCTCTGGACGCTGCTGAAGGTCTTCGCGGTGTCCTTCCTGGTCATCTGGCTGCGGGTGGCGTTCCCCCGGCTGCGCGAGGACCAGTTGCAGCGGCTCTGCTGGCTGGTCCTGGTCCCGGCCGCCCTGGCCCAACTGGTGCTCACCGCCGCCGTCCGGGTCGCCCTCTGACCCACCCCGCTCGGTCGATCATGAGGTTGGCGGCGTCGCCGCCGGCGGATCGCGCCGCCAACCTCATGATCAACAGGTTGGGGAACCCTCAGCGGAGGGGAGTGTGGGTGGGGTCGATGCGTTCGGCGGGGGGCGGGGGTGGCGGGGGAGTGCCGTCGCCGAACGGGCGGCCGCCCAGCGCCTCCCGGCCGTGCGGGGTGAGCCAGTTCGCCAGGTCGGGCCCCAGCGGCACCACCCCGGTCGGGTTGATGTCCCGGTGCACCTCGTAGTAGTGCCGCTTGATGTGGTCGAAGTCGATGGTGTCGCCGAAGCCGGGGGTCTGGAACAGGTCCCGGGCGTACGCCCAGAGCACCGGCATCTCGGTGAGCTTGCTCCGGTTGCACTTGAAGTGGCCGTGGTAGACCGCGTCGAAGCGGGCCAGGGTGGTGAAGAGCCGCACGTCGGCCTCGGTGATGGTGTCGCCGACCAGGTAGCGCTGCCCGGCCAGCCGCTCGCTGAGCCGGTCCAGCTGGTCGAAGAGCCGCCGGTACGCCGACTCGTACGCCTCCTGGCTGCCGGCGAAGCCGCAGCGGTAGACGCCGTTGTTGACCTCCCGGAACACCACCGCGTTGAGCTCGTCGATCTCGTCGCGCAGCCGCTCCGGGTAGAGCTCCGGCGCGCCCTCGCGGTGGTACGCGGTCCACTCGGTGGAGAGGTCCAGGGTCATCTGCGCGTAGTCGTTGGTGACCACCTGCCCGGTCGGCACGTCCACGATCGCCGGCACGGTGATGCCCCGGTCGTAGCCGGGGAACCGGGCGAAGTACGCCTCCTGGAGCCGCTCGATGCCGAGCACCGGGTCACGCCCGCCCGGGTCCAGGTCGAACGTCCAGCTGCGGGCGTCGTGGGTCGGCCCGGCCACCGCCATGGAGAGCACCTCCTCCAGCCCGAGCAGCCGGCGGACGATGATCATCCGGTTGGCCCAGGGGCAGGCGTAGCTGACCGCCAGCCGGTAGCGGCCGGGCTCCACCGGATAGCCGTCCCGCCCGTCGGCGGTGATCCGGGTGGCGATGTAGCGCTGGTCCCGGGTGAACTCGCCGCCCGGCTCGACGTACTTGCCGCCGGTCGTCCCGCCTGATTCGCCGCCCACGCCGTCTCCTCCGGTGTCCTCGGTTGCCCCCATCATCGCGGATCTCGGGGCGGCTGGCCCGCCGGCCGCTGACTACGCTGCCGGGATGACCGATGTGGAGGCGGCGGCCCGGCGCTTCATCGCCGACGTCTGGAACGCCGGCCGGGAGGAGTCCGCGTACGAGTTGGTCGCGGCGGAGTGCCCGGGGCTCGGCGGCGCCGGACCGGAGGGCACCCTGGCCTGGCACCGGGACCGCCGGGCGGCCTTCCCGGACCTGCGCTACAAGATCGTGGACCTGGTGGCGGCCGGCAACCGGGTGGCGGTGCACTGGCGGGCGGCCGGTACCCAGGCCGGCCGGTTCGGCCCGGTGCCGCCGACCGGCCGGGTGGTCAGCTACTCCGGCGCCAGCTTCCTGCGCTTCGACGACAGCGGCCGGATCGTCGACGTGTGGAGCGTCAACGAGCTGTTCCAGGTCCTCCAGCAACTCGGCGTCGAGATGCTCCCGCCCGCCCCGGGCGACCTCGGTGGCAGCGGCGGGTGACCCGGTCCCCGCCCGACCGGGTGCAGGGGGTGGTCGCGCGCGCCGCGGGCACAGGGCAGGATGGTCCGCATGAGCGACCGCAGCGAGCGCAGCGAGGCCGGCGGCGGCACCGGCGAGCGCGGCGTGCCCGGCGCGGGCCTGGTCAAGGGGCTGGCGGTCACGCTGAAGACGATGACCCGGCGCTCCACCACCCAGCAGTACCCGGACGTCGCCCCCGAGCTGCCGCCCCGCTCCCGCGGGGTGATCGCGCTGCTGGAGGAGAACTGCACGGTCTGCATGCTCTGCGCCCGCGAGTGTCCGGACTGGTGCATCTACATCGACTCGCACAAGGAGGAGGTGGCGGTGCCCGGCGCCGCCCGCCCCCGCCAGCGCAACGTGCTCGACCGGTTCGACATCGACTTCTCGCTCTGCATGTACTGCGGCATCTGCGTCGAGGTCTGCCCCTTCGACGCGCTCTACTGGTCGCCCGAGTTCGAGTACGCCGAGTACGACATCAAGGACCTGCTGCACGACAAGGACCACCTCGGGAAGTGGATGGGCACCGTGCCGCCGCCGCCCGCGCACGACCCGAGCGGCGAGCCGGCCAAGGAGGAGACCGCCGCCGCGCGCAAGGCCGCGGTCCCGGCCGCGCCCGTCGACCGGCCGGCCGCCCCGGCCGTACGCCCCGAGCCCGGGGCCGGCGCATGACGGGTGCGGACGTGCTGCTGCTCGCCCTCGGCGCGGTGGCGGTCGGCTCGGGTGCGCTGGTGGTGGGCACGAAACACCTGGTCCGGGCGGGCCTCTACCTGGTCGTCTGCCTGGGTGCGCTGGCCGGGATCTACCTGGTGCTCGGCGCCGAACTGGTGGCCTGGGTGCAGGTGCTGATCTACGTCGGCGCCGTGGTGGTGCTGCTGCTGTTCGCGGTGATGCTGACCCGGGCGCCGATCGGCGCCTCCGACGACCTGGACCGCCCCGGCTGGCCGGCCGCGCTGATCGGCGGCGGGGCCGGGGCGGGGCTGGCCGCCCTGCTGGTCGACGCGTACCGCTGGACGGCCGTGGCGCTGCCCGAGGCGGGCACCGCGGAACGCCTGGGCGACCAGATCTTCCGCGGCTGGGTGCTCCCGTTCGAGGTGCTGTCGGTGCTGCTGCTGGCCGCGCTGGTCGGCGCGATCGTCCTCTCCCGCCCCGACATCGGCCGCCCCGCCGCCGAGCGGGACCGCGCCGGCCGGCCCGCCGAGCGGGACCGCGCCGGCCGGGCCGGGCATGCCGAGCGGGGGCCGTCGCGGTGAGGCCGGTCATCCCGTACGTCACCGCCGCGCTGCTGTTCGGCCTCGGCGTCTACGGCGTGCTGCGCCGGCGCAACGCGGTGCTGGTGCTGATGGCCGTCGAGTTGATGCTCAACGCGGTCAACCTGGTCCTGGTCACCGCGGACAGCACCGTCCGGGCGGCGCTGCCGCACGGCGGGCAGGTCTTCGCGCTCTTCGTGATCGTGCTGGCCGCCGCGGAGATCGGGGTCGGGCTGGCGATCGTGCTCCAGTTCTACCGGTTGCGGGCCAGCGTCGCCGTGGACGAGGTCCCGCTGACCGAGCGCCCGATCGAGCCGGCCACCGCCGCCGGTGCCGCCGTCGAGGCCGGGGTCCGCCCCGCCGCGCGCCCCGAGGGGGAGCGGTGACCACGACCACCCTGCTCGGCGCGCTGCTGCCGGTCGTACCGCTGGTGGCGGGCCTGGTCGGCCTGCTGCTGCCACCCGCGCCGCCCGACGGTGGCGAAGGGCGGGCGCGGCGCGCGGCGATCGCCCTCGGGGTGGCCGGCGCGGCCGGCGCGCTCGTGCTCGCGGTGGCCCTGCTGGTCACCCTCGACGGGCCGGTGGAGTCGTCCGGCACCTGGGTCGACCTGGGCGGGTTGGCCGTCACCATCGGCGTCCGGCTGGACGGCGCCGCCGCGCTGGTCGCCGTCGCGGTCGCCGCGGTGGCGCTGGCCGTGCAGGTCTACTCGATCGGCTACCTCAAGCGCGGCCCGCACGACGACGTCGACGTCGACCACCGCTACCCGCCGTACGCGGCGCAGATCAGCCTCTTCACCGCCGCCATGCTGCTGGTGGTGGTCGCCGGTGACCTGATCCTGCTGCTGGTCGGCTGGGAGGTGATGGGCATCTGCTCGTACCTGCTCATCGCCCACGACCGCCGGCTGCCCGAGGCGCCCGCCGCGGCGATGAAGGCGTTCCTGGTCACCCGGGTCGGCGACGTCGGCTTCCTGCTCGGCATCGCGCTGCTCGGCGTCTCGGCGGGCAGCTTCCGGATCGCCGACGTGCTGGCCCACGACCACGCGACCGGCACGCTCACCGCCGCCTGCCTGCTGCTGCTGGCCGGGGTGGCCGGCAAGAGCGCCCAGTTCCCGCTGCACACCTGGCTGCCGGACGCGATGGCCGGCCCGACCCCGATCTCCGCGCTGATCCACGCCGCCACCATGGTCGCCGCCGGGGTGTACGCGGTCACCCGGCTCTACCCGCTCTTCGAACGCGCGCCGGCCGCGCTGGCGGTGCTCGGGGTGATGGCCGTGGTGACCCTGCTGCTCGGTGCGCTCGCCGCCACCGCCCAGGACGACCTCAAGCGGGTGCTGGCCTGGTCGACGGTATCCCAGATCGGCTACATGACCGGCGCGCTGGCGGTCGGCGCGCCCGCGGCGGCGCTGTTCCACCTGCTCACCCACGCCGCGTTCAAGGCGCTGCTGTTCCTCGCCGCCGGTGCGGTGATCCACGCGGTCGGCACCACGCTGATGTCCCGGATGGGCGGTCTGCGGCGCGGCATGCCGGTGACCTTCTGGTGCACGGTGGTCGGTCTCGGCGCGCTGGCCGGGTTGCCGCCGCTCGCCGGTTTCTTCAGCAAGGAGAGCATCCTCTACGCCGCCGAGGACGCGCTGCACGGCGGCGGTCCCGCGCCGGTCTGGGTGGGCTGGCTGGTCTGGCTCGCCGGCCTGGCCGGCGTCGCGATCACCGCCTGGTACGCCACCCGGCTGCTGCTGCGCACGTTCCTCGGCCCGGCGCGCAGCCCGCTCGTCCAGCCGCACGACCCGCCCGCCGTGATGCGCTGGCCGGTGCTGCTGCTCGCCGTCCCGGCCGCGCTGCTCGGGCTGGCCGGGTTCGCCGGCGGGTTCACCGACCTGCTGCGGCCGGTGGCCCCGGCCACCCCGGACCGGCCGTCGGACCTGCTGCCGCCGGCGCCGCTGGTGCACCTCGGCCCGGAGGTGCTGCTGCCGCTCGCCCTGCTGACGCTCGGGGCGGGCCTCGCCTGGGCCCGCTGGCGGCGCGACCCGGCCGGTGACCCGGCCGCCACGCTGGGCCCGCTGCGGCCGGTGTTCGCCCGCGCGTTCCGGCTCGACGACGTCCAGCACGCCCTGGTCGTACGCCCCACCGGCGCGGTGGCGCGCGGGGTGCGTACCGCCGACGAGGTGGTGGTGGACGGCGCGGTCACCGGCAGCGGCCGGGCCGCCGTCGGCCTCGGCGGGGGGCTGGCGGCGCTGCACCGGGCGGCGCTGCCCCGCGCGGCGGCCGGGGTGCTGGCCGGCGCGCTGCTGATCGGCCTGGCCGCCGCCCTGATCGGAGCCGCGGCATGAGCGAGCGCAGCGAGCGAATCGTCAGGCTCAGTGCGGTGCTGCCTCATGTCGGCATGGAGCGAAGCGGAGTGCCGGCATGAGCTTGGGGGAGTTCCTGCTGGTCGCGGTGCTGGCGGTGCCGGCGCTCGGCGCGGTCGCGGTGGCCGCGACGCCGCGGGACCGGGCCGCCCGGGTGGTCGGCACGGTGGCCGCCGCGGTCACCCTGCTGGCCGCGGCGCTGCTGGCGCTCGGCGACCGCACCTGGTCCGGCTACACCCCGAGCGCCCCGGCGGTGCGCCCCTGGCACCGGATCGACCTGCCCTGGGTGCCCGGTCTGGAACTGCGCTTCCACCTGGGCGTGGACGGCATCTCCTGGCCGCTGGTCGTGCTGACCGCCCTGCTCACCCTGCTCTGCTGCGGGTACACCCTGTGGCGGGTGCCCGAGGGCGGCAGCGGCCGGGCGCTGGTGGCGCTGCTGCTGGTGGTCGAGGTCGGCATCCTGGGCACCTTCCTCGCCCTCGACCTGGTGCTCTTCTTCGTCTTCTTCGAGATCGTCCTGCTGCCCATGTACGCGGTCATCGCCGGCTGGGGCGGCGCGGACCGGCGGCGGGCGGCCCGCAAGTTCGCCCTCTACACGCTGCTCGGCTCGGTGCTCCTGCTGGTCGGCGTCTACGTCGTGGTGGCCGCCGCGGGCACCGCCGACATCGTGGCGCTCACCGGCGGGGCCGGGCTGTCCCGGGGCACCCAACTGGCCGCGTTCACGCTGCTGGCGCTGGCGTTCGCGGTGAAGAGCCCGCTCTGGCCGCTGCACTCCTGGCTGCCCGACGCGCACACCCAGGCGCCCACCGTGGGCAGCGTGATCCTGGCCGGCGTGCTGCTGAAGATGGGCACCTACGGCCTGATCCGGGTGGCGGTCGGGGTGGCGCCGGAGGGCGCCCGCTGGGCCGCGCCGGTGCTCGGCGCGCTGGCGGTCGCGGCGATCCTGGTCGGCGCGCTGGTCTGCCTCGCCCAGGACGAGCTGAAGCGGCTCATCGCGTACTCGAGCGTGGGGCACATGGGCTTCGTGCTGCTCGGCGTGGCCACCCTCACCAGCACCGGCATCCAGGCCGCGCTGATCGGCAACGTCGCGCACGGGGTGATCACCGGGCTGCTCTTCTTCCTGGCCGGCGCGGTCAAGGACCGCGCGCACACCGGGTCGCTGGCCGAGCTGTCCGGGCTGCGGGAGACCGCCCCCCGGCTGGCCGGGCTGCTCGGCTTCGCCGCCGTCGCCTCGCTCGGCCTGCCCGGGCTGGCCGGCTTCTGGGGCGAGGCGTTCGCGGTGGTCGCCGCCGTTCAGGCCGGCGGGGCGCTCTGGACCACCCTGGGCGTGCTCGCGGCGGTCGGCGGGGCGCTCACCGCGGCGTACTTCCTCCGGCTGCTGCGTCGGGTGACGCACGGCCGGCCCAGCCCGGCGGTCGGGCGGCTCGCCCCCGGCCTGGCCCGCGCCGAACTGGTCGCGTGGGCGCCGCTGGTGCTGCTGGCCCTCGCGGTCGGTCTGGCCCCGACCCTGGTGCTCGGCGTCGCCGAGGCCCCGGTCGACGCCCTGGTGGAGGTGCTGCGATGAGCGCGTGGCGTGCGCCGGCGGAACCGGTCGTGGTCCGGACCGATGGGGTGCCGGCATGAGCGAGCGAATCATCGGGCTCAGCGCGGTGGTGCGTCAGGGCGGCACGCAGCGGAGCGGGGTGCCGGCATGAGCGTGGTGCAGAGCGTCGACAGCGTGGCGCTGCTGCCGGCGTACCTGGCCGCCGGCACCGCCGTCCTGGTGCTGGTCACCGATCTCGTGTTGGCCCGGCCGCGGGCCACCGTCGCGGCGGCCGTCCTGGGCGCGGCCGCCACCGCGCTCGGCTCGGCGCTGGTCGGCGCCGGCGACGAGCGGCGTACGTTCTGCGTCGGCGCGGACTGCTCGTACGTCTTCGGCGGCCGGGCCGCGCTGGTCGGCGTGGTCGTCGCGCTGCTCACCCTCGGCGTGCTGGCGCTGTCCGGCCCGGCGCTGCGGGCCGGGCAGTCGCCGGTGGGGGAGTACGCCTTCCTGCTCGCCTGCTCGATGACCGGCGGCGTGGTGCTCGGCGCGGCCGCCGACCTGATCACGCTGATCGTGGCGCTGGAGACGCTCACCCTGCCGCTCTACGTCCTGGTGGGGCTGCGCCGGGGCAGCCTGGCCAGCGCCGAGGCTGCGGTCACCTTCTTCGTGGTGAGCGTGGTCGCCACCACCCTGACGTTGCTCGGCGCCGCGCTGCTCTACGCGGCCACCGGCGCGCTGCACCTGGGCCGGCTCGGCGCGCTCTTCGCCGACCGGCCGGAACTGCTCGACCTGCCGCTGACCGGCGCCGCCGTCGCCCTGGTGGTGCTCGGCCTGGCGTTCAAGGTGGCAGCGGTGCCGTTCCACGCCTGGGCGCCGGCCACCTACGACGGCGCGCCGCTGCCGGTGGCGGCCTACCTGTCGACCGCCTCGAAGCTGGGCGGTGTGGTGGCCCTGCTCGCCGTGGTCCAGTACGCGCTGCCGGCCGAGGTGACCGGCCCGGTGCTCGCCCTGCTCGCGGTGCTGACGATGACCGTCGGCAACCTGGTGGCGCTGCGCCAGCGGCGTACCGTCCGGCTGCTCGCCTGGTCCTCGGTGGCCCAGGCCGGCTACATCCTCGCCCCGCTCGGCGCGCTGGCGCTGGCGGCCGGGCGAAGCGCCGACGCCCGCTCCGCCGCGTACGCGGCCGCCGTCGCGTACGCCGTCTTCTTCGTGGTGCTGGAGCTGGCGGCCTTCGCGGCCGTGGTGGCGCTGCGCCCGGCGGGCGCGGACGGCGGCACGCTGGACGACCTGCGCGGGGCGGGCCGGCGGCACCCGTGGCGGGCGGCGGCGCTCGGCCTGGCGCTGGTCGGGCTCGCCGGCCTGCCGCCGGGCCTGGCCGGCCTGTTCGCGAAGGTGACGGTGGTCCGGTCGCTGCTGGACGGCGGCGCGGGCTGGCTGGCCGTGGTCGTGGCCGTCAACGCGGTGATCGGCCTCGCCTACTACCTGCGCCTCACCGCGACCCTCTGGGCCGCCCCGACCACCGATGCCGCCGCCGCACTCCCGGCCGCCGATGCTGATGCGGCCGGCCCAACCGGCCCGACCGCGGGTGCCGCCGCCCCGACCGGCGCCGCCGCCCCGGCAGGGGAGGTTCCCGTCGTGCGGACGCGAACGGTCGGCGCGGTGCTGGTCGTGGCGACCGTGGTGGCCGTGGTGATCGGCTTCGCCCCGCAGCTCGTGCTCGACGTCGCCGCCCGCTGAGGCGCTCTCGCGGGCGCCCCCTCGGCAGGGCCCAGCCCTCGGCTCAGTTCAAGACCGACCCCGTCGCCCGTGACACCGGACGAGGTCGGGCGCATCGACGCCGTGCTGCTGTCCCACGACGAGCACGACGACAACCTCGACCACGCCGGCCGGCAGGTCCTCACGCGTGTCCCGCTCGTGCTGACCACCGTCAGCGGCGCTGGGCGTCTCGGTGGAACGGCTCGCAGGCTGGAGTTCTGGGAGGAGGCGACGATCACCGCCCCGGACGGCACCGTCGTCACCGTCACGGGGCTACCCGCTCTCCATGGGCCGGAGGGCGGCGAGGCGGTCGCGGGCGACGTAGTCGGCTTCCTACTCACGGCCCCAGGCCACCCCAGCGTGTACGTCAGCGGGGACAACGCCTCCTGGAACGTCGCCGAGTGAGAAGGCGTGCCCCGCATCGCACTCCGCCAGGGGGCGATGCGGGGCGCGATCCACCTGACCGCTCGGGTCAGACTCCCAGGTCGGCGAGCCATCGGGTGACCGGGCGCGGGAACAGGCCGAGCGCTTTCTGGGCGCTGTTGTCCTCGCCGATCGTGTTGCCGTTCTGAGTGTTCAGGGCCTGATAGAGGCCGACGACCGGAGCCGCGGCAGGGCCGAACATCGGGGTGATGAGGTCGCCGAACATGTCCGGGGTGATGGCCTCGAAGCGGACGTCGCGGCCGAGGTGCTCGGCGAACGCCGTGGCGAGGTCGGGACCGGTCAAACCCGGCAGGTGTCCGACCGCGACGGTGCCGGTGACGCTGGTGTCGGTGAGCAGGCGGACGACGACCTCGGCGACGTCCAGGTGCGAACTCCACGAGACCGGGAACACCTCCGGCAGCGGGTAGCGCAGCACACCGTCCTCGCGTGCGGGCCCGGCCACCACGGGCAGCAGCAGGTTCTCCAGGTACAAGCGCGGCGTGACGACGGCGGTGGACACGCCGGTGTCGGTGACCTTGCGAATCAGCGTGACGATCGGGCTGTCGTCTGCCGCCTGCAGTAGCGTTCCTGGCTGGTCGACGATCTGCCCGCTGGTGGAGATGACGACCCGCTGCGGCCGGGCGGTCGCGACGGCGGCGGCGACCGCCTCGGCCTGCGCGCTGCCCTGGCCGGGTGCACCGAGCGGCAGGTGAACGAAGACGCCATCCGCACCCGTGTAGGCAGCCGTAAGGGACTCGGCGTCGGCAAGATCGACCGCTACCGCATCGCCCCTGTCCGCAAGGTCGCCGGTGTGACGCACGGCAGCGATCGCCCGCTTGCCGGCGGCACGAAGAGCAGCGAGAACGGGCGAGCCCTGGGCGCCGGTGGCGCCGTGAACGATGTAGGTCATGCACCCATTAGTGCATACGATGCAGCAGTTACGTCAACTGCACTAACGAGGTACCGTCACTGGCATGACGAACGAGGTTGAGCTGCCGGAGTGCGGCGTAGCGCGCTTCCTGATGCTGTTCGACGGCCCGTGGGCGACGCTGATCCTCCGAGAACTCATGCACGGCCCCCAGCGCTTCGGCCAACTCCGTGAGGCACTACCAGGCATCAGTGCTCACACCCTGACAAACCGTCTACGGTTGTTCGAATCGCGCGGCATCGTCACCCGCACCTCCTACGCCGAACTCCCGCCTCGCGTCGTGTACGAGCTGACCGCCCTGGGATGGACGCTTCGTCCGGTGCTCGACGCGATGAACGAGTGGGGTGTGAACGCGCCGGCCTCCGCCTTCGTGCCGGCAGCGCCACGATGAAGCCGGGGTGCAGTGGCAGGCAGTACCCGGGCACCGCCAGCCGGGTGGAGAACAGCCAGGTCGGGGTGTTCCTGGTCTCGCCGGCGGCAATCGGGGGGCGGGCACTCCGGACGTCCCAGGCAACTCACAGCCATGAGACGGATGGTTGACGGGTACCGGGTTGTTGAACCGGTCAGCGGATCCTCGCGATCCGTGCACCGAAGGAGCGAACGTGCATCACAACCGTCTGAAGACCGCCGCGCTGCTCGGCCTGCTCACCTCGCTGATCCTGGCGGTGGGCTACTGGTTCGGCGGCAGTGGTGGACTGGTCATCGCCGTCGTCGTGTCCCTGCTGATGAACGGCTTCACCTACTTCTACTCGGACAAGCTCGCACTGCGCTCGATGCGGGCGCAACCGGTCACCGAGGCGCAGTTCCCCGAGCTCTACCGGATGGTCCGCGAGCTGGCCACCGAGGCCCGGCAGCCGATGCCGCGGCTCTACGTGAGCCCGACGTCGCAGCCGAACGCGTTCGCCACCGGGCGCAACCCGCAGAACGCGGCGGTCTGCGTGACCCAGGGGATCACCGAGATCCTCGACTACCGCGAGCTGCGTGGCGTGATCGGACACGAGCTGTCGCACGTCTACAACCGGGACATCCTCATCTCCAGCGTGGCCGCCGGCCTGGCCGGCATCATCACCACGCTGGCGAACATCGCCTGGTTCATCCCGCTGGGCGGTGGGGACGACGAGGACTCGCCGAACCCGGCCGTGCTGCTGCTCACCATCATCCTGGGCCCGATCGCCGCGACGATCATCCAGCTGGCCATCAGCCGGAGCCGGGAGTTCCAGGCGGACGCCTCCGGCGCCCAGCTGACCCGGGACCCGCTGGCCCTGGCGAGCGCGCTGCGGAAGATCCACATGGGTACCCAGCGCCGGCCGCTGCCGGCTCAGGGGCAGCTCACCAGCACCGCCCACCTGATGATCGACAACCCGTTCCGGGGTGGCGGTGTGGCGGCGCTCTTCTCCACCCACCCGCGGATGGAGGAGCGGGTCGCCCGGCTGGAGCGGATGGCCGCCAGCGCCGGCCCGGTGCAGTTCGAGCGTTGACCTGAGAACCACCGGCTCCGCCCGTACCCGGACCTCCGGGTGCGGGCGGAGCCGTGTGTACGGGCACAAACCGTTTCTCCGACGGGCGACCGAGCGTTAGGGTCAAAACGTCTTCCACTCATTACACCCCTGCGAGGAGGTCGATCGTGGCCGCACTGCGCCAGTACCTGGGCGTCTGGCGGATCCCCGGGGCCCCGATGCTGCTGGTCACCGGCATCGTCGGCCGGCTCGGGATCGGCATGACACCGCTGGCGCTGCTGCTCGTGGTCGAGCAGGTGACCGGGGGATACTCGCTCGCCGCGGTCGCCGGTGGCATCTACGCCCTCTCCGGCGCCGCGCTCAGCCCGGTCGCCGGGCGGATCGCCGACCGGGTCGGCCCCACCCCGGTGCTGCTCGGCACCGCGGTCGCCCACCCGCTCGCCCTGTTGGGCCTGCTCGGCGCGGCCCGCCCCGGCGGTGGCAACCTGTCGATGATCTTCCTGGCCGCCGGGGTCGCCGGCGCCACCTACCCGCCGCTGACCGCCGCGATCCGGGGCGCCTGGAACGACCTGACCGCCCCCGCCACCGGCCGGCACCACCTGCGCAACACCGCGCTGGCCGCGGAGACCACCCTGTTCGAGATCGTCTTCGTGCTCGGTCCGCTGCTGGTGGCCGGGTTCGTGCTGGTCGCCGACGCCCGGGCCGCGCTGGTCGGCTCGGCCGTGGTGACCCTCGTCGGCACCACGGCGGTGGCACTCGGCCGGGTGATGCGCGGCTGGCGTCCGCACCCGCACGAGCACCGGGCCCGCGGCCTCGGCCCGCTGCGCGTCGCCGGCTTCCCGGCGCTGCTGCTCTGCGTGGCCAGCCTGGGCATCGCGTTCGGCGCGGCCGGTGTGATCGTGCCGGCCTTCGCCACCGGCTACACCGCCGACGACCCGGACAGCCTGGCCGGGGTGCTGCTCGCCGTCTGGGGCATCGGGAGCGCCGCCGGTGGGTTCTGGTTCGGCGTCCGCCGGCCGTCGCCCAACATGACCCGGCAGTTCGCCTGGCTGCTCGGCGCGGTGGCGGCCAGCTTCGCCGTCTTCGCGCTGATGCCCACCCCGGCCGCGCTGGGCACCGCGCTGGTGATCGGCGGTGCCACCATCGCGCCCGCGCTCACCCTGGAGAACACCCTGGTCGGGCGGATCTCGCCGGTCAGCATGCTGAACGAGGCGTACACCTGGGTGGTCACCATGTCGGTCGGGGCGAGCGCGGCCGGCGGCGCGGTCGCCGGGCTGATCGTCGACCACGCCGGCGGGGTGCCCTGGGCGTTCCTCTTCGCCGGGGCCGCGGTCGCCGTCGGGGCCGCGGTCGCCGCGCTGCCGGGCGGCCCCATCGCCCGCGCGGAGGCCGCGACGGTACGCGTCGACGAGCCCATCCCGGCCTGACCGGGAGGTCTGGGGCCGACCCGGAACGGGTAGAAGGCGACCATGTTCGTCTTCTTCTCGAACCGGGTCGGCTGCCTCGGCTCGCTGCTGATCAGCGCGATCCTCACGGTGATCCTGCTGCTGATCTTCGCCGGCTGACCCGGATGGCCGGTCAGTGGGCACCGCCCCGGTCGCTGCCGTCGGCGAAGGGCAGCGGGCAGCGGGAACTGCCGGCGCAGGCGACGAGGTCGTCGCAGCCGGCCGAGACGGCCGCCCGCAGCGTGTCCCGGATGACCGTGAGGTCCGCCAGCTTCCGCTCCACCTCGGCCAGCTTCCGCACGGCCCGGGCCCGCAGGCCGGTGTCCGGGCGGCTGCCGTGGTGGTGCCGCCCGGCGTCGATCAGGTCGGCGACCTCGGTGAGGGTGAAGCCGAGGCGCTGCGCGGTACGGATCACCCGCAGCAGGGTGACCGTCTCGGCCGGATACAGCCGATGCCCGCCGGGGGACCGCCGCGGGGCGGCGAGCAGGCCACGACGCTCGTAGTAGCGCAGCGTCTGCGGGTTGACGCCGGCCGCCTCGGCCAGTTGACCGCTGCGCAGCCCGGCCCCGCTCACCGCGCGTCCGCCGTCGCGGCCAGGCCGTCGAGCACCTCGACGTACGCCGCCGGCACCCGGACCTCCAGCGTCAGCGCGTCCGGGCCGGACCGGGCGAGGTCGAAGGTGAAGAACGAGCAGCAGGACGACTCGCGGGCGATGAGGTCCCGCGCTGCCTGCTCCACCCGCGCCGAGCCGTCGAGCCGCAGCCGCAGGTGCCGGGCCGACGGCCGGTCGACGCCCCGCACCGCGGTACGGAAGAACTCGGTGAACTCGGCGAGCCGCAGCGGCCGTTCGGCCGTCGGCAGGGTGCACGCGTCCGGCACCCAGGCGTCGTCCGTGGTGAGGTGGTGTCCGCTCATGCCCCGACGGTAAGCCTGTACCCGGGTACCGGATGCAACCCCGATGACGGAAGCCGGGTGGTGCGGTAGCAGCCGTACCGGGCGCTGTGTCCCACGGCCTGGCCGGGGTAAGCCGGAAGGGTGGGCCGTGCCCCGGCCGAACCGCGGATCGAAAGGAAGACCCCATGCGTGGTGCCGTCCTGCACGCCCCCGGCGATGTCCGGGTGGAGGAGCGCGAGGACGCGCGGATCCTCCTCCCCACCGACGCCGTCATCCGCCTCGCCGCCACCTGCGTCTGCGGCTCGGACCTGTGGCCGTACCGCGGCATCGAAGCGGTCAACGGGCCGTCCCCGATGGGCCACGAGTACGTCGGTGTGGTCGAGGAGGTGGGCAGCGAGGTCAGGAACGTCAAGCCCGGCCAGTTCGTCGTCGGCTCCTTCTTCGCCTCCGACAACACCTGCCCCATCTGCCGGGCCGGCTACCAGTCCTCCTGCCTGCAACGGGAGCCGGTCGGCGGACTCGGCGCCCAGGCCGAGTACCTGCGCGTCCCGCTGGCCGACGGCACCCTGGTCGCCACGCCCGAGATGCCCGCGGACGACCTGGTCCCGGACCTGCTCGCGGCCTCCGACGTACTCGGCACCGGCTGGTTCGGCGCGGTGGCCGCCGAGGTGGGCCCGGGCAAGACCGTCGCGGTCGTCGGTGACGGTGCGGTGGGTCTGCTCGCCGTGCTGGCGGCCCGGCGCCTCGGCGCGGAACGCGTCATCGCGGTCAGCCGGCACGAGCCCCGCCAGAAGCTGGCGGCCCACTACGGTGCGACCGAGATCGTCACCGAGCGCGGTGACGAGGGCGTGGCGCGGATCAAGGACCTCACCGACGGGCTCGGCGCGCACTCGGTCATCGAGGCGGTCGGCACCCAGGAGTCGATGATGCAGGCCATCCGCTCCACGCGGGCGGGGGGCCACGTCGGCTTCGTCGGCGTGGCACACGGCGTCGAGGTGCCCGGCGAGGAGCTGTTCTTCTCCCACGTGCACCTGCACGGCGGCCCGGCCCCGGTGCGTCGTTTCCTGCCCGAGCTGATCGACCTGATCTGCCGCCGTGAGATCGACCCGGGCAAGGTCTTCGACCTCACCCTCCCGCTCGAGCAGGCCGCCGAGGGCTACCGGGCCATGGACGAACGTCGGGCGATCAAGGTGCTGCTCAACCCGTGAGCCGGGCCGTCGCCGCCGACCGGTGTCCCGCACGACGGCCGGTGGCGACGACGCCCGCCGGGTCGTCGACGACCACTGTCTGCTGTCGCTACCTGTCCGCCGGCTTTTCGAGGTGGACCAGCACCACGTCGGACGTCAACCGCACCCGACGAACCTCGGTGTAGCCGTGCCGCTCGTAGAGGCGGATGTTGGCGCGGCTCAGATGGCCGGTGAACAGCGTGTAGCGGTCCGCCTTACCGGCTGCCTCGCGCTCAACAGCGGTCAGCAGCCGCGTGCCGATGCCGCGGCCCTGGAGATCCGGCGCAACCACGAGGCGGCCGATATGCAGGACCGACCCCTCGAGGCGAGCGCGGACCGAGCCCACGATGCGGTGCCCCATCGTCGCCTTCAGCGCCAGATCCGACCCGAGTTCGGCGGCCAGCTCGTCGTACGTCTGAGTCAGAGCGGGCAGCGAGGCATCGCTGTAGAGCTGGGCCTCGGTGACGTAGGCGGCCCGCTGGAGGGTGAGGATCTCTCCCACGTCCACGGGCAGTACGGGAGAGATCACGACATCAACCATCGGGCGATCGTAGGAGCCGACGATGGCCCCAACAAACCGAACTGCTCTGCCGCGATGCGCGCGCCCCCGTCGCGGACCGTGAGGGGGCTCCGCGAAGCGCCTTGAGGATCATGTCGGGCCTCAGACGGGACGCGAGTGTCGAGCATTTCGCGGACACGGCAGGCCGGCTGCCGGTGATGTGGACGCTCCTGTTTGGTCGAGTGGGGAGGGCGGCCCGGCGCACAGGCTCGCTGACGAAGCTCGGAGCCAGGCCGCCGCCAGGCCGTCAGAGGGCGACGCTCACCAATGACGGCAACCGGCGGCGGCCTTTGCCCGGGCAGCGGGTCGGTACGAGCCGACCTGCGACGAAGCGCGGGCCTTACCGGTAGTTGGTGAACTGCAGGGCGACCCCGAAGTCCTCGCCCTTGAGCAGGGCGATGACGGCCTGGAGGTCGTCCTTCTTCTTGCCGGTCACCCGCAGCTGGTCGCCCTGGATCTGGGCCTGGACGCCCTTCGGGCCCTCATCGCGGATCTTCTTGCTGATCGCCTTGGCCTTGTCCGAGTCGATGCCCTGGATGACCTTGCAGTCGATCTTGAACACCTTGCCGGAGGAACGCGGGTCACCGGCGTCCAGCGACTTGAGCGAGATGTTCCGCTTGACCAGCTTCTCCTTGAAGACCTCCAGCGCGGCCCGCACCCGCTCCTCGGTCTCGGCCTGGAGGCTGATCGCCTCCTCGCCCGACCAGGAGATCTCGGCGCCGGTGCCCCGGAAGTCGAACCGCGTCGCGAGCTCCTTCTCGGCCTGACGGAGGGCGTTGTCGACCTCCTGCCGGTCGACCTTGCTCACGATGTCGAACGACGGGTTCGCTGCCATGCTCATGCTCCTGCTGTCCGGCGGTTTGTGGTCCTGTGTCCCCCGCTGACCAGCGGTACGACCCCCTGACGGTACCCGCTTGCACCTGTGCCGGGGGGAGCCGCTATCCTTGCTCTCGCTGCCGCGTCGCGACGCGGTGGGGTGCCCTGGCGGGTTGCCCGAGCGGCCAATGGGAGCGGACTGTAAATCCGTCGCGAAAGCTACAGAGGTTCGAATCCTCTACCCGCCACCAGGAGCGCCAACGGCCCCTGACCAGCAGAGATGCTGATCAGGGGCCGTTGTCTTTGAGCTAGCTGGGTCCGGCTGAGTCCAGCGGGTCGCGAGTCGTCGTGGGCATACCGTGGGCGGGTTGATCAAGCCGGGTCGCTCGTTCGATGCTCGGGTTGTCGACGGCGTTGCCTGGGCCGCTGAGACGGCCTGTGGCTGTGGGACACGGGCCGGGGGCGAGCCGATCCGGGGTTTGGACTGGCGCGGCAGACGGAAGCCCTGAGCCGGCCGTTGGCCCGCGTTGGTCGGCTTCCGTACCGCCTGCAGCTGATGCGGCGCGGGGTGGGTAGCCGGATGACGTGCAGCCAGGCCCGGGTTTGGCCGTCACACGCGTCGTGGTGGACGTGGTCAGCGCCATGCGCGTGAATATCCTGCGGTGGTGACGATTATTCACGTGCCGTACCACCAGGACCAGCGGCTGGCTGACGACAGTCTCCCGGTGTCCGGCGCCGACACTGTGACCGTCGAGGCCGCGCTACCGGACGGGACTGTCTGGCAGCGCCTCAATGTGCTGTACGACGCCGTCGCCGCCGCCGTGGCGGAGCATACCCGCGGGGGCGCGGTACCGACCGTTGTCTCCGGTGACTGCCTGGTCGCCCTGGCAACAATCGCCGGCGTTCAGCGGGCTGGCGCCGAGCCCGGCGTCGTGTGGTTCGACGCGCACGGTGACGTGCACACCCTGGAAACATCGACGTCGGGATACCTCGGCGGTCTGGCACTGCGTCTGGCCATGGGCGCGCACGACGAGTTGCTGGCCAAGCCTCTCGGCCTGCGTCCGATCGCCGAGGACCGGGCCATCCTCGTGGACGCGCGCGACCTGGATCCGGCCGAGGTCGCATACCTGGCCCAGAGCAGGCTGGTGCGGCGAACCGTCGATGAGGTCGACGACGTGGTCCTACCCGGAGGACCCATCGTCCTGCATGTCGACGTCGATGTCGTCGACGCCGACGAACTGCAAGACCTGCGGTTTCCAGCGTCGGGCGGGCCGTCCACTGACGCGGTCCTACGGGCAGTCCAGCGGGTGCTCGCGACCGGCCGCGTCGTCGCCTTGAATATCGCGTGCCCGTGGCACCCCGCCCGTGCCGAACGCGACCGTGCCGTCCGCACGGCGCTCCTCACCGCGCTCACCGACGCCTGACCGCACAAGCATGGGTCACCGTCCCGCACCGTGGAATTACCTACTAAGCCGATAGATATTGCCGGAGACTGCCGGCATGGCGGATGTGACGGGAGTCGGAGCCGACGTTTCGCCGGGGTCGCCTGCGGCGCCGGCGGTTCCGGTACGGGATGTGGTGCCGTTCGGGCAGGCGGTCCGCGCCTGGTTCTCGATCTCGCTCCAGACGTTCGGCGGCCCGGCCGGGCAGATCGCCGTGATGCAGCGCCACCTGGTCGACGAGCGCCGGTGGATCGGGCAGCGGCGGTTCCTGCACGCCCTGAACTACTGCATGCTGCTGCCCGGCCCGGAGGCCCAGCAGCTCGCCATCTACGTGGGATGGCTGCTCAACGGGCTGCGGGGTGGCCTGATCGCGGGGATCCTGTTCGTGCTGCCCGGCGTCGTGGCCCTGCTGGCGTTGTCGGCGCTGTACGTGGGGTTCGGCGACACCCGGATCGTGACGGCGTTGTTCGCCGGCCTGGCGCCGGCGGTGGTGGCGATCGTCGCCCAGGCGGTGTGGCGGGTCGGCAGCCGCGCCCTGGCGCACCCGGTCCTGCTCGGCTTCGCCGTCACCGCGTTCGCCGCCCTGGCGGTGTTCGGGGTGCCCTTCCCGATCGTCGTGGCGTTGGCCGCGCTGGCGGGGTGGGCGGTCCACCGGTGGCGCCCGGCGTACCTCACCTCCGCCGGCCACGGCTCCGGCGGGACGGCCGGTCCCGCCCCGCTGATCTCGGACGACGCGCTGCACCATGGCCGGCCGACCGCTCGGCGTGCCCTGACGGTGCTGGTGGTCGGCCTGCTCGCCTGGTTCGTCCCGGTCGCCGCGGTGGCGGCGCTGACCGGGGTCGGGAGCGTCTACACCCAGCAGAGCCTGTTCTTCTCCGGGACCGCCGTGGTGACGTTCGGCGGCGCGTACGCGGTGCTCGCGTTCGTCGCGCAGCGGGCGGTGGAGGAGTACGGGTGGCTGACGGCCGGGGACATGGTCCGGGGACTGGCGCTGGCCGAGACCACCCCCGGCCCGCTGATCATGGTCGTGCAGTTCGTCGCCTTTCTGGGCGCGTACCACAATCCGGGCAGCCTCGATCCCTGGGTCGCGGGCGTCGTCGGCTCACTGTTGACGACCTGGGTGACCTTCGTGCCGTGCTTCCTCTTCGTCCTGCTGGGCGCGCCCTACGTGGAGCGGCTCCGGGGCAACCACACGCTGTCCGCCGCGCTGACCGGGATCACCGCCGCGGTGGTCGGCGTCATCGCCAACCTCGGCCTCTACTTCGCCGCGCACACCCTCTTCGCCCGGCAGCACCTGGTGACGACCGGCCCGCTGCACCTCGAACTGCCCGTGCTGACCAGTTGGCGGCCGGTGCCGCTGGCCATCGCCGCGATCTCGGCGGTGCTGGTCTTCGGGCTCCGCTGGTCGGTGCTGCGCGTCCTCGGCGTCAGCGCCGCGCTCGGCCTGGCCGCCGGCCTGGCCGGCCTGCCCGTGTCCTGAGGCCCGCGGCCGGCCGTTGCTGATGTGGTCAACTGTCCGGGTGACCCGACCTGTCCCGACACGTCTTCCGCCCGGCGTGGAGGTCCGGCTGGCCGACGAGTTGAACGTGTGGCTGTGCACCCTGCGTCGCGACGGCTCGCCCCACGTGACGCCGGTCTGGTTCGTCTACGCCGACGACGCCTGGTGGATCGGCTGCGACGATCGCAGCGTCAAGGTCCGCAACGTGCTGGCCGACCCGCGGGTCTCCCTGGCCCTGGAGGACGGCACCAGTCCCGTCGTCGCCGAGGGCGTCGCCCAGGTGCACCGCGGCGACTTCCCGACCGGGGTCGTCGCGGCGTTCGCCGGCAAGTACGGGGGATGGGACGTCCGGCAGCGGGCCGCCGGGGGCGGTGGCCGGGTGCTGCTGGAGATTCCCGTCCGGCGCTGGCTGCTCGCCGGCACGGCCCAGTGAGCCCGAGGCGACGCGGGCCGGTGACGTGACACCGCGACGGAAGGGGTGGGAGTTGGCGCCGGAGGTTTCGCCGCGCCGGGCCTGGGCGGCGCTGGTCGTGCTGTCCCTCGCCGCGTTCGCGTTCATCACGACCGAGCTGCTGCCGATCGGCCTGCTCACCCATATGGCGCCGGATCTCGACCGGTCGCGGTCGCAGGTGGGTCTGCTGGTCAGCGGCTACGCCGTCGTGGTCGTGCTGGCGTCCGTACCGCTGGCCCGGCTGACCCGGCGGATCCCCCGCCGCGCGCTGCTCGGCGCCACGCTGGGGCTGTTCGCGGTCGCGAATCTGGTGGCCGCGCTCGCCCCGACGTACACCGTGCTGGCCGGCGCGCGGGTCGTCACCGCGCTCGCCCAGGCCCTGTTCTGGTCGATCGTCTCGCCCGCGGTGACCGGCCTCTTCCCGGTCGCCGTGCGCGGCCGGGTGGTGGCGCTGTTCGCGGTCGGCGCGGCGCTCGCCCCGGTGCTCGGCGTCCCCGCCGGCACCTGGCTGGGACAGCAGGCCGGCTGGCGCGCGGCGTTCGCGGTGCTGGCCGCCGTCGGCGCGGCCATCGCCGCCGTGGTCGTCGCGCTGATCCCGTCGTACGCCCCGGCGGCCGGCGGCGCCGCCCGGGGCACCGCGCCGGACGGTCGCCGTTTCCTGATGCTCCTGGTCGCCACCGCCGTCGGCATCGGCGGCTTCATGACCTTGCAGACCTACGTCACGCCGCTGCTGCTCGACGTCAGCGGCTTCGCCGACGCCGCGCTGGCGCCCCTGCTGTTCGTCTCCGGCGCGACCGGCGTGGTCGGCACGATCCTGGTGGGCCGCACCCTCGACGCCCACCCGATCGGGTCGCTGCTGGTGCCGCTGGGCGTCGGCACCACCGCCCTGCTCGGCCTGTACGCGCTCGGCACGCTGCGACCCGCCACAGTGGTCCTGCTCGCCGGCGTCGGCTTCGCCTACGCGGCGTTCGGCACCGCTGTGCAGAGCCGCATGCTGCAACTCGCCCCCGGCAGCACCGACATCGCCTCGGCCGGCGTCAGCACCGCGTTCAACGTCGGGATCGCCGGCGGGTCGGTGCTCGGCGGCGCCCTGCTGCCCGGCCCCGGCCCGCGGCTGCTCGCCCTCGTCGGTGGACTGCTGACCCTGGTCGCGCTCGCGGTGCTCGTCGTCGACGCGCGACGGCGCGCGGCCCGACCCGGTGCCCGGTCCGCCCCGTCGGCGGTCGACCTCGGCAGGACCGGGGACGACGAGACGGCCGCGGCCACCCGGTGAGGTGGGCCGCCGTACGGTTGCGGCGGCCCACCCGACGGTCGCGGGGGTCGGTCGACGGCCGCGCAGGCCCGCCCGGCCCCGGCCGGCCGGGCAGACCGCTGCCAACGTGCCGACCCCTCAGCCGGCGAACAGGGCCAGCGAGCCGACCACCGGCGCCGCGTACAGCAGCGGGAACGGGACGTGCGCGTACGACCGGGCCCGGAGCACGGTGACGACCGCGCCGGTGAAGTACAGCGCCAGGCCGACCCCGGCCAGCACCCCGACGACCGGCACGACCAGGCCGACCAGCAGGCCCAGGGCGCCCGCGGCCTTGGCGGCGCCCAGCCAGGGCCACCACGAGCGGGGCACGCCGTAGTCGGCGAGCGGCTCCACTACCCACTTGGCGCCCAGGAACACCGAGGCGGCGGAGAAGCCGACCATCGCGGCGGCCAGGACGGTGACGACAACGTAGCTGGTGGACATGGCGCTGCTCCTCATCGTGCGGATGCCGGTGACCCCGGCTGACTGACTTCCTCACCGCGTTGACCCGCCGCGCCGCGCGGGTGTGACAGGAGACCGGAAGAACTTTTCCCGGGTGCCCGCCGCGATCCGGTCGCGTGCGGGGCCGGCGGGTTCCGTGGCTCGGCGGCGGTTACGCAACGGAGGGTGGCGGGGTGCTGGCGTCGGGGAGCGGACGATGTATGGTGGTCGATGTGCCCGCCGCGCTGACGTACCGTCGTGTGGGGAAGCCGATGGTATGGCGGGGTGTGAACCGATCCGTCGGGTACGAGTCGATCAAGCAGTTGCCACGGATTGCCGTGAAGGTCGTAATCCGCAGGGTGCGAAGTGGCCGGTGACCCGCGACCCCCGTGATCTGGGCCGGCTCGACGATGGCGGTGGCCCGAACGGCGCAACCTGGTCAACGCTCGGGCGGGGCGGGTTGGCGCGGCTTTTCCGTGCGCCCGCTCGTGTGGCACGATCGTGGAACCTCCACCATCCCTGTGACACTTCCCCGACAGGAGCAAACATGTCTGGTCGATGGCTGGGCCGACTGGCTGGCTCGCTCCTCGTGCTTGCTGCCGCTGCCGTGATCGTCTACACCACCGGTCTCTACGCCGTCGCCGGCAACTACCAGGCCGCCGACATCATCTGGACCATCAGCCCGGGAGACTCCGCGACCTACCTGGCCGGCGACATCATCTGGACCGTCAGCCCGGGAGACGCCGCCGTCGGCAGCGGTCTCTGAACGGAGCCATGAGCATCACCGGCTGACGGCCGAGGCCGCGCCGGTTGTAGGGGAGCGGCATGGCGCAGCGTGAGCGCCCGCGACGGCGGTCGACCGACCATGCCTGGCTCATCACCGGGCCGCTGGCGCTGTTCGCCGTCGTCTGCGCCACGGTGACCGCGCTGGTCGCCGACGAGGCGGTCGGCGAGTGGCCGCAGGCGGCCCTGCTGCTGGTCGTCATGGTCGGCGTCGGCATCCCGGTGCTCAACTTCGTGGTCCGGCGCCAGTCGTTCGGCGTGACGCTCACCGAGATACCGCTCGTCGTCGCGCTGTACCTGCTTCCGCCGCTGACCGTCGTGGTCATCTACACGGTGGCGTCGGTGGTCACCCAGACCCGGCACCGCTTCTCACCGGCCAAGTTCTGGTTCAACGTCGCCAAGGCGGCGGCGGGCACCTCGCTGGCCGGGCTGGTCCTGCAGGCGCTGCCGCCGATGGGGGTGGTGGGCCCCGGCACCTGGCTGAGCCTCTTCGCCGCCGTCACCGCGGTGATCCTGGTCAGCCTCGCCGCGGTGGTCGGCGTGCACACCCTGTTGCAGGGGTGGCAGGCCGGCCGGGACGCGCTCCGTACCGCTCCGCCGGCGCTGCTGACCGCGGCGATCAACGTCTCGATGGGCCTGATCATCCTGATCGCCGTGACCGCCACCTGGTGGTCGTTGGTGCTGCTGGCGGCGCTGGCGGCGGCGCTGGTCCTGGTCTACCGCTCCTACGCCCAGTTCTTCCGCCAGCACCGCACGCTCGCCGAGATGTACGACCTGACCCGGGCGATCGCCGAGCGCGGCCAGGACGGCAGCCTGGTCGACGCGCTGCTGGGCCGGGTGCGCGCCCTCATGCAGGCCGAGTACGCGACGCTCTGGCTGCCCGCCCAGGGCCGGCACCCGGAGGTCCTGCTCACCGCCCGGGTGGACGACCCGGGCCTGCTCGACGTCGTGCCGACCCCGGCCACCCTCCGCGAGCAGGCCGCGGCCGAGGGCCGGACGATCGCTGTCGGCCGGGCCTTCGACGGCGCCCAGGAGGCGCGCCGGACGCTGAGCGACGGCAAGATCAAGGATGTCGTCGTGGTGCCGCTCCGCTCCGGCCAGGCGGTCATCGGCACCCTGGAGGTCGCCAACCGGCTCAGCGACGTCGGCCACTTCAGCCCGGGTGACATCCCCATCTTCGAGACGGTCGCGGCGCACGCCGCGGTCGCCCTGGAGAACTCGCGGCTGGTGGACCGGCTGCGCCACGACGCCTACCACGACGCGCTGACCAAGCTGCCCAACCGCCGCCGGATCGTCGGCGCGCTGGACGAGTCGGTCCGGATCCGGGCACCCGGCGAGGTGGTGGCGCTGCTGCTCTTCGACGTCGACGGCCTGCGCCAGGTCAACGAGTCGCTCGGCCACGCCGCCGGCGACAAGGTGCTCGCCGAGGTCGCCGAGCGGCTGCGGGCATCCGCGCCGTCGGCGGCCCTGGTCGGCCGGGCCGGCGGCGACGAGTTCCTGGTGACGCTGCGGCTGGAGAGCGTCGACGCGGCCCTCGAACTCGCTGCCCAGCTGCGGGAGCAGATCCGCGACGAGATGGTCTTCGACGGGCTCACCCTGGACGTCGACACGGCGGTCGGCGTCGCCGTGCACCCGGATCACGGCAGCGACGCGGCCTCCCTGCTGCAACGGGTCGACCTGGCGGCGACCGCGGCGAAGTCGGTGCCGGGCAGCGTGCAGCTGTTCAACCCGGCGCTGGAGTCCCGGTCGCTGCGCCGGCTCGGCCTCGCCGGCGACCTGCGGCGGGCGCTCGACGACGGCGAGCTGGAGGTCTACTTCCAGCCGAAGGTCACGCTGCGGGACCGCCGGCTGGTCGGGGTGGAGTGCCTGGCCCGCTGGGAGCACCCGGCGCACGGCACCGTCGCCCCGGAGGACTTCGTCGCGGTGGCCGAGCACACCGGCCAGCTCGGCCGGTTCACCGAGTTCGTGCTCCGGGAAGGGCTGCGGCGCAGCCGCGACTGGGCGCCCGGCGGCCAGCCGCTCGCCGTCGCGGTCAACCTCTCCGCCCGTACGCTCACCGACCAGCACTTCCCGGCCCGGGTCGCCGAACTGCTCGACGAGTACGGCGTACCGCCGCAGCGGCTCACCCTGGAGATCAAGGAGTCCGGGGTGCTGGACGGCACCGACCGGCCCATCCCCACCCTGCGCCGGCTGCGCGACCTCGGCGTACGGCTCTCGGTGGACGACTTCGGTACCGGCGACTCGTCCCTGGCCCACCTGCGCCGGCTGCCGGTGCACGAGGTCAAGGTCGACCGCTCGTTCGTGCAGGGCATGGCGACCGACCCGGGTGACCTGGCGATCGTGAACGCGGTGGTCACCCTCTCCCAGCAGTTCGGGCTCGCCGTGGTGGCCGAGGGCGTGGAGAGCGAGCTGACCCTGGAACTGCTCCAGGACATCGGCTGCGAGATCGGGCAGGGCTTCCTGTTCAGCCGCCCGCTGCCGTACGAGCGGCTGGAGGCCTGGTTCGGCGCCCAGGTGGACCCGGAAACGATCACCGCGGGCGAGCTGCCGCGCCTGCGTGTGGTGCCCTGACCTGGGGGAACGGCCCGGTGCGGGGTGGGCGGGGGATCCGATTTCACCTCCGGCGTGGGGCCGTGTAGTCTTACCCCTGCGCGTCACCCCCCGGGGAGATCGCGCAGGCCCCCTTAGCTCAGTCGGCAGAGCGTCTCCATGGTAAGGAGAAGGTCTACGGTTCGATTCCGTAAGGGGGCTCGAGGGTTCAGCTGGACCCACCGCGGCGGTGTAGCTCAGATGGCAGAGCAAGCGGCTCATAATCGCTGTGTCGCCGGTTCAAGTCCGGCCACCGCTACTCTCGTCCTCCGGGCGTGCTCCCGGTGGTCGGTAGGACGGGCGCCACTGGCGCCCACTTTGCATGTCCGCGTAGTCAGCGCGTAGGCTGATGCGCCGTAGTTGTTACCCGTAGCGAGGAAGGCACTCCGCCGTGGCGAAGGCGACCGATGTCCGGCCGAAGATCACTTTGGCGTGTGTGGAGTGCAAGGAGCGCAACTACATCACGCGCAAGAACCGTCGTAACGACCCGGACCGCATCGAGCTGAAGAAGTTCTGCCCGCGCGACGGCCGGCACACGGTCCACCGCGAGACCCGCTGACCTGCGGCCGGCCCCGCCGGCCCGGTCCACAGCACCTCCGAGCGCCGATCTGTACGGCATGGCGCGGCCTCCCGCCGCCGCCGACCGCGCAGATCGGCGTTCGCGTTCTGCGTGTAGGTTCGCGGCATGTCCCTGGACCCGTCCTTCGTCGGCCGGAGCTACCCGCCGACCGCCCCGTACCAGGTGGGCCGAGAGAAGATCCGCGAGTTCGCGACGGCGATCGGCGCCACCGACCCGGCCCACCACGACCCGGAGGCCGCCCGCGTGCTCGGCCACCCGGACGTGGTCGCCCCGCCGACCTTCCCCGTGGTGATCACCATGGCCGCCAGCCGGCAGATCATCGAGGACCCGGCGCTGGGGGTCGACTACAGCCGCGTCGTGCACGGCGACCAGCGCTTCGCGTACACCCGGCCGGTGGTGGCCGGCGACGAGCTGGTCTGCGTGAACACCGTGGAGGACATCACCTCCCGCGCCGGGCACGGCTTCCTGACCACCCGCACCGACGTCAGCACGGCCGCCGGCGAGCCGGTGGTCACCGTCTGGTCCAAGATCGTCGTACGGGGGGAGGGCTGAGATGGAACTGCCCGCGAAGACCTTCCGGGTGACCCGGGCGGACCTGGTCCGCTACGCCGGCGCCTCCGGCGACTTCAACCCGATCCACTGGAGCGACCGGACCGCCACCAAGGTGGGCCTGCCCGGGGTGATCGCCCACGGCATGTTCACCATGGCGCTGGTCGGCCGGGCGGTCACCGAGTGGGCCGGCGCGCCCGACGCGGTGGTCGACTACGGCGTCCGTTTCACCCGGCCGGTGGTCGTCCCGGACGACGACCAGGGCACCGAGATCGAGGTGACGGCGGTGGTCCGGGAGGTCACCGAGGACGGCCTGACCAGGCTCGACGTGACCGCCACCTGCCTCGGTGAGAAGGTGCTGTCGCAGGCCAGGGCGACCGTCCGGACGGCCCGCTGACCGGGCTCGCGACGCGCGATGGGCAGACCGGTTGGGAAAGTCGTGCCGCTACCCGTACACTGGTCCGCCGTGGGGCAAACGACCCCTGCCCGGCCGTGCGCGGTGGGGTGGGGCGAGCGTTGCCGCACAGGGGTGTAGCTCAATTGGCAGAGCAGCGGTCTCCAAAACCGCAGGCTGCAGGTTCAAGTCCTGTCACCCCTGCGCCTCAGGCCTGACCGTTCCCGTGGGTCGCGCCGCCGTCCGGCGGCGTTCGGCCCGTGGTGGTGGCATCGGCGGGGTGGCTCCGAGGCATCGGGCCCCCCGGTTGATCCGCCGGCCGCGGCCCGTCGCGGGACGGTTGGTCCGGCCGGCGTGACCAAGCGCCGCGCACGCCGACGGCGTGCGACCCGACATCCCGCACGGAGGGCGAAGTGGCCGACAACAAGCGGCGCGGCGAGGACGCCGGCGACGACCGTCTGCACGACGAGGTCGTCGACGACGTGGCCGACGACGACGCCACCGACGCGGAGGAGCCGGTATCCCGGGGCGGTGGCACCGCCACCCGGTCGCGGGCCAAGGCGGAGTCGGCCGACCGGCCGAAGACCCGGGCCGAGACCGACAAGGTGGGGCTGTTCGGCCGCATCGCCCGATTCATCCGCGAGGTCGTCGCCGAACTGCGTAAGGTCATCTGGCCGACGCGCAAGGAGCTGCTGACCTACACCGCGGTGGTGGTCGCCTTCGTCGCGGTGATGCTGACGATCGTGGCCGGCCTGGACTACGCCTTCGCCAAGGGCGTGCTGTGGGTCTTCGGCAACCCCAGCTGACCGGCTGACTGTGCCGATAGTGACGGAAGTGAGCGAGCGTGCCTGAGTACGACGAGACCGCCGGACCCGAGGACGAGCAGTCCACGGTCGCGACGGCGGCTGGTGACGAGTCGGTCGAGGCCGCCAGCGAGCCGGAGTTCCCCACCAGCGAGCCCGCGCCCGACGAGGACTACGACCCGGTCGCCGAGCTGCGCCAGAAGCTGCGCTACGCGCCGGGCGACTGGTACGTGGTGCACTCGTACGCCGGCTACGAGAACAAGGTCAAGACCAACCTCGAGACCCGGATCACGTCCCTCGACATGGAGGACTACATCTACCAGGTCGAGGTGCCGACCCGGGAAGAGGTCGAGGTCAAGAACGGCAAGCGGTCCCAGGTGCAGGCCAAGGTCTTCCCCGGCTACATCCTGGTCCGGATGGAGCTGACCGCCGAGTCCTACTCCTGCGTGCGCAACACGCCGGGGGTCACCGGCTTCGTCGGCGCCACCGACCGGGCCGACCGCCCGGCGCCGCTCTCCCTCGACGAGGTGCTGAAGTGGCTGGCGCCGGCCGTCGAGACCGAGCAGAAGAAGGCCAAGCCCGAGGTCAAGGTCCTCGACTTCGAGGTCGGCGACTCGGTCACCGTCACCGACGGTGCCTTCGCCTCGCTGCCGGCCACGATCAGCGAGATCAACGCCGACCAGCAGAAGCTCAAGGTGCTGGTGTCGATCTTCGGCCGGGAGACGCCGGTCGAGCTGAACTTCAACCAGGTCGCCAAGATCTGACGTACGTCCGCACCGGCGGTGGGCCTCCCGGCCGGCCGCCGGTGCGCCGTCTGGCCGCCCGCCCGACCTCGGCGGGAGGGCGGCGGACGGCTGCGCTACCCTAGAACGTCGGCTGTCCGCACCGCGCTGACCGTGCGCGCCCGCAGGCCGGCGACATCCCAGTTCCAAGCCCCAGGAAGAGACATGCCTCCGAAGAAGAAGCTCGTCAAGACTTTCACGCTTCAGCTGCCGGCGGGCCAGGCCACCCCGGCGCCGCCGGTCGGCCCCGCGCTCGGCCAGCACGGCGTGAACATCATGGAGTTCTGCAAGTCCTACAACGCGCAGACCGAGTCCCAGCGGGGCGACATCGTCCCCGCCGAGATCAGCGTGTACGAGGACCGGACCTTCACCTTCGTGCTGAAGACCCCGCCCGCCGCCCGGCTGCTGATCAAGGCCGCCGGCGTGCAGAAGGGCTCCGGCGTCCCGCACAAGGAGAAGGTCGGCTCGGTCACCCGCGCCCAGCTGCGCGAGATCGCCGAGAAGAAGATGGCCGACCTGAACGCCAACGACATCGACCAGGCTGAGAAGATCATCGCCGGCACCGCCCGGTCGATGGGCCTCAACGTCACCGACTGACCCCGGTCACCGCCAGATCCAGTTCGTGGGAGGGCGCGCGGAACCCGCGGCCCGCCATAGACCACAGGAGTACCAGAACATGCAGCGCAGCAAGAGCTACCGCAAGGCCGCCGAGGTCATCGACCGGTCGAAGCTCTACACCCCCGCCGAGGCCGTGAAGCTGGCCAAGGAGACCACCAACGTCAAGTTCGACGCCACGGTCGAGGTCGCCATGCGCCTCGGCGTCGACCCCCGCAAGGCGGACCAGATGGTCCGCGGCACGGTCAACCTGCCGCACGGCACCGGTAAGACCGCCCGCGTGATCGTCTTCGCCGCCGGCGCGAAGGCCGAGGAGGCCGCCGCGGCGGGTGCCGACGAGGTGGGCACCGACGAGCTCGTCGCCCGGATCCAGGGCGGCTGGCTGGAGTTCGACGCGGCGATCGCCACGCCGGACCAGATGGCCAAGATCGGCCGGATCGCGCGGATCCTGGGCCCGCGCGGTCTCATGCCGAACCCGAAGACCGGCACGGTGACCATGGACGTCACCAAGGCGGTGCAGGACATCAAGGGCGGCAAGATCACCTTCCGGGTGGACAAGCACTCGAACCTGCACCTGATCATCGGCAAGGCGTCCTTCTCGGAGGCGCAGCTGGTCGACAACTACGCGGCCGTCCTCGACGAGGTGCTGCGGGCCAAGCCGTCCGCGGCGAAGGGCACGTACCTCAAGAAGGTCACCCTCACCACCACCATGGGCCCGGGCGTCCCGGTCGACCCGAAGCTGGTGAAGAACCTGCACGAGGCCCCGGCCGAGGGCTGAGCACCCGCTCCCGCAACGGGGCGTCGCCACACCGTGGCGGCGCCCCGTCCGCGTCCGCGGCATGGCAAGCTCACCGCATGCGGCTGGAGAACGTCTGGTTGCGGTACCGCCGGCGGGGGCCGTGGGTGCTGCGGGGCACGCAGGCCCGGATCGGCCCGGGCGAGGTGGTGGTCGTGCTCGGCCGCAACGGCGCCGGGAAGTCCACCCTGCTCCAGGTCGCGGCGGGCGTGCTGCGACCGGTCCGGGGCCGGGTCGCCGAACGCCCCGGCCGGGTCGGCTGGGTCCCCGAGCGGTTCCCCGCCGACCAGCCCTTCACCGTGCAGCGCTACCTGACCGCGATGGCGCGGGTCGCCGGCCTCGACGCCCCGGCCGCCGGCCGGGCGGTGGCCGACTGGACCTCCCGGCTCGGCCTGTCCGCGTTCCGCGCGGTCCGGCTGCCGGAGCTGTCCAAGGGCACCGCCCAGAAGGTCGGCCTGGCCCAGGCGATGCTCCGCCCGCCCGGTCTGCTCGTGCTCGACGAGCCGTGGGAGGGGCTGGACGCCGGCGCCCGCGAACTGGTCCCGGCGGTGATCGACGAGGTGCTGGCCACCGGTGGCTCGGTGCTGGTCAGCGACCACCGCGGCGAGACGGTCCGGCTGCCCGGCGCGCGGCACTGGACGGTGGCCGACGGCACGGTCACCGAGGAGGCGCCGTCGGCCGCCGCGGCGATGGCCGTGGTCGAGGTCGCGGTGCCCGCCGCGCGGGTCGCCGGCGCCGTCGCCCGGTTGCGCGCCGAGGGCCACCACGTCCTGCGGGTACGCCCCGGCGACCCGCCCGCCGAGCCCGCGTCCACCGGCCCCGGCCAACCCGACACCGACCCCGCGCTGCCCGGCCTCGGCCAGCCCGGCGCCGACCCTGCGCCCGGCCCCGGCCAGCCGGGCACCAACCCTGTGGTGCCCGGTCCGGGCGGCCCGCTCGGCTCGGCGCCGGCGTCATCCGGTCCGGCTCCGGGCGGGGCGCCGGAACCCGCGCCGGCCGCCGGGGTGGCCGCCGAGGGCGGTCCGGCCACCGGGGCGTCCCGGTGATCGCGCTGGTCCGGCTGCGCCTGGCCGGCTTCCTGCGTACCGGCCGGGCGCTCGCCCCGGTGCTCGCCGGCCTGGTCGCGCTCGGCGTGCTGTACGGCGGCGGCCGGGCCCAGCCCGCGGAGGCGTACGGCGTCTCGGCGGCGGTGCTCTTCCCGGTGCTCGCCTGGCAGACCAAGGTGCTGCTGGACGTCGAGCCGGACGGCCAGCGCCGGCTGGCCCGGGTGGTGGCCGGCGTCCGGGCCGAGGAGGTGGCCGGGCTGCTGGCGGCGGGCGTGGCGGCGCTCGGCACGGTGGCCGTCGCGCTGGTCTTCCCCTGGCTGGTGGGCGGCGTCACCGGTCCGGTCGAGCCGGGGGACCGGCCGGTGGTGATCGGCGTCGCCCTGGGCGCCTGGGCGCACCTGCTGGTCGTACCGGCGGCGGTGGCGCTCGGCGCGCTGGCCAGCCGGGCCAGTACGGGCAGCGCGGGGTACGGCGTCGCGGTGCTCGCGCTCGGCGGGGTCGGCGCGGTCGTCCTCGGCCTGAGCGGCTCGGTGGTCCCGTGGCTGGCGCCACCGGTGATGGCGACCGCCCGGGCCGTCGCCGGCGACCTGACCCTGCCGACCGGTGCGCTGCTCACCGGGTGGGCGGCCGCCTGGAGCGCGGTCGCCCTCGTCGGCTACTCCTGGCGCCGCCGCTCCCGCCCCTGACGATTCGGGGGCTGCCGGCGCCGACCGATCGTTTGTCCAGCCTCCCCGGCCGGGCGCAGCCCGGCCCGACCCGGACCGGCTCGGTCGCTGCCCGGGCGAGCCGGCGGTACCCGGGCCCGGCCCTTCGCCGAGGCGAGCGTTCGGGCAGGTCGGGGCCGCCGCTTCGGTGCCGGATCCGGGGCCGGAGCCAGGATGAGCCGGGGGAGTGAGCCGGGCCACCCGGGGGGCGATTTGGCGGGCGCGACCGGGTCGCGTAACCTTGGCCGCGAAGTTCCACCCAGAGACCGCTGGTCACCGTGCCCCGGCACGGTCGAAGGTCCCGCGATGACGGGCGACCCGCGCAGGGCGGCAAGCGAAAATCGGCAGTTCAGCATGGTCCGCCGACCGTGCCCGCGGCTGCCGGCCCTCGCCCCGTGCGCCCTGCGCCGGGGCTTTTCTCGTTGTCGTGTCGCCTCCGCCACCGTCGACAGCCTCCCGCTGCCCGACGGTGACCAGCCTCGAGCAACGAGAGAGGAGGGACATGGCGGACAAGCCGATCCGGGCCGACAAGGCCACGGCCGTCGCTGAGCTGACCGAGAGCTTCCGCACCGCGGGCGCCACGGTGCTGACCGAGTACCGCGGTCTGACGGTTTCCCAGCTCACCCAGCTGCGGCGCTCGCTCGGCAAGGAGACCACCTACACCGTCGCGAAGAACACGCTGGCCAAGCGTGCCGCGACGGACGCGGGCATCTCCGGCCTCGACGAGCTGTTCACCGGTCCTACCGCGCTGACTTTCGTTTCGGGCGACGTCGTCGAGGCGGCGAAGGGGCTTCGCGACTTCGCGAAGGCCAACCCGAAGCTCGTCATCAAGGGCGGTGTCTTCGAGGGCAAGGCCATTTCCGCGGCCGAGGTCACGAAGCTCGCCGACCTGGAGTCCCGTGAGGTGCTGCTGGCCAAGCTGGCCGGCGCGATGAAGGGCAACCTGAGCAAGGCCGCGGCCCTGTTCCAGGCTCCGCTCTCCAAGGCCGCCCGTGCGGCGGCCGCCCTGGCGGACAAGCGCGAGAAGGAGGGTGCCGAGGCGGCCTGAGGCCCTCTCGCGCATCCGGTCAATTCTTTGTAATTCCAGTTGGAAAGGACGCCAGACATGGCGAAGCTCAGCACCGAAGAGCTGCTCGACGCGTTCAAGGAGATGACGCTGATCGAGCTCTCCGAGTTCGTGAAGCAGTTCGAGGAGACCTTCGAGGTCACCGCCGCCGCCCCGGTCGCCGTGGCCGCGGGTGCCCCGGCCGCCGGCGGTGCCGCCGCCCCGGCCGAGGAGGAGAAGGACGAGTTCGACGTCATCCTCGAGGCTGACGGTGGCAAGAAGATCCAGGTCATCAAGGTCGTGCGCGAGCTGACCGGCCTGGGCCTGAAGGAGGCCAAGGACCTGGTCGAGGGTGCGCCCAAGGCCGTCCTGGAGAAGGCCAACAAGGAGACCGCCGAGAAGGCCAAGGCCAAGCTCGAGGGCGAGGGCGCCAAGGTCACCCTCAAGTGACCTGAGGTACCACCAGGCGCGCGTCCGGCTCACGTGAGCCGGGGCACACCGCGTCGCGGCGGGCGGTGATCCGGAATCGGATCGCCGCCCGCCGTGTTGGTGTACCCGGCCGGCAGCGGCGTGAGCAGGGCGTCCGTCGCCCGGTGCGGAGCGTGCGGCGCCCCGGTGTCGGTAGTCCGTCGGTGGGAAAGACACGCGACCCGGTTACCGGCCCTTGACGCGGCACCGGCCTGCCAGGCACGCTGACACCAGCAAGACCTTCCGCGCTTGCAACGGCCACCACTTGGGTAATGGCAGCGGCAGCACCATCGGCCGCCGCACCCGAGCGGCCCGGCGGGAACGTTGCGTTCCGAGCGGCCCGGTCGACCCGGTTTCCCGGGGTCCCGAGGCACGTTCCGCAACGACCTGCGGGGTGGGCTGGACAGCGGTTAGCCTCTCGGCTACACTGCTAGTTTGCGCTGCCTTCCGACTTGACCCCTGCTCGGAAATGTCCGTTTGCGGATATTTCTGGTGGGGTCATTGGAGTGCACGCGTACCAGCCGTTCTGCAGCACCGGTCCTCGGAAGGACGCATCTTGGCAGCTTCCCGCCCTGCGAAGACCAGTCGTACGTCGAGCGCTTTCGCTCCCCGCCGAGTTTCATTCGGCAGGATCACCGAACACCTCGAGGTCCCCAACCTCCTCGCCATCCAGAACGAGTCCTTCGACTGGCTGGTCGGCAACGAGGCTTGGCAGGGCCGGTCGGCGGACGACCCGCACGCACGCTCGGGTCTCGCGGAGATCCTCGACGAGATCAGTCCCATTGAGGACTTCTCCGGCACCATGTCGCTCTCCTTCTCGGCTCCGCGCTTCGACGAGGTCAAGGCCTCGATCGAGGAGTGCAAGGAGAAGGACCTCACCTACTGCGCGCCGCTCTTCGTGACCGCGGAGTTCACCAACAACACCACCGGCGAGATCAAGAGCCAGACGGTGTTCATGGGTGACTTCCCGATGATGACGCCGAAGGGCACCTTCATCATCAACGGCACCGAGCGCGTCGTGGTCAGCCAGCTCGTCCGGTCCCCGGGCGTCTACTTCGACAAGCAGCCGGACAAGACCTCCGACCGCGACCTCTCCAGCGTCAAGGTCATCCCGAGCCGGGGTGCCTGGCTGGAGTTCGACATCGACAAGCGCGACACGGTCGGCGTCCGCATCGACCGCAAGCGCCGGCAGGCCGTCACGGTCCTGCTCAAGGCCATCGGATGGTCGGCCGAGCAGATCCGTGAGCGGTTCGGCTGGTCCGAGCTGATGATGACCACGCTCGAGAAGGACCACATCGCCGGCCAGGACGAGGCGCTCCTCGACATCTACCGCAAGCTGCGCCCCGGCGAGCCGCCGACGCGCGAGAACGCCCAGACCCTGCTCGACAACCTCTTCTTCAACCCGAAGCGGTACGACGTCGCCAAGGTCGGTCGATACAAGTTCAACAAGAAGCTCCAGCTGGACGTGCCGATCACCACCGGCACGCTGACCGAGGACGACATCGTCGCCACCGTGGAGTACCTCTGCCGGCTGCACGCCGGCGAGGAGGGCTACGAGGCCGACGACATCGACCACTTCGGCAACCGGCGCCTGCGTACCGTGGGCGAGCTCATCCAGAACCAGGTCCGGGTGGGCCTGTCCCGGATGGAGCGGGTCGTCCGCGAGCGGATGACCACCCAGGACGTCGAGGCGATCACGCCGCAGACCCTGATCAACATCCGCCCGGTGGTGGCGGCGATCAAGGAGTTCTTCGGCACCTCGCAGCTGTCCCAGTTCATGGACCAGACCAACCCGCTGGCGGGCCTGACCCACCGGCGCCGGCTGAGCGCGCTCGGCCCGGGTGGTCTGTCCCGGGAGCGGGCCGGCTTCGAGGTCCGTGACGTGCACCCGTCCCACTACGGCCGGATGTGCCCGATCGAGACGCCGGAAGGCCCGAACATCGGTCTGATCGGCGCGCTGTCCACCTTCGCCCGGGTCAACCCGTTCGGCTTCATCGAGACGCCGTACCGGAAGGTCGTCGACGGTCGGGTCACCGACCAGATCGACTACCTGACCGCGGACGAGGAGGACCGCTTCGTCAAGGCGCAGGCCAACGCGCCGCTGAAGGCGGACGGCTCGTTCGCCGAGGACCGCGTCCTGGTCCGCCGTAAGGGCGGCGAGACCGAGGACGTCCCGCCGGCGGCCGTGGACTACATGGACGTCTCGCCGCGGCAGATGACCTCGGTCGCGACCGCGATGATCCCGTTCCTGGAGCACGACGACGCCAACCGGGCGCTGATGGGCGCGAACATGCAGCGCCAGGCGGTGCCGCTGGTCAAGGCCGAGGCCCCGCTGGTCGGCACCGGCATGGAGTACCGGGCCGCGGTCGACGCCGGCGACGTGGTGGTCGCCGAGGTCGGCGGTGTGGTCGAGGACCTCTGCGCCGACTACATCACCGTCCACCAGGACGACGGCCACCGCCGTACCTACCTGCTGCACAAGTTCCGCCGCTCCAACGCCGGCTCCTGCGTCAACCAGAAGCCGGTGGTCTTCGAGGGCGACCGCGTCGAGGCCGGCCAGGTCATCGCCGACGGTCCGTGCACCGACGAGGGCGAGATGGCGCTCGGGCGCAACCTGCTCGTGGCGTTCATGACCTGGGAGGGCCACAACTACGAGGACGCGATCATCCTGTCGCAGCGCCTCGTGCAGCAGGACGTGCTCACCTCGATCCACATCGAGGAGCACGAGGTCGACGCCCGGGACACCAAGCTCGGCCCGGAGGAGATCACCCGCGACATCCCGAACGTCAGCGAGGAGATGCTCGCGGACCTCGACGAGCGCGGCATCATCCGGATCGGCGCCGAGGTCGTCCCCGGCGACATCCTGGTCGGCAAGGTCACGCCCAAGGGCGAGACCGAGCTGACCCCGGAGGAGCGGCTGCTCCGCGCGATCTTCGGTGAGAAGGCGCGCGAGGTCCGGGACACCTCGCTGAAGGTGCCGCACGGTGAGACCGGCACGGTCATCGGCGTGCGTACCTTCTCCCGGGAGGACGGCGACGAGCTGCCGCCGGGCGTCAACGAGCTGGTCCGGGTCTACGTCGCCCAGAAGCGGAAGATCCAGGACGGTGACAAGCTCGCCGGCCGCCACGGCAACAAGGGCGTCATCTCCAAGATCCTGCCGATCGAGGACATGCCGTTCCTGGAGGACGGCACCCCGGTCGACATCGTGCTCAACCCGCTGGGTGTGCCGAGCCGGATGAACATCGGCCAGGTGCTGGAGACGCACCTCGGCTGGGTGGCCAAGACCGGCTGGAGCGTCGATGGCGACGACGCCGAGTGGAAGCGCCAGCTCCGCTCGATCGAGGCGCACGAGTCGGAGCCGGACACCAACGTGGCCACGCCGGTCTTCGACGGTGCCCGCGAGGAGGAGATCTCCGGTCTGCTCGCGTCGACCCTGCCCAACCGGGACGGCAAGCAGCTGATCGGCTCCAGCGGCAAGGCGCAGCTGTTCGACGGTCGCTCCGGCGAGCCGCTGCCGGACCCGATCGCGGTCGGCTACATCTACATCCTGAAGCTCAACCACCTGGTCGACGACAAGATCCACGCCCGGTCGACCGGCCCGTACTCGATGATCACGCAGCAGCCGCTGGGTGGTAAGGCGCAGTTCGGTGGCCAGCGCTTCGGTGAGATGGAGTGCTGGGCCATGCAGGCCTACGGCGCCGCGTACGCGCTGCAGGAGCTGCTGACCATCAAGTCCGACGACGTCCTCGGCCGGGTCAAGGTCTACGAGGCCATCGTCAAGGGCGAGAACATCCCGGAGCCGGGCATCCCGGAGTCGTTCAAGGTGCTGCTCAAGGAGCTGCAGTCGCTGTGCCTCAACGTCGAGGTGCTCTCCAGCGACGGTGTGGCCCTGGAGATGCGCGAGACCGACGACGAGGTGTTCCGGGCCGCGGAGGAGCTGGGCATCGACCTGTCCCGGCGCGAGCCGAGCTCGGTCGAAGAGGTCTGAGGTGAGCGGTCGGGAGCCGGCTCGCCGGCTCCCGACCCCACCCACTAGCTAAGCAGTACAGACGACGACATAGGGGACATAGTGCTCGACGTCAACTTCTTCGACGAGCTGCGTATCGGCCTCGCCACCGCCGACGACATCCGTCAGTGGTCCCACGGCGAGGTCAAGAAGCCTGAGACGATCAACTACCGCACCCTGAAGCCGGAAAAGGACGGGCTCTTCTGCGAGAAGATCTTCGGTCCGCAGCGGGACTGGGAGTGCTACTGCGGTAAGTACAAGCGGGTCCGGTTCAAGGGCATCATCTGCGAGCGCTGCGGCGTCGAGGTGACCCGGTCCAAGGTCCGTCGTGAGCGCATGGGGCACATCGAGCTGGCCGCTCCGGTGACCCACATCTGGTACTTCAAGGGCGTGCCGAGCCGGCTGGGCTACCTGCTGGACCTCGCCCCCAAGGACCTCGAGAAGATCATCTACTTCGCCTCGTACGTCGTGACGAGCGTGGACGCCGAGGCGCGTCACCGCGACCTCTCGACCATCGAGAACGAGATCCTGGCCGAGAAGCGGCAGGCCGAGAACAGCCGCGACTCGGAGATCGAGAAGCGGGCCGCCAAGCTCGAGGCCGACCTGGCCGAGCTGGAGGCCGAGGGTGCCAAGGCGGACGTCCGGCGCAAGGTCAAGGAGGGCGGAGAGCGCGAGATGCGCCAGATCCGCGACCGGGCCCAGCGCGAGATCGACCGCCTGGACGAGGTGCTGGACACCTTCCGCAAGCTGGAGCCGAAGCAGCTGGTCACCGACGAGCTGCTCTACCGCGAGCTGCGCGACCGGTTCGGTGAGTACTTCACCGGCGGCATGGGCGCCGAGGCGATCAAGGCGCTGGTCCAGAACATGGACCTGGACGCCGAGGCGGAGAGCCTGCGGGAGACCATCCGCTCCGGCAAGGGCCAGCGGAAGATCCGTGCGCTCAAGCGACTCAAGGTCGTCGCGGCGTTCCTCAACACCCGCAACTCGCCGCTCGGCATGGTGCTGGACTGCGTCCCGGTCATCCCGCCGGACCTGCGCCCGATGGTGCAGCTCGACGGTGGCCGCTTCGCGACCTCGGACCTGAACGACCTGTACCGCCGGGTGATCAACCGGAACAACCGGCTCAAGCGGCTGATCGACCTCGGCGCGCCCGAGATCATCGTCAACAACGAGAAGCGGATGCTGCAGGAGGCCGTCGACGCGCTGTTCGACAACGGCCGCCGCGGTCGGCCGGTCACCGGCCCGGGCAACCGTCCGCTGAAGTCGCTCTCCGACATGCTCAAGGGCAAGCAAGGCCGGTTCCGCCAGAACCTGCTCGGCAAGCGCGTCGACTACTCCGGCCGTTCGGTCATCGTGGTCGGCCCGAAGCTGAAGCTGCACCAGTGCGGCCTGCCCAAGCAGATGGCGCTGGAGCTGTTCAAGCCGTTCGTGATGAAGCGGCTGGTTGACCTCAACCACGCGCAGAACATCAAGTCCGCCAAGCGGATGGTCGAGCGGCAGCGGCCGGTCGTGTGGGACGTGCTGGAAGAGGTCATCGGCGAGCACCCGGTGCTGCTCAACCGGGCGCCGACCCTGCACCGGCTGGGCATCCAGGCATTCGAGCCGCAGCTGGTCGAGGGCAAAGCCATCCAGATCCACCCGCTGGTCTGCACCGCGTTCAACGCCGACTTCGACGGTGACCAGATGGCGGTGCACGTGCCGCTGTCCGCCGAGGCCCAGGCCGAGGCGCGGATCCTGATGCTGTCGTCGAACAACATCCTCAAGCCGGCCGACGGCAAGCCGGTCACCATGCCCACCCAGGACATGGTCATCGGTCTCTACCACCTCACCCACCTCACGCCCGACGAGAAGGGTGCGGGCCGGGCGTTCAGCTCGGACGCCGAGGCGCGGATGGCGTACGACAACGGCGAGCTGCACCTGCAGGCTCCGGTGAAGATCCGGCTGCGGGGCGTGGTCGGGGTCGACAACGGCGCCGGCGCCGAGCCGTGGACCGCGCCGGAGGGCTGGGTCGAGGGCGAGCCGCTGACCGTGGAGACCACCCTCGGCCGGGTGCTGTTCAACGAGACGCTGCCGCAGGGCTACCGCTTCGTGAACTACGAGATCCGCAAGGGTCAGCTCTCCGCGATCGTCAACGACCTCGCCGAGCGCTTCCCCAAGGTGGCCCTGGCGGCCACCCTGGACGGGCTCAAGGAGGCCGGCTTCCACTGGGCCACCTGGTCCGGCGTGACGATCGGCATGGAGGACGTCATCGCTCCGCCGCGCAAGGCGGAGATCCTGGAGCGGTACGAGAAGGAAGCCGACCGGATCGACAAGCAGTACCAGCGTGGTCTGATGACCGCCGAGGAGCGTCGCGGCGAACTCATCGAGATCTGGACCAAGGCGACCAACGAGGTCGCCAAGGAGATGGACACCGCGCTGCCGCAGGAGAACCCGCTGTGGAAGATGATCAACTCGGGTGCCCGCGGTAACCTGCTCCAGCTCCGGCAGATCGCGGCGATCCGTGGTCTGGTGGCCAACCCGAAGGGTGAGATCATCCCGCGGCCGATCAAGGCCAGCTACCGGGAGGGTCTGTCCGTGCTGGAGTACTTCATCTCCACGCACGGTGCCCGTAAGGGTCTCGCCGACACCGCGCTGCGTACCGCCGACTCGGGTTACCTGACCCGTCGTCTGGTGGACGTCTCGCAGGACGTCATCATCCGCGAGGAGGACTGCGGCACCGACCGGGCGATCCCGATGCAGATCGGCCAGCGCACCGAGGACGGCCGGCTCGTCGTGCACGAGCACGCGGAGACCAGCGTGCACGCCCGTACCCTGGCCGACGACATCAAGGGGCCGGACGGCACCGTGGTCGCCGAGCGGGGCGCGGACATCAACTCGATCCTGGTCGACAAGATCGTCGCCGCCGGGGTGGAGTCCGTCCGGGTGCGCAGCGTGCTCACCTGCGAGTCGAAGCTGGGCGTCTGCGGTGCGTGCTACGGCCGCTCGCTGCCGACCGGCAAGACCGTGGACGTCGGCGAGGCGGTCGGCATCATCGCCGCCCAGTCGATCGGTGAGCCGGGTACGCAGCTGACGATGCGTACCTTCCACACCGGTGGTGTCGCGGGTGAGGACATCACCCAGGGTCTGCCGCGTGTCCAGGAGATCTTCGAGGCCCGGATCCCGAAGGGTAAGGCGCCCATCGCCGACACCCCGGGCCGGATCCGGATCGAGGACGGCGAGCGGTCGCGGAAGATCATCGTGGTGCCGGACGACGGCAGCGACGAGATCGTCTACGACAAGATCTCCAAGCGGGTCCGGCTGCGGGCCCACGACGGCGATCACGTCGAGGTCGGGGAGAAGCTCACCGAGGGCACCATCGACCCGCACGAGTTGCTGCGCATCCTCGGCCCGCGCGCGGTCCAGGTCCACCTGACCCAGGAGGTCCAGGAGGTCTACCGCTCGCAGGGTGTGCTCATCCACGACAAGCACATCGAGATCATCATCCGCCAGATGCTCAAGCGGGTGACGGTCATCGACTCCGGCTCGACCGAGTTCCTGCCGGGTGTGCTGGTCGACCGGGCGCTGTTCGAGTCGGAGAACCGCCGGCTCGTGTCCGAGGGCGGCGAGCCCGCCGCCGGTCGCCCGGTGCTGATGGGTATCACCAAGGCCTCGCTGGCCACGGACTCCTGGCTGTCGGCGGCCTCCTTCCAGGAGACCACCCGGGTGCTGACGGACGCGGCGATCCACGCCCGCAGCGACTCGCTGATCGGCCTCAAGGAGAACGTGATCATCGGTAAGCTCATCCCGGCCGGTACCGGTATCAGCAAGTACCGCAACGTCCGGGTGGAGCCGACCGAGGAGGCGAAGGCCAAGGTCTACTCGATGACCGGCTACCCGGAGACCGACTACGGCTTCGGGCCGGCCAGCGGCCAGGCGGTGCCGCTGGACGACTTCGACTTCGGGTCGTACCGCTAATCGCACGAGCGAACGAGGCCCCCGGCAGTCGCCGGGGGCCTCGTCGTTTCCGGGCCGGGAGTGCCCGCCGGTGACGGACGGCCGGGGCATGATGGTGGGCATGACGACAGCACCCGGGCAGGTGCCCGTCGCCCCGCAGCCGCTGCGCCACCCGCTCGACCCGGATCCGGCCCGGGCCACCAAGGCCAGGGCGGTCTTCGCGCTGGGGCTGATCGGCGCGTTCACCGGCCTCTTCCTGGGCGGGGTGGTGCCGGCCACGGTGGCGCTCCAGCTCGCCCGGCAGGCGCGCCGGGAGGCGTACGCCTCGGGTGGTTTCCTGACCGGCGCGGCCTGGCTGCGGCGGGGTGAACGGCTGGCCTGGACGGGCCTGGTGCTGGTCGCGGTCAGCCTGGTGGCCGCCGTGGTGATCGGCGTGGTCCGGCTGGCCGACGCGCCCTTCGGGCAGGACTTCGCCCCGAACGTGGACTGACGCCGGCGAGGGAACCCGTCCCCGCCGGGCACGGCCGCCGTGCGTCGCGGCGGTAGCCTGGCCGGTGTCCGTCGCGCGGCGGTGGACGCCGACGGCCGACAGGAGGAGTTCGTGACGGAACCGGCGCGCCCCACCGGCGGTGACCCCGGGCAGCCCGCCGCCGGCAGCGCGGAGACCGCGCCGGAGGGCGGCAGCGGGTGGGTCCGCCCCGATGCCGGGCCCGAGGCCGCCCCGCCGGCGGGCCTGCCCGCCGGGCAGCCGCCGGCGCCGTCCTCGCCGTCCGCCGCGCCGGAGTCGACGTCGGCCCGGCCCGGGGAGTACCCGTCCCCGCCGTCCCCGGCGTTTCCGGCGCCCTCGCCGTTCCCGCCGTCCCCGACGCCCTGGCCGTCCGCGGCGTCCCCGGCGTCCTCGTCGTCCTGGCAGTCCTCTCCGCCGCCGGCATCCGGTTCGTCGTCTCCGCACCCGGCGTCGGGTCCGGCCGGATCGTCCGAGCCGCGCATCGAGGGAGCGGGGCCGGCGCAGCGCGCGGCCGACGGCGCCGGCACGCCAGCCGACCAGCCGGACACGAGTCCGTGGGGTGCCTCGCCCGGCCAGCCGCCGGTCGGCGGCGCGAGCACGCCATCGGAACAGCCGGCCGCGAGCCCGTCGGGTGCTTCCGGCCAGGTGCCGGCCGGTCCCTGGGGTGCTCCTTCGGGCCAGCCGCCCGCGAGCGCCTGGGGGTCCCCGCCGGGCCCGGCGCCGGCCAGTCCGTGGGCCGCGCAGCCGGGTCAGGCGCCCGGAAGCCCCTCGGGCACACCGTCGGGGCAGCCGGCCGTGACTCCGTGGGGTGGCCCGGGCGGCCAGCCGTCGGGGGGTCACCCCGCCGGGTGGGGAGCGCCCGCGCCGGGCTGGGGTGGGCCGCCGCCCGGCGCGCCGGGGCTGCCCCCGCCACCCCGGGAGGTGACCCGCCCCCGGCGGGTCGACCCGGTGCCCGGTACGCCGTTCGCCGTCGTGCACCTCGACGTACCGCCGGTCACCTCGGGACTGGCGGTGGGCTCGCTGGTGGCCGGGGTCGCCGCGATCCTGGTTTCGGTGCTGGTGTTCTGCTTCGGCGCGACCGGGGCGTCCGCCGGCGGCGTCTGGGCCTCCGGCGCGTTCACCGTGCTGGGCGTGCTGGCCGGGGCCGGCGCCGTGGTGGCCGGCCTGCTCGGCGTGCGGCAGATCCGCCGCCCGGCGGCGCCGCCCGGGGTCCGGTTCACCGGCCGCGGCCTGGCCGTGGCGGGGATCAGCTGCGGTGCGGCCGGGCTGGGGCTCTGCCTGCTCGGGTTGGGGCTGGCGGTGCTGCTGGCGCTGGGCTGAGGCGGCCGGGGCCGCCGGCCGGCCCGGCGTCCAGCAGGTGGGACCGGTCGGTCGGGGCCGACGGGCCGCGCCGCCGAGAAGCCGGTACACTTGTGTCCGTAGGTGCCCATCACGGGCGGTCGGGCACGACGGAGCGATCAACGGGCGGTGACACGTCCGGGTGAGCCACTCCGTTTTGACCTGCGCGGCTGTGGTAGGTACTCTTTCCCCTTGTGCCCGGGCCAGCCCGGGCAACTCGTGCGTGCGCTGGTTCCGGTGAGCCGGAGAGCGGCCGACAGCACGACAGAGCCAGAAGACCCGGCGCGCGGAGAGCCGTGTGCCGGCGACAGACCCCGGTACGTGCGCGAGCGTCCGCACCGGGACCGTGATCTGGGCGACACGCCCGACCGCGGGTGCCGGGACCTCCACGTGGGGCCCTGGTCGGAAGGTAAGAGGGTCGATCACCAGATCGGCTACGGCAGACGGCGCGGCCGCAACACCCTGCGGCCGAAGGGAGCGGAGAAACCCGGTGCCCACGATCCAGCAGCTGGTCCGAAAGGGCCGCCAGGCGAAGACGAGCAAGACCAAGACCCCGGCGCTGAAGGGTTCCCCTCAGCGGCGCGGCGTGTGCACCCGCGTGTACACCACCACCCCGAAGAAGCCGAACTCGGCCCTGCGCAAGGTCGCTCGTGTCAAGCTCAGCAGCCAGATCGAGGTGACCGCCTACATCCCGGGTGTCGGCCACAACCTGCAGGAGCACTCGATCGTGCTCGTCCGCGGCGGCCGGGTGAAGGACCTCCCCGGCGTGCGGTACAAGATCGTTCGCGGTTCGCTGGACACCCAGGGTGTCCGCAACCGCAAGCAGGCGCGCAGCCGTTACGGCGCGAAGAAGGAGAAGAGCTGACATGCCGCGTAAGGGACCCGCTCCGCGGCGGCCGCTGGTCGCTGACCCGGTGTACAACTCGCCGCTGGTCACCCAGTTGGTCAACAAGATCCTGCTGCGCGGCAAGCGCCAGCTCGCCGAGCGCATCGTCTACGCGGCCCTCGAGGGCTGCCGGGAGAAGTCCGGCACCGACCCGGTCGTCACCCTGAAGCGGGCGATGGACAACGTCAAGCCGACGCTGGAGGTGCGCAGCCGCCGGGTCGGTGGCGCCACCTACCAGGTGCCGGTCGAGGTGCGCCCGGCCCGGGCGACCACCCTGGGCCTGCGCTGGCTGGTCACCTACTCCCGCGCCCGGCGCGAGAAGACCATGGTCGAGCGGCTGATGAACGAGCTGCTGGACGCGAGCAACGGCCTCGGTGCCGCCGTCAAGCGGCGCGAGGACACGCACAAGATGGCCGAGTCCAACAAGGCCTTCGCGCACTACCGCTGGTAACACCCTGGTTCCGGCGCTCACGAGGCGCCGGAACCGCCACCAGTTGTGTCGAGACGACGATAAGTAGGGATTGAAGTGGCCGCCGCAGACGCGCTCGCCAACGTACGCAACATCGGCATCATGGCGCACATCGATGCCGGTAAGACCACTACCACCGAGCGGATCCTGTTCTACACCGGTATCACCTACAAGATCGGTGAGGTCCACGAGGGCGCTGCCGTCATGGACTGGATGGAGCAGGAGCAGGAGCGCGGTATCACCATCACTTCCGCCGCCACCAAGTGCGAGTGGAAGGGCCACACGATCCAGATCATCGACACGCCCGGCCACGTCGACTTCACGGTCGAGGTCGAGCGGTCGCTGCGGGTCCTGGACGGTGCGGTCGCCGTCTACGACGGCGTCGCCGGCGTGGAGCCCCAGACGGAGAACGTCTGGCGGCAGGCGGACAAGTACAACGTGCCCCGGATGTGCTTCGTCAACAAGCTCGACCGGACCGGCGCGGACTTCTTCCGCTGCGTGCAGATGATGATCGACCGGCTCAACGCGACCCCGCTCGTCCTGCAGGTGCCGATCGGCGCCGAGTCCGACTTCGTCGGTGTCGTGGACCTCGTCGGCATGCGTGCCCTCACCTGGCGTGGGGAGACCCAGAAGGGTGAGGACTACGCGATCGAGGAGATCCCGGCCGAGCTGGCGGACACCGCCGCCGAGTGGCGCGAGAAGCTCCTGGAGACCCTGGCCGACGTCGACGACTCGGTGATGGAGAAGTACCTCGAGGGCGAGGAGATCTCCGTCGAGGACATCCAGGCCGGCATCCGCCGCGCCACCATCGCGGGCAAGGCCAACCCGGTGCTGTGCGGCACCGCGTTCAAGAACAAGGGCATCCAGCCCATGCTCGACGCGGTCGTCGCCTACCTGCCGTCGCCGCTGGACATCCCGGCGATCGAGGGCACCGCGACCGACGGCGAGACCCCGATGCAGCGGAAGCCGTCGACCTCGGAGCCGTTCTCGGGCCTGGCCTTCAAGATCCAGACCGACAAGCACCTCGGCAAGCTCACCTACGTCCGGGTCTACTCCGGCGTGGTTGAGTCCGGGTCCCAGGTGGTCAACTCCACCAAGGACCGCAAGGAGCGGATCGGCAAGATCTACCAGATGCACGCCAACAAGCGGGAGGAGCGCAGCTCCGCCAAGGCTGGCGACATCATCGCGGTGCAGGGTCTCAAGCAGACCACCACCGGTGACACCCTGTGCGACCCGGCGAACCCGGTCATCCTGGAGTCGATGACCTTCCCGGAGCCGGTCATCGAGGTCGCCATCGAGCCGAAGACCAAGGCTGACCAGGAGAAGCTCAGCACCGCCATCCAGCGGCTGGCCGAGGAGGACCCGACCTTCCGCGTCAAGCTGGACGAGGAGACCGGCCAGACGGTCATCTCCGGCATGGGCGAGCTGCACCTGGACATCCTGGTCGACCGGATGCGCCGCGAGTTCAACGTCGAGGCCAACATCGGTAAGCCGCAGGTGGCGTACCGCGAGACCATCCGCCGCACGGTGGAGAAGGTCGAGTACACCCACAAGAAGCAGACCGGTGGTTCCGGCCAGTACGCCCGGGTGATCATCAGCCTGGAGCCGCTGCCGCTGGACAACGACTCGCCGACCTACGAGTTCGCCAACGCCGTCACCGGTGGCCGTATCCCCCGGGAGTTCATCCCCTCGGTGGACGCGGGCGCCCAGGACGCCATGCAGTACGGCATCCTCGCCGGCTTCCCGCTGGTGGGTGTCAAGCTGACCCTGGTGGACGGCCAGTACCACGAGGTCGACTCGTCCGAGATGGCGTTCAAGATCGCCGGTTCGATGGCGCTGAAGGAGGCGGCCCGCAAGGCCGACCCGGCGCTGCTCGAGCCGATGATGGCCGTTGAGGTCACCACTCCGGAGGAGAACATGGGTGACGTCATCGGCGACCTCAACTCCCGCCGTGGCATCATCCAGGCGATGGAGGAGCGCGGCGGTGCCCGCGTCGTCCGCGCCCTGGTGCCGTTGTCGGAGATGTTCGGCTACGTCGGCGACCTGCGGTCGAAGACCCAGGGCCGGGCTAGCTACAGCATGCAGTTCGACTCCTACGCCGAGGTTCCGGCCTCGGTGGCCAAGGAGATCATCGCCAAGGCGACTGGTGAGTGACGCTCGCCTGAGCTGATCCGATGAACCGGGTCTGGTCGCGGGAGGGTTCTCCCGCCCGCGGCCACCTCGGTCGGAATGTGTGAATCCGGGCCTGTAGGCTTCATCGCCGCAGAACCCACAAAGGCTCTCCGGCCGTCAGGTCGGAAAGGCTGTCGACAGAGTCCTAAGCGCCGACCGGCGCACCGGGGCGAACGAACCAAGAAAGTCCACAGGAGGACACCAGTGGCGAAGGCGAAGTTCGAGCGGACTAAGCCGCACGTCAACATCGGCACCATTGGTCACATCGACCACGGTAAGACGACGCTGACGGCGGCCATCACCAAGGTCCTGCACGACCAGTACCCGGACCTGAACCCGTACACGCCGTTCGACGAGATCGACAAGGCGCCCGAGGAGAAGGCCCGCGGCATCACGATCTCGATCGCGCACGTCGAGTACCAGACCGAGGCGCGGCACTACGCGCACGTCGACTGCCCCGGTCACGCGGACTACATCAAGAACATGATCACCGGTGCCGCCCAGATGGACGGCGCGATCCTGGTGGTCGCGGCGACCGACGGCCCGATGCCGCAGACCCGCGAGCACGTGCTGCTGGCCCGCCAGGTCGGCGTGCCGTACATCGTCGTGGCGCTCAACAAGAGCGACATGGTCGACGACGAGGAGCTCCTGGAGCTCGTCGAGCTCGAGGTCCGCGAGCTGCTCTCGTCGCAGGAGTACCCGGGTGACGACCTGCCGGTCGTGCGGGTCTCGGCGCTGAAGGCCCTCGAGGGTGACCCCGAGTGGACCGGCAAGCTGATGGACCTGATGACCGCTGTCGACACCGCGATCCCGCAGCCGGAGCGCGAGACCGACAAGCCGTTCCTGATGCCGATCGAGGACGTCTTCACGATCACCGGTCGTGGCACCGTCGTCACCGGTCGCGCGGAGCGCGGCGTGCTCAAGCCGAACGAGGAGGTGGAGATCGTCGGCATCCGCGAGAAGTCGATCAAGACCACCTGCACCGGCATCGAGATGTTCCGCAAGCTGCTCGACGAGGCCCGCGCGGGTGAGAACGTCGGTCTGCTGCTGCGTGGCATCAAGCGCGAGGACGTCGAGCGCGGCATGGTCGTCATCAAGCCGGGCACCACGACCCCGCACACGGAGTTCGAGGCGACCGTCTACATCCTCTCCAAGGAGGAGGGCGGCCGGCACACCCCGTTCTTCCAGAACTACCGTCCGCAGTTCTACTTCCGGACCACGGACGTCACCGGTGTCGTCACGCTCCCCGAGGGCACCGAGATGGTCATGCCGGGTGACAACACCACCATGACGGTGAAGCTGATCCAGCCCATCGCCATGGAGGAGAACCTCAAGTTCGCGATCCGCGAGGGTGGCCGCACCGTCGGCGCCGGGTTCGTCACCAAGATCATCAAGTGAGCTAGGTAACCCCGATTAGACCCGCCGCCGGTCGTGCGGCATACTAGTCAGGTTGCGTAACGACAGTTCGTCGCTCGTGTTCGGCCTTCACCGAACCGCCGAGCGGTAGGACAGTCGGGCGTAGGGTGGTTGGCGGCCAGTCCGCCAACCACCCTCGCACGGCGTTCAGGTCGCGGTAGTGCGATCGGCGCCTTGACCCACCGCGCGGTCAGAATCGCTCCGGAGTCCCGGGGCGGAGCCTGGCCCGAGGGCGCGACACGCCCGACCGCGGGGGTCGGCGAAGTGGGCCTGTGCCAGCCGGTACAGGCGCCCGCAACACAGCGGCATCGAGAGAAGGAACAGAAGCCACCATGGCGGGACAGAAGATCCGCATCCGGCTCAAGGCCTATGACCACGAGGTCGTCGACTCCTCGGCTCGGAAGATCGTCGAGACGGTGACGCGCACCGGGGCGCAGGTCGCAGGCCCGGTGCCGCTGCCCACGGAGATCAACCGTTTCTGCGTTATCCGCTCGCCGCACAAGTACAAGGACTCGCGCGAGCACTTCGAGATGCGCACGCACAAGCGGCTGATCGACATCATCGACCCGACCCCGAAGACGGTCGACTCGCTCATGCGCCTCGACCTGCCGGCTGGCGTCGACATCGAGATCAAGCTGTAGGGACCGGACAAATGGACAGGCAAGTTAAGGGGATCCTGGGCGCGAAGCTCGGCATGACCCAGGTCTGGGACAACAACCGTGTTGTCCCGGTGACCGTGGTTCAGGCCGGCCCCTGCGTCATCAGCCAGGTTCGTGACGCCGACAAGGACGGTTACTCCGCGGTCCAGCTGGCGTACGGCACGATCGACCCGCGCAAGGTCAAGAAGCCGATCAGCGGGCACTACGCGAAGGCGGACGTGGCGCCGCGCCGGCACATCGTCGAGCTGCGCACCACCGACGCCGCGGACTACTCGCTGGGCCAGGAGGTCACGGTCGAGCAGTTCCCGGTCGGCATGTCGGTCGACGTGACCGGCAAGACCAAGGGCAAGGGCTACGCCGGCCCGATGAAGCGGCACGGTTTCCACGGTCTGCGCGCCAGCCACGGTGTCGAGCGCAAGCACCGCTCGCCCGGCTCGATCGGCGCCTGCGCCACCCCGGGTCGCGTCTTCAAGGGCACCCGGATGGCGGGCCGGATGGGTGGGGTGCGCTTCACCGTCCAGAACCTGACCGTCCAGGCGGTCGACACCGAGAACAACCTCCTGCTCGTCCGCGGCGCCATCCCCGGCCCCAAGGGCGCGCTGGTCCTGGTCCGCAGCGCGGCCAAGACCAAGGTGAAGAAGGGCGGTGTGGCCAAGTGACCACCGTTGACGTCCTCAACGTCGAAGGCGACAAGGCGGGCTCCGTCGAGCTGCCGGCCGACATCTTCGACGCGCAGGCCAACGTCGCGCTGATGCACCAGGTCGTGGTGGCTCAGCTCGCGGCGGCCCGGCAGGGCACGCACAAGACCAAGACCCGCGGCGAGGTCGCCGGCGGCGGCAAGAAGCCGTACAAGCAGAAGGGCACCGGTCGCGCCCGGCAGGGCTCGATCCGCGCGCCGCAGTTCGCCGGCGGTGGCGTGGTGCACGGTCCCGTGCCGCGCGACTACAGCCAGCGGACCCCGAAGAAGATGAAGGCCGCCGCGCTGCGGGGTGCCCTCTCCGACCGGGCCCGCGCCGGGCAGGTGCACGTCGTCGAGGCGTTCGTCTCGGGCGAGAAGCCGTCGACCAAGGCCGCCCTGGCCACGCTGGCCAAGCTGACCGACGCCCGCCGGGTGCTGGTCGTGCTGAGCAGCACCGACGAGCTGAACTGGGTGTCGCTGCGCAACGAGCCGCGGGTGCACCTGATCGAGGCCGGCCAGCTCAACACGTACGACGTGCTGGTGGCCGACGACGTGGTCTTCACCAAGGACGCCCTGGACGAGTTCCTCGGTGTTCCCGCCGAGACCACCGAGGAGGGTGGCAAGTGAGCACGATCGCCGACCCGCGCGACATCATCGTGGCGCCGGTCGTCTCGGAGAAGAGCTACAGCGAGCTGAACCGCAACTGGTACACCTTCCTGGTGCACCCGGACGCGAACAAGACGGAGATCAAGATCGCGATCCAGCAGATCTTCAACGTCCGCGTCCTGACGGTCAACACGCTCAACCGCGAGGGCAAGCGCAAGCGGACCCGCACCGGGTTCGGCCAGCGCAAGGCCACCAAGCGGGCGATGGTGAAGCTGGCTGACGGTGACCGTATCGAGGCCTTCGGCGGCCCGGTCAGCTGAGGGGTGTAGACAATGGCTATCCGTAAGTACAAGCCGACGACGCCGGGCCGGCGTGGCTCGAGCGTCGCCGACTTCGCCGAGATCACCCGGTCGACGCCCGAGAAGTCGCTGCTGGCTCCGCTGCCCAAGAAGGGCGGTCGCAACGCCCACGGCCGGATCACCACCCGGCACCACGGCGGCGGCCACAAGCGGCAGTACCGTCTGATCGACTTCAAGCGGGTCGACAAGGACGGCGTGCCGGCGAAGGTCGCGCACATCGAGTACGACCCGAACCGCACCGCGCGCATCGCGCTGCTGCACTACGCCGACGGCGAGAAGCGGTACATCCTCGCGCCGAAGGACCTGAAGCAGGGCGACACCGTCGAGTCGGGTCCGGGCGCGGACATCAAGCCGGGCAACAACCTGCCGCTGCGCAACATCCCGGTCGGTACCACGATCCACAACGTGGAGCTGCGTCCCGGTGGTGGCGCCAAGCTGGCCCGCTCGGCCGGTGTCGGCATCCAGCTGCTCGGCCGCGAGGGCGCGTACGCGACCCTGCGCATGCCGTCCGGCGAGATCCGGCGGGTCGACGTCCGCTGCCGCGCCAGCGTCGGCGAGATCGGCAACGCCGACCAGTCGAACATCAACTGGGGTAAGGCCGGCCGGATGCGGTGGAAGGGCAAGCGCCCGACCGTCCGTGGTGTCGCGATGAACCCGGTCGACCACCCGCACGGTGGTGGTGAGGGTAAGACCTCCGGTGGTCGCCACCCGGTGAACCCGCAGGGTAAGCCCGAGGGCCGCACCCGTCGTAAGGGCCAGCCGAGTGACCGGCTGATCGTCCGCCGCCGCTACGCCACGCGTAAGCGCGGCTGAGGGAGATAAGACATGCCTCGCAGCCTGAAGAAGGGCCCGTTCGTCGACGACCACCTGCTCAAGAAGGTGGAGACGCAGAACGACAAGGGCTCGAAGAACGTCATCAAGACCTGGTCGCGGCGCTCGACGATCATCCCCGAGATGCTGGGCCACACGATCGCGGTGCACGACGGACGCAAGCACGTCCCGGTGTTCGTGACCGAGGCGATGGTCGGGCACAAGCTCGGCGAGTTCGCGCTGACCCGCACGTTCAAGGGTCACGAGAAGGACGACCGGAAGAGCCGTCGGCGCTGACGCCGCGGGCATACGGATAGAGGAACAAGGGGTTACAGCGATGCCAGGAAAGGGCGACGCTCCGGTGCTTCCGGGCGCGCGGGCGGTTGCGCGGCACGTGCGCATCTCGCCGATGAAGGCGCGCCGGGTGGTCAACCTCGTCCGCGGTTTGCCCGCGAAGGAGGCGCTCACGGTGCTGCAGTTCGCGCCGCAGGCCGCGAGCGAGCAGGTGTACAAGGTGCTCGCGAGCGCGATCGCCAACGCGGAGAACAACGAGCGGCTGGACCCCGACGCGCTGCTCGTCAGCGAGGCGTACGTGGACGAGGGCCCGACCATGAAGCGGTTCCAGCCGCGGGCGCAGGGCCGGGCGTACCGGATCCGGAAGCGCACCTGCCACATCACGGTGGCGGTCGAGGCCGTCGCGCCGGCCGCCCCGCGTAAGGCCGCGAAGAAGACGGCCCCGGCGAAGCAGGCCGCGCCGGCCGAGACGCAGAGCAACACGGAGGGCGCGGAGTAATGGGTCAGAAGGTTCACCCGCACGGGTTCCGGCTCGGTATCTCGACCGACTGGAAGTCCCGCTGGTTCGCGGACAAGCTCTACAAGGACTACATCGGCGAGGACGTCAAGATCCGCCGGATGATGTCCAAGGGCCTGGAGCGCGCCGGCATTTCCAAGGTCGACATCGAGCGCACCCGGGACCGGGTCCGGGTCGACATCCACACCGCCCGGCCGGGCATCGTCATCGGCCGGAAGGGTGCGGAGGCCGACCGGATCCGCGGCGAGCTGGAGAAGCTGACCGGCAAGCAGGTGCAGCTCAACATCATCGAGGTGAAGAGCCCCGAGTCGGACGCTCAGCTGGTCGCGCAGGGCGTGGCCGAGCAGCTGTCCAGCCGGGTCAGCTTCCGTCGGGCGATGCGCAAGGCCATGCAGTCGGCGATGAAGAACCCGGTCTGCAAGGGCATCCGGGTGCAGGTCTCGGGCCGCCTCGGCGGCGCCGAGATGAGCCGGACCGAGTTCTACCGCGAGGGCCGGGTCCCGCTGCACACGCTGCGGGCCAACATCGAGTACGGCTTCTTCGAGGCCCGTACCACCTTCGGCCGGATCGGCGTGAAGGTCTGGATCTACAAGGGCGACGCGGTGCCGGGTCGGGAGACCCCGGCCGAGGCTCCGTCGCGCCCGCGCCGTGAGCGCGGCGACCGCCCCGAGCGGCCGCGCCGTGGTCGGTCCGGCTCGTCCGGCACGACCGCCGGCGGCACCGAGGCCGGCCGGGCCGCCGCGACCACGCTCGCGCAGCAGGCCGAGACGCCGAGTGGTGACGCGGTGGATCCCGCCGCCGTCGCCGCCGCGGCAGAAACGCAGCAGGAGGGCTGACAGATGCTGATGCCGCGCAAGCCCCCGAAGGGCTTCCGCAAGCCGCACCACCCGGACCGCAGCGGCGCGTCCAAGGGCGGTAACCGGGTGGTGTTCGGCGAGTTCGGGATCCAGGCTCTCGAGCCGGCGTACGTGACGAACCGCCAGATCGAGTCGGCGCGTATCGCGATGACCCGCCACATCAAGCGTGGTGGCAAGGTCTGGATCACCATCTTCCCGGACCAGGCCCTCACCAAGAAGCCGGCGGAAACCCGGATGGGTTCCGGTAAGGGTTCGCCCGAGTGGTGGGTCGCCAACGTGAAGCCGGGACGGGTGCTCTTCGAGATGTCCTTCCCCAACGAGCAGATCGCGCGAGAGGCGATGCGTCGCGCGATCCACAAGCTCCCGATGAAGTGCCGCATTGTGACGCGCGAAGTGGGTGAATCCTGATGGCAGCGGGCGTTAAGGCCGCCGAGCTGCGTGAGCTCTCCGAGGAGGAGCTGGTCACGCGGCTGCGCGAGGCCAAGGCGGAGCTGTTCAACCTCCGCGTGCAGGCCGCAACCGGGCAGCTGGACAACAACCGGCGGCTGCAGGTCATCCGTCGGGAGATCGCCCGGATCTACACGATCATGCGTGAGCGCGAGCTGGGGCTCTCGGCCGCGCCGACTGAGGTGACTGCATCATGAGCGAGAACACCACCGCCACCGCGCGGGCCCGCCGCAAGGTGCGTGAGGGCCTCGTGGTCAGCGACAAGATGGAAAAGACCGTCGTGGTCGAGGTCGAGGACCGGGTCAAGCACGCGCTGTACGGCAAGATCATGCGCCGGACCAGCAAGCTGAAGGTGCACGACGAGCAGAACTCGGCCGGCATCGGCGACCGGGTCCTGATCATGGAGACCCGGCCGCTCTCCGCGACCAAGCGGTGGCGGCTCGTGGAGATCCTCGAGAAGGCCAAGTAGCGAAGGCTCGAGCTCGGCCGGCCTCGGTCGGGCGCAGGTTCCGCCAGGCTCCGGCCGCCGCGGTGCGGCCGGAGAACCGGCAGACATAGGAGATAGACGTGATTCAGCAGGAGTCGCGACTGCGCGTCGCCGACAACACGGGTGCCCGGGAGATCCTGTGCATCCGGGTTCTCGGTGGCTCCGGTCGGCGCTACGCGAGCATCGGCGACGTCATCGTGGCCACCGTCAAGGACGCGATCCCGGGTGCCGGTGTGAAGAAGGGCGACGTCGTCAAGGCGGTCGTCGTTCGCACCGCCAAGGAGAAGCGGCGCCCGGACGGCTCGTACATCCGCTTCGACGAGAACGCCGCCGTCATCATCAAGGACGGTGGGGACCCGCGCGGCACCCGTATCTTCGGCCCGGTGGGCCGGGAGCTGCGGGACAAGCGGTTCATGAAGATCATTTCTCTCGCGCCGGAGGTGTTGTGACCGTGAAGGTCAAGAAGGGCGACACGGTCGTCGTCATCGCCGGCAAGGACAAGGGTGCCAAGGGCAAGGTCATCGCGGCCTACCCGCGGCAGGACAAGGTCCTGGTCGAGGGCGTGAACCGGGTCAAGAAGCACACCCGCATCAGCACCACCCAGCGTGGCGCCAAGACCGGTGGCATCGTCACCCAGGAGGCCCCGATCCACGTCTCGAACGTGCAGGTCCTGGACTCCGACGGGAAGCCGACCCGCGTCGGCTACCGGATCGACGAGAACGGCCAGAAGGTCCGCATCGCGCGTAGCACCGGTAAGGACCTGTGATGAGCACGGCTACCGAAACCAAGACCATGCCGCGCCTCAAGGAGCGGTACCGCAACGAGATCGTGGCCCAGCTGCGCGAGCAGTACAACTACGGCAACCCGATGCAGGTGCCGCGGCTGGTCAAGATCGTCGTCAACATGGGTGTCGGCGAGGCCGCCCGGGACGCCAAGCTGATCGACGGCGCCGTCCGCGACCTGGCCACCATCACCGGTCAGAAGCCGCAGGTGCGGCGGGCGACCAAGTCCATCGCGCAGTTCAAGCTGCGCGAGGGCATGCCGATCGGCGCGAAGGTGACCCTGCGCGGCGACCGGATGTGGGAGTTCCTGGACCGGCTGCTGTCGATCGCGCTGCCGCGTATCCGTGACTTCCGCGGTCTGGACGGGCGCAAGCTCGACGGGCACGGCAACTACACGTTCGGTCTGACCGAGCAGTCGGTGTTCCACGAGATCGACCAGGACAAGATCGATCGGCAGCGGGGCATGGACATCACGGTGGTCACCACCGCCACGACCGACGACGAGGGCCGGGCGCTGCTCAAGCTCCTGGGCTTCCCGTTCAAGGAGAACTGAGATGGCCAAGAAGGCGCTGATCCTCAAGGCGGCCGCGAAGCCGAAGTTCTCGGTTCGCGCGTACACCCGCTGCCAGCGGTGCGGGCGTCCGAAGGCGGTCTACCGCAAGTTCGGTCTCTGCCGGGTGTGCATCCGGGAGATGGCCCACCGCGGTGAGCTGCCCGGCGTGTCCAAGGCTTCCTGGTAATAGCCCGGCGCGCTTCGCGCGTCAGCTGAACTGTCTCTTCGCCGTAGGCCCCGGGCCGTGCCCGGGGAACCCCGGCGAGAAAGGTTGACGAATTTCATGACGATGACCGACCCGATCGCAGACATGCTCACGCGTCTGCGTAACGCCAACCAGGCGTACCACGACCGGGTGACGATGCCGTACTCCAAGATCAAGGCGAACATCGCCGAGGTCCTGAAGTCCGAGGGTTACATCTCCACCTGGTCGGTCGAGGAGCCCGAGGAGGGCGCCGTCGGCAAGCGACTGGTCGTCGAGCTGAAGTACGGCCAGAACCGGGAGCGGAGCCTGGCCGGCATCAAGCGCGTGTCCAAGCCCGGTCTCCGGGTGTACGCCAAGTCGGACGGGCTCCCGCGGGTGCTCGGCGGGCTGGGCGTGGCGATCATTTCGACGTCCCAGGGGCTGCTCACCGACCGGCAGGCCCGCAAGCGGAGCGTTGGCGGGGAAGTCCTCGCCTTCGTCTGGTAACGGGAGACAGGTAGAAATGTCGCGTATTGGACGTAAGTCGATCCCGGTACCGTCCGGTGTCGATATCACCATCGACGGCCAGACCGTCAAGGTCAAGGGCCCGAAGGGCGAGCTGTCGCACACCCTGGCCGAGCCGATCACCATCGAGCGGGCCGAGGACGGGCAGCTGAACGTCAACCGCCCGAACGACGAGCGCAAGGCCAAGGAGCTGCACGGCCTGAGCCGGACCCTGGTCGCCAACATGATCGTCGGCGTCACCGAGGGCTACCGTAAGAGCCTGGAGATCGCCGGTACCGGTTACCGGGTCACGGCCAAGGGCAAGGACCTGGAGTTCGCGCTCGGGTTCTCGCACCCGGTCACGGTGCAGGCGCCGGACGGCATCACCTTCACGGTGGAGAAGCCGACCCTGTTCCACGTGGCCGGCATCGACAAGCAGCTGGTCGGCGAGGTCGCCGCCAACATCCGGAAGATCCGTCCGCCGGAGCCCTACAAGGGCAAGGGTGTCAAGTACCAGGGCGAGGTCATCCGCCGCAAGGCTGGAAAGGCAGGTAAGAAGTGAGCGCCACGCTGCTCAAGCGCCGCCGCGGCGTTGCCGCCAAGCGCGCCGTCGGGCGTGCGCGCCGGCACTTCCGGGTCCGCAAGAACGTCAGCGGCACCGCCGAGCGTCCCCGCCTCGTGGTCACCCGCTCCCTGCGGCACATCGTCGCCCAGATCGTGGACGACACCAAGGGTCACACCCTGGCGTCGGCCTCGACCCTGGACGCGTCGCTGCGCGGTGCGGAGGGCGACAAGAGCGCCCTGGCCGGCAAGGTCGGCGCCCTGCTCGCCGAGCGGGCCAAGGCCGTCGGCGTCTCCAAGGTCGTCTTCGACCGCGGTGGCAACCGGTACGCGGGGCGGGTCGCCGCGCTGGCCGATGCCGCCCGCGAAGCCGGGCTCGAGTTCTAACAACCCCGTCACGAGAGAGAAGGAAGGCTGCTGATGCCAGGTCAACAGCGCCGTGGCGGCGGGTCCGGTGGCAACGAGGGTGGTCGCCGCGACAACCGCCGTGAGGGCGGCCGCGGAAACGCGCCCGTCGAGAAGACCCCGCACCTCGAGCGGGTCGTCGCGATCAACCGCGTCGCCAAGGTCGTGAAGGGTGGTCGTCGCTTCAGCTTCACCGCCCTGGTGATCGTGGGCGACGGCGACGGCACGGTCGGCGTGGGCTACGGAAAGGCCAAGGAGGTGCCCGCGGCGATCGCCAAGGGTGTCGAGGAGGCCAAGAAGCACTTCTTCAAGGTGCCGCGGATCGGTCAGTCGATCCCGCACCCGGTCCAGGGCGAGGACGCCGCCGGCGTCGTGCTGCTCAAGCCGGCCTCCGCCGGTACCGGTGTCATCGCCGGTGGTCCGGTGCGTGCCGTGCTGGAGTGCGCGGGCATCCACGACGTGCTCTCCAAGAGCCTCGGGTCGTCCAACCCGATCAACATCGTGCACGCCACCGTGGCGGCGCTGAAGGGGCTGGAGTCCCCCGAGGCCGTCGCCCAGCGTCGTGGCCTGCCGGTGGAGGACGTCGCGCCGGCCGCCATGCTGGCGTCGCGGGCGGGGGTGGCTTCCTGATGGCACGTCTCAAGGTCACCCAGGTCCGGTCCGAGATCGGGACCAAGCAGAACCAGCGTGACTCGCTGCGCTCGCTCGGTCTCAAGCGGATCAACGACGTGGTGGTCAAGGAGGACCGGCCCGAGATCCGCGGCATGATCTTCACTGTGAACCACCTCGTGAAGGTCGAGGAGGTCGAGTAATGACGATCAAGGTCCACCACCTGCGCCCGGCGCCGGGTGCCAAGACCGCGAAGACCCGGGTGGGTCGCGGTGAGGGCTCCAAGGGCAAGACCGCCGGTCGCGGTACCAAGGGTTCGAAGGCCCGCAAGAACATCTCCGCGGCGTTCGAGGGTGGGCAGATGCCCATCCACATGCGCCTGCCGAAGATGAAGGGCTTCAAGAACAAGTTCAAGGTGGTCTTCCAGGTGGTCAACCTGGACCGGCTCGCCGAGCTGTTCCCGAACGGCGGCCAGGTCGGCCCGCTGGAGCTGGTCGAGGCCGGCGCGGTCCGCAAGGGCCAGCCGGTCAAGGTGCTCGGCACCGGCGACCTCGGTGGCGTGGCTCTCCAGGTGTCGGCGCACGCGTTCAGCGCGTCGGCCAAGGAGAAGATCACCGCTGCCGGTGGCTCGGTCACCGAGCTGTAAGGACTGTACGACCCGTGGCGCCCGTCCAGTTGCCCGCAACTGGCGGGCGCCACGGTCTACCTGGGCCCTGTGCGCCGGGTAACATCAAACTCGGTTTATGTAGCCGGGCACATCTGCCCGGACCGGGATCGGGCTGTTAGAGTCCCTTCCCAGCTATGGATATCGGGCACTCGCCCGGCACCCACCCCGACCCGCCAGGGATCACCGGCGGCCCGCCTCGCGCAGGAGGAAGAAGTTGCTGTCCGCCTTTCTCAGTGCGTTCCGTACGCCTGACCTGCGCAAGAAGCTGCTGTTCACAGTAGGCATCATCGCGATCTACCGGCTCGGCGCCACGCTGCCGAGCCCGGGCGTGTCCTACGGCAACGTGCAGAAGTGCCTCGACACCATCCAGGGCGACTCCACGAGCGTCCTGAACCTGCTGAACCTCTTCTCCGGCGGCGCGCTGCTGCAGCTCTCGGTCTTCGCGCTGGGCATCATGCCCTACATCACCGCGTCGATCATCCTGCAGCTGCTGACCGTCGTGATCCCGCGGCTGGAGCAGCTCCGCAAGGAGGGCCAGGCCGGCCAGGCGAAGATCACCCAGTACACCCGTTACCTGACCCTGGGCCTCGGTGTCCTGCAGGCGTCGGCGTTCGTCGCGCTGGCCCGCTCCGGGCAGCTGTTCAACAACCAGTGCGACCAGTTCCCGATCATCCCCGAGGGCACCGGCATCCCGGACTGGCTGACCCTGACCATCCTGGTGATGACGATGACCGCCGGCACCGGTGTGGTCATGTGGCTCGGTGAGCTGATCACCGACCGCGGCGTCGGCAACGGCATGTCCGTGCTGATCTTCACCTCGATCGCCGCCCGGCTCCCCAGCGAGGGCTGGCAGATCAAGCAGAGCCAGGGCTGGTGGAAGTTCTTCCTGGTCATCGCGCTGGTCCTGGTGGTCATCACCGCTGTCACCTTCATCGAGCAGGCGCAGCGCCGGATCCCGGTGCAGTACGCCAAGCGGATGATCGGCCGGCGGATGTACGGCGGCACCTCGACCTACATCCCGCTGAAGGTCAACCAGGCGGGTGTCATCCCGGTCATCTTCGGGTCGTCGCTGCTCTACCTGCCGCAGCTGGCGCTCCAGTTCTTCGACCAGACCAACCCCGGCAAGACGCAGGCGTGGATCCAGAACAACCTGGTCGACCCGACCAGCCCGATCTACATCGCTGTCTACTTCCTGCTGATCATCTTCTTCACGTACTTCTACGTCTCGATCACGTTCAACCCGACCGAGGTCGCTGACAACATGAAGAAGTACGGCGGCTTCGTGCCGGGCATCCGCCCCGGCAAGCCGACCGCCGACTACCTCGACTTCATCCTCAGCCGGATCACCCTGCCGGGCGCCCTCTACCTGGGCATCATCTCGATCCTGCCGAACTTCTTCTTCATCTGGCTGGACAAGCAGCAGTACATGAACTTCCCGTTCGGCGGTACCGCTGTGCTGATCATGGTTGGCGTCGGTCTGGAGACCACCAAGCAGATCGAGAGCCAACTGATGCAGCGGAACTACGAAGGGTTCCTGCGGTAGATGAGACTCGTTCTGGTTGGCCCGCCGGGCGCGGGCAAGGGCACGCAGGCCGAGTTCATCGCCGCGCACCTCTCGGTGCCGAAGATCTCGACCGGAGACATCTTCCGGGCCAACGTGTCCCAGGGGACCCCGCTCGGCGTCGAGGCGAAGCGCTACATGGACGCCGGCAAGCTGGTGCCGGACGAGGTGACCATCAACATGGTTCGGGACCGGCTCGCCGAGCCGGACGCCAGCGAGGGCTTCCTGCTCGACGGCTTCCCCCGCACGACCCCGCAGGCGGCCGCGCTCGACAAGCTCCTCGCCGACCTGGGCACCGCGCTCGACCTGGTGCTCGAACTGGTCGTCGACGACGACGAGGTGATCCGCCGGCTCTCCGGCCGGCGGACCTGCCGGGGCTGCGGCAAGATCTGGCACGTCGAGTTCGACCCGACCACCCGGGACGGCATCTGCGACCGCTGCGGCGCCGAGCTGTTCCAGCGCGACGACGACAAGCCGGAGACCATCGCCGCCCGGCTGCGGGAGTACGCGGAGAAGACCGCGCCGCTGGTCGACTACTACGGCGCCCAGGGCAAGCTCGTCGGCATCGACGCGACCGGTCCGGTGGAGGACGTCACCGTCCGCGCCATCGACGCCCTGCGCTCCTACAGCGGCTGACGTCCCGCCCACGGCGGATAGAGTGCGAACAGCGGGGTACGTCCGGCGTGCCCCGCTGTTCGGCAACGAAAGGTAACGGCTCCATGCGTCGTCCCCAGCTGGACATCCAGCTGAAGACCCCCGACCAGATCGAGAAGATGCGCGCCGCCGGTCTGGTGGTCGCCGAGGCCCTGCGCCGGATGCGTGCCGCGGTCGCCCCCGGGGTCAGCACCGCCGACCTGGACGCGATCGCCGAGTCGACCATCCGCGAGGCCGGGGCGGTCCCGTCGTTCAAGGGCTACCACGGCTTCCCCGCCTCGATCTGCTCCTCGGTCAACGAGCAGGTGGTGCACGCGATCCCGGCACCCGAGCAGGTGCTCCACGAGGGCGACCTGATCTCGATCGACTGTGGCGCGGTGCTGAACGGCTGGCACGGCGACGCCGCCATCACCGTCGGCGTGGGCGAGGTCGACCCGACCCTGCTGAAGATGGCCACGGTGGCCGAGGACGCCATGTGGGCCGGTATCGCCGCGGCGGCGCGGGGCGCGGCCAGCGGCAAGGGCCGGCTCACCGACATCTCGCACGCGGTGGAGGACGCGGTCCGCCGGGGCGGGCGGTACGGCATCGTCGACGGCTACGGCGGGCACGGCATCGGCACCGAGATGCACCAGGACCCGCACGTGCTCAACCACGGCCGGCCGGGTAAGGGCCCCCGCCTGGTGCCCGGCATGGCGCTGGCCATCGAGCCGATGATCACGATGGGCTCGCCGCGCACCGTGGAGCTGGCCGACGGCTGGACAGTGGTGACCCGGGACGGCTCGGTCGCGGCGCACGTCGAGCACACGATGGCGCTGCTGCCCGACGGGGTGTGGGTGCTGACCGCCGAGGACGGCGGCCGGGCCCGCCTCGGTGACCTGGTCACCGCCCGCCAACCCGCCCCGACCCCCTGACCCAGCCCTCGCTCCACCCGCCCCCGTCCCATCCGCCCCCGTCCCACCCGGGTGGGGCGGCCGGTTCGGGGGTTCGTGGGGGTGGTGGGGCGGTGGCATGCTTGCGGGCATGGAGGGGCGGGACGGGATGCGGGCCGCCGATGCCGACCGTACGGCGGTGGCCGACCGGCTGCGGGTGGCGCTCGACGAGGGCCGGCTGAGCCTGTACGAGTACGACGAGCGGTTGCAGCAGGCCTACGCCGCCCGCACGTACGCCGAACTGGACGCGCTGGTGAGCGACCTGCCGGCGGTGACGCCCCCGGCCGCGTCCGCGCTCGCGGAACCGGCGGACGCCGTCCCGGCGCCGGCCCACCCGGCTGCCGCCCGCCGGGCGGCCGCCCGCTGGCTGGCCGAGGTCTGGCTGCCCTACCTCCAGGTGGTGCCGATCGTGGTGGCCATCTGGGCGATTTCCTCCCTGTACGCACGCGATCTGCTGTATTTCTGGCCGGGCTGGGTGGCCGGGCCGTGGGGCGCGCTGCTGCTGGTGCGCACCGTCACCGGCCTGGCCGGGGGTGAGCCGCGGCGGTGGGAGGCCGAGCGGGAGCGCCGGCGCCGGCGGAAGCTGGCGAAGCGGGCCCGCCGGCGGGCGCTGGAGGCCGGCGGCCCGGACGAGTAGCCACTCACCCGGCGGGATGGGCGGATTTGCCCGGTACGGTGAATCCGCTGGTGGCCGGTTTGGCGACGGCGTGCAGGCGCGCGTACACTGACTGATCGGCGCACAGCGTCCACTCCGGCATGCCCACCAAGCGCTTCGGTGGGACTCGGAGCCGCGGCTGGCGCGGGCTTACTGATCATGGTCAGTCACCCGTGTAAGACGTTGTGGGCCGTCCGGAGCAACCGACGTCAGGACAGCGGAGGACATGCCGAAAAAAGACGGAGCCATCGAGATCGAGGGTCGGGTCATCGAGCCCCTGCCGAACGCCATGTTCCGGGTGGAGCTCGCGAACGGCCACAAGGTGCTGGCTCACATCAGCGGCAAGATGCGGCAGCACTACATCCGCATCCTGCCGGAGGACCGGGTCGTCGTCGAACTGTCGCCGTACGACCTGACCCGCGGGCGCATCGTCTACCGCTACAAGTAAGCCTGACGACGGCCGGGTCGTCCCGTGTCCGTCTTCGACGTCCGGGTCGCACGTCGCGACTCCGGGCCAGATGGGAAGTAAGGCAACCGTGAAGGTCAAGCCGAGCGTCAAGAGGATCTGCAACAAGTGCCGGGTGATCCGCCGGCACGGCCGGGTCATGGTCATCTGCACCGACCCGCGCCACAAGCAGCGCCAGGGCTGAACCAGTCCCACCGGTCGTGACACGGCCGGTCGGATCGGTCCGGGCCGCAGATCCAGACAACACATCACCTAGCTCGTCCCAGCCGCGAGCGGTACGCAGCGCGTACTCCCTCGTGGTTGACCCCCGGTCGGAGGCCGGGGCCCGCTCGGGCAGCGACCGATCCCGGTCGCCGGCGCGGTAAGCGCCGGAAGGACGGGACGGTCGGTAGCGGGGTGGGACGGGTCCACACCTCCGCCAGAACATCACGAGGAGTACGCCCGCACATGGCACGTCTAGTCGGCGTCGACCTCCCCCGCGAGAAGCGGATGGAGATCGCGCTCACCTACATCTTCGGCGTGGGTCGCACCCGCGCCCTGGAGACGCTCGCCGCCACCGGCATCTCGCCGGACAAGCGCGCCCGGGACCTCACGGACGAGGAGCTGGTCCAGCTCCGCGACCACATCGAGGCCAACTACAAGGTTGAAGGCGACCTGCGCCGCGAGGTCGCCGCGGACATCCGCCGCAAGGTCGAGATCGGCTGCTACGCCGGTATCCGGCACCGCCGGGGTCTCCCCGTGCGTGGCCAGCGGACGCGGACCAACGCCCGCACCCGCAAGGGCCCGAAGCGGACCGTCGCCGGCAAGAAGAAGCCCGGCAAGAAGTAAGACGAAAACCGGAATCCGGGTCGGCGTCCGCCGAGGTAGGCCGGACTCCAACCTGTTTCGGTAAGTCAACTAGGAGCGCACAGACTTATGCCACCGAAGGCTCGTGCCGGAGCCGCCGTCAAGAAGGTCCGGCGCAAGGAACGCAAGAACGTCGCCCACGGGCAGGCGCACATCAAGAGCACCTTCAACAACACCATCGTGTCCATCACGGACCCGACCGGTGCGGTCATCTCCTGGGCCTCCGCGGGCCAGGTGGGCTTCAAGGGCTCGCGCAAGTCGACCCCGTTCGCCGCGCAGCTGGCCGCCGAGGCCGCCGCGCGCCGGGCGATGGAGCACGGCATGCGCAAGGTCGACGTGTTCGTCAAGGGCCCCGGCTCCGGCCGGGAGACCGCCATCCGTTCGCTGCAGGCCGTGGGCCTGGAGGTCGGTCAGATCTCCGACGTGACCCCGCAGCCGCACAACGGGTGCCGTCCGCCGAAGCGTCGCCGGGTCTGAGAGGTAGAGAGAGATGGCTCGTTACACCGGTGCTGACTGCCGCCGTTGCCGGCGGGAGAAGATGAAGCTGTTCCTCAAGGGCAGCAAGTGCGATGGCCCGAAGTGCCCGTTCGAGTCCCGGCCGTTCCCGCCCGGGCAGCACGGCCGCGGCCGCACCAAGGAGACGGAGTACCTGCTCCAGCTCCGCGAGAAGCAGAAGGCCCGCCGCGTCTACGGCGTGCTGGAGAAGCAGTTCCGCGGTTACTACGAGGAGGCCGTGGCCAAGCAGGCCAAGACCGGTGAGGTCCTCCTGCAGATCCTCGAGTCGCGGCTGGACAACGTGGTCTACCGGGCCGGCTACGCCAGCTCCCGCGACCAGGCCCGTCAGCTGGTCAAGCACGGCCACTTCACGGTGAACGGCAAGAAGGTCGACATCCCGTCGTACCGGGTCAAGGAGCACGACATCATCGAGGTGCGGGAGAAGAGCAAGCAGCTCACCCCGTTCCTGGTGGCGCAGGCTCAGGCCGGTTCGCGGTCGGTTCCGGCGTGGCTGGAGGCCATCCCGAGCCAGATGAAGATCCTCGTGCACTCGCTCCCGGCCCGCCAGGTGATCGACACCCAGGTCCAGGAGCAGCTGATCGTCGAGCTCTACTCCAAGTAAGGGCTCGTTGCGGTGGCCCGCCCTCCGGGGCGGGCCACCGGAACAGTTTGTGTCGTGGGCGTCATATAGCGGGCGCCCCGGAAGAGAAGAGAAGACATGCTCATCAGCCAGCGACCGTCTCTTTCCGAAGAGTCGATCAACGAGACCCGCTCCCGGTTCACCATCGAGCCGCTGGAGCCGGGCTTCGGCTACACCCTGGGCAACTCGCTGCGGCGTACGCTGCTGTCGTCGATCCCGGGTGCGGCGGTGACCTCGATCAAGATCGACGGCGTGCTGCACGAGTTCACCACGATCCCCGGGGTCAAGGAGGACGTGGTCGAGCTCGTCATGAACATCAAGGAGCTCTGCGTCAGCTCGGAGCACGACGAGCCGGTCAGCATGTACCTGCGCAAGCAGGGCCCGGGCGACGTGACCGCGGGTGACATCCAGCCGCCGGCCGGCGTCTCGGTGCACAACCCGGACCTGAAGCTCGCCACCCTCAACGGCAAGGGCCGGCTCGACATGGAGCTGACCGTCGAGCGGGGCCGGGGCTACGTCACGGCGGCGCAGAACAAGCAGGCCGGCGCCGAGATCGGCCGGATCCCGGTCGACTCGATCTACTCGCCGGTGCTGAAGGTCACCTACCGGGTCGAGGCGACGCGTGTCGAGCAGCGGACCGACTTCGACCGGCTGATCATCGACGTCGAGACCAAGCCGTCGATGGGCCCGCGCACCGCGCTGGCCTCCGCCGGGTCGACGCTGGTGGAGCTCTTCGGGTTGGCCCGGGAGCTGGACGAGACCGCCGAGGGCATCGACATCGGGCCGTCCCCGCAGGACGCCCAGCTCGCGGCGGACCTGGCCCTGCCGATCGAGGAGCTGGACCTGACCGTCCGCTCCTACAACTGCCTCAAGCGCGAGGGCATCAACACCGTTGGTGAGCTCATCGGGCGTACCGAGGCCGACCTCCTCGACATCCGCAACTTCGGCCAGAAGTCGATCGACGAGGTCAAGATGAAGCTCGCCGGGATGGGGCTGGGGCTGAAGGACTCGGCTCCGAACTTCGATCCGGCGCACGTCGTGGACGCCTTCGGCGAGGCCGACTACGACACCGACGACTACCGCGAGACCGAGCAGCTCTAGTCCGCGCTGCCGCCACACCTGAGGAGCACCAAGCATGCCCACGCCCACCAAGGGCCCCCGCCTCGGCGGCAGCCCCGCGCACGAGCGGCTGATGCTGGCCAACCTGGCCACCGCGCTGTTCCAGCACGGCAAGATCCAGACCACCGAGACGAAGGCCCGGCGGCTGCGTCCGCTGGCCGAGCAGCTCATCACCAAGGCCAAGCGCGGCGACCTGGCGTCCCGCCGGCGGGTGCTGGGTGTCGTCAAGGACAAGGACGTGGTCTACGCCCTGTTCGACCAGATCGCGCCGCGGTACGCCAACCGCAACGGCGGCTACACCCGGATCGTGAAGACCGGTCCGCGCAAGGGTGACGCCGCGCCGATGGCGATCATCGAGCTGGTCGAGGAGCTTCAGGCCGCCGAGCCGAAGGCGAACAAGAAGACCGCCGCCCGCAAGGCGGCCCAGCAGGACAAGGTCGAGGCGCTCGCCCCGGCGGAGGAGACCCCGCGGTCGAACTCCGGCGACCAGGACGCCGAGCCGCCGGTGTCGGCGTCCGGCGACACCCCGGCCGCGCGCGAGGACAGCGACGAGGCCGGCGAGAACGACAAGGCCTGAGCCAGGCCACCATCGGGCCCGGCATCCCTCACGGGGTGCCGGGCCCGACCCGTGAGGCGGAGGTACGAGTGGACGAGCGCACCCGGCTGCGGTTGGACGTCGCGTACGACGGCACCGACTTCTCCGGCTGGGCCGCCCAGCCGACCCGGCGCACGGTCGCCGGGGTGCTCGTGCAGACCCTCGACCTGGTGCTCGGCGCGGGTGTCGCGACCGGGCTGACCGTGGCCGGCCGGACCGACGCCGGGGTGCACGCCACCGGCCAGGTCTGCCACCTCGACCTGCCCACGGCGGTCTGGCGGGAGCGGGCGGGGACGCTGCTGCGCCGGCTGGCCCGGCTGCTCCCCACCGACGTGCGGGTACGCGCGATGACCGAGGTGCCGGCCGACTTCGACGCCCGGTTCTCGGCCACCTTCCGCCGCTACGAGTACCGGGTCACCGACGCCCCGTACGGCGCGGAGCCGCTGCGCCGGCACGAGATCCTGGCCTGGCCGAAGCCGCTCGACCTGGACGCGCTGAACGCCGCGGCGGCCGGGCTGGTGGGGGAGCACGACTTCGCCGCGTACTGCCGGCGCAAGGAGAACGCCACCACGCTGCGCGAGGTGACCCGGCTGGACTGGCGGCGCGACCCGGACGGCGTGCTGGTCGCCACCGTCCAGGCGGACGCGTTCTGCCAGGCGATGGTGCGCAGCCTGGTCGGCGCGATGCTGGTGGCCGGGGACGGCCGCCGGCCGGTGGACTGGCCGGCGGGCCTGCTGACCCGGCGGGAGCGGTCCAGCGAGGTGACCGTCGCGCCGGCGCACGGGCTCACCCTGGTGGCGGTCGGCTACCCCGACGACCCGGCCGAGTACGCCCGCCGCGCCGACCTCACCCGCCGGCTCCGGGTACCGACCGAGTCCTGACCGGTCGCCCGGGCGGCCGCACGCCGGACGTCTCGCCCGTCGGTAGTCCGCCCGCCCTCGACCAGGATCACCGCGAGCGCGCCGCTGAGCCCGCCCGCACATGCGAACGGGTGCGCGGCCCGCGGCCGCGCACCCGTGCTCGTCGCAGCGGTCAGTCGCCCGACCGCTCGTCCTCCTCGGCGCGGCCGTTGTCGGCGCCGGTGCCGTCGTCGGTCGGGCCCGCCGTCGGCTGGCCGGCCACGCCGCCGTCGGCCCGCCGCTCCAGCACCCCCTGGTTCAGGTGCAGCTCGATCATGTCGAAGAGGATCTCGCGGACCGCCGTGTCACCGGACCGGATGCTCTCGCCGTCGGCCCGGACGACCACGGCGTAGGCGAGGTAGTGGCCGCGTACCTGCCAGCCCACCCGGGCCGGGGCGGTGGCCATCGCCTCGGTGCCGGCATCGGCGGCCATGCCCCGGAACCGGCCCTGCCGCTCGTCGAGCAGCTGCCGGATCCGGTCCCGGGCCCGCTCGGCGCTGGCCCGGTCGGTGAGGTTGAACAGCCCGGCGGTGACCAGGTGGTCGCCGTCCGGGGTGCGCAGCGTGGCCCGCACCACCTGGCTGCACCCGAGCCGGACCAGCAGGTCGGCGACCTCGTCGGTGGCCGCCACCGCGCAACTGGCGCTGGACTGGGTCTTCAGCACCTGGTATGCGGGCTGCCCGTCGGCGACCGCCAACTGCTTGCCGGGGAAGACCTCCTTGGCGGTGAGCGGCGCCTGGTCGGTGTCCCGGGAGTCGAGGTAGTCGGACTCGGGCGCGGCCGACTGGGCGACGCCCGGCTGGGTGGTGGCCTCCGGTGTCGGGTTGCCGGTGCGGTCCATCAGCAGGGCGGCGGCCCCGAGGCCACAGAGAGCGAGCAGCACGAGGACGGCGGCGCCGCCGATCAGCACCTGCCACATGCGACCGCCGCGCCGGGCCGCCGGCAGCGGCTCGGCCGGTCCGGCGGCGGTGTACGCGCCGGGCGGTTCGGTCGGCGGCGGCGAGTACCGCTCGGCCGGCGTCGACTCGGCCGGCGGCGGGGGGCAGGTCTCCGGGCGGGATCGCTCGACCGGCGAGGCGGCGTAGCTCGGTTCGGCCGCCGGCACCAGGTCGCTCGACGGCACCGGGTCATGCGACGGCACCAGGTCATGCGACGGCACCGGGTCATGCGACGGCACCGGGTAGCGCGGCGGCGCGGGGTCGTCGGCGGGCGGCGACGCCACCCGGGTGACCCGGGGCAGCGACGGGGTGGGGAAGCGGGACGGGGAGGGCCCAGCCGGCGGTGGCGGACCGGCGCCGAGCACCGACCGGTCGGACCCGGACCCCGGGTACTCCACGTATGCGTCCTCATCGGACTCGTACCGATACACCATGTCGCCCAGACTAGGAGTGATTGTCCCTTTAGGGGGTAATAATGGGAAATTGTCGTGCGGGGTGTTTCGGGTCGTGCTGCGTCCGCACCCCGGACGACCCCGGGAGACCCTCGACGACCCCGGGACACGACCCCCGACGGCCCGGGCCGGGAGCGCGCACCGGCGGTGCGAGAATTGCCGGCGTGACCGGCGACCACTACTTCACCGCTGAACCCGCGACCGCCGCCGCGCCCCGCGAGGTCGAGTTCTCCGTCGCCGGCCGCGACTACACGCTGGCCTCCGCCGGCGGCGTCTTCTCCGCCGACCGGCTCGACCCCGGCACCGCGGTGCTGCTGCGCAAGGCCGACCTGCCCGCGCCCGGCACCACCGGCGACCTGCTCGACCTCGGCTGCGGGTTCGGGCCGATCACCTGCGTGCTGGCCGACGCGGCACCGGCGGCCACGGTCTGGGCGGTCGACGTCAACGAGCGGGCCCGGGCGCTCACCGCCGCCAACGCCGCGCGGACCGGCGCGGCCGACCGGGTACGCGTCGCCGCCCCGGACGCCGTGCCGCACTCGGTGACCTTCGCCCAGCTCTGGTCCAACCCGCCGATCCGGATCGGCAAGGACGAGCTGCACCGGCTGCTGCTGCGCTGGCTGCCCCGGCTGGCCCCGGACGGGGTCGCCTGGCTGGTGGTCGCCCGGCACCTGGGTGGCGACTCGCTGCACCGCTGGCTGGTCGAGCAGGGTTGGCAGGTCGAGCGGCGGGCCAGCCAGAAGGGCTACCGGGTGCTGCGCGTCACCCGGTAATTGGTTGGGCCGCCCGGCGGGTGCTCGGGCAGGATGCCGGCGTGGGATACGTGGACGTGGCAGCGGTCGGGCACATCCTCCCCGACGGCCGGGAACTCTTCGCCGACGTGTCGTTCCGGGTCGGCGAGGGCGCCAAGGTCGCGCTGGTCGGGCCGAACGGCGCCGGCAAGACCACGCTGCTGCGGATGATCGCCGGCGACCTGCCGGTGCGGACCGGCGCGATCGCGCGTACCGGGGGGCTGGGCGTGATGCGCCAGTTCATCGGGATGATCGGCGACGAGTCCACGCTGGCCGACCTGGCGCTGTCGCTCGCCCCGCCGGCGCTGCGCGACGCCGGTCACCGGCTGGCCGCGACCGAGGCGGCCATGCGGGCGGCCGAGGTGCGCGGCAAGTACAGCACCGCCGCCGGCAAGGCCCAGCTGGCGTACGCGGACGCGCTCGCGGCCTGGGGTGAGGTCGGCGGGTACGACGCCGAGGTGCTCTTCGACACCGTCGCCACCATCGTGCTCGACCTGCCCTGGGACGCCGCCCGGGAGCGTCCGGTGCGCACCCTCTCCGGCGGCCAGCAGAAGCGCTTCGCGCTGGAACTGCTGCTCCGCGGTCCGGACGAGGTGCTGCTGCTGGACGAGCCGGACAACTTCCTCGACGTGCCCGGCAAACGCTGGCTGGAGGGGCGGCTGCGCGAGTCGGGCAAGTCGGTGCTCTACGTCTCGCACGACCGGGAACTGCTGGCGCACACCGCCGACCGGGTGGTCGCGGTGGAGGGCGGCAGCGCCTGGGTGCACCCCGGCGGCTTCGCCAGCTGGCACTCCGCGCGGGTGGCCCGGCACGCCCGCCTCGACGAGCTGCGCCGGCGTTGGGACGAGGAGCACCAGAAGCTCAAGGACCTGGTGCTGATGTACAAGCAGAAGGCCGCGTACAACGACGGGATGGCCTCGCGCTACCAGGCCGCGCAGACCCGGCTGCGCAAGTTCGAGGAGGCCGGGCCGCCGCCCGTACCGCCGAAGGACCAGGACATCCGGATGCGGCTGACCGGCGGGCGGACCGGCAAGCGCGCGGTGATCTGCGACAAGCTGGAGCTGGACGGCCTGACCTACCCGTTCGACCTGGAGATCTGGTACGGCGACCGGGTGGCGGTGCTCGGCGCCAACGGCACCGGCAAGTCGCACTTCCTGCGGCTGCTGGCCCGGGGCGGCACCGACCCGGACCCGGCCAACGGCCCGGTCGACGGCGCCGCGGCGCTCGCCCCGGTGGCGCACGACGGGGTGGCCCGCCTCGGCGCCCGGGTGCGGCCCGGCCACTTCTCGCAGACCCACGACCGGCCGGAGCTGATGGCGAAGACCCTCGTGGAGATCCTCTGGCGGGGCGACGAGCACCGGGCCGGCATGGACCGGCACGCGGCGATGGCGGCGCTGTCCCGCTACGAGCTGGCCGGGCAGGGCGACCAGCGGTTCGGCACCCTCTCCGGCGGCCAGCAGGCACGCTTCCTGGTGCTGCTGCTGGAACTCTCCGGGGCGACCCTGCTGCTGCTCGACGAGCCCACCGACAACCTGGACCTGGCCAGCGCGGAGGCCCTCGAAGCCGGGCTGGCCGCGTTCGAGGGCACGGTGGTCGCCGTGACCCACGACCGGTGGTTCACCCGCTCGTTCGACCGGTTCGTGCTCTTCCGCGGCGACGGCGAGGTGGTGGAGACCCCCGAGCCGGTGTGGGACGTCGGGTGAACCCGGCGGAGCTGGCCGGCCGGCTCTGCGCCGTCGACGGGGTGGTGGCCGTGGCGCTGGGCGGCAGCCGGGCGCGCGGCACCCACCGGCCGGACTCCGACTGGGACCTGGGTCTCTACTACCGGGGTGAGCTGGACGTGCCGGGGCTGCGCGCGGTCGCCGCGTCCGTCGCCGACGAGCCGGTCACGCTGACCGAACCGGGCGGCTGGGGACCGTGGGTGGACGGTGGCGGCTGGCTCCGCGTCGGCGGGGTGGCCGTCGACTGGATCTACCGGGACCTCGACCGGGTACGCCGGGTGTGGGCCGACTGCCGGGCCGGCCGGTACGAGGTGGGCGTGCAGGCCGGGCACCCGCTCGGCTTCTACTCCCACGTCTACGCCGGCGAGGTGGCGCTGTGCCGGGTGCTCGCCGACCCGACCGGTGAACTGGCCGCGCTGCGCGAGGAGACGCGGGCGTACCCGCCGGCACTGGCCGACGCCCTGACCCGCGGCGGCTGGGAGGCGGGGTTCCTGCTCTCCGCCGCCGAGAAGGCGGTCACGGCCGGCGACAGCGCGTACCTGGCCGGGTGCCTGTTCCGGGCGGTCGGGGTGCTCGTGCAGGTGCTGCACGCCCGGGCCGGGCAGTGGCTGCTGAACGAGAAGGGCATGGTCGCCTCGGCCGGGCGGCTGCCCGGCGCGCCGGCCGACTTCGCGCCCCGCGCGCAGGCGCTGCTCGGCGCCGTGGGACGGGCACCGGCCGAGCTGGCCGCCACCCTCGACGCCGCCCGCCGGCTCTGCGCCGAGGTGCTCGGCTGAGTCCCGGGTCCGCCACCGGATGGGCGGCTGACCCGACCCGCTCCGCCGGTCGGGCATAGGGTTGATCTCGTGACTGAGATGACCTACCGCCGGCTGGGCGACTCCGGGCTCGTGGTGTCCGTGGTCGGCATCGGCTGCAACAACTTCGGCCGCAAGCTCGATCTCGACGGCACCCGGGCGGTGGTCGACGCCGCGCTGGACGCCGGGATCAACTTCTTCGACACCGCCGACATCTACGGCGAGCCGCAGGGCGGCTCGGAGGAACTGCTGGGCCAGGCGCTCAAGGGGCGCCGGGACGACGTGGTGGTGGCCACCAAGTTCGGCATGGACATGCACGGCCTGAACGGGCCGGACTTCGGCGCCCGGGGCGCGCGCCGCTACATCGCGCGGGCGGTGGAGGCGTCGCTGCGCCGGCTCGGCACCGACCACATCGACCTGTACCAGATGCACGAGCCCGACCCGGGCACCCCGATCGACGAGACCCTCGCCGCGCTGGACGACCTGGTACGCGCCGGCAAGGTGCGCTACCTGGGCAACTCCAACTTCGCCGGCTGGCAGATCGCGGACGCCGACTGGGTGGCCTCGTCCAACGGGCGGTCCCGGTTCATCAGCGCGCAGAACCACTACAGCCTGCTGGAGCGCTCGGTCGAGGCCGAGGTCATCCCGGCCTGCGAGCGGTTCGGCCTCGGTATGCTGCCGTTCTTCCCGCTGGCCAACGGGCTGCTGACCGGCAAGTACCAGCGGAACCAGGCCCCGCCGCCGGGCAGCCGGCTCTCCGCCGGCGGCCGGTACGCGCAGCGCCTCGCCGCCGCCGACTGGGACACCATCGAGGCGATCGAGGCGTACGCGGCCGAGCGAGGGCTGTCGATGCTCCAGGTGGCCATCGGCGGGCTGGCCGCCCAGCCGGCGGTGACCTCGGTGATCGCCGGCGCCACCACGCCGGAGCAGGTGCTGGCCAACGCCGCCGCGGGCGCCTGGCAGCCCAGCGACGAGGACCTGGAGGCCCTGCGCGCCATCCTCTGACCGACCGGGGTGGCGGCATCCCCGGCAGCGGGACGCCGCCACCCCGGCGCGGCGACGAGCCCACCGGCGTGCCCGGCGCGCCGCCGCGGCCGCCGGGTCGACGCGACCGGGAGCGTGGGCGTCAGGCGCGGCGGCGCCGGACGAGCGGCACCGCCACCGCCGCCAGGACGGCGAGCCCGAGACCGGCCAGCGCGAGCGGCCACCAGCCGGTACCCCCGTCGCCGGCGGGGGCTCGGGTGCCGGCCGCCGGGGCGGTCACGGCGACCGGGGCGGGGTCCGGCGGGGGCGACTGGGCACCGCGCGCCTCCACCTGGGCGGCGGCCTCGCCCCGGTGCGGCGCGGGGGCGCTCACCGTGACCCGCCACCGGCCGGGGGAGAGGATCGGGCCGCTGGCGTAGAAGCCCTGCCCCTCGGCGGCCGGTTCCAGTTGCACCGGCCCGACCCGCCGGCCGTCCGGCCCGGTGGCGGTGAGGGTCAGCCGGACCACCTTGTCGAGGCGGTGCCCGTCGGCGTACACCGCCTGCACGGTCACCCCGTCGGCGCCGTCGCCGGCCACGGTGAGCTTGAGTTTCCCGGTGTGTGCGGCGGCCGGGGCGGTGGACAGGAACGCCAGGGCCAGTCCGACGAGCGCGGCGGCGACCGCCTGCCAGGTACGCGTCACGGGCGTCTCCTCGATGGAATCGCGGGAGGGTCCCTTCCCGCCGCCGGGGCGGCGGGAAGGGACCCGCGGATCAGAGCCGGCGACCGGGGGCGATCCGGGTGGGATCGCCGCCGAGCCGGCCGGCGCCGTCGACCGGTTCGCCGTCGTTCGCCCGGACGCCGGCCCGGCTGGCCGTGCCGCCGAGCCGGACGATCATGGCGTCGGCGTCCCGGACCAGGGTGTCCCGGATCTCGGCCTCCGGCACCAGGGTGGCGTCGGCCGCGAGCGTCCGGAAGGCGGTCAGCGCCTTGATCGCCTTCTGGTCGTTGCCGGCCGCCTCGGCCTGCCGGGCGTCGCTGAGCTTCGCCGACAGTTGCTTGTGCGCCTTGGCCGAGAGCCGGCTCGTCACCTTGAACCGGTCCAGCAGGTTCTGCATGTCCCGGAACGAGGTGGTGACGAAGAACCGGACCTCCGAGGTGGTGACGTTGCCCGCCTTGTCGGTCGCGGTGACGGTCAGCTCGTGCAGGCCGAGCGGCAGCTCGTACATGGCCTGCAGGGTGCCGCTGGCGTACGGCCGGCCGTCCAGGTCGCCGACCACCGAGGCGATGCCCGAGGTCGGGTCGACCGCCTGCCAGGACACCCGGACGTCCTGGCTGTCGCCGTAGAGCTGGCCGTCGGCGATCCCGGACACCAGCAGCGTCGGCCTGGTGCCGTCGATCCGCAGCACCGCCGACTTGAGCGTCTCGGCGTTGCCCGCGTTGTCGGCGGCCCGGAACAGCAGTTCGTGCTGCCCGTCGCCGGTCACCTCGACCGGCGCCGAGTACGGCGTCCACGCGCCGCCGTCCAGCGACCACTCCACCGTCTTCACCCCGGACCCGGCGTCGGTCGAGGTCAGCACGACCGGGACCGTCCCGTCGTGCCAGCCCTCGTCGTTGGCCGGCGCGAACGTCGCCGAGGTGACCGGCGCGGTGGCGTCGATCCGGACCGGCACGCTCTTCGTCGACTCCACGTTGCCCGCCCGGTCGGTCGAGCGGAACCGCAGCTCGTGCTCGCCGTCGCCGCTGACCGGCACCGGGCCGGTGTACGCGGTCCAGGTGGCCGCCCCGTCCAGCTGGTACTCGGTGCCGGCCAGCCCGCTGCCACCGTCCTCGTCGGCGGCGGTCAGCGTGACGGTGACCGGGCCGGTGTGCCAGCCCCCGGTCGGGGTGCCGGAGACCGTGGCCGTGGTCACCGGGGCGGTCCGGTCGGCCGCCTCGGTGGTGAGCCGGAAGTAGTCGAACGCGGCGGTCTTCGACGCGGTCTGGTTGGCGCCGAGGGTGAACAGGCCCACCTTCGGCGTCGCCCCGACGGCGCTGTTGGTGAGCGCCGTCAGCGGCGTCCAGGCCGTCCCGTCGGCCGAGTACGACGCGGTGAAGGTGTCGCCCGTGCGGGCCAGCCGCAGGTACCACACCGAGGCGGTCAGGTTGCCCGCCTCCGGTTGCGGGTTCTGCACCGCGCCGCCGATCTCGCTGCGGAACTCGATCCGCCGCGTCACCGGCTGGCCGGCCTGGTTGTCCACGATGTAGTCGAACTTCAGGTAGTTGTCGTCGTCGGCGTGCACGATCAGGCCGGCCTGCTGGTACTGCTCGTTGAGCAGGCTGCCGTCGACCTTCGTCTCCAGGGTCCAGTCGCCGGTCGGGGCGTTCTGGAGGATGAAGTTCGCCGGCCCGGAGTTGCCGGAGCCGTAGATGTCGCCGTTCGGCACGTCGATCCGCAGCGCGCCGCCGGTGACCCGGTAGCCCGTCGGGTTCTCCCGCAGGATCGCGTCCCAGCGGCACTTGTCCAGCGTGTCGCCGGTGAACTCGTCCGACGGGTCCACCGGTCCGGCCGGGGCGTCCGGCGAGACCTGGAACCAGTCGAAGGCCGCCTCCACCACCGGCGCGTCGGTGCCGCCGTTGAGCGCGAACAGCCCGATCCGCGGGTTGGTGATGCCGGCCAGCGCGGCGGACCGGCCGACCGGGGTGAAGGTCTGCCCGTCGGCCGAGACGGCAGCTGTCAGGTTCGTCCCGTCGCTGGTGAGCCGCAGGTGCAGGGTGTCACCGGCCGGTGCGGCGGTGCTGTCGGCGGCCTCGTTGCGCGGCGCGCCGGCGGTCTCCCGGATGAACTCCACCCGCCGGCCGCCCGAGTAGAGCAGGTCCAGCTTGGCGTAGTTCTCGTCGTCGCCGTACACCAGCAGGCCGGCCTGCTGGTAGTTGGCGGTCACCGGCAGGGTGACCCGGGTGGTCGCCTGCCAGGCCCCGGCCGGCGCCGGCTGGAGCACCAGGTTGGTGGCGTCGTTGCGGCCGCCGTAGAGGTCGCCCACCGCGGTGGGCAGCCGGAGCGCCCCGTCGGAGACCGAGTAGAGCTGGTTCTCCCGGACCACGCCCCAGCGGGCCTTGTCGAGGCCGGCGCCGGTGAAGTCGTCCGAGCGCGCCCCGAAGCAGGACGTGTTCGGCGCGTCCACCCGCACCGGGACGGTGGCGTACGACCTCGCGCCCCTGCTGTCGGTCACGGTCAGGGTGGCGGTGAAGGTGCCCGGGCTGGTGTAGGTGTGCGTGGCGTCCGGGGTGGACGCCGTGCCGCCGTCGCCGAAGTCCCAGGCGTACGTCAGCGGGGTGTCGCCCTCGGCGTCGGTGGCGGTGCCGTCGAAGGCCACGGTGACCGGCGCGGTGCCGGTGGCCGGGCTGGCGGTGGCGGTGACCACCGGCGGCGCGTTCTCGGTGACGCCCCGGCCGAGGAAGTCCATCCAGTTGACGTTGAACAGCGCGCCCGCGCCGCCGGCCGGGTCGCGGGCGACGAAGTACAGCGTGCCGCCCGCCGGGCCGGTCACCGGCGCGGTCACGTCGGCGTACGTCTGCCAGGCGCCGGTGCCCGGCACGGTGCCCGAGGCGACCAGCGGCCCGTCGGGCGCGCCGGCGCGGACCTCGATCCGGCCGCCGCTGGTGGCCGAGGCGGCCCGGAACCGGATCGACGTGATGTTGGTCAGGTCCGCCGGGGCGAGCGACCACCAGTCGCCGTCCTCGATGAACCCGATGTTCTGGCCGCCGCCGGCGGTGTCGCCGGTGGTCTCGCGCTGCACGCCCGGGTCCCCGCCGCCGGTCGCGCCCGGCACCCGGCCGGTGGCGGTGAAGAACTCGGCCTGCTTCCGCTTGGGCTGGAGCTGCTCGATCGCCCGGCCGGTGAGCGGCCCGGCGCCCTCGGCGCCGCCCAGGTCGGTGTAGGTGGCCTCGAAGACGGCGAAGACGTTCGCCTCGGCGCCGTGCCCGGAGGCCAGCGACGTCTGGACCGTGCCGGTGCAGCCGGTGTGCTGCTCCAGCGGGTGGGCGTGCTCGTCGTGGCCGAGCAGCACCTGGAGCCGGACCCGGTCGCAGTCGATCTCCGCGTCCTCGGGGTCGGTGACCGTGACCGTGTAGCGGACCTGGTCGCCCCAGTCGAAGAAGCCGCCATCCGGCGGGAACTCGATGGTCACCGTCGGCGCGGTGTTGCCCACCGTGACCGGTACGTTGGCCACCGCTGTCCGGCCCTTCGGGTTGGTGACGGTTAGCTGCGCGTTGTACGTCCCGGCGCTGGTGTAGGTGTGCGTCGGGTTCGGCTCGGTGGCGGACTGCCCGTCGCCGAACGTCCAGGCGTAGCTGAGCGTGCCGCCGTCCGGGTCGCGGGAGCCCGCGCTGGAGAAGGCGACGGTCAGCGGCGCCGGGCCGGAGGTCGGCTCGGCGCTGGCCTCCGCGATCGGGGCCCGGTCGCCGGCGATGTAGTCGATCCGGTAGACGCCGGAGTTGTCGTTGTTGCCGCCGAAGCCACTGCCCCACTCGATGAGGTAGAGCGCGCCGTCCGGACCGAACTCGAAGTCCATCGGCCGGAGCATGGTCATCCCGGTGAGGAGCTGGTTGATGTCGACGAGGCTCCTGCCGTCACCGGTGAGCTGCATCGTGTACATCTTCGACTGGTTCCACTCGCCGAAGAGCGCCTTGCCGTCGTAGTACGCCGGCCACTTGCGGTACGAGTTCAGCTCGGCGTCGTACCGGTAGACCGGGCCGCCCATCGGCGCACCGCCGCCGCCGATCTCCGGGAACCGCGGGTTGCCGCTGTAGTCGTAGTCGACGGTGGCCGGGATGGCCGGCGGCAGGTTGGTGAGGCCGGTGTTGTTGGGCGAGTCGTTCACCGGCGCGGCGCAGTCGAACTTCGGCCCGCTGGGGCCGGACGGGAACGTGTAGTCGTTGTAGGCGTAGTTCGCCCCGGTGCAGTACGGCCAGCCGTAGTTGCCCGGCGTGCCGACGATGTTCCACTCGACGGTGCCCTCGGGGCCGCGGTCGGGGTTGGCGGCGCTGGCGTCCGGCCCGTAGTCGGCGACGTAGAGGGTGTCGGTGGCCGGGTCGATGCCGATCCGGAACGGGTTGCGGAAGCCCATCGCGTAGATCTCCGGCCGGGTCTTCGCGGTGCCCGCCGGGAACAGGTTGCCGGTCGGGACGGTGTAGGTCCCGTCGTCCTCCGGGTGGATCCGGAGCACCTTGCCGCGCAGGTCGTTGGTGTTGCCGGAGGTGCGCTGCGCGTCGTAGTCCTGCCGCCCCGGCCGCTCGTCGATCGGGGTGAACGCGTTGGACTCGAACGGGTTGGTGTTGTCGCCGGTGGCCAGGTAGAGGTTGCCGGCGCTGTCGAAGGCCATGCTGCCGCCGGCGTGGCAGCAGGTGTTGCGCTGGGTGTCCACCCGCAGCACCTGCTTCTCGCTGGCCGGGTCGATGCTGTCGCCGGTCACCGTGAACCGGGAGAGCAGGTTGCGGGCGATCCCGTCGTTCGGGGCGTAGTAGAGGTAGACCCAGTTGTTGGTGCCGAAGTCCGGGTCGAGCCGGATGCCGATCAGGCCGTCCTCGTTGCCGGTGAACACGTCCAGGTCGAGCGCGGTGACCGTGTTGCCGGTGTCCGGCTTGACGATCTGCACCCGGCCGTCGCGCTCGACGTAGAAGACCCGCCCGTCCGGGGCGACGTCCAGCTCCATCGGGTTGCTGGTGTTGCTGTCCAGGGTCACCTTCTCGAAGCTGGCGGTCAGCGACGCGCCGCAGTCGGCGTCCGCCACCCCGGCCGCGGAGCGGATGCCGCCGAGCAGGTGGGCCAGGAACTGCGGTTCGGCGTACGACTCCCGGGTGTGCCCGCCGCCGGTGTACCAGGCGCGGCCGCCCTGGAAGTCGTGGCACCAGGCGATCGGGTGGTCGGCGCCCATCGCCCCCGCGCCGGGGGAGTAGCTGGTCTCGTCCAGGCTGGCCAGCACGTGTACGTCGGGGCGCGGGTTGGACTGGTAGTTGTACCACTCGTCGAACCGGGACCAGCGCTCCGGCAGCCCGGCGGTGGCCGGGTGGGCGTGGTCCTCCACCTTGACCGTGGCCTGCTGGTTCGCCGGGTGGCTGGCGAAGTACGCGCCGACCAGGTCGCCGTACCAGGCCCAGCTGTACTCGGTGTCCGAGGCGGCGTGGATGCCGACGTAGCCGCCGCCGGCGCGGATGTAGCGCTCGAAGGCGGCCTGCTGCTCGCCGTCGAGGACGTCGCCGGTGGTGGAGAGCCAGATCACCGCGCGGTACCGGGCGAGGTTGTCGTCGCTGAACGCGGCGCCGTCCTCGGTCGTGTCGACGGTGAACCCGTGCTCGGCGCCGAGCTGCTGGATGGCGGCGATGCCGGTCGGGATGGAGTCGTGCCGGAAGCCGGCGGTCTTCGAGAACACCAGCACCGAGAACGGCTCGTCGGCCGCCGGCGCGGCTGCGGCCGGCGGCGCGGCGGGTGCCGTCCGTGGCTGGGTCTGCGCGGCGGGCGCCGTCAGCGGCGCGGCCTGCGCGGCGGGTGCGGCCTGCGCGGCGGGTGCGGCCTGCGCGCCGGGGACGCCGAACAGGGTGGTCGCGGTGAGCGCGAGGGGTAGCAGGGTGGCCAGGACGGGTAAACGGGCACGACGAGATCGGGACACGCCGCCTCCTATGTCGCTGTGGACAGGGATCGCGGGGGCCGGCTCGCCGAAGACCGTCCCGGATGGACCGGAGCGGACACCGTGCCAGGATGTCCGCGCCAGCATTTTGTCGAATCGCTGAACAAATTAATCCCGCTGGATCCGTTGCGGGCAAGATGCCGGCTGGTAACGGTTTGGCAACGGCGAGCGACATTCCGAACAGGACCGTACGAAGCGCTCCGTCGCCAGGAGGCATCGAGGGTCGTTCACCGCGCCGGACCGGCGTCCTGCGATTGCCGAACCCCGTCTTGGCAGGCCGGCGGATCTGTCGTACGGTGACACCGACGTAACCCACGGGAGCCCGGTGGACCGGGCTGAGAGGGGGGCTGGAAGCCCCCGACCGTCGAACCTGATCCGGGTAATGCCGGCGCAGGGAGGAGTGTTGCCGTGCCGTCCCTTGGGCGACTGCATCTGGTCACCGACACCCGACCCGGGCGGGATCCGCTCACCGTGGTCCGGGCCGCCCTCGCGGTGGCCCGCGCCGAGCTGGTGGTGCAGGTCCGGGTGGCGGACTCCGCGACCGACCGGGAGGCGTACGACCTGGCCCGCCGGGTGGTCGCGCTCTGCGCCGGGTACGGCGCGACCTGCCTGGTCAACGACCGGCTGCACGTGGCGCTGGCGGTGGGCGCCGCGGGCGGCCACGTCGGCGCCGACGACCTGCCGGTCGGCGCGGCCCGCCGGGTGCTCGGCTCCGCCGCCGTGCTCGGCGCCACCGCGCGGCACCCGGGCACCGCCACCGAGTCGGTGGCCGCCGGCGCCAGCTACCTCGGCGTCGGCCCCTGCCACCCGACCAGCACCAAGATCGGCCTGCCGGACCCGATCGGCCCGGCCGGGGTGGCGGCGGTCGCCGCCGCGGTGGACGTGCCGGTGATCGCCATCGGCGGGGTCACCGCCGCGACCGTGCCGGCGCTGCGCGCCGCCGGGGCGTACGGGGTGGCGGTGGTCGGCGCGCTCTCCGGTGCCGCCGACCCGGGCCGGGCCACCGCCGAACTGCTCGGGGCGTTGACGTGCTGACCACCGGCCGCCCCGACGTGGCGGTGGTCGGCGCCGGGCCGATCGGGCTGGCCGTCGCCTGGCGCTGCGCGGCGCGCGGGCTGCGGGTGGTCGTGCACGACCCCGACCCGGGCTCGGGAGCGTCGGCGGTGGCCGCCGGGATGCTCTCCCCGGTCGCCGAGGCGTACTTCGGCGAGCGCGAGCTGACCGGGCTGCTCTGCGCGTCCGCGGCGCGCTGGCCGGCGTTCGCCGCCGAGCTGACCGAGGCGACCGGGCTGCCGATCGGCTACCGGACCGAGGGCACGCTGATGGTCGGGCTCACCGCCGACGACCTGGCCGAGGCGGGCCGGCTCTGGGCGTACCAGCAGGGGCTGGGGCTGCCGGTGACGCCGCTGCGCCCGACGCAGCTGCGTGACCGCGAGCCGGCGCTGGCGCCCCGGGTGCGCGGCGGCGCGCTGGCCCCCACCGACCACCAGGTCGACCCGCGGCTGCTGGTGCCGGCGCTGCGGGCGGCCGCGACCGCGGCCGGCGCGGTGCTGGTGCCGCACGCGGTACGCGACCTGTCCGCGCTGGACGCCCGGGTCACCGTGGTGGCGGCCAGCTGCGGCGCGGCCGCGCTGACCGGGCTGCCGGTCCGGCCGGTGAAGGGGCAGGTGCTCCGGCTGCGCGCGCCGGGCGGCGAGCCGCCGGGCTTCCGGCACGTGATCCGGGGGTACGCCGACGGCGAGCACGTCTACCTCGTCCCCCGGTCCGGCGGCGAGGTGGTGGTCGGGGCGACGGTCGAGGAGCGCGCCGACCGGAGGGTCACCGCCGGCGCCGTGCTGCGGCTGCTCCGCGCCGCCGTCGACCTGCTCCCCGAGCTGGCCGAGTACGACCTGGTGGAGACGGTGGCCGGGCTGCGCCCCGGCACGCCGGACAACGCCCCGATCCTCGGCCCGCTGCCCGGCCGGCCGGACGTGCTCGCCGCCACCGGCCACCACCGGCACGGCATCGTGCTCACCCCGGTCACCGCCGACCTGATCGCCGAGTTGGCCGCCGGGGGCGAGCCGGACCCGCTGCTCGCCCCCTTCGCGCCGGACCGCTTCGGACCGGCCCACCCACCCGCGCCGGCGCCGCCGGCCGGCTCACCCGGGCAGACGACGGAGGAGGACAGGTGGAACTGACGGTGAACGGCGCCGGGCGGACCGTGCCCGGCGGTGCCACGGTGGCCGACCTGGTCGGCGAGGTCACCCCGCAGCGGCGCGGCGTGGCGGTGGCGGTCAACGGCGAGGTGGTGCCGCGCAGCGGCTGGCCGGCGACGGTGCTGCGCGACGGCGACCGGGTCGAGGTGCTCAGCGCCGCCCAGGGCGGGTGAGCGCGGTGACCTTCGACCTGGGCGGTGTCCCCCTCACCTCCCGGCTGATCCTGGGCACCGGCGGCGCGGCCAACCTGCACGTGCTGGAGCAGGCGATCCGGGCGTCCGGCACCGAACTGGTCACCCTGGCGCTGCGCCGGGTGGACACCACCCCCGCCGGGTCGGGCGGGCTGCTGGAACTGCTCGACCGGTGCGGGGTGCGGCTGCTGCCGAACACCGCCGGCTGCTACACCGCCGGCGAGGCGGTCAAGGTGGCGCACCTGGCCCGGGACGCGTTCGAGACCGACTGGGTCAAGCTGGAGGTGATCGGCGACGAGCGCACCCTGCTGCCGGACGGCGTCGAACTGCTGCGCGCCGCCGAGCAACTGGTCGCCGACGGGTTCACCGTGCTGCCGTACACCAGTGACGACCCGGTGCTGGCCCGCCGGCTGGCCGACGTGGGCTGCGCGGCGGTGATGCCCGCCGGGGCGCCGATCGGCTCGGGGCTGGGGGTGTCCAACCCGCACCACATCCGGCTGATCCGGCAGAGCGTTGACGTGCCGGTGATCCTGGACGCCGGGATCGGCACCGCCTCCGACGCCGCGCTGGCCATGGAACTCGGCTGCGACGCGGTGCTGCTGGCCAGCGCGGTGACCCGGGCCGCCGACCCGGTGGCGATGGCCACCGCCATGCGGTTCGCGGTCGAGGCCGGGCGGCTGGCGTACGGGGCGGGCCGGATCGCCCGCCGCTTCCACGCGCTCGCCTCCACCCCCGACGAGGGAAGGCCCGACCTGTGACCGCGCCGCCAGGGCTGGCCGCCGGTCCGCCCGAGGCAGCAGCGGCCCGGCCGGCAGCCGGTCGGCCAGATCTTGGAAGGAAAGGGCCCCCGGAGGGGCCGGAATCTTCCAAGATCTCGGCGGGCGCCGAGTGGGTGCCCGCCGGGGTGGTGGTGATGACCGATCGGCGGCTCGCGCGGCGGCCCCTGGTCGAGGTGCTGGCGGCGGCCGTGAGTGGGGGAGTTCGTTGGGTGGTGCTGCGGGAGAAGGACCTGCCCCGCGCCGAACGGTTGGCGCTCGCGGCGGAGCTGCGCGCGATCCTCGGCGACGTCGGCGGCACCCTGGTCGTCGCCGGGCCGGACCCGCTCGGCGGTGATGCGGTGCACCTGCCGGCTGCCGGCCCGTACCCGCCGCCGCGCGTCGGCCTGGTCGGCCGCTCCTGCCACGACCGGGCCGAGCTGGGCCGACTCACCACAGAGGACTACGTCACCCTCTCGCCGGTACACCCGAGCAGCACCAAACCCGGCTACGGCCCACCCCTGCACCCCCGGGGACTGGCCGAGCTGACCAAGGTAAGCCCGGTGCCGGTCCTTGCTCTCGGCGGCATCGAAACCCCCGACCAGGTGCACGCCTGCGTCCAGGCCGGCGCCCGGGGAGTCGCGGTGCTGGGTGCGGTCATGCGCGCCGACGACCCCACCGAAACAGCCACCACCCTGACCAGAGCTTTCGCGGCGGCGGCCGCCGCGCCGCAGCCACCAACCGCGACCACTCGAGGAGCGACGTGACCCCCACCACCGTCCTCACCGTCGCCGGCTCCGACTCCGGGGGCGGTGCCGGCATCCAGGCCGACCTCAAGGTCTTCGCCGCCCTCGGCGCGTACGGGACCAGCGTGCTCACCGCGGTCACCGCCCAGAACACCCGGGGCGTCGACGCCGTCCTGCCGCTGCCCCCGCGCACGGTCACCGACCAGCTGGAGAGCGTGCTGACCGACTTCGACGTGCGCGCGGTCAAGACCGGGATGCTCGGCAGCCCGGCGGTCGCCGACGCGGTGGCGGTCGCCGCCCGGGACGGCCGGCTGCCGCACCTGGTCGTCGACCCGGTGCTGGTCGCCACCAGTGGACACGCGCTGGGCGTGGTCGCCGCCGTCGAGCGGCTGCTGCCGTACGCCGAGGTGGCGACGCCGAACTGCGCGGAGGCCGCGGCCATCACCGGACGCCCGGTGACCACCGTCGAGGAGATGGTGGCCGCCGCCGAGGCGCTCGCCGCGGGCGGACCGGCGCACGTGGTGGTGACCGGCGGCGACGTGGACACCGACGGCGAGGCGGTCGACGTGCTGCACGGCGGCGGGGTGACCACCCTGCTGCGGGCGCCGCGGGTGGCCACCCGGCACAACCACGGCACCGGGTGCTCGTTCTCGGCGGCCGTCGCGGTCCGGCTGGCGCTCGGCGACCCGGTGCCGGCGGCGGTGCAGGCCGCCAAGGAGTACGTGACCCGCGGGCTGGCCGGCGCGCGGGACTGGACGTTGGGCGCGGGACGCGGCCCGCTGGACCACTTCGGCTGGTCCGCTTGATCACCAGGGAGGCTGTCATGCAGGCACGTCGCAAGGTGTACGTCGAGGGGTCCCGGCCGGACGTGCGGGTGCCGTTCGCCGAGGTGGACCTGACCGGGGACAACCCGCCGGTGCGGCTCTACGACACCTCGGGGCCGGGCGCGGACCCGGCGGTGGGGCTGCCGCCGCTGCGTGGCCCGTGGATCGCCGAGCGCGGGGACGTCGCGCCGGTGCGCGGCCCGGGTACCCCGCTGGCCGGGGTGGCCGGGAAGCGGCCGACCCAGCTCGCGTACGCCCGGGCCGGGATCGTCACGCCGGAGATGGAGTTCGTGGCGATCCGGGAGGGCATGGCGCCGGAGTTCGTCCGCGACGAGATCGCGGCCGGGCGGGCGGTGCTGCCGCTCAACGTCAACCACCCGGAGTGCGAGCCGGCCATCATCGGCAAGGCGTTCCTGGTGAAGGTGAACGCCAACATCGGCACCTCGGCGGTCACCTCGTCGGTCGCCGAGGAGGTGGAGAAGCTGACCTGGGCGACCCGGTGGGGCGCGGACACGGTGATGGACCTGTCGACCGGCAAGCGGATCCACGAGACCCGCGAGGCGATTGTCCGCAACTCGCCGGTGCCGATCGGCACCGTGCCGATCTACCAGGCGCTGGAGAAGGTCGGCGGCGACCCGGTGAAGCTGAGCTGGGAGGTGTTCCGGGACACCGTCGTCGAGCAGGCCGAGCAGGGCGTGGACTACATGACAGTGCACGCCGGGGTGCTGCTGCCGTACGTGCCGATGGCGGTGGACCGGGTGACCGGGATCGTCTCCCGGGGCGGCTCGATCATGGCGGCCTGGTGCCTGGCGCACCACGAGGAGAACTTCCTCTACACCAACTTCCGGGAGCTCTGCGAGATCCTGGCCCGCTACGACGTGACGTTCTCACTGGGTGACGGGCTGCGCCCCGGGTCCATCGCGGACGCCAACGACGAGGCGCAGTTCGCCGAGCTGCGGACGCTCGGCGAGCTGACCCGGATCGCCTGGGAGTACGACGTGCAGGTGATGATCGAGGGCCCCGGGCACGTGCCGATGCACAAGATCAAGGAGAACGTGGACCTCCAGCAGGAGTGGTGCCACGAGGCCCCGTTCTACACGCTCGGTCCGCTGACCACCGACATCGCGCCCGCGTACGACCACATCACCTCGGCGATCGGCGCGGCGATGATCGGCATGTTCGGCACCGCGATGCTCTGCTACGTGACGCCGAAGGAGCACCTCGGGCTGCCGGACCGGGACGACGTGAAGGCGGGCGTGATCGCGTACAAGATCGCTGCGCACGCGGCCGACCTGGCCAAGGGGCACCCCGGGGCGCAGGCCTGGGACGACGCGCTGTCCAAGGCGCGGTTCGAGTTCCGCTGGGAGGACCAGTTCAACCTCTCGCTGGACCCGGAGACCGCCCGGTCGTACCACGACGCGACGCTGCCGGCGCAGCCGGCGAAGACCGCGCACTTCTGCTCGATGTGCGGCCCGAAGTTCTGCTCGATGAAGATCACCCAGGAACTCAAGGAGTACGCGGCCCGCGGCATGCGGGACAAGTCGGAAGAGTTCGTCTCCTCGGGCGGCCGGGTCTACCTGCCGCTGGCCTGAGCCCGCCGCGCGGGCCGGCCGGTCGCGGCGACGCACGTCGCGCCGCCGGCGGGGTGACGGCCGGTGAAAGTGGTTCTCCGTGGTGGAGCCGGCTGCCGACCGTGTGACCGGCGTTGTGGGTGCGGTCGTTGTCGCTCCAGCGACGACAACCGCACCCACACCACGTCAGTCGCGGTGGTGGCGGCCGCTGGAGCGCAGCGAGCGGCGGCCGCTCTCCTGCTCCGGCTCGTTGTCCGCCAGCGGGCGGCCCAGCCCGGCCACCCAGTCGACGTACTCCTCGTCCTGCGCCGCCAGCGGCTCCGCCTCGGTCTCGCCGGCGCCGCTCTCGTCGGTCGTCCGGGCCCGGTTGCGCCGGAACAGCCCGAGCCGGCCGCGGAGCCGCCCGCCGTTCTGTTCGCCCGCGCCGGCCGCCGCGCCATCGGGCGTCGTGTCCTCGCCGCCGGCCGGTCCCTCCGATGTGGCGTCCGTGGGTGCCGTCGGGCCGGCGCGCCGGGCGGTGGCCAGGGCCTCCCAGCTCGCGGCCCGGTCGAGGTCGGGCAGGGGGGCGCGGTGCCGGGGCCGGTGCCCGGTCGTGTCCTCGGGTACGGCGGTCGCCTCGTCCCGCTCGGCGGAGGTGGGCCGGGGCGGCGCCGACCACGCCGGTGCGACCGGCCAGCTGGAGCGCGGGGCGGCCGGCCGGTCGGCAGTGGGCGTGGCGGGTGCCGGTACCGGCTTGAGGACCGGTCGGGCCGGTTCGCGCGTCCCCTCGCGCCGCTTGCCGGCCGCCGGTGCGCCGTCCCCGGTCGGGGGCGTGGGCCCGGTGGCGGGGTCCGCGCCGGCGGGCGTGGGTTCGGTGGTGGGCCCGGACGGCACCGCGGTCGCCGCCGCTTCGATGCCGGTGATCGGGGTACCGGTGGCGTCCGCGCCGCCGGTCGTGGCCGGGTCGGCCGTGGCGCCGAGCGGTGCGGCCGGCGCCGACCCGGTCGAAGCACCGCCCGGTGCCGCCGGGCTGGTCGGTACGCGGCCGGACGCGGCCGGGCTGACCGAGGCCCTGCCGGACGCCGCCGGGCCGGTCGAAGCGCCGCCGCCGGCCGGGCTGGTCGGGGCGCTGTCCGGTGCCGGTCCGGTGGAGGCGCCGCTGAACACCGGGCTGACCGAAGCGCCGCCGCCGGCCGGAGCGCCGTCGGGTGCCGGTCCGGTCGAAGCGTCACCGGACGCCGGACCGGCCGACGTACCGCTGGACGCTGGGCTGGTCGCGGCGCCGCCGGGCGCCGGCGTCCCGGCGGACGGGGCGCCGGCCGCCGCCGGGTCGGCGGTCGGGGTGGTCGCGTCGGCACGCTTGGCGGTGGCCTTCGCCTTACGGGTCCGGCGGGGCCGCGGGGCGGGCTCGGCGGGCGTCGCGGCGACCGCGTCCGCGTCGGTCGACGCGGCGGTCGCCGGCTCCTCGGCGGCGGTTGCCCGGCGGGTCGACCGGCCGGCCGCCGGGGCCGCCGTGGCGCGGGACGACCGCCCCTTCCTCGTCCGCCCGGCGCCGCCGGGCTGCTCGGCCGCGTCGTCCGCCGCGACGGGCTCCGACTGCCCGCCCGCCGGGGTGCCGCTCGCCGGGTCGCCCGGCGCCCTCGTCGCCATGCCACCGGCGTGCGCGGCGCTGGCCGGTGCCGGGTCGCCCGGCAGGTCACCCGTCACCGCCGTCACCGCCGTCACCGGCTCGGCCGGGTGTGCGGGGCGTGGGGCGGGGGCCGGCGCGGCCACGGCATCCACCCCGGTCGCCCGGTCCGCCGCCGGGTCGGTGGCGGCGTCCGCGCCGCGGTCGGCGGTGCGGGGCGGGACGCCGGTCGCGCCGGTCGTGCCGGTCGCCGGCCAGTCCCAGTGCGGCGGGGTGGCCTGACCCGCTGGTTCGGTGCCGGGCGCGGTGCCCACCGCGCCCGCCTCGGGCCGGGCGGCCAGGTCGGCGCCGGCCACCCGGACACCGGCCGGTCCGCCGGCCCGGTCGGCCCGCTCCGGTCCCGCCTCGGCCGCGCCGGGCAGGGCCGGGCCGGCGGGCAGCGGCCGCAGGATGTCGGTCGGCTCGATGGCCCGGGGCGCGGGAGCGGCCGCGCCGGACGGCCGGCGCGCCAGCGCGGCGGCGGCCGAGCCGAGCGCGCCGGCGGCGACCGCGAGCAGGGCGCCGTAGTAGGGCGCGAGCTGGTAGCGGTCGACGGCGTCACCGGGACCGGCGGCCAGGTAGCCGAACGCCACCAGCACCGGTCCGGCCACCCCGGTCGCCCCGGCCACCAGCGGCGGGTGCCCGCGCCAGCGGGCCAGCGCCCCGGTCGCCGCGCCGGCGAGCAGGGCGATGGTGGGCAGCACCAGCATCGCCAGGCGCTGGGCCGCGTCCGCGTCGAGCCAGGCGGGCTCGAAGACCCCGAGCCGGACCAGCGGCAGCGCGCCGGTCGCGGAGAACGACGGTACGGCCGACAGCAGCGCGAGCAGCCAGAGCGTCCCGGCGACCGCTGCCATGTTCCAGCCGACCGGCGGCTTCAGCAGGACGGCCAGCGCGGCACCCGCGCCCACCACCGCGCCGAGGACGGCGCAGATGCCGACCGCCCAGACCGGGTCGACGGAGATGAGCTCGGCGGCCCGGGCGGGCTGCATGCACAGGGGCGCGACCACGGTGGCGCCGAGCGCGGCGGCGGCCGCGACGGCCAACTGCCGTCCGGTGCCGGTGAGCGCCCCGTCCCGCCGGGCGACGCGTTCGGTGAGGACGGCACCGATCACCGCGGCGTTCGCCGCGCACCAGCCCACCCAGACGAGCTGGGCCGGCCACTGGTTGACGGTGACACCGGTGAAGCTGCCGGTGAGCCGCAGGATGCCGAAGCCGTACGCGAGGCCGAGCTGACCGGCGCCGGCCAGCAGGCTCACCCCGAGCGCCGTGAGCAGCAGTCTGCTCCAGGTCCGAAAGGCCATGTCCGGCACGTTACGGTCCGGTGCGCCCGATCGCCACCGGCGCGCCGTGCGGCGTGGCGGCCCTGCTCGCGGCGGGTCTACTTGAGTTCGACGAGGCGAGCCAGGTAGGTGGTGTCCCCGACGTTGGTGAGCATGTGGATGGCGCCCGGGTCCCGGTAGACCACGCCGCCGGTCGGCTCGTCGGCGTCGATCCGGGTGCCGTCGATCGTCTGCACCACGTTCTTCGCGCCCTGGATCGCCACCACCAGGTACGGGTGGTCGTGCCGGTGCAGCGGCTGCCGCTCGCCGGGTTCGAGCCGGATGTGCCACACCCGTACCCGGTCGTTCTCGTACACGATCTCCTGGCCCACCGGCCCGAGCTCGTGCTCCTCGATCACCTCGGTCATCGGTCTCCGTCCAGGTGGGGGAGCACCTCGGCGGCGATGAGCTCGAGGTGGTCCAGGTCGGCGAAGTCGATCAGGCGCAGGTGCACCCGGGTCGCGCCGGCGGCGGCGAACTCGCCGATCCGGTCGACCAGTTGCGCCGGCGAGCCCACCACCGGGTCCTCCGGCGGGAGGGCGCTCTTGACGTGCAGCGGGGCGGCCCGCCGCTGGGCCTCGGCGTCGGTGCGGCCGATCGCCACCACGATCCCGGCGGAGAGCACCAGCGGCGCCCGCCCGGACGTGGCCCGTCCGGTCCGGTCGCTGGCCTCCCGCACCCGCTCGTACGCGTCGGCGGTCTCGGCCACCGACTTGAACGGCATGTTGAACTCGTCCGCGTACCGGGCGGCCAGTTCCGGGGTGCGCTTCGGACCGCGCCCGCCGATGATCACCGGCGGCCCGGGGCGCTGCACCGGCTTCGGCAGCGCTGGCGCGTCCACCAGCCGGTAGTGGGCGCCGGTGAAGCTGTACGTCTCGCCGGGCGGGGTCCGCCACAGCCCGGTGATCACCTCTAGCTGTTCGGCCAGCCGGTCGAACCGCTCGGTCACGCCGGGGAACGGGATGCCGTACGAGGTGTGTTCCCGCTCGTACCAGCCGGCGCCGATGCCCAGCTCGACCCGGCCGCCACTCATCTGGTCGACCTGGGCCACCATCACGGCCAGCGGGCCGGGCAGCCGGAAGGTGGCCGAGGTGACCAGGGTGCCGAGCCGGATCCGGGTGGTCTCCCGGGCCAGCGCGGCCAGGGTCAGCCAGGCGTCCGTGGGGCCGGGCAGGCCCGGGTCGTCGCCCATCGACTGGTAGTGGTCGGCCCGGAAGAAGCCCTCGAAGCCGCCCGCCTCGGCCAGCCGGGCGAACCGGAGCTGGTCGTCGTAGCTGGCGCCGCGGTGCGGCTCGGTGAAGACGCAGACCCGCACGGTTATCGCCCCTCCGCGCCGGCGGGCGCCGGCGCGTCCCGCTCCATGAGCAGCTCGTGCAGGTCTGCACTGACCTGGGCGACGTCGGCCAGGTGCGCGTTGCGGCCCAGGGTGCGCGGCCGCGGGATGTTCACGTCCAGGATCCGGCGGATCCGGCCGGGGCGGGGGCTGAGCACCACCACCCGGTCGGCCAGCAGGACCGCCTCGTCGATCGAGTGGGTGACGAAGACGACGCTGGGCGAACTCTCCATGTGGATCCGCTGGAGCTCGCCGGCGAGTTCCTCCCGGGTGAGCGCGTCGAGCGCGGAGAACGGCTCGTCCATCAGCATCACCCGCGGCTCGCCGATCAGCGACCGGCACAGCGAGACCCGCTGCTGCATGCCGCCGGAGAGCTCGTGCGGCAGGCGCTTCTCGAAGCCGCCGAGGCCGGCCAGGTCGAGCAGTTGCCGGGCCCGCTCCCGGTGCTTGGCCCGCTTCCAACCGAAGATCTCCACCGGCAGCAGGACGTTGTCCAGCACCGTGCGCCAGGGCAGCAGGGCGGGCCGCTGGAAGAGCATCGCGATGTCCCGGCGCGGGCGGGTGATCGGCGTACCGGCCACGGTGATCTCGCCGCTGGTCACCGGGAGCAGGCCGGCGATCAACCGGAGCAGGGTGGACTTGCCGCAGCCGGAGCGGCCGAGCACGGCCACGAACTCGCCCTCCGCGACGTGGAGGTCGATGCCGCGCAGCGCCTCGACCCGGCCGCTGCGGCCGTCGAAGGTGCGGGACACCCCGGACAGTCGGATCATCCCCGGCGGCCCTCCCTGAGTGGGCGATCAGTAACGCGGCACAGGGTATCCGGCTCGTGTCCATGACGCACCGTCCGGGGTGGACGTCACTTTGTTTCCGTTCCGCAACCCGGTACGCCTGGCATCACAAAGGTCTGGTTCTCGTACGCTGTGCCCGCGAAGAGTCCCCTCACGACGGTGGTGTCGGCTTCACCCCCTCCGCCGACGCCGTCAGACAACCCCTCCGGTGGCCCGCCGGCCCCGGTCGGAAAGGACATGGTGCACTGATGAGAAGGCTGACCCGTACGGTCGCCACGGCCGCCCTGGCCACCGCGCTGGCTCTGGTTTCGGCATGCGGCGGTGGTTCGGACAACGGCGACGACGCCAAGGGCCCCGAGGGCGCGGCGCTGGAGAAGGTGACCTACCTCACCTCGTTCGGCAACTTCGGCCGCGACTCCTACGCCTGGGTCGCGAAGGAGAAGGGCTTCTTCAAGGACGCGGGCTTCGACGTCGAGATCAAGCCCGGCCAGGGCACCGGCGCCGTCATCCAGACGATCGTCGGGGGCCAGGCTCAGTTCGGCCCGATCGACCTGACCGGTGGCCTGCTCCAGCTCGGCAACGGCCAGGCGAAGGACTTCGTCGCGGTGGCCGCGATCCAGCAGCGCACCATGGCCGCGATCGCCACCGTCGAGGGTAAGAACGTCGCGTCGCCGAAGGACCTGGAGGGCAAGAAGCTCGCCGACACCCCCGGCTCCGTGGTCCGCAACCTGTTCCCGACGTACGCCCGGATGGCCGGCGTGGACGCCAACAAGGTGACCTGGGTCAACGGTGATGCCCAGGGCCTGATGGGCATGCTGGCCAGCGGCCAGGTGGACGGCATCGGGCAGTTCGTCGTCGGGCAGCCGACCATCGAGGCGGTCACCAAGAAGAAGGCCGTCCTGCTGCCCTACAGCAACGTGATGCAGGACCTGTACGGCAACGTGCTGATCACCTCGGCGAAGATCGCCAAGGAGAAGCCGGAGATGGTCAAGCGGTTCACCGCCGCCCTGCTCAAGGGCCTGGAGTACAGCCTGACCAACCCGAAGGAGGCGGCCGAGCTGCTGAAGAAGAACGTGGACGCGACCAACATCGACGCGGCCGCCGCCGAGCTTCAGCTGATGGCCGGCTACGTCCGGTCCAGCAACTCGGGCACCGCGATCGGCACCCTGGACAGCGGCCGGGTCGCCAAGAGCATCGCGATCCTGCAGGGCGCCGGGTCGCTCAAGCAGAACATCACCCCCGACCAGATCATCGACTTCAACCTCGCGCCGAAGGCCTGATCGACGTCGAGCGTGCCGCGGGGGTGCGGCCCACCGGGATGCCCCGGGGGCGCACCCCCGTCGCGTGCCGGCCGCGGCCGGCAGGAGAGGAGGACCCGTGACGGAGACGACCGGTACCCGATCCGGCCCCACCGGGGCGGGGCGGGCGACGGACCCCGGCGCACCCCCGGGGGCGTCCACCACGGCGCCGGCGGTCCCGGCCGCCCGCCGGTCGGACGTACGCCCGGGAGCGGTGGGCCTGCCGCTGCTCGGCCTGGTGATCGCGCTGACCGCCTGGTGGCTGGTCACCTCGGTGCTGGAACTGGTGCATCCGGCGTCCCTGCCGCCACCGCAGGCGGTGTGGAGCTCGCTGACCTCGACGGTCGACGTGCTGCTGCCGGCGTTGGGCTGGACCACCCTGATGACGCTGGTCGGCTTCCTGCTCTCGGCGGTCGCCGGGGTGCTGATCGGGATGGCGCTGGCCGCCTCCCGCCGGGTCGAGCGGATGTTCGCGCCGCTGCTGGTGGCGGTCAACGCGGTGCCGAAGATCGCTCTCGGCCCGCTGCTGGTGGTCTCGGTCGGCTGGGGTGAGAAGCCCATCCTGACCATGGTCTTCCTGCTCTGCTTCTTCCCGATCGTGCTCTCCACGGCGACCGGTCTCACCACCACCCCGGCGGACCTGGCCGAGCTGGCCCGGTCGCTGAACGCCTCCTGGTGGCAGGCGTTCCGCAAGGTGCGCTTCCCGGCCGCGCTGCCGCAGATCTTCGTCGGGCTGAAGGTGGCGATGCCGCTGGCCGCGATCGGCGCGGTGATCGGCGAGTTCTACTCGGACCTGCCGGGCCTGGGCTACCAGATCCTCCAGTACAACGGCATCGGCGACACCGCGACCGCCTGGGCCGCAATCGTGCTGATCGCGGCGATGAGCATCCTGCTCTACAGCGCCCTCTCCCTGGTCGAGCGCCTGGCCCTCCCCTGGCTCCGCGAAACCACCAGCAGCCGCTGACCGACAACGGATACGTCGACACGGGACGGTGGGAGATCCCCCACCGCAACGTGTGGCGGGCCGGCCCCCCGAATGGGAGACCGGCCCGCAGCCGTCCACGACGCCCGGCACCCACGGGGTGTGTGGCCTACCGTGCCCGGCGCAGGGATCAAGCCTGACCGGCCGGAGCCGAGCACGGTAGGCCACACCCCACCGCGCCCACGACGAAACCAGCCAGCGGCAGAACCACCAGAGGCCCGAAGATCAGCCAGCCAACCGCCAACGCCCGTTCCGCGCCACCAGCGTGGTGAGCGCCTGCGGCATCAGCCCGGAGTGGTTGTCCGGGGTCATCCGGATCGGCCCGGACAGGCCGTCCATCTGCGACGTCTCCAGTACGTCCCGGATGCCGTCCCGGTTGACCTGCCCGGCCGGCCCGCCGGCGCGCAGTTCGGCGTCGGCGATGAGCTGCACCGCGTCCGCGGCGAACGACGACGAGCCGTGGTAGCCGCCGAAGCGGGCGGTGTAGTCCTGGAACCACTGCCGGCGGGCCGCCTTCGCCGGAGTGGTGGCGATCACGTCATCGATCACCATGGTCTGGGTGAAGATCAGCGTGGCCCGTTCGGTGGCCCGCGCCGCGGTGCCGAGGAAGAGGTCGCCGGCGGCCGAGGCGTCGAAGAAGAGCGAGCCCTCGAAACCGGCCTGCTGGGCCGCGGTCGCGGCGAGCATCGCCTGCTCCGGCGGGGTCCACACGACCAGCGCGTCCGGCTCGCGCGCGGTGAGGACGCCGATCTGCTGGCCGACCTCGGTGGCGGTGTTCCGCACCGCCACCTCGCGCTGCGACTTGATGTTCGCCTTGGCGAACTCGCGGTTCAGCGCGGCCAGCCCCTCGCGGCCGTAGTCGTCGTCGCTGTGCAGCACGCCGACCTTGCGGACGCCGGCGCGGCGCATTTCGGCGGTGAGGGCGGCGGCGCTGTCGGCCGCGTTCGGGGCCAGCTTGAACACGTACCGGCGCTGGGCCACCGGGTCGGCCACCGCACCGGCAGCGGCGAGGGCGATGGTGGGGACGCGCTTCTCGTCGATGGTCCGGGCGGCGCCGACGGCGCACTCGTTGCAGCCGCCCATGATGATCGCGCTGACCCGGGAATCGTCGCTGAATTCGCCGATGTTGCGCAGCGACTCGCTCGCGTCGGACCGGTTGTCCTTCACCTTCAGCTCGATCTTCCGGCCGTTCAGCGCACCGGACGAGTTCAGCTGGTCGACCTTGAGTTCCAGGGCCCGCTGGTACGCCTTGCCGACCGGCGCGGCCGCCCCGGAGAGTTCGAGGTCCGCACCGATGACGATGGGGCTTGTGTCCTGCTCCTCCGCGCCGAACTGGCAGCCGGTGAGTGTGGTGGCCAGCACGGCCGATGCGAGCGCCGCGGCGGTCGCGGAGCGGATGGGGCTCAACTCAGTCCTCCAGGTGCGGCCCGGGCACTACTGCCCGGTCACCGCCGGGTAATCCGTCCTCAGTGGAGGGACGGTATGGTTTCTGCCGTACGGTGTGCGCGAAGCCTGCAAAACCATGCCAACGCCGCGCGCTGCGGTCAAGCGGCAGTGGCCGGAGGCATTTCGGGATACGGATCCCACATGTTGGGGTCACGAGATGTTTGCAAACGCTCACGCTACCGGCACGTATGACCACTCTGAAGTCACATGCCCTGTTCACGGGCTTGGGGAAATGTAGGTATCAGTTGACCGGATCACGGGTTGCGTGCCGTGCGACCGTTTCCTGCCCGCCTGCGGCTTCCCAAAAAACTTCTCGTCTGATGAAATCTCGCCCGTGCCGCGCGTGGCGCTGGCCGCTGCACCAGGCACGGGTCGGTGGGTCAGGCGTGGGAGAAACGACGGAGGCGATGTCGTGAGCACCGGACCGACGACCCTGCCCGAAAGTGGCGACAAGCGTTCGCGCACCCGCCGGCGAATGCCCCGCCTGCGCGACGTCCGGATCCGGTCCAAGCTCGCGCTGATCCTCGTGGTGCCGGTCGCGGCCGTGATCGCGCTCGCCACCGTCCGGCTGGTCTCCGTGGGTGAGGGGGCCTTCGACGCCACCCGGGCCCGGGCCCTCACCGCGCTCTCCATCGACGTCTCCGCGCTCACCCAGGCCGTGCACGCCGAGCGGATGGCGGCGTCGGCCTTCCTGGCCAGCCCGCAGCAGCAGGCCGACGCGTTCAACCTGCGGGTGCGCCAGACCCAGCAGCGGGTCGACGAGTACCGCGCGGAGCGGGAGCGCATCGGCACGCCGCCGGCGGCGGTCCGGGACCGGCTGGCGACCATCGACAGCCACCTGGAGACGCTGGACAGCACCCGGCAGGAGGTGCTGGACCGGCAGCAGATGGCGGTCGCCGAGGCGGCGCTGCGCTACGGGGTGATCGTCGCGGACCTGGTCGCCTACGGCGACGGGCTCGCCCAACTCCCCGGCGACGAGGAGTTGTCGGACAGCCGGCGGGCGGTCGCGGCCTTCGCCCGCGCCAAGGCGGCGGTCGCCGAGCAGGAGTCCGTCGCGTTCACCGCGCTCAGCAGCGGCGAACTCGACGAGGAGCAGTTCTCCTCGTTCGTGGCCACCCAGACCAGCCAGCAGGAGGCGCTGATCGCCTTCTCGCTGGCCGCCGACCCGGCCCAGCGCGCCCTGGTCGACAGCACCGTCTCCGGCGACGCGGTCGTGCTGGCCGACCGGCTGACCGCCGACATCACCCGCTCGGTCGGGCAGCGTCCCCTGGTCAGCGCCCAGGACGCCACCACCGCCATCGGCGCCGTCAACGACCTGATGCGGTGGGCCGAGATCCGGCTGCAGGACCGGCTGCTCGCCCAGGCCGAGGACGCCCGCTCGGCGGTGATCCGGCAGGCCGTCATCGAATCGGTGCTGGTGCTGCTCACCCTGCTCATCGCGGTCACGCTCGCGGTGGTGCTGGCCCGCTCGCTCAACCACTCGCTGCGCCGGCTGCGCGAGGGCGCGCTCTCGGTGGCCAACCACGACCTGCCGGACGCGGTGCAGCGGCTGCAGAACATGGGCAGCGTCTCCGATGGCGGCGTCGACGAGATCGTCCGCGAGGTCCGGGATCCGATCAAGCTGGACAGCCGGGACGAGGTGGGCCAGGTCGCGCTCGCCTTCAACGTGGTCCACAAGGAGGCGGTCCGGGTCGCGGCCGAACAGGCCGCGCTGCGCACCAGCGTCTCGGCGATGTTCCTGAACCTGGCCCGCCGTAGTCAGACCCTGGTCGACCGCATGATCGGCGAGCTGGACGCGATCGAGCGCGGCGAGGAGGACCCGAAGCGGCTGGCCCAGCTCTTCGAGCTGGACCACCTGGCCACCCGGATGCGCCGCAACGACGAGAACCTGCTGGTGCTGGCCGGCGCCGACTCCGCCGTGCCGCGCCGCGACGACGCCCTCCTGGTGGACGTGCTGCGGGCCGCGCAGTCCGAGGTGGAGCTCTACAACCGGATCGAGTTCGGCACCGTCGACACCGACGTCTCGGTCGCCGCGCACGCGGTCAACGACGTGGTCCGGCTGGTCGCCGAACTGCTCGACAACGCCACCCGGTTCTCGCCGCCGAACACCGTCGTGGTGGCGGACGGCCGACGGATCCGCGACTACGTGCTGATCCAGGTCGAGGACCGCGGTCTGGGCCTCTCCGACGAGCAGCTCGACTCGCTCAACCGGCGGCTGGCCGCCCCGCCGAGCGTCGACGTCGCGGCCTTCCGGCTGATGGGTCTGGCCGTGGTGAGCCGGCTCGCGGCCCGCTACGGCATCCGGGTGGACCTGCGGCGCAACGTCGAGGGCGGCACCGTCGCCCAGGTGACGCTGCCCGCCGCCACGGTGGTGCTGCCGAGCCTGCGCAACCGCGAGCAGGCCATCACCCGGCCGCGCCAGCCGCTCGCGGTCGAGCAGAGCCCGCTGACCACCGCCGGGCTCGGCGAGCCGCTCGCCGGGCGTACCGCCGCGGCCACCCTGCCCGACCAGTGGCGCACCGAACCGGCGGCGCCGGCGCCGTGGCCGGCCCGGGAGCAGGCCCGGGAGACGGCCGCCCCGGTGCAGGCCGGTGGCCTGCCGGCCACCCACCCGACGCTCCCCCCGCCGCCGCCGGCCATCCCGGGCTTCGGCGCCGACCAGGCCGGCACGCCGGCCGGCGGTCGCTCCACGCTGGACCGGCTGCCCCGGCGTACCCCGGGCGCGGCGGCCGAGGGCGGGCCGCTCCTGCCGGCCGGCCCGGTCGCCGGCACCGCCGCCACCACGCCCGCGACGAGCCCGATCGCGGCGACCGGCGGCGCCCCGGGCGGCGGCGTCCCCAGCGCCGGCTTCGGCCGGGGGCTGGGCGCCGACCTGGCCGCCACCGCGCCCCTGGCGCCGCCTCCCGCGCCGATCACTCCGCGCCCGGAGCAGCCGGCCGAGGCGCCGATCTTCCGGGAGATGGAAGCGGTCTGGTTCCGCTCGCACGGCGACGACGTGACGACCATCTTCGCCCGGCCCAACTTCGACCAGGACCCGTCCGCCACCGCGGGGGCCGGGGCGCAGCAACCGGCGGCGGCCACGCCCGCGCGGCCACCGCTGCCCACCCGCTCCCCCGGGGCGTCGGCCACGCCGCCGCCCGCCCAGCCCCCGCCACCGTCGTACACTCCACCGGCCGCGGACGCGTCCACCCCGGCGGCGTCGGCCGCCGCGCCGGACCCGGAGGCCTGGCGGACGGCGGCCGACGAGGGCTGGTCCCGGGCCAGCCGGGCGGCCGAGCCCACCGCCGGCGGAACCACCCGGTCCGGGCTGCCCAAGCGGGTCCCGCAGGCGCAGCTGGTGCCGGGCGGCATCGAACCGCGCGGTGGCCGGGCACGGACCCGGCGCACCCCGGACGACGTACGCGGCCTGTTGTCGGCCTACCACCGCGGCGTACAGCGCGGCCGGTCGGCCGGGACGGACCAGAACAGCACCTCGACCAAGGAGACGAGCCGATGAACAGGCCAGCTGCGATGCAGGACATGGGTTGGCTGCTCACCAACTTCGCCGACAGCGTGGCGGGTATCGCCCACGTGGTGGCGGTGTCCGCCGACGGGCTGCTGCTCGCCTCCTCCCGGGACCTGCCGGCGGACCGGGCGGACCAGCTGGCGGCGATCACCTCCGGCGTGGTCAGCCTGACCGAGGGCGCGGCGCGGATGTTCAGCGCCGGCGGCGTGCTGCAGACGGTCATCGAGATGGACAGCGGCTACCTGTTCCTGATGTCCATCAGCGACGGCTCGTCGATGGCCGTGCTCGCGGCCCGCAGCTGCGACGTCGGTCAGGTCGGCTACGAGATGGCACTGCTGGTCGAGCGGGTCGGCGCCGCGCTGGTGCCGCTGCCCCGGGACGCGGTGCGGTCGTAGCCGGCGGCGACGCGCCGGCTCGCGCGTCGACCAGGGACACGTGATCCGGGGCCGTCGGGCTCCGGTCGGGGAGAGGAGGTGACCGCGGATGGACCACCGCCGTGCGGACCCGCGTGGCGAGCTCGTGCGCCCGTACGCGGTCACCCGCGGTCGCACCGAGCCCCGGCAGGTCATCGCCCTGGAGGCGGTGCTCTCCGCCAGTCCCACGGCGGTGGCCGAGTCCCGGTTCGCCGGGCACGACAAGCACCGCATCGCCACGGTCTGCGAAGGCCGGGCGCAGTCGCTGGCGGAGATCGCCGCGTACACCCGGATGCCGTTGGGGGTCGCCCGGGTGCTGGTCGCCGACATGGTGGCCGAGGGCCTGCTGACGCTACACACCGCCGCTCCGGCCGAGGGCTACGAGGAGCGGATGAACCTGCTTGGAAGGGTGCTAAGTGGACTTCGCGAACTATGACCCCGCCGGGGCGAGCCGCAGCCGGGAGATCATCTCCGCGAAGATCGTGGTCGCGGGCGGCTTCGGCGTGGGCAAGACGACCCTGGTCGGCGCGATCTCCGAGATCACTCCGCTGACCACCGAGGCGGTGATGACGGCGGCCGGCGTCGGCATCGACGACCCGTCGAAGGTGCCCGGCAAGGAGACCACCACGGTCGCCATGGACTTCGGCCGGATCACCATGGCCCAGGACCTGATCCTCTACCTCTTCGGCACGCCGGGCCAGACCCGTTTCTGGTTCATGTGGGACGAGATCATCCGGGGCGCGGTGGGCGCCGCGGTGCTGGTGGACACCCGCCGGATCACCGACGCCTTCGCGCCGCTGGACTACTTCGAGAACCGCAAGCTGCCGTACGTGGTGGCGCTGAACCGGTTCGACGGCGCCCCCGAGTACGAGCTGGGCGAGGTCCGCGAGGCGCTGGCGATCCCGCCGGACGTGCCGCTGGTGATGTGCGACGCCCGGCGGCGCGAGTCGGTGAAGCAGGTGCTGGTGACCGTCGTCGAGCACGCCATGCTGCGGTTGCAGGCGGAACACGGTCGCGGCTTCCCGACCCCGGTCGGCTGACCCGGCCCGGCCGGGACTAGTCGACGCGGAGCCGGTAGCCGCGCTTGACGACGGTCTGCACGACGCGGGGAGCGCGCAGGCCGGCACGGAGCCGGGCCACCGCCATCTCCACGGCGTGCTCGTCCGCGCCGCGGGGCAGCGTGCGCAGCAGCGCGGTGCGGGACAGCACCCGGCCGGGGGAGTGCGCCAGCGCCCGCAGCACCGCCATCGGGGCGGGCGCCAGCGGGCGCAGTTCGCCGTCGACCACGGCGGCGTGCCCGCGCAGGGTGAGCAGGTGGCCGGCCGCCTTCAGGCTGACCGTCCGGCGGGGCAGCTCGTCGACGATGGTCCGCACCAGCGCGCCCAGCCGGGCCCGACCGGGCGCACTCACCGGCACCCCCCGGCGCAGCAGCGGCTCCGCGGTCACCGACCCGACGCAGCTGGCCAGCACGTCGCTGCGGAACGCCGCCAGCACCGCCTCGGTGCGGTCGCCGGCGGCGCGCAGCAGCGCCTCCGCCGCCGGGGCCGAGGTGAAGGTGACCGCGTCGACCAGCCGCGCGGCGACCAGGTCGATCAGCCGGTGCAGCGGGGCCGGGTCGGTGGGCGGCGCCCACCGGTAGACCGGCACCTCGATCACCGTGGCCCCGGCCGCCTCCAGGGCGAGGGTGCACTCCGGCTGCCGCTCGCCGTGCAGCTGCATGGCGATCACCTGCCCGGCCACGCCGCGCCGGCGCAGGTGGTCGACCACCTCGTCGCAGCTCTCCGAGGCCGGTGACCACTGGTCGTGCAGGCCGGCGGCGCGGATCGCCCCGCGTGCCTTCGGCCCCCGGGCCACCACGTACGCCTCGGCGAGCACCGAGCGCAGCGGCTCGGCCAGCCCCCAGCCCTCGGCCGCCTCCAGCCAGCCGCGCATCCCGATGCCGGTGTTCGCCATTACGATGTCCGGCGGCCGGTCCAGGCAGGCCCGGGTGGCCTCGCGCAGTTCGGTGTCGTCGGCCAGCGGCACGATCCGCAGGGCCGGGGCGAGCACCACCCGGGCCCCCCGCCGTTGCAGCAGCGCGGCCAGTTCGTCCCGCCGCCGGTCGGCGGTCACCCCGATGGTGAAGCCGGCCAGTTCGTCGCGCATTCACCCCTCCTGTCGCAGCCGCACCTCGACCACGCCGGCCCGGCACCGCACGTCGTGCCGCGGCACGGACACCCCCGGCAGGTCGAGGCAGGCCCCGGTACGCAGGTCGTAGACCTGCTTGTGCAGCGGCGAGGCGACGGTCGGCACCCCGCCCCGGCTGCCCACGATCCCCCGGGAGAGCACGTACGCCCCGCCGACCGGGTCGAGGTTGTCCACCGCGAACAGTTCGCCGGCGGTGCGGAAGAGCGCCACCTGCACGCCGTCGACCAGCGCGGCGACGCCCCGGTCCGGTTCCAGCCGGTCCAGCGGGCAGACCGGGATCCAGCTCAGCAGCATCGTGGTCATCGGCGCACCTCCGGCAGTCCCAGCGCGACCGGCTGCCGGGCGGCCGGCGGCGGTCCGCCGGCCGGCACCGGCTGGCCGCGTTCGAGGGTGAAGCTGATGGACGGGTCGGGCACGTCGGGAGCGTTGACGAAGGAGGTGAACCGGCGCAGCCGGTCCGGGTCGTCGAGCACGTCGCGCCACTCGTCCGAGTAGGACTCGACGTGCCGGGCCATCGCGGCGTCCAGTTCGGCGCAGAGGCCGAGCGAGTCGTCCACGATCACCGAGCGCAGGTGGTCCAGGCCGCCGTCCATCGCCTCGATCCAGGCGGCGGTGCGTTGCAGCCGGTCGGCGGTGCGGATGTAGTACATGAGGAACCGGTCGATCAGCGTGGTCAGCGCCTCGGTGGACAGGTCGGTGGCGAACAGGTCGGCGTGCCGGGGCCGGAAGCCGCCGTTGCCGCCGACGTAGAGGTTCCAGCCGGTCTCCGTGGCGATGATGCCGAAGTCCTTGCTGCGGGCCTCGGCGCACTCCCGGGCGCAGCCGGAGACCGCTGACTTGATCTTGTGTGGGGCGCGCAGTCCCCGGTAGCGCAGCTCCAGCGCGATGGCCAGCCCGACCGAGTCCTGCACCCCGTACCGGCACCAGGTGGATCCGACGCAGGACTTCACCGTCCGCAGCGCCTTGCCGTACGCGTGCCCGGACTCGAAGCCGGCGTCCACCAGCCGCCGCCAGATCCGCGGCAGTTGCTCGACCCGGGCGCCGAACAGGTCGATCCGCTGCCCGCCGGTGATCTTCGTGTAGAGCCGGAAGTCCCGGGCCACCTCGCCGATCACGATGAGCTTCTCCGGGGTGATCTCGCCGCCCGGGATCCGCGGCACCACCGAGTAGCTGCCGTCGCGTTGCAGGTTGGCCAGGAAGTGGTCGTTGGTGTCCTGCAACGACGCCTGCTCGCCGTCGAGCACGTGCCCGCTGCCGAGCGAGGCGAGGATCGAGGCGACCACCGGCTTGCAGATGTCGCAGCCGCGACCCCGGCCGTGCTCGGCGACCAGCCGGGAGAAGGTGCGGATGCCGCGGACCCGGATGATGTCGAACAGCTCCTGCCGGCTGGCGTCGAAGTGCTCGCAGAGCGCCGTCGACTGCTTCACCCCGGCCGCGCCCAGCAGCTGCTTGAGCATCGGCACGCAGGAGCCGCAGCTGGTGCCGGCCCGGGTGCACGCCTTGAGCGCCGGCACGTCCGCGCAGCCGCCGGCGATCGCGTCGTCGATGTCGGCCCGGGTGACCGCGTTGCACGAGCAGACCTGGGCGCCGGCGGGCAGCGTGCCGGCCCCCGCGCCCGCCGCGCCCTCGGGGGCGAGCAGCGCCAGCGGGGGAGCCGGCAGCGGCCCGCCGACGCTGGCCCGCAGCGTCGGGTAGGCGCTCGCGTCGCCCACCAGCACCCCGCCGAGCAGGGTCTTCGCGTCGTCGGAGAGGACCAGCTTGGCGTAGACCCGGGTGGCCGGGTCGGTGAACGTCACGTCCAGGCAGCCGGGGGTGGTGCCGTGCGCGTCGCCGAACGAGGCGACGTCGACGCCGAGCAGCTTGAGCTTGGTGGCGGTGTCCGCGCCGGGGAAGGTGGCCGCGCCGCCGACCAGCCGGTCGGCCACCACCTCGGCCATCGCGTAGCCGGGGGCGACCAGGCCGTGGCAGGTGCCGTCCACCGCCGCGCACTCGCCGACCGCCCAGATCCGCTCGTCGGCAGTGCGGCAGGTGCCGTCGACCAGCACCCCGCCGCGCGGGCCGAGCGGCAGGCCGGCCGCCCGGGCCAGCTCGTCGCGGGGGCGGATGCCGGCCGCCACGACCACCAGGTCGGCGTCGACGCTGCCGCCGTCGGCCAGCTCCAGGCCGGCGACCGTGCCGTCGGGGCCGGAGCGGATCGCGGTGGTGGCGGTGCCGAGGTGGGTGGCCACGCCCAGCTCGTCGACGTAACGGCGGAGCATCGCCCCGCCGGCCGTGTCGACCTGCACCGGCATCAGCCGGGGCGCGAACTCGACAACGCTGGTGGCCAGGCCGAGCAGGCGCAGCGCGTTCGCCGCCTCCAGCCCGAGCAGGCCACCACCGATCACCGCGCCGGTGCGCCGGCCGCGGGCGTGCTCGCGGATCGCCTCCAGGTCGTCCAGGGTGCGGTAGACGAAGACCCCGGGCAGCGCCGCGCCGTCGACCGGCGGCACGAAGGCGGACGACCCGGTGGCCAGCACCAGCACGTCGTACGGGTACTCGCCGGCCGCGGTGGTGACCACCCGCCGGTCCCGGTCGATCGCGGTGGCCGGCTCGCCGAGACGCAGCTCGACCCCGGGGTGCGGGGTGTGCAGGTCGAGCTCGTCGGCGCCCACCCCGTCGAAGAACGCCGAGAGCCGCACCCGGTCGTACGCCGGGCGGCGCTCCTCGGCGAGCACCGTCACCCGCCACCGCCCCTGCGGGTCCCGGGCCCGCAGCGCGTCGACGAAGCGCTGCCCGACCATGCCGTTGCCGACCACGACCAGCCTGCCGTCCCGCGGCACCGTCGCACCGAGCCGGCTGGTTCGCTCGCTCATCGCGCCACCTCCACTGAGTCCACTTCGGAGAGCCAGTCGACGATGCCGGTGACCGCGTCCCGGCAGCCGCCGCAGCCGGTGCCGGCGCGGGTGGCCGCCACCACCGCGTCGGCCGTCCGGGCCCCGGAGCGCCAGCAGCTCACCAGCGCGCCCTTGCTGACGTTGTTGCACTGGCACACGGTCGCCGCGTCCGGCATCAACGCCGGGGAGGCGGCCGGCGCCGCGGCGGGTGCGCCGAAGGCCCGGCCGAGCAGCAGGGACCGCCGGTCGGCCGGCACCGGCTGCCCCCGGTCGAAGAGCTGGATCACCGTGCCGACCGCCGGGTTGTCGCCGAGCAGGATCGCGCCGGTCAGCCGCTCGTCGCGGATCCGCAACCGGGCGTACGTGCCGCGGGCCGGGTCGGCGAAGGTCAGCTCCTCACCAGCCTCGCCGCCCTCCGGCTCGCCCATCGCGGCCAGGTCGATGCCGGCGGCCTTGAGCCGGGTCACCACCGGCCGGGGCCGGTAGCGGGCCAGCCGGTCCTCCCCGGTGAGCACCTGCGCCACCACCCGGGCCTGCGCCCAGGCCGGCGCGACCAGCCCGGTCAGCGTGCCGTCGTGCTGGGCGCAGTCGCCGATCGCGGAGATCCGCCGGTCGCTGGTGCGCAGCCGGTCGTCCACCAGCACGCCGCGTTCCACGGCCAGCCCGGCCGCCGCGGCGAGCGCGGTGTCGGGGCGTACGCCGCAGGAGAGCACCAGCAGGTCGGCGGTGAGCGTCCGGCCGTCGGCCAGCGTCAGCGCCACCCCGTCGGCGTCCGCCGCCAGCCCGGTGGCGGCCACCGCAAGGTGGGTGGTCACGCCGAGGCCGGCGAGCGTGTCGGCGAGCACCGCCGCGCCGGCCGGGTCGAGCTGCCGCTCCATCAGGTACGGCACCGGGTGCACCACGCCGACGTCGAGCCCCCGGGCGGCGAGCCCGCGGGCCGCCTCCAGGCCGAGCAGCCCGCCGCCGAGCACCAGGGCGCGGCGTGCGCCGCGGGCCGCGGCGAGGATCCGCCGGCAGTCGTCCAGGGTGCGGAACGCGGCCACCCGCGGGGGCAGCCGGTCGCCGTCCAGCCCGGGCAGCGGCGGCACGATGGCCCGGCTGCCGGTGGCCAGCACCAGGTGGTCGTAGCCAATCCGGTCGCCGTCGGCGGTGTGCACCGTGCGCGCCGTCCGGTCGACGGCCGTCACGGTCACCCCGGTGCGCAGGTCGACGCCCTGGCCGGCGACCTCGGCCAGCTCCACGTCCGGCTCGCCGACCTTCCCGGCGAGCAGGGTGGACAGCATGATCCGGTTGTACGCCCGGTGCGGCTCAGCGCCGAGCACGGTGACCTTGCGGTCCCCGCCCCGGGCGTGCAGCTCGCTGGCGAGCCGCGCCCCGGCCATCCCGTTGCCGACGATCACCACCCGGTCGGTCACGGTTCCACCCTCTCCACCCGTACGGCGCAGATCTTGAATTCCGGCATCCCCGAGACCGGGTCCACCGCGTCGTTGGTGACCGAGTTGGCCCGCCCGGCGCCGCCCCAGTGGAACGGGGCGAAGACGGTGTCCGGCCGGATGCCGGGGCTGAGCCGGGCCGGCGCCCGCAGCTCGCCCCGGCGGGAGACCACCCGGACCGGCTCGCCGTCGGTCACCCCGAGCCGGTCGGCCAGGTCGGGATGCAGCTCGACGAAGGCGCTCGGGGCGGCCCGGCGCAGCGCCGCCACCCGCCGGGTCTGGGTGCCGGACTGGTACTGGGCGAGCACCCGGCCGGTGGTGAAGTACAGCGGGTACTCCGGGCAGACCTCCTCGGCCGCCGGCCGGTGCTCGACCGGGTGGAACCGGGCCCGCCCGTCCGGGGTGGCGAACCGGTCGGCGAAGAGGCGGGGGGTGTCCGGGCCGTCCTCGTCCGGGCAGGGCCACCAGACCCCGTCGGCGGCGTCGATCCGCTCCCAGCTGACCCCGGCGTAGTCGGCGGGTCCGCCGGCGGAGGCCCGCCGCAGCTCGGCGAAGACGGTCCGCGGGTCGGTCGGGAAGCGCGCCGCCGCGCCGCTGGCCGCCCCGGCCCCGCCACCGCCGCCGTCCTCGCCGGGGGTGGCGAGCCGGGCCGCGAGGTCGGCCAGCACGGCCAGGTCGGTACGGACGCCCGGGGGCGGTTCGCGCAGCGCCCGGCGGCGCAGCACCCGACCCTCCAGGTTGGTCATGGTGCCGTCCTCCTCGGCCCACTGGGCGGTGGGCAGCACCACGTCGGCCAGCGCGGCCGTCTCGGAGAGCAGGAAGTCGGCCACCACCAGCAGGTCGAGGTCGCGCAGCCGGCGCTCGACCCGGGCGGCGCGGGGCGCGGAGACCACCGGGTTGGAGCCGAAGACCAGCAGCGCCTTCGGACCGGCCGGGGTGCCCAGCGAGTCCAGCAACCGGTACGCCGGCACGCCCGGCCCGGGCAGCTCGCCGGCCGGCACCCCCCACACCCCGGCGACGTGCTCCCGGGCCGCCGGGTCGTCGATCCGCCGGTAGCCGGGGAGCTGGTCGGCCTTCTGCCCGTGCTCCCGTCCGCCCTGTCCGTTGCCCTGGCCGGTGAGGCAGCCGTAGCCGGAGCCGGGCCGGCCGGGCAGGCCGAGGGCGAGCGCCAGGTTCACGAAGCCGGTGACCGTGTCCACGCCCTTGGCGTGCTGCTCGGCGCCGCGCGCGGTGAGGATGACGGCCCGCTCGGCGGTGCCCAGCGCCCGGGCGGTCGCCTCCAGGTCGGCCACCGGCACCCCGGACAGCGCCTCGGCGCGGGCCGGCCACCAGCCCGCCACGCTGCGCCGGACGGCCGGGAAGCCGGTGGTGCGGGTGTCGACGTACGCCCGGTCGACCCAGCCCTCGGTGAGCGCGATGTGCAGCAGCGCGTTGGCCACCGCCAGGTCGGTGCCGGGCAGCGGTTGCAGGTGCAGGTCGGCCAGCCGGGCGGTGGCGGTGACCCGGGGGTCGACCACGATCAGCCGGCCGCCCCGTTCGCGCTGCTCGGTCAGCCAGCGCACCAGCGGGGGCATGGTCTCCGCCGGGTTCGCCCCGACCAGCAGCAGCGTGTCGGCCCGCCCGAGGTCGGCCAGCGGGAACGGCAGGCCCCGGTCGACGCCGAAGGCGCGCAGCCCGGCGGCCGCCGCCGAGGACATGCAGAACCGGCCGTTGTAGTCGATGTGCCGGGTACGCAGCGCCACCCGGGCGAACTTGCCCAGCGCGTACGCCTTCTCGTTGGTGAGCCCGCCGCCGCCGAAGACGGCTACCGCGTCCGGGCCGTGTCCACGCTGGACGGCGCGGATGCCGGTGACGATCCGGTCCAGCGCGGCTTCCCAGCTCGCCGGGCGCAGTTCGCCGGTGCCGGGGTCGCGCAGCAGCGGCGTGGTCAGCCGTTCGGGGTGGTCGAGCAGCTCGGCGGCGGTCCAGCCCTTCTGGCACAGGCCGCCGCGGTTGGTGGGGAACTGCCGGGGCAGCACCGTCACCCGGCCGGCCTCCTCGCGCAGCGTCATCCCGCACTGGAGGGCGCAGTACGGGCAGTGCGTCGCCACCTCCCGGGGCGCTGACCCCCGCCCAGTCGCCGACCGCGCACCGTCTGTCATGTCGGCAAAGCGTGCCGGCGGGCGGTTTCCGGGCCGGGTCCCGTTTGTTTCGGTCCTGTCAAGAGCGGCTCACACCGCACGGGAGTGACGGGCCGGACCGCAGCGTCTATGATGTGAGACGAAAATCCTATATTTTGGGAGGCATGGATGAGCGTCGCGGACGCCTTCGACGCGGTGGCGGGCAGCTACGACGAGGCCCGCCGGCGCCTGGTGCCCTGCTTCGACGACTTCTACGGCACCGCTGTCGAGGTGGCCGCGCCACCGCTGCGGGCGGCCCTGGCGGCGGGGCGTACGCCCGAGGTGCTCGACCTGGGCGCCGGCACCGGACTGCTCTCGCTGCTGCTCACCGCCGCCGTCCCCGGCGTCCGGGTGACCCTGGTCGACGCCGCCCCGGCGATGCTCGCCGTCGCCGCCGACCACCTGCGCGCCCGGGGCGTGCCGCACCGGACGGTGCGCGCCGACCTGACCGACCCGCTGCCCGACGGGCGGTACGACGCGGTGGTCAGCGCGCTGGCCATCCACCACCTCGACGACGCCGGCAAGCGCCACCTCTACGCCCGCGCGGCCCGGGTGCTCACTCCCGGTGGCGTGCTCGTCAACGCCGAACAGGTCGCCGGGCCGACCCCGGAACTGGACCGGCGCTACCACGAGGTGTGGCTGGCGCGGGTCGCCGAGCTCGGCTCCGACCCGGCCGAGATCGACGCCGCGCTCGGTCGGATGGCCTACGACCGGCCGGCGCCGGTGGCCGACCAGTGCGGCTGGCTGGCCGAGGCGGGCCTGGTGGACGTGGACTGCTTCTTCAAGCAGTGGCGGTTTGCCGTCTTCGGCGGCCGGCGCGAATCGGTACCCCAGCTGGGATGACTACGGGTCATACCGCTGGGTAGTCTGGCCGGCATGACAGCCAAGGTGACCCTGTCGTTCTCCGACGAGACGATCGAGGAGGCCCGCCGGTTCGCCAAGCGCGAGGGCCTCTCGCTCTCCGCGTGGATGGACCAGGCGGCCCGGGAGAAGGCGCTGCGCGAGGTCTTCACCGCGCACGCCGCCGCCGTCGGCCGGGCCGGGCTGGATTTGGAGTCCGCCGCCCTGGCCGACGCCCGCGAGGTGGGCATGGTCGACGACGCGCTCTTCGGCGGGCGTCCGAGTGCTGCGTAGGGGCGAGGTCTGGCGCATCTCCGGCGCCCGCGAGCGGTTCGGTCTGGTGATCAGCTCCGACGTCTACAACTCCACCGACGTGCCCATCGTGATCGTCGCCGAGGTGGTCGAGGAGTCGCTGCTGCGTGACTCGCCCCTGGCGGTGCCGATGGGCGGCTTCGTGGTGATGCCCGACCGGCTCTCCTCGCCGATGAAGAAGTGGTTCACCGAGTGCGTCGACGTCGCCGACACCGAGACCATGCAGCGGGTCGGCCGGGCGCTGCGGATCCTGCAACAGCTCTGACAGCTCTGACAGCTCTGACAGCTCACCGGCGGCCCGGGCCGGACGTGCGATCTCCGTTTCCGGCCCGACCCGCGACGGGCACCGCCGGGTAATCCCGGGTTCCTAGCGTTCCTCCAGGTCAATCGACGAGGAGGAAGCGCCGTGAGCACCCTGGCACCCACCACACCCCGGGCCGAGGCCACCCCGGCCGGCGCCGGGCGGCGGCACCGGATCGACGACTGGCGCCCGGAGGACCCCGAATTCTGGCGGACGACCGGGGCCCGGATCGCCCGGCGGAACCTGTGGGTCTCGATCTTCGCCGAGCACGTCGGCTTCTCGGTGTGGAGCCTCTGGTCGGTGACGGTGCTCTTCCTCGGCCCGGAGTACGGCATCGACCCGGCCGGGAAGTTCCTGCTCACCGCCGTACCGGCGGCGCTGGGCGCGGTGCTGCGGCTGCCGTACACGCTGGCGGTGGCCCGGTTCGGCGGGCGGAACTGGACGATCGTCAGCGCGCTGCTGCTGCTCCTGCCGGCGGTGCCGATGACCGTGCTGCTCGAACCCGGTGTCCCGTACTCCACGCTGATGGTGCTGGCCTGCCTGACCGGCGTCGGCGGCGGCAACTTCGCCTCCTCGATGGCGAACATCAACCAGTTCTTCCCGCAGCGGCTCAAGGGCCGGGCGCTCGGGCTCAACGCCGGCGGTGGGAACCTCGGGGTGCCGGCGGTGCAGCTGGTCGGGCTGGCGGTGCTGGCCACCGCGGGCGCCGCGTACCCCCGGCTGGTCCCGGCGGTCTACCTGCCGCTGATCGTGCTGGCCGCGCTCGCGGCGGCGCGCTGGCTGGACAACGTCTCCGGGGCCCGCAACGAGCCCGGCGCGCTGCGCGCGGCGGCCCGCGACCCGCACACCTGGGTCATGTCGCTGCTGTACATCGGGACCTTCGGCTCGTTCATCGGCTTCGGCTTCGCCTTCGGCCAGGTGCTCCAGCTCCAGTTCGCCGACCGCTTCCCGACCCCGGTGGACGCGGCCTGGCTGACCTTCCTCGGCCCGCTGATCGGCTCGCTGATCCGGCCGGTCGGCGGCCACCTCGCCGACCGGCTCGGCGGGGCCCGGGTGACGTTCTGGAACTTCGTGGCGATGGCCGCCGGCGCCGCCCTGGTGCTGTACGCCTCGCGGGAGCGCTCGTTCGGGCTCTACCTGACCGGCTTCCTGGCCCTGTTCGTCTTCTCCGGGATCGGCAACGGCTCGACCTACAAGATGATCCCGGCGATCTTCCGGGCCCGGGCGGTCGCCGCGGTCGACGCCGGGCGGCGCGACCCGGCCGGGGCGCAGCGCTGGTCGGCCCGCATGACCGGGGCGCTGATCGGGATCGCCGGCGCGGTCGGCGCCTCCGGCGGGCTGCTGGTCAACGTCGCCTTCCGGCAGTCCTTCCTCAGCCAGGGCAGCGCGGACGCCGCGTACCTCGCCTTCATCGCCGCGTACGCGGTCTGCGTCGCCCTGACCTGGCTGGTCTACCTGCGGCCGGGGCCCCGGCGGCTGGCCGGGGTGTGACCTCTACCATGGGTGGGCGAGCGGGCCACGCGGGGGCGGCACCCCGTTTTGACCTGCCCACCGGGCGCCGGGTATCGTTGCCTGCTGTTGTACGACATCCAGCGGCGTGCCCCTGAGGTACGCTTGGTCGTTCGTGCGCGCTGGTCACCTCGGCGCGCGACCCCAGACCGACGACGAGACAAGGTAGACCTGTGCGTACGTACAGCCCGAAGCCGGGTGAGATCGAGCGTCAGTGGCACGTCATCGACGCCTCTGATGTCGTGCTGGGCCGCCTGGCCACCCACGCCGCCACGTTGCTGCGTGGTAAGCACAAGCCGACTTTCGCGCCGCACGTCGACACGGGCGACTTCGTCGTCATCGTGAACGCGGGCAAGGTCGCGCTGACCGGCAACAAGCGGCAGCAGAAGATCGCCTACCGCCACTCCGGCTACCCGGGTGGCCTGAAGCAGGTCGGCTACGACGAGCTGCTGACCAAGCGTCCCGAGCGGGCCATCGAGCTGGCCGTCAAGGGGATGCTCCCGCACAACAAGCTCGGCCGTAAGCTGATCAAGAAGCTGAAGGTCTACGCCGGTGCCGAGCACCCGCACGGCGCGCAGCAGCCGGTGCCGTTCGAGATCAAGCAGATCGCGCAGTGAGCGCGGGCGAAGGAAACAGCATGACCGACATCACCGCCACCGAGGTTGCCCCCGAGGCCACCGAGGCGCCGGCGCCCGTCGCCCGCGCGCCTCGTGGTGACCGGCCGATCCAGACCGTGGGTCGCCGCAAGGAGGCCATCGTCCGGGTCCGCATCGTGCCGGGCTCCGGCAAGATCACCTGCAACGGCCGGGACCTGGAGGCGTACTTCCCGAGCAAGGTGCACCAGCAGCTGATCAAGGACCCGCTGGTCACCGCCGAGAAGGCCGAGGCGTTCGACGTCATCGCCAACCTGCGGGGCGGCGGCACCACCGGTCAGGCCGGCGCGCTCCGGCTGGCCATCGCCCGGGCGCTGATCGTCAGCGAGCCGGACGACCGCCCGGCGCTGAAGAAGGCCGGCTTCCTCACTCGGGACGCCCGGGTCAAGGAGAGCAAGAAGTACGGCCTCAAGAAGGCCCGTAAGGCTCCCCAGTACTCGAAGCGCTGACCAACAGCTTCACGTTGTACTTCTGACGGACGGCCGGTCCGCCTCCCCGCGACGGGAGGTGGGCCGGCCGTTCCGCTTTTCTCCTTCATCGGCAGTTTCCACGGAGGTTGGCGGGTATGGGCCGGTTGTTCGGCACGGACGGCGTACGCGGGCGGGCGAACGCGGATCTCACTCCCGAGTTGGCGCTCGCGGTGGCCGTCGCGGCCGCCCACACGCTCGCCGAGACGGACCGGAGCCATCCGCCGCTCGCCGTGGTCGGCCGGGACACCCGGGCCAGCGGCGAGATGCTGGAGGCCGCCGTGGTGGCCGGCCTGGCCAGCGCCGGGGCGAACGTGGTCCGGGTCGGCGTGCTGCCCACCCCGGCCGTGGCGTTCCTCACCGCGGAGGCCAAGGCCGACCTCGGGGTGATGCTCTCCGCCTCGCACAACCCGATGCCCGACAACGGGATCAAGCTCTTCGCCGCCGGCGGGCACAAGCTGCCGGACGAGATCGAGATGCGGATCGAGGCGGCCGTCGAGGCGAACGCCACCACCGCCTGGGAGCGGCCGGTCGGCGCCGGGGTGGGCCGCGTGCACGACCTGCTCGACGGCGCCGACCACTACGTGCAGCACCTGGTCGGCACGGTGCCGCACCGGCTGGACGGGATCAAGGTCGTGGTCGACTGCGCCAACGGCGCGGCCGCCGAGGTGGCCCCGGCGGCGTACCGGGAGGCCGGCGCCGAGGTGGTCGCGATCCACGCCGAGCCGGACGGGCTCAACATCAACGACGAGTGCGGCTCCAACCACATCGAGGCGCTGCGCGCCGCGGTGGTCGAGCACGGCGCGCACCTGGGCATCGCGCACGACGGCGACGCCGACCGGTGCGTGGCGGTGACCGCCGACGGCGACGAGGTCGACGGCGACCAGGTGATGGCCATCCTGGCGCTGGCCATGCGCGAAGCCGGCACGCTGACCGGCGACACCCTGGTGGCCACGGTGATGAGCAACCTCGGCCTGCGGCTGGCGATGTCCCGGGAGGGCATCCGGCTGGTCGAGACCAAGGTCGGCGACCGGTACGTGCTGGAGGAGCTGCGAGCGTCCGGGCTGGCGCTCGGCGGCGAGCAGAGCGGGCACATCGTCATGCCCGCGTACGCGACCACCGGCGACGGCGTGCTGACCGGCCTGCACCTGATGTCCCGGATGGCGGCGACCGGGAAGTCGCTGGCCGACCTGGCCGCGGTGGTGACCCGGCTGCCCCAGGTACTGATCAACGTGCCGGTCGGCGACCGTACCGTCGGCGCGGCCGCGCCCGCTGTCCGGGCCGAGGTCGAGCGGGCCGAGGCCGAGCTGGGCGAGACGGGCCGGGTGCTGCTCCGCCCGTCCGGCACCGAGCCGCTGGTCCGGGTGATGGTCGAGGCCGCGACCGAGGCGACGGCCCGCGACATCGCCGAGCGCATCGCCGACCAGGTCCGCACCGCCAGCCCGGCCTGATCCCACCCGCCCGCGCGGCCCCGCCGGGCGGCGGGGCCGGCCCGGACGTCGGTCGCGCCACGGTGAGGCCGCCGCCGGCCGGGCGTCAGAGGCGCAGGCCGCTGGCCCGGGCGTACGTGGTGGCCGGGTCCTCGCCGCCGGTGAGGTCCACGTCCTCCACCACCCGGCCGTCGCCGAGCCGGACCAGCCGGTCGCACCGGGCGGCGACCGCCCGCTCGTGGGTGGCCAGCAGGACCGTCATCCCGTGCCGGTCGCGCAGGCCGAGCAGCAGGTCGAGGATCTGCGCACCGGTGGCCGAGTCCAGGTTGCCGGTGGGCTCGTCGGCGAGCAGCAGGCCGGGCGCGCCCATCAGCGCCCGGGCGATCGCCACCCGCTGCTGCTGGCCGCCGGAGAGCTGCGCCGGCAGCGCCCGCTCCCGGCCGGCCAGGCCGACCGCGTCGAGCAGCTCGCGGGCCCGGGTCACGTGCTCGGCGTGGCCCCGGCGGGGGAGCACCGGGGCGACCACGTTGTCCAGCACGGTGAGCGCGGGCAGCAGGTGGTAGCGCTGGAAGACGAAGCCGACCCGCTGGCGGTAACGGGACAGCGCGGCCCGGCGCAGGCCGGTCACGTCCACCCCGTCGACGGTGACGGTGCCCTCGTCGGCCTGCTCGATCGCGCCGATCAGGTGCAGCAGCGTCGACTTGCCCGATCCGCTGGGTCCGGTCAGGGCCACCACCGAGGCGGCGGCGATGTCCAGGGTGACCCCGTCGACCGCGCTGATCTGCTCCGCGCCGCCGCCGAACCGTTTCACCAACCCGGCGATCTCGACCCGACTACCGGCGGTGCTCTCGTCCATCGCTCTCACTCCTCTGCCAGCAGTCGTGCCGTGGGTAGGCGGTGCAGCAGCGTGGCGGGTGCCAGTGCCGCGGTGGCGGTGAGCAGCACGCCGCCCGCCGCTGTGAGCCCGGCGACGAGGACCAGCGCGCCCGGGACGTCCCCGACCAGCCAGGCCGCGCCGCCCACGCCCAGCCCGGCACCGGCGAGCGCGCCGAGTGCGCCGAGCAGCAGCCCCTCGTAGCCGACCAGCCGGCCGAGTTCGGGGTCGGTCCAGCCGGTGGCGCGCAGGGCGGCCAGTTCGTTCGCCCGGTCGCGGATGTTGAGGTAGAGCACGTCGGCGACGGCGGCGGCGCCGAGCAGCACTGTCGCGGTGGCGGCGAGGGCGTCGGCGCCGCGGACGGTCAGGGCGATGGTGTCGCCGAGCAGGGTGCCGACGACCGCGCCCTGGAAGGCGTAGCTGATGGCGGCCACGATGGTGAGTGCGGCCACGCCGATGGCGAGGGCGCTGGCGCCGAGCAGGGTGCGGCCGGGGGTGCGGACCAGGTTGACCAGGGCCAGGCCGAGCAGGGTGCGGGGCCGGCGTACCCAGCGGGCGGTGGCGATCGGTGGGCGCAGCGCGGCGGCCGGGTGGGCGCGGGCGGCCCGCAGCGCCGGCACCAGGCCGGCGACCAGGCCGAGCAGCAGCGCCACCGGTACGGCGAGCGCCGCCCGCCGCCAGTCGACGTCGATGCCGAGCGCGGCACCGAGCGGCACGGCGAGCCCGAGCGACAGCACCCCGGCGGCCAGGCCGAGCACCGCGACCTCGCCGAGGATCAGCGCGCCGATCCGGCGGGCCGGCCAGCCGAGGCAGGCCAGCACGGCCAGCTCGGCGCGGCGGTCCCGGACGGCGGCGGAGACGGCGTTGCCGAGGAAGAGCACGCAGACCACCAGGACGAGCAGGAAGAGCACAGCGCTCTTGCGGTCCACCGCCCGCACGATGGTGGAGGCGACCCCGAGCGCCGACCAGTTCTCGGTGAGCCGCAGCTCCGGGCGGCCGAACGCACCGGCCGGCAGCTCCACCGTCTGCGGCGCGGCCGAGGAGCCCAGGGTGATGTCAACGTCCAGGCCGGTCGCCCGGTTGATCTGCTCGGCGATCAGCCGGACCCGCTCGGCGGACCGCTCGCTGTAGCCGTCCACCCCGGCGACCCGGACCCGGATCGCGCTGATCGGCGCGGTGCGTTGCGGGCTGTTGCCGCCCTCCAGCAGCTTGGGCACGCTGGCGAGGTTGGTGAGCACCAGCGGCGGCGCCGACAGGTAGCCGGCCGGGTTGCCGCTCGGCTCCAGGGGCCGGCCGCCCAGTGCGGCCCGACTGCGGTCGTCCGCGCCCTCGGCACGCGGCGGCTCGTACGTCTCCAGCGGAACCCCGCCCAGGTCGCTGAAGCCGGCCAGCTTCTCCGGGTCGAAGACCCCGACGGCCTGCCACTGGTGGTACCGGGTGGCCGCGCCACCCTCCTTTCCGGCGAGGGCCCGCACCGACCGGAAGCCGTTGTCCTCGGCCAGCCAGGGCCGGGGCAGGAAGTTGTGGGTGAACTGGGTGCCGTACACCTCGGGGTCGGCGGGCGGGACCGCGTCAGCGCGCAGGGTGCCGTCGGGCAGCTCGCGGTATGTCACCGGACCCGCCTGGATCACCCGCTGGAACTGGCCGCGGCAGCAGGCGTCGCCGTCGATCCCCTTCGCCAGCTGGGCCCGATAGGCGGCGCCCGCCTCGACCTCCGCCGACCCGGCCGGAATCCCGCTGGCCCGGCCCAGGGTTCGTTCCAGTTCCGTGGCCGGCACGGTTGCCGGCCGGGCCGTGGGCAGCCGGGTGAACCGGGCGCGCACCGTGCTGTCGAAGAAGGGACGGTTGGTGACCAGCGCAGGTGCGGTACGGGTGACCTGGCTGCCGCCGCGCTGCTCGGTCACCGGCTCGTCGGGCCGGACCGACCGACCGCCGACCACCGCGGCGTCCAGTCCCACCAGCCGGTTCTCGGCGACCGGGTCGACGGCGGCGATCAGCAACGGCACGGTCATCTGATAGGTCAGCACCAACCGGTCGGCGGTGGTGGGGCCGGTGCCCGGGGCGAGCAGGCCGTTGGCCGCCTCGAACCGGCCGTCCGGCAGCAGCCGTACCGAGTCGAGGCTCCACAGTTCCCGTTCCGAGAGGGTGGCCGGGTTGGCCTGGAGGGCGCCGAACTGGGGGTCGCAGACCGGCCGGCTCCGTCCGTCGGGGAGCACCTCCCGCGGCACGGGTCCGCACACGATGTCCCACGGGTACGACCGGCCGTCGGTGTACGGCGTCCCCCGCTCGGACAGCTCACCGTCGAATCGGGGATAGATGAGGCGGTGCTTCGTCACGTACACGTAGCGCGGCTTGGCCCCGGCGGTGGAGAGGCCACGTTCGGCGACGAAGGTGGGATCGACGCGGATCACCTGCCGGTCCAGGCCGCGGTCGACGGCGTCGGTGACGTCGAACGACATCGGCACCGGTGCGGTGGAGTGGCCGAGCATCGCGATGGGTGCTGCCACGTCGACGCCGGTCACCGCCCGGACCTGCTCGTACTGGGCGGTGGTGATGCCGCCGAAGAGGCCGGAGAGGTAGTTGGGGCGGACCAGCCGCCGCTCGACCTCCAGCGGCGTGCGCGTCCCCTTCGGACGGACCAGGATGTCGTACGCCGCCCGGGTGTTCCGCTCGACGGTCCCGGTGACATCCAGACGGGAGGTGGTGGTGGCCCCGGTCAGGACGACGAACCCGGTGGTCGCCACCAGGACCCCGACCAGCAGGGCCACCGACCGCCCCGCACGGCCGCGAAGCTGCCTCCAGACGAAGCTGAGCATGTCGCGCCTCCCCGTGTGCTGCCCCCACTCTGCGCGATACATTGTGACAATGCAAGACCCGACCCGGAGGTGACATGGCGATCCAGCACGCCGTCCTGGCCCTGCTCGCCCACGGCCCCAGTCACGGCTATCAGCTCAAGGGCGCGTTCGAGGCCGCCGTCGGCCCGCAGTGGGGGCCGCTGAACATCGGCCACCTCTACCAGATCCTGGACCGGCTCTCCCGCGACGGCCTGGTCGTCTCGGCACGGGAGCCGCAGCCGGTCAAACCCGACCGGGTGGTCTACGAGATCACCCCCGACGGCCGGGCCGAGCTGGACCGCTGGCTGTCCGAGCCGAGCCCGCGCAGCGGCGGCTTCCGGGACGACTTCTTCCTCAAGGTCACCGCCGCCGCCCGGACGGGCACGCCGGAGACGGTGCGGTCCGTCCTGGCCAACCAGCGCGGGCACCTGATGCGGGAGCTGCGCAACCTGGACGGGCTGCGCCGGGGGGCGGCGGACCCGGTGGTCGGGCTGCTGCTCTCGGCCGCCAGCCGGCACGTCGAGGCCGACCTCGCCTTCGTCGACGACGCCGAGTCGGCGCTGCTCGCCGACGGTGGCGCGACGCTTGCCGCGCTGGCGCGCGACCGCCCGGTGGCGGCGGCCCCGGCCGAGGGCACGGGGCCGAGCCGGGCGGCCGGCTGACGGACCGGTCCGCCCGACAGGCCGGCGGGAGCGCGAGCCGGCGGTGTTACTCCTCTGCCAGCAGTCGTGCCGTGGGTAGGCGGTGCAGCAGCGTGGCGGGTGCCAGTGCCGCGGTGGCGGTGAGCAGCACGCCGCCCGCCGCCGTGAGCCCGGCGACCAGGACCAGCGCGCCCGGGATGGCTTCCACGAGCCAGGCCGCGCCGGTCATGCCGAGTGCGGCGCCGGTGAGTGCGCCGAGTGCGCCGAGGAGTACGCCTTCGTAGCCGATCAGCCGGCCGAGTTCGGGGTCGGTCCAGCCGGTGGCGCGCAGGGCGGCCAGTTCGTTCGCCCGGTCGCGGATGTTGAGGTAGAGCACGTCGGCGACGGCGGCGGCGCCGAGCAGCACTGTCGCGGTGGCGGCGAGGGCGTCGGCGCCGCGGACGGTCAGGGCGATGGTGTCGCCGAGCAGGGTGCCGACGACCGCGCCCTGGAAGGCGTAGCTGATGGCGGCCACGATGGTGAGTGCGGCCACGCCGATGGCGAGGGCGCTGGCGCCGAGCAGGGTGCGGCCGGGGGTGCGGACCAGGTTGACCAGGGCCAGGCCGAGCAGGGTGCGGGGCCGGCGTACCCAGCGGGCGGTGGCGATCGGTGGGCGCAGCGCGGCGGCCGGGTGGGCGCGGGCGGCCCGCAGCGCCGGCACCAGGCCGGCGACCAGGCCGAGCAGCAGCGCCACCGGTACGGCGAGCGCCGCCCGCCGCCAGTCGACGCCCACGCCCAGCATGGCGCCCAGCGGGAACGCAAGACCGACGGCGAGCAGTCCGGCCACCAGGCCCAGCACCGCGACCTCGCCGAGGATCAGCGCGCCGATCCGGCGGGCCGGCCAGCCGAGGCAGGCCAGCACGGCCAGCTCGGCGCGGCGGTCCCGGACGGCGGCGGAGACGGCGTTGCCGAGGAAGAGCACGCAGACCACCAGGACGAGCAGGAAGAGCACAGCGCTCTTGCGGTCCACCGCCCGCACGATGGTGGAGGCGACCCCGAGCGCCGACCAGTTCTCGGTCAGCCGCAGCTCGGGCCGCCCGAACTCGCCCGCGGGCAGCGTGACGGTCTGCGGGGCCGGGGAGGAACCCAGGGTGATGTCGACGTCCAGGCCGGTCGCCCGGTTGATCTGCTCGGCGATCAGCCGGACCCGCTCGGCGGACCGCTCGCTGTAGCCGTCCACCCCGGCGACCCGGACCCGGATCGCGCTGATCGGGGCAGCACGCTGCGGGCCCGCCCGTTCCAGCAGTTTCGGGACGCTGTTCAGGGTGGTCAGGACCAGCGGCGGGGCCGACAGGTAGCCCGCCGGGTTGCCACTGGGCAGCAGCGGTTCGCCACCGAGCGCGGCGCGGCTGCGGTCGTCCGCTCCCTCGGCCGTCGGCGGCTCGTACGTCTCGAGCGGCACCTTGCTGAGCTCGCCGAAGCCGGTCAGCCGCTCCGGATCGAACACGCCCACCGCCCGCCAGTCGTGCAGGGCTTCGTCGCTGGGGATGACCAGCCGACCCACCCGGCGGGCGCCGGTGTCGTCGCTGAGCCAGGGCCGGGGCAGCAGGCTGATCTCCGTCCGGTCGCCGAAGATGGCCGGATCGGGCGGTGACACCCGGGCGATGCGCAGGGTGCCGTCCGCCGCGCGCTCGTAGTCCACCGGGGCCGGCTGGGCGAGCACCTGGAGTTGGCCCCGGCAGCAGCTGTCGAAGGCGTCGTCACCGAGGCCGGCGGCGAGCATGCCCCGGTAGCTCTCGGCGAGGTCGATCTCGGCACTGCCGGCCGGGGTCCCCTCGGCCCGCCCCAACGCCCCGTCCAACACGTCCGGCGTCAGCCCCGCCGGGCGGGCCGTCGGCAGCCGGGTGAGGCGGGTGCGCACCGCGCCGTCCAGGAAGGGCCGGCTCGGGACCAACGCCGGGACGCTCCGGTCGGGCACGAAGCCCGGAACCGACGTGTCGGCGAGGGTGTCCGCCGCGTTCAGCGGGCGGCCGTCGACCACCGCGTCGGCCAGGCCGACCAGGCGCTGCTCGGCGTCCGGGTCCACGGCGGCGATCAGGAACGGCACGGTCAGCGTTTCCTCCAGCGCCAGCCGCTCGACGGTGGTGGGGCCGGTATCCACGGCGCCGACGGGCGCGCCGAGCGCGCGGTGGGTTACCTCGAAGCGGCCGTCGGGCAGCAGGCGAGCGGCGAGCACCCGCCAGATCTCGCGCTCCGACCAGCCGGGGTTGCCGACGACGACGGCGCTCCGCGGGTCGCAGATCGGCCGGCTGGTCCCGTCCGGCTGGACCTCGCGGGGGACCGCCCCGCACTCGTCGGACCAGGAGTAGACGCGACCGTCGGTGTACCGGGCCGAGTCCATCGTGTCCGGCTCGATGACCGGATAGATCAGCGGGTACCGGGTGACGTACACGTACTCGGGCCGGCCCGGGGCGGTGGAGAGGCCGCGCTCGGCGACGTACGTCCGGTCGATCCGGATCACCTGGCGGTCCAGGGTGCGGTCGACGGCGTCGGTGAGGTCGACCGACATCGGCACGCGCGACGTCGAGTGACCGAGCATCGCGATCGGGGCGGCCACCTCCACCCCGGCGACCGCCCGCACCCGCTCGTACTGCTCCAGGGTGATGCCGCCGTAGATGCCGGAGAGGTAGTTCGGGCGGACCAGCCGGTGCTCGGCCTCCAGCGCGGTACGCGCCCCTGTCGGGCGGACGAGGATGTCGTACGCGGACCGGGTCTCGCGCTCGACGGCGCCGGTCACCGCCAGCCGGGAGGTGGTGGTGGTCCCGGTGAGGACGACGAACCCGGTGGTCGCCACCAGCACACCGACCAGCAGCGCCACCGACCGGCCAGCACGGCCACGAAGCTGTCCCCACACCATTCGGAACATGTCGCGCCTCCCCGTGTGCTGCACCACACTCTGCGCGATACATTGCGACAATGCAAGGGAAGGGGCGCGCGGCGGCCCGCGGCGGTCAGTCCACCGGCAGCCGGCGCAGGAGGCGCTCGCCCAGCGCGGTCACCTGGCCGGCGTCCAGCTCCGTGGCCGGGCTGGCGACGGTCACCTCGGCCGTCGCCACGCCGGGCACCTCGGTGTTCCGCCAGCCGCCCACGAACCAGACCTTCTCCTCCTCGGCGAGGGCGAGGTTGGCGTCGTTCAGGGCGTCCGCCGGATGCGGCAGCCAGAGCCGGAACTGGTGGGTGTGCGGCGGCGCCGGGAACACCCGCGCGCCGGGCAGGCCGGCCAGCGCGGTGGCCACGGTGCGGGCGTGTGCCACGTAACCGGCGAGCCGGGGCAGCTCGTGGGTGAGGCCGGCGAGCGCGGCCAGGGCGGCCGGCCACTGCTGGAACAGCGTGCCGCCGTGCCGGTGCCGCCAGGCCCGGGCGTACGCGACCAGCTCGGCGGAGCCGGCCAGGGCGGCGCCGGAGTGCCCACCGAGCGACTTGTAGAACGAGACGTAGGTGCTGTCGGCGAGGCCGGCCACCTCGGCCAGCGGGTGCCCGAGGTGGGTGGTGGACTCCCAGAGCCGGGCGCCGTCCAGGTGTACCCGGGCGCCCCGGGCCCGGGCGGCGTCGACCACCGCGACCAGCTCCGCCCAGCTCGGCAGCACGAACCCGGCGTCGCGCAGTGGCAGCTCCAGCAGCAGCGTGCCGATCGGCTCGTCCAGCGCCGCCACCTCCTCGGCGGTGGGGTTGCGCGGGGCGTCGGTGGTGGACACCGCGCGCAGGCCGCCGAGCACCGCGTAGGCGTCCCGCTCGTGCCGTACCGGGTGGCTCAGCGGGTGCAGCCCGACAGCTGTCCGGCCGGTCAGCTCCGCGCCGTAGCGCATCGCGACCTGCTGGGCCATGGTGCCGGTCGGGAAGAAGGCGGCGGCCTCCGTGCCGAGCAGCTCGGCGACCCGGCGCTCCAGCTCCGCCACGGCGCCGCCCTCGCCGTAGTAGTCCGGCAGCGCGTCGTCCGCGGCCACCGCGCGCAACGCGGCGAGCTGCTCGGCGACCGAGTCCGGGCGTACGCCGGAGAGCACCGTGTCGCAGCCGCGCAGCGCGGTCAGCCGGCGGACCCGCTCGGCGTACCCGTCGCTCATCGCGTACCCGCCAGGCGGCGCAGCCGGGTGACCGCCTCGGTGAGCACCTCGGGCCGCTTGCAGAAGGCGAACCGGACCAGCCGCCGGCCCGCCTCGGGGTCGTCGTAGAAGACCTGGGTCGGTACGCCCACCACGCCGCACCGCTCGGGCAGCGACCGGCAGAACTCCACCCCGTCCCGCCCGCCGAGGGGGGTGACGTCGGCGGTGACGAAGTACGTCCCCTCCGGCGGAAGCACCTCGAACCCGGCGTCGGTCAGCCCGCCGACCAGTTGGTCCCGGCGGGCCTGCAGGCCGGCCCGGAAGTCGGCGAAATAGTCGTCCGGCAGGGCCAGCGCCACCGCGACCGCCGGTTGCAGCGGTGCCGCGTTGACGAAGGTGAGGTACTGTTTCACCCGCAGCACCGCGGAGACCAGCGCGGCCGGGCCGCTGACCCAGCCCACCTTCCAGCCGGTGCAGGAGAACGTCTTGCCGGCCGAGGAGATGCGCAGCGTCCGCTCGCGCATCCCGGGCAGGGTGGCCAGCGGCACGTGCGGGGCGGCCGCGTCGGTGAAGACCAGGTGCTCGTAGACCTCGTCGGTCACCGCGTACGCGCCGTGTTCCTGGCACAGCTGCGCGACCAGGGCCAGCTCGGCGGGGGTGAACACCTTGCCGGTCGGGTTGTGCGGCGAGTTCAGCAGCACCAGCCGGGTACGCGGGCCGAAGGCGGCGCGCAGCGCGGCCGGGTCGAACGCGTACCGCCCGTCGGGGCCGGGGCGCAGCGTGACCGGGCGCCGGACCGCGCCGGCCAGCGCGATCGAGGCGGCGTACGAGTCGTAGTACGGCTCGAAGCAGACCACCTCGTCGCCGGGCTCGCAGAGCGCCAGGATGCTCGCCGCGACGGCCTCGGTGGCGCCGGCGGTCGCCACGATCTCGCCGTCCGGGTCGTACTCCAGCCCCCAGAACCGGCGCTGGTGCGCGGCCACCGCGGCACGCAGGGCCGGGACGCCCGGACCGGGCGGGTACTGGTTCTGCCCGGCGCGCAGCGCCTCGGCCGCGGCGGCGAGCATCTCCGGCGGGCCGTCGGTGTCCGGGAAGCCCTGGCCGAGGTTGACCGCACCGGTGCGCACGGCCAGGGCGGACATCTCGGCGAAGATGGTCGTGCCGAACGGGCGCATCCGCGCCACCAGCGGGTCGACCCGGGCGGGGGTGGTCGTCACGCCCGCCAGCCTACGGACCGCCGGCGCGGCTTCAACCCCTCGCCTCAGCCGGTGCAGTTCACCCCGTACGCGCCCTCGTCCGTCGCGACGGTGCGACCGTCCACGGTGATCCGGCAGCTGATCCGATCGGGCTGACCGTGGTCCGCCAGGACCATCACCCGCTCGGCGCTCGGCATCCGCAGGCTCCGCCGCCACGGCAGCGTGACCTGCTCGACCTGGATGAAGTCGCCGTTGGCGTCGTAGTACTCCAGGTCCGCCGGGCCGCGGCCGGTCACCTCGTAGACCACGGTGACCCTGCCCGGCCCGTCGGACGGGGTCAGCGCCGGCCGCACCGTCGGGCGCGCCTGGGTCGGCCAGACCTGCGGCTCCTCGTAGTCGTAGTACGGGTCGTAGGTCTCCTGCGCGTACGGGTCGTCGGGGTAGGGGGTGTCGGCGCTGTAGACCAGGCCGGCGATGCCGAGGCAGGCGCAGAGCCCGAACGCGAGGACGGTGGCCACGGCGACGACGACGCCCACCACGGTCGACCGGTTGCCCGAGCGGGCCGGGGCCGCCGGCGCGTACGGCGGTGGATAGCCGGGCGGCAGGTGGCCCGGGGGAAGGTAGCCGGGCGGCAGGTGGCCCGGCGGGTACCAGGCCGGGCCGGGAGCACCGGCCGGCGGCGGGAGGCCCGGCGTGCCGGGCGGCGTCCACGGGTCGGGCGCCACCCAGGGCTGCGGCGGCGGGGTCGGGTCCGGCGGGGTCCACGACGGCGGCGCGGCCGGCTCCGGTGCCGTCGGCGTTCCCGAGGCGGCGGCGTCGGGTGCGGCCGGTCCGGTCGACGGCCCCGGGTCGGGCGCGGCCGGTCCGGTCGACGGGGTGGGGTCGGGGGGTGGCGGGGCCTCGGACATCGGTCTGCTCCGGTGGGGCGGGTGGGGCGTCCGCGACGGGGGTGGCGGCGTGCCGGCGCTCCGGGCCGGCGGCTCAATGTACGCGGACGGCCGCCGCCGTGGGCAGCACCGCGACGCCCGAAACCGGGCGAACAGCGCCGCCGCCCTGGCCCGCGGCTTCCGCGCCCGGAACCGCCGCCGATCCGCGGCCGGCCGGCGGGTCCCTACGCGGCGCCGAAGCAGCTGGCCCGCCACGCGCCGCGGCCGGCCGTCTCGGTCGTCGCCGCGCTGCCGTCCACGCTGACCGAGCAGGAGACCGCCCACATCGCGTCGTCGGGCTTGCTGGCCTGCACCATCACCAGGTCGAGCCGGTCGGTACGCACGCTGGTGCGCCACGGCAGCCGCACCTCGTCCAGCCAGATCGGCGCGCCGTTGGCGTCGTGGTAGAGGATGTCGGCCGCGCCGCGCCCGGTCACCTCGTAGACCACCCGGATCCGGCCCGGTCCCTGCGACGGGGTGGCCGCCGGGCTGGCCGAGGGGCTCTCCCCCGGTGCCGGGGAGGCGTCCGGGCCCTCCGCGCCGTCGACCTCGGCGCCCAGGTCGTCGATCGTCGGCGCGGCCCGTGGCCGGTCGTCGGGGCGGAGCAGCTGGTAGCCGCCGAAGCCGAGGCCGGCGGCGAGGACGAGCGCCCCGGCGAGCACGGCGGCCACCAGGCCGCGCCGTCGGCGGCGCACGGCACCGCCAATGTGAGCCGGCTCGGCGGGAGCGGCGTGCGGCGTCGGCGGGGTGGCGTACAGCGGGGTGGCGGGGATCCAGGGGTCGGGCTGTGCCGGGTACCCCGGATCGGGCCGCGGGTCGAGCGGCGCCCAGGGGTGCGGGTCGGCCGCCGGGCGCGGGCTCGGCGGATCGGTGGGCGGGGTCGTCTCGGACACGGTCGCTCCAGGTGCCGGGTCAGGTGCGCGGCCGGCGGGCCCAGGGACGACGCCGGCTCGGCGAGCCTGTCGTACCGCCACCGGGGTACGCAACCCGGTCCCCGGCGCCGGCCCGGATGGGTCGGGATATTCGCCCGATTGATCCCGTATTTCGACCTGATTGCTCAAGTTCAGTGATTGTTTACCCGGCTTTCGAGCACACCTGGTGAGCGATACTGGGTTAGGCTGCCACCCATGTGTGGAATCGTGGGGTACGCCGGCTCGCGCCCGGCGCTGGGCATCGTGCTGGACGGACTGCGGCGGCTGGAGTACCGCGGTTACGACTCGGCCGGGGTGGCCGTCGTCTGCGACGGCGAGCTGCTGACCGAGAAGAAGGCCGGCAAGCTGGCCAATCTGGAGAAGGTCCTCTCCGAGCGGGCCGCTGACGACCCGACGTCCTGCGCGGCCAGCCCGATCGGCATCGGCGACGGCACCACCGGCATCGGCCACACCCGCTGGGCCACCCACGGCGGCCCCACCGACCGCAACGCCCACCCCCACCTGGCCCCCGACGGCCGGGTCGCGGTCATCCACAACGGCATCATCGAGAACTTCGCGAAGCTCCGCGCCGAGCTGGAGGCCGACGGCGTCCAGTTCGCCAGCGACACCGACACCGAGTGCGCCGCGCACCTGCTCTCCGCCGCCCTGGCCGACCTGCGCGCCGCCGGCCACCCGGACGGGCCGCAGCTGCTCGCCGCCGGCATGCGGGTGGTCTGCCAGCGGCTGGAGGGGGCGTTCACCCTGCTCGCCGTCGACGCCGGGGTGCCCGGCGCGGTGGTCGGCGCCCGGCGCAACTCGCCGCTGGTGGTCGGCCGCGGCGCCGGCGAGAACTACCTGGCCAGCGACGTCGCCGCGTTCATCGAGCACACCCGGGACGCGGTCGAGCTGGGCCAGGACCAGATCGTCCTGATCACCGGCGACACCATCGAGATCACCGACTTCGCCGGTCAGCCCGCCGCCGGCAAGGACTTCCACATCGACTGGGACTCCTCGGCCGCCGAGAAGGGTGGCTACGACTGGTTCATGCTCAAGGAGATCGAGGAGCAGCCGCAGGCCATCGCCGACACGCTGCTCGGCCGGCTCACCGAGACCGGCGAGATCGCGCTCGACGAGGTCCGCCTCAGCGACCAGGACCTGCGCGACGTCGACAAGATCTTCATCGTCGCCTGCGGCACCGCCTACCACTCCGGCCTGGTCGCCAAGTACGCCATCGAGCACTGGACCCGGATCCCCTGCGAGGTGGAGCTGGCCAGCGAGTTCCGCTACCGCGACCCGGTCCTCGACCGGTCCACGCTGATCGTGGTGATCTCGCAGTCCGGCGAGACCATGGACACCCTGATGGCGCTGCGCCACGCCAAGGAGCAGAAGGCCCGGGTGCTGGCCATCTGCAACACCAACGGCTCCACCATCCCGCGCGAGTCCGACGCGGTCCTCTACACCCACGGCGGGCCGGAGATCGCCGTCGCCTCCACCAAGGCGTTCCTCACCCAGCTCGTCGCCTGCTACCTGATCGGCCTGCACCTGGCCCAGGTCCGCGGGATCAAGTACGCCGACGAGGTGGCCGCCGTGGTCGCCCAGCTCCAGGAGGTGCCGGGCAAGCTGCGCGAGCTGCTGGACCGGATCGAGCCGGTGCGCGAACTGGCCCGCGAGCTGAAGAGCGAGCCGACCGTGCTCTTCATCGGCCGGCACGTCGGCTACCCGGTGGCGCTGGAGGGCGCGCTCAAGCTCAAGGAGCTGGCGTACATGCACGCGGAGGGCTTCGCGGCGGGCGAGCTGAAGCACGGCCCGATCGCGCTGATCGACAAGGGCACCCCGGTGGTCTGCGTGGTGCCGTCGCCGGCCGGCCGGGGCATCCTGCACGACAAGGTCGTCTCCAACATCCAGGAGGTCCGGGCGCGGGGCGCCCGCACCATCGTGATCGCCGAGGAGGGCGACGAGGCGGTGGTCCGCTACGCCGACCACCTGATCTACGTGCCGCGTACGCCGACGCTGCTCGCGCCGCTGCTCACCACCGTGCCGTTGCAGGTGCTGGCGGCCGAGATCGCCGCCGCCCGCGGTCACGACGTGGACCAGCCGCGCAACCTGGCGAAGTCCGTCACCGTCGAGTAGCAGCCAGCGGCACACCCGGCCCCGGTCCGTCGCGTCGGCGGCGACCGGGGCCGACCCGTACGCGGGTCGGCCCCGAGCCGGTCGGTGCCGAGCCGGTCGGTGCCGAGCCGGTCGGTGCCGGGCTGGTCGGCGCCGGGCTGGTCGGCGAGAGGCCGGTCGGTGCCGGGCTGGTCGGCGAGAGGCCGGTCGTGCCGGGCTGGTCGGCCCCAAGCCGTCGACGTGTCCGGGTGCCCACCCGTGTCCTCGCCGCCCGGGCGGTCGGCTGTGCTGGCGGCGGTCGGCGGGCTTCACCGGCCCAGCACGATCCGGGCCATGCCGTCCAGCGCGGGGTTGTCGGCCTCCCAGTAGCCGGTGTGGCCGTGCCGGCCGCTCGGGAACGTCCGCGCGCCGAAGCCCGGGTCGGTGGGGTCGCGCCCGAACCACAGCTCGTGGCCGCCGGCCACCCCCGCGGTCAGGCCCAGCGGTGACGCGCCGAGGACCGCGCGCCGGGCCAGCTCGTCCGGCGGGCTGGCCAGCCGGATGACGTCGTCGGCCGCGGTGCTCGCCCAGACCTGGCCGGCCGGCAGGCCCAGCTCGGCGGCGTGCGCGACGCCGACCCCGGGCGAGCCGACGAAGACCAGCGCGTCGGCCGCCAGCCCGTGTTCGCGGACGGCGTTGCCCACCACCAGCGAGCCGTAGCTGTGCCCCAGCACGGTCTGCCGGGCCGGTGGCCCCTCGTGGGTGGCCCGCAGCCCCTCCTGGAACCGGTGCAGCGCCGGCCCGGCGTCCCGGGCCTGCCCCGGCCAGACCGCCTCGTGCAGGAAGTCGGGGGCGTCGTAGTCGAGCCACAGCACCGCCGCGGTCTCCGCGCCCGGGTCGAGGGCGGCGCAGCGGGCCAGCACCCGGCCGGCCCGGCCCAGCTCACCCGGGGCGTCGTCGAGGCCGGCGGTCATCCCCGGCACGTACGTCAGCACGCCGCTCGACCGGTCGGGATTGCCCAGCGCGACCACCGCCCGGCCCTCGCCCCCCGGCTCCAGCCCCAGCAGGTACGCCCGGGGCGCCCCGGACGCCGCCAGCCGGGCGTCGAGCGCGTCCAGCCCGGACAGTGCCGCCCCGACCCGGAGCAGCCCGGCCACCTCGACCGGCCCGCGCGGCACCCGGCCGAGCAGCCGCGACCGCTCGGCGACCAGTTCGTCGCGCCGGGCCCCGAGCAGCAGCCGGTTGGCCTGGTCGCGGGCCGCGACCGGCACCCCGTCGAGGCGGCCGACCAACCCCGGCTCGTGCGCCACCAGCCAGCGCCGCTGCGCCGGGGTGAGCCCCGCCCACCAGGCGTGGACCAGCGCCGGGTCGCCGCCCGGCGCGGGCCGACCAGGGGGCGGGGCGTCCGCCCAGCCGGTGCCCGCCGCGGCGGACAACCCGTCCAGCCGCGCCGTGGCCTCGCGGTCGGCCGCCCTCGCCAGGTCGAGTGCGTCGCGGATGCCCGCCCCCACCCGGGCGGCCGCCGGCCCGGCCCGCTCGGTCGGTGGTCGGGCCGGATCGGCGCGGACCCGGCCGTGCCGGTCGACCAGCACCCCCGAGCCGTCGGCCAGCGCCACGGCCGCGGCCAGCCGCCCTTTGGCCGTGGCCAGCCGGGCGGCGAACTCGGCGAGCACCTGGTCGGCCTCGATCAGGGCGGGCCGCAGCGTGGTCAGCTCGGCCCGCAGCCCGGCCAGCCGGGCGTCGGCCGCCCCGGCGGCCCCGCCCGACCAGCCGCCCCGGAGCGCGGTGGCGGCACCGGCCAGCGCGGCGGACCGCCGCTCGGCCAGCCGGGTGAGCCCCGCCCAGGCGGTGCCGGCGGCCCGCCAGGCATCCGGATCGGCCGCCCACAACTGGGCGTAGCCGACGCCGCCGGCGGCCGTCGCCGGTCGCCCCGCCGGCCCCGTCCCGCCGGCCCACAGCGGTCGCCCGGCGGGCCTGGTGGGGCCCGCCGGACGAGCCGGCCTCGGCCGGGTCATCGGGGCAGGGCGGCCAGCCGGGCGGCGGCCCGGTCGTCCGCCGCCCGGTACGCCTCGTCCGCCGCCGAGACCGCGTCGCCGGTCGCCGCCACCCGCGCGCCGAGCCGGCCGCACCAGCCGTGCACCGCCGACTCCAGCCCGGCCAGCGCGGCACCGGCCGACCAGCCCGGCGCCGGCACCACCAGACCGGGCACCCCGGCCAGCCCGTGCGCCAGCCGGTAGCCCTCGTCGGCGAGCCGGCCCGCGGCCCGCCGCAACACCTCCGGTCGGACGCTGATCGCCTCGTCGCTCATCCGGCCCCCCGCCTCGCGCTGGAAACATCGACGGACCCGACGCTAGGTGGCGGCGGCACCGCGCCGGGGGCCCTGTGGACAACCGGCCCCGGCCGCCGGCCGCGGCTGTCCACAGGCATTGCCGCGGACCGTGCCGGTGGCTAATCTGCCGCCCGCCACGCCGGTAGGGTGAGCTCGTGATCGTGGCTGTCGGCATCGACGTCGTGCTGGTCGACCGGTTCGCCCGGGCCATCGCGCGTACGCCGCTGCTGGCCGACCGGCTCTTCACCGAGGCCGAGCGGTTCACCCGCTCCGGCAATCCGCGCTCGCCCGAGTCGCTGGCCGCCCGGTTCGCCGCGAAGGAGGCGGTGGCCAAGGCGCTCGGCGCGCCGGCCGGGCTGAGCTGGCACGACTGCGAGATCGTGCCGGATCCGGACGGTCGTCCCTGGCTGACCGTCTCCGGCACGGTCGCCGCGGCGGCCACCGAGCGCGGGGTCAGCCGCTGGCACCTCTCGCTGTCCCACGACGGCGGGATCGCCTCGGCCATGGTGGTCGCGGAACGGTGATCGGGGGCGTGCCGCGCCGGCACGCCGGAACGGAGTGGCATGAGACCGGTGTGGCGGGTCGCGGACGTACGGGCGGCGGAGGCGGGACTGATGGCCACCCTGCCGCCCGGGACGCTGATGCAGCGCGCCGCCGCCGGGCTGGCCCGCCGCTGCGCGTTGCTGCTCGCCGATCGGGGCGGGGTCTACGGAGCCCGGGTACTGCTGCTGGTCGGCTCCGGCGACAACGGCGGCGACACCCTCTACGCGGGCGCGCGGCTGGCCGGGCGGGGTGCCGCGGTGTCCGCGCTGCTGCTGAACCCGGGTCGGGCGCACGCCGGCGGGCTGGCCGCGTTCCGCGCCGCCGGTGGCCGGCTGGTGGACCGGCCGCCCGCCGTGGTCGACCTGGTGCTGGACGGGATCGTCGGGATCGGCGCCAGCGGCGGGCTCCGGGAGACGGCCGACCAGTTGGCGGCCAGCCTGGTGCGGCACTGCGGGCGGGACGGCGACCGGGCCAGCGTGGTCGCGGTGGACGTGCCGAGCGGGGTGGCGGTGGACACCGGTCACGTCCCGCTGGCCGCCTCCGGCCGGCCCAACGCGGTCCGCGCCGACGTCACGGTGACCTTCGGCGCGCTGAAGCCGGCACTGGTGGTCGGCCCGGCCGCCCCGCTCGCCGGCCAGGTCGAGCTGGTCGACATCGGGCTGGCGCCGTGGCTGCGGGGCACCCCGGCGCTGCGGGTCACCGAGTGGTCGGACCTGGTCGACTGGTGGCCCCGGCTGGGCGCGGCGTCGGAGAAGTACAGCCGGGGGGTGGTCGGGGTGGCCACCGGCTCGGCGACCTACCCGGGCGCCGCGGTGCTCTCGGTGGGCGGCGCGCTGGCCGGCCCGACCGGGATGGTCCGCTACGCCGGCGGCGCCCGGGCCGAGGTGCTGCACCAGCACCCGTCGGTGATCGCCACCGGCCGGGTCGCCGACGCGGGCCGGGTGCAGGCCTGGGTCTGCGGCTCGGGGCTGGGCACCGGCGAGGAGGCGGCGGCCGAACTGCGGGCCGTGCTGGCCGCCCCGGTGCCGGTGGTGCTCGACGCGGACGCGCTCACCCTGCTGGTCGACGGCTCGCTCGCCGACCGGTTGCGCAAGCGGGACGCCCCGATCGTGGTCACCCCGCACGACCGCGAGTTCACCCGGCTCTGCGGGGAGAGCCCGGGCACCGACCGGGTCGCCGCCACCCTGCGGCTGGCCGCCTGGATGAACGCGGTGGTGCTGCTCAAGGGGGACCGCACGGTGATCGGCACGCCCGACGGGCGGGCGTACGTGAACCCGACCGGCACCCCGGCGCTGGCCACCGGGGGCACCGGGGACGTGCTGGCCGGGCTGCTCGGCTCGCTGCTCGCGGCCGGGGTGCCGGCGGACCGGGCGGCCGCGATGGCCGCGTACCTGCACGGGCTGGCCGGTCGGGAGGCGGCCCGGGGCGGCCCGGTGACCGCGCCCGACGTGGCGGACGCGCTGCGCCCGGTGCTGGCCCGGCTCGGCGCGGCGGTGGGCTCGGCCGGCCCCGGCCGCCGGGATCGGCCCGGAAAGTAGGCTGGGCCCATGTGGCAGGCCGAGGTACGCGTCGACCTTGACGCGATCCGCGAGAACGTGAGCCGGCTCCGGTCCGGCACCGGTGCCGAGTTGATGGCGGTGGTCAAGGCCGACGGGTACGGCCACGGCATGGTCCCGGCCGCACGGGCGGCGCTGGACGGGGGCGCGGACTGGCTCGGTGTCTGCACCCTGGACGAGGCGCTGGGCCTGCGGGCGGCCGGCATCACCGTCCCGGTGCTGGCCTGGTTGCTCGCCCCGGGGCTGCCGCTGCACGAGGGGGTCGCCGCCGGGGTCGACCTGGGCGTGGCGAGCCTGTCCCAGCTCGACGAGATGATCGAGGCGAGCCGGCGGGCCGGCCGTCCGGCCCGGCTGCACCTCAAGATCGACACCGGGCTCTCCCGGGGCGGCGCGACCGTCGCCGACTGGCCGGCGCTGCTCGACGCCGCGGCCAAGGCCCAGGCGGACGGCGTGGTCGAGGTGGTCGGGGTGTGGAGCCACTTCGTCTACGCCGACATGCCCGGGCACCCGACCACCGACCGGCAGCTCGCCGTCTTCCACGAGGGGCTGGCCATGGTGGAGCGGGCCGGGCTGCGGCCCCGCTACCGGCACCTGGCCAACTCGGCGGCCACCCTGACCCGGCCGGACACGCATTTCGACCTGGTCCGGCCCGGGATCGCCGTCTACGGCCTCTCCCCGGTGGCCGGCGAGACCTACGGGCTGCGCCCGGCGATGACCGCCCGGGCCCGGGTGATGCTCACCAAGCGGGTGGCCGCCGGCTCCGGCGTCTCGTACGGCCACACCTACACCACCGAGCGGGACGCGAACCTGGCCGTGGTGCCGCTCGGCTACGCCGACGGGGTGCCCCGGCACGCCTCCAACAGCGGCCCGGTGCAGCTCGGCGGGCGGCGGCGGACCATCTCCGGCCGGGTCTGCATGGACCAGTTCGTGCTCGACTGCGGCGACGACCCGGTGGCCGCCGGCGACGTGGTCACGCTCTTCGGCAGCGGCGCCGACGGCGAGCCCACCGCCGACGACTGGGCCGAGGCGGTCGGCACCATCAACTACGAGATCGTCACCCGGTTCGGTGGCAGCCGGGTGCCCCGGGTCTACGACGGCGAGCGTCCGTGAGCGCGAGGAGTGAGCCGGGTTTGCGAGCCCCGCGGTCGCGAACCAGGGTGGCGCCGTGAGCGCGAGGAGTGAGCCGGGTTTGCGAGCCCCGCGGTCGCGAACCAGGGTGGCGCCGTGAGCGCGAGGAGTGAGCCGGGTTTGCGAGCCCCGGGGTCGCGAACCAGGGTGGCGGCGTGAGCGGTCAGAAACACCGCATCCCGCGTCCGCGTACCGCAACCGGCAAGGTCGCCGGGCTGGTCGGGGCCGCGGTCGGGGTGGCGGCCGCCGGGCTCGCCGCCGGCGTCGCCACCGAGCGCGCGCTGGTCCGCCGGCTCAAGGCCGACCCCACCGACCGGTACGCCCACGAGGTCTTCGGCGACCAGCGGTACGACGAGTCGTTCCGGCTGGAAATGCCGGACGGCACCGACATCCACGTCGAGGTGGTGGAGCCGACCCGGCCGGTGGCCGGCAACCCGACGGTGGTGCTGGTGCACGGCTTCTGCCTGGACATGGGCACGTTCCACTTCCAGCGCAAGATGCTCGCCGAGCGGGGCGAGCACCGGATCGTCGCGTACGACCAGCCCGGCCACGGCCGGTCGGGCCGGCTGGAGACCGGCGAGTACGACCTCACCGCGCTCGGCCGCACGCTGCGCGCGGTGATCGACCGGACCGCCCCGGAGGGGCCGCTGGTGCTGGTCGGCCACTCGATGGGCGGGATGACCATCATGGCCTTCGCCGAACTGTTCCCGGAGATGTTCGGCGACCGGGTGGTGGGCACGGTGCTGATGGCCACCTCGGGCGGCCTGCTCGCCGAGACGAAGCTGGTCGCGCCGGCGCTGCTCGGCCGGGTGGGCGCCCCGGTGCTCTACATGGTCGGCAACGTCACCCGCTACGGCGGCACCGTGATCGACCGGGCCCGCAAGTCCACCACCAACGTCGCCTGGCTGCTCACCCGCCGGTACGGCTTCGGCGCCCGGAACCCGAGTCCGGCCCTGGTCTCGTACGTGGAGACGATGAACTCGCGCACCTCGGCGGACACGGTGACCCGCTACCTGCGCACGCTGGCCACCCACTCGCGGTTCCCGGCGCTGGCCGCGCTGGCCGACACGCCGGTGCTGGTGGTGGTCGGCGACAAGGACATGATCACCCCGGTGACCCACTCGGAGGAGATCGTGCGGCGCCTGCCGCACGCCGAGTTCGTCAAGATCAACGACAGTGGGCACGTGGTGATGCTGGAGCACGCCGACGAGGTCAACGCCGCGCTGGCGCGCTTCCTCGAATCGTTGTGAGCATGGAGGAACTGTGACCCACGTGGTGAAGCTGCCCACGGCCGCCGACACCCAGGAGTTCGGCCGCCGGCTGGCCGGCGTGCTGCGCGCCGGCGACCTGTTGCTGCTCACCGGCCCGCTGGGCGCCGGCAAGACCGCGCTGACCCAGGGCATCGGCGCCGGGCTGCGGGTGCGCGGCGACATCACCTCGCCGACCTTCGTGATCGCCCGGGTGCACCAGCCCGACCGGGCGCGGGGCGGCCGGGTGGCGCTGGTGCACGCCGACGCGTACCGGCTGGGGGACGCGGCCGACCCGCGGGCCGAGATCGACGACCTCGACCTGGACGCCTCGGTGGAGGAGTCGGTGACCGTGGTCGAGTGGGGCGAGGGGATGGTCGAGCAGCTGGTCGACGCCCACCTGCGGGTGCGCATCGACCGGCGGGACGACGACACCCGGGTGGTGGAGCTGGAGCCGGTCGGTGGCGACTGGGCGCAGCGCCTGGCCGGCCTGGGCTGAGCGCTGTCGTACCCGCTGCCTAGAGTTCGGCCGACCGAACCGACCGGCGAAAGGTTGCCGATGCCCGACGACGCCCCCACCCTCGACCTGCTGGCGCTGCTGCCGGCGGACTGGCGGGCCGTGCTCACCCCCCACCTCGACCCGGCCCGCACCGCCGCGCTGGCCGATTTCGTCGCCCGCGAGTACGCGACCGCGACGGTCTTCCCGCCGGTCGAGGACCTCTTCTCCGCCTACCGGCTCTGCCCGCCCGGCGGCTGCCGGGTGCTGATCCTCGGGCAGGACCCGTACCACCGGGCCGGGCAGGCGCACGGGCTGAGCTTCAGCGTCCGCCAGGGGGTGACGGTGCCGCCGTCGCTGCGCAACGTCTTCAAGGAGCTGGGGGAGGACCTCGGCGTGCCCAAGCCGCGCAGCGGCAACCTCGACGGCTGGGCCGCGCAGGGCGTGCTGCTGCTCAACTCGGTGCTGACCGTGCGGCAGGGCACGCCGGGGTCGCACGCGAACGCCGGTTGGGAGGAGTTCACCGACGCCACCATCCGGGCCCTGGACGCGCTGGACACCCGGGTGGTCTTCCTGCTCTGGGGCGGCTACGCCCGCAAGAAGGCCGCCCTGGTCACCAACCCCCGGCACGTCGTGCTGGAGGCCGGCCACCCCAGCCCGATGAACCCCCGCGGCTTCCTCGGCAGCCGCCCGTTCAGCGCGGCCAACAAGGCGCTGGCCGACGCCGGCCTGCCCACGATCGACTGGGAACGCTCGGCCGGCTGACGGCTGACGGCTGACGGGCTGGGCCCCGCCGGTGCGGGTCCGGATCGCCGGCCCGTCAGGGGGCCTGGCCGCTCGTGGCGGTTCCTGCGCGGTGGCGGTAACGGCGCAGCAGCCCGGCGGCGGCCGGGTCGGTCAGCTCCAGGGCGACCAGCGGCACCACCCGGTAGCCGCGGTCGCCGTGCCGCACCTCGACGGTCTCGGGCAGCTCGTCGCACATCACGGCCCGCAGCTCCCCGTACCGGGTCAGCCACCGGTGGGCGCCCGGTTCCTCGGGCTCGACCGGCACCCCGCCGAACTCGCCCCACCGGTCGTGCCACCGCTGCCCGTAGGCGGCCCGCAGCCAGGCGGCGAACCGCGCCGAGTCGCGCCAGCGGACCGCGATCTCCACGGCGTCGACCGGCACCGGCGCTCCCTGCAGCAGCGCGGCGGTGCCACCCGTGAGCACGTGCGGCAGGTCGCCGAGGCGGTCCAGGAGCCGGTCGAGTCCCAGGGCGTCGACCCGCTCGGCCAGCGGCCGGGCGGCCAGCTCGGCCATCCGGGCGTCGAGCTGCGCGTCGAGCGGCTCCACCGCGACCGCCAACTGCAGGTCCATGGCCGCGAAGAGCCGGTCGACCAGGGGAAGGCGGGGTAGGCGGTCGCCCCGCTCGATACGGGCCACCGCGCCCTGAGTGGTGCCGGCCAGCTCGGCAAGCTTCTCCTGGGTGAGATACCGCGCCTCGCGTTCCCGGCGCAAGGTGGTGGCGATCTGGTTCGCGAGGTGACTCTCCGGCACCACCAGATGGTGACGTCTCGAAGTGACCCGCATTCCGCTCCGTCATATTTATGCCAGAGCGGAATGACGCTCGACGGCGACATGCCACCGGCCTGGTTCCTGAACGAGCCGGGATCACCACGGCAGTGCCCGGGGGGCGGGCGTGCGTCGGGGGTGGGGGCGGGGCGGCTAGGCTGGCATACCGTGCTCGTACTCGTGGTGGACAGCTCCACCCCCGCGGTGACCGCGGCCCTGGTGGAGGTCTCGGCCGGCGGCGTCACACTCCGCGCGCAGCGGTGCACGGTCGACGCCCGTGCGCACGGCGAACTGCTCGCCCCGCAGGTCGACGCGGTCCTCGCCGACGTCGACGCCCGTCCGGGCGACCTGGCGGCGATCGTCGCCGGCCTCGGTCCCGGCCCGTTCACCGGGCTGCGGGTGGGGCTGGTCACCGCCGCCACGATGGGCCAGGTGCTCGGCATCCCCACGTACGGCGTCTGCTCGCTGGACGCGATCGGCCACCCGGCGGCCGCCGGCGAGCCGGTGCTGGCCGCCAGCGACGCGCGGCGCAAGGAGATCTACTGGGCGGTCTACGACGGCGCCGGCCAGCGGCTGGCCGGGCCGGAGGTCTCCGCGCCGGCGGTCGCCGCCGAGCAGGCCCGGGGCCTGGCGGTCACCGTGGCGGTCGGCGACGGCGCGCACCGGTACGCCGACGCGCTCGGGTTGCCGCTGCGGGCGGAGCCGCGCTACCCGGATCCCGCGTCGCTGGCCGCCCTGGCCGCCGAGCGGGTCCGGGCCGGTGCCCCGGGGGAGCGGCTCACCCCGCTCTACCTGCGTCGCCCGGACGCCGTGGCGGCGACCGCGCGCAAGCCGGTCCTGCCGTGAGCGTGGTCCGCCTGGAGCCGTTCCGCTGGTGGCACATCGACGAGGTGCTGCCGATCGAGGCGGACCTGTTCGGGCCCGAGCAGTGGTCCGCGGCGATGTTCTGGAACGAGTTGGCCAACGGGCACTTCTACCGGGTGGCCCGCGACGACGACGGCGCGGTGCTCGGCTACGCCGGGCTCACCGCGGCCCTGCCCGACGAGGCCTGGGTGCAGAACATCGCCGTCCGCCGGGACGCCCAGCGTCGCGGCATCGGCCGGCTGCTGCTGGAGGCGCTGCTCGCCGAGGCCGCCCGGCTCGGCGCTCGCAACACCCTGCTGGAGGTCGCGGCGGACAACGCCCCGGCCCAGCGGCTCTACGCCGCGTACGGCTTCGAACCGATCGGGGTACGGCGCGGCTACTACCAACCGAGCAACACCGACGCGCTGGTCATGCAGCGCGTCGAGGCGGCGACCGGAGATGGGACCGACCGTGGCTGATGAACCACTGATCCTCGGCATCGAGACCTCCTGCGACGAGACCGGTGTCGGCATCGTGCGCGGGCACACGCTGCTCGCCGACGCGCTCGCCTCCAGCGTCGAGCAGCACGCCCGGTTCGGCGGCGTGGTGCCCGAGGTGGCCAGCCGGGCCCACCTGGAGGCCATCGTGCCGACCATGGACCGGGCGCTGGCCGAGGCGGGGGTGACCCTCGCCGACATCGACGCCATCGCGGTGACCTCCGGCCCGGGCCTGGCCGGCGCCCTGCTGGTCGGGGTGGCCGCGGCGAAGGGGTACGCGCTCGCCGCCGAGAAGCCGGTCTACGGGGTCAACCACCTCGCCGCGCACGTGGCGGTGGACACCCTGGAGCACGGCCCGCTGCCCGAGCCGGCGATCGCCCTGCTGGTCTCCGGTGGCCACTCGTCCCTGCTCCGGGTCGACGACCTCGCCCGCGGCGTCACCCCGCTCGGCGCCACCATCGACGACGCCGCCGGTGAGGCGTTCGACAAGGTCGCCCGGCTGCTCGGGCTGCCGTTCCCGGGCGGCCCGCCGATCGACCGGGAGGCGCGGGCCGGTGACCCGGCGGCGATCGCCTTCCCGCGCGGCCTGACCGCCGCCAAGGACCTCGCCGCCCACCGCTACGACTTCTCCTTCTCCGGGCTGAAGACCGCGGTGGCCCGCTGGGTGGAGGCGCGGCAGCGGGCCGGGGAGCCGGTGCCGGTCGCCGACGTCGCCGCCTCCTTCCAGGAGGCGGTCTGCGACGTGCTGACCGCCAAGGCGATCGACGCCTGCCGGGCCGACGGCATCGACACGCTGGTGATCGGCGGCGGCGTGGCGGCCAACTCGCGGCTGCGGGCGATGGCCGAGCACCGCGCCGCCAAGCACGGCATCCGGGTCCGGGCGCCCCGGCCGAAGCTCTGCACCGACAACGGCGCGATGGTGGCCGCCCTCGGAGCGCACCTGGTCGCGGCGGGCGTAGCGCCGAGCCGGCTGGACCTGCCCGCCGACTCCGCCATGCCGCTCACCACGGTCAGCGTGTGACGGGGGCCGACGTGATCGTCCGGATGTGGGAGGCGCGCGCCGAGCCGTACGGGGTGGCCGACCTGATCACCTGGGTCTGCGACACCGCCCTGCCGGAGTTCGACCACGACCCGCTGCACCTGTCCAGCGAGGTGTTCTCCTCCACCGACCACCGGGTGGTGGTCATCTCCAAGTGGCGGGGCAACCCGCGGGCGCTGCCGGATCCGCCCCCGACGCTGCTCGCCCGGCCCCCGCACTCGTGGGACTTCACGCAGGTCGACCGCTGACCGCCGGGCGGTAATTGGTTCGCGCGACGGATGGCCGTCCGTCTAGCTTCGAGGGGCTATGCGCTCCTTACCGGCCGGCGATCCCGGCGTACCCGACGCGCGGTCGGCCACCCGCTACCTGGTCTGGCTGGCGATGCGGCACAAGGCCGTGTTCAGCGCCGGCATCGCCCTCGGCGTGCTCTGGATGGTCGCCCAGGCGCTGATGCCCGCCGCCGTCGGCCGGGCCGTGGACGGGCTCACCCGCCGGGACGAGGGCGCCCTGGTCGCCTGGGGGCTGGTGCTGCTCGGCCTGGGCGTGCTCCAGGCGGTCGCCGGGATCCTGCGGCACCGGTGCGCGGTGTTCAACTGGCTGGCCGCCGCGTACCGGACGGTGCAGCTGACCGTGGAGACCGCCAACCGCCTCGGCGCCGCCCTGCCCCGCCGGGTGGCCGCCGGCGAGGTGGTGAGCATCGGCACCGCCGACATCAGCCACATCGGCCACGCCATCGACATCACCGCCCGGGGCACCGGCGCGGTGGTCGCCATCGTCACCGTCGCGGTGATCCTGCTGGGCGCCTCGGTGCCGCTCGGCCTGGTCGTGGTGCTCGGCGTACCGCTGCTGATGGCGGTGGTCGGCCTGCTCATCCGGCCGCTGCACCGGCAGCAGCAGGCGTACCGGGACTCCGAGGGAGCGCTCACCACCCGGGCCGGTGACATCGTCTCCGGGCTGCGGGTGCTGCGCGGCGTCGGCGGCGAGCCGGTGCTCTCCGCCCGCTACCGGGCGCAGTCGCAGGCGCTGCGCGCCGACGGCGTACGGGTGGCCCGGGTCGAGTCGCTGCTGGAGGCGGCGCAGGTGCTGCTCCCCGGCGCCTTCCTGGTGCTGGTCACCTGGCTCGGCGCCCGGTTCGCGCTGCGCGGCGAGATCAGCGCCGGCCAGCTGGTCGCCTTCTACGGCTACACCGCGTTCCTGGTCAGCCCGCTGCGGCAGCTCACCGAGGCGGTGGACAAGCTGACCCGCGGCCACGTGGCCGCCCGGCGGGTGGTCCGGCTGCTCCGGCTCACCCCGGAACTGGTCGACCCGGCCCGTCCGGCCCGCCTGCCGGACGGTCCCGGCGAGCTGGTGGACGTCGAGTCCGGGGTGACGCTGCGCCCCGGCCGGTTCACCGCGCTCGCCGCTACCGCGCCCGAGGAGGCCGTGGCGATCGTGGACCGGCTCGGCCGGTACGTCGACGGGGAGGCGACCCTGCACGGCGTACCGCTGCGGGACCTGCCGCTGGCCACGGTGCGCGAGCGGATCATGGTGGCCGACAACGACGCACACCTGTTCACCGGGTCGCTCCGGGCGGAGCTGGACCCGCACGACACGGCCGACGACGCGACGATCGCGGCGGCGCTGGCCGCGGCCAGCGCGACGGACATCGTCGAGGCGCTGCCCGACGGGCTGGACAGCGCGGTCGCCGAGCGGGGCCGGGAGTTCTCCGGCGGGCAGCAGCAGCGGCTGCGGCTGGCCCGGGCGCTGGTCGCCGACCCGGAGACGCTGCTGCTGGTCGAGCCGACCAGCGCTGTCGACGCGCACACCGAGGCCCGGATCGCCGACCGGCTGGCCGCCGCCCGCGCCGGCCGGACCACCCTGGTCTGCACCACCAGCCCGCTGGTGCTCGGCCGCGCCGAGCACGTGATCTTCGTCGAGGACGGCAAGGCGGTGGCCGAGGGGACGCACGCCGAGCTGCTCGACAGCGAACCGCGCTACCGGGCCACGGTGAGCCGGGAGGAGGACTGATGGGCACCGCACTGCCGGTCGCCGACGCGGCGCAGGTGCGCCGGTACGCGCGCGGCCTGGTCCGCCGGCACCCGCGCGCGCTCGCCACGGCGCTGGCCCTGCACGCGCTGGCCGCCGCGGCCGGCCTGGTCGCGCCGCGGCTGCTCGGCGACCTGGTCGAGGGGATCTCCCGGGGCACCACCGGCACCACGGTGGACCGGATCGCCCTGCTCATCGCCGGGTTCGTGGTGGTGCAGTCGGTGCTGGTGCGCTTCGCCCACCTGGCCTCCGCCCGGCTGGGCGAGCGGGTGCTGGCCGAGCTGCGCGAGGAGTTCGTCGACCGGGTGCTGGCCCTGCCGCTGGCCACCGTCGAGCGGGCCGGCACCGGCGACCTGCTCACCCGTACCTCCCGGGACGTCTCGGCGCTGTCCCGCACGGTCCGCTTCGCGGTGCCGGAGACGCTCATCGCGATCGTCACCGCCGGCTTCATCATCGGCGCGCTGGTGCTGGTCGGCCCGCTGCTCGCGCTGCCCTGCCTGATCGCGGTGCCGGTGCTCTGGGCCGGCACCCGCTGGTACCTGCGCCGCGCCCCGCAGGGCTACCTGCGGGAGAACGCCGCCTACTCCGACATCACCGACGGGATCAGCGAGACCGTCGAGGGGTCGCGGACCACCGAGGCGCTGCGGCAGCAGGCGCGCCGCCGGGCCCGCATCGACGCCGACATCCGCCGGTCGTACGCGGCCGAGCGGTACACCCTCTGGCTGCGCACCATCTTCTTCCCGGTCGCCGAGATCGGTTACGTGGTGCCGGTGGCCGCCACCCTGCTCATCGGTGGCTGGTTCTACCTGGAGGGCTGGGTCAGCCTCGGTCAGGTCACCGCCGCCACCCTCTACGTGCAGCAGCTCGTGGACCCGGTCGACCGGCTGCTCTCCTGGCTGGACGAGTTCCAGGTCGGCGGCGCCTCGATGGCGCGACTGCTCGGCGTGGCCGGTGACCAGCCAGCCAACCCGGCCGCCACCCCGCCCGCCGCCCCGACCACGACGGCCACCGCCCCCGCCGGCCCGGCGGGGGAGACGGGGCCGGGCGCGGACCGGCGGCTCGCCGCCCGCGACGTCCGGTACGCCTACCGGCCCGGCCGGGACGTGCTGCACGGGGTGACCCTGGTGCCCGAGCCGGGCGAGAAGCTGGCCATGGTGGGCCCGTCCGGCGCCGGCAAGTCCACCCTCGGGCGGCTGCTGGCCGGGGTGCACGCGCCCAACTCCGGCTCGGTGACCGTGGCCGGCCGGCGGCTGGACGAGCTGCCCCTGGACGAGCTGCGCTCGCACGTCGCGCTGGTCACCCAGGAGCACCACGTCTTCATCGGCACCCTTCGGGACAACGTGGCGATGGTCCGGCCGGGCGCCGACGAGGCGGCCGTGGAGTCCGCGCTGGCCGCCGTCGACGCGCTGGACTGGGCGCGGGCGCTGCCGGACGGGCTGGACACCGTGGTCGGCTCCGGCGGGCACCCGCTCTCGCCGGCGCAGGCGCAGCAGCTGGCGCTGGCCCGGCTGGTGCTGGCCGACCCGCACACCCTGGTGCTCGACGAGGCCACCTCGCTGATCGACCCCCGGGCCGCCCGGCACCTGGAGCGTTCGCTGGCCGCCGTACTGGCCGGCCGGACGGTGATCGCGATCGCGCACCGGCTCTTCTCGGCCCACGACGCGGACCGGGTGGCGGTGGTCGAGGACGGCCGGATCACCGAGCTCGGTCCGCACGACGAGCTGGTCGCGGCCGGTGGCCCGTACGCCGCCCTCTGGCGCTCCTGGCACGGCGACCGGCCCTGACCCACGCCCCTGGCCGGCCCTGACCAGCCTCGACCGGCCCTGACCGGCCCTGACCCGGCGCGCGGCAATTCGGACGAACGGCCGTGCGCCGCCGGTCCGCCATACCACCATGTGTGGCGGGGGTGGGGCGTGGAGGCGCTGGTACTGATCGTGGTGCTGGGCACCACCGTGCTGGTCGGCACCACCCTCGGCGGCCGGTACAGCGTGGCGCCGCCGGTCCTGCTGATCACCATGGGCGCGCTGCTCGCGCTGCTGCCCCCGCTGTCGGAGGTGGTGCTCGACCCCGAGGTGGTGCTGCTGCTCTTCCTGCCGGCGATCCTCTACCGGGAGAGCATCACCACCAGCCTGCGGGAGATACGGGCCAACCTGCTGTCGATCGCGCTGCTCGCGGTGGGCCTGGTCATCGTGACCATGGTGGCGGTGACGATCTTCGTGGAGCGGTTCGGCGTCGACCCGGCGGCGGCCTGGGTGCTCGGCGCGGTGCTCGCGCCGACCGACGCGGCGGCGGTCTCCGGCCTGGCCAAGCGGATGCCGCGCCGGATCCTGACCACCCTGCACGCGGAGAGCCTGATCAACGACGGCACCGCGCTGGTGCTCTTCTCGGTCGCCGTGGGCCTGGTCGTCGGCGGTGTCGAGCCGGGCCTGTTCGCCCTGACCGAGCGGTTCCTCGTCGCGTCGGCCGGCGGCATCGCCGCCGGCCTGGTGGTCGGACTGCTGGTCATCCTGATCCGCAAGCGGCTCGACGACCCGCTGCGCGAGGGCGGGCTGAGCGTACTCACCCCGTTCACCGCCTTCTTCCTCGCCGAGCTGCTCCACGCCAGCGGCGTCCTGGCGGTGGTGGTCGCGGGGCTGATGCTCGCCTACGCCAGTCCGCGGGTGATCCGGGCCCGTTCCCGGATCATGGCGTACGACTTCTGGGACCTGTCCACGTTCCTGATCAACGGCAGCCTCTTCATCCTGCTCGGGATGCAGATCCCGCGGGCCCTGCGCAGTCTGACCAGCACCTCCACCGCGCAGGCGCTGACCATCGCGGTGGGGGTGACCGGGGTGGTCATCGCCACCCGGCTGCTCTACGTCCACGTCACCACGGCCCTGATCCAGGCGGTCGACCGCCGCAGTTCCCGGCGGGCCATGCGGGTGCCGTGGCGGGTTCGGACCGCGGCCGGCTGGGCCGGCTTCCGGGGCGCCGTCTCCCTCGCGGCCGCCCTGGCGGTTCCGATGGCCACCACCGCCGGCGCCCCGGTGCAGGAACGCGATCTGATCATTTTCACCACCGTGGTGGTGATCGTGCTGATCATGCTGATCCAGGGCACCACACTGCCGGCCGTGGTCCGCTGGGCGGGTCTGGTCGGCGACGTCCAGCGGGAGAACGAGGTGCGGCTGGCCCGGCGGCGGGCCACCGAGGTCGGGCTGGCGGCGCTGCCCGAGGTGGCCGCCCGGCTCGGCATCGAGCAGGAGGTCGTCGACCGGCTGCGCGGTGAGTACGAGAAGCACCTGGACACGGTGGCCGCCGAGGAACGGGGCGAGGCGCCGGAGCAGACCCGGGAACTCGACCGGCAGTTGCGCCTCGCCATCCTCGACCACAAGCGCCGGGAGGTCACCCGGCTGCGCGACACGAACCAGATCGACGACATCGTGCTGCGCGAGGTGCAGGCCGTGCTGGACATCGAGGAGATCCGCCTGCTCGGCCCGACCCAGAACGAGTAGCGGCCGGGCCGGCTCAGGTGCGGCGGAGCATCCGGTAGGTGGCGATCCCGCCGGTGCCCAGCGCGGCGAGGAAGACCAGCCAGACCACCGTGCTGCTGACGCCCATCTGCGGGCCGGTGTTGGCCGAGGCGGCGGCGAGCAGCCCGTCGTTGCCGGGGGCGGGCAGCGCGGCGGGTGGCAGTTCCGGCCAGCGCACCAGCCCGGTGCTCTCCAGCATCTGCATGTGGTGCATGACGAACCGGTTGGCGTCCTCGGCGAGCTTGCGCACGATCGGGTCGCGGGTGCTGGCCCGGATGGCGCCGATCACCGGGAAGATCTTGCCGTGCGCGACCCGCAGGCGGGTGACGAAGATCTGGTCGAAGCGCGCGCCGGAGGCGTTCTGCATCTCCTTCAACCAGCCCTTCTGCTCGTCCGTCGGGTCGGTCGGGATGGTCGCGCCCAGCTTGTTGGCCGCCTCCACGGTCAGCCGGTCCAGCTCCTCGTGCTCGGTGGCGATGGCCGCGCCGATCTCCCGTACCTTGGCCGACTGGCCCTTCTCGGCGGCCATCTGCCCGGCCGGCATCTCCCAGAGCCCGGCCAGCCGGACGCCGTTGAGCAGGGCGGCGTCGGCGGCGTTGAGCTGCTGTCCGGCCGGCGCGGCGACCGCCACGCCGGGCAGCACGCCCAGCCCGGCGGCGATCGTGACGAGCAGCACCGCCACCCGACGGGTGCGGTGCCCCTGCCGACGGCGGGCGGATCTGAGCGATGCCATGACTGTGCTGCCTCCTCGGTCCGTACGCGTCCGCCGGGCGATCGCGTCCCCGCCGGTCGCCCGTCCGCCCACTGGTACGGGCTGATCGCCCGATCAGTTCATTCGGCCGGGGCGGCGGGGTCAGCGGACGGCGGCCAGCACCAGCCCGAGCAGCAGCAGGGTGAGCGCGGCGGCGGCGAAGATCACCAACAGTTCCCGCCGGCCGTGCTCGGCGGACGGGTCGGCCGCGATCGGGGCGGCGGGCGGGGGCAGGTCCCGGGTGAGCGCGGCGAGGTCGCCGAGCGTACGGGCGGTCCAGACGGCACCGGCCCGTTCGGCGAACTCGTCGAGGGTGAGCCGGCCGGCGGCGGTGTGCCGTTGCAACTCGGCGACCATCCGGTGCCGGTCGTCGTCGGAGGCGCGCAACTGGACGTCCACGGGGGACAGGCTACGCAGGAACGGCGCGCCCCGGGTCCGCCGGACAGCCGAGTGTTCGCCCGGCCGGTGCCGCCGGTCAGCCGGCGTCGAGCGGGTCGGCGAGCAGCCGCTCGAAGGCCAGCTCGGCCGCGCCGATCAACGCGGCGTCCTCGCCCAGCTTGGGGGTGCGCAGGCGGACGTGTTCCAGGCAGGCGGCCAGCCCGTTGGAGTTGAGCCGGCTGCGCACCTGGGCCGCCGCGGCGAGGTAGAGGTCGCGCATGGTGCCGCCGAAGATGACCATCTCCGGGTTGAAGATGTTGACCAGGTTGGCCACCCCGAAGCCGAGCCAGTCGCCGGCCTGGCGGACCGCCGACTGCGCCCGGGCGTCGCCCCGGTCGGCGGCGTCGAAGACGGCCAGCAGCGCCTCCCGCCCCCGGGCGTCCGAGCGGCCGGCGTGGCGCAGCAGCGCGTGCTCGCCGATCTCGGTCTCCCAGCAGCCCCGGGAGCCGCACTCGCAGTGCTCGCCGTCGCGGACCACCTTCATGTGGCCGACCTCGCCGCCGTACCCGCCGTGCCCGGTCACCCGCCGGCCGCCGGCGATGATGCCGGCGCCCACGCCGACGTCCCCGTAGAGGTAGATGACGTTGTCGCAGCCGGCGGCAGCGCCCCGGGCGTGCTCGGCGAACGCCGCCACGTCGGCCACGTTCCCGACCGTGACCGGCACCTCGCAGCCCAGTTCCGCGCCGAGCGCCGCGCCGATCGGCTCGTCCACCCAGCCGGTGGTCGGGCCCAGCCGGACCAGGCCGTCGGCGCGGCGCACCATGCCGCAGACCGCGACCCCGGCGCCGACGCAGATCGACTCGCCCGGCACCCCGTGCTGCATCTCCTTGACCGCCCCGGCCAGCAGCGGCGCGGCCTCCGCCGCGGTCAGGTCGCGGGGGCGGTCCAGCTCCCGGCGGTCGAGCACGGTGCCGCCGAGACCGACCCGCGCGGCCCGCAGCCGGTCCACCTCGATGCTGTACGCGTACGCGTAGACCCGCGCCGACTCGGGCCGGACGACCAGCGACGGTCGTCCGGCCCGGCCGGTCTCCTTCGGCGTCCCCTCGCTGACCAGCCCGGCGCCGGCCAGGTCGGCGGTCAGCGCACCGATGGTGCTGCGGTTCAACCCCAGCGCGGTGGTCAGCTCCGCGCGGGTGGTCGCCCCGTGGACGTGCACGTAGCGCAGCAGCGCACCGAGGTTCTGCCGGCGGATCTCGTCCTGGCTCGGCCCTGCGCGCATTACTGTCGCCACGTCGGTACCGCGGGGGTCAGCGGGTGCCGGTCGCCGCGGAACGGCGCCGGGAGAAGGCGTCCACGCTCGCGGCGAGCAGCAGCACCACGCCGGTGACCACGTACTTCACGCCCGAGCTGTACCCCATCAGACCCATCCCGTTGTCGATCACCGCGACCACCGCACCACCGAGCACCGCGTCCAGCACCCGGCCCTTGCCGCCGAACAGGCTGGTGCCGCCGATCACGGCGGCGCCCACGGCGTAGAGCAGTACGTTACTGCCACCGGTGTTCGGGTCCACCGAGTTGGCCCGGCTGGCCGCCACGATGCCGCCCACGGCGGCCATCGAGGAGCAGATCATGAAGACCGAGATCCGGATCCGGTCCACGTTGATGCCGGCCCGGCGCGCTGCCTCCTTGTTGCCACCAACCGCGTAGACGTGTCGGCCGTAGCTGGTGCGCTGGAGCACGAAGGTCCAGAGGACCAGCAGCAGCGCGATGATCGGCACGACGATCGGTACGCCCTTGAGCGAGCTGATCAGGACGTTGCGGCTGCGCTCCAGGTTGAGGATGAAGACCGCGACGCCGAGGATCACGGCGAGGCCGCCGATCCGGACGAACACCACCGCGAGCGGATCGGTGACCAGCCCCCGGTTGGCGCGGTTGCGCCGCCGCAGCAGCTGCACCGCCGCGAAGCCGGCGACCGCCACGGCGGCCAGCAGCCAGCCGAGGACGGGAGGCAGGTTGCGGTTGGCGATGGCCACCAGCACGTCGTCCCGCACCGAGATGTTGGTGCCCTCCTCCATGAGCATCAGCACGACACCCTGGAAGGCGAGGAATCCGGCGAGGGTCACCACGAAGGACGGAATTCCGATCTTGGCGACCAGGAAGCCCAGCGTCGTGCCGATCACCACGCCGGTGACCAGGGCCGCGAGCACCGCTACGTACCAGGGGTAGCCCAGTACGGTCACCACGTTGGCCAGCACCGCGGCGCAGACGCCGCTGGCGAAGCCGGCGGAGAGGTCGATCTCGCCGAGCAGCAGGACGAAGACCAGACCCATGGCGATCAGCGTGACCGCCGCGCCCTGGGTGAACAGGTTGGCGAAGTTGCCGGCGGTGAGGAACGACGGCCGCATGATCGAGAAGACCGTGCAGAGCACGATCAGGCCGAGCACGGCCGGCAGCGCGCCGATGTCGCCGCCGCGTACCCGGGCGACGTAGTTGCGTACGTGGCTGCCGAGGGTGGGCGTCGGTGTGACCGCCGCCGGGCCCTCCTTCTGCACGACCGTGGTGGTCACTGGACGCCTCCTGTGGTGGTCTCGGCCGGCTCGGCGCCGTGGCCGTTGCTGGCCGCCTCGGCGGGGAGGCCGAGCGCGCCGGAGCGGCCGGCGGTGATCAGCTCCACCACCTGGGCGTGGGTGATGTCGGTGGTCTTCACCTGGGCGACCATCTGGCCGAGGTAGAGCGCGGCGATCCGGTCGGAGACGGCGAAGACGTCGTTCATGTTGTGCGAGATGAGCACGACGGCCAGGCCGTTGTCGGCCAGCCGGCGGACCAGTTCGAGCACCTGCGCGGTCTGCGCGACACCGAGCGCGGCGGTCGGCTCGTCGAGGATGACCAGCCTGCTGTTCCAGAGCACCGCCTTGGCGATGGCCACCGTCTGGCGCTGACCACCGGAGAGGCTGGAGACGTGCTGCCGCAGCGACTTCACGGTGCGGACCGAGAGCCCGGCCAGCGTCTCGGCGGCGAGCTGCTCCATGGTCGGCTCGTCCAGGACGATGCCGCTGCGCTTCTCCCGGCCGAGGAACATGTTCTGCACGATGTCGAGGTTGTCGCAGAGCGCGAGGTCCTGGTAGACGACCTCGATGCCGAGGGCGGCGGCGTCCCGGGGACTGTTGATGGTCACCGGGCGGCCGTCGAAGAGGAACTCGCCAGCGTCGGTCTGGTAGATGCCGCTGATGCACTTGACCAGGGTCGACTTGCCGGCGCCGTTGTCGCCGACCAGGGCGGTCACCTCGCCGGGGTGGGCGGCGAAGGCGACGTCACGCAGGACCTGGACGGGACCGAAGCTCTTGTCGATCCCGCGTAGCTCCAGCAGTGGTGTTGCGGACACGGGGTGTCTCCTTCGGATGGAGGGGAGATCTCGGAGCCCGTCCGGCGAGTGCCGCCCGGCACGGGGGAGTCCCGTGCCGGGCGGCTCGCCTCGGCGGGTACGACGTGGAGCGTCGGTCAGCTGATGCCGGCGTCGGCGCAGAGCTTGGCGTAGTCGGCCGTGCAGACCTCGTCCTTGGTGACGAAGCCGTCGGCGATCACGTCCTTGACGTTCTCCTTGTAGATCAGCTTCGGGGTGAGCAGCACGGACGCGACGTCACGGCCGCCCTCCGGGTCCTTGACGGTCTGCCCGGTCTCCTTCTTCTCACCCTTGGCGAGCGCGATGGCCAGGTCGGAGGCGGCCTTCGCCTCCTCCTTGATCGCCTTGTAGACGGTCATGCACTGGTCGCCGGCGAGGATGTTCTGCAGGCCCTGCGGGGTGGCGTCCTGGCCGGTGACCGGGACCTTCCCGTTGAGCTTGTTCTTCTTCAGCACCGAGATGGCCGCGTTGCCCAGCCCGTCGTTGGCGGCGAGCACGCCGTCGATCTTGCCGCCGGTCTGGGTCAGCATCTGCTCGAAGATCGTCGCGGCCTGGGCGTTGTCCCAGTCCGGCACGGACTGGTCCGGGCCCTTGGTGTACTCCTTGGAGTCGAACTTGGGCTTGAGGATCGAGTCGTACCCGTTCTTGAACAGGGTGGCGTTGTTGTCGGTCGGCGAGCCGTTCAGGTAGGCCACGACCGGGTTCTTGGCGCCCTTGTCGGTCAGGCACTTGGCCAGACCCTCGCCCTGGAGCTTGCCGACCGCCTCGTTGTCGAAGCTGACGTAGTACTCGGCGGAGCCGCCGAGGGTGAGCCGGTCGTAGTCGATGGTGGCGACGCCCTGCGACTTGGCCTTGTCCAGGACGGCCTTGCCGGTGCCGGAGTCCAGGTTGACGATCATCAGGGCGGTGACGCCGTTGGTGATCATCTGGTCGGCGATGGTCTGGAAGGCGGTCTTGTCGCCCTGGGCGTTCTGGATGTCGTACTGGACGCCGGCGGCCTTGAACGCCTCTTCCAGGAACTTGCGGTCGGCGCCCTCCCAGCGGGCGGAGGACTTGCTGTCCGGGAGGATGACGCCGATCTTCGGGGTCTTGGCGCTGCCGGCCTGGTCACCGCTGCCGGAGTCGTCGCCACAGGCGGCCACGCTGCCGACGGTCAGGAGGCCCACGGCGGCGAAGGTGAGGAAGCCCTTGCGCATGTGCAGGGTCCTTTCGAGGGTGGGGGTAGGTGATGTTTTGTTGTGCCCGGCAACGTATTCCGCTCTCCGACCCCACCACAAGGGTGCCGAGGTCATGAGTTTGTTGGCAGCGGTAACAATTCAGCAACGCCCCCGACGCCCAGCCATCCCCCAAAGAAGCAGCTCCCACACCCCCACCCCTCCCCGCCCTCACTTCGCCCGCCCCTCGCACCGACATGGTGATCATGGGGTTTTGCGGCGTATCCAGCCGGAACTGCGCCCGCTAACCTCATGATCACCCCACGGAGCCGGGGGAGGCAGGGAGAAGAGCGGACGAGGGAGCGAGGAAAGCGGGGGCACGAAGGGAAGAAGCGACGGGGGCGGAGGTGGAGGCGGGGTCAGGGGTGGTGGAAGGGGGGCAGTGCGGGCGGCGGTGAGGGTGACCAGGTCCGGACGGGGCGAGCTGGGTTGCGAGAAGCCGCGCCGACCCGGCGGCGGTGAAGATGATCGAGATCCAGCGCGGAGGTCGAGCACGGTGGGCAGCCGCCTGCGCTGGCTTAGCGGGCTGATCCCGCCCGGACGCGTAGCCGGTGACCCGCTCGGCGACCGTACGGTCGGCCAGCGCCGCCCGCTTGCCGCACGCCGCGGCGAGGCGCCCGAGGTCCAGCTTTCGCCGGTGACCGGCACGACCGCCACCGTGAAGGCACCCCGTCGACCTCGGTGACCGAGTGGCGAACGCCCGCGCTCCGGCGGCACGCCGAGCGCACCTCGGCGACCAGCCCACCGTAGTTGGGCGCGATCGGGAGCGTCGTACGGATGGAAGTGCTGTGCTGCGCGATGGCACCACCGCTTCGCCAGCAGCGCTGTCGCCGGCGTTCCCCCTGTCCCGCCATGACCGACAAGCTAGCGGTGCCCCGCCCGCCAGGCCATCCGATACCTGCGCCCTGAGGCGGGCGGCGCCGGGCGGCGAAGCGGCGAGGGTGGTCGAGGGCCGGCACGGGTTGGCAGAGCAGGGTGAGGTGGGGCGCCGGCCACCCGGGTGACCCAGGCTGGCCGGATTCTCCCGGCCAGCCGCAGGTCGCCCGGCGGGTGGTTCAGCTCCAGCGCCAGAAGCCGCGCTTGAGATCCACCAGGCCCACCCGCCGCTTTCGCGGAACGCGCGCAAGCCGCGGAGGTGAGAACGGCGGCGTCGGTGACCGCCAGGCAGCAGGCGTACGGGGTGGTGGCCGGCGCGTCAGCGTAGGGTAGGCGATGTCCGGGGTCGGCAGCGTGGCGTCGGAGGCGTCCTCGGCCAACTCGGCGGCCAGGTGGGCGCAGACCGCGGACGTTGGGTCATTACAGGTAGCGGCGGACCAGCCCCACCGCCGCCTGCGGTCGCACCACGGCGCCGGTGAGCGCGTGGGCGTCCCCGCCGCTGCCCGGTGGCCCGGCGGGGACCTCAGCCCAGCCGCACCAGAGGTCGCCTCATTCAGAGGTCGCCCGTCCACACTGACCCGCCCGCCTCGGCACCCGGCGGGATCGGCGTGGTCCCAACCCGAGGCGCCACCTTCGCACGGTGTACGGCACCGTTCGGTAGCCCGAGCACGGGGGTCGGCGGCGGGAGTAGGCGCTCGAGGTCGAACACCCGCCGCCGGTGCCGGTCTGCCGCCGCGCCGGATCGCAGAAGACGCGTCGATGACGGTGCGACGTTGAGCGCGCGATGGCGTGCCGCGCTCGACGGTGGGCAGCTCGGCGCGCAAACCGCCTCGGCGTTCGCCGCGAGAAGCCATCGGCGGTGGCCGAGGTCGACCTCCGCGCCGTACGCCCGGATGCCGGCGCGGGCGGCGGCGGCGCGTCGGCGCGCCGGGCCCGCAGCCCAGGTCGGCAGGGTGCGCGCACCGGCGGCTCGCAACCATAGGCCCGCCGGCCGGCCACCACCCGGCGGGTGGCCTGCTCCAACCCGGCGCGGGTGAACATGCCGGCGGCGGCGGTCAGGCTGCCGGCCGCCCGGCGGCAATGAAACTGGGTCCAGCGCGGCGGCGAAGCCAGCCCGGCCGGGACCCCATTGAGCGGGTAGCGCCGACGCCTGCGCGGCCAGCGGATTAAAAAAAAAAAAATCGCCGCCGTGGCCTCGACCGCACGGCGAGCGCGGCCGACGCCTCGGCGGGCAGGGGCGGCGGCTGGTCCGGTCCCACCCGGCCATTGTCCCGGCCTTCCGTTCCTCCCTACGCGTGCCGGTCATGTCGGCGCGTCGATTCACCGCGGCCCGCGCCCGTCGGGGCGGGCCCTACCAAAAACGCCGCCAGGCCGTCCGTCTCGCGCGGCTGCGGTGGCGCTGCGGCGCCATGTATTCCGGCGGTGTGGGAGGTGTTGCGGGGTCGGATATGTCGCCGATCTGGTGTCGATCATGGAGTGGCCGGGAACGTGGCATCCCGATGTCGCTGTGGGGTGGCGCGGAACGCGGGGATGAGTCGGCGCTGCTGACTGGTGCTGGACAGCCGGGTTGGTGCTGCCGGGTCGGTGCGCGGCCACGCTGGCAGACCCGGACGGCGCCGGCCCGTGTCGCCCCTCGGCGCAGGGGGCGCAGCTCGCCCGCAGAGTGGCGGCGGGTCGGGGTGGCGGTGACGAGCCCGCCAGTTCGCCGGGGCGAAAGGTGAGAAGCGCCGAGGCCGGTCGGGTCGCTTGCTGTCCCGGACGGCGACCGCGAGCAGGTTGTCGGCGACCTCGACGCACGCGCCGTTGTTAGTGCTCCGGGGCTTTGCGCCAGGCGGCGCGGGTCAGGTGTCTTGGCCACTTCCTCGATCAGCCGGGCGGACTGCCGGCGCAAGGCAGTCTCACCAGTCACAGTCTGCAGCGTCGTTCGGGCGGCAACGTCGTTGGGGCTGTCCACGGTCAGCCCACGGGCTGGTTGTCAAGGTGGATCAGCTCACGGCGCCGCTGGCAGGCCGGGCCAGAAGGGCAGAAACCGCCGACCCGGTGTGCCAGGGGAGTCGCACGACGCGGACTGTACTGCATTCGGCTCCGCGCCGACGGCCAACCAGGTGCTGCGTCATCTGGTGCGCGCATGGTGGCTGATCTCGGCCTGCGCCGCAGCTCTGCTGCGGGACCGCGACGAACTGGGGCCTGGGTCGCCGGTCAACCTGACTTGCCGGGCCAACCGAGGTCACCACCCGCGCCTCCAACTCGTCAGCGCTCAGCTCCCCGCCCACCCCGAGCATCGCCCGGTACTCCTCGGTCTGGGTAGCCGGGCACCGCGGTCTGCCTCACTCCGCAGCGCCACCGTCTCCCGCTCGATCTCCTCCCAGGGGCGGAACCAGTCGGAAGCGCGGCGTGGAAGCCGGATCGGCCAGCATGGCGACGAGAAGAGACCCGCCAGGTGTCCAGCACCGCGTCGACCCGGGCCAGGTAGTCCCGGCTGGACCGGGCGTTGCCGATCTCGACGGCGCTCCACCTGCGACGGCGTGGATTGATCGCTTGCCCCAGCTCCTCCTGGCTGACCCGCGCGCCTGGCGGGCCCGGCGGGCTGACCCCTGGAAGCGTCAGTGTCGGTACCCGGGATCGGTGCTCCCTCCCCTCGGCATCCGCGCCGGCACCGGACGGTGGGGGGTTGACCACGCTGCGGCAGGCGTTGCCGGCGTGTCGCGGTATCCCGTGGCAGGTGATGGCGGGACGAGTGGCGACACGAGGTTCAGGCGCGTTAGCGCTCTCCTTGACCAGGAGTGCTAGCCGGAGGTAACCTGCGATTGCTCTCACCTGAGGGGTGCCAGCTTCCAGGCCCATCGGTCCGGGGCTGAACGCCAGGCGGACCAGCTGCCCACGGCGAGCGCCCGGTGGCATGGCAGATTGACGCTGGTCGGCATGCCGACGGGTAACGAAACCAGTACTAGGAGGGTATGCCCGTGACTACCGCGACCAAAGGTTGCGATCAAAGCCGCTGGGGACCGGATCGTGGTCCAGGCGAACGAGGCTGGGAACCACGGCGTCGGGCATCGTGGTGATCCCCGGCACCGCGCAAGGAGAGAAGCCGCAGGAGGGGCACCGTCACCGCTGTCGGCCCGGGCCGGATCGACGACAGGGCAACCGTGCCGATCGACGTCAAGGTCGGCGACACCGTGATCCTCTCTACTCGAGTACAGCGGCACCGAGGTCAGAAATACGCCGGCGAGGAGTACCTGGTGCTCTCCGCCCGCGACACGTCTCGCGGTCATCAGTAAACAACCGATCCGTGTCGTTGCCCCGGTCCGGCTCGCCGGGCCGGGGCAACATCGAAAGGGGACATCCATGGCGAAGATCACGGAAAGCTTTCGGACGACGCCCAGCACCTGCGCCAGGCACGGTCAACGCCTCGCGGACGGTGAAGGTGCCTACGGCCCGCGCGGGCAGCGTCGTCCTGGACAAGAAGGATTCGGTGCGCCCACGATGCTGATGGTGTGACCATCACATGGGGGGTGCAGGGCTCACCAACCCGTACGGAACACTCGGCGCGCAGCTGGTCAAGGAGGTGTGGGCGGGCCTTCAACGACGTCGCGGCGACGGGACCACCACCGCGACCGTGCTGGCTGGGCGATGTTCCGCGAGGGCCTGCTGCAGCGTGGCGGCCGGCGCCAACCCGACCGGCCTCAAGCGGGGCATCGACGCGGCGGCCAACAAAGGGTCGCCAGGCGCGCAGCGTACGCGGTCGAGGTGTCCGGCAAGGCGGTCGGCGCGTCGCGGTGATCTGGCACCAGGACGCCGCCATCGGCGACCTGATCCGCCGAGGCGATGGAGAAGGTCGTACGACGGCGTCATCACCGATCGAGGAGGGCTCCACCCTGCACACCGAGCTGGACCGGCCAGGGTTCCCAGTTCGACAGAATCTCGCCGAACTTCGTCACCGACGGAGGCGCAGGAGGGTGATCCTTTCGAGGGACGCGCCCTGCATCCTGATCACCGCAGAAGTCGGCGATTGGGATGCTGCCTTTGCTGAGAAGAAGGTCCTCCAGAACAACAAGCCGCTGCTGATCATACGCCGAGACGTCGAGGGCCAGGCGCTGTCCACCACTTGTGGTCAACGCGATCCGCAAGACCGTCAAGGTCTGCTGGTGAAACCCGCGGGCTTCCGGCGACCGCCGCAGAGCGATGCTGCAGGACGCATGGCGATCTGACCAGCGCCGAAGCTGTAGTCGCCCGGGCTGGGCTACAAATGACCAGGAGTCGGCCTGGAGGTTAGCCGGCACCGCCGCGTGGTGGTGGAACAAGGAGAACACCACCATCGTCGACGGCGGCGGCCGGGCCAGCGAGGTCGCCGACCGGGTGGCCCAGATCCGCAAAGATCGAGAAGACTCGGACTCCAGTGGGACCGGGAGAAGCTCGCCGAGCGGCTGGCCAAGCTCTCCGGCGGCATCATAGGTATCAGGTGGGCGCGGCGACCGAGGTCGGGGTGGAAAGGAGCGCAAGCACCATCGAGGACGCCATCGGCCGGGCCGCGGTCGAGAACGCGAAATCCCCGGCGGTGGCGCCGCCCTGGCACCAGATCCTCTCGGCGCTCGACGACGACCTGGGGCTGCTTCGGCGTATACAGGTCGGCGTCTCGATCTGCGCAAGGCGCTGGTCGGCGCGCTACTGGATCGCTAGAACAGCCAGCGGCTACGTCGTGGTGCAGAAAGTGGTCAGCAAAGGAGTGGGGCCACGGCCTCGACGCGGCCACCGGTAGTACGTCGACCTGGCCGCATCTCCGGCATCAATCGACCAGGAAGGTGACCCGCAGCGGTCAGCAACACCGCGTCGATCGCCGGCCTGCTAGCACCACCACCGAAGGCCTCGTGTGGTGGAAGCCGGCCGAGCCGGAGCTGACGCCGCCGGTGCGGCGCTCGCACGGTCACGGCCACGGCGCTCCAGCACGGCCCGGGCTTCTGACCCGGTAGTACGACCGGTCCGGGCACACCGTCACGCCGACGGTGCCGGCGCCGGTCCAACCCGGCGCGGGCCGGCGACGATCGGTGGGCGCGGCTCGCACCCTCGCGGATACGGAACGCTGACGTGGCTACCGGCCGGGCCGGGCGATCGGAAAGACTGGCGATGAGCACCGTACGCGTACGCGCGCTGGCGGGTTCACCGCCGCGCGGTGGCGGTCGACTCGGCGGTGGTGGCGGTGCTGACCGACCCCGCTCGGCCCCGCTGGTGGCGGTCGGCGGACTGGTCGTGGACACGTTCCCAGGCCCAACTCAAGCAGCTCGATCGCTGCGCTCGGCACGGCGCGACAAGATCGCTGCTGGTCGGGCGGCGCTGCTGCTCGGCGCGGTGGGCCCGCGCGCCTACTCAGGTGCTGGCCGTCCGCCGGCTGGCGTCACTGCGGCGGCATGCGGCGCCTTCGCGGCGCTCGGGGTTAACCGCGCTGACCCGGGCGGACCTCGCCGACGCCTGCCACTTGCTCTCACGGCGCCGGGGCGGGGGCGCTGGTGCTTCTGTGCTGATGGCCGAGCCCGCTGGAACTCGACCCGTGGCCCTGGTCGCCGCCGAGCCACTGCCCGCCACCGCGCGCACCCACGGCCCGGGGCCGACTGGGCAGCCGGACGCCCGGCCGGCGGGGCCGTTGGGAGCACCGATCGAAGTCGCGGCGTGGCGGTTCCTCCGCAGGCAGGTGCTATCGGCGCAGCCTGCCGGGCTGGGCGGGCGGAGGTGATGGCTGGCCAGGCGGCGGGGCGTCTCGGCAGCGGGCGGCGGCGCGGCTGCCCGCCCCGGTCTCCGCGCACCGCCGGTGCCGGCCGGGGCCGTCTGTCGCTGACTCGCGCCCTACATTTTGCGAGATCTCGGCTTCTGGATCCAGCGACACCGCGCTGGTCGGGCGCCGCAGGGTCAGACCCGGAGACCTGGCGGCTGCGTCTGGGCGGGTCTAAAAACCCGCACGCGTCAGGCCCGCCGACCTGCTGAGGCGACACTGGTCGAAACGGTGCGTGACCTGGCCTGCGTGTGTCCAACGAGGTCGGCGGCGACGCCTGATCGGCAACGCCCGCTGGCTGGGCGTGCCGCTGAAGGACCTGCTTTGGACGAGTGGGCAGATACGCCGACCAGGTGGTCGGGCGGTCGGTGGACGGCTGGACTACGGCACCCCGGCAGCGGTGCTGCGCGGGCGGCGGAACCCTGCTGGCGGTGAGCATGAACGGCGAGCCGCTGCCGTTAAACACGGCTTCCGGTGCGAGATGGTGCCCGGCGCCTGCGGCGCGGCTACGTCTCGGCCTGCAAATTGGGTGACCGAGCTGCGGGCCCAGCCAGCTTCGCCCGGTAGCTTCACGGCGCGTACCGGAATTGCGCGCGCGACTGGTCGGCGCAGGGGGCCAGTGAAGACAGGGCCGATCGCCGGTCGACCGCCAGGCCCCGGGAGGGGGCAACCGGCTCACCGCCGGCCCGATCACCGTGAGCCCGGGGTGGCCTGGGCCCAGCACCGGGGGCATCCGCCGGGTGGGGTCGGGTCGACGAGGGGCCCGTGGCAGGGAGGGACCTGGCCCGCCTGATCTCGTGGAGCACCTGGGTGCGATGGTCGTGGCGTGGGACTTCCAGGCGAGAAGCACACCCCTCAGAATTGCGGGCGACCGAGCGCACCGGCGAGAAACGGAACCGCCCGCACCGCCAGGACGTCGCCCCGACGGCGCCACCGGCAGCACACCGTCCCCTCACCATCCGCTGACCCCAGGTCGGTTGATCATGAGGTTGACGGCGTGAAGTCGAGATCGACACCGCCGTCAACCTCATGATCACCGGGGCGAAGGCGGGGGGCGGGGCGGGGGCAGAGAAGCGGGGGGCGGGGGCGGGGGCGCAGCGCGACCACGCCTGGGGGGCGTGGCGTCGCGGCAGTGGGGGGAGTGGGTCGAAGGCGCGATCTTGCGTTGGGCGGGGACGGCGGTCTTGTGCGGGCGGCCCAGGCGGGCCTCCAGGCGGGCCACGTCGACCCGGGTCTGCCGGCGGTCGGCCAGGTCCTCCCAGCCCATGGCGAGCAGGCGCAGTCGCTCGGACTCGCTGAAGCCGCCCCACACGCCGTACGGCTCGCGGACCGAGAGCGCGTGCGCCGCGCACTCGGCGCGCACCGGGCAGGTGCGGCAGACCGCCTTGGCGCCGGACTCGCGGCGCAGGCGGGAGGAGCCGCGCTCGCCGTCGGGGTGGAAGAACTGGGCGCTGTCGCGGCCCCGGCAGGCACCGAGCCGCTGCCAGTCCCACAGATCGACGATGGGTCCGGGCAGTCTACGTACGTTCGACATCAGCACCCCTCCTCCCGCGCGGCACCGCGAGATCCTTCTGGCCGGCTAACCGGGCGGCGGGCCGCGCTGGCGCACCGTTCCCGGCCTGGACCTCCCGGTACCCGAGCTTTTGCCGACTCACACTTCTGTGATCGAAAACTTCCGGCAACTTGCGGCATATGCCCTAACTGTCGGAAAAGTTCGGAGGATTGCCGGGAACCCCCTCGGGGGTGCGCCCGGTCATGGTCTGCTCATTGGCGGAGAGGAGACCCACTGTGCGTACGGTTCTCGTGTGCGTTCGGACACCGCTCGCCGCCCAGCACCTGACCTCGGCGGCGGCCCGGCTCGGGCTGTCCGCGGTGGTGCGGACCGCCGTCTCCGATCCCGAGGTGATGCTGCGCCTGGCCGAGCGGCCGGCCGACGTGGTGCTCGCCGACACGGCGCTCACCCGGCCGGACAGCGCCGGCTTCGTCCGCCGGGTGCTCGCCCGCGCGCCGCAGGCCGCCGTGGTGCTGCTCGGGGCGGAGGAGTCGGAGGCGGCCGCCGCCACCATCAGCGCCGGCGCCCGGGGCCTGATCCAGGGGGTCGACCACGACCTGACCAGCGCGGTGGCCAAGGCGCTGCTGCTGCTCTCCGCCCCCGGCCGCGCGGCCCGGCACCGGATCACCGACCCGGCCCGGGACACCGCCGCGGTCGGCGGCCCGGGTCGCCCGGCGCAGGGCGGCCGGCCGTCGGGCGAGCCCAACCCGACCTGGCCGGCCGGATCGGCCGAGGGGGCCGGCGGCGCCCCGGCGGTGGTGCCGGTGCAGCGCGGTGACGACCCGGCCGAGCCGGCCGCCGGCGAGCCGGAGGAGGCCGCGCCGGAGCCGCGCCGCGGCGCGCCGGCCAACCGGTCGAACCGGGCGCCGGTCGGGCTGACCGAGCGGGAACTCCAGGTGCTGCTCGGCATGGCCGAGGGCAAGAGCAACGCGGAGATCGGCCGCGAACTGTTCGTCTCGGAGGACACCGTCAAGACGCACGCCCGCCGGCTCTTCCGCAAGCTCGGCGCCCGGGACCGGGCGCACGCGGTGGCCGCCGGCTTCCGGGCCGGCCTGGTGGCCTGACCCGCCGCGGCCGCCGTCGCCCGCCGGCTCCGGGTCGAGTCCGGTGCCGCCGGGACCTACTCGCGGAGCTGCACCGCGTTGGACGTCCACGCGCGGGGCCGGGCGGGCTGCCGCGCCGGGCCACCGGAACCGCCCACTGGGCGTCAGTCGGCGGAGCCGGGCTCGTCCTCGGTGCCCTCGGTCAGGGTGTCGTGCACCCCGTCGGCGTAGCCCCGGGCGTAGTCCCAGGTGACGTAGTGGTCCGGATCCGGGTCGTAGGCCGGCTCGTGCACCCGGGGACGGCCGGAGCTGAGCAGGTGGCGCAGGTTGCCGCGGAGCAGGTCCCAGTCGAAGTAGTGCGGCTCCCGGCAGTCCTCACACTCGATCACCAGCCCGCGGATCCCGATCGGGGCCAGCAGCGCCTGGTAGATCTCCAGGTCGGCGAGATCCTCCAGCACGTCCTGGCGCTCGCCCTCGGTCAGCGGGTCGAGCGGGGCGTCGTCGCCGGGATCGTGCAGGCCCGCTGCCGGATCGGCCGGGTCGCCGTTGAACGGGTCGATGGGCTCGTCGTGCACACCATCACCGTAGACCTCCCGCAGCGGCGACGCCCGCCCCCCGGCCGGCGGTGTCCGCGCCCGCCGCCGGCGGGTCCGGCCCAGGTCACTGGGTACGATGGGGCGACGCGCCGTCACCCGGCGTACGCCGGTGCCCGTCCGCGCCACCTCGCTGAAGCCCGTCCGAGCAGCTCAGGGGAGCAATCGTGGAAATTTCGCCCAGCACCGACCTGTCGAGCGGCGCCGACCACGGCGAGCTGGGCGGTCACCTGCCGGAGCTGCCCGCCGGCTCCGCCCGGGTGGTGCCGCTCGGGCTGACCTTCGACGACGTGCTGCTCCAGCCGGGCGAGTCGGACGTCGTGCCGAGCCGGGTGAACACCGTCACCAAGCTCACCCGCAACATCAACCTCAGCGTGCCGCTGCTGTCCAGCGCGATGGACACGGTGACCGAGGCGCGGATGGCGATCGCGATGGCCCGCCAGGGCGGCATCGGCGTGCTGCACCGCAACCTCTCCCTGGAGGACCAGGCGCTCCAGGTCGACCTGGTCAAGCGCTCCGAGTCGGGCATGATCACCAACCCGGTGACCGCCAGCCCGGAGGACACCCTGCGCGACGTCGACGCGCTCTGCGGGCGCTACCGCATCTCCGGCGTGCCGGTGGTGGACGCCGAGGGCCAGCTGGTCGGCATCGTGACCAACCGCGACATGCGCTTCGTCTCCGACCCGGCCACCCCGGTCCGCGAGATCATGACCCGGACCCCGCTGGTCACCGCCCCGGTCGGGGTGAGCAAGGAGGACGCGCTCGGCCTGCTCCGCCAGCACAAGGTGGAGAAGCTGCCGATCGTCGACGACTCCGGCAAGTTGCGCGGGCTGATTACCGTCAAGGACTTCACCAAGAGCGAGCAGTACCCCAACGCCACCAAGGACGAGGCGGGCCGGCTGCGGGTTGCCGCGGCCGTCGGGGTGGGCGAGGACGCGTACAAGCGGGCCCGGGCGCTGGTCGACGCCGGCGTCGACGTGCTGATCGTGGACACCGCGCACGGCCACCAGCGGGCCGTGCTGGACATGGTCCGCCGGCTCAAGAAGGACGTGGGCATCGAGATCGTCGGCGGCAACGTGGCCACCTACGCCGGTGCGAAGGCGCTGGTCGACGCCGGTGCCGACGGGGTGAAGGTCGGCGTCGGCCCGGGCGCCATCTGCACCACCCGGATCGTCGCCGGGGTCGGCGTACCGCAGATCACCGCGATCATGGAGGCCGCCCGGGCCGCCCGCCCGGCCGGCGTGCCGGTGATCGGCGACGGCGGCATCCAGTACTCCGGCGACATCGCCAAGGCCCTGGTGGCCGGCGCCGACACGGTGATGCTCGGCAGCCTGCTGGCCGGCTGCGAGGAGAGCCCCGGCGAGCTGATCTTCATCAACGGCAAGCAGTACAAGGCGTACCGCGGGATGGGCTCGCTGGGCGCTATGCAGTCCCGTGGCCAGGGCAAGTCCTACTCCAAGGACCGCTACTTCCAGCAGGACGTGCTCGCCGAGGACAAGCTCGTCCCGGAGGGCGTGGAGGGCCAGGTGCCCTACCGCGGGCCGCTCGCCACGGTCGCCCACCAGCTCGTCGGTGGGCTGCGCGCCGCGATGGGGTACGTCGGCGCGGAGAGCATCCCCGAGCTGCACCGGCGCGGCCAGCTCATCCGGATCACGGCGGCCGGGCTCAAGGAGAGCCACCCGCACGACATCCAGATGACTGTCGAGGCGCCCAACTACCACTCCCGCTGACCCCCACCACACCACCCCCGAAGACACCTGGAGTCCCCCATGCGTGACGTGGTCGAGATCGGGCTGGGTAAGACCGCGCAACGCGGCTACCACCTGGACGACATCGCCATCGTGCCGAGCCGCCGCACCCGGGACGTCGACGACGTCTCGACCAACTGGCAGCTCGACGCCTACCAGTTCGGCATCCCCTGCGTCGGGCACCCCTCCGACGCCACCATGAGCCCGGCCTCCGCGGTCCGGCTCGGCCAGCTCGGCGGCCTCGGCGTGCTCAACGTCGAGGGGCTGTGGACCCGCTACGAGAACCCGACCAAGGTGCTCGAGGAGCTGGCCGCGCTCGACGAGGACGCCCGCGCCACCAAGCGGCTCCAGGAGGTGTACGCCGAGCCGATCCGCCCGGACCTGATCGCCGAGCGGGTCCGCGAGCTGCGGGCCGGCGGTGGGACGGTGGCCGTCCGGGTCTCCCCGCAGCACACCCTCGCGCTGGCCCCGGTGATCCTGGACGCCGGCGTGGACATTCTGGTCATCCAGGGCACCATCGTCTCGGCCGAGCACGTGTCGACCACCGACGAGCCGCTCAACCTCAAGGAGTTCATCGCCGACCTCGACCTGCCGGTCATCGTCGGCGGCTGCACCGACTACAAGACCGCGCTGCACCTGATGCGGACCGGCGCGGCCGGCGTGATCGTCGGCATCGGCGGCGACGAGTGGTCCACCACCGAGTCGGTGCTCGGCATCCGGGTGCCGATGGCCACCGCGATCGCGGACGCCGCGGCGGCCCGGCGGGACTACCTGGACGAGACCGGCGGCCGGTACGTGCACCTGATCGCCGACGGCGACCTGCAGACGTCCGGCGACATCGCCAAGGCGCTGGGCTGCGGCGCGGACGCGGTGATGCTCGGCGAGCCGCTGTCGCTCTGCACCGAGGCGCCGGCCGGCGGCGCCTGGTGGCACTCCGCCGCCAGCCACCCGTCGCTGCCCCGCGGCGCGTTCGAGGTGGCCGGCGAGCCGCTCGGCTCGATGGAGCAGCTGCTCTTCGGCCCGGCCGACGAGCCGGACGGGCAGCTCAACCTCTTCGGCGGGCTGCGCCGCGCGATGGCCAAGTGCGGCTACCGCGACCTCAAGGAGTTCCAGAAGGTCGGCCTGGTCCTCGACCGCTGACGCGCCGCCAAGAGACGCCACCCGCACCGGCCGCGCCGATAGGCTCGGCCGGTGCGTCGTACTCGTGACCTGATCCCGCTGGCGCTGGCCACCGTGGCGGTGCTCGGGCTGCTGACCGGCTGCCCCGGCGACCGGCAGGGCGACCCCGACGGTCTCCGTCCGGGCAGCGCCGACCTCGCCGACCCGTACGTGCCCGGCGCCGGCAACGGCGGGTACGACGTCTCGCACTACCGCCTGGCGGTCCGGTACGACCCGGCGACCGACCGGTTGAACGGACGCGCGACGGTCACCGCCACGGCCAGTCACGGGCTGTCCCGGTTCACCCTCGACCTGGTCGGCCTCGACGTCAGCGCGGTCACCGTCGGCGGGCAGCGCGCCGAGCACCGGCGCGACGGCGACGAGCTGGTGGTCACCCCGGCCGACGGGATCCCGCAGGGCCGGCAGTTCGCGGTCGAGGTCGAGTACGCCGGGGTGCCCGCCCCGGTCCCCGACGGCGTGCTGGGCAACGGCGGCTTCCAGCACACCGCCGACGGCGCGATAGCGCTCGGCCAGCCGCACTCGGCGGCCACCTGGTTCCCGGTCAACGACCACCCGTCCGACAAGGCCACCTACGACATCGAGGTGACCGTGCCGGAGGGGCTGGAGGCGTTGAGCAACGGGGTGCCGGGGGAGCAGACCACCGCCGATGGCTGGACCACCTGGCGCTGGGCCGAGCGGGCACCGATGGCCAGCTACCTGACCACCCTGGTGATCGGCGACTACCAGGTGCGCACCGGCACCCACGCCGGCAAGCCGATGGTCACCGCCGTACCGGCGGGCCTGCCGGCGACCGGCCCGGAGGCCGCCTCGCTCGCCCGCACCGGGGAGATCGCCGACTTCCTGGCCAGCCGCTTCGGGCCGTACCCGTTCGACTCGTACGGCGGGATCGTGGTCACCGACGACCGGATCGGCTACGCGCTGGAGACCCAGTCGCGGCCGGTGTACGGGCCGGGCTTCTTCCGCGGCGGCCGGCCCAACACCGGGGTGGTCGCCCACGAGCTGGCCCACCAGTGGTTCGGCAACAGCGTCGCGCTGACCAAGTGGCAGGACATCTGGCTCAACGAGGGGTTCGCCAGCTACGCGGAGTGGCTGTGGGAGGAGCACGACGGCGGCCGCACCGCGCAGCGCAACTTCGAGCTCCAGTACGCCGCCACCGACTGGTCCCGCCCGTCCGTCGACCCGGGACCGACGCAGATGTTCGGCACCGCCGTCTACAAGCGCGGTGCGCTGGCCGTGCACGCGCTGCGCCGCACCGTCGGCGACGAGACCTTCTTCCGCATCCTGCGGAGCTGGACCGCCGAGCGGCGCAACGGCAACGCCACCACCGCCGACCTGATCGCGCTCGCCGAACGGGTCGCCGGGCGGTCGCTGCGCCCGCTCTTCGACGCCTGGCTGGTCGGCGGCAGCGCCCCCGCCCTGCCGTGACGGGTCCTTGATCGACGGTCGGTAGGCTGCCGCCGGGCGGGCCGGCCGCGACGCGGGTCCGCCGGTGGCCACCGCCCGGCCGGACCGGCCGGCGGGACGGCCCGTCGGCACAGGGAGGGGCGAGGCGATGGCGCTGCCGCGGCGGGTTCTGCTGGTTACCGGCCTGCTGGTCACCGGGGCGCTCGGCGTGGGCGGGTGCGGGTCCCCGGCGGAGCCCGGGATCGACTCGGCCGCCCCGTCGCCGAGCAGCACCCGGCAGTTCAAGCCCGGCGGCGCCGGCGCGGGCGACGACTACTTCCCGACCTACGGCAACGGTGGCTACGACGTCGGCCGGTACACGGTCAAGGTGCGCTACGACCCGGCGACGGACCGGCTCACCGGCACCACCACCGTGCAGGCCGCCGCGACCGCGAACCTGTCCGCGTTCAACCTCGACCTGGCCGGGTTGACCGTGCGCGAGGTGACGGTGGACGGCGCCCCCGCCCGGCACTCCCGCAAGGGCGACGAACTGGTGGTCACCCCGGCCCGCGGCCTGATCGCCGGCAACGGCTTCGTCGCCGAGATCAGCTACGACGGCGAGCCGGAGCCGCTGCGTACCGAGGCCCTCGGCCAGGGCGGGTTCCTGCACACCTCCGACGGCGCCATCGCGCTCGGCCAGCCGGAGTCGGCGAGCACCTGGTTCCCGGTCAACGACCACCCCTCCGACAAGGCCAGCTACGACTTCGAGATCACCGTGCCGGACGGGCTGACCGCGGTGAGCAACGGCGTGCCGGTGGGCCGGAGCAGCGCGGACGGCTGGACCACCTGGAGGTGGGCCGAGCGCAACCCGATGGCGAGCTACCTGAGCATGGTGGCGATCGGGAAGTTCCGGCTGACCCGGGGTGAGCACAAGGGACGGCCGGTGTTCCACGCGGTCACCACGAAGCTCGCCGAGGGAGCGGCGGACCGGTCGATCGCCGAGACGGTGAAGGTCGCCGACTACCTGGAGCGGCTCTTCGGGCCGTACCCGTTCGAGTCGTACGGCGGGGTGGTGGTCTCCGACGACCGGATCCGGTACGCGCTGGAGACGCAGAGCCGCCCGGTCTACGCCGCGTCCTTCTTCCGGCAGGGCGAGAACACCGGGGTGGTCGCGCACGAGCTGGCCCACCAGTGGTTCGGCAACAGCGTGGCGCTGACCAGGTGGCAGGACATCTGGCTCAACGAAGGGCTGGCCACGTACGCCGAGTGGCTCTGGACCGAGCACGACGGCGGGCGGAGCGCCGCGCGGACCTTCGACGCCCGGTACGCCGCCGCCAGCAGCCGGGTCTGGCGGACCCCGCCGGGCAGGCCGGGGGTGGAGAACCTGTTCGGCGAGTCGGTCTACCAGCGCGGCGCGATGACCGTGCACGCGCTGCGGGTGGCGGTCGGCGACAAGGCGTTCTTCGAGATCCTCAAGACCTGGGCGGCGGAGAAGCGGGACGGCAACGGCAGCACCGCCCAGTTCGTGGCACTGGCCGAGCGGATCTCCGGCGAGCGGCTGGACGACCTCTTCGACGACTGGCTCTACGGCACCGAGCGTCCCGCCCGCCCCGAGCGACTCTGACCCCGGCCCACCCCGGGCGGGCGTCGAACACCGTGCCCCCGCGCGGCGCTGCCGCCCGGGCGGCCGGGTCAGGTCTTGACCCGCAGCTGCGGGTGCTCGGCGAGGTGGGCGTCGGCGCGGCCGGCGCGCAGCGCGGTGAGGAAGTCCCGGCCGACCTTGGTGAGCTGCTCGCCCCGGTAGCCGCTGCCCCGGCCGACCGACGCGCCCGGGAGCCCGACCAGGACGAACCGCTCCGGCGGCAGCTCGCCGAGGGCGTACGCGAAGTCGACGATCCGCCGCCCGCCGAGCGCGGAGTAGACCAGCGTGTCGCCGAGCGCGGCGACCACCTGCTCGACCCGTTGCGGCTGCCGGGCCAGGTCCTGGTCGAGGATCTTCCGGACCAGGGCCCGGACCAGTTGCTGCTGGTGCCGTTGCCGGGCGTAGTCGCCGCCGGTGAGGTAGCGCTGCCGGGCGTAGTCGAGCGCCTGCCAGCCGGTCAGGTGCCGCTGGCCCTTCTCGTAGACCATCTGCGGCCCGGTGTAGCCGCCCGGCGCCGGGTCGCGGTGCCGGCCGTCCGGGCGGCGGTGCCGGGAGGCCACCCGCTGGTCGACGTAGATGTCCACCCCGCCGAGGGTGTCCACCAGCTTGTCGAAGCCGCCGAAGGTGACCACCGCGCCGGCGTCGATGCGCAGCCCGGTGTAGCCGCTGACGGCGCTGCGCAGCAACTCGTACCCCTGCGCGGTGCTCGGCTGCTTCGGCTTGCCCGGCACCCGGCTGCCGTAGCTCATCGCGTGGGTCAGCTTGGTCCGCCCGCCCCGGTAGCCGGCCTTGGGGTAGGCCGGGATGTCCACCACCAGGTCGCGGGGGAGCGAGAAGAGGTACGCCCGGCCCAGCCCCTTCGGCACGTGCAGCACCAGGACGGCGTCGGCGTGCGGCTCCCAGCCCGGCACGCTGACCCGGGTGTCCACGCCGACCAGCAGCAGGTTGAGCGGGCCGGTGATGTCGGCGCCCGGCGGTGGGCCGGTCGGGCTGGCGCTGGCGCTCGGCGGGCCGGCCGGGGTGGCGCTCGGCGTGCCCGCTGCCCTCGTGCCGGACCCGCCGTCGGCCCCGACCAGCCGGGTCACCACGACGCCGGCCGTCGCCACCAGCACCACGGCGGTGAGCAGCACCAGCCCCAGCAGCCAGCGCCGCCGTGGCGTCCGCGATCGGAGGACCATGTCGACCCCTCTCCCCGTACCTGACTCGACGCTCCGACGGTGGCCTCGGGTTGCGTCCGGGGCGGCGGGGCGGTGGACGGGGTGCATGATCGCGCGAAAACTGGCCCTGGCGCGACAGCTACTGACCGGTAATGATGCGTCCATGCGGTACGACGTGCTCGTCATCGGGTCCGGCTTCGGCGGCAGCGTCACCGCGCTCCGGCTCGCCGAGAAGGGCTACACCGTCGGCGTGCTGGAGGCCGGGCGGCGATTCGCCGACCACGAGTTCCCGCAGACCTCCTGGCGGCTGCGCCGCTTCCTCTGGGCGCCGCGGCTCGGCTGCTACGGCCTGCAACGGATCACCCTGCTGCGCCCGGCCGACCGGCGGGCCGGCGGCGGGGTGATGGTGCTCTCCGGCACCGGGGTCGGCGGCGGTTCGCTGGTCTACGCGAACACCCTCTACGAGCCGCTGCCGGCCTTCTACGCCGACCCGCAGTGGCGGGACATCACCGACTGGCGCGACGAACTGGCCCGGCACTACGACCAGGCGAAGCGGATGCTCGGCGTCACCACGTACCCGATGGTCACCGGCGCGGACCGGGCGATGCGGGCGGTGGCCGAGCGGATGGGGGTGGGGCACACAGTGCACGCCACCCCGGTCGGGGTGCACATCGGCCGGCCGGGCGAGCGGGTGGCCGACCCCTACTTCGGCGGCGCCGGGCCGGAGCGCACCGGCTGCACGCACTGCGGCTCCTGCATGACCGGCTGCCGCCAGGGTGCGAAGAACACGCTGGTGAAGAACTACCTCTGGCTGGCCGAGCGGCTCGGCGTCCAGGTGCACCCGCTGACCACGGTGACCGCGGTCCGGCCGGCGGCGGACGGCGGCTACGCGGTGCAGACCGTCCGCACCGGGGCCTGGCTGCGCCGGCGCCGCCAGGTGATCCACGCCGACCAGGTGGTCTTCGCCGCCGGCGCGCTCGGCACCCAGCGGCTGCTGCACGAGATGAAGGCCACCGGCGCGCTGCCCGCGCTCTCGCCCCGGCTCGGCGAGCTGACCCGGACCAACTCGGAGGCGATCCTCGGCGCCTCGGTGTCCCGCCGGCAGGCCCGGGAGCGGGGGCTCGACTTCACCGAGGGGGTGGCGATCACCAGCTCGTTCCACCCCGACCCGCAGACCCACATCGAGCCGGTCCGCTACGGCCGGGGCTCCAACGCCATGGGACTGCTCCAGTCGCTGCTGGTCGACGGCGGGCCGCACCGGCTGCGCCGGTGGCTGGGCATCCTGCTGCGCCAGCCCGGCACGGCGGCCCGGATGCTGAGCGTGCGCGGCTGGTCGGAGCGTACGGTGATCGCCCTGGTCATGCAGTCCGCGGACAACTCGCTGACCACCCGGTTCCGGCGCGGCCCGTTCGGCCGGCGGCTGGTCTCCGGGCCCGGGCACGGCACCCCCAACCCGACCTGGATCCCGGCCGGCAACACCGCCGCCCGGCTGCTCGCCGAGGAGATCGGCGGGGTGCCCGGCGGCTCGCTCACCGAGCCGTTCGACATCCCGATGACCGCGCACATCCTGGGCGGGGCGGTGATCGGCGCCACCGCGGCCGACGGGGTGATCGACCCCTGGCACCGGGTCTACGGGCACCCCGGGCTGCACGTGGTGGACGGCGCGGCGATCTCGGCGAACCTCGGGGTGAACCCCTCGCTGACCATCACCGCCCAGGCCGAACGCGCCATGTCCTTCTGGCCCAACAAGGGCGAACCGGACCCCCGCCCCCCACTCGGCTCCCCCTACCGCCGCCTGGACCCGATCCCCCCGCGCCACCCCGCGGTCCCGGCCACCGCCCCCGGCGCCCTCCGCCCCTGACCCACCCCGGCCCCGACCGCCGCGATCTTGCACTTGCCGCCCGGGCAAAAGCCGCACGTGCCGCAGAACGGGGGCGGAAAGCGCAAGATCGCGGCGGGGTGGGGCGCGGGGCGGGACCGGGTGGGGGTGGTGCGGCGGGGTGTGGGCGGGAAGGGCCGTGACGGTGGGTAGGCTTTCTGCGCATGAGCACGCCTCGCCCCGTCCTCGTGGTGGACTTCGGAGCCCAGTACGCCCAGCTCATCGCGCGCCGGGTGCGCGAGGCCAACGTCTACTCGGAGATCGTGCCGCACTCGATGCCGGTCGCCGAGATGCTGGCGAAGAACCCGGCGGCGATCATCCTCTCCGGCGGCCCGGCCAGCGTCTACGCCCCGGACGCCCCGCAGATCGACGCCGGCATGTTCGACGCCGGGGTGCCGGTCTTCGGTATCTGCTACGGCTTCCAGGCGATGGCCCAGGCCCTCGGCGGCACGGTGGCCCGCACCGGCAACCGTGAGTACGGCGGCACCCCGCTGCGCGCCCGCCCCGAGGCCGGCGTGCTGCTCCGCGAGCTGCCGGACGACCTGCCGGTCTGGATGAGCCACGGCGACTGCGTGACCGAGGCCCCGGCCGGCTTCACGGTGACCGCCGAGTCGGCGGGGGCGCCGGTGGCCGCGTTCGAGGACCTGGCCGGCCGCCGGGCCGGTGTGCAGTTCCACCCGGAGGTCGGGCACACCGCGCACGGCCAGGAGATGCTCCGCCGCTTCCTCTACGACATCGCCGGCATCGAGCCCACCTGGACGGCGGAGAACATCATCGACGAGCAGGTGGCCCGGATCCGCGAGCAGGTCGGCGACAAGGAGGTCATCTGCGGCCTGAGCGGCGGGGTCGACTCGGCGGTCGCCGCCGCGCTCGTGCACAAGGCCGTCGGCGACCAGCTCACCTGTGTCTTCGTCGACCACGGTCTGCTGCGCGCCGGCGAGGCCGAGCAGGTGGAGAAGGACTACGTCGCCGCCACCGGCATCAAGCTCAAGGTGGTCGACGCCGCCGACCGGTTCCTCGGCGCGCTGGCCGGGGTGACCGACCCGGAGCAGAAGCGCAAGATCATCGGCCGGGAGTTCATCCGGGTCTTCGAGGCCGCCGCCCGCGAGGTCGCCGCGCACGGCGACGTCGAGTTCCTGGTGCAGGGCACCCTCTACCCGGACGTGGTGGAGTCCGGCGGCGGCACCGGCACCGCCAACATCAAGAGCCACCACAACGTCGGCGGCCTCCCGGAGGACCTGAAGTTCGCCCTGGTCGAGCCGCTGCGCACGCTCTTCAAGGACGAGGTCCGCACGCTCGGCCTCCAGCTCGGCCTGCCCGAGGCGATGGTCTGGCGGCACCCGTTCCCGGGGCCGGGCCTGGCCATCCGGATCATCGGCGCGGTGGACCGGGAGCGGCTGGACGTGCTGCGCCGGGCCGACCTGATCGCCCGCGAGGAGCTGAGCGCCGCCGGGCTGGACCGGGGCGTCTGGCAGTTCCCGGTGGTGCTCCTGGCCGACGTGCGCAGCGTCGGGGTGCAGGGCGACGGGCGCAGCTACGGGCATCCCGTGGTGCTGCGCCCGGTCTCCAGCGAGGACGCGATGACCGCCGACTGGTCCCGGCTGCCGTACGAGGTGGTCGCGAGGATCTCCACCCGGATCACCAACGAGGTCGCCGAGGTCAACCGGGTGGTGCTGGACGTGACCAGCAAGCCGCCGGGCACCATCGAGTGGGAGTGACCCCGGCTCACCCGGCCGGGGGCGCGGCCGGCGGGTAGGCCGGCGGCACCACGGTGGTCGGCGCGGCGGTGGGCTGCGGCACGGTGGGTGGCGCGGCCTCCGCCGGGTGCGGCCAGGCGGGCGCGTCGGCCGGCTCCTCGGGCATCAGGAACCACATGATCGGGTACGCGAGCAGCGCGAGCCCGCCGGTGAGCAGACCGGTGACGGCGAAGACGACCCGCACCAGGGTGGGGTCGACGGCGAAGTAGCGGCCGAGGCCGCTGGCCACCCCGGCCACCATCCGGTCGGTGGTCGGGCGGCGGAGCTGCTTGTACGGGGCCTGGGGAGGGCTGGTGTGTGTCATGCCTCAACCCTCCGCGCGGGCGGCCGGATCGACCTCGGTGACCGCCCGGAGCCTTACCCTGACCGGCCCCTGATTCGGGAGACTTGAGTCAGGAATCTGACTCTTTTCGATGCCGGTAACCGGCGCCGGGGAGAATTTCCTCCCGTGACCACCACGCTCACGCCGCTTCGCAGGATCGCGGCATACGCAGTCTGTGCCGACCCGCTCGACCGGGTGTTGCTGGTCCGCGCGTCGGAGCGGTCCGGCACACCGGGCACGTGGTCGCTGCCCGGTGGGGCGGTCGACCACGGCGAGGACCCGAACCACACGGTGGTCCGGGAGACGGCCGCCGAGACCGGCCTCTCGGTCACCGTCGACGGCCTCGACGACGTGCTGGCCGACATGCGGGCGCTGCCCGAGCGGGGCATCACGATCCACACCGACCGGCTGATCTACCGGGTCTCGGTCCGCGGCGGGACGCTCACCGACCGGGTCGGCCGGCCGACCGACCTGGCCCGCTGGTTTACCCGCGAGGAGGCCGCCGAGCTGCCGCTGCGCTCGTTCACCGCGCGCGCCCTCGGCCTGCCCGCCTCCTCGGCCGACGTGGTGCCGGACGAGCCGCCGGAGTTCCCCTCGTTCTACGCGGTGCCCGGCCCGGACGGGCTGCACCGGGCGCAGCGCTTCGCCGCGTACGCGGTCTGCACCGACCCGGAGGGGCGGGTGCTGCTCACCCGGGTGGCCGACGGCTACCCGGGCGCCGGCTGCTGGCACCTGCCGGGCGGCGGCACCGACTACGGCGAGCAGCCGGGCGCGGCGCTGATCCGGGAGCTGGTCGAGGAGACCGGGCAGACCGGCCGGCTGGTCGAGCTGCTCGGGGTGGCCAGTCACCGGGACGCCGCCTCGCTCGGCCCGGAGGGCTATCCGATCGACTGGCACGGCGTCCGCGCGTTCTACCGGGTGGTGGTCGACCAGCCCGCCCCGCCCACGGTCGCCGACGTCGGCGGCTCCACCTGCGAGGCCCGCTGGTTCGCCCCGGCCGAGCTGGGCGCCCTGCCCACCGACCGCCTCACCGAGGTCACCGCCGAAGCCGTCCAGGCCGCCCGCCTCGCCTGACCCGGGCCACCCCCGCCCGTTGATCATGAGGTTGACCGGCCGGCACGCCGCCCCCGGTGCCGCTAACCTCATGATCGACGGGGTGGAGCCGGTGTGGGGGAGCGGCGGGTGGTGCGGGAAGCGCGGCGGGTGGGGGCGTACGGGGTGTGCGAGGACGCCGGGCGGGTGGTGCTGGCGCGGGGGTCGGCCGCGGGCCCGTACCCGGGGGTCTGGCAGCTGCCGGGCGGCGGGGTGGAGCACGCGGAGCACCCGGCGCACGCCGTGGTCCGCGAGTTCGCCGAGGAGACCGGCCTCACCGTCGAGGTGACCGGGCTGCGAGCCGTCCTGGCGGACGTGACCACCTTCCCTGACGCCGGTGTCGCGGTGCACACCGACCGGCTGGTCTTCGACGTGGTGGTGCGGGGCGGCGAGGCCCGGCCGGAGCCGGCCGGCGGCAGCGACGAGATCGGCTGGTTCACCCCGGCCGAGGCGGCCGAGGTGCCCCTGATGCCGTTCACCGCCGAACTGCTCGGCCTGCCCGTGTCGCCCCTGCCGCCCGACCTGCCCCGATCACTGCCGGCCGAGCAGGCCGGCCCGCCACCGGCGGACCGGCGGCTGCGCTTCGGGGCGTACGGGCTGGTGACCGACCCGGCCGGGCGGGTGCTGCTCACGATGATCGCGGACGGCTACCCGGGGGCGGGCCGCTGGCACCTGCCCGGCGGTGGCACCGACCACGGCGAGCAGCCGGTCGCCGCGCTGCTGCGGGAACTGGTCGAGGAGGGCGGCCAGCTCGGCCGGGTGGTCGAGCTGATCGGGGTGGACAACCTGCACAACCCCGCCGCCCTCGGCCCGGAGGGCCGCCCGCTGGACTGGCACGGCGTCCGGGTGATCTACCGGGTGGCGGTGGACGCGCCCACCGAGGCGCGGGTGACCGAGCTGGCCGGCGGCTCCACCGCCCGGGCCGCCTGGTTCACCCCCGACCAGTTGGCCGGGCTGCCGCTCACCGAGATCGCCGCCAAGGTGGTCCCGCGCCCGGGTCGCTGACCGGCGCGGACCGGGGCGCGGACCGGCCCGGTCCGGGGCGCTGACCGGGCGCGGACCGGCGCGGCCGGGGGCGCCCGGCGCGGCCGGGGGCGCCCGGCGGATCGTCGCCGGGCTGCGGGAACCGGACAACCGGGTGGACAGCACCCGCTCGCCGAGCTGAGGTGGGCACGCTCCGGTACAGTCGGGGTGGGGTTGGTGGAGGAAACGGGCGATGGAGCCCGGGATGGGAATAAGAGAGCGGTTCGAGCGGTTTAAGGGAGATATAAGTACCGCCGGCAGCTATCGCCAATCCCCGTTCCCCTATGCGATGGTGTACTCCGCAAAACGGCTGCCGGGCCGAAGCGGTCCGGCAAGAGACAGCCGGACGCCCCCGCCCTCGCGGCGGCCAGCCGATCCGGTGATGGAGGAAACGTGCCGAGAGCCCCATGGCGCCGGCGTCGTACGACTGACAGTCCGCGCCCCGCAGGGCGTCGCTGGGCGGGCCCGTTGCGCCGCAGCAGCACGTTCGCCCGCCAGGTGCTGCTGGTCCGGGTGGGTCGCCGGGACGGCGGCCCCCAGTCCGCCACCGACGTCGCGCTACCGGAGCACCGTTACGCCGATCGACCCGGTCGCCGTTACGGCCTGAGCCGGATCCGTCGAGCCCAGGTCGAGGCGGTGATGCCGGTCAGCCCGGCCCTCGCGCCCGCCGCGCCGGTCGACGAGTCGCCCTCGATGTCGATCCCGCTGCTGCCCGGCGAGCGGACGGCCGCCCGCCGGATGAAGTTCGCGGTGGTCAACGCGTGCACCCTGGCCAGCCTCATGCTCGGCATGCTGGCGATCTTCCTCGCCATGCAGGGCGAGGTGCGGGTGGCCGCGCTCTGCCTGATCGCCTGCGTCGCCTTCGACGGGCTGGACGGCGCGCTGGCCCGCAAGCTCGGCGTGGCCAGCCCGTTCGGCGCGCAGATGGACTCGCTGGCCGACATGTGCTCGTTCGGCCTCGCCGCCCCGGTGGTGGTCTACGCCTCACTCGCCGGGTCGGTCTCCACGCCGGCCGCCGCGGTGGCCTGCGCGCTGGTCGCCGCGTGTGCGGCGATCCGGCTGGCCCGGTTCAACGTCTCGCCCAAGGACGGCCGGTTCTTCTGCGGGGTGCCCACCACCATGGCCGCCGCGGTGCTCGCGCTGACCGTCGCCATCGGGCTGCCCGTGCCGGGCCCGGTGCTGGTGGCCGGGGTGGCCGTGCTGGCCTTCACGATGGTCTCCAGCTTCCCGTACGCCAAGCTCGCCCGGCTGGTCAAGCTGCCGCCGTGGGTGTGGCTGGCCCCGGTGATCGGCGCGCTGGTCGACGTGCGGCTGACCTTCGCCCTGGTCGTGGTCGGCTACCTGGTCAGCGGCCCGGTGCTCTGGCTGCGCCAGCGCCGTACCGCCTGACCCCTGACAAGCGAGAAGGGGGCGCCGCCACCAGCGGCGCCCCCTTCGTCGTCTGCTCAGCGCCAGCGGGCGATGACCGTCGACCCGCCGACCACCTTGTCGCCCGGGCCGACCAGTGGCTCGGCGGCCTCGGCGGGCAGGTAGACGTCGGTCCGCGAGCCGAACCGGATCAGCCCGAAGCGCTCGCCCCGGGCCAGCAGCGTGCCGACCGGTGCCCGCTGCACGATCCGGCGGGCGATCAGCCCGGTCCGCTGCGCCACCACGACCGTGCCGCGGGTGGTGTCCAGCACCGTGTACGCCGCCACGTTGTGCTCGGCGTCCGGCTTCATCGCGTTGACGAAGCCGCCGTCGGCGACGAAGTAGTCGACCACCTTGCCGGCCACCGGCGACCGGTTGACGTGCACGTCCAGCACCGACAGGAAGACCGCGACGCGCAGCCACTCGCCGTCGCCGAAGCGCTCGTCGTGCAGCCGCTGCACCGACAGCACCTGGCCGTCCGCGCTGGCGACCACGGCCGACGGGTCCTCGGGCACGTCCCGCTCCGGATCGCGGAAGAACGCCGCCACCGGAGCGGCGGCCAGCGCCGGCAGCAGCCAGAGCTTCGACTTCGGCCGCGCGACGCGGGCCAGCGCGGCCAGCCCGAGGGTGATGCCGGCCGCGGCCACCCCGTTCGAGTCGATGTGCATGGTCCGGGTCAGCGGCACGCTGGACGGGCGGTACGCCGGGGCCAGCCGCTCCGCCGCCGCGACGTCGGCCGGGGTGAAGCGCAGCCGGTGCACCCGCACCGGCGGGTTGTTCCGCAGCACCAGGTCGGTGCCGACGCCGTACAGCGCGCTCTGCCGGTCGAGTTCGGCGGTCGCGCCCGCGGTGCGGCCCGGGGCGGTGGCCACGCTGAGCACCCCGCCGTCGGCGAGGTACTTCGTCAGGGACTCGATGCTGGTACGGGCCTCGTCGGCGGTGCCGACGAACGCCTCGCCCGCGACCACCACGGCGGCGGGCTCGGCCTCGGCGAGCGTGTCCACCACCCGGACCCGCTCGGCGACCCACCGGCCCTGGGCGGTGACGTGCTCCCGCAGCCCCGCGGAGTCGGCCGTGCCGGCCGGCACGAGGGTGAGCGTGTCACCGGGCAGCAGCGCCTCGATCGCGGCGGCCAGCACCGCGGACTCCGGGGCGGCGCCGACCAGCAGGGCGGCCTTGGGGTCGTTGATCCGGGCGAGCTCGGCGACGAGGGTACGGGCGGCTCGCTCGCCGATGCGGACCGGACCGGACCGGCCGGGGGTGCGCACGGCGGGGGACTGGGTCATGTCGGACGGGCTCCTGACGGGGTAGCGACGGGCATCGCGGCGGGACCGCCACGGCGGCGCGGGCCGGCCGGCGGAGGCGAAATCTCCACCGGCCAGCATAGGCGGCCCCGGACCGGGGCGGCACCGGGCGCGGTCAGCCGCGCGACCGCTCGTCGCCGGCCGGCGGCCCGGTGACCGGCGCCCCGGCGGGCCGCTCCTCGGTGACCGGGTTCTCCTCACCCGGCCGGTCCCGGTCGGCGCGGCGGTCCTCGGTGCCCTCGACCGGCCGGTCGGCGACCGAACCGGTCGGCCACTCGTCGGCGGGGCGGTCCTCGGTGCCCTCCACCGGCCGGTCGGCCACCGCCTCGGTCGGCCACTCGTCGGCCTCGTCCCGGCCGGCCCGGCCGGGGCCGGACACCGGGGCACCGGACATCGGGGCGGACACCTCCCACTCGGAGCGGCCGGTCGGCCAGGCCGATCCGCCCGCCTCCGGCCAGCTCGGCTCGCCCGCGTCCGAGGTCGGCCGGTCGGCGACCGCCGGCAGGTCCAGGACCGTCGCGTCGGTGCCGGTCGCCGGCTCGCCCGTGGCGGGCGTGCCCGGCGGCTCCTCCCGGTTGGCGGAGCGGCCCGAGCGCAGCGCGCCGACCAGGCCGAGCAGGCCGACGAGGATCAGCGCGCCGGCCAGGAACCACCCCACCGGCGGCAGCGCCAACCCGAGCAGCTGGGCGAGCAGCCACCAGGCGGCGAGCCCGACGAAGATCAGCCCGAAGGCGAACGAGACGACGTCCGTGCGGTGGGCCTTCACCGGGTCACCTCCAGGTTGCCGGCGTTGACGTGGATGTAGAGGCGCAGCTTCCCACCACCGGGTCCGTCAGCGCCCAGGTCCGTGGTCTCCCGCAGCGGGCCGTCCAGCCCGCCCGAGCGCCGGCCGAAGACGTTCGCGTCACCGGCGTTGACGTCGGCCACCGTGGTGACGTCCACGTTCGGCGGCACCACCACCGTCGCCTCCCCGAAGTTGATCGACACGGTGATCTCGGTGTCCTTCTTGTCGAAGTCGACCGCCCGCAGGTCGAGCACGGCGTCGCCGAAGCTGTTCTCGTACCGCACGGCGAGGTCGCGGTAGTCGGTGGGCGACCAGGTCACCGCGCCGTCCACGCCGCGCACCCGGTCGTACGACTCGGCGACGGTGGCCACGGCCAGCGCGGCGGCGGTGACCAGGCCGAGCGCGATCAGCCAGCGGGCCCGGCCGAACCAGGTGCCGACCAGCAGGCCGAGACCGATGGTGGCCAGCGCCGCCGCGAAGTACGCGGACGCGCCGACGGCGAAGACGTCCAGCAGGTCGAGCACCGCGACCACGCCCAGGGCGAGGAAGATCAGCGAGAACGTCACCGCGCCCAGCGGGGACCGCTCGCGCGGCCGCTTCGGTGGCTTCGGTGGCTTGGGCGGCTTCGGTGCCGGCACCGGCTTCCCGGCGTACGGGCCGTGCGGGGCGAACGGGGGCCGGTAGCCGGCCGGGGGCAGCGGCGCGGTGACCGGCTGCCCGCTGGTCGGCGCGGGCCAGCCGGAGGTGGGCGCGGCCGGCGGCCAGCCGGTGGCCGGGCCGGCCAGCGGTGGCCCGACCGTCGGGGCGGCCGGCGGGGCCGGCGGCCAGGCGGGCAGCTCGGCGGTGGCCTCGGCCGGCTGGCCGGAGACCGGCGGTGCCGGCGGAACGCCCGGCGCACCGCTCACCGGGGCGGGTGTCGCGGCCGGTGCCACCGGGCCGGCCGCCGGCGCCGGGTACGCGGCCGGGGCGGGGTAGCTGACCGGCGGGACCGGACCGGGCGGCGGCGCCGGAGTGGGCGGAACCGGTGCCGCGGCCGGCCGGCCCTGGTTCTCCCGGTTCAGCAGCAGCGCGCCGCCGATCAGGATGGCCGCGCCGAGCAGCACCGCGCGGAACGCGTCGGTGACGATGTAGCCGAAGCTGACCGCGACCAGGATGCTGAGCACGATCACGGTGACCGGGGACATGCTGGAGCGCCCCCGGCCCAGCATCGACTCGACCGGGGAGGCGCTGTCGCCCTCGCCGGGGATGATCAGCCACGCGGTGACGTAGACCAGGATGCCGATGCCGCCGAAGAAGCCGAGCACCGCGAGCAGCACCCGCCACAGCACCGGGTCGGTGTTGGTGGCCCGGCCGATCGCCGCGCAGACGCCGGCCAGGTAGCGGCCGTCGCGCGGGCGCACCAGCCCGTACCGCGTGGTGAAGCCGGCGGCGCCCGGCGGTGGCGGCGCGCCCGGCCCGGGTGGCGGCGTCCCCGCGCCCGGCGGTGGCGTCCCCGTGGTGCCACCGGCGTCGCCCGGCGCGGCCACCGGCGGCGGCGTCCCGAACGTGCCGGACGCGGTCCCGCCGGCGGGGGCAGCGGGTGGCGGTCCACCCGGCTGCGCCGCCCCGGGACGGGGGGACTGGGCAGCTTCCTCGGTCATGCCCTCGATCCTGCTGCGTCGACCGCCCGGACGGCCTCAGGACCCGACCCTGACCCCACCCTGAGATCCCGGCGCCCCGAATGTCGGGGGCGTCCCCGTGGCCGGGCGGCGGCGCAGCGTGTGACGATCGAACCGGCGCCGGCAGCGGCCTGCCGCCCGCCCCGTGCCCAGCCGACCAGGGAGCCTGCGATCAGCATCGTGACCCAGCCACCGCGCCTCTACCGCGCCCCGGAGCACCGGATGGCCGCCGGGGTGGCCGCGGGCATCGCCGACCATCTCGGCATCTCGGTGGTCCGGGTGCGGATCGCCTTCATGGTGCTGCTCGGGCTGAGCGGGCTCGGCCTGCTGCTCTACGCGGCGTTCTGGGCGGTGGTGCCGCTGCGGCCGGGCGACACCGCGGTGCCACCCCGGCGCGACGTCGCCCAGCTGCTGCCGTTCGTGGCGATCGGCCTCGGCGTGCTGCTGGTCCAGGTGATGGTCTTCGACTCGGTCGGCGCGGCCGGCACCGCCGGCTGGCTGGTCGCGATCATCGCGGTCGGCGCCGGGGTGATCTGGCACCAGTCCGCTCCCGAGCGGCGGCAGCGGTGGGGCGAGTCGATGCCGGTGCCGTGGCTGGGCGCGGTGGTGGAGGAGAGCGACCGGCGGGCGTTCGTGCTCCGCTTCATCGGCGGCGGGGTGCTGGTCGCGGTCGGCATCATCGGCGTCGCCGCTGTCTACTCCCCGGCGCAGAACTTCGACGCCGTGCTCAACGGCGTGATCTTCGCGCTGGTCGGCCTGGCCGGGGTCGGTGTGGTGGCGGCGCCGGTGCTCTGGCGGACGTACAACCAGCTCCGCTCCGAGCGCGAGGGGCGGATACGGGAGCAGGAGCGCGCCGAGCTGGCCGCCATGGTGCACGACCAGGTGCTGCACACCCTCGCCCTGATCCAGCGCAACGCCGGCGACGTGAAGACGGTGCAGCGGCTCGCCCGGGGCCAGGAACGCTCGCTGCGCAACTGGCTCTACAAGCCGACCGGTTCGCCGACCGAGCGCTTCGCCGCGGCGCTGGAGCAGGCCGCCGCCGAGGTGGAGGACACCTTCGCGATCACCGTCGAGGCGGTGGTGGTCGGTGACCGGGAGACCGACGAGCGGGTCGGCGCGCTGGTCGCGGCCGCCCGCGAGGCGCTGGTGAACGCGGCCCGGCACGCGGGCGTGCAGACCGTCTCCCTCTATGCGGAGGTCGAGCCGGATCAGGTCAGCGTCTTCGTCCGGGACCGGGGGAAGGGCTTCGACCCGGATACGGTGGAGGATCACCGGCACGGCGTCCGAGGCTCGATCATCGGGCGGATGAAGCGGCACGGCGGCCGGGCGGAGATCCGGTCCGAGCCGGGGGAGGGGACCGAGGTCCGGTTGATCCTGCCGATCTCCCGGGACTCGTCCACGGCGGAAAGGGACAAGTGATGACCGAGCAGTCGATGGAACCGGTCGAGGGAGCGGGTGCCGGCGCGGAGCGGCTGCGGGTCTTCCTCGTCGACGACCACGCCATGTTCCGCGCGGGGGTCCGCGCCGAGCTGGGCGCGCACGTCGAGGTGGTGGGCGAGGCGAGCACCGTGGCCGAGGCGGTCAGCCGGATCGCCGCCGCCCTGCCCGACGTGGTCCTGCTCGACGTGCACATGCCCGACGGCGGTGGCCGCGCGGTGCTGGACGCGATGCGGCGTACCCACCCGCAGGTGAAGTTCCTGGCGCTGAGCGTCTCCGACGCCGCCGAGGACGTGATCGGGCTGATCCGGGCCGGCGCCCGGGGCTACGTCACCAAGACCATCTCGCCGGACGAGCTGGCGGCGGCGATCCGCCGGGTGGCCGACGGCGACGCGGTGTTCAGCCCTCGGCTGGCCGGGTTCGTGCTGGACGCCTTCGCCGCCCGGCCGGACGCGCCGGTGGCCGACCCGGAGCTGGACCAGCTGACCAACCGGGAGCGCGAGGTGCTCCGGCTGCTCGCCCGGGGGTACGCGTACAAGGAGATCGCCAAGGAGCTCTACATCTCGATCAAGACGGTCGAGACGCACGTGTCGAACGTGCTCCGCAAGCTGCAGATGTCCAATCGGTACGAATTGTCCCGCTGGGCGGCCGATCGTCGTCTGGTGTGACCTATTCCTCTTCCCCGTCAATCCGGACAGATGCGACGGATCTGACCCGCAGGGGCTGACAAACGATCAATTCGCGTTTGATAATGCCCCGTCGCGTTCTCGCGCGCGGGTGGTGCGCATCCCGCGGGAACGGCGGCCCACGCAACCCGCCCGGAGCGGGTCATCCCTGGGGAGAGGTACACATCTCATGATCGGACAACGAGGACGGCGCTGGGCCCGGATCGCCCTGGGCGTCGTCGCCGGTGGTGCGCTGGCGCTCGGCTTCGCCGCGCCGGCCGCCGCCGAGCCGGCCACCGGCGTGGCCAAGTCGGTTCCGGGCAGCAAGGTCACCCTGCTGCTCAACGGCAAGGCAAAGCCGGTCAGCGCCCTGGCGCTGAAGATCGACGGGAAGACCCTGCCCGCGTTCTGCATCGACTACCACACCAACGTGGCGATCAACGGCAAGTACGCCGAGGGCACCTGGGACGAGTCCCAGGTGAAGAACCTCGGCAAGGTGCAGTGGGTGCTCACCCACGGCTACCCGAACGCCGACCCGGCCAAGCTGCTGGCGGCCGCCGGCGCCACCATGCCGGCGAACCTGGACGAGGTCAAGCGGAACAACCTGCTCTACTTCGGCACCCAGACCGCCGTCTGGCACTTCAGCGACGGCATCGAGCTGGGCGCCTGGGTCAAGGACAAGGGCCTGCTCGGCAAGCAGCAGTACGACGTGGTCAAGAAGGTGCACGACTACCTGGTGGCCAACGCCACCGACCAGCCCGAGCCGAAGGCCGAGCTGACCGTGGACCCGACCAGCGCCAAGGCGACCGTCGGTGAGAAGGCCGGCCCGTTCACGGTGAAGGGCCCGGCCGGCGAGATCACCCTCAAGGTCACCGGCGGCGTGGCCGTCGACGCCGAGGGCAAGCCGGTCACCGCCACCGCCAACGGCGGCAAGTTCTGGCTGACCGCCGAGGACGCCGGTGAGGTCGAGGTCACGCTGTCCGCCAAGGGTTCGGTCTCCTTCGGCCGGGTCTTCCTGTACACCGGCGGCAAGGCGCAGAAGCTGATCCTGGGCGGCAGCACCGACGAGACGGTGACCGCCAAGGCGGCCGCCACCTTCACCGCCGCCCCGTCGTCGCCGAGCCCGACGCCGACGCCGAGCACGCCGGCCGAATCGCCGTCGCCGTCGGCTCCGGCCGAGAGCCCGGCGCCGTCCACCTCGCCGGCCTCCAACGGCGGCGACCTGCCGCTGACCGGTTCCCCGATCGCCACCGCGATCACCGCCGGCCTGGTGCTGCTGGCCGCCGGCGCGGTCACCGTCCTGGTGGTCCGCCGCCGCAAGGTCCGCTTCACCGCCTGACCGGACCGCGGCTCGATCCCGGCCCCGGCACCCGCCCACCCAGGCGGGCGCCGGGGCCGTCGACGTGCTGGTCGTCCGAGCGGGGGTCTCGCCTGCCCCATGTCAGGCGATCGGGGGTAACTCGGTCACCGGACGGTGGCGGCCGTGGCCGGCCGGCGGCCCGTGCCGCCCCGGGTGGCCGTGAGGTACGCCACCTCGATGCCCTCGTCCACCCAGCTTGCTATTGTGCCCGCACAGCCGAAATCTGTATCGTCCGGATGGGCAAATACGGCCAGCGCGGAGCTGACTCCGGAGCGCGCCGGAGCCGGGGCGGGGAAGGTCACAACCGCTCAGCGCGCGCTCGTCGCAGCGCCCGGCGTGGGTGTATCTTCGCTGCTCAGGGCGGTGCCACCGAGCTGTTTCATGATCTTTTCTCAAGTATCGGCAACGTGGCGACCAACTAACGGCTTGATAACGGCACCTTCACGTAACGGGCAAGTGAGTGTCACAGTGGCAGCACCTCACCCCTCGCGTGAGGCACTCCGTACGACCTGCGACCACCCTCCGGCACCGCGAGCGGTGCGGTTGGTGGTCGTGACGTGTGCGCGTGCCGAGCTCGATGGATGAGGTGGCCCGGCGGATCGGTACCTCAGGGTGTCCCGATTTCTCTGCGGTAGGACCGGCGGCCCGCGTGCGGAGCCGACGGCGGCGTCACCCCCCAACGTGCGTGAAACCCACGACGAACCAGGTTAGAAAGAGGAGGCCCCTCGGAATGAGAGTCTCGAAGCGGGCAACGGGCGCGGTCGCGCTGGGCGCGGCTTTCGCGCTCGTCGCGTCCGGCTGCTCGGGCAGCGACAGCGACGGCGGCGACGCCGGCGCCAGCACCGACGGCGCGATCACCATCGAAGGCACCCAGCCGGAGAACCCCCTGGTGCCGTCGAACACCACCGAGACCGGTGGTGGCAAGATCATCGACTGGATGTGGACCGGCCTGGTCGAGTACCCCAACGACGGTGGTGCTCCGCGGAACGCTCTCGCCGAGTCGATCGAGACGACCGACTCCAAGGTCTACAAGATCAAGATCAAGGAGAACACGAAGTTCCACGACGGCACCCCCGTCAAGGCCAAGAACTTCGTGGACGCCTGGAACTGGGGCGCGTACTCCCCGAACGGTGCCCAGAACGGCAGCTTCTTCGCCGACATCGACGGCTTCACCGACGTCCACACCGAGGACCCGGACGGCGCCGAGGGCCCGCAGAAGGCCCCCGAGCCGACGGCCAAGGAGATGAAGGGCCTCAAGGTCCTGGACGACTGGAGCTTCGAGGTCACCCTCGCGGCCCCGACCGCCGTGTTCCCGACCAAGCTCGGCTACAGCACCTTCATGCCGCTGCCGGACGCCTTCTTCACCCAGAAGCCGGAAGAGTTCGGCCGCAAGCCGATCGGTAACGGCCCGGTGAAGTTCGTGTCGTGGGAAGACGACGTCATGATCAAGCTGACGCGCTTCGACGACTACCAGCTGCGCGACAAGATGAAGATCAAGGACGTCAACGTCAAGATCTACCAGGACGACACGGCCGCCTACAACGACCTGCTGTCCGGCAACATCGACTTCATGCAGCAGGTTCCGGTCTCCTCGCTCGCGGGCGACAAGTGGAAGACCGACCTGGGCGAGCGGGCGATCTCCTCGACCACCCCGTCGACCGGCATCATCGCCTTCCCGATCTACGACAAGCGCTTCCAGAACGCCAAGCTGCGCAAGGCGATCTCGCTGTCGATCAACCGCCAGGAGATCAGCGACAAGATCTTCTTCGGTAACCGGAAGCCGGCCGACAGCTGGGCCAACCCGCTGACCCCGGGTGCCGCTCCGGGCAACTGCACCTCCTGCCAGTTCAACCCGGAGGAGGCCAAGCGGCTCCTGGCCGAGGCTGGTGGCTTCTCGGGCAAGCTGACCCTGGCCTACAACGCGGACGCCAGCCACAAGGAGTGGATGGAGGCCGTCGCCCAGCAGATCAAGACCAACCTGCAGATCGACGCCGTCGCCGAGGGTGTGCCGACCTTCGCGGTGTTCCGCCAGAACATCAACGCCCACAAGATGACCGGCATGTACCGCGCCGGCTGGCAGCAGGACTACCCGGACGTGGAGAACTGGGTCAACCCGCTCTACGTGACCGGTGGTTCCTCGAACGACGGCCTGTACAGCAACAAGGAGGTCGACCGCCTGGCCAAGGAGGCCAGCAGCGCGCCGAGCCTCGAGGCCTCGCACGCCAAGTTCGCCGAGGCGGTCAAGCTCATCGACCAGGACGTTCCGTCGGTGCCGATCTACTTCGGTGGCCAGCAGTCCGGCCACTCGGAGAAGATCAAGAAGCTCGAGCTGACCAACGTCGGCGAGCTCGACATCACCTCGGTCGAGCTCTGATCCGAACGGTCTGACCCCGGGTCGGGCTCACCTACCGGTGGGCCCGACCCGGGCCGTTCCGTGAGGAGGTGTTACAACATCTCCCCGCAAGGTCTGTCATCCCCGTGTCGGCCGTCCGACGCGCCCCCTGTCTGGAGGACCACCCCATGGGCCGTTATCTGTTGAGACGGCTGCTCCAACTCATTCCGGTCTTCATCGGCACCACGTTCCTCATCTACTGGCTCGTGTGGTCGGTGCCGGGCGACCCGTTCGCCGGCAAGTGCGGTGAGCGCGCTTGCCCGGACGCGTACGTCAACATGATGACCGAGAAGTTCAAGCTGAACGAGAACATTTTCGTCCAGTACGGCAACTACATGCAGAACCTGTTCCAGGGCGACTTCGGCACCACCTTCGGTGGCCGGCCGATCGGCGACATCATCGCCACGTCGTACCCGAACACGCTGAAGCTGGCCGTGGTCGCCCTCGCCATCGAGGCCCTCATCGGTCTCACTGCGGGCGTGCTGACCGGCCTGCGTCGCAACGGGTTCCTGGACAACCTGGTTCTCGTCTCCACCCTGTTCCTGATCGCGCTGCCGGTCTTCGTCATCGGCTTCGTGCTCCAGTGGGTGCTGGGTGTGCAGTGGGGCATCGTCAAGCCGACCGTCTCCAACGAGATGCGGATCTCCGAGCTGATCGTGCCCGGCTTCGTACTGGGCAGCGCCTCCATGGCCTACATCGCGCGGGTGTCGCGGACGAGCATCGCCGAGAACCGGCGGGCCGACTACGTGCGCACGGCGATCGCCAAGGGCCTGCCGATGCGCCGGGTGGTCGGGGTGCACCTGCTGCGCAACTCCCTCATCCCGGTCGTCACGCTGCTCGGCACCGACCTCGGCGCCCTGATGGGCGGCGCCATCGTCACCGAGGGCATCTTCGGCATCAACGGGATCGGTCGCCAGGTCTTCCGAGCGATCGTCACCAAGGAGAGCGCTACCGTTGTCTCCATCGTGGTGGTCCTGGTGCTGGTCTACCTGCTGATGAACCTGCTGGTCGACCTGCTCTACGCCGCCCTGGACCCGAGGATCCGCTATGAGTGACCCGAGCACCGCATCGATCGTCAGCACCCCCCGTGCCGAGCAGCCGAGCCAGATCGGCGCGCCGGCCGACGCGGGGCTGCCGGAGAACGCCCGCAAGGAGAAGCCGCGGGGTCTGCTCGGCGACGCCTGGCAGGATCTGCGTCGCAAGCCGCTGTTCTGGATCTCGGCCACGTTCATCGTGATCTTCCTGGTGATGGCGGCGTTCCCGTCGCTGTTCACCAACGGCGACCCGGTCAACGGCGCGCTGTCGCGCAGCCGGGTGGAGCCGGGGGCCGACGGCTGGTTCGGCTACGACGTGCAGGGCCGCGACGTGTACGCCCGGGTCATCTACGGCGCCCGCGCCTCGATCGTGGTGGCGGTGCTCTCGGTGGCCGGTACGCTGCTGATCGGCGGCACCATGGGGATCATCGCCGGCTACCGCGGCGGCTGGGTGGACGGCCTGCTGTCCCGGATCGCCGATGTCTTCTTCGGCCTGCCGTTCGTGCTCGGCGCTATCGTCATCCTGACCACCTTCAACGGTTCGGGCACCGACAACAGCACCCCGGAGATCATGGGTCTGGTGATCCTCTCCCTGACGGTGCTGAGCTGGCCGGTGGTGATGCGGCTGATGCGCTCCTCGGTGCTGGCCACCAAGGAGGCGGACTACATCGTGGCCGCGCGGGCGCTGGGTGCCGGCACCGGCCGGATCATCCTGAAGCACCTGCTGCCGAACTGCCTGGCGCCGCTGCTGGTGTACGGCACGATCATGGTGGGTTCGTTCATCGGCGCCGAGGCGACGCTGTCCTTCCTGGGCGTCGGCCTGAAGACCCCGGTGGTGTCCTGGGGCATCATGATCAGTGAGGCGCAGCAGTACATCCGCGTCTCGCCGTTCCTGCTCTTCTTCCCCGCCGCGTTCCTCGTCACCGCCGTGCTGAGCTTCGTGATGCTCGGCGAGGCGGTCCGCGAGGCCCTCGATCCGAAACTCCGCTAGGGGCGATTCAGTTGTCCGACATTCTCGTGTCCGAGCAGTCCGCGGCAGGCGCCTCCGGGCGGCCCGCCGGCCGGCTGCTGGAGGTCGACGACCTGCGCGTGGAGTTCCGTACCCGGGACGGCGTCGCCAAGGTCATCAACGGGGTCACGTACCACGTCGACGCGGGGGAGACCCTCGCCGTGCTCGGCGAGTCCGGCTCCGGTAAGAGCGTCACCGCCCAGACGATCATGGGCATCCTGGACACGCCCCCCGGCTTCGTCACCGGTGGTCAGGTCCGTTTCCACGGCAAGGACATGCTGACCATGTCCGCCGAGGAGCGTCGCCGCATCCGCGGCGAGGGGATCGCCATGATCTTCCAGGACGCGCTCTCCGCGCTCAACCCGGTTTTCACCGTCGGCTTCCAGATCGCCGAGCAGTTCCGGGTTCGGCGCGGCCTGGGCCGCGCCGAGGCCAAGAAGCGCGCGATCGAGATGCTCGACCAGGTCAAGATCCCGAACGCCAAGGGCCGGTTCAACAACTACCCGCACCAGTTCTCCGGCGGTATGCGGCAGCGCGCCATGATCGCGATGTCGCTGGCGCTCGACCCGGAGGTGCTGATCGCGGACGAGCCGACCACGGCGCTGGACGTGACGGTGCAGGCCCAGATCATGGACCTGCTGGCCGAGCTCCAGCGGGAGCGGCAGATGGGCCTGATCCTGATCACCCACGACCTCGGCGTGGTCGCCGACGTCGCGGACCGGATCGCTGTCATGTACGCCGGCCGGATCGTCGAGGAAGCCAACGTGTACGACCTGTACGCCAAGCCGGCGCACCCGTACACCCTCGGCCTGCTCAACTCGATCCCCCGGCTGGACGAGAAGGGGCAGCAGCTCCGGACGATCAAGGGCCTCCCGCCGAACCTGATGAACATCCCGCCGGGCTGCCCGTTCAACCCGCGTTGCCCCATGGCGCAGCCGGTCTGCCGGGAGAAGATCCCGCCGCTGCTGCAGGTGGGTGCCGGCCGGGCCAGCGCCTGCCACTTCGCCGAGGAGCTGGTGAACCGTGACTGAGAACATCCTCGAGGTCCGTGACCTGGTCAAGCACTACCCCGTCACCCGCGGCGTGGTGTTCAAGAAGACCATCGGTCACGTCAAGGCCGTCGACGGGGTCTCCTTCGACCTGCGGGCCGGCGAGACCCTCGGCGTGGTGGGCGAGTCCGGTTGCGGCAAGTCGACGCTGGCCCGGGTGCTGATGAACCTGGAGCGGCCGACCGCCGGCAGCGTGCACTACAAGGGACAGGACATCTCCAAGCTCTCCGGCGGCGCGCTGCGGCGGCTGCGCCGGCAGATCCAGCTGGTGATGCAGGACCCGTACACCTCGCTGAACCCGCGGATGACGGTCGGTGACCTGATCGGCGAGCCGTTCGAGATCCACCCGGAGGTGGCGCCGAAGGGCAGCCGCCGGAACAAGGTCAAGGAACTGCTCGACCTGGTGGGCCTCAACCCGGAGCACATCAACCGGTACCCGCACCAGTTCTCCGGCGGTCAGCGGCAGCGCATCGGCATCGCCCGGGCGCTGGCCCTGCGGCCCGAGATCATCGTCTGCGACGAGCCGGTGTCGGCGCTGGACGTGTCGATCCAGGCCCAGGTGATGAACCTGCTCGAGCAGCTGCAGAGCGAGTTCAACCTGTCCTACGTGTTCATCGCGCACGACCTGTCGGTGGTGCGGCACCTCTCCGACCGGGTCGCGGTGATGTACCTCGGCAAGATCGTCGAGGTCGGCACCGAGGACGAGATCTACGAGCGGCCGACGCACCCGTACACCCAGGCGCTGCTGTCGGCGGTGCCGGTGCCGGACCCGACCGTGCGGGACAACAAGGCGATCATCCGCCTCACCGGTGACGTGCCGTCGCCGGTGAGCCCGCCCTCGGGCTGCCGGTTCCGCACCCGGTGCTGGAAGGCACAGGACGTCTGCGCCGAGCAGGTGCCGCTGCTGGAGATCCGGCGGGGCTCGGACCACCCGAGCGCCTGCCACTTCGCCGAGAAGCGGGAGATCGTCGCCACCCACGAGGCGTGACACCGCCGGAACCGCCTGCCCGCGTCGCCACGACGCCGGCAGGCGGTTCCGCGTCTGCGGGGCCCGCTGGCGGACGACTCAGAGCGGCCCGCGGCCGGCGCGGAGCAGCAGCAGCGCCAGCTGCGTGCCGTCCGCGCCGAGGGCGACCCGGAAACGCTCCAGGATCTCCCGCTCGCGGGCGAGCACCAGGCGGGTGCCGCCGGAGGCCATCCGGGTCGCCCCGACCTCCTGGGAGAGCCGGGCGCGCTCCTGCCACAGCTCGATGAGCGCCCGGTCGATCTCGTCGATCCGCTCGCGGATCTCCACGATCCGGGCGGCGGCGGACGGTTCCAGGGTGCCGGTGCCCGGCACGGCCGCACCGGCCGGGCCGGGTTGGGCCGCCGTGCCGTTGGCGGCCGCGCCGTCGGCCGGGCTGTCGGCGTCCGTGCCGGCGCCGCCCGCGCCGGGCCGGGCCGGTCCGCCGCTCTGCTCCACCACGTCTGTCATCATCGGGTACCCCTCGCGCTGTGGTGCCCTGGTGCCGGGATCCCGGGACGGAAAAAGCCCCGGGCTCCAGGAGCCCGGGGCTTTTCGTAGGTCTGGTTGATCAGGCGCGACCTACGGCTGCCGGACTCCCGGGGCCGTAGTAAAAGTAGAAGCGCTGACCGAACACGCCGTCGAGTATGCCGCCCGGCGCGCGTCCGGCGCAAGGAAACCGGCGACCCCGGTCGCCGGTGGCGGCCCGCCGGGCGTCCACGGCGGGAAGTGTCCGGCCGGCGGCATAGACTCGCCGTGCGATGCATCCTCTCTTCGACATCCCCGCGTCCCCGCCCGCGCCGACGCCCACGCCGACGCCCGCGCGGCGCCCCGGGGCCACCGCTGCCCGCCTGGACCCGCAGGCCCTGCTCACCGGCCTGAACGGGCCGCAGCGCGACGCGGTCACCCACGCCGGCTCGCCGCTGCTGATCGTGGCCGGCGCCGGCTCGGGGAAGACCCGGGTGCTCACCCACCGGATCGCCTACCTGCTCGCCGCGCGCGACGTGCACCCGGGCGAGATCATCGCGATCACCTTCACCAACAAGGCCGCCGGCGAGATGAAGGAACGGGTGGCCGCCCTGGTCGGGCCGCGCGCCCGGCTGATGTGGGTGTCGACCTTCCACTCCGCGTGCGTCCGCATCCTGCGCGCCGAGCACGAGCACGCCGGGCTGAAGTCGACCTTCTCCATCTACGACGCCGACGACTCGCGCCGGTTGATGCAACTGGTCGCCCGCGAGCTGGATCTCGACCCGAAGCGCTACCCGGCGCGCGGGCTGGCGGCCCAGGTCTCCAACCTGAAGAACGAGCTGGTCGACCCGGAGGAGTTCGCCGGCCGCGCCAAGGGCCCCAACGAGCGGGCGCTGGCCGAGGCATACACGCTCTACCAGCGGCGGCTGCGCGAGGCGCACGCGCTGGACTTCGACGACCTGATCATGACGACGGTGCACCTGCTCCAGTCGCACCCGCACGTGGCGGAGACCTACCGCCGGCGGTTCCGGCACGTGCTGGTCGACGAGTACCAGGACACCAACCACGCCCAGTACGTGCTGATCAAGGAGCTGGTCTCCGGCACCGAGGGGCTGGAGCCGGCCGAGCTCTGCGTGGTCGGCGACGCCGACCAGTCGATCTACGCGTTCCGCGGCGCGACGATCCGCAACATCCTGGAGTTCGAGCGGGACTTCACCGACGCCCGGACGATCCTGCTGGAGCAGAACTACCGCTCCACCCAGACCATCCTCAACGCGGCCAACGCGGTGATCGACCGGAACACCTCGCGCAAGCCGAAGCGGCTGTGGAGCGACGCCGGGGCCGGCGAGCAGATCGTCGGCTACGTCGCCGACACCGAGCACGCCGAGGCGGACTGGGTGGCCCGGGAGATCGACCGGCTGGTCGACGCGGGCGACACCCGCCCCGGCGACGTCGCGGTCTTCTACCGCACCAACGCCCAGTCCCGGGTCTTCGAAGAGGTGTTCATCCGGGTCGGCCTGCCCTACAAGGTGGTCGGCGGGGTGCGCTTCTACGAGCGCAAGGAGGTCCGCGACGCGCTGGCCTACCTGCGGGCCGTGGTCAACGACGACGACACGGTGAGCCTGCGCCGGATCCTGAACACCCCGCGCCGGGGCATCGGCGACCGCGCCGAGGCGTGCGTGGAGGCGCTCTCCAGCCGTGACCGGATCTCCTTCGGCGCCGCGCTGCGCCGGGCCAAGGACGCGCCCGGCATCTCCACCCGGGCGGCCAACGGCATCGCCGAGTTCGTCGCCCTGCTCGACGGCGCGCGCGAGCTGGCCGAGACCGGCACCCCCGAGGAGGTGCTGGAGGCGCTGCTGACCCGCTCGGGCTACCTCACCGAGCTGGAGGAGAGCCTCGATCCGCAGGATGCCGGCCGGGTCGACAACCTCCAGGAACTGGTCAGCGTCGCCCGGGAGTACACCGAGCGGGTCGAGGCGCTCGGCGCCGAGGGGGAACGGGCCACCGTGGCCGGGTTCCTGGAGCAGGTGGCGCTGGTCGCCGACGCCGACCAGGTGCCCACCGACGACCCCGACCACCAGGGCGTGGTCACCCTGATGACCCTGCACACCGCCAAGGGGCTGGAGTTCCCGGTGGTGTTCCTGACCGGGCTGGAGGACGGCGTCTTCCCGCACCTGCGCTCGCTGGGCGACACCCGCGAGCTGGAGGAGGAGCGCCGGCTGGCGTACGTCGGCATCACCCGGGCCCGGCAGCGGCTCTACCTCTCCCGGGCGGTGACCCGCTCGGCCTGGGGTGCGCCGGCCTACAACCCGCCCTCCCGGTTCGTCGAGGAGCTGCCGCCGGAGCTGGTGCGCTGGGAGCGCACCGAGGGGTCGTACACCTCGTGGGGCGGCGGGGGCGGCGGCGTCGGCGGCCGCGCGGACCGCACGCCCGGCGGACGCGGCGGCTTCACCGGCGGTACGCCCAAGGCGGCGCAACTGGCCAAGCGGCTCGGGGTCGACGGCAGCCGGCTCGCCACCGCGAGCGAGCTGCCACAGGGGCCGAAGGTGGCCGCGGGTGACCGGGTCAACCACCAGCGCTACGGGCTGGGCCGGGTGCTCGCGGTGGAGGGGCACGGCCCGAGCGCCCGGGCGCAGATCGACTTCGGCGACCAGACGATGTGGCTGGTGCTGCGGCACGCGCCGCTCGACAAGCTCTGAGCCGGCGTCGCCCGGCCCGGGCGGGTGCCGGGCCGGGCAACGCCTCGGGGGAGCGCAGCGACGGGACTGGATGCCGTGGGTCAGCAGGCCACGTCGATACCCCGGGCGCGCAGGAACGGCGCGGGGTCGATCTGGTTCCACATCTGCCCCTTGTGCACCTCGAAGTGCAGGTGCGGGCCGGTGGAGTCGCCGGTGGAGCCCTCGTAGCCGATGACCTCGCCGGCGCCGACCCTGTCACCCACGCCGACCGCCGTGCGGCTCTGGTGCGCGTAGTGGGTCAGGTAGCCGTTGCCGTGGTCGATGAAGACCGAGATGCCGTACCCGTCGCCGGCGTCGCCGGCCTTGACCACGGTGCCGCCGAAGGCGGCGCGGATGGGGGTGCCGGCGGGCATGGCGAAGTCGATGCCGGCGTGCAGGGTGCCCCACCGCTGGCCGTAGCAGGAGGTGATCTCGGCGCCCTTCATCGGGATGACCCAGGTCGGCTTCGGCTTGGCCTTCGGCTTCGGCTTGCCGGTGGTCGCCTTCGGGCTGGGCTTCGCGGACGGGCTGGCCGTCGACGGGCTGGGCGTGGGGGAGGCGGTCGGGGTGGCCGGTGCGGTGGACTCGCGGGCGGACCGGTCGGCGCGGGCGGCGGCCTCGGCGCGGGCCTGCGCGTCCAGGGAGACGGCGGCCGGGGTGCTGTCGTCGGCGCCGGTGGTCGCCACGGCGACGCCGCCGAGGCCGAGGGCGACCAGGACACCCGCCCCGATGGCCACCTGCCGGGTGCGCCCGCCCATCCGCCGCCGGTGCCGGGCTGGGGCGTTCGGGGTCTTCTCGTTCTGGATGGAGCTGTCTTCCTGCACGGTTGACCTTCACAGTCGAGGGGCACTTGACCTCGAAATACTGGTGTCGGCCGGATCCGCGCGGGGTACCGGGACGGTGGCGGCGGCCTCCGGCGCGGACGGGCACCGACGGCTATGTCCGCTTACAGCCGAGCTTGTCCGAATAAGTGATCATGCAGCTCCGTGCCCTGCGTCACATCCGCAACTGTGACCCGGGAGACTTTCCGGCTCGACCGGCAACGAAAACCGCCCGGATCGGCAGATCCGGGCGGTCATCGGTCGATACGCAGCGTCAGGAAGCGGCTACCTCGTTGTAGATCGCCTCGACCTGTAGCTGGATGTCCACTCCGCGGTCCTGGAGGTAGGGCACCGGATCCTGCGGCTCGCCCTTGACATGGATCTCCAGGTGCAGGTGCGAGCCGTAGGAGTGGCCGGTGTTGCCGACCAGGCCGAGCTGGTCGCCGGCCTTGACCTGCTGACCCTCCTGGACGCTCAGCGCGGAGGAGTGGCCGTAGATGGCCTCGCTGCCGTCGGCGTGCTGGACGATCACGGTGTAGCCGTAGCCGCCCCACCAGCCGGCCTTCGTGACGGTGCCGTCGTGGATGGCGACGTACGGGGTGCCCTCGGGGGCGACCAGGTCGACGCCGGTGTGCAGCTTGCCCCAGCGCATGCCGTAGGGGGACTTGAAGTCGTAGCCCTGCAGGGGCAGCAGCCAGACCTCAGGTTCCGCGGCCTCCTCGCGCCCGCTGTCGCGGGAGGCGCGCTCGGCGGAGTCGGCGCGGGCGGCCGCGTCCTGGCTCAGCGTGGAGGCCGCCTTGAGCTCGTCGAGGACCGACGGGTTGACGCTCTTCGCGTCCGGCATGGCTCCCGCGCCGAGAGCCACCACACCGGCTCCGACGAACGCGGTGGTGACGACGGCCGCGTAGCGGCTCCGCGGGGGGGTGGGTACGCGGCGGCGGCCGCGATATCGATCGGGCTCAGACGACAGGCGCTGGCGCACGCACACCCTCCGTTGTCGGGGTCTCGAAGCGGTCGTGCCGGCGTTCGTGAAGCGGTGGTGAACGTCTGCTGACCGCGTCGCCACCCGTCCGTGGACCTGATGACAACCGTGGACACGGTAGCCAACCACCAGACGAGTCACAAGCCGGAGCGCCGAATTGGTGCTGCGTTCTGTCCAAATGCGTCCGCGATTGTCATGCCTCGTACCCGTCGATCGGCGCCCCCGTTACTGCCCGTTCGTCGCGGAGCGTGACCGAACGGCGGAGTCGTCCGGCTTGACGGCCGGTCGCGTTCCGGGCATGGGGCGCGGGATCCCGCTTCCGTGGGCCGGCACGGCCGCCCGGCCCACCCGGCGCCGGCGGGCGCCGGCGGCTTCGCGGCCCGGATTTCCCGGCGCCGGCCCGGCGGGTTACCGTTCGTTCAGGTGAAGCCGCGAAGCCGGTGAAAGGGATGCGCAGATGAGCTCTCGTGTTCGGGTCGTCGTCGCCAAGCCGGGCCTGGACGGCCACGACCGCGGCGCCAAGGTCGTCGCGCGTGCCCTCCGGGACGCCGGTATGGAGGTCATCTACACCGGTCTGCACCAGACCCCGGAGCAGATCGTGGAGACCGCGATCCAGGAGGACGCCGACGCGGTCGGCCTCTCCGTGCTCTCCGGGGCGCACATGACGCTCTTCCGCCGGGTGCTGGAGCTGCTCGCCGAGCGGGACGCCCGGGACATCGTGGTGTTCGGCGGCGGCATCATCCCGGACGCCGACATCCCCGAGCTGGAGCAGCTCGGCGTCGCCAAGATCTTCACGCCGGGCGCGACCACGCAGTCCATCGTCGAGTGGGTGCGGGCGAACGTGGCGCAGCCGGTCGGCTGACCCGCCGCCGCATCGACCGTGGTCGTCGGGCGGGCGACTGACGGAGCCGGGTGCCGGGCGAACGGCCCGGCGGGCGCCGGAGACGGGGGAGGGGCCGGACGCACCCCTCACACGTCCGGCCCCTCTATGCACGATGCCCCGCCGCCACCCCTCGACCGACAGGGCATCGGCCGTCTCCCGTCTTCGCGCTTGAGCAGCGCTCCGACACCTGACTCAACGACGCCCCCGGCGGGGGGTTACGCACTCGGGTGAACATCCCCCGGACGATTGACGGCCGCGCCAACCGGGCCCGCCCGGCGGGCGGCTGTGCATTACCGCACACCGCGCACCCGCTCGGTTGCCGGCGGTGCCCACCTCGCTAGGCTGCGCCCAATGGCCTGCTTCAACTGATGACAGGCGTCAAACTGTTTTCCATAACGCTGGTGGCGGCGCGACGGCGCGCCGCGGAGACGGGACGGGACGCGCAAACGTGGACCTGTACGAGTACCAGGGGCGGGACCTGTTCGAGCGGCACGGCTTGCCCGTGCTCGCCGGCGGCGTCGCCACGACCCCGGAGGAGGCCCGCGCGATCGCCGAACGCCTCGGCGGTCGGGTGGTCGTCAAGGCGCAGGTGAAGGTCGGCGGCCGGGGCAAGGCCGGCGGCGTCAAGCTGGCCGAGGGCGCGGATGAGACGGTGGCCCGGGCCACCGACATCCTCGGCATGGACATCAAGGGCCACACCGTCCACAAGGTCATGATCACCGTGACCGCGGACGTGGCCGAGGAGTACTACTTCTCCTACCTGCTGGACCGGGCGAACCGCACCTTCCTCTGCATCGCCAGCGTCGCCGGCGGGATGGACATCGAGCAGGTCGCCGCGGAGACCCCGGAGAAGGTCGTCAAGGCCCCGATCGACGCGGTCGAGGGCGTGGACGAGGCCAAGGCGCGCGAGATCGTCACCGCCGCCGGCTTCCCGGCCGAGGTCGCCGACCAGGTCGTCGAGGTCGCCGTGGGGCTGTGGAAGGCCTTCGTCGCCGAGGACGCCACCCTGGTCGAGGTGAACCCGCTGGCCAAGACCGGCGACGGCAAGCTGCTGCTGCTCGACGCCAAGATCAGCCTGGACGAGAACGCCGCCTTCCGGCACCCGGACCACGAGGCGCTGGTCGACCAGGCCGCGGTGGACCCGCTGGAGCAGGCCGCCAAGGAGAAGGACCTCAACTACGTCAAGCTCGACGGCGAGGTCGGCATCATCGGCAACGGCGCGGGTCTGGTCATGTCGACCCTCGACGTGGTCGCGTACGCCGGTGAGCGGCACGGCGGCGTCAAGCCGGCCAACTTCCTCGACATCGGCGGCGGCGCGAGCGCCGCGGTGATGGCGAACGGGCTGGAGATCGTCCTCTCCGACCCGTCGGTCAAGAGCGTCTTCGTCAACGTCTTCGGCGGCATCACCGCCTGCGACGCGGTCGCCAACGGCATCGTGCAGGCGCTGGAGCTGCTGGAGCAGCGCGGCGAGCAGGTCACCAAGCCGCTCGTCGTCCGGCTCGACGGCAACAACGCCGAGGCCGGCCGGGCGATCCTCGACGGCGCGAACAACCCGCTGATCGAGCGGGTCGACACCATGGATGGCGCGGCCGAGCGGGCCGCCGAGCTGGCCGCTGCGGGGGTCTGACAATGGCTATCTGGCTGACCAAGGACTCGAAGGTCATCGTGCAGGGGATGACCGGCTCCGAGGGTTCCAAGCACACCCGGCGGATGCTGGCCGCCGGCACCACCATCGTCGGCGGCGTCAACCCGCGCAAGGCGGGTCAGACGGTCGACTTCGACGGCACCGAGCTGCCGGTCTTCGCCGGCGTGGCGGACGCGATGAAGGAGACCGGGGCGGACGTCACGGTCATCTTCGTGCCGCCGCAGTTCACCAAGGCCGCGGTGATCGAGGCGATCGACGCCGGCATCGACCTGGCCGTGGTGATCACCGAGGGCGTGCCGGTGCACGACACCGCCGCGTTCTGGGCGTACAACGTGGCCAAGGGCGGCAAGACCCGGATCATCGGCCCGAACTGCCCCGGCATCGCCTCGCCGGGCGCCTCCAACGCCGGCATCATCCCGGCCGACATCACCGGCTCCGGCCGGATCGGCCTGGTCAGCAAGAGCGGCACGCTGACCTACCAGATGATGTACGAGCTGCGCGACATCGGCTTCTCCACCTGCGTCGGCATCGGTGGCGACCCGATCATCGGCACCACGCACATCGACGCCCTCGCCGCGTTCGAGGCCGACCCGGACACCGACGCGATCGTCATGATCGGTGAGATCGGCGGCGACGCCGAGGAGCGGGCCGCCGAGTTCATCAAGGCGAACGTGACCAAGCCGGTGGTCGGCTACATCGCCGGCTTCACCGCCCCGCCCGGCAAGACCATGGGGCACGCCGGCGCCATCATCTCCGGCTCGGCGGGCACCGCCGAGGCGAAGAAGGAGGCCCTGGAGGCGGTCGGCGTCAAGGTCGGCAAGACGCCGACCGAGACCGCGAACCTGATGCGGGAGATCATGTCCGCCGGCTGACCGGACGGCAGACGGAGCGAGGGGGTCGACCGGGTCCGGTCGGCCCCCTCAGTCGTTCCAGCCCGGGTAGTTGCCGGTGGCCCGCAGGATCGCGCTGCCGATGATATTGATCACGCCGAAGGTGATGGCCAGGTAGCCGAGCACCGGCGACTGGCCGGACCGCTTCGCGTCCCGGATGGACAGCCAGCCGAAGACGATGCCCAGGATGCCGCAGCAGAGCAGGCCGGTGAGGATGCCCAGGATGCCCCAGAGGGTGGTGCGGTCCCGGCCCCGGGCGGGCGGGGGCGGTGGATACGGAGCGTTCACGGCTTTCCTCCGGACGGTCGGTGCCGCGACTGCGGTCGCGCCCTGGGCCGAGGCTAAACCGGATCCGGGGCCGGAGGCGGTGGATCACCGAACTCGCCGCCGGCACGGGGCGGTATCGGACTGCCGTCACCCGCGCGGCATGCCAGAGTAGACGTGATGTCCTCCGTCACCCCTGACCAGCCCAGCCGTCCCGTCGACGTCGACCCCGACGCCCGGCCGTCCGGCCGGGCCGCTGCGGGTCCGCGGGTGCCCGCCCCCCGGGGCGGGGAGCCGCCCCGCAGCCGGGCGCCGCTCGCCGTCGCCGCCGGGGTGGCCGCCGGGTGGGCGGCGATCACCTCGTGCCTGCCCGTCGTCGTGGTGCTCTGGCTGTTCCAACTCAGCGAGGACGCCGCGTCCCTGCTCGGCGCCGTGCGCGCCGGGCTGGCCGGCTGGCTGCTCGGGCACGGGGTCCCGCTGGAGACCAGCGCCGGCCCGGTCGGGCTGGCCCCGCTGGCGCTGACCGCGCTGGCGGCCTGGCGGCTCACCCGGGCCGGGGTGCACACCAGCCGGGCGATCGGCGCCCGCGGCAGCCGCTCGGCACCCCGGGCGGTCGCCGCGGCCGGCGCGGTCGGTGTCGCGTACGCCCTGCTCGGCGTGCTCGCCGCGGTGGCGGTCGGTACCGGCGGTCCCGACGTGTCGCCGGTACGGGCGGGGATCACGCTGGGGGTGTTCGGCGCGCTCGCCGCCCTGGTCGGCGCCGCCCGCACCACCGGGGTGGCCGGCCTGCTCGCCGCGCGCGCCCCGGCGCCGCTGCGCGACGGGCTGCGCACCGGTCTGGTCGCCGGGCTGCTGCTGCTCGCCGCGGGCGGCGGCGCGGCCGGGCTCGCCGTGGCGACCGGCGGCGGGGACGCCGCCGACATGATCGGCGCCTACCGCACCGGGGTGGCCGGGCAGGCCGGGATCACCCTGGTCAGCCTCGCCTACGCGCCGAACGCCACGGTCTGGTCGACCAGCTACCTGCTCGGCCCGGGCTTCGCGGTGGGCACCGACACGGCGGTACGCACCAGCGAGGTCTCGGTCGCCGCGCTGCCGGCCGTACCGCTGCTGGCCGGCCTGCCGCGCGGCCCGGTCGACGGGCTGGGCGCCGGGCTGCTCGCGGTGCCGGTGCTCGCCGGGATGGCGGCGGGCTGCCTGCTGGCCCGCCGGCTGGTCCGGCTGGCCGCCGAGGAGCGGGCGACGCTCGGCTGGGGCGGGGTGCTCGGGCCGGCGGCGCTCGCCGGTCCGGTGGCCGGCCTGCTGCTCGGCGCGGCGGCCGCCGCCTCCGCCGGTCCGCTCGGCGGCGGCCGGCTGGCCGAGATCGGCCCGGTCGGCTGGCAGGTGGCCGCCGTGGCGACCGCGGTGGTCGGGGTCGGCGCGCTGCTCGGCGCCGCCACCACCAAGGTGCTCGCCCGCCCCGCCATGCGCTGAGGCCACGCCGGCGGCGTGCGGTGCCGCCCGACGGGTGCCGGGCGACCCGGGAAACGGCGAGGGGCGCCCCGGACGGATCCGGGACGCCCCTGCGTCGTGCGGTGGGGTCAGGACTGGGTCGGCAGGGCGACGTTGGCCACGACCCCCAGGATGATGAGCAGGATGCCCAGTCCGGCGCCGACGGCGCCGCAGATCAGGCCGGCCTTGGCCTGGCCGGCGTTGGACGCCAGCCCCTGGGTCGCCTTCTGCTTGCCCAGGTAACCGGTCACCACGGCGGCGATGCCGACCGGGATGCCCAGGTAGAAGCAGCAGACCAGCGGGATCGACGCGATGCCGAGGATCAGCGACACCAGGCCGAGGGTGTTCTGCTGCCCCTGCGACTGTGGGTAGCCGGCGCTCGGGTAGGTCGGCGCGGCGCCGTACGGCTGCTGCTGCTGGGCGTACGGGTCCTGGTACGGCTGCTGCTGGCCGTAGGGCTGGCCGGAGGTGGGCTGCTGGCCGTACGGGGCGGCGGGCGGCTGGCCGTAGGGGTCGTTCGGCTGGCCGTAGGGCTGGCCGGAGGTCGGCTGCTGGCCGTACGGGGCGGCCGGCGGCTGGGCGTAGGGGTCGTTCGGCTGGCCGTAGGGCTGGCCCGAGGTGGGCTGCTGGCCGTACGGGTCCTGACCGGGCTGTCCGGGTTGCATGTCGAAGAAGCTCCTCGGCTAGGTGTGTCAGTTGGTGCTGCTGGTGTCGGCGCTGAGCAGCCCGGCGAGGCCGCCGAGCAGGCAGCACACCAGGACGATCACGTACCAGCCGATGCCGACGATCAGGGCCCACTTGGACCACTTCTTCGACTCGGCGGCGGCGGCCTGCGCGCCGGCGTAGTCACCCTGCTGGAGCAGCGGGTTGACCTTGGAGGCGTTGATGATGGCCGGGATGGCCAGCGGCCAGAACAGGAAGATCGCGACGATCGACATCGCCATGTTGTTGTTGATCTGCGGCGGCTGCTGGGGCTGGTATCCGGGCTGCATCGTGCGGGACTCCTCTTCCACCGACACGACTCGCGTGCCGGGTTCACTGACGGGGTGCGGACCGGACGTGCGCCCAGCCCGAGCGACGGGCAGCGTACCTGGTTCCGGCGGGCTTGGCTGTCAGCGAATGTCGCGCCGCCCAACGGATGGGCGCGCTGACCTGCCGGATAGGGTGACCGGGTGACCGAGCCCGCGTCCGCAGCCCGCATCGTCGTCCTGGTCTCCGGCTCCGGCAGCAACCTCCAGGCGCTGCTGGACGCCTGCGCCGATCCGGCGTACGGCGCGCGGGTGGTGGCCGTCGGCGCCGACCGGCCCGGCACGGGTGGCGTGCGGCGTGCGGCGGCGGCCGGCGTACCGACCTTCGTGGACGAGCTGAAGGCGTACCCCTCCCGCGAGGACTGGGACGCCGCGCTCACCGCGCACGTCGCCGAGCACCGGCCCGACCTGGTCATCTCCGCCGGTTTCCTCAAGCTGGTCGGCCCGCACTTCCTGGCCGCGTTCGGCGACCGCTACCTCAACACGCACAACACCCTGCTGCCGGCGTTCCCCGGCATCCACGGCCCGCGCGACGCCCTCGCCTACGGGGTGAAGATCACCGGGGCCACCCTCTTCTTCGTCGACGCCGGGATGGACACCGGCCCGATCGTCGCGCAGGTCGCCGTGCCGGTACTCGACGACGACGACGTGGAGACGCTCACCGAGCGCATCAAGGAAGCCGAGCGGCGCCAGCTCGTCGAGCAGGTGGGCCGCCTGGTCCGCGAAGGTTGGACGATCACCGGAAGAAAGGTCACGGTCCCGTGAGTTCCACTCAGGACGAGCGCCGCCCGATCAGGCGGGCGCTGGTCAGCGTCTACGACAAGACCGGCCTGGTCGAGCTGGCCCGAGCCCTGCACGCGGCCGGGGTGGAGCTCGTCTCGACCGGCAGCACGGCGGCCACCATCGCCGGCGCCGGGGTGCCGGTGACCCCGGTGGAGACGGTGACCGGCTTCCCGGAGATCCTCGACGGCCGGGTCAAGACCCTGCACCCGAAGATCCATGGTGGACTCCTGGCCGACCTGCGCAAGGAGTCGCACACCGCCCAGCTCGACGAGCACGGCATCGCGGGCATCGACCTGCTGGTGTCCAACCTCTACCCGTTCCAGGCCACTGTCGCCTCCGGCGCCTCCGCCGACGAGTGCGTGGAGCAGATCGACATCGGCGGCCCGGCGATGGTCCGGGCGGCGGCCAAGAACCACGCCTCGGTCGCCGTGGTCACCGATCCGGCGGCGTACCCGGCGCTGCTGGCCGCCCTCGACGAGGGCGGGTTCACGCTGGCCCAGCGCCGCGCCCTGGCCGCCCGTGCCTTCGCCGACATCGCCGAGTACGACGTGGCCGTCGCCGAGTGGTTCGCCACCACGCTGGCCCCGCCCGCCGACGGGTGGCCGCGCTTCGCCGGGCTGGCCCTGCGCCGCGAGGCGGTGCTGCGCTACGGCGAGAACCCGCACCAGGAGGCCGCCGTGTACGCCGACCCGGCGAGCCCGCCCGGGCTGGCCCAGGCCGAGCAGCTGCACGGCAAGGAGATGTCCTACAACAACTACGTCGACGCGGACGCCGCCTGGCGGGCCGCCAACGACTTCCCGGACCAGCCGGCGGTGGCGATCATCAAGCACGCCAACCCGTGCGGGATCGCGGTGGGCGCGGACGTGGCCGAGGCGCACCGCCGGGCGCACGCCTGCGACCCGGTCTCCGCGTACGGCGGGGTGATCGCGGTGAACCGCCCGGTGAGCGTGGCGATGGCCCGGCAGGTCGCCGAGATCTTCACCGAGGTCGTGGTGGCGCCTGGCTACGACGAGGGCGCGCTGGAGCTGCTCCGGGCCAAGAAGAACGTGCGGCTGCTGCGCGCGCCGGAGTACGACCCGCTGCCGGCGGAGTGGCGGCAGGTCACCGGCGGCGTGCTGGTGCAGCTGCGGGACCGGATCGACGCCGCCGGCGACGACCCGGCGAACTGGCGGCTCGCCACCGGCGAGGCGGCCGACGAGGCGACCCTGCGGGACCTGGTCTTCGCCTGGCGGGCGGTGCGCGCGGTGAAGAGCAACGCGATCCTGCTGGCCAGGGAGGGCGCCTCGGTCGGCGTCGGGATGGGCCAGGTCAACCGGGTCGACTCCGCGCAGCTCGCGGTCAGCCGGGCCGGCGCGGACCGGGCGCGGGGCTCGGTCGCCGCCTCCGACGCGTTCTTCCCGTTCGCCGACGGCCCGAAGATCCTCATCGAGGCCGGCGTACGGGCGATCGTGCAGCCGGGCGGCTCGATCCGCGACGAGGAGGTCATCGCCGCCTGCAAGCAGGCCGGCGTCACCATGTACCTGACCGGCACCCGCCACTTCTTCCACTGACGCCCGCCCTCCGGGGTCGCCTTGATCATGGAGTTGTCGACCGTCCCGCCGGCGTGTCGTGCCACCAACTTCATGATCAGCGGCCCCGGGCGGAAGTCGTGGTCCGTTGATCGAGGTCACCGTTCGGGAGCCGTCCGCCGTGAGACGATCTGGGCGTGACGGCGACGCTTCTGGACGGTAAGGCGACCGCGGCCGAGATCAAGGACGAGCTGCGCGTGCGGGTGAAGGCCCTGGCCGAACGCGGCATCACCCCGGGGCTGGGCACGGTGCTGGTCGGCGCCGATCCGGGCTCGCAGGCGTACGTCGACGGCAAGCACCGCGACTGCGCCGAGGTGGGGATCGCGTCCATCCGCCGGGAACTGCCCGCCGACGCGACCCAGCAGCAGGTCGACGAGGTGCTCGCCGAGCTGAACGCCGATCCGGCCTGCCACGGCTACATCGTCCAGCTGCCGCTGCCGGCCCAGCTCGACACCCAGCGGGTGCTCGAGCTGGTCGACCCGGAGAAGGACGCCGACGGTCTGCACCCGGTGAACCTGGGCCGGCTGGTGCTCGGCTACGACGCCCCGCTGCCGTGCACCCCGCGCGGCATCGTCGAGCTGCTCCGCCGGCACGACGTGGCGCTGCGCGGGGCGAAGGTGGCCGTGGTCGGCCGGGGCAACACGGTCGGCCGCCCGCTCGGCCTGCTGCTGACCCGGCGCAGCGAGAACGCCACCGTCACGCTCTGCCACACCGGCACCCTCGACCTGGCCGCGCACACCCGGGCCGCCGACATCGTGATCGTGGCGGCCGGGGTGCCCGGGCTGCTCACCGCGGACATGGTCACCCCGGGCGCGGTGGTGGTCGACGTCGGCATCACCCGGGTGATCGGTCCGGACGGCAAGGGCCGCTACACCGGGGACGTGGCCGCCGAGGTCGCCGAGGTGGCCGGGGCGCTGGTGCCGATGCCCGGCGGCGTCGGCCCGATGACCCGGGCGATGCTGCTCACCAACGTGGTCGAGCGCGCCGAGCGGGGCTGACCGGCCGCGCCCGCCGGCCCGGCGAAACCGCCTTCCGCCCATCGAGGTCATAACCGTCCGCCCCTGGCCGGATCGGTGCCAGGATGACTGATACGGTCCGGAAAACCGACTGGTATCAGGGAGTGGGACGACCATGGGTAAGAAGGTCACTGTCGTCGGCGCCGGTTTCTACGGCTCGACCACCGCGCAGCGCCTGGCCGAGTACGACGTCTTCGACACCGTCGTGATCACCGACATCGTGGAGGGCAAGCCCGCCGGTCTCGCCCTGGACCTCAACCAGTCGCGCGCGATCGAGGGCTTCGAGACCAAGGTCGTCGGCGTGACCACCGGCCCGAACGGCGAGGGCTACGAGGCGATCGAGGGCTCGGACGTCGTGGTGATCACCGCCGGTCTGCCGCGCAAGCCGGGCATGAGCCGGATGGACCTGCTCGAGACGAACGCCAAGATCGTCCGTCAGGTCTCCGAGAACGTCGCCAAGTACGCCCCGAACGCCGTGGTCATCGTGGTGTCCAACCCGCTGGACGAGATGACCGCGCTGGCCCAGCTCGCCACGCAGTTCCCGAAGAACCGGGTGCTCGGCCAGGCCGGCATGCTGGACACCGCGCGGTTCACCAACTTCGTGGCGGAGGCGCTGAACGTACCGGTGAAGTCGGTGAAGACGCTGACCCTCGGCTCGCACGGCGACACCATGGTGCCGGTGCCGTCGAAGAGCACGGTGAACGGCAAACCGCTGCGCGACGCGATGCCGGCCGAGCAGATCGAGGAGCTGGTCGTGAAGACCCGCAACGGTGGCGCCGAGGTGGTCGCGCTGCTCAAGACCGGCTCGGCGTACTACGCCCCGTCGGCCGCGGCCGCCCGGATGGCCAAGGCCGTCGCGGAGGACTCCGGCGAGGTCATGCCGGTCTGCGCCTGGGTCGACGGCCAGTACGGCATCTCCGGCGTCTACCTGGGCGTCGAGGCCGAGATCGGCGCCGAGGGCGTGAAGCGGGTCGTCGAGACCGACCTGGACGCCGACGAGCTGGCCAGCCTGAAGGAGGCCGCCGAGGCCGTCCGCGCCAAGCAGGCCGACGTCGCCAACATGTGACCTGAGCACCACCTCCGGATGGGGCACGCCGCACCCGGCGTGCCCCTTCCGCCGTCTCCGCCCCCACCCATGCGGTTGACCATGAAGTTGTTGTCGCCCGCGTCGGCGTGTCGCGGCAACACCTTCATGATCAACGCGGCGACCCCGGCCAGCGGGGGAGGGGGCGGTGGGGGTTAGAGGGGGAGGAACGGGGGGTTGAGGTGGGGAGTGGCGAGGATGGTGGGGGTCTGGGCGGCGAGGGTGCGTAGCAGGGTGGTGCGGGAGGCGCGGGCGGTCTCCGGGTCCATCTCGTGGGCGTACGCCAGGTCCGGGTCGACCAGTTGCACGGTGTGGACCAGCAGGTCTCCGGTGAGCAGCAGGCGCTCGTCGCCGCCGTCGAGCAGCACGCACTGGTGGCCGGGGGTGTGCCCGGGCGTCGGCAGCAGCCGTACGCCCGATCCGACGGTGGCCTCGCCGTCGACCACCCGGAGCTGGCCGGCGGCGCGCAACGGCGCGACCAGCCCGGCCCGCAACCCCGGGTTGATCGACCCCAACGCGTCCAGCTCGGCCCGCTGGACGAGGTAGTCGGCGTTCGGGAAGTACGGCGTGCCCGGCGAGCCGGTGACCGCCCAGCCGATGTGGTCGGTGTGCAGGTGGGTGAGCACCACGGTGCGGACGTCCGCCGGGTCGATGCCGGCGGCGGCCAGCTCGGCCGGGAGCCGGCCGGGCACCGGAGCCCAGCTCGCGGCGGGGGAGTCGGCCGGGCCGATGCCCGCGTCGACCAGGGTGACCGGCCCGTCCCCGGTGCGGATGGCGAAGCTGCGAAAGCGCAGCCACCAGCGCCCGTCGGCGGTGACCGCGGCCGGGTCCCGCTGGTCGGCCACGCGCCAGTGCTCCGCCGTGGCGTGCGGGAACGCCTCCTCGCGGGGCTGGAAGAACGGCCCCTCGCCGTCGGTGAGCGCGGTGACCGTGATAGACCCGAGGGTGCGGTTCGGCGGCATCGGGCGATGGTGCCACCGATCCCGTTGGTCGGGCATCCCCGTTTTCCCGAGCCCGCATCCGGGCTGGTCAGCGCGCTGACGGAGGCCGGGTGGGGAACGCCAGCCGGTTCCAGTACGCTCGTACTGCTTGAGCACGTGTCCCCCGAGAGGAGCGCCGGCCGATGGCGAAGATCAAGGTAAACAACCCGGTCGTGGAGCTCGACGGCGACGAGATGACCCGGATCATCTGGAAGCAGATCCGGGAGCAGCTGATCCTGCCCTACCTCGACGTCGACCTGCACTACTACGACCTGTCGATCCAGCACCGCGACGAGACCGACGACCAGGTCACCGTCGACGCCGCCAACGCCATCAAGGAGCACGGCGTGGGCGTCAAGTGCGCGACGATCACCCCGGACGAGGCCCGGGTGGAGGAGTTCGGCCTCAAGAAGATGTGGCGGTCGCCGAACGGCACCATCCGCAACATCCTCGGCGGCGTGGTGTTCCGCGAGCCGATCATCATGTCCAACGTGCCGCGGCTGGTCCCCGGCTGGACCAAGCCGATCATCATCGGCCGGCACGCCCACGGCGACCAGTACAAGGCCACCGACTTCGTCGTCCCCGGCCCGGGCACGGTGACCATCACCTACACCCCGGCCGACGGCTCCGCGCCGATGGAGATGGAGGTCGCCAACTTCCCCGGCGGCGGCGTCGCCATGGGCATGTACAACTTCGACGAGTCGATCCGCGACTTCGCCCGCGCCTCCATGCGCTACGGCCTGGACCGCGGCTACCCGGTCTACCTGTCCACCAAGAACACCATCCTCAAGGCGTACGACGGCCGGTTCAAGGACATCTTCGCCGAGGTGTTCGAGAACGAGTTCAAGGCCGAGTTCGAGGCCGCCGGCATCAGCTACGAGCACCGGCTGATCGACGACATGGTCGCCGCCGCGCTGAAGTGGGAGGGCGGCTTCGTCTGGGCCTGCAAGAACTACGACGGTGACGTGCAGTCCGACACCGTCGCGCAGGGCTTCGGCTCGCTGGGCCTGATGACCTCGGTGCTGATGACCCCGGACGGCCGTACGGTCGAGGCCGAGGCCGCGCACGGCACGGTCACCCGGCACTACCGGCAGTACCAGAAGGGCGAGAAGACCTCGACCAACCCGATCGCGTCGATCTACGCCTGGACCCGTGGCCTGGCCCACCGGGGCAAGCTCGACGGCACCCCGGCGGTCACCGAGTTCGCCAACACCCTGGAGCAGGTCATCGTGGACACCGTCGAGGGCGGCCAGATGACCAAGGACCTCGCGCTGCTCATCTCGCGGGACGCCCCGTGGCTGACCACCGACGAGTTCATGAACGCGCTCGACGAGAACCTGGCGCGCCGCCTCGCCGCCTGATCGGTCGAACCGCACCACCCCGGAAGCCCGCCGGCACCCGCCGGCGGGCTTCCGCCGTTCCCGGTCGGCTGATCGACTCCGGGTCGGCGATCCGGGGGCGTCCGGGGCGGGTGGACACCGCCACATCGGCGATCCGGCGTGCCGCCCGCCGTCGGCCCGGCCGCGCGTACGGCGTGTCGCGGGACGACACGCACGTAGCGTCACCTTCCCCGGCGCGCCTCGTTGACCTGGGTGGACGAGATGCCAGTCGCGTCCAGGAGGGTTGACGCGGGTCGCCTCGCGGCAGAGTGCCGATCAGCCAGCCTTCCCGGCTGTCGTGCACAGCCAGCCGTCCCTTCCCTGCGGGGGGCCCTGTCCCGGGCCCCCCGCGCCCTGTCCGGGCCTTCCAGACTCGGGAGCCGTGTCCGGGCATCCCGCCTCCGACGCCCTGTCCGGGGCATCCCGCCTCCGACGCCCTGTCCGGGCTTCCGGCTCCGTGCCCGTGCTGCCCCGGCGTCGTGCCCCGGTCCGGCCCCGCGCCGTCGTGACGCGGGTTCGGCCTCGCGCTGGCGGCGAGGGTCCGTCGGGTGGCGAGGGTGCGTCGGGTGGCGAGGGTGCGTCGGGCGGCGAGGGCGCGTCGGGCGGCGAGGGCGCGTCGGGCGGCGAGGGTCCGTCCGGCGGCGGGGGCGCGTCAGGCGGCGCGGAGCAGTTCGGCGGCCCGCTCCGGGGCGATGTCGTTGATGAACACACCCATCCCCGACTCCGATCCGGCCAGGTACTTCAGCTTGTCCTTCGCCCGCCGGATGCTGAACAGCTGCAGGTGCAGGTGGCCCAGCTCGCGGTCGACCCGGACCGGGGCCTGGTGCCAGGCCGCGATGTAGGGCATCGGCAGGTCGAACAGCGCGTCGAAGCGGCGCAGCAGGTCCAGGTAGAGCGGACCGAACGCGTCCCGCTCGGCGTCGTCCAGCGCCGGGATGTCCGGCACCGGCCGGTGCGGGGCGACGTGCACCTCGAACGGCCAGCGGGCGGCCGCCGGCACGTACGCCGTCCAGTGCTCGTTGGTGGCCACCACCCGCTCGCCGGCGGCCCGCTCGGCGGCGAGGACGTCGGCGTAGAGGTTGCCGCCGCCGGTGCGCTCGGCGTGCCGGCGGGCGGCGGCCAGCAGCGACCGGGTGCGCGGCGTCACGAAGGGGTACGCGTAGATCTGGCCGTGCGGGTGGTGCAGGGTGACGCCGATCTCCACGCCCCGGTTCTCGAAGCAGAACACCTGCTCCACCCCGGGCAGCTCGCCGAGCGCGGTGGTCCGGTCGGCGAGCGCGTCCAGCACGGTGCGCACCCGGCTCGGCGGCAGGCTGGCGAAGGAGGCGTCGTGGTCGGCCGTGAAGCAGACCACCTCGCAGCGCCCCAGCCCCGGCCGGACCGGGGTGAACGGGGTGATCTCACCCGGCTCGTCGGCCACCCGGCCGCTCAGCGACGGAAAGCGGTTCTCGAAGACCACCACGTCGTAGTCCGGCGCCGGGATCTCGGTGAGCCGGTCGCCGACGGACGGGTCCAGCGGGCACTCGTTCGCCGGCGGCAGGAACGTGCGGGTCTGCCGGTGCACGGCGACCGCCACCCACTCGTCGGTGAGCGGGTCGTAGCGCAGCTGCGAGGCGGCCGGCAGCGGGGGCAGCTCCCGACGGTCCGGCTGGTCGCGGACCGCGTCGTCGCGCTCGTCGAAGTAGATCAGCTCGCGGCCGTCGGCCAGCCGGATCGCCGTGCGCTTCACTGCGCCACCTCTCCACTCGTCGGGGCGGTCGTCCGTCCCCCGCCCGTCCCGGTCACCACCACCAGCTCACCCACCCGCTCGCCGAGTACCCGGCGGGCGTCGGCCGGCAACCGGTCGTCGGTGACCAGCACGTGGGCGGCGGCGAGCTCGACGATGGAGGAGATGCCGACCGTGCCCCACTTGGTGTGGTCGGCCAGCACCACCAGCCGGTCCGCCGCCGCCACCAGCGCCCGGTCGGTCTCGGCCTCCATCAGGTTGGGGGTGGTGAAGCCGGCCCGCTCGCTGATCCCGTGCACCCCGAGGAAGAGCAGGTCCAGGTGCAGCGACCGGATCGCGGCCACGGCCAGCGGCCCGACCAGCGCGTCCGACGGCGTACGCACCCCGCCGGTGAGCACCACCGTCTGGTCGGACCGGCCGCCGGCGTGCAGGATCTCGGCCACCGGCAGCGAGTTGGTCACCACTGTCAGGCCGGGCACGTCGACCAGCCGGCGGGCCAGCTCGGCGGTGGTGGTGCCGGCGGAGAGGGCGATCGCCGCACCGGGCCGGACCAGCTCGGCGGCCCGGCTGGCGATGGCGGCCTTCTCCGGCAGCTGCCGCACCGACTTGGCCCGGAAGCCGGGCTCGTCGGTGGAGCCGGGGCCGGCGGCGGTCGCCCCGCCGTGCACCTTGGCCAGCAGGCCACGATCGTGCAGCGCCTCCAGGTCGCGCCGGATGGTCATGTCCGAGACGCCGAACTCGGCGGCCAGCTCGGTGACCCGGACCCCGCCGGTGCTGCGCACCCGGTCGAGGATGGCCGCCTGCCGCTGCTGCGCGAGCATCCCGCCGCACCTCCCGCGCCAGCCGCGCACTCTCACGCGGTCGAACGTGTTCCAACAAGAATGAACACTAGCGCGTACGGCTCGACAGCGGGAAGGAACCCCGGGGCGACGCCGGTGATCAGGTGGACTGGAGGCGGGGCTCGACCCAGCCCGTCTCGGTCAGGTGGTGCAGCACTGCCTGCACCGCCTCCTCGACGGTCAGGTCGGTGGTGTCGATGACCAGGTCGGCGTCGGTCGGCTCCTCGTACGGGTCGTCGACGCCGGTCATCCCGGTGAGCAGGCCGGCCCGGGCCCGCGCGTACAGGCCCTTGCGGTCGCGCTGCTCGCACACCTCCAGCGGGGTGGCGACGTGCACCAGCAGGAAGCCGGCCCCGGCCGCCATCGCCATCTCCCGGGCGGTCGCCCGCGCCTGCGCGTACGGGGCGATCGGGCAGCAGATGCCGACGCCGCGATGCCGGGCGATCTCGGCGGCGACCCAGCCGATCCGGCGGACGTTGAGGTCCCGATCGGTCTTGCTGAAGCCCAGCCCGGCGGAGAGTTCCCGGCGCACCACGTCGCCGTCGAGCAGGCTGACCGTCCGGTCGCCCTGCTCGCGCAGCGCGTGGGCCAGCCCGCGGGCGATGGTCGACTTGCCGGAACCGGACAGGCCGGTCAGGAAGACCACCAGGCCCCGGTGCCGGCGGGGCGGCCGGGCCCGGGCCAGCTCCTTGGCGACCGCCGGCGGGGTGTGCCACTCCGGCAGCGGGAAGCCCCGGTCCAGCAGGTCGTCGATCTCGGCCTGGGTGAGCGCGAGGCGGCGGTTGCGCGGCGGGATGTCCTCCCGCCAGCGCCACTGCCCGTCCCGGTTGTCGTAGGCCAGCTCGCGCGGCACCAGCACCCGCAGCCCGGCCCCGGAGAGCATCTCGCCGGTGGAGAGCAGGTGGGTCACCCCGTACGCGGCGGAGACCCGGGCCCGCAGCAGCGCGTCGCTGATCTCGTCGCGGCGGCGGGACAGCGGCACCGCCACCAGCGTGGCCGGCGGCATCCGGTCGCGGGCGGCGAAGATGCTGCGCACCAGCGACTCCGGCGGCAGCCCGCCGGTGCCGTCCTCACCGACCGGGATCATCACCAGCAGGTGCGCGGCCAGGGTACGGGCGGCGTGCGCGATCTGGGCCAGCTGCGGCCGGTGCAGTGGCCGGTCGGCCACCACCCCGAGCACCCGGCCGGGAGGCAGCAGCGCGCGGATCTCCTCCGGGGTGCGGCGCAGCCGCTGGAACGGCCCGTGGCCGCCGTCGCCGAGCCGGCGCACCGTACCGCCGACCCCGGCCACCCCGTCGCGCACCTGCCAGGCGTCGGCCACGTCCAGCGCGGCCACCGGGGCGCCCTCGCCGTCGGTGAGCACCAGCACCCGGCGCGCCGGGTCCCGGGGGTCGAGCCCCTGGGCCAGTGCCGCGGGCACCTGGAGGGTCACCGCGACCTGCCACGGGGTGTCGTCGGCGAGCCGGCCGCGGCGGCTGACCGAGACCAGGTCGGCGCGGGTCATGAAACCGGTGAGCGGGGCGTACGCCCCGATCAGCAGCAGTTCCAGATCGGCCAGCTCACCGGGCCTCGGTGTGTACGCCGGCGCGTCCCGCAGCACCTCGTCGGACAGCACCCATCCGTTGCTCATCAGACCCCCAACCCGCTGACCGGCACACAGTTTCTCAGTCGACCGTGAATCGGTCGAGAGCGCCACTCCACTCCCGTCCGGTCGGCGGCGCGACCGGCGGTGGGAGGCGGCGACCCGGGTCGGCGGGGGTGCGGCGACCCGGGGCCGGCTGCGGTGCGCGGGGTCAGGCGGCGGGTGCCAGCGGCGCGGCGCCGAACGAGACGGCGAACCGCTTGCACCAGATGGAGACGCTGGTCAGCCCGGTCAGGTCGACTCCGGCCGGTATCTCGTAGCCCTGGTCGCCCCGGTTGCCCTTGAGCCGGCCCAACTCGACCCAGCGGCCGTCGTCGAAGACCCGCCAGCCCGCGGTGCCGGTGCGCACCGGCTGGTCGGTGAGCCAGACCCGCAGGTCCGGCCCGTTCGACGTGGCCAGTCCGACGAGTTCCAGCCGGTGCCGGCCGTCCACGCCCCGGACGATCCGGGCGGTGCCGGAGGTGTCGTGCTCGTGGGTGACGAAGGCGCCGCTGCGGATCACCGTCGGGCCGGCGGGCGGGGAGGGCGGGGCGGCGGTGCCGGTCGCCGGGCCGCTCGGCGCGGCGGTGGCCACCACCGACAGGTCCTCGTCGACCTCGGCGTCGGTGACCAGCTTCCACGGCTGGAACCACCAGAGGCCGAGCGCGGCTCCGGTGCCGACGGCGGCGACCACCAGCCAGGTCAGGGGTGTACGGAACAGGCGGCTGCGCATGGCATCCAGTCTCGCCGCCGGCCGGCGGGCGGTCACCGGGCCGGCCGGTTACGGGACCCTTACCGATCCCGCCGGGGCCAATGCGCGGGTCGCCCGCTGTCCATAGCTCGTCCACAGGTCGTTCACACGGTCTTCGCATGCTGGTCGGTTTCCCTTCCACCGGTCCGCACCGAGTGACCACCGGAGGAAGGCCCATGGGTCCACGGTTCACCCGCTCCACCCGTCCGCCCGACCGGGCCGCCGAGCCCGACACCGCCCCGGCGGTCGAGCCCGGCACCGCCCCGGCGGCCGGACGTCCGGCGACCCCCCGGCGCGCCGCCGACCAAGCCGGTCACGCGCTGCGCGCGCCGAGCAAGCTGCACGCGTTCAACCGGTACGAGATCAAGTACCTGGTCGACACGGCGCGGGTGGCGGCGCTGCGGGAGCAGCTCGCCGCGCGGTTGGCGCCGGACAGTCACGGCGCCGACGGCGGCTACGGCGTGTGGAGCGTCTACTACGACACCGCCGGGCTGCGGTTCTACTGGGAGAAGATCGAGGGCCTGCGGTTCCGCCGCAAGCTGCGGATCCGGCACTACGGCGACCGGTCCATGGTGGACGACGACAGCACCGTCTACGTCGAGATCAAACAGCGGGTCAACCGGGTCACCCAGAAGCGCCGGATCGCGCTGCCGTACCGGACCGCCCGCCGGCTCTGCGACGAGCGGGTGCTGATCGAACACGACCGGTCCCAGCGGGGCTTCGTCGCCGAGGTGCTCGGTCTGGTCTCCGGCCTGGACCTGCGCCCGGTCGCGATGACCGGCTACCAGCGCGAGGCGTTCGTCGGGCAGGACGCCGACCTCGGCCTGCGGGTCACCCTGGACCACCGGGTACGCGGCCGGGATCGCGACTTCCACCTGGGCGCGGACGCCGAGAACCGGCTGATCGTCCCGCCGTCCCGGTCGATCGTCGAGGTCAAGGCCAACGAGCGGGTGCCGTACTGGCTCACCGACCTCGCCGCCCGCGCCGAACTCCAGGTGGTGCGGGTCTCCAAGTACTGCCAGAGCGTCGAGGCGTTCGGCCGGGCGCCGCGCTCGATCTTCCACATCCACGACCACGACCCGGCCGCCGACCTGACGGCGGCCGTCCCGGGAAGCGAGGCCTGAACTTTCATGGACATCACGTTCCAGGACCTGTCCGGCACCTTCAGCGTCGGCGACATCGCCCTCGCACTGTTGCTGTCGTTCCTGCTGAGCACCATGATCGGCCTGGTCTACCGGGCCACTCACCGCAACGTGTCGTACAGCCAGTCGTACGTCCAGACGCTGATCATCCTCGGCATGCTGATCTCGCTGATCATGCTGGTGGTGGGCTCCAACATCGCGCGGGCCTTCGCCCTGGTCGGCGCGCTGTCGGTGGTCCGCTTCCGCAACGCGATCAAGGAGACCCGCGACGTCGGGTTCATCTTCCTGGTGATGGGCGTCGGCATGGCCTGCGGCACCCGGTTCTACACCCTGGCCGTGGTCGCCGCCTTCGCGATCAGCCTGGTCATCGTGGTGATGTACCGGTTCAACTGGTTTGCCCTCCAGGTGCAGCGGCAGGTGGTGAAGGTGCAGGTGCCCGCCGGCGGTGATCACACGGCGGACATCCAGGACGTGCTGGTCCGGCACACCAGCGAGTTCGAACTGGTCAGCCTGGAGTCGATCCGGGCCGGCGCGCTCACCGAGCTGATGTACACAGTCCGGCTGAAGAAGGGCAGCGAGCCGGGCGACCTGATCGCGGCGCTGAGCGAGCGGACCTCGGGGCAGCGGGTCACCGTGCTGACCGGCTACGACCAGACGGACCTGTGATGCAGCGGCTTCCCCGTCCGGCGCTGCCGCGCCGGCTCCGGCGCCGGATCCCGGTCCGGGTGCGGCAGAACTGGCGGCTGCTGACCACCTGCGTGGCCTTCCTCGCCGTCCTCACCCTGGTGCTCGGCACCGAACGGATCCGACCGTACGTGGCCGGCGCCGGCGCTGCCGGAGCGGAGACGGTGACCGTCGACCTCGCCGGCACCCGGGACCTCTTCGACGCCGGGGCGTCCCACTCGATCAGCCTCACCTTCCGGGACGCGGACTACCAGCGGATGCTGGAGACGTACTGGAAGGAGGGGGAGAAGGAGTACGTCGAGGCGGACCTGGTCGTCGACGGCACCTCGATCCCCAGCGTGGGCATCCGGCTCAAGGGCAACTCGACCCTCGGCGCGTTGACCTGGAATGGGGAGACCCGGCCGCGCCAGGGAGGGGAGGCGGGCGGGCCGGCCGGCGGTCAGCCGCCCGCCGGCCAGCGGCAGGGCGCCCGTCCGCAGGGGGTACGCCCACCGGGCGGCGCGGCCCCGGACGGCGCGGCTCCGGACGGTACGGCCCCGGGTGGGCCGGCCCTCGACGGCGCGGTCCCGGACGGGACGGCTCCGGATGGGGCCGCTCCCGGTGGCGCGGCTCCGGGCGTCAGCGGTCCCGGTGCCGGCGGTCCCGGTGCCGGCGGTCCCGGTGCCGGCGGTCCCGGTGCCGGCGGTCCCGGTGCCGGCGGTGCCGGGACGGGTCGGGTCGGCCTGAAGGCGGAGGAACCGGAGACGCTGCCCTGGTTGATCAGCTTCGACGAGTTCGTCGAGGGGCGCCGCTACCAGGGGCACCGGGAGGTCGCGGTCCGGGTCGGCGGCATGGGCGGTGGCTCGACAGTGCTGAACGAGGCGCTGTCACTGTCCCTACTGGACGGCGTCGGCGAGACGACCCAGCGGTACGCGTACTCGTCGTTCACCGTCAACGACCGGCCGACCACGGCCCGGCTGCTGGTCGAGCACCCGGACGAGCACTTCGCCGAGCGGCTGGCCGGCGACGGGGTGCTCTACAAGGCGCTGGCCGGCGGCAGCTTCACCGACCAGGGTGACGACCCGACCGAGTACCAGGACGACTTCAAGCAGATCACCATGCGCGGCAGCCAGGATCTGCAACCGGTGATCAACCTGATCCGGTGGGTGCACTCGGCCAGCGACGAGGAGTTCGCCGCCACCCTCGCCGAGAAGGTCGACGTGCGATCCTTCGCCCGCTACGTCGCGCTGCAGAACCTGCTGCTGAACTTCGACGACATGGCCGGCCCCGGGCGGAACTACTACCTCTGGTACGACCTCGGCACGAAGAAGTTCAGCGTGCTCAGCTGGGACCACAACCTGACCTTCAGCGGCAACGCCACCCAGGGTCCGCACGACAGCGGCGGCCCGGGCCTGCGGGGCCCCGGCCGTGCCCCGGGAGACGCCACGACCCCGGACGCCGCCGGCACGCCGGGCACCGCCGCCGCCTCGGGGACCGGTGCCGTCCCGGACGCGGCCGCCGCCGGTGCCGCGCCCGACGGCGGGCGGCGGGGTGGCGCGATGGGCGGCCACCGGCTGAAGGAACGGTTCCTGGCCAGCGCCGCGTTCACCCGGGTCTACGAGGACGCGTACCGCGAGTTGTTCCAGGAGATCTACGGCAGCGGCCGGGCTGGCGGAGCGCTGGACGCGATCACCACCGCGCTGAAGACGGTGGACGGGGTGGACGCCGCGGCGGTGGACCGGGACGCCGGTCAGTTGCGCACGCTCATCCAGCAGCGCACCGCGAGCCTGCGCGCCGACGAGGTGGTCACCGGGGGAGGCGGCGGCTGACCGCCCAGCGAGCCCGCCACCACAACCCCGCCCGGTCGCGCACCACCGGCCGGGCACCGTCGGACGAGAAGTGCAGGACGAGCGCCAGGGGGGTGTCCACGGTCCACCCGGCGCTGGTGATCCGGGCCTTCAGGAACCAGGTGCCCCTGGTCCGGCCGGAGTTGAGCCGGTCGAGGTGGACCGTGGCGGTGGCGTGGTGGACGAGGTGCAGCGTGCCGTCGTCCCCGGTCACCTTCTCGGTGTGGCAGGTGACCGGCAGGAAGACCTCCTCGTTGGTCTCCCGGCGCCGGGCGATCAGGTCGAGCCGGCTCTTGTCGAGCGTGCCGGTCGAGTCGCTCAGTGCGGGGTCGACGCCCGCCACCGGCAGCACCAGCACCTCCCGGTCGCCGTCGGCGGCGAAGGCCACCGGCCGGCCCCCGGACTCCAGCCGGGCGGAGACGGCGACGGTGAGGGTCGAGCCGCGCAGCTCGCGGCGGTCCACGGCCCCGGTGGCCGAGATGCCCGTCTCCCACTCGGCCAGCCGGCGCAGGTCCTCGACCCGCCCCTGCTCGGCGAGGTGGGCGGCCACCCGTTGCAGGGGCGGCAGCCCGGCGGCGACCCCGGGCGCGAAGCGCTCCCGGATGATCTGCCGCACCTCGTGGGCGACCTGGTCGGTCCACTCCGGCGGGGCCTCCAGCAGGCGCCGCCGGCGCAGCCGGTGGAGCATCTCGTGGCGCAGCCACCGCCGGTGCAGCCGGTCCCGCACGTCACCCGGCGGGACGTGCGCGTCGACGATGTCGAGCGCCTCGCGCAGGCCGGCGAAGTAGCTGACCGGATCGAAGAACTTGCGGGCCGTGACGTTGCCGGCGTCCTGGCGTCGCCGGTGGTGGTAGCAGGTGTAGTCGGCCAGGACGCAGGTCCGCCGGGAGAGCAGGTAGGCCCGCACGACCATCCGGTGGTCCTCCAGCCGCAGGTGCGGCCCCTCCGAGAAGCGCAGCCGGTGCTCGTCGAGGAAGGACCGCCGGAACAGCTTGTGGCAGGTCAGGCTGTCGATCAGCGGGGCGTTCGCGAGCGTGGCGTCGAAGCGGTTGCGGCGGAACAGCTCCCGCGGCACGCGGCGGCCGTGCCCGGCCATCTTGCCGACCACCAGGTCGGCGTCGTGCGTCGTCGCGCAGTCGTGGAGCCGTTCGAGCGCCTCGTCGCCGAACCAGTCGTCGTCGTCGGCGAAGAAGACGTACTCGCCGCGGGCCCGCTCGACGCCCAGGTTGCGGGGCCGCGACGGCCAGCCGGAGTTCGGGATGTGCAGCACGTCGAAGTGCGGGTGCGCGGCGGCCAGTTCGTCCAGCCGGGCCGGCGTGGCGTCGGTGGAGCCGTCGTCGACGAAGATCACCTCGAACTCGCCGGGCGGCAGCGACTGGCGCAGCAGCGAGGCGACCAGCTTCTCGATGTGCGGCCCGCTGTTGTGGACCGGAACCACGACACTGACCCGGGGCGTCCTGGTGTCGAGGGGCATACGTCCTCCGGTGGGCTCGCGCGACGGGTTCGGACAGTCGACGCCGAACGGCACCATTCTGGTGGCGACGCCGCCCGCTGTGGGGGCGGGCATGGCGGGGCCGGGTGGAGCTGGCCGGTGACCGGCCGGTGGCCCACCGCGGCGGCGGGCGGGCGGACCCTAGGGGGCCCCGGCGGCAGAATCAGGGGAGCGCCAGGGGTCCACCAGGCCCGCGGCGGGCCCGGAATGCCTACGCTGGGCGGCGTGACACTCATCGCGACCGAGTCGCTGACCAAGACGTACGGGGGTGGGGTCACCGCGCTGGCCGACCTGACCGTCGCGGTCGAGCCCGGGATCATCGGCCTGGTCGGCGCGAACGGCGCCGGCAAGTCGACGCTGATCAAGATCCTGCTCGGCCTGCTCGCCCCGACCAGCGGCCGGGTGCGGGTGCTTGGCCTCGACCCCACCACCGAATCCGCGGGAGTCCGCGCCCGGGTCGGCTACATGCCCGAGCACGACGCCCTGCCGCCCGACCTCACCGCCGCCGAGCTGGTCACCCACCTCGGCCGGATCAGCGGGCTGCCGCGTACGGTCGCCCGCGAGCGGGCCTCCGAGGCGCTGCGGCACGTCGGGCTCTACGAGGAGCGCTACCGCCCGGTGGGCGGCTACTCCACCGGCATGAAGCAGCGGGTGAAGCTCGCCCAGGCGCTGGTGCACGACCCCGACCTGCTGCTGCTCGACGAGCCGACCAACGGCCTGGACCCGGCCGGCCGGGACGCCATGCTGGCCCTGGTGCACCGGATCGGCACCGAGTTCGGCATCTCCGTCCTGGTCTGCTCGCACCTGCTCGGCGAGGTGGAGCGGATCTGCGACACCCTGGTCGCCATCGACGGCGGGCGGCTGCTGCGGGCCGACCACATCTCCGCCATGACCTCGGCCACCGACGTGCTCGCCGTCGAGGTCAGCGAGGGCACCGAGGAACTGGCCGCGCGGCTCGCCGCGCTGCGCCTGCCGGTGCGCCGGGACGGGCGGCTGCTGCTCGTCGAACTCGCCGACGACGACACCTACGACCTCATCCTCGGCGCGGTCGCCGAGCTGGACCTGCCGCTGCACCGGCTGGACCAGCGCCGGCACCGGGTGGCCGAGCTCTTCGCCACGAGGGAGCCCAGCCATGCCTGAGCCCACCGGCGTCATCCACGACATCGGATACCAGCGCTACACCGGCCCCCGGTTGGGGCGCCGACAGGTCTTCGGCGCGCTCTACCTGCACGGCCTGCGCACCGCCTTCGGCCTGGGCCGCAGCGCCAAGGCCAAGATCTTCCCCTGGCTGGTGGTCGGCATCGTCACCGTGGTGGCCGCCGGCGCCACAGCGGTACGCAGCCAGATCGGCGAGGTGGTGATGACCTACGCCCAGTTCGCCGACAACATGAGCTGGCTGGTCATCTTCTTCGTCGCGGTGGTCGCCCCGGAGCTGGTCTCCCGGGACCTGCGCAGCGGGGTGCTGCCGCTCTACTTCTCCCGGCCGCTGCCCCGGTCGGACTACCCGCTGGCCAAGCTGCTGGCGATGGCGACCGCGCTCTGGCTGCTGCTGGGCGCGCCGCAGCTGGTGATGTTCCTGGGCGCCGCGTTCACCACCGGCGACGGCATGCGCGGGGTCTGGAACGAGCTGCTCGACCTGCTGCCGGGGCTGCTCTACGCCGGGCTGTGGGCGGTGGTCTTCGCCTCGATCGGCCTGCTGGTCGCCTCGCTCACCGGCAAGCGGGCCTTCGCCGCCGGCGGCATCGTCGCGGTCTTCCTGATGACCACGCCGATCGTCGCCACCCTGTCGGTCATGCCGTCCCGGGCGGTGAACGAACTGGCCTTCCTCGCCTCGCCGTCGACGCTGGTGCAGGGCGTGGGGGTCTGGTCCCTCGGCGACCTGCTGATCACCGAGAACGGCGCCGGCCAGACCGAATCGCTGATCGGCGACTTCGGTCCGGTCTACGCGGTCGCCGCCGTGCTGCTGGTGGCCGCCTGCGTCACCCTGCTGCTGGCCCGGTACCGGAAGGTGGCCGCCCGATGAGCGCGACGAGTGCCGACACCCGGCCCACGACGGCCGGCGAGCCGTCCGCCCCGACCGTGAGCACCCTGGAGCTGGCCGGCGTCTCCCGCTGGTACGGCAACGTGGTGGCGGTCAACGACGTCAGCATGAGCCTCGGCCCGGGCGTCACCGGGCTGCTCGGCCCGAACGGTGCGGGCAAGACCACGCTGCTGCACATGATGGCCGGCTTCCTGGCCCCGTCGCGCGGCGCGGTCACCCTGGACGGCCGGCCCACCTGGCGCAACCCCGAGGTCTACCGGCGACTCGGCCTGGTCAGCGAGCGGGAGGCGGTGCACACCTTCCTCACCGCCCACGAGTTCGTGCTGGCCAGCGCGAAGCTGCACCGGCTGCCGGACCCGGCGGAGGCGGCCCGGCGGGCGATCGCGCTGGTCGAGCTGGAGAGCGCGCAGGACCGCCGGATCGGCACGTACTCCAAGGGCATGCGACAGCGCGCCCGGGTGGCGGCGGCGCTCGTGCACGACCCGCAGGTGCTGCTGCTCGACGAGCCGTTCAACGGAATGGACCCGCGCCAGCGGCTGCACATGATGGAGCTGCTGCACCGCCTCGGCGACGCCGGCCGGACGATCCTGTTCAGCTCGCACATCCTGGAGGAGGTCGAGCAGGTCTCCGGCACTGTCCAGGTGATGGTCGCCGGCCGGCTGGCCGCCTCCGGCGACTTCCGTACCATCCGGCGGCTGATGACCAACCGGCCGCACGTGTTCGCGGTGCGCTCCACCGACGACCGGGCGCTGGCGGTCGCGCTGATGGCCGAGGCGTCGGTGACCGGGGTCGAGCTGGACCGCACCGGCCTGACCGTCCGGGCCGGCGACTACGGCGCGTTCACCCGGGCGCTGCCGCGGATCGCGCTGGCGCACGGCATCCGGGTCCGGCAACTGGTGCCCGAGGACGAGTCCCTGGAGAGCGTCTTCTCCTACCTGGTGGAGGCCTGACATGTCGACCGTTTCCTGGATCACCGCGCGGGGACTGTTCGGCCGTCGCCGGTTCCTCCTGCTGCTGCCGCTCCCGGCGGTGCTGGTGGTGCTCGCCGTGCTCTCCCGCGCGCTCGGGGTGGACCCGGGCGAGTGGGGCCCGGCGGTGCTGGTCGGTCTCGGCCTGGCAGTGGTGCTACCGGTGGTGGCCCTGATCGTCGGCACCGGCGTGCTGGGCGCCGAGATCGACGACGGCACCGTGGTGCACATCCTGACCAAGCCGCTGCCGCGCTGGCAGATCGTGCTGCCGAAGCTCGCGGTGGCCACCGGCGTCAGCGCGGTCACCGTCGCGGTGCCGCTCTACGTCGCGGGCGTGCTGGCCGATTCGGTACGCCTCGGCCTGGCGCTGGCCGCCGCCGCGTCGGCCGGGGCGCTGGCCTACTCGGCCCTGTTCGTGGCGCTCAGCCTGGTCACCCGTCGGCCGGTGCTGCTCGGCCTGGTCTACGTGCTGATCTGGGAGGGGCTGCTGGGCAACTTCGTCAGCGGCACCAAGGTGCTCTCCATCCAGCAGTACGTGATCGCCCTCGCCGACCGGCTGGCCCCCACCGGGCTGCTGGAGGCCGACGTCTCGGTGCCGGTGGCGGCGGTGATGACCGCGCTGATCAGCGTCGGCTTCACCGTGCTGGCGATCGACCGGCTGCGCTCGTTCAGCGTGGCGGGCGAGACGAGCTGAGCGCCGCCGGCCGGGTGCCCGTCACCCGGCCGGGCGGCATCGTTCCACGAGCGTGCTGCCGCGGAGTCACCACGACGACTCCGCGGTGTCACGCTCGACGCGGTACGGGCCGGCCACCAGGGGTTTCCGGTACACCGGTGGGCGGATGGTAGGGCTGGCCGGATGGACCGGGCCGGCCCGGTCGGCGAGGCTGGACGCGTGAGTGCAGGAGCGGGACACGTCCTGCCGCGCCAGCCGTACCCGGCCGCGCGGCACTGGCTGGTGAGCCTCGCGGTGGCCGGGCTGGCCGCCGCGGTGACCACGACGGCGGCGCAGGGCAGCGGCCACTTCCACTGGTGGGCCGGGTTCGTACTGATCCCGGGCGCGCTGATCGCGGCCACCGGCGGGCCACTGCTGGCCCGTGGCGGTGGGCGGGCGTTCGCCGGCTACGTGGTCGCCTGCCTCGGCACGCTGGTCTTCGCGGTCGGCGCGCTGCTGATGTTCGGCGTGATGGGTCGGGGCTGGCCGGTCATGATCATCCTGCCCTGCCTGGCGGTCGCCGGCACCTACCTGTGGCGGCCGGCGCACCCGCTGGCCCGGGGGCTGCACCGGGCCGCCGCCCTGCTGGCCCTCGCCGGCGCCCTGCTCGGCGGCACCTTCCAGCTGATCCGGGCCGGCCTGGTCGACTTCGGCGACACCGGCTGGTGGGGCGCCTACCTCATGCTGGCCGGGGTGATCGTGCTCGGCAACGCCGTCGAGCTGACCCGGCACCGGATGCCGTACCGGCTCCAGGCCATCACCCTGCTGGTCGGCCCGGCCGTGATCTCGTTCCTGCTCGGTCTGCGCTTCCTCCGCGGCTGGTGACCCCACCGCGCCCAGCCCGCCGCGGGGCGGGGCGCGGCGGGGTCCCGGTCAGAACGCGCAGGCGATGACGAGTTCGGGCGTACGGTCGGGGAGCAGGTCGAGCTTGCCGATCCGGCCGGCGGCCCGCAGGTCGTCGGAGACCAGGCTGAGCTTCTCCAGCAGCGCGGCCGGGCCGAGCGCCTCGGCCAGCGGCACCTCCGCCTTCATCGACAGCTTCCGCTCCGACTTGGCCCGCCGCACCTGGCTGAGCGCGTCACCGGCGAGCCGCAGCAGCTCCGGCTCGCCCTCGCCCCGGATCGCGCGGCCCACCTCGTGGGTGGTCGGCCACGGCGCCCGGTGCACCGAGCCGTACCGCCACCAGGACCAGACCTCCTCGGTCACGAACGGCAACACCGGCGCGAAGAGTCGCAACTGCACCGACAGCGCGTTGGCCAGCCCGGCCCGCGCCGACTCGGCCCCCGGTCCGGAGCCGTAGGCGCGTTCCTTGACCAGTTCGATGTAGTCGTCGCAGAACCGCCAGAAGAACGCCTCGGTGGCCTGCAACGCCGCCGTGTGGTCGTACGCCTCGAGCGCGGACGTCGCGGTGGCGACCAGGCCGGAGAGTTCGGCGAGCAGCGCGCGGTCCAGCGGCTCGGTCGCCGGGGCGCGCAACGCGTCGGCGGCGCCCAGCCCGAGGGCGAACCGGGACGCGTTGAGCAGCTTGGTGGCGAGCCGCCGGCCCACCTTGATCTGCGCCGGGTCGAAGGCGAGGTCCATGCCCGGCTTGCCGTTCGCCGCCCAGTACCGGACCGCGTCGGAGCCGTGCTGCTCCAGCAGCGCCATCGGGGTGACCACGTTCCCCTTGGACTTCGACATCTTCTTCCGGTCCGGGTCGAGGATCCAGCCGGAGAGCACCGCGTCCCGCCAGGGCAGCGCCCCGTGCTCCAGGTGGGACCGGACCACGGTGGAGAAGAGCCAGGTCCGGATGATCTCCTGCCCCTGCGGGCGCAGGTCCATCGGGAAGACCCGGGCGAACAGGTCCGGGTCGGTCTCCCAGCCGCCGACGATCTGCGGGGTCAGCGACGAGGTGGCCCAGGTGTCCAGCACGTCCGGGTCGCCGACGAAGCCGCCCGGCTGCCCGCGCTGGGACTCCTCGAACCCGGGCGGGGCGTCGCTGGACGGATCGACCGGCAACGCGGACTCCTCCGGCGTGAGAGGCTGGGTCCAGTCCGGCTCGCCAGCGTCGTCGAGCCGGTACCACACCGGCACCGGCACGCCGAAGAAGCGCTGCCGGCTGACCAGCCAGTCGCCGGTCAGGCCGCTCACCCAGTGCTCGTAGCGGTGCCGCATGTGCTCCGGCACCCAGCGCAGGCCGCGGCCCCGGGCGAGCAGCGCGTCGCGCAGCGCGGTGTCCCGCCCGCCGTTGCGCAGGTACCACTGCCGGGTCGAGACGATCTCCAGCGGCCGGTCCCCGCGTTCGTAGAACTTCACCGGATGGGTGATCGGTCGCGGCTCGCCGACCAGGTCACCCGCGTCGGCCAGCAGCTCGACGATGGTCCGCCGGGCGCCGTTGACGGTCTGCCCGGCCAGCGCCGCGTACGGCTGCGCCGGCACGCCGGCCGGCGGTTCGGGCAGCAGCCGGCCGTCCCGGCCGATCACCACCCGGGTGTCCAGCTGGAGCTCGCGCCACCAGGTCACGTCCGCGAGGTCGCCGAAGGTGCAGACCATCGCGATGCCGGTGCCCTTGGCCGGGTCGGCCAGCGGATGCGCGCGCACCGGCACCTCGACCGCGAAGAGCGGGCTGCGCACGGTGGCGCCGACCAGGTCGGCGTAGCGCTCGTCGCCGGGGTGGCAGACCAGCGCCACGCAGGCCGGCAGCAGCTCCGGGCGGGTGGTGTCGATCAGCACCTCGCGCCCGCCCGGCCCGGCGAACCGCAGCCGGTGGTACGCGCCGGGGCGCTCCCGGTCCTCCAGCTCCGCCTGGGCGACAGCGGTGGCGAACCCAACGTCCCAGAGCGTCGGCGCCTCCGCCTGGTACGCCTCGCCCCGGGCCAGGTTGCGCAGGAACGCCCGCTGCGAGGTGGCCCGGGCCGCCCGGCCGATGGTGGTGTACGTCAGCGACCAGTCCACCGACAGGCCGAGCCGGCGCCAGAGCGCCTCGAAGACCTGCTCGTCGGCGACCGTCAGCCGCTCGCACAGCTCGATGAAGTTCTGCCGGGAGATCGGCGTCGGGTCCCGGCGGGCGGCGTCGCTGACCGGGGTGGCCGGCGGCCGCCAGCCCGGGTCGTACGGCAGGGCGGGATCGCAGCGCACCCCGTAGACGTTCTGCACCCGCCGCTCGGTGGGCAGGCCGTTGTCGTCCCAGCCCATCGGGTAGAAGACCGCCCGGCCGCGCATCCGCTGGAACCGGGCCACCAGGTCGGTGTGCGTGTAGGAGAAGACGTGCCCCATGTGCAGCTCGCCCGATACGGTCGGCGGCGGGGTGTCGATCGCGTACACGTCGGAGCGCTGCTTCGAGCGGTCGAACGCGTACGTGCCCTCCTCCTGCCAGCGGCGCGCCCAGGTCGCCTCGAGCCCGTCCAGGGTGGGACGCTCGGGGACGCCGGCGCGGGCCGTCCTCGCCGTGTCGGTCATCCGTCGATCGTAGGCAGCGGGCGGTGGCCGGACCACGCGTTAAGCCGCGCGTGCCGCGCCGGAATTCCGGTCGCTCGGCCCGCCGGCCGGCGCCGCACGTCGCCGGGCCGGCACCCTCCTGGCCGGGTCGCCCGTGGACCGGGCCGGGAGGGTCGGTCGGCAGGGCCGGTCAGGGTGCGATCGGGCCGAGCAGCGGGCCGCGGGTGGGCAGTTGGAAGCCGAGCCCGGTGCGCGCGTTCACCCGGTCGAGGATGGTGGCGACCGGGGCGTAGTAGTTGCGCTCGTTCGGGTTGGTGCAGGCGCCCTGCCCCGGGTCGCCGGTGGAGAGGATGCCCAGTGCCTTGCCGGTCGACTCGACGAAGAGCGGGCCGCCGCTGTCGCCCGGCCGGGCGCAGATCCGTACGTCGATGCCGCCGCTGCCCCTGCCGAAGACCTCCCCGCACCGGGTGCCCGGCACGTAGCCCGCGCCGGCGCCCGAGTCGACGTAGGTCTCGCCCGCCTTCGGGGTGTACGCCGACCCGGTGGCGCAGACGATCCAGCCGACCTGGACCGCGCTCGCCGCGACGTACCCGGTGATCGGCACGTCCCGGCTGCCCTCCTCGTCGGTGCAGTTCGGGTTGTCCGGCACGCACCAGTAGTTGACCAGGTTGACCGGGTCGGTGGTGGCGCGGCGCGGGTACGCCCACCGGTCCACCGCCCCCGGCTGGTACGGGATCACCGCGTAGTCGTTCGGGTAGGCGTTCTCGGCCAGCACCGGGCTGGTCGACTCGACCCCGACCGGCACCTTCGGCCCGAGGAACTGGTGCCAGGTGCGGTCCTGCTCCTGGTGCCGGCCACCGACCACGCAGTGCCCGGCGGTCAGCACGTAGTACGCCCCGGACCGGGCGCGGAGGTTGAAGCCGGAGGTACAGCCGCCCACCGTGTCGTCGTCGCGCGGCACGTCGAGCCGGATGCCGCCGCGCATCGGCGCCCGGGCGCAGTAGCGCGGGTCGCACGCCTTCTGCACGGTGCCGGCCGGCAGGCGGGTACGCGCCTGCGCCGGTACCCCGGCCGCGCCGAGCGCGTCGGCCAGCCGCCGGTCGTCGGTGGCCACCACGTCGCCGGTGAGCACCGCGACCTCGTTCGCCTGCACGTCGACCACCACGTCGCTGCCGGCGGTGGCGTCCAGGGCCGCGGCGAGCCGGGTCGCCCCGGCGGCGAGCTGGCGCAGCGAGTGGCGCACCGGCACCACCTTGACGTGTGCCGCGTCCGGCAGGCCGGCCACCGCCGCGCGCAGCGGCGCGGGGTCGGTGGCCGCGATGGTGAGCACGCCGCCGCCGGCCTGGTCCAGCCACATGCCGGCGTACTGGTCGGGAAAGCGGGTGGCCAGCTCCTCGGCGAGCGGCGCGGAGAGCTCCTGGAGGGCGAGCCGGCGGGCCGCCTCGTCGGCGCTGACCCGGTAGCGGTCCCGCAGGTAGGAGGTGGACGCCGGGCCGTCCTTGGCGACCGCGTCGGCCGGGCGGGCGGCCGCGGTGGCCGAGCCCGGGGCCGGGGATCGGGGGGCCGCGCCGAGGCCGGCCGTCCCGGCCGGATCGCCCGGATCCGCGCCGGTCGCGCCGGGCGTCGTCGCGGCGACCGGTGTGCCGGCCGGCTCCCGCTCCGCCCCGGATCCGGACGCCAGCACCACCGCTGTCGTCCCCAGCACGCAGGCGGCCGTGGCCAGCCCCGCGATGATCATGCGTCGTCGTGTCCGCACGTCCACACCTTCCCCCGTGTGTCCGGCGCCGCGCCCGCGATCCTGCCGCAGGCGGCAGCGCAGTGGCGGGCCGATTCTAGTCAGAGCAGGGATTCCCGCCACTGCCGGTGCAGATCGGCGTACCGGCCGCCGGCGGCGGCGAGCCGCGCGGGCGGGCCGTCCTCGACGATCCGGCCGCCGTCGAGGACCAGCACCCGGTCGGCGATCTCCACAGTGGAGAGCCGGTGTGCGATCACCAGCGCGGTGCGGTCGCGCAGGATGGTGCCGAGCGCGCGCTGCACCAGCCGCTCGGTGGGCACGTCCAGCGACGAGGTCGCCTCGTCCAGGATCAGCACTGTCGGGTCGGCCAGGAACGCCCGGGCGAACGCGACCAGCTGCCGCTGCCCGGCGGAGAGCCGGCCGCCGCGGCGGTGCACCTCGGTGGCGTACCCGTCGGGGAGGGCGGCGATGAAGTCGTGCGCGCCGATCGCCCGGGCGGCGGCCTCGACGGCGGCGTCGTCGGCGCCCGGCCGGCCGAAGCGGATGTTCTCCGCGACCGTGCCGCCGAACAGGTGGGTCTCCTGGGTGACCAGCACCACCGCCCGGCGCAGCTCGGCGTCGGCCACGTCCCGCAGGTCGACCCCGTCCAGGCGGACCGTGCCGGCGAGCGGGTCGTGGAACCGGGCGAGCAGCTTGGCGATGGTCGACTTGCCCGCCCCGGTCGGCCCGATCAGCGCGACGGTCTGCCCGGCCGGGACGGTCAGGTCCAGCTCGGTGAGGATCGGCGTCTCCGGCCGGTAGCCGAAGGTGACCGCCCGGAAGGCCACCGCCCCGCGCGGCGGCCCGGCGGGCAGCGGTACCGGCCGGGCCGGCTCGGCCACCGCCGGCCGCTCGTCGAGCACCCCGGCGAGCTTCTCCAAGGCGGCAGTGGCCGACTGCAACGAGTTGTAGAACTGGCTCAGCTCCTGCATCGGTTCGAAGAACCGCCGCAGGTAGAGCAGGAAGGCGGCGAGCACGCCGACGCCGGTGGCGCCGTCCAACACCCGCCAGCCGCCGTAGCAGAGCACCACCGCCACGGTGACGTTGCCGATCACCTTGATCCCCGGCGAGTACGTCGCGATCAGCCGGAACGCGTCCCGGCTGGCCCGCCGGTAGTCGTCGTTCACCGCGTCGAAGATGCGCTGGTTGCGCCGCTCCCGGCGGAACGCCTGGACCGCGCGGATGCCCCGGGTCGACTCGACGAAGTGGACGATCACCAGCGCCATCGCCTCCCGGGTGCGTCGGTACGCGCCGGCCGAGGCGCGGGCGAACCAGCGGGAGAGCCAGAACAGGAACGGGAAGGCCAGCAGCGTCACGGCGGCCAGCGGCGGGTCCAGCCAGAGCAGGATGGCGGCCACCGAGACGATCGACAGCACGGCGAGGACCAGGCTGTCGATGCCGCCGTCGACGAGTTCGGCGATCGAGTCGAGGTCGCTGGTGAGCCGGGAGACCATCCGCCCCGAGGTGTACCGCTCGTGGAACGCCACCGACAGGCGCAGGAAGTGCCCGTACACCCGCTGGCGGAGGTCGAGCAGGACGGCCTGGCCGATCTGCGCGGAGCGGATGAGGAAGCCGCGCCGGGCCAGGAACTCGACGGCGGTGGCCGCGCCGAACGCGCCGGCGACGGCGACCAGCGGCCCGGCGTCGCCGGCCCGCAGCGGCGGGATGGCCCGGTCGATGCCGAGCATCACCAGGTACGGCCCGGCCATCGCTGCCGCGTTCTGGCTCAGCAGCAGCCCGATCGCCGCGCCGAGCCGGCGCCGGTGCGGGCGGAGCAGGTCGCGCAGCAGCGCCCGGCTGCGGGCCCGCAGCCGGGCGACCGCCTCGGGCGTGGCCTCCTCGGCCTGGCTGCGGTCGGCGTCCGGGTCGGTGGCGATCCCGCGCCACCGGGTCAGGTCCGGCCCGTCGTCGGCGTCCTCGCCGCGACCGGCCGCGGCGGTCACGACCGCACCAGGCCGCGACCGCCGGGCGCCGGTTCGGTGGTCGCCGCCGGCGGCTCGGCGGAGAGCACCGCGCGGTACGCCGGCACCGTGGCGAGCAGGTCGGTGTGCCGGCCGACCGCGGCGATCCGGCCACCGTCGAGCAGGGCCACCCGGTCGGCGAGCGCGATGGTCGACGGCCGGTGCACCACCAGCAGCGCGGTGGTCTCCCGCAGCACCCGCTTCAGCGCCGCCTCCACCAGCGCCTCGGTCTGCACGTCGAGGGCGGAGAGCGGGTCGTCGAGGACGAGCAGCGCCGGCCGGCCGAGCACCGCCCGGGCCAACGCGAGCCGCTGCCGCTGCCCGCCGGAGAGGGAGAGCCCCTGCTCGCCGACCCGGGTGGCCAGCCCCCACGGCAGGTCGTACGCGAAGTCGGCCTGGGCCAGCGCGAGCGCGGCCCGGACCTCGTCCTCGCCGGCGTCCGGCCGGCCCAGGGTGAGGTTCTCCCAGACCGACATGGAGAACAGCGTCGGCTCCTCGAACGCCACCCCGACCAGCCGGCGCAGCGAGGCCAGCCGCACCTGCCGCAGGTCGTGCCCGTCCAGCGTGATCCGGCCACCGGTCACCTCGTGCAGCCGGGGCACCAGGGAGAGCAGCGTGCTCTTGCCGCACCCGGTCGCACCGACCAGCGCCAGCGTCTCGCCGGGCTCGACGGTCAGCTCCACGTCGCGCAGCACCGGCGCGCCGGCCCCGGGGTAGCGGAAGCAGACCCGCTCGAAGCGGAGCCGGCCCCGCACCTCGGCGCGGGGCAGCGTCACCGCCCCGGGAGCGTCCACGATGGCCGGCGGGGTGTCCAGCACCTCCTGCACCCGGTCGGCCGCGGTCGCCGCCTCCTGCCCGTTGGCGATGATCCAGCCGAGCGACTGCACCGGCCAGATCAGCATCAGCTGGAGGCTGACGAAGGCGACCAGCTCGCCGATGGTGAGCACCCCGGCGGCGGCCGCCGCGGCCCCGGCCACCAGCACGACGCCCAGGGTCAGGTTCGGCACCAGGTCGAGCCGGGCGGAGGTGCGGGCCAGCAGCCGCCCCTTGCCCACGCCGGTGTCGTGCAGCGCCCGCGCGCCGGTGGCGAACCGGGCCGCCAGTTCCGGCCCCCGGCCGTACGCCTTCATGGTGCGCAGGCCCTGCGCGGTCTCCTCGACCAGCGTGGCGACGTCGCCCTGCTGGTCCTGCATCCGCCGGGACGCGGTGTGGTACGCGCGGGCGAAGCGGCGGCTGACCAGCAGCAGCGGAACCGCGCTCGCCGCGACCAGCAGCCCGAGCGCGGCGTGCAGCCGGATCAGCAGCACCACCACGACCAGGTAGGTGACCAGGTTGAGCACCAGGAAGAACAGGCCGAAGGAGAGGAACCGGCGGATCACCGACAGGTCGCTGGTGATCCGGGAGAGCAGCTGGCCGGACTGCCACCGGTCGTGGAAGCTGGCCGGCAGGCGTTGCAGGTGGGCGTAGACGTCCGCCCGGATGGCCGCCTCCATGGCCACCGACGAGGACGACTGCACCCACCGCCGGACGAAGATCAGCAGCGCCTCGGCCAGGCCGAGCAGCAGGGCCAACCCGGCCAGCCGGAACAGGCCGGCCGGGTCCTGCCGGGCGACCGGCCCGTCCACCACCCGCTGCGCCATCAGCGGGATCGCGATGCTGGCCCCGGTGGCGCCCAGCGCGGCCAGCAGCAGCCAGCCGAACTCGACAGCGTACGGGCGCAGGTAGCGGCGCAGCCGCCAGAGGTTGTGCAGCGGATGTCGGCCAGCCGCGACCCCGGGAGCCGGGTTGCCGTCGCTCTCCGCAGGCACTACCCGACGGTATCGGCAAACATGAGATCGACAGGTGTCAGCTTGCCGTCAACCGCCGCTCATGACCGAGAAGCCACTTCTTCACGTCCAGCCCCCAGCGGTAGCCGCCGAGCGTGCCGTCGGTACGCAGCACCCGGTGGCAGGGGACGAAGAGGGCGGCCGCGTTGCGGGCGCAGGCCGCCGCGGCGGCGCGTACCGCCTGGGGGCGGCCGGCCAGCCCGGCGAACCCGGTGTAGGTCACCGGCTCGCCCGGCTTCACCTCGCGCAGCACGTCCCAGGCGTGCGCCAGGAAGACGCCGCCGCTGTGCTGCCGTACCGGCACCCCGTCGATCGCTGTCAGGTCGCCGTCCAGGTAGGCCGCCACGGCGGCGGTGACCGGGCCGAGGTCGGACCGGTCCCGCAGCGGCGCCCGCAGGCTCGGGTGCATCACCGGCAGCAACTGCCGCGGGTCGGCGGTGAAGCCGGCCGCCCGGACCGCGCCGTCGGCGTCGACGAGGATGCTCAGCGGACCGGTCGGGGTGGTGAGGACCGCGCTGTCGATGGTCGTGCTCATGCTGCTCTCCAGAGTCTGATCACCGCGTACGAGCGCCAGGGGCGCCAGCGTTCGGCGTACGCGTCGAGGGTCTTCGGGTCGGTGGGCAGGCCGAGGGCGGCGGCGCCGCGGCGTACGGCCAGGTCGGTGGGGAGCAGGACGTCCGGGTCGCCGAGGGCGCGCATGGCCACGTAGCCGGCGGTCCACGGCCCGATCCCGGGCAGCGCCAGCAGTCCGCGCGCGGCGGCCTCCCGGTCCCCACCCGGCGCCAGGTCGAGCTCCCCGCTGGCGACCGCACGGGCCAGCGCCCGGATCGTCTCCCGCCGCCCGCCCGGCATCCCGAACGCCCCATCCGGCAGCCCCAGCACCTCCTCCGCCCCCGGAAACCCCCGCAACCCCCCACCCCCACCCCCGCTCCCGCCGGGCTGATCATGAGGTTGGCGGCGGTTTCGGAGATCCGGTTCGCCGTCAACCTCATGATCAACGGTGTCGGCGGGGGTGTGGGTGAGGAGGCGGGTGAGGGTGGTGCGGGCGGAGGTGACCGAGACCTGCTGGCCGACGATGGCGCGCACGGCCATCTCGAAGCCGTCGACCGAGCGGGGGAGGCGGATCCCCGGCTCGGCGGCGACCAGCGGGGCCAGCGCCGGGTCGGCGGCCAGCGTCTGGTCGACGGCGGCGGGATCGGCGTCGAGGTCGAGCAGGCGGCGGCAGCGGGCCACCGCCGGGGCGAGGTCGCGCATGTCGGTCAGCCGCAGCGTCGCCGACACGTGCCCGTCCGCCGGGGTCAGCGCCACCTCGCCGGTGCCGTGCGGCAGCCGCAGGCCGCGCCGGTAGGTGCCGTCGCGCACCTCCTCCATGCCCGGCAGCGCGCGCAGCGCGAGGAAGTCCAGCAACGCGCGGGCGTGCAACGGCGGGCGGTACGCCAGCCGCAGCGTGATCGTGCCCGCCCCGCCCGGCGCCGGCCGCCGGGCGGCCCGCAACTCCGACGGGGGCGCCCCGTACACCTCGCGGACCGTGTCGTTGAACTGCCGTACGCTGCCGAACCCGGCCGCGAACGCGATCTCGGCCAGGCCGAGGCCGGTGGTCTCGATCAGGGTGCGGGCGGTCTGCGCGCGCTGCGCCCGGGCCAGCGCGAGCGGCCCGGCGCCCATCTCCGTCCGCAGCATCCGGTGCAGGTGCCGCTCGGTGTAGCCGAGCCGGGCGGCCAGCCCCGGCACGCCCTCCCGGTCCACCACGCCGTCGGCGATCAGCCGCATCGCCCGGCCCACCACGTCGGCGCGGACGTCCCACTGCGGCGAGCCGGGTGCCGCGTCGGGCCGGCACCGGCGGCAGGCGCGCAGCCCGGCGCCCTGGGCCGCCGCGGCGGACGGAAAGAACCGGACGTTCTGCCGCTTCGGCGTCATCGCCGGGCAGGACGGCCGGCAGTAGATCCCGGTCGAGGTCACGCCGGTGTAGAACCACCCGTCGAACCGCTGGTCGCGGCTGTCGACGGCTCGGTAGCACCGTTCGAAGTCCAACTCCACGACACCGATGATGCTCCTGCTCGCGGCCGGCGGCTCGCGGGAATCGGACGTGACCGTGCGGCGGGCGCGCGGCGCTCCGCGGGCGGGACCGGGTCAGCGCCGCCCGGCCCGGCCCGGGGCAGCGCGCCGCCAGGCCGGCCTGGTCAGCGTCCCCGACCAAGCCCGGCCCGGCCCGGTCAGCGCCGCCCGCCCGGCCCGGTCAGCGCCGCCCGCCCGCCCGGCCCGGTCAGCGCCGCCCGCCCGGCCGGCCCGGTCAGCGCCGCCCGGGCCGCTCGGGCTGACCGCGCCGCCCGGGTCGACCGGAGCGCTCGGCCAGCAGCGCCGGCCGGAACACGCCGTCCGGGTCGTAGCGCCGCCAGGCCCGGGCCACCCGGCGGCCGGTCCCGCCCGGGTAGATCCGGTCGAACGCGGCCCGGTCGGGCCGGGACTCGAAGTTCACGTACGCCCCGTCGGTGTGCCGGGCGACGTCCCGGAAGGCCGCGTCCAGCGCCGCCCCGCCCTGCGGCGGGAAGACCGAGGCGACCACCAGCGTGCTCTGGTGCCGGTGCGGGTACGCGGTCGCCTCCGGCGCGACGTCGTTGACCGCGCCGCCGACCGACCGCAGCTGCACCAGGGCCCGGTGCGGGCCGGTCACCGCCCGCATGACCGCCCGCGCGCTGCCCTCGTCCAGCTCGGGCAGCAGCCCGTTGGTGGTGAGCGACGGCTGCTGGCCCACGTTCGGGTGCAGGTGTGCCGGTGGCACCAGGGCGGCGTACGGCACCAGGTCGCTGCGGTGGTCCAGCAGCTTGCCGATCTCCAGCAGCGGCGCCACGGCCGGCCGGACGCGGCGCATGCTTCCCGCCGCGACCACGGCGGTGATCTGCATGACGGCCGACGACCCGTACGGGAACAGCACCGCCGCCGTGCTGAGTTCCCGGGGCGCCTCGGCCAGCCGGGCCCCCCACTCCCGCAGCGTGCCGCCGTCCGGGCTCGCCTCGACGGCGAGCTGGGCCACACCGACGTCGCGGATCTCGGCCGCCTCGATCTCGAAGGCCACCACGATGCCGAGGCCCGCGCCGGCGCCCCGGACCGCCCAGAACAGCTCCGGCTCGTGCTCCGCGTCCGCGCGCAGCACGGTCCCGTCGGCCAGCACCACCTCGACCGCGCGGACGTGGTCGATGGTGAGCCCGTACGAGCGCACCAGCCAGCCGACGCCGCCGCCGGTGGCCAGGCCGCCGACGCCGACGTTGCCGTGGTCGCCGGAGCTGATCGCCAGCCCGTACCGGGTCAGCGCCGAGGCGACCCGCGCCCAGCGTGCGCCGGCCTCGACCCGGACCAGCCGGGTACGCCGGTCGAGCACCTCGACCCGGTTCAGCGCGGACAGGTCGACGACCACCCCGCCGTCGTTGCTGGCGGAACCGGACAGGCCGTGGCCGCCGCTGCGGACCGCTACCGGCAGCCCCTGCTCCCGGGCGTAGCGGACGGCGGCGACCACCTCCGCCGTGTTCTCCGGCAGCAGCACGGCCGCCGGGTTGGCCCGGGTGGTGTACGTCGAGCGGAGCATGGCGTACCGCCGGTCGCCGGGCGTGACGAGCTTGCCGGTCAACTGTTCCGGCAGGTTGGCGCGCGACTGGTTCATCGTTTCCCCCTGAGCTGGCTCACCTGGGCGCGGACGGCCGGCACCACCTGCGAGGCGAACACCTCGAGCTGGGCCCGATGGGCCGTGACCGGCCAGAAGACGAACGTGTCGAAGCCGAGGTCGACCGCCCACCGGGTGAGCGTGTCGACCCAGACGCGGGCGTCGCCGACCAGGCCGGTGGCGCCGCGGTGGGCACCGATCGCGCCGATCACGTTGTAGATCCGCCGGATGGACGCCGGATCCCGGCCGGCCGCGCGGGCCGCAGCGTCGATGACCCGTTGCCGGCTCGGCACCTCGGCCGGCGGCACGTAGATGTTCAGCGGTGAGATCCACCCGTCGGCGTACCGGCCGGCGACGCCGAGCATGCGGGGCCGTTGGCCGCCCAGCCAGAGCGGCACCGGACCCGGTGGCACCGGCCCGGCCTGGTAGCCCTCGACGGTGTGCTGCTCGCCGCGGAAGCGCACCGCGTCGCCGGCCAGCGCGCGGCGCATGATCTGCAACGCCTCGGCGGTGTAGGTAACGGTCGCCGGGCCGTCGCGCCGGGGCCCGCCCATGGCGGCGATGGCGTCCGGGCTCGGGCCGCCGCCGACGCCGAGGACCACCCGGCCGCCGGTCAGCACGCTGAGCGAGGCGGCCGACTTGGCGAGCACGGCCGGCGGGCGCAGTTGCAGGTCGGCCACGTCGGTGAGGAAAGAGATCCGCTCGGTCTCGGCGGCCAGGTGGCTGATCAGGGTCCAGGTGTCGAAGTGGCTGGGCTGGTAGGCGTGGTCCTGGACGGCCAGGTAGTCCAGGCCGCCCGTGACCGCCGTCCGGGCCAGGTGTCGGGTTTCGTGAAGGTTGTCGACTGACGGATCGAGGCTCACCCCGAAGGTCAGCGGCTGGTGGTAATCGGTCACGACCACCAGGTTGCGCCGGTCCGATCGGGTTGCCAAAACCGAGGTTAGTTACTAATCTTTGGTAAGTGACTGATCGACGACCGCCCATCGGTTGGGCGTACCAGGACATCGACGACGCGGGCTGCCGGGTCTTCCAGGACGCGCTGGAACTCGTCGGCCGCCGGTGGACCGGGGCGATCATGTTGGCCGCCGCCCGCGGCGCCCGCCGGTTCGGGGAGTACCGGGCGGCGGTGGCCGGGATCTCCGACCGGCTGCTCGCCCAGCGGCTCAAGGAGTTGGAGGCGGACGGGCTCATCGAGCGCACCGTGATCCCGACCTCCCCGGTGCAGATCCGCTACGCCCCGACCCGCGACGGCGCGGAGCTGATGACGGTGCTCCAACCCCTGGTCGACTGGGGTCACCGGCACCGCCGGAGGTCGTCCGGCGGCGCCGGCGGGAGCTGACGACGGCGGCCGGCGGTGCCCGGCCCGGCGCCGCCGGCCGCCGAAACTGTCGGTTGTGGTCGGTACCGTCCCGGCACCAACTCAAGAAGGGGTGCGAGCGATGGCGAGCGTGGCGGGTCCGGAAGCGGCGTCGACACGGGACGGGCACCCCGCGCTGGACCGGGCGGTGGTGCAGGGCTTCTACGACCGGATGCGCGCGGTCGCCCCGGCAGCGGTCGGCGCCATCGAGCGGGACCGGGCCGGCGACCCGGGCCACCGCTTCGGCGACACCGCCTGCGGCCGGCTGGTCCGCTCGCTCGACGCCCCGGGGCTCCGCGCGCTCGGCATGTGGGTGCACCACTGGTGCATGCGGTTCTACGACGACGACACCCGGGTGGGGCTGCGCCTGCTCCGCGAGATCGCCGGCCGCTCGGGCCTGGGCTGGACGGCCGACGAGGTGCGCTGGATGCTCCGCGAGTCGTACGCGGCCGGCCCGGCCGCCGACGCCCGCTTCACGCTGCCGCTGGTCGCGGCCGGTGAGTTGCCGCCGGGCTCGCTCGCGGCCGAGGAGCTGCCGGCGGGCCGACCGGTGACCGGCAGGGCGCCCGCGGCCGAGCCGTTCGCGCCGGCCACCGGGGAGTCGGCGCCCACCGCGACCCCGTCCGGGCCGCGTCCGGCGGGGCGGGTCGCGGCGATGATCCCTCGCCAGCCCGGCCCGGCCCACCGCGACTGACGGGTTCGGTCGACGGGCCGGCCCGGCAGTTGCCCGACCACGGTGGCGCCCACCGCCACCGCGAAGCCGGACAGTTGCCAACCGGTCATCGCCTGGCCGAGCACCACCCAGCCGAGCACCGCCGCGGTGAGCGGGCTGAGCGCCCCGAGCAGCGAGACCTGGGTGACCGGCAGCCGGGCGGCGCCGCGGAACCACAGCGCGTAGGCCAGTGCCGTGCCGACCAGCGTCAGCCAGGCGTATCCGGCGAGGCCGGGCAGCCCGGGCGCCGGGGGTCGCCCCTCGACGGCCAGGGCCAGCGGCAGCACCATCAGCCCGCCGGCGGTGAGCTGCCAGCCGGTGGCGGTGAGTGTGCCGACCCCGGGCGGTCGGCCCCAGCGGCGGGTCAGCACCAGGCCGGTGCCCATCGCGGCGGTGCCGGTGAGTCCGGCCGCGATGCCGGCCGCGTCGAGCCCGGCGGTCGGACGCAGCACCACCAGGGTCACCCCGACCAGCGCCGCCACCGCGGCGGCCAGCGCCCGGGGCCGGGGCCGCTCACCGAGCAGCAGCACTGTCAACCCGGCGACCAGCAGCGGTTGGGTGGCGCCGAGCACCGCGGCGGTGCCGCCGGGCAGGTGGTAGGCGGCGTAGAAGAGCAGCGGGAAGAACGCCCCGATGTTCAGCGCGCCGAGCACCGCCGACCGCCACCACCACGCGCCGTGCGGGCGGTGCCGGGTGAGCGCGAGCAGCAGCAGCCCGGCCGGGAGGGCCCGGATCACGCCGGACCAGAGCGGTCGGCCCGGCGGCAGCAGCTCGCTGGTGACCAGGTACGTGGTGCCCCAGGTGATCGGCGTGACGGCGGTGAGCAGGGGGTCGGCCCAACGACGGTCCATCGGTGCTCCCGAAGTATCTTGACGGTAAATAGCTTAGAGCTAAGCTACTTGAGGGCAAGCGAAGGGGGAAGGGCGGCGTGCGGCACAATCCGGGAGTGGTGGAGCGGGATGACGTGGACGGCATCGTCGAGCAGTGGCGGCGCGAGCGGCCCGGGATGCGGCCCGAGCCGATGGCGGTCTTCGGTCGGATCTACCGGATCGCCCGGCTGGTCGGCGACGAGCAGGAACGCACCTACGCGCGCTGGTCGATCAGCCGGGGGGAGTTCGACGTGCTGGCCACGCTGCGGCGCTCCGGTGAGCCGTACACGCTGGCGCCGAAGCAGCTCACCGCCTCGATGATGCTGACCTCGGGCGGGATGACCGGCCGGCTCGACCGGCTGGAACGGGCCGGACTGGTCCGCCGCTCACCCGACCCGGCCGACCGGCGCGCGCTCCAGGTCACGCTCACCCCCGCCGGGCGGCAACTGGTCGAGGAGGCCGCCGAGGCGGGGCTGGCCGTGCAGCGCCGGTTGCTCGACGCGCTGTCCCCCGAGGACCAGGACCGTCTCGCCGACCTGCTGCGTACGCTGCTCGGCGCGATCACCGACCAGGAGCGGTGACCGGCGCGCGGACCGCGCGCCCGACGGCCGCCGGGGCCGCCGCCTCGGGCAGGATGGGCAGCGCCAACCCTCGACGGAAGGACGACCCGTGCCCGCCAGCGAACCGACCATCCTCGCCACCAGCATGGGCATCTACGCGCCGCGCCGGGACAGCGAGCCGCGCCGGGTCAACCCGGTCTTCGACCTCGCCGCCGAGCTGGCCGGCGCCGGGCCGCAGCCGAGGATCTGCTTCCTCAACCAGGCCGAGGGCGACCAGCCGACCACGCTGACCCGGGTCTACGAGGCGTTCGCCGGCAGCCGGTTCCGGATGTCGCACCTGGCGCTGTTCCCGATGCCGAACGTGGACGACATCCGCGCCCACCTGCTCGGCCAGGACGTGGTCTGGGTGGGCGGCGGCAGCGTCGCCAACCTCTGCGCGGTCTGGCGGGTGCACGGCCTCGGCGAGATCCTGCGCGAGTGCTGGGCGGCCGGGGTGGTGCTCGGTGGCGTCTCCGCCGGCTCGATCTGCTGGCACGTCGGCGGGGCCACCGACAGCTTCGGCACCGACCTGCGCGGCTTCACCGACGGCCTGGGCTGGCTGCCGTACGGCAACGGCGTGCACTACGACAGCGAGGAGCAGCGCCGGCCGCTGATGCACCGGCTGGTCGGCGACGGCACGCTGCCGACCGCGCACTGCACCGACGACGGCACCGGGCTGCTCTACCGGGGCGAGCGCCTGGTCGAGGCGGTCGCCGACCGCCCCGGCGTCTCGGCGTACGAGGTCACCCGCACCTCCGATGGCACCCCCCGGGAAACCCCGATCGCGCCCCGCCTGCTCACCTGACCCAGTAGATCTTGGAGCGGTGGTGCCCCGCCCGGTACGGTCTCCGGCCACGATCCGACCGATCGTGGCCCGCGACACCGCACCGCGTTCCGGTCGGCGGGAACCGGCGGCGTAAGCTGGCTCGTCGTGAGTCTCACCATCGGCATCGTCGGCCTGCCCAACGTCGGCAAGAGCACCCTGTTCAACGCGCTGACCAAGAACGACGTGCTCGCGGCGAACTACCCGTTCGCCACCATCGAGCCCAACGTCGGCGTCGTCGGGCTGCCGGACGAGCGGCTGCACAAGCTCGCCGAGATCTTCAGCTCGCAGAAGGTGCTGCCCGCGCCGGTGTCGTTCGTCGACATCGCCGGCCTGGTGCGCGGCGCCTCCAAGGGGCAGGGCCGGGGCAACGCGTTCCTGGCCAACATCCGCGACGCCTCGGCGATCTGCCAGGTGGTCCGAGCCTTCTCCGACCCGAACGTGGTGCACGTCGACGGCAAGGTCTCCCCGGCCGACGACATCGAGACGATCAACACCGAGCTGATCCTGGCCGACATCCAGACGCTGGAGAAGGCGGTGCCGCGGCTGGAGAAGGAGGCCAAGCTCCGCAAGGACCGGGCCGCCGCGCTGACCGCCGCCAAGCAGGCCGTCGAGCTGCTCGACACCGGCGTCACCCTGTACGCGGGCGCCAAGGACGCCGGTATCGAGCTGGAGCACCTGCGCGAGCTGCACCTGCTCACCACCAAGCCGTTCCTCTACGTCTTCAACGTCGACGAGGCCGAGCTGGGCAACGCCGAGTTCCTCGACGAGCTGCGCGCGCTGGTCGCCCCGGCCGAGGCGATCTTCATGGACGCCAAGATCGAGTCCGAGCTGGTGGACCTGCCCGAGGAGGAGGCCCGCGAGTTGCTGGAGTCGATCGGGCAGAACGAGCCCGGCCTGGACCAACTGGTCCGGGTGGGTTTCCGGACGCTCGGGCTCCAGACGTACCTCACCGCCGGGCCCAAGGAGGCGCGGGCCTGGACCATCCCGGTCGGCGCGACCGCGCCGGAGGCCGCCGGGGTGATCCACTCCGACTTCCAGCGCGGCTTCATCAAGGCCGAGGTGGTCTCCTACGACGACCTGGTCGCGGCCGGCAGCATGGCCGCCGCCAAGGCGGCCGGCAAGGTCCGGATCGAGGGCAAGGAGTACGTCATGCAGGACGGCGACGTGGTGGAGTTCCGCTTCAACGTCTGAATTGGGCCTGTTCCCGCAGCTTAGGAGGTTTGTTCCTCGCCCTGGGGCACGCCGGTGGCACAACCCCACGCCGCATCGACCGCCCGGCGGGTGCGCTCCTCCGAGTCCGGCATCAAGTGGGTCGTGATGCTCTCCGGCAGGCCGGCCTTCCGGACGGCCGCGCCGAAGCTGAGCGTGCCGTAGTAGTCGTGCCGCTTCTCCGTCCGTGGTGCGGTTGATGCCGTGGTGGTCGCGAGTGGTCAGGCTGTGTTCAGCAGAGCCGGGAGTTTGCGCATGTCGTCGAAGACCACCGTGTCCGGGCCTTCCAGCCGGTGCGCGGGGGTCAATCCGCCCGCATAGCCGAAGCAGCGCATTCCGGCGGCGCGGGCCGCTCGGACTCCATACAGGCTGTCCTCGACTACGACGCACGCCGCGGGCGGGACACCCATCGTCGCCGCCGCGTGCAGGAAAAGGTCGGGGGCGGGCTTGCCGTGGGCGACCTCGGTCGCGCTGAAGATGCGGCCCTCGAAGCGGGAATACAGGCCGGTGCGGCCCAGGGTGTGGCGCATCTTCTCGTGTGTACCGCTCGAAGCCACGCACGTCGACTGGGTGATCTCATCGAGCGCGTCGTTGATCCCGTCGACGGCGGACAGTCCGGCGTCCACCGCTTGACGGTGTGCTAGATCGAATCGTTCAGCCCAGGTGGCAGCCACGCCCTGTCCGAGGCGGGCCGCGATCTGCTCACCAATGGACGTGCTGGACCGGCCGATGAAGCGCTCGACGACCTCTGCCTCGGTCAGGGGCCAGCCCAGTTCCGCGCCAAGCGCGATGTTGACGCGGACCGCGATGCGCTCGCTGTCTACCAGCACCCCGTCGCAGTCGAAGATGACAAGCCCGATCGGATTGATCATCCGGAAAGGCTAGTCGAGTGTGTGGGGCGAACCTGCCGGCACCCACGGTTCCGAAGGCACCGGATCGCCGTCACCGCCGAGGTGGTGGCCAACTCGGACAGGTCGACCACCACATTGCGCGAGGCAGCACCACCGGCCGGTGCACGACCGGAGCCGAGAAGGACGCCCGCTTCCGCTGACCGCGCGTCTTGACCCGCATCGGGGATCGCATGCCCCAGCGATAGGCGGCAGCCCAGTTACGCACTGTGACAGCCCGACCCGGAGAGAGCCGGCCAACTTGTCACGCTGCACGTGAAGCGTCGGTGGTGGGCGCTCAGTTGTGCTCGGGCCGCCCGGTCGCCGATGTGTCACGGATCAAGCGGAGCCCGATACCGACTGCCGGCGAATGTCGGACTCCACTTGATGCGTGACAGATTGGTGTCAGATGTGGGGTGACACGTCCGGTCAGACGTTGTGAGGTCAGCTGCCGTGCTCGAACCACGGCGCGGCGCAAGCGTCACCCGGATTGGTGGGTTCGGCGCGATAGCGTATCGGCATGAACGAAGCGCCCGGGAGCGACGAATACGAGGCCGAGCCCGAGCCGGTGCGGGCCCTGCCGGAGGCGACCGTCGCGGGGGACTGGTCCATCCTCGTCGCCATCGCGGCCGCAGTCGCAGGTCTGCTCATTTGGCGTCGACGGAGCCGACGCGGCTAGCAGCGACGCGTCGTGGCGGTTCGGGCTTGCGGGCTTTGAATCTGGCGACGCTCTCGTGGTGGTGCGGGGCCCATCGCCGGATACCAGGTTGCCTGCCCGGCACGCTTTGCGTGAACCTCTCCGAGTGATCGATACCTGGGTGCTCGGCGAGGGCGATTGGAAGTTGTGGCGGGAACTGCGACTCGCTGCCCTGACGGAGGCCGGGTACGCCTTCGGTGCCCAGCTGGCGGACTGGCAGGGCGACGGCGACCGCGAGGAACGCTGGCGCGCGCGACTGGCCATCCCCGGCTCGTACAACATCCTGGCGATGCTCGACGGCCAGGCCGTCGGGATGGCCAGCGGGGTGCCGACCGACCACGACGGGGTCGTCGAGCTGATCTCGATGTACGTGACGCCCGCGGGACGTGGCCACGGCGTGGGTGACCACCTCGTGGGGGCGGTCGAGCAGTGGGCCCGGCGGGTGGGGGCGCGGACGCTGCGGCTGGCGGTGGTAGCGGGCAACACGAATGCCTGGGCGCTCTACCAGCGGAACGGCTTCCGTGACACGGGTGAACTCGGCGACCGCATGCCCGACGGCGTGCGCCGCGAGCACATCCTGACCAAGGACCTCGTGGGTTAGGGCTGCCCTCGGCCGCTGGCCGGCGGATCGCACAATCGGTAGCCGGCGAACCGGCCATCGCGCGAGGTAGCCGCGGTCGATCGTCGGGCCGCTGGTCAGGTTCGGGTCCGGAACGGGGCGAGGGTGGCGCGGATCTGGTCGGCTGCGCCCCAGTCGTGGTCGAACTGGGCCAGCACGGCGAGGTGTTGTCGTAGCTGGACGATCGGCATGCGGGCCGGCCAGTCGCTGTCCAGGGAGGTCAGCTCCGCGTAGACGGCGAAGAACCGGTGCGCCTCGGGCGGGGGCGAGGTGGACCAGACGTGGGCGAGGTCGACCTCGGCCCACATGTAGGACACCGCCGGGTCGATCAGCGCGGGCCGCCCGTCCGGGGTGGCCAGGACGTTCTGTGCCCACAGGTCGCCGTGCGTCAGGCATGCCGGCCGGTCCGGCAGCAGGTCGGGCAGCCGGTGGCACAGCCGCTCCAGCGCCGCCCGGTCCTCGCGGTCGAGTGCCGCCTCGACGCGGGGCTCTGGGAGCCAGCGGAGCAGCCGGTGCTGGGCGAAGAAGGCGAAGCCGTCGTCAGCCCAGGTGTTGATTTGTCGGCGGCGGCCCAGCCAGTTGTCGCGGTGCCATCCGAAGCGAGGGTGGATGGTGTTCAGGTGCAGGCGGGCGAGCGCATGCGCGAACCGCTCCCAGAAGGTCTCGCTGCGCGGCCTCGGTTGCAGCACCGACAGCACGAGCAGTTCCCGGTCCGCCAGGATCACCTCGGGTGTCGCCACGCCACCGAGGTCACGCAGGGCGGCCAGCCCTTCGGCCTCCGCGGCGAAGACATCGTCGGCCGGAGTGCCGTCGAAGGCCTTGACGAACACCGACGGCGCGTCCCGGCGGGTGGCTATGCCCGCGAGCGCCGCGACCCCACCCGTCGCCGGCTCCACTGCGACCACATCGCGCATGCCGGCGTGGAGCAGGCACTCCAGCAGGAACGCTGCCGAGTCCGTCACGACACGCTCCTCCTTGGCCGGGTGCATGCTCGCAAGATCCTATGCGGAGCGAAGCGGGGACCGCGGGGCAGCGGCTAGGCGACGAAGACGCAGAAGGGATGGCCGGCGAGGTCGGCGTACACGCGGAGCGGCTCGTCGGGGTCGTCGATGCGGTCGTACAGCAGCCGGCCACCGAGGTTCAGGACGCGTTCGTGCTGGACCCGCAACTCCTCGACGGACTCCACGGTCAGATCCAGGTGCAGCTGCTGGGCCACCGGACCCTCCGGCCAGGTCGCTTCCGGCAGGTGATCCACCTGCTGGAACGCCAGCTGCGGGGCGCCGTCGGGCGTCCTCAGCACCAGCCAGTCACGACCGCGCTCATCGGCCTGTCCCGCCGCTGGCGGTTCGTCGCCGGGCCGGTAGACCAGGCCCAGCAGGCGTCGGTAGAACTCCGCCAGGGCCCTGGCGTCGGTGCAGTCGAGCACCACCTGACACAGCCTGGGCACGCTCTCCCGGTCGACCACCCTTGATCACCTCCGAGAGCCATTCTCGTGGCGGCAGGTGAATGCCGCACCTCGGGCGAGGTCGGCGACCGGCAGGGGGCTGTGCCGCCGTACCGGCGGCATCGGGCTACTGGCCGAACGTGCGGCGCAGGTTGCCGTTGATGAGTTGGTTGACCCGCTTGCGCAGGTGCCCGAGGAGCGAGGGATCCGGCAACGGCTCGGCCACGAGGAGGGTCCAGCGCAGGTCGGTCCCGTAGGTGCCGTCGAAGGGCAGGTCGAACCGCACCACGGCGTCGGGCCGGGTGACCCAGATCGAGGACCACACCACGAGGTGGGGCATCTCGGTGCGCAGTGTCCGCGGCCAGCGCTCGTCGTCAAGCAGCAGGAGCCACGGACGGGCGGGGTCACGGTTGGGTTCGGTCAGCGCCTCGAAGAGCACGTGCGGGGGCGCTGGTTGGTTCCGCTTCCGGCTGCCGGCTTCGAGCACGCCCAAGGCTAAGGCCGCCGCGGGCCGCCGTCACCCTGCTGGTGCCGGTCGAAGGTGGGCCGGGTCGGCGGCGGGCGGCGGGTCGGACGGATCAGCTCGACCTCGACTCCGCGGTCGGCGTCGCGGGGTTGCTACCGGCGGCGCTCGTCGAGGAGCCGGTTGAGGGCGAGGGCGGTGTTGATCAGGGCCAGGTGGCTGAACGCCTGCGGGAAGTTGCCCAACTGCTCCCCGGTGGGGGCGATCTCCTCGGCGTAGAGGCCGAGGTGGTTGCTGAAGGTGAGCATCTTCTCGAAGGTGAGCCGGGCGTCGTCGAGGCGACCGGCCTGGGCGAGGGCCTCGACGTACCAGAACGTGCACATGTTGAAGGTGCCCTCGTCGCCGGGCAGCCCGTCCGGTGACTCGGCCGGGTCGTACCGGTAGACGAGGCTGTCGGAGACCAGGTCGTGTTCGATCGCCCGGAGGGTGGACCGCCACATCGGGTCGGTCGGGGCGACGAAGCCGACCACCGGCATCATGAGCAGGGACGCGTCCAGCACGTCCGTGCCGTAGCTCTGCACGAAGGAGCGGCGCCCGGGGTGGTAGCCGCGTTCCATGATCTGGTCGTACACGGCGTTGCGCTGCTGGATCCAGCGGGCGATCTCGCCGGGTCGACCGTGCCGCTCGGCGAGGCGGATCGCCCGGTCGAAGGCGACCCAGGTCATGACCCGGCTGAAGGTGTGGTCGCGGGGATGGTGACGGCTCTCCCAGATGCCCTTGTCGGGCTGGTCCCAGTTGCGGCAGAGCCAGTCGACGAGCCGTACCGTGCTGAGCCAGACATGGTGCGGCGCGCGGATGCCGTGCCGGTCGGCGAAGTACATGGCGAACAGCACGTCGCCGTGGATGTCGAGTTGGAGCTGGTCGGCGGCGCCGTTGCCGATCCGGACGGGCGCCGAGCCCCGGTACCCCGTCAGGTGGTTCAGCGTCTCCTCGTGCAGGTCGGACGAGCCGTCCACGCGATACATGATCTTCAGAGGCACCCGGCTGTCGCCGGCCCGGCGGACGCGCTCGTCGAGCCAGTCCACGTACCGGTGGGCCTCGTCGGTGAAGCCGAGCCCGAGCAGGGCGTGCACCGAGAAGGAGGTGTCCCGGATCCAGGTGTAGCGGTAGTCCCAGTTGCGGGTTCCCCCGATCTTCTCGGGCAGCCCGGCGGTCGGCGCGGCGATCATCGCGCCGGTCGGCGCGTACGTCATCAGCTTCAGGGTGATCGCTGACCGTTCCACCATCTCCCGCCACCGCCCGGTGTAGCGGGAGCGGTCCAGCCAGCGTCGCCAGTAGTCGCGGGTCTGCTCGAACATCGCCTGGATCTCGGGCACCGGGATGGCGTGCGGGCCGTCCGGGGCGGCGGTCTCCAGGACGATGGCCCCCGTCTGGCCCTCGTGCAGGTCGGCGAAGGCGACCGCGTCCCCGCCCTCGCTCCTGATGTTCTCCTCCGGAAACAGCCGCCCGGGCGACCGGGCGGTGTGCAGGGTCAGGCTCATCGAGGCGGTGCGGAAGACACTCCCGTCCGGGTGCCGCTCCAGCTGGTGCGGTTCCCGCCCGTAGTCGAACCGTGGGCGGCACTCGGCCCGGAACCGCATGCGGCCGCGTACCACCTTGATGATCCGTACGATCCGGTGCCGGTCCGTCACCTGGTCGCCCGCCACCGGCATGAAGTCGATGATCTCGCCGACGCCGTCCGCGCTGATGAACCGGGTGATGAGCATCGGCGTGTCCGGCAGGTAGAGCTGCTTGGACAGGTAGTGGACGCCTTCCGGGGCGACCCGGAAGTATCCGCCGCGCTGGGGGTCGAGGAGTCCGGCGAAGATGCTGGGCGAGTCGAACCGGGGAGCGCAGAACCAGTCAAGGGTGCCGTCCCGGGCGACCAGCGCGGCGGTCTGCAGGTTGCCGATGATCCCGTGATCCTCGACCGCCGGATGCTCCTCCACGCCCGTCCCTTCCGTCAGCGGCCGTCAAGAGTTGAACGGCCGTGACCGGGAAAGGTGATGTCGGCGCCGGGGCGGGGGAGGCGGCCGCCCGGCCGCGCTGGTCAGCTGATGTAGTGCAGGATGACGTTGTGCACGTGGTGGCTCTTCTGGGCGCCGCGGAACTCCACCTCGTAGGTGTGCGTGCCGACGTGGATGGCGATGGCGCCGGTGGAGAAGAACGACCCGCCCCACGACTTGTTGCTCACCACGCTCACGCTGGTGATCTTCGAGTACGGGATGCTGGTGATGGCGTACCGCTTGCCGATGAAGGAGCGGTCCTGGATGATGACGCGCCGGTCGGTCAGCCCGATGAAGCCGGTGCCGGTGCCGACCGCGTCGTAGACGGCGATGATCTGTTCCCCGTCCAGCAGCCCACTCTGGATCTGCTGGAACTGCTCCTTGCGGTCATAGGTCGCGTTCGCCATGACCTTCACGGTAGGTCCGGCGCGCCACCAACAAGATCATCACTCCCGGCCCGCCGGCCGGACCGCGTTCGCGTCGGTGGCGGCGCGGACGAACTCGCGGACCCGGGCCGTGGTGTTGGCCTCCCGCCAGACCAGGCCGCGCCGGATCGGCGGTGCGTCGTGGATCGGCACGTAGGCGACGTCCGGCCGGGGGTAGTAGGTCCGGGTGTGCTCGCCCACCGGCAGCACGCCCCGACCCAGCGCCACCAGGGTCAGCATCTCCGAGAAGGTGTTCCCGGTGGGGCCCTTCGGCACGGGGCGGCCGGACGGGGTGTGCTCGGGCGTCCGGTCGCGCTTGAACTCCGCCGAGGTCACCGCCGGGTACTGCACCACCGGGTGGTCGGCGAGGATCTCCAGGGAGACCGACGCCGCGCGGGTCAGGGGGTGCCCGGCCGGCACCGCGAGCACCCGGCGCTCGGTCAGCAGCGGCGGGCCGCAGGCCATGCCGTCGAACGGGTACGCGGCGATGAGCAGGTCGATCGAGCCGTCCTCCAGGCTCGGCCGGGAGTTGTAGAGCTGCACCTCGTGCACCTCGACCTGGCATTCCGGGTGCCGCTCGGTGAACAGGGCGACCGCCTTGAGCAGCACCGGCGCGGTCCACTCGCCGAGGAACGCCACCCGCAGCCGCCCGGTGACGCCGCGGCCGGCCTCGACGGCCCGGCGTACCGCCTCGTCCATGCCGGTGACCAGCGGGGCGAGGTCGTCGGCGAGCTGCCGGCCGATCGCGGTGAGCTGGACGACCCGGCTGGTGCGGGCGAAGAGCGGGGCGCCGATGCGGCGTTCCAGCTTCTTCACCACGTGGCTGATCCGCCCGGTGGTCACCCCGAGCCGCTCGGCGGTGCGGCCGAAGTGCAGTTCCTCGGCGAGGGTCAGGAAGGTCTCCACCTCGTACCGTTCGAGCACGCCACGTCCCATCGTTGAACCGGAATCAACGATCGTAGCCCGATCATGCCTTGGTCGTGCTCGCGCGGCGGGGGATCGTGAACGGCATGACGACGACGACAGTCTCCGACCACCTGACCGGCCTCGACGGCCCGGCTGCGGGAGATCGGCGAGAAGTTCCAGCCGGTCACCGGCCGGCTGCGGCAGGCGTACGAGCGGGAGGCGAAGTGAGCGCGGTGCGGGTGACGGGCTTCGACCACCTGGTGATCAACGTGGCCGACGTCGAGCGGGCCCTCGACTTCTACTGCCGGGTGCTCGGGCTGGCCCCGGTCCGGGTCGACGAGTGGCGGGCCGGCCAGGTGCCGTTCCCCTCGGTACGGGTCAGCCCGGAGACCATCATCGACCTGGTCCACCGCCCGCGGGGCGAGTCGAACGTGGACCACTTCTGCCTGGTGGTCGAGCCACTGGACTGGGCCGAGGTGGTCGCGTCCGGAGTCTTCGAGGTGCTGGAGGGGCCGGTCGGCCGGTTCGGGGCGCGGGGGAGCGCCACCTCGATCTACGTGCGCGACCCGGACGGCAACTCGGTCGAGTTGCGCTGGTACCCGCAGGACGCCGCCGGCTGAGCGCCGCTGCCGGTCGGTCGTGCTCGGCTGGGGCAGTACGGTGCCCCAGCGGAGCACGACCTCGCGGATGACCCGGCTCGGGTCGGCCCGCCTGATCCGCTCCCGGCCGGGCCGGGACGCGGCGCCGGGGATCAGCGCGACGGCTGGCGCGTCCAGTCCGGCGACCGCCCGGTCTTGTCCCCGCCGTCGCCCGACAGCAGGCCGGCCCAGTCCGAACGGCCGGCCCAGTCGGTGCGACCGCCGGCTTCCGGGCCGCCACCCCAGCCGGCGCCGCCGGCCGCCACCGGCTCCGGCGTCTCCGACGGCTTGCCCAGGCCAAGGCCGTCCGCGCCCAGCGGGCGGTCCCGTCGCGGCAGGGCCGGGATGACCTCGTCCGGCACCAGCGCGGCGGGCGTCTCGTCGGCGGTGGTGGGCTGGGGCCAGCGTTGCCAGCGGCGGATGCTCACCACCCCGACGAGCAGCAGCGCGCCCATCAGCAGGGTGGTCCCGTTGCGTACCGGGGCGGCCAGGTCCACCTGGTGGCCGACCAGGGTGGGTTCGTGGTCGACCAGGTTCAGCACCGCGCTCGGGCTGAGCAGCAGACCCAGGTAGCTGGCCGAGTAGACCAGCCCGGTCACGGCCGCGCCGAGCGGCGAGAACCGGAGCGTGGCGATGAGCCCGAGCAGGAGCCCGGCAGCGGCCAGCACCAGCGCCGGTCGTACGAAGTCACCGCCGTCGAGCGAGCCGCCGTCCTCCGCGTTGGCGAACGCCTGCGCCGACCGATCCTGGCCGAGGGCGAACAGGACCCAGGCCAGCGGACCCACGACGGCGGCGGCGATCACGGTTCCGATGTGTCGCATTCGGGCAAGGTACCGATCTTGCCGAGCGATCAGCAGACCCCATAAGCAAAACTTAAGTCGATTCGTCGCCGCGCCGGTGCCTCGACCGCGCCGCCCCGGGGTCGGGCCGCCGGCGGCCGTCCCGACCCGACGGTGGCCGCGTGACGGGCAGCGGGTAGCCGGACACCACCCACCAGCAGGGCCCCGCCGGCAGCCGGCGGGGCCCGATCGAGGTCGCTGGTGATTACCGGTTGGTGCGCGGGTCGTGGTCGCGGGACCGGCTGCCGGACTTGGCCAGACCCCGGCTGACCAGGTAGCCGATGGTCAGCAGGGTGATGTACCACCAGGCCTTGTCGGCCGCGAAGTAGTCGCCGCCGTTGTCGGCGGCACCGTCACCGACGGCGTTGGACGCGATCAGCACACCGATGACGGAGAGCAGGTAGACGGCGAGCTCGGTGGTCTTCCAGGAGGGCTTGGTCTCGTCGCCGTGCCGGTGCGGGTGGTGCCCGACGTGCCCGACGTGGTCGCCGTGCTCGGCGTGGTCGGCGAGCCGGTCGGTGGCGCGGTTCGAGGTGGGCGTCGTCATGTCAGCTCCAAAGTGCAATGTGAGGGGGTAAGTCCCTTGCGCTCCGGATGTCCGGCGGCGCGCGGAATTGATACCCTCGCACTTTTCCGGGAAACCTGAGCTTTTCAGCTTTCTCTCAGCCACTGTTCGATCTCCGCGACGGCCTGCGCGTTCGTCGTGAACAGCACGCCGTGCATCCCGACGGCGCGGGCGCCGTCCACCGCCGCCGGGACGTCGTCCAGGAAGAGCGCGTGCTCCGGCGGCACGCCCAGCCGGTCGCAGGCCAGCTGGTAGATGCGCGGGTCCGGCTTCGACAGGCCGACCTCGTGCGAGTAGACGAGCACGTCGGTCAGGTCGGCGAAGCCGTACCGCTCCTGTTCGCGTTCCCGGGCGCCGACGAAGCTGTTGCTGATGATCCCGGTGCGGCACCGGGAGCGCAGCGCCCGCACGTACTCGATGAGTTCCTCGTTGGGGCTGCCCAGGTACTCCACCCACATGTCGGCCATCAGGGCGGTCACCCGCTCGGGCGGGAGGCTCAGCAGCGCGGCGAGGCCGGCGTGCACCTCGTCCAGGGTGATCTCGCCGACGGCCCCGGCCGCCCAGGCCCCAGCCGCGCGTTCGTCCAGTTCGCCGGGGCGCAGGCCCAGGGTGGTCTCCCACCGCTCGGTCACCCCGAGCGAAGGGGTGATCTCCAGAACGCCGCCGATGTCCACCAGGACCGCCCGTGTCGTCATGGCGGGCGAGCGTACGTCAGGGCTCGGTGACCGCGCGGTACGCGTCCTCGATCCGGGCGGCCAGCAGGACCTCGCCCTCGGTCAGCGGCGCGTTGCCGTGCCCGACGCGGATCTGGGTGTGGTCGGCCCGCCGGCTGATCTCCGGGCGCAGGTGCAGGGCGTCGGCGACCACCTTGACCCGCTCGGTCAGGGCCGCGTGCTGCGAGTCGTCGATCACGAGAGTCCGTCGGATCTGCTCACCCTCGCGGACCCATCCGCTCAGCAGGGCGAGGGCGTCGCTGAGGTAGTCGCGCTTCGCACGACCGCTGAACAGCGCGCGCATCACCGCACCTCCCAGGCGCCGTTGCCGGCTTGTGGCCAAATCGTCGCCATCCCGTGTCTTGTCGGTGCCCTCTAGTCTGTCGTCGCACGGATGGTGTGTCCACGCCCACACTTCCGTGTCTTCCTGGCCTGACGGTCGGCCAAGGTACCCAAACCGCCGATTGATCTGGCACGCTGGACGCCCGTGCGGACCGAACGGGCTAACGACGGCGGGCAGATCGAGCGACGGGACCTGAAGGTGATCGTCGGTGCGGCGATCATCGAGGACGGGCGGGTGCTGGCCTGCGCCCGGTCCGCCCCGCCGGAGGTCGCCGGGATGTTCGAGTTCCCCGGCGGCAAGGTCGAGCCGGGGGAGAGCGAGACCGCCGCGCTGGCCCGCGAGTGCGCCGAGGAACTCGCCGTACGCGTGGAGATCGGTGAGCGGGTCGGCCGCAACGTCCGGATGGCCCACGGCCGGTCGGTGCTCAAGGTGTACACGGCCCGCCTGCTGCACGGCGACCGGCCCCAGGCGCTGGAGCACTCGGCGCTGCGCTGGCTTTCGGCCGCGGAACTGGACGACGTCACCTGGCTGCCGGCCGACGCCCCGATCGTCGCCGCGCTGCGCCCGATGCTCGCCCGCGGCTGACCGCCCTGACCGCCCGCCGCGCCGCGGGCGGCCGGGCGGCGCCCGGACCCGCGCCTGGCCGGGGAACCGGACAGCCGGGCGAAAACGGGACGGGGGCCGGCGGCAACAGCCGCGGCCCCCGTCGTCACTGTGGTGCTCAGTGCTTGTCCTGCTCCGGGTGGGCGAAGTTCAGGTGCTCCGGCGGCAGCGGGAACGTGACGTCGTCGCCGAACGGCGAGGGCGCCGCCGCGCGGTCGAAGGTGAGCTCGGTCAGCGGCAGCTTGCCGCGGTCGTCGACCGCCGGCGCGGTCGGCTTCGGCACCTCGCGGTGCCAGTTGACCCCGCGCTGGGCCTGCGCCTCGGCGCGCGGGTCGTGCGAGCCGCCCGCGTGCGAGTGCACCCCGGCGGGGCTGCCGGAGTGTGCCGCCGAGCCCGAACGGGGGGTGGTCACGCTGGTCTGGGGCGTCTCACCCCGACGGAAGATCTTGCTACCAAGCCACACAAGGGGATCGTACCTGCGGTCGACGACCCGCTCCTTCATGGGGATGATCCCGTTGTCCGTGATCTTGATGTGCTCGGGGCAGACCTCGGTGCAGCACTTGGTGATGTTGCAGTAGCCCAGCCCCTGCTCCCGCTGTGCGTACTCCTTGCGGTCGCTCTTCTCATCCAGCGGGTGCATGTCCAGCTCCGCGGCCCGGATGAAGAACCGCGGCCCGGAGAAGGCCGGCTTGTTCTCCTCGTGGTCCCGGATCACGTGGCAGACGTTCTGGCACAGGAAGCACTCGATGCACTTGCGGAACTCCTGCGAGCGCTCGACGTCGACCTGCTGCATCCGGTAGTCGCCGGGCGCCAGGTCGGCCGGCGGCGCGAACGCCGGCGTCTCCCGGGCCTTCTCGTAGTTGAACGAGACGTCGGTGACCAGGTCCCGGATGACCGGGAAGGTGCGCAGCGGGGTGACCGTGACCGTCTCGTCCGGCTCGAAGGTCGACATCCGGGTCATGCAGCTCAGCCGGGGCTTGCCGTTGATCTCCATCGAGCACGAGCCGCACTTGCCCGCCTTGCAGTTCCACCGGCAGGCCAGGTCCGGGGCGTCGGTGGCCTGGAGCCGGTGGATCACGTCGAGGACCACCTCGCCCTCGTTCACCTCGACCATGTAGTCCTGGAGGTCGCCGCCGCTCTCGTCGCCCCGCCAGATGCGGAACTGGCGCTTGGTGCCGGACTTGCCGGCCCCGGTGGACTTCTGCTCCGCCATTACTTGCTCGCCTCCTCGGCCTCGGCGTCGGTGACGAGGGCGTCGAACTCGGCGAGCTCCTCGTCGGTGAGGTACTTGGCCAGCTCGGCCCGGTCGAAGAGGCGGATCAGCTCCGCGCGGATCTTCGGCAGCGGCTTGCGCTCCAGGCGTACGGTGTCGCCGTCGAGCGAGCAGACCAGGTTGACCCGGCGCCACGACGGGTCCATCGCCGGGAAGTCCTCCCGGGTGTGGCCGCCGCGCGACTCCCGCCGCTCCAGCGCCGCCTTCGCGGTGCACTCCGACACCAGCAGCATGTTCCGCAGGTCCAGCGCCAGGTGCCAGCCCGGGTTGTAGCGGCGGCCACCGGACGCGCTGACCTTGGCCACCCGCTCGCGCAGCTCGGCCAGCTTGCCCAGCGCGTCGACCAGCTCACCCTCCCGCCGGATGATGCCGACCAGGTCGCCCATCACCGCCTGGAGGTCCTGCTGGAGGGTGTACGGGCTCTCGCCGGTGTCCCGCTGCAGCGGGGCCAGCGCCGTCTCCACGGCGGCCTCCACCGCGCCCACGGACACCTTCGGCCGGGCGGTCAGCCCGTCGGCGTACGAGGCGGCGTGACCGCCCGCGCGCTTGCCGAAGACCAGCAGGTCGGACAGGGAGTTGCCGCCGAGCCGGTTGGAGCCGTGCATGCCGCCGGAGACCTCACCGGCGGCGAAGAGGCCGCGGACGTGACCGAACGCGGCACCGGAGTCCGGGTCCACCTCGACGCCGCCCATCACGTAGTGGCAGGTCGGGCCGACCTCCATCGGCTCCTTGGTGATGTCGACGTCGGCCAGCTCCTTGAACTGGTGGTACATCGACGGCAGCCGGCGGCGGATCTCCTCGGCCGGCAGCCGGCTGGCGATGTCCAGGAAGACGCCGCCGGCGGGGGTGCCCCGACCGGCCTTGACCTCGCTGTTGATCGCCCGGGCCACCTCGTCGCGGGGCAGCAGCTCCGGCGGGCGGCGGTTGTTGTCCGGGTCGGTGTACCAGCGGTCGGCCTCCTCCTCGGTCTCCGCGTACTGCTTGCGGAAGACGTCGGGGACGTAGTCGAACATGAACCGCTTGCCGTCGGAGTTCTTCAGCACGCCGCCGTCACCGCGGACCGACTCGGTGACCAGGATGCCCTTCACCGAGGGCGGCCAGACCATGCCGGTCGGGTGGAACTGGAGGAACTCCATGTTGATCAGGGTCGCCCCGGCGCGCAGCGCGAGCGCGTGCCCGTCGCCGGTGTACTCCCAGGAGTTCGAGGTGACCTTGTAGGAGCGGCCGACGCCGCCGGTGGCCAGCACCACCGCCGGCGCCTCGAAGAGGACGAACTCGCCGGACTCCCGGTAGTAGCCGAAGGCGCCGGCGACCCGGTCGCCGTCGAGCAGCAGCTCGGTGATGGTGGTCTCGGCGAAGACCCGGATCCGGGCGTCGTACGAGCCGTGCTCGCGCTTGTCCTCCTGCTGGAGCGAGACGATCTTCTGCTGGAGGGTGCGGATCAGCTCCAGGCCGGTCCGGTCGCCGACGTGCGCCAGCCGCGGGTACTCGTGGCCGCCGAAGTTGCGCTGGGAGATCTTGCCGTCCTTGGTGCGGTCGAAGAGCGCACCGTAGGTCTCCAGCTCCCAGATCCGCTGCGGCGACTCCTTCGCGTGCAGCTCGGCCATCCGGAAGTTGTTCAGGAACTTGCCGCCGCGCATGGTGTCGCGGAAGTGCACCTGCCAGTTGTCCCGGCTGTTCACGTTCCCCATCGCGGCCGCGGCGCCGCCCTCGGCCATCACCGTGTGCGCCTTGCCGAAGAGCGACTTGGAGATGATGGCCGTCTTCTTGCCGGCGAGCCGGGCCTCGATCGCCGCGCGCAGGCCGGCGCCGCCGGCCCCGATCACGACGACGTCGTAGTGGTGTCGTTCGATGCGAGTGGTAGTCGTCATGTCCAGGGCCCTCTAGTTGATGAACCGCAGGTCGTTGAACCAGCCGGCCGCTACCGCCATCACGTAGAAGTCGGTCAGCGCCAGGGTGCCGAGCGTGATCCAGGCGAGCTGCATGTGCCGGACGTTCAGCCAGGACACGCCGGTCCAGGCGCGGTAGCGCAGCGGGTGCTTGGAGAAGTGCTTGAGCCGCCCGCCGATGATGTGCCGGCAGGAGTGGCAGGAGATGGTGTACGCCCACAGCATCACCACGTTGCCGAGCAGGATGATGTTGCCCAGCCCGAACCCGAAGCCCTCCGGCGAGTGGAAGGCCAGGATCGCGTCCCAGGTGTTGATCAGCGAGATGATCGCGGCGGCGTAGAAGAAGTAGCGGTGCAGGTTCTGCCCGAGCAGCGGGAACCGGGTCTCCCCGCTGTACGCCTTGTGCCCGTCCGGCACGGCGCAGGCCGGCGGCGAGAGCCAGAACGACCGGTAGTACGCCTTGCGGTAGTAGTAGCAGGTGAGCCGGAACAGCAGCAGGAACGGCAGGGTCAGCGCGGCGTCCGGGATGATCCACCAGTCGGGGAGGAACCGTCCGAAGTGCGCGGCCTCGGGCAGGCACCGGTCCGTCACGCACGGCGAGTAGAACGGGGTCAGGTAGTGGTAGTCCTCGACCCAGTACCACTTGTGCATGAAGACCCGGACCGTCGCGTACGCGACCCAGGCGCTGAGGCCGACGACGGTGATCAGTGGGGCGAACCACCAGCGGTCGGTGCGCAACGTCTTCGCCGCGATGGCGGCGCGGCTGCGCACGCCCCCCGGCTTCGTTGCCGTTGATGTCATTCGAGTCGTCTCCCTGACGGGGCCCGCAACAGGCGGGCGGATCTTCCTCCGGTCGGCACGCGGACCGCGAACCCGCACCCGCTTGCCACGTCATGCGCACACCAACGACCACGCCGGGCGAACCGGCGCAGCTAAGTGACACACGTTACGCCGATCTCCGCGGGCCGTCCGCGCAAGGCAGTGTCCCGTGTGTCCTGGCTGGTGGAAAGCCCTGTATGAAGATCGATGTCGCGATGTTAAGAACTTCACTGCCCGCCGCCCGGCGCGTCGGGACGGGCTCACCCGGACGCGCCGCCGGTGAAGTTCCAGGACGCCAGCCGCAGCGGCGGGGCCTCCCACCAGACCCCGTCGACGCGGTCCGGCTGGCGGACCGCCCGGCGGCCCAGGCCGAGCACCGCGCCCGGGCCGAGCGCCCGCGGGTACGACTCGGTGAAGCGCAGGTCGCGCACCGCGCGGGTGACCGCGCCGTCCTCGACCAGCCAGACCCCGTTGCGGGTCAGCCCGGTGACCACCAGGCTCTTCGGGTCCAGCACCCGGGTGTACCAGAGGTCGCTGACCAGCAGCCCGCGGCGCACCCCGGCGACCAGCGCCGCCGTGTCGGCGTCGGCCACCGCCCCGGCCACGCCGGCCAGGCCGGCCACGCTGGTCGCGGGCGGTGCACCACCGCCGGCCACCGTGCCGCCGTCCGGGGCGCCGCCGGCGACGGACGGGGCGAGCAGCCGGATGTTGTGCGGGATCGGGCCGAAGGTGGCACCACCGGGCGAGGCGTGACCGGTGGAGCTGGCGCCGACGCCGGCGGCGCTGCGCCGGTCGTGCGCCACCGCGCGGGTGACCCCGGCGTCCACCAGGGTCAGCTCCCGGCGCGCCGTGCCCTCCAGGTCGTACGGCAGGCCGGAGCCGTGCAGCGGATCGTCCACCAGGGTCACCGAGCGGTCGAACTGGGCCCGGCCCGGCTCCGCGAAGGACTGCCGCTCGGCGTACCGCTTGCCGTTGAACCCGAACCAGGAGAGGTTCTGCAGCAGGTCGGCGACGGCGGCCGGTTCGAACACCACCTCGTAGCGGCCCGGGGGCAGCTCCACCGGCTCGGCCGCGGCGCGCGCCTTGGCCGCCGCCCGGGCGCCCAGGTCGGCGCCGTCGAGATCGGCGAGGCGGTCCGCGCAGCGGCGTGCCACCCCGTCCGAGCCACCGGTGCGGGCGATCCCGTCCATCGCCGCCTCCGCCGTCCGCCCGTGGGCCGAGTGCCCGGCCGAGTTGGCGAACGCCCCGGACCGGTACGACGTGCGGCAGTACCCGGCCGCTTCGAGGCCGCCCACCGCGTCCACGAAGGCGCGGACCCGGGCCGCCCGCTCGTCCGGCTCGGCGTACGCGGTGGCCTCGTCGACGGCGGCGCCGGCCGCCACCGGTGCCGGCGGGGACAGCCCCGGCCAGCCCGGGTCGGGTGGGCAGAGCCGGGCGGCGGCCAGGGTGCGCTCGACCAGCGCGCGCAACCCGTCGGCGGTGACCAGGCTGCCGCTGCCGGCCGCGGTCCGGCCGTCGACGTGCAGCCGCAGCCGGACGCCGACGGTCGACTCGGCGACGTTCTGGTGGACGAACGAGTTGGCGAACCGGGTCAGCGCCAGGTCGCTACGGGTCACCACGGCCTCGGCCTGCGCGTCCGGCCCGGCCAGCCGGCGGACCAGCTCCACCACCTGTCCGGCGAGGTCCAGTTCCGGCGCGGTCATGCTGCGACCCCTTCGTTCGCGACTGCGGGACTCGCTCGCTGCGCTCGCTCATTCCTCGCGCTCACCGCGTTGCCTTTCGTTCGCGACTGCGGGACTCGCTCGCTGCGCTCGCTCATTCCTCGCGCTCACCGCGTTGCCTTTCGTTCGCGACTGCGGGACTCGCTCGCTGCGCTCGCTCATTCCTCGCGCTCACGCACGTACCCCCACCCGGACGTTGCGGAAGCGGGCCGGCGCGGCCGGGTGGCCGGTGTGCCCGATCTGGCCGGGCTGGCCCTTGCCGCAGTTCGGCGTGCCCCACGCGACGACCTCGGAGGAGAGCATGTCCATCGACCGCCAGAACAGCGGGCCGATGCCGGTGTAGGTGGGGTTGCGCAGCATCCGCCCGCGTCGGCCCTTCCTGACCTCCCAGCCGATCTCGCAGCCGAACTGGAAGTTGAGCCGTTTGTCGTCGATGGACCAGGAGCGGTTCACGTCCATCAGCACGCCGTCGTCGGTGGCGGCGATGATCTCCTCCAGGGTGTGCGGGCCGGGCTCCAGGCCCACGTTGGTCATCCGCACCATCGGCAGCCGGGCCCAGCCGTCGGCCCGTACGCTGCCGCCGTAGTCCAGGCCGGCGACGGCGGCCGAGTCCCGGCCGGCGAGCACGCCCACCCAACGCCCCTCGCGCACCGCGTCCCGCCGCACCGCCGGGGAGCCCTCGTCGTCGTAGCCGAAGCTGCCGAGCGCGCCGGGGATGGTCGGGTCGATGGTCACGTTCATCAGGTCGGAGCCGTAGCGCAGCGAACCGAGCTGAGCCAGGTCGAGCCAGGAGGTGCCGGCGAAGGCGGCCTCCCAGCCGAGGATCCGGTCCAGCTCGATGGCGTGCCCGACCGACTCGTGGATCTGCAACGCGAGTTGCTCACCGCCGAGGATCAGGTCGGTCTCGCCGGCCGGGCAGAGCGGCGCGGTGAGCAGCGCCCGGGACTCCTCGGCGATCCGCGCCGCGTGGGCGGCCAGGTCGAGCGAGTCGACCAGTTCCCAGCCGCTGGTGCCGTACTGGCCGCGGTAGCTGGGATAGGACCGGCGCTGCGTCTCGCCGTCACCGATCGAGGTGGCGGAGATGCCGCCGCCGCACTCCCGGATCCGCTGGTCGATCCGGTGCCCCTCGCTGGAGACGAACCACTTGGCGGTGTCCCAGACCTGGTAGAGCCCCTCGGCCACGTCGGCGCCGTGCTCGGCCATCGTCCGGGTCGCGCCCACCAGCAGGTCGCCCTTGCTGGACAGCGGGACGCCGAGCGGGTCGACGGTGCACGGCGAGGCCCAGCTCGCGGTGGCCGCTCCGGTGGGCACCAGGTCGACCGCCGGGCCGGGCACCCGGGCGCTCGCGGCGGCCGTCCGGGCGGCGCGCCGGCCGGCGTCGCGGGCCGCGGCGTCGGAGAGGTCGGGTACGGCGTGGAAGCCCCAGCTCGACCCGACCAGCGCGCGTACGCCCAGCCCGATGCTCTCGTCCTGGGCCAGCTCCTCGATCTCGCCGTTGCGGGCCGACATCGACTCGTAGCGGCGGTGCATCACCCGGGCGTCGGCGTACCGGGCTCCCGCGTCGAGCGCGGCCTGCACCGCGGCGGTCGCCGCGTCGAACTCGGTCATGCGACCGACCCTAGGCGAGCCGACCGACCAGCAGGTACCACTCGATCAAGTGGATTCGAGCGCCGGTGTGGCGGGCAGCGGAGTCCATGGATGTGCTGGTGGGGACTGTTCACAGCCGTTGCCGACTCGTTACTCTGAGGCCCGCTGACAGCCTCCGGCTCTGTAGCTTATTTTCGCCCTCAGGAATTTGCTGTAGGTTCTCTTCACTACTGAGGGAGGCGGTCGTGGACATGCCGGAGTCGGCGCCGTCCGGGCAACTGGACGACCGCCCCAGCGTGCCGGAGCAGCGCGGTACCGACGGGCCCTACCTGCGGGTGGACGACCTGCGGGTGCGCTTCGACACCGAGGACGGCGTGGTGCGCGCGGTCGACGGGGTGTCGTTCGCGGTGGAGCGCGGCCGCACGCTCGGCATCGTCGGCGAGTCCGGCTCGGGCAAGAGCGTGACCTCGCTGGCCATCCTCGGCCTGCACAACCCGAAGCGCACCACCGTCTCCGGGGAGATCCACGTCGGCGGCCGGCAACTGGTCGGCCTGCCCGAGGCGGAGGTACGCCGGCTGCGCGGCCGGGACATGGCGATGATCTTCCAGGACCCGCTCTCCGCGCTGCACCCGTACTACACGGTGGGCAAGCAGATCGTCGAGGCGTACCGGGTGCACCACCCGCGGGCCGGCAAGCGGGAGGCCCGGCAGCGCGCGGTGGACATGCTCGGCCGGGTCGGCATCCCGCAGCCGGCGCGCCGGTTCGACCAGTACCCGCACGAGTTCTCCGGCGGCATGCGCCAGCGCGCGATGATCGCGATGGCGCTGGTCAACGACCCGGATCTGCTCATCGCCGACGAACCGACCACCGCGCTGGACGTCACCGTGCAGGCGCAGATCCTGGACCTGCTGGCCGACCTCCAGGCCGAGTTCCACTCCGCGATCATCATGATCACCCACGATCTCGGCGTGGTCAGCCAGGTCGCCGACGACGTGCTGGTGATGTACGGCGGCCGGGCGGTCGAGCGCGGCAGCGTCGAGCAGGTGCTGCGCCGGCCGCAGCACCCGTACACCTGGGGGTTGCTCTCCAGCGTGCCGTCGCTGCACGGCGACGCGGACGCGGAGCTGGTGCCGATCCGGGGCAACCCGCCCAGCCTGATCAACCTGCCGCCCGGCTGCGCCTTCCACCCGCGCTGCCGGTACGCCGACCGCAACGGCGACCGGTCCCGCACCGAGGTGCCGCAGCTGGGGCCGGCCGGCGAGGACGGCCACCTGGTCGCCTGCCACCTCTCCGCCGACGACCGGACCCGGTTGTACGCGGAGGACATCGCGCACGTGGGGGTCGCCCGATGAGTGTGGAGACCGTCGAACCGCTGCTGCGGGTGCGCGGCCTGACCAAGCACTTCCCGGTGCGCAGCGGGTTCCGCAACCGGAGCGTGGTGCGGGCCGTGGACGGCCTGGACTTCGACGTGCGCCCGGGCGAGACGCTCGGCCTGGTGGGGGAGTCCGGCTGCGGCAAGACGACCACCGGTCGGATGCTGGTCCGCCTGCTGGAGCCCACCGCGGGGAGCATCGAGTTCGCCGGGCGGGACATCACCCACGCCGGCCGGCGTGAGCTGCGCCCGCTGCGGCAGGACCTGCAGATCATCTTCCAGGACCCGTACGCCTCGCTGAACCCCCGGCACACGGTCGGCCGGATCGTGGCGATGCCGTTGCAGGTCAACGGGACCAACCCGCCGGGCGGGATCAAGGCCCGGGTGCAGGAGCTGCTGGAGCTGGTCGGGCTGAACCCGGAGCACTACAACCGGTACCCGCACGAGTTCTCCGGCGGCCAGCGCCAGCGCATCGGCATCGCGCGGGCCCTGGCGCTGCGGCCGAAGCTGATCGTCGCCGACGAGCCGGTCTCCGCCCTGGACGTGTCGATCCAGGCGCAGGTGGTCAACCTGCTCCGCGACCTGCAACGCGACCTCGGCCTGGCGTTCGTCTTCATCGCGCACGACCTGGCGGTGGTGCGGCACTTCTGCCAGCGGGTCGCCGTCATGTACCTCGGCAAGATCGTCGAGATCGGTGACCGGGACGACATCTACGAGCGCCCGCAGCACCCGTACACCCGGGCGCTGCTGTCGGCGATCCCGGACGTCACCAAGCTCGGCCCGGCCGGCCGGATCCGGCTGGCCGGTGACGTGCCCACCCCGCTCGACCCGCCGTCGGGCTGCCGGTTCCGCACCCGCTGCTGGAAGGCGCAGGACATCTGCGCCACCGAGGAGCCGGCGCTGGTGTCCCGCGACGGCGGCAACCAGGCCGCCGCCTGCCACTTCCCGGAGCGGGGACCGGTCGAGGCCACCCCGGGCGGGCAGCCGGCCGCCGCGCCGGCGGGCCGGGGTGCCGAGCCGGCGGGCCAGGGTGCCGAGCCGGCGGGCACGGGTGCGGGCGTCGAGGAGGTGTCGAGATGAGCATGTCCCCGGTGGAGGGCGTGGCGCTGGCCGAGATCGACTCGGGCGGCGGCGGTGCCGACGCGCCGAAGGAGAAGGGCTTCGTCGGCCGCTCGCCCGGCCAGCTCGCGATGCTCCGGCTGCGCCGCGACCGGACGGCGATGGTCAGCGGGGCGATGCTGGTCTTCTTCGTGCTGGTCGGGCTCGCCGCGCCGCTGATCGAGGCGCTCTACGGGATCAGCCCGCGCGACCAGTTCCAGGCCAAGCTGGACGGCTTCGGCATGCCGCTGGGCTACGCCGGCGGCGTGTCCGGGGACCACTTCTTCGGGCTGGAGCCCAACCTCGGCCGGGACATCTTCATCCGGCTGGTGTACGGCCTGCGTACCTCGCTGCTGATCGCCTTCGCGGCGGCCGTGATCACGGCGGTCATCGGCATCGCGCTCGGCGCGCTCGCCGGCTACCTCGGCGGCTGGCTGGACGCGGTGATCAACTGGATCACCGACCTCACCCTGGCCATGCCGTTCCTGATCATCGCGCTGGCCCTGACCCCGACCCTGACCCTGCGCTTCTACGGCGAGCGCGACGCGGTCTCCCCGGCCTTCGGCGTCGGGGTGCTGATCGCCGTCTTCGCGATCTTCGGCTGGACCGGCACCGCCCGGCTGGTCCGCGGCCAGGTGATCGCGCTGCGCGAACGGGAGTTCGTGGAGGCCGCCAAGGCCAGCGGCGCCGGGCTGGCCCACATGCTCTTCCGGCAACTGCTGCCGAACATCTGGGCGCCGATCCTGGTGTCGTTCTCGCTGGCCGTGCCGCAGTTCATCACCAGCGAGGCCGCGCTGTCGTTCATCGGCGTCGGGCTGACCGAGGAGACGCCGAGCTTCGGCCGGATGATCTACCAGAGCCTGGACTACCTCCAGACCGACCCGGCCTTCGTCTTCTTCCCCGGCATCACGATCTTCGCGCTCGTGTTCGCGTTCAACCTCTTCGGCGACGCGCTGCGCGACGCGCTCGACCCGAAGTCGTCCCGGTAGGGGTTATCCGATGGCGCGCTTTCTCATCAAGCGGCTCTTCTCCGCCGTGCTCACCCTCTTCGCGGTGAGCGTGCTGACCTTCCTGATGTTCTTCGCGCTGCCCCGCGACCCGGTCAGCGGCATGTGCCCGAAGAACTGCAACCCCGAGCGGCTGGAGCGGGTCCGTCAGGAGCTGGGCCTGCGCGACCCGCTGGTCACCCAGTACGCCGGCTACATGAAGGGCATCTTCACCGGGCGGGACCTGGGCAGCGCGCAGGGCGGCAGGTGCGACGCGCCCTGTCTGGGCTGGTCGTACGTCAACAACGAGGCGGTGCTGGACACCATCACCCGGGTGCTGCCGGTGACCCTGAGCATCGTGATCCCGGCGGCGATCCTCTGGCTGCTGCTCGGGGTCGGCCTCGGCATGGTCTCGGCGTTGCGCCGGGGCACCTGGCTGGACCGGGCCGCGATCGGCTTCTCGCTGACCGGCGCCTCGCTCCAGCTCTACTTCGTCGGCGCGGTGCTGCTGCTGGTCTTCGTCTACAACCTGCGCCTGCTGCCCGTGCCGAGCTACACGTCCATCTTCGACAATCCGCTGAAGTGGGCCAGCGGCCTGGTGCTCGCCTGGGTCGCGCTGGCCTTCCTCTTCTCCGCGATCTACGCCCGGCTGTCGCGGGCGCAGATGCTGGAGACGCTCTCCGAGGACTTCGTCCGCACCGCGCGGGCGAAGGGCCTGGCGAAACCGAAGGTGTACGGGCGGCACGCGCTGCGCGCCGCGATCACCCCGGTGGTCACCATCGCCGGCCTGGACGTCGGGGCGGCGCTGGGCGGCACGGTGATCACCGAGACCACCTTCGGCATCCAGGGGCTGGGGCGGACCGCTGTCGATGCGGTGCGGGCCGGCGACCTGCCCACCATCATGGCCACCGTGCTCATCTCGGCGGTCTTCGTGGTAATCGCCAACGTGCTGGTCGACCTGCTCTACGCGGCCATCGACCCCCGCGTACGGCTGGGGTGACCAGCCCGTCCCGGCCGGCGCGCGCTCCCGAACGCCCGCCGACCGGGCGGCGGTGAAATTTATCGACAACTGTTACACAACTCGTAGGTTTTCTTCTTTACGATCCTCGGGACGTCGGCGTTCACGCCCGGCGGCACCTGGGTGGAGGAGGTAGGAGATGCGACCACGCGTGGCGGCCGCCGCAGGCGGCGCGATCGCTCTGGTTGTGGCATTGGGTGCGTGCTCGGAGAACACGGGCGAGGGCACCACGGTAGACACGAACCGGCAGCAGACCGGCGTCATCGCGACGGACCCGAAGGACTCCAAGGGTCCGGCGGCCGAGGTGCCGGGCGCCCAGAAGGGCGGCACCTTCACGATCATCCGGGAGACCCCCATCTCCCACCTGGACCCGCAGCGGACCTACTCGTTCGCCGGCCTGATGGCGTCGCCGCTGTTCTCCCGTTACCTGACCACGTGGAAGGACGACGGCAAGGGCGGCCTGGTCCTCGTCGGCGACCTGGCCGAGACGCCGGGCACCAACGTCAACAACGACTGCAAGGTCTGGGAATTCAAGATCAAGGACGGGGTCAAGTTCGAGGACGGCCGGCCGATCACCTCGAAGGAGATCGCGTACGGCATCGCCCGCTCCTTCGACCCGGACCTGTCGGGCGGCCCGACCTACATCCAGGAGTGGCTGGCCGACAGCCCGCAGTTCGACACCAAGTGGGACTTCAAGGCCAACAAGACCTCGCTGCCCCCGGGCCTGACCACCCCGGACCCGAAGACCCTGCGCTTCGAGTTCGCCAAGCCCCGCTGTGACCTGCCGTTCGCGGTCTCGCTGCCGACCACCGCGCCGCTGCCGGCGGACAAGGACACCGGCGTGAACCTGGACAACCAGCCGTTCTCGTCGGGGCCCTACAAGATCGCCAAGAACCAGGTCGGCGTTCAGCTCACCCTGGACCGCAACCCGCACTGGGACCCGAACACCGACCCGGTGCGGCACCAGTACCCGGACCAGTTCGTCTGGAGCTTCGGCCCGACCGCCGACGCCGCCAACAACCGGGTGATCGCGGACAACGGCGCCGACCAGAGCGCCATCGCCTGGAACTTCGTGCCCGCCTCGCTGGTCGCCAAGGTCGCCAACGACCCGGCGCTCAAGCAGCGGACCATCCTCTCCCCGACGCCGAGCGCCAACCAGCTCGTCATCAACAACCAGCGGGTCAAGGACCTGAAGATCCGCCAGGCGCTGAACTACGCCATCGACCGGGAGGGCCTGATCAAGTCGGTCGGCGGCCAGACCGTCGCGTCGCCGCTGACCACGCTGATGCCGCCGTCGACGATCGGCTTCAAGGCGTACGACGCCTACCCGGCCGGCGCGAACGGCAACGTCGAGAAGGCCAAGGAGCTGCTCGGCGGCCAGACGCCGGAGCTGGTCCTCGGCGTCGCCGACAGCACGACCGAGCAGCAGATCGGCACCCAGCTCAAGGGCAACCTGGAGCGGGCCGGCTTCAAGATCACCGTCCGCAACATCCCGGACGACTCGAAGCTCGACGAGGTCAAGAAGAAGGACAACCCCTGGGACCTGTACATCGGTAACTGGGCCGCGGACTGGCCGAGCGGCGCCTCGATCCTGCCGGTGCTCTACGACGGCCGCACCATCAAGCCCGAGGGCAACAGCAACAGCGCGTTCTTCAACGACCCGGCGATCAACGCCGAGTTCGACCGGATCCTGGCCCTGCCGCCGGCCGAGCAGGGCCCGGAGTGGGCCAAGCTCGACGAGCGGATCATGAAGGAGCACGCCCCGGTGGTGCCGCTCTACGTCGACGTGGCCTACCTCGTGCACGGCTCCAAGGCCGGTGGCGTCTTCGTCTCCAGCGTGTTCGGCTACCCGTCCTTCGTGAACGCGTACGTCAAGCAGTAACCACAGGCACAAGCCGCACGGACGGGCCCCGGTCGACAACGTCGTCGACCGGGGCCTCCGTGATTCCGCCGGGCGTGGTCCCGCCGCGCCGCCGTCGCCGCGCGGGCCGCTGGCTCACAGGTGGGTGCGGAGGAAGTCCAGCTCCAGCTTCAGCAGCCGCTCGGCGGTGCCGCCGGCGGCCATGTGGGTGGCCCCGGTCAGCGGCAGCACGCTGTGCGGGCGACCGGTGGCCAGCAGCGCCGCCGAGAGCCGCAGCGTGTGCGCCGCCACCACGTTGTCGTCGGCCAGGCCGTGCACCAGCAGCAGCGGTCGGGCCTGCTCCGGGCCGGTCACCGGCTCGCCGGCCAGTTCCACCAGCGAGTGGTGCGCGTAGACGTCCATCCCGTCGTCGGGCAGGCCCAGGTAGCGCTCGGTGTACGCGGTGTCGTAGAGGGCCCAGTCGGTCACCGGCGCACCGACGATGCCGCACCGGAACAGCTCCGGATGCCGCAGCACCGCCAACCCGGCCAGCCAGCCCCCGAACGACCAGCCCCGCACGGCCACCCGGCCCAGGTCGAGGTCGGGATGCTTCTCCGCCAGCGCGGTGAGCGCGTCCACCTGGTCGAGCAGGACCACGTCGGCCACCCGCCGGTGGATCGCCTTCTCGAACGACGGGGCCACCCCGGGCGTGCCCCGGTTGTCCACCACCACCACCGCGAAGCCGGCGTCGGCCCACCACTGCCGCTCCAGCCAGGCCGCCCGGGCGGCGACCACCTCCTGATGCCCCGGGCCGCCGTAGATGTCCAGCAGCACCGGCAGCCGGCGACCGGTGACGTGGTTGTCGGGGTAGAGCACGGCGCTCGGCAGCCGCCGGTCGGTCACCCGCTCCAGCAGCGGCAGCGGCGAGTACGGCGGGGTGGCGGCCAGCGAACGGAGCACCGCCACCTCCCGCTCGCCCTGGTACACCGTCCACCGGACGCCCGGATGGTCCAGCGTGGCGCTCCCCACCACCAGCACGTCCCCGCCGACCGCGCCGGTGTGCCAGCCCGGGTCGGTGGTGAGCCGGCGGGCGTCCACGCCGCCGCCGATGGTCGTCCGGACCCGGAACAGGTGCCGCTCGCTCGGCTCGCCGTCGCTCGCCTCCACCAGCAGGTCGGCCGGGCCCGAGCCGCCCGGCAGCCGGCCCACCACCCGCCGCACGTAGAGCGAGGGCGGGGTGAGCAGGGTGCCGTCGGCGAAGAGGCAGCGCGCGTCGTACCCGTCGTGGGCCAGCTCGCCGCCGACCAGCACCCGGCCGTCCGGCAGGTGCGCCGGGGTGCCGGCGATCGGCTCCACCCAGCGCGGGTCGGCCAGCTCCGCGTGCACCTGGGTCTCCCCGGTGCGCGGGTCGACGGCCAGCACCAGCCCGTGCTGCTGGGAGCGGCGCAGCACGGTGATCAGCGGGCCGCCGTCGGCCCACTGCACCGAGGTCAGGTAGGGGTAGGTCTCGCGGTCCCAGTGCACGTCGACCCAGCCGCCGTCGAGGTCGAGCAGGTGCAGGCTGACCTCGGCGTTCGGCCCGCCGGCCCGGGGGTACGCGACGGTGCTGGGCGGGCTCGCCGGCTCGGCCGGGTCGTGCAGGTGCCACCGGGCCAGCCGGGACTCGTCCACCCGCGCGGCCAGCACCGAGCGGCCGTCCGGTGCCCACCAGTAGCCGCGGAACCGGTCGAACTCCTCGGCCGCGATGTGCTCGGCCAGCCCCCAGGTGACCCCGGAGTCCTCGCCGGCCAGCAGGTTGTCGGTACCGTCCGGCTCGACCACCCGCAACTGCCCGCGGCGGACCCCCTCGGCGGCGTCGGTGACGTACGCCAGCCGCTGCCCGGTCGGGTCGGGCCGGGGGTCGAGCACCGGCCCGACCGCGGCCACCTCGACCACGTCGCCGTGCACCAGGTCGGCCCGGAACAGCCGGCCGGCCAGCGCGAACACGGCCACCCGGCCGGCCCCGTCGAGGGCGTACGAGCCGATGCCGGCGGCGCTGAGCCGCAGCCGCTCGCGCAGCGCCCGCTCACCCGGACCGAGCGCGGCGCCGTCGGCGTCCGCGCCGAGCAGCGCGGTCGGGTCGGCGACCAGCCGTTCCTCGCCGCTGGCGACGTCCAGCAGCCAGAGCGCGTCGGCGGGATCCTCCGGGCCGGCGGAGCGCAGGAAGACCACCCGGGAACCGTCCTCGGTCACCGAGACGGCACGCGGCGCACCGTGGCTGAACCGGCGGGTACGGGCGGCCAGCTCCGGAAAGTCCACAGGCCAGATCGTAGAGCGGCGTCCGGGGTGATGTGGCCGACCTGCCTGGACGCGTACCGGCCGGCGGGGGAGAACCGCCGGTTAGAGTGACCGTCGTGACGACGCTGCCCGACCGACGCCTGCTGCTGGTCCACGCGCACCCTGACGACGAGTCCATCGGCACCGGATCGACCATGGCCCACTACGCGGCCACCGGCGCCCACGTCACCCTGGTGACCTGCACCCTCGGCGAGGAGGGTGAGATCCACGTGCCGGCGCTGGCCCAGCTCGCCGCCGCCGAGGCCGACCAGCTCGGTGGCTACCGCATCGCCGAGCTGGCGGCCGCCTGCGCCGCGCTCGGCGTCACCGACCACCGCTTCCTCGGCGGGGCCGGCCGCTACCGCGACTCCGGGATGATGGGGCTGCCGACCAACGAGCACCCCCGGGCCTTCTGGCAGGCCGACCTCGACGAGGCCGCCGGGCACCTGGTGGAGGTCATGCGGGAGGTCCGCCCCCAGGTCATGATCACGTACGACGACAACGGCTTCTACGGCCACCCGGACCACATCCAGGCGCACCGGGTGGCGATGCGCGCGCACCAACTGGCCGCCGCGGAGGGCTTCGCCCCGGCGAAGGTCTACTGGACGGCCATGCCGCTGAGCGTGCTGGAGGCCGGCATGAACCACTTCGTCGAGTCGTCGGACAACCCCTTCGCCGGCATCGAGGACCTCTCCGAGCTACCCTTCGGCACCCCGGACGAGGAGATCGCCGCCCGGATCGACGCCACCGAGCGGCACGCGGCCAAGGAGGCCGCGATGCGCGCGCACGCCACCCAGATCCCGGCCACCTCGTGGCTCTACTCGATCGCCGGCAACTTCGGCAGCGAGTTCATGGGCGTGGAGTACTACACCCTCGCGGTGGGGGAGAAGGGGCCGGGCTCCGGGCCGTACGGCTGGGAGGACGACCTGTTCGCCGGGCTGGACGTGGCCGACGGCCCGGACCGGTCCCCGGTCGCGGCGGCCGGTCTCCGGTGACCCTGCCCGCCGCGCCGATGTCGGTCGCCCCGGACGAGACCGTCCCGCCGCCGCCCGGGCGGCCGAATCCGCTGCTCGACCTCGCGCTGCGCTGGGCCGGCGGCCTGGTGGCGGTAATCGCCGGGGTGGTGACCGCGGTGCTGGAGCTGCTGCTCGCCACGGTCCGGGTCGGCGGCCAGCTGATCGGCGTCTCGGTGCTCGTCGCGATCGGCGCCAACATCGCGCTGAGCTGGTTCGCCCACGAGACGGTCGGCCGCCGCTGGGCGGTGGCGCTGCCCGCGGTGCCCTGGTTCCTGCTGATGGCGGTCGCCGCGGTCCGTACCGACGAGGGTGACCTGCTGGTCGCCGGCGACAACTGGGTCGGGCTGGCGATGATCGTGGCCGGCGCGATGACCTTCGCGGTGATGGGCTTCCGGCAGATCCTGGCCGCCCCGCCGCCGGCACCCGAGCGGGACTGACGACACACAGCTTCCGGTGGTAAGTATTCCTGCCAGGAAGCCCGCCGCCGCGGCGGGCGCGAGTACGGCGGGAGGCGTGCGATGAGGGAGCGGTGGCGCGCGATCGGTTTGCTCGCGGTCGCGCTGTTCGCGGTCAACGTGGTCGCCCGGCTGATCATCCGGTTCGGCTTCGACGGTGCCGACGACACCGCTGCCGCCGACCGGGTGTCGCTCGGGATGTTCGTGGTGATCGGCCTGGTGCTGGCCGGGCTCGCGTTCGTCTGGGGCCGGCGCCGGCCGGTGGGTCGCTGGGGGGCCGACATGGCCGCCGGGGTGGGCCTCGCGTTGCTGCTGACCGTGCTGGTCGGGCCGCTGCTGGTGGGGCAGAACCCGTTCGGCGGGGGCGCGGGCACGTTCTTCGCGCAGATCTGGCTCTACCTCGCCGCCGCCGCGGCCGGAGTGCTGCTCGGCTACCTGGTCCTCACCGCGCTCGGCCTCGACCACCGCTCGCAGACCCTGAAGCGGTACGCCGAGATCAAGACCGCGAAGCCGCGCCGCCCGGTCCGGCGCTGACCCGCGCCCGGCCTGATCCACTCGCCGTCCGGGATGTCGCGGTGTCCTGGTCACCGGGACACCCCGATAGCCCGGATCCCGTGTCGGTCAAGCTTCCGGGGCGACCCGGGTCAGGTAGGTGTGGTGGGTGGTGAAGCCGAGCCCACGGTAGAGCGCCACCGCCCCGGTGTTGCGCTGCTCGACCTGGAGGAAGGCGTGGCTGGCCCCGGTCGCCGCGCCCCAGGCCGCGAGCGCCCGGATCACCCGGCCGGCCAGGCCCTGCCGCCGCGCCTCGGGCAGCACCTCGATCAGGCTCAGCCCGAGCCACCGCCCGCCGCCGGTGACCGTGCCCCGGCCGACCGCGACCAGCGTGCCGGCGGCGTACACCTGGGCGAAGCGGACCTGGTCCACGGCGGTGAGCACGTGCCGGGCGGCGTCCGGCAGGCCGCCCTTGCGGCCGGCGGCGATCGCCAGCCAGTCGTCGGAGGGCGAGCCGGCCAGCTCGACCGGCGGTGCCCCGGCGCGCTCCGGCGGGCCGGGCGGCAGCGCGGCCAGCGGCACCGTCTGCACCAGCACCGGCGGGCGGCTGTGCCAGCCCCGCGCGTCCAGTTCCGCGCCGACCGGCGCGGCCAGCGGCAGCGGGGTGTTCACCAGGGCGGGCTGTCCGCGCTCGGCGTACCAGCGGACGACCGCGTCCACCGCCGCCGGCAGCGGGCGGTCCGGGTCGCCCACCGGCAGGGCGCTGTTGGCCCGGCCGGTCCAGCCGTCCGCGCTGCGCAGCAGCCAGCCGCCGAGCCGGCCCCGGGTGGGCGCGGGCCAGGCCTCGTCGGCGGCCAGTTCCAGGGCGCTCACCGCGGCGGCGGTCGGCCGGCGCGACGGCGGCACCCGCTTGGCCCGGTGCACCTCCGACCGGGGCACCTGGAGCCGCCCCTGCGCGGTGGTGAGGGTGAGATGGGTCTCGCTCAGCTCGACCAGCTCGCCGAGGGCGTCCGAGAACAGGGGTCTGCCTTCGCGAATCCCCACAATCCGGCGTACCACCACGCGGTGGCCCACATCCTGCTGACCGAGCACGATCGACCCCCTCCCCGGCGAGATACTAGGCTCTAACCGTCGCGGGTGATCGCGGCGTGTCTTGCGGAGGAGAAGATCGGTGACCTACATCATCGCCGAGCCGTGCGTGGATGTGCTCGACAAGGCATGCATCGAAGAGTGCCCGGTCGACTGCATTTACGAGGGCAACCGGATGCTCTACATCCACCCCGACGAGTGCGTCGACTGTGGTGCCTGTGAGCCGGTCTGCCCGGTCGAGGCGATCTTCTACGAGGACGACGTGCCGGAGCAGTGGAAGGACTACACCGCGGCCAACTACGAGTTCTTCGAGGACCTCGGCTCGCCCGGCGGCGCCTCGAAGATCGGCAAGGTGGAGAAGGACGCGACCTTCGTCGCCGCCCAGCCGCCGCGCGGAGAGGGCCACTGAACCGGCCCGGGCCGGTCTCGTCGCGGCTGCCCGAGTTCACCTGGGACGCCCTGGACGCCGCGGCCGCGCTGGCCGCGGCGCATCCGGCCGGCATGATCAACCTCTCCATGGGTACGCCGGTCGACCCGGTCCCCGAGGTGATCCGGCGGGCGCTGGCCGACGCGTCGGACGCGCCCGGCTACCCGCTGACCGCCGGCACCCCCGCGCTGCGGGACGCGATCGCGGCCTGGGTCGCCCGGGCCTGCGGCGCCGGCGTCGACGGGCTGGGCGTGCTGCCCACGATCGGCTCCAAGGAACTGGTGGCCTGGCTGCCCACGCTGCTCGGGCTCGGCCCCGGCGACGTGGTGGTGATCCCGTCCGTCTGCTATCCCACCTACGAGGACGGGGCCCGGCTCGCCGGCGCCACCACGGTGCGGACGGACTCGCTGACCGCGGTCGGCCCGACGCCCCGGGTGCGGCTGGTCTGGGTCAACTCGCCCGGCAACCCGACCGGCCGGGTGCTGCCCGCCGCCCACCTGCGCAAGGTCGTCGACTGGGCCCGGGAGCGCGGCGCGGTGGTCGCCAGCGACGAGTGCTACCTGCCGCTGGGCTGGTCCGCCGAGCCGGTCTCGGTGCTCTCGCCCGAGGTCTGCGGCGGCTCGTACGACGGCGTGCTGGCGCTGCACTCGCTCTCCAAGCGGTCCAACCTCGCCGGCTACCGGGCCGGTCTGGTGGCCGGCGACCCGGCGCTGGTGGCCGAGCTGCTCAAGGTCCGCAAGCACGCCGGGATGATCGTGCCGGCGCCGGTGCAGGCCGCCATGGTGGCCGCGCTGGGCGACGAGCGGCACGCCGACGAGCAGCGGGAGCGCTACCGGGCCCGGCGGGAGCGGCTGCACGCCGCGTTCACCGCCGCCGGGTTCACCATCGAGCACTCCGAGGCGGGGCTCTACCTCTGGATGACCCGGGGTGAGGACTGCTGGCAGACGGTCGACTGGCTGGCCCGCCGGGGCATCCTGGTCGCCGCCGGCGCCCTCTACGGGCCGGCCGGCGGGCAGCACGTCCGGGTGGCGCTGACCGAGTCGGACGAGCACGTCGCGGCGGTCCCGGGCCGGCTGCGCGACTGACCGCTGATCGCCGTCGATCGCGGCGGGCTCCGCGAGCGCGGCGGCGGACGCTAGTCTGCACCCTCGGGTGGACGCGCCCCGTGGGCGGACGGTGTGGGGGGAGTGCGGTGGTGGACGGCGGCATCGTCAGTGCCGGCAGCGGGCGGACGACGGTCGGCTTCCTCGGCCCGGAGGGCACCTTCACCCACCAGGCCGCCCGGAACCTGCCCGGGGCCGAGCTGGTGCCGGAGGCGACCATCGGCGCCGTGATCGCCGGCGTCACGCAGGGCCGGTACGACTACGGCGTGGTGCCGATCGAGAACACCGTCGAGGGGATCGTCACGGCGAGCCTCGACCAGATCGTCTTCCGGGCGGACCCGCTGCTCATCCGCCGGGAGAGCTCGGTGCGGATCACCTTCGACGCGTACGCCGCGGCCGGGGACGCCCCGCCGACCGCGGTCGGCAGTCACCCGCACGGCCTCGCCCAGTGCACCCGTTACGTGGCCGGCACCGGCCTGCCGGTGGAGCACTTCCCGAGCACGGCCGCGGCGGTGCGGGCCGCCGCCGAGCGGCCCGGGCTGGTCGCGATCGGCGCGCCCGGGCTGGACGAGGTGTATCCGGTGCGGGTTCGCGACCGGGCGGTGGAGGACCACCCCGGGGCGTACACCCGGTTCGTCTGGCTCGGCCGGGCCGACCGGCCCGAGCCGCCACCGCCGCCCGACGACGCCGGGCTCACCTGGAAGACGACAGTGGCGTTGACCCCGAGCTGGTCCCGGCCGGGGGTGCTGGCCGAACTCTGCACCCAGTTCGCCGACCGCGGGATCGACATCGTCTCGCTGGCCTCCCGGCCGCTGCCGGGCTTCGCCGGCCGCTACGTCTTCGTCGCCACGGTCGACCAGCACCGCCGCTCGGCCAGCCTGGCCCGCGCGGTCACCAACCTGCTCTACGAGGGCATCCGGGTGAAGCACCTGGGCAGCTACCTCTCCGACCACCTGAGCGCCGGCGCGGACGCCCAGCGGGTCCTCCAACCGCCGGCCGGCAGCCTCGGGCTGGCCGACCTGGAGGCGCTCGGGCGGATCTTCCCCGGCGACGTGCGGGTGGGCTGAGGCGTGCGCTACCTCCACCCGCTGCTGCGGGACCGGAACATCGACGGGGTGCGGCAGGCGTCGCTGGCCACCGCTGCGGTGGTCTTCAGCGTGCTCAACGTCGCCGTGCTGCAACGCGCCGACCTGCCCGACCTGCGCAGCAAGGCCACCGCGGTGCTCATCTCGGCGCTCAGCCTGGCCCTGATCGGCGGCGTGGTGCAGCGGCTGTTCCTGCTGATCTGGGCCTGGCCGGTGCTCGGCCAGTGGGTCTACGAGTCGTCGTCGGGCAACTGGGGCCTGGCCCGGATCGACCTGCGCGGCGGCGAGCTGACCTACTCGGTGCAGCTCTACCGGACCGAGGCGGACACGCTGGCGGCGGTGCGCGGCGAGCCCGGTTTCGTGGCCCGCTGCTTCGCCACCGTCTCGTCGGTCGGCGTGACGTACGACAAGGGCCAGGTCGAGTTGATCTACAAGGTCGCCGGTTCGCACGCGGACTACGAGCCGCGCAGCGGCATGCTGACCCTCACGCCGCTGAGCGAGTGGGCCATGAAGGGGTACTGGAAAAGCGATATCCTCGGCGCCGAACCGAGTCGGGGTGTCCTCGACTTGTACCGACCGAAACGCCGAGGTGCGTGATGGTGGACAGGCCCGGTGGGCAGTTGCGGGCCGCCGTGGTGGGCACCGGTCTCATCGGCGGGTCGATCCTGCTCCGGCTGCACGAGTCGGGCGTGCCGGTCACCGGCTGGGACCCGGACGCGGCGACCCGGGTGGAGGGGCGCCGGCACGGCGTGAGCTTCCCCGACGACCTCGGCGAGGCGCTCCGGGACCGCGACGTCGTGTTCCTCTGCGGGCCGCTGCCGACCCTGCCGGAAACCCTGCTCACCGTCGCCAAGTACGCCCCCGACGGCTGCGTGGTCACCGACGTCGGCAGCACCAAGGGCTCGGTGTCGGCGTTCGCCGTCGAACACGGGCTGACCGACCGGTTCGTGCCCGGCCACCCGATGGCGGGCACCGAGCGCTCCGGGCTGACCGCCGCCGTCCCGGCGCTGTTCGAGGGGGCGGCCTGGGTGCTCTGCCCGGCCGCCGAGGGGCTGCCGGCGTTCCGGCTCCTGGTCGACCTGGTGCTGGACGTCTTCGCCGCCCGGGTGGTGCCGATGTCCCCGTCGGTGCACGACTCGGTGGTCGCGCTCTCCTCGCACGTGCCACACCTGCTGGCCGGCGGGCTCGCCGGCGCGGTCGCCGGCTCGGCGGTCCGCGACGCGGTGCTCGGGCTCGCGGCGGGCAGTTTCCGGGACGGCACCCGGGTGGCCGGCACGCCGGCGAAGCGTACGGCGGACATGCTCTTCAACAACCGGGAGCAGGTGGTCCGCCAGCTCGACCAGGTGACCGCCGTGCTCGGCGAGTTGGCCGCCGCGCTGCGCGGGGACGACATGGACGCCCTGGTCGGGTACTACCGGCGGGCCCGGGAGCTGCGCACCGCCCTGCTCGACCGGGACCTGCACCCGCACCACCGGGACTTCCCGGTCGACGGCGACCACGCGGCCGAGCTGGCCTACCTGCTGGAGCTGGGCGCGGCGGGCGGCTACCTGACCCGGTGCCGGGTCGACGCCGGCACGGTGTCGTACACCGGCCACCGCCCCGACGAGCCGGCGGCCCCCGGGCCGCCCTGAACCCGGCCCGGCGGCCGGGCGTCGGCGGTCGGGCATCGGGCGCACGGCGGTCGGGTCGCCGTTAGGGTGAGGACATGGTGGACGGGCCGGTGGTGGCGGTACGTGGCGAGGCGTACCGGGAGGTGCCGCCGGAGATCGCCCGGTTCGCGGTGACCGCGCGGGCCCGCGACCGCGACCGCGAGGCCACCCTGGCCCGGCTGGCCGAGCGGGCCGCCGCGATCCGGGTGCTGCTCGACGGGTACGGCCCGACCATCGAGCGCCGGGAGACCGGCGAGCTGCGGGTGCGGCCGGAGACCCGGCGCGCCACAGAGCGGGTGGTGGCCTGGCACGGCAGCGTGACCACCACCGTGACGCTCAGCGACTTCACCGCGCTGGGCGAGCTTATGCTCCGCCTGGCCGACCAGGACCAGGTCGAGGTGGCGGGGCCCTGGTGGTCGCTGCGCCCGGACAGCCCGGTGCACCGGGAGGCCCGGCACGCCGCGATCGCCGACGCGCTGCTGCGCGCCCGCGAGTACGCCGAGGCGCTCGGCGCCCGGGTGACCGCCCTGATCGAGCTGGCCGACGCCGGCGCGACCGAGCGGCCGATGTTCGCCCGGGCCGCGTACCAGGAGGCCGCGGGCGGCCCGCCGGAGCTGGAACTCGACCCGCAGCCGCAGCCCGTCCAGGCGACCGTGCAGGCACGGTTCGCGATCAGCGAGCCGGTACTGGGCTGATGCCGGCGGCCCGGGTGCTCCCCGTCGACGAGCTGGTGGCGCGGGCGCGAGCCCTCGCCGAGGCCGGTCCGCGGCAGCTGCTCGGCATCGCCGGCGCGCCCGGCGCGGGCAAGTCGACGCTGGCCGAGCGGATCGTCGCGGCGGTCGGCCCGGCCGCCCGGCTGGTGCCGATGGACGGCTTCCACCTCGCCCAGTCCGAGCTGCACCGGCTGGGCCGGGCCGACCGCAAGGGCGCGGTGGACACCTTCGACGCGAACGGCTACGTCTCGCTGCTGCGCCGGTTGCGCCGGCTGGAGCCGACCTCGGTGTGGGCGCCGGCGTTCCGCCGCGACCTGGAGGAGCCGATCGCCGGTGCGATCGAGGTGCCGCCGGAGGTGCGGCTGGTGGTCACCGAGGGCAACTACCTGCTGCTGCCCGACTTCCCCTGGGAGGAGGTGCGGGCGCTGCTGCACGAGGCGTGGTTCCTCGACCTGGACGCCGAGCTGCGGCTGCGCCGGCTGACCGCCCGGCACGTGGCGTACGGGCGGTCGCCGGAGCAGGCCCGGGCCTGGGCGATGGGCAGCGACGAGGCCAACGCCAGCCTGGTCGTCGGCACCGCCGACCGGGCCGACCTGGTGGTCCGGCTAGCCGAACCCCCGCCGGGGTGACGGCACCGCCCGCCGCAGCAGCCAGGCCACCCGGGACCGTTCCCGGTGGAACTCGGACGACTCCGGGTAGCCGCTGTGGTTGCGGATCGGCGGGTCGGCCACCTCGCCGGCACTCGGGTGCAGCGCCTCCGGGTCGCGGACGGCCACGTCGCGTTCCCCGGCGGTGACCGGCCAGCCGAGCGGGTCGGTGTCCCGCCAGAAGTTCGTCCAGCCGGTGCCCCCGCCCGGCCGGCGCAGCGCCTCGGCCAGCGCCGGCAACCGCTCCGGCCCGAAGTACGCCGGGAAGACCCGCCCGTAGAGCCGGGTGAGCTGGCAGCCGTAGGAGAAGAACCAGATCCGCCGTCGCCACCGGGCCGGCAACTGGAGGATCACCGCCGCGCAGAGCACGGTGCCCTGGCTGTGTCCGGAGAGGATGATCCCGTCCATCCGGCGGGGATCGTGCGGGGTCAGCGCCAGCAGCCCGGCGGTGCGGGTCTGCAGTTCCGGCACGGCCCGCTCGGCGTAGCTCGGCGGGGCCAGCGGGTGCGCGGCGCGGGGCCAGAAGGTGCCCACGTCCCAGATCACGCCGACCGTACGGCGCACCGTGTCGTTGCGGTAGACCAGCAGGCCGATGGTGGCGACCAGCGCCGGCAGCCAGCCGAGCAGGGCGTCGCCCGCGTCGGCCACCGCCCGGACCACCGCCGCGCCGCCGGTCGCGGTCACCGGGTGCGGCGGGGACCGGGTGAGCACGGCGGCGCAGCCGAGCGTGACCAGCACCGTGGCGGCGACGGCGTACCCACCGACCAGCCGCAGGCCGTGCTCGCCGACGAGGCGGTGCAGCGCCCGGAAGGCGCTGACGTCCCGGCCGCGGCGCAGGTCGTGGTCGGAGAGCGCGTGCCCGGTCGGCGCCAGCGCGGCGTACTCCTGGCGGCGCAGCCGGTGGAAGAGCAGGCCGGCCACGGCCACCGTGCCGGCCAGGGCCAGCAGCGCGACGGCGAAGGCCAGCCCGGCCCACATCACCGGCACCGGCGGCACCACGGTGGGCGGGGCACCGGACGGGGCGGTGTCGAGCCGGTCGGTGACCCAGTAGAGCAGCCCGCCGCTGTAGGAGACGCAGAGCACCCAGCCGAAGCCGGCGATCACCGCCGGTGCGCGACCGCCCCAGGCCAGGTCGGTGTGCGCCGCCAGCGGCTGGGTGTCCGCGGCGGACCGGGTCCGGGGCAGCAGCAGGCCGGTGCCGGCCAGCCCGATCGCCACCAGGGCGACCAGCCAGATCTCCAGCCGCCGCGGGGCGGCCGGCAGGCCGGGCAGCCATCCGGAGATCCAGCCGGTGCCGAGGGCGAGCAGCAGGCCGGCGGCGAGCGGCACCGCCAGCGCCCGCCGGCCGGACCGGGACACCGCGCCGATGGCGATCAGCAGCAGCAGTTGGCCGGTGCCCAGCCAGGTGATGATCCAGTCGAAGCCGGGCAGCGAGCGGTCGGCGCCGCAGCCGGGTCCGGCGGCGTCCCGGGCGCAGCCGGCCGGTGGGCGCAGCGCGGCCAGCGGGGTGCCGGCGGGGCCGTCCGGCAGCAGCAGGAGCAGCACGGTGCCGGCCAGCCCGAGCCCGGTGAGCGCGATCAGGCCGCCGCTCAGCCGGCCCAGCGGGGTGTGTCCCGCGCGCCGGGTCAGCCACGGCCGGCCGAGCACCACCACGGTGGCGAGCAGCACCGCGGCGAGGCAGGCGACCGTCGCCCAGGCGAGCGCGGCGCGCGGCCCGCGCGGCGGGTCCAGGGCGAGCACCGCGCCGAGCGGCACGGCGGCCGCGACGGCGGCGCCGGTGCACAGGTGCAGCAGGCCGGCCCGGCGCAGCTGGCCCTCGCCGGACCAGAAGGTGGGGTCCTGCAAGGGGTTCACCGGCCGGGTCGGGGGCGGCTCCGGCGGGGGCGCCGCCGTCTCCGGCTGCGGCACGGCGGGCGCTCCGTCGGCCGGTCCGTCCGCCGGCGCCTCGGCGGGTGTCCGGCCGGTCACCGGGGCGGTCGGGGCGGCCGGCATCTCCGCCTCGTACTGGTAGGTCCGCCAGGCCACCAGGCCCAGCACGGTGAGCAGGCCGAGCGGTACGAGCAGGCCGACGGCGAGCGACCGGGCGCCCTCGCGCCACCAGCCGTGGGCGAGGAACTCCCAGGGGCCGGGGACCCGGGCCAGGCACTCCCGGTCGACGCACTGCCAGCCGATCAGGTCGACGCCCACGCCGGACAGGGTGAGCATCAGGGTGCCGGTCATGCTGAGGCAGAAGAGCCGGATCAGCCAGGCGGTGAGGCCGGCGCGGCTGCGCCAGCGCTCGGTGTCCGGGTCGGCCGGGATCTCCGGCCGGGCGTGCAGCGCGACGTTGGCCAGGGTGAACGGGAGCAGCAGCGTCCACAGGGCCCGCTCGACGTCGCGCGCGGTCCGCGCGCCCGAGGTCAACTGCCCCCAGCTGTACGCCTCGACGACCACCGGGTCGTCCGGGCCGGTGGCCGAGGAACGGTAGAAACCGGTGACCGGGCCACCGGCGACCAGCCACGGCCGGGGCGGTTCGGCGCCCGCCTCGCCGCGCAGGCCGAGGGTCTGGTGCGGCGGGGTGTTGGACACCCCGTGCACGCGCAGTTCGAGGACGCGACCGACCATCCCCGCCTCCCGGGTGACGACGTCACCACCCACAGTGCCTGGTTCCGGGGCGGTCCGCCATCCACCGAGGGGCTGTTTGTGCAGGTAGAGACCTTGATCGCGTCAGTCGAGCTGGCGTACCGGGCGGGCTGGGTTACCGACCGCGACGACGTTGGGCGGCAGGTCGCGGGTCACCACCGCGCCGGCGCCGACCACCGTGTTCTCCCCGACGGTGACCCCGGCGAGCACGATCGCGCCGCCGCCGAGCCAGACGTTGTCGCCGATGGTGATCGGCTTGGCCGACTCCCACTTCGCCCGCCGGGGCTCCGGCTCCACCGGGTGGGTCGGGGTGAGCAGTTGCACGTTCGGTCCGACCTGGACGTCGGCGCCCACCGTGATCGGCGCGACGTCGAGGAAGACCGCGTGGTAGTTGACGAAGGTGCGCGGCCCGAGCCGGATCTGCCAGCCGTAGTCGCAGTAGAACGGTGGCCGGACCCAGGCCCCCTCGCCCACCTCGCCGAGCAGTTCGCGCAGCGCGGCGAGGCGGAGTTCCGGGTCGGCGGCGGGGCTGGTGTTGAAGCGCTCCATCAGGCGGGCGGCCCGGTCGAGGTCGGCGGCGATGGCCGGGTCGTCGGCGATGTACGGCTCGCCGGCGAGCATGCGTTCCCTCATGGACGTCACCCGCCGATCATGCCCGCCCGCCCGGTCGACGTGTTGGCAAGTCCGTCATCTTTCCGACTTCACTATGCATACCCGGTATGTAATTCTGACGGTTGTCAATGTATCTCTCAGTGGCTGAACGCTTCACGAGGAGGATCCGTTGCACCGAATCAGAAAACTGGCCGGCCTCGGCCTCGCGCTCGGTCTGGTGCTGGGCACCCCGGGCCTGGCCGTGGCGCAGACCCCGACCGCTCCCACCACGGCCGGGCCGGACGCCGCCGCCCGGCCGGGTGCGCCGACCGCCGGGCGGTCCGCCACCGTCACCCTGCTCACCGGCGACCGGGTCACCGTCACCGCGACCGGCTCCGCCAGCGTACGGCCGGGCCCGGGGCGTGACGGCGTCCGCTTCCTCACCGGTCGGGAGCGGGGGCACCTCTCCGTCGTGCCGCACGACGCCCTGCCGCTGATCCGGGCCGGCCGGGTCGACCGGCGGCTCTTCGACGTCACCGAACTGGTCGCGGCCGGCTACGACGACGCCCGGCGCGGCGACCTGCCGGTGCTGATCGCCGGTGCCACGGGGACCGCCCGACGGGCCGCCGCGCCCGCCGGCGTGACGGTCACCCGCGACCTGCCCGCCATCGGCGGGGTCGCGGCCCGGGCGGCCAAGCAGCGCACCGGGGAACTCTGGGCGGCGCTCACCGGCGCCGGCGCCCGGGTCGACACGGCGGGGGGTGTCGACCGGGTCTGGCTGGACGGCCGGCGGCGGATCACGCTGGAGCACAGCGTCCCGCAGATCGGCGCCCCGGCCGCCCATCAGGCCGGCTTCACCGGCCGGGGCGTACGGGTCGCCGTGCTGGACACCGGCGTCGACGCCGGGCACCCGGACCTGGCCGGCCGGGTGGCCGAGGCGCGCAACTTCACCGAGGAGGCGGAGCCGGGCGACGTGATCGGGCACGGCACCCACGTCGCCTCGATCATCGCCGGCGGCGGCGCCGCCTCCGGCGGACGCTACCGGGGCGTGGCGCCGGACGCGACGCTGCTCTCCGGCAAGGTCTGCGAGACGGACTGGTGCACCGACTCGGCGATCCTGGCCGGCATGCAGTGGGCCGCCGTCGAGCAGCGGGCCGACGTGATCAACATGAGCCTCACCGGCGGTGACACCCCAGAGGTCGACCCGCTGGAGGCGGCGGTGCAGGCGCTGACCGCGCAGACCGGCGCGCTCTTCGTGGTCTCCGCCGGCAACGACGGCGGGTTCGCCCCGGTGGGCTCGCCGGGCACCGCCGACGCCGCCCTCGCCGTCGGCGCGGTCGACCGGGACGACGCACTCGCCCCCTTCTCCAGCCGTGGCCCCCGGGTCGGTGACGACGCCCTCAAGCCGGACCTCACCGCGCCGGGCGTGGCGATCGTCGCGGCCCGTGCCGCGGACGGGGTGATCGGTGACCCGGCGGGGGAGGGGTACGTCTCGCTCTCCGGCACCTCGATGGCCGCCCCGCACGTCGCGGGCGCGGCGGCGCTGCTCGCCCAGCGGCACGGCGACTGGACCGCCGGTCAGCTCAAGGCGACCCTGATGGCCGCGGCGAAGCCGCACCCGGAGCAGACCGCCTACGAGCAGGGCGCCGGCCGGGTCGACGTGGCGCGGGCGATCGACCAGCGGGTGACCAGCGAGCCGGCGAGCGTCTCGTTCGGCCGGGCGCTCTGGCCGCACGCCGATGACACCCCGATCAGCCGGGAGGTGACCTGGCGGAACGCCGGCCCGGGCGAGCTCACCCTGGACCTCACCGTCGAGGCCACCGGTCCGGCGGGCGCGCCCGCGCCGGCCGGCATGTTCACCCTGAGCGCGAACCGCGTCACCGTGCCGGCCGGCGGCACGGCCACCGCCACGGTCACCGCCGACACCCGGCCCGACGGCCCGGACGGCCACTACACCGGCCGGATCGTCGCCCGCGCCGGCGACACCGTCGCGATCACCCCGCTGGCCGTGAACCGGGAGGTGGAGAGCTACACCCTCACCGTCCGGCACCTGGGTCGCGACGGCGCGCCCACCGGCCAGCACAGCACCACCCTGGCCGGGCTGGACGGCTTCGTCACCCATGACCTGTACGACCCGGACGGCACCGCCGAGCTGCGGGTGCCCAAGGGGCGGTACGGCCTGTCCAGCTACCTGTTCGTGGTGGACGGCGACCAGGTGACCGAGTCGGCCCTGCTGGCCCGGCCCGAGCTGGTGCTCGACCGGGACACCACGATCACCGTCGACCTGCGACGGGCGAAGCCGGTGCGCACCACCGTGCCGCGCCGGGACGCCACCCCGGCGCTGGTCGACGTCGGGGCGAACTGGACCGCCACCGACGGCAGCTCCTACAGCTTCGGCCTGCTGGGCTTCGACTTCGCCGGGATGGCCAGCGGACAGGTCGGCCCGGCCGGCTCGGCCGAGCGCTTCGTCGGCACGGTGAGCAGCCAGTGGGCCGACCGCGAGGCGGCCAGCAGCCCGTACCTCTACGCGCTCAGCGAGGGGTTCCCCGGCCGGATGCCGACCGGCTTCGACCGGCACTACCGGGCCCGCGACCTGGCCACCGTCACCCAGCGGTTCCGCGGCGGCTACCCGGGGCTGGACGCGGAACGGATGGTCTACCCGCACCTGGAGCCGGACGTCGGCGGCTGGGCGGTGGTGCTGCCGACGGCGGTGCCGGGGCAGCGGGTCGAGCACTACAACACCCGAGGCGTGCGCTGGTCGTCGGAGCTGCTGTTCGGGGTGCGGACCGACGACGGCTGGCTCGAACCCCGGGCCGCGCTGGCGTCCGAGCCGCGGGCCCACCGGGCCGGCCGGCACCTGCGGGAGAGCTGGAACAGCGCGCCGTACGGCCCGTCCTTCCCGGCGCCGCGCTGGCCCGGGCAGGGGGTCACCCGGCAGGGTGACGTGATCGTGCTGGACGTGCCGCTGCACAGCGACGCCGAGGGGCACGCCGGCGGGTCGGTCGCCGACGCCGCCCGGACCGCGCTCTACCGCGACGGGGTGCTGGTCGGGGAGAACGCCGAGCCGGGCTACGGCGAGTTCGAGGTGCCGCCGGGCGCCGCCGCCTACCGGCTGGAGACGCTGTCCCGGCGCGGCTTCACCGACCTCAGCACCGAGGTGGCCACCGCCTGGACGTTCCGGTCCCGGCACGTGGCCGGCGACGACTTCGCCCGGCTGCCGGCGATGGCGATCCGGTTCGCGCCGCGGCTGGACGCCGGCAACGCCGCCCCGGCCGGCCGGCAGTTCGTGATCCCGGTCCAGGTGCGGCGGCAGCCCGGCGCGCCGGGTGGACGGGTCGCCGCGCTGACCGTCGAGGTCTCCTACGACGGTGGGGCGACCTGGCAGCGGGCCCGGGTCCGGCCGGCCGGTGACGGCTGGACGGCCGGCGTGCGGCACCCGGCCGGTGCCGGTCACGTGTCGCTGCGGGCCACCGCCCGGGACACCGCCGGCAACACGGTGACCACCCGGATCATCCAGGCGTACCGGCTGCGCTGAGGCGTACCGCCTCCGGGTCCGCGGCGCACCGCGGACCCGGAGGTGCGGCCGTCAGTCGTTGGCGTGCAGCGCCGCGTTCAGCTCGATGCCCCGGCCGGTACGCGGCCGGGCCTCCAGCGCGCCGGTGACCGAGTTGCGCCAGAAGAGCAGGCCGTCCACGCCGGAGAGTTCGCGGGCCTTGACCACCCGGCCGTCCGGCAGGGTGATCTTGGAGGCGGCGGTGATGTAGCAGCCGGCCTCGACCACGCAGTCGTCGCCGAGCGAGATGCCGACGCCGGCGTTGGCGCCGATCAGGCTCCGCTCGCCGATGCGCACCTTCTCGGTGCCGCCGCCGGAGAGCGTGCCCATGATCGAGGCGCCGCCGCCGATGTCCGAGCCGTCACCGACCAGCACGCCCTGCACGATCCGCCCCTCGACCATGGAGGTGCCGAGCGTGCCGGCGTTGAAGTTCACGAAGCCCTCGTGCATCACGGTGGTGCCGGAGGCCAGGTGGGCGCCGAGCCGGACCCGGTCGGCGTCGGCGATCCGCACGCCGGAGGGGACCACGTAGTCGGTCATCCGGGGGAACTTGTCCACCCCGTGGACGACCAGGTGGCGGCCGGCGGCCCGCTCGATCACCCGCAGCTCGTCCACCCGCTCCGGCGGGCACGGCCCGGCCGAGGTCCAGGCCACGTTGGCCAGCTTGCCGAAGATGCCGTCCAGGTTGACCTCGTTGGGCCGGACCAGGCGGTGGGAGAGCAGGTGCAGCCGGAGGTACGCGTCGGCGGCGTCCTTGATCGGGTCGTCCAGCGAGCCGATCACGGTGGTCACCTCGACCGTACGCAGACCGGGCAGTGCCCGCTCGCCGAGCGCGCCGGGCGGCAGGTCGAGCACGTCGGCCTCGTCCTCGCCGGGCACCAGCGGCAACTCGCCGAGACCCAGCTTGCCGGTCGGGTACCAGGTGTCGAGCACCTGGTCGTCGGCGGTGACGGTGGCCAGGCCGATGCCCCAGGCGGAAACTGCGGACGTCACTGATTCACCTTTCGTTCGCGGCTGCGGGGCTCGGAAGCTCACTCCTCGCGCTCACGTGAACTGACGGTACCGTGCGAACCATGGAGAACCCGCTGACCCCCGAGGTCCTCGCCGATCCGGTGGCGCTGACCCGCGCCCTCGTCGACATCGAGTCCGTCTCCCTGAACGAGAAGGCGATCGCCGACTGCGTCGAGGAGGTGTTGCGGGGGGTGGCCCACCTGACCACCTTCCGGTACGGCAACACCGTGATGGCGCGTACCGACCTCGGGCGGAGCCAGCGGGTGGTGCTCGCCGGGCACCTGGACACCGTGCCGCTGAACAACAACTTCCCGTCCACCATGCGGGGCGACCTGATGTACGGCTGCGGCACCTCGGACATGAAGTCCGGCGTCGCGTTCGCGCTGCACCTGGCGGTGACCCTGCCCGACCCCCGCTACGACGTGACGTACCTCTTCTACGAGGCCGAGGAGATCGAGTCGAGGTACAACGGGCTGGAGCTGGTCGGCGCGGCGCATCCGGAGTGGCTGGTGGCCGACTTCGCGGTGCTGCTGGAACCGACCTACGGCATCGTCGAGGCCGGCTGCCAGGGCACCATGCGGGCGATCGTCACCACGCACGGCGAGCGCGCCCACGCGGCCCGGTCCTGGCACGGGGTGAACGCCATCCACGGTGCCGGCGAGGTGCTGCGCCGGCTGACCACGTACGAGGCGCGCCGGGTGACCATCGACGGCTGCGACTACCGCGAGGGGCTCAACGCCGTGCGGATCAACGGCGGGGTGGCCGGCAACGTCGTCCCCGACCGCTGCGAGATCGAGATCAACTACCGGTACGCCCCGGACCGCGACCCGGCGGCCGCCGAGGCGCACCTGCGGGAGGTCTTCGCCGGCTTCGACCTGGCGGTGACGGACGCGGCGGCCGGCGCGCCGCCCGGGCTGGACGCGCCACCGGCGCAGGAGTTCCTGGCCGCGGTCGGCGCCGCGCCGATCGGGAAGCTGGGCTGGACCGACGTGGCCCGGTTCGCGGCCATGGGCATTCCGGCGCTGAACTTCGGCCCCGGCGACCCCAACCTGGCCCACCACCGGGACGAGCACGTCGAGATCAGCAAGATCCGCGACGGCGCGGCCACCCTGCACCGCTGGCTGGCCTCCGCGTAGGTGTCCCTCGCGTGACCAGGAGGTTCGCGTCGACCGGGTCTGCCCCGGTGACGCGAACCTCCTGGTCGAGAACGGGCCCCGGCGGGTGGGCGCCGGTGGGCGGTCAGAGCGGCAGGGACGTGTCCGGGGTGGCGCGGACGTCCGTGGGGTCGCCGGCCGGGTCGGCGGCGACGGGCTCCATCTGTCGGGCGCGGCGGCGCTCGGCCACCACGTCGCGGATCCGCCGCTGCATCTGCCGGCGGATCCGGATCATCTCGCTGTTGCTGATCACGCTGACTCCTCCCCCGAAGGCGCGCGCCGGGGCATACCCGGTATGTGAATAGTAAGACGTACGAGCGAGCGAATTAGTTGCCCAAGATCGCGGAATTTTTCCGGCCTCGTCGCCCCGCGCACCCGGCCGGTACGACTCCACTACGGTTGCTCCCATGAGTCAGAGCAACGGGCGGGAGGCCGGCCGCGCACCCGGGCGGGAGCGGCACCGGGGCGCGGTCACGCTGCGCCGGCAGGCGATCCCCACCAGCACCGCCGACCAGCGCCTGCTCGACTCGCGGGCCCGCAGCGACTGGAAGACCAAGGACGCCTGGCGGGCGCTGCGGATCCTCTCCGAGTTCGTCGAGGGCTTCGACACCCTGGCCGACCTGCCCCCGGCGGTGAGCGTCTTCGGCTCCGCCCGCAGCCGGCCGGAGAGCCCGGAGTGCCAGCTGGCCGAGGCGCTGGGCGCCGCCCTGGCCCGGGCCGGCTACGCGGTGATCACCGGTGGCGGCCCGGGGGTGATGGAGGCGGCCAACCGGGGTGCCAGCGAGGCGGGCGGCCTCTCCGTCGGGCTCGGCATCGAGCTGCCGTTCGAGCAGGGCCTCAACGACTGGGTCGACCTGGCCATCGACTTCCGCTACTTCTTCGCCCGCAAGACCATGTTCGTCAAGTACGCCCAGGCGTTCGTGGTGCTGCCCGGCGGTTTCGGCACCATGGACGAGCTGTTCGAGGCGCTGACCCTGGTGCAGACCGGCAAGGTCACCCGGTTTCCGGTGGTGCTGATGGGCGCGGACTACTGGAGCGGGCTGCTCGACTGGCTGCGCGACACGATGGCCGCCGACGGCAAGATCGGGCCGACCGACCTGGAGCTGATCTGCGTGACCGACGACGTCAACGCGGCGGTCCGGCACATCGTGGAGGCCGAGGCCACCCTCTCCGCGGAGCAGGAGGCGGTCCGCGAGGAGGCCGTCGCCCGGACCGCGGCCGACCAGCAGGCGGCGGGGGAGGCGACCAGCGGTGACCGGGCGGCCGGTGGTCCGTCGGCCGGCGGTCGGCCGGCGGGCGGAGCGGTGGAGCCGGTCGGCGGCGGGGCCACCGGCGAGCGCCCCGGCCGGATCACCGGTGCCGGTGGCGACCGCTCGGGCGAGCGGCCGGCCGGTCCGGCCCGCCCGGCGGGTGACGGGGAAGGGGCGGGCTGACCGTGGCCGCGATCTGCGTGTTCTGCGCGTCCTCCCGTACCCTCGACCGGCGCTGGCTGGATCTCGCGGCCGAGACCGGCGCGGAGATCGCCCGGCGGGGGCACACCCTGGTCAGCGGCGGCGGGTGCGTCGGCATGATGGGCGCGGTGGCCGACGGCGCGCGGGCGGCCGGCGGCCCTACCGTCGGGGTCATCCCGCAGGCGCTGGTCGACCTGGAGGTCGCCGACCTGTCCTCCGACGAGCTGCTGGTCACCGACTCGATGGCCAGCCGGAAGAACCTCATGATCGAGAAGTCGGACGCCTTCCTCACCCTGCCCGGCGGTCTCGGCACGCTCGACGAACTCTTCGAGGTCTGGACCACCGCCACCCTGGCCCTGCACGCCAAGCCGATGGTGCTGGTCGACACGGACGGCTTCTACCGGCCGCTGCTCGACTGGCTGGCCACACTCGCCGACGCCACCTTCCTCAAGCCCGCCGGCCTCGGCCTGCTCACCGTGGTCGACACCGTGCCCGCCGCCCTCGACGCCATCGAGTCCCGGCTCACCTGACGCACCACGCCCGCCATTCCCGGCCGGGCCCGGGCACGTGGCGCCAGGCCTGGGCACGCGGCGCCGGGCCCGGGCACGCGGGGTCCGGGCCGAGCGGGGGCGGGTGTGCCGAGCGAAGGGGCCAGCAGCAGGGGGGGCGGCGGCCGTGGCGGCCGGTCACCCCGTCCGTGACGCGTCGTCGGGAACCGGCGGACGTGCGGCCGCGGGGGCCGTCGCCGCTCGCCCGCTGGTCGCCGGCTCACCGGACGGGTGCGCGCTGCCGGGACGGGTGGAGTGTCGGGGAGGGGGTGTCGTACCGGCGTGGTGGGATGGGCGGATGCAGGCGTACCGGTTGGTGCGTCGGCCGGACCGGCCGACCGAGGAGCTCGGGTCGACCGGGCGGCCGACCGAGGAGCTCGTGCCGCGGCGCGACGACCCGGTGCAGGCGGAGGTCATCGGGCACACCGACGGGCCGATGCTGGTGCTCGGCGGCCCCGGCACCGGCAAGACCAGCACCCTGGTCGAGGCGGTCGCCGCCCGGGTGGCCGAGGGCGTCGATCCGGAACGCATCCTGGTGCTCACCTTCGGCCGGCGGGGCGCCACCGACCTGCGCCACCGGATCGAGGCCCGGGTCGCCCGGGGCGGGCCCCGGGTGCTCCGCGAGCCGCTGGTGCGCACCTTCCCGGCGTACGCCTTCGGCCTGCTCCGCCGGGCCGCGGCCGAGCGGGGCGAGCCGTCGCCCCGGCTGCTCACCGGCCCGGAACAGGATCTGATCATCCGTGAGCTGCTGGACGTGGTCGGCGAGGAGCCGGACGACGACCCGGTCGGCTGGCCGGAGGACCTGCGCCCGGCGCTGCGCACCCGGGCCTTCGCCGCCCAGCTGCGCGACCTGCTGATGCGGGCCGCCGAGCGCGGGGTCGGGCCGGTCGAGCTGGCCCGGCTCGGCGAGAAGCTCGGCCGGGCCGACTGGCCGGCCGCCGCCCGCTTCCTGCGCGAGTACGTCGCGGTGCTCGCGCTGCGCGACGTCAGCAACCGCGGTTCCATCGCCTACGACCCGGCCGAGCTGGTCCGGGCCGCCACCGGGATGCTGCTCGACGACGAGGAGCTGCTCGCCGCCGAGCGGCGCCGGCTGGCCCACGTCTACGTCGACGAGCTGGCCGACACCGACCCGGCCCAGCTCGACCTGCTGGCGGCGGTGGCCGGGGGCGGCAAGCCGCTGGTCGCCTTCGCCGACCCGGACTCCTCCACGTACGCCTTCCGGGGCGCCGACCCGGCCGGGGTGACCACCTTCCCGCACCGGTTCCGCACCGCCTCCGGGGCGCCCGCCGCGCAGGTGGTGCTCACCACCTCTTACCGGGCCGGGCCCCGGCTGCTGTCCGCGTCCGCCCGGCTGGCCCGGCGGTTGCGCGGCCCGGCGGCGCACCGCCGGCTGCGCTCGCTGCCCGACGCGGCGCCCGGGTCGGTCGAGGTGCACACCTTCCGCTCGGCGACCAGCGAGGCGGCCTGGCTGGCCCACGCGTTGCGGGCGGCGCACCTGCTCGACGGCGTCCCCTGGTCGGAGATGGCGGTGCTGGTGCGCTCCACCGCACGGCAGTTGCCCTCGCTGCAACGGGCGCTGCACGCCGCCGGGGTGCCGACCGTGGTGCACGGCGAGGACCTGCCGCTGCACCTGCAACCGGCGGTGGCGCCGCTGCTGCTCCTGCTGCGCTGCGCGCTGGAGCCGGAGCGACTCGACGAGGAGGCCGCGGTCGCGCTGCTGCACTCGCCGCTGGGCGGCGCCGACCCGCTGGCCGAGCGGCGGCTGCGGCAGGGGCTGCGGGCGCTCGCGCTGGCCGCCGGTGACCGCCGCCCGTCCGGTGAGCTGATCGTCGAGGCGCTGCGCGACCCGGCCGAGCTGGCCGGGATCGAGCGCCGCTGGGCGGAACCGGCGCAGACCGTGGCCGGGCTGCTCGCCGTCGCCCGGGAGGCGGCAGCCCGGCCGGGGGCGACCGCCGAGGAGGTGCTCTGGGCGGTCTGGCGGGCCAGCGGGCTGGCCGAGCTCTGGTCGTCGGCGATCGGCCGGGGTGCGGCGGCGCCCGGCGAGGGCGACGTGGCGCGGCGGCGCCGGGCCGAGGCGGCCGACCGCGACCTGGACGCGGTGATGGTCCTCTTCGACGCCGCCGCGCGGTTCACCGACCGGCTGCCCGGCGCGCGGACCGAGGTCTTCCTCGACCACGTGCTCGGCCAGGACCTGCCCGCCGACACCCTGGCGCCGACCGCCGACCGAGGCGAGGCCGTCCGGCTGCTCACCGCGCACGCGGCGAAGGGGCTGGAGTGGGACCTGGTCGCGGTGGCCGGGGTGCAGGAGGGGGTCTGGCCCGACCTGCGGCTGCGCGGCAGCCTGCTCGGCTCGGAACGGCTGGTCGACGTGCTCGCCGGCCGGGCGGGCGGGGGCAGCGTGGCCACCCTGGTCGGGCAGACCTCGGCGTTGCTCGACGAGGAACGCCGGCTGTTCCACGTCGCGGTCACCCGGGCCCGGCGCCGGTTGCTGGTCAGCGCGGTGGCCTCGGCCGCCGTCGGCGGCGACGACCACGAGGAGCAGCCGAGCCGTTTCCTCTACGAGCTCGGCCCCACCGACCCGCCCACCGGCGGCGACCCGCCGGACGGGCCCCCGCCGACGCCCGACCGCGGCGGTCCGGACGACGCGTCCGCGCCGGCCGGCGACGGCGCAGGCGGTGACCCGGCCGGGCCGGGCGACAGCGGGAACGGCGCGGGGCACCCGCGGCCGGGCGGTGTGGCCGGTGCGGAGCCGGACCCCGGCCGGTCGGCCGGCGAGGCCGACGAGGGCCGGCCGGGCAGCCTGCCGGTGAGCCGGCCGCCCCGGGCGCTGACCCTGCCGGCGCTGGTGGCGGAGCTGCGGACCGCGGTCAGCGACCCGGATCTGCCGTACGCCCGCCGGCGCGCCGCCGCGGCCGAGCTGGCGAGGTTGGCCGCCGCCGGGGTGTCCGGCGCGCACCCGGACGACTGGTGGGGGCTGCGCCCGCTCTCCGACGACCGCCCGCTGGTGGACGACGGGGAACCGGTCCGGGTCACCCCGTCGGCGATGGAGAGCGCCCTGCGGTGCAGCCTGCGCTGGCTGCTGGAACGGCACGGCGGCAGCGGCCCGGCCAGCGCCGCGCAGGGGGTGGGCAACCTGGTGCACGCCGCCGCCATGCTGGCCGAGGACGCCAGCGCCGACCGGGGCGCGTTGCTCGACTACGTGGCCGCCCGGTTCGACGCGATCGAGCTGGCCGCCCGCTGGATGGCCGGGCCGGAACGGGCCCGGGCCGAGGCGATGGTGGACAAGCTGCTGCGCTGGCTGGCCGCCAACCCGCGCCGGCTGCTCGCCATCGAGCACGAGTTCGCGGTCCGCCTCGACGACCCGCAGCGTCCGGTCCAGCTCACCGGCCGGGTCGACCGGCTGGAGGTGGACGCGGACGGCCGGCTGGTGGTGGTCGACCTGAAGACCGGCAAGTCCACCGCGGTGACCGCCGCCGACCTGGCCGAGCACCCGCAGTTGGGCGCGTACCAGGCGGCGGTGGAGGCGGGGGCGTTCGCCGAGTTCGGCGACGAGCCCGGCGGGGCGGCCCTGGTGCAGCTCGGCACCGGGGCGAAGGACGCGAAGGAGCAGAGCCAGCCGCCGGCCGGGGAGGGTCCGGAGGCGGGCTGGGCGACCGCGCTGGTCCGGCGTACCGCCGATACGATGGCCGCCGCCACCTTCGCCGCGGTCGCCAACTCCAAGTGCCGGGTCTGCCCGGTGCGGACGAGCTGCCCGGTCTCCGGGCAGGGGCGCCAGGTGGTCGAACCGCCCACCGTCCGTCCCTCCGAGAACCCGTGAGCGCGAGGAGTGAGCTTGCGAGCTGAGGTGGCACCGTGACCCAGCCGACGCTCTTCGGCACCGCGACCCCGGCGCCCCGGGTGGCCGACGCCGGCCCCCGGTACACCCCGGTGGAGCTGGCGAAGCTGCTGCGGCTGCCGGCCCCGACCCGGGAGCAGGCGGCCATCATCGCCGCCCCGGTGGAGCCGCTGCTGGTGGTCGCGGGCGCCGGGTCGGGCAAGACCGAGACGATGGCGGCCCGGGTGGTCTGGCTGGTGGCCAACGCGTACGTGCGGCCGGAGCAGGTGCTCGGGCTCACCTTCACCCGCAAGGCGGCCGGCGAGCTGGCGCACCGGGTGCGTACCCGGCTGGACCAGCTGGTGCGCCGGCTCGGCCGGCAGCGGCGGGACCCGCTCGACGACCCGCTGGCCGGGGAGCCGACCGTCTCCACCTACCACTCGTACGCCGGCCGGATCGTCACCGAGCACGGCCTGCGGGCCGGCTACGAGCCGTCCACCCGGCTGCTCACCGAGGCGTCCCGCTGGCAGTTGGTCGACCTGCTGGTGCGCAACTACGACGGCGACATGTCCGAGGTGGACCGGATGCCGAGCACCATCACCGACGCGGTGCTGGCGCTCGCCGGCGAGCTGGACGAGCACCTGGTCGACCCGGACGACCTGGCCGCCTGGACCGGGCGCTTCTTCGCCGAGGTGCAGGCCCGCCCCGGCCGGGTCTACGCCGACGTGCGCAAGGCGCTCGCCCTCCAGCAGACCCGGCTGAAGCTGCTCCCGCTGGTGCGCGCGTACGCCCGGCGCAAGGAGGACTTCGAGGCGATGGACTTCGCCGACCAGCTGGCCCGGGCGGCCCGGGTGGCGCGCGACCACCCCGGCGTCGGCGAGATCGAGCGGGACCGCTTCCGGGTGGTGCTGCTCGACGAGTACCAGGACACCAGCCATGCCCAGGTGGTGCTGCTCAACGCGCTCTTCGGCGGCGGGCACCCGGTGACCGCGGTCGGTGACCCGTGCCAGTCCATCTACGGCTGGCGCGGCGCCTCCGCCGGCACCCTGGACCGCTTCCCGACCGAGTTCGCCCGTGCCGACGGCACCCCGGCCGAGGTGCTCAGCCTCACCACCAGCTGGCGCAACCGCCCGGAGATCCTCGGGGTGGCCAACGCGCTGGCCACCCCGCTGCGGGCCGCCGGCGCCCGGGTGCCGGAGCTGCACGCGGCGCTGAGCGTCAAGGACCCGGTGCCGCACCGCAGCGCCCGCGGCGCCGCCGGCGGCACCGTGCACTGCGCGCTGCTGCCGACGTACGCCGACGAGGCGGAGTGGATCGCCGACAGCGTGCTCAACGCGTGGCGCGGCGCGGCCGGCGCAGCCGGCGCGCTGCCCGAGCACATCCCGGTGCCGCTGCGCCCGACGACGGCGGTGCTGGTCCGGCTGCGCAGCCAGATCCCGGCGATCGAATCGGCGCTGCGCGCCCGTGGCCTGCCGGTCGAGGTGGTCGGGCTCGGTGGCCTGCTGGACACCCCCGAGGTGCGGGACGTGGTCTGCACCCTGCGGGTGCTGGCCGATCCGACCGACGGGGCGGCCCTGCTGCGGCTGCTCACCGGGGCCCGCTGGCGGATCGGGCCGCGGGACCTGGTGGCGCTGCACCGCCGGGCGCGGGCCATCGCCGCGGCCCGCCGGCAACTGGCCGACGACGGTACGCCGGAGATCACCCCGGACGCGCTGGACGAGGCGACCCTGGTCGAGGCGCTGGCCGACCTCGGCCCGGCGCAGGCGTACTCGGCCGAGGGCTACGCGCGGCTGCGCGCGTACGCCCGGGAGCTGGGCCTGCTCCGCTACCGGATGGACCAGTCGCTGCCGGACCTGATCGCGGACATCGAACGGACCATCGGCCTGGACGTGGAGGTCGCGGTCCGGGCCGGCCGGGACGGCGCCGGCGACGCCGGGCTGGCCCGGGGGCACCTGGACGCGCTCGGCGACGTCGCCGCCCGGTTCAGCGGGGAGACCCCGGGCGCCACGTTGTCGGCCTTCCTCGCCTACCTGGCCGCCGCCGAGGACGAGGAGCGCGGCCTCACCCCGGGCGAGGTGGAGGTGGTCGAGGGGGCGGTGCAGATCCTCACCGCGCACGCCGCCAAGGGGCTGGAGTGGGACGCGGTGGCGGTGGCCGGGCTGTGCCGGGGGGTGTGGCCGGGGCCGGTGCGCAACTCCGACCACTGGCTCGGCGGGCTCGGCGTGCTCCCCTTCCCGCTGCGCGGCGACGCCGACGGGCTGCCCGAGCTGGGCCTGGCCGGGGCCGAGGACCAGCGCGGGGTGGCCCGGGCGCTGGAGGACTTCACCGACGCCTGGCGGGCCCACGACGAGCGGGAGGAACGGCGGTTGGCGTACGTGGCGGTCACCCGGCCGCGCCGGCTGCTGCTCTGCTCCGGCTACTGGTGGGGGGAGGGCACCAAGCGGCCGCGCGGCCCGTCGGTGCTGCTCCGCGAGGTGCACGACGCCTGCCTGGACGGTGGCGCGGGGCACCTGGTCGACGAGTGGGCGCCGGAACCCCCGCCGGACGCGACCAACCCGACCGCCGAGGTGGTGCTGCGGGCCGAGTGGCCGGCCGACCCGCTGGGCGCCCGCCGGCCGGCGCTGGCCGAGGCGGCGGCGCTGGTCCGCCGGTTCCTCGCCGACGGCGACGGCGACCCGGCCGACGGCGATCCGCTGGCCGACGACCCGGAGGTGGCGCGCTGGCGGCGGGAGGCCGACCTGCTGCTCGCCGAGCGGGCCGAGCTGACCCGGCAGGCCGGCGCGGTCGAGGTGGCGCTGCCCGGGCACCTCTCGGTGACCCAGCTGGTGGCGTTGCGCCGGGATCCGGCCGGGCTGGCCCGGACGCTGCGCCGCCCACTGCCCAGCGAGCCCAACCCGTACGCCCGCCGGGGCACGGCGTTCCACGCCTGGCTGGAGCAGCGGTTCGGGGCCGACCGGCTGCTCGACGTGGACGAGCTGCCCGGCGCGGCGGACGCGGACGCGGCGCCCGACGAGGCGCTCGCCGAACTCCAGGAGCGCTTCCTGGCCAGCGAGTGGGCCGACCGGGTGCCGGTCGAGGTGGAGGTGCCGTTCGCCACGGTGATCGCCGGGGTGGTGGTGCGGGGCCGGATGGACGCCGTGTTCGCCCGTCCGGGCGGGCGGTTCGACGTGGTCGACTGGAAGACCGGCGGCCAGCCCACCGGGGCCGCCGCCGAGGTCGCCGCGGTGCAGCTCGCGGTCTACCGGCTGGCCTGGGCGGAGCTGGCCGGGGTACCGGTGGAGCGGGTCGGCGCGGCGTTCCACTACGTCCGCGACGGGGTGACCGTACGCCCGGCGGACCTGCTCGACGCCGAGGGGCTGACCGCGCTGATCGCCGCCGTGCCGGAAGTTCCGCAAGACAGCGCGCGCCAACCGTGATAGGTTCGGTGAGTTGCAGTTTTGGTTACCAGAGACTCTGTGTGCGCCTGGCGGATTGTGGCCCCAGGCGCTCTTTGTTGTGTCCGGAGTTCTCCGGGCGGGGCGACCAGCAGCGACAGGCGAGCCACGCACTCCGCGTGGACCGCTCCTTTCGAGCCCGCAACAGGTGCGGGTTCGACGTTCCGTCAAGGAGACGAGACAAGCATGGCTATTGGCACCGTCAAGTGGTTCAACGCTGACAAGGGCTTCGGTTTCATCACCCCGGACGGCGGCGGCGCCGACGTCTTCGCCCACTTCTCGGCGATCCAGTCCTCCGGCTACCGGAGCCTGGACGAGAACCAGCGGGTCGAGTTCGAGATCACCCAGGGCCAGAAGGGCCCGCAGGCGGAGAACATCCGCCCGCTCTGATCTGCGGCGACATCCGTAGTTCGTGACATCCACCGCGCCCTCCGGGCGCGGTGACGGGGCCGGCCCGCCCCACTGCGCGGCGGGCCGGCCCCGTACCCCCTCGGTTCGTGCTTGTGACCACCGCGGCCTGCCGCCGCCGGTGACAGCGCCGCCTCCGGCGCCTTCCTCGACACGTGCCGCCTCGAGGAAGGCCTCCTTTTGACCACCGTCGTACCCTCCTTCGCCGGCACCGGCCTGGCGCCGGCTCTGCTCGCCACGCTGACCGCGCAGGGCATCACCGAACCGTTCCCGATCCAGGCGGCCACCCTGCCCGACTCGCTCGCCGGCCGGGACGTGCTCGGCCGGGGCCGTACCGGCTCCGGCAAGACCCTCGCCTTCGGGCTCCCGCTGCTGCACCGCACCGCCGGCCACCGGGCCCGGCCGGGCCGCCCGCTGGCGCTGGTGCTGGTGCCGACCCGGGAACTGGCCCAGCAGGTCACGACCGCCCTGGCCCCGTACGCCCGCGCCGTCGGGCTGCGCTGCGCCACCGTGGTCGGCGGCCTGTCGCTGGGGCGCCAGGCGGACGCGCTGCGTGCCGGCGCCGAGCTGGTCGTGGCCACCCCCGGCCGGCTGCACGACCTGATCAACCGCGGTGACGTCCGGCTCGACCAGGTCGCCACCACCGTGCTCGACGAGGCCGACCAGATGGCCGACATGGGCTTCCTGCCGCAGGTCACCAAGCTGCTGGAGCAGGTCGCCCCGGACGGGCAGCGGATGCTCTTCTCCGCCACCCTGGACGGTGGCGTGGACCGCCTGGTCCGCCGCTTCCTCAGCGAGCCGGTCACCCACTCGGTCGACCCGGGCACCGCCACGGTGACCGCGATGACCCACCACCTGCTGCACGTCGACGCGGTGGACAAGCCGGCCACGCTCACCCAGATCGCCGCCCGCGAGGGCCGCACCATCCTCTTCATGGGCACCAAGCACCGCGCCGACCGGCTGGCCCGGCAGTTGCTGGCCAAGGGGGTCCGCGCCGCGGCGCTGCACGGCGGCAAGTCGCAGCCGCAGCGCACCCGGATCCTGGAGCAGTTCCGCACCGGGCAGGTGACCGCGCTGGTCGCCACCGACGTCGCGGCCCGCGGCATCCACGTCGACGGGCTGGACCTGGTGGTCAACGTGGACCCGCCGGCCGAGGCGAAGGACTACCTGCACCGGGGCGGGCGTACCGCCCGGGCCGGCGAGTCCGGCACCGTGGTCACGCTGGTCCTGCCGGAGCAGCGCCGGGACGTGTCGCGCCTGATGGCGGCCGCCGGCATCCGGCCCCACTCGGCGCAGGTCCGCCCCGGCGACGCGTCGCTGGTCCGGGCGACCGGTGCCCGCGAGCCGTCCGGCGTGCCGGTGACCATCGCCGCCCCGCCGGCCCCGGCCGCCCGCGCCACCGGCGCCGCCCCGGGCACGGCCGGTCGCACTCCGCACCGCGCCTCCGGCCGCCCGCGTCGCCCGCGTCGCCCCCGCGCCTCCTGACGCCGGCCGCCGCTTCGGTCACCGTCACCCCGGTCGGCGCCGGCCCGGCGCCGGTCACCCTGCTGAGTCGGCAATCAGCGCCGACGGGGTCGGGTGGCCGACTGTGCCGGTCCGGTCCGTGGTCGAGGCTGACGGCGGGGGGAACGGCCGGGCGGATCGGCTCGACACGGGAGGGGTGACCATGGCGGGCGAGACCGGCTCGACGGCACTGCGCGAGTTGCTGTTCGTGGTCGCGGTCGCCGCCGCCGGGCTGCTGCTCGCCATGGTCGCGGTCTTCACGCCCTGGCACGCCACGCCGGGCGGGGCCGCCCCGGCCGCCCCGGTGGAGCTGCACAGTCCCGCCGGTGTGGTGGACGAGCCCGGCCCGGCCGGGCGGACGGACCCGACCGCCGGCTGAGCCGCGGTCGTCGTACCCCGGCCGGACCGGAGCCCGCGGAGGGGCGGGCCCGGTCGCGCGGCGCGGGGTGCGAGGTGTGGTCGGGCCGGCGGGGCACCGGCCCGGCCACGCCGACCGGCGCCACCGCCGTCCGGTCCCGGTCGGCGGAGGTCGCCGGCACGGGGGTGCCGACGCGTTAGAGTCGATCACGTGCCGACGCGGAGAGCGAGAATCCCAGTCACCAAGTACCCGGCCGAGCGGTTCACCCTCGACAACGGCCTGCGGGTGGTGCTGACCCCAGACCGCAGCGCACCGGTGATCGGGGTGGCGGTCGTCTACGACGTCGGCATCCGCTCCGAGCCGGAGGGCCGCACCGGCTTCGCCCACCTCTTCGAGCACCTGATGTTCCAGGGCTCGGAGAACCTGGAGAAGCTGGCCCACTTCCGGCACGTGCAGGGTGCCGGCGGCACCTTCAACGGCTCCACCCACCTGGACTACACCGACTACTTCGAGACCCTGCCGAGCAACGCCCTGGAGCGGGCGCTCTTCCTGGAGGCCGACCGGATGCGCGGCCCCCGGCTGACCGAGGAGAACCTGCGCAACCAGGTCGACGTGGTCAAGGAGGAGATCCGGGTCAACGTGCTCAACCGCCCGTACGGCGGGTTCCCCTGGCTGACCCTGCCACCGGTCATGTTCGACACGTTCCCGAACGCGCACGACGGCTACGGCTCCTTCGTCGACCTGGAGTCGGCCACCGTCGCCGACGCCGCCGACTTCTTCCGCCGCTACTACGCCAGCGGCAACGCGGTGCTCGCGGTGAGCGGCGACATCGACGTGGCCGAGGCGACCGAGCTGATCGGCCGGCACTTCGGGGACGTGCCGGCCCGGCCCGCGCCGGAGCGACCGGACTTCACCGAGCCGGACCTGACCGTCGAGCGGCGCACCGCGTACACCGACAAGCTGGCCCCGCTGCCGGCGGTGGCCTCGGCCTGGCGGGTGCCCGACCCGGTCGTCGACTTCGCCGGCTACCTGCCCTTCGTGGTGCTCGCCGAGGTGCTCACCGACGGCGACGCGTCCCGGCTGGTCGAGCGGCTGGTGCTGCGGGACCGGACGGTCACCAGCGTCGGTGGCTACCTCGGCTTCATGGGCGACCCGTTCGACGTGCGGGACCCGACGGCACTGCTGCTCCAGGCGCACCTGCCGCCGGGCGGCGACGTGGACAAGGTGCTGCGCACCGTGGACGAGGAGCTGGACCGGCTGGCCACCGACGGCCTGACCGACGGGGAACTGGGCCGCACCCAGGCCAGGATGGCGACCCACCTGCTGCGTGACACCGACCCGGTGCTCACCCGGGCGCTGCGGATGGCCGTACTGGAGCAGCAGCGCGGTGAGCCGGGTCTGCTCAACGAGCTGCCCCGGCTGGTCGGCGAGGTCACCGAGGAGCAGGTCCGGGCCGCCGCCGCCACCCTGCGGGCGGAGCGCCGGGCATCCGTCGAGGTCATCCCGGGAGGTGCCCGGTGAGCGCGAGGAGTGAGCCGGTTTTGCGAGCCCCGCAGTCGCGAACGAAGGTGGCGCTGTGAGCGCGAGGAGTGAGCCGGTTTTGCGAGCCCCGCAGTCGCGAACGAAGGTGGCGCTGTGAGCGCGAGGAGTGAGCCGGTTTTGCGAGCCCCGCAGTCGCGAACGGAGGAGGCGCAGTGACGGCGACCGTCCCCACCGGGCCGCGGGCGCTGCCGCCGCTCGGTCCGCACCGCAAGCTGAAGCTGCCCCGGCAGGCGGAGCGGACGCTCGGCAACGGCCTCACCGTGATCGCGGTACGCCGGTCCGCGGTGCCCCTGGTCGAGCTGCGGCTCTGGATGCCGTTCGGCCGCGCCCACCTGGCTCGCGGCGCGATGCTCGCGCAGACCCTGCTCTCCGGCACGGAGACGATGTCCAGCGTGCAGCTCGCCGCCGAGTTGCAGAAGGTCGGCGGCGGGCTGTCCGCCGGCATCGACCCGGACCGGCTGATGCTCTCCGGCGCCAGCCTGGTCACCGGCCTGGACCGGATGCTGGAGCTGCTCGCCGAGGTGCTGACCGGGGCGAGCTACCCGACCGGCGAGGTCACCACCGAGCGCGACCGGCTGGTCGACCGGATCCAGGTGGCGCAGAGCCAGCCGGCGCACCTGGCCCGCACGGCGCTGCTCAAGCGGATCTACGGCCGGCACCCGTACGCGGTGCAGACGCCGGAGCCGGAGCAGGTCCGGGCGGTCCGGCCGGGCGCGCTGCGGAGCCTGCACGCCCAGCGGGTGCACCCGGCCGACGCGGTGCTGGTGCTGGTCGGCGACGTGCAGCCGGAGCGGGCCCTGGACGCGGCCGAGAAGGCGCTGTCCGGGTGGAACGGGGCCGGCCACACCGCCGATCTGCCGCCCGCTCCACCGCTGGAGCCGGGTCCGCTGCTGCTGGTCGACCGGCCCGGCTCGGTGCAGTCGTCGCTGCGGGTGGCGTTGCCGGCGGTGCCGCGCACCCACCCCGACCACGCCGCGCTGCAACTGGCCAACCTGGTCTTCGGCGGCTACTTCTCGTCCCGCTGGGTGGAGAACATCCGCGAGGACAAGGGCTACACCTACGGGCCGCACTCGCTGGTCGAGCACTCGGTGGCCGGTTCCGTGCTGGTCGCCGCCGCCGAGGTGGCCACCGAGGTGACCGGGCCGGCGCTGCTGGAGACGACGTACGAGCTGGGCCGGCTGGCCGCGCTGCCGCCCAAGCCGGACGAGCTGGAGCAGGCCCGCCGGTACGCCCTCGGCACGCTCCAGCTCGGTATGGCCACCCAGGCCGGACTGGCCTCGCTGACCAGCGCGTACGCCGGCAACGGGCTGCGCCTGGAGTTCCTCGCCGAGCACGCCGCCCGGCTGGCGAAGGCGACCGTCGACGACGTGGCCGAGGCGGCGGCCCGCTACCTCGCCCCGGCCCGCGCGGTCACCGTGGTGCTCGGCGACGCCGAGCGGGTCGCGCCGGCGCTGGCCGCGCTCACTCCGGTCGAGGTCCAGCCGGTAAAGGCATGAGCGAGCGCAGCGAGCGAGTCATCGAGTTCGGTGCGTTGGGGCCTCGTGGCGGCACGGAGCGCAGCGGAGCGCCGGCATGAGCGAGCGCAGTGAGCGAATCGAACCCGGTGCGTTGGGGCCTCGTGGCGGCACGGAGCGCAGCGGAGTGCCGGCATGAGCGGAGAGGCCGCCCCACCGCTGGCCCGCTCCACGCTGGACCGGGCGGCGCACCGGCGTACCGACCCGGACTGGCTGGCGCAGGCGTGGCAGCAGGCCCGGGTGCTGGTGCTCGACTCGACGAACGAGGGCCGGGCGCTGGTCCGTGCCGACGTGACCCCGCCGGTGCTGGTGCTGCTCGGCCCGGACGACGTGCCGCCGAGCGCCGGCGCCCCGCCGATGTTCCTCGGCGTCGAGCCGGACGGGGTGCCGGTCTTCGCGGTGGACGCCCCGCTGCCGGCCGTGCCGGGCGCCCGCGCGGCGCACCTGCGCGAGGTGGGGCACCTGCTCGGTGACCGGGACGCCGGGTTGTTCACCACCGCCCTCGCGCTGGTCAACTGGCACCTTCGGCACCGCTACTCGTCGGCCAGCGGCCAGCTCACCGAGGTGGACGAGGCGGGCTGGTCCCGGATCGACCCGGCCGGCGACCGGATCTGGCCGCGTACCGATCCGGCGATGATCGTGCTGGTGCACGACGGGGAGCCCGGCCCGGACGGCCGGTGCCTGCTGGGCAACAACGCCACCTGGCCGGGCGTGCCGGGCGAGCGGCGGTTCTCCTGCCTGGCCGGCTACGTCGAGCCGGGGGAGTCGGCCGAGGCGGCGGTGCTGCGCGAGGTGCACGAGGAGGTCGGCGTCCCGGTCGAGGGCATCGCGTACGTGGGCAGCCAGGCGTGGCCGTTCCCCGGCTCGCTGATGCTCGGCTTCCTCGCCACCGCCGACCCGGAGCACCCGGTGCGGCTCGACCCGGCGGAGATCGCGTATGCCCGGTGGTTCACCCGGCGGGAGATCGGTGCGGCGCTGGCCGGACGGACCGTGGACGTGGGCGGCGCCCGGCTGGTGCTGCCGCCGCCGTCGTCGATCGCGCTCTTCCTGATCCACCGGTGGCTGGACGGCTGGGTGGACGGCGACCGCTGACCGGGTGTCCGTGCGGTCCCGGCTCGTGGCCGCCGTTGCCGCGACGGTCACGAGCCGGGAACACGGGCCGCCGTGGTCGGCGGGGCAAGGAACACGGCGGGGGAGCCGGTCCGACCACGACGGACGTCGGTCAGCCGCCGGGGCCGGGCGGCCGGTGCGGCCGGGCCGGCGCGTCGAGCGGCAGCACCTTCACCCGTTGCTTGCCGGCGCGTACCGCGCCGACCGTCGACAGTGCCCGGGCCAGCAGCAAGGCGGCGTCCCGATCCTCGGCGTGGACGATCTGGCGGCGCGGCTCGGGCGTGGTGGTCTCGTCCCGCAGTCGGATCCCGCCGGCCCAGGCGGCGGCGATGTCCACGTCGGCGGCGGCGCGGATGTCGGTGCGAACGATCAGGAACCGCATGTCGGTCTCCGGATGTACCGCGACGGATGGGAACGGGTGGAAGTTCCACGTCACTCTGGGGGCCATGTTACGCCGCGTGGTCGAGTCAGCAACCCAAACGCGACGATCGACCCGCAGCCTCATCCGATCAGCCGATGACAGGTTGGCGCGGTCGGGCCATCGAACAGGCGACGGGGCCGCCGGCGCGTTGCCGACGGCCCCGTCCCGTTCACCGGATCAGTCCAGATCGAACTGTCCGTTCTTGGTGCCGGCGAGGAAGCCCAGCCAGCCGGCCCGGTCGAACAGCAGCACCGGGCCGCGGCGGTCCTTGCTGTCCCGCAGGGCGACCGCGGCCGGGCCGGTCCGCAGCGGGGCGACCTCGACGCAGTTGGAGGTCTGGCTGCGCGTGCTGGTACGCCACGGGGCGTCCGCCAGCTGCGCGAGGACGGACGGCGTGTTGCGGAATTCGTTCATCGTGCCACTCCTGAAATGAACCGTTGCGATGGCTCGAGTGGCGCTGCACGTCCCGACCTGGGTCCCCCGTGGATCACCGTTCGGTCAGGCGCCCGGAATGCCGGCGACGCTGGACCGGCGCCGTTGCCGGTCCGAGCGCCACTGTGGACGGGGCCGCCGTCTCGGTCAGCCGCCCCGACGCCTCGATCAGCCAGGAGAGGGTGTCCGATGCGGAGAGCGCCGCCGTGCATAACCACTCGAACACCACTTTATAGCGATTTAGGGTGTTTACCTCGGTGGACATGACGTCGGTGAACCCGCCCTCGATGGCGAGGGTCTCCGGATCCAGCGGATCGGCGAACCGGTAGAGGGAGAAAGCGGTCGGCGGGAGGTACCACTCGCCGATCGGCGTGTCCCGCGGCAGCACGTGCAGTGTGACGTTCGGCAGCATGGCCAGCTCGCAGAGCTGGATCACCTGCTCGCGCAGCACCTCCGGCGGCCCGGCCCGGCGGCCCAGCGCCGCCTCCTCCAGCACCGCCGTGTAGCGGGGCGCGTCGGTGCCGCGGGTGAGCAGCTTCTGCCGGGCCAACCGGGCCTGCACCTGCGTCTCGGTGTCCTCGGCGTCCGGGTCGCCGGCGTCCTCGCCGACCTGCCGGGCCGAGGCGATCCGCACCCGCGCGTAGCCCGGGGTCTGCAACAGCCCGGGCACCAGCACGGGGTTGTACTCGGAGATCTCCGCGCAGCCCGCCTCCAGTTCGGCGAAGCCGCGCTGCTGCGGGGTCATCGCCGGGAACGACCGCAGCCAGCCGCGCATGTCGCCGGCCTCCTGGGTGATGCCCAGCAACTCCTCGCCCAGCGCCTCGTCCGCGCCGTAGAGGTCGAGCAGGTCGCGCACGTCCTGCGGGTCGGGCCGGCTGCGCCCGTTCTCCAGCCGCGACAGCTTCGACGCGGAGGCCCAGCCGATCCGCTCGATGACCTGGTCTCCGGTGAGACCGGCGGCCTCGCGCAGCCGGCGCAACTCGGTGCCCAGCCTGCGGCGGCGCAGGATCGGGCTCGGTGAGGCAGGAGGCACGGCGTCCTCTTTCCCGTCGACCGTCACGGACGCGACGGTAACTGTATGACATTCGCCCCCCACGGTCAGTATGGACGGCGCGACCGGCGTCGGTGGTTCCCGGCGAGGGCGTGTCTTGCAGAAAAGAGGACCGTGGAGGGGTGCGGCCGGTCGGTGACCCGCCGCCGGGCCCGACCACCGCCGCCCCGACCGCGTCTCCGGGCGCGGGCCATCCCGCCGGAGGGACCCATGCGCACCGTCCTGCGCCGACCGGACTTCCGCCTGCTCTTCACCGGCCTGTTGGCCAGCATGGCGGCGGAGTCGATCCTGCTGCTGGCGCTCGCGGTCTGGGTGAAGGACCTGACCGGGTCGGACGGCCTGGCCGGCGCGACCATCTTCGCCGTCATCGCGCCGATGACCCTGGCGCCGCTGGTCGGCTGGTTCGTCGACCGGCTTCCCCGCCGGCCGTTCTTCGTGGCTGCCAACCTGGCCACGGCGGCACTGCTCACCCCGCTGTTCGCGGTCCGGGACCGGGCCGACGTGTGGATCGTCTACGCGGTCGCGGCGCTGTACGGCCTGTCGTACATCACGCTCAGCGCGGTGCTCAGCGGGCTGATCCGGCAACTGGTCCCGGCCGAACTGCTGGCCGAGGCGAACGGCGTGCTGCAGACCGTCCGGCAGGGGCTACGGCTGATCGGCCCGCTGGCGGGCGCCGGGCTCTACGCCGCCGTGGGCGGGTGGCTGCTGGCCGCGCTGGCGATGGGCGGCTTCGCAGTGGCGGCCGCCGTGGTCGGGGTGCTGCGGGTGCCCGAGGGCCCGGCGGCGACCGCGGAGCTGCGCTGGCCTGCCGAACTCGGGGCGGGGCTGCGGCACCTGGCCGGCGAGCCGGCGCTGCGCCGGGCGCTGTTCGGCTACGGGCTGGGCTCGCTGGTGATGGGCGTCAGCGAGTCACTGATCTTCGCGTACGTCGACCGGGGGCTGGGCCGGGACGCCGCGTTCGTCGGCGTGCTGGTCACCGTGCAGGGGGTCGGCGGGTTGCTCGGCGGACTGCTCTCGGCGGGCGTGGTACGCCGGGCCGGCGAGGTCGGCACGCTCGCCGCCGGGGTCGCCTTCTTCGGGCCGGCGGCGCTGGCGCTGGCGTACCCGAGCCTGTGGCTGGGCTTCGCGGCGGTGCTGCTGGCCGGGGTCTCGCTGCCGCTGACCATGGTCGGGCTGCACACGCTGATCCAGCGGCGCACCCCGGCGGGGCTGATCGGCCGGGTGGCCGCGGCGGCCGAGGCGGTGGTCAGCGGCCCCCAGGCGCTCTCCATCGGGGCCGGCGCCCTGCTCGTCGGCGTGCTGGACTACCGGCTGCTCTTCACGCTGATCGGCCTGGTCACCCTGCTGGCCGGCGGCTACCTCTGGCACCACCGCACCCTCACCCCACCCCCCGCACCCGCCCACCGTCCCCCCGCACCCGTCCCGTCCCCCCGCCGTCCCGTTGATCATCGGTTCGTCGGCGCGACACGCCGGCGACGGGAGCGGCAGTTTCATGATCAACGCGGGCGATGAGGGGCGGAGACGCGGCGGAGCGGCCGCCCGGGTGGGCGGCCGCTCCGGCGGGGTGCTGCGGGTCAGCCAGCGAGGCTGGCCAGGCGCTGCTTGACCTGGGTGATGGAGGGGTTGGTGAGGGCGCTGCCGTCGGCGAAGCGCAGCGTCGGGACGGTCTGGTTGCCGCCGTTGACGCTCATCACGAACTCCGCGGCCTTCGGGTCCTGCTCGATGTCGACCACCTCGTATCCGATGCCCTCCCGGTCGAGCTGCGACTTCAGCCGGTGGCAGTAGCCGCACCAGGGGGTGGAATACATCGTCAGCATGGTCAGATCCTCCAACAGTCGGCCACGGCTTGCCGATCAAGCCCGGGCTAACCGCTGTAACGTCCGGGCCGGCTGCGAGAATTCCGGGCTGTGGGGGTTCACTCAGCGACCGAACGGGTGCTCGCCGGACTGGATCCGGAGCAGCGGTCCGCGGTGACCGCCCCGGCCGGCCCGGTCTGCATCCTGGCCGGCGCCGGCACCGGCAAGACGCGGGCCGTCACCTCCCGGATCGCCTACCGGGCCCTCTCCGGCGAGATCCCGGCCCGGCACGTGCTGGCGGTCACCTTCACCGCCCGGGCCGCCGCCGAGATGCGCGCCCGGCTCACCGCGCTCGGGGTGGGCGGCGTCCAGGCGCGCACCTTCCACGCGGCAGCGCTGCGCCAGGTGCGCTACTTCGCGCCCCGGCTGCTGGAGGGCCGGGCCATGCCCGAACTGCTGGACAGCAAGGTCCGGCTGGTCACCCTCGCCGCCGCCAAGGTGGGCCTGCGCACCGACCGGGCGGCCGCGCGGGACCTCGCCGGTGAGATCGAGTGGGCCAAGTCGTCCCTGGTCGAGCCCGCCGAGTACGTGGTGGCGGCGGCCAAGGCGCTGCGCGACACCCCGCACGAGCCGGCGAAGGTGGCCGACGTGTTCGCCGCGTACGAACGGCTGAAGCGGGCCAACGGGGTGATCGACTTCGAGGACATGCTGCGTGCCGCGGTGTGGGGGATCGAGGAGCACGCCGACGTCGCCGAGCAGGTCCGCGGCCAGTACCGGCACTTCGTGGTCGACGAGTACCAGGACGTCAACCCGCTCCAGCAGCGGTTGTTGGAGGCCTGGCTGGGTGGCCGCGACGACCTGACAGTGGTCGGCGACGCCAGCCAGACTATCTACTCCTTCACCGGGGCCACCTCCGGCTACCTGGTCGACTTCCCCCGCCGCTACCGGGGCGCCACGGTGGTCCGGCTGGTCCGCGACTACCGCTCCACCCCGCAGGTGGTCGGGCTGGCCAACGCGGTGATCTCGCAGGCGCGCGGCGCCGAGGCGCGGCTGCGGCTGGAACTGGTCGGGCAGCGCCCACCCGGCCCGGAACCGGAGCTGCGGATCTTCACCGACGAGCCGGCCGAGGCCGCCGCGGTGGCCGCCCGCTGCCGGGCGCTGGTCGACGCCGGCACCCCGGCCCGCGAGATCGCCGTGCTGTTCCGCACCAACGCGCAGTCCGAGGCGTACGAGAAGGCGCTGACCGAGGCGAGCGTGCCGTACCAGGTGCAGGGGGCGGAGCGGTTCTTCGAGCGGGTCGAGGTGCGGCAGGCGATGGTGGCGCTGCGGGCGGCCACCCGCTCGATCCCGGGGGAGACGCCGCTGCCCGCCGCCGTGGTCGAGGCGCTCGGCGCGGTCGGCTGGGCGCCCGAGGCCGCCCCGGCCGGCGGTGCCGCCCGGGAGCGGTGGGAGGCGCTCGCCGCGATCGTCCAGCTCGCCGAGGAGTACGCGGCCACCCCCGAGGTGTTGCCGATCGGCCCGGCCGCCGCGGTGGAGCGCCCGGTCACCCTGGCCGACTTCAACGACGAGCTGGCCCGGCGAGCCGCCGCCCAGCACGTGCCGACCGTGGACGGGGTGACGCTGGCCTCCCTGCACTCGGCCAAGGGGCTGGAGTGGGATGCGGTCTTCCTGGTCGGGCTCTCCGAGGGCACCCTGCCCACCACGTACGCCAAGACCGTCGAGCAGGTCGAGGAGGAGCGCCGGCTGCTCTACGTCGGCATCACCCGGGCCCGGGAGTGGCTCTGGCTGTCGTACGCCACGGCCCGCTCGCCGGGCGGGCGGGCCCGGCGGCCGACCCGGTTCCTGCCCCAGCTGGACCGCTCCGCAGGTGGCGCCGAGCGGGCCGGCGCCGGCCCGGCCCGGCGTACGGAGCGGCGCCGGACCCAGATCGTCTCCTGCCGGATCTGCGGCGCCACCCTGCTCGCCGGCCCGGACCGCAAGCTCGGCCGCTGCGCCACCTGCCCGTCCGACATCGACGAGGAGCTGCACGCTCGGCTGCACGAGTGGCGGTCGCGGGTGGCCGGCGCGCAGAAGGTCCCGGCGTACGTGGTCTTCACCGACGCCACCCTGACCGCGCTGGCCGAACGCCGGCCGGGCCGTCCCGAGGAACTCATCGCGATCGCCGGGATCGGCCCGCGCAAACTGGGCCTCTACGGGGAGTCGGTGCTGGCGCTGGTGGGCGGCGCGACGGTCGACGACGTTCTGCCCGAAGAAAACTTTTGAAATCTGGCCGTAAATCGTTTGCCCTCGCCGGGGGCCGAGGAATAGCCTCATGGCACACCTCGCGAGCGGCGCCATTCGGGCTGCTCAAGAGGCTGAGACCGTGCCGATCACGAGTGAACGTCAGGGAGGTGGCACCAATGGAGATCTTCTACACCAACGAGCGTCCGGCGGCGCTGCCCGCTGCCGTCGCTCCGCTGTCGGCTGTCCGGCTTGCCGTCGCGGCCACGCGACCGTCGGCTCCGCAGGTGCACCAGGTCGAGGCTCAGGCCGAGCTGATCCTCGCGACCGCACCGAACGGGGTCCAGGGGACCAGTGGCTTCACCGGCATGGGCATCGATGGCGCCAAGAAGCGCACGGATGTCCGCGGCGTTCCACCTCGAGGTAGACCGGTCTGACCATCAGACCACCGGCTCACCTCGAGGCCGCGGAACCCGCATACCGGGATCCGCGGCCTCAGTTTTTGTCCCGCCGAAGTACGTCGGAAATGCGATCCACGAGATCGAAGTGAGAGAGAGGTGACCGGGCGATGAGTCTGGCGTTGGCCCCGCTCGACGTGAGCGTTGAGCTGGAGGCGAACCTGCCCTGCCGGAAGTTCGACCCCGACCTGTGGTTCTCCGACTCGCCCGCCGAGCTCGAGCTGGCCAAGTCGCTCTGCGGGGACTGCCCGCTGCGCGTCGAGTGCCTCGCGGGTGCGGTCGAGCGGTCCGAGCCCTGGGGCGTCTGGGGTGGCGAGATCTTCGAGCGTGGCGCGGTCGTTCCGCGCAAGCGGCCCCGTGGCCGTCCGCGCAAGGAGGACGTCGCCCGGGACGCCGCGCTCCGGGTCGAGGCCGAGGCGCGCCTGGCGGCCAGTGGGCTGTCCGGGGCGCGCAACGCGGTCCGGCTGGCGGCCTGACATGAACCCGATCCGTATCCACCCCGCCGGTGCCATGCCGGCAACGAGAGAGCTGACCACCATGCTGCACGTTCCGAACGGAGCTTTCGAGATGCAACTACTCCATGAAGCGTTGTCCCGGGCTCGAATGCGCCGGCCTCAGGCCGGTCGTACCACCACGAGCACTGAGGCAACCCGATCCGCCCGTACCGTCGCCATGAACAGCCGCAAGCAGTCGGCGCGCGACCTGGGCGTTCTCTGATCCACCGATGACGAGGGGCGGGTGGCCGGTTTCCCGGCCGCCCGCCCCTCGGCGTCTGCTCCGGCTCAGCCGACCGGGGCGAAACCGGGCAGCCAGCGCTCCAGGATGCCCCGGTAGGGCGCCTTCGCCTCCAGCTGGCAGAGCACGCCGATCGAGCCGAGCGTCACCCGGTGGATGAGCAGGTACGACGGCGGCAGGTTGAGCTGCCGGCTGAGCTGGTAGGCGGGGGAGCGGGGGCTGGCCAGCCGGGCCGCCTCGGCGCGCAGCCAGGCCCGGGTGAACCGGAACTCCTCGGCGGCGATGGGCTCCAGCATCGGCCGGAGGAAGTCGAGCACCGCCTGGGCGTCGATCTCCTCGGTGGAGCCGATGAAGCCCTCCGCCCGCAGGCCCGCCACCACCTCGTCGGCGTTGCCGCGCAGGGCCAGCGCGGCGATCCGGCCGATCGGCTCGGGGGTGCCCTCCGGCATCCGGGCCACCGCACCGAAGTCGATCACACCGAGCCGGCCGTCCGGCAGCAGCCGGAAATTGCCCGGGTGCGGGTCGGCGTGCAGCAGGCCGGCCCGCTGTGGCGCGGACAGGTGCAGGATGGCCATCAGCCGGCCTGCCTCGTCGCGCTGCTCCTCGCTGCCCGACCGGATGATGTCGGCCAGCGGCGTGCCCTCGACCCACTCGGTGATCAGGACCCGGGGGGCCGCGGAGACCACCGCCGGGATGTAGATCTCCGGGTCGTCGGCGTACGCGGTCGCGAAGGCGCGCTGCGACTCCGCCTCCAGTTCGTAGTCCAGTTCCTCGGTGATCCGCTCGCGCAGCTCCACCAGGAGCGGCTTGACGTCCAGTCCGGGCTGGATCGCCCGGAACATCCCGCCGAGTCGGGACAGCTGCTTGAGGTCGGCGAGCAGGGCGTCGCCGGCGCCCGGGTACTGGATCTTGACGGCCACGTCCCGGGTGTTCGGGGCGCCGGAGGGGCCGTATCCGGGCTCCCGCCAGACCGCCCGGTGCACCTGGCCGATGCTGGCCGCGGCGGCCGGGGTGTCGTTGAACTCCACGAACCGGTCCCGCCAGTCCGGCCCGAGCTGTTCGGTGAGCACCTTGTGCACGCTGGCCGCCGGCAGCGGCGGCGCGGCCTCCTGGAGCTTGGTCAGCGCCTGCCGGTAGGGGGCGGCGATCTCCTCGGGCAGCGCCGCCTCGAAGACCGACAGCGCCTGGCCGAACTTCATCGCCCCGCCCTTGAGCTGCCCCAACACGCTGAACAGCTGCTCGGCGGTGCGCTGCTGGATCTCCGCGGAGATCACGTCGGAGGCGAGCCCGGTGACGCGCTTACCCATGCCGAGGACGGTCCGACCGGCGAAGCCGAGCGGCAGAGCGGCGAGCTTTGCGGTCCGGGACACGGCCCGGCGCGGGATGTCGGTCACCCGGCCATTGTTACCGACGCGAGGGCCCCGCTGCTGCTCTGCGCCGCCCTCGGTGCTCACCGCCGCCCTCGGGAACACCCACAGGAGGCGTGCGGGGGCCAGACCCGGCGCCGGAGCCGGCCCGGCCCGGCCACCTCCACCGCGCAGCCGAGCGTCTCCGGGGTGCCGCCGTCGAGCTGGGCCAGCGCCTCCGCGCTCGCGTGGCCACCGGCGGCCAGCAGCGTCGCGGCGGCGCACGCCGGCTCCGGGCCGTCGGCGGCGAGCTGCGCGGCGAGCGCCGGCCAGTCCGGGTCGCGGTCGGTCCGGTGCAGGTCGAGACAGTTGAGGCAGGGGCCGACCGGGGGTCGGACCAGCGGCCCGATCACCGGTACGCCCTCCCGCAGGGCGACCAGCAGGTGCGGCTGGCGCCGTTGGGCGTACCCGGCGGCGAGCAGCGCGGCCGGCCGGTCGACGCCGAGCCGGACCACCAGGTCGACCCGGCCCTGCCGGAGCGGCCCGGTGCGGGTGCCGGGGGCGGCCCGGGCGACGGCGTCGCGTACCGCCGCGGCGAGCGGACGGCCGACCTCGGCGGCCGGGATGCCGGTGCCGACCAGGTCGGCCGGTCGGACCGGACCGGCCAGGTCCGGGCACACGTGCCCGACGCCCGCCTGGGCCAGCGCCACGGTGACCGCGGCGCCGAGCGGCCCGGCCCCGCTGACCACCACCCGGGCGGCCAGCCGGCGGCGCAGCACCTGGGCGGGGGTGCCGGGCAGCCGGGCGGCGGCCAGGGCCAGCGCGCCCGCCTCGGCACCGAGCCGGGCCCGGGCCGGTCCGGCCAGCTCCCGGGGCAGCAGGGTGTGCGCGGGCACCACCAGGCCCGCCGCCCGCAGCGCGTCGAGCAGCGTACGGGCGTCGTCGGGCCGGACGTCGGCGTCGGTCGCGTACGCCAGCACACGGCGTTCGCTGCGGCTGCCGTCGAGCAGGTCGAGCAGCCGGGCCGCGCGCGGGTCGGCGACCTCCAGCAGGACGGCCCGTCCCGGATCGACCCCGAGCTGGAGGGTGTGCCGGTCGCGCCAGAGCCGGGTGATCCCGGGCAGCAGGGTGGGTCGGGGCAGCGCGGTGGGCCGGGGTGGCGGGGCAGGGGTCATGCGACGGATCGTGACCGTTCCCCTGCTGTCCGTCGATCGTTGTCCACAGGTGCGCGGCACCCTGTCCAGGGCTGTCCACAGGAAATCGCGCGATATCCACAACCAGCGGGTAACCGGTGTCGCTCACCCGACAGCCGGAACGAAAAGCGGGAGGGGTGGCCGCCGGCCACCCCTCCCGCACACCCGAATCGGGTCAGACCTTCGCCTTGCCCAGGATGCGGTTCACTGTTGTGCCGCACACCGGACACTTGCCCTTGGCCATGTTCATCCCGGTCTTGCTGACCTCGATGCGCCCCTCGAAGTCGCGCTTCTCCTTGCACTTGACGCAGTAACCGTTGTAGGTCTGGGCCTGGTCGGCCACGGTGCCCTCCTCGTCTCGTCCGCCGGTCACTGCCTACCGGCGGTTGTCCCGGCGGCGGGCCACGCGGGGCGCCGGCGCTGGGTCGTTCTCCGCGGCCACCCACGTGACCGCTGGTCGCGGACCCTACCCAGGTCTGGGCAGTTCCATGTCAGCTGTGCATCGACACTGTGAGGAAGTCGACGTCGAGAGTGTGCATGGCGAATAACGTCTGATAAGTCAGTTTGGCGGGGACACGCCGACCGAACCGCCTCGAAGGCGGTTGCGGACCCCCGAGCGGCGCCCGAACGGATGATCACCTACGGTGGAGGGGGAGCGGCGTACGCGGCCCGCCGACCGCCACGAAGGGTGACGGTGGTGCGCCGCGCGGGCCCGGCTAAGAATTTTTTCGGGACTCCTGGCGACCAATCCCCATTTTCCGGGCGCGTGTCGAGGGGTTGACTCTTGCGTACCCCTGGTCACTACGCAGTAGCTTTCCTTCGTGGCAGGATTCCGAGGCTGCGCGGCCCGCTGATGGCAGGGGTGCGGAAGCCGGTCGTCGAGGTACGGCGCAGCCAGCGTCGGCGACGCACGGTGTCCGCCTACCGCGACGGTGAGCGGGTGGTCGTCCTCATTCCCGACCAGTTCTCCCGGGCCGAGGAGAGCGAGTGGGTCGACCGGATGCTCGCCCGGCTCGCCGCCCGGGAGGGGCGGCTGGCCCGTTCCGACGACGAGCTGCTGGTCCGGGCCACCCGGCTGATCAAGCTCTACCTGCCCGAGCACGGCGCGCAGGCCGTCCCGGCGAGCGTCCGCTGGGTCACCAACCAGAACGGCCGGTGGGGTTCCTGCACGCCGGCCGACGGCACCATCCGGCTCTCCCACCGGGTCCAGGACATGCCCGACTGGGTCATCGACTACGTGCTCCTGCACGAGCTGGCCCACCTCATCGTGCCGAGCCACAACGCCCGGTTCTGGGCGCTGGTCGGCCGGTACCCGAAGACCGAGCGGGCCCGCGGCTACCTGGAGGGCGTCGCGGCCGCCGCCGGCACGGCCCTGGCCGACTGACGCTCCCGCCCGGACGCCGCGCCGCCCGGGCAGGAGCGGATGCCGCCCGGCCGGCTGGTCGGATGCCCCGCCCCGGGACCGCGCCAGCTCGCCACGCTCGGGGTCCCCTCCACACGCCACCGCCACCGCACCCCGCGATGCCGCACTGCGCCGCCACGACGCTCCCGTGGATCGTGCGCTCCGACGCCGCTACGGCGACCGGGTGGGCTCGTGATCCACTCCGTTTGCCGTGCATGGCGGTATCGGGGCGTCGTTGATACCGCGACATCCGGGAAGTGGAGTGGATCAACGGTGGGAAGCCATCGCGACGCCGCCGCCACGCGGCGGTGCGGCCGGCTTGGCGTCGACCAGGGCGGGGCGGTGGGTCGGTGGGATGTCCGGGATCCGCGTAGGGTCGGGGCGTGGCACGACGTGTGGTGGTGGCGCTGCTCGGCCCGGTGAGCTGGGCGCCGCCGGGCATCGACCGGGCGGACTGGCGGAGGGCGCTCGCCGAGGACGTGGTCGACCTGCTCGCCACGCTCAACGAGGTGCGCACCGCGGTGGCGGTGACCCCGGCCGACCGCTGGCTCGCCGACGCGGTGGTCTGGCCCGGCACCGAGGTGTACGAGGTGCCCGAGCCCACACCGAACGCGGTGCTCGCCGCTGTCGACGGCTACGACCAGGCGGCCGTCATCGCCGGGGACGCGCCGGACGTGCCCGGACTGACCGTCGGCAAGCTGCTCCGGCCGCTGACCAGCCGGCCGGTGGCGGTCGCGCCGGTCGAGGGCGGTCCCGGGCTGCTCGGGGTGGCGGCCCGGCTGCCCGTACCGGCCTGGCTGCCGGCGGTCGACCTGGAGCGCGGGCTGCCGACGGCGGTCCGCACGGCGGCGCCGAGCCCCGGCGACCTGGCGGTGACTCCCGGCTGGCACCGGCTCCGCGGCCCGGGCGACCTGGCCCGGCTCGACCCGGCGGTGGAGGGCTGGGAGGCGACCCGCGCGCTGCTCTCCGGCGCCGGCCATCCGGGCTGACCCGCCTCAGGCGTGTCGGGGCTGACCCGGCCCGGGCGTGCCGGGGCTGATTCCGATTCAGGCGCGCGAGGGTGCGTGACCCGGGCCGGCGGGGTCGTGGGCCGCCGGCCGGCCCGGTCGCGGTGGTCAGCGGCGCTCGTCGTCGCCGTCGGAGTCGTCGGTGCGCCGCTCCGGGCCGCCCGGTGCCTGCTCCTCCGGGCCACCGGGGGCGGAGAAGTCGAAGTTCTCCAGCTCGCTGAGGTCGAACTCGGCCATCGCGAAGGCCACCGGGTCGGCGAAGTCGTCGTCGGAGGGGAGCAGGTCGGGGTGACCCCAGAGGGCGTCCCGGCCGGCGATCCCGCGGTGCTCGGTGAGCGCCGCCCAGAGCGCCGCCGCCTCGCGCAGCCGGCGTGGCCGCAGCTCCAGGCCGACCAGCGCGGCAAAGGTCTGCTCGGCCGGGCCGCCCGCGGCACGGCGCCGGCGGAACGCCTCGCCGAGCCGGACCACGTTCGGCAGCCGGCCGCCGGCGGCGCTGTCCACCACGTGGCAGACCCACCCCTCGACCAGGGCCAACGCGGTCTCCAGCCGGGCCAGGGACGCCTTCTGCGCGGGGCTGTCCTCCGGGGTGAAGATGCCCTCCAGGGCGATCGCCTGCATCGACTCCGGGTCGGTCGGGTCGACCCGGCCCATCGCCTCCTCGATCGCCTCCCGGTTGACCCGGATGCCGGCGGCGTACGTCTCCACCGCGCTCAGCACGTGCCCGCGCAGCCACGGGACGTGCTGGAAGAGCCGCTGGTGGGCGGCCTCGCGCAGGGCCACGTAGAGCCGGACCTCGTCCTCGGGCAGCTCCAGGCCCTCGCCGTACGCGCGGATGTTGGCCGGGATCAGCGCGGCCGTGCCGGCCGGGCCGAGCGGCAGCCCGATGTCGCCGGCGGAGAGCACCTCCGCGGCGAGCGAGCCGAGCGCCTGGCCGAGCTGGCCGCCGAAGAGCGCGCCACCGAGGGTGGCCACCATCGACTGCATCGGGCCGAGCTGGGCGCGCGCCTCCGGCGGCACCAGGTCGCCCATCGCGCCGACCATCCGGCTGGCCACCGGGTCGCAGAGCTTGCGCCAGACGTCCAGGGTCTTGTAGATCCACTCGTTGCGGTTCCAGGCCACCGAGGTCTGGATGCCCGAGGGCAGCGCGGAGGCGGGCTCGAGCCAGAGGTCGGCGAGCCGCAGCGCCTCCTCCACCGCGTTGCGCTCGTACGGCGAGACCGCCGGGTCGCCCGCGGCGGCGAGCTGGCTGGCGGCCACCTGCCGGGCCAGGTCCCAGTTGACCGGCCCGCTGCCCGACGCGGAGAGCAGGTGCTGCAACTGCGACATGAACTGCTGCATCTGCGCGGGGTCGTTGGGGTCTGGTGGTTGCCCACCCGGGAGCGCGAAACCGAACGGAATATCAGGCACGACGTCTACGGTACGCGTGCCACGCCCCGGGGCGCCCCCGCTGGCGTTGCGCTGAGGGCGAAGTCGTGGTTCACCCGCCGGGGCGCCCCACCCCGGTCGGTACGCTCTGCCGCATGAGACGTCGCGGCGTGACCGTCCTGCTCGGTGCTCTGCTCACCACCCTGCTCAGCATCGGCGTGCTCGGCGCGCCCATCCCGTACGTGGTGCTCGGTCCCGGGCCGACGGTGAACACGCTGGGCAAGGAGGACGGCAAGGACGTCATCGAGGTCAGCGGCCGGGAGACCTCCACCTCCGCCGGGCAGTTGCGGCTGACCACGGTCGGCGTCCAGCCCTCGGTCAAGCTGCGGTCGGCGCTGGCCGGGTGGTTCTCCGACGACGAGGCGGTGGTGCCGCGCGAGCTGGTCTACCCGCCGGGGGAGACCCAGCAGCAGGTCGAGGAGCGCAACGCCGAGGACTTCAAGGTCTCGCAGACCAGCGCGGAGACCGCGGCCCTGCGCGAACTGGGCTTCCCGGTGCGGGTGGTGGTCAAGACGGTCGCCGCCGACGGGCCGTCGGCCGGGGTGCTCAGGCCCGGCGACGTGGTGACCTCGGTGGACGGGCAGCCGGTGCCGGTGGCGTCCCGGCTCACCGAGCTGATCCGGGCGAAGCCGGCCGGGACCGCGCTGGAGATCGGCTACACCCGGGACGGCGCGGCGGCCACCGCGTCGGTGACCAGCCGCGAGCAGGACGGCCGGCCCCGGATCGGGATCGAGATCGAGCAGCAGCAGCCGCACCCGTTCACCGTGAAGATCGACCTGGAGGACATCGGCGGCCCGAGCGCCGGCCTGATGTTCGCCCTCGGCATCGTGGACAAGCTGACCCCGGAGGACCTGACCGGCGGCAAGATCATCGCTGGCACCGGGACGATCGACGACGAGGGCCGGGTCGGCCCGATCGGCGGCATCGCGCAGAAGCTGGTCGGGGCCAGGCACGCCGGCGCGACGGCGTTCCTGGTGCCGGCGGACAACTGCGCGGAGGCCGTCCGCAACCCGCAGCCCGGCCTGCCGTTGGTGAAGGTGGGTTCGCTGGACGAGGCGCTCGCCGCCCTGGAGACGCTGCGCGCGGGCGGTCAGCCCACCCACTGCTGACCGCCGGCCGACCGGCCCGGCCCCGGCCGTTCCGCCCCGGCCGTCCCGCCCGGCACGACGGCCCGGGCGGGCCCACCGGCCGGCCGGTGACCGGCGGCGCGCGGCCGCCGCACGACCGTGCCCCGACACGTTCAGGAAGACCCCGTACTCTGGGTGCCTGGTCGGAGCCGATCACATCGAGCGTGCGGAGCCAACAGTGGTCATGCGTAGCAGCAGCCCCCTGCCGAGGATGAGCCGACGCGGACGCGTCACGATCGGCGTCCTGGTCGGGGTGTTCGTGCTCTTCACCCTGCTGGGCTGGGGTGTACAGGCGTGGACGGACTGGCTGTGGTTCGACGAGGTCCGCTACACCCAGGTCTTCACCGGCGTGCTGGCCACCCGGCTGCTGCTCTTCCTCTCCGTCGGGCTGGGCATGGCGGTGATCATCGGCGGCAACCTGTGGCTCGCCCACCGGCTGCGCCCGCGGATGCGTCCGCACTCGCCGGAGCAGGCCACCCTGGAGCGCTACCGGATGCTGCTGAGCCCCCGGCTTGGCCTGTGGATCGCGTTGGTCGCGGCCGTGATCGGCCTCTTCGCCGGGCTGAGCGCGCAGAGCCGGTGGAGCCAGTGGCTGCTCTTCCGCAACGGCGGTGACTTCGGCGTCAAGGACCCGGAGTTCGGGGTGGACGTCGGCTTCTACGTCTTCGAGCTGCCGTTCTGGCGCTACCTGCTCGGGGTCGGCTTCACCGCGGTGGTGCTCTCCCTGATCGGCGCGCTGGCCGTGCACTACATCTTCGGCGGGGTCCGGCTGCAGGGCGTGGGCGACCGGATGAGTAACGCCGCCCGGGCCCACCTGAGCACCCTGGTCGCGGTCTTCGTCCTGCTCAAGGCGGTCGCGTACGTGCTGGACCGGCGGGCCATGCTGCTGGAGTACAACGACGGGGCCAACGTCTACGGCGCCGGCTACGCCGACGTCAACGCGCTGCTGCCGGCCAAGGAGATCCTCGCCTACATCTCCGTCGTGGTGGCCATCGCGATCATCGTGTTCTCCAACGCCTGGATGCGGAACCTGGTCTGGCCGGGCATCTCGCTGGCCCTGCTCGGCGTCTCCGCGGTGGCGATCGGCGGCATCTACCCGTGGGCGGTGCAGACCTTCGAGGTGAAGCCGAGCGCCCGGGACAAGGAGGCGCCGTACATCCAGCGCAGCATCGACGCCACCCGGGCGGCCTTCGGGTTGGACGTCACGAAGACCATGCCGTACGCGGCGGCGAATCTCGTTCCACCGGCGAGCCTGGCCACCGACACCTCGGTGGTGCCGAACGTCCGGCTGCTCGACCCGCAGCTGGTCAGCGAGACCTACACCCAGCTCCAGCAGGTCCGCGGCTTCTACGACTTCGGCCCCAAGCTGGACATCGACCGGTACGGGGTGAACGGCAAGACCTCCGACTACGTGGTCGGCGTCCGGGAGATCAACTACGGCGAGCTGACCGCCCAGCAGAACAACTGGATCAACCGGCACACCGTCTACACGCACGGCTACGGGCTGGTGGCCGCGCCGGCCAACCAGGTGGTCTGCGGTGGCCAGCCGTTCTTCGTCTCCGGCTTCCTCGGCGAGAAGGCGCAGGAGGCGTGCTCCTCCCAGACCGAGCAGATCCCGGCCAGCCAGCCGCGGATCTACTACGGCGAGCGGATGGAGGCCGGCGACTACGCGATCGTCGGCAAGGCCGACCCGGACGCCAACCCGGCCGAGTTCGACCGGCCGGTCGGTGAGGGCGGCGAGGCCGGTGAGGCCTACTACACCTACACCGGTGAGGGTGGCGTCGAGATCGGCTCGTTCATGCGCCGGCTGCTCTACGCCATCAAGGAGCAGGAGTCGAACTTCCTGCTCTCCGAGGCGGTCAACGACAACTCCAAGCTGCTCTACGTGCGCAACCCGCGGGACCGGGTGGAGAAGGTCGCGCCGTTCCTCACCCTCGACGGCGACCCGTACCCGGCGGTGATCGACGGCCGGGTGCAGTGGATCGTGGACGGCTACACCACCTCGGCGACCTACCCGTACGCCGAGCGGGTCAACCTCCAGCAGGAGACCACCGACGAACTGACCGGGCGGGGCACCTTCCAGCTGGCCCGGGAGAACGTCAACTACATCCGCAACTCGGTCAAGGCCACCGTCGACGCGTACGACGGCACCGTCAAGCTCTACGAGTTCGACGAGAACGACCCGGTGCTCAAGGCGTGGAACAAGGCGTTCGGCGGCGACCTGGTGCAGCCCAAGGCGCAGATCCCGGCGGAGCTGGCCGAGCACTTCCGCTACCCGGCCGACCTGTTCAAGGTGCAGCGCAACCTGCTCACCAAGTTCCACGTGACCAACCCGGGCGACTTCTACTCGGCGCAGGACTTCTGGCAGGTGCCGAACGTGCCGGACGCCCCGGACAGTGGGCAGAAGCAGCCGCCGTACTACCTGTTCACCCAGTTCCCCGGGCAGGACACGCCGCGGTTCCAGCTCACCTCGGCGGTCACCCCGAACGGGCGGCAGAACCTGGCCGCGCTGATCTCCGGGTCGTACGTCGACGGGCAGCCGCGGCTGGAGGTGCTGGAACTGCCGGACCAGACCCGGATCTCCGGCCCGGTGCAGGTGCACCAGCAGATGACCAACAACGCCAACATCCGCCAGCAGCTGAACCTGCTCTCCTCCAACCAGGCCCAGGTGCAGTACGGCAACCTGCTCTCGCTGCCGTTCGGCGACGGAATGCTCTACGTCGAGCCGGTCTACGTCAAGAGCAACCAGCAGGACGCGTACCCGCTGCTGCAGAAGGTGCTGCTGTCGTACGGCGACGGCGGTTCCTACGTGGCGCTGGCCGACAACCTCACCGACGGCATCAAGCAGCTCGTCGAGCAGGGCAAGCGGGCCGCCCAGGGCGCCCCGCCGCCGCCCACCGGCGGCACCCCGCCGCCGACCGGGACGCCGACCACCCCGCCGGCGCTCACCGGCGAGCTGGCCGAGGCCGCGAACCGGGTCCAGGCCGCGATCACCGAGGTGCGGGCCGCCCAGGCGTCCGGCGACTTCGAGCGGTACGGCCGCGCGCTGAAGGCGCTCGACGAGGCGCTGACCGCGTTCCAGCAGGCGCAGCGGGCGGCCGGTCCGGCGGCCACCCCGGCCCCCGGCGGCACCCCGTCGGCGAGCCCGGGCGGCAGCGCGCCGCCCACCCCGAGCGGCGGCTGACCCGCGTACCACGACACAGCCCCCGGCCTCGCGGACCGACCCCGGTCCCCGGCGCCGGGGGCTGTGTCGTGCAGCCGACCGAGATCCTGGACCGGGGCCGTGCAACCTGGCGGCCCGGTGTGCCGTCCTGTCTGCAAGACAAGGCGAGGAACCGGGGGGATGCGTGGTCGGGCCATGAGGGACGCGCACAGTTTCGACGAGTTCTACCGGAGCACCTCCCGGCGGATGCTCCGGTACGGCTACGCGGTCGTGGGCGACTACACCGAGGCCCAGGACCTGGTGCAGGAGGCGTTCGCCCGGGCCTGGCGGCAGTGGGGGAAGCTGGTCACCCATCCGGCCCCCGAAGCCTGGCTGCGGCTGGTGGTGGCCCGCCTGGCGACCGACCGGTGGCGTCGCCTGCACGGCCTGCGCGGCGTGCTCAGCCGCAACGGTCCGCCCCCGCCGGTGCCCGCCCCCAGCGAGGACAGCGTGCTGCTGGTGGGCGCGCTGCGCCAGCTGCCCGCCGCCCAGCGGCAGGCCCTCGCCCTGCACTACCTCTTCGACATGTCGGTGGAGGAGATCGCCCGGGAGAGCGGGGTGCCGACCGGCACCGTGAAGTCCTGGCTCTCGCGGGGGCGGACCCGACTGGCGGCGCTGCTGCCGGACTACTCCTCCCCGGAGCTGGAGGCCAACGATGTCGCGTGACCTGTCCGATCTCTACCGTTCGCTCGCCGAGGACGCCGACCGCGGGCAGCTGGCGCTCCCCGAGGTGCTCCGGCGCCGGGCCGACCGCCGGGCCCGGGTCCGGGCCGCCGGCACCGCGCTCGCGGTGATGGTGCTGGTCGGCGGGGTGGTGACCGGGGCCCGGCTGACCCGCACCGCGAACCCGGCCCCCGCCCCCGCACCGGCCGCGACGCCGACACCGACGCCGACCGTGGCCGTCCCCACGCCGACCCCGTCGGCCACCCCGCCCGCGCCGCCGTCCGCGTCCAGCGTTCCAGGCGCCGGTCCCAGCGGCCTGCCCACGGGTGCCGCGCGCACGCCCACCTCGATTCCCGACCGGGCGTTCTTCACCCTGGCGAAGGCGAACCGCACCGGGCAGGAGACGGTCATCCGGGACTCCACCACGCTGCCGAAGCTCTGCGACGCCCGCTACCCCAGTGACGGCGCGGTCGTGCAGAGCCGCAGCCGCAACCTCGCCTACCGGCTGGCCGGCACCCCGGAGGGGTCGGTCCCGGACGGCAGCTACGCGCAGACCATCACCATCTACCGGGCCGGCCGGGCCGACGACTTCCTGCGGGAACTGCGCCAGGCGGTGCGCGACTGCCCGGAGCAGCAGGGGCAGAGCAACGGCAATCCGGCGGCCTCCCGCCAGCGGCTGCTCCCGGACGGCGGCTACGGCGACGAGTCCGTGCTGTTCGAGATGCGGGTGGCGGCGCGGGACGTCAACGGCGATCCGACCGGCGACGACGAGGTGCGGCTGGTCCGGGCGGTCCGGGTCGGTGACGTGGTCACCGTGCTCTGGGAGCAGGGCTGGGAGAACACCTCCAGCAAGCGGTCCCAGGTCGACGCCGACAGCCGCCGCGCGGTGGCCGCCGTCCAGGACTGGCTACGGTGACCCGCGGGGTCGTTTTGCGGCACCCCCGGGTGGTGCGCTACGGTTGACGGACCGACGCGGGGTGGAGCAGCTCGGTAGCTCGCTGGGCTCATAACCCAGAGGTCGCAGGTTCAAATCCTGTCCCCGCTACTAGCGCAACCGCAGGTCGAGGGCACTCTCCCGGACACGGGAGAGTGCCCTCGGTCGTTGTGGGGGCGGTCTGGGAGCAGCCGGAGCACGAGCCCGGGTGCTCGGGTGACGGCGCCGCGCCCTGGGCTCCATCCGCCGTCGTCGTCGCCGTAAACTGCCGGCTCGCGCGATCGCGGGGTGCGAATCCGGACGCGCGGTGACGCGAGGGAGAGACGGCCGGGTGGAGCTGCGGGACATCGAGATCTTCCTGACCCTGACCGAAGAGCTCCATTTCGGGCGTACGGCGGAACGTCTCCGGGTGTCCAAGGCGCGGGTCAGTCAGTCGATCAAACAGCAGGAGCGCCGGATCGGCGGTGCCCTGTTCGAGCGGACCAGCCGCAGCGTGCGGCTCACCCCGCTCGGCGAGCGGCTGCGCGACCGGCTCGACGCGGGTTACGGCGAGATCATGGCGGGCATCGACGAGGCTGCCGCCGCCGCCCGGGGGTACGTCGGCACCCTGACCGTCGGCACCTTCGACACCCACCACCAGGAGATCGCGGGCGTCCTCGAACTGTTCCGGCAGCGGCATCCGCAGTGTGAGCTGCACATGCGCGAACTCCTCCCCTCCGACCCGTTCGGCGGGTTGCGGGCGGGTCGGATCGACGTGGGGCTGCTCTGGCTCCCGGTCCGCGAGCCCGACCTCGTCGTCGGGCCGGTGTTGTACACCGAGCAGCTGGTGCTGGCTGTCGCCGCCGACCACCCGCTGGCCAGCCGGGACCAGGTCGAGATCGAGGATCTCGGCGACCACGCGGTGGTGCACCTGGAGGGGCCCATCCCGGACTACATGTGGGAGGTGAAATGCCCGTCCGTGACCCCGGCCGGGCGGCCGATCCGGCGCGGAAGCGCCGTGGCCACCCTCGCCGAGGCCCTCACCGCGATCGGCTCCGGCAGGGTGGTGTCTCCCATCGGGTCGCTCGTGGCGGCCGGCCGGAAGCGCCGGGACATCACCTTCGTGCCCATCACCGACGGACCGACCCTGTCGTACGCGCCGGTGTGGCGCGGCGCCGGTGAGACGTCGCTGGTCCGCGCCTTCGTCCAGGCGGCCCGGGACGCGCGGAACGCCCGGGCGGCCGACGCGTCGCCGCGGACAGGATCTCGCCGGACCGGTGGACGGCCCCGATAGCGCTCACCGCGACCCCCCACAGCCGGCCGCGCCGGCGTGCCGGCCGTCGGCGAGCTGCGGCCGGTGCCGCGCGACGGCCGGGATCACGGGGGGTGGCTGATCATCCGGGCGCGGATGCGATAGAGTGGTGAGGCCGACGCGGGGTGGAGCAGCTCGGTAGCTCGCTGGGCTCATAACCCAGAGGTCGCAGGTTCAAATCCTGTCCCCGCTACTGTCCCGAAGGCCCCGGATGATCTCCGGGGCCTTCGGCGTTCTCCGGTGCCGACGCCCCCTCCGCCGGCGATTCCCGCTCTCTGGCCTGCCGTGGTTGCGGTTCTCGGCGAGGATGTGGGCATGTCTGCTTTCGGCAAGTGGTGGGGCCGGCTGAGCGCCGTCCTCGGTGCGGTGGTGCTGTCCGTCTTCGTACCTGTTGCGGCCTGGGCGTCGACCGGCACGGGTGAACTGGTGGTCGAGGCCGCCCGGCGGCGACGCGGCGGCGGCTTCGGGTTCCTCGGGCTGCTCTGCTGCCTGGTGGTCGTCGCCGTCATCGTCTACCTGGTGTTCTGGATGACCCGCAACCGGCGGGGCGGCCCGCCGCGCTGATTCGTCCGCGGGGCCGGCGACCGCCGGGCCGGCCGGCAGTCCGGATGCCGGTCCGCCCCTGGCACGGTGACGTCCGGGTCCACGGGCCTGCTCGGGATGCCGGCGGTCAGGCCAGGGCGGCGTTGGCCTGGGCCAGGAACCGGGCCGCGGCGGCCTGGCTGCCGGCCCGGCCGGTGCGGACGCTCTCGGCGGCGTCGAGCAGCAGCGCACGGACCCGGGGGTGTCCCGCCGGGGGCGGGCTCGGCGCCGGGCCCAGCCCGCCGGCCAGGGTGGCGCCGAAGGCGGCGGCCCGCTGTTCCACCGGGTCGGTGAGGACGCCCTCGGTGTAGCGGCGGACGGCCAGGCTGGCGCTGAGGCCCCGGTCGTGCCCGAGCACGGCGCCGGCCTCGCCGTTGGTGGTGAGGAAGTTGAGCACGTCCACCACCACGGCGGGGTGCCGGGTGCCGCGGAAGGCCGCCCAGTACATCGACGCCCGGGCCCACTGCGCGGCCGGCGGCCCGGGCAGGGCGGCCAACGCCAGCTCGTCCCGGGTCAGCCGTTGCAGTTCCGGGAGCTGGTGCGACCAGGCGACGGACGCGGCGGTGGCCCCGGTGACCACGAGCTGCCGGGCCGGCTCGCCGCTGTCGGCCTGCTCCGCCAGGGCGGCGCTGGGCGTGGCCCGGCCCGCTCGGGCCCGATCCCACAGCGCGAACCACTCGACCAGCGCGTCGGTGGCGAAGCCGAGCTGCCGCCCCTGGTAGAACTCACTGCCCCGGCCCCGCAGCCAGAGCCAGAGCGCCCGGTAGTCGCCGGACGGGTCGGTGGTGCCGGCGACCCGGCCACCCCCGGCCCGGGTGACCTGTTGCGCCCAGGCGACGTACTGGTCCCAGCTCATCCCGGTGCGCGGCTCCGCCACCCGCAGCCGGCGCAGCAGGTCGCGGTTGACCACCAGCGCGGCGGCGGTCTGCCCGGCCGGGACGCCGACCGTCCGTCCGGCCACCTCGCCGTACCGGGCCAGGCCCGGGGGCAGGGCGCTCAGGTCCAGCCGCCGGTCGGCGACGTACCCGCCGAGGTCGAGGACGATCTGGCGCTGCGCGTACTCGGTGAGCACGCTGTCGTCGAGCTGGAACAGGTCGGGCACGTTGCCGCCGGCGGCCTGGGTGGCCAGCCGGTCGTAGTAGCCGCCGCTGCCCTGCCAGGTGACCCGGAAGGTGACCCGGGGATTCCGCTCGGAGTAGAGCCGCAGCGCCTTCTCGGTGCGCTCGGCCCGCGCGGCGCCGCCCCACCAGAACACCGACAGCTCGACCGGCCCGTCGTCGGTGGGGGTGGCCTGCTCGCCGGTGCACCCGGCCAAGCCGAGGACCGGGGCGCCCAGCAGCGCGGCGAGCACCCGGCGCCGGCCCGGGTCCGCGCCGGGACGGTGCGGGGCGGGACGGGCGGCGGGCACGGGGCCTCCTGGGTACCGGGCGGGCGGGGGTCGGATCATTCACGCAGGCGCCGCCGGAGGGTGTCAACGGCCGTCCGGCCGACACCGGCTGCCGGGCGGAGGCGGCCCTCCGCCGGCAGCACCGGCGACCGGACGTACGCAGGTCGCGTGATGTACTAGGGCACGTGGAACTTCTGCACTCGGGCAAGGTCCGGGACGTCTACGCCGACGGCGACGACCTGATCCTGGTCGCCTCCGACCGGATCTCGATCTACGACGTGGTGCTGCCGACACCGATCCCGGACAAGGGCAAGCTGCTCACCGCGCTCTCGCTGTGGTGGTTCGAGCAGCTTTCCGACCTGGTGCCCAACCACGTCCTCTCCGCCACCGACGTGCCGGACGAGTTCGCCGGCCGGGCGATCCGCTGCCGGCGGCTGGAGATGGTCCCGGTGGAGTGCGTCGCCCGGGGCTACCTGACCGGCGGCGGCCTGCGGGAGTACCAGCGCACCGGCGCGGTCTCCGGTGTGCCGCTACCGCGCGGCCTGGTCGAGGCGTCGATCCTGCCCGAGCCGATCTTCACCCCGTCCACCAAGGCGCCGGTGGGGGAGCACGACGAACCGATCACCTTCGCCGAGGTGGTGGACAAGGTGGGCACCGAGACCGCCGAGCGACTGCGGCAGATCACCCTCGACGTCTACCGGCGGGGCGCCGAACTCGCCGCCGACCGGGGCATCCTGGTCGCCGACACCAAGATCGAGCTGGGCTGGGCGGCGGACGGCACCCTGATGCTCGGCGACGAGCTGCTCACCTCGGACTCGTCCCGGTTCTGGCCGGCCGAGTCGTACCAGCCGGGGCGGGTGCAGTTCTCCTACGACAAGCAGTACGTCCGGGACTGGGCCACCGACAGCGGCTGGGACAAGCAGGCGCCCGCTCCCGAGGTGCCGGCCGAGGTGGTCGAGGCGACCCGGGCCCGCTACGTCGACGTCTACGAGCGGCTCACCGGCAACCGCTGGGGCTGACCGCGGCGCGCCGGCCGGTGGCGGCGGGACGCCGGGCGCCGCGGGCCCGGTGGGCTCAGTGGTTCCAGACGTCCCCGCCGAAGACCCGCGACCAGACGTTGTCGACCACACCCGAGGTGCCCCAGACGGTGTCCCCGTCGGCGTCCGCGCCGGCCGGCGCAACCTGCGTCATTCCGCCGTAGACCAGGTAGCCGGGCCCGTTCGGGGAACCGGCGATGTGCCGGCCGCTGCTGTGGATGCCGTAGCCGACGAAGTCCCGCTCCCACTTGGAGAGGAAGCCGGCGGCCACGTTGTCGAGCCCGTCCACGGTGGCCTGGACCAGGTCCTTCAGCACGTCGGTGCGCCCGGTGCCCAGCTGCATCCCGACGTCGAAGGCGCCGGCCGCGGCGATCGCCGCCGCCCCGCCGGTGGCCACGGCCTCGGCCATCGCCTCGATCCCCTTCAGGAACCCGAGCGCCGAGGCGGCGAAGGAGTTCGCGGTGGCCAGCGCGGAGGCCGCGGCGGGCGATCCGACCACGGTCGCCGCGGCGGCTGCGATGAAGGTGGCGAAGGCGAAGAGGATGGTGGCGACCACCGTGTACGCCACCACCAGGCAGAGCAGGATGGCGCCGACGCAGAGCATGGTGACGCCCACCGTGACGGCCAGCACCTGGGTGCCGACGACCTGGACGTCGTACCTGCGGACGTGCACGCCGAACGCGTCCCGGTCGCGGCCGCTCCACTGGTCGGCGGTCAGCGTGCCGACGGCCGAGTCGAGGTTGTCGCGGGCGGTGCCGAGCTGATCGTAGATCGAGAGCCAGTCGCCGCCCTTTCGCATGATCGTTTCCGGGTCGCACTGGTTGAAGTAGACGATCTGGGCGACCGGCCAGGCGGCGGGGATGACCGCCGCGGCCACGGAGATCTCCAGCAGCGCGGTCTTGGCGGCGATCGCGGGGTAGGTCGGGTCTGCCATGGGTTCTCCGGCGGGCTCAGCGGGTGGCGATGGTGCTGGCGGTCTCGGTGGCCTCCCAGTTGTCCGCCGTGCTGGACAACCGCGACCGGATCTCGGTGAGGTGCTCGCGCTTGCTGCGCAGCTCCTCCTCGACGAACTCGACCGCCCCGACGTAGGCGACCGCCAGGTGGGGCACCACCGAGGTGAAGTTGCTGTGGGTGATGGCGCGGGCCGAGGCCAGCAGGTCGGTGCAGGCGTCCAGGGCCGGGCCGACCTCACGCTCGATCGTCTCGCCGAGCGCCCGGATCGCCGGCGGATCCACCTTGATCACTGGCCCCCCCGTTGGCGCGATCGATGTTGGTTGCTGCCAGAGCGCGGACAGCGTACCCGATCTTGGCTGGGGGAGGGTGCCCGGCGCTGGTAGCCTCCGAGCCATGCCGTCCGGACGATCCGCCCCGACGCCGCCCGACGACTACGTGTCCCGGATGGCCCGCCGGCCGCGCTGGCAGCGGCTGCTGGTGCCGGTCGTCCTGGTCGCCGTAGCCCTGGCGCTTCCGGTCGGCCTGGGCCGCAACGCGATCGGCGCCGAGCGGGTGACCATCCGGGTCGAGTCCTGCGACCTCGACGGTCCGAAGGCGACCGAGCGGTGCCGCGGCAGCTGGCGGCTCTCCGACGGCACGGTGGTCGCCGGCCCGGTGGGCGGCGGCTCGGTACGCGAGGGCGAGCAGGTCGACGGCTGGGGTAACGACACCCGGGCCACGGTGAACCTGATGAGCTGGCTCGTCGCCCCGCTGCTGGTCGGCTCCGCACTGCTGGTGGTCCTGGTGGCGCTCGCCGTCGTGTTCCTCCGGGCGGCCGGGAAGCGGGCTCGGCCCGCCCGCTGACGCTTCCCCCGGCGGCCGCGGAGCGAGGCGGGGCGCGACCGCCGACCCCGCTCCGGGCCGTCCCGTCAGACGCCCAACTGGCGCCGCAGCCGTTCCAACATCTGGGTGCTCTCCCGCAGCGGCCCGCTGACCAGGTCGTTGAGCTGCGCCAGCTTGGCCTGCGCCGCCGCCGGGTCGTGCACCAGTGCCTCCGGCCCGGCCGGGCCGGTCAGCTCGCGCAGTGCCTCGCCGGTCTCCCGCTGAAGGTCGGCGCGAGCCTTGCGGAGCAGGTCGCCGAGCAGCTCGGCCAGCTCGGCCGCCGGCAGGCGCAGCGCGCGCGGGTCGATGTGCAACTCGTGGGCGGGATCCTCGGCGGTGCAGGTGACCCGGACCAGCCCGTCCTCGCTCTCGGCCCGCCCGGTGAGGCCGGCCAGCCGGGTGCGCAGCTCCTCGCCGCGGTTCAGTTGCTCCCGCATCCGCTCCATCAGTTGCGCCATCACGTCGCCCGTCGGCGCGCTCCCGTTCGGCCCGGTCATCGTGCCCCCATTCCGGTGTCGTCCGTCCGTGTGCGGGGCCGACCGTAGCCCCTACCGGCCACCGACCACCATGGAGGGTCGGCGGCGGTCGTCGGACCTAGCTCAGGCGTAGGAAGACCGCGACGCCGACGACCAGCACGATCACACTGACGCCGAGCAGCGTGACGAAGGGGACGACCACCGAGGAGGTGCCGCCGACGCCCGGCGCCTCGACCAGGATCCGGGTCGGGCGGGCCGGCTCGTGCACCACGGTGACCGGCCCCGGCGCCGCCGACAGCGGGGTCTGCCGCCAGCGTCCCGGCGTCGCGGTCACCTCCCGGCCGTTGGCCGTGCGGAAGCGCACCACCGGGTGGTACGTCCGGGGACCGAAGCCGAACGTGACGGGGCGCAGTTCCACCACCTGGCCCGGCACCCGGACGCCCCGGCGCAGCAGGTCGAGGTCCCGCTGAAACCGGACGACCGCACAGGTCACCCCGGACAGACCGAGCACCGTCATGATCGTCAGCACCAGGGTCGGCATCGGTCTCCCTTCGGCACCGTCGGGTCGCCGTCAGTCCACCCAGTTCAGCGTGCGCTCGACCGCCTTGCGCCAGTTGCGCAGCTCGCGCTCGCGGTGCTCCGGTGCCATCGCCGGGGTCCACTGGGCGTCCGAGCGCCACTGCTCGCGCAGGGTGGCCAGGTCCGGCCAGAAGCCGACCGCCAGGCCGGCCGCGTAGGCGGCGCCGAGGCAGGTGGTCTCGGTGATCCGGGACCGCACCACCGGCACGTCGAGCACGTCGGCGAGGAACTGCATGAGCAGCCCGTTGGCGGTCATCCCGCCGTCCACCCGCAGCCGGCGCAGCGCGACGTCGGAGTCGGCGTTCATCGCGTCGACCACCTCGCGGGTCTGCCAGGCGGACGCCTCCAGCACCGCCCGGGCCAGGTGCCCCTTGGTGATGTAGCCGGTCAGCCCGGCGATCACGCCCCGGGCGTCGCTGCGCCAGTGCGGGGCGAACAGCCCGGAGAAGGCCGGCACCACGTAGCAGCCGCCGTTGTCGGCGACGGTGCCCGCCAGCTCCTCCACCTGGGCCGCGGTGGAGATCAGGCCGAGGTTGTCGCGCAGCCACTGCACCAGCGAGCCGGTCACCGCGATCGCCCCCTCCAGGGCGTACGCGGCCGGTTGGCCGTCGATCCGGTAGGCGACGGTGGTGAGCAGGCCGTGCGCCGAGGCGACCGGGCTGGCGCCGGTGTTGAGCAGCAGGAAGCTGCCGGTGCCGTAGGTGCACTTGGCCTCGCCCGGCTGGAAGCAGGTCTGCCCGAACAGCGCGGCCTGCTGGTCGCCGAGCGCGCTGGCCACCGGCACCCCGGCGAGCACCGCGGTGGCCTCCCCGTAGACCTCGGCGGAGCTGCGGATCCGCGGCAGCATGGCGGCCGGCACGCCCATCGCGTCCAGCAGCTCCGGGCTCCAGTCGAGGGTGGACAGATCCATCAGCATGGTGCGGCTGGCGTTGGTCACGTCCGTGACGTGCCGGCCGGTCAGCTTCCAGATCAGCCAGCTGTCCATGGTGCCGAAGAGCACCTCGCCGGCCTCGGCGCGCGCCCGCAGGCCCTCGACGTGGTCGAGCAGCCAGCGCAGCTTCGGCCCGGCGAAGTAGGTGGCCAGTGGCAGGCCGGTGCGGGTGCGGAACAGCTCCTCGCCGTGTGCCTGCTCCAGTTCGCGCAGCAGCGGGCCGGTGCGGGTGTCCTGCCAGACGATCGCGTTGGCCACCGGACGGCCGGTGGCCCGGTCCCAGACCAGCGTGGTCTCGCGCTGGTTGGTGATCCCGACCGCGGCCAGCCCGGTCGCGTCGGTGCCGGCCGCGTCCAGCGCCTCCCGGACCACCCGCTCGACGTTGTCCCAGATCTCCTCGGCGTCGTGCTCCACCCAGCCCGGTTGCGGGAAGAGCTGCCGGTGCTCCCGCTGCGCCACGGCGACGATCTCCCCGGCCCGGTCGAAGACGATGCACCGGGACGAGGTGGTGCCCTGGTCGATGGCGGCGACGAACTCTCCGGTCACGGCAGCACCGTACCGGGCCGGGCGCCACCACGCCGCCCGGCGCCGGGCCCCGGCCCCGGTCCCGCCGGTGATCCGTACGATGTGCAGACGTGCGTGACATCGCCGTGTTCAGCGGAACCGCCCATCCCGAACTCGCCGCCGAGATCTGCGCCCACCTCGGGGTGCCCCTGCACCCGGTGCGGGTGTCCCGGTTCGCCAACGACTGCCTGGAGGTGCAGTTGCAGGCGAACTGCCGGGAGCGCGACGTCTTCCTGATCCAGCCGTTGGTGCCGCCGGTGCAGGAGCACCTGGTGGAGCTGCTGCTCATGATCGACGCCGCCCGGGGCGCCTCGGCCGGCCGGATCACCGTGGTGCTGCCGCACTACGCGTACGCCCGGTCGGACAAGAAGGACGCGCCCCGGATCTCCATCGGTGGCCGGCTGGTGGCCGACCTGCTCACCTCGGCCGGCGCCGACCGGGTGCTGGCGATGACCCTGCACTCCCCGCAGGTGCACGGCTTCTTCAGCGTGCCGGTGGACCACCTGCACGCCCTCCGCGAGCTGGCCGAGCACTTCAGCCGGTACGACCTGGCCAACACCGTGGTGGTCTCGCCGGACCTGGGCAACGCCAAGGAGGCGGCGGCCTTCGCCCGGCGGCTCGGCACCCCGGTGGCGGCCGGCGCGAAGCAGCGGTTCAGCGACGACCGGGTCACGATCAGCGCGGTGATCGGCGACGTGGTGGACCGGGACGTGATCGTGCTGGACGACGAGATCGCCAAGGGCAGCACGGTGATCGAGCTGATGGAGCACCTGCGCGAGCTGAAGGTCCGCTCCATCCGGCTGGCCTGCACGCACGGCCTCTTCTCCAGCGGCGCGCTCGACCGGCTCAGCGAGCAGGAGGGGGTGCTGGAGATCGTCTGCACCAACACGGTGCCGATCCCGGCCGAGAAGCGGGTGCCGAAGCTGAAGGTGCTGTCGGTGGCGCCGGCGCTGGCCGAGGCGATGCGCCGGATCCACGACGGCGAGTCGGTCAGCGCCCTCTTCGCCTGAGCCCACGGTGCCGTGCGCGGCCGGGAGGCCGGCGCGTGCGGCGGCCGCGGCCGGTGCCGGGACGCGGCGCGACCCGGGGACGGGGCACCACCGCCCCGCCGCGACCGGCCGCCGCGGTCAGTCGCGGCGGTGCCGGCCGATGTGCTCGCGCTCGCCGACCGCCGCGCTGATCCGAACCGTCGTGCCGGCGGCGCCGGTCTCGACCTCCATGCTGTCGCTGAGCTCGCGGGCCAGCCAGAGGCCCCAGCCGCCGGCGGTGTCCGGCGCCGGCCGGGTCCGGTCGTCCAACCGCCGGGCGCTGATCCCGGTGCCGTGGTCGGAGACCTCGCAGAGCAGGTGACCGGCCTGCCGCCACAGCCGCAGCCGGCCCCGCCCGCCGCCGTGCCGGACCGCGTTGGTGATCAGCTCGTTGACCGCGAGCACGAAGTCGTCCAGCCGCTGCCCGCTCAGTCCGCAGGCATGCGCGCAGGAGGTGACCGAGTGGCGTAGCTCGGTCACCTGAGCCTGTCCGAAGGCTTCGGCGATCAGGAGGGAGGGTTCGATGGGCACAACCGTACGCGGTGCCGGGGGATCAGCGTTCGTCATGGCCCCGTCCCGCCAGCGGATCTCGGAGGTGTTCGCGGTATTTCCACCGTACGTCAGGATTCCGCCGGCCGCACCGGCCGGGGTGGCGGGCAGGCCCACGCGCTGTGGCATCGTGACCTCCGTGCCGTCCCCGCCCGGTGGTCTCGAGGTCCCGCTCTGGCGGGCCGTCGCGGTGTTCCGCGTCGCCTCCCTGGCGTACGTCTGCGTGGTGGTGCTCCGCGACGCGGACCGCTACGCCCACCCCCTCGCGGCGGGCGCGGTGGTCCTGGTGATGGCGGCCTGGACCGGGGTGACCGCGGCCGGGTACGCCCGGCCCCGCTGGCGGGGCTGGCCGCTGCTCCTGGCCGACCTCGGCGTCGTCCTGGCGATCCTGCTGGTCACCCCGTGGGTGGTCGGGCGCGCGGCGCTCGCCGCCGGGGTGACCACCCTGGCCGTGGCCTGGCTGGGCGGGCCGGTGCTGGCCTGGGCCGTCTCCGGTGGGCGGCGCCGGGGCGCGGTGGCCGCCCTGGTGCTCGGCGCCGCCGACCTGGCCACCCGGGGGATGGTCTCCCCGTCCGCGCTCAACGGCACCATCCTGTTGCTGCTCGCCGGCGTGGTGGTGGGGCACGTGGCCCGGCTCGCGGTGACCGCCGAGGAGCGGCTGCAGCGGGCGGTCGAGCTGGAGGCCGCGAACCGGGAACGGGAGCGGTTGGCCCGGGACATCCACGACTCGGTGCTCCAGGTGCTGGCGCTGGTGCAGCGGCGTGGCGCGCACCTGGACGGCGAGGCCGGCGAGCTGGCCCGGCTCGCCGGCGAGCAGGAGGCGGCGCTGCGGGCGCTGATCGCCGGGGCCGGCCCGGCCCCCGTCGCCTCCGACGACGGTCCGGTGGACCTGCGCGCCCTGCTCGGCCGGTACGCCTCGGCGACGGTGTCGCTCTCGGCGCCGGCCACCCCGGTGCCGCTGCCCGGGCCGGTGGCCCGCGAGCTGGCCGCCGCCACCGCCGCCGCCCTGGACAACGTCGAGCGGCACGCCGACGGCCGGGCCTGGGTGCTGGTCGAGGACGAGGGGGCGACGGTGACGGTGTCGGTCCGCGACTCCGGGCCCGGGTTCCCCGCCGGCCGGTTGGCCGAGGCGGCGGCGCAGGGACGGCTCGGGGTGGCCCGGTCCATCCAGGGCCGCCTCGCCGACCTCGGCGGCACCGTTTCGATCACCTCGACCCCCGGCGCGGGCACCGAGGTGGAGTTGACAGTGCCCCGGGCGCGGGCATGAGCGTGGACAGGGGGTGCGGGACGTGGCGCGGGTGATGGTGGTGGACGACCACCCGATGTGGCGCGAGGGGGTCGCCCGGGACCTGACCGAGGCCGGCCACCAGGTGGTGGCCACCAGCGGCGAGGGACGGCAGGCGGTCCGCGTCGCGGCGGCCGCCCGGCCGGACGTGGTGGTGCTCGACCTGCAACTGCCGGACATCTCCGGCGTCGAGGTGATCCGGGGGCTGCGCGCGGCGCTGCCCGAGGTGCGGGTGCTGATGCTCTCGGCCAGCGGCGAGGCGCAGGGCGTCCTGGACGCGGTGAAGGCGGGCGCCACCGGTTACCTGGTGAAGTCGGCCGCGCCGGCCGAGTTCCTGGACGCCGTGCGGCGCACCGCCGCGGGCGAGCCGGTCTTCACCCCAGGCCTGGCCGGGCTGGTGCTCGGGGAGTACCGGCGGCTGGCGGCCGAACCGGGCGGGGCCACCCCGGCGGGCACCGGCCCGCGCGGCGGCGACGGCGCGGCACCCCGGCTCACCGACCGGGAGACCGAGGTGCTGCGCCTGGTCGCCAAGGGGATGTCGTACAAGCAGATCGCCGAGCGGCTCGGGCTGTCGCACCGGACCGTGCAGAACCACGTGCAGAACACGCTGGGCAAGCTCCAGCTGCACAACCGGGTCGAGCTGACCCGGTACGCGATCGAGCGCGGGCTGGACGACTGACTCAGACCGAGTGCGGCGGGCGCGTCTCGTGGATGGCCAACTCCTCGGCGGTGGCCCCACCGCCGGCCGAGCCCGCGTCGTAGGCGACCGAGTCGGTCTCCTGGTCGGTGTGCGCCCCCTCGTCCGGTTCGACCAGCCGCCCCACCTGCGCGTCGGCCACGCTGCCGAGCTGGCCGTGGTCGTAGATGGAGACCGGGGACTTCGGGTCCGAGGTCGGGCCCGGGTCGAGCACGTCCGCGTCGAGCTGCGCCTGGGCCGCCTGCTCCCGGCTGTCCGCCTCGGCGGCGATGTCCGGGTCGATCGGGCCGGCCAGCGGGTCGTCGACCGGGCGTTCGAAGGACTCCCGGGCCAGCTTGTAGTCGAGCGACTCGCCGTCGAGCTGTTCCTCGGCGGTGGTCCCGAACCGGTCCACCGCCACCGGGTCCCGGTCGGCCGGAATCTGCGCCGGCTCCGGGCCGTCCGCTTCGCGCCCGGTCAGGACGTCGTCGTTGGCGGTCGAGTCGTCGTCGGCGGTGTCGGGCAGGCCCTCCGCCTCGGGGTCGGACACGGGGGTCGGGTACTCGTCGTCGCGCATGACCGGTCACTACCCACTGCCGGCACCCCCGTAACCGCCACCACCGGCCACGCAGGCCGGGCAACCGGCCGATTCGGGGACACCCGGCCGCACACCGCCCGCTCCCGCCACGACGGGCCGGCCGCACCGACCCGGGCGGTCAGCCCCGGGCGGCGGCCTCGTCGTCCGGGTGCAGCACGCACCAGACGACCTTGCCGTCGGGCACCGGGCTGCTGCCCCAGCGGCGGGCCACCGTGTCGATGAGCAACAACCCCCGGCCACCGGTCGCGGTCAGCGGGGCCAGCCCGGCGTACGCCGGCTGGCGCGCGGAGTGGTCCCGGACGGCCAGGTGCAGCTCGCTGTCGCGGGGCGCCAGCCGGACCGTCATCGGGGTGTGCGCGTGGGCGACCACGTTGTTGACCATTTCGGTGACCGCGATGCAGCCCGGCTCGGCCAGCCCCGGCACCCCCCAGCGCTGGCAGCCGTCGGTGACCAGTTGCCGGGCCTCCCGCGCGGCGCCGACCGAGGGCGGCAGGTCGGCGGTGAGCACGGCGGCCATCGGCGCGGCGGCCAGCGCGGCCATCGCCCCGTCCAGGGTCGGCCAGGCGGGCACCCCGGCGACCGCGCCGGACGGGTCGTAGAGCAGCAGGTCCGCGGCGGGCCAGTCGAGCACCTCGCGGCGGACCTCGGCGAAGACGCGGCCGGCCGCCGGCTCGGCCACCCGCAACCGGGAGAGGTCCACCACGACCGGCCCGGGCCGGTCGCTGAGCCGGGTGAGCAGTGCGTCGCGCACCGGGCCGACTCCGGCCGGGTCGAGCACCCCGGTCACCCGGATCACGGCGGACGACCGGTCCGTCTCCACCAGGCAACGCACGTCGGTCGGCATGATCGCCCTATTCTGCCTGCCCGGAGCGGACCCCGCATCCGACCGGCCGGCCGGACCCATCAGCGGACCGTCCGGGTTCGTCGGGCCATCGCGGCGACCGTGCCCACCGCGGTGCCGGCGGCCGCCAGGCCGAAGGCCGCCGTCATCCGCACCAGCTGCCGCCGCCGGCCGTGCCAGCCCCCCTCGCGCCGGGCCGCGGCGTCCGCGTCGAAGACGTTTCCGGAGGTGTCCAGCCGGGGCGCCGGCCCGAACTGGGTGCGGTGGGCGTACCAGCCGAGCGTCCGCTCGGCCAGGGCCGGGGCGAGCCGCCACTGCAGGCCGATCAGTCGCGCGGCGCCGCCGGCGTACGCCTCCCGGCGCGGCCGGCGCAGCATCCGGACGATCGTCTGGGCGACCATCTCCGGCGGGTAGACCGGTGGCGGGGGCACCAGTTCCCGCCCGCTGTGGTTGGCGGCGTGCCGGAAGAACGGGGTGTCGATGGTGGCCGGCAGCACCGTGCAGATCGAGATGTTGCCCCGGCCGGTGACCCGCAACTCCTGGCGGACCGTGTCGGCCAGCCCGCGGATGCCGTGCTTGGTGGCGTTGTACGCGGACTGGTAGGGCATCGCCACCTCGGCCAGCACCGAGGCGTTGTTGACCAGCACGCCGCCGCCGGCCGCGGTCAGGTGCGGCAGCGCGGCCCGGGTGCCGTACGCGGCGCCGAGCAGGTTCACCTCCAGCACCCGGCGGAACTCCTGCACCGGGATCTCGTCGAACAGGCCCACCGCGCTGACCGCCGCGTTGTTGACCCAGCCGTCGAGCCGGCCGAACTCCTCCACCGCCCGGGCGGCCAACCGCTCCATCGCGGCCGGGTCGGTCACGTCGGTCGGCACGACCAGCGCCCGGCCACCCAGGTCGCGGCAGTTGCGGGCCACCTCGCGCAGGGCGGCCTCGCTGCGGGCGGCCAGCACCACGGCGGTGCCCCGGCGGGCGAGGGCGTACGCGGTCGCGGCGCCGATCCCGCTGGAGGCTCCGGTGATCACCACGGTGGCGTCGGCGAGGCTGCGGGTGAGCGGCATTCCTGGCCGGTACCCCGGCTGGCCGGGGGTCATGCGACCGACGCGGGTCGGATCCACGACCCCGGGAGCGGCCCGCGCGGGCGGCTCGACACTTGTCGCCGCGCAACTACCCGCCGGCCTCTTCCCGATCTGCCAGGTTTCGGCTCCCGAGCCCCGGGTTAATGGGACCCTCTGACCGGAGGACCACCGCTGGAGAAAATCGCATGGAGGTGACCCATGCGCGTCGGCCTCGTCTGCGCGCACGCCGGCCCGTCCAGCCACCCCGAGGGCCCGGCCGTCGGCACCCACCAGCACATCGCGCGGGTCGCCGAGGAACTGGCCGCACGGGGTCACGACGTCCGGGTGTACGAACGCCGGGACGACCCCGGGCAGCCGGAAACCGCCGACGTGCACGGCTACCGGCTGGAGCGCGTCCCGGTCGGGCCGGCCTCGGCGCTGCCCACCGCCGACCTGGTCCCGTACGTGGCCGAGTTCGGCCGCTGGCTGGCCGACCGCTGGTCGGGTGAGTGGACCCCGGACGTGGTGCACGGGCACTACTGGATCGGTGGGCTGGCCGCCGCGCACGCGGTCCGCGAAACGGACATCCCGGTGGTGCAGACCTTCCACTCGCTCGGCGTGGAGCAACTGCGCCACCTCGGGCAGCAGTACGGCGGCCCCGGCGAGCGGATCCCGCTGGAGCGCGCGCTGACCCGGGCGGTGGACATCGCGGTCGCCCAGTGCAACGACGAGGTCGACGAGCTGACCCGGATGGGCCTGCAACGCACCTCGGTGGCGATGGTGCCGGCCGGGGTCGACATCGAGCAGTTCCACCCCGACGGGGAGGCCGCGCCGCGCGACCAGCGGGCCCGGATCCTCTCCGTCGGCGGCCTCGCGCCCGGCCACGGCCAGGACGACCTGATCCGGGCCATGCGGCTGGTCGGCGACGCCGAACTGGTCATCGCCGGCGGTCCGCCGGCCGAGCAGCTGGCCAACCACGCCGAGGCGCGCCGGCTGCGCGAGCTGGCCGAGCAGAACGGGGTGGCCGAGCAGGTGAAGCTGGTCGGCGCGGTGCCGCACGACCAGATGGCCACCTGGTACCGCTCGGCCGACGTGGTGGCCTGCACCCCGCACTACTCCTCCGCCGGCCGGGTGTCGCTGGAGGCGATGGCCTGCGGCGTGCCGGTGGTCGGCTACGCCATGGGCGGCATCGCCGACGCGGTGGTCGACGAGGTCACCGGCCGGCTGGTGCCGCCGGGCGACGTGCGGACGCTGGGCGTGACGCTGCGCCGGCTGCTCGCCGACAACGCCGGCCGGTTCGCGTACGGGCACGCCGCGGTCGACCGGGTGCGGTGCAGCTACACCTGGGAACGGACGGCCGGCGCTTTGGAACGCCTCTACGAGCGGGTGGTCCGCCGCCGCAAACCGGTCGAAGCGGCCTGACGACGCCGTTTCCGTCCTCGGCGGCGGCGGTTCAGCCGACCCGGGCGGCCCCGACCATGGCCCGCTTCCGGTCCCCGGCGACCGCGTGGTGGTGCTGCGGCTCGGCGTACCGGGTCAGCCCGATGACGGCGGCCAGGGTGACCAGGAAACCGGCCGCGGCCAGCCACTCCCGGCCGGGCCAGATCTTGTCGTTGAGCAGCAGCAGGCCGACGATCGCCGCGGGCACCGCCCCGGCCGCGTCCATCGCCGCCACCGCCGCCGTGGTGGAGCCGCGCTGCATGGCCAGGCCGAGCAGCAGCTGGCCGACGACCGAGTGCCCGACCAGCAGGTAGAGCAGCGGGTTGCCGAGGAACGCCTCGGCGGTCGGCGCGGACGCCAGCGGCCGGGCGGCGACGGCGGCGGCGGAGAACGCCAGCCCGGCCAGCGAGCCGAGCGCCACCGAACCGGGCGCGCCGTGCAGCCGCACCGCGAAGAAGCCGAGCACCGCGATCCCGACGAGCGCCACCAGCAGGGCCACCGTGCCGGCCGTGCCGAGCTGCCGCGACGGTGCCGGCCGGGCGGCCAGCACCAGCGCCGTGATCCCGCCGAAGAGCAGCACCAGCAGCACCACCTCGGCCGCCGGTAGCCGCCACTTGAGCAGCAGCACGCCGAGCAGCGCGGTCACCCCGAGCCCGGCCGCCACGCTGGCCTGGACCAGGAACAGCGGCAGGTCGCGCCGGGCCAGGAAGGCGAGCACGAACCCGACCACCTGGCAGAGCAGCCCGACCAGGTAGGTGCGGTGCCCGGCCAGCCGCAGCAGCAGGCCGGGATCGAAGGTGTGGTGCACGGTGGTGCGGGCGGCGGCGACCGACTGGAGCAGGTTGGCGATGCCGTAGGCGACGATCATCGACGCGAGGAAGCACCAGCCGGAGGTGGACACCTGGCGAGGATAGAGGCTTGCCGGGGTCAGCGCGCGGTGGGCCGACCGAGCCGGGCGAGGATGTCGGCGTGCAGCGCGCCGTTGCTGGCCACCACGCTCTGCTCGGCGTCGCTGCCGGTGGCGGGGGCCGGTGCGCCGTGCAGGTCGGTGATGGTGCCGCCGGCCTCGGTGACGATCGGCACCAGCGCGGCGACGTCCCACAGCGACAGTTCCGGCTCCACCATCGCGTCCAGCGCGCCCTCGGCGAGCAGCACGTAGCCGTAGAAGTCGCCGTACGCCCGGCTGCGCCAACTGTCCCGCATGATCCCGAGCATCCCGTCCAGCCGCCCGTTGGCCGTCCAGCCGTCCAGCGACGAGTAGCAGAAGCTGGCGTCGGCGAGCGCGCTCACCCCGGAGACCCGGATCGGGGTCCCGCCGGCGGCGTCCGCGCCGGCGTAGGCGCCCAGGCCGCGCGCCGCCCACCAGCGGCGGCCCAGCGCCGGGGCGGAGACCAGCCCGACCACCGGCCGGCCCGCCTCCAGCAGGGCGATCAGGGTGGCCCAGATCGGCACCCCGCGGATGTAGTTCTTGGTGCCGTCGATCGGGTCGACCACCCACTGCCGGTCGTCCGGGCCGGTGGCCGGCGCGGCGCCGTACTCCTCACCGAGCAGCCCGTCGGCCGGGCGGTGCTCGGCTAGCAGCGCCCGGATCGCCCGCTCCACGGCGGTGTCCGCGTCGGAGACCGGGGTCAGGTCGGGCTTCGCCTCGACCCGCAGGTCGAGCGCGCGGAACCGGGCCGTCGACACGGCGTCGGCGGCGTCGGCGAGCAGGTGGGCGAGGGCGAGGTCGTCGGCGTACCCGGTCATGGGGGGCAACCTAGCCGATCCGGCGTCAACCGCCGGCGGGCGGCTCGCCGCGCGGCTCGGGCTCGGCCCGCGGGTCGCCCTCACCGGCCCGCGAGGCCAGCAGCCGGCGGTACGACGCCAGCCGGCGTGGGTCGGCCTTGCCGGCCGCGACCCAGGCGTCCAGCCCGCAGTCCGGCGCCTCGGCGGTGTGCGGGCAGTTGGCCGGGCAGTCGACGGTCCCCTCGACCAGGTCGGGGAAGCCGTGCAGCAGGCTGTCGGCGGAGACGTGCGCCAGCCCGAAGCTGCGCACCCCGGGGGTGTCGATGATCCAGCCCGGATCGCCCTCGGCGTCGCCGGCCGGCGGCAGCCGCAGCGCCACCGCGCTGGTCGAGGTGTGCCGCCCCCGGCCGATCGCGCTGACCTCGCCGACCGCCCGGGCGGCCTCCGGCACCAACCGGTTGACCAGCGTCGACTTGCCCACCCCGGAGTGCCCCACCATGACCGAGACCCGCCCGGCGAGCAGGCTGCGCAGGGCGTCCAGCTCCGAGTCCGGCCGGATCAGCACGTACGGCAGCTCCAGCTCGGTGTAGTAGCCGAGCACCGCGTCCGGGCCGGCCAGGTCGGCCTTGGTCAGGCAGAGCAGCGGCTCGATGTCGGCGTCGTACGCGGCCACCAGGCACCGGTCGATGAACCCGGTGCGCGGCGGCGGGTCGGCCAGCGCGCTGACGATCACCAACTGGTCGGCGTTGGCCACCACCACCCGCTCCAGCCGCCCCTCGGCGGTGGTCGCGTCGTCCTCCGCGGTGCGGCGCAGCACCGAGCGCCGCTCGGCGATCCGGACGATCCGGGCCAGCGCGCCGGCCGCGCCGGAGGTGTCCCCGACCAGGCCGACCCGGTCGCCGACCACCACCGACTTGCGGCCCAGCTCGCGGGCGCGCATCGCGGTGATCGTCGGGGCGTCCGGGCCGGCGTCGGGCAGCACGCAGGTGTAGCGGCCCCGGTCGACAGCGATGACGAAGCCGTCCACCGCGTCGGCGTGCCGGGGCCGGGTGCGGGTACGCGGGCGCGAGGACTTCCCGGGCCGGACCCGTACGTCGTCCTCGTCGTACTCCCGCCGTCTGGTCGCCAGGACCGTCCCCTCTGCGCGTCAGCTCTTGCCGGTCACCATTGCTGACCATAGTGCCGGGAACTCGGGCATGGTCTTCGAGGTACACGCCACGTCGTCGAGTTCGATGCCCGGCACGGCGAGCCCGGCCACCGCGGCGGCGTGCGCCATCCGGTGGTCGGCGTAGGTGCGGAACACGCCGCCGCGCAGCGGGCGGGGGCGGATCTCCAGCCCGTCGTGGGACTCGGTGAGGTCGGCGCCGAGCGCGCTGAACTCCCGCGCCAGCGCGGCGATCCGGTCGGTCTCGTGGCCGCGGATGTGGGCCACCCCGGTGAACCGGGACGGCGAGTCGGCCAGCATGGCCAGCGCGGCCAGCGCCGGGGTCAGCTCGCTGACGTCGGAGAGGTCGGCGTCCAGGCCGTGCACGACGCCGGTGCCGCGCACCGTCAGCCCGGCGGTGGAGAGCGTCACCTCGCCCCCCATCAGCTGGAGCAGCTCGCGCAGCCGCTCCACCGGCTGGGCGCTGCTGCGCGGCCAGCCCTGCAGCGTCACCTCACCGCCGGTGACCAGGGCGGCGGCGAAGAACGGCACAGCGCCGGAGAGATCCGGCTCGATCGTCCAGCCGCGCCCGGTGAGCGGGCCCGGCTCGACCGTCCAGACGTCGGGGGTGGTGTCGTCGACCGCCGCGCCGGCGGCGCGCAGCATCTGCACGGTCATCCGCAGGTGCGGCGCGGAGGGCACCGGCGGGCCGACGTGCCGGACCACCACGCCCCGGTCGAAGCGCGGCGCGGCCAGCAGCAGCCCGGAGACCAGCTGGCTGGAGGCGGAGGCGTCGATGACCACCTCGCCGCCGGCGACCCGGCCGGCGCCGAGCACGGTCAGCGGCAGGCTGCCGGTGGCCGGGGTGTCGATCCGTACGCCGAGCGAGCGCAGGGCGCCGATCAGCGGCCCGAGCGGGCGGATCCGGGCCTGCGGGTCGCCGTCGAAGGTGATCCGCCCGTCGGCCAGCCCGGCCACCGGCGGGACGAAGCGCATCACCGTGCCGGCCAGGCCGACGTCGACGTGGGCCGGGCCGACCAGCCGGTGCGGCCGGACCAGCCAGCGGTCGTCGTCGCTGATCGACATGTGCGCGCCCATCGCCCGCAGCCCGCCGGCCATCAGCTCGGTGTCGCGGGCCCGCAGCGGCCCGGCCAGCGTCGACGGGCCGCTGGCCAGCGCGCTGAGCACCAGGGCGCGGGCGGTCATCGACTTGGAGCCGGGCAGGCGCACGCTGGCCGCGACCGGGTCGGAGGCGGTCGGTGCGGTCCACGGCTGCGGCGGCCGGGTCGCGGTCAGGTTCCCCACGGTTACATTCTGCCGTGCCCGGCGGCCGGTGGCGCCGGCCGTCCCGGGAGCTCCCGGTTGGCGGGACAGCCGAGCGGCCGCCGGCGGGATAGCGTGTGCGGCATGTGCGGGAGGTACGCGACGACCCGGAGCGCGGGCGACCTGAGCGCGCTGTTCGAGTCGTACGACGACACCGACGGCCGGCTCGCACCCGACCACAACGTGGCGCCGACCGATCCGGTGCCGCTGGTCCGGGTCACCCCCGAGGGGCACCGCGCGCTGTCCGTGGGCCGGTGGGGGCTGGTGCCGGCGTGGTCCCGCTCGCCGGCCGGCGCGGCCCGCATGATCAACGCGCGGTCCGAGACCGTCGCCACCAGCCGGGCCTACGCCGGCGCGTTCGCCCGCCGCCGCTGCCTCGTCCCGGCCGACGGCTGGTACGAGTGGGTCCGCTCGGCGGGCGGTGGCAAGCAGGCCTACTACATGACCCCGCTGGACGGCTCGGTGCTCGCCTTCGCCGGCATCTGGTCGGTCTGGGACGGGCCGGCCGGGCCGTTGCTGACCTGCAGCGTGCTGACCACCGCCGCGCTCGGCGAGCTGGCCGAGGTGCACGACCGGATGCCGCTGCTGCTGCCGCGCGAGCGGTGGTCCGGCTGGCTGGCCCCGGGCGGCGAGCCGGACGCGCTGCTCAGTCCGCCGCCGCTGGACTGGCTCGGCGGGCTGGAGATCCGGCCGGTGGGCCCGGCGGTCGGCGACGTGCGCAACGACGGCCCGGAGCTGACCGCCCGGGTGCCGCTGGCGCGGGCGGCCGAGCCGGAGGAATTGACGCTGTTCTGACGGCGTCGGAGGTCGGTCCCGCCGCCCGGCGGCGCGTGCGCATTCGCGCGCATTGTCGCCGACTGATTTGCCAGTGTTGCGGGCGAATCGTCGCCCGAATATTCCGCCGACTTTACGGCAAAGTCTTGTCCCCGCCTCCGGAAGTGCGATACAACACAGCGCCGGTGGTGGGTGTCGATCCGCACGGGGTGGACGAAGCCCATCGATCTTGCCGGTCCCACGGGGGAGGTGGGTGGATGACACGGGCACGTATGCCCCGCCCGCACGAGGTGGCCGCCGCACGACGAGACCCGCGCCTGCTGCGCGCGTTGCGGGAGCGGCGCCAGGACGAGGCATGGCGGACCAGAGGAACCTGTCAGAGCGTCGACCCGGAAACGTTCTTTCCGGCGCCGAACGAGCCGGCGGACGCCGCGATCGCGCTCTGCCGCAGCTGTGACGTGCAGGGCTCCTGCCTGGCCTGGGCGCTGGAGGTGGGGGACTGCCACGGGGTGTGGGGCGGCACCACCCCGCGCGAGCGGCGGGCGATGCTGGTCGCCTGGCGCTCCGAGGTGCAGCCCGATCCGGACGCCGCCGACGAGGCCGGTCCGCCGGTGCGGGACCGCCTGCTCACCCTGGTGCCGCTGAGCTGACCGCCGACTGACCCGACCGCGACCGGCCCGTGCCGCACGGGTCGGTCGTTCGTCGTGCCGTCGAGCGGGTCGGGCGGGGAGCGTGGCGGGCACCATCGGGGTCGACCCGATCACCGCCACCGCCGCCGGGCGGACCGGGGCGCAGAATGAACCGGTGCCGACCAGCGACGACATCGCCACGCCCCGGGGTGCCGCCCGGGTGGGCACCGACCTGCCCGCCGGCCCGCCGGTCGCCCTGCTGGTGCTCGGGCACGGCGCCGGCGGCGGCGTCGACGCACCGGACCTGCTGGCGGTCCGGGACGCGGCGGTGGGCGCCGGGCTGGTGGTGTCCCGGGTGACCCAGCCCTACCGGGTCGCCGGCCGCCGCGCGCCCGCCCCGGCCGGGCACCTCGACGAGGCGTGGACGGCGGTGCTGACCGTGCTGCGGAGCCGGCATCCGGGCGTACCGCTGCTGGTGGGTGGCCGGTCCAGCGGCGCTCGGGTAGCCTGCCGCACCGCCCGGGCGGTGGCCGCCGCCGGCGTGCTGGCGCTGGCGTTTCCGCTGCACCCGCCCGGCCGGCCGGAGCGGTCCCGGGCGGCGGAGCTGGCGACCGGCCTGCCGACGCTGGTGGTCAACGGCGACCGCGACCCGTTCGGCGTGCCCGAGCCGGGGCCGGCGGTGCGCGTGGTGACCCGCCCCGGGGAGCGGCACGACCTGCGCGGCGATCCCGCCGGCACGGCGGCCGTGGTGCTCGCCTGGCTGCGCGAGCGGGGCTGGGCGCGGACCTGACCGGACCAGCCCGGCACGCCGGACGGGCCGTTTCCGTCGGCGGAGCCGGGTCGTTGCACCGGTTGGTGCCGTTCGCCCGGTTCGGGCGGCGGCACCGGTCCTCCCAGGCCCTTCCTGGTCCCAGCGCCGGTCCCGACCGGGGCCGGGACCAGGAACGGGGACCGGAGCCGGAATGATCGGGCCGGCGGTTCGCGTTGCACCCCCCGGACGACATTTCTGGCGAGGGGGGTGACCGGTGCCGACCGAGACACGGGCCCGGGAACGGGACGACCGGGAAGCACGGCGGGTGCGTCGACTGCTGGACGGTCCGGACTGGCCCGCGGCGGTGCCGCCGGCCGGTGCGGTGGTGAGCACCAGCACACCCGACGGAAGTGGATCTGCCACCTCCTCCGGACGCGTATCCTCGGCGGGAAAGCATCCGACGCGAGGGGATGTGCGGTTGACCACCGAGAAGACGGACGAGCGCAGGGCCCGCTTCGAGCGGGACGCGATGCCCTTCGTCGATCAGCTCTACGCTGCCGGGCTGCGGATGACCCGCAACCCGGCGGATGCCGAGGACCTGGTCCAGGAGACCTACCTGAAGGCGTACGCCGCCTTCCACCAGTTCGAGCAGGGCACCAACCTGAAGGCCTGGCTCTACCGGATCCTGACCAACACCTACATCAACTCCTACCGCAAGCGGCAGCGCCAGCCGATCCAGGCGCCGACCGAGGAGATCACCGACTGGCAGCTCGCCGAGGCCGAGTCGCACACCTCCAGCGGGCTGCGCTCGGCCGAGACCGAGGCGCTGGACCGGCTGCCGGACAGCGACGTCAAGGAGGCCCTCCAGCAGTTGCCCGAGGAGTTCCGCCTGGCGGTCTACCTCACCGACGTCGAGGGCTTCTCCTACAAGGAGGTCGCCGACATCATGGGCACGCCGATCGGCACGGTGATGTCGCGGCTGCACCGCGGCCGTCGTAACCTGCGCAAGCTGCTCGAGCAGTACGCGGCCGAGCGGGGCTTCAGCTCCGCCTCGTCGTCGAAGGGCTCGACCGCTGCCGCCGGCCGGGAGGTGTGACGTGAGCTGTGGGAAGCCGCACGAGACGGACTGCCGCGAGGTGCTCGAGGAGGTCTACCTCTACCTCGACCTCGAGTGCGCCGAGGAGCGGCGCACGCTGATCCGCTACCACCTCGACGAGTGTGGCCCCTGCCTGCGCGAGTACGGCATCGAGCAGGAGGTCAGGGCGCTGGTCGCCCGGTGCTGCGGCAACGAGACGGCACCCGAGCAGCTGCGCGAGCGGCTCCGGGTCCGGATCTCCGAGCTGGTGGTCTTCGAGAGCAGCGAGTCGCGGGAACTGACCGACTGAGCGCGGCGTGACGACGAAAACCGGTGGCCCGGGTCGAGACCGACCCGGGCCACCGGTGTCTCCGGCATCCGCCGGTGGGGTTCGTCGCCGGACGCCGTCCGGCGGGCGCCTCAGGAGTTGGGGCGCTTGCCGTGGTTGGCGTTGCTCTTCTTGCGGGCCTTCTTCTTCCGGGCCTTCTTCGCCATGGGTGACCTCCTCGTGATGGTCGGATCCGCCTGCGCACGACCTCGGCGCCGGTGCACGCACCGGTCCGCCCGGCGCCAGGTCCGACCTGCTGATGCTAGTGCGGCGGGCACCCGCCGTCGTCGCCCGGGGCGGCAGCGGTACGCCCCGCCGCCCGCCGCCCCGCCGTCTCCCGCCCGCCGCTCCCCGCCCGCCGGTGCCCCGGCTCATGATTGGATACGTCGGCAGGTAACCCGTGAGAGGGAGGGCCGGAGATGGCCGAGGAGATCCGCGCCGAGATGGTGGCGAACGTCTGGAAGGTCGTCGCGTCCGCCGGGGACACCGTGTCCGAGGGGGACACCCTGGTGATCCTGGAGTCGATGAAGATGGAGATCCCGGTCGTGGCGGAGTCCGACGGCGTGGTGCGTCAGCTCGCCGTGAACGAGGGTGACGTGGTGCAGGACGGCGACCTGATCGCGGTGATCGATTGAGCGGCCTGCTGGTCCGCCGGGCCACCCCGGCCGACTTCCCGGCGGTGGCCCGGCTGACGGTGGCCGCGTACGAGGCGGACGGGCAGCTCAAGGGGGAGCACGGCTACGCCGCGACGCTGGCCGACGTGGCGACCCGGGCGGAGCACGGCGAGGTGCTGGTCGCCGTGGACGAGGCCACCGGCGAGACGCTCGGTTCGGTGACCTTCGTGCTGCCCGGCACCCGGTACGCCGAGCTGTCCGCCGCGGGCGAGGCGGAGTTCCGGATGCTCGCCGTGGACCCGGCCGCCCAGGGGCGGGGCGTCGGGGCGGCCCTGGTCGACGCCTGCGTGGCGCGCGCCACCGAGCTGGGCTGCTCGGCCGTGGTGATCTGCGTCCGCAGCGGCTTCGCCGCCACCGCCCACCGCCTCTACCAGCGGCGCGGCTTCGTCCGGACGCCGGAGCTGGACTGGTCGCCGGTGCCCGGCGTGGAGCTGCTCGGGCTGCGGCTCGACCTCACCCCGGCCGGCTGATCCGGGCTGACCGAGCCGCCCACGGCCCACCCGCCCGAGGGGCTACCGGGCCGGTTCGGCCGGCCCGCCGATGGGGGCGAGCAGCTCGTCGGCCACCTCCAGGGCGATCCGCCGCCGCTCCTCGTCGGTGATGTGCGGGGTCCGGACGGCGAACCAGCTGGAGTGCACGGCGAAGAGCGACAGCGCCGCGCGCAGCTGCGCCGACGGTGAGTCGTCACCCCGGAAGAGCGCCTCGGCCAGCTTCAGCATCCGGCCGCGCATCTGCTGCCCGGCGGCGAGGCTCTTGAGCACCGTCTGGTTCTGCTCGAAGAACCGCATCACCGAGGGCTGCTCGCTGGCGAACATCGCGTCGGCGTAGCGGGCGATCAGGGCGCGCCGGGTCTCCTGGGTGGCGGGCTGCGCCTCGGCCCAGGCGACCAGCTCGTCCATCAGCTCCAGCCGGTCCTCGACGAAGCTGCTGACGATCTCGTCCTTGCTCTTGAAGTGGTAGTAGAGCGCCGCCTTGGTCACGTTGAGCCGCTCGGCGATCTCCCGCAGCGAGGTCTTCTCGTACCCCTGCTCGGTGAAGAGCTCCAGTGCGACGGCCTTGATCCGCTCCCGCGTGCCGCCTGTGCTCTCCCTCACCCACACACCCCAATCCGCTTGACCGCTTGCCGTACCCAACTTACCGTCCGGCTAGTAAGGTAGCTAGCCGGTCGGCAAGTAAGTGTGTCACTTCTCGGGGGGAGCTTACCCATGACTCAGGCCACCCAGGCCGTGCGACGACCCAACGTACGGGTCGTGCTCTTCGGCCTGATGATCGCCATGATGCTGGCGATGCTCGACAACATGATCGTCAGCACCGCGCTGCCGCGGATCGTGGGCGAGTTCGGCGGGCTGGACCACTTCACCTGGGTGGTCACCGCGTACGTGCTGGGCACCACCGTCTCCACCCCGATCTGGGGGAAGCTCGGTGACCTCTACGGCCGCAAGTCGGTCTTCCTCACCTCCGTGGTGATCTTCCTGGTCGGTTCGGCGCTCTGCGGCATGGCCGGCTCCGAGATGTTCGGCGGTCCGGGCGACGGCATGGTCGAGCTGATCGCCTTCCGGGCCGTCCAGGGCCTCGGCGCCGGCGGCCTGATGGTCGGCGTGATGGCGATCATCGGTGACCTGGTGCCGCCCCGGGAGCGGGGCCGCTACCAGGGCATGATCGCCGGCATCATGGCGATCGCCATGGTGGCCGGCCCGCTGGTCGGCGGCTTCATCACCGACCACCTCTCCTGGCGCTGGGCGTTCTACGTCAACCTGCCGCTGGGCGGCATCGCGCTGCTGGTCCTCGCCACCACCATGCACCTGCCGAAGTACCGCACCGAGCACCGGATCGACTGGCTCGGGGCGGCCCTGCTGTCGGTCGGCATCACCGCGATCGTGCTGATCACCACCTGGGGTGGCAACGAATACGACTGGACCTCGCCGCAGATCCTCGGCCTGGCCGTGCTCGCCGTCCTGGCGCTGGTGGTCTTCGGCCTGGTCGAGCGGCGGGCCGCCGAGCCGATCCTGCCGCTGGGTCTCTTCGCCAACCGCAACTTCGCGCTGATCTCGGTGATCGGCTTCCTGCTCGGCTTCGCGATGTTCGGCGCGATGAACTTCCTGCCGCTGTACCAGCAGACCGTGCAGGGCGCCTCGGCGACCAACTCCGGGTTGCTGCTGCTCCCGCTGATGTTCGGCATGCTGGTGGTCTCGTTGCTGATCGGCCGGGCGATCACCCGGACCGGGCGCTACCGCAGCTACCCGATCATCGGTGGTGCGGTGATGGCAGCGGGCATGGCGCTGCTGACCCTGCTCGACGTGCACACCAGCAAGCTGGAGTCGTCGCTCTACATGGTCGTGCTCGGCGTCGGCATGGGCTTCCTCATGCAGACCTCGATGCTGATCGCGCAGAACAGCGTGGAGCAGAAGGACCTCGGCGCGGCCAGCGGCGCGGCCACCTTCTTCCGCTCGATCGGCGGCTCGTTCGGCATCTCGCTGTTCGGCGCGATCTTCGCCAACCGGCTGGCCGACTCCCCGGCCGGCGGCGCCGTCACCGGCGGCGGTGGCGAGGCCGGGGTCGGTATGGACCTGGCCCAGCTCAAGCAGCTGCCGGCGGAGGCCCGCGAGCTGGTGCTCGGCGGCCTCGCCGACGCCATCTCGCACGTCTTCTGGTGGGCGGTGCTGTTCACCGTGGCGGTGCCGGTGCTGGCCTGGTTCATCAAGGAGATCCCACTGCGCACCGCCAACGACGCCCCGGCACGCCAGGGCGCCGGCGACGACCAGCCCGAAACCGCCCTCGGCAAAGCCCCCGTCGCCTAACCCCCCAGCCCCGCGGGGCGGGTGGGGTGGTGCCGGGTGGGGTTAGGGGTGGCGGAGGGGGGCGGTTAGGCGGCGCCAGAGGCGGCGGAGGGGGTTGCGGGGGCGGGGGAGGCCGGTGCGGGCGGTGAGCAGGGTGGTGGCGAGGGCCGCCGTGTCCCGGTCCAGCGCCGGGGTGGCCAGGGCCAGGTGGGCCAGGGAGGTGGCGATCGGCACCGGGCGCAGCCGGGCCACCGCCGCCACGTCGGCCAGCCGCTCGGCCACCACCGCTGCCACGTCCGGGCGTACCCGCGGGTCCACCCAGGCGGCGGTGACCAGGGCGAACAGCGCCGCCTCGGTGATCCAGTCCTCAACACCCCAGACCAGGTCGAGCAGCACCTGACGCCGGGTGGACTCCGGCCACGGCTCGTCGGTGCGGTGGTGCAGCAGGCCCAGGCAGGCCCACACCTGCACGCAGCGCACCCAGAGCGAAGGGTCCTGCCCGCCCAGCACCCGGCCGAGTGCGGTGGCCGGCGGCTCGGGCGGGTGCACCAGCAGACCGAGCAGGTCGGGCAGCTCCACGGTGGCCAGGCCGACCGCCGCGTCGTAGGCCGCTGGCGGGTGCGGCCAGGCCGGGTGGGCGAGCTGGCGGAGCCGGTCCGCCGCCTCCGTCGAGGGCGCCGGCACCGCGGGCGCGGCGGTCGTGCCGTCGTAGCGCCAGAGCTGCCGGGTCTCGGCCCGGCGGGGTTCGCGCGGGTCCGGCCCGGCCACGTCGGCCACCTCGACCCGCAGCCCGGGCGCGGCCGCCGCGGCGGTACGCATGGCGCTCGGCGGCGCCGGGGTGTCCAGCCGTACGGCGGCGCCGGGGGCGTCGTGGTCGCCGGCGGCGGCCAGCCGCAGCGCGTCCACCACCGCCCCGCCGGCCGGGGTGACCTGCCCCAGCCAGGGCCGGCTCCGGCAGCACTCGGCCAGGTCGGCGTGCTCGTGCGAGTCGTCCGGGTGCTCCCGGACGAAGTCGGCGAGCGCGACCAGGTGCGCCACGTCGCCGTCGCGCTGGAACCGCAGCCGGTGCGCGGTGTGCACCGCGCAGTCGAAGGTCGGGTCCCGGGCCAGCGCCCGGTCGATCCAGTCCAGCGCCTCGTCGAGCCGGCCGTGGTCGGCCAGCGTGCCGGCGATGTCCGCGTACACGGCGAGGTCGTCGGGATCGTGCTGGACCGCGCGGCCGAGCGCCGCCAGCGCCTCCCGGGTGCGCCCGGCGCTGCGGTACGCGTACCCGAGCCACACCTCGCCGATCTTCGACGGCTGCGCGCGTACCCCTCGGGCGGCCCAGCGGATCGCCAGCGCGACCTCGTCGAGGCGCCGGGCCAGCGCGGACGCCGCGCCCAGCAGCAGGGCGTGCTCGGGGTGGACGGTGACCGCGTTGCGGGCCAGCGTCAGGTACGGCGCCAGCGCCGCCCGGCCGGCCCGCGGCACCGAGTCGGGGGCGACGGCGCAGACCTGCATCAGGATCCGGGCGATCCGCTCCGGGTCCAGCCGCTCGGCCAGTTCCGGCGCGGTCACCCAGGGCACTCCGGCCCAGTCCGTGCCCGGCACGTGCCCGGTGGCGGCGACCAGCAGGTCCAGCCCCTCGGCCGGCTGCCCGGCGGCGGCGAGCAGGTGGGCGCGGGCGACCACGGCGCCGACGAACACGCGGTGACCGAGCGGGAAGAGCTCGACGCCGCCGTCCCCGCTGGCGGCGGCGAGCCGGGCCAGCAGCTCGTGCACCTCGGGCAGGGTCGGGGTTTGGGCGAGCGCGCCGGCGAGGTGGCCGGCGGCGTGCGGCAGGTCGCCGGCCTCCAGCGCCAGCCGGGCCAGGGCCAGCTCCTCCGCCGCGGGCAGCGGGCGGTCGTCCTCGGACACGGCGTCCTCTCGGTCGTTTCTGCTCGGTGAGGTCGGGCAAGCCTAGGTGATGTTGGACCGGGGTGGTGATCATCTGCGCACTACTGCTCGTTAGATTGCTCAGGCCAGATCAAACGTGCAAGACTGAGCAGGAAACGCGCGGCAATCGCGCAGTGGGAGGAGTTTCCGTGACGGGTGCAGGGGCCGGGATGGCCGCCGACATCGACGAGCAGCCGGCCGGCTACGACCGGTTGCTCTCCGCCGAACACGCCGGGGCCGTCGCCCGGGTGGCGGCCGTGATCGCCGAGCGCCGCCCTCGGCACGTGGTGTTCACCGCCCGGGGCACCTCCGACCACGCCGCGCTCTACGGTGCCTACCTGACCGAGATCCGGCTCGGCCTGCCGGCCGGGCTCGCCTCGCCCAGCGCGGTCACCGTCTACGGCGCCCGGCCCGACCTCTCCGACGCGCTGGTGGTCGGGGTCAGCCAGAGCGGCGGCTCGCCCGACCTCACCGAGGTGCTCCGCACGGCCCGCGCCTCCGGCGCGCTCACCCTGGCGGTCACCAACGCCCCGGACTCCCCGCTGGCCGGTGCCGCCGAGCTGAGCGTCGACATCGCCGCCGGGCACGAGCGGGCGGTGGCCGCCACCAAGACCTACACCGCCGAGCTGCTCGCCCTGCTGATGCTGGTGGAGGGGATCCGCGCCGGCGACGGGGCGCTGCCCGCCGCCGAGCGGGAGGCGCTCGCCGCCCTGCCCGAGCTGGCCGAGCGCACCCTGGCCGACCCCACCCCGGCCCAGCTCGCCCCGCGCTACCGGTTCGCCGCCCAACTGGTCACCACCGGCCGGGGGTACGCCTACCCGACCGCCCGGGAGGCGGCGCTGAAGCTGATGGAGACCTCCTACCTGCCGGCGCTCGCCTTCTCCGGCGCCGACCTGCTGCACGGTCCGCTGGCGATGACCGACCCCGACGTGCCGGTGCTGGCCGTGGTCGGCACCGGGCCGGGCGGGCGCTCGATGGGCGAGGTGCTGCCCCGGCTCGGCGAGCGCCGCGCCGACGTGGTGGTGGTCGGCTCGGCCGAGGTGGCCGGCGCGACCCGGATGGCGGTGCCCGAGGTCGACGAGCGGTACGCGCCGCTGCTGGACATCCTGCCGCTGCAACGGCTGGCGCTGGCGCTCGCGCTGGCCCGGGGCGAGGACCCGGACGCGCCCCGCGGGCTCAAGAAGGTCACCGCGACGATGTGAGGGGCGGCGTGGCACGCTGGTCAGCGTGTCCACGCTGCGCGACCTCGCCGAGGAGCACACCCGCCTCCGCCCGGCCGACATCGACCACCTGCACCGGATCGCCGGTGACTGGCAGTTGCTGTCCGACCTGTCCTTCGCCGACCTGCTGCTCTGGGTGCCGGTGGACGGCGACGGGACGTACCTCTGCGTGGCCCAGGTCCGCCCGACGACCGCGCCCACCGCGTACCTGGACGACCAGGTGGGGCGGATCGTCGGCGGGCCGGAGGTGGCGCACCTGGAGGTGGCCTACCGGCAGGGCCGGATCTGGCGGGAGGGCGACCCGGTCTGGTACGGCGACGTGCCCGCCCGGCACGAGGCGATCCCGGTCCGGCTGCGCAGCGCCGACGGCGAGACCGGCGAGGTGGTGGCAGTGGTCGGCCGGGACACCAACCTCTCCACCGCGCGTACCCCCAGCCAGCTGGAGCTGAACTACCTCACCACCGCCGACGACCTGGCCCAGATGATCGCCGACGGCACCTTCCCGCCGCCCCGGCATCCGGGCGAGACGACCTCCGCGCCCCGGGTCGGCGACGGGCTGGTCCGGCTGGACGCCAACGGCAAGGTCACCTACGCCAGCCCGAACGCGCAGTCGGCGTACCGGCGCCTGGGCTACGCCTCGCACCTGGTGGGGGAGGACCTGGCGGCGCTGCACCGCCGGCTGGCCGGGGACCCGCTGGAGGGCACCGACGCGGCGAACGGCATCCTGGCCGCGCTGCGCGGCGAGGCGCCGCCCCGCCGGGAGATCGACGCCCGGGGCGCGACAATGCTCACCCGGGCGCTGCCGCTGATGCCGGCCGGGGTGCCGATCGGCGCCCTGGTGCTGGTCCGCGACATCACCGAGGTACGCCGCCGGGACCGGGCCCTGATGACCAAGGACGCCACCATCCGGGAGATCCACCACCGGGTGAAGAACAACCTCCAGACGGTCGCCGCGCTGCTGCGGTTGCAGGCCCGCCGGGTGGCGATGCCCGAGGCCCGGGTCGCCCTGGAGGAGTCGGTACGCCGGGTCGCCTCGATCGCCCTGGTGCACGAGACGCTCTCCATGTCCAGCGACGAGGCGGTCGAGTTCGACGGCATCGTGGACCGGGTGGCCAGCGCGGCGACCGAGGTGGCGGCGACCGAGTCGACGGTCGGCATGCGGCGCCGGGGCAGTTTCGGGGTGCTGCCCGCGGAGATCGCCACCTCGCTGGTGATGGTCCTCAACGAGCTGCTGCTCAACGCCGTCGAGCACGGCTTCCCGCCGGCCGAGGCGGCGGAGCCGGGCGGGACGGCGGAGAAGGTCGAGCAGGCCGAGCAGGCCGAGGCGGCGGACGGGGCGGAGCCGCCGGGCCCGGTGGCCGCGCCGGAGGTGGTGGTCTCGGCGCACCGGTTCCGCAAGCAGCTGCACGTCTCGGTGACCGACAACGGGCGCGGGCTGCCGCCCGACTTCGACGCCGAGCAGAGTGGGCGGCTGGGGCTGCAGATCGTCCGCGCGCTGGTCACCGGCGAGCTGCGCGGCACCATCGAGCTGCGCCACGGCGCGGAGGGCGGCACCGAGGCGGTGCTGGTCGTCCCGCTGGCCCGCAGCGCCCCCCGTTCGCCGAGCTGAGCCCGGCGCTGTCCCCGAACTCAGCCGGCCGCCGTCCCCGAGGTCAGCCGGGTGCCCGCCCCGGGCGGTGCCGCGCGCCGGGACAACCGCCCCCGGTCAGCGGGTGAGCAGGGCCACGGTGAGGCCGGGGCGCGGCCAGACCCGCTCGACTGTGAAGCCGTCGCGCAGCGCCGCGCCCTTGGCGCCGGGCACGGCGGCCACCGGATCGGCCCGGCGGCCGGCGACCACCAGCCAGACCCGCTCGGCGCCGGCCAGGCACCGCGCCGGCCGGTCGCACTCGGCGGCCCAGAGGTCGCCCCGGTCGGCCTGGTCCCGCGTCACCAGCACGTCGTCGGGCCGCCGGTCGCCCAGGTGGTACGCCAGGCCGAGGTCGAGGAAGAGCCAGCTCTCCCGGGGCGAGTAGACGACCGCGTCGCCGGGGCGCTGGTGCGCCGCGACCACCCCGGCCGCCCCCCGGTAGTCCACCGGGGCGCTGCGCGGCCACTCGTGGGTGCGCCGCAGCGCTGCCTGGTCGGGCAGGCCGAGCAGCCCGGCGAGGGCCACCACGGCCAGCCCCGCGGGCAAGCGCACCCCGGCCAGCGCGGCCCCGGCCAGCAGGCCGGCGAACGGCACCACGAAGACCAGGTACCGGGGCACCCACAGCGGCACGGCGAGACCGGCGGCGAAGACCAGCAGCACCGGCAGCAGCACCGCGCAGCCGGGCAGCAGGGCACGCCGCCCCAGCCGGGCGGCCCCGAGCGCGGCGAGACCGACCAGCAGGCCACCCACGACACCGCTCTGCGCCACCCCGCCGGCCAGCGCCGGCAGGTCCTCGGGCCGGGCGGCGTCCACCCAGTCCAACTGCCGGGACCGCTGGCGAGCGGCGGCCAGCACCAGCGGGGTCACCAGCAGCGCGGCCGGCACCAGGGCGAGCAGCCAGCACAGTGGACGGCGCCAGGACCCGCCGCCGCCGACCGGCTCGGCGGTGGCGGCCGCCGCCGGCAGGCCGGCCCCCTCCGGGGTACGCCGGGCCGCGAGCACCACCACGGCGTGCGCGGCGAGCAGGGTGAGGGCGATCAGGTGGGTGAGGCCGAGCGCGGCGACCGCGGCCGCGTACCCGGCCCAGCGCGCCCACCCGGGCCGGCGCAGCGCCTCGACCAGCAGCAGCGTGGCGAGCACCGCGAGGAACGTGGCGAGCGCGTACGGGCGGGCCTCCTGGCCGTACCGGGAGGTGCCGGGGAGCACCGCGAAGAGCAGCCCGCCGAGCAGCCCGGCGCGGGCGTCGCCGAGACGCTGCCCGAGGAGCGCGACGAGCCCGGCCGCCGCCGCCATGGCCAGTACGGCGGGCAGCCGCAGCGCGGTCACCGAGTCGCCGAAGACCGTCACCCAGCCGTGCATGAGCAGGTAGTACGGTCCGGTCGCGGCGTCGATGGTGCCGGTCAGCCGGACCAGGTCGCCCACCGACCGGGTGGCCGCGCTCCAGGTCGCCAGCTCGTCGCGCCACAGTTGGGCACTGTCGAGCCCGGCCCCGGTCACCAGCAGCGTCAGCAGCGCCGGCCACGGCCAGACCGGCAGGGACCGAGCGGTCCGCGCCGGCCCCTGGTCGCCGCGCTCCGCGCCGGCCCCGCGGGATCGCCACTTTTCGGACAACCTGCCCACGCGCCGAGCCTTCCACACCCCGACCCGGCCCGTCCGTTCCCGCCGGGGATCGTGCGGCGGCGTCTCGGTGACGGTCCGCCCGGCTCGGGTACTGGCGGTCACCGCCGGGGGTGCCGGCCGGCGGCCACCACGTCCAGCGGGGTCGGCTCGGCCCCGGGCCGCGACGGTCGCCCGTGATGTGGGATCCGGCACGCGGTCATTGGTCGGCCCGCCCGGGGTGTGGCAGCATGAGCCCCATGACCGCCGCTGTCGTCCGCCGCTTCGTGGCCCGCCGCCACGTCGACTACGGCCGCGTGCGCAGCGCGATCTGTCCGGCCCACTGACGACGCCCGACCCATCCGTCTCGGGCGCGCTTCCGCGCCGGCCTCCACGACAACGCCGTCCACGGCCCGTATGCCACGGGCCGGCCGTCGCGTCCCGCGCTCCCCACCCTCGCAGACAACGGAGGACGCCGCGATGGCGGTCAGCAGCATCCCGGCCCGGCCGGGGGACCCGACGGCGCGACCCGCCCGGGCCCCGCGCCGCCAGCGGGGCGAGGGCCAGTGGGCGCTCGGCCACCGCGAACCGCTCAACGCCAACGAGCGGATCAAGAAGGACGACGACCCGCTGAACGTGCGGGCCCGGATCGAGAACATCTACGCCCACCGGGGCTTCGCCTCCATCGACCCGGCCGATTTGCGCGGCCGGTTCCGCTGGTGGGGGCTCTACACCCAGCGCAAGGCCGGCATCGACGGCGGGCGCACCGCCGTGCTGGAGCCGCACGAGCTGGAGGACGAGTACTTCATGCTCCGGGTCCGGGTCGACGGCGGCCAGCTCGACCTGGCCCAGCTGCGCACCGTCGCCGGGATCTCCCGGGAGTTCGCCCGGGACACCGCCGACATCACCGACCGGCAGAACATCCAGTTCCACTGGATCCGGGTCGAGGACGTGCCGGAGATCTGGCGCCGGCTGGAGGCGGTCGGCCTGCAGACCACCGAGGCGTGCGGGGACTGCCCGCGGATCGTGCTCGGCAGCCCGGTCGCCGGCGTGGCCGAGACCGAGCTGGTCGACCCCACCCCGGCGATCGACGAGATCGTCCGCCGGTACGTGGGCAACCCGGAGTTCTCCAACCTGCCGCGCAAGTTCAAGACCTCGATCTCCTGGCTGGTGGACACCCCGTACGAGGCGAACGACGTCGCCTTCCTCGGCGTCGACCACCCGGACCACGGCCCCGGCTTCGACGTCTGGGTCGGCGGCGGCCTCTCCACCAACCCGATGCTGGCCAAGCGGCTCGGGGTGTGGGTGCCGCTGGCCGAGGTGGCGGACGTCTGGGCCGGCGTGGTGGGCATCTTCCGCGACTACGGCTACCGCCGGCTGCGCAACCGGGCCCGGCTGAAGTTCCTGGTCGCCGACTGGGGCGTGGAGAAGTTCCGCGAGGTGCTGGAGAAGGAGTACCTGGGGCGCGCCCTGCTCGACGGTCCCGCCCCGGAGCTGCCGGAGAAGCCGGTCGACCACATCGGTGTGCACCGCCAGCGCGACGGCCGCCACTACGTCGGGGCCACCCCGGTGGTGGGGCGGGTCTCCGGCGGGCAGTTGGCCCGGCTCGCCGACGTGGTCGAGGCGCACGGCAGCGGCCGGATCCGGCTCACCCCGTACCAGAAGCTGCTGGTGCTGGACGTGCCGGCGGAGCGGACGGAGTCGCTGGTCGGCGCGCTGCGGGAGATCGGCCTGGAGGCCCGGCCGTCGGCCTGGCGGCGCGGCACCATGGCCTGCACCGGCATCGAGTACTGCAAGCTCGCCATCGTGGAGACCAAGGCCCGCGGCGAGGAGCTGGTGGCCCGGCTGGAGGAGCGGCTGCGCGACTTCGACGCGGACATCTCCATCCACCTCAACGGCTGCCCGAACGCCTGCGCCCGCACCCAGGTCGCCGACATCGGGCTGAAGGGGCAGCTGGTGGTCGGCCCGGACGGCCGGCAGGTGGAGGGCTTCCAGGTGCACCTCGGCGGCGGCCTGGGCATGGCCGAGGGGCAGACCGCCGGCTTCGGCCGCAAGCTGCGCGGCCTCAAGACCACCGCCGACGAGCTTCCGGCGTACGTGGAACGGCTGGCCCGCCGCTACCTGGCCGGCCGGCACGCGGGCGAGGCGTTCGCCCAGTGGGTGATCAGAGTCGACGAGGAGGAACTGCGATGAGCGAGCGGAGCGAGCGAATCATCAGGCTCAGCGCCAAGGTGCCTCATGGCGACACGGAGCGAAGCGGAGTGCCGGCATGAGCAGCGAGTACCGAGCGGCACCCCTGTACTGCCCGTACTGCGGCGAGGAGGACCTGCGGCCGAGCGAGGAGGGCCACGGCGCCTGGGAGTGCCACGGCTGCGCCCGGGTGTTCACGGTCCGGTTCACCGGCCTGCTGTCCCGGGCGGTGAACCGATGAGCCTGGTGTCCGCGGCGAACCTCGGACTGGTCGGCGTCGGCGGGCCCCGCCCGGCCGACCCGGCCCGGCGCGACCCCGACGAACTGCGCGCGCTGGCCGAGCGGGCCGGCCGGGAGCTGGAGGGCGCGCCCGCCCAGGAGATCGCCCGGTGGGCGGCGGAGACCTTCGGCGACCGGTTCTGCGTGACCAGTTCGATGGCCGACGCCGTGCTGGCCCACCTGGTGTCCCGGGTGGCGCCCGGGGTGGACGTGGTCTTCCTCGACACCGGGCTGCACTTCCCCGAGACGCTGCGGGTCCGCGACGAGGTGGCCCGGACGCTGCCGGTGAACGTGCGGTCGATCCGCCCCCGGCTGACCGTCGGCCAGCAGGACGGCGAGTACGGCCCGCGGCTGTTCAACCGGTCCCCGGACGAGTGCTGCCAGCTGCGCAAGGTGGAGCCGCTGGAGCGGGCCCTGGCCGGCTACGACGCCTGGGCCGCCGGCCTGCGCCGGGACGAGTCGCCGACCCGGGCGAACACGCCGGTGGTGGCCTTCGACGCGCGGCGCGGCAAGGTCAAGGTGAACCCGATCGCGGCCTGGACCCAGGCCGACGTGGACTCCTACATCGCCCGCTGGAACATCCCGGTCAACGAGCTGTTCAAGCAGGGCTACGGCTCGATCGGCTGCTGGCCCTGCACCCGGCGGACCAAGGCGGGGGAGGACCCGCGGGCCGGCCGCTGGGCGATGTTCGAGAAGACCGAGTGCGGGCTGCACGTCTGACCGGGTCGGGCGCCGACCCGGTGGTCCTGGTCGCGCACGGCAGCCGTGATCCGCGGGCTGCCGCGGCGACCCGGGCGCTGGTCCGGGCGGTGTCGGCCGCCCGGCCGGGCACCCCGGTGCTGGCCAGTTGGCTGGACCACACCCGGCCCGGGCCGGCCGAGGTGCTCCGGGCGCTCGCGTCCGCCGGGCATCCCCGGGCGGTGCTGGTGCCGCTGCTGCTCACCGCCGCGTACCACCGGCGGGTGGACATCCCGGCGGCGGTCGCCGCGGCCCGGCGGGCCGGCCCACCGATGGCGGTACGCGTCACCGACGTGCTCGGGCCGACCGGCGGCACGGTGGACGGCGGTCTGCTGGCCGCCCTGGACCGCCGGTTGGGCGAGGCCGGGCCGGGACACTACGACGCGCTGGTGCTGGCGGCGGCGGGCACCCGGGACCCGGCAGCCCGCTGCTCGGTGGGCCGGGTGGCCGCCGCGCTCGGCGACCGGCTCGGCCTGCCGATCCGGGTCTCGTACGCCTCGGCGGCCCCGCCGGACACCGCGGCGGCGGTGGCCCGGCTGCGGGCCGGGGGCGCCCACCGGGTAGGGGTGTCGGCGTACTTCCTGGCGCCCGGGCTGTTCCACGACGCGGTCGCGGCGGCGGCCCGGGACGCCGGGGCGGTGGCGGTGGCCGATCCGCTGACCGACGCCCCGGAACTGGCCGACCTGGTGCTGCGGCGGGTCGACGCCGCCACGGCGACGGTCACCTGGCGTGACGATGCCGGCGGCCACGCGGCGTGACCGCTCCGGGGACGATCCGGTCCTGCCGTGCGTCCTGATCGCGGCGTGGTGGAATTCGACGGCCGACAATGCCCCGGACAGCAGAACGCCCCGGCGGGTCGACCCGGCCGGGGCGTGAAGCTTGGTGCGTGGATCAGGCGGAGTGAGCGCGCAGCACCCGGAGGCCACCGCGACGCTTGACGGCGCGCCGCTCCTCCTCGCTCATCCCGCCCCAGACGCCGGCGTCCTGACCGGACTCGAGCGCCCACTGCAGGCACTGGTCGGTCACGGAGCAGCGCCGGCAGACGGCCTTGGCCTGCTCGACCTGCAGGAGAGCCGGGCCGGACGTCCCGATCGGGAAGAACAGCTCCGGGTCCTCGTCGCGGCAGACAGCATGGTGACGCCAGTCCATGGCGGCAACACTCCTCATTCTGGATGGGTGGCAGATATTGCTGTGGTGCTTTTCCTATATGCATCCGCAGTGCCGACGGTGACGGTTCGCGTCCGGCTATTCGGCACTGCGTGAGCAGGCTGCTGGCCCCGAGGACCTGCTGGAACCGCTCAAACCCGCCGAGCATATCCAGGCAATGTCCCGGTAACTCAAGTTCGCTTGTGAATACTTTCACGAACTCTCGCGATGTCAAGGGTGCCACTCGGAAAAACTCCGCGCGGTGAGCAAGCCCACAACCCATTTGTCCGGGTTCCAGAGGGCTCTGGTTACCCGGCGTACCACAGTCGAGGATCAATATAGTACAGTCCGCGTGACATTGCTGACATTTCCGGCACCAGCCTCCCGGTGTGGCGGCGCCGCTCGATGCGGTGCCGCGACCGCGTCGACCTAGGGCAGTACCCGAGACCTAGCAGATTACTCTCAGTGCCGCGGGAATGGATGTGAATCTGACTTTCTCCCGCTCGCCGAGGTAGTCGCCGTCCAGCTGGAACGCCTGCGGACGCTCGGCGAGCAGGGTGAACTCGGCCAGGTCGTGCAGCCGGAGCACCTGCCTGCCGCGCGGGTCCGGGTGCCGGGAGAAGAACTGCGTCACCGTCCGTGTGGTGCTGGCGACCCGCAGCCGCCGCAGGGCCAGCACGTCCAGCCCCAGGTCGAACGACGCCTCCGGGTTGGGGTTGATCTCCCGGTCGCCGAGGTAGGTCCACGGGGCGGTGTTCTGGATGATGACCGTGGCCAGTTCGCTCTCGGCCGGCTCGCCGGGGCGCTCCAGGCTGATCGCCGGATGCCGCCGGTCCGAGGCCAGGAAGTACTGGCTCACCGTGGACCGCAGGTAGAGCCCGGGTGTGGAGACCCGGCCCCGCCGCCGGGCCCGCTCCACCCGATGGATCACGGCGGCGTCGATGCCGAACCCCGCGCAGAAGGTGAAGTAGCGGTCGTCGGCCCGGCCCAGCCCGATCGTGCGGTGCCGGCCCAGCCGGAGCCCCTCCAGGATCATGCTGGTGCCCTCCGGCCACTCCCGGGGCAGGCCCAGCGCCCGGGCGAACACGTTGGTCGACCCGCCCGGGACGGTGGCCAGCGCCGGCAGCCGCTCGGCCGGCGTGGCGGCCGGGTCGACGGTCGGCGGGTTCGCCGTCATCAGGCCGTTGACCACCTCGTTGACGGTGCCGTCGCCACCGAGGGTGACCACCACGTCGACGCCCTCCTCGGCGGCCTCCCGGGCGAGCGCGGTCGCGTGCCCCCGCCGCCGGGTGTACCGAACGGAGAGGTCGACTTCGCTGCGCAGCGCCCGGACCAGCACGTCCCGGCTGCGCTCGCTGGTGGTGGTGGCCTTCGGATTGACCACCAGGACGGCCCGCATGGGCGGCACTGTACCCCGGAGTAGCACAGGTATCGTGGCGCGCGTGACGCTCGACTCCGACCCGATTCCCGTCACGCTCCGCTGGGCGGTCCGGCTGCTCCGGGGCGAGGCGGTAGCGGTCGGCCTGATCGCCGTGTGGCTGGTCTGGGCCGACCTCACCGCCGACAGCACCGACCGGTTGTCGGCGTGGCTGGTGACCGCGTTCGCTGTCGGCGCCGCCGCCGCGCTCTGGGCACTGGGCGGCGCGCTGGAGCGGCGCCGGGCCGGCGCGCGGGCGCCGGCGATCGTGCTCCAGTTGATGCTGCTGCCGATCGGGTGGTTCATGGTCCAGGGCGGGATGGGCTGGCTCGGCGTGCCACTGATGGCCCTCGGGATCGGGGTCAGCTGGCTGCTGGTCAGCCCGCCGACCAGCCGGGCGCTCGGCTTCGGGGCGCCCGAGGGCGGTCAGTAGCCCGAGGCGCGCCGGGTCAGCAGCGAGATGGTGGCCCGGCCGTCGGCCACGTTCGCCGAGGCCGAGGTGGTCAGCGCGGTGAGCACCTTCCAGGCGAAGGAGGACTCGGCGGGCAGCCCGGCGCCGCGGACGGTGGGCACTGTCACCTCGACGGTCAACGCGTCCTCGGTCACCGCGAACCGGCAGTCGAGTTCGGCGTCGCGGGTGGCGATGGCGAGCAGCATGGCGCAGGCCTCGTCGACCGCGATGCGCAGGTCCTCGATCTCGTCGAGGGCGAACTGGAGCCGCGCCGCGAGCCCCGCCGTGGCGGTGCGCAGCACGCCGAGGTAGCCGCCGTCGGCGGGCACGGTGAGGTGCACGACGTCGTCGTCGGTCGTCGGCTGGCCGGTCAGTTGAGTCACCACTCATCCCCCCGGCCGGGACTCTACCCGTTCAGGAGGCCGGCCGTGTGGGGGTGGTCACCTGCGCCGCGAGACCGGCGAGGGCGGCGCCGTCGAGCCGGTAGGGGATCCACTCGGTCAACTGCTCGGCGCCGATGGCGGCGTAGAAGCCGGCGGCCGGGTTCCAGTCGAGCATCGCCCACTCCAGCCGTTGGTAGCCGCGCCGTACGCAGATGTCGGCGAGGGTGGCCAGCAGCAGCCGCCCGGCCCCGGTGCCCCGGGCGGCCGGCCGGACGTAGAGGTCCTCCAGGTGGATGCCGTGCACGCCGGCCCAGGTGGAGAAGGTGAGGAACCAGAGCGCGAAGCCGACCGGGGCGTCCCGGTCGTCCACCGCGACGTGGCCGTACAGCGCCGGATCGGGGCCGAAGAGCGCGGCGTGCAGCTGCTCCGAGGTGAGGTGGCACTGGTCGGCCGCGCGCTCGTACTCGGCCAGTTCGTGCACCATGGCGACGACGGCCGGCACGTCCGCGGGACGTGCCGGCCGGATCGTCGGCGGGACCGCGCGGGTCACGCCTTCTTGGTCTCCCAGAAGATCTTGGCGATCTCGTCGATCTTCTGCAGCAGCTGGTCGGCGGTGGCCGGGTCGAGGCTGCCCTTCACGCCGCCCGAGCCGGCGAGCTTGGTGGCCTCGTTGAACAGCTGGTGCAGCTGGGGGTACTTCTCGAAGTGGGTCGCCTTGAAGTAGTCGGTCCAGAGCACCCACAGGTGGTGCTTGACCAACTCGGCGCGCTGCTCCTTGATGATGACGGCCCGCGTGCGGAACTCCGGGTCGGTGTTCGCCTGGTACTTCTCGCAGATCATTTTGACCGACTCGGCCTCGATCCGGGCCTGCGCCGGGTCGTACACGCCGCAGGGCAGGTCGCAGTGGGCGCTGGCGGTCACGCGGGGCGTAAGGATGCGTGGAAGTCGCATCGGGTTCCTCCATGGGAAGTTTGCGATGATCCAAGCCGACATTACTCCTGGAGGGGCTCCCCCAAGCCGGTGGAGGTGAAACCGATGACCGCCGACCGTCCGGCCGCCGCGCGGCGGCTGCGCTGGCCACTGACGGCCGTGCTGGTCAGCGGTCCGTCCATGGCACCCACGCTGCGTCACGGGGACGCCGTGCTGGTCCGCCGGGGCGGTCGGCCGGTCCGCCCCGGCGACGTCGTGGTGGCGGTCTTCCGCAGCCGCCCTGACCTGCTGGTCGTCAAGCGCGCGGTGCGCGCCCAGGACGGCGGCTGGTGGCTGTACGGGGACAACGAGTTCGTCGCCGACGACTCCCGGGCGTACGGGGTGGCCGACGTGCACGGCCGGGTGGTGGCCCGCTACTGGCCCCGGCCCGGGCGGGTGCCCCCGCGTCCGTTATGACCCTGCTCACATCGGCCGGGCCCCCACGACACTATGCTCGGAAAGTGCCCGGGTGACCCCCCGCACCGCGCGCCGCCGCTCGTCGCCTCACCACGCGTACCGACCGGCTGGTCCAGCTGCTAACAGATCCTGGAGTCACCATGTCACCGTCCACCGTGGACCCCGCTGATCCCGTCTTCCGACTGCACCGGGGCGGCAAGATGGCCGTCACCTCGACGGTCCCGCTGACCAGCCGGGAAGACCTCTCCCTCGCGTACACCCCCGGCGTGGCCCGGGTGTGCGAGGCGATCGCCGCCGACGAGACCCTGGCCGACGACTACACCTGGGTGTCGCACACCGTCGCGGTGGTCACCGACGGCTCGGCCGTACTCGGCCTCGGCAACATCGGCCCGCGCGCGGCGCTGCCGGTGATGGAGGGCAAGGCGGTGCTGTTCAAGCAGTTCGCCGGCGTGGACGCGGTACCGGTCTGCCTGGACACCCAGGACGTGGACGAGATCGTGGCGGTGGTGCGGGCGCTGGCGCCGTCGTTCGGTGGCATCAACCTGGAGGACATCAGCGCGCCGCGTTGCTTCGAGGTCGAACGCCGGCTGGACGAGGCCCTGGACATCCCGGTCTTCCACGACGACCAGCACGGCACCGCGATCGTCGTGCTGGCCGCCCTGCGCAACGCCGCCACGCTGCTCAACCGCAAGCTGGGCGACCTGCGGGTGGCGGTCAGCGGAGCCGGCGCGGCCGGCGTGGCGGTGACGAAGATGCTGCTCGCCGGGGGAGTGGACCCGGCCCGGGTGGTGGTCTGCGACTCGAAGGGGATCCTCGGCCGGCACCGCACCGGGCTCACCGACACCAAGGCGGAATTGGCCGCCGTCACCAACCCCGACGGCCGGCAGGGCGACATCACCGAGGCGCTGCGCGACGCGGACGTGCTGATCGGCGTCTCCGGCGGGCAGATCCCGGAGGCCGCGGTGGCCGGGATGGCTCCGGGCGGGATCGTCTTCGCGCTGGCCAACCCGAACCCGGAGGTGCACCCCGAGGTGGCCGCCCGGCACGTCGCGGTGGTCGCCACCGGGCGCAGCGACCACCCCAACCAGATCAACAACGTGCTGGCCTTCCCCGGCGTGTTCCGGGGCGCGCTGGACGCCCGGGCCACCCGGATCACCGAGGGCATGAAGGTCGCCGCCGCCGACGCCATCGCGCAGGTGGTGGCCGAGACGCTCACCCCGGAGGCGATCGTCCCGTCCCCGCTCGACCCGCGGGTCGCCCCCGCGGTGGCCGAGGCGGTGGCCGAGGCGGCCCGCCGCGACGGCGTCGCCCGGGCCTGACCCGGGGGCGCCGAGGGCCCCGTCCTGTCGTACGTCGCACAGCGCGGGGCCCTTCTTCCGGCCCGTCCCGCTTGTTACCGTGCCGACCATGCGTGCCGCCTTCGCCTCCCGCTTCGACGACGCCGACCCGCTCGCCGCGCTCACCGTCGGCGAGCGGCCCGAGCCGACCCACCCGGACGACGACTGGGTCACCGTGCAGGTCCGGGCCAGTTCGCTCAACCACCACGACCTGTGGTCGCTGCGCGGGGTGGGGCTCACCGGCGACCAACTGCCGATGATCCTCGGCTGCGACGCGGTCGGCGTCGACCCGGACGGCACCGAGGTGGTCGTCTACCCGGTGGTCGCCACCCCGGGTGACCCGCGCGGCGTCTCCATCCTCTCCGAGCACTTCCCGGGCACCCTCGCCGAGCGGGTGGCCGTACCCCGGTCGAACCTGGTGCCGCTGCCGGCCGGGCTGGCCGTCACCGACGCGGCGTGCCTGCCGACCGCGTGGCTCACCGCCTGGCGGATGCTCACCACCAAGGGCCGGGTCGCCGACGCCGACGCCGTGCTGGTCCAGGGCGCCGGGGGCGGCGTCGCCACGGCCGCCGTCGCGCTCGCCGCCGCGATGGGCAAGCGGGTCTACGCGACCAGCCGGGACGCCGCCAAGCGGGAACGGATCGCCGAGCTGGGCGCGACCGCCGTCAAGCCGGGCGCCCGGCTGCCGGAACGGGTCGACGTGGTGATCGAGACGGTCGGCGCGGCCACCTTCGACCACTCGCTGAAGTCCGCCGCGCCGATGGCCCGGATCGTCGTCTCCGGCGCCACGGCCGGGCACGAGCCCAAGGTCAACCTGCGCCGGGTCTTCGCCATGCAGCTGGAGATCCTGGGCACCTCGATGGGCACCCCGGACGAGCTGGCGGACCTGCTCGCGTTCTGCGCCGAGCACCAGGTGCGGCCGGTGGTGGACAGCGTGGTCCCGTTCAGCCGGGTGGAGGAGGCGTTCGCCCGCCTGCACTCCGGTGACGTCTTCGGCAAGGTGGTCGTCGACCACACCGCCTGACCCGGCGCCCGGGCGGGCGGGTCAGAGGCGGTTGTCGAGGGTGGCGATGTCGCCGCGGGCGGCGCCGGTCGGGATGCGCCGCTTGGCGGCCTCGTCGCCGTAGAGGGTCCAGCGCAGGAACTCGACGGTCGTGTCCGAGACCACCCGCAGCGCGGCCCCGTCGCTGAGCAGCGCCCGCCCGTGGTCGCCGTTCGTCAGGCTCAGCATCGCCTTCGGCCAGGGCACCCGGTCGTACGCCTCCTTGCCGGCGGCGTACTGGACCACCTCGTCGGCCTCGCCGTGCACGAACAACTGCGGCGCGGCGGCGCCGGCGAACGCGGTGCCCACCCCGAGTGCGGTGCCGGCGAACACCACCCCGGCGTCGAGGCGCTCGTCCCGGCCGGCGGTGAACAGGCCGATGGTGGTCACCCCGCCGGCCGAGTGCCCGGCCGCGGCCACCCGGTCGGCGGCCAGCCGGCCGCGCAGCGGATCACCGGCCCGGCCGTCCAGGGCGAGCACCTGGGTCAGCGCGTACGACACGTCGGCGGGCTGGTTGAGCACGTCCAGCACGTTGCCGTCGGCGCCCCGGGAGGTGTGCGGGAAGGTCGGCGCGGCCACCACGAAGCCGGCCGCCGCCCACCGGGTGAGCAGCGTCGCGTAGTCGGCCGGGCGCCCGCCCAGCCCGTGGCTGAACATCACCACCGGGAACCGGCCGTCGGCGGCCCGCGCGGACCGCTCGGGCTCGCCCCCGGCCTTCCCGGCCGCCGGGTACCAGACGGTCACCGGCAGCGGGCGGTCGCCGTCGCGGTTCAGCTTCAGCTGCCGTACGCCGACGGCGAAGGCCCGCTCCGGCGCGGTGCCGGCGGGCACCCGCGGCGCGGGGGTGGTCGCGGCCGGGGCCGGCGTCGGGACGGTCCGCGGGCCGGCCGGCCGGGTGTCCCCGGAGCAGCCGGCCAGGCCGGCCGTGAGCAGGGCGCAGGCGAGCAGGGCAGGGGTGCGGCGACGCGGCATGGCTCCGATTGTGCCTCGCGCGCCGGGGCCGCCCGCCGGACATCGACGCACCGTGCCGGGCCGACCGCCGGAGCGTGGTGCCCGGCGCCGGCGCTGGTGCTGGTGCCGGCGGTGGCAGTGCCGGCGGTGGCGGTGGTGCCCGGTCGACGGTGGGTGGCGGTGGCGGTGGTGCCGGTCGACGGTGCCGGCGGTGGCCGTGCTGCCCGTTGCGGTCGCGTCCGCGCTACGCCCCGGGCGAGGTCGCCTCCCGATGCTCCGGCGGGGCGGCGCCGAGCCGGGCCAGGTCGGCGGCGTCCTTGGCGCGGCGGGGGCGCTCCGGCATCCAGACCGGGTACATCCGCTTGAACTCGACCTGCGCGGCGACCGCGATGACCGGGACGGTCAGCGGGCCGATCCGCCCGGGTGGGCCGTCCAGCATCCCCGCCGGCAGCGGCGTGCCGGCCCACGGCCCGCCGCCGACCGTGATCCGCCCCGCGGCGTCCCGCGCCAGGTACGCGAAGCTCACCTCGACGTCGCCGCGGAACAGGTCGAGCTGCACCTCGACCGGCAGCCGCGGGTCGGGCCGCCAGCCGCGCCCGTGCAGCAGGGCGGCCAGCCGCCGCGCGTCGGCGCGCCAGCAGTACCAGTCGACGTCCACGTGCGGCCGGGTGACCTCGCCGAGGTGGAAGTCGACCGCCCAGCCGCCGCGCAGCCACACCTGGACGCCGGCGGCGCCGGCCACCTCGACCACCTCGGCGATGCTGGCCAACTGCCGCCCCGCGAGCCCCTCCACGCCCACCACCCGCCGACCGTAACGGCGGACCCGGCTCCCCGCACCGCCGTTTCCGGCCCACGCCGCGCCCCGGCGGTTGCTCCTGGCCCGGACGTCGCTCGTGTCGCGCTCGTCGTTGGTGTCGTGCTGGCCGCTCCTGTCGCGCCCGCCGCTCCTGCCCGGCCGCTCACGTCCGGCAGTTCGTGTCCGGCACCGCGTGTGCCCGGCCTCTCGTGCTCGGCCCGGCCGCGGTCAGGGGGCGGGGCGGGTCTCGTAGCGGGTGAGGGCGGGGGCGCTGGCCCCGGCGGGCAGGCGGCGGGCGGCGTCCGGGTCGCCGTAGAGCGTCCAGCGGAGGAAGTCGGTGGTGGTGGCCAGGACCTGGGCGAAGCCGGGCCGGCCCGGGGTGAGGTACTCGCCGTGGCCCTGCCCGAGCACGCTCAGGAAGGCGGCCGGGCCGCCGGCGCGCCGGTAGGCCGCCCGGCCGACCGCCAGCGGCACCACCGGGTCGGCGGTGCCGTGCACGAAGAGCACCGGCGCGGCCGGCGCGGCGAAGCTCCCGGCCATCCCGCCGCCGGCGATCACGATGCCCGCCCGCAGGCGCGGCGACCGTCCCGAGGCGAACATGCCGGCGGTGGTGAAGCCGCCCGCCGAGTGGCCGGCGGCGGCGAACCGGGTGACGTCGAGGTGCCCGGCGAGCGGGTCACCGGGCCGGGCGTCGAGCCGGACCAGGTGCCGGATCACCCGCCAGGCGTCGGCCGGCTGGTGCCGCACGTCGGCCCGGTCGAACCGGCGCGCGCCACGCCGGGTGTGCGGGTACGCCGGCGCGGCCACCACGAAGCCGGCGGCGGCCCACCGGGTGGTCAACCCGGCGTGCAGGTGGGGCAGGCTGTCCAGCCCGTGGCTGTAGACCACCACCGGGAACCGCCCCGCGGCCACCGCGTTCCCGTCCGCCGGATACCAGAGGGTGACCGGCAGCGGACGCGCGGAGGCCGCGTCGACGGTGAGCGTACGCACGCCGACGGCGTACGCCCCCGCGGGCGCCCGGCGGGCCGGTTGCGGCGTGCCGGGCGCGGCGGTGGCCGTCCCGCAGCCGGCCAGCAGCGCCGTCAGCAGCGCGGCGACCAGCCGCTTGACCCCCACGGTTCCACGGTAGGTGCCGGGTGCCCCGAGCGGTCCCGCCGTCCGGACCGGCTCCGTTCACCACCCGGCCGGAGCCGCTCCACCGGCCGGCCCGACCTGGCCCGGGCCGGCGCGCGCGGGGCGGTGCGCCGGGACTGGCTTGGCTAGGGTCACCGGCATGGCTGAGAACTACACCGACCCGAGCGGCAACACCGAGGCGTTCCGCGCCTTCGCCAACACCCCCGAGGCCGAGGCGCCGGCCGCGGCGTCCCGGGTCCCGCTGCTGGCCGGCGCGGCCGTGGTGGTGGTCGTCCTGGTCGCCGTGGTCGCCTGGCTGGCGCTGAGCTGAGCGGATCCCCGCCCGCCCCGCCGGGGATCCGGTCCCGGCTGCGCGGTGCCCGGCCGGTGCCGGCCGTGCTCGGCCTGCTCGTGCTCCTCGCCGGCCTCGGGTACGCGTCCGGGGTGGCCGGCTACAAGTGGCACCTGCACGCCAAGGCGGAGCGGCTGCACGCCGAGGGCGTGCCGGTGCGGGCCACCGTCACCGGCCGGCGGGACACCGTCGGGCGCGGTGGCGGAACCGACACCGTCCGGGTGTCGTACGAGTACGCCGGCGTGCCGTACACCGAGCGGATCCTGTGCGGCTCGGCCGGCGGGTGCGCCGAGGAGCCGCCGGCCGAGATGACGCTCTGGGTGGATCCGGAACGCCCGGCGGAGTTCGTGGCCGAGAACGGCAACACCGACGACTCGGTGTTCGTGCTGAACGCCTGGGGCGGGCTGCCGTTCGGCCTGGTGGTCGCCGCCTTCGGCGGGTTGTTGCTGGTGACGGCCGTGCTGCCGGACCGGGCACCGGCGCCGCGGCGGGATACCCGCCGTCCCGGCCGGGACCGGATCCGGCGCAGCGGCAGCGCCCGGCGCCGCCGGGGCCGCACCGCCCGCCGCTGAGCCGGCGGCAGCGGCGCCGGCACGAGCGGTCAGCGCGCCGCGGCGGCCAGGTCGCGGGCGGTACGGGCGATCTCGCGCTCCTCGTCGGTGCCGATCACGCAGACGGCCACCTCGGCGCCCGGCGGCGAGATGACCCGGTCCCCGCTGCCGGCGTTGCGCTCCGGGTCCACCGCGATGCCGAGCCGGTCCAGGCCGGCCAGCGCCGCCGCGCGGACCGGGGCGGCGTGCTCGCCCACCCCGGCGGTGAAGGTGACCGCGTCCACCCGGCCGAGCAGCGCGTAGTACGCGCCGACGTACCCGGTGATCCGGCGGCAGTAGACGTCGAAGGCGAGCGCCGCGGCCGGATCGCCGTCCGCCCGCCGCCGGAGCACCTCGCGCATGTCGTTCGCGCCGGCCAGGCCGAGCAGCCCGCTGCGGTGGTTGAGCAGGTCGTCGATCTGGTCGACGGAGAGCCCACCCTCGCGGCGCAGGTGGAAGATCACCGCCGGGTCCAGGTCGCCGCTGCGGGTGCCCATCACCAGCCCCTGCAACGGCGACATCCCCATCGAGGTGGCCACGCTGCGCCCGCCGGCCACCGCGCAGGCGCTGGCCCCGTTGCCCAGGTGCAGGGTGATCGTGTTCAGCTCGTGGTACGGGCGGTCCAGCAGCTCGGCGGTGCGCCGGGAGACGTACGCGTGCGAGGTGCCGTGGAAGCCGTAGCGCCGGATGCCGTACCGCTGCGCGGTGTCCCGGTCGATCGCGTAGACCTCGGCGGACTCCGGCATGGTGTGGTGGAAAGCGGTGTCGAAGACGGCGACCTGCGGGACGTCCGGCAGCGCGGCCCGGGCGACCTCGATGCCGGCCAGGTTCGCCGGGTTGTGCAGCGGGGCGAGCGGGACCAGCTCGCGGATGGCGGCCAGCACCGCGTCGTCGATCAGGACCGGCTCGGTGAACCGCCGGCCGCCGTGCACCACCCGGTGCCCCACGGCCACCAGCCCGGCCAGGTCGAGCCGGCCGAGGATGTCGCGCACGGCCGTCTCGTGGTCGGCCGGCCCGCCGCCGGGCTCGCCGATCCGCTCCACGGTGCCCTTGTCGCGCACCTCGTCACCGTCGTAGAGCCGGTACTTGACCGACGACGACCCGCAGTTGAGGACGAGGACCCGGCTCATGCCGGCACCCCACCGGGTCGGGTGCCGTCCCGGGGCGCCGTCGCGCCCAGTCCGATGATCCGCTCGCTCACGCGACCTCCGCGCTGGCCTGGATGGCGGTGATCGCCACCGTGTTGACGATGTCCGGCACGGTCGCGCCGCGGGACAGGTCGTTGACCGGCCGGCGCAGGCCCTGCATCACCGGCCCGACGGCCACCGCGCCGGCCGAGCGCTGCACCGCCTTGTACGTGTTGTTGCCGGTGTTCAGGTCCGGGAAGATGAAGACCGTGGCCCGGCCGGCGACCTCGCTGCCCGGCAGCTTCGTCGCGGCCACCGCCGGGTCGATCGCCGCGTCGTACTGGATCGGCCCCTCCACCAGCAGCTCCGGCCGGCGTTCGCGGACCAGCTTGGTGGCCGCCGCGACCTTCTCCACGTCCTCACCCGCGCCGGAGGTGCCGGTGGAGTAGGAGAGCATGGCGACCCGGGGCTCGATGCCGAACCGGGCCGCGGTGTCGGCCGACGAGATCGCGATGTCGGCGAGCTGGCCGGCGTCCGGGTCGCGGTTGACCGCGCAGTCGCCGTAGACCAGCACCCGGTCGGCGAGCAGCATGAAGAAGACACTGGACGCGACCGAGACGCCCGGCACGGTCCGGATGATCTCGAACGCCGGTCGGATGGTGGCGGCGGTGGTGTGCGTCGCCCCGGAGACCATGCCGTCGGCGTGCCCGGTCTGCACCATCAGCGTGCCGAAGTAGTTCGGCTGGGCCACGATGTCGTGCGCCAGCTCGGCGGTGACCCCCCGGTGGGCGCGCAGCTTCGCGTACTCGGCGGCGAACTCGTCGCGCCACTCGCTGGTCACCGGGTCGACCACCCGCGCCCCGCCGATGTCGATGCCCAGCTCCCGGGTGCGCCGGGCGATGTCGTCCGGGCGGCCGAGCAGGGTCAGGTCGGCGACGTTGCGGCGCAGCAGGATCTCCGCGGCGCGCAGGATGCGCTCCTCCGCCCCCTCCGGCAGCACCACGTGCCGGCGCTGCGTCCGGGCCCGGTCGATCAGGTCGTACTCGAACATCAGCGGGGTGACCCGGGCGGACCGGCTGACCCGCAGCCGGCGGGACAGGTCGTCGGTGTCCACGTAGCGCTCGAAGGCGCCGAGCGCGGCCTCCACCTTGCGCGGGTTGCCGGCGCTGGGCCGGCCCTCGATCCGGCTGGACGCGGACACCGTGTCGTAGCTGTCACTGGTCACCGAGAGCACGGCGAGCCCGGTGTTCAGCCCCTCGAACAGCCGCATGGCCCGCGGGTCGGGCTGCTCGCCGAGGGTGAGCACCAGCCCGGCCACCGACACCTGCCCGGCCACGTGCGCGGCGCTGGCGGCGACCAGCAGGTCGTCCCGGTCCCCGGGGGTGATCACCAGGGCGCCGTCGGTCAGGTGGTCCAGCAGGGTCGGCACGTGCGCCGCGCCCACCACGTAGTCGAGCACGTCCCGGCCGAGGGCGGCGTCGTCCCCGGCGAGCAGGGTGGCGCCGAGCGCCGCCGCCACCTCGGCCACCGTCGGCGCCGACACGCTCGGCACCTCCGGGATGGCGTACGCGGGAACCGGCAGCTCGGGCAGGGGCATCGGCTCGGGCACCCGGTTGGCGATCACCGCCAGCACGGTGGCGCCCAGGTCCGCCAGGTCGTGGTACGCCCCGCGCACGGCGGCCGCGATGGCCGCCGGCTCCTGCCCGAAGCCGTCCACCACCGGCACCACGACGCTGCCGAACTCGGTGGCCAGCCGGGCGTTGAAGGCCAGCTCGCGGGGGCCGGCGGCGTCGCCGCCGTCGGCGAAGTCGCTGCCCACCACGACCACCGCCGGGCACCGCCGCTCCACCGACCGGTAGCGCTCGACGATCCGGGAGATCAGTTCCTCCCGCCGCCCGTCGGCGACCAGCGCGGTCGCCTCGGCGTAGGTGGCGCCGGCCAGGTCGGGCAGCGGCGGCTCGATCCGGTAGCGCTCGCTGAGCAGCGCGAGGATCGGATCCGGGCCGGTGCCGCCGACCAGCGGCCGGAACGCGCCGATCCGCTCGACCTGCCGGGACAACAGCTCCGCCAGTCCGAGGGCGATGGTCGACTTGCCTCCGCCGGAACCCACGCTGGTGACGTACACACTCCGGGCCACGCCCACCACCCTAGAAGATCACGCCACCGCCCACCCGGGTCCTTCGTCCCACCCACCCCCACCCAGCCGTCCCAGCGCGTTGATCATGGAGTTGTTGTCGGCCGCACCGGCGTGTCGCGGCAACAACTTCATGCTCGACCGGGTGGGTGGGGTGCGAGGTGGGGTCTACTCGTCGTCGGGGTCGTCGAGGCGGGCCAGGTAGGTGGCGAGGCGCTCGATCGGGGTCTCGAACTCCGGGTTCAGGTCGACGAAGTCGCGCAGCCGCTCGCCGAGCCACTCCATGCTGACCTGCTCGTCACCCCGGCGCTCGACCAGTTCCTCGATGCCGCGGTCGGTGAAGTACATGTTCGTCCTCGGATGTCGTCCGGCCGGCGGCCGGTGGGGTTCGGGAGGCCGACGCGAGGCGGGGCAGAGCCGTCGTGGTGACGGGCTCTGCCCCGGTGCTCGGCGGTGCGGTCAGGTCACGGGCGAGGCAGCGCCGCCTCGAGCAGGGCGTTCTGCTCCACCTCGTGCATCTTGGCGGAGCCGACGGCCGGCGCGGCGGCGGCCGGGCGGGAGATCCGGCGCAGCCGGACGTCCGCCAGGTGCTCCAGCAGGTTGAGCGCGACGAACGACCAGGCGCCCTGGTTGGCCGGCTCCTCCTGCACCCAGGCGAAGTCCTCCGCGTTCGGGTACTCCGCCAGGGCGGCGCGGATCTCCTCCACCGGCATCGGGTAGAGCTGCTCCAACCGGATGATCGCGGTGTCGGTGATGCCGCGCTCCTGCCGGGCCTGGAGCAGGTCGTAGTAGACCTTGCCGGAGCAGAGCAGCACCCGCTTCACGCCCTGCGGCGCCGGGGCGGCCGAGTCCCGCAGCACCGGCTGGAAGGTGCCGGTGGTGAAGTCCTCGACCGAGGAGACGCAGAGCTTGTGCCGCAGCAGCGACTTCGGCGTGAACACCACCAGCGGCTTCCGCTTCGGCGAGAGGGCCTGGCGTCGCAGCAGGTGGAAGTAGTTCGCCGGGGTGGTCGGGATGGCCACCCGCATGTTGTCCTCGGCGCACATCTGCAGGAACCGCTCCGGCCGGCCGGAGGTGTGGTCCGGGCCCTGGCCCTCGTGGCCGTGCGGCAGCAGCAGGGTGACCGCGGAGCGCTGGCCCCACTTCACCTCGCCGGAGGAGACGAACTCGTCGATCACCGACTGGGCGCCGTTGACGAAGTCGCCGAACTGGGCCTCCCAGCAGACCAGCGCGTTGACGTTCTCCACCGAGTAGCCGTACTCGAAGCCCATCGCGGCGTACTCGCTGAGCAGCGAGTCGTGCACGAAGAACCGGGAGCGCTCGCCGTCGCCGGTCAGCGACTGGAGCGGGAGGTAGTCCTGGCCGGTCCGCGCGTCCACGATCGAGGCGTGCCGCTGGACGAAGGTGCCCCGGCGGGAGTCCTGCCCGGCGAGCCGGACGGTGACCCCGTCGTGCAGCAGCGCGCCGAACGCGATGATCTCGCCGAAGCCCCAGTCGATGTTGCCCTCGACGGACATCTTGGCCCGCCGGTCGAGCAGCTGCTGGATCCGCTTGTGCGGGGTGAAGCCCTCCGGCAGGTTGACGTGCGCCTCGCCGATCGCCTTGACCACGGCCGCGTCGGTGGCGGTGTCCACCTGCGGCTCCGGCTCCTCCTCGCGCTTGGGGCGGCCGAGCTGGCGGGGCGTGGTGGCCGCGTCGCGGGTGGCCTTGAAGACCCGCTCCAGCTGCGCCTGGTAGTCGCGCAGCAGCTCCTCCGCGTCCTCGACGGTGATGTCGCCGCGGCCGATCAGCTCCTCGGTGTAGAGCTTGCGGACCGAGCGCTTCGAGTCGATGATCTTGTACATCTGCGGGTTGGACATCGACGGGTCGTCGCCCTCGTTGTGCCCGCGCCGCCGGTAGCAGACCATGTCGATCACGACGTCCTTGTTGAACGCCTGGCGGTACTCGAAGGCCAGCCGGGCCACCCGGACCACGGCCTCCGGGTCGTCGCCGTTGACGTGGAAGATCGGCGCCTGGATCATCCGGGCCACGTCGGTGCTGTAGAGGCTGGACCGGCTGTACTCCGGGGCGGTGGTGAAGCCGACCTGGTTGTTGACCACCACGTGCACGGTGCCGCCGGTGCGGTAGCCGCGCAGCTGGGACAGGTTGAGCGTCTCGGCCACCACGCCCTGGCCGGCGAAGGCGGCGTCACCGTGCACCGCCAGCGGCAGCACGGTGTAGCCCTCCAGCTTGAGGTCTATCCGGTCCTGCTTGGCCCGGACGATGCCCTCCAGCACCGGGTCGACGGCCTCCAGGTGCGACGGGTTCGCCACCACCGAGACCTTGACCGAGTGCTCGCCGTCCGGGGTGGTGAACTTGCCGTTCTGGCCGAGGTGGTACTTCACGTCGCCCGAGCCCTGGGTGGAGCGCGGGTCGAGGTGCCCCTCGAACTCGGAGAAGATCTTCTCGTACGGCTTGCCGACGATGTTGGCCAGCACGTTGAGCCGGCCGCGGTGGGCCATGCCGATGACGACCTCGTCCAGCCCGTCCTCGGCGGACGCCTCCAGCACCTCGCCCAGCAGCGGGATCAGCGACTCGCCGCCCTCCAGCGAGAAGCGCTTCTGGCCGACGTACTTGGTCTGCAGGAAGGTCTCGAACGCCTCGGCGGCGTTGAGCCGGTTGAGCACGTGCTTCTGCTCGTCCGGGGACGGCTTCTCGTACTTGCGCTCGACCCGCTCCTGGATCCAGCGCCGCTCCTCCGGGTCCTGGATGTGCATGTACTCGATGCCGACCCGGCGGCAGTACGAGTCGCGCAGCACGCCGAGGATCTCCCGCAGCTTCATCCGCTGCTTGCCGGCGAAGCCGTTGACCGGGAAGGTCCGGTCCAGGTCCCACAGGGTCAGCCCGTGCTGGAGCACGTCCAGGTCGGGGTGCTTGCGGATCTTGAACTCGAGCGGGTCCGTGTCGGCCATCAGGTGGCCGCGCACCCGGTAGGCGTGGATCAGCTCGTGCACCCGGGCGGTCTTGTTGATCTGGCCCTCGCTGTCGACCGCGACGTCGCGCATCCAGCGCACCGGCTCGTACGGGATGCGCAGCGAGGTGAAGATCTCGTCGTAGAAGCCGTGCTCGCCCAGGATCAGCTCGTGCATGGCCTTGAGGAACTCGCCGGACTGCGCGCCCTGGATGATCCGGTGGTCGTACGTGCTGGTCAGCGTGATGACCTTGCTGACCGCCAGCTCGGCCAGGGTGGCCTCGCTCATGCCCTGGTACGGCGCCGGGTACTCCATCGCGCCGACGCCGATGATCGCGCTCTGCCCCTGCATCAGCCGCGGCATCGAGTGCACGGTGCCGATGCCGCCCGGGTTGGTCAGCGAGATCGTGGTGCCGGCGTAGTCCTCCATGGTCAGCTCGTTGCGGCGGGCCCGCCGGACCACGTCCTCGTACGCCTGCCAGAACTGCCGGAAGTCCATCTGCTCGCAGGCCTTGATGGACGGCACCACCAGGTTGCGGCTGCCGTCCGGCTTGACCAGGTCGATGGCGATACCGAGGTTGACGTGCTCGGGCCGGACCATCGCCGGCTTGCCGTCGGCCTCGGCGAAGGAGTTGTTCATCTCCGGGTGCTGGGCCAGCGCCCGGACCAGCGCGTAGCCGATCAGGTGGGTGAAGCTGACCTTGCCACCGCGCCCCCGGGCGAGGTGGTTGTTGATCACGATGCGGTTGTCGACCAGGAGCTTGGCCGGGACGGCGCGCACGCTGGTGGCGGTGGGGACGGTCAGCGAGGCGTCCATGTTCTGCACGATCCGCGCCGCGACGCCCCGCAGCGGGGTGGTCTGCGCGCCGGTGGCGGCCGGCTGGGCCGCCTTGGCCGGCGCCGCCTTGGGCTGGGCCGGCTTGGCCGGGGCGGCCTTGGCCGCGGCCGGCTTCGGTGCGGCCGGCTTGGCGGCCGGCTTCGGCTCCGCCGGCTTGGTCGGCGCCTGGGCGACCTCGGCCGTCGCCTCCGGCTGGCCGTCGGGCTCGGGACGGGCGGCGGGGGCGGTCGGCTGGCCCTCACGGGGGGTGGCGGCGCCCGGCCCGGGCCGGTAGTCGGCGAAGAAGTCGTGCCAGGCCGAGTCGACGCTCTTGGGGTCCGCGAGGTACCGCTGGTACATCTCCTCGACGATCCACTCGTTCGGGCCGAAACCCGCCAGTGGGTTCTCCTGCGAAGTCTGCTGGGTCGACACGGCCGGTAATCGCCTCTTTCACGCGGGTTTGTGTGTCACGCGGTGCCCGGCGACGCCCACCCTTCGGGGCGCGCACGAGACGGCTCCCAGGCTACGCCGTACGGATGCCGCAGGCATTTCCGCCTCCGCTGCGTGGTCCGTTTCACAGAAGATGCCAGAAGTTCGGTAAACGCTGCGTGTTCCGACAACTGCTGGTAAGGCGCGGGGTGTCGGAGACGCCCACTTTCCGCGTCCGCCACGTGGTGGCCGCACCCGGACGCGGAGCGGGGGTGGCGCCGACCGGCACCACCCCCGCCCGGACCGCTCGCGGTCAGGAGATGTCCCGCCGCCGGGTCATCAGGACGCCGAAGGTTCCGGTGACCACCGCGTAGCCGATCAGCACCAGGGCGCCGACCCACCACGCGGGGGTGAACTCCGACTGGCCCTCGGAGATCATCACCGTGGACGCCACCGCCGGCCAGATCACCTGCCACTTCACCACCGCCGGGTTGTCCAGCGCGTTGGACAGCAGCAGGAACAGCAGACCGATCACCTGGGTGCCGACCAGGTAGAGCACCGCGGAGGTGATCACCGCGCCCAGCTGGTTGGTGATCAGCGTGCCGATGCCGACCCCGAGGATCGTCCAGATCGCGTACGCCAGCAGGTTGAACAGCAGCGCCCGCTGCACCGCCCACTCGCCGAGCTGGGTGCCCTGGTCCTGGGCGGTCAGGAAGATCGCGCCGGCGGCCAGGTCGATCAGCGTGGTGACCAGCCAGAACAGGAAGCCCAGCAGGCTGGCCGCGACCAGCTTGCTGGCGATCACCGAGGTGCGCCGCGGGGTGGCCAGGAAGGTGGTGGTCGCCGTCTGGTGGAAGAACTCGTTGGTGACCATCAGGATGCCGATCAGCATCACGAACATCAGGCCGAGGTACTGGCCGGAGGTGTAGATGTTCGCCGCCTGCGCCGGGACGGTCGCCTGGTCCCCGCTGAAGCCCAGGGTCTCGCCGTTGCCCTTGAACACCTCGCTGGCGGCCCAGGCGTTGAAGGCGAAGGCCATCGCGATGGCCAGGAACGCCCCGATCGCCAGCCACCACCAGGTGCTGGTGGTACGGATCTTGAGCAGCTCGGATCGGACGAGGTTCATCGGATGTCCGCCTTTCCGGCCGTCAGCTCCAGGAACACCCGTTCCAGGTCGGGTCGTTCCGTGGTGAGTTCGTGCAGCTCCACGCCGGCGGCCAGGGCGACCCGGCCGACCGTCGGGGCGTCCACCCCGCCGACCAGCAGGGCGCCGTGCTCGTCGAGGTCGACCGTGGCCGCCTCCGCCTTCAACGCCGCGGTCAGCGCGTCGGCCTGCGGGGTGCGGACCCGCACCCGGACGCCCTGCGCCATCGAGCCGATCACCTGGTCCACCGGGCCCTGCCGGACCAGCTGGCCGGCGGCGATGATCACCACGTCGTCGGCGAGCAGCTGCATCTCCGACAGCAGGTGGCTGGAGACCAGCACGGTGCGGCCCTGCTGGGCCAGGCCCTTGAGGAACCCGCGCATCCAGCGGATGCCCTCCGGGTCCAGACCGTTGGCCGGCTCGTCGAGGATCAGCACCCGCGGGTCACCGAGCATCGCGGCGGCGATGCCCAGGCGCTGCTTCATGCCGAGCGAGTAGCCCTTGAACTTGCGCTTCGCCGCCGGGGTCAGCCCGACCAGGGCCAGCGCCTCGTCGGCCCGCTGCTTCGGCAGCCCGGCCGCCGCGCAGATCACCCGGAGGTGGTTGATGCCGGTCCGGCCCTTGTGCGCGCTGGACGCCTCCAGCACCGCCCCGACGTGCCGCAGCGGGTCGGTCAGGTCGGCGTACCGCCGGCCGCCGATGGTCGCCACGCCGGCGGTGGGGGTGACCAGGTTCAGCAGCATGCGCAGGGTGGTGGTCTTGCCGGCCCCGTTCGGGCCGAGGAAGCCGGTCACCCGCCCCGGCTCGACGGTGAACGACAGGTCGTTGACCGCCCTCACGTTCTTGTACTGCTTCGTCAGGCCGGACACCACGATCTGACCGTCGGTGGGGCTTCGCTGCCCGTCAGTCATTACTCTCCCTCCGTGCGATGGCGTCGGGGTACGCCGTTGCACAGCGTGACGGCCGCGCGCAACAAGGTCAATCAGGCGCGGTCCGTAGTTTCCTCTCCACCCCGGGCAGGAGGGGGGTCATCCTCGGGACGGACCTCAGCCGGCGGGCAACGCCACCCAGGTCGCCCGGGCGGTGCCGAGCAGCTGCCCGGTCGGGCCGTACAGGCTGGTGTGCACGAGCGCCTTGCGGCCCTCGCCGCCCACGGTCGCGCCGGTCACCACGCACTCGTCGCCCGGCGCCGGCAGCGCGTGCACGGTCGCGGCGATCCGGCCCAGCACGTACGGGCGGCCGGGCGCGATCACCGACCAGCCGCCGGGACAGTCCAGGGCCGCCCAGACGGTCGGCACCTCGACCTTCGCCGGCACCCGGAACGGGGCGGCGGTCCGCCCGTCCGGCAGCCGACCCGGGAAGATCCGCAGCCCGTCCGCCCGCCGCGGCCCGCAGACGTAGCAGCCGGGGAAGGGGTGGTCGACCAGACCGGGGTACCCGGCCGCGGCGGCCCGGGCGGTCGGCAGGTCCACCGGCGGCACCACCGCCGCGATCTCCCCGGTCGGGCGGACCTCGGCGACCAGGTGCCCGTCCGGGTCGTGGACCTCGCCGTCGGCGAGCGTCAGCGGGGTCTCCAGCGGCGGCGGCCGGCGCAGCGTCACCTCGACCGGCCCCGGCCCGCCGGACGCGGCCGCGAAGAGCCCGGCGCTCCAGCCGCCGTTGCCCGAGCCGGGCGGCCCGTTGAAGCGGGACTCGATGATCATCAGACACCTCCGACGGTCGCGGCTCCGGCGTCGTCGCCGGCCGCTCCGGCAGCCTCGCACGCCGGGTGCCGGTGGCGGCGCACCCCTCCCGCCCCGGTGGACCCGGCACCCGCCACCGGTGTCGCGCCGCCGCGCTCACCCGGCCGCGCCGCCGCGCTCACCCCCCGACTGGGCCGCTGCCCCCGCCCGTGCCGCGCCGCTGGCCGTCGCCCGGGCGGTCTCGTGCCCGCGCGCCGCCACCCGTCACGGGTCGCCGGCCGGCGTTCACCGGATCGACACTCCTGGTCACCGCGACCGGCACCCGGGCCGCCTACACAGTTCCCATGGCTGTCCTGCCCGCCGCTGGCGCACCCCTGACGACCAGCGGATACACCCTGCTGATCGCCGACGACCCGACCCGGGTCGCGGCCGCGCAACGCCTCCGGCACGAGGTGTTCGCCACCGAACTCGGGGCCACCCTCCCGGGCTCCGCCGGCCTGGACGCCGACGACCTCGACCCGTACTGCGACCACCTGGTCGTGCTGGAGGAACGCACCGGCGAGGTGGTCGGCACGTACCGGCTGCTGCCGCCCGGCCGGACCGCCCGCCGGTACGCCGAGGGCGAGTTCGACCTGACCCCGCTCGCCCCGCTGCGGGACGTCCTGGTCGAGACCGGCCGCTCCTGCGTGCACCCGGACCACCGGACCGGCGCGGTGATCAACCTGATGTGGGCCGGCATCACCCGCTACCTGCACCTGCGCGGCTCCCGCTGGCTCGGCGGCTGCGCCTCGGTGCCGGTCGCGGACGGCGGGCTCGCCGCCGCCGAGGTCTGGGCCCGGGCGCGCGCCCGGCACCTGGCGCCGCCGCCGCTGCGGGTCCGCCCGTTGCGGCCCTGGTTCGCCGAACCGGGCGCCCGGGCGGCGGTCCCGGATCCCGGCCCGGCCGGCCCGACCCGGGTGCCGCCACTGCTGCGCGGCTACCTCCGGCTGGGCGCGTGGATCTGTGGCGAGCCGGCGTACGACCCGGACTTCGGGGTCGCCGACTTCTACGTGCTGTTCTCGCTGGACCGGATGAACCCGCGCTACCTGCGGCACTTCCTGGCCGGGGCGGACCGGCCGGCGGGAGCGGACCGGTGAGCGGGCACGACCTCTGGCGGCCGGCCTCCGGCTGCGGCCCGGACTGCCTGCCGGCGCCCGGCCGGACCCCGGTCGTGCCGGCGGTTCGCCGGGCCGCGCGGCTGGCCGCCCTGCTCGGGATGCTGGTGCTCGGCACCGGCCTGGCGGTGCTGCTGCCGCTGCTGCCGGCGGCGGAGCGGCGGGTGGCGCTGGGCGGCTGGGCCCGGGCCACCGCCCGGGCGCTCGGGGTGCGCCTGGTGGTCCGCGGCCGGCTGCCCCGGCGGCGCGCGCTGCTGGTCGCCAACCACCTGTCCTGGCTGGACGTGCTGGCCGTGCTCGCCGTCGCGCCGGCCCGGCCGGTGGCCAAGCGCGAGGTACGCGGCTGGCCCCTGCTGGGCTGGCTGGCCCGGGCCGCCGGCACCCTCTTCGTGGACCGGACCCGACCCCGCGACCTGCCGGCCACCGTCGGCCGGGTGGCGGACGCGCTGCGGGCGGGTCGGTCCGTGGCGGTGTTCCCGGAGGGCACCACCTGGTGCGGCGCGGCGACGGGTTGCCGGCCACCGGGCGGGTTCCGGCCGGCGGTGTTCCAGGCGGCCGTCGACACCGGCGCTCCGGTGGTGCCGTTGCGGATCGGCTACCGGGACGCGGCGACCGGGGAGGCGACCACGGCGCCGGCCTTCCTCGGCGACGAGCACCTGTGGCGGTCGCTGCGGCGGGTGCTGGCCAGCCCCGGCCTGGTGCTCACGGTGACCGTGACGACCGCGCTGCACCCCGCCCCGGGGGCGGACCGGCGGATGCTGGCCCGGGCCGCCGAGTCGGCCGTACACCTCCGCCCGGCGGCCGCCCGACCGGCGCCGCGGCCACGGGCGGCGTTCGAGGTCGACCTGGCCGCCTGACCCCGAGCCTCCCCGCCCGCGCCCGCGACACCGTCTTGCCATATCGCGATGTATCGCGTTAGTCTCCTCGGCGTCGGCGCGCCCCGCCGCGCCCGCCGAGGGAGGAACCATGACCGAGTGGATCGTCGACAGTCCGCAGCGGCTCACCCTGGACGGGCCGGTCACCCGGCTCGACGTCCGCCTGGTCAGCGGTCGGCTCAACGTGGTGGCCGCCGACGGCCCGCCCCGGGTGGACGTCACCCGGGTCGGCCGCCGGCCGGTGCGGATCGAGCACCGCGACGGGCGGTTGTCCGTCCGGCAGCCGCGCGGCAACCGCTGGTGGGACGCGCTGTTCTGGGTCGGGCCGCTGGCCCGGTTGCCCCGGGTCGACGTCTCGGTCGCGGTCCCCGCCGACGTGCTCGCCGACCTGCACCTGACCGAGGGCTCGCTGGTCGCCTCCGGGCTGCGCCGGCAGACCCGGGCGGACGTGACCGCCGGCCAGATCACCCTGATGGGGCTGCGCGGGCGGACCGCCGCGAAGATCACCTCGGGCCCGGTGGAGGCGCTCGGGGTGACCGGCGACCTCGAGGTGGAGACCGTCTCGGGCGAGGTCATCCTCGCCGACAGCGCGCCCGGCCAGGTCCGCGCGCAGACCGTCTCCGGCGCCATCACCTGCGACTTCGACAATCCCCGGCGCAGCGACATCCGGCTGAGCACGATCTCCGGCAGCATCACCGTCCGGGTCCGGGAGGACAGCGACCTCGCCGTCCGGTTGCACACCTCGTCCGGGCGGATCACCAGCGGCTTCCCGGCGGTACGCGGCAACGCCGCGCTGGGCGCGGTGGTCGACAGCGAGGGGGTGCTCGGCGCCGGCGAGGGTAGGCTCTGGGCGTCCGCCACCTCCGGCAGCATCGCGCTGCTCGCCCGTCCGGTGGACGACGACGAGGAGGAGTTGCCGTGACCGCCGTGTTCAGTCACGGGCGGCTCCGGCTCTACCTGCTCAAGCTCCTCGACGGCGGCCCCAAGCACGGATACGAGCTGATCCGCCTGCTGGAGGAGCGGTTCCTCGGCCTGTACGCCCCCAGCGCCGGCACCATCTACCCGCGGTTGCAGCGGCTGGAGGCCGACGGGCTGGTCAGCCACACCGCGGCCGGGGGCCGGAAGGTCTACGAGATCACCGACGCCGGGCGGGCCGAGCTGAACCAGCGGGCCGGCGAACTGGCCGCCCTGGAATCGGACATCGCGGCCTCGGTGGCCGATCTCTCCACCCTGGCCGGGGAGATCCGCAGCGAGGTACGCGGCTCCGTCCGCGACCTCAAGCGGGAACTGCGCGAGGCGACCCGGCAGACCCGGCGCGGCCGGTGGGTCCCGCCCGCACCCGCCCCCGCTCCGTCTCCCGCTCCCGCCACCGCACCTCCGCCGCCCGGGCCGGAACCGGCCGCCCAGGCGGAGTTCGACGAGCGACTGGCCGCGTTCACCGGCGAGGTGGCCGCGCTGGTCCGGGCCCGGCGGCTCAGCGACGCGCAGCTGCGGACGGCGATCCGGCTGCTCGACGGCGCCCTGGACGGGCTGCGCCGGCTGCTGCGCTGACCTCCGCCGCCGTGCGGGCCGCGCCCGCCCCGGCGGACGCGCGCCCAGCATGCCGGGCGGGCCGTCCAGCGGCTGGCGGGGCGGCTCACAGGGTTTTTCCAGGGACCACCCAGGCCGGACGCAGCGACGGCGCGGATGATGGGCACATGCCCGCTACCCAGACCGAGGCGCGACTGCTCGTCGTCGAGGACGATCCCAACATCCTCGAACTGCTCTCCGCGAGCCTACGGTTCGCGGGCTTCGACGTGGCCACCGCGACCAGCGGCAGTTCCGCGCTGAGCGCCGCCAAGGACCACCGGCCCGATCTGGTGGTGCTCGACGTGATGCTGCCCGACCTGGACGGCTTCGAGGTGATCCGGATGCTGCGCGAGGGGGGCACCCGTACCCCGGTGGTCTTCCTGACCGCCCGGGACGCCACCGACGACAAGATCCGCGGGCTCACCCTGGGCGGCGACGACTACGTCACCAAGCCGTTCAGCCTGGAGGAGCTGACCGCCCGGATCCGGGCGGTGCTGCGACGCACCAGCACCGGCGAGCAGGCCCCGTCCCGGCTCACCTTCGCCGACCTGGAACTGGACGAGGAGACCCACGAGGTGCACCGGGCCGGCCAGCGGGTGCAGCTCTCGCCGACCGAGTTCAAGCTGCTGCGCTACCTGATGCTGAACGCCAACCGGGTGCTGTCCAAGGCGCAGATCCTCGACCACGTCTGGAACTACGACTTCCGCGGTGACGACAACATCGTCGAGTCCTACATCTCCTACCTGCGGCGCAAGGTGGACAACGTCGAGCCCCGGCTGATCCACACCCTCCGGGGCGTCGGTTACGTGCTGCGCAAGCCGGCGGCGTGAACACGGTCCACCAGGCGAAGCTCCGACTCCGGAGCGTCCCGCTCCGGGTCAAGCTGGTCACCTCGGTTCTCGCCCTGGTGGCGCTGGCGCTGCTGGTGATCAGCTCGCTCACCGCCGTCTTCCTGCGCAGCTACCTGATCGACCAGGTCGACAACGAACTGCGGGGCGGCACGAACGGGGTGGCGCAGGCGCTCGAACGCGCGCAGGTCGAGGGGAACAAGATCTTCGTCGGTATCCCCAGCGACTACGTGGCCGCGCAGGCCTTTCCATCGGGCAGGGTCGATCCGACCGCTTACTACTCCGGGCTGCGCTCGGGCGAGCTACCCCGGACGCCGACCAGCTACCAGGGGTTCGCCGAGGAGGTCGGCGAGCCGTTCACCGTCCGGTCGGTGGACGGGCACACCCGCTGGCGGATGCTCTACACCGAGCTGGACAACGGTCGGATCCTGGCCTTCGGCCAGCACCTCACCGACGTCGACCGGGCGGTCGCCCGGCTGGTCTGGATCGACGTCCTGGTCGGCGGGTCGGTGCTGATCCTGCTCGCCTCGATCGGTGCGGCGATCGTCCGGACCAGCCTGAAACCGCTGGTGGAGATCGAGCGGACGGCCGCCGCCATCGCCGGCGGCGACCTGACCCGCCGGGTGCCCGACCCGGAGGAGGGGCAGGAGTGCCCCACCTCGGAGCTGGGCCGGCTCTCCCGGGCGCTGAACGCGATGCTCACCCAGATCGAGGCGGCCTTCACCGCCCGGGCGGCCTCGGAGACGGCGGCCCGCTCGGCCGAGGCGAGCGCCCGGGACGCGGCCGTCGCCGCGCAGGCGTCCGAGGCCCGGGCCCGGCGCTCGGAGGAGCGGATGCGGCAGTTCGTCGCGGACGCCTCGCACGAGCTGCGTACCCCGCTGACCACCATCCGCGGTTTCGCCGAGCTGTACCGGCAGGGCGCGGCCCGCGCCCCGGAGCAGACCGCCGACCTGCTGCGCCGGATCGAGGACGAGGCGGCCCGGATGGGCCTGCTGGTGGAGGACCTGCTGCTGCTCGCCCGGCTGGACCGGGAGCGGCCGCTCTCCCTCGCCCCGGTTGAGCTACCGGTGCTGGCCAGCGACGCGGTGGAGGCCGCCCGGGTGATGGCGCCGGAACGCCGGATCGAGCTGGAGATCGAGCCCGGCTCCGGGCCCCTGGTGGTCTACGGCGACGACGGCCGGCTCCGGCAGATCATCGGCAACCTGATGACGAACGCCCTGACGCACACCCCGGCGGAGGCGTCGGTGACCCTGCGGCTGCGCGCCGAGCCCGGCAACCTGGCAGTCGTGGAGGTGGCCGACACCGGCCCCGGACTCGCCCCCGAACAGGCGGAACGCGTCTTCGAGCGGTTCTACCGGGTGGACGCCGCCCGTACCCGGCGGGCCGGTGGCAACACCGGCACCGGGCTCGGCCTGGCCATCGTCGCCGCGCTGGTGGCCGCCCACCACGGCACCGTCGAGGTGGCCGAGACCCCGGGCGGGGGAGCGACCTTCCGGGTCCGGCTGCCGCTGGTGCCGGACGTGGACATCGACGGCGAGTGATTTTCAGCCAACCTTCAGGCCGATTCCAGGCTGATCGCAGAGCGCAGGGGCAAGGTGGAGACATGACCGAGTACGAGTCCGACCCGCAGCGCCGGCCGGCCCCCACCGACGCCGAGCCGTCGCACCCCACCGCCGAGCTGCCGCACGTCGAGCGCGCGCAGTCCGACTCCCCGACCACCGAGGCGGGCCCGGCCGCCGATCCCGCCGCCCGGTCCGCCGAGGCCGCCGAGCCGACCGCCGAGGTCGCCACGCCGCCCGCCGGGCCGACCGTCGGCCAGCCCGCCACCGGGCCCGCCGAGCACCCCACCGCCGAGCACCCCGGTGCCGGCCGGCCGGCCGACGGCACGTCGCCTGCCCCGGTCCGGCTGCCGGAGCAGGCCCCGGCCGGCAACGAGCCCACCGTCCCGGTCGCGGCCGTCGCGGCCCAGCCCACCTCGGCCGCGCCGTCCGCCGCCCCGTACCCGACCTCCGGCCAGCCGGGCCACGCCCCGGCCGGCGGGCACCCGTACCCGGCCGGCGGGCCCGGCCACCCGGGCGCCGGCGGCTACCCGGGCGGCCCCTGGTACTCCGGGCAGCACTCCGGCTGGACCGGCGGGGGTCAGCCGGGCCACCCCGGAGGCGCCTTCCCGCAGCAGCACCCGGGCCAGCCGACCCCGCCCTGGGCGCCGGCGCAGCCCGCGCCGCGACCCGGCCGGATCGCCAAGTTCGCCGGTGCGGGCGTCGCGGTGCTGGCGCTGATGCTCGGCTCCGGCGTCGCCGGCGGCGCGCTGGCGCTCGCCGTGGACGGCGACTCCGGCGGGATCACCCGCACCTACTCCGCCGCACCCGTGATCAACGGTGCGGACCTGCCGCGGATCGCCGCCTCGGTGCAGGACAGCGTCGTGTCGATCACCACCGACAGCGGCGAGGGATCGGGCGTGATCCTCAGCGACGACGGCTACGTGCTGACCAACAACCACGTGGTCGCCGCGGCCGGCGGGAACAGCGTCCGGGTGGTCTTCGCCGACGGCAAGAGCGCCCAGGCGCGGGTCGTCGGCACCGACCCGAAGACCGACCTGGCCGTGGTGAAGGCCTCCGGGGTCAGCGGCCTGAAGCCGGCCACCTTCGGCGACAGCGACGCCATGCAGGTCGGCGACCAGGTGCTCGCCCTGGGCAGCCCGCTGGGCCTGCAGGGCTCGGTGACCGCCGGCATCCTCAGCGCCCGGGACCGCACCATCCAGGCCGGCAGCGGGGAGCAGCGGCAGGCCCCGGGCCAGGGCGCCAGCTCGATCTCCGGGCTACTGCAGACCGACGCGCCGATCAACCCGGGCAACTCCGGCGGCGCGCTGGTCAACACCCGCGGCGAGGTGATCGGCATCAACACCGCCATCGCCACGGCCGGCCAGGGCAGCGGCAACATCGGGGTGGGCTTCGCCATCCCGAGCAACAAGGCCAAGGACGTGGCCGGCAAGCTCCAGCGCGGTGAGAAGGTCAGCCACCCGTCGCTGGGCGTGAGCGTCAACGCCGCCCCGGACGGCGGGGCGCTGGTCGCCGCCGTCACCCCGGGCAGCGCCGCCGAGAAGGCCGGCCTGCGCCAGGGCGACGTGATCACCCGCTTCGGCGACAAGGTGATCAACGACTCCAACGACCTGGTCGGTGCCGTGCAGGCCGGCAAGGTCGGCGACCGGGTCGAGGTGACCTACCAGCGAAACGGATCCGAGTCGACGGCAACCGTGACGCTCGCCGAAGCGTCCTAATCCGTACCGAAGCCTGCCTCCTCCCACGGGCGGCGGGTGACGGGGCCAAGGGGGTTGGTCCCGTCACCCGCCGCCCACTCCTTTCCCGGGCGGTTCACCCGGTCCGGGTGAACCGCCCTCACCCGGCGCGCCGGCACCGTCGGCAGGAGACCCGGCAGGCGTACGGGAGGGTGCGATGACCACGGCAACGAGCGTCCGGACCGACGCGCAGATCCAGCGGGACGTGCTCGAGGAACTGGCCTGGGACGTGCGGGTGCAACCGAACGACATCGGCGTCACCGTGCGGGACGGCGTGGTGACGCTGACCGGCTGGGTCGACAGCACCGCGGCGAAGTGGGCGGCCGAGCGCTGCGCGCAGCGGGTCCGCGGCGTACGGGTGGTGGCCGACGACGTCGAGGTCCGGTTGCCCGGTTCGGCCGAGCGCACCGACGAGGACATCGCCATCGCCGTCAGCCGGGCGCTGGAGTGGGACAGCTTCGTCCCCGCCGAGCGGCTCGACGTCACGGTGGCCAACGGCTGGGTGATGCTCCGCGGTGCGGTGGAGTTCGGCTGGCAGCGGCGTACCGCCGAGCGCGAGATCCGCCGGCTGCGCGGCGTCCGCGGGGTGACCAACCTGGTCGAGGTGCGGCCGGCGACCCGCCCGGACGGCGAGCGCACCCGGCGGGACATCCAGCGGGCGCTGGCCCGGGGCATCGGCACCGAGCGGGTGACCGTGACGGTGGACGGCGACACCGTCGTCCTCGACGGCGTGGTCCGCTCCTGGTGGGAACGGGACCAGGCGGAACGGACGGCGTGGTCCGCCGAGGGCGTGGCGGCGGTACGCGACAACCTGCTGGTGGGTGGGTGAGCGCCCCGGGATGTCCGGTTTAGCGGGATCGCCACCGGGAATGCGCCGCCGATCCGGATGACCCGGCCGGTCGAGGCGGGCGGGCAGACCGGCGGACGGCCCGCGCACCGAGGGGACGGACGGGGGAGGATCCGTGGCTTTGAACCACCTGTCGGCCGACCGTTCGCGCGAGCGGCCCCTGCGGATCGCGATGGTGGTCCCGCCGTGGCTGTCGGTGCCCCCGCCCGGCTACGGCGGGCTGGAACAGGTGGTCGCGGTGCTGGTGGACGCGCTGGCCGCGCGGGGGCACGCGGTCACCCTGTTCGGCGCCGGGCGGGAGCACCGAACCAGCGCCGACGTCGTCTCCACCGTGCCGGACCTGCAGTTCGAACGGCTCGGCGAGGCGCTGCCCGAGCTGGCCCACCTGGCCCGGGTGAACCAACTGGTGACCGCCGCCGACTTCGACGTCATCCACGACCACACCACCATCGGCCCGCTGGTCGCCGGCCGGCGGCAGGTTCCCACGGTGGCCACCGTGCACGGCAACCCGGTGGGCGAGTACGGCACCGTGCTCAGCGACACCGACCACGGCGTCGGACTGGTGGCCATCTCGCACGCCCAGCGGCGGCTGAACCCCCGGCTGCCCTGGATGGGCACGGTGCACAACGCGATGGACCTGCGGGGCGTGCCGAGCAAGCGCGCGCCCAGTGACGGGCCGGTGCTCTGGCTGGCCCGGTTCAGCCCGGACAAGGGGCCGGACGCGGCCATCCGGGCCTGCCGCGCGGCCGGCCTGCCGCTGGTGCTGGCCGGCAAGTGCAACGAGCCGCCCGAACGCCGCTACTACCAGGAGGTGGTCCGCCCGCTGCTCGGCGAGGACGTGACGGTGGTGCTCGACGCCGACCGGGACGCCGCGCTGCGCCTGCTGGTCGACGCCCGCTGCCTGATCATGCCGATCCAGTGGGAGGAGCCGTTCGGCATGGTGATGGTGGAGGCGATGGCGACCGGCACCCCGGTGGTGGCGTTGAACCGCGGGGCGGTGCCCGAGCTGATCCGGCCCGGGGTGACCGGGCTGATCTGCGACCGGGAGGACCAGCTGCCCGAGGCGGTCCGCGCGGCGAACCGCCTCGACCCGGCCGACTGCGTGGCGCACGTCGCGGAGTGCTTCTCCCGGGACCGGATCGCGAGCGGCTACGAGGAGGTCTACCGGCGGTTCATCGCCGGGACCGTGCCGCACCCCGGCACCCGCGAGCCGGTCCCCGCCGGCCCGGGCTGAGCATCCCATGGATCGGGCGCCGCGGGTCGACCGCACCGGCGGGTGTCCGGTGGCCGGTCGGGGGTCAGACCCGGGCGGCGGCCAGCTCAGCGATCGCGGTGTCCAGCCGGCGGGCGTACCCCGGGGTGATGCCGCCCTCGCGCACCCGGGTGGCCACCTTCTCCCGCAGCCGGCTCACCGGCCCGGCCAGGTCGGCCGGCCCGGACCCCACCGCGGCGGTCAGGTTCCGCAGCTCGTTGCGCAGGTCCAGGCCGACGTCGGCACGGATCTCGCCGCCGTCGAGCCCCGCGCCGATCAGCCCGTCCAGCCGGTTGGCCACGGTCAGCAGGCTGTCCGGCCCGGGCAGGTCGCCGGTCGGTTCGGCGCGCCCCGGGGCGTCCGGTGCCGACGAGGTGGGCGGCGCGGCGTCCGGTACGGCCGGGGAGGGCTGTCCGGTCGGCGACGTGGTGGGCAGCGCCGCCGGTGGCCGGTCGCCGTCCGGCCACAGCGCCGGCACGGCCAGGCCCGTCGCGGCCAGCAGCACCACCGCCGCCGCGACCAGGGCCGGGCGCGGCACCCGGCGGGCCGCGGCGGCCGGGGCGCGCCGCGGACGTTCCGGCCGGGCCGGGTCGGGGGCCGGACCCGCCGTGGCCGGATCGGCGGCGGCCAGCGCGGGCAGTGTCACGGTCGGCGCGAGCATGGTGGCGGCCTGCGGATCGGCCGGCAGCAGTTGGTCGCGCAGCACGGTGGCGACCTGGCGCGCGGTGGGCCGCGCGGCCGGGTCCCGGGTCAGGCAACTCAGGCAGATCCGGCCCACCTCGGCCGGTAGGCCGGGCACGCCGGCCAGCGAGGGGGGCTTGCCCGTGGCCAGGGCGGCGCTGAGCTGGTCCCAGGTGTCGGCCGGGTACGGCACCCGGCCGGTCAACGCCTGGTAGAGCAGCACGCCGAGGGAGTAGACGTCGGTGGCCGGCTGCGCGGGCGCGCCGTCGAGGCGTTCCGGCGCCACGTACGCCGGAGTGCCGAAGGTGCCACCGTCCTCGTCCTCGTCCGGGGCGCCGACCCGGGTGGCGATGCCGAAGTCGAGCACCTTGGCCCCGACCCGGGTCATCATCACGTTGGCCGGGGTGATGTCCCGGTGCACGATGCCCAGCCGGTGCGCGGTGGCGAGCGCGTCGGCGATCTGCGCGCCCAGCTCCACCGCCTCGGGCCACGGCAGCGGGCCCTCGGTCAGCCGCAGCTCCAGCTCCTCGCCGGTCAGCAGCTCCATCACCACGAACGAGGTGATCGAGCCGTCGGGCGCGACCGTCTCGCCGTAGTCGTGCACCGCTGTGACGTGCGGGTGCACCAGCTGGGCGGCGGAGCGCGCCTCGGTGCGCACCATGTCCCGGAACCGGGCGTCGGCGGCGAGCGACGGGGCGAGCACCTTCAACGCGACGATCCGGTCCAGGACCTCGTCGTGGGCACGCCAGATCACCGACATCCCGCCGGCGCCGATCTGGTCGAGCAACCGGTACCGGCGGGCCAGCAGCCGGCCGGGGTGCAGCGCTGGCTTCACGGTTCGCACCTGCCTCGGGGTGGGAGCGGTATCAGGTTGCGTGAATGTGTCCGGCCTGTCAACGGCAGCCGCCCGGGGGCCCGCGGCGCCGCCGCGACGGGGCACCGGCGCGGCCGTGCCAGGATGAACCACATGGCGCGGGGACCGGTGGCGTTCGTGCTCGGGGGCGGGGGCGTCCTCGGCGCGGTCGAGGTGGGCATGCTGCGGGCGCTGTTCCGGGCCGGGATCCGGCCGGACCTGGTGCTCGGCACCTCGATCGGCGCGGTGAACGGCGCGCTGGTCGCCGCCGACCCGTCCGAGGCGGTCACCGACCGGCTGGTCCGGCTCTGGGCCTCCCCGGAGGCCAGCGAGGTGTACGGCGACTCGGTGGCCCGGCAGCTGCGCCGGTTCGCCGCCCGGACCCACCTGCACTCGCCCCGCCCGCTGCGCAAGCTGCTCGAGAGCGAGCTGGGCGCGGAGACCACCTTCGCCGACCTGCGGGTGCCGTTCCGGTGCTGTGCGGCGAACATCGAACGGGCCGCCGAGCACTGGTTCGACAGCGGCCCGCTGGTGCCGGCGGTGCTCGCCTCCGCCTCCGTACCGGGGCTGCTGCCGCCGGCCCGGATCGGCGACGAGCACTTCATCGACGGCGGGATCGTCAACTCGATCCCGATCGGCGAGGCGGTCGCCGCCGGGGCGGGGCAGATCTTCGTCCTCCAGGTGGGCCGGATCGAGCGAGGGCTGAGCCCACCCCGCCGGCCGTGGGAGATCGCGCAGGTCGCGTTCGAGATCGCCCGCCGGCACCGGTTCGCCCGGGAGATGGCCGCGCTGCCCGACGGGGTGGAGGTGCACGTGCTGCCCACCGGTGGGCTGAACCCGCGCGACGACACGCCCTGGGCGTACCGGGACATGGCGGCGGTGGGCCGGCGGATCAGCCGCGCGTACACCGCCTCCCGCCGCTACCTGGCCACCCAGCTGGAGCGCTGATGCCGCTGCCGCCGCGGTGGGTCCGCCGGGTGCTGCTGGCGCCCGGGGTGGTGCTGCTCGCCTTCCTGGTGGTGACCACGCTGCCGGTCTGGGCGCTGCTCGCGGCGGCCGCGTCGCCGCTGGTCCCGGGGCGGCTGCGTCCGCTGCGGCTGCTCTGGCTCGGCTGCGTCTACCTGGTCTGGGACGCCGCCGCGCTGCTCGCGCTCTTCGTGCTGTGGGTGGCCTCGGGCTTCGGCTGGCGGGTCCGCACCCCGGGTTTCCAGCGGGCGCACTACCTGCTCGCCGGGTGGTTCCTGCGGTTGCTGTTCTGGCAGGCCCGGTGGACGCTGCGGCTGCGCATCGAGGTGGTCGGCACCGACCCGGACACCGCCCTGCCCGGCCGCCCCGAGCTGGTGCTCTGCCGGCACGCCGGGCCGGGCGACTCGTTCATCCTGATCCACGCCCTGGTGAACTGGTTCCGCCGCGAGCCGCGGATCGTGCTCAAGGACACCCTGCAGTGGGACCCGGCGATCGACGTGCTGCTCAACCGGCTGCCCAACCGGTTCATCGCGCCGGGGCCGGACGGGCGCGGGTCGGTCACCGAGCAGATCGGGCACCTGGCCACCGACCTGGACGACGACGACGCGTTCGTGATCTTCCCGGAGGGCGGCAACTTCACCCCGAAACGCCGGCTGCGGGCCATCGCCCGGCTGCGCTCGCGGGGGCTGGAGCGGATGGCGCTGCGCGCGGAGCGGATGCGGCACGTGCTCGCGCCGCAACCCGGCGGGCTGCTGGCCGCGCTGGACGCCGCCCCGGACGCCGGGGTGATCTTCGTGGCGCACACCGGACTCGACCGGATGCTCACCGTCGCCGACGTCTGGCGGGAGCTGCCGATGGACAAGCGGATCGTGATGCGCTTCTGGTCGGTGCCGCCCGAGGAGGTGCCGGCCGACCGGCAGCAGCGCATCGACTGGCTCTTCGACTGGTGGCACCGGATCGACGAGTGGATCGCCGTCAACCGGGACGGGCCCGCGTAGGGTGCGCTCGTGGAACAGATCTGCGTGGTGACGACGGTGGTGGACGCGCGCTCGGCCGCCGACGCGCTGGCGGGCGCGGCGGTGGACGCGCGGCTGGCGGCCTGCGCGCAGGTGGGCGGCCAGGTGGACAGCACCTACTGGTGGCGGGCCGCGGTGGAGACCAACGCCGAGTGGTCGGTGCAGTTCAAGACCACCGAGGACCGGGTGTCCGCGCTGGTCGACCAGATCCGCGCCGGGCACCCGTACGAGGTGCCGGAGATCCTGGTGGCCCGGGTGGAGAGCGACCCGCCGTACGCCGCGTGGGTGCGCGAGCAGACCCGACCCTGAGTACGCGCACTCTGGGCGGCTGGGCTCCGGCCGCCGAGGATGGCCGGGTGGAGAACACCGGCTACCCCTGCCCGGCCTGCGGCGCGCCCGCCGACCTGCGCTCCGGCTGCTCCGGCTGCGGCCGGCCGCCGTACCCGTCAGCGGCCGAGGTGATCCGGCTCGACCGGGAGATCGTCGCGCTCGGCGCCGAGGCGGAGCGGGCCCGGCAGACGTACCAGCAGCTGGTCGACCGGCTGGCGACGACCCGGCAGCGCCGGGACCGGCTGGCCGCGGCGATCCGGGCGCAGTTCCCGCTCCCGGTGGCCCGCCCGGCCGCCGCGGCCGGCGCGCCGCCACGACCGGGCCCGGCCACCGTGCCCGCCGTGGCCGCCCCGCCCGCCGTGGTCGGTCCGCCGGCCGTGGCGCACCGGCCTGCCGTGGCCGGCGCGGCGGAGACCTCCACCCGCACGGTGCAGGGCCTGCTCTTCGTCCTCGGTGGACTGCTGCTCGGCACCGCCGCGGTGGTCTTCACGGCGGTGGCCTGGGCCGCCGTCGGGGTGGCCGGCCGGGCGCTGATCCTGGCCGCGGTCACCGCGCTGGCCCTGGCCGGCCCGTTGCTGGCGGTGCGGCGCGGGCTGCGGGGCACCGCGGAGACGTTCGCGGCGGTGGGGCTGCTGCTGGTGGTGCTGGACGGCTACGCCGCCTGGTCGGTGAACCTGTTCGGGGTGGCCGGCTGGCCGGGGACCCGGTACGCCGCGCTGGTCGGGGGGGCCAGCGCGGCGGCCGCCCTCGGGTACGCCCGGCTCAGCCGGCTCACCGTGCCGTGGTTCGCGGCGCTGCTGGCCGCCCAGCCGGTGCTGCCGCTGGTGGCCGTGGAGGCGCGGCCGGGGCCGGCCGGCTGGTCGCTGGCCTTCGTCGGGGTGGCGCTGCTGGATCTCGCCGTGCTGGTGGCGTTGCGCGGTCGGGCCGCCGGTGCGGCGCCCGCCGGTCGGGTGACGGCCTGGGTCGCGTACGCGGCCGCGCTGGTCGTGGCGGCCGGCTGCGCCCTGGTGCCGCTCGCGGTCGGCCGGGCCGCCGGCACGCCGCTGCTGGCCGGGCTGCCGCTGCTGCTGGTGGCGGCGACCCTGCTGGGGGCGGCGCTGCTGGCCGGCGGGGCGGTCTTCCGCGCGGTGGCCGCCGGGCTGCTGGTGCCGGTGCTGGCCGGTGCGCTGCTGCGGCCGGTGGCCGAGCTGCGGGAGTCGCTGCTGCTGGTGGCGGCGGCGCTGGTCGCGGTCGGGCTGGCCGCCGCGGTGCGGCTGCTGCCGGCGGGGGCGCGCAGCGGCCCGCGGACCGGCGCCCTCCTGGTGTCCGGCGGTCTGCTCCAGCTGACCGTGCTGATGACCGTCGTGTTCGCCGGGGACGGGGTCGCCCGGTCGTTGCCGCCGTGGCGGGGTGCCGCAGAGGGGCCGGACTTCGCCTGGGGCTGGCAGCTTCCGGTGGCGGTGGCGATCACCGTGGCCGCGCTGGCGATGCTGCTGCCGGTGGCGGCGCGCGCGGCGCTGGCCGCGGCCGGCGTGGCGGCGGTCGCGCTCGCCCTGCCCGTCGCCGGGCCGACGCCCTGGCCGGTCGCGCTCACCGTCGACCTGGTGGTCGGGGCGGTGCTGCTGGTCGTCGCGGTGGCTCGCCCGGCCCGGCCGTGGACCGTGCTGACCGCGGCGGCGGCCGGGGCCGTGCTGCTCGGGCACGGCCTGCTGGTGGGGTTGGCCGCCCCCGGCGGGGCCGGCGCGGCGCTCGCGGTGATCCTGGTCGCCGGGCTGGCCACGGCCGCCGCCGGCCGGCGCGGAACGCCGGTGCGGCGCGCGGTGGGCGGGTCCGCGCTGGTGGCCGCGCTGCTCGCGGTGCCCGGGGGCGGCGCTGTCGCGCTGATCGGCGCGGGGGCGCCGGCCTGGTGGCAGGCGCGGGCCGCGCTCGGCGCCGCCGCGCTGCTGCCGGTCGCGCTGCTCGCCGTCCGTCGACACTGGCCCGAGGTGTCCGGGTACGCCTCGGCGGGGCTGGCCGGGGCGGCCGCGCTGGTCGGGCTCGGGCCGCTGGTCGTACCGGCCGACGAGCCGGTGGCGCTCTACGCGGCTGTGGCGACGCTGCTGGTCGCCCTCGGCGGGTTCCGGACCCGGTTCCGGCAGCCACTGCCGGCCGGCGATACGGCCGGACTGATCGCCGGGGCGGTGCTGCTGACCGTGGCCGTGCTGACCGCCGTCCCGGTGGTGGTGACCATGCTGGTCGCCCCGTACGGCGGCCCGCCGGCGCCCTGGTCGGGGCGGCCCGACGCGGCGCCCGATCCGGCGGCCCTGCCGGCCGGCCTGGCGCTGGCCGTGCTGGCGCTCGCCGCCGTGCTGGCCGCCTGGCCGCGTCGGGCCGGCGGGGCCGGCGACAGCTCGACCGGCGCCGCTCCGGTCGCCCCGGGCGGTGCCACCGTCCCGGCCGCCGACGGTGCGGGTGTTCCGAGCGGTGGCGCGGCCCCGGCTGGTGGCAGCCCGGGGGTGTCCGGCGGACCGGTGGGCTGGTGGCCGGCCGCGCTCGCCGCTCTGCCGTTCGCCGCGGCCGCCGCGCCGGTGCTGCTGGTGGCCGCGGGCGCGCCCTGGCCGGTGGTGCCGGCCGTCGTCCTGGCCCTCGGCGTGGCCGCGCTGTTGCTCGCCGCGCTGACCGCGCCGCGCCCGCTGCTCGTCCCGGTCACCGTGCCGGTGGGGCTGGTGCTGACCGGCTCCGGGTTCCTCGGCCTGCTGGCCACCCGGGCCGGCACGCTCGCCGGTCTCGGCGTGCTGGCGGTGACCGCGACAGTGGTCGGCGTGGCCGGCCGTCGGGCCGAGGTACGCCTCGCCGCGAGCCTGGTCGCGGTGGCCGCCGCGACCGGGCTCGCGGTCACCGCGCCGCTGGCCGGCGGCCTGCCGCTGCGCACTGCCGCGTTCACCGTGCTGGCGGTGGCGGCGCTGACCCTGGCCGTCGCCGCCGTCCTGGCCGGCCGGCGGCACCCGGCGGCCGCCGCGCTGGACGCCGCCGCCCAGGCCGTGGCGCTGGTCGGGCTGCTGCTCACCGGGGGCGCGCTCCGGCACGCCGCGGCGGTGTGCGTGCTCTGGGGGGCCGCCGTCGCACTGCGGGTGCTGCGCCCGGGCGAGTCCGCCGGTCGGCGGTGGGCGTTCGCCGGCATCGCCGGCGGCACCGAGCTGCTCGGCGCCTGGCTGCTGCTGGCCGCCGGGGGTGTGGTCGTGCTGGAGGCGTACACGCTGCCGGCCGCGGCGCTCGCCCTCGGCGCGGGCACGCTGGCGCTGCGCACCCGACCCGGGCTGAACAGCTGGCTCGCGCTCGGCCCCGGGCTGGCCGCCGGGCTGCTGCCCAGCCTGGTGTCGGTGCTGGTCGCGCCGGAGCCGCAGCCGTGGCGCCGGTTGCTGCTCGGCGCCGCCGCGCTCGCCGTGGTGCTGTCCGGAGCGACCCGGCGCTGGCAGGCCCCGGTGCTGCTCGGCGGGGGCACCCTCGCCGTGCTCGCGCTGCACGAGCTGGGCCGCGGCTGGGACGTGCTGCCCCGGTGGATCTACCTGGCGGTCGGCGGGCTCGCGCTGATCGGGCTCGCCGCCACGTACGAGCGGCGGCGGCGGGACCTGGCCCGGCTCCGGGCCGCGGTGGGTCGGATGAGCTGAGCGCGCCGGGCCGGCTGGTAGGGCTTCCCCTACCTCCGATCGGGGGGTTTTCAGGGTTACTCAGCGCAACCGTTCTGCGGAGACTCGGTGGTGGGGGTCGTTCCGCTCGGCGCGGCCCGAACCGAGGGACGGGAGCGGGAGACGATGCTCGGAGCGGTGGCGGATCCGCCGGTACGGCGGGGCAGTGACTACGCGGAGTTGTCTCGACGGATCAGCGGGGCCGGGCTGCTGGAGCGGCGGCCGGGCTGGTACGCGGTGCGGATCGGGCTCACCCTGGGCGCTTTCCTGGCCGGCTGGGCGGCGGTGGTGCTGGTGGGGGACAGCTGGGCCCAGTTGCTGGTGGCCGCCGGGCTGGCGGTGGCCACCACCCAGGTGGCGTTCCTCGGCCACGACGCCGGCCACCGGCAGATGTTCCGCCGGCGCGGACCGAGCGAGCTGATCGGCCTGCTCGCCGGCAACCTGGCGGTGGGGCTCAGCTACGGCTGGTGGGTCGACAAGCACAACCGGCACCACGCCAACCCGAACCACGAGGACGAGGACCCGGACGTCGGGGCGGGCGCGCTGGTCTGGACGTACGAGCAGGCCGTCGCGACGCGCGGTTTCGCCCGGTGGCTGGCCCGCCGGCAAGCCTGGCTGTTCTTCCCGATGCTGCTGCTGGAGGGGCTGAACCTGCACGTGGCGAGCGTCCGGGCGATCGTGGGACGGGAACCGGACGGCCGGTACCGGACCCCGATGCGGCACCGGGGGATCGAGGCGCTGCTGCTCGCCGCGCACACCGCCGGCTACCTCGGCGTGCTGCTGCTGGCCATGTCGCCGGCGAAGGCGCTGCTCTTCGTCGCCGTCCACCAGGGACTGTGGGGTCTCTACATGGGCTGCTCGTTCGCGCCGAACCACAAGGGCATGCCGATGCCGACCGCGGCGGACCGGCTCGACTTCCTGCGCAAGCAGGTGCTCACCTCGCGCAACGTCCGGGGCGGCCGGTTCGTCGACCTCGCGCTGGGCGGGCTCAACTACCAGATCGAGCACCACCTGTTCCCGAACATGCCCCGGGCGAACCTGCGCCGGGCGGTGCCGATCGTGCGCGCGTACTGCGCCGAGCGGGGCATCGCGTACGCGGAGACCGGGCTGGTCGAGTCGTACCGGCAGGCGCTCGCGCACCTGCACGAGGTGGGCCGGCCGCTACGCGGCTGAGACGCGGACGGGGGCGACGCCGAGCGGCGTCGCCCCCGTGCGTGCGGGGTCGGATCAGGCGCCGAACGCCTTGATCAGCTCCTCCGGAGCCTCCTGGGTCTCGCTCGCCGCCGGCTTGCGGACGCTCACCGGGGTGCCGAAGTCCGAGTAGGTGGTGGTCATCGTGCCCAGCGACTCGTGCAGCACGCTGACGTCGATGGCGATCTCGGTGAGCCGGCCCTGGTCGTCCACCTTGGCGGTGAACGGCACGGCCTTGGCCTTCTCGCCCAGCGCCGCGATGTCCTTGTCCTTGGCCATCGTGCGGGTGTAGTCGAGCGTGCCGGCGTAGTTGCCCTCGCTGGTCTCCTCGACCTGGGCGACCGCGTCGATCAGCTTCTTGGCGCCGCCCGGGTCGCCCTCCGGCATCAGGTTGAGCTGGCCGCTCTCGCCGAGCTTGGTGGCGTCCATGTGCAGCCACTTGTTCGGCAGCCCGGCCATGCCGCTGACCTTCAGGTACGCGTCGTCGCCGACCATCACGACCCGGAACTTGCCCGCCGTGCCCATGTTCAGCGTCATGTCACCGGTCTTGGTGGACGGGTCCAGGACGCCGCCACCGTTCATCACGGACGACTTCAGGTTCATCCGGACGCTCTGCTCGTTCAGCTTCTGCGCGGCGGCGCTCAGCTCGCCCAGCGCGTCGGCCGGGGCGCTGCTCGCCGGCGCCGCGGTGGCGCCGTTGCCGGCCGGTGTGTCCTCGCCCGTCTTGTTGCCGCAGCCGGTCAGTGCGAGACCGAGCGTGGCGACGAGCGCGACCCCCGTGGTCGCCAGCCGTCGAGTCTTCATGCTGGATGTCTCCTCGTGTTGGTTGGGCCGGGGTGATGACGACTGTCGATCCCCTGGCCGGGCCGTTGGTCAGCCTAACCCGTGCCCTCCACAGCCCGGCGTCGATACCCGCCCCACCCCCGCGGGGCGCGTCGCCATCCCCGCCGCACCCGCCCGGGTGGCGGCCCGGTCGCGCGGGGCCGCCACACCCCGCCCCGCTGGTCGGCGTCGTCCCGATCTGCCCCGGTAGGGTCACCCCATGGCAGACGTGCTCACCGCGGAGGCGGTGCGAGACGAGCTGGGTGCGCTGGCGGACTGGTCGGGAGACCCCGCCGGCATCACCCGCACCGTGGAGCTGGCCAGCTTCCCGGACGCCATCGCGGTGGTGGACCGGGTCGCGGCGACGGCCGAGGAACTCGACCACCACCCCGACATCGACATCCGCTGGCGGACCCTCACCTTCCGCTGCGTGACCCACTCCGCCGGCGGCGTGACGGTGCGTGACCTTGAGCTGGCCCGGCGGATCGACGAGATCGTACGGAGCGCCCGATGAGATTCGAGATCAGCAAGGTGCTGGACGCCATCGAGGGCCGGGTCTGCACCGACCCGTCGTTGGCCCGCGCGGTCGTCGACCTCGCCGAGGTGATCCGCTACCAGGACCTCGACGGCGGGCGGCCGGCCAGCCTGCTGCGCCTCGGCATGGTCATCGACGCGCTGGCCCGGCAACTGGAGGAGGACAGCGTGCCGGTCTACGCGATCGTGCACCGGGCGCTGCTCTCCGACGCCGACCTCACCTCCAACGAGCGGATGGTGGTCCGCCGCTGGGCCGACGACGGGCTGGTCGAGGTGCTGGACAATCCGGGCGACCGGATGTTCGAGGTGGCCGACCTGCTCGGCCTGCCGGTGCTCACCCGGGCCCGGGCCGACGGCCTGCGCGGGCGGTACCCGTGGCTGGCCGAGCAGCCGGGCCGGGTGCTCGCCCCGGTGCCCGGTCCCGGCGGGCCGGCCTTTGTGGCCCACGTCGGCAAGGGGGACACCCCGGTGGCCGGCGAGCGGTCGCCGGTCGGCGTCAAGCTGCTCGCCCGCCAGTGGCGCTGCCCGGAGCCGGGCTGCGCGCTCTTCGGCGGCGGTGGGGGCGGTGGCGCCTTCGCCGACCTGGCCCGGGTGGACCGCAGCCCGGCCGGCCAGCCGCCACCCTCGCTGCGCGGCGGGGCGCCGACCTGCCCCCGGCACGGCGCCCGGCTCGGCGACGCCGGCCCGCGGCCGCGTACCGAGGTGCTCGCGGTCCGCATCGGCGGGCTGATCCGGCGTCGTTTCGTGCTCAGCGAGGAGCAGCCGGTGGTGGTGGGCCGCGCGCCCGAGCAGAGCGACGGGATCACCCTGGGTCAGTGGCTCAACGACGAGGCGCGGCGCTGGATCAGCCGCAGCCACGTGCGGTTCGAGCTACGGGTCGGCGAGGTGATCGTGACCGACGTGAGCACCAACGGCTCCGGCATCCGGCCGGGCGGCTCGATGGCCGAGTCGGAGCGGATCGCGCTCTCCCCCCAGCAGTCCCGGGTGCTCGACGCCGGCGACATGGTCGAGCTCTACCCGGGGGTCCAGGTGGGCCGGCCCGGCGAGCTGCCGGCCGGCGCCCCGTACACCCCGACCTCGGTGATGGCCGAGGCGCCGACCATGGCGATGCGCCTGCCGCGCGCCTGACCGCCGGGCCGCCGCGCCGGGTGGTCGCGGGGGCGCCGTGACGACGGCGGGCGCCGGGACCGTGGTCCCGACGCCCGCCGCTGTCGTACGTGAACTCAGCCGGCCAGGACGGCGGCGAGCTGGGCGATCGCGTGGTCGATCTCCTCCTCGGTGACCACCAGCGGCGGGGCGAGCCGGATGGTGGAACCGTGGGTGTCCTTGGCCAGGACGCCGCGCTCGGCCAGCCGCTCGCACGCCTGCCGGCCGGTCATCAGCGCCGGGTCGATGTCGAGCCCGGCCCACAGGCCCCGGCCCCGGACGGCGACCAGGCCCTTACCGATCAGCCCGCGCAGGCCGGCGTGCAGCCGCTCGCCCAGCTCCGCCGAGCGGAGCTGGAACTCGCCGGTGGCCAGCAGCCGGACCACCTCGGTGGCCACCGCGCAGGCCAGCGGGTTGCCGCCGAAGGTGGAGCCGTGCTGACCCGGCTTGAGCACGCCGAGCACGTCGGCGTCCGCGGCCACCGCGGAGACCGGCACGATCCCGCCGCCGAGCGCCTTGCCTAGCAGGTACATGTCCGGCGTGACGCCCTCGTGGTCGCAGGCGAAGGTGCTGCCGGTCCGGCCCAAACCGGACTGGATCTCGTCGGCGATGAAGAGCACGTTGCGCTCGGTGCAGACCCGGCGGACGCCGGTCAGGTAGCCCTCCGGCGGCACCACGACGCCCTGCTCGCCCTGGATCGGCTCGAGCAGCACCGCCACGGTGTTCTCGTCGATCGCCGCGGTCAGCGCCGCCAGGTCGCCGTACGGCACGACGGTGAAGCCCGGGGTGTACGGCCCGAAGTCGGCGCGGGCGTCCTCGTCGGTGGAGAAGCTGACGATGGTGGTGGTCCGGCCGTGGAAGTTGCCCTCGGCGACCACGATGTTGGCCTGCCCGGCCGGCACGCCCTTGACCTGGTAGCCCCACTTGCGGGCGACCTTGATGCCGGTCTCCACCGCCTCGGCCCCGGTGTTCATCGGCAGGACCAGGTCCTTGCCGCAGAGCTCGGCCAGTTCCCGGCAGAAGTCGGCGAACTGGTCGTGGATGAACGCCCGGCTGGTGAGGGTGAGCCGGTCGAGCTGGGCGTGCGCCGCCTCGATCAGCTTGGGGTGCCGGTGGCCGAAGTTCAGCGCCGAGTAGCCGGCCAGGAAGTCGAGGTAGCGGCGGCCGTCCACGTCGGTCAGCCAGGCGCCCTCGGCCGAGGAGATCACCACCGGCAGCGGGTGGTAGTTGTGCGCGGTCCAGCGTTCCGCGTCCCGGACCGCTCCCGGCGTCCGCAGCATGTCGTCGACGATCACTTGCTTGCCTTTCCCTGACGGAGTCGCAACGTGCAGCACTTCGGTCCACCGCCGGCCTTGCGCAGCTCGGACAGGTCGACACCGATGGTCTCGTAGCCCCGGTCGCGCAGCTTCGCGGCCAGGTCGGTGGCCTGGGCGGGCAGCACCACGTGCCGCCCGTCGCTGACCGCGTTGAGCCCCAGCACCTCGGCGTCGGCCATGGTGGCGTGCACCGCGTCCGGGAAGAGCCGGCGCAACACGGCCTGGCTGCCGGGCGAGAACGCCTCCGGCAGGTACGCCACGGTCCGCTCGTCGAGCACGGTCAGCGCGGTGTCCAGGTGGTAGAAGCGCGGGTCGACCAGCTGCATGGTGATCACCGGGTAGCCGAAGACCTCCTGCAACTGGGCGTGCGAGGCGTGCGCGGTGCGGAACCCGGTGCCGGCCAGCAGCAGGTCACCGGCGAGCAGGATGTCGCCCTCGCCCTCGTTGACGTGCTTCGGGTCGTACATCTCGAAGCCGGCGGCCTCGAACCAGGCGCGGTAGGCGGGGGCCTCGTCGGCGCGCTGCGGGTCGCGGAACTGCACGGCCATCGCCTTGCCGTCGATCACCGTGCCGCCGTTGGCGGCGAAGACCATGTCGGGCAGGCCGGGCAGCGGAGCGATCTCCTCGACGGTGTGGCCCAGGTCGCGGTAGACCTGCCGGAGCGCCTCCCACTGCCGGATCGCGAGGTCGGCGTCGACCGGCGCGGTGGGGTCCATCCACGGATTGATCGCGTAGTCCACGGCGAAGTACGTCGGCCGGCACATCAGGAAGCGCTGGCTGGTGGCGTCCATCGTCATTGTCCTGCTCCCAGGGGTCGGGCGCGCCCGGCCACCTTCGGCCCACGGGCTGGCGCCGTTGCTCAACGTTATGCGGCGCCGCCCGGAAGGATCCACCGTCGAGGCTTGCACAGCTCGGTTGTTCGTTGCGTCTGACCCCTGTTCGACGGCAGATCGTTGCGTTCACGCCTGCCGGAGCCGGACGGCGCCCCCACGCCACGGGACGGGTCCTGGAAACGCTTCGGGGGCGGCGAGACCGCCGCCCCCGAAAGAGGGTGCCCGGCTGGTGAACCACCAGGCTGGTCGGGCTGCCACCGGTGAACCACCGGTGAGTCGGCCGGCGCACCGCCGGCGAGCCGGACAGTGCCCGCTAGAAGCGATCCACAAACTGTGAGTCAAGCCACTCCCGGAACCGCTGCACCCAGTCCCCGTCGGTGGTCGGCCAGTCGAACTGGCCGGTCATCGCCAGCACGCCGAGGACCACCGCGCCGAGCCCGAAGGCGACGCCGAACAGCGCGTCGGTCTTGCCGGCGATGTGCCGGCGGCGGGTGGCGACCAGACCCAGCACGGCGAGCACCGCGCCGACCGCGCCGAGCCCGATGCCGTACCCGGCGAGGGTGCCGGTGAGCACGAAGAGCGCCCCGGCCACGCCGACGATCAGGCCGAGCGTGGCGAGCAGGCTGGCCCGCGGCTTCGGGCCGGCGACCACCGGACGCTCCGCCCGGTCGGGCACCCCGTCGCCGTCCCGGTCGACCCCGGCGGGCCGCACCGCCGTGCCGTCCCGGTCCCGGTCCCGGTCCCGGTCGACGGTGCGCTCCAGGGTCGGGTCGGCCGGCCGCCGGGTGTCCTCGTCGGTCGGTCGCCCGGTGGCGGCCCGGGCGACGGCGGCCCGCTCCGTGGCCCGGCGCTCGGCGTCCGCGTCCCGGTCGTCGACCGTGCCGGTGGCCGCACCGCCGCGGTAGGTCGTCGCCCCGTCCCGGTCGCTCACCGCCGACCGGTTCGATCCGTCGGCGCCGTCGAGCCGGCCGGCGGAGTTCGACGGCCGGTCGCCGGCAGCGGCGGTATCCCGGTCGTCCAGGTTCTCGTCCCGCTGCGGCGCCTCCGACCGGCGCGACAGCGAAGGAATCTTGACCACAACACACCTCCTGGTGAATGCGTGGTCGCCGAGGTGACGGACGGCATCCACGCGGTATCCCTCCGGGATACCCAGCTGGCCGTTTTCCGACACCGAGCGCTGGTCAGCCGGTTCGGGCCCGCCCCCACCGGTTCGCTCGCCGGCCGGGGCTAGGGTTGGTGGTCGTGCCAGAGGGACACACCATCCACCGCCTGGCGGCCCGCCACGCCGACCTGTTCGCCGGCGACAAGGTGCACGCCACCAGCCCGCAGGGCCGGTTCGCCGAGGGCGCCGCCCGGCTCACCGGCACCGTGCTGGAGGCCACCGAGGCGTACGGCAAGCACCTGCTGCACCACCACGCCGGCGGGCTGACCCTGCACGTGCACCTCGGGCTGTACGGGAAGTTCGCCGACGGCGCGGAGGAGCCGCCGGAGCCGGTCGGCCAGGTGCGGCTGCGGCTGACCAGCGACCGGCACTGGCTCGACCTGCGCGGCCCCACCGCCTGCGAGCTGCTCACCCCGCCCGAGGTGGCGGCGCTGCGCGACCGGCTCGGCCCGGATCCGCTGCGCGCCGACGCCGACCCGGAGCGGGCGTACGCCCGGATCTCGCGCAGCCCGACGCCGCTGGCGGCGCTGCTGCTCGACCAGTCGGTGGTGGCCGGCACCGGGCTGATCTTCGTCACCGAGGCGCTGTTCCGGGCCGGACTGTCGCCGACCATGGCCGGCCGGGAGCTGACCCGGGCCGGCTGGGAGCGGCTCTGGGCGGACCTGGTGGCGCTGATGCGCCGCGCCGTGCTGAGCGGCCGGATCGACACCGTCCGGGACGCCCACCTGCCCGAGGTGATGGGGCGGCCGGCCCGGGTGGACCGGCACGGCGGCGAGGTGTACGTCTACCGCCGCCCCGGCGCGCCCTGCCACGTCTGCGGCACGACGGTGAGCCGCGGCGCGCTGGCCGGTCGCAACCTCTACTGGTGCGCCACCTGCCAACCCGCCTGACCCGCCCCGGCTGGTCAGTCGCCGTCGAGCAGCCAGCGGACCACCTCGACCTGGCGGGGGAAGACCTGGTCCTCGCCGATGCTCCAGGCGAGCGTCTGCCCGATGGTCCAGCCGCGTACCCGGTCCCGGTCCAGACCCAGCTCCGCGCTGAGCCGGTCGAGGCGGTGGCGGACGGCGGCGGGGGAGTGGCCCAGCTCGCCGCCCCGGACCATCGGCGCGACCCCGAACTCCCGCTCGCCGGCCAGCGGCTTCGGGTCGATGACCAGCCACGGTTCCCGGGTCGCCCGGAGCACGTTGCCGGCATGCAGGTCCTGGTTGACCAGCACCTGCTCGCCCTGGCTCGGGACCAGCTCGGCCAGCAGCCCGAGCGCCGCGTCGAGCAGTCGCCGCTCGTACGGGCGGCCGGTGCGCGCCCACTTCACGGGCAGCCGTTCCGCCCAGCCGGCCGCCTCCTCGGCCAGCGGGGTGAACGGCGCCCCGGCGGGGCGCCAGAGCCGGGGCAGCATCCCGACCACCACGTCGAGCGCCTGCTCGGACGGCACGGCGTGCAGCGGCGTGCCGGGTACGCAGCGCTCCACCAGCAGCGCCCGCCGGGCCGGGTCGTGCCCGAGCAGCCGGACCGCCCCGTCGCCCGCCCACCGGTCGAGCGCGGTCGCCTCGTGCACGCTGTCCGGGTCCGGGTACTGCAGCTTGAGCACCGCCGGTGTGCCGTCGGGCAGCTCGGCCGGCAGGGCCAGCGAGGCGAACGCGTACGGGAAGGGCGGGCCGACCCGCAGCGACCACCGCTTTACGCAGGCGGCCAGCAGCTCGGGCAGGGTCGACAGCCACCGCCGTCCGGCCGGGGTGCCGCGCACCCAGTCCAACCCGTCCGGTATCCGCAGCGCCCCGTCCACCGGGTCATCCTGGCCGGGACCGCCCGGACCGGACAACTGGTTCCGGCCGCCGTACCTCGGCGGCCGGCTGTGGTAGCGGGAGCGGCGTGACGAGAAGGACTGGGTGCATCTGTTGTCGCTGGAGCGACCACAGATGCACCCAAACGTGCGGACCGGCGGTCAGGGGATCCAACCGGCTGCCGACAGGGCGGCGCGGAGTTGTGCCGCCACCTCGTCCGGGCGGTGCCGGACGTCGATGGCGGTGAACCGGAGGATCCGGTCGCCCTCGATCCACACCTTGTTCTGCCGCCGCAGGTCCGCCGCCCAGTGCCGGACGTCCATGTGGTGTGCCCCGTCGACCTCGACGTGCAGCCGCCACCGCCGCCAGTACGCGTCGAGGTAGCGCACCCGTCCGTCGGCGTCGCGGCGGCGCACCTGCGTCTCCGGAGGCGGCAGCCGGTGCCGCCGGCAGAGCCGGACGAAATCGATCTCGGAGAGCGCCTCGGCCCCGCCGGCGACGTCCCGTACGGTCGCGGCGATGAGTCGCCGACGGCGGATCCGGGGCAACCGCTCCAGCACCGCGCCGATCTCGGCCGGCGTGACGCGGCGCTGCTGACATCCGGCGGCCAGGATCTGCTGCGCCAGCTCGTCCGAGCGGGCCCACTGTGCCGCGTCCACCAGCGACCGGGCCAGGCCGGTACGGTCGGGTCGGCCCCATTGACGGTCCTCGTCGGACAGGTGCCGGACCCGCCGGACCCATACCGCCGGCAGGCCCGGCGGCAGCCGGCGGGGCAGCTCCGACGCCCGTCGCTGGTGGGGGACCAGCACGTCGACCACGTCGTGACGCCAGGTGCCGCGCAGGCCGGCGGCGGTCGCGGCGGTCAGGCCGGCGAGCACAGCGCCCGGACCGGCCGCGAGCACCGCCACCCACCACTGCTGGTCCCGGCTGAATCCGGCATCGGTGGGTACGGCGCACAGCACGCCCCGGCAGATCCGCTGCCAGCGCCCGGTGGCCACCAGATGACGCACCCTCGCCGGGCTCAGCTCGGCGGTGGCCTGTGCCCAGGTGAGCATCCCCGACTGCTCGAACAGCAGCCACCGCAACGCCGACGCGTCGTCCCCCGGTATTCGCACCGGCTCATTGCACCGGCGTGTGGGTGCACCTGTTGTCGCGCCAACGACAACAGGTGCACCCAAAGCCGACAGCGCCGGTGCAGGCCGGCGACGGCCCCGGATCAGCGCCCGGAGCCGACCAGGGCGTCCACGGCCTTGCGGGCCGCGATCAGCACCGGGTCCCAGACCGGCGCGAACGGGGGCGCGTAGCCCAGGTCCAGCGCCGTCATGTCGTCCACCGTCATCTTGTTCCAGAGCGCCACGGCGAGGGTGTCGATCCGCTTGGCCGCCTCGGACCAGCCGACGATCTGCGCGCCGAGCAACCGGCCGCTGGGCTTCTCGGCGATCAGCTTCACCGTCATCGGCCGGGCGCCCGGGTAGTAGCCCGCGCGGTTGGTCGACTGGGCGATCACCGAGACGAACTCGAAGCCGGCGGCGACGGCGTCCCGCTCGCGCAGGCCGGTGCGGCCCACCTCCAGGTCGCAGACCTTGGTCACCGCGGTGCCGATCACCCCGGCGAAGGTGGCGTAGCCGCCACCGATGTTGATCCCGGCGACCCGGCCCTGCTTGTTGGCGTAGGTGCCCAGCGGCACGTGCACCGGCATCCCGCTGACCCGGTGCAGCGTCTCCACGCAGTCGCCGGCCGCCCAGACGCCCGGCACCCCGGGCACCCGCATCCGGCGGTCCACCCGCACCCCGCCGCTGGGGCCCAGCGGCAGGCCGGCGGCCCGGGCCAGCGCCACGTTGGGGCGTACGCCGAGACCGAGGACCACGACGTCGGCGGGGATCGGCCCCTCCTCGGTGACCACCGCGGACACCCGGCCGTCCCGCTGCTCCAGCCCGCTCACCGACAGCCCGGTACGGATCTGCATGCCCAGCGCGCGCATCGCGTCGACGACGAGTTCGGCCATGTCGGGGTCGACGGTGGACATCGGCTGCTCGTCCCGCTCGACCAGGGTGACCGAGAGCCCGCGCTGGATCAGCGCCTCGGCCATCTCCACCCCGATGTAGCCGCCGCCGACCACCACCGCGCGGCGCGGCGCCGGGTCGGCGTCCAGCCACTCCAGCAGCGCCGCCCCGTCGTCGAGGGTCTGCATGCCGAACACCCCGCCGACGTCACCGCGGGCCCAGTCCGGCCGTACCGGCTCCGCGCCGGTGGCGTACATCAGGATGTCGAACCCGGTGCGGTGCTCACCGCCGCGCTCCAGGTCGCGGGCGACCACCTCGCGGCGGTCCAGGTCGATGGCGGTCACCTCATGCCGGAGCCGCACGTCGATGTCGTACGACTCGCGGAACGTCTCCGGCGAGCGGGCGATCAACTGGTCCCGTTCCGGCACCACGCCGCTGACCCAGTACGGGATGCCGCACGCCGAGTACGAGGTGAAGTGGCCCCGCTCGAAGGCCACGATCTCCAGGTCGTCGCGTTTGCGGCGGCGCCGGGCCTGGGACGCCGCCGCCATGCCGGCGGCGTCCGCCCCGATCACCACGAGCCGTTGCGCCACGCGCCTCATCCTGTCACGAACCGTTCAGCCGCGGGTTTGCCGCGCGACGTCCGCCACCACGTCGGCCAGTTGGCCGGTGCGGGCGAAGACGGCCCGTTGCCGGGCGGCGCCGCTGCCGTGCCGGCGCAGCGCGCCCAGCAGGTCGGTCACCTCGGCCAGGTCGCCGTGCCGCTCCAGGGCCGGGCGGACCCGCGCCACGAGGTCGTCCAGCAACTGCCAGGCCGGGCGCAGCTCGCCGTCGGTCAGGTCCACCCCGTCGCCCTCCAGCCCGTCGTGGGCGGCCCGCCAGTGCGCGCCGACCAGGAGGTGGTGATCGGCGCGGATGGCCGGGCGGCCGGCCGCGATGTCCTCCATCGCGGTCGCCACCAGGGCCCGGACCAGCGCCGCGACCAGCACCGCGTCGTCCACCGACGGGCAGACGTCACCGATCCGGATCTCCACCGTGGGGTACTTCGCGGAGAGCCGGGCGTACCAGTAGAGCATCCCCTCGTCGAGCATCACCCCGCTGGCGATCAGTTGGCGGATCAGCCGCTGGTAGTGCTCGTGGGACTCCAGGTAGGGGGTGGGCGCGACCGACGGCCAGCGCTCCCACTCCACCGAACGCCAGCTCGCGTACCCGGTGTCCTCGCCGCGGGCGAACGGGGAGTTGGCGGTCACCGCGTGCAGCGTGGGCAGCCAGGGCCGGACGTGGTTGAGCACCTGCACGCCGGTCTCCGCGTCGGGCACCCCCACGTGCACGTGCATGCCGTTGTTGCCGGGGCCCGGGACCAGCAGCCGGAACCGTTCGATCATCCGGTCGAACCGGGGCTTGTCGACCACCGGCGGCACCGGCCCGTCGACCGGCCCGGTGCCGATGGCGAGCAGGCGTACGCCGGCCCGCTCCGCCGCGTCGGCGAGCGCGGCGCGCAGCAGGCTCAGCGAGTGCCGGATCGAGCTCAGCTCCAGCCCGGGCGGGCTGCCGATCTCGATCTGGCTGGTCTGGAACTCCCGCTCCACCTGCCCGCGCAGCTCCGCCGGCACCTGGTCGAGGACCAGGTCGACGGCGGGCACCGCGGTCCCGGTGTGCGGGTCGACGAGCAGGAACTCCTCCTCGACGCCCACCGTCAGCAGGTCGGTTCCCTCCGCCGCCGCGCCCGGGGCCGTCGCCACCTGGCCGCTCATCGTGACCACCATCCGTTTCCGCACCGTCGACGGCCGTCCGGCCGCCGTGCCGGCAGTGGTTACCCACCGTGGTCACGGCCGGAAACGCCGCCCCGGGCGCGTCGGCGGCGTGTCGCGGCCACCCGCGGGAGAGCGCGCCGCGATGGCCGGCGGCGGGGTGACAACGGGTCCTAGGCTGAGCCCGTGCCGGGAGCGTTCGGATTGGTGCTGGGGACGTGGGCGTACGCCCTCGCCGAGCTGACCCTGCTCGCGGACCGCCCGGCCGAGCTGCTCGCCGGCGCCGCGCTGGTGCTGCTGACCGCGCTGCTCGCCGTGCACGCCGTTGCCGGCGCCGGCGCACCGGCGGCCTTCGGGCGGGCGACAGCGCTGCGCGCCCGGGCCCGGCGTCGCCGGGTGCCCCGCCAGGTCGACCCCGACGCGCCCGGCCGGCCCCGGCCGCGGGCGCCCGGGGTGTGCCCCTCGGCCGCGTAGCCGCCCGCCGCGCGGCCGATTCCGCAGTCATCCGCGCCCGACCCGGACCAGTCCGGCGGGCGCCCACCCGGAATCGACCGAGGGGTCCCACCATGCTCGCCTTCGCACCGCTGCACGATGCCGTCGGCGCCGCCGGCGCTGCCCTGTCCTGGCTCGCCGGTTTGCTCGAACCGCTGGCCGGCGGCGCGGCCACCGCGGCCGCCATCGTCCTGCTCACCGTCGCCGTCCGGCTGCTGATCTCACCGCTCACCGTCGCGCAGGTCCGCGGCGAGCGGCGCCGCGCGGCGCTCGCTCCCCAGGTCCGCGACCTTCAGCGACGGTACGCCGACGATCCGGCCCGGTTGCAGTCCGAACTGTTCGGGCTCTACCGCTCGGCCGGCGCCAGCCCGGTCACCGGCTGCCTGCCGGCGTTGCTCCAGGCGCCGTTCCTGCTGGTGATGTACCGGCTCTTCACCACCACCGAGGGCGGCACCGGGCTGCTCGACGAGCGGCTCGCCGGGGTGCGGCTGGGGCACCACCTGACCGACGGGCTGGCCGGCGCGGCCGGGCCGCTGTTCGCCGTCCTGCTGGCGCTGCTGGTGGTGCTGGCCTGGTGGATGTCGCGCCGGATCCGGCGCACGGCCGCCGAGACCGGGACGGTGGCCGGCGCCCCGGCGGCGGGGCCGGGCGCGGCGACCCTGGCCCGGCTGCTGCCGCTGCTGCCGTACGCGACGGTGCTGGTGGCGCTGGTGCTGCCGCTGGCCGCAGTGATCTACCTGGTCACCACCACCGCCTGGTCGGCGCTGGAGCAGGCGGTGCTGCGGCGGCCCCGGCCGGCGCCGGCCGGGGCCGACATCGATCGACGTTGACAACTTCGTCCGATGCCCGTACAACTCCTGAGAGAGCGCTCTCTCGCCCCGTCCCCGCAGAGAGGCATGCCCATGCGACCTGCCCCGGCGGCTCCTGCCGCCCTGCCCGCACGACGCCGGCTCCCGCTGGCGTTGGCCCTGCTCACCGCCACCACCACCGTCCTGGCCGGGGTCACCGTGACCGCGAACGCCGCGGTGCCGCCACCGCCCTCGGGCTGGAGTCTGGTGTGGAGCGACGACTTCACCGGCGCGGCCGGCACGCTGCCGTCCGCCAGCAACTGGATCATCGACACCGGCACCAGCTACCCCGGCGGGCCGCCCAACTGGGGCACCGGTGAGATCCAGACGTACACCAACAGCACCGCCAACGTCAGCCACGACGGCGGCGGCAACCTGCGGATCACCCCGTTGCGGGACGGCTCCGGCCGGTGGACCTCCGCGCGGATCGAGACCGTCCGCAGCAACTTCAAGCCGCCCTCCGGCGGCGTGCTCGCCATCGAGGGCCGGATCCAGATGCCCAACGTGACCGGGGCGCAGGCGGCCGGCTACTGGCCGGCGTTCTGGGCGCTCGGCTCGCCCTACCGCGGCAACTACCAGAACTGGCCCGGGATCGGCGAGTTCGACGTGATGGAGAACGTCAACGGCATCAACTCGGTGTGGGGGGTGCTGCACTGCGGCGTCGCCCCGGGCGGGCCGTGCGACGAGTTCAACGGCATCGGCGCGTCCCGGGCCTGCCCCGGCAGCACCTGCCAGTCCGCGTTCCACACCTACCGGTTCGAGTGGGACGCCTCGGTCAGCCCGCAGCAGCTGCGCTGGTACGTCGACGGGCAGCTCTACCACACGGTGAACCAGTCCCGGGTCGGCGAGCCGTACTGGTCGCAGATGACCAGCCACGCCGGCTACTTCCTGCTGCTCAACGTGGCAATGGGGGGCGCGTTCCCGAACGGGGTGGCGGGTTCCGCCACGCCGACGGCGGCCACCGTCCCGGGCCGGCCGATGCTGGTCGACTACGTCGCCGTCTACAGCCGCGGTGGTGGCGGCACCCCGCCGCCGACCACCCCGCCGCCGGGCGGGACGCGGGACGCGTACGCGACCATCCAGGCGGAGTCGTTCAACGCCCAGAACGGCGTCATCGTCGAGGCCTGCGCCGAGGGCGGGCAGAACATCGGCGCGCTGCGCACCGGCGACTGGGTGCGCTTCGACGACGTCGAGTTCGGCGCCACCCCGCCCCGCGACTTCCTGGCCCGGGTCGCCTCCGGCGCGGGCGCCGGGGTGAGCGGCCTGGTGGAGGTCCGGGTGGACAGCCCGACCAGCCCGCCGATCGGCAGCTTCGCGATCGCCAACACCGGCGGCTGGCAGAGCTGGCGCTCGGTCCCCGGCAACGTCGCCGGGGTCACCGGCCGGCACACCGTCTACCTGACGTTCAGCAGCGGCCAGCCGAACGACTTCGTCAACGTCAACTGGTTCACCTTCCGCCGCTGAGCCGCACCGGGCCGGGCCCATGGCATGGGGCCCGGCCCGGTGCCTCGCTGCCGGCCGGGCGGCGCCCACTCTGGACAAGAACAGTTAACAGTCTTAATAATAAGCGCCAACGTTGATGGCTGTTGATGTCGCCCGGGTGTGGAGGATGCCGTGAAACGTTCCAGAGCTCTGGTCTTGTCGCTGGTCACCGCGCTGACCGCGGCGGTGGGGGCGGTGTGGGTCGCGTTGCCGGCGTTCGCCGCCGGGGCCACCGCGAGCTTCGTGAAGACGTCCGACTGGGGGTCGGGCTGGGAGGGGAAGTACACCATCACCAACGGCGGCGGCTCCACCGTCAACGGCTGGAGCGTCAGCTTCGACCTGCCGGCCGGCACCACCCTCGGCAGCTACTGGGACGCCCTGCTGACCTCCTCCGGCCAGCGCCACACGTTCACCAACCGGTCCTGGAACGGCAGCATCGCGCCCGGCGCCTCGGTCTCCTTCGGCTTCCTGGGCAGCGGCCCCGGCGCCCCGACCAACTGCCTGCTCAACGGCGCGCCCTGCGGCGGCGGCACCCCGACCACCCCGCCGCCGACCACCACCCCGCCGCCGACGACCCCGCCGCCGACGACGCCGCCCCCGACCACGCCGCCGCCGACCACCGGCCTGCCGAAGCACATCCTCACCGGCTACTGGCACAACTTCGACAATCCGGCGGTCGAGCTGCGGCTGCGCGACGTGCCCGCCGAGTACGACGTGGTCGCGGTCGCCTTCGCCGAGGCCACCGCCACGCCCGGCGCGGTCACCTTCGCGGTCGACCCGGGGCTGTCGGCGGCGCTCGGCGGCTACACCGACGCCGACTTCTCCGCCGACGTGCGCACGCTGCAGAGCCGGGGCAAGAAGGTGATCATCTCGGTCGGCGGCGAGACCGGCCGCGTCGCGGTCAACGACGCCGCCTCCGCGGTCGCCTTCAGCAACTCGGTGTACGCGCTGATCCAGCGCTACGGGTTCGACGGGGTCGACATCGACCTGGAGAACGGCCTCAACCCGACCTACATGGCCCAGGCGCTGCGCTCGCTGCGGTCACGGGTCGGCGCCAACCTGATCATCGCGATGGCCCCGCAGACCATCGACATGCAGTCGCCCGGCGCCAGCTACTTCAAGCTGGCGCTGGACATCAAGGACATCCTCACCGTGGTCAACACCCAGTTCTACAACTCCGGGGCGATGCTCGGCTGCGACAACAACGCCGCGTACGCCCAGGGCACGGTGAACTTCATCGTCGCGCTGGCCTGCATCCAGTTGGAGGCCGGGCTGCGCCCGGACCAGGTGGGCCTGGGCCTGCCGGCCGGCCCGGGCGCGGCCGGCGGGGGAGTGGTCGCGCCGAGCGTGGTCAACGCCGCGCTGGACTGCCTGACCCGGGGCACCAACTGCGGCAGCTTCCGCCCGCCGCGCACCTACCCCGGCCTGCGTGGCGCGATGACCTGGTCGGTCAACTGGGACGTGACCAACAACAACGCCTTCGCCCGTACCGTCGCCCCACACCTCGACACGCTGCCCTGACCCGGAGCACGCGGGAGCGCTGCCCCGCGGCCGGTCTCCGGTCGCGGGGCAGCGCGCCCGATGGGTTCAGCGGGTGGCGTCGGCGGGGTGCCGGCGGGAGCGGCGACGCCGGGTCTTCTTCACCACCCACCAGGCGATCATGACCACGAAGACGGCGATGATGCCGTAGTCGAACCAGTTGCTGTACTTCTCGATCTGCTGCCAGCGGGAGCCCAGCGCGAAGCCGAGCCCGACGAAGAGCGAGTTCCAGATGCCGCTGCCCAGCGTGGTGAGCACGACGAACTCGGTCAGCGGCATCCGGTTGGCCCCGGCGGGGATGGAGACCAGGCTGCGGACCACCGGCACCATCCGGCCGAAGAACACCGCCCACCGGCCGTGCCGCTCGAACCAGCGGTCCGCCTTCTCCAGGTCGTCCAGGTCGACCAGGGGCAGCCGGTCCAGCCAGCGCTTGAGCCGGTCCTCGCCGACCCCCGCGCCCAGCCAGTACAGGACGAGCGCGCCGAGCAGCGAGCCGGCGGTGGCGGCGAGCACCACCAGCACGACGTTGAACCGGCCTTCGCCGGCCAGGTAGCCGGCCATCGCCAGGACGATCTCGCTCGGGATCGGCGGGATGATGCTCTCCAGGGCGACCAGCAGGGCCACCCCGAGGGCACCGGCCGCGTCGATCACCCCCGCCACCCAGCCGGTGAGCCCGCCGAGTCGGGTCGGGTCGACGTTCTCGGCGAGTGCCATGAGGATCCTTTCCGCCGGCCGGGAAGGGGGATCCGGTTTCTCTACCCGATGCCCCGGCGGTCACACCTCACCGTGACCGCGCCCACCACCGCCGGTTTCACTCCGGGTGCAGCGCGGCGTCCGCCGGGCCCCGGCGCCAGCCGGTGAACCGGACCCGCAGCCCGGCCCGGGTCGGCGCGCAGCAGTACGGCCCGGCCGTCGCCGCCGCCTCCGGCGTCAGCGGGGCGAGCCGGACCAGCCGCCACGGCTGCCCGCCCGCCCGGGCCCGGACGGTCAGCGCGTCGCCGACCCGGCTGGCCCGGACGGTGATCTCCCGCCCGACCCACTCCGGCACCGGGGCGACCGACCAGTCCGAGAACTCCCGGGTCACCACCGCGCCGACCTGCGGCTGGCCGTCGCTGACCTCCACCCCGGCCTTGACCCAGGTCCGCTCGTCCACCCGGACCAGCACGCCCGCCTGGTCGAACTGTTCGGTGTAGTCGAGCCGGAAGCTCACCTCCACCGCGCTGCCGGCGGGGAACGGGGCGAGCAGCGCCGGGGCGTCGTCGTGCACGAAGCCGTAGCTGGTGTGCCGCCACAGGTCGCTGCCCTCGGCCGGCTCGACGACCAGGTCGCCGCCCGGCTCCTCGGTGGACCGGACGGGCGGGTTCAGCCAGTCCCCGGTGGACCAGTCGACCGGGACGAGGGTGGAGTCCATGACCGGCACCGTACCGCCGGACGGGGGCGCGGTGCGGGCCCGCCGGGGTTTGCCGGGTGGACGGATCGGAGAAGGTAGTCGGGCATGGCTGACCGGTGGTACTCGGAGGCGGTCGTCTACTGCCTCGACATCGACACGTACGCGGACTCCGACGGCGACGGCGTCGGCGACATCCGGGGGCTGCTCGGCCGGCTGGACTACCTGGCCCGGCTGGGCGTGACCTGCCTGTGGCTGCACCCGATCCACCCGTCGCCCAACCGCGACGACGGCTACGACGCCACCGACTTCTACAACGTGGATCCCCGGTTCGGCACCCTCGGCGACTTCGCCGAGCTGCTGCACCAGGCGCAGAACCGGGGCATCCGCGTGATCATCGACCTGGTGGTGAACCACACCTCGGACCAGCACCCGTGGTTCCAGTCCGCCCGATCCTCGCCGGACTCGCCGTACCGGGACTGGTTCGTCTGGTCCGAGCACGAGCCGGACGACCGCCACCAGGGCATGGTCTTCCCCGGCGAGCAGAACGAGACCTGGACCTACGACAAGACCGCCAAGGCCTGGTACTACCACCGGTTCTACAAGTTCCAGCCGGACCTCAACTTCGCCAACCCGCGGGTGCGCGAGGAGGTCAAGAAGATCATGTCGTTCTGGCTCCAGCTCGGCGTCTCCGGGTTCCGGATGGACGCGGTGCCGTTCATCATCGAGCTGACCGAGCCGGGCAACCCGAACTCGCCGAAGGACTTCGAGTTCCTCACCGAGCTGCGCCAGCACGTGCAGTGGCGGCGCGGCGACGCCGTCCTGCTGGCCGAGGCGAACGTCGAACCCGACCAGCTGCCGACCTTCTTCGGCGACGCCGGCGGCTCGGCGAACCGGCTGCACATGCTCTTCGACTTCATGCTCAACGGCCGGCTGATGCTGGCCCTGGCCCGGCAGGACCCGGAACCGATCATCGAGGCGCTGCGGGACACCCCGGCCCTGCCGGAGGGCGGGCAGTGGGCCACCTTCCTGCGCAACCACGACGAGATCGACCTCTCCCGGCTCACCGCCGAGCAGCGCAACCAGGTGTACGCCGAGTTCGGACCGGACGAGAACATGCGCATCTACGACCGGGGCATCCGCCGCCGGCTCGCCCCGATGCTCGGCAACGACCGCCGCCGGATCGAGCTGGCGTACTCGCTCCAGTTCTCGCTGCGCGGCACGCCGGTGCTGCGCTACGGCGAGGAGATCGGCATGGGGGAGGACCTCTCGCTGCCCGGCCGGGAGGCGATCCGCACCCCGATGCAGTGGTCGTACCAGCCGAACGCCGGGTTCTCCACCGCCGACCCGGAGAAGCTGGTCCGCCCGGTGATCGACAAGGGCGACTACCGCTACGACCAGGTCAACGTGACCGCCCAGCGCAGCGACCCGAAGTCGCTGCTGGCCTGGTTCGAGCGCATGATCCGTACGCTCCGGGAGGCCCCGGAGGTCGGCTCCGGCTCGACCACCCACATCGACGTGCCGATGCCGCCCGGGGTGCTGGCGCACCGGGCCGACGGCCCGACCGGGACGATGGTCTTCCTGCACAACCTCGGCACCGCCGACGCCGAGGTGGACCTCGGCATGCTGGCCGCGGAGGCGGACCTGCCGATCGACGTGCTCGCCGACCGCAACTACCAGCCGGTGGGCAAGCTCGACCGGCTCAAGCTGGCCGGCTACGGCTACCGCTGGATCCGGCTGTGCCGCGGCCGGGGTCTCTGACGGCGGGCCGGGCCCGGCCGAACGGGTCGGGGCCGGCCCGCGTACGCCTGGGTTAAGCTCCTTCGATCGAGCCCAAGTTACCGGGAGGTAATCATGTCGGAGGAGCCCCGCGTCGCCATCGTCACCGGAGCCGCGCGCGGTATCGGCGCGGCCACCGCGCGCCGGCTGGCCGCCGACGGGATGGCGGTCGCCGTGGTCGACATCGAGGAGTCGGCGACGAAGGAGACCGTGGACGCCATCGCCGCCGCCGGTGGCCGCGCGCTCGGCGTGGGCGCCGACGTGGCCGACCGGGCGCAGGTCGAGGCGGCCGTCGAGCGGGTCGCCGCCGAGCTGGGCGCGCCGACCGTGCTGGTCAACAACGCCGGCGTGCTCCGCGACAACCTGCTGTTCAAGATGACCGACGGCGACTGGGACACGGTCATGGGCGTGCACCTGCGCGGCGCGTTCCTGTTCAGCCAGGCCGCCCAGAAGCACATGGTCGACCGCAAGTGGGGCCGGATCGTCAACCTCTCCAGCACCTCGGCGCTGGGCAACCGGGGGCAGGCGAACTACTCCGCGGCCAAGGCCGGCCTGCAGGGCTTCACCAAGACCCTCGCCATCGAGCTGGGCCCGTTCGGGGTGACCGTCAACGCGGTCGCGCCCGGCTTCATCGTCACCGACATGACCGCGGCCACCGCGGCCCGGATGAAGGTGGACTTCGAGGCGCTCCAGCAGCACGCCGCCGCCGAGATCCCGGTGCGCCGCACCGGTCGGCCGGAGGACGTCGCGCACACCATCTCGTTCCTGGCCAGCGAGGGCGCGTCCTTCGTCTCCGGCCAGGTCATCTACGTCGCCGGCGGTCCCAAGGACTGACCCCCCGGATGCCACGAATGGCCACGCTCCCCGGCGGAGCGTGGCCATTCGGCCTTCCTTGATGGTCAGGCGGGGTCGTGGCGGGTGCGCCAGAGCCAGAGCAGGCCGAGCACCGGGAGCACCAGCGGGATGTAGCCGTAGCCGCTGCCGAACTGCGACCAGACCGTCTCGTCGGGAAAGAGCTCCGGGTCGACCAGGCTGAGCACGCCGACACCGACCACCCCGACCAGCTCCACCGAGCAGCAGGCCAGCGCCAGCCGCCGGCCGGCGGCGCCGGCCCGGGCCAGCCCGACCGCCGCCACGATGTAGACCAGCGCGGCCAGCGCGGAGAGCAGGTACGCCACCGGCGCCTCGCCGAACTTCGTGGCGATCTGCAACCCGGCGCGGCTGGTCGCGGCGATCGCGAAGAGCAGGTAGACGGCGATCAGCAACCGGCCGGGGCCGGTGTTGGTGCGGTTGCGGGTCGCGGTGCGCGCCTCACCCACCGAGCACCTCCCAGGTCTGCTGGAGCCGGACCACCACGACCGGCGTGACCAGACAGACCGCGCAGACGATCGCCGACCCCCAGCGGGTCGGCTCCATCCGGGCCAGCACCCAGGCCAGCGGCGGCAGGCAGACCAGCGTCACCAGGTAGCCGGCGAACGCGCCGGGCTCGCCGGGCCGGTCCCCGCCGCCGAGCGCGACCAGCGCCACCACCGTCAGCGCGAGCAGCGCCACCTCCAGCACGGCCAGCCCGATCAGCTGTACGCGGTCCGGCGCGCGGTGCCGCAGCGTCGCGACCAGGGCCCAGGCCGCGACGAGCAGCGACAGCACGATGGCGGCGGTGGCGAGGATCCCGTCCACCGGCGAGCCGGCCGCGGCGGCCGCGGTCATCGGCGGGTGCTCGATTCGGTCACCGGGACAGCCTACTAACCCCTGTAGTACTGACTGCCGTCACGGTCGCCCGTCGTGGGTGTCGAGGGGGCGGGCGGTGGGCGCGGCGACTAGCGTGGACCAGGGCCGCGGGGCTCGCCGCGGCCGGCGACGACACCGGGGGTTCTCGTGCTGCGGTTCGGCTTGTTCGGCACCGGTCACTGGGCGGCGGAGACGCACGCCGCGGCGCTCGACGCGCACCCGAAGGCCACCCTCGTCGGGGTCTGGGGGCGCAACCCGGAGAACGCCACGACCCTGGCGAACCGGTTCGGGGTGCCCACCTTCGACGACGTCGACGCGCTGATCGACGCCTGCGACGCGATCGCCGTCGCCCTGCCGCCGGACGTGCAGGCCGGCATCGCGGCCCGGGCCGCCACCGCCGGCCGGCACCTGCTGCTGGACAAGCCGCTCGCGCTCAGCCTGGCCGACGCCGACCGGGTGGTCGAGGCCGCCCAGCAGTCCGGGGTGGCCTCGGTGGTGTTCTTCACCCAGCGCTACCACCCGAACGTGACGGCGTTCCTCGCCTCGACGGCCGCGGCCGGCGGCTGGCAGCACGCCCGGGCCACCATGTTCGCCTCGATCTACCAGCCCGGCAGCCCGTACGGGGAGTCGCTGTGGCGGCGGGAGCACGGCGCGCTGTGGGACATCGGGCCGCACGCGCTGTCGATCCTGCTGCCGGTGCTGGGCCGGGTGGACCGGGTGGCGGCCGCCGACGGCCCGAGCGGGATCGTGCACCTGCTGCTGACCCACGCGGGCGGGGCCACCAGCACCGTCTCGCTCACCCTGGAGGGGCCGGCCGAGGCGATCACCCGCGAGTTCGTCTTCTACGGCGAGAACGGCATCGAGACGCTGCCGCCCGGGCAGGGGAGCGCGGTGGAGGCGTACGGGGTGGCTATCGACCAGCTGCTGGAGGAGATCGAGGCGGGCACCCGGGACCACCGCTGCGACGTCCGCTTCGGCCGCGACGTGGTCGCCGTCCTCACCGCCGCCGAAACCGCCCGCCGCAACTCCTGCACCGTAACCGTCCCCGCCTGACAGTGAGGATGTAGGTGGGGTCGCCCGCCCCGGCGGGTCGCGTCACCGACGTCATGATCGACCGGGGAGAAGTCGGTGGTGGGGTGGGCAGGGTGGGGGTTAGGGTGGCCGGCATGTGTACGCATGCGCTGATCGAGGGGGTCGGTGCGCCGGCCGCCTTCGGGCCGTTGCTGTCGGCCCGTCCGCGAGTCCGGCGTCCGGCCCTGGCCGGCCGGGACGCGACCCGCGCCTGATCGATCCTCCGCACGCTCCGGCACCCACCCGGGAGCTACCCGCGCCGTCGGGTGCCGCTCGGGGTGACCACCTCCGCTCCACGCGGCGGGGTGACCGCCTTCCCCGGCAGGGTCCGGGAGCGCTGCTGTCCGCGCCGAACCGTCCCGCGTCACCGCACCAGGGCCGTCCGAGTCCCCGACCGACCGGACAGGCTCCGCTCTCGCGTGCCCGCCTGTCCGTACCGTCGCCGACCGGCGACAGACAGGACGACGACCCGTGGCGCCCCGCCGCACCCGAGCAACCGAACGCGACCGGTCCCGTCGCGTGCTCTCCCAGAACTTCCTCGCCGACCCGGCCGTGATCGCCCGGCTGGTCCGGGCGGCCCGCCCCGACCCCGACCGGCTCGTGCTGGAGGTGGGCGCGGGTCGGGGCCAACTGACCCGGCCGCTGGCCGCCCGCTGCCGGCACCTGATCGCGTACGAGGTGGATCCGGTCGCCGGCGCGGAACTGGCAGCGGTCTGCGCGGCCCTGCCCGGCGTGACCCACCGGCAGGCCGACTTCCTGGCCACCGACCCGCCGCCGGAGCCGTTCGACGTGATCGGCAACATCCCCTGGTCGCTCACCTCGGCGGTGGTCCGCTGGTGCCTGGCCGCGCCCCGGCTGCGCGCGGCGACGCTGCTCACCCAGCTGGAGTACGCCCGGCGGCGCAGCGGCGACTACGGCCGGTGGACCCGGCTCACGGTGCTCACCTGGCCCGAGTTCGGGTGGCGGCTGGCGGGGCGGGTGCCGCGCACCGCGTTCCGCCCGGTACCGCGGGTGGACGCCGGCATCCTGCGGTTGGAGCGGCGGCCCGAACCGCTGCTGGCCCCGGCCGCGCTGCCCGCGTACCGCCGGATGGTGGAGACCGGGTTCGACGGCGTCGGCGGCTCGCTCGCGGCCTCGCTGGCGCGGCACCACCCGCGGGCCCGGCTGGCCGCGGCGCTGCGCGCGACCCGGCTCGACCCGGCCACCCCGGTCGGGCACGTCTGGCCGGAGCAGTGGCTGGTGCTGTTCCGCCTGCTGCACGCGCGCTGACCGGCGACCCGGCCGGCCCCACGGGCACGTCGTGGGGCCGGCCGGCGTCAGGCCAGCGTGTTCAGCGCCTCGCTGAGCTCGGCCGGGTCGTCGAACTGCTCCGCCGGCAGCGCCCGCAGCATCTGGAGCATCTCGGTGCTGGCCCCGTTCTCCTGACCCCAGCGGACCAGGTCCTCGCGGGAGACCGGGTAGTCGAGCCCGGCCAGGTACTCCTGCAACTGCACCCCGGTGACGGTCATGTCCGCCGCCTACCCGGCCAGGGGCCCGACACACCACCGGCCGGGCGGCTGGCCGGGCGGTTTGCCCGCCCGACCCGCCGGGTAGCCGCTCACATGCTGGTTCAGCGGCTCGGCGCACCGAGCGACTTCGACCCGTTGCTGGAACGCGTCCGGGACGCCCGGATAGTGATGATCGGCGAGGCGACCCACGGCAGTTACGACTACTACCGGCTCCGTGAGCAGCTCACCCGGCGGTTGATCGCCGAGTGCGGGTTCTCCTTCGTGGCCGTGGAGGGGGACTGGCCGGACTGCGACCGGGTGCACCGTTCGGTCACCGGCGCGCCGGGCGGCGCCGCCGAGCCGGTGGCCGCGCTGGATCGCTTCGAGCGCTGGCCGACCTGGATGTGGGCGAACGCCGAGGTGGCCCGCTTCTGCCGGTGGCTGCGGGCGTGGAACCTGGAGCGCCCCGAGCCGGCCCGGGCCGGCTTCCACGGCCTGGACGTCTACAGCCTGTGGGAGTCGATGCAGGCGATCTTCGACTACCTGGGCGAGGAGGACCCGGCGTCGCTGGAGGCGGCGCAGGACGCGTACCGCTGCTTCGAGCCGTACGGCAAGCGGGTCGAGGAGTACGGGGCGGCCAGCCGGTTCGTCTCCGCCCGGTGCGAGGACGAGGTGGTGCGGCTGCTCGCGCGGACCCGGGAGCAGGCCGCCACGGACGGCGCGGACAGCTTCTCGGCCTGGCAGAACGCCGAGGTGATGGCCGGCGCCGAGCGCTACTACCGGGCGATGGTCGCCGGCGGCCCGGAGTCCTGGAACATCCGGGACATCCACATGGCGGACACCCTGGACCGGCTGCTGGAGCGCTATGGTCCGGACGCCCGGGGCATCGTCTGGGCGCACAACACCCACGTCGGCGACGCCCGGGCCACCGACATGGCCGCCGACGGGATGGTCAACATCGGCCAGCTGGGCCGGGAGCGGCACGGCGCCGACGCGGTGGTGCTGGTCGGCTTCGGCAGCTACCGGGGCACCGTGGTCGCCGCGCCCCGCTGGGGCTCGCCGGCCGAGGCGATGGTGGTGCCGCCGGCCCGCGCCGGATCGATCGAGCGGCGGCTGCACGAGCTGCTGCCGGAGCGGGCGGTGCTGGTCTTCGGTGGGGACGACCAGCCCGGCTGGGTCACCGACTCGGTGGACCACCGGGCGATCGGGGTGGTCTACGACCCGTCCTTCGAGTCGTGGGGCAACTACGTGCCGACCCGGCTGGGCCAGCGGTACGACGCGTTCATCTGGTGCGACGAGGCGACCGCCCTGCACCCGTTGCCCGCGCTGAGCGCGCCGGGCGAGATGGAGACCTACCCGGCCGGCGTCTGACCGGGCGGACCCCACCTCCGGCGGCTACCCGGCGGACGATCCGGCCGGCGGGGGCGCGGCGCGCAGCGCGCCGGCCCGGGCGGCGGCCAGCGCGGCGTCGGCGGCCCGGTCGGCCACCGCCGCGTCGACCGGCTCGCCGCTGACGAAGAGCCGGTAGTAGAGCGGGGCGACGGCCACCCGGACCACCTCGGCGGGATCGGTGTCGGCGGGCAGTTCGCCCCGCGCCATCGCGCGCCGCACCACCGGCGCGGACTGTTCGTGCCGGGCGGCGAAGAAGGCGTGCAGGGCGCGCGCGGCGGCCGGGTTCTGCACCGCCGCCGAGACGAAGGCGGTGGCGACCGGCCCGCTCTCCGGGTCGGTGAAGCCGGCCAGCACCTCCCGGGTGAGCGCCCGCAGGTCGGTGTCCAGGGCGCCGGTGTCCGGCACCGGCCACGGTTCGCCGCTGGCCAGCTCCAGGGCGTCGGCGATCAGCCCCTCCACGTTGCCCCACCGCCGGTAGACGGTGGTCTTGTGGACCCCGGAGCGTTCGGCGACCGCCTCGACGGTCAGCCCCTGGTAGCCCTTCTCACCCAGTTCCGCCAGGGTCGCCGCGCGGACGGCGGCCCGGACCCGGGCGGTACGGCCGCCGGGGCGGGTGGCGCGATCAGGGCGATCCCCGTGCTCGGCGTGCTCGGCGTGGTCGGTGTGATCGGCGTGGTCGGCAGGCAAAAGCAACTCCAGTTGCATTACGACGCGGACGGTGGCATGCTGATGTTATCGCAACCAGAGTTGCGTTTACGTACACGCCGCGCCCCGCGCGGAGAGGAGTCGCATGACCGCCGCCATCCCGGACCCGATGACCCGCCACCCGCTGCCCGGCTTCGACCGGGTCGCCTTCCTCAAGCCCGTGGTCACCTCGCCGACCATCGAGGTGGGGGAGTTCACCTACTACGACGACCCCGCCGGCCCGGACGACTTCGAGCGCACCAACGTGCTCTACGCGTACGGGCCGGAGCGGCTGGTCATCGGGCGGTACTGCGCCATCGCCGCCGGCACCCGGTTCCTGATGGCCGGCGGCGCCCACCCGACGGTCGGGGTCTCCACCTTCCCGTTCGCCATGTTCGAGGGCGCCTGGCGGGACGCCACGCTGGATCTCGCCATGGGCATGCCGAGCCGGGGCGACACGGTGGTCGGCAACGACGTCTGGTTCGGCTACGGCTGCCTGGTGATGCCGGGCGTGCGGATCGGCGACGGGGCGATCATCGCGGCCGGCTCGGTGGTGACCGCCGACGTCGAGCCGTACACGGTGGTCGGCGGGAACCCGGCGCGGCTGATCCGGCGGCGCTTCGACGCGGACGACGTACGGCGGCTGCTCGACCTGGCCTGGTGGGACTGGCCGGTGGAGCAGGTGGCCCGGCACGCCCGGACCATCATGGCCGGCACCCCGGCCGACCTGGAACGCGCGGCCCGCGGCTGACCCCCGCCGCCCTCACCCCGCCCCCGTGCCGACCGCCGGCCCCACGCCGCCGCGTCCCCGGCAGCACCCGGCCGCGCGCCGCGGATTCACCGAATCAGTGGCTTCGGGGTGCGAAATGGCCACTCTCTCGGCGAAAGAGTGGCCATTTCCAGGGTGGCGGCGCGGGGCCGCACGGGGTCAGCCGCGGGGGGCGGCCGGGGCGGGCTCGGCCAGGTGGGCGCGCAGGCCCTCGCCCTCGATGTCCACGTTCGGCAGGGCCCGGTCCAGCCAGCGCGGCAGCCACCAGGCGCCCCGGCCGAGCAGGGACATCACCGCGGGCACGATGGTCATCCGCACCACGAACGCGTCGATGGCCACGCCCACCGCGAGCGCGAAGCCCATCGACTTGATCACCGGGTCGTCGAGGAACACGAAGCCGCCGAAGACCGAGATCATGATGAGCGCGGCGGCGGTGACCACCCGGGCCCCGTGCCCCATCCCGTTGATGGTGGCCTGCTGCGCGGTGTCGCCGTGCACGAAGTCCTCCCGCATCCGGGAGACCAGGAAGACCTCGTAGTCCATCGCCAGGCCGAACAGGATGCCGATCAGCAGGATCGGCAGGAAGCTGACCAGCGGACCGGGCGTGTCCAGGCCGACCAGGTCGGCGAGGTGACCCTGCTGGAACACCGCCACCGTGATGCCGAACGTGGCGGCCACCGTGAGCAGGAAGCCCAGCGCGGCCTTGACCGGCACCAGCAGCGAACGGAAGACGAGCATCAGCAGCAGCACCGAGAGCCCGACCACCAGCAGCAGGTAGACCGGCAGGGCGTCGGAGAGCTTCTCGGAGACGTCGATGCCGATGGCGGTCGCGCCGGTCAGCAGCACGTCCACGTCACGGAACTCGCCCACCGAGCCGCGTACGTCGTTGACCAGGGTCTCGGTGGCCTCGTCGGTCGGTCCCGTCTTCGGCACCACGCCGAGCAGTGCGGTGCGGCCGTCCGGGCTGAGCTGCGGCGGGGCCACCGCGAGGACGTTGTCGGTGCGCTGGAGCAGCGCGGTAACCTGCGGGATCGCGGCCGACGTGGCCTGCTGGTCGTCCCCGGCGACCACCACCGCGAGCCGGCCGGTGAACCCCGGCCCGAAGCCCTCGGTGATCAGGTCGTTCGACGTCCGGGCGGGCGAGCCGGCCGGCGCGGTGCCCGCGTCGGGCAGGGCCAGCCGCATGTCCGGCGCGGGCAGCGCGAGCAGGCCCAGCCCGAGCAGCCCGACCAGGATCACCGGCACCCGGAACCGGGTCACGGCGCGCGCCCAGCGGAAGCCGAAGCCGGACCGGTCCTCGGCGGCCCCGGCGAGGGCGTCCGCCCGGGTCCCGGCGTCGTCCGCCCGCTCCCCGGCCGACACCGCGGCGCGCAGCTTGCGGGGGAGCACCCGGGGGCCGGCGAAGCCGAGCAGGGCGGGCTGGAGAGTGATCGCGACCAGCACGGCGACGGTGACCGTGGCGGCGGCGGCCAGACCCATGACGGTCAGGAACGGGATGTTCACCACGGCCAGGCCGGCCAGCGCGATGACCACGGTGGCGCCGGCGAAGAGCACGGCCGATCCGGCGGTGCCCACCGCGCGGCCCACCGCCTCGTCCGGTGGCAGCCCCTCGATCAGGTTCTGCCGGTAGCGCGAGGTGATGAACAGCGAGTAGTCGATGCCGACCGCGAGGCCGAGCATCAGGGCGAGGATCGGGGCGGTGCTGCTCAGGTCGACCACGCTGCTGATGGCGAAGAGGCCGGCCATGCCGACGCCCACGCCGATCAGCGCGTTGAGCATCGTCATCCCGGCCGCCACCAGCGAGCCGAACGTGACCACCAGGACGATCGCGGCGACCGCCACACCGATCGCCTCGGTCGAGCCGACCTCCGGCACGCTGCTGAGCACCTCGCCGCCGGGCGCGACCTCCCAGCCCTGGGCCTCGACCCGCTCGCCGACCTTCTCGTACGCGTCGCGCTGGGCGTCGGTCACCTCGTCGGCGCCGGTGGCGAACTGCACCTGGACCAGCGCGTACCGGCCGTCGGGGGAGACCGCCCCGACCTGGAACGGGTCGACGGCGCCGACCACGCCGGGCAGCGTCGCGGCCTCCTGGGTGAGCTCCTTCACCACGGCCTGCCCCTGTGGGCCGCCGAGCGCGCCGTCGGCCGGCGCCTTGACGGCGATGGTGCCGGTCGCGCCGCTGGCCGCCGGGAACTGCTCGGCGAGCAGGTCGAGGGCCTGCTGGGATTCCGTGCCGGGCATGGTGAAGTTGTCGGCGATCGGGCCGCGCAGGGTCCCGGCGGCCAGGCCGAGACCGACGAGCACGACGAGCCAGATCGCCGCGACGAGTCGCCGCCGGCGCATCGAGCCCCGACCGAGCCGGTAGAGCAGGGTGGCCATGAGTTCCTTGTCCTCGTCTCGTGGATGGTTGGGAACGAGTCAGTCGACGGGCTCCAACGCCCGCCGGACGAGCGCCAGCAGCGCCGGGCGCAGTTCCTCGTCGGGGATGTCGGCGAACTCGCCGCACGCCTCGGAGATGCCGGCGAGCACCACCAGCGCCGCGATCCGGGCGGCGGGGCGCTCCGGGTGCCCGGCGAGCGCCTCGATCAGCCGCTCCGAGATCCGCTGGATGTGCGCGAAGGCCGGCTGCTGGAGCAGCTCCGGGAACTCCCCCCGGAGCAGGGCGATCTCGCGCCGGAACCGGACCGCGAGATCGACGAAGCCCTCGCCGGCCACCCGCTGGGCGGCCGCGCCGCTGTGCGCGGCGATCCGCTCGTCGAGCGCCTGGAGCATCCCGATCGCCGGAGCCATCAGCTCGGTGAGGATGGCGTCCTTGTTGGCGAAGTGGTAGAGCACTGCCGCCTTGGAGCAGCCGACCTCGCCGGCGATGTCCTGTAGCGAGGTGCCCCGGTAGCCGCTGACCGCGAACCGCCGCGCCGCCGCGGCCAGGATCTCGTCCCGCGTCTCCGGTACCACCCGCGCCATGCCGGTCACCCCCCGAACCAGCATGCCTGACCGATCGGTCAGATGCTGACCGATCGGTCAGATCGATCCGGTGGCGTTCGCCACAGGCCGCCGGTTCGGCTCGCCACCGCACCGGCCCGCCCGTCGCCGCCGGCTCAGCTCGGGGCGCCGTGCTCCCGGTCGTACGCCGCCCGCGCCTCGGCGATCGCCGTGCGGTGCCGCTCGGCCCAGCTGGTGAGGCTGACCAGCGACTCGTAGAGCTCCAGGGCCATCGGGGTGGCGGTGTACTCCACCTTCGGCGGCACCGTCGGGTACACCCGGCGGTGCAGCAGCCCGTCCCGCTCCAGGTTGCGCAGGGTCAGCGTGAGCATCCGCCGGCTGATCCCCTCCACGCAGCGCTCCAGCTCGGTGAAGCGCACCGGGCCCTGGGAGGCCGCGACCAGGATGCCGATGCTCCACTTGCCGCCCACCCGGTCGAGCACCTCACGGACGGTGCACGCCCTGGCCTGCCCGGGGGTGAACGGTTCGGCGCCGGCGGCGCACGCCTGGCCGAGGTCGTCGCTCACGGACACATCGCTGTTCCCCTGGGACATCAAAGTGCCTCCTTACGCTCCGCCTCATAGTCACAGAGGATGGCATCGGTAACAAACCATGCACCTAGGGGGATCCCGATGACCCGTCCCGTCCCGTCCCGCTGGCCGGCGCTGCTGGTGCTCTGCGCCGGCAGCCTCATGATCATCCTGGATGGCAGCATCGTCGCGGTGGCGCTTCCCGCGATCCAGCGCGACCTCGGCTTCACCGCCACCGGGCTGGCCTGGGTGGTCAACGCCTACCTGGTCGCCTTCGGCGGGCTGCTGCTGCTCGCCGGGCGGCTCGGCGACCTGCTCGGCCGCCGGCAGGTCTTCCTCGCCGGCGTGGCGCTGTTCACCCTGGCCTCGCTGCTCTGCGCGGTGGCGACCGGGCCGGCGGTGCTGGTCGCCGCCCGCTTCGCCCAGGGGGTGGGCGGGGCGCTCACCATGGCGGTGAGCCTCGGCATGATCGTCCGGCTCTTTCCCGAGCCGGCCGAGCGGGCCCGGGCGATCGCGGTGTTCAGCTTCACCGGGGCCGCCGGCTCCTCGATCGGCATGCTGGCCGGCGGCGTGCTCACCGACCTCGCCGGCTGGCCCGCGATCTTCCTGATCAACCTGCCGATCGGCCTGGTCATCCTGGTCGCCGCGGTGCGCCGGATCGCGCCGGACCGGGGCGTCGGGCTGCGCGCCGGCCTGGACCTGCTCGGCGCGGTGCTGGTCACCGCCGGGCTGATGGCCGCCGTGCTGGCGATCGTCGGCACCGGCGAGCACGGCTGGACCTCGGCCCGCACGCTCGGCGCGGCCGGGCTCGCCGCCGCCCTGCTCGGCGGCTTCGCGCTCCGGCAGCGGACGACCGCCACCCCCTTGCTGCCGCCCCGGCTGCTCCGCGCGCCCGACCTGGTCGCCGCGAACACTGTCCAGTTCCTCATGGTCGCCGCGTTCTTCGGCTTCCAGTTCCTGCTCGCCCTGGACCTCCAGCTGGTGCTCGGTTTGGACGCGTCCGCCACCGGGCTGGCCTTCCTGCCCACCCCGGTGATGATCGCGGTGGTCTCGCTCGGCCTCGCCGGCCGGCTGATGGCCCGGTTCGGCGCCCGGGCCGTGCTGCTCACCGGGCTGGCGCTCGCCGTGGTCGGGTTCCTGCTGCTGTCCCGGCTGCCGGTCGACGGCAGCTACCCGGTCGACGTGCTCCCCGCGCTGCTGGTCTTCGGCGCCGCCGGCGGGCTGACCCTGCCGGCGGTGACCACGCTGGCCATGGCCGGCGCCGCCGAGGCCGACGCCGGCCTCGCGTCGGGGCTGGTCAACACCACCCAGCAGGTCGGCGGCGCGCTCGGGTTGGCCGCGCTCGCCACCCTGGCCGCCACCCGTACCGACGGCCTGCGCTCCGCCGGCTGGGCCGAGACCGCCGCCCTGGCGGCCGGCTACCGGACCGCCTTCGGCGTGGCCGCCGCCCTGGTCACCGCCGCCCTCCTGGTCGCGGTCGCCACCCTGACCCGCCGACCCGCCCCGCCGCCGCGGCCCGGCCCGGACCCGGCGGACCCCCGCGATCTTGCACTTCGCGCCCCGGCATCTCGGACGAAGGTCGCTAACTGAGGACCGCAAGTGCAAGATCGCGGGGGACTGGGGCGCGGGATCAGCTCGGCTCGGCGGCGTGCAGGACGGCGAGCAGCGCGTCGAGGGCGGCGGAGTAGGCGTGGCCGGGCGGGGTGGCGTAGCCGACCACCAGGCCCGGTGGGTAGCTACCCGGGCGGTGCCGGTGGGCGGCCAGGCCGCCCAGGGCCAGCCCGTGCCGCGCCGCCCCGGCCAGCAGTTCCGCCTCGCCGGGGCCGTCCGGCGGCAGGTGCAGCAGCGCGTGCAGGCCGGCGGAGACGCCACCCACCCGGTACCGCCCGCCGGCGAGCCGGTCGAGCAGCAGGTCGCGGCGGCGGCGGTAGTGCCGGCGGACCGCCCGGATCTGCCGGTCGTAGCCGTGACCGGTGATCAGGTCGGCGAGCGCCAGCTGGCCGATCGTCTCCGAGTGCAGGTCCAGGTGCCGCTTCGCCTCCACCACCGGCTCGACCAGCCGGGCGGGCAGCACCAGCCAGGCCAGCCGCAGCGCCGGCCCGAGGGTCTTGGCGGCGGTGCCCACATAGGCCACCTGCTCGGGTGCGGTGCCCTGCACCGCACCCACCGGCTGCCGGTCGTAGCGGAACTCGCCGTCGTAGTCGTCCTCGACCACCAGCGCGTCCCGGTCCCGCGCCCAGCGGGTCAGCGCGTGCCGGCGCTCGGGCGCCAGGGTCACCCCGGTCGGGTACTGGTGGGCCGGGGTGACCACCGCGGCGGCCACCCCGGCCAGCTCGCCGGCGCCGAGCAGGTCGGTGCGGGCGCCGCGGTCGTCGACCGGCAGCGGCAGCACGGTGCCGCCGTGCCGGCGGGCCACCTCCCGGTGGAAGGCGAGCCCCGGGTCCTCCATCGCCAGCACCGGCCGGCCCGCGTCGCGCAGCACGCCGACCAGCAACGCCAGCGCCTGCACGTACCCGGTGGTGACGACGATCCGGTCGGGGTCGGCCAGCACCCCCCGGGCCCGGCCCAGGTAGCCGGCGAGCGCGCTGCGCAGCTCGATCCGCCCGCGCGGGTCGCCGTAGCCGTAGGCGGTCGCCGGGGCGGCGGCCAGCGCCCGCCGGGTCGCGCGCAGCCAGGCGGTCACCGGGAAGGCGGCCACGTCGGGGCTGCCCGGGCGCAGGTCGTGGCGGGGCGCGGCCGGGCCCGGCGGGGCGGCGGCCGGCGGGGGCGCGGCGCGCAGCAGCGGGCTCACCTCGGTGCCGGCGCCCACCCGGGCCACCAGCCAGCCCTCGGCGACCAGTTGGTCGTACGCCGCGCTGACCGTGCCCCGGGACAGGCCCAGCTCGGCGGCGAGGGTGCGGGTGGCGGGCAGCCGGGTGGCCGGGGCCAGCCGCCCGTCCCGGATCGCCTCCCGGAGCGCGCGTTCCAGCCCGGCCCGGCGGCCGGCCGTCGCGTCCAGCTCCAGGTGCAGGTCGACCCCGAAAGCGGCCCAGTCCATCGGCACGGAATTGGAGCTTAGAGCGGGCCGCCGACGGGTCGAGAATCGGCGCATGACCGCCACCCCGACGGGTCGGGCGGCGGCGCTGCGCGCGCTGCACCGCCCCGGTGACCCGCTGATCCTGCCCAACGCCTGGGACGCCGGCTCGGCCCGGGCCGTGGCCGCCGCCGGTTTCCCGGCCGTGGCGACCAGCAGCGCCGCCGTCGCCGAGTCGCTCGGCCACACCGACGGCGAGACCACCCCGGTCGACGAGCTGTTCGCCGCGGTCGCCCGGATCGCCCGGGCGGTCGCCGTCCCGGTCACCGCCGACCTGGAGCGGGGGTACGGGCTACGCCCGGCCGAACTGGTCGAGCGGCTGCTCGCCGCCGGCGCGGTGGGGCTGAACCTGGAGGACTCCGACCCGCGTACCGGGGTGCTGGTCGACGTCGGCGCGCAGGCCGACCTGCTGGCCGAGGTGCGGGCCGCGGCGGACGCGGCGGGGGTGCCGGTGGTGCTCAACGCCCGGGTGGACGTCTTCCTCCAGCCGGCCGGGGATCCGGCCGAACGGTTGGCCGAGGCGGTCCGCCGGGGCCGGCGCTACCTGGCCGCCGGCGCGGACTGCGTCTACCCGATCCGGCTCGCCGAGCCCGCCGAGGTGCGCAGCTTCGTCGACGCGGTGGGCGGGCCGGTGAACGTGCTCGCCGGTCCGGGTACCGCGGCGCCGGCCGGGCTGGCCGCGCTCGGGGTGGCCCGGGTGAGCTACGGCCACCACCTGCACGCGGCCGTCGCGGCGCGTACCGCCGAACTGCTGGCGGCGGTGCGGGCCGGCGCGGACCCGTTCGGGTGACCCGCCCCGCCGCGTCCGGTTGACCGCCGGGCGCCGGGCCGGGAAGGTGAGCTGATGAGCGGGGCTGACGAGAACCGAGCCGGGGTGGCGCTGACCAATCTGGACCAGGCGCTGTTCGACGGGGCCGACGCGACCAAGCGGGACCTGGTCGACTACCTCGACGCGGTCCGCGACCGGCTGCTGCCGCAGCTGCGGGACCGCCCGCTGTCGGTGATCCGGGCGCTGCGCGGGCAGGCGCCGTTCATGCAGAAGAACCTGCCGAAGTACACCCCGGACTGGGTGCGCCGCACCTCGGTGTGGGCCGAGGCGTCGCACCGCGAGGTCTCGTACGCGCTCTGCGACGATCGCCGTACCCTGCTCTGGTTCGCCAACCAGCGGGCGATCGAGTACCACCCCACCCTGGCCACCGTGGCCGACCTGCACCGGCCCACGCACCTGGTGCTCGACCTCGACCCGCCGGAGGGGGACTCGTTCGCCCTGGCGGTGGCCGCCGCCCGGCTGGTCCGGCAGGCGCTCGCCGACTGCGGGCTCGCCGGGGCGGTCAAGACCAGCGGGGCCAAGGGGGTGCACGTCTTCGTGCCGGTGCGGGCCGGCGCGTCCGCGGTGGACATGGCCGCGGCGACCCGGGCCGTCGCGGCCCGCGCCGAACGGCTCGACCCGGCGCTGGCCACCACCGCCTTCATCCGCGAGGACCGGGGCGGCAAGGTCTTCGTGGACTCCACCCGCGCCGGCGGGGCCACGGTGGTGGCCGCGTACAGCCCGCGGCTGCGGCCGGGGGTGCCGGTGTCGTACCCGGTCGGCTGGGCCGACCTGGGCGACGTCACCCCGGCCGACTTCACCATCCGCACGGTGCCCGGCCTGGTCGCCGACCGCGACCCGTGGGCCGAGCAACTGCCGGCGCCGCAGGCGCTCCCGGCGGACCTGGTCGCCGAGGGCCACACCATCCCGGTCGCCCGGGTCCAGGCCATGCACGAGGGCAAGCGCCGGGCCCGCGCCCGCCGCGCCGCCGGCTGAGCGACCCTGGTCCGTCGCCGGTCGCCGGTCCCGGCGTGGCGGCGGCCGGTTGGCGGGTCACGGGTGGCGCGCCGCCTTCGTATCCTGGGCCGATGCCGCACGACACGGTGTTCGCCGAGCACCGCCCGCTCCTGGTGGCCGTCGCCTACCGGGTGCTGGGCCGGGCCAGCGATGCCGAGGACGTGGTGCAGGACGCCTGGCTGCGCTGGAGCGGTGTCGACCTCGAACAGGTCGAGGACCCGGAGGGCTACCTGGTGCGGGTGACCACCCGGCTGGCCATCGACCGGCTGCGCAGCGCGGTCGCCCGGCGCGAGTCGTACGTCGGGCCGTGGCTGCCCGAGCCGGTGCTCACCGCGCCCGACGTCGCCGACGACGTGGCCCGGTCCGAGTCGGTGTCGCTGGCCATGCTGCTCGTCCTGGAGTCGCTGTCGCCGCTGGAGCGGGCGGTCTTCGTGCTGCACGAGGCGTTCGGCTACGCGTACAACGAGATCGCCGGCATCGTCGACCGGAGCCCGGAGTCGGTACGCCAGACGGCGGTCCGGGCGCGCGAGCACGTGAGCAGACGCCGCCGGCGCTACGACACCGACCGGGCGACCCGGCGCAAGGTCACCGAGTCGTTCCTGGCGGCCAGCACCGGTGGCGACCTGACCGCCCTGATGGCGGTCCTCGCGCCGGACGTCCGGTTGGTCTGCGACGGTGGCGGCCTGGCCCCCGCGCCGCGCAGGGCGATCGACGGCATCGAGCTGGTGGCGCGGGCGCTGGTCACGTTCGCCGGACGCATGCCGGAGTCGCCGCGGGTGGTGATCGCGGAGGTGAACGGCGGTCCCGGCGCGATCATCTACTCCGCCGAGACCCCGGTGGCGGTCATCGTGCTGCACCTGGTGGACGGGCGCGCCCGGGAGATCCATCTGGTCAGCAACCCGGAGAAACTCACCGCCGTCGGCGGGATGTGACGCCGGTCACGCCACCTCACGCGCCGGGGCGCGCCCTCGTCCGTGGGGCATGACGAACACACGGCAGACGCGAATCGTGGTTATCGGCGCCGGATACACCGGCATGCTGGCGGCGCTCGGCGTGGCCCGCCGGGCCCGGGGTCGGGTGACGGTGACCCTGGTCAACCCGTGGGAGCGGTTCACCGAACGGCTGCGGATGCACCAGCTCGCGACCGGGCAGGCGCTCGCGCGGCACCGCATCCCGGAGCTGGTGGCCGGCACCGGGATCACCTTCGTCCAGGGCTGGGCGACCGGCGTCGACACCGCCGCGCGCACGGTCCGGGTGTCCGGCTCGGACGGTGAGGTCGCGCTGGACTACGACACCCTCGTCTACGCGATCGGCAGTGCCACCGACACCGCCCGCGTTCCGGGCGCCGAGCACGCCTTCACCCTGAACAGCCCGGCGGAGGCGCGGCGGATGGCCGCGCACCTCGCGGCCGCGGGCCGGAGCACCTTCCTGGTGTGCGGGGGTGGGCTGACCGGAATCGAGGCGGCGGCCGAGATCGCCGAGTCCTACCCGGACGTCACGGTGACGCTGCTGACCCGGGGCGAGCCGGGCGCGATGATGGGCGACCGGGCCCGCGGCTATCTGCGGGCGTCGCTCGACCGGTTGGGCGTGATCGTCCGCGCCGGTGTCGAGATCGCCAGAGTGCTGCCGGAGGGCGTGGAACTGGCCGGGGGCGAGGTCGTGCCGGCCGACGGCACGCTGTGGACGACCGGGGTGCGGGTGGCGCCGCTGGCCACGAAGGCCGGGATCGCCACCGACGACACCGGCCGGATCGTCACCGACGCCACCCTGCGCTCCGTGTCGCACCCGGAGATCTACGCCGTCGGCGATGCCGCCGCGGTCCGGCAGGCGTACGGCGTCCTCCACGGCACCTGCCAGAGCGGCCTGCCGACCGCCGCCCACGTCGCCGGGAACATCGCCCGCCAGGTGCGCGGCAAGGCGCTCCGGCCGTTCCGGTTCGGCTACCTGCACCAGCCGGTCAGCCTCGGGCGTCGGGACGCGGTGATCCAGTTCACCCACCCCGACGACACGCCGCGGCGGTGGCTGCTCACCGGTCGGGCGGCCGTGCTCTACAAGGAGACCGTCAGCAGCAGCCCGATCACGACGTACGGGCTGGCGAAACGGATCGGCATCCCGGCCCGGATGCTGAGCACCAGCGGCGGCCGGCGCAACCGACCGGTGACGGCCCGGGTCCGGTGACAGACGCCGGACGGAATGCGCCCGGCGGCGCCTTCGACGGAGGGTGGCGTCACTCGGCTCCGGCGCTGGGCGTGGCGGGGGTGGGACGACCACCGCGTTGATCGTCAATCGTCGCGAGGGCGACCGGGATCACGCGGTGTCGCAGCTGGGCGCGAACGGGTGGCGGGGCACCCTGGGCGAGCCAGTGGCGTGTGTCGCTGCCGGAAACCCTTCGACCGGGGACGACGATCATGAAAGAGTCGCTCTCTCGCAAAAGGACAGAGGAGAGATCATGCGAACTCGCGCACGGGTGGGCATCGTCGCGGCGCTGGCCACCGCGCTGGTCGGAGGGACGTCCACCGCCGCCTACGCCGACTACCACACCTACGGTTGCCGGGCCGGGTACAACGACGCCGGCGGCCGGGACTGCTGGACCATGTTCTGGGACGAGGGTGTCGTTCTGGGTGAAGGCACCTTCTACGCCTACGGCGAAAGGCTGACCGCGTACGACACGACGGCGGACGGCCGGGGCATCTACGTGGGGGCCACCTGGTGGGAGGGCAGCACCCGGCACGAGAACGGCTTCAGGTTGACCACCGGCGCGGGCACCAACCGCAGTCTGGACCTGGGAAACATCCCCGAGGGAACGAGCGTGACCGTCACGGCGTGCCAGACCGACAACGGAAACCTGTACACCTGCCGCACCCAGACGGCAATCGCCTAGTCCCCCGACGGGCACTCGGTTCGGAGTCGGGCGTGGGCGCTCCGCGTACCCCCGCCCCGCCCGACGCCGAAGCCAGGTGACGCAGGAGCATCAGTCGCATCACGATCGCACGGCGGCCCTGCCGAGCCCTACAGCCACTGCTCGTCCTCACGCTCCAGGTCGGGGGTCGGCCCGCGGAGCGTCCACCCCGGCTCCAGAGCCCGGGTGCTCCGAAACCCGCGCTCCGCTGCGACGCCTCCACGTCCGTGGCCGGGGGCGTGGAGGATCGTGTAGCGCGGCGGGTCGAACCGTCGGTCGTCGAAGCCGCTGCCGAAATGTGCCTTCGGCGACAGGAAGACGGCGACCCCGCAGGCCAGGAAGAGCGTCACCACGACGATCAGCCACCGAGGGTCGGACGCGGCACGATGAAGGCCCCTGACCGGTTTCCCTGGTCAGAGGCCTTTTCGTGCTGATTGTCAAGGGTGCCCCCGGCAGGATTCGAACCTGCGCCCCCGCCTCCGGAGGGCGGTGCTCTATCCCCTGAGCTACGGGGGCTCAGCGACTGGAGAAGACTAGCAAACCTCCTCCGCGAACGGCGAATCGGTATCCGGGCCGCGCGTCGCGCCGGTCCGGACGGGGTCTCCAGCGGGCTCGCATTCGGTGCGGGTGCCCGCAGCCACGGGGGAAACGCGTCCCCGTGGCGTCGGCCGCCCGACCAGCCCGGAGCACCCGACGTCGGCGAGATCGCGCCCGACCGTGACCGGCGGGCCGCGGACGCTCCCGTCCGCCTCGGCGGGAGGTGGACGGGAGCGTCCGCGGCGGTCAGGCGGCGACGGCGCGACCGCAGCTCGGCAGGGGGTGCAGCACGATCCGGCGCGGCAGCCGGCGGGGCCACTCGTTGCGGGGCCACGAGCCGTCCACAATGAGATGCACCGTCCGCTGCTCCTCGCCGCTGAGCCGGAGCACGAACTCGCGGGGCAGTGGCGGGTCGACCGACGGTGTCGTGATCATGAAGCGCACCCGGCCGCGGGACGAGACCGCGGAGATCACGTCGGCCGCCGGCATGGTGCCGCGCAGCCGGACCCGGCCGATCCAGTAGACCTCGGCGAGGTGCTCCTGGGCCGCCCGGGTGATCGCCGGGTACTCGCTGCGTACCCACCGCTCGACCGCGCCCACGCAGAGCCCGCAGGCCCGCTCCCGGGGCTCCCGCGGACCCAACCCCCAGGCCCGCAGGTACGCCCCGACCGCGCCGGCGTCCAGCGACAGGTCGAACCGGCGCTGGATGAGCGTCTGGAGGCTCTGCCGCGTCCACAGCTCCTCGTCCAGGCCGAACTCGTCGGGGTGGACGCCCCGCAGCAGGTCGATCAGTTCGAGTTCCTGTTCGCGGCTGAGCGTTCCCGGCTCGCCCGGCCGCTGTCCGCGACGGGCGGCTGCCACCGCCCCGTCACCGCCGATGGTGTGGCGCCGGCACCAGCTGGTGACCGACCGCCGCGCGTCTCTGAGTGCAACCCCCACGTCCTGCGCAACGAGCCCGAATCGCAACTGGTCACGATATGTGTGGAGAAAACTCCCTTAGCCACGCAATCGCCCACACGCCCTAAACAGGGGCTAAACGCCCATATCTACCCTGACCTGCCCAGTCGAAGAACGAGCAAGAGGTTCGCGTCGGCCGGCGGGCCGGTGACGACGCGAACCTCTTGCTCGGCAGGCAGGGCGGGGGTGGTCAGCCGTTGAGGCGTTTGAGGGCGTTCTGCAGGTTGGTGAGGTCGGTCTGCTGGGTGTTCTTCATGGTCTGGGCGGTGCGGACCACGTCCGGCTCGTCGGTGGTGTCCAGCACGGCGTCGATCATGTGGATGCCGCCCAGGTGATGCTTGATCATCATGTTCAGGAAGCGGACGTCCAGGTCACGCCCCTGGGCCGCGCGCAGCGCCGCCATCTCCTCCGGCGTCGCCATCCCCGGCATCAGCCCGTTCTTCACGGTCATCGCGCCGTCGGGCATCCACGACATCGGCGGCCGCGAGCCGGTCGGGTCGAGCCCCCAGGACCGCAGCCAGGACTGCATCGCGCCCATCTCGCCCTGCTGGCCGAGGGCGATGTCGCCGCCGATGCTGCGGACCTCCGGGTCGGTGGCCCGCTGGAAGGCGATCAGGCCCATCTCCACCGCCTGGGCGTGGTGGGTGGTCATGTCCCGGGCGAAGCCGGCCTCCACCGACGCGTCACCGGGGCGGGTCAGCCGGGGGGTCAGCAGGCCCCCGGCGTAGCCGAGGAGCAGCCCGACCACGACGGCGAGAGCCAGCGCGGCCACGCCCCACCGGCGTCCGGTGTCCGGACGCTCCGGCGGGGTCGGGTCGCCGAGGCTCGCGGTCTCGGTCGTGGTCGGTGCGCTCATCGTCCCCTCAGCCCTGCGGCGTCGTCGCGCCGTCGCGCGGCGTGGTGCCGGTCGCGGTGATGCCCTGGTTGCACAGCGCCGTCGGCCCCTCGATCGAGGCGTTCACCCGCAGCGTCTTGATGAACTCGTCGATCCGGCTGTCGTCGGCGTTGTCGACCTTGAGTTGGTAGCCCCAGGCCTGCAGCGAGATCGGCTTGTCCAGGCCCTCGTACGGGCTGAGCATGGTCTTCTCCACGCCCTCGACCTTGCTGCGCAGCTTGGCCACCTGGTCGGCGGGCAGGTCCGGCCGGTAGGTGATCCACACAGTGCCGTGCTCCAGGCTGTGCACCGCGTGCTCGTTGGCGATCGGGGCGTCGTAGACGTCGCCCATGCAGTTCTGCCAGGAGGCGTTGTGCGGGCCGGCGACCGGCGGGCTGATCTCGTACTTGATCGGGCCGGCCTGGTGGTTGCTGCCCTTGACCAGTTCCTTGTCCAGTTCGCGGTAGTTCACGATGCCGGAGATGTCGGCCGCCCGGTCCTCCCACGGCTTCGAGCCCTGGAACGCCGCCCAGGCGCCGTAGCCGATGATCGACGCGGCGAGCACGCCCACGGCGACGAAGAGCGCGATCGGGCCCCAGGACCGACCCTGGCTGACCTTGACCGGGGTGACCGGCTTGCGGCCCTTGCCACCGGCGCCCGGACGGGGACCGGTCGACTTGCCGGAGCCGGCCTTGCCGCCGGCCGGCTTGCCGGCAGCGGCCGGCCGGGCCGCCGGCTTCTTGCCGGTGCTGACCACGGTCGGACGGCGCTGCTCGCCGCCCGGGGTGCTGATGCTCATCGTGCCTCGTCAGGTCGGTCGGTCAGGGGAGCCGGCGGTGGAAGTTCACATGCTGGGTCGCCGCCGCGGGGACCGAGTCTACCCCCGATAACATGGTTCGGTGACTCCCGCAGAACTCGCCGAGGTCGTCCTCTCCGCAGCCCACGCCGTCTTCACCGAGCGGGGCCTGGATCGCTCCGCCCTGCCGGAGCGGACGGCGGTGGAGCGACCCCGCAACCCCGAGCACGGCGACTACGCCTCGACGCTGGCGTTGCAGCTCAGCAAGAAGGTGGGCGTCCCGCCGCGGGAGCTCGCCGCCGCCCTCGCCGAGCAGCTCGGCCGGGCCGCCGGGGTCAAGTCGGTGGAGATCGCCGGCCCGGGCTTCCTCAACATCCGGCTCGACGCCGCCGCCGCCGGCCAGCTCGCCCGCTCGATCGTCGAGGCCGGCCCGGAGTACGGCCGCAGCGACCGGCTCGCCGGGCAGAGCATCAACCTCGAGTTCGTCTCGGCCAACCCGACCGGCCCGGTGCACATCGGCGGGGTCCGCTGGGCCGCCGTGGGCGACGCGCTGGGTCGGCTGCTGCGCGCCACCGGCGCCCGGGTCGGCACCGAGTACTACTTCAACGACGCCGGCTCCCAGATCGACCGGTTCGCCCGCTCGCTGCTCGCCGCCGCCCGGGGCGAGCCGACCCCGGAGGACGGCTACGCCGGGGCGTACCTCGGGGAGATCGTCGCGGCGGTCCAGGCCCGCCGGCCGGACGTGCTCACGCTGGACGACGCGGCCGCCCAGGAGGTCTTCCGGGTCGAGGGCGTGGCGCTGATGTTCGACGAGATCCGCTCGTCGCTGCGCGACTTCGGGGTCGAGTTCGACACCTACTTCAACGAGAAGGACCTGCACGACCGGGGTGAACTCGACCTGGCGCTGAGCCGGCTGCGGGAGCAGGGGCACGTCTTCGAGACCGAGGGCGCCACCTGGCTGCGCACCACCGAGTTCGGCGACGACAAGGACCGGGTGCTGCGCAAGTCCAACGGCGAGTGGACCTACTTCGCCGCCGACTGCGCCTACTACCTCGACAAGCGCGAGCGCGGCTTCGACCGGGTGGTCATCATGCTCGGCGCCGACCACCACGGCTACATCGGCCGGATGAAGGCGATGGCCGCCTGCTTCGGCGACGACCCGGAGCGCAACCTGGAGATCCTCATCGGCCAGCTGGTCAACCTGGTCCGCGACGGCGCCCCGATGCGGATGAGCAAGCGGGCCGGCACGGTGGTCACCCTGGAGGACCTGGTCGACGCGATCGGGGTGGACGCCGCCCGCTACGCGCTGGCCCGCTACTCCAGCGACTCGCCAATCGACATCGACGTGGAGCTGTGGACCCGGGCCACCCGCGACAACCCGGTCTACTACGTGCAGTACGTGGCCGCCCGGACGGCCAGCGTCGGGCGCAACGCCGCCGAGGTCGGGCTCACCCGGGGTGACGCGGCCGCGTTCCGCCCCGAGCTGCTCGACCACGAGAAGGAGAACGAGCTGCTCAAGGCGCTCGCCGAGTTCCCCGCCGTGGTGTCCACCGCGGCCGAGCTGCGCGAGCCGCACCGGGTGGCCCGCTACCTGGAGGACCTCGCCGGGGCCTACCACCGGTTCTACGACAACTGCCGGATCCTGCCGCGCGGCGACGAGGAGGTCACCGACCTGCACCGGGCCCGGCTCTGGCTCAACGACGCGACCCGCACGGTGATCGCCAACGGGCTCAACCTGCTCGGCGTCTCCGCGCCCGAGAGGATGTGACATGCGAGCGCGAGGAGTGAGCTTGCGAGCCCCGCAGTCGCGAAGCGGAGACGAGTGATGCGGGCCCACGAGGCCGGTGCGCTGCACGGCGACATCGGCAACCGCGGTCCGGCCTGGCTGCGTACGCCGGCCGACGTCAACGACCTGGTGCCGCAGCTGTGGCCGCGCAACGTGGCGCGCGGCGCGGACGGCACGCTCGCCGTGGCGGGCCTGGACGTGCGCGCCCTGGCCGCCGAGTTCGGCACCCCGGTCTACGTGCTGGACGAGGACGACCTACGCTCGCGCTGCCGCGACTTCCGGGCCGCCTTCCCGGACGTCGACGTCTACTACGCCGGCAAGGCGTTCCTCTGCCGCGCGGTGGTGCGGATGATCGACGAGGAGGGCCTGCACCTCGACGTGTGCAGCGGCGGCGAGCTGGCCACCGCGCTGGCCGCCGGGATGCCGGCGGAGCGGATCGGCTTCCACGGCAACAACAAGTCGGTCGCCGAGCTGACCCGGGCGCTCGACGCCGGGGTGGGGCGGATCATCGTCGACTCGTTCACCGAGATCGACCGGCTCAGCGCGTTGGCCCGCGAGCGGGGCGTCCGGCCGAAGGTGCTGATCCGGGTCACCGTCGGCGTGGAGGCGCACACCCACGAGTTCATCGCCACCGCGCACGAGGACCAGAAGTTCGGGTTCTCGCTGGCCGGCGGGGCCGCCGCGGCGGCCGCCTTCAAGATCCTCGACGAGGACGTGCTGGAGCTGCGCGGCCTGCACTCGCACATCGGGTCGCAGATCTTCGACGCCAGCGGCTTCGAGGTCTCCGCCCGCCGGGTGCTCGCCCTGCAGGCCCAGATCCGTGACGCGCGCGGGGTGGAACTGCCCGAGCTCGACCTCGGTGGCGGCTTCGGCATCGCGTACACCACCCAGGACGACCCGGCCGCGCCGCACGACCTGGCCAAGCGGCTGCGCAAGATCGTCGACGGGGAGTGCGCGGCCGAGCGGCTGGCCGTGCCCCGGCTCTCCATCGAGCCGGGCCGGGCCATCGTCGGGCCGGCCGTGTTCACCCTCTACGAGGTCGGCACGGTCAAGGACGTGGACGGCATCCGGACGTACGTCAGCGTCGACGGCGGGATGAGCGACAACATCCGCACCGCGCTCTACGACGCGTCCTACTCGGCCACCCTGGCGTCCCGGGCGTCGGCCGCCGAGCCGATGCTCGCCCGCGTGGTGGGAAAGCATTGTGAGTCCGGGGACATCGTGGTGAAGGATGAATTCCTGCCCGCCGACGTGCAGCCCGGAGATCTTGTCGCGGTGCCCGGCACCGGTGCCTACTGCCGGAGCATGGCCAGCAACTACAACCACGTGCCCCGCCCCCCGGTGGTCGCGGTGCGCGGTGGCCAGGCGCGTGTGATCGTCCGGCGGGAGACCGAAGAGGACCTGCTCGCATTGGATGTTGGATGACGTCACCTGTGCGCTTGGCGCTGCTCGGCTGCGGCACGGTCGGTGGTGAGGTGGTCCGGCTGCTGCACGAGCAGTCGGCCGACCTCGCCGCCCGGATCGGCGCCCCGATCGAGATCGCCGGCATCGCCGTCCGTCGGCCCGGCCGCGACCGCGGCGACCTGCCGGTCGATCCGGCGCTGTTCACCACCGACGCGCTCGGCCTGGTCAAGCGCGACGACGTCGACGTGGTGGTCGAGGTGGTCGGCGGCATCGAGCCGGCCCGCGGCTGGCTGGTGGAGGCGCTGCGCGCCGGCAAGAGCGTGGTGACCGCGAACAAGGCGCTGCTCGCCGAGGACGGCGCGGCACTGCACGACGCGGCGGCCGAGGGCGGCGGCGATCTCTACTACGAGGCGTCCGTGGCCGGCGCCATCCCGCTGCTGCGCCCGCTGCGCGAGTCGCTGCACGGCGACCGGATCACCCGGGTCACCGGCATCGTCAACGGCACCACCAACTTCATCCTCTCGGCCATGGACGCCACCGGCGCCGGCTTCGCCGAGGCGCTGGAGGAGGCGACCGAGCTGGGGTACGCCGAGGCCGACCCGACCGCCGACGTGGAGGGCTTCGACGCCGCGGCCAAGGCGGCCATCCTCGCCTCGCTGGCCTTCCACACCCGGGTCGGCGCTGCCGACGTGCACCGGGAGGGCATCACCGAGGTGACCGCCGCCGACGTGGCCAGCGCGAAGGCGATGGGCTGCACGATCAAGCTGCTCTGCATCGCGGCCCGGGGCGCGGACGCCGCCGGCCGGGAGACGGTCAGCGTGCGGGTGCACCCGGCGATGATCCCGCGGACCCACCCGCTGGCCGGCGTCGGCGACGCGTTCAACGCGGTCTTCGTCGAGGCGGAGGCGGCCGGCCAGCTGATGTTCTACGGCCGGGGCGCCGGCGGCGCGCCGACCGCCAGCGCGGTGCTCGGCGACGTGGTGGCGGTCGCCCGCAACCGGCTCGCCGGGGTCCGCGCGGCCAGCGAGAGCGCGTACGCCGACCTGTCGGTGCGGCCGATGGGGGAGGCGCTGACCCGCTACCACATCAGCCTCGACGTGACCGACCGTCCCGGCGTGCTGGCCGCGGTGGCCGGGGTGTTCGCCCGGCACGACGTCTCGATCGCGACCGTCCGGCAGGGCTCGGCGGCGGCCGGCACCTCCGGCGCGGGCCGGGGCGACGACGCGGAGCTGGTCATCGTCACCCACGTGGCGCCGGACGCCGCGCTCGCCGCGACCGTTGGGGAGCTGCGCGGGCTGGACATCGTCCGCTCGGTGACCAGCGTGCTGCGGGTCGAGGGCGGCCTCTGACCGGTGCGGCCGGCGTGTGGGCTGGCGCTCCCGTCTCGCCAGGTGGTTAATGGCGGGTGTGCCGCGGCCGACCCGGCGAGGCTGGTCCAGGCTGGAGGCGCCCCCGGTTGGGCGGGGCGGTAGAGGCGAGGAGAGCGACATGTGGCGGGGCCTGATCGACGCCTTCCGGGACCGGCTGCCGGTCACCGACGCCACTCCGGTCGTCACCCTGCACGAGGGGAACACCCCGCTGCTGCCCGCACCGGTGCTCTCCGCCCGGCTCGGCTGCGACGTCCACCTGAAGGTGGAGGGGGCCAACCCGACCGGCTCGTTCAAGGACCGGGGCATGACGCTCGCCGTCTCCAAGGCGGTCGAGGCCGGCAACAAGGCGATCATCTGCGCCTCCACCGGCAACACCAGCGCCTCGGCCGCGGCGTACGCGGCCCGGGCCGGGCTGACCTGCGCGGTGCTGGTGCCGCAGGGCAAGATCGCGCTGGGCAAGCTGGCCCAGGCGCTGGTGCACGGCGCGAAGCTGCTCCAGGTCAACGGCAACTTCGACGACTGCCTGTCGCTGGCCGCGAAGCTCGCCCAGGACTACCCGGTCGCCCTGGTCAACTCGGTCAACATCGACCGGCTGCACGGCCAGAAGACCGCGGCGTTCGAGATCGTCGAGGCGCTCGGCGACGCGCCGGACATCCACTGCCTGCCGGTCGGCAACGCCGGCAACATCTCGGCCTACTGGATGGGCTACGAGGAGGACCTCCGGGACGGCAACGCCACCCGGGCCCCGAAGATGTACGGCTTCCAGGCCGCCGGCGCGGCGCCGATCGTGACCGGTGAGGTGGTGCGGGAGCCGTCCACCATCGCCACCGCCATCCGGATCGGCAACCCGGCGAGCTGGACCAAGGCCCTGGACGCCCGGGACGCCTCCGGCGGCCTCATCGAGGCGGTCACCGACCGGGACATCCTGGCCGCGTACCGGCTGCTGGCCCGGGAGGTCGGCGTCTTCGTGGAACTCGGCAGCGCGGCGAGCGTGGCCGGCCTGCTCCAGCAGGCGGCGGCCGGCCGGGTGCCGGCCGGCTCCACGGTGGTCTGCACGGTCACCGGGCACGGCCTGAAGGACCCGGAGTGGGCGATCTCCACCGCCCCGGCCCCGGTCACCATCGCCAACGACCCGCTCGCCGCCGCCCGCTCCCTCGACCTCGCCTGACCCCCCCCGCGCCGCCCTGCGGGCGTCGCGCCGGACGGAGCGTGATCCACACGAGTTCCCCGAAATGGGGCCATCCGTCCGCGACCGACACACCCGTGTCCGGGACATGGGGTGGCTCACCGAGGCGGGGAACGGCGGCCTGAGCAGGGCGTTGGTGGGAGCGGTCCCGTGAGTGGGACGGTGGCGGGGGCGCGCGGGGCGGGAAAGATCGGGTCCGGCACACTCTCCGTATCCACTGACCCTCTTCCAGGAGCCGAGCCGATGTCGCTGCTCGCCAGATTCAGCCTCGCCAACCGAGGGCTGGTCGCCCTCATCGCGGTGGTGGCCACGGCGTTCGGAGCGTTCGCCGTACCGTCGCTCAAGCAGCAGCTGCTGCCGTCGCTGGAGTTCCCGGCGGCGTTCGTGGTGGCCGCCTACCCCGGCGCCGGCCCGGAGATCGTCGAGAACCAGGTCACCGAGCCCATCGAGAACAGCCTCCAGGGCATCCCGGGGCTGGAGGAGGTCACCTCGACCTCCCGCGAGGGCTTCGCGACCGTCCAGGTGCTCTACGAGTTCGGCACCGACCTGGACGACGTGGTCAACAAGATGCAGACCGCGCTGACCCGGATCGACACGCAGTTGCCGGAGAACGTCGACCCGCAGGTCATCGCGGGCAGCACGGACGACCTGCCGGCCGTGGTGCTGGCCGCGTCGGGCGGCGACGACCAGCGCGTGCTCGCCGAGCGGCTGCGCGGCACGGTGGTGTCGGAGCTGGAGGCGATCGACGGGGTCCGGTCGGTCGACGTCACCGGCACCCAGGACCAGGTCGTGGTGATCACCCCGAACCCGGCGAAGCTGGCGGCGGCGAAGCTCCAGCCCACCGCGATCGGCACGGCGCTGAAGACCAACGGCGTGACGATCCCGGTCGGCACGGTCACCGACGGCACCGAGGCGCTGCCGGTGCAGGTCGGCACCCCGCTTGGCACGCTGGACGACCTGCGCGGCATCGTGGTCGCCCCGGCGGCGGGCAAGGCCGCCCCGGTGCTGCTGGGTGACGTGGCCACCGTCACCGAGCAGACCGCTGCGGCCACCGCGATCACCCGGACCAACGGCAAGGACAGCCTGGGCATCGCGATCACCGCGAGCCCGGACGGCAACGCGGTGGAGATCTCCCACGAGATCCGGGACCGGCTCGCCGAGCTGCGCGAGGCCTCCGGCGCCGAGCTGACCATCGTCTTCGACCAGGCGCCGTTCGTCGAGAAGTCCATCGAGAGCCTGACCACCGAGGGCCTGCTCGGCCTGGTGATGGCGGTCGTGGTGATCCTGGTCTTCCTGCTGTCGGTACGGTCCACCCTGGTGACCGCGGTCTCCATCCCGCTGTCGGTGGTGGTCGCGCTGATCGCGCTCTGGATCGGCGACTACTCGCTCAACCTGCTCACCCTGGGCGCGCTGACCATCGCCGTCGGCCGGGTGGTGGACGACTCGATCGTGGTGCTGGAGAACATCAAACGGCACCTGGAGTACGGCGAGGAGAAGATCCACGCGATCCGGGCCGCGGTGCGCGAGGTGGCCGGCGCGGTGACCGCGTCCACCCTGACCACGGTCGCCGTCTTCGCCCCCATCGCCCTGGTCGGCGGGTTCGTCGGGCAGCTCTTCGCGCCGTTCGCGATCACCGTCACGGTGGCCCTGCTCGCCTCGCTGCTGGTCTCGCTGACCGTCATCCCGGTGCTCGCCTACTGGTTCCTGAAGCCCAAGGGCGGCACCCCGGACGACGAGGCGGTCCGCCGGGCGGCGGAGGAGAAGGAGCTGCGCAGCCCGTTGCAGCGGGCGTACCTGCCCGTGATCGGGTTCGCCACCCGCAAGCGGGCCACCCGCTGGATCACCCTGGGGCTCGGTGTGCTGGTGCTGTTCGGCACCTTCGGCCTGTCCCGGCAGCTGGAGACCAACTTCCTGGACGACTCCGGTCAGGACACCCTGAGCATCCGCCAGGAGCTGCCGGTCGGCACCGGACTGGCCGCCACCGACGCGGCGGCCCGCCAGGTGGAGGCGGTGCTGGAGCGGACCGAGGGCGTCGAGACGTACCAGCTGACCGCCGGCGCCGGCGACACCCCGTGGGCGGGCGGCGGCGGCAACAACGTCGCCACCTGGTCCCTCTCGCTCGGCGACGACACCGACGCCAAGGAGATGCGGGACGTCCTGCGCAAGGAGTTCGACGCCCTCGGCGCCGGGGCGGGCGAGTTCAGCTTCGGCGGCGGGCAGGGCGCGGCCGCCAACCAGGTCGAGGTGGTCGTCCAGGCCAGCGACCCGGCGACGCTGGACCGGGCCGCCAAGGAGGCCGAGGCGGCGCTGGCCGGGATCGCCGGCGTGGAGGACGTCGCCAGCAGCCTGGCCGCCGAGGTGGAGCGGGTGGAGGTGACTGTCGACCGGGCCGCCGCCGGCCGGTTCGGCCTCACCGAGGCGGCCGTCGGCCAACTGGTGTCGCAGGCCTTCCGCGGCGCGCCGCTGGGCCAGGTGACGCTCGACGGCGGGCAGCGGGACGTGGTGCTGCGGCTGTCGGACGTGCCGCCGACCACCGTGGAGCAGTTGCGCGCGCTGCCGGTCGGCCCGGTGAAGCTGGACGACATCGCCGACATCCAGACCACCGCGGGCCCGCAGCAGGTGACCCGGATCGACGGCGCGCGCAGCGTCTCGGTGACCGGCACCGCCACCGGCTCCAACCTGGGCGCGACCAGCCAGGAGTTGCAGCGCAAGCTCGACGGCATCGACGTGCCGGGCGCGACGTTCCGCATCGGCGGTGTCAGCGCCGACCAGGAGGAGGCCTTCGCCGACCTCGGGCTGGCGGTGCTGGCGGCGATCGCGATCGTCTTCCTGATCATGGTGGCGACGTTCCGGAGCATCACCCAGGCGCTGATCCTGCTGATCTCCATCCCGTTCGCCGCCACCGGGGCGATCGCGCTGCTGCTGGGCACCGGCACCCCGCTCGGCGTGCCGGCGCTGATCGGCGTGCTCATGCTGGTCGGCATCGTGGTGACCAACGCGATCGTGCTGCTGGACCTGGTCAACCAGTACCGGGCCCAGGGCCTCGGGGTGGCCGAGGCGGTGGTCGAGGGCGGCCGGCGGCGGCTGCGGCCGATCCTGATGACCGCGGTGGCCACCATCTTCGCGCTGCTGCCGATGGCGTTCGGGCTCACCGGGGAGGGCGGCTTCATCTCCAAGCCGCTGGCCATCGTGGTGATCGGCGGTCTGCTCAGCTCCACGCTGCTGACCCTGATCCTGGTGCCGACGCTCTACGCCATGGTGGAGCACACCAAGGAGTCGATCCGGCAGCGGCGCCGGCGCCGCCGCGGCGGGTCCGCCCCGGCCGCCCCGGCCGAGTCGACCGAGCCGGGCGACGGCGGGCAGCCCGCGGTGGAGCGGGAGCCGGCCCCGGTACCGGCCGGCCGGGCCGCTGACCGGGAGCGCGCCGAGCCGGCGCCCCGCCCGGCGCCGTCGGCCGCACTGGTGGACGGCACCGACCAGTTCGAGGTGCTGCGGCTGCCGAAGAGCCGTACCTCGCCGCTGCCGCCGACCGAGTGAGCCGGTAGCACCACGGACGCCCTCGACGGGTCACCTGTCGGGGGCGTCCGCTGTCCGCGCTCCGACGGTTCGGCGGTGGCCCGGCGGGTAGGGTCCGGTCCGTGGCGTCCACCCTCTCGGTCCTCACCGGCAACCGGAACTTCCGCAACCTCTTCCTGGCCGAGCTGGTGGTCTTCGGCGCCGACTGGTTCGTCATGGTGCCGCTGCTGGTGCTCCTGCCGACGTTGACCGGCAGCGGGGTGTGGGGCGCGCTGGTGCTCGCGGTGGACACCGGGATCGTGGCGCTGCTGCTGCCGTACACCGGCACCGTGGCCGACCGGTTCGACCGGCGGAAGATCATGATCGCGTCGAACGTCGCGGCGCTGCTCGGCGTGCTGCTGCTGCTCGGCGTCCGCAGCGCCGGCACCGCCTGGCTGGCCATGCTGGGCATCGGCGTGGTGGCGGTGGCGAAGGCGTTCTACTCCCCGGCGGCCCAGGCCGCCCTGCCCAACGTCCTCGAACCGGAGGAGCTGGCCGCCGGCAATGCCGTGGCCGGGTCGGCCTGGGGCACCATGACCGTCGTCGGCGCCTCGCTCGGCGGCGTGCTCAGCGGGGAGGTCGGCCCGTACGCCTGCTTCTGGGTGGCAGCGGTCGGCCTGGTGCTCGCGGCCGGCCTGGCCGGGTTCATCCGCCGGCCGTTGCAGGCGCCGCGGGAGAGCGGTCGGCCGACGCCGCAGACCTGGGCCGCGGTCGGCGAGGCGCTGCACTACATCGGGCACCGGCCGCGGGTGCTGGCCCTGGTGACCGTGAAGTCGGCGGTGGGTCTCGGCAACGGCGTGCTGACCGTCTTCCCGCTGCTGGCCGGGCTGTACGGGGCCGGACCGGCGGGGACCGGCCTGCTCTTCGCGGTCCGCGGGGCCGGCGCGCTGGTCGGGCCGATCCTGATGCGCCGGGTGCTGACCAACCGGTCCTGGCTGCTGCCGGGCCTGGCCCTGTCGATGTCGCTGTACGGGCTGTCCTACCTCGGCATCTCGCTGGTCGACTGGTTCCCGCTGGTGCTGGTCCTGGTCTTCGTCGCCCACTTCGCGGGCGGCAGCAACTGGGTGATGTCGAACTTCGCCCTGCAGGGCGAGGTGCCGGACCGGTTGCGGGGACGGGTCTTCGCCACCGACATGATGCTGGCGACGCTGGCCATCTCGGTCAGCCAACTGGTGGTGGCCGCCGTGGTCGACACGGTGGACGAGCGGGTGGTGCTGGCCGGCTGCGGCCTGGTCACGCTGGTGTACGCGGTGGGCTGGCGGATCGCCACCCGGCGGCTCTCGCTCTCCGACCCGGTCGCCGAGCCGGACCCGACCGCCGTCCGGTGACCGCCGGACTCAGGCGCGCGCGGCGGGGCCGGGCCCGTCCGGTCGGGAGTGCCCGCCCCACTGCGCCGGCTCCCGCCGCCCGCCGGTGCCGCCGTCCCCGTCGGCCACCCCCGGCGCCTCGGGCGCCTCGGGCGCGGGCGGGTCGCCAGCCGGCGGCCAGCCGTGCCACGGCCCGGCCGGCGCCCCCTCGGTCGCCCGCCGCCCGGCGAGCGCCGCGGCCACCAGCAGGGCCAGCCCGATCGGGTACGCCAACGCCTGGAGCAGGCCGGACGCCATGGTCATCAGTTGGACCTGGGAGAAGTCCCGGCTCCCGTCGATCACGCGCGGCAACAGCATCGCCCAGGTGAGGCCGAGCAGTGCGACCCCCAGCAGTACGCCGAGCCCGGAGAGGAGCAGCAGCCGGGCCGGCCGGGGCAGCCGGCGCCGGGCGTTCCCGGCCAGGACCAGCCCGACCAGCAGCACGAGCAGCGCGGGCACGTCGTTCACGGCTGCCGCCACCAGGTAGCTGAGATCCCGCATGCCGCCTCCCGCCGCCGTAGGTCGGGTCAGGCTAGCGGACCCGGTACGACCGCGGGCGCCCGTCGGTCCCAGGGTGCGGACGACGATCCGTCCTGTCGGTACCGGGCCATAGCATGAGCCCGTGCCGACGACATTCGCCCCCGGGCCGGTCCGGGTCCGGGTTCCCGCCACCAGCGCCAACCTCGGGCCGGGCTTCGACGCGCTCGGGCTGGCCCTGACGCTCTACGACGACGTGGCGGCCGAAGTCACCTCGGGCGGCGTGGCGGTGACCGTGACCGGGCAGGGCGCCGGCGAGTTGCCGGCCGACGACCGGCACCTGGTGGTGCGGGCCATGCGGGTCGCCTTCGACGCGCTCGGCGCGCAGCCGCCCGGCCTGGCGGTCGAGTGCGTCAACCGCATCCCGCAGGCCCGCGGGCTCGGCTCCTCCTCGGCGGCGATCGTGGCCGGGGTGCTGCTGGCCCGGGCGCTGGTGGTCGACGGCGAGCGGCGGCTCGACGACGCCGGCGCGCTGCGGCTGGCCGCCGAGATCGAGGGCCACCCCGACAACGTGGCCCCCTGCTTGCTCGGCGGGTTCACCCTGGCCTGGACGGAGCCGTCCGGCGCCCGGGCGGTCGCGCTGCCGGTCGCCGAGGGCGTCCGCCCCACCGCCTTCATACCCGGGGAGCGGGGCCTGACCGCCACCGCGCGGGCGGCGCTGCCGGCGACCGTGCCGCACGGCGACGCGGCGTTCAACGCCGGCCGGGCGGCCCTGCTGGTGCACGCGCTGACCACGGATCCCGCGCTGCTGCTGCCGGCCACCGCCGACCGGCTGCACCAGGAATACCGCGCGCCCGGCATGCCCGGCACCGCCACCCTGGTCGATGCGCTGCGTGCGGCCGGTGTGGCGGCTGTGGTCAGTGGGGCGGGGCCGACGGTGCTGGCGCTGACCGAGCCGCCGGAGAGCTTCCGGGCGGGAACAGGTTGGCAGGTTCTGCGGTTGCAGTCAGACGTGGGCGGCGCACAGGTCGCTCGGGGTAGACTTGGACACGCGGAGCGGGACCCTGTTGCCGCAGGTCGGAAGAGTTGATTACGCTCTAGACCTAGCACAGCCGCGAAGCATGCGATCTCCTGCGGGTCGGCGCACCCCCGAAGCTCTCGGCGGTAAGCCCGTCACCCCTGCCTAGGCCCACGCCGCACCGCAGTTTCCACAGGTCGCCGCAGACGGCGAGACCTGCTCACCGACGCTGGTGAGTCGGGAGACCGACCGGCTGCTGTGTCACAGACTCCCGCGACGCGTCCATGCGAGGCGGGTGCACCGAGGCCGCCCGGCCACCTGCTGTTCGACTCCGGGCAGTCCCGGCCTATCGAGGGAAGGAATCCATTGAGCGACACCACCGACGTGACGTCGGATGTTTCCAACGTCGCTGGCGATGCCACCACCGCCGCTCCCGCCCGTCGTCGGCGCAGCGGCACCGGTCTGTCGGCGATGCTGCTGCCGGAGCTGCAGAGCCTGGCCGCGTCGCTCGGCATCTCCGGTACGGCTCGCATGCGCAAGGGCGAGCTGATCAGCGCGATCTCCGAGCGGCAGGGCGGCGCCGCCGCCGGGACCCCTCGACCGCGGGCCGAGGTCGCGGCCGCGGCCGCTCCCGCCCGTGACGAGGTCCACGCCGAGGTACGGGAGACCGGCGAGCGGCCGGAGGCCGAGCGGCGCACCGCGGAGACCCCCGCGGCGCCGGCGGCCGCCGAGTCCGAGGGTCGGAGCCGGTCCCGGCGCAGCCGGGCCGCCGCCGAGACGCGGGCCGAGACGCGGGCCGAGACGCGGGCCGAGGAGGCCCCCGCCGAGACCGGTGAGCGGGCCGAGCGCGGCGAGGTCCGCGGCGGTCGCGACCGGGCCGAGCGCGGCGAGCGGACCGCCGACCGTGCCGAGCGCGGCGAGCGGACCGCCGACCGTGCCGAGCGCGGCGAGCGGACCGCCGACCGTGCCGAGCGCGGTGAGCGGGCCGAGCGTGGCGAGCGGGCCGAGCGCAACGACCGGGGCGAGCGGGCCGAGCGGGGCGAGCGGGCCGAGCGGGGCGAGCGGGCCGAGCGCGGCGACCGCAACGAGCGCGGTGAGCGCGGCGAGCGGGGCGACCGCAACGAGCGGGGCGAGCGCGCCGACCGGGGCGAGCGCAACGACCGGGGCGACCGTGGCCAGCGTGCCGAGCGTGCCGAGCGGGACAACGACTCCGACGACGAGGGCGAGGGCGGCGGCCGGCGTGGCCGGCGCAGCCGGTTCCGCGACCGTCGGCGGGGCCGTGGCGAGCGGGCCGAGGGCGGCGAGGGCGGGCGCGAGCCGCAGGTCAGCGAGGACGACGTGCTCGTCCCGGTGGCCGGCATCATCGACGTGCTCGACAACTACGCCTTCGTGCGGACCACCGGCTACCTGGCCGGCCCGAACGACGTCTACGTCTCGATGTCCCAGATCAAGAAGTACGGCCTGCGGCGCGGTGACGCGATCACCGGTGCGGTTCGCGCGGCCCGGGACGGCGAGCAGCGGCGGGACAAGTACAACCCGCTGGTCCGGCTGGACACCATCAACGGGATGGAGCCCGAGGAGGCCAAGCGCCGGCCAGAGTTCTACAAGCTGACCCCGCTGTACCCGCAGGAGCGGCTGCGGCTGGAGACCGAGCCGCACATCCTCACCACCCGGGTGATCGACCTGGTCATGCCGATCGGCAAGGGCCAGCGGGCGCTCATCGTCTCGCCGCCGAAGGCGGGTAAGACGATGGTGCTGCAGGCGATCGCGAACGCGATCACCCACAACAACCCGGAGTGCCACCTGATGGTGGTGCTGGTCGACGAGCGGCCCGAAGAGGTCACCGACATGCAGCGGTCGGTGAAGGGTGAGGTCATCGCGGCGACGTTCGACCGTCCGCCGCAGGACCACACCACGGTGGCGGAGCTGGCGATCGAGCGGGCGAAGCGCCTGGTCGAGCTGGGCCACGACGTGGTCGTGCTGCTCGACTCGGTGACCCGGCTCGGTCGGTCGTACAACCTGGCGGCGCCGGCCAGCGGCCGGATCATGTCGGGTGGTATCGACTCCACCGCGCTCTACCCGCCGAAGCGCTTCCTCGGCGCGGCCCGCAACATCGAGAACGGCGGCTCGCTGACCATCCTCGCCACCGCGCTGGTGGAGACCGGGTCCATGGCTGACACGGTCATCTTCGAGGAGTTCAAGGGCACCGGTAACGCGGAGCTGAAGCTGGACCGGAAGATCGCCGACAAGCGGACCTTCCCGGCCATCGACATCCACCCGTCCGGCACCCGCAAGGAGGAGATCCTCCTCGCGCCGGAGGAACTGGCCATCGTCCACAAGCTCCGCAAGGTGCTGCACTCGCTGGACTCGCAGGCGGCCCTGGACCTGCTGCTCGACAAGCTCAAGCAGACCCGGACCAACATCGAGTTCCTGATGCAGATCGCCAAGTCGACGCCGGGGGAGTGACCCTCCCCGGGTGACTGACGACAAGGGGCACGGCCACCGGGCCGTGCCCCTTCGTCGTACGGTCGCCGAGACACGAAGTTTTCCTTCGCTTCAAGCGGTAGGTATTGAAACTTCTATTCACTGTCCGGTTGACTGTCGTCCATGCGTACCCGCAGACGATCCGCCCGGCTCGCCGGCGTCCTGCTGCTGACGCCGTTGCTCACCATGGCCGGCCCGGTGCCGGCGACCGCCGGGACACCGGCCCCGGCTCCCGACCGCTTCGCCACCGCCGCCGAGGACGCGCCGCGCGCCTCCTCCCATCCCGCGGACTCCGTGACGCTGGCCGGCGACCCGGCCGCGAGCACGGCGACCGCCGGGGCGCCGACCGGGGTGGAGCCGGCCGGCGGCCTGGAGACCACGAAGACCACCCGCCCGGTCGCCCCCGGGCTGGAGCTCACCTCGTTCGACCGGTACGACGCGGACGGCTGGCTGCGCGCCGACGCGCTCACCGCCGACCTGACCGGCGGCGTCACCGTCGACTACGTCAACTCCGGCGTGGTCAGCCGCGCCGAGCCGCTGCGCGGGGCGGTGGACGCGTCTCGCGCCGTCGCCGCGGTCAACGGCGACTTCTTCGACATCAACAACTCCGGCGCCGCCCAGGGCGTCGGCATCCAGAGCGGCAAGCTGGTGCAGTCCGCGGTCAGCGGGCACCGCAACGCCGTCGGGATCACCACCGAGGGGCTCGGCCGGGTGATCGAGGTGAACTTCGACGGCACCGCCACGCTGCCCACCGGGCCGGTGCCGCTGACCCAGTTCAACAACATGGTCCAGGCCAACGGCATCGGCGTGTTCACCGCGCTCTGGGGTTCGTACACCCGGGAGCGGACGGTCGCCGGGGCGGCCCGGGTCACCGAGGTCGTGGTGGTGGACGGCCGGGTGGCGAGCGTCGGCACGACGGCCGGCAGCGGGTCGATCCCGGCCGGCACCACCATCCTGCTGGGCCGGGAGGCCGGCGCCGACGCGCTCGCCGGGCTGCGCCCCGGTGACCCGGTGGACGTCGCCTACCAGCCCAAGCCGGCCGACGGCAGCACCCTGCACGCGGCCGTCGGCGGCGGCAACGTGCTGGTCCGCGACGGCGTGGTGCAGAGCATCGCCGACGCGTCGCTGGCGCCGCGGACGGCTGTCGGGTTCTCCGCCGACGGCCGCCGCATGATCATGCTCACCGTGGACGGCCGGCAGGTCGACAGCCGCGGCGTCACGCAGACCGAGATGGGCCGGATGATGGCCGAACTCGGCGCGCACCACGCGCTGAACCTCGACGGCGGCGGCTCCTCCACGCTGCTCGCCCGGGAACCCGGCGCGGCCGCCGTGCAGGTCGAGAACAGTCCGTCGGACGGCACCGAACGGGCCGTGCCCAACGGCCTCGCGCTCTACGCGCCGCGGGGCAGCGGCCGGCTCACCGGCTACTGGCTGGAGACCGCCAGCGACCCGACCACCGCGCCGGGCGTCTCGCCGGTGCGCGGCGGCCGGCCCGACCGGGTCTTCCCGGGCCTCACCCGGCGGCTCACCGCCGCCGGCCACGACGAGACGTACGGCCCGGCGGCCGGCACGCCGCGGTGGCGGGCCAACCCGGCGGTGCACGGCGTGGTCGACGGCGAGGGCCGCTTCCGGGCCGGGCTGCCCGGCCGTACCACCGTCACCGCCTGGCGCGGCGCGGCCAGCGGCACCCTCGACCTGACAGTGCTCGGGCCGCTGGCCCGGATCGACTCCACGGTGGACCGGGTCGGGCTGACCGCCGCCGGCGGCACCGCGCTGTTCGGCGTGGTCGGCTACGACGCCGAGGGCAACACCGCCCCGATCGAGCCCGCCGACCTGCGGCTGGACTACGACCGGGAGCTGCTGACCATCACCCCGACCGGGGACGGCAACCTCTCCGTGACCGCCCGGCGGGACACCGGCTCCGGCCTGGTAACCGTCCACGTCGGCCGGAGCAGCACCGTCGTGCCGGTCACCGTCGGGCTCACCGACGTGCCGGTGGCCCCCTTCGACGACGCGGCGTCCTGGCGGTTCAGCCAGGCCCGGGCCAGCGGCGCGGTCGCCCCGGCGCCCGGCCACACCGGCACCGGCCTGCGGATGACGTACGACTTCAGCCAGTCCACCGGCACCCGGGCCGCGTACGCGGACCCGCCGGCCTGGATCCCGGTGGCCGGCCAGCCGCAGGCGTTCGGCATGTGGATCCACGGCAACGGCACCGGCGAGTGGCCCAGCCTGCACCTGCACGACGCGCAGGACACCCAGCACGTGCTGCGCGGCCCCTACATCACCTGGACCGGCTGGCGCTACGTCGAGTTCACCGTTCCGGCCGGGGTGCAGTACCCGGTGCGGATCCGCCGCTTCTACGTCGCGGAGACCAACGCCGCCGCGCAGTACAGGAGCGAGGTCATCATCGACGACCTGGTGGCCCGGGTGCCCCCGACGGTCGACGTGCCGGCCGAGGCGCCGCGCACCGACCGGGTGGTGCTGCGCGACGGCGGCGTCGACGGCGCGCCGTGGCGGTTCGCGGTGCTGTCCGACGCGCAGTTCGTCGCGGCGAACCCGGACAGCGACCTGGTCGCCCAGGCCCGCCGTACGCTGCGCGAGGTCAAGGCGGCCCGGCCGGACTTCCTGGTGATCAACGGTGACTTCGTGGACACCGCGTACCCGGCGGACTTCGCGCTGGCCAAGCGGGTGCTGGACGAGGAACTCGGCGGGGAGCTGCCGTACTACTACGTGCCGGGCAACCACGAGATCATGGGCGCCCCGATCAGCAACTTCCGGGCCGTCTTCGGCGACACCGAGCGGGTCTTCGACCACAAGGGCACCCGGTTCGTCACGCTGAACTCGTCCACCGGCTCGCTGCGGGGCGGCGGCTTCGACCAGGTCCGGATGCTGCGCGAGGCGCTGGACTCGGCGGCCGGCGACCCGGCCGTCGGCTCGGTGGTGGTGCTGCACCACCACCCGCCGCGCGACCCGAGCCCGGCCAAGGCGAGCCAGCTCGGCGACCGGAAGGAGGCGGCGCTGCTGGAGCAGTGGCTGGCCGACTTCCAGCACCGCACCGGCAAGGGGGCGCTCTTCGTCGGCGGGCACGTCGGCACCTTCCACGCCGACCGGGTCGACGGCGTGCCGTACGTGATCAACGGCAACTCGGGCAAGAACCCGTCCACCCCGGCCGACCAGGGCGGCTTCACCGGCTGGACGGAGTTCGGGGTGGACCCGGTGAGCCCGGCCGAGGCCGACCGGGCCCGCCGCGACCCGCTGGCCGAGGGGCCGCGCTGGGTGAGTGCCGAGACGCACGCGCACGTCGACCAGCTCGCGCTGGCGGCGCCGGCGACCGTCGCGGTCGGCGCACCGGCGACCGTCACCGCCACGGTGACCCAGCCCGGTGGGCGTACGGTGCCGGTGGCCGCGCCGGTGAGCGCGGACTGGTCCGCCTCGCCGAACCTGCACATCGGCCCGGTCACCGGGCTGCGGCCGTGGCACGTGGCCCGCTTCGACCCGGCCACCGGGCGGCTCACCGCGCTGCGCCCGGGCGCCCAGATCACCCTCGCCGTCGAGGTCAACGGCGAACGGGCCCAGGCGAGCATCGTCCTGACCGCGGCGACGGCGGCGGAGGCGCCCGCCGCCTGACCGCCCGCCGGTGGGCTCCCCGCGGACCGTGGGGAGCCCACCGGGGTCAGAAGTCGCCCTCGGCCACCTGGAAGACGGTCAGGCCGAGCTCGCGCCACATCCGCACCACCTGCTGGCGGTCGTCGAAGACGCCCACCACCCGGTACCGGTCCCGGATCTCGCGCTCGTAGATCTCCCGCTTGACGATCGAGTCCTTCCGCGAGTCGCCGATCGCTCGCAGGTGCAGGGCCAGGTACGGCACCCGCACGTGCCGGGCCAGCCACGCCTCGGTGTCGGCCCGGGCGGAGGCGTCCCGGCCGGAACAGAAGACCACCCCGTGGCCGGCGGCGTGCATCGCCCGCACCGCCGCGATCACCGCCGGGTTCGGCGCGTCCTCGCCCACCCGGGTCATGTCGTACGGGCTGCGCGAGACGTTCAGCGCCACGGTGCCGTCGATGTCGACCAGCACGATCTCGGGCGGCTCGGCGGACGGCGGGTGCACCCGGGCGGGGCGGCCGGTGCGGGCCTGCGGCACCGGCAGCGGCAGGGTGCGCCCCTCCAGGTAGCGCTCGTGCAGCCGGCGGATCGCCGCCTCGCCGACCCGGTCGGCCTCCGGCCGCTCGGCGTCGCGGCGCAGGCACTCGGCCAGCGGCACGTCGGTGAAGTCGTGCACCTCGAACCCGGCGCCGTACCGGGCGGCCAGGTCGGCCCAGTCCCGCAGGGTCCGGGAGCGCAGGTTGGTGTCGTCCACGCAGACGTCCGCCCCGGCCCGCAGCAGCGTCTCCACCTGGGCCCGCTGCACCAGCGTCACCTGCCACTCCGCCCGCTGGGTGAAGAGCCGCTCACCGTGCAGCATCCGGCGCAGGTCGTCCCGGTTGACCCGGACCACCCCGGGCTGCAGGGTGCGGGCGAAGGTGGTCTTGCCCGAGGCGGGCAGTCCCCGGGTCGCGATCAGGCGAGCCATCACTCACTCCGTTCGCTCGGACGGGCGGGCCGCAAGCGCCGGTCGGCGGGGTGCCCGGCCGGTGGGCCGCGCGCCGGTCGTACCCCGTTCGGGGCACGGCCGCGCCGCGCGGTCTTCAGGGTGAATGCCCCGCCAGGCGGCGGGAATGCGACGGGGCGGGCCGGTGTTGTCGATGCCGGACCCACTGTGCGGCCCGGTTTCCGGGCCGGCGTACGCCCATGGCACACTGGTCAATCGGCCACCGGTTCCGGTTCACGCCCGAGTCCGTCGCGCGTAGCGGCGGGTGGCGACGGCGACCCGGCGACCACCGACGAGAGGACCGAGGCGACATGAAGCCCAACATCCACCCGGAGTACGTGACCACCGAGGTCACCTGCTCCTGCGGCAACACCTTCACGACCCGCAGCACCGCCAAGGGCGGCTCGATCCACGTCGAGACCTGCAGCGCCTGCCACCCGTTCTACACCGGCAAGCAGCGCGTGCTCGACACCGCCGGTCGGGTCGCGAAGTTCCAGCAGAAGTACGCCAAGGTTCAGGCCAAGAAGGGCAAGTAACTTCTCGTTCGGCGCCCGCGTCCGGTTTCGTGCCGGACGCGGGCGCCGTCCGTATGTCCCCGGTCCGTCGCGTCGAAGGAGCAACCGCAGCATGAGCAGTGAGCGCCTGGCCGCCCTCCTCGACGAGTACGCCGAGCTGGAGAAGCGGCTGGCCGACCCGGCCATCCACGCCGACCAGGGCACCGCCCGGCGGGTCGGCCGGCGCTACGCCGAGCTGGTGCCGCTGCACAAGGCCGCCGGCGAACTGGAGCAGGCCCGGGCCGACCTGGCCGCCGCCCGCGAACTGGCCGCCGAGGACCCCGCCTTCGCGGCCGAGGCCGAGGCCATCGCGGCGTCCCTGCCGGCGCTCGAGGAGCGCCTGGCCGAGCTGCTGATCCCGCGCGACCCGCACGACGCCAAGGACGTGATCGTCGAGATCAAGGCCGGCGAGGGTGGCGAGGAGTCCGCGCTCTTCGCCGCCGACCTGCTGCGGATGTACACCCGCTACGCCGAGCGGCGCGGCTGGCTGACCGAGGTGATCGACGCCCAGGACTCCGACCTGGGCGGGGTGAAGGACGTCTCGCTGGCGATCAAGACCAAGGGCGTGCCCGAGGGGGGCAACGGCGTCTGGTCGCGGCTGAAGTGGGAGGGCGGCGTGCACCGGGTGCAGCGCGTCCCGGTCACCGAGTCGCAGGGCCGGATCCACACCAGCGCGGCCGGCGTGCTGGTGCTGCCGGAGGCCGAGGACGTCGACGTCACCATCGACCCGAACGAGCTGCGGATCGACGTGTTCCGCTCGTCCGGCCCCGGCGGGCAGTCGGTGAACACCACCGACTCGGCGGTGCGGATCACCCACCTGCCGACCGGCATCGTGGTCTCCTGCCAGAACGAGAAGTCCCAGTTGCAGAACCGCGAGCAGGCCCTGCGGATCCTGCGCGCCCGGCTGCTGGCGGCGGCCCAGGAGCAGGCCGACGCGGCCGCCTCGGACGCCCGCAAGGCGCAGGTGCGCACGGTGGACCGCTCGGAGCGGATCCGCACCTACAACTTCCCGCAGAACCGGATCACCGACCACCGGATCGGCTACACCGCGTACAACCTGGACCTGGCTCTCGCCGGTGACCTGGACGGCGTGCTGGACGCCCTGACCGAGGCCGACCGGGCCGCCCGGCTGGCCGGCGACACCGAACTCGCCCGCCGCTGACCCCGGGGGGCAACCGCCTCAGGAGGCGCGGGGACGGGCCTTGGCGCGCAGCATCTCCCGGTCGGCGATCTCGAAGGCGGTGCCCAGCGCGTCGCGCAGGCCGGCGCCCGAGCCGGAGACCTCGGCGAACCCGATGCTGACCCCGACCGGGGTGCCCGGCACCAGCGACTCCCAGTCCTCGGTGCGCACGGCGGCCTCGATCCGGCGGGCCACCTCGGCGGCCTCGGCCATCCCCGCGCCGGGCAGCACCACCACGAACTCGTCGCCGCCGTAGCGGGCCACGAAGTCGCCCCGGCGCATCACCCGGTTGATCACCCCGGCCACCCGTTGCAGCACCAGGTCGCCGGAGTGGTGCCCGTGCCGGGTGTTGACCGCCTTGAAGCCGTCCAGGTCGCAGACGCCGATCACCACCTGTTCGCCGCGGGCGACCACGGCGGCGATGTAGCGCTCCAGGCGGCGGCGGTTGGGCAGCCCGGTCAGCGGGTCGGTCAGCGCCTCGCCCTCGTAGCGGGCCGCCTCGCGGCGCATCTCCTCGTGGTCGATGCGGGCGGCGATGCCGTCGATGTAGACGTCCCGCAGCCGGTCGTTGCGCTGGGCGGCGAGCCGGAACGCCAGCCGGTCGGCCCGGTGCGCCGCCGCGTGGTCGCCGGCCCGGGCCAGGGCGATGCTGCGCAGCCGGGCCGGTTCGGCGGCGCCGAGCGTCTCGCTGGAGACCCGGACCGACTCCAGCCGGGTGACCGCCTCGATCGGCCGCCCCTCCGCGATGGCCAGGCAGACCTGGCCGAGCTCGCGCATGTCCCGGGCGCGGGCGCTGTCCCCGCCGTGGCCGAGCAGCCGGGCCGGGGCGGCGTCGGTGCCCACCTCCAGCCGGTCGCCCAGCGACGCCTGCCGGGCGGCGGCGTAACCGTACGCGGCCAGGCTGCTCGGGCGCAGCCGCCCGGCCCGCCCGCCCCGGATGAACCGGCCGAGGTCGGCGGCGACGTCGCGGAGCACCCGCAGGCACCCGTCGCTGTCCCCGTTGTGGTCCAGCGCCACCGCGTTGCGCAGCCGGATGCCCGGCGCGGCGAACGTCTCCTCGGGGATCCCGGCCACCTGCCCGAGCTGGCGGGCCCGCTCGATGGCCCCGAGGGCGTAGCCGTGGAAGCTGAGGTAGGAGTAGGCCATCGCCAGGTCGTGCCAGCCCCAGGCGGTGTCCCGGTCGGGGTCGTCGACCGCGCTGAGCGCCCGGGCGGACTTGACCAGGTGGGTGACGCAGCGGTCCAGCGCGCCCTGGTGGTGCGCGGCGAGCGCGGCCAGCGCGTTCAGGTGCCCGTGCAGGTAGGGCTCGGCGAGGTCGCGGACCGCGCCGGAGGCCTCCTCGATGGCCCGGGTGAACTCCGCGGTACGACCGAGATTGATCAGTGCGGAGAGCCGCTGCACCAGCGCGTCGGCGCGGGCGTACGGGTCGCTGGTGCTCCGGATCACCCGGTCCACCACGGCGTACGCCTCGGCCGACCGGCTCGCCTCCTGCAGCGCCCGGGACTGCCTCAGGGCGTCAACCTGGTCGGTGACCCGGTCGAGCCAGCCCACTGGCGACCTCCTGTCGGTGTGCGTCCGCACGCACCCGCTCGTAATGTGAACCGCGACGCTTCATGATTATGTCGTGACCATCGTGCCGCAACACCCGTCCGAAGGGACGAACCGGGAGCGTCCGTCAGTGGCGGTGGTCCGGGCGGCCCGCGTGCTGGCCGAGGCCGGGGTCGCGGCGGCGCGGGCGGAGGCCGAGCTGCTGGCCGCGTACGTGCTGGACGTGCCGCGCGGCCGGCTGGCCCTGGCCGACGGGTTCACCCCGGCGCAGCGCGAGCGGTACGCGGCGCTGGTCGCCCGCCGGGCGGACCGGGAGCCGTTGCAGCACCTCACCGGCCGGGCCGCCTTCCGGCACCTGGAGCTGGCCGTCGGCCCCGGGGTGTTCGTGCCCCGCCCGGAGACCGAGCTGCTCGCCGGCTGGGGCGTCGAGCAGGCCGGCACGGTGGCCGACCCGCTGGTGGTGGACCTGTGCAGCGGCTCCGGCGCGATCGCCCTCGCGGTCGCCCAGGAGCTGCCCTCGGCCCGGGTGGTGGCGGTGGAGGGCTCGCCGGCGGCGCTGCCCTGGCTGCGCCGCAACGCGGCCGAGCGGGCCGCGGCGGGGGACCGGCCGATCGAGGTGGTCGCGGCCGACGTCACCGCGCCGGACCTGCTGGCCGGGCTGGCCGGGCGGGTGGACGTGCTGCTCTGCAACCCGCCGTACGTGCCGGCCGAGGTGGCCGTGCCGCCCGAGGTGGCCCGGCACGACCCGGCGGAGGCGGTCTTCGGCGGGCCGGACGGGCTGGCGGTGATCCGCCCGGTGGTGGCGCGGGCGGCGGCGCTGCTGCGGCCGGGCGGGGCGCTCGGCGTCGAGCACGACGACACCCACGGCCGGACGGTGCCGGAGCTGCTCGCCGCCGACGGCCGGTACACCGCCGTCACCGACCACCCAGACCTCACCGGCCGGCCCCGGTTCGCCACCGCGTCCCGCCGGGCGGACGGTCGGCACCGGTTCACCGGCGCGACGTGGCAGACTGGCTCCTCGTGATGCTCTACGACTGCCGGTCGCCCGCCGACCGGGACCGCGGCATCGCTGCGGCCATCGAGGCGGTCAAGAACGGCGAACTGGTCGTCCTGCCGACGGACACGGTCTACGGAATCGGCGCGGACGCGTTCACCCCGTACGCGGTCAAGGCGCTGCTCGACGCCAAGGGGCGGGGCCGGCAGATGCCGCCACCGGTGCTGATCGGCTCCCGGCACACCCTCGACGGGCTGGTCTTCTCGCTGCCCCAGGCGGCCCGGGACCTGGTCGAGGCGTTCTGGCCGGGTGCGCTGACCATCGTGGTCGAGCACTCGCCGAGCCTGCAGTGGGACCTCGGGGACAAGACCGGCACGGTGGCGGTGCGGATGCCGCTGCACCCGGTGGCCCTGGAGGTGCTGCGCGAGACCGGCCCGATGGCCGTCTCGTCGGCGAACAAGACCGGCCAGCCGGCCGCGGTCACCGCCGAGGAGGCGCGCGACCAGCTCGGCTACTCGGTGCGCGCGTACCTGGAGGCCGGACCCTGCCCGGACCCGGTGCCGAGCACGATCGTGGACCTCACCGGCGAGGTGCCGCAGCTGCTCCGGCTGGGCGCCATCCCGCTGGAGAAGCTGCGCGACGTGGTGCCGGACATCGTCGAGAGCCAGGTGGCCTGAGTGCCCCCGTTCACCGTGCTGCACGTCTGCATGGGCAACATCTGCCGGTCGCCGATGGCCGAGCGGCTGCTCGCCCTCGCCGTCGCGCAACGGCTGTCCCGGCGCGGGGTCGACCCGGCCCGCGCGGACGAACTGCTGCACAGCCACAGCGCCGGCACCGGCGGCTGGCACGCCGGCGAGGAGATGAACCCGCCGGCGGCCCGCCAGGTCACCACCCGCGGTGGCAGCACCGAGGGGTTCGCCGCCCGCAAGCTGCGCTCGGATCTCATCGACGCGGCCGACCTGGTCCTCACCGCCACCGCCGACCAGCAGGAGTACGTGGTGGCGCTGCGCCCGGACGCCGCCGCGCGCACCTTCGTGCTCGGTGAGTTCGGCCGGCTGCTGGCCGCGGTGGACACCGCCGCGCTGCCCCCGGCCGAGGCCACCGGCGAGGCGGTGTACGCCCGCGGGGTGGCGCTGGTCGAGGCCGCCCACGCCGCCCGGCAGGGCGCCAGCCCGCTGCCCACCGACGATCTCGACGACCCGTGGGGCCGGGGCGACCAGTGCTTCAGCCGGGTCGCCGACGAGATCGAGGAAACCGTCCACCCCCTGGCCACCGCCCTACTGCCCTAACCTCCTGCCGGGTCGCCCACCCGTCGATCATGAAGTTGTTGACCCGACACGCCGATGCACGGGTCGACGACTTCATGATCAACCATCTCGGTGGTGTGTCCGGCCGTGGGAGCGGTGTCCGCCTCGCGAATTTCCTGCGGGTTTGCCGAAACGCAGGGGCGAAAGGGGCGTTTCGGGTCATTCTGAACGGGTCCTAGCGCGATCCGGCTCCTGCGGGGAGAGCTGATGACCCGGGCCCATCTGCACCGAGTGCTGACCATCCTGATCGCCGGCGTACTGGCCGGCCTGGCGCTGGCGGCGGCGGCCCTGCCGGCCGCGCTGGTGTTCGGGATCGGCTTCTCGGCGCTCGCCGCGCCGTACGCGGAGCTGCCGAACACCCTGCGCACCCCGCCCACCGCCCAGCGGTCCAACCTGTACGCCAGCGACGGCACCACCCTGATCACCTCCTTCTACCAGGAGGACCGGGTGGACGTACCGCTGGCCGAGGTGGCCCCGGTGATGCGCCAGGCCATCGTCGCCGCCGAGGACGCCCGGTTCCACCAGCACAGCGGGGTGGACCTGCGGGGCGTGGCCCGGGCCTTCACCGTCAACCAGGGATCCGGCGAGACCCGCCAGGGCGCCTCCACGCTGACCATGCAGTACGTCCGCAACGTGCTGAGCAGCGACCCCCGGCTCAGCGAGGCGCAGCGCGCCGCGGCCACCGAGATCACCACCGCCCGCAAGGTCCAGGAGATGCGGTACGCGCTGGCGCTGGAGCGGGAGTTGAGCAAGGACCAGATCCTCGCCCGCTACCTGAACATCGCGTACTTCGGCGCCGGGGCGTACGGGGTGGCGGCCGCCAGCAAGCGGTACTTCTCCAAGGCGCCGGCCGACCTCACCCTCGGCGAGGCGGCGCTGCTGGCCGGCCTGGTCCGCTCCCCGCACACCGACGACCCGATCAACGGGGACGCGGACAGCGCCCTGCGCCGCCGGGCGTACGTGCTGGACCGGCTGGTGGCGGCGGGGCAGGTGCCGGCCGAGGAGGCCGCCCGGGCCGGGGCCGAGCCGCTGAAGCTGCGCCCCAGCGAGACGCCGAACGACTGCACGGCGGTGCCCGAGGGGCACAACGACTGGGGCTACTTCTGTGACTGGTTCACCCGCTGGTGGAACGCCCAGCCGGCGTTCGGCGCCAGCGTCGACGAGCGGCAGCGCACGCTGCGCCGGGGGGGCTTCTCCATCGTCTCCTCGCTCGACCTCGCGGTGCAGCGCGCCGCCGTCGAGCAGGTGCACCGGATCTACCGGGCGAGCGACCGCCGGGCGATGCCGACGGCGGTGGTGCAGCCCGGCACCGGCCGGGTGCTCGCGATGGCGGTGAACCGGAACTACCGGGTGGACGCCAACCCGCCCGGGCAGAAGAACCACCCGAACACTGTCAACCAGCTCGTCGCCGGCGGCGGGGCGATCTCGGGCTACCAGGCCGGCTCGACGTTCAAGCTCTTCGCCGTGCTGGCCGCCCTGGAGTCCGGGCTGCCGCTGCGGACCGAGTTCGACTCGCCGGACCGCTTCGTCACCCGTTACCCGGCCTCCGGCGAGGCGAGCTGCGACGGCTACTGGTGCCCGCGGAACGCCAGCCCGTCGATGGAGGGCTGGCACGACATGTGGACCGCCTTCGGCGAGTCGGTGAACACGTACTTCGCCTGGCTGACCGAGCGGGTCGGCGCGGACCGGGTGGTGGAGATGGCCGAGCGGCTCGGCATCGTGCTGCGCGCCCCGGACGACGCCCGGCTGGCCCGCCACGGCGCCCGGACCTGGGGCCCGTTCGTGCTCGGCGTGGCCACCACCACGCCGCTCGACCTGGCCGGCGCGTACGCCACGCTGGCGGCCGAGGGGACGTGGTGCGCGCCGCTGCCGGTCACCTCGATCACCGACGCGGCCGGTCGCCCGGTCGACGCGGCCAAGCCGGACTGCCGCCAGGTGCTCGACACCGAGGTGGCCCGCGCGGCGGCGGACGTGGCCCGCTGCCCGGTCGGCGACCAGTCCATGTACAACCGCTGCGACGGAGCCACCGCGAGCCGGCTCCGGGACCGGCTGGGCCGGCCGGTGGCCGGCAAGACGGGCAGCTCGGAGCGGTACGCCACGGAGACCGTGGTGGCGTTCACCCCGCAGCTGGCGGTCGCCGCCATCGCCGCCAACCCGGACGACCCGCGGGACGCGGTGGGTCAGGCGGTGCAGAGCCGGATGGTGGACGCGGTGGCCCAGTTGATGTCGTTCGCCCTGCGCGACCAGCCGATCCGCGACTTCGTGCCACCGAGCGAGGCGACCGCCTTCGAGGTCAGCGGGGCGCGGACCGGGAACTGACCGGCCCGGCCAGCTGCTCCGCGCCGCGGGCGATGTTGCGGGCCATCCCGCCGAAGACCACCGCGTGGAACGGCGCCACCGACCCCCAGTACGCGTGCCCGGACAGGCCGCGCGGGAGGAAGACCGCCCGCTGGTGGTAGCGGCTGTGCCCGTCGGAGCCGGGCAGCACCCGCATCTCCAACCAGGCGCGGCCGGGCAGCCGCATCTCGGCGCGCAGCCGCAGCAGCTCACCCGGGACGATCTCCTCCACCCGCCAGAAGTCCAGCGCCTCGCCGACCTGGAGCCGGTGCGGGTCGCGCCGCCCCCGGCGCAGCCCCACCCCGCCGACCAGCCGGTCCAGCCAGCCGCGCACCGACCAGGCGAGCGGGAAGGAGTACCAGCCGTGCTCCCCGCCGACCCCCTCGATCACCCGCCAGAGCACGTCCGGCGGGGCGGCCACCGCCCGTTCCCGCTCGTCGGTGTAGGTGGTGCCGCCGGACCACTTCGGGTCGCTGGGCAGCGGTTCGGCCGGCGCGTCCGGGCCGCTCGCGTTCGACCACCGGGTCTCCACCGCGGCGTCGCGGACCTTGGCCAGCGCCAGCTCCACCGCCTGGTCGAAGCCGGTGAGCCCGGCCGGCGGGTCGGGCACGTACCGGGCGATGTCGTGCTCGCGGGCGACCGCCTCGTGCACCAGGCTCTCCACCAGCGGCCGGGCGATCGCGTTCGGCACCGGGGTGATCAGCCCGACCCAGAGCGAGGAGAGCGCCGGGGTCAGCGGCCGCACCGGCACGATGAACCGCCGGGGCAACCCGGCGACCCGGGCGTAGCGCTGCATCATCTCCTGGAAGGTGAGCACGTCCGGCCCGCCGATGTCGAAGCCCCGGTCGACCTCCGGCGGCAGGTGCGCGCATGCGACCAGGTAGTGGAGCACGTCGCGGACCGCGATCGGCTGGATCCGGTTGCGCACCCAGCGCGGGGTGACCATCACCGGCAGCCGCTCGGTGAGGTGGCGCAGCATCTCGAACGACGCCGAGCCGGACCCGATGATCACCGCGGCCCGCAGCACTGCGGTCGGCACCCCGCTGTCCAGCAGGATCCGCCCCACCTCGGCGCGGGACCGCAGGTGCGCCGACCCGGCCGACCGGCCGGCCGCCGGCTCCGGCCCGCCCAGGTAGACGATCCGGCGTACGCCGGCGGCGCGGGCGGCCGCCGCGAAGTTCTCCGCCGCCTCCCGGTCGGCCGCCTCGAAACCGGCCTGGCCGAGCGAGTGCACCAGGTAGTACGCGACGTCCACGCCGGCGAACGCGGCCGGCAGCGTCTCCGGCCGGCGCAGGTCGCCCTCGGCGATCTCGACCCGGCTCGCCCACGGCACGTCCCGCAGCCGGCCGGCCTTGCGGGCCAGGCAGCGTACGGTGTGTCCGGCGGCCAGCAGCCGGGGCGCGAGCCGCCCGCCGATGTACCCCGTGGCTCCGGTGACCAGGCATCTCACGATCCCCAGTCTGCGGCCCAATAGACTCTGGCGCTGTGGACACCGCGCAAAGCACCTTCTGGGGGCCGGACTTCGACCAGCTCCGGGCCACCGACCCGGAGATCGCCGGGGTGGTGCTCGGCGAGCTGGACCGGCTGCGCGGCGGCCTCCAGCTGATCGCCAGCGAGAACCTCACCTCGCCGGCCGTGCTCGCCGCGCTCGGCTCGACGCTGACCAACAAGTACGCCGAGGGCTACCCGGGCCGGCGCTACTACGGCGGCTGCGCCGAGGTGGACCGGGCCGAGGAGATCGGCATCGCCCGGGCGAAGGAGCTCTTCGGGGCCGAGCACGCCAACCTCCAGCCGCACTCCGGGGCGAGTGCCAACCTGGCCGCGTACGCGGCGCTGGTGCAGCCGGGCGACACGGTGCTCGCCATGGACCTGCCGCACGGCGGGCACCTGACGCACGGCAGCCGGGTGAACTTCTCCGGCAAGTGGTTCCACACCGTCGGCTACACGGTGCGCCGGGACACCGAGCTGATCGACTACGACGAGGTGCGCGACCTGGCCCTGGCGCACCGGCCCAAGATGATCATCTGTGGCGCGACCGCGTACCCGCGGCTGATCGACTTCGCCCGGTTCCGGGAGATCGCCGACGAGGTCGACGCGTACCTCATGGTGGACGCCGCGCACTTCATCGGGCTGGTCGCCGGCAAGGCCATCCCCTCCCCGGTCCCGCACGCCGACGTCGTCTGCGCCACCACGCACAAGGTGCTGCGCGGGCCGCGTGGCGGGATGATCCTGTGCCGGGAGTCGCTGGCCCAGCGGATCGACAAGGCGGTCTTCCCGTTCACCCAGGGCGGCCCGCTGATGCACGCCGTCGCGGCCAAGGCCGTCGCGCTGCGCGAGGCCGCGCAGACCGAGTTCCAGGCGTACGCGACCCAGGTGGTGCGCAACGCGCAGGCGCTCGCCGCCGGGCTGGCCGCCGAGGGCATGCGCCCGGTCTCCGGCGGCACCGACACCCACCTCGCCCTGATCGACCTGCGCGAGGTGGGGGTGACCGGCGCCGACGCCGAGGCGCGCTGCGACGCCGCCGGCATCACGCTGAACAAGAACGCCATCCCGTACGACCCGGAGAAGCCGATGGTGGCCTCCGGGATCCGGGTCGGCACGCCCGCCGTGACCACCCAGGGCATGCGGGAGGGCGAGCTGCGCCGGGTCGCCGGGCTGATCGCCCGGGCGGTGCGCACCGATCCCGCCGATCCGGGCGGCAGCGACCGGCTGGCCGCTATCGCGTCCGAGGTGACCGAGCTGGTCACCGAGTTCCCGGCGTACCCCCGTGGCTGAGCCCGGGGTGCGCGAGCCGGCGCCGGCCGCGGCGACCGACCGGCGCTGGCGGCTGCGCCACCTGCCGGTGCTGCTGGCCGCGAGCGGCCTGCTGGCCGCCGCGGCCGCGCTGCTCGGCGCGGTCACCGGCGGCGCCGACGCGGCGCTCGGCGCGGCGGCCGGGGTGGGTGTCACGGTGGCCAGCTACACCCTGACCACCGTGGTGCTGGCCTGGGCCGACTCGGTGAACCCGCAGCTGGTTCTCCCCTTCGGACTCGGCCTCTACGCGGCCAAGTTCACCCTGCTCGGGGTGGTGATGGTGGCCGTGGCGTCGACCGGCTGGGCCGGCCTGATCCCGCTCTGCCTGGGCATCGCCGCGGGCGTCGTGGTCTGGACCGGGGTGCACATCTGGTGGCTCACCGCCGTGCATGCCCGCGGCACTCGCTGACCGCGGGAATCCCACCCCTCGGACGACGCGGAAATGTGTCCGCCATCGGTCATTTCCAGGCTGGCGGAAGGGGAGTAGCGTGCCCACAGACGCGCCTGCCCGCCCGACGCCCACACAACGACGGTTGTGCGGGGGGTGAGGCACAGCCTCGTCTTCCCGACTGATATCGTTCGCCCCGTCATGGCTGATGACCAAACCCCCCGACCCAGCGGCGACCGGGACGACGTTCCGTCCGGTGCCGGCCAGGGCTGGACTGCGCTCGCGTACCTGATCGCGGGCATGGGGGTGTGGGGCTTCATCGGCTGGCTGGTCGACCAGTGGCTCGACACCGGGGGCATCGCCCTCGGGATCGGCGCCGTGCTCGGCATGGCCGGGGGGATCATCCTGGTCGTCCGCCGACTCGGCACGCCTACTTAGGAAGGGACGCAGGTGTTCGGAGCGGCGAACGTTCTGGCTCAGGGCGAGGCAGCATTCCCACCCAGCGTGGAGGACTTCTACCTGCCCGGCATCCTGCCCTGGGGTGCGGAGAACTCCTACTGGTTCACCAAGATCACCGCGATGGTCTGGCTGGCCGTCGGCGTTCTGATCATCTTCTTCCTGGCGACCTACCGGAAGCCGCAGCTGGTGCCGACGAAGAAGCAGTGGCTGGCCGAGTCGATCTACGGCTTCGTGCGGAACAACATCGCGGTCGACATGATCGGGCACGCGGGGGTGCGGTTCGCGCCGTACTTCACCACGCTCTTCTGCTTCATCCTGCTGACCAACCTCTTCGCGATCGTGCCGTTCTTCCAGATCTCGCCGAACTCGCACATCGCCTTCCCGACGATCCTCGCCGTGATCAGCTACGTGCTCTTCATCTACGCGGGCATCCGGCACCACGGCGCCGGCAAGTTCTTCAAGAACTCCCTCATCCCGCCGGCGCCCTGGTACATCCTGCCGCTGCTGATTCCGATCGAGTTCGCTTCGACCTTCCTCTTCCGGCCGTTCACGCTGGCCGTCCGTCTCTTCGCGAACATGTTCGCCGGCCACATGATCCTGCTGGTCTTCACGCTCGGCGGCTTCGCGATGCTCAACGCCAACGCCTGGCTGGCGCCGGTGTCGGTCCTGTCGTGGGTGATGACCGTGGCGCTCACCTTCCTCGAGTTCCTGGTGATCGTCCTGCAGGCGTACGTCTTCACGGTGCTGACCGCGAGCTACGTGCAGGGCTCGCTCGCCGACGAACACTGATCCACCTCGCACCAACCGTTGTCGTCCCGCGTGACCGTCACGCGTGATAACCAGGAGGAACCACACCAATGGACGCTAGCGTTCTCGCCGAAGTCACCGGCAGCACTGCCGCCATCGGCTACGGCCTCGCCGCCATCGGCCCGGGCATCGGCGTCGGCCTGGTCTTCGCCGCCTACATCCAGTCGACCGCCCGCCAGCCGGAGTCCTCGCGGATGACCCTGCCCTACGTCTGGATCGGCTTCGCCGTCATCGAGGCGCTCGCCCTGCTGGGCGTCGCCTTCGGCTTCGTCTGGGCTGGTCAGGCCTGATCCCGCCATTCGACCGGGAGGTTGCCATGTTCCAGCTCGCTGCCGAGGGAGGGACGGAGCACAACCCGATCCTGCCGGTCTGGCAGGAGATCGTGGTCGGCTCCATCGCGTTCGCGATTCTCTGCTTCGTGCTGATGAAGTTCGTCTTCCCGCGCATGGAGCAGACGTTCCAGGCTCGGGTGGACGCGATCGAGGGCGGCATCAAGCGCGCCGAGGCCGCCCAGGCCGAGGCCAACCAGCTGCTCGAGCAGTACCGCGCGCAGCTCGCCGAGGCGCGTACCGACGCTGCCAAGATCCGGGACGACGCCCGGGCCGACGCCGAGGGCATCCGGCAGGACATCCTCGCCAAGGCGCGGGAGGAGTCCGACCGGATCATCGCGGCCGGCAAGGAGCAGCTCGCCGCGGAGCGGGCCACCATCGTGCGCGAGCTGCGCACCGAGGTCGGCACCATCGCGGTCGACCTGGCCAGCAAGATCGTCGGTGAGTCGCTCGCCGACGAGGCGCGCCGCAAGGGCACCGTCGACCGGTTCCTGAGCGGTCTCGAGAGCACGGGGGCCCGCTGATGCAGGCCGCCAGCCGGGAGTCGTACAAGATCGCGGCCGAGCGCCTCGACGCGTACGTCCGCGGCGCGGAGCCGTCGGCGGTGGCCACCACCGCCGACGACATCCTCTCCGTCGCCGCCCTGCTGCGGCGGGAGCCGCGGCTGCGCCGGGCGCTCTCCGACCCGGCCCGCTCCGGCGAGGACCGGGTCGCCCTGCTGACCGGGATCCTCGGCGGCAAGGTCGGCGCGGACGCGATCGAGCTGCTCACCGCGCTGGTCTCCGGCCGGTGGTCGGCGCCGTCGGAACTGCTCGACGGCACCGAGCGGCTCGGCGTGGAGGCGCTCCTGGCCGCCGCCGACTCGGCCGGCGAGCTGGGGGAGGTCGAGGACGAGCTGTTCCGTTTCGGGCAGGTCGTCTCCGGTTCGCCCGAGCTGTCCAACGCGCTCTCCGACGGGATGGCGCCGGTCAAGCAGCGGGCCGCCCTGGCCGACCAGTTGCTCACCGGCAAGACCCGACCGATCACCGGCTACCTCGTCGGGGTTGCGCTCGCCGGCTTCGGGGGACGCTCCTTCACCGGGGCGCTCACCCGGCTGGTCGAGCTCGCCGCCGACCGGCGCGACCGGCAGGTGGCGTACGTGACGGTGGCGGCCCCGTTGAGTGAAGAGGAGGAGCGCCGACTGGGCGCCAGCCTCTCCGCGATATACGGTCGGGAGGTATCCGTCAAGCAGACGGTGAACCCCGAGGTCCTCGGTGGCGCGAGCGTGCGGGTCGGCTCCGACCTGTACGACGGCACCGTCCTGCGCCGCCTCAACGAGACCCGCAACGCGCTCGCGAAGCGCTGAGGCGGCTCCGCCGCGCAGCGCCTGAGAATAGACGCCATTCGGACCGGTCGGTACTAGGTATCCCGGGCCCCTGATACTTAAGGAAGCAGAGGATGGCCGAGCTGACCATCTCGACGGAGGAGATCCGCGGCGCCCTGGAGCGCTACGTCTCCTCCTACACGTCCGACGTCTCCCGCGAGGAGGTCGGCACCGTCGCCGACGCCGGCGACGGCATCGCCCACGTCGAGGGCCTCCCCTCGACCATGACCAACGAGCTCCTGGAGTTCGAGGACGGCACGCTCGGCGTGGCGCTGAACCTCGACGTCCGGGACATCGGTGTCGTCGTCCTCGGTGACTACGCCGGCATCGAGGAGGGGCAGCGCGTCAAGCGCACCGGCCGGGTGCTCTCCGTGCCGGTCGGCGACGCCTTCCTCGGCCGCGTGGTCAACGCGCTCGGCCAGCCGATCGACGGCCTCGGCGACATCGCCAACGAGGGCTACCGCGAGCTGGAGCTGCAGGCTCCGAACGTGATGGCCCGGCAGTCCGTCTTCGAGCCGATGCAGACCGGCATCAAGGCGGTCGACGCGATGACCCCGATCGGCCGGGGTCAGCGGCAGCTGATCATCGGTGACCGGAAGACCGGCAAGACCACCGTCGCCCTGGACACCATCCTCAACCAGCGGGACAACTGGCGCTCCGGCGACCCGACGAAGCAGGTCCGCTGCATCTACGTCGCCGTCGGCCAGAAGGCCTCCACGATCGCCTCGATCAAGGGCCTCCTGGAGGAGGCGGGCGCGATGGAGTACACCACCATCGTCGCGTCCCCGGCCTCCGACCCGGCCGGCTTCAAGTACCTCGCCCCCTACACCGGCTCGTCCATCGGGCAGCACTGGATGTACGGCGGCAAGCACGTCCTGATCGTCTTCGACGACCTGAGCAAGCAGGCCGAGGCGTACCGCGCCGTGTCGCTGCTGCTGCGCCGCCCGCCGGGCCGCGAGGCGTACCCGGGTGACGTCTTCTACCTGCACTCCCGGCTGCTGGAGCGCTGCGCGAAGCTGTCGGACGAGATGGGCGGCGGCTCGATGACCGGTCTGCCGATCATCGAGACCAAGGCCAACGACATCTCGGCCTTCATCCCGACCAACGTGATCTCGATCACCGACGGTCAGATCTTCCTCGAGACCGACCTGTTCAACCAGGGCGTCCGGCCGGCCATCAACGTCGGCACCTCGGTCTCCCGGGTCGGTGGCGCCGCGCAGGTGAAGCCGATGAAGAAGGTCGCCGGCTCGCTGCGGCTCAACCTGGCCCAGTACCGCGAGCTGGAGGCGTTCGCCGCCTTCGCCTCCGACCTGGACAAGGCCTCCCGGGCCCAGCTGGAGCGCGGTTCCCGCCTGGTCGAGCTGCTCAAGCAGCCGAACTACTCGCCGTTCCCGGTGCAGGAGCAGGTCGTCTCGGTCTGGGCCGGCACCGAGGGCAAGCTGGACGACATCCCGGTGGGCGAGATCCGGCGGTTCGAGTCGGAGTTCCTCCAGTACCTGCGGCACAAGCACGAGGGCGTCCTCGCGGCCATCGCCGACAACAAGTGGGACGACGACATCATCGCCTCGCTGGACACCGCCATCACGGAGTTCAAGCAGGTCTTCCTCGGCAAGGAGGACGAGCGCCGGATCAACGAGGCGCCGGCCGCCCCGCTGGAGGGTGACGAGGCCCGTGAGACGGTGACCCGCTTCCGCGACGGCACGACCGACCGCCCGGTCGAGAACCAGTAAGGGCTGACCATGGCGGCCCAGGTTCGCGTTCTTCGTCAACGGATCCGCTCGGCGAAGTCGATGAAGAAGATCACCAAGGCGATGGAGCTCGTGGCGACGAGCCGGATCGCCAAGGCCCAGGCCCGGGTGGAGGCGTCCCTGCCGTACGCCCAGGCCATCACCAACGTGCTCACGGCGCTGGCGTCCAACGCGCGGATCGACCACCCGCTGCTGACCCCGCGCCCGCGGGTGCGGCGGGCCGGCGTCCTGCTGGTCACCAGCGACCGGGGCCTGGCCGGCGGTTACAGCACCAACGCGATCAAGACCGCTGAGTCGCTGATCGCCCGGCTCAAGGCCGACGGCAAGGAGCCGGTGCTCTACGTGGTCGGGCGCAAGGGCGTGACGTTCTACCGGTTCCGCAACCGGCCGATCGAGGCGAACTGGACGGGCTTCAGCGAGCAGCCGTCGTTCACCGACGCCCGCGAGGTGGGCGAGACGCTGATCAAGGCGTTCTCGGCCGGCGCGGACGACGTGGACGGCGGCTCCGGCCCGGACGGGGTGCTCGGGATCGACGAGCTGCACATCGTCTACACCGAGTTCAAGTCCCTGATGACCCAGACCCCGGTCGCGAAGATCATCGGCCCGATGCAGGTGGAGGACCGTCCGCGGTCCGAGGGCCTGCTCCCGGCGTACGAGTTCGAGCCGGAGGCGGAGGCGCTGCTCGACGCGCTGCTGCCGAAGTACATCAACACGCGGATCTACGCGGCGTTGATCGAGTCGGCGGCGAGCGAGTCGGCGGCTCGGCGGCGGGCGATGAAGAGCGCCACCGACAACGCGGAAGAGATGATCGAGAAGTACACGCGTGAGATGAACTCGGCCCGCCAGGCCGGGATCACCCAGGAGATCAGCGAGATCGTCGGCGGCGCGAACGCGCTTGCCGCGTCGGGAAGTGAAGTGTGATGACTGCCCCAGTAGAGACCAAGACGGCCACGGGTCGCGTGGTCCGGGTCATCGGCCCGGTCGTCGACGCCGAGTTCCCGCGCGACGCCATGCCGGACCTGTTCAACGCCCTGCACGTCGACGTGACGCTCTCCGGCGGCGAGAAGACGCTGACCCTGGAGGTCGCCCAGCACCTGGGTGACAACCTGGTCCGCGCCATCTCGATGCAGCCGACCGACGGCCTGGTCCGCGGCGCGGAGGTGCGTGACTCCGGCTCGCCGATCACCGTTCCGGTGGGCGACGCGGTCAAGGGCCACGTGTTCAACGCGATCGGCGAGGTCCTCAACCTCACCGAGGGCGAGACGCTCCAGGCCGACGACCGCTGGAGCATCCACCGCAAGGCCCCGGCCTTCGCGGACCTGGAGCCGAAGACCGAGATGCTGGAGACCGGCATCAAGGTCATCGACCTGCTCGCCCCGTACGTCAAGGGTGGCAAGATCGGCCTGTTCGGCGGCGCCGGCGTGGGCAAGACGGTGCTCATCCAGGAGATGATCACCCGGGTCGCCCGGAACTTCGGTGGTACCTCGGTCTTCGCCGGCGTGGGTGAGCGCACCCGTGAGGGCAACGACCTCATCGCCGAGATGACCGAGTCCGGCGTCATCGACAAGACCGCGCTGGTCTACGGCCAGATGGACGAGCCGCCGGGCACCCGGCTGCGGGTCGCCCTCTCCGCGCTGACCATGGCGGAGTACTTCCGCGACGTGAAGAAGCAGGAGGTGCTGCTCTTCATCGACAACATCTTCCGCTTCACCCAGGCCGGCTCCGAGGTCTCCACCCTGCTCGGCCGCATGCCGAGCGCGGTGGGCTACCAGCCGACCCTGGCCGACGAGATGGGCGAACTCCAGGAGCGGATCACCTCCGTCCGGGGCCAGGCCATCACCTCGATGCAGGCGATCTACGTGCCGGCGGACGACTACACCGACCCCGCTCCGGCCACCACGTTCGCCCACCTCGACGCGACCACCAACCTGGAGCGGTCGATCTCCGACAAGGGCATCTACCCGGCCGTGGACCCGCTGGCGTCCTCGTCCCGGATCCTCGCCCCGGAGTTCGTCGGCCAGGAGCACTTCCAGGTCGCCACCGAGGTGAAGCGGATCCTGCAGCGCTACAAGGACCTGCAGGACATCATCGCCATCCTCGGTATCGAGGAGCTCTCCGAGGAGGACAAGGTCACGGTCGGCCGGGCCCGCCGGATCGAGCGCTTCCTGTCGCAGAACACCTACGCGGCGGAGCAGTTCACCGGTGTGCCGGGCTCGACGGTCCCGATCAAGGAGACCATCGAGGCGTTCCGCAAGATCAGCGAGGGCGAGTACGACCACTTCCCCGAGCAGGCCTTCTTCATGTGCGGCGGTCTGGAGGACCTGGAGCGCAAGGCCAAGGAGCTGATGGCGGAGGGCTGAGCCCATCCGTTGTGAGCAAGAAAAAGGCCGCCCCGGCAATGCCGGGGCGGCCTTTTGTTCATCTTCACGCCGTATCGTGCCCGCTGGCCGGTTTCCCGCGCTCGGCGATCGTGCCGCACGCGAGGTACCGTCGGTTCGCGCGCTCACCGAGATGAGCGTCGGTCTATGGCAACCATTCGGCTGGGTGCGCCCGTCTCCTGATCGTGGGCGTGACGAACGGAGATGATCGTGGGTAAGGCCGGCAAGGGTGGCAAGCGGCCGTCCATCTGGGCGGGTGTGCCGCGGTGGGCCCGCGTCTGCACCGTGTTCGGCGCCGTGCTGATGCTGCTCAGCGGGGCGGTGCTGGTCGGCACCGAGGCGCTGATGGCCCGCTACGAGGGCGCGGTGGGCAAGGCCGACCTCTTCGGCGACCAGGCCGCCGGCGCCAAGGAGCGCAAGAGCGACATCAAGGGCCCGCTGAACATCCTGCTGGTCGGCATCGATCCCCGCAACCCGGAGACGCCGCCGCTGGCCGACTCGATCATGGTGCTGCACGTGCCCGCCACGATGGACCGGGCCTACCTCTTCTCCATGCCCCGCGACCTCATCGTGGAGATCCCCAAGTTCAGCAAGGCCGACTTCAACGGGGGCACCGACAAGCTCAACGCCGCCATGTCGTACGGCAGCCGGGTGCCGGGGCAGAACCCGGACGCCGCCCGCGGCTTCGAGCTGCTCGCGATGACAGTGCAGGACGTGACCGGGATCAAGCGCTTCGACGCCGGGGCGATCATCAACTTCACCGGCTTCCAGAAGATCGTCGACGCGATGGGTGGCGTCGACATGTACATCGAGCGCGAGGTGCGCTCCGAGCACCGGGAGCCGGACGGCAAGCACCGCAAGGGCAACCCGAACGGCGAGGGCTACATCGGGCCGCAGGCGGTCTACAAGAAGGGCAACCAGCACCTCAAGGGCTGGCAGGCGCTGGACTACGTCCGGCAGCGCTACCCGAAGAACGGCGTCCCGGACGGCGACTACGGCCGGCAGCGCCACCAGCAGCAGTTCGTCAAGGCCATGGTCGGCCAGGCGTTCAGCGCCGACGTGGTGACCAACCCGCTCAAGCTGGACCGGGTGCTCCGGGCCGCCGGGCAGTCGCTGATCTTCAACGGTCGCGGCCACAGCGTGGTGGACTTCGGTCTCGCGCTGAAGAACATCCGCCCGGAGACGATCCAGATGGTCAAGCTGCCCGGCGGCGGGGTGATCGAGAACGGCAAGTACCGCGGCGAGGCATTCAAGCCCGAGGTGGACGACTTCTTCACCGCGCTGCACAACGAGCAGCTGGACGCGTTCCTGCTGGAGCACCCGGACTTCCAGAACAAGACCAAGTAGGGTGGCGTAGCTCTCGCCACCCGCCTTGGGGGCGCTTCGGCGGCGGGACTAGACTTTCGACAATCCGCCGCCGCAGCAAGGAGACAGCGTGGCACAGCAGCTTCACGTCGAGCTCGTAGCCGTCGAGGAGAAGGTCTGGTCCGGCGAGGCCGAGATGGTCGTCGCCCGGACGACCGAGGGTGAGCTGGGTGTGCTGCCGGGGCACGCGCCGCTGCTCGGTCAGCTCGCCGAGCCCGGGCAGGTACGCATCAAGCTCGCCGGCGGCGAGCAGGTCTCCTACGAGGTGGCCGGCGGCTTCCTGTCGGTGAGCGCCGAGGGCGTGACCGTCCTGGCCGAGAGCGCCACCCCGGTTTCCGCCGCGCAGAGCCGCTGAGCCGTACCGTCGATGGAGATCGTCGAAGGGATCGGAATCGGCATCGCCGTGATCCTCGGCGCGCTGCTGATCCTCTTCGTCCGGCGAGCGGTGGTCACCCGTAGCGGTGGCATCATCCGACTCAGCGTCCGGGTCTCCACCATGCTCGACGGCCGGGGCTGGTCGCCCGGCTTCGGCCGCTTCGTCGGCGACGAACTCCGCTGGTACCGGATGTTCAGCTTCGCCCTGCGTCCCAAGCGGGTGCTGTCGCGCAAGGGGCTCGCGGTGGAGCGGCGTCGCCTCCCCGAGGGGCAGGAGCGCCTCTCCATGCCCGCCGACTGGGTGATCCTCCGGTGTACCAGTCACCACGCTCCGGTCGAGATCGCCATGGCGCGGTCCACCGTCACCGGATTCCTCTCCTGGCTCGAGGCCGCCCCACCCGGGGCGGTCTCGCCGCGTCTGGCCTCGCAGGACTGGCCCGCCGCCTGACCGGGGTCGCCCCCGACGGCAGGTGATCGCCGCGCCGGGAGCGGATCCGGCTCAGAGCAGCATGTCCGCCACGAAGCAGGCCACCCGGCCCTCGGCATCCCGCCCGACCCAGGTCGGGTACGCGCCGTCGCCCCACCCACTGAGCCAGAGCACCGTCCCGCCGTCCCCGGCACGCAGGTACGGCTCGTCGCCGAGCCCGAGGGTCCGCCACGCGTCGATCCGGCCGGCGACCTCGTCGGCGTCCACGAAGCAGGCCATCCCGGCGTCCACGCCGAACCCGAAGAACTCGTCGTGGCCCAGGTCGAGCAGGTCCTGTCCGGGTCGCAACGCCATCTCCCAGCCGCGCACCGGCCGGTCGGTGACGTCCAACCGGGCGGCCGCCACCCGGACGTGGCGCGGGTCGTCGCCGATCCGGGCCAGGCTGAGCGTCACCGGGTAGCTGCCCGGCGGGACGGTGACGGTGTACGGGACGGCGGCGTGCTCCAGCCACGCCGGGTCGGCCGCGACCAGCCGCCCGGACGGCAGGCGGAGGTCGCCCACGTGGCGCACCTGGAGCCGGGCCCGCTCGGCGCCGCCGGCGACGGTCCGCGTCGAGCCGTCGATGAACAGGTTCTCGAGGTCGCCGGGCGGCATCGGCCGTGGCGGCCGCCACGGCGGTTCGTCCTCCGACGTCACGGGCAACCCGTGGCCGGCGGTCTCGACGAGCCGGACACCGCCGTCCAGGCCGAGCAGCGCGTGCCAGCGTCCGAAGGCCGGCCGGGGTGTCCGGGGCGGTGCCTCGACCCGGGAGGTGTCCCGCCGGCCTCCCCGGTCACCCTGCGGCTCGTCGATGTCGTGCCGGCGGCCGTCCAGCCGGTACGTCGTGCGGCGCCGGGCCGCCACGTGCGGGAACTCGTGCTCGCCGACGCCGTCCGGGCCGTGCCAGGTGCGGCGGCAACGCAGGAACAGGTCGCCGTCGGGGGTCCGGCGCCACTCGTCGGTGGCCACCCGCCGCCCCCGGTGGTCGTAGCGGGTGGTGCCGCAGTAGCCGTCGCCCCAGGACACGGCCAGCACGTGTTCCGGCCGGCCGTCGGCCAGCACCAGCACCGCGTACGGCGTGCCCGCCGCGTCCCGGGCCTCGGCCTCCGCCCGGCTCAGCGGGTTGACGACTGACCCGTCCCAGCCGTCCGCGTACACAACGTTTCGGGTGTTCGTCACCGGCGCACCATAGCGACGCCGCACCGCCGTCGCCGCCCCCGGCCTAGTCGACGGAGGTGACCAGCTCGACCTCGTACCCCTGGTTGTCGGTGAGGTAGGCGGCGTAGGTCCCCGGCCCGCCGGCGTGCGGGTGGCGGTCGGGGAAGAGCAGCGTCCAGCCGTGCGCCGGTGCCGCCGCCACCAGCCGGTCCACGGCCGCCGGCGGGCCGGCGTGGAAGGCCAGGTGGTTGAGGCCCGGGGCGAGCCGGTCGTGCCGCCGCCCGGAGAGCGCGGGGGACTCCTCCAGCACCAGGTACGTCGGGCCGAGCCGCCAGGAGCGGCCGGCCGGCCACTCCTGGAACGGCGTCCAGCCCAGCTCACCCAGGAGCCAGCCCCAGCTCCGGCGGGCGGCCGCCAGGTCGGGTACCCAGATCTCGACGTGGTGCAACCCGCCCACGCGGGGGAGGGGCGGCGCCGGCGGTTGCCCGGTCAGCGCCTACCGCCGGGAACCCATAGCACATCTCCGTTCGGATTTGCCGTTCTTGCCAGGATGAAGAGCAAGTCGGAGAGCCGGTTGAGATACTTGGCCGGGAGAGTGCTGGTCCGCTCGGAGTCATGGCTGACCAGGGCCCACGCCGCACGCTCGGCGCGCCGGGCGGTCGTCCGCGCCACGTGCAGCAGCGCCGCGCCCGCGGTGCCGCCGGGGAGGATGAAGGAGTCGAGCTTGCTCAGGCGTGCGTTGTACTCGTCGCACCAGCCCTCGAGGCGCTCGACGTACTCCTCGGTCACCCGCAGCGGCGGGTACTTCGGATCCGGTTCGACCGGGGTGGCCAGGTCGGCGCCCACGTCGAACAGGTCGTTCTGGACGACGGCGAGCACCGCCCGCAGCTCCTCGTCGAGCTGGCCCAGCGCCAGCGCCACGCCGATCGCCGCGTTGCACTCGTCGACGTCGGCGTACGCGGCGATCCGCGGATCGGTCTTCGGCACCTGCTCGTTGTTGCTCAGCCTGGTCATGCCGGCGTCGCCGGCCTTGGTGTAGATGCGCGTGAGGTGGACGGCCATGACGCACAGCCTACGGATACCGGACCTGACGATCCCGGCGCGGCCGGACACCGCCGCCGGCTGGCCGGCCGGGGTCGGCCCCGGCGACGCGGGCGATCCCGCGGTCAACGACGTCGATGTGATCCGGGTGAACGGCGGCGCCCGGCTGGCCGGCACGGTGCACGTGGTGGGCGCCAAGAACTCCGCTCTGAAGCTGATGGCGGCGGCGCTGCTCGCCCCGGGCCCCAGCGTGATCACCAACGTGCCCCGGATCACCGACATCGCGATCATGGGGGAGGTGCTCCGCCGGCTCGGCTGCGCGGTGCGCTTCGACGCCGACGACCCGGTCGACCCGATGGTCGCCCACGGCGGGGTCGCCCGCTCCCGGTCGGTCACCATCGACGTGCCCGACCAGCCGGGCACGGAGGCCGACTACGACCTGGTCCGCCGGCTGCGCGCGTCGATCTGCGTGCTCGGCCCGCTGCTGGCCCGGCGCGGGTACGTGCGGGTGGCCCACCCCGGCGGTGACGCGATCGGCTCCCGCGGCCTGGACATGCACATCTCCGGGCTGACCCGGATGGGCGCCGAGATCTCCGGCGAACACGGCTTCGTGATCGCCGCCGCGCCGCACGGCCTGCACGGGGCCGACATCGTGCTCGACTTCCCCAGCGTGGGGGCGACCGAGAACCTGGTGATGGCGGCGGTGCTGGCCCGCGGGTCGAGCGTGATCGACAACGCGGCCCGGGAACCGGAGATCGTCGACATCTGCACCATGCTCAACCAGATGGGCGCGCACATCTCCGGTGCCGGCACCTCGACCCTGCACATCGAGGGTGTGACCGAGCTGCGCCCGGTGCGGCACGCCACGGTGGGGGACCGGATCGTCGCCGGCACCTGGGCCTTCGGCGCGGCGATGACCTGCGGCGACGTGACAGTGACCGGGGTGGATCCGGCGTTCCTGGAGGTCGCGCTGGACAAGGTGGTCTCGGCGGGCGGCCTGGTCGAGACCCGGGCGGACGCCTTCCGGGTCCGGATGGACGACCGGCCGAACGCGGTGGACGTGGTGACCCTGCCGTACCCCGGCTTCGCCACCGACCTGCTGCCGATGGCGATCGGGCTGGCCGCGGTCAGCGACGGCGCCTCGCTGATCACCGAGAACATCTTCGACGGGCGGTTCATGTTCGCCAACGAGATGATGCGGCTCGGCGCGGACATCAAGACCGACGGCCACCACGCCGTGGTCCGGGGCCGGGAGCGGCTCTCCGGCGCCCCGGTACGCGCCACCGACATCCGGGCCGGCGCCGGCCTGATCATCGCCGGGCTCTGCGCCGACGGGGTCACCGAGGTCTCCCACGTGCACCACGTGGACCGCGGCTACCCGGACTTCGTGGCCGACCTGCGGGCGCTCGGCGTCGAGGTGGAGCGGGGCGTCGCGCCGGAGGAGCCGGCGGTCACCATCTAGGGCCTTAGCAGTTGTTCAGCCTCGCCGACAGGACTGGCTGGTCACGCCCTCACGGCCCTCGCTGCGCTCGGTGCGTTCGGTCATGACTAGGGTGCACCACAGACACTCATTCAGGGCGAGGGAGTAAGCAATGGCGGGTCGACTCGCGGTCGTCGGGGCCGGGCTGATGGGCTCGGGGATCGCCCAGGTGGCGGCGCAGGCGGGCTGGCAGGTGACGCTGCGGGACCTGGACGACGCGGCCACCCGGCGCGGCCTGGACGGCATCCGGAAGTCGCTGGAGAAGTTCGCCGAGAAGGGCAAGATCGAGGCGTCCGAGGTCGAGGCGACGCTGGGGCGGATCACCCCGACCACCGACCTGGAAGCGGCCGCCGACGCCGACATCGTGGTCGAGGCGGTCTTCGAGCGGCTGGACGTCAAGCACGAGGTGTTCCGGGCGCTGGACAAGATCTGCAAGTCGGACGCGGTACTGGCCACCAACACCTCGGCCATCCCGGTCACCCAGATCGCCGCGGTCACCGCGCGCCCCGAGGCAGTGGTCGGCACGCACTTCTTCTCGCCGGTGCCGATGATGAAGCTCTGCGAGCTGGTCCGCGGCTACAAGACCAGCGACGGGACGCTCGCCACCGCGAGGACGTTCGCCGAGGAGATCGGCAAGACGGTGGTCGTGGTCAACCGGGACATCGCCGGCTTCGTCACCACCCGGCTGATCGCCGCGCTGGTGATGGAGGCGGTCAAGCTGGTCGAGTCCGGCGTGGTGTCGGCGGAGGACCTGGACACCGCGTGCCGGCTCGGCTTCGGCCACGCCATGGGCCCGCTGGCCACCACCGACCTGACCGGCGTGGACGTGCTGCTGCACGCCGCGAAGAACATCTACACCGACACCGCTGACGAGAAGTTCTTCCCGCCGGAGCTGCTCCAGCGCATGGTGACCGCGGGCGACCTGGGCCGCAAGACCGGCAAGGGTTTCTACACCTACTGACGGGGCGCGGCGGCCTCCCGGCCGTCAGCGGACCGCTCCCGCCGGCGCGGGGGCGGTCCGCCGCAGCCCGGCGGTGAGCACCAGGGTGGCCGCCAGTGACGCCGCGGCGAGCAGCGCGACGGCCCAGCTCGCCGGGACCAGGTCCGCGACCGCGCCGGCGAGCGCGGCGCACACCGCCTGCCCGGCCAGCATGCCGTTGTGGTGCAGGCCGAGCACCTGACCCCGGGCCTGCGCCGGGGAGTGGGCGATCAGCCGCTCCTGCAACGGCAGCCCGGCGGCGAAGCCGGCCGAGGCGACGACCGCGACGAGCATGGCCAGCGGCAGCGCCGGCGACAGCGCGAAGGCCAGGTAGGGCACGGCGAGCAGCAGCCGCAGGGCGGGCACCAGCCGGTCCCGCCAGGCCGGCGGCAGGAACCGCCCCACCACGACGTCGCCCGCCAGCATGCCGAGGGCCGCGGCGGCGTACAGGAAACCGGCCCGGTCCCCGGCGTAGGGGACGAACAGCGCCTCGCAGCCGACGACCAGGCCGTTCGGCACCCACAGGTTGAGCAGCAGGGACCGGCGGCCCGGATCCGCCCACAGCTCCCGGTTCACCCGCAGCGTGCGCCCGACCGTCGTCCGGGCGGTGGCCCGGGCCGGGCGTTCCGACAGCCCAAACCAGCCCACCGCGGCGGCCACCGCCCGGAGCACCGCGGCGAGCAGGAACACCTGGTACGGGCTCAGCCAGACGAGCAGGGCGCCGGCCAGCCCGAAGCCGGCGATCTGCATCACCCCGACGCTCGTGTTCATGGTGCCCCGGGCCAGTACGTAGGAGTCGGCCGGCAGGATGTCGGTGAGCAGCGCCCACCTCGCCCCACCGGTGATCGAGCCGACGTACGCGCCGGCGAAGATGATCGCGAAGCGGGCCCACAGCGGCAGACCCGGCACGGCCTGCAGGGCCGCGCCGGCGGCGACCAGCACGGCGGCGAGGGTGAGCGCCCGGCGGGGCGGCACGCTGTCCGCGGCCGACAGCAACGTCAGGCTGCCGAGCACGCCGGCGAGCGGTGCGCCGAACATGCTCAGGGCGGTGAGCAGCGCCGAGCCGGTCGACGCGTAGGTCAACGCGCCCAGCGCCAGCGAGGACGTCGTGTGCGCCGCGATCCCGGCACAGTTCGCCAGGAACAGGTTGCGGAACTCCCGGACCGCGAACAGGTCTGCGTACGTTCTCACGGGCACGATCGTGTGGGACGTGGCGGTGGATCTCGTAGAGTTACGTCTGGAGGCGAAACGTGGGCGTCTGGCAGGTGCCGTCGGATCTGCTCGCGCGGAGCCGCTTCACGGTCTCGCCGATGGTCGACACGGTCGCCGCGCTGCGCGCGCTGTACGACCCGCGTACGCCCTGGCAGCGGACCTGGCGGGGGCCGCACGTCGAGGCGTTCCGGCGGATGCTGGACAACCGGCCCGTGCTCCGGGCGCTGCTGCCCGCGTCGTTCAACCCCCGGTGGGTCGCGGACTTCCTCACCATCGCGCCCGCCTCGCCGGAACCGACGTTCGCGGCGGAGCTGGCCGCCGTCGGTCGGTTGTCCGACGAGCGGATCCGGGCCGACCTGCGGGCCACCCGTCCGGAGCCGCTCGCCGCCGAGCTGCTGGCCGACGGTCTCGTCGGGCAGGTGGTGGACCTTCTCGACTGGGTCTGGACGCACACCGTCGAGCCGGAGTGGCCGGAGCGGGAACGCCGGCTGCGGGCGGACATCGTGGCCCGCACCGCCGCGTTGAGCAGGGGCGGCTGGGCCGGGGTGTTCGCCGACCTCAACCGCAACATGGGCTGGCTGGGCGACGGACGGCTCCAGGTCAACGACTACCCGGAGCCGCCACTGTCGCTGCACGCGGCCGAGCAGCTGTTCTTCCTCCCGGCGCACTGCCGGCGCGGCTGGGTGGTCTGGGACAGGCCGACCCGGTTCGGGATGGTCTACCCGGCGCGCGGGATCCTGGTCGATCCCACCTCACCGGCGCCCGACGGGCTGGCCCGGCTGATCGGCGCGAACCGGGCCGACATCCTCGCCCGGCTGGACACCCCGCTGAGCACCTCCCAGCTCGTGGTGGTGACCGGGCTGTCCCTCGGCACGGTGAGCGACCACCTGCGGGTGCTGCTGGACGCCGGCGCCGTCAGCAAGCGGCGGTCCGGACGCGAGGTGCTCTACTGGCGTACGCCACTGGGCGACGCGCTCGCCGCCGGCGGCTGAGCGGGGCCGCCCGGCCGGGCCCGCCCCGCCGGGTCAGCCGTCGCGCTTGGTGGTCCAGCGGAAGGTGGTCAGGCAGAGCACCAGGCCGACCACGCACCACGCGGCGAGCACCAGGGCGACCCGCCCCAGCTCGAACGATCCGGCCGGTTCCTGCGCGCCGAAGCTCTCCGGCAGGAAGACCGAGCGCAGCCCCTGGCACATCCACTTCAGCGGGAAGAGCGCCGCCACCTGCTGCATCCAGGAGGGCAGCTGGGTGAAGACGAAGAACACCCCGGAGATGAACTGGAGCACCAGCGCCACCGGGGTGACCACGGCGGAACCGCTGCGCGCGGTGCGGGCCAGCGACGAGATGGCGATGCCGCAGAGGGTGCAGGCGGTCACGCCGAGCACCGACACCCAACCGAAGGTCAGCCACTTCGCGGCGGTGCCGGGCAGGTCCAGGTCGAACAGCGCCACCGAGACGGCGAGCAGCAGCACCGTCTCCGCGACGCCGATGGCGACCACCATCAGCACCTTGCCGGCGAACCACACCCACTTCGGCATCGGCGTGCCCCGGTAGCGCTTGAGCACCCCCCGGTCGCGCTCGATCGGGATCCAGATGCCGAGGTTCTGGAAGCTCACCGTCATCAGGCCGGTGGCGATCATGCCGGTGATGAAGTACTGGGTGTAGCTGACCCCGGGGGCGATCTCGTCGCTGAAGATCGCCGCGAAGATCAGGATCATGATGACCGGGAAGCCCATCGTGAACACGACGGACTCCCGGCTGCGCAGGAACTGGGTGATCTCCAGCCGGCCCTGTCGCAGCGCGAGGGCCACCGGGCCCCGCCGCCGCGCCGGTGCCGCGGCGGCCGGCGCGGCCGGCTTCATGGTGGCGGTCATGCGTGTCCGATCATCGTGAGGTAGATGTCCTCCAGGGTCGGCCGGGTCACCGTGAGGCCGGGGACCTCGCCGCCGAAGCGCGCGGCCAGCTCCGCCACCAGCGCCGTCGGCGTCGCGCTCTCGACGCTCTCCAGCGCCCCCTCCGGCGTACGCCAGGAGACAGTGGCCAGGGCCTCCTGGCGGTTGCCCAGCCGGTTCGGCGCGGCGACCTCGACCAGCCGGCCGCCCGCGATCACCCCGACCCGGTCGGCCAGCGCCTCGGCCTCGTCCAGGTAGTGGGTGGTCAGCACGATGGTGGTGCCGGCCGCGGCCAGGTCCCGGATCAGCTCCCAGAACTCGCGCCGCGCCTCCGGGTCGAAACCGGTGGTCGGCTCGTCCAGGAAGAGCAGCTCGGGCCGGCCGACGATGCCGAGCGCCACGTCGAGCCGGCGCTTCTGGCCGCCGGAGAGGGTGTGCGTCCGGGCCTTCGCCTTGCCGGCCAGGCCGACCCGCTCGACGACCTTGTCCGGGTCGTCGGCGTCGGCGTAGAACCCGGCGAAGTGCCGGACCACCTCGCCGACGGTCAGCTCGTCGAACTCGCCGGTGCCCTGGAGCACGATGCCCACCCGGGAGCGCCAGTCCGCGGCCGGCCGCGCCGGGTCGCTGCCGAGCACCGAGACCTCGCCGGCGTCGCGGCGCCGGAAGCCCTCCAGGATCTCCACCGTGGTGGTCTTGCCCGCGCCGTTCGGGCCCAGCAGGGCGAACACCTCACCCCGGCGCACGTCGAGGTCGACGCCCGCCACCGCGACGGTGTCCCCGTACGCCTTGCGCAGCCCTCGCACGGAGATCGCGAGCTCGTCATCCATGCCGTCAAGTGTGCGACCTGGCCGGCGACGCCGGCCGGCCGGGGTGTGGCGGTCGCCGCCATGCCGGGCGGTTGGCACCCGGACGTCCCCTCCATGGAGCTGTGTGGTTTTCCACAGCGCCGGTGACTGAACGGTAACTTAGACTCCGGCCATGGACGAGAAGGCTCCCCCCGGCCGGCTGCCCGAGCGCGACCGCCCCTGGGTGATGCGCACCTACGCCGGGCACTCCTCGGCCGCCGCGACCAACGCGCTCTTCCGCCGCAACCTGGCCAAGGGACAGACCGGCCTGTCGGTCGCCTTCGATCTGCCCACCCAGACCGGGTACGACCCGGACCACGAACTGGCCGCCGGCGAGGTCGGCCGGGTCGGCGTGCCGGTCGCCCACCTCGGCGACATGCGGGCCCTCTTCGACGGCATCCCGCTGGCCGAGATGAACACCTCGATGACCATCAACGCGCCGGCGATGTGGCTGCTCGCCCTCTACGGCACCGTCGGCGCCGAGCAGGGGGCCGAGCTGGCCCGCTGCGCCGGCACGACGCAGAACGACATCATCAAGGAGTACCTGTCCCGGGGTACCTACATCTTCCCGCCGGCCGCGTCGCTGCGGCTCACCGCTGACGTCATCGCGTACACGCTGCGCGAGATGCCGCGCTGGAACCCGGTCAACATCTGCTCGTACCACCTCCAGGAGGCCGGCGCGACGCCGGTGCAGGAGGTCGGCTTCGCGCTGGCCACCGCGGTCGCCGTGCTCGACGCGGTACGCGACTCCGGCCAGGTGCCCGCCGAGCGGATGGGCGACGTGGTGCAGCGGATCTCGTTCTTCGTCAACGCCGGTGTGCGCTTCGTCGAGGAGATCGCCAAGATGCGCGCCTTCGGCGCGCTCTGGGACGAGATCACCCGCGACCGCTACGGCGTCACCGACCCGAAGCAGCGCCGGTTCCGCTACGGCGTGCAGGTCAACTCGCTCGGGCTGACCGAGGCGCAGCCGGAGAACAACATCCAGCGGATCGTGCTGGAGATGCTCGGCGTCACCCTCTCCCGCGACGCCCGGGCCCGCGCCGTGCAGCTGCCGGCCTGGAACGAGGCGCTCGGCCTGCCCCGGCCGTGGGACCAGCAGTGGTCGCTGCGCATGCAGCAGGTCCTGGCGTACGAGTCGGACCTGCTCGAATACCCCGACCTGTTCGCCGGCTCGCACGTGATGACCGCACTGGTCGACGAGATCGTCACCGGCGCCCGGGTCGAGCTGGAGAAGGTGCTGGAGATGGGCGGCGTGGTGACCGCCGTGGAGACCGGTTACCTCAAGAGCGCCCTGGTCGCCTCGCTGGCCGAGCGCCGGCGCCGGATGGAGGCCGGCACCGACGTGGTGGTCGGCGTCAACCGGTTCACCGAGACCGAGCCGTCGCCGCTGACCGCGGCCGGCGCCGAGGCGATCGAGCAGGTGGACCCGGCCGTGGAGAAGTCCGCCGCGGCCGCCGTACGCCAATGGCGGGCCAACCGGGACACCGCGGCCGTCGACGCCGCCCTGGCCCGGCTCCGTTCGGACGCCGCGACCAGCACGAACCTGATGCCGGCGACGCTGGAGTGCGTGCGGGCCGGGGTGACCACCGGCGAGTGGGCCGGCGCGCTGCGGCAGGTCTTCGGCGAGTACCGGGCGCCGACCGGGCTGGCCGGCGGCGCCGGGGCCGGCGCGGACGCCGGGCTCGCCGGGGTGCGGGAGCGGGTCGCCGCCACTGCCCGCGAGCTGGGCAGCGCCCGGCTGCGGCTGCTGGTCGGCAAGCCGGGCCTGGACGGGCACTCCAACGGTGCCGAGCAGATCGCGGTGCGCGCCCGGGACGCCGGCTTCGAGGTGGTCTACCAGGGCATCCGGCTGACCGCCGGGCAGATCGTCGCCGCCGCCGTCGAGGAGGACGTGGACCTGGTCGGGCTCTCGGTGCTCTCCGGCTCGCACCTGGCCGCGGTGCCCGCGGTGCTGGACGGGCTGCGCGCCGCCGGGCGGCCGGACCTGCCGGTGGTGGTCGGCGGCATCATCCCGGCGGCCGACGCCGAGCAGTTGCGCGCCGCCGGGGTGGCCCGGGTGTTCACGCCGAAGGACTTCGCCCTGACCGGCATCATCGACGAACTCGTCACCGTGGTGCGGCAGGCCAACGGGCTGCGCTGAGGCCCCCGCCGTCACCGACCACCGGGGCGGTGGCGGCGGGCCAGCGCCCTGTTCCGCCGATGTCGTGCGGTGGGGTCAGCGCTGGTCGTAGGTGATGCAGTCGGCCATGTCGTTGTCCGGGCCGACCTTGATCGCCGGCGCGTGGCACTCCAACTGGTCGTTGTGCCGGCAGTCGGCCCGCTGGCAGGCGCCGACCTGGGCGATGAGGCCGTCCACGCCGGCCTGGACGGTCGGCAGTTCGATGAACGTCCGGCAGTGCGCGTGGTCCATGCTGCCGATCGTGATGGCGAACGCGTGGCAGTCGCCGGTGTGGTTGTACCCGCAGGCCACCACCACGCACTCCTGAACCCGGGGCATCTCCATCGCTGCGGTCATGCCGACCTCCTCTAGTCCTGCGTAGATTCTACTGATTTGCCGGCCTTCCTGGCCCGGATTCAGCCCTGCCCGAGCACCTCCGAGAGCGGGGCCGGCTCCAGGCCGCGCTCAGCCAGCCCGGCCAGGATGTGCGGCAGCGCCTCGTCCGTCATCGGCGCGTTCGCCTCCGTCACGTGCAGGATGATCACCGAACCCGGGCGGACCCCGTCCAGCGCCGCCCGCACCACCGGCCGCCAGGACTTCGCGAACGGGTCGCCGCTGACCACGTCCCCGTCCACCACTGTCAGCCCCAGCGGCGCCAGCGCCTCGAGCGCCTGCCGGTCGTGGCACAGGCCGGGAAAGCGGAAGTACCGGGTCTGCCGCCCGCCGTACTCGGCCACCAGGTCGAACGTCCGGGCCACATCGGCGGTCATCTTCCGGTCCGCGATGCGGGGCAGGCCGTAGCAGTCCGGGGTGAAGGCCAGATGCCCGTACGTGTGGTTGGCCAGCTCGAAGCGCGGGTTCGCGGCCAGGCGGCGGGTGAGCGCCGGGTACTGCTCGACCCACATGCCGGTGAGGAAGAAGGTGGCCGGCACCCGCTCCCGCTCCAGCCGCTCGATGATCTTCAGGTTCGCGTACGACCGCACCGCGCCGCTGCGCAGTTGGTGCCGCATCGCCTCGGTCATGTCCGCGTCGAAGGTGAGCGCCACCTTGTTCCCGGTACGCGGCCCGTGGTCGACGACGGGAGGCAGACTCCCGATCGGGGTGGCACCCGGCAGGTCCGGGCCGCCTCCGGGCCGGGCGGTGCCCGACGGTGCCGAGGTCGGTGCCGTCGCCGGCGGCGCCGGGGACTGCGCCGCCGGCTCAGTCGCCGGTATCCGGACAATGCCGGCGCTGGCCGGCGTACGGAGCGGGCTGGGGGCGGTCAGCAGGGCGGCCGCCGCGGCGGCGGCGCCGAGGAGCGCGACGAGTGAAACGCGGGAGATCTTCACGGGCACCGCAAGATGATCGCAGCGCGGCCTCGGCTCATGTGGACCGCTGTCCGGCTGGTGCGTCCCGTGAGGGTGATGCCTCTGAGTCACCAATATGCCGCTGAGGTATCAGGGGTGCTGCGTGGTGGCCGCACGTCGGCGGCGTGCGCGCATCCCGGTCGCCGCGCAGGGGCCGGGCGTCCCGCGCGCTCGTTCCTCACAGGGCCGGGGCGTCCCGCGCGCTCGTTCCGCCGGGACCCGTCCCGCCGCGGGACCCGACGGCACTCCGTGCCCCGGTGGGCTGATCGACGAGCGCCAACCGAGTTCACCCCGTTCGCGGAACCCGGACGGCCGGGTCATCCGGGCGTCTCGCGCAGTGAGTCGGCTGGGTGTGTGAGGGCTGCGCTGTTCGCCAATGTGGCGGTATCCGCCTGGGGCCTGCGCCGTGTCGGCGATGTGGCGGTGTCAGCCGGGTCGGGATGGCCCCATATCGGCGGTATGGAGTCGATCATGCGTCGGCTGCGGCCGGCACATGGGCCGCCGCCGTGCCGGTGTGGGGTGTTTGTCGGGTTCGTGGGTGTGATCGGTGGCATCCGGGTGGTGGAATCGGGCCCGGGTCGGGGGCGTTATATCGTGCGGACGATCGAGCAAGGGGTTCCGGCGCTGGCATTGCCGGCGTGAGACCCCGGGCCTGGCGGAATGATGGCGGGCGGCCGGTCGTTGCATCTCCCTGACGATCGCAGGACCGGTCCCGCCGGCACCCGCCGGTTGAGGATCGTGGCCCCGGAATGACGGCGGCCCGGTGGTCGTTGCATCCCCCCGAACGATCGCCGCACCGGTCCCCACTGGCACACGCCGGTGAGGGTTGAGGGCCCCGGAATGATGGTGGCCCGGTGGTCGTTACACACAGTCCGGCACCGCGAAGGACACGTCTCGCGGCTCTGGCCGGGCATCCCGGTACCAGGGCATCCTCCGCCCGCATGCCGGATCCCCCGAAGTCTTTCTGAGCGCCCTGATGGTGCTTGCGCCCCTGTGCCCGTTCCCCCTGTGGGCTTGGTGGCGTTGACCCCCGAAGGAGCTTTTGTGATGAACACGATCATGCGTAAGAGCGTTCTGGGTATCGCTGGTCTGGCGTTCGCCGGTGGCGTCGTCGCCGGCCCCGCCACCGCCGACGCTGCTCCGGTTGAGGCGGTCAAGCCGGTCGCCGTGACCGTGCAGGCCGACAAGCCGGACAAGGCGAAGCTGATCCCGCATGGTGTGCAGGGCGAGCAGTCGCGCATCGAGCTGAACGATGAGCAGACCGCGAATGTGAAGGCGATCATCGCGGCGACGAAGAAGTCCGGCATGGACGAGCGGGCCGCCGTGGTGGCCATCGCCACCAGCCTCCAGGAGTCGAAGCTGGAGAACCTGGGTCACCTGGGTGAGCGCAACGACCACGACTCGCAGGGCCTGTTCCAGCAGCGCCCGTCCTCGGGTTGGGGCACGGTCGAGCAGATCACCGACCCCGAGTACTCCACCATGGCGTTCCTCAAGGGCCTCAAGCAGGTCGACGGCTGGCAGGACATGCCCCTGACCGTCGCCGCGCAGACGGTGCAGGTGTCGGCCTACCCCGACCACTACGCCCAGTGGGAACAGCAGGCCGCCGACCTCGTCGCCGAGCACTGGAACAACTGACAACCGAACACGCACACGGACTGACTTTCCTCGCTAGGGGGACTGCTGGCCGGCACCCACATGGGTGCCGGCCAGCAGCACATCCACCACCGCAGGGCCGACACCCACCACCGGGTGCCGGCCCTGCGGCATATCTGCACGGGCCGCTCGACGTCGGCCACCCGGGCGGAGGAGAAGGCGTCGGAACCGGCCCGAGAGATCTTGGACAGTTACCGTCAGCCACGAACGGCACCTGTCCGAGATCCGAACCCCGACGGACCGCGCACGGCAACGCGCACACGGCCAGGCCCCCGCCGGCGACCGCGACCAGGCGTCGGCGGCTCAACCCGGTCCGGGGTGTGGCCCGCCGTGACCGGCGCAGGGATCAAGCCTGACCGCTTGGAGCCGTCACGGCGGGCCACACCCCAAAAGCCGGCGGTGGCGCTGTCACCGCGCCCCCGACAGCCGCCGAAGAGCGACGCAGCACCCGACAGGCCCAGGCCACCGGCACTCTGCCACCGGCGCCCGGGCAGAACCCTGAGGCGCGGAGGTGCGGAGGGTCAGACGCGGTACCCGGCGGCGCGGGCGGCGCGGCGTTCCCGACGGCGGTCGGACCGGCGGCGCAGGAACCAGAACAGGAAGAGCACCAGCCCGGCCAGGAACGCCAGCACCAGCACCGGCAGGATGATCGCCACCACGGACATCACCACGCTGGTGGCGTCCTCGGCGGTGCTCGCCACCGGCGCGCCCACCCCGGCGGTGGTCGCGTTGATGACCGGGCGGGCGGCGGACTTGAGCAGGTGTACGCCGAGCGCGATCAGCACCCCGGTCATCACGGGGACCCAGTCGTTGGAGGCGAAGAAGCTTCCCGGATCGCTCACCGTGACGGTCTCCGAACTCGACCCGGCGCCGAACGCCAGGCCGCCGGCCGTCGGTCGGACCACTGTCTGCACCACGTCGTTGACGTGGTCGACCACCGGCACCTTGTCGGCCACCACCTCGACGGCGAGCAGCACGGCGAGGATGAGGACCACCCAACCGTTGCCGAGCCACTGCCAGCCGCTGGGCAGGTCGATGAGGTCGGTGTAGCGGGCCAGCAGCCCCATGGTGAGCAGGGGGATGTAGGCGTTCAGACCCGCCGAGGCGGCGAGGCCGGTGCCGGTGAGGACTTCGAACACCGTCACAGCATCGCACCGGCGCGCCAGTGCCGCTCGGTGGCGCCGGCCGGGGTCTCCGCTACCCTCGTCGGGTGCGGTTGGTGATTGCGAAGTGCTCGGTGGACTACGTCGGACGGCTCTCGGCCCACCTGCCGCCGGCCACCCGGTTGCTCATGGTGAAGGCGGACGGGTCGGTGTCCATCCACGCCGACGACCGGGCGTACAAGCCGCTCAACTGGATGAGCCCGCCGTGCCGGCTGGAGGAGGCACCGGGCGTCTGGCGGGTGGTCAACAAGGCCGGCGAGGAGCTGCGGATCACCCTGGAGGAGATCTTCCAGGACACCTCGTACGACCTGGGTGTCGATCCGGGCCTGCGCAAGGACGGCGTGGAGGCGCACCTGCAGGAGTTGCTGGCGGCCAACCCGACGGCGCTGGGCGAGGGGTTCACGCTGATCCGGCGGGAGTACATGACCGCTATCGGCCCGGTCGACCTGCTCTGCCGGGACGGGCAGAACGCCACGGTCGCCGTCGAGGTGAAGCGCCGGGGCGAGATCGACGGCGTCGAGCAGCTCACCCGCTACCTGGAACTGCTCAACCGCGACCCGCTGCTGACCCCGGTGACCGGGGTCTTCGCGGCGCAGGAGATCAAGCCGCAGGCCCGGGTGCTCGCCACCGACCGGGGGATCCGCTGCGTGGTGGTGGACTACGACAAGCTGCGCGGCATCGAGCGGGACGAGCTGACCCTGTTCTGACCGCCAGCGGGCGACCCGCGGCGGCCACCCGCGCGCGGCGGCCCGGCGAAGCTCGCCGGTCAGCGGCCGTACATCACCTTGATGGCCTTGACCAGGCGGGCGACGTCGGCGGGCGTCCGCTCGAAGGTGGTCGACGCGAGCAGCGAGCGGGCCCGGCGGCGGGTGATCGCCTTGGCCCGGCCGAACTCGCGCAACCCGTCCTCGCCGTGGATCCGGCCGAAGCCCGACTCGCCCACCCCGCCGAACGGCAGGGTGGACATCCCGGCGAAGGTCAGCGTGGAGTTGACCGAGGCCATGCCCGAGCGCAGCCGGCGGGCGATCGCCACCGCGCGCCGTCGCCCGAAGACCGAACCCCCCAGGCCGTACGGCAGGGCGTTGGCGCGGCTGACCGCCTCGTCGGCGTCGCGCACCCGGTTGATGGTCAGCGTCGGGCCGAACGTCTCCTCGCGTACGGCGGCCGAGTCCTCGGGCACGTCGACCAGCACGGTCGGCCGCACGTACGGCGGCTGCACCGCGTCCGCGCCGCCGAGCACCGCGCGCCCGCCCCGGGCCAGCGCGTCGTCGATGTGCCGGCGGATCACGTCGAGCTGGCTCGGCATGGTGATCGGCCCGATGTCGGCACCGTCCGCGCCGACGGTCAGCCGGCCGGCCCGCTCCACCACCTTGCCGACGAAGGCGTCGAAGACCGGCTCGACGGCGTACACCCGCTCGATGCCGATGCAGGTCTGGCCGGCGTTGGTCAGCCCGCCCCAGACGCACGCCTCGGCGGCGGCGTCCAGGTCGGCGTCCGCGTCCACGATCATGGCGTCCTTGCCGCCGGCCTCCAGCAGCACCGGGGTCAGCGACTCGGCGCAGGCGGTCATCACCTTCCTCGCCGTGGCCGTGGAACCGGTGAACGCGATCTTGTCGACCCCGGCCCGGCAGAGCGCCGCGCCGACGTCGCCGAGGCCGTGCACCGCGGTGAGCACCGGGTGCTCCGGCACCACCTCGGCGAAGCTGTCGACCAGCCACTGCCCGACGGCGGGGGTGTACTCGCTGGGCTTGAAGACCACCGCGTTGCCGGCGGCCAGCGCGTACGCGGTGGACCCGATCGGGGTGAAGACGGGGTAGTTCCACGGGCCGATCACGCCGATCACCCCGTACGGCTGGTATTCGAGGTGGGCGGAGAACTCGGCGAGCACGAGCCGCGAACGGACCCGGCGCGGGCCGAGTACCCGGCGGGCGTTGCGGGCCGCCCAGTCGACGTGCTCGACGGCGGTGACGATCTCGACGACGGCGTCGGCGACCGGCTTGCCGCCCTCGGCGTGGATCAGCTCGGCGAGCTGCTCGATCCGCTGGGCGAGCAGGGCCCGCCAGCGCAGCAGCCGCTGCCGCCGCCCGGCGAAGCCGAGCCCGGCCCACCACTCGCCGGCCGCCCGGGCCCGTTCGACCGCTCCGGTCACCTCGGCCGCGGTGGCGATCGGGTAGCGCCCGGCCTCGACGCCGGTCGCGGGGCTGGTCGAGACCAGGAGACCGTCCTCGATGCGGGGGGCGCCCGGGACCTGCACTGCCGTCATGGCGGAAGTCTAGACCCGAGGATTACTCGCCGGTAGGGGTCGCGTCGCCTCCCGGTCCAGCACCGCGGCCATGCCGGCGGCCCGCCGGTGCCGGCCCGTCCGCCCGGCCGCTGCCGGCACTGCCACGCGCCAGCGCGTCCACCTCCGCGGTGCCGCACTCTCGTACGGCCCCGGGCCTGCCGGGCTGGCGCGCACATCGTCCGGCAGACGCCGGCACGTCCACCGCTCGGCCGGAGTTGGCCGGGCGTCGCTGAACCGGACGGGCCGCCGGGTTCGTTGAACGGGCGGAGGGGGCCGTCCGGCCCGCGGGAGGCCCTTGCCGTTCCGGGGACGCACGGATGACCGCCCGGGGGCGCGGAGTTGACCGCGTGGGCGGTGGAGACAACTACTTTCTGATGGCAGGCTGACGCGCGGGGTGACCGTGCGGGTGGAGGGCTGACTGTCCATGGAGGAACATCCGAACCTCTTGCCGTTGTTGACCGTGGCCGGTGGGGCGATGCGCGGGGCGAGTTTCCGGGTGCGCCGGACGCCGCTGGTGATCGGCCGCGCGCCGACCGTCGACGTGGTGCTGAACGACCTGCACCTGAGCCGGCGGCACGCCCAGGTGTGGCTCACCCCGGAGGGGGTGTCGCTGGCGGACCTGGGCTCGACGAACGGCACCTGGCTAAACGACCGGCGGATCACCGGCGTGGAGCGGCTCAGCGACGGGGACGTGCTCCGGCTCGGCCGTACCGAACTGCGGTTCTTCGACCCGGGGGTGGCCGTCACCGACCCGGTGGGGCTGCTGTTCGGCGCGCCGCGGCGGGACCACCGGCCGACCCTGCCGCTGCCGGTGGCGGCCCCGCCCGCCGTCGCCCTGCCGGCGGAACGCACCGTGCCGGCCGCACCTGTCGTCGGGGACGGCCCGGCGGTGCCGGGCGGGCCGGCCGAACCGGCGGTCCCGCCCGCGCCCGCGGTGCCGAGCGCGCCGTAGGTCCGCGCGACGGCCGGGCGGACCGCCACCTCTCCGCGCCCGGTCATGGCGGCCGGACACATGGACGCCCCGGCGGCCGGCTGGCAGCATGCCGCGGATGGAGAGCGTGCGGCAGGTCGTCACGGCGAACGGGATCACCCAGGCGGTACGGGTGGCCGGGCCGCCGGACGGCGTACCGGTGCTGCTGATCCACGGCAACTGCTCGTCGGCCCTGTTCTGGGAGCCGCTGGTGCGCCGGCTGCCGGCCACGCTCCGGGTGGTCGCACCCGACCTGCGCGGCTACGGCGAGACGGACACCGCCCCGGTGGACGCCACCCGGGGGCTGCGCGACTTCGCCGACGACGTGGCCGCCCTGCTGGACGAGGAGTCGCTCTTCCCGACCGGCGCCCGGGCGGTGCTGGCCGGCCACTCGCTCGGCGGGGGAGTGGCCATGCAGGTGCTGGTCGACCACCCCGACCGGGTGGCCGCGCTGCTGCTCTCCGCGCCCGTCTCACCCTACGGTTACGGGGGCACCCGCGACCTGGCCGGGACGCCCACCACCGCCGACTTCGCCGGCACCGGCGGGGGCACCGCCAACCAGGACTTCGTCAAGCGGCTGGCCGCCGGCGACCGCGGCGCGGACGTCCCGACCAGCCCGCGCAACGTGCTGCGGGCCACCTACGTGGCCGACCCGGCGGCCCTCGGCGAGGACGAGGAACTGCTGCTGGACAGCGTGCTCTCCACGGCCACCGGCGACGACAACTACCCGGGCACGGCGGTCGCCTCGGCGCACTGGCCGGGCACCGCGCCCGGCCGCCGGGGCGTGCTCAACGCGCTCTCCCCGGCGCACTTCCGGATCGCCGACGACCTCGTCGCGGTCGCCGACAAGCCGCCGGTCACCTGGGTGCACGGAGACGCGGACGTGATCGTCTCGGACACCGCGCTGATGGACCTGGCGTACCTCGGATCACTGGGCGCGGTGCCCGGCTGGCCCGGCGAGGTGGACTGCCCGCCGCAGCCGATGGTCGGCCAGACCCGGGCGGTGCTCGACCGGTACGCGGCCGCCGGCGGCCGCTACCGCGAGGTGCTGCTCCCCGGCTGCGGGCACAGCCCGCACCTGGAGCGGCCAGCCGAGTTCGTCGCCGAACTGCTCGCCCTGACCGGCGGCCCGACCGCCTGAGCCGCCCGTCGGCACCGCCCGGAGCGGACATCGACCGACGTGAGCGCGGACGGTGGTGAAATATCCCACGGCGTCTCGACAACCGACGGTCACGTGGCAGACTCGCGCGCATAACCTTAGTGGCCGTTCACGCGGCCGTGCGGAGCATTGGGGAGGCCGGTCGTGGCGCGCGAGTTCAGCAGCGTGGGCGTGGTGGGACTGGGCACCATGGGTGCCGGGATCGTCGAGGTCTTCGCCCGCAACGGCATCGACGTGGTCGCGGTCGAGATCTCCGACGCCGCGCTGGAGCGCGGCCGGGCCACCCTGACCGGCTCCACCGACCGCGCGGTGGCCAAGGGCAAGCTCGCCGAGGCCGACCGGGACGCCCTGCTGGCCCGCGTCGACTGGCAGGTGGGGCTGGACGCGCTGCACTCGGTCGACCTGGTCATCGAGGCGGTGCCCGAGCACCTCGACCTGAAGCAGCGGATCTTCGCCGAGCTGGACCGGGTCTGCAAGCCCGAGGCGATCCTCGCCACCAACACCTCGTCGCTGAGCGTCACCGAGATCTCGGTCGCCACCACCCGGCCCAACCAGGTCATCGGCATCCACTTCTTCAACCCGGCGCCGGTCATGAAGCTGGTCGAGGTGGTCCGGACGGTGGTCACCTCGGCCGACGTGGTCGCCGACGTGGAGGCGCTCTGCAAGCGGCTGGGCAAGGTCGACGTCACCATCAACGACCGGGCCGGTTTCATCGCCAACGCGCTGCTCTTCGGCTACCTCAACCACGCGGTCGGCATGTTCGAGGCCCGCTACGCCAGCCGCGAGGACATCGACGCGGCGATGAAGCTCGGCTGTGGCCTGCCCATGGGCCCGCTCGCCCTGATGGACCTGATCGGCCTGGACACCGCGTACGAGATCCTGGACACCATGTACCGGCGCGGCGGCCGGGACCGCCGGCACGCCCCGGTGCCGCTGATCAAGCAGATGGTCACCGCGGGGCTGCTCGGCCGCAAGTCCGGCCGCGGCTTCTACACCTACGAGCGGCCGGGCTCGCCGGCGGTCGTACCGGACGAGCAGACGCCGGTGGCGACGGGGGCGGCGCTCGCCGACGGCGCCCGGGCCATCGCCAAGGTCGGCGTGGTCGGCTCCGGGACGATGGCGACCGGCATCATCGAGGTCTTCGCCAAGGCCGGCTACGAGGTCGTCTCGGTGACCCGGGGCGCGGAGAAGTCGGCCAAGGTCTGCGAGACGGTCAAGACCTCGCTGAACAAGGGCGTGGTGCGGGGCAAGCTCAGCGAGGCCGACCGGGACGCGGCGCTGGGCCGGGTCACCTGGTCCGCCGTGCTGGACCACCTCGCCGACGTCGACCTGGTGGTCGAGGCGGTGGTCGAGGAACTGAGCGTCAAGAAGGCCCTCTTCGCCAGCCTCGACGAGATCTGCAAGCCGGGCGTGGTGCTCGCCACCACCACGTCGTCGCTGCCGGTGATCGACGTCGCGATGGCCACCCAGCGGCCGGCCGACGTGGTCGGGCTGCACTTCTTCAACCCGGCCCCGATCATGCCGCTGGTGGAGATCGTGCAGACCATCCGCACCTCGGCGGAGACCACCGCCACCGCCCGCGCGGTCTGCGCCGCGCTGGGCAAGACCGGCGTGGTCTGCGGCGACCGGTCCGGCTTCATCGTCAACGCGCTGCTCTTCCCGTACCTGAACGACGCGGTGAAGATGCTGGAGGCGAGCTACTCCACCGCCGACGACATCGACCACGCCATGAAGCTCGGCTGCGGTTACCCGATGGGCCCGTTCGAACTGCTCGACGTGGTCGGCCTGGACGTCTCGCTGGCCATCCAGCGCGAGCTCTACCTGGAACTGCGCGAGCCCGGCTTCGCGCCCGCGCCGCTGCTGGAGCACCTGGTCACCGCCGGCTACCTGGGCCGCAAGAGCGGTCGCGGGTTCCGCGACCACACCAACCGCTGAGCCGGTCAACGCCCGCCGGTGCCGGCGGCGTCTGGAGGATGTGACCTTCGAGGAGTACGTCGGCAGCCGCGGCCCGGCCCTGATCCGGCTGGCCCGGCTGCTGACCGGCGACGCGCACCGGGCCGAGGACCTCACCCAGGACGTGCTGGCCCGGGCGTACGTGCACTGGCGCCGGATCGCCCGCACCGACCGGCCCGACGTGTACGTGCGCCGGATGCTGGTGAACGCGAACACGTCCTGGTGGCGGCGGCGGTCCAGCCGCGAGGTGGCGGTGGCCAGCTTCACCGAACGCCCCCAGCACGGCGACCTCGGTGGCGAGGCGGCCGACCGGGACGAGATGTGGCGGCTGATCCGCGCCCTGCCCGACCGCCAGCGCGCCGTGCTGGTGCTGCGCTACTACGAGGACCTGGACGACGTCACGATCGCCCAGATCCTGGACTGCTCCCCGGTCACCGTCCGCACCCACGCGGCGCCTTCACCGAGCAGGACGCGGCGATCCTGCTGGCCGGGGCGCGGCTGGCGGAGGACCCGACCCGACCGCAGACCTGGCCCTGACCGACGGCCGCCGGCCGGAGCCGCCCGACGTGGGCCGCTCCGGCCGCCGGCCCGTACGCTTGGTGACCGTGAGCCCCCGTCGCAACCGCCCCCGCCGGGACGAGAGCCCCGGCCTGGACGCCGAGCGCGCCCGACACGGCGTGCCGACCGTGCAGCAGTGGCGGGACGGCGACTGGCAGGTACGCGGGATCTCCGGCGGTGCGTCCGTCAAGACGTACCGTTGTCCCGGCTGTGACCAGGAGATCCCTCCGGGCGTGGCGCACGTGGTGGCCTGGCCGGCCGACGGCCGGGGCGACCTGACCGACCGCCGGCACTGGCACAGCGGCTGCTGGCGGGCCCGGGACCGGCGCGGCCCCAACCTCCAGCGCGGCCGCGGCGCCCCCCGGTACGGCTGAGCGATCTGGATCACCCGGTTCCCGCCCCGCCCGGCGGCGAACCCGGCGGCGCGCGAGACTGGGACGGTGAGCACACCGATCCGCGCGTCGTCGATCCTGCCCGGCCGCCGGGAGGACATCGAGCTGCACACCGCCGACGGGCTACGCCTGGTCGGTGAGCTGGCCCGCCCGCTGGACCGGGAGCCGGTGGCCACCCTGGTCTGCCTGCACCCGCTGCCCACCCACGGCGGGATGATGGACAGCCACGTGTTCCGCAAGGCGGCCTGGCGGCTGCCCGCCCTGGCCGACCTGGCCGTCCTGCGGTTCAACACCCGGGGCACCAGCAGCCTGCGGGGCACCAGCGAGGGCGCGTTCGACAACGCGGTCGGCGAGCGCTTCGACGTCGCCGCCGCCATCGAGTACGCCGAGTTCCACGAGCTGCCCGACATCTGGCTGCTCGGCTGGTCGTTCGGCACCGACCTGACCCTCAAGTACGGCTGCGACCCGGCGGTGACCGGGGCCATCCTGCTCTCCCCGCCGCTGCGCTTCTCCACCCCGGCCGACCTGGCCCAGTGGGCCGACGCCGGCAAGCCGTTGGTCGCGCTCGTCCCCGAGTTCGACGACTACCTGCGCCCGGACGAGGCCCGGGAGCGCTTCGCGGCGGTGCCGCAGGCCGAGGTGGTCGGCGTGCCGGGGGCCAAGCACCTCTGGGTCGGTGACGCCGAGACCGCACTGGACGAGGTGGTCCGCCGGGTCAACCCCGCCGTCACGGTGCCGCTGCCGACCACCTGGGACGGCCCGATGGAATCCGGCGACGTGAGCGCGTACGCCGACCGGACGATGGCCTCGTTCGCCGACCGTCCGGTGCCCGGACCGCCCGCCGGTCAGGCCGACTGAGCGGGCCGGCCGGTCGGGCCGGGGCAGGCCGGGCGGGTCAGCGGGACTCCTGCCGGGGGAGCACCACCTCGCGCAGGATCAGCTGGACCGCCGCGACCAGCGGGATGGCCAGCAGCGCGCCCACCACGCCCATCAGCGCCACCCCGAGCAGCGCGGCGACCAGCGCGGCGACCTCGTTGACCTCCACCGACCGTCGCATGATCTTCGGGTAGATGAGGTAGTTCTCCACCTGCTGGTAGATCACGAAGAACACCACGCAGGCGATGCCGACCGGCAGGTCGGTGGCGAAGCCGACCAGGCTCACGATGACCGCGCCGAGGGTGGCGCCGATCTGCGGGATCAGGTCGGCCACCGCGACCACCACGGCCAGGGCGAACGGGTACGGCAGCCCGGCGATCAGCGCGAAGACGAAGGTGCTCACCCCGGCCAGCACCGCGATGGTGAGCGCGCCGACCATGTACGCGCCCACCTTGGTGAGGATCTCGTCGCCGATCAGCCGCACCCGCTCCCGCCGGGAGGCCGGCACCACCGCGTAGCCGAGCGCCCGGAGCTTGTCGAAGTAGACCAGGAAGTAGATGGTCAGCACGAGCACGGTGAGGGCCCGGAAGATGGTGCCGAAGATGAGCTGGGCGCCGCCGAGCACGCCACCGAGCGCCCGGCCCACGGTCTCCGCGTTGGCCGCGCTCTGCACCCGCTCCATCAGGTCGTACCGCTCGACCAGGTCGTTGACGGCCTCGTTGCGGCGCAGCGCCTCGACGTAGCTCGGCAGCTGCTCGACGAACTGGCCGGACTGGGTGACGATCGGCGGCACCAGCGCCAGCACGCCGCCGCAGAGCAGCAGTAGCACGGTCAGCGCGACCACCGCCACGGCCAGGCCGCGGGGCAATCCGAACCGTCGTAGCCGGAGCACCGCCGGGTTCAGGCCGACCGCCAGGAAGAGCGCGATGACCACCAGGACCAGGATCCCGGCCGCGTTGCGCAGCCCCAGGTAGACGGTGTACGCGAGCAGCACGCCGAGCCCGCCGGTGAACCCGACCAGGAAGCTGTTGCGGCGCAGCGGCCGCCCCGGCCGGCCGAACCGCCCGGACACGGTGAAGACCGGCGGATCGTCGTCGTCGGGCGCGTCGGCGGATCCGGCTGGCGGGCCGTCCTCGTCCGCCGCGTCCGGCCGCCCGCCCGGTCCCCGTGCCGGCGCGCCGGCCGGTGCCGTCGCCGGAGGCCGGTCCGGTTCCTCGCCGGGGCGGGGCGCGTCCGGCCGCTCCGGGTCCGGTCCGTGCGTCGTCGGCTCGCCCTGCGCCACCAGGACCTCCTCCGGTCACCTCCGGCGGATCCGCCGGACACCGCTGCCGACCCGCGCGAGCGGGTTCCCGCCAGGAGCGTAGCGGGCGCAGCGGACGGTACGGCGACCCGGCGGGTGCTCGGGCTGCGCCGGCGAGCCACGCCGCGCGCCGACCGGCGGGCGTGCCGGGCCGGCCGACGGGCGTGGACGCACGGGCCCAGGTGCTCACCGGGGGCACGCCATCGGCGGGGTCGCCCGCAGGTGGCGCGGAGTTCCGGGCGGCCCGGGTGCGCGTGGACGGTCGCCGCGGCGGGGAGAGCGCCGTCCGCGGGCTCTCCCCGCCGGCGCGGCCGCCACTGACTGGCCGCGGGGCTCCCGGTGGCCGGGTGGGCGGGGCGGCCGGGTCAGTCCTTCTCGGCGCTGACCGTGCTGGGCTTGGCGCTGCGCTCGTCGGTGGTCGGCTTGGTGGGCCGCTTGCCGTTCTCGCCGGTGCTGGTGATCTTCGTCGGGGTGGCCCCCCGACCGCCGGCACCGGGCACCGCGGCCACCGTCGGTTCGCCGTCCACACCGGCCGCGGCGGCGCTGCCGTCCGCCGTGGTCACCGGCTCGGCGACCGGGCGCGCCTCGGCCTGGCCCGCCTCGGCCGGCTTGCCGCCCGGCGCGGCGCCGGCCGGCTTACCCTCCGGCTTCGCCCCGGAGACGGCCGCCGCGGCGGCGCCGGTCGGCTTCGCGCCGCCGGTGTCCACCGTCTGCTTCCGACCCGCGTCCACCGTCTGCTTCGGGCCGCCGGCGTCCACTGTCTGCTTCTGGTTGGGGTTCGGCGCGCTGGTCGGCTTCGCGCTCGCCTCGGCCGCGGTGGCCGGTCGCGCCGCGGCGCCCGCCGGGATCCCGGACGCCGGCTTGGCGTCGGCCCCCGGCTTCCCACCGGCGCCGGCCGGCTTCGCCGGGGCGTCGGCCCGCTTCGCCGTCCCGGCCTTCGGGCCGGTCGCCGGCGCGGCCACGGTGGCGCCGTCGGTGCCCGTCGGGCGGCCACCGGACGTGGCCAGTTGCAGCCGCAGCTCGGCCACCTGCCGCTGGAGCTCGTCGGACTCCTGCCGGGACTGCCAGGTCTCCTGGCGCAGGTCGGCGAGCTGCTGCTGGGCCTGGGCGATCTCCAGCATCACCTGGGCGAGCTGCTGCCGGCTGGCGGCCGCCTCCTGCTGGGTGGCGGCGAGGTGCTGCTGGGTGGTGGCCAGGTGCTGCTGGGTGGTGGCGGCGTACTCCTCGAACTGCCGGCGGGAGGTCGCCACGTACTCGTCGGCCGTGCGCCGCTTCTCGGCCGCCTCCGACTCGGCCCGGCTGAGCAGCGTCGCGGCCTCCTCCTCGGCCTGCTGGCGCATGGTGAGCGCGTCCCGCTCGGCGGCCTCGCGGATCGCGGCGGCGCCCTGCTCGATCTCGTTCTTCCGGGTGCGGTACTCGGTCTCCAGCTGGGTGCGTCGCTTGGTGTACGTCGACTCCAGCTCGTCCTGCCGCGTCTTGTGCTGCTTCTCCAGCTCGGCGTTGCGGGTCTTGTACTGCTTCTCCAGCTCGGTGCGGCGGCTGGTGAACTCCTGCTCGGCGGCGGCCCGCCGCTGGGCCAGCTCCCGGTCGGCCGCCTCGCGCCGGCCGTTCACCTCCTTCTCCACACCGGCCCGCCAGGCGCCCAGCTCCTGCTGCGTCTGCGCCCGGGCGTGCTGCACGTACGCCTCGGTCTCGCTGCGCATCCGCTGCACGTACGCCTCGGTCTCGGCCCGGCTGCGCCGGGCGGACTCGGCCGCCTGCGTGGTCAGCCGCTCCGCCTCCTGGCGGGCCTTCTCCCGGGTGGCCCGGCCGGCGGTGCTGGCGTCGTCGATGATCTGCTTGGCCTCGCGCTGGGCCTTGGCGTGGGTGGCCCGGCCGGCCTCGGTGGCCTGCTCGACCAGGCGGCGGGCCTCCTGCTGGGCCTTGGCGTGCACCTCCTTGGCGGCCTCGCGCAGCTCGGTCGCCTCCTGCTGGGCCTTGGCGTGCGCCTCCTTGGCGGCCTCGCGCAGCTTGGTCGCCTCCTGCTGGGCCCGGGTGTGGATCTCCTTCGCCGCGTCGCGCAGCTGGGTGGCCTCCTGCTGGGCCTTGTTCAGCGCCTCCTGGGCGGCCTTGCGGAGCCGCTCGGCCTCCGCCTTGGCGGCCTTGACGGCGGCGTCCGCCTCGGCCTTGCGGGCGGCGGTGTGCCGCTCCTCCTCGGCCCGGCGCGCGGCCAGCGCGATCTCGAAGTCCTTGAGCGCCTTGGCGGCCTCGGCGCGGGCCTCCTCGATGATGTGCTCGGCGGCGGCGCGGCGGGCCTCGATCTCCTCGTTGGCCTCCCGCAGGATCGCCTCGGCCTGCTCCTCGGCGAGGGTGAGGATCTGTTCGACCCGGGGGCCGAGGTGCCGGAACGAGGCGCGGTCGACCACCCCGACCTGCTTGCGCACCTGGGCGAGATCCCGCTGGAGCACCTCGACCTGGCCGGCCAGCTTGTGGATCTGTGTGTAGGCCTGCTCCCGCTCAGCCGCGAGGGTCGCGATCTCGTGCTCCGCACGCGCGACGTACCGGTCGACCTGTCGTTTCTCGTACCCCCGCAGAGCGGACTCGAAGCTGGGCTCCGTGGTCACGTCCCCGCCGAGAGCGAACAGTTCCTCGCCGTGCGACATGCCCCCATCCTCACACGCATCGGGCCCTCCTGGGGCGATACGGACGCCCCTGTTGGGACCTGTTTCACCGCGTTGCGGCGCTCGGCTCCCACTGGCCGGGAAACGCACACGGCGCGGGGAGGCACCGGTCACCCGGTGTCACCCCGCGCCGTCTCATGCCCCGGCCGGGCGGGTCAGCTGGCGGCCTCCGCGGCCACCTTGTCACCGCTGCCGTCGGCGGCCTTCTTCGCGTCGGTCTGCGCGGGCGCGGCCGCCCCGGGCACGCCCGGCACGATGCCGGCGAGGCCGGAGAGCATCTGGCCCAGCTGCGCGGTGACCGCGTCCTTCTGGCGGGTGAGGTCCTCCACCTCGCGGCGGGCGGCCTGGGTGGTCAGCTCGGCCTCGGTGCGCGCCTCGCTGAGCAGTCGCTGCGACTCGGCCCGCGCCTCGTTGAGCGTCTTCTCGGCCAGCGCCTTGGCCTTCTCCACCGTCTCGTTCGCGGTGCGCTCGGACTCGACCCGGCGGGCCTCGGCGCGCTGCTCGATCTCCTTGGCCCGCTCCTGGGCCGCCCGGGCGCGCTGCTCGGCCTCGCTGACCAGCTTCTGGGTCTGCGCCACCTGGGCGGCGTGCCGCTCGGACTCCTCGCGCTCGGCCTTCTCCCGGCGCTCGGCGAGCTGCAGCTCCAGGGCCTGGAGGTCCTTGTCGCGCTTGTCGCGGGCGTCGGTGAGCAGCTTGGTCGCCTCGGCGCGCTTCTCCTCGGCCTCGCGGGCGGCCTTGGCCCGCTGCTGGGTGATCTCCCGCTCGGCGGTGGCGCGCAGCGTGGCGACCTCCCGCTCGACGGTGGACTTCAGCTCGGCCACCTCGTGCGCGGTGACCGTGCGCAGCTGCTTGGTCTCGCGGTCGGCGTCGGCGCGCAGGGTGTCGGCCTCGCGGCGGGCCTGCACCCGGACCTCGGCGGCCTCCCGCTCGGCGGCGGTACGGACGTTGCCCGCCTCCCGCTCCGCGGTGGCCTTCATCGCGGCCGCCTCGGCGCGGGCCTTGTCGGTGATCTCCCGCGCTTCGAGGCGGGCGGCGGAGAGGATGCCCTCCGACTCGCGCTTGGCCTCGTTGCGGTGGTCGTTGGCCTGCTCCTCGGCGAGGCGGAGGATCTGCTCGACGCGGGTGCCGAGGCCGGAGAGGGTCGGCCGGCTGTTCTCCTCGAGCTGCTTGTTGGTGTCCGCGAGCTTCTGCTCCAGCGCGGCCATGCGCTGCTCGGCCTGGCGGAGCCGACGCTGCGCGTCGTTCATCCGCTGCTCGGCCTCGGCGCGGGCCTGCTCGGACTGGGTCAGCGCGGCGGTCATCCGGCCGATGAAGTCATCGACCTGGTGAGTGTTGTATCCGCGCAGGCCAACGGTGAAATCTGGCTGCGAGTTCGCGTTATCGAAGAACGCGAGAGGGGAGGACTGCTGCTGGGGCATTGGGACATACTCGCAGACGCCCCAGGGTCCTTCGCAAGAGCGGTGCCGAGCTTTGGTGTCCTGTTTACATGGTCAACTTCGGCGGTCGCCGGACACCGGACCAATCGGCGATCTTGGCAGCTCCCGGGCGGGTCGGACGGCCCGGGCCGGAACGCGGAAAAGGGCCGCGGGGCGAGCGCCCGCGGCCCTTTGTCGCCGCCCGCTCGCGGGCACTCGAATGGGTGCCCGCGAGCGGTGCGGAATGGCGATCGACCGTTGCGGCAATCGTCGCCGGCGGCCGCTGTCGGGTCAGTGGCCGCGGAACCGGTTGATCGCGTCCTCGTGCCGGGACCGCAGCTCCGGGTCGCGGACGCCGAGCCCGTCGGTCGGGGCGAGGCAGCGGACGCCGACCTTGCCCTGGTGCGCGTTGCGGTGCACCTCGTACGCGGCCTGGCCGGTCTGCTCCAGCGGGTAGGTCCTCGACACCGTCGGGTGGATCTTCCCGAGCGCCACCAGCCGGTTGGCCTCCCACGCCTCGCGGTAGTTGGCGAAGTGGCTGCCGACGATCCGCTTGAGGTGCATCCAGAGGTAGCGGTTGTCGTACTGGTGCTGGAAGCCGCTGGTGGAGGCGCAGGTGACGATGGTGCCGCCGCGCTTGGTCACGTAGACGCTCGCGCCGAAGGTCTCCCGGCCCGGGTGCTCGAAGACGATGTCCGGGTCCTCCCCGCCGGTCAGTTCCCGGATCCGCTCGCCGAAGCGCCGCCACTCGTCCTGGTCCTGGGTCTGCTCGTCCTTCCAGAACCGAAAGCCCTCGGCGGCCCGGTCGATGACCAGCTCGGCGCCCATCCTGCGGCACAGCTCGGCCTTGTCCGGACTGGACACCACGCAGACCGGGATGGCGCCGCCGTTGAGCGCCATCTGGGTGGCGTAGCTGCCCAGCCCGCCGGAGGCGCCCCAGATCAGCACCACGTCGCCCTGCTTCATGTTCGCCCCGTGGTGCGAGACCAGCTGCCGGTACGCGGTGGAGTTCACCAGCCCGGGGCTGGCCGCCTCCTCCCAGCTCAGGTGCCGCGGCTTGGGCATCAGCTGGTTGGCCTTCACCACCGCCAGCTCGGCGAGGCCGCCGAAGTTGGTCTCGAAGCCCCAGATCCGCTGCTGCGGGTCGAGCATGGTGTCGTCGTGCCCGGCCGCGTCCTCCAGCTCCACCGAGAGGCAGTGCGCGACCACCTCGTCGCCGGCGGACCACCGGGTCACCCCCGGCCCGGTCCGCAGCACCACGCCGGCGGCGTCCGACCCGACCACGTGGTACGGCAGGTCGTGCCGCCGGGTCAGCTCGGAGAGCCGGCCGTAGCGCTGGAGGAACTTGAAGGTGGACAGCGGCTCGAAGATGCTGGTCCAGACGGTGTTGTAGTTGATCGCGCTGGCCATCACCGCGATCAGCGCCTCACCCGGGCCGAGCTCCGGCGTCGGCACCTCCTGCACGTGCAGCGCCTTGCGCGGGTCCTTGTCCCGGGTGGCCATGCCGTCGAACATCCGGGTCTCGTCCGCGCGCACCACCACGCCGCGGTAGGACTCGGGTACGGGCAGCCCGGCGAGACCGGCGAGTTCCCGCTCCGGTTGCGCGGAGCCTTCCGCCGACATGATCGCTTCGAGGATGTCCTGCACGGTGACCTCCGGTTCGTCCGCACCCGCGCGCACGGGCCTGGGTGCTGCCATCGTCGGCGCCGGTGCGGGCCGTCCACCATGTCGACGTCCGACACATCCGGGACCGACCGCGTTCCGATGGGGCGGACGTTACTGAACGGTAGCTAGGGCCGGAAGTCCTGTGTGAAAAACCGCATCGACCGATGCGTGAAGGTGCCCGGGTGAACGTTGAACCGCGCAGTGCCGTGCTCCGCGGCGGTGCGCGGGGCCTCGGGCGGCGGTGCGCGCGCGTCCCGCCGGCGGCGCCGGGTGGGTCCGCGCGGCGCGCCTCGGGGGTGCCGGGCGAGGCTGTGCCGCCCCGCCGCCCCGCCGCCCCGCCGCCGGGGCGCGCGGCGGGGCGGCCCGTGGGCTAGTGCGCGGCCGGCTCGACCAGCTCGACCAGCACGCCCCCGGCGTCCTTCGGGTGCACGAAGTTGATCCGGGAGTCGGCGGTGCCGCGCTTCGGCGTCTCGTAGAGCAGCCGTACGCCGCGCTCGCGCAGCGCCGCGCAGGCCGCGTCGATGTCCGTCACGGTGTACGCCACCTGCTGCACCCCGGGGCCGTTGCGGTCCAGGAACTTGGCGATGGTCGACTCCGGCGTCAGCGGCGCGAGCAGTTGCACGCAGCCGCCCTCGGTGGTCGGCCCGACGGCCAGCATCGCCTCGCGGACGCCCTGCTCGGTGTTGGTCTCGGTGTGCACGCAGCGCATCCCGAACGTCCGCTGGTAGAAGTCGATCGCGGCGTCCAGGTCGGCCACGGCGATCCCGACGTGGTCGATGCGCCGCAGCCCGATGTCTGTGACATAGTCGGCAGCGGTCTCGACGGGGGAGTTCTCAGCCATGGCGCTAGTCTGGCCGAACAATCGTTAAGGCGTACAGGTCGGCACCCCCCTCGGAGGCAGGTATGGCTTCGGTGATCGTCAGCGGCGCGCGGACCCCGATGGGGCGCCTGCTGGGCAACCTCAAGGACCTCCCGGCGACCAAGCTCGGCGGCGTGGCGATCAAGGCGGCGCTGGAGCGCGCCGGCGTCGCCCCCGACCAGGTGCAGTACGTGATCATGGGCCAGGTGCTCCAGGCCGGCGCCGGGCAGATCCCGGCCCGGCAGGCGGCGGTCGAGGCGGGCATCCCGATGTCCGTACCGGCCCTGACCATCAACAAGGTCTGCCTCTCCGGCCTGGACGCGATCGCCCTGGCCGACCAGCTGATCCGGGCCGGCGAGTTCGACATCGTGGTGGCCGGCGGCATGGAGTCGATGACCAACGCCCCGCACCTGCTGCTCGGCCAGCGCGGCGGCTACAAGTACGGCGACGTGGTGGTCAAGGACCACATGGCGCTGGACGGCCTCACCGACGCCTGGGACTGCTGCTCGATGGGCGAGTCGACCGAGCGGCTCGGCGCCAAGCACGGCATCAGCCGCGCCGAGCAGGACGAGTTCGCCGCGGCCAGCCACCAGCGGGCCGCCGCCGCGCAGAAGAACGGGCACTTCGCCGAGGAGATCGCCCCGGTGGTCATCCCGCAGCGCAAGGGCGACCCGCTGGTGATCAGCGAGGACGAGGGCGTGCGGCCGGACACCACCGCCGAGACGCTGGCCAAGCTGCGCCCGGCGTTCACCAAGGACGGCACCATCACCGCCGGCAGCTCCTCGCCGATCTCCGACGGCGCCGCCGCGGTGGTCGTGATGAGCAAGGCCAAGGCGAAGGAGCTGGGGTTGACCTGGCTGGCCGAGATCGGCGCGCACGGCAACGTCGCCGGCCCGGACAACTCCCTGCACTCGCAGCCGTCCAACGCCATCCAGCACGCGCTGCGCAAGGGCGGGCTGAGCGTCGACGACCTGGACCTCATCGAGATCAACGAGGCGTTCGCCCAGGTCGGCATCCAGTCCATGCGTGACCTCGGGGTGGGCCCGGAGAAGGTCAACGTCAACGGCGGGGCGATCGCGCTGGGCCACCCGATCGGCATGTCCGGCGCCCGGCTGGTGCTCACCCTGGCGCTGGAGCTCAAGCGCCGGGGCGGCGGCACCGGCGCGGCCGCCCTCTGCGGCGGCGGTGGCCAGGGCGACGCGCTGATCATCCACGTGCCGGCCGTCGGCGAGAGCGGTCAGTGAGCGAACCGACAGTGAGCGAGACCGTCGACAGCGTCCCGGCGGCGGGCACCGGATCGGTGCGCCGCAGCCGGGACGTGCCGATGCTGGTCGAGCGGGCCCGCGCGGGTGACCCCCGCGCGGTGGCCCGGCTGATCACCCTGGTCGAGTCCGGCGACGAGACGCTGCCGCGGATCGCCGAGGCGCTGGCCCCGTACGCCGGCCAGGCCCAGGTGGTCGGGCTGACCGGTTCCCCGGGCGTGGGCAAGTCCACCACCACCAACGAGCTGGTCCGGGCGCTGCGCGCCCGCGGGCACCGGGTGGGTGTGCTGGCCATCGACCCGTCCAGCCCGTTCACCGGCGGGGCGATCCTCGGTGACCGGGTGCGGATGCAGGACCACGCCACCGACCCCGGCGTCTACATCCGGTCCATGTCCAGCCGGGGTCACCTCGGCGGGCTCTCCGCGGCCACCCCGCAGGCGGTCCGGGTGCTGGAGGGCGCCGGCTGCGACGTGGTGCTGGTCGAGACCGTCGGCGTCGGGCAGGCGGAGGTGGAGGTCGCCTCGCTGGCCGACACCACGCTGGTGCTGCTCGCCCCCGGGATGGGCGACGCGATCCAGGCGGTCAAGGCCGGCATCCTGGAGATCGCCGACGTCTTCGTGGTCAACAAGGCCGACCGGGACGGCGCCGACGCCACGGTGCGCGACATCCAGGGGATGATCGCGCTGGGCGAGCGCGGGCCGGGCCAGTGGCGCCCGCAGGTGGTGCGCTCCGTCGCCGCCCGCGGCGAGGGGATCGACGACATCGCGGCCGCGATCGACAAGCACCGCGGCTGGCTGGTCGAGCACGGCGAGCTGCGCCGCCGGCAGGAGGCACGGGCCGCCGCCGAGATCGAGGCGATAGCGCTCGGCACGCTGCGCGACCGGATCGGCTCGCTGCGCGACGGTACGGAGCTGCCGGCGCTCGCCGCGAAGGTGGCCGAGGGGGCGCTGGACCCGTACGCGGCGGCGGACGAGCTGCTCGCGCAACTCGGCTCCTGAGCGTCGCGCCGGTTCCGTCCCGCCGGCCCGGACCGGCCGGTGCCGTGTCCACCCCGGACCGTCCGGAACTAGTACGCTCGCACCGCTCCACGGTCGGCGTGGGGCGGTGATGTGCGGGCGGAGTGGGAGAGCATGAGCGACGAGGCGACGCGGGACCTGTCGGTGACGCCGGACGCGGTGGCGGGCGGCACCACCTCCGTCTCCGACGAGGTGGTGGAGAAGATCGCGGTCGCCGCCGCGCGCTCGGTGCCCGGCGTGACCGAGCTGGGCGGCGACGTGGCCCGGTTCTTCAACTCGGTGCTCGACCGGGTCGGCCTGGACAGCGTGGGCGACGCGACGCGCGGCGCCTCGGCGCAGGTGAAGAACGGCGCCGCGGTGGTCAACCTGGTCATCGTGATCGAGGCGGGCCGGACGGTGCCCGAGGTGACCGAGGCGGTGCGGGCGAAGGTGACCGAGGCGGTCGAGGCGTACGGGCTGCGGGTCGACCAGGTCAACATCCGGGTCGACGACGTGGCCCTGGGCGAGCCCGCCGCGCCGACCGCCTGAGCGTCCGGCGCGCTCTGGTTACCAGCCGGTACGACTTCCCTTAGCGATCGTTCAGGCTCCCGGCCTACACTCGACGTGCAGTCGAGAGCTCGAGGAGGAGCCCCGCGGATGAACGCCGACGAGATCGCAGCCGGACGGGCACGCTGGCAGGCCCGCTACGACGCCGCGCGCAAGCGGGACGCCGACTTCACCACGCTCTCCGGGATGACCGTCGACCCGGTCTACGGGCCGCCGGAGGGCGTCGCCTACCCGGGCTTCGAGCGGATCGGCTGGCCGGGCGAGTTCCCGTACACCCGGGGCCTCTACCCGACCGGCTACCGGGGGCGGACCTGGACCATCCGGCAGTTCGCCGGCTTCGGCAACGCCCGGCAGACCAACGAGCGCTACAAGATGATCCTGGGCGCCGGCGGCGGCGGCCTCTCGGTCGCCTTCGACATGCCCACCCTGATGGGGCGGGACTCGGACGACCCGCAGGCGCTCGGCGAGGTCGGGCACTGCGGGGTCGCGGTGGACAGCGCCGCCGACATGGAGGTGCTCTTCGACGGCATCGACCTGGCCGGGGTGACCACCTCGATGACCATCTCCGGCCCGGCCGTGCCGGTGTTCTGCATGTACCTGGTGGCCGCCGAGCGGCAGGGCGCCGACCTGTCCAGCCTGGACGGCACCCTCCAGACGGACATCTTCAAGGAGTACATCGCGCAGAAGGAGTGGCTCTTCGACCCGGAGCCGCACCTGCGCCTGATCGGCGACCTGATGGAGTACTGCGCCCGGGAGATCCCCCGCTACAAGCCGCTCTCGGTCTCCGGCTACCACATCCGCGAGGCCGGCTCGACCGCCGCGCAGGAGCTGGCGTACACCCTCGCCGACGGGTTCGGCTACGTCGAGCTCGGCCTCTCCCGCGGCCTGGACGTGAACGTCTTCGCGCCCGGCCTGAGCTTCTTCTTCGACTCGCACGTCGACTTCTTCGAGGAGATCGCCAAGTTCCGGGCCGCCCGCCGGATCTGGGCCCGGTGGCTGCGCGACGTCTACGGCGCCACCAGCGAGAAGGCTCTCTGGCTGCGGTTCCACACGCAGACCGCGGGGGTCTCGCTGACCGCCCAGCAGCCGGTGAACAACGTGGTGCGGACCGCCGTCGAGGCGCTCGCGGCGGTGCTCGGCGGCACCAACTCGCTGCACACCAACGCCCTGGACGAGACGCTCGCGCTGCCCACCGACGAGTCCGCCGAGATCGCCCTGCGTACCCAGCAGGTGCTGATGGAGGAGACCGGGGTGACCAACGTGGCCGACCCGCTGGGCGGGTCGTGGTACGTCGAGGCGCTCACCGACAAGATCGAGGCCGAGGCGGAGGAGATCTTCGCCCGGATCCGGCAGCTCGGCGGCGAGGGCCCGCACCAGATCGGCCCGATGACCTCCGGCATCCTGCGCGGCATCGAGGACGGCTGGTTCACCGGCCACATCGCCGAGTCGGCGTTCGCCTACCAGCAGGCGCTGGAGAAGGGCGAGAAGAAGATCGTCGGGGTCAACTGCCACACCAACACGGTCGCCAAGGACCTGGAGATCCTGCGCATCTCGCACGAGGTGGAGCTGGAGCAGCGCCGGGTGCTGGCCGAGCGCAAGGCGACCCGCGACGACGCGGCGGTCAAGGCGGCCGTGGCCCGCATGGTCGAGGTCAGCCGCACCGGCGAGAACATGATCCCGGCCATGCTCGACGCCGTCCGCGCCGAAGCCACCCTCGGCGAGATCTGCGACGCCCTCCGCACCGAATGGGGCACCTACCGCGAACCCGCCCGCTTCTGACCGGGGTGGGGGTGGGCAGGGGCGGTGAGCAGGGTGAGAACTGCAACTGTCGCCGTCGCGGTTGATCGGCGTTGGGGCGCGCGCGTGCGAGACTAGATAACCATGAGCGACCCACGGATCACCTCGTCGATCTTCACCCGCGGCGCGGTCGACCTCAGCGCGCTGCGCACCCCTGCCCCGAGCCCGACCCCGGCCCAGGCCGGTCCGCCCGCCGGTGCCCCCGGCGGCGCCGTCGGCGGCGGCGTCACCGTCATCGACGTGACCGAGGCGACCTTCCAGTCCGAGGTCCTCGAACGCTCGCTGAACACACCGGTCGTGGTGGACTTCTGGGCCGAGTGGTGCGAGCCGTGCAAGCAGCTCTCCCCGGTGCTGGAGCGGCTGGCCGTCGAGGGCGGCGGCGCCTGGGTGCTCGCCAAGATCGACGTGGACGCCAACCCGCGCATCGCCCAGATGTTCCGGGTGCAGGGCATCCCGATGGTCTACGCGGTGGTCGGCGGCCAGCCGATCGACGCCTTCTCCGGGGTGGTGCCGGAGGCGCAGCTGCGGCAGTGGATCCAGGCGGTGCTCAAGGCCGGCGGCGTGAGCGTGGCGGAGCCGACCGACCCCCGCCTGGACGAGGCCGACGACGCCCTGATGAGCGGCGACCTGGACGCCGCCGAGCGGGCGTACCGCAAGATCCTGGCCGACTCGCCGGCCGACGCCGCGGCCGAGGCCGGCCTGGCCCAGGTCGGCCTGGCCCGCCGGGTGGCCGGCGCCGACCCGCAGGCGGCGCTTGCCGCCGCCGAGGCCGACCCCGACGACGTGGACGCGCAGCTGCTGGCCGCCGACATCGAGGTGCTCAGCGGCATGGCCGAGCAGGCCTACCGGCGGCTGGTCGGCGTGGTCCGGCGCACCGCCGGCGACGACCGGGAGAAGGTACGCCAGCACCTCGTCGGACTGTTCACCATCGCCGGTCCGGAGGACCCCGCGGTGGCCTCGGCCCGCCGGGCCCTGGCCAGCGCCCTGTTCTGAGCACGTAGCACGCCAGCGCGGGCCGGCGTCCCGGCCGGCCCGCCCGACCACCGAGGACGGGAGCCCATGATGCGCCGGATCGCCGTCCTCGACGCGCCGTCCAACCTGGGCCTGCGCCCGCCCACGGCCACCTCGGTGCCGGGCTGCGCCAAGGCGCCCGGCGCGCTGCGCGACCACGAGCTGCTCGCCCGGCTGCGGGCCCGCGACGCCGGCTGCCTGACCCCGCCGCGGTACGACCCGGGCGACTGGCGGCCGGGCGACGGCGTGTGCCACGCGCGGGAGATCTCCGACTACTCGGTGGCGCTCGCCGACCGGATCGGCTCGATCATCGACCGGGGGGAGTTCCCGCTGGTGCTCGGCGGGGACTGCTCGATCCTGCTCGGCTCGGCGCTGGCCATGCACCGGCTCGGCGAGGCGGTCGGCGGCCGGATCGGGCTGGTCTTCGTCGACGGCCACTCCGACTTCCGGCACCCCGGCAACGCCTCCTACGTGGGCGCCGCGGCGGGTGAGGATCTCGCCCTGGTCACCGGCCGGGGGCAGGCCGACCTGGCGGCCATCGAGGGGCGCCGCCCCTACTTCCGCGACATCGACGTGGTGGTGCTCGGCATCCGGGCCCAGGACGAGTACCGGCTCGACCTCCAGGCCGCCGGGATCATCACCCGGCCGGTGCCGGCGCTGCGCGCCGAGGGCGCGGCCCGTACCGCGCAGTGGGCGCACGAGCAGCTCGCCGACTGCGCCGGTTACTGGGTGCACATCGACGTGGACGTGCTGGACCCGGCCGTGATGCCGGCGGTCGACGCGCCCGACCCGGGCGGGATCGCCTTCGCCGAGCTGGAGATCCTGCTGGCCGGGCTGGTCGACACCCCGCACTGCCTCGGCGTCGAGCTGACCGTCTTCGACCCCGACTACGACCCGGACGGCGCGTACGCCGCCGAGATCGTCAACACGGTGGTGGCCGGGCTCGCCCCGGTCAGCGCGCCCGAGGCGGTGCCGCCCCGGCTGCTGCCCGGCCCGTCGAGCACCCGCGCCGCCCGCCCGGGCAACGGGCGCTCCGGTGCCCGGGTCGTCCCGCCGCGCGGCGCCGTGGAGGCCGACCAGCCGACCGAGCCGGGCCCGGACGCCGCGGCTCCTCCGGCCGGCCGGGAGCCGGTCGGTCTGACCGGGGCGACCGCTGCGGCCGGCCGTGGCGAGCCGGTCCGTGCGTCCGGGGCGGCCGTCGCGGCCGGCCTGGAACCGGTGGTGCCACCCGCGGCCGCCGGCAGGGCCGGGCTGGAGCCCGTCGGGCCGTCCTCCGTCGGGCCGTCCTCCGTCGGGCCGTCCTCCGTCGGGCCGTCCTCCGTCGGGCCGTCCTCCGTCGGGCCGACCTCCGTCGGGCTGGAACCGGTCGGGCCGCCCGCCGCCGCCGGTCCTGGGCTGCTGCGCCGGAACCCGCTGGTCACCGAACCGCCCGCCCAGTCCGACCCCGACGACGACCTGTCGGCACCGGAGGACGACACCGCCCATCCCAGCGCCGGGATCGCCTGACGCTCCGCACGGCGGCCCCACACTCCCGCGGACGCTTCAGAGCTGCCCCGTCTACCGGGGCATCCGCGTGGAGCGCGAGCGCGAACGCGGGTCATCGCCAGCCGGTGGTCCCATCGACGGGGCAGCTCGACAGGGCTCCCACCGTGTCGGCTTCCGGGAGGACCGACCCCGAGGGCGACGCGCCGACCACGAGGGCGACCGTGCCGACCAGGACGGCGACCGTGCCGACCAGGACGGCGACGTGCCGACCAGGACGGCGACGTGCCGACCACGAGGGCGACCATGCCGACCAGGACGGCGACGTGCCGACCAGGACGGCGACGTGCCGACCACGAGGGCGACGTGGGCAGGTCGCGCACGCGGAGGACCAGCGCGGCGACGAAGCGGGGCCGGCACTCGCGCACCCACCTCGCCGCCACAGGGCCTCATCCGCCCTCGTTTCGGCCCGCCCCCTGCTTCGGGAAAATGATCAAGGGGTTGTGTCAGAACCCGGTCGGTGGTTGACGCAAACCGCTTGATCAACGCTGCGGGGCCCCGTGGGGGGGTCAGCGGGGGAGGGCGCGGAGGAAGCGTTCGGCGATCGGGACGGCGCTCGCGGTGCTCGCGCCGCCCTGCTCGACGAAGACCGCGAACGCGACGTCGCCCTGCCAGCCGACGAACCAGGCGTGGGTGTGCGCCGGGTTGTTGTCGTACTCGGCGGTGCCGGTCTTGCCGTGCACCGGGTCGCCCGGCACGTCCTTCAGGGCGGTGCCGGTGCCGGCGGTGACCACCTCCCGCATCATCGTCTTCACCGCCTCGACCGACTCGGCCCTGAGCGGCTGGCCGGGGGCGGCCGGCTGGGCCGGGGCCGGGTCCAGCACCAGCTTCGGCTGCTCGAAGCGGCCCCGGGCGACGGCGGCGGTGGCCGACGCCATGGCCAGCGGGCTGACCACGGTGGTGCCCTGGCCGATCGCGGCGGCGGCCTGCTCGGTGGCGCCGCCGTTGGCGGAGACCTTGCCGGTGAAGGCGTCCAGGCCGACGTCCCACTGCCCCTCCAGGCCCAGCGACCGGCCGGCCACCGCGAGCCCGTCCGCACCCAGCTTCGGGGCCAGCGCGGTGAACGCGGTGTTGCAGGACTTCGCGAAGTCGGTGCGGAACGGCACCGAGCCGAGCACGAAGTTGTCGGAGTTCTTGAACGCCCGGCCGTCGACGGTGAACGTCTTCGGGCAGTCGACCCGCCCGTCCAGGGTGACCGCGCCGCGGTCCAGCAGCCCGAGCGCGCTGACCATCTTGAAGGTCGATCCCGGCGGTACCTGGGCGGTGAAGGCGAGGTTCTCGCCGGCCGCGCCCGGGCCGTTCGCCGCGGCGAGCACCGCCCCGTCGCTGATCCGCAGCGCCACCAGCGCCGCGCGCCGCCGCTCGCCGCGCAGCGCCGCGTCGGCCGCGTTCTGGGTCGCCACGTCGAGGGTGGTCTTCAGCGGCTTGCCGGGTTGTGGGTCCCGGCGGAACACCTCGGTGTCGGTCGGCGTCATGGTGCCGTCCGGCCCGGGCCGCTCGATGATCACGCTCAGCCCCGGCGTGCCGCGCAGCCGCTCGTCGTAGCGCCCCTGCAGACCGCCGTGGCCGACCAGGTCGCCGGCGGCGTACCGGTCGGGGTGCCGGGCCAGGTCGTCGGCCTGCGCCGGGTCGACCGAGCCGAGCACCGCCCGGGCGAACTCGCGGGTGGGGGCGAGATCCAGCCGGTCGGAGCGGAACTTGGTGCCGGGCAGGTCGTAGATCCGCGACTTGATCTGCCGGTAGGCGTCCTCCCGCAGGGTCACCACCTCGACGAAGGCGCCCGGGTCGGCGTCGGCGAGGCGCTTGGGCAGGCCGGAGAGGTCGACCGGCGGGGTGATCGCCGGCCGGATCGCCCGGAACGCGGCGTCCAGCTTGCGGACCAGGCCCGGGACGTCGGTCGCCTCGCTCGGCTGCACCCCCACCCGGACCACCGGTCGGGGCGCCACGATCGGCTGGCCGGCGTCGTCGAGCACCGCGGCCCGCGGTCCGGTCTGCCGGCGCAGCCCGAGCCGGTCGCCCCGGCTGAGCTGCTCCTGCACCACCTTCGGCTCCCAGATCACCTGCCACTGGTCGTCGCCGCCGCGGGTCAGCCGGATCGACCGGTCGTACGCCCAGCGGGTGTCGCCCGGCAGGGTCCACTCGACCTTGACGACCGCGGTGGCGGTGTCCGCGGTGATCTTCGGTTCGCCCCGGCGGCTCAGCGCCGGCGGGGTGGCCGCCAGCTCGCCGGAGAGTTCCTTGATCTCCCGGGCGACGTCGGCCGCCGGCACCTTCGCGCCGGTCGGGTCGACGAACCCGACCGCCTGCAGGTCGCCGGAGCGCCAGCCGGCGAGGAAGGCGTCCACGCTTCGTTCCGGCCCGTCGCTGTCGGAGCAGGCGGTGAGGCCGCCGGCCGCGAGCACGATCGCGGCCAGCGCGGCGAGTGACCGGCCGTGACGACGGGGGTACGACGGACGCATGGCGCAGCTCCTTGGATCTTCCACTGCCTGCACGTTAGTACGCGCCCGCCGTCCGCATCGTCCCCGGTTGGGGGCGGACGGGCGGGAAGACGGACCCGTGACGGTGTGATGAACATCGCGCGGCGGGGTACTCCTGAGCCGGCCAACCTCGTACCCGCAACGGGTGAAAGGACAGAGTCCCGATCCGGACGTCCGGCCGGAGGTCCGCCGCGGAAGCGCCAAAGCGGGAGGGCCTAGGCTGGGCGGGAGAGTGACCCACAACGCGGTGGGTCGAGGGGAGTGGCACCGATGGACCGGCGTCCGGCGATCAAACCGGGACCCGACCTCCGGCAGGATGACACCAGCCGGGACGACAGCTTCGATTCGGCGACCGACGGGGACGGTTTCGGCCGACTCGACACAGGAGTGACCGGGATGACCGGTTCGAGCATCGACACCATCTACGACCTGGGCCTGTCGCCGGATTCGCTGGCGGGGGACGTGGAGGACACCGAGCTCGACGAACCGGTACCGAACGCGGAGCGCCTGGTGGCCCAGGCGGTCGCGCTCGCCGGGGACGACCACGACGCGGCGACCCTGGTCAGCCGCTTCTGGCGGTTCGCCCCGGACGAGGAGCTGATCGGCTTCACCGCCGAGGAGATGCTCGCCGCGGCCCAGGCCCACCGCGACCTGGCCCGGCAGCGCGTCCCGGGTGAGCTGAAGCTACGGATCCACGAACCCGACGCCGACCAGCACCACACCGTCATCGAGATCGTCACCGACGACATGCCGTTCCTGGTCGACTCGGTGACCGCCCTGCTCAACTCGCACCACCTCGACGTGCACCTGCTGGTCCACCCGCTGGTGGTGGTCCGGCGCGAGCCGCTCGGCCGGCTGACCGAGGTCTGCGCGGACGTGGAGCCGGACGACGCGATCGCCGGCGACCTGGTCGAGAGCTGGATGCACATCGAGATCGACCCGGTCCGCGACGCGGCCGAGCGGGACACCCTGCGCCGGGAGTTGCAGCGGGTGCTCACCGACGTGCGGGAGGCCGTCGAGGACTGGCCGAAGATGCGCCAGCGGGCGCTCTCCCTCGCCGACGAGCTGGCCGCCGCCCGGACGAGCGACAACCGGCCGCCGGTGCCGGAGAAGGACATCACCGACTCGGTCGAGCTGCTGCGCTGGCTGGCGCACGACCACTTCACGTTCCTCGGCTACCGCGAGTACCGGCTCACCCGGGCTGCGGACGGCGGCCAGGCGCTGGAGGCGGTGCTCGGCACCGGGCTGGGCATCCTGCGCCAGGACTCGCCGGAGGCCCGGTCGCTGTCGTCGATGACGCCCGAGGCGCACGAGCGGGTCACCGAGAAGCGCCTGCTGATCATCACCAAGGCGAACTCGCGGGCCACCGTGCACCGCTCGGCCTACCTCGACTACATCGGGTTCAAGGTGTTCGACGAGGCGGGCGAGGTGGTGGGGGAGCGGCGCTTCCTGGGCCTGTTCTCCACCGCCGCGTACCGCACCAGCGTGCGGGAGCTGCCGGTGGTCCGGCGCAAGGTGGCCGAGGTGCTCGACCGCTCCGGTCTGAGCCAGCGCAGCCACTCCGGCAAGGACCTGCTCCAGATCCTGGAGACCTACCCGCGCGACGAGCTGTTCCAGATCAAGACCGACGACCTCTACCACGCGGTGATCGGCGTGCTGCGCATGGCCGGCCGTCGGCAGCTGCGGGTCTTCCTGCGCCGGGACGCGTACGGGCGGTTCATCTCCTGCCTGATCTACCTGCCCCGGGACCGGTTCACCACCCAGAACCGGCTGCGCATGCAGGACATCCTGCTGCGCGAGCTGAACGGCGTGGGTGTCGACTACACCACCCGGGTGACCGAGTCGATGCTGGCCCGGGTGCACTTCATCGTCCGGACCGACCCGAACCGCCCGCCCGGTGACATCGACGCCGACCTGCTCGCCGAGGAGCTGGCCGACGCCACCCGGCTCTGGGACGACGACTACCGGCTGGTGCTGGAGCGCAAGCTCGGCGACGAGCAGGCCAAGCACCTGTTCAGCCGGTACGCCGACGCCTTCCCGGAGGGCTACAAGGACGGGCACACGCCGTACGAGGCGATGAAGGACCTGGCCAAGCTGGAGCTGCTGGAGGAGCCCGGCCAGCTGGAGATGCACCTGTTCCGCAAGCAGCTGGCGCCCCGCCCCGGGGCCCGCCCGGCGGAGGCCGAGCAGGCCGAGCCGATGGACGTGCGGTTCAAGGTCTACCGCTACGGCGAGCCGATGATGCTCTCCGCCGTGCTGCCGGTGCTGCACTCGCTCGGCGTCCGGGTGGTCGACGAGCACCCGTACGAGGTGGAGCGGGTCGACGGCCGGATCTGGCTGTACGACTTCGGGCTCCAGCTACCCGAGGGGCACCAGGAACTGGCCGAGGTGCGCCCGCACGTGGAGAACGCCTTCGCGGCGGCGTGGCGGGGCGAGGCCGAGGTCGACGGCTTCAACGAGCTGGTGCTGCGCGCCGGCCTCACCTGGCGCCAGGTGGTCGTGCTGCGGGCGTACGCGAAGTACCTGCGGCAGGCGGGCACGGTCTTCTCCCAGGACTACATGGAGTCGACCTTCATCGCCTACCCGCGGATCGCGCGGCTGCTGGTCGAGCTCTTCGAGGTCCGGTTCGTGCCGGGCGCGATGGACGCCGGGCAGCGGCAGCAGCGCAGCGGCGAGCTGGTCACCGAGATCCGGGCCGCGCTGGACGACGTGGCCAGCCTCGACCAGGACCGCATCCTGCGCTCGTACCTGACGCTGATCCAGGCCACCCTGCGTACCAGCTTCTACCAGAAGCGCTCGGACGGGCGGCCGAAGGCGTACGTGGCCTTCAAGCTGGACCCGCAGGCGATCCCGGACCTGCCGGCACCCCGGCCGAAGTTCGAGATCTTCGTCTACTCGCCCCGGTTCGAGGGCGTGCACCTGCGGTTCGGGCCGGTGGCCCGGGGCGGGCTGCGCTGGTCGGACCGGCGGGAGGACTTCCGCACCGAGGTGCTCGGCCTGGTCAAGGCGCAGATGGTGAAGAACGCCGTGATCGTGCCGGTGGGCGCCAAGGGCGGCTTCGTGCTGAAGCAGAAGCCGGGCGACCGGGACGAGGCGGTGGCCTGCTACAAGGAGTTCGTCTCGGCGCTGCTGGACGTCACCGACAACATCCTCAGCGGGGAGATCGTGCCGCCGGAGGACGTGGTCCGGCACGACGGCGACGACCCGTACATGGTCGTGGCGGCGGACAAGGGCACCGCCACGTTCTCCGACATCGCCAACGAGATCTCCGCGGCGCACAACTTCTGGCTCGGCGACGCGTTCGCCTCCGGCGGCTCCGCCGGCTACGACCACAAGAAGATGGGCATCACCGCCCGGGGCGCCTGGGAGTCGGTCAAGCGGCACTTCCGCGAGCTGGGCCACGACACCCAGACCCAGGACTTCACGGTGGTCGGCGTCGGTGACATGTCCGGCGACGTGTTCGGCAACGGGATGCTGCTGTCGGAGCACATCCGGCTGGTGGCCGCCTTCGACCACCGGCACATCTTCCTCGACCCGGACCCGGACGCCGCCACCTCGTACGCCGAGCGGAAGCGGTTGTTCGAGCTGCCCCGGTCGTCCTGGGAGGACTACAACCCGGAGTTGATCTCGACTGGTGGTGGCGTCTACCCGCGTACCGCCAAGTCGGTGCCGATCTCGCCGCAGGTCCGCGAGCGGCTCGGCCTGGACGACGACGTGGCGCAGCTGTCCCCGCAGGAGCTGATGAAGGCGATCCTCACCGCGCCGGTCGACCTGTTCTGGAACGGTGGCATCGGCACCTACGTCAAGGCGTCCAGCCAGACCAACGCCGAGGTGGGCGACAAGTCCAACGACGCGATCCGGGTGGACGGCAAGAACCTGCGCTGCCGGGTCGCCGGCGAGGGCGGCAACCTGGGCTGGACCCAGCTCGGCCGGATCGAGTACGCGCTGACCGGCGGTCGGATCTACACCGACTTCATCGACAACGCGGCCGGGGTGGACTGCTCCGACCACGAGGTGAACATCAAGATCCTGCTCAACACGGCGGTCGCCGACGGCGAGCTGACCGTGCCGGAGCGGGACGAACTGCTCGCCGAGATGACCGAAGAGGTCGCCGAGCTGGTGCTGCGGGACAACTACGACCAGGCCCGGGCGATCAACAACGCCCAGGCGCAGGCCGCCTCGCTGCTCCCGGTGCACCGCCGGATGATCACCGAGCTGGAGCGCTCCGGCGCGCTGGACCGGGCCCTGGAGGCGCTGCCGCCGGACGAGGAGCTGGCGGTGCGCAGCGAGTCCGGGCTCACCGCGCCGGAGTTCGCCGTGCTGCTCGCGTACGTCAAGATCGTCCTGGAGAAGGAGATCCTGAACGAGGGGCTGGCGGACGAGGACTGGACCACCGAGGTTCTGGTCAACTACTTCCCGACCCCGATGCGCGAGCGGTTCGCCGACCGGATGGGCCGGCACCGGCTGCGCCGGGACATCGTCACCACGGTGCTGGTCAACGAGGCGATCAACCGGGGCGGCATCTCGTTCGTCTTCCGGGTGGTCGAGGAGACCGCGGCCAGCGCGGCCGACGTGATCCGGGCGTACGTGGTGGTCCGCGAGGTGTTCGGCCTCGGCGCGCTCTGGGACGCGGTGGAGGCGCTGGACAACAAGGTCGCCCCGGAGCTGCAGACCAGCGTCTACCTGGACACCCGCCGGCTGCTCGACCGCGCGGTGCGGTGGTTGGTGACCAATCGCCGCTCGCCGATCGACGTGCCGGCGGAGATCGCCCGGCTGCGGGACGGGGTGGCCCGGCTGCTGCCGGGGCTGGAGAACCTCTTCTACGGCAGCGAGCGGGAGGCGATCGCGGCGCACATCGACTCGATGACCGAGCGGGGGCTGCCGCGTGACCTGGCCGAGCAGGCGACCCGGCTGATGTACAGCTTCGGCCTGCTCGACGTGGTCGAGACGGCGGCCAGCAGCGGGCGCGACGTGGGCGAGGTCGCCTCGGTCTACTTCGTGCTCTCCGACCGGTTCCGGGTGGACTCGCTGCTGTCGAAGATCTCCCTGCTGCCGCGCGAGGACCGCTGGCAGACGCTGGCCCGGATGGCGCTGCGGTACGACCTGTACGCCGCGCTGGCCGCGCTCACCGCGGAGGTGCTCGACTCCACGCCGGACAGCCTGCCCCCGCACGAGCGGGTGTTGCAGTGGGAGCAGTCCAACGCCACCTCGATCCACCGGGCCGAGCGGGCGATGGGCGAGTTCGACGAGTCCCGGGCGGACCTGGCCGCCCTGTCGGTGCTGCTGCGCCAGATCCGCACGCTGGTGCGGACCTCGGCCGCGGCCTGAGCGAACCACCCAGCGGTCCGGCCGGTCTGTGAAACCGACCGGCCGGACCGCTTTCTGCTCTGCCTGGTCATTCCGCCATGGTGGCCAGGACGATCACGTTGTCGGGGTAGCTGCCGGCGGCCTGGTCGAAGACCCCGCCGCAGGTCACCACCCGCAGGCTGGGCTTGTCGCTGGGGCCGTAGACCAGCTCGGTGGGGAACGCGTCCTTCGGGTGCCGCTGGACCGACTCGACGGTGAAGGTAGCCGGCCGGCCGTCCTCGCGGGCGACGGTGATGGTGTCCCCGGGTTGCAGGGCGCCGAGCGAGAAGAAGACCGCCGGCCCGATCTTGGCCGAGTCGACGTGCCCCACGATCACCGCGTTGCCGACCTCGCCCGGGCTCGGTCCCGGCTGGTACCAGCCGGCCAGCTCGGCCCGCTCCAGCGGCGGGACCTGGACGGTGCCGTCCGGGTTGGTGCCCAACGAGATGATGCTCGCGTCGACCCCGATCCGGGGGATCGTGATCGTGGTGGGGGTGGAGCGGGGCAGCCCGGCGGCGGCCGGCGCCTCGTCGTACGTGTCGAACGACGGCGTGGCGCTCGGCGTGGCCGCCGCCTGGGCCAGGGGTTGGGGCGGGCGGGGAGCGGGCGTGCCCTTGAGCGACGCGCCGACCAGGCCGGCGCCCACCATGGCGAGCAGGACGACGACGGCCGCGCCGGCGGCGCGCCACGGAATCCCGTGGCGGCCGCCGGCCCGGGTCGCCGTCACGTCACGCGTAGGACGCATCGGTCCGACGACGACGCAGCAGCACGATGCCGCCCAGCGCGGAGGCGCCGATCAGGCTCGCGCCCGCGGCGGCCAGCTCGCGGTCGGTGCCGGCGCCGGCGCCACCGTCACCACCGTCGACCCCGCCACGCGGCAGGACGACCAGCTCGCCCTTGCCGCAGGAGCCCTCGAGCTTGTAGCGGCCCGGCTTGGCGTGCCGGTCCACCTTGGCCTCGCCGTAGTAGACGAAGTCACGCTTGTGCTCCCAGCGGTCCTCGTCCTTGCCGTAGTCCCCGGACTCCTCGTCGGACCAGCCGTTCTCGTGGTCCTTGCCGTCCTCGTGGTCCTTGCCGTTCTCGTCGTGGCCCTTCCAGTCCGAGCCGTGGTCGCCCCGGTCGGACTCGTCGCCGTAGTCGCCGTAGTCGCCGTGGTCGTTGTTCTCGTGGTCCTTCTTGTCGCCGTCGCGGCCGGACTCCTCGCGGTCCTTCCAGTCGCTGCCGTGCTCGGCGTCCTGGCCGTGCTCGTCGCCCTTCCAGTCCTTGCGGTCCTCCTCGCGGCCGGAGTCCGCGGCGCCGCCGCCCTGGCCGTTCGGCTGCGGCTTGCCGGTCTCGTCACCGCGGCCGTCGTGGTCCTTGCCCTTGTCCTCGTGGTCCTTGCCCTTGTCGTGGTCCTTGCCCTTGTCCTCGTGGTCCTTGCCCTTGTCGTGGTCCTTGCCCTTGTCCTCGTGGTCCTTGCCGTGCTCGTCGCGACGGTCCTCCTCCCCGCCACGCCAGTCACGGTGGTCCTCGCGCCCGTCGACCGGCTTGAGCTTGACCTTGCCGGTGACCTTGGACCACACGTACGCGTGCTTCTGCGGCTCTTCGCAGACCTCGAGGAGCTTGACCTCGTCGCCGGGCTTGACCACGTGCGGCTTGGCGAAGACCTTGCCGTCCTTGTCGTCGTGGTGACCGTCGGCGTACGCGACCGCCGGCGAGAACACCAGCAGCGAGGCACCGCCGAGGGCGGCGCCCGCGACGACCTTTCCGAGCATCTTCTTACCCATGACCTGCGTCACTCCATCCCCTGTTGTCCTCGGCTCGGCCACATCCGAGCTAGGACCGACGTTAGACCGTTTCACGACCTATGAGAGGAAAGATTCGTGTTTAAGAGTTTGACGGGGATGAGGGCTATAGGGGTGGTAAGCGGCTTTCATCGCATGTGCCGCCGACTGGTGGGGGTCGCGGGGTTCCCGACCCCTGGCGCGCTAGGGGTCCGTCCGGCGCTCGCCGGGGTGACTCGACGGGATCGTCCGGGTTCGGGGGAGTGCGGAACCGGACCATCGCCGGGGTGGCCGCCGCCATTGTCCGACCCGGCGGGGCTCGGGGCGCCGGACCCGGCGGGCGGTCGAGCGGGAGACATAGAGGCATTGCCATGGAAGCGCTCCCATGCAAGAATCGGCGGCACGCGGTTCGGGGAGCCACACCGCGCAGCAGGCAGGAGTCGAGGGCACCGGTCCGCCGGACGACGTCCCGCCCGGGCCGGCGGTCGCCGGTCATCGCACCACCACCACCGCCCGTCCGGGTCGGGCGCCCCCCGAAGGAATCCCGTTGGCGCCGGCGGTCGTCCGCGCAGGACGCCCATCGGACCACCGTGCCGGGCCGTTCGCGGGTCCGGTCTCGCCCAAGGAGATCAGTGGCATGAACGTGTGGAGAAGGATGTCCGGCCCACGCCGGGCCCTCGCGCTCGCCGGCGCGGGCACCCTGGTCGCGGGCGGGCTGGTGACCCTTCCGGTCACCGTCGCCCACGCCGCGACCCAGTGTGCGGTGACGTACACGACCAACGACTGGCCAGGCGGCTTCACCGCCACCGTCAACATCAGGAACATCGGCGACGCGCTCAACGGGTGGACGCTCGGCTTCACGTTCCCGGACGGCGGCCAGCGCGTGCAGCAGGGCTGGTCGGCCCGGTGGGCGCAGTCCGGCCAGAACGTCACCGCGCAGAACGAGTCGTACAACGGCTCGCTGGCCAGCGGGGCCACCATCAGCATCGGCTTCAACGGGGCCTGGAGCGGTAGCAACCCGAAGCCGACCTCGTTCACCCTGAACGGGGTGACCTGCAACGGCGGCACGAACCCGACCACCCCGCCGCCCACCACCACGCCGCCGCCGACCACCCCGCCCCCCACGACCCCGCCGCCCGGCAACCGGGTGGACAACCCGTACCTGAACGCCCGGGGCTACGTGAACCCGGAGTGGAAGGCCAAGGCCGAGTCGGTCGCCGGCGGCAACCGGGTCTCCAACAACCCCACAGCGGTCTGGCTGGACCGGATCGCCGCCATCAACGGCACGCCGGACAGCAGCTCCAACGGCGCCATGGGAGTACGGGACCACCTGGACGAGGCGCTGCGCCAGGGCGCCAACTACATCCAGTTCGTCATCTACAACCTGCCCGGTCGGGACTGCGCGGCGCTCGCCTCCAACGGTGAGCTCGGCCCGGACGAGCTGCCGAAGTACAAGGCCGAGTACATCGACCCGATCGCCGCGATCCAGGGCGACCCGAAGTACGCCAACCTGCGGATCATCAACATCATCGAGATCGACTCACTGCCGAACCTGGTGACCAACACCTCCGGCCAGCCCGGCGGCACCACGATGTGCGACACCGTGAAGGCCAACGGCGCGTACGTCAACGGGGTCGGCTACGCGCTGGCCAAGCTCGGCGCGATCGGCAACGTCTACAACTACATCGACGCCGCGCACCACGGCTGGATCGGCTGGGACAGCAACTTCGGCCCGACCGCCGACATGCTGAAGAGCGCCGCGGTCGCCTCCGGCAGCACGGTGGCGAACGTGCACGGCTTCATCGTGAACACGGCCAACTACTCGGCCCTGCGCGAGCCGTACGTCAAGGTGACCGACACGGTGAACGGCCAGACCGTGCGGCAGTCCACCTGGATCGACTGGAACCAGTACGTCGACGAGCTGTCCTTCGCCCAGGCCTTCCGCAACAAGCTGGTCCAGGTCGGCTTCGACAGCGGGATCGGCATGCTGATCGACACCTCCCGCAACGGCTGGGGCGGCTCCGCCCGGCCCACCGGCCCGGGTCCGATGACCAACGTCAACGACTACGTCAACGGTGGCCGGGTGGACCGGCGGATCCACCCCGGCAACTGGTGCAACCAGTCCGGGGCCGGTCTGGGCGAGCGCCCGAAGGCCGCGCCGGAGCCGGGCATCGACGCGTACGTCTGGGTCAAGCCGCCGGGTGAGTCGGACGGCTCCAGCCGGGAGATCCCGAACAACGAGGGCAAGGGCTTCGACCGGATGTGCGACCCGACGTACACCGGCAACGCGCGCAACGGCAACAACCCCACCGGGGCCCTGCCGGACGCCCCGATCTCCGGCGCCTGGTTCCCCGCACAGTTCGCGCAGCTCATGCAGAACGCCTACCCGCCGCTCTCCTGAGCCGACGCCCACCGGCCGCTGGCAGTAGGTGAGGTGCTCCAGCGGCAGGTTCCCCGGGCCCCCGGCCCGACCGCCACCGGTCGGCCGGGGGCCCCCTCGCGCGCTCCCACCCGCTCGACATCCCCGCACTTTCCCGGAAAGAGTGGCCTCCCGACGCCCGGAGGCCACTCTTTCCCTGTCCGTGCCGGAGCCCGCGTCCCCGAGCGCGCGGGCCCGGGGGAGTGCGGGGTGTGGGGTCAGGGCACTGTCTTCTCGATCGCGGCCCGGCCCAGTTCGGCGAGGTCGCGGCGGGCCCGTTCGAGGTTCTCCGGGGTCATGTCCTGGCCCCGGGCCATCACCAGGTCCTCCGGGTCCCACGGCTGCTCACCACCGGTGCGGATGTTGTCCGGGGCGGCGCCGGTGCCGGTCCCGGTCGCGCCGGTGCCGGCTGCGTACGGGTCACCGATCAGGTTCTCGCCGGCGCTCCGCTCGCCGCGGTCACCGGGCCCCACAAAGGTCGGATTGTCCCGGTCGGCGCCGCCCCCGGTCATCAGCTGCGGGACGCCGGTGTCGTCCTCCACCGCCGCGGCCACTTCCGGGCTCTCCTCCAGCGGGCGGTCACGGTCACGGTCCGTCATGTCGCTGCCCTCCTGTCCCAGGCGCGTTCCCTGATCCCCCTGGCCTACCCCGGGAGGCGGAGGGCATGCCCGCCGGGTCGTCCGCCCGGCCCGCGCCGGGCGGTACGTCCGGTTCGTCAGGACCGCTCGTGCTCCTGGGACTCGGGGGGCTCGGCCGGGTTGCGCCACTGCCAGAGCAGCATCAGCACGCCGAACACCAGCATGCCGAGGCCGGCCCAGAGGTTGATCCGTACGCCCTCGGCCTTCTCCACCGCGGCGGCGCCGTCGAAGATCCCGACCAGCGTGACGATCGCCCCGTACGCCGTGAACAGCCCACCGATCACCCGGCGGATGTCGAACAGCCGGGCGGCGGCGGACCGGCGCCGGGCCTCTTCGGTGGCCGCCACCATGTGGTCGTGCCCGTGCGGGTCGAGGTTGTCCATGGCCATGGCCGAGCACCCTTCCTAGAAGAACGGCACGTAGAGGAGGAGCGAGAGGGTCAGCACGATCACGCCGAGCACGACGGGGGAGCGCCACCAGACGGCGTCCCCGGTGAGCACGTCGCCCTTCAGGTCGATCCCGCCCGTGCCGTACACCAGGCCGCGCAGCTCCTCGTCCCGCCGCGGCCTGGTGAACGGGGTGACGATCGCGGCGACCACCGCCACCGTCACGAACGCGATGCCGGCGCCCCAGAAGCTCTCCTCCAGGTCGGAGTTGAAGTGCACCACCCCGCCCTTGTAGAGCAGGTAGGTGGCCAGGGCGGCCAGGGTGCCCAGGAGCAGGGAGAGGAAGCCGGCCGCGGCGGTCATCCGCTTCCAGAACATGCCGATGATGAAGGTGGCGAACAGCGGCGCGTTGAACAGCGAGAAGAGCGCCTGGATGTAGTTCATGATGTTGCTGAACCCGGCCGCGATGAAGGCGGTGCCGATGCCGATCAGCACGCCGGCGACGGTGGCCCAGCGGCCGATCCGGATGTAGTACTCGTCGGGCCGGTCCCGGCGGATGTACGACTGCCAGATGTCGTAGGTGAAGACGGTGTTGAAGCCGCTGACGTTGGCCGCCATGCCGGCCATGAACGAGGCGACCAGGCCGGTCACCGCGACGCCGAGCACGCCGTTGGGGAGCAGGTCGCGCATCAGCAGCGGGATGGCGTTGTTGTAGACCAGGTCGCCGCTCTCCGCGCCCAGCCCCTGCACGGTGACCAGGGCGACCAGGCCGGGGATCACGGTGACCACCGGGATGAGCAGCTTCGGGTACGCGGCGATGATCGGCGTGCGCCGGGCGGCGCTCATGTTCTTGGCCGACAGGGCGCGCTGCACCTCGGCGAAGTTCGTCGTCCAGTAGCCGAAGGAGAGCACGAAGCCGAGGCCGAAGACGATGCCGATCCAGTGCGCGCCCAGCGGGTTGGCGGTGGTGCCGGTGTCCTGCCAGGTGTGCAGGCCGGCCTCGCCGAGCTTGGAGTCGCGCACCGCGTCCATCAGCCCGGCGACCCCGCCCACCTTCACCAGGCCGAGGATGGTGATCGGCAGCAGGCCGGCGACGATCACGAAGAACTGGAGCACCTCGTTGTAGATCGCCCCGGAGAGCCCGCCCACGGTGATGTACGCCAGCACGATCAGCGCGCCGACCACGATGGCCACCCAGAGCGGCCAGCCGAGCAGCGCCTGCATGATCAGCGCCAGCGCGTAGAGGTTCACCCCCGCGATCAGCACCTGGGCCACCGCGAAGCTGAGCGCGTTCAGCAGGTGGGTCGGGCGGTTGAAGCGCAGCCGCAGGTACTCGGGGACGCTGCGGACCTTGGAGCCGTAGTAGAAGGGCATCATCACGATGCCGAGGAAGACCATCGCCGGGACGGCGCCGATCCAGTAGTAGTGCAGCGTCATCGCGCCGTACTGGGCGCCGTTGGCGGCCATCCCGATGATCTCCAACGCCCCGAGGTTGGCCGAGACGAAGGCGAGGCCGGTCACCCAGGCGGGCAGCGAGCGACCGGAGAGGAAGAAGTCGACACTGGTCCGGATCGCCCGTCGGGCCGCGAAGCCGACCCCGAGCACGGTGACGAAGTAGAGCGCCAGGATGCCGTAGTCCAGGACGTTCATGTTCAGCCGGAGGCCGCCGCCGTCCATCCCCGTCACCCTTCGTCCGCCGTTGCGCGCCGGTCGCACGCGCGCCCCCATTTACCCCAGGTGCGAAGTTTCACGCCTGGCCCTCCCGATGGGGCCGGCACGCGGGGCGCCCCCGGCCGGTCCGGCCGGGGGCGCCCGTGGGGTCGGTCAGCGGCCGAGGACCCGGTCCAGGAAGTCGCGGTACTGGCGGACCGCCATCCGCAGCTGCTCGGTGTCCGCCGAGCCGGCGTCCTGCCACGCGCCGAGCCGGCTCTTCTGCGCCGACAGCGCCGAGGCGAGGGCCTGGATGGCCTCGTCCACCAGGGCCTGCGCCTCGCCGGCGGCCGCCCTGGGATCGTCCACGAAGCGCAGCTGGACGTCGCGCCAGCGGTCCCGGAACCGCTGCGCGACGTCCGCCTCGAAGAGGGTGGCCGGCTCGGCGGGCACCGTGGTGGCGGGTTGCCCGCCGATCGCGGCCCCCGCCTCCGGGCTGGCGGTGTCCGGGTCGACCATGACCGGCGTGGCGCTGCCGTAGCCGGCCGCCCCGGTCGCGTCCGGGTCGCCGCCCCGGTCGATCAGGTTCGCCCGCCGGCCCGGGTCGCCCCCGGCCGTGTCCGGCCGCCCGACCGGGGCGCCGGAGGGTTCCTCGGGGTCGCCGCCGGGCCGCTGTTCCGCGGTGCCGCGCGGCCCGTGCAGCTCGGCCGTCGGGTCGGCCCGCCGCCCCTCGCGCGGGCCGTCGGCGGCACCGTCGCCGGGCCGCGCGGTCCACTCCGTCCGCGGGTCCGGCTCGTCCTCGGGGCGCGGGCTGGCCAGGGCGGACGCGGCGACCGCGCCACCCACGCTGGTGGCGCCGAACGCGGTGGGCACCGGACCCGGCTCGTGGAACTCGGTCCGGTCGTCGGCCGCGTCGGCGCCGTCCGGCCGGTCGGCGGTACGGCGCTCGCCGGCGACCGTCGGGTCGTCGAAGGTGCCGCGGTCGGAGATCACGTCCTCCGGTACGTCGGCCCGGTCGGCCCGGTCCTCGGCCGGCGGAACCGGCACCGGGGTGGACCGGACGGCCTCGGGGTGCTCGTTGCTCGCCCGCTGCTCTTCCTGGCGCATGGTGGTCTCCTCAGCGGTTCGTGACGTCGTGCGGGGTGTCCGGGTGGCGCTGCTCGGGCGGCCGGGGCGTGACCGGCTCCTCGCCGAGCAGTTCGGCGAAGAGGGCCCGGTAGTGCACCACGGCCTGGCGCAGCTCCTCGGTGCTGGCCTCCCCGCGGGAGTTGCGCAGGTGGATCTCGTGTGCGTCCCGGTACCGGGTGAGCGTCCGGGCGTGCTCGACGGAGAGGTGGGCGATCTGGTCGGAGAAGTCGCCGGTGGGGTAGCCGCGTTCGGCGATGAGCCGGGTGAGAAGTTCGTCCGCGTCGCCCACCGTCTCGCCCGGCGAGTCGACGAAACGGACCTGGAGTTCCTCCCAGGCGGCCGCGTACCGGGCCCGGGACTCGGCGGAGAGCGGGGTCAGGGTGAGTTCGGCGTGCCGGCGCTCCCGGTCCCGCAGCTCCCGCTCGGCGGCGGTGCGGCTGTCCCGTTCGGCGACCACCCGGTCGTACTCCGGCCCGAAGCGGCGCCGCAGCGCCCGGCGCCGGCCGGCCACCAGGGCGACCGCGACCAGCGCCGCGATCACCAGGATGACGAGGACTGTGACGATTACCTGCGTGGGCGACATGGCCTCCTCCTTCGCCCGGTGGTATTCCCTCGGCTCACTGATCGCCAATCCCGTTGCGCGGCACTTTCCTGACCGATCCGGCGGGATCCCGGCGGGTCGGCACGCCGGCGCGCGGACATGACGAGTCACACAGAGTGATGGCCGGCCAAAACTTGACTCATTCCAGAAAACGCGATTGGCTGGGTGCGGTCGGTCGGATCCGACCCCGAGCGCCCCGCCGCCCCCCGACTGCCAGCAGTCCCGCCCCGACCGCCGCCGACGCGTCCGGGGGCACGCCGCAACACCGATCAGGAGGAGAGCGATGAGCGACCCGCAGGCCAGCAAGCCGATCCTCACCACCCGTCAGGGCCACCCGGTGCACAACAACCAGCAGCAGCGGACGGTCGGTTCCCGCGGCCCGGCGACGCTGGAGAACTACCACTTCCTGGAGAAGATCAGCCACTTCGACCGGGAGCGGATCCCGGAGCGGGTGGTGCACGCCCGCGGCTTCGTCGCGCACGGCGAGTTCGAGGCGTACGGGACCATCGGTGACCAGCCGGCGTCGACGTACACCCGGGCCAAGCTGTTCCAGACCAAGGGCAAGAAGACCCCCGTCACCATCCGGTTCTCCACCGTCATCGGCGGCCGGGACTCCTCCGAGGCGGCCCGCGACCCGCGCGGCTTCGCGGTGAAGTTCCGCACCGAGGACGGCAACTGGGACATGGTGGGCAACAACCTCCAGATCTTCTTCATCCGCGACGCGATCAAGTTCCCGGACGTGATCCACGCGCTGAAGCCGGACCCGGTGACCTTCCGGCAGGAGCCGAACCGGATCTTCGACTTCATGTCCAACACGCCCGAGTCGATGCACATGCTGACCTGGCTCTTCTCCCCGTACGGCATCCCGCGGAACTACCGGACGATGCGCGGCTCCGGGGTGAACACCTACCGCTTCGTCAACGCCGAGGGCGAGGGCGTGCTGGTCAAGTTCCACTGGCTGTCCCAGCAGGGCGAGCACAACCTGACCCAGGCCGAGGCGGACGCGATCCAGGCCACCGACCTGGGCCACGCGTCCAAGGACCTGTACGAGGCGATCGAGCGCGGCGAGTACCCGCGGTGGGAGCTCAACGTGCAGATCATGAGCGACGACGAGCACCCGGAGCTGGACTTCGACCCGCTCGACGACACCAAGATCTGGCCCGAGGAGGACTTCCCCTACCTGCCGGTCGGCATGATGACGCTCAACCGCAACATCACCGACCACCACAACGAGAACGAGCAAATCGCCTTCGGCACCGGCGTGCTGGTCGACGGGATCGACTTCTCCGACGACAAGATGCTGGTCGGGCGGACCTTCTCCTACTCGGACACCCAGCGCTACCGGGTCGGCCCGAACTACCTCCAGCTGCCGATCAACCGGCCGCGCGAGGACGTGGTGGTCAGCACCAACCAGACCGGCGGCGCGATGTCGTACGGGGTGGACAACCGCGGCGCCAACCCGCACGTCAACTTCGAGCCGTCCTCGGTCGCCGGGCTCCAGGAGGCCGACGAGTCCTACCGCGAGTACCGACCGTTCGTCTCCGGCCAGATCATGAAGGCCCCGATCGAGCGGCAGAACAACTACTCGCAGGCCGGTCGCCGCTACCGCGAGATGGCCGACTGGGAGCGGGACGACCTGATCCACAACCTGGTCACCAACCTGGCCCAGTGCGACAAGCACATCCAGGAGAAGATGGTCTGGCACTTCAGCCAGTGCGACGAGGACTACGGTCGCCGGGTCGCCGAGGGGCTCGGCCTCGCCGCCAACGTCTGATCCCCGTCCGCTTCCCGAGCGCCCCGCCGGCCGACCGGCGGGGCGCTCGTCGTCCGTCCGGGTCCACGGTGGAGGGCGCGACGGACGGTAGTGCTTCGGGCGCGGATTACGTATCCTGCCGAGGGCGCCCTGCCGGCGCCGCGGCCGGGCCCCGGCCGGCCGGAAGCCACCCGGTCGGCGTCGGTTGCCCCTGCCGCCATCCTTCCGGGCGAGGTCTGATTGAACACCCGCGACTGGCCGATCCGGTCCAAGCTGACCGCGCTGGTCGTCGTCCCGGTCACCGCGCTGCTGGCGCTCTGGATCTTCGCCACCACGCTCACCTTCGGCCCCGCCCTCGACCTGCTCTCCGCCCGCACCCTCCTCTACGACCTGGGTCGCCCCGGCGAGGCGGTGGTGGCCGAGTTGCAGCGGGAACGCCGCCTCTCGGTGATCCAGCTCGCCGGGTCCGAGTCGCTGCCGGCGCTGGCCGAGCAGCGGGCGCGTACCGACCGGGCATTGACCGAGCTGCGCCGCCGGATCGGCGGCGAAGACCTCCGCGACGCCACCGACGACCACCTCGACGCCCGGCTGGACCAGCTGGTCACCGCACTGGAGGGGCTGCCGGCCGGCCGCGGGTTCATCGACCGGCGGGAGGTGGACCGGGTCGGCGCGCTCAACCTCTACAGCGGGATGATCTCGTCGGCCTTCCAGACCTTCGCCGCCATGGCGACCCTGCCCGACCAGGAGCTCAACCGGCAGGCGCTGGCCGTCACCGCGCTCGGTCGCTCCCGTGAGCTGCTCGGCCAGACCGACGCGCTGCTGGCCGGGGCGCTGGCCGCCGGGCGGTTCGCCGAGGGGGAGCACGCCCAGCTGGTGCAGACCATCGGCAACCAGCGGTTCCTGGCCGAGACGGCGGTGGCGGACCTGCCCGACGCCGACCGCGCCGGCTACCAGCGGCTCACCGAGCGGCCGGCGTTCGGCCGGCTGCGGGCCCTGCAGGACACGCTGCTGGCGGCCGACCGGTCCGCCCGCCCACCGGTCGACGGGCCGGCGTGGCAGGCCAACTACGAGGCCGTCCAGCAGGCGCTGCGGGACTTCGAGCTGGCCCAGGCCGACGGCCTGGCCGAACGGTCGGTGCCGCTGGCGGTGCGGGTCCTGGTCCGGCTCGCCGCCGCCGGCCTGCTGGGCCTGACCGCCGTCGTGGTCGCGGTGGTGGTGGCGCTGCGGGTCGGCCGTTCCCTCGCGCAACGGCTGACCGGCGTACGCACTGCCGCGCTGGAGATGGCCGAGCGCCGGCTGCCGGACGTGGTGGCCCGGCTGCGCCGGGGCGAGCAGGTCGACGTGGCCCGGGAGGCGCCCCCGCTGGAGTACGGCGCGGACGAGATCGGCCAGGTCGGGCGGGCCTTCAACGAGGTGCAGCGGACGGCGGTGCGGGCCGCGGTCGACGAGGTGACCCTGCGCCGCGGGCTGAACGAGGTCTTCCTGAACATCGCCCGACGCAGCCAGGGGCTGGTGCACCGGCAGCTCGCCCTGCTCGACCGGATGGAGCGGCACACCGAGGACCCGGACGAGCTGGCCGAGCTGTTCCGGGTCGACCATCTCGCCACCCGGCTGCGCCGGCACGCCGAGGACCTGGTCATCCTGGCCGGCGCGGCGCCGGGCCGGGGTTGGCGCAACCCGGTCGCCATGGTCGACCTGATCCGCGGCGCGATCTCCGAGGTCGAGTCCTACGACCGGGTCGACATCACCACCGTGCAGCCCGCCGGCACCCTCGGACGGGCGGTGGGTGACGTGATCCACCTGCTCGCCGAGCTGATCGAGAACGCCACCGCCTTCTCCCCGCCGGACAGCCGGGTGGAGGTCGCCGGGGAGCGGGTGGCCAAGGGCTACGCCATCGAGATCACCGACCGGGGGCTGGGCATGTCGGCCGCGGCGATCGAGGACGCGAACCGGCGGCTGGCCCGTTCGCCCGAGTTCGAGCCCAGCGAGACCGCCCGCCTCGGCCTGTTCGTGGTGGCCCGGCTCGCCGCCCGGCACGGGGTCCGGGTGCGGTTGCGCCCGGCCGACCCCACCGGGCTGACCGCCGTGGTGCTGCTGCCGGCCGACCTGGTCACCGCCGAGCCGTCCCCGCTGCCCGGCCCGGTCGACGCCGAGCCGGCGCGGGTCGGTGCGACGCCCGGGCGGCGCCAGCTGGACCGGGCCGACCGGCTGGCCGGCCTGCCCCGGCCCCGGACCGGCCGGACGACCCGGCCGCGGCCCGCCCCGACGGTGCCCGACGGGGCGGCCGAGCCGTCCCGCCCCGGTGGCGGCCCGGCGCCCGCCGCGCCGGCCGGCGAGATCGACGGGCTGCCCCGGCGGGTGCGCCGGCGGCCGGCCGCCCGCCCGCGGGCCGGGGACGCCGCCCGCCCGGCGACGGAGTCGGCGGCGAGCGCCCGGGCGGCGGAGGCGGTGAGCCCGGCGGCGCCCGGGGGCCGGCCCGCGGTGGACGCCCGGCCCGTGCGGCAGCCGGCCGGGGACGGTCCGAGCCTGCCGCAACCGGTGGCCGAGGTGCCGCGGTCGCGGACCCCGGAGGAGGCGCGCCGGTTCATGTCGGCGTTGCAGGCCGGCACCGCTCGGGGCCGCCGGGCGGCCGAGGGCACCGCGGCGAGCCGCGACGCGGATCAGACCGCCCCCGCACCGGCCGCCGGACCCGCCGGACCCGCCGGTTCGGCCGAACCGGCCGTTCCCGCCGACGCGGCCGGCGCTCCGGCCGGACCGGCCGTCGCTCCCGGTGGGCGGGGCGGCGCTGACGCGCCGGTGGTCGCCCCGGGCACCGCTGACGCCGCCAACGGCTCCGCGCCAGCGGGTGCTCCCGTCCAACCCGCCGGCGGCGACCCGTCGGCGGTCGCCCCGGGCACCGCGGACCCGACCGACGGCGCCGGAGCCGCGGGCGGGCGGCCGGTGGACGACGACGCCACGGTCGTCCTGCCGGCGGCCACCGAATCCCTGACCGCGACTGAGAGGGACGCCTGATGCTGCAGCCGACGAGGCAGACTGCCGATCTCGACTGGTTGCTCGACGAGTTGGTGGACCGGGTGCCATCCGCCCGCGAGGCGGTGGTGCTGTCGGCGGACGGGCTCCTGCTCGGCGCCTCCACCGGGTTGGACCGGGCGGACGCGGAGCACCTGTGCGCGCTCGCCTCCGGCCTGTCCAGCCTGGCCCGCGGGGCGAGCCGGCACGTCGCGGGCGGGCCGGTGCGGCAGACCGTGGTGGAGATGGAGTCGGCGTACCTGCTGGTCACGGCGGCCGGGCAGGGCGCCTGCCTGGCAGTGGTCAGCGAGGCGGACGCCGACATCGGCCTGGTGGCGTACGAGATGGCGATGCTGGTGACCCGGGTGGGCGAGTACCTGACAGCCCCGGCCCGGTCGGCGGCGGGAGCGGCCGATGCGGACTGAGTCGCCCGGGCCGCAGCACGAGTGGCTGGACGGCGACGCCGGCCCCGTCGTGCGGCCGTACACGCTCACCGGCGGGCGGGTCCGCTCGGCCGTCGGCGGCTTCGACCTGGTCGCGTTCGTCCTGGCCGAGCCGGGCGCCGACCTGGCCGCCCACCCGGAGCTGCAACCGGAGCACCGTCGACTGGTCGAGCTGGCCGGCCGGCCGGTCCCGGTGGCGGAGCTGGCGGCCGACCTCGACCTCGCGGTCGGCGTGGTCCGGGTGCTGCTCGGTGACCTGTTGGCCCGGGGCGTGGTCGCCGTGCACCAGCCGCCGCGCACCGCGTACCTGCCCGACAACGACATCCTCAAGGCGGTGGTCAGTGGACTCCGTGCGTTATGACGGTGAGCGGGCCCGGATCCCGCTCGCACTGAAGATCCTCATCGCCGGGGGCTTCGGGGCCGGCAAGACGACGCTGGTCAGCGCGCTGAGCGAGGTCCGGCCGCTGCAGACCGAGGAGGTGCTGACCGGGGCCGGCGTCGGTACCGACGACCTCTCCGGGGTGGAGACCAAGTCGACCACCACGGTGGCGATGGACTTCGGCCGGATCACCATCAACGAGGATCTCCAGGTCTACCTCTTCGGCACCCCCGGCCAGGACCGCTTCTGGTTCCTCTGGGACGAGCTGGCCTTCGGCGCGCTCGGCGCGGTGGTGCTCGCCGACACCCGGCGACTGGCCGACTGCTTCCCGTCGATCGACTACTTCGAGCAGCGCGGCATCCCGTTCGTGGTCGGGGTGAACTGCTTCGACGGCGCCCGCCGGTTCAGCCTGGAGACCGTACGCCAGGCCCTCGACCTGGACCCGGAGGTGCCGCTGGTGCTCTGCGACGCCCGGGACCGGCAGTCCGGCAAGCTGGTGCTGATCGAGCTGGTCGAGCACGTGGCCCGGCAGCGCGGCGAGCCGGTGCCGGCGGCCTGACCCGGCGGCGGGCCAGCGGCACCCGGCGGCGCGGCCGGCGCGGCACCCGGCGGCGTGGGCGTAGACCGGACGAGCGGGCGGAATCGGGGCGGCGAATCGTGGCTAAGGATCCGGCATTGCGGGAACCCTCTGGTTGGATCGACGCAGGAGCGGGCGGAGGGTGGAACCGGTGACAGGTCAGGACGCGATCGTCCACGTCGGCGGCTACACGGAGCACAGCGGCGGCCGGGCCACGGGCATCGTGGCGGCCCGGCGGGACCGGGACTCCGGGGCGCTCACCCCGCTGGGCACGGTCGCGGTCACCCCGTCGCCGTCGTTCCTCGCCCGGCACCCCGAGCTGCCGGTGCTCTACGCCGTCAACGAGCTCCCCACCGGTGAGGTCAGCGCCTGGCGGGTCGGGCCGGACGGCGGGCTCACCCCGCTCGGCTCCCAGCTCAGCGGCGGCGTCGAGCCCTGCCACCTGGCGGTCGCCCCGGACGGGCGGCACCTGTTCGTGGCCAACTACGGCGACGGCAGCGTGTCGGTGCTCCCGCTCGACCAGCAGGGGGTGCCCGGCGAGCGCACCGACCTGGTGCAGCACGAGGGGCACGGCCCCGACCCGGAGCGTCAGGAGCGGGCGCACGCCCACATGGTCTCGCCCGGCCCGGGGCGGGGGCCGCTGCTCGCGGTCGACCTGGGCACCGACTCGGTCTACCGGTACGACCTGGACGCCGCCACCGGCCGGCTGGTGCCCCGGGCGCCCCGGGTGCGGACCCACCCCGGGGCCGGCCCCCGGCACCTGGCCCGGCACCCCGACGGCCGGCGCTGCTACCTGGCCGGCGAGCTGGACGCCTCGGTCACCGCGTACGAGCTGACCGCCGAGGGGGCGCTGCACCAGCGGGGTCGGGTCGAGGCCAGCGAGCGGACCGGGCACGTGCAGCCGTCGGAGATCGCCGTCGGGCCGGACGGGCGCTTCCTGTACGTGGCCAATCGCGGGGTGGGCACCGTCTCCGTCTTCGCCCTCGCCGGCGAGCTGCCGGAGCAGGTCGCCGAGGTGGACACCGGTGGCGAGTGGCCGCGGCACTTCGCGCTGATCGGGACGCACCTCTACGTGGCCGACGAGCGGGCCGACATGGTCCGGGTGTTCCGGGTCGATCCGAGCAGCGGCGTACCGGCCCCGGTGGGCGAGCCGGTGCCGCTACCCAGCCCCACCTGTGTCCTGGGCTGACCGGGCGGAAAGCCTTGTTCGGCAACGCCTTGAGGCTGAGCAATCACTCAGTGTCGCCAAATGGTGATCAACTGTATCTCCTCCGTAACTTTCGTCCGAACGGTTATGGCAGTCCCCCCTTCGGATACGCAAGATGGTCTGCGTGTCAGCAGGCCGCCATCGCATGCGTTCGAATCTCAACGGCGCCGCCGCCGCAGCAGCGGTCGGCGTGCTCGTCGTCTCCGCGGGAGGGTGGTTCGGCTATCAGCAGCTCTCCGGGCCGGACTGTTCGGGCAAGGTCGAACTCTCCGTCGCGGTGGCCACCGAGCTGGCGCCCGCCGTCAGCGGCGCGGCCGACCAGTGGGTCAAGGACGGGGCGGCGGTCGGCGGCACCTGCATCGCGGTGACGGTGTCGGCCTCCGACCCGGTCGAGGTGGCCGCGACGGTGGCGGCCAAGCACGGCGCCGTGCTGGCCGGCGTCGGCCAGGCCAGCGGCACCGCGGTCAGCCCCGACGTCTGGATCCCGGATTCCTCCACCTGGCTGGCCCGCCTCAAGGACGGCGGCGCGACCGCCTTCGACCCGGCCAACGGGGCGTCCATCGCGCGCAGCCCGGTGGTCGTGGCGATGCCCGAGCCGATCGCCTCCCGGCTCGGCTGGCCGGACCAGAAGCTGACCTGGAACAGGCTGCTCGGTGAGCTGAAGAGCGACAAGCCGCTGAACACCGGGATCGTCGAGCCGACCAAGGACGCCGCCGGGCTCTCCGGGCTGCTCTCGCTGACCGCCGCGGCCGCCAGCGCCGGCGGGGCGGACGCGCAGCGGGACACCGTCGGCGCGCTGCGCGCACTGGCCAACAGCCGCTCGGCACTGCGTCAGGACCTGCTCGCCCGGTTCCCGACCTCGCCGGATCCCACCACGATCGCCAGCGGCCTCGGCGCCGCACCCCTCTCCGAAGAGGACGTGATCGAGTACAACAGCAAGAAGCCGCCGGTCCCGCTGGCCGCGCTCTACCTGGAGCCGGCGCCGATGCCGCTGGACTACCCGTACGCGGTGCTGCCCGGCATCGAGCCGGCCAAGGCGTCCGCGGCCCGGGTGCTCTTCGAGGTGCTCACCACCTCCACCTTCCGTAACCGGCTGGCGGCGCAGTCGCTGCGCGCCCCGGATGGCAACTGGGGCGACGGCTTCGAGGCGCCGGTGGGTGCGCCCAGCCCGGCGGGTGGCGCGCCGGCGCCCCCGACCGCGGGCGGCACCGCCGCCGGCGGGCTGGACGCCGCCGCGATCGGCAGCGCGGTCTCGAGTTGGGCGATCGCCACCCAGTCCGGCCGGATGCTGGCCGTCATCGACGTCTCCGGTTCGATGAAGGCCGAGGTGCCCAGCGCCAACAACGCCACCCGGCAGCAGGTCACCGTCGAGGCGGCGCGTCGGGGTCTGACCCTCTTCGACGACTCCTGGTCGATCGGGCTCTGGACCTTCTCCACCAACCTCGAGGGCAGCCGCGACTACCGGCAACTGGTGCCCATCGGCCGGCTGTCCAGCAAGCGCGGGCAACTGGAGCAGGCGCTCGGCGGCATCCGGTCCTCCAGTGGTGACACCGGCCTCTACGACACCATGCTCGCCGCCTACAAGAACGTCCAGGACGGCTGGGAGGCGGGTCGGGTGAACTCGATCGTGCTCTTCACCGACGGCAAGAACGAGGACGCCAACGGCATCTCCCAGCAGAAGCTGCTCTCCGAACTCAACAAGATCAAGGACCCGGAGCGGCCGATCCAGGTCGTGATCATCGGTATCGGCAACGCGGTCAGCAAGGCCGAGCTGGAGTCGATCACCAAGGTCACCGGCGGCGGCGCGTTCGTCACCGAGGACCCGACCAAGATCGGCGAGATCTTCCTCCGGGCCATCGCGCTGCGCAAGGCGCCCGCCTGAGCCTTCGGACAGCCTGAAAGGGCCCGTCGTACCGCCGCATCCGGTACGGCGGGCCCTTTACCGATCGCGGCCCGGTCGGGAAAAGTGACGGCAATACGTCCGAAGCAATCGGCCACCATAGTTGTCGGGGCAGGATGTCGTTCGTGCTCCCGCACGCCGGTCCCGCGATCCGGGCCGGCCGCCGCCCGGGGGCCGCCGGCGACCGATGTGGGAGGTTCGGTGACCTCGGCGACGCTGATGACCCCCGCACGGACGCCGGCGCGACCGGACGGCCCTCCGTCCGGCCTGGTGGCCCGCGCCGACGAGCGGGCCTACGTCCGCGTCCTGGTGGTGCTGGACACCAGCATCCTGACCGTCGCCGTGCTGGTCGGCTACGTCGCCCGGTTCGGCGAGGACGTCCCGACCGGCTCCCGGATCCCGTACGTGCTGGTGGCGCCCGGGGTGGTGCTCGCCTGGCTGGTCTCGCTCAAGGCGCTCGGCTGCTACGACGACCGGGTGCTCGGCTACGGGGCGGACGAGTACCGCCGGGTCGGCGCGGCGAGCCTGCGGCTGGCCGGCGGGGTCGCCATCGCCGGCTACGTCGCCGACGTCGGCATCTCCCGGGGCTTCCTGGCCGTCTCCTTCGCCGTCGGCACCCTCGGGCTCGAGGTGGCCCGGTTCGCCGCCCGCAAGCGGCTGCACCGGGCCCGCTCCCGGGGCGCCGGCTGGTCGCGCAAGGTGCTGGTGGTCGGCGACACCGCGCACGTGCTGGAACTGGTGCACACGCTGCGCCGCGAGCCGTACGCCGGCTACCACGTGGTCGGCGCGTGCATCCCGGACGCGCTGCTGGCCCCGGTGGCGCAGCGGCTGGGCGACGTGCCGGTGGTCGGCTCGTTCCGGGGCATCCCCGAGGCGGCTACCGCGATCGGCGCGGACACCGTGGCCGTCACCGCCTCCGGCGAGCTGACCGCGACCCGGCTGCGCCGGCTGGGATGGCAGTTGGAGGGCACCGGGATCGACCTGGTGGTCGCTCCGGCGCTGACCGACGTGGCCGGCCCGCGCATCCACACCCGGCCGGTGGCCGGGCTGCCGCTGATCCACGTCGAGGCGCCCGAGTTCCGGGGGGTCCGGAAGCTGGTCAAGGGCCTCGTCGACCGGTCCGCCGCCGCGCTGGCCGTGGCGCTGCTGCTGCCGGTGCTGGGGCTGATCGCGCTGGCCATCCGGCTGGACAGCCGTGGGCCGGCGCTGTTCCGGCAGATCCGGGTCGGCCAGGGCGGCCGGGAGTTCGGGGTGTTCAAGTTCCGCACCATGGTGGTGAACGCGGACGCCCTGCGAGCCGAGCTGGCCGCCCGCAACGAGACCGACGGCCTGATGTTCAAGATGCGCGACGATCCCCGGGTCACCCGGATCGGCCGGCTGCTGCGCAAGTGGTCCCTGGACGAGTTGCCGCAGCTGGTCAACGTCCTGCTCGGGCAGATGAGCCTGGTCGGCCCCCGCCCGCCGCTGCCCGCCGAGGTGGCCCGCTACGAGGGCGACGTGGCCCGCCGGCTGCTGGTGAAGCCGGGCATGACCGGGCTCTGGCAGGTCAGCGGCCGGTCCGACCTGAGCTGGGAGGACGGCATCCGGCTGGACCTCTACTACGTGGAGAACTGGTCGCTCGCGGCCGACCTGACCATCCTGTGGAAGACCTTCGGCGCGGTGCTGCGCAGCCGGGGGGCGTACTGACCCGGCGGCGGGTCACGGCTGCGGGCCGGTCCAGTCCAGGCAGACCACCACGGCGTCGTCCACCAGGTCGCCGGCGACGAACGCGCGCAGGTCGCCGATCAGCGAGCGGACGGCGTCCAGCGGCTCCATCCGGCCGGTCCGGCGCAGGAACCGGTCCAGCGCTGTCTCGCCGTACCGGACGTTCTGCCCGGTGGCGTCGATCACACCGTCGCTGACCACGAAGAGCCGGTCGCCGCGGCGCAGCTCCAGGCGCTGCTCCCGGTAGTCGGTCGCCTCGAACATGCCGAGCGGGAACTGCTGCTCCAGCGGCTGCTCGCTCACCTCGCCGTCGCGGAGCAGTACCAGCCGGGGTGAGCCGGCGTCGACCACCGTCAGCACTCCGGTGCGCAGCTCCAGCTGCATCAGCAGGGCGGCCAGGTGCTGGCCGCCCCGGTGCAGGTCGTACACGGCCTGGTCGGCCAGCGCGGCCTGGTCGGCCAGGCTCAGCCCGGCCCGCCGGGCGTTGCGCAGCGCGTGGGTGGCGAGCGTGGTGAGCATGGCCGCCTCGACACCCTCGCCGGAGCCGTTGATGGTGGAGAGCCAGAGCCGGTCGCCGTCGTCGGCCCAGTCGAAGCTGTCGCCGCGCACCGCGTACGCCGGCTCCAACTGGCCGGCCAACCGGAACGCGGGACGGGAGCGGCTGCGGCCGGGCAGCATCTCCCACTGCATCTCGGCGGCGAGGGTGAGCCGCCGGCTGCGCCGGGCGGTCCGGTAGACGTCCGTGCCGGCCGAGACGGCGGCCAGCTCGTGGGCCAGTGCGGTGGCGACCTCGGCCAGCCCGTCCAGCGCTGCCGGGGGGACGGGCACCGGGGTGATCCGGAGCACCCCGCGCCGTTCCCCGCGCATCGAGACCGGCAGGTAGCCCACCTGGTCGACGACGACCGGCGTCTGGTGGTCGAAGCAGCGCCAGGCCGGATGCCCCGGCGTGGTGATCGGGTCGCCGTCGTGCAGCGGCAGCAGCGCGGAGAGCCGGTAGTCGACCTGGAACAGCTCGGTGCCGGTCACGCCGTACGACTCGGCGAGCACCGCGGCGACCCGGTCCACCAGCAGGTCGGCGGGAGACTCGATGAGCGCACGCCGGGCCCGGTCGACGGGTTCGCTCATCGTCGCTCCAATCACAAGCACAAAGACCAGCTGAGGCGGAGTAGTCTCGGGCCCACCATGGCGGAACTGCACGGTCCACCCGGACCCGACACGAGTATCGCTGCCGAGCTGGACGCGGCGGCGGGTGCCCTGCTGACCGTATGGGAGGCGGCGCGGGAACGCACCACCAGCCGGATCTCCGGTGCCCAGTTGCGCGCCGTGATGGTGGTCGAGCAGCAGGACGGGATCAACCTGCGCCGGCTGGCCACCGGCCTGGACATGCTGCTCTCCTCGGCGAGCCGGCTCTGTGACCGGCTGGTCGCCGCCGGACTGCTGGAGCGGGAGCCCGGCCGGTTCGACCGTCGGGAGATCTCGCTGCACCTCACCCAGGAGGCCCGCCGGCTCCTCGCCGAGCTGCGCGACGACCGCCGCCAGCAACTCGCCGCGATCCTGGCCGACATGACCCCCGCCGGCCGGCAGGCCCTGCTGAACGGGATGCGGGAGTTCGACGAGGCGGCCCGCCGGCGGGACGCCTCGGTCCGCTCCGTCGAACCGGTCGGCCCCTGGTCGCCCGAGACGGCCGCGGCGGAGCGCGCGCTCGGCGCGGCACCCGATTGGCCGGGCGACCAGTCGGTGGCCCGCACGGCCTGACCGACTGACCGCCGCCGGCCCCGATCCCGCCTGACTCCCGGGGCCGGCCGCCGGCTCCGACAACTCCCGCCACCGGTGAACCGGCTCCGATGCCGGCCCAGTCGCCGCGGTACCGGCCGCCGGCTCCGACACCGGCCTACCGACTCGCGCTACCGGCCAACCGGCTTCGATCCCGGCCCGCCGGCCGGCGCGCGTCCCCGGGGGGTCAGCCTTCCGCCGCCGTGACGGCGAGCATGGCGATGTCGTCCTGGCTCTGCCCGGCCAGCCAGTCGTCGACCAGCCGGAGCAGCCGGTCGACCAGCGTCGCCGGGGGCAGGCCGGCCGCGTCGGCGAGCGCCCGGCGCAGCCGCCGCTCGCCGAACAGCTCGTCGCCGGCCGGCCCGCCGCGGGCCCCGGTCACCCCGTCGGTGTAGGCGAACAGCAGCTCGCCCGGGGCGAGCCGGATCTCGGTCTCGGCGAACCGGGCCGCCGCCAGCACACCCACCGGCATCCCGCCGACCCGGACCGGGCCGACCGTGCCGTCGGCGCGCACCACCAGCGGGTCGGGGTGCCCGCCGCCGGCCACCCGGACCCGGACGCCGCCGGCCGGCTCGCCCTCCACGGTGCCGAGCAGCAGGGTGGTGAACTGGCTGCGCCGGGCGGGCTGCGGGGTGTCCAGCAGCGCCCGGTCCAACAGCCGGATCAGCTCCAGCGGCCGCCGCTCCACCAGCCGCAGCGTCTGCAGGGACTGGCGGACCCGCCCGGTGAGCACGGCCGCGCCGACGCCCCGGCCGCAGACGTCGCCGAGGGCGAACAGCGCGCCCTGCCCGATACGCGAGACGTCGTAGAAGTCACCGCCGATGCGCAGCCGGTCCCCGGCCGCGCGGTAGCCGCCGGCGAGGGTGACGCCGGGCACCGTGGGCAGTTCCGGCGGGAGCAGGCTCTGCTCCAGCACCCGGGCCAGGTGGGCCTGCTCGCCGTAGAGTTCGGCGGCGCCGACGGCGGCTCCGGCCCGGGCGGCGTACTCCCGGGCCAGTTCGGCGTCGCGCCGGTCGAAACCGGCCCGGCCCGGCCGGCGCAACAGGATCAGGGCGCCGGCCGGGCGGCCCGCGCCGGGCATCGGGCAGACCAGCGCCGGGCCGGGGTCGGCGAAGGCGGGCGGGAGCACGGCGGCCAGTGCGGCCGGATCGGCGTCCCGCCACGGGTCCGGTACGGCGTCGCCGTGCAGCGCCGCGGCCAGGCCGGGCAGCCCGGCCGGCACCGGGCCTTCGGTGGGCGACGGGTCGCCGGCGGCGTACCGGATCCAGCGCGGCCGCTGGTCGGCCGGAGACGGCGGCCGGTACAGCACCAGGGCCAGGTCGGCCAGGTAGGGCACGGGCAGGGTGGCGGTGGCACGCAGCGTCTGGTCGCGGTGCGGCGAGAGCCCGAGGCGGCCGCCGGCCTCGGCCAGGAAGGCGGTCCGGGTACGTTCCGCGCGCAGCGCGTCGGCGCGCGCCCGCTCCTCGGTGACGTCCCGCACGTACCAGACGCACCGGCCGCCGCCGAGGATCCGCCGGGTAGCGCTCAGCCGCCGCCCGTGGTGGGTGGTCTCGAAGCCGTCCGTTCCGTCCCGGGTGGCCGCGGCCAGTGCCGGCACCGCGCAGCGGGTCAGGTCGGTGCCGGGGGTGACCTCCGGCAGCAGGTCGGTGGCGAGCGCGTTGGCCAGGGTGACCACCTGGTCGGGACCGGTGGTCAGCACCGCCTCGGCCAGCCCGTCGAGCAGCTCGCGGGCGAGCCGGGGATCGGCCGGGAGCCGCCCGCCACGGGGCCCGGCGGCGGTGGGCACCGCCCCGGCGCCGCCGTCCGGTCGGGTCGTGGTCACCGCCGGTCGCCGGGCGCTGCGGCCTGTCGACCTGTGGACATGCTGGTCCGGCACTCCTCGCGTGGGGGTCGCTGCCTGCGGCAAGCGTACCGAGGCGGCCGGTGGTGCGCCGGGGCGGCGGTGCGGGGTCAGCTGGCCCGGGCCAGCCAGCCACCGGGGCGCGCGACGATCCGGCGGACCACCGATCCGGCCGCCCCGACCGCCGCGGCGGCCGGGCCGAGCGTCGCCGGCCGGACGGTGACCGGTGACCAGGCGGCGGTCAGCACCCGACCGGAGATCTCGGCGAGCACCGGCGGGCACAGCCAGCGGGCCAGCGGGGCGTAGCCGCCGCCGAGCACCACCGTGTCCAGGTCCAGCAGGTTCACCACGGCCGCGACCGCCACGCCGAGGGCGGTGCCGGCGTCGTGCAGGGCGCGCAGGGCGGCCGGGTCCCCGGCCGAGGCAAGCTCCGCCAGCCGGGCCGCCGCGGTGTCCGCCGGCAGGTCGGCCCCGGCCAGTCCGGCCGCAGCCAGGACGGCCTCCTGGCCGGCGTACCGCTCCAGGCAGCCGCGGCCGCCGCACCGGCACGGCCGGCCCTCCGGGCGGACCGGGATGTGCCCGATCTCGCCGCTCCAGCCGCGCGCGCCGCGGAAGAGGTCGCCGTCGAGCACGATCCCGGCGCCGATGCCGACCTCGCCGGAGATGTGCAGGAAGCTGGCCGGCCCGGGCGGCCCGGCGTGCAGTTCGCCGAGCGCCGCGAGGTTCGCCTCGTTGTCGACGACCAGGGGCGGCACCCCGTCGATCCGCTCGGTGAGCGGCGGGTGCCCGGCGAGCAGCGCCGGGACCGGCACGTCCCGCCAGCCGAGGTTGGGCGCGAGGCGGACCAGCCCGGCGTCGTCGACCAGGCCGGGCACGGCGAGGGCCGCGCCGGCCAGGGTGAGCCCCTGGTCGGCCGCGTCGGCCCGGGCCCGGCCGGCCAGCTCGACCAGCCGGGCGAGGGTCTCGGCGGGGGAGACCGGCCGCAGGTCGGCCCGGCGGACCGTGTGGTGGCGGACCCGGCCGGCGAGGTCGACCACGCAGGCGGCCAGGTAGTCGACGTTGATCTCCAGGCCGAGCCCGGCCGGGCCGTCGTCGGCGAGCACCAGGCCGCGGGCGGGTCGGCCGGCCCCGGTACGCGGCGTCGGCTCCGCCTCGGCGACCAGCCGCCCGTTGACCAGATCCTCCACCACGGCGGAGACGGTGGCCCGGGTCAGCCCGGTCTCGGCGGCCAGCTCGGCCCGGGACGGTGGGCGCTCGGCGGCGGCGATCCGGCCCAGCACCACGGCGAGGTTCAGCTCGCGCAGGCTGCCCTGCCGGACCGCCCCGGCGGTGGTGTCGGGTCGGCGCACCCCTTGACACTGCCACAGGTGCGGCATTTAATTCAACCACTGAACAAATAGCGGACGACACCCCCGGAGGTCTGCCATGGCACCCCGTCCCACCCCCGCCGACAAGTTCTCCTTCGGCCTCTGGACGGTGGGCTGGCAGGCCCGCGACCCGTTCGGTGACGCCACCCGGCCGGCGCTCGACCCGGTCGAGGCGGTGCACCGGCTCGCCGAGCTCGGCGCGTACGGGATCACCTTCCACGACGACGACCTGGTGCCGTTCGGCGTCGACGGGGCCGCCCGCGACCAGCACATCACCCGGTTCCGCAAGGCCCTGGACGAGACCGGCCTGGTGGTGCCGATGGTGACCACCAACCTGTTCAACCACCCCGTCTTCAAGGACGGCGGCTTCACCAGCAACGACCGCGAGGTGCGCCGCTACGCGCTGCGCAAGGTGCTGCGCAACGTCGACCTCGCCGCCGAGCTGGGCGCCAAGACGTTCGTCATGTGGGGCGGCCGGGAGGGCTCCGAGTACGACGTGGCCAAGGACGTCCGGGCCGCGCTGGACCGCTACCGCGAGGCGGTCGACCTGCTCACCCAGTACGTGATCGACCGCGGCTACGACCTGCGCTTCGCGCTGGAGCCCAAGCCGAACGAGCCGCGCGGCGACATCCTGCTGCCCACCGTCGGGCACGCGCTCGCCTTCATCTCCACCCTGGCCCACCCGGAGCTGGTCGGCCTCAACCCCGAGGTCGGGCACGAGCAGATGGCCGGGCTCAACTTCGCCCACGGCATCGCCCAGGCGCTCTGGCAGGGCAAGCTGTTCCACATCGACCTCAACGGCCAGCGTGGCGTCAAGTACGACCAGGACCTGGTCTTCGGTCACGGCGACCTGCTCAACGCGTTCGCCCTGGTCGACCTGCTGGAGCACGGCGGCCCGGGCGGCGCGCCCGCCTACGAGGGCCCGCGGCACTTCGACTACAAGCCGTCGCGCACCGAGGACGTCACCGGCGTCTGGGCCTCGGCCGAGGCCAACATGCGCACCTACCTGCTGCTCAAGGAGCGGGCCGCGGCGTTCCGCGCCGACCCGGAGGTGGCCGAGGCGCTGGCCGCCGCGAAGGTGGGCGAGCTGAGCACCCCCACGCTCGCCCCCGGCGAGACGTACGCCGACCTGCTCGCCGACCGCTCCGCGTTCGAGGAGCTGGACGTCGACGCGGTGGCCGCCCGGGGCTTCGGCTTCGTCCGGCTCAACCAGCTCGCCGTCGAGCACCTGCTCGGCGCCCGCTGAGGCGGCCGGTGGTGACCCTCGTCGCCGGGGTGGACTCCTCCACCCAGTCCTGCAAGGTGGTCGTCCGGGACGCGGAGACCGGCGCGCTGCTGCGGCAGGGCCGGGCGCCGCACCCGGACGGCACCGAGGTCGACCCCGAGGCGTGGTGGCGCGCCCTCGGGGCGGCCGTCGAGGCGGCCGGCGGGCTGGCCGACGTCGCGGCCGTCTCGGTCGGCGGCCAGCAGCACGGCATGGTCGCCCTCGACGAGGCGGGCCGGACGGTCCGGCCGGCCCTGCTGTGGAACGACACCCGTTCCGCCGAGGCCGCCGCCGAGCTGGTCGAGGAGGCCGGCGGCGGCGAGGCGGGCCGGCGGTTCTGGGCCGACGCGGTGGGCAGCGTGCCGGTGGCCAGCTTCACCGTCACCAAGCTGCGCTGGCTGGCCCGGCACGAGCCGGCGCAGGCCGCCCAGGTGGCGGCGGTCTGCCTGCCGCACGACTGGCTGACCTGGCGGCTGGCCGGCGCCGCCGGGCTGGACGCGCTGCGCACCGACCGGGGCGACGCCAGCGGCACCGGCTACTGGTCCCCGGCCACCGGAGACTACCGGCTCGACCTGCTGGAGCGGGCCTTCGGCCGGCGGCTGCACGTGCCGACCGTGCTCGGGCCGGCGGAGCCGGCGGGGGTCCTGCACCCGGCGGCGTTCCGGGCGGCGCCGGCGATCTCGTCCGGCGAGCCGTCCGGGCTGCCGTGGCCGCCCGGACCCGGCCGGGCGTGGACCGGCGACGGTCCGCTGCTCGGCCCCGGCACCGGCGACAACGCCGCCGCCGCGCTCGGCGTCGGGGCCGGCCCCGGCGACGTGGTGGTCTCGATCGGCACCTCCGGCACGGTGTTCAGCGTGGCCGACGCCCCGGCCGCCGACGCCACCGGAATCGTCGCCGGCTTCGCCGACGCGACCGGCCGGTACCTGCCGCTGGTCTGCACGCTCAACGCGGCCCGGGTGCTCGACGCCGCGGCCGCGATGCTCCGGGTCGGCTTGGACGAGCTCGCCGAACTGGCGCTCTCCGCCCCGGCCGGCGCCGACGGGCTGGTCATGGTCCCCTACCTGGAGGGTGAGCGGACGCCGAACCGGCCGCTGGCCACCGGCGCGGTGCACGGGCTGACCCTGCGCACCTCCACCCCGGCCCACCTGGCCCGGGCGGCCGTCGAGGGCATGCTCTGCGCCCTCGCCGACGGCCTGGACGCCATCGTGGCGCAGGGCGTCACCCCGCGGCGGGTGATCCTCGTGGGCGGTGGTGCCCGGTCGGCCGCGGTGCGCCGGATCGCGCCGCAGGTCTTCGGCTGCCCGGTGGTGGTGCCCCCGCCGGGCGAGTACGTGGCTGACGGCGCGGCCCGCCAGGCGGCCTGGGTCGCCCTGGGCGGCCCGGTGGCGCCCGAGTGGGCGGTCGAGGGCACCGAGGTGTACGAGGCCGAGCCGGTCCCCGCCGTCCGCGAACGGTACGCGGCCGCCCGGGAGCACGTCGTCGAGCGCTGACCGGTCGCCGGCGACCGGGGGAGCCTCTCCCGGTCGCCGGTGGCCGGTAAACCGCTGTACGCGCGCTCCGCCGGTTGGCGATGATCATCGACGTGCCTGCCTCGCCCGAACCGCCCGCAGCCCCGGCCGGCGTCGCCCCGCTGCCGGTGATGCAGTACGACGACGTCGACAGTCCCACCGACGTGGTGGACGCTCTGCTGCTCGCCGACTTCGTCAGCGGGCGGCACCCCTGGGCGCGCACCGCGCGGCTGGCCAAGCTCCGCCCCGGAGCGGAACTGGTGCCGCAGCGGGCCCGCCTGATCCGGACGGCCATCGAACGTCACAAGGTCGCGCGCCTCGCCAGCGGCGACGGGTGGACGGTGCGGGTGGTGAGCTGGCGGGGGCGGGGCGCGGAGGTGACCGTCACCGCTGTCGACGCCGAGACCGGAGCGAGCGTGCTGGACGAGATCGTCCGGGGCGGCGCGGAACCGGTCGGGGCCGGCACGGTGCCGATCGGCTTCTGGCACGCCGACCAGCGGCGCGGCGCGCGGCGGGACACCCGGCGGATCAAGGCGCCGAGCTGGACGTCCATCCGGTCGAACTACACCGCCGGGGCCCGGGCCGAGCTGACCCGGCTGATGGAGCTGACCCCGGACGACGTGGCGGGCCGGCTGGTGCTGCTCCACGGGCCGCCCGGCACCGGCAAGACCACCGCGTTGCGGGCGCTGGCCCAGCAGTGGCGGGCGTGGTGCCAGGTCGACTGCGTCCTCGATCCCGAGGAGCTGTTCGCCGACCCGGCGTACCTGTCGGAGGTCGCGGTCGGCGAGTCGGAGGACGAGGACGAGCACGACGGCCCGGAGCGGCGGTGGCGGCTGCTGGTCCTGGAGGACTGCGACGAGCTGATCCGGGGCGAGGCCCGGCAGACCGCCGGGCAGGCGTTGTCCCGGCTGCTCAACCTGACCGACGGGTTGCTGGGCCAGGGCCGCAACGTGCTGGTCGCGATCACCACCAACGAGGACCTGTCCCGGCTGCACCCCGCGGTCGTCCGGCCCGGCCGGTGCCTGGCCCGGATCGAGGTGGGCCCGCTGTCGTACGCCGAGGCGACCAACTGGCTGGGCGACGCGGCCGGGGCGCCGGCCGGCGGCGCCACCCTCGCCGAGCTGTACGCGCACCGGGCCGGCGCGCCGGTGGTCGCGGAGCCGCCGGTGCTCGTCGGTGGCTACCTGTGAGCCGGCCCGCCCGCCCGCGCGCCTTCACCCGCTCGTGATCTGATCCTGGTTGGCTGCCGCACATGACCTTGACCAGCGGTGGGCCGACGCGGGCCCGGGGCGGTACGGCCGCGCACCGGTTCTACAGCGTGGTGGTCTTCGTGCTGCTCGCCTCGCTGGACAACGTGGCGATCGGCCTGGTGCCCCCGCTGTACGGGTCGATCGCCGAGGCCTTCGAGGTGCCGCAGCGGTTGCTCGGCCTGGTCACCGCGGCGAGCTTCCTGACCAGCGCGGTGGCCGCGGTGGCCTGGGCGTACGTCGGCGACCGCGGCAACCGCAAACCGCTGCTCATGATCGGCACGCTGATCTGGGCGCTGGGCACCGGCGGCAGCGCGGTCGCCGGCAACTACCCGGCCTTCCTGGCCGCGCAACTGCTCGCCGCGGTCGGTCTCGGCGCGGTCGGCTCGGTCGGCTTCTCGGTGGTCACCGACCTGATCTCGCCCCGCCGCCGGGGCCTGGTGATGAGCTTCTGGGGGCTGTCGCAGGGCGTCGGCACGCTGGCCGGCACGCTGGTCGGCGGGCTGCTCGGGGCCGCCGACTGGCGGCGGCCGTTCCTGGTGCTGACCGTGGTGGGGCTGGCCGCCACCGCGGCGTACCTGTTCACCTACGACATCCCGCGCGGCGAGAGCCAGCCGGAGCTGGCCGACGCGCTGGCCACCGGCGCCGAGTACGACTACCGGATCAGCCGGGCCGACCTGCCCCGGATCCTGGACCGGCGGACCAACCGCTGGCTGGTCCTGCAGGGCCTCACCGCGCAGGCGGCCTTCGGGTCGCTGGTCTGGCTGCCGGTGCTCTTCTCCGAACGGGCCGAGGCGCAGGGCTACTCCGAGTCGACGGCGGTGGTGGTGGGCAGCGTCTTCGCCACCCTGTTCCAGCTCGGCGGGGTGTTCTCCATCGTCGGCGGGCTGGCCGGCGACGCGCTGCACCGGCGTACGCCCCGGGGCCGGGCCCTGGTCGCGGCGATCGGCATCCTCGCGGCGCTGCCGTTCTACCTGGTGCTCTTCTTCGTGCCGATCCGCATCGAGGTGCCCGACGGCGCCGCCAACGGCGCGGTGGTGCGGGCGGTGCTGGCCAGCGTGTTCACCGAGCCGACCGTCGGGCTGAGCCTGCTCACCGCGGTGCTCGCGCTGGCCCTGACCTCGGCCAACTCGCCGAACTGGTTCGCGCTGATCGCCGACGTCAACCCGCCCGAGCACCGGGGCACCGTCTACAGCCTCGGCAACCTGGTCAACGGGGTGGGCCGGGCAGGCGGCAACTTCCTGGTGGGTGTGGCCTTCCAGGGGCTGCGGGGGGCGTTCCCGCCGCCGCTGAACTACGCCGTCGGGCTGGCCGCGTTCCAGCTCTTCTTCATCCCGACGGGGATCATGTACTGGCTGGCGTCCCGCACCTCGCCGAAGGACATCACCGAGGTGCACGACCTGCTCACCGCGCGCGCCGACCGGCTGTGAGCGGCGGCCGGCCCGGTCCGTCCGTCACGTCGGCCGCCGCGGGCCGGGCCGCCGGCGTCCGCGCCGCCCGGGGTCGCCACGCCCCGCGGAGCCGATGCCGTCGACGACGCACCGTGGTGAATCGTCAACGACATCAGCTCCGCGGGGAGCACCCGGTCCCGAGCTGCCGGGACGCCGGTCAGTCGCGGACCCAGACCGTGACGTCGGTGGGGACCGCGCCGTCCTCGGTCAGCGGCGCGCTGGCGAGCACCAGCTCGCCGCCGGCCGGCAGCGGCACCGGGGCGTCGCCGAAGTTGGTCAGCACCCTCAGCCCGGCGATGCGGAAGGAGAGCACCTCGTCGCCGGAGGCGAGCCAGCTCAGGGTGCCCCGGCCCAGGCCGTGCGCGCGCCGCAGCCGCAGCGCCGAGCGGTACAGCTCGTAGGTGGAGCCGCCGACGCCGCGCTGGCGGTCCAGCGCGTACTCGGCCCAGCTCGGCGGCTGCGGCAGCCAACTGGCGTCGGTCGGCCCGAAGCCGTACGACGGGGCGTCGGCCTCCCACGGGATCGGCACCCGGCAGCCGTCCCGACCGCGCTGGGTGTGCCCGCTGCGCTCCCAGGTCGGGTCCTGCCGGGCCTCGTCGGGCATCGTGGTGTGCTCCGGCAGCCCCAGCTCCTCGCCCTGGTAGAGGTACGCCGAGCCGGGCAGGGCGAGCATCAGCAGGGTGGCCGCCCGGGCCCGGCGCAGGCCGAGCGCGGCGTCCGGTTGCGGGTCGCCGATGCCGATGCCGTTCGGCCGGGGCGCGCCGACCGGCAGGCCGAGCCGGGAGGCGTGCCGCACCACGTCGTGGTTGGAGAGCACCCAGGTGGTCGGGGCGCCCACCGAGTCGGTGGCCTCCAGCGACCGGGTGATGACCGCGTACTGGGCCGGCGCGGTCCAGGCGGCGAGCAGGTACTCGAAGTTGAACGCCTGGTGCATCTCGTCCGGGCGGACGTAGCGGGCCAGCCGCTCGGCCGGCTCGACCCAGGCCTCGGCGACCAGGATCCGCCCGCCCGGGTAGCCGTCCAGCACCCGGCGCCAGTCCCGGTAGATCTCGTGCACGCCGTCCTGGTCCCACATCGGCGGCCGCGGCTTGTCGATCTCGTTGCCGGAGAGGATCTCCTGGGGCTCCTGCCAGTCCGCCAGGTCGGCCTGCTTGACCAGCCCGTGCGCCACGTCGACCCGGAAGCCGTCCACCCCGCGGTCCAGCCAGAACCGCAGCACGTCCAGGAACTCGGCGCGCACCTCCGGGTTGTCCCAGTTCAGGTCCGGCTGCCCGGTGTCGAACAGGTGCAGGTACCACTGGCCGGGGCGGCCGTCGGCCTCGGTGACCCGGGTCCAGGCCGGCCCGCCGAAGACGCTCTGCCAGTCGTTCGGCGGCTGGTCGCCGTCCGGCCCGAGGCCGTCGCGGAAGACGTACCGGTCGCGCTCCGGGCTGCCCGGCCCGGCCGCCAGCGCGGCGGCGAACCAGTGGTGCGCCGACGAGGTGTGGTTGGGCACCAGGTCGACGATCACCCGCAGCCCCCGGGCGTGCGCCTCGGCGATCAGCTTGTCCGCGTCGGCGAGCGTGCCGAAGAGCGGGTCCACGTCCCGGTAGTCGGCCACGTCGTACCCGGCGTCGGCCTGCGGCGACGGGTAGAACGGCGACAGCCAGAGCGCGTCCACGCCCAGCTCGACCAGGTGGTCGAGGCGGGCGGTGATGCCCGGCAGGTCGCCGATCCCGTCCCCGTCCGAGTCGGCGAAGGAGCGCGGGTAGACCTGGTAGATGACGGCCTCGGTCCACCAGCCGGGGGTGGACGATTCCTGCTGCGTCGGGTTGCTGTTCAGGGCGTTCTCCTGTGCGTCGAGCCGGTCGTCGGTGCGGTGGACGCCCGCCGGGGCGGGACGGCTGCCGTTCAGTGTGCCCGGGGCGGGGCGGTCGATTCGCGCACGACCAGCCGAGTGGGCAGGATCACCGGGAATCCCGGCGGGCCGTCGCCGGTCGGGGCGGTGAGCGGATCGAGGACCGGGCCGCCGAGCGGGTCGAGCAGCAGCCGGGCGGCGAGCCGGGCCTGCTCCGCCGCGGGCTGCGCGATCGTGGTCAGCCCGAGCGCGCCGGCCAGGTCGTGGTCGTCGATGCCGACCACGCTCACGTCCTGCGGCACCCGCAGCCCGGCCTCGCGCAGCGCCGTCATGGCACCCATGGCCATCTCGTCGCAGGCCGCGAAGATCGCCGTGGGCGGGTCGCCCCGGCGCAGCAACTCCTCGGCGGCCCGGGTGCCGCCGTCGATGGTGAACTGCGACTCGACGTCCAGGCTCGGGTCCGGGCGCAGCCCGGCCGCCCGCAACGCCTCCTGGTAGCCCCGGCGCCGGTCCAGGTGGGTGGTGAAGGCGAGTTCGTCGTCGGGGTCGCCGGAGATGTGCGCGATCCGGCGGTGGCCGAGGTCGAGCAGGTGCCGGGTGGCGGTCCGCGCGGCGGCCACGTCGTCGATGCGGACGCACGGCCAGCCGGGCACGCCGGTGCCGGAGCTGACGATCACCCCGGGGAGGTCCAGCGCGGCGAGGGCGGTCAGGTCGGGGGCCCGCAGCGGGGTGGCGACCAGCATGATCCCGTCCACCCGCTTGTGCAGGTTGGCCGTCCGCAGCACCCGCTGGCGGATCCGCTCCCGCCCGCCGAGGTTGTAGAGCAGCAGGTCGTAGCCGGCCTGGTGGAGGAACTCCTCGACGGTCTCGACGACGACGCCGAAGAACCACCGGGTGATCCGGGGGACCACCACGGCGACGGTTCCGGTCCGGCCGCCGGCCAGCCGGGAGGCGCTGGGGGAGACGGCGTACTCCAGCTGCTCGGCGGCGGCCAGCACCCGGCGGCGGGTGGCCGCCGAGACCGTCGGCAGGCCCCGCAGCGCCCGCGAGACGGTGGCCGTGGAGACCCCGGCCAACCGGGCGACATCATCAATCTTCGTCACGGTTCCGCGCTCCCACCCCCCGCCCGCCGCCGCCGGTCGCCCGGCGGCGGCGGAGCTGCGGGTCAGCCCTTGACGCTGCCGGCGAGCAGGCCTCGCACGAAGTAGCGCTGCAGGGAGAGGAACACCAGCAGCGGTACGACGATCGAGACGAACGCACCGGCGGTCAACCGCTGCCACTCGTTGCCCCGGGTGCCGGCCAGCTCGGCCAGCCGGACGGTGAGCGGGGCGGTCTCGTCGCCGCCACCGGCGAAGATCAGCGCGACCAGCAGGTCGTTCCAGACCCAGAGGAACTGGAAGATGCCGAACGCGGCCAGCGCCGGGGTGATCAGCGGCAGGACGATGGTGCGGAAGATCTTGGGGTGGGTGGCCCCGTCGACCCGGGCCGCCTCCATCAGGTCCCGCGGTAGCTGCGAGATGAAGTTGTGCAGCAGGAACACGGCGAACGGGAGCGCGAAGCAGGTGTGCGCGAACCACACCTGGGCGAACTTCTGCGCACCGTCGAGGTCCCAGGCCGGCAGCAGGGTCACCCCGGCCAGGGTCACCCCGTTGGAGAAGAAGCTGAGCAGCGGCACCAGGGCCATCTGCAGCGGCACGATCTGCATCGCGAAGATCGCGATGTAGACCCAGTCCCGGCCGCGGAAGTTGATCCACGCCAGCGCGTACGCGGCCAGGGCCGCGAAGGCGAGCGGGAACAGCACCGACGGGATGGTGATCGCCAGCGAGTTGATGAAGTAGCTGGCCAACTGCCCGGACGACGAGGACCGCCCGAACAGCACCTCCTGGTAGTTCTCCAGGGTGAACTGGGGGTTGGTGAAGAAGGTCCACCAGCCGGTGGTCTTGATCTGGTCCTCGGGCCGGAACGAGGAGATGAACAGGCCGAAGGTCGGGATGGTCCAGACCAGCGCGATGACGATCGAGACCAGGGTGGCGGTACGGCTGTTCAACCGCTTGCGTACCCGGGCGACCCGGGTCTTCGGCTGGTCGGTCGCCTGCGTGCCGGTGGCGAGCGTGGGCGTGGTGGTGGTCATCTCAGCCCTCCCGCTGCTGACGCAGGTTGCGGATCTGGTAGATCACGATCGGGATGACCAGGACGAAGAGGAAGACCGCCAGCGCGGAGCCCTGCCCGTTCTGGCCGTACCGGAACGCCTGGTTGTACATCTCGTTGGCGATCACGCTGGTGTCGTAGTTGCCGTTGGTGGAGGTCCGGACGATGTCGAAGACCTTCAGCGTGGCGATGGAGAGGGTGACCACCACGACGATCAGCGCCGGCCGGATGCTCGGCAGGGTGATCTGCCAGAACATCTGCCAGGGGCTGACCCCGTCGAGCCGGGCGGCCTCCACGATGTCCGCCGGGATCGCCTTGATCGCGGCGGAGAGCACCACCATGGCGAAGCCGGCCTGGATCCACACCATGATCACGATCAGCAGCAGGGTGTTCAGCGGCGAGTCGAGCAGCCACTGCTTCGGCTCGCCACCCAGGCTGACCACGATCTGGTTGAGCAGGCCGATCTGCTCCTGCTCGTCGCCGCGGTAGGCGTAGACGAACTTCCAGATGATGCTGGCGCCGACGAACGAGATCGCCATCGGCATGAAGATGAGCGACTTCGCCAGCGCCTCGAACCGGGCCCGGTCCACCATGACCGCGTAGAGCAGGCCGATCGCGGTGGCCACCAGGGGCACCAGGAGCACCCAGACCAGGGTGTTCAGCAGTACCCGGACGATCGAGTTCTCGGTGAACATCCAGACGTAGTTGTCCAGGCCGACCCAGTTCTGGCTGTTGCCGTCCATGAACGACAGCAGCGTGGTGCGGATCGCCGGGACGACCAGGCCGACGATGAGCAGCAGCACCGTCGGCAGCAGGAAGAAGAGCGCGAAGAGGCCCTCACGGGGCTTGGTGCGGCGGGGGAGCGGGGCGCCGCTGGCCGAGGCGGCGATCAGCTGGGCCTCGCGGCGCCGGGCGAACCAGGACGGCACCACGTCGAGCAGCAGGAGCAGGCCACCGACCACCGCGACGAAGGCGACCAGTCCCCAGAGCAACATCATCAGCTTCGGCGACTCGTCGGCGAAGTCGAAGTTCATCAACCCTCCCAGGGGTGTCCGCGAAGCAGGCGGGCCGGCCCGCGGTCACGGGCCGGCCCACCGTCTCAGGTCACTTCGGCCAGTTGCTCTCGATGCCCTGGAGCACCGCCGCGGTGTCCTTGCCGTTCACCCAGTCGACCATGCCCTTCCAGAAGGTCCCGGCGCCGACCGCGGCCGGCATCAGGTCGGAACCGTCGAACCGGAAGACGGTGCTCTTGTCCTGGAGGATCTGGACGGAGAGCTTGTCGATCGGGTTGGCGACGTTGGCCAGGTCGAGCTTGTTGTTCGCCGACACCCAGTCGCCGATCTTGGCCCGGCTGTTCGCGTGCTCGCCGGAGGCGAGGTAGGTCTGCACCGCCTGCACCTCGGGGCGGTCGGCGAAGGCCGCGACGAACTCGCCGCCGCCCAGCACCGGCTTGCCCTTCGACGGGTCGATGGCCGGGAAGTAGAAGGCGAAGACGTCGCCGTCCTCGGCCACCTTGGTGCCCTCGGGCCACTGGTTGGCGTAGAACGACGCCTGCCGGTGCAGCGCGCACTTGCCGGTGGTGATCGGCACGCCGGCCTCCTGGAAGGAGGTGGTGGCGATGCTCTTCACGCCGCCGAAGCCGCCGTTGACGTACTTCTCGTTCTTGAGGATCTGGCCGGCCCGGTTCAGCGCCTCGGCGACCTTCGGGTCGTTGAACGGGATGCCGTGGGTGGTCCACTGGTCGTAGACCTCGGGGGTCTGCGTCCGCAGCATCAGGTCTTCGATCCAGTCGGTGGCCGGCCAGCCGGTCGCGTCACCGGACTCGATGCCGGCGCACCACGGCTTGGTGCCGCTCGCGGCGATCGTGTCGCTGAGCTTGATCAGGTCGTCCCAGCTGGTCGGGACGGTCCAGCCCTTCTCCTTGAACATCTTCGGCGAGTACCACACGAACGACTTGACGTTCGAGCCGAGCGGGGCGCCGTAGAAGGTGCCGTTCACGGTGGAGTACTTCAGCCAGTCGGCCGGGTAGTTCTGCTCGGCCATCGCCTTGGTGTCGGCGCCGGCCGGCTTGAGCTTGCCCTGGTCGGCGAAGCGCTTCAGCAGACCCGGCTGCGGGATGAAGGCCAGGTCGGGGGCGTTGCCACCGTCGACCCGGACGCCGAGCTGCGCCTCGAACTCACCGCTGCCCTCGTGGTCGATCTCGATCCCGGTGCACTCGGTGAACTGCTCCCAGGACTGCTCCAGCCGGTCGGCCTCGATGTCCCGGATCGACGAGTAGATCGTGACCTTCTTGCCCTCGTGGCCCTGGTACTTCTCGTATGCGGCACACTCCGCGGAGCCCGCGTTGCTGCTCTTGTCGTCGTCGCCGCCGGTGCCGCAGGCGGTGGCGCTGAGCGCCAGCCCCAGTACGCCGGCGATTACGAAGGCCTGGCGTGGTCTGGCAAAGACCGCCATGCCGTCCTCCTTCCTTGCCGGCGCGGCCACGGGCGTGACCTGGCGCCGGTCCGATGGGCGTCCCCACATGTAAGCGCTTGCATCTGGTCCGGTCCAGCCCCCGCCGGACACGACCGAGTAACAATCCGGAAACCCGCTCGCCTCCCGATGGGCGCGCTCCCATCCTGCATTTTCACCTCTTTCGATCGATGGCGATTTCTGTCAGGCTGGGGGCAGGTGATCGAAGGATTTCGACATTGGAGGTGCTGGATGGGTAAGCGGTGGTTCGGCCTGATCGCTGCCGGCCTGCTCGTGGTGGGGATCACCCTGCCGGCGGCCCCGGCGATGGCCGCCCCGACGTTCAAGGTCCCGTTCCCCTGCGGGCAGACCTGGTCCGGGCAGACCCGGACCAACCACAGCCCCGCGTACGCCGTCGACTTCAACCGCACCGACGACCTCGGCGACCCGGTGGTGGCGAGTGCCCCCGGCACCGTCGACCGGGTCACCGACCTCGGCGGGACGAGCTACGGCAAGTACGTGCGGATCAGCCACGCCGGCGGGTACCACACGTACTACGCCCACCTGAACGGCTTCAACGTCTCGGTCGGGCAGAGCGTCGGCTACGGCAAGGTGATCGGCTGGGTCGGCAGCACCGGTGGCTCCACCGGCCCGCACCTGCACTACGAGCAGCGGCTGAACGGCAGCGACATCCAGGTCCGCTTCAACGGGGCGCTGGCGCTCTACTGGGGCACCAAGAACTACACCAGTGACAACGGCTGCGGCAGCTCCACCGGCTCCGGCACGGTGAACACCAGCGGCACCGCGCTCACCGTGCGCTCCGGCCCGGGCACCGGCTACGCGGCGGTCGGCACCGTCGCCGACGGCGCCCAGGTGACGATCTACTGCCAGACCAGCGGCACCAGCGTCACCGGCACGTACGGCACCAGCACGATCTGGGACCGGATCGGCACCGACCGGTTCATCAGCGACGCCTACGTCTACACCGGCCACGACGGCTACATCCCGAACGTGCCGCGCTGCTGATCCCGGCGGCGGGATCCCGCGCCCGCGGGGTCCCGCCGCTCAGCTGTTCAGCCGCCAGATGGCGAAGTTGAGCGCGGCGGCGAAGGTGACCCAGGCCCAGTACGGCAGCAGCAGCACCGCGGCCGGCCGCCAGACCCGGTCGAAGAGCACGACCGTCGCCCCGATGGCCAGCCAGAGCAGCACGATCTCGGCGAACGCCAGCCCGTACCGGCCGGCGCCGAAGAAGAGCGGGGTCCAGACCGCGTTCAGCACCAGCTGCACGGCCCAGGCGATGAGCGCCGCGCCGTTGCCGACCCGTCGCCAGACCAGCCAGCCGGCCAGCGCGATCAGCACGTACAGCAGGGTCCAGACCGGCCCGAAGAGCCACGACGGCGGCGCCCAGGCGGGCTGTTCGAGGGCGGCGTACTCCGCGCCGGTGCCGCGGACGCCCAGCCCGCCGATCGCCGCCGCGACGAAGACCGCCGCGGCGAACCCGAGCAGGGCCCACCACTGCCGGGTGCCGTGCCGGGCGCGCTCCGATATCTCCATGGCCGAGATATCACCCCCGAAGCGGGGGGACAAACCTCCCCGACCGGGCTCGAAGGCGAAACGCCGGGGTCGTCACGTCCGGTGCTCCTGTCGGGAGGACGGAGCTCCGGCCGCGACGACCCCGGCGGGTCCGGGTGCGTACGACGGCGAGGTCAATTGAAGATGCTGACCCCACCCGGGCCCACCAACAGCCCGACCACGATGAGGACGATGCCCCACAGGATCTGCCGGCGGAACAGTGCCAGGATGCCGGCGACCACGAGTACGACTGCGAGAATCCAGAGAATCAGCTCCATGACCGCTCCATACCCGAGCTTCCGATCCGGGAAACCTGGTGTTGATCGAGGTGGTCGCCCAGGTGGAACACGCTGTAGGCCTGCTTGATGACCGGGTGGGCGACGTTGCGGACCCGCACCCCGCCCGGGGTGGTGCCGCGCTCGGTGCCCGCGTGTGCGTGCCCGTGCAGGGCGAGCGCGGTCGGCGCCGAGTCGATCGCCTGCCCCAGCTGGTACGCCCCCAGGAAGGGGTAGATCTCCAGCGGCTCGCCGGCCAGCGTGTCCGGCACCGGCGAGTAGTGGGTGAGCGCCACCAGCACGTCGCAGTCGAGCGAACGCAGCGCCTCGGCCAGCCGGTCGGCGCTGTCGGTCGTGGTCCGGACGAACGACTTCATCTCCGGCTCGCCGAAGTCGCTGGCGCAGCGCCCGGCGAACCCGCCGCCGAACCCCTTCACCCCGGCGATGCCGAGCCGGCCCCCGGCGCACTCCAGCACCACGCCGTTGCCCTCCAGCACCGTGATGCCGGCGTCCTCCAGCACCCGCACCACCTGCGGCACCTGGTCGCACTGGTGGTCGTGGTTGCCGAGCACGGTCACCACCGGCACGCCGAGTCCACCGAACTCCTGGGCCACGCAGCGCGCCTCCGACTCGGTCCCGTGCCGGGTCAGGTCCCCGGCGAGCAGCAGCGCGTCGGCGTGCTCGGGCAGTTCCTCCAGGGCCGGCCGGAACCGGCCGACCACGTCCTCGTCCAGATGCACGTCGCCCACGGCGGCGATCCGGATCACCATCGAACCTCCCTCAGGGCAGTTCCTCGACCTGGGTGGGCGCCTGCGTGCGGATCACCCCGATGTCACTGGTGATCGGCACGTCGGGAAAGCGCTCGGCCACCCGGCGCAGGATCTCCTCGCGCCGGTGCGGGCTCTCCACCTCGCCGGAGAGCACGAGGGCGCGTTCCCGGCGGACCACGGTGATGCCCTGCTCGGCCACGTCCGGATCCTCGGTCAGCATCCGCTGGATCTCCGCTTCGACGTACTCGTCGGGTGGCCCGGCGCCGCGATGCACGGTCACGGTGTCCCCTTCCCTTCCGGGGTGCCGGAGTACGGCACCACGTCCAGCCGGTCGAGCAGCACCAGGAACGCCTCGGCGTACGGCGAGTGCTGCGTCTCCTTCCGTACCCGTTCCCAGTCGATCTGCTCCCGCAACGAGCGGGCCAGCGGCAGACCGCGGGCGAAGTCGCAGTAGTGCTGGGAGAAGCTGAGCAGTTTGTGCACCATCAACTGGGTGGCCGAGAGCACCGGCATGTGGATGGCGTCGACCGGCCGGACGACGGTGTCGGCGAAGGTCTCCTCGGTCACCGGGGTCTCGATCGGCCGGTGGATCAGGTCCACCATCCGCCCGTCGTCGTAGACCTTCACCAGCCAGTCCTCCGGCGGGCGCTCGGCGGTGAAGCCGGCCTCGACCAGTGCCTCCAGGGCGCGGTCCACGTCCTCGCCGCGGATCAGGAAGTCCACGTCGTGCTCGCTGGAGTGGCCACCGTGCGCGTAGACCGCGAAGCTGCCGCCCAGGGCGAACGGGATCTCGGACTGCTTGAGCACGGCGGCGACCTTCTTCAAGGTGGTTACCAGGGTCTCGTCTCCGCGCTCGGCCATCTGGATCTCCCGTCGTCGTTGAGGTGGACAGGCGGTTGGGATCGAACTTCGATACCCGGCATTCCGGTCGGCCACACCTGCTCGGGTCGCGGGTGGGTGCCAACCGGGAGCATGACGGACAAATCTCCCGGCGGCCGAGCGTGCGTCGGATAGCCTGTGTCGGGTGGCCAGATCAACGCGGACGCGGCGCGGCAGGGCCCGATTGCGCGCCGTCGCCCTGATCGGCATCGACGGCTCGGGCAAGACCACCCAGGCGCACCGCCTCGCCGACGCGCTCACCGCGGCCGGCCGCCCCGCCACCTACCACCGCAACGCCGGCGGCCGACGCTGGCTCGGCCGGGTCGCGCAGCGGCTCGGCCGACCGGACGCGCAACGGCTCGTCGGGCGCAACGGCCTGCTCGCGGTGGAATCCGTGCTGCGCTGGCTGGCCATCGCCGCCGCCCTGCTCAGTTGCCTGCTGACCGGCCGGGTCGCGGTGATGGACCGCTACTCCGCCTGCCAGTACGCCAGCATCCGGGCGCACGGCGGGCACCGCTGGGAGCGGCTGGCCCGGGTCGGCTACCGGCTCTTCCCGGCGCCGCAGGTGACCTTCCTGCTGGCCGTGGACCCGGCCGAGGCGTACCGGCGGATCGAGCGGCGCGGCACCGACCACGAGAGCATGCGCTACCTCACCGCGGCGGACACCGCCTACCGGACGCTGCCCGAGTACCCGACGTTCGTGCTGGTCGACGCCGGCCGGCCGGCGGACGAGGTGTCCCGGCAGATCCAGGACCACCTGGCCGGCTGGCTGTCGGCGGCCGAGCCACGGCCGGACGCCCCGCCGCCCACCGACGCCGGTCCGGCCGCCCTGCCGGTCGAGCACCCGCCGCCGGGTCGGCTGCCGGCGCGGGTCGTGCCGTAGGGGCGCGCCTTGCCCGCCGTCGCCGGCCGGCGATGCCCCGCGACGACCTCGGCTCAGGCCCGGCCGTACACCGGAACGCTGGCGCCGCTGGTCGGCGCCGACTCGTCGGAGGCCAGGAACCGGATCACCCGGGCGATCTCGGCCGGGTCCACCCAGCGGGAGTGGTCGGCGTCGGGCTGGGCGGCCCGGTTGGCGGGCGTGTCGATGACGCTCGGCAACACCGTGTTGCAGCGCACCCCGGCGGACCGGTACTCGACGGCCACCGCGGCCGCGAAGGCGAGCACCGCGGCCTTGGCGGTGACGTAGCCGGCGGCCCCGGCGAACGGGGCGACCGCGGCCCGGGAGGAGACGCAGACCACCGCGCCGCCGCCGGCCGCGATCAGGTGCGGCAGGGCCGCCCGGGTGACCAGGTGGGTGGGGCGCAGGTTGACGGTCAGCATCCGCTCGAACTCGTCGACCGGTGTCTCGTGCACCTTGCCGCCGCCGGCGTACCCCCCGACCAGGTTGACCACCGCGCGCAGCGGCGCCGCGGGATCGCCGGCGGCGGCCTCGACCGCGTGTTGCGCGCCGGCCGGCCCGGTCAGGTCGGCCACCACGCGGACCGGCCCGTCCGCCGTCGTGGCCGGGCTCGTCCGCTGCGGTACGACCACCCGCCAGCCCGCCTCGACGAAGGCGGCGGTGACCGCGCCGCCGAGCCCACCCGTGCCTCCGGTCACCAGCACACTGCGATCCGCCATGCCGCCCACGCTAGCGGCGGATCGGCGGGGCATGGCCCCCGCCCGGGAGTCGACCGGCGACCGACCGGCAGGCCGGTCCGTCCCGGTGGCGGAGGCGCCGGTCGCCGGGGCGGTGGCACCCTGGCAGGGTGCTCCGCGGTGGCAGGCTGTCAAGCGGAGCGCGCCGATTGGCGGTACTTTCGCCAACACGCGGAGTCATGGTTGACGCTCACGCCTCATGAAAGTAAGTTTCATCCGTGGCGAAGAGTCCGAAGATTTCTGCGAGTCACGAGCCGGGTGGGCTGATCGTCCACATCAGCGGCCTGCTCCCCTCGCTGTCCCCGGCCGAGCAGCGGGTCGCCCGGTTGGTCGTCGCCGACCCGGCCGACGCGGCCCGCCGGACGATCACCGACCTCGCCACCGCCGCCGAGACGTCCGAGGCGACCGTGATCCGGTTCTGCCGGTCGGTCGGCATGGACGGCTACCCCCAGCTGCGGATCCGGCTCGCCGCCGAGGCCGCCCGCCGGGTCGAGCCGCCGGACGCCCGGGTCGTCGGCGGCGACATCCCGCCCGGCGCCGACCTCGCCCAGATCATCGCGACCATCGCGTTCAACGACGCCCGCGCCGTCGAGGAGACGGCCGAGCAGCTCGACCCGGCGGTCTGCGAGCAGGTCGTGGACGCGATCGTCAACGCCGGCCGGATCGACGTCTACGGCGCCGGCGCCAGCGGCTTCGTCGCCTCCGACTTCCAGCAGAAGCTGCACCGGATCGGCCGGACCGCCTTCTACTTCCCGGACGTGCACACCGCGCTGACCTCGGCCGCGCTGCTCGGCCGGGGCGACGTCGCGGTCGGCATCTCGCACACCGGCACCACCTCCGACGTGGTGGAGGTGCTGGAGCAGGCGCGGGCCCGGGGCGCGGCGACGGTGGCGCTGACCAACTTCCCGCGCTCACCGATCACCGAGGTCGCCGACTTCGTGCTCACCACGGCGGCCCGCGAGACCACCTACCGGTCCGGCGCCATGGCCAGCCGGCTGGCCCAGCTCACCGTGGTCGACTGTCTCTTCGTCGGGGTGGCCGCGCGCAACCGCGCCCGGGCCAAGAAGGCGCTGGAGGCGACCGCCGAGGCGGTCCAGTCGCACCGGGTGGGCTCGGGCCGGAGGCGGGCATGACCGCGGTGGAGCCGGACGAGCAGGCGCTTTCGGTAGCGGCCGGCCCGGCGATCCGGGTCGGCGCGCCCACCGAACGCCGTAACCCGCTCAGCGTCGACCTCGACCTGATGTCGACCCGCGAGGTGCTCTCGGTGATCAACGAGGCGGACCGGCGGGTGCCGGGCGCGGTGGCCGCCGTCCTGGACGAGATCGCCGAGACGGTCGACCTCGCGGTGACCGCCCTGCGCGCCGGGCGTCGGGTGCACTACTTCGGCGCGGGCACCTCCGGCCGGCTGGGCGTGCTCGACGTCGCCGAACTCGCCCCCACCTTCAACTCCCCGCGGCACTGGTTCTGCGCCCACCTCGCCGGCGGGCCGGACGCCATGTGGCAGGCGGTGGAGAACGTCGAGGACGACGAGCCGGCCGGCGCCGCCGAGGCGGCCGGCTGCGTACGCTCCGGTGACGTGGTGGTCGGCCTGGCCGCGAGCGGGCGCACCCCGTACGTCCTCGGGGCGCTCGCCGCGTCCCGGGCCGCCGGGGCCGCGACGGTGCTGCTCTGCGCGAACCCGGAGGCCGAGGCCGCCCGGTCGGTCGACGTCTTCATCGGCGTGGACACCGGCCCGGAGGTGATCACCGGGTCGACCCGGATGAAGGCGGGCACCGCGCAGAAGCTGGTGCTCAACACGTTCTCCACGGCCGTGATGGTGCGGTTGGGCCGGGTCTACTCGAACCTCATGATCGACATGGTGGCCACCAACGCCAAGCTGCGGGGCCGGATGATCTCGATCCTGGTCGAGGCCACCGGATGCGCGGAGGAGATCTGCCGGCGGGCCCTCGACGAGGCCGACGGTGACCTGAAGACCGCCCTGGTGTCGCTCGTCTCCGGGGCCGAGGTGTCGGTCGCCCGGGCCGCCCTGGCCCGCTCCGCCGACCAGGTACGCGGCGCGCTCGCCCTGCTCGCCTCCTGACCCTCCCGCGCGGCCCGGTCACCCCGTCCCGGCCGGACGTGCCGCCGGGGGCGGCACCGGACGTGTCGTCCGACACGTTCCGAACCGGCGCGGTGCGCCGGGCATAACCGGAGGCCCCGGATTGTTCAACCTGCCGTGGGGTATCACCATGGGCGTGGATGAACCGGCCCGGCCGCCCGCGCGTATGTGGCAGTGACCAGGATCGCAGCGCGGCGGTGACCCGGGTCGCTGTGTTCCCGGGACGGGCGGTGTTGCCATGGACCGGGCGGACGGCCTCCGTCGATCCGTAACCCGTGCGTGGTGCCCACCGACGAGCAGCCCGACGGGGGTGCTGACAGCAAACATGGACCGCGCTCTCAGCTGATTATCAGGCATTCGTGACACTTTCGACTCACGACATGGAATCCCCGACACGTCTCATCTGTTGTGTAGGTGTCAGCACCGGTGGGCACGGCAGAAGTTACGGGGGAGGGCTGATGGACGTGGGGACGGCAAGGAACCGGGTGGGGATGGCAAGGAACCGGGCAACCGGCGCTAGCGAGGGGACCGTGAACGTGGACAAGAACATCGGCATGCGAACCGACGAGGTCGCCGAGGAGCGTGACCTGGTCGGCGTCTACCTGCACGAGATCTCCCGGACGCCGCTGCTGGACGCCGCCAAGGAGGTCGATCTCTCCAAGGCGATCGAGGCCGGCCTCTACGCCGAGCACCTGCTGGCCGAGGACCGCGTCCCGGCCGGTGTCGGGCGGGACGAGCTGGAGCGGCTGGTCGCCGAGGGGGAGCGGGCCAAGGACCTGTTCATCCGGGCGAACCTGCGCCTGGTGGTGTCGATCGCCCGACGCTACGTGCGGTCCGGGATGCCCATGCTGGACCTGATCCAGGAGGGCAACACCGGCCTCGTCCGGGCGGTCGAGAAGTTCGACTACGAGCGGGGCTACAAGTTCTCCACCTACGCGACCTGGTGGATCCGCCAGGCGATCAGCCGGGCGATCGCCCAGCAGGAGCGCACCGTGCGGCTGCCGGTGCACCTGGTCGAGGACGTCAACCGGATGCGCAACGTGGCCCGGCAGCTCACCCGTGAGCTGGGCAGCGACCCGGAGCCGGAGCAGATCGCGGCGGCCCTCGGGGTCACCGTCGAGCGGGTCAACGAGCTGGTCCGGTGGTCGCAGGACACCGTGTCGCTGGACACGCCGGTCGGCGACGACGGGGACACCAACCTCGGTGACCTGGTCGCCGACAGCGACGCCCCGTCGCCGGAGGAGATCGTGCTGACCGGCCTGGAGCGGCAGCGGATCGAGGGCCTGCTCAACCACCTCGACGACCGGTCGGCCGGGATCATGCGGGCCCGGTACGGGCTGGAGGACGGCCGGGAGCACTCGCTCACCGAGGTGGCCTCGCGGTTCTCGCTCTCCCGCGAGCGGATCCGGCAGCTGGAGATCCAGGCGCTCGGCCGGCTCCGCGAGCTGGCCCGCGCGGAGGGGCTGCAGGCAGCCTGAGCTGGTAGTAATGACGAGAGGAACGGCCGGCGTCCGATAGGGGGACGCCGGCCGTTCGTCATGTCCGGGGCGGGGTGCGCGCGGGCCGCTGCCCGCGTGGTCGTCGGGTCAGCGGACCCGGCCGTAGCCCTGGATGGGCATCAGGTTCATCCCCCGTTTGAGCACGTTCCGCCCGGCGCTGGGCGCGTCGATCACCTGGCCGCCGCCGACGTAGAGCGCCACGTGCCCGAGACCGCTGTAGAACACCAGGTCGCCGGGGCGTAGCTCGGCCCGGCTGATGTGGGCCACCACGCCCCACTGCATCCGGGTGTTGTGCGGCAGCGACTTGCCGGCCGCCCGCCAGGCCGCCGAGGTGAGGCCGGAACAGTCGTAGCCGTCCGGGCCGTCGGCGCCCCACCGGTAGGGCTTGCCCAGCGCCCCGTACGCGTAGCGGACGGCCACCCCGGCCCGGCCGGAGACGGCCGGCGCGTCGTCGGCGCTGCCCGGCCGCGCGGCGGGCTGCTCGGTGGCCCGGCCGTACGCCTGGCGGCGCAGCTCGTAGAGGCGGGCCAGGTCGCGTTCGATGCGCTTCTTTCCCGCCTCCAGTTCCCGGGCCTGGGCCGCCTGCCGGCTGAGCGTGACGTCCAGCCGGGTCTTCTCGTCGAGCAGCGCGCGCTGGCTGGCGGTGAAGCCGGCGATCCGCTGCTGCCGCTGCCGGGTGAGCTGGTCGAGGGCGCCGAGCCGGTCCAGCAGCGTGCTGGCCGAGTCGGGCCGCAGCAGCGCGTCGGCGGTGCTCAGATCGCCGCCGGTCTTGTACGCGGTCACCGCGAGCGCGCCGACGTCGGCCCGGCTCTGCTCGCTCTGCCGCTCCAGCGGCGCGATGCGCTCCTGCAGAGCGGCGACGGCGGTGCGGTTCTCCTTCATCTGCTCGCGGAGCCGGTTGTACGCCTCGACCACGTGCTCCAGCTCGGTCGAGGCCTTCTCGATCCGTCGGTTCAGTTCCCCGGCCGACGGCTCCGCCCGGGCCACCGTGGCCGGCGCGAGCAGCGCGGCCGAGAGCACCGTGACGGCCAGGCCGCGCAGCGTGTTCCTGAGGGACGACAAGAGCGGAAGGCTCCTCTCCCACCGGCCGCCGAGGGCTGCTGAGGCCCCGGGCGGCACCCGGGCCGGCGCCATCCGGGTGGACGGCGATCAACCGGGCCGGGCCCGCCCAACCTAACCCGGGGCGGGAGTGGTCCGCAGTGAAAGCCGGGGCGAATGTTGGCAAAGGGGCGGCAAGGGCGGACGTGCCGTCACGATGCGTGCGGGGCGGATCGCCGCCTCGCGCCCGGCGTTGGTCGGCCTTTTCGGGCTACCGGGGGATGTGTCGGATTCGTCGTTCCAGGCGTATGCCGCCGGTTGTCGGGTCGCTATAACCGATAAGACGGACTTGGATGGCTCTATCTGGCGGAACGCCGGTGACCAGCGCCGCCCGGGCAACGAAAACGACAGTCCGGGCTGGCGGGGCGGCAACACAATGAAGCGCGGAGCCGGGAATCCCGCCGGCGGGCATTGATGCCCGTGCCGGCGGCGGCCGACCCGGCGCACCAGCCGTGGGAGGTAGCCGTGAACCACGATGGCGCCACGACCCGACCGCCGCGACCGCCCCGTCCCGCCAAGGTGAGCGCGGAGAAGAAGAACACGCTGCTCTACGCCCGGCCCGGGATCATCGTCACGGTCGACCGGTTCACCGTCGGCCGCAACACCTGGCGGGTCGCGGAGCTGACCCACCTGCACACCACCCGGGGGCCGCACGACCGGGTGGCGATGCGCGCGGTCGCCGCCAGCGGTGCGGTGATCGGCGCGGTCGGGCTCCTGCTCGGCTTCACCGGCGGGCTCCAGCGGCTCACCGCCGGGGCGTACCTCACCCTGGGGGTGGTGTTCCTGCTGCCGGTGCTGCTCGCCGCGGCCGGCGACCGGTGGCGGCCGCCGGCGTACGAGCTGTGGGGGTGGCACCGGGGCACCGAGGTCCTGCTGTTCAGCAGCGATGACGAGCGGCAGTTCGGCCAGGTGTCCCGGGCGCTGCGCCGGGCCCGGGAGATGAACCGCTACGGCGGCTGGGAGGAACCGCTCGCCTCGATGGACCCGTGGCGACCGATGCGGTGACCGCACCGGCGGCGGCCGGACGGTCCGTAGCCGGGCCGGCCGCCCGCCGTCGCCCGGTGTGGAGCCGCGCCGGAGTCAGCGGGAGGCGGGCACGGCCGGCTCGGCGGCCGGCTCGGCCCGGCCGCCGGTGACCCAGGAGCTGACCCGGCGCTCGGCGTAGAAGGAGACGAACGGCACGGTGCCGGCCAGCATCACGGCGAGCATCCGCTTCAGCGGCCAGTCGGCCCGGCGGGCCAGGTCGAACGCGGCCACCAGGTAGACCATGTAGAGGAAACCGTGCGCCGGGCCTACCGTCTCCACCACGACCGGGTTGTCGAAGCCGTACTTCAGCGGCATGCCGATCACCACCAGCAGGATCAGCACCACGCCCACGATCCAGGCGATCACGCGGTACCGGGTAAGGGCTGCGCCCACCTTCGTCCGTCCTTCCGAGATCCGGCGTCAGCCGGGGTAGTCACCGGGCCGGGCGCCCGGATTGGCGTTCAACCATTGCAGGTAGCGGTTGTAGGCGGCCAGGTCGGCGTCCTCGCCGTCGGCGGCGGGCACCGGCACCCGGGTGACCCGCACCGGCCGGCGTACGCCCGGGCGGGTGGCGGCCCCGGACGGTGCCGGCGGGGCCGGGGCCGGCTCCGGCGCCTCCGGGCCGCGCAGGGCGTGGCGGACCTCACGCCACCAGACGAACACCACGAAGCCCGCGAAGATCGGCCACTCGAAGGCGTACGCCCAGCTCAGCCCGTTGCCGGAGGCGGCCCGCCCGATCTGCCACCAGCCCAGCGCGAGGAAGCCGACGACCAGCACGACCATGGCCACGTGGCGCACGATCCACGCCGGGGTCCAGAGCCGCTTCATGGCATCGAGGGTACCGGTGCCGGCAGCGTTCTCCGACGCGGTGTCGTAGTCCGCCCGGGCCGCAATGGTTTGGTGCGACCCGGTGTGGGCATCCGTCTAGACGCCAGCCCAAAACTCCACCAGGGGGCGTGATGACCGGATCGATACGACAGGACGAGTTCCCCAGCCCCGAGCAGCGGATGCCCGAGTGGGGTGGCGACCAGGTCCACGACGTGGCGTCCACCGGCCCGGACGACGACGGCGACCTGCTCGGTGTGGACCCCGCCGAGCTGGCCGACGAGGACCTCATCCGCGAGATGCACAGCCTGCACCGCACCCGGCTGGACACGCTGCGGCACGCGTCCGACTCGGCGTTGGCGCACCACCTGCGCCGCACCGCCGAGTTGGAGACCGAGTACCTCGCCCGGCACCCGGGCCGCGAGGTCGACCCGAGCCGGCTGCGGGACGAGTGATGGGTTCCGCCGAGCGCGGGGTGTCCGCGCCGCCGGAGGTGGTGTTCAGCACCGCTGTCGACCCCGACCGGGCGTCGGCGTGGCTGCCCGAGCCGTTGCGCGCCGACGGCACTCCCGCCGAGCACACCGACGTGGAGGAGCTGTCGGCGCGCTGGACCGCCCCGGGCGACTGGAGCGCCGAGCTCCGGGTGGACCCGGGCGACGCCGGCGGCGCCCGGATCCACCTCGACCTGACCGGCGCCACCGACGCCGACCGGCTGGCCGGCGAGGCCCTGGACAGCCTGGCCCGCGAGGTGGCCGACAACCTGCAGGCCGGCTGAGCCGGCGCGGAGCACGAGGGAGATCGGGTGACCGACCTGAAGGAGAAGGTGGCGCGGCTGCGCCAGGCGTACGCGCCGAACGAGTACCGGCCGCTGGGCAGCTACCTGGGGGCGATGGGCACCTATGTCGGGGTGACCGGGGCGATCGCCGGCCTGGTCCGGCTGACCGGCCGGCCGGTGCCGGAGCGTCCGGCCACGGCGGACGTGGTGCTGCTCTGCGTCGCCACCCACAAGCTGAGCCGGCTGCTCTCCAAGGACGCGGTGACCAGCCCGCTGCGGGCCCCGTTCACCCGTTACGACAAGCCCATCGGCAGCGGTGAGGTGATGGAGCAGGTGCGCGACTCGGGCAGCTCCACCCGGCACGCCATCGGCGAGCTGCTCAGCTGCCCGTTCTGCCTGGCCGTCTGGGTGGCCACCGGGCTCACCGGCGGCCTGGTGCTCGCCCCGCGGCTGACCCGGCTGGTGGCGACCGCGCTGACCGCGGTGGCCGCGTCGGACTTCCTGCAGATGGCGTACGCGGTGGCCCAGCAGGCCGCCGAGGGGGACGAGGACTGACCAGTACCGACGGAAGCGGGGGCCGGCGATCCGCTGGCCCCCGCTGTCGTGTCGACCGCCCGTCAGGTCGGGGTCGTGCCGTGGTTCTGGCCGGCCCAGCCCCGGGACCGCTCGGGCTCCCGCTCGTCCTCGTCCGCGCCGGTGATCACGTCACGGTCCACCGCTGTCTTGTCGTGCTCGTTGGCGAAGTCCGGGTCGGGCAGCGTGTCCAGCCCCTCCGGGGGCTGGCCCAGTGCCGGGACCTTCTCGTGCTGCTGCTCGTGGTGGGACATCTCGCTCTCCTCTCCGGGGGCGCGCCGGGACCTCAGGTGACCGACCCGCCGAGCAGGTCCGCCGCCTCGTCCACCGCGTACTCGCCCTCGGGTAGCGCGGCGATCCGGGTGAGCAGCTGGGCGGGAAGCTCGGCGGCCACCGCCCGGCGGTAGATGGTGGCCTGGGTGATCCGCTCCTGGCCGTGGTAGAGGTCCTCGAGCAGGTCGTCGAGCCGCCGGATGTCCGGCTCGTCGCCGACCGGCGCGTCGCCCACGGAGGTGTCAGTCACGGAGGTGTCAGCCACGGGCGTGTCGGTCACGGGTACGTCCTCGGTCACCCCGCCGGCCTGGGTACGGGTGATCTCGCCGACCGCCTCGACCAGGTCTCATTTCACCACCCTGCCCACCACCCCACCCACCCACCACCCACCCGTTGATCATGAGGTTGGCCGCGGTGTTGAGAGATCGAGACTTCGCCGTCAACCCCATGATCAACGGATCGGGTGGGGGTGGGGGGGTGGGGTGGGGTTAGGGCGGGGGTGGGGGAAAGTGCGGCGGCGGGTGCGGACGGCGGTGGCGAGGTGGGCCAGCACCTCTTTCGGTGGTGTCCCAGCCGATGCAGGCGTCGGTGACCGACCGGCCGTAGGTCAGCTCCCGGGTGGGGTCGAGGTCCTGGCGGCCGGGGAGCAGGAAGCTCTCCAGCATGATCCCGACGATGCCGCGCTGGCCGGCGGCGAGCTGGCCGGCCACGTCCGCGGCCACCCTCGGCTGGTTGCGGTGGTCCTTGCCGCTGTTGGCGTGGCTGGCGTCCACCACCACCCGCTCGGGCAGCCCGGCCGCCCGGAGCAGCTCCAGCGCCCCGGCCACCGACTCGGCGTCGTAGTTCGGCCGGCCGCCACCGCCGCGCAGCACCAGGTGCCCGTCGGCGTTGCCCCGGGTGTGCATGATCGCCGGGGTGCCGGAGACGTCGATGCCGGGGAAGACGTGCGGGACCCCGGCGGCGCGGATCGCGTCCACCGCGGTGGCGATGCTGCCGTCCGGGCGGTTCTTCATCCCGATCGGCATCGACAGCCCGGAGGCGAGCTGCCGGTGCACCTGGCTCTCCACTGTGCGCGCGCCGATGGCGCCCCAGGCCACCGTGTCGGCGATGTACTGCGGGGTGATCGGGTCGAGGAACTCGCAACCCACCGGCAGACCCAGCCGCAGCACGTCGAGCAGCAGCGCCCGCGCGGTACGCAGTCCGGTGTTCACGTCACCCGAGCCGTCCAGCCCCGGATCGTTGATCAGGCCCTTCCACCCCACCGTGGAGCGCGGCTTCTCGAAGTAGACCCGCATCACCACCAGCAGGTCGTCGGCGAGGCGGTCGGCGGCGACGCGGAGCCGGTGGGCGTAGTCCAGGGCGGCCGCCGGGTCGTGCACCGAGCACGGGCCGACCACCACCAGCAGGCGGTCGTCCGCGCGGTCCAGCACCCGACTGACAGCGCGGCGGCCGGACAGCACGGCCGAGGCGAGCGCGTCGTCCAGGGGCAGCTCGTGGTGCAGCAGGGCCGGGGTGGTCAACGGCACGACGCGGTCGATCCGCTGATCGCTGACCCGATCGGTCTCCGGGGTCGTCACGGTGGGCATCCTTCCGCCGACCGCGCCCGGTGCCGGTGCCCGGGGTCGAGCCGGCTGCTCGCATGCGAAAGGGCAGGAACTCGATGCTCCTGCCCGGCCGGCTCGTGGTGCGGTGACGTCAGATCATGGTGAGGTCACCGGCTGGCGAGCCGGCTGCCTAAACCATCGATACGACCGCGTCACGCCGGCAAGCCTACCCGACACGACGGCCGGTGGCACCAGGCTCGTCGCGGCGTCACCCACGCCAGAGGGCGGTCCCGGCCGCCGCGGCACCGGCGTGGTGGGCGGGACCGCCGGGCGTGCCCGGTCCGCGCCCGGGGTATGGGGTTCGGCATGACGCACGAGCAGAGCGACCAGGAACGGGTGGAGTCCCGCGCGCACCTGCTGCCGGAGGAGGCCACGGTGGGCAGCGACGATCCGGTGGCGCAGGCGGACGCCATCCTCGACGAGTCCGACATCCGGGAGGAGGACCGCAACGCCGCCCCGGACACCGTGCTGGAACAGCGGACGTCGGATCAGACGGTGACGCCCAGCGAGCCGCCGGACTGAACCCGGGCGCCGCGGGCCCGGCGCGAGCCCCGGTAGGTGTGCTCGCGTACCCAGGCCAGCGGCCCGACCGCGCGCAGCCCCGCCGGCAGGTTGCCGATCGGGTCGAAGGCCAGCTCGGCGTCCGTCCGGGCGCTGAGCTGGTCGCCGAGCGCGACCTGGCCGACCGGCCGCCACGGCCCGACCGCCGACGCGACCGCGAGCACCAGGCGCGGCGCGTCCGCGCGGGTGGCCGCGGCCACCTCGGCCAGGCTCCGGCCCAGGTCCACCGACTCCGGGTCGGCCAGCGCGGCCAGCCAGAGCCGCCGCCGGTCCACCCGGTAGGACATGATCGAGCTGTACGTGCCGGCGAACCGCCGCCGGGGCAGCGGCAGGTGGCGCAGCAGCGGCGCGGCGCAGCTGGAGCTGACCAGCAGGTCGAACGGGCGGTCCCCGCCCCGGTGCATCCGTACCGCCAGGCCGAGCACGTCCGGCCAGCCGTCCGGGGTGGGCACGCCGCGGGAGAGCCGGACCGTGGCCGGGTAACGGCCGGGCCGGTCGAGCATCCCGACGCCGGTCGGCGGCCCGGCCACGCCCCAGATGGTCACCTCGCCGGTGAACGAGCGGCCGAGCGGATGCAGCAGGCGGGCGCGGCGCAGCCGGGTCAGGGCGGCGGTGGCCCGTTCCAGGGCGGCACCGGCCCGGGCGGTGGTGCCGGTCGGGGCGGACATGCCCCTGCGGTACCCGGCCGCTCGCGGTCGATACCTCCCCGGACGGCGCGTCGCGATTCCGCCCCCGAGATCGGATAGCGTCGAGCCATGCCCGACAGCGGTTACCCCTGGCCCATCGAGACGACCCGACTGGACAACGGCCTGCGCGTGGTGGTGAGCGAGGACCGCACCGCCCCCGCGGTCGCGGTGAATCTCTGGTACGACGTCGGCTCGCGTCACGAACCGGAGGGGCAGACCGGCTTCGCCCACCTCTTCGAGCACCTGATGTTCGAGGGCTCGATGAACGTGGCGAAGACCGAGCACATGAAGCTGGTGCAGGGTGCGGGCGGCTCGCTGAACGCCACCACCAACCCGGACCGCACCAACTACTTCGAGACCGTCCCGGCCGAGCACCTGGAGCTGGCGCTCTGGCTGGAGGCCGACCGGATGGGTGGGCTGGTGCCGGCGCTGACCCAGGAGACCCTGGACAACCAGCGCGACGTGGTGAAGAACGAGCGGCGGCAGCGCTACGAGAACGTCCCGTACGGCGACGCCTGGCTGCGGCTGCTGCCGCTGCTCTACCCGCCCGGGCATCCCTACCACCACGCCACGATCGGCTCGATGGCCGACCTGAACGCCGCCGACCTGGCCACCTTCCAGGCCTTCCACCGGACGTACTACGCACCGAACAACGCCGTGCTAACGGTGGTCGGCGACGCCTCCGCCGCCGAGGTCTTCGCGCTGGCCGACAAGTACTTCGGCGCCATCCCGGCCCGGGCCGACATCCCGTCCGCGCCGGACGGCCGGGTCGTCCCGGCGACCGGCCGGCCCGCCGTCGAGACGATCACCGGCGACGTGCCGGCGCCCCGGGTGTACGTGGCCCACCGCACCTACCCCTTCGGCACCCCCGGCTACGACGTGCTCACCGTGCTGGCCACCGTGCTGGGCAGCGGCCGGGGCAGCCGGCTCTACCAGCGGCTCGCCGACGGCGAGCGGATCGCGCAGCCGGACCTGGTCGGGGCGTACGGGGTGGACCTGGCGCACGCCCCCGCGCCGCTGATCGCCACCGCCACCGCCCGGCCCGGGGTGACCGGCGAGCGGCTGGCCGCCGGGCTGGCCGAGGTGGTCGACGAACTGGCCACCGTGCCGGTCACCGCGACCGAGCTGGACCGGGCCAAGGCGCTGCTGACCACCGCGTGGTGGCGGCAGATGTCCACGGTGGATGGCCGGGCGGACACCCTCGGCCGCTACGCCACCCAGTTCGGCGACCCGGCGAAGGCCGGCGAGCGGCTGCCGGCCTGGCTCGCGGTGACCGCCGAGCAGATCGCCGAGGCCGCCGCCGAGGTGCTCGGCGCCGCCGACCGGGTGACCCTGACCTACCTGCCCGAGGAGACGTCATGACGCTGATCACCCACCGTCCCGGCCCAGGCGCCGCCCGCCCGTACCGGTTCCCGCCGGTGGTCCGCCGCGCCGTGGCCGGCGGTCAGGTCGTCGCCGCGCACCTGCCCGGGCAGAACCTCGCCGTCGCGCTGCTGCTGCTCGACGCCGGCGCGGCGCGCGAACCGGTCGGCAAGGAGGGGCTCGCCGGGGTGCTGGCCAAGGCCCTGGAGGAGGGCACCGCGCAGCGCGACGCCACGGCGTACGCGCTGGCCATCGAGGCCCTCGGCACCGAGTTGGTGACCGGGCTGGACTGGGACTCCTTCCAGGTCAGCGTGCAGGTGCCGGTGGACCGGCTGAGCGCCGCCGTGGAACTGCTCGCCGAGGCGGTGCGGACGCCCCGGCTCGACCCGACCGACGTGCGCCGGGTCCGCGACGACGAGGCGACCGCGCTGCGGATGGACTGGGCCAACCCCGGCCCGCGGGCCGACGCGGCGCTGCGCGCCGACCTGTTCGGCGCCGAGAACCGCTGGGGCCGCCCGATGTACGGCGACCCCGACTCGGTCGCCGCGCTCGACGCGGAGGACGTCACGGTCTTCCACTCCGAGTGGTTCATCCGGCCCGGCACGCTGATCGTGGTCGGCGACCTGGACCGGCTCGACCTGGACGCGCTCGGCGCGGCCGCGTTCGCCGGCACCGGCGGCGGGCCGGTCGACCGGGGCGGCCCGATCGAGGTGCCGATCCGGGAGGGCCGGCGGATCATCCTGGTGGACCGCCCCGGCTCGGTGCAGTCCACGCTGCGGCTGGGCCACCCGTCGCCGCACCGGGCCCACCCCGACCACGTGCCGATGACGCTCGCCGGCACGGTGCTCGGCGGGGCGTTCACCTCCCGGCTCAACCACCTGATCCGCGAGGTGCGTGGCTACACGTACGGCATCCGGGGTGACTTCGCCTCGTCCCGCCGGTTCGGCCGGTTCGCGGTCAGCTCCGGGGTGCAGACCGCGGTGACCGCGCCGGCCCTGGTCGAGGCGGTCGGCGAGATCACCCGTACCCAGGCCGGCGGGGTGACCGAGGACGAGCTGGCGGTGGCCCGGTCCTGGCGGGCCGGCCAGCTCTCGGTCGAACTGCAGAGCCCGCGGGCGATCGCCTCCGCGCTGACCACGCTCGTGGTGCACGACCTGCCGGACGACTACCACGCGCGGCTGCGGGAGTCGCTGCTCGCCGCCGACGTCGAGCAGGTCTCCGCCGCGGCGGCGGCGCACCTGCACCCGGAGTCGCTGACCCTGGTGGTGGAGGGGGACGCGGCGGTCATCCGGGACGAACTGGTGGCCACCGGTCTCGGCGAGATCGTCGACGCCGCCCCCTGACCCGGCCGGCCTGGCCGTCGCGCCCGGCGCGCTCTCCGTCGTGGTCGGCCTGGGGTGTGGCCCGCCATGCCCGGCTCCGGGCGGTCAGGCTTGATCCCTGCGCCGGTCACGGCGGGCCACACCCCGTCGTGGGCCGGGTGCGTCCAGGGGTGCCGGGAACGAGACAGCGCCATGCTTCCTTGATCCACACCGGGTCGGGGATATGGGGGTGTCCGGCGGCGGATGGCGCAACTTCGGGGACCTTGAGTGGGATCAAGCCGGCTGTGATGTGGGTCGCTGGTGGGCTTCGGCGGGGTGGCGGGTTGGCGGGGGCGCCGGGCGTGGGACCGGTGGGGATGCTGCGGTGGGGGTGGCGGTGGTCCGCGAATCTTCCGGAGCGGGGCGCGTAGGGGCGAGGTCGTTGCGGCCGGCGGGCCGTTCCGGCGCGCGGGCGGCGCCGGCCGGGCCCGGTGTGGCGTGGGCCCGGGCGGTGGGAAAGCGTTCCCGGTCGGGGGCCGGGGCTGGGTAGCCTCGCGGGCATGAGGATCGGCATTGTGGGGGCCACCGGCCAGGTCGGTGGCGTGATGCGGCAGGTGCTGGGCGAGCGGGAGTTCCCGGCGGAGCAGGTGCGGTTGTTCGCCTCGGCCCGGTCGGCCGGGCGGGCGCTGCCCTGGCGGGACGGCGAGATCACCGTGGAGGACGCGGCCACCGCCGACTACACCGGCCTGGACATCGTGCTCTTCTCCGCCGGCAAGGGCACCGCCAAGGAGCTCGCACCCCGGGTCGCCGCCGCCGGCGCGGTCGTGATCGACAACTCGTCCGCGTTCCGGATGGACCCGGAGGTGCCGCTGGTCGTCGCCGAGGTGAACCCGCACGCCGCCGCCGTACGCCCGAAGGGCATCATCGCCAACCCGAACTGCACCACGATGGCCGCGATGCCGGTGCTGCGCCCGCTGCACGAGGAGGCGGAGCTGGTCAGCCTGGTCGTCTCGACGTACCAGGCGGTCTCCGGCGCCGGCCTGGCCGGCGTGGCCGAGCTGGACGAGCAGGTCCGCAAGGTCGTCGAGCACGCCAGCGGCCTCACCTTCGACGGCGCCGCCGTCGAGTTCCCCGCCCCGCGCTCCTTCGCCCAGCCGATCGCGTTCAACGTGCTCCCGCTGGCCGGCTCGGTCGTCGACGACGGCTCGGAGGAGACCGACGAGGAGCAGAAGCTGCGCAACGAGAGCCGCAAGATCCTCGAGATCCCCGGGCTGAAGGTCTCCGGCACCTGCGTCCGGGTGCCCGTCTTCACCGGCCACTCGCTCCAGGTCAACGCCCGGTTCGCCCGGCCGATCACCCCGCAACGGGCCCGCGAGCTGCTGGCCGACGCGCCCGGCGTGGCGCTCAGCGACGTGCCCACCCCGCTGCAGGCCGCCGGGCAGGACCCGACCTACGTGGGTCGGATCCGGGCCGACGAGACCGCCGAGCACGGTCTCGCCCTGTTCTGCTCCAACGACAACCTGCGCAAGGGCGCGGCGCTCAACGCCGTGCAGATCGCCGAACTGGTGGCCGCCGAGCTGGGCTGACCCGGAGCGGGGATGACGGGGCGAGGCGACTCGACGAGGAGGACGCGGTGCCGGACGACCGTACCCAGGAAGCGCTGACCGACCTGATCGCCGGCCGGTGGATGGGGGTGCTGGCCACCATCCGCCGGGACGGGCGGCCGCAGCTGTCCACCGTGGTCTACGCCTTCGACCGGGAGCGCGGCCTGATCCGGGTGTCGGTGACCGACGACCGGGCCAAGACGGCCAACCTCCGCCGGGACCCGCGGGCCAGCTTCCACGTGAGCAGCGACGACGGCTGGGCGTACGCGGTCGCGGAGGCGCGCGCCGAGCTGACCCCGGTGGCCGCCGACCCGGCCGACGCGACCGTCGAGGAACTGGTCGGGCTCTACCGGTCGATCCAGGGCGAGCATCCGGACTGGGACGACTACCGGCGCGCGATGGTCGCCGAACGGCGGCTGGTGCGGCTGCACGTCGAGCGCGTCTACGGCGCCCCGCCCCGCGGCTGACCCGCGCGGACCGCGCCCGCGCCGATCCGCCCGGCACAACGGGTCGGATCCGTCGGGTGCTTGGCGCGTCAGCCCGGCTCGACGACCGTGACACCGGGCCAGCGCTGGGCGGGGCGGTGCCGGGCCAGCCGCTGCCGCGACCGGGCCACGTCCACCCGGGCCGGGTTGTGCCGCCAGAGCCCGCCGAGCAGGTCGGCCAGCCCGTACGGGGCGCAGACCTCCAGCCGGTCGGTCGCGTCCAGGCGGACCGCCACCGCGGTGGCGTACTCGGGCCAGGTGGCCACCGCCTCGGCCACGCTCCGGTAGGGCGGGATCGGGTCACCGCCGAACGTGTCCGCGTACCAGGTGTGCACGGCGGCCTGGTTGCGCGCCTCCCAGGGCGGCTCGGCCCAGGCCGCCACCAGTCGGGCGGTGGCCCGGTGGTCGTTGTCGCGGCTGAGATCCCCGGGGTCGAAGAAGACCACGTCCACGTCCCGGACCGCCCCGGGATCGAACCCGTCCCCGTAGCGCTCGCCCCAGACCAGGTCGCGCAGGGTGCCCGCGCCGATCCAGGCGTCCGGCAACCCCGAGTCGCGTACCACGGCCAGTGCCCGCAGCACCCACGGGCTGCCCCGGACCAGCTCGCCCAGCTCCCGCTCGTGCCGACCCACGCCGACACGCTAGCCGGGCGCGGGGCCGGGGCGTTACCCCGGCGGGGCGGCGGGTAGACCGCCGGTGCCGAACCGAGAGGGGAGCACCATGACAACGGTCGGAGAGTTCATGACGACCCGGTTGGTGACGATGGACGGCAACGACACGCTCACCGCGGCGGCGCAGGAGATGCGTGACAGCGCCATCGGCGACGTGGTGGTGACCGACGGCGACAACGTGGTCGGCATCGTCACGGACCGGGACATCACGGTCCGGGCCGTCGCGGAGAACCTGGACCCGAACACCACCGCGCTCAACCGGATCACCAGCAAGGACGTGATCACGGTGAGCCAGTACGACGACGCGGTGGCCGCCGCGGACCTGATGCGGACCTACGCCGTGCGCCGGTTGCCGGTCGTCGACGACGGGCGCCTGGTCGGGCTGGTGTCCATGGGCGACCTCGCGGTCGAGCGGGAGCCCCAGTCGGTGCTCGCCGACATCAGCGCCGACGACCCGAACAACTGACCTGTCCGCCGCGGTGGGCCGGCTCTCCGGTGCGGGGAGCCGGCTTCGCTGCGTTCCGTGGCGCCGTGTGAGCCCGCGCCCCGCCGCGCCCGGGTGGCGTCGGCGCGGCCCCGCGGCGTGCGGGACGTCAGGCCGGTTCGACGCCCACCCGCACCTCGGTGGCGCCCCGCGCGGCGGCCACGACGGCCGCCTCGGCTTCCAGCTCGCGGCGGGCGCGGCCCGGCAGCGCGCGGCCGTCGAACGGGGTGACCGTCACCTCCAGAGCGCCCCGGCCCGCCACCTTCGCCCGCCAGACACCGGCCACCTCGCCGTCGACCAGCAGCGCGCCGGGATTGCCGATGATCCGCCAGAGTTGCTTCTGGTGGGCCTTCTCCGGCACCAGCGCGTCGCGGTCCCGGGCCTGGAGGAACGGGTCACCGGGCGGCAGCAGCCGGACTCCCGGCGCCGGCCGGGCCTCGCGCAGCGCGTCGAGCCGGTCGGCCGGCAGCCAGGCCCGCCGCCCGGCCACCCGCACCTCGGCCAGCCCTTCGGGCCACACCCCGCGCAACGCGCCGGCGCTGGTGCCGAGGAAACCGGCCACCTCGGCCGGGGTGGCCGGGCCGAGCAACCGCAGGTAGGCCAGCACCAGCGCGTCGGTGCCCGCCGCGCGCTCCGGCGGGCCGGTCCAGCCGGACAGCGGGGCGAGCGTCGCCGACCGCCCGGAGACCGCCAGGCGTACCCCGCCGGCGAGGCCGGCCTGCTGGAAGAGCGCCCCGGAGATGTGCCGGGCGCCGCACGGCTCGCAGTCGTACGTCAGCTCGGCCGGCACCCGGTCGCTCACCGCGCGGCTCACGTCGCCGCGGGCCATCGGCGCGGTGACCACGGCGGCGAACGCGTCCGCCGTGACCCGGAAGGCGGCCAGCCCGAGCCGGGCCCCCTCGCGGATGCGGCCGGGCAGGCGTCGGGTGGCGTCCGCGTCGTCCAGCGGCCAGATCGCGGCGGCCAGCTCGGGTAGCTCGGCGCGCCGGTGCAGGTGCGGCGCCCCGCGCATCGACCAGACCAGCTCCAGCCGGTCGTCGCCGGTGGGCGCGCCCCGGGCGGCGAGCGCCAGCCGGGCCGAGCCGTACGGAGTGTCCTGCACGCCCAGGTCGAGCACCGCGAGGTCGGCCGCGGCGCGCCCCGGGCGGTGCAGCTCCTGCGCGGCCGCCCGGTAGGCGAGGACCTGCTCCCGGCTGACCTCCGTCCCGCCCCTGGCCATCCGACCTCCCGACCTCCACCCCGGCTCTCCCGGGGCTCCTGCGCCCGGCTTTCCCGGAGGCTACTGCCCGGCCGGGAGAACCGGGCGCCGGCTCACCCGATCCGGGCGAGGTTGACGCCGCTCCGGCCGGGGACCCGGTGCACCGAGGCCGAACGCCGGACGGTGGGACGTACGTGGCACAACGCCCCCACCCGGGCCGGCGGGGAGCCGGGACCGACCGACGGGGAGGAGAGGGCCCGATGGTGGACGCGACCACGAGGTTCTTCGAGGATCTCGACCGGCGGGGGTTCGAACCCGTGCTGGCGAAGACCAAGGGGACCCTGCGCTTCGATCTGCACGAGGGGGCGCAGACCACGCACTGGCTGCTGCGGATGGATCGGGGCCGGGTCGAGGTGACCCAGGAGGACGCCGAGGCGGACACCGTCGTCGGGACCACGCCGGAGTTGTTCGAGGACCTGGCCACCGGGCGGGAGAACGGGATCGCGGCGCTGTTCCGCGGGGACATGACGGTGACCGGTGACGCCCGGCTGGTGGTGCAGGTCGAACGGCTCTTCCCCGGCCCGCCGGACAGTCGCGGGCCGCGCCGGCGCTTCGAGAGGGGGATGCAGCGATGAGCCAGAGCAGCACCATCCGGATCCTGGACGGCAACACCTTCGTGGTCTCCGAGGACACCGGCGACATCGAGGCGACGCCGACCGAGCCGACCGGCCTCTTCTCCCTCGACATGCGGTACCTGTCCACCTGGGTACTGACCATCAACGGGGAGCGGCTCAACGCCCTCTCCTACGACGACCTCCAGTACTACGAGGCCCGGTTCTTCCTGGTGCCCGGGGTGGCGACGCACTACATCGACGCCAAGCTCTCGGTGATCCGGGAACGCGCGGTCGGCGGCAGCTTCCGCGAGCAGTTGACCATCCTCAACCACGACGAGAAGCCGGTCGACCTGGAGATCCGGATCGACGCGGCGGCCGACTTCGCCGACCTGTTCCAGGTCAAGGACGAGATCCTGAACAAGAAGGGCGAGCTCTACTCCGAGGCGGAGCCGGACCGGCTGCGGCTCGGCTACCGGCGGGGCAACTTCAAGCGGGAGACGGTGATCTGCTCGTCCGTGCCGGCCCGCTACGACCGGCAGGGCCTCGCGTACACCGTCCACCTGGAACCCAACGAGCAGTGGGACACCCGGATCGACGTCCAGACGATGGCGGTCGGGCCGGGTGGCCGGGACCTGCGGATGGGGTTGCGGGCGCACGGCAACGAGCGGCTCGCCCTCCAGCACGACCTGGAGGAGTGGCTGCGCAACGCGCCCAAGGTGAACACCCAGCACGAGGAGTTGGCCAGCACCTACCGGCGGAGCCTGATCGACCTGGCGGCGCTGCGCTTCTCGCCGCTCTCCCTCGGCGGGGCGACCCTGCCGGCCGCCGGCCTGCCCTGGTTCATGACCATGTTCGGCCGGGACAGCATCCTGACCTGCCTGCAGACGCTTCCCTTCACGCCGCAGCTGTCCCAGACCACGCTGCGGATCCTGGCCGCGTTGCAGGGCACCCGGTTCGACGACTTCCGGGACGAGGACCCCGGGCGGATCCTGCACGAGATGCGCTACGGCGAGACCGCGGCCTTCGAGGAGCAGCCGCACACGCCGTACTACGGCTCGGTGGACGCCACCCCCTTGTTCGTGGTGCTGCTCGACGAGTACGAGAAGTGGACCGGGGACGCCGCGCTGGTCAAGGAGTTGGAGCAGGAGTCGCGGGCGGCGTTGAAGTGGGTCGACGACTACGCCGACCTGGTCGGCAACGGCTACATCTGGTACGAGCGGCGCAACAGCGACACCGGCCTGGAGAACCAGTGCTGGAAGGACTCCTGGGACTCGGTCTCCTACCGAGACGGCAAGCTGCCGCCGTTCCCCCGGGCCACCTGCGAGGTGCAGGGGTACGCGTACGACGCGAAGATGCGCGCCGCGCGGCTGGCCCGCGAGTTCTGGGACGACCCCGAGTACGCCGACCGGCTGGAGCGCGAGGCGGCGCAGTTGAAGGAGCGGTTCAACCGGGACTTCTGGGTGGAGGACGGCGAGTTCTACGCGCTCGCCCTCGACCCGGACGGCCGGCAGTGCGACGTGCTCAGCTCCAACATCGGGCACCTGCTGTGGAGCGGCATCGTCGACCACGAGCGGGCCGAGAAGATCGCCCAGCATCTGGTCGGGCCCCGGCTCTTCTCCGGTTGGGGGGTGCGGACGCTGGCCGAGGGCGAGGTCCGTTACAACCCGATCGGCTACCACAACGGGACGATCTGGCCGTTCGACAACTCCTTCATCGCCTGGGGCCTGCGCCGGTACGGCTTCGCCGAGGAGTCGGCGATCATCGCCAGCGGCATCCTGGACGCCGCCCGCTACTTCCAGGGCCGGCTGCCGGAGGCGTTCGGCGGCTACCCGCGCGAGCTGACCAAGTTCCCGGTCGAGTACCCGACCGCGTGCAGCCCGCAGGCGTGGTCGACCGGCACCCCGATGCTGCTGCTGCGCACCATGCTCGGCCTGGAACCGCACGAGGGGCACCTCGCGGTGGAGCCGCGGCTGCCGGTCGGGATGGGCCGCATCGAGGTGCTGGACATCCCGGGCCGGTGGGGCCGGGTGGACGCGTTCGCCCGGGGCCGGATGGAGATCGAGGAGCCGGCCGGCTGACCGGAGCGTCCAGCCGCCGGCGGACCGGGTCTGCTCCGCCGGCGGCTCCGCTCGCTCACCGGCGTCAGGCGGGTGGCAGGACGGTGTCCAGGAACGCCCCGGCCACCGCGGCCAGGTCCGGGCGGTGCAGGTCGAGCGCGTGCCCGCCGTGGGTGATCCAGGCGTGCACCGGGTGCCCGGCGGCCAGCAGCGCCGCCGCCAGGTCCACCGACTGGCTGACCGGCACCGACCGGTCGTCGACGCCGTGTACCAGCAGCACCGGCACCCGGTTGCCGGCGTGCGTGCCGACGGTCGCGTCCACGGTCGCCGGGTCGCCGGCGGCGGGCGGATGGCCGAGCAGACCGGCCCACGGGTCGTCGGGGCGGCGCAGCCGCCGCCAGTCGGCGGCCAGCGGGTCGACGGCCGGCCAGTAGGCCAGGGCGGCGGTCACGTCGTCCGGCCGGTCCACCCCGCGCAGCGCCAGGTGCAGGGCGAGCATGCCGCCCGCCGAGTCACCCGCCACCAGCAGCGGACGACCCTCGGCCGCCGCGCGGGCCTGCCGGGCCGCCGCGCGTACGTCGTCGAGCTGGGCCGGCCAGTGCGCCCGGTCGACCAGCCGGTAGGTGGCCGGCACCACGCGCAGGCCGTGGCGGGCCAGGGCGGCGCCGTCCTCGGTCGAGCGGGCCCGCCAACCGCCGCCGTGGATCCAGAGCAGCACCGCACGTTCGGTCATCCCGCCAGCCTGCCCCGGCCCGGCCGGGCCCGCCCACCCGGTATGCCGACGGCAGACGCGCCGACGGGTCGATCGACCCTGGCGTGACTCACAGCTCCGCGGGGTACCGTCTGCGGATGCCGGAACTCGTGTACCCGCCTGTGATCGCCGCCGCCAAGACGATGTTCCGCGTCCTCGACCTGAAGATCACCGTCGAGGGCGCGCACCATGTCCCGCGTACCGGCGGGGCGGTGCTGGCCAGCAACCACGTCAGCTACCTGGACTTCATCTTCTGCGGCCTGGGCGCGCACCCGGCGAAGCGGCTGGTCCGCTTCATGGCCAAGCAGTCCGTGTTCCGGCACAAGGTGTCCGGCCCGCTGATGCGCGGCATGCGACACATCCCGGTGGACCGCCGCGCGGGCGCCGGGTCGTACGCGACAGCGGTCAGCGCGCTGCGCCGGGGCGAGGTGGTCGGCGTCTTCCCGGAGGCCACGATCAGCCGGTCGTTCACGGTGAAGGAGCTCAAGAGCGGCGCCACCCGGATGGCCCAGGAGGCCGGCGTGCCGGTCCTGCCGGTGGCGCTCTGGGGCACCCAGCGGCTCTGGACCAAGGGCCGCCCGCGTACGCTCACCCGCCGGCACACCCCGATCACCATCCTGGTCGGCGAGCCGATGGACCCGGCCGGTTACCCGGACGCGAACGCGATGACCGCCGAGCTGAAGCACCGGCTGGCCGCGCTGGTCGACCGGGCCCAGCGGGAGTATCCGGAGGCGCCCGCCGGCCCGGACGACAGCTGGTGGCTCCCCGCCCACCTCGGCGGCACCGCCCCCACCCCGGAGGAGGCCGCCGCCCTCGACGCCGGCCCCCGCCGCACCTCCCCGGCCTGATCCCCCCTCCCCGCGATCTTGCACTCGGTGCCCCGGCAAACGCGGCAAAGGCCCCAGAGAAGGGGCGGAAAGCGCAAGATCGCGGGAGCGTGGGGTGGGGCGTGGGCGTGGGCGTGGGTGGGGTGGGGTGGGGTGGGAGGGTGGCCGGATCGTTCCGCAGCGGGGCAGGATGGTGTCTGCCGGCACGACCCCCGGCCAGCCAGGATTCAGGGCATGAGCAGAGCAGCACTCGTCGTCATCGACGTCCAGGAGTCCTTCCGGCAGCGCCCGATCTGGGCGTACGCCTCGAACCCCGACATCGTCGGCGCGGTCGACCGGCTGGTCGCCGCGGCGCGCGACCGGGGCGACCTGGTGGTCTGGGTCCTGCACGCCGAACCCGGCAGCGGTGGCGTGTTCGACCCGGCGCACGGGCACGTCCGGCTGATCGAGGGGCTGGCCCCCGCGGCGGGGGAGCCGACCCTGGTGAAGACGTCGCACAACGCGTTCACCACCACCAACCTCCAGCAGATGCTCACCCTGGCGGGCATCCGCGAGATCACCGTCTGCGGGATCCGCACCGAGCAGTGCGTGGAGACCACCACCCGGGTCGGCTGCGACCTCGGCTACGAGATGACCTTCGTGACCGACGCCACGGTGACCTTCCCGACCCCGCACCGGGACCTGCCGGAGACCGCCACCCTGGCCGAGATCCTCGCCGACCCGCGCACCCTCTCCACCGACGAGATGATCGCCCGCACCGAGTACGCCCTGGCCGGCCGGTTCGCCACCGTCCGGACCGTGGCCGAGGTGACCGGCGCCGTCCCGGCCGGCGCGCGGGGCTGAGCCGTGGCCCGGGTCGTCTTCCTGCTCGTCCCGCAGGTGCACCTGCTGGACCTCGCCGGGCCGGCCCAGGTCTTCTCCACCGCCGCCGATCTCGGGTACGACTACCGCCTGCACTACGTCGCGGACCGGCCGCAGGTGCCGACCGTGCAGGGCGTACCGCTGGTGGCCGGGCTGGACTGGCCCGAGTTGACCCGCGACGACCTGGTGGTGGTGCCCGGGTGGCGGACCAGCGCGCACGGCCCGCAGGGGCCGGTCGGCCCGGACGGCCTGCGGCGGCTGGCCGACCACCACGCCCGGGGCGGGACGGTGGCCAGCGTCTGCGCCGGCGCGTACGCCCTGGGTCGGGCCGGCCTGCTCGACGGCCGGCGCTGTACCACCCACCACGACGTGCAGGACGACCTGGACCGCCGGTTTCCGGCGGCCCGGGTGGTCCGGGACGTGATCTACGTGGTCGACGACCGGGTGGTCACCTCGGCGGGCATCGCCAGCGGCATCGACGTGGCGCTGCACCTGGTGGCCACCCGGCACGGCCCGGCGGCGGCCGCCCGGATCGCCCGCACGCTGGTCCTCTACGCCCGGCGCAACGGCCACGAGCAGCAGGCCAGTGCCATGATGCGGCACCGCTCGCACCTGTCCGACGCGGTGCACCGGGTGCAGGACCTGATCGACTCCCGGTTCGCCGAGCCGCTGCCGCTGGCCGAGCTGGCCGCCGCCGGCGGGGTCGCCGAGCGCACCCTCACCCGGCTGTTCCGCCAGGCCACCGGGCTGACCCCGCTCGGCTACCAGCAGCTGCTGCGGGTGGAACGCGCCGAGCACCTGATCGGGCACGGCAGCACGGTGGAGGCCGCGGCCCGCACCGTGGGGTTCACCGACGCCCGCATGCTGCGCCGGCTGCGGGCCCGCGCGAACCGGAGCCCGAGCCCGTCGGGTGGTAGTAGTCGTCCCGGGAGCGGAACTCCACCGGAAGCGACCCGGGCAGCGTGATCCGCCCGTCGCCGGCCAGCGGCCCGCCTCCGGCGCGTAGCCGCAAGACGTCCCGCTCGGCCGGGGAGAGGTCGACCAGCTGCGGCCGGGTCAGCCGGAAGGTCGCCACCGACCGGCGTACCTGCCGGGCCAGCTCGGTGACCTCGTCGACCGGGCCGGCCAGGGCGAGTGCCGGCTGCCAGATGGTGCGCAGCGCGTCGCAGACCACCAGCAGTCGGGCCGGTCGGTCCGGTCCGGCCGGCACCAGCTCCAGCCGGGACGGCCACTGCCAGCGGATCTGACCACTGACCAGGCCCGGCGTCCGGGCGCGGCGGCGGTGCCGGGCGTTGTCCCGCGCCCCGCCGACCACGGCCAGCTGCCACCCGCTGCCCGCGTACGCGATCCGCCGGTCGGTGACGGTCACCGACACCGCGGCGGGCAGCGCCCACCGCTGCCACGCCTCGGTCGGGCCGAGCAGGTAGCCGGCGGCGTGCAGCCGGTGCCGCCACAGCACCCGCTCACCCGGGTCGGGCACCAGCTCGTGGCGCCGGTCGAGCACCGGGGCGACGTCGTCGTCCGGCGCGTCGAACCGGTGCGGACCGATGAAGAAGGGGGACGCGTCGTCATGCATGGTCAGGATCTCCCGGAGCAGACGGCCTTACCCACCGAGCGTCGCCGAACCGGGCCACGGTGTCATGACACCCGTTAGGGGGTCGGCCGGTCGTAGGACGCTTGTGACCGGTAGATGCCGATCTCCTCCGGCCGGATGAGGCCGTCCTCGATCGCCCGGGCGAGCAGTGCCGCCTTCGTGGCGGCCGGTCGCCCCGCCCGGGTGTACTTGATCCGCGCCCGGTCGACGTACTGCTTGACCGTGTGTTCGCTGATCCGCATCCGGCGGGCCACCGACGCCTTCGACATCGACTGGAACCACAGCAGCAGCGCCTCGCGTTCCTTGTCCGACAGGACCGGCCGGTCCGGGCGGGCGTCGCCGACGATCGCCCCGGCCAGCGCCGGCGGCACGTACGGGCGGTCGCTGGCCGCGGCCAGCACGGTGGCCACGCAGTGCTCCCGGCCCTCGTGCTTGGCGAGGAACGCCACCGCCCCCGCGTCCAGCGCGGCGAGCATGGTCTGCGGGTCGGTGTGCTCGGAGTAGACCACCACCCGCCGGCCGGCCGCGCTCAACTCGGCGAGCTTGTCCAGCGCCATCCGGCCGTGCAGCCGCAGGTCGAGCAGGACCACGTCGGCGGCCGGGGCGGCCCGCAGCACCTCGTCCGGATCGTCGCCGGTGGCCAGTACGGTCAGCCGCGGCTCGGTGGCCAGCCAGGCCCGTACCCCCTCGACCACCACCGGATGGTCGTCGACGATCGCCACGCCCACCGGTCGCTCGCCGGTCACCGGCGCCACCGGGTCTGCGTCCATCTGATCTCCCCGTCGTGTTCGTGAAGCAGTTCCACCCGGCCGTCGCCGTCGCCGTCGCCGTCGTCGCCGCCGTCGTCGCAGGCCGTCGGTGGCCCGCTGCCGGCCGGGCCGTCCCGGTCCGGCGCGACGAGGCTCACCACCACCTCGTCCGGCCCGGCGACCACGGTCAGCCGGGCCCAGTCGCGGGCGCCGGCCAGGGCGGCGGTGGGCGGGTCGACCAGCCGCCGGCGAACCTCCACCGGGAGCGGCGGGGGCGTGCCGATGGTGACCAGGTCGATCGGCAGGCCGCTCCGTTCGGCCAGGTCCGCCGCCGCCCGCAGCTCGTGCAGCAGCGGGTCCGGCACGTCGTCGGATTCGGCGATGAGCCGGCGCAGCCGGGCCGCGGCCAGCACGCAGCGGCGCTGCACGTCCGGGTCGGCCGGGTCGGCCCGCCCGTCCGCCAGCTCGGCGAGCACCTTCTCGGCGGTCCCGCTGACCAGCGCCAACCGTTCCCGGCGGTCGCGGCGGGCCCGCTCGGCGGCCTCCCGCTCCGCCGCCATCGCGTGCGCCGTCGCCGCGGCGGCGGCCCGCTGCCGGGCCAGCGTGGCGATCACCGCGCCGCCCACGAAGACCGCCACCGGCAGCGACAGGGTGCCGTAGACGTACATCGCGTAGCGGGCCAGGTCGGCGGGGGCGGTCGCGCCGTGACCGAGCACGGCGACCAGCGCGATCAGCGAGTGCGCGGCCAGCAGGGCGAGCAGCCCGATCACCCGCCGCCCCCAGAGCACCAGCACGAAGAACCAGCCGAGCGTGCCCCACCCCCAGTTGGCGGCGGTGAAGAGCTGCCCCTCGCCGGCCGCCGCGAAGACCGCCGCGTCGACCACCAGCAGCAGCATCGCCAGCGGCCAGGCCGGCAGCGGGACACCGCGCAGCAGCCGTACGCCGGCCAGCACGCCGGTCGCCGCGACGACCAGCCAGCCGGCCGCCGCCACCGCCGGGGCCGCGAGGTCGGCCCGGGCCGCCAGCACGGCGGGCAGCGCGATCGCGGTGTGCCAGGCGAGCGCGATGGCCACCACCACGATCCGGGCACCCCGGTCGGAGACGCTGGCCACGGCCGCCGCCGCCTGTCGCGCCTCGACCGCCACCGGCCCGGCCGCCGTGGACCCGGCCACCGTGGACCCCGTGCCGGTGGGTCCGGCGGTCGTGGCGCGGGCGGTCTCAGTGGACACCGGGCCACTCCAGCCGGATCCGGGTGCCGGCGCCGGGTGCGGACTCGACCACGGCCCGCCCGCCGACGCTGGCCATCCGGCCGCGGACCGACTCCCGCAGGCCGTACCGGTGGGCCGGCACGCGCTCCGGGTCGAAGCCGGGGCCGTCGTCGGCGACCTCCACCGCGACGGTGCCGGCCACCCGGTCCAGCCGTAACGCGGCGGTGGCGCCGGGCGCGTGCCGGGCCACGTTGGACAGCGCGGCGTAAGCGCTCTCGGCGAGCGCCTCGGCGACCGGCCCGGGCACCGTGCAGGGTGTCAGCTCGGCGGTCACCCGCAGTTCGGGCAGCCGGTGCAGCACCGCGGTGAGCCGGTCGGCCAGCGGCGCCGGCCCGTCGTCCGGCGCCGACCGCGCGTCGGCCAGCGCGGTGAGGGTACGCAGGTCGGCGGCGCAGCGCTCGCGCAGCCGCGGCGAGGGGCCGGCCACCGCGCCGAGCCCGACCATGGTGAGGGTGGCCAGCACGGTGTCGTGCAGGTCCCGGTTCTGCCGCCGCTCGGCGTCCCGGGCGGTCCGGGCCACCAGCGCGTCCCGGGTCAACCGCTGGTGCTCGGCGAAGCCGCGGTCGGCCCGGCCGATCCGGCGGCGCATCACCGCTGTCATCATCGCCGTGCAGGCCGTCTGCACCAGCAGGGTCGCCGCGTGCGCGGTCGCCTCGTCGGGGTTGCCGGCGGTGTGCGCGCCGGCCGCGTAGGCGGCGGTGACCAGCAGCCCGGCCGGGACCGACCAGCGTGCCGGCGCGGTGGCCTGGGTGTTGATCACGGTGGTGCTGGCCAGCACCGCGACCCAGCTCCCCTCGCCGGGCAGCACCTCCGGTGCCACCAGAACCGGGATCGCCAGGCAGGTGGCGGCGGTCAGCGCCACGTCCCCGGCGACCAGCGGCCCGGTGACGCCGTGCCGCAGCGCCCGCACCGCGTACCAGAGGGACCAGGCGGTCAGCGCGGCCACGGCCGGGACCAGCAGCGCTGGCTCCACGGGCGGGGTGCGGACCGCGAGCGCCACCGCCGCGCCGACCAGCCCACAGGTCAGCCGGAGCAGTGCGGGGAGGGTGGTGAAGATGAGCGCGAACGCGCCGCCGGCCGGGTTGTCCAGCAGGGCCGGGGGCGTGGTCGGAGTGGGAACGGCCGACATCGGGGAGAAGTCCTTTGCGACAACGACCCGATCCGGGCCCGCGCTGCGGAGATAGACGCCGGAGAATAACACGCGTTTTCGGCGGGGTGACCCTCAGTGTGCGGCGTGTCGCTGCTCGGTCATCATGCCGGCGTCCGCGCCGTGGCCAGCAGGTGCGCGCTGGTGCCGAGCACCTCGGGGTCGCGTTCGAAGAGGGCAGCGCAGCGCAGCACCTCGGCGAAGAGCGCGCCGTCGGTCTCCGGGCCGCCGGCCAGCGGCAGCAGCGGCCAGAGCGGACCCTCGATGCCGTACAGCTCGGGCCGGGGCAGCCCGGCGGCCCGGAACTCGTCGACCACCTCCGCCGGGCGGTGGAAGTAGGCGGTGGTGAAACCGGAGACCGGGTCGTTGACGCCGGAGGCGTAGGCGGCGAGCAGGGCGGGACGGGTGCGGTCGTCGACCCGACCCTGCCGTATCAGGTCCAGCAGCGGGGCGTGCCGGCTGATCGTCGCGGTGACCACCAGGCCGCCCGGCCGGGTCAGCCGCAGCGCCTCGCCGAGTGCGGCGATCCGGTCGGCGCGGTCGGTGAGGTGGTAGAGCGGCCCGAGCAGCAGGGTCGCGTCGGCGCACCGGTCGGCCAGTGGGAGCCGGCGGGCGTCGCCGACCGTCGCGGTCACCGCCGGGCACGCCTGCCGGGCCGCCGCCGCGTGCGCCGGAACGAGGTCGACCAGGTGCACCCGGTGACCCGCGTCCGCCAGCCAGCCGGCGTGCGCGCCGGGGCCGCCGCCGACGTCGAGCACGGTCGCCGGTGCCGCCGGCAGCAGCCCGGCCAGCAGGTCGCGGGTACGCAGCGCCTCCAGCCGTCCGTGCGGCGACCGGGACAGCCGGTCCGCCTCGACGAAGACGTCGGTGTAGTACCGCACGACGTCGGGCTCGGCAGGTCGGTGCTCCGGCATCCGTCGATGGTGGACGAGCCCGGTCGACCCGTCACCCGGTTTACCCTCGCGCGCTCCCCGGCCGGCCGGCGTCACCGTCGCGGGTACCCGCGCCGGTCGCGTCGCGGTGGGCGTGGAGGTCGCGGAGCAGGGCGACCTCGGCGAGGTGGTGGATCGCCTCGCGGTTGATGTGCAGCACCAGCGACGCCAGCGGGAGGTCGGCGTAGGGGCCCTCGGCCGGGCCGCACCGCCGGGCCAGCCCGTCGTGGCCCAGGCCGCGCACGCCGTCGAGCCAGCGGTCGTACGCCTCGTCGAGTTGGCTCAGCGCGGCGGCGCCCGTGCCGGCGTACGGGAAGGAGCCGTAGTCGACCGGCGGGCCGCCGAAGTGGGCGGCGTTGCGGGCGCCGAACACGCCGACGATGACGTGGCCGAGCCGCCAGGCGATCGTGGTGACCGGTGGCGGGTCGGGCTCGGGGACCGCGAAGTCGATCAGGTGGTCGCCCTGCCCGACCGCCATCGGCGCGCTGCTCGTGCCGCGTGGCCGTACGCCCCAGCAGCCCGGCACCGGCTCCCAGTGGTATTCGGCGTCGGTCAGCCCGTCGAGGCGCGGCCGGGCCTGCTGACGCCAGTGCCAGTCGAGCTGCTCGACCAGCTCGTGGTTCCAGTCGACGTCCATACCGGGCACGTTACGCCCGGGGTCCGACCCTCGCCCGGCTCGCGACCGGCACCGTCCCCGGCGACCGGCCGCCATACTCGGGTCGAGCGCGTAACGTCCCTGACGGTTCCCGCCGCGAGTCGGTTGGCCGGCCGGCGATCGTGCGGCGGGGGCCGGACCGGGACACCGATACCGGCGCGTGGGCGCCGGGTCCGATGAGTTTCCACCGCGGGAGGGGTCAACACCGTCATGACGAACACGCACACGCTGGAGACCGCCGAGGCCGACATCGTCTACGACGTGCGCGGCCCGCTGCCCACCGCCGACGGACGCCCACCGCTGTTCATGATCGGTCAGCCGATGGAGGCCGCCGGCTTCGCCACCCTGGCCTCGTACCTGCCCGACCGCACAGTGGTCACCTACGACCCGCGCGGCCTCGGCCGCAGCCGCCGCAAGGACGGCCGGGTCGACCACGCGCCCACCGTCCAGGCCGCCGACGTGCACGCCGTCGTCGAGGCGCTGGGCGTCGGGCCGGTCGAGATGTTCGCCAGCAGTGGCGGCGCGGTGACCGCGCTGGCGCTGGTGGCGGCCTATCCCCACGATGTGACCACCCTGGTGGCCCACGAGCCACCCCTCCTCTCGCTGCTGCCCGACGCCGAGGCGGCCGAGCGCGCCCGCGCCGACATCCGGGACGTGTACCAGGCCAAGGGATCGAACGCGGGCATGGCGGCCTTCATCGCCATGACCTCCTGGCAGGGCGAGTTCACCGCCGACTACTTCGCCCAGCCCGCGCCGGACCCGGGCCAGTTCGGGATGCCGAGTGAGGACGACGGTTCGCGTGACGATCCGCTCCTGTCGGACCGGTCCTGGGCGGTCAGCAGCTATCGCCCGGACCTGGAGGCGCTGGCCGCGGCACCGACCCGCATCGTGGTCGCCGTCGGTGAGGAGTCCGCCGGCGTCCTCACCGGACGGACCGCGGTGGCCACCGCCGAGCTGCTCGGCCAGCGGCCGAGCGTGTTCCCCAGCCACCACGGCGGCTTCCTCGGCGGCGAGTTCGGCTACGCCGGCCAGCCGGAGGCGTTCGCCCGCAGGCTGCGCGCGGTCCTCGACGGCGACGACTGACGGGAGGCCCCCTGCCGCCGACGGTGGTCGCCCGGTCAGGAGGGCTCGATCCACCGGCCGGCGGTGAGGAAACGGTCGATCGTCCCGGTGTACGGGCCCGGGTCGAGTGACCTCTCCCGGATCCAGCCGTCGTCGTAGTAGGTGCCGCGGTAGGCGTCGGCGCCGTCGCAGATCAACGTGGCGATGCTGCCGGATTCGCCCTGTTCGCGCATGCGGTGGGCGATGCGCAGCGCGCCCCAGAAGTTGCTGCCCGTGGAGGGGCCCACCGACCATCCGGTGGTCGCCGCCAGGTGCCGCATCGCGGCGAGGCTCGCCGCGTCCGGTACGGGCATGGCCAGATCGATGACCCCGGGCAGGAACGCCGGCTCGACCCGGGGTCGGCCGATGCCCTCGATCCGGGACGGCATTCCGGTGCCGTAGCCGTCGTAGCCGGTGACCCAACTCGGCCAGTACGCCGAGTTCTCCGGGTCCACCAGCGCGAGGCGGGTGGGGTAGCCGTGGTAGCGGATGTGGCGTCCCACCGTGGCACTGGTCGATCCGGTGCCGGCACCCACGACCGTCCACGCCGGCGCCCGGCCCTCCTGCTCCAGGACCTGCGCCAACAGGGCCGCCCCGACGCTGTCCGGGGCGCGCCAGTCCTCCGCCTGCGCCGCCGCGGCGAAGTGGTCGAGGTGGTGACCACCGAGCTCGGCGGCGAGCCGGACGGCCTCGTCGTAGATGGCCGCGGGCGGATCGAACGGGTGGCAGCGGCCGCCGTACCGCTCGATCCGCGCTCGTTTCGCCGGCGCCGTCTTCCCCGGCACGACGGCGACGAACGCCACGCCGATCAGCTGGGCGAAGTAGGCGGTGGCGACCGCGGCGTTTCCGGCGGTTGCCGCGACGACAGTGGTGCCCGGCCGGATGTCGCCCCGGGCGACCGCGTCCTCCACGAGCCGCCGGACCACCCGGTGCTTGAGGCTTCCGGTGGGACGCAGGGACTCGTCCCGGAAGTACAGCGGGATTCCCCACGACTGCGGCAGCGGGTAGCGGCGCAACGGGATGGGCGGCTCGGCGGCGGCTTCGGCGCGGAGCCGCGCCAACGCCTGCTGCGCCCACCGGCGCGTTCCGGCCTGCGTCGAGTCGCCAGGATCGGTCACAGTGGCCCCCGTGCTGGTGAAGATCAACGCGTGCACCTCATCGTAGGGCTCGCGGCGCGTGGCGACCTGTGCGCACCCACCTCGACGGGTGGGTCCGCCGCCGGTGTGGCGGGCGGCTGACCTGTGTAATCGGTTTGCCGCTGGTCAGCGCGGTCGGGTAGGAATGGCGGCGGCGCCGGCAGCCTGCGTGATCGACCGGATGGCCGGTCGAGATCCGCCACTACTCGTCGAGAAGCTGCTCTCGAAGGATGTCCGCGTGCCCACAGTGCTGGGCGAGCTCGCGCAGCACGTGGAGGTACACCCACCGCAGCGGAACCGGGCCGCGCCGGTGCCCGTGCAGGATGTCGTCCAGCTCCAGGGACGCGGTCGCCCGACGGGATGCTTCGCAGGCTTCGCGGTGTGCCGCCTGGACGGTGGCGATCGTGTCGTCGTCATCGAGGACGAACGACTCCTCCGACGACGCGGGGATGCCGATCTCGGCGCGCGACCGGCCCGTGACGGCTTCGTCGAACCAGACCTTCTCGACGAAGGTCGCGTGCTTCACCAGACCCAGCAGCGTGGTCCGGGAGGCCACCAGCGACCGGCGCGCCTGTTCCTCGGTCAGCCCGTCCAGGCAGCCGTTGAGCGCGCCGCGGTGCTCGTCGAGGAACGCCTCGAACTGGGCCCGGGCTGGCAGTGCGACGACCTGGTCGGCGAAGGTGGGCGGGAAGGAAGGCATGGGCGAAGCATCCCAGACCGCCGCCGGTGGGCAACCGGTAGCTGGCCTAGTGCTCGGCGATCGCCGCGACCGCCTCGATCTCGATCAGGAGGTCCGGTCGGAACAGGCCCGCCACCTGGACCAGTGAACTGGTCGGCGGCCGTTCCACGTTGACGAACTCGTCCCGTACCGCCCGTACGGTGGCCAGCGCCGAGGTATCGACGACGTAGAAGGTGAGCTTGAAGACGTCGTCCCACGTCGCGCCCGCGGCGGCCAGCGCGGCACCGACGTTCCGCATGGCTTGGCGGGTCTGAGCCGCCCAGTCCCCGGCGGGTGCCGCGGTGCCGTCCGCGGCGATGGGCACCTGACCGGACGTCCAGATCAGCCGGCTGCCCGGGCCGATGGTGGCCACGTGGCTGTAGCCGTTGGGCTGCGGGAGCGTCTCTGGCGTAGCGAGTTCGATGTGCGCCATGGCGAGCACTCTACGACCGGACACAGCCAGTAACGGAGCTGGGCCAACCCTGGGTACGCACCTCGACGGGCACCACAAGGGCTACCCGCCTTCCCGGACGGGGCCAAGGTCGTACCTCCGGTAGGACGCTCCACCTTGTCCCCGCCCGGGGAGGCTGGACGGTCTGGCGCCGGCCCGACGAGGAGATCCTCTCCAGGCAGCGCTTCACCGGCCCTACGGTCGCTCTGGTCAGCAGCACCACCGGCACCGGGGCCGGGACGTAGGTGCGCTACCGCTGACCGTGGTGAATCTCCGGCTCGGCGGTGCCGAACGGGTTGTCGATGACGTACCGCCAGCGGCCGTCGGGACCGCGGCGGGCGACATCGGTGGCGGTGCCTTCGATGTGCACGGGTCGGCCGTCGCGATCGGTGCCGTCAATGGTCCAGTCCACGATGAGCAGGGCGACATCGTCGGCCACGTAGACGTGCCGGGGCCGCACCTCGATGGGGAGCCCGAGGTCGAGGAAGCGCTGGTTGGCCGCGATCCGGGCGGCACCGGTGACGGGCTGGCCCGGGACGGTGACCAGTAGGCCTCCAGGTTCGTAGACCTGCTCGACCGCCGCGACGTCCCCGGAGTTGAAGGCGCGGGCGAACACCGACGGGTGCTGGGCCGCGCTGTCGCTGAGCGGGACACTCGTGGAGTGGGTGTGGAGATCGGAAGACATGCTGACAGTCAAGGTGCTGCTCGCGCAGGTAACCAAACGGTGAGCGGCGGCTGGGCTCGCGACCTGGTGCCGGACCAGCGCGGCGCGACCCGCCGGCCGGAGCCTGGCTGCCCCGTCGAGGTCGCCCTGGCCGCGGTGAGCGGCCGGTGGGCCACCCTGGTGCTGCGGGAGTTGATGCACGGCCCCCGATCGTTCGGCCAGCTTCAGGCGGCGCTGCCCGACCTGAGCGCCAAGGTGCTCAGCGAGCGGCTCGCGGCGCTGACCCGGCAGGGCCTGGTCGAGCGTGACCGCTCCCGCACCTTCCCGCCGAGCACCTGCTACCGCCTCACCCGTGCCGGTACCGAGCTGCGCCCGCTGCTCGTCGAGCTCTACCGGACCGGGGACGCGCTGCTGCGCGAGCGGGCATGACGGGCGATGAACGTCCGCGGGTGCCAGCTGGGAGGCGAGGCGGGTGAGAGCGGGTCCGCCACGCTCCTCGGATCAGCGGGCAGGCCGGGCCAGCCACCCACGCGAGCCGATCAACTTTGGGAAGTGGAGGCGCGCCCGGCAGGATTCGAACCTGCGGCCTTGGGATTAGAAGTCCCCTGCTCTATCCGCTGAGCTACGGGCGCATGGTGCGGTCGTCGCGCCAGAAGGGTACCGCCGCCCCCGCCGGCAGCGGTGGAACGGGTGCCCGGCTGGTCACGCCGCGGATCAGCGTCGCACGTGCTGCCGACCGGTGGCACCCGGATTCCGGCCCGCCGCCCACCGCGGCGCCTTTGGTCCGTACCCTCGGCCTCGTGCTGCTTGACCCGGATGCCGAGAACGAGGTCGCCTACGAGTTGTGCCAGCTCGTCGGGCGCGCCATCCTGCCGTTCCGTGGGATCGGGCAGGTCCCGGCGACCGCGGGCACCGCGTTCTTCTTCCGTGACCCGGTGGGGGAGTACCTGCTGACCGCCGACGCGCTCACCGACGCGCCGCTGGGTGAACTCGGCCTGCGGGCGAGCCTGACCGAGCCGGCGGGGGCGGCCGGCGACGTCGTGCCGGCGCCGGAGTCGTGGCTGCACCGGACCGAGATCGGTGTCGCGATCCTGCCCACCGCCGGGCTGCACGAGGACGCGCGGCGGGCCGGCTGGCGGTGGCGTACCCAGCAGGTGACCGACGGCGTCGCGGCCGGCTCGGACGTGGTGACCCGGATCGGCGCGGCGCCGGGGTCCGCGTTCGTGCTGGCCAACGGGGTCCGCGAGGACGGATCCCGGCCGCTGGAGGTGGCGATCGAGCGGGTGGTGCGGGCCGGGGACGCCGTCCGGATCACCACGGAGCTGCCGCCCGGCTACGTCGGCGCGCCGGTCTTCGGCGTGCAGGCCGACGCCGCCGGTGAGGTCGCGCTGCACTGCCTGGGCCTGGTGCTGCCGGCCACCGTGGGCGGGCACCCGGTGGCGACGTTCGACCGGGTCCGGGCCGCCATCCCGGCGGCACCCGGCGCCGCCTGAGCGCACCCGATCCGGCGGTCCGCCCGGGCGGTCAGCCGCCCTGCGCGGTCGCGTCCGCCGGGTCCGGTTCGTCCGCCGGTCGCCGGCCGCCGGGCACGCCGGCGTCGCCGGGCGTCGGGCGTACGTCGGTCGGTCCGGCACCGAGGAACGCCTCGGCCCAGCGGCCCACCTCGGCGAAGACCTTCTCCCGTACGGCCGGGCCGGAGAGCGTGAGGTCGTGCATGCCGCCGTCGAAGCGCGCCACCGTCACGTGCCGGCCGAGCCGGGGCGCCCAGCGGACCATGTGCTCGACGTCCAGCACGGCGTCGGCGAGCGCGGCCGACTCGTGCCACCGGGTGCCCTTGAACGAGCGGGTCGAGCAGGCCAGCAGCACCGGTACCTGGATGTCCAGCCCGGCGCGCAGTTGCCGCTGGCCGGTGCGGATCGCGTTGAGCCAGCCGGCCCGGACCGGGAACCCGGCGAGCGGCTTCCACTCCAGGTCGTACTGCCACTCGCCGCGCCGGTCGGCGTGGATCGTCTCGCTGTAGACGGTGCCGAGCCCGAACGGCAGGACCCGGCGCGGCACCCGGCGGCCCAGCCGCGCGGCGGCCGCGGCGACCGGCCGGCGCAGCAGCCAGGGGGCGTTCAGGTCGAAGAACGGGCTGTTCAGGAAGACCCCGTCGATGATCCCGGCGTCCCGCCGGGCGTGCGCCCAGAGCGGCATGACCAGGCCGCCCGTGGAGTGCCCCATGGCCAGCAGGGTGTCGTGCCCGTCGTCCGCGCGGATGATCTTCGCCGCGGCGTCCAGCTCGGGGAAGTAGTCGGCGATGTCGCGGCAGAAGTTCGGGGTCTGGTGCGGCAGCAGGCTGCGGCCGTGCTTGCGCAGGTCGAGGGCGTAGAAGTCCCAGCCCCGCTCGGCGAAGAAGTGGCCGAGGTGGGCCTGGAAGAAGTAGTCGGTGAAGCCGTGCGTGTAGAGCACGGCGCGCCCGGTGGGGCGGTCGGCCCGGCGGCGGACCAGGGTGGCCACCACCGGCCCCTCGTCGTCGGTGCCCAGGTCGATCGTCTGCCGCTCGTACGGCGGGCCCAGCACGTCCGGTTCCACGTCGGTGACGGTACGCCCGGAAGCTACCCGGCGGTAGCCCTGCGGTGCGTCCGCGTCCCCGTCCGCCCGCACCGACGGACGGGGACGCGGAGGCGTACGCCTCAGGCGGTCTCCGCGTCGGCGCGGGCCGGGTCGACGTCGCCCGCCGGTTCCCCGGTCCGCTGGGCCGGCTGCCCGATCTCCCGCACGTGCTTGTTGTGCCGCGGCTCCTGCCTCGTCTTCGCGTCGTTGAGCCGTCGCCGCAGGTCGTCGCGGGCGTCGTTGAGCGCGGCCCGCAGGTCCTCCTCGGCCGAGGTGGTGACGATCTTCTGCCGGCCGGCGATCCAGCACTCCAGGGTGACCTTCTGACCCCGGGAGTCCCGGTCCTTCACCGACACCTCCAGCTCGGTGGCGTCGGCGTGGAAGGCGGCCAGCCGGGCGTCGAGGGTGGCGAACTGTTCCACGATCCAGTTCCGGTCACCCTGGGAGAACCCGGCGCCGACGCGCAGGCACTCGGCCACCGTGGCGGGGTTCGCGACGGCGCTCATCGCCGCACCTGGCCGAGGACGTGGGCGGAACGGGTGGTGGTCGTCATCATGGCGCTGACCCTTTCGTTCGACGTCGTGCTGTCGGCGGTGCGGTTGATCAAATCCCTACCCAGCCGGGTCCCGTCCGGAACGCGACGCTTGTCGCACCTCGATCCTCCGGCCGTGATCACCGCCGGCCCTAGGGCCGGGCGGGCGTCGGATCCGGGCCGCTCGACCCTTGATCGACGGCGGGTGGCGTGCCCGGGCGGGCGCACGCCGGGTCGAGCGCGACCGGTGGGGTGACGTAGCACATCGGCTGCTTGATCAGGGCGTTGTCCACAGCCGGTCGGGCTGTCCACAGGCCGGCGGCACGGGCTGGCGTCGGGGGTGCCGCCGGCCCAGGCTCGGCACGAGTCGACTCGCCATGCCAAGCCCGATCTCCCCCTGGAGGGACGATGTTCGACACGTACGTCACGATCGTCGGCAACGTGCTGACCGCGCCGGAGTGGCGCCGGACCACCCAGAGCAACACCCTGGTGGCCAACTTCAAGGTCGCCTCGACCGCCCGCCGGCTCGACCGCGACAGCGGCCGCTGGGTCGACGGCAACAGCCTGCGGGTCCGCGTCAACTGCTGGCGCAAGCTGGCCGAGGGAGTGGCCGCCTCGGTCATGGTCGGCGACCCGGTGGTGGTCTGCGGCCGGCTCTACACCCGCGACTGGACCGACGACGCCGGCAACCACCGCACGCTCTACGAACTGGAGGCGGTCGCGGTCGGGCACGACCTGTCCCGGGGCCGGGGCCGCTTCCTGCGCAACCGGCCCAGCCTGACCACCAGCACCGTCGAGGACGCCGAGGCGGAGCAGCGGGTGCACGGCGAGCCGACCGAGCCGGTGCCGACCGGCCAGGCTCCGGTCCGGCCGGACGACCGCCCGCTCGACGACGACTTCGAGCTGCCCGGCTTCGCCGCCCCGCGGTCCGGTCGCGACCTGCCGGCCGACGCCGCCTTCGCCGGCCCGCTCGACCCCTTCGACGAGCGGGCGGACGACGATGACGACGGACTCGGCGACGGGGGGTCGGCGGCCGACGGTCCGGCGGCCGACAGCGTGGAGCTGACCGTCGAGGGCCTGGGCGGCGGCACGGGCGGTACGGGGCCGCTGGGCGCGGACGACGGGCTGGCTGGTGACGCCGACGAGTTGGCGCCGCTGGGCGGCGCGGCCGAGACGGCGGACGGCGAGCTGGGGCCGGCGCCGCAGGCACCGGAGACGGCTCCCGGCGGGCGGGGTCGACGGGGTCGGGGCCGGGTGCCGCAGCCGGCGTGAGCGCCGGGCGCGGAGGTGTCCCGACGACGGGGGCGGAGTGCCGGCGGTCCGCCGTCGCCACCCCGCTTCGGCCGCACCTCCGCGCCGCCCGCCCAGCCCGGGAACGCTCAGCTTCCGGCACGTAGTGGTGTCCGGCGCCGCCGGACACCACACCGTTCCGGAAGTCGCGGTCCGAGCGCGGGAGGTCGCGTGCGGCGGGAGCGTGCCGTGCGGGTGTGCGGGGCGGGGATGGGAGCGTGGGCCTGGTCTAGGCTGGCCGGCCGGAGGTGGTGACGGGTGCGGCAGGCTGCGCCGGTGGCGAACGCGGTGGGACTGGCCGCTGGATACGCCCTGGACACGCTCCTCGGCGACCCGAGGCGGTGGCATCCGGTGGCCGGCTTCGGCCGCGCCGCGGGCGCCCTGGAACGGCGGGTGTACCGACCGGACCGGTCGGCCGGCGCCGCGTTCACGGCGCTGGCGGTCGGCGCGCCGGTGCTGCTCGGCGCGGCGGCCACGATCGCCACCCGACGCCACCCGGTGGCCCGGGCGGTGCTGGTCGCCGCCGGCACCTGGACCGTGCTCGGCGGGCGCACCCTGCGGCACGAGGCCACCGTGATGGGTCGGGCGCTGCGCGACGGTGACCTGCCGGCGGCCCGGCACCGGCTCGGCCACCTCTGCGGGCGGGACCCGTCCGCGCTCGACGAGCCCGAACTGGCCCGGGCCACGGTCGAGTCGGTCGCCGAGAACACCTCCGACGCGGTGGTCGCCCCGCTGCTGTGGGGCGCGGTCGCCGGGCTGCCCGGGCTGCTCGGCTACCGCGCGGCGAACACCCTCGACGCGATGGTCGGCCACCGCTCGCCGCGCTACGCCCGGTTCGGCACCCCGGCCGCCCGCCTCGACGACCTGCTCAACCTGGTCCCCGCGCGGGTGACCGGGCTGCTCACCGTCGCGCTGGCACCGAGCGGGCACGGCGACCGGGACCGGGCCTGGCGGGTCTGGCGCCGGGACCGCAACGACCACCCGAGCCCGAACGCCGGGCAGTGCGAGGCGGCGATGGCCGGCGCGCTCGGCGTGCGGCTGGGTGGGCGCAACGTCTACTTCGGGCGCTCGGAGGTGCGCCCGTTCCTCGGTGACGGGCCCCGCCCCGAGGGCCGGCACCTGAAGCGGGCGGCCCGGATCTCCGGCGCGGTCGGGCTGGCCGCGCTGGGGCTGGCCGTCGCGTACCCGCTGACCGTGGGTCGGCTGGTGAGCGCCGCCGGGCGCCGGGTCCTCGGCGGCGGGCGGGGGAGCGCGTCGTGAGCGGGGGGCTGCTGGTCGCCGGCACCACCTCGGACGCCGGCAAGAGCGTGCTCACCGCGGGCATCTGCCGGTGGCTGCACCGCCGGGGTGTCAAAGTGGCGCCGTTCAAGGCGCAGAACATGTCCAACAACTCGGCGGTGGTGGTCGGGCCGGACGGCCGGGGCGGCGAGATCGGCCGGGCGCAGGCGATGCAGGCCGCCGCCTGCGGCCTCGCCCCCGACCTGCGGTTCAACCCGGTGCTGCTCAAGCCCGGCAGCGACCTGGCCAGTCAGGTGGTGCTGCTCGGCGAGGCGGTCGACACGGTCACCGCCGGCAACTTCCGCCAGTTGCGGCCCCGGCTCGCCGAGACGGCGTACGCGGCGCTGGCCGACCTGCGGGCCAGCTACGACGTGGTGGTCTGCGAGGGCGCCGGCAGCCCCGCGGAGATCAACCTGCGCGGCGGCGACTACGTCAACATGGGGCTGGCCCGGCACGCCAACCTGCCCACCATCGTGGTCGGCGACATCGACCGGGGCGGCGTCTTCGCCTCGATGTTCGGCACCCTGGCCCTGCTCGACCCGGCCGACCAGGCGCTGATCGCCGGCTTCGTGATCAACAAGTTCCGCGGCGACCGCGGGCTGCTCCAGCCCGGGCTGGACATGCTGCGCCGGGTCACCGGCCGCCCGACGTACGGGGTGCTGCCCTGGTCGCTCGACCTGTGGCTGGACGCGGAGGACTCCCTCGCCTACGGCCGGGTGCTCGGCCGGCCGGCCGCCCCGCACGGCACCGACTGGCTGGACGTGGCAGTGGTCCGGCTGCCCCGGATCAGCAACGCCACCGACGTCGAGGCGCTCGCCACCGAGCCGGGCGTACGGGTCCGGCTGACCGTCGAACCGGCCGAGCTGGCCGCCGCCGACCTGGTGGTGCTGCCCGGCTCGAAGTCGACAGTGGCCGACCTGGCCTGGCTGCGGGAGACCGGGCTCGCCGACGCCGTGCTGGCGCACGTGGCGGCGGGCAAGCCGCTGCTCGGCATCTGCGGTGGCTTCCAGATGCTGGCCCGGGCGATCCACGACCCGGTGGAGAGCCGGCGGGGCAGCGTGCCCGGCCTGGGCCTGCTGCCCGTCGAGATCACCTTCGACCCGCGCAAGACCGTCCGGCAGTCCACCGGCACGGCCGGCCCCGGCGTGCCGGTGCGCGGCTACGAGATCCACCACGGCTACGTCTCGGCGGCCGACCCCGCCCTGACCCCGCTGCTGACCTACGCGGACGGCACCGGGGAGGGGGCCGTCGTCGGCGCCGTGCACGGCACCCACTGGCACGGCGCGTTCGAGTCCGACGAGTTCCGCCGGCGCTTCCTCACCGAGGCCGCCCGGCTGGCCGGCCGGCACGGCTTCCGGGTCGCGCCGGACACCGCGTTCGCGGCCGCCCGGGAACGTTCCCTCGACCTGCTCGGCGACCTGGTCGAGGAGCACCTGGACACCGAGGCGCTCTGGCGGCTGGTCGAGTCCGGCCCGCCGCCCGGCCTGCCGTTCGTCCCGCCCGGCGCGCCACCCGCCACCGACCACTGACCGGCCCGGTGGCGACCGGCGGTGGCCGGCGGGGCGGCGACCAGGGCGGCGACGGCCGGCGCGGACGCCGACGGGACACCACCGCGGCGGCGGGATCGTTAGAGTGCGCCGGTGTTCTTGAATGGTTCCGGAAAGTTGACCGATCGCTGCGCCGAGGTGGAGGCGGCCGTGCGGGCGCACGACAGTGCCCGGATGACCGAGGCCGTACCGCGGTTGTGGGAGGCAGCCCAGCAGGCCACGCCGGCCGAGCTGGACGAGACGCTGTCCCGCTGCGTCGCGCTCCTGCCCGAGCTGGGCATCAGCGCGGGCGGGCAGTTCGCGGTGCTCTGCGGCGCGCTGGTGGAGCTGGGGGCCCGACCGGACCCGCTGGTCCGCGCCGTCGCCGACGGGCTGCTGGACGCGCTCACCGAGGCCGAGCGGTTCCGGGCCGGGTGGGAACGGGTCCACCCCGACGAGGAACTGCCCGAGCCGGGTGACCCGGCCGCGCTGGAGCCGGCGGTCGCCGCGATGACCGCGGCCGGCGACGACGAGGGCGGCGCCCTCCGGGCGGCGCTGGGCTGGCTCTCGGCCGGCAACTGGGCGATGCCGGCGACGACGCTGCTGCAGCACTCGACGGCCCTGCGGGAGACGTTCCCGCACCGGGCCCGGCTGCGGGAGCTGGGCAGCGGGCTGGCCGACGTCCGCGGCGACCTGGACTGCATGCTCGGGCTGCTGCGACTGCTCGACGCCGAGCGGCTGCTCGTCCTGCACCGGGAGACCGGGCGGGGTTGGTGGGTCACCGTCGACGGCGTGGGTGACAACTTCCAGCTGCACACGCTGCTGGCCGCAGCGCTGGCCGAACCGGGCCGGATCGAGGGGCTCACCGTCGACCCGGCGTGGGTCGCGGTCGCCACCGACGCGCCACCCGAGCGGTTCGGCGGCCTGGTGACCGGCAGTTTCAACCTGGTCGACGGCCACGGCGCGTGGATCTGGAACGAGGGACTCCCGGCCGACATCCCGCTGCTGGACGGGGTCCGGGTCGTCGTGCTCGATCCGCCGTCCTACACCCGCAGCTGGGAGAACGTCCGCCGGTATCCGACCGTGCGCGGCTCGCTGGCCGTGGACGGGGAACTCGGCGCCGCCGACGCGGCGGCCTGGCTCGCCAGGGTCGCACCCGCCGGAAACCCGCCGGGCGACTGACCCCCGGCGGGGAGAGCCGGCGGACCCGCCGAGCAGAGCCGCACCGCCGCCGGGGATCCGGTCAGTAGCGGACGTCGGCCGGCCGGTCGGACATCGGCAGCCCGGCGGCCAGCCACGCCTGCACCCCGCCGATCATGTCGGTGGCCCGGTGCAGTCCCAGCGCCCGCAGGCTCGCCACCGCCAGGCTGGAGCTGTAGCCGTGCCGGCAGGCCAGCACGATCCGCAGGTCGTACCCGGTGGCCTCGGGGATCCGCCAGGCGCTGGCCGGGTCCAACCGCCACTCCAGGACCGTGCGGTCGACGACGATGGCGCCGGGCAGTTCGCCCTGTTCCTGCCGCTGCCGTTCGGTGCGGGTGTCGATCAGCAGGGCCCCGGTGCGGACCGCCTCGACGGTCTGGTGCGGGGTCAGCCGGCGTACCCCGGCGCGGGCCTGTTCCAGCAGGGCGTCGACGCCCGGACTCATCACGCTGTGGGACACCAGCCGATCATCCCGTCCCGTCCGGGCGTCCGGCCGGGGAACGGCCCCGGTCCGTGCCACGACCGCCCGAACGGGCGACCCGCGCGCCACCGCGATCCGCACCGTGCCGCCGGCACCGCGGTCCGCACCGGCACCGACGCCGGCCGGGAACCGGGGGCCGCCGGCCCGGGCGGCGGGCCGGCCCGCGGGGCCGGTTACCGTCGGCGGGTGGCGGTGGTCGTGGTCGAGGCGTACGCCCAACTGGCCCGCCGCGTGCTGGCCGCGCCGGCGCGGTTGGGACGGACCCGGCTGGTGGCCGTCGACGGGCCCAGCGGCGCGGGCAAGAGCTTCTTCGCGGCGCGTCTCGCGGACGCCCTCGCCGCGCTCCCCGGCGGCGGGCGACCACCGGTGGTGCACACCGACGACCTGCTCGACGGCTGGGCCGACCAGCTCACCTTCTGGCCCCGGCTGGAGGCGTGCGTGCTGGCGCCGCTGCGCGCCGGCCGGCCGGGCGCCTACCAGCGGTACAGCTGGGTACGGCAGCGCTTCCTGCCGCGTCCGGTGCCGGTGCCGGTGACGCCGGTGCTGCTCGTCGAGGGGGTGAGCGCGGCCCGGGCGGCCGCCCGGCCGGACCTCACGCTCGCCGTCTTCGTCACCGCCCCGGCGCCGCTGCGGCTGGCCCGGGCGGTCGAGCGCGACGGCGCGCAGATCCTGCCGGAGCTGCGCCGCTGGCACGCCGGCGAGCGGGCGCACTTCGCCGCCGACCGCACCCGGGCGCGGGCCGACCTGGTGGTCGACGGGGCGCCGAGGCTGCCGCACGACCGTGACCGCTACTACCAGCGGCTGCGCTGACCAGCGTCGGCACCGCCTCGGGCGGTGCGGGCCGGTAAGGCCGGCATACGATGCCGGTCATGACCACACCGACCATGTCCGAGTCCGACCTGCGGGCCGCCGTCGAGCGGGAACTGCCCGGCGTCCGCGCCGACCTGGAGCGCCTGGTGCGTATCCCCGGCATCGCGTTCGAGGGTTTCGACCACTCGCACGTCGAGCGTTCCGCCGAGGCGGTGGCCGAGCTGCTGCGCGGCTGCGGCCTCGACGTGAAGATCGTGCGCTCCGGCGGGCAACCGGCCGTGATCGGGAAGAAGGCGGCCCCGCCCGGTGCGCCGACGGTGCTGCTCTACGCCCACCACGACGTGCAGCCGGTCGGCGACCTGTCGCTGTGGGAGTCCGACCCGTTCGAGCCGGTGGAGCGGGACGGCCGCCTCTACGGTCGCGGCGCCGCCGACGACAAGGCCGGGATCATGGCGCACGTGGCGGCGCTGCGCGCGTTCGGCGACGCCCTCCCGGTCGGCGTGGTGCTCTTCATCGAGGGCGAGGAGGAGTACGGCTCCGACTCGCTGGAGCGGCTGCTCGCCGAGCACCGCGAGGAGATCACCTCGGACGTCATCGTGATCGCCGACTCCGGCAACTGGGACATCGGCGTACCGGCGCTGACCACCTCGCTGCGCGGCATCGTGAACTGCTTCGTCGAGGTGCGCACGCTCGACCACGCGGTGCACAGCGGGATGTTCGGCGGCGCGGTGCCGGACGCGCTCACCACCCTGGTGCGTCTGCTGGCCACCCTGCACACCGACGCCGGCGACGTGGCGGTGGAGGGCCTCGTCGGGCGGGAGGGCGCCACGGTCGACTACCCGGAGGACCGGTTCCGCGCCGAGGCCGGGTTGGTCGAGGGCGTGTCGTTCATCGGCACTGGCCGGATCACCGACCGGCTCTGGACCAAGCCGGCGCTGGCCGTGCTGGGCATCGACGCGCCGGCCACCGGCGAGGCGCCGAACGCCCTGGTGCCGGCGGCCAAGGCCAAGCTGAGCATCCGGCTCGCGCCGGGCGACGACCCCAAGCGGGCGTACGCGGCGCTGCGCACCCACCTGGAGAAGCACGTGCCGTGGGGGGCGCGGGTGGAGGTCAGCTTCGAGCACGACGGCTTCCCGTGCGTCATCGACGCCGCCGGCCCGATGTTCGACGCCGCCCGGTCGGCCTTCCGCACCGCCTGGGACGGCACCGACCCGGTGGACATCGGCGTCGGCGGGTCGATCCCGTTCATCGCCACCTTCCAGGAGATGTTCCCGCAGGCGGCGATCCTGGTGACCGGTGTGGAGGACCCGCACGCCCGGGCGCACGGCCCGAACGAGAGCCTGCACCTGGGCGAGTTCGCGCGGGTCTGCCTGGCCGAGACGCTGCTGCTGGCCAAGGTGGCCGAGGCGGGCACGAAGGGCCGGTAGGCGTCGGAACCGTAACTTCCCGGTTGATGTGGGAGTTTGCGGTGTGTCGGGCGCCGGGCTGTTATAGCCTTTCGAACATGAGTACGAACGAGGTGATGGCCCGGCTGGGGGCCGCCGTCAGCGCTCTGGGGGACGTCGACGTCTCCGCGTGGCCCGAGGACACGCTCAAGGAACAGCTCGGCGAGCTCTCCGCCGCCCTGGTCGCGCTGGACGCGGTGCTCTCCCGGGTCGCCGACGAGGTCCGTGCCCGCGGCCTGCGCATCGAGGAGCCCGTCTCGGCCTGACCGGCCCGCCGGTCCGCGCGGTGGGTGTCCCGGCCGGCGTGGCGATTGGTCCTGGGGGCCGCGCCGGCCGGGCACGGCAATGCCGCGGTGGTGTCGGGGGTGGCTGGCAGGATGAATCCGTGCGGTTCATCGACCTGGCAGCCACCTCCGCCGCCGTCGCCGCCACCAGCGGCCGGCGCGCCAAGGTGGAGCTGCTCGCCGACGCCCTGCGCCGGCTCGACCCGGCGGAGATCGCGGCCGGCGCCGGCTGGCTCGCCGGCGAGCTGCGCCAGCGGCAGACCGGGGTGGGCTGGGCGAGCCTGCGCGACCTGCCGCCCGCCGCCGAGCAGCCCACGCTGACCGTGGCCGCTGTCGACGCGGCGATCGACGAGATCGCCGCGGTGCACGGTCCCGGTTCGCAGGCCCGGCGTCGGGCGCTGCTCGGAGGGCTCTTCGCCGCCGCCACCGCCGACGAGCAACGCCTGCTCACCGCGCTCTTCGGCGGCGAGCTGCGGCAGGGCGCCCAGGCGGGGCTGCTCGCCGACGCGGTGGCCCGGGCGGCCGAGGTGCCGCTCACCGCCGTCCGGCGGGCCCTGCTGCTCGCCGGTGACCTGCGGGCCGTGGCGGTGGCCGCGCTCACCGGGGGCGCCCCGGCGCTGGCCACCTTCGGCCTGCGGGTCGGGCGCCCGCTGGCGCCGATGCTGGCGCAGAGCGCACCCTCGGTCGACGAGGCGCTCGCCGCGACCGGCACGCCGGCCGTGGTCGACGTCAAGCTCGACGGCATCCGGATCCAGGTGCACCGCTCCGGGTCGGAGATCGCCGTGTTCAGCCGCAGCCTCGACGACATCACCACCCGGGTGCCCGAGGTGGTCGCCGCCGTCCGGGCGCTGCCCGGTCGCGAGCTGGTGCTCGACGGCGAGGCCATCGGGCTGGACGCGGCCGGGCGGCCACTGCCGTTCCAGGAGACCGCCAGCCGCGCCGCCCGGCGCACCACCCCGAGCACCACCGGGCGCACCCCGGTCGCCCCGGCGGTGCTCGCCGCCGCCGAGACCACCGGCCAGCCGGTGCTCACCCCGTACTTCTTCGACCTGCTGCACCTCGACGGCGCGGATCTGATCGACCTGCCCGGCCGGGAGCGCTGGGCCGCGCTGGCCGGCGCGGTCGACGCCTCGCTGCTGGTCGGGCGGATGGAGGTCGACGGGCCGGAGCGGGCCGGCGCGGCGTTCGCCGCGGCGATCGACGCCGGCCAGGAGGGCGTCGTGGTCAAGTCGCCCGACGCGCCCTACGACGCCGGCCGGCGCGGCTCCGCCTGGGTGAAGGTGAAGCCCCGGCACACCCTCGACCTGGTGGTGCTCGCGGTGGAGTGGGGCAGCGGCCGGCGCACCGGCTGGCTGTCGAACCTGCACCTCGGCGCCCGCGACCCGCGCACCGGCGAGTTCGTGATGCTCGGCAAGACGTTCAAGGGCCTCACCGACGAGCTGCTGCGCTGGCAGACCGAGCGCTTCCTCGACCTGGCCGTGGAGAAGGGCGACTGGGTGGTGCGGGTCCGGCCCGAGCAGGTGGTCGAGATCGCCTTCGACGGGGTGCAGACCAGCTCCCGCTATCCGGGTGGCATGGCCCTGCGCTTCGCCCGGGTGGTGCGCTACCGCGACGACAAGACCGCCGCCGAGGCCGACACCATCGACGCGGTCCGCGCCATACACGCCGGCCGGGCCACCGGCTGACGCCCGGCCCGCCGGGCGGAACCCCGCGTGCCGCTCAGGCCGAGGTGCTCGGGGCGGGCTCGGCGGCCCGGTCGACCGGCCGCCGCGGCGCCGCCCCGGACAGCCGGCGGGCCTCCCGGCGGGCCACCCAGACGTAGCCGAACAGCGTCATCCCGGCGAAGAGCCACCACTGCACGACGTAGCCGAAGTTCTGCCAGTTGTTGGCGTGCCCGACCGGCACCGCCACGAAGGCCGGGTCGGCCGCCGGCGTCTGCTCGTCCAGCAGCAGGTACGCCCCGTGCACCGGGTAGGGCAGCTCGCGGGCGAGCTGGGGGACGCCGATCCGCCGGGTCTCCAGCCGGCCCTCGCGCCGGGACACCCCGACCGAGCCGCTCTCGCTGGCGTGCACCCGGCCCACCACCGTGACCTCGCCGGGCGGGGCGGCCGGCACCTGCGGCTGGGCGACGGCGCCACCCGGGGCCGGCGGGATCCAGCCCCGGTCCACCAGCACCGCCGTGCCGTCGGCCAGGACGAGCGGGGTGAGCACCTCGAAGCCGACCCGGTTCTCCGCCGTCCGGCCACGGACCAGGACCACGTTCGCGGTGTCGTACCGGCCGGTCACGGTGACCCGGGTCCAGGTCTTCTCCTCGGCCGGCGCGGGGCCGGCCGTGCCGCTGCCGCCGGTCGGCGCGGGCACCGCCTCCCGCAGCGGCACCGGGGCCATCCGCAGGCCGGCGTCGATCCGCTCGTTGATCTCGGTGCGACCCCGGTAGCGGTCCAGCTGCCAGTTGCCGAGCAGCACCATCACCGTCGCGGCCACCAGGGTCAGCGCGAGGATGCCCAGCCAGCGCGGCGTCAGCAGGAACCGGTACACCCCCACGAGGCTACCCGTATGACCCGGGCCACCCGCGCCGGACCGGGTGCCGCCGCGACCCGTCCGTCGCGCGGCGCTCGCCCGCGCGGCGGTTCGGCTATCGTCACGCGGGCGGGCCGCGGCTGCGGTCCGTGGCCGCGTACCCGCCGCCGCGAGGGAGTCGATGATGACCGTGGTGCCGCGCCTGGTGCTCAGCGCGCCGTCCTCCGGGCACGGCAAGAACGCGCTGGCGATCGGGTTGCTCGCCGCACTCGCCGACCGGGGCGACGCGGTCGCCGGGTTCAAGGTCGGCCCGGACCAGGTCGACGCGGCGTACCTCGGGCTCGCCGCCGGGCGGCCCGGGCGCAACCTGGACCCCCGGCTGGTCGGCGCGGACCGGATCGCCCCCCTGCTCGGGCACGGCGCCGCCGGGGCCGCGCTCGCTCTGGTGCAGGGCAGCATGGGCCTCTACGACAGCCTCGCCGGCCGCCCGGAGACCGAGTCGACGGCAGCCGTCGCGATAGCGCTGCGCAGCCCGGTCGTGCTGGTGGTCGACGTGGCCGCCATCGGGCAGTCGGTGGCCGCGCTGGTGCACGGCTTCCGGTCGTACGACGAGCAGATCTGGCTGGGCGGGGTGATCCTCAACCGGGTCGCCTCGGCCCGGCACGAGGCGCTGCTGCGCGAGGCGCTCGACGACATCGGCGTGCCGGTCTACGGCGCGCTGCGCCGCCAGGACCTGCCCCCGGTGCTGCCGGCACGCCGGTTGGGTGCCGTACCCGCGCTGGCCGGCTCCGGCGAGGCCACCCGGGCGGTGCGCCGCCTCGGCGAGGCGGTCGCCGCCACCGTCGACCTGGACCGGCTGCTCGGGCTGGCCCGCTCCGCCCCGCCGCTGCCCGCCGCGCCCTGGTCGCCGAACCCGGCCGGCGAGCCGCCGGCGGGGGAGCGCCCGGTGGTGGCGCTCGCCGGCGGGCCGGGCGGCAGCTACAGCCACGCCGAGACCGCCGAGCTGCTGCGGGCGGCCGGGGCCGAGGTGGTCACGCTCGATCCGCTGCGCGACGAGGCGCTGCCGGCCGGCAGCCGGGCGCTGGTGGTCGGCGGCGGCCTGCCCGAGTCGTACGCGGAGCAGCTCTCCGCCAACCGCCGGCTCTGCATAGCGGTCGCCGAGCTGGCCCGCACCGGCCGGCCGGTGGTGGCCGAGGGCGCCGGCCTGCTCTGGCTGGCCCGGGAGCTGGACGGGCTGCCGATGTGCGGGGTGCTCGACGCGGTCGGCGCCAGCCGGGAGGGCATGGTGGTCGGCTACCGCGAGGCGACCGCGGTGACCGGCAGCGTGGTCGCGCCGGCCGGGGCCGTGGTGGCCGGGCACAAGGCGCACCGGGCGGTGCTCACCCCGCGGGCCGGGCAGCGTCCGGTCTGGAGCTGGTCGGGCGGTTCCCCGGAGGGCTTCGTCTGGCGGGGCGTGCACGCCTCGCAGCTGGTGGTGCACTGGGCCGCGGATCCGGCGATCGCCGCCCGGTTGGTTACCGCCGCGGCGGCGGAGCCGGCGGCCGAGGGGGCCCGGCCCGGCGGGGTGCCGGCGTGATCGGTCAGGTGGCGATCCGCCGGTTCCCGGCGCTGACCGTCTCCACCCCGCGTACCGAGGTGCGCCAGCTGGCGGCGGCGGACGCGCCCGCGGCCGACGAGGTCTTCGCCGACAAGCAGACCCAGCGCTGGCTGCCGCTGGCCGACTCGACGGGCCAGATCGACGGCCACGCCTGGTGCACTGACCTGGCCCGGCAGCGGCGGGACAGCGGCGACGGGGACCACTACGGGGTGGTCCGCCGGGAGGACGGCCGGGTGGTCGGCTGCCTCTGGACCCGGCGTACCGACTGGGGTGCCCGGTGCACCGAGATCTCCTACGCGATGGCGCCGCACGCCCGCGGGTTCGGCCTGGCCGCCGAGGCGGTCGACGCGCTGGCCATCGCCTTGATCCTGGAGCACGGCTTCCAGCGGGTCGAGCTGCGGGTGGCGCCGGGCAACCTGGCCTCGCGCCGGGTGGCCGAGAAAGCCGGCTTCAGCTACGAGGGCCTGCTCCGCAACGCCGGCTACGCCCGCGGCGGCCGGGTCGACCTGGAGGTCTGGTCCTTCGTGACCGCCGACCTCCACTGACCCCGCCGCCCGGGCCGGCCGGCGTCGCCGTGGTCGCGGGCCAGGCGGGCCCGCCGCCGCCGTGTCGAGGGGCCGGGCGGTCTCGGGCTCGGACCCGTGGCCGACCCGGCCCCGAGGTGGTCAGCCGACCATGCGGTCGGAGGGTGGGGTGAACTGGCGGGTCGGCTTGCCCTTGAGGGCGTCGCGGAGGGTCTCCGCGACCGCGGCGATCGGGATCTGTGACTGGCCGTCGCCGACCGCGTTGAACGGGTTGTCCGGGTCCGAGATGAAGCTCGCCGCGGCCAGCTCCGGGGTGTAGCCGACGAACCAGGCGGACCGGGTGCTGTCAGTGGTACCCGTCTTGCCGGCCACCGGCCGCCCGACCGTGCCCCGCACGCTGTCCGCCGTCGACCAGCCGCCGCAGCTGCCGCGGGCCGGGGTGTCGCCGGTGGGGCAGCGGGCGGCGTCGGTGGCGGCCCGGGCCGCGTCCGCGCTCACCACCTGCCGGCAGCGCGGCTTGGCGACCTCGCGTTCGATCCCGCCGGCGGTCCGGTACGTGGTCGGCGTGCCGTCCCGGTTGTGGATGGACTGCACCGGGATCGCCTCGCAGTACCGCCCGTCCGCCGCGATGGCCGCGTACGCGTTGGCCATCTCCAGGGGGGTGGCGTCGGAGACGCCCAGGGTGAACGCGCCCCACTTCTTCGCCTTGTCCGGGGACGCCTGCTCCCGGTCCACGTCGGTACGCCAGCGCAGCCCGAGCTGCTCGGCCAGCCGGACCGCCTTGTCCGCGCCGACCTGCTCCTCCAGCCAGACGAAGTAGGTGTTGACCGACTTGCCGAAGCCGGACCACATGGTCTGGGTGCCGGACATCGCGCCGCTGGCGTTGGACGGCGCCCAGCCGTCGTAGACCTCCGAGCGGTACCGGTGCGGGGCGTTGAACGAGGTGGACAGCGGCATGCCCGCGTTGAGCGCGGCCAGCATCGGGAACATCTTGAACGTCGATCCGGCCTGGTAGCCCGGCAGGTCGCCGCCGCCGAGCAGTGGCGCCACCGTGTTCGGGTAGTTCGCCTTCATCTTCGGGTCGGCCTCGGGGTTGGAGCTGGGCGGGTTCTCGGCCAGGTCCAGCGAGTAGGTCCGGTTCACCGCCATCGCCTTCACCCGCCCGGTGCCCGGTTCGGAGACCACGATGCCGTTGGCGAACGGGCTGCCGGTGTTCTCCTTGGCGCCGACGTTCTTCTCGGCCGCCTCCTGGATCTTCGGGTCCATGCTCAGCACGATCCGGTAGCCGCCCCGGCGCAGCTTGTCCATCCGCTCCAGCCGGTTGTCCCCGAACGCGGGCTGCGCGCTCCACCAGTTCTTCAGGTAGTCGCAGGCGAAGCCCCAGCTGTTCCACTTCTCGGGGATCGAGGCGCAGTCGTTCGGCGGGTAGCTCAGCTTGAGCCGGATCGGCTCGCTCTTGGCCTGCGCCGCGTCGTCGGGCGAGAGGTAGCCGAGCTGGGCCATCCGGTCCAGCACGTAGTTGCGCCGGGCGGTGGCGTCCTTCTGGTCGGAGCTGGCCGGGTCGTACTCGGACGGGGACTTGACCAGGCCGGCGAGGGTGGCCGCCTCGACCGGGCTGAGGTCCTTCGGGGTCTTGGAGAAGAAGATCTCGCTGGCCGCGTAGATGCCGTACGCGCGGTGGCCGAAGTACGCCGAGTTCAGGTAGCGCTCGAGGATCTCCTCCTTGCTCAGCTCCTTCTCCAGGTCGAGCGCCATCCGCATCTCGCGGATCTTGCGCAGGCTGGTCTGCTGGGTGGCCTCCTGGACCTCCTTCGGGGTCTTCGCGCTGTCCCGCAGCGCCATCCGGACGTACTGCATGGTCAGCGTCGAGGCGCCCTGGGAGACGCCGCTGGAGCGGGCGTTGGCCACGAAGGCGCGGGCGACGCCCTTCGGGTCGACGCCGTGGTGCTGGTAGAAGCGGGAGTCCTCGGCCGCGACGATCGCCTGCTGGATGTTCGGCGACATGTCCGACAGCTTGGTGTACTGCCGGTACTCCTCGTAGAACATGGTCAGCACGGTGCGGCCGTCCGGCGCGTACAGGTACGACGTCTCGGCGGGCAACGCGCTGGTCAGGATCTTGGTCTTGTGCTCCAGCGCGTGCGCGGTGACCTTGGCGCCGATGCCGGTGGCGGCGGCCACCGGATACGCCACGGCGGCGACCACGATGCCGGCGATCAGCCCGGCGCGGAGGAGGGGAAGGAGACGACCAGCGGCAGCAAGGGGTCGGTTGCTCACACGGCCAAGTTATGACATTTCCGATTCATCCATGAGAAGTATTCATGAACGCCACCGGTGGTGACGCGCCCCACGCCCGGACACGCTGTCCCGTGGGCCGGCTTCCCGGCAGGATCGCGGTCATGCGCGGTCAGCCGATCGGGGCGCCCACCGGCGTCGGGCCCGACCCCGCCCACGAGCCCGACCTCGCCCACCACGGCGACGCGGAGGTGGGCGAGGGTCTGGTCGACCTCGCCGTCAACGTCCGCCGCGCCCCGATGCCGGCCTGGCTGGCCGAGCCGATCGCCGCGTCGCTGGCCGACCTCGCCCGGTACCCCGACCCCGCGCCCGCCCGGGCCGCCGTCGCCGCCCGGCACGGCCGCCCGCCCGCCGAGGTGCTGCTCACCGCCGGCGCCGCCGAGGGCTTCGTGCTGCTCGCCCAGGCGCTGCGCGGGGTCCGCCGGCCGGTCGTGGTGCACCCCCAGTTCACCGAACCGGAGGCGGCGCTCCGGGCGGCCGGCCACCGGGTCGACCGGGTGCTGCTCGACCCCGCCGACGACTTCCGGCTCGACCCGGCCCGGGTGCCCGCGGACGCCGACCTCGTCATGATCGGCAACCCCACCAACCCCACCTCGGTGCTGCACCCCGCCGCCGACCTGGCCGCGCTGGCCCGCCCGGGCCGGGTGCTGGTGGTCGACGAGGCGTTCGCCGACACCACCGCCGCGCCCGGCGTACCCGGCGAGCCGGAGTCGCTGGCCGCCCGGCGGGACCTGCCCGGCCTGCTGGTGGTGCGCAGCCTCACCAAGACCTGGGGGCTGGCCGGGCTGCGCATCGGCTACCTGCTCGGCGCCGCCGAGCTGCTCGACCGGCTCGCCGCCGTCCAGCCGCTCTGGGCGGTCTCCACGCCGGCGCTGGCCGCCGCGTCCGCCTGCGCCGGCCCCGCCGCGGTCCAGGCCGAGCGCGCCATCGCCGCCCGGCTCGCGGCCGACCGCGACCACCTGGTCGCCCGCCTGTCGGCACTGCCGGGGGTACGCGTCGCCGGCCGCCCGGCCAGCGCGTTCGTGCTGGTCCACCTGCCCGGCGCCGCCGCCGTGCGGGCCGCCCTGCGGGAGCGCGGCTGGGCGGTACGCCGGGGCGACACCTTCCCCGGCCTCGGCCCCGACTGGCTGCGGGTCGCCGTCCGCGACCCGGCCACCACCGACGCGTTCACCGAGGTACTGGCGCGGATCCTGGAGGCATGATGCTGGAGACCACGATCGCGGCGATCGGGCCGCTGGACGAGCCGGCGATGGCCGCCGCCCGCGACCTGCAGGGCCGGCTGACCAAGCCCGCCGGTTCGCTCGGCGCCCTGGAGGAGCTCTCGGTACGCCTCGCCGGCCTGGCCGGGGCCTGCCCGCCGCCGCTGCCCGAGCCGGCCGCCGTGGCGATCTTCGCCGGCGACCACGGCGTGCACGCCCAGGGGGTGACCCCCTGGCCGCAGGAGGTCACCGCCCAGATGATCGGCAACTTCCTGGCCGGCGGGGCGGTGGTGAACGCGTTCGCCCGGCAGGCCGGCGCCTCGGTCACCGTGGTCGACGTCGGCGTGGCCACCCCGGTGCCCGCCGCCCCGGCGAGCGACGCCGGCGCGCCCCGGCTGGTGGCGGCGAACGTCCGGGCCGGCACCCGGGACCTGGCGGTGACCGCCGCGCTCACCCGCGACGAGGCCCGGGCCGCGGTGGAGACCGGCATCCGGGTGGCCGGCGAACTGATCGACGGCGGGGCGGGCATCCTGCTCACCGGCGACATGGGCATCGGCAACACCACCCCGGCCGCCGCGCTGATCGCCGCGTACACCGGGATCGACCCGGCGGAGACGACCGGCCGGGGGACCGGGGTGGACGACCCGACGTACCAGCGCAAGATCGACGTGGTGCGGGACGCGCTGCGCCGGCACCGGCCCGACCCGGCCGACCCGCTGGGCGTGCTGGCCGCCGTCGGCGGCCTGGAGCACGCCGCGCTCGCCGGGCTGATCCTCGGCGCCGCCGCCCGCCGCACGCCGGTGCTGCTGGACGGGGTGATCGCGGTCTCCGCCGCGCTCGCCGCCGCGGCCCTCGCGCCGGACGCCACCGGGGCGATGGTCGCCGGACACCGCTCCGCCGAGCCGGGCGCCACCGTCGCGCTGCGCCGGCTCGGTCTCGACCCGCTGATCGACCTCGGGCTGCGCCTCGGCGAGGGCACCGGCGCGCTGCTCGCGCTGCCGGTGGTCACCGGCGCGGTCCGGGTGCTGCACGAGGTGGCCACCTTCGACTCCGCCGGGGTGGCCGAGAAGTGAACGCGCTGGGCAGCGTGCCGCCCCCGGGGCGGGACCCGGTGAGCGGCAACCCGTACCCGCTCGGGCTGCGGCTGGCGGGGCGGCGGGTGGTCGTGGTGGGTGGCGGGGCGGTGGCCACCCGGCGGGTGCCGGCCCTGCTCGACGCCGGCGCGGACGTCCTGCTGGTCGCCCCGGAGCTGACCCCGGCGCTGCGGGCGCACGCCGACGCCGGCCGGCTGCACTGGGTGCCGCGCCGGTTCGCCCCCGACGACCTGGACGGGGCCTGGCTGGTCCAGGTCGCGGTCGACGACCCGATCGCCGCCGCGTCGGTCAGCGCGGCCGCCGCCGAGCGGCGCATCTTCTGCGTACGCGCCGACGACCGGGCGGCCGCCACCGCGTGGACCCCGGCGGTGACCCGGCACGGCCCGGTCACCGTGGCCGTGCTCGGCGGCGGTGACCCGCGCCGGGCGATGAGCGTGCGGGACGCGGTGCGGGACCTGCTCACCGCCCGGATCGAACCGGCCGCGACCGGAGCGGCGGCCGGTGCCGCGGCCGGCCGGGTGGCGCTGGTCGGCGCCGGGCCGGGCGACCCGGAGCTGATCACCGTCAAGGGCTGGCGGCTGCTCACCGCGGCCGACGTGGTGGTCGCCGACCGGCTGGTCCCCGGGCTGCTCCTGGACGAACTGCGCGCCGACGTGGAGCTGGTCGACGCCTCGAAGATCCCGTACGGCCCGGCCCGCGCGCAGGAGGAGATCAACCGGATCCTGGTGGACCGCGCGCTGGCCGGGCGGTTCGTGGTCCGGCTCAAGGGCGGCGACCCGTACGTCTTCGGCCGGGGCGGGGAGGAGCTGCTCGCCTGCGCGGCGGCCGGCGTGCCGGTGACCGTGGTGCCGGGGGTGACCAGTTCGATCGCCGCGCCCGCGGTGGCCGGCATCCCGGTCACCCACCGGGCGGTCGCGCACGAGTTCACAGTGGTCTCCGGGCACGTGGCCCCCGACTCGCCGGCCTCGCTGGTGCGGTGGGAGCACCTGGCCGGGCTGCGCGGCACCCTGGTGATCCTGATGGGTCTGAAGAACCTGGCCGAGATAACCGCCACGCTGATCGCCCACGGCCGGCCCGCGGCGACGCCGGCGGCGGTGGTGCAGGAGGCCACCACCGGCGCCCAGCGGGTGCTCCGGTCGACCCTCGCCTCGGTCGCGGCGGACGTGGCGGGGGCGGGATTGCGGCCGCCGGCCGTGGTGGTGGTCGGCGACGTCGTCCCGGTGCTCTCGCCGGGGGCCGTCGGCGGCCCCGCCGACTGAGCACAGCTGTCACCGCCGACGCCGACGGCGGCCGGAGGATCGGGTCTCCGGCCGCCGTCGGGTGGAACCGTCAGGTCACTGTTTGAGCATGTTGTCCAGCAGGAGGGCGCAGCGGATAACGCCCAGGTGGCTGTAGGCCTGCGGGTGGTTGCCCAGCCCGCGCTCGGCCAGCGGGTCGTACTGCTCGGGAAGCAGCCCGGTCGGCCCGGCCGTGTCGATCATCTGGGCGAACAGTTCCTCGGCGTCGTCCCGCCGGCCGGTGCGCAGGTACGCCTCGACCAGCCAGGCGGTGCAGATGTGGAAGCCGCCCTCGCGGCCGGGCAGGCCGTCGTCCCAGTGGTAGCGGTAGACCACCGGGCCGCTGCGCAGGTCGGCCTCGATCTTGAGCACCGTGGAGAGGAAGCGCGGGTCGTCGCCGGGGAGCAGGCCGGACAGGCCGATCCAGAGCGACGAGGCGTCCATGTCCTCGTCCCCGTACGCGACGCTGTACGCCTCGGCGTGCTCGTGCCAGCCGTACTCCAGCACGTTGGCGCCGATCCGGTCGCGCAGTTCCACCCACTCCGGCCGGTCGTCGCCGCCGTGCTGGCGGACCACGTGCAGCGCCCGGTCGACGGTCATCCAGCACATCGTCTTGGAGAAGATGTGGTGCCGCGGCGGGAGGCGGGCCTCCCAGATGCCGTGGTCGGGCTCGTGCCAGCGGCGGCGGACCGCCTCGACCATGTTCTCCAGCACCCGCCACTCGTCCTCGCGGACCGAGCCGCGGGCGTCGGCGACGGCGGCGATCAGGTCGGCCACCGGGCCGAAGACGTCCAGCTGGAGCTGGTGGTTGGCCAGGTTGCCGACCCGCACCGGGCGGGAGCCGGCGTAGCCGGGCAGGGTGTCGATGACCGCCTCGGCGCCCAGTTCGTAGCCGTCCACGGTGTAGAGCGGGTGCAGCCGCTCGGGGTGCCCGCCGGTGCGCTCGACGACGCCGTCGATCCACCGCAACAGCCCCTCGGCCTCCTCGGTCGAACCGAGGTCGACCAGCGCCCGGGCGGTCAGCGCCGCGTCGCGCAGCCAGCAGTACCGGTAGTCCCAGTTGCGGACCCCGCCCAGCTCCTCCGGCAGGGAGGTGGTGGCCGCGGCCAGGATCGAGCCGGTGGCCTGGTGGCAGAGCCCGCGCAGGGTGAGCGCGCTGCGGGCGACCAGGTCCCGCGCGGTGTTCGGCAGCCGCAGCGAGGCGACCCAGTCCTTCCACGGCTGCTCGGCCGCGGCCTGCCGCTCGTGGATCGGCAGCCGGTGGTGTTCCAGGCTCTGCGTGCCGAAGCGCATCTCCAGCACCACCTGGCCGCCGGCGGCACGCAGGTCGACGACCGCCTTCGCGGTCTCGTAGACGCCGTCGCCGGTCACCTCCCACTCGACGCCGGGGGAGTAGAGCGCGACCGGCTCGTTGGAGCCGAGCACCAGCAGGCCGTCGCCGAGCGGTTGCAGCTGCACGGCCACCTGGCCGAACTCGGGCCGGGGCGCGAATTCGATCCGGGCCCGGCCGGTGCCGGTGAGCACCCGGACCAGGGTGGAGTCGCCGCTGACGATGACCGGGCCGTCCGGCGTGGTCTCGCTGTCCGGCGTGTCGAGCCAGTCGGTGACGGTCAGGCCCGACCAGCGGGTCTCCACCGTCATCGTGCCCGAGCGGTACCGCTGGCCCAGCGGGATGCCGCCGCGTTCCGGCGCGACACTGAAGTATCCGGCCGGGCTGCCGCCGACCAGGTCGGCGAAGATGGCCGCCGAGTCCGGCTTGGGGTGGCAGAGCCAGGTGACCTTGGCGTCCGGGGTGAGCAGTGCGACGGTGCGGCCGTTGGCCAGCATCGAGTGCCGCTCGATCGGCACCGCCCGCTCGCCGAAGAGCCAGTGCCGGCGGGTCTCCAGCAGCAGCCCGAGGGCCCGCGCCGCCTCGATCGGTTCGGCGACCCGGAACTGCGCCTGGGTGTCGCCGGGCCCGATCTTGATGCCGACGTCCGGCCCGTGCAGGTTGCCGAAGGCGTTCTCGTCGGTGACGTCGTCGCCGATGAAGAGCACGGCGCTGGCGGAGAGCTGGGTGCGCAGCTGGTCGACGGCGGTGCCCTTGTGGGTGGCCACCACCGACAGCTCGATGACCTCCTTGCCCTGGGTGACCGTGACGCCGTCCCAGGTGGCGGGGCCGCTGCGGACCGCCTCGATGGCCGCCGCGGCGACCTGCGGGTCCACCCCGCGGGTGTGCACCGCGACGCTCGCCGGCTTGCGCTCCAGCCGGATGCCCGGGTGAGCGGCGGCGATCTCGCGCAGCGCGTCGCGCAGCCGGGTGCGTACCGCGATCAGCTCGGGGGAGAGCCGCTCGACGAAACCGATGTCGAACTCGGAGCCGTGGCTGCCGACCAGGTGGACCTCGCTGGGCAGCCGGGAGAGCGCGGCCAGGTCGCGCAGCGCCCGGCCGGAGACCACCGCCACGGTGGTCTGCGGCAGCGCCGCGAGCGCGCGCACCGCCGCCACCGACTCGGGCAGCGGTACGGCCTTGCTCGGGTCCTCGACGATCGGCGCCAGCGTGCCGTCGTAGTCGCAGGCGATCAGGAGCTGCGGCACCCGGGCGATCCGGCCGATGGCCGTGCGCAGCTCAGCGTCCATCACCCCGGTGACGATGGGCGCCGCGTCGCTGACGGACGCGTTCACGCGGCCTCCGCCTCGGGCACACCCAGCTCGGTGAGGAACGACTTGGCCCAGTGACCCACGTCGTGGGTACGCAGGTGGCGTTGCATTATCCGCATCCGGCGGCGGGCCTCCGGCTTCTCCACGTGCACGGCCCGCAGCAGCGCGTCCTTGACCGCGTCCGGGTCGTGTGGGTTGCACAGGAACGCCTGGCGCAGCTCGGTGGCGGCGCCGGCGAACTCACTGAGCACGAGCGCGCCGCCCTGGTCGGCGCGCGATGCGACGTACTCCTTGGCCACCAGATTCATTCCGTCTCGCAGCGGGGTCACCATCATCACGTCGGCAGCGACGTACATCGCGGCCAGTTCACTGCGACTGTACGACTGATGCAGATAATGCACCGCCGGCACGCCGACCCTGCCGAATTCGCCATTAATCCGACCAACCTCGCGCTCGACCTTGACCCGAAGTGCCTGGTAGTGCTCGACCCGCTCGCGGCTCGGCGTGGCCACCTGCACCATGACGGCCTCCGGGACTGTCAGCTTTCCGTCAGCCAGCAGCTCGCGGAAGGCCTTGAGCCGCAACTCGATGCCCTTGGTGTAGTCGAGCCGGTCGACGCCCAGGATGATCGTCTTGGGGTTGCCCAGTTCCTCGCGGATCTCCTTGGCCCGGGCCTGCACCGCCGGGTCGGCGGCCATCCGTTCCATCTCCCGGGTGTCGATGCTGATCGGGAAGGCGCCGGCCTTCACCTGGCGCCCGTCGACCTGGATCATCTGCCCCTCGTAGCGGAGCCCGAGCAGGTGCCGGGCCAGCCGGACGAAGTTCTGCGCGGCCAGCCGCTGCTGGAAGCCGACCAGGTCGGCGCCGAGCAGGCCGCGCAGGATCTCGGTGCGGAACGGCATCTGCATGAACAGCTCGATCGGCGGGAACGGGATGTGCAGGAAGAAGCCGATCCGCAGGTCCGGGCGCAGTTCCCGGAGCATGGCCGGCACCAGCTGGAGCTGGTAGTCCTGCACCCAGACCGTGGCGCCCTCGGCGGCGACGTCCGCCGCGGCCTCCGCGAACCGGGCGTTGACCAGCCGGTACGCCTCCCGCCAGCGCCGTTTGTAGGCCGGCGTCTCCACGGCGTCGTGGTAGAGCGGCCAGATGGTGGCGTTGGACTGCCCCTCGTAGTAGCGCTCCAGCTCCTCGGCGCTGAGCGGCACCGGGTGCAGCCGGATGCCCTCCAGGTCGAACGGCTCCGGGGCGGCGCCCGTGCCGCCGGCCCAGCCGACCCAGGTGCCCTGGTGCTCGGCGAGGACGGGGTGCAGGGCGGTGACCAGCCCGCCGGGGCTGCGTCGCCACTGGCGTCCCTCGGGTGTGCTCACCTCGTCGACCGGCAAGCGGTTCGCCACTACGACAAAGGAGCTGCGGACGGTCACGTTCGGCCACCTCCGGGTGCTGACGGGTCAACCGCATGAGCGTACTGAGCGTAGCTGCGGCGTCTGGGGCCCCGTGCCGGAGTTCCCTACCCGTCCCACCGGCGCCGAACCCTGGAGGTGATCTTGTCAACAGACCGGCCGGCGGACCGCCCGCCGGCACGCCCGCGGCGGGGTGATGTGGGCGTCGCGACGCGTACCTGTCAGGATTGACAGCGGCGTGCGTGCGGCCGGCCCCGGCCGGCGGCCGCGGGTGACGACCAGCCCGCGCCCTCGCCCGCCGGCTCCCAGTCGCAACCTACGGAGGTAGCCCGCACCGTGGCCCAGTACATCTACGTCCTGGAAAAGGCGCGCAAGGCGCACGGCGACAAGGTCGTGCTCGACAACGTGACGCTGAGCTTCCTGCCGGGGGCCAAGATCGGTGTGGTCGGCCCGAACGGCGCCGGTAAGTCCAGCCTCCTCAAGATCATGGCAGGGTGGGACCGGCCGAGCAACGGCGAGGCCCGGCTGATGCCCGGCTACACCGTGGGCATGCTGGCCCAGGAGCCGCCGCTCAACGACGCCAAGACCGTCCTCGGCAACGTCGAGGAGGCGGTCGCCGAGATCAAGGCCAAGCTCGAGCGGTTCAACAAGATCGCCGAGCAGATGGCGACCGACTACTCCGACGAGCTGATGGAGGAGATGGGCAAGCTCCAGGAGGAGCTGGACAACGCCGACGCGTGGGACATCGACTCCAAGCTCGAACTGGCCATGGACGCGCTGCGCTGCCCGCCGCCGGACGCCGACGTCACCAAGCTCTCCGGCGGTGAGCGCCGCCGGGTGGCGCTGTGCAAGCTGCTGCTGGAGGCGCCCGACCTGTTGCTGCTCGACGAGCCCACCAACCACCTGGACGCGGAGAGCGTGCAGTGGCTGGAGCAGCACCTGGCCAAGTACGCCGGCACGGTGATCGCCATCACCCACGACCGGTACTTCCTGGACAACGTGGCCGGCTGGATCCTGGAGCTGGACCGCGGCCGAGCCATCGGCTACCAGGGCAACTACTCCACCTACCTGGAGAAGAAGGCGGCCCGGATGGCCGTCGAGGGCCGCCGCGACGCCAAGATGAAGAAGCGCCTCGACGAGGAGCTGGAGTGGGTCCGCTCCAACGCCAAGGCCCGGCAGACCAAGTCCAAGGCCCGCCTCGAGCGGTACGAGGAGATGGCCACCGCGGCCGAGCAGACCCGCAAGCTGGACTTCGAGGAGATCCAGATCCCGCCGGGTCCCCGCCTGGGCAGCACCGTGATCGAGGTCAACAACCTGGTCAAGGCCTTCGGCGACCGGGTGCTGATCGACGACCTGTCGTTCTCGCTGCCGCGCAACGGCATCGTCGGCGTGATCGGTCCGAACGGCGTCGGCAAGACCACCCTGTTCAAGACCATCGTCGGGCTGGAGGAGCCGACCTCCGGCTCGGTGAAGGTCGGCGACACCGTCTCGCTGTCGTACGTCGACCAGAGCCGGGCGGGGCTGGCCGGTGACCGGACGGTCTGGGAGACCGTCTCCGACGGGCTGGACCACCTCCTGGTCGGCAAGGTCGAGATGCCGTCCCGGGCGTACATCGCGGCGTTCGGGTTCAAGGGCCCGGACCAGCAGAAGCCGACCAAGGTGCTCTCCGGCGGCGAGCGCAACCGGCTCAACCTGGCGCTGACGCTGAAGATCGGCGGCAACGTGATCCTGCTCGACGAGCCGACCAACGACCTCGACGTCGAGACGCTCGGCAGCCTGGAGAACGCGCTGCTGGAGTTCCCCGGCTGCGCCGTGGTCATCTCGCACGACCGGATGTTCCTCGACCGGGTCGCCACGCACATCCTGGCCTGGGAGGGCGACGACCAGAACCCGGCGAAGTGGTTCTGGTTCGAGGGCAACTTCGAGGCGTACGAGAAGAACAAGATCGACCGGCTCGGCGCCGAGGCCGCCCGGCCGCACCGGGTGACCTACCGCAAGCTGACCCGCGACTGACGTGGCCGACCGGTTCGTCTACCACTGCACCCTGCGGTGGTCCGACCTGGACGCGTACGGCCACGTCAACAACTCGCGCTTCCTCACCCTCTACGAGGAGGCCCGGGTGGCGTTGATGTTCGCCGGCGGCCGGGCGTGGGGAGTGGGCTCGTTCGCCGACGGCGTGGTGATCCGCCGGCACGAGGTCGACTACCTGCGCCCGGTCGACTACGCCCTGGGCCGGGCCACCGCGGAGACGGCGCCGACCGTCCGGATCGAACTCTGGGTGGAGGAGATCCGGGCCGCCTCGTTCACCGTCGCCTACGAGTTGTACGACGGCGAGGTGCTGGCCAGCCGGGCCCGCTCGGTGCTGGTCCCGTTCGACCTCGACCGGCAGCTGCCGCGCCGGGTCACCGCCGAGGAGCGCCAGTTCCTCCTGGCGTACGCCCCGCAGGGCGCGGCGTGACCGCGGCCGGTCACCCGGTCGACGCCGCGGGTGGGCACGGGATCGCCGACGTCGCCGACGCGGGCGCCTTCCTCGCCCGGCTGGTCCGGCTGGACCGGGGTGCCCTGGTCCGGCTCCGGCCGGCCGGCGCGCCGGGGCGTACCGCCCTCTGGGCCCGCCTGCCGTGGGGGGTGCTGGTGGTGCGCACGGTGGCCGGCGCGGCGCCGGGCGACGTCACGGTGGGCGCGGGCGACCTGCTGGCGGCGCTCACCGAGGGGCGGGGGGAGTTGCCGGCGCGACGCGACGCGCAGTGGCGGTGGCCGCTGCCGCCGGCGGCCAGTCGCCGGGTGGAGACGCTGCCCGGTGGTGAGCTGCGCCGGATCGCCGAGGCGGCGGCGGGCACGCTGCGCGCCGCCAGCACCCACGGGGTGGCCGGACGGGCGGTGGGGCAGCGGGCGCTGCGCGACGCGCTGCTCGACCACGTGCCGGTCGTGGTGACCCCGGACGACCCGCCGGGCGAGCCGGTCGAGGTGACCCAGCGGCTGGTCCAGGGGCTGGTCCGGATGGGCTTCCTGGGCGCGCCGGGCGGCGGCTCCGGCGACACCGACGCCGCCGACGTCCAGGTGCGTACGGCCGGACGTTGGGTCGGCCTGGTGGGACCATACGGAGCGACCTGGTCGCAGACGGCCACTGATCTTGCCGTACGGCCCTCTGGTGGTCATCCGTTCGGCTGACCCCTGGTCATTCTTCTGGTTTGGGGCTCCCGTTGGGGGGATGCTTCAACCCGGCTGTCCGGGTACCGTCCATCCTCGGATCCAACGCACCGTAGGCGACTGGATCCGCTGGGGAGTGAGGTGCGCGAGCGATGCCGTGGTGGTCATGGCGCCCCGGTCCCGCCAACGGCGGCGATCCGGAAACTCGAAGCGGGATCACAGTGGAGGGCACCGTCCGGGTCGGGCCACCGACCCCCCGGCAGCCGGAGGACGACTCCCCGGCCGTCGACCGGCCCGCCATCCCGGAGATGCGAGCCACGGTCGAGCCGGTCACCCTCGGCCGGGTCTGCGAGGCGCTCGACCTGCTCGACGTGCGTTACCTGGCCGACGGTGACGGCAACCTGCTGGCCATGTGGGAGCGGCACGCGGTGCTGGTCACCCTCGAAGGCCCGGAGGACGAGATCCTGGTGATGCGGGCGCGTCCACACGCGACGGTCCCGCCCGACTGGGCCGACCGGGCCTACCGGGTGGTCAACGAGTGGAACCACACCCGCCGGTTCTGCAAGGCCTACGTCGGCGACCCCACCGAGCGCGGCCAGCTGCCCATCTACGCCGAACTCCAGGTGCCCTTCGGTGCCGGGACGCACGACGCGCTCCTGGTCGAGATGCTCGACTGCGGCGCCGCGGTGGCCACCAGCTTCGTCGACTGGCTGCACGACGAGGGCGCCCTGCTCTGACCGCCCGCCCGCCCGGGCCGCGGTCCGCCGGGCGTGGTCGCCTGTCTACCGGGCCGGCCGCCCGCCGGCTGGCCTACCCGGGCGTGGCTGCCGGGTCGCGAGGCGTGCCCGCCGCCGTGCCGACGGCTACGGCGTCCCGGCGGCCGGGTCCTCCATCACGTTGACCATGAAGTACGCGGCCCGCTCCAGGTAGTCCCAGAGCGCGGTGGCGAGCTCCGGCGGCAGGTCGAGGCGGTCGACGGCCGTGCGCATGTGCCGCAGCCAGGCGTCCCGCTCGGCCGCGCCGATCCGGAACGGCGCGTGCCGCATCCGCAGCCGCGGGTGCCCCCGCTGGGCCGAGTAGGTGTTCGGGCCGCCCCAGTACTGCATCAGGAACAGCGTCAGCCGGTCCGCCGCCGGGCCCAGGTCCTCCTCCGGGTACATCGGGCGCAGCAGCGGGTCGTCGGCGACCCCCGCGTAGAACTCGTCGACCAGCTTGCGGAAGGCGGGCTCACCGCCGATCGCCTCGAAGAGGGTCACCGAGGGCCGGGGACGGTCGGACTCAGCAGCGGGATTCACCGTTCCATCCTGCCAGGTGCCCCCGGGCCGAACCCGGGGGAGGGACCGGGGTACGGGTGTAAGTCAGCTCACCGCGTGCCGGGGCCGCCCCGGTTCGCCGGGCCGGCCGGCGACCGGACCGCCGCCCCCGTCCGACGGCCGTTCGCCCGCCCCGCCCTCGCCCCGGTCCGGCGCGCCGCCGGTCTGCTCCACGGTCGGGTCCTCGGCCGGCTCGGCGGCCGCGCCGCTCGCCCGTTCCGCCGCGGTGACCGCCGCGTCGACGCTGGCCCGGCTCGGCCAGCGCAGCGCCACCAGGGCCATCAGCAGGACGCCCGCCGCGCTCCACCACCCGACCACCGCCGGGATCGGGAACCGCTCGGCGAGCAGCCCGGTGGCCAGCACCGCCACGCCCTGGATCACCTGCACCCCGCTGGCCATCACGCCGAACGCCCGGGCCCGGAAGCCGCTGGGCAGGGCGCGCACGAACAGCCCGTTGGCCATCGGCAGCATGCCGGCGACCGCGAACCCGCAGGCGCCGGCGAGCAGGGCCACCACCGCCGGTGGCGGGTCGAACAGGGCGGGCACCAGCACCGCCGGGGCGAGCACCGCGAGCGGCCGCATCAGTGCCAGCCGCCGGTCCGGCCCGAACGCCCGGCCGACCACCAGCCCGCCGAGGATGAAGCCGACCGGGTTGGCGGCCATGATGACGGCCTGCGCGACGCCGGTGTCCATCCCCTCGCCGCCGTGCTCGCTCGCCCAGGCCGCGGCCAGCCCCTCGGGCACGATGGAGAAGAGCATGGCGCTGAACACCAGCACGGCGATGGCCCGCAGCACCGGGGTGCCGAACACGATCTGGAACCCCTGGCCGGTCTCCCGGAGCAGGTGGCTGCGGTGCGCGGCGGTCATCGCCGGCGGCCGGTCGGAGACCCCGAAGCGGGTCAGCGCGGCCGAGACGGCGAACGTCGCCGCGTTGATCAGCAGGGCGACGGCCGGGTTGAACGCCGCCACGGACGCGCCGACGAGGTAGCCGACGACCTGCGCGGCCTGGCCGGCGCTGGCGTTCAGGGAGAGCCCGAGGACGAGCCGGTCGCCGGTGAGCACCAGCGGCATCAGCGCGGACTTCGCGGCCTGGCTGGGCGGGTTGGCCAGGGTGGCGGCGAAGAGCAGCACCAGGATCGCGTTGACCGGCATGTTCGGGATGGCGATGACCGCCATCAGGGCCATCCGGATCAGGTCGCAGGCGACCATCACCTGCCGGTAGCGGTGCCGTTCGGCGAGGGTGGACAGCAGCGGGCCGCCGACCAGCCAGGGCAGGTAGCTGATCGCGAACGCGACGGCGGAGAGCGCCACCGAGCGGGTCTCCCGGTAGACCAGGAGGGTGACGGCCGCCTTGGCGATGTAGTCGCCGACCCAGGAGAGCGCGCTCGCCGCGAAGATCGCCCGATACTCGCGCTGGGCGAACACCTCGTGGAAGGTGGCCGGCCCTTCCCGAGAGGGTCGCTCGTCGGACACCGTCGCCTCCATCGTTTCCCGGGTGCAACCGCTCGTGGCGTACGCGCCCGGGAAACCGTCGTCAGATCTACGGATCAGCGAGGACGTGATCACGTTCCGGGGGGAACGCGTGCCCCGGATTCTGCCCGATCGTCTGACAACTGGCTAGGGCGAACGGCTTGATCGTCGCATCCCCGACTGAACGAACGGACGATACCCGAGGGGCCGGCCGGCCCGCGACCCCATGCTGCTCGGCCACCCGGCCACTCAGGTGGCGCCGCCCTGACCGGTCTCGCCGGGGCCGCCGGCGGCCATTCCCGGGTAGAGGCGGGCGGCCGCGATCCGGGCGGTGATCCCGGAGTTCTCCAGCGCCTCGGTGAGCCGGCGGCGCAACTCGCGGCCGACCGCGAACTGCCCGTCGGCGGTGGTCTTGACGACGGTGCGGATCACCGCGCCCTCCACCGTCATCTGCTCGACCCCGAGCACCTCGGGCGCCTCGACGATCTCCGGCGACAGTTCCGGGTCGACCGCCACCGACGCGGCGGCGGTGCGCAGCACCGCGGTGGCCTCCTCGGTGCCGGCGAAGCCGATCGGCAGGTCGACCACGACCAGGGCCCAGCCCTGGCTCTTGTTGCCGACCCGGACGATCTCGCCGTTGCGGATGTACCAGAGCACCCCGCGCCCGTCCCGGACGGTGGTCACCCGCAGCCCGACCGACTCCACCACCCCGGTCGCCTCGCCCAGGTCGACCGTGTCGCCCACGCCGTACTGGTCCTCGATGAGCATGAACAGGCCGGCGATCAGGTCCTTGACCAGACTCTGCGCGCCGAAGCCGAGCGCCACCCCGGCGATGCCCGCGCTGGCCAGCAGCGGGGCGAGGTCGAAGCTGAACTCCTTGAGCACCATCAGCAGCGCGATGCCGAAGATGAACGCCGTGGTCAGGCTGCGCAGCACCGACCCGATCGCCTCGGCGCGCTGGCGCCGCCGTTCCGGCACGAACTCGCCCGGCTCGGCCGCGGCGGTGGGGATCCGCTCCCGCAGCGGCCGCAGCATGGTGGGCACCCCGGCGGCCGTGGTGGTGCGCACCAGCCGGCGGATCGTCCGGTGCACCAGCCACCGGGCGGCGACCGCCAGCAGCAGGATCAGCACCACGCGCAGCGGCTTGAGCAGGATCCAGTAACTGCCCTCGGCGAACCAGACCGAGTTGGTGATCTCCCAGGCCGCCTTGCAGAGCGCCTCCTCCAGGCACTGGGGGCTCGGCGTCGGGTCCGGGCTCGGCGCGGGTTCGGCGAGGAACAGGCTGACGGAACTCACCGTGTCTTCGTACCGCACCCCGGGTGGGCTCTCCGCGCCGACCCACCGCCGGGGTGACCGGTGCCGCCGGTACGCCCGCCCACCGGGTGCGAAACCGGTCATCGTGGCGGGCGCGGAGGAAGCCTCACCGGGGGACCGGCGCCGTCGAGGCGGCGGTGGCCGGCTTCCTCGCCTCGTGCGGTGGCGCGTGGGACGCCGCCGCCACCGACCGGCCGGCGCCGCCGATCCCTACCCCGGCTCGTCGAGCAGCAGCGGCACGTCGTGGGCGGACAGGTCCAACCGTGGACGCAGGTACCGGACCCCGTGCCGCCACCGGTGATGCTCGTACGCCGTGTCGACCTCGATCTCCGCCACCACGATCGGTTCCACCTGGGTGTACCGCAGGGGCTCGGGACGGTCGAGCTGGCCGGACCAGGCGGCGGGGAGCGGCTGTGGCCACGGGTGGGTCACCGGGCCGCCCGGACGCCGCGCCCGCGGGGGTGTGAGCAGGGCGCTCAGCTCGCGGCGCTGCCCCTCGCCCAGGGGGTGCGTCCGGCCGGTGTAGCGCAGCCGCCCGCGCCGGTCCAGACGCCCCACCAACGCGCTCTCCGGAGCGTCGATCGTCCCCGTGACACCGCCGATCACCGCCTCGGTGGTGCAGTAGGCCCGGAACTTCCGCCAGCCCCGCCGGCCCGCCTCGTAGCGTCCGCCCAGCTCCTTGATCATGACACCCTCGACGCCCGCCGCTGTCCAGCTGCCCAGCCACTCGGCCGCCTGGGCCACGTCGGTCGTCTGCGGCGACAGGGTGATCGCCGGGGGCGCTCCCGCCAGCAGGTCGACCAGGAGGGCACGACGATCGGCGAGCGGGACGTCGAGGAGCGGCCCACCCGGCGGCGCGCTGAGCACGTCGAACACGACGTAGTGAGCGGGGTGGCGGCGGGCGGTGGCGAGCAGCTGCCGGCCCGCGGTCACCCGACGTTGCAGCAGAGCGAAGTTCGTCCTCTCCCGCTCCCAGGCAACCAGCTCCCCGTCGAGCACCACACCGGGCGGTACGGCGGCCCGTACCGCCCGGGTGATGTCCGGGAAGTAGGTGCTGAGGTCGCGGCCAGCGCGGGACTGGAGGTGGACGCCGGCGGCCGAGCGGAAGGCCAGCGCTCGCCAGCCGTCCCATTTCGGCTCGTACGCCAGCCCGGCGCCCTCGGGTACGGCGTCGACCGCCACGGCGAGCATCGGCGTGATGGGCGGTCGTAGCGCCGCGCCGGCGGCCGGGCCCGCTCTGCGCCGGGCCGGGCTCACCGTGCCGGTGGCGCCGCCTGTCGGTCGCGAATCGCTGTCACCCCCGCCTCGGATACTCCAGGGTGCGGCTGCGCTCGCGCTGGTAGATGCGGAAGGTTGGATACCCGGCCCCGGCCACGCGAGCCCGACCCGGGCCGGCGCCGTCGAGGTCCGGCGCGCAGCGGTGCGTCGAGGGGCCACCGGTCGATCAGCGGTCGGTGCGGGACCGGTCCCGGGAGGTGACCCCGGGGGCGCGCTGGCGGTTCACCCGCACGCCGCCGGCTGGTCAGGGTGCCCGCCGGCCGTCGATGGCGCGCCGGAGCACCTCCGCGGCGGCCAGCCGTCCGGCTGCCCGGTTGATCGCCGCCGACGAGTCGACGTCGTGGACCAGGATGCGGCGCAGCACGACCCGGACCGGGGGCGGCTGTCCGCCGCAGAGCCGGACCAACTCGGTCCGGATCCCGTCGGTGAAGCCGTCGACGCACTCCTGGCGCAGGTCGGCCGGGCCGGGTGGTCGTCCCTCGAACCGTGCGGTGAAGGCGTAGGCCGGATGTGGCTCGACGTCCGCGAGCACGACGGCGATCCCGCCGCAGGCCGTCTGGGTGCCGTGCCGCACGTGCACCGCCCGGATGGGGGTGGTCCAGTCCGGCTGGTCGGTCATCGCCTGATCATCGCAGCGGCCGTCCGGTCGGGGATCGTTCTGTCCGGGGTCATCGGCATCTTCGAGCCCCCTGGCCTGCGTGGACGGCAGGGCGGCGAGCGAAAGATCATCGGGCCCGGATCCGGCGCACCTGACACCGGCAGGGGGCCGTCGACCGCTGTCCCGTGGCGGAAGAGTTCACCCAGGTCGGCACGGCGATCAGCCGCAGTCCGGATGATCTCTCTGCCAGATGAGAGATTAGTACGTGCAATCCCGGTTCCGATCAGGGACTATTGGCGCAACGGATGTCGGTGATCCGGCCGGCGTCGGCCGCGGTGAGCGCTGTGCCCGATCCCGGTCGACGGTGGCGAGTGGGGCCGCTGGACCGGGAGGGTGAGCGCGATGCCTGACATACGACCCACGGTGGGCTCCGGCGCGCTGGTCCTCAACGCCACCTACGAGCCGCTGTGTGTCGTGTCCGTCCGTCGTGCCGCCATCCTCGTGCTCTCTGCCAAGGCCGTCTGCGTCGCCGACGGCGACGGTGTCCTGCACAGCGCCCGCAACGCGTTACCGGTGCCGTCGGTCGTCCGGCTCACCCGGTTCGTCCGGGTGCCCTACCGCACCCACGTCGGGCTGTCCCGCCGGGCCATCTTCGCCCGCGACGGCTGGCGGTGCGCGTACTGCCGGGGGCCGGCGGAGACCATCGACCACGTCTTCCCGCGCAGCCGGGGTGGCCGGCACGCCTGGGAGAACGTGGTGGCGGCGTGCGCCAAGTGCAACCACACCAAGGGCGACAAGACCCCGGCCGAGCTGGGCTGGCGGCTGCACGCGCTGCCGGCCGCCCCGAAGGGCGTCGCCTGGCGGGTGCTGGGCCACCGGGCGCCCGACCCGCGCTGGGCCGACTGGCTCGACCTGCGGGAGCCCGAGGCGGCCTGAGCCCCGCTCACCCGTCGCGCGCCCGCACCAGGGTGGCGAAGACGACCACGTTGTCGGCGTAGCCGGTCTCCCCGCCGACCCAGCGGCCGCCACAGGTGATCAGGCGCAGGTTGGGGCGGCTGAAGTCGCCGTACACCTCGTCCACCGGCAACCGCTCCTTGTCGAACCGCTCCACCGAGTCCACCTCGAAGACCGCCACCGAGCCGTCCTCGCGGCTGACCTCGACCGGGTCGCCCGCGCGCAGTTGACGCAACCGGTGGAACACCGCCGGCCCGGTGCTGGTGTCGACGTGCCCGACGATGACCGCCGGCCCGTACTGGCCCGGGGTCGGGCCCTGGTCGTACCAGCCGGCCTCCTGGGCGCGGTCGGCGTCCGGCACGGCGATGCTGCCGTCCGGGGCGATGCCGACGTTGTGCACGGGCGCCGCCAGGTCGATCGGTTGGCTGCTGATGCCCACCGGCCGGCTCGCCGGCAGCACCGGGAACTTCTTCGGTGGCGGCCGCAGGCTGGCGGTGAACCGGTCGGGCAGCATGCTGATCCCGGTGACCCGCTCCACCCCGAGCATCGCCACGATCAGCACCATCAGCGTGCCGATCACCAGTACCGGCAGGCCGGGGTTGGCCGCGGCCAGCCGTCGACCGGGCGCCCAGCGGTGCCGGGGTCGGGCCGGCAACGGCCGGGTGGCGGGGTCCGGCGTGGCGACGCTGGCCGAGACGGCCTCGCCGGCCACCCGGCGCAGCCGCCGGGTGGTGGCCACCACCGCCCGTCCGGACGCCCGCAGCGCCCGGCGGGCGGCCGCCCGGCCCGGTCGCGGGGTGCGCGCGCGAGAACCGGCCATGGCGGCGGGGGGTCAGGAGCCGGCCCCGGTCCGACGGCGGTTGCCGAACACCCCGAAGGCCACCACCACGGCGACCACGGCGACGCCGCCGACCAGCAGCAGCGAGCCGGTGCCCCGGCCGCCGGCGGTGGCGCCGCCCCCGGTCGCCGGCCCCTTGCTGGGCTGCTCCATGTTCAGCACGGTCAGCGTGGTGGTCGCGGTCTTGCCGTTCTGGCAGCGCAGGTCGACCGGGTAGTCACCGGGCTGTTTGTTGGCCGGGATGGTCGCCTGACCGGTCAGGAAGCCGTTGTCCGGTCGGAGCACCACCCGCCCGAACGCGTCGGAGTGCACCTCCGCCTGCCGGTTGTTGCCGTTGTCGCAGCCGGCCCGGATGCTCACCCGGGTGCCCGCCTGTGCGCTGTTCGGCGTCACCTCGACGAAGACGTTCTCGGCGGCCCGGGCCGGCGTCGCGCCGACCAGGACGAAGGCCCCGATCACGACGAAGACCCCGAGCAGCCGGATGATGGTCGACGGGGCGCGGAGCACGCCTCCGTCCGGTCGCAGACCCCGCATGATCCTCCCTCCCGGCACCGGTGTACCGGTCCTGCTGGGGCGACCCGGCGTGCTTTCCCCCTGGGTGCGGGGCTAACCGGGCCGGTCAGCGGCGCCGGGTGGCGGGGCCGTCGGCGGGCGGCAGCGGGGTGACCGGATGCCAGTCCAGCGGGGTGGAGAGCACCATCGTGCTGGACGGCTGGCCGTACGGGGCGAGCCGGTCGATCACCGCCTCGAACTCGTCGATCGAACCGGCCGCGACCTTGAGCATGCTGCACGCGTCGCCGGTGATCCGGTGGATCTCCAGGATCTCCGGCCACCCGGCGACCTCGGGGTCGTGCAGGATGCACCGGGCGCCGTAGCAGGACATCCGGATCAGCGCGACCACCGTGCGTCCGGCCCGGGTGAGGTCGACGTGCGCGTGGTAGCCGGTGATCACGCCGGACTCCTCCAGCCGGCGGACCCGCTCGGCCACCGCGGGCGGGGAGAGGTGCACCCGCCGGGACAGCTCGCTGAAGGAGAGCCGCGCGTCGGCCTGCAACTCCCGTAGCAGCGCCCAGTCCATGTCGTCCATGAGCAGACCTTACGTTCTCCAACCGGAACCGCCGAACCGCCTTCGCGACGGCAGGTCGTCCCGGCGCAGCGCCGTTGAACAGGCATTCCGTTCGCCGCTGTGACCGGGAGATCATGTCGCCACCCGGCTCACGGAGGAGACGACAGGTGAAGCAGACGGAGCTGCCGGCGCCCGCGCCGGCCGCGGTGGTGCGCCCCACCACCCCGCAGCAGCGGGCCGCTCGGGCGCAGCGCAACGGTGGCAAGCCGACGCTGGAGTTCGCCGAGCGGGTGCCGTACGACGCGTACGTCCGGGCCAGCACCCTGCACCGGTTGCAGGAGCCGCTCAGCGACGACCCGGGCGAGATGTCGTTCCTGGTGGTCAGCCAGATCATGGAGCTGTACTTCAAGCTCACCTGCCACGAGCTGCGGGAGACCCAGCGGCTGCTGCGCGCCGACCGGGTGTGGGACGCACTGGCCCCGCTGCGCCGGGCCGCCCTGCACCTGGAGGGGTTGAACGCGGCCTGGAAGGGGCTGCGCTGGATGACCCCGGCCGACTTCAACCGGTTCCGCAACCTGCTCGGCGAGGGCTCCGGCTTTCAGTCGGCGATGTACCGCCAGCTGGAGTTCCTGCTCGGGCTCCGGGACCCGGCGCTGATCCGGCCGTTCCGCCGGCAGACCGAGGTGTACGCCGAACTGACCGCCGCCCTGGCCGCGCCGAGCGTCTGGGACGACGTGCTCGCCCTGCTCGCCGGGCACGGCCACGAGCTGCCGGCCGAGCTGCTGGAGCGGGACGTGGCCGTCGAGCACGAGCCGCACCCCGCGGTGGAGGCGGCCTGGGTGCGGGTCTACGCCGACGCCGGGCCGGAGAACCACCTGCGCCTGCTGGGCGAGGCGCTGACCGAGGTGGCCGAGCAGTTCGGCGACTGGCGGCAGCACCACGTCAAGGCCGTACAGCGGACAATGGGCGCCAAGGTCGGCAGCGGCGGCTCCGCCGGTCTGGCGTGGCTGCAGCGCAGCATGGCCCGGGTGGTCTTCCCCGAGCTGTGGTCGGCCCGGACCGCGATGTGACCGGAGAACGAGACATGGACACCCCCGCACCCCTCGCCGCCGGTGAGGCCGAGGCGCGCCGCCTCGACGCCGCCGACCGCGGCCACCGCCACCTGTTCCACGTGCCGCCGGCCGAGGGCGGCCGCTACCCCGAGGTGGCCTACCTGGCCGGCAACTCGCTCGGACTGCAGCCCCGGGCCACCCGTACCGACCTGCTCGCCGATCTCGACGCCTGGGGCCGGCTCGGCGTCGAGGGGCACCTGGAGGCGGAGCGGCCCTGGCTGCCGTACCACGAACTGCTCACCGGGCCGGCCGCGCGACTGGTCGGCGCCCGGCCCGCGGAGACCGTGGTGATGAACTCGCTCACCGTCAACCTGCACCTGCTGATGGTCAGCTTCTACCGGCCCGCCGGCGCCCGCACCCGGATCGTCATCGAGGACAGCGCCTTCCCGTCGGACAGCTACGCGGTGCGCAGCCAGGCCCGGTTCCACGGGCTCGACCCGGACGAGACGGTGGTCCGGCTCCGGCCCCGTCCCGGCGAGGACACCCTGCGCACCGAGGACGTCACCGGCTACCTCGCCGCCGAGGGGGACCGGGTGGCGCTGGTGCTGCTCGGCGGGGTCAACTACCTCACCGGCGAGCTGATGGACATCCCGGCGATCACCGCCGCCGGCCGGGCCGCCGGGGCGACGGTCGGCTGGGACCTGGCGCACGCCGCCGGCAACGTGCCGCTGGCCCTGCACGACTGGGACGTCGACTTCGCCGCGTGGTGCTCGTACAAGTACCTCAACTCCGGCCCCGGCGCGCTGGCCGGCGTCTTCGTCCACGAGCGGCACCTCGGCGACCCCGACCTGCCGCGCTTCGAGGGCTGGTGGAGCACCGACGCGGCCACCCGGTTCGAGATGACCCCGGTCTCCCGGCCACCGGCCACCGTGGAGGCCTGGCAGATCTCCAATCCGCCGATCTTCGCGATGGGCCCGGTGCGGACCTCGCTGGAGATCTTCGACGCCGTCGGCATGCCCGCCCTGCGCGAGCGCAGCATCCGGCTCACCGGCTACCTGGAGCGGCTGCTCGACGAGGTGACCGCCACCCGGCCGCTGACCGTGGTCACCCCGCGCGAGCCGCAGCGCCGCGGCTGCCAGCTGTCGGTGCGGATCGGCGCCGGCAGCGCCGCCGAGCTGACCAAGCGGCTGCGCCACGAGCACGGCGTGATCGCCGACGCCCGGGAGCCGGACGTGGTCCGGTTCGCCCCGGTGCCGCTCTACTCCACGTACCACGACTGCTGGCGGGTCGCCGAGGCGCTCGCCGCGACCGTCGGGGAGGTGACCGCATGAGCGAGCGGAGCGCGCGAATCATCAGGCTCAGCGCGATGGCGCCTCATGGTGGCACGCAGCGGAGCGGAGGGCCGGCATGAGCGCCGAACGGGACGAGATCGCGGTGGTCGGCGCCGGCCTGGCCGGCTGTCTGCTGGCCTGCTTCCTGGCCCGGCGCGGCCACCGGGTGGCACTCTACGAGCGGCGGCCCGACCCGCGTACCGGGCGGGTGGAGCGGGGCCGCTCGATCAACCTGGCGCTCTCCGAGCGCGGCCTGGACGCGCTGCGCCGGATCGGGCTGGCCGAGCAGGTGATGGCGGACGCGCTGCCGATGCGCGGGCGCATGATCCACCCGGTGGACGGCGAGCCGCAGTTCCAGTCCTACAGTGCGACCGGCGACCTGGCGATCAACTCGATCAGCCGGGGCGCGCTGAACAACGCCCTGCTGGACGCCGCCGCCGCGCTGCCGGGGGTGCGGATCGCCTTCGACCACCGGCTGGTCGGCCTCGACCCGGCCAGCGGTGAGATGACCTTCGAGACGCCGGCGGGCAAGACGACCGCCAGCGCGCCGGTCGTGCTCGGCGCCGACGGCGCCGGTTCGGCGGTACGCGGCCAGCTGCTCGGCCACGGCCTGCTCACCGAGAGCCTGGACTTCCTCGACTACGGCTACAAGGAGCTGACCATCCCGCCGCTGGGCGGCGACTTCGCCCTCGACCCCGAGGCGCTGCACATCTGGCCGCGCGGCACCTCGATGATGATCGCACTGCCCAACCCGGACCGGTCGTTCACCTGCACGCTCTTCTGGCCCACCCACGGCACCGCGAGCTTCGCCTCGCTGGGCAGCCCGGCCGCGATCGAGCGGCACTTCGCCACCCACTACCCGGACCTGCCACCGCTGGCGCCGAACCTGGTCGACGACTACCAGCACAACCCGGTGGGCGTGCTCGGCACGGTGCGTTGCACGCCGTGGCAGGTGGACGGTCGGGTCGGGCTGCTCGGCGACGCGGCGCACGCCATCGTGCCGTTCTACGGGCAGGGCGCGAACTGCGCGTTCGAGGACGTGGTGGAGCTGGACCGCTGCCTGGACGAGTGCGCCGACGACTGGGCGGCGGCGCTGCCGCTGTTCCAGGAGCGCCGGCGGGACAACGCCGAGGCGATCGCCCGGATGGCGCTGACCAACTTCGTGGAGATGCGGGACAAGGTCGCCTCGCCGGTGTTCCAGCTGTGGCGGCGGGTGGAGCACGCACTGGAACGGGCGCTGCCCGGCCGGTACGTTTCGCAGTACGAGCTGGTCTCGTTCTCCACCACCCCGTACGCGGAGGTGCGGCGGCGGGTGCGCCGGCAGCACCGGGTGCTGGGGGCGGTGGCCGCCGGTGCGGTGGCGGCGCTGGTCGGTGCGGTCGGCGCCGCGGTCAGCCGAGGGAGGCGCTGATGACGGTGGTCTGGGATCCCCGGTTGATGACCGGGCGGGCGCCGGACGGGCCGGGCCTGCTGCGCAACTTCGTCGCCGGCGAGTTCGTCCCGGCCGGGAAGACCTTCACCAAGGCCAGCCCGGTGACCGGGGAACCGGTCTTCGAGGTGGCCGAGGCCGACCGGTCCACGGTGGACGACGCGGTGGCCGCCGCCCGGGCGGCGCTGCGCGGGCCGTGGGGCCGCCTCGGCGAGCGGGAGCGGGCCGAGGTGCTGCGCCGGGTCGCGGACGAGCTGGAACGCCGCTTCGACGACCTGGTCGCCGCCGAGGTGGCCGACACCGGCAAGGCCATCTCGCAGGCCCGCACCCTGGACATCCCGCGCGGGGCGGCGAACTTCCGGGCCTTCGCCGAGATCGTGGCGACCGCGCCGACCGAGTCGTTCACCACTGTCACCCCGACCGGGGGCCGGGCGCTGAACTACGCGGTCCGCAAGCCGGTCGGCGTGGTGGCGGTCATCGTGCCGTGGAACCTGCCGCTGCTGCTGCTCACCTGGAAGGTGGCCCCGGCGCTGGCCTGTGGCAACGCGGTGGTGGTGAAGCCGAGCGAGGAGACCCCGGCCTCGGCGACGCTGCTCGCCGAGGTGATGGCCGCGGCCGGGGTGCCGGCCGGGGTGTTCAACCTGGTGCACGGCTTCGGCCCGGACTCGGCCGGGGAGTTCCTCACCCGGCACCCGGACGTCGACGCGATCACCTTCACCGGCGAGTCGGCCACCGGCAGCGCCATCATGCGGGCCGCCGCCGACGGGGTGAAGGCGGTCTCCTTCGAGCTGGGCGGCAAGAACGCCGGGCTGGTCTTCGCCGACGCCGACCTGGACGCGGCGGTGGCCGGCTCGGTGCGGTCCAGCTTCACCAACGGCGGCCAGGTCTGCCTCTGCACCGAACGCATCTACGTGCAGCGGCCGGTCTTCGCCGAGTTCACCGAGCGGCTGGCGAAGCGGGCCGGCGAGCTGGCGTACGGGTGGCCGGCCGACGAGGCCACGGCGAACATGCCCCTGATCTCGCACGCCCACCGGGACAAGGTGCTCGGTTACTACGACCTGGCCCGCACCGAGGGCGCCGGGGTGCTGACCGGGGGCGGGACGCCCCGCTTCGGCGACGCCCGCGACGGCGGGGCGTACGTGCAGCCGACGGTGCTCACCGGGCTCGGCCCGGACGCCCGGACCAACCGCGAGGAGATCTTCGGCCCGGTGGTGCACGTGGCCCCGTTCGACGACGAGGACGAGGCGTACGCGCTGGCCAACGGCACCGAGTACGGCCTGGCCGCGACGGTGTGGACCCGGGACGTCGGCCGGGCGCACCGGGCCGGGGCCCGGCTGGACGCCGGGATCGTCTGGGTGAACACCTGGTTCCTGCGCGACCTGCGCACCCCGTTCGGCGGGGTGAAGGCGTCCGGCATCGGGCGCGAGGGCGGCCTGCACTCGCTGGACTTCTACTCCGAACTCACCAACGTCTGCGTGGACCTGTCATGAGCGAGCGCAGCGAGCGAATCACCAGGCGCAGCACCGGGGAGCCGAGATGAGCGATTACGAGGCCGCGGCCCGGGAACTGGTCGAGGCGCGGGAGAGCGGCAAGCCCTGCCCGCCGCTGCGCGGGCGGCTGCTGCCCGAGGGGGACGTCACGTCCGCGTACGTGGTGCAGCAGCTCCAGGTGCGGCAGTGGCTGCAGCGGGGGCACCGGCGGGTGGGCGCGAAGATCGGGCTGACCTCCCGGGCGGTGCAGGAGAGCTTCGGCGTCTACCAGCCGGACTTCGGGGTGCTGCTGGACAGCATGGCGGTGCCCGACGGCGCGGAGGTCGGCCTGGACCGGCTGCTCCAGCCCCGGGTGGAGGCGGAGGTGGCCTTCGTGCTCGGCACGGACCTGCCCGACGAGCGGGTCACCACCGCCGACCTGACCCGCGCGGTCGACCACGTGCTGCCGGCCATCGAGGTCGTCGACTCCCGGGTGGCCGGCTGGGACATCTCCATCGTGGACACCGTCGCCGACAACGCCTCCAGCGGGCTGTTCGTGCTCGGCACCACGCCGCGCCGGCTCACCGACGTGGACCTGCGGCTCTGCGGGATGGTGCTGGAACACGCGGGGGAGCCGGTCTCGGTCGGTGCCGGGGCGGCCTGCCTGGGCAACCCGCTGCACGCGCTGGAGTGGCTGGCCCGCACGATGGCCCGCTCCGGCGATCCCCTGCGCGCCGGTGACGTGGTGCTCTCCGGGGCGCTCGGCCCGATGGTGCCGGTCACCCCGGGCGCGGCGTACGAGGCCCGGATCTCCGGCCTCGGCTCGGTCCGGACCTGTTTCTCGTCCTCGGAGGGGCATCGTGAGCGCGAGGAGTGAGCTCGCGAGCCCGCAGTCGCGAACAGAGGGAGACACCGCATGACTGTCGGGGTGGCCGTGCTCGGGTCCGGCAACATCGGCACCGATCTGATGATCAAGGTGCTCCGGCTGTCGGAGGCGCTGCGGATGGTGGCGATGGCCGGCATCGACCCCGGGTCGGACGGCCTGGCCCGGGCCCGGCGGCTCGGCGTGGCCATCACCGCCGAGGGCGTGGACGGCCTGGTGGCGATGCCCGAGTTCGCCGACGTCGAACTGGTCTTCGACGCCACCTCGGCCGGCGCGCACCGGCGCCACCACGAGGTGCTGCGCGCGCACGGCCGGACCGTGGTGGACCTGACCCCGGCCGCCATCGGCCCGTACGTGGTGCCGCCGGTCAACCTCGACGAGCACCTGCACGAGGGCAACGTCAACATGGTCACCTGCGGTGGGCAGGCCACCGTGCCGATCGTCGCGGCGGTCGGCCGGGTCACCCCGGTGGTGTACGGGGAGATCGTCGCCTCGATCGCCTCGAAGTCGGCCGGGCCGGGCACCCGGGCCAACATCGACGAGTTCACCGAGACCACCGCCCGGGCGATCGAGGTGGTCGGCGGTGCCGAGCGGGGCAAGGCGATCATCGTGCTGAACCCGGCCGACCCGCCGCTGCTGATGCGGGACACCGTCTACTGCCTCTGCCCGGACGCCGACGCCGACCGGGCCGCGATCGCCGCCTCCGTCGCCGAGATGGTGGCGACCGTCCAGGAGTACGTGCCGGGCTACCGGCTCAAGCAGGACGTGCAGTTCGACCGGGTGGACAGCTACCTGCCGACGCTGGGCCGGCACCTGACCGGCCTGCAGGTCTCGGTCTTCCTGGAGGTCTCCGGCGCCGGACACTACCTGCCCGCGTACGCCGGGAACCTGGACATCATGACCTCGGCCGCGCTGCGGACCGCCGAGCGGCTGGTCGCCCTGCGGGCCGCCGGCACGACGGAGGTGGCCGCGCGATGACCGATCTCTACATCCAGGACGTGACGCTGCGCGACGGCATGCACGCCATCGCCCACCGCTACACCGTCGACCAGGTCCGCACCATCGCGGCCGCGGTGGACGCGGCCGGGGTGGCCGCGATCGAGGTGGCGCACGGCGACGGCCTCGCCGGGTCCAGCGTCAACTACGGCCACGGCGCGGCCAGCGACGCCGAGTGGATCGCGGCGGCCGCCGAGGTGCTGACCAGCGCGAAACTCACCACCCTGCTGCTGCCCGGCATCGGCACCATCGCCGACCTGAAGGCGGCGAAGGCGCTCGGGGTGACCAGCGTGCGGATCGCCACCCACTGCACCGAGGCGGACATCTCGGCCCAGCACATCTCCTGGGCCCGGGAGAACGGCATGGACGTCTCGGGCTTCCTGATGATGTCGCACATGTTCGACCCGGCCGGGCTGGCCGGGCAGGCCAAGCTGATGGAGTCGTACGGGGCGCACTGCGTCTACGTCACCGACTCCGGCGGTCGGCTGCTGATGTCCGACGTGGCCGAGCGGGTCGACGCGTACCGGCAGGTGCTGGAGCCGGAGACGCAGATCGGCATCCACGCGCACCACAACCTGTCGCTGGGGGTGGCCAACAGCGTGGTGGCGGTGGAACACGGCCGGATCCTCGGCGCCGGGCCGCTGGGGTCGCCGCACGGCCGGACCGTCCGGGTGGACGCCTCGCTGGCCGGCCAGGGCGCCGGGGCGGGCAACGCCCCGCTGGAGGTCTTCGTCGCGGTCGCCGAGCTGCACGGCTGGAAGCACGGCTGCGACGTGTTCGCCCTGATGGACGCGGCCGACGACCTGGTCCGCCCGTTGCAGGACCGGCCGGTCCAGGTCGACCGGGAGACGCTCTCGCTGGGCTACGCCGGGGTCTACTCCAGCTTCCTGCGGCACGCCGAGCGGGCGTCCGCCAGGTACGGGGTGGACGTCCGGTCGATCCTGGTCGAGCTGGGTCGGCGCCGGATGGTGGGCGGCCAGGAGGACATGATCGTGGACGTGGCGCTGGACCTCGCCGCCAAGGAGGAGTCGTGATCGGGCCGGACATCGCGGGGATCGCCGAGAAGCTGGGTGCGGCCGCCGACACCGCCACCGCGATTCCGCAGCTCGCCGCCGAGACCGGATTGGACGTCGACGGCGCGTACGCGGTGCAGACCGCGCTGCTGCAACGCCGGATCGACCGGGGCGAGCGGCTGGTCGGGCTGAAGATGGGGCTGACCAGCAGGGCCAAGATGGCCCAGGTCGGCGTGGACGAGGTGATCTGGGGCCGGCTCACCGACGTGATGCGGGTGCCCGACGGGGGCAGCGTCGATCCGGCCGACCACATCCACCCCCGGGTCGAGCCGGAGGTGGCGTTCCTGCTGGACCGGCTGCCCCAGCCGGGCGAGCCGGTCGGCGAGTTCCGGGACGCGGTCCGCGCCGTCGCGCCGGCCATCGAGCTGATCGACTCCCGCTACGCGAACTTCACCTTCTCGCTGCCCGACGTGATCGCCGACAACACCTCGGCCGCCGCGTTCGTGGTCGGCCCGTGGTCCCCGGTGCCGGACGGGCTGGACAACCTCGGCGTGCTGCTGGAGATCGACGGCCGGGTGGCGCAGGTCGGCTCGACCGCGGCCATCCTCGGCGATCCCCGCCGGGCGCTGGACGAGGGGATCCGGCTGGCCGGCCGGCACGGGGTGCGGATGCAGCCCGGCTGGGTCTTCCTGGCCGGCGCCGCGACGGCCGCCGTGCCGTTGCGTCCGGGCGCCCACGTCCGGGCGGTCGTCGAGAAGCTCGGCACCGCTTCGCTCCGGGCGGCGTCGTGATCGGGCGGCGCGTGGGGATCGGCGTGGGGGGTCCCGGGCAGCCCACCCGGCTCCGGGCGGTCAGGCTTGATCCCTCCGCCGGGCGGGCTGCCCGGAACCCGGTCGTGGTCGCCGTCCGCGCGTCGGCCGGTGGGCCGCGTCCCCTCGCCGGGCGGGCTGCCCGGAACCCCGTCGTGTTCGCCGTCCGCGCGTCGCTGCCAGGTGGTGGGTCATGAGCGGGGTCGAGGCGCGCGTCGTCGCCGGGAAGGCTGTGCCGCGGGGCGCGTTTCCGCACGTCAAGGTGGCCGGTGGGTTCGTCTTCGTCTCCGGTACGTCGTCCCGGCGGCCGGACAACACCTTCGCCGGTGTCGAGGTGGACGAGTTCGGCACCACCAACCTGGACATCCGGGTGCAGACCCGGGCCGTGATCGAGAACATCCGCGACCTGCTGCGGTCGGTCGGCGCCGAGCTGTCCGACCTGGTGCAGGTCACCTCGTACCTGGTGAACATGAACGACTTCGGCGGCTACAACGAGGTGTGGGCCGAGTTCTTCGACGCCACCGGGCCGACCCGCACCACCGTCGCCGTGCACCAGTTGCCGCACCCGCACCTGCTCATCGAGATTCAGGCAGTGGCCCTTCTCCCCTCAGGAGGTCAGTCGTGAGCGAGATCGCCGAACCGTTCAGCTTTCCCGGGTGGATCGCGGAGAACCAGCACCTGCTCAAGCCGCCGGTGGGCAACAAGGAGATGCTGCCGGGCAGCGACGACTTCATCGTCATGGTGGTCGGCGGGCCGAACCAGCGCACCGACTTCCACGTCGACCCGTACGAGGAGTTCTTCTACCAGGTCAAGGGCAACATGCACGTCAACCTGATGACCCCGGAGGGGCCGCGGACGGTGCACATCCGCGAGGGTCAGATGTGGATGCTGCCGCGCAACACCCCGCACTCGCCGCAGCGGCCGGAGGCCGGCTCGATCGGCATGGTGATCGAGCGGGTCCGCGAGGAGGGCACCCTGGAGAAGTTCCAGTGGTACTGCCAGGAGTGCGGGCACAAGGTGCACGAGGTGGAGCTCCAGGTGCGCGACATCGCCGCCGACCTGCCCCCGGTCTTCCAGGCCTTCTACACCGACGAGAACGCGCGGACCTGCGACAACTGCGGCGCGCTGCATCCGGGGAAGGGCTGATGGCCGCTGCCGTCGAGGGCCGGCCGGGCCGGTCCCCGGTGGTGGACGTGCACACGCACGTCGTACCGAAGGGTTGGCCGGACCTCGGCGCCGCGTGCGGCGGGTCCGGCTGGCCGTGGCTGCGGGTCGACTCCGAACGCGCCGCCATGATCATGGTGGGCGAGACGGAGTTCCGCCCGATCGGCGCGTCCTGCTGGGACGCGCCGACCCGGCTGGCGGACATGGCCGCCGACGGTGTCGACCTCCAGGTCGTCTCGCCCACCCCGGTCTTCTTCGGCTACGACCGGCCGGCCGACCAGGCGGCGAAGGTGGCCCGGATCTTCAACGACCTCACCCTGGAGGTGACCGCGGCCGGCGGCGGGCGGCTGGTGCCGTTCTGCCAGGTGCCGTTGCAGGATCCGGCGGCCGCCTGCGCCGAACTGGACCGCTGCCTGGCCGCGGGGCACGCGGGCGTCGAGATCGGCAACCACGTGGGCGACCGCGACCTGGACGACGGCGGCATCGTCGAGTTCCTCACCCACTGCGCCCGGGTGGGCGCGCCGGTCTTCGTCCACCCGTGGGACATGCCCGGCGGCCCCCGGTTGGACCGGTGGATGGCCCGCTGGCTCACCGGCATGCCGGCCGAGACCCACCTGTCGGTGCTGGCGCTGATCCTCGGTGGCGTCTTCGACCGGGTGCCGGAGACGCTGCGGATCTGCTTCGCGCACGGCGGCGGCAGCTTCCCGTTCTGGCTGGGCCGGGCGGACAACGCCTGGCACCGCCGCGGCGACCTGGTCCGGGGCTCCTCGACCGCCCCGCCCAGCAGCTACGTCGACCGGTTCTGCGTCGACTCGGTGGTCTTCGAGCCGGCCGCGCTGCGGCTGCTGGTGGACACCATGGGGGAGGACCGGGTGCTGGTCGGCAGCGACTACCCGTACCCGCTGGGCGAACGGCCGGTCGGGCAGGTGGTCCGCAGGGCCGACTTCCTCACCGCCGACCAGCGCGACAAGCTCCTCGGCGGCAACGCCCTGCGCTTCCTCGGCCGGTCGGAGTCCGACTGACCGGTCGTGTCTGCGTGCCCGGCGGCAGGTGGGCGGGCAGGATGAGGGGATGGCCGAGCCGCACGACCTGACCGCGCTGGAGCAGGCCGCCGCGATCGCCGGTGGCGAGCTGTCCAGCGTGGAACTCGTCGAGCACCACCTGCACCGGGTCGCCGCGCTCGGCGACACGGTCGGGGCGTTCGTCACCGTCACGCCGGAACTGGCGCGGGCGGCCGCCCGGGCCGCCGACGCGGTGCCGGTCGAGCGGCGCGGGCCGCTGCACGGCGTACCGACCGCGATCAAGGACCTCACCCTCACCGCCGGGGTGCGGACCACCTTCGGCTCGGCCGCCTTCGCCGACTTCGTGCCGCCGGTCGACGCCGACGTGGTCCGCTTCATGCGCGCCGCCGGGCTGGTCAGCCTCGGCAAGACCACCACATCGGAGCTCGGCTGTTCGCTCTACTCCGAGGGGCTGGTCGCGCCGCCGGCCCGCAACCCGTGGCACCTGGCGTACACCGCGGGCGGCTCCAGCGGGGGCGCGGCGGCGGCGGTGGCGGCCGGGCTGGTGCCGGTGGCACAGGGCTCCGACGGCGGCGGCTCGCTGCGCATCCCGGCGTCGCTGTGCGGCCTGATCGGCTACAAGCCCAGCCGCGGGCTGGTCTCCGGCGGCCCGCTCGGCTTCGGCGCCTTCGGCCTGCCCACCAGCGGCCCGATCGGACGGACCGTGGCCGACGTGGCGGCCCTGCTCGACGTGCTGGCGCAGCCGGTGCCGGGGGAGCCGTACCTGCCGCCGCTGCCGCCGGCCGGCGGCTACCTGGCCGCGGCCCGGCAGGCCGCCCCCGGCCGGCTGCGGATCGGCCGGTTCACCGCCCCGATGCTCGCCGACGAACCGGTCCACCCGGACTGCGTCGCCGCCGTCGACCGGGCCGCCGCGCTGCTCACCGCGGCGGGCCACGAGGTGGTCGAGGTGCCGCCGCCGCTCGGGCCGGCGGCGTGGCCGCTGTTCGAGATCGTCTGGTACGTGCTGGCGCTCGCCCCGGTGCCGCCGGAGCTGGAGAGCCGACTGCTGCCGCTGACCCGCCACCTGCGGGCCCGCGGCGCGGCGATCTCCGCGGCCACCCTCACCACCACGCTCGGCGAGCTCCAGGCGCAGGTACGCCTCGGTGTGCACCGCACCGCCGGCTGTGACCTGCTGCTCTGCCCCACCCTCGCCGCGCCGCAGGCGCCGGTGGGCTGGTTCACCGAGGGCGGCGACCCGGCGGAGGATTTCGACCGGCAACGCCGGTTCTCGCCGTACTGCGCCATCTTCAACGTCACCGGCGATCCGTCCGTCTCGCTGCCGGTGGGCGTGACCGCCGAGGGTCTGCCGGTCGGGGTGCTGCTGACCGGCCGGTACGGTGACGACGCGCGGCTGATCGCCACGGCTGCGCAACTGGAGGACTCCAGTGGCGGGTGGGATCGCCACCCCGCAATCTGGCGGGCCGTCGGCTCCGCTAACGTGAATGGCAGCGGAGTCGGGCGGTCGGCGCCATGATCGTCCACCCGACCCGGATGCTCTGGTCTCTCTTTCCGCCTGGGGGCGTTGGGATTGTCTGTTACCGAGACGTTGCTGGTCTTCGTCGGCATCCCGGCGGCCGCGGTGCTGGTGATCGCCGGTCTGGCGTACGCCGGTAGTCGTGGCGGCGGTGGCGGCGCCAAGCGCTACCGGCCGGGTCGGCCCTTCGACTTCACTCCGGTCTGGTTCCTGGCCCGTCCGGAGCAGCTGGCCGACTCGGCCGGCACCGCCCTGGCAGCGGGCGCGCAGGCGCCGGCGCTGACCAGCCGCAAGCAGGAGCAGGCCGGCGAGATGGCGCCGGCCGGTGGAACCGGAGGCGCAAGTGACCGTTGGTGAGAAGCAGGCCGGGCCGGACAATCCGCCCCAGGTGCTGGACGGGCCGTTCTCGACCCGACAGCTGCTGCGCATCGACGAGGCGCTCCGGCTGGCCGACCAGAACACCGGGCTGGTCTTCTCGGTCTTCGTCGGCGGTCTCGACGAGCCGATCCGGGAGCACGCCGAGCGGCTGCACCGCCAGCTCGCCGAGCCCGACAAGTCGGTGCTGATCGCGGTCTCGCCCAACCAGCGCCAGCTGGAGATCGTCACCGGCCGCTACGCCCGCAAGCGCATCCCGGACACGTACGCCAAGCTGGCCGCGCTCTCCATGGTCGCGGCGTTCGGCGGCGGCGACCTGGCCGGCGGCATCATCAACGGCCTGGACCAGCTCGCCAGCCACGCCGGCAAGGGCTGATTCCTCCTCGTACGACGAAGCCCGGTCCGCGTTCCACGCGGGCCGGGCTTCGTCGCGTGCGCGGACGGGCTACCGGCTCGGCACTGGCCGTTGCGGGTGATACCTCAGAGTCATATCGATGACTCTGAGGTATCACGCTCGACCCGGGTACGTCTCTGCCGGGCTGCTGCCGCTGTCGAGCCGACCGTTCGGTCAGCGGCCTGGAGACCGGGCCGAACCTCATCGGCCCGGGCTCGGCGACCTCGACCGGGTCGTCCGGCCCGACGGTTCCGAGCGATAGCGGCCGGGGCCGGTCACGCTGACTCAGGCGCTCTGGGCGTCCCTGGCGCGGGCCTTGAGGGCGCGGACCACGCCGTCGCGGCCCTCGGCGACCAGCCGGCGCAGCGGGCCCGGGTGGCCCTCGGCCGCCAGCCAGGCGTCGGTGGCCGCCACCGTGTCCTCCTCGACCAGGTACGCCGGGTACGCCAACTGCGCGAACTCCTGGGCCGGCTCGCTGTCCCGGCTGGCCCACACCTGGCCCACCGCGGCGAAGTACTTCTCCCGGTAGGGCGCGACCAGCTCGACCTGCGCCGGGTGGGTCAGGCCCTGCAACAGCGCCCGGTGCCGCCAGTTCGGCAGCGCCTCCGGGCCGGTCAGCTGCGCCCAGACGGCTGCCTTGTTCTCCGCCGTCGGCACCAGCGCGTGCGCGTACGCGGCCTCCCGCTCGCCGCTGGCGGTGCGGTCGGCGGCCAGCTCGGCCTCGATCTCCGCCGGGCCGGCCGCGCCGTTGGCCACCAGCGCACCGAGCACCGCCCAGCGCAGCTCGGTGTCGATGGTGAGCCCGGCCGGCACCTCGCTGCCCGCCAGCCAGCCGCGCAGCGTGGCCAGGTCCTCGGCGGAGCGGGCCGCCGAGGCGTACGCGCGGGCCCAGGCGAGCTGGAAGCCGCTGCCCGGCTCCGCGGCGGCCAGCGCCGCCCGGGCGGTACGGGCCAGCTCCGCCCAGCCGGTCGGCGCCCAGGCCGGGTCGGCGTAGAAGGTGAGCGTGGTGGTGGCCTGCCGCAGCGTCGCGGTGACCAGGTTGATGTCGGTCTCGGCGGGCAGCCCGGCCAGCACCAGCGCCATGTAGTCGCGGGCGGCCAGCTCGGCGTCGCGGGTCATGTCCCAGGCCGCCGTCCAGCACAGGGCGCGGGCGAGCGACGATTCGAGGCCGGCGATGTGCTGCACCACCGTCGCCATGGACCGCTCGTCCAGCCGCAGCTTGGTGTAGGTGAGGTCGTCGTCGTTGAGCAGCAGCACGTCGGCGGCGCGCACCCCGCGCAGCTCGGCCAGTTCGGTCCGCTCGCCGGTCACGTCCACCTCCAGCCGCTGGCGGCGCACCAGCCGGCCGTCGGTGAGGTCGTAGAGGCCCACGCCGATCCGGTGGGTCCGCAGCGTCGGGTGCCCGGCCGGGGCCTCCTGCCGGACCACCACCTGCTGGTACGCGCCGTCCGCGTCGATCGTCACCTCGGGACGCAGCGTGTTGACCTGCGCGGTCTCCAGCCACTGGGCGGCGAACTTGCGCAGCTCCCGGCCGGAGGCCGCCTCCAGCTCGGAGAGCAGGTCGTCGAAGGTGGCGTTGCCCCAGGCGTGCTTCTCGAAGTACGTCCGCAGGCCGGCCAGGAACGGCTCCTCACCCACGTACGCGACGAGCTGCTTGAGCACGCTGGCGCCCTTGGCGTAGGTGATGCCGTCGAAGTTGACCTCGACCGCCTCCAGGTCCGGCATCTCGCAGTAGACCGGGTGGGTGGAGGAGAGCTGGTCCTGCCGGTAGCCCCAGTTCTTCCGGATGGACAGGAAGGTGGTCCACGCGTCGGTGAACCGGGTGGCGTGGGTGTTGCACCAGTGGCTGGCCCACTCGGCGAACGACTCGTTCAGCCACAGGTCGTTCCACCAGCGCATGGTGACCAGGTCACCGAACCACATGTGGGCCAGCTCGTGCAGGATCGTGTTGGCCCGCTGCTCGTACTCGAAGTCGGTGACCTGCGAGCGGAAGATGTAGTGCGACTCGGCGTGCGTGACGCAGCCGAAGTTCTCCATCGCGCCGGCGTTGAAGTCGGGCACCCAGAGCTGGTCGTACTTGGGCAGCGGGTAGCGGACGCCGAACTTCTCGTGGAAGAAGTCGAAGCCCTGCTTGGTGATCAGGAAGAGGTCGTCGGCGTCCAGGTACTGCGCCATCGACGCCCGGCAGAACACGCCCAGCTCGATCCCGTCGTGGCTGTCCCGCACCTCGTGGTAGGGGCCGGCGCAGAGCGCGGTGATGTAGGTGCTCATCCGGGCCGACTCGGCGAAGTGGACGGTCTTCAGGCCCTCGCCGGCCGCCTCCTCGCGCGCCACCGGCATGTTGGACACCACCCGCCAGTGCTCCGGGACGGTGGCGCGCCAGGTGTAGACGCTCTTCAGGTCGGGCTGGTCGAAGCAGGCGAAGACCCGCTGCGCGTCGGCCGTCTCGAACTGGCTGTAGAGGTAGGTCTCGCCGTCGACCGGGTCGACCGTGCGGTGCAGCCCCTGCCCGCTGTTGGAGTACGCGAAGTCGGCGTCGACCACCAGGACGTTCTCGCTGTCCAGGCCGGACAGCGTCAGGCCCTTCTCGGCGGACCAGTCGCCCAGGTCGACCGGGTTGCCGTTCAGCGTCGCCGAGCGCACCGAGTCGGCGGCCACCTCGATGAAGGTGCTCGCGCCCGGCTCGGCGCACCGGAACCGGACCTCGGTGGTCGATCGGAAGGTGCGGCCCTCGGCCGCCTGGACGGCGCTCGACAGGTCCAGACTGATGTCATACCCGGTCACGTCGAGCAGGCGGGCCCGCTCGGTCGCCTCGACCTGCGTCAGGTTGCGCACTCCCGGCACGTTCGTCTCCATCCCACTCTCGCCGTACGCCGCGGCGGCGCCCGTCCGCCGACCGCTCGTGGCGGCCGGTCGGATCCGAGTCTTGCATGCACCGGCGGCCCGCGGTGGTCGAGGTCACGCTCTCGTTCCGGTACCACGCCACGGCGCCGGGGGCGAAGATCGGGGTGAGGCGCCGGAACCCCGGCGTCACCCGTCGTGAAGGGACCTCACCGTGACCGAGCGTGCCGCCGTCGACATGTGGTTCGACCCCCTCTGCCCGTGGGCGTGGATCACCTCCCGTTGGCTGCTGGAGGTCGAACAGGTCCGGGACGTGGACATCCGCTTCCACGTGATGAGCCTGTCGGTGCTCAACGAGGGCCGCGACCTGCCCGAGCAGTACCAGGAGCTGATGCGGACCGGCTGGGGTCCGGTGCGGATCTGCATCGCCGCGGAGCAGCGCCACGGCGCGGAGGTGCTGCGCAAGCTCTACACCGCCCTCGGCACCCGGATCCACCTGGGCAAGCAGAACCTCGGGCCGGAGCTGTACGCCGCCGCCCTGACCGACGCCGGGCTGGACCCGGCGCTGGCCGAGGCGGCCGGGAGCACCGAGTACGACGAGGCGCTGCGGGCCAGCCACGAGGCGGGTATGCGGCCGGTCGGCACCGACGTGGGCACCCCGGTGATCCACGCCCCGGGCCCGGACGGCGGCCAGGTCGCCTTCTTCGGCCCGGTGGTCACCCCGGCTCCGAAGGGCGAGGCCGCCGGTCGCCTCTGGGACGGCGTCCTGCTGGTCTCGGCGACCCCCGGCTTCTTCGAGCTGAAGCGCTCCCGCGACCTCGACCCCATCTTCGACTGACCCCCGCCCCGCTCCCGCCCTGTCCGCGTTGACCAAGGGGTTCGGGTCGGATCCGCGCCGGAACCGGACACGAGCCCCTGGTCGACGGCAGGGGCCGGGGAGGCCCTGGGCAGGGGGTAGGGGGAGCGGGTGGGGCAGGGGGCTGGGGCTGGCCGGGAGCGTCACCGGGGTGGTGGGGGGCTCGTTGGCCTCCATGTCCGCCGCAGCGACCCGCAGGGCCGCACCCCGCAGCTCGTGGAGGCATCCCGATGGCCAAGCACCGTGCGTCCGTTGACGATTCCCCGAGCGGTGAGGAGGTGGCCGGCAGCCCCGACGCGGCGTACTGGTCGGTCGACGACTCCCGCTGGCCGGCGCTCCGCCCCGACCTTCCCCCGGACGTGGTCGACCTGCTCGCCCCGCCGATCGTGGTCGGCGTCGCCCGGGTGCCGGCGACCTCCCGGCTGACCCCGCCGGCCGCCGACCGGCCCGCGCCGGTGGCCGCCCGGCCCGCGCCGGCCGGGCCCAGCCGGCCGGCCGTGCCCGCGCCGCTGGGCTCGCCGATCGGCTCGGCGGACCCGGTCGGCCCGGTGGGCGGTCGCCGCGGGCCGCACGCCCCGTCCCCCAGCCACCGCCGGCCGGTCTCCACCGGGCGGCACCGCCGGCAGGCGGGCTCGGCGGAGCGCACCGACTGAGCCGGGGCCCGGCTCTTTCATCTGGTGGACGCGTACGGGTCCGCGGTCGCCGGCCGCCGCGCCCCCGGTAGCGTCAGCGGTCATGACGGTCGTGCATCCGATCGCCCGGGCCTGGATCACCACTGGCGGCACCGGCGCGCAGAACTACGACGAGTTCGCCGACGACGCGGAGATCACCGCGATCATCGAGGCGAACCCGCACAGTGCCCTCGGCATCGAGATGCCGCACCGGGCGCCGGAGAGCCTCGGCAAGTCCTTCCTCGAGGCGCTGCCGGACGCGGTCGCCCGGCTCGCCGAGGCGAAGGCGGACGGCAGTTACACCCCCGCCGAGCAGGTCGTGGTGCTCTACCGGATCAGCGCGCCGGGGGAGGAGTCGGCGTACGGGCTCTTCGCGATGGTGGACACCGACCAGATCTCCACCCGGGCCGACGAGCCCGGTCTGGTGATCCGCAACGAGGACGTCTTCATCGCCAAGGTGCGGGAGCGGGTCGCGCTGGCCGAGGCGCTGGGCCACCTGCTCTCGCCCGTACTGCTGCTGCAGACCGGGCGGGGCGACGAGCTGCACGCCGCGCTCGCGGCCGCCACCGAGGCGGCCGGCGCGCCCGCCGCCACCGACACCGACCAGGCCGGGCGCACGCACGCCATCTGGCTGGTCGGCCCCGGGCCCGAGCAGGACGAGCTGACCGCGCTGGCCGGCGGCGGCGAACTGGTCGTCGCCGACGGCAACCACCGCAGCCTGGCCGCCCAGACCGGCGGGCTGCCGCGCTTCCTGGCGGTGGTCACCACACCCGCGTCGGTGGCCATCCAGCCCTACAACCGGCTGGTCAGCGAGCTGACCACCACGCCGGAGGAGCTGCTCGACCGGTTGCGCGCCGCCGGCGCGCGGGTCACCCCGATCGACGGCCCGGTCGAGGTCCCGGCGACCGGCGGCACCGTGCACCTCCGGCTTTCCGGCCAGGGGTACGCGGTGACCCTGCCGCGGATCGGCGACGGCCGGCTGGAGAACCTCGACCATGCCCTGGTCGAGCGGCTGCTGCTGCGCGACGCGCTCGGGCTGGACCCGGGCGACAAGCGGATCACCTACGTCGGCGGCGACTACCCGGCGAGCTGGCTCACCGGCGAGGTCGACGCCGGCCGGGCCGAGCTGGCCGTGCTGATCGCCCCGGTGACCGTCGACGACTTCGTGGCGGTGAACCTGGCCCGGGAGAAGATGCCGCGCAAGAGCACCTGGTTCACCCCGAAGGCGCGCGGCGGCCTGGTGGCCGCCGAGCTGGCCGGGCAGCTGTGACGAATCCGCCCCCGGACGCCGCCCGCGCGGCGTCCGGGGGCGGCGGCCTGACAGACTGCGCGGTATGCGCGTCTACCTGGGATCCGACCACGCCGGTTTCGAGTTGAAGGTGCACCTGGCCAACCACCTGGCCACGCAGGGGTACGACGTGGTCGACGTCGGCCCGCACGCCTTCGACCCGGACGACGACTACCCGGCGTTCTGCCTGCACACCGGGGACCGGGTGGTGGCCGACGCGGGCAGCCTGGGTGTGGTGATCGGCGGGTCCGGCAACGGCGAGCAGATCGCCGCCAACAAGGTCGCCGGGGTGCGCGCCGCGCTCGCCTGGAACATCGAGACCGCCCAGCTGGCCCGCGAGCACAACGACGCGAACATCGTCGCCGTCGGCGCCCGGCAGCACACCCTGGCCGACGCGACCGCCATCGTCGAGGCGTTCCTCGCCACCCCGTTCTCCGGCAACGAGCGGCACGCCCGGCGGATCGCCCAGGTGGCCGAGTACGAGCACACCCGGACCCTGCCCGCCCTGCCGGCCTGACCGCCGCCGGCCGGGGCGCGGCCAGCCACCCCCGGCCACGGCGGCGGCGTCGCCGGTGGGCTGACCGGCTCAGCGGCGCGGCAGGTCCTCCCGGGGCACCCAGTTGCGGCGCACGATCACCACACGCTCCTCGGCCTCGGCCAGGTCCGCCTCACCGGGCCGGGCGGCGTCCCGGGCCCGCATCGCGGCGGTGACGCTCACCTGCGACGAGCCGGATCCGACCAGGCCCCGCAGACCCCGCTCACCCTCGCGGTCCTCGGGCGGGCCACCCCGCCGCCCGCGGGGCGGATCCCCGCCGTCGTGCACCCCGGCGGTGGTCGCGCTCGGGCCGTCGGCGGCCCCCGTCGCCTCGCCCGGCTGGTGCCGGAGCCGGCGCCGGCGCCGTTCCGCGTCGCCGAGTCGTCGTCGTTCCGCGTCCCCCATCAGCCGACCGTACCGCCCCCGGGATCAGAACACCTCCATGCCGGCCGGGGCGCGGTGCCAGCCGAAGGCCGGTCCGGCGGCGGCCACGGCACCGGGGCGCAGCTCGGCGACCCGGCCCGCGGCGGCCAGCCCGGCCAGCCCCGCCCCGCCGAGGTAGAGCTCCGCGAGACAGCGCACGTCGCAGGCCAGCTCCGCCGGCCGGTCGGTCGGCGCGCACTCCGCGCCCTCCGGGCCGCCGGTCAGCCGCCACCGGCCGGTGTTCTCCGGCAGCAGCTCGTCGGTGACCTCGATCACCAGGTCCACGCCGGTGGCGTACCGGCGGGCGGCGAGCGCGGCCGGCACGTCGACCACCCGCAGCCAGAGCGCGTCGACGAGTTGGGCGCCGAGCCGGCGCGGCTCGTCCACCAGCCGCAGCAGCGGCTCGTCCACCGCCGCCGCCCGGAAGGTGAGCTGCCGGGTCAGGTCGATGGAGAGCAGCATCCGCCACAGCGCCGCGTACGCCCCCGGGGTGGTGGCCACCACCTCGTCGACGAGGGTGTGCCCGCGCGGCCCGGAGCGGTCCCACTCGGCCCGGGTGCGGAACAGCCCGTACCCGTCGACCCCGTCGGGACCCTCGTGCAGCACCACCCGCCGCTCGGTCGCGCCCCCGCGCTGCGTCGCCGGGTCGCCGAGCACGTACCGCCACCAGGCGTCGTTCCGGCTCGACCAGCCCGGCCGGTCCGGGCGCACCCGGTCGTACACCCGGGCCAGCTCGGCCTGGCGCGCGGCCGGGCGGTCCAGGCGCAGCCGGCCCGCGTCCGGCGGCGGCGCGAGCAGCCGCAGCTCGCCGGTGGCGCACTCCAGGGAGAGCCGCTGCGCGGCCAGTCCGTAGCCGAACCGGGGATAGATCCGCCCCTCGCTGGCCCAGAGCACGGCCACCGGCTCCCGGCGGGCGTCGGCCAGCTGCCGCAGCTGGTGGCGCATCAGCGAGGTGAGCAGGCCGCGGCGACGGTGGGTCGGCACCACCCCGACCATGCTGACGTGGGCGGCCGGCACGGTGCCGCCCGGCACGGTCAGCCGGCGGGTGAAGGCGGCGGCGCTGGCCACCAGGTCGCTGCCGTCGCGCACCAGCAGTGCCCGCTCCGGCTCGAAGATGCCGCTCTCGATCTCGTGCGTCTCGGTGTCGAAGCCGCTGTGGAACAGCTCACCGAGCATCCGGGACAGCTCGTGGAAATCCTCGACACGGCCGGGCAGCGGGGAGTTCGTCACGGCTCGTGTCTAACCGACCGGTGCGCGGTCGGCGACCGATTTGCCGGCTGGCTACCCTCGAAACCGGGACGGCGACCGGTGGGCCGCCGCCGGTCCAGGGGAGGGGACGACATGGCAGACCAGACGCAGCCGTGGGCGGAGCGGACCGTCGAGGTGCCGCCGCAGCCGGGGGCCGGGGTGCCGCCGCAGCCCGGCGTCGGGGTGCCCTCGCAGCGCGACGCGTTCCGGCCCGGGGTGGCGTCGGTCGGCCGGCCCCGCACGCCCCGCACCGAGCCGTTCCCGGTGGTCCAGGAGCCGACCGGCACCGGCTGGCCGGGCGAGCCGGCGCCGCGGCGGCCGATGAGCTGGCACCTGGCGCAGTTGCGGCGCGGCGGCGAGTGGAGCGCCGCCGGGGTGCTCTTCGCCTTCGTCTGCTGGGGCATCTGGGCGATCTCCGGCGGCGGTGACCTGACCGGCCCGTTCCTGATCTTCGTGCTGAGCCTGCTGGTGGCGGCCGGGCTCTTCGCGCTCGCCCGGCTGCTCGGCCGGGTGGTGCTGGAGCGGCAACTCGGCCGGGTACGCCGCAGCGCCCGCGGCGCGCACCTGGTGACCGCGGTCTTCCTGGTCGGCCTCGGCGTCGCCTACCTCCAGCAGACCGAGTGGGTCGTGTCGGCCTGGAACTGGATCACCAACAACTGAGCCACCCCCGGTACGCCCCGGGCGGGTCGGCCTGCCGCCGCCCGCCCGGGGGCGTCCGGTCGCGGGCCCCGCGACCGAGGTCGTCTCTCCACCAGGACGGCCGCTGCTTACCCGGCCGGCCGCGGATCATCCGTGGCCGGCCACACCGACCGTGTCGCTGATCGATGGCTCAGTGCGAGCCGCCCTGCCCCTCGGCGTCCGCCTTGGGCGAGGCGACCCGGGCGGCCGGGTCCTCGACGCCGGGCTCGCCGCCGCCCGGTGCCACCATGCCGTCGTAGTTGTAGAGGATGCCGTCCTCGCCGTGCCGCTTCGTGGTCCGCACGTAGCGGTGGATCATCCCGTCGATCTCCAGCTCCAGCAGCGCGCTGTCGCCGGCGTCGTGGGTGCTGCCGTCGCGCGGCCCGCCGACCAGGTGCGCCTTCGTGTTCGTGTCCATGCCGATGCCCTACCCGGGGCGTCCCCCCGCAAAACGGGCGGCCGGCGTGGCCGGGTGGCGGCCGGCGGGTGGCGTCGGGTGGTGGGCGGCGCCGCGTCGGGTGGTGGGCGGCGCCGCGTCGGGTGGTGGGCGGCGCCGCGTCGGGCTCACTGCTCGGCGAACCGGTAGAGCACGTAGTCCTTCTCCGCGCCGCAGACCACCACCGCTGTGTTCCACGAGCAGGTGTCGCTCCGCACGTCCTTGAGCTGCCCCAGCTCGACCACCCTGCCCGAGCTCACCGGCACCCCGGCCACGCTGCGGTCGTCCTCGACCGAGCTGAGCCGGTCGGCGAAGACCAGCAGGTTGCCCGCGTCGATCCGCACGGCCACCCCGTCCCGGTCCTTCAGCACCGTCGGGCCGTCCGGACCGAACAGTGTGCTGGCCGACTCCGGCGAGGTGCGCCGGGCCAGCACATGCTCGCCGAGCGGCACCAGCACGGTCGCCTCCGGCGCCGGCCAGCGCTCCGCCCGCTCCTCGGTGACCGCCACCAGCTCGGCGGTCTTCGCGTCGCCGCCGGCCACCTCGAGCAGGCAGACCCGCCGCTCGCCGCAGGGCACCAGCGCCTCCGGCCGCCGGCCGTCCCCGGCGGTGTAGAGCAGTTCCGGCTTCGCGTCGCTGGTCAGGTCGTACGCCAGCAGCTGGTAGCGCGACTCGTCGTCGGCCACGTAGAGCCGGTCACCGTGCGCCATCACCAGGTCGTCGAGGTCGGCCGCCCCGGCGCGGGTGCGGATCACGGTCCCGGTGTCGGTGTCGATCAGCCGCACCGAGCGGTCCGCGCCGACCTGCACGATCCGGCGGGCGTCACCCCGCCACGGGTCGCGCGGGGTGCCGTTGGGGTACGCCGGTCCGCCCAGCGCCTCGTCGGTGGTGACCCGGTAGACGTTGGTGCGGGCGCCGCCGTACTCGTCGCGCGGGTTGGGCAGGGTCCACGCCTCGGCCCCGTCGTCCAGCCGCAGCCCGACCAGCCGGTCCAGGGTCCGGTCCACGAGCACCGCGACGTTCTCGGCGAAGAGCACGTCGTCGTCGCCCCGGATCGGCTCGTCCCACCGGCGGTCGCCGGACGCGCCGTCCAGGACGATCAGGTCCCGCGGGGTGTCGGAGGAGGTGGCGTCGGCGAAGACCGCGACCGCCCCCGGCAGGGCGACGATCCGGTCCCACCGCTGCCCGGAACCCCCGACCTGCCGGCGCCACCGTTCCCCGCCCGTGCGGGTGTCGATCGCGACCACCTCCAACCGGCCGTCGGGCAGCGGGTGGGCGAGGTAGCCGCGGTCGTCGAGAACCGCTGTGAACATCTCCGTCGGGCGTTCCTCCCCGGCGGGCACCCGGTTCACCTCGGCGACCGGGTTCTGCCACTCCAGGCCGGGATAGCGGTCCCGGGTCAGGTACAGCACCGCCGCGACGGTGACGCCGGCGAGCGCGAGCACGGCACCGAGCGTGATCCACACCGCCCGGCGCCGGAAGAGACCCGGGCCGCCGGGTGGTGGCGACACCGGCGCGGCGGAGACGGGCACGCCCCCCGGCCAGCCCAACCCCGCCGCGGGTACGCCGGGCGCGCCGGCGATCGGCGGTCGCGGCTCGGCGAGCGTGGCGGGTGGCGGGGGCGGGCCGACCAGCGTTGCCGCGGGCGGCGCGCCGGCCCCGACCGCCGGCACGGTCGGTGCTGTCGGGGCCGGGCCCGGCGTCGCCGGGAGGCTCTGCTGGGCCGGTGCCCCGCCGGCCGGGACCGACGGCGGTGTGGCCGGGCTGGTCGGCTGCGCGGGAACGGTCCGCGGCGCCGGTCCGGCCGGCATGGCCGGGCTGGTCGGGTGCGCGGCGGGCACGGTCGGCGGCGCCTGTCCGGGGGCCGGCGCCGCCGGAACCGTCGACGGCGGCGCGGCGGGGCTGACCGGGTGCGGTGCCGCCGGGGTGGTCTGCGCCGGAGGGGCGGCGGGCACGGTGGGCCCGTCGCCCGGCGGCGACACGGGGGTCGGGATCGGCGGGGCGGCCCCGGGTGGCACGGGCGGGACGGGCGGCGGGGCGAGCGCGGGCGCGCCGAAACCGGCCGCCACCCGGGCCGGCCGGGGGAGCGGCAGATCGGTCAGCGCGCCCTCGGCGACCGGTAGCTCCGGCTGCTCCAGCACGGTCGGCGCCACCCCGAGTTCGGCGTGCAGCAGCCGGGCCACCAGCGGGGTGCGGGTGGCGCCGCCGACCAGGAAGAGACCGGCGAGCTGCTGCGGGTGCAGGCCCGCCGCGTCGAGCACCTCCCGGGTGACCGCCACGGCCCGGCGCAGCAGCGGGGTGGCCACCCGTTCCAGGTCGTCCCGGGTGAGCGGGACCGCCGCCTCCACCCCCGGTACGGCGACCGGCGCGACCGCCGCCCGGGACAGCATCTCCTTGGCGCCCCGGACGTTCTCCCAGAGCTGGTGGCGCTCCCGCCACTGGGTCGTCGACTCCGGCCGGGTCAGCGCCGCCCAGCGGCCCGGATGCGCGCCGGCGACCAGCTCGCCGAGCCGGTCGAACAGCGCGGCGTCCACGTCCAGGCCGCCGAGGTCCGCGGCGCCGCCCGCGGTCACCACGGTGAACCCCGAGTCGCCCCACGGGTCGGCGCCCTCGTTGCGAAGCACGGCGACGTCCAGCGTCCCGGCGCCGAAGTCGAAGACCGCGATGACGCCCCCGACCGGCACCGGCCGCCGCAGCACCTGCGTGTAGTAGCGGGCGGCGGCCACCGGTTCGCGCAGCAGCCGGGTCCCGGGCGGGGTGGGGCCGGACATCGTGTGCTCGGCCGCCGACGGCCACCCGGCCAGCGCCAGCGCGTCGCTGAGCACCTGACGGCGCGGCGCGTCCCAGGTCGCCGGGCAGGTGAGCACCGCCGGAGGCAGGAAGCCCACCGCCTCGACCGCGGCCCGGGCCACCGCGTGCAGGGTGGCGGCCAGCAGCTCGGCCGGGGGATAGCGGCGGTCGCCCAGGGCCACCGCGGGTTCGTCGATCCGGCGCTTCGGGTGCGGTTCGTACCGGCCCGGCTCGGTGCGGGCCAGCCGCTGGGCGTCCCGGCCTGCGTGCAGCACGCCGTCCGCGTCGGCGTACACGCCGGAGGGGATGATCGGCTGGCCGTCCACCAGCAGCGGGCGGGTCTGCCCGTCCGGGCGGCGGAGCACCGCCACCGTGTTCGACGTGCCCAGGTCGACGCCGAGGGCGTACCCCTCGTGCTGGCCTGCCATCTGCCGATACCTCCGCGGGACGAGGGGATGCCCGGTCCCGCATGGTACGCAGCCCGCGCCGCCACCGGGTCGGCCGGTCGTCCGGCGCGCCGGCCGGTCGTATGACCGAGGCGGGATGACATCTATATATTGCAATTCATCGATTAAGTTGCGTACGCTCCCGCCATCACAGCTACGGGGCGGTCACAAGCCGCGCCGTCGAGGCTTGGAGGGACCAATGGTGCGTTGGCGCAGACTCGTCGGCCGGTTGGCGGCCGTGTTGGCGGTGGTCACCGCCGGAACGTTCGTGGCGGCCGTGCCGGCCAACGCGGCGCCGGAGGACGGCATGACCCCGTACGTCGTCGGCGGGACCCGGGCCGCGCAGGGCGAGTTCCCGTTCATGGTCCGGCTCTCGATGGGCTGCGGCGGGTCGCTCTACAGCCCGCGGCTGGTGCTCACCGCGGCGCACTGCGTCGGCCGCACCGGCACCAACACCAGCATCACCGCCACCCTGGGCGTGGTCGACCTCCAGTCGTCGAGCCGGATCCAGGTCCGGTCCAACTACGTCTACCGGGCGCCCGGCTACAACGGCGCCGGCAAGGACTGGGCGCTGATCCGGCTCGCCACCCCGGTCACCTCGCTCAGCACCCTGAAGATCGCCAACACCACGGCGTACGACAACGGCACGTTCACCGTCGCCGGCTGGGGCGCGGCCCGCGAGGGCGGCCCGCAGCAGCGCTACCTGCTGAAGGCGACCGTCCCGTTCGTCGACGACACCACCTGCGACAACTACTACGGCGGCGACATCATCCCGAGCGAGGAGATCTGCGCCGGCTACGCCAGCGGCGGCGTCGACACCTGCCAGGGTGACTCCGGCGGCCCGATGTTCCGCCGGGACGCGACCAACGCCTGGATCCAGGTCGGCATCGTCAGCTGGGGCAACGGCTGCGCCCGGCCCAACTACCCCGGCGTCTACACCCAGGTGAGCACGTTCGCCTCGGCCATCGCGTCGGCCGCCGCCAGCCTCGGCGGCTGATTCGAGGGTCGGTGGCCCGGTCGTGTCGGCGGCCGGGCCACCGGCGTACCGGGCCGGCGGGACGCCGGCGCGATGCCCGCCCGACCTGCGGGCGCAGGGAAAGCGGGCCGGTCCGGCGCGTGGCCTCAGTCCGCCGGGCCGATCACCCGCGCCCGGCGCAGCCAGTCGGCGAACCCGTCCTCCTCGACGCCGCCGGTGCTCTCGCCGGCCGCGGCGAGCACCTCCGGGTGCGCGTCCGCCATCGCGACGCCGAGCCCGACGGCGGCGAACATCGGCAGGTCGATCGGCATGTCGCCGAACGCGACGGCGCGCTGGGAGGGCACGTCCAGCACGGCGAGGGCGCGCAGCACACCGCTGGCCTTGTCGACTCCGGCCGGCGCCACCTCGACGGCGCGTGCGCCGGCCTGGCCGAAGGTCGCCGCGACCGGCGGGGTGCCGGCGGCGGACAGCGCGGCGATCAGCGCGGGCGGATCGAGGCCGGGGTGGCAGACGGCCGCCACGCAGGCGTCGACCTCGGGCAGCCACCGGCGCTCCACCACCGCTCGTGGTCCGAAATGGTCGGCTCCCCGGATGGCCCGGTAGGCCGCGGTCATGAACCACGCCCGGCCGTCGTAGACCGCCAACTCCGCGTCCGGCAACTGCCCGGAGAGGCGGTCGAGCAACCCGGTGACGGTCTCGCGCGGCATCCGTTCCCGCCACAGCAGCCGGTCACCGACCGGGTCGTAGCCGATCGCGCCGGTGCAGCAGACGGCGACGCTGAGCAGCGGCGCGAGGGCGCCCAGCGCCCGGATTCCGGCCGGGGTCCGGGCGGTGGCGGCCACCAGCGGGATCCCGGCCGCCCGCAGCGCCCGGCCGGCCGCCAGGGTCGCCTCGCTCACCGTGCCGTCGGCCCGGACGATGGTGCCGTCCAGGTCGGTGACCACGGCCCGTACGTCACGTCTCCCACCCACGAGCCGGATCCTGCCACCCGCGCCCGGTCGGCGCGGTCGGCGTCGCCGGCTCGGGGCGAGCCGGCGCGGGCGGAATCCGGTCGTCACCGCCAACCGGCATGGGCAGACTGAGCCGATGACCAACGCGCAGGTACGGGTGGCCCGCCGCGGTGAGTACGTCGACGAGGCGGCCACGATCTGGGCCGAGGCGACGGCCGCCCGCGACGGCGACCCGGAGGCGGCGCCACTGGACCAGGCTCGACCGGTCATCCAGGCGGTGCTCGACGGCTCGCCACGGTCGATGCTGCTGGTAGCGCTCGACGCCGGTGACCGGGTGGTCGGCTTCGCCGCCGTCGAGCCGGGGGACGCGGCGACCGCCGAGATCCGCTACCTCGGCGTGCGCCCCGACAGTTGGGGCCGGGGTGTCGGTCGGCACCTGCTGCTGGCACTGCCGGGCCAGCTCGCCGGCGCCGGCTTCGTCCGGGGTGAGCTGGCCGTCTACCTGGACAATCCGCGGGCGGTCGCACTCTACGAGAGCGCCGGGTGGTCGCCGTACGGCGACGCCACGCCGCACCCGCGCAGCGGTCGCCTGGAACAGCGGTACCGCCTCGACCTCTAGCCCGCACCGCCGATCCGCCCCGTCGGACGGCGCCGGCGACGTGCGCGCCAGCTAGGTTGTTGCGCTAGCTAGATGGCGGCGCTAGGGTCCTTGCGTGATCTTGCCAGCGGGCCGCGGCGGCGCGCGATGAACCAGGAACGGCGGGCGCAGTGGCTGCGCGGCGTGCTCGACCTCTGCGTCCTCGGGCTGCTCAGCCGCGGGGAGTCCTACGGCTACGAGCTGTCGCAGGCGCTGAAGGCCAGTGGGCTCGGGGCCGTGCAGGGCGGCACCCTCTACCCGGTGCTGCTGCGGTTGCAGCGCTCCGGCCTGCTCACCGCGCACTGGCGGGAGGGCGAGACCGGCCCCGCCCGCAAGTACTACCGGATCAGCCCGGCCGGCAGCGCGGCGTTGCGCACGGCCGCCACCGACTGGACCGCCTTCGCCGCGAGCGTCGGCGCGATACTGCACGAGGAGCCGAACCGGTGAACCACAACGCCTGGCTTGCCGCCCTCACCGGCGAACTGCGCCGGCACGGTGTCGGACCGGACCTGACCGGACACGTCGTCGCCGAGGCCGCCACCCACCTGCGCGAGAGCGGGGAACCGCCGCTGCGGGTCTTCGGGCCGCCCGACGTGTACGCCCAGGCGGTCGCGGACAGCCTCGGCGGCCCCGACCAACGCCCACCCCACCGGCAGCCGGGCCCGGTCCGGCTCGCCGCCCAGGGCATCAGCAAGCGCTACCGGGGACGGACCGTCCTGGACCGGGTCGACCTCACCGTCCGGGCGGGGGAGATCGCCGCGGTGGTGGGCGCCAACGGGGCTGGCAAGAGCACCTTCCTGCGGATCTGCGCCGGAATGCTGAGCCCGGACGCCGGCACCGTCCGCGTGCACGGCACGCTCGGCTACTGCCCGCAGGCCGGCGGCACCGCCGAGTTCCTCGACCCGGACGAGCACTTCGTGCTGGTCGGCGCGGGCCGGGGCCTGGACCGGGCCGCCGCCCGGCGGGCCGGCCGGGCCGGGGCCGCCGTGCTGGACTGGAGCCCGCCGGCCGGCACCCAGGCCCGGCACCTCTCCGGCGGTACGCGGCAGAAGCTGAACCTGGTGCTGGCCCAGCTCGGTGAACCGGACGTGCTGTTGCTCGACGAGCCGTACCAGGGGTTCGACCGGGGGACCTATCTCGACTTCTGGCACGAGGTGTGGCGGTGGCGCGACGCCGGCAAGGCGATCGTCGTCGTCACCCACCTGCTCAACCAGCTGGACCGCGTCGACATCGTGCTCGACCTGACCGCCGCCCGGGAGCCCCGCGCATGACCAAGATCCTCGTGGTGGCCGAGAGCGCGCTGCGCGAGCTGCTGCGCCGCCGTTCCGTGCTGCTCATCCTGCTGCTGCTGCCGCTGGCCTTCTACCTCAGCCGCCGCGGCGACCACCTCGGCCAGTCGATCCGGTTCGTCTGTCTCGGGCTGGGCTGGGCGTTGAGCACCGCGGCGCTCTTCGCCGGCAGCGCGGCGCGCGGGATGGAACCCCGGCTGCGGCTGTCCGGCTACCGCAGCCTGCACCTGGTGCTCGGGCGGTTGCTGGCCCTGTGGACGGTCGGTGCGCTGCTGTCCGCGCCGTACTTCGTGCTGATCCTGGTCGACCAGCACGACGTCCGGTACGGCGCGATCGCCCTCATCATGGTGCTGACGGTGGCCGTCGCCACCCCGTTCGGCCTCCTGCTCAGTGCCGCGCTGCCCCGCGAGTTGGAGGGCACGCTGGTGCTGCTGACCATCGTCGGCCTGCAGATGGTGATGGACCCGGCCGACACCGCCACCCGGGCGTTGCCGTTCTGGTTCAGCCGGGAGATCGGCACGTACGCCATCGACCACACCGACGGCGGCTACCTCACCCGGGGCCTCACCCAGGGGCTCGCGTTCGCTGTCGCGCTCACCGTGCTGGTCGTCGTCGCCGCCGCGGTCCGGCTCCGCCAACGCCGGCACCTGCGGTTCGCGTAGCCGTGATCCAGGCCTTCGCGCTCACCAAGACGTACGGCGGCGTGCGGGCCGTCGACGGCGTCAGCTTCACGGCCCGAGCCGGCCGGGTGACCGGGTTCCTCGGGCTGAACGGCGCGGGCAAGACGACGACGTTGCGGATGCTGCTCGGTCTGACCCGACCGACCTCCGGCAAGGCGTTGATCAACAACACCAGGTTCCAGGACCTCGCTAACCCGCCGGCGCAGGTCGGTGCGGTCCTGGAACAGGGCCTCAGCCATCCGGGGCAGACCGGCCGGGCGCACCTGGTCGCCCAGGCCCTCGCGGCGGGTGTGCGCCGGTCGCGCGCGGACGAGCTGCTCGACCACGTCGGGCTGGCGCACGCCGCCGACCGGCGCAGCGGCGACTACTCGCTGGGGATGCGGCAACGCCTGGCGGTGGCCACCGCGCTGCTGGGAGACCCACCGGTGCTCGTGCTCGACGAGCCGGCGAACGGCCTCGATCCCGAGGGCATCGCCTGGCTGCGCCGACTGCTGCGCGAGCACGCCCGCCAGGGCGGGACGGTACTGATCTCCAGCCACCTGCTCTCCGAGCTGGCGCAGCTCATCGACGACGTCGTCATCATCGCCAACGGGACGATCAGGTGCGAGGCGCCGCTGGCCAGCCTGTACGGCACCTCCGGGCACCAACTGCGGATCCGCGGCCGCGACCCACGCCTACTGTGGCAGGCATTCGAGAGCTTCGGAGCCCGCGTCACCACCGACGGGCACACCCTGGCGGTGGTGGGACTGACCCCCGAGCACGCGGGTGACATCGCCTTCAACGCGGGGGTGCCGATCTACGAGTTGACCGTGGACAAGCCGAACCTCGAACAGATCTTCCTCAACCTGGCGGCCGGCTGATGATCGCACTGGTGAGCAGCGAGCTCTACCGAGCCCTGACGATCCGGTCCAGCCGGATCTCCATCGTCGGGTTCGGCGTGCTCGGCATGCTGTTCGGCGCGCTGAACATCGACGCCTGGGGACTGCTGGCCGGGATGGGCGCCTTCGGGCTGGCCGTCATGATCGTGGCCCAGCACCATCAACACCGTACGGTCGTCCTGCTCTACCTGGCCCGACCACAACGGGTGCTGGTCCTGGTCGGCCAGGTCGTCACCAGCGTGGTCGTGGCCCTGGGCTTCGCGGCGATCAGCGGCGTCACGGTGGTCGCCAGGGGCGAGGCGAGCCGCTACCAGGACATCCTGACGGTCGTGCCGATCATCGCCGTGTTCGCCGCCGCCAACGCGGCGGTCGTCCGTCGTCCCACCTGGCTGTTCCTGGGTTACGCCGGATGGTTCGTCTTCGTCGAGGGCCTGGTCGCCAGGTTCGAGGCACCCCTGCCGTTCTCCGCCTTCCTGGGCGGCGGCACCGGCGATCAGCGCAGCCTCCTCATCGCCGCTGCCTGGACGGCCCTGGCCTGCACAGCCGCGGCCGTCGCCGTCCGCCGCGACCTACCGAGCGACTGACGGCCGCCGGGCCGCGTTCCCGGTCGCGAGACGGCACCGGCGTGATCCTGTTACCGCCGGGCCAGCGCGTGCCGAGATCAGAGTGGGGAAGCAGCGCTCCCGGGCCGTGCTGCCATGACCCACGCGCCGGCCAGGGCTCCGGCAGCGGCGGCGTCGGCGATCACGCACCACATGAGGGCGGCGGAGAGCTGAGGTTGAGGATCGAACAACGAGCCCTGGTCGGCCACCCACCACACGAAAAGCGCGATGGCAGCTGCCGTCGCCGCAAGTGGAGACAGCAGGTCGGGCTTGCGCAGCAGCCCAAGTGTGACCACGACGGCGATGGGCAGCGTCAGAGCGTAATAGGGCAGATAGACCAAGAGATTGACGGCAAACCGCCCACCGGCCTCCAGCTCGCCCCATGCCTGCTGGTCGTGTGCGGAGAAGATCAGGCCGTAGCCGAGGACGCCCCAAGCGGCTGCGACCATGGCAGCGGCCAGTCCTCGCCACACCCGTGGGAGCGCGAGGCTCGTCGGTGACCGCCGCATGCGGGCACCCTAGCTGTCGATCGGCCGAACGCGTGGGGCCAGCAGCGGAGCTGCGTCCGTCTCGAGCCCGCCCATGACCGCTGCCACGGTTACCGGGCCGTGGACGGGGTCAGCCGAAACCGGGCCGCGAGGTCATCGACGAGGGCGTTCCGGGGAGGTAGGCGCTCGGTGAAGGGTGCGCCGCTACCTTCCGGCAACCTCGGCCGGGCAGTGAGGTGGACCAGGACGATCGCCTCGGTGGGCCTGGCCGGCTTCCATCTCCACGACCTGCGGATGGCACGGGAACCTGGTCAATGCGAGATCACGACGGGCGACCCGGACTCGCGTGGGCCTCTGGTGTGGATCTCGAGGGCTACGCTGTGCCGCACCATCACCAGGGGAGGGTCGGTGCGACATCGGCTGCGGGGCGTCGCGATGCTGCTGCTCGGCGCGGTGCTCCTGGGCACGGCCGGCCTGAGCATCGGCTCGTGGTACGGCGGTCGCGGCACCGTACCCCTCAGCCCCGACCGGGCTCGGGCCGTGGCGGCAGAGCTGCTCCCCGAGGCCGAGCCGAACGCCAACACCATGGTGGTCCGCACCTACCGGTACGGCGTCTTCCTGGCAGCTGATGATCTCGGTTCCGCTCGCGCTGACTTCCACTACCGCGGCCGCGCGAACTGTGCGCTCTCCGACCAGCTACGGCGCAACGCCGCATCGCTGGGGTGGCAGGATCTCCATCGCGTTCCGGGCGACCCGTGCGACGGCTGGCGCGCCGAGGCGAACGGTGTGATGGTCACCCTCACTCACCGGGCGACCTGGTCGACGCTGAGCGTCGTGCCGGCCGCGCCGGACAGGTTCCTCGCCTCCGCGCTCATCGGCACCCTCCTCGGCGCTGCTGCCGGTGCGGCGCTGTTCTGGGTGGTGGCGCGGCGACGTCCGCCCGTACCGTGGCTGGTGCGCACGCTGGTGACGGTCGCCCTGCTCCCGGGCGCCGCCCTCACCTGGGCCGACCTGTTCCCGGACGGGCTCGCCGAACCGGTGTGGCCCGCCTGGTGGTCACTCGTTCCCCTGCTGGTGCCGCTGTGGCTCGCACTTCTACTGACCGGACTGTTCGTTCTCACCAGGCGACCGAGCCCGACCGGCCCCGCCACCGAGGCGACGGCCGCCGTGCACGGAACCAGCCCACGTGCCAGCAGCGGTGGCTAGCAGGCTGAGGACCCCAGGTGCCGCGATCATGCGGTTCACCCGGGCCTTCTTAGGTGGAGCGGGCGACGGGAATCGAACCCGCACCGTCAGTTTGGAAGACTGAAGCTCTGCCATTGAGCTACGCCCGCGTACGCCCCGACAGCACAGGGCGCGCCGACAGCGTACCCAATCACTCCACCGCGCGCGCAGCCGCGGCCCGCGCGTCGATCCCCAAGATCCGCACAACTTCAGGGAAAGAGTGGCCTCCGTCGCGCGGAGGCCACTCTTTCCCTGAAGTTGTCGCCAGATCCCGCCCCCGCCCCCGCCCCGCGCCCCGCCGCGGGGGCGGGGCGGGGCGCGGGAGACGCGAGCCCGGGTGTCCGGTTGGTATGCGTTCGGCGGGTTGGGGGAGGACCCGACACGTCCGGTGGGGCGCGACGGCATACACTTCTCGTCGCCACGGGGTGTGGCGCAGCTTGGTAGCGCACTCGCTTTGGGAGCGAGGGGCCGTGGGTTCAAATCCCGCCACCCCGACTGTCGTCCGCGGCCGGTGCCACCGGGCCCGCCGTTCGTGCGGTGCCCGGGCGCTGCCGGCGTGCCCGGCCGGCTCGCCTACACTCGATGGGCTAATTGTGCCCAGACTCAAACCGAGATCCGTCAAGGAGTACGCCTGTGAAGAGCACCGTCGAGACTCTGAGCCCGACGCGCGTGCGGCTCGCCATCGAGGTGCCGTTCGTCGAGCTCGAGCCGAGCCTCAAGAAGGCGTACCGGGAGATCGGCCAGCAGGTCCAGGTTCCCGGCTTCCGCCGTGGCAAGGTGCCGGCCGCCGTGATCGACCAGCGGGTGGGTCGGGGCACCGTCCTCAACGAGGCGGTGCAGGAGGCCATCCCGCAGAACATCCTCGCCGCGGTCCGCGAGCACGACCTGAAGACCCTCGGTCGCCCCGAGGTCGAGATCACCGAGTTCAACGACGGTGACTCGCTGAACTTCACCGCCGAGGTCGACGTCCGGCCGGAGATCACCCTGCCGGACCTGTCCACCGTCGAGGTGACCGTCGACGAGCTGCAGATCGACGACAGCGAGATCGAGGAGCAGGTGAAGAACCTGCGCGAGCGGTTCGCCACCCTCAAGACCGTCGAGCGGGCCGCCCAGGAGGGCGACTACGTCCAGATCGACCTGAACGCGACCGTCGACGGCGAGGACGTGCCGGGCGGTTCGGCGAGCAACATCTCCCACGAGGTGGGCAGCAAGCAGCTGCTGCCGGGCCTGGACGAGGCCCTCGTCGGCCTGGCCGCCGGCGAGAGCACCACCTTCACCACCCAGCTCGTCGGCGGCGACTTCGCCGGCCGCGACGCGGAGGTGGCGGTGACCGTGCGCACCGTCAAGGAGAAGGAGCTGCCGGAGCTCAACGACGAGTTCGCCCAGATGGCGAGCGAGTTCGACACCATGCAGGAGCTCCGCGACGACCTCCGGGAGCGGGTCGCCCGCGGCAAGCGGGTCGAGCAGATCTACGCCGCCCGCGACAAGGCCCTCGAGCAGCTGGTCGAGGCCGCCGACGTGCCGGCGCCGGAGGGGGTCGTCCGCGAGGAGGTCGAGAGCCGCAAGCAGGCGATGGTCGACCAGCTCGAGCGGATCGGCGCCTCGCTGGAGGAGTACCTCGCGGCCGAGGAGAAGACCGAGGAGCAGATCGACACCGAGCTGACCGAGGCGGCCACCCAGGGCGTGAAGATCCAGCTGCTGCTGGACACCCTCGCCGACGCCGAGGACGTCCAGGTCTCCGACGACGAGTTCGGTCACGAGATCGTGCACCGGGCCCAGCGCGCCGGGATGGCTCCGCAGCAGTACTACGACCAGCTGGTGCGCTCGGGCGCGGCCGGCGCGGTCTTCGGTGACGTCCGGCGCGGCAAGGCGCTGGCCTCGGTCATGGAGCGGATCAAGATCACCGACACCGCCGGCAACGAGGTCACCCTCGACGCGCTGCGCGCCGCGAACGAGGCCGAGCACGACCACGAGCACTGATCGTCGGGGCGGAGGCCGCCGTCCGCCGCTCGCGGTGGACGGCGGCCGAAACCCTTTCCGGGGTACGCATTCGGCGCAGCTGCGCCGAGAGCGAACAGTGCCCCGACCGGGACTCTGCGGCCCGGTCGAGCGGTTAGTGTCGGGTAGGACGGTACGGAGAGCGAAGGGCTGCCATGACCGACATGCACATCCCAGCGAAGCCGCTCCGGGCGATCGAGGCCCGCGGTGGCGACAACATTGGCAACCTCGACGACTCGGTCTACAACCGGTTGCTCAAGGAGCGGATCATCTTCCTGGGCAGTGAGGTGACCGACCAGGTCGCCAACCGCATCTGCGCGCAGCTGCTGCTGCTCGCCGCGGAGGACCCGGACCGCGACATCAACCTCTGGATCAACTCGCCGGGTGGCTCGGTCTACTCCGGCATGGCGATCTACGACACCATGCAGTTCATCGACAACGACGTGTCGACCGTCGCCATGGGCATGGCGGCCTCCATGGGCCAGCTGCTGCTCTGCGCCGGCACCAAGGGCAAGCGCTACGCCCTGCCGCACGCGCGGATCATGATGCACCAGCCCTCCGGCGGCCTGGGCGGCACCGCGTCCGACATCGCCATCCAGGCGGAGCAGATGCTCTACACCAAGCGGATGTTCCAGGAGCGGGTCGCGCACCACACCGGGCAGAGCCAGGCGCAGATCGAGGCGGATTCGGACCGCGACCGCTGGTTCACCGCCCAGGAGGCCATGGACTACGGCTTCATCGACAAGGTGATCATCGGGGCCGCCCAGGTTCCGGATGGCGCCGGGACCCTGAGCTGAGGAGCTGACGATGACCGATCTGAGCCTGCCGCCCCAGTTCGCGGCCGTGCACAACCGCTATGTCCTGCCGTCGTTCGTCGAGCGCACGTCGTACGGGGTCAAGGAGTCGAACCCGTACAACAAGCTCTTCGAGGACCGGATCATCTTCCTCGGCGTCCAGGTCGACGACGCGTCGGCCAACGACGTGATGGCGCAGCTGCTGACGCTCGAGGGCACCGACCCGGACCGCGACATCATCATGTACATCAACTCGCCGGGCGGTTCGTTCACCGCGATGACGGCGATCTACGACACCATGCAGTACGTCCGGCCGGACATCCAGACGGTCTGCCTGGGCCAGGCCGCGAGCGCGGCGGCGGTGCTGCTCTCCGCGGGCACCCCGGGCAAGCGGATGGCGCTGCCCAACTCCCGGATCATCATCCACCAGCCGGCCACCGAGGGCGGCTACGGTCAGGGCTCGGACATCGAGATCCAGGCCCGGGAGATCCTGCGGATGCGGACCCAGCTGGAGGAGATGCTCTCCCGGCACTGCAACCAGCCGATCGAGAAGGTTCGCAAGGACATCGACCGTGACAAGATCATGACGGCCGAGGAGTCCCGTGAGTACGGGCTGGTCGACACGATCCTGACCAGTCGCAAGAAGGGGCTGCTGGCCGCCAACGCCGCCAGCTGACCGGTTCCGGGTCGGAGGTCGGTCGGGGATCGCTCCCGGCCGACCTCTGACACACCCGTTTTGGGGGTCGGAGAAACCCCCGCCAGCGGGTAACGTCGGGTCTGTGCCGCTTCGCCGGTGGATCCGGCGGGGTGAAGGAGACGGACGGAGCACAGCGTCCGCAGGTCAGGGCCGGGGTTCCGGCCGATGAGTGCAGGGAGAACGTAGGTGGCACGGATCGGTGACGGCGGCGACCTACTGAAGTGCTCCTTCTGCGGCAAGTCGCAGAAGCAGGTCAAGAAGCTCATCGCGGGCCCCGGGGTCTACATCTGCGACGAGTGCATCGATCTCTGTAACGAGATCATCGAAGAGGAGTTGGCCGAGTCCGGCGAGGTGAAGTGGGAAGAGCTTCCCAAGCCGATGGAGATCTGCCAGTTCCTCGACAACTACGTCGTCGGGCAGGACCAGGCCAAGAAGGCGCTCTCCGTCGCGGTCTACAACCACTACAAGCGGATCCAGGCCGAGGCGGCCGGCGCGCCGGGCTCCGGCAGCGACGCCGTCGAGCTGGCCAAGTCCAACATCCTGCTGATCGGCCCGACCGGCTGCGGCAAGACCCACCTGGCGCAGACCCTGGCGCGGATGCTGAACGTGCCGTTCGCCATCGCCGACGCCACCGCGCTCACCGAGGCCGGCTACGTCGGTGAGGACGTGGAGAACATCCTCCTCAAGCTGATCCAGGCCGCCGACTACGACATCAAGCGCGCCGAGACCGGCATCATCTACATCGACGAGGTCGACAAGATCGCCCGCAAGTCGGAGAACCCGTCGATCACCCGCGACGTCTCCGGCGAGGGCGTCCAGCAGGCCCTGCTCAAGATCCTGGAAGGCACGGTGGCCAACGTGCCGCCGCAGGGTGGCCGTAAGCACCCGCACCAGGAGTTCATCCAGATCGACACGACCAACGTCCTCTTCATCTGCGGTGGCGCGTTCGCCGGCCTCGACCAGATCATCGAGGCCCGCACCGGGCAGGGCGGCACCGGCTTCGGTGCGCGCCTCCGGTCGGTCTCCGAGCGGTCGACCGACGACATCTTCGGCCAGGTCATGCCGGAGGACATGCTGAAATTCGGCCTGATCCCGGAGTTCGTCGGCCGCCTCCCGGTGATCACCAACGTGCGCAGCCTCGACCGCCAGGCGCTGGTGCGGATCCTCACCGAGCCGCGCAACGCCCTGGTCCGGCAGTACCAGCGCCTCTTCGAACTCGACGGGGTCGAGCTGGAGTTCGACCAGCCGGCGCTGGAGGCGATCGCCGACCAGGCCATGCTGCGGGGGACGGGCGCCCGAGGGCTGCGGGCCATCATCGAGGAGGTCCTGCTCTCCACGATGTACGAGGTGCCGAGCAACCCGGACGCCGCCCGGGTGCTGATCACCCGCGAGGTCGTCCTGGAGAACGTCAACCCGACCATCGTCCCGCGCGAGTTCACCGGCCGGCGCGCCCGGCGGGACCGCGAGGAGAAGTCCGCCTGACCGGCCGGCCGCCGTCGACCGGGCGGCGGTCGCCGAGCATGCCGTCGCGCCAGCCGGCGCTGTCGCGGTAGCCGCTGCGCCCGTACGCTGAACGCCATGCGTGTCGCCGTCTGCCAGCTCAACGCCCGCGACGACCGGAAGGCCAACCTCGCCGCCGCGGCGGTCCTGGTGGAGCGCGCGGCGGCCGCCGGCGCGGACCTCGCGGTCCTGCCCGAGTACGTCGACTACCTGGGCCCGGCGGCCGGGCTGCCCGAGCCGGAACCGGTCGACGGTGAGGTCGGCTTGTTCTTCGCCGACCTCGCCCGGCGGCTGGGCATCTGGCTGGTCGCCGGCTCCTTCCACGAGGCCGGCCCAGACCCGGAGCACACCTGGAACACCTCACTGGTGTTCGACCGCTCCGGCGCGCTCGCCGCCAGCTACCGGAAGATCCACCTGTACGACGTGGAGATCCCCGGGCGGGTGTCGTACCTCGAGTCGGCCACCGTGGCGCCGGGTGACCAGCCGGTGGTGGTCGACGTCGAAGGGCTCCGGGTCGGCCTGTCGATCTGCTACGACCTGCGCTTCCCCGAGCTGTACCGGCAGCTCGCCACCGAGGGCGGGGCCCATCTGCTGGTGGTGCCGGCGGCCTTCATGCTGCACACCGGGCGGGACCACTGGGAGGTCTTGCTGCGGGCCCGGGCCATCGAGAACCAGTGCTTCGTCGCCGCCGCCGGGCAGACCGGCGACCACGAGCCGGGCCGCACCTGCTTCGGACGCAGCATGGTGATCGACCCCTGGGGGATGGTGCTCAGCCAGGTGCCGGACGGCCCGGGCTTCGCCGTCGCGGATCTCGACCTGGTACGGCTGCGGACCATCCGCGCGGAGCTGCCGAGTCTGGCCAACCGCCGGCTCTGACCCCCGTCACCCCTGCAGCAGTACGCCCACCAGCGCGAAGCCGGCGATCGCGGCCGCCGTGACGAGCAGGGCGGTGCTCATCCGGGAGGGCCCGCGCCGCGCCAGCCGGGCCACCGAGACCAGGACGACGAAGAGCACGAAGGCGCCGATGACCAGCTGCCAGAACGGCAGCAGCAGGCCGAGCAGCGCCTCTTCGGCGAGCACCGTCGCCGCCGGCCGGGACACGTCATCCATGCCGAACACTCTGGCACGTCGGAGCCGCTCGCGGGACCGGTGCGCCGGCCAGTACCCGGAGCCGGCGCGGTGCCCGGGGGCTGCTCCGCCCGGACCGGGCGTTCCGATCCTCGGGTAGCCACCAGCAGCGGTGGCACCGGGAGCGGCGCGCGGAGGCGCGTCGTTGTCGACGGCCGGAACACCCCGGCGCTGCCGGTGGCGGCCGAATCGGCGCCGCACCCGGGCCGCCTGCGTCACCCGGAATTCCGGTGCGGCCTCCGGCGTTGGGACCCGTAGAGCGGGCTTTGCGCCGCAAGGGTCACCCGGAACACACCCGTGGGCCTCGGTGTTGGGAGCCGTAGCGGGTTTCCGCCTCGGGCCTCACCTGGAATGCCGGTGCGGACGCCGGCGTTGGGATCCGTAGCGGGCGTTGCGCCGCAGGGGTCACCTCGAATGCGCCGGTGCGCCTTGGTGTTGGAGCCCGTAGCGGGCTTCCGCCGTGTGGTCACCTGGACCGCCGGGTGCGTTGGGACCTGTGGCGGGCTTCCGGCGACGGACGCCGCCCGGAATACCCGGGTGGACCCTGTCGTTGGGACCAGAACCGGGGCTTCCGGCACGGTGCGCCAGCCCCATTGGCTGGCGTTGATTTGCCTTCCGGGACCCCGCCGCGTAACTTTCTCTCTGCACGCGGGAGGCCGGGCAAACCGGCCGAGAACGGGGCGCCAGGCTCGTGGCGGAGACGCCGAGCGAGACTGGGATCGGGCGGTGCGGGTGACCTCGAGAGAAACGGGGTTGCGATCGCGAAGCTGACCGGGTAGAGTTCTGAAGCCGGCAGGAGCCGGGCGGATGGCCGCGAAGCGGCGATCGGCCGGTCTGCGGCTTCCCACGACAGAAACGACCGCCGGCAACGGCGTGCGTCGGCGTGGGTCCGGAACGAGCCAAGCTGATCACCTCAGACCGAGGTTGACGGTGCGGAACGGACCGGGTAGGCTTGAGAGGTTGCCCCAGACGGGGTCCCAGATGGTGGGATTTCGGATGGTGTGTGGTTGTTCTTTGAGAACTCAACAGGGTGCTTGATAAGCCAGTGCCAATTTGATTTATACCCCGGACTGGCTGACTCTCTTTGGGGGTTGGTTGGTTGGGATTCCTTTGGCAACACTTTTGTTGTCGGGATTGCTGTTCGACAAGTTTTTGTTGGAGAGTTTGATCCTGGCTCAGGACGAACGCTGGCGGCGTGCTTAACACATGCAAGTCGAGCGGAAAGGCCCTTCGGGGTACTCGAGCGGCGAACGGGTGAGTAAC
>NZ_JAUMKD010000002.1:0-365000 GCF_030519475.1 Micromonospora sp. C28SCA-DRY-2 | reverse complement strand
TCCTAGACCCGAAGCGGAGTGATCTAGCCATGGGCAGGCTGAAGCGCGGGTAAGACCGCGTGGAGGGCCGAACCCACCAACGTTGAAAAGTTGGGGGATGACCTGTGGTTAGGGGTGAAAGGCCAATCAAACTCCGTGATAGCTGGTTCTCCCCGAAATGCATTTAGGTGCAGCGTCGCGTGTTTCTTGCCGGAGGTAGAGCACTGGATGGTCTAGGGGGCCCACAAGCTTACCGAAATCAGCCAAACTCCGAATGCCGGTAAGTGAGAGCGCGGCAGTGAGACTGCGGGGGATAAGCTTCGTAGTCGAGAGGGAAACAGCCCAGATCACCAGCTAAGGCCCCTAAGCGTGTGCTAAGTGGAAAAGGATGTGGGGTCGCATAGACAACCAGGAGGTTGGCTTAGAAGCAGCCACCCTTTAAAGAGTGCGTAATAGCTCACTGGTCAAGTGGTTCCGCGCCGACAATGTAGCGGGGCTCAAGTACACCGCCGAAGCTGTGGCACTCACACAAGTACTTCGCGAAGTTCTTCGGAGCTTCGTGCAGGTGTGTGGGTGGGTAGGGGAGCGTCGTGCCGGGGGTGAAGCAGCCGAGTGATCGAGTTGTGGACGCGGCACGAGTGAGAATGCAGGCATGAGTAGCGAAAGAAGGGTGAGAAACCCTTCCGCCGGATGACCAAGGGTTCCAGGGCCAGGCTAATCCGCCCTGGGTGAGTCGGGACCTAAGGCGAGGCCGAGAGGCGTAGTCGATGGACAACGGGTTGATATTCCCGTACCCGCGAAAGAGCGACCCTGACGAACCTCGTTGTGCTAACCACCCAAACCATCCAAGACCTTCGGGTTGAGGGTGGGGAGCGTGGGAACCTGGCGGGTAGTAGTCAAGCGATGGGGTGACGCAGGAAGGTAGCTGATCCCGGCCGGTGGTTGTGCCGGGGTAAGCGTGTAGGCCGTGCTGTAGGCAAATCCGCAGCACATGAAGGCTGAGACGTGATGCCGAGCCGATTCAGGTGAAGTCAGTGATCCTATGCTGCCGAGAAAAGCCTCTAGCGAGTTCTGAGCGGCCCGTACCCCAAACCGACACAGGTGGTCAGGTAGAGAATACCGAGGCGATCGGGCGAACTGTGGTTAAGGAACTCGGCAAATTGCCCCCGTAACTTAGGGAGAAGGGGGGCCGGAGACGTGAAGCCCCGCGCGGGTGGAGCGTTGTATGGCCGCAGAGAGCAGGGGGAAGCGACTGTTTACTAAAAACACAGGTCCATGCGAAGAAGTAATTCGATGTATATGGACTGACGCCTGCCCGGTGCTGGAACGTTAAGGGGACCTGTTAGCTCTTCGGGGCGAAGCGGAGAACTTAAGCGCCAGTAAACGGCGGTGGTAACTATAACCATCCTAAGGTAGCGAAATTCCTTGTCGGGTAAGTTCCGACCTGCACGAATGGCGTAACGACTTCCCCACTGTCTCAACCACAGGCCCGGCGAAATTGCAGTACGAGTAAAGATGCTCGTTACGCGCGGCAGGACGGAAAGACCCCGGGACCTTTACTATAGCTTGACATTGGTATCCGAATTAGCTTGTGTAGGATAGGTGGGAGCCGGTGAAGTCCATACGCCAGTATGGGTGGAGGCAATCTTGAAATACCACTCTGGTTGATTTGGGTATCTAACTTCGGACCGTTATCCGGTTCAGGGACAGTGTCTGGTGGGTAGTTTAACTGGGGCGGTTGCCTCCTAAAGGGTAACGGAGGCGCCCAAAGGTTCCCTCAGCCTGGTTGGCAATCAGGTGTTGAGTGCAAGTACACAAGGGAGCTTGACTGTGAGACTGACAGGTCGAGCAGGGACGAAAGTCGGGACTAGTGATCCGGCACTTGCGTGTGGAAGCGGTGTCGCTCAACGGATAAAAGGTACCCCGGGGATAACAGGCTGATCTTCCCCAAGAGTCCATATCGACGGGATGGTTTGGCACCTCGATGTCGGCTCGTCGCATCCTGGGGCTGTAGCAGGTCCCAAGGGTTGGGCTGTTCGCCCATTAAAGCGGTACGCGAGCTGGGTTTAGAACGTCGTGAGACAGTTCGGTCCCTATCCGCCGTGCGCGTAGGATACTTGAGAAGGGCTGTCCCTAGTACGAGAGGACCGGGACGGACGAACCTCTGGTGTGCCAGTTGTCCCGCCAGGGGCACGGCTGGTTAGCTACGTTCGGAAGGGATAACCGCTGAAAGCATCTAAGCGGGAAGCTCGCTTCAAGATGAGGTATCCCACCACCCTTTGGGTGGGTAAGGCCCCCAGCTAGACGACTGGGTTGATAGGCCGGAAATGTAAGCCCGGTAACGGGTTCAGTTGACCGGTACTAATAGGCCGAGGACTTGACTACCAAGCTGCTACGCGTCCACTGTGCAACTCCCGACAAACGAACAACACACCCGATGTGTGGTGTTGTTTGATATGTCGATAGAGTTACGGCGGTCATGGCGGAGGGGAAACGCCCGGTCACATTCCGAACCCGGAAGCTAAGCCCTCCAGCGCCGATGGTACTGCACTCGCGAGGGTGTGGGAGAGTAGGACACCGCCGGACAACCTTTCCATTCAGGGCCACCCCGACCAAGGGGGTGGCCCTGAATGCGTTCACCCCCCTTTCTGCCGGCCGCCAACCACCCCGCCGAACACAGCGGGGGCCGAACCCCACCCGGCCGCTAACCACGATCACCGCCGAGCAGTTGGAGGCCCGACCCGAGACCGCCGGCGCCTTTTGCGGTGTGCGAGCGATCGCTCTGAAGGTCCTCGCCCCCTTGGCGGGTGGACAAAACCGCGGCCGGGAGCCGTTCCACCCGCTGCGTTTCTGGCGCTACCGCTTGGCCACACCCCCAACCGCAACCGCATAGCGGCGGCCCAGCCACGTTCCAGCCGCCGCGGGAAAGTAGTCGGAGGGCACGCCGATATCGACGGCCGCGGAAGCGGCGAAAGGGCCTCAGTCCCGGGTCTGGATGCCCTCGCGGATCTTGCGGAGCAGCTCGCCCGCCTGGTCGACCGGACGTCCGGGGAACATCGCCATCACCACGCTGCCGTGGTCGGCCCAGCCGCAGATGGCGAAGTCGCCGCCCTCGCCGCTGGTGCTGCCGCACTTCATCACCCCGCCGAGCCGGCCGGCCGGCACCTCACGCAGCCCGGTCACCTTGCCGGTCTCGTCGGACATCAGGCCGAAGAGGGTGTCCAGGTCGCGCTCGGGCTGCCAGAGCAGCGTGGCGCCGCCGAAGATGAGCACCGACTTCCGCTCGTCGGCCGGGTCGCGGTAGACGGTGCCGAAGCTACGGTCCAGGTCGATGTCGGCGGCGAAGCCGCTGCGCAGGTAGTCGGCGGTGCTGCGGGCCCGTTCGCTGTCGTCCCGGGTCAGGCCGGCCACCCGCTCCGGCGTGGCCAGGTCGGTGTCCTTCTGCTGGCTCACCCGCCAGCCGGCAGTGCCCAGCGCACCGGCGCCGGCCAGGCCGGCGACGAGCAGCGCCGCGAGCAGCACCCGCCGGCGCCGCGACCGGGGCCGCCGTTCGGCGGCTGCCTCCGGGTCCCGGTTGCTCAGCTGGATCGGCTCCTCGGTCAGGTCGATGGGCTCCCGCCCGTCGTCGACCGGGCGCTCGGTGAGATGTGCGTCGGACATAGCCGACACCGTACGCGAAGCACCGGTGGCGCACGTCAGGTCCGCGGAAGCGCTCCGTAGACTTTCAGGGTGACCGAGAGACTGGATGCCCGACGCCCCGACGCCCCGACCCTGCCCGGCCAGTACCAGCCGGGCGAGGTAGAGCAGCGACGGTACGAGCAGTGGGTAGCCGCCGGCCACTTCCGGGCGTCGGCGGAGAGCGACAAGCCCCCGTTCACCATCGTCATCCCGCCGCCGAACGTCACCGGCTCGCTGCACATGGGCCACGCGTTCGAGCACACCCTGATGGACGCCCTCACCCGGCGCAAGCGCATGCAGGGCTACGAGGCGCTCTGGCTGCCCGGCATGGACCACGCCGGCATCGCCACCCAGAACCTGGTGGAGCGGCAGCTCGCCACCGAGGGGCTGTCCCGGCACGACCTGGGCCGGGAGAAGTTCGTCGAGCGGGTCTGGCAGTGGAAGGCCGAGTCCGGCGGCGCGATCCTCGGCCAGATGCGCCGCCTCGGCGACGCCGTCGACTGGGACCGCGAGCGCTTCACCATGGACGAGGGCCTGTCCCGGGCCGTGCAGACCATGTTCAAGAAGCTCTTCGACGACGGGCTGATCTACCGGGCGAACCGGATCATCAACTGGTGCCCGCGCTGTCTCACCGCGCTCTCCGACATCGAGGTGGAGCACACCGACGACGAGGGTGAGCTGATCTCGATCCGCTACAGCGACGAGGTCGTGGTGGCCACCACCCGGGCCGAGACGATGCTCGGCGACACCGCGGTCGCGGTGCACCCGGACGACGAGCGGTACCGGCACCTCATCGGCACGGAGGTGGCGCTGCCGCTCACCGACCGGCGGATCCCGATCGTCGCCGACGAGCACGTCGACCCGAGCTTCGGCACCGGCATGGTCAAGGTGACCCCGGCGCACGACCCGAACGACTTCGAGATCGGCCAGCGGCACGACCTGCCGGCGCTGACGATCATGGACGAGCGGGGCGTCATCACCGCGCCCGGCCCGTTCGAGGGGCTGGACCGGTACGAGGCCCGCCCGGCGATCGTCGCCGCGCTGCGCGAGCAGGGCCTGATCGTGGCCGAGAAGCGGCCGTACCTGCACGCGGTGGGGCACTGCTCGCGGTGCAAGACCACCGTCGAGCCGCGGCTGTCGCTGCAGTGGTTCGTGAACACCGGGCCGCTCGCCCAGGCCGCCGGCGACGCGGTGCGCGACGGCCGGGTGAAGATCGAGCCGGCCGAGCTGGCCAAGCGCTACTTCGCCTGGGTCGACAACATGCACGACTGGTGCATCTCCCGCCAGCTCTGGTGGGGCCACCGCATCCCGGTCTGGTACGGCCCGAACGGCGAGATCGTCTGCGTCGGCCCGGACGAGCAGCCGCCGACCGGCGAGGGCTGGCGGCAGGACGAGGACGTCCTGGACACCTGGTTCTCCAGCGGCCTGTGGCCCTTCTCCACGCTGGGCTGGCCGGAGCAGACCCCGGACCTGGCGAAGTTCTACCCGACCAGCGTCCTGGTCACCGGCTACGACATCCTCTTCTTCTGGGTCGCCCGGATGATGATGTTCGGCCTCTACGCGATGGACGGCGTGCAGCCGTTCGACGTGGTGGCGCTGCACGGCATGGTCCGCGACGAGCACGGCAAGAAGATGTCCAAGTCGTTCGGCAACGTGGTCGACCCGCTGGACTGGATCGACCGGTTCGGTGCCGACGCCACCCGGTTCACCCTGGCCCGGGGCGCCAACCCCGGTCAGGACGTGCCGGTCAGCGAGGAGTGGTGCCAGGGCTCCCGCAACTTCTGCAACAAGCTCTGGAACGCCACCCGGTTCGCGCTGATGAACGGCGCGCACACCGAGGGGCCGCTGCCGGCGGCCGAGGCGCTGTCGACCGTCGACCGGTGGATCCTGTCCCGGCTGGCGCACGTCACCGCCGAGGTCGACGAGCAGTTCGAGGCGTACGAGTTCGCCAAGGTCTGCGACCTGCTGTACCACTTCGCCTGGGACGACGTCTGCGACTGGTACGTCGAGCTGAGCAAGCCGGTGCTGGCCGAGGGGGGACCGGCCGCCGAGGCCACCCGCCGGGTGCTCGGGCACGTGCTGGACCAGCTGCTGCGGCTGCTGCACCCGGTCATCCCGTTCGTCACCGAGGAGCTGTGGTTGGCCCTGACCGGCGGCGAGACGGTGATGACCGCCGCCTGGCCGACCGCCGACCGGGCGCGGCTCGACGACGCCGCGGAGGCCGAGGTCGGCACCCTGCAACGGGTGGTCACCGAGGTCCGCCGGTTCCGCTCCGACCAGGGCCTGCGCCCCACCCAGCGGGTCGCCGCCCGGCTCGACGGCCTGGCCGCCGCCGGGATCGCGGCGCACGAGCCGCTGATCCGGTCGCTGGCCCGGCTGGACGCGGCCGGTGACGACTTCCAGGCCAGCGCCACGCTGGCCATGCCCGGCTCGGTGAACGTCGCCCTGGACACCCGGGGCTCGATCGACGTGGCCGCCGAGCGGGCCCGGCTCACCAAGGACCGGGCGGCGGCCGAGAAGGAGGCCGCGCAGGCCCGGGTTAAGCTGGACAACCCGGCGTTCGTCGGCAAGGCCCCGGAGCCGGTGGTCGCCAAGATCCGCGACCGGCTCGCGGTGGCCGAGGCCGACCTGGCCCGGATCGACGCGGCTCTGGAGGCGCTGCCCTCGTGACCGATCGTGACTCGTTCGCCGCGCTGGAGGCCGAACTGGCCGGCCGCGGGTTCACCCGGATGGTCTTCGAGCTGGACCGGATCCAGTCCCTGCTCGACCTGCTGGGCGACCCGCAGCGGGCGTACCCGGCCATCCACCTGACCGGGACGAACGGCAAGACCTCCACGGCCCGCATGATCGATTCGCTGTTGCGGGCGTTCGGCCTGCACACCGGCCGCTACACCAGCCCGCACCTGGAGACCGTCCGGGAGCGGATCAGCCTGGACGGCGAGCCGGTGAGCGAGGAGCGGTTCACCGCGACGTACCGGGAGGTCGAGCCGCTGGCCCGGCTGGTGGACGAGCGGTCGGCCGAGCCGCTGACCTACTTCGACATGACCACCGCGCTGGCGTTCGCCACCTTCGCCGACGCCCCGGTCGACGTGGCGGTGGTCGAGGTGGGCCTCGGCGGCGCCGAGGACTCGACCAACGTGATCCAGGCCGGCGTCGCGGTGATCACCCCGATCGGGCTGGACCACACGGAGTGGCTCGGCGACACGGTCGAGGACATCGCGCTGCACAAGGCCGGCATCATCCACAAGGGCGCGACCGTCATCTCGGCCGCGCAGGAGGAGGAGGCGGCCCGCCCGATCCTGGAGCGCTGCGCCGAGGTCGGCGCGACCATCGCCCGCGAGGGCTCGGAGTTCGGCGTGCTCCGGCGGGCCGTCGCCGTGGGTGGGCAGGTGCTCACCCTGCAGGGCCTGGGCGGCGTCTACGAGGAGGTGTTCGTCCCGCTGCACGGCGCCCACCAGGCGCAGAACGCGGCGGTGGCGCTCGCCGCCGTCGAGGCGTTCCTCGGCGCCGGCGCCCGGCGCCAGCTGGACGTCGAGACGGTCCGCGAGGGATTCGCGGCGGCCAGCTCGCCGGGGCGGCTGGAACGGGTCCGCAGCGCGCCGACGATCCTGCTGGACGGGGCGCACAACCCGCAGGGGATGGCCGCCACGGTCACCGCGCTCCAGGAGGAGTTCGCGTTCAGCAAGCTGGTGGCGGTGCTCGGCGTGCTCGCCGACAAGGACGCCGCGAGCCTGCTGGAGCTGCTGGAACCGGTGGTCGACCAGGTGGTGGTGACCCGCAACAGCTCGCCGCGGGCGATGCCGGCGGGGGAGTTGGCCGCGCTGGCCGCCGAGGTGTTCGGCCCGGACCGGGTCGAGGTGGCTGAGGAGATGCCGGACGCGATCGAGGCGGCGGTGGCGCTGGCCGAGGAGGACGTGCCGGGCGAGTTGAGCGGGGTCGGCGTACTGATCACGGGCTCGGTGGTGACCGTGGCCGACGCCCGCCGGCTGCTGAAGCGATGACCGGCCCGGAACAGCAGCGGGCCGGCGCGCCCGACGGGCCGGCCGGTGCACCGGGCGAGCCGGGCGGGCGCGGCGGGCCGCCGGCGGGTGGGCCGCGGCGGTCCGGGCTGCGGAACCCGGAGCGGGCGGTACGCGGCCTGGGCGCCGGCACGCTGAGCCTGGAGGCGTTGGTGCTGCTGCTCGCCATCCAGCCGATCCGGGTGGTCGGCGGTGACCTGAGCGGCACCGCGATCGGCGCGGTGGTGGCGCTGGCCGTGACGGCGGTGGTGCTGGCCGGCATGATGCGCCGGCCGTGGGCCTGGCACGCGGGCACCGCCCTGCAGGGGCTGCTGATGCTGGCCGGCCTGCTGCACTGGTCGCTGTTCGCGCTGGGCGTCATCTTCGCACTGGTCTGGGCGTACGCCCTGCACGTCCGCCGGGTCATCCTCGGCTGACCGCGGCCCGGCGCCGGGCGGCGGCGGTTCAGGCCTCGGCGCGTTCCCGCCACTGGGTCAGCGCGATGCCGTGGCCGTCCGGGTCGCGGAAGGCGGCTGCCCACACCTCCAGCCGGCTGCCCCGGTTGACCACCCGGGGCGCGTAGGTGAACCGCACCCCGGAGTCGCGCATCCGGTCGTACGCGGCCTGGATGTCGTCGACCTCCAGGTTGACGTGCACCAGCCGCCGGTTCACCGCCGCCGCCTCGGTGTTCTCCCGCAGCACCAGCCGGGTCGCGCCGGAGGCGAGCACCGCGTTGCCGGCGCCCCGGTCGACCTCGGTGAAGCCGAGCACGTCCCGGTAGAACGCCAGCGAACGGGACAGCTCGGTGACCAGCAGGGTGAGCCCCACCCCGCTGATCGGTGCGGCCGGGTCGGCCGGCGCCGCGTCCGGGTCGAAGCCGAAGATCGCCTCGTCCAGCTCCTCCGGGGTGACCGCCTCCTCGCGCGGCCGGGGCGGCGGCAGCGAGTCGTCCAGCGGCAGGTCGATCGGGTCCAGCGGCTCGGCCGCGGGCGGGTCGAACCGCTCCTCGGCGGGCGGCCGCGGGGCGGGGGTGGCCCGGCGGGGCAGGGTGCCGCTCTCCGTCGACTGCTCGACCACGGTGCCCTCCAGCACCACCGGACCGCCGGGACGCTGGTGCATCCGCACCGGCTCGCGCTCGTCGGCGGGTGGGCCGAGCTCGTCGACCAGCGGGTCCGGCCCGAGCGGCCCGAGCGGGTCGTGCGGTTCGTCGCGCAGGTCGTCCTCGGGCGCCCGGTCGGCCCACGGCGGGGCCTCCTGCTGGATCAGCACCTCCTCCACCGGCTCGGCGTCGGCGTACTCGGGCGGGAGGTCGGCGGCGGCCGCGGCGGTCTCGGTGTGGGTGGGCACCTCGTCCCAGAGGACCCGGACGTGCCGCTGGTCGTCCAGCGCCACCCGGATCGGCAGGGCCTGGCCGAGCGAGGGCCACTTCGCCACCGGCACCCGCGGCTCGATGATCTTCTTGGAGCGGGGCGGCAGGCCGGGCGCGTCGATCACCAGTTGCAGCTCACAGCGGCCGAAGGCGTACTGGGTGGGTGGCTCGGAGGCGCTGTGCACGTGCCCGACCCCGACCACCCAGGTGCGCCCGCCGCCGCGCACCGTGGCCAGCGCGATGGCCAGCACAAGCAGGGCCACCCCGAGCGCCACGATCGCCCAGCTGGTCATGCCGAGGCCGAAGAGGATCACGAAGGTGGCCACGGTGCCGAGCACCGCGGCGATCAGCTTGCGTACCGGCGCGATGGGTCGGTTCCCGCCATTCGCCACTGTGGACCTCCCGGGGGTCAAGGGCCAGGCTAGGCCGGACCGGTGGCCGGGGGAAAGACTGGCCGCCGCGCCGGCGCCGGGACCGGGTCGCTAGGCTGACCGTACCCAGCAGGACGGTCTTGCGCGCACAGGAGGAACCCAGCGTGTCCAGCAGCAGCCCGGATGAGCGCACCCTCGTACTGATCAAGCCGGACGCGGTGCGCCGCGGGCTGGTCGGCGAGGTCATCTCCCGTTTCGAGCGCAAGGGGCTGCGGATCGACGCGATGGTGACCCGGACGATGGACGCCGCGCTGGCCGACGAGCACTACGCCGAGCACGTCGACAAGCCGTTCTACCCGCCGCTGAAGGACTTCATGACCGGCGGCCCGCTGGTCGCCCTGGTGCTCTCCGGCGACCAGGTCATCGACGTGGTACGCGGGCTGGTCGGCGCGACCGACGGGCGCAAGGCGGCCGCCGGCACCATCCGCGGCGACTTCTCCCTGTCCAACCGGGAGAACCTGGTGCACGCCTCCGACTCCCCGGACAGCGCCAAGCGCGAGATCGCGCTCTGGTTCCCCGAGCTGGGCTGACCGACCTTCCCGGGTCCGGGATGCCGAACCTCCCCGCGGAGCCCGGCGGCGGCCGCCGCCGGGCCGTACGGGCTCCGGACCCCGGCTCAGTCGGTGAGCGCCGATAGCTTGTCCGGGTTCCCCATGACGTAGAGCCCGGTGATCCGGCCGCCGGCGGCGGCCACGGTGATCGCGTACCGGCTGCCGTCGGGCCGGACGATCAGCGCCGCCGGCTGGCCGTTGAGCTCCAGCCGGCGTGCCGAGAACGGGACGCCGCCGTAGATGCCGGCGAAGAAGCGGGCGATCCGGTCCACCCCGGCCACCGGGTTGCGGGCCGCCTTCACCCGACCGCCGCCGTCGGTCCAGGCGGTGGCGTCCGCGGCGACCAGCCCGGTCAGCCTCGCCAGGTCGCCGTCGCGGGCGGCGGCGAGGAAGGCGTCCAGCAGCCGCTCCTGCTCGGCCCGGTCGGCGGTGAACCGGCGCCGGTCCTGCCCGATCCGGGCCACCGCCCGGTGGTGCAGCTGCCGGCAGTCCGCCGGCGACCGGTCCAGGATCTCCGCGATCTCGGCGTACGGCAGCTCGAAGGCGGTGTGCAGCACGTAGACCGCCCGCTCCGGCGGGCTGAGCCGTTCCAGCAGGTGCAGCAGTGCGGTGGCCAGCGAGTCGCGCTGCTCGGCGCGGTCCAGCGGGCCGAACGGCGAGGGCGCGGTGGGCACCGGCTCGGGCAGCCAGGGGCCGACGTACGCCTCCCGGGTCGACTGCCGGGCCCGGAGCCGGTCCATGGCCAGCCGGGTGACCACCCGGGACAGGTACCGGCGCGGCTCGGCCACCCGCGTCCGGTCGACGTTGAGCCACCGCAGGTAGGCGTCCTGGAGCACGTCCTCCGCGTCGTGCCGGCTGCCGAGCAGGCGGTAGGCGAGGCCGAGCAGCATCGGCCGGTGCGCGTCGAGCGCACCGGCCGCCTGTGCCGCTTCGGTAGTGGTCACACGTCCAGCGGCGGCTGGGTCCGGCTGGGCACCGCGATCCGGTTCCACACGTTGATTGTGGCAATCGCGATCAGGAGATCCGCGAGTTCCTTCTCCGACCACACCTTCGCCGCGGCGTCCCACACCTCGTCCGGCACGCCGTCCTCGCCCAGCCGGGTGACGGCGTCGGTGAGCGCCAGCGCGGTCCGCTCCCGCTCGTCGAAGAAGGGCGCCTCCCGCCAGGTGGCCACCGCGAAGAGCCGCCGGCTCGACTCGCCCTCGGCGAGCGCGTCCCGGCTGTGCATGTCGACGCAGAACGCGCACCCGTTCAGCATCGACGCCCGGAGCTTCACCAGGTGGTACACGGTGCGCTCGACGTTCGCCCGGGCGTACTTCTCCAGCCCCAGCACGGCCTGGTACGCCTGCGGCGCCACCTCGGCCACGTTGATCCTCTGCATGACGACCTCCTCGGTCCGGTCGGTGTCGACACCCGAACGACGGATCGGCCGGGGCCGGGCGTGACAGCCGGCGCTGTGACGCCGGTCATGCCCGCCGGCCCGCGACCGCGGCCGTTACTCGGCGGCGATCTCCGCCGGAGGTCGGGTAACCTTGACTGCCGTAAGGCGATGACCCGGCCATCACCGGCGAGCCTCCGGAAGAACAGCCGGGTGACCGGCCCAGTAGAACCGGACGGGTCCGGCCCGTCACAGCCGGCCAACGAGCGGGCGGTCGATCCTGACCGCCAAGCGGGGTGGTACCGCGGGCCCACCCGGGGCGCCGACAGGCGTACCGGAACGGCTCGTCCTCGCAGACCCACACGACGCGTGAGCTGCTGAGGAGAGCGACCCCCGATGGCCTATCCGTTGCACGACCCGACCGCCGCCGGCGTGCCGGCGAGCCCGGACCTGCCCGCGGTCGAGCGCCGGGTGCTGGAGCACTGGACGGCCGACAAGACCTTCGAGGCCAGTGTCGAGGCCCGCCCCGCCGGCACCGACGGCAAGAACGAGTACGTCTTCTACGACGGCCCGCCGTTCGCCAACGGCCTGCCGCACTACGGCCACCTCTTCACCGGCTACGTCAAGGACGTGGTGCCGCGCTACCAGACCATGCGCGGCAAGCACGTCGAGCGGCGCTTCGGCTGGGACTGCCACGGCCTGCCCGCCGAGGTGGTGGCCGAGAAGCAGCTCGGCATCACCAGCAAGGCGGAGATTCTCGACCTCGGCGTGGCCCGGTTCAACGAGGCGTGCCGCACCTCGGTGCTGGAGTTCACCCAGGACTGGGAGCGGTACGTCACCCGGCAGGCCCGCTGGGTCGACTTCGCCAACGACTACAAGACCCTCGACCTGGACTACATGGAAAGCGTCATGTGGGCCTTCAAGACCCTGCACGACAAGGGTCTGGTCTACGAGGGCTTCCGGGTGCTGGCGTACTGCTGGCGCTGCGAGACGCCGCTGTCGAACACCGAGACCCGGATGGACGACGTCTACCGGGACCGGCACGACCCGACGCTGTCGGTGTGGTTCGAGCTGACCCCGGACGAGCGCGCGCCGGAGCTGGTGCGCGGGCCGGTGCGGCTCGGCGTCTGGACCACCACGCCGTGGACCCTGCCGTCCAACCTGGCGCTCGCCGTCGGCCCGGACATCGAGTACGCGGTGCTGGAGCGCGACGGCCAGCGGTACGTGGTCGGCGCGGCCCGGCTGGCCGCGTACGGCAAGGAGCTGGAGGGGTACGAGCAGGTCGGCACGGTGCGCGGCACGGACCTGGTCGGGCGCCGGTACACCCCGCTCTACGACTTCCTCGTCGAGCAGGCCGGCCCGAACGCGTACCAGGTGCTCGGCGCGGACTTCGTCACCACCGAGGACGGCACCGGGATCGTGCACCTCGCCCCGGCCTTCGGTGAGGACGACCAGAACGTCTGCAACGCGGCCGGCATCCCGACCGTCGTCACGGTGGACGACCACACCCGGTTCACCGCGCTGGTCCCGCCGTACCAGGGCGAGCAGGTCTTCGACGTCAACAAGCCGGTGATCCGGGAGCTCAAGGAGCGGGGGGTGGTGCTCAAGCAGGACACCTACACCCACTCCTACCCGCACTGCTGGCGCTGCGACACCCCGCTGGTCTACAAGGCGGTGTCGTCGTGGTTCGTCGCCGTCACCACGTTCAAGGACCGGATGGTCGAGCTGAACCAGCAGATCAACTGGACCCCCGGGCACATCAAGGACGGCTCGTTCGGCAAGTGGCTGGCCAACGCCCGCGACTGGTCGATCAGCCGGAACCGGTTCTGGGGCTCGCCGATCCCGGTGTGGAAGTCCGACGACCCGAACTACCCGCGGGTCGACGTCTACGGCTCGCTGGCGGAGATCGAGCGGGACTTCGGCGTACGCCTGACCGACCTGCACCGGCCGGCGGTGGACGAGCTGGTCCGCCCCAACCCGGACGACCCGACCGGGCGCTCGATGATGCGCCGGGTCCCCGAGGTGCTGGACTGCTGGTTCGAGTCCGGCTCGATGCCGTTCGCCCAGGTGCACTACCCGTTCGAGAACCGCGACTGGTTCGAGCACCACTACCCGGGCGACTTCATCGTGGAGTACATCGGGCAGACCCGCGGCTGGTTCTACACCATGCACGTGCTGGCCACCGCGCTGTTCGACCGGCCGGCGTTCCGCAACTGCCTCAGCCACGGCATCCTGCTCGGCTCCGACGGGCGCAAGATGTCCAAGAGCCTGCGCAACTACCCGGACGTCTACCACGTCTTCGACTCGTACGGTTCGGACGCGATGCGCTGGATGCTGATGTCCTCGCCGGTGCTGCGCGGCGGCGACATGCCGGTCACCGAGGCGGGCATCCGGGACGCGGTGCGCCAGGTGCTGCTGCCGCTGTGGAACGTCTGGTACTTCTTCTCGCTCTACGCCAACGCGGACGGGTACCAGGCGCGCCGCCGGACCGACAGCAGCCACCTGCTCGACCGGTACGTGCTGGCGAAGACCCGGGAACTGGTCGACACGGTTCAGGCGCAGCTGGACGCGTACGACATCTCCGGTGCCTGCGCCACCGTGCGGTCCTACCTGGACGCGCTGACCAACTGGTACGTGCGCCGCTCCCGGGACCGGTTCTGGTCGGGTGACCACGACGCGTTCGACACCCTGTGGACGGTGCTGGAGACGCTCTGCCGGGTGGTGGCGCCGCTGGCGCCGCTGACCGCCGAGGAGATCTGGCGCGGGCTCACCGGCGAGCGGTCGGTGCACCTGACCGACTGGCCGGACGCCACCGGGTTCCCGGCCGACCACGAGCTGGTGGCGGCGATGGACGACACCCGGGCGGTCGCCTCGGCGGCGCTGTCGCTGCGCAAGGCGAAGGGCCTGCGGGTGCGGCTGCCGCTGTCCCGGCTCACCGTCGCCTCCCCGGCGGCGGAGCAGCTGCGGCCGTTCGCCGACCTGGTCGCCGACGAGGTCAACGTCAAGGCGGTGGAGTTCACCGGCGAGGTGTCCGCGTACTGCCAGCAGGTGCTGACAGTGGTGCCCCGGGCGCTCGGCCCGCGGGTCGGCAAGCAGGTGCAGCAGGTCATCAGGGCGGTCAAGGCGGGGGAGTGGGAGCTGGTCGACGGCGCCCCGGTCGCCGCCGGGGTCACCCTGGCCGAGGGTGAGTACGAGCTGCGCCTGGTCGCCGCCGACGCCGAGCACTCCGCGCCGCTGCCCGGCGGTGAGGGGGTGGTCGTGCTGGACACCGAGGTCACCCCGGAACTGGCCGCCGAGGGGCTGGCCCGGGACGTGGTGCGGGTGGTGCAGCAGGCCCGCCGGGACGCCGACCTGGACGTCTCGGACCGGATCGTGGTGGCGCTATCGGCGTCCGAGGAGGTGCGCGCGGCGGTGGCCGGGTTCGCCGACTTCGTGGCGCGGGAGGTGCTGGCCGACCAGATCGACGTCGTCGAGGGCGTCGAGGGGTTCACCGGGGAGGTCGGTGAGGGCGATCGGGTGACGGTCGCCGTTCGCCGGGTATGAGATCCGGGTGAGCCGGCCGTAGTGGCCCCTTCCGTCGCGTTCGCGCGGCGGAAGGGGCTCTCCCGGTCCCTCGCCGCCCACCCGGACCAGCCCGCGGACCGCCCGCCACCCGCGCGGGGTGTCCCGGTGGCGTCCGCTAACGTGACACCGCCCGACCAGCCGACCAGTCCGACCGCCGGAGGATCCGTGCCCCTGCTCTACACCATCGGCAAGCTCACCGTGGCGCCCGCGCTCCGGTTGGCCTGGCGCCCCACCGTGGAGGGGCTGGAGCACATTCCGCCGACCGGCGGGGCGATCTTCGCCGCCAACCACCTCTCGGTCGCCGACGAGCTGCTGCTGGGCACGGTGGTGCCCCGGCACCTGGCGTTCTGGGCCAAGTCGGACTACTTCAAGGGCACCGGCCTGCGCGGCCGGTTCAGCAAGGCGGTGCTCATCGGCCTCGGCGCGATCCCGGTCGAGCGGGCCGGCGGGCGGGCGGCGCTGTCGGCGTTCGACGCGGCGATCCCCGCCCTCAAGGGCGGTGACCTCGTGGTGGTCTATCCGGAGGGGACCCGGTCGCCGGACGGTCGGCTCTACCGCGGGCGCACCGGGGTGGCCCGGCTGGCGGTCGCCGCGCAGGTGCCGGTGATCCCGGTCGGCACCATCGGCACCGAGAAGGTCCAGCCGATCGGCGCCCGGATGCCCCGGCTGCTGCCGGCGGACATCACCATCCGGTTCGGCAAGCCGCTGGACTTCACCGGCCGGCCGGACGACCGGACCTCGTTGCGGGCGATGACCGACGAGGTGATGAGCGAGATCCAGAAGCTCACCGGCCAGGAGTACGTGCCCCGGTACGCCCCGCCGCGGACGCACTCGGCCACCCCCGGCGACACCCCGGCCTGACCCCCGGCCGACCCGGTCGGTCGGGGGCCGCCCGTCGGCTCACTTCTGGTCGGCCGTCACGATCTGCCTGCGCATCCGGTCGAGCAGCCGGGCGCTGTCGTCGACGGAGAGCCGGGTGAACACCGCGGTGGCGATGCTGCCGTGGTCGGCCGAGGTGCAGACCACCACGTCCGTGCCGCCGTCCCGGCCGACCGCGCAGCGCCCGTGCCGGCCGCGCACCCCGGTCTCGACCACCTGCGCCTCGCCGAGCTGGTACTGCTCGGCGAGCCGGTTCAGTTCCTCCTCGGCGTCCGACTCCGGGGTGATCCGGAAGCCGGTGCCGCCGAACACGGTCACCCGCTTGCCGTCGCCGGTGGCGTAGACGCCGGCGAAGGTCTCCTCGGCCAGCCAGTGCGCCTTGCGTACCTCGGTCTCCAGTTGCCGGGCGGTCTGCTCCGACCGGCTGTCGTCGCGCAGCCGCAGATCGTCCACCTCGGCCGGCAGCGCCGCCTTCGCCGGGTACTGCGCCGTCATCGGCATGCCGTAGTAGGCCGGGCAGCCGCAGCAGCAGGCCAGGGTGAGCAGCAGCAGCCAGGGCCAGCGCCGGCGCTTGCGGACCGGGACCGGGACGTATCCCTTGGGGGCCTGCCAGCCGGGCGGCGGCGCCACCGGCGGCGGGGTCTTCCCGCGTCGTTGCCGGGGTGGCCGGACCGGCGCCGCCGGCGGCGGGGCGACCGGGGCCGGTGGACGGGCGACCGGGGCCGGTCGGGCGACCGGGGCCGCTGGCGGGGCCGGCGGACGGGCGACCGGTGGTGGCGGCGGCGGCGCGACCGGGTTGGCGGGTGGTGGGGCGGGCGGCCCGGAGTACGGCCGGGTCGGCGGCGGGGCCGGGTAGGGCAGCGTCGGCGGCAGCGCGGGCAGCTCGGCCGAGGGCAGCTCCCAGCCCCCGGTGTCCGCGCCCGCCCACGGGTCGACCGGCGGCCGGTGCTCGGGCGGCTCGGGCGGGGCCGGCGGCACGGGGGTCGGCTCCGCCGACTCACCCCAGGCCCGCCGGCGCGGCGGCGGGGGCGGGACCGGTGCCGAGCCGCTCCACCGGGGCGCGGGTGCGGCCGCCGGCTCACCGGCCGGCAGCCGCCGGGTGCCCTGCGGCCCACGGTCCGGACCGCCGTCCCCGGCGGCGGGGTCCGGGGTCGGCGCGGTGGCGTCGGCGGTCAGCCGGCGGGTGCCCTGCGGGCCGTCGCCGGCCACCGCGTCGACCGGTGTCGCGTCGGCGTCCCGCGGGCCCGGACCGGGCTGGTCGGCGGGCGGCTCGGGGGCGTCCGCGGGGGCCGGGTGCGGGGCGGCGTGGTCCGGCTGGTCGGCGGCGGCGCCCCGCGCGCCGATTTCGGGCGGGCTGGCCGGGGACGGGTGCGGGGCGGGCGGCTCGGGTTCGCCGGTGGTGGCGGCCCGTGGGTCCGCGCCGGGCTGGTCGTCGGCCGGCGGCGGCTCGCTCGCGGCCGTGGTGGGCGCGCCGGCCGGGCCGTCCTCCGGGGCTTGGCCGGGCCGGTCGGTGGGCAGCTCCCGGGTGCCCGCCGGGCCGGTGCGGGGCGCCTCGTCCGGCGGTACGGGGGAGAGGGTCGGCTCCTCGTTGACCGCCGGATCCCGGTCCGGGTGCTGCTCCGGGGGGCTCCCGTCGGCCGGCCGGTCTGCTCCCGGCTGCGGCTGCGGCATCGCGGCAATCTCCTCTCGCGCCGATCCGAGGTTAGTACCGCTGTGCCACCGTCGCCGATCCGCCCACCGCCAGCGCGGGTGACCCGGGCCGGCGGCGGCGGAGCACCCCGTCCGGTCACGTGCCCGTGGCGTGCACGCCACCACCGCCACCGGGCCGCGTACCCTTGGGCATCATGAGCGTCCCGTCCACCACCCCGCGCCCCGTCGCGGGCGAATCCGTCTGGCCCCGGCTGGAGCCGCTGCTGCCCCAGGTGACCAAGCCCATCCAGTACGTCGGTGGCGAGCTGGGTGCGGTGGTCAAGGACTGGGCCGCGGCGACCGTGCGCTGGGCGCTGATGTATCCCGACGCGTACGAGGTGGGCCTGCCCAACCAGGGCGTGCAGATCCTCTACGAGGTGCTCAACGAGCTGCCCGACGTGCTCGCCGAGCGCACCTACGCGGTCTGGCCGGACCTGGAGAAGCTGATGCGCGCGCACGGCGTGCCGCAGTTCACCGTCGACGCGCACCGCTCGGTGCGCGACTTCGACGTGTTCGGCGTCTCCTTCTCCACCGAGCTGGGCTACACCAACCTGCTGACCGCTATCGACCTGGCCGGCATCCCGCTGCTCGCCGCCGACCGCACCGACGCCGACCCGGTGATCGTGGCCGGCGGCCACGCCGCGTTCAACCCGGAGCCGATCGCCGACTTCGTCGACGCCGCCGTGCTCGGCGACGGCGAGGAGGCGGTGCTGGAGATCACCGCTATCGTCCGGGAGTGGAAGGCCGAGGGCTCCCCGGGCGGGCGCGACGAACTGCTGCTGCGCCTGGCCCGCACCGAGAGCGTCTACGTGCCGCGCTTCTACGACGTGGACTACCTGCCCGACGGCCGGATCCAGCGGGTCGTGCCGAACCGGGCGGATGTGCCGTTCCGGGTGCACAAGCGCACGACGATGGACCTGGACGCCTGGCCGTACCCGAAGAAGCCGCTGGTCCCGCTCGCCGAGACGGTGCACGAGCGGTACGCGGTGGAGATCTTCCGGGGGTGCACCCGGGGCTGCCGGTTCTGCCAGGCCGGCATGATCACCCGGCCGGTCCGGGAGCGGTCCATCACCACCGTGGGGCAGATGGTGCAGCAGGGGCTGGAGTTCTCCGGCTTCCACGAGGTGGGCCTGCTGTCGCTGTCGTCGGCCGACCACTCCGAGATCGGCGACATGTGCTCCGGCCTGGCCGAGCAGTACGCGGGCACCAACGTCTCGCTGTCGCTGCCCTCCACCCGGGTGGACGCGTTCAACATCGACCTGGCGCAGGAGCTGTCCCGCAACGGCCGGCGTACCGGCCTGACCTTCGCCCCGGAGGGCGGGTCGGAGCGGATCCGCAAGGTCATCAACAAGATGGTGTCGAAGGAAGACCTGATCCGCACGGTCGTCACCGCGTACACCAACGGCTGGCGGCAGGTGAAGCTCTACTTCATGTGCGGCCTGCCCACCGAGACCGACGAGGACGTCCTCGAGATCGCCGACATGGCGCACGAGGTGATCCGCGCCGGCCGGGCGGCCACCGGTTCCAAGGACATCCGCTGCACCGTCTCCATCGGCGGTTTCGTGCCGAAGCCGCACACCCCGTTCCAGTGGGCGGCGATGGAGCGGCCGGAGGTCATCGACGCCCGGCTCAAGCTGCTCAAGCAGGCGATCAACGCGGACCGCTCGCTGGGCCGGGCGATCGGCTTCCGCTACCACGACGGCGAGCCCTCGCTGATCGAGGGCCTGCTCAGCCGGGGTGACCGCCGGGTCGGCGCGGTGATCCGCAAGGTGTGGGAGAACGGCGGCCGGTTCGACGGGTGGAGCGAGCACTTCTCCTACCAGCGCTGGGTGGACGCGGCGGCCGAGGTGCTGCCCGCGTTCGGGGTGGACCTCGACTGGTATACCACCCGGGAGCGCGACGAGCTGGAGGTCCTGCCCTGGGACCACCTGGACTCGGGGCTGGACAAGGACTGGCTCTGGCAGGACTGGCAGGACTCGCTGAGCGAGTACGAGCAGGACGACTGCCGGTGGACGCCGTGCTTCGACTGCGGCGTCTGCCCCGCCATGGACACCGAGATCCAGATCGGCCCCACCGGCAAGAAGCTTCTCCCGCTGACCCCGATCAACGGCCTCAAACTCCCCACTCCCCAGTAGCCCGCCCGCCCCGCGCCCCGGGCCCACTCGGTTGATCATGAAGTTGTCGTCACCGCCACCGCGTGTCGCCGACGACAACTTCATGATCAACGAGCACTGACCGAACGAGGAGCACGACGATCAGTAAGAGACCACAGCCGGAGGGCGGGCAGGCGCCGGTCGTCCAGCGCGTCCGGATCCGGTACGCCAAGCGCGGACCGTTGCGGTTCACCTCGCACCGGGACTTCGCCCGCGCCTTCGAGCGGGCGCTGCGCCGGGCCGGGGTGCCCGTCGCCTTCTCCCAGGGCTTCACCCCGCACCCCAAGATCTCGTACGCCAGCGCGGCGCCGACCGGGGTGGCCAGCGAGGCCGAGTACCTGGAGATCGGCCTGCGGGAGCAGGTCGACCCGGCGGAGCTGCGCGCCGCCCTGGACGCCGCGCTCTCGCCCGGCCTCGACGTGCTGGACGCCGTGGTGGCCAGCGGGGGCAGCCTGGCCGACCGGATCGAGGCGTCCCACTGGCGGATCGAGCTGCCCGAGGTCGACCCGCGCGTGCTGTCGGCCGCCGTGTCCGCTTTCACCACCGCCGAGGAGGTGCTGGTGGAGCGGATGACCAAGCAGGGCCGGCGTACCTTCGACGCCCGGGCGGCAGTCATCGCTATCGATGTCGTCGCGCCGACGGAGACGCCTTCCGAGGTGGCGGGCGTACCGTGTGCGATACTCGAACTGGTCGTGCGGCAGGTCACCCCCTCCGTACGGCCCGATGACGTCCTTTCCGGCCTCCGCGTGGTGGCCGCCCTGGAGCCGCCGGTTCCGCCGAGAGTGACCCGGCTGGCTCAGGGCACGCTGACCGCGCAGGGTGCGATCGCGGATCCGTTGGACGCGGACCGCGACGGGGCAACCATCGGCGGGCACTGACCGACGGTCAGCGCCCAGGCAGGCAGACTTCGCCGGTCGCACGACTCGCGCGCCCGGCGGAAACACCTTTGCGGCAACCCTGCGTGGCAGCGCTCACCCGCGCCCGGGGTAGCCAGAACTGGAGAACGTCCATGCTCGAGAACGAGCCCGAGGGCGGCGAACGGACCGGTTCACAGCCGGCCGGCGAGACCGCCGACAGCAGCAACACCCTCGACGGCAGCGCCGTCGGAAGCGCCCCGCTGGCGGGACCGGAGGGCGAGGCCCCGGCCGCGCCGGCCCGGCGGCGGGCCACCCGGCGGCGGACCACCCCGCTGAACCAGCCGGAGCAGGTCGAGACGCCGGTCGAGGCGTCCACCGCGCCCACGCCGGGCAGCGGGGAGGCCCCGGAGGCCGAGGTCCTCGCCCCGATCTCCGGCGACCTCGACGCCACGCCGAAGACGCCGCGTCGCCGGCGCAAGGCCACCACCGCGAAGGCCGCCGAGGAGCAGCCGGCCGAGGTGACGGAGGCGGCCGCCGAGGCCCCGCCGGTCAAGGCGACCCGTACCCGGCGGCGGAAGGCCGCCCCCGCGGCGGCCGAGCCGGCCGCCGAGACGCCGGCCGAGGGCGCCGCCCCGGCCGCCGGGCCCGAGGGCGCCGCCCCGGACACCGAGCCGGCGGCCGGCACCGACTTCGGCGCGGCCGCACCGGCGACCGACAGCGGGGCGGAGCCCCGCTCCGGCGAGGTGCCGCCGGGCGTGGCGGTCAGCCCGCCCGCCGACGAGGAGACCGAGCCGGTCGCCGTCGAGCCCGAGGTCGTGGAGCCGGAGGTGGTCGAGCCGGAGCCCCGGACCCGCCGCCGGCGGGCCGCGCTCTCCGCGCCCACCGTCCTGTTCATGGCACCGCAGCCGGAGGAGATCCCGGTCGCCCGGGTCGTGCCGCCCGCTCCGGTCGAGGAGCCCGCCGAGGAGGCGGCCGAGCCGTCCCGCCGGCGCCGCCGTGGTCGCCGCGAGGCCGAACCGGTGGAGGCGGTGGAGGTCGAGGAGGAGCCGACCGAGGAGCCCGAGGAGGCCGAGGAGGGCGCCGAGGAGGACGAGGACGAGACCGCGGCCGCCCGCCGTCGTCGCCGCCGGGGTCGCCGGGGCCGGGGCCGCGGCAAGGGCGGCGTCGAGGACCTCGAGGACGAGGAGGCCGAGGAGGCCGTCCGGGCCGACGCCGAGGAGGCCGAGGCGGAGGAGGCCGAGGAGGACGAGGCCGAGGGCGGCGAGGGGCTGACCCGCCGCCGGCGTCGTCGTCGCCGCCGGGGCGCCGGGGACACCGAGGGCGCCGCCGAGGACGGCGTGCCGACCGTGGTCAAGATCCGCGAGCCCCGCCGGACCGTCGACGAGGTGCAGGGCGTCTCCGGTTCGACCCGGCTGGAGGCCAAGCGGCAGCGCCGCCGGGACGGCCGCGAACAGCGCCGGACCCGCCCGCCGATCCTCAGCGAGTCGGAGTTCCTGGCCCGCCGCGAGGCGGTCGACCGGGTGATGGCGGTGCGCCAGCGCGGTGACCGCACCCAGATCGCCGTCCTGGAGGACGGCGTGCTGGTCGAGCACTACGTCACCCGCAACTCCGCCGGCACCATGGCCGGCAACGTCTACCTGGGCAAGGTGCAGAACGTGCTGCCCAGCATGGAGGCGGCCTTCGTCGACGTCGGCCGCGGCCGTAACGCGGTGCTCTACGCCGGCGAGGTCAACTGGGACTCCACCGGTCTGGAGGGGCGGGCCCGCTCGATCGAGCAGGCGCTGAAGTCCGGCGACTCGGTGCTGGTGCAGGTCACCAAGGACCCGATCGGGCACAAGGGCGCCCGGCTGACCAGCCACATCGCGCTCTCCGGCCGGCACCTGGTCTACGTGCCGAACGGCAACGCCTCCGGGATCAGCCGGAAGCTGCCGGACAACGAGCGCAAGCGGCTGCGGGACGTGCTGAAGAAGCTGGTTCCGGACGGCGCGGGCGTGATCGTGCGGACCGCCGCCGAGGGCGCCAGCGAGGACGAGCTGGCCCGCGACGTGAAGCGGCTCCAGGCGCAGTGGGAGGACATCCAGGCCAAGGCGGCCTCCGGTGGCGCCCCGGTGCTGCTCTACGAGGAGCCGGACCTGGTCATCCGGGTGGTCCGGGACCTGTTCAACGAGGACTTCCGCGAGCTGGTCATCGAGGGCGACGAGGCGTACGACATGGTCGAGTCGTACCTGTCGCACGTCTCGCCCGACCTGGTGGCCCGGCTGCGCCGGCACGTCGGCACCACCGACGTCTTCGCCGAGTACCGGATCGACGAGCAGATCCTCAAGGGGCTCGACCGCAAGGTCTTCCTGCCCTCCGGCGGCCACCTGGTGATCGACCGGACCGAGGCGATGACCGTGGTCGACGTGAACACCGGCAAGTACACCGGCGCCGGCGGCAACCTGGAGGAGACGGTCACCCGGAACAACCTGGAGGCCGCCGAGGAGATCGTCCGCCAGCTCCGGCTGCGCGACATCGGCGGCATCGTGGTGATCGACTTCATCGACATGGTGCTGGAGTCGAACCGGGAGCTGGTGCTGCGCCGGCTGACCGAGTGCCTGGGTCGGGACCGCACCAAGCACCAGGTCACCGAGATCACCTCGCTGGGTCTGGTGCAGATGACCCGCAAGCGGATCGGCGCCGGCCTGCTGGAGGCGTTCAGCGAGACCTGCGACTGCTGCAAGGGTCGCGGTGTGATCATCCACACCGAGCCGGTGCCCGAGAAGCCGCGTGCCGGCGGGACGGCGGAGAAGGTCAAGGCGGTCGCCTCCGCGGTCGCCGCCCCCGAGTCGGCCGGCGGGACGTCCCGGCGGCGGGCCCGCAAGAGCGCGCCGGCCGAGCGGACCGTGGTCGAGGTGACCGACACCGACACCGCCGCCACCACCACGACGGACGCCGACTACCACGACACCATGGGCTACGACCTGTCCCGCTACGAGGCGGACACCGCGGCCGCGCCGGAGGTGTCCGACAGCCAGCAGGGCGAGTCGGCCCGGCTGGCCGCGCCGGACGACCCGGACGCGCTCGCCGAGGCCGAGGCCGAGGAGTCGGAGGGCGGCGCCGGGCGGCGCCGGTCCCGCCGGGGCGGCGCGCGGCGGCGTACCCGGCCGTGACCGGCTGACCAGCCTCGGGTTTGACAGGGCCCCTTCCCCGGCAAAGTCCGGTGGGAGGGGCTCTGCCGTCCGCGCCGGCCGGGACGGGACCGGTTCGCCCCGGGACTGGAGGAGAAGGATGCGCCGTCTGCTCGCCGTCACGGTGGCCGCCACCGCCCTGCTCGTTCCGGCGGGTTGCGCCGCCGACCGGCCGGAGCCGGCCGAGCCGGTCACCCCGGCCGCGTCGGCCGGCGCCCTGACCTCCGGCCCGGCGGCGAGCGGGGTGGCTGGCGGCGACGCCACCGGGGCGTGCGCCGCCGCGCGGCAGGCCGGCGCCACCGCGGTGAGCACGTACGTCGAGCAGGTGGGCAGGATGCTCGCCGCGACCGGGGCGAACGACGCCGCGACGGCGGAAACCGCCCGCCGGCGGGCCGAGGCCGCCCTCGTCGGCTGGCGGACCGCCCTGCGGCAGCAGGCGGAGCGGGCCGGGGATCCCCAGCTCAAGACCCTGCTGGCTGACCTGGCCGGTGAGCTGGAGGCGCTGGGCACCGACCTCGACGCGATAGACGAGAGCGAGCTCGACCGGCTCCAGCAGCGCCTTGACCAGCTCTGCGGCCGCTGACCGGCCGGCCCGGTTTGGGCGTCCGGCCTGCCATGGCGTACGCTTGCCTGCGGCGCACTTTGGTGTGCCGAGTTCCCGCGTGCCCACGCCGCCGTGCCACTGCTACCCGGCGAGCCGCCGCGGGGACTACCGCCAGCAGCCTCAACGACAGGGAGTCCGCCTCCGATGTACGCGATCGTCAAGACCGGCGGCAAGCAGTACAAGGTCGCCGAGGGCGACGTGATCGAGGTCGAGAAGCTCGCCGGTGCCCCCGGCGACGCGGTGAAGCTCGCCGCGGTGCTCCTCGTCGACGGTGACGACCTGGTGACCGACGCGGCGAAGCTTGCCAAGGTCGAGGTGTCCGGCGAGATCGCCGCGCACACCAAGGGCCCGAAGATCCGGATCCACAAGTTCAAGAACAAGACCGGCTACCACAAGCGCCAGGGTCACCGCCAGCCGCTGACCCAGGTCAAGGTGACCGGCATCTCCAGCGGGAAGTAGGTCGTCCTCCAATGGCTCACAAAAAGGGTGCGTCCAGCTCGCGTAACGGCCGTGACTCCGCGGCCCAGCGGCTCGGCGTGAAGCGCTTCGGTGGTCAGGTCGTCAGCGCCGGCGAGATCATCGTCCGGCAGCGTGGCACCAAGTTCCACCCCGGTGACCTGGTCGGCCGCGGCGGGGACGACACGCTCTTCGCGCTGGCCGCCGGTGCTGTGCAGTTCGGCACCAAGCGCGGTCGCAAGACCGTCAGCATCGTGCCGCAGCAGTAGTTGTTCGGTCGAAGCGGGCCGCGGACCTGGTGTCCCGGCCCGCTTCGCCGTTTCTCGTGCGGGGACGTGCCTCGCTGGAAGGATTGGCGTCGTGACGACGTTCGTTGACCGGGTCGTCCTGCACCTGCAGGCCGGCGACGGCGGGCACGGCTGTGTCTCGATCCACCGGGAGAAGTTCAAGCCCTTCGGCGGGCCCGACGGCGGCAACGGCGGGCACGGCGGCAGCGTCTCGCTGGTGGTCGACCCGCAGGTGCACACGCTGCTCGACTTCCACTTCCGTCCGCACGTCAAGGCGCCGAACGGCAAGGGTGGCGCCGGCTCGAACCGGGACGGCGCCAACGGCGGCGACCTGGTGCTCAAGGTGCCCAACGGCACGGTGGTGCAGACGCTCGACGGCACGGTGCTGGCCGACATGGTCGGCGCCGGCACCACCTTCGAGGTGGCCCGGGGCGGCCGGGGCGGCCGGGGCAACGCCGCGCTGGCCAACGCCCGGCGCAAGGCCCCCGGCTTCGCCGAACTGGGCGAGCCCGGCGAGCAGCTCGACGTGGTGCTGGAGCTGAAGAGCGTCGCCGACGTCGGCCTGGTCGGCTTCCCGTCGGCCGGCAAGTCGTCGCTGATCTCGGTGCTCTCGGCGGCCAAGCCCAAGATCGCCGACTACCCGTTCACCACCCTGGTGCCCAACCTCGGTGTGGTCCGGGTCGACAACCACACCTTCACCGTCGCGGACGTGCCCGGCCTGATCCCCGGTGCGGCCACCGGCAAGGGGCTCGGCCTGGAGTTCCTCCGGCACGTCGAGCGCTGCGCGGTGCTGGTGCACGTGATCGACACGGCGACCCTGGAACCGGGACGGGACCCGCTCGCCGACATCGACGCCATCGAGGCCGAGCTGACCGAGTACGGCGGGCTGGCCGACCGGCCCCGGCTGGTGGCGCTGAACAAGGTCGACGTGCCCGACGGCCGGGACCTCGCCGAGATCGTCCGCCCCGACCTGGAGGCGCGTGGCCTGCGGGTGTTCGAGGTCTCCGCGGCCACCCGGGAGGGGCTCAAGGAGCTCAGCTACGCGATGGCCGAGCTGGTGGAGGCGTCGCGCAAGGCGGCCCCGCCGGCCGAGCCGACCCGGATCGTGATCCGCCCGACCGCGGTGGACGACGCCGGGTTCACCATCGAGCCGGCGCCGGACGGCGCCTGGGTGGTGCGCGGCGTACGGCCGGAGCGCTGGGTGCGGCAGACGAACTTCGACAACGACGAGGCGGTCGGCTACCTGGCCGACCGGCTGGCCCGGCTGGGCGTCGAGGAGAAGCTCGCCAAGGCCGGCGCCGAGGCGGGCGACCTGGTCCGCATCGGCGACCGGGAGTTCGACTGGCAGCCCACCCTCTACGCCGGCGTCGACTTCATCCCCGGCAACCGGGGCACCGACGTCCGGCTGGAGGAGAAGTCGGCCCGCGCCTCGGCGGCGGAGCGGCTGGCGGCCCGCAAGGCCCGCCGGCAGCGGCCGGCCGACGAGGTCGAGGCCGGCGAGGTGGCGGCCGGCGAGTCGGCCGTGGAGGCCGACGCCGAATAGCTCGTTGCGCTCCGTGACCAGGTTGCGCGCTGGAAACCTGGGCGAAATCCGCGCGTCGTAGCGTGGCGTGATGCTGATCGAGTCACGTCCCGCCACCGATCCGGAGATCGCCGCCCTGGTCGCGGCCCAGCAGCGCGAGCTGCGCGAGGCCGACGGCGGGCTGGACGGGCAGGCCACCGTGACCCACGACGACATCCGTTACCTGGCGGTGGTGGTCGACGGGCGCGCGGTGGCCTGCGGCGGGATCCAGGCGCTGGACGCCGGCACCGGCGAACTCAAGCGGATGTACGTCCGGCCCGCGTACCGGGGGCGGGGGATCGCCCGGCAGTTGCTCGTCGCGCTCGAGGAACTGGCCTTCCGGCAGGGGCACGAGCGGCTCTGCCTGGAGACCGGCAGCTACCTGCCGGCGGCCATCGGCCTCTACACCTCCTGCGGCTACCAGCCGATCCCGGTCTACGGCGAGTACGTCGACAACCCGTACAGCGTCTGCTTCGCCAAGCGGCTGCCGGTGCCGGCCTGACGGCCGGTCGACCGCCCGGCGGGCTGGCGGCCGGTCGACTGGCCAAGCGGCTGCCGGCCGGTCAGGCGCCGGTGTGCGCGTGCTCGACGGTGACCGGCTTCGACTCCGGGGAGGCGTGCTGGCGCAGGAAGATGCTCAGCACGATCAGGGTGCCGACGGCGAGGAACTCGCTCTGCCAGTTCTGCATGGACTGGAACCAGAAGTCGCTGGTGCCGAGGAAGTCCCAGACGCCGATCGGCGGGGCGCCGCTCTGCAACGCCTGCTGCTGGTTGTACTCGGCGGTGCCGGCGAACAGGTGGCCGAGGAACGAGCCGGCGAAGATCAGCAGCAGCGCGATGGAGAGGCTGTTGCGGTACACCACCAGGGGCAGCCCGCCGACGCGTACCGGCCAGGGGGATTCCGGCTTGGCCCGCCGCTCGTCGTCCTCCGGCCGGTCGGTCTGCTCCAGCGGCTTCGACTCCGCCGATCCGCGCTGCACCAGGTACGCGGTGAGCAGCACGTAGCCGCCCATCTGGAGGAACTCCGACTCCCAGTTCTCGAAGACCGCCTCCAGGAAGTGTCCGCTGCTCAGGTACGCCACCCAGCTGACCTGGGGGGCGCCGAACTCGGCCAGTTCCTGGTTGTGGGTCTGCCAGCCGAACACGCTCTGCAGCACCAGGAAGACCAGGAACGCGCCGAACATCGACACGCTCAGTGCGTTGTTCCGTAGCCACCGGGGCATCGTCGCCTCCTCGTCGGAGATCCGGTGACTCTCCGTTGCCCCAACGGATCAGCCGGCAAACTCCGCCGCCGCCTCCGTCACCCGGTCGGTACGGCGGCAGCACCGCCGGTCAGGGGCGGTCGAACGGGGTGTCGAGCCGGCTGCCGGTGCCGAGCCGGTTGGACAGCAGCAGGCCGAAGGCGAGCATGCCGAAGCCGAGCACCAGGTGCAGCCAGTTGTCGGCGTCGTTGACCGGGATGAAGTTCGCCACGCTCTCCCGGTCGATGACGAAGCCGTAGAGCCAGAGCCCGAGGTAGAGGGCGCCACCGCCGGCCAGGAAGATCCGGGACCCGGCGATGCTGCGGGCCATCACCAGGCCGACCAGCCCGAAGCCCAGGTGCAGGATGTTGTGCAGGATCGACACCTGGAACACGCCGAGCAGCTTGGCCCCCGAGTGGTGCCCCGCGAAGTCCAGATCGTCGTAGCCGGTGGTGATGCCGGGGATGAACCCGAGCACCCCCACCAGGGCGAAGACCCCGGCCGCGGCCACCGCGGCGATCTGGACCCCGGGCTTGCGCCCCGCGACCGCGCCACCGCGTGCGTCACGCGCCATCGATGTCACCTCCGTGGATCCGCGGCCTCTCCGCGGCGCCGGTCGCGAGAAGCGCTCGTTACCGTCCGCATCGGCGACGTCACCCCAACCCGACGATCCTCCATTTTGTAACCCTGCGCGGACCGCTCCGCAGAGAAATGGCGAATCAGGTATGGACCCGGCGACGCAGGGTAGGTGAATCTGCGCGGCGGTCGGACGGCCGGCGCATCCCCCCAGCACACCCGCGACGACTTTCCGAGCGGAAGGGACATCATGACTTACGATCTGTCACCCACGTCTGCCACCTACGGGCAGGAGTCGAACGGCGGCGGCGTCCGCGAACAGGCCCGCCAGGTCGGCTCGGAGGCCAAGCAGGCCGGCGGCGCCGTCGCGCAGACCGCCAAGGAGCAGGGCACCGAGGTCGGCCGCGAGGCGGCCCGGCAGGCCCGCAACCTGTACGGCGAGGCGCGCACCCAACTCGCCAGCCAGACCAGCGAGCAGCAGCGCCGCGCCGCCGGCGGGCTCCGCTCGCTGGCCGACGAGATGCGGACGATGGCCGAGCAGGGCGGGCAGGCCGGCCCGGTGAGCGAACTGGCCCGCCAGGCCGCCGACCGGGTGCACGGGGTGGCCGGCTGGCTGGAGGCGCGCGAGCCCGGCGACATCCTCGCCGAGGTGCGCGACTACGCCCGCCGCAACCCGGGCACCTTCCTGGTGGGCGCCGCCGTGCTCGGCGTGCTCGCCGGCCGGCTGACCAAGAACATCGCCGCCACCGGTGACGGCCAGGGCGGCGGCCACCGGGCGTACGGCTCGGACGCCGGCTACGACCCGGAGCAGACCGCGGTCATCCCCACCCCGCCGGCCCCCCGCGCGGTTCCGGACGCCGCGCCCCCGGGCGGCTACCTCGACCCGACGCCGGGCGCCTACCCCGACCCCGGCACCACCACCAGCTACGCCGACCCGGCCGGCGGCACCGGCCAGCCGCTGCCGCCGGTGAACCAGACCGACCCGCTGCCGGGCGTGCCGTCCAGCGGAACCACCCGTCCGTGAGCCGAGTCATCCGAAGGGAGGCGGCGGCATGAGCATGCCGACGCAGGGGTCCGGACTGGACTCCGGTTACCAGCCCCCCGCGGGTGCGCCGCACACCGCGGACGAGGTCAGGGGCAGCTCGATCGGCGAGCTGATGCGCCAGGTCACCACCGACCTGTCCACCCTGATGCGCCAGGAGGTGGAGCTGGCCAAGGCGGAGATCCGCCAGGAGGGCAAGAAGGCGGGCAAGGCCGCCGGGTTCTTCGGCGGCGCCGGCTTCGGCGGCTACATGGTGGCGCTCTTCCTCTCGCTGGCCCTGTGGGCCGGGCTGTCCAACGTGATGGACGCCGGCTGGGCGGCGCTGATCGTGGCCGTGATCTGGGGCGTGATCGCCGCCGTCCTCTACTCCATGGCGAAGAAGAACGCGGAGCGGATCCGCGGCCTCAAGCAGACCAACGACAGCGTGCAGCGGATCCCCGACGCGCTCAAGCCCCACCCGCAGGAGGTCACCCGATGAGCACCGACCCCGCCCAGATCCGCCGGGAGATCGAGGCCACCCGCAACAACCTGAGCTCCGACGTGGACGCGCTGGCGTACAAGGTCAGCCCGAGCCGCATCGTCGACGACCGTAAGCAGCGGGTCCGCACCGCGCTGCAGAATGTGAGGGACAAGGTGATGGGAACCGCTTCGGACCTGGGCCACGGCACCGGCCACGCCGCCCACTCGGTGGGCGACCGGGCCTCGTCGGCGGCGCACACGGTCAGCGACAAGGCCCAGTCGGCGGCCTCGACCGTCGGGGACGCCGCGCAGCGGGCGCCGCAGGTTATCCGGGAGAAGTCCGAGGGCAACCCGCTGGCCGCCGGCCTGATCGCGTTCGGCGTCGGCTGGCTGGCCTCGTCGCTGATCCCGGCCACCCGCCGCGAGCAGCAGGTGGCCACGCAGGTCAAGGAGAAGGCCAGCGAGCACACCGGCGCGGTCAAGGAGAAGCTGACCGAGGTGGCCGGTGAGCTGAAGGAGGAGCTGCGCGAGCCGGCGCAGCAGGCGACCGAGTCGGTGAAGTCCACCGCGCAGGAGGCCGTGCACGCCGTCAAGGACGACACGAGGTCCGCCGCGCAGGACGTGAAGGACCAGGCGCAGCAGTCCCGCGACCAGGTGCGGTACTGACCGGCCGGTCACCGTACACCGCAGCTCGCGGCCACTACCCGGCACCGCCGGTGAGTGGCCGCGAGCTGCCGTGTGCGTCCCGGCTCTCGCGATCGTGCACCCTGGGTTCGGCATCCGCGGCGTTACCACCCCGCCGGGGCGGAACGCGCACGATCGCGGTCAGCGGAGGCGGCGGCGGAGGGCGCGTTCGGAGTGGGCGGCGCGGCGGACGCGGGTGCCCGCGTAGCGGACGCCGCCGAAGAGGACCCGGCGGCCGACCGCCAGCCAGGCGCAGACGCCCCGCTCCAGCAGCCACAGCGGCGCCGCCAGGGCGGTGGCGGGCGGGAAGACCGCCGTGCCGCCGGCCCGCCGCCGGCCGACCTCGGCCAGCCCCACGGTGGTCGCGGCCGCGCCGAGCAGCAGCCCGGGTCGCCGGGCCAGGGTCGCCGCCGCCAGCGCCGGCAGGACCGCCAGCGAGGTCACCAGCCGCACCGGCTGGGCCAGGTCGTCGTACGCCTGGCGGACCCGCTGGCCGCGGAAGTGCGCGGTGTCCGGGGGCAGCCGACGGACGTACAACCCGGCCGGGGCCGCCTCGGTGCCCCCGTACGCGCGCACCGTGCGGATCAGCTCCAGGTTCTCGAAGAGCACGTCCGGGTCGTAGCCGCCCATGCCGAGGAAGGTGCTCCGGCGCACGGCGAGGGTGCCCGGGTAGTCCGCGCCGAGCGCCCGGTTCAGCAGGGTCCGCCCGGTGTCCCAGTACGCGTGCCACGGCAGCGGGTCGAAGTAGTTCTGCGGCCGGACCAGGTCCACCCGGTGCAGCAGCCGGTGTACCGCGCGCAGCCCGGCCTCGTCGTAGCGGACGTCGTCATCGGCGACCACCACGTGCTCGTGCCGCGCCGCCCGGACGCCGGTGAGCACCCCGACGACCTTGCCGTTCACCCCGCGCAGCGCCGGATCCGGGGGCACGTGCCGGAGCAGCCCGCGCCAGGCGCGCGCGTGCCGGGCGAAGACCTCCGGGGCGGAGCCGTCCACCACTGTCACCTCGACCCGGGTGGCGAGCCACCGCAGGTAGTCGGTCAGCTCGGCCAGGCCGGCGTCGTCGGCCCAGCGCAGCGGCAGCACGTACGACATCGGCAGCGGGCGCGGCCGGTCGCCGGCGGGCCCGGCCGTGGCGGCCCGGGCGGATTCGTCGCCGCTGGTCGGACCGGTCGGACCGGGCGCGGGCGGGCGGGCCCGGTCGTCGCCGGTGGCCCCGCCGGCCGGGCGGGTCGGGGCGCTCACGCCGCCACCGGCCGGCGCCAGACCGAGACGTGCTCCCGGCTGCCGTCGGTGAACGGCCGCCCGGACCAGTCCGCCCAGCGGTGCTCCCGGGCCATCCCGGCCAGCTCGGCCATCAGGTCCAGCTCGGCCGGCCAGGCGTAGCGGTGGTTCGCCGGCAGCAGCCGCACCCCGCCGTCGGTGAGCCGGATCTTCGTGGTGGTCATCCGCTGCTCGGCCGGGTGCAGCACGGCCGCCTCCAGCAGCACCTCGTCCTCGGCGACCCGCACCGGCCGCAGCGCGGACCCGGCCCGGAACGCGCCCGGGTCCGGCACCCACGCCTCGACCACGAACCGGCCGCCCGGACGCAGGTGGGCGGCGGCGTTGCGGAAGCAGGCCACCTGAGCGGCCTGGTCCGGCAGCGCGAAGATGGTGTTGAAGGCCAGCACGACCAGCGCGAACTCGCCGGGCACCCGGGTCTGCGCGAAGTCGCCGACGGCTACCTCGATCCGGTCGCCGCCCGGCTTGGCCCGCAGCCCGGCCACCATCTCGGGCGAACCCTCGATGCCGGCGACGGTCAGGCCCCGCGCCAGCAGCGGCAGCGCCAGCCGCCCGGTGCCGACGCCGAACTCGCAGACCGGGCCGCCGTCGGCCAGCGCCGCCAGCCGCTCCACCGCCTCGGCCGGGTCCAGGTGGGCGTACGTGTCGTCGTAGACGGCGGCGACGTGCCGGCCGTAGGCGCTGGCGTCGAAGGGCAACGGGGCCTCCCGGGCGAGTTGTCGGTGCCCGCAGCAGGTGCCCGGATATCGCTGGATCAAACCGGTCTGTCGTTTCGCGGGGCCGGTGCCGGGTAGCGCAACGGCACGGGCTGTCCACCCCGAGGCGCCCGGTGGAGGAGACGTGATGACCAGCAACGGAACGAGGTGGGTGCTGCTCGGCGCCGGGGCGTTGACCGCGGTCGGCGTCGGCCGGACGGTGGCCCGGCGCCGCCGTCGGCACCAGCCGGAGCGGCAGGACGGCTGGTACGTGGTGCGGCGCGGGATCACCGTGGACCGGCCGGTGGACGAGGTGATCGGCTTCTGGACCGACCGGGAGCGGCTGGACCGGGCGCTGGCGGAGTGGGCGACGCTGGAGCAACTGGCCGACAACCGCTGGCGGTGCGTGGCCCGCGACCCGGCCGGCGGCGGCACCGAGTGGTGCGCCGAGATCCAGGTCGCCGGCCCGGGACGGCTGACCTGGCGGGTGACCGACGGGCCCGCGCAGCACGGCACGGTCGAGCTGGTGCCCGCGCCGCAGGACCGGGGCACCGAGATCCGGGCCGAGCTGCGCTACCGCTCCGGGCGGTTGCGCCGGGCGTTCGGCCTGGCCGCCGGCGACGAGCCGGACCTGGGCCTGCGGGACACCCTGCGCCGGGTGAAGTCGCTCATCGAGGCCGGGCAGGTGATCGACACCCGTCGGGACCCGTCCGGTCGGAGCCCGGCCCAGGAGGCGGCGACCGACAGGGTGCGCGAGAAGCTGACGACGGGAGGCCGGGCGTGAGGGCGCTGTGCTGGGAGGGAGTCGGCAAACTGGCCGTGCGCGACGTCCCCGAGCCGCGGATCCGCGCCGAGGGCGACATCATCGTCAAGGTCCGGGCCAGCAGCGTCTGCGGATCGGACCTGCACCTGATCAACGGCTACCTGCCGGCGATGCGCGAGGGGGACGTGCTCGGTCACGAGTTCATGGGCGAGGTGGTGGAGACCGGGCCGGGGGTACGCCGGCTGAAGGTCGGCGACCGGGTGGTGGTCGGCTCGGTGGTGGCCTGCGGCGGCTGCTGGTACTGCCGGACCGAGCAGTACTCGCTCTGCGACAACTCCAACCCGCAGCCGGTCTTCACCGAGAAGCTCTGGGGGCACTCGCCGGCCGGCATCCTCGGCTACTCGCATGCCGCCGGCGGCTACTCGGGCAGCCACGCGGAGTACGTCCGGGTGCCGTTCGGCGACGTCGGGGCGTTCCCGGTGCCCGACGGGGTGCCGGACGACTCGGTGGTCTTCGCCTCCGACGCCATGCCCACCGGCTGGATGGCCGCCGACTTCTGCGGGCTCACCGGCGGCGAGGTGGTCGCGGTCTGGGGCGGCGGCGGGGTGGGGCAGATGGCCGCCCGCGCCGCCCAGTTGCTCGGCGCCGGGCGCGTGATCGTCATCGACCGGCTGCCGGAGCGGCTGGCCCCCGCCGCCGACCGGCTCGGCGTGGAGACTGTCAACTACGCGGATACCGACGTGCTGGAGGCGCTGCGCGAGATGACCGCCGGACGGGGGCCGGACGCCTGCATCGAGGCGGTCGGCATGGAGAGCCACGACGTCGGCCCGGCGTACGCGTACGACAAGGCCAAGCAGACCGCGCGCCTGCAGTCCGACCGGCCCACCTCGGTCCGCCAGGCGATCATGGCCTGCCGCAAGGGCGGCACGGTGAGCATCGTCGGCGTCTACGGCGGGCTCGTCGACAAGTTCCCGCTCGGCGCGGCGATGAACAAGGCGCTGGTGCTGCGGATGGGGCAGATGCACGCCCAGCGCTACATCCCGATGCTGCTGGACCGGCTCGCCGCCGGCGAGATCGATCCCGGCTACCTCGCCACCCACCCGCTGTCGCTGGAGCAGGGGGTGCGCGGCTACGAGGTGTTCGAGAAGAAGCAGGAGGGCTGCCTGCGCAGCGTGCTGCACCCGGCCTGACCGGCTGGCGCGCCGGACCCGCCCGCCGAAGGGCCGCCCCCACGCCGGGCGGCCCTTCGGCGGGCGGCCGGACGTCAGGCGGTGCGCCGCACGTTGGTGATCAGGAAGCCGCTGGGCGGCAGCGCCGGCATCCGGCGCAGGCTCACCGCCAGGTCCTGCGGCGGCACGTCGTACCGCATGGCGGTGGTCAGGTTGGTCACCGCCCGCTTCATCAGCTCGATGGTGATCCACTCGCCGGCGCAGCGGTGCCCGGTCAGGTGCTCACCGCCGCCCTGCGGGATCAGCCCGAACGGGTCGGCCCGCCAGTTGGCGAAGCGCTCCGGGCGGAACTGCTCGGGCTGCGGCCAGAGGGTGGGGTCGTGGTTGGTGCCGTACAGGTCCAGCACCACCCGCCGCCCGCGCGGGAAGTGGTAGCCCTGCCAGTCGAAGGAGCGCCGGACCCGGGCCGCCGCCATCGGGAAGAACGGGTAGTAGCGGCGGACCTCCTGCACGAAGCACTCGGCGGCCTCGTCGCTCTCCCCGGCCCGCTGTCGCCAGGCCGGGTGGTCGTGCAGGGCCAGCGCGGCGAAGACGATGAAGCGGTCCACGGCGACCGTCGGCCGGAGCACGTTGAGCAGTTCCACCGCGGCGATCCGGCGGGGCAGCGGCCGCCCCCGCTCGTCCCGGTGCTCGGCGATCACCCGGAGCGCGCTGCCCTCCGGGGCGGGCAGGGTGCCGACCCGGGCCCGCTCGACGAGGTCGCCCGCCCAGTGTTCGCCCCGGCGGCGGCCCAGCAGGCCCCGCCAGTGCCGGGGGCCGAGCGCGGCCGGCCCGTCGATCATCGCGTGCAGCTCGTCGGTGCGCCGGAGCACGTCGCCGTCGGCCAGCGGCACCCCGGCCCAGGCGCAGACCGCGCGGGTGAGCATCCGGCCCAGCTCGTCGTAGAGCACGACCGGCCCGGACTTCTCCCAGACCGGGATCCGGGCCCGCCACTCGTCGTCGAAGAGCTGGCCGATCTGCCGGACCGCGGTCGGCGTCATGATCGACATCAGCATCGCCTTGCGGTCCCGGTGGGTCGCGCCGTCGAGCCCCTGCACGCCGCCGCGACCGGTGAGCGTCCGCTGGGCCCGCAGCGGCATGGCGCCGGCGCGGACGAAGCGTTCGTTGTCGTAGAAGAGCACCGCCGCCGGCCGGCCGCGCAGGCAGATGGTGCGTTCCAGCAGCAGCCGGGTCTGGAAGATGTCCGTGCCGTACCGGTCGCACCGGGCACCGACGAAGCGGTAGCCGTCGCGCAGGAAGGCGAGGGTGCTGTCCGGGCTGCGGTCCGCCGGGATGGACGGCATGGGGCCTCCTGACGCTGCGGTGCGGGGCCGTGACCGTGGCCGGCCCGCCGATGTGCTTCGGCCACGTTGCTTCTACCCAGGTCAGGGGCGCTGAATCCCGGGTCCGGCCGGCCCCGACGGCACGGCTGGCCGGGGAGGGGCCAGCAAACCGCCCGCCGGCTGGCCCCTCCCCGGAGCGGCCGGATCTGCTTGGCTGGGTGGGCGGCGTCGGGTGCGGTGGCGCGGGCCGTCCGGCAGCGGACCGGTTCGCCGGGCCACCGGCGGGTCACCCCCGGGTGGTCGGCCGGCGTGCCCGGCGAGGCGGCGCCGGGCGGGCCGGCGCCGATGAGTCGACCACGGGGAGGGGCCCATGCGGGACAACACGTCGCCGTACTGGCGGCAGCGTACGGTCGAGCGGCTCGGCGGGGGACGGGACGCCGGCGGGGCGCCGCTGCTCGCGCCGCCCCCGCGGGCCGCCCGGCCGGTCCGCTTCTACACCGTGCACCTCGGCTTCACCGCCGCCGGCCCGGCCGACGCCCGCGAGCTGGCGGTCGGCTACGCCGAGGCGCTGAGCCTGCTCCGGCCCGAGCTGGCGCTCGGCGCGGCCGCGTTGTCGCCCGCCGACGCCTGGCACCGGGCCGAGCGGCTGTTCTGCGGGGCCGTCGGTCCCGACGGCGAGCGCTGCGCGGACGTGGCCGAGCATCCGGGGTTCCACCACGCGGCCGGCCCCGGCGGTCTCGGCTGGGGCGACGGGTGAGCCCGCCGCTCCGGTCAGTCCAGGTCGAACTCGCCATCCTGGGCGCCGGCCACGAAGGCGTCCCACTCGGCCTGGGTGAAGACCAGCACCGGCCCGTCCGGTTCGGCCGAGTTGCGCATGCCGATCAGGTCGTCGACGAAGGCGACCTCGACGGCGCTGTCGGAGGTGTCGCCCTCGGCCCGTTGCCAGACCGCCCGGGACAGGTCGAAGTCGCCCTTGGGGTGCGAAGCCATGGTTCATCCTCCAGTGCCACGGGTCACGGGGGAGACACGTGCGGTTCCCCATCCGGCAGGATAAGCGGATGCCCAGCCTGACCCGTGTAGAGGCGACCGCGCGTGGCGCGGCGATCACCGTCGAGTCCTACCAGGTGGACCTCGACTTCACCGGCGGTGCGGAGCGGTTCCGCTCGCACGTCACCATCCGGTTCCGGGCGACCGCCGGCACCGCGACGTTCGCCGAGGTCAAACCCGCGAAACTGCTGGCGGTACGGCTCAACGACAGCGACCTGGACCCGGCCACGCTGGACGACAACCGGCTGCCGCTGACCGGGCTGGCCGAGACCAACACGCTGACCGTCGAGGCCGAAATGGCCTACACCAACACCGGCGAGGGGATCCACCGGTTCGTCGACCCGGCCGACGGCGAGACCTACCTCTACGCCATGTCCTTCCTGGACGACGTGCAGCGCATCTTCGCCGCCTTCGACCAGCCCGACCTGAAGGCCCCGGTCACCCTCGCGGTGACCGCCCCGGAGCACTGGACGGTGGCGGCCAACGGCGTGCTCGCCGCCACCCCGCGCCCCGGCCGCTGGGAGTTCGCCCCGACCGCGCCGCTGGCCACCTACTTCGTCTCGCTCGTCGCCGGGCCCTGGCACGTGCGACGCGACGAGCACGACGGCATCCCGCTCGGCGTCTACTGCCGCCGCTCGCTCGCCGAGCACCTGGACGCCGACGCGGACGAGATCTTCACCGTCACCAAACAGTGCCTGGACCGGTTCCACCAGCTCTTCGACGAGCGCTACCCGTTCGGCAAGTACGACCAGGCGTTCGTGCCGGAGTTCAACGCCGGCGCGATGGAGAACCCGGGGCTGGTCACCTTCCGCGACGACTACGTCTTCCGGTCCGCGGTGACCGACACCCAGCGCGAGCTGCGCGCCACCACCATCGCCCACGAGATGGCGCACATGTGGTTCGGCGACCTGGTCACCATGCGCTGGTGGGACGACCTGTGGCTGAACGAGTCCTTCGCGGAGTACCTGGGCACCAGGGTCACCGCCGAGGCGACCCGCTTCGACCAGGCGTGGACCACCTTCGCGATGCGCCGCAAGGCCTGGGGCTACGCCGCCGACCAGCGCCCCTCCACCCACCCGGTGGCGCCCGAGGAGGTGGCCGACGCCGCCCAGGGGCTGCTCAACTTCGACGGCATCTCGTACGCCAAGGGCGCCAGCGTGCTGCGGCAGCTGGTGGCCTGGCTCGGCGACGACGCCTTCCTCGCCGGCCTGAACGCCCACTTCGCGAAGCACCGCTTCGGCAACGCCACCCTGGCCGACCTGCTCGGCAGCCTCTCCGCCGCCAGCGGACGCGACCTGGCCGGCTGGGCCGAACGCTGGCTGCGCCGCGCCCAGGTCAACACGCTGCGCGCCGAGGTCGCCGTCGACGCCGACGGCCGCTACCGCGAGGTGACGGTGGTGCAGACCGCCCCGGAGACGCACCCGGTGCTGCGCCCGCACCGCATCGGCGTGGGCCGGTACTCCGCCGACGGCACTGTCGACCGGATCGAGGTGGATCTCGACCCGGACACCGACGGCGGCCGGACGGTGCTCGCCGAGCTGACCGGCCAGCCGGCGGCCCGGTTGCTGCTGCCCAACGACGGCGACCTGACCTTCGCCAAGGTCCGCCTCGACCCGGCCTCGGCCGACGCCGTGCCGCTGGTGCTGCCGGGTCTGGCCGACCCGCTGGCCCGGGCGCTGCTGTGGCGCGAGGCGCTGGACGCCGCCATCGACGGGGAGCGGCCGGTGAGCGGGCTGGTCGAGCTGATCGCCGCCGCGCTGCCCGCCGAGACCGAGGTGATCGTCGCCGAGGACGTGCTCACGCTCAGCCGCTCGCTGATCGACCGCTACCTGGAGCCGGCGGCCCGCACGGCCGCGCTGGCCCGGGTCGCCGACGCCTGCCGGCACCTGCTCGACGGCGCCCCGGCCGGCCGGTCGTTGCAGCTGGCCGCGGCCCGCGCCTGGATCGCCGCCACCACCGACGCCGACCTGCTCACCGGCTGGCTGGCCGGGCGCGGCGTACCGGCCGGGCTGGCCGTCGACGCGGAGCTGCGCTGGGCGGTGCTCTACCGGCTGGTGGTGCTCGGCGCGGCCGGCGAGACGGAGATCGCCGCCGAGGCGGCCGCCGACCCGAGCGCCGCGGGCGCCGAGCGGGCCGCCCGGTGCCGGGGCGCGCTGCCCGACCCGGCGGCGAAGCGGGCCGCGTGGGAGATCGTCGTGTCGAACGCCGAGCTGTCCAACCGGCTGGTCGAGGCGACCGCGGAGGGCTTCTGGCAGCCCGAGCAGGCCGAGCTGACGGCCGGGTACGTCGAGCGCTACTTCGCCGACATGCCGGCCGCGGCGCGGCTGCGTACGCCCTGGACGGCGGACCGGGTGGCCGGCCTGGCCTTCCCCCGCTACGCGGTGGCGCAGCCCACCCGGGAGGCGGCCGCGGCGCTGCTGGCCCGCGACGACCTCACTCCCGGTCTGCGCCGGGTGGTCACCGACGCCGACGACGACCTGCGCCGGGCGCTGGTCGCCCGCACCGCCGTCGCCGCCGCCACCGCCTGATCCGGCCGGGTGGTGGGCCGCCGCCTTCGGTGTACATGGGTGGCGGGTGCGGGGTGCGCCTGTGGGGTGGCACACCGAGCCGGGTTTGCCACCCCACTGGCCGGTCAGCGCCGCGCCGGCTCGGGCGCCACCGGGGCGTCCCAGTCGATGACGTAGCGCTGTTCCGGGCCGACCGTCTTCTCCGGGTTCATCGCGGTCTTCACCAGCAACGGCATCAGCAGCGGCATCAGCGCGCGGGCCACCGGGCCCGGCGCCTTGGCCTGGTTGATCCGGGCCGCCCGGGCGGCGATCCGCTCCACCCGGGCGCGCCGCAGCCGCTCGAAGGTGGCGAACGCCGAACCGACGTCGGGCAGGTCGCGCAGGCAGCGGGCGAGCTGCACGGCGCTCTCGATGGCCAGCGACGCGCCCTGCCCGGAACTGTTCGAGGGCGCGTGCGCCGAGTCGCCGACCAGCACCATCCGGCCCCGGTGCCAGTGCGGCACCGGCGGCATGATGTGCAGCGCGCCCACCACCTGCAGGCCGGCCGGGTCGCTGGTGCGGAGCAGGTCGCGGCCCGGGTCGTCGTCGGCGTACGCGGCCCGCAGCGTGCGCAGCCACTGGTCCGGCGCGACCGCGCGGGCCTCGACCAGGCTCATCGGCCGCTGCCCGGGCAGGTTGACCCCCCACCGGGTGCCGCCGCCCGGCTCGGGCCAGTAGAGGTAGTAGCCGCGCTGGCCGAAGGCGAAGGTCATGGTGCCCGGTTCGACGTCCACCTCGTGCCGGGCGACCGACTCGAAGCCGAGCAGGCCGGTGAACCGCGGGCCGGGCGCCGCCGGGTCGATGAGGGTGCGCACGGTCGACCGGACGCCGTCGGCGCCGATCAGCACGTCGGCCGTGGCGGTGCTGCCGTCGGCGAAGACCGCGGTCACCCCGGCGGCGGTCTCCCGCGCCTCGACCAGGCGCTTTCCGTGCTCGATCGGTACGTCCGCGGCGCGGGCCCGCTCGTGCAGCACCCGGTGCAGTTCGTTGCGGTGCACCACCCGCAGCGGTGGCACGTCGGCCAGGCCGGGCAGGTCGATGCGCTTGCGGCCGACGGCCATCACCGTCCGGTGGATGGGGGTGGCGATCGCGGTCACCGCGTCGGCCGCGTCGACGGTACGCAGGGCGGCGACGCCGTTCGGGGCGAGCGCGAGGGTGCCGCCGATGCCGTCGGTGGTGCTCGGGTACGCCTCGTGGACGGTGGCGGCGATGCCGGCGCGGCGTAGCGCCAGCGCGGTCACCGGGCCGGCGATGCCGCCGCCGATGACGAGGGCTGTCCTCACTCGGGTCATGGGTCCTCTCCAGGGGTTCGATGGTGTGCGAAACCGTCCTGGGTGGGAGCCCGGTTATCCTCGTGGTTGCCGCTTCGGGCCGGGCACCTTCCCAGGTGTGGTTCGAGGTAAGGGCCCCGGCGCGGTGTTGGCGCACCGCGCCGGGGCCGCCGGTCACTCGGTGCGGCGGCTCCTCTCCGCGACGTCGGTCAGCTCGGCCGGCAGCTCACCGGTCTCGTGGAAGGCCCGCCACTGGTCGAGCCCGGGGAAGTCGCCCGAGGTGAAGGCGGCCAGCAGGTCGCGGACCCAGGCCGCCTCCGCCTCCTGGACCGCCAGGTCGTACTCGGACTCGACCAGGAACAGCCGGGGCACCTGGCGCAGGTGCTCGGCGAGCGCCGCCCGACCGGCCCGGATCAGCTCGTCGAGCAGTTCCAGCCGGCGCCGCAGCAGCGCCGTCGCCTCGTCGGGGTGCAGCGCGGCGAGCACGGAGAGGCCGGCGCGGAACCGGGACTGCTCCGACTCCGGGGTGGAGACCAGCTCCCGCGCCCAGTCGACCAGCTCGGCCCGGCCGGCGTCGGTGATCCGGTAGACCGTGCGCTCGGGTCGCCGGCCCGCCCGGACGCTCTCCACCGCCGCGATCAGCCCGTGCCGGTCGAGGTTGCGGATGACCGTGTAGAACGACCCCCACTTGATCTCCATGTCCTGGTCCTTGCCCCAGGCCCGCAGCGCGGTGGCGATCTCGTACGGGTGCATCGGCCGCTGGACGAGGGCGGAGAGCACGGCCAGCGCCAGCAGGTTCCCCACCTTGCGTCGCTTGGGCATGGCCACCTCCTCGCCGCACTCGCCTGCGATTACTCGTAGACGAGTATAAGGGTGGCCGCGCCGGCTCCGCGACCCCCTGGCCGGCATAGGATCACGGGGTGGAGGAAGACATCCGGCGGATCGGGATCATGGGTGGCACCTTCGACCCCATCCACCACGGGCACCTCGTGGCGGCCAGCGAGGTGGCCGACCGGTTCGGGCTGGACGAGGTGGTCTTCGTCCCCACCGGCCAGCCGTGGCAGAAGGCCGACGAGCCGGTCAGCCCGCCCGAGGACCGCTACCTGATGACGGTGATCGCCACCGCCTCCAACCCCCGCTTCCAGGTCAGCCGGGTCGACATCGACCGCGGTGGCCCCACCTACACCGTCGACACGCTGCGCGACCTGCACGCCGAGTACGGCCCGAAGGTCCAGCTCTACTTCATCACCGGCGCCGACGCGCTGGCGAAGATCCTCAGCTGGAAGGACCTCGACGAGATCTTCGAGCTGGCCCACTTCATCGGGGTGACCCGGCCCGGGTTCGAACTCTCCGACGCGCACCTGCCGGCCGACACGGTCAGCCTGATCCAGGTGCCCGCGATGGCCATCTCGTCCACCGACTGCCGGGCGCGGGTCGCCCGCGGTGAGCCGGTCTGGTACCTGGTGCCCGACGGTGTGGTGCAGTACATCGCCAAGCGGCGCCTCTATCAGCAGTGATTTCGCCCGGTATCGACCAGATCGTGCGGGTAATCGGCCAGAACTGACAAGTCGGAATTCGGCCGCGTGTGAGACGCTTGGAGGATCGCACGGTTGATCGAAGGAGAACGGTGACAGTTTCCGAACGCGCTCACGAGCTGGCGATCGCTGCCGCACAGGCCGCCGCCGACAAGAAGGCGCAGGACATCGTCATCATCGACGTGGGCGACCAGCTCGCCATCACCGACGCGTTCCTGCTCGCCGCGGCCCCCAACGAGCGCCAGGTGCTGGCCATCGTCGACGCCATCGAGGAGCGACTGCTCCAGCTGCCCGAGAAGGCCAAGCCGGTGCGCCGCGAGGGCGAGCGCGGCGGCCGTTGGGTGCTGCTCGACTACGTCGACGTCGTGGTGCACGTCCAGCACACCGAGGAGCGCGAGTTCTACGCCCTCGACCGGCTCTGGAAGGACTGCCCGACCATCCCGTTCGTCGACCGGGACCTGGTCGAGGCCGAGTCCGGCACCGCCGCCGCGGAATGACCCGCCTGATCATCTGGCGGCACGGCAACACCGACTGGAACGCCGCCGGCCGGGTCCAGGGGCAGACCGACGTACCCCTCAACGACCTGGGCCGCGAGCAGGCCCGGGCCGCCGCCCCGCTGCTAGCCGGGCTGCGCCCGGACGCCATCGTCGCCAGCGACCTGCGGCGCGCGGCGGACACCGCCGCCGCGCTGGCCGCGGTCACCGGGTTGCCGGTACGCACCGACCCCCGGCTGCGCGAGCGGCACTTCGGCCAGTGGCAGGGGCTGGAGCTGGCCGAGGCGGCCCGCCGCTACCCGAGCGAGTACGCCCGCTGGCGGGCCGGCGACCCGGACCCCGGCGCCGGCATCGAGACCCTCGACGACCTCGGCAAGCGGGTCGGCGCGGCGCTGCAGGACGCCGCCGACGCGGTGGCCGGCGGGACCGTCGTGGTCGCCACCCACGGCGGCGGCGCCCGGCAGGGCTGCGGCCAGCTGCTCGGCTGGGACCACCAGGTGCTGCGCACCATCGGCTCGCTGCAGAACTGCCACTGGACCGAGCTGCGCCACGACGAGGTGCGGGGCTGGCACCTGCGCGCCCACAACGTCGGGCTGATCAGCGCACCGGCCCCGGCCGAGCCGGTCTGAGGGGCGCGGCCTCGGCGCACCGGGGCGGCATCGGCTAGCGTGCCGGGCATGCCCGTCGCGGTCGTCACCGACTCCACCGCCTACCTGCCCGCCGAACTGCTCGCCGCCCACCGGTTGACCGTGGTGCCGCTGACCGTCGTGCTCAACGGGGCGGAGGGGCTGGAGGGCGTCGAGACGTTCCCGGCCGACGCGACCCGGGCGCTCGGCGGCCGGCGGGTCTCGGTGAGCACCTCCCGGCCCGCCCCGGAGCAGTTCGCCCAGCCGTACCGCCGGCTGCTCGACGACGGTGCGGACGGCATCGTCTCGGTGCACATCTCCGCCGAACTCTCCGGCACGGTGGAGGCGGCCCGGCTGGCCGCCGCGGAGTTCGGCGACCGGGTCGCGGTGGTCGACAGCCGCTCCTGCGGCATGGGCCTGGGCTTCCCGGCCGTGGCGGCCGCCGCGGCCGCCGACCGGGGCGCCGACCTCCCGGCGGTACGCGACGCCGCGCTGGCCACCGTCGGCCGCACCACCATCTGGTTCTACGTCGACACGCTGGAGTTCCTCCGCCGGGGCGGCCGGATCGGCGCGGCCGAGGCGCTGTTCGGCACCGCCCTGTCGGTAAAGCCGATCATGCACATGCCGGACGGCGCGATCGTGCTCAAGGACAAGGTGCGCACCGCGAGCCGGGGCGTGGCGCGGCTGGTCGACCTGGCCGTCGAGGCGGCCGGCGACGCCGAGGTGGACCTCGCCGTGCACCACCTCGCCGCCCCGCAGCGGGCCGAGGCGCTGCTGACCGCGTTGCGCGAGCGGCTCGGCGACCGCCTGCACGACGCGTACGTCTCGGAGGCCGGTGCGGTGGTGGCCGCGCACGCCGGTCCGGGCCTGGCGTGCGTGGTGGTGCACCGCCGGCCCGCCCCCGACGGCGGCTGACCGGCCGGTCCCCGCCGGGGTGCGGCCTGTTCGGACGGTGCCCGTCCCGTCGAGCTGGCAGGGTTGGTGTGGCGTGCGTGCCCGGCCGGTGGCGGCTCTCCGCTGAGGCCGGGCCGGGCGGCGGAGGACGGGTCGGGCTGGCAGGTTGGCTTCGTGGAGCTGCCCGGGCCGGGTGGTCGGCTCCGCTGGGTTGCCCGGCGCGGCAGGCGGAGGGCGACGTGTCCTTTCGAGCTGCCCGCACGGATGGGGCAGCGGCCGGCAGGCAAGCGTGCTGGCCAGGGTGACGGCGGGGGAGAGGAGCAGCGATGTCCATCGTGGTGACCGGCGGTGGCCGGGGCGTGGGCCGGGCCGTCGCGGAACGGCTGGCGGCCGCCGGCGACACCGTCGTGATGATCGAACACGACGGCGACGCGCTCGACTGGCTGCGCCATTCGGCTACCCCGGAACGGCTGGTGGCGGTGATCGGGGACGCCGGCGCCGAGGAGATCGTCACGCGCGCCGCCGACCTGGCGGAACGCGCCGGCCCGCTGACCGGGTGGGTGAACAACGCGGCGGTGTTCCGGGACGCCTCGGTGCACGCCGCGCCCGCGGCCGAGGTGCTCGACCTGATCGGGCTCAACCTGCGCCCGGCCGTGGTCGGCGCGGCCACCGCGGTCCGCCGGTACCTCGCCGCCGGCACCGCCGGCGCCATCGTCAACGTCTCGTCCCACCAGGCCCGCCGGCCGGTGCGCGGCTGCCTGCCGTACGCGACGGCGAAGGCGGCCGTCGAGGGGCTGACCCGGGCGCTGGCCGTCGAGTACGGCCCGCACGGCATCCGCACCAACGCGGTCGCGCTCGGGTCGATCGCCACCGAACGGCACGCCGCCTTCCTCGCCGAGCGGGAACCGGCCGAGGCGGAGTGGATCGACGCGGAGTTGCGGCGCCTGCACCCGGTCGGGCGGATCGGCCGGGTCGAGGAGGTGGCGGAGGCGGTCGCCTACCTGTTGTCGCCCGCGGCGGGCTTCGTCAACGGGGTGACCCTGCCGGTCGACGGCGGCCGTTCGGTGCTCGGCATCGACCCCGAGGCGCACTGACCAGCGCGGTCGCGGACGCGCCGGGGAGGAAAGCGTGGCCCGGCGGCTCGGCTCGTGTCGATCATGATCACCGCGAAGGACCTGGCCGAGCGTCTGTCAGGACGGCTGGGTGGTGGCCCGAGCGGTGCGGGGGTGACACCGCACCACTGGTTCGACGGGCTCGACCTGGCCGGCCACCTGCGCCTCTGGCCGGCGCACACCGACGCGGCTGCGAGCATTCGCTAGCACACCCGCCGCATGATCAGGGCGCTGTCCACAGGGCAGGTGTGTGTCCACAGCCGGACCGGCGCGAGCGTACGGGGGCGGTCGGAGCGGCCTAGCCTCGCGCCGTGTCGAATGACGAGGACGCGGTGGTGCGCCAGCGCCTGCGGCGCCTGCTGCCCGGCGCGGCGGCCGACGACGCGGAGGGGCCCGATGCGCCTCCTGCCGGGCGGTCCGGCGCCGCGCCGGGGCTCGCGGCAGACCCGCCCGACCTGAGCGCTGCCCCGGGGTCGTTCGGCGGCGAGCCGCCGCTCGCCGGACCGGATCGGGTGGGCGGCCCTTCGCCCGCTGTCCCCGAGGATCTGCTGTCCGGGCTCGGCCACGTGCCGGTCCGGGCCACCCTGTCGCGGCCTGCCGCCCGGTCGGGTCCCGACCCGGAAGCGGTGGGCGGGGCGGGGGCCGGCCCGTCGACGCCCCGCCTGCCCGGCCCCGGGGTCTTCGATCCGGGGCGGCGGGGCGTACGGGCGCTGGCTCTGGTGGCCGTGCTGGTCGTGCTCGGCGCCGGCTTCTGGGCCTGGCGGTCCCGGCCACGGGCCGAGCCGGTCGCCCCGCTGGCGACCGCGGCACCGGCCGGGCCGCTCGGCTCGTCGTCGCTCGACGATCCGGTGGCGTCACCGGCCGGCGAGTTGGTGGTGGCCGTGGCGGGCAAGGTACGCCGGCCCGGGCTGGTCCGGGTGCCGGCCGGTGCCCGGGTCGCCGACGCCGTCGAGGCGGCCGGCGGGGCGCTGCCCGGCGTGGACGTGGCCCTGCTCAACCCGGCCCGCAAGGTCACCGACGGCGAGCTGATAGTGGTCGGCGTCCCGGCGCCGCCGAACGTGGCGGGCGCACCCGGCGCACCGGCCGGGCCGGGGCCCGCAGCGGCGGCACCCGGCGGGCGGGTCAACCTGAACACCGCCACGCTGGCGCAGCTCGACTCGCTGCCCGGCGTCGGGCCGGTGCTCGCCCAACGCATCCTCGACCACCGCGAGCAGCACGGCGGGTTCCGGTCCGTCGGCGACCTGCGCCAGGTGGACGGCATCGGCGACGCCCGGTACGAGCAGCTCAAGGACCTGGTGACGGTGTGAGCACCCGGCACCCGCCCGCTCCCGGCGCCGGCCGAGCCGGCACACCGGCCGCCCCACCCCGTTCGGCCCGGCCCGCAGGCACGGACAGGGCAGCGGATCCGGAGGCGGTGGCGGGCGTGGACGGGGTGATCTCTCCGGCTCGGACGGTGGGTGTCAGCCGGGTGGCGCGGGGCCCGGTGGCGACCGCCGAACAGGTGTCGGGTGAAAACCGGGTGCCGGGCGGGGACGAGGCCGAGGGGCCGGACGGCGCGGCGGGGGACCGGGCCGAGGGGTCGGACGGGTCGGCGGGCGGGGAGCGGGCGGCGGTGCCGGACCTGCGGCTGGCCGGGCTGGCGGTGGCGGCCTGGCTGGCAGCGCTGGCCGGGCTGCACCTCACCGCCGCGCGCACGCTGCTGCTGGCCGCGACGGCGGCCGCGCTGGCCGTCCTCGGCGTGCTGCGTCTGCTGGGCGTCCTCGGCCGGCCGTCGGCGCGCCTGCGGCGGTACGGCTGGATCGCCGTCGCGGTCCTGATCGGGGTGGTCTGCGGCGCCAGCGCGACCGCCGCCCGGCTGGCCGTCCGGGACGCCGGGCCGGTCCGCGCCCTGGTCGACGAGCGGGCCAGCGTCACCGCCGAGCTGGTGGTGCGCGACGATCCCCGGCCGGTCCGCGGCGGCGCCATCGGCCGGCCGGCGATGCTGCTGGTGGCGGCCGAACTGGTCGGCGTCACCGGCCCGGACGGTCGGCGGGTGGTCGCGCCGGTGCGCGTGCTGGTGCTCGCCACCGACCCGGGCTGGCGGGGACTGCTGCCCGGGCAGCGCCTCACCGCCGAGGGGCGGCTGGCCGCCCCGCGTGGCGGCGACCTCACCGCCGCCGTGCTGCGCGCCACCGGTGCGCCCGAGCCGCACGGCCCGGCGCCGACCTCCCAGCGGGCCGCCGGCCAACTCCGGGCCGGTCTGCAACGCGCCTGCGAGCCGCTGCCGGACGAGCAGGGTGGACTGCTGCCCGGCCTGGTGGTCGGGGACACCAGCCGGCTGCCGGCCACGGTGGAGGAGGACTTCCTGGCCACCGGCATGACCCACCTGAACGCCGTCTCAGGGTCCAACGTGGCGATCGTCGTCGGTGCGGTGCTGCTGCTGGCCCGGTGGGCGCGGGCCGGCCCGTGGCTGGCGGCGGGGCTGTGCGCCGTGGCGCTGGTGGGCTTCGTCATCCTGGTCCGTCCGTCGCCGAGCGTGGTGCGGGCCGCCACCATGGGCGCGATCGGGCTGGTCGCGCTGGCCGCCGGCCGACCCCGCGCCGCGCTGCCGGCCCTGGCCGCGGCGGTGACGGTGCTGGTGCTGGTGGACCCGGAGCTGGCCGGCGACCCCGGCTTCGCGCTCTCCGTCCTGGCCACCGGTGGCCTGCTGCTGCTCGCGCCCCGGTGGCGAGACGGGTTGCGTCGTCGGGGCGTACCGGCCGGGCTGGCCGAGGCTCTGGCGGTGCCGGCCGCCGCACAGCTCGCCTGCGCTCCGGTGGTCGCCGGGATCTCCGGCACGGTCAGCCTGGTCGCGGTGCCGGCCAACCTGCTGGCGGTACCGGCGATCGCGCCGGCCACCGTGCTCGGCGTGCTCGCGGCGGCGGTGTCACCGGTCTGGCCGACCGGGGCCGAGTTCGCCGCCTGGCTGGCGAGCTGGCCGGCGTGGTGGCTGGTCACGGTCGCCCGGTACGGGGCGCAACTGCCGGCCGGCACCCTGCCCTGGCCGGGCGGCGTGCCGGGCGCGCTGCTGCTGGCCGGCCTGACCGGCGCGCTGCTGGTGGCCACCCGACGGCCGCTGGTGCGCCGTTTGGTCGCGGTGGTCGGGGTCGCCGTGATGCTCGGCACGCTGCCGGTCCGGCTGGTGGCGGACGGCTGGCCGCCGGCGGGCTGGGTGGTGGCCGCGTGCGCCGTCGGCCAGGGCGACGCGATCGTGCTGCCGGTGAGCGCCGGGCGGGCCGTGGTGGTCGACGCCGGCCCGGAGCCGGCGGCGGTGGACGCCTGCCTGCGCCGGCTCGGCGTACGGGAGGTGCCGCTGCTGGTGATCAGCCACTTCCACGTCGACCACGCCGGTGGCGTGGCCGGGGTGTTCCGGGGACGCCGGGTCGCGGCCGTGCTCGCTCCACCGTGGCCGGAACCGGAACACGGTCGGGACCTGGTCCGGTTGGAGGCGGCGGCACGGGCCGCCGAGCTGCTGACCGTGACGCCCGGCTGGCGCTGGCGGGCGGGTGCGGTCGAGCTGGCCACCCTCGGGTCGGCGCATCCGTTGCGCGGCACCCGTTCCGACCCGAACAACAACTCGATAGTGCTGCGTGCCGTGGTGTCCGGGGTGCGGATCCTGCTCACCGGCGACGCGGAGACCGAGCAGCAGCGGGCGCTGCTGGCCGACGTACCGGCGGGGGAGCTGCGGGCGGAGGTGCTGAAGGTGCCGCATCACGGCTCGGCCTATCAGGACCCGGCGTTCCTCGACGCGGTCCGTCCGGCGGTCGCCCTGGTGCCGGTCGGCACCGGCAACACCTACGGGCACCCGAATCCGGCGCTGCTGGCCCGGCTGGCCCGGGGCGGGGCACGGGTGCTGCGTACCGACACCGACGGCGACCTGGCGGCGGTGGTCGGGCGCTCCGGCCTGGCGGTGGTGACCCGGGGCGTCGACCCGGGGCGCCAGCGTTGACGGATCGACGGCGATTCCAGCGATTAGCGATGAATCAACATAGATGTCTGGATTTGCGCTGAGTGCGGGCTCCGCGAGCGGAGTACCGATGACCAGGCTGGATCCGGCAGCGTGCCGTGCGAATATGGGCGGCGTGACCGCCGCCAGCCTCGCTCCCATTCTGCTCGTCCTCGGCGACGAAGAGCTGCTCGCCACGCGGGCGGTGTCCGAAGCCGTCGCCCGGGCCCGCAGTGTGGACCCCGACGTGGACGTCCGGGAGTACCAGGCCGGCTCGCTGACCGTCGGCGAGATCGCCGAGATGCTCAGCCCGTCCCTGTTCGGCGGCCGGCGGGTGCTGGTCCTCCGGTCCGGTCAGGACGCCCGCAAGGACCTGGTCACCGCCCTGCTGGCGTACGCGAAGAATCCCGACCCGGAGGTGCAGCTCGTCGTGCTGCACCTCGGCGGCGCCAAGGGCAAGGCGTTCGCCGACGGGCTCAAGGCGGCCGGCGCCACTGTCGTGCCGGCGGCCAAGCTCAAGGGCCACCGGGACCGGGTGGCCTTCGTCCGCGACGAGATCCGCCGGGCCGGCGGCAAGTGCACCGAGGACGCCGCCGAGGCGCTCATCGCGGCGGTCGGCAACGACCTGCGCGAGCTGGCCGCCGCCTGCTCCCAGCTGATGGCCGACACCGACGGCCGGATCGGCGCCGACACCGTGGCGCGCTACTACCGGGGCCGGGTCGAGGTGACCGGCTTCACCGTCGCCGACGCCGCCATGGTGGGCGACCTGCCCGGGGCGCTGGAGGCGTTGCGCTGGGCGCTGCACGTGGGGGTCGACCCGGTGCCGATCGCCGACGCGATCGCCGACGGCGTGCGCACCGTGGCCCGGGTCGCGGCGGCCGGGCGGGGCGACCCCTACCAGTTGGCGAGCACCCTCGGCATGCCGGCGTGGAAGATCCGCTCCGCCCAGCAGCGCGCCCGCGGCTGGACGCCGGAAGGGCTGGTACAGGCCATGCAGGCCGCCGCCGAGTGCAACGCCGCCGTCAAGGGCGGCGCGGACGACCGGGCGTACGCCCTGGAGCGGGCGCTCTTCTCGGTCGCGGCCGCCCGGCAGGGTGGCGCCCGGTGAGCGGAGCGGGCCACGGCTCGTGGGCGACGATCCCGGCCGACGAGGAGCGGTACCGGCCGCTCTACGCCCGGATCCTCGGCCTGCGCTTCGTCAATCCCGGCGGGGTGCTCTGCTTCCTCTTCTTCGAGGGCGTCGTCGCGCTCGCCGCGCTGCTCGCCCTCGCCGAGCTGGTGACCTGGTGGGCGGTGCTGGTCCTGCCGGCCGCGGTGGCGGTGATGGTGAAGCTCAACGACATGGTGGCCGCGCTGGTGGTCCGGTCCGCGGCGGCCGTGCCCGAGCAGGAGCGGGAGCGGTTCCGGCGGCAGATGGAGCCGGTCGTCGGCCGGGCCCAGGTCGAGTGGATCACGCACAGCGTGCCGGGGGTGGTCATCACGTCCGAGCCGGTGCGCAGGCCCGCTCGGAACAAGTCGGGCGGCGGGGACCGGCCGACCGGCGTCGCCCCGGCGACCGGGGCGGGCGGATCGGACCCGCCGGGCGGTCCCGGCTCGGTGCGCCGGGCGTCGAGCCCACCCGAGATCGCTCCCGGCGTGCGCCGGGCGTCGAGCCCACCCGAGATCGCTCCCGGCGTGCGCCGGGCGTCGAGCCCACCGGAGACCGCTCCCGGCGCGCGCCGGGCGTCGAGCCCACCGGAGATCGCTCCCGGCGTGCGCCGGGCGTCGAGCTCACCCGAGATCGGCCCCGGCGGGCGCGGGCCGTCGAGCCCACCGGAGACCGGCCCCGGCTCGACCACCGGCCGCCCGACTCCGCTGACCTGAACCGCCAGCGGCGGCAGCCCGTCACCTAACTGGGTGCGTCTGTGGTCGTGGGAACGACAACAGGTGCACCCGCAGGCGCCACGCCCCGGCCGACGGTAGCTGTGGCCCGCACCGAACGCCGGTGGCCGCGCCGCCATCTGGCAGCAGTGGCGGTAGCCGTCACTCGGGCAGCAGTGGCGGTAGCCGTCACTCGGGCAGCAGTGGCGGTAGCCGTCAGTCGGGCACAGTGACGCGGCCGCACCCGGGCGCCGGACCGGCGGCGGGGGAAGTGCCCGCGCACACACAGACGGAAGCCCCGGGCACCGCCCCGGGGCTTCCGGTCAGGTCTGGGTCCGCCGGATCAGGCGGAGAGCGACACCACGCGCTTGGCGATCGCGGACTTGCGGTTCGCGGCCTGGTTGGCGTGGATCACGCCCTTGCTGGCGGCCTTGTCCAGCTTGCGAGCAGCGTCGCGCATGAGGACGGTGGCCTTCTCCGCGTCGCCGGCCTCGGCGGCCTCGTGGAACTTGCGGATGGCGGTCTTCAGCGACGACTTGACCGACTTGTTACGCAGCCGGCGCTTCTCGTTCTGCCGGTTGCGCTTGATCTGGGACTTGATGTTCGCCACGCGACAGCCTCGTCTTGATAGCTCGGGTTGGTCTGCTTGTGCGCCCGACGAGCATGCGTCATCGCTGCGCGAAGAGCCAGGTTACCAGGTCGCCCGGGACGAGCCAAAACGGCCGGCTCCGCGATGCCCGGATCGGGCGCCGGGCGAGGACCGACCGCCCCATCCTGCCCCTGCCACGCCGGGGTCGACCAACGCCAGCCCGCGGCGGCTCGCAGGGACGCCGGCTCGGGTCGTCCCGCGGGACGCCGGGCTCAGGGGACCGGCGCGGAAGCCGGCTCGTGGCCGATCCGCGCGGGGACGCCGGGGCGGAGCGGCGCAGTCAGCGGGGTCACGCCCAGCCCTGGCGGCGGGCGAGCCAGTCGAGTGCCTGCTCACCGCTCCAGCGCTGGTGCGTCCGCAGGTGCACCGAGGCGGTCGGCGGGGCCGAGGCGGCGGTGGTGAGGAAGTAGCCGGCGAGCGCCGCCAGGGTGACGTCCAGCACGTCCGGGGGAGCACCGGCGGCGGCCGGGTGGGCGGCGAAGAGGGCGTCCGCGTCCAGTCCGCTGGCGTACCCGGTGATCAGCAGGCTGGCCAGGTCGAACCAGGGCGGGCCGTGGCAGAGCCAGGTCCAGTCGCAGAACCAGGCCCGGCCGGCGGCGTCGAGGAGCACGTTGTCCAGCCGCAGGTCGCCGTGGATCAGCCCGGGGGCGCCGGCGGCGTACCCGGGCAGGCGGGACTCCAGGGCGACCAGGTCGGGCAGCCGGTCCCGGACCGGGCCGGGCAGGGGCGGCGGTGGCTCGCGGCCGGCGGCCACCTCACCCCACCAGAGGATGTCCTCCCGGGCCAGGTCGGCGAGCTGGGGAAGCCCCAGGGCGACCAGTTCGGCCGGCGGATCGGCCAGCGCGGCGGCGAGCCGGGCGTACCCGGCCAGGGTGGCCGCCAGCTCGGCCGGGTGCCAGGGCAGCGCGGGCGTACGGCCGTCGATCGCCTCCTGGCCGACCGCGAACCAGCCCGCCGCGCGCAGCGTCCAGCGGGGGCGGGGCGCCGGCAGGCCGGCGGGCAGCCGGTCGAGGATCGCCGCCTCCCGGGCGTACCAGTCGACCAGGTGCGGTTGCCCGGCGGCCGGCGCGGCCTTGACGAAGACCCGGCCCCCGTCGGCGGTGCTGAGCACACCGGCGAACCCGCGGGTGAAGCCGGCCCCGGCGACCCGGACCGCGACCACCGGGGCGCCGAGCCGGTCGGCCAGCGCCGCGCGCAGCCCGGCCGGCAGGTCGGCCCAGTCCGGCCGCAGCGCCGTCGCGTCGTACGGCACCGGGGGCAGCGACGGCGGGGGCACGCCTCCATGCTGCCGGCTGTCGTACCGCCCCGCGATACTGCGCCGGTGATCGCCACCGACGACTTCTGGGCGCTGATCGAGGCGTCCGCCGCCGCCACCGCCGACCCGGACGCTCGCCTCGACTGGCTCACCGACCGCCTGGCCGAGCGGCCCACCGACGACCTGGTCGACTTCGCGCTCCGGCTCGACGAGGCCCGCGCCCGGGCCGACACCTGGTCGCTGTGGGGCGCCGCGCTGCGCGTCTGCGGCGGGCTCTGCTCCGACGACGGCTTCCACTACTTCCAGGCCTGGCTGGTGGGGCTGGGCCGGGCGACGTTCGAGCGGGTGGTCGCCGACCCGGACGCGCTCGCCGACGTGCCGCAGGTCCGCCGGCTGGCCGGCCGGTCGAACCGGGACTGGGCCGATCACGAGTGGCCCGACTGGGAGTCGCTCGACTACGTGGCCGAGCGGGCGTACGAGCGGATCACCGGCGACGAGGACGGCCTGGCGGGGGCGCTGGCGGCGCGCGGGCGGGACGTGAGCATGTCGCCCGATCCGCAGGACGAGGAGTGGGCGCTGGAGGATCCGGTCGAGTTCGCCCGGCGCTTTCCCCGGCTCGACGCGCTCTTCCCGCTGCCCGACCGGCGGCCGTGGTCGGTCTGGGAGACTGCCAGGCCATGAGGACCGACGACTTCTGGCAGTTGATCGACCGGGCCCGCGCCGGCGGCGGGGGCGAGCCGGGCGCGGTCGCCGCGCGGGCGGCGGCGCTGCTGGCCGAGCGCGACCCGGCCGACATCGTCGGCTACGCGCGCCACCAGCAGCGGGTGCTCGCCGCTTCCTACCGGGTGGACCTCTGGGGCGCGGCCTACCTGATCAACGGGGGCGCCTCGGACGACGGCTTCGAGTACTTCCGGGGCTGGCTGATGACCCAGGGCCGGGAGGTCTTCGCCCGGGCCGTGGCCGACCCGGACTCGCTGGCCGAGCTGCCGCAGGTGCGGGCCGCCTCGCTCAGCGGCGAGGAGTTCGAGTGCGAGGAGATGCTCTCGGTGCCCTGGGACGCGTACCGCAAGGCGACCGCGACCGACCTGCCGGCGGACCGTGACCCGGTCCCGGTGCCGGACCTCAACGACTTCTGGGACTTCGACGACGAGGAGGAGGCCCGCCGGCGGCTGCCGAAGCTCGCCGCGCTCTTCGTCGAGCCGCCCGCCGAGTAAGGGCGAGCCGCCCGCCGAGTCAAGGCGAGCCGCCCGCCGGGTGAGGCCGGCGCGGGCACGCCCGACGCCCCCCGCCCGGCGGCCGGCGGCACGAGGTCGCCGGCCGGGGATCGCCCGCGCAGCGGGAGCGCGCCGGCGACGTGGGAGCATAGAGGGGGCCGGCGTCGCGCCGGCCTGCTCAACGTCAGCCGACCAGAACGGACAGCTGTGCCTCCGACGCTCGATTCCGGCGCGAACGCTCCTGGTGCCACCGACCCGGCACGGATCAGGAACTTCTGCATCATCGCCCACATCGACCACGGGAAGTCGACCCTGGCCGACCGGATGTTGCAGCTCACCGGCGTGGTCGACCCCCGGCAGATGCGTGCCCAGTACCTCGACCGGATGGACATCGAGCGCGAGCGCGGCATCACCATCAAGAGCCAGGCCGTCCGGATGCCGTGGACCATCCGGGAGGGCGAGCGGGCCGGCGAGCAGGCCGTGCTCAACATGATCGACACCCCGGGCCACGTCGACTTCACCTACGAGGTGTCCCGCTCGCTGGCCGCCTGCGAGGGCGCCATCCTGCTGGTCGACGCCGCCCAGGGCATCGAGGCGCAGACGCTGGCCAACCTCTACCTGGCGCTCGAGAACGACCTGCACATCATCCCGGTGCTCAACAAGATCGACCTGCCGGCCGCCCAGCCGGAGAAGTACGCCGAGGAGTTGGCCCACCTGATCGGCGGCGACCCGGCCGACTGCATCAGGGTCTCCGGCAAGACCGGCGAGGGCGTGCCGCACCTGCTCGACGAGATCGTCCGGCAGTTCCAGCCGCCGGTCGGCGACGCCGACGCGCCGGCCCGGGCGATGATCTTCGACTCGGTGTACGACGTGTACCGGGGCGTGGTCACCTACGTCCGGGTGATCGACGGGCACATCAACGCCCGGGACCGGATCAAGATGATGTCCACCGGCGCGGCGCACGAGCTGCTGGAGATCGGGGTCATCTCGCCGGAGATGCAGAAGGCCGACGCGCTCGGCGTCGGCGAGGTGGGCTACCTGATCACCGGCGTGAAGGACGTCCGGCAGTCCCGGGTCGGTGACACGGTCACCATCAACTCCCGGCCGGCCACCGAGGCGCTCGGCGGCTACAAGGACCCGAAGCCGATGGTCTACTCCGGCCTCTACCCGATCGACGGCTCGGACTACCCGAACCTGCGGGACGCGCTCGACAAGCTCAAGCTCAACGACGCCGCGCTCACCTACGAGCCGGAGACCTCCGGTGCGCTCGGCTTCGGCTTCCGCTGCGGCTTCCTCGGCCTGCTGCACCTGGAGATCATCCGGGAGCGGCTCGAGCGCGAGTTCAACCTCGACCTGATCTCCACCGCGCCGAACGTGGTCTACCGGGCCGTCCAGGAGGACGGCCAGGAGGTGGTGGTCACCAACCCGAGCGAGTACCCGACCGGCAAGATCGCCGAGGTGTTCGAGCCGACCGTGCGGGCGACCGTGCTCACCCCGAACGACTACGTCGGCGCGGTGATGGAGCTCTGCCAGGGTCGCCGGGGCAACCTGCTCGGCATGGACTACCTCTCCGCCGACCGGGTGGAGCTGCGCTACACCCTGCCGCTGGCCGAGATCATCTTCGACTTCTTCGACCAGCTCAAGAGCCGCACCAAGGGGTACGCCTCGCTGGACTACGAGCCCTCCGGCGAGCAGTCGTCCGACCTGGTGAAGGTGGACATCCTGCTGCACGGCGAGCCGGTGGACGCGTTCAGCGCGATCGTGCACAAGGACAAGGCGTACAACTACGGCACCTCCATCGCCGCGAAGCTGCGCAACCTGATCCCGCGCCAGCAGTTCGAGGTGCCGATCCAGGCGGCGATCGGCAGCCGGGTGATCGCCCGGGAGACCATCCGGGCGATCCGCAAGGACGTGCTCGCCAAGTGCTACGGCGGTGACATCAGCCGTAAGCGCAAGCTGCTGGAGAAGCAGAAGGAAGGCAAGAAGCGGATGAAGATGGTGGGCCGGGTGGAGGTCCCCCAGGAGGCCTTCATCGCCGCGCTCTCCTCCGACTCCGGGGACGGCAAGGCTCCCGGCAAGAAGTGAGGCCGCCGCCGGTCCGACCGGCGGCAGACGTACGACGGCCGGCGCCCCGGTCGGGCCCGGACCCCACGGTCCGGGGCCATCCGGGGCGCCGGCCGTCGTCGTGTCGAGCCGCCGCCGCGGTGGGTGGTCGGGATGCCCCGGCGGGCGGTCGACGGGGGCTCTTGCCGGTCCGGCGGCGGTCGGCGAAGGAATTTTCCGGTGCCCGGCATCGGCCGCCGTCGCCGTCAGAAGGGTGGCCGCGACCTGCGCAAACGCCGGCCGAAGCGGAATCGGAGCCGGCCCGGGCATCGACCGCGGACGAGATCGACGGCGGCCGGACCGGTTTGGCTTTCCGACCGGTCGGGAACTTAGCGGTCACGACAGGAAGCACACACCGTGTGACAGACATTCTGCTGAAGGAGGGCGACCGTGGAGCTCACCGTTTGGGGCATCATCACCGCGCTCGTTGTCGGTCTCATCGTCGGCGCTCTGGGCCGCCTGGCCGTGCCGGGCCGCCAGAACATGCCGATGTGGCTGCACATGCTGATCGGCGTGGGCGCCGCGCTGCTCGGCACGGTGCTCGCCCGGGCCATGGGCATCGCCACCGAGACCGCCGGCATCGACTGGGGCGAGCTGCTCGTCCAGGTCGTACTGGCCGCCATCGCCGTGGCCCTGGTGGCCGGCGTGGGCCGACGCCGCAGCGTCACCCACCGGTAATCCCGTAACAGCTTGAACCGCGAACGGGCGCCCGACCAGCAGGTCGGGCGCCCGTCCGCGTCCCGGTCGCCGGGCCGGGCGCGAGGGCACGGGCGGCCGTACCGCCGGGTCGCCGGCCGTGCACCGGGTGCGGCGGCGCCGCGCGCCGGCTCTCCGGTGGTACGTCCCGTTCTGGTGCCGCTCGCGGCGCCCTGCCCTCGAAGGTCGGTTTGGTTTTCCGGGGCATCGGGCAATCAGGGGGCGCGACACGAACACCACCCATCGTCAGAGACACCCATTGAAGGAGGGCGACCGTGGAGCTGACCGTCTGGGGCATCATCACTGCGCTCATCGTTGGTCTGATCGTCGGCGCTCTGGGCCGGCTGGCCGTGCCGGGCCGCCAGAACATGCCGATCTGGCTGCACATGCTGATCGGCGTCGGCGCCGCACTGCTCGGCACGGTGATCGCCCGTGCCTCGGGCTTCGCCGACACCGCCGGTATCGACTGGCGTGAGCTGCTGCTGCAGGTCCTGCTGGCCGCGGTCGCCGTGGCCCTGGTGGCCGGGGTGGGCCGGCGCCGCGGCGTCACCCACCGGTAAATCCGCACAGCCTGAACACGACGGGCGCCCGACCGGCAGGTCGGGCGCCCGTTCGTCTGCGTACGCCCTGATTCGCCCCGTTGCCCGGCTGTCCCCGGAGCCGGGCCTGCGATACGGTCGCCTCGCTTCCGCCGAGCGTCCACTGTCGTAAAGGAATTTTTCCTACTAAGGTGCGGCGGAGAAGGTTAATGCCAGAACGGCGCGAGGGAGATATGGCGTGAACAGGTGGAAGCGGCTGGCTCCGGTCACCGCCGTCGTGGCCTCGGCCGCGATGGTGCTGTCCGGCTGCGGCGGCTCGGACGACGACGCGGCGGCCGACAACAGCAAACTGACGGTCTGGATGATGGGCGAGGGCAGCGAGGCGCAGACCAAGTTCCTCGACGGCGTCGAGACCGAGTTCCGGCAGAAGCACCCGGACACCGACGTCGTGGTCCAGTACGTCCCCTGGCTGGAGGCGCCGAAGAAGTTCCAGGCGGCGCTCGCCGGCGGTGAGGGCCCGGACGTCACCGAACTCGGCAACACCGAGACCCAGGGCTGGGCCGCCCAGGAGGCGCTGGCCGACCTGACGGGCAAGTTCGGCGGCTGGGCCGAGGGCAAGGACATCCTCCCCGACCTGGTGCAGAACGCCCAGCTCGACGGCAAGCAGTACGGCGTGCCGTGGTACGCGGGCGTGCGCGGCATCTACTACCGCACCGACTGGTTCGCCGAGGCCGGCGTGCAGGTGCCGAAGACCTGGGACGACCTGGTCGCCGCGGCCAAGGCCGTGCAGGCGAAGAAGCCGGGCACCTACGGCATCGCCCTGCCCGGCAACTCCGAGCTGCCGTTCTACTCGTTCCTCTGGGGCGCGGGCGCGGAGATCGCCACCAAGCAGGGTGACTCCTGGAAGTCCGGCTACAACACGCCGGAGGCCCAGAAGGCTGTCAAGTTCTGGACCGACCTGGTGACCGTGCACAAGGTCGCCCCGCCGGCCGCGGCCGGCTGGAACGAGATCGACGCGCGGACCCAGTTCGCCACCGGCAAGGCGGCCATGGCGTTCGGCGGCAGCTGGCAGCAGGGCGCGATCAAGAAGGACAACCCGGAGATCGAGAAGGTCTGGGGGACGTTCCCGATCCCCGGCCCCGACGGCCAGCCCGCGCCGGCCTTCGCCGGCGGCTCGGACATCGCCGTCTGGAAGGACAGCGAGCGGCAGGACCTGGCCTGGGACTACCTGACCGTGCTGCTGAGCAAGAAGAACGACGCGGCGTTCGCCGAGAGCCTGGGCTTCTTCCCGGTCTACCAGGACCTGGTCGGTGGGGACAAGTACACCAGCGACAAGATCATGGCGCCGTTCGCCACCGCTATGCAGAACACCAAGCTCACGCCGCTCACCCCGAAGTGGGTGGAGGTCAGCCGGACCAAGACGGTGACCCAGGCGATGAACAGCTCGGTCATCAAGGGTCAGAAGACGGTCGAGAAGGCCACCGCCGACGCGGCCGCGGAGATGGAAAGCATCCTCAACGCCAAGTGACCACGCTGACCGAGGTGCCGGAGACGTCCGCCGCGCGGGAGACCCCCGCGCGGCGGCGTCGCCGGGTGGACCGCCTCCCGTACCTGCTGCTCCTGCCCTGCCTGGTGATCATCGCCGTGCTGCTGCTCTGGCCGCTCGGCCAGGTGGTGGCGATGTCCTTCTTCCGGCTCAACAACGTCCGCCAGTTGCGCGGCGACCGGGAGTGGCCGTGGGTGGGCTTCGAGAACTACGCCGAGATCATCGGCGATCCGTTCTTCCTCACCGTCCTGCGCAACACGGTGCTCTTCGCGGTCGCCAACGTGGTGCTGACGATGATCCTTGGCACCCTGGTCGGGCTGCTGCTCAACCGGCTGGGCCGCAAGATGGCCGCGTTCGTGGCCAGTTGCGTGATGCTGGCCTGGGCCACCCCGGCGCTGACCGGCACGATCGTCTGGAAGTGGATCTTCGACGACACCAGCGGCCTGGTCACCTGGCTCTTCAACGCCCTGCCCGACGGGCTCTCCACCAGCCTGTTCGGCCGCAGCGACTGGACCGGCTACGGCTGGTTCAACTCGCCGCTGCTGTTCTTCTCGATCCTGACCCTGGTGGTGGTCTGGCACTCGTTCCCGTTCATCGCGGTGAGCGTGCTGGCCGGGCTGAAGAGCGTACCGAGTGAGCTGCACGAGGCGGCCCGGGTGGACGGGGCCGGCCCCTGGAAGGTGTTCTGGCGGATCACCTTCCCGCTGCTGCGGCCGGTCTTCGGGATCCTGATCGTGCTCTCGACGATCTGGGACTTCAAGGTCTTCACCCAGCAGTTCGTGCTCGCCGGCGGCACCCAGGACCGGCCGACGTTCATGCTCTCCATCTACTCGTACGCCGAGGCGTTCTCGCCGCCGCCGAAGTACGGTCTGGGCGCGGCGATCGCGGTGATCCTCACCCTGATCCTGCTCGTGGTGACCGGCTTCTACGTCCGCATGGTGCTCAAGCAGGAGGAGGACGCGTGACGCGACGCGGGCGCAGCGCAGGCGTGAAGCGGATCGCCCTCAACGGCGCGGGTCTGCTGGTGGCGCTCTTCGCGGCCTTCCCGGTCTACTGGATGATCGCCACCTCGCTGAAGCCGAGTTCGGAGATCTTCTCCAGCACGCCCCGGCCGGTGCCGAGCGAGCCCACCCTGGCGCACTACCGGGAGATCCTCACCGGCAACCTGATCCCCGGCGTGACCTTCGCCGACTTCTTCCTCAACAGCGCGCTGGTAGCGGTCTCCACCGTGCTGCTCAGCGGCCTGGTCGCGCTGCTCGCCGCCACCGCGGTGGCCCGGTTCCGGTTCAAGCTGCGGACCAGCTTCCTGATCATGCTGCTGGTGGTGCAGATGATCCCGCTGGAGGCGCTGGTCATCCCGCTGTTCCTGATGATCCAGCGGCTCGGGCTCTACAACACGCTGCCCAGCCTGATCCTCACCTACCTGGGCTTCTCGCTGCCGTTCGCGGTCTGGATGCTGCGCGGGTTCGTCGCCGCGGTGCCCAAGGAACTGGAGGAGGCCGCCGCGATCGACGGGGCCAGCCGGGCGCAGATCTTCCGGAAGGTCCTCTTCCCGCTGGTGGCACCCGGGCTGGTGGCGACCAGCATCTTCTCGTTCATCACCGCCTGGAACGAGCTGATCTTCGCGTTGACCTTCATCAACGACCAGGACCGCTACACCCTGCCGGTGGCGATGACCTTCTTCTTCGGCCGCGACGACACCGCGTGGGGCCCGGTGATGGCCGCTTCCACGCTGTTCACCCTGCCCGTGATCATCTTCTTCCTGCTGGTGCAGCGCCGGATGGTCTCCGGCCTGGTCGCCGGCGCCGTGAAGGGCTGAGCGTCGGGGCGGCGCAGCCCCGGCGTGCGGCCGGAGTGGATCTCGGAAGAGGGTGCCGGGGCGGGCCCGACTAGGCTGATCACCATGACGGGCAGGCTGGCGGCGGTGAACCTCGGCATCGTGACCGAGGCGGAGTGGGCGGGCGATCCGAGCGGCCGCAGCGGCATCGACAAGCGGCCGGTGGACGGCCCGGTGCTGATCCGTACCGAGGGCGTGGCCGGTGACTTCATCGGCGAGCGGGCCCACCACGGCGGGCCGGACCAGGCCGTCTACGCCTACGCCGAGGAGGACGCCGCCTGGTGGGCCGCCGAGCTGGGCCGGTCGATCGGGCCCGGCGGCTTCGGCGAGAACCTGACCACCTCCGCGGTCGACGTGACCGGGGCGGTGATCGGCGAACAGTGGGCGATCGGCTCGGTGCTGCTCCAGGTGACCAAGCCGCGTACCCCGTGCACCACGTTCGCCGGCTTCTGGGGCGTGCCCGACCTGATCAAGCGGTTCACCGTGCGCGCGCTGCCCGGGGCGTACCTGCGGGTGCTGCGCGAGGGCGAGGTCGGGGCGGGCGACCCGGTCGAGGTGGTCGAGCGCCCGGCGCACGGGGTGACCATCGGCGAGGTGTTCCGGGCGCTGAACCTGGAGCCGGAGCTGCTGCCCCGGCTGCTGGACGCGGCGGACCTGCCGGAGTCGATCCGGGACAAGGCGCGCCGCCGGCTCGCCGGCCGCACCCCCCGCTGACCCACCCCGCGTCCCGCGTGCGGGGCCGTGCGAAGCGGAACGGGCCCCGTCCCGGGAGGGAGGGGCCCGTCCGGCGTCGGGTCAGCGCAGCCAGGGGATGCTGCGGTCGAGCAGACCGCGCTCCTTGAGCTCCTTGCGCAGCGGGATCTCGTCGTCGATGTAGCCGTCCCAGTTGATGCCCCAGTAGTTGGCGGTGTGCGTGCCCTCACCGCAGAGCTGGCGCTGCACCGGGGTGCGGTTGGCCCACCACTCGCCGTCCTTGTCGATGTGCAGCTCGTCCAGCGGGCGGATCCACCGGTAGGTGTAGCCGACGAAGAGCATCTTGCGGGTGATGGTCGACAGGTTGGTCGACCGGGAGTGCCACTGGCGGCGGTCGAAGATGAACGCGTCACCCGGGTTGGCGGTGATCTCCACCGTGCCCTCCGGGTCCGGGTTGTGCACGGTGGTGTCCGCCGGGCGGGGCAGCGAGTTCCACAGGTGGCTGCCCGGGATGACCTTGGTGGCGCCGCGCCCGGTCTCCGACAGGTCGGAGAGCACGTAGGCGACCTTCAGCGAGAACATCGGCCGGGGGAGGTTCGGGTCCATCGTCTCCGGGTCGGAGTTCTGCCGGTACCCGTCCTGGTGCCAGCCCCAGTACGGCTTCTCCGGCTCCAGCGCCGGCGGGGTCACGTCGAGGTGGTTGTGGTGGCTGTAGATGTTCCACCCGGCCAGGCCCCACATGTACGGGAAGGCGATCGGGTGGGTGAGCAGGTCGCCGAAGAGCTCGTCCCGGTTCAGGAAGCCCAGCAGGTGCAGGGTGCCGTCCTTGGTGGTGTTGCCCTTGGCCTTCTCCTCGGCGTAGACACGGTCGACCGCCGCCTCCAGCGCCGCCCGGTGGTCCTCCGTCAGGACGTTCCGTAGCAGCAGGAAGCCCTGCTCGTGAAACTCCTTACGGTCAGTGTCGCTGATCGGTTCGTAACCGGTCCGGTCGCCGTAGTCGAACGCCACGTCGTACCCCTCCCCATGAGGCGAAACCATTGCTGGCACAGGCCGCCGATCGTAACGCGCTGCAAGGGCGGGCGGGAATGCCCGACTCGCCGCGGAGCGCGCCAGCCGGACCAAGGGCAGTGGTACGAGTGCGGTGCGTATACCCCGGCCACCTGCGGTGGGGCTATCGTCGGAAATGCCGGTTTGTGCGGTGACTGCCGGTAAGGAGATCAGGGTCCTTCACCCCTCGGCGAAGACCTCCGCCACCACCCGGGACTCCTCCGCCGAGCCGTCGGTCACCGGGTTCCAGGTGCCGCCCCGGGCGGTCCACTCCAGGCCGCCGAAGCGCACCCGCTTCACCCCGTGGTCGCCGGCGTGGGAGACCAGCCAGTGCGCGTACCGCCAGCCGCCGCGCTGGTCCGCGGCGGGCACGCTGAGGCCGGTCAGGTCGGTGGCGGCGGCCGACGCCGCCAGCCCCCAGTCGAGCGTCAGGCCGCGGGTCAGCGCCGCCGTCGCGGCAGTGCCCCGCATCGCCGGATCCCGCCCCACGGAGCAGGCGACCGCGCCGGTGGCGTGCCCGAGCAGCGCCCGGGTGAGCACCTGGGACTCGTCCGCCCACTTCTGGTACGCCTCCGGGAAGGCCGACCGCTGCACCTTCTGCGCCGCGTCGGTGACCCGCATCCGCTCCCAGCCGCGCACCTTCTTCAAGGCCGCGTAGAACCGGTTCGTCGCGTAGCGGGGGTCGCTGATCTGCGCCGGCGTGCCCCAGCCCTGGCTCGGCCGCTGCTGGAACAGCCCGATCGAGTCGCGGTCGCCGCCGTCGAGGTTGCGCAGCCCGGACTCCTGGTACGCGGTGGCGAGCGCGACCACCACCGCCCGCTCCGGCATCTCCCGCTGGATCCCGATGGCCGCGATGGTCGCCGCGTTGGCCATCTGGTCGGCGTCCAGCGCCACCTTGCCGTCGGCCTGGACGGTGCAGGTGCGGCTGGCCAGCGGCAGCCGCAGGCCTTCGCCGAACTGCCGGACGACGTACAGGATCCCGATCACGGCGACGAGCACGAGGACGACTCCACCCGCCACGACTGCCCGAGTTCGCACCCACACCCCCTGTTCGACAGCGCGACAAGCGTACGTCCCCGAACGGCCACTCCGGGTCGTCCGACCGGTTCAGCCCCGCCCCGCCGGATGCGCCGCCCCGGACGGGTGACCGGAGGTTCCCCGTCCAGCCGCTGTCTCACCTGGTCGTCCGGACCACCGGGCGGCACCGGGCCGTCGGCGAAGCGGAGCGTGCCTCGCTCAGCCGGCGACCTCCGTCGCCCCGTCCAGCTCGGCCACCCAGCGCGGGGCACGCTTCTCCCGGAACGCCAGGACGCCCTCGCGGCCGTCCTCGGAGAGGAAGAAGCCGGTGGAGATCCCGGCCAGGTCGGCGATCTCGGCGCGCAGGTCGGTGGCGGCCGGCCGGCGCAGCAGCCGCTTCGCCCCGGCCAGCGCGGCCGGCGCCCCGCGCACCAGCGAGTCGCAGTACCGGGCCACCGCGGCGTCCAGCCCGTCCGCCGGCACCGCGGCGGTGACCAGGCCGATCTCGGCGGCCCGCCGGCCGTCGAAGGTGTCCCCGGTCAGGTACAGCTCGGCCGCCGCCCGCGGGTGCAGCCGGGGCAGCACGGTCGCCGAGATCACCGCCGGGATCACCCCGATCCGCACCTCGGTGAAGGCGAAGGTGGCCTCCTCGGCGCAGACGGCCAGGTCGGCCGCCGCGATCAGGCCGAGGCCGCCGGCCCGGGCCGGCCCGGCGACCCGGGCGAGCACCGGCTTCGGGCACTCCCAGACGGCGGCCAGCACGTCGCCGAGCATGCCCGCCGGCACGGTTCCGCTGGCGTACGCGGCGGCGGTCTCCTTCAGGTCGGCGCCGGAGCAGAAGACCGGGCCGGTGTGGTCGAGCACGATCATCCGGACCGCGTCGTCGGCGACCGCGGCGGCCAGGCCGGCGAGCAGCTCGGTCATCAGCGGGGTGGAGAGCGCGTTGCGGTTGTGCGGGCTGTCCAGGGTGAGGGTGGTCACCCCACGGGCCGTGGCGACCCGCACCAGCGCGTCGGGAGAGGTCATGCGGGCACACTAGTGGCCATGCCCGGCGTCCTTCCAGAAGGCGAACCCGTCCCCGCCGACGGTTCGCTGCCCGCCACCGCCACCCGCGCGGTCGGCGCGCGTGGCTTCGGCGTGTACGTGCACGTGCCGTTCTGCGCCAGCCGCTGCGGCTACTGCGACTTCAACACGTACACGGCGGCGGAGCTGGGCGGCGGCGCGAGCCGGGAGGGCTACGCCGACACCGTGCTGGCCGAGCTGGCGCTCGCCGCCCGGGTGCTCGGCGACGCGCCGCCGCCGCGGGTGGACACGGTGTTCGTCGGCGGCGGCACGCCGACCCTGCTGCCCGCCGACGACCTGGCCCGGATCCTGGACGGCATCGACCGCACCTGGGGGCTGGCCGCCGACGCCGAGGTGACCACCGAGGCCAACCCGGAGTCGGTCACCCCGGAGTCGCTCAAGACGCTGCGTGCGGCCGGCTACACCCGGATCTCGCTGGGCATGCAGTCCGCCTCGCCCGGGGTGCTGGCGATCCTGGACCGCACGCACAGCGCCGGCCGGGCCACCGCCGCCGCGGCGGAGGCGCGCGACGCCGGGTTCGACCACGTCAACCTGGACCTCATCTACGGCACGCCGGGGGAGAGCGCGGAAGACTTCGCCGCCTCGCTGGCGCAGGTGGTGGCGGCCGGCGTCGACCACGTCAGCGCGTACGCCCTGATCGTGGAGGACGGCACCCGGCTGGCCGCCCGGATGCGCCGGGGCGAGCTGCCGTACCCCAGCGACGACGTCGCGGCGGACCGCTACCTGGCCGCGGAGGCCGCCCTCTCCGCCGCCGGTTTCTCCTGGTACGAGGTCTCCAACTGGGCCCGTACGCCGGCCGGCCGGTGCCGGCACAACCTGCTCTACTGGACCGGCGGCGACTGGTGGGGCCTCGGCCCGGGCGCGCACAGCCACGTCGGCGGGGTGCGCTGGTGGAACGTCAAGCACCCCACCGCGTACGCCCAGCGGCTCGCCGCCGGCCGGTCGCCCGGCCTGGCCCGGGAGGTGCTCACCCCCGACGAGGCGCACACCGAGGACGTCATGCTCCGGCTGCGGCTCGCCGCCGGGCTGCCGCTGGCCGGCCTGGACGCGGCCGGCCGGGCCGGCGCCGAGCGGGCGCTGGCCGACGGGCTGCTGGCCGCGCCCGAGTACGCGGCCGGCCGGGCCGTGCTCACCCTGCGCGGGCGGCTGCTGGCCGACGCCGTGGTGCGCGACCTGCTGCCCTGATCCGGGCTGCCCGGAGCCGGCCGGGGGAGCGGCCGGCCCGGGTCACCGGGTGAAGCTGTAGGTCATCGGGTAGCGGTAGAGCACGCCTTCGTTGGCCTTGAACCCGCCGATGATCCCGAAGATCAGCGGCACCAGCCAGACGAGCATCGGGACGAAGAACAGGATCCCGCAGGTGACCAGCGTGAGCACCCAGCTCAGCACGCTGACGATCGTCCAGGTGAGCTGGAAGTTCAGCGCCGCGACGGCGTGTGCGCGGACGCTCGGCGACTGCTGCCCGCGGACCATCATCGCGATGAGCGGCGCCAGCCAGCCGAGCAGGCCGCCGCCGATGATCACGCCGGCCGCGCCGCCGAAGTGGGCGATCAGGGCCCAGGTCTTGTCCTCGTTGTTGGCGTAGCCGGCGGGCGGGCCGTAGCCGCCACCGGCCGGGTATCCGGGCCCCGGCGGGTAGCCACCGGGCGGCGGGTAGCCACCGTACGGGGGCGCGCCGGCTGGCGGAGGGTAGCCACCCGACGGCGGTTGGTCACCGGTGGGCGGCGGATAGCCACCGGGCGGGGGATAGCCGCCCGAGGCCGGCGCCCCGGACAGTGGTGCGGTGGGTTCGTCACCGGACGGCGGGCCGGGGACGGCCGACGGAGCGGTCGGATCCGGCGGCGGAGCGCCGGGGCCGTCGGCTCCCGGGGGGCGAGGCGGTTCGGTCATGCACGTCACGGTAGGGGCAGCCGGCAAGGACACACCAGAGCGACATCGACCGGCTTGTCCGGATGATCGGTCGGTGCGGCCGCACCGGCGGTCCGTCTTGATCATCGCGCCGGCGGGCCCACCGACGTAGACTGGCACTCGCTACAGTCGAGTGCCAGGACGCGCCGCGCCGCCGGCAGTGCGCCGCCGGCCGACGTGCGACAGGAGGTGGGGAGATGGGTCTCGACGACCGCAAGCTCGCGGTGCTGCGCGCGATCGTCGAGGACTACGTCGCCACGCAGGAGCCGGTCGGCAGCAAGGCGCTGGTCGAGCGGCACCAGCTCGGGGTCTCCCCGGCCACGGTGCGCAACGACATGGCCGTGCTGGAGGAGGAGGGCTACATCCGGCAGCCGCACACCAGTGCCGGCCGGGTGCCCACCGACCGCGGCTACCGGCTCTTCGTGGACCGGCTGTCCCGGGTCAAGCCGCTCAGCCCGGCCGAGCGCCGGGCGATCGAGCGCTTCCTGGTCGGCGCGGTCGACCTCGACGACGTGGTGCACCGCACGGTGCGGCTGCTGGCGCAGCTGACCCGGCAGGTCGCCGTCGTGCAGTACCCGAGCCTGGCCCGCTCCTCGGTGCGCCACCTGGAGCTGGTGCCGATCTCCACCACCCGGCTGATGCTCGTGATGATCGCCGACACCGGCCGGGTCGAGCAGCGGCTGGTCGAGATGCCCGGCCCGATCCCGGCCGACGACGTACTCGACCTGCGCCGGCTGGTCAACGAGAAGCTGGTCGGCACCCGGCTGTCGGAGACCCCGCCGCTGGTGCAGGCGCTGGTCGACGAGGCCACGCCCGACCTGCGGCCGGCGATGGCCACCCTCTCCACCGTGCTGCTGGAGACGCTGGTCGAGCGGCACGAGGAGCGGATCGCGCTGGCCGGCACGGCCAACCTCACCCGGGGCGGGCTGCTCGACTTCCAGGGCTCGCTGCGGCCCATCCTCGAGGCGCTCGAGGAGGAGGTCGTGCTGCTCAAGCTCATCGGTGAGGTCGAGCCGAGCACGCTGCGGGTCCGCATCGGCGACGAGAACGAGATCGACAACCTGCGCGCCGCCTCGGTGGTCAGCACCGGCTACGGACCGGGTTCGACCATCGTCGGTGGCCTCGGCGTGCTGGGGCCGACCCGGATGGACTACCCCGGCACCATCGCCACGGTGAGGGCCGTGGCACGCTACGTGGGCGACCTGCTGGCCCAGAACTGACCAGGCAGAACCGACGGCCGGTTCCGGCCGGCGACCGGCGCAACGCGAGACGAACATGAGGACACGGAACGCAGTGGCCAGGGACTACTACGGCATTCTCGGTGTGAGCCGGGACGCCTCCGACGACGAGATCAAGCGCGCCTACCGCAAGCTGGCGCGGCAGTACCACCCGGATGTCAATCCGGACCCGGAGGCACAGGAGAAGTTCAAGGACATCAACGCCGCGTACGAGGTCCTCTCGGACGACCGGAAACGGCAGATCGTCGACCTGGGTGGCGACCCGCTCGCACCGGGCGGCGGGGGCCCGGGCGGCCCCGGGGGCCCCGGCGGCGCCGGTCCGTTCGTCGGCTTCCAGGACATCATGGACGCGTTCTTCGGCGGCGCGGGCGGCTCCCGCGGGCCGCGGCCGCGTACCCGGCCGGGCGCGGACGCGATCCTGCGGCTGGAACTGGACCTGCACGAGACGGCGTTCGGCGTGGAGGCCCCGATCACCGTCGACACCGCCGTGCTCTGCACCACCTGCTCCGGCGCCGGCACCGCCGCCGGCACCCACCTGGCCACCTGCGAGGCGTGCGGCGGCCGGGGCGAGGTGCAGTCGGTGCAGCGCACCTTCCTCGGCCAGGTCGTCTCGGCCCGCCCGTGCACGGTCTGCCAGGGCTACGGCACCACCATCCCGCACCCCTGCCCGACCTGCGCCGGCGACGGCCGGGTCCGCACCCGCCGGTCGCTGACCGTGAAGATCCCGGCCGGGGTCGAGGACGGCATGCGGATCCGGCTGGCCCAGCAGGGCGAGGTGGGCCCGGGCGGCGGCACCGCCGGCGACCTCTACGTGGAGATCCACGAGCGCCCGCACGACGTCTACTCCCGCAAGGGCGACGACCTGCACTGCCGGGTCACCGTGCCGATGACCGCCGCCGCGCTGGGCACCCGGCTGACCATCAAGACGCTGGACAGCGAGGAGACGGTCGACGTCAAGCCGGGCACCCAGCCGGGCAGCACGCTGCGGCTGCGCGCCCGGGGCGTGCCGCACCTGCGCGGCACCGGCCGGGGCGACCTCTACGTCCACCTCGACGTGCGCACCCCCACCAAGCTCGACGCCGAGCAGGAGCGGATGCTGCGCGAGTTCGCCAAGACCCGGGGCGAGGAGGTCGCCGAGCTGACCAAGCAGGGCGGCTTCTTCTCCCGGATGCGCGACGCCTTCAACGGCCACGCCTGACCGGCCGGCAGGCCGCGCCGCACCCCGGGTGCGGCGCGGCCGCCTCACCGCCCCGGCCGGCGGCGCTGCCGATAGCCTGATCCCGTGTCCGCGCCGCTGTTCCTGGTCGAGTCGCTGCCGACCACCGACTCGCTGACCCTCGACGGCCCGGAGGGCCACCACGCCGCCACGGTGCAGCGCCTGCGGGTCGGCGAGGAGCTGCTGCTCGCCGACGGGCACGGGGGCACGGCCACCGCCGTGGTCACCGCCGTCGGCCGGGGCAGCCTGGAACTCGACATCCGCTCCCGGGGGTACGTCGACGCGTCCGTCCCGCGGCTGGTGGTGGTGCAGGGCATCGCCAAGGGCGACCGGGGTGAGCTGGCCGTGCAGGCGATGACCGAGGTCGGGGTGGACGAGATCGTGCCCTGGGCGGCGGCCCGCTCGGTGACCCAGTGGCGCGGCGACCGGGGCGTACGGGCACGGGAGAAGTGGGCGGCGACCGCCCGGGAGGCCGCCAAGCAGGCCCGCCGGGCCTGGCTGCCGGTGGTCGCCGGGGCGCCGGACGAGTCCACCGGCACGGTGGCCCGCCGGATCGCCGGGGCGGCCGCCGCGTTCGTGCTGCACGAGGAGGCCGACGACCGGCTGACCACCGCCGAGCTGCCCGACTCCGGCGAGATCGTGCTGGTGGTCGGCCCCGAGGGCGGCATCACCCCGGCCGAGCTGGACGCGTTCGCCGCGGCCGGCGCCCGCCCGGTGCGGCTCGGCCCGTCGGTGCTGCGTACCTCGACGGCCGGCGTCGCCGCGCTCGCCGTGCTGGCGACCCGCCTGCACCGCTGGTAGCCGTTCCGCCCGGCGCCCCGACCGGGTCGCGGCGGCGCGAGAGGCGGGCGGCGTCTCGACCGGGCCGGTCAGCTACGCAGGTAGGAGGCGCCGTTGAGGTCGACGATGGTGCCGGAGGCCCACTCGGCCTCGGGAGAGGCGAGCCAGTGCACCGCGGCGGCGATCTCCTCCGGGCGGGCGACCCGGTTGAACGGGCTCTGGGCCCGTACCGCCGCGCCGCGCTCGGCCTTCAGGTGCTCGTTGGTCATGTCGGTCGCCACGAAGCCGGGCGCGACAGTGGCCACCGCGATCCCGTACGGGGCCAGCGCCACCGCGAGCGACTGCCCCATCGCGTTCAACCCCGCCTTGCTCGCCCCGTACGCCGGGTTGCCCGGCTCCCCCCGGAACGCGCCGCGCGAGGAGACGTTGACGATCCGCCCACCGCGCCCGCGCATGTGCTGGGCGGCGCACCAGGTGGCGTTGGCCGCGCCGAGGAGGTTGGTGTCGACGACCTCGCGCCAGCGCTGCCGCCACTGCTCGTAGCTGTTCTCGAAGACCGGGTGCGGCGGATCGGCGGGCCCGAACACGCCCGCGTTGTTCACCAGCACGTCCAGCCCGCCGAGCTGTTCCGCGGCCTCGTCCACCATCGCCCGGACCGCGTCCGGGTCGGCGAGGTCGGCCCGGACCACCACGTGCCCGTCGCCGGGCAGCTCCGCCCGCAGCTCCTCGGCCAGCTCCGCCGAGTCCCGGTGGTGGATCGCCACCCGGTCGCCCCCGGCCGCGAAGGCCCGGACCACCGCCCGCCCGATGCCGCGCGAGCCCCCCGTCACCAGTACCGCCCGTGAAGTCACGCCGGCCATCATGCCGCAGCGGCCCGGCCCTGCTCACCGGCCCCCGGCGCAGCGCTTAACATGCCCGAATGGGAGCCGACTGCCTGTTCTGCCGCATCGTCGCCGGGGAGATCCCGGCCACCGTGGTCCGGGAAACGGACACCACCCTCGCGTTCCGCGACATCGACCCGAAGGCGCCGGTGCACGTGCTGGTGATCCCCAAGGAGCACTACGCCGACGTGGCCACCCTCGGCCAGGGCGACCCGGCGCTGGCTGGTGCGGTGCTCGCCACGGCCGCCGCGGTGGCCGAGGACGAGGGACTGCTCGGCGACGGCTTCCGGCTGATGTTCAACACCGGCACGTACGGCGGCCAGGAGGTCTTCCACGCGCACGCGCACCTGCTCGGCGGCGCGCCGCTCGGCCCGATGCTCTGCCGCTGACCCGTCGCCGCCCGCCGGCCCGCCGCGCCTCCTTACACTGCCCGGGTGACGGATGTGGGGGACCGCCTCGGGCGGATGGTGCGGCGGGTGCAGGCGCAGGCGCGGGTGCCGGCGGTTTCGGCGGCGCTGCACCGGGCCGACCGGCCGTTGTGGCAGTGCACGGTCGGCTGGACCGCCAACGACACCGCGCTCGACCCGGAGACCCGGTTCCGGATCGGCTCGGTCACCAAGACCTTCACCGCCGTGCTGACCCTCCAGTGCCGCGACGACGGCCTGCTCGACCTCGACGACCCGATCGGCCGGCACCTCGACCTGCCGGCGCACGGCGAACTGACCGTCCGCCGGCTGCTGTCGCACACCGCCGGCCTGCAACGGGAGCCGTACGGCGACGTCTGGGACACCCTGCGGGCCCCGGACGCCGACGCGCTCCTGGCCGACCTGGCCCGCGCCGAGCGGGTGCTGCCGCCGGGACGTCGCTACCACTACTCCAACCTGGGCATGGCGCTGCTCGGCCGGATGGTCGGCGAGCTGCGCGGCGGCACCTGGGCCGAGGTGCTGACCGAGCGGGTGCTCACCCCGCTGGGGCTGACCCACACCTCGGTGACGCCCGGCCGGCGGGCCGCGACGGGCTTCCTGGTCGACGCGTACTCCGACGAGGCGCACCCCGAGCCGCCGACCGACTTCGGCGCGGTCGGCCCGGCCGCCCAGCTCTGGAGCACCGCCGGGGACATGGCCCGGTGGGCCGCCTTCCTGGCCGATCCCGCGGCGCTCGACGCGGCCGGCCGGGTGCTCGCCCCGGCGACCCTGGACGAGATGCGCTGGCCGGTGACGATGACCGACGAGACGCTCTGGGCCGGCGGTTTCGGGCTCGGGCTGATCCTGGTCCCGCAGGGCCGGCGGATCATGCATGTCGGGCACGACGGCGCGATGCCGGGCTTCCTGGCCGCCGTCTACGGCCGGCGGGGCGGCGAGGGCACCGCAGGCGCGATGGGCGCGGCCGTGCTCGGCTCCTCCGGCACCGCCGCCGAACTGTTCGAGCTGACCCACCGGCTGCTCGACGCGGCGGTGGAGCACGACCCCGCCGAGATCGAGCCGTGGCGGCCCGGCCCGCCGGCCCCCGAGGCGGTACGCGGGCTGCTCGGCCGCTGGTGGGGCGAGGGCTTCGAGTACGTCTTCTCCTGGCACGACGGGGCGCTGCGGGCGCGGGGGGCCGACGATCCGGCGGGGAAGCCGCCGGCGGTCTTCGCGCCGCTGCCGGACCAGCCGGACGTCTACCGCACGGTCTCCGGTCGGGAGGTCGGTGAGCTGCTCCGGCTGACCCGGGACGAGCGCGGCACGGTGGTCCGGATGCACTGGGCGACCTACCGGTTCACCCGCACCCAGGAGACCTTCGAGCGGTACGACTTCCGCGCCGGAAGCTGACCGCCGGCCGGCGGAAATGGGCGAGGTGCCACCCGTGTTGAACCGATACGATGGGTGTAACGTCCGCACGCCGTGCCAGCAGGGCCGGCGCTGATTCGAGAGCAGGTGGCGCAGGGCCCCTCGGCCCGACCTATGACCGGCACCCCACCTCCCGGCCCGCCTCGGGTGCAGACCAGGATCACGGTTCCCGATTCCAAGATCATGGTCAACCTGCTCGGCGCGGGTGACGAGATCCTGCGACTGGTCGAGCGCTCGGTGAACAGCGACGTGCACGTCCGGGGCAACGAGATCACGATCAGTGGCGCGCCCGCGGACAACGCCCTCGCCGAGCGGCTCTTCAGCGAGCTGCTCGAACTCATCGAGAAAGGCGAGACCCTGACCACAGACGCCGTCCGGCGTACCGTCGGCATGCTCGAGCAGGGCGGCGCCGAGCGGCCCGCCGAGGTCCTGACGCTCAACATCCTCTCCCGGCGCGGCCGCACCATCCGTCCCAAGACGCTGGGGCAGAAGCGCTACGTCGACGCGATCGACGCGCACACCATCGTCTTCGGCATCGGCCCGGCCGGTACCGGCAAGACCTACCTGGCCATGGCGAAGGCCGTGCAGGCGCTCCAGGCCAAGCAGGTCAACCGGATCATCCTCACCCGGCCGGCGGTCGAGGCGGGGGAGCGGCTGGGCTTCCTGCCCGGCACGCTGAACGAGAAGATCGACCCCTACCTGCGCCCGCTCTACGACGCGCTGCACGACATGCTCGACCCGGACTCGATCCCGAAGCTGATGGCGGCGGGCACGATCGAGGTAGCGCCGCTGGCGTACATGCGCGGCCGGACGCTCAACGACGCGTTCATCATCCTCGACGAGGCGCAGAACACCACGCCCGAGCAGATGAAGATGTTCCTCACCCGGCTGGGCTTCAACTCCAAGATCGTCGTCACCGGCGACGTGACCCAGGTGGACCTGCCCGGCGGCACGACCAGCGGCCTACGGGTGGTCCGGGAGATCCTGGCCAACGTCGAGGACGTGCACTTCGCCCAGCTCTCCAGCTCGGACGTGGTCCGGCACCGGCTGGTCGGGGAGATCGTCGACGCGTACGCCCGCTGGGACGCCGAGCGGGAGAACCAGCAGGCGCAGAGCGTGCGCGCCGTGCCGGGGCGGGCCGCCCAGGGCGGCCGTGCCGGCCGGCGCCGCTAGACAGAGGAAGTCACTTGTCCATCGAGATCGCCAACGAGTCCGGTGTCGACGTCGACACCGACGCCGTGCTCGCCGTCGCCCGGCACGCCCTCGACGAGATGGGGGTCAACCCCCTCGCCGAGCTCTCCGTGCTGCTGGTCGACGTCGACTACATGACCGAGCTCAACCACCGCTGGATGGGTGGCGACGGGCCGACCGACGTGCTCGCCTTCCCCATGGACGAGGGCAGCGTCGACCACGGGCCGGGGGAGGCCACCGCCGCGGGCGGCGAGCCGGCCCTGCTCGGTGACATCGTGCTCTGCCCCGAGGTGGCGGCCAAGCAGGCGGCCACCGCCGGGCACTCCGCCGCCGACGAGCTGCACCTGCTCACCGTGCACGGCGTGCTGCACCTGCTCGGCTACGACCACGCCGAGCCGGAGGAGGAGCGGGAGATGTTCGCGCTCCAGGCCCGCCTGCTGGCGAGCTGGCGGTCGACCCGGTCCCGGTGATGTCCACACCGCTACTGGCGGCCGGCGCCACCGCCGGCCTGCCCGACGCGCAACTGATCGTTTTCGCGGCCGGGCTGGTGGTGCTCGCCGGCCTGATCGCGATGACCGAGGCCGCGCTGGCCGCGGTCTCCCCGGCCCGGGCCGCCGAGCTGGCCCGCGACGGCGCCCGCGGCGCGCGTACCCTCCAGGTCGTCGCCGGTGACGTGGTCCGCCACCTCAACCTGCTCCTGCTGCTGCGGCTGCTCGCCGAGCTGACCGCCACCACCCTGGTGGCCCTGGTCGCGGTGGACACCTTCGGCGCGGGCTGGCGGGCCGCGCTGATCACCGCCGGCGCGATGACCGTGGTCAGCTTCGTGGTGGTCGGCGTCGGCCCGCGCACCCTCGGCCGGCAGCACGCATACGCGGTGGGCCGCGCGGTCGCGCCGCTGGTGCGCTGGCTCGGCCGGGCGCTCAACCCGCTCGCCTCGCTGCTGATCCTGATCGGCAACGCGGTGACCCCGGGGCGCGGCTTCCGCGAGGGGCCGTTCGCCACCCAGGTGGAGCTGCGCGAGCTGGTCGACCTGGCCGAGCAGCGCGGCGTGGTGGAGCACGGCGAACGCCAGATGATCCACTCGGTCTTCGCGCTCGGCGACACCATCGCCCGCGAGGTGATGGTGCCGCGTACCGAGATGGTCTGGATAGAGGCGAACAAGACCCTCTCCCAGGCGCTGGCGCTCTTCCTGCGCTCCGGCTTCTCCCGGATCCCGGTCATCGGCGAGAACGTCGACGACGTGCTCGGCGTGCTCTACCTCAAGGACCTGATCCGGCGCACCCAGGGCGGCGCGCCGGAGGACCGGCGGCTGCCGGTCGCCGAGCTGATGCGCCCGGCCACCTTCGTGCCCGAGTCCAAGCCGGTCGACGACCTGCTCTCCGAGATGCAGGCCGCCCGCAACCACCTGGTGATCGTCGTCGACGAGTACGGCGGCACCGGCGGGCTGGTCACCATCGAGGACATCCTGGAGGAGATCGTCGGCGAGATCACCGACGAGTACGATGTCGAGCGCCCGCCGGTCGAACGGCTGGAGGACGGGGCGGTGCGGGTCACCGCCCGGCTCCCGGTGGAGGACCTGGGCGAGCTGTTCGACACCGAACTGCCCGCCGACGAGGTGGAGACGGTCGGCGGCCTGCTCGCCCAGTCCCTGGGCCGGGTCCCGATCCCCGGGGCGCAGGCCGAGGTGGCCGGCCTCCGGCTGGTCGCCGAGGGCACCACCGGCCGGCGTAACCGGATCGACACGGTGCTGGTGCGCCGGGTGGAGTCGACCGGCGAACCGGACGGCTCCGGCCGGGGCGAGCACCCCGAGTCCCGGGGCGACCACAACCGATCCGAGGAGAGGCAACCCGCCGATGCCTGAGTCATCCGCCGCGCCGGCCGCCCGGCCCACCCCGTCCGAGCCGGTCGAGCTGAGCGCCGAGGACGCCAAGCTGGTCGTGCTGGCCCGGGGCGCGCGGGGCCGGGTGGGTGCCGTGGAGGGCGCTGCGGTCCGCGACCAGGACGGCCGGACGTACGCGGCGGCCAGCGTGTCGCTGCCGTCGCTGACGATCACCGCGCTCCAGCTGGCCGTCGCCTCGGCGGCCGCGGCCGGGGCCACCCGGCTGGAGGCGGCCGTGGTGGTGACCGAGGCGTCGACGCTGGACGGCGCCGGGCACGCCGCGGTGCGGGACCTCTCCGCCGACGCGCCGGTCCACGTGGCCGCGCCGGACGGCACCGTCCTCGGCACGGTGACCGCGTGACCCGGCGGACCGTCGCGCCCCGGGGCTTGGCCCCGCGCGCCGCCGCACCGGGCGGGGCTGCCGCGTGAGCGACCTGGCACAGCGGCCGTACCGGGCCGGATTCGCCTGCTTCGTCGGCCGGCCCAACGCCGGCAAGTCGACGCTGACCAACGCGATCGTCGGGCAGAAGATCGCGATCACCTCGAACAAGCCGCAGACCACCCGGCACGTGATCCGGGCCGTGCTGCACCGGCCCGACTCGCAGCTCGTGCTGGTCGACACCCCCGGCCTGCACCGCCCCCGGACGCTGCTCGGCGAGCGCCTCAACGACCTGGTCCGGCAGACCTGGAGCGAGGTCGACGTGATCGGGCTGTGCATCCCGGCCGACGAGCCGGTCGGCCGGGGCGACCGGTTCATCACCGGCGAGCTGGCCGGGCTGAAGGCCACCGTGCTGGCCGTGGTGACCAAGACCGACCTGGTGGACCGCAAGCGGCTCGCCCAGCAACTGCTCGCGGTCAGCGAGCTGGGCGAGTTCGCCGAGGTGGTGCCGGTCAGCGCGGTCTCCGGGCACCAGGTCGACACGCTGGTCGACGTGATGACCCGCTACCTGCCCGAGTCGCCCCAGCTCTACCCGGACGACATGCTCACCGACGACCCGGAGCAGGTGCTGGTCGCCGAGCTGATCCGGGAGGCCGCCCTGGAGGGCGTCCGCGACGAGCTGCCGCACTCGATCGCGGTGGTGGTCGAGGAGATGATCCCCGAGGGGCAGCTCACCAGGATCTACGCCGACGTCTACGTGGAGCGGCCCAGCCAGAAGGCGATCGTGATCGGCCACCGGGCCAGCCGGCTGAAGGAGGTCGGCACCACCGCCCGCCGGCAGATCGAGGAGCTGCTCGGCACCCGGGTCTACCTCGACCTGCACGTACGCGTGGCCAAGGACTGGCAGCGGGACCCGAAGCAACTGCGCAAGCTCGGCTTCTGACCGGCCCGGCCCGGACGGCGGCGGTCACCACGGACCGCCGCCGCGAGGGGCACGGTGGCGAGCCCCCGGATGCCCCAGGGCGGAATGATCGGTATCGGTCGGGCATATGGGGATTTTCACGTTCGATCGGGGCCTCTGTCGTTTGGCGGGCCGGCGGCGCAGGGTAGGGGAGGAAGATCCCCCTGCCCCCGGACCCCTGCAGGCTGATGCGAAACCGATACCTGGACCTGCTCCGCTTCCTGGCCATCGTTCGAGTCGTCGTCTACCACGTCACCGGCTGGGCCACCCTGACCCTGGTCTTCCCGGCGATGTCGGTGATGTTCGCGCTCGCCGGTTCGCTGATGGCCGCCTCGCTGCACCGCTGGGGTCCGTCCGCCGTCGTCCGCCGGCTGCGCCGCCTGCTGCCGTCGCTCTGGGTGGTGGCCGCTGTCTTCGTACCGGCGATGCTGCTCACCGGGATGCCGCTGAGCCCGAAGGTGCTGCTCTGGCTCTTCCCGGTCGCCGACCCGCCGGCCAACGACTGGGGCGCCCTGGCGCTGAGCGTGATCTGGTACCTGCGCGACTACCTCTGGTTCGTGCTCGCCTCGCCGGTCGCGCTCTGGCTGTTCCGGCGCGCCCCGGTGCCCACCCTGCTCGCCCCGTACGCCCTGCTCGCCGCGGCGGAGTTCGGCCTCTACCCGACGGCGCCGGTGGTGTTGCGCGAGTTCGGCCTCTACTTCGGCGCCTGGCTGCTCGGCTTCGCCCACCAGGCCGGGATGCTGCGCCGGCTTGCCAACCGGGTGCTGCTGCCGGTCGCCCTGGCCCTCGCCGCGGCCGGCGGCGCCTGGATCGTCACCCACCCGGGCCCGCGGGGTTTCGACCTCAACGACAACCACCTCGGCAACGCCCTCTGGTCGGCCGCCTTCGTGCTCGTCCTGCTGGGCCGGGCGCCGGCCGGCGCGGCCTGGCTGGGCCGGTTCCCCCGGTTCGACCGGCTGGTGACCGTGTTCAACCGGCGGGCGTTGACCGTCTACCTGTGGCACATGCCGTTCGTGGTCGCGCTCACCCCGCTGGTCGACGTGGTCGGCTGGTCACACCAGGACCCGCTCGGCCTGGCCATCCGGGTCGCGCTGGTCTTCGCGCTGGTAGCGGTGGTGACCGCGCTGGTCGGCTGGGTGGAGGACGTGGCGGCCGGCCGCCGGCCGGAACTGGTCCCCGGCGGCCGCCGCCCCGCCCCGCCCCGCCCGGCCCGCCCCGGTGCGCGCGTCGGCGGGGCGCCCGGCGAGCCGGTGCCGTCCAGCCCGCCGCCCGCCGGCGCCGCGCACCTGCCCGTGCCGGTCAGCGGCCGGGCCCCGGTACCGGTGCCGCGCGGCGGCGAGGTCGAGACCGTCGAGCTCAGCGCTGGGCGACCGTGACGTTGCCGCTGCCGGTGCCCACGTCGATGACCAGTCGCGCGGCCGGGTCGTCGGGTACGGCGACCTGCACGTCGCCCGAGTCGGCCTGGGAGCGGACCCGGTAGGGGCCCGGGGGCACCACCAGGGTGACGTCGCCGCTGGAGGCGTGCACGCGGGCCGAGGCCGCGGTGCGCAGCTCCACGGTGACGTTGCCGGAGCTGGCCTCGGCGTCGACCTCGCCACCGAGCCGGCTGGCGGTGATGTCACCCGAGGAGGCGCGCAGGGTGGTCGGGGCCGCCACGTCGGCGATGTCGATGTTGCCCGAGCCGGTCTCGGCGCGTACCGGACCGCTGGCGCCGCTGACCCGGATGTTGCCCGAGCCGAGCCGGAACTCCACCGGGCCGACCCGGCTCAGCTCGACGTCGCCGGAGCCGGTCTCGCCCTGGACCGCGACCCCCTCCGGGGCGGTGACCTCGTAGGAGACGCTGCACCGGTTTCCGCAGTCGGCGTCCAGCACCAGCTCGGCGCCCTTGATCTCGTACCGGGCGTCGGGCTGGCCGCCCTGGTAGCGCACCACCCGCTTGATCCGTACCTCGCCGGCCGGGCCGCTGGCCCGGACCACCACGTCGCCGGAGCCGGGCAGCACCCGGATGGTGGTGATCCGCGCCGCCTCGGTGTTGTCGTAGTCGAGGCGCCGGAAGGAGAGGTTGTCGCACCCGGCGAGGACGATGAGGGTGGCGGCCGCGGCGACAGCGGCGGTGGTTCGGTGCAGGGCCATGGCGAGCACGCTACGGCGGATACCCGGTGCCACACATCCGGGACGGCCGGCCGCGCACCCCGAACCGACCCTGATTTCCCACCCCGAGGGAGAATGACCCGATGGCCGGGTACCGCCGACAGCTCTACCGCGACGACGCGGTGGTCCTGCGCGTACAGAAGCTCGGCGAGTCCGACCGGATCATCACCCTGCTCACCCGCCGGCACGGCCGGCTGCGCGCGGTCGCCCGCGGCATCCGGCGCACCACCAGCAAGTTCGGCGCCCGGCTGGAGCCGTTCGGGCACGTCGACCTCCAGCTCGCCGGCGACCCGAAGGGCAACCAGGGCAGTTCGCTGCACACCGTGAGCCAGGTCGAGGGGATCGACCTCTACGGCAAGCGGTTCCTGGGCGACTACCCGCGCTACACGGCGGCCAGCGCGATCGCCGAGACGGCCGAGCGGCTCACCCCGGTGGAGCGGGAGCCCTCGCTGCGGCTGTTCCAGCTCACCCTCGGCGCGCTGCGCGCGCTCGCCGACGGCAGCCACGCCACCACCCTGGTGCTCGACGCCTACCTGCTGCGCGGGATGGCGCTGGCCGGCTGGGCGCCGGCGCTGACCGCCTGCGCGGTCTGCGGCACCCCGGGGCGGCACCGGGCCTTCTCGGTGCCGGCCGGGGGAGCGGTCTGCCCGGACTGCCGGCCCCCCGGCGCCGCCCACCCCGCCCCGGCCACCATCGACCTGATGTCCGCGCTGACCAGCGGCGACTGGCGGGTCGCCGACGCCACCGAGGCCGGTGTACGCCGGGAGTGCAGCGGTCTGGTCGCGGCGCACCTGCAGTGGCACCTGGAGCGCGCGCTACGCTCGCTGCCGCTGGTCGACCGGGGCGCCCCGGCGCCCGGCGCGGAAGGCGCGAGCAGGGAGAAGAGCGAGTGATCCGATCCATGAGGGCCGGCCGGCGCGAGCCGGTGCCGCCGACACCGCACCCGTCCGGCGCGCGGCCGCCGGCGCTGCCCCGGGAGGCGGTGCCCCGGCACGTCGCCGTGGTGATGGACGGCAACGGCCGGTGGGCCAAGGAGCGCGGGCTGCCCCGCACCAAGGGCCACGAGGCGGGCGAGTTCTCCCTCTTCGACACCATCGAGGGCGCCATCGAGCTGGGCATCCCCTACCTGTCGGCGTACGCCTTCTCCACCGAGAACTGGCGGCGCTCGCCGGAGGAGGTCCGCTTCCTGATGGGCTTCAACCGGGACGTCATCCGCCGCCGCCGCGACCAGCTGGTCGACCTGGGCGTCCGGGTGGTCTGGTCCGGCCGGGCCGGCCGGCTGTGGAAGAGCGTGATCTCCGAGTTGCAGACCGCCGAGGAGATGTCCCGCGGCAACTCCACGCTGACTCTCCAGTTCTGCGTCAACTACGGCGGGCAGGCCGAGATCGCCGACGCCGCCGCCGCGATCGCCCGGGACGCCGCGGCGGGCCGGCTCGACCCGTCGAAGGTCACCGAGAAGACGGTGGCGAAGTACCTCTACCACCCCGAGGTCCCCGAGGTGGACCTCTTCCTCCGCCCCTCCGGCGAGCAGCGGATCTCCAACTACCTGCTCTGGCAGACCGCGTACGCCGAGCTGGTCTTCCTCGACACGCTCTGGCCGGACTTCGACCGCCGGCACCTGTGGTACGCCTGCGAGCTGTACGCGCAGCGCGACCGGCGCTTCGGCGGCGCGCTGCCCAACCCGGTCGCACCGACCACCTGAGGCGCAGGCTTACCCGCCCGTCACGCCGGGTATCAATCCGGTCAGCAGTCACTGACGGAGGTGAACCCACATGATCCAGAAGCGCATTGCCCAGTGGGCGGTGATGGCGATCGCGGTGCCGCTCGCGGCGGCCGGCGTGCGCCGGCTGAGCCACACGCTGGAGGCCCGGCGCGGCCCGTCCGGGGTCACCCGCATGCTCACCAAGGGCGCCGACCTGCTCCGCCCGCAGAAGGCCAAGCGTCGCCGCTTCTTCTGACCCGTCCGGCGCCCGCCTCCGGCGGCGTCGCCCGCCGCCCCGACCCGGCGGCGATCGGGCGGTTCCCGGTGTCCCGCGACGGTCACCCGACCGGGTGGCTCGCCCACCGCAACCGCCCGCTCGACCCCCGGGTCGGGGTTCGTGGTTTCCGGCGTGGGCGGGGGTGGCGGTGCCTAGGATCGGGGGCGGGGCAGGGGCAGGCCCCGACCGCGTCGAGCCTCGGGGGTGGGGATGCGGGATCTCCGGTACAAGATGATCATGGCGCTGAACGCCGCCGACCTCGGCGACCCGATCTGCGAGCAGGTGGCCGAGATCTGCGCCGAGATCGCCGAGCAGCACTGCGCCGAGTTCGGCCACACGCCCCGGCTGCGGTCGGGGGAGATCGCCGAACTGGCCACCGGGGAGCCGGCCCTGACCTGGGCCCCCGCGCCCACCGACACCGGGCAGCGTGCCTGGTGACACTCCCCGTCCCGGGGGTGGACGTCCGCCGGGCCGACGACCGCTTCGCCACCCGGATCTCCTGGCTCGACTCGAAGCACTCCTTCTCGTTCTCCCGGCACTACGACCCGGCCAACACCCACCACGGCCTGCTGCTGGTCAACAACGACGACGTGGTGCGGCCGGGCGCCGGCTTCGAGACCCACCCGCACGAGGACATGGAGATCGTCACCTGGGTGCTGCGCGGGTCACTGGTGCACCAGGACTCCACCGGGCACTCCGGGGTGATCTATCCCGGGCTGGCCCAGCGGATGAGCGCCGGCACCGGGATCCTGCACTCGGAGAAGAACGACGCCTGGCGGCTCGACGGCCGGGACCCGCACACCGACCCGGTCCACTTCGTACAGATGTGGGTGCTGCCCGACACCGAGGGCGTCGATCCCGGCTACGAGCAGCTGGAGATCGACGACCAGTTGCTGCGCGGCGGCCTGGTGCCGGTGGCCTCCGGCATGGACCGGTACGACGGGGCGTCGGCGATCCGCATCCGCAACCGGTACGCCACCCTGCACGCCGCCCGACTCCAGCCCGGCGACGAGGTGGTCCTGCCGGACGCGCCCTTCGTGCACCTCTACGTGCCGGTCGGCGCGGTGACCCTGGAGGGCAGCGGCCCGCTCGGCACCGGCGACGCCGCCCGCCTCACCGCCACCGGCGGCCAGCGGGTCACCGCCACCGACCCCGCCGAGATCCTGGTCTGGGAGATGCACGCCACCATCGCCTGACCCCACCCGCCTGGCCCGCGATCCCGCACCCTCGGCCCCCGTGACGCGGCGGTGAACCCGGGCGATCACGGATCGGGTCAGGCCTCCAGTTCGGTGCGGTCGCTGGCCCAGCGGGTGTGGAAGGTGCCGTCGCGGTCGACGCGGTGGTAGGTGTGCGCGCCGAAGTTGTCCCGCAGCCCCTGGATCAGCGCGGCGGGCAGCCGCTCGGCGCGCAGCGCGTCGAAGTACGCCAGCGAGGAGGCGAACGCCGGCGCCGGCACCCCGGCCCGGGCCGACTCGGCCACCACCCGCCGCCAGCTCGGCACGCCGTCGTTGACGGTGTCCGCGAACCAGGGTGCGACCAGCAGCGTGGGCAGGTCCGGCTGCTCGTCGTACGCCTGCCGGATGCGGTCCAGGAAGCGGGCCCGGATGATGCAGCCGCCCCGCCAGATGGTCGCGGTGCCGCCCAGGTCGATGTCCCAGTCGTACTCCCGGCTGCCGGCGCGGATCTGGTCGAACCCCTGCGCGTACGCGACGATCTTGCTGGCCAGCAGCGCCCGCCGGACGTCCTCGACGAACGCGTCCCGGTCGGTGACCTGCCACGTCTTGTCGCCCGCGGCCGGGAACGCCCGGCGGGCCGCCGCCCGCTGGTCGGCGTGCCCGGACAGCGACCGGGCGAAGGTCGCCTCGGCGATGCCGGTGATCGGGATGCCCAGGTCGAGGGCGCTCTGCACGGTCCACCGGCCGGTGCCCTTCTGCTCGGCCTGGTCCAGCACGACGTCGACGAACGCCCGCCCGGTGGCCGCGTCCCGGTGCGCCAGCACGTCGGCGGTGATCTCGATGAGGAAGGACTCCAGCTCGCCGGCGTTCCAGTCGCGGAAGATCTCCGCGAGCTCCGCCGGCTTCGCGCCCAGCCCGGCCCGCAACAGGTCGTACGCCTCGGCGATGAGCTGCATGTCGGCGTACTCGATGCCGTTGTGCACCATCTTCACGAAGTGCCCGGCGCCGTCCGGGCCGATGTGCCGGCAGCACGGCACCCCGTCCACCTGGGCCGCGATCTTCTCGAAGATCGGCCCGAGCTTGCGGTAGGACTCGGCGGAACCGCCGGGCATGATGCTCGGCCCGCGCAGCGCGCCCTCCTCGCCGCCGGAGACCCCGGTGCCGACGAAGTGCAGCCCGTGGCCGCGCAACGCCTCCTCCCGGCGCCGGGTGTCGGCGAAGTGCGCGTTGCCGCAGTCCACGATGATGTCGCCGGCGTCCAGCAGCGGGACCAGCTCGTCGATCACCGCGTCGGTGGGGCCGCCGGCCTTGACCATGACGATCACCGCACGGGGCCGCTCCAGCGCGGCGACGAAATCGGCCATCGACTCGGCCGGCACGAACCTGCCCTCGTCGCCGTGCTCGGCGACCAGGCTGCGGGTGCGCTCCGGCGAGCGGTTGTGCACCGCCACGGTGAAGCCGTTGCGGGCCAGGTTGCGGGCCAGGTTCCGGCCCATCACCGCCAGCCCGGTCACCCCGATCTGCGCCGTCGCCTGCTCGGCCATCCGTCGTCACCTTCCGCCGTGGAACCTGCCGCTGCGACCGTATCGCGGCCCGGACGGCCGGCGCGCCGGACATCGACAGCGGGTGACCGCGACGTCGCGGCCGGTCGGTCTGGAGCGGGGCGACGCGGGGCCGGTTCAGCCCTCGGCGAGGCGGGCCTCGACGTGCGCCACCTTGGCGGTGAGCGCGTCGGTCACGCCGGGCCGGATGTCGGCCTTGAGCACCACGCTGACCCGGGGCGCCTGGGCGGCCACCGTGTCCACGGCCCGCTTCACCACCGCCATCACCTCGTCCCACTCGCCCTCGACGGTGGTGAACATGGCGTCGGTGCGGTTCGGCAGGCCGGACTCCCGGACCACCCGGACCGCCTCGGCGACCAGGTCGCCCACGGACTCGCCGACGCCGAGCGGGGTGACGGAGAACGCGATCAGCATGCCGCCGATGGTGCCAGTAATTCGGCTGCGCGGGTCGGGGTGGGGGGCTACTGTGTTCCCATGCGCAAGTGACGCCCCACCTCCGAGCCGGCCCGCCGCCCTGTGCCGCGGGTCCGCGTGCTCCCGGGCGTCCGCATTCCCCACCCGCCGCGTCGGCGGTGGTGTCCTCCGTGGTCGGTCCCGGCGAGCAGTCCCGAATCCGTACGACCGTCGCCCGACGGTCACCTGACGAGCCGGGTCGTCCCGTCGCCCGCGCCCAGCGCCGGCCGGAACGGTCCGCAGACAAGGAGGCACCGGATGCCCGCCAAGCGCAATCCGAAGAAGTCCCGCAGCGCCCTGCCCACGCCGTCGGTCGCGGACCTGACGCCGGTCAACCTCGACCAGGTGGCGATCGCGCCGGTGTCGCCGGCCGGTCCGGTGCTGCCGGCCACCCGGCCCACCGCCCCGAAGGCCGGTCCGCCGGTCCTCGGCGGCGGCAAGGCCGCCGGTCGCGGCCAGCGAGCCGGGCAGACCCGCCGGTACGCCTTCCGGCGCAGCTGACCGGCACCCCGGGTGGAGGTGCCGCTGCCCCGCCGGCAGTGGCCCCTCCACCCGGTACCGCCACCCACCGGCGGTGACCCTTCCACCCGGCGCGGCCGGTCAGCCGATCAGCGGGCGGAAGGTGCCGAGCAGCACGCTGACCGTCAGGGCCGCGCCGGCCACCGCCGCCGCCCCGGCGATCAGCAGCACGTCGGCGGCGCCGAACCGCTGCCGCCGGGCGACCGTGCGCGGCGTGTCCGCGTCGAAGCCCCGGGCGTCCATCGCCACCGCCAGCCGGGTGCCCCGCCGGATCGCCCCGACCAGCAGCGCGAAAGCGGTCGAGACGAAGAGCCGCAGCCTCGCCAGCGGGTTGCGTCCGGCGTCCACCCCGCGCGCCCGCCGGGCCAGGCTGATCATCTGCCACTCCTGGCCGAGCAGCGGCACCAGCCGGAACGCGGCCAGCGCCCCGATGGCGAACCGGGCCGGCGCCTTCGCGTTCTGGATCAGCGCGTCGGCCAGGTCGGTCGGGTCGGTGGTGGCGAAGACGATCACGCCGGGCAGCGCCACCGCGAACATCCGCAGCACCAGGCCGAGCGCGGTGAGCAGCACCCCGGAGGTGACCACCGCGGGACCGGCCTCCACCAGCACCCGGCCGGACCGCTCGGCGGCGAAGAGCACCAGGGTGACCAGGATGCCCACCGCACCGAGCAGCAGCGGCCAGGCCCGCCGGGCCAGCACCCGGAACCGGACCCCGAACAGCGGCAGCACGGCCAGTTCGGCGGCGACCGCGATGGCCGGCGCCACCGGGTCCAGGGTGGCGATCATGATGAACGAGAAGACCAGCGCCGCGGCCAGCTTGGCCACCGGGTTGCGCCGGGCCAGCGGGGCGTCCGGCGCGGCGACCGGCTCCAGCGTGATCACGGACGGCTCACGGTGAGGGTGCGGTCGGCCAGCGCGGCGACGAACTCCGGGTCGTGGGTCACCGTGACCACGCCGTGCCCGGCCTCACGCAGCTCGGCGAAGAGGTCCACCAGCTCCAGCCAGGTCCGCCGGTCCTGGCCGAAGGTGGGTTCGTCGCAGATCAGCAGCCGGGGCGCGGTGGCCAGCGCGGTCGCCACGCTCAGCCGCCGCGCCTCGCCGCCGGAGAGGGTGTACGGGTTGGCGCCGGCCAGCCGCTCCAGCCGCAGCCGGGCGAGCAGCGCGTCCACGGTGGCGCGTACCGCCGGCTCGGGCGAGCCGGTGCGGCGCGGACCCAGCGCCAGCTCGTCGAAGACCGTGCCGGTGACGAACTGGTGCTCGGGATCCTGGAAGACCGAGCCGATCCGGCGGGCCAGCGCCGGGGCCCGCCACCGGTGCGGGGGAGTGCGGGCGTCCGGGCCGGCCAGCGCCGGGCTCGCGGCCACCGTGCCGGCGCCGGGCCGGAGCAGCCCGCCGAGCAGCAGGGCCAGGGTCGACTTGCCGGCCCCGTTCGGGCCGAGCACGGCGAGCGCCTCGCCGGCGCGTACCGCCAGGTCGGTGGGGGCCAGCCGGGGCGGCAGGCCGAGCCGGTCGGCGGCGAGCAGCGGGTCGCCGGCCGGCGCGGTGGCGCGGCGCGGCGGCACCGGACGGCCCGGCACCCAGACCCCCTCGGCGGCGAGCGCGTCGCCGTGCGCGCCGAACACCGCCTCCGGGGTGCCGTCGGCTCGGACGCCGCCGCCGGGTTCCAGCACCACCACCCGGTCGACCAGCGGCAGCGCGTCGGCGACCCGGTGCTCGACCAGGATCAGCGTGGTGTCGGCGTCCACCGCCCCGGCGACCGCGTCGCGGACCAGCGCGGCGCCGGCCGGGTCGAGGTTGGCGGTGGGTTCGTCGAGCAGCAGCAGGCCGGGGCGCAGGGCGAGCACCCCGGCCAGGGCGAGGCGCTGCTGCTCGCCGCCGGAGAGCGCGGCGGTGGGCCGGTCCCGGTGGTACGGGAAGCCGACCCGGCGCAGCGCCTCGTCCACCCGGGGCCAGATCTCCCCGGCGGGCACCCCCCGGTTCTCCAGCCCGAACGCGACGTCGTCGCCGCTGCGGGCCATCACCAGTTGGCTCTCCGGGTCCTGGAAGACGATGCCGACCCGTTCCCGGCCCTTGCGCGGGTCGAGCCCGTCGATCTCGACGGTGCCCTCCTGCTCACCGGAGTCCTCGGGCAGCAGGCCGGCCAGCGCGGCGAGCAGCGTGCTCTTGCCGGCCCCCGAGGGCCCGAGCAGCAGCACCCGCTCCCCGCTCTCCACCCGCAGGTCCACCCCCCGCACCGCCCACGCCCGCCGCCCGGCGTGCCGCCACCCGAACCCCCGCACCAGCACGGAACTCACACCCCCACCCCCGCCCGGCCAGGGTTGACCATGAAGTTGCCACCACGACAGGCCGCTGCGGAGGGCAACAACTTCGTGATCGACGCGGTGGGGCGGGGGTGGGGGTGCATGGTGGGCGGGTCAGACCGGGGTGCGGTCGCGGGCGGCGGGGAAGCGGTCCAGGGCGCCGGTGCCGGCCAGGGCGCGGGTGAGGTACCAGCCGCCGGCGCCGGCGACGACCGCGGCGCTGACCACGGTCAGCAGCGCGTACGGGATCCGGTAGCTGCCCAGCGCGTAGTCGACGTTCCAGACGAAGAAGTCGAACAGCGCCGCGCCGAGGCCGGTCAGCGCGCCGGCGAGCAGCGCGGTCGGCAGCCGGAACGAGCGGTACCGGAAGACGGCGAAGGCCAGCTCGGCGCCGAGGCCCTGGATCAGGCCCTGGACGATGGTGATGCCGCCCCACTCGGAGCCGAGCAGTGCGGAGATCGTCGCGGCGACCGCCTCGCAGAACAGCGCCGCGCCGGGCTTGCGGATGACCAGGCCGCCGAGCACCGCCGGCACCAGCCAGACGCCGTACATGACCGCCTGGCCGGCCGGGAAGAACGCGAACGCCGGGTCGACGGCCCGCCAGAGCAGGCCCCAGGCCCAGAAGATGACGCCGAAGGCGACCGCGATCACCGCGGCCACGACGATGTCGATGGTGCGCCACCGGTTGCTGGTGGGGTGAGTCATGAGTGCTCCCAGTCCTGAGTGCGAACCAGGAGAAGACGCACGCCGCGCCCGGTGTCCCGGACGGCGGCGCGGCTGGAGGTCGACCGAACTCCCTGCGCTGGCATTACCCAGATCAGGTTCGAGGGTCTGCGGGTGGTGCCCGCACTCTCAGCGCTGTGCGCTCCCCTGTCGGATGTGAAGTTGTCCCGGCAGACGCTAGCACCGCCGGCAGCGCCGGGACGAGTCGCCCGCGCCGGCCTGGGTAGGCTGCCGATCATGCGCATCGACGCCCGGCAGTTGCGGTTCGAGGTACGCGCCGGCGGTCCGGAGGACGGCGAGCCCGTGCTCCTGCTGCACGGCTTCCCGCAGCACGGCGGGGAGTGGGACGACGTGGTCCCCGCGCTGCACGCCGCCGGGCTGCGCACGTACGCGCCGGACCAGCGCGGTTACTCGCCCGGCGCGCGGCCGGAGGCGGTCGAGGCGTACCGGATGGCGGAGCTGGTCGCCGACGCGCTGGCCGTGCTGGACGCCCTCGGCGCGCCGACCGCGCACGTGGTCGGCCACGACTGGGGCGCGCTGGTCGGCTGGGAACTGGCCGTCCGGCACCCGGAGCGGGTACGCACGCTGACCGCGGTCTCCGTGCCGCACCCGGCCGCCATGGCGTACGCGCTGGCCAACGACCCGCAGCAGAAGGTGCGCTCGGCGTACATCGTGCTGTTCCGGCAGCCCGGCAAGGCGGAGAAGGTGCTGCTCGGGTTGAACGCCACGGCGCTGCGCCGGATGCTCGGCGGGGTCGGCGACGCCGACCGGGTGGCGGCGTACGCCGAGCCGATGCGCGAGCCGGGCGCGCTCACCGCGGCGCTGAACTGGTACCGGGCGATGCCGTCGCGGTCGGAGCTGGCCGCCACCGGCCCGGTGACCGTGCCGACCACGTTCGTCTGGAGCGACCAGGACGTGGCGATCGGCCGGACCGCCGCCGAGGCGTGCGCCGCGCGGGTGACCGGGGACTACCGCTTCGTGGAACTGCCCGGGGTGAGCCACTGGATCCCGGACGAGGCGCCGGCGCCGCTGGCCGAGGCGATCCTGGCCCGGGTACGCGGACTGGCCTGACGCCGACGCGAGGTGCAGGCAGCGATGGACGGAGGAAGCATGACGGTGAGTGCCGAGGACTACCTGGCAGTGGTGACCGAGACGATGGGCCGGGTCGCCGCCAGCCAGCGCGAGGCGGTCGGTCGGGCGGCCGACCTGATCGCCGGGGCGGTGCGCGCGGACGGTGTGGTGCACGCCTTCGGCACCGGGCACTCGGAGGCGCTGGCGATGGAGATCGCCGGGCGGGCCGGCGGGCTGGTGCCGACCAACCGGATCGCCCTGCGGGACCTGGTGCTGCTCGGCGGCGAGCCGGTCGACCTGCTTGGCCCGACCCTGGAGCGGGACCCGTCGGTGGCGCACAAGCTCTACGACCTCGCCCCGGTCCGCCCCGGGGACGTCTTCGTGCTGGCCTCCAACTCGGGGGTCAACGGGGCGATGGTGGAGTTCGCGTCCCTGGTGAAGGAGAAGGGGCACGCCCTGGTGGCGATCACCTCGGCCCAGCACTCCGCGCAGATGACCTCGCGGCACCCGTCGGGGCGCAAGCTCGCCGACTTCGCCGACGTGGTGCTGGACAACGGCGCCCCGTACGGCGACGCCACCCTGCCGCTGCCCGGCGGCGGCGCGGTCGGTGCGGTCTCGTCGATCACCGCCGCGCTGCTGGCCCAGCAGATCACCGTCGAGGTGGTGGCCCGGCTGCTGGCGGCGGGGGAGCGCCCGCCGGTCTACCTGTCGGCCAACATCGCCGGCGGCGACGAGCACAACCACGAGCTGGAGGCCCGGTACGCCGGCCGGATCCGCCGCGGGGCGTGAGCCGGGAGGCCCCGGCGCGGTGCCGTGCGGCGCCGGTTGTGAGCCGGTTTCGTGACGCGTGCGGTGGGGCATCAGCGTTGCTGCCGGCGGGCTGGACCCCGCCGGCAGTAGCGTCTCACCGGAGGTGGCCCCCGTGTCGAAGGAAACCGAGCGGCAGCGCTGGCAGCGCAACTTCGCCGACCTGCTCCAGGAGTTGCGGGTCGCCCAGACCGGTGTGCAGATCCTCTTCGCCTTCCTGCTCACCCTGCCGTTCAGCAACGGTTTCACCAGCACCAGCGGCTTCCAGAAGGACGTCTACATCGTCTCGCTGCTGGCGGCGGCGGCCGCGACCGCGATGATCATCTCGCCGGTGGCGTTCCACCGGGCGCTGTTCCGCCAGGGGCGCAAGCCGGAGCTGGTCCGGTTCGCCCACCGGATGGCCAGTGCCGGCCTCGCCTTCATGCTGATCTCGATGGTCAGCGCGGTGCTGCTGATCACCGACTTCGTGCTGGACCGGAGCATCGCCCTGGTGCTCAGCGGCGTCACCGGCCTGTGGTTCCTCACCTTCTGGGTGATCCTGCCGTTCGCCCGGCGCAACTGGGGCGAAGACATCGACGACGAGGAGGACGACCCGCGGAGCATCCCCGGCGACTGAGCCGGGTGGCTCGGCACCGACCGCGTCGAGAAAACTCGATCTTTACGTAACGCTACCCCTGGGTAACACCCGGGGGTAGCGTTGCGTGTGTCGAGCACGTTGACGCAGCCGGACCGAGGTTCGAGGGGGCAACCGTGACCACGACGCAGAACAGCCGATCCGCGCCCGACGGCGCCGGCCCCGACCAGCCCACCCCCGCCGACGGCGTGACCACACCCGGCGTCGCCGGGCCACTGCCGATCGAGGCGGGTCAGGTCTCCGAAAAGGAGGCTCGTCAGGTCGCCGAGGCCGCCCGGGAGTCCACCTGGGACCGTCCCAGCTTCGGCAAGGAACTCTTCCTCGGCCGGTTCCGGCTCGACCTGATCAACCCCTGGCCCCGCTCGGACCCGGCCGACGCCGAGCGGGCCGAGGAGTTCCTCGGCCGGCTCCGCGGGTTCCTCACCACCGAGGTGGACGGCGCCGCGATCGAGCGCGACGCGTCCATTCCCGACGAGGTCTTCCACGGCCTGGCCCGGCTCGGCGCGTTCGGCATGAAGATCGACCGGAAGTACGGCGGGCTGGGGCTGAGCAACCTGCACTACTGCCGCGCCCTGATGCTGGCCGGCTCGGTGAGCCCGGCGATCGGCGCGCTGCTCTCGGCGCACCAGTCCATCGGGGTGCCGCAGCCGCTGAAGATGTTCGGCACCGACGAGCAGAAGCAGCGCTTCCTGCCCCGGCTGGCCGCCGGCGAGGTCTCCGCGTTCCTGCTCACCGAGCCGGACGTCGGCTCCGACCCGGCCCGGCTGGCCACCACCGCCGAGCCGACCGAGGACGGCACCGGCTACCGGCTCAACGGCGTCAAGCTGTGGGCCACCAACGGCACCGTCGCCACCCTGCTCGTGGTGATGGCCCGGGTGCCGGCCGCCGAGGGGCGCCGCGGCGGCATCACCGCCTTCGTGGTCGAGGGCGACAGCGAGGGCATCACCATCGAACGGCGCAACGCCTTCCTCGGCCTGCGCGGCCTGGAGAACAGCGTCACCCGGTTCCACGACGTCTTCGTGCCCAAGGAGAACGTGATCGGCGGCGAGGGCAAGGGGCTGAAGATCGCCCTGACCACCCTCAACACCGGCCGGCTGTCGCTGCCGGCGATGTGCGTCGGGGCCGGCAAGTGGGCGCTGCACGTGGCCCGGGGCTGGGCCGCCGAGCGGGTGCAGTGGGGCCGGCCGGTCGGTGAGCACGAGGCGGTCGCCCAGAAGCTCTCCTTCATCGCCGCCACCACGTACGGCATGGAGACGATGCTCGACCTGTGCTGCCTGCTGGCCGACGACGACCGCAACGACATCCGGATCGAGGCGGCGCTGGTCAAGCTCTACGCCAGCGAGATGGCCTGGCGGATCGCCGACGACCTGATCCAGATCCGGGGTGGTCGCGGCTACGAGACGGCCGAGTCGCTGGCGGCCCGGGGCGAGCGCCCGGCCGCGGTCGAGCAACTGCTGCGCGACCTGCGGATCAACCGGATCTTCGAGGGCTCGACCGAGATCATGCACCTGCTGATCGCCCGGGAGGCGGTCGACGCGCACCTCTCCGTCGCCGGGGACATCATCGACCCGGACGCCGGGCTCGGCCGCAAGGCGCGGGCCGGTGCCCGGGCCGGTGCCTTCTACGCGAAGTGGCTGCCCACCCTCGCCGTCGGCCGGGGCCAGACCCCCGGCGCGTACGCCGAGTTCGGGCCGCTCGCCAGGCACCTGCGGCAGGTGGAGCGCTACTCCCGCAAACTGGCCCGCTCGACGTTCTACGCGATGTCCCGCTGGCAGGGGCGGATGGAACGCAAGCAGGCGTTCCTCGGCCGCGTGGTGGACATCGGCGCCGAACTGTTCGCGATGTCCGCGGTCTGCGTCCGGGCGTACGCCGAGCGGGACAGCCGGCCGGAGAACGTGGAGTTGGCCGACCTGTTCTGCCGGCAGGCCCGGGTCCGGGTCGACGCGCTCTTCACCGCGCTGTGGGACAACACCGACTCGGTCGACACGGCCGCCGCGAAGCGGATCCTCGACGGGCGCTACACCGACCTGGAGTCCGGCGTCATCACCCCGGCCGACGACCTGCCCTGGGTGGCCCGCTGGTCGCCCGGCCCGTCCACCGCCACCGACGTCCGCCGCCGGGTACCGCCACCGCGCTGACCGTCGGCTGACCGCCCCGCCCCAGCCCGCGCCCCGGCCGCCCGCGTCGAGGCGCGGGCCTCGGCCGTCCGCGCCGGGTGCCTCGGTTGTCCGCGCCGGGGCGGGTGCTCGGCCTTCCGCGCCGAGGCGCGTGTTCGGCTGTCCGGCGCCGGGGCGTGCCGGCGCCGCCTCAGCCGGCTGCCGGGGTCAGCGGGCGATGGCCCAGGCCAGGACCGCCGCGAGGATCAGTCCGTTCAGCGCGGCCAGCCCCAGGTACGCCTGCGGCGGGATCTTGCGACCCTTGCGGACGAAGTTGACCAGGACGGCGGCGTAGACGAGCAGCAGGACGGCGATGACGACCAGGAAGTAGAACACCCGACGACCTTAGCGGCCCCCGCGCAGGCCGAGTTGGCGCAGTTCCAGTGCGGCCAGCGCGTCGACCGTGGCGTCGTCGCCGCGCCGCCACGCCTCGGCCACGTCCGGCGCGATCCGGGTCAGCCGGCCCAGCGGTTGGGTGGCCAGCGCGCGCAGGGCCAGCAGGTCCCGGCCGGCCGGGGCGGCGGCCAGCTTCGCGGCGGATCCGGCGCGGCGCATCCAGCGCACCCGCAGCGGCAGCCAGCCGAAGAGCACCAGGCCGAGCGGGAAGACGAGCACCGCGACGGCCAGGGCCAGAGCCAGCTGGTCGACCAGCTCCTGCTGGTCCCGGCCGGCCTCGGCCAGCGACCGGGCGGCCCCGGCGGCCCGCTCGAACGGCGCGGTCAGTTCGTCACCGACCAGCGGCACCCGGCCGACCTTGCCGCCCGCCTCGGCCAGGTTGTCGGCCAGCCCGCCGCCGGCCCCCTCCAGCTTCTGCCCGGGTACGGCGAGCTTCTGCACCAGGTCGTGCAGCCAGAGCGCGCCGCGGACGGCGGCGTACACCCAGGCGACGACGAGCAGGTCGGTGATCAGCTGTCGGACGGCGGTGGGAAAGCGATCAGCGTAGATCTTCACGCCGGACAGCGTGCCACGGCCGGCCGCCGGCGGCATCCCGCCGGGTCCGCCCGGGAAGGGGTGGCCCCGGCGGCGTCAGCGGGCGCAGTCCGGGCAGGTGCCGAAGATCTCCAGGGTGTGGCTGACGTCGGCGTAGCCGTGCTGGGCGGCCACCCGCTCGGCCCAGGTCTCCACCGCCGGGCCGGCCACCTCGACCGTCCGGCCGCAGGCCCGGCAGACCAGGTGGTGGTGGTGCCCCTCGCTGCACCGGCGGTAGAGGTGCTCGCCGCCGGGCGGCCGCATCACGTCGATCTCGCCCGCGTCGGCCAGCCCCTGCAACGTCCGGTAGACAGTGGTCAGCCCGACCCGCTCGCCGCGCTGGCGCAGCATGGCGTGCAGGTCCTGGGCGCTGTGGAAGCCCTCCACCTCGGCCAGCAGGGCGCTCACCGCCGAGCGTTGACGGGTGTTGCGGACCGCGGCGCCGCTGCTCATGATCCCTCCCCGGCGTGACTGACCGCGTCGGCCACGATGTGCGCGACGTGCTCGTCCACCAGCGTGTACGCGATTTCCCGGCCCCGGCGGGAGCCGCGCACCACGCCCGCGCCGCGCAGCACCCGCAGGTGCTGGGAGACCAGCGGCTGCGCGACGCCGAGCTGCTCCACCAGCTCGTGCACGCAGCGCTCGCCCCCGGCGAGTTCGCTGACGATGGCCAGCCGGATCGGCGCCGACAGGGCACGCAGCAACTCGCTCGCGCCCTCGTACGCGTCGTAGCCTGACCCGCTGCTCACCGGATAACGGTAACCAATCCCGCCGACGGGGTGCCGCACCGGCTCAGTGGAGCACCACCTCGTGCGGCTCGGGGGCGGGCTCGGGTGCCGGGGTGCTCCGCCGGCGCAGCGCCCGCCACGCCGCCCCGGCCCCGGCGACCACGGCGAACGAGGCGATCGCCAGCAGCACCACCGAGGCGCCGGGGGCGGTGTCGGCGGTGGCGGCCACCCAGACGCCCGCGCCGGCGGCGAACAGGCCGAGCGCCATCGCCGCCGTCATGGTGCTGCGGAAGCCCCGGGTGACCTGCTGCGCCGTGGCCACCGGCACGACCATCAACGCGCTGATCAGCAGTACGCCGACCGCCCGCATGGCGATGGTCACCGTCACCGCGGTGGTGACCGCGATCAGCAGGTTGAGGGTCCGCACGGGCAGGCCGGAGACCCGGGCGTACTCCTCGTCGTGGCTGACCGCGAAGAGCGCTGGGCGCAGCGCCAGCATGGTGACCAGGATGGCGACGCCCAGCACCGCGATGGTGGTCAGGTCGGCGGGGGAGATGGTGGTCAGCGACCCGAACAGGTAGGCGTTGAGGTTGGCGCTGGTGCTGTCGGAGAGGCCGACCAGCATCACGCCGCCGGCGATTCCGCCGTAGAAGAGCAGCGCCAGGGCCAGGTCGCCGGAGGTGCGCCCACGGGAGCGGACCACCTCGATGGTGACCGCGCCGATGGTCGCCGCGATCACCGCGACGAGCACCGGGGACCGGTTGAGCAGCAGGCCGGCGCCGACGCCGGTGAGCGCCACGTGCCCCACCCCGTCGCCGATCAGCGCCAGCCGGCGCTGCACCAGGTAGATGCCGAGCGCCGGGGCGGCCAGCCCGATGACCAGCGCGCCGATCAGGGCACGCTGCATGTAGGGGTACTGGAAGAGTTCCATGGTCAGCTGCTCCAGAGCCCGGCGGGCTCGTCGGGACCGTGCGGATGCACGTGGTCGTGGTCGGGCTCGGCGTGGTGGCCGGCCGGCTCGGGCACCGCCCCGTCGTGGCAGATGCCGCCCTCGTGCACCACGACCGCGCGGCTGATCAACGGGCGCAGCGGGCCGAGTTCGTGCGCCACCAGCAGCACCGTCCCGCCGCCGGCGACGAAGTCGCGCAGCGCCTCGGCGAACGCCTCCTGGCTGTGCGCGTCCACGCCGGCGGTGGGCTCGTCGAGCACCAGCAGCTCGGGCCGGCCGGCCAGCGCCCGGGCGATCAGGGTGCGCTGCTGCTGCCCGCCGGAGAGGGTGGCGACCGGGTCCCTGGCCCGGTCGGCGAGCCCCACCGCGGCCAGCGCCGCGTCGACGGCGGCCCGGTCGGCAGCGCCGGGCGGGCGCAACACCCCGCGCCGGGCGAGCCGGCCGGAGGCCACCACCTCGCGCACCGTGGCCGGTACGCCGCCACCGGCGCCGAGGCGCTGCGGGACGTAGCCGATCCGGTGCCACTGGCGGAACCGCCGCAGCGGGCGGCCGAAGAGGGTGACCGATCCGGCGCCGAGCGGGACCAGCCCGAGTACGGCGCGGATCAGCGTGGACTTGCCGGAGCCGTTGGCGCCGAGCACGGCGACCACCTCGCCGGCGGTCACGGTCAGCGAGACGTCCCGCAGCACGGGGCGGCCGTCGTAGCCGACCACCCCGTGCGTGACGGAGATGACAGGTGCGCTCACGAGCAGCTCAACGCCGTCCGGAGGGTCTCCAGGTTGGTACGCATCACCGAAAGGTAGTCCCCGCCGTTGTCGGCCGACAGGCCTTCCAGCGGGTCCAGCACGGCGGTGCGGGCGCCGACCTCGGCGGCGATGGTCTCGGCCACCTTCGGGCTGACCAGCGTCTCGAAGAAGATGGTGGTGGCGCCGTGCTCGCGGGCCTCCTCGGCCACCTCGGCCAGCCGCTGCGGGGCGGGCTCGACCTCCGGGCTGAGCCCGGTGAGGCCGATCTGCTCCAGCCGGTAGCGCTCGGCCAGGTAGCCGAAGGCGGTGTGGCTGACCACGATCTCCCGGCGCTGGCAGGTCTTCAGCCCCTCGGAGTACTCGGCGTCCAGCTTCTCCAGCTCGGCGCGGAGCGTCGCGGCCCGGGCGGTGTAGTCGGCGGCCCGGTCCGGGTCGGCCTGGCCGAACCGCTCGGCGAGCCGGTCGGCCACGGTGGCCAGCCGGGTCGGGTCGAGCCAGAGGTGCGGGTCCTTGCCGCCGGCCTCGTCGGCGTGCCCGGCCTCCTCGCCCTCGCCCTCGCCTTCGTGCTCGTGCTCGTGCCCGCCGGCGCTGGCGTCCAGCAGCGGCTGCACGGTGGTCACGTCGAAGGAGCGGTCGGCGGCGTTCTGGGCGACCGCCTCGTCCACGGCCGGCTGGAAGCCCTTGAGGTAGACCACCAGCTCCGCCTCGGTGACCTGGCCCACCTGGCGCGGGTTGAGTTCCAGGTCGTGCGGCTCGGCGCCCGGTTTGACCAGGTTGCTGACGGTGACCGCGTCCCCGCCCACCCGCTCGGCGACGAACTGCAACGGGTAGAAGGCGGCCACCACGTCGACCCGCTGCGGGTCGGCGCCGGCCGCGCCGTCGTCGGAGCAGGCGGCCACGCCGCCGAGGGCGAGCAGGGCGGCGGTGGCGGTGGCCAGGACGCGCGGAGCGGTGCGGATGTTCATGACGTCAACTGTCCGCGCGAACGATAATGATTGTCAAAAACGCATGATTGCATGTCAGAGCAGCTTCACCAGACCCGCGGTGACCAGCAGGGTGAGCACCAGCAGCCGGATCACCCGGGTCTGCGGGGTCTGCACCGGCCAGGTGGTGACCAGCAGCGCGGCCAGCCCGGCGGCCAGCAGCAGGGTGAGCAGCCCGCCCGGCACACCCGGGGTGAAGAAGGCCACCAGCACCAGCACCAGCGTGACCAGGAACACCGTCGTCGGGTTCGCCCGGGCCAGTCGGCCCGGCAGGGAGCTCTGCGTACGCTGCATCCCACAGACTCTACGAGGAGGTGGCCGGTGCTGGTGACCAACCGGTTCGTGGTCGAGGTCGATGTCGCGGAGGCGTTCACCGAGCGGGCGCACGCCGCCCTCGCGGCGCTCGCCGCCCGACCCGGCTACCTGCGCGGCCAGTTGGTCCGGGCGCTGGACGACCCGCGGCACTGGTGCCTGGTCACCGAGTGGGAGTCGGTGGGCACCTACCGGCGCGCCCTGGGCGGCTTCGACGTCAAGGTCACCGCCGTCCCGCTGCTCGCCGAGAGCCTGGACGAGCCGTCCGCGTACGAGGCGCTGGCCACCGCCGCACCGGGCGGCGAGGTGGTGGTGGCGGCGAGCGATCGGGCCGCTGGTCCTTACCGCTGAGCCGGTGGGCACTACCCTGCTCCTATGACCGCTCCCGGACCGGCAGCCCCCTCGCCGTACCCGCAGCTGCCCGGCCACGGGGGTGCGCAGCCGCCCGCGGTGCCCGGTCCGCCGGCGGAGCCGGGCGCTCCCACGCCGCCGCAGGGGCCCGGGGTGGCCCCGCCGTTCGCGGCGCCGCCGACCGAGGGCCGGCGCACCCGGCTCTGGCTCGGCCTCGGCGCCGGGGCGCTGGCGGTGCTGATCTGCTGCGGCGGTGGCGGCGCGGCGGTGGTCGGGCTGGCGGTCAGCGGGGTGCAGGCTATCGAGGAGCAGGGCCGCACCGTCTCCACCGACTACTACCAGGCGCTCGTCGAGCGGAAGTTCGGCGCGGCGTACGACCAGCTCTGCGACGACGCCCAGCGGCGCGAGTCGCGGCGGGAGTTCGAGCGGCGGGTGGCCGCCGAGCCGCAGGTCGCCGCCTACCGGGTCGGCGAGGTCGACACCACCAGCCTGACCGTGCCGGTCGACGTGACCTTCAGCGGCGGCCGGCAGGAGCGCCAGCAGGTGATCCTCGGGCAGGACCAGCAGACTGGTGGCCTGGAGGTGTGCGGGGTCAACTGACCCGCCCCCGGTATTCTCCTGGGCTCGGGACCCTGCTGGCCGTACCGTTGTCCCGAACTGTTCGTTCCGTCCACATCACGTCCCCGCCGACCGCCAGCCGGCGTAGGAGGAAACATGCCAGCCGACCGTATCGACGCCGTCGTCAGCCTCGCCAAGCGCCGGGGCTTCGTCTTCCCCTCCAGCGAGATCTACGGAGGCACCCGGTCGGCCTGGGACTACGGTCCGCTCGGCGTCGAACTCAAGGAGAACGTCCGCCGGCAGTGGTGGAAGACCATGGTCCAGCAGCGCGACGACGTGGTCGGCCTGGACTCCGCGGTGATCCTGGCCCGCGACGTCTGGGCCGCCTCCGGCCACCTGGACGCCTTCGTCGACCCGCTGACCGAGTGCCAGTTCTGCCACAAGCGGTTCCGGGCCGACCACCTTGAGGAGGCGTACGCCGAGAAGCACGGCAAGCCGCTGGCCTCGCTGGCCGAGCTGAACTGCCCCAACTGCGGCAACAAGGGCACCTTCACCGAGCCGAAGATGTTCAACGGGCTGATGAAGACCTTCCTGGGCCCGGTGGAGAGCGACGAGGGGCTGCACTACCTGCGCCCGGAGACCGCCCAGGGCATCTTCGTCAACTACAAGAACGTCGAGACGGTCGCCCGCAAGAAGCCGCCGTTCGGCATCGCGCAGACCGGCAAGTCGTTCCGCAACGAGATCACCCCGGGCAACTTCATCTTCCGCACCCGCGAGTTCGAGCAGATGGAGATGGAGTTCTTCGTCGAGCCGGGCACCGACGAGCAGTGGCACGAGTACTGGCTGCGGGAGCGCTGGAACTGGTACCTCGACCTCGGCCTGTCGGAGGACAACCTGCGCTTCTACGAGCACCCGAAGGAGAAGCTCTCGCACTACTCGAAGCGGACGGTGGACATCGAGTACCGCTTCCAGTTCGGCGGCACCGAGTTCGCCGAACTGGAGGGCATCGCCAACCGCACCGACTTCGACCTCTCCACGCACAGCAAGCACTCCGGCGTCGACCTGTCCTACTTCGACCAGACCAAGGGCGAGCGCTGGGTGCCGTACGTCATCGAGCCGGCCGCCGGCCTCACCCGGGCGGTGCTGGCCTTCCTGCTGGAGGCGTACGACGAGGACGAGGCGCCGAACACCAAGGGCGGCGTGGACAAGCGGACCGTGATGCGGTTCGACCCGCGGCTGGCCCCGGTCAAGGTGGCGGTGCTGCCGCTGTCCCGCAACGAGGCGCTCTCCCCGAAGGCCAAGGAGCTGGCCGCCACGCTGCGCAAGCGCTGGGTGGTGGAGTTCGACGACTCGCAGGCGATCGGCCGCCGCTACCGCCGGCAGGACGAGATCGGCACCCCGTTCTGCGTGACCGTCGACTTCGACACCCTGGACGACAACGCGGTGACCGTGCGCAACCGGGACACCATGGCCCAGGAGCGGATCTCGCTGGACCAGGTCGAGCGTTACCTGATCGAGCGTTTGCCCGGCTGCTGAGCCACCCGTGCGACGGCCCCGCCCCGATCCCGGGGCGGGGCCGTCCGCCGTCTGCCGCCGGGGCGCGTTCACTTTCCGGGCGATGCGGACCAATCGTCTGATCGGCCGAGGTCAGCGGCCACCCGGTGGTTGAGCGGCCCATGATCTCGTGCGAGCATTCCCCGCGTCGAATCTCGTCACGGGGGTGTGTATGACGCGCGCGTCGCAGGAACACGACCACGACCCGAACCGCCGGCGGCTGCTGCGCCGGGCGGCCACGGTCGCCGCCACTACGGCCGGCGCGGGAGTCGCCGCCGCGGTCGGCCTGCCCGGCACGGCCCAGGCCGCCCCGGGCGACAACCTCGTCATGGGTACGACGAACGACGCCGGCCCGGCCACCACCACGCTGAACGGCGCCTACCCGACGCTGACGCTGAAGAACAGCGCCGGCGCGCCGCTGCGGCTGGTGCCCGGCGACTCGATCTACCCGCAGGTGCTGGACGCTCCGGTCGGCACCCTGGCGGTCGACAACCAGGGCGACCTGTTCGTCCGGGCCGGCACCGCGGGGCAGGAGACGAACGGCTGGGCCTGGACCACCGAGTGGGCCACCACGTCCGTCGCGGTGCGGCCGACCCGGGTGCTCGACACCCGCGACGTCAACCTCCGCCGCAACATCGTCTCCGGCTCGCTGGACTCGCTCGGGCGGGTCCAGCCGGGCGCTCCGATCGTCCTCGCCCTCGACTCCTACGTGCGCGACGGCTACGCCCTCAAGGGGAACGTCACGGTGGTCGGGATGACCGGCGCCGGCGTGCTCACCGTCTGGGGCGCCGGCACCAAGCCGGCCACCTCCACCGTGAACTGGTCGGCCGCCGGCACCGTCCTGTCCAACTTCCTCTTCACCGAGTTGGGCGCCACCGGGGCCTACCGCAGCGTCATCACCATCCAGGCGACCGCTTCGCCGACGCACGTGATCGTCGACATGACCAGCCTGTTGGTCGGCCACCCGAGCCAGGTCCTGGCGCCCCAGGCCTAGTCGACCGGCCGGTCGCCCCGGCCCACTTCCGACCTTCACCGTCAGACCGACCCACGGGGGAAACGAGATGTCCTCGACCGAACCTGACCGTCCCGCGTCACGGCGCACGCTGCTGCGCCGCGCGGCAGTCACCGGTGGCGCCGCGGTCGCCGCGACCGCGGTGACCGCCACCCCGGCCTCCGCCGCCCCCGGCGATCCCGTCGTCATCGGCCTGCCCAACTCGGGTGGCCCGACCACGGTGACGAGCGCCGCCCCGGCCGGGGGTGCCACCCTGGCGCTGCGGAACGCCACCGGCGCGACCCTCCACATCGAGAAGGGGCCCAGCTACACGTCCCCGGCGCCCACCGGCGCCCTCTACGCCGAAGGGACGGCGCTCGCCGTCTCCAACGGCAACGGCGCCTACTCCGCGTTCAGCACGGCCAACGCCACCATGCTGGTGCCGGTGCCGCCCACGCGCATCCTGGACACCCGCAGCGCCGCCGGCCGGGCCCGGCTGATCGAGGGCGCGGGCCGGATCGACGCGCAGGGCCGGGCCGTCGCCGACAGCTTCCTGGTCGTACACCTGCAGGGCATCGCCGAGTACGCCGACGGGATGCTGGGCAACATCACCGTCGCCAACACCGAGAAGGCCGGCTTCGTCACCGTCTACGGCCGGGGCGACCGCCCGAACGCCTCCACCATCAACTGGTGGAGCGCCGGGCAGTTGCTCTCCAACGGCGTGATCACCCAGCTCGGCGCGTACGAGACCGCCAACGGTGACTACTACCCGGACGTCGTCGGGATCTACGTGCCGAAGGCGAGCGCCACCGCGCTGATCCTCGACGTGACCGGGCTGCTGGTCTTCCACCCCGACTCGGCGGTCATCAACAGCCCCAAGACGGCCGGAGCGCGCGTCGCCGCCGACGGTAACCGGGGCGTGCGGGCCCAGGCGATCAAGGAGGCCGCCGAGCGCGGTGACCGGGCGGTGCACACCGGTGCGTGACCACGGAACCCAGGAGAGCAGCATGACCACCGACGAGAACTCGACCACCCGCCGCCGGATCATCAAGGCCGGCGTCGCCGCGGGTGCCGGTGTCGGCGCGGCGGCCGTGGTCGCCTCCCCGGCCAGCGCGGCGCCCGGCGATCCGGTCATCCTCGGCCAGGTCAACGACGCCGGAGCGGCCGAGACCGTGCTCGTCGGCGGCTCGTCGGCCAACCCGACCCTGACGGTGCAGGGCACCTCGCCCAAGCTGGTGTTGGCCCCGACGCCGGAGGCGAACATCCCGCAGGAGCTGCCCACCGGATCGCTCGCCGTCACCCCGGCGGCCGACCTGGTGATCGGCGGCCGTGGTGGCACCCGGGCGTACGTCAACACGACCCGCTGGGCGAACCGGACGATGGCCGTCCCGCCCCAGCGGATCATGGACACCCGATCCCTGAGCACCTACTCCGGGAACGTGCTCCACGGCGCCGCCAACGTCGAGGCCGGGAAGCTGAAGGCGAAGACCTTCATGCACCTGACGCTGAAGAACGTGTCGCCGGTGGTGGCGGAGAAGGCGGTCTCCGCGTATGTCAACATCACGGTGGCCGGCACCGTCGCGGCGGGCTTCCTCACCGCGTACAGCTCGGGGCTCGCCAGCGTCCCGGAGACCTCGTCGCTGAACTGGTGGGGGCCGAACCAGATCCTCTCCAACCTGGTCGAGGTGCGGCTCGGCAGCTACAACGGGGGGGACCCGTTCAGCTTCGCGATCTACGTCAACAGCGCGACCTCGGTGATCGTCGACGTCTCCGGGCTGACGCTGGCCGCTCCGGACGGAGCACTGGCCTGATCGACCGCATCGGTCGCCGCCGCGGTGCGAGTTCGCTCACCATCGCGGCGGCGACCGGCCACCGGCACCGGCCCGCCCCGGCCGGCGTGGGATTCTTGGGTACGTGACCAGTCCCGCCGTTCCCGCACTCCGCCCGCTCACCCTCGGGCGGCACCAGGTGTGGCCGCCGGTGGTGCTCGCCCCGATGGCCGGCATCACGAATGTCGGCTTCCGTCAGCTCTGCCGGGAGCAGGGCGGCGGCATCTACGTCTGCGAGATGATCACCACCGTCGCGCTGGTGGAGCGGAACCCGAAGACGCTGCGGATGATCGCCTTCGGCCCGGACGAGCGGCCGCGCAGCCTCCAGCTCTACGGCACCGACCCGGAGACCACCGCCGCCGCCGTGCGGATCGTGGTCGAGAAGGACCTCGCCGACCACATCGACCTCAACTTCGGCTGCCCGGTTCCGAAGGTCACCCGCAAGGGCGGGGGTGCCGCGCTGCCCTGGCGGCGCCGGCTCTTCGCCCGGCTGGTGCGGGCTGCGGTGGACGCCGCGTCGCCCGCCGGGGTGCCGGTCACTGTCAAGATGCGCAAGGGCATCGACGACGACCACCTGACGTACGTCGAGGCGGGGCTGGCCGCCCAGGAGGCCGGCGTGGCGGCGGTCGCCCTGCACGGGCGTACCGCCGCGCAGCGCTACTCGGGCACCGCCGACTGGGACGCCATCGCCACCCTGAAGCAGGCGCTGGACGTGCCGGTGCTCGGCAACGGCGACATCTGGGAGGCCGACGACGCGCTGCGGATGGTGGCGCACACCGGCGTGGACGGGGTGGTGATCGGCCGGGGCTGCCTGGGCCGGCCGTGGCTCTTCGCCGACCTGGAGGCCGCGTTCGACGGCCGGCCGGAGCGGCGGCTGCCCACCCTCGGCGAGGTGGCCGCGACCATGCGCCGGCACGCCGAGCTGCTGGTCAACCAGTTCAGCGCCGGGGCGCGTACGCCGGCTCGGGGCGAGCGGGACGGCTGCACCGACTTCCGCAAGCACGTCGCCTGGTACCTCAAGGGCTTCCCGGTCGGCAGCGAGCTGCGCCGGGAACTCGCGATGATCGACAGCCTGGCCCAGCTCGACGACCTGCTCGGCAAGCTGGACCCGACCGAGCCGTTCCCGGTGGCCACGCTCGGCCAGCCGCGGGGGCGGACCAACTCGCCGGGCAAGGTCTTCCTGCCCGACGGCTGGCTGGCCAGCCGGGACGACGACACCGTCCCCGAGGGCGCCGAGCTGGACGACTCCGGCGGCTGAGACGCCGGCGCTCCGGTGCGGCGTGCCCGACGCCGAGCGCGCCCCGGCCGTCCTCTGACGCCGGGCCGGCCGAGACGTCCCCCGTCTGCGCCCCTGGACGTCGCCTTGCTTGCGTCCCGGAGCGTCGCCCTGCCTGCGCCCCTTGGACACGCCGAAGGGCCGGCCCCCGGTTGGGGGTCGGCCCTTCGGTGTTGTTCCGCCTGTTCGGTTGTTGGTCGCCGGTGGTGGGTCGTCAGGCGGTGTAGCCGCGGGTGGCGATCCAGTCGGCGAGGTTGTCGATGCTCATCCGGTAGCTGGCGGTGTCCGGGTTGGCCGAGTCGGCGATGGTCACCGTGTTGCCACCGTCGCGGTAGCCGACGACGCTGATGTAGTGCCCGCCCTCGAAGGAGTGGGTGTTGCCGTCGGTGTCGGTGGCGGTGCCGGCGATGTTGGCGACCACGGCACGGCCTTCGTCGACGGCCTTGATGACGTCGGCGCGCAGCTTGTCGGTCTGCTTGTCATCGGCGTTGGGGTCGCGGATCTCGACGCTGTGGTAGACGTCCTTACCGGTCTGCTTGTTCAGCACCGGGGTGATGTCGTTGATGGAGTTGGTGCCGGCTTCGGTGGTGCCCATTTCCTTGGCCATGGCGTGGACGTCGATGTTCTTGCCCTGTACGGACAGGGCGTTGCGGGCGGCGGCGGGGCCGCAGTAGTAGAAGTTCGGCTGGGCTTCGTAGCGCACGCCGAGTTCCCGCTCACCGTGCTTGCGGTCGGTGGTGATCGACACGGCCGGCTTCTCGGCCGGGGCGGCGAACGCGGTGGCGGGGGCGGCGAGGGCGCCGCCGGTGAAGGCGAGACCAGCAGCGGTCAGAGCGGTCTTACGCAGGATGTCGGTACGCATGGTGATCACAAGCCTTTCGATCGGGGGAAACGGCACACCAGAAGGGGGGGTGCGGTGCGCCGCGTCAAGGAAAGGTCGTGCATGAAGGGGGTCGCTTCCGGCGGCCAGGGGCCTGCTCGGGCGTCCCGGGGGTGTAACCATCCGGCCCGGCCCACCATTCCGGCGGGGGCTCCGGGGGCCGGGGGCGTGCTCGGCCCGTCGGGGGTGTAACCATCCCGGCTGGCCCGCCATTCCGGCGGCGCCCGGTGCCTGGGGGCTTGCTCGGCCCGTCAGGGGTGTGTCAACGACCCGTGGCCGGCGGCCATTCCGCCCACGACCCGGTGGGCCGTTCACCCGCGCTCGCTGACGCCCGGGGAGGCGCGGCGGGTATGCCATGTTCAACGACCCCGACCCGCCACCGATTCCGCCGCCAGAGTGGCCCCGACCACCCCACAACCGCACCCAAACCCCGCACCCCGACACACCACGGACACCGCGAACCGGACGCCCGGCCACTCACCGGGCGGCCAGGCGACACCGGCTCGGCCCGTGCAGGCAGGCACCCACGGGCACGCTGTAGAGCCGATCTCGTTAAACGGCTCAGTACGGCACCCCGATGATCGACACCGTGTCGGGGATATCGCGGGGTCCGCAGGCTCGGAATGCCGCCATATCCCCGACACGGGGTGGATCAACCCAGCGGAACGCATTCCGGGCCAGATCGCAGACCGCCGGCGTCGCGGGACGGCCGGTGCCGACCAATCGCCGGGAGAGCGTGATACCTCAGCGGCATATCTATGACGCTCGGGTATCACCCCTGCCGCCCGCCCCGGCAGACACGCCCGGCCGGCCGGAGCCACGCACGCGTCGGGCTGCGAAGTGCCCCCCCGGTCCGGGCCGGGACATGCCCCTCGCCTAGAGGTGACACGCCCCGCCCGTCAAGCACGTCTGCCCCTGGGCCCCGCCGCCGGCCGGGCCGGAGCCCCGCACGCGCCGGGCTGCGAAGTGCCCGCCCCGGCTCGGGCCGCGACATGCCTCACGCCTAGCGGCCACACGCCCCGCCGCCCTGGTCAAGCACGTCTGCCCTGGGCCCCGCACGCCCGGCCGACCCGGCGCTGCCCCACCGCGTCCCGTCGTCTGGCTGCGGTACGGGACCGGTGACGCGTCTGCGACTCAGCTCCCAAGCGCCTGAGCCCTGGATGGGCGACAGGCCGGTTGGCGGGGCGGTTCGGCGGTCCGGTGGTTGGTGGACGGGCCAGCCGCCGGCCCCGGGAGCGGGGCCGGCGGCTGATCGATGTCGGTGGGGATCAGGCGGACGGGGCGGTGGCGGGTGCGTCGTCGGGGCCGGGCTGGGCCGGGATCGCGAGCGGCGTACCCGCGGGAACCGCCGTACCCGCGGGAACCGGAGCGTCCGCCGGCCAGGACACCTCCGGGGAGCGGTGGAAGGTGATGCCGGCGGCGGTCCAGCGGGGGCCGTGCCCGGCCAGCCGGTCGCGGAAGCGGTCCCAGTCGTGCGTGGTGCGCGGCGACCAGGCCAGCTCGGCGAGGGCGGGGAGCCGGGGGAAGAGCATGAACTCGACCTCGGGTAGCGAGGTCACCGACTCGGTCCAGAGCGGCGCCTCGACGCCCAGCACCGCGGCCTCCGGCACGCTCGTCACGTGCGCGCCCGGATTCCACTCGTACGACCGCCGCAGGTCGATCAGGCCGGCCCAGTCGTGCCCGATCGGGGTGTCCGGGGCGTACTTCATGTCGAGGTAGGCGTGGTTGGCGGGGGAGAGGAGGAGCCGGGCGCCCCGGCGTACCGCGTCGGCGGTGGCCGGATCGTCGGCGTCGGTGCCCCACCACTGGAGCACCCGGCCGTCGGCGTGCCCGGCCGGCGCGAACTGGTGCCAGCCGACCACCGTCTTGCCGAGGCCGGCGACGATCCGCTGCGCCCGCTCGACGAAGCCGGTGTACGCCTCGCCCTTCACCTTGAACGCCTCGTCGCCGCCGATGTGCAGCCACGGGCCCGGCGTCATCGCGGCCACCTCGGCGAGCACGTCGGCGACGAAGTCGTACGTCCGCTCGCTGGCCGGGTCGACGTAGCTGAAGCCGACCTCGGTGCCGGTGTACGGCGTCGGCACGATCCCCGCCGCGGCCAGTTCGGGGTACGCGACCAGCGCGGCGTTGGTGTGCCCGGGCAGGTCGATCTCCGGCACCACGGTGATGTGGCGCTCGGCCGCGTAGGCGACGATCCGCTGGTAGTCGGCCTTCGTGTAGTGCCCGCCGGGGCCGTCGCCCACCTCGCCGACCCCGCCGACGGTGGCCAGCCGGGGCCAGGAGTCGACGGCGATCCGCCAGCCCTGGTCGTCGGTGAGGTGCAGGTGCAGATGGTTGAGCTTGTAGCGGGACAGGTGGTCGATCACCCGCAGCACGTCCTCGACGCCGAAGAAGTGCCGGGCCACGTCGAGCATCGCGCCCCGGTAGGCGAACCGCGGCCGGTCGGTGATCGACCCGCCGGGCACCGCCCAGCGCTCGGTGACCGGGGTGCGGCTCTCGATCGCCGCGGGCAGCAGTTGGCGCAGCGTCTGCACGCCGTGCAGCAGTCCGGCCGGTCCGGCCGCGGCGATCCGTACCCCGGTCGGGGCGACGTCCAGCCGGTAGCCCTCCGGGCCGAGGGTGTCGTCGTCGGCCAGTACCAGCGCGATGCCGCCGGCCGGCTCGGGCCGGGCGGTGTCGGTGACCGGCAGCGGGTACCCGGTGGCCGGGCGGAGCAGCGCGGCCAGGTGCTCGGCGACGGCCAGCGCCGCCGGCTCGGTGCCGACCCGGATCACCGCGTCGGGGGTCAGCAGGTAGTCGGCGGCGGGGTCGGGGTGGACCTGCTCGGGGGCCGGCACCACGTCGCCGAGGCGCACCGGGGCGGGCGGGGCGAGCAGGTCACCGGCGGCACGGGCGGCGGCGCGCGCCAGGTCGGCGGCGGCCGGCTCGCGCAGCGGCAACCGCTCCTGGTCGGCGGCGGACTGCTGGCTCAGCGGCACCCCGTCCTGCTCGGCGGGGGAGGGGAGGGTGGACACGGCAGCGGCTCCCGGGTGTATTCGCGGCGGTTATGGCAAAGGTGAAGTTCACCGAAACGCGTGCCGTCAAGGGTACGAGGGAGGGCCGGGATTGCGTGATCGTGCGCGTGGAAGCGTTCCCAGAAACCGGCACGAACGCGGATAGTCGTGATGGCTGTGCCTATTGTCACCGAACGGTCCCAGCCCACCCGATGTTCGCTTAACCTTCGCCCACCGACTGGCGTGGCACCGGGATTACCGGTGGCCGGCCCCGGGGTATGGGAGCAACTAAACCTTCGTTAAGTGTCGGACCGGCGCGCGTGGGAGGCTCTGGTGGCAGCGCAAGAGACGGCGGAACACAAGTACGTCTACGACTTCGCCGAGGGCAACAAGGACCTCAAGGACCTGCTCGGCGGCAAGGGGGCCAACCTGGCCGAGATGACCAACCTCGGCCTGCCGGTCCCGCCCGGCTTCACCATCACCACCGAGGCGTGCAAGGCCTATCTCGCCACCGGATCGGAGCCGGCCGGGCTGGCCGAGCAGATCGCCGCGCACCTGGCGGCGCTGGAGCGGGAGATGGGCCGGCGCCTCGGCGACCCCCAGGACCCGCTGCTGGTCTCGGTCCGCTCCGGCGCCAAGTTCTCGATGCCCGGCATGATGGAGACCGTCCTCAACGTCGGCCTCAACGACCGCAGCGTCGTCGGGTTGAGCGCGCAGGCCGGCGGCAACGACCGGTTCGCCTGGGACTCCTACCGCCGGCTGATCCAGATGTTCGGCAAGACCGTCTGCGACGTGCCGGGCGAGGAGTTCGAGCACGCGCTCGACGAGGTCAAGCGGGCCAAGGGCACCACCAACGACCTGGACCTCGACGCGGACGACCTGCGCGGCCTGGTCGACGCGTACAAGAAGATCTTCAGCAAGCACACCGGGCGGGAGTTCCCGCAGGAGCCGCGCGAGCAGCTCGACCTGGCCATCCGCGCGGTGTTCGAGTCCTGGAACGCCGAGCGCGCGGTGATCTACCGCCGGCAGGAGCGCATCCCGGCCGACCTGGGCACCGCTGTCAACGTGGTGGCGATGGTCTTCGGCAACCTCGGCGCCGACTCCGGCACCGGCGTCGCGTTCACCCGGGACCCGGCCAGCGGCGCGCAGGGCATCTACGGCGACTACCTGGCCAACGCCCAGGGCGAGGACGTGGTGGCCGGCATCCGCAACACCGTGCCGTTGCAGGAGCTGGAGCGGATCGACAAGAAGTCCTACGACGAGCTGCTCGACTACATGGCCCGGCTGGAGGGGCACTACAAGGACCTCTGCGACATCGAGTTCACCATCGAGCGCGGCAAGCTCTGGATGCTGCAGACCCGGGTCGGCAAGCGCACCGCCGCGGCCGCCTTCGTCATCGCCGGGCAGCTGGTGGACGAGGGCCTGATCGACCTGGACGAGGCGCTGCACCGGGTCAACGGCGCGCAGCTCGCCCAGCTGATGTTCCCCCGGTTCAAGCTCGACCACGAGTTCCAGCCGGTGGCCAAGGGCATCGGGGCGTCGCCGGGCGCGGCCGTCGGCAAGGTGGTCTTCACCTCGGCCCGCGCGGTGGAACTGGCCGCCGAGGGCGAGTCGGTGATCCTGGTCCGCCGGGAGACCAACCCGGACGACCTGAACGGCATGATCGCCGCCAAGGGCATCCTCACCTCGCGCGGCGGCAAGACCAGCCACGCCGCGGTGGTGGCCCGGGGCATGGGCAAGACCTGCGTCTCCGGCGCCGACGAGCTGGACATCAACATCCCGCAGCGGAAGTTCACAGTGGCCGGGCAGACCGTGACCGAGGGCGACGTCGTCTCCATCGACGGCACCACCGGCAAGGTCTACCTCGGCGAGGTGCCGGTCATGCCGTCGGAGGTGGTGCAGTACTTCGAGGGCACCCTCGACCCGGAGCAGACCGACGACGCGCTGGTGAAGGCCGTACACCGGATCATGACGCACGCCGACGCCCGGCGGCGGCTGGCGGTCCGGACGAACGCCGACACCGGCGCCGACGCGGCGCGGGCGCGGCGCTTCGGCGCCCAGGGCATCGGCCTGTGCCGCACCGAGCACATGTTCCTCGGTGACCGCCGGGAGCTGGTCGAGCGGCTGATCCTCGCGGCCACCGACGCCGAGCGGGAGGACGCGCTCGCCGCGCTGCTGCCGTTGCAGCGGGAGGACTTCATCGAGATCTTCCGGGAGATGGACGGCCTGCCGGTCACCGTGCGGCTGATCGACCCGCCGCTGCACGAGTTCCTGCCCCCGCTGGAGCAGCTCGCGGTCAACGTGGCGGTCGCCCAGGAGCGCGGCGAGGACGTGGCCAAGGAGGAGGCCCTGCTCGCCGCCGTCCGGCGGATGCACGAGGAGAACCCGATGCTCGGCCTGCGCGGCGTCCGGCTCGGCCTGGTCATCCCCGGCCTGTTCGCCATGCAGGTCCGCGCCATCGCCGAGGCCGCCGTCGCGGTCACCCGGGCCGGCGGATCGGCCTGTCCGGAGATCATGGTCCCGCTGGTCGGTGCGGTGCAGGAGCTGGAGACGGTACGCACCGAGGCCGAGAAGATCATCGCCGAGGTGGTCGGGGACAGCGGCGTCGAGGTGCTGATCGGCACGATGATCGAGGTGCCCCGGGCGGCGCTGACCGCCGGGCAGATCGCCGAGGCGGCGCAGTTCTTCTCCTTCGGCACCAACGACCTGACCCAGATGGGCTGGGGCTTCTCGCGCGACGACGTCGAGGGCGCGTTCTTCTGGCGCTACCTGGAACTCGGCATCTTCGGCATCTCGCCGTTCGAGTCGATCGACCGGGACGGCGTCGGCCGGCTGGTCCGGATCGCCGCCGAGGAGGGCCGGGCCGCCCGCCCGGGGCTGAAGCTCGGCGTGTGCGGCGAGCACGGCGGTGACCCCGAGTCGGTGCACTTCTTCCACGAGGTCGGGCTGGACTACGTCTCCTGCTCGCCGTTCCGGGTGCCGGTCGCCCGGCTGGAGGCCGGCCGGGCCGCCATCGAGACGACCGGCTCGGACAGCCGCTGAGCCGTCGACGCGTACGCCCCGGCGGCGGCCCGGTCACCGGGCCGCCGCCGGTCGCGTTCCGGGCCGGGGGTGAACCGGCGGCGGCGGCCGGCTCAGACGGGTGGGCGGCGCCAGGTGGCGTGCGGGTGCCGGGCGACGCGCCGGGTCGGCAGCGTGGCCCGGCCGGGGGTGCGCGTGGCGAGCGGGCCGTGCGTGGTCGGCAGCGCGGCGGCGCCGACCGGACGGCGGTGCGCCAACGCGCTGCCGGCCCGGCGGGCGACGGCCCGGGCGTCGGCGTGCAGCGCGTCGAGGTCGCCGGTGGCCTCGGTGACCAGGGTGAGCAGCGCGTCGCTGCCGACCGGGTAGGTCACCACACAGCCGGCCGAGGTGTGCACCACGGACTCGCGGAACTCGCCCCGGCGCGCCGTGTCGGCCACCCGGCTGCCGAGGCCGAAGCTGGCCGCCGCGAGCGCCGCCAGGTGGGTGGCGTCCGTCGCGGGCAGGTCGCTGGAGATGAGCAGGCCGTCGGTGCCGGCGAGCACCGTGCCGGCGATCTCCGGCCGGCGCCGGCGCAGCCCGCGCAACTCCGTTCCCACCACGTCCTCGTCCACGCGTTCTCCCCCGTCGTGTCTCCGGTCGGTCGGTCACGTTCCGCATCGGAGACGCTACCGGTGGCCGATGCGGTCCCGCGAGCCCGTGACGGTCGGCGATCGGTTGACAACTCTCGTCTGATCGGGGGTTGCGGCCCGCCAGAGCGCACCTCGCAGGCGCGCCGGGACGGCCGCGCGGGCGTACCCTGATCGACATGAGCAGCGCCTGGGAGAGCCTGACCGTCGATGCCCGGGACCCGGCCCGACTGGCCCGCTGGTGGGCCGAGGCGCTGGGCTATCAGGTGGTCACCGAGAAGCCGGACGAGGTGGAGATCCGTCAGTCCGCCGACCGGCTGCCCGGCATCGTGTTCGTGCCGGTGCCCGACGGCAAGGAGGGCAAGAACCGGCTGCACCTCGACCTGCGCCCCAACGACCAGGAGGCCGAGGTCGAGCGGCTGGTGGACATGGGCGCCCGGCACGTGGACGTGGGGCAGGGCGACGTCGGGTGGACGGTGCTGGCCGACCCGGAGGGCAACGAGTTCTGCGTGCTGCGCGAGCGCGGGGAGTGAGCCGGTTCCGCGGGCCCCAAAGTGGGCGACAGGGGTGTGCCGGCAGCGTGACCAGGCCGGTGGCGGGTTGAGCGTCCAGCCCGGCCGACCCGGGGCGGACGACCCGGCCGAGCGCCGGGTCGAGGAGCCGCCGAAGGACTCCGGCTACGGCCGTTCCCCGTACGAGCGGGACCGGGCCCGGGTGCTGCACTCGGCGGCGTTCCGCCGGCTCGCCACGAAGACGCAGGTGCACACCGCCGGCACCGACGACTTCCTGCGTACCCGGCTCACCCACTCGCTGGAGGTCGCCCAGATCGCCCGCGAGATGGGCGCGCGGCTGGGCTGCGACCCCGACGTGGTGGACACCGCCGGGCTGGCCCACGACCTCGGCCACCCGCCGTTCGGGCACAACGGCGAGGCCGCGCTGGACCAGCTCGCCGCGGCCTGTGGCGGCTTCGAGGGCAACGCGCAGACGCTGCGGGTGCTGACCCGGCTGGAGGCCAAGGTGCTGGCCCCGGACGGGTCCTCCGCCGGGCTGAACCTGACCCGGGCGTCGCTCGACGCGGTCGCCAAGTACCCCTGGCCGCGCCGGCCGGGCCAGCGCAAGTTCGGGGTGTACGCCGACGACCTGCCGGTCTTCGAGTGGCTGCGCGCCGGCGGGCCGGGCGGTGACCGGCGCTGCCTGGAGGCGCAGGTGATGGACTGGGCCGACGACGTGGCCTACTCGGTGCACGACGTGGAGGACGGCTTCCACGGCGGCTACATCACGCTGGCCCCGCTGCTGACCGACCCGGACGAGCGGGCCGCGCTCTGCGTCGACGTCGCCGCCACCTACTCCGGCGAGTCCCCGGCCGACCTCGGCGAGGTGCTGGTCGACCTGCTCGCCGACCCGGTGCTCGCCCCGCTCGCCGGGTACGACGGCAGCCACCGCGCGCAGGCGGCGCTGAAGACCACCACCAGCGTGCTGACCGGCCGCTTCGTCTCCGCCGCGGTGGCCGCCACCCAGGAGCGGTTCGGCGCCGGCCCGCACCGCCGGTACGCCGCCGACCTGGTGGTGCCGCGGTCGATCCGGGCCCGCTGCGCGCTGCTCAAGGGCATCGCCCTGCGGTACGTGCTGCGCCGGCCGGGCGCGCGCGGCCGGTACGAACGGCAGCAAGAGGTGATCGCCGACCTGGTCGCGGTGCTGGCCGACCGGGCGCCGGACGTGCTCGACCCCGTCTTCGCCCCGCTCTGGCGGGCCGCCCGGGACGACGCCGCCCGGCTGCGGGTGGTGGTCGACCAGGTGGCCTCGCTCACCGATCCGGCGGCGGTGGCCTGGCACACCCGGCTGGTGGGGGCACCCCGGACGGGGACGTGTCGAAGTTAGGCTAACCTAAGTGGTATGACGGAGCGCGCCAAGAAGGTCACCACCGCCCGGGTGCTGCGCACCTCGCGGCCCACCCCGCACCTGATCCGGCTGGTGCTCGGCGGTGCGGAGCTGGCCGGCCTGCCGGTGGGCGAGTTCACCGACCACTACATCAAGATCCTCTTCCCGGCGCCGGGCGTCCATCTCGCCGACCCGGTCGACCTGGCCGCGATCCGTCGTGACCTGCCCCGCGAGCAGTGGCCCCGGCTGCGCGCGTACACCGTGCGGGCCTGGGACCCGCTGGCCGGCGAGCTGACCGTCGACGTGGTGCACCACGGCGACGAGGGGCTGGCCGGGCCGTGGGCGGCCGCGCTGCGCCCGGGCGACCCGGTGCGTTTCGTCGGCCCCGGCGGGGCGTACGCGCCGGACCCGGACGCCGACTGGCACCTGCTGGTCGGCGACGAGAGCGCGCTGCCGGCGATCGCCGCCGCCCTGGAACGGCTGCCCCTCGGCGCCCCGGCCGTCGTGCTGGTGGAGATCGACGACCCGGCGGACGAGCAGCGGCTGCTCAGCCCCGGAGCGGTACGGCTGACCTGGCTGCATCGCGACGGCCGGCCGGTCGGCGAGGCGCTGCTGGCCGCGGTCCGCGAGCTGGAGGTCCCACCCGGTGACGTGCACGCCTTCGTGCACGGCGAGGCGACCTGGGTCAAGGAGCTGCGCCGGCTGCTGCGCGTGGAGTGGGGCGTCGCCCGGGAGCGGCTCTCCATCTCCGGCTACTGGCGGCGCGGCATGGACGACGAGGGCTGGCGCTCGACCAAGCCCGAGTGGAACCGCCAGGTCGAGGCGGAGGAGTCCACCGCGCTGGCCGCCTGACCCGCCGCCCGCCCGGGGCTGACGTTTCCGCGATCCCCACCGGCCGCCCCCTCCGGTCACCAGGATGGGGTGGGGGTGCAGATGTCCGAGCAGCGGGAGCAGCCGGCACACCGGGGGAGCGTCGATCCGGTGGTGCTGGCGCTCAGCGTCGGCGGGGTGCTGGCCGTGGTGGCCTGGGGCGCGCTCGCCCGCAACTCCCTGGCCGGCTTCGGTGAGTCCGGGCTGGCCTGGACGATCGGCACCTTCGGCTGGTTCTTCGTCCTGGCCGCCGACGCCTTCCTGGTGCTGGCGGTGGTGATCGCGGCGAGCCGGTTCGGCCGGATCCGGCTCGGCGCCGACCAGGACGAGCCCGAGTTCAGCTCGCTGGCCTGGATCGCGATGATGTTCAGCGCCGGGATGGGGATCGGGCTGGTCTTCTTCGCCGTCGCCGAGCCGATCCAGCACTACGCGGCGCCGCCGCCCGCGACCGGAGTCGCGCCGCAGACCGGCCCGGCCGGCGCGACGGCCATGCAGTACACCCTCTTCCACTGGACCCTGCACCCCTGGGGGATCTACGCGGTGGTGGCGCTGGCGCTCGCGTACTCGACCTTCCGGAAGGGTCGGGAGAACCGGATCTCCGCGGCGTTCCGTCCGTTGCTCGGCGACCGGGCCGACGGGGCGGCCGGCCGGGCGGTCGACCTGCTGGCGGTCTTCGCCACGGTGTTCGGCTCGGCGACCAGCCTCGGCCTCGGAGCGCTCCAGGTCGCCGCCGGCCTCGACCTGGTGGCCGGCATACCGGACACGACAGCGGTGGAGCTGGTCGTGATCGGCGCGCTCACGCTGGCCTTCGTGATCTCCGCCTTCTCCGGGCTGCACAAGGGCATCAAGTGGCTCTCCACCACGAACGTGCTGCTGGCGGTGCTGCTGATGCTCTTCGTCTTCGTGGTCGGGCCGACCATCTACACGCTGGAGGTGCTGCCGGCCTCGGTCGGCGACTACCTCAGCAACCTGCTCTTCATGTCCACCCGCACCGGCGCCTTCTCCGACCCGTCGTGGCTCGGCTCCTGGACGATCTTCTACTGGGCGTGGTGGATCTCCTGGGCGCCGTTCGTGGGCACCTTCATCGCCCGCATCTCGAAAGGGCGGACGATACGGCAGTTCCTCGTCGGGGTGCTGCTGGTGCCGAGCGGGGCCAGCGCGGTCTGGTTCGCGGTTATGGGCGGGAGCGCGCTGCGGGCGCAGGCCACCGGCGCGCGCGATCTGGTCGCGGACGTCGGGGCGGGCACCGAACAGGCCCTCTTCGGCCTGCTGGACGCGCTGCCGCTGGCGACGCTGACCAGCGTCCTGGCCATGGTGCTGATCGCGCTGTACTTCGTCACCAGCGCCGACTCGGCGTCGCTGGTGCTCGGCTCGCTGAGTTCCCGGGGTGCGCTGCGTCCGCACCGGGTGCTCGTGGTCACCTGGGGGGTGCTGATCGGCGCCATGGCCGCGGTGCTGCTGCTGGCCGGGGGCCTGGACGCGCTGCAACAGGCGACGATCATGGTGGCGCTGCCGTTCGTGGTGGTGATGCTCGGCCTCGCGGTGGCGCTGATCCGGGACATGTCCCGGGATCCGACGGTCAATCCGCCGCCCCGCAACCGCCGCTACGGGCTGGCCGCCGCGATCCGGGCCGCCCGGTCGTACGACGAGGAGGACCCGCCGCCGGTGCGGCGCTACCTGCGGCGCCGCCCCCGGTGACCCGCGCCCGCCGGACCGGCCTCACCGGCCGGCGGTGGCCTCCCCGTCGTGCACGACCTCCCGCTCCCAGCGCTGCCGGGGCTGGGTGTGCAGGCGCCAGTAGTGTTCCGCGATGTCGTCCGGGTCGAACGCCGTGTCCGGGGCGACGGCACCGGCGACGGTGACCGTCGCCACGTGGACCCCGGACGGTCCGTACTCCTGGTCGAGCAGCGCCACGAGCGTCCGCACGCCGGCCTTGCCGAGCGAGAGGGAGACGTACCGCGGCTTGGGCTCGGGCATCCCGCCGGTGACGATGAACGAGCCGCCGCCGCGCCGGGCCATGCCGGGCAGGACGTGTGCGGCCGTGGTGAGCGCCCCCACCACGTTGACCGCCCAGGCGGCCTGGTGGGCGGCGACGGACAACTCGCCGAGCGAGTCCGCCTGGATGATCGCGGCGTTGTACACCACGACGTCCGGCGGGCCCAGTTCGTCGGCCGCCGCGTCCAGCGCCGCCCGCAGCGCCACCTCGTCGGTGCTGTCCGCGGTCAACGGCACGGCCCGTACGCCGAGCGCGGCGACGGCCTCGGCCACCGCCCGCACCGTCGCCCCGGTCCGTGCGACGAGCGCGACCGGCAGGCCCTCCCGCGCGAACCGCAGCGCGACCGCCCGTCCGATGCCCGGTCCCACCCCGATGATCACCGCGCCTGGCATCCTCTGCTCCTTCCCCGCCGGCCGTCGACGGGAGGAAAGCTAAGCTTTCTCATCGGTGTGAAGGTCAACGGTCGAATGGGGCAGCTCACATGCGGATCGGGGCGCTGGCCCGCGAGACAGGGGTGAGCGCGCGGCTGCTGCGCTACTACGAGGAGCAGGGGCTGCTCCGCCCGGTGCGGCTGGCCAACGGTTACCGCGAGTACGCCGCCTCGGACGTCGTCACCGTGTCCCACATCCGTGCCCTGCTCGCCGCCGGGCTGCCCACCGCCGTCATCGCGCGGGTGCTGCACTGCGTGCACGACGAGGGTGGGCGGCCGACACCGTCGGCGTGCCCGGGCATGGTCGAACACCTGGAGCGGGAGCGGACCCGCATCGCCGAGGCGATGGCGCGGCTGGGCACCGAGCGACAGGCGCTCGACACCCTGCTCGCCGCCATGCCGGGGCGGGGCGACCGGTCCGCCGCCGCCGGCCGGGAGCAGCCGGCCGGGGATTAGCTCCGGGAGCGTCCGCGTCCCGAATCGGCCGGGACGCTCCCGCCGGGCCGGGCCGGGCCGGGCTGTGGCGGGGCGCGGCGCGGCGCGGGCGCCGGATCGGGTGGACCGCACGACCTCCCCCGGCGGCGGAGCGTCGGTCCGGCAGGGCAGGATGTACGCCGAGGGGGTGGCAGGCATGGCTGGGCGGATCCGGGACGAGGACATCGCGCTGGTCCGCGAGCGCACCTCGATCGCGGACGTGATCTCCGAGACGGTGACCCTGAAGTCGGCCGGGGGCGGCAACCTCAAGGGCCTCTGCCCGTTCCACGACGAGAAGAGCCCGTCGTTCAACGTCTCGCCGGCCCGCAACGTCTGGTACTGCTTCGGCTGCGGCGCCGGCGGCGACGCGATCAAGTTCCTGATGGACGCCGAGCACCTGAGCTTCGTCGAGGCGGTCGAGCGGCTCGCCGCCCGGGCCGGCATCCAGCTGCGCTACGTCGAGACCGACCAGGCCGCGCCGCGGGCCGCCCGGCCGCAGCACGGGCAGAAGCAGCGCCTCGTCGCCGCGCACGCCGCCGCCGTGGAGTTCTACCGGGCCCAGCTCGGCACGGCCGGGGCCCGACCGGCCCGGGAGTTCCTCGCCCGCCGCGGCTTCGACAAGGCCGCCGCCGAGCGCTACGGCTGCGGCTTCGCCCCGGACGGCTGGGACCTGCTCACCAAGCACCTGCGCCAGCAGGGCTTCACGCACGACGAGCTGGTCACCGCCGGGCTGTCCCGGCCGGCCCGCTCCGGCTCGCTGATCGACCGGTTCCGCCGCCGGTTGATGTGGCCGATCCGGGACATCACCGGCGACGTGATCGGTTTCGGCGCCCGGAAGCTCTTCGACGACGACGACGGCCCGAAGTACCTGAACACCCCCGAGACGCCGATCTACAAGAAGTCGCACGTCCTCTACGGCATCGACCAGGCCAAGCGTGAGATCGCCAAGCAGGGCAAGGTGGTCGTGGTCGAGGGCTACACCGACGTGATGGCCTGCCACCTGGCCGACGTGCCGACGGCGGTGGCGACCTGCGGCACCGCGTTCGGCGCCGACCACATCTCCGTGCTGCGCCGGGTGCTCTTCGACAGCGACGAGCGGGCCGGCGAGATCATCTTCACCTTCGACGGGGACGCCGCCGGGCAGAAGGCCGCGCTGCGGGCGTTCGAGGACGACCAGCGCTTCGTCGGGCGTACCTTCATCGCGGTCAGCCCCGACAACATGGACCCGTGCGAGCTGCGGCTGGCCAAGGGCGACCTGGCCGTACGCGACCTGGTCGCCCGCCGCGAGCCGCTGGTCGACTTCGCGCTGCGCCACGTGATCAGCCGCTACGACCTGGACACCGTCGACGGTCGGGTGGAGGCGATGCGCCGGGCCGCCCCCCTGGTCGCCAAGCTCAAGGACCGGGAGAAGCGCCCGGAGTACGTCCGCAAGCTCGCCGGCGACCTCGGCATGGAGATCGAGCCGGTGCAGCGGGCCGTGCTGGCCGCCGCCTCCGGCCAGCCCGCTCGGGAGGCCGCGGCGGCGCCGTCCCGGCCGGCCCGGCCGGAGCCGAGCGTGGACAGCCCGCAGTCGATGGTCGAGCGCGAGGCGCTCAAGCTCGCCCTCCAGGAGCCGGTGCTGGCCGGGCCGATGTTCGACGCGGTCGAGGCGGTGGAGTACCGCCACCCGGTGCACGCCGCGGTGCGCGCCGCCGTGGCGGCGGTCGGTGGTGCCTCGGCCGCGACCGGCGGCGCGGTCTGGATCTCCTCGGTGCGGGACGCCTGCGAGGATCTCGCCGCCCAGGCGCTCGTCGGCGAGCTGGCCGTGGAGCCGTTGCGCATCGACGGCGAACCGGACCCGCGCTACGTCTCGGTCACCATGGCCCGGTTGCAGTGGGGCTCGGTGACCAGCCGGATCAAGGAACTCAAGTCGCGGATCCAGCGGATCAACCCGGTCAGCAACAAGGACGAGTACTTCGCGCTCTTCGGCGAGCTGCTCTCGTTGGAGCAGCACGCCCGGGCGCTGCGCGAGCAGGCCGCGGGAGGGCTGTGATGGGACTGTTCAACCGCAAGCCGAAGCTGCCGGCGGCCGCCCGGCCGCCGCTGGACGCCGAGGAGCGGGTGCTGGCCTGGGCGGCCGCCGGCAACGGCGAGGGCGACGGGGTGGTGGTGGCCAGCAACCTCGGGCTCTGGCTGCCCGGCCGGGGGCACCGGCTGGGCTGGCACGACATCCTCAAGGCGGTCTGGTCCGGCCGCGAGCTGACCGTCACGCCGGCCGAGCGGGTCGCCGAGCGTGACGGCTACCTGGTGGTCGCCGACTGCCCGGCCGAGACGTACCTGCTGCTGGATCCGGGGGAGCTGCCGCACCAGGTGCGCGCCCGGGTGACCCGCTCGGTGGCGTACACCCAGCACCACCCGCTGCCCGGCGGCGCCGGCCGGGTGGCCGCCCGGCGAGTGCCCGGCGTGGACGGTCTGACCTGGACGGTCCGGCTGGACCCGGGCACGCCGGTCGACGACGACGCGGTGCTCGCCGAGACCGACCGGCTGGTCGCCGCCGCCCGCGCCGCCACCGCCCCGACCGACGCCTGACCGCACCGACCTGACCGCGCCGGCCTGACCGCACCGACCTGACCGCGCCCGCCCGCGCCGGGCCACCGCCGTCGGCGGGGACGGCGCCCGTGCCGGGCCCGGCGGGAGCGGCGCCCGCGCGGGCCCGGCGACCGTTCAGTTGGCGCCCAGGTCGCGCAGTGCCTTGTCCGCGCCGCGGTGCAGCGGTACGGGGTCGGTCCGGCGGGCGGTCTCCAGGCTGATGCCCTTCGCGGCCGGGTTGGCCTGAGCCAGCGCGTCCTTGCGCTCGAACACCGTCCGGGTGATCGCGCAGGCCACGTTCGCGTCCAGGTCCTTGCGCACCAGCAGCACGTTCGGCACCACGATGGTCGGCGTGTCCGCCGCCGTGCGGTACACGTCCTTGCCGATCGTGCCGGCCTGGTAGGCCGGGTTCAGCTCGGCCATCTTCGGCAGCAGCGGCGTGATGTCGAGGAACCTCACCTGGTCACCGGCGGTGGTGAAGAGGTCGGTCAGCCCGCCGGTGGGCACCCCGCCGGACCAGAAGAAGCCGTCGATGCTGCCGTCCTTGACGCCCTGCACCGTCTTGGCGAGGTCGAGCCGCTGCGCCTGGATGTCCGTGGCCGGATCCAGGCCGGCGGCCTCCAGCAGCCGGTTGGCGATCACCTCGGTGCCGGACTTGGGCGAGCCGGTGGAGATCCGCTTGCCCCGCATGTCCGCCACCGAGGCGATGCCCGCGTCGGCCCGCACCACCACCTGCGTGTAGTTGTCGTAGATCCGGGCGAGCGCCTCGACCGGCTGCGCGGCGGTGAAGCTGCCCTTGCCCTGCACCGCGTTGACCGCCGTGTCGAAGAGCGAGAAGGCGACGTCGTACTGGCCGGCGACCAGCTGTTCGATGTTCTGCACCGAGGCGCCGGTCTCGGCGGCGGTGCCGGTCAGCTTCCCGCCGGTGCTGCCGGAGAGCTGGCCGGCGAGGGCGTTGCCGACCACGTAGTAGACGCCGGTCGCGTTGCCGGTCGCGATACCGACCCGGGTGTCCGCGGTCACCTCGCAGGTGACCTCGCTGGCGGCGTCGTCCTTCGCCGCGCCGCCCTGCCGGCCGCCGCAGCCCGCGACACCCGCCGCGGCGAGGGCGAGCACGCTCACCCCCGCCACCAGCCGAATCCTGTTCCCGCTCACTGTCATACCTCCCTGACCTCCGGTGATCCGGCGCGCGGCCCGGCGGCCCGGCCGGCGGATCCGCGTCGTACGAGCACTCCGGTGGCGGCCACCGCGGCCAGCGCGAGGCCGACCGCGACCGGCACCGGTTCGAGCCAGAGCAGGGTCACGCCGGCCAGCGCGCCGAGGACGCGCTCCGGCACGCCGGCCGGGCCGACGCCGGGCAGCCAGCCGCCCGCCGCCACGGCCAGCACGGCGACGCTGAGCGCGACCACCACGGCGGCGACCGCGATCCGCCGCGCTCCGCCGATGCCGAGCAGCCCGAGGCCGGCCGGGGTGAGCACGAACGCGATCGGCGTCAGGTAGGCCGGCAGGGCGTACCGCAGGGTCTGCCACATGGTCGGCACCAGCCGGCCGCCGGTGACCGCGGCGGCCGCGACGGCGGCCAGCGCGGTCGGCGGGGAGACCTCGGAGAGCACCGCGAAGTAGAAGACGAACATCGCCACCGCCGGCGCGGACACGCCGAGGTCGAGCAGCGCCGGACCGATGATCACCCAGCCGATGACGAACGAGGCGGTGACCGGCACGGCCAGGCCGAGCAGGCTGAGCGCGACGGCGGCGAGCACCGCGGTGAGCGCGAGCACCAGGGTCGGGTCCGAGGCGACCGCCTGCGCGCCGCTCACCAGCAGCGCGGCCGCCTGCGGGCCGAGGCCGGTCTTCGTGGTGGTCGCGGTGATGATGCCGGCGGCGGCGCAGACGGCGGTCACCGCGAGCACCCCGCGTACGCCGGCGACGAGCGCGGCGCCGAGCCGGGCCGGGGTGAGCCGGTGGGCCCGGTCCAGGAAGGACAGCGCGGCGGCCAGGACGGTGGCCAGCACCACCGCGCGGGTGGCGGAGACGCCGACGGCGAGCAGCACCACGATGGCGACCAGCGAGGCGAAGTGGTAGCCGAACCGGGCGAGCAGCCGCCACGGCGACGCGGCGTCGATCAGCACCGGGCGGACCCCGGACCGCCGGGCGTCGATCTCCACGGCCAGCAGGATGCCCAGGTAGTAGAGGACGGTCGGCACGGTCGCCCAGCCGAGCACCTGGAGGTACGACACGCCCAGGTACTCGGCGATGATGAACGCCGCCGCGCCCAGCGTCGGCGGCGAGAGGATGGCGCCCACCCCGGCGGCCGCGAGCATGCCGCCGGCCCGCTCGGGCGGGTAGCCGGCGCGTCGCAGGATCGGCCAGGTCACCGCGCCGATGCTGACAGTGGTCGCGGCGCCCGAGCCGGAGACGGTGCCGAGCAGGAAGCCGGACGCGACGGCGGTCCGCCCGGCGGCCGTCCGCGAGCGGCGGAACGCGGCGGTGGACAGGTCCACGAAGAACCGCCCGGCGCCGGAGAGGTCGAGCACCGCGCCGTAGATGGTGAACAGCACGATGTACGAGGCGGCGACGTCGAGCGGGGTGCCGTAGAAGCCGCTGTCGGAGTTGTAGAAGGCGTCGACCAGTTGGCTGAAGTCGAGCCCGGCGTGGGCGACCGGCCAGGACTGCGGCAGCAGCCCGCCGTAGTAGCCGTAGCCGAGGAACAGCAGGCAGACCGCGGGCAGGATCCAGCCGGTGGTGCGGCGGCACGCCTCCAGCAGCAGCAGGAGCAGCACCGTGCCCAGCACCAGGTCCAGCGGCACGAGCAGGCCCTGCCGGTCGAGGAAGGCGTTGTACCCGCCGCCGCCGGCGCCGAGGCGGACCGGCAGCACCGGGTAGAGGCAGGCGAGCAGGGCCAGGGCGGCCAGCGCGCAGTCCGGCAGGGTCGGCCGCGCGCTCCCCGCTGGCCGGACCGGTCCGACCGGTCCCTCCGGTCCCTCCCCATCGGACCGGCCGGGCCGGACCTGGCCGTCCGCACCGGACCGGCCGGGCCGGATCGCCCGCCGGAGCCGGGCCGGCAGTGGCAGGTCGGCCGGGTAGGCCAGGAAGACCAGTGGCAGTACGCCGGCCAGGAAGATGATCAGGTAGTACTTGCTGCCCTGCGGCAGCGGGCGGAACACCTGCCAGAGGGCGAGCGCGGCGACCGCGAGCGCCACGCCGGCCAGCAGCAGGCCGGGCGCTCCGGTGAGGGTCCGGCCGGGCTTCTCGTCCTCGAACCGGGCGGCCAGGTCGGCGGTCGCCGCGTCGGCCACCGTCGGTCCGGTTCCGCCCGTCGCCGCCCGTGCGGTGCCGGGGCCCTCGGTGGCGATGCCGGGGCCGTCGGTCGCGGTGCCCGGCGGATTCGCGTCGCCTCCGGCGTGCTCCGTGGCGACGCCTTCCGCCGGCCCGGCGGTGTCGGAGGCGGTGGTGGTGCCGGCCGGTCGCGCGGCGGCCTCGGGGTCGACGGGTTGGCCCGCCGGACGTTCGGGGTCGCCGGGTGCGGCGGGGGAGTCCGCCGGCATCGTCTCCGGGGCGGGCGGTGCCGCCGGCCGGGGCGCTGCCCCGGGCGGGCCGAGGCGGCCGGCGGCACCGGCCCCATCGGCCAGCCGGCCGGGTGGCGGTGAGCCGTCGGGTGGGCGGGTGGGCGGCCTGAGGGACGAGTACACGTCGATCAAGCGGCGGACGGGGTATCGACATCCGTCCGTCCCGTGTCGCCGCTGCCGCCCGCCGGGGCGCGGGTAATTCGGGTGGAGCTGTCGGACCCGGCGGCTAGGGTCGGGCGGTGACCACGGCTCAACCACTCATCCAGGCCCGGGGGCTGGTGAAGCGGTTCGGCGACTTCACCGCCGTCGACGGCATCGACGTCGAGGTGCGCTCCGGCGAGGCGTTCGGCTTCCTCGGCCCCAACGGCGCCGGCAAGTCCTCGACCATGCGGATGGTCGGCTGCATCTCCCCGCCCAGCGGTGGTGAGCTGCGCATCCTCGGCATGGATCCGGTCCGCGACGGCCCGGCCATCCGGGCCCGCCTCGGCGTCTGCCCGCAGCTCGACAACCTCGACCCCGAGCTGACCGTCCGGGAAAACCTCACCACCTACGCCCGCTACTTCGGCATCTCCCGCCGGGTGGCCCGGGCCCGGGCCACCGAGCTGCTCGACTTCGTCCAGCTCAGCGAGCGCGCCGACAGCAAGGTCGAGCCGCTCTCCGGCGGCATGAAGCGCCGGCTGACCATCGCCCGCGCCCTGGTCAACGAGCCCGAGATCGTGCTGCTCGACGAGCCGACCACCGGCCTCGACCCGCAGGCCCGGCACCTGGTCTGGGAGCGGCTGTTCCGGCTCAAGCAGCAGGGCGTCACGCTGGTGCTCACCACGCACTACATGGACGAGGCCGAGCAGCTCTGCGACCGGCTGGTGGTGATGGACGGGGGGCGGATCGTCGCCGAGGGTTCGCCGCGTGAGCTGATCGAGCGGCACTCCACCCGCGAGGTGGTCGAGCTGCGCTTCGCCGCCGAGTCGCAGGAGGCGTTCGCCGGCAAGGTCGAGCCGCTGGCGGAGCGGGTCGAGGTGCTGCCCGACCGGATCCTGCTCTACGTCCCCGACGGCGACGCGGCGGTGGCCGAGGTCAACGGGCTCGGGCTCACCCCGGCCAACGTGCTGGTCCGGCGCAGCAGCCTGGAGGACGTCTTCCTGCACCTGACCGGGCGCACCCTGGTCGACTGAGGCCCGCCCGGCCGGGCTGCCCCGGTGCCCGTAGCATCGGCCGGACGCCCGGCCGCCGGTGGCCCGGGCGCGGCGAGCGGGGGTGCCGGTGTCGGTCGGAGCGGTTCGGTCGCGGCGTCAGGGCGGGCTCGGCGCGCTCTACCTCGGCATCTTCGCCACCGTCTGGTTCAGCGTGCCGGCCGCCGAGCAACCGCTGCGCGGCGTGCTGGTGGCCGGCAGCGTGGCGGCGCTGCTCACCGCGGTCGGCGGCGGCATCGTCACGGCCCGGTCCCGGGGCGCGGACGCCGGGCCGCGCGACCGCGCGACGGACCGGCGCTACCTGCTGATCGTGGTGGCCGAGTTCGCCGTCGCCGCGCTCGGCGCCGTGCTGCTGGCCGCCGCCGGCTGGTCGGAGTTCACCCCGGCGCTGGTCTGCGCCGTGGTCGGGCTGCACTTCTTCCCGCTCGCCCCGCTGCTGGGCGACCCGCTGCTGCGGCCGCTCGGCGTGGCGATGTGCGCGGTGGCGCTGGCCGGGCTGGTGACCGGGTTGGCCACCGGGGTGTCGGCCGGCCTGGTGGTGGGCACCGGCGCGGGCGTGCTGCTGCTCGGCTACGCGCTCCGGTCGCTGCTCCGCGCGATCCGCGGCTGACCGACCCGGACGGGCCCCGGCTGAGCTGGGCCGAGCGGTCGTGCTGGTCACCGCGCCCTCGCCCAGTTCAGGAAGCGGTCGGCCAACCCGTCCGGCACCGCCTGACCGTTCAGCTCGGCCAGGTCGGCGGTGGCCTCGCACATCAGCGTGCCGAGGTAGATCAGCAGACCCGTCCGGTTCTCCCGGTACTCCCCGAGCAGCGCCAGCCGGGCCGGGGAGCAGGGCCACGCGGCGCCGCACACCCGGCAGCGCCAGGACGGGCGCGCCGCCACGTGCGGGCGGTAGCGCGGCATCAGCGCGGGCCGTCCTCGCTCCGGCACGGACCCTCCGCGCTCCGGCGCGGCGACGGCAGCCAGTGGCCACCGTTCGCCCGCCACTCCTGCGCTCGGGTCAGCCGCCCCGGGCGTCCCGGACCGTCGGTGGGGAAGACCTCCGTCGGCGCGGTCGCCCACGCCGGCCGGGTGTTGGGCGTACGCCGGGGGAGCGTGGCGGGTGGCGTCGGGCGCCGGCAGCGCCAGAACCTGAGTCGCATGCGGTGAGCCTCCGTCGAGCTGGGAAGGGGGCGCCCGGACCTCGTTGTCGCCGGGCGCCCCCGGCCTGGTTCCGCCCGCCGTCCGATCCCGTGAGCGGTTCCGCTGCGTGACAGTCTGGTGAGGACCCGACTACGGTGGGAGGTCCCGCGCGCCGACGACCAGGGCGTATGGCGGCCGGTCCCGGCCGGTACGAGGATGTACGGAGGCTGTCCGTGGAACGCTCGTCCATGTTGGACCACTTCGCGGAGGAGCTGCGGCTGGCCCGGGCCACCAGCGGCATGTCCCAGAGCGCGCTGGCCGAGGCGCTGAGCTACTCGGGCGCCCTGGTCGCCAAGGTGGAGACGTGCGAGCGCCGGCCGAGCCTCGACTTCGCCCGCCGCTGCGACGCGGTGTTCGGCGCCGACGGCCGCTTCGAGCGCATCCAACGCCGGATCAGCCGGGAGACGGTGGTGCCCTGGTTCCGCGACTGGGCCGGCATCGAGCAGGAAGCCACGGCACTGCGGTGGTTCGAGCCGCTCTACGTGCCGGGCCTGTTGCAGACCGAGGGCTACGCCCGGGCCATTCTCGTCGGTGCCGGGCTGTTCGCGGCGGACGAGATCGAACAGCAGGTGGCGACCCGGCTTGATCGACAGGGCGTGCTCACCCGTGAGCGACCGCCATTGTTCACCGCCGTCATAGACGAGTACGTGCTGCGCCGCTGCGTCGGCGAATCGGCGGTGATGCGCGAGCAGTTGCTGCACCTGGTAAAGGTTTGCTCGGCATTGTCCCGGGTTCGGATCCAGGTCGTGCCCCTCTCCGCCGGAGCGTACGCTGGGCTCGACGGCCCCTTCGTGATCGCCACCTCGCCCGCCGGGGAGGACGTTGTCTACCTGGAGGGGCAGCGCCACGGCCAGGTGATCGACCGTGCGGAGTATGTGCGGCAGATGGTCGAGGTGTGGGAGTCGATCCGTGGTGAGGCACTATCGCAGCAGCAGTCCCTCGACCTGATGACGGAAGTGGCGGAGACATGGACCTGAGCGGCGCCCGGTGGCGCAAGAGCACCCGCAGCAACGGCAGCGGCGGCGCCTGCGTGGAGGTGGCCGACAATCTGCCGGGTGTGGTGGCGGTGCGCGATTCCAAGGACCCGGGTGGCCCGGCCCTGACCTTCGACCCGGACGCCTGGCGCGCCTTCGTCGCGCACACGGCCGGCCGACGGTAGGGCTGTCTCCTGGTGGAGGTGGCGGAGGCATGGATCTGACCAGCGCCCGGTGGCGCAAGAGCAGCCGAAGCAACGGCCAGGGCGGCAACTGCGTGGAGGTGGCCGACAACCTGCCCGGCGTGGTGGCCGTGCGCGATTCCAAGGACCCGGCCGGCCCGGCCCTGACCTTCGACCCGGACGCCTGGCGCGCGTTCATCGCAGGCGTCGCCCGGCGGTAGCTCGCTCGCCGCGCATGCCGGATGCCGGGTGCCGGTCCGGGCAGCCGGCGGCGGAGCGGTCGCCGGTCAGCCGGCGATGAGCAGCCCGACGCCGGCCAGCAGGGTCGCGGTGAACACGGCGGCGAGCGCGGCGGCGCGGCGGCGGGCGTGCGTGCCGCCGACCAGCTTCAGGGCGAGGGCGAGCGGGCCGATTGGCTGCATGGTTCGAGGTCCTTTCGGGCTGGTGGCGGCGATCCGGACGGCGGCGCGGAGGGTGCCCGCGGCGAGCCGCAGGGGTGACATGCCGAGGTCGGCGGCGCCGTGGACGTCCGCCTGCCACTGTTCGAGATGACGGGCCCGGGAGGGGCCGGGGAGCAGCGCCGCGGCGCAGCGGACGAGGACGAGCGCGGCCCGGACCGGCGCCATCACGCCTCCCGCAGTCGAGCCGGGCGCCGGTCCGCCGCCCGGGCGGCGGCCTGGGCGCAGACCCGCCGGGCGGCCACCGTGCCGTCGGCGGTGAGCCGGTACATCCGCCGCCGGGGGCCGCGACGGTCGGTCTCGTCCTCCCAGTGCGAGGTCACCCAACCGTTGCGCTCCAACCGCTCCAGCAGCGGGTAGACGCTGCCGGACGGGCGGCCGGTGGCCTTGATGATCTCCAGCCCCCAGCGCGGCCGGTCGCTGTCGAGCAGCACCCGCAGGACGTCGACCGTCGCCGCACCGATGCGTCCGAGTGGCTCCACGAGGTCAAGACTACCTATGTAGATTAAGCCTGTCCAGGAAAACCCGGGCACCCCCGCCCGCGGCGGAAACTGCCACGACAGGTCGGCACGCCGGTCGTAGGGTGGCCACGGCCTGTCGTACCCCCGGGGTAGGAAGGCCGTGGTGGACGGGGGTGATCGGGTGAGCGTGACCCAACAGGCGCGGGAGCGGGCGCGGCCGCCGCTGCCCCGGGTGCCGGCGCTCGCGGTGCTGGCGCACTACCTGGTGGGCTACCGGCGCACCTGGCGGGCCGGGGTCTTCTCCTCGTTCCTGCTGCCGGTGCTGACCGTGGTCGGCTTCGGGTTGGGCGTCGGGGCCTACATCGACCAGGGCGTCGACGGCGTGCGCTACCTCGACTGGCTGGTGCCGGGGCTGATCGCCTCGACCGCGGTGCAGGTGGCCATCGGCGAGTCGACCTGGCCGGTGTTCAGCAACTTCCAGTGGATCAAGACCTACTTCGCGCAGAGCGCCGCGCCGCTGCGGGTGGCCGACATCCTCACCGGTCACCTGGCCTTCGTGCTGTTCCGGGTGCTCACCACGATCGCCGCGTTCCTGGTGGTGACCGCCCTGTTCGGGGCGCTGCGCTCGCCCTGGGCGCTGGTGGTCCCGGCGGTGGTGGCGCTGCTCGGGCTGGCCGTGGCGGCGCCCACCTTCGCCTACGCGTCGGCGGTCGACACCGACAGTTGGCTGGCCATGCTGTTCCGCTTCGCGGTAATCCCGATGACGCTCTTCGCCGGGGTGTTCTTCCCGGTCGAGTCGCTGCCGGTGGGGCTGCGCTGGGTGGCCTACGCGACGCCGCTCTGGCACGGCGTCGACCTGTGCCGGGCGGCCACCCTGGGCGTCGCTCCGCAGTGGTCGGTCGCCGGCCACCTGCTCTACCTCGCGGCCTGGGCGCTCGGCGGCTGGCTGCTGGCCCACCGTGCGTTCCGCCGCAAGCTGGTCGTCTGAGGAAGGCTGTCGTGGTCACTCTCGTACTGCCCCGGCTGGTCGACGTCTCCGCCGCGACCCGGCGGTCGGTGTCGGTCGCCGAGCGCAACGTCGCGGCGCTGAAGTCGGTCTACTGGCTGCTGCTCCTCTCCGGCTTCGTGGAGCCGCTGCTCTACCTGCTCTCCATCGGGGTCGGGGTGGGCGCCCTGGTCGGCGACCTCACCCTGCCCGGCGGGCAGGTCGTCTCGTACGCGGCGTTCGTGGCCCCGGCGATGCTGGCCTCCTCGGCGATGACCGGCGCGCTGGCCGAGACCACCTTCAACTTCTTCGGCAAGATGAAGTACATGAAGCTGTACGACGGGGTGATCGCCACCCCCGTGCAGCCGTTCGAGATCGCCCTCGGCGAGCTGGGCTGGGCGATGCTGCGGGGCAGCGCCTACTCGGCGGCCTTTCTCGCCGTGATGGTGGCGATGGACCTCACCACCGCCGCCCGGGCGCTGGTCGCCTTTCCGGCCGCGGTGCTGGTCGGGTTCGCCTTCGGGGCGATCGGCATGTCCGTCTCCACCTTCATGCGCAGTTGGCAGGATTTCGACCTGATGGGGTCGGCCCAGTTCACCCTCTTCCTCTTCTCCGGCACCTTCGTGCCGGCCGAGGCGTACCCGTCGGTGCTGCGCTGGCTGGTCGAGGTGACCCCGCTCTACCGGGCGGTGCACCTGATCCGGGGTGTCACGGTCGGCGGCGACGGCTGGTCGTGGCTGCCCGACGTGCTCTACCTGCTGGCCGTGCTGGCCGTCGGGTTGCTCGTGGCCTCGCGCCGGATGGGCAGGTTGCTCTACAAGTAGCGGGTTATCCGGTGCGGTCGTCGGGGCATGTGGTCAGCACACCGCAGACCACGAGGGAGGGGCGATGGCCTCCGACGAGACTTCCGCCCGCGCCGGGCGCGACGCCGATGACGCGCCCGCCGGGCGCGATCCCGAGTACGCCCGCCCGGGCCGCGACGCCGAGCACGCGCGGGGCGCCGACGGCGGCCGGCGTGCCGGCCACTCCCGGCCGGTCGGGCCGGACGAGGGGCCGGAGAGCCCGGCCCAGCTGCCGGGCACCGGGTGGAAGGCGGCGCTGCGCCGCACCGTCCGGGAGTTCAAGGACGACAGCCTGACCGACTGGGCGGCGGCGCTGACCTACTACGGCGTGCTCTCCATCTTCCCCGGCCTGCTGGTGCTGGTCTCGATCCTCGGCCTGCTCGGCGAGCGGGCCACCAAGGGCGTCAAGGACACCGTCACCCAGACGGTGCCGCAGGAGAACATCCGGCAGATCATCGAGAGCGCCATCGACCAGGCGACACGCAGCGGCGGCTTCGCCGGTCTCGCGGCGATCCTCGGTCTGCTGGCCGCCTTCTGGTCCGCGTCCGGCTACATCGCGGCGTTCATGCGCGCCTCGAACACCATCTACGACGTGCCCGAGGGCCGGCCGATCTGGAAGACGCTGCCGATCCGGATCGGGGTCACCGCGGTGATCGGGGTGATGCTGCTGGCCTCCGCGGTGATCGTGGTCTTCACCGGCGGGCTGGCCGAACAGGTCGGTGAGGCGATCGGGGTCGGCTCCACGGTGGTCACGGTCTGGAACATCGCCAAGTGGCCGGTGCTGCTGGTCCTGGTGAGCCTGATGTTCGCGATCCTCTACTGGGCCTCGCCGAACGCGCGGCACGGCGGGTTCCGCTGGGTCAGCCCCGGCGGCGTGCTGGCCGTGGTGATCTGGCTGGTGGTCTCCGGCCTGTTCGCGCTCTACGTGAGCAACTTCGGCTCGTACAACAAGACCTACGGGGCGCTGGCTGGCGTGATCATCTTCCTGGTCTGGCTCTGGCTCAGCAACATCGCGATCCTGCTCGGCGCCGAGTTCGACGCCGAGTTGGAGCGCAGCCGCGCCATCTCGGCCGGGCACGCGGCCGACGAGGAGCCGTACGTCGAGCTGCGCGACGACCGCAAGCTCCGCAAGAAGCGCAACGCCCCCGGCCCCCGCTAACCGCCCCTACCCCGCCCCTACCCCGCCCCGCCCCCCACCCCGGGTGGCGGGGCGCTCCGCGTGGTCCTCCGCGATCTTGCACTTTCGGCCCGGTTTCTGTCCTGACCTGCGGCCTTTGCCGGGGCGCAAACTGCAAGATCGCGCGAGGCGGGGGCGGGGCTCTTTTCTTGATCCACTATTAGCTTTTGTTCGGACGGACAAAAGTTGGAGTCAGATGGGCCGAAGCTCTGGACAGGCGGCACGGAACGCTCCTACTGTGTCGGACACAACACCTCGGCGTTGCGCCGACGTGGACGAGCCCCTGAAGAGGTGAGCCCGGTGCGGACCGTGGACCCGTTGCACGTACGGCTGTTGCGGTTGCTCCGCGACGAGGGAGCGGTCTCCCGCGCCGAACTGGCCGACCGGTTGCAGATGCCGCGCCCGCGCCTGCTCGCCGAGCTGGAACGGCTGGTCGCCCTCGGCTACGTGGCCGAGGCGGGGTTGGCCGCCTCCCGCGGCGGCCGCCGCTCCACCCTGGTCGAACTCAGCCCGCACCTGCGCTTCGCCGCCGTCGACCTGGGCGCCAGCTCGATCGACGTCGAGGTGGTCAACGGCCGGCTGGAGCCGGTCGCCGCCTACGCCGAACCGGCGGACATCCGCTCCGGGCCGAAGCTGATCCTCCAGCGGGTCAACGAGCTGCTGCACAAGGCCAGGGTGGACGGCGCCTACGAGCGCCTCGACGCGGTCGGCATCGGCGTCCCCGGCCCGGTCAGCTTCCGCGACGGCGTCCCGGTCTCCCCGCCGATCATGCCGGGCTGGGACCGCTTCCCCGTGCGGGAGCTGCTCACCCGCGAGCACGGCTGCCCGGCCGTGGTCGACAACGACGTCAACATCATGGCGATCGGGGAGCGGCACGGCGGGGTGGCGCACTCGGTCGACGACTTCCTCTTCGTCAAGATCGGCACCGGCATCGGCTGCGGCATCTACCTCAGCGGCGAGGTCTACCGGGGCACCGACGGCTGCGCCGGCGACATCGGCCACATCCAGGTCGACTCGCACGGTCCGATGTGCTCCTGCGGCAACGTCGGCTGCCTGGAGGCGCTGTTCAGCGGCGCCGCGCTGGCCAAGGACGCGACCGCCGCGGCGCGCAGCGGCGCCTCGCCCGCGCTGGCCGAGCGGCTGGCCGCCCGGGGTGAGGTCACCGCGCTGGACGTCGCCGAGGGCGCCGTCGAGGGCGACGTCACCTGCATCCAACTCATCCGCGACGGGGGGCGGCGGGTCGGCGGCGTGCTGGCCGGGCTGGTCAGCTTCACCAACCCGTCGATGATCGTGATCGGCGGCGGTCTCGCCCAGCTCGGTCACATCCTGCTCGCCGAGATCCGCAGCGTGGTCTACCGCCGGTCGCTGCCGCTGGCCACCGGCAACCTCCCGGTCGTCCTGTCCGAGCTGGGGCCGCGCGCCGGGGTGGCCGGCGCCGCGGTCCTCGCCAGCGACGTGGCCTTCGGCGAGGCATCGTGAGCGCGAGGAGTGAGCCGGTTCTGCGAGCCCCACAGTCGCGAACGGAGAAGGCACGGTGACCGAGCAGCGCGCGCAACCCGAGGAGGCCGTCGTGACAGATGCTCCGCTGGTCGAGGCGCCCGCCGACGCCGTCGCGGGCGAGGTGGTGCTGCGCCTCACCGACGTGGTCAAGACCTTCCCGGGCGTACGCGCCCTGGACGGGGTGCAGCTGGAGGTGCGGGCCGGCGAGGTGCACTGCCTGCTCGGGCAGAACGGCGCCGGCAAGTCCACCCTGATCAAGGTGCTCGCCGGGGTGCACCGGCCCGACTCGGGGCTGGTCGAGTGGCGCGGCGAGCCGGCCACCTTCGCCAACCCGCAGGCCGCCATGCGCGCCGGCATCGCCACCATCTACCAGGAACTCGACCTGGTCGAGGACCTCTCGGTCGCGGAGAACACCTTCCTCGGCCACGAGCCGCGCCGGTTCGGCTTCGTCCGCCGCGGGCACATGGCCCGGCGCACCCGGCAGATCCTCGGCCGGCTCGGCCACGCCGAGATCCCGCCCGGTCGGATGGTCCGCGCCCTGCCGGCCGCCGGCAAGCAGGTGGTCAGCATGGCCCGCGCGCTCTCGCACGAGGCACGACTGATCATCATGGACGAGCCGAGCGCGGTGCTCGCGCACGACGAGGTCGGCAACCTGTTCCGGATCATCCGCGAGCTGACCGCCCAGGGCATCGCGGTCATCTACATCTCGCACCGGCTGGAGGAGATCCGGGAGATCGGCGACCGGGTCACCGTACTCAAGGACGGCCGGACCACCGCGGCGAACCTGCCGGCCCGGGACACCCCGACCCGCGACCTGGTCAGCCGGATGACCGGCCGCACCATCGAGTACGTCTTCCCGGACCGCCCCGCCGCCGAGCCGGGCGGCGAGGAGCTGCTGCGGGTGGACGGGCTGACCCGGGCGGGGGAGTTCGCCGACGTCTCGCTCAGCGTCCGGCCCGGGGAGATCGTGGGCATCGCCGGGCTGGTCGGCTCGGGCCGCTCCGAGCTGCTGGAGACCATCTACGGCGCCCGCCGGGCCGAGGCCGGCACGGTCACCATGGCCGGCCGGACGCTGCGTCCGGGCAGCGTCGGCGCGGCGGTACGGGCCGGCATGGGGATGGCCCCGGAGGAGCGCAAGAGCCAGGCCCTGCTGCTCGGCGAGCCGATCTACCGCAACGTCACGCTGGCCACCTTCGGCCGGTACGCGCGGTTCGGCTTCACCGACACCGGCCGGGAGCGGGCCGAGGCGGACCGGATCGCCGAGAGCCTGGAGCTGCGCCCCCGCGACGTCCGCCGGCCGGTGCGCACCCTCTCCGGCGGCAACCAGCAGAAGGTGGTGGTCGGGCGGTGGCTGCTCGGCGACACCCGGCTGCTGCTGCTCGACGAGCCGACCCGGGGCGTGGACGTCGGCGCCCGGTCCGAGCTGTACCAGGTCATCCGGGCCCTGGCGGCCCGCGGCGTCGGGGTGCTGCTGGTCTCCAGCGAGGTGCCCGAGGTGCTCGGTCTGGCCGACCGGGTGCTGGTCATGCGGGAGGGGCGGGTCGTCCGCGAAGCCCCGGCCGGCGAACTGGACGAGAACACCGTGCTCGACCTCGTCATGGCGGGGTCCCTGATGGAAGGCGCACCGGCATGAGCGATGTACCCTCCACACCCACCGCGGAGCGGGCGGCGCAGCTGCCGGCGCAGTCCCCGCCGGTGGACCCGGCGGAGACCGCCGCGGCCAGCGGGCAGACGGCGGCCGCCGGGCGGCTCTCCTGGTGGCGGGGCGACGGTGGCGAGGGCGCCCGCCGCAACCTCGCGCTGATCGGGGTGCTGCTGGTGCTGATCGTGATCGGCGCGGTCACCCGCTCCGATCTCTACTCCAACCCGGACTGGGTCTGGGACAACGTGCTCAGCATCCTCAAGCTGGCCTCGGTGGTCGGCGTGGTCACCGTCGGGATGACCTTCGTGATCATCGGGGGTGGCATCGACCTCTCGGTCGGCGCGATCGTCGCGCTGGCCGGGGTCTGGTGCACCACGGTGGCCACCCAGAGCTACGGCGCCGGCGGCATGATCTTCAGCGCGCTCACCGTCGGGCTCGCGGTCGGCCTGGTCAACGGGCTGCTCATCTCGTACGGCCGGCTGGTGCCGTTCATCGCCACGCTGGCCATGCTGGTGGCCGCCCGCGGCCTCGCCGCCGAGATCTCCGACAAGCAGACCCAGGTCTCCGACAACTCCTTCATCAACGGCCTGGCCAGCAACAACCTGCTCGGCATCCCGCTGCTGGTCTACATCCTCGCCGCGGTGGTCGCGGCCGGCTGGGTGCTGCTCAACCGCACCACCTTCGGCCGGCGCACGGTCGCCGTCGGCGGCAACCCGGAGGCGGCCCGGCTCGCCGGCATCAACGTCAAGCGGCACACCGTGCTGCTCTACGCGCTCTCCGGGCTGTGCTGCGGCATCGCCGCCATCATGCTCACCGCCCAGGCCAACTCGGCCCAGGCGGCGATGGCGAACCTCTACGAACTGGACGCGATCGCCGCCGCGATCATCGGCGGCACGCTGCTCAGCGGCGGGCGGGGCACCATCATCGGCTCCCTGCTCGGGGTGGTCATCTTCGCCACCATCACCAACCTCTTCGCGATCAACGGTCTCTCCACCGAGGCCCAGAACATGGTCAAGGGCGGCATCATCGTCGCGGCCGTCCTGGTCCAGCAGGTCAAGTTCCGCAGCGTCACCCAGTTCCTGGGCCGCAACCGGCTCACCACCACCTGACCCGATCCGACCACGCACCACCCGGGCCACCCGAGCACGCGACGGTGGCCGGGCCCCGCACACCCTTTTCCCCCGCACCGCGAACCGTTCCCTCCACCACCGCGAACACAGGAGGTCGTCATGACCCAGCACAGTCGCGACCTGTCGCGCCGCCGACTGCTCTTCGGCGGGGCCGCCGTGGGCGCCGGCGTACTTCTCGCCGGGTGCACCAGCAACGAGGAGCAGCCGACCGAGGCGCAGACCAAGGCGGCCGGCGCGCCCGGCGGCAACAGCGAACCCGGCAAGCGGGTGACGATCGGGTTCTCCGCGCCGGCCGCGGACCACGGCTGGATCGCCGCCATCACCAACAACGCCAAGGCGCAGGCCGGGACGTACTCCGACGTGGAGTTCAAGACGGTCGAGGCCGGCGCGGACGCGGCGGCCCAGCGGGCGGCGCTGTCCACCCTGATCTCGCAGAAGCCGGACGTGATCGTGCTGCTGCCACACGACGGCAAGGAGCTCAACGCGTTCGGCCTGGAGGCGATGAACGCCGGCATCCCGGTGGTCAACCTGGACCGGGCCTTCCCGGACGCGCGGGCCTACCGGTTGCAGATCAAGGGCGACAACTACGGCATGGGGGTGGCCGCCGCCACCTACATGATCGCGCAGTTCAAGGCGAAGAACCTGACCAACCCGGTGATCGGCGAGATCGCCGGCATCGACTCGCTGGAGCTGACCCAGGAGCGGTCGAAGGGCTTCGCCGACACGCTCACCGCGGCCGGCTTCCGGATCGCCAACCGGCGGGCGGCGGAGTTCACCGCCGACTCGGGCCAGCGGGAGGCCGCCCAGCTGCTCCAGGCCCTGCCGAAGATGGACGCGCTCTGGAACCACGACGACGACCAGGGCATCGGCGTGCTGGCCGCGATCAACCAGGCCAACCGCAAGGAGTTCTTCATGGTCGGCGGCGCCGGCTCGAAGAAGGCGATGGAGGACATCCAGGCGGACAACACGCCGCTCAAGGCGACGGTCACCTACAGCCCGTCGATGGCCTCGTCGGCGATCTCGCTGGCGCGGCTGATCGGCCAGGGCCGGGGCATGTCCGACCTGGTGGAGCTCCAGGTGCCCAAGGAAATCATCCTCGCCTCCGAGACGATCACCAAGGAGAACGCGAGCAACTACCTCAAGCTCGGGTTCTGACACACGGGGGGAGACCCACCTTGTCCACGACAGACAAGCAACTGCGGGTCGGCATGGTCGGCTACGCGTTCATGGGCGCCGCGCACTCGCAGGCGTGGCGCACCGTGAACCGGGTGTACGACCTGCCGGCGCGGGCCCGGATGGCGTTGATCTGCGGCCGGGACGCCGGGAAGGTGGCCGACGCCGCCGACCGGCTCGGCTGGGAGGCGTACACCACGGACTGGCGTGACCTGGTCAGCCGGGACGACATCGACGTGGTGGACGTCTGCACGCCGGGCGACAGCCATGCCGAGATCGCACTCGCCGCGTTGGCCGCCGGCAAGCACGTGCTGTGCGAGAAGCCGCTGGCCAACACGGTCTCCGAGGCCCGGGCGATGGCCGCCGCGGCGGCCACCGCCCAGGCCGCCGGGGTGCGGTCGATGTGCGGGTTCAACTACCGCCGGGTGCCCGCGGTCACGATGATGCGGCAGTTGGTCGCCGACGGACGGCTCGGAGTGATCCGGCACGTCCGGGCGACGTACCTGCAGGACTGGATCGTTGACCCGCAGTTCCCGCTGGTCTGGCGGTTGCAGAAGGACAGGGCGGGCTCCGGCGCGCTCGGCGACATCGGCGCGCACATCATCGACCTGACCCAGTTCGTCACCGGGCAGCGGATCACCGGGGTCAGCGCGGTGACCGAGACGTTCGTCAAGGAGCGGCCGCTGCCCGCCGAGTCGAGCGGGCTGGCGGCCAGCGTGGACGGGGCGGGCCCGGTCGACGGGCACGGCTCCGTCGACGGGCACGGGCCGGCCACGGGGCCGGTCACCGTCGACGACGCCGCGGTCTTCGTGGCCCGGCTCGACGGCGGCGCGCTGGCCACGTACGAGGCGAGCCGGTTCGCCACCGGCCGCAAGAACGCCCTCCGGGTGGAGATCAACGGCTCCCTCGGGACCGTTGTCTTCGACCTGGAACGCCTCAACGAACTGGAGTTCTACGACGCCACCCGACCCACCGCCGAGCAGGGCTTCAGCCGCATCCTGGTGACCGAGGGGGAGCACCCGTACATGTCGGCGTGGTGGCCGCCCGGCCACATCATCGGCTACGAGCACTCGTTCACCCACCAGATGCGGGACTTCATCGAGGCGATCGCCACCGGCGTCGACCCGGCCCCCTCCTTCGCCGACGCGTTGCAGGTCCAGCTGGTGCTGGACGCGGTGACCCGGTCGGCGGAGCTCGGTTCCTCGTGGACCGAGGTGGAGCCGGCGCTGGCCCCGGTGGCCGCCTGAGGCACCTCCGGGACCGACCGGCGAGGGCCCGGCCGCGGTTTGCGCCCCGCGGCCGGGGCGAGGCCGGTTCCGGAGGACGTGCAGCCGGGCCCTACGGCCCGGTGGCGCACGAGCAGGACGGTCGTCCGGTGCGGCCGGACCGGGATTCCCCGGCCGCACCGGAGGGCCGCCACCACCCCGGCGATCCGGAGGACCAGATGGCACTCCCCACCGCTCGCGTCGACACCGTCCACCGCTCTCACTCCCGTGGGTGCTCCGCGCCCCGGGCATCGACCGTTCCGGCGAACGGCTGAGACGTCCGGCCGGGGCGTGCCGTCGCTCCGACCGGCCGGATGCGGGGGAGGCAGGGTCGAGACGCCGACCGACCCTGCCTACCAGCCCCGTCCGTCCGGCCCGCACCGGGAACCGGTCCGGCGCCGTTGCCGCCGACTTCGACGCCGGCCGGTCAGCTCCACCCGAGGTGGACGGCCGGACGGGGCCATCCGCTCCGCCGGAAGATCTTCCCCGCTACAAAGAAATATGTATATAATTCTATTTCCGGCCGGTTCCTCCTGATCTGGGAAGGAGCACCATGCGTACGGGTGTCTGGCTGGTGGGGGCGCGCGGTTCGGTCGCGACCACCAGCATCGTGGGAGCGCTCGCCCTGCGGGCGGGGCTGGCCGGCCCCACCGGCTGCGTCACCGAGCTGGCCGAACTGCGCGGCCCCGCCCTGCCGTCCTTCGCCGATCTGGTCTTCGGCGGCCACGACGTGGTCGCCACCCCGCTGGTCAAGCGGGCCGAGGCGCTCGCCGCCGCCGGGGTGCTGCCCGGGCGGCTGGTCGCCGCGCTGGCCGACGAACTCGCCGCGGTCGAGCGGGAACTGCGCCCCGCGCCGGCCGGCGGCAGCCAGGCCGACCGGGCCGCCGCCACCGCCCGCGACCTCGACGACTTCCGCCGCCGGCACGAGCTGGACCGGGTGGTGGTGGTCAACGTCTCGGCCACCGAACCGGTCGCCCGGCCGCATCCGGCGCACGCCGACCCGGCCGCGCTGCGGGCCGCGCTCGCCGGCGCCGAGGAGGTGCTGCCGGCCAGCTCGCTCTACGCGTACGCGGCGGTGACGGCCGGCTGCCCGTACGTCGACTTCACCCCGTCCACCGGGCTGCGCCTGCCCGCGCTGCGCGCGCTGGCCGACGAGCGCGGCCTGCCGTACGCCGGGCACGACGGCAAGACCGGGGAGACCCTGGTCAAGTCGGTGCTCGCGCCGATGTTCGCGATGCGGCACCTGGCGGTGCGCTCCTGGTCCGGGGTGAACCTGCTCGGCGGCGGCGACGGCGCCACGCTGGCCGACCCGGCCGCCAACGCGGCCAAGGTGGAGAGCAAGCAGCGGGTGCTCGGCGAGACCCTCGGCTACCAGCCGCAGGGCGGCACCCGGATCGACTACGTCGAGGACCTCGGCGACTTCAAGACCGCGTGGGACCTGGTCACCTTCGCCGGTTTCCTGGGCACCGGGATGCGGCTGGAGTTCACCTGGCACGGCTGCGACTCCGCGCTGGCCGCGCCGCTGGTGCTCGACCTGGCCCGGCTCACCGCCGCCGCGCACGCCGCCGGGCACCGCGGGCCGCTGGCCGAACTCGCCTTCTTCTTCAAGGACCCGCTCGCCGCGCCCACCCACGCGCTGGCCGAGCAGTGGACCCGGCTGTGCGAGTTCACCCGCCGGCTGCACGCCGGAGGCAGCGATGCCCAGCCCGGCTGATTTGGCCGAGCTGGTCCGCGCACCGGCCGCGCTCTCCGTTCCCGGGGACGTGTTCGCCGGCGCCGCGGCGGCCGGCACGCTGGGCCCGCGTACCCCCGCGCTGGCCGGCGCCTCGGTGCTGCTCTACTGGGCCGGCATGGCCGCCAACGACTGGGCCGACCGGCGGCTGGACGCCGTCGAGCGGCCGGAGCGGCCGATCCCCAGCGGCCGGGTCAGCCCGCCCGTCGCGTTCGGCCTCGCCGCCGGGCTCACCGCCGCCGGGCTCGCGCTGGCCACCGCCGCCGGCGGAAGGCGGGCCGCCGCGGTCGCGCTGCCGCTCGCGGCCACCGTCTGGGGGTACGACCTGGCGGCCAAGAACACCGCCGCCGGGCCGGCCGTGATGGCCGCCTGCCGGGGGCTGGACGTGCTGCTCGGCGCGTCCGGCGGCCGGCTGCGCCGGGCGGTGCCGGCGGCGGTCACCGTGGCCGCGCACACCTGGACGGTCACCGCGCTGTCCCGCCGCGAGGTCAGCGGCGCCGAGGCCGGCCTGCCGCTGCGCACCCTGGCCGGCACCGCCCTGGTCGCGGCCGCCGCCGCGGCGCCGCCGGCCGCCCGCACCCGCCGCGCCGGCGACCCGGCGCGGCACCGGGTCCGGCTGGTCCGGGTCGCGGCGGCCCTGCCGGCGGTGCTCGCCGGCTGGTACGCCGCCCGCTACGGCGGGGCGCAGGCGCGGGTGGTCGCCGAGCCCTCGGCCGGGCGGGTACGCGCCGCGGTGGGCGCCGGGATCACCGGGCTGCCCGCGTTGCAGGGCGCGCTCACCGCGCGCTCCGGCGCGGGTCTGCTCGGGCTGGCCGTGGCGGCGGCCGTGCCGCTGGGCCGCCGGCTGGCCCGGAAGGTCTCCCCGACATGACCACCCGCCCCGACCCGCTGCCGCGCCCCACCGACCTGCGGTTCGGCTACGGCACCAACGGCTTCGCCAACCACCGGCTGGACGACGCGCTCGCGGTGATCGCCGACCTCGGCTACACCGGCGTCGCGCTCACCCTGGACCACGACCACCTCGACCCGTTCGCGCCCGCGCTGGCCCGTCGGGTGGCCGCCGTCCGGCGCCGGCTGGCCGATCTCGGCCTCGCCGTGGTGATCGAGACCGGGGCGCGTTACCTGCTCGACCCGTGGCACAAGCACGCGCCGACGCTGCTGCACGACGACCCGACGCGGCGGGTGGAGTTCCTCCGCCGCGCCGTCCGGATCGGCGCCGACCTGGGCGCCGAGGCGGTCTCGTTCTGGGCCGGCGTACGCCCCGAGCCGGTCGCCCCGGCCGCCGCCTGGGACCGGTTGGTCGCCGGCTGCGCGACGGTGGTGGACGCCGCCGACGCGGCCGGAGTGCCGCTCGGCTTCGAGCCCGAGCCGGGCATGCTGGTCGAGGACATCGCCGGTTGGCGGCGGCTGCGCGCCGCGCTCGGCGACCCGGGCGTCTTCGGCATCACCCTGGACATCGGGCACTGCCGCTGCCTGGAGCCGCGGCCGGTGCCGGACTGCGTGCTCGACGTGGCCGAGTACCTGGTCAACGTCCAGATCGACGACATGCGCCGGGGGGTGCACGAGCACCTGGAGTTCGGCACCGGCGAGATCGACTTCCCGTCGGTGCTGGGCGCCCTCGCCGACGCCGGCTACCGCGGCCTGGTCGCCGTCGAACTGCCCCGGCACTCGCACGCCGCACCGGCCGTCGCCGCCCGCTCGATCGACTTCCTGCGCGCCGCCGCCACCCGCGCCGAGGCGCCCGCTCGTGCCGGGGCGCCCGCTCGTGCCGGGGCGCCCGCCCGTGCCGAGGCGTCCACCCGCGCCGAGGCGCCCGCGCGTGCCGAGGCGTCCGCGCGTGGCGAGGCGCCCGGTCGCGCCGAGGCGTCCGCGCGGCCGGCGCGCGCCGCGGCCCCCCGCTCCGCACCCACCGACAGCCCGGACCGGAAGGCCGCGGTGCGTATGTAGGTGCGGAACGAGGGGCCGAGGGTGCCCACCGGCCGGTGCCGGTGGCGGGGCGGCCAGGCCGCCCCCGGGCGCCACTAGACCGCGCCGGCTCCCGGTCGGGAGGCGGCGCCGAGGGGAGGCACGATGACAGCCGATCAGCTGCGGGCCGCGCTGCGGGAGGTGTCCGATCCCGACTGGCTGGCCGAGGCCCTGCGCCGGGTGGCCGCCGAACCGGACAGCATCGCCCGCTCGTTCCCGGCCGCCGGCCGGCGCTGCGGCCGGCACGAGCTGGCCGGACTGCCCGGCTGGACCGCCGACGAGGCGGCCCGGGTGTTGCTGCTGACCAGCCTGCCCACCCGGCACGCCGAGCGCGCCGAGGCCCTCTACCGGCACGGCGACGCCGCCGAGAAGCGGGCCGTGCTGAAGGCTCTGCCGCTGCTGCCGATCGGCGCGGCCGGGGTGCCGCTGCTGCACGACGCGATCCGCACCAACGACACCCGCCTGGTCGCCGCCGCCCTCGGCCCGTACGCCCGGCACCTGGACCCGGCGGCCTGGCGGCAGGCGGTGCTCAAGTGCGTCTTCACCGGGGTGCCGCTGGCCGCGGTGGCCGACCTCGACACGCGCGCCGACGCCGAGCTGGCCGCGATGCTGGCCGCGCTGGCGGCCGAACGGCACGCCGCCGGCCGGAGCATGCCGGCCGACGCCACCGACCTGCTCGACCGGCTCACCGCCGGCTCCGGCCGGCCCACCGCCAGGGAGGCGTGATGCGCATCTTCGACCCGCACATCCACATGACCTCGCGTACCACCGACGACTACGAACGGATGGCCGCGGCCGGGGTACGCGCGGTGGTGGAGCCGGCGTTCTGGCTGGGCCAGCCCCGCACCAGCGCCGACTCGTTCGCCGACTACTTCGACTCGCTGATCGGCTGGGAGCCGTTCCGGGCGGGGCAGTTCGGCGTCCGGCACCACGCCACCATCGCGCTCAACCCGAAGGAGGCCAACGACCCGCGCTGCCGCCCGGTGCTCGACCTGCTGCCCCGCTACCTGGAGAAGGACGGCGTGGTGGCGGTCGGCGAGATCGGCTACGACTCGATGACCCCGGAGGAGGACGCGGCGTTCGCCGCCCAGCTCGCCCTCGCCGTCGCGCACGACCTGCCGGCGCTGGTGCACACCCCGCACCGGGACAAGGCCCGGGGCGTGGAGCGCAGCCTCGCGGTGGTCCGGGAGAGCGGCATCGAGCCGGGCCGGGTGGTGCTCGACCACCTCAACGAGGTGACCGTCAAGCTGGTCCGGGACACCGGCTGCTGGCTCGGCTTCTCCATCTACCCGGACACCAAGATGTCGCCGCCGCGGATGGTGGAGCTGCTGCGGGCGTACGGGACGGAGCGGATGCTGGTCAACTCGGCGGCCGACTGGGGGCGCTCGGACCCGCTACTGACCCGCGCCACGGGCGAGGCGATGCTGCTCGCCGGGTTCACCGCCGACGACGTCGACCAGGTGCTGTGGCGCAACCCGGTCGAGTTCTACGGCCAGTCCGGCCGGCTCGACCTGACCGACCTCGACCTGGCCGACGTCGACCCGCCCGCCGGCACGTACGCCGGCAACTCGATCCTGCGCGGGGGGAGCTGATGCGGCTGCGGCACGCCGGCGGCAGCACCGTCCACCTCGGCTACTGCACCAACGTGCACCCCGCCGAGGACCTCGCCGGCGTCCTCGCCCAACTGGACAGCTACGCCCTGCCGGTGCGCCGGCACCTCGACGCCGACCTGCTCGGCCTGGGGCTGTGGCTGGCCGCCCCGGTCGCCGCCGAGCTGGCCGCCGACCCCGCGGCCCGCCGCCGGCTGCGCGCCGAACTGGCCGCGCGGGGCCTGGAGGTGGTCACCCTCAACGGCTTCCCGTACGCGGCCTTCCAGGCCCCGGTGGTCAAGGGCGAGGTCTACCACCCGGACTGGACCACCGAACGGCGGCTGCGCTACACCCTCGACCTGGCCCGGGTGCTGGCCGACCTGCTGCCCGAGGACGCGGCCCGCGGCTCGGTCTCCACCCTCCCGCTGGCCTGGCGGCACCCCTGGGACGCCAGCCGGGCGGACGCCGCCCGCCGCCGGCTGGACCAGCTCGCGGCCGGGCTCGCCGCCGTCGAGCGGGACACCGGCCGGCCGGTCCGGGTCGGCTTCGAGCCGGAGCCCGGCTGTCTGGTGGAGAGCAGCGCACAGGCGGCCGGGGTACTGTCCGGTATGGACACCGAGCGGCTCGGCGTCTGCCTGGACCTGGCGCACCTGGCGTGCGCCTGGGAGGAGCCGGCCGAGGCACTGGCCCGGCTGCGCGCCGCCGGGCTGCCGGTGGTGAAGGTGCAGGTCTCCGCGGCGATCGAGGCGCCGGCCGCGGCGACGGAGGCGCTGCGCCGGTGGGTGGAGCCGCGCTTCCTGCACCAGACCCGGGCCGCCGGCTGCGCGGGCGCGGCCGACCCGGCCGACCCGGCGTGCGCGGCGGACGACCTGGACGCCGCGCTGGACGCCCGGCTGCCCGGGCCCTGGCGGGTGCACTACCACGTGCCGCTGCACGCCCCGCCCGAGGAGCCGCTGGGCGCCACCCTGCCGGTGCTGCGCGCCGCGCTGGCCGCGCTCTACACCGGCCCGGAGGCCGGCTGCGACCACCTGGACGTCGAGACGTACACCTGGGGGGTGCTGCCGGAGGCGCGCCGGCCGCGCACCGACGCGGAGCTGGCCGCCGGGATCGCCGCCGAGCTGGCCTTCGCCCGCGACGAGCTGGCCGCGCTCGGCCTCGCGCCGGCCGACCCGACGCGGGCCGGCGCCGAGCGGAGCGAGGTGGCGGCATGAGCGAGCCGTGGCGAGCGGATCATCGACACAGCGCCGCGGTGCCTCGTGGCGGCGCCGAGCGGAGCGAGGTGGCGGCATGAGCAGGCGGCTGGTGGTGCTGGACGTGGTCGGGCTGACCCCGCGGCTGCTGGCGCACATGCCGCGGCTGCGCGCGGTCGCCGACGCCGGTTTCCGGGCCGAGCTGGGCACGGTGCTACCCGCGGTGACCTGCTCGGTGCAGTCGACCTTCCTCACCGGGGCGCTGCCGGCCGGGCACGGCATCGTCGGCAACGGCTGGTACTTCCGGGAACTGGGCGAGGTGCTGCTCTGGCGGCAGCACAACGCGCTGGTCGGCGGCGAGAAGCTCTGGCAGGCGGCCCGCCGGGCCGAGCCCGGCTACACGGTGGCCAACGTCTGCTGGTGGTACGCGATGGGCGCGGACGTGGACTGGACGGTCACGCCGCGGCCGGTCTACCACGCCGACGGGCGCAAGGAACCGGACTGCTACACCCACCCGCCCGAGCTGCACGACGCGCTGACCGGCCGGCTGGGCACCTTCCCGCTCTTCACCTACTGGGGTCCGGGCGCCGGCATCGCCTCCTCGACCTGGATCTGCCGGGCGGCCGAGCAGATCCTCGCCGACCAGGCCCCGGACCTCACCCTGGTCTACGTCCCGCACCTCGACTACGACCTGCAACGCTTCGGCGCCTCGTCGCCCCGGGCGGCGGCCGCCGCGGCCGAACTGGACGGGGTGCTCGGGCCGCTGCTGGACGCCGCCGCGGCCCGGGACGCGACGGTGGTGGTGCTCTCCGAGTACGGCATCACCGACGTGTCCCGCCCGGTCGACGTCAACCGGCTGCTGCGCGCCGAGGGGCTGCTCCGGGTGCACACCCAGGCCGGCATGGAGTACCTCGACCCGTGGACCTCGCGGGCGTTCGCGGTCGCCGACCACCAGGTCGCGCACGTCTACGTCCGGGACCCGGCCGACGTGCCGGCGGTGGCGAAGCTCTGCGCCGGGCTGCCCGGGGTGGCCGAGGTGCTCGACGCCGACGGCAAGGCGGCGCACGGGCTGGACCACCCGCGCGCCGGTGAGCTGGTGCTGGTGGCCGAGGCGGACGCCTGGTTCACGTACTACTACTGGCTCGACGACGCGCGGGCGCCCGACTTCGCCCGGCTGGTGGAGATCCACCGGAAGCCGGGCTACGACCCGGCCGAGCTCTTCTTCGACCCGGCCGCGCCGGGGGCGGCGAAGCGGCGGGCAGCGGTCGCGCTGGCCCGCAAGAAGCTCGGCATGCGCTACCTGATGAGCGTGGTCGGGCTCGACGCGGGCGCGCGGGCGGTCCGCGGCTCGCACGGGCGGCTGCCGGCCGACCCGGCCGACGGGCCGGTGCTGCTCTGCTCCGACCCGGCGGCGGCCCGGGACCGGATCGCCGCCACCGAGGTCAAGGCGCTGCTGCTGGAGCTGGCCGGGCTGCCACCCGGCCCGCAGGGCGACCGCGTCCCGGCCGGCCGGCGGCGTCCACCGGCCGGCGGGCCGACCGGGGAGGCGCCGTGACGGTGACCGTGGCGCCGACCGACGCGAGCGGGCTGCGGGCCCGGTTCGACGCCGAGCTGGCCGCGTTCCTCGACCGGCAGGGCCCGGAGTGGCCGGACGGCGCGCCCCGGGGTGTCTTCACCGCGCTGCACCGCTTCGTGCTGGCCGGCGGGAAACGGCTGCGCCCGCTCTTCTGCTACTGGGGCTGGCGCGGCGCCGGGGGCGCGGACGGCACCCCGATCGTGGTAGCGGCCGCCGCGCTGGAGCTGTTCCACGCCTTCGCGCTGATCCACGACGACATCCTCGACGGCAGCGACCGGCGCCGGGGCGAGCCGTCGGTGCACCGGCTCTTCGCCGACCTGCACGCCCGCTCGGCCTGGCGCGGCGACCCGGAGGCGTACGGGCGCAACACGGCGCTGCTCTGCGGCGACCTCTGCGCGGCCTGGTCCGACCAGATGTTCCACGAGTGCGGGCTGAGCACCGAGCAGGTGCACCGGGGGTACGCGGTCTTCGCGCTGATGCGCACCGAGGTGATCGCCGGCGAGTACCTCGACCTGGTCTCCGGGGTCGGCGACGGTTCGGTGGCCAGCGCGCTGACCGTGATCCGGATGAAGGCGGCCCGCTACACGGTCACCCGGCCGTTGCAGATCGGCGCGGCGCTGGCCGGGGGCGGGCCGGACCTGCTCGCCGCGCTGGCCGAGTTCGGCGACCCGCTCGGCGACGCGTTCCAGCTCCGCGACGACGTGCTCGGGGTCTTCGGCGACCCGGCGGTGACCGGCAAGTCGGTCCTGGACGACCTGCGCGAGGGCAAGCCCACGGTGATGATGGCGCTGGCCCGCAGCGCCGCCGACCGGGCGCAGACGGCGCGGCTGCGGGAGCTGTTCGGTAACCCGGCACTGGACGCCGACGGCGCGGCCGAGCTGCGCGACATCATCGAGCGCACCGGCGCCCGGGAGCGGATCGAGCAGATGATCCGGGTCCGCGCCGAGGCCGCGCTGACCGCGCTGGCGCACGCGCCGCTGGGCGAGGAGACCCGGGCGGCGCTGATCGGCCTGGCCGGCCAGGTGGTCGACCGCCGGCTCTGAGCCGCGGCGGCGACGGCTCGGGCCGGGTTCCGCGGCCGGCCACCCCGGCGAGCGCAGGGCCCGAGACGCCGACTTTCGCCCAGATCGACAAAAGTCCATTCTGGATCCGCAGAAGGTATGGACACATCGACGTCGGCAACTTAATGTCGTGCCCAACACGACACTGTTTCGTCGAGGTGAACCGGCGGCGCGGTAACCCATCGACTGGTGACCTCCGAGACGTGGCTCCACCGACCGGTGGTCACGGCCGGCCGGGGCGGCACCCCGGCGGGCCGCCGCATCCCCCCGCTACGGCATCCGGCGCGACGGCGCGCGCCCGCCCTGGCAGTCACTCGTCAGGAAGGGACAGCTCAACGATGTCCACCACGGACGGTTCCACCCACCGACCCCGACGATGGTTCTCCGCCGGCTCGGCACTGCTCCTGGTCGCCGCGGCCGGCACGGTCTCCCTCGGCGCCGGCCCGGCCGCGCTCGGCGGCCCCGCGCCGGCCCAGGCCCACCCGATCACCGCCACCGACTTCCAGCAGGTCGAACTCGCCCGCGGCGTGGCCGAGATGGGCGAACCGATGTCGCTGGCCGTGCTGCCCGACCGCTCGGTGCTGCACACCGCCCGCAACGGCACGCTGCGCCGCACCGACGCGGCCGGCACCACCACGGTGATCGGCACGATCCCGGTCTACACCCACGACGAGGAGGGCCTGCAGGGCGTCGGGGTCGACCCGAACTTCGCCAGCAACCGGCACGTCTTCCTCTACTACGCGCCGCCGCTGTCCACCCCCGCCGGGGACGCGCCGGCCACCGGCAGCGACTTCTCCGCCTGGCAGGGTGTGAACCGGCTGTCCCGGTTCACCCTCAACGCCGACTTCACGCTCAACCAGGCCAGCCGGGTCGACGTGCTGGACGTGCCGGCCGACCGGGGGCTCTGCTGCCACGTCGGCGGGGACATCGACTTCGACGCCGCGGGCAACCTCTACCTGTCCACCGGCGACGACACCAACCCGTTCGACTCCGCCGGGTACGCGCCGATCGACGAGCGCACCAACCGCAACCCCGGCTACGACGCGCAGCGCAGCGCGGCCAACACCAACGACCTGCGCGGGAAGATCCTGCGGATCAAGGTGAACGCGAACGGGACGTACTCGATCCCGGCCGGCAACATGTTCGTCGACTCCGACGCGCGGACCCGGCCGGAGATCTACGCGATGGGCTTCCGCAACCCGTTCCGGATGAGCGTGGACCGGGCCACCGGCATCGTCTACGTCGGCGACTACGGCCCGGACGCCGGCTCCACCAGCACCACCCGCGGCCCCGCCGGCCAGGTCGAGTTCAACCGGGTCACCGGCCCGGGCAACTACGGCTGGCCGTACTGCACCGGGACGAACACCAGTAGCGAGACGTACAACGAGTGGAACTTCGCCACCAACGCCACCGGGCCGAAGTTCAACTGCGCCGGTGGGCCGACCAACAACTCGTTCCGCAACACCGGGCTGCCCACCCTGCCGGCGGCCAAGCCGTCCTGGATCCGGTACGGCGGCGACGCCGGCACGCCGCCCGAGTTCGGCGGCGGCTCCGAGTCGCCGATGGGCGGGCCGGTCTACCGGTACGACGCCGCGTCGACCTCGACCACCAAGTTCCCGCAGTCCTTCGACGGGCAGTTCTTCGCCACCGAGTTCGGCCGGGGCTGGATCAAGCCGATCCACGTCAACGCCGACGGCTCGCCCGGCACCATCGACAGCTTCCCGTGGACGGGCAAGCAGGTGATGGACTCGGCCTTCGGCCCGGACGGGGCGTACTACGTGCTCGACTACGGCACCGGCTACTTCAACGGCGACGCCAACTCCGCGCTCTACCGGTTCGACCACATCGGCGGCGGCAACCGGGCGCCGACCGCGGCGGCGAGCGCCAACCGCACCTCCGGCGCCGCCCCGCTGGCCGTCACCTTCTCCTCGGCCGGCTCGTCCGACCCGGAGGGCGGGGCGCTGACGTACGCCTGGAACTTCGGCGACGGCACCAGCTCCACGGCGGCCAACCCGACGAAGACGTACACCGCCAACGGGACGTACACGGCCACGCTGACCGTGCGCGACCCGCAGGGCGCCACCGGCAGCGCCAGCGTGGTCATCACCGTCGGCAACACCGCGCCGACGGTGACCATCAACAACCCCGGCAACGGCCGGCTCTTCTCCTACGGCGACACGGTGCCGTTCAGCATCACCGTCACCGACCCGGAGGACGGCACGATCGACTGCACCAAGGTCAAGATGACCTACGTGCTCGGCCACGACCAGCACGGGCACCAGATCACCTCGCAGAACGGCTGCTCCGGGGCGATCACCATCCCGGTCGACGGGGAGCACGACGAGGCGGCGAACATCTTCGCCATCTTCGACGCCGAGTACACCGACGCCGGCGGGCTGACCACGCACACCCAGCACACCCTCCAGCCCCGGCACCGGCAGGCCGAGCACTTCAAGACCTCGTCGGGGATCAACACCTTCGACAAGGCCACCGCCGAGGGCGGCAAGACCGTCGGTGACATCCACAACGGCGACTGGATCGCGTTCCAGCCGTACCAGCTCGGCAACGTCACCTCGTTCACCGCCCGGGTCTCCTCGGCCGGCGCGGGCGGCACTGTGCAGATCCGGGCCGGCTCGGCCACCGGCACGGTGCTCGGTTCGGCGACGGTGCCGGTGACCGGGGCCTGGGACGCCTTCACCACGGTGACCGGGACGGTGGCCGGCGCACCGGCCGGCACCACCACGCTCTACCTGACCTTCGCCGGCTCCGGCACCGGGGCGCTCTACGACGTGGACGCCTTCACCCTGAACACCGGCACCGCCAGCGGCGGCACCGGGCCGATCCGGGGGCTCGCCGGCAAGTGCCTGGACGTGCGCAACGCGGGCACCGCCGACGGTACGCAGATCCAGCTCTACACCTGCAACGGCAGCGCCGCGCAGACGTGGACGGTGACGCCGAACTCGACGATCCGGGCGTTGGGCAAGTGCCTGGACGTCTCCGGTGGTGGTTCCGCGGACGGTACGAAGATCCAGTTGTGGACCTGCAACGGCACCGGTGCGCAGAACTGGTCGGCGCAGGCGGACGGGACGGTGCGCAACCCGCAGTCGGGCAAGTGCCTGGACGTCTCCGGCAACAACTCCGCCGACGGCACCGCCGTGCACCTGTGGACCTGCACCGCCGCGGCGAACCAGAAGTGGACCCTGCCCTGAGTTGACCGGAGGGGCCGCCGGTCACGGCGTACCGTCGGCACTGGTGGCCCCTCCTGACCGGAATTGGGAGAGCGACATGCGCAGACTCCTCCGACCCGTCCTCGGCGCGGCCACCGCCGTCCTCGCCACCCTCGCCTGCACCACCCCGGCCACCCCGGCCAGCGCCGCCGACGCCCCGTACGACGTGCTGGTCTTCTCCAAGACCGCCGGGTTCCGGCACGACTCCATCACGGTCGGCACCCAGGCCATCCGTGACCTCGGGGCGGCGAACAACTTCACCGTCACCGCCACCGAGGACGCCGCCCAGTTCACCACCGCCAACCTCGCCCGGTTCGAGGCGGTGGTCTTCCTCAACACCACCGGCGACGTGCTCAACGCCAGTCAGCAGAGCGCCTTCGAGTCGTACATCGGCTCCGGCGGCGGGTACGTCGGGGTGCACGCCGCCGCCGACACCGAGTACGGCTGGTCGTTCTACGGCAACCTGGTCGGGGCGTACTTCGCCTCGCACCCGCACATCCAGCAGGCCAACGTCAAGGTGGAGAACCGGGCGCACGCGGCCACCGCGCACCTGCCGCAGACCTGGACCCGCACCGACGAGTGGTACAACTACCAGACCAACGCCCGGTCCACGGCCCGGGTGCTGGCCACCCTCGACGAGTCGTCGTACTCGGGCGGCTCGATGGGTGCCGACCACCCGCACTCGTGGTGCAAGACCTACAGCGGCGGCCGGGCCTTCTACACCGGCGGTGGGCACACCCAGGCGTCGTACGCCGAGCCGGCGTTCCGCGCCCACCTGCTCGGCGGCATCCGCTACGCGGCCGGCCGGGCCAAGGCCGACTGCCGGCCGGAGACCGGCTACACCACCCTCTACAACGGCTCCACCACCGGCTGGTCCCAGGCCGGACCGGGCAGCTTCAGCAACGCCGACGCCACCCTCACCTCGGTCGGCGGGATGGGCCTGTACTGGTACAGCGCGAAGCAGTTCAGCAACTACTCGCTCAAGCTGGACTGGCGGCTCGCGGGAGACGACAACTCCGGCGTCTTCATCGGCTTCCCGCCGTCGAGCGACCCGTGGTCGGCGGTGAACAACGGCTACGAGATCCAGATCGACGCCACCGACGCGGTCGACCGGACCACCGGCGCGGTCTACACCTTCAAGTCCGCCGACATCGCCGCCCGGGACGCGGCGCTGAACCCGCCGGGGGAGTGGAACACCTACGAGCTGCTGGTCGAGGGTGAGCGGCTCCAGGTCTTCCTGAACGGGGTGAAGATCAACGACTTCACCAACACCGACCCGGCCCGCTCGCTCGCCGGCCACATCGGCATCCAGAACCACGGCACCGGCGACGACGCCTCGTTCCGCAACATCCGGATCAAGGAACTGGGCACCACCCCGCCGCCCACCGGCACCGTCCAGGCGGAGGCGTTCAGCTCGGCCAGCGGGGTCACCCCGTTCAGCAAGGCCGGGGCGAACGGCGGTCAGACGCTCGGCTACATCGACCCGGGTGACTGGGCGGCGTACAACGGTCTCGACCTGACCGGGGTGACCTCGTTCAGGGCGCGGGTCGTCTCCGGCGGGCCGGGCGGCACCATCCAGGTCCGCACCGGCTCGACCACCGGCACCGTGCTCGGCTCGGTCGCGGTGCCGAACACCGGCAGCTGGACCACCTTCGCCGACGTCACCACGAACCTCGCCGGCGTCCCGTCCGGCACCCAGAACCTCTACCTGACCTTCACCGGCTCGGGCTCGGGGCTCTTCGACGTGGACGACTTCACCCTGGTGCGAGGCAGTGGCGGCGGCACCGGCACCGGGCCGATCCGGGGCCTGGCCGGCAAGTGCCTGGACGTGCGCAACTCCGGCACCGCCGACGGTACGCAGATCCAGCTCTACACCTGCAACGGCAGCGCCGCGCAGACGTGGACGGTGACGCCGAACTCGACGATCCGGGCGTTGGGCAAGTGCCTGGACGTCTCCGGTGGCGGTTCGGCGGACGGTACGAAGATCCAGTTGTGGACCTGCAACGGCACCGGCGCGCAGAACTGGTCGGCGCAGGCGGACGGGACGGTGCGCAACCCGCAGTCGGGCAAGTGCCTGGACGTCTCCGGCAACAACTCCGCCGACGGCACCGCCGTGCACCTGTGGACCTGCACCGCCGCGGCGAACCAGAAGTGGACCCTGCCCTGACCCTTGCCCTGCCCTGACCTTGTCGTGAGGGGCGCGGTGGCCGTGCCGTCGGCGGCGTCGCCCGTCGCACATCCCATGGAGCCTGATGACTCAGAGGTATGAATATGCCTCTGAGTCATCAGGCCCGGCCGGATCTCCCCACTCGGATCACGACACGCCGGCATCAGGTGCGCCCCGCCCCGAAGGACCGTAGGGAACTCGCCCCGGCCCCGGCCCCGGCCCCGGCCCCGGCCCCCGGCCGTCTCCGTCCGCGGCCTACCACGAGCCGCTGCCCGTCGCCTCCGCCCGCTGCCGGCCGCTCACGGTGGGGCCTTCCGTGGCGGTGGCGGCGGCCATAGAGTGGGGGCGGCGATCGTGGAGGTGGCCGGCGACCCGGCGGGAGGCGCAACCCGGCGGGTCCAGGTGCTTCGCGTACCCGTCGGCATCGCCGCGCTCGCCGGGCACCACCGGTCACCCTCGCCCCGGTCCGCAGGTACGGAATCCCCATCACGACAGGGGAGAAGGACAATGGCGCGACCCATCACGCTCTTCACCGGCCAGTGGGCCGACCTTCCGTTCGACGAGGTCTGCCGGCTCGCCTCCGAGTGGGGCTACGACGGGCTGGAGATCGCCTGCTGGGGCGACCACTTCGAGGTCGACAAGGCGCTGGCCGACGACTCGTACGTCGACCGCAAGCGGGAGACCCTCGCCAAGCACAACCTGAAGGTCTACGCGATCTCCAACCACCTGGTCGGCCAGGCCGTCTGCGACCACCCGATCGACGAGCGGCACCAGGACATCCTGCCGGCCCGGATCTGGGGCGACGGGGAGCCGGAGGGCGTACGCCAGCGGGCCGCCGAGGAGATCAAGGACACCGCGCGGGCGGCGGCGAAGCTCGGCGTGAAGACCGTCGTCGGCTTCACCGGGTCGTCGATCTGGCACACCCTGGCGATGTTCCCGCCGGTGCCGCCGTCGATGATCGAGCGCGGCTACCAGGACTTCGCCGACCGGTGGAACCCGATCCTCGACGTCTTCGACTCCGTCGGGGTGCGGTTCGCCCACGAGGTGCACCCCAGCGAGATCGCGTACGACTACTGGACGACGAAGCGCGCGCTGGAGGCGATCGGCCACCGGCCCGCGTTCGGGCTGAACTGGGACCCGTCGCACTTCGTCTGGCAGGAACTCGACCCGGTCAACTTCATCTTCGACTTCGCCGACCGGATCTACCACGTCGACTGCAAGGACGCCAAGGTGCGCACCGGTGACGGCCGGCGCGGCCGGCTCTCCTCGCACCTGCCCTGGGCCGACCTGCGCCGCGGCTGGGACTTCGTCTCCACCGGCCACGGCGACGTGCCCTGGGAGGACTGCTTCCGGGCGTTGAACGCGATCGGCTACGACGGCCCGATCTCCATCGAGTGGGAGGACGCCGGCATGGACCGCCTGGTCGGCGCCCCGGAGGCGCTCCAGTTCGTCCGCCGGCTCGCCTTCGACGCCCCGGCCGCGGCCTTCGACGCCGCGTTCAGCAGCAAGGACTGAGTGGGTCGCGGTCGGCCCGCGAGGACTGAGCGCGCCGCGTTCAGCAGCGAGGACCGAGCGCGTAGCGCGAGGGGCCGCGCCCGGTTTCCCGGGCGCGGCCCCTCCTGCGGTGTCGGGTCCGTCAGCCCCGCAGACCCGACATGTGCTGGAAGCTGACCTCCGCGTAGCGCAGCGACCGACCCGGGTCGGCGGCGCCGCCCGGCGCGTTGTCCTGCTCCCACATCGGGTTGTGGTAGCCCTTGGCGCCCATGTTGGCGAAGAAGTGCCCGTAGTCGATGTCGCCCTGACCCAGCGGCACCATGTCGTACCCGGCGCTGTTGGCCGGGTTGAACGCGCCGTCCTTGGCGTGGAACAGCGGGAACCGGATGGGCTGGGCGGCGACCACGGCCAGCGGGTCGAAGACGCTGGTCTGGGTCACCCCGTCCGGGTCGGTGTAGCTGCGGAACCGGTGCTGGGCCACGTGCGCCCAGTAGATGTCCATCTCGAACCAGACCCACTCCGGGTTGGTGCGCGCGATGAAGTACTCCAGCTTCCGCACCCCGGAGGACCGGGTCGGCCGGCCCTGCGCGTCCAGCGGCCCGCTGTCCAGCAGGAAGTTGTACGCCGCGTCGTGGTTGTGCGTGTACAGCTTCAGCCCCCGGGCGGCGGCCATCTCGCCGAAGGTGTTCCACCGGTCGACGGCGGCGTCCCAGTCGGCCTTGTAGTTGCTGCCGGTCGGGTCGCTGCCGGTGCCGATGTGCTGCATGCCGAGGATCTCGGCGGTGTCCAGCGTCCGCTCGAACGCGGCGATGGTGTCCGGCGTGACGGTGCCCGGGATCGAGGCGTGCGAGCCGTTGGCCCGCAGCCCGTTGTCGTCCAGGATCTTGCGGATCTCCTGCGGCGTGATCTGCCGGCCGAGGATGGAGGTGTGCTGGTTGTAGCCGGCGAACTCCACCTCCTTGTAGCCGATCTCGGCGAGCCGGGCGAGCACCCGCTCGAAGCCGTACGGCACCCCGCTGGCGTCCGGGGCGGCGCCGATCCGGTCCCGGACGCTGTAGAGGATGATGCCGCGCTTGCCGGCCGGGACGAGCAGGCCGTTGCCGTTGGCGCCGGCGGCGGAGGCCCAGCCGGTGGCCCCGACGGCGGCCGCGCCGGCGACACCGGCGAGGGCGCCGAGCATCCGGCGACGGCTCATGCCGTGCTGACTGTCGTTCATCTCCTGCTGCCTTTCTCGGTGCTGGTGATGGGTGGGCCCGGCCCGGGTCACCGGCGGTGACCCGGCGCACGGGAGGATCCGGCGGCGCCCGGGGGCCGCCGGGCGGCGGCCCCCGGGCACCGCGTCACGGTGCGACGCCGATGCCCTGGCCGGCGAACTCGATCCAGTTCAGGTTGCCGAAGCCGCTGGCCGGGCCGCCGGGCACGGTGGTGAAGACGAGGTAGAGCCGGTGCGTGCCGCCCGGGTCGGTGATCGGCACGGTGGTGCTGGTGAAGGCGTTGTTACCGGTGGTCGCGTTGACCGTGGCGGTGCCCAGCAGCGGGCCGGTGGGGGCGTCGAGGCGGAACTCGACGCCGAACCGGGGCTGCCCGGCGGTCGCGGCGCTGCCGCCGCTGGTGCGCAGGGTGACCGACTGGATGTTGTGCAGGTTCACCGTGTTGTTCACCGCGATCCAGTCACCCGGGTCGAGGCTGCCCCGTTGCTGCCCGCCGCCGGTGTCGGCGCTGTTGCCGACGGTGGTGCCGGACTGGTCCCGGGCGAACTCCACCTGCTGCCGCTTGTCCTGGATGATCTGCTGGTCCACCGTGGTCAGGGCGGGTTGCCCGTTGGCGCCCTTGTCGGTGTAGGAGGCGCTGACCACGCCGTAGATGTAGCCGCCGTGGGAGGCGTCGTCGGCGATCGTGGGCAGCACGCCCGAGCAGCCGAACTGGTTGGCCTCGCCGTGGCCGTGCTCGTCGTGGCCGAGCACGAAGGTCACCTCGACCTTGCCGCAGTCGATCGGACCGTCCTCCGGGTCGGTGACCGTCACGGACCAGGGGATCCCGTCACCCCAGCTGAAGAAGCCGCCCTCCAGCGGGGTGTCGACGGTCACCGTGGGCGCGGTGTTGCCGACAGTGATCGTGGTGTTCGCCGACGCGCTCTTGCCGCTGGAGTCGGTCACCGTGAGCCGCGCGGTGTAGACGCCGTTGGCGGTGTAGGTGTGCGTCGGGTTCGGGTCGACCGAGTCGGTCGTGCCGTTGCCGTCGAAGTCCCAGGCGAACGAGATGGAGTCCGCCGGGTCCGGGTCCTTCGATCCGTCGCTGGAGAAGGCGACGGTCAGCGGCGCGTGCCCGTTGGTGGGCGTCGCGCCCAGCACCGCGTTCGGCGCCCGCAGGCCCTTGACGTAGCTGAACTTCAGCATCGCCGCGTCCGGGTTGACGTTGAAGAACCCGTCGCCGTACGTCAGCAGGTAGAAGTTGCCGTCCGGGCCCCACTTCATGTCCATCGGGTTGTCGCAGAGGAACGGCCGGGCCGGCGTGCTCGGGCCGGGGCCGCAGTCCAGCACGTTGTTGATCTTCAGGATGTCGCCCTGGCCGTCAAGCCGGATCTCCTTGAGGGTGTCCCGGGTGAACTCGCCGAAGAAGATCGACCCGTCGAAGTACGCGGGGAACTTCCTCTCCGACCTCAGCTCCGGGTCGTAGTCGTAGCGCGCCGCGCCGTGCGGTCCGACGCCGCCGGTGCCCAGCTCGGGGAAGAGCACCGGGCAGGTCTGCGTCGGGGTGGACAGGTAGGACTCCGGGCAGGGGGTCGGAGCCTGGAAGGAGTACCACAGCTCCGACTTCTCGACCGCCGGCAGGTCGGTCAGCCCGGTGTTGTGCCGGGAGGTGTTCTTCGGGGCCGCGCAGTCGAACGGCGCGACCGGGGAGATCGGGCTGGTGGTCCAGTTCATCTCGATGTACGGCAGGTTCGGCTGCACGCACATCGGCCAGCCGTAGTTGGCCGGCTTGTCGACCACCATCATCCGGCCGGTGCCGGCCGGCCCCCGGCCCACCGCGGCGGTCGAGGAGTCGGGGGAGTAGTCGGTGACGTAGGCGACGTCGTTGCGGTCGAGGGTGATCCGGAACGGGTTCCGGAAGCCCATCGCGTAGATCTCCGGCCGGGTCTTGTCACCCGGGTCCCGCGCCTCCGGGAAGAGGTTGCCCGCCGGCACCGTGTAGCTGCCGTCCGGCTGCACCGAGATGCGCAGGATCTTGCCGCGCAGGTCGTTGGTGTTCGCCGAGCTGCGCCGGGCGTCCACGAAGGGCGCCTGGTAGACGCCGGTGGCGCTCACCGAGTCGTTGTGCGGCGAGAAGCCGCCGGAGCCGCCACCGCCGGCCGGGGTGTCGTCGCCGGTGACCAGCCACAGGTTGTTCTTCGAGTCGAAGGCGATGTCGCCGGCCACGTGGCAGCAGGCGCCCCGGTCCACCGGCACCTGGAGGATCTTCTGCTCGGTGGCCAGGTCCAGCGAGGGCGTGTCCCCGTCGACGAACTTGAACCGGGACAGCTGGAAGTAGCCCTTCCACCGGTCCCACGCGCTCGGGTCGGTGCTGGTGGTCGGCGCCCCACCGGCGGGGGTGTCCAGCGGCGGCGCGTAGAAGAGGTAGACCCAGCGGTTGGTGGCGAACTCGCGGTCGATCGCCGGGCCGTACATCCCGTCCTCGCTGTGGGTGTAGACCGGGATCTGGGCCAGCACGGTGGTCTCGTTGCTCGCCGGGTCGTGCAGGCGTACGCCGCCGCGGCGGTCGGTCTGGATGACCCGGCCGTCGGGCAGCACGTCGAAGCCGATCGGCTCGTTGACGTTGGGCTGCGCCCCGATGACCTCCATCTGGTAGTTGGCCAGCACGGTGGCGCCGCAGTCGCCGTCGGTCACCCCGGCCGCCCACTGGATCGCGCCGCCGAGGTGCGCCCGCAGGTCGGTGCTGCCGAAGCTCTCCGGCGTCGCGCCGAGCCCGGTGTAGAAGGAGCGGCCGCCCTGGTAGTCCTTGCACCAGGTGACCGGGTGGTCGAAGCCCATCGTCCCGCCGGCGTACGTCTTCTCGTCCACCGTGGCCAGGACGTGCGAGACGCCCCGGACGTTGGCGGCGAAGTTGTACCAGCGGTCCGGGTGGGTCCAGCGCTCCGGCAGCGGGGCCGAGGCCGGGTGCACCCGGTCGGCGACGGTGACGGTGGCCGCGGCCGGCGCCGACGCGGCGCCCACCGCCCGGGTGCCGAGCACGTCGTCCAAAAAGGACCATCCGGGCTCGGCCTCGATCGCGGAGTGCACGCCGACGAAGCCGCCGCCGGCCCGGTAGTACCGCTCGAAGGCGGCCCGCTGGTCGTCGGTGAGGACGTCGCCGGCGGTGTTCAGGAACACCACCGCGCGGAACTGCTTGAGGTGCGGCTCGTCGAACTTGCGGGCGTCGTCGGTCACCTCGACGGTGAAGCGCCGGTCGTTGCCGAGCTGGCGGATCGCGTCCACCCCGGCGGCGGTGGCGGCGTGGCCGCCGCCGGCTGACCGGGTGAAGACGAGGACCTTGTACTCGATGCCGTTGCTGGTCGGTGCCGGTGCGGCGAGCGCCGGCGCGGGCTGCTGCTGGGCCGTCGCGACGAGTGTCGCGCCGACGAGGGTGAGCAGGCTGAGGAAGGTGGTGGCCCTTCGGCCGATCGGTCTGCGCATCGAACCTCGCTCTGGTCGGGCGGGTCCGCCCCAGCGCCGGGACGTCGCTGAGGAGGTCGCGGGGGAGTACCAAAGAGCCTGGCCAGGTTCTACGCAGGACGATATTTGCGAGCGAGACTAAAGAGAAGAGGCTGGAGGCAGAAGTTTTCGATGGTCGGGTCGAACTTTTGCTCCAAACAGGCGAAAGTGGCGGACGGCCCCGCCGACCTGGGGCGGGGCCGTCCCCGGACACGACAGCGGGCCGGTCACCACCAGGTGTCCGGCCCGCTCGCGGATGAGCTCAGAGGGTGCTGCCGCTGGTGCCCGAGCTGGACGGCTTGCGAGTCGCGCTGCCGGCCGACGTCGACCCGGAGGTCGAGCCCGCCGAGCCGGTCGAGCTGGAGCTCGACGAGCCGGTCTTGGCGCCGACGGTGGCCGGCGTGCCGGCGAACGCGTCGTCGGCGGCGGTCAGCTCCTGCTTGCTGCCGTTGCCGCCGAGCTTCTCGCCCAGCTTCGACTGGCCGAGCTTGTCCTTGCCCTCGCTGTAGAGCCGGGTCGCCTGGGCCTGCGCGACACCCGCCGCCTCCTGCACGGTGGGGTGGTCGAGCACCTTGCGGCCCCGGATCACCAGCTCCTCGTACTTCTCCCGGCCGGCACGGGCGCCCAGGACGAATCCCGCAGCCAGCCCGCCAAGAAACATGATCTTTCCGCGCATGGCGGCTCCTTCCGTACCTGACGCGCCGTCGTCCCGTCGGGCTCACCCCGGCGGGAGCGACCACCTCGCGCCTGCGTTCTCTGTCCGCAGCTAACTACCCATCCTGCTCTCCGCTCATACCTCCTTGTGCCGCGATGACGAATTGTCCGTATTATTCATGGTCGGTCCGGGTCGCGACCGGCCCGGATCGGTGGGTAACCCCCTCGACCAACACCCCCGGGAGTCCTGTACTCTTGTCCCGTCGCACGGCGAAGGAGAGATCCGGAAACCGGGCAACACGGTCCCCCGTAGCTCAATTGGCAGAGCAGCCGGCTGTTAACCGGCAGGTTTTTGGTTCGAGTCCAAACGGGGGAGCCACTCCACTCGACGCCCGTCGGCCCCGCCGGCGGGCGTTCGTCGTTCCCGGCGACGGCGTCCGACACGCACCCCCGTCCGGTGCGGCCCGTCCGCCGCCGGAAAGGCGAGCCTCTTCCGTTTCGCCCACCCCGGCGCCGTTCGCCCGGCAGGATGGTCGATGTCGACCAGACCCCGGCTGCGTCGATCGGTGCATCGGGTGTTGGGTGGGTGTGATGTCCGGACGAGGCGGCAGGGTCACCCTGGTCGCGGTGGCGGTCGTGCTCGCCTGGCTGGTCGTCGGCGCGGTGACCGGGCCCTTCGCCGGCCGGCTGGGCGAGGTCGCCACCAACGACAGCGCCGCGTTCCTGCCCGCCGACGCCGAGGCGACCCGGGCCCAGGAGCTGTCCGGGCGGTTCGTCGACCGGCAGACCACGCCGGCCCTGGTGGTCTACGAACGCACCAGCGGCATCACCGACGCCGACCGGCAGCGGGTGGCGGCCGACGCCACCCGCTTCGCCGGGGTGCCCGGGGTGGTCGGCCCGCTGCCCCCGCCGATCCCCAGCCAGGACGGGCAGGCGTTGCAGGTGGTGGTGCCGATCGACGACGCCGAGGGGGAGCGGATCGGTACGACGGTGGAACGGCTGCGGGACATCGCCGGCGGCGACCGGGACGGGTTGACCGTCGACGTGGCGGGGCCGGCCGGCCTGCTCGCCGACCTGATCGAGGTCTTCTCCGCCATCGACGGCACGCTGCTGCTGGTCACCCTCTGCGTGGTGCTGGTCATCCTGCTGGTCGTCTACCGCAGCCCGATCCTCTGGATCTTCCCGCTGCTCGCCGCCGGGACGTCCTTCGCGCTGGCCGCCGCCCTCGTCCACCTGCTCGCCGACGCCGATGTCATCACCCTCAACGGGCAGGCGCAGGGCATCCTCACCGTGCTGGTCTTCGGCGCCGGCACCGACTACGCGCTGCTGCTGGTGGCCCGCTACCGCGAGGAACTGCATCGGCACGCCCGCCCCCGGGAGGCGATGCGGACCGCCTGGAAGGGCGCCGCCCCGGCGATCGTCGCCTCCGGTGGCACGGTCATCCTCAGTCTGCTCTGCCTGCTGCTGTCCAGCCTCAACTCCAACCGCGCGCTCGGCCCGGTCGCCGCCATCGGCATCGCCGCCACCCTGCTGGTGATGCTCACCTTCCTGCCCGCCCTGCTGGTGCTCGGCGGGCGGTGGGCGTTCTGGCCGCGCCGGCCCCGGGCGGACGAGGCGGAACCGCAGGCCGAGCACGGCAGCTGGCGCCGGATCGCCGGTTTCGTGGCCCGCCGGGCCCGGCCGGTCTGGCTGGTCACCAGCGTGCTACTGGCCACCCTGGCGCTCGGCCTGACCCAGCTCGGCGCCACCACGCTCGGCCAGTCCGACCTGTTCACCCAGCGCACCGACTCGGTCGCCGGCCAGGAGGTGATCGCCCGGCACTACCCGGCCGGCACCGGCAGCCCGGCCACCATCCTGGTCGACCAGCGGGCCGCCCGGCAGGTCGCCGAGGTGGCCCGCGCGGTGCCCGGGGTGGCCGTCGTCCGCCCGGTCACCGGGGACCCGACCGGCCCGCCCGACCCCGCGGCGCCACCCAGGGTGGTGGACGGCACCGTGCAACTGGAGGCGACGCTGGCCGACCCGCCGGACAGCGACGGCGCCGAGCGGACCATCCGCGACCTGCGCGCCGCGGTGCACCGGGTGCCCGGCGCGGACGCCGCGGTCGGCGGCTTCACCGCGATCAACGTGGACACCGCGGACGCCGCCACCCGGGACCAGAACGTCATCATCCCGGTGGTGCTGGTGGTCATCGCGATCATCCTGGCCGTGCTGCTCCGCGCGCTGCTCGCCCCGATCCTGCTGATCGCCACGGTGCTGCTCTCGTTCGCCGCCACGCTCGGGCTCTGCGCGCTGATCTTCCGGCACGTCCTCGACTTCCCCGGCGTGGACGCGTCGTTCCCGCTGTTCGCGTTCGTCTTCCTGGTCGCCCTCGGCATCGACTACAACATCTTCCTGATGAGCCGGGTGCGGGAGGAGTCCGTCCGGCGGGGCACCCGGGCCGGGGTGCTGGCCGGCCTGGCGGTCACCGGCGGCGTCATCACGTCGGCCGGAATCGTGCTGGCCGCGACCTTCTCGGCGCTGGCCGTCCTGCCGCTGGTGGTCCTGGTCGAGCTGGGCGTGGCGGTCGCCGTGGGCGTGCTCATCGACACCATCGTGGTCCGCTCGCTGCTGGTGCCGGCGCTGGCGTACGACATCGGGCCGCGGGTGTGGTGGCCGGGCCGGCTGGCCCGGGCCAACGGTGAACGGGAGGCGCGTCGTGCTGGCTGAGACCGATGTGGTGATCGTCGGCGGTGGCCTGGCCGGCCTCGCCGCGGCCCGGCGGCTGCACCGGGCCGGCGTGCCCTGGCGGCTGCTCGAGGCCGGCGGCCGGCTCGGCGGCCGGGTCGCCACCGACGCCGTCGACGGCTACCTGCTCGACCGGGGCTTCCAGGTGCTCAACACCGCCTACCCGCGGCTCGGCACGCTGCTCGACGTCGACCGGCTGGGCCTGGGCCACTTCACCCCCGGCGTGCTGGTGCGCAAGGGCGACTCGCTGCACCGGCTGGTCAACCCGCTGCGCGAGCCGACCGGCGGGCCGCGCACCGCGCTGGCCGGCATCGGCTCGCCGCTCGACCGGCTGCGGTTCGCCGCGCTCGCCGCCGGCTGCGCCACGCTGCCGCCCGGGCGGCTGCTCGCCGCGCCGGAGACCACCACCGAGGCCGCTGCGCCGGGCCGGGCTCTCCGACGCGATCATCGAGGAGCTGCTCCGGCCGTTCCTCTCCGGCGTCTTCGTGGAACGGGAGCTGGAGACCTCCAGCCGGGTGTTCGCGATGGTGCTGCGCTCGTTCGCCCGCGGGCGGATCGGCCTGCCCGCCGAGGGGATGGCCGCGCTGCCCCGGGCGATCGCCGACCCGCTGCCGGCCGACCTGATCGACCTGGACACCCCGGTCTCGCAGGTCGCGCCCGGCCGGGTCCGCACCCAGGCCGGCGACATCGGCTGCCGCGCCGTCGTGGTCGCCGTCGACCCGCTGGCGGCGGCCACCCTGCTGCCGGCCCTGCCACCGGTACGCATGCACAGCTACACGACCTACTACCACAGCACCGCCGAGCCGCCGCTGGCCGAGCCGATCCTGCTGGTCGACGGCGACCGGCGGGAACTGGTCGCCAACACGGTGGTGGTCAGCCGGGCCGCGCCCGCGTACGCGCCGGCCGGGCGGCACCTGGTGGCCACCTCGGTGGTCGGCCCAACGGCCCCGCCCGAGCCGGCCGTACGGCTCGAACTGGCCCGGCTCTACGGACGGTCCACCGCCGACTGGACGCACCTGACCACCGTGTCGATCCCGGCCGCGCTGCCCGCCGCGCCACCGCCGCAGGGGCGGCTGCGCAAGCCGGTGGCGCTCGGCGACGGCCTGTTCGTGGCCGGGGACCACCGGGACAGCCCGTCCATCCAGGGGGCGCTGACCAGCGGCTGGCGGGCCGCCGGGGCGGTGCTGGAGCGGCTGCGGTCCGGCTGAGAAAGCGGGGCACCCGGCGAGTTGTTGATCACTTATCATCCTCGCCATGCCTGCCCCCCTTCCGCCGCCCAACTTCGACGCCGCGGCGGCGTACCCCCAGGTCAGCGCGGTGCGCGCGGCGCTCGCCGCGCGTGACTGGCCGGCCCTGCGCGCACAGCTGGCCGAGCCGGACCCGCACGGCCGCACGGTCCTGGTCGGCGAGGTCGGCGAGACCGCCGACATCGAGGAGTTCCTTGGCGGCGTGCTGGCCGAGCAGCCGGCGGATCCGCTGGCCGGGACGCTGCTCGGCGCGTACCTCATCCGGGCCGGCTGGCGGATCCGCTCGGCCCGCCGCGCCCAGTACGTCAGCCGTGACCAGTTCGCCCAGTTCTTCGACCACCTGCGCCGCGCCGAGCAGGTGCTGATCGAGGTCACCGCCCGCCACCCGGACGACGCGGCGGCCTGGACGCAGCGCATCACCAACGCCCGGGGCCTGCAACTCGGCCAGGCCGAGGCGCGCCGCCGCTACGACCAGCTCGCCAAGCACCACCCGCACCACCTGCCGGCGCAGGCGTCGCTGCTGCAACAGTTCTGCCCGAAGTGGAGCGGCACCTGGGAGCGGGCGCACGGCTTCGCCCGGGAGTGCGCGGCGGCGGCCCCGCCCGGCGCGCCGAACGCGGTGCTGGTCGTCGAGGCGCACCTGGAGCAGGCGCTCGACCAGGACACCCTCGGCAAGGCCGGCGCCCACCTGCGCAGCCCGCACGTCAGCCGGGAGATCCACGAGGCGGCGCAGCGGTCGATCTGGCACCCCGAGTTCCGCAACGGCTGGGGTTGGGTCTGGGTGCGCAGCACCTTCGCCATGGCGTTCTGCCTGATGGAGGAGTGGCCCGCGGCCGCGCAGCAGTTCCAGGCCCTGGGCCCGCTCGGCCACGAGGCGATGTTCGGCTACATCGACGGCGACGAGACGAAGCAGTTCCAGCGGTTCCGCGACAAGGCGTACGCGAAGGGCGGCCTGGCATGATCCAGCACCTGGACGTGGACGGGGTGCCCACCCTGCTCGCCCCGACCGGCGGGCCGATGCGCGCCGGACTGACCTTCCGGGTCGGCACCGCCGACGAGACGCTGGCCCGCAGCGGCATCACCCACCTGCTGGAACACCTCGCGCTGGCGCCCCTCGGGATGGCTGACTACCACTTCAACGGGGCCACCTCGCCGGTCTTCACCACCTTCCACATGCAGGGGTCCGAGCAGGACATCGCCACCTTCCTCACCGCCGTCTGCGCCAACCTGACCGAGCTGCCGACCGGCCGGCTGGAGGTGGAGAAGGAGATCCTGCGCACCGAGTGGAGCAACCGCGGCGGCTCGCCGGTGGAGGCGGTGCCGCTGTGGCGGCACGGCGCCCGGGACTTCGGCCTGAGCAGCTACCCCGAGTGGGGGCTGAGCGGGCTCACCGGCGACGACCTGCGGCAGTGGGCGGCCCGCTGGTTCACCCGGGAGAACGCGGTGCTCTGGATCGCCGGCGACCGGGTGCCCGCCGGGCTGCGGCTGGCGCTGCCCGCCGGCGTACGCCAGCCGGTGCCGGCCGCGTCGTCGGCGCTGCCGCGTACCCCGGCGTACTTCGTCAGCGGCTCGCGGGCGGTGGTCCTCGACGCGGTGGTGCGGCGCTCGACCGCCGCGAGCCTCTTCGCCGACGTGCTGGAGCGCGAGCTGTTCCGGTCGCTGCGGCAGGAGGGCGGCCTCTCCTACACCACCACCGCCGGCTACGACCCGCGCGGCGACGGGTACGCCTGCCTGCGCGCGCTCGCCGACGCGCTGCCGGAGAAGCAGGACGCGGTGCTCGGCGGCTTCATCGACACGCTGGCCAAGCTCCGGGTCGGCCGGATCGAGCAGAGCGACCTGGACTCCTGCGTGGCCAAGCGCGAGGACCTGCTCGGCACCGCCGAGGTGGACGCCGCCCGGCTGCCGGCGTACGCCTGCAACGTGCTCACCGGGGAGCGCAACCTCACCATCGACGAGCACCGGGCCGAGCTGAAGGCGGTCACCGTCGCCGACCTGCACGCGGTGGCCCGGGAGGTGGCCGGGTCGGCGCTGCTGATGGTGCCGGAGGGCAACACCGCCGACTGGGCCGGCTTCGTCGAGGCGCCCACCTGCTCGGAGCGGATCGTCGACGGCACCGCGTACCGGGAGCGGGAGGGCGACGGCGAACTGCGCGTCGGCGTCGACGGGGTCAGCTACGTCGGGCCGGGCGGCCCGCTCACCGTCACCTACGCCGACTGCGCGGTGCTGCTCGCCTGGCCGGACGGCGCGCGGCAGCTGATCGGCGCGGACGCCATCTCGATGCGGATCGAACCCACCATGTTCGAGCTGCACCCCGGCGCGATCCGGGTGATCGACTCGCAGGTGCCGGCGGACCGGCAGGTGGTCATGCCGGCGCGCGACCCGGAGCGCATCCCGCAGCCCCGCGCGGCCGAGCCGGCGCCCCGCCGGGAGCCGGTCCAGCGGTCCTGGTGGGAGATCCCGCTGATGGTGCTCAGCGGCCTGGCCGCGCTGGCGGTCGGCGGGCTGAACGCCCTGCTCACCCTCGGCATGTTCATCACCGAGACGGCCGAGGGCGAGGGCTGGCTGTGGGGCGTCGTCGTGGTGGGTTGGCTGCTCACTGTTATCCTCGCGTTGCCCATCGTGCTGCTGCGCCGGCGACGCCGATGAGCGAGGGTGCCGGTTCGTGCTAGCCGGTGATCGACCGGCCGGGATAGGATCCGGCGCGGTGCCGGGGCGGTAGCTCAGCCGGTTAGAGCAGGGGACTCATAATCCCTCGGTCGCGGGTTCGAGTCCCGCCCGCCCCACCAGCCGTTTTCCTGCCCAGCCATGCTGACGACGACCCGGGCGGATCGCGTGAAGGTCCGGACCTACGCCCTCAGTCCGCACTGAGTCCGCAGCAGCGCGAGCCGCCGCCCGGTCGAGGCGATCCGCCACCTGGTCCAAGTCGTCCTCTAAGCGCTGCGAGGGCTTCATGACACGGGCTGACTGCCGGATCTAGGTTGTCTCCTGTGCGTGACCAATTCCGTGAGCTGACTGACCCTGACCGTGAGGTTCGGCTGGAGGCACTGCGTGCGCTCGTGGCTGGAGCCGAGAAAGGGGACGTGGCCGCGAAGCAGGTCCTCAGGGAGATCGTGACCGGGTACCCCAACTTCGACCCCGAGATCTACTCCCGCGCGTTGAATCTCCTTGCGTTGTTCGGTGATGAGTCGCTGGCCGAAGCGCTCCTTGCTGCGCTTGCCGACGAGGAGTACGGATGCCAGAGGTGGGCGGCGACCGGCTGCGGCATCCTGCGCCTTCAGACGGCCGCCCCGCTGTTGATCGACCTACTTCGCCACCCGGATGCTCTCGCCCGCGAGAGCGCCTGTGAAGCTCTGGGAGAGATCCGTGACCCCACCGCGATCACGCCTCTCGCGCAGGTGCTCGACGACCCAGCCGAGCACGTCAGAGCAGCTGCCGCCTACGCCCTGGCCGACATCGGTGACGACGAGGCGATCGAGCACTTGTGGGCTGCGCTGGAGTCGCCCCGCCGGCCCGTACGTGCCGGCTACCTGTCGGCCGCGCTGGCGCACCCTGCAATCAAAACTTTCGACCGTCTGATCCAGGCGACCTCACACGACGATCCCGAAGTGCGGTTCTGGGCAGCACGAGCGCTCGGCGCCACCGGCGACGAAAGAGCCGAGAAGCTGCTGACGCGCCTCGCCGTCGAGGACCACGCCACGGTGCGAACCGGCGGGCACGTAAGTACCGCTGCCAAGAAGGCGCTGAAGACGCTGCGAAACGTCCGCAAACACCAACGAAAAGCACGCGCTGGAGAACAGACCACGTGATCTCGTCAAGCAGGTACTGGGATTCCGATCTCAAGCATCTGCCGGGACGGAAAACACCGCGCGGTCCACGCCGCGCGGTCCACGTGTTGCCGAATTCCGCTCTATTTGATCAAGGCGGCCCGCAAGCGGGCCGCGCCGGCCCGGCCCCGGCCTGCTGGCGACCTCCGCCGGCATCGGCCGGGCCGGCCGGCCGGCCACGCTGACAGACGCAGGATCTTTGAAGACCTCGGGGCTCCGCCGCGAACCCTGACCCTCCTCCGAGATGCCGCCCGCGGCTCACCTCGCCGGGCACCACGAGGGCTACCAGCTTCCGGGGAGGGCGACCAGGTCGTTCGTCCGGTAGACGCTCCACCTGGTCACCCTCCCCGGAAGCTGGACGGGCTACGACTGCCCCACGAGGAGATCGCTCTCATCGATCAAGAAACCGCACGATGGCGTCGCCAAGACGCCGGTCCGGGTCGCGAGGCTTTAGGTCAGGGTCGGAGAACGGGGGACCGGCAACGAGCTCAGCCAGAACAGACTGCAGCCGCTTCCGTTCCGCTCGTAGGCTCGACCACGCCGAGTCCGGTAGCCGCAGCACGTTGGTGAGCAGGTCACCCGGGTAGTAGTGGCCCTCGGCCAACGGATCGCGGAGCAGGACTTGTACCGCGAGAGGCAGCAGAGCAGGCACGCCAATCTGTTGCCCGAGCATGATGCGCAGGTCTTCGACCGTGAACTCAGCCAACGGCTTGCGTCGTAGCGTCGTGCAACGCCTCACCAGAGACGTGGCGTCCGGGCCGGGGTCCGGCCAAACGTTCCGTTCAAGCTGCTCGATCGTCGTCACGGCGGTCAGGCTAGTCGGCACCCGCGATGCTGGGCTGCCCGGAAGGCTGGCGGGCCGCCTGGCTGTACAGCTATCAGTACAGCCAACTCGGCCGACACGGGCCGGGGGAGGGCTACACCGGTCGACGACTTGCGCAGGTCAGCAGGACCGACGTACGCCGGCCGACGTCAGTCTTGATCAAGGCAGGGGCGCGTCCCGCCATTGAGCGGCCATGGGAAGCTGCTGCCGTGGAGGACAACACGGATAGGCTGCACGACCTCCTACTAGAGGTCGCTCATGTGCTGCGGGTCGATGAGCCCGAGTGGAGCAGCGCCTTGGCGAGATTCGGCCGGCGGCTGGTCGAGGCGGGCGCAGACCGCGACGGCCGGCAGCGGGTAGTGCGGGACATCCTCGGCCTCTACCGACAAGGGATGGGCGGCTTCCAGGACATTGTCCTGCAGCGAGACGGTGCGGTCCTGCCTGAGCAGCGGCAGCTCGACCGCCTGCGTTCAATGCTCTTCGAGGAGTTGCAAGGGCAGTTGGCCGGCGAGCCTCTGTAGCCTGCAGCGGTGGAGCAGTTTGCCCCACAGACGGGCAGTCCGCAGTCCGCAAGAGGGTGACGGAGGCTGGGGGAGCGGTGTGAGGTGTCGGAAGGTGTTTTGGCTGCTGGGCCCCTATTCCCCCAGATAGGCAGGGCGGGCACTTTGATCTCATAATCCTCGGTCGCGGGTTCGAGTCCCGCCCGCCCCACCAACCGTTTTCCTGCCCAACCATGCTGCCGACGACCCGGCCGGACCGCGTGAAGGTCCGCACCGACGCCCTCGGTCCGGGCGGCTGCTCTCGCTCGCGCACCACATCACGCTCAACTTCCACGCCAGACGAGGACGGCTCGGTGAGTGACGTTCCTGATCTCGGTCCCCTGCCGCAGCGCATCACCGTCGACGCGGAACAGGTGCATCGGCTCATCGCCGACCAGTTCCCGCACCTGGCCGACCTCCCGATCGAGCCGGTAGCCAACGGCGGCTGGGACAACTGGACCTTCCACCTCGGCCCCGAGATGCTGGTGCGGCTGCCCAGCGCTGCCGAGTACGCCTTGGCGGTCGACAAGGAACATCGGTGGCTCCCGGCCCTCGCCGCTCGGCTGCCACTGCCCATCCCCGCCCCGCTGGCGAAAGGCGAGCCGGATGCGGGCTATCCCTATCCGTGGTCGATCTACCGGTGGCTCGACGGCGAGCCGGCGACCATGGACCGCATCGCGGACCCGGTGCGATTCGCGATCGACCTGGCCGAGTTCCTGGCGGCCTTGCGGAGCGTCGACGCCACTGGCGGCCCGCAGCCGGGTGTCCACAACTGGTTCCGGGGCGGCACCCTGCGCACCTACGACAAGGAGGTCGAGCGTGCGCTCGCCGAGTTGACCGACCACGTCGACGCCGAACTGGTGCGCGAGATCTGGGCGGGGGCACTCGACGCCTGCTGGGACGGTGTCGACCGCTGGTTCCATGGAGACCTCGCCCAGGGGAACCTGCTCCTTGCTGACGGCCGGTTGGCGGCCGTCATCGACTTCGGGACCTGCGGCGTCGGTGACCCGGCCTGCGATCTGGCGATCGCCTGGACGTTGCTGACCGCAGACGGCCGGCAGGTGTTCCGCGAACAACTGTCGGTGGATGATGCGACCTGGGCGCGCGGACGTGGCTGGGCCCTCTGGAAAACCCTCGCCACCTGCTCCTCCACCTCCCAAGATCCCGAGGACGCAGCAGAGTTCGCGAACGCGCAACGCGTCCTCGGTGAAATCTTCTCCGAATACGCGGCCAGCGCTGTCACCAAGCCTCGCCCGGGACAGTGATTATGTGGACGTGGAGTACGTGTCCAGAGTGCCGCGACCGCCGCTGGACGGGCTGATCGACGACCTCTACTACCTGGAGGGTGCGCCGCCGTACGCCCGGCTGACGCTGCCGCCGATGCCGGCGGCGCTGCTCATCGTCAACCTCGGGGCCCCGTTCCGCATCCGCGCCGGCACCGACATCGAGCCGGCCGAGTACGCCGACGGCTGCGTGGTCACCATGCCCACCCGCGCGTTGGAGTTCGGCTACCCGCTCCGGACCCGGTCCGTCGGCGTGCACTTCAAGCCGTGGGGGCTGGCGCCGTTCCTGCCGATGCCCGCGGCCGAGTTGTGTGACCGGCCGGTGACGGTAGAGCAGGTTTGGGGCCGGCCCGCCACTGCTGAGCTGCGAGACCGGCTGGCCACGGCGCACGGGCCGCACGAGATGCTCACGCTGCTCGAGGAGGAGCTGACCCGACGGCTGGGCGAGACCGCCGGCCTGGGACTGGTCCGCCACACGAGCCGCGTCATCGCGGCGACCGGCGGGGCGGTGGCGATCGGCGACCTGACGGTGGCAGCCGGTGTCAGCAGCACTCATCTGGCACAGCGGTTCAAGGAGCTCATCGGCGTCACGCCGAAGCGGCTGGCCCGCACCCACCGCTTCACCGCCATCGTGTTCTCGATCAACCCCGCCGGACCGATCGACTGGGGCGATCTCGCCGGTCGCGCGGGCTACTTCGACCAGGCCCACTTCGGCCACGAGTTCCGGGCGTTCACCGGGCTCACGCCGACCCGGTACGTCGAAGTCCGGCGGCGGTTCCTGCGCGAGCATCCCGACCACGTGCTGGACAGCTGGCCGCTGCCGGCCGATTGATTTCTTACAAGAGCGACAGCTCACGACACGCCAATATGGGGGCATCCCAGAGCAGAGGAGCGCCCCATGGGCACAGTGATCATGTACGGCTCGGTGTCGGTGGACGGCTTCATCGCGGACGAGAACGACCAGCCCGGACCGCTGTTCGACTGGTTGTCCAGTGGTGACGTCCCGTTGGACTCGAGCGGCGAGCTGAAGGTGTCGCAGACGTCCTACGACTACACCCGGCCGTACTGGGACCAGATCGGAGTCACGATCGTCGGCCGCCACGTCTTCGACATGACGGACGGCTGGGACGGGAAGCCTCCGGGCGGGATCGACCACGTGGTCGTCGTGTCGCACCGGCCGCAGCCCGAGGGCTGGGATCCCGAGGCGCCGTTCCACTTCGTCGACGGCGTCGAGGCAGCCGTGGCCACGGCGCAGGAGCTCGCGGGTGACCGCGTGGTCGAGGTCGCCGCTGGCGACGTCGGCGGCCAGGTGCTTGCCGCGGGCCTGGTCGACGAGGTGCGTATGGACGTCGTACCCGTCGTGTTCGGCTCCGGCAAGCGCTACTTCGGGTCGGTCCACGCGCAGCACCTGTTGGAGGATCCCGACGTGGTGATTCAGGGCAACCGGGTGCTTCACCTGCGCTATCGGGTGCGCCGTTGACCGATCCGGGCTGTCCCGGGTCGGGCGGCCGACGCCGACCCGCCCCAGCACCTCGCCTGCGGCTGGTTCACCGCGCGGTCGCTTGCTCAGGGTGCGGCCGAGCTCCGGGGCATGCCGCCGCTCCCGCGGACAGGCCCCTCGGGAAGGAATCGCGCTCAGCGCTTCGTCTCGTACCTGGTCAGGATCACGCCGCCGGGGAAGGTCCGCGTCTCCACCAGGTTCAGGTCCACCCAGCCGTCCAGCGCACTGAAGAACGGTTTGCCGCCGCCCACGAGGACCGGATGGGTCACGATCTCGTACTCGTCGATCAGCCCGGCCCGCATGACCGCCCCGGCGAGCGTTGCGCCACCGACCCTCATCGGCCCGCCGTCCTCGGCCTTGCGCCGGGTGATCTCGGCGACCGCGTCGCCGGAAACCAGGCGAGCGTTCCAGTCGACCTGGTCGATCGTCGAGGAGAACACCACCTTCGGCGTGTCCCGCCAGTTCCGCGCGAACTCGATCTGCGCCGGGGTGGCACCCGGCTGCTGGTCGCCGGTCGGCCAGTAGGCGCTCATGGTCTCCCACAGTCGGCGCCCGTACAGGAACAGGCTGATCACCCGCTCTTGATCGAGCCACCACTGGAAAAGCTCATCGTTCGGCTCGCTCCAGCCGAGGTCGTCGCCGGGCGCGGAAATGTAGCCGTCCAAGGACAGGTTCATGCCGTAGACCAGTTTCCGCATCGCGCGATGCCTTCCGTCAGCCGGTCTCGGAAGACTAGACCAGTCGAGCGGAGGACGGTGGCTGGACAATCTCCCGTACGGCCTAATCGCCGACGAATATGGCGCGGCGCGAACGGTGGCGAAACCGAGAGCGGATCAGGTTGGTGCTCGTCCAGCAGACGATCTCGCCGGTGCGTTGGGTGACTATGGCACAGTCCTGAGTGTGTCGTTGGACGAGCTGCCGGACTGGTTGCCGGCTTGGTGTCTCGACCAACTGGGCGGCGATCCCGCCGGCGTGCTGTTCCAGTCGCGACAGGTCTCGATGGTGTTCGGTCTGCGGTTGGTCGGTGGCCGGGACGTCGTGGTCAAGGCGCGCGCCGACGGCGGCCGGGCCTCGTCGTGCGTCGCGGCGCAGGCCCGGCTGGCCGAGCGCGGGTTTCCGTGTGCCCGGCCGCTCACACCGGTGGTCGGTGTCGGTGAACTGGCCGTGCACGCCGAGGAATTCCGGCCCGGAGGCGAGGTGTTGCACGGGGACTCCCCGGACATCGCTCTGCGCTGCGCGGAGGTGTTCGCCCGGCTGATGGCCGAACTTGCCGGTGTGCCCGTCGCGCCGCCGCTGCCGAATCCGCCCTGGGTGCGCTGGGACCACACCGATCCCGGGGTGTGGCCGGCCATCGACCTCCTCGACAGCCGGGACCAGAGTGTGGTGTCCGAGCACATCGTCGAGACGGCCGAGCGGGCCCGGGAGCGGCTGCTGGCCGCCGGCTTGCCGTGCGTGCTCGGCCACGCCGACTTCGAGGCGCAGAACCTGCGGTGGCGGGGTCGGCAGGTGTGGGCGGTGCACGACTGGGACAGCCTGGCGTGGCAGCCGGAGGCGGCGCTCGTGGGAGCGGCGGGCGGGTCGTTCGCCAGTGCCGGACCGCCCACGCTGGCGCCGATCGACAGCTCCGAGGCGTTCCTGGTGGCTTATCAGGACGTTCGGCGGCGCCTGTTCACGGCCGAGGAGCTGGAGATCGCCTGGGCGGCCAGCTTGTGGATGGCTGCGTACAACGCACGGGAGCTGGCACTGTGCGGTGGCACCCCGGCGGGCGCCGATGCGCTGCGGGCGCAGGCAGCCGAACGCCTCCGCCGGGCCAATGCGTAAATCAACCACATCGGCGGGTTCTATCGTGCGTCGCTCGCTTGGTGGAGGCGGCCGTCGGGCAGGCACGGCGCGGGGGGCGGGCGGGCCCGGAGCAGCCGGTGACGGGGATAAATGGCTTGCACGGGCGCCGGGCCGAGGGTTTGGCTGCTCGGCATGCCTTCCCCCTCACCGATCTTCGTAGCGGGTACGGGCCGTTCGGGAACGTCGCGGATCGCCGACATCATCGGCGAACATCCACTGATCCATCGGATTCCGATGGAGACGAAGTTTCTCGTCGACCCGGGTGGCCTGCGGGATCTGGCCGACGCGCTCACCGATCGATACGACCCCACGGTCGGTGAGGACGCCCTGCACCGGCTGAGCGACTTCCTCACCGTACGAGTACCCGGCCGGCGCGACGATCGCGGCAAGACCGTTCCCGAGCTGGTCGGCGAGCGGCGCTACCGGGACGCGGTGCAGCAGCTCTGGCCGCGGTTGATCGCGTGCGCATACGACGAACCCGCGCCCGCGGAAGGCTTCGGGAACGCCGACCGGCCGGCCGGGCCGTTCGAGCCGCTGAGCCGCCGGCGGGTACTTCCCAGGTACTTCAGCGACCGGGGCGAACTGCTCGGAATCCTGCGGGGCCTGATCGACACCATGTTCGGCGGAGCAGCCGCCGACGCGGGCAAGCCGACCTGGTGCGAGAAGACACCGTTCAACCTGCTGTGCATGGACTTCCTCTGGGAACTGGTCCCCGAGGCGACCATCGTGCACATCAAGCGTCACCCGGTCGCGGTGCTCGCATCCCACCTGGCCCAGCCGTGGGCCCCGCCCACCGTCGACGGCGCCCTCGCCTACCTCAAGCCGGTCTACCACCGATGGCTCACCTGGAAGAACGCGGCCGACCTGACGGGCAGGCGATACGTCGAGGTGAAAGCAGAAGACCTCGCGGCCGACTGGCCCGGGCAGCGCCGCGCCCTGTTCGAACGGCTCGACGTCGACGACTTCGCCACCCCGTCGACGTTCCAGTCGCACAAGCTGACGCACCGCAGCGACCAATTCGACGGCGAGACCCGCGAGTTCATCGAAGCAGCCCTCGGCACGGTCATCCCAGCCATGGGATATGAGTGACCGCTCCGGCTCGCCACCGTGACGACGCCGTGTCGCGCCGCAGCCGGCCTCGTGATCTCACGGCCCCTCGGTCGCGGCGTTCGGGTCCCGCCGCCCACCGCGTACGACCGCCGCTCAGCGCTTACCGACGACCCGGACGAACGGCGTCACGATCGGGACGGGGCAGCACCGCCGTCATCGTGGTCAGCCCTCGATGAACTGGTAGTCGTTGCCGATGCGACCGTCCGCACCGAGGATGAGGATCTCCAGCCCGCCACCGGCCGCGTCGCCGCCGGCCCGAGGCACCATCTCCCACCGGAACTTGACCACGTCGTGGAGCCGGTCGGCGTCGCCGTGGGACCGGAACACGAAGGTGCCCGGAGCGACGAACCGTTCATAGGCGCGCCTCACCCGCAGTTCCAGCGCGTCATGCCCGCGCGCCTCCAGAGTCAGGCGTTCGAACCCCAGCCCCTCCGCGGTCTGTCGCATCTCCTGAGGGGGTTGTAGGACGTGGACAGCGTCGGGCGACCAGAGTGCGGCAATGGCGGTGCGGCGTCGTTCCGGGTCGGGTTCATTCCACACGGCGACGTAGCGGTCCGTGAGGTCCTTCAGGTCGATGTCAGCCATGATGATCCTTCGGTCGTGGATGATCGTTGCGACCACGACTGTGCTGCGGCCGGCGCGCCGCCACAATTCCCCGCAGGGAATCGTCCGACGGCGCTGCCCCCCGTATACAGGAGGCATGATCACCGAATCGGCGAGCGGTGGACTCGCGGCGGGGCTGCGCACGTGGCGCACCCGCCGACGCATCAGCCAACTCGAACTGGCGGTGCGTGCGGGCACCACCCAACGGCACGTCAGCTTCATCGAGAGCGGACGCTCGACCCCTGGCCGGTCGATGATCATCCGGCTGGCCGAGTCGCTGGAGGTGCCGATCCGCGAACGCAACGAACTGCTCCTCGCCGCGGGTTTCGCCCCCGCGTACCCACAGACCGACCTGGACGACCCCCAGTTGGCGCCGATCCGGACGGCCCTCGAGCGCGTCCTTCAGGGGCACCTGCCGTATCCGGCGGTGATCGTCGATCGGCACGGCGACCTCATCTCGGCCAACGCCGGGTTCCACACGATCACCCGGGGAGTCGACCCGGACCTGCTCGCCCCACCGGCGAGCGTGCCCAGGATCCTGCTGCATCCACGAGGTCTCGCGCCGCGCATCGTCAACCTCGACGAGTGGGCATGGCACATCATCACCCGCGTCGAGGCCGAGAGCCTGCGCAACCCGAGCGACCGGCTCCGCCACCTCGCCGCCGAACTCGCCGACCTGGCACCGCCGCGTCCACGCCACCTCGCGCCGCACCACCTCGGCTTCGCGGTGCCGCTACAACTGCGCACGAGCGAGCCGGACAACCGGGAACTCCGGCTCATCACCACACTCACCCACTTCGGTACCGCCACCGACGTCACCGTCGCCGAACTGCGACTCGAAGCATTCCTACCGGCCGACGAAGCGACCAGCGCCGCACTGACCGAACTCGTCACGGGGTGAACACCACCCGTTCATGCCGCTGACCGGAGATCCGGTCATGCCGGCGGCCAAGCGCTTGCTCCTCACGCGGCGTCATGCCACATAGTCGGTGGCGTGGAGGAGCACCTGACAGTGGGGCGTGTGGCGAAGTTGGCCGGCGTCAGCGTCCGCACACTGCACCACTACGACGAGATCGGCCTCCTGGCGCCGTCCACGCGGACCGCGGCCGGGCACCGGGCCTACTCCGCCGGCGACGTGGAGCGGCTCCGGGAGGTGCTCGCCTACCGGCGGCTCGGCTTCGGCCTGCGGGAGATCGCGGATCTGGTCGACGACCCGGCCACCGACGCGGTCGCGCACCTGTGCCGGCTGCGCGGCCTGCTGATGGACCAGCGCGACCGCGCTGCCGCCATGGTGACGGCCATCGACAGGGAGCTGGAGGCGCGGGCGATGGGAATCAGGACGACCCCGGAGGAGCAACTGAGAATGTTCGGCGCGCAACTGTACGACGCCATCGGATCCGCCTACCCGGCGACGCGGCGGACCGAGCCACGGATCGCCGAGCGCATCTGGGATGCGCTGGGGGACGCACGCACCGTGCTGAACGTCGGGGCAGGCACCGGCTCCTACGAACCACCCGACCGGGACGTCACGGCGGTGGAACCGTCGGCGGTCATGCGGGCGCAGCGTCCCGTGGGCGCGGCGCCGTGCGTGGCCGCCGCCGCGGAGAACCTGCCGTTCGAGGACCAGTCCTTCGACGCCGCGATGGCGGTCAGCACCGTCCACCACTGGCCGGACCCGGTCGCCGGGCTGCGTGAGATGCGGCGGGTGGCCCGCCGCGTGGTGGTGTTCACGTACGACGCCGACGACACCGGCTGGCGTCAGCGGTTCTGGCTCACCCGCGACTACCTGCCCGAGTTCGCAGACCTCCTCGTCGGCTGGCCGTCCCTGGCCGACCTGACCCGCGCGATCGGAGGGCGCGCGGAGCCGGTGCTCGTCCCGTGGGACTGCGCTGACGGCTTCTTCGAGGCGCACTGGCGCCGGCCCGAGGCGTACCTGGACGAACACGTACGCCGCGCGGTCTCGGTTTGGACCAGGGTCGGGCCGCAGGCCGAGCAGCGTGCGGTCAGGACGCTGCGCGAAGACCTCTCCTCGGGCCGGTGGGCCGAACGCAACCGCGACCTGCTCGCCCTCGACGCGGCGGAACTCGGTCTCCGCCTGCTCGTGGCCTGAACCACCGGGCGTGAGAGCGCCGCCAGGAACATCAGCTACCGCCGCGGCGACGTCACCAGCCGGTCCCGGTTCTCGGCGACCACGACGCCAACCGGTCGGGACACGACAGTCGCTTCGGGCGTTCGGCGGGGTGCGGTTTTCCGCACCCCGGTGGTTGAGGTCGGCCTGCTGAGGTCGGCGGTGGACCCCATGGTCCGGGCCGCGGGGGGTTCATAGCGTCTTCGGCATGATCCGTTTGTGGCAGCTACCGATGCACGTCGGCCGGTTGGCCCGGGAGCCTGATCCGCCCCCGGGCGGTCCGGTCGGGTTGGCGACCGATCTGACGGAGCGGCTCGGTGCCCCCGCCGCCGGCCTGGCCGTCGCGACGCGGAATCCGATCCCGGCCCGTGCACCCGGCACCGTTCACTGCACCGCACCCCGGTCGGAGCAGGGCCGATGACGCCGGGTGTGGTGGACCCCGCCCCGACCGGGCGTCGCCGGCGGCAGGCTGCCCGGGCGCCGTTCACCACGCGGGCCGGCCGGTGGAGCGCCAACCATCCGTGGCTCGCGATCACCGCCTGGTTGTGTTTCGTGCTCGCCAGCGTGGTCGGTGGCAGCCTGGTCGGTACGGTGGAGGCCACCACGCAGGACAGCCTGCACGGGGAACTGGCCCGCGCGGACCGCATCGAGCAGGCCGGCGCCTTCCCGGAGGCCCCGGCGGCGGAGAGCGTCCTGATCACGGCCCGAACCGGGGATCTCGATTTCCAGCGTGCGCAGGGTGTGGCGGCCGACCTGTCGGCGCGGATGCGCGCGCTGCCCGAGGTGGCGACGGTGGCTGACCCGGTCACCTCGCCGGGTCGCGACGCGGTGCTGGTCGAGGTCGAGCTGACCGGTTCGGCGAACGACGCCGACGCGCGGGTCGGACCGCTGCTGGAGGCCACCAGGCAGGCGCAGCAGCGGCATCCCGACCTGCGGGTGGAACAGGTGGGATCGGCGTCCCTGGCGAAGGCGCTGACCGAGACGCTGGCGGCGGATTTCGTCAAGGCCGAGCTGATCAGCGTGCCGGTCGCACTGGTGATCCTGCTGTTCAGCTTCGGCGCGTTGATCGCCGCCGGGGTGCCCGTGGTGCTGGCGTTGTCGGCCGTCGCGGGTGCCATGGGGCTGGCCCAGTTCGCCTCGCACACCTTCCCGGCCGGTGAACTGGTCAGCAGCATCATCCTGCTGATCGGCATGGCCGTCGGGGTCGACTACTCGCTGTTCTACCTTCGCCGCGAGCGGGAGGAACGCGCTCGCGGGCGGGACCATCGCAGCGCGGTCGAGATCGCAGCCGCCACCTCGGGGCACGCGGTGCTGGTCTCCGGCGTCGCCGTCATGGTCGCCATGGCCAGCCTGTTCCTGGTCGGCGACAACACGTTCAGCTCGATGGCGACCGGCTCGATCCTGGTCGTCGGGGTGGCGGTGGTCGGCTCGCTGACCGTCCTGCCGGCGATCCTGGTCGTCCTCGGGCGTTGGGTGGACCGGCCGCGGGTGCCCTTCCTCGGCCGGCGGATCCAGCGGGCGGAGCGTAGCCGGTTCTGGTCGGCGGTCCTGCGCCCGGCGCTGCGCGCGCCGCTGGTGACGTTCGTGCTCTCCGCCGGGGCGCTGGTGCTCCTCGCCGTGCCGGCGCTGGACATGAACCTCAAGCGGCCGACCACCACCGACCTGCCCCGCTCGATCCCGATCCTGGGCACCTACGACCGCCTGGCGCAGGTGTTTCCGAGCAACGAGCTGGGCACCAGCCATCTGGTCGCGGTCCGTACCGGCGTCACCGGCGGACCGGAGGTGGAGCGGAAACTCGCCGATCTTGCCGAGCGGATCAAGGGGGACGGCCGGTTCGCCCAGGACCGCCCCCCGACCGTGCGCAGGTCCGCCGACGGCACCGTCTTCCTGGCCACCATCCGCGTGGCGGGCGCCAGCGACAGCAGCGAGGCGACGCAGTCGCTGCGCCGGCTGCGCGGCGAACTGCTGCCGGCCACGGTCGGCACGGTCCCGGACACGGAGTGGGCGGTGGCTGGCCGTACCGCGAGCGATGCCGACTTCCGGGACCGCACGGCGGCGGCGCTGCCACCGGTCGTCGCGTTCGTGTTCGGCATGACGTTCCTGGTCATGCTCGCCACGTTCCGATCGGTGGTGGTGGCGTTGGTGTCGATCCTGCTCAACACGATCTCCGTGGCCGCCTCGTACGGACTGCTGGTGCTGGTGTTCCAGCACACCTGGGCGGAAGACCTGCTCGGGTTCACCTCCAACGGCGCTGTCGTGTCCTGGCTGCCGCTGATGCTGTTCGTCATCCTCTTCGGGCTCTCGATGGACTACCACGTGTTCGTGGTGAGCCGCATCCGCGAGGCGGTCCAGCGCGGCGTACCGACCCGGCGGGCGATCGAGCAGGGCATCGTCTCGTCAGCGTCGACGGTCAGCAGCGCCGCGATCATCATGGTGGCCGTCTTCTGCATCTTCGCCACCCTGTCCATCGTCGAGTTCAAACAACTCGGCGTGGGGCTCGCCGCCGCGATCCTGATCGACGCCACCATCATCCGCGCGGTTGTCCTGCCGTCCCTCATGCGACTGCTCGGCGAGGCGAACTGGTGGGCCCCGCGCTTCCTCGCCGGCCGCCACACCGATGTCACCCGGCGGGACAGCGCCGCCGATGCGCCGGTCGCCACCCTTGCCGGTGACCGGTAGCTCGACCGCCGACCGCAAACCTGCCCACCGAACCGGAAGGAGGACGGGCCCCCCGCCCGCCCGCACGGGCGCGGCGGCCCTGACCACAGATGACCACTTCCTGGGACCCCACCGCGCCGGGTGTGCTCCGACTGCCCTCCGGCCGACTTGTCCGCGGCCGTGCGCTCCGGCGCCCGCTGCCGCCGGGCGTGCAACCCACCTTCGCGCTCTACCTCCTCGGCCGCGAGCCAGCCCCGGTGGCATGGGAGCACCGGTGGCTGCGCTGGCCCGACTTCCGGCTGCCGTCCGACCGCGCGGCGACCGCCGACGCGTTGCGCGAGGCCTGGGCTCGCGCCGGAGACGAACGCGTAGAGATCGCCTGTGGCGGTGGGAGGGGACGCACCGGCACGGCCCTCGCCTGCCTCGCGGTGCTCGACGGGGTGCCCAACGACCAGGCGGTCGCCTATGTCCGGCAGCACTACGCCGCCGGTGCCGTCGAGACCCCCTGGCAACGCCGTTTCGTCACCCGCTTCCGATAGGTGCGACCCCGGCTTGCGCGGGGGCCAGCCGGTAGCCAGGCAGACTCGCCTGGCTACCGGCGAACCCGCCACGGCTGGCCCGCGAGCTGTACGGGCGCGCTTGGGCCAGCGGCGTCCCGATCCTGGTTCCGAGCCGGTCGGACCTGCAGGACCGCGACCGACGACAGCACCAGCACCCCGCCGACGAGTTGGACAGCGCTCAGGGATTCGCCGAGGGTCAGCGCGGCCAGTCCGGTGGTGACCACCGGTTCGAAGGTGGACAGGATGGCGGCGGTCGACGGGCCGGTCCGCTTCAGACCGGCGAAGAACGTGAGCATCGCCAGGACGGTGGAGACGACGGCGATGCAGGCCAGCCAGAACCATCCGGGCATCCTGAAGTCGAGGTCGACCCCGCCGGTGAGCAGCGCACGCGCACCGAGGGTGCCGGCGGCGCCGGCCATCACCAGCGCGGACAGCACCACCGGCGGCAGCCGGTGCACGACGGTGTCGGCGACCAGGATGTAGCCGGTGTAGGTGATCGCGGCACCGAAGGCCAGCAGCGCCCCGCGGGGATGGAAGCTCACGCCGCCGGCGCCGAGGAGGACGAGCAGCGTTCCGCAGGACGCGGCCACCAGGGCGGCGCGCGGGACTCGCGGTGTTCTTCCTCGGCGCCTCACCGCTGCTGGTCCTCCGCGCCCGGGTGTCAGTCGGTCCCGGCCCAGCAGCACCGCCGCCACGGTGACCAGGACGGGGTAGGTGTAGAGGATCAGGGACAACAGCGACGCGTCCATCAGCTGCAGGGCCGAGAAGAACAGACTGGCCTGCGTGGCGTACCCGACGGCGCCCAGGCCGACGGCGGTGGCCAGCAGCCGGCGGCGTGCGGCCGCTGGGCGGTCGGCCGGCTCGCCGGGTGGTCCCGGTGCTTCTCGCCGTAGGTCCTGGCGGGCGAGCAGGACCATCCCCAGCAGCGCGGCGGCCAGGCTGAAGCGCACCAGGAGCAACGTCCCGGGCGATACGCCCGCCTGGTAGGCGAGCTTTCCGAAGATCGCCATGGCGCCGAAGCACGCCGCGGAGAGAAGACACAGAGCCGCACCCATGCGATTCAGCATCGGCTACCCGATTCATCAGGTCTAGTGACGATACGTGGAGCCGACTCGTTAGCATTTCTGCATGGTCGCGCTGGATCTTCGCCGCCTCCGCTTCCTTCGGGAGTTCGAGGAGCGGGGCACCCTGGCCGCGGTCGCCGGGGCGCTCGGCTACAGCCCCTCCGCGGTGTCCCAGCAGCTAGCTCTCCTGGAACGGGAGGTCGGCACCCGGTTGTTCGAGAAGGCCGGGCGGGGCGTGCGGCTGACCGACGCCGGGCAGCTCTTGGCCCGGCACGCGCGGGTGCTGTTGTCGGCGGCCGAGGCGGCGGAGGCCGACCTGGCCGCGTTGAGCGGTGAGGTGCGGGGCACCGTGCGGGCCGGCGGCCTGCAGTCTGCCGCTCGCCGCCTGCTGGTGCCGGCCGTCGCCCGGTTGACGGTCGAGCACCCGCAGGTCCGCGCGGAGATCTCCGAGCTCGAACTGGAGCAGGCACTACCGGGCCTGCGGCTGGGCGCGGTCGACCTGATGATCGGCGACGAGTACGACGGTCATCCCCGGCCCCGGCCCGCCGGGCTGCGCTTCGCGGTCCTGCACGAGGAGCCGCTGAAGGTGGTCCTCCCCGCGACCCACCCGCTGGCCAGGTCTGGCGGACCGGTCCCGATCGCCATGCTGCGATCCGAGGTCTGGGCCGCCTCCGACGAGGGGACCGGCCATCACGCCATGGTGGTCGGGACCTGCCGCTCCCTCGGCGGGTACGAGCCCGACCTGCGGCACCGCTCCAGCGACGCCGACGTACAACTCGAACTCGTCCGCGTCGCGGTGGCCGTCGCGTTGATGCCCCTGCTGACCCTGCCGGCCGACGACCCCGCGCTGGCCGTCCGCGACGTCGCCGAAGCCACCCTCGGCCGCCGCCTGGTCGTGGTCACCCGGGACAGTCCGCCGGCTCCGGCCCTGACCGCCCTGCTGGCCGCCGTGACCGACCAGGCCCGCCAGCTCGAACGATCAGGGCCCGAGCCGACGCCCGGACGCCGATCCAAGGGCTGCGCCGAGGAGGGTCGGGTGCTCGGTCCACAGCCACCGCAGGTACTGCCGTAGTTCCTCGGGGGTGGCCACCCACCCCTCGTCGGTGTAGGCGAGGATGCGTCGGACCTCACCCGGCACCAGGTCGTAGCCGGTCGCCCCGGTCTCCGGGACGGGCCGGTCCGGGGGCACGGCCACCGGCAGCGGAATCAGCGGGAGGCGAAGCCCGCCGCCGGTGAGGGCCTCGAGGACCGTGAGGTAGACGCGGGCCAGGTGGTACGGGGAGACGACGAGCGCCAGGCTGGTGATGCCGTACCCCCGGACCCGGTCGACGATCCACGCGGCCTGCAGGCCGGTGTTGGGGGCCGGCTCGGCCTGGAGGTGGACCCCGTCGGTGCGACGGAGGCCGAGGCCGCGCAGGTGGTCAAGGGTGAGCTCGACGTACGTCTGTTCCGCCGGGTTGCCGTTCGCGACCAGGAGGTGGCGGACCCGGGGGTTGGCCTCCCAGTGCCGAATGGCGTGGGTGAGCCGCCAGTCCTCGCCCTGCCCGGTGGGGACCACGAGCGCGTCGACCTGCGCGGCGGCCGACTGCGGCAGGGTCAGGATCATCGTGAGGGCCTTCGCCACCGCCAGGAACTGGCCGGCGGTGCAGCCGGCGAAATCCTCGTCGGGCACGAGCCGAGGGGTCGCGGGGCGCGACGGCGACACAGCCACCCGACGATGCTACGAAGCCGCGCCGCCCGCCGCTGCCCGCCCGCGCCCGCCGCTCGCCGCCGTCCGCCCGCAGCCGCAGGCGGCGGCCGGGGCGCGTAACGGCGGAGGGGGCGTATGGTGCCGGCATGGCGCGCGAGGTCTGGGCCGACGGCCAGGCATACGAGGCGTACGTGGGCCGGTGGAGCCGCCGGGTCGCCGAGGAGTTCGTCCGCTGGCTGGCCGTGCCACCCGGCCGGCGCTGGCTCGACGTGGGTTGCGGCACCGGCGCACTGACCTCGACGGTCCTCGCGCGGGCGGCGCCGGGGCAGGTCGTCGGCGTCGACGCCTCCCACGGGTTCGTCAGCCACGCCCGGTCGCTGGTGGACGACCGGCGGGCGGCCTTCCAGGTCGGCGACGCCCGGGCGCTGCCGTTGCCGGACCGCAGCGTCGACGTGGTGGTCAGCGGGCTGGCGCTCAACTTCGTGCCGGACCCGGCGCGCGCCGCGGCCGAGTTCGCCCGGGTGCTCCGGCCGGGCGGCGTGGCCGCCGCGTACGTCTGGGACTACGCCGAGGGCATGGCGATGATGCGGCACTTCTGGGAGGCGGCGATCCGGCTCGACCCGGCGCTGGCCGAACTGGACGAGGCCCGCCGGTTCCCGGTCTGCGCCCCGGAGCCGCTGCGGACGCTGTGGACGGAGGCCGGGCTGACGGCGGTGTCGGTCCGGCCGGTCGAGGTGCCGACCGTGTTCGCCGACTTCGACGCGTACTGGGCGCCGTTCCTCGGCGGTCAGGGCGCGGCTCCGGCCTACCTGATGGCGCAGCCCGAGCGGCACCGCGCCGCGCTGCGCGAGGAACTGGCGGCCCGGGTGCCGACCGAGCCGGACGGGTCGATCCGGCTCACCGCCCGGGCCTGGGCCGTGCGGGGCAGCGCCGCCGGCTGATCCTCGGGCCGTCCCGGCCGGCGGGCGGGAGACCGGACGGATCGGCCGGGTGTCCGATAGCTGACAGGACGCCGGTGCCCCTCGCGCAGCACTGTTGTAGCAGGTGAGAGGCGTGCGGATGGCGGGCCACATCCCATTCCTCCGGCCCGGTGGGGACAGCAGCGTCGCCACCGACCCCGCCAGCACCGCCCGGGCGCCCGGGCCGGTGCCCTCCCGCCGACACCGACGTCGCGACCTCCGGCAGCCGTACGCCGACCGCGCCGACGCGGTCGGGCCCGGCGCGACCGACCGGGGATCCCCGGTCACGGCCGGCGCGCCGCAGCCACCGGGCCGACCGACCGCCAGAGCCGATCACCGAACCCCGACCGCGGGCGGGGACGGCTCGTCGTACCCGGAAACCGGTCCGCGCCGGCCCGGCTGCCGCCGCACCCACAGCCCGCCGGGCCGCCACCGGTGCACGAGCCGGCCGGACCGGCACCGAGCAAGAGAGGAGGGGCCGGCATGGCCGCTCCCACCGCGACCGCAACCCTGAACGCGTCGACCTACTCGCCGGGCGACCAGATGACCCTGACCGTCGCCTACTCCGACGCCGACACCCGACCGCTGACCGTCACCGTCGTGGTCACCGACGCACTGGGCAACAGCAGCGCCCCGGCCCGGGTCACCGCCGTCCTGGATCCGCTCACCGTGACCGTCGCCGACGACTCCGGCCGCACCTGGACCCGGGTCTCCGACAACGGTTCGGTGGCCGTCTACCGGGCGGTGGCGTGATGCCCCGGGTGACCGTGACGGTGCGGGACTCGGCCGGGCGCACCGTCACCACGACCGCCACCTACTCCGTCGCCGCGCCGGTGCTGGGCGGCTACTACCTGTCCGGCGGGGCCGACCCGACGGCGGACATGGCGGGCGGCAACTTCCGCTCGCTCACCCAGTACCGCAGCTTCGCCGACGGCTACACGTTCCCCGGCTACAACCGGCCGTGGCTGACCAACCTGGGCCGGGCGGCCGTCGCGATCAACATGGTGCTGGAGTTGAAGCACTACGGCGCGGCCGACGGACCGCAGACCTTCACCGTGGACGGGGTCAGCTACACCGTCCCGGCGCCGGCGATGACCATCCAGCAGCGTCCGGGCACCACCTGGCCCAGGGCGTACGGCTACGGCCAGGTGCTCGCCGGGCAGTGCGACGGGCTCTTCGCCCGAGCGCTGGCGCAGTACCGGACCCTGGGCTTCGGGGTGAACATCCAGCTCGCCTCCGAGCTGGACACCGACCACGAGTTCGGCACCACCGAGGCGGGCAGGGCGTACACCTGGGCGGAGTCGGACGCCCGGGCGGTGCAGGCGATGACCTACATCGTGAACTGGTTCAAGGCCCGCCCGCTGCCCGCCGGCACCACCTTCTCGGTCGGCGTGGGCGGCTTCGACCGGGCCTGCTTCCAGCGCACCCACCCGGAGGCGCTGATGGCGAAGCTCGACTTCCTCCAGTGGAACGTCTACGCCACCGCGCCCGAGCACACCGCGCTCGCCCGGTTCCGCCGCACCAAGGACTGGGCGGTCGCCGACCTCGGCCCGGTCGCGCTCTCCCGCCCGGTGATCATCGCCGAGTGGGGGGTCCGGGTGGCGGAGATCCCGGACCAGGCGAAGTGGATCGCCACCGTGCCGGCGGCCATCGCCGCGCTCAACGCCGAGCGCGGGCCGCGGATCGTCCGGACCAACTACTTCAACTCCGGCTGGGGCACGTTGTCGCCCAAGGCCGACGGCCTGGCCGCGCTGCGCGCCGCGTACGCGACCCGGCCGTACGTCTGAGCTGAGCCGGCGGCGCCGGTCCGGCCCCGGCCGGCGCCGCCGACCCTCAGTCGAGCCGGGTGGCGTACGCGTCGCGCAACTCGGCCCAGCCGAACTCCTTCGCCTCGGTGCCCCGGATCGGGCCGACCGGGTCGCCGTCGAGCAGGTGCTCGGCCACGTCCAGGCAGAGGTGCCAGCCGGCCGCCACCATCGGCGCGATCCCGCGCTCGGTGACCGTGTGCCGCAGGGTCAGCCGGGTGCCGGTGACGCTCGGCGCCAGCTCCCAGCGCAGCAGGTCGTCGCCCCAGGTGTACTCCAGCAGGTGGGGCGGCTCGGCCCGGCGTACCGTCGCCGGCAGGTCCTCGGTGGTGTCGCCGTCGACCATGGTGAGCACGGCGGCGCCGGGGGCGCCGAGGTCGCGGTCGGCGAGGAACGGGGCCCACTCGCGCAGCCGGGCCGGATCGGTCAGCGCCGCCCACACCGCCTCCGGCGGGTGGCGCAGGTCGCGGACGAAGACCAGGGTCGTGCCGCTGTCGGCCGGCTCGGCGCGGACCTCGGCGGGTGGGCTGGGGCGGAAGCTGTCGCGTGGCATCACTGCTCCTGACGGTCGAGGTGTCGTTCCAGGGCGTCCAGGTGGGTCTCCCAGAGTTGCCGGTACGGGGCGAGCCAGTCGTCGACGGCCTGGAACGGGCGCACGTCGATCCGGTAGATGCGCTGCCGGGCGGCGGTGCGGCAGGTGACGAAGCCCGCGTCGCGGAGCACCCGCAGGTGCTTGGAGACGGCCGGCTGGCTGACCCCGAGGGTGTCCACCAGCTCGCCGACGCTGGACTCGGCCCGGCGGAGCCGGTCGAGGATGCGGCGCCGGGTCGGCTCGGCGAGGACGGTGAAGGCGTCGACGGACACCCACCGAATATGCCTCGTTGGTCATATGACTGTCAAGGCATATGAACCTTTCCGGCGGCGCCCGGGCCGGCTACCTATGCTCGGGACATGGAATTGCGGATCTTCACCGAACCCCAGCAGGGCGCGACCTACGACGACCTGCTCGCCGTGGCCCGCTGCGCGGAGGAAACCGGCTACGCCGCCTTCTTCCGCTCCGACCACTACCTGAAGATGGGCTCGGTGAGCGGGGAACCCGGCCCGACGGACGCCTGGACCACCCTCGCCGGCCTGGCCCGCGACACCCGGCGGATCCGGCTCGGCACGCTGATGACCGCCGCCACCTTCCGGCTGCCCGGCCCGCTGGCGATCACCGTCGCCCAGGTGGACCAGATGAGCGGCGGCCGGGTCGAGCTGGGCATCGGCACCGGCTGGTTCGCCGAGGAACACACCGCGTACGGCATCCCGTTCCCCTCGGTCGGCGAGCGGTTCGACCGGCTGGAGGAGCAGCTTGCGATCATCACCGGGCTCTGGGCGACCCCGCCGGGCAAGACCTTCGACTTCGCCGGCCGGTACTACCCGGTCACCGACTCGCCGGCGCTGCCGAAGCCGGTGCAGCAGCCGCGCCCGCCGATCCTGCTCGGCGGCATGGGCCCGAAGCGCACCCCGCGGCTGGCCGCCCGGTACGCCGACGAGTTCAACCTGCCGTTCGTCTCGGCCGAGGACACCGCCGCCCAGTTCGAGCGGGTACGCGCGGCCTGCGCCGAGGTGGGCCGGGACCCGGCCGAGCTGCGCTGGTCCAACGCCCTGGTGCTGTGCTGCGGCCGGGACGACGCCGAGGTGGCCCGCCGGGCCGCGGCGATCGGCCGGGAGCCCGACGAGCTGCGCGCCAACGGCCTCGCCGGCACCCCCGCCGAGGTGGTCGACAAGATCGGCCGGTACGCGGCGGCCGGCAGCCAGCGGATCTACCTCCAGGTGCTCGACCTGGCCGACCTGGACCACCTGGAACTGGTCGCCGCCGAGGTGATGCCGCAGGTCTGAGCCGTCCCGTCCGGTCGGGCCGGCGAGCAGCGACGCGCCGCGCCCGGCCGGGCGGGGCGCGGCTGGCCCGGCCCGGTCAGCGGCCCGGGTCGCGCAGCACGGTGTCCAGCCGGCCGTCGCGGTCCCGGTCGAGATAGGTCACGTCCGGCACCCCGTCGCCGTCAAGGTCGACCTGGAGCACGTCCGCGACGCCGTCGCCGTCCAGGTCGGTGACCACCTCGACGGAACCGTCCAGGTGCCGGGTGACGATCGAACGCGCGCCGGTCCGGGGCGGCGGCCCGGGCGTCGGCACCGGCGTGGGCGCCGGCGGCGGCGCGGGGGTCGGCTTCGGCCCCGGGCTGGTCGCCACCACCCGGCGGTACGCCCCGGCCGGCCCGCTGGCCGGCTCGACGCCGCTGCCGGTCGGGTCGATCTCCTCCTCGGACGGGAAGACGTCGCCGCGTGGGGCGGGATCACGGTAGGTGCTCATCGGCGTAGGCTTCCCCGACGGCGGCGGTGGTAACCGCTGGCCGATCGACCGGTGCTGGCGCGTGCCCGGTCGGCGCATGATGCAGACCGGAAACGACGGCCACGAACGGGGGTACGACGTGGAACTGCACCGCAACCGGGGGGCGTTGGTGCTGCCCCTGGTCTGCGTGCTGGGGGGTGCGGCGCTGCTGCTCTTCGCGCGCGACGGTGCCGTGCTGCACCGGATCGTCGGCGGGGGCGGCGTGCTGCTCGGCGGCGTGGTGCTGGCCGGGCTGCTGCGCCCGTTCCGGTTCGCCATCGGTGCCGACGGGCTGACCGTACGGCTGCCGAAGCTGCGCCGGCTGATCCGCTGGCACGAGATCGACGCGCTGGCCCTGGACCAGCCGCCGGCCGCGCAGGGCCGGCCCACCTCGCCCCGGCTGCTGCTGGTGCCGGCGGCGGGGACCGCGCTCGGCCTGCCGGCCACCGGGCACCACCCGCGTGACGGGCGGGCCGCGGTGGAACTGCTCGATCTCGACCGGGTTCGGGAGCGGCCCGCGGAGATCGCGGCGGCCCTGTCGCGGTACGGCGGGGACCGCTTCGTCGACGTGCTCGGGCTGCGCCAGGCCGCCTTCGGCGCCCCGGACTTCACCGTCGGGCTGCGCGGCTACCAACCGGACCGGGTCGACGCGCTGATCCGGCGCGGCCAGGACGCCCTGGTCTGGGGCGGCACGCTGGAGCGGCAGGCCGCCCGCTCGGAGATCGAACGGGCCCGGGCCGAGGGCCTCCCGGCCACCGGGCGCGGCTACAGCACCGCGCAGGTCGACGCGGCCCTGGCCACGCTGAGCGGAGCGTTGGCCGGCGACCAGTCCACCGAACGGAGGCCGACCGCGTGACGGGACCGGGGGTGCCGCGCCGGAACTGGGCGGGCAACGTGCGCTACGCCGCCCGCCGGTACCACCGGCCGGAGTCGGTGGACGAGCTGCGCCGGCTGGTGGCCGGCAGCGAACGGGTCCGGGTGGTCGGCACCGGCCACTCCTTCAACCGCCTCGGCGACACCACCGGCGACCTGGTCTCGCTGGCCGGCCTGCCGCCCGACGTACGGCTGGACCCGGAGCGGCGGACCGTGACCGTGCCGGCGGCGACGCGCTACGGTGACCTCGCCGCCCTCCTGCACAGGCAGGGGTACGCGCTGGCCAATCTCGCCTCGCTGCCGCACATCTCGGTGGCCGGCGCGGTCGCCACCGGCACCCACGGCTCCGGCCCGACGATCGGCAACCTGGCCACCGCGGTCGCCGGGCTGGAACTGGTCACCGCCGACGGCGACCTGCTGACCGTGGACCGGTCGAGCGAGGACTTCGCCGGCATGGTGGTCGGGCTGGGCGCGCTCGGCGTGGTCACCCGGCTCACCCTGGACGTGGTGCCCACCTTCGACCTGCGCCAGTACGTCCGGCTCGACCTGCCCCGGGAGGCGCTGGACGCGGCGCTCGACTCGGCGTACAGCGTCAGCGTCTTCACCGACTGGCGGACGCCGCGGCTGCGGGAGGTCTGGCGCAAGCAGCGCGCGGACCAGCCGCCGCCCCCGGCGGACTGGCTGGGTACGACGGCGGCCGACCGGCCCCGGCACCCGGTGCCCGGCATGTCGGCGGAGAACTGCACGGCCCAGCTCGGCGAGCCCGGCCCGTGGCACGAGCGGCTGCCGCACTTCCGGCTCGGCTTCACCCCGAGCAGCGGGGAGGAGTTGCAGTCGGAGTACCACCTGCCGCGCGCGGCGGCGGCCGAGGCGCTGGCCGCGCTGGACGAGGTCGCCCACCTGATCGCTCCGGTGCTCCAGGTCTGCGAGCTGCGTACGGTGGCCGCCGACGAGCTGTGGCTCAGCCCGAACCAGGGCCGGGACAGCCTCGCCGTGCACTTCACCTGGATCGCCGACGCGGCGGCGGTGCTGCCGGTGGTGGCCGCGGTGGAGGAGCGGCTCGCCCCGTTCGCGCCGCGCCCGCACTGGGGCAAGGTGTTCGAGCTGGCCCCGGCCGCGGTGGCCGCGGCCTACCCCCGGTACGCCGACTTCACCGCTCTCCTGCGTCGCCTCGACCCCCGGGCCACGTTCCACACCGACCCGTTGGACGCGTACTTCCCCCGCTGAGCGGTCCCCGTGATCGTCTGATCGGGGGCAGGTCGGGCCGGCTCAGCGACAGGCGATCACGAGGTCAGCGGCGGGCGAGGTCGTCGCGCATGCTGCCGCGCTGGACGGCGCGGCTGATGTCGCTGGGGGAGACGATGCCCACCAGGCGACCCTCGGTGACCACCAGGGCCCGGCCGTCGGCGCACTCGCTGAGCCGGGGGAGCAGGTCGTTGAGCTGCTCGTCGGGGGAGGCGAGCACCAGCTCGTCGGCCCGGCAGGAGACCTCGGCCAGCGTGGTGCCGGTCCGCCGGTCGGCCGGGATGCCGCGGACCCGGTCCAGGGTGACCAGCCCGACCGGCCGGCCCTCCTCGGTCAGCGGCAGCGCCGAGTGCCGGTACGCGAAGAGGTAGTGGTCCACGAAGTCGGCCACCGTCATCTGCCCCGACGCGGTCTGCGGCTGCGGGGTCATCACGTCGGCCACCCGGATCCCGCGCAGCGCGCTGCCCAGCCGGGCCTGCCGCTCCTCCATGCCGGCCGCGCCGATCAGGAACCAGCCGATCAGGGCCAGCCAGAGCCCGCCGAAGCCGACGCCGGCCAGGAACTGCCACAGCCCCAGGCCGATCAGCAGCGCGCCGAGCACCCAGCCGGCCCGGGCGGCCACCACCGACGCCTTCGTCCGGTCCCCGGTCCACTTCCAGACCGCCGCCCGCAGCACCCGCCCACCGTCCAGCGGCGCGGCCGGCAGCACGTTGAACACGGCCAGCAGCACGTTGATGCCGGCCAGCCAGGACATCGCGCCGAGCAGCAGCCCGTCCTCACCGACCAGGGCGAGCAGCACGGCGATGGCCCCGAAGAAGAGCCCGATCACCAGGCTGACCAGCGGGCCGACCCCGGAGATGCGCAGCTCCGCGCCGGGGTCCTTGGCCTCGCCCTTCAGCTCGGCCACGCCGCCGAAGAGCCAGAGCGTGATCCCCTCGACGGCCAGCCCGTTGCGCTTGGCCACGATCGCGTGGGACACCTCGTGGGCGAGCAGGCCGAGGAAGAAGACCACCGCGGCGGCCAGTCCGGCCAGCACGTACGCGGCCACCGGCTCGCCGGGGTAGGCCCGGGGGAACTGGTTGGCCGACAGCCCCCAGGCGATCAGCGCGAAGATGACCAGGACGCTCCAGTTGACCCCGACGGGTACGCCCGCGATCCGGCCAAGCCGGAAGCTCGCCCTCATGTTTCCGTGATACCCCCGCATCCCGTCCCCATGCCAGAAACGGGACCGGGGCGGCCGAACCGCGATCACGCGCGCCGAGCCGGTCCGCCCGCCGCCGCCCATCGGCGCGCCGCCGCGGCTCGCCGCCCGGCCGCCGGCCCCGGCGGTCGCTCGGCCCGCGCCGGGCCGGTGACCGGGCAGGCCACCGGCTCGGCGGTTGAGCGGCCACCGGTCAGCTCAGCTCGGCGCGCGGGTCCGGGACCGCCTTCTCGGCGGCGCGGCTGACCTCTTCCCACTCGGCCCAGGTCGCCAGGCGTCGCTGGCTGATGTCGACGGCGACGTCGTAGACCATGCTGCCGAGCAGCAGCCGCAGCGGGGGGTTGTCGCTGGCGACCAGCTTCATCAGCGCCTCGGCGGCCAGCCGGGGTTCGCTGTCGACCGATCCTTCGGCCCACTGCTTGGCCAGTTCCTCGCGCAGCGGGTCGTAGGCGGGGTTGGGGGTGGTGGCGGTGCTGCTGGTGTAGAGGTCGGTCCAGTAGCCGCCGGGTTGGACGATGGTGACCTTGACGCCGAAGGCGGCCGCTTCGGCGGCGAGGGCTTCGCTCATGCCCTCCAGGGCGAACTTGCTGGCGCTGTAGAGCCCGGTGCTGGGGAAGCCGCCGAGCGCGCCGATGCTGGAGATCTGGACGAGGTGGCCGCCGCCCTGGGCGCGCAGGTGCGGCAGGACGGCCTGGCTGACCCAGAGCGCGCCGAAGAAGTTCAGCTCCATCTGGGCGCGGGCCTGCTCCTCGGTGAATTCCTCCACCATGCCGGCGAACAGGGCCCCGGCGTTGTTGACGACGATGTCGAGCCGGCCGAAGTGCCGCACCGCCTCGGCGACGGCGTCGACGACCGCCGGGCGGTCGGTGACGTCGAGGCGCAGGGCGAGCAGGCGGTCGGGGTGCCGGGCGGCGAGGTCGTCCAGTGGTGAGACGTCCCGGGCCGCGCCGACGACGCGGTCACCGGCGGCGAGCGCCGCTTCGGTGAACGCGCGGCCGAGGCCACGGCTCGCGCCGGTGATGAACCAGACCCGGGATGGGGCGGTGCCTGAGGCCTCCATGGAGGGACTCCCTTCGTTGCGAGACGAACCGTCTCGTCTCGCTTGCGAGGATGACAATACCCGGCCGTGTCGGGATGTCAAGACGGACCGTCTCGTCTCTCTTGCTGCTAGATTCGGTCCGTGCCCACGCAGAAGGTCGCTCCCGATTCCAGCCGTCGCAGCCAGGCGGCGCGGCGGGCCATCCTCACCGCCGCCCTCGACCTGGTCAGCGAGCTGGGGTACGCGAAGCTCAGCATCGAGGGCATCGCCTCCGCCGCCGGCGTGGGCAAGCAGACGATCTACCGGTGGTGGCCGTCCAAGGGTGCCCTGCTCTTCGACGCGTTCCTGACCTTGACCACGGACGGGCAGGACGTTGGCGAGGCGGCCCTACCCGACACCGGCGACCTGGCGGGCGACCTGAAGGCGGTGCTGCGGGCCACCGTCGAGGAACTGAACGACCCCCGCTACGACCAGCCGATGCGGGCCCTGCACACGGAGGTCGTACACGATCCCGCCCTGGCCGCCGCCTACCAGGAGCGGCTGGACGGGCCGCTGCGCGAGCTGAAGAAGGAGCGCCTGCGCGCCGCCCGCCGCGCCGGGCAGCTGGCCGAGGACGTCGACCTCGACGTCGCCGTCGACCTGCTGTTCGGCCCGATCCTGAACCGGTGGCTCCAGCGCACCGGCCCGCTCACCGCCGAGTACGCCGACCAGGTGGTGGACGCCGCGTTGCGCGGCCTGCGGCCGGCGTCACCCGCCCGGTAGTCGGTGCCGGGCCGTTCCATCGCGACCCCGTGGTCAGGGGCGCGGGGTCTCGCTGGCCACGGTCTGCTCACGCGGCAGCGCCGCGGCCCGCAGCGCCCAGTCCAGCGCGTAGTCGGCGACCTGCTCCCAGCCGGGCTGCCCCACCGTGAAGTGCGAGCGGCCGGGGAACTCGTGGTACGCGGTCAGCGCCCGCGACTGCTGGTACAGCGCCGCGTTGGAGCGGACCACGGTGGCCGGCACCACGTGGTCGACCCCGCCGGCGATCAGCAGCAGCGGCGCCCGGTCGGAGCGACGGGTGTCCACCTCGGCCGGGGAGTTCGGGTCGAGGTTGGCGAACGCCCCCTCGAAGAGCACCCGGCCGGCGCCCGGCACCGCGTACCGCTGCCAGGCGCGGTCGGAGTCCTCCCGGCTGAGGGTGTTGCCGAAGGCGTAGTGGAAGTCGTCGGGCGTGAACGGCACCGCCCGGTTCCGGTTGGCCGGGTTGTGCAGGATCGAGAAGGCCGAGCGCAGGGTGCTCAACGGCAACTTGAGCACCCCCTTCACCGCGGCCGGGTGCACGCCCACCGCCGCCGCGCCGAGGCCCCGGTCGACCAGCAACTGGGTGATCAGGCCGCCGAACGAGTGCCCCATGATGACCGGTGCGGTGGGCAGCTCCCGGATGATCCGGTCGTAGTGGTCGACGATCTCGGCGAGGCGCTGCCGGGCGATCGGGGCGGGATCCTCCCGCAACTGCTCGACCTCGCCCTCCATGCCCGGCCAGGACGGGGTCAGCACCCGCAGCCCGCGCCCGGCGAACCGGGTGGCCCACCGCTCCCAACTGCGCGAGGTCATCCAGAGCCCGTGGATGAGTACGACGGTGTCGACCGGTCCCTGCGGCGCGCTGGCCATGGCGTCCCTCCCGGTGTCGTGGCGTCCGGACCTGCGGTTACCCGCCCGGCCGCCGGCGATTCCCGGCGCGCCCGGCCTGTCAGGCGGTCGGCGGCGGGGCGGGCAGTTGGTCGACCACCACCACCGCGCTGCCGGTCCGCACCTCCGCCAGCAGTTCCCGCTGGCCGCTGCGGGTCAGCCGGATGCAGCCGTTCGTGGTGTTCCGGCCCAGTTCGCCGTCGTGGTACCAGCTGTGCAGGCCGATGTGCGCCCCGCGCAGGCTGGCCGGCACCGAGTTCGGGTCGTCCGGCACCGCGCCGAGGGCGAAGATGTCCACCCCGCCGTACACGTGCTGGGGCGGTGGGGTGCGGCCCAGGATGAACGTCCGGCCCAGCGGCGTCTCCTGCCCCCGCTGCCCCAGGCTGACCTCCCAGGACCGCACCGCCCGGCCGGCCCGGTACCAGGTGAGCCGGTGCGCCCGGCGCTCGACCACGAGCTGGTCGCGCAGCTCGACGGTGGTGAAGCCGCCGGGCGGCAGCCAGGCGAGCCGGCGGTTGGCCGACGGGAGCAGCACCGCCGTCCAGCCGGCGCGGCGCTGGGCGATCGGCATGGTCAGCTCGACGCCGCGGATGGTCGGGGCCAGGAAGGCCAGCGGCCGGCCGCCCGGCGCGTCGTACGCGGCGATCCGGCGGGTCGGGTGCAGCCCCTCGGTGAGCGGAGTGGGGTCCGCCGCGGCCGGGTCGGCGGGGAAGCCGCGGGGCGCCGGGTCGTAGTCGACCACCGGCAGGTCGTCCGGCGCGGGCGCGGCGACCGGCACGGTCTCCTCAGGCGTCGGGCTCGGCGCCGGGGCGGTGGGGTCCGGTTCGGCGGGGGCCGCCTGCTCGACCGGCGGCGGCACCGGCTCCGGGGTGAGCGCCCAGCCGGTCGCGCCGGCCGTCGCCAGCAGCGCGGACACGCCGACGGCGGTGGCCACCCGGCGGATCCAGCGGTACGTGGTTATTCGGTCAAACGGCACAAAGAGACTGTAATGGCAGGACCCCCGTCCGGCCGGTAAATCGGCCGGACGGGGGTCCCTGGAGGAGGTGGGGGGTCAGCTCAGGCGGGCGCCGACGTGGATGGCGACCGCGTCGTGGGCGGGGATGTCGGCGGCGAACCAGCCGTTGCCGTCCACGGTGACCACCGGCCCGCTGCACGAGCCGTTGCTGAACGTGCCGTGGATGACGTCGCAGTACCGGCCGGCGGGCAGCCCGGCGTGGTACGAGCGGCCGGTGATCGCGTGGTCCTCGTCGTTGACCGTGAGGTAGCCCTTGCCGGCTCGGCTGAACGCGATGTGGTTGTTGCCGTTGTCGTACCAGTTGGCGACCCCGGCGCCCTCGGTGGCGTTGCGGAAGCCGACCATGTTGGCGATGACCGGCCAGCGGTGCTCGCACTCCCAGCCGGAGTAGCAGGTCACGTCGAGCGTCCGGCCGGAGCCGTCCTGCGGCGGGCCCTGGTCGCGCTGGCTGAAGGTGTAGCTGGACATCACCGTCGGCGAGCCGTACGGCCAGGCCAGCATGAACGCGTTGGCCAGCGCGTAGATCCCCCGGTCGCGGTAGGTCAGCACGCCGCCGACGTCGCGCTGGGTGTCGTGGTTGTCCACGAAGACCGCCGACACGCCGCTGGGCAGGTGACCCCAGCCCTCCCCGAAGTTGCGCAGGTAGGCGAGCCGCTCGGAGCGGAACACCCGGGCCAGGTCCTTGCCGTAGCGGAACTCGTGCACGTCGCCGTTGCCGGTGTACTCGCCCGGCTGGATCGGCTCGCCGGCGCCGTGGATGACCTCGTGCACCAGGTAGACCGGCCGGGAGAGGCGGCTGCGCAGCGCGGCGATGTCGGCGGCCGGCATGTGCTTGCTGGCGTCCATCCGGAAGCCGTCGACGCCGAGCGAGAGCAGGTCGTTGAGGTAGCCGGCGAGCCGGCCCCGGACGTAGTCCGACTCGGTCCTCAGGTCGGCCAGGTTGACCAGTTCGCAGTTCTGCACCTCCCACCGGTCGCCGTAGTTGGCGATGTCGTCGCCGCCGTTGCGGCCGCAGTGGTGGAAGTCCTGGTACTGGTAGATGCCCGGGTAGTCGTAGTGCCCGTACGACGAGCCGGCCCAGCCGGTGCCGCCGTTGTCCTGCCCGGACATGTGGTTGACGACCGCGTCCACGATCACCTTGACGCCGGCCGCGTGGCAGGCGTCCACCATGGCCTTGAACTGGGCGCGGGTGCCCTTGCGGGACTCGATCCGGTAGCTGACCGGCTGGTACGCCAGCCACCACTGGGCGCCGCGGACGTGTTCCTGCGGCGGGGAGACCTGGACCCAGCCGTAGCCCTTGGGGCCCAGCGTGGTCCGGCACTCGTTGGCCACCGAGGTCCAGTTCCACTCGAAGAGTTGGACGATCACCTTCTTGGTGCCGGCCGGTGCGGCGACGGCCGGGGGTGCCGTCACGGTGGTGGGGACGAGCACGCTCGCGATCACACCGAGGGCGAGCAGCGCCGAGTGCCATCGACGTCGATGCATCGGAACTCCTGACGGGGGTGCGGGGGACGGGGTGGTGGTGCGGGGGAGCGGAATCCCTCGGCTGCCCGAATCTTGCAACCAGGGGTGAAATATTTCGGAAAGATTACAAGCGCGTTGCAGCGGCTGTCAACGCATGGAAATTCGTCACTATTCTTCGCGGGCCGTCGAGGGTGGCCGTCGCTACACGCGGCCGGTGGCCGGACGGTTCGACAACCGAGCCGGAATTTTTTCCCGGGTCGGTGATCCGACCACGCCGTCGCTCCGTACTCGATGGGGGAGCAGGTCGGCCGGCGGTGCGCCGCCGCGAGACGATCGAGGAGCAGATGGCCCGGGTCAAGCAGAACCAGAAACCGGCCACCGTCCGGACCACCAGCACCAGCCGGGGCGTGCGCACCCGGTCCCGGTCCGCGACGGCCGTGCTGACCGTGTCCGCGATCGCGGCGCTGTGGGCGGGGACGATGCTCACCGGGGCCGGCCAGACGGCGTACGCCTACGGCTTCTTCTTCACCGAGTTCTTCGCCGGCGTGATCGCCCTGGTGGCGCTGAGCCTCACCGTGATGCTCGGGCTGCTCGCCACCGACCGGCTGGTGCTGCTGATCCGGCACCGGGTGCTGCTCCAGTCCGCGCACCGGGCCACCGGCATCCTCGGCGTCGCCGGGCTCTTCTTCCACGTGCTGACCAAGGTGGCCACCGGCCGGGCGGCGAGCACCGACGCGATCGTGCCGTTCGTCGGCGGCGGCGGGCTCTACGTCGGTCTCGGCACGGTGGCCGGGCTGCTCATGGTGAGTGTGCTCTGGACCGGCATCGTCCGGGCCCGGTTCGCCGGGGTCGGTCCGAAGTGGCTGTGGCGGGCGCTGCACTCGACGGCGTACCTCTCCTGGCCGTTCGCCATCCTGCACGGGCTCAACGCCGGCCGGCCGGCGAAGTCCTGGGTGGTGCTCAGCTACCTCGCCTGCGTGCTGCTGGTCGTGCTGGCGCTGCTGGTGCGGCTCTCGGTGACGTTCGGGCGGCGCAGCCGGGAGCAGCACCAGGCCGCCGCGATGAACCAGGCCCTGGCCGCCCGACCGGCCGAGGACGGCAGGGGCCGGGCGCTGCTCGGTGGCCTGTCCCGCCGTCGCGCCGACGGCGCCGGCCGGGACAGCAGCTGGGCGGAGACCACCCTGGCCGGCACCTGGGCCGCGCCGGGCGCCAAGCGGCGGGACCCGGAGCGGTTCACCGTGCCGGTGGTGCCCGAGCCGGGGTCGTTGCGCGAACCGGTCCGCCCGGCCCGCCGCCGCGACGAGGACCTGGCGCCGGTCGCCCGCCGTCGCCGCACCGGGGAGCGCGAAGCGGTGGCCCGCCGCCGCGAGGACGAGCTGGAGCCGACCGCCCGGCGCCGCCGGGAGGAGGAGCCGCAGCGGCGGGCGACCCGCCGTCGCGGCGAGGAGCCGGCGCCCGCCGAGCGGCGGTCCCGCCGGGCCGGGGAACCGGCCCGGGCCGGCCGCCGCCGGGACGAGGAGCTGACCCCGACCGGCCGCCGCCGGCGCACCGAGGAGGACCTGGCGCCGACCGGCCGGCGGGTCCGGGACGACGAGGAGCTGGCGCCGACCGGCCGCCGCCGCCGGGGCGACGAGGAGAGCGGACGGGTCAGCCGCCGCTCCCGGGTCGACGCCGAGGCGGGCACCCGGTACTCGGTGCCGCCCCGCTCCAACGAGCCGGAGGAGCCGTGGGACAGCCCGCGCCGCTGGGAGGCCACCGAGCCGATCTCCGCCGGCCCGATCTCCGCCGGCCCGATCTCCGCTGGCCCGATCTCCGCTGGCCCGGTGTCGGCCGGCCCGATCTCCGGTGGGCCGATCTCGGGTGGGCCGATCTCCGCGGCGCCGCGCAGCGGCGGCGGGCGGCACAGCGTCGAGGACGACGTGCCGGAGGAGCCGGACTACTGGCGGCCGCCGGCCCGGTACGTCCCGGAGGAGGTGCCGGCCGACGACACCCCGACCCTGGTCGACCTCGCCTCCCGGCGGGCCCGCCGGGAGGCCAAGGAGAGTCGCCGCCGGCGCCGGGCCAACGCCGACGCGGTGGACGGGGCGTACTGGGCCGGGCTGCGGGGTGAGGCGCGATGACGCGCACCACCGTGCCCGCGGTGGCCTGCGTCGGCGAGCCCCGGCTCACCGCCGGCTTCGCCGAGTTCGGCCGCCTCGACCTGCTCGCCCACGAGGAGGTGCACGGGCCGATCGGGCCGATGGAACCGGCCAACCTGCTGCGGCTCGCCGAGGGCATCCAGCTCAAGGGCAAGGGCGGCGCCGGCTTCCCGTTCGCCAGGAAGCTCCGCGCCGTGCTGGAGTCCTGCGAGCGGCAGGACCTCACCGCCGTGGTGGTGGTCAACGCCACCGAGGGCGAGCCGGCCAGCTGGAAGGACAAGGTGCTGCTGACCCGGGCCCCGCACCTCATCCTCGACGGCGCCGCGCTGGCCGCGTACGCGCTGGACGCCGACGAGATCGTGATCGGCATCGCCGACGACGGGGTGGGCAAGGAGTCGCTGACCGAGGCGTTGCAGGAGCGGCGGATGCCCGTGCCGACCACCGTCGTCACCGTGCCGCACCGGTTCATCTCCGGCGAGGGCGGCGCGCTGGTCAACGGGATCAACGGCCTGCCGCACATCCCGCCCGGCACCAAGAGGCGCTCCAGCGACTCCGGCGTCGGCGGGCTGCCCACCCTGCTCTCCAACGCCGAGACGTACGCCCAACTGGCCGTCGCGGCCCGGCTCGGCCCGTACGAGTACGCGGCGCTCGGCACCGACGACGAGCCGGGCACCGTGCTGCTCACCGTCACCGGCGCGGCGAAGCGCCCGGCGGTGGTGGAGTGCGCCGCCGGCACCCCGCTGCGGGAGATCCTCGACCTGTGCGAGGTGCCGGACGGCCCCGGCATCCTGATGGGCGGCTACCACGGCAAGTGGATCACCCAGGAGGCCGCCGACCGGGCGGAGATCTCCCGCACGGGGCTGGCCGCGGTCGGCGGCACCCTCGGCGCCGGCATCGTCGTCCCGCTCGGCCCGGACACCTGCCCGCTCGGCGAGGCCGCCCAGGTGGTCCGCTACCTGGCCGGCGAGTCCGCCGGGCAGTGCGGCCCGTGCCGGATGGGCCTGCCCGACCTGGCCCGCGCGGTCGACCTGGCGGTCTCCGGCAGCGCGCCGGTGGAGGTGGTGCGGGCCGCCGCCGGCGACGTGAAGGGCCGCGGCGCGTGCAGCCACCCCGACGGTACGGCCCGGTTCGCCCTCTCCGCGATGGAGGTCTTCGCCGAGGACCTGCGGTTGCACACCACCGGCGACGGCTGCGGCCGCCGGGTCAAGGGCGTGATGGGGCTGCCCGGCGCGCCCGATCCCAACCCGCAGAAGCTCACCCTGGACTGGTCCCGCTGCGACGGGCACGGGCTCTGCGCCCACGTGGTGCCCGACTTCATCCGGCTGGACGCCAACGGATACCCCGCCTTCCCGTCCACCCCCGTGCCGACCTGGCTGCGCCAGGGCGCGCTGAAGGCGGTCAAGGTCTGCCCCGAGCTGGCCCTGCGGCTGGCCAGGGCCGAGTAGCCAGCTGCGAAGGGAGACGGGATGCGGACGCCGCGCCGATCGGTCAGGTCCGGGCGGTCCCGCCGCCGCACCCGGCGTCGGGCGGCCGGCCCGCTCGCCCTGCTGCTCGCCGCCCTGGTGGGTGTGGCGTCCTGCGCGGCCGGGGCGGATCCGGTCGAGCCGGCCGCCGGCACCGGCGGGACCGCGCCGTCGCCCTCCGGCCCGAGCGCGCCGCCGCCCACCGGGTCGGCAGCGGCGGCGCCGGTGCCGGACACCCTGGCCTTCACCGCGCGGACCCTGGACGGGGCGGCGTTCTCCGGCGCCGCGCTGGCCGGCCGGCCGGTGGTGCTCTGGTTCTGGGCGCCGTGGTGCGCCACCTGCGCCAGTCAGGCGTGGACGGTCGCCGAGGTGGCCCCGAAGTACCGGGACACGGTGCCCGTCGTCGGGGTGGCCGGGCTCGGCGAGCAGCGGGCCATGAAGGACTTCGTCACCGAGTTCGAGCTGGCCGGGACGCCGCAACTGGACGACCGGGCGGGCGCGCTGTGGCGCCGGTTCGAGGTGGTCGAGCAGAGCACCTTCGTGATCATCGACCGGAGTGGCCGGGTGGTGCACCAGGGCTTCCTCGACGGCGAGGACCTCACCCGGCGGGTCGCCGCGCTGGCCGGCTGATGGCTACCCCGCTGCTGCTGGCGCTGACCGCCGGCATGCTCGGCGCGGTCAACCCGTGCGGCTTCGCGCTGCTGCCGGCGTACCTGTCGCTGCTGGTGGCCGGCGCCCCGGACAGCCGGGGCGCGGTCGGCCGCGCGCTCACCGCGGCTGCCGGGCTGACCCTGGGGTACGTGCTGGTCTTCGGCGCGTTCGGGCTGGCGCTGGCGCCGCTCGCCGGCTGGCTGCGCCCCCGGCTGCCCTGGCTCACCGTCGCGTTGGGACTGCTGCTGGTGGCGCTCGGCTGCTGGCTGCTCGCGGGCCGGGGACTGCCCACCCTCCGCCCACTGGCCCGGGCGCCCCGGCTGACCCGCTCCTGGGTCTCCATGACGCTGTTCGGCATGGCGTACGCGGTGGCGTCGCTGGGCTGCGCCAGCGCGCCGTTCCTGGCCACCGTGGTGACCAGCCTCCAGGCCGGGTCCACGCCGCGCGGGCTGGCGCTCTTCGTCGCGTACGCCCTCGGGATGGGCCTGGTGGTCGCGGTGGCCGCGCTCGGCGTGGCGCTGCTGCGCGGCCACCTGGTGGCCCGGCTGCGCGCCGCCGGCGCGGTGGTGCCCCGGCTCAGCGGCCTGGTGCTGCTGCTCGCCGGCGGCTACGTCGCCTGGTACGGCTGGTACGAGGCGCGCCTCGCCGCCGGCCGCCGGGACGCGCTGGCCGATCCCGTGGTGGCGGCTGCCGGTCGGGTGCAGCGGGCGCTGGTCACCGCGCTCGACGGGATCGGACCGGCCTGGCTCGCCGCGGTGCTGGCCGCGCTGCTGCTGTTCCGGCTCGCCGCCCGCGCGGCGGCCCGGCACCGGGATGCGCCGGCCGGCGTGGCGCCGGCCCCGGCTGGTCCGGCGCCCGCGACCCCGACCGGCGTGGCGCCGTTAGCGCCGGTCGGCGATTGTCGGCCGGAGGGTGATACCGCACAGTCATCGATATGACTGTGCGGTATCACGCCTGGAGGCAGGGGTGCGCACCCCAGCGGCGGCGTCGGTACCGGCCGTCCCGGCGGGCGTGGCGGTTTCGCCGGCGGGAGTCAGCGGACCGGGGTGAGCCGGTCGGTGCCGAGCCGGTCGCGGAGCACCTCGGGGACCAGCACCGACCCGTCGGCCTGCTGGAACTGCTCCAGGATGGCCGGGAAGAGCCGGCTGGTGGCCAGCGCGGACCCGTTGAGGGTGTGCACGAAGCGGGTCTGCTTGCCGCCCGGCTCCCGGTAGCGGATGGCCGCCCGGCGGGCCTGGTAGTCGCCGGCCCAGGAGACCGACGACACCTCCTTGTACTTGCCGGTGCTCGGCATCCACACCTCGATGTCGAGGGTCTTCTTCATCGAGGCGCTCGCGTCGCCGGCCGCCAGCAGGCTGGTCTGGTAGTGCAGGCCCAGCTTCTCGACCAGGCTCTCCACGTGGCCGACCATCGCCGCCAGCGCGTCGTCGGCCTGCTCCGGGAGGGTGAACTGGAAGATCTCCACCTTGTTGAACTGGTGGCCGCGCACGGTGCCGCGCTCGTCCGAGTGCGAGCCGGCCGCCTCGCGCCGGTAGCACGGGGTGTAGGCGAACGCCTTCAGCGGCAGCTTCGCGGTCTCCAGGATCTCGTCCTGGTACGCGCCGAGGATCGCCGTCTCCGCGGTGGGCAGCAGGAACTGCCCGCGCGGGGCGGACTGCCGGTCCAGGTGGTAGACGTCGTCGTAGAACTTGGGGAACTGGCCGGCGGCGAAGCCGGCGCTGTCCAGCAGCAGGTGCGGCGGGAGCAGGAACTCGTAGCCGGCGGTGATGTTCTGCTCGATCAGCCAGTTGAGCAGCGCCCACTCCAGCCGCGCGCCCAGGCCGGTGTACATCCAGAAGCCGGAACCGCCGAGCTTGACGCCGCGCTCGTGGTCCACCAGGCCGAGCGCCCGGCTCAGCTCCACGTGGTCGCGGACCTGCTCGATGGCCGGCGGCTCGCCGAAGGTGCGGACGACCCGGTTGGCCTCCTTGCCGCCGGGGACGACGTCGTCGGCGGGCAGGTTGGGCAGCTCGCTCATCCGGTCGCGCAGCCGGGCCTGTACCCCGTCGAGTTCGGCCTCCAGCTCGGCGAGCTGCTTGCGGCCGGCCTCGGGTGCGGCGACCTCCGGCTCGCGGCCGGCCCGCTTCGCCTCCGCGTACGCGCGGGCTTCGGCCTTGCGGCGCTGGCGCTCGCCGTCGATCTCCGTGATCAGGCCGCGGCGCTGCTGGTCGAGCTGCTGGAGCTCGTCCAGCGCGCGGGTCACCTCGGCCGGGTCCAGCCGCTTGGCCAGCGCGGTCGCCACCGCGTCCCGATCCTTCCGGATCAACTCCATGTCGAGCATGCTGCTCCGTACGCCTCCGTCCGGACGTCAGGTGGACCTCCAGATGCTACCGTCGCGGCGCCGCGCGCCCCGGGCGGGACCGGAGACGGTCAGAGCCGCACCGGCATCAGGACGGAGAACGAGTCGGCGTCGTCCGGCCGGCGGACGGCCAGCGGGGCGACCGGGTCGTCCAGCTCCAGCACCAGCTGCGCCCGACCGGCGGCGTCCAGCGCGTCGAGCAGGTAGCCGCCGTTGACCCCGACCCGGAACGCGTCCGGGTCGTCGGTCAGCTCGTCGGCGCCGAGCAGCCGCACCCCGCCCCGGTCGTCCGGGCCGAGCACCGTCACGGCCCGCTCGACACCGTCGTGCCCGCACGCCACGACCGGGGCGTCCGGGCTGGTCAGCGCGGCGCGCAGGGCGGCCACGTCGACGGTCAGCCGGTGCGCCGGGGACCCGCCGACGAGCGGGCGCAGCAGCCGGGCGTAGTCCGGGAACTGGTACGGCAGGGCGGTGCCCTCGACGGCGCGCCCGGCCACCGAGACCGAGATGGTGTCGCCGGCCACCGTGAGCCACGCCTCGGCGGTGCTCCCCTCGCCGGTGTCGAGCAGGGCCCGGACCCCGTCGACGAAGCCGGTCGGGGCGAGCGCCGGCACCGGCGGGCCGTCCGGCCGGCCACCGACCCGGGCCACGGCCAGCCGGTGCCGGTCGGTGGCGACCAGCCGGATTCCGTCCGGCTCGACGTCGAACAGCACGCCGGCCAGCGCCGGCAGCGCGGGGTCGTCGCCGACGGCGAAGCGGACGGCGTCGATGGCGCGGGCCAGGTCGGCGCGGGCCAGCACGAGGCGGGTGAACATCGGCTGCTCCGCGGGATCGACAAGGGTGCGGATCCGGGAGAGTTCGCGGCGGGCGTCGGCGAGCCCGTCCTCCAGCCGGCGCAGGTGCGCGTCCAGCAGCCGGTGCACCGCGGCCGGTTCGGCGCGAACCGCCCGCGCGATCTCGGCCACCGGCATGCCGACCCGGCGCAGCCCGGCCACCAGCCGGGCCGGCGCCACCTGGTCGTCGGTGTACCAGCGGTAGCCGGTGACCGGGTCGACCAGCGCGGGGACCAGCACCCCGGCCGAGTCGTAGAACCGCAGCGCGCTCACCGTCAGCCCGCTGGCCCGGGCCAGCTCGCCGATGCTGCGCAGGTCGCTCTCCACGGCCGATGATCCTGTCGTCTCAACCAGGTCGAGGGTCAAGCCGCCGTCGGGCCGTCCAGCACCCGGAAGGTCAGCCCGGCCCGGGTCAGCCGGTCCAGCAGCGCGTCGCCCATCGCGGCGACCGGGGTGAGCTGGCCGGCGGCCGGCGGCAGATCGTCCAGCGCCAGGCAGAGCGCCGACTCGGCGAGCATCTTGGCGGTCTCGTCGTAGCCCGGGTCGCCGCCGGCCACCTCGGTCACCACCCGGCGACCGCCGCCGGTGCCCACGAACCGGACCCGGAACCAGGACTTCGCCCGCTGCTGCGGCGTCGGTCCCTGCCCGGAGGCGAGCCGGCCGAACAGCCAGCGCCGGGTCGGCGGCAGCTTCACCAGGGCGACCACGGCGGCCAGCCCGGCCGCGCCGGCGAGCACCGTGGGCAGCCGCCGCACCGCGGCGAAGTGCCGGTAGCGGAAGTCCGGGCCGTACTCCGGCCGGGCCGCGGCCGAGCGGCGGACCACCTGCGGGTCGATGGTGGGCAGCGGCACGGCCCAGACCCGCAGCTCGGGGGAGCGGCCGAGCCGGCCGGGCACGGCGCGGACCCGGCGGTCGGCCGGGCGCGGCTCGACCGCGCGCCGCTCCCGGGCCGCCCGGGACGCCTGCGCGGTACGGGAGAACGCGGTGAGCGCCGAGTGGTACGTGCCGGCGGAGAACCGGCCACCGGCCCGGACGTAGCCGTCCACGGTGATCGGGGTGTCCGCCGGCAGGTGCTTGACGGTGAACCAGACGCCCAGGTCGTGCGGGACGGAGTCGAACCCGCAGGCGTGCACCAGCCGGGCTCCGGTGCGGACCGCCTCGGCGTGGTGGCGCAGGTACACGGTGTCGACGAACTCGGGTTCGCCGGTGATGTCCAGGTAGTCGGTGCCGGCCCGGGCGCAGGCGGCGACGAGCGGTTCGCCGTGGTGCACGTACGGGCCGACCGTGCTGGCCACCACCCGGGCGCGCTCCGCCACCGCGCGCAGCGACTCCGGGTCGGTGACGTCGGCGGTGAGCAGCGGCAGCGCGGCCAGCGCCGGGTCGACGGCGGCGAGCCGCTCGCGGACCGCCGCCAGCTTCCCCGGGTTGCGCCCGCCCAGCGCCCACCGCAGCCCTTCCGGCGCATGCCGCGCCAGATACTCGGCGGTCAGCCCCCCGGTGAACCCGGTAGCCCCGACCAGCACCCTTCAGATCGAATTCCCGCCCCTCACCCACCCCCGATCCTCCCACCACCCCACCCCGCCCACCCGCCAACCCCGTTCGCCAACCCCGCTACAGCCCACTTCCGCCAACCCCCACCCGCCAACCTCGGTTGATCAGCGAAGTTAGCGGCGCCGCCCGCCCCTTTGCCGGTATTAACCTCTGCTGATCAACGGGGCTGGCGGAGGGGTGGGGTGGTGGTGGGTGGGTGTGGGGGAGGGGGTGGGGGTGGTAGTGGGGTGGAGGACGGGCGGAGGCAGCCTGGCGCGCGGGTGCGGAGCGGGGTGTAGGCCTCGGGGGCGCGGTCCAGGGGGAGGTGGTGGGTGGCCAGGTACTCGGTGCGCAGCTCGTCGCGGGCCATCCGGTCCAGCAGCATCGGGATGTAGCGCGGCCCGTGCTGGCGGGCGCCGCGCACGGTCAGCCCCTTGGCGGTGACCATGCCGAGCGGGAACCGGTCGACGACGGCGGGGTGCGCCCCGAGCACGACCACGCTGCCGCCCTTGCGGCAGGCGTGCACCGCCTCGCGGACCGCCGCCGGCCGGGGCGGCGCGCCGGTGAGGCGGTCGCCCAGCGACCGGGCCCCGTCGGCCGCGCCGCCCGCGTCGACGCACACGTCCGGCCCCCGGCCGCCACTGCGGTCGCGCAGCTCGGCGGCGACGTCGACACGGCGGTAGTCGAGCGTCTCGGCGCCGGCGTGCCGCTCGGCGGCGCGCAGCCGGTCGGGGTGCCGGTCGACCACCACCACCCGCTCCGCGCCGAGCAGCCGCGCCGCCCGCGCGGCGACCTGGCCGACCGCGCCGGCACCCCAGACCGCCACCACGTCGCCGGGGCGGACCCCGCCCAGGTCGGCGCCCATCCAGCCGGCCGGCGCGGCGTCCGAGGCGAACAGCGCCCGGTCGTCGCTGACCGGCTCCGGTACGGCGAACGCCCCGACGTCGGCGTACGGCACCCGGACGTACTCGGCGTGGCTGCCGGCGAACCCGCCCTGCGCCCGGGGCTGGCCGAAGCAGCCCGCGACCGGGTGCCCCCAGGTCGCCTCGCCCGCCTCCGGGTCGGTGCTGCCGTTGTCGCAGCAGGAGTGCAGCTCGCGGCGGCAGTACCAGCAGCTGCCGCAGGAGACCGAGGAGCAGACCACCACCCGGTCGCCGACCCGGTGCCGGCGCACCTCGGGACCGACCTCGACCACCTCGCCGACGAACTCGTGGCCGAGCACCTCGCCGACCGCCGGCCCGCGCCCGGCGAGCAGCGACAGGTCGGCGCCGCAGGCGGCGCTGCGCCGGACCCGGACGATGGCGTCGTGGCCGTTGCGCAGCTCCGGGTCGGGCACCTGCCGTACCGCCAGCTCGCCGGCGCCCATCCAGCACAGCGCCCTCATTCCGGCGTCACCGCCGGCCGGTCCAGCGCGTCGCGGTCGGGGCGGAGCACCTCGCCGGTCTCGGCGAGCTGCTTGGCCTGCCGCAGCGCCCGCCGGACCAGCCGCCCCGGGTCGTCGCCGACCAGGTGGACGGCGAGCCCCGGCGGCGGCCCGGCACCGGGGCGGGGCCGGGCGGCGAGTTCGGTGCCCCGGTCGCCGGGGGCGGGGCGGACCCGCACCTGCACCGCGTCGCCGAGCCGGCGCAGCGGCTCCGGCCAGCGCCCCTCGGGGAGCACCTGGCCGGGTGGGCGGTCCACGGTCACCACCTGCCAGCGAGCCCGCCGCCCGTCGCCGCCGTCCGGCCAGCCGACCGGGCGCGGCGCGGTCAGCGCGCGTACCGCCGCCGCGCCGGCCGCCGCCGCGCCGAGCGCCATCCCGCCGCCGGCCAGCCGTGCGATCGGTCCCACCTGTCCCGCACCCCCTGTCCCACCGGTCACCGCTCCCGCGCCGGCCACGCCCGGCGGCCTCGGTGCCGGGCGACGGCCGGAACGCACCGGCGGGCGGCCGGTCACGCGCGGCCGGCCGCCCGCGTATCCCCAGGGTGGGCCGGGGACGGGTGAAGCCGGCTCCCCCGGAAGGGGTGAACCGGTCCCGGCCGGGTAACCGGCCGCCGCAGGACCTGGGGGAGTGGACGCGTCCGTGGGGGTGGGGCCGGATGCCGGAGCAGCAGAGCCGAACCGTGGTCGCGGCGGCGGTGCGAGCCCCGGCCGGCACACCCCTGCTGGCGTCCCGGCTGCGTCCGCCCGCGCTGCCCGATCCGGTGCTGCTGCGTCCCCGGCTGCTGGACGCCCTGGACGCCGGGACCGGCGGCCCGGTCACCCTGGTCTCCGCGCCGGCCGGCTGGGGCAAGAGCACCCTGCTCGCCTCGTGGTGCCGGGCGGCCGGTGACGCCGGGCCGGACCGGGCGGAGGGTGGCCCGGTGACCGCGGCGGCCGAGGGGGCGCGGGAGGCGCTGCCGGCCGGCGCCGCGCCGGGGGACTTCGGCGCGGCCGGGGACGGCGCGCCGGACGGCGAACCGCTCCGGGCCGCCTGGCTGTCGGTGGAGGCCGGCGACGACGGGGACCGGTTCTGGTCCTACCTGGCGGCGGCGCTGCGGGCGGCCACCGGTCCGGCCGGGGACGCGCCCGAGCCTCCGGTGCCCGACCGGCCGCCCCGCCCGGACCAGCTGGAACTGCTGGCCGCGGCGCTCGCCGCCCGGGACCGGCCGGTGCTGCTGGTGGTGGACGACCTGCACCGGATCACCGACCCGGCCGCGCTGACCGGGCTGGAATTCCTGCTCCGCCACGCCGGCCAGCGGCTGCGGCTGGTGGTCGGCGCGCGGGCCGGGCTGCCGCTGGCGGTGCACCGGTGGCGACTGGCCGGGGAGCTGACCGAGCTCGGCCCGGACGAGTTGGCCTTCACCGGTGACGAGGTGGCCGACCTGCTCACCGCGCACGGGGTGGTGCTGCCGGCGGCCGGGGTGCGCAGGCTGCGGGAGCGGACCGGGGGCTGGCCGGCCGCGCTCCGGTTCGCCGCGCTGGCCCTGCGCGGCCAGCCGGACCCGGCGCGCTGGGTGGAGCAGTTCGGCGGCGACCAGCCGGACGTCGCCGGCTACCTGCGCGAGGAGGTGCTCGCCGGGCTGGACCCCGAGGCACAGGACGTGCTGCGGCGCACCGCCGTGGCGGACGCCGTCTGCGCCGGGCTGGCCGACGCGCTCACCGGCCGCGCCGACACCGAGCCGACGCTGGCCGCCCTGGCCGGTGCCGGCGGGCCGCTGCGCCGCGACGACAGCCGCCCGCCCTGGTACCGCTGCCATCCGCTGCTGGCCGACCTGCTGCACGCCGAGCTGGCCCGGCTGCCCGCCGACGAGCTGCGCGACCTGCACCGGCGGGCGGCCGGCTGGTACGCCGACAACGGCCGGCCGGCCGACGGGCTGCGGCACGCGCTGGCCGCCGGCGAGTGGGGCACGGCCAGCGACCTGTTCGTCACCCGCTGGCCGGAGCTGGCCCCGTACGACCGGGACGCCCCGGCCGGGCCGGCGCCCGCCGTCCCACCGACCGAGGCGGTGGCCCGGGACCCGGAGCTGGCGCTGGCCGGCGCCGCGGAGCGGGCGCACGCCGGGGACCGGACGGCCGCCGCCGAGCGGTTGCGGCTCGCCGCCGAGCACGCCCCGACGCTGCCCGCCCCGCGCCGGGAGCGGTTCCTGCGCCTGGTCGCCGCGCTGGAACTCGCCCTGGCCCGGCTGGCCGGTGACCACCGGGAGGTACGCGCCGCAGCGGCCCGGCTGCTTGCCACCCGGACGCACGCCGGGATGCCCGGCGCCGCGCCCCGCGGCGACGCGAGTGAGGACGCCGACGTGCGGGCGGTCGCGGAGACCGCGGTCGGCCTGGTCGACCTGGCCGAGGGGGACCTGCGGGCCGCCGCCGCCGGCTTCGGTCGGGCGCTGGCGGCGGCGCGGGAGGCGGGCCGGCCGCGTACCGAGCTGGTCTGTGCCAGCCGCTCCGCGCTGCTGCGGGCGACCCGGGGCGAGCTGCGGGCGGCCGAGGACGCCGCCCGGGCGGCGCTGGCCCTGCCGCCCTGCCAGGGTTGGGCCTGCCGGCTGGACTGCGGCCACGGGTACCTGGCGCTGGCGCTGGTGGCGTTGCACCGCGACCAGCCGGAGGAGGCGGAGGCGAACCTGGGGCTGGCCGCGCCGGCGACCACCGGGGAGCCGACGGTGGCGGCGCTGGCGGCGCTGTGCCGGGCGTACCTGCGGCGCGACGCCGGCGACCCGGGCGCCGGGCTGCGGTTGCTGGCCGAGGCCCGGGAGCGGCTGGCCGACCGGCCCCGGGCCGTCGAGCCGACGCACTGGCTGCTGGCCGCCGAGGCCGACCTGCGCAGCGGTCGGGGTGACCTGGACACCGCCCGCGAACTGCTCGCCGGCCGGGTACGCGAGCAGGCCGACCCGGTGCTGGCGGTGGCGCTGGCCCGGGTCGAGCTGCGCGCCGACGATCCACGCGGCGCCGGGCACCTGCTGCCGGACTGGCAGGCCCCGGAGGCGGCCGACTGGCCGCTGCCGGTACGCCTCGACGCCGCGGTGCTCGACGCGGTGCTGGCCCGCCGGGCGGGGGACGAGCGGCGGGCCGGCCGGCTGCTGGAGGCGGCGCTCGACCTGGCCGGGCCGGACGGCTACCGGCGGGTCTTCACCCGCGCCGAGCCGGGGGTGCGCGATCTGCTCGCCGCGCACCTCGACGCCGGCACCGCGCACTGGCCGACGGTCAGCGACCTGGTCCGGGGCGCCGACGAGCCGACCGGGCGGGCGGCGGCCGAGCCGGCCGCGACGGCGCTGGACGAGCCGCTGACCGAGCGGGAGCTGACCATCCTGCGCTACCTGCAGAGCATCCTGTCCAACGTGGAGATCGCCAGCGAGCTGTCCCTGTCGGTCAACACGGTGAAGACCCACGTCCGCAACATCTACCGCAAGCTCGACGCGACCCGCCGGCGCGAGGCGGTCCGGCGGGCCCGCGAACTCCGCCTCATCTGACCCCGCCCGCACAGACGATCGAGAGCCTTGCGTCACGGTCGACGCAGGGCTCTCGATCGACAGGAGGGGAGAGGCTCAGGGATTGGCGGCGGCGTCCACCGCGGTGAGGAGGTCGGCCAGGTCGTAGGCGTCGTCGTGGCGGACCTCGTTGATGAAGAGGGTGGGCGTGGCGTTGACGCCGCTGCGGATGCCGCTGACGAAGTCCCGCCGCACCCGGTCACCGTGCGCCTGCCGGTCCACCTCGGCGCGCACCTCGTCGATCGGCAGGCCGAGCTGCTCGATGCCGAGCGAGAGGTGGACCGGGTCGAGCTGGTCCTGGTGCTCGTAGAGCCAGTCGTGCATGGCCCAGAACCGGCCGCGCCGGTCGGCCGCCTCGGTGGCCTCGGCGGCGCTCTCCGCGTACGGGTGCATGTTGGCGATCGGGAAGTGCCGGTACACCAGCCGGACCGTGTCCGCCCGCTGGCGGAGCAGCTCGGTCAGGTTCCGGTAGGCGGCGCCGCAGAACCGGCACTGGAAGTCGGCGTACTCGACGATGGTCACCGGTGCGTCCACCGGTCCGCGGACGTGGTCGTGCTCGGTCACGGGGGTGCGCAACCGGGCGGTGACCTGAAGTGGCGTGGTCATCGGACCCCCCGATCGCCGGCGGACCCGGGCACGGCGCGCCCGGGTCGGATCAGCCCGTTCGGCTCAGTCATGGCTCCCAGCCTGGTCCCGGACGGGGTGAGCGCGGCTCACCCGCGACGGGTGGTTCGGCCCCCGGCCGGGACCCCCGGCGGCTCAGCCGAGTACGGGAGCGACCGCGATGTGGTTCTGCACCTCCCGGATGCCGGGCGCGGACCAGACGATCCGCTCCACCTCGGCGCGTTCGGGCATGGAGTGGACCAGGCCGCCGAGCAGCACCGTGTCGCCGTGCACCCGCACCGTGATCCGCTCCGCCTCGGTGGCCCGGTTGCGGGCCAGCGCGTCGACGATCCGCTCGGCGAGCAGGTGCCCGTCCGGCCGTACGTCGGGGCGGACGGTGATCCCGTTGCTCACCCCGCGTACGCCGGTGAGCCGGGCGACCGCCCGTTCGGCGGCCCGTCGCTGGTACTCCCACTCCACCTCGCCGTGCAGGGTCACCCAGCCGTTGGAGACGGTGACGTCGAGCTGCTCGAGCGGCACGAAGGCGTCCCACTCCAGCGCGTGGCCGGCCGCGGCGGCGAGGTCCGGGTCGGCCCGCTCGGCGCCGGTGCTCAGTTGCACGGCCAGGTCGTTGGCGACCGCGCGGACCCGGGTCACCCGGTGCGCCGCCCGCTCGGCCGCCCACTTCTTGGCGTAGCTGTCCACCCGGCCGGTGAGGGTGACCACGCCCTCCGAGACGGTCACGCCGATCTCGTGCGGCTGCACCCGGGGCTCCCAGGTCAACTCGTCGAGGACGGCCGACTGGATGTCCTGGTCGGTACGGGTGATCGTGGTGATGGCCATGTTCACTCCTCCCCGAGATGGCGGGCCTGCGTACGTCACGCCGTCCCCGATCCTGCCGCCGCCGGGGATGAGGCTCCCTCACCCGACCGGGGTTATCCGGATCCGCGCTGTGGGAGCGCTTCCATCCGGCCCGGTAGATCGGTTAGGGTGAGCGCGTTCCTCGGGTGCGGGAGCCGTCGTGCCGGGCAGCGGAGCAGGGGCAGCTCCGCCGTTGCGCACGTCGCTCGTCCCCGGGCGCGCCACCGGCGCGTCTCCGGGCGTCCCCCTGGAGAGGACCGCAGATGCGGAGAAGTTTCGTCGGCGCGGTGGTGTCCGCGCTGGCCGCCACCGCGGCCGTGGTGGCGGTGCCGTTCACCGCCGCCGGCTCCGCGCCGGCCGCCGAGGCGTACGACTGGAAGAACGTCCGGATCGACGGCGGCGGCTTCGTCCCCGGGATCGTCTTCAACCCCACCGAGAAGAACCTGATCTACGCGCGCACCGACATCGGCGGGCTCTACCGCTGGGAGCAGGGCAGCCGGTCGTGGACCCCGCTGCTGGACTGGATCGGTGCCGACAGGTGGGGCTGGAACGGCGTGGTCAGCGTCGCCACCGATCCGGTGCAGACCAACCGGGTGTACGCGGCGGTCGGCATGTACACCAACGACTGGGACCCGAACAACGGTGCCATCCTGCGCTCGGCCGACAAGGGCGCCACCTGGCAGGTCACCGAACTGCCGTTCAAGAACGGCGGGAACATGCCCGGCCGGGGCATGGGCGAGCGGCTCGCCGTCGACCCCAACCGGAACAGCACCCTCTACTACGCCGCCGAGGGCGGCAACGGCCTGTGGCGCAGCACCGACTTCGGGGCGACCTGGGCGAGGGTGGCGAACTTCCCCAACGTCGGCAACTACCGGGCCGACCCCAGCGATCCGAACGGCTACAACGGCCAGAACCAGGGCCTGACCTGGGTCAGCTTCGACAAGAGCACGGGTACGCCCGGCACCGCCACGCAGACCATCTACGTCGGCGTGGCGGACAAGGAGAACCCGGTCTACCGGAGCACGAACGGCGGCGCGAGCTGGGAGCGGATCCCCGGCCAGCCGACCGGCTACCTGGCGCACAAGGGCGTCGTCGACCCGGTGGGTGGCTTCCTCTACATCGCGACCAGCGACACCGGCGGCCCGTACGACGGCGGCAAGGGCGACGTCTGGAAGTTCTCCCGTGCCACCGGCGGGTGGACCCGGATCAGCCCGGTCCCGTCGGACAGCGCGGACGCCTACTTCGGCTACAGCGGGCTGACCATCGACCGGCAGCGGCCGAGCACCCTGATGGTGGCCACCCAGATCTCCTGGTGGCCGGACGCGATCTTCTGGCGCAGCACCGACGGCGGCGCCACCTGGAGCCGGATCTGGGAGTTCAGCAGCTACCCGAACCGCACCAAGCGCTACACCATGGACGTCAGCTCGGTGCCCTGGCTGACCTTCGGCAGCAACCCCGCCCCGCCGGAGGAGTCCCCGAAGCTCGGCTGGATGAACGAGTCGGTGGAGATCGATCCGCACGACAGCAACCGCTTCCTGTACGGCACCGGCGCCACCATCTACGGCAGCACCGACCTCACCCGCTGGGACACCGGCGGGCAGTTCACCATCCGGCCGATGGTGAAGGGCCTGGAGGAGACAGCGGTGCTCGACCTGGTCAGCCCGCCGTCCGGGGCGCCGCTGGTCAGCGCGCTCGGCGACATCGGCGGCTTCCGGCACACCGACCTGGACGCGGTGCCGCCGATGATGTTCACCCAGCCCACCTTCACCAGCACCACCAGCCTCGACTACGCCGAGACGAAGCCGGCGGTGATGGTGCGGGCCGGCAACTTCACCGACGCGGACCGCCCGAACGACAGCCACGTGGCGTTCTCCACCGACGGTGGGGCGAACTGGTTCCAGGGCACCGAGCCGGCCGGGATCAACAACGGCGGCACGGTCGCCGCGGCCGCCGACGGCAGCCGGTTCGTCTGGGCCCCGGGCGATGCCGGCCAGCCGGTGGTGCACAGCGTGGCCTTCGGCACCTCGTGGACCGCGTCGACCGGCATCCCGGCCAACGCGACGGTCGAGTCCGACCGGGTCGACCCGAACCGGTTCTACGGCTTCAGCGGCGGCAGGCTCTACGTCAGCACCGACGGCGGGGCGAGCTTCACCGCCTCGGCCGCCACCGGCCTGCCCGCCACCGCCAAGGTGAAGGCGCTGCCCGGCAAGGCGGGCGAGCTGTGGCTGGCCGGCGAGGGCGGGCTGTGGCGGTCCACCGACGCCGGGGCCAGCTTCGCCAGGCTGGGCAGCGTGAGCACCGCCGGCAACGTCGGCTTCGGCAAGGCCGCGCCCGGGCGGACGTACCCGGCGCTCTACCTCTTCGGCACGGTCGACGGCCAGCACGGCGTCTTCCGCTCCGACGACACCGGCGCGAGCTGGGTCCGGATCAACGACGACCAGCACCAGTACGGCAACGCCGGCGACGCGCTCACCGGCGACCCCCGGGTGTACGGCCGGGTCTATCTCGGCACCAACGGCCGCGGCATCCTGGTCGCCGACCGGCTCGGCGGCGACCCCACCCCGACCCCGACCGACCCGACGCCCACCCCGACGGACCCGACGCCCACCCCGACCGGCCCGACGCCGACGGCGACCGTGACCCCGCCGCCCGGCGGGTGTTCGGCCAGCTACCGGGTGACCGGCTCCTGGCCGGGCGGCTTCCAGGGCGAGGTGGTGGTCCGCAACACCCGCCCCACACCGATCACCGGCTGGACGGTGGACTGGGCCTTCCCCGACGGCCAGCGGATCACCCAGCTCTGGGGCGGTACGCACACCCAGACCGGCCCGGCGGTCACGGTCCGCGACGCCGGCTGGAACGGCGGACTCGGCGGGGGCGCCAGCACCACCGTCGGCTTCCTCGGCAGCTGGACCGGCGCCAACGGCCCACCGCTCGCGATCACCTGCACCAGCCGCTGACCCCGGCGGCGGGCGGCCCGGAGCGCCCGCCGCCGGTGGTGCGGCGCGGACTCCGGTCCGCCGGGGCGGCCTGAGGGGTCCGGCGCCCCGGCGGCCCGGGCTCCGGCCGGGTCGCCCGGACCGGCGGAGTCCTCGGGACGCGCCTAGGCTCGGTGGCCGGAACGAGGGAAGGGGATCACCCGTGAGTCCGATCAGGACGGCCTACCTGACCGCCGCGCGCTCGGCGCTCGACCTGCTCGCCGATCCGGCCGTGGCGGCCCGGTGGGACGAGCCCAGCGCGCTGGCCGAGTTCGCTGTCGGCGGGCTGGCCGGCCATCTCGCCGGCCAGCTGTTCCAGGTCTCGACGGTGCTGGCCGAGCCGGTCCCGCCCGGCGATCCGGTCGGGCTGCTCGACCACTACGCACCCGCCCGGTGGATCGGGACCTCGCTGGACGACGAGATCAACGTCGGCATCCGCCGGGCCGGCGACGAGGCGGCGGCGGACGGGCCGGCGGCCCTGGTCGACCGGGCCGCCACCACGCTGGGCGAGCTGGCCGAGGCGCTGCCGGCACAGCCGGCGGACCGGGTGGTGCACCTGGCCCGGGGGCCGTGGTCGCTCACCCTGGACGACTACCTCACCACCCGGCTGATGGAGATCGCGGTGCACTCCGACGACCTCGCGGTCAGCGTCGGCGTACCCACCCCGGAGCTGCCCGCCGAGGTGATCGACCCGGTGCTCTCCCTGCTGGCCCGGCTCGCCGTACGCCGGCACGGGCAGCCGGCGGTGCTGCGGGCGCTCAGCCGCGCCGAGCGCGCCCCGACCGACATCACCGCCTTCTGACCCGTCCCGCCGCAGCCCACGCACGTTCACCGAAGGAGTGGCCATTCCGTGCGGGATGGCCACTCCTGCTCTGTTCGAGGCACCGGGAGCGGGCCCGGGAGGGTCCGTGCCGGGGGGTCAGCCGTCCAGGCCGACGGGGGAGTTCGGCCGGTCCACGTCGACGAACTCGATGTCGTCGGCGGCCCGGTCGCGGCTGCCCGCCGCCCGGGCGGCGGTGCCGGCGGCCCAGCCGATGGCCGCGCCGGCCAGCGCGGCCGCGATCAGCAGCGTCCAGGGCAGCGCCGGCCGGCGGCCGGCGAGCGCGTCGAAGGCCAGGCTGGCGCGGCGGCGGGCCTCGTCCGCCGCGGAGCCCACCAGGTCGCCGGCCCCGTCGGTCAGCCCGGAGCCGCCCCGCCGGGCCGACCGGGCGGTGTCGCGGACGCTGTCCCCGGCGGAGCTGACCGCCGAGACGAGCTGCTGCCAGGCCTGGTCAGCGATCCGCTCGGGCTTGCTGCGGCGGTCCAGCAGGTTGGTTCCGAACATCGTGGTTACCTCCTCGGGGTGCCGAAGTCGGCCGGCCACTTCGGACTCCGGCGTCTGTCCGGCGCGTTACGGTTCGCCTCCATCGCCAGTGCCCCGACCGTGGCCGGCGCAAACCCGGCGCGCGGCCCGGCGCCGGCGGCGCGCCCGGCGTCCCGCCGCCGTCCGGCGGGACACCGCCGCCGCGGCCGGCCGGGCGGCCCCGACGGGACACCGCCGCCGCGGCCGGCCGGGCGGCCCGACGCGGCCCGCGAGGACCGGCGCCGACCCGGCCCGCGAGGACGGGCGCCGTCGCAGCCCGCAAGAACTGCGCCGAGACGGGCCGGGCGGCCCGACGCGGACCGCGGGGAGCGGGGACGCGGCGGGCCGCTGCCGGCGGTCACGCCCGGCGCGGGTCAGTGGTCAGCGCAGCACCACGACCGCCGCCGGGCCGCGGGCGAAGTCGTCGTCATCATCGTCGTCATCGCCGCCGCCACCGAACCCGCAGGCCAGGACGAGGGCGAGCAGCGCGCCGACCCCGGCCAGCGCGGCAAGTCTCCTGAGCATCGATCGTCTCCTCCGTCGCAGTCGGCTACCTCCCCGCCGATGCTAGGCGCGGGGGGCAACGCCGGGGCCGCAAGCACGGGGGCGCGCCCGGCACGGAGGAGTTCGGCGGCGGTGGTGCCGGCCCGTTACCCTGGGACGGCGACGCGTGGGCGTCCGCCGATCGTTGGGGAAATAGAATACGAAAAGTCCGGATAAGGGCGATTTGGTATGCCCGGATCCGCGAATTGCTCATCCCGAGGGGTGGCGACCGAGGCCGTGAGAGGAATACTCTCGGTCGCGGCCCGCGTACTGATGAGGCGCCCGTCGGACGGGCGAGTGGAGGTGCTCGCGTGAGCCTGTCGATCGTGAAGTCGGTTCTGTCCGGTGGTGTCATCGAGATCGCCCCGCGTGGCGAGATCGACGTCGACACCGCGTACGAGGTGCGCGAGGCGATCGCCGAGGTGCTGGCCAAGGGCCGGCCGACCCGCATCGAGCTCAACATGCGCCTGGTCACCTTCATCGACTCGGTCGGCATCAGCGCCATGGTCGCCGGCTTCCAGACCGCCGAGGTCAGCGGCGTCAAGCTGGTCGTCACCGAGCCCAGCCGGTTCGTGCACCGCCAGCTCTGGGTCACCGGCCTGCTCGGTCTCTTCGGCGCCCCCGAGCCCTACTACGCCGGCGCTCCCGCCCCGGAGGTCCTCCCCGGCGCCTGACCACGCGGCCGACCGGCCCGACCGCGCCCGGGCATCCGGGAGGGCGAGCCGGCGACGTTCAGCCGCCCGGTTCGGCCGCCGCGTCGAGGCCGGAGAGGTCGATGTCGCTCACCTCGGTGACCGCGCGGATCGCCGTCACCGAGGCGTACCCCTCGGCGAGCAGCGCCAGGTCCGTGCCGGGCTGCACCGACTGTCCCGGCTCCTCCAGCGAGGTCCGCACGTACCCGTGCCCGGACTCGGCCACCGTCATCTGCACCTGACCGAAGCTGGCCAGCGCGCCGCGGCGCACCCCGCGCAGCCGGCCGGGCGGCAGGTCCGGCGCGTTCACGTTGAGCACGCTCTCCACCGGCCCGGCGGTCAGCCGGGGGAGCAGGTCGAGGGCGACCAGGGCGGCGGTCGCCCAGTGCCGCTCGGCGTCGCGTACCCGGGCGGCGGCGGCCACCGCGGCGCCGCCACTGGCGGCGGTCGCCTCGCCGGCCGAGAGCACGTCCAGCGAGACGGCCATCGCCCGGCAGCCGTTCGCGGCGGCGGTGAAGGCGGCGCCGACGGTGCCGGAGTGCAGCACCGCGCGGCCGGCGTTGGCACCCCGGTTGATCCCGGAGAGCACCACCGACGGCGGCGGGCCGAACGCGCCGTGCACGGCGATCAGCGCGATGAACCCGGGCGAGCCGCCGACCCCGAAGGCGGGCACCCCCGGCAGCTCCGGCAGCGGATGGTCCTGGACCACCACGTGGCCCTCACGTTCCACCGCTGTCATCGAGGCGCTGGTGCCGCTCGCCTCCTCCAGCGGGGCGGCGACCACCACGTCCAGCCCCCGGTCCACCGCCGCCCGGGCCAGCGCCTGGATGCCGGGCGCGGCGATCCCGTCGTCGTTGGTCACCAGCACCCGCAGCGTCATCGCTCGGCCGCCCGCTCGGCCAGCTCGTCCGGGGTGGTCCGCTCCTGCGGGCGGCTGCCGGCCGGCACCAGCCGCACCCGGTCGACCAGGCCGGTGATCGAGTCCAGCCGGCCGGTGCCCAGGCCGTGCCGGGTGACGTTCAGCGCGCCGGCCGCCGCCCCGGTACGGATCGCGGTCCGCACGTCGCCGCCCCGGGCCACCACGGCGGCCACCCCGGCGGTCATCGAGTCACCCGCGCCGCGCGGGTCGGCGGCCTGCAGCCGGGGCATCTCCACCTCGAACGCCTCGCCGTCGACCAGGGCGAGCGCGGGCTGCTCGGCGCGGCTCACCACGACGTTCTCGGCGCCGCCGGCGTGCAGGTCGTACATCGCCCGGGTGAGCTGTTCCTCGTCCGCGCCGGCGGCCCGCCCGTCGGCGATCAGCTCCTCGTGGCTGACCTTGAGGAAGAACACGCCGCTGTCCAGCACCGCGGCGAGATGCTCGCCGGACAGGTCGACCACCACCCGGGCGCCGTTGGCGCCGAGGTCGGCCGCGAAGCGCCGGTACAGCTCGGCCGGCACCAGCGACGGTTCGTTCGGCCCGCTCAGCACGCTCACCGGCGCGCGCAGCCCCTCGCCGAGCGCCAGGTTGTAGAGCTCGTCCAGCTCGTGGCGGCTCAGCGGCTGCCCGGGCACGTCCACGATCTCCCGGCGGGCGCCGTCGCGGCGGTCGTGCACGTAGCCGCCGCTGCCCGACTCGCGGACCACCACCTTGAGGTCGACGCCCTCGCTGACCAGCAGCGGCTCCAGCACCTGGCCGATCTCGCCGCCCAACGCGGTGCAGAGCACCACGTCCACGCCGAGCGACATCACCATGCGGGCCTGCCAGACGCCCTGCCCGCCCGGGTGCAGGTGCAGCTCCGGCTGGTCGCTCGGCTGGTCCACGGTCACCGTCAGCCGCGGCGTCGGCGCGAAGACCATCACGTGTTCGTTCATCCCTGCTCCGCGCTCCGTCGCCGACACGGTCGGTGATCCCTCATCAGCTGACCGTATCCGGGCGGCGGGCCGCCGTCCGCCGGTCCGGCTGGCGTGTCGCCGGGCGTTGCCAGGCGTGCCCGCGGTGGGCGACGATCGTCCGACCAGTGACGGTGGGGAGACGGTGTGCTCAAGCGGGATTCCTTCAGTTACACCGTCCAGGCCCGCTGCCCGGTGGCGGAGGCGGCGGCGCTGCTGGCCGATCCGACCCGGCAGGCGGAGCTGCACCCGTTGATCGTCCGGGTCCGGCGGGTGCGGACCCGGCCCGGCGCCCAGGCCAGCTACGCGATCACCGACCGGCTGGCCGCCGGGCCGCTGCGCTTCCCGGTCACCTACCGGGCGGACGTGCTGGTCGCCGCCACCGACGAGATCGTCACCGTCGCGCGGCAGTGGCCCGCCACCACTGTGCGCAACCGCACCCGGCTGCGGGCCGAGCCGGACGGGGTGCGGATCGACGTGGAGATCACGCTGACCGCGCCGGCGCCGCTGTTCGGCTACGCCTTCCGCCAGGCCCGCTCGGCCCACCTGGGGCTGGCCGCCCGGCTCGGCGCGGTGCTCGACCGCGGCGCGGCCGACCCGCCGGCCCCCGGCTGAGCGTCCCCCACCTCCGCCAGTCGGCGGACCCGCCGCAACCCGCGCGGGCTCAGCGGACCGCCGCCGTGGTCGGGCGCCGCGCGGGCCTGCCGGTGGCCCGCCGCAGCCGGCCCCACGGTTTGTACGTGGAGAGCACGGTCGCCACGATCAGCAGGGTGGTGGAGACCGAGGGGGCGACCACCAGGTCGATCCGGTCCCGCACCGGGAACGCCGCCCCGGCCTCCCCGGCGTGCCGCAGCGTCGGGCTGAGCTGGAACAGCACCAGCCCGGTCATCACGGTGGTGAGCAGGAACTTGACCAGCACCCAGCGGTGCCGCAGCAGGCCCCACGGGGTGAGCAGGGCGCTGGCCACGCCGACCAGCCAGACGGCCACGCTCAGCGGGGCGAAGAGCACGGTGCCGACCAGCGCGGAGATCGGGTAGACGGCGGCCGGGTCCGCGCCGCGCAGCACGGCGACGCCGAGCGCGAGCAGGACGAGGTCGACGCCGAGCCAGCCGAGCGAGGTGACCAGGTGCAGGGTGAGCAGGGCCTTGCGGGCGGGAGGCGAGAGTCGGCTCATACCGGACGATGGTGCCGCCGTGGCGGGCGGCGGTCGTCGGGCCGCTGACGACACCCGGCCTACGTCCCGGGGCGTAGTGCCGGGCGTGGCGGCCCGTCCGTCCGGCGTACCCGGTGACTCGCCGCGGGGGCGGGTCACCGGGGCCGGGCGTCAGTACACCGACAGGTGCACGTGGTTGGTGTGGTCGCTGGACGGGTCGCCGCCCGCCCCGCTGTACGACTTCCACCCGCTGCTGGGCAGCCAGATCTGCCGGTACCAGATCACGTAGAGCACGGCGAGCCGGTCGGCGTTCTTGATGAAGAACGCGGCCAGGTTGTTGCCGTACGTCTTGTCCCCGCCGGTGGCGTCCCCGCCGAAGCCGCTCTTCTGTGCCGCGAAGTCGCAGGCCCGGCCCTTCGGGTGCTCGCCGGAACCGCCGGAGCGGTAGCAGGAGACGTACCGGGTGAAGCCGGCCGCCTTGGCCTGGTTCAGCGCGTGCAGGGTGCGCGGGGTGATGCAGCCGTTGGCCGGCGTCGGGTCGTTGACGCTGCACGACTCGGACGGCCAGGAGCCGTCGGAGTTGCGCGGGGCCGGCTTGGCCGTCGCGGTGGAGGTGCCCCGGTTGGAGGTGTCGCCGGAGGTTTTCGCGTTGGCCACGGTCAGCGCCCGTTCGGCCTGCTCCTTGCGCTTGGCCATCAGGGTGACCTGCTTGCGCTGCTCGCGGATCTCGCCGTCCAGGGCGAGCTTGGTCCGGTTGGCCTCGTCGCGGGTCTCCTGGAGGTCGCGCAGCGCCCGGTCCTCGTTGGCCGCGACCGCGTCGAGCGCGGCGGCCCGGTCCATGAAGCCCTCCGGGGAGTTGCTGTTGAGCAGCGCCGAGGCCGCCCCGAGCCGCCCGGCGCGGTACGCCACGCCGGCGATCTCGCCGACCTTGCTGGTGCGCTCGGCCAGCTCACGCTCGGTGGCCTGGAGCTGGACGCCCAGGTCCTTCTGCCGCTTGACCGACTTGTCCAGCGCCGCCTTGGCGTCCAGGTAGCCCTTGCTGGCCGCCTCCAGCTGGGCCCGCAGGGCGGGGGTGCCGCCCTCGGAGTCCTGCCCGGGAGCGGCGGCGAGCAGGCCGGCGGTGGGTGGTGCGGCGCCGGCCGGTGCGGCGGTGACCGGCGCGATGGCGACGCCGACGGCGAGAGTGGTGACGATCAGTGCCGCCATCCGGGCGACGGTACGTCGTACAGGTGCCACTACTGGCATGCAGATGTCCTTCCGTCAGCCGCCGACCGGGTTAGCTGACGGGTTCGGGACGGAAGATCCCTACCGCTGACGCGGATGCACCCCAGGAACATGGTTCCCCGGCTCGCCTTGTCGGGCGATTAGGCGGCGGCCGCCGCCGGCACCGGTGCGTGCCGCCTGGCGGAGGCCGGAACAGAGCCTACCGGTGCCACCGTGACCATTGCAGCGGATGTGACTGACGGTGCCTGCGTGGTCACGGGAAAATCCGGCATAGAGGCACAATACACACCCAGATTTAAGGTTGTGCTCATTACCACTCAACCGACCCGCAGACCCCGGGGGCCGCTCCCGGCTCGATTTGCAACGTCGCGTGCTCGATCCGGAAGTCCTCGTGCAGGGCGGCGCGGGCCGCGGCGAGGACCCGGCCGACGTCCGCGCCGGGAGTCATGGTCAGGTGCGCCGAGGCCACCTCCATGCCCGAGGTGAGCGTCCAGACGTGCAGGTCGTGTACGCCGGCCACGCCGGGCACCGCGGCCAGCCGGTCGTGCACCGCGGTGACCTGGAGGTGCTCCGGGGCGGCCTGCACCAGGATGCGCAGCGCGGCCCGCCCGAGCCGCCAGGTGCGGGGCAGGATGAACAGGCCGATGCCGACCGCCACCAGCGGGTCGGCCCACCACCAGTCGGTGACCGCGATCAGCAGCGCCGCCCCGATCACGCCGAGCGACCCGAGCAGGTCGCCGAGCACCTCCAGGTAGGCCCCCCGTACGTTGATGCTCTCCCGGGCACCGGAGCGCAGCAGCGCGAAGGCGGCCACGTTGGCGAGCAGGCCGAGGACGGCCACCACCAGCATCGGGCCGGCCAGCACCTCGGGCGGGTCGCCGAACCGGCGTACCGCCTCGACCACCACGTAGACCGCGACGCCGGAGAGCAGCACGGCGTTGGCCAGCGCGGCCAGCACCTCCAGCCGGTAGAGCCCGAAGGTGCGCTGCGGGTCGCCGGTCGCCCGCCGGGTGGCGGTGATCGCGGCGAGGGCCATCCCGATGCCGAGCACGTCGGTGAACATGTGCCCGGCGTCGGAGAGCAGGGCCAGCGAGCCGGTGCGGAAGGCGGCCACCGCCTCCACCACCATCAGCGCGGTGAGCAGGCCGAAGGCGCCCCAGAGCCGCCCCCGGTGATGGTGGGCCGCGTTCACCGCCCCGTGGTGGTGGTCATGACCTGCGCCCACGCGAACACCCTCCGCCGCCCGTCCGGACCCGGTCAAATATATGCTCACATAGCTATGTATGCAACTGTCGGGCCACGCGGACCCGGCCGGGCGACCGGCGCCTCGGGCTCAGCCGGTCGGGTCGATGGTGGTCAGCCGCTGGGTGGCCCGGGAGAGCGCCACGTAGAGGGTGCGTACGCCCGAGCCCGGATCGGCCCGGATCTCGCTCGGCCCGACCAGCACCACCCCGTCGTACTCCATGCCCTTGGCCTCCAGGCTGGTGACCACCTGGAGCCGGGGGGCGCCCAGGCCGCCCAGCCAGCCGGCGACCTCGTCCCGGCGCGGCACCGGGGTGATCACGCCGACCGTCCCCTCCACCTCGGCGAGCAGCGCGGAGGCCGCCTCCACCACGGCGGTCTCCAGCTCGGCCGCCGGCACCACCAGCTCGACCGGGTCGACCCCGGTGGAGCGGACGGCGGTGGGCAGCGGCAGCTCGGGATAGAGCCGGCGGATCTCGGCAGCGGCCACCGCGAAGATCTCCGCCGAGTTGCGGTAGTTGGTGGTGAGCGTGAACTGGTGCCGCTTGCGCCGGCCCAGCGCCTGGTCCCGGGCCCGGGTCAGCTCCTGCGGGTCGCCGGTCCACGCGGTCTGCGCCGGATCGCCGACCACGGTCCAGGACGCCAGCCGGCCCCGCCGGCCGATCATGCGCCACTGCATCGGCGAGACGTCCTGCGACTCGTCGACCACCACGTGGGCGTACTCCCGGTAGTCCTCCGGGCGCTGCCGGGCCGCCTCGCGGGCCGCCCGCTGCCGGTCGGCGAAGGTGCTCAGCTCGCGCACCCCGCCGGCCAGCTGGAACGGGTCCCGCTTCGGCCGGGCCGGGCGCACCGGCTGGCCGAGCAGCGCGTCCAGCTCGTCCAGCAGCGCGACGTCGGCGATCGTCAGCCCCTCGCCGTCCAGCGTCCGGTACGCGGCGGTGAGCAGCCGGATCTCCCGGCCGGAGAGGATGCCGCCGGCGTACCGGCGCAGCCGCTGCGGGTCGGCCAGCCAGCCGAGTACGTGCCGCGGGTGCAGCCGGGGCCACCAGGCCTTGAGGAACTCCCGGAACTCCGGTCGGTCGGCCAGTTCGTCCTCGAACGCGCGCTGCTCCGGCAGCCGGCCGATGTTCAGCCGGCGGGCCTGTGCCCAGAGCGCGGCGAAGACGCCGTCGAAGCCGGCCCGGCGCACCTCGTTGCGGCGGGCGCCCCGGGGCAGCGCGCGGTCCTGGATGGCGTCCAGCTCGGCCCGCTCCAGCCGGAGCAGCTCGCCCCGGTAGAGCAGCCGCAGCTCGGCCGGTTGGTCCGGCACCGCGTCCCGGACCGCGCGCTCCAGCACCCGGCGCATCCGCAGCGAGCCCTTCACCGCCGCCACCTCGGGCGGGTCGGTGCGGGTGGCGGTCATCCCGGGGAAGAGGCTGCCCAGCGAGCGCAGGGTGGCGGTGTCCTCGCCGAGCGACGGCAGCACCGAGGCGATGTACTCGACGAAGACCGTGGACGGGCCGACCACCAGGATCCCGCCGCCGGCGTACCGGCTGCGGTCGGAGTAGAGCAGGTACGCGGCGCGGTGCAGGGCCACCGCCGTCTTGCCGGTGCCCGGGCCGCCCGACACGATCGTCACGCCGGAGCCGGGGGAGCGGATCGCCTCGTCCTGCTCCCGCTGGATGGTGGCGACGATGTCGCGCATACCCCGGCCGGTGGCCTTGGAGAGGGTGGCGAGCAGCGCCCCGTCGCCGACCACCGCCATGTCGGCCGGCGCGGCGGCCGGATCGAGCAGGTCGTCCTCGATCCGGGTGACCCGCTCGCCCGACGACTGGATCATGCGGCGGCGCACCACGTTCAGCGGCTGCGCCGGGGTGGCCTGGTAGAACGCGGCGGCGGCCGGGGCCCGCCAGTCGACCACCAGGGTGGCGGCGTTCTCGTCGCGGATGCCGAGCCGCCCGACGTGCAGCACCTGGCGGTCGCGCAGGTCGAGCCGGCCGAAGACCAGCCCCTCGTGCTCGGCGTCCAGCACGTGCCGGCGCTGGGCGGCGTGGAAGACCATCGCGTCTCGTTCCACCAGCGCGCCGAAGTTGCCCACCCGGGCGAGCCGGTAGCCCTCCCGTTCGGCGCGGACCGCGGACCGGCGCAGTTCCGCCAGTCGGGCGTACACCCGGTCGAGATGCCGCTGTTCGGCGGCGATCTCCTGTTCCAGGGTGGTCTGGTCGGTCAACGCTCGGACTCCTCGGACGGCGGTGGGCGGCCGCGACGGGGCGAGTGGCCGCGCGCCGGGGCTGACCGGGTGAGGGTACGGCAGCGCCGCGACCGGCGGCGGAGGCGTACGCGATCAGTGACCCGGGTGACCCGTTCCCGACGGCCGGGCGGGGCGACCCGCCGGCCGGACTCAGCCGGTCGGGGCGGCCGACCGGGCGGTGACCTGGCGGACCACGCCGAGCAGGGCCGCGTTGACCTCCTCCGGCCGTTCCATCATCAGCATGTGCCCGGCGCCGGGGCAGACGGTCAGCTCGGTGGCGGGCAGCGCCGCGGCGATCGACTCGGCGCACGGCGGCGGGGTGAGCCGGTCCCGGTCGCCGACCAGCGCGGCGGCCGGCAGGTGGGCGAGCGCGGCCAGCGTCTCCAGCCGGTGCTGCGCCCCGATGGAGGCCCGGAAGCCGCCGATCGAGCGCAGCGAGGCGCGGGCCACCGCGGAGGTGACCAGGCGGATGTCGGACGCATCGCAGCGGTCGCCGAAGAGCATCCAGCGGATGCTGGGGCGCAACGCGCGCAGCAACGCCCGCGGCGGCCGCCAGGACCCGCAGCGGGCCAGTACGCCGGCTCCGGTGGTCTCGGCCAACCGGATCAACCGGGCGATCCGGGGCGACAGGCCGTAGGCGGTGTGCGTGTGCCCCTCGGCGGTGGTGGCGACGAAGACCAGCCCGGCGACCCGGGCGGCGAAGTGCTCGGGGTGCCGGTGGGCGTACTCCATCACCGTCATGCCGCCCATCGAGTGCCCGACCAGCACCACCGGGCCGGTCGGCGCCACCTCGTCCAGCACCGCCGCCAGGTCGTCGCCGAGCTGGGCCAGGGTGGCGGTGGGCAGCGCCATGCAGCTGGAGCGGCCGTGCCCGCGGGCGTCGTAGGTGACCACCCGCACCGCCTCGCCGGCCGCCTCGCGCAGCGCGGCGAGCTGGCGGTGCCAGCTGCGCCCGTCCAGCGTCCAGCCGTGCAGCAGCACCACGGTGACCTCGGCGTCGGCCGGGCCGGTGCACTCCACGTGCAGGCGTACGTCGTCGGGTAGACGTAGGTCCAACTGCTCCGGCATCGCCACCTCCCCGGGCCGCACAGCTCCGCAACACCGGGGATACCCGGTGGTAACACCGGCTACCCGCCATGACACCACGCCAACCGCGCGGAAAGAAGATTCGCGACCGGGCGCCGTCGGGCGGCCGGCCCGAGCAAGCTGGGGGACATGCGGTCCCCGCGGACAACCCCGACCGGTACCGGCGGTGCCGGTGGTGCCTCCTGGGACGGCCGTCCGGCCGACGGGACGGCGCGTGCCGGTGGTGCCTCGCCGGAGGGCCGTCCGGCCGGCGGGACGGCGCGTGCCGGTGGTGCCTCGCCGGAGGGCCGCCCGGCCGGCGGGACGCCGCGCGCCGCGCTGGCCGAGCTGATGGCCGGCAACCGGCGGTTCGTCAGCGGCCAGCCGATCCACGGCCACGACGTGACCGCCGCGGCGGCCAGCGCCTCCGGCGACCAGCAGCCGTACGCGGTGGTGCTGGGCTGCATCGACTCGCGGGTGCCGCTGGAGGCGATCTTCGACCAGACCTTCGGCTCGATCTGTGTGATCCGCACCGGCGGGCACGTGCTGGACCGCGCGGTGCTCGGCTCGATCGAGTACGTCGTCGACGAACTGGGCGTACCGCTGGTGATGGTGCTCGGCCACGAGCGGTGCGGGGCGGTCGCCTCGGCGCTGGCCGCGGTGCGCGAGGGGCGGCGGCCCGGCGGCTCGCTGGCCCACCTGGTCGACCAGATCGCCCCCGCGGTGCGGGAGGTGGGCGTCGACGACCCCGGCGCGCACCCCATGGCGATCCGCCGCCACGTGCTCCGCACCGTGACCGCACTCCGCGCCGACGACCTCCTGGCCACCCCCGTGGCAGCGGGCCGGGTGGACGTAGTCGGCGCCCTCTACGACCTCTCCACCGCCCAGGTAACCCTCCTCAACCCCACCCCCTGACCCGTTGATCATGAGGTTGACGGCGAAGTCGATCTCGGAAACCGCCGCCAACCTCATGATCACCGGAAGGGGTGGGGGAGGGGGAGGACGCGGAAACGCCCGTCGGGGGTGCCGACGGGCGTTTCCGGGTGGTGCTTGGGGAGGCTCAGGCCTCGAAGACGCCGGCCTCGACGAGGCGCTTCTCGGTGGCGTCCCAGCCGTCGCCCGGGTGGGCGGCGTTGAGGGTGTTCAGCTCGGCCCGGATCTTGGCGGCGTGGCCGGCGGCGGCCAGCACCCGGATCTCCTCGATGAAGGCCTCGGAGTCGGTGCGCAGGTGCGCGGTCTTGCCGTTGGTCAGGTTCCGCACGTAGGCGTGCTTGCCGCCGTTGAGCGGGATGACGTACTTGAACTCGCCCAGCACGCTGAGGGCGCCACCCTGGCCAGCCTGGCCGGCCCGGACGGACGCGCGCGCGGTCTTAGAGGTGTTGCTCGCCACGGAGGTACTCCTTGCAAGACGTACGGGAGGACGGAACGTCCGGGGGCTGTGCGGGTGATGCCCGGAAGGGGCGTCGGCCCGCGGAAGATGTGCGCGGCACAGGCCGCCGATGGAACTGTACACGACCACGATCCCTGGCTGGTCATCGCGTTCGAGAGGCTCAACCGCGGTCACCCGTCCGGCTATTCCGGCGGCGAATTTTCCGATTCCCTGGCGCACCATCCGTCACACCAGTCATCATGTGTTCCAGTAGCCACTCGGATCGGCGAGGTCGTAGGGGAAGACGCACCTCGCACTCCGGGAGGTCACCGTGCCAACGCGTGGCGTCGTATACGTCCACTCGACCCCGCTCGCCGTGTGCTCACACGTCGAGTGGGCGATCGCGCGCGTCCTTGCCGCGCCGGTCGACCTGCAGTGGACGGCTCAGCCCGTCGATCCCGGCGCCCGCCGGGCCGAGTGCGGGTGGACCGGTCGTCCGGGGACGGGCGCCGAACTGGCTGCTGCCCTCCGGCAGTGGCCCATGATCCGTTTCGAGGTCACCGAGGAGCCGAGCCCCGGCGCCGACGGCGAACGCTTCATGTACGTACCGGGCCGGGGGCTGTTCCGGGCCACGGTCGGGGCGGCCGGTGACATCCAGCTCGGCGAGGACCGGCTGCGCAGCATCATGGCCGGCGCCCGGGCGCCGGAGGCGCTGGCGCACGCGCTGGACAAGGCCCTCGGCACCGCCTGGGACGCCGAACTGGAGCCCTACCGGTACGCCGGGGACGGCGCGCCGGTGACCCTGCTCACCCGGGTCGGCTGACCCCCGCGTGCGCCGGGGCTCCGCGCCCCGGCGCGGCGACGCCCGGCGGACCGGCGCGCGTAGGGTCGGGTTGCCCCGATAAGCGTCGAACTGGTGGGATGGCTCGCGTGTCGATATCTCCGCGACGTGCCGGCGTCGCGCTCGCCGCACTGACCGCACTGCTCCTCTCCGGCTGCGCCGACAAGCCGGACCGCCCCCGCCCCACCCCGGCGGCGAGCGGCTCCGCGCCGGCGGCGACGCCGACCGCCGTCCCCGCCGGGGACCCCGCCGCCCGGGCGGCCGCCCTGGTCGGCACGCTCACCGACGAGGACCTGGTCGGCCAGGTGCTGATGCCCTACGCGTACGGAGACGCGGCGACCAAGGTCTCGCCCGGCTCGGCGGCCGGCAACCGGGCGCTGGCCGGGGTGGACACCCCGGCCGAGATGGTCGCGAAGTACCGGCTCGGCGGGCTGATCCTGGTCGGCTTCAGCGCCGACGACCCGACCAGCGGCAACCAGGAGACCACCAACGTCGACAACCCGCGGCAGGTCCGCGAGCTGACCACCGGGCTGCGCGCGGCCGCCGGCAAGCTGCCCACCGGGGCGGCCCCGTTCCTGATCGGCACCGACCAGGAGTACGGCGTGGTCACCCGGATCACCGACGGGGTCACCCTGCTGCCCAGCGCGCTGGCCGCCGGCGCGGCCGGCGACCCGGCGCTGACCGAGGCCGCCTGGAGGGCCGCCGGCACCGAACTCGCCGCGATGGGCGTCAACCTGGACTTCGCCCCGGTCGCCGACGTGCTCGCCACCCGCAGCACGGTGATCGGCTCCCGGTCGTTCGGTGCCGATCCGCAGCGGGCCGCGGCGCAGGTCGGCGGCGCGGTGCGCGGCCTGCAGGGCGCGGGCGTGGCGGCCACCGTCAAGCACTTCCCGGGGCACGGCCACAGCGCCACCGACTCCCACAAGGACCTGCCGGTGCTCAAGCAGTCCCGGGCGGCGCTCGCCGCCGGGGCGTGGCCGCCGTTCACCGCCGGCATCGACGCGGGGGCGATGGCCGTGATGTCCGCCCACCTGGACGTACGGTCGGTCGACCCGGGTACCCCGGCCACCTTCTCGCACAAGCTGCTCACCGAGGTGCTCCGCGGCCAGCTCGGCTTCCAGGGCGTGGTGATCACCGACGGGATGAACATGGCCCCGGCCAAGCGCTGGTCGCCGGGGGAGGCCGCGGTACGGGCGCTCAAGGCCGGCAACGACCTGATCCTGATGCCGCCGAACGTCGGCCAGGCGTACGACGGGCTGCTCGCCGCCCTGCGCGACGGCTCGCTGCCCCGGGCCCGCCTGGTCGACGCGGTAACCCGGGTGCTGACCATGAAGTTCAAGCTGGCCGACCGGCCGGCCCCCGAGCTGTCCACGCTGGCCGCCCCGGCCCACCGCGAGGCGGCCCAGCGGCTGGCCGCGGCGGCCGTGACGGTGCTGCGCGGCACCTGCGGCGGCGGCGTCCGCGGCCCGGTGACGGTCACCTCCTCCGGCGGCCGCGACCACACCCGGGCGGCGCTGACCGAGGCGCTGACCGCGGCCGGGGTGAAGGTGGTGCCCCGCGGCGGGACGGTGGTGCACCTGGTCGGCTACGGCGACGGCGCCGGCGACCTGCGCGCCGACGCCGCCGTCACGGTGGCGATGGACACCCCGTACGTGCTGGGGAGCGCGAAGTCGCCGACGCTGCTGGCCACCTACTCGTCCAGCCGGGCGTCGATGACCGCGCTCGCCGGGGTGCTGGCCGGCAAGGCGCAGCCGTCCGGCCGGTCCCCGGTCAAGGTGCCCGGCCTGCCCGCCACCACCTGCGCCGCCTGAGCGGGGTCAGTCCCGGTTGATCCGGGCCGACTGCTTGACCAGCTGGTACGCCGGCAGCAGGTCCGCCGGATCCGGCGCGTCCAGGCTCAGCACGATCGGGCCGTAGAGGGACGCCAGGGCGATGGCCCGGTCCGGGTCACCGTCCTCGGTGTAGCTCGCCTCGACGGCGTCCAGCGTGCCGGCCCGGAGGCGCCGGTACTCCACCCCCGTCGCCTTCGGCGAGTACGCGCCGACGAAGTGCTTCAGGTGCTCCTCGGCACCGCCGGCGACCCCGTCGACCCGCCACACCCGCAGGAACCCCAGTTCGCCGGCCGGCCGGGAGTCGAGCTCGCACAGCAGGGTGGCGTTACCGACACCCAGGTCGCCGCCCTCGGCCGAGGGCTTCACGGCCTTGACCTTCCACCCCGCCGGCAGCGAGAAGGTGACCGGCAGCGCGCAGGGCGTGCCCTTGCCGCCCACCGGGACGCCGGCGGGTGCGGCGGCGACCTCGTCGTGCCAGGGCGGCCCGGGGACCACCGGTGATGCGGTGGTGCTCGGTGACGCCGACGGCGAGCCGCCGGCCGCCGGCTGGTCCTTGTCCTCGGCGCAGCCGGCGAGCGGGCCGAGGGTGAGCGCGGCCAGCAGGGCGGCGCGGGTACGTCGGTGCATGGTGTCCATCCCCCGTTGACAATCTTCAGCGGGCCTCATCAAAGCGGCACAGGCACCCGGCGTCAATCCCGTTCGCGTCCCGCCGTGGCGGGACGACCGGCACGCCGTACCGGGGGCCGGTCGGCCCCCGGTACGGCGCCGGTTCAGCCGGCCGCGCGCAGGGCGGCGACCAGCCACTCCACGGCCGGCACCGCGGGCTCGAACGGCGGCCGGCGGTTGAGCATGCCGATCAGCTGCCAGTACCGCTCCACCCGCCGGTCGGTGAACGCGGCGATCGAGTCGGCCAACGCCCGGCGCTGCCGCGGGGTGAGCGTCGGGTCCACCATCTCGTCCAGCACCGCCCGGCCCTCCGGCGAGGCGGGGTCGGTGCCGGCGGCCAGCGCCGCGCGCGCCAGCTCCAGCTTCGTCATCGGCTCCGGCGGGGGCGGCGTCGCGTCGCCGGCACCGGCCACCGCCATCTGGCGTACCCGGCGACGGAAGTCCGGGTCGGCCACCAGCTCGGCCAGCTCCAGCCAGGCGTCCACCTCCTCGTCGCTGGGCTCGTCCGGCAGGTCCGCGGGCAGCGCCCGCATGGCCTGCGCCAGCCGGGCCGCCGGGCCGTCGACGCCGGCGAACACCTCGGCCACGAAGTCGTCGATGATCTGCTGCCGCTCCCGTGCGGAGAGCCGGGCCAGGTCGTTCACGAGTCTCAACTCCTCGGTCGTACTGCCACGTCGGGTGACCGACCGCAACACCGCCCGGCGCAGCCGCAACGTCCGGATCTCCGCGTCCAGCGCCCGGGCGTGCGCCCGCGCCACGTCCCGGACGGTGCTCTGCCGGTCCACGATCCGGCGCGCGTCGTCCAGGCCGATCCCCAGCTCGCGCAGGGTGCGCAGCAGCTCCAGCCGGGCCACGGCGGCCGCGTCGTAGAGCCGGTAGCCGCCCGGCGAACGGCCGGTCGGCGGCAGCAGGTCGAGGTCGGACCAGAAGCGTATGGTCCGGACCGACAGGCCGGTCCGGCGGGCGAGCTGCCCGATGGTGAACAGTTCGGTGCGGTCGTCCACGCCGGTCAGCCTCCTGTCTCCAGCCGCTGGAGAGTCAACCCGGAAAACCGTTAGCGGTGGTGGGTCCGGGGTGACAGCCTCGCCGGCATGGGAACGGCACAGGGTTTCGGGTACGTGGAGCGGGCCGACGGCACGGTGGTGATCACCCACAACGGGCGGGCGGCCGGCACCCTGCGGGGCGGTCGGGCGGCGCAGTTCCTCGCCGAGGTCGAGGACGACCCGCAACTGGTGATGGCGCGGTGGACCGGCAACTACCGCCGGGGCAACGAGCGCACCGCGAAGCGCCACCCGCGCAACCAGGGCTGACCGACGCGAGCGCGGACCCGTACGGTACGGGCGGCGGTCGGAGCGCCGCTACAGCGGGATGTTGCCGTGCGCGCCCCGGGCGGCCGGCGCCGCGGCGAGCGCCTCGGCGATCCGGCGCCGGGTCTCCGCCGGCTTGATCACGTCGTCCACCACGCCGATCTCCAGCGCCCGGTTGACCCCGCCGGCCACCCGGACCTGCTCCTCGATCAGCTGGGCACGCAGCGCCTCCCGCTCCTCGGCGGGGGCGGCGGCCAGCTTCTTGCGGTGCAGGATGTTCACCGCCGCGCTGGCGCCCATCACCGCGACCTCCGCGTTGGGCCAGGCGAAGACCGCTGTCGCGCCGAGCGAGCGGGAGTTCATCGCGATGTACGCCCCGCCGTACGCCTTGCGGGTCACCAGGGTCACCCGCGGTACCACCGCCTCGGCGAAGGCGTGCAGCAGCTTCGCGCCGCGCCGGACCACGCCGTCCCACTCCTGGCCGAGGCCGGGCAGGTAGCCGGGGACGTCGACGAGCACGATCAGCGGCACCCCGAGCGAGTCGCACATCCGCACGAACCGGGCCGCCTTCTCGGCGCTGGAGGCGTCCAGGCAACCGCCGAGGCGCAGCGGGTTGTTGGCGATCACGCCGACCGTCCGGCCGGCGAACCGGCCGAGCGTGGTGACGATGTTCGGCGCCCACTTGGCGTGCAGTTCCACGCCGGGGGCGTCGAGCAGCGCCCGGACCACCGGCTTGACGTCGTACGCCCGGTTGGCCTCGGCCGGCATCCTCGCGGCCAGGTCGTGGCCCTCCCCGCCCTCGGCCGGCACGTCGTCCGGGCAGAGCCGGCCCTGGCGGCCCAGCAGCGCGGCGAGCCGGCGCGACTCGGCCAGCGCGGCCTCGTCGTCGGCGCACGTCACGTGCACCACGCCGGAGCGCCGGCCGTGCGGCTCGGGGCCGCCGAGGCGCTCCATGTCGACCTGCTCGCCGGTGACGCTGCGGACCACCTCGGGACCGGTCACGAAGATCCGGCCCGCGCCGCTCATCACCACGATGTCGGTCAGCGCGGGCCCGTACGCGGCGCCGCCGGCCGCCGGACCGAGCACCACGGAGATCTGCGGCACCCGGCCCGACGCCCGGACCATGGCGGCGAAGACCTGACCGACCGCGTCCAGCGCGACCACGCCCTCGGCCAGCCGGGCCCCGCCGGAGTGCCAGAGGCCGAGCACCGGGACCCGCTCCCGCACCGCCGTGTCGATCGCGTCGACGATGTGCCGGCACCCGTCGGTGCCCATCGCGCCACCCATCCGCGTGGCGTCGGTGGCGTACGCGACGGCCGGCGTGCCCTCGATCTCGCCCCGCGCCCAGAGCACGCCCGAGCCGTCCCGGGGCGCCAGCAGGCGCAGCGAGCCGGCGTCGAAGAGCGCCCGCAGCCGCACCTCGGGGTCGCGGTGGTCCACTGTCGAGGTGTCGGCGCCGACGGCGGTGCTGGTCACATCAGCCTCCCAGGCGGTGGGTCAGGCCCGCGCGAAGACGAGAGCCACGTTGTGGCCCCCGAAACCGAACGCGTTGTTCAACGCCGCGGGGATCTCCATGTGGCGCGCCTTGTGGGCGGCCACCTCCATGGTGAGGCCGTCGTCCGGGTCTTCGAGGTTGATGGTCGGAGGAACGACACCGTCCCGGATGGCCAGGATGGTGGCGATCGACTCCAGCGCCCCGGCCGCGCCGAGCAGGTGACCGGTCATCGACTTGGTCGCCGCCAGCACCGGGTGGTCGCCGAGCGCCTGGTGCAGCGCGCCGATCTCCAGCATGTCGCCGACCGGTGTCGAGGTGGCGTGGGCGTTGACGTGCACGATGTCGCGCTTGGCCACGTCCGCGTCGGCGATGGCCTTCGCGATCGCCCGGATCGCGCCCTCGCCCTCGGCGTGCGGCTGCACGATGTCGTACGCGTCGGAGGTGATCCCGGCCCCGGCGAGGCGCGCGTACACCCGGGCGCCCCGGGCGGCGGCGTGGTCGGCCCGCTCCAGCACCACCACCCCGGCGCCCTCACCGAGCACGAAGCCGTCCCGGCCCTTGTCCCACGGACGGGAGGCCCGCTCCGGCTCGTCGTTGCGGGTCGACATGGCCCGCATCGAGGCGAACCCGGCGATCGGCAGCGGGTGGATGACCGCCTCGGTGCCGCCGGCCACCACCACGTCGGCGCGGCCGGCGCGGATGATGTCCAGCCCCAGCGCGATCGCCTCCGCACCGGTCGCGCAGGCGCTGGCCACCGAGTGCACGCCGGCCTTGGCGCCGAGTTCCAGCCCGACCCAGGCGGCCGGACCGTTCGGCATCAGCATCGGCACGGTGTGCGGGGAGACCCGGCGCGGCCCGGACGACTCGAGGATGTCGTCCTGGGCGAGCAGGGTGGTGGCGCCGCCGATGCCGGAGCCGACGCTGACCGCCAGCCGCTCCGGGTCCAGCCCGGAGTCGGCCAGGCCGGCGTCCGCCCAGGCCTGCTTCGCCGCGATGATGGCGATCGCCTCGGACCGGTCCAGCCGGCGCAGCTTGACCCGCTCCAGCACCTCGGACGGCTCCACCGCGAGCTGCGCGGCGATCCGGACCGGCAGTTGTGCCGCCCACTCCTGGGTGAGCGCACCCACCCCGGAGCGGCCGGCGACCATGGCGTCCCAGGTCGACGCGACGTCCCCGCCGAGCGGGGTCGTCGCGCCGAGCCCGGTGACGACGACGTCGGGACGACTCATGATCAGGACTGCGCCTCGATGTAGCTGACGGCGTCCCCGACGGTCTTCAGGTTCTGCACCTCGTTGTCCGGGATCTTGACGCCGAACTTCTCCTCGGCCGCCACCACGACCTCCACCATGGAGAGCGAGTCGACGTCCAGGTCGTCGGTGAAGGACTTCCCCTCGGCCACGTCGTCCGGGTTCACCCCGGCAACCTCCTCGAGGATCTCGGCGAGGCCGGCGGTGATCTCGTCACGGGTCATTGCGGTTGGTTCCTCTCATCGGGGGATTCACTCGACGGCGGCGGCGCCGGCCGTCACTCCGGCGCTGGCGCGCCGGAGGGGTCTTCAGGGGCAGCGGACGACCTGACCGGCGTAGGTCAGGCCGCCGCCGAAGCCGAACAGCAGCACCGGGGCGCCGGAGGGCACCTCGCGCCGCTCGACCAGCTTGGACAGGGCCAGCGGCACGCTCGCCGCCGAGGTGTTGCCGGACTCGACGATGTCCTTGGCGATGATCGCGTCGGGGATGTTCAGCCGCTTGGCGATGCCGTCGATGATCCGGGCGTTGGCCTGGTGCGGCACGAACGCGGCCAGCTCGGCCGGGTCCACCCCGGCGCGTTCGCAGGCCCGCAGGGCCAGCGGCGCCAGCTCGGTGGTGGCCCAGCGGAACACCGCCTGCCCCTCCTGCTGGATGTACGGCCGCCAGCCCTCGATGCGGACCGCGTCGCTCTTCTCCGGCACCGAGCCCCAGACCACCGGGCCAACCCCGGCCGGTTCGCCCTCGGCGCCGGCGGTGACCACCGCGGCCCCCGCGCCGTCGCCGAAGATGATGCAGGTGGAGCGGTCCGTCCAGTCGGTGAAGTCGGAGAGCTTCTCGGCGCCGATGACGAGGGCGTTGCGCGAGGCGCCGGCCCGGATGGCGTGGTCGACCGTGCCCAGCGCGTACGCGAAGCCGGAGCAGGCCGTGTTGATGTCGTACGCCCCGGGCGCGGTGATGCCGAGCTTCGCGGCGACCCGGCAGGCCACGTTCGGGCTGCGGTCCACCGACGTGCAGGTGGCCACCACCACCAGGTCGATGTCGGCGGCGGTCAGCCCGGAGTTGGCCAGCGCCTTGCCGGCCGCGGCCGCGGCCATGTCGGCCACCGTCTCGCCGTCGGCGACCCGCCGGGTGACGATGCCGACCCGGTCCCGGATCCACTCGTCGCTGGTCTCCACGAGCTGGGCGATCTCGTCGTTGGTCACCACCCGGGAGGGCTGGTAGTGGCCCAGGGCGACGATGCGGCTTCCGGCAGCCATCAGTGCTGTCCTCCGATGCGGGCGAGCGGTTGGCCCGGGGCGACCGGGTCGTCGTGGTGGGCGAGCCACTCGGTGAGCAGGCCGCTGTCGTGGGCGGTCACCTCGACCGGCCCCTGCCGGGTGGCGACCTGGCCGATGACCTGACCGGCCCGGACCGACGCGCCCTCGGCGAGGCCCCCGGCGGGCGCGAAGGTGCCGGCGGAGGGGGCCACCACCACCCGGAACGAGATGGTCGGTTCGTGGCTCGGCGCCATCCCGTGCCGGGCGATCAGGTCCCGGGCGGCGGGCAGGTCGTCCGGGGTGTTCACGGTGACGATCTCCGGTGCGCCGGCGGCCTTGAGTTCCCGCTTGACCAGCCCGGCCAGCGTGCCGGCCGGGGGCAGCTCGATCACCCCGGTCACCCCGAGGTCGGCCAGCGTCCGCATGCACAGGTCCCAGCGGACCGGCGCGGTGACCTGCCGGACCAGCCGCTGCACCAGCTCCCGGCCGTGGTTGACAGCGGCCCCGTCGAGGTTGGACAGCAGGATCCGGTTCGGGTCGGCCGGGGTGATCCCGGCGGCCACCGCGGCCAGCGCCGACTCGGCCGGCGCCATGTAGGGGGTGTGGAACGCGCCGGCCACCTGGAGCCGGACGATCCGGGTCCGGGCCGGCGGCTCGGCGGCGAACTTGTCCAGGTTCTCCACCGCACCGGCGGCGACGACCTGGCCGGCGCCGTTGCGGTTGGCGGCGTGCAGGCCGTGCGCCTCGATCGCGGCGAGCACCTCGTCCGGGTCGCCGCCCAGCACGGCGGCCATCCCGGTGGGCTCCAGCGCGCAGGCGGCGGCCATCTCGCGGCCGCGCACCCCGGCCAGGGTGATCGCCGCCTCCGCCGGGAGCACCCCGGCCAGCGCCGCCGCGCCCAGTTCGCCGACGCTGTGCCCGGCGGTCAGCGCGACGTCGTGCATCGGCAGGTGCTCGCCGGCCAGCAGCGCCGCCGCGACCAGCAGCGGCTGGGTGCGGGCGGTGTCCTTGATCTCGTCGGCGTCGGCGGCGGTGCCCAGGTGCACCAGGTCGACCCCGGCCAGCGCCGACCACCAGCGCAGCCGCGCCTCGGCACCGGGCAGGTCGAGCCAGGGAGTCAGGAAGCCGGGTTTCTGCGAACCCTGGCCGGGAGAGAGTACGGCGAGCACGTCTACAGACTCTCCCGGATACGCGTGGGTAGCGCTGTGCCGACCGCCACCAAACCACACTAGGACCTTTGGAGGGATCCTACAAAAATCGGCGGTGGTCATCGCCCGGCTGTGCGGTTTTACCGACGCCTGGACCCATTGTCTGACTCGGGACCACCGGGACCACTGGGTCGAGCCGGCCCACGGTCAACGCCACCCGCAGGGCGAACGCGTCCCGCGGCGCGAGCGGGGAGAAGCCGGTGACCTCGGCGATCCGCCGCAGCCGGTAGCGGACCGTGTTCGGGTGCACGAAGAGGGCCCGCGCGGCGCTCTCCAGCGTCCCGCCGGCGGCGAAGAAGGCGTCCAGCGTCTCCAGCAGCTCGCCGCCGGCGCGGACCAGGGTCGCGTACACGTCGTGGCGCAGCCGGCGGCGCGCCTCGGCGTCCCCGGCCAGCGCCCGCTCCGGCAGCAGGTCGCCCGCCGGCACCGGCCGGGGCGCGGTGGGCCACGCCGGCGCGGCGCGGAAGCCGGCCAGCGCCGCCCGGGCCGACTCGGTGGCCTCGTCCAGGCTGGGCACCGCCGGGCCGACCACCACCGGCCCGTCCCCGAACGCGCTGAGCAGCTTCCCGGTGGCGGCGAGCGGGTCGGCGGCGCCGCCGAGCACGATCACCAGCCGGTCGCCGTGCACGCCGCCGATCACCTCGGCGCCGATCCGCCGGGCCTGCCGGTAGACGGTGTGCAGGACGGCGGAGACCTCGCCGCCGGGGGAGCGGCCGACCGCTACCGCCACCGGCGGCGCGTCCGACCAGCCCAGCGCGGCGGCCCGGCTGGCCAGCACGTCCGGCGAGTCACCGCGCAGCAGCGCGTCCACCAGCAGGGCCTGCAATCGGGCGTCCCAGGCGCCGCGGGACTCGGCGGCCCGGGCGTAGACCCGGGCGGCGGCGAAGGCGATCTCCCGGGAGAACCGCAGCACGGCCTCGCGCAGCTGCTGCTCCTCGCCCTCCGCGGCCAGGTGGGCGACCTGCTCCTCGACCACGTCGATGGTCACCTTGATCAGCGCGACCGTCTGCTGGAGGCTGATCGACCGGGCCAGCGCCTGCGGCGCGGCGGCGAAGACCTCGTCGGAGACCTCCTGGGTGCTGTCCGCGGTGCCGCCGCCGTCGCGCAGCCACTGCACCAGCGAGCGGGCGCCGGCCTGGGCCACCAGCATCACCCAGGAGCGCTGGTCGGCCGGGAGGGTGCGGAACCAGGGCAGGGTCTCGTCCATCCGGGCCACGCTGGCGGTGGCCAGCGCCCCCGCCGCCCGTTCGATCCGGCGCAGCGTGGCCGACAGCTCGATCCCGCCCGGCTCGTCCACGGCTCCAGCCTGACATGCGCTGACCAGGCGCTTCCCGCCGCCCCGGCGGTCAGGCCGCCGGGGGAGCGGGCAGGCCCAGCTCCTGGGCCAGGATGGCGGCCTGCACCCGGCTGCGCAGGTCGAGCTTCGCGAGGATCCGGCTGACGTGCGTCTTGGTGGTGCTCTCCGCCATCGACAGCCGGTCGGCGATCTGCTGGTTGGACAGGCCGAGCCCGAGGCACGCCAGCACGTCCCGCTCCCGCGGGGTCAGCGCCGCCACCGCCGCCCGGGTGGCGGCGGAGGCGGCGGGAGCGGTCGCCGCGAACGCCGTGATCAGTCGCCGGGTCACCGCGGGGGCGATGAACCCCTCGCCCCGGGCGACCGTCCGCACCGCCGCCACCAGCCCCTCGGCGTCGGTGTCCTTGAGCAGGAAGCCCGCGGCCCCGGCCCGGAGCGCCCCGAAGACGTACTCGTCGAGGTCGAAGGTGGTGAGCACGAGCACGTCGGCGAGCCGGTCGGCGACGATATCCCGGGTGGCCGAGATGCCGTCCAGCCGCGGCATCCGCACGTCCAGCACCGCGACGTCCGGGCGGAGTTCCCGGCAGAGCCGGACGGCCTCGGCGCCGTCGTCCGCCTCGGCCACCACCTCGACGCCCGGCGCCCCGGCCAGGATCAACGCCAGCCCGGCCCGGACCGCCGCCTGGTCGTCGGCGAGCAGCACCCGGATCACCTCGGTCACGTCACCCTCCCGTCCGAACGCCGTCGGCACGGCCGGTCACGGCGTCGCCTCCGTGGGCAGCTCCGCCCGGACCCGCCAGTCGCCGTCCTCCGGGCCGGCGGTGAACCGGCCGTGCAGCAGCACGGCCCGCTCCCGCATCCCGACCAACCCGGCACCCGCGCCGGCCAGCGAGTCACCGTCGGCGCGCACCGGGTTCGTCACGGTCACCACCACCATCGCCGGCTCGTAGGCGACCACCAGGTCGGCCCGGCCGGCACCGTGCTTGAGGGCGTTGGTCAGCGACTCCTGGACGATCCGGTACGCCGCCAGGTCCACCCCGACCGGCAGCGCGCGGGGCGTTCCGTGCCGCTGCACCCGGACCGTCAGCCCGGCCGCGCGAACCCGGCTGACCAGCACGTCCACCTCGCTCAACCGGGCCCGGGTCGCCTCGTCCGTCGCGTCCGTCGCCGGTCCGCCCTCCGCCGGCTCCCGGAGCAGCCCGATCATCTGGCGCATCTCGGCCAGCCCCTGCACGCTGTTCTCCCGGATCACCCGCAGCGCCCGGTCGACCTGGTCCCGGTCCAGCCCGGCCACGGAGAGCGCGGCGGTGGCGTGGATGGCCACCGCGCTCAGGTGGTTGGCGACCACGTCGTGCAGCTCCCGGGCCATCCGGGCCCGTTCCGCGCTCACCGCCTGCCGCCGGTCCAGCTCGACGAGCCGTGCGGTCTGTTCGGCCCGGGCGCGCTCGGTCGCCGCCTGGTCCCGGTACTGCCGGACGCTGATCCCGGTGAGCACCGGCAGCAGCCCGAGCAGCACCACCGGCACCCCGACGCCCACCCCGCGCCAGTCCCGCAGCAGCACCACCCCGAGCACCGCGCCGAGGACACTCAGCCCGACGGTGACCCGCAGCAGCCAGCGCCAGGTCCGGGCGGAGCCGAACACGCACGCGTCGTAGACCACCTGGGTGTAGACCAGGACGGTCGCCAGCGAGCTTCCCAGCGCCAGGTCGGCCAGCACCGCCGTGGTGCCGAGTGCCAGGCTGCCCCGGCTGGCGACCCGGCGCAGCCCGACCGCCGCGCAGACCGCCACCAGCGGCAGCAGGAACAGCGCCTTCGGCACGTCCGGGGCCCAGGGCAGTTGCGGCTGCGTGCCCAGGCCATGCACAACCAGGCCGCCGACCAGCGATCCGCCGCCCAGCGCGAGGTCGCGGCCGAGGGTGCCGGGCCCGAGCCACGCTGGCGGTCGCATGGCACCGATCTCACCACAGCCGTGGCCGCTCGGGCTCCGACCGGTGGAGGAGGCCGCGCCGGCCGGCGTCCACCGAAGGAGGTACGCCCGCCCGCAGGCCCGTCGCGGGCCGCTGGACCCGGCCGGTGTGCCCCGCCGGCCGGCGTCCGGTCCGGATCCGTCGAAGGCCCGTGGCCGGGATCCGTCGAAGGATGGAGCCGGATCTCCTCTCCGCCGTCGAGGTCGCCGGCCGCCGGCCGGGCCAGGCTGGTGACCGGAAGGAAACGGGAGGGTCAGAGATGCTGGTGGCGGTCATCGTCGCGTGTGAGATCGGGTTCTGGGTGGTGCTCGGCGCCGGGCTGCTGGCCCGCTATCCGCTGCGCCGGCCACGGCTCGGCGCGGCGCTGCTGGTCTGCGTACCGCTGGTGGACCTGGTGCTGCTCGCGGCGACCGCCGTCGACCTCCGGCGCGGCGCGACCGCCGACGTCACCCACGGGCTGGCCGCCGCCTATCTCGGCTTCTCGGTGGCCTTCGGCCACTCGATGGTCCGCTGGGCCGACCAGCGGTTCGCGCACCGGTTCGCCGGCGGCCCGCCGCCGGTGAAGCCGCCCCGTGCCGGCTGGGCCCGGACCCGGTACGAGTGGCGGGAGTGGGGCAAGGGCCTGGTCGGTTGGGCGATCGCCTGTGGGCTGCTCGGCGCCGCGATCCTCTGGGTGGACGACGCGGAACGGACCCGCGAGCTGGCGAACTGGATCGGCAAGCTCACCCTCGCCATCGTGATCTGGCTGGTCGCCTTCCCGCTCTGGGAGACGATCTTCCCGCGCCGGGCCCGCCGCTGACCCGGGTATGCGCTGCACGGCTCGTCGGTCCCGGCCAGTACGGTGGCAGGGCACGTCGGGGCCAGCACCGGCGGGCGACGGCGAGCGTGAGGAGACCGGGATGGCGCACGGGGAGGCCGACCACGGCTGCGCCCAGGGCGAGCCCTGCCGGCCGGGTCACCACGAGCAGCAGCCGGTCGCCAAGCACCACCGCCGGCTGGTCGGCGGGCCGGCCGAGCCGGGCCGCCAGGCCGAGCGGGCCGACGAGGATCCGCCGGTGCCCCGGCAGCGGGCGGCCGAGCCGGCCCTGCCGGGCGAGGTGGAGCCGGCCGGCTCCGGGGGTTGCCGCAGCGACCTGCCCGGCTGGGCGGGCGCGCACCGGCACGGGCCGGTCCGCCCGCCGCGACGCGCGATCCGGCGGGAGCGGCCCCCGCACCGTTGGTGCTGACCTCGCGGGCGCCGTCCGCCGGTTAGCGTGGTGGTCGTGAGGGCGATCGCCATCGACGCGTACGGGCCGGCCGACCTGCTCGCCGTGCGCGAGCTTCCGGAGCCGCCGGTCGGCCCGGACACGGTCCTGGTGCGGGTACGCGCCGCCGGGGGTGAACCCGGTCGACTGGAAGGTGCGCGAGGGGTACCTGGCCGGCGCGTTCCCCAGCCACTTCCCGCTGGTGCCCGGGTGGGACGCGGCCGGCGTGGTGGCAGCGGTGGGCCCCGCGGTGACCGGCTTCGCGGTCGGCGACGAGGTCGTCGGGTACGTCCGGCGCGACGACATCCAACACGGCACGTACGCCGAACTGGTGCCGGCCCCGGAGCGGACGCTGGCCGACAAGCCGGTGCGGGCGTCCTGGGCCGAGGCGGGCGGGCTGCCGCTCGCCGGGCTCACCGCCTACCAGGCCCTCCGGTCGGTGCGTACCGGTAGCGGCGACACCGTGCTGGTGCACGGCGCGGCCGGCGGGGTCGGCCACCTGGCGGTGCAGCTCGCCCGGGCCCTCGGCGCGCAGCGGGTGATCGGCACGGCGGGCGACGCCAACCACGACTTCGTCCGGTCGCTGGGCGCGGAGCCGGTCAGCCACGGCGACGGCCTGCTGGACCGGGTCCGGGCGGTCGCGCCCGACGGGGTGGACGTGGCGCTCGACCTGTTCGGCGGCGACGCGCTGGAGGTCTCGGCCCAGCTGATGGACCGGCCGGCCCGGCTGGTCTCCACGGCCGACCCGGACCACGTCACCCGGCTGGGCGGCAGCTACCTGTTCGTCAAGCCGTCGACGGCGGACCTGAGCCTGCTCGCCGGGCTGGTCGACGCCGGGCGGCTCACCGTCCACGTGGCACGCACGTTCCCGCTGGCCGAGGCCGCGGCCGCGCACCGGCTGGTGCAGGCCGGGCACGTCCGGGGCAAGGTGGTGCTCGAAATCTGACCCGGGGCGGCCGCGGCCGGCGGGCCGGGCCCGCGCCGCGGTCAGCTGGTGCGGCGGCGGATCAGCAGCGCGATCCCGGCCAGACCGAGGGTGATCACCAGCACCACCGCGCCGTTGAGCAGCAGCAGGCGCTGCATCTCGCCGAGCGCCTCGTCGATGTCGCGGGCCGGGTCGAGGGCGTCCTCCGGGATCACCCGCTCGCCGCCGCCGACGCCGCCGCTGACCGTGTCGAACTCCCGCTCCAGCGGCACCCCGGCGGTGCGCAGCGTCTCGGACATGGACAGCCGGCCGAGGAACCAGCCCGCGCTGGTCTTGCGGTTGTCCGGCTGCTTGGCCGGCCGGAACACCCGCGGTCCGCCCTTGGCCTTGGGATAGAGGTCGTACGTCTGCTTCGGCGTGTCGCCGGCGAACACCACGACCGTGTACTTCGGACCGAGGTCGGCCGCCTTCGGGCCGGTCTTCTGCCCGATGCCGGGCAGGAAGCTGACCTGGTCGATGACGGCGACCACGTGCTGCGGGTGGGACTCGGCGCGCAGCCGCAGCGGCTCGGCCAGCCCGTCCCCGGTGATGTCCACCCCGGGCGGGGGCTTCGGGGCGGCCGTCGCCGGCCCCGCCGCGGCCACCGCGACCAGCGTCGCCGCCAGCCCGCCCACCAGTACCGCGACCAGTCGCCTCATCCGTCGGACCATCGCCGCCTCCTCGCCCCGTTCGATGGATGGCTTCGCTGCAGGTCACGTGCGTGGTTGGTGGACGGAGGTGACCGTGGCCACAGGCCGGGACCCACCTCAGAGACTCCGCGGAACGTCGCTCGGTTGCAGCTGGTGGAACAGTATTTGGAACTATCTGCGATCTCGGCTCGACTAATGTGCGGCAGCCGTTGATCAGCGGGCGGATCGTACCTTTGCGGAGGGGCTCATGGGGGGCAGGGTCGCACGTGTGGCGCGTACCTGGCCAGCGGTGTTCGGCGTGGCGCTCGGCGTGTCCCTGCTGCCGGCGACGCCGGCGGCCGCGCACAACTCGCTGACCGGCAGCGATCCGCGCGACGGCGCCCGGGTGGCGACCGCGCCGGCCCGGATCGAGCTGCGGTTCCTGGCCAAGCCGGATCCGGCCACGACGAAGATCACAGTCACCGGGCCGGACAACGTGGCGGCGCTGGGTGGCGCGCCGACCTTCACCGGCAACCGGGTACGCCTGCCGTTCAAGCCGGGCCGGGCGGGGCTCTACATCGTCGGCTACCGGGTGGCCTCCAGCGACGGGCACCCGGTCTCCGGCGAGGTGCGGTTCACCCTCACCACCGGCACGCCGGCCGACCCCTCGGCGTCGGCCACCGCCCCGGCCGCCTCCGTCCCACCGGCGTCGCCGTCCGGCGCACCGACGGCGACGCCGAGCGGCAGCGCCAGCGTCGCCGCGGTGCCGGCGGCCGAGGAGGGTACGGAGTCGGGTGGTCGCGGCTGGCTCTGGGCGACGCTCGGCGGGGCCGTGCTGCTCGCCGCGCTGGTCGCCGGCCTGCTGCTGCGGCGCCGGTCGGCCCGGGGCTGACGCCACCACCGGCGGGGCGCCTCGCCGACCGGCTCCGCCCCGCGACCGGGGGCCGACCGGGACCGACCGGGATCAGACCAGGCGGACCCGGGCGGCGCGCAGCCGGGTCAGGGTGCGCTCGCGGCCGAGCACCTCCAGCGACTCGAACAGCGGCAGCCCGACCGTACGGCCGGTGACCGCGACCCGGACCGGGGCCTGCGCCTTGCCGAGCTTGAGCCCGCGCTCCGCGCCGACCGCCTCCAGGGCGGCCTTGAGCGACTCGGCGTCCCAGGACTCCAGCGCCTCGAAGGCCGCGGTCGCCGCCTCCAGCAGCTCGGCCGAGCCCTCCTTCATCGCCTTGGCCCAGGCCGCCTCGTCGATCAGCGGCGAGGCGAGGAAGAGGAAGTCGACGTTCGGCACGATCTCGCTGAGCACCGCGATCCGGGTCTGCGCCAGCGGGGCCACCGCGGCGAACGCGGCGGCGTCGAACTCCGCCGGCTGCCACGGCGGCGGCGCGATGGTGCCGGTGCCGGTCAGCCACGGCTGGCAGGCCGCGACGAAGTCCTCGATCGGCAGCGCCCGGATGTACTCGCCGTTGAACGCGCGCAGCTTCTTCTCGTCGAAGAAAGCCGGCGAGGGGTTGACCTCCTCCAGCCGGAACTCCTCCTCGATCACCGACCAGGGCACGATCTCCCGGTCGCCGGAGGGCGCCCAGCCGAGCAGCATCAGGTAGTTGCGCATCGCGGCGGCGAGGTAGCCCTCGTCCCGGTACGCCTCCAGGGCGACCTTGTCGCGCCGCTTGGACAGCTTCTGCCGCTTCTCGTTGACCACCACCGGCACGTGCGCCCAGGTCGGCGGCTTGACCCCGAGGGCGTCCCAGAGCAGCTGCTGCTTCGGGGTGTTCGGCAGGTGCTCCTCGGCCCGGATCACGTGGGTGATCCCCATGGTCATGTCGTCCACGACGTTGGCCAGCAGGAACACCGGCGAGCCGTCGCCGCGGGCGATGACGAAGTCCTCGATCAGCTTGTTCTCGAAGGTGGGCTCGCCGCGGATCAGGTCGATTACCACCGTCTCGCCCTCGTCGGGCGTGCGGAAGCGCAGCGCCCGGCCCTCGCCCGGGCCCAGCCCACGGTCGCGGCAGAAGCCGTCGTAGCCCTGGTACTGCGAGCCGGTGCGGGCCTGCACCGCCTCCCGGGTGCAGTCGCAGTAGTACGCCCGGCCCGACTCGTACAGCCGGGCGGCGGCGGCCCGGTGCTCACCGGCGTACTGCGACTGGAAGTAGGGGCCCTCGTAGCTGCCCCGCTCGATGCCGATCCAGTCGAGCGCGGAGAGGATGCCCTCGGTCCACTCCGGCTTGTTCCGCGCCGCGTCGGTGTCCTCGATGCGGAGCACGAACACCCCGCCCTGCTGCTTGGCGTAGATCCAGTTCTGCAGGGCCGAGCGGGCGCCGCCGACGTGGAACATACCGGTCGGGGAGGGGGCGAAGCGTACACGTACCGTCACGTCCCCCAGCCTACGGCGGGCCGCCACCGGATTCGGCCAGGGGTGTGGGTCAGGGCACCGACCGGATCTTCACCACCAGCACGCTGCCCAGCACGGTGACCGCCGCGGTGACCGCGTAGAGCGTCGGATAACCGCCCAGATGCACCACGAGCGGGGCGGAGATCGCCGGACCGAGCACCTGCGGGGCGGAGTTGGCGATGTTGATCACGCCGAGGTCCTTGGCCCGGTCGGTGGCCCGGGGCAGCACCTGGGTGATCAGGGCGGCGTCCACCGAGAGGTAGACGCCGTAGCCGGCGCCGAGCAGCAGCGCGGCGAGCACCGCCATCGGCCAGACCGGCGCGACGGCGAGCAGCAGCGCGGCGACCGCCATGATCCCGCCGGAGGCGATCACGAAGACCTTCCGCCGGCCGGAGCGGTCGGAGAGCCAGCCGGCCAGCACCGCGGTCGCGGCCAGCCCGGCCGTGTAGAGCAGGATCAGCACCAGCAGGCCGCCCTCGGGGTCGGCCAACCGCACCTGGTCGGTGAGGAAGTAGAGCAGGTACAGGGTGCCCAGGGCGTTGCCGAGCTGGACCAGGAACCGGGTGATCCAGGCCCAGCCGAAGTCCGGGTGGGCCCGGGGCGAGACCCACATCGAGGCGAGCAGGGCGCGCGGCCGCAGCGCCGGACGGTGCCCGCGGGGCAGCGGGTCGTCGGTGGTGAACAGGGTGAACGGCAGCGCCAGCAGCAGCACCGCCGCCGCGACCGCCAGGTAGCCGGCGGCGTTGCCGGTGACCACGGCGGTCACCAGCACCACGCCGAGCACCAGCCCGAGCGCCTGCGGGATGCCCACCCAGCCGGAGACCCCGCCGCGCTGGGTCACCGGCACCCGGTCCGGCACGGCGGCGGTGAGGCTGGCCAGCATGGCGTTGAAGCAGACCTGGGCGGCGACCCAGCCGAGCGCCACCCCGAGCACGGTGCGCTGCTGGGCCAGCAGCGCCAGGGCCGCCGCGCCGAGCAGCGCCCCGCCCGCGGTCCAGACGTGCCGGCGGCCGAACTCCCGGCCGCCCACGCGCAGGCAGGTCCGGTCGGACAGCGCGCCGGCGAGTGGGTTGGCGAGCACCGCGGCGAGCGCGCCGAGGCCGGTGACCAGGGCGAGCGCGGCCTCCTTGTCGGCCGGCGCGATCCGCTCCACCTGCTGTGGCAGCAGCACCTGGATCGGGGTGAAGAAGGCCATCCACACGCCGAGGTTGGCCGCGAAGATCAGCGCGATCCAGCCGCGCCGGACCGGGACGGTCGGCTCGGCCAGCGCCGCCGGCAGCGAGGCCGGCGTCGGGTCGACGGTGGTCACGCCGCCGGTGTCCGGCGGCTGGCCGCGATCACGTCGCGGAACCAGGCGTACGAGGACTTCGGGGTGCGCACCCGGGTGTCGAAGTCGACGTGCACCAGGCCGAAGCGCTTGGTGAAGCCCTCGGCCCACTCCCAGTTGTCCAGCAGCGACCAGACGAAGTAGCCCCGGACGTCCACCCCGTCGTCGAGGGCGGCCCGGACCGCGCGCAGGTGCCCGTCGAGGTAGGCGATCCGCTCCGGGTCGGGCACCCGCCCGGTGCCGTCCGGGGCGTCGTCGTAGGCGCAGCCGCTCTCGGTGATCTCGATCGGGGGCAGGTCGTCGCGGTAGGTGTCGCGCAGCCAGCCGAGCAGTTCGCGCAGCCCGTCCGGCGCGACCGGCCAGTCGAAGGCGGTCCGCGGGTAGCCGTCCAGCGGCACCAGGTCGAACGGCAGCGGCGAACCCTCCTCCGGGGCGCGTACCGCTGTGGGGTTGTAGTAGTTGACCCCGAGCACGTCGATCGGCGCGGCGATCACCGCCAGGTCGCCGTCGCGGACCACGCCGGCGTCGAAGTCCTGCCCGGCCGGGTAGCCGCGGCCGAGCAGCGGGTCGGTGAAGAGCCGGTTGTGCAGCGCCTCGTACGCGGCCGCCGCCGCCCGGTCGGCGTCGGTGTCGCCGGCCAGCCGCACCGGCGAGTAGTTGTTGGCGATGGCGACCGGGCTGGTGCCGCGGGCGCGCAGCGCGCCGACCGCGAGACCGTGGCCGAGCAACTGGTGGTGGGCGACCGGGAAGGCGTCGAAGAGCAGCATCCGGCCGGGCGCGTGCACACCCATGCCGTGGCCGAGACTCATGTGGACGAACGGCTCGTTGAGGGTGATCCAGAGCTTGACCCGGTCGCCGAGCCGGGCCGCGGTCAGGTCGGCGTACTCGGCGAAGCGGTGCGCGGTGTCCCGGTTCAGCCAGCCGCCGGCGTCCTCCAGCGGCTGCGGCAGGTCCCAGTGGAACAGCGTGGCGACCGGGTCGATATCGCGGGCCAGCAGGTCGTCGACCAGCCGGTCGTAGAAGTCCAGCCCGGCCGGGTTGGCCGCGCCGGTGCCGCCCGGCTGGACCCGGGGCCAGGAGATGGAGAAGCGGTACGCGGAGACGCCGAGGCCGGCCATCAGGTCGACGTCCTCGGCGTGCCGGTGGTAGTGGTCGCACGCCACGTCGCCGGTGCTGCCGTCGACGATCCGGCCGGGGGAGTGCGCGAAAGTGTCCCAGATGGACGGTCCCCGGCCGCCCTCGCCGGCGCCGCCCTCGATCTGGTAGGCGGAGGTGGAGACCCCCCAGCGGAAGCCGGCGGGGAAGTCGGGCAGCGGTTCGGTCGGCATGCGCCCTCCCGGTGAACGCGAAACGTGTTCGGGACTCTAGGGCGCGCCCGGCGAATGCGCCATAGGCGCTGGTCGTTCGTCAGGCAATGGTTTTCGGCGTGTCTTTTCCAAACCCGTCCAGGTAAGTCCGAATTTGTGCATAGAGTGCCGATATCGTGGGATGTCCTCACTGGAGGAAGACGGAAATGATCCTCGTGGAACGCAGTGCGCACGTGGCGGCGCCGATGGAAGCGGTCTGGGACGTCGTGCAGCGGGCCGAGCAGCTGCCGGCCTGGCTGGCGGGGGTCCGCGCGGCCGAGGTGCTCTCGGGGGAGGGCTTCGGACGGCGGCAGCTGGTCCAGGCCGGACGTGGCGCGGCGCATGAGGCCGAAGTGATCGCCTATCAGGAGCCGACCCTGATCGGCTGGCGCGAACGCGCCAAGGGCGCCGGTGCCCGGGCGGAGGCGCGCACCGAGATCTACGTCCAGCTCACCGCGGACGAGGAGGAGGGCGGGACGATCGTGCGGCTCATCGTCGTACGCTGGCCGGCCGGTCCGGTCAAGGCCGCCCTGCTCCGGCTCGGCCTGCGTCGGGTCGGCGCCGACCTGGAGGACTCGCTCGCCCGGCTGACCGACCTGGCCGCCGTCGGCTGACCGGGCCCGTCCTGGCGTCGCCCGCGACGGCGGTGGCCCGGGTCCCCGCCAGGGACGCCGGACCACCGCCTGCTCGCCTGCCCCGCTCTCGGGTCGCGGGGACGACGAAGGGCCCGGCGCGAACGCGCCGGGCCCTTCGTCGTGTGCCGCCTAGCTGTCGCCGCCGGTCTCGCCGACCGGGGCGGCGTTGACGTCCTCGATGGCGTACTTCTTGGCCGCCTCGGCCGGCACGGTGGCCGGCACCACGCCGCGGAGCGCGAGCTGCCGCAGCGTCGCCACCACCACCGACTCCGCGTCGACGTGGAAGTGCCGGCGCAGCGCGTGCCGGGTGTCCGACATGCCGAAGCCGTCGGTGCCGAGCGAGGTGTAGTCCCCCGGTACCCAGCGGGCGATCAGGTCCGGTACCGCGCGCATCCAGTCGCTGACCGCGATCTTCGGCCCGTCGGCGTCGGCCAGCTTCCGCTGGACGTACGGGACCCGCTGCTCGGCGCCCGGGTTGAGCAGGTTGTGCTCCTCGCACTCGACCGCGTCCCGGCGCAGCTCGGTCCAGGAGGTCACCGACCAGACGTCGGCGGCCACCCCCCAGTCCTGGGCGAGCAACTGCTGCGCCCGCAGCGCCCACTGCATGCCCGTGCCGGAGGCCAGCAGGTTGGCCTTCGGGGCGTCACCGCCCACCTCCGGGGCGGGGGAGTAGCGGTAGATGCCCTTGAGCAGCCCCTCGACGTCGACGTCGGACGGCTCGGCCGGCTGGAGGATCGGCTCGTTGTAGACGGTGAGGTAGTAGAAGATGTTCTCCTGCGCCTCGCCGTACATCCGGTGCAGGCCGTTCTCCACGATGTGCGCGATCTCGAACGCGAACGCCGGGTCGTACGCGACCACCGCCGGGTTGGTGGCGGCCATCAGGTGCGAGTGGCCGTCCTCGTGCTGGAGCCCTTCGCCGTTGAGCGTGGTGCGGCCGGCGGTGGCGCCGAGCAGGAAACCCCGGGCCATCTGGTCGGCGGCCGCCCAGAGCCCGTCGGCGGTGCGCTGGAACCCGAACATCGAGTAGAAGATGTACATCGGGATCATCGGCTCGCCGTGCGTGGCGTACGACGAGCCGGCGGCGGTGAACGAGGCGACCGAGCCGGCCTCGTTGATCCCCTCGTGCAGGATCTGCCCGCCGATGGCCTCCTTGTACGACAGGAACAGGTCCCGGTCGACGGCGGTGTACCGCTGGCCGTGCGGCGAGTAGATCTTCTGGGTCGGGAAGAGCGAGTCCATGCCGAACGTGCGGGCCTCGTCCGGGATGATCGGCACCCAGCGCTTGCCGAACTCCTTGTCCTTCATGATGTCCTTGAGCAGGCGGACGAAGGCCATCGTGGTGGCCACCTTCTGCTTGCCCGAGCCCCGCTTGACGTCGGAGAACCGCTCCGGGCCGGGGATGGTCAGCCGCTTGCCCTCGGTACGCCGCGACGGCAGGTAGCCGCCGAGTTGCTGGCGCCGCTCCTTGAGGTAGGCGATCTCGTCGGACTTCTCGCCCGGCGTGTAGTACGGCGGCAGGTACGGGTTCTCCTCCAGCGCCGAGTCCGGGATGTCCAGGAAGAGCCGGTCGCGGAAGGTCTTGAGGTCCTCCAGCGTCAGCTTCTTCATCTGGTGCGTGGCGTTGCGGCCCTCGAAGTGCGAGCCGAGCGTCCAGCCCTTGATCGTCTTGGCCAGGATCACCGTCGGCTGCCCGGTGTGCTCCATCGCCGCCTTGTAGGCCGCGTAGAGCTTGCGGTAGTCGTGGCCACCCCGCTTGAGGTTCCAGATCTCGTCGTCGCTGAGGTGCTCGACCATCTTGCGGGTGCGCGGGTCACGGCCGAAGAAGTGCTCCCGCACGTACGCCCCGGACTCCGCCTTGTAGGTCTGGTAGTCGCCGTCCGGCGTGGTGTTCATGAGGTTGACCAGCGCGCCGTCGGTGTCCGCGGCGAGCAGCGGGTCCCACTCCCGGCCCCAGACCACCTTGATGACGTTCCAGCCGGCGCCCCGGAAGAACGCCTCCAGCTCCTGCATGACCTTGCCGTTGCCGCGGACCGGCCCGTCCAGCCGCTGGAGGTTGCAGTTGATCACGAAGGTGAGGTTGTCCAGCTCCTCGCGGGCGGCCACCCCGATCGCGCCGAGGGTCTCCGGCTCGTCCATCTCACCGTCGCCGAGGAACGCCCAGACGTGCTGGTCGGAGGTGTCCTTGATGCCCCGGTGGTGCAGGTAGCGGTTGAACCGCGCCTGGTAGATCGCGTTCAGCCCGCCCAGGCCCATGGAGACCGTCGGGAACTCCCAGAAGTCCGGCATCAGCCGCGGGTGCGGGTACGACGGCAGGCCGCCGCCCGGGTGGGACAGCTCCTGGCGGAACCCGTCGAGCTGGTGCTCGGTGAGCCGGCCCTCGAGGTACGCCCGGGCGTACATGCCGGGGGAGGCGTGACCCTGGTAGAAGATGTGGTCGCCGCCACCCGGGTGGTTCTTGCCCCGGAAGAAGTGGTTGAAGCCCACCTCGTAGAGCGAGGCCGAGCTGGCGAAGGTGGAGATGTGCCCGCCGACGCCGATCTCCGGGCGCTGCGCCCGGTGCACCAGCATGGCGGCGTTCCACCGGACGTACGCCCGGATCCGCCGCTCGACGTGCTCGTCCCCCGGGAACCACGGCTCGCGCTCCGGCGGGATGGTGTTGATGTAGTCCGTGGTGGTCAGGGACGGCACCCCGACCTGACGCTCGCGGGCCCGCTCCAGCAGGCGCAGCATGACGTAGCGGGCGCGCTTGGTCCCGCGCTCGTCGATGACACCGTCGAGCGACTCGACCCATTCGCTGGTTTCTTCAGGGTCGATGTCCGGAAGCTGGCTCGGCAGACCGGCGGTGATCACCGGGCGCTTGCGTTCCGTAGCCACAGGCGTTCCCTCGGTTGTGTGTGGGATAGGTCTCTAGCGCCATCCTGCCCCCTTGTGCCACCTGCCGTCACGTCCACCGCCCCGAGACGCGACGCTCGACACAGGTACCCGCCGGTAACTTTCTGCAATCGGCGGGCTCGGACCCGATCCGGGCCGATCCGGGCCCGGTGACACCGCCGTCCGCTGCCGGACCAGGCCGGGCCGGTGGCCCGCCGGCCGTCGCGCCGCGCACCCGTCGGGCGGCCTCGTGCGGCCCTCCGCGAGGCCCGCCGGCCGTCGCGCCCAGCACCCGTCGGGCGGGCTTGTCCGGCCGCCCGTGGGGCCCGCGGGCAGTCCGCCGAGCGCCCGTCGGGCGGGCTTGTCCGGCCGCCCGTGGGGCCCGCGGGCAGTCCGCCGAGCGCCCGTCGGGCGGGCTTGTCCGGCCGCCCTACCCTGCCGGCATGAGATGGCGACCGGTGGTGCTCGGCGGGGCGATGGCCGTCGTCGGGGTGGTCGGCACGGCGGTCGGCGGGGTGGCCGGCTGGCTGGTGTCACCAGCGGCGTTCACGATCGCGGCGGTCGGCGCCACGCTGGCGCTGCTCGGGGTCGGGCTGATCCGCGACGCGCGGCGGCCGCGCGGCCGGCACCGCCCCCAGGACGCGGCGGCCGGCGCGCTGTACGTCGGCCCCACCGGGGACGTCGGCACGGACTACAGCGACCGCGACCATGGCCGGGACGACCCGGCCGGCGACCGGTCCGGCGCGGGTTCCGGCGGCGGCTGGTGGGGCGGGGGCGACTCCGGCGGTGGCTGGTGGGGCGGGGGCGACTCCGGCGGTGGCTGGTCCGGCGGGGGCGGCGACTCCGGTGGCGGTGGCGGCAGCTACTGACCGCACTCTGCGGCAGAATCCGACGTATGCGCAGTGAGGTGATCAGCGTTCAGACCGGCTCCCGGCCCACCGTCCGGGACATCACCGGCGAGGCCGAGCGGTTCGTCTCCGGTCAGGGCGACGGCCTGCTGCACGTCTTCGTGCCGCACGCCACCGCCGGCCTGGCGATCATCGAGACCGGCTCCGGCTCCGACGACGACCTGCTCGCCGCGCTGGAGGACCTGCTCCCCGCCGACGACCGCTGGCGGCACCGGCACGGCTCGGCCGGGCACGGCCGGGACCACGTGCTGCCCGCCTTCCTCCCGCCGTACGCGACGCTGCCCGTGCTGGACGGGCGGCTGGCGCTGGGCACCTGGCAGTCGCTCTGCCTGGTCGACACCAACGGCGACAACCCGTCCCGCAAGGTCCGCCTCTCCTTCCTCCCCGGCTGACCCCGCCCCGCCCCGCCCGCCCCACCACCCGCCGCGCGAGCACATACCGAGAACGAGTGGCCATTCCGCGCGGAATGGCCACTCGTTCACTGTTCGTGCAGCCGGGGCGGGCGGCGGGTGGTCAGGGGCGGGTGGTTTCCGTGTCGACGGTGCGGCGGCCCTCGTCGACGGCGTCGGCCGAGCGGCGCGCGGTGGCGGCCGGCAGCGGGTGGTCCGCGGTCAGGTGCAGACCCGGCACCCGGTCCTCGATGACGAACCGGGCCCGGGTGTGCGCCGGCGCGCCCGGCCGGCTCACGTACGGCAGCACGTCGAAGTCGGCGGTGAGCTGGCCGGGAGTGATCGTGGTGCGGACGTAGCCGCGCAGGTTGTTCTGGAACCGCAGGTGCGGGTTGAACGCCAGCCAGGGGTGCGAGCCGGTGGCCGAGTCGGCCCCGTCCCCGCCCGAGGTGATCGAGGAGCAGACCAGCTCGCTGCCGACGGTCCGGGAGGTCGGGTCGGCGTAGTCGAGCTTCAGGTCGCTGGCCCAGTGGGCGTGGACGTCCCCGGTGAGCACCACCGGGTTGCGGACCCCGGCGGCCAGCCAGCCGCGGGTGATCCGGTCGCGCGAGGCGACGTAGCCGTCCCAGGCGTCCATGCTGGTGACGGTCAGCGGCCCGGAGTTGTTGTCCCGCTGGGCGAAGAAGACCTGCTGGCCGAGGATGTCCCAGCGGGCGTCGGAGCGGCGGAAGCCGTCCAGCAGCCAGGCCTCCTGCTCGGCCCCGGTGATGGACCGGGCCGGGTCGGCGGCCGCGGCGCAGTTGCGGTAGCCGTCCCCGCAGGCCTGGTCGTCGCGGTACTGGCGGGTGTCGAGCATGTGGAAGGTGGCCAGCCGCCCCCAGCGCACCCGCCGGTAGAGCTGCATGTCGATGCCGCGCGGCACCGAGGTGCGGCGCAGCGGCATGTTCTCGTAGTACGCCTGGAAGGCCGCCGCCCGCCGCGCGGCGAACTCCGGGTCCGGCGCCTCGGGCGTCTCGTCGGCCCAGTTGTTCTCCACCTCGTGGTCGTCGAAGACCACCACCCAGGGCGCGACGGCGTGCGCGGCCTGCAGGTCGGCGTCGGTCTTGTACTGGGCGTGCCGCTGCCGGTAGTTGGCCAGCGTCCGGGTCTCCGGGCCCTCGTGGTCACGCGGGTTGCCGCCGGGCGCGTTGTACGTGTCCGGCGCGTACTCGTACTGGTAGTCACCCAGGTGCAGGATCAGCTCCGGCTCGGTCTCGGCCAGCCGCCGGTAGGCGGTGAAGTATCCGTGCTCGTACTGGGAGCAGGAGGCGAAGCCCATGGCCAGGGCGGCCGGCATGCTCCACGGGGCCGGCGCGGTGCGGGTCCGGCCCACGGGGGAGACGTGGCCCTCGGCCCGGAACCGGTAGAAGTACTCCCGGCCGGGCAGCAGCCCGTCCAGTTCCACGTGCACGCTGTGCGCCGACCCGGGTCGCGCCCGGGCCACCCCGCGCCGGACGACGTGCCGGAACCGCTCGTCGGCGGCCAGTTCCCACCGCACCGGCACGACCCGGTCCGGCATCCCGCCGAGGCCGTCCTCGGCCAGCGGCTCGGGCGCCAGCCGGGTCCAGAGCACGAAGCCGTCGTGGTCCGGGTCGCCGGACGCCACGCCGAGGGTGAACGGGTACGCCAGCCGGCGGGTGCCGGTGGCCGGCGTTCCGGCGGGCTGCGCGCCGGCCGCGGCGGGTAGGCCGACGGCGCCGGCCGCGCCGACCGCCGCGCCGCTCAACAGGATCGTTCGTCGGGACAGTGCCACGAATTCCTCCCCAGAGTCCGGTTCTTGCCGACCTGGGGAGCGTCCCGAGCGCGGGTGACCGCCAGATGACCGGAAGGGCTCCTCGTCGTCGCCAACGGCCGAACAAGGAGCCCTTCCCGGTCGCTCAGACGGCGACGTCCCGCCGGGTGAAGGCGGCGGTGCCGGCGGCGACCAGCAGCACGGTGGCGCCGAGCAGCAGCAGCGCGCCGGCCGGCTGCACCCCGTCGACCAGCGGCGAGCCGCCCAGGTACCAGTGGAACGGGGACACCTCCCGCGCCCAGGCCAGCCCCTCCACCTGCGGGAAGACCGAGTTCGCCAGGTAGCCGAGCACGGCCACCGCGGCACCCGCGCCGAGCGCCGCGGCCCGCCGCCCGGTGGCCGCGCCGACGGCGAAGGCGAGCGCGGCGAAGGTCAGCCCGAACAGGGTGAGGTGCACGGTCATCGCCGCGAAGCCGCCGGCGCCGATGCCGTCGAACTGCGCCGGCCCGCTCAGCGCGACCATGACCAGGCCGAGCAGGACGGCCACCGCGACGATGCCGGCCGCCACCGCCGCGAAACGCAGCAGCGCGAGCCGGGCCCGGCTGACCGGATGGGCCAGCACCAGGTCGAGGGTGCCGGCCTCCTCGTCGCCGGCCACCGCGCGGGTGCCGGCGGCGATGGCGAAGACCGCCACCAGCAACGGCACCAGCAGGCCGTAGACGGCGCTGCCCAGGTAGCCGGCGGCGGTGGTGAGGTCGCTGTAGTTGAACGCCTCCAGCACCCCTTCCGGATACGCCGCCAGCGCCTCCTTCATCTCCGGCGTCTGCACGGTCGGCCAGAACGAGGCGTACATCGCGCCGACGGCGACGATCGCCACGGTCCAGCCGAGCAGCGACCGGCGCGCGTCGTGCAGCGCCTTGGTGAACGGGTCACGCAGCAACACGGGTGCCCTCCTCGCGGGAGTAGTAGCCGAAGAAGAGTTCCTCCAGGTCCGGCTCCTCGGAGAGCAGCCCGACCACTGTGTGCCCGGCGGCGGCCTTGACCAGTGCGTCGGCCCGGCCGTCGAGCCGGCAGCGCAGGGTGGTGCCGGTGACGGTGACCTCGCTGACCCCGGGCAGGTCCCGGAACTCGGCCTCGCTGACCGGGTCGTCGAAGTGGATCTCGACCTTGCGGACGGCCTGCTCGCGCAGCTCCTCGACCCGGGCGACGGTGACCAGCCGGCCCTCGCGGATGAAGCCCACCCGGTCGGCGGTCTGCTGCACCTCGCTCATCACGTGCGAGGACATGAAGACCGTCCGCCCGTCGGCCCGCGCCTCGCGCACCAGGGACAGGAACTCCTGTTGCAGGAACGGGTCCAGCCCGCTGGTCGGCTCGTCGAGGATGAGCAGCTCGGGCTGGTGCATGAACGCCTGCACCACGCCGACCTTCTGCCGGTTGCCCTTGCTCAACCCCTTGATCCGCCGGCCGAGGTCCAGGTCGAGCCGGGCGGCCAGCTCCTCGATCCGGGCCCGGGACACCCCGCCGCGCAGGTTGCCGAGGTAGGTCAGCAGCTCGCGGGCGGTCTGCCGGCCGTCGACCACGAAGTCGCCGGCCAGGTAGCCGATCCGGCGGCGCAGTGCCACCCCGTCGCGGCGGGGGTCCGCGCCGAGCACGCTGACCCGGCCGCTGGTCGGGCGGATCAGGTCGAGCAGCAGCCGGATGGTGGTGGACTTGCCGGCTCCGTTGGGGCCGAGGAACCCGTACACCTCGCCAGGCTCGACCCGCAGGTCCAGCCCGGTCAGGCCGCGGTTGCGGCCGTACGTCTTGACCAGCTTCTCCGTCTCGATGGCAAGCTCAGCCATCGCCCTCTCCCTTCCCCTGGTACTCGGCCTCGAAGCGTTCGACGAGCTTGGGCACCTCGCGTTCGATGAACGCGTAGAAGTCGCGCATGACGCGCAGCCGCTCGGTACCCGGGGCGTCCTCGCCGCCGACGACGGCCAGGCCGCGCTCCATCAGCTCCCGGAACGCCCGGAACTTGGTGGCGTCCGCGGCGATCCGGATGATCGCGTCCGGCCGCACCTCGTACGCGTGGCCGCGGTGGCCCGGCACCGGCACCCGACGCGCCAGGCCGCTGGTCTCCAGCAGCCGCATGCCGGTGCTGACCGAGCCCTTGGAGAGCCCGAGCCCCTCGGCGAGCTGGCCGCTGGTCTGCCACGGCGGATCGCAGACCAGCAGCCAGCCCAGCAGCTTGCCGTACGCGGGCGGCAGCCCGAGCCCGCTGAGGACGACGGCGGCGTCCTCGGCGTACCGGCGCTGGGCGGTCAGTTCCGTCATCGTCCCCTCGTTCCAAATGTTCAATAAGTTCTGAACGAAGAGTACACGCGGAAGCCGCGATGCGGAAGTCCGGGTGGGGTCAGCCGTCGCGGAGCAGGTGGCGGAGCCGGCCCGGGGTCTGCCCGAGCTGGGCGCGGACCGTCCGGGTCAGGTGGGCCTGGTCGGCGAAGCCCAGCTCCGCCGCGACGGCCGCCAGGTCGGCCCCCTCGCCGAGCAGGTCGAGTGCCCGCCCGACGCGCAGCCGGTTGCGGTACCGGGTCAGCGGCACCCCGACCAGCGCCTGGAACGAGCGGCTCAGCCGGTACGGCGACACCCCGAGGGCGCGGGCGAGCGGCAGCAGCCCGGCCGCCTCGGGCGCCCCGTCGCGTACCGCCGCCCGGGCCGCGGCCACCAACGGCCGGTCCCGCTCCGGCGCGCCGGGAGCCGGCCCGGTGGCCCCGGCGACCAGCCGGACCAGCCGCTCGGCGGCGCCGAAGTCCGGGTCGGGCCGGGTGGTGGCCCGCAGCAGCAGCCGGTGGGCCAGGTCGAGGCGGGCGTCGACGTGCACCACCGCCGGCGCCGGCCGGTCCGCGAAGAGGTCCCGCCAGAGCCGCTCCGACAGGTGCAGCGAGGTGCAGTCGTCGCCCCCGGCCGGGTGGGCGAAGCGCTCCTCCTCGCCGGGCACCGTCAGGTAGCCCACCGTCGGGTCCACGAACTCCTCGCCGCCGCGCCCGTGCCGGCGGAAGCCGCCGCGGCGGGTGAGCACCATCCCGTACGCGGCGTTCGGCTCGGGGGCCGACCAGCGGGTGTGGTCGTCGCGGCAGCGCACCGCCTGGATCCGGAACTCCGGGTGGCTGGTCAGCACGGTGCTGGTCCGCATGCCGGCCAGGGTAGCCAGCGCCGGCGCCCGCAAGGATCGACAAGACGCCGACCCCGGGCGGCCGGCAGCGTGGCGGCATGAGCGAGCCGATCCCGAAGCGGCCTGCCGCGCTGCTCGTCATCCTGCTGACCGGGCAGGCGATGGCCTCGATGGACACCTCGATCGCCGCGGTCGCCGCGCCGACGATCCGGGCCGACCTGGCCGGCCCGCCCGCGCTCGCGCAACTGGTGCTGGCCGGCTACACGCTGGCCTTCGCCGTGCTGGTGGTCACCGGCGCGCGGCTGGGCAGCCGGCACGGTCCGGGCCGGGTCTTCCTGCTCGGCCTGGCCGGCTTCACCGTCACCTCGCTCGCCTGTGGGCTGGCTCCCGGGCCGGGCAGCCTGGTGGCGGCCCGGGTGCTCCAGGGCGCCACCGCGGCCCTGCTGGTGCCGCAGGTGCTGACGCTGATCCAGGCCCGCTTCAGCGGGGCGGCCCGGACCCGGGCCATCGGGGCGTACTCGATGATCCTGGCGCTCGGGGTCGCGGCCGGGCAGGTCGCCGGCGGCCTGCTGGTCACCCTGGACCTCGGCGGGCTCGCCTGGCGGGCGGCGTTCCTGGTCAACGTGCCGGTCGGGGTGCTGCTGCTGGCGCTCGGCCGGCGGGTGCTCGCCGCGCCCACGGACCCGCGCCGGCGGGAGGCCCTCGACCCGCCCGGGGTGCTGCTGCTCTCCACCGCGATGCTCGCCCTGGTGGTGCCCCTGGTGCTCGGCCGGGACCTGGGCTGGCCGGGTTGGTCGGTGCCGGCCGTGGCGGCCGCCGGCGCCGCCGGGCTCGGGCTCTTCCTGCGGTACGAGGACCGGCTCGCCCGGCGCGGCGGGGCGCCGCTGCTCGACGTGACAGTGCTGCGGCTGCCCGGCGTGGCGACCGGCCTGCTGGCCGCTGCGACAGTGATGGGCTGCTACGCCGGCTTCCTGTTCAACCTCACCCTCTGGTTGCAGGACGGGCTGCGGTTCAGCGCCCTCGCCGCCGGCCTGGCCTTCCTGCCGTACGCCGCCGGGTTCGCCCTCTGCGGCCTGGGCGTGCCGCGACTGCCCCGGCGGTGGCGCGACGTCCTCCCGGTGGCCGGTCCGCCGGTGCTGGCGGCGGTGGTGCTCGCGGTCGGCGCGCTGTCCCGCGAGGGCTGGCCGTGGCCGGTCGCGGCCGCGGTGCTGCTGGTGGGTGGCGCCGCGCACGCCGCCGCGTTCAGCCCGCTGGTCGCCCGGCTGGCCGCCGTCGTGCCGACCGGCGCCGCCGCCGCGCTCTCCGCGCTGGTCTCCACCGGCACCCTGCTGGCCGCGGTGCTGGGCGTCGCGGTCCTCGGCGGGCTGCACCTGTCCCGGTCACCCGGGACGGCCGGCGCCACGACGGCGGCTCTCCTGCTGGCCGGCGCCGTGGCCGCCCACCGCTCACGCCGGGCGTCCGCCACCCTGGCCGCCCGGCCCGGCGGATCGCCCCGGCAGGAGCGCGTCACCGCGGCGCGGCAGCGGCCCGGGGCAGCCGCCGAGGCGCCGTCCCGGCGGCCGGGGACGGCGAGAACCGAGAGGTCGGAGGCCTGAGCGGCGCGACAACAAAGATGATCAACTATCCGTCCGGACGTAGGATGGGCGGCATGGCGCAGCACACCGCTCCCTCCACCGGGCCCGACGTGGACCGGCGCTCCGGGGTGGCCGGGGACGCGGTGCGGCGGATCATGCACGTGGCGTCCGCCCTGCGGCACTACCAGGATGTCGAGATCGCCGCGCTGGGGCTGACCCCGGCGGTCGCCCGGGCGCTGCACGAGCTCGACCCGGACCGGCCGCTGCCCGCCCGCGACCTCGCCGAACAGTTGCGCTGCGACCGCTCCAACGTCACCGCGCTGGTCGACAAGCTGGAGCAGGCCGGGCTGGTGCGGCGCCGGGTGGACCCGGCCGACCGGCGGCAGAAGACCCTGGTGGTGACCGACGCCGGGCGCCGGATGCGGCAGCGGGTGCACGAGGTGATGTCCGACTCCCGACTGCTCGCGGGGCTCACCACCGACGAGCTGTCCACCCTTCGTGACCTGGTCTGGAAGGTCTCCGACGGCGGCTGCCCGGAGGGCTGCGGCACCGACTGAGCCGCCCCGCGCGGTTCGTGTCCGACTGGGCGAGCCGGCCTTCCGTCGGTAATGCTGTCCGACGTGACCACCCCGCAAAATCTCGACGACCGGCTCCGGGAGGCCCTGGCCGCGCTGGCCGCGCCGGAGCAGCGGCGTGACCCGGCCGAGCCCGTCACCGACGGCGCGGCGCTGACCGGCGCGCAGGCGCTCGACCTGTTCGACGCGCAGGTCACCAGCCGGCAGCTCGACCTCGCCGGGCGCTGGCTGCGCAGCTTCGGCGAGGGGTACTACACGATCGGCTCGGCCGGCCACGAGGGCAACGCCGCGGTCGCCGCCGCCGTCCGGGCCACCGATCCGGCGCTGCTGCACTACCGCTCCGGCGCGTTCTACTGCGTCCGGGCCGCGCAGGCCACCGCCGGTCCCGATCCCGCCGGCGCGCCGGGCGCGACCGGCCCGGCGGGCAGCGTGGCGGACACCCCCGCCGCCGCCGAGGACCCCGCCGGCGACGAGGGCGCCGGTGGTGCGCCCAGCGGCGACGACGCCGCCGGGCCCGCCGGGGACCGGCCGTTCGCCCGGGGGTACGCCGAGGCGGCGCGGGACGTGCTGCGCGGGATGGTCGCCTCGGCGCGCGAGCCGATCGCCGGCGGCCGGCACAAGGTCTTCGGCCGCGCCGACCTGGCGGTCGTGCCGACCACCTCGACCATCGCCTCGCACCTGCCGCGCGCCGTGGGGATGGGGCTGGCGGTGGAACGGCTGCGCCGGCTGGACCTGGCCGGGCGGCGCACCGGCACCGGGGTGCGGATCGGCAGCGGCGGCGGCGCGGAGCACGCGCCCTGGCCGCCGGACGCCATCGTGGTCTGCTCCTTCGGTGACGCCTCGGTCAACCACGCCAGCGCCACCGCCGCGTTCAACACCGCCGGCTGGTACGACCACACCGGCCTGCGCATCCCCGTGCTCTTCGTCTGCGAGGACAACGGGCTGGGCATCAGCGTCCGCTCGCCGAAGGGCTGGGTGGCCACCGCGTTGCAGGCCAGGCCGGGGATCCGCTACTTCGCCGCGGACGGCACCGACCTGCCGCGGGCGTACGAGGTGGCGGCGGAGGCGGCCGCCTGGGTGCGCCGGCACCGGCGGCCGGCGGTGCTGCACCTGTCCACCGTGCGGCTGATGGGGCACGCCGGCGCGGACGTCGAGACCGCGTACCGGGGGGCCGAGGAGATCGCCGCCGACCTGGAGCGGGACCCGGTCGTCGGCACCGCGCGGCTGCTCGTCTCGGCGGGCGTGGCCACCGGCGAGGAGCTGCTGGCCCGGTACGACGAGATCGGTTGGCGGGTGCGGCGGATCGCCGAGGAGGTGCTCGACGAGCCGAAGCTGACCGCCCCGGCCGAGGTGGTCGCCCCGCTCGCGCCCCGCCGGCCGGTCCGGGTGGCCCGGGCGGTGGCCGACGCGGCGGCCCGGGCCAGCGGCCCCGGCGCGGCCGCGCGGGCGGAGTCGTTCGGCGGCAAGCCGCCGGAGCTGGCCGGCCCGCTGACGCTGGCGCAGAGCATCAACGCCGCGCTCGCCGACGGCATGCTCGACCACCCGCAGATGGCCGTCTTCGGCGAGGACGTGGCCGCCAAGGGCGGGGTGTACGGGGTGACCAAGGGGCTGCGGGACCGGTTCGGGGCGGCCCGGGTCTTCGACACGCTGCTCGACGAGACCTCGGTGCTCGGGCTCGGGCTGGGCGCCGGACTGGCCGGGATGCTGCCGGTGCCGGAGATCCAGTACCTGGCGTACCTGCACAACGCCGAGGACCAGCTGCGCGGCGAGGCGGCCACCATGCAGTTCTTCTCGCAGGGGGCGTTCCGCAATCCGATGGTGGTGCGGGTGGCCGGGCTGGCGTACCAGGAGGGCTTCGGCGGGCACTTCCACAACGACAACTCGGTGGCCGTACTCCGGGACGTGCCGGGGCTGGTGATCGCGGTGCCGGCGCGGCCGGACGACGCCGCGCCCATGCTGCGGACCTGCCTGGCCAGCGCGGCGGTGGACGGCAGCGTCTGCGTCTTCCTGGAGCCGATCGCGCTCTACCACACCCGCGACCTCTACGCCGAGGGCGACGGGGAGTGGCTGGCCGGCTATCCCGAGCCGGGCGCCTGGGTGAGCGGGCACGTGCCGATCGGGCGGGCCCGGGTCTACGGCGTCGGCTCGGCCGAGGACATCACGATCATCACCTTCGGTAACGGCGTACGGATGTCGCTGCGCGCGGCCGCGACGCTCGCGGACGAGGGGATCGGCACCCGGGTGGTGGACCTGCGCTGGCTGGCGCCGCTGCCGGTGGCGGACATCATCCGGGAGGCGGCCGCGACCGGCCGGGTGCTGGTGGTGGACGAGACCCGCCGCTCCGGCGGGGTCGGCGAGGGGGTGATCGCCGCTCTGGTCGATGCCGGATATGTCGGGGCGGCGCGGCGAGTTGCCGGAGTTGACTCGTTTGTACCATTAGGTCCGGCGGCACGTCAGGTTCTGGTCTCCGAGGAAGCCATTACCCAGGGTGCCCGTACGCTCCTGGCACGGTAAATTCCGTTCCACCCGGTGCGCCACTTGCGCGGGGAGCCACAACTGTGTGGACTTTGCCTGACGGCGTCGCCGACGTCGCTGGCAGGGATGAGATGAGGAGGCACGCGACAGTGAGCGCGACCGCTGGTCAGGCCGCCGACGGGGTACGCAGCCTGGCGGACCGGTTCGGGATCGAGCCGGGGATGGTCGTCATGGAGATGGGGTACGACGACGACGTCGACCAGGATCTCCGGGACGCCCTGACCGACCGCTGTGGAGAGCTGGTCGACGAGGACACCGACGAGGTGGTCGACGCGGTGCTGGTCTGGTACCGCGACGGCGACGGTGATCTCTTCGAACTCCTCGTCGACGCCCTCGGCCCGCTGGCCGACAACGGTGTCGTGTGGCTGCTCACGCCCAAGGCGGGGCGCGAGGGGCACGTCGAGCCGAGCGAGATCGCCGAGTCCGCACCCACCGCCGGCCTCCAGCAGACCTCGACCGTCAACGCCGGCCGGGACTGGAGCGGCGCCCGGCTCGTGCTGCGTCGCGGCGCCAAGAGCCGGAAGTAGGCACACCCCGCCCGTCCGGCAGCGGCTGCCGGCGGCACCGCCCGGCGGCCCGATCCGGCCGCCGCCGGGTGTGACAGGCTGGGCGCCGACCCCGACTTCGAACCCAGGAGCTGGCATGCCGATCGAGGTGGGCGCCGAGGCGCCGGACTTCGTGCTGAAGGACCAGAACAACCAGGAGGTGCGGCTCGCGGACTTCCGCGGCCGGCGTACCGTGCTGCTGGTCTTCTACCCGCTCGCCTTCACCGGCACCTGCCAGGGCGAACTGGCCGAGGTGCGGGACAACCTCGACGACTACGTCAACGACGACATCCAGGTGCTGACCGTCAGCGTCGACTCGGTCTACAGCCACAAGGTCTGGGCCGACCGGGAGGGCTACCAGTTCCCGCTGCTGGCCGACTTCTGGCCGCACGGCGCGGTCGCCCGGGCGTACGGCGTCTTCAACGAGACCGCCGGCTTCGCCGACCGGGGCACTTTCGTGATCGACAAGGCCGGCGTGGTCCGCTTCGCCGAACACAACGGCCCGGGCGAGGCGCGCGACCAGCAGGCGTGGCGCAAGGCACTGGCCGAGGCCGCGGGGGCCTGACCCGGTCGGGCACGCCGTGCGACCGGGCCGGTGGCGGGCAGGGTAAGCTTGCCAACCTCCGGCCCCGTACGGGCGTTCCGGGCGCGTAGCTCAGTGGGAGAGCACTCGCCTTACAAGCGAGGGGTCGCAGGTTCGAAACCTGCCGCGCCCACCACCTCATCAGCACCAACGCCGGCCACAAGATCAGAGAACCGGCCGATGACAGCAACGGTGTTCACGAGAGCCGCCCGTCGAGCTTGCCGAGTGCCTGACGCATGGCGTCGAGGTTGGCGTGCGAGTAGACCTTCAGAGTGATCTTCGCATCGGCGTGCCGGGCGATGGCCTGGACGATGTGCGGCGGAACGCCCAGCCCCATCAGCAAGGACACGACGGTGTGCCGCAGGTCGTGTAGCCGGACGTCGGGGCAGCCGGCCTTCTCGCGCAGCGCGGCGATAGGTGTCGGTTCGGGTGCGGCGATGGCGGCCGGCGGTGCCGGCTCGGTGACCTAGGCGCGGAGCGGTTCGGCCGGTGCAGCAGCCGGCGGCGGGGTGGCCAGCTCCGACCCTGGGAGCCGCGTTCGTGCCGGGCGAGGCTGGGTCAACTGCGTCACTGTGGCGGTGTCCGCCGGGGGTACGCTCCGCGACACGAGAGCCGACCCAGTCTGTTCCGGCAGCGCCCGCACGAGCCGTCAAGGCCCGCTTGACATGGGGGCCGAGCGGCGGCCCGCTTCCCTGCGGCACGTCTCGAACCCGCTACGGTGGCTCAGCTCAAACCGAGACCGTGGCACTGGTGGGTGGACCTCCGGCCTTTCCCGGGCGAGAGGCTGTGCGAGTCTGATCAACGATGTGATGGGGGATCGCTGGTGGGACAGCGGCACGTGCGGAAAATGTTGCGGAAGATGGCCGGCGGGCAGCCGGTGGAGGTCGAGCAGGTGGCCACGTTGCGCTCACTCGCCCTTATGGCCGCTGTTGCCGAGCAATTCGGTTACGCGTACACGGACACACGGCAGCGACACCGCAACGGACCGCAGCTGTTCTTCGTACCCGACCCCCGTCCGCAGGCCCGCGAAAGGGCCGAGCGGAACCGAGTGCAGTACCCGGATGCTTCCACCGGGGGCGCACTGCCCCCCGTGCCTGCCGACGTGCTGGATCTGTTCAAGGCCCGTATCAGCTACGACCTTGAGGGCTGGAACGACGACAAGCAGCGAACGTGGCTCCTCTATGTCGTCCTCACCGTGCTGTGCGCGATCCTCGGTGTGCGGCTCGGGCTAGGAGGGACGCCCCCCACCGCCGCCGCGGCTGTCGCCGCCGTCGCCTGGGCGGCGCTGATGTCTGTCACCCTATTTTTGGTCTCCATTCGTCGACGCAGACGGGCTAAGTTCGCTGCGATCCTGGAGGCGGCCGGGTTCACGAAGACGACTGAGCAGAGCGGCCGGGAGCGGTATCTGCCGCCGACGTACCAGTAGGCCGCACAGCCGCGGCGATCACGAACAGGGTGTCGGTGGTGGCGGAGAGCCGGTCATGCCCGTTACGTGCCCGTGAGGTCGGTCAACAAGGGTCAACAGCAGCTCCTACCAGCTCCGAGCCGTGACTGTCCGGGAGGAAGGCCACCCGATCACCAGTGCCGCCGCGAGCGCGTGCCGGCAGATCAAGGCACCTTCCAAACTAACGGTGCGGCACGTGACAGCCAGTGCCTGACGCATGGCGCCGAGGCTGGCGTGCGAGTCGACCTTCAGGGTGATCGTCACATCGGCGTGCCGGGCGATGGCCTGCACGATGTGCGGCGGAACGCCCAGCTCGTCGCACTGGCATATCCCCGGCGGCTAGGTAGCGCAGCGCGAGAGCCCGCGGCACACTCCCGCCCCACCAGCTCTCAGCCGTCTCCTTCCGGGACGGCGAGCTCGCGGAATGGGCGTTCGGTTACGGACGAGCAGCTCGACGACCGGCCAGCCGAGGATCCCGTGGAACTTTTTCTCGGAATGGCGTCGGATCCGGGCCGAGTCGTTCGTGGAACGGGCGAGAGGCGGGAGACGCCTGCCCGATCCCGGAACAGACGTGCTGCTCAACCGGCCAGCGGGCGAAGGTGACCTCCCCATCGGGACCGAAAGGTAGAGGCATGGCAAAGCTGATCTACGTGACCAATGTGTCGCTCGACGGCTATATTGAGGACGACAGCGGAGCCTTCGACTGGTTCCCGCCCGACGAGGAGGTATTCGCGTTCACCACCGACCTCCTGCGGTCGGTGGGTACTTTCCTTTACGGGCGGCGCCTGTACGAGTCGATGGCCGTCTGGGAAACCGACGCTGCGCTAGCCGCGCAGTCCGGCCTCATGGCTGACTTCGCGAGCGCCTGGCAGGCGGCGAACAAGGTCGTCTACTCCACGACTCTCACCGCGGTGTCAACGGCCGCCACCAGCTTGGAGCGCCGTTTCGACCCGGCCGCCGTACAGCGGCTGAAGGTGACGGCCGGCAGTGACATCACCATTGGCGGCGCCAACCTGGCGGCGCAAGCCATGCGGGCTGGACTGGTTGACGAGTGCCAGTTGTTCGTCTGGCCCGCGGCCGTCGGAGGCGGCAAGCCGGGGCTGCCTACTGGCGTGCGCGCCGACTTCGCGCTCCTCGACGAGCGTCGATTCCGAAACGGCGTCCTTCACCTCCGTTACCGCTCGCTCGGCCGCTAACCAGGGGGCTGTCAAGCCGGCCCGAGACCCCGCCGCTCACTGCTCGGCGCCAGGAAAACCGGTGGCCTCGCCGAGCCGTCCCGCCCTAGCTTGTCACCGGACCTGCTGCTCCGACCCATCACGAGAGGACTTCACCCCGCGTGACGCCGCCTGCTCTCTAGAACTGACACCTTCCCCGCGCATCGGTCGCCGACGTTGCCGTCGGCTCCTTTCCCATGCCTTCCGTCAGGTCTGAAGAGAGATCATGTCTACGCGTCCTCATATCGTGTTGTCCTGGACCGTGTGGCGCACGCGCCCTCCCCTGCTCGCGTTCGCCTGCGTCCACTGCCGTTCCGGCCTCGCCGGCGACGGGACGTTCCGGGTCAGTGCCAACGGCAAACTCGTCGACGTCTGGCTCCTGGTCGGCTGCGTGTCCTGCGACCGCACCAGCAGAGTCACCGTCCACGATCGCGTCCCGGTCCGGTGCCTGGATCCGGTCCTTCTGTGCGGCTACCTCCGTAACTCCGCTGCCCTCGTCGCCCGCGTCCTACTCGACCCGCTGATCGCCCAACGCAACCGGCTCGCGCTGAAGTGGGAGCCGAGCCGGGAACTGCTCGCCCCGACCCCACCCGACAGCCCCTGGCCCGTCCAGGCTCCGGTCATCGTCGGCCAGCCCGTGCCCGTTCGTTCCGAACGGCTCCTCGCCCAGAGGGTTGGGCACCAGCCACGCGGAGGCCGCTCGCCGGGTCACGATCGGCATTCCGGTCGACCGCAGCACGCACCGGGACTTCTCGTTCGTCCCGCGGTGAGCCGCCGCCGCGGGCCCGAGCCAGGGCCGAGGGCACGGTGGCCCTGCCCCGGACCGCATCACGCGGCGCTGCGCGCGCGGTCGCTGATGACCGGGCGCGAACGACGGTCAGGGTCGGCCCGACACCGGAGACTGCGGTGAACGCCCGGCTCCGTCGTCGACCCTGACGGAGTCGGGCCACGGAGGTCACCGACCGCGACGACATGCCGCTCGGACTCCACGATCCGCGTGCCGAGGCCCGGCGGACCGAGGCGGCGCTCGACCCGTCAGCGGTCGGCGGCGCACGAGGCCGCCGGGCAGCGGGACGCGGTCAGCCGCCCGGTCGCGGGCGACAAAGCGGGTGACGTCGGTGGTCATCCCCGTGACGATGGCCGACGTGGAGAAGGTCGAGGTCGTCGTCGCCCATGACGAGCGCGCGACCCTGCGCGCCGGCGACGTCTTCCTGAAGATCGACGCTGATCAGCTGCGCACCGTGTTGAGGTCCCGGCGGTGACCCCGCACGGGCCCGACGGGAGCAGGTGACGGCACACCGCACCGCAGAACTCGTGCGCTGCGACAGCGCAAGCGCGCGTCGGAGCCGATCAGCCGGCGAGCTGGTCGCGGCGGCGGGTGAGGTAGGCCCGCTCGGCGGGGTTGCCGGCAAGACCGATGGCCCGGTCGTAGGCCGCCCGCGACTCGCCGCCGCGCCCGAGCCGCCGCAGCAGGTCGGCGCGCGCGGCGTGGAAGGCGTGGTAGCCGTCGAGGACGGCGGCGAGCCGGTCGATCTCGGCGAGCCCGACCCCGGGACCGTCGACCTCGGCGACCGCGACCGCCCGGTTGAGCCGCACGACCGGTGAGGGGTCGAGCCGCACCAGGCGCCCGTAGAGGGCGACGATCGAGGACCAGTCGGTGTCCCGGGCGGACGGGGCAGCCGTGTGGACCACGTTGATCGCGGCCTGCAGCTGGTAGCGCCCGGGTGGGTCACCGCCGGCCGCCACCGCCTTGACCCGCTCGCGGACCAGGGCGGCGCCCTCGGCGATCTGGGTGCGGTTCCATGCGCCGCGGTCCTGCTCGCCGAGAGTCACCAGCTCTCCGGTGCGGGACACGCGCGCCAGCCGCCGGGCGTCGGTGAGCAGCATCAGGGCAAGCAGGCCGGCCACCTCGCCGTCGTCCGGGAGGAGAGTTCGGAGCAGGCGGCCGAGGCGGATCGCCTCGTCGGTGAGGTCGACGCGCACCGGGTCGTTTCCCGCGCTGGCGAGATAGCCCTCGTTGAAGACGAGATAGACGACCGCGAGCACACCGGCGAGCCGCTCGCGGACGTCGTCGGCCGAGGGCACCCGGTAGGGAATGTGTGCCGCTTTGATCTTCGCCTTGGCGCGGGTGATCCGTCGCGCCATCGTGGTCTCCTGCACCAGGAAGGCGCGGGCGATCTCGGGGACGGTGAGGCCGCCGAGCAGGCGCAGGGTGAGCGCCACCCGGGCCTCCATCGCGAGCGCGGGGTGGCAGCAGGTGAAGACCAGTCTGAGCCGGTCGTCCTCGACCGGACCGGTCGGCTCAGGAGGGGTGTCGTCGTACACCATCCGGGCCGCCTGGTGCTTGGCGTCGCGCTGCGATTCGCGACGGAGCCGATCGATCGCCTTGCGGGTCGCGGTGGTGGCGAGCCAACCGCCGGGGTTGGGCGGTACGCCCTCGCGCGGCCACCGCTCCGCCGCCGCCAGGAACGCCTCTGCCGTCGCTTCCTCGGCGACGTCGAGGTCACCGAAACGGCGCGCGAGACCGGCGACCACCCGCGCCCACTCCTCGCGGTGGACCCGGGTGATCACCTGCTCGACGGTGGGATCGCTCACGGCCTCAGCGGTGCTCGACGGGGTTCCTCGGCCCGGAAGGGACGCACCTCGACCGGGCCGTGGCACGCTCTCGACCCTTCGGCGGCAAGCGCCAGGGCCACGTCGAGGTCGGCCGCCTCGATCACCCAGAAAGCGTCGAGGTGCTCCGTCGTCGCCAGGTACGGCCCGTCCGTGAGGGCCGGCTTCCCGCCCTGCCCGTCGACGGTGGTGGCGGTCGTCGCGGGCGCCAGGCCGTCGGCGAAGACGAGGTGACCGTCGCGCTGGAGTCTTTCGTTGAAGGCGCCGGTGCCAGCGAACGCCTGCACCATGGCGTCCCGGGAGGCGTGGCCGCTCGACTCGGTGCGCTCGGCCGGTCCGTAGACGGACAGCAGGTACCGGGGCACCGCGCTCACTTCTCCGCAGAGCCGTTACGCCGGGCCTGCCCGGGACCTCGGAACCGGTGCACCTCCTGCGGCCAGTCGAGCGCGGTCGCCAGCCGGCCGGCCCAGTATCGCGCCGCCGCGTCGTCGGGCACGTCCACCACGGCGAAGCCGCCGAGGTGTTCCTTGGTCTCGACGTACGGGCCGTCGGTGAAGACGGGCTTGCCGTCGACCGACTCGACACTGCACACCGCGGTGGACCGGTCGAGCCCACCGTTGGAGAAGATGAGGACGCCGTCGGCCTGCATCTCCTCGATCACCGCCAGGCCAGCCCTGCTCTTCTCGCGTACCTGCTCCGCCGTGTGCTCGGGCACCCACTCATCGTTGAAGGTGATCAGGTACTCCGTCATGATTGTCTCCTCTCGGTCCGGGACGAGGGGCATCTCCCGACTCCTCGCGTGCGGCAGTCCGGCCGGCCGCCGCACACCAGTTCCACGAACGGCTGCGCTCTGATACGACACCATCCCAAAAGTTCCGCTGCGGCGAAGACATCCTCGGCCGGAGCGCCGTCGACGGCCTTGACGAACACCGACGGCGCGTCCCGGCGGGTGGCTATCCCCGCGAGCGACGTGCCGGCGACCGCCCGGACCGCTGGCATAGCATGCGGCGGGTGGGCCCGAACCGACGTGAGCAGGTGCTGCTGCGCCTGGTGGACCACCTCCTGCGGCGCCGCGTGGCACACCCACTACGGGTGGCCGTCGACGGTCCCGACGCGGCCGGGAAGACCCGCTTCTCCGATGACCTGGCCCACCTGTTGAGCCAGCAGCGGGAAGTGATCCGGCTGAGCGTGGACAGCTTCCATCGGCCGGAGGCCGTGCGCCGGCAACGCGGCTCCCTGTCGGCCGAGGGCTACTACCTGGACTCGTTCGACCACGACATCATCGTCGGCTCGGTCCTGCGCCCGCTGGGGCCCGGCGGCGACGGGCGCTACCGTCCCGCCGCGTACGACTACCGAGCGGACGAGCCAGTGCCGCCGGCGTACCGGCGGGCCGCGGCGGATGCCATCGTCGTCTTCGACGGCGTCTTCCTGCTCCGCCCTGAACTGCACGAATACTGGGACGTCGCGCTGTACCTGCACGTCGCGCCCGAGGTGACGGTGCGGCGGGCCCTGGAACGGGATCTCGAACTGTTCGGCTCGGCGGCTGCCGTGGAGCAGCGGTACCGCGGCCGGTACCTGCCCGGGCAGGAGTTGTACCGCGTGCAGGCACGGCCGCTCGACCGAGCAGACATCGTGCTCGACATGACCGACCCGCTCAACCCCGGCACGCTGCGCTGGAAGCCGGCCCCTGCGTCGGCAGGGCGGCACGCAAGCCTTGGCCCCGATCGGTGAGGCGGGTCCCGACACCGAGTCCGTCGGGCAGGCCGCGAATCAAGGGCTGACCTCGTGCATCGTCCCGTCCGGCCCCAGCCGGAACGTCCGCGGCGGGCCCATGGCCCGCAGTGCCTCAGCGTATGCGGCTTCCCGCGCGGCCTGCTCCCGGCCGGACGGGTCGGTGACGCGGAAGCCGTGCAGATGAACGTTCTCGGCGTCGACGTCGTCCGGCTCGGGGCGCCCCTCGACGATGAAGCCGAACAACGCGCGCAAGGCCTGCTCGCCCAGCGCCAACGGATGGAACGGCAACGGGTGCGGACCTTGGTCGGGCCAACCCGGGACCGGTTCGACGGGATGCTCGCCCGCCCAGTAGGGCAGCTCGAAGTCGTACGGCTCGCCGATGTTCTCGCGGATGCCGCCGTCGGGCGACAGGCTCAGCGATCTGATGAGCACGCCGTCTTCCCAGACCGCGAAGCTGAGGCAGTCCACGACCGAGTGCATCCCGTGCATGACGATCCGCCTGCCCGCTCCCGCTGCGCGCAGGTGCTCCGGCAGGTCGGACGGACGATCGAGCGCCAACCGCCGGTCGCAGTACAACTCGGCCCCGGCAAGCTTGGTGGCGTACGTGACGTCATCGGGCGGATAGACGTCGTCCCACAACGTGCTCTCGTCGAAGGGCTCCACGGCGTAGCCCGGATGGACCTGACGTACCAGTGCCTCGACATCGGCTCGCTCCGAGCGGGTCGCCGCACGCAACGCGGGGCGGATGTCTCCATCGGCGAACGCCAGCAGGGCTGTCTTCGCCCCCACGTCGAACCTCCAGGTTGTCGGTCGCACAAACGCCCGCACACTACCTGTCGAAGAGCGGCCGGCCGGCGGCACTGGCGGCGACGATCCACTGTGGGAGACCCCCGTGGCGGTCGCCCGTCGGGCTCATGTGAACCTTGACGAGTGGTGGAGACGTCATCCGGGCAACCGCAACATAGTGCTGAGGACCGGATCGAGGCGGCCCGCCGCGTCGGCGCCACCTCGCTGGATCTGAGTCGCCTGTCGTTGGCGGCCCTGCCGGAGTCGCTGGCCGGCCTGCCCGGCCTCACCGAGCTGCTGCTGGTCGGCAACAACCTCACCGAACTGCCGGACTGGTTGGGTGACCTCACCGCCCTCACCCGGCTGGGCCTGGGCTTCAACCAGCTCACCGCGGTGCCGGAGTCGCTCGGCAACCTGACCTCCCTCACGTGGCTGGGCCTGTCCGGCAACCAGCTGCGGGCGCTGCCGGAGTCGCTCTCCCGGCTGACCGCTCTCACCTGGCTCGACCTGTCCCACAACCAGCTGTCGGAGCTGCCGCGATGGGTGGGCGAGCTGACCTTTCTCACCCGGTTGGACCTGACCGAGAACCGGCTCACCGTGCTGCCGGAGTCGCTGGGTGAGCTGACCGCCCTCGCCCGGCTGGAGCTGACCGGCAACCAGCTCACCGCGCTGCCGGAGTCGCTCGGCGGCCTGACCGCGCTCACCCGGTTGGACCTGGCCGGCAACCAGCTCACCGGGTTGCCGGAATGGCTGCGCGACCCCACCGCCGGCCGGTCGGTGAACGCGCCGCTGCACGCCTGGATCGACGGCACCCAGAGTGTCGTGGCCGGCCCGGCCGACCTCGACGCCCTCCTCGACGGCTCACCGGCCGGCGGCGTGACGCTGGTCAGCGAGGACGGCGTGCGGAGCCTGCACATCACCCTGCAGGGAGACAGCTCCGCGCTGGTCTGGGAGGACGAGGAAGAGATCATGCTCAGCTGGGGGCCGGTGCCGCCGGGCGCCCCACCCGGCCAGACGGCCGGCGACGCCGAATACGCCTACGCCGACCCGTGGTTCACCACCGACGACGCCGAACCCTTCGAGCTCACCGAGGAGGAGGCCCGTCGGGCGGGGCACGGGTTCCTCCGCACCGGCCGGCGCCCGGTCAACGTCCAGTGGGTCGACAAGCCCTAGCGTTGCCCGCCCCGACCCGGGTGGGCGGCACCCGGCCCGCCGGTCAGCCGGGCAGCTTCTCGAAGAGTTCGTGCGGGGCGTCGTAGTACCGGGTCGTACGGCCGAGACCGGTCATGCCGAGCCGGCCGATCGAGGCGAGGGCGTCGTCGCGGGTGGTCATGGTGGTGGGATGCGCGCCCAGGAAGCGGACGACCTCCCAGCGCGACTCCAGATCCAGCAGGAAGTCGGCGTCGTCGTCGCGCCAGGGGCGCAGCACGAGACGGTCACTGGTGACGGTGCGCACGGAAGGCATGTTGCCAGCGCCGGGCGGCGCGCCGTGAACGGTGCGACAAAGTCGGTGGCCGGCGGGCCGGCGCCCGGGGAGGATGCGGCGATGGCGCGTTCCACCCTGCTGCGTCGCGCGCAGGACCTCTGGGTGCACCTGGCCGGTGTGCCGGCCGGCTTCCCCACCGACGGCGTCCGGGTGGTGGTGGCCGCCGACTCGCGGCTGTGCCCACCCGGGTGGGCGGGCGTCGTGGTGCTGGGGGACGCCGGCCTCGCCACCGCGCCGGACGCCGCCACCGCCCGCTTCCTGCGCGACTCGCTCGCCGCCCGGTCCGCCCGGTCCGCCGTCGCGGCGCAGCGGTGGCGTGGCATCCCCGGAATTCGGGATGTGCTCGGTCCCGCCACCCTGGCCTACCTGGACGAACCCGAGTTCCAGCCGGCGACGGGCATGGTTGACGTGGCACCGCTGCCGCCTGGGCACCCGGATCTCGCCGCGTTCCTCGCGGCGGTCGCCGCTGACGAGGCCGCGGAGAGCGGCCTCCGGGACGTGACCTCGCCGGTCTTCGTCGTACGGGAGGGCTCCCGGGTGGTGGCGGCGGCCGGCTACCGCCGGTGGCCGGGCTCCGTCGCCCATCTCGGCGTGCTGACCGGCGCGGGGTTCCGGGGCCGAGGGCTCGCCGCCGCGGTGGCCGCCGCGGCGGTGGCGGACGCCCTCGGCGACGACTTGCTGCCGCAGTGGCGCGCCCGCCCCGAGCCCTCCCGCCGGCTCGCTCGCCGGCTCGGATTCCGCGAACTCGGCGACCAGGTGAGCATCAGGGTCGATCCGATCGACTGACACCGGCCGTCGGCAGGGAGCGACACGATGCAGGCGTGAGCCTTCCGCCGGTCTTCCCGCCGCCCGAGGCCGCCGCGGGGCCGCCGCCGTCGGGGCGGGGCACGGCGCGGTGGTGGGTCCTCGGCGGCGGCCTGGTCGTCGTGAGCGCGGTCTGCGGCGTCGTCGTGTTCTGCGCCGGTCTCTGGACGTACGCGAACCACGACCGGCCCGAGCTGATCGACGATCCGCCGGTCAGCGAGGTGGCGGAGAGCGCGTGCGCGACGATGCGCGCCACCGTGGCGGCGAAGGCCGCGCCGCCCGGCGCCCCCGTCGACGCGCGGGTGCGCTCGATCCGGGAGCAGAACGCCGCAGTGACCGCCATGGTGGCGCAGGTACGCGGACTGGACGCCGACCTGCTCGCCGACGACCGCCCGACCACGCTGTGGCTGGCCGACTGGGAGACGCTCGTCCAGACCCGCGAGCGGTACGCCGCCGACCTCGCCGCCGGCGGCCGGCCGCACTTCGTGGCGCCGACCGCCGACGGCGAGCCGCTCACCGACCGGATGAATTCGGTGGGGCTGCTCTGCGAGGTCCCGCCGCAGCTCCTCGATCTCCCCTAGCCGGGCGAGCCCACCCGGTCAGTGGGACGTCGCCCCGCCCACGTTGAGGGTCACCACGCCGGCGACGATGAGGCCGACCCCGACCACCTTCACCAGCGTGATCGGCTCGCCCAGGAACGCCGCGCCGATCGCCACGATCGCCGCGGTGCCCAGGGCCGACCAGAGCGCGTACGCGACGCCCACCGGGATGTCCTTGACCGCCTGTGACAGCGCGACGAAGGAGACCAGGTAGCCGGCCAGGCAGGCGACCGTCGGCCAGAGCCGGCTGAACCCCTCGGTCGCCTTGAGCGTGCTGGTGGCGAAGACCTCGGCCGCGATGGCGGCGAGCAGGAAGACGTACGGCACGGGCACTCCTCGGTACGGGGACGGTCAGGCGAACCGTTCGGTAGTCACGGGGATGAGCCCCTGCTCGCGTACGGCGGTGGTCAGCTCGCGCAGCACCGGCCCGACGGCGGTGTCGTCGGCGGTCGCCAGCAGCACGGTCAGGTCGAGACCCCAGGCGATGTCCCGGCCGACCCGGCGGAGCTGCCAGCTGAACCGGTCCGCGCCGATCCGCTGCCGGCCGGCCGGGCGGCAGCCGTCGGGCCCCCAACGGGTCGCCAGGTCCGCCAGCCGGTCCGCGGGCAGGTCCTTGGCGAACAGGACCCGGTAGACCCGCCGTTCGTGGCACCCGTCGGGCGCGCCCGCCGGACCGAGCCGCAGCGGCGCGGCCGTGGCGAACGGCTGGCGGTCGCGGAACCGGGTGCGCAGCACCGCTTCGGCGGGCAGCGGTGCCCCGGCGAGCCGATGATGGACCGCCGCCGCGGTGTCCCGGCGCACCGGCGTCACCCGGGCGCGCAGCTCCGGGTCGGCACGCATGCGCTGGCTGAACGCGGCGGAGCTCCACCAGCGGCCGGCCGCGGCCGTCCAGCCCGCGCTGTCCAGGCCGACGGTCGAGTGGTCCGGGCCGCGGACGAACTCCTCGACCACGATCCCGTCGATCCCGCCGGCCGGGGCGCGGATCAGGTAGTAGTCCAGGACCGGTTCCGGTCCGGTGCCCTCGGCGAGGGCCGCCACCGGCCCGGTCCGCCACGGCGCGCTGTCCACGTCCGATCCTCCGGCTGCTCGGCTGGTCGCGTCCCGCCGGTCATTGTGCCGGCCGATCCGCCAGCAGGTCGCCGGTGGCGGCCCGCAGCGCGCGTACGCAGGCGGCGACCGCCGGGTGGTCGCCCGCCCCCTTGCGGTACGCCACCCGGGTGCGCCGCCGGACCGCCAGCGGCAGCAGGCGGACCCGCGGCACCGGCTGCCCGACCGCGAGTTCGGGCACCAGACCGACGCCCTGACCGGCGGCCACCAGGGCGAGCACGGCGGTGAAGTCGTCGGCGTGGTGCCGCACGGTGGGGCGGAACCCGGCCAGCTGGCAGGCGTGCAGGGCCACGGTGTGGCACAGCGTGCCGGGGCTGCCGACGATCCAGTCCGCCCCCTGTGCGGCGCGCACCGGGTCACCGTCGCCGGCCGGGGCCGCCCCCGCCGGCACCGCGAGGTACACCGTCTCGTCCAGCAGCGGGGTGGATTCGAGCGCCGGATCCGGTTCGACCGGCGCGATGTCGTAGTCGTGCAGCAGTGCCACGTCGAGCCGACGGTCGCGCAGCGCGGCCGGCACGGCGACCGGATCCAGTTCGGCGACCATCAGGTCGAGCGCCGGGTGGTCGCGGGTCAGCGTCACCAGCGCCGCCGGCAGCAGGGTGCGTACCGCGCTGGGGAAGGCGCCGATGCGTACGGTGCCGGACAGGCCCGCCCGCGCGGCGGCCAGGGTGGCGTCGGCCGCCTCCAGCGCGGCCAGGACGGCCTCGGTGTGCCGGACCAGCGCCTGCCCGGTGGCGGTGAGCGCGACCCGCCGCCCGGCGCGTTCCAGCAGCCGCACGCCGGCCTGGCGTTGCAGGGCCGCCAGCTGCTGGGACACCGCGGAGGGCGTGTACGCGTGGGCCTCGGCGACGGCCGCGATGGTGCCGAGCCGGGCCAGGTCACGCAGCAGGCGGAGACGGCGGACGTCGAGCATCAGCTCAGCTTACGTTTCCGTTCAGGAATCTGAACTGGTGCTGCACAATTGTCCGGCCCAGGCTGGAGGCATGACACTGACCGGCCTGTACGTTCCGCTGATCACCCCGTTCGACGACGCCGGGGCGGTCGCCCCCGATGCGCTTGCCGCGCTCGCCCACCAGGTGCTGGACGCCGGGGCCACCGGGGTGGTCGCGCTCGGCACCACCGGGGAGCCCGGCGCGCTGACCGACCGGGAGCGCCGGGAGGTGGTTGACGTGGTCGCCGGGGTGTGCCGGGAGCGCTCGGCGCCGCTGCTGGTCGGCGCGAGCAGCGTGGCGGCGCTGCGCGCGCTGGCCGACCGGCCCGAGGTGACCGCCGCCCTCTGCCTGGTGCCGCCGTTCGTCCGCCCCGGTACGGAGGGGGTGCTCGCCCACTTCGCCGAGCTGGCCCGGGTGAGCCCGGTGCCGCTGGTCGCCTACCACGTCCCGTACCGGACCGGGCAGCCGTTGTCGGCGGACGCGCTGCGCCGCCTGGTCCGGCTGCCCGGCGTCGCCGGGGTCAAGTACGCGGCCGGCGGGATCGACGCCGACACCTCCGAGTTCCTCGCCGACCTGCCACCCGACGTCGCGGTGCTCGGCGGCGACGACGCGGTGGTCGCGCCGCTGCTCGCCCTCGGCGCGCACGGCGGCATCCTGGCCTCCGCCCACCTCGCCACCGCCGAGTTCGCCGCGCTGATCGACGCGTGGCGGGCGGGCGACGTGGCCCGGGCCCGGCCCCTCGGGCACCGCCTCGCGGCGCTGTCACGGGCACTGTTCGCCGAGCCCAACCCGGCGGTGGTCAAGGCCGTCCTGCACGCGCAGGGCCGCATCCCGACCCCGGCGGTACGGCTGCCGCTGCTGCCCGCCGGCCCGGCGACCCTCCGGGCGGCGCTGGCGCACCTCGACCGGTAGTCGCCGTCGTTTCCCTGGTGTGGGATCGGGACCGACGACGGCGGGGGCGGCGTGAGCTACGCGGAGGTGAACGGGCTGCGGCTCTGGTACGAGTCGCACGGCACCGGGCGGCCGCTGGTGCTGCTGCACGGCAGCTACGGCGCGGTGGAGACGTTCGCCGAGATCCTGCCGGCGCTGGCCGAGCGGCGCCGGGTGATCGGGGTCGACCTCCAGGGCCACGGGCACACCGCCGACATCGACCGCCCGCTGCGCTACGAGTCGATGGCCGACGACGTCGCCGCGCTGATCGGTCGGCTCGGCCTGGCCGAGGCCGACCTGATGGGCTACTCGCTCGGCGGCGGGGTCGCCCTGCGTACCGCGATCCAGCATCCGGCGCTGGTCCGCCGGCTGGTGGTGGTCTCCGCGCCGTGCCGCCGGCGGGGCTGGTATCCCGAGGTGCTGGCCGCGATGGCGGAGCACGACGAGCAGGTCGGCGAGCGGATGCGCGGCACCCCGCCGCACCTGCTCTACGCGCGGCTCGCGCCCCGGCCGCAGGACTGGCCGGCGCTCTGGGCGAAGTCCGGCGCCCTGCTGCGGCGCGAGTACGACTGGGCGGCGCAGGTGGCCGCGCTGACCGCGCCGACGATGCTGGTCTTCGCCGACGCCGACTCGATCCCGGTGACCCACATGGCGGAGTTCTTCGGGCTGCTTGGCGGCGGCCACCGGGACGCCGGCTGGGACGGCGCCGGCCGGCCGGCGGCCCGGCTGGCGGTGCTGCCCGGGCTGACCCACTACGACATCGTCCGCTCACCGGCGCTGCCGGCCGCCGTGCTGCCGTTCCTCACCCACCCGGCCGGCGCGCCCGGCTGACGGCGCCGAGCCGAGCGCGGGCAGGACATCCGCCGGCGGAGTCGGGCGCGGCGGCACGGCACCGCCACGCCCGGCTGGCGCAGCGGGCCAGGCGCGCCGGTCAGCCCGTGAAGCCGCCGACCGCCGCCGCGTTCGGCCCGTCCGCCGGGCTGGCGTCGGTGTCGGTCGGCCCGGGGTTGACCAGGTGGAGGTCCGCCGCGAGGTCGACGCCGGGCGGGTCAGCGACCGGTGCCGGGTGGATCGCCGGCCAGGCCGAGGCCGCGCTCGCGCAGCGCCGCGCGCAGCACCCGGACCGCCTTGGGGCCCACGCCGTGCAGGGCCAGCAGCTCCCGCTCGGTCACCGCGGTCAGTTGGGAGAGGCGGGTCCAGCCCGCCGCGGCCAACGCGCCGCGGGCCGGTGCGCCGGCCGCGCGCGGGATGTCGTCGTCGCTCATCGTGTCGGCTCCTCGCCGTGTGCCGTCTGCCCCGCCGCCGGTGGTGTCCGCGCGGCCGGCCCGTGGGGGGACGGTAGCGCCGGCCACCGACAGGTTCAGCGCATCCGCTGGGCCAGCCAGGGCAGCAGGGCGTCGGCCTGGGCCTGCTGGAACGCCCGGACGGTGGGGATCCCGGGCGGCGGCGGCCGGCGGGCGGCGTCGGCGAAGAAGCCGGCCAGGCCGGCGTACACGCCGGTCAGGGCGGCCGGATCTACGTCGGCGGTGAGCGGCAGCCGGCGCAGCAGCGCCTCGGTGTCGTGCCCGCCGTGCAGGCGGACGTTGACCAGCAGCAGGGCGGTGTCCAGCCAGGCCGGCCCGCGGCAGGCCCACGGCCAGTCCACCACGGTCACCCGGCCGGCCGCGTCGAGCAGCAGGTTGTCGGCGCGCAGGTCGGCGTGGCAGAGCGTGTCGCCGTCCAGCGCGGCCAGGCCCTGCTCGGCTGCGGCGCAGAGCTCGGGCAGGCGTTGCGCCGCCCACGGGTCCAGGCCCGGCGGTGGGTCGGCGGCGATCCGGTGCCAGCCGGTGAAGTCGTACGCCAGGTGCTCGGCGGCGGTCGGCGCGTGTGGCACCGGGTTCGGGGTGAGCGCGGCGGCCAGCGTCTCCACGGCGGCCAGCACGACGGCCAGCTCGTCGGCCCGCCACGGCGTGACCGGATGCCGGCCGTCCACGTCGGTGAGCACCAGCGCGACCCAGTGGCCGTCGTCGTAGTGGCCGAGCAGCCGTGGCGTCGGGGCGTGTCCGGGCAGGGCCGCCGTGTTGCGGGCCTCGGTGCGGTGCAGCCGCGGGCTGACGTCGTTCTGCGCCGGGCTCACCGCCTTGACGAACGCGCGCCGGCCGCCGGCGGTGCGCACCCGGTCGGCGGTGCCGGGGGAGAAGCCGCCCGGTTGCGACACCGCCTCGACCACCCGGTCGCCGAGGATCCGCTCGACCTCCGCGCGCACGTGGTCGGGCAGGTCGGCCCAGCCGATCCGGCCCTTCGTCAGGCTCTCCACCGGTCCACCGTGGTCGACATCGGGACCGGCGGGCAAGCCGATTATCGGCGGCGCGGACCGTCACCTCCGCGATCCCCGGTGCCGGTCCCGCGCGATGTGGTGCCGCTCGTGCCGCGCTGCCGCGCCGTGCCGGGTCGGCGTGTCGTCGCGGGTGGGCACCTCGTCCCGCAAGCCCGATACCTCTACGGCATATTGATGACTCAGAGGTATCAGCCTCGTTCGTCTGGTGTCTCCACCCCGGCCGGCCGGGTTCGGCCCGGCCGGCGTGGTTTCCGCCTTGGTGTCCCGTCCACGAGAGCCTCGGCTTCCAGGTCACCGCGGCAGATGGCCAAGCCGATCGACCCGGCGGGCTGACCGGGCGAGGGTTGTTCCCGGGCGCAACGGGAAACCCCCCTGGACGCACCTGGGGAGGAGCGACGGATGACGCGTGGCGCCGGACTGACCATCGGTGTGCTCGGCTCGTACGGCGGTCGCAACCTCGGCGACGAGGCGATCCTCACCGGGCTGCTCGCCGATCTGCGCGAGCAGGAGCCGAACGCCCGGATCATCGTCTTCTCCCGCAACCCGGCACACACCCGGGTGGCCCACCCGGACGTGGAGGCGGTGCCGTGGGAGGGGGTCAGCCGCACCGACTCCGCGCTCGTGCTGGCCCAGCTCGACCTGCTGATCCTCGGCGGGGGCGGCATCCTCTACGACAAGGAGGCCCGCCGCTACCTGCGGGTGGTCCGGGTCGCCCAGGAGCGCGGCCTGCCGCTGCTGACGTACGCGGTCGGGGTCGGGCCGCTCAGCGAGGGCGTGGACACCGGGATGGTGCGGGAGACCCTGGCCAGCGCCACCCAGGTGACCGTCCGGGACCAGGAGTCCCGGATGGTGCTGGAGGAGGCCGGCCTGCTCAACCCGATCACGGTCACCGCCGACCCGGCGTTCCTGCTGGAGCCGGAGGACTTCCCGGCGCACCTGCTGCGCGAGGAGGGGGTGCCGGCCGGCAAGCGGCTGATCGGGATGAGCGTGCGCGAGCCCGGTCGGGCCGCGGAACGGCTCGACGTGGACGGCTACCACCGGCTGCTGGCCCAGATCGGCGACTTCCTGGTGCACCGGGTCGACGCGTACGTGCTCTTCGTGCCGATGGAGCGGGACGACATCCGGCACTCGCACGGCGTGCTGTCCCACATGATCGCCGCCGAGCGGGGCCGGATCCTGCACGGCACCTACTCGCCCCAGCAGGTGCTCGGCCTGATGCGCCACTTCGACCTGGCCGTCGGCATGCGGCTGCACTTCCTGATCTTCGCGGCCATGGTGGGCACGCCGTTCCTGCCCCTGCCGTACGCCGGCAAGGTCTTCGACCTGGCCCAGCGGCTCGGCGTGCCGGCGCTGCGCGGTGTGGAGCGGGAGGTGGAGGGGCCGCTGCTGGCCGAGGTGGACCGGCTCTGGGACGAGCGGGAACACCGGTCCGAGGCCACCGCCCGGCGGGTGGCCGAGGTGTGCGACCAGGCCCGGGGCACCTCGCAGGTCACCCGCGCGGTGCTGGAGAGCCTGCGCGCCCGGAACCTGGCCCGGGTCGGCGCCTGAGCGCCGCCGGCCGCCGGCCGCGCGTCGCGGCCGTCACACCGCCGGGCCGCGCCAGCAGTAGCGCCAGTCCCGGGCCCGGCCGCCGACCGTCTCCAACTCGTAGATCTCCGCCTGGGCCAACCCCTCGGGACCCAGGTGGTGGTGGGTCAGCGGGGGACGGCCGTTCGGGTCCAGCTCGACGGTGACCGTCTCGCCGTCGGCCGGCCCGCCCGCCAGGGGGATCTCTACCGTTGTCGCCATGGGCCCATCCTGCCCCCGGCGACCGCGCCCCCGCAGCGAATAGCGGGGCAGCGGACCGGCCGGTCGCGGGGCTACCGTCAGCCGATGGCGGAGATCTCGATCGACCCCACGCTCGGCCCGGTGCTGGCCCGGACGGGCGACGAGCGGGCGGTGCTGGAATCCTTCCTCGACTTCCACCGGGCCGTGCTGCTGCGCAAGGTGCGCGGCCTCTCCGACGCCGACGCCACGCGTCGGCTGGTGCCCTCCGCGACCACCCTCGCCGGCCTGCTCAAACACCTCGCCCTGGTGGAGCGGAACTGGTTCCCGTGCCTGCTAGCGCCGGGCCCGGGGGACGTCTACCTGACCACCGAGGAGGAGGCGCTGGCCAGCTTCACGCTGACCGGGGAGGACACCGTCGAGCGGCTCGCCGCCGACTACGAGCGGGCCTGCGCCCGCTCCCGGGAGGTGGCCGCCCGGTTCCCGCTCGACCACGTGGTGCCGCACCCGCAGCTGGGCGAGGTCTCGCTGCGCTGGATCCTGGTGCACATGGTCGAGGAGACCGCCCGGCACGCCGGGCACGCCGACGTCCTGCGTGAGCTGACCGACGGCAGCACCGGCGCGCTCTGAGCCGGGCCGCCGTCGACGGCGACCCGGGCCGCGACCCGGCCCACGTGGCCGGAGCAGCGTGGCCGGAGCCGCGTGGCCGGAGCAGCGGGGCCGGGCCGTCAGGGGCGCGGCAGCAGGCCGGGCGGGTACTCCATGCCGTCGTGGGTGCAGGCCGCGGCGGCCACCCGGGCCGCGTACGCCGCCGCGTCGGGCAGCGCCGCGCCGCGCAGCCGAGCGGCGATCAGGCCGGCCGCGAAGGCGTCCCCCGCGCCGTTGGTGTCCCGCACCGGCGCCGGCGGCGCGGCGGGGGGCACCGGCCGGGCCCCGGGTGCAGCTCGGCGCCGGCCGCGCCCCGGGTCACCACCACCGTGCGCGGCGCCAGCGCGGCGGCGACCGGACCGGCGGTCCCGTCCAGCCGTACGCCGCTGACGAAGACCAGGTCGGCGGCCTCGGCGAAGGGGCGGTGGTAGGGGTTGGTGCCGTCCCAGTCGTGCAGGTCGGTGGAGACCGCGGCGCCCGGCGCGAGCCGGGTGCGCAGCGCGGGCAGCAGGTCGAGCGTCCAATCCATGATCGACAGGTGGACGTGCGCGGCGTCCCGCACCAGCGCGGCCAGCTCGGCCGGGGTGAACGGGGCCGGCCCGCGCCACGGCCGCGGGTCGTAGAGCGACATCCGCCGGCCGGCCGGGTCGACCAGGTTCACCGACCGTCGGGTGCCCGCCGGGGCGTCGGCCAGCACCGCGTGCACCCCGGTGCGGGCCAGCGCGGCCCGGACCACGTCCCCGGCCGGGTCGGCGCCCAGCACGTCCAGTACCGCCACCCGCAGGCCGAGCGCGTGCGCGGCCAGGGCCACCCCGGCGCCGGTGTTGCCGATCCGCAGGTCGATCGGGTCGACGGTCACCGAGTCGGCGGCCGGCAGCGGCAGCCCGGGCACCCGCACCCGCACGTCCACCCCGAGGCCGCCGATCACCAACAGGTCGTACATGGCGTTCGACGGTAGCCTGCCCCGGTCGCCTATCCTGGGCCCGGGCGTCGACGAGGGGGAGCGAGTGCTGGTCATCCACGGGTCGTGGCTGCCCGGCGACGGTCCGGACGGCGGCCTCGCCGTCTGGGCCGAGGACAGCACCCGGCCGGGCGACGCGCCCCGTCGGCCCGGCCGCGCCCCCCGGGAGCGCCCGCACCCGTTCGCCGCCGACCACGCCACGCTGGCCGCCGCGCTGGCCGAGGGCGCCGACCCCGCCGACCTCGGCACCGCACTGCTCACCCTGCCCACCCGGGCCGGGTCGCCGCTGGACTCACCGGAGCTGGTCCGCACCGCCGCCGTGGCGCCGGCCCGCGGGGCGGTCACCCTCGCCGGCTGGCGGGTCCCCGTCCTGGTGTACGCCCCGGACGCCGCCTGGGCGCTGCTGCGCCGCCTCGACCTGGCCGCCGCGGCGCCCGGCGCCACCCTGCGGCACCTCGCCGAGCTGGCCGAGTTCGCCGCCGACCTGGTCACCCGGGGCCGGGTCCTGCCCGGCCTCGCCGACCCGCCCGCCCGGGCGGCGGATCCGGCCGGCGACCCCGACCGCGCCGGCGGCGACGGCAGCGGGGCCCGGGCGGTGTGGCGGCCGCTGCTCACCGGCACCGACGCGGCCTGGGCCCGGGCGCTCGCGCTGGCCCTGCCCCCGGCCGCCCGCGCGGTGCTCCGGGTGGACCGGCTCGACCCGGCCGTACGCCCGCCCGCCGGCCCGCGCGCCCCGGACGGTCCGCGAGCCACCGATCGCCGGCCGGTGAGCCCCCAGACGGCGGAGCTGCCGGCCGGCGAGCTGGTCGCGCGGGCCCTCGACGCGCTCACCGACGCGGCCGCCCGGGCGGCGCTCGGGGAGATCTCGCTGGCCCGGGGGGTGCGCCGCAACGGCGCGGTGCCGGCCTGGCTGGCCGCGCTCACCGGCCCGCGCCGGGACTTCACCGCCGACCCGGCCGCCCTGGACACCCTCCGCACCGAGCTGGAGAGCTGGCAGCGCGACGCCGCCGGTGGCTCGGTGCGGGCCAGCTTCCGGCTGGTCGAGCCGCCCGCCGACGAGATCACCGAGCCGGTCGTCGTGGTGCCCGCCGACCCGGCGGCGACCGTGGCGCAGCAGGGCCACTGGCGCGTCGAGTTCGGCCTCCAGGCGGCCGACGAGCCGAGCCTGCACGTCGCGGCCGGGCAGGTCTGGCGCGCCGAGCAGGCGGTGGGCGGGCTGGCCGGCCGGCTGGACAGCCCGCAGGAGACCCTGCTGGCCGAGCTGGGCCGGGCCAGCCGGCTCTGGCCGGAGCTGGACGTCGCGTTGCGCACCGCCACACCGGAGGCGCTGGAGCTGGACGTGGAGGGGGCGCACCGGTTCCTCCGCGAGGGCGCCCCGGTGCTGCACGCCGCCGGCTTCGCCGTGCTGCTGCCCTCCTGGTGGCAGCGCCCCTCGTCGCGGCTGGGCGCCCGGTTGCAGGCGCGCAGCCGGACCGCGCCCGGCACGGTGGCCACCGCCGCCGGCGGGGTCGGGCTGGACGCCCTGGTCGACTACCGCTGGGAGGTGGCCCTCGGCGACCAGCCGCTGACCGCTGACGAGTTGGCGTCGCTGGCCGCGTTGAAGACCCCGCTGGTCCGGCTGCGCGGCCGCTGGGTGGAGCTGGACCCGAAGCGGCTCGCCGCCGGGCTGCGGCTGCTCCGCTCGGCCGGCGAGCTGACCGTGGCCGACCTGCTCCGGCTCGGCCTCTCCGACGCCGAGCAGCCCGACGCGCTGCCGGTGCTGGAGGTGACCGCCGACGGCGCGCTGGGCGACCTGCTCGCCGGCGCGGTGGAGCGGCGGCTCACCCCGCTCGACCCGCCGCCGACCTTCCACGGCACGCTGCGGCCGTACCAGCGGCGAGGGTTGGCCTGGCTGGCCTTCCTCCAGTCCATCGGGTTGGGCGGGGTGCTCGCCGACGACATGGGGCTGGGCAAGACCGTGCAACTGCTCGCGCTGCTCGCCGGGGACCCGCCGCAGGCCGGTCCGACCCTGCTGGTCTGCCCGATGTCGCTGGTCGGCAACTGGCAGCGGGAGGCCGCCCGGTTCGCGCCCGGGCTGCGCGTACACGTGCACCACGGCGCCGAGCGGGCCCGGGGGGCGCGGTTCGGCACGGCCGTGCACGACGCGGACCTGGTGCTCACCACCTACTCGGTGGCCGCCCGCGACGCCGTGGAACTGGCCGGCATCGACTGGCACCGGGTGGTGCTGGACGAGGCCCAGGCGATCAAGAACGCCGCCACCCGCCAGGCCGAGGCAGTACGCGCGCTGCCGGCCCGGCACCGGATCGCGGTCACCGGCACCCCGGTGGAGAACCGGCTCGCCGACCTCTGGTCGATCATGCAGTTCGTCAACCCCGGGCTGCTCGGCCCGGCGGCCACCTTCAAGAAGCGGTTCGCCGAACCCATCGAGCGGCACGGCGACGCCGAGGCCGCCGAGCGGCTGCGCCGGATCACCGGCCCGTTCGTGCTGCGCCGGCTCAAGACCGACTCGTCGATCATCTCCGACCTGCCGGAGAAGCTGGAGATGGAGGTGGTCTGCAACCTGACCGCCGAGCAGGCCTCGCTCTACCAGGCGGTGGTCGACGACATGATGGCCCGGATCGAGTCCAGCGACGGCATCGAACGGCGCGGGCTGGTGCTGGCCACCATGACCCGGCTCAAGCAGGTCTGCAACCACCCCGCCCAGCTGCTGCGCGACGGCTCGCCGCTGGCCGGGCGCTCCGGCAAGCTGGCCCGGCTGGAGGAGATCCTCGACGAGGTGCTCGCGGCGGGGGAGAAGGCCCTGCTGTTCACCCAGTACGCCGAGTTCGGCGGCATGCTGCGCGGGCACCTCGCCGCCCGGTTCGGCCGGGAGGTGCTGTTCCTGCACGGCGGGGTGGGCAAGGCCGAGCGGGACGCGATGGTCACCCGCTTCCAGTCGCCGGACGGGCCCGCCCTGTTCGTGCTCTCGCTCAAGGCCGGCGGCACCGGGCTCACCCTGACCGCCGCCAACCACGTGGTGCACGTCGACCGGTGGTGGAACCCGGCGGTGGAGGACCAGGCCACCGACCGGGCGTTCCGGATCGGCCAGCGCCGCCGGGTGCAGGTACGCAAGTTCGTCTGCGCCGGGACGGTGGAGGAGAAGGTGGCCGCGCTGATCGCCGACAAGCGCGGCCTGGCCGAGCGGGTGGTCGGCACCGGCGAGCAGTGGGTCACCGAACTGTCCACCGCGCAGCTGCGCGAGCTGTTCAGCCTGGAGGCCGGGGCGGTGGTGGAGTGAGCGGAGCAGTGACCGCCCCGCACGGCGTCGCCCGGCGGTGGGGAGCGGTGCCGTGAGCGAGACAGCGCAGGGCCGGTTCGCCGACTACGGCCGGCCCCGCCGGGTCGACGGCGGCCTGCGCGCCCGCAGCACCCGGGGCGCCATCGGCCGGTCCTGGTGGTCGCGGCGCTTCCTGGAGGTGCTGGAGTCGTTCGCGCTCGGCACCCGGCTGACCCGCGGCCGGTCGTACGCCCGGGCCGGCCAGGTGGTCAGCCTGGACATCGCCCCCGGCGTGGTGAGCGCGGTGGTGCAGGGCTCCCGGGCGCAGCCGTACCAGGTGCGCATCGCGCTGGCCCCGTTCCCGGCCGCACTCTGGGCCCGGATCGAGGACGACCTGGCCGCCCAGGCGTTCTTCAGCGCCCGGCTGCTCGCCGGTGACCTGCCGGCCGAGCTGGAGGAGCTGTTCACCGCCGCCGGCGGTCCGCTCTTCCCGGCCGGCATCGACGAGCTGGACCAGCGCTGCAGCTGCCCGGACTTCGCCGTGCCGTGCAAGCACCTGGCGGCGACCTTCTATCTGCTCGCCGAGGCGTTCGACGCCGATCCGTTCCAGCTGCTGCACTGGCGGGGCCGGGCCCGCGCCGAGCTGCTCGACCGGCTGCGTGCGCTGCGCGCCGCGGCCGGCGGAGCGGACGACGCCGCAGCCGGCGATCGACCGTCCAGGCCGGACGGCGTGGCCGCGCCGGCCCCGGCCGGACCGGCGGCGGGCACTGCGGACGTGCCGGCGGTCGGCGCCGCCCGGGCGGTGGCCGGCCTGCCGCCGACCCCACTGGCCGAGGCGGTGGACCGGTTCTGGCTCCCGCCGGTGCCGCTGCCCGACCGGCCGCCGAGCCTGGCCACCGGGCCGGACCTGTTGCTGCGCCAGCTCGGCCCGCCGGCGCCCGCCATCGGCGGGCCGGGGCTGGTGGAACGGCTGCGGCGGGCCTACCGGGCCCTCGGCGGGTCATAGCCAGCGGCGCCGGTACCGCCACATCACGGCGGCGTTGGCCAGCAGCACCACCGCGCAGATCGCGCCGGCCAGCCGGCCGCCCAGCACCGTCGCCGCCGGCAGCGAGGCCCACAGCACGATGGTCAACAGCATCAGATAGCGGCTGCGGCGGGCCCGGGCCCGGTTGTCCAGCCGGGCGAAGAACGCCGGGTCGCTCTCCCGGAGGTGACGGGTGATCTGCTCGAACCTGCGCTGATCCTCTTTGCTGAGCATGTGCCTTCCCCTCACGCGTTCAGCGGTTCGGCGGCATACCCGTTGCGGCGGCGGCTCACGCCCCTCCTGCTGCCAGTTTGGCCCGCCGCGCGGGCACCGCGGGGGCCGTCACGCGCGGGGAGCCGACGCCCGGGCGAGCACCTCCCGGACACCTCAGCACAGGCTTATCCGGACCTTAAGTTTCGCTGTGCCGTTGAACGGCGCTAAAAGCGTCGCGTACGGCGGAAACGTTACGTCCGGGGCGGCGGGGGACGTGTCGGCCCTGCTCCGGGCCTCCGGGACCGGCCGGGCACCGGACCCGCCGGGCGGCGCGCCGCTGAGGGGTGTCTTAAGTGCCCTCCTGGGGCCGTACGGCACGCCTTGAGGCGGCCCGACCCCTTCACTACCTTGCCGGGCAACCCCCTCAGGCAACAGTCGCCGCACCTCGACCCCTCGCTGGTCGCAGCCGTGCCGGCGCACGGTAGAAATCGGGATTGGTACATGGCCGACCAGAATGTGCCACCACGGCGACCGTGGGACGACCGCGGCTGGGACGCACGACAGCACCCCAGCACCGGATACCGCGAGCCGGACGCGTCCACCCCGCACGGACACCGCTCCCTCCAACCGGAGTACCCCCCGCGCGGACCACAGTGGGTCGGTCCGGACGGCTTCGGCCAGCCGACCGGCCCCGCCGGCGGCTTCGGCCAGCAGACCGGCGGCGGCGGACTGCCCAACCTGGACGACGACGAGGAGCGCGGTCGCCCGGTCGGTCGCCGCAAGGCGCTCGCCGCACTCGGCGGCACCGCCGCGGTGGTCGCCGGCGGCGCCGCCCTCGCGATGACCCCGCAGGTGCGCGGCCTCTTCGGCGACGAGCCGGTGGGCGACGCGACCGGCACCGCGGTCACCGACGGCACCGCCGCCCGGCCCAGCGGCCAGCAGCCGAGCACGGTGCGTACCTACACCGAGCAGAACGAGAGCTACATGGGCTCCCGGGCCGGCGAGGCGCTGAAGCGGAACGCGCCGGCCGGCGGCCGGACCTTCTCCGGGCCGGCGGCCGCCGCCGCGGAGACCCCGGTGACCGTCAAGACGGTGCTGGCCAAGGACCCGGTCCTGCACCTCGCCCGGCGGGCCACCTTCGGCGCCACGCCCAAGCTGGTCGCCGACATCAGGGAGCAGGGCATCGACGCCTGGCTGCGCGCGCAGCTCGACCCCGACAAGATCGCCCCGACCCGGGCCGAGCTGAAGCTCGCCGAGCTGCCCACCCTCAAGCTCTCCACCCAGCAGCTGCGCGACCAGCGCGACCAGCTCAACGAGCGGGGCGCCCAGCCGGAGCGGGAGGTGGTCGAGGCCACCATCGCCCGGCAGATCTGGTCCGACCGCCAGCTGTACGAGGTGATGGTCGACTTCTGGAACGACTTCCTGCACGTCGCGGCGGACTTCGACGGCGGCGAGGTGTACCGGGCCTCGTTCGACCGGGACGTCGTCCGGGCGCACGCGCTGGGCAGCTACCCGGAGATGTTCCTGGCCGCCAACAAGCACCCCGCGCTGCTGCTCTACCTGAACCAGAACGACTCCCGGGCCGACGCGGTCAACGAGAACCTGGCCCGGGAGAACCTCGAGCTGTACACGGTGGGCGTGGACGGCGGCTACACCGAGAAGGACGTCCGGCAGGCCGCCCTGCTCCAGACCGGCCGGGGCGTCAACGACGGCAAGTACGTCTTCCGCCCGGAGCGGCACTACGTCGGCAAGGTGAAGATCCTCGGCTTCACCCACGCCAACAACTCGAAGGACCCGAAGAAGGCCGAGGCGGCCATCGACGCGTACCTGACCTACCTCGCGCTGCACCCGTCGACCGCGAAGTACGTGGCGCAGAGCCTGGCCACCCGGTTCGTCTCGGACACCCCGTCCAAGTCCCTGGTGGACCGGCTGGCCAAGACGTACACGGCCAACAAGGGCATGGTGAAGCCGGTGCTGATGACGCTGTTCAGCTCCTCGGAGTTCTGGGCGGCGGTGGGGCAGAAGGTGCGCCGGCCGATGGAGTACCTGGTCGCCACCTACCGCACCCTCGGCGTCTCGCCGGAGGCGTCGCCGAAGCACGACAACGGCGACAACAAGCGCACCCCGTTCGCCCGCGGCCTGCGGCAGATCCACGACAAGCTGCGCGAGCTGGGCCAGTACCCGATGGGCCAGCCCACCCCGGACGGCTACCCGGACGTCTACGTCGCGTGGACCTCCGCCGGCACCATGGTCAACGGCTGGAACGAGGCCGGCGACCTGCTGGCCGGCTACCGCACCACGTTCACCTACACCCGGCCGGAGAAGCTGGTCGCCAAGCCGCCGGCCACCGCCGGGGCGTACGTGGACGCGCTGGCCAAGCGGCTGGTGCAGCAGAAGCTCTCGGCCCGGGAGAGGGCGCTGATCCTCGGCGTGGCCGGCGTCTCGGCCGGCACCCGGGTCGACGCCACCTTCAACGGGGCCATCGCCGCCGTCGCGCGGGCGATCCTCGCGTCCCCCCAGCACCACCTCCGGTGAGGCATTCGATGGAGAAGACCGTGTACTCGTACCCCCTGCACCCCGAATGCCCCGACCTGCGGCGGCTGGCCGACAACCCGGCCGAGGCGCTGCTGCGCGCGGAGGCCGACGTCGTCGCCGCCGAGAACGCCGCCGAGCGGGACCGCTACCGGCGGCTGGAGGACCTGGAGGAGGCCCAGCAGGACGGGCGGGGGGTGACCCGGCGCACCTTCGTCGCCGGCGCCGCCGCCACCGCCACCGCGCTGGCCACCGCCCAGTTCGTCACCACCTCGGCGTCGTTCGCCGCCACCAAGACCGGCACGCTGGTCCACGTCTTCCTCTACGGCGGGCTGGACGGGCTGAGCCTGGTGGCCCCGGCGGACGACCCGGTGCTCGCCAAGGCCCGCCCCGACCTGCTGCTCGCCGACGACTCCCTGGCGCTGGGCCGCGGGTTCAAGCTGACCAGCGCGTTCAAGTCGCTGGAGCCGTGGCTGAAGTCCGGCCGGCTCGGCTTCGTCCCGGCCGTCTCCGACGAGCGGCTCTCCCGCAGCCACTTCCAGGCCGCGGACGCCTGCAACCTGGGCGGCCTGCCGGGCGAGACCGGTGGCCGGGGCTGGCTGGACAGCCTGGTCGACGCGCTCGGCAAGGGCACCGCGTTCCGCAGCGTCGGCATCGGCAGCACGCTGCCCCGCTCGCTGGTCGGCACCAACGGCGCGCTGTCGCTGAACAGCGTCGGCTCGCTGCGGCTCAACGGCGACGACCGGTTCCGCGCCGCCACCGAGAAGGCGATCAAGGGGCTGTTCACCGGGATCAACCACCCGGTCGAGGAGGCCGTGCAGTCCGGCCTGGGCGCGCTGGCCACCGCGCAGAAGCTGGCCGCCAAGCCGTACCAGCCGGCCGAGGGCGTGCGCTACGAGGGCGTCGGCCGCGCCTTCCAGCAGCTCGCCCAGCTCATCAAGGGCGGCGCCAACGTCCGGGTGGCCACGGTCGGGATGGGTGGCTACGACACCCACGAGAACCAGGGCACCCGGGCCGGCGGCCAGCTGCACCGGCGGCTGACCGAGCTGGCCGACGCGATGGCCGCGTTCTTCACCGACCTCGGCGACCAGGCCGACGACGTGACGATCATGGTGTCCAGCGAGTTCGGCCGGCGGGTCGCCTCCAACGGCGGCGGCACCGACCACGGCCACGGCGGCGTGGTCACCATCCTGTCCGGACGGAAGCTGGCCGGCTCGCTGCTCGGCACCTGGAACGGATTGAACGATCTCGACTCCGGCGACGTACCCGAATACAACAACATGTTCAACGTCTACGGAGCCGTCGCGCAGGGTCGCTTCGGGCTCACCAACGCGGAGGTGGAGAAGATCTTCCCCCGGCAGAAGTACACCCCGATGAAGCTGTACGCGTGACGTACGCCCGCCCGCACGCCGGCCGCCGTACCGGGACCCCGTCCCGGCACGGCGGCCGGCCGGTGAGCGCCAGGGGCGAGCCAGGTCTGCGAGCCCCGCGGTCGCGAACGACGGGGAGCCGGGCCGCGGACGTACCGCCGCGGCGCGGACCCGGCGGCCGGCGGCTGCTGGCCGCCCTGCTCGCGGTCGGCCTGCTGGCCAGCGTGCTGCCCTGGTGGCTGGACACCCCGGCCGGCTCGCTGCGCGACTCCGCCGCCGCGCTCACCGCGGCCGGCCGGATCACCGGTCTGGTCGCCGGCTACCTGCTGCTGGTGCAGGTGTTCATGATGAGCCGGCTGCCGGTGCTGGAACGGTGGATCGGCGGTGAGCAACTGGCCCGCTGGCACCGGGACGTCGGCGCCACCCTGCTGGTCGCGGTGCTCGCGCACACCTCGCTGATCCTGGTCGGCTACGCCGGCCTGGAGGACAACTCGGTGCTCACCGAGGCGGGGGTGCTGCTGCGCGACTACGAGGACATGGTGTCCGCGTTCGCCGCGGCCGGCCTCATGGTGCTGGTCGGCTTCACCAGCATCCGGGCCATCCGCACCGCCCTGCCGTACGAGCTGTGGCACGCCCTGCACCTGTCCGCCTATCCGGTGCTGCTGCTCGGCTTCGGCCACCAGTTCAGCAACGGCGCGCAGCTGTTCCGCCCCGGTCCGGTGCGCACCTTCTGGATCGCCCTGTACGTGCTGGTGGTCGCCGCCCTGCTCGGGGGCCGGGTGCTCGCCCCGCTGGCGTTCAACCTGCGGCACCGGTTGCAGGTCGCCGACGTGGTCGCGGAGAGCCCGGACACCATCTCGATCTACCTGACCGGCCGGCGGCTGGACCGGATGGAGCTGCTCGGCGGCCAGTTCTTCCGCTGGCGGTTCCTCACCCGGGGCTGCTGGTGGCAGTCCCACCCGTTCTCGGTCTCCGCCGCGGCCAACGGCCGGTGGCTGCGGCTGACCGTCAAGGTGGTCGGCACGCACACCGCCGACCTGCGCGATCTCGACCCGGGCACCCGGGTCTGGGTGCAGGGGCCGTCGGGCACCTTCACCGCCGCGCACCGCACCCGGGAGCGGGCCCTGCTGATCGCCGGCGGCAGCGGGATCACCCCGATCCGGGCGATGCTGGAGGAGCTGCCGCCCGGCGCGGCGCTGATCTACCGGGCCCGGACCCCGGCCGACGTGCTGCTCGGCCGGGAGCTGGACTGGCTGGCCCAGGCCCGGCAGGTCTCCGTCTGGTACGTCATCGGCTCCCGCCACGACCCCGGCCCCCGGCAGGTGATGAGCCCGGACGGGCTGCGCCGGCTGGTGCCCGACGTCGCCCGCCGGGACGTCTACCTCTGCGGGCCGCCCGGCCTGGTCGAGCAGTCGCTCCGGGTGCTCCGGCAGGCCGGCGTGCCAAGCCGCCAGATCCACCTCGCCACGTTCGAGCTGTAGAGAGGCATCCATGCGCCGCGCACTCCTCGCGATCACCGGCCTGGCGGCCAGCACCACCGCGATGGTGGTGCTCAAGGGCGGGCCGGACACCACCCAGGTGGCCGCCCAGGGCCTGCCGGTCGACGGCCGGCCGGTGGCCCCCGGGGCCGGCTCGGCGCCCCCCGAGGCGACGGCCGGAGCGCGCCCGACACCGGCCGGCGGCACCGCCTCACCCCGGCCCACCCGCACCACCGCCCGCCCGCCCGCGAGCCGGCCCGGCGCCGGCACCCGGACCCCGTCCGCGCCGCGGACCAGCAGCAGGCCGGCGCAGCCGAGCACCCGCACGGTGACCGGGCCGGTGGTGGAGAACGAGTACGGCAACGTCCAGGTGCAGATCACCCTCTCCGGGTCGCGGATCGTCAACGTGGTGGCGCTGGAACTGCCCGCGGAGACGGCCCAGTCCGACCAGCGCAGTGAGCAGGTCGACGACCGGTACAGCGGCACCGGCGGGCTGGTGGTGCAGCAGCAGAGCGCTGACCTGGACACCGTCTCCGGGGCCACCGCCACCAGCGAGTCGTACCGGCGGTCGTTGCAGGCCGCCCTCGACCGGGCCGGCTGAGGTGTCGGCCGCGCCGACCCGGCCCGGGCTGCGCCGGGTCGAGCAGGTCATGGGTACGGCGATCAGCCTGGACCTGGCCGACGACCTGCCCACCGCCGAGCTGACCGGGCTGGCCGACGGGGTGTTCGGCTGGCTGCGCGAGGTGGACGCCCGGTTCAGCACGTACCGGCCGGACAGCGAGGTGTGCCGGGTGGACCGGGGCGAGCTGGCGGTCGCCGACGGCTCGGCCGACCTGCGCGACGTGCTGGCGCGCTGCGCGGACCTGTGGGCCGCCACCGACGGCTTCTTCGACGCGTACGCCACCGGCCGGCTCGACCCGTCCGGTTACGTCAAGGGCTGGGCGGCGCAGGTGGCCTCGGACCGGCTGCTCGCCGCGGGCGCGGCGAACCACTGCCTGAACGCCGGCGGGGACGTGCGGGTGCGCGGGCGCTCGGCCAGCGGCCGGCCGTGGCGGATCGGCGTCCGGCACCCGTGGGACCCGATGGCCACCTGCCTGGTGCTGACCGGCACCGACCTGGCCGTCGCCACCTCCGGGGGGTACGAGCGCGGCGCGCACGTGCGGGACCCCCGCCGGGGCGTGCCGGCCAGCGGCCTGCGCTCGGTCACCGTGGTCGGGCCGGACCTCGGCGTCGCCGACGCGTACGCCACCGCGGCGGTGGCGATGGGCGTCGCCGGCATCGGCTGGTTGGACCGGCTCGCCGGGCACCAGCACGCGGTCGTCACCGAGGACGGCCGGCTGCTGCACTCCGCCGGCCTCCCGCTGACCGGCTGACCGGTGCCGGGTGCGATCGCCGCCTCCGCCTGCGCCTCAGCGGGCCGGGCGGTGGGTGCCGGCGGGCCGGGAGCCGGCCGGCCGGGGCCGGCCCGGGCGGGCGCCGGCGGGCCGGGTGCCCGCCCAGCGGTACCGCGGGCGGCTGTGCCGGGGCGGCTCGGTGCCGTCCGGCTGGCGCGTGGTGTCGTCGGTGGACATGCAACCCCCGCTCCTGGCGTCTGCGCCGTCGCCCTGTGCAACGAGGACGGGCCGGCCGGCGACGCTGCCCGGGCGGGGTTCACATCCCGCGGCGCGGCAACGGGAGGTGGCCGGGGAGCAGCTCCGAGGTCAGCGTCACGCCGGTGGCCCGCAGCGCGTCGATCAGCGCGTTCTGCACCAGGTAGGAGTCGGGCAGCCGCCAGCGGGCCTGTTCCGGGGCGACGGCCCAGCGGACGGTGCCCTCGGGCAGCCGGGTCGGCGGCGCGGGGATCCACGACCCGGGCCCGTGCCGGACCACCTGGAAGCAGTGGTCCAGCTCCGGCCGCAACGGGTCGCCGGGGCGGACCAGGAACATCCAGCGGCCGGTGGGGGTCACCAGCACCGGCCCGCGTACGCCGAGGCCGGCCGGGTGGGTCTGCACCGCGTCGAGGACCCGCCGGCCGAGGTGCGCGGCGACCTCCAGCACGTCGAACGCCCGGCCGGTGGGCAGCAGCACGCCGTGCGGCCGGGTGCGCCACCAGGTGGCCACCCGCGCCGGGTCGGCGCTGGCCGCGTGCTCCCAGTTCTCCAGCGCGGGATGGCAGCCGACCGTGGGGCAGCCGGCGCGGCCGCAGACGAACCGGCTCCGCGCCAGGCAGGCGCCCGGGGTCACCTCCCAGCCGTGCAGTGCGTAGCGGACGGCCACCCGGCGCAGCCGGACCCGTTCCAACGGCGACAGTTGGACGACGCGTGGTCCGACGTTCCCCCACATGTGTGCCATCTCCCCTCGGCGGGCCCGGTCGGGCACCCAGGTCGCATGTCGAACACCGTCACTGCCGTAACCCACGATCGTTGAGTTGACGAACGGCTGATGCAAGTTGCACGAAAACTACGAGGACTGGCTGTACGGCTGACGCACAGAGTGTGCGACCAGCGAAAACCTGAGACCTGCCGCGCGCCCGCAACCGCGAGGGGGTCAGCCGGCCACGGCCGGGGGTCGCACCAGGGGAGGGACGGGATGGACGAGTTACCCATCGGGCGGCGGGTGGCCTACTGGCGCGGGCGGCGCAAGATGTCGCAGCAGGTCTTCGCGGACCGGCTGGGCAAGTCGAAGAGCTGGGTGGACAAGGTCGAGCGCGGGGTGCGCCGGCTCGACAAGTTCTCCGTCGTCTACGAGATCGCCGACATCCTCCAGGTCGACGTGCAACTGCTGCTCGGCAAGGACCCGGAGCGGCGTACCGACGCGTTGAACTGCATCGACCAGGTCGAGGTCCAGGAGATCCGGGCCGCCCTGGAGCGCTACGACGCGATGAGCGCCTACTTCGACGCGGCGCCGCACCCGCCGCCGCTGGCCGACATGCGCAAGGCGGTCAACCACGCCTGGCTCACCTACCAGTACGGCCGCTACGGGATGCTCACCCGGGCGCTGCCCAAGCTGCTGCGCGACGCCCAGGCCGCGGACGCCGGCTACGGCGGCGACCAGGCCCGCGAGGCGGCCCACCTGCTCGGGCAGGTCTACCAGATCGCCTCCTCGGTGCTGCGCAAGCTGGGCGAGTGCGACCTGGCCTGGCTCGCCGCCGACCGGTCCATGGCGGTCGCCCAGCGCGCCGACGACCAACTGCTCGCCGGCATCGCCACCACCCGGGTCTGCAACGCGCTGGCCGCGATGGGACGGTCCCGTCCCGCGCTGGAGCTGAACGTCACCATCGCCAACCGGCTCGCCCCCGGCGGGAGCAACGACGCCTCCCCGGAACGGCTCTCCGTCTACGGCATGCTGCTGCTGCAGGGTGCCATGGCCGCGTCCCGGATCGGCGACTCGGCCACCGTCGACGACCTGCTCAACGGCGCCGGGGAGGCGGCCCGGCTGCTCGGTGGCGACGAGAACCACTACTGGACCTCGTTCGGGCCGACCAACCTCGAGCTGCACCGGGCGGCGGCGGCCGTCGAACTGGGCGACGGCGGCCGGGCGGTCGAGGTGCACCAGCGCATCCCGGAACCGGCGTTCAACGCGCTGCTGCCCGAGCGGCGGGCGCACCACCTGCTCGACATCGCCCGCGGCTACGCCCAGATCGGCGACGTGGCCAACGCCGGGGAGATGCTGCTGCGCGGCGACCGGCTGGCGCCGTCCGAGATCCGCTGCCGGCCGATCGCCCACGAGGTGATGTCCGACATCCTGCGTCGCACACGTGGTGCGCCGCCTTCTCCGATCGCGGAGTTGGCTGAGCACATGGGAGTAGGGGTATGAGCGCGGAGCCGGTCTGATGACCGGCCGGCAGCACACCGAGCGCCGCGAGGTGCTCTACGTCATCGCCTGCGGATCGCCGCTGGCGCGCCACGTCGGCCGGCTCGTCGAGCTGGCCCAGCAGGACGGCTGGGACGTCTGCGTGATCACCACGCCGGACGGCGCGAAGTTCGTCGACCGGGCCGCGCTGGCCCGGCAGACCGGTCACCCGGTGCGGACCCACTACAAGAACCCGGGTGACCCGGACGTCCTGCCGCCGGCCGACGCCATGATCGTCTGCCCGGCCACTGTCAACACGGTCAACAAGTGGGCGGCCGGGATCACCGACACCCTCGCGCTCGGCCTGCTGGTCGAGGCGCAGGGCCTGGGGGTGCCGCTGGTCGCGGTGCCGTTCACCAACACGGCGATGGCCCGCCACCCGGCGTTCCGCAGCGGCCTGGCGCGGCTCGCCGAGTGGGGGGTGACGGTGCTCTTCGGCGACCAGGTCGTCCCGCTGCACCCGCCCGGAACCGGGGAGCGGCACCTGAGCGCCTTCCCGTGGGCGCTGCCGCTCTCCGCGGTGCGCGACCGGCTCTGCCGGGTCGGCCCGGCAGTGGCCTGACCAACCGCCGCGCCCGAGCATCCGCCCGGGCCGCCCGGGTACCGGTAAGCTGGCCCGCCGTGAGCACAACCGCAGTTCCGCCGACCGTCGCCGACGTGGTGGCCGAGCTGGAGCGGCGCTACCCGCCGGTCTGGGCGGAGGAGTGGGACCGGGTCGGGCTGGTGCTGGGCGAGCCCTGCGCCCCCGTACGCCGGGTGCTGTGCGTGGTCGACGTGGTGCCCGAGACGGTCGCCGAGGCGCTCGCCGCGGGCGTCGACATGATCGTCGCCCATCACCCGCTGCTGCTGCGCGGGGTCTCCTCGGTGGCGCCCACCACGTACAAGGGGCGGATCGTCCACCAGTTGATCAAGTCGGACGTGGCCCTGTACGTCGCGCACACCAATGCCGACGTGGCCGCTCCGGGCGTCTCCGACGCGCTTGCCGCCCGGTTCGGGCTGACCGGGCTGCGCCCGCTGCACCCGCCCGCGCCCGGGTCACCGGCGCACGGCGCCGGGCGGGGGATCGGCCGGATCGGCGAGCTGCCGGAGCCGATGACCCTGGCCGAGCTGGCCCGGCACGCCGCCGCCGTGCTCCCGGTCACCGCCTGGGGCGTGCGCGCCGCGGGCGATCCCGGGCGGATGGTGCGTACCCTCGCCGTCAGCGGCGGTTCGGGCGACGCCTTCCTGGCCGACGCGACCGCCGCCGGGGTGGACGCGTTCCTCACCGCCGACCTGCGCCACCACCCGGCCGGCGAGCACCTCGCCGCCGAGGGGCCGGCGCTGCTGGACGCCGCCCACTGGGCGACCGAACGACCGTGGCTGGACGACCTGGCCGCCCTGCTGCGGGCGACGCCGGGTGTCGAGACGCTGGTGTCCGACCTGGACACCGACCCGTGGACCGTACACGCCGCCCCACCCGCGGTGGACGACAAGGAGCCCCGACCGTGAAGGCTGACCCCCAGGTCCAGCGCCGCCTGCTCGACCTCCAGGCGATCGACACCGCGCTCGCCCAGCTCGCCCACCGCCGCCGCGCGCTGCCCGAGCGGGCCGAGCTGGAGGCGCTGGCCCGCCAGCTGTCGGCGCTGGAGGACGAGCGCGTCCGCGCCCAGGTGGCGGTCGACGACCTGGACCGGGACATCGCCCGGCTGGAGAAGGACATCGACCAGGTGCGGGCCCGCAAGGCCAAGGACGAGGCGCGGCTCGCCGCCGGCAGCGGCCCGGCCCGCGAGCTGGAGGCGCTCCAGCACGAGCTGGCCTCGCTCAACCGCCGGCAGGGTGACCTGGAGGACGCCGAGCTGGAGCTGATGGAGCAGCGGGAGACCGCGCAGGCGGTGCTCGACGACGTGGAGCGCCGGCTGGCCGAGACCCGGGAGCAGCGGGACGCCACCGAGCGGCGCCGGGACGAGGCGCTGGCCGAGATCGGCAAGGAGGAGGAGTTCAAGCAGTCGGCCCGCCGGCCGCTCGCCGCCGACCTCCCGGCCGACCTGGTGCAGCTCTACGACAAGATCCGCGAGGACACCGGGCTCGGCGCGGCGCTGCTCGCCGCCGGCCGGTGCGGCGGCTGCCGGCTCGAACTCTCCGGCGCCGACCTGGCCCGGATCCGCAAGGCGGACCCGGACGACGTGGTCCGCTGCGAGGAGTGCCGGCGGATCATGGTGCGTACCAACGAGTCCGGTCTGTAGCCCGTGGCGCCGCGCGTGGTGGTCGTCGAGGCCGACGGTGGATCGAGGGGCAACCCGGGCCCGGCCGGCTACGGCGCGGTGGTCCGCGACCCCGACACCGGCGAGGTGCTCGCCGAGCGCTCCGAGTCGATCGGGGTGGCCACCAACAACGTGGCCGAGTACCGGGGGCTGATCGCCGGGCTGGCGGCCGCCGCCGAACTGGGCGCCGCCGAGGTGGAGGCCCGGATGGACTCCAAGCTGGTGGTCGAGCAGATGTGCGGCCGCTGGCAGATCAAGCACCCCGGATTGCGTCCGCTCGCCGCCCAGGCGGCGGGCCTGGTCGAGCGGTTCGCGGCGGTGCGGTTCAGCTGGATCCCGCGGGAGCGCAACCGGCACGCCGACGCCCTGGCCAACGCCGCGATGGACGCCGCCGCCGGCGCCGCGCCGGTGGCCCCGGCCGTCGAGCCGCCACGTGTGGTGGAGCCCCCGCGCGAGCTGGCCGGCCCCGAGCCGGCGGGCCGGCAGCAGGCCCGCGAGGCGGCCGCCCGCGCCGCGTCGGGGCGGACCACCGGCACCGACCCGGCCACCGCCCCCGCCTCCTGGGAGCCGCGCCCGAGCTTCACCGCCACCCGGTTGATCCTGGTGCGGCACGGCGAGACCGAGTACACCGAGCAGCGCCGCTACTCCGGTCGTGGCGACGTGCCGCTCTCCGACCGGGGCCGGGCCCAGGCCCGGGCCACCGGCGCCCGGGTGGCCGAGCTGGCGCCGAGGGTCGCGGCAGTGGTCAGTTCCCCGCTGTCCCGGTGTACGGCGACCGCCGAGGCGATCGCCGCCGCGCTCGGCGGCGTGCCGGTACGCCGGGCGGACGACCTGATCGAGTGCGACTTCGGCGCCTGGGAGGGGCGGACCTTCGCCGAGGTGCGCGAGGGGTGGCCCGGCGAGATGGACGCCTGGCTCGCCTCCACCCGGGTGGCCCCGCCGGACGGGGAGTCGTTCGCGGCGGTGGCCGAGCGCACCCGCCGGGAGTTGGACGCGCTGGTCGAGGCGTACCCGGGGGAGACCGTGGTGGTGGTCTCGCACGTCTCGCCGATCAAGCTCGCGCTGCGCGACGCGCTCGCGGCCGGTGACGCCTTCCTGCACCGGCTCTTCCTGGACGCCGCCGGCATCTCGGTGCTGGACCGGTGGCCCGACGGCGGCATCGCCGTGCGCACCGTCAACGACACCGCCCACCTCGCCGGAGCGGACTAGCTCCCACCAGCCGGGAGGATGCCGGCGGCCACCCTGGACGATCCGGGAACTTGTTGACAGCCCACCGGCAGCCGATGAAGATCGGTTTCGTGCGCAGCGTTCACCTGACCAAGCGGGGTCACATCGACCTGCTGCGCGTCGCCAGCGCCGCCTGTCGACGCTCCCTCTGACGCCGGGTTCGCCGTCCTCGCGCGCTGCTGCCGCATCCACCCGTTCCGCAGGTCTCCGGCCCCGCGGTCGCGTCCGCCTGCGCGCGTTCCCTCCTCGTGACAGGAGACCGCTCCTTGTTGGTCAACAGACGTCTTCGCCGAATCGCCGCGACCGCGGTGACCGTCGCGGTGCTCGGCCCGGTGGCGCTGACCGCGCCGGCCGCCGCCTCGGCGCTGCCGGCGGTCCCGCCCGCCCCCGCCGAGCTGGGCGAGATCCGGGGCTATCCACAACAGAACGTCCTGCCGGTCTGGCCGGACAACCCGGCGGACGCCTCGATCCCGATCGGTGTCATCCCCTACGACGACATCGCCCCGAAGCTGAACGCCCTCCAGGCCGCCAGCGACCGGGTCTCCGCCCGGGTGGCCGGGAGGTCCGCCGGCGGTTACGACCTGTACGCGGTCACGGTGACCGCCCCGGAGAGCCGCGCCGAGGCCCGGCAGCAGGAGATCTGGAAGCGCCGCATCGAGGACGAGCCGACCTGGGCCCAGCGGGACCGCGCGCTGCTCGCCGGCTACAAGACCCCGCTCTTCGTCAACGCCAACATCCACGGCAACGAGTGGGAGGGCACCGACGCGGCGCTGCGGGTCATCGAGCAGTTGGCCACCGACACCAGCGCCGAGACGGCCCAGCTGCTGAGGCGCAACCGGCTGGTCTTCAACATCACGTCCAACCCGGACGGCCGGGTGGCCGGCACCCGGGCCAACTCCGCCGGGTACGACCTGAACCGCGACCTGACCATCGTGGCGCAGCCGGAGACCAACCTGATCCGCGAGCTGATCATCGACACCAAGCCGATCATCACGCTCGACCTGCACGGCTACGTCAGCCCCACGCTGCTGCACCCGAGCACCCCACCGCACAACGTCAACAACGAGTACGACCTGTTCATCAAGCACGGCCTGCCGAACGCGCTGGCGATCGAGCAGGACCTGCGCGGCCTCGGGTACGCCGAGACCCAGCGGGCCCGGATCCCGTTCCGGGACGACGAGCCCGGGGTGTGGGACGACTTCCCGCCGATCTACGTGCCGTCCTTCGCCATGCTCCAGAGCAGCATCCCGTACACCATCGAGGCACCGCTGAACCCGCGCGGCAACCTGACGCCGCAGGAGCGGGTGCGCCGCTCGGGCATCAACACCGACGTGCACGAGGTGGCGATCCGGACGTCGCTGCGCTACATCCAGGAGCACCGGGCCGAGGTGCTGCACGACCAGGCCGAGGTCTACCGGCGCGGCTGGGCCGGTGAGCCGCTGCGGGACATCCCGGACGGCTACGTGCCGGGCTGGGGCCCGGAGGACGACTACCGCACCACCTTCCCGCGCGCGTACGTCATCCCCACCGGGGCCGGCCAGCGCTCCGAACCGGCCGCGGCGCGCCTCGTCGACCTGCTGATCGGCAGCGGCGGCCGGGTGTGGCGGGCCAAGCAGCCGTTCACCGCGGACGGCCGGCGCTACCCGGCCGGCTCCTACGTGGTCGACCTGCACCAGCCCAAGCGGGGCCTGGTCAACTCGCTGCTGGAGCCGGGCGCCGACATCACCGACCGGGTGGACGACCTGTACGCCGGCCCGGCCGCGTGGAGCCAGGGCCTGACCTGGGGAGCCACCGTGGACACGCTCTGGGACGAGCTGCCCGACGTGCGGCTGACGCGGACCTACGACGGGCGGGCCGAGGGGTCCCTGCCGCCCGGCAACGGTGACCTGCGCCTCGACCTGCGCGACGCCGCCGACCTGCTGACCGTGAACGCGCTGCTGGCGCGGGGCGTCGCGGTGTACCGCCTGGCCGACGGCTCGGTGGTCGTCCCGGGCACGCCCGGCAACCGGAAGCTGGCCCGGGCCGCCGTACGCGAGCACGGGGTGACCTTCGGACGGGCGCCGGCCCGGTGGAGCGGGACCCGGCTGGACGAGGTGGTCGTCGGCTACCTCGGCACGGTGGAGGAGCGGGACACGCTGGCCGACCTCGGCTTCGCCACCCGTGCCCTGACCGCCGCCACGCTCGGCGGCACGCTGACCGCCGACGTGGACGTGCTCCTGGTGGCCAGCACCGTCAACCTGGCGAACCTGCCGGCGGAGAGCCGGGCGGCCCTGGACGCCTTCCTCGCCCGCGGTGGCGGCGTGGTCGGCCTGGGCACTCCCGGGGCGGGCTTCAGCAACGCCGCCGGGCTGCTGTCGGTGACCGCCACCGCCGGGCCGAGCCTGGCCAGCGGGGTGGCCAACGTGGTCAACCACGGCGGACCGGTGAGCGCCGCCGCCATCCCGCACGCCTTCATCAGCCAGCCGGTCTGGTTCACCGGCCTCGGCGCCGGCGTCACGGTGGAGCAGTCGTACGCCGCGGACCCGCTGCTCTCCGGCTGGTGGGCGACCGAGGGCGCCGGTGGCCAGGGCGCCGCGGCCAACCAGGCCAGCATCGTCAGCGGGGTGTCCGCCGGCGGCAACGGGGTGGTGCTGTTCGGCACCGACCCGACGTTCCGCCTGCACCCCAAGGGCCTGCAGGCGCAGCTCGGCCGCGCCCTGCTCTGGGCCGCCGAACGGTGATCGCCACGCGGTGAGCCGGTGGGCGGGCCCGGGTGCGAGGTGCACCCGGGCCCGCCCTCGTCCGGGCCGCCGCCGGGCCGCCGCCGGGCCGCCGCCGGGCCGCCGCCGTGCCGCCGCCGGGCCGCCGCCGTGCCGCCGCCGGGCCGCCGCCGCGGCCCGGGGGTGGCCGCCGAGGCGCGGTTGGTGGACCGGTGGGCCATCGCCGCCCGCCGTTCGGCGCAGCCGAGCGGCCGTTCGGCGCAGCCGGGTGGATCGGTCGAACGTGACGGGGCTCACAGGGTCGTAGCCTCCGGCCGTCACATCACGAGCGACGACTGGAAGGTGGGTCCGATGGCTGCACCCGAACCGGCCACACCCGCACCGGAGACACCCCTGACGGGGTCGTCCCGGGCGAAGGACAAGAGCAGGTGGAACTGGTTGCTCTTCATCCCGATCGTGGTGCCGCTGATCCCGGCGTTGTTCAACGCCGACGGCCCACGGCTGTTCGGTTTCCCGCGGTTCTACTGGCTCCAGTTGGCCTACATCGTGCTGGGCGTGACCACCACGACGGTGGTCTACCAGCTCACCAAGAAGCGGGGTGACCGCTGATGTGGCGGGACCACCTCACCGAGATCATCATCTTCACGCTGCTCTTCCTGCTGGTCAGCGTGATGGGCTTCGTGGCCGCCCGGTGGCGGGCCCCGCGCGACATGGCCCACCTCGACGAGTGGGGCCTGGGCGGGCGCAACTTCGGCGGCTGGATCACCTGGTTCCTGGTCGGCGGTGACCTCTACACCGCGTACACCTTCGTGGCGGTGCCGGCGCTGGTGTTCGGCGCCGGCGCGATGGGCTTCTTCGCCGTGCCCTACACCATCGTCATCTACCCGCTGGTCTTCCTGGTGCTCTGTCGACTCTGGTCGGTGTCGCACCGGCACGGCTTCGTCACCCCGGCCGACTTCGTCCGCAGCCGGTTCGACTCGCCGGTGCTGGCGCTGCTGGTCGCGATCACCGGCATCGTCGCCACCATGCCGTACATCGCGCTGCAACTGGTCGGCATCGAGGCGGTGCTCAAGGCGATGGGGGTGACCGGCGAGAGCACCCTGGCCCGGCACCTGCCGATCATCGTGGCGTTCGCCATCCTGGCCGCGTACACCTACCAGTCCGGGCTGCGCGCGCCGGCACTGATCGCCTTCGTCAAGGACACCCTGATCTACATCGTGATCCTGGTGGCGGTGCTGTACCTGCCGTACAAGCTGGGCGGCTGGGGCGAGATCTTCGGCGCCGCGGACGCGAAGTTCGACGCCTCACCGAGCCCCGGCGACGGGATCCTGCTCAACGCCAACAACCAGCTCCAGTACGTCACGCTGGCGTTCGGCTCGGCGCTGGCGCTGTTCCTCTACCCGCACAGCATCACCGGCGTGCTGGCCAGCCGGAACCGGGACGTGATCAAGCGGAACATGTCCGCGCTGCCGGCGTACAGCCTGCTGCTCGGGCTGATCGCGCTGCTCGGCTACATGGCCATCGCGGCCGACGTGAAGCCGCTGCCGGGGGCGAGCGAGGGGACGGTGGACAACAACACCATCGTGCCGTTGCTCTTCGACCAGCAGTTCCCGAGCTGGTTCACCGGTGTCGCGTACGCGGCCATCGGGATCGGCGCGCTGGTGCCGGCGGCGATCATGTCGATCGCGGCGGCGAACCTGTTCACCCGCAACATCTACAAGGAGTACCTGCGCCGGGACGCCACCCCGGCCCAGGAGGCGAACGTCTCCAAGATCACCTCGCTGGTGGTGAAGATCGGCGCGGTGGCCTGCATCGTCTTCCTCGACCCGCAGTTCTCCATCGACCTCCAGCTGATCGGCGGCGTGATCATCCTGCAGACGCTGCCGGCGGTGGCGCTCGGCCTCTACACCCGCTGGTTCCACCGGGGCGCGCTGATCGCCGGCTGGGTGGCCGGCATGGGGCTCGGGATGTGGATGCTCTACCAGATCTCCAGCCCGACCCGGAAGCACTTCGCCGGCTCGGCCTTCCCGCTGGAGAAGTTCGGCTTCGACACCCCCAAGACGATCTACGTCGGCATCGTGGCCGTCCTGGTCAACCTGCTGGTGGCGGCGATCCTGACGCTGATCCTGCGGGCGGTGAAGGTGCGCGAGGGCGTCGACGGCACCACCTCGGACGACTACTTCGCCGACGAGGGCGACCCGCGGGTGACGCCCGGCGAGCGCCGGGACGCCGACGCGGCTCCGGAGCCGGTCGCCTGAGCCCGCCCCGGCCCCCGGCAGCCGCGCGCCCGGGGGCCGGGTGCGCCAGGTCCCTCGCTGGCATGGTCACCGCCCCGCGGTCGGGCGGCACCGGCCGGGACGCCGCCGAGTCGGCACCACGACTCGGCGGTGTCCCGCCGTCCGGGCCGGTGCGGCCACCCGGTCGTACCCGGGGCGGCCACCGGCAGCGGCTGGCCGCCGGGTCGGCACCGGGGCCGGGCGTCCGGGGCGGGCCTGGTCGAGCCGGTGGGCGAGGCGTGCCGACCGGTCCGGCGACCGGGTCAGGTCAGCGCGCGGTAGAGCAGGTAGAGCCCGATCAGCGTGCCGAAACTCACGATCAGCGTCTTGAGCACCACCGCCGGCAGCCGGCGGACCAGCCGGGCGCCGGCGTACCCGCCGACCAGCGTGGCCGGCGCGGCCAGCCCGACGGCCGCCCAGTTCACCGGGCCGAAGAGCGCGAAGACGACCAGCGTGGTCAGCCCGACCAGGGCGGAGAGCAGGTTCTTGATGGCGCTCACCCGGGCCAGCGTGGCGTCCAGCACCAGGGCCAGGCCGGCGACCAGCATCACCCCGAGCGCCGCGCCGAAGTAGCCGCCGTACACCGCGCCGAGCGCGACCATGGCCTGCACCACGACCGTACGGCGGCGCGGCGACAGGTCCCGCGGATGCCCGACCAGCCGGCGCAGCGGGTCCTGGAAGGCCAGCACCGCTGTCGCGCCGAGCACCAGGAACGGTACGACCAGCTCGAACGCCCGCGCCGGGGTGGCCAGCAGCAACAGCGCCCCGGCGATGGTGCCGACGATCGTGGTGGGCACCAGGGTGGCCAGTGCCCGGCCGCGCGGCAGGTCCACCCGGCTGCCCGCCACGCTGGCCACGTAGCCGGGGAACACGGCCACCGAGTTGCTGACGTTGGCCGGCACCGGCGCCAGTCCGACCGCGAGCATCGCGGGGAACGTGATGAGCGAGCCCCCGCCGGCCACCGCGTTGACAGTGCCCGCGGCGAGACCGGCGACGAGCAGCAGCGCGGCGTCGGAGAGATCCATGATCCCCAGAGGCTAGTACGGGTTCCGGCCGGCCGCCGGAGCGGTGCTGCCACGCCTCTCAACCTCCCGGCCCGGTGCCGCGTCGTACCGGGTGAGACGAACCCAGGGAGAGGAATCGGCACCATGACCGGGCACGACGAAGGGGCGGCGCGTGGATGAGGCCGACTTCCGGGAGTTCGTCGAGGTGCGCTACGGCGACCTGCTGCGGACCGCGTACCTGCTGACCGGCAGCCGGGAGGTCGCGCAGGACCTGGTGCACGAAGCGCTGCTGAAGGTGATGCGGCACTGGCGCACGGTCGACGAGCCGATGGCGTACGTCCGCCGGGCGATGGTCAACGACCGCACCAGCCGTTGGCGGCGGATCGGCCTGCGGGAGGTGCTCACCTCGGTGGTGCCGGACCGGGCCGGCCCGGACGTCACCGACGCGGTCGTCGTCCGCGACGAACTGCTGACCGCGCTGGACCGGCTGCCCGCCCGGATGCGGGCGGTGCTGGTCCTGCGCTACTGGGAGGACCTCTCCGAGGCCGACGTGGCGGCGGCGATGGGGTGTTCGGTGGGGACGGTGAAGAGCCAGGCGGCGCGGGGGCTGACCCGGCTCCGGGCGGTGCTGCACCCGCCGGCCGGCCGTTCGGCGGTCAACGGCGAGCTGATGGGGGAGCGGGCATGAGCGTGGACGATCTCCGCATCGGGCTGGCCCGGATCGCCGGGACAGTGGTGCCGGACGAGGACCCGTACGGCCGGCTGATGCGGCACGCCCGGCGGCGCCGGCGGCGGCGCCTCGCGGGCCTCTGGGCGGCGGCGGCCGCGGTCCTCGCCGCCGCACTGGCCGGCCCGGCAGCCTTCAGCGCCGCCGGCCCGGACGGACGGCCCGACGGCGGTTCCCCGGTCCTCCACGGCTACCCGGTCGACTCGGAGTGGACCTGGCGCCTGATCAACTCACCCACCCGGGGAAGCCTGGCCGGCGACCGGGCCTTCCTCACCGAGCTGACCCGGCGCGCCGACCGGGACGGCGACCGGCTGTTCATGAGCGCGGAGTTGTCTACCGTGCGGGTGCTCTGGGCCGACGACACGGCGGGCTTCCGCACCATCGTCCTGGCCTACCACTCGGACACCCGTGCCGCGCTGGTCACCCTGCATGCCCGGGTCGGAGCGTCACCCCGGGACCTGGTCAGGGGCGACGCCCAGGCGAACGTGGAGCCCGCCGCCTTCACCGTGCTGGACGCCAGCTTCGGCACCGAGCACGGGTGGCTGCTCGGGTTGGCGCCGTCCGGGTGCACCGTCTCCTACGCCCGCTCCGCTCAGCTGTGGGGCGGCGTGCAGCGGCGCTGGCAGACCGCACCCGGCGGCGACCACCTGCTGGTCGAGCCGAGCCTGGCCCGCGGCTGGTGGCGGGTCGAGTGCGACGGCCAGCTCCGCGAGGCCGGCCCCGTCGGCATCCAGCACCTCGCCGTGCAGACCCGATGGGCGGGGAAGGAGGACCCGCGCGACGGTCGGCCGGACCCCTCACCGACGGCCGACTGGCGGGCGGCGCGCGGCGCGGACACCGCCTACCGGGAGCTGGTGGACGGCAGCGGCCTGGTGGACGGCACGCCGCCCGAGGTCCGCTGGGCGGGCCGGCTCGACTCCCGGGACGCCGTGCTGGTCGGCCCGCCCGGCGACGGGCCGCTGGTCCTGCAACTCGGCTCCGGGGAACACGGGCGGCTCGCCCTGGCCGGGCCGGGCGAGTCCCGGCCCGACGTACCGCCGGTGGAGGCGCCCGACCGGAACCCGGCCCCGCTGGTGGCCACCGGGACCAGTGTCGCGTACGACCTGGCCGCGGTCCGCGTGCCGGCGCTGGTCGACGGCCGTGCCGCCCTCACCGACCGGCTGCTGGTGGTGCCGCGCCCGGCGGCCGTCCGGGTCGAGGCCGTGGCGGGTGGCGAGGTCCGTGCCACGGCCGAGGTACGCGACGGCGCGGCGCTGCTGACCCTGCCGCTCGGCGCGCAGGTGACCCTGCGCGCGGTGGACGGCGACGGGAAGGCGGTGGGCTCCGGGACGCTGCGGGAGCCGGCGAAGGGCGAGCGGATCTTCAACGAGTCGCTCGTGTGGAACTGGTGAGCCGCGCACGGAGTCGACAACAGGGGCCGGCGGTCGACACGGGGCGACCCGCCGGCCCCTGTGCTACCGCCGCTGCCACCCGCGCGGGGCGGAAATGGGCGTCGGCGCCGCGTCGTTAGGATGAGTGCGCGACGGACGAGTCGACCGGGCGGTCGCGTCGGCGGGCTCCGGCCCGCCGCCGAGGAACGTCCGGACTCCACAGGGCAGGGTGGTTGCTAACGGCAACCCGGGGTGACCCGCGGGACAGTGCCACAGAAAACAGACCGCCGGCCCCATCGGGGACGGTAAGGGTGAAACGGTGGGGTAAGAGCCCACCAGCACCCCGGGTGACCGGGGTGGCTCGGTAAACCCCACCCGGAGCAAGGCCAAGAAAGGGTCGTCGCCCGCAGGATGACGACCCGCGCAGACGATTGAGGGTGGCCCGCCCGATGTCTGCGGGTAGGCCGCTGGAGCCTGCCGGCGACGGTAGGCCGAGATGGATGGCCGCCGCCGGCGTGCGCCTTACCGGCGCGCGTCGGTCACAGAATCCGGCGTACAGGTCGACTCGTCCGTCGCCCACAGCTCAGAGACCTGATCAAGGCTCTGAGCTGGTCGTTTATCTGGTGCCGTTGGTTGGCCTTGGTCATCGTTGGGTGGCGTTTGACGGCCTGGCCACGGCCTGAGACGGCCTGCGTCGGCTCAGTGCACCTCGGATCCGGCCCACGCCCTCCCTTCGTTATGGGGCCTTTCGGTGGGTGTGGGCTCTGCTGCTGTGCCGCCGGCTGTCGTGGACGCCGGGCACGTCCTGGCGGTGGAGCTGATGCCGCGACCCGGTGACCCAGTGGCAAGCCAGTCCCGGTGTTGGACTGGCGCGACAGGCGGAGCCCCGACCATCCGACCAGAGCGGCCCCGCAGGCTTCCGTCACGGCATCGCTGAGGCTGGTTCCTCTCGCCGTGGGGGCGGTGTCCAGGCGGCTGTCGGTGGCTCACCGCCCCGGCGCCGCAGGCGGCCGGGGCGGCTTGCCGCCGGCCGGGTTTGCCGCCCCGCACCGCGCGGAGCGCGGTGCCTTGATCTTGTAAAGGTGGTTTCGGCAAACGCTACGAAGGCATCGTCGAACCCGATGCGTGGATCGAATGGCATCTTGATCGTAAGCTCCAAACAGGATAAAAATGACAAGGTTGGTCGCCGCAACGGGAGGAGTGTGCCTGTGGTCAGCCGGGGCAAGCAGGTCCTTCAAGCAATAAGCGACATTACGGGCGCCTCTGAGTCCGTGGACGGCGAGAGTGGTGATGTCGACCGAGTGGCGAGCATCGTTGACCTCGATCTTTTGAGGCTGCTCACTGAAGACTCATTCGACCTTCAGGCCGTGGCGGAAAGGCTCATACAGAGTGCAGATTAGAATCGAAGCCCAGTCTCGCCGAGGGCTTCGCATCATCGATGAGATTCCCGACATTCCGTTGTGTAAGATTGAGGGGTACAACGGGATTGGCAAGACTGCGGCGATCAAGCTGCTGCGCCTATGCGCGGGCGACCAACCATTTGCCGAAAATGATCAGGATTGGCGTAGCTTCCGCGAACAACTTGTAAAGGCGCGGGTTACGGTTACGGGATTGCAGCACGCTAGAACGATTGAATGGCGACTGGATCCATCCGACTGGCCGTTGGATCCTCGGCCGTTGGAGGATCGTCTGGGCCGAATAGAGGTAGATGGCAAGACTGTCAACTACATAGCAATCCGCTCGCTGTTCAGCGTTCACCACATCATCGCCGCCGAGACGCCTCTAAAGGTGTTGGCAAATAGGGTCGAGGCATCTCGTCGCCACATTTTCGACTGGCTAGAGGGTTCAGGCGAGCGCCGGCAGAGCGACATCGATTTCGCGATAGACGAAGTCCAAAAGCTTGTCTTGCAGAGTCTACCTTCGCAATTGCCGACAGAAATGAAGGCGGCGGAGGACTTTGCAAAAGTGAGCAAGCTGTTGACCGACGAGCTAAGCGATCGCCGCCAGCGTATGGAAGTATTGGACCGCGCTACATCAGTGCTGGATCGCCTCGATCAGGTTCGAGGGCAGGGCCCTGAGATGCAGGAGAAGCTTGACCGGCTTAAGGAAGAGCTTGACGATCTCGAGGCAAAGACCGAGCGACTCGATGATCAAATCACTCGCGCAAGTAGCCGTCAACATTTGAATGAGCAGGCAGAGCGCGAGTTCGAGAATGCAAGAAAATTTCTTGTCCGAACCGATAAGGCGCTGCGCCAGGCTACGAACGAGTTGGAGCGGCTCACTACAGCAGCTGAAGTGGAGCCGAACAGCGAGCAGATCGTAGCTACCCAGAGCGAGCTTAGCCGACGGTTGAAGGAGTTGCTGGAGCGCCGCCCCCAGGTGCACGCAGCACCCATGCTCGTGTCAGTTCTAGAAGATTTGGCCGAAAGGCTATCCGACGCAGAGCGGCACGAACTCGGGCAAACAACGCTCCTTGAGGGGGAAGAGGGCGCTCCCAGTTGGAGCGTCTCCGCCTTGCGGGATGCATGCCTCAGACAGGCCGCAAAGCTAAGGGATCGGACCCCGTCTGGAGATGCGCAACAGTTGGAGGCCGACATCGATCTGCTCCGCTCGCGGATCGCTGCGGTAGTACAAGCATCCGCGAAGCTCGCGGAGGTTGAACAGGCGCAAGCAAACTTCTCCCGTGCCGAGAAGCGGCTTAAGGACGCATCTGAATCACTGCCAGCTCAAACCGCCAAGACCATCGACGAATTGATCAAGGCCCGTAATGAGCTTGATCAAAGAAGCCGCTCGGTTCAAGCTGCTCATGCCCGCCTAGAACATGCGCGTGAGGTTTTGGGGGGCGGCATGACGGAGGACGCCTTAGCCGCAGAACTCCTACGCCTATGCAGGCAGGCGGAGGTCGAGGTTGCACGCGTGCGTGGCAGGCGTGAGCAGGCGCGCGCCGAACTTGATCAGTTGACGAGGCAACAGGTGCAAGCGGTTCAGGCAGCGGAGCGAGCAGACAGGGTGCTCCAAGACCGCAAGTCGCGCATCGCTCAAGTGGTCGAGCTGCTCACGCAAGACGACGCCCACGCGTGGCTGCGGGCTGCCTTGCCTGAGGTCTCCGCACTGCAGCGGGCAACCGTGTTTCAACAGGCGATCCAACTCGATGCCCTCTCTGGCCGCCTAGAGCAAGCGCGTGACAAGCTTCAACAGCAATACGCCGCTATCCAAGGAATCGGCGCGGCGCTAGGCCGTCTCTACGGCGAAATTGGGCGTTCTTCCAGCATGTCGGCCGCCCCTACTCCTTGGGACAGAGCGGCGCGGGTATGGTTGGCTAGTGAGGTTCGGGATTGGTTCAATGACCCTCTTCTTCGGCAGTCCCTGTTCGAGAATGCAGACGATCTGTGGTTGGACTGGCGCGATATGAGGGTCCACTGGACCGCCGAGGGCGAGGAGATGAGTAGACCTCTTTCGGGCTTCTCCAGTGGTCAACAAGCTTTTGCTTACACCCATGCTCAGCTGGCACAGTTGGAGCGAGACGAGCTCGGGGCAGCGAACCGACTCATCGCACTGGACGAGTTCAACGCTTTCCTCGATGCTGAAAGAATGCGAGATCTTGCCGTCTATTTGGACGAACGACGCCTGCGTCAACCGCATGATCAGATAGTCGTGATCCTTCCTCTCGAACGCATTCCCCCCACTGAAGGCGGGGATGACAAGCAGCGGTCGCGTATCAGGGACCTTAGGCAGCGCGGCTATCTCACCGAGGCGTTCTCTCTATGACGAATAGCGAAACGTCCACTGTCCGGCAGGCATTTGGCGCGCCTGCTGTGCTTGCTGAGTCAGAGGCGCGAGCGCTTTTAGCGGACCTTTCCCACTTGTGGCGCCTCACCTACGGGCAAGGTCTTTCTAGTGCCGACGCAGATTTGGATGCTTGTAAGAGATTCTTTGATCCATTAGCTAGAGGCCAGTCGCTGCGCGAGAGACTGTCTCGCCTTCCTAAAACTCCGCCAAGCCTCCGTCGAAGCCTGTCCCCACTGGGCCCTCCTCTAGTTATCGACGGCGGGGATGATGCCCTCCTCGTTGGACCTGAGGGGCGTCTGCTGATCGAGATTCTCGAAGAACAGACTGGCGCAAACGATGACTTGGTGATTATTTCGCCCGCAAGGATTGCGGCCGCGGAGCATAGGGCTCTTGCGCTTTATCGCTCGTGGTCGCTTGCTAGGCTGAACCAGGTTATTGATCTTCGCAGCGGGCGCGGCAAGGAGGTTATGCAAGCAATCGCGGTCGGCGTCGTGCTCGCCTTGTTGGTTAATCGCTCAGACTCGCCAGATAGGGCTGTTATCCAGCCGGATCCAAAGTCGCCAGAGAGCGGACTTATTGATTCGGCCGTCTTCGCTGGCGCTGAAAGGTTTGCGCAGGTGATTACGGGCAGCGATGGTCGGTCGACAGGAGAGCAGCGGCTCAAGGGAGGGTATGGGCTTAGCGAAGCACGCCGTCGTTTGGCGCCAAAGTTGACGGTGACGCGCAAGGATGGCGACGTGATTCTGTACATTGCATCGGCGCACCGGCCCGAGGTGGTGGAGTTCGTCGGCCGTGACCTGGCCCGGCGGCCAGCTCTTACTGAGGAGAAACTAGCGCTTGCATTCGACCAGCTGACGGTTGCCTTTCGGGCGAAGTCAGGGAACCTTGCGCACCGGTCCATGACGTTCGAACGCCCTGCGGATACTAGAGATCTTCGCGCGGCTCTCTTGGCATCCTTTGCTCGCCACCGTCCAGCACACGAAGCCTGATGTCGAACCAATCATCTCCGGAGTGTGAGCAGACGTTCGGACAGTTCGACTTGGTGTCGAGTGGCATTCTGTGCCCATCGCTGACCGCGACGGCGCAGGGGATGATCATCCTCTGTCGTGAACCCAACTTGTCCCGCTAACTCCGCGATGATCGAGGGCGTGTCAACGTACACGCCGTAAGGCGCACTGTCGCCGATGAGCCAGACGACGGGCGCTCCCGGCTCCAGGGCCGATGAAAGGTTTGTTAGCACTTTGGCAATGGCAGCGAAGTAGTCGGGGACCACGCGGTCGTACTCTTTTCCCCGTTTTCGTGCTAGGCGCTCAGCCTTAAGCTCATCGGCTACATCATAGATCCGTTTCGCAACATCTCCGTAGTTCCTCAGTTGCTGGCTGGCTGCTTCTGCTGCACCAACGCTGCTTTGCTGAGTTGTTGCTGTGATCATCTTCGATCGAACAGTCGAGCATAGTTCAGCCCAGCTTCCGGCATCGCCCCAGAAATACATTTCCAGGCGAGTCGCATCGGCATAATCGAAGTTGTTCAGGTAGGGGGGTGATGAGACGCAGCCCTGTGCCGAGCCGTTCGTTAAGGACGTCCACGACCCTTCGTCAGTGGAGTCCCCGTGTACCACCTCGAGCTTGAGGTGCTTAGGCTGGGGTGAAGTAAGCTCTAGGAGATCGTCCCTCATCCATGATAGGCGCTGTTCAAACCTAGACAAAACGTCTGAGAAACGTGCTTTACGGGCCTTCGTCGGATTCTGATAGGGCCAACCGACGCGTACGGCTGCGACATCGCGCAGGGTGCTTAGGAGGGCCCACTTAGCGTGCAGGAGCCAGTTGCCGGCTTCTCCATCCTTGATGAGTTCTCGCAGCGTCACTAGCTGAGCGAGGGCACCTGGCGCAAAACACCTGCGAACTAAGTCTGTTTCAGAACTGAAGCTTAGGTCGACATTCGTCGCATCTTGCTTGGTGCGCTTTATCAAATGATGCGCGACCTTGGTCAACTCGTCGAGATTGCCTTGCTTTGGTTGAAGCTTCAAGGCGGCCAGTTCGGCTATAGCTGGATGCGCCTCAATCCCAAAGAATGAGTAGCCCATTCGGCGAGCTGATGTCCCCGTTACCCCTGAGCCGGCGAAAGGATCTACGATCACGCTTCCACCCGGAATGTCTAGGCGGCTTAACAGCAAGGACACATAGTCCGATGCAAAGCCTGCGGGATACCGGAACCAGCGATCGAAGGCCTCGCTACTGCTTGTGCCATGGCTTCGCCCCCGCCCGGAAGCGGGCGCGACAGGCAGCAGGCCGTCGTCGGCGCGGAGCGATCGGGCGGCTGGGGTCGTCTCGGGCGTAGAGGCTAAGGCATGCTCGGTGGACACGCGACCATTCCACCACGGTGTTGGGGTGAAAGCCACGGCGGGGACGGGGCCGATAGATTACGCGGCGAGTAGGCCGCGTAGGGCGACGCTGCGTGGATGCCACCCTAGCTCCCTGTAGTATTCGACGGCGGCGGGGCGGCGGGCTAGCTCCGGGTGGACCGCCCCCACGACGCTGTCGCTCAAGTCGGCCAGCCACTCAAGTGTTCGGGTGCGCTGGGAGGGCTGGTCCCACTTGACGTCGGCCTCGAAGTAGAGTCCCGCCACGTCCTGTGCCAGTCCGACGCTGCGCATCTCCACCAGCGCTCGCAGGACGGTGAGGACAAACGTCAGCGGAGTGGTGGCGTACTGGACATCGCGGTCTCCCCATGGGCTGCGAATTAGGTGCCCAGCCATCGATCGCGCTAGCGAGGCAGCGCGTTCGGGTTCCCTGGTCGTCCAAGCTCTGGTCTTGCCGCTGGGTATTTGGGCCAGGTAGTCCAAGAAGATGACAGGCTCCTCCCTAAAGCTCTCAGCGAGTGACATCAACTCTGTCAGGCTCTCCTCATCACCAGCCAGAAGACTGTCGAGAAGTCGACCTGCTCGGTCGGGTAGTGGGTCGTCACGGTGCTCGAAGACCTGTTGAAGGAGTTCGCTTAGGCCCTCCATCGTCTGCACCCGTAGATTCACGTCTTGCTCTGTGCACGCGCGGACGAATGGGCGCCAGTGAAGCATCTCGCCATCCGGTAGCAGCGCAACCCCGGCTCGGGGTTCGCGGCGCGTCAAAAACCATGCGGCGACGCGACCAAGACTGTAAACATCAACGGCAGCAGTCGCCCTGCTCGGATCATCGTCTAGCTCCGGAGCATCGAAGCCGGGTGTCCCCATGCGTTGGCCGGTCCGTGTAAGAACGCGTGATGCGAGTTCAGGCGATACTCTTACCATCCCCCAATCCGCCACCACCCATCGAAGACGGCCGCCAGTGGCACCCGGCAAGCCGAGGATGTTGCTGGGTGAAACGTCCCGATGAATCAGATCTTTCTTATGCGCTAGGGTGAGTGCGTCGGCGAGATCGAGGAGAATCGAGGCTAGATCTTCCTCGCCGAGCTGATCACGTTCTTCGAATAGATTTCCCTTGGCGAGCGGCATTGCGTACCAGAGAAATGCTGAGTCGTGATCCCAGATGGGCATTATGTTCGGATGGGCCAACTGCTTCTGTGCGACGATCTCTCGCTTGATCCGGTCTCGCGCCTCGTCGAACTGCTTGGCGCGCTTGATGGCGACTTCGGTGCCTTCTGCCTTATGGACCGCACGAGTCACCTCCGCGAAGCCGCCGCTACCGCGTGGTTTTGGATCGAGGCGGTAGAGCTTCTTCAGCTCCGCGTTCGACTCGGTCAGCTGCATGGCGCCCAGCTTAGAGATCAGGACGCCTGTACAACCAGTCCCCAATAGACGGTCAAGTCACGAACGTAGCCAGTCCTCCCCGGACCGGGCCAAGCGTGAAGCTGACGCGTTCCTCGTCTCCACCGAGACGGACAAGCTCCGCGGCTCGTACGTCGACCCGTCCGCCGGCCGGATCACCTTCGCCCAGTATGCCGAGAGCTGGTGGCGGACGCGCTCCTCTGACGAGTCGACGCGGGAGAGCACAGAGTTCCGGGTGCGCAAGCACCTGTTGCCGTTCTTCGGCTCTCGGCAACTGGCCTCGCTCAAGCCGGGGCACGTCCGAGAGTGGGACGCCGCAATGGTCGGCAAGCTGGCTCCCGCGACCCGCGCCGTTGTCTTCGCCCACCTGCGGACCATCCTCGGTGCGGCTGTCGACGACGAGCGCATCGCCAAGAACTGGTGTTCGGCTGCCTCGGTCAAGGCGCCCCGGCCCTTGCAACGTCGCGTCGTCCCCTGGCGGGCCGACGAGGTTTCGGCAATCCGCGATGGCCTCGCTGAGCGGTACCGTCCGATGGTGGACCTGGGCGCCGGCTGCGGGTTGCGGCAGGGAGAGATCTTCGGGCTGGGAGTCGATGACCTCGACTTCGCCGCTGGCTCGGTGCACGTTGTTTGGGGGGCAAGTCAAGGTGGTCCGCTCGCGGCTGGTCTTCGGCCTGCCCAAGAACGACCGGGATCGCCGGGTGCCGTTCCCCGACTCGGTGGCGCAGTCGCTAAAGGAGCACGCCGAGAAGTACGACCCCCTCTCGGTCACCCTGCCTTGGGAGGACCCGTTCAGCGACGAGCAAGTGACGGTGCCTCTAATCTTCACCACCACCCGGCGAGGTACGATCAAGCGGGCCACCTTCGATGGGAAGAGCTGGCGTCCAGCGGTCGAGGCGGCCGGAATCGTTCCGACCCGGGCGACGGGGATGCACGCGCTGCGCCACTTCTACGCCTTGGCGCTGCTAGACGCGGGGGAGAGCATCAAGGCCCTCGCCTCGTACCTCGGGCACTCTGACCCCGGCTTCACGCTCCGCGTCTACACGCACCTGATGCCGGCCAGCGAGGAACGCACCCGGCGGGCTATCGATGACCTTTCATCGGAGGATGGCAATCGGCATCCGGCTGATCTGCGAGTCGCCCGAGTGGCGGCCACGCGGAAGTGGACCCGATGAGATACACATCGACTGACGGAGCGGCGCCAGCCCAACCCGGACTGGCGCCGCACGGCCGATGGGAGGAGTTGGCTCGTGGGCGAGCGCGGTGAGTCCGTTCGGTACGCGTACTGGTCTGATCGAACTGTACGCTCTATTGCTAACGATGGCGGGATCAACATCAATCCACTGTGGAAGACCAAGGTTTCTCTCTTCAAGATTCCAGTTGTACAGACTGGCATCGAAGTTGAACGGGAACCTCGCACGCTCCATCGCAAAGAGATCGCAAGTCGTATTGAGCGGGGTATCGGCGATCTTGCCGTGGAGGACTTCGTGACGCCTCCGCCGACCCGTTACGCAAGGGGTGTTGGGAGGGTGGAGTTCTCCCACTTCGTCTGTGAAGAGCAAAAGCGGGTTGTCCTTGGTGTGCGTTCCATCGCGTCCGACGGCACTCGGGTAGCCGTCTGCCTCTTCGGCAGCAGGGACAACGTCGCTGGCTTCATGGGCCCTCTTGACCCTGTGGCGGGTGGCTGGAGTTCTTCCTCGATGTGGTCGGTCAGGGAGTGGCTGGCGGCGCGTTGTGCGGAGACCTCCTTGCGACACGACGACATGCAGTCCATCTCTGTCGAGGCAATGAAGATCGCCTTCGACCAGGGCTTTACCCAGGAGTCACGCGAAGCCACCGACCGGCCATGGATGCGGGGCTACACGTTCGGTGATGCTACTGACTCGGAGTGGTTTGCGGAGATCCACAGCGACGTGGTCCTCGACAAAGACCGATGGAGTCTGGATGAGCCCGTGGACAGGATCGTCGTCGGTGCGCCGCTATGGGTGCGGACTCCGCGGGCTGCCGCTCGGCGATACCGCGACTTCCGCACGGGCGAAAAGGTCCGCCGTTACGAGTAGCTCGTTCGGGCGTTGCGATGGCTGTACCCGACGTCTTGTGACACCCTGACGGCCTGGCGACGGCCTGCAGCGGCTGTCGCCGGGCTCGGCCCCTAGTCAGCCCGGGTGCAGTGATCTTAATCCGGCGTACAGGTCGACTCGTCCGTCGCCCACCAGGTCGTGGCTCCATTCGATGCTGCTGCCAGGCGCTGGCACCCCCGATGGGAACCAGGCCGCCCGGCGGATCACCGTCGGTGGCACGAGCAGCCTCGTCGCGTGGCGTCATCCAACGACCGCCAGGAAGTCCGAGTAGAACAGGCCCAGGCCGACCGCGACGCAGACGCCGGCCACGATCCAGAACCGGACCACGATGTTGACCTCGCTCCATCCGGCCAACTCGAAGTGGTGGTGCAACGGCACCATCCGGAAGACCCGTCTGCCGGTGGTCCGGAACGAGACGATCTGGATCACCCAGGTCGTGGTGATGATGACGAAGAGGCCGCCGATGAAGATCGCAAGCAGCGTGGTGCGGGTTGCCACCGCGAGCCCGCCGATCAGGCCGCCGAGCCCGAGCGAGCCCACGTCACCCATGAAGATCCGTGCCGGGGACGTGTTCCACCACAGGAAGCCCACGCAGGCGCCGGCCGCCGCCGCCGCGATCATGGCGATCTCCAGGGGATCCCGTACCTGGTAGCAGTAGTCGTTCACGCGGGCGTACGCGTCGTCGGCGCACCAGTGCCGGTACTGCCAGAAGCCGATCAGCGCGTACGCGCCGAGCACCAGGATCGACGCGCCGGTGGCCAGGCCGTCGAGGCCGTCGGTGAGGTTCACCCCGTTCGACATCGCCATGATCACGAAGACGAAGACCATGACCGCGCCGACCTTGCTGACGTCCAGCCAGCTGATGTCGCGGATGAACGAGATGTGCTCGCTGGCCACGGTCTGGCCGTTCGTGCTCGGTACGTAGAGCGCGGCGATGCCGAACCCGCCGCCGACGATCGCCTGGCCGAGCAGCTTGCCTTTGGCGGACAGTCCGTCGGAGTTGCGCTGGCGCACCTTCAGGAAGTCGTCGAAGAAGCCGACCGCGCCGCAGAAGACGAACAGCCCGAGCAGCACCAGGGCCGTCATGGTCGGCCCCTCCTGCGCGATCTGCCGCTCGGGCAGGGTGGTCAGGGCGATGTGCCCGGCGACGTAGGCGAGGACGGTCGCCACGATGAAGACGACGCCGCCCATCGTGGGTGTGCCCTTCTTGCCCTGGTTGCTGGCGAGCCCGATGGATCGGATCGGCTGGCCGGCCTTGAGCGCGGTGAAGACGCGAATCGCCACCGGCGTGCCGAACAGGGAGATGATGAACGCGACCGCGGCCGCGACGATGACCGCCCTCACCGGCGAACCTCCACGAGATCCGGATGTCTCCCGGCGTCCCCACCGAGCTTCCCGATCAGCGCCGGAGGTACCGATCTGAGCCGGCGGTGCGGATGGTCCGTGGCGAAGTCGTCGATCACGAGACAGGAGCTTGCCATCCGACGGCGAGCGGAGCAGCCCTGGACCTACTCACAGCGCCGTGGTTCGCAACTCGCCGACACCCGGAGGCGGTCAGGTGGTTGGCGAGGTTCTTGGCGCGTCCGCTCAGTACGGCTGGCCGCACACCTTCCAGACGCCGTCCTCCTTCACGAGCGTGAACATGTGCTGGTCGGTGAAGCCGCTGTCCAGCGTGAGGGCCATGGTCACCCGCGCCGACGTGCGGCCGTTGACGGTCGACACGTTGACGCCGTTGACCTTGTGGCCACGGATCTTCGGCTGCCTCGCGACGCCCTGGGCGAACACGTCCCTCGGGTACCTGTCGCGCGTGTCGCCGCACAACTGCCCGTACGCCGCGTCCGCATTGCCGGCTTCCAACTCGGTCACGAACGACTCGGCGGCCTGCCGCGCCGGATCCGTCGCGCCCTTGACCCCCTTGTACAGGAAGAAGCCACCGATGCCGGCGCCACCGCAGCACAGCACCAGGACCACGCCGACGACGATCAACACGGTGCGTAGCGTCCGTCGCTGCGGCGGTTGTGGCGCCTGGGGCAGCTGGTAGGGGTGGGTCATGGGTAGTGACGGTAGGGGATGCGAGAACTTCTCGTTGCCCCGTCGCAGCCCGGCCCGCGCCGACCGCCGTCACCTGGAGAATGTCCTGCTCTCTGGTCACGCCGCTCCGGCAGGGGTGACCCCGTCACCCCTGCCGGCCCCCGTTGTCCGCTGGCGTCGACGCCCGACCTCAAGGCGTCAGGAGCCCTCGGCCGGCTCGGCTTCCACGCGGTCGTAGGTGAGGAAGATCGCGCCGCTGTCCAGGACTGTGTGATCCGTCAGCCGCCAGGTGCGCGGCGCGAAGGCGGCACCGTGGCCGAAGAGCGGGATGCCGGCGCCGGTGGTCAACGGAGCGAGCTTGACGATCAACCGGTCGATCTCGGAATAGAGCGCGCCGGCCAGGGCACCGCCGCCGATCACCCAGATGTCCCGCCCGTCGTGCCGCTTCAGTTCCCGCACGGTGGCGACCGGGTCACGGGACACGACCTCGACGGCCGGGTTCGGGCTCTGCGCCAAGGTACGGGAGAAGACCAGGTGGCGCAGGTGGGGGTACGCGTCGGTGACGCCCACCTTCAGCCCGATCTCGTACGAGTGGCGGCCTTCCAGGACGGTGTCGAACCGTTCGCCGGCGGCGGTGACGCCGAGCGCCTGCCGGGCCGGGCCGGGCAGCGTCTCCGGATACTCGGTGACGAGGTGGCGCAGGTAGTCGTCGGGGATCGGCCAGAACCCGTCGGGCCCGGTCGGGTCCGCCCCGTCGGGGGCGGCGATGAAGCCGTCCAGGGTGACCGCGATGTAGTACACGAGCTTACGCACGACAACTCCTTGCCACATGGTCCGAACGATCACCGGTCGGTGATCGCCTGGCGTATCTCAGCGTCGGGCACCGGCAGGGCGGGATCAACGACGACTCCGGTAACAGCCGATAACCCACCGGTTATCGGCCGCCGCCACCCGACCGGCGGATGGGGTCCGCGTCTGTGCCGACCCTGGTCCGCGCCGGCGCCGCTACGGCTGCCGGGTCTGGCCGAACGCCCGTGGTCCCAGCTCGGCGGCGGTGTCGACGAAGCCACGCACACGTGGGGGAAGGTCGCCCGCGCGCCAGGTCAGCGCCCACTCGGTGGGTGGCGCGTCGTGGACCGGCAGGAAGACCACCCCTGGATGCGAGTAGTAGTGCAGGACGTGTTCGTTCAGCGGGGTGAGGCAACGACCGGCGGCCACCATGGTGAGCAGCTCGTGGAAGGTGGCGGCCAACGGACCGCGCGGGATCGGACGCCCGCCGGGGGTCTGCGCCGGCACCATCGCCTCGATCCAGTAGCCGGGCAGGTCCGGTCCGGGATCGAAGAACATCCGGTCGCCGAAGTCCTCCATCGACACCGATGCCCGACCGGCCAACTCGTGCCCGGTCCCGACCGCGAGGACCCGGCCTTCGGTGAGCACGACCGGCCCCTCGGTCAGACCGGGCTCGCGCACCGGCCGCCACAGCAGCGCCAGATCCAGGTCGCCGGTACGCAGCGCCGCGAACGGATCGCTGAAGTGGACCTCGCGCAGCACCACGTCGCAGTCGGGATAGCGGGTGCGGAACAGGTCGATCACGTCACGGACCTCGTGCCCGACCGCTCCCATCACCCCCAGCCGCACGGTGCCGCTCACTCCCCGGGCCGACTCCGTGGCCCTGGCCAGACCGGCCCGGATCACGTCGTAACCCGCCTGCAGGTCGTCGCGTAGCTGTTTGCCGACCGGCGTCAGCGTCACCACCCGGCTGGTCCGGTCGAACAACGCCGCACCGATACGGCGTTCCTGCGCCTTGATCGCTTGACTGACCCGCGCCTGAGAGATGTGCAGCCGCTGGGCCGTCCGTCCGAAGTGCAGCTCCTCCGCGAGCGTCAAGAAGATCTCGATGTCGCGGAACTCCACCCCAGGGCCCCCTCCGATAACGGCTGAGTTATCGATCTTAGCGATGGGGGTTATGGATCGCGCGGCGGGAAGCGCCGCTCACCTCGGCCGCCCCGACCGGGCTCCAGCCGCCGGGTCTACCCGACCTCGCACCGGCCGGCGACGAGGGCGCTCGACCACCGGCACGGGGGTGGGTCGGCTCGGCGGCGGCCTGATCGGGCGCAGGGGCCGGCGGCACCGGTCGTAGCCCTGCGCGTCCACGACGGCTGACGGTCGCTCGGCGTCGCGGTCGGCCGTCGCACCGCGGGAGCCGGGGTCAGGCAGCGGTGCCCGGGGTGGCGCCGGCCGTGTCCCGGACCAGCTTGGCCAACGGCTCGACCAGGTCCGGCCGGTCATGAAGCAGGTCGTCGAGGCGTACCCGCCAGACGCCTGACTCGACGGCGGCGGACTCGAAGCCGTGGCGGGCGAGCAGCCGGTTGCGGGAGTCGATCACCAACTGCCCGTACGGTTGGCCGGCATGGACGTCGAGCCAGTCGGCGAAGCGGACCGCCTGTGTCGGGTCGGCCGAGGTGGAAACGATGGTCCGGGCCGCGTCCCAGGCGAGACGCGGGATGTGCGTCCTCGTAGCCATGCATCGATTGTTGTCCCGATGTCGGCTGCCGACAAGCACCCGGTGACCCCGGTGCACGGGTGCGACGGGCGGCCGGTGCCCGGCGAGGATTCCCCGGCTCGCGGACGGTCGGGTTCGGGGCGGAGCCGGACGGTCCCGCAGGTTCCGCCGGCCAGCCCGCGTGGCCGGGCGGGTCGCGGTCGCCGGCGCCGGCCTTTCGAATGGCCCCGCTGGTCGGCCGGTCACCCCGGACCGGCCGACCACGCAGGTCACCGCCGCCACGATCAGGGCTCGTGACCTCCGCGGTCCCCCTGCCAGCGCCGACTACTTCGGCTGCGCGATCTGGATGAGGTTGCCGCAGGTGTCGTCGAACACGGCGGTAATCACCGCACCCATGTCGGCGGGCTCCTGGGTGAACACCACACCGAGCCGCTTCAGCCGGTCGTGCTCGGCGGCGATGTCGGTCACCGCGAACTGCGTGAGGGGGATGCCGTCGCTGACCAGCGCCTCCTTGAACGCCTTGGCGGCCGGGTGCGCGTCGGGCTCCAGCAGCAGTTCGACCCCGTCCGGCTCGTCCGGCGAGACGACTGTCAACCAGCGGTACTCGCCCACCGGCACATCGGTCTTCTTCACGAAGCCCAGCACCTCGGTGTAGAAGCGCAGCGCGTTGTCCTGGTCGTCGACGTACACGCTCGTCAGGTGGATCTTCATGTGGTCTCCTGTCGGGGTTCGGGCCTCAGCCACCGCTCGGCGATGGCGTGCAACGGCCGGACATCGATGTGGTGGAACTTGTAGCGACCCTGCCGGCGCGTGACGATCAGGCCGGCGGCCTCCAGGACGTCAAGGTGCTGGGAGATCGCCTGGCGCGACGACGTGACCTGGTGCTTGGTGGCCAGCCGGCCACAGATCTCGAACAGGGTCTGGCCGTCCCGGTCGGTCAGCTCGTCGAGGATCTGCCGGCGGGTCGGATCGGCCAGTGCCTGGTACAGGTCACCCATGCGGACCACTATAGGCAAGTAGCGACTTGCCTATCAAGCCGGACGCCGGTGCCGTGCGCCCCCGCTCACCGTGGCCAGGTGCGCAGGAGGGTGTCGAGGGCGTCCAGGGTCCGGGACCAGGAGGCGTCCGCGGTGCGCGGATGGTGCCGGAAGCCTCCCGTCCGTTCCAGGCTCACGAATCCGTGGAACGTGCTGTGCATCATCCGTACCGCGTCCGTCTGATCGGGCTCGGACAACTGGTAGCCGCGCAGGATCGCGCGCGTCATCTCCGCGTGCCGGGGGCCGGCGCTGGCGGCCGCCGTCTCCGGGTCCAGTTCCTGCTGCATCGCGGCGTACCTGCCCGGATGCCGCTTCGCGTAGTCCCGGTAGGCGTTGGCGAAGGCCACCAGCGCGTCCTTGCCGGCCCGGCCGGCGAGCGCGGCGGCGACCCGGTCGGCGAGCTCGGCCAGGGCGAGCAACGCCACCCTGATCCGCAGGTCCTGCGCGTTCCTGATGTGGGAGTACAGGCTCGCGTCCCTGACCCGGAAATGGCGCGCGAGCGCCGAGACGGTCACGTTCTCGAAGCCGACCTCGTCGGCCAACTCCGCCGCCGCGAGGGTCAGGCGCTCCGCGGTCAGCCCCGCACGCGTCATGTGCCGCACTCCACACCTAGTCGTCTTAAGCGCTTGCCTAATGGGGTTAGGCTGGTTCCTATGCTACCCCTCACCGAGCCCGCCATCCGCGCCTGCTTCGTCAACTGCACCAAGGGGGAGGCCAAGCGCCTGGCCGTGCCGAAGGACCTGGCCGAGCGCCCCTGGGGCGACCTCGACTTCCTCGGCTGGCGGGACGGGTCCGCGGCGGAGCGGGCCTACCTGGTCGCCGAGTCCGGCACCGGCCTCGTCGGGGTGGCGCTGCGGGTGGCGCCCCAGACCGGACGTGTCCGGCGCAGCATGTGCTCGTTCTGCCTGACCACCCACACCGGCGACGGCGTCTCGCTGATGACCGCCCGCAAGGCCGGCCGGGACGGGCGGCAGGGGAACTCCGTCGGCGCGTACATCTGCACCGACCTGGCCTGCTCGCTCTACCTGCGCGGGAAGAAGAACGCCGGACGGCGGATCGACGAGTCGATCACGCTGGCCGAGAAGGTCGAGCGGACCCGGGCCAGCGTCACCGCCTTCCTCGGGAAGGTCGTCGGGTGAGCGGAGGCCGGCGGGGGTGACCGCGGCCCGGCGGAACGAGGACGGACAGGTACGGCCCGAGTCACTACGCTTGCGTCGTATGCATCGAAGCCGGGTCTACGCCCTCCTCATCGACGCTCCCGAAGCCGAGACCGCCCGGGCGACCGCGTTCTGGTCCGCCGCACTCGGCGTCCGCGCCGAGGCCAACCCCCAGTACCCACAGTTCATCGGTCTGCACGACGCGCTGCCCGGGATCGTCACCGCTGTGCAGTCTGTCGACGACGCCCCTCGTTTCCACCTCGACTTCGAGACCGACGACGTCGAGGCCGAGACGGCGCGGCTGGTCGCCCTCGGCGCCACCGAGGTGACGCGCTGGCAGGAGTGCCGGGTGCTGCGGGTGCCCGGCGGGCACCTGGTCTGCGTCCTGCCCGTGGAGAGTCCGCCGGAGATCTTCGACGCCCAGGCCAGGACCTGGCCCTGACCCCGCCAGCCGTCGCCGGGTGCCCGATCGATCCGGGCACCGGATGTCGGGTTCGCACCAGGTCACCCGCCTAGCGTTGCTGCTGGAAGAGGGAAGGAGACCGGGGTGCTGGAGCGGCTGAACCAGGCCATGGAGCACATCGAGCGCCATCTCGACCAGCGGATCGAGGTGGCCGAGCTGGCACGGATCGCGGTGACGTCGGAGTACCACTTCCGGCGACTCTTCTCCGCGCTCGCCGGCGTGCCGCTGTCGGAGTACATCCGGCGCCGGCGGCTCACCGTCGCGGGCGCGGAGGTGCTGGCGGGGGAGCGGACGCTGCTGGACGTCGCGGTCCGCTACGGCTACGGCTCCACCGAGGCCTTCGCCCGGGCGTTCCAGGCCATGCACGGCGTGGGCCCCGGCGAGGCCCGGCGTACGGGGGCGGCACTGCGCTCCCAGCCCCGGATGTCCTTCCGACTCGTCGTGGAAGGGAGCAGCAGCATGCGATACCGGATCGTACGCAAGGACGAGTTCACACTGGTGGGCCGCAAGGCGCGGGTGCCGCTGGTGCACGAGGGGATGAACCCCGCCATCGTCGCCTTCGTCAAGGGCATCGACCCGGAGACGGTACGGCGCATCGAGTCGCTGTCCGACCAGGAGCCGAGCGGCATCGTCAACGTCAGCGACAACCTGGCCGGCAGCCGTGCCGAGGGCACCGAACTGGACTACTGGCACGGGGTGGTGACCGGCGCCGACGCGCCCGCCGACCTGGACGCGCTGACCGTGCCGGCCGGCACCTGGGCGGTCTTCGAGACCTCCGGGGCGTTCCCGCAGGCGTTGCAGTACCTGTGGCGGGACGTCTTCACCCAGTGGTTCCCGTCCAACCCGTACCGGACCCGGCCCGGGCCGGAGATCTCCCGGACCCGGCTCTCCGCCGACGGCAAGGAGGCGGACGCGGAACTGTGGATCCCGGTGGAGCGGGTGGCCGCCTGACCGGTTGACCGGTGGGGGCCCGGCGGCCGGTGGCCGCCGGGCCCCCACCCCTGCGTCACCGCGCGCCGCCGCCGATCTCGGCCAGCACCCGCCGCTGGAAGGCGCGGGCCTCGGGGCCGCTCGGCGGTGGGCCACCGGCGCGGGCCGCGATCGACCGTTCGATCAGGCCGGCTGGGTCGCCGTCGCCGTCGCCGGTCGACCGGGCCGCCCAGCCGTCGGCGATCAGCCGGCGACCCGCCTCGGTCTTCGACAGCCACCGACCGTGCCGCACCTTGGCCAGCGACCGGCAGGCGCCGAGCACCGCGTCCTCGGCGCCCGGGGCCGGGCCGTCGCCGGGCGGGGTGGGCAGCGCCAGCCACCAGCGCAGCGCGTCGACCAGCAGGCGGCGCAGGTCCGCCGGGGACAGGTCGCCGAACGCCTCGGCGGCCGGCGGCCCGAGCAGGGCGTGCCCGCACCCGTGCAGGATGCTGCGGTCCAGCCCGTACCAGAACCGCCCGTCCGCCGCGGGCCGCTCGTCCGGGTGCCAGGTGACCCGGAAGTCCATCCGCGCCCCGGTGTTCAGCTCCACCTCGAAGCCGGGCTCGGGGGGGCCGGACCGGGCGGCGGCCGCGGTGTAGACGACCAGTTCCAGGCCGCGCGCCGGGCAGGGCAGCGCCTCGTGCCGCAGCCCGGCCACCAGCCGGCGCTTGCGGTCCGGGCCCAGCGGCTCGGCGCAGACCAGCGCCACGTCGACGTCGCTGCGCCCCGGCTGGTAGGCCCCCAGGCCGACCGAGCCGGCGGCGTACGCGCCGACCAGGTCGTCACCGAGCACGTCACGGGCCACCCCGACCAGGTCGGCCAGGTAGCGGCGCACCTCGCTGTCCACGCCACATTGTGGCCCGCCCGCTCGGCCCGGCCGCGCCGAGGGGCGGTCAGTCGTCGCCGGTCCACGCCACGCCGGGCGGCAGGTACCAGGCGGCGGGCTCGTCGGCCAGGGCGTGCGCGACGACCGTACGGCCGTGCGCGTCCAGCGCCGGCAGCGCGTCCATCGGGAACCAGCGCACGGCCACCGACTCGTCGTCGTTGACCCGGGCCGTGCCGCCCAGCAGCCGACAGTGGAAGCCGAGGTTCAGGTACTCGCAGCGGTCGCCGTTCGGGTAGCTGTGCGGGTGCGAGACGACGCTGCTCAGCCGCACCGGCTCGACGTCCAGGCCGGTCTCCTCGTACACCTCGCGGACCACCGCGGTGGCCGGCTGCTCGCCGGGCTCGACGAAGCCGCTGACCACCGACCAGCGCCCGTCGTCGGCGCGCTGGCCGAGCAGCAGCTCGCCGGCGGCGTTGCGGACCACCGCGCTGACGCTCGGCAGCCAGAGCAGGTCGTGGCCGACGTGCTTGCGCATCCGCAGGATGTAGTCCGGTACGCCCATCGGCCGACCCTAACCCCGGCGGTCGGCGGTTAGCCGGACCAGCTGATGTTCCGGCGGACCCGCTCGTACTCGCGGGCCAGTTCGGCGTCGATGCGGGCCGAGCGCTCCTCGTCGAGCACCACCGCCGCCTCGTGCGCCGGCCGGCTCGCCAGCATCCGGTGCCGCAACCCGGTGGGCGGGTGGGAGGCGAACAGCGACGTCTCGTCGCGCACCGAGAGCTGGCGGCGGCGGGCCAGCCGGTCGGCCGCCGCCGCCCGCGCCTCGGTCACCGCCGCCCGCCACCGCTGCGGCCCGTGCCCGGCCCGCGCCTCCCGGCGTACGGCGAGCGCGACGGAGTCGGCCGCCAGGGTGGCGTCCAGCAGGCTGGTCGCGGCGGCCGTGCCGGCGGCCCGCGCGGCCATCTCGTCGGCCAGGTACTCGGCCCGCTGGATGTCGCGCAGCGCGACGCAGACCAGGGCCACGTGGGCGGCGAAGAGCAGCCGCGCCAGCGTCCACTGGAACGCCCGGGCCAGCGCCGCCCCGACCATCTCCAGGATGCCGGCCCCGGCGACGGTGTCCACCGGGCGGACCAGGTTCGCCGCCGTGCCGAGCGTGGTGAACGCCGGCTGGGTGAGCAGCGCCCGGCGGGGATCGTTGTTGACGAAGTGCCCGAGTTCGTGGCCGAGCAGCGCCACCCGCTCCGGCGGGGTGAGCGAGCCCCAGTACGGCAACCCGAGGCAGAGCACGGCACGGCGCCGCAGCCCGACCCGGCCGGCGTACGCGTTGAGGTCGCCGTCCACGCCGACCACCTCGGGCACGGGCGCGCCGACCGCCGCCGCCACCTCGTCGACGAGCCGGAACAGCTCCGGCGCCCGGGCCCGGTCGAGCACCTCCAGATCCTCGTCCAGCCGGCCGAACCGCGGGCGCAGCGCGACGGCGAGCCCGAGCAGCGCGACGCCGAGCAGGATCGACGGGTTGGGGAACCGGAACGCCACGATCAGCCAGATTCCGGTGCCGGCGAGCGCGACCACGCCGGCGAGCAGCACCAGCGAGGCGGCCCCGGTGACGACCCGGGCGACGCCCGCGCCGGTGGCCTCCGGCTGCCGGCCGACCAGTCGCGCGAACTGCCGTCGCGTCGTCCGGTAGGCGAGCCGGTGGGTCCACCGGTCCACCCACCTCCAGCCGAACTCCGGCGCCCGCCGGTCCACCTCGTACGCGTCGAGGTTCCACTCGCACCCGGCGCACCAGGGCAGCGCGCCGGGCAGCGACACCGTCGCCGCGCCGCAGTCCGGGCAGGCGCTTCGGTCGGTCACCGTCTCGATCATGAGGTCCGATGGTGGCGGTGGCCGGGGCGTACCGGAACCGGCCGTTCAGCCGATCCCGCCCCGCGTCCCGGCACCTGTTTGCGCAGTTCCGGCCCGGCTCGGGAGGTAGCACGTCTACTGTGGAGGCGAGCGGAGATTTGCGGTGTTCCGGTGGCGGCCGGGCGATTCGCGGTGCACAGTGATCCCATGAGCGACAGCGGGAGTGGTGGGCACTACTACTGGTGCACCCGACACCACCGGGTCGAGACCGATGCCGACGTGTGCCCTGCCAAGCACGTTCTCGGACCGTACGCCTCAGCCACCGACGCCGAGAACGCGCTGCAGCGGGTGCGGGAGCGCAACGAAGCGTGGGACGCCGAGGACGCCCGTTGGGCCGGGGAGGACAGATGAGCGGCGCGGGACGGCCCGCGTCGAGGTACCGCGTGCTCCGCGAGGGCGAGAGCACGTCCCCAAGGAGGGAACCGAGATGGCCGTAACACCGAAGGCCACCCGCCCGGCCGCGAAACGGACCACCGCGAAGAAGACCGCCGCGGCGGAGCGGAACACCGGCGCGAGCCGCACCACGCCCGCGCGCCGGGCCGCGACCACGGCGGCCAAGAAGGCGACCGCGGGCGCCGGCCGGGCGCCGGCGAAGAAGACCGCCAAGTCGACCCCCGCCCGGCAGGCCGGCGCCAAGGCCACCACCGCGGCGCGGAAGGCCGCCGCGAAGGCGCCGGCCAGGAAGGCGGCGACCCGGACCACCGGAGCCGCGAAGAAGACGGCGGCGGCGGCGAAGAAGGCGCCCGCCAAGACCTCGACCGCGGCGGCCCGGAAGGTCAGCTCGACGGCGAAGAAGACCACCGCCGCCGCCAAGAAGACCACCACCGCGGCGAAGAAGACCACCACGGCGGCGAAGGCACCGGCGAAGAAGACCGCCACGGCGGCGAAGGCGCCGGCGAAGAAGGCCGCCGCGAAGAAGACGGCCGCCAAGAAGACGGCCGCCAAGAAGACGGCCGCCAAGAAGACGGCGCCGACCCGCCCGACCGGCACCGCCCGCAAGACCGCGGCGAAGACCGCCCCGGCCCGCAAGGCGCCCGCGAAGAAGGCCACGGCGACCTCCTCGACCACCGCCCGCAAGGCGGCCACCGCCAAGAAGGCCCCGGCGAAGCGGACCACCGTGGCCAAGGCGCCGGCGAAGCGGGCGGCCACGCGTACGGGGGCGGCCGGCGGCACCCGCACCACCGCCCGGAAGGCCACCGGCTGACCTGCCGCGCTGACCGTCGGCGCTGACCGGCCCGCCGCGCCGATCGGTCGGCGCCGACCGGCCCGCGCCGGGGAAGCGGATCAACCGCCGCGCTGTCAGGATTGACCCCGTGGTCATCCGACGCGTACTCGCGCCCCGCATCGACTTCGGCGCGCTGCGCCGCGAGCTGGGACTCCCCGAGGAGTTCCCGGTCGCGGCGCAGCGCGAGGCGGACGCCGCCGCGGCCGCCCCGCCCCGCCCGCCCGTCGACCGCACCGACGTGCCGTTCGTGACCCTGGACCCGGCCGAGTCGCGCGACCTGGACCAGGCGATGTGCCTCACCCGCCGGCCCGGCGGCGGCTACCGGGTGCGGTACGCGATCGCCGACGTCGCCGCGCACGTCCGCCCCGGCGGCGCGCTGGAGGAGGAGACCTGGCGGCGGGGGCAGACCGTCTACCTGCCCGACGGCAACGTGCCGTTGCACCCGGAGACGCTCAGCGAGGGCGCGGCGAGCCTGCTGCCGGACGTCGACCGGGCCGCCGTGGTGTGGACGATCGACCTGGACGCCGACGGCGGCACCGTCGCCGTCGAGCTGGAACGGGCACTGGTGCGCAGCCGGGCCAAGCTCGACTACGCCGGCGTCCAGGCCGACGCCGACGCCGGCCGGCTGCCCGAGCCGATCGCCCTGCTGCCCGAACTCGGGGCGCTGCTCACCGCCCGCGGGCTGCGCCGGGGCGCGATCAACCTGCCGCTGCCCGAACAGGACGTGGAGGCCGACGGCGACGGTTGGCGGCTGGTGCTGCGCGGGCCGGTGCCGATGGAGGAGCACAACGCGCAGATCTCCCTGCTCACCGGGATGGCCGCCGCCGACATCATGCTGGCCGGCCGGGTCGGGCTGCTGCGGACCATGCCCGCGCCGAAGCCCGAGGCGGTGCACCGGCTGCGGGCCGCCGCCGCCCCGCTGGGCGTGCACTGGCCGGACGGCGCCGGCCCCGGCGAGGTGCTCGCCGGGCTGGACGCCGGGCAACCCCGGGCGGCCGCCTTCGTCGACCAGGCCGCCGAGCTGATGCGCGGCGCCGCGTACACCGCCTTCGACGGCGAGGTCCCCGAGCAGCCGCGGCACGGCGGGGTCGCGGCCGCGTACGCCCATGTCACCGCGCCGCTGCGGCGGCTGGCCGACCGGTACGCCACGGAGGTCTGCCTGGCGTTGCACGCGGGCCGGCCGGTGCCGGAGTGGGTCCGCGCGGCGCTGCCCCGGCTGCCCGAGGCGATGGCGGTGACCGACCGGACCGCCTCGGCGGCCAGCCGGGGCGCCATCGAGCTGGCCGAGGCGGTGCTGCTGGCGCACCGGGTGGGGGAGACCTTCGACGCCGCGGTGCTGGACGTCGACGCGCCGCCGAACGGCCGGAGCCGACCGGGCCGGCCGCCGGGCGGCACCGTCGCGCTGGACGACCCGCCGGTGCGGGCCCGGTGCGTCGGCGAGCTGCCGCTCGGCGAACGGATCCGGGTCCGGCTGGTCACCGCCGACCCGGTCGCCCGCTCGGTCGTCTTCGAACGCGCCTGACCGCGCGGCACCGGCGCGCGTCGGGCCCACCGAGCCGGACCGCCGCACGCTCGCCCGGCGCGCGTCGGGCCCACCGACCCGGGACCGCCGCACGCTCGCCCGTCGCGCGTCGGGCCCACCGACCCGGACCGCCGCACGCTCGCCCGGCGCGCGGGCCGCCGGCCTCAGCCGACCCCACGGCCGAGGCGGGCCGGCCGCCCCGGGCCGGCCGGGTCAGCGGGGTTTGTCACAGCGCCGGGCGCTGCTGCCGGGACACCGGGTTTGCGAGGATGACCGCATGGCATACGACGCGAGCGCACTGCCCGACGTGTCCGGGCTGACCGTCGGCATCATCGGCGGGACCGGCGACCAGGGGCGAGGGCTCGCCTACCGGTTCGCCCGGGCCGGGCAGCGGGTGCTGATCGGTTCCCGGTCGGCCGAGCGGGCCGCGCGGTCCGCCGAGGAGATCGCCGCCCTGCCCGGCGTACCGGCGGGGACGACGGTCACCGGCGGCGACAACGACGAGGTGGCCCGGGGCAGCGACATCGTCGTCATCGCGGTGCCCTGGGACGGGCACGCGGCCACCGTCGCCGCGCTCGCCGAGCCGCTCGCCGGCAAGATCGTGGTCGACTGCGTCAACCCGCTCGGCTTCGACAAGCAGGGCCCGTACGCGCTGCCGGTGCCCGAGGGCAGCGCCGTCCAGCAGGCCGCCGGGCTGCTGCCCGACTCGCGGGTCTGCGCGGCGTTCAACCACGTCAGCGCCCCGCTGCTGGCCGACCCGGAGATCGACCGGATCGACCTGGACGTGCTGATCTGCACCGAGGACCGGGAGGTGGCCGGGGTGGTCGCGGCGCTCGCTGCCCGGATCCCCGGCATGCGCGGCATCTACGCCGGCCGGCTGCGCAACGCCCACCAGATCGAGGCGTTCACCGCCAACCTGATCGCCATCAACAAGCGCTACAAGGCGCACGCCGGCATCCGCGTCACCGACCTCTGACCGCGCGCATCCCCCTGATCCCGGCGTCGCCGACGCCCGTTCCTACCGGGGTGCCGGGGGCGGGAGCGGGATGCGGCGGTAGTGGGGGTGCAGCCGGCCGACGGCCAGGGCGTTCTCGTCGAGACCGGGTAGACGACCAGGTCGGGTGTCGGCGAACGCGAAGCCGAGCGCCAGCGTCCCGTTGGCCATCTCGCCCCTGCCGCGCGCTCACCGGATCTTGGTAGGGAACCGCCCCTCCAGGGGCCGTTCCCTACCAAGATCTCCGCGGCCGGGGCGGGGCGGGGCGGGGCGGTTAGAAGGTGTGCTCCGGGGCGGGGAAGTCGCCGCCGCGTACCTCGTCGGCGAAGCGCCGGGTGGCGTCGGCGAGGGTGCCGGCCAGGTCGGCGTAGCGCTTGACGAAGCGCGGCGCCTTGCCGGCGCGCAGCCCGGCCATGTCCTGCCAGACCAGCACCTGGGCGTCGGTGTCCGGGCCGGCGCCGATGCCCACGGTGGGGATCCGCAGCTCGTGCGTGATCCGCTTGGCCACCTCGCCAGGCACCATCTCCAGCACCACCGCGAACGCGCCCGCCTCGGCCACCGCGTGCGCGTCGGCGATCACCTCGTCGGCGGCGTCCCCGCGACCCTGCACCCGGTAGCCGCCGAGGGCGTGCTCGCTCTGCGGGGTGAAGCCGATGTGTGCCATCACCGGGATGCCGGCGCCGGTGATCGCCGCGATCTGCGCCGCGCAGCGCCGGCCGCCCTCCAGCTTCACCGCGTGGCAGCCACCCTCCTTCATGAACCGCACAGCGGTGCGCAGCGCCTGCGTCGGGCCCTCCTCGTACGAGCCGAAGGGCAGGTCACCGACGACCAGCGTGTGCCGGGTGGCGCGGACCACCGCGCGGACCAGCGGCAGCAGTTCCTCGGCGGTCACCGGGACCGTCGTCTCGTAGCCGAACACGTTGTTCGCCGCCGAGTCGCCGACCAGCAGCACCGGGATGCCGGCCTGGTCGAAGATCGACGCGGTGTACTGGTCGTACGAGGTGAGCATCGGCCACCGCTCGCCGCGCTCCTTGGCGGCGATCAGGTCGCGGGTGCGGATCCGGCGGGTGGCCGGGCCGCCGTAGAGGGCGGTCACCTCGGTCGGGGTGGACTCCACCATGACTCTCTCCTTCCTCGAGGCCGCGTGCGCGGTCCCCGGGTTCCGCCGCGATCGTCGCACCGGACGGCCCGGCGGCGGCAGGGCGCAGTGGAGGATTTCACTCCCGGGCCGGGCTCCGGCCCGACCCGGCGGGCGGGCTCAGCCCTTCTCCCGCCACCGGTTGGTGATCGGCAGCCGCCGGTCCCGGCCGAACGCCTTCATCGAGATCTTCGTGCCCGGCGCGGACTGCCGCCGCTTGTACTCGGCGGTATCCACCATCCGCAGCACCTTGTCGACAACCGCCGGATCGTGGCCGGACTCGACCAGCCCGTCCCGGCCCAGGTCACCGTCGACGTAGCCGATCAGGATCGGGTCGAGCACGTCGTAGTCGGGCAGCGTGTCGCTGTCCAGCTGGCCCGGGCTCAGCTCGGCGCTCGGCGGCTTGCCGATCGAGTTCTCCGGGATCGGCGGGGTCTCGCCCCGGCGGGCCGCGTCGGCGTTGCGCCACTTCGCCAGCCGCCAGATCAGCGTCTTCCACACGTCCTTGACCGGGTTGAAGCCACCGACCGAGTCGCCGTAGAGGGTGGAGTAGCCGACCGCCAGCTCGCTCTTGTTGCCGGTGGTCAGCACCAGGTGGCCCTCCTGGTTCGACAGCGCCATCAGGATCACCCCGCGCACCCGGGCCTGGAGGTTCTCCACCGTCACCCCGGACAGCGACATGTTGGCCAGGAAGGTGTCCACCATCGGCTGGATCGGCTCGGTCCGGTAGTCCAGCCCGGTGCGCTTGGCCAGCTCCGCCGCGTCCTCCCGGCTGTGCTCGGAGGAGTGCTGGCTGGGCAGCGACACCCCGACCACCCGGTCCGGCCCGAGCGCGTCCACCGCCAGCGCGGCCACCACCGCCGAGTCGATGCCGCCGGAGAGGCCGAGCACCACCGAGGGGAACCGGTTCTTGTTGACGTAGTCGCGCAGGCCGAGCACCAGCGCGTGCCACACCTCGGCCTCGTCGGCCACCGGGGCGATCAGCCAGCCGGTCACCGCCGGCCCGGCGGGCGCCGGCGGCAGCTCGCCGATCGCGGCGCGCACCACCCGCAGCCCGTCGGCCAGCTCGGCGCCCGCGTCGGCCGGCTCGCCCGCCGCCGGCAGCTCCAGGTCGTGCACCAGCAGGTGCTCGACGAACTGCGGGGCCCGGGCGAGCAGCTCGCCGTCGGCGCCGACGACCATCGAGTCGCCCTCGAAGACCAGCTCGTCCTGGCCGCCGATCATGTTCACGTACGCGATGGCCGCGCCCGCCTCGGCGGCCCGGCGGCGGACCAGCGGCAGCCGGATGTCGTCCTTGTTCAGCTCGTACGGCGAGCCGTTGATGTTCACGACCAGGCCGACGCCGGCCTGCCGGGCGGCGGCGAACGGGCCGCCGGCCTGCCACAGGTCCTCGCAGATGGTCAGCGCCACGTCCACCCCACCGACCCGGACCACGGTGAGCATGTCGCCGGGCAGGAAGTAGCGGTCCTCGTCGAACACCCCGTAGTTGGGCAGGTGGTGCTTGAAGTAGGTGGCGACCACCTCGCCCCGGTGCAGCAGCGCGGCGGCGTTGCGGGCGCCCCGCCCCGGTTCGGCGTCGCCGGCGACCTGCGGCGGGCCGTCGGCGTCCAGGTAGCCGACCACCACCGCCAGGTCGCCCAGCCCGTCCGCGGCCAGGTCGGCGGCGAGCCGGCGCAGGGCCGCCTGCGAGGCCGCCACGAACGACCGCCGGAAGACCAGGTCCTCGACCGGGTAGCCGGTCAGCATCATCTCCGGGAACGCGACGAGCTGGGCGCCGGCGTCCGCGGCCTGGCGGGTCCAGCTACGGACCAGGCCGGCGTTGCCGGCGAGGTCGCCGACGGTCGGGTTGACCTGGCACAGGGCGAGACGCAGGGTGGGCATGTCCTCATCTTGCCCCAGCGGCAGGGGGCCGACACGGCGGGCCGCGCGAGACGGCGGCCACCGCCGCGGCGCCTCGCGGGCCCCGGCCGGCACGGCCGGTCCGCGCGGCGGGACGCGGCGGGACGACCGGCGGGAGCTTCGCGTAACGTCGGCGTAACGAGGCCGGTGGAGACTGGTCGGTCAGGCCGGGCCGGGGCCCGTCCGGTGGCCGACGAGGTGTCGCGAGGAGTGGAAGTGGACCGTCAGCAGGAGTTCGTCCTCCGTACGCTGGAAGAGCGGGACATCCGGTTCGTCCGGCTCTGGTTCACCGACGTGCTCGGCACCCTGAAGAGCGTGTCGGTGGCCCCCGCCGAGCTGGAGGCGGCCTTCGAGGAGGGCATCGGGTTCGACGGCTCGGCGATCGAGGGCTTCGCCCGGGTCTTCGAGTCCGACATGGTGGCCATGCCCGACCCGACCACCTTCCAGGTCTTCCCGTTCGAGGGCGGGGTCAGCGGCGAGAGCGCCCGGATGTTCTGCGACATCCTGCTGCCCGACGGCGGGCCGTCCTGGGCCGACCCGCGGCACGTGCTGCGCCGGGCGCTGTCCAAGGCCGCGGAGAAGGGCTTCACCTTCTACACCCACCCGGAGATCGAGTTCTTCCTGCTGGAGAACGGCCCGCTGGACGGGTCGGTGCCCACGCCGGTGGACACCGGCGGCTACTTCGAGCACACCACCCACGCGGTGGCCCGGGACTTCCGCCGCCAGGCGGTGCTGGCGCTGGAGCGGATCGGCATCTCGGTGGAGTTCAGCCACCACGAGGTGGCCCCCGGCCAGCAGGAGATCGACCTGCGCTACGCCGACGCGCTGACCACCGCCGACAACATCATGACCTTCCGGCACGTGGTGAAGGAGGTGGCGCTCTCCACCGGCGTGCAGGCCACCTTCATGCCGAAGCCCTTCACCGACCAGCCGGGCAGCGGCATGCACACCCACCTGTCGCTGTTCGAGGGGGAGCGCAACGCCTTCCACGACGCCGGCGACCCGATGAAGCTGTCCAAGGTGGCCCGCGCGTTCATCGCCGGGCTGCTGGTGCACGCCCGCGAGTACACGGCGGTCACCAACCAGTGGGTGAACTCCTACAAGCGACTCTTCCCGCAGGCCCTGCCGGACCGGGTCACCGAGAGCCCGGCGTACGTCTGCTGGGGTCACCTGAACCGGTCCGCGCTGGTCCGGGTGCCCGCGTACGGCAAGCCGAACTCGGCCCGGGTCGAGGTCCGCTCGCCGGACTCGGCGGCCAACCCCTACCTGGCCTTCGCGGTGCTGCTCGGCGCCGGCCTCAAGGGCATCGAGGAGGGCTACGAGCTGCCGCCGGGTGCCGAGGACGACGTCTGGTCGCTGACCAGCGCCGAGCGGCGGGCGATGGGCTACGAGCCGTTGCCGGAGAACCTCTCCGAGGCGATCGACGTGATGGCCGGCTCGGAGCTGGTCGCCGAGGTGCTCGGCGAGCACGTCTTCGACTTCTTCCTGCGCAACAAGCGCGCCGAGTGGGAGCAGTACCGCCGCGAGGTCACCCCGTACGAGCGGCAGCGCTACCTGTCGCTCTAGCCGGTCCGCCCGCCCGGGGCTGCCGGCGGTGGCGTGCTGCCGCTATCGTCTCGATCACCGCGCCGGCACCCCCGCCGGGCGTAGCCGGTCGGGAGGCAGTCGGTGCTGGAGGATCTGCTCAGCGGAGCCTGGCAGAGTGTGGTGTTCGGGGTCGTCGGGGTCGCCCTGATGGCGGCCGGTTTCCTGCTGGTCGACCTGCTGACGCCGGGGCGGCTGCGGGAGCTGATCTGGGTGCGCCGCAACGGCAACGCCGCGCTGTTGCTCGCCGCCAACCAGCTCGGCATCGCCGGTATCGTCTTCACCGCGATCCTGACCAGCTACAGCGACTTCACCAAGGGGTTGGCGTCCACGGTGATCTTCGGGCTGGTCGGGTTGGCCATCATGGCGCTGGCCTTCTTCGTGCTGGACCTGCTCACCCCGGGCCGGCTCGGCGAGATCATCTGCGCGGACGAGCCGCACCCGGCGGCCCGGGTCAGCGCCGCCACCCACTTCGGCGCCGCGCTGATCGTCTGCGCCTGCATCGCCTGAGCCGGTCTGTCGTACCCGCGACCTAGGTTCGCGGGGTGAACCGCACGGACCGTCTCTACGCCATCGTCGAGGAGTTGCGCGCGGTGTCGCCGCGGCCGCGCAGCGCCCGCTGGCTGGCCGAGCGCTTCGAGGTCAGCGTCCGCACCATCGAGCGCGACATCGGCGCCCTGCAACAGTCCGGGGTGCCGATCTGGGCCGAGCCGGGCCGCACCGGCGGCTACGCCGTGGACCGGGCCCGCACCCTGCCGCCGGTGAACCTGACCCCCGGCGAGGCGGTGGCGATGGCGGTGGCGCTGCACCGGTTGCGCGGCACCCCGTTCGCCGCGGCCGCCGGCACCGCGCTGCGCAAGCTGCTCGCGGTGATGCCGGCCGCCGACGCCGCCGAGGCGCACCGGCTGGCCGCGCGGGTGCGGCTGATCGGCGACGGGCCGGTGACGCCCGTCCCGGCCACCGTCGCCGACGCGGTGTCCGCCGGGCGGGTGCTGCGCATCCGGTACGCCGACCGCGCCGGCGCGGGGACGCTGCGCGAGGTGGAGCCGCTCGGCTACCTCGGCAATGCCCGGCACTGGTACCTGCTGGCCTGGTGCCGGATGCGCGGCGGCATCCGGGCGTTCCGCACCGACCGGATCGTCTCGGTGACCACCCTCGCCGAGCGGGTGCCCGACCGGGACCTGGATCTGGACGTCGTCTGCGACATCCCGCGGGAGCGGGTCCGCCGGCTGAGCCTGGTCTGAGCGGTGGGAGGCGGCGACGGTCGCCGGCCCGTGGCCTGACCCGGCGTCGGGCGGCGTGGTCCGCCGGCCGTTCGCGGGGGGTTCGCCGCCCGCTGGCGCCTGTTCCGCGCCGGTCGCGCCGGCCGCGCCGGTCGCTCGCGCGGCTGGACAACGCCGGAAACACCGACAGGACGCTGTCGCGGGTGAGGGTGAGGCTGCTTCCCGACGGCGCCGGCAGAACGCCGGCGCCCGGCACGGGAGGCGATACATGACGACCAACAACGGCGTGACCTGGTTCGAGATCGGCACCGAGCGGCCGGACGAGGCCGAGCGGTTCTACGGCGACCTGTTCGGCTGGACCTTCACCGAGGAGGGCGCCGGCGGCGCCACGTACCGGACGACCGGAGCCGGCGGCAGCGAGGGGATCGGCGGCGCGGTCCGGGGCACCGGCGGCACCAGCCCGAACTACGCCATCTTCTACGTGCAGGTGGCCGACGTGGCCGAGACCTGCCGTCGGGCGGAGGCGGCCGGCGGCAAGGTGCTGGTGCCGCGCCGGGAGAACGACAACGGGCTCGCCTTCGCCCACCTGCTCGACCCGGCCGGCAACCACCTCGGCGTCTTCAGCCCGCCGCCGGCCGGCTGAACCGCCGGAGCGTGGCCCGGGCGGGTCGTCCCCGCCCGACCACGATGCCTGGGAGTCGTCATGACGACTCCCAGGCATCACGGCGGGACCGGTCACCCGGCCCGGACGAGCGGTGGGCAGGCCCGGGCCGGGCGTGGGTGCGTCAGCCCGAGGTCACTTGCCGGCCGGGCCACCGTGCCCGCGGCCGCCCGGGCCGCCCGGGGCGCCGGGGAGGACGCCGGCCTCGATCGCCGCGGTGATCGCGTCGGCCTGCTCCTGGGTGAGCTTGCCGTCCTCGACGGCCTGCGCCAGCCGCTCCTTCAGCGCCGCCTGCCGGTCCTCGGCGGACGGACGCTCCGGCCGGTCGGCCGGCTTGTGCTCCTCGCGGATCTTCTCCAGCGCGGCGGTCACCTTGTCGGTGGAGACGCCCAGCTCCCCGGCGAGCGCCTCGGCGAACTCGGCCTGGCGGTCGGCCCGCTGCTGCTGCCGGTCGTCGGTGGCGCTGGCGCTCGGCGCCGGGTCGGTGCCGTCGGCGGCGAAGGCGACCGTCGGGGCGGCGACCCCGAGGCCGAGCACGCCGGCCGTCGCCAGCCCCGCGATCAGGTGCTTCTTCGTCATGGCCATGGTGTCCTCCAACTCGTCGGTACGTGGTGCGCTGACCTCACCGACAGTGACCAACCGAACTGGGGGCGGCCCATGGTGAAGCTGTCAGCGAGCTGGCAATCCGGGCCGGCCGGCCGGGACAAACCGGTTGCTCCGGGACGCCGCGGCGGTAAGGGTGGACGGTCGCCAGGCCCGGCCCGATCCGGGGGTCGGGCGACCGCCGACGGGAAGGTGACCGCCAGTGACAACGCCGCAGATCCGCGAGATTCCGCTGCCCGATCCGGCCGCCGGCCCGTACGGCATCACCGTGGGACCGGACGGCGCGCTCTGGGTGACGCTGGTGCACGCCGGCGCGATCGCCCGCGTGGAGCCCGACGGCACGGCCCGGGTCCATCCGCTGGAGCCGGCCGGCAGCCGGCCGCTGATCATCACCCCCGGCCCGGACGGGGCGCTCTGGTTCACCCGCTCCGGTGACGACCGGATCGGTCGGATCACCACCGACGGGCGGCAGAGCGCCGTCGTCCTGCCGGCGGGCACCGGCCCGTGCGGCATCGTCGCCGGTCCCGACGGCGCCCTCTGGTACGCCGGGATGAGCTCCGACACGGTCGGCCGGGTCGGCACCGACGGCGAGCTGACCGAGTTCCCGCTCCCGGTGACCGGCGGGTTCCCGTCGATGCTCGCCGCCGGGCCGGACGGTGCCGTCTGGTGCACGCTCAACCAGGCGAACGCGATCGCCCGCGTCGGCCGGGACGGGGCGGTGGACCTGCACCCGCTGCCGACCGAGGGCGCCGGGCCGGTGGGCATCACCGCCGGGGTCGACGGGGCGCTCTGGTTCGTCGAGATCGCCGCTGGTCAGCTCGGCCGGATCACCCCGGACGGCCGGATCGACGAGTTCCCGCTGCCCGACCGGGCCGCCCGGCCGCACGCGATCGTCGCCGACCCGGCGGGCGGTTGCTGGTACACCGAGGCCGCCAACCGCGTCGGCCACGTCGACCTCGAGCGGCCGCATCGACACCTACCCGCTGCCTCCACCCCGCCGCCGAACCCCTTAATGGCCTCACCGCCCCCGACCACACCATCTGGACCGCCCTAGAATCCGGCACCCTAGCCCACCTAACCCCCAACCCACCCCTTCCCCTTCCTCCCCCTTCCCCCTCCCCCTCCCCCCGCAGCGACCTCGGTGATCATGAGGTTACCTGGTGGAGATTCCGACATTTCGCGCCGCTAACCTCATGATCAACCGGGCGGGGGGTGAGGGTGGGGAGGGGGAGGTGGGGGGTTAGCGGACGGCGGGGGTGGTGGTGAGGGTGCCGGAGCGGCGTCGAGGGTGGCTTCGGTGCCGACGGGGACGGTGAGCCGGCCGGTGCCGTGGCCGATGGGGAGGCCGCCGAGGACCGGGACGCCGAGGTCGCCGGAGGCGCTCGGCGAGCACGTCGGCGACGGTGACCGACCAGCCGTCCGCGCAGTCGGTGAACTGCCCGACGGCCACCCCGGCCAGCCCGTCCAGCGCGCCGGCCCGGCGCAGCTGGGTGAGCATCCGGTCCACCTTGTACGGCGGTTCCCCCCACGTCCTCGACGACGAGCAGCACCGCCCCGGTCAGGTCCGGCATGTCCGGGGTGCCCAGCGACGCCACGATCAGGCAGAGGTTCCCGCCGAGCAGCGGGCCGCTGGCCCGGCCGGGCACCCGCACCGGATAGGTCTTCCCCGCCGGCACCGCGGTCACCGTGACCGGCCTGGTGGTCATCAGCGCGGCGTGCAGCGACTCGGCGGAGCGGGGCGTAGTGCGGTCGTCCGTCCAGGCCGCGCCGGGGCCAGGCACGCTGGCCAGCCGGGCGCCCCGCCAGAGCGCGAACTGCAACGCGGTGATGTCGGAGAAGCTGGCCACCACCTTCGGGTCGCGGCGTACCGCTGCCATGTCGATCGCGTTCACCACCCGCTGCGCGCCGTACCCGCCCCGGGTGCAGATCACCCCGCGTACCTCCGGGTCGGCGAAGGCCGCGTTCAGGTCGGCGGCCCGCAGTTCGTCCGCGCCGGCCAGGTAGCCCTGCCGGGCGTACGCGCGCCAGCCCGGCCGCAGCCCCCAGCCGGTGAGTGCCTCGATGCCGCGGGCCACCCGTTCCGGCCGGGTCGGCCCGACGGACGGCGACACCAGCATCACCGCAGCCGCCGCGCAGCACCGGTGGGCGGACGACGGACGCATGGCTCGGGCGCGGTGTACCGGGGCACAGCGGCAGAGCCGAGCCGCGCGGCGGCCGGCCCGCCCGAGTACCGCCTGGCGGCGGTGGGGCGGGACGACCACGCCTCGGCCCTATTGCAAGAACATTGCAACAAGTAAGCTGGTGCAAGCAGCGATGGCGAAGGGGAGGCACCGGCCGTGCTCGGAAGGACGACGGACAGCCGTCAGGGGTGGACGACACCGCGTCGATCGCCGAGCTGGTGATGGCGTGGGGAAGCGGCTGGACCCTCTGCCGGGGCAGCACGCCCGCCTGGTGCGGGTGCCCGGCGGCTTCCGGGTGACGTCGGGCCAGCTGGCCATCGGGTGCGCCAGCCGTGCTGCACACCTGGGACGCCGACTCGGTCGGCCGGCTCCTGCTGGCGGCTGACCACGCCTCGGAAGCTGGATCAAGGTGGCCGGCGACCGCGCCGGGCTCCGCGCCGCGCTGCCGCCCGCGTGGCGGCTGGACGTCCCGGGTCACCTGATGACCGCCCCGCTCGCGGTCGACCCGGTCGGTCTCGGTCGATCCGCCGCGCCGTACCGCCCAGGTCGGCACCAGACGGCGCTGCGTGGTGGCGGCGGTGCTCGACGCCGACGGTGACCGGGCCGCGTCCGGTCGCGTCGAAAATGCCGGCGGCTACGCCGTGGCTCGACCAGGTGCCACCGGACCTGGCCCACCGGCGGCGCGGGCTGGGCAGCGTGGTGATGGCGGCGCTGCACCGCCATGCCGCGCGGCGCGGCGCGCGGACCGGCATCCTGGTCGCCACCGACGAGGGTCGTGCGTTGTACCAGCGGCTCGGCTGGGTCGTGCACACCGAGGTGTCCGGCGCCTTCCGGCCGGCGGACCGGTAGTCCCGGCGCACCACCGCCGACCGGGCCACCGCCTCGGCCCCTGCTGGCCGGCGTCGAGGAGCTCCGGCAGCCGTTCACCGGTCGCGCCGGAGGGCTCAACCGGCGACGTACCGCTGCGCCCACTCCCCGGTCGGTGGGATGGGGGTGATGACGTCGATCAGGACGCCGTCCGGGGCGGCCAGGATGAAGTGCCGCTGGCCGAAGTCCTCGCTGCGCAGCTCCAACTCGACGGGGAGGCCGGCCCGGACGGCGAGGCGCTCCCACTCGGCGTCGACGTCGCCGACCTCGAGGTTGAGCAGCAGCCCGCGCACCGGGGACCGGTACGCCGCCGGCAGGGTCGGGTGCCGGTGGTCGAGCAGGGCCAGTTCGTACTCCGGCGGGCCGGGGCGGCGCAGGCTGACGTACCAGTCGGCCTCGAAGGTCGTCTCGAAGCCCAGGTGCTTCTGGTAGAAGTCGCGGGCCTCGATGAGCCGGTCGGTGCAGACGACCGGATAGAAGCTGGTCAGGTTCATGCCGGAGCCCCTTTCGCATACCATCGGTATGTGAGGGACGGTAATTCGCGTACCATCGGTATGTCAATGGAGGGTTGATGACGCAGGGGATCCGGGCCCGGCAGCGCGCGCAGACCCGGGCGGCGCTGGTCCGCCACGCGCGGCGGCTCTTCGCCGGCCAGGGCTACGCGGCCGTCGGCCTGGCGGAGCTCGTCCAGGCCGCCGGGGTCACCAAGGGCGCGCTCTACCACCACTTCACCGGCAAGCCCGACCTGTTCCGCGCGGTCCTCGCCCAGGTGCAGCAGGAGGTCGCCGACCGGGTGGCCAGCGCCGCCGACGCCCACCACGACCCGTGGTCCCGGTTCACCGCCGGTTGCCGGGCCTTCCTCACCGCGAGCACCGATCCGCAGCTGCAACGGATCATGCTGGTCGACGGCCCGGCGGTGCTCGGCTGGAACGAGTGGCGCGCGCTGGACGAGGCGACCTCCGGCCGGCACCTGGCCGAGGCGCTGACCGAGCTGGTCGAGTCCGGGACGATCGGCCGGCAGCCGGTCGCGCCCCTGGCGCGGCTGCTCTCCGGCGCCATGAACGAGGCGGCGCTCTGGCTGGCCGGGACGACGGATCCGGCCGCCCTCGATGACACCTGGGCGGCGCTGTCCCGCATGCTGGATGCCCTGCGCACCCCGGCCCCCGCCCGTCGCGCCGGATGACAGCAACGGTGTGCGGCTGGCGGGCGTGGTGCCGTTCCGGGGTGCGGCGGCGCACCGGCTAGCCTCGACGGCGTGGCAACCGCGCTGGTGATCGAGAACGACCCGACCGACGACGCGCGCCGGCTGGGCGAGTGGCTGACCGAGGCCGGGCTGGAGCTGTGGGTGGTGCGCCCGCACGCGGGCGACGAACTCCCCGCCGATCTGGAGGGGTACGCGGCGCTGGTGGTGCTCGGCGGCGAGCAGCAGGCGTACCCGCTGCCGGACGGGTCGCCCGGCGCGCCCTGGTTCCCGGCCGTGGAGGGGCTGCTCCGCAAGGCCGTCCGGCACCGGGTGCCCACGCTGGCCATCTGCCTGGGCGCGCAACTGCTGGCCACCGCGCACGCCGGCCAGGTGGAACGCAGCCCGTCCGGGCCCGAGATCGGCCCGGCCGTGGTCGGCCGGCGGGACGCCGCCGAGGCCGACCCGCTCTTCCGGTACGTGCCGCTGATCCCGGACGTGCTCCAGTGGCACGCCGACGAGATCACCGAACTGCCGCGCGGCGCGACCCTGCTGGCCGCCTCCACCCGCTACCCGCACCAGGCGTTCCGCCTCGGCGACCGGGCCTGGGGGCTGCAGTTCCACATCGAGTGCGACACCGCGATGATCGCCGACTGGGCCAGCGACTCGACAATGCTGGCCGAGCTGGGCTACGACCCGGAGCTGGTGGTGGCCGCCTGCCACGGGGTGATGGCCGACGTCGAGGAGGTCTGGCAGCCGTTCGCCGCCCGGTTCGCCGCGCTGGCCCTCGGCGAGCTGGACGACAGCGGGCCGCGGCGCAGCCTGCCGCTGCTCGGGCAGGGATGAGCCGGCCGACCAGGGCCGCCGGGCGGCTGGCCCGCTACGGCTTCGGGATCGGCGAGGACGACGGCGGAGCGCGGGCGGCCGACCTGCTCGGCCCCGACGGGCTGGGCCTCTGGCGGCCGGACACCCAGGAACCGGCCGACGAGCCGGCGGCGGAGCTGCTGGCGGCGCTGTCCCGGGCGGCCGACCCCGACCTGGCGCTGCGCCAACTGCACCGCCTGGTGGAGGCCGAGCACCGGGCGAACCCGACCGGCGACAGCGCGACCGGCAACCGGGCCGCGACCGCTGCCGCCGGACAACCCGCCGGCACCGGCGGGGCCGCGACCGCCGCCGGACAGCGCGGGGGCACCGGCGGGATCGGGGACCAGGCCGGCGGCGCGGCGGAATCCGCAGCCGGGATCGGCGCCGGCTCGGCGCTGCTGGCGGCGCTCGGCGACGACCCGGGCCTGCGGCGGCGACTGGTCGCGGTGCTGGGCGCCTCCTCGGCGCTCGGCGACCACCTGGTGGCCAACCCGGACCAGTGGACGGCGCTGCGCACCGCGCCGGACGGGCTCGCGCCGACCGCCGAGGGGCGGCTCGACCTCGCCGGTGAGGGCAACCCGATCGCCGTGCTGCGCCGGGCGTACCGGCTGGCGCTGCTGCGGATCGCGGCGGCCGACCTGACCGGCGGGCGGGGCCTGGAGCAGACCATGGCGGCGCTCTCCGCGCTGGCCGACGCCACCCTCGCGGCGGCGTACCGGATAGCGGTCGGTGAGCTGCCGGCGGACGCGCCCCGCCCCCGGCTGGCCGTGGTGGCGATGGGCAAGTGCGGCGGCGACGAGCTGAACTACGTCTCCGACGTGGACGTCATCTTCGTGGCCGCCGAGGACGCCGACCTGCCCGCGGCCACCACTGTCGCCACCCGCCTGATCCACATCTGCGGGCTGGTCGCCTGGCCGGTCGACGCCGCGCTGCGCCCGGAGGGCAACCGGGGGCCGCTGGTGCGTACCCTCGCCAGCCACCTGGCCTACTACCGGCGCTGGGCCCGCACCTGGGAGTTCCAGGCGCTGCTCAAGGCCCGGCCGGCCGCCGGCGACCCGGCGCTGGGGCGGGAGTGGATCGACCAGCTCGCCCCGCTGGTGTGGCGGGCGGCCGAGCGGCCGGAGGCGGTCGAGGACGTCCGCGCCATGCGCCGGAAGATCATCGACAACATCCCGCCGAAGGAGCTGGAGCGCGAGATCAAGCGCGGCCCGGGCGGGCTGCGCGACATCGAGTTCGCCGTGCAGCTGCTGCAACTGGTGCACGGCCGCGGTGACGAGTCGCTGCGGGTGCCCGGCACCATCCCGGCGCTGCGCGCGCTGGTGGCCGGCGGCTACGTGGGCCGGGCCGACGGCGAGGCGCTGCTGCGCGGCTACCGGTTCCTGCGGACGGTCGAGCACCGCCTCCAGTTGCAGGGCCTGCGCCGCACCCATACCGTGCCCACCGAGCCGGCCGCGCTGCGCTGGCTGGCCGCCGCGCTCGACTACCAGGCCACGCCGGGCCGCAGCGCCGTCGAGGAGTTCCGCGCCGAGTGGGTCACCCACGCCACCGAGGTACGTCGGCTGCACGCCAAGCTGCTCTACCGGCCGCTGCTCGAGTCGGTGGCCCGGGTGCCCGCCGACGGGCTGCGGCTGACCCCGGAGGCGGCCCGGCACCGGTTGGAGATCCTCGGCTTCGCCGACCCGGCCGGGGCGCTGCGCCACCTCCAGGCCCTCACCGGCGGGGTGAGCCGCACCGCCGCCATCCAGCGCACCCTGCTGCCGGTGCTGCTCAGCGAGTTCGCCGACGCCCCCGAACCGGACCGCGGCCTGCTCAACTACCGGCAGGTCTCCGACAAGCTCGGCAGCACCCCCTGGTACCTGCGACTGCTGCGCGACGAGGGGCCGGTCGCCCGCCGGCTGGCCCGGGTGCTCTCCTCCTCCCGGTACGCCGCCGACCTGCTGGCCCGGGAGCCGGAGGCGCTGCGGCTGCTGGCCGAGGAGAGCGAGCTGACCCCGCGCCCGCGCGAGGTGCTCTGCGAGGGGTTCGCGGCCGCCGCCGCCCGGCACGCCGACCCGGTCGAGGCCACCGGGGCGGTCCGCGCGCTGCGCCGCCGGGAACTGGTCCGGCTGGCCTGCGCCGACGTGCTGAGCCGGGCCGGCTCGCTGGCCCCCGCCCCGCCCCGGCCGGACGGCGCGGGGCGCGCCGCGCCGGCGCTGACCGACATCGCCAGGGTGGGCACGGCGCTGGCCGACGTCACCGACGCCACGCTGGCCGCGGCGCTGCGCGTCGCCCGGGCCAGCCGGCCCGAGCTGCCCGGGCTGCGGTTCGCGGTGATCGGCATGGGCCGGCTCGGCGGGTACGAGTCGAACTACCTCTCCGACGCGGACGTGCTCTTCGTCTACGCCCCGCCGGAGGGCGCCGCCGAGAGCGCGGCCAGCGCGGCCGCGCACGCCATCGCCGAGGAGCTGCGTCGGCTGCTCGCCCTGCCCGCCCCCGACCCGCCGCTCGGCGTGGACGCGGACCTGCGCCCGGAGGGCCGGCAGGGGCCCCTGGTGCGCAGCCTCGCCGCCTACGCCCAGTACTACGCCCGCTGGTCCCGGGTGTGGGAGGCGCAGGCGCTGCTGCGGGCCCGCTTCGTCTGCGGCGACGCGGACCTGGGCGCCGAGTTCGAGGCGCTGGTCGACCCGGTCCGCTACCCGGCCGACGGGCTGACCCGCGAGCAGGTCGTCGAGATCCGCCGGATCAAGGCGCGGGTGGAGCACGAGCGGCTGCCCCGGGGTGCCGACCCGGCCACCCACACCAAGCTGGGCCGGGGCGGGTTGGCCGACGTCGAGTGGGCGGTGCAGCTGCTCCAGCTGCGCCACGGCGGGGCGAACCGGGCGCTGCGCGGCACGCGTACCCTCGACGCCCTCGCGGCGGCCCGGGACGCGGGCCTGGTCGACCCGGCGGACGCCGCGGCGATGGCCGCCGGCTGGACCCTGGCCGCGCAGGTCCGCAACGCGCTGATGCTGGTCCGCGGCCGGGCCGGCGACCAGCTGCCCCGGCACGGCGTGGAGCTGGCCGGCGTGGTCCGGCTGCTCGGCCGGGACGATCCCGGCGAGTTCCTCGACGAGTACCTGCGCACCGGCCGGCGCTCCCGGGCGGCGATGGAACGGGTGCTGGAGAGCTGACCGGTCAGCTGCCCAGCGTGTAGCTGCCGGCGCGCGGCACGGTGACCGCCGTCCACTCGCCGTCGGCCGCCACCGTCGCCCCGCCGGACGCGGTCAGCCAGCGGCTGTGCCGCACCCGCACCGGCACGGTGCCGGCGGCCGGGGCGCGGAAGGTCAGCGTCGCGCCGTCGTGGCCGACCAGTTCGGCGGGGGCGCCGACGATCGGGGTCGGGTCGGCGACCGCCCAGACCCGCCAGTGCCGGCCGGACCAGACCGGGGTCAGGTACGGCAGCCCGCCGGTCACCAGCTCCGCCTCGGCCCGGCCCACCCAGGACAGCGGGGCGTCGGGGACCGCGACGTACTGCACGGCGTTCTCGGCCAGCCAGGCCCGGTAGCTCGCCGGGGTCAGCGGTACCCCGGTGCCGGCCGCGCCGGGCACGGTGGTGAAGAAGAGCGGGTTGCGGTCGATGTCGGCCTGCCGCAGCCAGCCCCGGGCCAGTGGCACCTCGCCCAGCGCCGCGGCCTCCCAGTAGTCGCGGGTCGGCGGCACCTCGACCCGGCCGGTGAGCCGCTGCCCGTCCAGCCACGACCGCAGCGGGGCGAAGTAGCCGGGCCGGGTGGTCGGGCCGCCGACGCCGCGCAGGTCGGCGGGGACCACCGGCGGCTGCCAGACGCAGACCGCCACCAGCAGCGCGGCCAGCGCGCCGGCGGGCAGCACCCGCCCCCGCCGCCGCTGCGGCCCGCCGGCCGGTCGGCTCGCGCCCGGCCCGGCGGCCCGGCTCGCGGCGCCCGGCAGCCGGCGGGTGAGCCAGGCCGGGGGCCGGGCGGTGGCGGCCAGCACGGGCAGCCCGAACATCACCGCCAGCCGGGTCGCGTTCAGCCCGACCGGGGTGTGCACCAGCGCGGCCGCCGCCACCCCGGCCGCCGAGAGCAGCGCGCCCACCCGCACCGGCCGGTACGCCACCAGCGCGGCGACCAGCAGGCTGGTCACCACCGCCCGGACGGTGTCGGTGCGGCTGATGTTCATCCAGCCGCCGTCGCCGAAGAGCAGCGCGGTCACGCCGAGCGGCAGCGCGGCCGCCACGCCGAGGGTCAGGCCGTCGGCGTACCGGCGGGTGAGCAGCAGCGCCGCCCCGGCCAGGCCGACGAAGAGGCCGGCCACCGGACTGGTCGCCGAGGCCAGCAGCGCCCCGGCCGCGGCCAGCCCGAGCCGCGGCAGCGCCGGACGGCCAACCCGGCCCGCCGCGCACCGGCTGTGGCCGGCGTCCGGGACCGACCGCGTGGGCCGCCCGCCGGGGACGCCGTCCGGAGCGGCCGGCCCGGTCTCCGGACCGGCGCGGCCGGGCAGGGTGAGCGCGAGCAGCGCGCCGAGCCCGAACGCGACCCCGAGGCCGTAGGTGACCCGGCCGGAGACCAGGTTGCCGGCGATGGTGAGCACCCCGACCAGGCTGCCGAGCAGCGGGCGGGGAACCCGGGTGCGGACCAGCAGCGCGGCGAACGCGCTCGCCGCCCCGAGCAGCGCCAGCGCGCCGGTGACCCGCACCCCGAGGAGCGCCATCACCGGCTGGGCGAGCAGGCTGTAGCCGAACTGCTGCACGCCGCCGTACCAGCGCAGGTCGACCGGGGCGAGGCCGTTCGCGGCGAAGAAGTCGGCCCGGGCCACCTGGGCGGAGAGGTCGGAGCCCATCGGCGGCAGGGTGAGGTAGACCACCCCGAGGACGGCGGCGGACGCGGCGGCCACCGCCACCACCCGAGAGCGCCGCATGCCCACCTCCGTACCGCGACCACCGTACTGGCAGCATGTCGGGCGTGCCTCACCACCTCGCGCGCTGGACCGGCCTGGCGGGTTCGGCGCTGCTCGCCGTCGCCGCCGTGCTCGGCGGCGCGCTGCCCGACGGAGACCTGCGCCCCACCCCGGTCAGCATCTGGCGGGGCCCCAACGGACCGCTGATCATCGCCACCTGGCTGGTCGGCACCGGGCTGATGGCGTACGCCTGGTGGACGCTGCGCGACCGGGTGCCGTCGGCCCGGTGGGCCCTGGTCACCGTCGGGCTCTGGCTGCTGCCGCTGCTGTTCGCGCCGCCGCTGGGCAGCCGGGACGTCTACGCGTACGCCTGCCAGGGCGCCAGCTACGCGGCCGGGATCAACCCGTACGAGCAGGGCGTGTCGGCGCTGCCCTGCCCGTGGCTGGACACCATCTCCTACATCTGGCGGGACACCCCGGCCCCGTACGGGCCGCTGTTCGTGATGCTCTCCGGCGCGGTGGTGGCGGCGACCGGGTCGCTGACCGCCAGCATCGTGCTGTTCCGGCTGATCGCGGTCGCCGGGGTGGCGCTGACCGCGGCCTGCCTGCCGGTGCTGGCCCGCCGGTGCGGGGTGCCGGTCGGCCGGGCGCTCTGGTTGGCGCTGGCCTGCCCGCTGGTCGCCGTGCACCTGGTCTCCGGGGCGCACAACGACGCGCTGATGGTGGGCCTGCTGGTGGCCGGGTTGGCGGTGGTGGTGTCCCGGCCCGGTCGGCCCGGCCCGCTGCTCGCCGGCGGTGCGCTGCTCGGGCTGGCCGGCGCGGTGAAGGTGACAGCGCTGGTCGTGGTGCCGTTCGCGGCGCTGGCCGCGATCGTCGGGGCGTACTCGATCCGGGCGCTGCTGCGCGACGGCGGCTGGGTGGTCGGCGGGGCGGTCGCCGCGGTGGTCGGGGTGACCCTCGCCGCCGGCCTGGACTTCGGCTGGATCGCCGGGCTGGAGCAGGGCGGCCTGGTGATCGCCTGGACCTCGCCCTCGACGGCGGTGGGGCAGACCGTGGCCTATCTCGCCGCGCCGTTCGGCTGGCACGGCGACCCGCTCCCGGTCACCCGCGGGATCGGGATGGCGGTGCTCGCGCTGGTGCTGATCTGGCTCTGGTGGCGGGCCCGCACCCGGGACCCGCTCTGGCACGCCGGGCTGGCGCTGGCCGCCACGGTGGCGTTGGCCCCGCTCTTCCACCCCTGGTACTGGATCTGGCCGCTGACCGTGCTTGCGGCCACCGCGCGGCACCGGACCGGCTGGTTCACCGTGGTGGCGCTGGTCTCGGCGTTCCTGGTGCTGGCCGACGGCACCGGCCTGCCCCGGTACACCAAGACCGTCGGCGCCCCGCTGATGACGCTGTTGGTGATCGTGGTGGCGGTTCGCTTGGTACGGTCGGCTCGGGCGGCCCGCCGGCCGGTCGCCGTCGACTGAGGGAAGGTGCGCCGGTGAGCGATCCCGGCGCCCCGCCCGCCCCGCCGCCCGCCGCCCCGTCGTCGCCCGCCGCAGCGCCGTCACCCGGCGCCGCCCGGCTCGCCCGCTGGGCCGGCCTGGCCGGGGCGGTGCTGCTGGCCGTCACCGGCTGGCTCGGTGGCGCGCTGCCGGGCACCGCCACCGCGCCGATCTGGCGCGGCGACCGCGGCCCGCTGGTCGTCGCCGGGTGGCTGGTCGGCACGGTGCTGCTGGCCGGCGCGTGGTGGGCGCTGCGCCGGGGCGCCCCGTCGACCGGGTGGGCGTACCGCACCGCCGGGCTCTGGGGGGTGCCGCTGCTGCTCACCCCGCCCCTGGGCAGCCGGGACGTCTACTCCTACGCCTGCCAGGGCTGGGCGTACGCGCACGGCGCCGACCCGTACGCCACCGGCGTGGCCGGGGCGGGCTGCCCGTGGGTGGACGCGGTCGCGCCGATCTGGCGGGACACCCCGGCCCCGTACGGGCCGTTCTTCGTGCTGCTCGCCGCGCTCGCGGTGACCCTAGGCGGCGGACTGGTCGGCACCGTGGTGGCGCTGCGACTGGTCGCGCTGGCCGGGATGCTGCTGGCCGCGCTCTGCCTGCCGGGGCTGGCCCGGGCCGCCGGGGTGCCGGTGCGCCGCGCGGCCTGGCTGGTGTTGGCCTGCCCGCTGGTCGGGGTGCACCTGCTGGCCGGCGCGCACAACGACGCGGTGCTGCTCGGCCTGCTGACGCTCGCCCTGCTGGTGCTGGTCCGGCTGCCCGGGCGGCCGCGGGCGCTGCTGGTCGCCGGGGCGCTGCTCGGGCTGGCGGTGACGGTGAAGGCCACCGCGCTGGTGGTGCTGCCGTTCGCGGCGCTGGCCGCGGTGCACGGCCGCTACACGCTCGCGGCGCTGCTGCGCGCCGCCGGCTGGCTGGCCGGCGGGGTGCTCGCCGCGCTCGCGGTCACCGCGCTGGCCGCCGGGCTCGGCGTCGGCTGGGTCGGCGGGCTGGTCCGCACCGGCGACTCGGAGCAGTGGACCTCACCGCCGACCGCGGTGGGCTTCGTCGTCGACTACGCCGGCGCGCTGGTCGGCCGGGAACCGGGCGCGGTGCCGGTGGTCCGGGCGGTGGCGCTGCTGCTGCTCGCCGTGCTGCTGGTGGTGCTCTGGTGGCGGGCGTGGCGGGCGCTGCGCCGGTTGAACGACGTCCGGCAGCGGGTGGCCCGGATCGAGGCGGCCCGCCCCCGGGTGGCGCTGCGATCCGCCGGGCTGGCGCTGGCCGCCACCGTCGCCCTGGCCCCGGTCGTCCACCCCTGGTACCTCACCTGGCCCCTCGCGCTGCTCGCCGTCGCCGTGGCCCGGACCACCTGGTTCGTGCTGCCCTGCGCGCTCGCCGCGTTCCTCACCCTGCCCGACGGCACCACCCTGGCCCGGTTCACCAAGGCCCCGGGCGCGATCGCGATGACCGCGCTGGTCCTCGTGCTCCTGGTCGTCCTGACCGTGACCCGCGCCCGAGGGCCGCGCGCCCACGCCTCCGGACCCCCGCCCGGTCGGCCTTGAGGTCGGCGGATCGACAGCTCCTCCTGACCGGCGGGCGGGGGCGGGGGCGGGGGTCAGCGGGAAGTGGGGCGGGGGGAACGGGTCGGGCGGCGGAGGGCGAGCGCCAGCGGCAGCAGCGCGGGCCCGAGCACCCCGATCACGACGGCCGTCGCGGCGAGTTCGGACCAGACCGCGACGGTCGTGCCGACCCCGTCCACCACTCCGGCCAGCGGCTGCAGCGCCAGCAGGCCGATGGGGGTGAGCAGGATCAGCGCCGCCCAGACGCCCCGGTGATCGGTGCGCACGGCGAACCCCGCCGCCAGCAGCAGCGCCACCGCGAGCAGCGCGACGGCGGCAACCGGCAGCACCGGCACGGCCGTCGAGATGTAGTAGCTCCCGGCGAACCGCTGCGGGGACAGCAGGTGCAGGTTGGTCCCCGCGAGGGCGACGACGCCCACGGCCACCGGTGGCGCCGCCCGCAGCGGCGCCGGCAGCGCGTCCGGTAGGCCGAGCGCGACCAGGCCCAACGCGATCTGCGGCAGCAGGACGAACAGCGGCGGGCGGGGCAGGCCGACCAGCGGGGCGGCGGGAACGAGGCCGAGGGTGAGGAGCAGGGCGAGCGCGACGGCACGGCGGGTCCAGCGACCGGGGGCCAGCGCGTACCCGACCGCGGCGAGCAGCCAGGCGATCCACGCCCCGATGCCGAGCGAGACGAACGGCCTCGCGGTGGGCAGGCTGAGATCGGCCGGAGGCCGCAGCTCCAGCACCGACCAGGCCGCCGCGAGCGAGGTGGCGGTGAGGAACGCGAGGACGGCGGCCAGGCGTACGCCTGGAAGCAGGTCGGCGGCGCCGGCGGCGCGCAGCCGCTGACGCAGGCCGCCGCGCAGCAGGTCCGCGGCGTCCGCGAGGGACGGCCAGCGCCGGTCCGGGTCGGCGAGGTCGAGGTACGTGCCGACGATCTCGGCCCCGCGCGCTCGCCGGTACCCGGCCGGGTACGCGCGCAGCAACCGCAGGTAACGCCGTTCCAGGTCGCTCATGCCAGCCCTCCGGCGGTACGCGGGGCGAGCGACCGGGCGGTGCCGGAGCGGCCGCGCAGCCGGGCGGTGGCCGCCTCGACGTTGCGGCGCAGCCGCTCGGTCTCGGCGGCCAGGGTGGTGCTGCCAGCGGGGGAGAGGCGGTAGTAGCGGCGCAGCCGGCCGTCCACCACCTCCTCCCGGTCGACCTCGACCAGGCCGGCGTCGACCAGCCGGTCGAGCGCACCGTAGAGCGTGCCGGGGCGCAGCGAGACGCGGCCCTCGGAGAGGGCGGCCACCTCGCGGATCAGGCCGTAGCCGTGCAGCGGCTCGCCCGCGAGCGCGGTGAGGATCAGGAACGTGGGCTCCCGTAGCGGTGTGTCCATGCCGGCAATATAACGGACGCGAAGGTATATCGGGGGGCGTTACATGATGGCGGGTCGGGCCGGACGGCTACGGAACGGCCGGGCCGGCCCCGCGCGTCGCGGAGCCGGCCCGGCCGGTGTCGGTCGAGTGCCTCAGCAGTCGAAGTAGAGCGCGAACTCGTGCGGGGTCGGGCGCAGGCGCACCGGGTCGACCTCGTTGGTCCGCTTCCACTCGATCCAGGTCGAGATCAGGTCCGGCGTGAAGACGCCGCCGTCGAGCAGGTAGTCGTGGTCGGCCTCGAGCGAGTCGAGCACGGCGGGCAGCGAGCCCGGCACCTGCTTGACGTCGCCCCACTCCTCCGGCGGCAGGTCGTACAGGTCCTTGTCGATCGGCGCCGGCGGCTCGATCTTGCTCTTGATGCCGTCCAGGCCGGCCATCATCATCGCCGAGAAGGCGAGGTAGACGTTGGCCGACGGGTCCGGCACCCGGAACTCGACGCGCTTGGCCTTCGGGTTGCTGCCGGTCACCGGGATGCGGGTGCAGGCGGAACGGTTGCGCTGCGAGTAGACCAGGTTGACCGGCGCCTCGAAGCCCGGCACCAGTCGACGGTACGAGTTGACCGTCGGGTTGGTGAACGCCAGCAGCGACGGCGCGTGGTGCAGCAGGCCGCCGATGTACCAGCGGGCGGTGTCGGAGAGCCCGGCGTAGCCGGTCTCGTCGTAGAACAGCGGCTCGCCGTTCAGCCAGAGGCTCTGGTGGGTGTGCATGCCGGAGCCGTTGTCGCCGAAGAGCGGCTTCGGCATGAAGGTCGCGGTCTTGCCGTTCGCCCAGGCCTCGTTCTTCACGATGTACTTGAAGAGCTGGAGCTGGTCGGCCGCGTGCAGCAGGGTGGAGAACCTGTAGTTGATCTCGGACTGGCCGGCGGTGCCCACCTCGTGGTGCGAGCGCTCCACGGTGAAGCCGGTGTCGACCAGCCGGCGCACGATGCTGTCCCGCAGGTCGGCGTAGTGGTCCACCGGCGGCACCGGGAAGTAGCCGCCCTTGTACGCGGTCTTGTAACCGCGGTTGCCACCCTCCTCGTCGCGGCCGGTGTTCCAGGCGCCCTCGATCGAGTCGATGTAGTAGTACGACTGGTGCGCGGAGGTCTCGTGGCGGATCGAGTCGAAGATGTAGAACTCCGCCTCCGCGCCGAAGTACGCGGTGTCGGCGATGCCGCTGGCCGCCAGGTAGGCCTCGGCCTTCTTCGCCACGTTGCGCGGGTCGCGGCTGTAGGGCTCGCGGGTGAACGGGTCGTGGATGAAGAAGTTCAGGGCGAGCGTCTTCTGCGCCCGGAACGGGTCGATGAAGGCGGTGGCGACGTCCGGGAGCAGGAGCATGTCCGACTCGTGGATCGCCTGGAAGCCGCGGATCGACGAGCCGTCGAACGCGAGCCCGTCGGTGAAGAGGTCGTCGGCGACGGACTCCACCGGCAGGTTGAAGTGCTGCATCACGCCGGGCAGGTCACAGAAACGTACGTCGACGAACTTCACGTCCTCGTTCTTGAGGTATCGCAGGAGTTCCTCGGGATTGGCGAACACACGTCCTCCTGGCACGTCCACGGGGTAGCTAGGCTGCTGGCGACGCTATGGCCGCGCGGTTGCCCGGCCGTGTCTTGAGTGTTTCTGCCGTGTTACGTCCCTCGCGGAGCGTCATCCGCGCCGGTCAACCTGGCTGGGACGGCCGGCCGGAAGCAACCGGCTGTGCCAGTGTATTGACACTTGACGGGGTTGGTCCGTTTTTGCGCGGTGGAGCGGCCGGTCCCAGCCGAGAAACGGCCGACGGGCCTGGCTACCCTGAGCGCTGTGACCACGTCGCAAGACCGCCCCGTGCCGCCCGCCGCGGATTCCGCCTTCACCCCGCCGAGCCTGGGCCGCCGGTTCGGGGCCCTGATCATCGACTGGGTGCTCTGCCTGCTGGTCTCGAACTTCTTCGCCGACCCGGTGCGCGACGGCTGGGCGCCGGTCCTGGTGCTCGTTCTCGAGTACGGCTTCTTCCTCGGCCTGTTCGCGCAGACCCCCGGCATGTACATCACGAAGATCCGCTGCGTCGCCTGGGTCGACGGTGGCCGGATCGGCCTGGTCCGGGCCCTGCTGCGGGGCCTGCTGCTGGCCCTGGTGGTGCCGGCGCTGCTGATGGACCAGCACCGCCGCGGCCTGCACGACCGCCTCACCGGCTCGGTGGTCACCGCCGCCTGACCCGCAAGCGCCGTGCTCGTCGTCCCCGGACCGGGCGGAAACGGCCGATCCCCCAGGCCGGGCGTCAGACGATCGAGGGGAGCAGGGGCCCCTTACGCGAGGAGCCGGGCCCGTCGGGCCCGGCTCCTCGCGTACGTCGTGGGTCAGCGACCGCGGGTCTGGCGGAAGGCGCCCCGCGGCGGCCGCATGTTCTTCGGGATGGCGCCCTTGGGCATCTGCGGCCGGGCGGTGAGCGCCTTGAGCCGCTTGTCCAGCGAGTTGACGTCCTTGCCGCTCAGGTTGCGCGGCAGCCGCATCAGCGTCATCCGCAGCTTGCGGATGGGCAGCTCACCCTCGTCCTGGCCGATCACGTAGTCGTAGAGCGGCGCCGAGCCGATCACCTTGGCCAGCCGGCGCTTCTCCTGGCCGAGCAGGCCGCGCACCCGCTGCGGGTTGCCCTCGGCCAGCAGGATCACGCCGGGACGGCCGATGACCAGGTGCACCATGTCCATCTGGGTGGTGGAGCTGACCGCCGGCGTCACCCGCCAGTCGCCCCGCATGCTCTCCATGATCTGGGCCGCCGCGCCCGGCTGGCCCTCGGCGGCGTTCATCATGGCCTTGTTGGACCGCAGGTTGAGCACGATCAGCAGCGCGAGCAGCGTCAGCAGGATGCCGATCGGCAGCCAGATCCAGCCCCACAGGATCACCGCGACCACGGTGAGCGCGAGCGGGATCAGCACCGCGGCGGCGGCCAGCGGCGCGAACCACCTGTCCTGCTTGGCGGTGAACTTGAACACCAACCCGATCTGCTTCAGCCGCTGGCCGAACGAGACCTTCTCCTGGGGCTTTGCCATGCCCCAGAGTCTAGTGGTCGGCAACCGCCGGGTTGATCCGCGGCCGGTGCTCGGTGGGCTGAGTACCTTACGGCGCCGACCGGGCGGGTGAGCGCCGGCGTAAGGAGGGGGAGCGGGCGAAGATCAGGCAGCGTGCCCATGCCCCGGGGCCACCTTCGCGCGGAGAGTCAACGTCAGCAGATGACCGAGACGCACGACAGGAGCCCGACATGTTCGGCAACGACGCGGAATTCATCCTCTCCCTGCACCGCACGCACGCCGCCGAGCTGCGCGCCGAGGCGGCGGCCGACCGGCTCGCCCGGTCGGTGGCCCGGCGCAGCGGACGCGGCTGGCTGGGGCGCCGCCAGGCCGGCCGTACCGACGACGCCCGCCGGTGACCGCCCCCGCCCCGCCGGCGGCCGGCGCTGCCCGCCCGGCCGCCGGCCCCGCGACCCCGGCCGCCGGTGACCAGTCACCGGCGGCCGGTGTCGTCCCCACGCCGGACCGGCCCGCCGCGCCGGCCGGTCTCGTGCCGCCGGCGGCGCCCGACCGGTCCGCCGTGGCCGCACCCGACACACCCGACGCACCGGCCGCGCCGGCCGCCGACGCGCCGCCGGCCGGCGGGTTGATCTCCGTGGACGGCGGCGGCGCCGGCCGTGGCATGCTCGGAGCCGTGACCGTACGCGCCGCCAGCTCCGTCCTCGTCGGCCGCCAGAGTGAACTGGCGGCCCTGCGCGACGCCCTCGCCCGGGCGCGCACCGGGGAGCCGACCACGGTGCTGGTCGGCGGCGAGGCCGGGGTGGGCAAGACCCGGCTGCTGGAGGAGTTCGGCGGGCTGGCCACCGCCGCCGGGGCGCGGCTGCTCGTCGGCCAGTGCCTGGAGCTGGGCGAGGCGGGCCTGCCGTTCGCGCCGTTCGCCGCTGCGCTGCGCGACGTGCTGCGCCAGGACGGCCCGGGCGTCCTCGACGGGTACGAGGGGGAGTTCGCCCGGCTGCTGCCGGAGCTGGCCCGGGTCCCGGCCGGGGTCGCCGTGCCCGCCGCCGTACCGACCTCCGACGCTCCCCGCGGCTACCTGTTCGACCTGGTCGCCGGGCTGTTCCACCGGCTCGCCGCGGCGCAGCCGCTGGTGCTGGTGATCGAGGACCTGCACTGGGCCGACCGGTCCACCCGCGACCTGATCGGCTTCCTGGTCCGGGCCGCCCGCACCGCCCGGCTGCTGCTGGTCTGCACGTACCGCACCGACGAACTGCACCGCGGGCACCCGCTGCGCCCCTTCCTGGCCGAACTGGACCGCGCCCGCGGCGTCGAGCGGGTCGAACTGGGCCGCCTGGACCGGGACGGCACCGCCGCGATCCTGACCGACCTGCTCGGCGCCGAGCCGGCCGCCCGCGCCGTCGAGGACGTGCACGACCGCACCCAGGGCAACCCGTTCTTCATCGAGGAACTGGCCGCCGCCGGTGACCCGATCGGCTGTGCCGCCCTTCCGGACACCCTGCGCGACCTGCTGCTGGCCCGGGTGGACCGGCTGCCCGACGCGGCCCAGCGGGTGCTGCGGATCGCCGCGGCCGGCGGCACCCGCTTCGCCCACCAGCTGATCGCCCAGGTCGCCGGCCTGCCCGAGGCGGAGCTGGAGGACGCGCTGCGCGCCGCCGTCGCCGCCCAGCTGGTGGTGGCCGACCCGGACGGCGACTACGAGTTCCGGCACGCGCTGGTCCGCGAGGCGGTGCACGACGAACTGCTCCCCGGCGAGCACGCCCGGCTGCACGCCCGGTTCGCCGCCGCCATCGAGGCGCAGCCGCACCTGGTCCCCGCCGGCCGCGCGCCGGCCGAGATCGCCCACCACTGGTACGCCGCGCACGACCACCCCCGGGCCCTGGTGACCGCCCGCGCCGCGGCCCGCGCCGCCGCCGAGCGGTACGCGTACGCGGAGCAGAGCCGGCTGCTGGAACGGGTGCTGGAGCTCTGGGAACTGGTGCCCGACGCGGCCGACCGGCTCGGCATGGACCACCTGGCGGTGCTGGAGGAGACGCTGGCCGCCGCCACCACCGCCGGTGACTACAAGCGGGCGCTCACCCTGGCCCGGGCCGCGCTGGCCGAGGTCGACGCCGACGCCGAGCCGCTGCGTGCCGCCGGCCTGCTCGACCGGCACGCCCGGATGCTGGCCATGCTCGGCAAGGCCGACGGCGCCGCCGAGCTGCGGAAGGCGTACCGGCTGGCCGGGCGGGTGCCGGACGGGCCGGAGCGGCTGCGCCTGCTCGCCGGCATCACCGCCCAGCTGGCCCGGATCGACCCGGTCGACGGCACCCGGCTCGCGGCCGAGGTGCTGGCCGCGGCGCAGGAGTCGGGGATCGACCAGACGATGCTGCCGGTGCAGCTGGCGGTGCTCTGCCACCGGCATGACTCGGCCGACCTGGGGCTGGCCGAGGTGGACCGGGCCGAGCAGCTGGCCCGGGCCGCCGGCAACGCCGAGAGCCTGGTCACCGCGCTGGTCTACCGCTCCGACGTGCTCTTCGAACTCGGCCGGTACGCCGAGTCGGCGCAGGCGGCCGCGGACGGGGTGACCGAGGCCCGCCGGGTCGGGATCAGCCGGTCCACCGGCGCGTACCTGCTGTCCAACCAGGCTGAGGCGCTGCTGGCGCTGGGCCGGTGGACGGAGGCCGAGGAGATCTGCGCCGAGGCGGCCCGGATCGACCCGCCGGGCGTCTCCGGCCTGCACTGGCTGCAACTGCGCGCCGGGCAGCGGCTGGCCCAGGGGCACCCGGGCGCGGACGAGGCGGTCGGCCGGGCGCTGGGCTTCCTGAACCGCCCCTACCTGCACGCGCACCAGCGGCTGCCGCTGCTGGAGCTGCGCCTGGAGGCGGCGCTGGCCGCCGACGACCGTACCGAGGCGCGGCGCGCGGCCGAGGCGGCGCTGGTCGACCCCGACCTGCCCGGCTGCCCCCGGTACGCCTGGCCGGTGCTGACCGCGCTGGCCCGGACCGCCCGGCAGCTCGACGACGAGTCGCTGGTCGCCCGGGTCACCGCGCTCGCCGCCAGCGTGCCGGTCCGGTTCCCCGCCGAGCGGGCGCACGCCGCCGAGCTGGCCGCCACCGTCGCCGCCGGGGACGACCCGCTGGCCGCCTGGCGGACGGCGGTGAGCGCGTGGCGCGCCGACGGGCAGCCCTGGCCGCTCGGCCGGGCGCTGCTCTCGCTGGCCGAGGCGGCCGCCGCGGCCGGCGAGCGGGACGAGGTGTCGGCAGCGGTGGCCGAGGTCGCCGCGATCGCCGACCGGCTCGGTGCGCCGCCGCTGGCCGAGCGGGCGGCCACCCTGGCCCGGCGGGTCGGGCTGCGCGGCGCGACCCGCGGCCGCCCCGGCGCCGACCTGCTCACCCTGCGCGAACGCGAGGTGCTGCGGCTGGTCGCCGAGGGGCACAGCAACAGCCGGATCGCCGAGGAGCTGTTCATCTCGCCGAAGACGGCGAGCGTGCACGTGTCCCGGATCATCGCCAAGCTCGACGTGAGCAACCGGGTCGAGGCCGCCGCGCTCGCCCACCGCCTCGGCCTCCTCGCCGAACCCGCCGCCTCCTGACGGCTCGCGCACGGTCCCGGAGCGAGTGGCCATCCCGTGCGGGACAGCCACTCGTTCCGGGACCGAGCGGGCGGCGGGGGTCAGGGTTGCGGGAGGTAGATGCGCCAGCCGTCGATGGTGACGGGCGTCAGGCGGTCCGGCTCGGCGCGGGTCCGCTGGTCGAGGCGGGCGGCCAACGGCGAGCCGACGGGCGCGACCCAGGCGGGAGCCGCCGCCTGCCGCACCGCCCGCCGGTACGGCAGGTAACGGTCGTGGCCGGGACTCAGGTCGTCGTGGACCACCGCGCAGACCACGTCCTCGGCGCTGGCGAAGGTGAGCCGGTTGCAGGTCCAGTAGCCGCCGTAGACGTGCCGGACGCCGCGCTCGCGCAGGGTGGCCACGAGCGCGGCGTGCCGGGCCTCGGCGGCCCGCACGGCCGGGGCGGTGCCGATCGCGCCGGCCGTGGCGACGACGGCGGTGCCGGCGGTCGCCGCGAGCACGCCGACCGCCGCGACCCGGAGCGCGCCCGGCCGCCAGCCTGTCGCGTCCGGCCCGGCCGACCGCCGTGCCGCCGGTCGGACGCCTGACCTCGGGTCAGCGCTCCGCGCGTCACCGGCCGGCCCGGCATCCCGACCGGCGGTTCGGGTGTCCGGTCCGGTGCCGGCCGGTTCAGCCGCGGCTCGTGACCTCGCGCCCCGGGCGGCGGTCCAGAGTGGCCAGAGCAGGGCGGGCAGGGAGACCAGCAGGCAGGACAGGTAGCGCGAACTCTCCACCGGGGTCCGCCCGGCGGCGCTGCTGACGGCGTAGACGGCGAGCGTGGCGACGCCACCCAGCACGAGCGCGAGCCGGATCGCCGCCCCCACCCGCGGATGCACGCCGGTGCCGCCGGTGCGCAGGGTGCGCCAGGCGGCGGCGCCGGCCACCGCGAGCAGCACCGGCAGGGCCACCGCCCACCAGAGCTGCCAGGTGGTGCAGTGGCTCGGCGAGCAGAAGCCCATGCCCAGCGGCGGGCCGAGCACCAGCGCGCCGTGCAGCCGGTCGGCCCAGCCGGCGCTCTGGTCGGCGCCGCCGGCGGCGAGTACGGCGGCGAACGGGTTGCCGCCGGTCAGCAGGCTGTGCCCGAGCAGCGGCGCGGCGCCGAGCACGGCGGCGAGCCCGAGCAGCGCGCCGGCCCGGCCGCGCAGCTCACGCCGGCGGAACCCGAGCAGCACCGCGCCGGTCGCCGCCACGTACGGCAGCACCAGCGGGTCCACCCAGGCCATCAGCCCGGCCAGGAACCCCCAGGCCGCCCAGCGGGGCAGCCGGCGCCCCGGCCGCCCGGCGGCCAGGTCGTACGCGAGCAGGGCGAGCGCCATCCCGGCCACGTTCATCTCGGGGTAGCCGCCCCCGGCGATGAGCTGGTTCTTCACGATCCGGTCGGAGCCGAGCGCGAGCAGCGCGACCACCAGCAGGGCGAACCACCGGTCCCCGGTGAGCCGCACGCTCAGCCGCCAGGCGAGCAGCACGAACAGGGCGTACAGCGCCAGGGTGGGCAGCCGCAGCCCGAGCACGGAGGGCCCGGCCAGCGCGAACACCGGCGCGGCCAGGTACGCCTCCAGCGGCCCCATGTACTCCTGGCCGTAGAACCAGACCGGGAACTCGCGCCCCTGGGCGATGTGCAGCGCGGCCAGGCCCAGGGTGGCCTCGTCGCTGTTCGTCGGCGGCGCGTCGTGCAGCAGCAGCCAGAGGCGGTAGCCGACCCCGGCCACGATCGCCGCCACGGTGAGCAGCCCGGCCAGCCCGGTCCACCGGGCGCCCGGCAGCGCGCGCGGCGCGGTGCGGCGCCGCTGGCGTACCCCCGTGGTCATGGGCCGATCATGGCACCTGGCCGGCGGCGGGCCGGGCAGCGGTGCCGGCGGGTCAGCCGGCGGTGCCCACCGTGGCGCCCTCGCGGGCCTCCAGCGCCTGCCGGTAGAGCCGGCCGGCCCGGTACGACGAGCGCACCAGCGGCCCGCTCATCACCCCGGCGAAGCCGATCTCCTCGGCCTCCTCGCGCAGCTCGACGAACTCCTCCGGCTTGACCCAGCGGGTGACCGGGTGGTGCCGGGGGGAGGGGCGCAGGTACTGGGTGATGGTGATCAGCTCGCAGCCGGCCTCGTGCAGGTCACGCAGCGCCTGCGAGACCTCGACCCGCTCCTCGCCCATGCCCAGGATCAGGTTGCTCTTGGTGACCAGGCCGGCGGCGCGGGCCTGCCGGATGACGTCCAGCGAGCGCTCGTAGCGGAACGCCGGGCGGATCCGCTTGAAAATCCGCGGCACGGTCTCGACGTTGTGCGCGAGCACCTCGGGCCGCGACCCGAACACCTCGGCGAGCTGCTCCGGGTCGGCGTTGAAGTCGGGGATCAGCAGCTCCACGCCGCAGCCGGCCTGGAGCGCGTGGATCTGGCGCACGGTCTCGGCGTAGAGCCAGGCGCCGCCGTCGGGCAGGTCGTCGCGGGCCACGCCGGTGACGGTGGCGTAGCGCAGGCCCATCGCGGCCACCGACTCGGCGACCCGGCGCGGCTCGTCGGCGTCGAACTCGGCCGGCTTTCCGGTGTCGATCTGGCAGAAGTCGCAGCGGCGGGTGCACTGGTCGCCACCGATGAGGAAGGTGGCCTCCCGGTCCTCCCAGCATTCGTAGATGTTGGGGCAGCCGGCCTCCTGACAGACGGTGTGCAGCCCCTCGCGCGAGACGAGCCCGCGCAGCTGGGTGTACTCCGGGCCCATCTTGGCCTTGACCTTGATCCACGGCGGCTTGCGCTCGATCGGCGTCTCGGCGTTGCGCGCCTCGATCCGCAGCATGCGCCGCCCCTCGGGGGCGGGCGTCGCGGTACGCGCGGCCGGGCCGGTCGTCGGCGCGGAGTGCTCGATCGTCACGAATCCGAGCCTACGCCCGACGGCCGCCGTCGATGTACGTCGGGCGACCGGCGTCACGCCGCGGGGCTTGTGACGGTCGACACCCGGCCGCCCCGAAAAAGCGTCACATCCGGGCCGGCGGGCCTGCTACCGTGCCCGGCAAAGCTGTGACGGAGCCGAGTAACGGGCCGATCCGCCAGTCGAAGAGAGCCGCCGGTTGCTGTGAGGCGGTCTGGCGCCGGCCCGCGAAGACCCTCCCGAGCTGCGGGAAGAACGGCGCTCGCGCCCAGTAGACCCCGCCCGGCTGGCCCCGGTCACCAGGCGACGAACGAGGCTCCCGTTCGCGGGGGCGAAGGTGTGGTGGCACCGCGAGGTTCCCGCTCGCCCACACCTCCCGGGGATCGCGTTGCGATTGATCGAGGAGGTAACCGCCGTGCAACGCATCCTTTCCGCCCAGCTTCCCGCCCAGGTCGGCAGGTCCGTCCGGATTGCCGGCTGGGTGCACCGCCGCCGGCTGCTCAAGTCGGTGGCCTTCCTGATCGTCCGGGACGCCGCCGGGCTCGCCCAGGTGGTGGTCACCGACCCGGCCGTGCGCACCCAACTGGCGGCGCTGACCGAGGAGACAGTCGTCGAGGTCACCGGCACGGCGGTCGCGAACGCCACCGCGCCCGCCGGGGTCGAGGTCACCGCGCCGGTGGTACGACCGCTCGGCCCGCCCGCCGTGCCGCCCCCGTTCGACCTGTTCCGGCCGGAACTGACCGCGAGCCTGCCCACCCAGCTCGACCACGCGCCGGTCGCGCTGCGCCACCCGACCCGGTCGGCGGCGCTGCGCGTCTCGGCGGCGGCCGTGGCCGGCTTCCGCGCCGCGCTCGACGCCCGCGACTTCGTGGAGATCCACACCCCGAAGGTGGTCGCCTCGTCCACCGAGAGCGGGGCGAACGTGTTCGCGCTGGACTGGTTCGGCCGGCCCGCGTACCTGGCCCAGTCGCCGCAGTTCTACAAGCAGCTGATGGTGGGCGTGTTCGAGCGGGTCTACGAGGTCGGGCCGGTGTTCCGGGCCGAGCCGCACGACACCGTCCGGCACCTGGCGCAGTACACCTCGCTCGACGCCGAGCTGGGCTTCGTCACCGACCACCGGGACGTGATGGCCGTGCTGCGGCACACCCTGGCCGGCATGCTCGACGCGGTGGCGGGGCGCGCCGGTGCGGCGCTGGCCACGCTCGGCGTCGAGGCCCCCGAGGTGCCGGCGGAGATCCCGGCGGTGCACTTCACCGAGGCGCTGAAGATCGCCGGCGCGCCGGCCGACGAGCCGGACCTCGCCCCGGCGCACGAGCGGGCGCTGGGGGAGTGGGCCCGGCGGGAACACGGCTCGGAGTTCCTCTTCGTCACCGGCTACCCGATGGCGAAGCGGCCCTTCTACACCCATCCGGACCCGGCGCGGCCGGCCTACTCCAACGGCTTCGACCTGCTGTTCCGGGGGCTGGAGCTGGTGACCGGCGGGCAGCGGCTGCACCGGCACGCCGACTACCTGGCGGCGCTCGCGGCGCGCGGCGAGCCGGTCGAGCCGTACGCCGGCTACGTCGACGCGTTCCGGCACGGCATGCCGCCGCACGGCGGCTTCGCCATCGGCCTGGAACGCTTCGTCGCCCGCCTGCTGACCGTCCCCAACATCCGCCAGGTCAC
>NZ_JAUMKD010000019.1 GCF_030519475.1 Micromonospora sp. C28SCA-DRY-2 | reverse complement strand
CAGCAGGTCCGCTGCCGCGCGTCCCCGGGGCCCGCACAGCAGCACCACCCGGTCCGCGCCGGCCGCGACCGCCCGGATACCCGCCCCGGTGACCAGCACGTCCCCGGCCGAGTCCGACCGCACCACCAGCACCGTCCGCCCCCGCCCCGACCGACCCGCCCCACCACCGGCACCGGCAGCGGTCGTCGTCACGGCGTGCGCAGGCGTTCCCGTCGCGGCGGCGGAACCGGCCGCTGCGACGTCAACCGACAGGAAGGCCGAAGTGGCACCCGACGACCGGTAGGTGGCCGGATC
>NZ_JAUMKD010000018.1 GCF_030519475.1 Micromonospora sp. C28SCA-DRY-2 | reverse complement strand
GACCGCCGCCTGCCGGGACAGGATCAGCTCCACCGCGGCCGGCAGATCCACCGCCACCTGCGGCGCCGCCGCGACCTCCTCCGGCCGGGTCACCGGCGTCGGCACCAACACCCCCGACGCCCCGGCCGCCAACGCCGCCGACATATCCCGCCCGATATCCCCCACCACCACACACCGCGCCGGCGTCGTCCCCAACTCCCGCGCCGCCGCCCACACCAACCCCGGCAACGGCTTACGACACCCACACCCGTCACCGTCATCATGCGGACACACCAACCACGCATCGAACGACCCCAACAACCGCTCGACCCGCGCGTGCACCGCCCGCATCTGCGCCTCGGTGAACAACCCCCGCGCCAACCCCGACTGGTTCGTCACCACCGCCAGCCGCAACCCCGCCGCCCGCAACCGATCCAACGCCACCCGCGCCCCCGGCACCGGCCGCACCTTCTCCGGATCACCGTTGAACGGCACGTCCTCCACCAACGTCCCGTCCCGATCCAGCAACACCGCGTCG
>NZ_JAUMKD010000017.1 GCF_030519475.1 Micromonospora sp. C28SCA-DRY-2 | reverse complement strand
TGGCACCATCGTCACGGTCGCCTCCACGCTGGGCATCAAGGCCGTCAGCGACGCCACCGCCTACTGCGCCGCCAAGTTCGGCGTCGTCGGCTTCACCCGCGCCCTCGCCGCCGAACTCGCCGGCACCATCGGCGTCACCCTGCTCATCCCCGGCGGCATGCGCACCGCCTTCTTCGACGACCGCGACCCCACCTACCAACCCGGCCCCGACGCCATCCTCAACGACCCCGCCGACACCGCCGCCGCCATCATGTTCGCCCTCTCCCAACCCGCCGGCTGCGCCATCCGCGAAATGATCGTCTGCGCCGACCAAGAAACCAGCTACCCGTGATCCTCACCCTCCGCGCCCTCGGCGTCGGCGACCTCGCCACCGCCGTACCCGCCCTCCGCGCCCTCCGCACCGCCCACCCCGACCAGGAACTCACCCTCGCCGCACCCCACTGGCTCACCCCCCTGGTCAACCTCATCGGCGCCATCGACCACCTGATCGACACCCCCGACCTCGACACCCTCACCTGGACCGGCCCACCCCCCGACCTCGCCGTCAACCTGCACGGCCGCGGACCCCAGTCCCACCGACTCCTCCTCGCCACCCGACCCCACCGCCTCCTCGCCCACGCCAACCCCGACGCCGGACACACCGACGGACCCCACTGGCACGACCACGACCACGAAATCGACCGCTGGTGCCGCCTACTCGCCTGGTACGACATCCCCACCGACCGCACCGACCTGCACCTGCACCGCCCCCCACCCGACGGCATCCCGACCGG
>NZ_JAUMKD010000016.1 GCF_030519475.1 Micromonospora sp. C28SCA-DRY-2 | reverse complement strand
GCGATGAGCAGGTCGTCGCGGTCGGCCATCGGGTGCCGGCTGTTGGGCACCTGGCCGTCCTTGGGGGTGTTGTGTTCGACGTAGATGGCGGGCAGGTCGTGGCCGGGTCGGCGGCCGAGCCATTCGGTGGCGAGGTCGAGTTCCTCGGGTCGTTGCAGGATGACCAGGTCGACGTCGGTGGTGGCGAGGTGGTCGGGGGTGATCTCGACGGCGGTGTCGGGCCAGGGGTAGGTGCGGGCGCGGCCGAGGCCGTAGGGGCCGCGGTCGGGGGTGACCGGGATCAGGTAGCGGTGCTTGCCGTGCACGAACGAGGTGGTCCAGGAGCCGTGCACGTGCCAGAGCAGGACGTTCATCGACCACTCCCGCCGGCGGCGCCGACCGGGGCCGCGCCGGCTCGCGTCGGCGGCGGCCGGCCGTCCGTCGCGGCCCGCGCGTCCGGCCGCCCCGCCGGGCGTACGCCGAGCAGCCGCAGCGCGTCGAGGACCTGCTCCGGCCGGACCCCGCTGAGGCAGGGGTGCCCGGGGACCGGGCAGCGTGCGGCCCGGGTGTCCCGGCAGGCGGCGGTGGCGTCGCCGAGGCGGACGGTGGGCACCCGCCAGGGCCCCCACTGTCCGAACGGGACGGTGGGCGCGAAGAGGCTGACCACCGGCGTGCCGAACGCGGCCGCCAGGTGCGCCGGGCCGGTGTTGCCCACCACCAGGGCCCCGGCGCCTGCCACGACGGCGGCGAGTTGGGCCAGGTCGGTCCGCCCGCCGAGGTCGACAGCGCCGGCGGCGGCGACCCGGGCGGTCAGGTCGGTCTCGTCCGGGCCGCCGGTCACCACCACCCGGTGACCCGCGGCGACCAGCGTCCGGGCGATCCGCTCGGCCAGTTCGGGTGGGCAGCCCCGGGCCTGGGCGGCCGAACCGGGGTGCAGCAGCACGTAGCCCGGATCGCCGAGCCCCGCCGGGGGCGGTGGCACCGCGTCCGGGCGCAGC
>NZ_JAUMKD010000015.1 GCF_030519475.1 Micromonospora sp. C28SCA-DRY-2 | reverse complement strand
CGCGGTGACCACCGCGTCCAGGCCACCGGAGCGTTCGGCCAACTGCCGGGTGGCGGCCTCGGCGGCCCGGGTGTCGGCCAGGTCGCACTCCACCCACGCCACCCCGTCCGCCGGCGGCCGCCGGTCCAGCACCAGCGGCCGGCCACCGGCCCGGGCCACCGCGGTGACCACCGCCGCGCCCAGCCCGCTCGACCCGCCCGTGATCAGGACTGTCGGCCCGGCGCCGGGCGGCCCCCCGCTCACCGGGTGCCGTCCGACGAGGTCGGCCGGCGGGTGGACGCCCCGGGCGGCGGCACGGTGTCGGTGAGCCGCCGATCCGTCGCCCGGGCGGCCGCGTCGGCCGGTCCCGCGCCGGCCGGCGGCCCGGGCTCGGCCGCGGCGTGCCCGGCCGAGGCGGCGCAGCAGGCGTCGCCGGACCGGCCACCGGTGGACCGGGCCGCGTCGATCATCGCCGTGGTGGAGCGCCCGTCCAGGTACGGCACCACCACGGTGTGCCCGCCCCAGCGGCGCAGGATCTCCGCCTCCGGCAGCGCCGAGGTGTCGCCGGCTCCGGTGGCGTAGTCGCCGCCCTTGACCCAGACGTCCGGACGCAGCCAGGACAGCGCGGCGTGCGGGGTCGGCTCGTCGAAGATCATCACCGCGTCGACGCAGCTCAGTGCCGCCAGCAGCCGGGCCCGGTCGCCCTGCGGGATGACCGGCCGGTCGGGCCCCTTCAGGCCGCTCACGCTGGCGTCGGAGTTGAGGCAGACCACCAGGCAGTCGCCGAGCTGGCGGGCGGCCTGCAACGTCGCCACGTGCCCGGCGTGCAGCAGGTCGAAGCAGCCGCCGGTGGCCACCACGGTGCCGCCGGCCGCGCGGACCCGGGCCACCACCGTCGCGGCCGAGGCCACCCCGACCCCGTCCCCGGCGCTGACCACCGACACCGGCGCCGGACCGGCCGGCGGGGGCAGCGCGTTCGCCACTCCCCCGTTCGCCACGTACGCCGACGCCTCGCCGACCGCCTCCTGGACCGCCTCGGAGACCAGCGCGCCCCGGGCCAGCGCCACGCTCGCGGTGGCCGCGAACCGGTCGCCGGCACCGCAGGTGTCCCCCTCGGCGGCGGCCGGCGAGGGCACCACCAGCGGCGTCGACCCGGCGTGGCAGAGCAGCGCGCCGTCCCCACCCAGGGTCACCGCCACCGCGCCGGCCCGCCAGCGCCGCCGCAGCCCCTGCGCGCCCCGGGACGCGGTGGCCAGCCGGGACCCGCCCGGCGGGGTGGGCACCAGTTCCCGTACCTCCGCCTCGTTCGGGGTGGCCAGGTGCACCCCGGGCACCGCGGCCGGGCCGCGCGGGTGCGGGTCCCACACCACCGGCGCGCGGGTGTCGGCCAGCGCCGCGCGCAGCGCCGGCTGCCGGGCCACCCCCCGGCCGTAGTCGCTGACCAGCACGGCGGAGGCGGTGGCGAGCAGCCGCAGCACCGCGTCGGACGGCTCCCCCGGATCGCCGGGCGGGCCGCCCCGGTCGTGCCGCAGCAGCACCCGCCCACGGGCCCGCAGCCGGATCTTCTCGGGCGTGGCGCCGGCCAGCCCGAGCGGGTACACCTGCACGCCGGCGGCGGTGAGCAGGGAACTCAACCGGGCGCCCCCGGCGTCGTCGGCCAGCGCGGTGACCAGCACCACCTCCGCGCCCTGCGCGGCGGCGAAGACCGCGGCCAGGCCGGCGCCGCCGGGCCGGTCGACGTACCCGGTCTCGTCCAGCACCGGCACCGGAGAGTCCGGACAGAGCCGGTTGACCACCCCCTCGACGTCCCGGTCGAGCAGGGTGTCACCGACCACCACCACGGGTCCCGCCACGCTTGCCCTCCTCACGCCTCGACCTGTCCACCGTCGAGCACCACCTCGACCCCGGTCCGCACCGGCCGCCCCGAGCGGGTGTGCCCGGCCGGCGTGCCACGGCGGGTCGCCGCCGCGGCCAGCGCCGCCGGCAGCGCCTGCTCGACGTATTCGCAGAGCAGGTGGGTGGAGACGAGGTGGAGTTCCTGGACGATCTGGCTGTCGTCGGAGGGGATGGCGAGGGTGTCGTGGCAGGCGTCGGCGAGGGGGTTGGGGGTGGGGCCGGTGAAGGCCCAGCAGCGTAGGCCGGTGTCGTGGGCGGCGTGGGCGGCGTGCAGGAGGTTGGTGCTGGTGCCGCTGGTGGAGAGCAGGAGGAGGATGTCGTCGGGTCGGCCGTGGGCGCGGACCTGGCGGGCGAAGACTTGGTCGTAGCCGTAGTCGTTGCCGATGGCGGTGAGGGCGCTGGTTTCGGCGTGGAGGGCGATGGCGGACAGGGGTTGGCGGTCGTCGCGGAGTTTGCCGACGAGTTCGGCGGTGAGGTGTTGGGCTTCGGCGGCGCTGCCGCCGTTGCCGGCCACCAGCAGCCGACCACCGGCCACCAGCCGGTGGGCCAGCGTCTCACCCCACCGGGCCAGCAGCTGCTCGCACTGCCGGTACGGCAGCAGCGCCGCGGCCAGGTTCGCCAGGTGGGCGTCGAGCAGGGTGCCCGCCGTCATCAGGCCACCACCCGGGTCGGCCGGTGCACGGCGGCCACCTCGTCGTAGACCTCGGCGAGCCGGTCCGCGGTCGCCGCCCAGGAGTAGCGCCGCCGGGCCCGTTCGAGCGCCGCGGTGGCGTACGCGAACCGGCGGATCCGGTCGTCGAGCAGGCGTTGCAGCGCGGTGCCGAGCGCGCGCGGGTCCCGGGCCGGCACCAGGTCCCCGGTGACCCCGTCGACCACCGTGTCCTTGATGCCGCCCACGGCGGTGCCGATCACGGGCACGCCGCAGGCCATCGCCTCCAGCGGGGTGAGCCCGAACGGCTCGTACCAGGGCGCGGCCACCAGGATGTCGGCCGAGCGGTACCAGCGGCCCATCTCCTCCCGCGGCACCGCGCCGACCAGGCGCACCCGGTCGGCCACCCCGCAGGTGCCGGCGAGCGCCCGCAGCCGGCGGGCGTACGGGTCGGTCTCCAGCAGGCCGGCCGGCGGGCCGCCCACCACCACGCACTCCGCGTCCGGCACCAGGGCCATCGCCCGGATCACGGTCTGGAAGCCCTTGCGCTCCACCAGCCGGCCGACGGTGAGGATCCGCGGCCGGCCGGGTTCGCGGTCGGCGACCGGGCCGAGCGGGGCGAAGGTGCCCAGGTTGACCCCGGACGGGATGACGGTCATCCGGGACCGGGGCACCCCCATCCGGACCAGCTCGCCGACCTCGTCCTGGCACTGCGCGACGACCCGGTCGACGGAGCGGCCCAGCTCCCGCTCGTAGGCCACCCGCCGGGCCGGGCTGGTGTCCTGTACGCCCTGGTAGCGCCGCTTGACAGTGCCGAGCGCGTGGTAGGTCTGGACCACCGGCACGCCGGTCTGGTGGCTGGCGGCGAGCGCGGCGAGGCCGCTCATCCAGAAGTGCGCGTGGATCACCTCGGGTGCCCAGTCGTCCCCCCGCCACCGATGCACCAGCCAGGTGCTGAAGTCCTTCATGTGCGGCAGCAGCGCGTCCTTGGCCACCGGTTCGGCCGGCCCGGCCGGCACGTGCACCACGTCGTAGCCGTCCGGGCTGCGTACCGTCACGGGCAGGTCGACCGCGTCGCGGCGGGTGTAGACCCGCACCTCGTGCCCGGCGGCGGCGAGCGCCGCGGAGAGTTCGGCGACGTGGGTGTTCTGGCCCCCGGCGTCCTCGCCGCCGAGGATGGCGAGCGGGCTGGCGTGCTCCGAGATCATCGCGATGCGCATACTTCCTCCTCCAGCAGCCGGTCCCAGTCGGCGAGGAAACGGTCGAGCCCGTAGCGGTCCCGCGCGGCCACCCGGGCCTCGGCGCCCGCCCGACGCGCCGCCGCCGGCTCCGCCAGGAACCGGCCGGCGGCGTCCAGCAGGACGTCGACCCGGGTGGACAGCGCACCGCCTCCCGGCGGCACCGCCATCACCGCCTCGGTGGTGGCCAGCGCGACGACCGGCATGCCGATCGCCATCGCCTCGATCAGGCTCAGCCCGAGCGAGGTCCACCGGCACAGGTGCAGGTACGCGCGCCGCCGCGCCAGCTCGGTGTGCATCCGGGCCTGCGGCACGTCGTCGTGGACGGTGACCCGGTCGGCGGGCAGGCCGAGCCGCTCCGGCAGCCCGGCCACCCCCATGCCGAAGACGTCCAGCGGCGCGATCTCGGCGAACCGGGGCAGCAGGTCGGTGCCGGTGACCCGCCAGCGCCGCACCGGCTCGTTGATCACCACGGCGAGCCGGTCCAGTTCGCCGGTGTACTCCACCGTCGGGGCCACGATGCCGTGGTCGACCACGGTGGTCCGGGTCGCGCCGGTGTCCCAGAACAGCTCGTTGAACCCGGTCACGTGC
>NZ_JAUMKD010000014.1 GCF_030519475.1 Micromonospora sp. C28SCA-DRY-2 | reverse complement strand
TGCCCGGCGCCGGGAACACGCCGCCCCGCCCGCCGCCGATCACGGCGGGCCACACCCCCAACCCCAACCCCCACGCAGCAGGCAGAGACGGGACCACCCCCACGCACCAGCCACCGACGCGACCACCGCGACACGACGCACCCGACGGGCCACCGCAACCCAGGCCGGCCCAGCACACAAGGCCGAGCCCCGGCAAGGCGAGTCCACGCGAAGCGAGCGAAGCCGATCACCGTCGACTGCGACTGATGTCGGCGACCGCGGAGATCAGAGCCAGCGCGATGATCGCGGCCGCCAGCAGCAGCGAGTGGCGGAAGGCCACCGACCAGTCCCCATCGCTCGCCGTCAACGACGCGAAGAAGACCGAGCCGACGGCGGCGATCCCGGCCGCGGCCCCGATGCGCTGGCCGGTCTGGAGCATGCCCGCGCCGCTGCCCGCCTGCGGCACCGGTACCTCGGAGAGGGTGAGGGTCTGGTTGGGCGCGATCACCAGCCCGCTGCCGAGCCCGGCGACCAGCAGCGGGCCGGCGGTCAGCCAGGGTACGGCGGTGTGCCCCGGGTCCAGCTCCAGGATCGCCACGACGCCGACCAGGCCGACGACGACGGTGACCAGGCCGCTGGCGACCAGCGGGCGTCCGTACCGGTTGACGATCCGCCCGCCGAGCGCGGAGGTGGCGGCCGAGCCCAGCGCGAACGGGGTGATCGCCAGGCCGGCGACGAGGGCGCTGTAGCCGAGCCCGTTCTGCAGGTAGAGCGTGAAGATGAAGAAGATGGCGGTGAACCCGCCGAAGTAGACGAACGCGATCAGCGAGCCCAGGGTGTACGACCGGACGGTGAACAGCCGCAGGTCGAACAGCGGCTGCCGGTTGCGGGCGTACCGCCACTCCCAGAGTCCGAAGGCGACCAGCGCGACCAGCCCGGCGGGGACGAGCAGCCACTTCTCCGGCCCGCGCCACTGCTGTTGCTGGACCAGCGGCAGCAGCACCAGGAGCACGCCGACCCCGAGCAGCAGCACGCCCACCGGGTCGAGGCGCCGGTTGTCGGCGGGGCCCCGCGGGCGGCTGGGCAGCAGCCGCCAGCCGAGGATCACCGCGACGACGCCGACCGGCACGTTGACGAAGAAGACCCACCGCCAGCCGTGGTCCTCGCCGCCGAGGGCGATCAGCAGGCCGCCGAGCAGCGGGCCGATCGCGGTGGAGATGCCGATGGTGGCGCCGAGCAGGCCGAACGGGCGGGCCCGTTCCGGCCCCTGGAAGAGTTCCTGGATCAGGCCGGTGACCTGCGGGTTGACCACGCCGGCGGCGGCTCCCTGGAGCAGTCGCGCGGCGACCAGCCACTCGGGGGAGGTGGCCAGCCCGGCCAGCGCGCTGGTCAGGGTGAACAGGGTGATGCCGGCGACGAAGGCGTTGCGCCGGCCGCGGGCGTCGCCGAAGCGCCCGGCGGGCACCAGGGCGAGCCCGAAGGTCAGCGCGTAGCCGGAGAGGACCCACTGCAGGTCGCTGGGGGAGGCCCGCAGCGCGCGGTCCATCGACGGCACGGCGACGTTGACGATGCTCACGTCGAGCAGCGTCATGAAGGCGGCGACCAGCCCGACCCCGAGGGCCTGCCAGCGCCGCCGGTCGTCCGGCGCCGGCCGCCGTCGCGTCACGCCATCTGGCGGGCGCAGAACCGGGGGCCGAAGTCCAGCCCGGCCATGGGCGAATCCTCCCGGTGCAGCAGGTTCTTCTCGGTGAGCATGTGCAGGGGTCCGGTCAACTGCTCCTCGGTCAGGCCGCACTCCTCGGCGATCATGTCCGGGTAGGGCACCTGCCCGCGCGCCTCGAGTGCGGTCACCGCCTCGTACACCCGTTCCTCGACCTCCGACAGCTGTACCTGCCGCATGGCTCCTCCTTCGTTCTCCCGCCTCCGCGCGGGCGGTCTGCGCTGCGCGGTTACCCCCTGCGTGACCGAAGATGCCCACCCGATCGGGCGGTGCGCGGCCCCCGCCGGGAGGTCGCGGCGCGTGCCGGCGGGACGCCTCGCGCGGCCCCGCCGGCACCGATCCCGGGGTGCCCTAGGCTGCATCCGTGATCGTCTGGGACCTCGCCGTGGTGGGCGGTGGGCCGGCCGGGCTCTCCGCCGCGTACGTCGCCGCCCGCGCCGGCCTCCGCACCGTCGTCGTGGAACGCGCCGCGCACCCGCGGTACAAGACCTGCGGGGGCGGGCTGATCGGCACCTCGCTCGCGGCGGTGACGGAGCGGATCGAGGTGCCGGCGCACGACCGGGTCGACCGGGTCACCTTCACCCGCGACGGGCGGCGCGGGTTCACCCGCCGGCACGGCGGGCCGCTGGTGACCATGGTCCGCCGGGAGGAGTTCGACGACCGGTTGCGGGCCGCCGCCGTCGACGCCGGGGCCGAGGTGCGCGAGCGGGTCGCCGTCCGCGCCGTGGAGCAGGACCCCGACGGCGTACGCCTGCGGCTGGCTGACGGCGACACCGTGCACGCCCGGACGGTGATCGGCGCGGACGGCTCGTCGGGGGTGACCGCCCGGCACGTGGGGGTGGACTACCGGCAGGTCGACCTGGGGCTGGAGGTGGAGCTGCCGGTGCCGCCCGCGGAGCAGGACCGCTGGCGGGGCCGGGTGCTGCTGGACTGGGGCCCGCTCGCCGGGTCGTACGCCTGGGTGTTCCCGAAGGGCGACCGGCTCACCGTCGGGGTGATCGCGGCCCGCGGCGAGGGGGAGCGGACCCGGGAGTACCTGCGCCGGTTCGTCGACCGGTTGGGTTTGACGGACGTGCCACCGGCGCACGACTCCGGGCACCTGACCCGCTGCCGGGCCGAGGATTCGCCGCTGCGGCGGGGCCGGGTGCTGGTGGTCGGGGACGCCGCCGGGCTGCTGGAACCGTGGAGCCGGGAGGGGATCAGCTACGCGCTGCGCTCCGGCGAGCTGGCCGGCGCGGCGGTCGCGGCCGGCGACCTGGCCGGCTACGAGCGCGCGGTCACCGAGCGGCTGGTGCCGTCGATGCGGGCCGGACACCGGCTGCTGGACGTCTTCTCCCGCCGGCCGGAGGTCTTCCACGCGCTGCTGGCCAGCCCGCCGGGATGGCGGATGTTCGTGCGGTTCTGCCAGGGGCGGGCGAGCTTCGACGAGACGCTGTCCCGGGCGCCGGTCCGGGCGGCGTTGGCGCTGCTGGACCGGCTGCCGGCGCCCCGGCGCCCGGGGGCCAAGCTGCCCGGCTGACCACCTCGCCGCACCGACGCCGTGGCACCCATCGACCGTCCACCTTGTAATCCAGGATCCTAGGATGCCTTACGCGACGTGACGCCGCCGGCGTGCTGGCCAGGACAGTGGCCAGCACGGAGAATGGCGGCGTCGAGGGGAGGAGCGCATGACCGAGGACCGCACCGATGTGTCGTTCACCGACGAGGAGTACGCGTTCCTGCGGCACGTCCGCTTCGGCGAGCTGCCGCCCGCGGTGCGTCCCGAGGAGCGGGTCGAGCTGACCGAGACCGACCCGCGCCGGGACCGTCCGGAGCCGCTCGACGATGCGGAACGCTGGGACCTGCGGCACGGCTGAGACGCGCCGGCGGGCCGCGGGCGTCACCGCCCACGGCCCGCCGGGTGGTACGGGTCAGAAGACCGGAACGCCCTCGCGCACCAGCCGCCAGTTCGGCTGGAAGAAGTCGGCCGGGTCGATCGTGCCGCGGGCCTGCGCCCAGTCGATGAGCAGCTGGCGGATCTCCTGCTGCGCGTTGTAGACCTGCGTCTTGACGATGCCGGGGAAGTTGCCGCCACCGCTGCGCCGGTAGTTGTTCACCGCCACCACGAACTGCGCGTTGTCGGCCACCGGCGTGTCGGTGCCGGGCAGCACCAGCCGGGTGATCCGCTGGCCGACCGGCCGGGAGATGTCGATGTCGTAGTCCAGGCCGGAGATGACGTCGTAGTTGTAGTCCGGCACGGCCGGGTCACTGATCGTCTCCGGCTCCACCGGCGCGCCCGGGGCGAGCGTGCGGAAGTACTTCGCCGAGTACTCCAGGTAGGCGCGCACCTCGGCGCCGCTGAGCACCACGGCCTCGAGGGTGTTGTCGTAGACGTAGAGCCCCGCGACGTCGCGGATCTTCACGTCCCCGGCCGGGAAGACGGCGGTGCGGCTGAACGGCGCGGCGATCGACAGCACCGGCAGGCTCGCGTACGAGGTGCCGGCCAGCGCGCCGGTGACCACCTCGGTCTGCACGTGGTTGATGAAGTCCAGGATCGGGGTGTCCTTGTACCGGGACTCCGCGGCCGACAGCTCCACGGTCGAGCGGGCGACCACCTGGTTGACGTACGCCACGGTCTTCTGGTGCTGGGCCCGCACGGCCGCGAGGACCTTCGGGTCCTCGACCACCGTGTTGGTGTTGAGCAGCGCCGCGGCCTTCTTGGTGATCTTCCACCGGCCGCGCTCGCGGGTGAGCTCGAAGTCCATCCTGGTCAGCCGCTGGCCCCACTTCGACGGCTCGGAGAGCAGCACCTGCTCGCCGGTCCGCGCGTTGGTCACGAACCGCTCGGCGACCTCGGCGTGCGCGTGGCCGAAGAGGATCGCGTCGATGCCGGGCACCTGCTCCGCGATCAGCGCTGTCGGGTTCTCGATCGGCAGCTCCGGGCCGTAGCTGGAGGTGCCGCTGTCGCCGCCGTGCGCGGAGATCAGCACGATGTCCGCGCCGCGGGCCCGCATGACCGGGACCCACTTGGCGGCGGTGGCGATCATGTCGTCGAAGCGCAGCCGGCCCTCGACGTTGCCCTTGTCCCAGATGGCCACGCCGGGGTTGGTCAGGCCGAGGATGCCGACCCGCAGGGTGGGTGCGGCGAAGCCGAGGGAGACCTTCTTGATGACGTACGGCAGGAAGGCCGGCTTGCCGGTGGCGACGTTGATGGCGTTGGCGGCCAGCGCCGGGAAGCCGAGCTGGCGGATCCACAGGTCGAGCAGCGGCAGGCCGTAGTTGAACTCGTGGTTGCCCAGGGTGACGGCGTCGTAGTCGATGATGTTCATCGCCCGGGCCATCGGGTGCTTCTCACCGGTGCTGGTGATCGGCTCCTGCTTGGCGTAGAAGGTGGCCAGGGGAGTGCCCTGGATGGTGTCGCCGGCGTCGAGCACCAGCGTGGCCTTGCCGCGCCGCTCGGCGCGGATCTGGTTGATCAGCGTCGCCAGCTTCGCGACGCCGATGTCGTTGTGCCGGCTGTCGTCGTACTCGGCGTCCTTGTAGTAGTCCCAGTTGTAGACGTTCCCGTGGGTGTCCGACGTGCCGAGCAGGGTGAGGTCCCAGCTGCGCGGCCGGGCCGCACCGGCCGCCCGGGCGGGGCCGGCGGCGATCAGCGGGGCGGAGGCCGCCGCGGCCGCCGCGGCGAGCACCGTGCGGCGGGACGGGCCGGAGGGAGAGGTCATGCGATGCCCTTCCATGGGGGTGGAGACGCCTCGTGGGCGCCGAGCGCACCATAACGGCCGGCTGTCCCACCTGCCACAGCGGCCCGCGAGGCCCCAGCCGTCACACCGCGTGCCGCGCCGCCGTTTCCGTCCGCCGAGCCGGGGTAGGGCTGTCGGGGACCGATCGACAGGTGCGCGAGGAGACGTCGGTGAGTGAGGACCAGTACACCCAGCAGGACCCGACCACCCAGTACGGCCAGCAGTCCGGCCAGCCGGGGCAGCAGCAGGCGCCGCCGGGCTCGACGGGGCGGATGACGCCGGAGCCGGACCACGGCGAGGAGTCGTATCGGGGCAGCGGCAAGCTCGCCGGCAAGCGGGCGCTGATCACCGGCGGTGACTCCGGGATCGGCCGGGCGGTGGCGATCGCGTTCGCCCGGGAGGGCGCCGACGTGCTCATCTCCTACCTGTCCGAGGACGCCGACGCCCGGGAGACCGTGCGGTGGGTGGAGGAGGCCGGCCGGACGGCCGTCGCGGTGCGCGGCGACATCACCGACGAGCGGCACTGCCAGGAGCTGGTCGACCGGGCCGTACGCGACCTCGGTGGCCTCGACATCCTGGTGAACAACGCCGCCTTCCAGATGGCGCAGGAGAAGGGGATCGCCGGGATCAGCAGCGAGCAGTTCGACCGGGTGCTCAAGACCAACCTGTACGCGATGTTCTGGCTGTGCAAGGCGGCCCTGCCGCACCTGTCCGAGGGGTCGGCGATCATCAACACCTCGTCGATCCAGGCGTTCGACCCGTCGCCGCAGCTGCTGGACTACGCCACCACCAAGGCCGGCATCGTGAACTTCACCAAGGCGCTCGCCCAGGAGCTGGCCGAGCGGGGCATCCGGGTGAACGCGGTGGCCCCCGGCCCGATCTGGACCCCGCTCATCCCGGCCACCATGCCGGAGGAGAAGGTGAAGCAGTTCGGCCAGGACACTCCCGAGGGGCGCCCGGGGCAGCCGGCCGAGCTGGCGCCGGCGTACGTCTTCTTCGCCAGCCAGGAGTCGAGCTACGTCACCGGCGAGGTGCTCGGCGTGACCGGCGGCCGGCCGACGAAGTGAGCGCCGGCCCGCCGTGCGGCGCGGGTCGCACGGCGGGCGGTCAGCGCGGCCAGTCGGCGAGCCGCTCGCGGACCCGGGCCACCTCGGCCGGGTCGAGCCCGTAGCGGGCGAACCGGCGGTCCGGCAGCCGGTCCAGGTAGCGGCCGGCGGCGCGGACGTCCTCCGGGTCCAACGCCGGGTCGAACTGGTGGGCCAGGGCCAGCAGCTCGGTCACCGGGTAGTGCGCCCGGGCCGCGGCGACGTCGATGTAGTCGCGCACCTCCCGGCGGTTGACCAGGGCGGCGGTCTTGCTGGCCACCAGGTCGCGCAGGTCCATCACCGGGCCCAGGTCCATCACCACCGGGCTGCGGTGCCGGTCGAGCCGGGCCAGGCTCAGCCGGAGCTGCCGGTCGCCCCGGCTGACCACGAAGTCCCGCAGGTCCCGGTCGAAGCCGTCGAACAGCTCGGCCAGGTCGCTGTCCGGGTCGGCGTCGTCGACCTGGAAACCGGCCCGCCGCAGCGCGTCGCGTACCCCGGTCGCGGCGGCCGCGGCCGCGCCCTCCACGTCGGCGAAGAGGTCGACGTCCTCGGTGGGGCGGGTGACCAGGCCGTGCGCGGCCCAGGCCACCCCGCCGCCGAGCACGAAGCGGTACCGCCCGGCGGCCGACAGGGCCACCCGGGCCACCTCGCGGTAGAACTCGTGGGGGTGGGCGCCGCTCACGCCGCCCGCAGGCCCCGGTGCCGGTCCTCCCAGGCGGCGCGGACACCGCGTGGCAGGTTGAGCAGCCGCCACACCCGGCGCAGCGTCCGGCCGTTGATCAGCCGGCGGAGGTCCTCCGTCCGGGTCGTCTCGCGCAGCACGTTCTCGTACATCCAGAGCAGCTGGTCCGGGTCGCCGAGGTCGAACCGGCGGTCGGGGCACCACATCAGCCGCACCGGCAGCTCGACCTCGCCCCGGGTGGGGCCGGTGAGCTCGGCCAGGGTGCGCGCCACCACGGCGGGACGCCCCGGACGGGCCAGGTGGGCCGCGCGGGGTGCGGTGGTGGGAGTGGCCGACATGGTGTCAGGGTAACGCCCCCGACCGCCGGGGTGCGCGTACGCGTGCGTCCGGTGCGCCATGAGCCAGCCGCCGTCGGCGTGGTCGGGTCGCGGAGTCCACGTCCGCGCGGCACGCCGGCAGCCGACCTCAGCGGTCGGCGGCACCGGTCTCCCGGCGCCCGTGGGCGTGCTCCACCTCGCGCAGGTTGCGCCGCAGGTGGGCGCGCTCGGGTTCGGTGCCGGCCAGGTCGAGCGCCGCCCGGTAGGCGGCCGCCGCCTCGGCGTACCGGCCGAGCTGGCGCAGCAGGTCGCCGCGGGCGGCCGGGTAGGGGTGGTGCCCGCGCAGCCGCGGCTCGTCGGCCAGGTCGTCGAGCAGCGCCAGGCCGGCCGCCGGCCCGTCCCGCATGGCGACCGCCACGGCCCGGTTCAGCGCGACGATCGGGGACGGCGCGACGGCGAACAGCACGTCGTAGAGCGCCACGATCTGCGGCCAGTCGGTGCCCGCCAGGTCGGCCGCCTCGTCGTGCAGCGCGGCGATCGCGGCCTGCACCCCGTAGGGGCCGGGCGGGCCGCCGGTCAGCGCCACCGGCACCAGGTCACGCCCCTCGTCGATCATCTGCCGGTCCCACCGGCCGCGGTCCTGGTCGGCGAGGAGCACCAGCCCGCCGTCCGGGCCGGTGCGGGCGTCGCGCCGGGCGTGCACCAGCAGCATCAGCCCGAGCAGCCCGGCCACCTCCCGCTCGGCGGGCAGCAGCCGGCGCAGGATCCGGGCCAGCCGGATCGCCTCCTCGGCGAGGTCGAGGCGCTGCAAGCGGGCCCCCGAGCTGGCCGCGTAGCCCTCGGTGAAGATCGAGTAGAGCACCTGGAGCACGCCGGGCAGGCGGTCGGGCAGCTCGTCCGGGCCGGGCACCCGAAACGGGATCCGGGCCTCCCGGATCTTCCGTTTCGCCCGGACGATCCGCTGGGCCATCGTCGCCGCCGGCACCAGGAAGGCCCGCGCGACCTCGGGAGTGGTCAGGCCGGCGAGGCACCGCAGGGTCAGCGCCGTCCGGTCCTCCGCGGGCAACGCCGGGTGGGCGCAGGTGAAGAAGAGTTCCAGCCGTTCGTCGGGCAGGTCCGTGTCCGCGTCCGCCGGCGGGGCCGGGTCGGCCCGTTCCGCCTCCACCTGCAGGATCGCCAGCCGCGCCGCGTACGCCCGGTCGCGCCGCAGCCGGTCCACCGCCCGGCGCCGGGCGGTGGTCAGCAACCAGGCCCCGGGCCTGGCCGGTACGCCGTCGGCCGGCCAGTGCACCAGAGCCGCCTCGATGGCCTCGGAGGTGACCTCCTCGGCCAGGTCGAGGTCGCCGAACCGGCGGACGAGGGAGGCGAGCAGGCGGCCGCGTTCCTCCCGGAACATCAACTCGACGGACGCCCCGACGCCGGTGTTCCGCTCGTCCGCCGCGGTCACTGGTCGAACTCGGCGACCGGCCGGACGACCACCGACCCGCCGCCACGCGCCCCGGGGCAGCGCGCGGCCCAGTCCAGGGCGACGTCGAGGTTCGGTACGTCGATCACGTAGTAGCCGCCGAGCACCTCGCGGGTCTCCGCGTACGGCCCGTCGGTGACGGTCCGTTCGCCGTTCGGGCCGACCCGAACGGTGGTGGCGGTGGTCAGGTCCTTCAGCGAGTGCCCCGAGACGACGACGCCCGCCTCGTTGAGCGCCTTGTCGTACATCATCCAGTCCTCGACCGTGCACTGGTCGGCGCCGTCGGTTGCTCCGGCGTGGATCAGCAGCATGTACTTCATGTCCGACTCCTCGGTGTCTCGTCGTGCGGCCCCGTGCCGTACAGGATGACGACGATCGGGTCACGGTGAAATCGACGGGGTCCGGGAAGAATTTTCCGGACGGCTTGGGTCCGTGCTCCGGGTTCGCCTGGGGGCCTGGTTGGTTGCGGTGGGTGCGGCCCGGAGTGACCGGCTTCGGGCTGTCTGGCCGGGGTTCGCTTGTGGTGTCGTGGGTGGTTGGGGGTGGGCCCTCCGTGCCCGGCTTCGGGCGGTTGGGCTTGGTTCCTGGGCCGGGGTTCACTTGAAGTGCGTGGGTGGTTG
>NZ_JAUMKD010000013.1 GCF_030519475.1 Micromonospora sp. C28SCA-DRY-2 | reverse complement strand
CCTGGCCGTAGGGCTCGGTGCGCGGGGGTTTGACGAACTCCACCTTCGCCTCGACCATGCGGCGGTAGGTGGCGTCGAAGTCGTCGACCCGGAGGAAGAAGCCGACCCGGCCGCCGACCTGGTCGCCCACCGCCGCCTCCTGCCGGTCGCCGTCGGCGCGGGCGAGCAGCAGCCCGGTCCCGCCGCCCGGCGGACGGACCACCACCCAGCGCTTGGGTCGGCCGTCGTTGGTCAGCGACGGCGAGTCCTCCGTCAGCTCGAAGCCGAGCACCTCGGTGAAGAAGGCGATCGCCGGGTCGTACTCGGCGACGACGAGGGTGACCAGGTCGATCCGGGTGGCCACGGGCGGTCAGGCCAGCAACGTCGGCAGCCGGCGCTCGACCACCGGCAGCACGTCGGCCACGGTGACCGGGCGGCCCAGCTCGGCGGTGAGCGAGGTGACCCCGGCGTCGCGGATGCCGCACGGCACGATCCGGTCGAAGTAGCCCAGGTCGCAGTCGCAGTTGATGGAGAAGCCGTGCAGGGTCACCCCGCGGGCGACCCGGATGCCGATGGCGGCGACCTTGCGGGCCGGGCCCCGGTCGTCCTCGGGCACCCACACCCCGCTGCGGCCCTCGACCCGGCCGGCGGTCAGCCCGAACTCGGCGCACACCTCGATCAGCAGTTGCTCGGTGCGGCGGACGTAGGCGACCACGTCCACCGGGTCGGGCAGGCGCAGGATCGGGTAGCCGACCAGCTGCCCCGGACCGTGCCAGGTGATCTTGCCGCCGCGGTCGACGTCGATGACCGGGGTGCCGTCCATCGGGCGGTCCCACGGCTCGGTCCGCTTGCCCGCGGTGTAGACGCTCGGGTGCTCCAGCAGCAGCACGGTGTCGGCGCGCTCGCCGGCCACCACCGACTCGTGCAGCCGGCGCTGCTCGTCCCAGGCGGCCTGGTAGTCGAGGACACCGGCGCGGACGGCCGTGAGGCCGGGGGTCGTCGTGGTCACGGCTTCAGCGTAGACCCGTACTCGCCGGTCACCTGGGGTGAGCCGGCTCACCACGGGCCGGCCGCCCCGCTCTCCCGGAGCGCGGTCAGGCCGGTCAGGCCGGTCGGGCGCCGTCAGGGCCGGCGGGGCGCGGTCAGGGCCGGCGGGGCGCGATCGGGGCCGGCGGGGCGCGTCACGCCGGGGGGACCCGCCACAGCCAGACGTCGTCCACCCGCTGCGGCTCGCCGAGCAGCGCGGTCACGGTGCGGCGCACGGCGTCCTCGTGCACGTCGTACTTGGCCCCGTGCACCCGGTCCGGCATCACCACCACCTCGACCCGCCAGTGCCGCAGGTCGGTCAGCGCCTCGGTGATGGAGCCCTCGGTGATGATCGGCACCAGGCCGTCCCGGCCGGCCTGGTCGACCAGCGCGCCGAACGGGCGGGGGACCGGGCCGATCCGGCCCCGGCCGTCCGGCCCGCCCGGGCCCAGGAAGAACCCCGACGGGATGGCGAACTCACCCTGCCGGTGCGCGAGGGCGTACGCCTGCCAGCGCTGGCCGTCCGGGTAGACGTCGAGGGTCAGCGGCACCGGGGTGAGCACCCCGCCCGGCGAGACGTGCTCCCGCCAGGTCCCGGCGGTGATGAACCGCGGGATCGGCTCGCGTTCGATGGTCAGCAGCGGGGTCGGTACCAGCGGCAGCAGCGCCGCGGCGAAGCCGATCCCCCAGGCCAGCCGCGTCGCCCGGCGCCGCGGCGGGTGCGCGCGCAACCGGTCGACGGCGTACGCCAGCAGCAGCCCGATCATCGGGGTCACCACCAGCGCCAGCCGGGCCGGCAGGGCGGCGTTCACCACCGGCAACTGCCCGACCAGGTCGAAGGGCATCGGCAGGTCGGTGCGGCGCCCGTCGACCTTGGCCTCCGGCCCGAAGGAGAGCAGCGTGAAGACCACCGCGGTGACGCCGATCGCCCACAGGGTGGCCCGGCGACCCGGGTCCGCGCGCCGCCACAGCGCCACGAAGCAGGCCACCGCCAGCACCAGCAGCGGTACGCCGAAGAACGAGTTCTCCTCGGTCGGGTTCGGCGCCAGCCGGGTGCCCAGCCCCACCTCGCCGGCCAGCGACCGGCGCGGGTACGCCCCGAACGAGACCACGTCCTCGGAGTGGATCACCGCGTCGAAACCGGTGCCGTGGAACCGCTGCGGACCGGCGAAGTGCAGCCAGAGCGGGTACGCCAGCAGCAGCCCGGCCACCACGGCGGTGACCGCCAGCCCGCGCAGGAGGCTGGGCAGCGCGTCCCGGGCCTCGGCGCGGCGGGCCGGGTGCAGCGCCCAGACGGCGAGGAATACGCCGAGCGCGAGCGCGGTGAAGAAGAGCCCCTCGGCCGCGATGGAGAAGGCGACAGCGACCAGCACGCCGAGCACCACCCCGTTGCGCAGCAGGTGCTCCCGGCGGCGCAGCGCGAAGACCCGCCAGACCAGCAGCGGCACCAGCCAGCCGGCGGTCCAGTTCAGGTGGGCGTTGGCGTGCGAGACCATGCCGGGGGAGAAGGCGATGAACAGCGCGCCGACGGCGGCGGCGAGCGGGCTGCGCACCAGGTGCCGGGAGAGCAGCCAGTACCAGGCCAGCGCGGTGGCGACCAGGTTGAGGGTGAGGATCACCAGGAACGTCGCGGGCGGCCCGATCAGGTAGGTCAGCGGGGCGAAGACCGCCGCGTACACCGTGATCGAGGTGTTGACCGCGAGGTTCACCCCGTCCGGCACGTTGATCAGGTACGTGAAGAACGGGTTCTCCCCGTGGGTCAGCGCGTGGCCGCCGAAGGCCAGCAGCCACTCGAAGAGCGCCTGGTCGCTGGAGTTGACGGTGATGGTGCGGACGTTCGGGTCCCGCCACAGGCCGCTGGTCACCCAGAGGGCGAGCGCCAGCGCGGCCAGCGCCACGTACAGGTCGGCCCGCCGGTCGCGGGCGACGCGCGGCGGCGAGGCGGGCGAGGGCGCCAGGGACGGGGAGGTCGGCACGCAGCGGACGTTACCAACCGGACCTGGACACGCCGGTCAGACCCGAAAGCTCGGCGACCCGGTGTCGGGGCCGGCGTTCACCCCGCCGGCCCGACCAGCCGGAACGGCGGCTCGGGGCGGCCGCCGCGGCCGCTGACGCACACCTCGACGACCGTGAATGTGTGACCGTGCCCCATGTCACACCGTCGACACCTCGACGTAACGTCGCGGCAATTCGCGGGTGACTCAGCTCACAACCCCGTCAGGAGGCCCCCGTGCGCCGCTCCCCATCCCTGCTCGCCCGGCTCACCGGCGCCGTCGCCGGGGCCGTACTCGCCGCCGCGGCGGCGCTGGCCGTCGCCGCTCCCGCCCAGGCCGCCAGCCTCACCCAGGTGACCGGCTTCGGCTCGAACCCCGGCAACCTCGCCATGTACGCCTACCGTCCGGACAACCTGCCGGCGAACGCGCCGGCCGTGGTGCTGCTGCACGGCTGCACCCAGAACGCCGCCGGCTACTTCGCCAACTCCGGCTGGCAGAAGTACGCCGACCAGTGGAAGTTCGCCCTGATCGTGCCGGAGCAGAAGTCCGCCAACAACGCCAACAGCTGCTTCAACTGGTTCGAGACCGGGGACACCGCCCGGGGCCAGGGTGAGGCGCTGTCGATCAAGCAGATGGTCGACCACGCCAGGAGCAGCTACGGCACCGCCGCCAACCGGGTCTACGTCAGCGGGCTCTCCGCCGGCGGGGCGATGAGCGCGGTCATGCTCGCCGCCTACCCGGACGTCTTCGCCGGCGGTTCGGTGATCGCCGGCATCCCGTACCGCTGCGCCACCGGCATGGTGAACGCGTTCTCCTGCATGAGCCCGGGCGTGGACAAGACCCCGGCGCAGTGGGGCGACCTGGTGCGCAACGCCCATGCCGGCTACTCCGGGTCGCGCCCGAAGGTCGCCATCTGGCACGGCACCGGCGACTACACGGTGGCGGTGGCGAACGCGACCGAGTCCCGGGACCAGTGGACCAACGTGCTCGGCGTGTCGCAGACCCCGACCAGCACCGCCCAACTGCCCGCCGGCACCAGCCTCGAGGTGTACGGCAACGGCGCGGTCCGCCTCTACCGGGTCTCCGGGATGGGGCACGGCACGCCGGTCGACCCCGGCTCCGGCGCCGAGCAGTGCGGCAGCACCGCCGCGTACTTCCTGGACACCATCTGCTCCACCCACCGGGACGCGGTCTTCTTCGGCCTCGACGGCGGCGGCACCGACCCGACCCCCACCAGCCCGACGCCCACCCCGACCGCGACCCCGACCACCCCGCCCACCTGCGTCACCGCCAGCAACTACGCGCACGTCACCGCCGGCCGCGCCTACCACTCCGGCGGCTACGCCTACGCCAACGGCTCCAACCAGCGCATGGGCCTCTACAACACCTTCAACACCACCACCCTCCAGCAGACCGCCCCCAACCACTGGGTCATCGGCTGCTGACCCCACCCCGGTCGCGCGTTGATCATGAAGTTGGTGTCGGCCACACCGGCGTGTCGCGACAACAACTTCATGATCAACCGCGGTCCGCGGGTGGGGTCACTCGGTGAGGGCGGCGTGGAGGGCGCTGGGGAGGTCGGGGTGGTGGTAGTGGAAGCCGGCGGTGGTGAGGGCGGCGGGGAGGACGCGGGAGCTGGAGAGGGCCTCGGTGGAGAAGCCGCCGAGCACCACCTTCAGCGCCAGCGCCGGGATCGGCATGAACGCCGGGCGGTGCAGTTGCCGGGCCAGTTCCCGGGTGAACTCGGCGTTGGTCGACGGGGCCGGACCGACCAGGTTGACCGGTCCGGCGACGCTGTCGGATTCGAGCAGGAACACCGTGGCCGACAGCCAGTCGGCCATCGAGATCCACGGCCACCACTGCCGGCCGCTGCCCAGCTTGCCGGAGATGCCCAGCCGCATCGGCAGCAGCTGCGGCTTGAGCATCCCGCCGTCGCGGTGCAGCGGCAGGCCGATGCGCATCCGCACCACCCGTACGCCAGCGTCCTCGGCCGGCCGGGTGGCGGCCTCCCAGACCCGGCAGACGTCGGCCAGGAAGCCCTCGCCGGCCGGCGCGTCCTCCTCCACCGCCCGGTCGCCGGTGTCGCCGTACCAGCCGACCGCCGACGAGTTGAGCAGCGCCTTCGGCCGGTCCGCCGCCGGCAGGCCGGCGATGGTGATCGCCAGCGTGGTGGTGGTGTCCACCCGGCTCGACCGGATGAGCTGCCGGTACGCGTCGTTCCAGCGCCGGTCGCCGACCCCGGCGCCGGCCAGGTTGACCACCGCGTCGGACTCGGCGACCACCGCCGGGTCGAGCTGCGCCGCCGACGGGTTCCACTGCCGCTCGTCCGCGCCGCGGGGCGGACGCCGGACCAGCCGGGTGACCTGGTGCCCGTCGGCGACGAGCCGGTCGGCCAGGCGGGTGCCGAGGAAGCCGGACGCACCGGCCATCAGGATCCGCATGCTCATATCTTCGGGTACGGACGGCGCACCGGATGCGTTGAGCCGGGTGGACCTTCTCTCATCCCACCGGTGACGGCTGCCGCAGGTCGGCCAGCAGCCGCTCGACCTCCGCGTACGCGTCCCGGGGGAGCGGGCCGAGCGCGAGGGTCGCGAAGTTCTCCTCGGCCTGGGCCACCGTGCGGCAGCCCGGGATCGGCACCGTCCGTGGGCTGCGGGCCAGCAGCCAGCCGAGCGCGCCCTGGCCGAGGGTACGGCCGTCCGCGGTGAGCGCCGCGCGGATCTGCTCGACCCGGGCCGCCCAGGCCGGCGTGGGTCGCCCGTCGGTGAACCAGACCAGCCACTCCGGGGCCAACCCGCGTACGTCGTCCCGGCCGACCGCCCGGGTCGAGCCGGTGAGCAGCCCCATCGCCAGCGGGCCCCGGTTCAGGCTGGCCAGGTCGTACGCCTCGCAGACGGCCAGCGTCGCGGCGTTGTCCAGCAGCACCGACTGGTCGTGCTGGATCGCCGCGCAGTGCGGGCCGGCCTGCGCGAACGCCTCCGCCGAGGCGGGGTTGTCGGTGCTCCACCCGTACGCCCCGATCTTGCCCTGGACGACCAGGCCCTCCAGGGTGTCGACCAGGTCGAGCGCGGCGGCCGCCGGCAGGTCGTTGATGTGCAGTTGGTAGAGGTCGACGTGGTCGGTGCCGAGCCGGCGCAGCGACTCCTCCAGGCTCTGCACGCAGTAGGCGGGGCTGGCGTCGGTGCCGGTCCACCGCCGGGTCGCCTCGTCGGCGCGGTTGCCGAACTTGGTGGCGATCACCGCCCGGTCGCGGCGGCCGGCGAGCGCCCGGCCGAGGATCCGCTCGCTGTGCCCGGCGCCGTAGTTGCTGGCCGTGTCGAAGAGCGTCACGCCCGCGTCGAGCGCCGCGTGGATGGTGCGGACGGACTCGCCGTCGTCGACCTCGCCCCAGCCGAACGGCTGCCCGCCGTCGCCCCACAGTGGTCCACCGATCGCCCAGCACCCCATGCCGAGCGCGCTGACCTCGATTCCGCTGCGACCCAGTGTCCGTGTCATCGTCATGCGCCCAGCTTTCAACCTGGAGCGCGCTCCAGGTCAAGCGCTACGCTGCCGCCATGCCCGGCTACGCCCCCTCCGAAGCCGCCCGGCGCAGCGGCTTCAGCCTCGACACCCTCCGCTACTACGAGAAGATCGGCCTGCTCAGCGGCGTCGGCCGCACCTCCGGCGGGCGGCGGGTCTTCACCGACGAGGACCTCAGCTGGCTGGTGCTGTTCCGCTGCCTGCGCGACACCGGCATGCCGATCGCCGAGATGTGCCGGTACGCCGAACTCGCCCGCGAGGGCGACCACACCGCCGGCGAGCGGAGAGCGCTGCTCCAGCGCCACGCCGAGCGGGTCGAGGAGCAGATGCGCCTGCTCCAACGCCAGTACGACCACCTCCGCGAGAAGATCCGCTTCTACGACCGCCTTCCCGACTGACGGCGCCCGGCCCGATGGTCGCGGCCCGACGACGAGCGGCGCCGGCCCGCCGATCGCCCTGGTCGTGTCGATACCTCTGAGGCATCGATATGACTCAGAGGTGTCACCCTCGACCGCCACCCTCCCGCCGGGGCGCCGGGCAGCCGGGGAGCCGGTCGCTCAGCCGGTGTGGGCCAGGCGGGCGAGGACCGGGGTGAGCGGCTCCAGCGCGTCGGCGCGTACGACGAAGCGGGTGACGCCCCAGCGGCGCCGGTGTTCGGCGACCGCCGCGACGATCTCGTCCTCGGTGCCGATCAGCACGAACGGCGTGGCCAGCAGTTCGGCGACGGTCAGGCCGGTCTCGGCGGCGGTCTGTGCCGCCGCCGCCTCGGCGTCGTCGGTCACCGCTACCTGCTGCACCAGGGCCTCCAGCACCGGCGGCTCGGCCCGTCCGGCCGCCCCGGCGGCCACGCACTCGAGCTGGTGCTCGATCTCCGCCGCCCGCCAGCGCACCTCGTGCTGGTGCCCGTCGGGCAGGGTACGGCCCAGCCCGGCCAGCCCGACCACGTCGGCGTGCGCGCCCGCCCAGCGCAGCAGCGTCGAGTTCGCCCCGCCGAAGGTCAGCGGGACCCGCCGCTGCACCGGACGCGGGTTGTCCAGCCGGGCCGCCCGCATCGCCAGCTCCGGGGTGTCGACGGTGACCTCCTCGCCGTCGAGCAGGGCCCGGACCGCCTCGGCGACGGCCACGCAGCGGCGGACCCGGCCGGCCACGTCGGGGCGCTCGCGGCCGACCGCGCGCCACTCGACCGGGGTGTGCCCGGCGCCGATGCCGAGCCGGGCCCGGCCGCCGGAGAGCACGTCGAGGGTGGCCACGTCCGAGGCGAGCAGCATCGGCTCGCGGATCCCGGCGTTCGACACGTACGACCCGAGCCCGATGGTGGAGGTCACCGCGGCCGCGGCGGCCAGCGCGACGAACGGCGACGCGACAGCGCCGGGATGGTCGGCGGCGAGCAGCGCGTGGTAGCCGGCCGCCTCGGCCCGCCGGGCCAGGTCGAGCCAGCCCGGGCCGTCGGTGGGCTGGGCCTGGAGGGAGAAGATCGCCATCCGCCCACCCTGCCGCCCGCCCGCCCCGAGCGGCCAGCCGAACCGCCCCGTTTCTGCTACCGGCAGACCCGCACCGGGTTACGGCTCGAAGGTCGCCTCGGCGTGTTGCAGGACGCTGGTCCGGCGGGCGCGTTCGATCCGGTCGTCGGCGTGGTGCGGGCCGGCGGAGAGCTCGGCGGGTGTGACGGCGCTGATCACCAGCTCCTCGGGCAGCTCCTGCGGATCGAGGGCGCCAAGATGAATGACGATATTGGTGTCGATCGGGCCGCGTACGGGCGGGTCACCACTCACGACTGAAGGGGTCCTGATCCATCGACGAGTCGATGTCGCGACGGAACTTCTCGGCGTCAAGCTGCGGCGCGGTGGCGAAGGCGGCGATCACCTCGGCGCGCGGGACAAACGTGCGTCGGCGGAGCGGGATGAGTTTCGCAGCGCGGCCTTCAGGTGGACGGCTCGTTCTCGACGTGTTCGTGCCAGCGGGCGCGGACGGCGGCCTCGTGCGCCTCGTGTTCGGCCTTCTCCTGGAAGACCACGTCACGCAGCGCCCGCCGGGAATCCGCCATCACCACCACCTCGACCGTCACCAGACCCACACAGATGGCGGTCAGCAGGGCGAGCGCGGCGAGCCCGGGCAGCCCTCCGGCGAGCGGGATGGCGGCGATCAGCAGCAGCACCGTGCCGAGCCGGGTCCAGGAGAGCGTGTGCAGGGTGCGCGCCTGGAAGAGCATGTTCGCGCAGAGGTAGCAGGCCACCCCGCCGAAGAGCAGCGGTACGCCCGGGCCGTGCGGCGGCTCGGCCAGCGGCACCTCGGGGTCGGCGATGTCGTGCACGATCTCCTCGGCACCCAGCGCGAACAGGATGATGCCGGCGATCATCACCAGGTAGAAGTAGGCGTAGGCGTCCCGGGCCATGGCGACCCGGGCGCGGCCCTTCGCCACGTGCAGCGCGATCCGGGCGGCCGGCCCGACCACGTCGTAGTGCGCCCACCAGAGCGCGGCGGTGAAGAAGATGCCGAGCACGGCCGCCGCGACGGCCGGCCAGGTCGGCGGCTGGCCGAGCAGGTTGCTGCCCACGCCGACCGAGATCACCGACTCGCCCAGGGCGATGATCAGGATGAGGTCGTACCGCTCGGTCCAGTGTTCCGCGGACGTCACCGTCCAGCCCCAGGCGCCGGCGACCAGGCCCATGCCGTACTGGAGCACGACCACGCTCACCCAGAGGCCGTCCCGCACCCCGCCGGCCAGGCCGGGATCGTCGATCAGCGGCGGGATCAGCGCGGCGCCGACGAGCAGCAGCGTGCTGGCCACCAGTTCGGGCGAGTACTTCAGCAGCAGCCGGCGCTCACCGGGTCGCTCCTTGGCGACGTGCCAGTAGAGCAGCAGGTGCACGCTGCGGATCACCAGGTAGCTGAGCGCGACCACCATCGGCCCGGCGGCCATGTCCTGGGTCGGGCCGAACGCCTGGGGCAGGGAGAGCGCGAAGCAGAACAGGGCCGCCATGGCGAGGACCATCAGCGCCGGGACGAAGCCCTCGCCGAGCCGGACCCGGGTGGCCACCACGCAGTGCACCACCCAGACCCACCACAGCACGGCGAGCACCAGCATGGCGTGCAGCAGGCTGCGGCCGGAGACGTCCATCGCGGTGGCCCGGGTGATGATGAAGAACGAGAAGACGAAGACCAGGTCGAAGAAGACCTCGAACCGGTCCACCCGGGCGCCGGGGGCGATCGCGATGGCCGGGCCCAGCCGCCCGCGCCGCCCGATGCCACCCATCACCCCACTGTCGCAGCGCGCCCGCCCGACAGGGGCCGGAATGGGCTCAGCCCGACGCCCGGTACCGCAGGCCGTCCATCAACAGGTCGAGCAGGCGGCTCGCCTGCTCCCGCTGGGCCGGCTCGCCGGCGGCGAGGGAGACCCCGCTGAGGCCGGCCAGCACGTCCTCCGCGCGGACGTCGGCCCGGACCGCGCCGGCCGCGGTGGCCGCGTCGAGCAGCCGGGTGAGCGCGGCGATCAGCAGGTCGCGGCTCTGCGCGTACGGGTTACTGCCGGCGGCGATCACCAGGCGCAGCGCGTCGGCCATGCCCCGTTTGGTGGCGAAGTAGTCGACGAACCGGTCCATCCAGGCCCGGGTGGCCCGGTCCGGCGGCAACTGCCCGAGCAGTTCCTCCGCCGAGTCGCAGAGCTTGGCCAACTCGTTGCGGTACGCCGCCTCGACCAGCGCCTCCCGGGTGGGGAAGTGGCGGTAGAGGGTGCCGATGCCCACCCCGGCGTCCTTGGCGACGGCGTCCAGGGTTACCTCCGCCCCCGGTCGGGAAAACGCCCGTACCGCGGCGTCGAGCAGTCGCTCGCGGTTGCGTCGCGCGTCGGCGCGCAACGGTCGGGGGGCGTTCTCCGGCACGGCTCCTCCTGGCGTCGTCCACGGCCTGCCGGCCGGTTGGCAAACGGAGGGTCCTCCGGTTAGTCTCGACCGTAACGGAGGATCCTCCGCTTCTCATCGTAGCGGCCGGGCGCGGGTGCGCGCCGGGCCGGACAAGGACGGATCATGACCACCAGCACACGTGTCAGCACGCCCTTCACTCCCGAGAGCACCGCCCTGGAGGTGGTGCGGGGCATCGACCTCGCCGGGCGGCGGGCCGTCGTCACCGGCGGCGCCTCCGGCATCGGTGTGGAGACCGCCCGCGCGCTCGCCGCCGCCGGAGCCGACGTCACCCTGGCGGTACGCAACCCCGAGGCCGGCCAGCGGGCCGCCGCGGAGATCACCAGCAGCACCGGCAACGACAAGGTCCTCGTCGCCCCGCTCGACCTGGCCGACCTGGCGTCGGTGGCCACCTTCGTGTCGACCTGGGACGGCCCGCTGCACATCCTGGTCAACAACGCCGGGATCATGGCCTCCCCGGAGATGCGCACCGCGCAGGGCTGGGAGATGCAGTTCGCCACCAACCACCTGGGCCACTTCGCGCTGGCCACCGGGCTGCACCGGTCGCTGGCCGCGGCCGGTGGCGCGCGCGTCGTCTCGGTCAGCTCGGCCGCCCACCTGCGCTCGCCGGTGGTCTTCGAGGACATCCACTTCGAGCGCCGCCAGTACGACCCGTGGCTGGCGTACGGGCAGTCCAAGACCGCCAACGTGCTCTTCGCCGTGGACGGAACCCGGCGCTGGGTCGACGACGGCATCCTGGTCAACGCGCTGATGCCGGGCGCGATCCGGACCAACCTCCAGCGCTACATCAGCGACGAGGAACTGGCCCGGATGCGGGCGCAGAGCGGCGGCGGGGCCGCGCACTGGAAGACCCCGGAGCAGGGCGCCGCCACCTCGGTGCTGGTCGCCACCTCGCCGCTGCTCGACGGCGTCGGCGGGCGCTACTTCGAGGACTGCCAGGAGGCCGGCCCGAACCAGCCGGGCACCCGCACCGGCTACGCCCCGTACGCCCGGGACCCGGAGGCCGCGGTACGGCTCTGGCAGGTCTCGGAGGAGACCCTGCGGGCCGCCTGACCGACCGGCGAAACGGCAGGGCGCCCCGGTGACCGGGGCGCCCTGCGCGTCGTACCGCCGACCTACAGGCCGAGCTCGGCCTCGAAGTTGCCGGCCTCCAGCCGCTCCTTGACAGCGGTCAGGAAGCGGGCCGCGTCGGCACCGTCGATCAGCCGGTGGTCGTAGGAGAGGGCCAGGTAGATCATCGACCGGATCGCGACGACCTCGCCCAGCTCCGGGTCGTTGACCACGACCGGACGCTTGACCACGGCACCCGTGCCGAGCATCGCCGACTGCGGCGACGGCACGATCGGGGTGTCGAACAGGGCGCCCCGGCTGCCGGTGTTGGTCAGCGTGAAGGTCGCCCCGGCGATCTCGTCCGGGCTGATCTTGTTGGTCCGGGTGCGCTCGGCCAGGTCGGCCACCCGCTTGGCGATCCCGCCCAGGTTCAGGTCACCGGCGTTGTGGATGACCGGCACCAGCAGACCCCGCTCGGTGTCCACGGCGATGCCGAGGTGCTCCGCGTCCGGGTAGGTGATCGTCCCGCCCTCGAGGTCCATCCGGGCGTTGACGATCGGGTACGTCTGCAGCGCCTCCACCGCCGCGAGAGCGAAGAACGGCAGGAAGGAGAGCTTCACGCCGTGCCGCTGGAGGAAGGAGTCCTTGGCCCGGGCCCGCAGCTTGGCGATCTTGGTGACGTCCACCTCGATCACCGTGGTGAGCTGCGCCATCTCGTGCAGCGACTCGTGCATCCGCGTGGCGATGGCCTTGCGGATCCGCGGCAGCTTCTCGGTGGTGCCCCGCTTCGTGCTCGGGGTCGGCTTCGCGGCCGGCTTGGCCGGGGCCGCCGCCGGCTGCGCCGGAGCCGGAGCCGCCTTCGCCGCCTTGGCCCGCTCGGCCGCCTCCAGCACGTCCTGCTTGCGGATCCGGCCACCCACGCCGGTGCCGTTGACCGAGGACAGGTCGACGCCGTGCTCGCTGGCCAGCTTGCGCACCAGCGGGGTCACGTAGCCGGCCGCCTCCTCGCCGCCACCCTGGGCGGGCGCGGACGGGCGCTGCGGGGTCGCCGTGGGGGCCGGGGGAGTGGCCCGCTGCTCGGCCTGCGCCGGCTGGGCCGCGGTCTCGGCCTCCGCCGCCGGCTCGTTGTAGGACATCCCCGGCGTCGGCTCCTGCACCCGCGGCTCGGGCTTCGGCTCCGGCTTGGGCTCGGGCTTCGGCTCCGGCTTGGCCTCGGCCTTGGGCTCCGGCTTCGCCTCGGGCTGCGGCGTCGGCTCGGGCTTCGCCTCGGCCGGGGCCGCGCCGGCGGCACCGATCACGGCCAGTTCGGCGCCGACCGCGGCGGTCTCGTCCTCGGCGACCTTGATCTCCAGGACGGTGCCGGCGACCGGCGACGGGATCTCGGTGTCCACCTTGTCGGTGGAGACCTCCAGCAGCGGCTCGTCCACCTCGACGGTCTCGCCGACCTGCTTGAGCCAGCGGGTGACCGTACCCTCGGTGACGCTCTCGCCGAGGGCCGGCATGGTGACCGGGGTGCCCCCGCCCGACGGCGCCGGGGCGGCCTGCGCCGGCGCCGGCTCCTCGACGGCCGGCTGCTCGGCCTCGGCCTGCGGCTGCTCGGCCGCCTCGGCGGCCTGCTCGGCCGGCTGCTCCTGCTGCGGGGCGGCCTCGCCGCCGCCGGCCGCCTCGCCCTCACCGGAGATCACGGCCAGCTCGCTGCCGACCTCGGCGGTCTCGTCCTCGCCGACCACGATCCGGCTCAGCACACCCGCCGCGGGGGACGGGATCTCGGTGTCGACCTTGTCCGTCGACACCTCGAGCAGCGGCTCGTCGACCTCGACGGTGTCGCCCTCCTGCTTGAGCCAGCGCGTGACGGTGCCCTCGGTGACGCTCTCGCCGAGCCGGGGCATGGTGACCGATACCGGCATCTCTTAAGACTCCTTCATTCCCCTGGTGCGATCTCGCCCGTCTGCCGCCGGACGCCGCGGAATCAGTTCTCGATCAGGCGTGCGCGTGCAGCGGCTTGCCGGCGAGGGCCAGGTGCGCCTCGCCCAGGGCCTCGTTCTGCGTCGGGTGGGCGTGCACGAGCTGCGCCACCTCGGCCGGGTACGCCTCCCAGTTGTAGATGAGCTGCGCCTCGCCGACCAGCTCACCGACCCGGGCGCCGACCATGTGCACGCCGACGACGGGGCCGTCCTCCACCCGGACGAGCTTGACGAAGCCGGCCGTCTTGAGGATCTGGCTCTTGCCGTTGCCACCCAGGTTGTAGTTGTAGGTCTTGACCTTGTCGGCGCCGTACTGCTCCTTGGCCTTCGCCTCGGTGAGGCCGACCGACGCCAGCTCCGGGTCGGAGTAGGTGACCCGCGGGATGCCGGCCTCGTCGATCACGGCCGGGTTCTGGCCGGCGATCTCCTCGGCGACGAAGATGCCCTGCTGGAAGCCGCGGTGGGCGAGCTGGAGGCCGGGCACGATGTCGCCGACCGCGTAGACGTTCGGCACGCTGGTGCGCAGCCGCTCGTCGGTCAGCACGTAGCCGCGGTCCATCTTGACGCCCTGCTCCTCGTAGCCGAGGTTGGCGGTGTTCGGGCCGCGGCCGACGGCCACCAGCAGCAGCTCGGCCTCGACGGTCTCGCCGCCGGCGATGGTCACCTTGACGCCGTTGTCGGTCTTCTCGACCTTCTCGAACGGCTTGCCGACCTTGAAGTTGATCTTCCGCTTCCGGAAGGCCCGCTCCAGCGCCTTCGACGACTCCTCGTCCTCGGCGGCGACCAGCCGGGGCAGCGCCTCGATGATGGTCACGTCCACCCCGAAGGACTTCCACACGCTGGCGAACTCGACGCCGATCACGCCGCCGCCGAGCACGATGGCCGAGGACGGGACCCGGTCCAGGGTGAGCGCGTGGTCGCTGGTGATGATCCGCTCGCCGTCGATCTCCAGGCCGGGCAGGCTCTTGGCGTACGAGCCGGAGGCCAGCACGACGTTGCGGCCGGTGTAGCGCTTGCCGTCGACCTCGACGACGTTCTTGCCGACCAGCTTGCCGGCGCCGGCCACGAAGGTGATGTTCTTGGCGCCGCCGACCAGGCCCTGGAGGCCCTTGTAGAGGCGGGCGATGACGCCGTCCTTGTACGAGTTGACCGCCGCCATGTCGATCCCGACCAGCTCGGCCTTGACGCCGAACTGCTCCGACTCGCGGGTCTGGTCGGCGATCTCGGCGGCGTGCAGCAGGGCCTTGGTCGGGATGCAGCCGTTGTGCAGGCAGGTGCCGCCGAGCTTGCCCTTCTCGATCAGCGCGACGGAGAGGTTCAGCTGGGCGGCCCGCAGCGCCGCCGCATAGCCGCCGCTGCCACCTCCGAGGATGACGATGTCGAAGGTTGCGTCGTTCGGCTCGCTCACGTCCAACTCCCAGGTCGCGTCGCTGCATCGGGGGTCACGGCGGGGTCACACGGACACACCCCACCTCGGTCATCTTGTCACCACCGGGCACAGGGCGCGTAGTGAGGTGCCCAACGACACGTCCGTGACACGTACGCTTGGCGCGACCTTCGATGAACGCACTGTGGGGAGACGGTCGGTGGGACTGTTCCGACGACGCAAGAAGGCGGGCACGACGAGCCTCGACCGCGCCGCCGACCGCGCCGATCTGGACCACCTTGAGAACTTTGTCCGGACCAGGCGCGGGGTCGAGGCGTACATCGAGCCGCGGACCACGGTCACCGAGACCACGGTGATGCTGATCGCCGACGACGGGGAGTGGACCCGCCGCCGGATCGACGGCCCGGACGGCGCCCGCCGGTTCGCCCACCGGATGGGGATCCCGGTCTACGACGTCCGCCTGATGGGCTATCCCCAGCGCATGCGCGACTTCAACGAACGCCGCAAGCGCCGCCCCGACCTCTACTGACCCCCCGCCGCGCCGTGCACCGAAGGCGCCTCCCGCACGGAAAGAGTGGCCATCCCGGACGGAATGGCCACTCTTTCGGTGAACGTGCGCGGGTCGTGCCCGCGCGGCGGGGTGGGTCAGCCGTTGGCGGCGACGTCGTCGACCAGGTGGACCAGGGTGCGGACCGGGACGCCGGTGCCGCCCTTTGTCCAGTAGCCGGTCGGCTCGCCCGAGTGGTAGCCCGGCCCGGCGATGTCGATGTGCGCCCAGGCGACGTCGTCGGCCACGAACTCGCGCAGGAACACCCCGCCCTGGAGCATGTGGCCGGCCCGGTCCATCCCGGCGTTGACCTGCGAGATGTCGGCGACGTCGGAGTCCATGCCCTTACGCACGTCGTCCGGCAGCGGCATCGGCCAGGCCGGCTCGCCGGTCGCCTCGCCGGCGGCCTTCACCCGCTCGCACAGCTCCGGGCTGCCCATCACGCCGGCGACCTTCTTGCCCAGCGCGATGACCTGCCCGCCGGTGAGGGTGGAGGTCTCGAAGAGGTAGTCGCAGCCGTCCGCGCAGGCCCGGGCGATCGCGTCGGCCAGGATCATCCGGCCCTCGGCGTCGGTGTTGAGCACCTCCACCCTCTTGCCGTTGAACATGGTGATCACGTCACCCGGCCGGTACGACGTGCCGGACGGCATGTTCTCGGCCATCGGCAGGTAACCGGTCACCGCCACGGACGGCTTGAGCGCGGCGATCGCCAGCATGGCGGCGCCCACCGCGGCGGCGCCGGCCATGTCGGACTTCATCTCCCACATGCCCTGGGCCGGCTTGATCGAGATGCCGCCGGTGTCGAAGGTGATGCCCTTGCCGACCAGCGCGACCCGCTTGCCGCTGCCGCCACCGGCCGGGGTGTAGGTCAGCTTCACCAGTCGCGGCGGGGCCTCCGAGCCCTGGCCGACGGCGATGATGCCGCCGTAGCCGCCGGCGCGCAGCGCCTCCTCGTCCAGCACCTCGACCTCGAGCCCGGCCTCGCGGGCGGCGGCGGCGACCGCGTCGGCGAAGGCCGGCGGGCGCAGCTCGTTCGGGGCGGTGTTGACCCAGTCCCGGCTGCGCCGGACCGCGCCGGCGACCGCCTGGGCGCGGGCCACCTCGGCCTGGGCGGCGGCGTCGCCCGCGTCCGGCACGGCGACCAGCACCTCGGCCACCGGCTCGCGGCGGGTCGGCTGCGGCCGGGTCTTGTAGCCGGCGAACCGGTAGCCGCCGAGCAGCGCGCCCTCGGACACCGCGCGCAGCGCGGTCGCGGCGTCGGCGTCGTCGGGCACCGGCAGGGCGAGCGCCACCCGGGACGCGCCGGCCAGGGCGCGGACGGCCGCGCCGGCGGCGCGGCGCAGGGTCTCCGGTGCCGGGGCGGCGCCGGAGGGCTCCGGGCCGAGCCCGACGGCGGCGATCACCGGGGCGGTCACCGTGCCCAGGGTGGCCAGCTTGACCACCTCCCCGGGGCCGCCGGTCGCGCCGAGCAGCGCCAGCGTCTCGGTCAACTTGCCGTCGAAGGCGGCGGCGATGCTCTCCGCGCCGCTGGCGAGCAGCAGGGTGCCGGCCAGGCCGCTGGTGGCGTCCTGCTCTCCGGTCTGGCTGTGCACGCCGATCACGATCGCGTCGACGGCAAGCTCGGCGGGGTCGGTGTCGACCAGGCTCAGGGTGGTGCTGGGCGATGTCACTGAAGCTACTCCGGGCGGGCCGGGCCGGCCGCGTCGTCGCGTACCGGCGATGAAGGTCTCCGGCGGACCGTACCCGCCGGACGTCGGGGCTGTCCCGCCGACGGCTCCGGCGGGTCCCGCCGATGCTAACCAGCCGGTGCGCTGCCGGTAAGTTGCCACCCATGACCGACGTGACCTCCGACGCCGCCGCGACCCGGCTGCGCCGTTCCCCGCTGCACGAGCGGCACACCGCCGCAGGCGCCAAGTTCGCCCCGTTCGGCGGCTGGGAGATGCCGCTGGAGTACGCCGGCGGCGGGGTGCTCAAGGAGCACACCGCGGTGCGTACCGCGGTCGGCGTCTTCGACGTCTCGCACCTGGGCAAGGCGCGGGTGACCGGCACCGGCGCGGCGGAGTTCGTCAACGCCTGCCTGAGCAACGACCTGGGCCGGATCGGCCCGGGCCGGGCCCAGTACACGCTCTGCTGCGACGACGCCACCGGCGGCGTGGTGGACGACATCATCGCCTACCTGCACGCCGACGACCACGTCTTCCTCATCCCGAACGCCGCGAACACCGCGGAGGTGGTGCGCCGGCTGCGCGCCGCCGCGCCGCCGCCGGTCACGGTCACCGACGAGCACGAGGCGTACGCGGTCCTCGCCGTGCAGGGGCCGCGCTCGGCCGACCTGCTCGGCGCGCTCGGCCTGCCCACCGGGCACGAGTACATGAGCTTCTCCGCCGCCGAGCTGGACGGGGTGCCGCTGACCGTCTGCCGCACCGGTTACACCGGCGAGCTGGGCTACGAGCTGGTGGTGGCGGCCGAGCACGCCGTCGCGGTCTGGGACGCGATCTTCGCCGCCGGTGCGGCGTACGAGCTGCGCGCCTGCGGGCTGGCCGCCCGGGACACCCTGCGCACCGAGATGGGGTACCCGCTGCACGGGCAGGACCTGTCGCTGGAGATCACCCCGGTGCAGGCCCGGTCCGGCTGGGCGGTCGGCTGGGACAAGCCGGCCTTCTGGGGCCGCGACGCGCTGCGCGCCGAGAAGGCGGCCGGCCCCCGGCGTACGCTGCGCGGCCTGGAGGCGGTCGACCGGGCCATCCCGCGCCCGGGCATGACGGTCCACCTCGGCGACACCTCGGTCGGCACCGTCACCAGCGGCACCTTCTCGCCGACGAGGAAGCAGGGCATCGCCCTGGCCCTGCTGGACACCGCCGCCAACCTCGCCGACGGCGACCTGGTCGAGGTCGACATCCGCGGCCGCCGCGCCCAGATGCGCATCACCCGCCCCCCCTTCATCCACCCCTCGGTCAAGTAACCCGCCCCTCGCCTCGTTGATCATGAGGTTGGCGGCACGAACAGAGATCGA
>NZ_JAUMKD010000012.1 GCF_030519475.1 Micromonospora sp. C28SCA-DRY-2 | reverse complement strand
GGGGCCTACGCCGACGACGCTCACCCGGGTGTTGCAGAGTTCCTCGATGCGGGCGATGTAGCGGCGGGCGTTCTCCGGGAGCTCGTCCTCGGAGCGGGCCTTGGTGATGTCCTCCCACCAGCCGTCGAGCTCTTCGTAGACCGGCACCGCGTGGTGGAAGTCGGTCTGCGTCATCGGCATGTCGTCAACCCGCTTGCCGTTGATCTCGTACCCGACGCAGATCGGCACCTTGGGCAGGCCGGTGAGCACGTCCAGCTTGGTGATGACCAGGTCGGTGACGCCGTTCAGCCGGCAGGCGTAGCGGGCCACCACGGCGTCGAACCAGCCGCAGCGGCGCTCCCGGCCGGTGGTGGTGCCGTACTCGTGGCCGATCTTGCGCAGGTGCTGGCCGTTGTCGTCGAAGAGCTCGGTCGGGAACGGCCCGGAGCCGACCCGGGTGGTGTACGCCTTGCTCACCGCGATCACCCGGTTGATCGCGGTCGGCGGGATGCCCGCGCCCACGCACGCGCCACCCGCCGTCGGGTTCGACGAGGTGACGAAGGGGTACGTGCCGTGGTCCATGTCGAGCATGGTGGCCTGGGCACCCTCCAGCAGCACCGTCTCGCCGCGGTCCAGCGCGTCCCAGAGCATCCCCCGGGTCTCCGCGATGTACGGCGTGAGCCGCTCGGCGTAGCGCAGGTACTCCTCGACCGTGGCGTCGACGTCGATCGCCTTGCGGTTGTAGACCTTGAACAGGATCTGGTTCTTCTCGCGGAGCGCGAGTTCCAGCTTCTTGCGCAGGATCCCCGGGTCGAGCAGGTCCTGCACCCGGATGCCCATCCGGGCGACCTTGTCGCCGTACGCGGGGCCGATGCCGCGACCGGTGGTGCCGATCCGGGCCGAGCCGAGGTAGCGCTCGACCACCCGGTCCAGCGCCCGGTGGTGCGGCATGATCAGGTGCGCGTCGCCGGAGATCCGCAGCCGGGAGACGTCCACGCCCCGCTCGGCGAGCCCGTCGATCTCGGTGAGCAGCACCTTCGGGTCGACCACCACGCCGTTGCCGATGACGATCTTCGCGTTCGGCGACAGCGCCCCGGAGGGCATCAGGTGCAGCGCGTACTTCTGCCCGTCCGGCGTGATGACCGTGTGCCCGGCGTTGTTGCCGCCGGAGTAGCGCACCACGTAGTCGACCCGCTCGCCGAGCAGGTCGGTAACCTTGCCCTTGCCCTCGTCGCCCCACTGAGCGCCGATGAGCACGATCGCTGGCATCTTCTCCGCCTCCAGAAGGCTCGGGTGCCAGGTGGCGACCGGTTGGCGAGCCCGGGGTGTCAGGTTAACAAGTAGTGACGGCGCGACCGGCACGGGTCGCGGCGAGAGGCGGGAGGCCGGTAGCGGTGTACGACGTGGTGCTGCTCACCCTCGGCTCGGAGCGGAACGCTCCCGGGGGCTGCGGCAGCGGCGGTGCCTGCTGCGGCGGCGCGACCGGGGATTCGCCGGCTCCGGGCGCGACCGCGGCCGACGCCCCGGAGCAGGCCGGTGGCGAGCGCTGCGAGACGCCCCGGGTGCCGGTGCTGGCCTGCGCGGACGCGCTCACCGCGCGCGGCGCCCGGGTCGAGACGGTGACCGCCCGCTCCGACAAGGAGATCGACGAGGTGCTGGCCCGGCTCGACGGCCCGCCCCGCCCCGACGGCCTCACCTGGCCGGACCCGGACTCCAAGACCCGGCTGGTGGTCGCCACGGCCAGTGACGCACAGTTGCGCGCCGTCCTGCGCCGGCTGGTCCGGCGGTACGCCCCACCGCCCAGCCGCCGCCCGGACGACCTGGCCGGCAACCGTACGGTGCCGGACCTGCCGCCGGTGGGCGTACTCCCGCTCGATCCGGCCCGGAGCACGGCGCACCGCGACCTGGCGGCGCAGCTCGGCCTGCCCCGCGACCCGGCGGCGGTGGCCGCCGCGGTGCTGGACGGCACGGCCCGGCGGCTCGACCTGCTGCGCAACGACGGCGGCTCGGTGACCCTGGACGGCGCGCTGCTCGGCGCGGCCGACGACCAGGGCCGGCCGCTGCACTGGCGGGGCCGGGTCGAGGTGGACGACACAGTGCTCAGCAACGGCGACGAACCGCTGCTGGCCTGCGCGATCGGCAACGCCGGCGGGTACGCGCGACTGGACGACGTGGCGTTGCTCGGCGCGCCGGACCCGACCGACGGCAAGGTCGAGGTGGCGGTGGCCGTGCCGGTCGTCACCCGCTCCGCGTTGGGCAGGAAGCGGGTACGGCTGGAGGTACGCCGGGCCCGTGGCCGGGCCGCGTCCGTGCTCCCCCGGGACGAGAAGCTGCCCTACCTCGACGACGGGGTGGCGGGCGAGCTGAGCCGGAAGCGGTCCTGGTGGACCGAGCCGGGCGCCTGGGCGGTCTGGGTGGCCTGACCCCGGGCGCCTCCGCGACGGCCGGTCGGGCACGGCCGGTGGGCCTATCCTCGGCAGGAGGAATGGGGAGGAACCGTGGTGGACGACAACGCCGACCGGGTCCACATGCCCGGCCAGCAGCCGGTACCGGAGCGGGACATCGAACCACTCTGGCCGCCCGAACAGCTCGAGGGCGGCGCCGACGCCCCGCCCTGGGCCGCCCACTCACCGACCTCGGCCAGCGCCGCCCCACCCTCGCCCGCCGACTACCCCTCGCTGACCGGCGGGGTGTCACCGCCCGGCGGATGGACGACCCCGGATTCCTCCGCCGCCCCGGCCCCCGGCCAGGGCTGGGCGCCCCCGCCCGTGGCCGCCGCGCCCCCGACAGCTCCCCCGCCCCCGGGGCCCGTGCCGCCGACTCCGCCCACCCCACCGGCCGGGACGTCCGCGGCCAGCGGGCCGCAGACCCCGCCCGGGCAGCCGCCCGGTGTCCCGACGCCGACAACCGGAGCGGCGAGCGCGCCGGCGTCACCCGCCCAGCCGCCCGGCACACCACCCCCGGCGACCGGGCCGACGAATCCGCCAGCACCACCGCTCCCGCCACCCGGCACACCAACCCCCGCGACCGGGCCGACGAATCCGCCAGCACCACCGCTCCCGCCACCCGGCCAACGGACACCGGCAGCCGGATCACCGGCCCCGTCAGCGCCCTCCGTGCGACTGCCCGGCGCGCCCATCCCGGCGGCCGGATCGTCGGCTCCGGCCAGCTCACCTGCCCCGGCACCCGGTGCGCCGACGCCGGCCGGCACGACGGTGGCACCCGGACCGAACGGCGCCGAAGCGGTCAAACTGGGCGCCAGGACCTCGGCCGGACCGGACATAGCCACGGCCGACCCGGCCGCGGACCGGGACGAGACAGCGGGGGCTCCGGTGGCGGCCGGCGTGCCGGCTCCCCGTACCGGTCAGCCCGCCAGGGTCGATCTCAACCTGCCCTTCACCCTCGACCAGGACGCGATGGCCGGACCGGCACCGCCCCGCCCGCCGGCAGGCCCGGTGCCGGCTCTCGCCGCGACCGCGGACCCACCTCAGGCCGACCCGCCCGCGACACCCGACCCGGCAGCGCCCGACCACCCCACCGACGCCCCACGACCCGACAGCTCCGGCCCTGCCTCCGGTCCGTCCCCGGTCGCCGGACCGACCCCGGGCGCCGGCCGGGGTACCGAGTCGCCCTGGGCCCAGCCGCCGCAGCGATCCGCCGCCGTCGAGTCGCCCGACGGCACGGCCGAACCGGCGCCGGGTGCGCCCGCCTCCGGCTCGCCGGCCGCACCTGCCCTGGTGCACGGCACCATCGCCACGACGCAGCACGGACCCACCGTCCCGCACCAGGGCACCGCCCTGACCCCGGAGAGCGGGCCCCAGCAGGCCGGCGACCCTGCGTATGCGCCGGGCGGAACCCCGGGCGCGGAGCAGCCGCCCGCGACGCCGCAACCAGGAACGCCGCAACCAGTGACCGCGGAGCTTCCCGGCCCACGGCAGGACGCGCCACCCGGCTCGAGGACGGACGCGCCGGCCGGCCCCCGGCAGGACGCGCCGCCGCCGGGGCCGTTCCCGCCGCAGCCGGGCTGGTATCCGCCGGGCTGGCAGCAGGGCCCACCGCAGGCCGGGCCGGCCCCGCAGCAGCCGTACCGGCCGGCGGACGGGGTGACCCGGGTGCCGCCGGCCCAGCCGGACCCGGACTGGGGTCCGGCGGAGACCGCGCCGCCGACCGCCGAGGACTTCGCCCGGCGCCGGCAGGTGCGCCCGGCCGACCCGGTGGCCACGATGGGCGTACGGGCGGTGATCAACAAGATCGGGTTGCGCCTCCCGCCGGGGCGGCACGAGCTGGAGGTCAAGCGCGACATCGAGATGGTCCGGCGCAACTTCGGCGGGCTGCGCCAGGTGACAGTGGTGAATCCGAAGGGGGGCGCCGGCAAGACGGTGGCCATCCTGCTGCTGGCCATGACGTTCGGCCAGAAGCGCGGCGGCTACGTGCTGGCCTGGGACAACAACGAGACCCAGGGCACCCTCGGGATGCGCGCCCAGCAGGACTTCCACTCCCGTACGGTGCGGGACATGCTGCGGGACCTGGGCCAGTTCCAGGGCGCGCACGGGCGGGTGGGCGACCTGTCGCAGTACGTCCGCTCGCAGGGTGAGGGGATGTTCGACGTCCTCGCCTCGGACGAGTCGGCCACCGGCGGCGAGATGCTCACCGCCGCGGCGTTCGCCGAGATCCGCGAGGTGGTCAGCCGGTTCTACAAGCTGATCTTCGTGGACACCGGGAACAACGTCCGGGCGCAGAACTGGCAGGCCGCGATGGACGCCACCGACCAACTGGTGGTCACCATGTCGGCCCGGAACGACTCGGCCGAGACGGCCGCCCGGATGCTCGACCACCTGGAGCAGAGCGGACGGCAGCGGCTCGTCCGGCAGGCGGTGAGCGTGGTCTCCATGCCCCCGTCCCGCAAGGAGATCGACCTGCCGGCGATCCAGGAGCACTTCGCCGCCCGTACCCGGGCGGTGCTGCTCGCGCCGTACGAGCGGCTCATCGACACCGGCGAGCCGATCCGCTACGGGGCGCTCTCCTCGGCCACCCGGGACGCCTGGCTCAAGATCGCCGCGGCGGTCGCCGAGGGCCTGTAGGCACCGGCCCGACGGCGTGGGCGGGCGGCCGGCCCGGAACGCCGGGCCGGCCGTCGCGCCGGGTCAGTTGCTGGCCAGCGCGTCCGCGGCGGCCGGGTCGCAGTCCCGCAGGAACTGGGCGCAGCGGGCCGCCTCGTCGGCCTCGCCGATCGCGTCGGCAGCCCGGGACAGCACGTAGAGGCAGCGCAGGAAGCCACGGTTCGGCTCGTGCGACCACGGCACCGGACCGTGCCCCTTCCAGCCGCTGCGCCGCAGCTGGTCCAGGCCCCGGTGGTAGCCGGTGCGCGCGTACGCGTACGCCGGGATCACCTGGCCCTCGGCGAGGGCGCGGGCCGCCAGCGCGCCCCAGCCCGCGCTGTAGCTCGGGAATCGCGCCGCCACCTCGGCGTACGCCTGGTCGCTGCCGGCCTGCTCGGCCGCCGACAGGGCGGCGTCGGCCTCGTCGTGCGCGGGGAGGAGGGTGGCCGGTGGCTCCGGCAACAGGTTCTGCATCGTCCCATTCAACCCGCTTCGCACACCGACACGCGAGGGGGTCGGGCAGACCGGATGGCTGAACGGCTGAGGAGTTGGTCACGCCTGCGGCCTATGCCGCCGTCAAGAATCTTCCACTACAACTATTGGTCCGGAGCCTCCCCAGGACCCGGTTACGCAGGAGCCCGGTGGCCACGGCCGCCGGGCTCCTGTCCGTCCGGCCCAGGTTTGCCGGCTGGACGGCGTTGGGCACGATGATCCGGTGCCGACTCCACCACCCGCGGACGTCATCGAGCCGCACATCTGCACCGACGAGATCGAGACCCGGGCCGCCTTCGACGAGCGGCTGTCCACCGGCAGCCTCGCCGGGCTGACCGTGCAGGGGCTCCGGCTCGACCTGGATCCGGTGCCCGACCTCACCGCCGTCACGGTCACCGGCACGCTCTTCGTCGGCTGCCGGTTCGCCAACCGGGAGGTCGGCGCCGACCTGGTCCGGCGTGGGGCGAACGTGGTGCCGCCGTTCTCCGGGCTGCCGTACCCGACCCAGCCGTCGCACCTCTACACCCCGGAGGAGCTCGCCGCCGGCTTCGCCGAGGGTGGGTTCGCCGGGATGTACGACACCCGGGTCTACGAGCACTTCCGCGCGCACGGCGGGGCGCTGCCGGAGGTGAAGGAGGCGCTCGGCCAGCGGCTGCACGACCACGGCGTGGACAACGCGCTGGCCGACGCCACCCGCGCCTGGCTGGCCGTGCACGGGCCGCAGTCGGTGGTCGGGGTGATGGGCGGGCACGCGGTGCCGCGCGGCAGCGTGCCGTACCGGATGGCCGCCGTGCTGGGCTGGGAGCTGGCCCGGGCCGACCGGCTGGTGGTCACCGGCGGCGGGCCCGGCGTGATGGAGGCGGCGAACCTCGGCGCCTACCTCGCCCCCCGGCCGGCCGAGGAGTTGACAGCGGCGATCGACCTGCTCGCCACGGCGCCCGACTTCACCGACCACGACCGCTACACGGCGGTCGCGCTCCAGGTCCGTGAGCGGTACGCGCCACCCGCCGTGCCCCGCCAGCGCGGCCTGGACCTGGACTGGGCGCGCACCGGCGGGCTGGCCATCCCCACCTGGCTGTACGGGCACGAGCCGGCGAACCTGTTCGCCGGCCGGATCGCCAAGTACTTCTCCAACGCGATCCGGGAGGACACCATCCTGCGGCTGGCCCGGGGCGGGATCGCCTTCGCCCCCGGCCGGGCCGGCACCCTCCAGGAGGTGTTCCAGGCGGCCACCAAGACCTACTACGGCACCGACGGGGCGAGCGGTGCGTACGTCTTCCTGGACCGCGCCTACTGGACCCGGGAGCTGCCGGTGGAGTCGCTGCTGCGGCCGCTGCTGGCGGCCTCCCCGTTCGGCGACCTGTCGGCGACCGTGCACCTCACCGACGACGTGCACGAGGCCGTCCGGCTGCTCACCGGCGCGGCCTGACCGGGCCGGGAACGCCGACGGCCGGCCCCCCGAGCGGGGAGCCGGCCGTCGCGGACGTCAGCCCGTCACTTCATCTTGGTGCCGGTCGACCGCAGGGCCTCGCAGGCCTCCACGACCCGGGCGGCCATGCCGGCCTCGGCGGCCTTGCCCCAGACCCGCGGGTCGTACATCTTCTTGTTGCCGACCTCGCCGTCGACCTTGAGCACGCCGTCGTAGTTGCGGAACATGTGGTCCGCCACCGGGCGGGTGAAGCAGTACTGGGTGTCGGTGTCGATGTTCATCTTCACCACGCCGTAGTCCAGCGCCTCGCGGATCTCCGACAGCAGGGAGCCGGAGCCGCCGTGGAAGACCAGGCTGAGCGGCTTCTCCTTGCCGTACTTGGCGCCGACCGCCACCTGGATGTCGTGCAGCACCTGCGGGCGGAGCTTGACGTTGCCCGGCTTGTAGACGCCGTGCACGTTGCCGAAGGTCAGCGCCGCCATGTAGCGGCCCTTCTCGCCGAGGCCGAGCGCGTCGACCATGGCCAGGCCGTCCTCGACGGTGGTGTAGAGCTTCTCGTTGATCGCGTTCTCGACGCCGTCCTCCTCGCCGCCGACCACGCCGACCTCGATCTCCAGGACGATCTTGCCCTTGGCGGCCTCGGTGAGCAGCTGCTCGGCGATCTCCAGGTTCTCCGCCACCGGCACGGCCGAGCCGTCCCACATGTGCGACTGGAACAGCGGCTCCTCGCCCCGCTGCACCCGCTCCTGGGAGATCGTCATCAGCGGACGGACGAACTTGTCCAGCTTCTCCTTGGGGCAGTGGTCGGTGTGCAGCGCGATGTTCACCGGGTAGTTCTTGGCGACCTCGTGCGCGTAGGCGGCGAACGCGGCGGCGCCGGTGACCATGTCCTTCACCGACGGTCCGGAGAGGTACTCGGCGCCACCGGTGGAGACCTGGATGATGCCGTCACTCTCCGCGTCGGCGAAGCCCTTCAACGCGGCGTTCAACGTCTGCGAGGACGTCACGTTGATCGCGGGGTACGCGTACCGGCCGGCCTTGGCGCGGTCCAGCATCTCCGCGTAAGCCTCGGGGGAAGCGATGGGCATGTCGAACGCTCCTTACTAACCGCTGTCGGCCGTGCTGGCCGCTGTTGTCCATTGGGTGCGCCGGACCGCGCTGTCCTCCGCCGGCAGTATCCCGTAGGAGCGCCGCGCCGGCACAACCGACCCGGCGCACGTCCGCACTTCGGCGGCGACGGGCCGAACGGGTACCGTCACCGGGCCTCCCACCGGTCCGGCAGGACGACGCTGATCAGCCAGGTGACCACGGCCATCACGATGGCGCCCCAGAACGCCGCCCAGAAACCGTCCACTCGGAACGGCAGGTCGAGCGCGCCGGCGATGGCGTCGGTGAGCAGGAACAGCAGCGCGTTCACCACCAGCGCGAACAGGCCGAGGGTCAACAGGTAGAAGACGCAGCCGACCACCTTGATCAACGGCTTCAGCACCGCGTTGACCACACCGAAGATCAGCGCCACGACCACCAGCGTGAGCGCGTTGTCGCCGCCGGACCGGCCGCTCACCTCCACGCCGGGCACGATCAGCGTGGTGATCCACAGCGCGACGGCGGTGATCGCCAGCCGGATCAGGAAGCCCACGCTGCCATCCTGGCACCGGGCGTACCGGCCGGTGGGGCGATTCCGCCGACTGGACGTCCGTCCCCGGACCGGCTTCCCTCCGCGTTGCGAGCGGACGACCGGCGCAGCCCGTACGGTGTGTGGTGACCGTCCGCCGAGATCCAGGGAGGGACTGATGGCTCAGCCCGAGGAGGACTTCGCCCCCAGCGACCACCTCACCCCGGAGGAGCGCGACCCGGAGGCGGAGCCGGCCGACGCGGTCGAACAGGCCGCGTCGATCGACCCCGCCGACACCGAGACGGAGCCGCACCGGGGCCTGGAGGTCGACGACTGGGACGCGATGGAGCAGGCCCGGGTGGTCGCCGCCGACGAGGACGACTACCGCTGACGCGCTCAGTGGAGCCGGGTGACCCGCTCCGGGTGCTGCCCGGCCCACTGCGCCAGCCGGTCCTCGCGTAGTGCGGCGAGGAAGGCCGGGGCGGCCGCCGGGTCCGGGCGCAGGACCCAGCGGTCGCCCGTCCTCGACACGACGGCCGGAAGGCTGAGCCCGACCGGTTCGACCGACGCCAACTCGGGGACCACCTGCACCAGGTCGAGCACGGATCCGCCGGTCGTGGCCACGGTCAGCTCCGGGTCGAGCTCGGCGAGGATGCGGGAGAACCGCACCGGGTCGTGCAGCACGCCCTGTTCACCGGCGCGCCGGATCAGGCCGGCCGCGAAGCGCTGGGCGTTGCGGTCCCGGTCGACGCCGCCGTCGGGCAGGTCCCGGCGCTGCCGGAGCAGGTCGAGCGAGGCCCGGCCGTCGAGGCGCTGGCAACCGGCCGGGAAGACCCGGTCGGTGTGGCTCGACCGGACCCGCTGCGGCAGGCAGACCTCCACCCCACTCAGCAGGTCGGTCAACTGGCGCAGCACCGGAAAGGTGATCACGGCGCCGGCGTCGACGCGTACGCCGGTCAGGTCGGTCACCGTCCGCCGGATCAGCTCGTAGCCGCGCGCCAGGTCGAGCCCCCCGTCCGCCCGCGCGCCGTACGCGGCGGCCGCGTTGAGCTTGTCCCGTCCGTAGCCCGGGATGGCCACCTCCAGGTCCCGGGAGAGCGAGACCAGGTACGGCCGGCTGCGGTCGGCCGGAATGTGCACGAGCAGCACCGAGTCGGCCAGCGGTGGCATCTCGTCCCCGCGCGAGTCGACGCCGAGCAGCAGCACGTTCAGTGCCCCGGCGGGAGCCCGCCGGCCCGGCTCGACGAGCAGGGTGGCGTCCCCGGCGACCCGGTCGGGCGTGAACTGCGGTATCCCGACCCCCAGCAGCGCGAGCAGGGCGAGCGCGGCCCCGCCGGCCCCCAGCCGCCGCCGGCGGCGGCGCCGGACGGCGACCAGCCGGGCGATCGCCGCCCGCACCGGCCCGGTGGGCGGGGTCAGCGGCTCGTGCCGGGCGAACGCGGCACGCAGGTCGTCTTCGATCACGGTCAGGCCTCCACGTACTCGGCGCGCAGCGTGGCCAGGGCGCGGGAGATGGACGAGCGGACGGTGCCGACGGCGCAGCCCAGGATGTCGGCGATCTCGGCGTCGGGCAGGTCCTCGTAGTAGCGGAGCACCAGGGTGGCCCGTTGCCGGCGGGGCAGCCGGGCGAGCCAGGACCAGACCTGGTCCCGGTCCACCGCGTGCTGGGCGTGGTCGGCCGGCGCGGGCACCGCGTCGTCGGACTCCGCGCGCAGCAGCACCCGCCGCATCCAGGAACCCCGACGCCAGTCGACGTACTGGTTGGTCAGCATCCGGCGTACGTAGCGTTCGGGCGAGTCCGCCCGGGCCACCCGCCGCCAGTTGAGCTGGACCCGGACCATGGTGTCCTGCACCAGGTCCTGCGCCTGGTGCGGGTCGCCGGTCAGCATGACCGCGTACCGCAACAGCGCGGCCAGCCGCGAGTCCGCGAACTCCTCGTACGTCACTGCACCTCCCGGGCTCTGCCCCAGTTGACGGGTACGGGTCGGCGGAACGTTGCGATCGGGTTGCGATCGCCCCGCCGGCCGGGCACGGCGGCCCCCCGCTACGGCGAATTCCGTGAGAGCCTGACCACGCTCCGCTGTCAACCGGGAGGACGCCACCATGCTCCGGCACTCCGTCCGACGCTGGCTCGCCGCGACAGCCGTCGCGGCCGCGATCGTCACCCTCGCCGCCGTTCCCGCCGCCGCGGCCGGGCAACTGAGGCTCGCGTCGCGGGACGTGCTCGTCGCGCCCGGCCACAGCGCCCTCGGCCAGATCGACGTCAGGTTCGACGGCTACCCCGCACCACACGGTGTACCGGTGACTCTGGAGATCGACGCCGCCGAGGCGGCGGCGCTGGGCGGCTTCGAGGTCACCGCCGGCGGGTGGCAGTGCACACGTGACCGTGACCTGGTGCGGTGCACGACGGCCTTCGACAGGTGGGGCTACACCCCTCGGCTGTACTACCAGGTGAGCGCCCGCGCCGACGCCGCGCTGGCCGAGGAGGCCGAACTGACGTTCACCGTGACCTCGACGGTCGGCACCGCCACCCGGTCCAGCACGGCGACCGTGGTCGAGGGGGTCGACCTGCAGACGGAGCCGCGGACCACTCTCCGCGGCGCTCCCGGTGCCCGGTTCGAGCTGTCCAGCACAGTACGCAACGCCGGTCCGGGGCCGGCGGACGGCGCCGTGCTGGTCCTCACCGCCGACTGGCTGCTGGAGTACGCCGGCAACTTCCGCAACTGCCGGCACCTGGAGAGCCGGCCCACCATCTGCCGGTTCGACACCGAGCTGCGGCCCGGGGCGACGTACCGGCTCTCGGCGCCGCTGCCGCTCGTCCTCAACCCGACCGCGCGCAGCGGCCTCGTGCTGACCAACCGTCTCCAGTGGTGGACGCCCGACGACTGGGCGCTGGCCGAGCGGGCGGAACCGGGGATGTCACTGCCGCCCGACACCCCCGGCGGCACCGGGGAGGAACTGCGCCTGGTCGAGCAGCCGGCGACCCGGCAGACCGACACCGCGCCGTGGAACAACTGGACCGCCGTGGACCTCACCGTCACCGGCGACCAGACGGCCGACGTGGCCGCCATCGGCAGCAGCGTCCGCGCACGGGTGGGCGAGCGGGTGCCGGTAACCGCCGCGTACCACAACCTCGGGCCGACCCGCGTGGAGATCTGGCGGACGATACCCCTGCTCCGGGTACGCATCCCCGAGGGCACCACGGCGGTCGAGGTGACCCACCTGTGCGCGCCGATCGACGCCAACGGCTGGCCCCCCGTCGGCGACGACGGCGAGCCGGGCGCGCGGGAGTACGGGTGCCACAGCGGAACCGACTTCGCCAGCGCGGGCGAACGCTTCGAGTTCGCCTTCACCCTCCGGGTCGACCGACTGACCGGGCCCACCTCCGGCACGGTGACCGTCGACGTGCCCGCCGACACCAACCCGGCCAACGACACCGCGCGGATCACCGTCACCCCGGGCAACGGCGGCACCGGGGGCAGCGGCGGGGACGGTGGGGACGGCGGCTCGCTGCCCATCACCGGTGCCTCCACCGGCCTGATCGCCGGCCTCGGCGCCCTGCTGCTCGCCGCCGGCCTCACCGGCTATCTGCTGACCAGAGGGCGTCGCACCCGCTTCATCGCCTGACCACCCCCACCACCACCGGTGCCCCGCCGACCCAGTCGGCGGGGCACCCCCGTTCCACCCCGCCCCAAGCGAGCACCGAACATTCGCCCGCCGGTCCCAGCCCCAGCCCGGGACCCAAGCAGCACACACCCACCGCCAGCGGCCAGGAAACCAACGGACGGTGCCGGCCCACCGAGGGTTTCCGGGGGAGCCCCGCCCGCGCAGGGATCAAGCCTGACCGCCCGGAGCGGGCGGGGCTCCCCCGGAAACCCCCCGCCGCAACCCAAAGCCCGACCCGAAAACGGGACGACGCAAGATCGAAGGCACTGACACCATTGGCCGCGTGCTGCTCACCCTGACCACCACCCACCAGCCGGCGACCGACCTCGGTCACCTGCTGGTCAAGCACCCCGACCGGGCGCACTCCTTCGACGTGCCGGTGGGCACCGCGCACGTGTTCTACCCGGAGGCCGGCGAGCAGCGCTGCACCGCCGCCCTGCTGCTCGACGTCGACCCGCTCCGGCTGGCCGGCGGGCGCGGCCGCAGGCGGCAGCCGGCTCCGGAGGGTTTCACGCTCGGGCGGTTCGTCAACGACCGGCCGTACGCGGCGTCGAGCCTGCTCTCCTCGGCGCTGTCCAGGGTGTACCGATCGGCGCTGCGCGGCGAGTCCCGGGAGCGGCCGGAGTTGGCCCGTACGCCGATCCCGCTGGAGGTCAACGTTCCGGTGCTGCGCTGCCGCGGTGGCGCCGACGTGGCGGTCCGGCTGTTCGCCCCGCTCGGCTGGGCGGTCAGCGCCACCGCCATCCCGCTCGACGAGCAGCACCCGGAGTGGGGCGACAGCCGGTACGTCGACCTGACCCTGACCGGCACGGTGCGGGTCGCCGACGCGCTCAACCACCTCTACGTCCTACTGCCGGTGCTGGACGACGCCAAGCACTACTGGGTGGCCCCGGACGAGGTGGACAAGCTGCTCCGGGCCGGCGCCGGCTGGCTGGCCGACCACCCGGAGCGCGGCATGATCACCCGCCGGTACCTGGCACACCGGCGGGCCCTGGCCGGGCTGGCCCTGGCCCGCCTCGCCGAGCAGCGGCTGGCCGACGAGCCGGCCGCCGCCGAGCCCGACGCGGTGGACGAGACCGCCACCGAAGACGGCGTGCGCCAGCCGTCGCTGGCGGCGCGCCGCCGGGAGGCGGTCCTCGCCGTGCTCACCGAGGCGGGCGCGAGCCGGGTGCTGGACCTCGGCTGTGGCGGGGGCGCGCTGCTCGCGGCGCTGGTCGGCGACCGCCGGTTCACCGAGGTCGTCGGCACCGACGTGGCCACCCACGCGCTGGCCCTGGCCGCCCGGCGGCTGCGGCTGGACCGGCTGCCCGAGCGGCAGCGCGACCGGGTCCGGCTCTGGCAGTCGGCGCTGACCTACCGGGACGACCGGCTGCGCGGCTACGACGCGGCGGTGCTGATGGAGGTGGTCGAGCACGTCGACCCGGCCCGGCTGCCGGCGCTGGAGGACGCCGTGTTCGGTCACGCCCGTCCGGGCACCGTCGTGGTGACCACGCCCAACGTCGAGTACAACGTCCGCTACGAGGGCCTGCCGGCGGGCCGGTTCCGGCACCCGGACCACCGGTTCGAGTGGACCCGCGCCGAGTTCGCCGCCTGGGTCGACCGGGTGGCCAACGCCTACGGCTACCGCGCCGAGATCCGCGGGGTCGGCGACGACGACCCGCAGGTCGGCGCCCCGACCCAGCTGGCCGTGTTCACCCGGAAGGAGGAGAGCCGATGACCACCCTCGACATCCCCGAGCTGGCCCTGGTGGCGCTGGTCGGCATCTCCGGCTCGGGCAAGTCGACCTTCGCCCGCCGGCACTTCGCGCCGAGCCAGGTGCTCTCCTCGGACGCGTTCCGGGCGATGGTCGCCGACGACGAGAACGACCAGTCCGCCTCCGCGGACGCGTTCGACGCGCTGCACCACGTGGCCGCCACCCGGCTGCGGCGGGGCCGGCTCACCGTGGTGGACGCGACCAACCTCCAGCCGCACGCCCGGGCCGCCCTGGTGCGGGTGGCCCGCGAGCACGACGTCCTGCCGGTGGCCATCGTGCTGGACGTGCCCGAGGCGCTGGCCTGGGAGCGCACCGGAGCGCGCGCCGACCGCACCTTCGGCCGGCAGGTGCTCACCCGGATGCAGCGCGACCTGCGCCGCTCGTACGGGCAGTTGGCCCGGGAGGGCTTCCGCAAGGTGCACGTGCTGCGTGGCGTGGACGAGATCGACGCCGCCCAGATCCGCTACGAGAAGCTGTTCAACGACCGGCGCGAGCTGACCGGGCCGTTCGACATCGTCGGCGACGTGCACGGCTGCCGTGCCGAGCTGGAGGCGCTGCTGACCCGGTTGGGCTGGCGGCTGCACCGCGACGAGCGTGGCCGGCCGGTGGACGCGACGCACCCGGCGGGGCGTACCGCCGTCTTCGTCGGCGACCTGGTGGACCGCGGCCCGGACTCGCCCGGCGTGCTCCGCCTGGTGATGGGCATGGTCGCCGCCGGGCACGCGATCTGCGTGCCCGGCAACCACGAGCAGAAGCTGCTGCGCCGGCTGCGCGGCCGCGACGTGCGGCTCACCCACGGCCTGGCCGAGACGATGGAGCAGTTGGCGGCGGAGCCGGACGCCTTCGTGGCCGAGGTGGCGACCTTCGTCGACGGCCTGGTCAGCCACTTCGTGCTCGACGGCGGCCGGCTGGTGGTGGCGCACGCCGGGCTGAAGGAGGAGTACCAGGGCCGCGCCTCGGGGCGGGTGCGGGCGTTCGCGCTGTTCGGCGAGACCACCGGCGAGACCGACGAGTACGGCCTGCCGGTGCGCTACCCGTGGGCGCGCGACTACCGGGGCTCCGCGATGGTGGTCTACGGGCACACGCCCACCCCGGAGCCGGAGTGGGTGAACAACACCATCTGCATCGACACCGGTTGCGTCTTCGGCGGCCGGCTCACCGCGCTGCGCTACCCGGAGAAGGAGCTGGTCTCGGTGCCGGCCGAGCGGGAGTGGTACGCCCCGGCCCGCCCGCTGACCGCCGCCCCGGCCCGACCCGACCTGGTGCTGGAGCTGACCGACGTGACCGGCCGGCGGCACGTCGAGCACCCGTACGGCTCGCTGACCGTGCCGGCGGAGAACGCCGCCGCCGCGCTGGAGGTGATGAGCCGGTTCGCGGTGGACCCGCGCTGGCTGGCCTGGCTGCCGCCGACGATGGCGCCCTGCTCGACCTCGCGGCGGGACGGCTTCCTGGAGCACCCGGCGGAGGCGTTCGCCGACTACCGTGCGGCCGGCGTGGACCGGGTGGTCTGCGAGGAGAAGCACATGGGCTCGCGGGCGGTGGTGCTGGTCTGCCGGGAGCCGGACGCCGGGCCGTTCGGGCCGGGCGGCGGGGTGGTGCACACCCGCACCGGCCGGCCGTTCTTCGGCCCGCCGCTGGACGACGAGCTGCTCGGCCGGGTACGCGCGGCGGTGACCGCGGCGGGCCTCTGGGCCGAGCTGGAAACCGACTGGCTGCTGCTCGACTGCGAGCTGCTGCCCTGGTCGGCCAAGGCGGGCGGGCTGATCCGCGAGCAGTACGCCGGGGTCGGCGCGGCCGGTCGGGCCGCGCTGCCGGCGGCGCTGGCGGCCCTGGACGCCGCCGCCGGTCGGGGCCTGCCGGTGGCCGAGCTGCGCGACCGGATGACCCGCCGCCGGGACGAGGTGCTGGCCTACTCGGCCGCCTACCGGGCGTACGTGGGGCGGACCGACGGGCTGCGCGGGGTGACCCTCGCCCCGTTCGCGGTGCTCGCCGGGGCGAAGGCCAGCTACGCCGACCGGGACCACGGCTGGCACCTGGCGCTGGCCGACCGGCTCTGCGCCGCCGACCCGGAGTTCTTCACCGCGACCCGGCGGCAGGTGGTGGACCTCGCCGACGACGAGGCGGTGGCCGCCGCCACCGACTGGTGGCTGGCGCTCACCGCGGCCGGCGGCGAGGGCATGGTGGTCAAGCCGTACGCCGGGCTCGCCGCACGCGGCGAGCGGGGTTCGCTGCTCCAGCCGGGCATCAAGTGCCGGGGCCGGGAGTACCTGCGAATCATCTACGGCCCCGGCTACACCGAGCCGGAGCAGCTGGCCGCGCTGCGCGGCCGGTCGCTGGGGCGCAAGCGCGGGCTGGCGCTGCGCGAGCACGGGCTGGGGCTGGCGGCGCTGGACGCGCTGGTCGCCGGTGCGCCGCTGTGGCGGCGGCACGAGCTGGTCTTCGCGATCCTGGCCTGCGAGTCGGAGCCGGTCGACCCGCGGCTGTAGGCGGGGGCCGGCGCGCGGGCGGCGGTCGTGATCGTCGGGCAGCGGGGCGGGCCGATGCGGGTGTGACGTCGAGCACCGCCGTGCGGGGCGGCCACCTAGACTACGGACGTTCCGTCACCGAACCGGCATTCATCGGAGGTCACCTCGTGCCGACGCCCACCACCACCCTGGCCCTGGGGCCGAGCTGGCTCGATCCAGAGGTGTTGATCTCGACCTTCGGGCTGCTCGGCATCCTGGTCATCGTCTTCGCCGAGTCGGGCCTGCTGATCGGCTTCTTCCTGCCGGGCGACTCGCTGCTGTTCACCGCGGGCCTGCTCACCGCCGACGGGAAGTACATCACCTGGCCGCTGTGGCTGGTCTGCCTGCTGATCACCCTCGCCGCGATCGCCGGCGACCAGGTCGGCTACGCGTTCGGCCGCAAGGTCGGCCCGGCGCTGTTCCGCCGGCCCAACTCGCGGCTGTTCAAGCAGGAGAACGTGCTCAAGGCGCACGACTTCTTCGAGAAGTACGGCGCCCGCTCGATCGTGCTGGCCCGGTTCGTGCCGATCGTGCGGACCTTCACCCCGATCGTGGCCGGGGTGAGCCGGATGAACTACCGCACCTTCGTGACCTACAACGTGATCGGCGGGATCCTCTGGGGCACCGGCGTGACGGTGCTCGGCTACTTCCTCGGCCAGATCCCGTTCGTCAAGGCGAACATCGAGCTGATCCTGATCGCCATCGTCGGCATCTCGGTGGTCCCGATCGTGGTCGAGCTGCTCCGGGCGCGGATGGCGGCCAAGCGCGGCACCACCCCGCAGGAGCGGGCCGCGGCCGAGGAGGCGATCCGGGAGACCCGCGAGCACTACGGCAAGCACTGATCGGCCCGGCCGTCCGGCGCCGTCCCGGACTGGGATGGCACCGGACGATCGGTACGGGTCAGCGAGCCTTCTTGGTGGCCCGCTTGCGCGGCGGGGTCAGCAGATCGGCGATCGTGGCGATCGCGGTCGGGACCAGCCGGTAGTACGCCCACACACCACGCTTCTCCCGCTCCAGCAGGCCGGCCTCGGTGAGGATCCGCAGGTGGTGGCTGACCGTCGGCTGTGAGAGGCCGAGCGGCGCGGTCAGGTCGCACACGCACGCCTCGCCCTCGGGCGCCGACTGGATCAGGCTGAGCAGCCGCAGCCGGGCGGGGTCGGCGAGGGCCTTGAGGACCCCGGCGAGACGCTCGGCATCGGCACGTTCGATCGGCTCGCCGGCAAGCGGCGAGATCTGAGGCATAGTCATTTCAGCCAACGCAGTTCCCACGTATTCCATCCTTCCACCAGCAGCATCGATCCGCCTGCATATCAGCAGATCCGAATCGGCAGACTTTTACGCCACAAGGCCGAGGTCAGCCAACGTATAGGCCGCCCGATACGGCAATCCGGCGGCTCGCACCGCGTCGCCGGCGCCACGATCAACAATAACCGCCACCCCCACCACTTCGGCCCCGACCTCGCGAAGGGCCTCGACGGCGGTCAACACACTCCCCCCGGTGGTGGAGGTGTCCTCCACCGCCAACACCCGGCGCCCGGCCACGTCCGGACCTTCGATCCGGCGCTGCAACCCGTGCGCCTTGCCCGCCTTGCGGACCACGAAGGCGTCCAGCGGGCGATCAGTTTCGGACGCGGCGTGCAGCATCGACAGCGCGACCGGATCCGCGCCGAGCGTCAGCCCACCCACCGCGTCGTACGCCCAGTCGGCGGTGAGGTCACGCATCACCTGACCGACCAACGGCGCAGCCTGGTGATGGAGCGTGACGCGCCGCAGATCGACGTACCAGTCCGCCTCACGCCCGGAGGAGAGCACCACCCGTCCGTGGACCACAGCCAGGTCGGTAATGAATTTACGCAGGTCGTCGCGGGCCCCCATGGCGATAGAGGGTACTGCGGAAGTCTGGGAGCCGCGTGCGGGGTCCACCTGGATCCACCCTGCGGGCGAAAGATGGGTGGCGATGTCCGGCTACCCTGAGCAACCGCGTGCGGTACGCGGCCGGATGCCCGGCGCGCCGCGACGGCGCTCGATCGCGGCGTGCGGGCTCAGCCGTCCTCGCGGCCGATCCGGCCCCGGGTGTCCCGGGAGACCACGTCGAGCAGTCGCCGCGGCGCGTGCCGCAGACCGGCCACGGCCAGCTTGTACTTCCACGCCGGCACGCTGACCAGCTTGCCTTTCCGCAGGTCACGCAGGGCTTCGTCGACCACGTCGTCGGCCCGCAGCCACATCCAGCCCGGCGTCTTCGACATGTTGATGCCGGCCCGGTCGTGGAACTCGGTGCGGGTGTAGCCGGGGCAGAGCGCCATCACGCGCACCCCGAACGGGCGGGTGGACTGGCCCACCGACTCGCTGAAATTGGTCACCCACGCCTTGCTGGCCGAGTACGTCGAACCCGGCATGACCGCCCCGAACCCGGCGACGGAAGAGACATTTATCACTGCCCCGCGCCGGCGCTCGGTCATCGGCCGGAGGGCGGCCAGGGTCAGCCGCATGACCGCGTGCACGTTGAGCCGGAGCAGCCGGGCCTCGTCCTCGACGGACGACCGCAGGAACGGCTTGTTCAGGCTGATCCCGGCGTTGTTCACCAGCAGCTCGACCGAGGGCTCCGCGGCGAGCCGCCGTTCCACCGTGGCGCATCCGTCGTCGGTGGACAGGTCGGCGGGGATGGTCTCCACCGTCCGGGCGTGCCGGCCGGTCAGCTCCGCGGCCATCTCGGCGAGACGGTCGGCGTCGCGGGCCACCAGCACCAGGTGCCAGCCGTCGGCGGCGAGCCGGCGGGCGAAGGCCGCACCGATGCCGGCCGTGCCTCCGGTGATCAGGGCCCGGCGCTCGGTGTCGGGCTGGTCGACGGTCACGGGACCTCACCTGGGCGGGTACGGGGGCGCCAGCGGCGCCGTGGGCGGCTGCTGCCGAGCGGTCGGGTCGACCGGCGGGCGCCGGCGGAACCACGCGTTCGCCGCCGGCAGGGCCAGCAGCGCGGCCACCACAAGGTAGCCGAGCACCTGACCGACCGAAAGCCCCGCGTTGACCGGCAGCCACCAGCCCGGCTGGGCATCCCCGAGCAGGGCCAGCAGTTCGGCGGTGGCCCGCTCGTCGGCGCCCAGGCGCAGCGGGGCGGCCCGCTGCCCGACCAGCACCGCCAGCCCGCAGCAGCCGAAGACCAGGCCCAGCCCGCTGACCACCCAGGTGCCCACCCGGGCGCCGGAGCGGCCGGTAAGCAGGCCGAGGGCCAGGCCGGCGAGGAGCAGCCCGACCAGCAGGCTCACCACCGCGGTGAGCACGGTGGACACCCGGAGCAGGGTGACCATGCCGTCGATCTCGTCGGGTCGGGCCGAGGTGCCGGCGGCGGCCGACCGGAACTCCGCGACGGCGCCGCCGAGGGCGAGCAGGCCGGCGACGGCGTACCCGAGCGCGGCCACCGCCATCACCGCCAGCACCGCGGCGGCCAGCGAGACCACGGCCGGACGACGGGCCGGGGCCTGATCGGGGTACGACACGACGAGTCCCTCCGGTAGGCGTCGGATGCAACCTACTCGGAGGGACCGTCGGCGTCGTCGCTATCCGGCGCTCAGCTCACCGGCGGCGGGGTCGGGCCGGGGCGGTCCGACCCGGGCTGCCCACCCGGCTGCTCCGGGCCGCCTTGCGTGCTCCCCGGCTGCTGCGGGCCACTCGGGTAGGGCGGCTCGGTTGCGCCGCCCGGCTGGCCGGGGGCCGGCGGGTAACCCGGCGTGGCCGGGTAGCCGGGCTGGCCCGTGGCCTGCGGGTAGCCGGGCTGGCCGGGGGTCTGCGGGTAGCCGGGGTAGGAGGCGCCGGGCACCGGGGGCTCCCACGCCTGCTTCGGCTTGCGGAAGAACTCGTTGGCCTTGGGCAGCGCCAGCAGGATCAGCGCGGCGAGCAGCGCCAGCAGCGAGACCACCCCGAGCAGGACGGTGACCGGGGTGACCCACGCGGGCAGCCGGTCGTCCAGCATCCGCTGGATCTCCTCGCCGCTGGGCACGTCCCCGTCGGTGCCGCCGGCCCCGCCGAAGCTGCCGGTAACGCCGCCGATCAGGTTGCCGCCCGTGCAGCAGACCATGATGCCGCCGAGGATCCAGGTGGCGATCCGCGAGCCGTTGCTGCCCCGGTTGTTGAACAGGGCCAGCACCGCGAGGCCGAGCGACAGCAGCAGGAACAGGATGCTGGAGGCGATGCCCGCCGCGAACGCGAAGTCCGCGACGTTCTGCATGCCGTTGGCCGAGGTGCCGCTGTACGCCTCGTCCAACACGTCGCGCACCGTGCCGATGGTGGCGAGCGTGATGATGAGGCTGATCACCTGGAGAACGGCGAACAGGATCAGCAGGTAGCTGGATATCGTCACCACGCCCGGCCGTGACCGGGCCGGCTGGTTCTGGGTGTCGACCACGATTCTCCTTCCCTAGATCGCGCCCACACCGTATCGACAACGGGCCAGTGTGGCATGCCACGGCGACGGGACCCGCCGGGACGATCAGTAGCCGCGCCACTCCGCGCGGGCGTACTCGAGCACCCGCGGTTGCAGCAACGTGGAGGCCGGCACGTCCAGCCGACGCCGGTCGGCGGGGAAGGCCCCGGCCGCGGCCAGGGTCGCCGCGTCGAGGAAGCGCAGCGCCGGCGCGTCCGCCGGCAGCGCCAGGGCGGGCGGGGTGGCGCCGGGCGCGGCGAGCAGGAAACCCCAGTCGCCGAAGGAGGGCACGTCCACGTGGTACGGCGTGGTGGCGAAGCCCGCCTCACGTAGCGACGCCTCGATCGACCAGTACGACCGGGGCGCGAAGTACGGCGACCCGGACTGCACCACCAGCCGCCCGCCGTCGGCGAGGACCGCGCGTACCAGCGCGTAGAACTCGACGGTGTAGAGCTTGGCGGTGGCCGTCTCGTCCGGGTCGGGCAGGTCGGCCACCACCGCGTCGAACCGGTCGGCGGCGGTCCGCAGCCAGGTGAACGCGTCGGCGTGCAGCACCCGCACCCGGGGGTCGTCGAGCGCCCCGCCGTTGAGCCGGCGCAGCTGGGGCTCCCTGCGGGCCAGCGCCACCACCGCCGGGTCCAGGTCCACCACGGTGACCCGCCGGACGTCCGGGTAGCGCAGCAGCTCGCGGACCGCGAGCCCGTCACCGGCGCCCAGCACCAGCACCTCGCCGCGCGGCCCGTTCAGCACCGGGTGCACCAGCGCCTCGTGGTAGCGGTACTCGTCGGACGAGCTGAACTGGAGGTCACCGTTGAGGTAGAGCCGCAGGTCGGTGCTGGTGCGGCCGGGTTCGTTGAGCGAGCGGGTCAGCACGATCTCCTGGTACCGGCTGCGCTCGGCGTGCACCACCGGGTCCCGGTAGAGCTGCTGCCGGGCGGTCAGCTCGAAGTCGTACGCGGTCACCCAGGCGTACCCGAGGCAGAGGGCGACCGCGACGGTGCCGGCGCCGAGCGCGACCCGCGCCCGGCGGCTCAGCTCGCGTCGGAAGACCGTGCAGACCAGCGCGACCCCGGCGGCGGCGTTCACCGCCCCGACCACCAGCGCGCCCTTGAGCTGGCCGAACGCCGGCAGCAGCAGGAACGGGAAGGCCAGCCCGCCGAGCAGCGCGCCGACGTAGTCGGCGGCGAACAGGTCGGCGACCGCGCTGCCGGCGGCCTGTTCCCGGATCCGTTGCAGCAGCACCATCAGCAGCGGGATCTCCGCGCCGATCAGCAGCCCGAGCACGAAGGCGGTGCCGACCAGCGCCGGCCCGTAGAGGTCGAGCCAGGCGAAGGCGGCGTAGAGGCCGAGCACCGACAGGCCGCCGAGCAGCGCCAGCGCCAGTTCGACGGCGGCGAACGCGGCGGCCGCCCGGGACTGCAACGGCTTCGCGGCCAGCGCGCCGACGCCCATCGCGAAGACCATCACGCCGAGCACGATCGACGCCTGGCCGACCGTGTCGCCGATCAGGTAGCTGCCCAGGGCGACCAGGGCCAGCTCGTAGACCAGGCCGCAGGCCGCGCAGACGAAGACCGCGAGCAGCACCGCCGCCCGGGCCAGTCGCCAGCGCGGCCGGGCCGGCGCCTCGACGGTCACGCCTTCTCCGAGGTACGCGACGCGGCCGGCGCGCGCCCGGCGCGCTGCGCCGGCACGGCGCCCCGCTGCGCCCGCTGGCGGCGGCGCTGTACGACGCCGACGGTGACCAGCAGCGCGGTGACCAGCAGCAGGCCGACCGCGGCGAGCAGGTAGCCCCAGCGGTCCCGCCACAGGTCGCTGCCGGTCTCGGGCAGCGGCGACGGTGCCGTCGCGGCCTCGGTCGGGGCGGCGGCCGGCTGGACCGCCCCCGCCTCGGCGGCGAGCAGCGGCAGCATCACGGCGGCCCGGGTGACGGCCCAGCCCGGGTCGTCGATGAAGACCTCCCGGGTGACCCCGAGCCGCTCCAGACCGCTCTCCATGCGCAGCAGTTCGGTCGAGGAGAAGTCGGCGGAGCCGGTGACGTCGACGTAGGCGTTGTCGTCGCTGTCGCTGCTCTCCGACGGGTAGTAGATCCGGGCGCTCACCTGCACCCAGCGCGGGCAGGCCGGGTTGTCCTCGACCGCCACCCCGGCGCCGAGGTTGGAGCCGACGCTGACCGGGTCCCCGTAACTGAAGTAGTCAGTCAGCTCCCACCCGTAGCAGACGCCCTGGCTGGCCGAGGAGCGGGCCAGGATCGCCAGGCTGTCGTCGCGCTGCTGCGCGGTCGGCGCCGTCACGTCGGCGTCCCCGTCGTTGTTGAGCACCCCGGCGATGACGCAGCCGACCACCACCACGGCGATGCTCACCCAGGTGATCCAGATGGCTGCCTTGGACGAGGTGTTCCGGCCCTTGGCCGGTGTGCTCCTGGCGGTCGCCATCAGCTGATCGCGGCGGCGATGATCGCGCCGGTGGCCAGGTGGACGACGGCGGAGACCCAGACGGCGGGGTGCGGCTCCGGCTCGACCAGCAGCTCGCCCAGCCGGCCCGGGGTGGCCGCGTCGAGCAGCAGGAACGCCGCCGCCATGATGACCAGGCCGAGGACGCCGTACGCGGCCGCGCCGACCAGGCCGAGCACGAAGTCGTCGTCGCTGGCGGCGATCGCGGCGACCACGATGATGCCCACCCCGGCCAGGTTCGAGGCGAGCAGCAGCGCGGCGTTGCGGTTGCGCTCGTTCCAGATCAGCTCGTTGAGCTTGCCGGGCGTGGCCACGTCCACCAGGACGTAGCCGATGCCCATCAGCAGGACGCCGACCACCCCGTAGGCGAGGGTGACCAGCAGATCGGTGACGAGGGTCTGCACAGGGTTCTCCAGGGTGAGGGGGATCGACGTGCCGGGTACGCGGGAGCCGGGGTTACTTGCCGCTGCCCGGGCCGCCGCCCCGGACGGTGTTGCCGCGTCCCCAACCCCAGTAATTGCCGACCGTGGAGTGGTAGCGCGGGTAGGCGGTGCGCAGCCGTTCGAGCAGGATCACCGAGCCGGTGGCGATCGGCAGGATGACCACCGAGTCGTCGTCGTAGCGCAGGTAGACGCCGCTGCCGTCGACGTACTGGTCGGCCGGCTGCCAGGCGTCGGTGACCTCCTTCGCCACCTGGCTCGGCGACCGGGGCGACGTGTACGCGACCGCGTCCGCGCCGATGTCCCGGCTGGCGGCGCGGGTGTAGCGGTCCTCCACGTAGCCGCGCGGCGAGAAGTTGCCGTAGAAGATGGCGAACGCGGCGACCAGCGCGCCGATGACGGCGAACACCACCCCCACCACGAACCAGCGTCGGTACGTCATCGCAGTGCCACCACCGTTTCGGTCAGGACCAGCTCGTTGGTCTGGGGGTACGCGTGCCAGGTGCGCCAGCCGAGGGCGCCGTCCGGCGGGTCGGGCCGCACCGCCAGCGCGGTGACCGCGTCGACGTCGCCGGGAAAGACCCCGACCAGCGCGTACGGGTCGTCGGCCAGGTCGGCCCGGAGGGCGGCCACCCGGTCCCGCAGGCCGCTGCCCTCGGGGCGCAGCACGGTGGCGGTGAACCGGTAGCCGGCCCGCTCGTCGTGCAGGGCGCCGGGCAGTTCGGGGGGCCGGCCGGGCAGGCAGGCCACGGTCTCGGTCAGCGCCGCGCCGGGTGCCCGCAGCACCACCTGGTGCGAGGCGCCGAGCAGGCGCAGCCGCAGCCGGACGCCGCCGGGCAGGTCGAGGTCGAGCACGTGCAACGCGGGTCGCTCGACGTCGTCGAGGGCGAGGCTGAGGTCGGCCGCGCTGGTGTCGACGTACGGGGCGTGCAGGGTGACGATCACCGGTCGGTCCCGCCCTGGGGGTAGATCATCACCTCGGCGCGGTGCAGCACCTCGCCCCGGGCCACCTCCCAGCCCGCCTCGCCGTACGCCTCGAAGGAGAGCCGGGCGCCGCCGGGGGCCTGGTAGTCGTGGTAGCGCATGGTGCCGTTCGGGTCGAGGCCGGTGGTGCCGGTGGCGGTGTAGCGGGCCTGCCCGGACTCGTCCCAGCTGTAGCGGCGGCCGGCGAAGTCGATGGTCGGGGCGCCCGGGGTGATCGTGGCGGCCGGCTCGGCGGTCCAGAGCACCAGCTCCAGCTCCGGGTCCTCCTCCACGGAGAGCCAGCGGCGCACCCCGGCGGCGTCGTCCAGCAGGTGCTCGGTCCAGCTCCAGCCGCCCTCGACCAGCCGGATCGAGCCGCGCACCGCGTAGGTCACCTGCCGGATCTCCACCAGATCGCCGGGTTGCAGGCGGCGCGGGTCGCCGCGCAGCGCGTCGGCGTCCCGGTCGCGCAGCGGGTCGCCCGGGGCCGGCCGGCCCTGCGGGCGGGACCGGGCGCGGCGCAGCGCCACCACCGCGACCACGACTCCGGCCACCCCCACCAGGCAACCCACCGCCGTCGCCAGGTACGCCACCGACCCGTTCAACCAGCACCTCCCCAGGTACGTCGGCGGAGACGGTAACAACCCCGCGCACCTGACCACATCACGTGTCGCACCGGTGACCGCCCGACTACCCGGCGTCCCCGGATCGGTGGCGGTCGGCGCGGTGGACGGGTCGGTGGGATGGACGTGCCGGGCTGCCGGCGGACGGGCTCATGGCACGCACCGTACGGATCCGCGGCCCGCCCTCGGCAGGCCCGATCGGGCAGCTCGGGCCGGCGAAGGGGTCATGCTCCGGCGAGCCGCTCCGCGGCGTACTCGCGCAGCGTGGCGCGGCCCATCACGCAGCCGCTGAACGTGGTGAACTCGCCCGGGTCGTCGGCCAGCGCCGACCAGGCCGCCCGGCCGGCCGCCGGGTCGAGGCGTTCCAGCAGCGCCGCCGCGTACGCCCGGCCGGCCGGCGAGCCCTTGGCGAGCAGTCGGTCGAGGTGGGCGCGTACCTGCTCGGGGTGTTCGGCCAGCGCCGCCTCCACCCGCCGGTACGCCTCGGTCGCCGGCAGCATCGTGCCGGCGATCCCCACCCCGCCGAACGCCACCGTGTCCGCCCCCGCAAGCTCCCGCACGGCGGCCCCGAGCTCCCGCTCCCAG
>NZ_JAUMKD010000011.1 GCF_030519475.1 Micromonospora sp. C28SCA-DRY-2 | reverse complement strand
AACAGGACGGGCGCGGACCGGCCAGCACCGGCGTTCACCCCGGCTGACCTGCACTGATCCGGCTCCACCTGGTCCTGTCGCACAGCCGGCGGGTTCCCTGCGCCCCGGGGAGTAAACATCATCTTCGACGCGGTGCCGCACCGCGCGCGCCCGGGGCGTCCACCCGTCCGCCCGCGCTGGCCTTACCCGCCGCCCCGGAGAAGCTAACCCGGCCCGGTCGTTAGCGAGGGCGGCCACGCGGGTATGGGAGCGCAGTGGCGATTGTGGAGAAAGTGATCGACGCCCCGCCGGAGCAGGTGTGGGCGGTGCTGGCCGACGGCTGGACGTACAGCGACTGGGTGGTCGGGACGGTGCACGTCCGCGACGTGGACGACGCCTGGCCGCGGGTGGGCAGCGAACTGCACCACCGGGCCGGGCCGTGGCCGTTCTCGCTGGAGGACTCGTCGACGGTGCTGGCCTGCGAACCGCCGCACCGGCTCACCATCTCCGCCGGGCTCTGGCCGGCGGGTGAGGCGATCGTGGCCTTCACCCTGGAGCCGGTCGGCGACGGCAGGACCCGGGTCCGCATCGGTGAGGACTTCGCGGCCGGACCGCTGCGCTGGGTGCGCAACAAGCTCAACGACCTGGTGCTGCACCAGCGCAACAAGGAGACGCTGCGCCGCCTCGCCGACATCGCCACCCGGCAGAAGGCGGACGAATGACGCAGACGGTGGTGGTCACCGGGGCGAGCGCGGGCGTGGGCCGGGCGGTGGCCCGGGCGTTCGCCGCGCGGGGCGCGCGGTTGGCGCTGCTGGCCCGGGGCGCGGCCGGGTTGGCCGCCGCCGAGCGGGACTGCCGGGCCCTGGGCGCCGCCGACGTCAGCACGCACCCGGTCGACGTGGCCGACGCGGGCGCGGTGCAGCAGGCCGCCGACGCCGTGGTGCACCGGTACGGCGGCATCGACGTGTGGGTCAACAACGCCATGGTCTCGGTCTTCGCGCCGGCGTGGGAGATCACCGCCGCCGAGTTCCGGCGGGTCACCGAGGTGACCTACCTCGGCACCGTGCACGGCACGCTGGCCGCGCTGCGGCACATGCGGGCCCACGGCCGGGGCGCGATCGTGCAGGTCGGCTCCGCGCTCGCCTACCGGGGGATCCCGCTGCAGTCCGCGTACTGCGCGGCGAAGCACGCCGTGCAGGGCTTCAACGACTCGCTCCGGGCCGAACTGCTGCACGACTGCCCGGGGGTCACGCTGTCGATGGTGCAGCTGCCGGCGATCAACACCCCCCAGTTCTCCTGGGTGCGCACCCGGCTCCCCCGCCACCCGCAGCCGGTGCCGCCGATCTTCGCCCCGGAGGTGGCCGCCCGGGCCATCGTGTGGGCGGCCGACCACCGGCCGCGCGAGCTGAACGTGGGTGGCCCGACCTGGCGGGCCCGGCTCGGCGACGCGCTGCTGCCCGGCCTGCTGGACCGCAAGCTCGCCCGCGACGGCTACGACAGCCAGCAGACCGGCACCCCGGTCGACCCGGACACCTGGCGGGACAACCTCGACCACCCCGGCGACGACGAGCGGGACCGGGGCGCGGCCGGGGTGTTCACCGACCGGGCCCGCGGCCGCTCCGCCGCGCTCTGGGTCGGTACGCACAAGCCCGCCGTCTCCGGCCTGCTCCTCGCCGGTGTCGGGCTCGCCCTCACCGGGCTGGCGCGTCGGCGTCGCTGACCGGCCGCCGGCGCGCCGGCGGCTGGTGTTCGGCCCGGCGCCGGCCGCCCGGACGGGGAGCCTTTTCCACCGTGATGTGGCAAGTGGCTACCCTCTCAGGGAGCCCTGTCCGCAAACCGAGGATGTCCGACATGATCGAACCCGTGCAGTTGCCCTCGCCCTGGCGGGACGCACGCCTGACCGTCGTGGTCCCCACCTACAACGAGGCGGGCAACCTTCCGGTGCTGGTCGAGCGGCTCCTCGCGCTGCCGCTGCCGGGCCTGCGGATCCTGGTCGCCGACGACAACTCCCCCGACGGCACCGGCGAGGTGGCCGACAAGCTGGCGATCGAGCACCCGGAGCGGATCGAGGTCGTGCACCGGGCCGGCAAGGAGGGCCTGGGCCGGGCGTACGTGGACGGGATCGGGCGCGCGCTCGACGGCGGCGCCGAGTACGTGGCGCAGATGGACGCCGACCTGTCGCACCCGCCGGAGGCGTTGCCCGGCATGCTCGGCGCGCTGCTCTCCACCCAGGCCGGCGTGGTCATCGGCTCCCGGTACGTGCCCGGCGGCGAGCTGGACGAGAACTGGCCGCTGTACCGGCGGGCGCTCAGTGGCTGGGCCAACCTCTACGTGCACACCCTGCTGCGGGTGCGGATCCGCGACCTCACCGCCGGTTTCAAGATCTGGCGGGCGGACGCGCTGCGGGACATCGGGCTGGAGCGGGTGCAGTCCAACGGCTACAGCTTCCAGGTGGAGATGCACTACCTCGCCACCAAGCTCGGGCACACCATCCTCGAGGTGCCGATCCGCTTCGAGGAGCGCCGCGACGGCGCGTCCAAGATGACCACCGCCACCAAGATCGAAAGCGCGCTGATGCCGTTCAAGCTGCGCAGCAAGCACCGCCACATCGAGCGCTGACCGGGCGGCCGGGTCGGCGCCGGGCGCCGACCGGCGCTGGTCCGGTCACGGCTTCACGGGGCCCGGCCGGGCAGCGGGCGCCAGCGGGTTGCCGGGTTCGGCCCGCGCCGCTGCCGGCGGGACGCCGCCGACGGGCGGGATCAGCGGTAGATGGCACGGTGGGCGGCGTCGACGACCGCCGCGTACAGCCGGCCGGTGCCGGCCCGGTCGCGGGCCAGCGCGGCGCGCGCCGCGTTCGCGCCCGGCGCGCCGTGCACCCCGCCGCCCGGGTGCGCCGACGCGCTGGCCAGGAACAACCGGTCCACCGGCGTGTCCGCGCGCCCCAGGCCGGGGATCGGCCGCAGGAACAGCTGCTGGTACGCGGCCGAGGTGCCACCGCCCACCGCGCCGCCGACCAGGCTCGGATCGCCCGCCTCCAGATCCGCCGGGCCGGCCACGTGCCGGCCGACGACCAGGCTCCGGAAGCCGGGGGCGGCCGCCTCCAGCACGTCCTCCATCCGCTCCACCTGGGCCAGCATCTCCTCCGCCCGCCAGTTGCGGCGGAACGGCAGGTGGGTGTACGCCCAGAGCGACTCGGTGCCCGGTGGCGAGTGGCTCGGCTCGGCCACCGACATCTGCCCGAGCAGCAGGAACGGGTCGCGCGGCAGCTCGGAGCGGGCCAGCGCGGCGGCGTAGCTGGTCAGCCCGTCCAGGTCGGCGCCGAGGTGCACGGTGCCGGCGGTGGCCACCGCCGGATTGCGCCACGGCACCGGGGCCGACAGCGCCCAGTCCACCTTGAGCGTCGAGCCGTCCCAGCGGAAGTGCGCCAGGTCCTCCACCAGCCGGGGCGGCAGCGCCGCCGCGCCGACCAGGTCGAGGTAGAGCGCCGGGGCCGGCACGTCGGCGAGCACCGCGCGGCGGGCCCGCCACAGCGTCCCGCCGGCCGCGCGCACCCCCATCGCCCGGCCGCGGGCGGTCAGCACCCGGTCCACCCGGGTGCCGTAGAGGATCCGCCCGCCCCGCTCGGTCAGCCGGTCCACCAGCGCGTCGGTGATCCGCTGCGCGCCGCCGGCCGGCACCGGCCAGCCGACCTGCTGGCCGAGCATCGCCAGCAGCCAGCCATACACCCCGGAACCGGCCTCCTCGGGCGACAGGTCGGTGTGCAGGGCGCAGCCGGCCAGCAGCGCCGGGCCGCCGACGCCGTCGAAGAGTTCGTCACCGAGCTTGCGCACCGGCACCACCAGCCGCCGGGCCAGCCGGAGCGCACCGGAGACCCGCAGCCGGCGCAGCAGCGTGAGGCCGCCGCGCACCGGCGGGAACGGCGTGGTGATGGTGTCCAGCATCGGCTCGGCCACCTCGAGCCAGTCGGTGTACGCGTTCAGCCAGCGCTTGCCGTCGCCCGGCGCGAACGCCTCCAGCGAGGCCGCGGTGACCTGCGGGTCCCGGTTGAGCACCGCCGCCCGGCCGTCGGGGAACAGGTGGGCCAGCACGTCCGGGGCGTGCCGCCAGCTCAGGCCGTGGCGCTCCAACTCCAGCCCGCGCAGCACCGGCGAGGCGTAGCCGAGCGGGTAGAACGAGCTGTAGAGGTCGCTCAGGTAGCCGGGGGCGGTCACCTCGGCCGAGCGGACCGCGCCGCCGGCCGCGGCGGTGGCCTCCAGCACCAGGACGTCCCAGCCCGCGTCGGCCAGCATGTTGGCGGCCACCAGGCCGTTGTGGCCGGCCCCGACGACGACAACGTCCGCGCTCTCCGCGCCGGTGGAACTCATCCGATCCGCCTACCCGACGCGGAACCGGGCGAAACGCGTTTGCCTCGCCGGGACCGGGGCATCCACTGCCGCATGTACACGGTTGCGCAGCTCATAGGTGGCGTGTGGGGCGCGGGTGGCGAAGGGGGCGAGCTGGTCGTACACGACCCGGCGGACGGCACCCCGGTGAGCACCGTGCCGTTGGCGACGGCGGACGAGGTGGGCAAGGCGGTGGAGGCGGCGCGCGGCGTCGCGACGGAGTGGGCGACGACCGATCCGGCCGAGCGGGCCGCGGCGCTGCACCGGGCGGCGGACGCGGTGGCGGCGGTCGCCGACCAGCTGGCCGAGGCGACCACGGCCGAGATGGGCAAGCCGCTGGCGGACGCCCGCGGCGGCGTCGAGGCGGGAATCGGCACGCTGCGACAGTACGCCGAACTCGCCCCGGTGCGGGGCGGGCGCACCCTGCACGGCGGCCACCACGCGCTGGACTTCATGGCGCCGCAGCCGCGCGGCGTGGTCGCCGCGATCACCCCGTGGAACGACCCGGTGGCGGTCTCCTGCGGGCTGCTCGGCGCGGCCCTGGTGACCGGGAACGTGGTGCTCTACAAGCCGAGCGAGCGCACCCCGGCCACCGGCTGGCTGCTGGCCAAGGCGCTGGACAGCGCGTTGCCCGCCGGGGTGCTGTCGCTGCTCACCGGCGGGCCCGAGGTCGGCGCGGCGCTGGCCGCCCAGGAGGTGGACGTGGTGGCCCACGTCGGCTCCACCGCCACCGGCCGGGCGATCGCGGCGGCCGCCGCCCGGACCGGCGCCAAGGTGCTGCTGGAGAACGGCGGCAGCGACCCGCTGGTGGTCGACGCCGACGTCGACCCGGTCTGGGCGGCCGAGCAGGCGGCGATCGGGGCGTTCGCCAACGCCGGCCAGATCTGCGTCGCGGTGGAGCGCGTCTACGTGCACCGGGACGTGGCCGAGGACTTCGTCGAGGCGCTGGTGGACCGCGCCCGGGCGCTGCGGACCGGCCCCGGCCGCGACCCGGCGACCGAGTTGGGGCCGCTGGTCGACCGCCGGCACCGCGACCACGTGCACGGTCAGGTGACCGCGGCGGTGGCCGAGGGCGCCCGGATCCGCGCCGGCGGCACCCTGCCGGAGGGCCCGGGGGCGTTCTATCCGGCGACCGTGCTGGCCGACTGCCGGCACGACATGGCGGTGGTACGCGACGAGACGTTCGGACCGGTCGTCCCGGTGGTGGTGGTCGACTCGTTCAGCGAGGCGCTGCGCTGCGCCGCGGACTCGCCGTACGGGCTGGCCGCGACGGTGCTGACCGGGTCGATGAGCCACGCCCAGCGGGCCTGGCGCGAGCTGCCGGTGGGCACCGTGAAGGTCAACGCGGTCTTCGGCGGGGCGCCGGGCGGTGCCGCGCATCCGCGCCGCGGCAGCGGCCACGGCTTCGGGTACGGCCCGGAACTGCTGGACGAGTTCACCGCGACCAAGGCGGTGCACATCGAGGCCCCGGGCGGCGGCCCCTGGTGTCGTACGCCGGATGTCACCGGCTCCGCGACCGGCCGCTCTCCCGGGCCTTGGCGGTCTGCCGGTTGTTCGCCTTCTCGATCGCCTTGACCAGCTCGGGCTTGGTCATGCTGGACCGGCCCGGGACGTCCAGCTTGCGGGCGACCTTCATGAGGTGGTCCTTGGTGGCGTTGGCGTCCACCCCACCGGCGGTGGGCGCCCGGCGCTCCGGCCCGCCGCCGGCCGCCTGGCGGTCGCTCGGGCCCTTGCGGCCCTTGGGCTCCCAGTGGTCGCCCACCTTCTCGAACTCGTGCTTCACCGCGGCGAAGGCGGTCCGGTGCGCCCGCTCCCCCTCGCCGTAGGTCTCCACCGCCGAGTCGTGCGTCTTCTCCCACGTGCGCTGGGCCTTCGCCGGGGAGCGCCGCAGCGTGCTGGGCAGTACCTCGCGCCCGGGCATCTCGTCCTCCTCCGTTCGACGGTTCCGTGTGACCGGTATGAGTTCCCGAGGATTCCGGGCGCAAACCGCGCCCGCCCGAGGGGCCCGTTTGCCGGTCGGCGGGCCTGGGTACCGGCGGGGCCAGGCGAAGCCGGATGGACCGGTCATCCGGTGGCCGGGGCACAGGGAGCGGGCCATGACGACGACGGAGCCCGGCGCGGCACCCGGCACCCAGCGCGGCCTGCGGATGCCCCGCCGGGTACGCCAACTGAGCTGGCGGACCTGGCGCGGAGTGCTGGTCCGCAGCGCGCGCAACTTCGTCACCGACAACTGCGCGGACTGGGCCGCCGCGCTGACCTACTACGGGGTGCTGGCGCTCTTCCCGTCCACCATCGTGGTGGTCTCCCTGGTCGGGCTGGTCTCCGACGGCGAGCGGACCGTCGACACCGTGCTCGACCTGGCCCGGGAGATCGGCGCCGGGTCGGTGGTGGGCAACGAGAGCTTCGTCGGGGTGGTCCGTGACGTGGTCGACCAGGAGAGTTCGGCCGGGGTGCTGCTCAGCTTCGGCCTGCTCGGCGCGCTCTGGTCGGCCTCCGGGTTCATCGGCGCGTTCACCCGCGCCTCGAACGCCATCTACGGGGTGACCGAGGGGCGGCCGGTCTGGAAGCTGCGCCCGTTGCAGATCGGCCTGGCCGGGGTGTCGCTGGTGCTGCTCGCCGTGGTGGCCACCGGGCTGATCGTCAGCGGCCCGGTCACCGACGCGGTGGGTGACCTGATCAACGCCGGCGGGCTGGCCCGGACGGTGTGGAGCGTGAGCAAGTGGCCGGTGCTCGCCGCGATCATGATGGTGCTGCTCTCGCTGCTGTTCTGGATCGCGCCAAACGTGCGCCAGCCCCGCTTCCGCTGGCTCACCCCCGGCGGCGCGGTGGCCCTGCTCGCCTGGGTGCTGGCCAGCTTCGGCTTCGGCCTGTACGTGGCCAACTTCGGCTCGTACGACGCCACCTACGGCAGCCTCGGCGCGGTGATCGCGTTCCTGGTCTGGCTCTACCTGTCCAACTCGGCGCTGATGCTGGGCGTGCAGATCAACGCCGAGTTGCAGCGCGGCCGGGCACTCCAGGCCGGCGATCCGGACCCCGCGGAACCGGTGCTGCCGCCGAAGCAGCCGGCCGGTACGTGACCGCTTGCCGGGTTTATCGCCGGTCCCCCCGGGTAGCGCAACAGGCATGGAGCGTGGCAACAGCAAGCACGGACCCAGGCTCGACGAGCAGATGAGCCAGGAGGTCAGCGGCCTCGTGCAGGGGCCGGGAACCGGTGGTTCCCGGGTCGACGAGGCCCGGGTGCCGGAACCGGCGGGCGAGGACCAGCCGGAGGCGACCACCGCACCGGCGGGTGAGCTGCGCACCGGCGCGCCGAAGGGGATGAGCTCGCAGGACGTCGAGCGGCGCAGCCGGCTCGGGCGGTTCATCACCATGGCGGCCCTGCCCGGTGACCGCGCGGCGCTGATCGCCAACGCGCGGGACAACGACGCGCCCGACGACATCGTCGCCGAGCTGGAGCGCCTGCCGGACGGGACCCGGTACGAGACGGTCTCGGAGGTGTGGGCCGCGCTCGGCCACAAGAACGAGACGACCCGCTGGTGACCGGACCGCCCCACGATCCGGACCGATCCGGCGGAGAAGAGGAGGATGCCTGATGAGTGGCGTTACCGAACACGTGGACGTTTCCGTCCCGGTGCGCACCGCGTACGACCAGTGGACCCAGTTCGAGGAGTTCCCCCAGTTCATGGAGGGGGTGCAGGAGGTCCGGCAGCTCTCCGACACGATGACCCACTGGACGGTCGAGATCGCCGGGGTGAAGCGTGAGTTCGACGCCGAGATCACCGAGCAGCTTCCGGACGAGCGGGTGGCCTGGCGGTCCACCGGCGGCACCAAGCAGGCCGGGGTGGTGACCTTCCACCGGCTCGACCCGGAGCACACCCGGGTCACCCTCCAGCTGGAGTTCGAGCCGCACGGCGTGGTCGAGCAGGCCGGCGACAAGCTCGGCATCGTCGACCGGCGGGCCAAGGGCGACCTGGAGCGGTTCAAGCAGTTCATCGAGCGGCGCGGTCAGGAGACCGGCGCCTGGCGCGGCAAGGTCGACCGCCCGCAGCCCTGACCAACCCCTCGGAACCGAACTCGGATGGCCGCCGGTGCTCCCGGCGGCCATCGCCGTGTCCGGACCCGCCGGCCGGCCGGTGACCGGCAGCAGGCCGGCGGGTGAGCGGCAGCCCGGCCGTCCCGGGCGTGTCGTTTGCGCCAACCGGGCCGGGGTACCGCGATGGCATGACCGACGACAACAAGGTGTGGCGGAACGAGGAACGGACTTCCCTGGAGGAACTGGACAGAGCCGTCGCGCGGTCGACCCTGGACGGCCAGGCCGACGACGTGACCGCCAACGACGCCGGCGAGGAGGCCGCGTTCGGCCACGGGCCGGAGGCGGTGGACCGGGGTGGGGAACCGGCCGGCGCCGGCCGCGAGCCCACCGACCGGGAACGCGCCTACCGCCCCTCCACCACCGGCCGCACCGGCCCCGACACCCTGTAGCGCTCGCCGGACTCCCGGCGTCGCCGCGTTCGGATCCGCCCGAGCGGGTCAGCGGCGATGCCGGGTGGTCAGCGGCGGCGGGCGGGTCAGCGGCGGCGGGTGCTCGCGGTGTGCAGGGCGACGAGGGCGAGGGCCAGCAGGAGCAGCGCCGGGCCGAGCAGTTCCACCGAGGTGTTGCCGAGCAGCACCCCGATCCCGGCCGGGATCAGCGCCCCGCCCAGCCCGGCCGCGCCGATCTGGAGCCCGATGGTCCGGTCCGCGTGCGCCGGGCCGACCCGGTCGACGGTGGTGAGGGTGAGCAGCGGGAAGACCGGGGCGGCGGCGAAGCCGACGACGGCCAGCCCGGCCACGGCGAGCCAGGCCGGCCCGGGCAGCGCGATCAGCGCCGCGCCGGCCGCCATGCCGAGCAGGCTCGCCCGCAGCACCACCGGCGCACCCAGCCGCTCGGCCACCACCCCCTGCACCACCCGGCCCAGGAACAGGCTGCCCCAGTAGCCGGACACGCACAGCCCGGCGACCGCCGCGCCCAGCCCTCTCCCCTCGGTGAGCAGCAGGAACGCCCAGAGCCCGGCGGCCACCTCGATCGCCACGTAGACGGCGAACGCCAGCGCGCCGAACCAGACCGCCGACAGGCGCAGCGTCTCGCGTACCCGCACCGGCGCGACCGCCACCGCGGCCGGCGCCCCGTCCGGGCCGGCGGCCGGCACCCGGACCTCCGCCGGCAGACCGCCCTCCCCCGGCGCGGCCGGCGCGGCGCCGGGGATTGGCGCACGGTCCCGCCACGCGCGCACGGTCAACGCGAACGCCGCGGCCAGCACGAGCTGGGCGGCGGCCACCACCCCGTACCCCCACCGCCAGGACAGCCCGCCGCTGAGCGCCCCGGTCATGATCAGCGGCCCGATCGCCACGCCGAGGCCGAAGAAGGCGTGCATCCAGTTCATGTGCCGGGGACCGAAGGCGCCCGCCGCGTACGCGTTGAGCCCGGAGTCGATGGCGCCCGAGCCGAGCCCGAGCAGCAGCGCGCAGCCGACCATCAGGGCCAGCGCGGGGGTGGTGGCGTACCCGGTCAGGGCCAGGCTGGCCAGCAGCGTGCTGCCGGCCAGCAGCCGGCCGACCCCGAGCCGGGCCAGCGTGAAGCCGGCGAGCACGCTGGAGCTGAGGTACCCGACGGTGCCCGCGGTGAGCACCAGGCCGACCGCCTCGGTGGGCACGCCGAAATCCACCCGGATCGACGGCCAGCCGACCCCGATCAGGCCGTCGGGCAGGCCGAGGCTGACGAAGGCGAGGTAGGCCAGCAGGAGCAGGGCGGCGCGGGGTCGCGGGGTGGTGGGCACGGACGACAATCCTGCCCCAGCCGCCGGCGCCGGCCCGGGCCCTCCCCCGGCGGGTGCGGAATTACCGTCCGGACGGTCGGGAAAACGGACAGCTCATCCAGAATCGGCCGTTCGGCTGACGGCAAGCCCGGATCACCGCGTAAGACTTTCGGGATGCAACAGGGCTCCGGCATCCTCACCACGCGTCAGCGCCGCCTCGCCTGGCTGGGCTTCCTCCTCGCCGCCATCCAGGCGCCGGTCTCCGCCAAGCTGGTCTCGGACAGCTCCTGGCTGTTCAGCCTCTGCGTCGCGTTGATGGTGGCGACCGTGATCATCGCCGACGACGCCGCCCGGCGCCGGCCGGCCGACGCCCACTCCGGCGACTAGCCCGCGGCGCCCGGCCGCGCCTCGTGTCCGGGGCGGCCCTTGGTCCGGCGGCGTTCCTTCATCTCCGCCTCGTACAGGTGCCGCCGGCCGCCGACCAGCTGGTCGCGGGCCTGCCGGTCCAGGTCCCGGAAGAGCGCGTAGTAGCCGTCGTCGAAGTCCTCGACGATCTGGAAGGTCCACCGCCCGGCGATGACGTTGCGGCCGAGCAGGTCGGTGACGATCCGCTCGGCGATGTCGGGGTGCCCGGCGGCGCGGAACATCTCCACCGCGTCGTCCAGCATCAGGTCGGCGTGCCCGACCAGCTGGTGCAGCGAGTAGAGGTGGCCGCGGACCCGCTCCACGCACTCCAGCGCCTCGCTGAGCTTGCCGAGGGCGGCCACCGTCTCGTCGCTGACCCCGGCCGGCCGGCGGTGGGCCTCGTCGGGGCCGTCCGGCTGCTGTCCCATCCGTCCCTCCCTGGTATCGGTCGGCCCGCTCCGGGCGGTTCTCCTAGTGCCCCGCGAACGCCCGGTTAAGCCCCTCGGCCGGCACCGGCCGACCGGTGGAGGAACCGAGACCGCCCGAGCGGCCGAGGTCGCCGGGGCGATCGGTTGGCTAGCCTCGTTCCCCATGCGTGTGCCGTCGAACCGGGTCGCCGCCCGTGCCGTCGTCGACTCGGCGCGGTCCACCCTCGCCGCCCTCACCGCCGCGATCGGCGCCGACGGCCTGGCCGCCGCGGCCGCCCGGCCGGGCCTGCTCGCCCTGGTCGACCAGCACGCCGCCGCGGTGCGGGACAGCCTGGCCGGCGACCGGCGGCCGCTGAGCGCCGCCGCGCTCGCCGGCTACGCCGAAGGGGTGCGCTCCGCCGCCCTGGAGCACGGCTGGCAGCCGCCGAGCGGGCCGGTGGACTGGTCCGAACCCGACTGGCCGCTCACCCGGCTGCTCGCGGTCTGCGCGCTGTCCAGCGCGCTCGGCAGGCCGGCCCCGGGTCCGCTCCCGGCGCTCTGAGCGACGCCCGGGAGGGCGCCCGCCACCGGCGGACACCCTCCTCGGTGCGTACGGGCGCCGCTCAGCGACGGAACTGCTGCGTCTCGTCGCTCGCCGCGCCGGACTGGTAGGTGCCGCCGCCGGCCATCGACTGCTCGCGCATGGGCTGCGCCGCCCGGTCGGCCATCTGCCGCTCCGTGTCGCCACGACCGGCCGCCTGGGCCTGCCGGTGCGCCTGCACCGCCCGCGACTCCTCGGCCATCCGGTCCAGCCAGCGGTCCCAGCGGTTCTGCATCGGCCGCACCAGGCCACCGCCGACTCCGATGATCAGGATGCCGGCCACGGTGGCGAGCACCGCGATCAGCACCGGCGTGGTGACCGTCGTGGCGATCCCCACCTGGTTGAGCGCGGCGATCACACCGAGCGCGATGACGAAGATCGCCGCCAGGTCGGCCAGGATCCGGCCGTACGACAGCCCGCCGAGCGCGCCGCTGACCAGGTCCCGGACGGCGTTGGCGATCGCGGCCGCCACCACCACGATGACGATCGCCACGAAGGCCCGCGGCAGCCAGGCGACCACGCCCGAGATCAGGTCACTGATCGCGTTCGGGCCCCAGACGCCGAAGGCGAACTGCAGGGTGAACAGCAACACCGCGTAGTACGCCAGCTTCGCCAGGATGTCACTGGCGTCGTACTTCGTGCGTTCCAGTGCGCGCTTGATGCCGCCGCGCTCGACGGCCCGGTCGAAGTTCACCCGTTCCAGTACCGTGTCCACGATCTTCAGGACGGCTCTGGCGATGAGCCATCCGACCACGAGGATCGCGATGAACGCGATGGCCCTCGGTATGAACAACAGCACCGACCTCCACATGTCGGCCACGGCATCGCCGATGTCGACCTGCCTGACCGCCAGGGTTTCCGGCATGATGTCCCTCCTGTCGCATGGTCTGCGCCGCGCGCTTACCCCGTCACTCACCCGGCACGCCGCGCCGGTCACCACGTTTTTCCCGACATGCCGCGGCAGACCGCCCCTGACCTGCATGAACAGGCATACGACGCGACGCGCGGCGGATGATCCGGAATGCCGGACCGGTGCTCGGGCTAGGCTGCGGTCATGCCAGGAACGGTCGGGCGCGTCCCCACGCCACCAGCGCCGGTCTCCGGGGCGCCGACCGCCCCGGGTGCCGCGACCGCCGTCCTCGGGCACCACTGGGCCGGCACCCCGCTGGGCGCGCCGGAGACCTGGGACCCGACCCTGCGCGCGGCGGTCGACGTGGTGCTGGCCTCCCCGGTGCCGATGGCCCTCATCCTCGGTGACGACTTCCTGCTGCTCTACAACGACGGCTACGCCGAGCTGATCGGCGACAAGCACCCGGAGGCGATCGGCCGGCCGGCCCCGGAGGTGTTCGCCGAGGTCTGGCGCGCCCCCGGCTTCGGCGACGCGGTCGAGCACACCTACCGCACCGGCGAGCCGTTCCTGGAGAAGGAGACCACCCTGCCGCTGCACCGCCGCGGCTCCGGGGTGGTCGAGCACGTCGTCTTCACCCGCGGCTATTCAGCGGTCCGCGACGGCGCCGGCCGGATCGTCGGGGTGCTCGCGGTGGCGGCGGAGACCACCCAGGTCACCCAGCAGTTGCAGAGCCTCAGCGACTTCTCCGCCGCGCTCGCCGGCACTCTCACCCTGGACGACGTGGCCCGGGTCGCGCTGCGCTACGCGATCACCTCGTTCGACGCCGACCTGGTCACCTTCGCCGTGGACGAGGGCGGGGGCGGCTGGCGGCTGGTCCGGCGCATCCGCGGGGAACTGCTGGACGAGGCCGACGAGCGGCTGCCGCCGCTGTGGCGGCGTACCCCGGCGGACTGGCCGGCACCGGTGGTGGCCGCGGCCCGCAGCGGGGTGCCGCACTTCACCGCCGACGGGCAGCCGCTGCGGGAGACCGCGGTGGACCGGCACGACCAGAAGATCCGGGCGCTGGCCACCGTGCCGCTGCGCGCCTCGGTGGTCCGCGGCGGCCTGGCGGTCGGCTACCAGGCGGCGCACAGCTGGTCGGCCGCCGAACGCGCGCTGCTGGCGGCGGCCGCCGAGCTTGCCGGGCAGGCGGCCGAGCGGGCCCGCCGGTTCGAGACCCAGCACGGCACCGCCCAGCTGCTGCAACGCAGCATGCTCCCGGAACACCTGCCGGACCTGCCCCGGCTGCGGATCGCCGCCCGGTACGACCCCGGAGTCGACGGCAACGCCGCCGGCGGGGACTTCTACGACGCCTTCCTGCTGCCCGGCGGTGAACTGGGCGTGGTGCTCGGCGACGTCGCCGGGCACGACGTGCAGGCCGCCGCCCGGATGGGGCAGGTACGGGCCGCGCTGCGCGCGCTGGCGCTCAGCGACCCCCGGCCCGACGCCGTGCTGGCCGGGCTCGACCGGCTGGTCACCAGCCTGGGCGCCGAGGCCGGCACGCACGAGCTCTTCGTGACGGTGGTGCTCGGGGTGGTCGACGCCGACCGGCAGCGGCTCACCCTGGCCAGCGCCGGCCACCCGGCCCCGCTGATCCGGCGCTGCCCCCCGAACGGCGAGCCGCTCGCCGAGTACGTGGAGGTGCCCACCGGCGCCCCGCTCGGGCTGGGCTCCCGGCCGGCCACCACCACCGTGCGCTTCGCGCCCGGCGACACCCTCCTGCTGTTCAGCGACGGCGTGGTGGAACGGCGGCGGCAGGGCCTGGCCACCGGCCTGGGCTCGCTGGCCGAGGCGGTGGCCGGCGCGGGCAGCGGGGACCCGCGGGCGCTGTGCGCGGTGGCCAGCGCGGCGGTGCCCGGCGCCACCGAGGACGACGTCGCGGTGCTCGCCGTGGAGCACGCGCTGCGGCCGAGCCGGTCGGCGAGCATGGAGGTGCCGGCGGAGCCGACCGCGCCGAGCCGGGTGCGGCACTGGATGACCGGGCAGCTCACCGAGTGGCAGGTGGCGGAGTCGGTGATCGGCGCGGCGGTGCTCTGCACCAGCGAGCTGACCACCAACGCGCTGCTGCACGCCGGCACCGCCGCCCGGGTGGAGATCGACCTCAGCCCGGAGCGGCTGCTGGTGTCGGTCGCCGACTCCGGCACCCGGGGCACCGTCACCCGGGCGCAGACCGACACGTTGAGCAGCCGGGGGCGCGGGCTCGGGTTGATCGAGGAGCTCAGCGACGCCTGGGGGACGGACCCGACCGTACGCGGGTCGACCGTCTGGTTCGAGATCCTGCTGCCGTCCGACTGACGCCCGGGGGCGTCGGCCGGGCCCGGAGAGGGTAGGAGGCGACTCATGCCTACCGACAACCCCGCCGGTGTCCTCTTCGACGTCGACGGCACCCTGGTCGACACCACCTACCTGCACACCGTGAGCTGGTGGGAGGCGCTGCGCCAGGACGACCGGCCGGTGCCGATGGCGACCATCCACCGGGCCATCGGGATGGGCTCGGACAAGCTGCTCGACCACCTGCTCGGCCCGGAACGCGACCGGGACGCCGACGGCCGGCTGCGCGACGCCCACGACACCCTGTACGGCGAGTACTGGGAGCGGCTCCAGCCGCTGCCGCGCGCCGCCGACCTGCTGCGCGTCTGCGCCGAGCACGGGCTGCGGGTGGTGCTCGCCACCTCGGCCGCCGAACACGAGGTGGGCGCCCTGCGCCGGGCGCTGGCCGCGGACGACGTGATCGACACCGTCACCTCGTCGGCGGACGCCCGGCAGAGCAAGCCGGCGCCGGACATCCTGGTCGCCGCGCTGGAGCAGTCCGGCCTGGACGCCGCCCGGGTGGTCTTCGTCGGCGACTCGGTCTGGGACGTCGCCTTTGCCGGCAAGCTGGACATCCCGTGCGTGGGGCTGACCTGCGGCGGCACCAGCCGGGGTGAGCTGGCCGGGGCCGGCGCGGTCGCCGTCTACGAGGACCCGGCGGCGCTGCTGGCGGCGCTGCCCGACTCGCCCGTGCTCGCCCGGAGGTGACCATCACGCCGTACCGGCGCGGCGGGGAGGAATACCGGCGCCCCCGGCGGGGCATGGACTGACACCACCTGCCCGTGCAGCGCGGGCGCGGCGAAGGGTGGTGGTCGTGGAGCCGGTGGACGTCGCGTTCGCGGTGGTCGGTGTCGGTGCGCTGCTGGCGGGGGTGTTGCCCCGGGCGCTGGAACACCGGCCGCTCTCCATGCCGATCGCGTTCCTGGCGCTGGGCATGCTGGTCTTCCTGCTCCCCACCGGCCTGCCCGACCCCGACCCGCTGCTGCACAAGGAGATCGCCACCCACCTCACCGAGATCGGCGTGATCGTCGCGCTGATGGGCGCCGGCCTGAAGATCGACCGGCCGCTGAGCTGGCGGCGGTGGTCGTCGACCTGGCGGCTGCTGGCGATCGCGATGCCGCTGTGCATCGCGGCGGTGGCCCTGCTCGGCTGGTGGTGGGCCGGCCTGGTGCCGGCCACCGCGCTGCTGCTCGGCGCGGCCCTCGCCCCCACCGACCCGGTGCTCGCCTCGGACGTGCAGGTCGGCGAGCCGACCGACGTGGAGGACTCCGAGGACGAGGTGCGCTTCGCGCTCACCTCCGAGGCCGGGCTCAACGACGGCCTGGCCTTCCCGTTCGTCTACGCGGCGATCGCCATCGCCGCCGCCGGCCTCGCCCCGGCCGACTGGCTGGGCCGGTGGCTCGCCGTCGACGTGCTCTACAAGGTCGCGGTCGGGGTGCTCGGCGGCTGGCTGGTCGGCTGGCTGCTGGGCAAGCTCTTCTTCCGGGCGCCCAGCCACTTCCGGCTGGCCCGGCACGCCGAGGGCTTCCTCGCGCTGGCCGCCACCTTCCTGGCGTACGGGCTGGTGGAACTGGCCGGCGGGTACGGCTTCCTGGCGGTGTTCGTGGCCGCCCGGGCGATCCGGGCCGCCGAGCGCACCCACGAGTTCCACTCCGTGCTGCACGACTTCGCCGAGCAGGTCGAGCGGCTGCTGACCGTACTGCTGCTGCTGCTCTTCGGCGGCGCGGTGGTGGGTGGCCTGCTGGCCCCGCTGACCTGGCCGGCCGCCGCGGTCGGGCTCGCCCTGGTCTTCCTGGTCCGGCCGCTGGTGGGGTGGCTGTCGCTGCGCGGCGCGCCCGGCCGCCCGGCCGAGCACTGGGTGATCGCGCTGTTCGGCATCCGCGGCGTCGGCTCCCTCTTCTACCTGGCGTACGCCACCACCGCGGCGGACTTCCCGCAGGCCGACCTGGTCTGGGCGACCACCGGGCTGGTGGTGATCGTCTCCGTGGTGGTGCACGGCGTCGCGGCCACCCCGGTGATGCGGCTGCTGGACCGGGCGGGCGAGCGCACCGGAGACCCGGGGGAGCGGGCGGCCGAGCCGGTCGCGAACACCGCCCCGGCCTGACCCGGCCGCGACCCGCCGGGCCGGGGCTCAGCTGAGCCGCTCGACCAGGGCCCGGCCCAGGTCACGGCCGGACCGCCAGGCGCTCTGCACCCGGGGCGGGCCGAACGCGTCCCCGGCCAGCCCGACGCCGTCGGCGTCGAGGTGGTACGTCCCCGCCGGGCGGGCGGTCGGCTTGGCGTACGTCCAGCGGTGCACGTGCACCAGCTCCGCCGGCTCGGGCAGCCCGAGCAGGTCTCGGACGGCCTCCTCGACGGCCGGGCCGGCGGCGGTGGGCTGAGCCAGGTGACCGGCGGCGAACCCGGGTGTGGTGTGCGCGACCAGCACCGGAGCGTCGTCGCCGCGCCGGTCGCCGTCGTCGCAGACCAGGCCGAGCACCGGGTGGTCGTTGACGAACGCGCCCCGGAACCGGGGCCACCGGCGCGCCGGGAAGCGCAGCACCGCGGCGAGCGACGGCGACCAGCGCTGCGCCTGGGTGGCCCGGGTGGCCGCGGTGAGCGCCGGGTCGAGCAGCAGGGCGGCCTGCGGGCCGGGCATGGCCAGCGCCACCGCGGCGCAGGGCGTCCCGTCCACCACCGGCCCCGGTTCGACGCCGAGCACCAGCCGGTCCACCGTCACGGGCAGCTCGCGGGCCAGGTGTTCGACCAGGGACCGCAGCCCGCGCGGCGCGGCCCAGCGCATCGGGCCCGGCACCTCCCGGCGACCGTCCGCGCCGTACGCCACGAAGGTGTCGGTCCACTCCCGGACCAGGCCGGCGGCCCGCCACCGGTCGACCACCGCGGCGAAGTCGGGGTCGCTGACGGTCAGGTACGCCGCGCCGGTGTCCGCCGGCCGGCCGTCGAAGCGCCGGCTCGCCATCCGGCCGCCCGGCACCCGGGCACGTTCCCGAATCTGGACCGGGACACCGGCGCGGTGCAGCTCAGCGGCGCAGGCCACCCCGGCGATCCCGGCGCCGACCACCACCACCCGCGCCCGGTCCGCCGTCACCCGGTGATCGTATGCGCCCGACGGGCCTCCCCCGGCAGGCGACGCTCGGCGGGTCCCACCCGGCGGGTCAAGCCGGCGGGTCGCGGCCGGCGGCGAAACCGGGCGGTCGCTCGCATGAATCGCCGCCGGTCCGGGTATTGGCACGCCTGTTCGAAGGAAGGTGGAGATCATGACGGACCGCAGCAACGACCAGCCGGACCCGCGGGGCGCGATCAAGGACCCGGACGAGTGGGTCACCGGCGAGGAGCCGCCGACCGCGGCCCAGGAGTCCTACCTGTCCACACTGGCCCGGGAGGCCGACGCGGAGGTGCCGGAGGGGTTGACCAAGGCGGAGGCCTCGAAGCGGATCGACGAACTCCAGGCGGAGACCGGCCGGGGCCGGTGAGCCGTCACCGCGGTGGCAGGCGGTGCAGCTCGACCTCGTCGAGCCGCCCCGCCGCCACCCGGGCGGTCAGGTAGGTGGCGTACGGCTGGGCTCGGCGGTCGGTCGGCGACCCCGGGTTGAGCAGCCGCAGCCCGCCCGGGGCCACGGTGTCCCAGGGGATGTGCGAGTGCCCGAAGACCAGCAGGTCGCAGTCGGGGAACCGGGCGGCGCACCGCTGTTCGCGCCGGTCGCGCGGGCCGGTCTCGTGCACCACCGCCACCCGCAGCCCGGCCAGCTCCACCCGGGCGATCTCGGGCAGCCGGGCACGCAGCGGCGGACCGTCGTTGTTGCCGTACACCCCGACCAGCCGGCGGGACCGGGCCAGCATCGCGTCCAGCAGCGCCTCGTCCACCCAGTCGCCGGCGTGCAGCACCACGTCGGCGGCGTCGATCGCCGCCCAGAGGGGTGTCGGGAGGTCCTTCGCGCGCTTCGGCACGTGGGTGTCGGCGGTGATGACCAGGCGCATGACCGCATTGTCCCGGCTCGCCGGCGATCCCGCCGGGAGCGCGCGGGCAACCGGGTCTTCACACGGCGGCAATCAGCCCGTAGGTTGACGACCATCCATGGGAGCGCTTCCAGCGGCGCTCGTCGATCTACCTCGGGAGAGAGAACATGAGAAGCAGACCGGCGATCGCCGCGGCCGCCGCCGCGCTCACCGTCGCCGCCACCGTCGGCATCCTCCGGGCCCCGGCGGCGTCCGCGGCCGACTCGACCTTCTACGTCGACCCGGCCACCGCCGCGGCGGCCTGGGTCGCGGCCAACCCGGGCGACCCGCGCGCGGCGGTGATCCGGGACCGGATCGCGAACGTGCCACAGGGTCGCTGGTTCACCCGGACCAACACCTCGACCGTGCGCGGCGAGGTGGACGCCCTGGTCGGCGCGGCGGCCGCCGCCGGCAAGGTGCCGATCCTGGTGGTCTACAACATCCCGAACCGGGACTGCAGCGGGGCGAGCGGCGGCGGCGCCCCGGACCACGCCAGCTACCGGCAGTGGGTCGACCAGGTGGCGGCCGGGCTGGCCGGCCGCCCGGCCACCATCGTGCTGGAGCCGGACGTGCTGCCGCTGATGACCAACTGCCAGACCGCCGCCCAGCAGGCCGAGACGATGGCCTCGATGGCGTACGCCGGCAAGCGGCTCAAGGCCGCCTCGGCCGCCGCCCGGGTCTACTTCGACACCGGCCACTCGGCCTGGCTCTCCCCCAGCGAGGCGGCCGCCCGACTCACCGGCGCGGACATCGCCAACAGCGCGGACGGCATCTCGCTCAACGTCTCCAACTACCGCCGCACCGCCGACGAGGTCGCGTACGCCAAGGCGGTCATCGCGGCCACCGGGGTGTCCCGGCTCAAGGCGGTCATCGACACCAGCCGCAACGGCAACGGCCCGGCCGGCTCGGAGTGGTGCGACCCGGCGGGCCGGGCGATCGGCACGCCGAGCACCACCGCCACCGGCGACCCGGCGATCGACGCGTTCCTCTGGGTGAAGCTGCCCGGCGAGGCCGACGGCTGCATCGCCCCGGCCGGCCAGTTCGTGCCGCAGCGGGCGTACGACCTGGCCATCGCCGCCGGACCCACCACCGCACCGCCCACCACCACGCCACCCACCACCACGCCGCCGAGCACCCCTCCCCCGACCACGACCCCGCCGACCACCCCGCCGGCCGGTGGCTGCGCCGTGACGTACACGCCGAACTCCTGGCCCGGCGGGTTCACCGCCGAGCTGCGGCTGACCAACCACGGCGCCGCCCGAACCGGCTGGACGCTCACCTTCACCGTCGGCACCGGGGTGCGGCTGAGCAACGGCTGGAACGGCGAGTGGAGCCAGTCCGGCGATCGGCTCACCGTCCGCAACGCCGCCTGGAACGCCAGCCTGCCCGCCGGCGGCACCGTCACCCTCGGCTTCCAGGGCACGTACTCCGGCGGCACGCTGCCCGCGCCGGGCGGCTTCGCGCTCGACGGCACCGCCTGCTCCTGACCGCTCGCCGCACGCCGGCCGGGCCCGCCACCGGGCCCGGCCGGCCCCGCCCGTACCGCACGGCCGGTCCCGCCCCGGCACCCCCTGACGGCTGGTCCGCACGTTTCGGGTGCATCCATTGTCGCTGGAACGACAACGGATGCACCCGGTCCGCTCACCGGACCCGGCGTCCGGGCCCCCGCCGCACTCCGTGACCGGGTCGGCGTTACCGGCGCTGGCTGCGGGGAACGTAGCGGGCTGACGAAGGAGGACGCTCATGACCAATCCGACCTCGGCCTGGCGTCCCGGGATGCCGGGCGGTGACACCCTGCCCACCGGGCCGGCGGGCCGGCTGGCGGCGCCCAGCGGCGACGGACACGGGCCGGAGACGGGCCCACCCACCGTGACGATCGGCTCGTATCCGGACTATCCGTCCGCCCAGCGGGTGGTGGACTACCTGGCGGACAACCGGTTCCCGGTGGAGCACACCGCCATCGTGGGCACCAACCTCACCCTGGTCGAGACGGTGCTGGGCCGGATGACCACCGGCCGGGCCGCGCTGGTCGGCGCCGGCACCGGGGCCTGGTTCGGGCTGTTCATCGGGCTGCTCTTCGGCATCTTCACGGTGGGCAACTGGCTCGCGGTGATCCTGGTCGGGCTGGTGATCGGGGCCATCTGGGGCGCGGTCTTCGGCGCGGTGGCGCACGCGATGACCGGCGGCCAGCGGGACTTCACCTCGGCCAGTTCCCTGCGCGCGGGCCAGTACGCGGTCATCGTCGACGTCCAGTTCGCCGAGCAGGCCCGGCAGTTGCTGGGCCGGATGCACCTGACCGGGGGACGCCAGCAACCGGCCACCTGAGCCCCACGGACGACACCGACGGCCCCGGGACACAACCCGGGGCCGTCGCCGTGTGTCGAACCGGCGGGCAACGTGCCGAGCGGGCGGGTCAGGGGCCGGTGGCCCAGCCGGCGAGGACGGCCGGCCCGCCGCGCCCTCCCGAGCCAGTTCTTCAAAGCTGCACTACCGAGTCTTCGCGACCTATCGACCCACCACTGCCTTCCACCTGAGGGCACTAGTCAAAATTTGAAAGAGTGCTACTCTGGTGGCGTGACCGAGAGCCTGGACCAGACCCGCCTCGCCGCCTGGCGGGCGTACATCGAGGCCAGCCAGCGGCTGTTCACCCAGCTGGAGGACGACCTGCGCGCCGACAGCGAGTTGAGCTTCGCCGACTACCACGTTCTGGTGCTGCTCTCCGAGGCGCCGGGGCAGCGGCTGCGGATGGGCGACCTGGCCAGCCGGCTGGTCTTCTCGCCGAGCCGGCTGACGTACCAGATCTCGTCCATGCAGAAGCGCGGCCTGGTGGCCCGGCAGCCCTGTCCGGACGACCGGCGCGGCAGCGAGGCGGTGCTCACCGCCGCCGGGCTGCTCACCCTGCGCGAGGCCGCCCCGCACCACCTGAAGTCCGTCCGCACCCACCTGATGGACGACCTCGACGACGCCGAGGTCGCCTGCCTCACCCGGGTCTTCGATCGGCTCGGCCGGCGCCTGCGCGCCGGACGCGACGCGTCGACCACTCCCGGCGACAGCGACAGTTAAGGAGACCCGCGATGCCCGCCATCACCGTCGACAACGTGCTCGTCCTGCCCCGCCTGCCCCGGCTCGACGACTCCACCACCTTCCGGCCGGTCCGCCGGCTGACCACCGCGCCCAGCGGCTACGAGGGCGAGGGCTTCCCGGTCCGCCGGGCCTTCGCCGGGGTGCCGCTGAGCGAGCTGGACCCGTTCATCCACCTCGACCAGATGGGCGAGGTCGACTACGCCCCGGGCGAGCCGAAGGGCACGCCGTGGCACCCGCACCGCGGCTTCGAGACGGTGACGTACATCATCGACGGCGTCTTCGACCACCAGGACTCGCATGGTGGCGGCGGCACCATCACCGACGGCGACACCCAGTGGATGACCGCCGGCAGCGGGCTGCTGCACATCGAGGCTCCGCCGGAGCACCTGGTGGTCAGCGGCGGGCTGTTCCACGGCACCCAGCTCTGGGTCAACCTGCCCCGGGTGGCCAAGATGATCCCGCCCAAGTACCAGGACATCCGCGGCCGGGAGGCCGCCCTGCTGACCACGCCCGACGGCGGCGCGCTGATCCGGGTGATCGCGGGCGAGATCGCCGGCCACCGGGGGCCGGGCGCCACGCACACCCCGATCGCCGTCACGCACGTGACGGTCGAGCCGGGGGCGCGGGTCGACCTGCCCTGGCGGCCGGACTTCAACGCCCTGGTCTACGTGCTGGCCGGACGCGGCACGGTCGGCACGGACGCCCGCCCGGTGCACACCGGCCAACTGGCCGTGCACGGGCCGGGCGACGCGCTCCGGTTCACCGCGGACGCCCGGCAGGACAGCCACACCCCGGCGCTGGAGCTCTACATCATGGGCGGCGAGCCGATCCGGGAGCCGGTGGCGCACTACGGCCCGTTCGTGATGAACACCCGGGACGAGTTGATCCAGGCGGTCGAGGACTTCCAGGCCGGCCGGCTCGGCGTCATCCCGGCGCAGCGGCTGCCGCACACCGGGGGCCAGGGCCCCCGGCCCTGACCCCGCCGCTCGACTGAGCGCCCCGGCCCAGGCCGGGGCGCTCAGCGCCGTCGAGGGGTCCCCCGGGATCAGGACACGGCGAATATGCCGGCGACGCCGAGGATCACCATCACCAACACGGCCACCAGCGCCCCCCGCTCGCTCTCCACCGCCTGCTCGCGGTACTCGGTCGCGGAGTTCGTCGTCTCGCCGGGCATGGTGGGGCCTCCTCGGTGGTTTCGCGTCGTTTCGTCTCGGTGTGCCGGGGGCGGCCACCGGTCAGCACCGCGCTGCCGGCGTGCGGACCTCCGGCGGGGGTCCTACCGTGAGGACGTCGTCGACCTCGGGAGGGCTGGAGCGGTGACGCTGCGCGACTGGTTCCTCACCGCGCCGGAACGCGCCAACCCGGTGTCTGAGTTACCCGTCTGGACCAGTGGAAACCTTGCCGAGCCGTTGATTCACGGCGCGGCGTACTTCGACCGGCTGGTCGACGAGGTGGAGGCGCTCGACGCCGGCGACCACCTCTTCTTCACCGACTGGCGGGGCGACCCCGACCAGCGGCTGCGCCCGGACGGCCCGACCGTGGCCCAGCTGTTCGCCGGGGCCGCCCAGCGCGGGGTGGTCGTGAAGGGGCTGATCTGGCGGTCCCACCTCGACGCGCTGGCGTACAGCGAGGAGGAGAACCGCAACCTCAGCGAGGCGATCTCCGCGGCCGGCGGCGAGGTGCTGCTGGACCAGCGGGTCCGCCGGGGCGGGTCACACCACCAGAAGCTGGTGGTGCTCCGGCACCCCGGCGCGCCCGAGCGGGACGTGGCGTTCGCCGGCGGGATCGACCTGTGCCACAGCCGGCGGGACGACCTGGCGCACCGCGGCGACCCGCAGGCGGTACGGATGTCGGCCCGCTACGGCGACCGGCCGCCCTGGCACGACGTGCAGCTCGCGGTCCGCGGCCCGGCGGTCGGGGCGCTGGACCGGGTGTTCCGCGAGCGGTGGACCGACCCGATGCCGCTGGACTCGGAGAACCCGATGGCCTACCTGCGGGACCGGCTGCGCGGGGCGGACCTGCGCCCCGACCCGCTGCCCGAGCAGCCGGCCGACCCTCCGCCGCGTGGCCCGCACCACATCCAGGTGCTGCGCACCTACCCCGCCGTGCGGCCCCGGTACTCGTTCGCCCCGGACGGGGAGCGGACGGTGGCCCGCGGCTACACCAAGGCGGTCCACCGCGCCCGCCGGCTGATCTACCTGGAGGACCAGTACCTCTGGTCGCGCGAGGTGGCCGAGCTGTTCGCCGGGGCGCTGCGCGACAACCCGGACCTGCACCTGGTGGCGGTGGTGCCGCGGTACCCCGATGTGGACGGCCGGCTGGCGCTGCCGCCGAACACGGTCGGTCGGGAGCAGGCGCTGTCGCTGTGCGAGCGGGCCGCCCCGGACCGGGTGCACGTCTTCGACGTGGAGAACCACGCCGGCGTGCCGGTGTACGTGCACGCCAAGGTCTGCGTGGTCGACGACGTCTGGGCCAGCGTGGGCAGCGACAACTTCAACCGCCGGTCCTGGACGCACGACAGCGAGCTGTCCTGCGCGGTGCTCGACGAGACGCGCGACGAGCGGGCCCCGACCGACCCGGCCGGGCGGGGCGACGGGGCCCGGTTCTTCGCCCGCGAGCTGCGGTTGCGGCTGTGGCGTGAGCACCTGGACCGCGACCCGGACGGCGGCGAGGACGCCGACCTGCTCGACCCGGCCGACGCGGTCGCCGCGATCACCGCCGCCGCCGAGGCACTCCAGCGGTGGTACGACGGCGGCCGGGTGGGCCCCCGCCCGCCGGGCCGGCTGCGCCCGCACCGCCCGGAGCGGCTGCGCTGGTACACCCGCGCCTGGGCGCTGCCCGCGTACCGGCTGGTCTACGACCCGGACGGCAGGCCGCTGCGGGCGCGGCGGGCCGGCACCTGGTGAGCCGCCGGCGTGCGCTCGCCGCCGCGCTGCGGCTTCACCCGCTCCGCCGGTACGCCGACCGGCCCGGCGTGACCGCCCGGGTGGACGGTGAAGCCGCCGGGATAGGCGAACGAGGCGCGCGGCGCGTAGAAGCCGAAGCCGATGGTGAGCGGGTTCGCCGGGCGGAGCGCGTAGGTGGAGTGCCCGGGTTCGAGGAACTCCACCGACTCGATCAGGAACGGGGTGACCGGCTCGGCGACGTACGGGTACACCGAGCTGAGCAGTTGGCCGTCGCGGGCGGTGAGGTAACGGTGGTGCCCGCTGCTGATCACGCTGCCGGTCTCCCCCACCTGGCAGCGGGCCCGGATCACCGGCACCCCGTCGATCTCCGTCTCGGCGACCAGGCGGCCGCCGTGCACCTCGATGGTGGTCCGGCCGAGCGAGGTCGGGGCGCCCCGGGCGACCGCGTACTCGCGCACCCGGCGGCTGGAGGTGACGTAGTGGGTCCACCAGCCGCCGGCGTTCTCGCCGCCGGGGGCGTCCACCCCGCTCAGTGACACGCCGAGGTAGGTCAGCGAGTACGCCCCGAAGCCGGAGGTCTGGCTGTCGTCCTCGACCACGTACTGGTTCATGAAGACCTGCCGGTCCGGCTGCGCGCGCAGCCCCGGCGGCAGCAACGCGGCGACCGCGTCCGGATCGGCCGGCAGCCAGCTGAAGTAGAGCGTACGGCTGTTCACCACGAGCTGGGGAGCGGCTGGATCGAGCACGACGCCTCCGAACCGGACGATGTACAGGCGACGCTAGGCCGGTCCCGTCGATGGGACAAGGGCAGAAAGTCGACAATCCTGCCGACCTGTCGGATTCCCGGATGCCCGGTCGGCGGGTTCCGGGTGGGCCGGGCGGTCACGGGTGGCGGATGTCCGGGCGGCGGCGCGTGGGCCGTCCGAACCGGTAATCACCCTCACAATCACTCCTGATTCTGTCCGCTTCGCGCCCTTGATGACGGAAAATAACTTAAGTACATCGTACTTTCGGCTAGCTTTGGCCAAGCCGATCAGGCTAAGGTGAGTCGCGAACGGCCCATCTGAAGCTAAACCAAAGCGTCACGTCTCATATCCGCGGACGAGGTGCAGGGAGGACCACCCATGACCGCGCCAACGATCAGCGAGCAGGCGACGAGCGCACCGACGACCGAGAAGCTCGACCCGCGAGCGCTCACCGACAGCGCCGCCGACCTGCTGAACGCGATGGCCGCACTGCCCGCCAACCACCCGTCGCGCGCCGCGCTGCGCGACCGGGCTATCGAGGCCTGGCTGCCGCTGGCCAACCACCTCGCCCACCGCTACAGCGGGCGCGGCGAGCCCACCGACGACCTGGCGCAGACCGCCGCCGTCGGCCTCATCAAGGCCATCGACAAGTTCGACCCGTCCCGTGGCGTCGACTTCGCCGGCTACGCGATCCCCACCATCATCGGCGAGCTCAAGCGGCACTTCCGCGACCGCACCTGGGACATCCGGGTGCCGCGCCGCCTGCAGGAGCTGCGGCTGGCCATCTCCGACGCGAACAGCACGCTGCTGCAGACCCTCGGCCGCTCGCCGACGGTCGCCGACATCGCCGCCCACCTGAAGATCACCGAGGAAGAGGTGCTGGAGGGCCTGGAGGGCGCCCGCGCCTACAACGCGGTGTCGCTGTCCACCCCGACCGGCGACGGCGACCGCGCCACCGAACTGGGCGACATGCTCGGCGGCGAGGACGGCGAGTTCGAGCTGGCCGAGCTGCGGGTGGCCCTCGGCCCGGCGCTCGCCACCCTCGACGAGCGCGAGCAGAAGATCCTCACCCTGCGCTTCTACGGCAACCTGACCCAGTCGCAGATCGCCGAGCAGATCGGCGTCTCCCAGATGCACGTTTCCCGGCTGCTGGCTCGGGCGCTGACCAAGCTGCGTGGGCAGCTCGACGGCACCTACTGACGCCGGTGGTGGACGGTGGCCGGGTCGGCGGGCCCGGCCACCGTCGTGTCCGGCCACCCGGGCCGCCGGGCCACCCGACCCCGGCGGCCCGGTTCGGCCGGCCCTGCCCCAGGCGGCCTGGTCCTCGGTGGCGTGGACCAGGCCGTGCCGCATCGCGTGGTCGACCACGATCTCGAAGTCGCGCGCCAGCACGGCCCGCCGCCGGGCGTCGTCGGGCACCAGCCACCGGGTCGCGTCGAGCACCAGGAACGCCTCCGCGATCCGCCCGGCCATCAGCGCCGTCTCCGCCGGCCCCAACCGCCGCACGGCCACCTCGGCCACCCGGTCACCGCCGCACCGCCGTGCCGGGCTCGCCCGCCCCGGGCTCGCCCGCCCCGGCCACGTCGCCCGGCGCGGGCGCCACGACCGCCGCCGCGCTCTCCGCGCCCAGCCCGATCCGGACGTACGTCTCCGGCCGGCGCCGGCGCAGCAGCAGCGCCTGGAGCACGCCGCGCAGCGCGGCGGTCAGGTAGGTGACCGGGACTGGTTGACGCCGAGTTGCGTGAGCAGATCGGAATGGAGCCCGCCGGGGGCCAAAAGCGACCTGGAACGAACCGGTCCCGCCCCAGCGGGGACGACCGGCGCAGTACGCGGCGTTCTACGAGGGGCTGACATGGTCGAGGGAGTGGTCGACGACGCCCGGCTGCACACGTAGCCCCGAGGATAGCCACCGGCTTGGGGTAACCAGCCCGGGGAGGCGTTTGTCAGTCGGCCTTCGACTGGGTGCGTCGGGCGTAGGCGCGGGCGGCGCGGGCGCGGTCGCCGCAGCGGGTAGAGCACCAGTGGCGGCGGCCGCGGCGCAGCAGGTAGCGATTGCAGGGAGTGGAGTCGCAGGCGGTCAGGCAGCCGGAGTGGGGGCCGGTGAGGAGGTCGGCCGTACTGGCCGCGAGGGCCGCTAGGGCGTGCTCGAGAACCTCGTTGGTGGGGCACGGTGCCGCTCGGTAGGGGCCTTCTTTGTCGTTCCACAGCAGCAGAGCGGCCGTGGGAGCCCTGCTCAGTGCGTCATTAACGGCGGATAGAGCTGCGGGCAAGGGGGGAAGCCCGGCGACGTGGGCGGCGAGCAATGCCCTGACGTGTTCGCGCAGCGAGCGTAGCTGGGTCGCGCACATCTCCTGCACTCCGGCACCGGCCGGAGCGAGGCCGCGTTCTGTGAGCCAGTGATTCGTCGCCTCGGGAGTACCGAGGAGATCGATGAACTGCCCACCGGGTAGCGCGATGGCGCTGTTGACGAAGTCGAGAGCGAGGTACTGCTCCGCCCCCGGCGCGGACGGCAGCACAGGCTCGACAGTCCAGCCCTCTGTCATGGCTCTCATGGTACGGCTTGCGTTCATCCGTGAGGAGCTACTACCGTCACTTCACGGATAGCCAAGCCCCCATCCGTGAGGACTTTCCCGTGACTTCTGCCGACACCACCACTGAGCAGTTCTCCGTCCGCGTCTTCGGCGGCCCGACCGCCCTCTTTGAATACGGCGGGCTGAGGTTCCTCACCGACCCAACCTTCGACGCTCCCGGCGACTATTACGAATCAGGCCAGAGAATCCTGACCAAGACCGCGCCTCCCTCCGGCAGTTCCGCAGACCTCGGCCGCATCGACGTAGTCCTGCTCTCCCACGACGAGCACCCCGACAACCTCGACAACTCCGGCCGGGTCCTGCTCGCCGACGTTCCACTGACCCTCACCACGCCCGAGGGTGGGCGCCGCTTGGGGAATAGGGCCAAGGGGCTGGCGGACTGGGAGTCGATCGAGCTGGACCGCCCCGGCGGCGGCAGGATCACCGTGACGGGCGTACCCGCCATCCACGGACCCGGCGCTCGCGAGGATGTCGAACCGATCACCGGTCAGGTCGTCGGATTCGTCTTGACCGGGGAGGGCCTGCCCACGGTCTATGTCAGCGGCGACAACGCCTCGCTCGACGCCGTGAAGGAGATCGCGGAGCGCTTCGGGCCGGTGGACACCGCCATTCTCTTCGCCGGCGCTCCGCGCTTCCCCGGCGTCCTCTTCGACGGCGCGCTTATCGTCCTCGACAGCGCCCAGGCCGCCGAGGCTGCCAGGATCCTCGGCACTCGCCGGGTGGTCCCCGTCCACTACGACAGTTGGGCCCACTTCACCGAGGGCCGTGACGAACTGGTCACCGCCTTCACCGCCGCCGGGCTAGTTGATCGCCTGGACCTAGGCGACGTGCGCTGATCGAGGCGGGCCGGGCGTCGACATACCACGGCCGGAGCTATCGGCTCGGCCCGCCACAGCGCTCCTTCGCCTTCTCCCGTGTGGCCTAGACGCCGCCCGGCCTGGAGCGGCTGCTCGTCGACGCGCCGCCCCAGCTCACCCTGACGCCGCAGACGGCGGACATGCGGCAGGTGTCGGACTGGTTGATCCACTGGGGAGACCGAGGCCGGTCGCGGTCGGGTTGAGCCGCGCCTTGCCGCGAGAGTCGTTGTGGGCGACCAGGAAGAACTCGTCGGCGGTGAGCAACGGCCCTCCCGGGGTGTCCGTCCACAGTGCTCGCGATCCGGCAGAGGATGCGCCCGCCGCGAACCGCTTTGCAACTCCCGGATCCGGAGGTTGCACTCCGTACTGGCGCGACCTGCGGATCTTGTCGTGACAGACTCGGAGGGTGACCGCGAGCCCCACCGTCCGCCGCCGCCGTATCGCCCGGGAACTGCGCCAGTTGCGCGAGCGCGCGGGGATGACCCTGGACGTCGCCGCCCGGCAGCTGGACATGTCCAAGAGCAACCTGTCCCGGATCGAGACCGCCCAGATCGGCATCAAGCCGCGCGACGTGCGGGCCGCGCTGGCGCTCTACCGGGTCACCGGCGTGGACGCCGAGGGGCTCATCGAGATCGCCCGCGGCGCCCAGCAGCGCGGCTGGTGGCAGAAGTACAGCGACGTGCTGCCCGACTGGTTCGAGTTCTACGTCGGACTGGAGGCGGAGGCGGCGACGCTGCGGACGTACGAGGCCGAGGCGGTGCCCGGGCTGTTGCAGACCGAGGCGTACGCCCGGGAGGTCTACCGGCTCACCGCGGGCGAGGAGGGCATCGAGCGCAAGGTCGCCGCCCGGATGCACCGGCAGAACGTGCTGCACCGGGAGAACCCGGTCGAGCTGTCGGTGGTGCTGAACGAGGCGGTGCTGTGCCGGCCGGTCGGCGGGAACGCCGTGATGGCCGCCCAACTCGCCCACCTCGGCAGGATGGCTCGACTACCGAACGTGACGTTGCAGGTACTTCCGTTCACCGCCGGCGGGCACCCCGCGATGAACTCGCCGTACGTCGTGCTGACCTTTCCGGACACTGCCGACGACGCCGTGGTCTACCTGGAAAACCTCAGCACAGGGCTGGCTCTGGAGGAGGCCGCCCAGGTGCGCGGGTATAGCCTGGTGCACGAGGAGCTGTGCCGGATGGCACTGCCTCCGGCGGCGTCGTTGGCCCGCCTGGAGGAGGCTTCTCGTCACTTTGCGTGACCGCAATGGCTGCGGCACGCCGGCACAGACGAGGGGTACCGCGATGACCGCGCTCGACCTGACCCGGGCCCACTGGCGCACCAGCACGCGCAGCGTGGGCAACGGCAACTGCGTCGAGGTCGCCGCCGCCGACGGTCGGGTCGCCGTGCGGGACAGCAAGGACCGGGGCGGGCCGGTGCTGGCCTTCCCGCGGCCGGCCTGGCACGCCTTCCTCGCCGGCCTGCCCGGGGTACGCCGCGACTGACCCCGCGCCCGCGGTGCGAGACTGGGCCGTGCTCCGCGACGTCTCCCTCGACCTGCCGGTCCGGCCGGTGCTGCCGGAGCTGGTGGCCGCGCTGCGGGCGACCGGGGCCGGGGTGCTGGTGGCGCCGCCGGGCACCGGCAAGACCACGCTCGCCCCGCTGGCGGTGGCCGACGAGGTGCCCGGCCGGGTGCTGGTCGCCCAGCCGCGCCGGGTGGCCGCCCGGGCGGCGGCGCACCGGATGGCCGCGCTGCTCGGCGAGCGGGTCGGCGACCGGATCGGGTACGCGGTCCGCGGCGAGCGCCGGGTCGGCCCGCGCACCCGGGTCGAGGTGGTCACCACCGGGCTGCTGGTGCGCCGACTGCACCACGACCCGGAACTGGCCGGCACCGGCGTGGTGCTGCTCGACGAGTGCCACGAACGCCACCTCGACGCCGACCTGGCCCTCGCCTTCGCGGTCGAGGCGCGCGCCGCGCTCCGCCCGGACCTGTGGCTGCTGGCGATGTCCGCCACCCCGGAGGCGGACCGGTTCGCCGCGCTGCTCGGCGGCGAGGGCGGTCCCGCGCCGGTGGTCCGGGCGCCGGCGGCGCTGCACCCGGTGACCCGGATCTGGGCCCCGCCGCCCCGGCCGGTGACCGCGCCCGGCGCCGGCCCGGTCGACCGGGCGCTGCTCGACCACGTCGCGGCCACCGTCCGGCGGGCGCTGCGCGAGCGCGACGGGGACCTGCTGGTCTTCCTGCCCGGCGCGGGCGAGATCGCCGCCGTCACCGCCCGGCTGGCCGACCTGCGCGACGAGGTGGCGGTCCTGGCGCTGCACGGCCGGCAACGGGGCGCCGAGCAGGACGCCGCGCTGCGCCCGGCCGACCGGCGGCGGGTGGTGCTGGCGACCGCGGTGGCGGAGAGCAGCCTGACCGTGCCCGGGGTGCGGGTGGTGGTGGACGCCGGGCTGGCCCGGGTGGCCCGCACGGACCTGGCCCGCGGGCTCGGCGCGCTGGTCACCGTGCCGGTGTCCCGGGCGGCGGCCACCCAGCGGGCCGGCCGGGCCGGTCGGGAGGCGCCCGGATACGTCTACCGCTGCTGGTCGGCGGCCAGCCACGAACGGCTCGCCGCCCAGCCGGCGCCGGAGATCGCCACCGCCGACCTGACCGGGTTCGCCCTGGAGCTGGCCGCCTGGGGCCGGCCCGACGGCGCCGGGCTCGCCCTGCCCGACCCCCCACCGGCGGCCGCGCTCTCGGTGGCCCGGGACACCCTGGCCGCCCTCGGCGCGATCGACCCGGACGGCCGGATCACCGACCGGGGCCGGGCGATCGCCGCGGTCGGCACCCATCCCCGGCTGGCCCGGGCCCTGCTCGACGGCGCCGACCGGGTCGGTGCCGACCGGGCGGCCGAGGTGGTGGCGCTGCTCGCCGAGGACACCGTCGCCGGGCCGGGCGACGACCTGGCCGCCGCCTGGCGCCGGCTGCGCGCGGGCACCGATCCCGCTGCCACCGCCCGCTGGCGGGCCGAGGTACGCCGGCTGCGCGCCGCACTGCCCGCCGGGGCCGACGCCAGCGGCCGGACCGGCTCGGCGGGCGCCCGGCGCACCAGGGAGGCTGGCCCGGCCGGCCGGAACCGCCTGCCCGACGACCTGGCCGCCGGGCTGCTGGTCGGGCTGGCCCACCCGGAGCGGCTGGCCCGGGTGCGCCGGCCGGGCGGCTCGGCGTACCTGATGACCGGCGGCACCGCCGCGGAGCTGGCGCCCGGGTCGGCGCTGGCCGGATCCGGCTGGCTGGCGGTCGCCGTCGCGGACCGCTCCCCCGGCGCGCCGACCGCCCGGGTGCGGCTGGCCACCCCGCTGGACGAGGCGACCGCCCGGGAGGCGGCCGGCCCGCTGCTGCGCACCGAACGGGAGGTCGCCTGGTCCGGCACCGACGTGGTGGCCCGCGAGGTGGTCCGGCTCGGCGCGGTCGAGCTGGTCGAGCGGCCGCTGGCCCGGCCCGACCCGGCGGCGGTCACGGCGGCCCTGCTCACCGGGCTGCGCCGCACCGGCCTCGGCCTGCTGGACTGGACCCCGGCGGCGCGGGCGCTGCGCGAGCGGCTGGCGTTCCTGCGCCAGGCGCTCGGCCCGGACTGGCCGGAGGTGACCGACGAGGCGCTGCTGGCCGCCGCGCCCGACTGGCTCGGCCCGGAACTGGCCACCGCCCGGCGCCGGGCCGACCTGGCCCGGGTCGACGTCGCCGCGGCGCTGCGCCGGCTGCTGCCCTGGGCGCGGGCGGCCCGGCTGGACGAACTGGCCCCGGAACGGATCACCGTGCCGAGCGGCTCGCGGATCCGGGTCGACTACACCGACCCGGCCGCCCCGGTGCTCGCGGTCAAGCTCCAGGAGACCTTCGGCTGGCAGGACGCGCCGCGGGTGGCCGGCGGCCGGGTGCCGGTGCTGCTGCACCTGCTCTCGCCGGCCGGGCGGCCGGTGGCGGTCACCGCCGACCTCGCCTCCTTCTGGCGGTCCGGCTACCCGCGGGTGCGCGCCGAGTTGCGTGGCCGCTACCCGCGCCACCCGTGGCCGGAGGACCCGACCACGGCCGAGCCCACCCGGCGCACCACCCCGCGCCGCCGCTGAACGCACCGCCGTGCGGTCGGGGCGCCTGGTCCGCGCGCGCTCACTCCTCGACGACGTCGGCGATGACCACCGTGACGTTGTCCGGGCCGCCGGCGCGCAGCGCCAGGTCGATCAGCTTCCGCGCGCACTCCTCCCGGTCCGGTTGCTCGGCGAGCACCTCGGCGATGGTGTCCGGCCGGACCACGTTGGAGAGCCCGTCGCTGCACAGCAGCCAGCGGTCGCCGGCCCAGGGCACCATCGTGGCGTACGTCGGGGAGACCTCGTCGCCCTGCAACGCCTGGGTGACCACGGCCCGGCGGGGGTGGCTGCTGGCCTGGTCGGGGGTGATCAGGCCCTGGTCGACGAGCATCTGCACGTAGGTGTCGTCCCGGGTGATCTGCTTGAGCACCCCCTCCCGGAAGAGGTAGGCCCGGGAGTCGCCGACGTGGGCCAGGGCCAGGCAGCTGCCCGTCCGGGCGAAGAGCAGGGCGGTCAGTGTGGTGCCCATGCCCTGCCGCTCCGGGTCCTCGCTGACCGCCTGGCGGATCCGCGCGGTGGCCAGCTCGATGCCGCTCTGCAAGGCGGCCACCAGGGCGTCCTCCGGGGTCTCCACGTCCAGCGGAGCGACCGCGGCGATGGCGATCGCGCTGGCCAGGTCGCCGGCCGCCATCCCGCCCATGCCGTCGGCGACGGCGACCAGCCAGGCGCCGGCGTGCAGGGCGTCCTGGTTCCCGCTGCGGATCAGCCCACGGTCGCTCGTTCCGACGGAACGCAGCTTCAGGGTCATGGGAGGCAGCCTGCCAGGAGAAGGCCGCAGTTGTCTCTAGGAGATCAGGACGACGCGGGCGTGGCGCGGTGAATCTCACTGCCGGCGGGGGTGGTTCGCCATCCAGGTGGATCGATTGACACGACGGCCGGCGGCTGGAACCATCGAGCCCGACAATTGGGAGCGCTCCCAGGTCATCACCGCCGCACGCCCGTCCCCCGCCGTCCCGGAAGGACATCCCGTGACGCCATCCCGACGCCGCCTCGCGTTGCTCGCCGCGGCCACCCTGGCGCTGACCGGCGGCACCGCCGCCCCGGCCCAGGCCGATCCCCCGCCCGACGCCCCCGAACAGATCGACAACGGCGACTTCAGCGCCGGTGTCTCCCCGTGGTTCTCCTACGGCACCGGCCCGCTCGCGGTGACCGACGGCCGGCTCTGCACCACCGTCCCCGCCGGACTGGCCAACCCCTGGGACGCCGGCATCGGCCAGGACGGCGTGCCCCTGCTGGCCGGATCCGAGTACACCCTCGGCTTCGACATCTCCGCCACCCCCGGCACCCCGGTCACCGCCGTGCTGCAACTGGGCAGCGCCCCCTACACCACGTACGCCAGCGTGACCGCCACCGCCACCGGCACCGCCCAGCGGGTCGAGAAGACCTTCACCGCGCCGGCCGACAACCCGACCGCCCAGCTCATCTTCCAGGTGGGTGGCAGCGCCGACGAGCAGACGGTCTGCCTGGACGACGTGTCGCTGCGCGGCGGCGAGCCGCCCGAGCCGTACGAGCCGGACACCGGGCCGCGGGTCCGGGTCAACCAGGTCGGCTACCTGCCCGGCGGGCCGAAGCACGCCACCGTGGTCACCGAGGCGACCGACCCGCTGCCGTGGGAGCTGCGCTCCGCCGCCGGCACCGTGCTGGCCACCGGCAGCAGCACCCCGCGCGGGGTGGACGCCGCCTCCGGGCAGCGGGTGCAGACGGTGGACTTCTCCGCGTACCGCACGCCGGGGGCCGGGCTGACGCTGACCGTCGACGGCGAGACCAGCCACCCGTTCGACATCTCCGGCACCCTCTACGAGGCGCTGCGCGCCGACTCGCTCCAGTTCTTCTACGCCCAGCGCAGCGGCATCGCCATCGACGGCGACCTGATCGGCCCGGCGTACGCCCGCCCGGCCGGGCACCTGGGCGTGGCGCCCAACCAGGGCGACACCGACGTGCCCTGCCAGCCGGGCGTCTGCGAGCACCGGCTGGACGTGCGCGGCGGCTGGTACGACGCCGGCGACCACGGCAAGTACGTGGTCAACGGCGGCATCGCCACCTACCAGCTGCTGAACACCTTCGAGCGGACCAAGACCGCGCGCACCGCGGGCGGCGGCGCGGGACTCGCCGACGGCACCCTGCGGGTGCCCGAGCGCGGCAACGGCGTGCCGGACATCCTCGACGAGGCCCGCTGGGAACTGGAGTTCCTGCTGCGCATGCAGGTGCCCGCCGGCGAGCCGCTGGCCGGGATGGCCCACCACAAGGTGCACGACCGGAACTGGACCGGGCTGCCGCTGCTGCCGCACGACGACCCGCAGCCCCGTGAGCTGCACCCGCCGTCCACCGCGGCCACCCTCAACCTGGCCGCCACCGCCGCCCAGTGCGCCCGGCTCTACGCCCCGTACGACGCGGCCTTCGCCCGCCGCTGCGCGACCGCGGCGCGGACCGCGTACGCCGCCGCCAAGGCCAACCCGACCCGGTACGCCGACCCGCAGGACGGCAACGGGGGCGGCGCCTACAGCGACGGCGACGTCAGCGACGAGTTCTACTGGGCCGCGGTGGAGCTGTACCTGACCACCGGCGAGCAGCCCTACCTGGCCGACCTGACCGCGTCCCCGCACCACACCGGCGAGGTCTTCGGCGCCCAGGGCTTCGGCTGGGCGAGCACCGCCGCGCTCGGCCGGCTCGACCTGGCCACCGTGCCGAACGGGCTGCCCGCCGCCGACCTGGCCCGGGTACGCACCTCGGTGACCGCCGCCGCCGACTCCTACCTGGCCACCTCGAACGGCCAGGCGTACGGGCTGCCCATGCCCGGCGACCGGGGCAGCTACTTCTGGGGCGCGAACAGCAACATCATCAACAACGCGGTGGTGCTGGCCACCGCGTACGACCTGACCGGGGACGCGCGGTACCGCGACGGCGCGGTGCAGGCGATGGACTACATCCTCGGCCGCAACGCGCTGAACATCTCGTACGTGACCGGCTGGGGCGACCGGACGGCCCGCAACCAGCACAGCCGGATCTTCGCCAACCAGCTCGACCCGGCGCTGCCCAACCCGCCGGTCGGCTCCATCGCCGGTGGCGCGAACGCCAACCTGGAGGACCCGTTCGCCGCGCAACTGCTCGCCGGCTGCGCGCCGATGTTCTGCTACGTCGACGACATCAACTCGTACGCGACCAACGAGGTGGCGATCAACTGGAACTCGGCACTCGCCTGGATCGCCTCGTTCCTGGCCGACCAGGGCCACGCCGGGGCGGTGCCGGCCGCGACCTGCACGGCCACGTACACCAACTACGGGACGTGGCACGGCGGCACCGGCTTCACCGCCCAGGTGACCATCCGCAACACCGGCGCCACGGCGGTGCAGGGCTGGACCGCCCGGTTCGCCTTCACCGGTGACCAGAAGGTGCGGGAGGCGTGGCTGGCCACGGTGACCCAGTCCGGTGCCACGGTGACCGCCCGGAACGAGTCGTACAACGCCCGGATCAACCCGGGCGGCACGGTGACCTTCGGGTTCAACGCGGTGACCGGCGGCGGCGCCAACCCGGCGCCCGGCCTGATCACCGTCAACGGCGCCCCCTGCACCACCGGCTGACCCGCACCCTCACCACGCAGCGGTGGTGGCCCCACGCCCGGGGCCACCACCGCCCACCCGCACCCGCACCCGCACCCGAAGATCCGCGCAAATTCAGTGAAAGAGTGGCCTCCGGACGCCGGAAGGCCACTCTTTCACTGTTCGTGCGGGAAGGAGCCGCCGGGCGGGGCGGGTGGGGTGGGGAGATCGACGGGGATGGGGTGTAGGAGCATGGCGGGCATGATCGACGGGCAGGGTCTGACGGTGCGGCGGGGTGGGGCGGGGGACGCGGGGGCGGTGCTGCGGCTGCTCGACGACGCGACCGCGTGGCTGGTCGCCCGGGGCCGCACCGGCCAGTGGGGCACCGAGCCGGCCTCGACCGACCCCCGGCGCATCGCGCAGGCCGACGCCTGGGCCACCGGTGGCGGGCTGTGGCTGGCCGTGCTCGACGAGCGGCCGGTCGGCGCGCTGGTGGTGGGCGCGGCCACCGAGTACGTGCCGCCGGCCACCGAACCCGAGCTGTACGTCAACCTGCTGGTGACCGACCGGGCGCACGCCGGGCTGGGCATCGGTGGCCGGCTGCTGGCGCACGCCGCCGACCTGGCCCGGGAGCGCGGTGTGGGCCTGCTCCGGGTGGACTGCTACGCGGGCGACGACCGGGCCCTGGTCGGCTGGTACACCAGGCAGGGCTTCACCCCCACCGACCCGTTCACCGTCGAGCGCCCGGGGCGTCCGCCGTGGCCCGGGCAGGTCCTCGCCCGCCGGCTCGACTGACGGCCGCGCCGCTCAGCCGATCTCCTCGTCCACGAAGCACCAGCGCCAGGACTCCCCGGGCTGGACCGAGCGCATCACCGGGTGCCCGCTCTGCTCGAAGTGCTTCGTCGCGTGCTGGTACGGCGAGGAGTCGCAGCAGCCGACGTGCCCGCAGGTCAGGCAGGCGCGCAGGTGCACCCAGTCGGGGTTGCCGATGGCCACGCAGTCCGGGCAGACCTCGGTGGTGGACGGCTCGGCGGTGCCCGCCTCGGTCAGGTGCGACCAGCTCATCAGTCGATCTCCCGGCGCAGCATGGACTCTTCCAGGTCAAGGTCTCGGTAGGCGCGCACCAGCACCTCCTCGGGAATCCGGCCGGCGTCCCGGGCGGTGCGGAACACCTCCCGCTCCGCGTCGATCATCTCCTGCCGCAGCCGACCGTACGCCTGCGACGGCGTCTCCCGCGCGGTGCCGCCCAACTGTTCCCAGGCCATGTTGGTCCGCTCGTCGAGCAGCCGGCGCAGCCGCTCGACGACCGCGGCGGGGGCGGTGTCGGCGAGCGCGTCGAGGCGTTCCCGGGCGGCCCGGCTGGCCTGCTGCTGCGCGCCGGCCGCGGAGAGCGCGTCCTGCACCGGGTCGTCCGGCGGCAGCCTCAGCCGGCGGGCCACCGCCGGCAGCGTGGCGCCCTGGCCGACCAGGGTCGCCACGATCACCGCGAACGCCAGCCAGACGAACAGCGCCCGCGGGTAGGGCTGGTCGTCGGCCACGGTGAGCGGCAGGGCGAGCGCGCCGGCCAGGGTGACCACGCCGCGCATCCCGGCCCAGCCGATCACCAGCGGGTAGCGCACCTCCTTCGCGGCGCCGCGCTGCCGCACCCGCGGCACCAGCCGGGTCAGGTAGGTGGCCGGGAAGAGCCAGGCGAACCGGGTCAGGAAGACGGTGGCCAGTACCGCCACGGTGATCACGGCCAGCGAGCCGAGCGGCTCGTCCAGGTCGCGCAGCACCTCCGGCAGTTGCAACCCGACCAGCAGGAAGACCAGCCCTTCCAGCAGGAACCGGACCAGCCGCCAGACCGCGGCGAGCTGGAGCCGGGACGCCGCCGACATCAGCCGGGGCAGCTGGTGGCCGAGCGCCAGCCCGGTCACCACCACGGCCATCACGCCGGAGGCGTGGATCGCCTCGGCGGCGAAGACCACCGCGAACGGGATGATCAGCGACAGCGCGTTGTCCAGCAGCGGGTCGCTGATCCGCCGGTGCAGGAAGCCGAAGAGCAGCGCGCCGAGCGCGCCGACCAGCACCCCGCCGCCGGCGGACCGGAGCACCTCCAGCCCCACCTCGCCCACCCCGACCGCCGACCCGACGGCGGCCAGGGAGGCCACCCGCAGCAGCACCAGCGCGGTGGCGTCGTTGAGCAGGCTCTCGCCCTCCAGGATGGTCAGCACCCGGCGGGGCAGGCCGATCCGCCGGGCCACCGCGGTGGCGGCCACCGCGTCCGGCGGGGCGACCACCGCGCCCAGCGCCAGGCAGACGGCGAACGGCGCGGCCGGCACCAGCAGGTGCACGACGAGGCCGACCGCGAACGCCGTGAAGATCACCAGTCCGACGGCGAGCAGCAGGATCGGTCGCAGCGCGAGCCGGAACGCCGGCACCGAGGTCTCCAGCGCCGCGACGTAGAGCAGTGGCGGCAGGATGCCGACCAGGACCAGTTCGGGGTCCAGCCGCACGTGCGGCACGCCGGGCACGTAGGAGAGCCCGAGGCCGACCACCACCAGCACGATCGGCGCGAGCAGGCCCAGCTTGCGGGCCAGCGCCGCGCCGATCGTCGCGATCGCGAGGAAGACGACGACCTCGAACAGTGCCTCCATGGGGTACGAGCCTAGGCGGCCCCATCCCACCGGAGGATCATCGGGCGGCGCGCACCTTCGGCAGCACCTCGGCGCCGAACGCGTCGAGGAAGGCGCGCTGCTCCTGCCCCACGTGGTGCAGCGCGATCTGGTCGAAACCGAGGGCCAGGTACTCCTCCAGCCAGCCGACGTGCCGGCCCAGATCGGCGGAGACGTTGACCACCTGGGCCACCTTCGCCATCGGCACGTCCGCGGAGACCGCGTCGAAGTGCTCGGCGGTCTCCAGGTCCCAGCAGACCGGCGGAGCGAAGACGTTGCTGCGCCACTGGTCGTACGCGATCCGCTCGGCCTCGGCCTGCTCCGGCGCCCAGCTCACGTGCACCTGCAGGTGCAGCGGGCCGCGGCCGCCGGCGTCCCGGTAGGCGTCGATCATCTCCCGCAGGTGCGGCAGCGGGGCGTTGACGGTGATCAGGCCGTCGGCCCACTCGGCGCACCAGCGGGCGGTGGCCACGCTGACCGCCGCGCCGACCAGCGCCGGCGGCTGCTCGGGCCGGGTCCACAGCCGCGCCCGGTCCACCCGGACCAGGCCGTCGTGGCTGACCTCCTCACCGGCCAGCAGCGCCCGGATCACCTCGACGCACTCGCGCAGCCGGGCGTTGCGGACGTCCTTGCGCGGCCAGCCGTCGCCGGTGATGTGCTCGTTGCTCGCCTCGCCGGTGCCCAGCGCGGCCCAGAACCGGCCCGGGTACATCGCCGCCAGGGTGCCGATCGCCTGGGCGATGATCGCCGGGTGGTAGCGCTGGCCGGGCGCGTTCACCACGCCGAACGGCAGGCTGGTGGCCTGCAACGCCGCGCCGAGCCAGGACCAGGCGAAGCCGGACTGGCCCTGCCGGGCGCTCCACGGCGAGAAGTGGTCCGAGCACATGCCGGCGTCGAAGCCGACCCGCTCCGCGTGCGTCACCGCGTCCAGCAGGGCGCGGGGATGGATCTGCTCATGGGACGCGTGGAAGCCGAACACCGTCATGGGGTCGTTCCGTACCCATGACGGCGCCCGGCTACGCAGCGAATCCCGCCGGCGCCCCTACTCGGCGTGCGCGCCGGCCCCGGCCGAGGCCGCTCCCTCGCCCACCCAGACCGTCTTGGTGTTGCAGAACTCGCGCATCCCCAGCGCGGACAGTTCCCGGCCGTAGCCGGAGTTCTTCACCCCGCCGAAGGGCAGTTCGGGGAAGGACGTGGTCATCCCGTTGACGAAGACGTTGCCGGCGTCCAGGTCGGTGGCGAACCGCTCCTGCTCGTCCGGGTCCCGGGTCCAGGCGTTCGAGCCGAGGCCGAAGCTGGTCCCGTTGGCCACCTCGATCGCCTCGTCGTACGACGACACCCGGTAGAGGCCGGCGACCGGCCCGAACACCTCCTCGCGCCACATCCGCATCTGCGGGGTCAGGTCGGTGACCACCGTCGGCGGGTAGTACCAGCCCGGGCCGGCCGGCGGCTCGCCGCCGCAGAGCACCGTCGCGCCCCGGTCGACCGCGTCGCGCACCTGGGCGTGGATCTCGTCCCGCCCGCCCTCGCTGGCCAGCGGCCCGACGTCGGTGTCGTCGTCCATCGGGTCACCCACCCGCAGCGCGGACATGTTGGCGGCGAACCGCTCGGCGAACGCGTCGAAGACGTCGGTGTGCACGATGAACCGTTTCGCGGCGATGCAGGACTGCCCGTTGTTCTGGCAGCGGGCGGTGGTGGCCACCTCGGCCGCCCGGTCCAGGTCGGCCGAGGGCATCACCACGAACGGGTCGCTGCCGCCGAGTTCCAGCACGGTCTTCTTCAGTTCCCGGCCGGCGATCTGGGCGATCGACCGGCCGGCGCGCTCGCTGCCGGTGAGCGTGGCGGCCCGTACCCGCGGGTCGCTGAGGATCCGGTCGACGGCCTCCGAGCCGACCAGCAGGGTGGTGAACGCGCCCTCGGGGAAACCGGCGCGGCGGAACAGGTCCTCCAGCAGCAGCGCGGTCTGCGGCACGTTCGAGGCGTGCTTGAGCAGGCCGGTGTTGCCGGCCATCAGCGCCGGGGCGGCGAACCGCATCACCTGCCAGAGCGGGAAGTTCCACGGCATCACCGCCAGCACCGGCCCGATCGGCTGGTAGCGGACGAACGCCCGGGTCGCCTTGACCGCCGGCGCGTCGGCCGGCTCGTCGGCGAGGAACGCGGCGGCGTTGGCGGCGTAGAACCGGCAGGCGGTGGCGCACTTGGTCACCTCGGCCCGCGCCGCCGCGTACGTCTTGCCCATCTCGGTGGTCATCAGCCGGGCGGTGGCGTCGCGCTCCGCCTCCAGCAGGTCGGCCGCCGCGGTGAGCCACCGGCCCCGCTGCTCGACAGTGGTGCCGTGCAGCTGCCGGAAGGCCAGGTCGGCACGCTCGATGGCGGCGTCGATCTCCTCCTCCGGCATCGCCTCGTACGTCTTGAGCACCTGTCCGGTGGCCGGGTTGGTGGTGGCGATGGGCATCTCGTACTCCTGTCACTCGAAGAGTGAGTGCCGCGCGCCCGGCTCCTCCCGGCGGCGCGCGGCGCGGCGGCGCTGGATGACGACCAGGTCGACGACGGCGACCACCGCGAAGACCACGCAGAGGACGCCCAGCCAGACCAGGTCGGCCCGGAACGCCAGCACGGCGAAGACGGCCATGGTCACCAGGCCGAAGCCGGCGAGCACGAGCCGGAGGTTCAACGCGCTGTAGGCGTGGCCGACCGTGCCACGGGCGCGTCGGGGCTGCGCTCTCGTCATTGCCTCGACCTACCCCCGCAGCGCCGCGGCTAACCGGCGTTCCGGGCAGGTCCGGTGGCGGCGGCGGGTCGACGCGGACCGCGCGGTGTCCCGGCCGCCGGAGCGGGTAACCAGGGCGCGCCCGCCGCCGGTCGACCCCGTGCGGGACCGGTGGGGTGCGTTACAGCGGTGCGCCGCGACCGGGGCCGCCCCGGCCGGGCCGGGGAGGATGGGGGGCATGACCACGACCCACGCGGCGCCGGTGACGGTGGCCATGACCCGGCGCGTCGATCCCGCCCGCAGCAGCGAGATGGTGGCGTGGATGCGGGCCGGCACCGCGCTGGCCGAGGCGTTTCCGGGTTTCCTCGGCGCCGGTTGGGTGCAGACCGCGCCCGGCTCGCCGGAGTGGCACATGCTCTACCGCTTCGCCGACGCCGAGACGCTGCGCCGGTGGGAGGAGTCCCCGCAGCGCCGGTGGTGGCTGACCTCGGCCCAGGGCATCGTCGAGCACACCCGGGCCGAGCGGCGCACCGGGATCGAGGGCTGGTTCGACCCGCCCCGGGAGCGCAGCGTCGAGGAGCTGGCGGCCGCGGTCCAGCCGCCCGTGCCGCCGTCGCCGCCGCGCTGGAAGCAGGCGGTGACCATCTGGCTGGCGTTCTTCCCGCTCAGCCTCACCGCCACGCTGCTCACCGGCCGGCTCATCGCCGACGTGCCGGTGGCCGCGCGGGTGCTGCTGATGACGCTCTGCCTGACCCCGCTGATGACCTACCTGGTGCTGCCCCGGATCACCCGGGCGCTGCACTGGTGGCTGCACGGCCAGCCGATGCCCTGGCGCACCCGCCGCTGACCGGCCGGGGCCGTTACCACGTACGGCTCGGGGGCGGCAGCCGTCTGCCGTATAGCCGACACGAGCCGACCCTTCCCCGCCGACGCGCGCATAGGGTTACCGAGCTGTCGCTCTCCGCTGCCGGACTGGGGAAGCCATGCCTCGACGCTGGGTCGCCGCCGTCGCCTGCCTGCTGGCACTGGTCGCGCTCGCCTGCGAGGGTGGCCGGGCCGCACCCCGGCCGACCGGCGCCCCACCGGGCGCCGGCGGGATCGCCGCGCTCGGCGACTCGATCAGCACCGGCTTCGGCTCCTGCCTGGTGCTCACCTCCTGCGCGCGCAATTCCTGGTCGACCGGGGACGGGCTGCGCGTCGACAGCCACTACCGGCGGCTGCTCGACCGCGACCCGGCCATCCGGGACCGGGCCTTCAACCACGCCCGGCCGGGCGCCCGGGCGGCGGCGCTGGCCGGGCAGGCCGAGGCGGCGGTACGCGACCGCCCGGACCGGGTCACCGTGCTGATCGGGGCGAACGACGTCTGCCGGGGCGGGGTCGAGGCGATGACCCCGGTGGCGGAGTTCCGGGCGCAGGTCGACCGGGGGCTGCGGGTGCTGCGCACCGGCCGGCCGAAGGCGCGGGTGCTGGTGGTGAGCCTCCCGCACCTGTACCGGCTCTGGCAGGTCGGGCACACCGACCCGCGGGCGGTCCGGGCCTGGAACCGGGGGATCTGCCCGGCGCTGCTGGCCGCCCCCACCTCGCCGGCTCCGGCCGACCGGGCCCGCCGGGCGGCCGTCCGGGACCGGATCACCGCCTACAACGCCCAACTCGCCGCGGCATGCCGGGCGTACGGATCGCGCTGCCGCTACGACGGCGGGGCGGTGCACCGGGTGCGGTTCGGCCTGGACCTGGTCAACCCGCTGGACTGGTTCCACCCGAACGCGGCCGGGCAGGGCCGGCTCGCCGAGGTCACCTGGCGCGCCTGGGGCCGCACCGACTGACCGCCGTGGCGCGCGCGCCACGGCACGTGTGCAGCCGCCGCCGGCACGCGCTCGTCGGCGGCCCGGAATGACCGACCGGTGGCCGGCGGCGGTTCCCGCCGGCCACCCGGGTCAGGGCTGACGGGGTTCCGGGACGGCGGTGCCGTGCTGGCGGTACAGGGCCCGGGACCGTTCGGCGAGGTCCTTGGTGGCCGACGAGTTGGCCCAGGTGCCGAGGATGATCGCGGCGCCGGGCACCACCTTGGCGAAGACCCGCTTCGCCGCCCGCACCCCGGCCATCTGGGCCAGCCGCACGCCCAGCCGCAGCATCACCTTGCCGAGCGCCTGCTGCCCGCCGGAGCCGAACAGGGCACCGGCGCGCTCCCGGCCGGCGGCCACCCCCAGCGCGAGCCGGGCGCTCTCGGCGACCTTGTGCACCCGTTGCAGGACCAGCAGGTCGGTGGCCCGGTCGGGGTGCACCGGGTCGACCCCGTACGCGGCGGCGATGTGCAGCACCATCCGGGCCTGGGTCCAGGCCAGCACCCCGACGTCGATCACCGCGCCGGGCAGGCCGGCCGCCCCGCTCACCGCGCCGGAGAGGCGGGCCCGGTTGACGAACCGGCGGGCCGCCTGGTCGGCCAGCGCCTCGGCGGGCACGCCGGGCTGCTCGTACCGGACCCGGGCGGCCCACTGCGCCGCCTCGGGGCCGAGCCGGCGGACGGCCTCCAGGGCGAGGTGCTCCGGGGCGTACTGCGGGTCCTCCCGCATCCGGTCCCAGAGTTTCGCCGGCGGCCCCTCCGGGGCGTCCTGCGGTGGCGCGGGCACCATCGCGGGCGGGGTGACGGGCTGGCCGTCGGCGGGCGCGGGATCGGTCACGTCATCTCCTGAGGGGGTCGGTGCGGGCGGAGACGGCGGGTCAGCGGCGCTTCTGCAGCCTGGCCGCGAGGCCCCGCAGCTTCTGCTGGGTGGCCGGCTTGGCCAGCTCCCGGCGCCCCCGGTCGACCAGTTGCTGCCCCTTCGGCGAGCGCAGGAACGCGCTGATCCGTTGCATCAGAGCCATGACGTCCTCCTGTCGGTGGTGCCTCACTCATGTGTACCCCGCGCCGACAAGGTGCGAACCCCGGAACCGCGGATCCGCCTCCGTCCACTGTGGTCTCCGGGAGACTACTTCCCGGCCGGGACGATGGCCTCGACGACCTTGCTGGCCCGCCACTCGTGCTTGGCGTAGTGCTCCGGGTAGGCGGAGATCTGCACCGCCTGGGCGGCGTCGGTCAGCCGCATCCGCTGCCAGCCCGGCACCTGCTCGAGCGCGGAGAGGAACTGCCGGGTGGCGAACTCGGGCTCCATCAGGCGCCCCACCGGGCCCCAGCCGCTGCTCGGGCGCTGCTGGAACAGCCCGACCGAGTCGTGGTCCCAGCCGATGGCCTGGTGCGGGTAGTTCTGCGACTCGGGCAGCACGCCGCTGGCGTAGTTGTAGAGGTTGCTCTCCTGCATGGCGGTGGCCACCGCGATGACCAGCGCGCGGCGGGGCACGCCCATCTCCCGGCCGGTCCGCACGATCGCCTCGGCGTTCTCCATCTGGGCCTCGGTGAGCCCGGCGACCGGGGCCGGGTCGACCGGCTTCGGCTTGCGGGTGGGCCGGGCGTCGGTGTCCGGGTCGGCGGCCGGCGTGGCCGGGGTGGCCGAGGTGGCCGTCCGCTCCGCGTCCCGGCTGGGCCGGTCCTGCTCGGCCCGCTGGACGGCACCGGCGCTGGCGGTGAGCGCGTCGGCCCGGGTCGCCGCGTCGGCGCTCTCCCCCTGGGTCTGGGCGACCGCCGCCAGGCCGAGGCAGCAGAGCACGCCGGTGGCGAGCGCCACCCGGGCCCGGGCCGGCCCGTACAGCAGGTTCCGGGCGTACCCGGCGGAGGCACGGAGGGCTGTCCACCGATCAGTGGAGGGGGTATCGTCCGAACGGTCAGTCGGGTCACCAGGGGTGATCTGGGTGTCGAGGGTGCGGTCGTCACGCATCAGCCGAGGCTAGGCAGGCCAAAACCCCGATCACCCACGGTGATCACGTGGTCCTCGTTACAGTATCGGCGCCCGCGCCCGGACGGCCGGGGCGAGCCGGGCGGGACCGGGCACGGACCTCGCGGAACCGGCAGACCTCCGGATCGCCGCAAGCTCCGGAGCGCGGGCGGAAACCTCGCGATCCTCCGGCGACCACCCCATGATCGACCAGATCCACCGTACGGCCGATGGGCGGTTCGGCCGAACAGCCAACACTGGCCGGCCGCCGGCCGAGATCAGGCGATACCCACCCATCCCCACCCACCCGCCGGCCGCCCGACCGAGGCGGGAAGGAATGCATCAGGATGGCGGGTACGTTCCCCGAACCGGGTGCCGTCCCCGAGCGGCGACCCGTACGCGCCTTCAGGGAGGTCCGCACCGGTGCTCGACCCACACGAGCTGTACGAACTCACCGACGAGCTGCCCGACCTCGGTCAGCCGGTCCTGATCCAGGCGCTGACCGGTTTCGTCGACGCCGGCAACGCCACCCGGTTGGCCCGCGAGCAACTGCTCAGCTCGCTGGAGTCCCGGCCGATCGCCCGGTTCGACGTCGACCAGGTCTTCGACTACCGCTCCCGCCGGCCGGTGATGACCTTCGTCGAGGACCACTGGGAGGCGTACGACGCGCCGAAGCTGGAGCTGCACCTGCTCCGCGACGACGACGAGACCCCCTTCCTGCTGCTCACCGGCCCCGAGCCGGACCTGCAGTGGGAGCGGTTCGTGGCGGCCGTCGCCGGGCTCTCCGCGCGGCTGGACGTCCGGCTCACCGTGGGGCTGAACTCGATCCCGATGGCGGTGCCGCACACCCGGCCCACCGGGGTGACCGCGCACGCCACCCGGCGCGACCTGATCGCCGGTTACGAGCCGTGGTTGCAGCGGGTGCAGGTGCCGGGCAGCGTCGGCCACCTGCTGGAGTACCGCCTCGGCGAGCAGGGCCGCGACGCGCTCGGCTTCGCCGCGCACGTGCCGCACTACGTGGCGCAGAGCGAGTACCCGGCCGCCGCCGAGGTGCTGCTCGCCTCGGTCTCCCGCAGCACCGGGCTGCTGCTGCCGCGCGACGGGCTGCGCGCGTCCGCCGAGGTGGTCCGGGTCGAGATCGACCGGCAGGTCGCCCAGACCGAGGACGCCGCCGCGCTGGTCCAGGCGCTGGAGGAGCAGTACGACGCGTTCGCCCGCGGCCGGGGCGAGAAGAACCTGCTGGCTCCCGAGACCGGCCCGCTGCCCACCGCCGACGAACTCGGCGCCGAGCTGGAACGCTTCCTGGCCGAGCAGACCCGCCCGGGCGACAACCCGCCGAGCTGACCGGCGACGACCCGCCGAGCCGACCGGCGCGACACCCCGGGCGGCTGACCCGGCGGCGGGGCGGCGGATACGGCAGGCTGGTGCCATGCGCCTGGCGACCTGGAACGTGAACTCGGTGAAGGCCCGCCTGCCCCGGCTGCTGGACTGGTTGGCCGGCACCGGCCCGGACGTGGTCTGCCTGCAGGAGACCAAGTGCCCGGACGGGGCCTTCCCGGTGGCCGAGGTGGGCGAGCTGGGCTACACCGTGGCCAGCCACAGCGACGGCCGGTGGAACGGGGTGGCGATCCTGTCCCGGGTCGGGCTGTCCGACGTCACCGTCGGGTTCGCCGGCGAGCCCGGGTTTCCCGACCCGGAGGCCCGGGCCATCTCGGCCACCTGCGACGGGCTGCGGGTCTGGTCGGTGTACGTGCCGAACGGGCGGTCGCCGGAGGACCCGCACTACGCGTACAAGCTGGCCTGGTTCGCCGCGCTGCGGGACGCGCTGGAGACGGAGCTGACCGGCCCGCTGCCGGTGGCCGTCTGCGGCGACTTCAACGTCGCCCCCACCGACGCCGACGTCTGGGACCCGGCGGTGTTCCGGCACTCCACCCACGTGACCCCGGCCGAGCGGGCCGCCCTCGCGGCGCTGCGCGACCTCGGCCTGGTCGACGTGGTGCCGACCCCGATGAAGGGCCCGCACCCCTTCACCTACTGGGACTACCGGGCCGGGATGTTCCACCAGAACAAGGGCATGCGGATCGACCTGGTGTACGCCTCGGCGCCGTTCGCCCGGGCGGTCCGCTCGGCGTACGTGGACCGGGAGGCCCGCAAGGGCAAGGGCCCCTCCGACCACGCCCCGATCGTGGTCGACGCCGACCTGGTGCCGGCGGTCGAGTCGTTCTGAGCCGGCCGGCCCGCGCCCTGAGCCGGCCGGCCCGCGCCCTGAGCCGGCCGGCCCGCACCCGGGGGCTGGTTAGGGTGAGGGCATGGCAGTCGTGAAGATCAACGCGATCGAGGTGCCGCCCGGTGCGGGCGAGGAGCTGGAGAAGCGGTTCGCCGCCCGGGCCGGCGCGGTGGAGAACTCCCCGGGCTTCCTCGGCTTCGAGCTGCTCCGCCCGGTCGGCGGGGAGAGCCGCTACTTCGTCTACACCAAGTGGGAGTCCGAGGAGGCGTACCAGGCGTGGGCCGCCGGCCCCTCCCGCGCCGCCCACGCCGCCGCCCCCGGCGAGCCGAAGCGCCCCCCGGTCGCCTCCGGCGCCACCCTCCTGGAGTTCGAGGTCGTCCAGCAGGTCCCCTGACCCACCGCGGTGATCATGGAGTTGGCGGCGGTGTCGATCTCCTCGGCTGCCGCCAACCTCATGATCAACCCTGGTCGTCCCGGCGGTTGGCGAGGGAGGCGAAGGCGATGACGTTGTCGGTGTAGCCGGTGCGACCGCCGACGAACTGGCCGCCGCAGGTGATCAGGCGCAGGCCCGGCGGGCCGTCGTCGCGGTAGACCCGGTCGGCGGGCAGGCGGTCCTTCGGGAACCGCTCGACCGAGTCGACCCGGAACACCACCACCGAGCCGTCGGCGCGGGTCACCTCGATGGTGTCGCCCGCGCGCAGCTCCCCGAGGTCGTGGAAGACCGACGGGCCGTCCTTGGTGTCCACGTGCCCGACGATGACCGCCCAGCCCGGTTCACCGGGGGTCGGCCCGCGGTCGTACCAGCCGGTCTCGTGGTGCCGGCTCAGCGGCGGTACGGCGATCGACCCGTCCCGGGCCTGGCCGACCGGCTCCACCGGCGCGGCGACCTTGATCGCCGGCACCGAGAGGCGCACCGGCCGGCTGGCCTTCAGCGCGCCCGACTCGCCGCGGGCCGGCCGGTCCCCGCCGGCGGCGACCCAGTCGAGCGGTCCCACCGAGCGGCCCAGCCCCGCCCCGGTGGCGAAGACGCCGACCAGCACCAGCACCACGGCCAGCGGGATCGTCCACGGGCTCCGGCCACCGGCCCGGCGACGGTCCGGCTGCGCGCTGCGGGTGGTGGTCATGGCGGCGGCCTCAGCGTCGGGCGCGGACGGTACGGGGCCGGCGCAGCGCCAGCACCCAGACGACCAGGCCGACCACGGTGAGCGCCAGCCCGCCGGGGATCAGCAGCCCGCCGGTCATCCCGCCGGCACCGCCGCCGAACCCGGTCGCCGGGCCGCGGCTGGGCTTCACCGCCTTGACCACCTGGAGCATGGTCGAGGCGGTCTCGCCGTCCGGGCACTCCAGCTTGACCCGGTAGTTGCCCGGCCGGGTGCGCTCGCGGACCATCGGCGCCGCGGTCAGCAGCCCGCGCTGCGGCTGCACCTGCACCCGGCCGAAGGCGTCCGAGACGACGATCGCCGGGATCGAGTTGTCCTTGCAACTGGCCTTGATGCCGACTAGGAAACCCGGCTCGACGGTGCTCGGGCTCACCTCGACGAAGACCGTCGGGCCGGGGATCGGCTGGGGGGCGGCCAGCGGTGCGGCCTGGGCCGGGGCAGCGAGCAACGGGCCGGCGAGCAGGGCCGCGGCCGAGAGCGCCAGACCACCGCGGGTCACTGACACGATGCCCCCTCCCGGCGCGCTGGAGCAGTGCCGGACAGCCGAGGCGCCCGGGCCTGCCGTACGGGATGGATCCTCTCATCCCCGGTCGTACATCACATCCGATCCGGCGCGGCCGTCGCGTACGCTCGGGTCGCTGTGACCACCACCGACTCCGAACCCGCCACCGTCGCGCCGCCCGCGCCCCGGTCGATCCGCACCTTCCACCCGCGCCGCGGCCGGATGACCGACCGCCAGCGCGAGGCGCTGGAGCAGCTCTGGCCGGCGTACGGCCTGCCGGTCCCGGACGACGGCCGGACCGCCGTCGACCCGGCCGAGCTGTTCGGGCGCCGGGCCCCGCTGGTGCTCGAGATCGGGTCCGGCATGGGTGACGCCACCGCCGCGATGGCCGCTGCCGACCCGGATCGAGACTATCTGGCGGTCGAGGTGCACACGCCCGGAATCGCCAACCTGCTGGACCTGGTCCGGCGGCTCGGGCTGGGCAACGTGCGGGTCGCCCGGGGCGACGCACTCGACCTGGTCCGGGCCCTGCCCGCCGGTTCGCTGGACGCGGTGCACGTCTTCTTCCCCGACCCGTGGCCGAAGGCCCGGCACCACAAGCGGCGGCTCATCCAGCCGGCGCACGTCGCCCTGCTGCGCTCCCGGCTGGCGCCCGGCGGCACGCTGCACTGCGCCACCGACTGGGCCGAGTACGCCGCGGCGATGCGGGAGACGCTGGACGCCGACCCCGGGCTGGTGAACGCCCACGACGGCTACGCGCCGCGCCCGGCGCACCGGCCGGTGACCAAGTTCGAGCGGCGTGCCCTGACCGCCGGGCGGGAGATCTTCGACCTGGTGCACCGCCGCCGCTGACCCCGGTGCCGGCGGCTCCGTCCGGCCAGCCGGTGGGCCCGGTTGGCGCGCGGGGTCATGATCCAGGCACCATGGACGCGCTATGACGCTCACCGCCGCGCTGCCGAGAAGCGCCGACCCCGACACCCTCTACGACGCGTTCGCCGGCTGGGCGAAGGAGCGCGGCCTCGACCTCTACCCCCACCAGGAGGAGGCGGTCATCGAGATCGTCTCCGGCGCCAACGTGATCATGAACACCCCGACCGGCTCCGGAAAGAGCCTGGTCGCCATCGCGGCGCACTTCGCGGCCCTGGCCGACGACCGGACCACCTTCTACACCGCGCCGATCAAGGCCCTGGTGTCGGAGAAGTTCTTCGCGCTCTGCGAGGTGTTCGGCGCCGAGAACGTCGGCATGCTCACCGGCGACGCCAGCGTCAACGCCGACGCCCCGATCATCTGCTGCACCGCGGAGATCCTGGCCAACCTCGCGCTGCGCGAGGGCGACCGGGCCGACGTCGGCCAGGTGATCATGGATGAGTTCCACTTCTACGCCGAGCCGGACCGGGGCTGGGCCTGGCAGGTGCCGCTGATCGAGCTGCCGCAGGCCCAGTTCGTCCTGATGTCGGCCACCCTCGGCGACACCACCCGGTTCGTCGAGGACCTCACCCGGCGCACCGGGCGGCCGACCGCCGTCGTGCGCTCGGCCGAGCGGCCGGTCCCGCTGCTCTTCTCGTACGCGATGACGCCGCTGCACGAGACCCTCGAAGAACTGCTGGAGACCAAGCAGGCCCCGGTCTACGTGGTGCACTTCACCCAGGCCGCCGCACTGGAACGCGCGCAGGCGCTGATGAGCGTGAACGTCTGCACCCGCGCCGAGAAGGACATGATCGCGAGCGCGATCGGCAACTTCCGGTTCACCTCCGGCTTCGGCAAGACGCTGTCCCGGCTGGTCCGGCACGGCATCGGCGTGCACCACGCGGGCATGCTGCCCAAGTACCGCCGGCTCGTGGAGACCCTCGCCCAGGCCGGCCTGCTCAAGGTCATCTGCGGCACCGACACCCTCGGCGTGGGCATCAACGTGCCGATCCGCACAGTGCTCTTCACCGGCCTGAGCAAGTACGACGGGACGCGGACCCGGCTGCTCAAGGCCCGCGAGTTCCACCAGATCGCCGGCCGGGCCGGCCGGGCCGGCTTCGACACCGTCGGCCGGGTGGTGGTGCAGGCCCCCGAGCACGTCATCGAGAACTCCAAGGCCCTGGCCAAGGCGGGCGACGACCCGAAGAAGCGGCGCAAGGTGGTCAAGAAGAAGCCGCCGGAGGGGTCGATCGGCTGGGGCGAGCCGACCTTCCAGCGCCTGGTGGAGGCCGAGCCGGAGCCGCTCACCTCCAGCTTCCAGGTCAGCCACTCGATGCTGCTGAACGTCATCGGCCGGCCCGGCGACGCGTTCGCCGCGATGCGGCACCTGCTCACCGACAACCACGAGGACCGCGCCGCCCAGCGCAGGCACATCCGGCGCGCCATCGCCATCTACCGGGCGCTGCGCGCCGGCGGGGTGGTCGAGGAGCTGCCCGAGCCGGACGAGACCGGGCGGCGGGTCCGGCTCACCGTCGACCTCCAGCTCGACTTCGCGCTCAACCAGCCGCTGTCGCCGCTCGCGCTGGCCGCGATCGAGCTGCTGGACCGGGAGTCCCCGTCGTACGCCCTCGACGTGCTCTCGGTGATCGAGTCGATCCTCGACGACCCGCGCCAGGTGCTCTCCGCGCAGCAGTTCAAGGCCCGCGGCGAGGCGGTCGCCGCGATGAAGGCCGAGGGCATCGAGTACGAGGCCCGCCTCGAACTGCTCGACGAGGTGACCTGGCCCAAGCCGCTGGCGGAGCTGCTGGAGTCGGCGTACGAGATGTACCGGCAGGGGCATCCGTGGGTGGCCGACCACCAGCTCTCGCCCAAGTCCGTGGTGCGGGACATGTACGAGCGGGCGATGACCTTCACCGAGTACGTGCAGTTCTACGGGCTGTCCCGCTCGGAGGGGCTGGTGCTGCGCTACCTCGCGGACGCGTACAAGACGCTGCGGCAGACAGTGCCCGAGGACGCCAAGACCGAGGAGCTGGTCGACCTCATCGAGTGGCTCGGCGAGCTGGTCCGGCAGGTCGACTCCAGCCTGATCGACGAGTGGGAGCGGCTGCGCAACCCGTCCGACGTGGCCGAGGTCGCCTCCACCCTGGACGAGCGGCCGCCGGCGGTCACCCGCAACGCCCGCGCGTTCCGGGTGCTGGTGCGCAACGCGCTGTTCCGCCGGGTGGAGCTGGCCGCCCTGCGCCGCTGGGATCTCCTCGGCGAGCTGGACGGCGCGGACGGCTGGGACGCGGACGCCTGGGCGGACGCGCTGGAGCCGTACTTCGACACCCACGACGCGATCGGGACCGGGCCGGACGCCCGCGGGCCGGCGCTGCTCATGATCGAGCAGGGCCGGGAGCGCTGGACGGTCCGGCAGATCCTCGACGACCCCGAGGGCGACCACGACTGGGGGATCAGCGCCGAGGTCGACCTCGCGGCCTCGGACGAGGTGGGCGCGGCGGTCGTCCGGATCACCGCGGTCGGCCAGCTCTAGGCGCGCCGCCGGCCGCCGTGCGCATGCCGCCGGCCGGCGCTGGGCACGCCGCCGGCCGGCTCCGGGCGCCAGGCACGCGGTCGGGGTCTGCGGGCCGGCGGCGGTGCGGACGGCCACTCGGCCCGACGCCGTACCCTGCCAACGTGGGAGACCGAGCAGCGCGCCACGCCGGCCCGCGGTGGCACCGCACGGGCCGATGAGCGGACCGCGGGAGACGCAGGTTTCCGCCCGGGAGGCGGAGGTGCTCGCCCTGCTGGGTGAGCACCGCACCAACGCGGAGATCGCGGCACGGCTGTTCATCTCCGTCCGTACCGTGGAAAGCCACGTCTCGTCGCTGTTGCGCAAGCACGGCGTGCCCGACCGGCGGGCGCTGTCCGCGCTCGCCGCCCCGGCCGGCGGGGGGCCGCCGGCCGCCCCGCCCCGCGTCACCGGACTGCCGCCGACCGCCAGCAGCTTCGTCGGCCGAGGGCAGGAACGCGAGCAGGTGGCGGCGGTGCTCACCGAGGCCCGGCTGGTGACCCTCGTCGGGCCCGGCGGGGTGGGCAAGACCAGACTCGCCACCGCGCTGGCGGCCGAGCTCGCGCCCCGGTTCCGCGACGGTGGCGCCTTCGTCGACCTGGTGCCGGTCCGCAGTGGATACGTCGTTCCCGCGGTGGCCGCCGCGCTCGGGGTCACCCCGGCCCCGAGTCAGCCGCTGCTCGGCGCGGTGACGGCGGAACTCGGTACCCGGCGACTGTTGCTCGTGATCGACAACTGCGAGCATCTGCTGGACGCGGCGGCGGCGTTCGTGGCGGAGGTCCTGTCCGCGTGTCCCGGGGTGACCGTGCTGGCCACCAGCCGGGAGCAGTTGGGGGCCGCCGAGGAGCGGGTGGTCCGGATCGGACCGCTCTCCGACTCCGCGGGGCGGACCCTCTTCGACGACCGGGCCCGGGCCGCCGGTGCGGACGTGCCGGGCGACCCGGCGCTCGTCGGCGAGCTGTGCGGCCGGCTCGACAACATGCCGCTGGCCATCGAACTCGCCGCCGCGCGCAGCGCGTCACTGGGCCCGGCCGGTCTGCTCACCGCGCTCGCCGACCCGCTCCGGGCACTGGCGGGCGCGCGCCGGGCCGACGCCCGGCACCGGTCCCTGCGGGCGGTCCTGGGCTGGAGCTACGACCTGCTGCGACCCGCCGAGCAGGCGCTGTTCCGGCGCCTCTCGGTGTTCGCCGGCGGCTTCGACCTGGCCGCGGCGGCGGCGGTGTGCGGCGCGGGCGACCCGGCGGGCAGCGCCGACCTGCTCGGCCGGCTGGTCGACAAGAGCCTGGTGACCCGGGAGCGGGATCCCGGCCGCTGGCGGCTGCTCGGCACCGTCCGCGCCTTCGCCCGGGAGCAACTCGACGCCGACCCGGCGCGCGGGGACGTCTCCGACCGTTACCTGGAGTGGGCCGCCTCGGTGGCGGCAGACCTCGCCGGGCGGCTGGACGGCCACTGGCGCGACGACTACGACCTGGTCGCCGACGACCTGCGCGCCGCGCTGCTCGGTCGCGCGCCCGGCCGCGACCCGGCGGCGCACCGGCTGGCCCGGGCCCTCGGCCGCCTGACGTACGCCCGTCGCTTCCTGGCCGAGTCGCTCGACTACTACCGGCAGGCGGCCGTGCTGGCCGGTGATCCGGCGGAGGCGGCCCGGGACCTGCGCAGCGCGGCGGACTGCGCGTTGATCGGCACCGAACCCGGGGCACGGGTGCTGAACCTGCTGCTGGCGGCCGCCGACCAGGCCGGCGTGGCGGGCGACGGCAACGCCGAGGCGCTCGCCCTGGCCCGGGTGGTCGAGCTGGTCCACCGCTTCGACGGCCGGATCGCCACCGGCATCTCCCGGGAACGGCTCACCGGACTGCTGGAGCGGGCCCGCGCCGCCGGGGACGCCGCCGACCCGGTGGTCGCGGCGACGCTCGCCATCGCCGCGGCGTGGCACGCCGGCGCTCGGCCGTACGACCCGGACCCGGCCCTGGCCGAGGACGCCGAACGGATCGCCCGCCGCAGTGGCGACCCGGTGCTGGTGAGCGCGGGCCTGGACGTGCTGGGCACGGCCGCGACCCAGCGCGGTCGGGCGGAGCAGGCCCGCCGGATCGGCGAGCAGCGGCTGGCGCTGCTGGACTCGCTGGACCGCACCGACCCGCGGACGGCGCCGGAGATCGGTGACATCCTCCTCGTCGCGGCCACCGTCGCGCTGCGGGCCGGGGACCTGCCCGGCGCGCTGCGGGTGGCTCGCCGGATGGACCGGGACGACCTGCTGGGCGACCGTTCCTACCGGTCGATCGGCACGATGGTGCCGGCCCTGGTCCTCAACGGCGAGCTGGACGAGGCGCTGGCGCGGGCGGAGACGCTGTGGGACGGCTGGCGACGCAACGGGCGTCCGCCGAGTGGCGACGTGGCCAGCGCGATGGCGTTCGCCCTGCTCGCCTGCGGACTGCGGGGTGACCGGGCGGGCCTGCCGTACTGGCGGCAGCGGCTGCGCCGGTGCACCTCCGGCGTGGACGTCTCCTCGCTGGCGTCGGCGGTGTTCGCGGCGGGGCGGGTCGCCCTGCACCTGGCGGACTTCACCGAGGCGGCCGGCCTGGTCGAGCAGAGCTTCGGCGAGTTCCCCAACTTCCGCTACGACACGTACGCCCGCGCCGTCGGTGCGGAACTCGGGGTCGCCGCCGGCCTGCCGGACGCCGCCGGACGGCTCGCGGCCGCCGAGCGGTCGACCGCCGGCAACGCCTGGGCCGCCGCCTGCCTGGCCCGGGCGCGGGGCCGGTTGACCGGTGACCCCGACGCGATCGCCGCCACGCTCCCCCGGTGGGAGCGCCTCGGTGCCCGCGCCGAGTACGCCTGCACGCTGGCGCTGCTGCCCGGCCGCGAAGCCGAGGCGCGGACGGAGTTGACAGCTCTGGGCATCGCGCCGCCGCACCGCTGACCCAGGTTCACGCTCTCCGACCGACCCGGTCGAGGCACCGACCGACCCGGTGGTCCGGTCGCCGGCGGCGGTCGGGTCGCCAGCCGGTGGCACGGTCCGTGGCCCGATCCGTGGCTGGATCCGTGGTCGGCACGGATGTCCGTCCAGCCGGTGCGGCGGAGGCTGACGGGGACGCCGGCGCCAGTCGGGTGTCGGCCAACCGATCCGCGAGGAGCAGCAAGGATGAGCACCCTGCAACAGACCGAGGTACAGACCTACCGCGTCTACCTGAAGGCGACCCCGGAGCAGATCTGGACGGCGCTGACCCAGTCCGACTGGACCCAGCGCTACGGCTACGGCGGGCGCGTCGACATCGACACCCGCCCGGGCGGGGCGTTCCGCCAGTACGCCAGCGAGGCGATGGTCGGCCCGGGCGTCAGCATGGTCGTGGTCGAGGGCGAGGTGATCGAGGCCGACCCGAACACCCGGCTGGCGCTGACCTGGCGGATGATCGGCGATCCCGGCATGGCCGTCGAGACGCCCAGCCGGCTGACGTACGAGATCGGCCAGGACGAGCGCGGGCTGACCACCCTCACGGTCACCCACGACGTGACCGACGCCCCGCAGACGGCCGCCCTGGTCGGCGGCGCCCTGCCCGGCACCGGCGGCGGCTGGTCCTTCGTCCTCAGCGACCTGAAGTCGCTGCTGGAGACCGGCACCGGCGTGGCGGGCTGACGGTGTGGCGGCCGGGAGCCGGGGCGTTCCCCACCGGCTCCCGGCCGCCCCTGCGCCCACCGTCGTGCCGATCGCCACCGGCTGCGTGGACCGGCCGGACCGGGCCGGATGGCGGCCAACTTTCCCTGGGCGATGTCAGACCCGTCTATTAGAATGTATGTACTAATCGACGCCCTGACCTGGGAGGACGACCGTGACCGCGCCCGCCTCCACGCCGCTCACCCCCTACGCCACGCTGCTCGGCTTCACCCGCTACGTCGACCGCACCGGCCCCACCAAGGCCACCTTCGTCGGCGGGCTGCGCAAGCAGCGAGCCAGCCGTTCCGGCTTCAACCCGCACGGCCAGTTCGTCAAGGCGCTCAAGGCCGACATCGCCTTCCACACCGGCGGCACCCACCTCGACCAGGTGGTCGACGTGGTCAAGCCCCGCTGGCGCCCGCTCTACCAGGCGCTGGTGCCGGGCGCGACCGCCTGGCTGCGCTCGTTGGGCGAGCCCACCGCCGTCGACCTGGCCCAGACCCGCGACGCACTCGCCATGCTCGGCGACCTGCCCGTCAAGATCAACCCCCACTTCGGCGTACGCCACGCCGACGGCCGGGCCGAGGCCGTCCGGCTGCACTTCGACGAGACCCCGCCGAGCGAGGAGGCCGTGCTCGCCACCCTGCACCTGATGGCCCGGCACATGGACCACATCCTCCCGCACGCCGAGCCGGTCCTGGTCGACGTACGGCGCGGCCAGGCCCACCGGATGCCCGAGGGCGCCAAGTTCGACCAGATCGAGCACTGGCTGGCCGGTGAAGCGGCCGCCTTCCGCGCCATCTGGTCCACCGCCGCCTGACCCCCCTCAACACGGAACACGCACGTACACGGAAAGAGTGGCTATTTCTCGTCGGATAGCCACTCTTTCCGTGTACGTGCGTGTGGTCGGGGCGTGGTTGTCCACAGGGGGTGGTGTGGGGGTAGTGGGGTGGGGGAGGGTGCGGGGGTGAGTTGCGAACCGCGCCGGCCGGCGGAACTCGTCGGGCGGGTCTTCTACTCCCGTGAAGCGATTCAGCGTGGCCTGTTGACGAAGAACGATCTCCGCACACGCGCGTGGCGGCGGCTCTTCCACAACGTCTACGCCGATGCGCGGCTGGAGATCTCGCACCGTACCCGCTGCCGCGCCGCCGCGTCGTGGCTCTTCCCGCCCGGGTGTGCGATAGCAGGCAGGTCCGCGGTAGCGCTCCACGGCGGGGCCACCTGCGGGCCGGACGACGATGTCGAGGTGGTCGTCGAGCCGTCAGCACGGTTCGGTCCACTGGCTGGTCTCCTGATCCACGTCGCCCCGTGGCGGGAGGGCGAGGTCGGCCGGATCGACGACATGCCGGTCACCACCGTCGAACGCACGTGTTGGGATGTGGCGTGCTGGCTCGACATCGTCGACGCCGTCGCCCTCATCGACTCGCTCGGCCGTGTCGGCGCAGTCGGACGCGCCGAGCTGGAGCGGTATCTCGGGACGCGGCGCGGTGAGCGCGGCTCGCGCAGGTTCGCCGAGGCGATCAGCCTGACCGACCCTGGCGCGGAGTCGCTGCCTGAGTCGCGCCTGCGGGTGCGGCTCATCAAGGCGGGACTCCCGCGCCCCGTGACGCAGCACGTCATCACCCGGGCTGGAAGGTTCGTCGCCCGCGTCGATCTCGCCTGGCCCGAACTCAAGGTCGCCATCGAGTACGACGGCCTCTGGCACCACGATCCCGCACAGTTCCACCGTGACCGGCAGCGCCTCAACCGAATCCTCGGCGACGACTGGATCGTGCTGCACGTCACGAGCAAGCGGATGCGCGAGGACTTCGACGGCTTCCTCGCGGAAGTCCGCGCCGCCCTAACCCGCCGCGCCCGCCCCTAACCCACCCACCCATCCACACCTGCCAAACAGAGAAAGAGTGGCTATTCCGCGCGGAATAGCCACTCTTTCTGTGAACGTGCGCGCCGTGAGCGCAGGGGGGTCAGGCAGTGAGGTACTTCTGGAGGTCGTCGAGGATCTTGTTGGCGGCGCCGACACCGATGCCGGTCATCCAGATCTCGTCGGAGACCACGTGCGCCTTGCCCGCCTTGACCGCCGGCAGAGCCTTCCAGAGCGTCCCGCCGGTGACCTTCGCCTGCTCGGCCGCGGCCTTCTCGCCGTACGCGGTCACGAAGATGACGTCGCCGTCCACCTCGCCGATCCGCTCCGGGCTGACCCGGTCCATCCGCCGGTCCTCCTTGCCGGTCAGCTGCTGCCGCTCGGGGCGGCCCAGGCCGGTGTCGCCGATCACGATGCCGGAGAACGAGTCCGGCCCGTAGACCCGGATCTCGGTCGGCATGAAGCGGACGATGGAGATCTTGCGGTTGGCGGCGTCGCCGAGCTTGGTGCCGAACTCCTTGGCCCGCGTCTCGTACGTGGTCAGCAGGTCCTTGGCCTGCTGCTCCTTGCCGAGCGCCTTGCCGTCGAGGAGGAAGTTCTCCTTCCAGGTGACGCCCACCTTCTCGGTGAACACGGTCGGCGCGATGGCCTTCAGCTCGTCGTAGAACTTCTCCTGGCGGAACTTGCTGCCCAGGATCAGGTCCGGCTTGAGGGCGTTGATGGCCTCCAGGTCGGGCTCGGTGAGCACCCCGACCTCCTTGATGCCGGCGAGCTTCTCCTCGCCGAAGTAGGTCGGCCAGCTCTTCGCCTCACCGGCGGTGGCGGCCCCGACCGGCGTGATGCCGAGGGAGAGCGCGGTGTCGATCTTGTCGGTGTCGAGCACGACGACGCGCTTCGGCTCGGCCGGCACCTTGGTGGTGCCCATGGCGTGGGTGATCTCCCGGGTCTCCCCGGTGGTGGTGCCGGCGACCGGGTCGCTCTCACCGCAGGCGGTGAGCCCGACGCCGAGGACGGCGGCCGCGGCGAGGGCGGCGACGAGACGACGCATCAGATTCCTTCCGAGGGGTACGAGCCGGCGAGAGCGTTCCCGCCGACGGCTGGGGTGGCGCCGGACGGCGCGGCACCGGAGGGGGCGCCGCCGGACCGGGCGGCGCCCGGGGCGGCGTCGGGCGACGCGGCAGCCGAGGAGGTGGCACCGGCCGAACCGGCGCCCGGGGCGGCGTCGGACGACGCGGCACCCGAGGAGGTGGCACCGGCGGAACCGGCGCCCGGGGCGCGGGCCCGGCCGGCACCGGCAGGCCCGGCAGCCGGGGCGGCGGCGCCGGCCGGGGTGGACTGTGCCGGCGGGGTGGCCAGGGTGGGGCTGGTGAGCGCGGGCACCACCAGCGGCGCCCCGGTCACCGGGCAGGGCACGACCACGCAGTCCAGGCCGAAGACGTCCCGGACCAGGTCGGCGGTGAGGATCTCCCGGGGCGGCCCGGCGGCCACCACGGCACCGGCCCGCATCGCGATCAGGTGGTCGGCGTACCGGGCGGCCTGGTTGAGGTCGTGCAGCACGGCCACCACGGTGCGGCCGCGCTCGACGCGCAGCCGGTGCAGCAGGTCCAGCACCTCGACCTGGTGGGCGAGGTCGAGGAAGGTGGTCGGCTCGTCGAGCAGCAGCGCCTCGGTGTCCTGGGCGAGGGTCATGGCGATCCAGACCCGCTGCCGCTGGCCGCCGGAGAGGGTGTCCACCGGCCGGTCGGCCAGCCCGGCGACGTCGGCGAGCGCCATCGCCCGGTCGACCGCGGCGCTGTCCTGCTCCGACCACTGCCGCCACCAGCGCTGGTACGGCTGCCGGCCCCGGCCGACCAGGTCGGCGACGGTGACGCCCTCGGGCACCAGCGGGCTCTGCGGCAGCACGGCGAGCCGGCGGGCGACCTCCCGGGTCGGCAGCTCCCGGATGGCGGTGCCGTCCAGCAGCACGGTGCCGCGGCGGGGCGTGAGCAGCCGGGCCAGGGTGCGCAGCAGGGTGGACTTGCCGCAGGCGTTCGGGCCGACGATGACCGTGAACGCGTCGGCGGGCAGTTCCAGGTCCAGCCCGTCCAGCACGGTGCGCTCGTCGTAGCCGGCGACCAGGTCGCGGGTGGAGAGCATCGCGCCTCCTTCGAGGGGTCGGCTGTCGGGGGCCGGACCGCGACGGCCCGGGTCGGCGGACGTCACGACGACCGCCGGCGGCCGCGGAGCAGCAGGAACATCAGGTAGGGGCCGCCGATCGCGGCGGTGAGCACGCCGGCGGGCAACTGGGTGGGGGCGAACAGCCGCCGGCCGGCCAGGTCGGCCAGCACCAGCAGCAGCGCGCCGAGCAGCGCGGCGCAGAGCAGCGGCGGGCGCTCCGCGCGGACCAGCCGCCGGGCCAGTTGCGGGGCGACCAGGGCGACGAAGTCGACCGCGCCGACCTGGGCGGTGACCGCCGCGGCGGCGAGCACCCCGGTCACGGCGAGCCCGATCCGGCGGGCCACCGGACGCAGCCCGATCCCCCGGGCCGTGTCGTCGTCCAGGGCCGAGCTGTTCAGCGCCCAACCGGCCCAGAGCAGCACCGGCAGCAGCGCCAGCAGGGTGAGCGCGATCCAGACCGTCTCGGTCCAACCCTTGCCGGCGAGCGTGCCGATCAGCCAGATCTGCGCCCGCAGCCCGTCGATCGGGTCGGCGGTGAGCATGACCACCTCGGTGAGCGCCCGCAGCGCGAAGGCGACCGCCACCCCGGCGAGCACGAACCGCTGCGCTGCCAGCCCGTGCCGGGCCCCGAGGACGAGCAGCAGCAGCGCGGCGGCCAGCCCGCCGGCCAGCGCGGCGGGCGCCACCACCACGGCCGCCGCCCCGGTGGTCAGCGCCACCGTGGCGGCCAGGCCGGCGCCCTGGGTGATGCCGATGACGTCCGGGCTGGCCAGCGGGTTGCGGGCCACGCTCTGGATCAGGGTGCCGGCCACCCCGAACGCCGCGCCGGCCACCGCGGCCAGCACCAGCCGGGGCAGCCGCAGGTCGAAGACCACCAGGTCGTACGGGGTGCCGGCGCCGGAGAGGGCGCGCAGCACGTCGGCCGGGGCGACGTACGGGGTGCCGAGGGAGAGGCTGAGCACCCCGGCGACCAGCAGCAGCACGACCAGCGCGGCGGCGACCAGCACCGAGCGGCGGCGCACCTGGAGGCTGACCGGGCCGACCCGCAGCAGCGAGCGGCCGGGCAGGCCGGCGATCCCGGGGCCGGCGGTCGTCGGCTCGGCGGCCGGGGCCGGCGCTACCGGGGCGCTCACGCGGTCACCACCTTGGCGCGGCGGACCAGGAAGGCGAGCAGCGGGGCACCGATCAGCGCGGTGACGATGCCGGCCGGCACCTCCCCGGGCGGGGCGACGAGCCGGCCGACCACGTCGGCGCCGAGCAGCAGGGCCGGCCCGAGCAGCGCGGAGACGACGAGGGTCCAGCGGTGGTCGGCGCCGACCAGAGCCCGGGCCAGGTGGGGCACGGCGAGCCCGACGAACGCGATCGGCCCGGCGGCGGCGACCGCGGCGCCGGTGAGCAGGACGGCGGCCGCGCCACCGCCGACGCGGACCAGCCCGATCCGGTGCCCCAGGCCCCGGGCGACGTCGTCGCCGAGGGCGAGCGCGTCCAGGCCGCGGGCGACCAGGGCGGCCAGCGCGAGCCCGGCGAGCACGAACGGCAGCACCTGGGCGGCCACCGTGAGGTCCCGGCCGGTCAGCCCGCCGACCACCCAGAACCGGTACTCCTCGAAGGTGCGCGCGTCGATGCTGAGCAGCGCGTACACCACGGAGGCGAGACTGGCGTCGAGGGCCGCGCCGACCAGCGCGAGGGTGACCGGGCTGGCGCCCTCCCGGGCCCGGCTGGCGACGGCGAAGACGAGCAGCCCGGCCAGCAGCGCGCCGCCGATGCCGAACCAGACGTAGCCGGCGAGGGTGCCGACGCCGAAGACGGAGATGGCCAGCACCACGCCGGTCGACGCGCCGGCGCTGATGCCGAGGATCCGGGGTTCGGCGAGGGGGTTGCGGGTCAGTGCCTGGAACAGCACCCCGGCGACGGCCAACGCGAGCCCGACGGCCAGCCCGAGGGCGGTCCGCGGCATGCGCAGCTCCCGGACGATGGTGCTGGCCTCGCCGCCGTCCGGGGCGACCAGCGCGTGCCAGACCTGGTCGACCGCGAGCGGCCGGCTGCCCAGCGCGAAGCTGGCCAGCACGGCGAGGAGTAGGGCGAGCGCGGCGGCGAGGGTGACCGCCACCCGGCGGCCGCCACGGCCGCCGATCCGGCCGCCGGCGGGCGCCGGTCGGGTGGCGAGGGTGGTCACGGATCTCCTGCACGTTCACGCTTAGGTACGCCTTACCTTAGCTGACCGACTTAGCCCGACCTAACTCGCGGACGTCGATCCGCGGCCCCTCCGAGCTGGGCGGACCGCGCCGGTTCGGGGCGCGGCGGGCCCGCACCGCCCTAGGGTGTGGGCATGCGATTCGACCAGCACACGGTCGTGCTCCTGGTCCGCCCGCCGGACGCCCCGGACCTGCCACTCGACGCGCTCGACCGGTTGCAGGACGCGCACCTGGCCCACCAGGCGGGGCTGGTGGAACAGGGCCTCGTCCTCGCCGCCGGCCCGTTCGTGGACGCCGACGACGAGCGGCTGCGCGGTTTCGTCGTCCTGTCGGTCAGCCCGGACGAGGCCCGCGAGCTGTACCAGAACGACCCGGCGGTGCGGGCCGGGCGGCTGGCCGTGCGGGTGATGAGCTGGATGGTGCCGGAGGGCAACCTGCGGTTCGAGAGCGTGCCGATGCCGCGCTCGATGCTGGAGGCCGCGGCCGGCGACTGACCGGCGCGCCCGCCGGGGGCGGTCAGTCGCCGGAGCGCGGCGCGGGCACCGGGCCGGCCGCCGCGTCGAGCTGGTGGTCGGCCCAGACGTAGGTGTCGGGCAGCAGGTCACCGATCGGCACCACGCGCGGCGCGTCCGGCGGCCCGACGATCACCCGCAGGTCCGGGAAGTAGTCCCGCAGCACCTGCCGGCAGCGCCCGCACGGCGGGATCACCCCGCGCCCCCGGTCGCCCACCGCGACGATGGTCTCCAGTTCGGTCACGCCCTGGGTGGCGGCGGCGCCGATCGCCACCACCTCGGCGCACGGCCCGCCGGTGAAGTGGTAGACGTTCACGCCGCTGAAGACCCGGCCGTCGGCGCTGCGGACGGCGGCGGCCACGGTGTGGTTCTCGCTGCGGCAGCGCAACTTGGCCACCGCCGTGGCGGCCTGCACCAGCGCCCGGTCGGTCTCGCGCATCGTCATCCCGCTCCCCCACGCCTCGATCGGCGGTCAACTCTAGACCGGGCGGCGGGCCGCGCCACGGGCCGGCGCCCCCTGGCGCCACCCGCCGACGTCCCCGCCGCCGACCCGGCGACCGGGGCGCCCCCGGGGGCGCCGCGGCGCCCGACCGGCACCCCGCGCGGCGGCCGGTGCGGGGCCGGATAACCCGGGGGCGGTCCCGCGCCCGGCTGCCTATCCTTGGCCACGACATGCAGAATCCAGCCGCACCCGCCGGGACCGACGTCCGCGACCTGCACCGCCGCCTGAACCCGCTGATGTTCCGTGACCAGCGCCGCCTCCAGCGGCGGCTGGACGGGGTGCGGAAGCTGCGGGACCCGCAGCGCCGGGAGTCGGCGCTCGCCGAGATCGCCGCCGAGGTCACGGCGGCGGAGCTGCGGCTGGAGTCGCGCCGGGCCGCGGTGCCGGTGATCACCTACCCGGCCGGGTTGCCGGTCAGCGAGCGCTCCGCCGAGATCGCCGCCGCGATCCGCGACCACCAGGTGGTGATCGTGGCCGGCGAGACCGGCTCCGGCAAGACCACCCAGCTGCCGAAGATCTGCCTGGAGCTGGGGCGCGGCGTGCACGGGCTGATCGGGCACACCCAGCCCCGCCGGCTGGCCGCCCGTACGGTGGCCGACCGGATCGCCGAGGAGCTCGGCACCGAGCTGGGCGACGTGGTCGGCTACAAGGTGCGCTTCACCGACCAGGTGAGCGACCGCAGCCTGGTGAAGCTGATGACCGACGGCATCCTGCTGGCCGAGTTGCAGACCGACCGGATGCTGCGCCAGTACGACACGCTGATCATCGACGAGGCGCACGAGCGCAGCCTCAACATCGACTTCATCCTCGGCTACCTCCGGCAACTGCTGCCCCGCCGCCCCGACCTCAAGGTCATCATCACCTCGGCGACCATCGAGACCGAGCGCTTCGCCCGGCACTTCGCCGGCCCCGCCACCGACGAGCATCCCGAGGGCACCCCGGCGCCGGTCGTCGAGGTCTCCGGCCGGACCTACCCGGTCGAGGTGCGCTACCGCCCGCTGGTCGAGGTCACCGAGGCCGAGGAGGAGGACGCCGAGGACGAGGAGAACGTCCGGGACCAGATCCAGGCAATCGGCGACGCGGTGGAGGAGCTGGCCGCCGAGGGGCCCGGCGACATCCTGGTCTTCCTCAGCGGGGAGCGGGAGATCCGGGACACCGCCGAGGCGCTGGGCAAGCTGGTGCAGTCCAAGCGCGCGCTGCTCGGCACCGAGATCCTGCCGCTGTACGCCCGGCTCTCCACCGCCGAGCAGCACCGGGTCTTCGCCCCGCACTCCGGGCGCCGGGTGGTGCTGGCCACCAACGTGGCGGAGACCTCGCTCACCGTCCCCGGCATCAAGTACGTGGTGGACCCGGGCACCGCCCGGATCTCCCGCTACAGCAACCGGCTCAAGGTGCAGCGGCTGCCGATCGAGCCGATCTCCCAGGCGTCGGCCAACCAGCGCAAGGGGCGCTGCGGGCGTACCTCGGACGGCATCTGCATCCGGCTCTACGACGAGCAGGACTTCCTCTCCCGCCCGGAGTTCACCGACCCGGAGATCCTGCGGACCAACCTGGCCTCGGTCATCCTCCAGATGACCGCGATCGGCCTCGGCGACATCGCCGCCTTCCCCTTCATCGACCCGCCGGACCGGCGCAACATCACCGACGGCGTCAACCTGCTGCACGAGCTGGGCGGGCTGGACGTCACCGAGACCGACCCGGCGAAGCGGCTCACCCCGCTGGGCCGGCGGCTGGCCCAGCTCCCGGTCGACCCGCGGCTGGCCCGGATGGTGGTCGAGGGCGAGCGCAACGGCTGCGCCACCGAGGTGATCGTGATCGCCGCCGCGCTGTCGATCCAGGACCCCCGGGAGCGGCCGGCCGACAAGCAGGCCCAGGCCGACCAGGCGCACGCCCGGTTCACCGACCGGGAGTCGGACTTCGTCACGCTGCTCAACCTCTGGCGGTACCTGCGCGAGCAGCAGCGCGCGCTCTCCTCCAGCGCGTTCCGCCGGATGTGCAAGGCCGAGTTCCTCAACTACCTGCGGGTGCGCGAGTGGCAGGACATCGTCAGCCAGCTGCGCCAGGTGCTGCGTACGCCCGAGGGGGACGGGCGGGGACGCGGCCGGCGCGGCGCCGGCGAGGCCGCGGCGGACGGCGGCCGGCGTGCCACCGCCGGCGCGGACCTGCCGGAGGAGATCGACACCCCGAAGGTGCACCAGTCGCTGCTGGCCGGCCTGCTCTCGCACGTCGGGCTGAAGGACGCGCAGAAGAACGAGTACCTGGGCGCGCGGGGGGCGAAGTTCGCGCTCTTCCCCGGCTCGGCGCTGTTCCGCAAGCCGCCGCGCTGGGTGATGGCCGCCGAGCTGGTGGAGACCTCCCGGCTCTGGGGCCGGGTGGCCGGCCGGATCGAGCCGGAGTGGGTCGAGCCGCTCGCCCAGCACCTGGTGAAGCGCAGCTACAGCGAGCCGCACTGGGAGAAGAAGCAGGCGGCGGTGCTGGCCCACGAGAAGGTCACCCTGTACGGCGTCCCGCTGGTCACCTCTCGCAAGGTCAACTTCGGCCGGATCGACCCGGCGCTGAGCCGCGAGCTGTTCATCCGGCACGCGCTGGTCGAGGGCGACTGGTCCACCCACCACCAGTTCTGGCGGGACAACCAGCGGCTGCTGGCCGAGATCGAGGAGCTGGAACACCGGGCCCGGCGGCGGGACATCCTGGTCGACGACGAGACGATCTTCCACTTCTACGACGAGCGGATCCCGGCCGACGTGGTCTCCGGCCGGCACTTCGACGCGTGGTGGAAGAAGACCCGGCGGGAGCGGCCGGAGCTGCTCACCTTCACCCGCGAGCTGCTGGTCAACGCCGGCCGGGGCGGGGTGGACGAGGCCGACTACCCCGACGAGTGGTCCGCCGACGGGGTGAGCCTGCCGCTGACCTACCGGTTCGAGCCGGGCACCCCGACCGACGGGGTGACCGTGGACATCCCGCTGCCGCTGCTCAACCAGGTGCCGGCGGAGAGCTTCGACTGGCAGGTGCCGGGGCTGCGCGAGGAACTGGTGGTCGCGCTGATCCGCTCGCTACCGAAGGCGGTGCGCCGCAACTTCGTCCCGGTGCCCGACTACGCCCGGGCGGCGCTGGCGGCGATGGCGGCCGGCGAGGAGCCGCTGCTCGACGCGCTGACCCGGCAGCTGCGCCGGATGACCGGGGTGACCGTGCCCCGGGACGCGTGGGACCTGGAGAAGCTGCCGCCGCACCTGCGGGTCCGGTTCCGGGTGCTGGACGAGGAGAACAAGCCGGTCGCCGAGGGCAAGGACCTGCCGGCCCTGCAACGCCAGCTCAAGGCGGAGGTACGCCAGGTGGTGGCGGCCGCCGCGCCGGACGTGGCGCGCACCGGGCTGCGCGAGTGGGGTATCGGCACCCTGCCGCGCACCATCGAGCAGGTCCGCGCCGGCTACGCGGTGACCGCGTACCCGGCGCTGGTGGACGAGGGCGCCACGGTCGGGGTGAAGGTGTTCGACTCGCCGGCCGAGCAGGAGACCGCGCACTGGGCCGGCACCCGGCGGCTGCTGCGGCTGACCGTGCCGTCGCCGGCGAAGTTCCTCCAGGGGCGGCTGTCGAACGAGGCGAAGCTGGCGCTCAGCCGCAACCCGCACGGCGGGGTGCAGGCGCTCATCGAGGATGCCGCGGGTGCGGCGATCGACAAGCTGGTCGCCGACGCCGGCGGGCCGGCCTGGGACGCCGACGGCTTCGCCGCGCTGCGCGAGAAGGTGCGCGCCGACCTGGTGGACACCGTGGTCGACGTGATGGACCGGGTGCGCCGGGTGCTCGCCGCCGCGTACGCGGTGGAGCAGCGGCTCGGCCGGACCCAGAACCTGGCGGTGGTGGCCGCGCTGGCCGACATCCGGGCCCAGCTCACCGGCCTGGTGCACGCCGGCTTCATCACCGAGACCGGGTACGCCAGGCTGCCCGACCTGCTGCGCTACCTGACCGCGATCGAGCGGCGGCTGGACCGGCTGCCGGGCAACCCGCAGCGCGACAAGCAGCAGCAGGACCGGGTCGCGGTGGTGTGGAAGGAGTACCAGGACATGCTCGCCGCCCTGCCGCCGACGAAGCGGAACTCGGCGGCGGTCCGGCAGATCCGCTGGATGATCGAGGAGCTGCGGGTGAACGTCTTCGCCCAGGCGCTGGGCACCCCGTACCCGGTCTCCGAGCAGCGCATCTACCGGGCGATGGACGAGGCCGAGGGCCGCTGACCCCGACGGCCGGCTACGGCAGGGGCTCGACGCCCGCCGGGAGCTGGCCCTCGGCGGTCGCGTCGCGGACGTAGTCGAGCAGGATCCGGCGCAGCTCCCGCCCGGCGTGGGTGGGCACCACGTCCCGGCGGCGGGCCACCGCGATGGTCCGGGTCACCCCCGGCGGCGCCAGCCGGGTGAACCGCATGCCCGGGCGGCGGGCGACCACGATGCCCGGCACCAGCGCGATGCCCAGCCCCGCCTCGACGAAGCTGAGCACCGCGTCCATCTCGCCGCCGTCGACCGCGACGGTCGGCTCGAAGCCCGCCGCCCGGCACGCCTGGAGGGTGGCGTCGCGCAGGTCGTATCCCTCGCGGAACATCACCATCGGCTGGTCGCGCAGGTCGGTGATGAGCAGCCGCCCGGTCGGCACCGCGGCCGGCAGCTCCTGCACCGACGCCACCACCAGGCTCTCCCGCAGGATCGGGTCGGCGCGCAGGCCCGGGTCGATCCCCTGCGCGGGCATGATGATCAGGGCCAGGTCGAGGTCGCCGCGGAGCAGGTCGCGGACCAGGTCCTGCGAGCCGCCCTCCTCCACCCGCAGGTCGATGGTGGGGTGCGCGTCGCGGAACCGGCGCAGCACCGGCGGGGCGAGCGAGGTGGCCAGGCTCGGGGTGGCGCCGAGCCGGACCCGGCCGCGCCGCAGCCCGACCAGCTCCTGCACCTCGCGGGTGGCGGTGTCGACGTCGGCGAGGATGCGCTTGGCCAACGGCAGCAGCACCTCGCCGGCCGCGGTGAGGCTGATGTTGCCCCTTACCCGCTCGAAGAGCGGGGCCCCGAGGTCGGTCTCCAGGGCGTGAATTTGCTTACTCAACGAAGGCTGGGTTATCCCCACCAGGTCGGCCGCTTGGGTGAAATGTCGTACTTCTGCGACGGCGACGAAGTACCGGAGCTGATGGAGTTGCATCTACATAGCTTATGGCTATCAAGACTGCGAGGTCGATGCATTGGACGACTGATCAAACTGCTCCTAGCGTCGATCGCGTGGTAGTCACGAGAACACGGTCGCCCATCCGCTCCAACGTCGGCCTCAAGGCCGTCATGGCGGTGACGGGCATCATCCTGGTGCTGTTCCTGATCCTGCACATGCTCGGCAACCTGAAGGTGTTCACGGGGGAGACCTCGTTCGACCACTACGCGCACTGGCTGCGCGACATCGGCAAGCCGCTGCTGCCGGGGGTCTGGTTCCTCTGGATCCAGCGCGGCGTGCTGACCGTCGCCGTGGTGGCGCACATCGCCGCCGCCACCGCGCTGGCCCGGCGCTCCCGCGCCGCCCGCCCGGTCCGCTACGCGCACCGCCCGAAGGTCCAGGGCAGCTACGCGGCCCGCACGATGCGCTGGGGCGGCGTGATCATCATGCTCTTCGTGATCTACCACCTGCTGGACCTGACCACCGGCCACCTCAACCCGGTCGGCGACCCGACCAGGCCGTACGCCAACGTCGTCGCCGACTTCGCGCCGGAGCGCTGGTACGTCACGCTCTTCTACACCCTGGCGGTCGTCGCGCTCGGCTTCCACCTGCGGCACGGTGCGTTCAGCGCGTTCCGCAGCCTGGGGCAGCAGACCCCGAAGGGCGAGCGCCGGGCGCGTACCGCGGCGCTGGTCTTCGCCGTCGCGCTCTGCGCCGGCTTCCTGGTGGTCCCGTTCGCCGTACTCACCGGATTGGTGTCCTGACATGGATCTCTACACCGAGGGCGACCCGATCGCCGACACCAAGGCTCCCGACGGCCCGATCGAGACCCGCTGGGAACGCCGCCGCTTCGAGGCGAAGCTGGTCAACCCGGCCAACCGCCGGAAGATGACGGTGATCGTGGTCGGCACCGGCCTGGCCGGCGGCTCGGCCGCCGCCACGCTCGCCGAGCAGGGCTACCGGGTCAAGTCCTACTGCTACCAGGACAGCCCGCGCCGGGCCCACTCGATCGCCGCCCAGGGCGGCATCAACGCCGCCAAGAACTACCGCAACGACGGCGACTCGGTGCACCGGCTCTTCTACGACACCGTCAAGGGCGGCGACTTCCGCTCCCGCGAGTCGAACGTGCACCGGCTGGCCGAGGTCTCGGTGAACATCATCGACCAGTGCGTGGCCCAGGGCGTGCCGTTCGCCCGCGAGTACGGCGGCCTGCTGGACACCCGCTCGTTCGGCGGCGCCCAGGTGCAGCGCACCTTCTACGCCCGGGGCCAGACGGGCCAGCAGCTGCTGCTCGGCGCGTACCAGGCGCTGGAGCGGCAGATCGGCCTGGGCAACGTGGAGATGAACGCCCGGCACGAGATGCTGGAGCTGATCGTGGTGGACGGCCGGGCCCGGGGCATCGTGGTCCGGGACCTGGTCACCGGCGAGATCACCACGGAGTTCGCGGACGCGGTCGTGCTCGCCTCCGGCGGCTACGGCAACGTCTTCTACCTCTCCACCAACGCCAAGGGCTGCAACGTCACCGCCACCTGGCGGGCGCACCGCAAGGGCGCGTACTTCGCCAACCCCTGCTACACCCAGATCCACCCGACCTGCATCCCGGTCTCCGGCGACCACCAGTCGAAGCTGACCCTGATGAGCGAGTCGCTGCGCAACGACGGCCGGGTGTGGGTGCCGAAGGCCAAGGGCGACAACCGCCGCCCGAAGGACATCCCCGAGGACGAGCGGGACTACTACCTGGAGCGGATCTACCCCTCCTTCGGCAACCTGGTCCCCCGGGACATCGCCTCCCGGGCCGCGAAGAACGTGTGCGACGAGGGGCGGGGCGTCGGCCCGACCGGGCTCGGCGTCTACCTCGACTTCGCCGACGCGATCCAGCGGCTGGGCCGCAAGGCCATCGAGGCCAAGTACGGCAACCTCTTCGAGATGTACGAGCGGATCACCGGCGAGGACCCGTACGAGGTGCCGATGCGGATCTACCCCGCCGTGCACTACACGATGGGCGGCCTCTGGGTCGACTACGACCTGCAGTCCACCATCCCCGGCCTGTTCGTGATCGGTGAGGCGAACTTCTCCGATCACGGCGCCAACCGGCTCGGCGCCTCGGCGCTGATGCAGGGCCTGGCCGACGGCTACTTCGTGCTGCCGAACACCATCGCCAACTACCTGGCCGCCGGCCCGTTCGAGACCGTCGACCCGAGCCACCCGGCGGCGGTCGAGGCGCGGCGCGACGTGGAGGACCGGATCCAGCGGCTGCTGGCGGTCAACGGCGACCGGACCGTCGACTCGTTCCACCGCGAGCTGGGCCAGATCATGTGGGACCACTGCGGCATGGAGCGCAGCGAGGCCGGCCTGCGCAAGGCGATCGACGAGATCCGGGCCCTGCGCGAGCAGTTCTGGCAGCGGGTCCGGGTGCTCGGCGACGGCGACGGGCTCAACCAGTCGCTGGAGAAGGCCGGCCGGGTGGCCGACTTCTTCGAGCTGGCCGAGCTGATGTGCATCGACGCCCTGCACCGCGAGGAGTCCTGCGGCGGCCACTTCCGGGCCGAGCACCAGACCCCGGACGGCGAGGCGCAGCGCGACGACGAGCGGTTCGCCTACGTCGCGGCCTGGGAGTTCACCGCCACCGGCGAGCCCTCGGTGCTGCACAAGGAAGACCTGAAGTTCGAATACGTCCACCCCACGCAGCGGAGCTACAAGTGAACCTGACCCTGCGCATCTGGCGCCAGTCCGGCCCCGAGGACAAGGGTCGGATGGTGACCTACCAGGTCGACGACGTCTCCCCGGACATGTCGTTCCTGGAGATGCTCGACGTGCTCAACGAGCGGCTGATCCTCGCCGGCGAGGAGCCGGTGGCGTTCGACCACGACTGCCGCGAGGGCATCTGCGGCATGTGCGGCCTGATGATCAACGGCAACGCGCACGGGCCGCAGCGCGGCACCACCGCGTGCCAGCTGCACATGCGGCAGTTCAAGGACGGGGACACGATCGACATCGAGCCGTGGCGCGCCCGGGCCTTCCCGGTGATCAAGGACCTGGTGGTCAACCGCAGCGCGTTCGACAAGATCATCGCAGCGGGCGGCTACATCACCGCGCCGACCGGCAGCGCCCCGGAGGCGCACTCGGTGCCGGTGGCCAAGGCCAACGCGGACGCGGCCTTCGAGTCGGCGGCCTGCATCGGCTGCGGCGCCTGCGTGGCGGCCTGCCCGAACGGCTCGGGCATGCTCTTCACCGCGGCGAAGGTCACCCAGCTCTCGCTGCTGCCGCAGGGCCAGCCGGAGCGGTACACCCGGGTGATCGGCATGGTCGACGCGCACGACGAGGCCGGCTTCGGCGGCTGCACCAACGCCGGCGAGTGCACGGTGGTCTGCCCGAAGGGCATCCCGCTGAACACCATCGGCCGGCTGAACCGGGACTACCTGAAGGCCACCGCCAAGCGGGGCGACACCCCCGGCTCCTGAGCCTGGCGGCTCCGCGGACGGGCCGTCGCACTCCCCGATCGGGAGCGCGGCGGCCCGTCCCCCTTTCCCGGCTCCCCGCAACGGCGGCCCGGCCGAACGGCGGCCCGGCACAGCGGCAGCCCCAGCCCGAGCGGCGGCTCCGGCCAGGGACCGCCCGGCCGGCGGCCGGTTCAAGCCGGCCTGCCGGGGTAGCACCCGGGGGGACGCCCACGGCGAAGGGAATCGGGCATGAAGGCACTGACCTGGCAGGGCAAGCGGGACGTACGGGTGGAGGAGGTGCCCGACCCGCGGATCGAGGAGCCGACCGACGCGATCGTCCGGATCACCTCCACCGCGATCTGCGGCTCGGACCTGCACCTGTACGAGGTGCTCGGGCCGTACCTGAAGCCCGGCGACGTGCTCGGCCACGAGCCGATGGGCATCGTCGAGGAGGTCGGCGCGGGGGTGACCCGGCTCAGGCCCGGTGACCGGGTGGTGGTGCCGTTCAACATCGCCTGCGGCTCCTGCTGGATGTGCGACCGGCAGCTCTACGCGCAGTGCGAGACCACCCAGGTCACCGCGCACGGCAAGGGCGCCGCCCTGTTCGGCTACACCTCGCTCTACGGGTCGGTGCCCGGCGGGCAGGCCGAGTACCTGCGGGTGCCGCACGCCGAGTTCGGCCCGATCAAGGTGCCGGCGACCGGCCCCGACGAGCGGTGGCTCTACCTCTCCGACATCCTCCCCACCGCCTGGCAGGCGGTGAAGTACGCCGACACCCCGCCGGGCGGCACCCTGGCCGTGTTCGGGCTGGGCCCGGTGGGGCAGTTCTGCGCCCGCGTGGGGCGGCACCTCGGCGCGGGCCGGGTGATCGGGCTGGACCTGGTGCCGGAGCGGCTGGCGATGGCCCGCCGGCACGGCATCGAGGTGCTCGACGTCAGCGAGCTGGACGACGTGCCGGGCACGCTGATCGACCTGGTCGACGGGCGCGGTCCGGACGCGGTGATCGACGCGGTCGGCATGGAGGCGCACGGCGCGCCGCTGGGCAAGATCGCCCAGACCGCCGCCGGGCTGCTGCCGGACGCGCTCGCCCGGACCATGACCGACAAGCTCGGCGTGGACCGGCTCGTCGTGCTCAAGGCCGCGCTCAAGGCGGTCCGCCGCGGCGGCACCGTCTCCATCTCCGGGGTGTACGGCGGCGAGGTCGATCCACTGCCGCTGATGGAGATGTTCGACCGGGGCGTGCAGCTGCGGATGGGGCAGTGCCACGTGCGCCGCTGGGTCGACGAGATCATGCCGCTGCTCGCCGACGACAGCGACCCGCTGGGCGTGGCGGACCTGCGTACCCACCGGGTGCCGCTGGCGCGGGCGCCGCAGGCGTACGAGATGTTCCAGAAGAAGGAGGACGGCTGCGTCAAGGTCGTGCTCGAACCGTGAGCCGGGTGGTGGTGGTCACCGGTGCCACCAGCGGGATCGGCCGGGCGGCGGCACGGGCGTTCGCCGGACGCGGGGATCGGCTGGTGCTCGCGGCCCGCTCCCCCACGACCCTCGCCGAGGTACGCGCCGAGTGTGCCACCGCCGGCGCGGAGGCGCTGGACGTGCCGACCGACATCACGGCCGGCGGCGCGGTGGACGCGCTCGCGGCCGCGGCGGTGGACCGGTTCGGCCGGGTCGACGTCTGGCTGCACACCGCCGCGGTGATGGCGTACGGCCGGTTCGAGGAGACCCCGGAACGGGTTTTCGAGCAGGTGGTACGCACGGACCTGCTGGGCGCCGCGACGGTGGCCCGGGTGGCGCTGGGGCGGTTCCGGGCGGCCGGTGGCGGCACGCTGATCCTCGTCGGCTCGGTGCTCGGGCACATCACCGCCCCCTACCTGAGCGGCTACGTGGCGAGCAAGTGGGGGGTGCAGGGGCTGGCCCGGGTGCTGCAGCAGGAGGCCCGGGACGTCCCCGGGGTCGAGGTGTGCCTGATCAGTCCGGGCAGTGTGGACACCCCGGTCTACCAGCGGGCCGCGAACCACCTGGGTCGGCTCGGCCGCCCGCCGCTGCCGGTGACCAGCCCGGAGCGGGTCGCCCGGGCCATCCTGGACTGCGCCGACCGGCCCCGCCGGGAGGTCTCCGTGGGTCGGGCCAACACGGTGATGCGGGTCGGCTTCACCGTGCTGCCCGGCCTCTACGACGTCCTGGTCGGACCGCTGATGCGGCTGCTCGCGCTGACCGACCGGCGGATCCCGCCGGGCGACGGGGTGGTGTTCGTCCCCGACCCGTCCAGCGAGGTGGTTCGCGGCGGCTGGCTGCCCGGCCTCGGACAGGTGGCCCGCGCCGTCGGCGCCCTGCCCGGCGCGGTCGGCTCGGCGCTGCGGCGGCGGCCGTGGTGAGCACGGGATCACCCGTTTCGATCTCTTCCCCTATGGTGGCCGGAGGACACGATCCACGCCGGACGGGAGAGACGATTGGCGATCAGAGTGAACCGCAGGACCGCACTGGGCATCGGCACGGTGGCCACCGCCGGCACCGTGCTGGGTGGCGCCGTGCCGGCCGCCGCTGAGCCGGGGTCGTCGGCCGTCGCCGGCCGGTCCACCCGGGTCGCCGCCCGACCGGAACTGGTCGCGCCGCTGATCGAGGCGGCCTACCTGCGGGAGACGACCACGGCCGGCGGGAACTGGCAGGCCTATCTCAGCCTGGCCACCGCCGAGGGACCGCTGGAGGTGGTGGCCGACTCGCCCGACCAGGTGCTCGAGGCGTACAGCGTGAACAAGATCGCGGTCGCGGTGGCGGTGCTGGACAAGGTCGACCGGGGGCTGCTCACGCTGGACCAGCGGGTCGACGTGACCGCCGCGATCGTGGTGCCGGGCGGGGACGGCATCTTCAGCCTGGACAACGCCTACCCCAGTTCGGTCACCCTCGGCCACGCGCTCGCCGCCCTGCTGACCGTCTCGGACGACACGGCGGTACGCCTCTGCGGCCTGGTCTGCCCGGCCGCCGAGCTGAACAGCATCCTGGTGGCCAAGGGCTTCCCGAAGACGCAGGTGCAGCCGGTGGCCAACCCGAACCGGTTCTTCCTCGGCACCAGCACGCCCCGGGAGACGCACGACCTGCTGCGGGCGCTGGTCGCCGGCACCCTGCTCACGCCGGCCTCCACCGCGTTCCTGCTCAAGCTGCTGCGCTCCCCCATCGCGTTCAACGAGGGGATCCGGCGCACCACCTCGTCGGCCGAGCGGGCCCGGATCGCCACCAAGGCCGGCTGGTTCGCCGACGCCCGGCACGAGGCCGGTGTGATCTTCGACGCCGCCGGGGCGCCGCTGGTGACGTACGTGCTCTTCGCCGACGGGCAGGCCGACCCGGACAACTACGGCGCCACCCACCCCGCCGTGGCGGCCCGGGCCCGGCTGGGCCGGCGGATGCTGGACGTGACGGCCAACCTCACCGGCGCCGGGGTGACCCACCGGGTCGCCGCCCAGCGGCCGAGCAACGGCGGCTGAACCGCCCGCGTACCGCCGTGGCCGCCGGTTCGCCGGGCCACGGCGGTACCGCGGTGGCTACCGTGTAGGGCGGGAGACGGCGGAGGGGACGGCGATGCGGCGACCAGCGGGGCGATCGGAACTCGACCGGGCGTGGGGGCGCCGGCTGCGCGGCAGCGCCGGGCTGGCCGCCCTGGCCGGGCTGGCCTGGGCCGCCCGGGACGTGCCGGCGGCCCTGGGCGGCCGGCTCACCGGCGCCCGCGCCGAGCGGGCCGCCCGCTCGCCGCAGTTCCGCGACGGCACCTTCCACAACCGGGAGAGCACCCGGACGATGGTCGCCGACCCCGGCCGCAACCTGCTCTGGGAACTGGTCTTCGGCAAGCAGCGGCGCCGGCCCCGCTCGGCGGTGCCGCTGCTGCGCCCGGCCGAGCCGCCGGCCACCGACACCGACCGGCAGCTCAACGTCGTCTGGTACGGCCACGCCTCCGCGCTGATCGAGATCGAGGGCCGGCGGGTGCTGCTCGACCCGGTGTGGAGCGAGCGCTGCTCGCCGTCGGCCGTGGTCGGCCCGCGCCGGCTGCACGAGCCCCCGGTACGCCTCGACGAACTGCCGCCGGTCGACGCGATCCTGATCTCGCACGACCACTACGACCACCTCGACATGGCCACCGTGCGGGCGCTGCTGGCGAGCCAGTCCGCGCCGTTCCTGGTGCCGCTCGGGGTCGGCGCGCACCTGGACCGCTGGGGCGTACCGGCGGAGCGGATCGTCGAGCTGGACTGGTCGGAGTGCCACCGGGTGGCCGGGCTGGAGTTCACCGCCACCGCGGCCCAGCACTTCTCCGGGCGGGGGCTGCGCCGCGACGGCACGCTCTGGAGCTCCTGGGTGATCGCCGGGGCCCGGCGCAAGGTCTTCTACACCGGCGACTCCGGCTACTTCGACGGGTACGCCGAGATCGGCGCGGAGCACGGGCCGTTCGACGTGACCCTGATGCAGATCGGCGCGTACGACCGGGCCTGGCCGAGCATCCACATGTTCCCGGAGGAGGCGGTCGACGCCCACCTGGACCTGCGCGGCGGGCTGCTGATCCCGGTGCACTGGGCCACCTTCAACCTGGCCCTGCACGACTGGTCCGAGCCGGTGGACCGGCTCTGGGCCGAGGCGAAGGCGCGCGACGTGCGGCTGGCCGTGCCGCGGCCCGGCGAGCGGGTGGTGGTGGACGACCCGCCCGCGGTCGACGGCTGGTGGCAGTCGGTCGCCTGAACGGGCGCCACGGGCGGGGTGCCGCCGGTTTCCGGGTGCGGGGCTCGGCCGCGTTCCGGGCTCGGGGCGCCGCCGGAGGGCCGGACGCCCGGCCGGGGGTCAGAGCACGAAGGCGTCGGTCCAGAGGGCGCCGGAGCGGCCGGAGAGCGCGTCCAGCATGGCGACCGCCTGGTTGTCGGTGAGCTGCGCGACGAAGTCGACGATGGCCCGGCCCCGGGCCTTGCCGATCCGGTCCGGGGTACGCGGGTGCAGCTCCGCCTCGGCCAGCTCCACCAGGTCGTGCAGCCGGCGCGGCAGGCGGGACTCCTCCTCGGGGTCGAGCAGCCACTCCAGCAGCGCCTCCACCAGCGTGCCCAGCAGCCGGGCCTGGCCGCGCTGGTGCAGCGCCAGGTCGGGGCGGGCCAGCACGAACCGGTGGTGGACGAACTTGAGCACCTGCACCTCGTGCCACTGCGCCGGGGCCAGCAGCACGTGCCCGGAGCGCACCGAGGGGTGCTCCACCACGGTGATCGCGTCGACGAGCCGGGTGGTCCACCGGGCGGAGAAGCGGGCCACGTACTGCTCGGCCTCGATCGAGCCGTCGAACGGCACCGCGAGCAGCCCCTCGACCAGTTCCTCGCGGACGTGCTCGACCGCGGCGGCGAACGCGTCGTCGTCGGCGACCCAGGAGTCCTTGCGGTGCAGCTGCCGGCGCAGCCGCTCGATCGCCGCGCCGGGTCGGCGCGACGCGCTGGCCAGCGCCGCGTCGGTGATGGCCCGGAAGTGCCCGCTCTCGCGCTGCCAGGCCATCAGCTCGGCGGCCACCGCGCCCTGCTGGAGCACGCCGACCCGGTAGAAGTCCTCCACGTCGTGGATGGCGTACGCGATGTCGTCGGCGGTGTCCATCACGGAGGCCTCGACGGTCTGCTGCCAGTCGGCGATCCGGCCGACGAACGGCTCCCGGGCCTGGCGCAGGTCGTCCACCTCGGTCCGGTACGCGCCGAACTTCGCCGAACCGCTGGCCGGGTCGTCCGGCGGCGGGGTGGCGCCGCGCGGCGGCGGCTCCATCAGCCGGGGGTGCGGGTCGGGGTGGTCGAGCCGGGTCCACGGGTACTTCAGCAGCGCCGCCCGGACCGCCGCGGTCAGGTCCAGGCCGGTGGTCGCCGCGCCGCGGATCTCGGTGCTGGTGACGATCCGGTACGACTGCGCGTTGCCCTCGAAGCCGTCGGCGAGCCCCAGCCGGTGCCGGGCCAGCCGGTCCAGCACCCGCTCCCCCAGGTGCCCGAACGGCGGGTGGCCGAGGTCGTGCGCGAGCGCTGCCGCCTCCACCACGTCCGGATCGCAGCCGCCGAGCTTCGCCAGCAGGTCGCGGTGCTCGCCGTCGGCGGTGAGCCGTTCGGCGATCGCCCGGGCCACCTGGGCGACCTTGAGGCTGTGGGTGAGCCGGTTGTGCACCAGCAGACCGGAGCCGACCGGGCTGATCACCTGGGTGACCCCGCCGAGGCGGGCGAAGAACGGCGAGCCGACGATCCGGTCCCGGTCCGACCGGAACGGGCTGGTCGCCAGGTCGCCGAGGGCCCGGGCGCTGCCGCCGAAGAGCCGCCGGGCGCGCGGCTCCGCAGGTTGCTCCATGATCGCCACGCTAGCGCAGGGTGGCCGGCGCCGACGACGGGTCGCCGGCGTCCCGGCCGGGCGCGACGACGGTCGTCGGGGCCGGCCGGCACAATGCAGGGCGGAACCCAGACCCGAAGGCGGATCGAGATCGTGACCCTCTCTGTTCATCAGCGGATCGCCGAGGAGCTCGGCGTCGCCGAGCGTCAGGTGCGGGCGGCCGTGGAGCTGCTCGACGGCGGCGCCACCGTGCCGTTCATCGCCCGGTACCGCAAGGAGGCCACCGGCCTGCTCGACGACACCCAGCTGCGCACCCTGGAGGAGCGGCTGCGCTACCTGCGCGAGCTGGACGAGCGGCGGGCCGCCGTGCTGGAGTCGATCCGCGGCCAGGGCAAGCTGGACGAGGCGCTGGAAGCGCAGATCATGGCCGCCGACTCCAAGTCCCGGCTGGAGGACATCTACCTGCCGTACAAGCCGAAGCGGCGGACCCGGGCGCAGATCGCCCGCGAGGCGGGGCTGGAGCCGCTCGCCGACGCGCTGCTGGCCGATCCGTCCCGGGAGCCCCGGGAGGTGGCCGCCGGTTTCGTCGACGCCGACAAGGGGGTGGCCGACGCGGCCGCCGCGCTGGACGGCGCCCGGGCCATCCTGATCGAGCGGTTCGCCGAGGACGCCGACCTGATCGGGTCGCTGCGCGAGCAGATGTGGTCGCGGGGCCGGCTGGTCTCCCGGGTACGCGAGGGGCAGGAGCAGGCCGGCGCGAAGTTCGCCGACTACTTCGACTTCGCCGAGCCGTACCCGAAGCTGCCGTCGCACCGGATCCTGGCGATGTTCCGGGGCGAGAAGGAGGGCGTGCTCGACCTGACGATGGACCCGGAGCCGGAGGGTGAGGCGGACGCCGTGGCCACCGGCCCGACCCGCTACGAGGCGGCCATCGCCGGCCGGTTCGGGATCACCGACCACGGGCGCCCGGCCGACCGGTGGCTGGCCGACACGGTGCGCTGGGCCTGGCGTACCCGGATCCTCATCCACCTCGGCGCGGACCTGCGGATGCGGCTGTGGCAGGCGGCCGAGGAGGAGGCGGTGCGGGTCTTCGCCACCAACCTGCGCGACCTGCTGCTCGCCGCCCCGGCGGGCACCCGGGCGACCATGGGCCTCGACCCGGGCCTGCGCACCGGGGTGAAGGTCGCCGTCGTGGACGCCACCGGCAAGGTGGTCGCCACCGACACGATCTACCCGCACGAGCCGCGCCGGCAGTGGGACGCCTCGATCGAGACGCTGGCCCGGCTCGCCGCGGCGCACCGGGTGGAGCTGGTGGCGATCGGCAACGGCACCGCCTCGCGGGAGACCGACAAGCTCGCCGGTGAGCTGATCAAGCGCCACCCGCAGCTCAACCTCACCAAGGTGGTGGTCTCCGAGGCCGGCGCGTCGGTCTACTCGGCGTCCGCGTACGCCGCCCAGGAGCTGCCCGGGCTGGACGTCTCGCTGCGCGGGGCGGTCTCCATCGCCCGGCGCCTGCAGGACCCGCTCGCCGAGCTGGTCAAGATCGACCCGCGGTCGATCGGGGTCGGCCAGTACCAGCACGACCTGTCGGAGGTGAAGCTCTCCCGGTCGCTGGACGCGGTGGTGGAGGACTGCGTGAACGCGGTCGGGGTGGACGTCAACACCGCGTCCGCGCCGCTGCTGACCCGGGTCTCCGGCATCGGCGCCGGGCTGGCGGAGAACATCGTGCTGCACCGGGACGCCAACGGTCCGTTCCGTTCCCGGGCCGAGCTGAAGAAGGTGCCGCGGCTCGGCCCCAAGGCGTTCGAGCAGTGCGCGGGCTTCCTGCGCATCCCCGACGGCGACGATCCGCTGGACTCCTCCAGCGTGCACCCGGAGGCGTACCCGGTGGTGCGGCGGATCCTCGCGCACACCGGGCAGGACCTGCGGTCGCTGATCGGCAGGAGCGCCATCCTGCGCGGGCTGCGGGCCACCGACTTCGTCGACGAGACGTTCGGCCTGCCCACGGTCACCGACATCCTCGCCGAACTGGAGAAGCCGGGACGCGACCCGCGCCCGGAGTTCCGCACCGCCACCTTCGTCGAGGGGGTTGAGAAGATCAGCGACCTGACGCCGGGCATGGTGCTGGAGGGCGTGGTGACCAACGTGGCCGCGTTCGGCGCGTTCGTGGACGTCGGGGTGCACCAGGACGGCCTGGTGCACGTCTCGGCGATGTCCCGGACGTTCGTGAAGGACCCCCGCGAGGTGGTCAAGTCCGGTGACGTGGTCCGGGTCAAGGTGCTCGACGTCGACGTGCCCCGCAAGCGGATCTCGCTGACCCTGCGGCTGGAGGACGACGCGGAGCCCGGCGCCCGCCGGGAGCGCGGCGGTCCCCGTGGCGAGCAGGGCGGCCCGCGCGCCGAGCGCGGCGGCCAGAGCGGGCGCGGCAGCGGCCAGGGCGCCCGTGGCGGGCGGGACGGGCGGGACGGCCAGGGTGGGCGCGGCGGCGGCCAGGGCGGTCGCGGTGGCGGCCAGGGCGGTCGCGGTGGGGCACAGCGGCAGGGCCGCGGTGGTGCCGCCCCGGCGCCGGCGAACGGCGCGATGGCCGACGCGCTGCGCCGGGCCGGCCTGGCCTGACGGGTCGCGCCGGCGCGGCGCGACGGGAGGCGATGCTGCGCCGGCCCGGCCGGGCCAGACCGGGCCAGCCGGGCCAGCCGGGCCAGACCGGGCCGGGCCGGCGCAGCGCAGCGCGCACGGCGTCGGGCGGCCCGCTCTGGTCGGGCGGACGCTGTGGAGCAGATGTCGCAGACGGATCACCGGGGGGCGTCAGGATCGGTCAGGTCGAACCCGACAGGACCTGATCCGCTGGGGCGGGCAGGGCCTGCGGCGGCGGTCGTTGGCGGTGTCGCCCCCGTCCGGTCTGGCCGCCGGCGGTGCGCCGGGGTGGTCGCGCCCTTTGGAGCTGCCCGCACAGACGGGGCAGACCAGCCGGTGAACCGTCGACCGTGGGGGCGGTTCGGGGCGGCCGCTCACCGCGGCCGAAGGACGGCACCGACCGCCCGTGCGCCACGACCGAAGGACGGACGAGGCGTCCGCCCGACCAGGAGCACGACGGCCACCACCACGACCCGCCGCACCTGGCCGCAGGGCGGACGGGCGGGTGGGCGTACGGTCGCGTCGTGGGTGAGGGTGACGGCCTGGACTGGCGGGAGCGGCAGCGGCGGGCGGTGCGGGCGCACGCGGCGGCCGACGAGCGGCGCCGGGCGGCGGAGCGGGCCGAGGCCGCCGAGCTGGTGGCCGGGTTCGTGGCCGAGGCGACCCGGCGCGGGTTGGCCACCACCCGGCTGGTCGCCAGCGACTACGCCGGGCGCGGCCGGTACCGGACCCGGCTCACCGGCTGGTACGTCGACCGGGCCCGCAGCCGGGCGGTGGACGTCGACGGGCGGTTCCACCTGCTGACCGTGCCGGGTGGTCTGCGGGCGCGGCTGTTCGGCGCCGAGCCGCAGCCCAGCCCGCCGCCGCTGATCGTCGGGGAGGGCGGCCGGGACGGCGAGTCGGTCCCGCTCCGGACGCTGCTCGCCCGCCGGCTCGACGCCGGCGACACCTGGCCGTGACCTGATCCAGCGCCCGCGCCGCGCGAGCGGCCCGCGCTCGCCCGCCGGCTCGACGCCGGCGACACCTGGCCGTGACCGGGCTCAGCGCCCGAGCCGCGCGAGCCGCCCGGGCTCGCCCGCCGGCGACACCTGGCCGTGACCGGGCTCAGCGCCCCCGCCGTGTGGGCCGCCCGGCCTCGCGCCGGGCCAGCCGCCACCAGCCGAGCTGCTGCACGGCGAGGGTGAGCAGGCCGGCGAGCACGATCGCGCACAGGTTGATCAGCAGCTGGAGCGCCGAGCCGGCCGCCTCGTGCCAGACCCGGTACGCGGCGGCCACCGCGACGTTCGCGGCGGCCGGGACAGTGGTGACCGAGATCAGCACGCCGACCAGGCTGCCGGACTTCTTCGAGGTGAGCGAGAGCATGCCGGCCACCCCGGCGAGCAGACCGACCACCCAGGAGAGCGCGTCGGGCCGCCAGATGAAGTCGGTCAGCGGCCGTTCGGCCAGCAGCATGTCGCGGCTGACCAGGCCGGCCGCGTCCAGCGCCCAGGTGCTCAGCACCGTGGCAACCATGGCGGCCAGGAACCCGACCACCAGCGCCTGCACCGACCGGAGGATGACCCGGCCGCGGCGCCGCAGCAGCGCCACGCAGAGCGCGGCCAGCGGGCCGAACTCCGGGCCCACCACCATCGCGCCGACGACGAGGATCGGCTGGTCCAGCAGCACGCCGATGCCGGCGATCATCGTGGCCACGATGAGCAGCACCAGGTAGGTCGCGGAGAGTTCGGTCTGCTCGCCGGTCTTCGCGGCGATCTCGTCCCAGACCACCGCGTCCGCCCCGCTGCCGGGGGCGGTGCGGGCGGCCCGGTCCGCGGCCGTGGAGATGGTCAGCTCCACGTCGTCGGCGGCGATGCCGCCGCGCGCCTCCACGCCGAGCTGCCGTAGCCCGTGCAGCACGCTGTCGGCGCTCTCCCGCACCACGTCGCAGAGGATCAGGTCACCCCGGGGCTGGCGCGCGGCGTCGGTGAGCACCACCAGGTGGGTCACCCCCGGATCGGCGGTCAGCAGATCCGCCACGGCCGAGGACTGGTCCGACGGCACGATGACCCGCAGGTGCAGCACGGCACTCCCCTCGCCCGATCGGCCGCCGAGCACTCTACTGCCCGGCCGCCAGCCCGGCCGTCCCGCGGGATCCACCTGGTCAGGGCCGTTTCCTCGGCGGGAGTTCTGTGGTTGATCCGACTGGTTACCGCCCGACTGTCGCGATTCGGTGCCGGTGCGAGCTATTTGCTTGATAAAACCCTTTTATCCGGATGACTGTTGCGGGAGGTCGAACCGTGCCTGGTCTCGTGATTGCGCCCGAGCGCCCGCCGCGGCAGCAGGGCCGGCTCGACCGGGGCAAGCGGATCCTCGACGTGGCGGTGGCCGCCGTGCTGCTGGTGCTCGCCACCCCGGCGCTGGCCCTGGTGGCGCTCCTGGTCGCGCTGGGCCTCGGCCGCCCGGTGCTGTTCCGCCAGCGCCGCGCCGGGCTGCACGGCCGGCTCTTCGACGTGGTCAAGTTCCGCACCATGCGGCCACCCGATCCGGATCGCGGGCTGGTCACCGACGGCGACCGGCTCACCCCGCTGGGCCGCTGGCTGCGCGCCACCAGCCTGGACGAGCTGCCCACCTTGTGGAACGTGCTGCGCGGCGACATGAGCCTGGTCGGGCCGCGGCCGCTGCTGCCGGAGTACCTGCCCCGCTACTCCCCCACCCAGGCCCGCCGGCACGAGGTCCGCCCCGGCGTCACCGGGCTGGCCCAGGTCCGCGGCCGTAACGGCCTGAGCTGGGAGGAGAAGTTCGACCTCGACGTGGCGTACGTCGACAACCGCTGCCTCCGGCTGGACCTGTCGATCCTCGTGGCGACCGTCCGCACGGTGCTGCGCCGCGAGGGCATCGCCGCGGCCGGCTCCCCGACCGCTCCCGAGTTCCTGGGCACGCCGAACCTCTCGGCGTCCCTCGATCGCACCCCGGCATGACCACCTGCCCCGGAGGCGCCCGATGAGCCCGACCATCTACCTGTCACCGCCCGACGTCGGGCCCCTGGAGGAGTCGTACCTGCTCGCCGCCCTGCGCTCGGGGTGGGTCGCGCCGGTCGGTCCCGACCTCGACGCGTTCGAGCACGACGTGGCCGAGCGGGTGGGCACCCGCGGCGCGGTCGCGGTGAGTTCCGGTACCGCCGCCCTGCACCTCGCCCTGCTGGGCGTCGGGGTCGGACCAGGTGACGTGGTCGTCGTGCCGACGCTGACCTTCGTGGCCACCGCGAACGCGGTCCGCTACACCGGCGCCCGGCCGGTCTTCGTCGACTGCGACCCGCACACCGGCAACGTCGACGTGCCGCTGCTGGCCGACCTGCTGCGCCGGTTGACCGGCCGGGGCGAGCGGGTCGGCGCGGTGGTGCCGGTGGACATGTTCGGCAGTTGCGCCGACTACACGGCCCTGCTGCCGCTCTGCGCCGAGGCGGGCGTACCGGTGGTGGAGGACGCGGCCGAGGCGCTCGGCGCCCGGCACGGCGGGCGGCCAGCCGGCACGTTCGGCCGGATCGGCGCCCTCTCCTTCAACGGCAACAAGATCATCACCACCTCCGGCGGCGGCATGCTGGTCTCCGACGACCTGGCGTTGCTCGCCCGGGCCCGGCACCTGGCCACCCAGGCGCGCGAGCCGCTGCCGCACTACGAGCACCGCGAGACCGGCTACAACTACCGGCTGAGCAACCTGCTGGCCGCGCTGGGCCGGGCCCAGCTGGTCCGGCTGGACGGCATGATCGCCCGCCGCCGGCAGCTGCGCGACCGGTACGCCAAGCTCTTCGCGCCGGTGCCCGGGGTCGAGCTGATCGGCGCCGAGGACACCGAGGCCAACTGCTGGCTCACCTGCATCCGGGTCGACCCGGAGCGGGCCGGATGGCCGGCCGCCGACCTCGCGACCCACCTCGCCGGCCGGGAGATCGAGACCCGGCCGGTGTGGCAGCCGATGCACCGGCAACCGGCGTACGCCGGGGCCGAGAGCCTGCTCACCGGCGCGGCGGACGCGCTCTTCGCCGAAGGGCTCACCCTGCCCAGCGGCAGCGCGCTCACCGACTCGCAGGTCGGCTACGTCCTCGGCGCGATCGACGAGTTCCTGGCCGTGCGGACCGGAGCGGCGACGGCGTGACGATCCCACTGGTGGTCGTCGGCTGCGGCGGCCACGGCCGCGAGGTGCTGACCATCGCCCGCGCCATGGACGCCGCCGCCGGCCGGCCGCGCTGGCGGCTGCTCGGCTTCCTCGACGACCGGCCCTCCGAGCAGAACCTCAAGCGGGTGCAGCGGCTGGACGTGCCGTACCTGGGTGGGCTCGCCTGGTTGCGCGACGCGCCGCCGGACACCCACCACGTCATCGGCATCGGGGACCCGCGCGTCCGGCGGGCGGTCGGGCAACGCGTCGACCGGTACGGCACACCGGCGGCCAGCCTGGTCCACCCGGCCGCCACGATCGGCCCGGACACCGTGCACGGGCCGGGATTCGTCGCGTTCGCCGGCGCCCGGGTCACCACCAACGTGACCATCGGCCGGCACGTGCACCTCAACCAGAACGTCACCGTCGGGCACGACAGCACGTTCGCCGACTACGTCTCGGTGAACCCGCTCGCCGCCGTGTCAGGTGACTGCCACCTGGCCGAAGGGGTGCTGATCGGCACCACCGCCGCGGTGTTGCAGGGGCTGCGGGTCGGACGGGACAGCACGGTCGGCGCGGGTGCCTGCGTGGTCCGGGACGTGCCCGAGGGCGTGGTGGTCAAGGGCGTGCCCGCCCGGTGAGGCGGGACGGTCCCATCGGCGAACGCGGCCGGACATTCGGCCGGCAATTCGAGAAACGCCCAAACGGCTCAGTTTGATTGTAAGAAGCTGTAACCGGCACAAACTCCTCCCGTCCACGGCGGTAGGAGGTCGGAGACGGGACAAGGAGCACACATGCCGCTGGACACGGAGAGCCTGCGACGGACGGACGACAGGGCACGCCGTGCCCGAGCCCGCCGCCGTGCCGTCGGTTTTCTCGCCACCGACACCACCGCCTGGCTCGGCGGTTTCCTCGCGGCCGCCTGGACCCGTTACGAGTTCCAACCGCCCCCCGGCCTGCTGGGCCGAGCCGCCGGCATCGGCGCGCTCGCCGCGGTGGTCCACGTGGCGGTGGCCGCGCTGCGCCGGCTCTACTCCGGACGCCACCCGCTGGGCAGCCTCCAGGAGGTGCAGGGCGTCGCCGGCACGACGATCACCACCGCCGGGATCGTGCTGCTCGGCCTGCTGCCGTCCGTCGACCGACCGGTGCCGGCGAGCACTCCGCTGGTCGCGGGCGCGCTCGCCCTGCTGTTCATGTTCGGCGCCCGGTTCGCCTACCGGTACCGCCGGGATCTCGCCATGCGTCCGGACGCCCGGTCGGCCACCCCGGTGCTGCTCTTCGGCATGGGTGACGCCGGCCAGGGCCTGCTGCGGGCGATGCTCAGCGACCCGCGCGGCCGGTACCTGCCGGTCGGCGCGCTCGACGACGACCCGGACAAGCGCGACCTGCGCATCGGTGGGGTGCGGGTGCTCGGCGGCCGGCACGACGTGGGCACAGCCGTCCGCCGCACCGGCGCCAGCACCGTGATCTTCTCGGTCGCCAACGCCGACGCGGCCCTGATCCGGCAGATCCGGGAGGCGACCCTCCAGACCGGTGCCGCGTTCAAGGTGCTGCCCCCGGTCCGTGACCTGGTCGACCACCGGATCACCGTCACCGATGTCCGCGACGTGCGGATCAGCGACCTGCTCGGCCGCCGGCAGGTCGTCGCCGACCTGCCCCTGACCAGCAACAGCCTCGCCGGCCGCCGGGTCCTGGTCACCGGCGCCGGCGGTTCGATCGGTTCCGAGCTGTGCCGCCAGCTGATGAAGGCCGACCCGGGCGAGCTGATGATGCTCGACCGGGACGAGTCGGCCCTGCACAGCCTCCAGATGTCGCTGGCCGGGCGGGCCCTGCTGGACGGCCCCGAGCTGATCCTGGCCGACCTGCGCGACGACGAGGGCATCCGCCGGATCATCCAGGAGCGCCGGCCGGACGTCATCTTCCACGCGGCCGCGCTGAAGCACCTCACGCTGCTGCAACGGCACCCCGGCGAGGCGGTCAAGACGAACGTCTGGGGCACCCTGTCGGTGCTGGACGCCTGCCGCGACGTGGCCAAGTTCGTGAACATCTCCACCGACAAGGCGGCCGACCCGATCAGCGTGCTCGGCTACTCGAAGCGGATCACCGAGCTGCTGACCGCGCACGCCGCCTCCCGGTTTCCCGGCACCTTCCTCAGCGTCCGGTTCGGCAACGTGCTGAGCAGCCGGGGGTCGGTGGTGACCGCGTTCCAACGGCAGATCGAGGCGGGCCGCCCGCTGACCGTCACCCACCCCGAGGTGACCCGTTACCTGATGACGGTGCAGGAGGCGGTCCACCTGGTGCTCCAGGCCGCGGAGATCGGCCGGGACGGCGAGGCGTTGGTGCTCGACATGGGTGAACCGGTGCGCATCGCCGACCTGGCCCGGCAGCTGGCCGAGCAGGCGCAGAGCTCGGTGCCGATCGTCTACACCGGGCTGCGCCCCGGCGAGAAGCTGCACGAGGACCTGCTGGGCACCGGCGAGACGGACGCCCGGCCGCTGCACCCGCTGATCTCGCACGTGACGGTTCCGGCGCTGGACCCGATGGAGGTCAGCGGTCTCGACCCGTACGACGACCCGGAGAAGGTCATCGCACAACTGGCGCAGCTCTGCGCCCAGCGGGCGGTATCCGCCGTGGACCGCCCGCGGGAGGCGCCGCTGCCCCGCTGACGTGTCGACGCAGGCCGTGATGGAGGGAGTTCCGGCAAGGTGACATCGACCGACGAGAGGCGCGGCCAGCGGCAGCACCGGCCGGCGACGGCCCGGCGACTCCGGATCGCCGTGCTGCTCAAGACGAACAGCGGTGGGGCCTGGATCCTGCCCCAGGTGGAGGCGATGCGCGAGCGTGGACACCAGGTCTTCGTGGTGCTCCCACCCGGGGAGGGCCGGCTCACCACCGAGTTGCGCCGACGCCGGTTCGAGGTGGTCGAGTGCCCGGTTCCGGTCCGGCCGGGCCCGTCGATGCTGCTCGGGTTCTGGCGGCTGCGCCGGCTGATGCGCCGGCTGCGGCCGGACGTCCTGCAGTACCACCTGATCGCGTCGGCGTACCTGGCGAGACTGGCGACCATCGGCCTGCCACTGCGCCGGGTGCACACCGTCGCCGGCCCGCTCTACCTGGACTCGCCCCTGATCAGGGCGGCCGAACGGGTGATGTGGCGGCTCGACGACGTCATCGTGTGCGGCTGCGCGAACGCCTCGGAGCGGTACGCGGCGCTGGGCTGCCCGCCGCGGCGGCGGGCGGTCGCCACGTACGGCGTGGACACCGGCGCGTTCGATCCGACCGGTACCGGGCCGGACGAGCGCGCGGCGGCCCGGGCCGAACTGGGCATCCCGCCGGACGCCTTCCTCGCCGTGATGGTCGCGTACGTGTATCCGCCGAAACGGCTCGTGTACCGGGGCCGCGGCATCAAGGGCCACGACGTGCTGCTGGAGGCGTGGCGGACGTTCCGCCGGCGGCATCCCCGGGCGCACCTGTTGCTGGTCGGTGGCGGCTGGACGGCGCCCGGCGAGGCGCACCGCCGGGAGCTGATCGAACGCTTCCACGTGGCGGACGACCCGAGCATCACCTGGCTGGAGACCGTCCCGGACGTCCGCCCCTGCTACCAGGCGGCCGATGTCAGCGTCAGCCCCTCGCTGAGCGAGAGTCACGGCGCGGCGGTCGAGGCGGGTGCGATGGCCGTGCCGAGCATCGTCAGCGACGCCGGCGGGCTCCCCGAGACGGTCGACGAGAGGTCCGGGTGGGTGGTGCCCCGCGACGACCCGGCGGCGCTGGTGGCCGCGCTGACCAGCGCCCACGCCGAGTTCACGGCGGGCACGCTGGGCAGCCGGGGCCAGGCCGCCCGGCGGCGGATGGTCGACCTGTTCGACAACCGCCGCACGGCCCGCCAGGTGACCGAGGTTTGCGAGCAGGTCGCCGCCGTGGCGAGGCCCCGATGAACGGGTCGGTCGGGGCGGACGGCGGCGCGGCGGGCGTGCGCCGGGCGGCTGGTGGGAGGCGCTGATGCGGGTCGTGGTGACGTCGGAGTCCCGGTTCAGTCGTACGCCCGACGGCCGGGTCTGGGTCCAGGCCGGACCGGACTATGCGATCTGGCGACGGTATCTGGTGGCGTTCGATCGGGTGCGGATCGCCGCCCGCACGCTCGACGTGCCGGAGGTGCCCGAGGGTGCCGCCCGGGTCGACGGCGACGGCGTCGAGGTCTGGCCGCTGCCGTACTACGTCGGTCCACGCCAGTACGTGCTGCGCCGGCGCGCGGTGGCCCGGTCGGTCGTCACCGCGGCCGACCGGGGGGACGCGGTCATCCTGCGGGTGCCCTCCCCGATCGGCTCCCTGCTGGCCGCGGCGCGCGAGCGGGCGCGGCTGCCGTACGCCCTCGAGGTGATCGGCGATCCGTACGACGTGCTGGCCCCCGGCGTGGTGCGCCACCCGTTGCGGCCGGTGCTGCGCGCCTCGTCCACCCGACGGCTGCGTCAGCAGTGCCGCTCCGCCGCCGCCGTGGCGTACGAGACGGAGCGCCATCTGCAGCGCCGCTATCCCGCCCTGCCGGCGACGCCGACGGCCGGCATCTCCAGCGTCGACCTGCCCGCGGTCGCCTTCGTGCCGAACCCCCGCCCCGTCCGGCCAGCGCTGACCGAGGCCAGGCTCGTCTCGATCGGCTCGCTCGAACAGCTCTACAAGGGCATCGACACGCTCGTCGCGGCGCTCGCCCACCCGGCCGGCCCCGGCCCCCGGCTCCGGTTGGTGCACGTCGGGGCCGGTGCGTACCGGCCGCACCTGGAACAGCTGGCGGACCGGCTCGGCGTCACCGACCGGGTCACCTTCGCCGGCGTCCTGCCCACCGTCGAGGACGTCCGCCGCCACCTCGACGCGGCCGACCTGTTCGTCATGCCGTCGCGTACCGAAGGCCTGCCGCGGGCCCTGATCGAGGCGATGGCCCGGGCCCTCCCGGCGATCGGCTCGACCGCGGGTGGGATCCCGGAGCTGCTCGCCCCGGCGGACCTGGTTCCCCCCGACGACCCCGCGGCGCTGGCCGCCGCGCTCGGCCGGATGGTCACCGACCCGGACCGGCTCGCCGCCGCGTCGGCCCGCAACCTGGCCCGGGCCCGCCAGTTCTCCGCCGAGACACTCGACGCCCGGCGGGCCGACTACTACCGGGCGGTGGCCGAGGCGACCGAACGGCGGGGCTGGCCGGCCCGCGGCCTGCGGGTGCCGGCCCCGCGCTGACCGCAGCCGCCCCGACCCGCCCGCCCACCACGACGATGGTCCCCGCCCCTCACCGGGCGGGGACCATCCGCTGAGCCCGTTACGACCGCCGACCCACCCGGGCGCGCCGGCCGGGCGCGCCCCCGTCGGCCACCCGCCGCAGGAGGTCCAGGTAGCCGGTGAGCTGGTCCTCCCGGAAGAGGCCGTCCAGCGCGGAGGCGGGCACCGCCGGCAGCTGGCCGTGGCGCTCCTTCACGGCCAGCCACTCCCGTAGCTGGTCCGCGATCGCGTGTTTGTCGTTGCGCACCACTCCGGCGCCGCGGTCCCGGAGCAGCTTCGCCGCCACCCCCGCCTCGTAGCCGAGCAACAGGATCGGGCGCCGGGCCAGGAGGTAGTCGAAGATCTTCCCGGTCACCGTGCCGGCGTCCCGCGGGTCGTTCCACATCAGCAGCACGAGGGCGTCCGCCTCGGCCTGGATGCGCCAGGACTTCTCGGCGGAGACGTGGCCGAGCAGGGTGACGGAGTCGCCGACGCCGGCCCGGTCGACCGCCGCCCGGACGATCCCGTTGTCCTCCCCGGCGAAGACCACGTGCACCCGGGCGGCATCCGGCCCGAGCAGCGCGATCGCGTCCAGCAACGGCCCGGGGTCCCGCCTGCCCGGGTAGACGTACCCGGTGTGGGCCAGGGTCAGCACCGCGCCCGGCCGGCCCTCGCCGGAACGATCGGCGGCCACCGCGCCGACCGGGGCGGGCGCGGGCACCGGCCGCCGGTCGATGCCGTTCATGACCACGTGGGTGTCCACCCCGAACGTGCGGCGCACGGTCTCCGCCAGCGGCTCGGAGACGGTCACGCAGGTGGCCACCGAGCGCAGCACCCGCCCTTCCAGCCGGCGGTCCACCGCGCGGCGCAGGCCGGAGCGCACCCAGTACTCGTTGCCGACCGACCACAGGTCCCGGTAGTCGGCGACCCAGGGCACCCCGAACCGGCGGGCCAGCGCGGCGGCCACCACGAAACCGGAGAACGGCGGTCCGGAGGCCAGGATGACGTCCGGCCGCCAACCACCGTGCCGCCGCAGGAAGCCGCGGGTCGCCGCCCGGATCCAGTTGACCTGCGGGTCGGGGATGAGCAGCTCCATGCCGGCCTTCCAGATCAACCGGCCGGCCGCGGCCCGGGCGCCGGCGAGCCGGGCCCGCCCCGGCGTCCCGGCGCCCCCGTCCCGCCGCGGACCGGACGTCCGGTTGACCCGGGGCAGCTGGGGCGCGGGGAGGGCCCGGACCACCAGGCCCTCGGGGATCCCGACCGGCGTCCCGCCCTGCTCCGCCCCGATGGCGGTCAGCACGCGCACGTCCCAGCCCTGGTCCAGGGCGAAGGCGGCGAGCGCCCCCGGCCGGCGGGCGCCGACCGTCTCGGCCGGCGGAAAGTGGTACGAGACGACGAGCAGCCGGGGCGGCGCCCCGGGCACCGACCCGGGGTCCGGACCGCCGGCGGCGTCTCCCCCGCCTCCCCACGGGCGGCCCGTCATCGGGACCCCCCGAACGACCACCGGCACCCGACATGTCGACGCTCAGCGCCCTGCATCGCCTCAAGCCCCTCTCTTCGGACGGCTATCCGGATCAACGAGTGCGGGGGTGACCGGGACGTGCGATTCACCCCAGAAGGTGTGGGGTCGCCCGGCGCTCACGTCCGGGCCAGCGCCGCTGGTTCGGCCGTCCGTTCCGGCCGGGTCGCCGCCCCACTCGTCACGGCGCGCAGCGACATCAACCAGCACGCCAGGTACGCGAGCGCGCCGGAGACGCTCATGGTCCAGATGGCGGCCAGCGGCGACGCTCCGGACAGGGCGGCGGCGGACACCGCGCCGGAGACCAGCACGACGCGACCCAGGTCCCAGGCGAGCTGACGGCCGTGCTGCCCGAAGACGACAAGCGTCTGCGACATCGGCGAGGCGACGAACTGCACGGCCATGTAGACCGCGAGCGCCTGGGCGTACGACCCGCTGGTCGCCCATCCGGCGCCGAAGAGGACCGAGAACGCCGCCGGCGCGGCGACGACGAGCAGGAGGGCGCTCGGCACGGCGATCAGGGTCAGCTTCCGGCTCGCTCCGACGAAGATGCGCCGTCCCGTGCCGGCGCCCTCCCGGGCCGCCCGGGAGATCTCCGCCAGGTAGACCTGGGCGACCGCCGACGCCACCAGGGCGGCCGGCATGGCGACCACCCGTTGGGTCAGCCCGAGCCAGCCGGCGACGGAAGCGCCGTACCAGGAGGCGATGAGCAGCACCGGGAACTGGGTGCCGAGGATGTTGAGCAGCCCGGACGGCGCGAGCAGCAACGGGAACCGGCGGTACCGGCGGGCCACCGCCCGCAGCCGCCGGCGGTCGCGTCCCGCCCTGCCCTCCGCGCTGCGCAGGCCGGCGTCGCGCAGCAGGACGACAGCGGAGGCGACCTGGCCGACGCCGAGGCCCAGCGCCATGCCGCCGGGGCGGAGCCCGGCGAGGCCGGCGCCGAGTTGGGTGACCACGATGGTCAGCGACTGGGCGAAGCTGCGCTGGCCGATCGAGCCGTACCGGCGGTGCCGGACGGCGAGCTGGTTGAGAACCAGGACGACCCCCATGGCGGCCGCGGCCGGCGGCACCACCCACAGCCACCGCGCCAGCTCCGGCTGACCGAAGAGCCGGCTGACGTCCGCGCCGGCGACGAGCACCACGACGGTGCCCAGCAGCGCGGTGACGCCGGCGGCGGCCAGGCCCAGGGCGACCAGGGCCTGCGCGTCCCGCTCCTCCTCGGGTAGTGGTACCGCCAGTTCGAAGCGGAACGCGGCCACGGTGCCGATCGTCACCACCAGGGCCGCCACCACGGCGAAGACGCCGAAGTCGGCCGGGCGGTAGATCCGGGACAGCAGCGGGGCGGCCGCCAGCGCGAGCACCTGACCCCCGGCCGAACCGGCGGCGATGGCGACCACGCCCCGCCGGCTCGCCGACATCCGGGCAGCACGCGGCCACCTCACCGGCGGGCGTACTCCCCGGTCGTCGGCCCGGCGGGCCGGCCGGACCCGGACCGGGCGTGGGACGCGGCACCTTCCCGGTACCCGTGCCCGGGCACCGGTCCGGCCCGCCGCGGCCGGCGGGCGACGTGGCCAGCGGACCGGCGGGGACGGTCGCCGGACCGGCGGTGTCGACCGCCGTCGGACGTCGCCCGGATGAGCACGAGCACGCCGAGGGCCAGCGAGCAGAACAGGGTCCGGCTGGCGTTGACGTCCCCGGACGTGGCGACCGCTACCGCGTTGAACGCCAGCAGCGCGAGGACGAACCCGGCCACGGTGTCCACCCTGGCCGCGCGCCAGAGCCCGATCGCCACGGCGGCGACCGCCAGGATGAACGCCCCACCCACCAGCCAGCCGGCCTCGGCGAGGAGTTCGAGCCAGAGGTTGTGCGGATAGTTGTGCTCGGGCATCCAGGCGTGGTAGTTCCAGTTCCCGTAGCCGACGCCCATCGGGTGGTCGGCGATCACGGTCATCGTGCGCTCCCGCATCTCCGCCCGCGCGGTGCCGAACAACTCGTCCGACGGGTCGACGATCAGGGCGTACATCCGGGGCGGGAGCAGCGCGGGCAGGGCCATCACGGCGGCCACCAGCCCGCCCATCAGGCCCAGCATGACCCACTCGCGACGGCCCCGGCTGGTCTGCCGCCGCAGCCCGGCGAGGACGAGTACGAGCAGCGCGACCACGGTCGCCACCAACGGCCCCCGGGAGCCGGTGGCGAACAGCCCGAGCGCGAGCAGGACCGCCACCGCCGCCGCCGGCCAGGGCGCCAGCCGCCGGCACAGGTACAGCCAGACGACGGCCACGATCGCGCCGCCGATGGCCCGGGCCAGCCAGATGGGGTTGGACCCGAACCCGCCCGACCGGCCGTTCTGGGCGTCACCGGCCAACGCCGCGAGCGCCAACACGACACCGCAGACGACGAACACCGCGGCGAACATCTCCACGTCGCGCCGATTGCGGACGATCGCGACGGCGACGGTGGCGAGCAGTGTCAGGGTGAGCAGGAGGAAGAACTTCTGCTGGCCGTACTCCGACTCCGGGACGCGCAGGAAGCCGGGCAGGGCGAGGACCCCGAACGTCAGCAGGACCCAGAACACCACCACCCGGGCCCGGGAGGCGGGCCGGAGCACCTCGTAGAGCACCAGCGGCACCGCCAGCGCCGCCGCGGTGAGCAGGAAGCTCCGGCCGACCGTCCGCGGGAACTGGTCGAAGTTGAGCAGCAGCACGACGACCGTCGCGCGGAGGACGGTGGAACCGAGCCCGGCGCGCGGTCGTGGCGCTGCCCGATCCGGCGACGGCGGGACAGGGTTCCCGTTCTCGGGCGACCAGACGTCGCCACGCACCATCATCACGTCGATCCTCCCGTCCGGGTCCGCCATCCGCTCAACGAGCGGCCGGCGACCCGGACGTCCAGGTACGCCCTTGCGGGTGAACATCCGGCGATGGCCCTACACCGCCCGGTCGGTGCGGTAACGGGCCAGGTTGGCGGGGTCGAGGAACCACTCCACGGTCGCCTTCAGGCCGTCGTCGATGGTGGTGGCGGGTTGCCAGCCGGTCCGGGCCCGCAGCAGGCTGCTGTCGCCGACGAGCCGCTCCACCTCGGACTCGGCGGGACGCAGCCGCCCCTCGGTGACCACCACCTCCGGTTCCCTGCCGAACATCGCCGCGATCTTGCGGACCAGCTCGGCGATCGCGGTCTCCCGGCCGGTGGCCGCCTGGAAGACCCGGCCCACCACGGCCGCTTCCGCGGCGGTGCCGACCGCGATGAACGCCGCCACCGTGTCGGCCACGTACACCAGGTCACGGGTGGTGGTGAGCGCGCCGAGCTGGACGGCGCCGGTGGTCTTGGCGAGCTGGCTGACGATGGTCGGGATGACCGCCCGGGTCGACTGCCGCGGTCCGTAGGTGTTGAACGGCCGGAGGGTGACCACCGGCAGCGCGAAGCTGAGGTGGTAGCTCTCGGCCAGCTTGTCCGCGCCGATCTTGGACGCGGCGTACGGGGACTGGCCCCGCAGCCGGTGCTCCTCGGTCATCGGGACGGTGGTCGCGGTGCCGTACACCTCGCTCGTGGAGGTGACCACCACCCGGCCGGTGCCGGCCGTCCGGGCGCTCTCCAGCACGTTGAGGGTCCCGGTGACGTTCGTGTCGACGTACGACTGCGGCGCCAGGTAGGAGTACGGGATCCCGCCGAGCGCGGCGAGGTGGTAGACGACGGCGACGTCGTCCACCAGCCGCTGGACCATCCCCCGGTCCCGGATGTCACCGGCCACCACCTCGACCTCGGCGAGCAGCTCCGGGCTCAGCGTGTCCAGCCAGCCGTGCGAGCCGGCGCCGTTGTAGTGGACGAGGGCCCGCACCCGGTGCCCCTGGTTGACCAGGGCCTCGACCAGGTGCGAGCCGATGAAACCGCCTGCGCCGGTGACGGCGACCAGGTCGCCGGTGGGGTGCTTCGTCATGTCATCTGCTCCTCTTTCTGCGGTCCGCCCCGTTCCGGGGCGGGCACGGTGCCAGTCCGGCCGGCACGGACCGGATCGGGTACGGCCGACTCGGCGGCCACGGCATGCCACAACATCCGGATCGAGTCGGTCAGCTCGTGGCGGGGCGTCCAACCCAGCACGGTCGCGGCGCGGCGGATGTCGGCGCGGACCCAGTCGACGGCCGCCGACCGTGGGGACGGCGGCCGGTTCTCCCGGACCTCCACCGCCGCTCCCGCCGTGCGGACCAGCAGCCGGACGGCCTCCCGCACCGGGACCGCCCGCCCGCTGCCGATGTTGACCACCCGCGCCGCGGGAGCGGGCACGCTCACCGCGGCCCGGACCGCCGCCGCCACGTCGCGGACGTCGACGAAGTCGCGGTGGGCGTCCAGCGGGCCGGTGGGCAGGTCGGCGCCCGGGGCGAGCCGGGCGACCGACGCCGCCACCCGCCCGAGCAGTGTCGTCCGTGGCAGGCCCGGGCCGATCGGGTTGAACACCCGGAGCACGACCGGATCGACCCGACCGGTGCGCGCCGCCAGTTCGACGAACCGGGTCGCCGCGGCCTGGCTGATGCCGTAGTCGCTGACCGGCCGCGGCGGCGTGTCCTCGGTGACCGAGGTGCCGAACGGCACCGGCCCGTACTCGGCGGCCGAGCCGAGCCGGACCAACCGGGCGCGGGGCGCGGCGACGGCGACGGCGTCGACGAGCTTGGCGGCGCTCAGCGTGTTGGCCCGGACCAGCTCGGCGGCGCTGCCGACGGTGGCGCCCACACAGCTCACGACCGCCCGGGGACGAACGGCGGCGACCAGGTCACGCAGGTCCTCACGGTCGCAGCCGGCGAGGTCGCACTCGGCGCGCCCGGGGCAGACGAGGTCCGCGTCGGCTTCCAACGCCCGCCGGACCTGGCTGCCGATGAAACCGGAGGCGCCGAAGAGCAGCAGCCTCGTCATGCCGGTGACGGCGTACCGACGGGCAGCAGCATCGGCGCCACGTCGGGGAAGGCCCGGTTGGCCTCGTCGTAGTCCTCGGGCCGGCCGATGTCCAGCCAGTAGCCGTCGAACTCGTAGCCCGCCGGCGGCTGGCCCCTGCCGAGGAGGTCCAGGACGAGCTGGTCGAACCCGAAGGGCTGGCCCACCGGATAGGACGCGATGGTGCTCCGGGAGAGCCCGTAGACCCCCATGCTGACCCGGTAGTGCAGGACGGGTTTCTCGGAGAAGGAGGTGACCTTGTCGCCCTCGGTCTCCAGCACCCCGAAATCGATCTTCACGGTGCGCCGGTAGGTGGCGACGGTCAGCGGTGCGCCGGAATCCCGATGGGTGGCCAGCAGGTCGGCGTAGTCCAGATTGGTGAGGACGTCACCGTTCATCACGAGGAAGTGCTCCGGCAGCCGGTCCCGGATGCCGAACAGCGGCCCGATGGTGGACAGCGGCTGCCGCTCCTCGACGTACTCCACTGTCAGGTTGAACCGGGATCCGTCGCCGACGAACGCGCGGATCAACGAGCCGAGGTGGTTGATGGCCAGGGTGACGTGGGTGAAGCCATGGGCCGCCAACTGGTGCAGGATGATCTCCAGGATGGCGTAGCTCTCCCCGATCGGCACCAGCGGCTTCGGTAGCGTCGAGGTGAACGGACGCAGTCGCACCCCCGCGCCGCCGGCCATGATCACGACGTGCATCGCCCCTCGCCCCTCCGCTCGTCCCGTGACGCCTTCCATCGCCGTTCAACGAGCCCAACCTGCTCAAGGTACGCAAAAAGCCCGGTTGAGCAGCGCGAACACGATTCACCCGCTGGTTCGCCGACCGCCGTCGCTCCCGCCGGTACGGCCGTTCCGGGCGTCCGGAATGTGGTGAGGTGGAGGCATGGAACGGATCCGGCTCGGGCTGGTGCTGCACCCCACCCGGGACGTCTCCGAGGTGGTCGGCATCGTCGCCGAGTGGGCGGCCCGGCACGGGATGGGCCTGGCGGTACGCGCCGAGGACCGGCACCGGGTGCCGGCGATGGCCGAGCCGCTGCCGGCCGCGGAGGTGGCCGCCGCGTCGAGCGCCCTGATCGCCATCGGCGGCGACGGCACCATGCTCGGCGCGCTGCGCTCCGCGGTGCGCGACCCGAAGCCCGTGCTCGGCGTGCACGTCGGCAAGCTGGGCTTCCTGGTGGAGGTGGAGCCGCCGGACCTGCCGCGGGCGCTGGACCGGCTGGCGAACAAGGACTTCACCGTCGAGCGGCACAGCTGCCTGGCCTGCGACGTGTGCGGCGACGACGTGGTCGCGTTCAACGACATCGCGCTGGTCCGCCAGCCCGGCGCCGGCTTCGTCAACGCCACCCTCTCCGTCGACGGGCAGCAGTACGGCTACTACCGCTGCGACGCGCTGGTGGTGAGCACCCCGACCGGGTCGACCGCGTACAGCTACGCCGCTGGCGGACCGCTGATCTCCCCCGCCACCGACGCGGTGGTGGTCACCCCCTCCGCGCCGATGGCCGGGATCTCCCGCTCGGTGGTGCTCTCCCCGGAGGAGACCATCCGGCTGGACCTGCGTCCGGGCTCCGGGCCGGTCGCCGTCGAGATGGACGGCGTGATCCTCCGGGACGCCGCGACCGAGGGTTCGGTGCAGGTGCGCTACCGCCGGGACGCCGGCCTGGTCGTCCGCCTGGACCCGCGCCGCTACCAGGAGCGCAACCAGCTCAAGCTGAGCCTGCTGGATCTCCCGCTGCTCCCCGAGCAGCTGCGCGAGCTGCTTCCCGAGAACCTGCGCCAGCAGCTCAACCGCCGGGAACTGCCGCCGCCGCGCTGAACCGGGCCGGGGCGGCTCAGGCCTGCTTGAGTACCTCGGAGACCAGGTCCTTCGCCTCCTGCTGGATCCGGGTCAGGTGCTCCGGGCCCTGGAACGACTCCGCGTAGATCTTGTAGACGTCCTCGGTGCCGGAGGGCCGGGCGGCGAACCAGCCCGACTCGGTGGTCACCTTGAGCCCGCCGATCGGGGCGCCGTTGCCCGGCGCGGTGGTGAGCGTCGCGGTGATCGGCTCGCCGGCCAGTTCGGTGGCGGTCACCTGCTCCGGGGAGAGCTTGGCCAGCACCGCCTTCTCCGCCCGGCTCGCCGGGGCGTCGATGCGGGCGTACGCGGGCGCGCCGAAGCGCTCGGCCAGCTCGGTCCAGTGCTGGCTGGGGGTGCGCCCGGTGGTCGCGATGATCTCGGCGGCGAGCAGGCAGAGCAGGATGCCGTCCTTGTCGGTGGTCCAGGTGCTCCCGTCGCGGCGCAGGAACGACGCGCCGGCGCTCTCCTCGCCGCCGAAGCCGACCGCGCCGTCGAGCAGCCCCGGGACGAACCACTTGAAGCCGACCGGCACCTCCAGCAGCGGGCGGCCCAGGTCGGCGGCGACCCGGTCGATCATCGACGAGGAGACCAGGGTCTTGCCGACGGCGGCCGCCGGCCCCCACTCGGTGCGGGTGCGGAACAGGTGGGCGATCGCCACCGCGAGGTAGTGGTTGGGGTTCATCAGGCCGGCGTCGGGGGTGACGATGCCGTGCCGGTCGGCGTCCGCGTCGTTGCCGGTGGAGACCTGGTAGTCGGCCCGGGCGGCGATCAGCGACGCCATCGCGTTCGGCGAGGAGCAGTCCATCCGGATCTTGCCGTCGCCGTCCAGGGTCATGAACCGCCAGGTGGGGTCGACCGTCGGGTTGACCACTGTCAGGTCCAGCCGGTGCCGCTCGGCGATCTCACCCCAGTAGGCCACGCTCGCTCCGCCGAGCGGATCGGCGCCGATCCGCACGCCGGCGGCGCGGATCGCGTCGATGTCGAGGACCGCCGGCAGGTCGTCCACATAGCGGGCGAGGAAGTCGTACGTCCCGGTGGTGTCCGCGGCGCGGGCCCGGGCGTACGGGACGCGCTTCACCTCGGTCAGCCCGCCGGCCAGGATCTCGTTGGCCCGGTCCTGGATCCACTTCGTGACGTCGGTGTCCGCCGGGCCGCCGTGGGTGGGGTTGTACTTGAAGCCCCCGTCGTCGGGCGGGTTGTGCGACGGGGTGATCACGATGCCGTCGGCGAGCCCGCTGGTGCGCCCCCGGTTGTGGGTCAGCACGGCGTGCGACAGCGCCGGGGTCGGGGTGTAGCCGTCCCGGCTGTCCACCAGCACGGTGACCCCGTTGGCGGCGAGCACCTCCAGCGCGGTCACCGCGGCCGGGGCGGAGAGGGCGTGGGTGTCCCGGGCGAGGAAGAGCGGGCCGTCCGGGCCGCGCTCGCGGCGGTGGTCGCAGAGCGCCTGGGTGACGGCGAGGATGTGGTCGGAGTTGAACGCGTTGCGCAGGCTCGACCCGCGGTGGCCGGAGGTGCCGAAGGAGACCTGCTGCGCCGGGTCGTGCGGATCCGGGTGCTCGGCGTAGTAGGCGGTCACCAGCCGCGGCACGTCGACCAGGTCGGCGGGCTCGGCGGGCTGGCCGGCACGGGGATGGGCCACTGCGGCAACCTCCTCAGGCAGGGACGGACGCTGACTCTTTCCCTCGGTCGGGCGGGGTCACACGTGGCGGTGCCTCACAGCTCGACCCGCTGGCCCTTGCCGATCACCACGACGCCGTTGTCGGACACGGTGTAGCGCTGCCGGTCCTTCTCCAGGTCGACGCCGATCTCGGCCCCCTCGGGCACGAACACGTTCTTGTCGAGGATGGCCCGGCGGACCACGGCGTGCCGGCCGATCTCGACGCCCTCCATCAGCACCGAGCCGTCGACGTGCGCCCAGGAGTGCACCTTCACCTTCGGCGAGACGACCGAGTTCTCCACCAGCGAGCCGGAGATCACCGCGCCGGGCGACACCATCGAGGCGACCGCCCGGCCGACCCGCTCGCCCCACTGGTGCACGAACTTGGCCGGCGGGAACGGTGGCTGCGCGGTGTAGATCGGCCACTCGAAGTTGTAGAGGTTGAACACCGGGTGCACGTTGATCAGATCCATGTGCGCGTCGTAGAACGAGTCGAGCGTCCCCACGTCGCGCCAGTAGCCGCGGTCCCGGTCGGTGCTGCCCGGCACCTCGTTGTCGCGGAAGTCGTAGACGTTCGCCTCGCCGCGTTCGACCAGCATCGGGATGATGCTGCCGCCCATGTCGTGCTTGCTGGACTTGTCCTCCGCGTCGCGCTCGACGGCGTCGCAGAGCGCCTTGGTGGTGAAGACGTAGTTGCCCATCGAGGCGTAGATCTGGTCGGGGGCGTCGGGCAGGCCGACCGCGTCGGTGGGCTTCTCGCGGAACGCCCGGATCCGCCGGCCGTCCTCGCCGACCTCGATCACCCCGAACTGGTCGGCCATCGCCAACGGCTGCCGGATGCCGGCCACGGTGACCCCGGCGCCGGAGGCGATGTGGTCCTCCACCATCTGCCGCGGGTCCATCCGGTAGATGTGGTCGGCGCCGAAGACGATCACGTAGTCGGGCTGCTCGTCGTGGATCAGGTTGAAGCTCTGGTAGATCGCGTCGGCCGAGCCGGCGAACCACCAGGGGCCGCGGCGCTGCTGCGCCGGCACCGGGGTCACGTAGTTGCCCAGCAGGGTGGACATCCGCCAGGTCTTGGTGATGTGCCGGTCGAGCGAGTGCGACTTGTACTGGGTCAGCACCACGATCTTGAGGTAGCCGGCGTTGGCCAGGTTGGAGAGGACGAAGTCGACCATGCGGTACATCCCCCCGAAGGGGACGGCCGGCTTCGCCCGGTCCGTGGTGAGCGGCATCAGGCGCTTGCCCTCCCCGCCGGCCAGGACGATCGCGAGCACCTTGTCAGCCATGCTCCGACGCTATCCATCCGCGTCGCACTTCACCACTCGTACGGGCACTCTTCTGCACTAGGGTGCGGGGGGTGACCGACACCCCTCAGCTGCGCGTCGACCTGCTCACCCGGGAGTACCCGCCGGAGGTGTACGGCGGGGCCGGGGTGCACGTCGAGTACCTGGCCCGGGAGCTGCGCCGGCTGGCCGAGGTGCGGGTGCACTGCTTCGGCGCGCCGCGCACCGAGCCGGGCGTCACCGCGTACGCCGAGCCGTTCGGGCTGACCGGCGCGAACGCCGCGCTGCGCACCATGGGGGTCGACCTGGAGATGGCGGCCGGCTGCGCCGGCACCGACGTGGTGCACAGCCACACCTGGTACGCCAACCTGGCGGGGCACACCGCGAAGCTGCTGTACGGGGTGCCGCACGTGGTCACCGCGCACAGCCTGGAGCCGCTGCGGCCGTGGAAGGCCGAGCAGCTCGGCGGCGGCTACGCGCTCTCCTCCTGGTGCGAGCGGACGGCGGTGGAGGCCGCCGACGCGGTGATCGCGGTCAGCGCGGGGATGCGCCGCGACGTGCTGGCCGCGTACCCGGCGGTGGACCCGGAGCGGGTCCGGGTGGTGCACAACGGCATCGACACCGGGCAGTACGCGCCGGACCCGGGCACCGACGTGGTGGACCGGCTCGGCATCGACCCGGCCCGGCCGAGCGTGGTGTACGTCGGCCGGATCACCCGGCAGAAGGGGCTACCGTACCTGCTGCGGGCGGCCCGGTCGCTGCCGCCGGACACCCAGCTCGTGCTGCTCGCCGGCGCGCCGGACACCCCGGAGATCGCCGTCGAGGTGGAGAACCTGGTGCACGAGCTGCGGGCCACCCGCTCGGGGGTGGTCTGGGTGGCCGAGATGCTGCCCAAGCACGAGGTGATCCAGGTGCTCACGCACGCCACCGTCTTCGTCTGCCCGTCGGTCTACGAGCCGATGGGCATCGTCAACCTGGAGGCGATGGCCTGCGAGACCGCCGTGGTGGCGACCGCCACCGGCGGCATCCCGGAGGTGGTCGCCGACGGCGAGACCGGGCTGCTGGTGCCGATCGAGCAGGCCACCGACGGTTCCGGCCGACCGCTGAACCCGGAGGCCTTCGTCGCCGACCTGGCGGCCCGGATCAACGAGGTGCTGGCCGACCCGGAGCGGGCCGCCGAGTTCGGCCGGGCCGGCCGGCGCCGGGCGGTGGAGCACTTCTCCTGGGACACCGTGGCCCGGCGGACGCTGGAGGTGTACCGGTCGGTGGGCGCCGCCGGCTGAGGGGTCGGTTGGACGGAAACCTTCGACCATTAGATCCGAACACGTAGACATCTTTCATGTGCATCGACGCTCCGCTATATTTTGGGAGTCGTTGATCTTTGCTGATTCCCCAAGCGAGGTGCACATGTTCGATGACTCGGCGCTGCGGCGACGTACCCTGCTCGCGGCCCTCGCCGGCGCCGCGGCCGTCCCCCTCCTCGGCGGCCGCGCGCAGGCCGCGTCGCCCAAGGTCTACATCGACCCGGGCCACGGCGGCACCGACCCCGGGGCGGTCGGCAACGGGCTGCAGGAGAAGGCCCTGACGCTCGACATCTCCCTGCAACTGCGCACCATCCTGCAGGCCAACTGGGCCGTGGACGTCCGCATGTCCCGGACGACCGACATCACCCGCAGCCTGGCCTACCGCACCGACGACGCCAACGCCTGGGGCGCGAACCTCTTCGTGAGCGTGCACATCAACTCCGGCGGCGGCACCGGCTTCGAGAGCTACCGGTATCCGACGGCGGACGCCGCCACCGTGAACCTGCACAACGCGGTGCACCCGAAGGTGCTCGCCGCCATGCGGTCGGTCGGTTCGGTCACCGACCGGGGGCCGAAGACCGCCAACTTCCACGTGCTGCGCGAGACGACAATGCCCGCGGTGCTCACCGAGAACCTCTTCATCGACACCCTCGCCGACGCGAACCTGCTCAAGCGGGCCGACTTCATCACCGCCATCGCCCGGGGTCACGCCGACGGCATCGCCACCTACCTGGGGCTGGGCAGCCCGAACCCGCCCACCTTCAGCGTGATCGTGGACAACGCCACCGCCGGGCGGTTCACGGCGAGCACCAACTGGGGAACCTCGGCCTACTCCAGCCAGCGCTACGGCGCCGACTACCGCTTCGCCACCCCCACCCCCGCCAGCGACGCCGCCTGGTTCAAGGTCGACATCCCGGCGGCCGGGAACTACCGGATCGAGGTACGACACCCGGCCGACCCGGGTTACAGCAGCGCGGCCCCGCACGTCGTCGTCACCTCCGCGGGCAACCAGACGGTCAACGTGGACCAGCGCTCCAACGGCGGCGTCTGGCGCTCGCTCGGCACCTTCCCGCTCGCCGCCGGTGACCGCAACCTGCTCGCGGTGAGCCGGTGGACCAACGCCACCGGCTACGTCGTGGCGGACGCCGTCCGGGTCACCCGGGTCTAGGTCCGGGCCGCTCCGGCCCGCCACGGGCTCCGATACCGCGCGGGGCGTCCCGCCACCGTCCACCGGGCAGGTGGGCCGGCGGTGGTGGCGTCCGCGCGCGGGCCGGAAGGAGACGCTTGACCGAGCGCGAGACGATCTCCCGCAGTAGGTTGAAGCGGTGACTGGTCGCTTCCCGATCGAAGACGTCTCCCCCGTCGTCTCGTGCGGTCGCTACCCGGCCAAGGCAGTTGTCGGCGAGGCGGTGCCGGTCGCGGCGCGGGCCTACCGGGAGGGCCACGACGCGCTCGGCTGCAACGTGGTCTGGCGTGGGCCCGACGGGCGGCCGCGCCCGTTCACCCGGATGCGCCCCGGCGAGCCCGGGCAGGACCGCTGGCACGCCACCATCCGCCCGGACGCGGTCGGCACCTGGACCTTCGCCGTGGAGGCGTTCCAGGATCCGTACCTCACCTGGCAGAACGCGGTCAGCAAGAAGATCGCCGCGGGTCAGGGCGCGGCCGAGCTGGCCAACGACCTGGCCGAGGGGGCCCGGGTGCTGACGGCGGCGGTGGAGCTGGTGCCGGCCGCCGACCGGGACCGGGTCCGCGCGGCGGCGGCGGCGCTGCGCGACGACGAGGTCGACCTGCCCCGGCGGGTCGCACCGGCCCTCGACCTGGCCGGGCTGCTCTGGGAGCACCCGGTGCGCGAACTGGTCACCACCGGCACGGAGTACCAGCTCTGGGTGGACCGGGAGCGGGCCCTCTTCTCCGCCTGGTACGAGTTCTTCCCCCGCTCCGAGGGGGCGATCCCGGCCACCGTCGACGCGCCGGCCCGTTCCGGCACCTTCGCCACCGCCACCGAGCGCCTGCCCGGCGTCGCCGCGATGGGCTTCGACGTGCTGTACCTGCCGCCGATCCACCCGATCGGCCGGATCAACCGCAAGGGCCGCAACAACTCGCTCACCGCCGGGCCGGACGACGTCGGCTCGCCCTGGGCGATCGGCGCCGAGGAGGGTGGGCACGACGCCATCCACCCCGACCTGGGTACGGCCGAGGACTTCCGGGACTTCATCGCCGCCGCCGCCGAGCAGGGCCTGGAGGTGGCGATGGACCTGGCCCTGCAGTGCGCGCCGGACCACCCCTGGGTGACCGAGCACCCGGAGTGGTTCACCACCCGGGCCGACGGCAGCATCGCGTACGCGGAGAACCCGCCGAAGAAGTACCAGGACATCTACCCGCTGAACTTCGACAACGACCCGGAGGGGATCCGCGCGGAGATCCTGCGGGTGGTGCTGCACTGGGTCGGCGAGGGCATCCGGATCTTCCGGGTGGACAACCCGCACACCAAGCCGTTCGACTTCTGGCACTGGCTGATCTGGCGGGTGAAGCAGGTCGACCCGGACGTGCTCTTCCTCGCCGAGGCGTTCACCCGGCCGGCCATCATGCACGGGCTCGGCAAGATCGGCTTCACCCAGTCGTACACCTACTTCACCTGGCGCACCTCGGCGGCCGAGATGCGGGCGTACTGCGCGGAGCTGGTCGCGGCGGCCGACTACATGCGACCGAACTTCTGGCCGAACACGCCGGACATCCTCCACGAGTCGTTGCAGCACGGCGGTCCGCCGATGTTCAAGATCCGGGCGGTGCTGGCGGCCCTGCTCTCCCCCTCCTGGGGCATGTACGCCGGCTACGAACTCTTCGAGCACACCGCCCGCCCCGGCGCCGAGGAGTACCTGGACAACGAGAAGTACGAGCTGCGCCCCCGGGACTGGGCCGGCGCGCAGGCGCAGGGGCGCTCGCTGGCCCCGTTCATCGCCACCCTCAACCGGGTCCGCCGGGACAATCCGGCCCTGCACCGGCTGCGCAACCTGGTCTTCCACGACATCGACAACCCGGCGCTGCTCTGCTGGTCCAAGCACGACCCGGACACCGGCAACGCGGTCATCGTGGTCTGCTCGTTCGACCCGCGCGAGGTGCAGTGGGGCAACACCACGCTCGACCTGCCGGCGCTCGGCTTCGACTGGCACGAGCGGTTCACCGTGCACGACGAGCTGACCGGCGCCCGGTACGAGTGGGGGCAGCGCAACGCGGTCCGCCTCGACCCGTACCTGCAACCCGCGCACGTGCTGACGGTGCGCCGCCCGGCCGCTCCCGACACCCCGCCCCCGGCGGTGCCGGCGCCGGCCGAGTTGACCGTCGCCGACGTGCCCGCCGAGCTGTCGGGCGGCACCGCCCCCACCGCCCCCGCGCAGGAGGACGACGCCCGATGGAGCAGCTGATCAGCGGCGCGACGCACGACCCGCACGCCGTGCTCGGCGCCCACCCGGCCGACGGCCGGACCACCATCCGCACCCTGCGCCGGGGCGCCGGCGACGTGAGCGTCCTGGTCGGCGAGGAGCGGCACCCGATGAAGCGGGTGCACGACGCGGGCGTCTTCGAGGCCGTCGTGCCGGGCAGCGTGCTCGACTACCGGCTGGAGGTCGACGGCACCGTCCACGACGACCCGTACCGTTACCCGCCCACCGTGGGCGAGCTGGACCTGCACCTGATCGGCGAGGGCCGGCACGAGCGGCTCTGGGAGGCGCTCGGCGCCCGCGTCTTCGACGAGGGGGTCGCCTTCACGGTCTGGGCGCCGAACGCACGCGGGGTGCGGGTGGTCGGCGACTTCACCGGCTGGGCCCCGGACGACGGCTGGCCGATGCGCTCGCTCGGCGCCAGCGGGGTGTGGGAGGTGTTCGTGCCCGGTGTCCAGGTCGGCGCCCGCTACAAGTACCGGGTGCACGGCGCCGACGGGCAGTGGCGGGACAAGGCCGACCCGTTCGCCGCGTACGCGGAGGTGCCGCCGGCCACCGCCTCGGTGGTGCACCACTCCCGCTACGAGTGGACCGACGCCGCCTGGCTGGAGCGGCGGGCCGCCCGCCGGCCGCACCAGGAGCCGATGAGCGTCTACGAGGTGCACCTGGGCTCCTGGCGGCCCGGCCTGGGCTACCGGGAGCTGGCCGACGAGCTGACCGCGTACGTCACCGAGCTGGGCTTCACCCACGTGGAGTTCCTGCCGGTGATGGAGCACCCGTTCGGCGGCTCGTGGGGCTACCAGGTCACCGGCTACTACGCCCCCACCTCCCGGTTCGGCGACCCGGACGACTTCCGGTACCTGGTGGACCGGCTGCACGGCGCCGGGATCGGGGTGATCCTGGACTGGGTGCCGGCGCACTTCCCCAAGGACGAGTGGGCGCTGGCCCGCTTCGACGGCACGCCGCTCTACGAGCACCCCGACCCGCGCCGGGGCGAGCACCCCGACTGGGGCACGTACGTCTTCGACTTCGGCCGCCGGGAGGTGCGCAACTTCCTGGTCGCCAACGCGCTCTACTGGTTGACCGAATTCCACGTCGACGGGCTGCGGGTGGACGCGGTCGCGTCGATGCTCTACCTGGACTACTCCCGCCAGGAGGGGCAGTGGACGCCGAACGTGCACGGCGGCCGGGAGAACCTGGAGGCGATCGCCTTCCTCCAGGAGGTCAACGCCACCGTCTACAAGCACCACGCCGGGGTGCTGATGGTCGCCGAGGAGTCGACGGCCTGGCCGGGGGTGACCCGGTCGACCGCCGACGGCGGGCTCGGCTTCGGCTTCAAGTGGAACATGGGCTGGATGCACGACACCCTGCTCTACACCTCGAAGGACCCGATCTACCGGCAGCACCACCATCACCAGCTCACCTTCTCGCTGGCGTACGCGTGGAGCGAGAACTACGTGCTGCCGATCAGCCACGACGAGGTGGTGCACGGCAAGGGCTCGCTGGCCGGGAAGATGCCCGGCGACACCTGGCAGCGGTTGGCCACCGTGCGGGCGCTGCTGGCGTACATGTGGGCGCACCCGGGCAAGCAACTGCTCTTCATGGGCTGCGAGCTGGCCGACGACCGGGAGTGGAGCGAGGAACGCGGGCTGGACTGGTACCTGCTGCACGACCCGGCCCGGGCCGGGGTGCAGCGGCTGGTCGGCGACCTGAACACGGTCTACCGGGACACCCCGGCGCTCTGGGCGCAGGACACCGAGCCGGCCGGGTTCCGCTGGATCGCCGGTGACGACGTCGCCAACAACACCGTGTCGTTCGTCCGGATCGCCCCGGACGGCTCCACGCTGGTCTGCGTGGCGAACTTCTCCGCCCGGCCGCTGCGGGACTACCGGGTCGGGCTGCCGTCCGGCGGCGCCTGGGCCGAGGTGCTCAACACCGACGCGCACCACTACGGCGGGTCGGGGGTGGGCAACCTGGGCGAGGTGCACGCCGAGGACATGCCGTGGCACGGGATGCCGGCCTCCGCCGCGCTCCAGGTGCCGCCGCTGGGCGTGCTCTGGCTGCGCCGCGACTGAACCGGCGCGCGCCCGCCCCGACCTGCCGGGCGGGCGCGACCGACGGACGCGCGCTCAGAGCCGGGTGATCCGGACGGCGTCGGCGACGACGTACCCCTGGGTGCTGGTCCAGCGGCTGACCCCGACCACCTGGCGGGTGCCCGCGGCGAGGTCGTAGGTGCCCAGCACCCGCCACTGCCCGCCGCCGCCGCGCTGGTCGACCCGGACGGTCACGGTCCCGTTCGCGGTCGCCACCAGGTAGGGAGTGGCGCTGTTGTAGCCGGGGTCGGCCGGGTACCAGACCTCGACCCGGTAGGAGCCGGCGGCGGGCAGCGTCGCGGTGAACCAGGCCGGGTCGCTGACCGCCTGCGGCTCGGCGAACCGGTAGTTGGCGCCGTACCGGGCCGGAAGGTACGACGACGTGCCCCAGCTGCCGGCGGCGGTGAAGCCACCGGCGGTGGCGTTGTCCACGATCACGCTGAACGTGCCGCCGCTGCCGCTGACCACCCGCGCGTTGCTGGCCGGGCTCTCGTGGTGCAGCCGGTCCAGCGCGGTCACCAGGTAGCGGTACGTCGAGCCGGCGCCCGCGGTCGCGTCGGTGAACGTCCCGGTGGTGCCCGCGGCGCGGACCGTGCCGAGCAGGTGCCGGGCGTCGGCCAGGTCGCAGGGGTCCACCGCGCCGTCGCCGGGCAGCCGGTACACGGCGTACGCGGCGGTGCTGCCGGTGGCGCCGCGCTGCCAGGTCAGGGTCACGCCGCCGGTGCCGCGTACCGCCGAGGTGAGGTTGGGTGCGGCGGGCGCCGCGCCGCCCACCCCGGCCGGCGCCAGCGCGGGCCGGCGGTAGTGGTCGCCGGCGACCCGGGTGACGGCGCCGATCCGGTCGGCGCGCACGTCCTTGGCGCTGAAGTGGATGTCGCCCACCACGCGCGGGTGGCTGCGGTTCAGGGTCAGGTGGTCGGTCAGCTCCGCCGGGTCCTGCCAGGCCGCGTCCTGCCCGGCCGCGCCGGCACGGTAGGTGGCCTGCCCCACGACCAGGTGCACGTCGGTGCCGGTCACCGTCTCGGACCACCAGCGGACCAGCTCCGCGTAGTCGGCCGCCGGGTGGCCGATGTGCCAGTAGATCTGCGGGGCGATGTAGTCGACCCAGCCCTGGCGCACCCAGCGGCGGGTGTCGGCGTAGATCGCGTCGTACGACTGGAGGCCGGTGGTGCGCGAGCCGAGCGGGTCGGTGCCGGCGTTGCGCCAGATGCCGAACGGGCTGATGCCGAACCTGACCCACGGCTTCGCCGCCCGGATCCGGGCGCCCATCTCCCGCACCAGCAGGTCGACGTTGTTGCGCCGCCAGTCGGCGATGCTGCTGAAGCCGCCGCCGTACTGGGCGAAGGTGGCCTGGTCGGGGAAGGTCACCCCGCTGACCGGGTATGGGTAGAAGTAGTCGTCCCAGTGCACGCCGTCGATGTCGTAGCGGCGGACCGCGTCCATCATCGCGTCCTGCACGAAGGCGCGGACGGCGGGGATGCCCGGGTTGTAGTAGAGGTGGCCGCCGTAGGCGACGGCCCACCCCGGGTTGGTGCGGGCCGGGTGGCTGGCCGTCAGCCTGCTCGGGTCGGTGTGGTTGGCCACCCGGTACGGGTTGAACCAGGCGTGGAACTCCAGGTTGCGGGCGTGCGCCTCGGCCACCATGAAGGCCAGCGGGTCGTAGCCGGGGTTGCCGCCCTGGGTGCCGGTGAGCCACTGCGACCACGGCTCGTACGTCGACGGCCAGAACGCGTCGGCGGCGGGGCGGATCTGCACGACGACGGCGTTCATCCGCCGCTGCTGGGCCAGGTCGAGCCAGGACCGGTACTCCGCCTGCTGGGCGGCCGGGGTGAGCCCGGTGCGGCTGGGCCAGTCGATGTTGGCCACGCTGGCGATCCACATGGCGCGCAGCTGCCGTTTCGGGGTGGCCGGGTCGGTCACGCAGGCCGCCTCGGCGGCCACCGGCACGGCGTCCGGCGGGACGGACGGTGATGCGGGGGCGTCGGCCGCCGCGGCGGCGCCGACCGCCAGCGCCACCGCCAGCACCAACCCGGATAGGAATCGACCAGAGTCTCTGCGAATGAAGGAGATCTTCGATGCCGTCAGAGTTTTGCGCAACTATCCTTCACCGGCACGCGCGACACCCGACAGCGAGGATGCGCGCACCTGCCACCGGCCGCACCGTCGCCATCAGGGCGTGGTCCGCGCCTACTCGGGCTCCGCCACGAATACGCCCTGCCCCTGCTGCCCGTAGACCAGGTTCCGCGCGTGCAGCTCCTTGACGGCTCGGTACGCCGTCGAGCGGGCGACGTTGTAGATCTCCCCGATCTCGGAAACCGATGGCAACTGATGACCGGGTGGGTACTCGCCGGATTTGATCTTCTGCTCGATGTCGTCAGCAACGCGGCGGTAGTGCGGTGGCCTGGTCGGCATGATCGGCTCTCCTGGACTACAGCAGCGAATCGACCAGAGCCTCTACCCATGAGGGATCTTCGATGCGGCCAGAGGCTCGCGCAAGTGTCCTTAACGCTCCGCGACCCAGAGTCCACGACCCTGTAGTCCGACGACCAGGCCCCGAGTCTGGAGGACGATGATTGATCTCTGGACCGTGGTCACGCTGACCTCGTAGAGGTCCGCAAGCTCCTTGTAGGTCGGCAATCGTTCACCGGGGGCATACTCGCCACTCTTGATGCGGGCCGTGAGGTCTTCGGCGACCTCGCGGTATCCGCCGGTCGGTATGGGCATGTGGAGGTTCCTTCGTTCGGCACCTTCCATCGGATCACGCCGTCTACCCAGCTTCAAGACCAACGGTGCCTTAGGTACTAAGGTCTCTAAGGATGCTCCTGTGGCGAGGCTCCTTCGTTCGGCAAACGGTGGGCCGCGTCACCAAGCCGCCCAAGGGAGACACGACGCACCGCCCCTGCCTCCCTTGGGCGCGCCTACTCGCAACCCATCCGGAAGGTGCCGACCATGCCGATCGACGAGCCGGCGTCACGGGCGACGGAGTTGTTCACGGCGAAGCGGATCCTCGACGCGCACTGGACCCGGGCGCTCGACACCCCGTCGCGCGGCGGTGGCTGCCTGGAGTGCCGGGATCGGCACACCTGCCCCCAGCTGGACTGGGCGTTGGAACTCGTGGCGGATGTCGCCTCGGTGGTCTTCCAGCCGCGGTGACCGTCGCGCTGCCGGCATCGGCGCCCCGCGTGGCCGGGGATCAGACCAGGCCCGCCTCGCGCAGCAGCTTCCACAGCCCGGCGCCGTCCGGCGCGGAGAGCCACTTCTGCCCCGCCGGCCCCTGCGACGACGGCCCGGCCGGAGCCGGCAGGGTGCCGGCCAGCACCGCCTGGGTCGGCGACAGCCGGCGGATCGCCACCCCGGCCACGTTCTCCGGGTGGGCGACCACGAACTCGCGGTAGATCTCCTGGTCGTGCTGGCCGTCGTCGCCGACCAGCAGCCACCGCACGTCGGGGAACTCCTTGGCCAGCCGGGCCAGGGTGACCCGCTTGTGCTCGCGGCCGCTGCGGAACCAGCGGTCGGCCGTCGGACCCCAGTCGGTGAGCAGCAGCGGCCCGGCCGGGTAGAGGTGCCGGGACAGGAACCGGGTCAGCGTCGGCGCGACGTTCCACGCGCCGGTGGAGAGGTAGAAGACCGGCGCTCCCGGATGCGCGGTGACCAGCCGCTCGTAAAGCACCGCCATGCCGGGCACCGCGGTGCGGGCGTGCTCGTCCAGGACGAACGTGTTCCACGCGGCGAGCAGCGGGCGGGGCAGCGCGGTCACCATGACCGTGTCGTCGATGTCGGAGACGACACCGAACCGGACCTCCGGGTCGAGGATGCGGACCGGCGCCTCCACCGGCTCGGCCTCCGGCATGCTCAGCCGCACCGACCCCCAGCCGGGCGGCAGGTCGGCCGCCACCACCGTGTCGATGAAGCCGCTGCGGTCGGCCTGCGCCTCGTGCCGCACCCCGCCCGCCTCGATGGTCACCGTCACGTGCTTGGCGGGCAGGGTGGTGAAGCTGCGCCACCCCCGCACCTTCTCCAGCCGGGCCCGCTGGCGGGTGTCCGGCCGGCCCAGCAGCACCCGGCACATCACCCGCACCCAACCGGGCGCGCCGTAGCCGGTGTACGCGATGATGTTGGTCCGCCAGCCGGTGCGCCGCAGCCGGCGCTCGACCAGCTGGTGGACGGCGTCCTCGATCCGCGCGGCCCGGTGCAGGTGCGGTACGGCCAGCTGGCCGGCGGGAGTGGGTGGCACGGTGCAACCCTGCCACAGCCCGGCCACGCCGGCCACGCGAGACGACCGCGCGGGACGGCCCCGCCGGCCACGCATGATCCACTCCGGTTGCCGTACATGGGGGTATTCCAGCGCCACGGATACCGCGATATCGCGTACATCGTGTGGATCAACCGCAGACCGCGCCGACTCCGCCGATCCGCCCCGCCCGTCCGGCCGTACGTGAAACACTCCGGTCGGGACGACGACGGGGGCGTTGGTCGTGTCGCAACCAGTACGCAACCGGGGGCGTTGGCGCCCGCAGCTCGACCGGCCGGCGCTCGTCGCGCTGCTGTTCGGCCTGGTCGGGGTGGGCTACCGGCTGGCCCTGACGCTCCAGACGGTGCCCGTCTCCAACAGCGACGAGGCGACCTTCGGGCTGGCCGCGCTGCACATCGCCGAGGGCCGCGAGTTGCCCGTCTTCCTCTACGGCCAGCGCTACATGGGGATGCTGGAGTCGTACCTGGCCGCGCCGCTGGTGGCGCTGGCCGGCCCGAGCTGGCCGGTGCTGCGGCTGCCGCTGCTGGTGCTCTACACGCTCTTCCTCTGGCTGATCCACCGGCTGACCCGCCGGATCGGCTCGCCGTGGTTCGCCACCCTCGTCGTCGGCCTGCTGGCACTCGGCTCGGAACGGGTGATCCGGGACCAGATCACCGTGGTCGGTGGCCGGCCCGAGGTGAAGGTGGCGGTGCTGCTGATGCTGCTGATCGTGGTGGGGCTGGCGCAGCGCACCCTGCGCCACCGGCGGCTGGCCGTCGGGCTGTTCGGCCTGCTCGCCGGGGTGGCCGTGTGGTCGGACTGGCTGATCGCGCCGTACCTGGCGGTCGCCGGGCTGGCCCTGCTCTGGGTGCTGCGGCGCGAGCTGATCGGCTGGGCCGGCGCGCTGTTGCTGGTCGGCTTCGGGCTCGGCGTGGCGCCGATGGTCCGGGACAACCTCGTCGCCCCGCCCGGGGAGGACTCGGTGTCGGTGTTCCGCGAGATCAGCGCCGGCACCGGGGCCGTCCCGGCGTGGTCCGAGCGGCTGCGCGGCGGGCTGCTGGAGGGGGTGCCGCTGGCCGGCGGGCTCTGCCCGGTCGACGGCTGCGACCGGTGGCAGGAGTGGTTCGGCCTGCTCTACCCGGTGCTGCTGCTGGTCGCCGCGGCGGTGGCGGTGGTCGCGTACCGCCGTGGTGGCCCGCCGGACCGGCGGGTCGGCCCGGTGGTGCACCTCGCGCTGGTCGTCGGCGCCGCCGCCACCCTGGCGTCGTACCTGCGCAGCCCGCAGGCCGCCACCGACCCGCTGGGCAACGCGCGTTACCTGTCGGTGCTCCAGCTGTCGCTGCCGGCGGTGCTCTGGCCGCTCTGGCTGGCGGCGGTGGCCTGCTGGCGGGGCACGGTCGGGGTGGCCGGCCGGCTGACCGGTGCGCTCGCCACCGCCGTGCTGGCCGCGCTGGCCGCCACCACGCTCGTGGTCACCGTGCTCTTCGCCGCCGCCGGCACGGCGGCCTCCCGGACCGAGGAGCGGCAGGCCCGCGAGCTGGCCGCCGCGGTGCGCGGCAGCGGCCTGCGCGAGGTGTACGGGGACTACTGGACCTGCAACCGGCTGGTCTTCAACACCGCGGAGGAGGTGGTCTGCGCGGTGCTCGACGACTACCTCACCCCGGGGCAGAACCGGGTGCCGGCGTACTGGGACCGGGTGGGGCGGGCCGACCGGCCGGGTTACGTGGTCGAGGCCGGCTCGACGCTGGAGCGGCGGCTGCGCCGGCTGCTCGGCGACGGGGCCGACGCCGCGCCGGTCGCCGACGTCGGCGGGTATCGCGTGTACCACCCGGCGGAGCCGGTGCGGCCGTGGCGGTAGCCCCGCCCCGTACGCTGGCCGGGCCGGCCCGACCGCCGGGGAGATCGAGGAGTCACCGATGCTCGTCCTGCTGCCGCCCTCGGAGGGGAAGGCCGACGCCGGCGCCGGCCGCCGGCTGGACCTGACCCGGCTCTCCCTGCCGGAGCTGACCCCGGCCCGGGAGGAGGTGCTGGCCGCCCTGGTCGCCCTGGCCACCGGCGACCCGGAGACGGCCCGGGCCGCGCTCGGGCTCAGCCCCGGGCAGGCCGGCGAGCTGCGGCGCAACGCCCGGCTGCGGGAGGCCGCCACCGCACCCGCCGGCCGGATCTACACCGGGGTGCTCTACGAGGCGCTCGACCTGGCCTCGCTCCCCCCGGCGGCGCTGCGCGCGGCGCGCCGGTCGGTGCTGGTCAGCTCCGGCCTATGGGGCGCGGTCCGGCTCACCGACCGGATCCCGCCCTACCGCTGCCCGATCGGGGTGAAGCTGCCCGGCGTCGGCGCGCTGGCCGCCCGGTGGCGGCGGGCGCTCGCGCCGGTCCTGGCGGAGGCGGCCGGCGACGGGCCGGTGCTCGACCTGCGCTCCGGCGCGTACGCGGCGACCTGGGCGCCGCGCGGCGCGCTGGCCGAGCGCACGGTGACCGTCCGGGTGCTGCACGAGCGGGAGGTCGACGGGGTGCCCGTCCGGTCCGTGGTGAGCCACTTCAACAAGGCGACCAAGGGTCGGCTGGTCCGTGACCTGCTGCTCGCCGGGGCGCGCCCGCGTACCGCCGACGGGCTGGTGACGGCGCTGCGCGACCTGAAGTACCCGGTGCTGGAGCAGCCCACGGCCCCCGGACGGCCACGGGTGGTCGACGTGGTGGTCACCGAGCTGTAGGGCAGCCGCAAGATTTCCTCAAGGCTGGACCGGATCGGTACCGCCGGGGCGGCGCACGGGTAACGGTAAGGGGACCCGACGCCCCACGAGGAGCGCCCCGTTGGAACCGATCCTGCTCGACCGCCCCCGGCTGCCGGCGACGCCGCCGCCGCTGGACTGGCTGACCCTGGCCGACGCGTTCGAGGCCGCCTGCCTGCTGCGCTGCATGCCCCCACCGGCCGGCGCCGGGCACCGGCAGCCGCCCCCGCCGCACCGCAACGGCACGGTGGAGTTCAACCGGGAGGAGGCGGCCCAGCGGATGCGGCAACTGCTCGCCCGGCTGGACGTGCCGGTGGAGCACGAGTTGGCCGTCGGCGGGCTGCGCCGCCGCTACGAACTGCACCGGCTCTCGGTGCCCCGGGAACACCGGCCGGCGTACGCCCGGCTGCTGGAGGCCGGCTGGCGGCAGGGCCGGCGGGAACTGCTCGGCGGGCCGTTCCCCGGCGCCTCGATGCCGCGCCGGGTGTGGCGGCCGCGGCTGGCCGCGGCGGCCTGGCGGGCCGCCCTGCTGGCCGGCGGGCGGCACGTCCGCCGGCACATCCTCGGCGTGCGGCTGACCGACCGGGAACTCGCCGCCGTGCTGATCCGCGGCGCCGCCCTGCTGGAGGTCCCGGCGCTGCTCCGCCCCGGCACCGGCTGCTTCCTGGTCAGCGTCGCCGACGGCCCCGACCGCGAGCGCATCCTGCACAGCACCGCCCTCGGCCCGGCCGACCGGGCCAGCTGACCCCACCCGGCGCTCCGGGCGCGGTCCGGGCTTGCGTGCCGTCGGCCGCAGGGCGCAGAGTGCAGCCCGTGAGTCGAATCCGGTCCCGCCGCGCCCGCCCGCGCCCCGGCCGACCGCGGGCGCTGCTGGCGCTGCTGCTGGTCGCGGCGCTGACCGGCCTCACCGGCTGCCGGGACGCCCCCGCCACGCCGGTGCCGATCCGGATCGCCACCGGCAGCCCGACCGCTGTGTACCACGCCTTCGGGCAGTCGCTGGCCGCCATCCTCAACCGGGAACTGCCCGGCGTGCGGGCCAGCGTGGTGGTCACCGCCGCCTCCGCGGAGAACGTCCGGCTGGTCGGCAACGGCGAGGCCGAACTCGGCTTCACCCAGGCCGACGTGCTGCCGGCCGCGCCCGCCGCGCACCCGTCGGTGCTGGCGGTGGCCCGGGTCTACGACGACCTGCTGCACCTGGTCACCACCGCCGGCGGCCCGGTGCGCACGCTGGCCGACCTGCGCGGCCGGCGGGTGTCGGTGGGCGCGGCCGGGTCCGGCACCGAGATCACCGCGAGCCGGCTGCTGGAGGTGGCGCGGCTGGGCGACGACGCGGTGCACCGGGAGCGGCTGGGCCTGGACGACTCGGTCGCCGCGCTGCGCGCCGGGCGGATCGACGCGTTCTTCTTCTCCGGCGGGCTGCCGGTGCGGGGCGTCGAGGAGCTGTCCGGCGCCACCGCCATCCGGATCGTCGACCTCGGCGACTGGACCGAGCCGCTGCGCCGCGGCAACCCCGAGGTGTACGTCTCCCGGGACATCCCCCGCTCCGTGTACGGCGTCGACCCGGTCACCACCGTGGCCAACCCGAACTTCCTGGTGGTCCGGGCCGACCTGCCCGAGTCGCTGGTGCGGGAGGTGACCCGGCTGCTGATGGAGCGCCGGGAGGAACTCGCCGCCGCGCATCCGGCGGCCGGGCGGATGAGCCCCCGCGCGGCGATCGCCACCGCCCCGCTCCCCCTGCACCCCGGCGCCGCCGGCTGGTACCGGGCCACCAAGCCGTGACCGGGCCGGGTCGACCCGCTGCCGCCGGGCGGGGCCGGCCCGGCCGGTGCGGCCCCCGGCGATCAGACGATCACGAGGCCCGACCCTCGACGGCCAGTGGGGTGGGGGTGGCGGGTTCGTCGGTGGGGGCGGGGAACCAGAGTCCGGCGATCAGGCCGCGGGGCTGGCCGCGACGCATGGTGAGCCGCCCGTCCGAGGCGTCGACCAGCACCGCGACGATGGTCAGGCCCAGCCCGGCGCCGTCGACGTTCTGCACCTCCGGCGCCCGCCAGAAGCGTTCGGTCGCCTGACCGAGCTGGCTGGCGGTCATGCCGGGGCCGGTGTCGCGCACCTCGAGCGCGATCCCGCCGTCCTGGCGCCGGACGGTCACCGTCACCTCGCCGCCGGCACCGCTGAACTTCACCGCGTTGTCGATCAGCGCGTCCAGGGCCTGGTCGATGGCGGTCGGCACGGTCCGCGCGTACGCGGGCGTGTCGGGGGCCACCAGCCGGAGGGTGACCGACCGGTGCCGGGCCAGCGGCTCCCAGGCGGCCATCCGGGCGGCCGCCACCGCCGCCGCGTCCACGGTCACCCGCTGGTTCTCCCGCCGCTCGGCGCGGGCCAGGGTGAGCAGCGCGTCCAGCACCAGGGCCAGCCGGTCGGTCTCCTCCAGGGCGAGCCGGTGCTCCGCGCACCCCTGCGGGTCGGTCAGGCTCGGCCCCAGCTCCTCCACCCGCAGCCGCAGCGCGGTGAGCGGGTTGCGCAGCTGGTGGCTGGCGTGCGCGACGAAGGCGCGTTGCCGGTCCATCACGTCCGACACCACGTCCGCCATGTGGTTGAAGCTGGTCGCCAGCCGGCGCAGCTCGGGCGGGCCCAGCCGGTGCTGCACCCGCGCGCCGCGGTCCCCCTCGGCGATCTCGTGGGTGACCGCGTCCAGCTCGGTGACCGGGCGCAGCACCCAGCCGGCCAGCCCGAACGCGGTCAGCACGCAGGCCAGCACGGCGAGCAGGCCGGTGCCGGCCAGCAGCAGCCACCAGGCGGTGACGGTACGGCGGACCGCGTCGGCCGGGGTGGCGATCACCACCGCGCCGAGCACCTCACCGCCGTCGTTGATCGGCACCGCCACCACGATCGGCCCGTCCACCCACGGCCAGACCGACTCCGGCCCGCTGGCCTGCTGGCCGGAGAGGGCGGTGTCCAGCGCCGCGCCGGTGCCCGGGGCGCCCTCCCAGCTCGCCGAGGCGACCACTGTGCGGCGGTCCCGGTCGACCACCGCCGCGCCGATCCCGTACAGCTCGTCGTAGCTGCGCAGCTCGTTGTCGATCGGGCCGGGCGTGCCGCCGCGCAGCGCCGGGCCGGCCAGCGAGGCGAACCGGGTCGCGTCGGCGAGCCGGTCGGCGCGGACCCGGTCGGTCTCCCGGGTGGCCAGGGTGGCTGCCAGCGGGGTCTCCAGCGCCATCAGGACCAGCACCATCAGCAGCAGGTAGCTGATCACCAGGCGGCGTCGCACCCGTCCCCCTTCACTCGCCGCGCAGCCGGTAGCCGACCCCGCGCACCGTCTCCACCAGGCGCGGGTCGCCCAGCTTGCCGCGCAGCGAGCCGACGTGCACCTCCACCGTGTGCCGGTCGGCCCAGGTGGTGCCCCAGGCGTCGAGCAGGATCCGGTCGCGGGGCACCGCCACCCCGGGCTGCCGGGCCAGCGAGAGCAGGATGTCGAACTCCTTGCGGGTGAGCGCCACCGCCCGGCCGGCCACGGTCACCGTACGGGCCGCCACGTCGATCCGGACCGGCCCGGACTCGATCAGGTTCCGCTCCGGCACGCTGTTCGCCGCCCGGCGCAGCACCGCCTCGATCCGGGCCTGCAGCTCCACCATCGAGAACGGCTTGACCACGTAGTCGTCGGCGCCGAGCCGCAGGCCGAGCACCCGGTCCCGCTCCTCGCCCCGGGCGGTCACCGCGATGATGCCGAGCTGCGAGCTGCGCCGGCGCAGCTCCCGGCACAGGTCGGTGCCGTCGCCGTCGGGCAGGGTCAGGTCCAGCAGGACCAGGTCGCAGGGGGCGGCGGACAGCGCGGCGGCGACGGTCGCGGCGTGCTCGACCTCGTAGCCCCGCCGGGTGAGGGCGGACGAGAGCGCGGCGGCCACCCGGCGGTCGTCCTCGACCAGCAGGATGCGCAAGCGGTTCCCCCATTCGTCGGTCCGTCGACCCGAATGGTGGCAGAAGCCGGACCGGGGCGGGAGGGCCGGTCCGGTGGTACCGCGGCGATCCGACGCGCTAGAGGCCGAACGTGTCGTCGGCGACGGCGTCCCGGACCCCGTCCACGAAGCCCCGGAAGCCGGGATCGTCGTGGCTGGCCGGCACGCTGGTCACGTTCTCCCCGGTGGCCTGGGTGACCGCGTCGACCAGCGGCGGGAAGTCGATCTCGGCGTCGGCCAGGGTGTCGTCGTCGGCCTCACCGAGGTTGATCACGTGCTGCACGTCCTCGCTCGGGGTGTCCGGGTCGTCGGCCCACTCCCCGCCGGCCTGGTAACACTCGTCGTACAGCGCGCGCTGGCTGTCGGTCCAGTCGTCGTCGTAGCTCTGCATCGCCATCCCTCTCCGACCCGCTCCACCTGAGCATGCCGGGCCGGGGGCGACGCAAGGGCCGGTACCGGCGAAACCGGCCGTGCCGGGACGAGCCGCCCGCCGCCCGCCCGGACGCGTAGGCTCCCGATGTGATCTACAAGCTGCTGCCGACCACGGAGTGGGACGAGGCACTGGCCGCCGGCCACCTGGCGGGCACGGCCGTGGACCGGCAGGACGGCTTCGTCCACCTCTCGGCCGCCGACCAGGTGGTGGAGACCGCCCGCCGGCACTTCGCCGGGGCCACCGGGCTGACCCTGCTGACCGTCGACCCGGCCCGGCTGGGCGACGCGCTGCGGTGGGAGCCCTCCCGGGGCGGGCAGCTCTTCCCGCACCTGTACGGCCCGCTGCCGGTGGCCGCGGTGGTGGCCGCGCAGGCGCTGCCGGCGGACACCCCGGCCGCCGACGCGGTGGCCGCCCTGCTCGGCTGAACGGCCCACGGCTCCCGGCGTACCCCGGAGACGACAGCGCCCGGGACGACGCGGTCGTCCCGGGCGCGGCGGGGTCGGTGCGGCGCGCGCTCAGCGGCCGCAGAGCCGGGCGATCTCCTCCTGGAACCGGTCCATCGGGTTGGCCTCCGCGGGGCCGAGCAGGTACGTCTTCAGCTCCCGGCGGGCCTCGGTCAACGGGTCGTCCCCGGCCCGGGTCAGCGAGACGATCTTCTCCAGCTCGCCGCAGTCGGCGGAGAGCAGGTACGCCGCGCGGGCGGTCGGGTACTCCCGGCGGAACTCGTCCTCCGGCAGCCCGCCCGGATTGGCCACCACGTACGGCCGCTGGCTCTGCACGAAGTCGGAGACCACACTGGACACGTCGCTGATCAGCAGGTCGGTCTGGTTGAAGCAATCGAACAGCGCCGGCGTGCGGCCGGTGACCACCAGGTGCCGGGTGCCGTCCAGCGAGGTCGCGTCGGGGTCGCCGCCGGCCGCCCGGATCCGCCCGACGATCCGGTCGTGCACCGCCTTGGCCTCCTTGGCCCGCGAGCCGGTCAGCGGGTGCGGCTTGTAGATCAGCCGGATCCGGGGCGAGACGGCGAGCAGCCCCTTGACGATCCGCTCACCCATCAGCACCAGCGAGGTGTGGTAGGGGTCGTCGTCGAGCCAGCCCTCCCAGGTGGGCGCGTAGAGGACGGTGAACGGCCGGTCCACCGCCTCGGCGCCGAAGGTGTGCACGCCGGCCAGCTGCGGGCGTCCGATCTCGACGATGTCGGAGTCCAGCACGCCCACCCCGGCCCGGGCGTACCGCTCCCGGCCGGCGAGCCCGGCGACCCAGACCTCGTCGTACACCTTGCTGTACGGGTTGACGCTGGCCGCCTTGTCGCTGTCGCCGTGGCCGACGAAGACGTGCTTCATGCCCGGCTCGCGGAGCATGTGGATGTTCGCGCCGACGTTGGCGGCGTAGAGCGCCGCGCGCACGCTGCCCAGTTCGAGGTTCATGAAGTCCACCCCGGCCGGTACGCAGATCACCGGCAGCCGGGTGTCGGCGAGGTCGAGGAAGGCCTCCTTGTTGCGCAGCAGCACCACCGCGCGCTGCTGGAGCGCCTCGGTCGGGGCCAGCCACATGTTGGCCTGGTAGACGTCCTTGGCCGGGCCGGCGAAGTAGAGCGCCACCTCGGGGCGGTAGGTGTCCAGCCAGCGCTGCACCGCGGGCAGCAGCGGGCTCTGCCCGCTGCCCCGGCCGCGCAGCCAGGTCAGCGCGACGATCGCGCCGACCACCCCGGTCACCGCGACCGCCACCGCGGCGGTGACCAGGAACGGGGTCACGTCGTCGGACACCGCGGCGACCACCGCGGCGGGAACGAGCAGCACGTTGACCACCGGCATCCGGTCACCGGCGATGGCGGACGCCCAGGCCGGCGGCTCGGGAGCCGAGCGGAGCGGACCCAGCTCGATGTTGCGCACCAGCGCCGACTGCGGGTTGCGCCGCTCGATCATGGTGACCAGCGCGCCGGAGAAGACCGCGACCACCCAGACCGCGGCGGGCAGCACGAGCAGCAGGCTGAGCTCGATCCCGGTCAGCGCCACCTCGGCGGCCACCAGCAGCACGGCCGCCAGGTCCCGGGTCAGCTGCCGGTAGCCGCGGTTCAGCCCGACCTTCTCCAGCAGCACGTCGGAGGCGGGTGACCAGCGCATCAGGGCGAACTCCCCGAGCACCGCGACCAGCCCGGCGACGGCGAACAAGCCGATCCAGCCGAGGGCGCCCGCAGCGAGCATGACCAGGTAGGACAGCACCAGCAGCGCGCCGCGGGCGGCGACTCCGATCCGTCCTGTCAACGTGCCGAACAACGAGTACGCTCCCTACGAAGATCGATGACGGGCCGGGCCCATGTCGTGCTCTCCCCCCGCGGCGGGCCGTCAGCGCGTGCTGCGACCTTAACGCGAACGGACAGCCGGGCGTCGCTCGGGTATCCGGCACCTTTCGGTCAAACCAGCATCCGGCCGCCCGCGCCGCACCGCGGGGCCCGTTCCCACGGCGTCGTCGCGGACGGCCGGCGGGTCGGTCAGCCGCGCCGGTAGCAGGTCACCGCGCCGGGCGCCGGGCGCTCGGCGAACTGTTCGAAGCCGAGCCGCGGCGCCATCTGGCGGGCGTAGCTGTTGCCGTTGTAGACACAGATGGTGCCGACGCCGAGCCGGTCGATGGCCGCGGCCACCTCCGCCTCCGACGGGGTGATGGCGCCGTCGGCGAACTTGGCGAGCAGCAGCCGGTCCTTGGCGAAGTCGGAGTTCAGGTCGTACTCCACCAGGTAGAAGTCGCGGGGCAGGACCACCCGGACCCGGCTGGTGACGATCAGCGAGGTCCGCATGATCACCGACGGGGCGAGGACGAGGCCGTCCGGCCGGTCCAGGTCCTTGATCCAGAAGGCGATCCCCTGCCGCTGCTGCGGCAGCTTCCAGGTGGGCCGGTCGTGCACGGTGACCCAGCTCTCCTTCGACCACATCGGGGTGGCGAAGACCGCGAACGAGGCGACCATGGCCGCCGCGACGCCGACGCCGACCACCCGGCGCAGGGCCGGCATCCGCACGGGGACGTCCACCGTGCAGAGCAACCCGACCAGCGTGGGCAGCGCCAGCAGCCAGGGCACCCGCCAGAGCACCACCGAGATGCCACTGAGGTCGCTGAGCAGCTCCAGCACGCCGGGAACGAGCAGCACGCTGAGCGTCAGGGTGCCGCCGGCGGCGAGCAGCGCCGGGGTGCGCCGGCGGGCCAGCAGCGGGCCGCACCACAGCGCCAGCCCGCAGATCACCCCGACCACGCCGATCATCAGCGTCCGCCGGTAGGTGTACTCGGCGTCGAAGAACGCGTCGTCCGCGCCGGTGGCGGCCGCCATGTCGAGGACCAGCTGGGAGACCACCACCGAGCCCACCGGGTACGCCACCGCCGCCGCGCCGGCCAGCAGCGCGTCCTTCCAGCGGCCGACCAGCAGCATGGCGAACGCCGCCGCGCCGACCAGCATCGGCAGGATGATGGCGGCGGTGGTGGTGAGCCCGGTCGCGGTCACCGAGAGCGCGACGATGAGCAGCAGGCCCCAGCGCGAGCGGTTGTCGAACCAGTTGGTCAGGTAGAGCCACATCAGCGGGATGACCGCCGAGACGAACATCCCCTTGCCCTCGTAGAGCCGGGGCAGGTGGAAGGTGCCGAGCGCGGCGTCGCTGCCGGCCACCAGGTAGAGGAAGGCGACGGCCACGCTGAACGCGAGCAGCGGCCGGCGCGGGGCCCAGCGGTGCACCAGGCGCCAGAGGGCCAGGATGGCGAGCACCGCGAGCACCGGCAGCAGCACGTACCAGGTGGCGGAGGCGCCGTGGATGCCGAAGACCCGGCCGAGCGCCCCGGCGAACACCTCGATGGACGCGATCGGCGGCTGGGAACCCATCGGCGGCGCGACGTTCTCGGTGAACAGGAAGTCGTTGAGCGGGATGATGTCCCGCTCGGCCACCCACACCGACTTGCCGACGTAGTAGACGTCGTCCGGGGTGTTGCGGGCGATGAAGAACGAGGAGATGGCGACCAGCAGCGAGACGACCAGCGCGTACCCGGACTGGACGGCGGTCGGGACCGGCGCGGCCGACGCGGTCGCCGGCGAGCCGAGCCACATCCGGCGGATCAGCAGCATCCCGCCGACCGCCGCGACCGCCCCGGCGCTGGCCGGGACCCACCAGGACATCCCGTCGCCGGCCGTGGTGTTGGCCAGGCCGGCGGTGACCGCGGCCACCGCCGCCGCGGCCAGCACCACGACCAGCCAGCGGCGGGGGTACCCGGCCGTGTCCGGCTCGGCGGCCGTCGGCGCGGCGGGCGCCGCGGGGTCGGCCACGGGCGCCGACCGGTGCCGCCGCGCGGCCCGCAGCACCGCCGCCCCGGCCAGCACCACGCAGCTGACCAGCCAGATCGTGAAGGTCACCGACGGGGCCAGGTTGAACAGGAACGCCGCGTGGTAGAGCACCGTCCAGAGCGCGAACGCCAGCACGCCGGCGTCGGTGAGGACGGCGGGTGCGGCGGCGATCAGGGACCGGAGCCGGCCGGGTTCCGCCGGGGCCGGGGTCGCGGCGGCGCCGGAGCGCGGCGGGGCGACGGCGACGTGGTCGACTTTCGACACGGGGGGTCCTTGTCGTTGTACGGGCACGGTGTGGGCGATGAAACGGGACGGCGGGGCCGGCGGGGCCCGTCGGTGACCCGATTGGCAAGCAGAGTAGCCGGACCGCCCGGGCGCCGGTGTACGGCGCGGGTGGCACCGGCGGGTCGGCAGGTCAGCCGGTGACCGGTGCCTCCCGTTGCCGGGGCAGCGGCCCGTCGGCGCCCAGCCCGACCGCCACCGACTCGACCAGCGTGTCGAGGTAGCCGGCGGTGAGCGGGGTGCGGGCGATGGCGAGCCGCCAGTAGAGCGGGCCGACGATGAGGTCCACCGCCGCCTCCGGGTCGGTGTCGGCGGGCAGCTCGCCGCGCTGCACGGCGCGGCCGATCAGCCGGCCGCCGATCTCCTGCTGCCGGGCGCGCAGCACCCGCTGCAGGGTCTCGTCGATGGTCGGGTTGCGGGCCGCCTCGGCCAGCAGGTCGGGAATGATCTGCGAGGCCAGTGGGTGCCGCAGCGCGTGCGCCACCACCTGGAAGAGCAGTTCGAGGTCGCCGCGCAGGGTCCCGGTGTCCAGCGCCGGCAGCTTGCCGCCGGCCGCGGCGGAGACGATCTCCAGCACGAGTTCCAGTTTCGAGCTCCACCGCCGGTAGATCGCGGTCTTGCTCACCCCGGCGCGGCGGGCCACCGCCTCGATGGAGAGCCGGCCGTAGCCGACCGCCGCGAGCTCCTGCATCAGTGCCCGGCGGATGGCCGTGGTGATGTCGTCCCGGAGCACGGCCGCGCCGGCCGGCGTGCGCCGCTTCTCGGTCGTCACCTGGGACTCTTCTCGGCTGTCACGTGGAACAATGTAGCGCAACGACGGTACGGTTGCGTCCCGACGTGTTTTGAACTACGGTCCACGCAGCGACGGGGGCGGCGCTCCACGCACTGGCCACGCTAGATTCCATCGTCGCGCGCATCCCCGTTGACCCGAAAGATCGGAGCGCCCATCCCATGGCCGACACGGCGCTGGCCGACCCCGACGCCGGCCTCACCCAGGCGCAGCTCGCCGCCCGGTACGGGCTGCGGGTCGCCGGCGAACGCCCCTCGCTGGCCGAGTACAGCCGGCGGCTCTGGCACTACCGGCACTTCATCTCCGCGTACGCGAACGCCAAGCTGGTCGCGTCGTTCAGCAATGCCAAGCTGGGGCAGCTGTGGCAGGTGCTCACCCCGCTGACCAACGCGGCGGTCTACTACCTGATCTTCGGCCTGGTGCTGGAGCAGCGGGAGATCCCGAACTTCATCGCGTACCTCTGCACCGGCCTGTTCATCTTCAACTTCACCCAGACGGCGGTGCAGAACGGCACCCAGTCGATCACCGGCAACCTGGGCCTGATCCGGGCGCTGCACTTCCCCCGGGCCTGCCTGCCGCTCGCGGTCACCGTGACCCAGTTCCAGCAGCTGCTCGGGGCGATGGTGGTGCTGATCGCGATCGTGCTGGTCACCGGCGAGCCGATCACGCTGGCCTGGCTGGTGCTGGTGCCGGCGATCCTGCTCCAGACGATCTTCAACGCCGGGCTCACCATGGCGGTGGCCCGCCTCGGCGCGAAGGTGGCCGACCTGAAGCAGGTCATGCCGTTCCTGCTGCGCGCCTGGATGTACGGCTCCGGGGTGCTCTACAGCGTCACGCTCTTCGAGGAGAACCTGCCCGGCTGGGCCACCCGGCTGGTGGAGCTGAACCCGATGCTGGTCTACATCGAGCTGGGCCGGGTCGCCCTGCTGGAGGACGCCCCGCTGCTCAACTCCTCCCTGTCGCAGCTCTGGCTGGTGGCGGTGGGCTGGGCGATCGTGATGGGCGCCGGGGGTTTCCTCTACTTCTGGCGCGGCGAACAGGAGTACGGCCGTGGTTGAGCACTTCGAGACGTCCAACGACGTGACGGTCACCCTGCCCCGGATCCGGGAGCGGATCCCGACGGTGGTGGTCGACGACGCGCACGTGATCTACCGGGTGCACAAGGGCGCCGGTGGCGGCGGCGGGCCGGTGGGCGCGCTGAAGCGGATCGTGACCCGCACCTCCGCGCCGAACATCCGCGAGGTGCACGCGGTCAAGGGGGTCAGCTTCACCGCGTACCGGGGCGAGGCGATCGGGCTGATCGGCAGCAACGGCTCGGGCAAGTCGACGATCCTGCGGGCGATCGCCGGCCTGCTGCCGGTGAACCGCGGCGCGATCTACACCCAGGGCCAGCCGTCGCTGCTGGGCGTGAACGCCGCCCTCTTCAACGACCTCGCCGGCGAGCGCAACGTCGTGCTGGGCTGCCTGGCGATGGGGATGCACCCGGCCGAGGTGCAGCGACAGACCCCGGAGATCATCGAGTTCTCCGGGATCAACCAGCGCGGCGACTTCGCCTCGCTGCCGATGCGCACCTACTCCTCCGGCATGGCCGCCCGGCTGCGCTTCTCCATCGCCGCGGCGAAGAAGCACGACGTGCTGCTCATCGACGAGGCGCTGGCCACCGGCGACAAGGGCTTCCGCAAGCGCAGCGAGCAGCGGGTGCGGGAGCTGCGGGAGAGCGCCGGCACGGTGTTCCTGGTCAGCCACCAGCTCTCCTCCGTCCGCGACACGTGCGAACGGACAATCTGGTTGGAATCGGGCGTCCTGCGGATGGACGGCCCGACCGACGAGGTGGTCCGGGCCTACGAGGCGTTCGCCAACGGCAAGTAGGCCGAGCCATCGACCCGCGTACGCGCGGGCCGCGTCGTCGCGTTGGGGCGGCGCGGCCGGCGCGTTAAGGTTCATCCCGTCGCCGCGCCGGCGGAACCTTCTGTTCACGTACCCCTGAGAGTGAGGATCGGCAATGACGCAGGACCACACCACTGGCCCGGACGCCGCGCCGCAGACCCCGGCGCCGTGGCGGCCCTCGCGGACGGTGGCGGTGGTCCTGGCGGGTGGCACCGGGACCCGGCTGGGCCTCGGCATCCCCAAGCAGTTGCTGAAGATCGCCGGCAAGCCGATCATCGAGCACACCCTGGCGGTCTTCGAGGCGGCCCCGGAGATCGACGAGATCATCGTGCTGATGGCCGCCGGCCACGTCGCCGAGGCCCAGCAGATCGTCGAGAAGGCCGGCTTCCGCAAGGTCAGCAAGGTGATCGAGGGCGGTGACACGCGCAACGCCACCACCCGGATCGCGCTGGACGCGGTCGGCCCGGACGACTGCAACATCCTCTTCCACGACGCGGTCCGGCCCCTGGTCAGCGGCCGGATCGTGCGGGAGTGCGTGAACGCGCTCTGGACGTACTCGGCGGTCGACGTGGCCATCCCGTCGGCCGACACGATCATCCAGGTCGACGAGAACGACTGCATCACCGACATCCCGGTACGGTCGTCGCTGCGCCGGGGGCAGACCCCCCAGGCGTTCCGCTCCGGCACCATCCGGGAGGCGTACCGGCGCGCCGAGGGCGACCCGAACTTCGCCGCCACCGACGACTGCGGCGTGGTGCTGCGCTACCTGCCGGGCACGCCGATCAAGGTGATCGACGGCTCGGACGAGAACATCAAGGTCACCCACCCGGTCGACGTGCACCTGGCGGACAAGCTCTTCCAGCTCGCCGCCGCCCAGGCGCCCCGGCTGACCGACCACCGCAGCTACACCGAGGAGCTGACCGGCCGGACGATCGTGGTGTTCGGCGGCAGCTACGGCATCGGGCACGACCTGACCGAGCTGGCCCGCCGCTACGGCGCCCAGGTCTTCCCGTTCAGCCGCTCCAGCACCGGCACCCACGTCGAGCGCGCCGCCGACGTCGAGGCGGCGCTGAAGACCGCCTTCGAGGCCACCGGACGGATCGACCACGTGGTGGTCACCGCCGGCATCCTGGAGAAGGGCGCCCTCGTCGAGATGGACGAGGAGACCATGGACCGGGTGCTCCAGGTCAACTTCGTCGGGCCGGTCATCGCCGCCCGGCAGGCGCTGCCCTACCTCCAGCAGACCAAGGGCCAGCTGCTGCTCTACACCTCCAGCTCCTACACCCGGGGCCGGGCCCAGTACGCGCTCTACTCGTCCACCAAGGCGGCGCTGGTCAACCTCACCCAGGCGCTGTCCGACGAGTGGGCCGAGTTCGGCGTCCGGGTCAACTGCATCAACCCGGAGCGGACCGCCACCCCGATGCGCACCAAGGCGTTCGGCGAGGAGCCGGAGCACACCCTGCTCGCCGCCGAGACCGTGGCCCGGGCGTCGCTGGACGTGCTGATCTCCGACCTCACCGGCCAGGTGATCGACGTCCGCCGGGCGCCGGGCGAGGTGCCCAGCCAGCCGACGCCGGCGCAGGCCGAGCAGGCGGCGGGCGCCGCGGTCGGCGGCTGAGCCGGGCCCGGCGACGGCGGGAGGCGCAGCCGAGATGCGTGGTGACCTGGTTCGGAAACTGGTCGCCCGGGGCCTGACCACCGGGCTGGCCGTGCTGGCGTTCCTGGTGGTGGCGCTGACCGGCGCCACCGGCTGGGGGCTCGGCCTGGCGGTGGCCGCGCTGGCCGCGGCGGCGTGGGAGCGGCGGGTCCGCCCGGGCGCCGACAGCGTGCCGGAGACCGTGCTGGTCGCGGCCGGCATCCTGGTCGGCTACGCCCGGCGGCTCGACGCCGGGTTCGATCCGGTGCTGGCCGCCACCGCGCTCGTCCTGCTGGGTCTGGTGCTGCTCGTCGGGCCGCTGCGCGACGCCGGCAACCTGGAGATCCGGGCCGCCAACCTGCCCGTGCGTGGCTGGACGCCGCTGGTCGCCGCACAGTTGGGCAGCGCCCTGCTCGGGCTGCTCGCGGTGGTGGCGCTGGCGGCCGCGTTCGCGCTGCCCGCCGCCGTCGCGCTGGTCGCCAGCCTGCTGGTCGGCGCGAGCGCCGGCGCGGTCGGCCTCGACCTGGCCCGGCGGCGGTTCCGGCCGCCGGCCGGCGGGTCGGCGGTGACCCGGGCGCTGCGCCGGCACCAGCCCGAGTTCCTGCTGCACTTCTCCGCGCCGCCCGGCTCCGAGTACCAGGTCACCATGTGGCTGCCGTACCTGGAGCGGATCGGCCGGCCGTTCCTGGTGATGGTGCGCGAGCCGGAGTTCCTGCGCACGATCGCGGCGGCCACCACCGCCCCGGTGGTCTACTGCCCCACGCTGAAGGCGATGGACGAGGCGCTGGTGCCGAGCCTGCGGGTGGCCTTCTACGTCAACCACGGCGCGAAGAACAGCCACTGCATCCGGTTCACCCAGCTCACCCACGTGCAACTGCACCACGGCGACAGCGACAAGGCGCCCAGCGCCAACCCGGTCTCGGCGATCTTCGACCGGATCTTCGTGGCCGGCGAGGCCGCCATCGACCGGTACGCGCGGGCCGGGGTGGAGATCCCGGCCGAGAAGTTCGAGGTGGTCGGCCGGCCGCAGGTGGAGGCGATCGAGGTCCGCCCGGAGCCGGTCCGCGGCCTGACGCAGCCGACCGTGCTCTACACGCCGACCTGGACCGGGCACCACGCGGACGCCAACTACTGCTCGCTGCCGGTGGCGGAGACGCTGCTGCGCCGGCTGCTGGCGCGCGGCGCCACGGTGATCCTGCGGGCCCACCCGTACACCGCGCAGAACCCGGCCTCGGCCCGCCAGCTGGGCCGGCTCACCGAACTGCTGGCCGCCGACCGGGCGAAGACCGGCCGGCAGCACGTCTTCGGCGCCGCCGCCCGCGAGCTGACCCTGACCGAGTGTGTGAACCGCTCGGACGCGCTGGTCTCCGACGTGTCCGGGGTGATCTCCGACTACCTCTACTCGGGCAAGCCGTACGCGGTGACCGACATGGGCGGCGACGGCGACCGGTTCACCGAGCGCTTCCCGCTGGCCGGCTCCGGCTACGTGCTGCGCCGGGACATGTCCAACGTCGACGAGGTGCTCACCGCGCTGCTAGACACCGACCCGCTGGCCCCGGACCGGTGGGCCACCCGGCGCCGCTACCTGGGCGACTTCCCGGCCGAGTCGTACGCGGAGGCGTTCCTGGCCGCCGCCCGGCGGGAACTCGACCGGGGCGGCCGGCCGCCGGCGCCCCGGACCGGCGGGCTGCCGGTCGAACCGGAGACCGTCGCCCCTGCCACCTGACCGGTCCTTCGCGGCGGTCGGCTCGACGGCCGACGTGCGGAACCCGCCACACCCGGCCGGCCCCGCCGGCCCGGACGCGGCGCGCGGTGACCGGGATGAGGGCCACCACGGCGCGGTGGCGGGCCAAATCGGACAACAAGGGCGTATCCTACGCCGAGTCCCGCTACCCGAGTCCTGCGAGTTGACATGGCTGACACCGCGCTCTCCCCGGTCTTCGTCCACCCCACCGCCGACGTCGAGGAGGGCGCCTACGTCGGGGACGGCACCAAGGTCTGGCACCTGGCGCACGTCCGGTCCTCCGCCCGGGTCGGCGCCGGCTGCGTCATCGGCCGCAACGTGTACGTCGACGCCGGGGTGACCGTCGGCGACCTGGTGAAGATCCAGAACAACGTCTCCGTCTACCGGGGCGTCACGCTGGAGGACGAGGTCTTCGTCGGCCCGTGCGTGGTCTTCACCAACGACCTGCGCCCCCGCGCGCAGAACCCGGACTGGACGATCACGCCGACCCTGGTCCGCCGGGGCGCCTCGATCGGCGCCAACGCCACCCTGGTCTGCGGCATCGAGGTGGGCGCGTACGCGATGGTCGCGGCCGGCTCGGTGGTGACCCGGGACGTGCCGCCGTACCAACTCGTGGCCGGGAACCCGGCCCGCCCGCTGGGCTGGGTGGACGCGAGGGGCGAGGTGGTCTCCCGCGACCCGGGCACCCGCCCCGCCGGCCTCGACGAGGGCTGACCGGACGAGCCACGCCGGCCCCGGGGCCCGGCCCGCGAGGCACGCTCCCGGTAGCCGTTCCGCGGCGCCCCCGCCCACGGGCGTCGGCCGCCCGGCGGTCAGGCGCCGATCACGATCCGCCGGACGCCGGTCCAGCGCGCCGGGTCGGTGACCCGGCGACCGTCCACCAGTACCCGCACCGAGGGCAGGTCGGCGGGGGTCAGCGACCGGTACTCCGGGTGGTCGGCCTGGATCACCGCGGCGGTGACGGCCTGGTCGGCGTACGCCGGCAGCCCCAGCGCGGTCAGCTCGGCGGCCGTGTACATCGGGTCGCAGACGTACGGCCGGGCACCCCGGGCGCGCAGCGCGTCGACGGTCGGGAAGACGCCGGAGAAGGCGGTCTCCTTCACCCCGCCCCGGTAGGCGGCGCCGAGGACCAGCACCTCCACCCCGGTCAGGTCGCCGTACGCGGTGGCGAGCAGGTCGACGGCGTACTGCGGCATCTGCGCGTTGGCCTCCCGGGCCGCGCGGACCACGCTCGCGGCCGGGTCGTTCCACAGGTACATCCGGGGGTAGACCGGGATGCAGTGCCCGCCGACCGCGATGCCGGGCTGGTGGATGTGGCTGTACGGCTGGGTGTTGCAGGCCTCGATCACGGTGGTGACGTCGACCCCGACGGTGGCGGCGAACCGGGCGAACTGGTTGGCCAGCCCGATGTTCACGTCCCGGTAGGTGGTCTCGGCCAGCTTCGCCAGCTCCGCCGCCTCGGCCGAGCCGAGATCCCACACCCCGTTGGCCCGGGGCAGGTCCGGCCGGGGGTCGAACTGGAGCACCGACTCGTAGAACGCCACGCCCCGCGCTGTCGACGCCCGGTCCACCCCGCCGACCAGCTTCGGGTAGCGGCGCAGGTCGGCGAAGACCCGGCCGGTGAGCACCCGCTCGGGGCTGAACACCAGGTGGAAGTCCTCGCCCACGGTCAGCCCGCTGCCCCGCTCCAGCATCGGGGCGAAGCGGTGCCGGGTGGTGCCCACCGGCAGCGTGGTCTCGTAGCTGACCAGGGTGCCCGGCCGGAGCCCGGCCGCCACCGCCCGGGTCGCGTCGTCCATCCACCCGAAGTCCGGCATCCCCCGGCCGTCCACGACGAGCGGCACCACCAGGACCACCGCCTCACAGCGGGCGACGGCCGCCGCGGTGTCGGTGGTCGCCGACAACATCCCGGCCGCCACCACCTCCTTCAGCCGGACGTCCAGGTCGGCCTCGCCCGGGAACGGGACCGCCCCGTCGTTGACCAGCCCGACGACCCGCTCGGAGACGTCGGCGCCGATCACCCGGTGCCCGCTCGTCGCGAACTGCACGGCGAGCGGCAGCCCGATCTTCCCGAGGGCGACGACACAGATGTTCATGGCTCTTCTTTCTTCGTCATGTCATGGACCCGGGAGCCGGCCGATCCGGTGGCCCGGGCGCTACGGCGATAACGAGCCGGCCGCACGGTTGGTGCCGCGAGGGCCGGTACGGCCGGGGGTCAGGACAGCGGGACGGTCGCGGGGTGCTCGGGTGCGGCGTCGGCATCGATCTCGACGGTGCTGCCCTCGGCGGCCGACTGGAGCAGCGCGGCGGCGACCCGCACCGTGCGCAGCCCCTGCCGCAGGGTGACGATGTCGCTCTCCTTGCCGTCGACCGCGTCGCGGAACCGCTCGTGCTCCACCAGCAGCGGCTCGCGCTTCGGGATCGCGTACCGGACCATGTCGCCCTCGGCCACGCCGCGGAAGGCGCGCAGCGCCTCCCACTCGGTGTCGATCGCCCCGTTGGCGTACCAGGTCAGGTCGGCGGTGAGGGTGTCGGCGACGAAGCAGCCCCGCTCGCCGGTGACCACCGTGGACCGCTCCTTCAGCGGGCTCAGCCAGTTGACCAGGTGGTTGACCATCGCGCCGCCGGCCAACTGGCCGACCGCGGCGACCATGTCCTCGTGCAGCCGGCCGCTGCGCGAGACGGTCCGCGCCGACACGGTCCGGTACTCCCGGCCGACCACCCAGCTGGTCAGGTCGATGTCGTGGGTGGCCAGGTCCATCACCACGCCCACGTCGGCGATCCGGTGCGGGAACGGCCCCTGCCGCCGGGTGACCACCTGGAACACCTCGCCCAGCTCGCCGGCCTCCAGCCGCAGGCGCAGGCTCTGCAGGGCCGGGTTGTACCGCTCGATGTGGCCGACCCCGGCCACCAGGCCGGCGGCCTCGAACGCGTCGACCAGGCGGCCGGCGGCGGCCACCGAGGGGGCGAGCGGCTTCTCGACGAGCGCGGGCACCCCGCTGGCGGCCAGCGCCAGACCGACCTGCTCGTGCAGCGCCGTCGGGCAGGCGACCACCGCGTAGTCGACGCCGAGCGCCAGCAGGGCGTCCAGGTCGGGTACGACCGGCACCCGGAGCGCGCCGGCCGGATCGCCCGCCGGGTCGACGACGCCGACCAGCTCCACCCCGTCCAGGGCGGCGAGGACCCGGGCGTGGTTACGCCCCATCGCGCCGAGGCCGATCAGGCCGGCGCGCAGCCGGGCCCGGGTCATCGGGCACCCCCGGCCAGGTTGGCGCCCTCGGCGACCCGCTCCAGGTCCCGCTGGGACAGCGTCGGGTGCACCGGCAACGAGAGCACCTCGGCGGCGGCCCGGTCGGTCTCCGGCAGGTCCCACGGACCCGGTCGGCCGTCGTCGGCGAGGTAGGGCCGGAGGCGGTGGATCGGCGTGGGGTAGTAGACCGCGTTGCCGACGCCCAGCTCGGTGAGGCGCCGCCCGGCCGCGTCGCGGCGACCGCCCGGCACCCGCACCGTGTACTGGTGGTAGACGTGCCGGGCGGCGTCGGCGACCGGCGGGGTGAGCAGGCCGGTGATCCGGGCGTCGAGCAGCTTCGCGTTGGCCCGCCGCTGCTCCGTCCACTCCGGCAGTTGACGCAGCTGCACCCGGCCGATCGCCGCCGCCACGTCGGTCATCCGCATGTTGGCGCCGACGATCTCGTTGGCGTACCGCTGCTCCATGCCCTGGTTGCGCAGCAGCCGCAGGGTACGGGCCAGCTCGCCGTCGGCGGTGCTGACCATGCCGCCCTCCAGGGAGTGCATGTTCTTGGTGGGGTAGAAGCTGAAGCAGCCGGCCGTGCCGAACGCGCCGACCGGCCGTCCGGCCAGGGTGGCGCCGTGCGCCTGGGCGGCGTCCTCGACCACGGCCAGCCCGTGCCGGTCGGCGATCGCCATGATCCGGTCCATCGCGGCGGGGTGGCCGTAGAGGTGCACCGGCAGGATCGCCACCGTGCGCGGGGTGACCGCCGCGGCGACCGCCGCCGGGTCGAGGCAGAAGCTGGCCGGTTCGATGTCGACGAAGACCGGCCGGGCGCCCACCAGCCGGACCGCGTTGGCGCTGGCGGCGAAGGAGAACGACGGGACGATCACCTCGTCGCCGGGGCCGAATCCGAGCGCCATCAGGGTCAGCTGGAGGGCGGACGTGCCCGAGTTGACAGCGACGCAGTGCCGGCCGGCGACCAGCTCGCCGAACTCCGCCTCGAACGCGGCCACCTCCGGCCCCTGCACGACGCGGCCGCTGCGCAGCACCCGCACCGCCGCCTCGATCTCGGCCTCGCCGATGACCGGCCTCGCCGGTGGAATCACTTCTGTGGTCAGCCCGGCCATGGGGCTTCCTCCTGTCGAACAGCTACCGCGTCCGGATCGGACGCGGCGCTACGTCGTTCGGATGTGGACAGGAGGGGTGGTGGGGTTACGGACGGGTGACCCGGTGGGGGTCGGCGCGGAAGGGCCACCCGGACAAACAGGACGCCCGGCGTACTCCGGGACGTACGGGCATGTTATCCCGAGGACTCGGGGCGTCGCGGCACAACACCCTGATCCCCGCCGGGAACCGGCGCGGCGGGGCTCAGCGGTACGGGTCGACCAGGGCGAGCACCGACTCCGGGTCCTCCACGTGCGCGTTGTGCCCGAGACCGGGCAGCGTCACCACCGGCACCCCGAACTCCTTGAGCTGCTCGTCGGAGACCATCGGGTCACGCTCGCCGCGCGCCAGCACCACCGGCACGTCGGTCGCCGCCAGCAGAGCCGGCAGGTCCGGCTCCCCCACCGCGAACGCGGCGTTGTCCATCGCCAGCCGCCAGCGGCCGTCGACCTGCCGCAGCCCGGCCTCGACGACGGGATGGTCCGGGGCGAACAGTCCGGTCAGCCCGGCCACCCGCAGGTAGCGACGGGCCGCCTCGTCGCGGCTGGCGAACCAGGTGACCGGGCGGGCGGCCAGCTCGGCGGTCCGCTCCAGTTCGGCCGGCGACCAGACCGCCTTGATGCCGAGCCCGACCACCGCGTCCACCGTCAGCCCGGCGGTACGCGCGGCCAGCGCCAGACCCACCACGCCGCCGAGGGAGTGCCCCAGCACGACGAGCCGGTCACCCGGCTTCAGGCCACCGGCGACCTGCCCGGCCAGCCCGGCGAAGGAGTACCGCGGCAGCGGCGGGGACCAGCCGTGCCCGGCCAGGTCCGGCGCCAGCCACCGGCCGGCCCACCGGCGCTCCAGCAGGGGCGCCCAGGGCAGCCACACCTCGCCGGTGGCGCCCATGCCGTGCAGCAGCAGCAGGAGCGGTCGCCCGCCGTCCCGGGTACCCGATTCGTCGACCATAGGGCGCAGTGTGCCACCGGTCGGACACCCGGGGCGAGAGCCGGGCGCCCCTACGCGCCGGGCGCCGGCCCCCGTGGTGGGGAGCCGGCGCCCGAGACGGAGGGACGCGGCGGCGGTCAGGCGGAGTAGCCGCGGGTCGCCGCCCAGTTCGCCAGGTCGATGGTGGTCATCCAGTACGAGGCGGTGGCCGGGTTCGCCGAGTCGGCGATCTTCACCAGCCGGCCGTCGTCGTCGTAGCCGACCACGGCGATGTAGTGCCCGCCGGGGAAGGAGTGCCAGCCGCCGCCGGTGTCGGTGGCGCTGCCGGCCACGTTCACCACAACACCGCGCTTGTCGGTGATGGCCCGGACCACGTCGGCCTGGAGCTGGTCCATCTGGGCCGGGGTGGCGGCCCCGCCCGGGATCATCCGGGTCCGGTACGGGTCGCCCTTCACCACCGCGTTGAGCACCCGGGTGGTGTCGTTGGCGGAGTTGGTGCCCATCTCGGTGGTGCCCAGCTGGGCGCCGAGGGCGTCCTGGCTGCGGTCGATACCGGCGGCGCTGAGCGCGTTCCGCACGGCCGCCGGGCCGCAGTTGTAGAAGGTCGTCTGGGCCTGGTAGTCGTAGTCGAGGACCTTGCGCGACGGCGGCTTCGGCGCCGCCTTGCGGGTCAGGTCCGGGTTCGGCGCGGCCGACGAGGCGGCGGCCGAGGGAGCGGCGCTGGACGGGGCGGCGCTCGACGGGGCGGCGCCGATCCGGGCCTCGCCACGCGACGCCACGGCGGGCGCGTCACGCAGTTCGGCGACCGTGGCCTGGGCCGGCGCCGAGGTCGGGGCCTCGTCGGTGCCGGCGGCGAGCGCGCCGGCGCCGGAGGCCAGCACCAGGGCCGCGGCCGAGGCGGCGGCCACCTGGTAGGGGCGCTCGGTGGCGATGCGCCGCAACTGGCGCTTGAGGTGGTGCTTCATGGTTCCTCCACGGGACTCGGGGGCGAGCGGCGCACACGCGGTGCCGGCGGGCAGGCCGGCTCGACCGCGCGGACCCCTGGTCCGCGGGTTGGTGGGCCACTCAGGGAAGCGCCCGGACGTCGGGCGGGGCGGTTGCCGGCGGGTCAGCTCGCGACCGGGGCGAGCAGGACGGGCACCGCGGGGCCGTGGAGGCGGGGGAAGAACCGAGGGGTGGGATCGTGCTGCACGAGGATGGAACTCCTTCCGACACCGCCGACCGGGTTAGCTGACGGATTCGGGCGGGAAGTACGCCCTACCACGGGCCGCGGCCCGCGGATTCACCCCAGAGGTGCATTGGTTCCCCGGTTCGTGTGATCACGATTGAGCGGGTCGGCGCGGCGTCGCCTCTTGCGATCGGTTACCGCACCGGACGGGCCGACACTACTGGTCGGTTCGGAGCCTGCCAAGCCCGGTTCACCTGCGTAAACCTGCTTCGGCGCGACAATTTTGCGGTCAGTTACGCACTGGCGTGACTCAATGGGACAGCCCTCTCCGACCGCGTTACCGGGCGACAATCGGACAAGCGTGCGGCGTCGGCCGGGAATTGTCGGCGCACCTCGGCCGGTCCGTGCCGGATGACCGTTTTCCCATCGGCTGTGACCGGCGTCACCGGAATATTTCCCGATCAACCAACCCGGGCCGGGCGCCACCGGGCCGGGGCCACGGAACGGGCCGGCACCGCGTCGACCCGGGACGCGGGCAGCCGGCCCGGCCGGAGCCGGGCCGCGGCGGCGTACGCCTCGGCGGCGAGGGCCCGCGCCGCCTCGGCGGCCAGTTCGGCGTCCCGCCACGCCGACCGCTCCCGCTCGGCGGCCAGCCGGTAGCCGGCCCGGCGCTGCTCGCGTACCGCCCGGGCGAGCACGATCTCCTGCTCCACCGGGTGCCGCCGGGGATCCCAGCCGGCCCGGTGGCAGAACACGTCGGACAGCTGCCGGGCGGACAGTTCCCCGCGCCAGTGGGCGGCCATCGCCGCGTGGTGCAGCCAGCGCTCGCGGGCGGCGTACTCGGCCGGTGTGCGCGGGGTGCGCGGGGCCGGCAGGGCGGCGGCCCCGGCGAACCGGCGGGCGGCGGTCTCCGCCTCGTCGTAGGCCTGCCAGGTGCGCTCCACCTCGGCCTGCGCGGCGAGCCAGTCGGCACGCCGGCGGCGGGCGGTCTGCGCCGCACGGGTGGCGGCGACGGCCACCTCCTCGGCGTACCGGCGCAGATCGGCGAGGTCGGGCTCGGCCGGCTCGGCGGCCGCCGGGGCGGACTCCTCGTCCGTGGGGCGCTCCGGGCGGGCGACCAGCACGGTGAGCACGGTCAGCGCCAGCACCAGCAGGCCGGACCAGATGGCGGCGGCCCGCGGCACGTCGATCAGGAACTGGTGGTAGAGGACGGTCTCCAAGGTCGGCACCTCACGGGGGAAGCGGATGCGGAAGCGGGAGCCGCGCCCGGACGTGGTGGAAACACCGCCGACGCCGGACGGGGGCGGATTGCGATCGCGGGCGGGGCGGGGACCCCGCGGACGGATCAGGCGTGCGGCGGGGCGCGCGGGGTGCGGACGGCCGGGACGGACCCGGCCGGCACCGGCGCGGCAGCGGCGAGGGCCGCGGGTGGGGCGGCGGCCGGCACGACCCAGGCGACCCCGCCGGCGAGCGCGGCGGGCCGCTCGTCGCCGGCGGCCGTCGACGCGGACCCGGCGAGCACGACGGCCGCCCCGGAGGAAACAGCGAGGCCGGGGACCGGGCGGCCGGTCGGACCGGCGACGGCGACACCCGGGACCGGCTCGCCGGCGAGGCCGACGCCGTGGACGGGGCGGCCGGCGAGGGCGGCGTCGTGGACCGGGTGGCCGGTCGGGCCGGTGAGAGCGGCCCGGTGCGCCGGGTGGGCCCCGGGTCCGTCGGCGAAGGCCGCGCCGGGCCGGGTCGACGCGACCGGACCGGCCGGCGTGTCGGTGAGGCGGGGCACGGCGGCGCACACCGCCGGCTCCGGGCCGGCCGGTGCGGCGACCGCGCCGGGCGCTCCGAGGGCGATCGCCACGGCGACGGCGAGGCCGGCCGTCAGTCGCGCGGCCCAGCGCGCCACCCACCACAACGGACAGGTGAGCGCGACCGGAAGCACGACGACAACGCTACCGCCCGGCCCGGTCCCCCGCACCGCTGCCGGGCGTGTCGCGGTTTCGCCGCGCCGACGGCACGACCAGGGTGGACGGGTCAGCGCGAGTCGACGTACGCCGATGGCCGCTCGGGCGCGCGCGGGCTCGGCACGGCGCTGCCCGGGGCCGGCGGGGTGGGCGTGCCGGCTGCCGCGTCCGGCACCGCGCCGCCGACCGTCCGCTTCGGACGGCGCGGCGCCAGCCGGCGCATCATCGGCGTCTCGACCCAGCGGTGCAGCAGCGCGGCCAGCCCCAGGTTCAGCAGCAGGAAGCCGAGCACCACGAGCAGGCCCCACCAGCCGGTGAAGCCGGTCCCCCAGTCCCCGGTGAGCCGGAGCACGGTGATCATCACGAAGACGTGCACCAGGTAGAAGGCGAACGAGACCTCACCGAGCCAGATCATCGGCCGGGAGCGCCACGGCGAGCGCAGCCCGCGCACGTCGGCGTCCGCCGCCGCGGTGATGACCAGGATGTACGCCACCGAGAGCAGCGCCGCCCACAGCTCGGCCCGGATCCACTGCGCGGCGACCACCCAGGTGACCGCGAAGATCAGGCTGGCCAGCGGCAGTCCCGGCCCCCGCCACCGGCCCCGGCGCATCAGCTCGGCCGCGGCCACCCCCATCCAGAACTCCAGCGACCGCACCGGCGGGAAGACCTGGGTGAACCACCAGCGGTCGGCCTCGGGCACCAGGGCCTGGCCGGGCCAGAGCGCGAGGATCAGCAGCGGCACCCCGACCACCACCGCCCACAGTGCCCCGGACCGGGCCCGGCGCACCAGGGGCAGCACCAGCGGCAGGCAGAAGTAGAAGAAGAACTCGCAGGACAGCGACCAGCTCACGGTGTTGACGCTGTAGAAGTAGCCGGGTCGCGGGTCCCAGGCCTGCACCAGGAAGAGGTTTTCCAGCGCGGCGCCGACGTCGACCGGGTCGGCGAACCAGAGCCCGACCAGCAGGACCAGCGCCCAGAGCAGCAGGTGGTTGGGGTAGATCTTGGCGAACCGGCGACGCCAGAAGGCCCACGGGGAGTCGCCGGGACGGGCCGACCAGACCAGCACGAACCCGCTCAGGATGAAGAAGAACTGCACGCCGGACAGGCCCAGGGTGAAGAACCAGTTCACCACGGCCTGGTGGTCGGGCTCCGCGATGATCCGCATGGTGCCGGCGTGGAAGCCGAAGACCAGCAGCGCGGCGATCCAGCGCAACCCGGTCAGCGACGGCAGGCGGTTGGCGGACCGCGTGGTGCAGCCCGGCGCGACGGTGGCGCCCGTCATGCGCGACTCCCGGCAGTCGGCGAGCTGACCAGCACGTACGGCTCCTTCTCGGCGGCGTCATGGGCGGCCGCCGGCCGGAGCACCGGGTGGCGTTCCGGGGCGAATCGCCCGCCCGGGCACCCTACCCGGCCCGGCCGACCGGTCGGCCGGGCCGGGGCACGACGGTGACGGGCGTCTGTGCACGGGGCGGCGGGTGGCCTAATATTCCCCGAACCCTCAGGTGCGAGCCGCCCGGCCCGGTGGCCGGCCGGAGTCGAGCGGTGACGCGGTGTCCGCACGACCGCTCCCGAGGGCGGACGAGAGGCGGAGCGGCGCGATGCACCAGCGGATCCTGATGCGGGCCAAGAAGGGCCCGTTCGACGTCTACTCCCCCGAGGAGGCGTTCGAGGGCAACTGGATCGGCGAGAACAACGGCAACCTCGTCTTCAGCCACGCCGCGCACAAGCTGCTCAAGACCCGCGGCACCGAGATCACCTCGAACGAGTTCCGGATCGACCTGCGCGAGGCCGACCTGGTCAACGAGCGGTACGACGTGTTCGTCATCCCGCTCGCGAACGCCTTCCGGCGCAGCTACGCGCACCGGCTGGTCACCATGACCAAGTTCATCGAGCGGCTGAAGATCCCGGTGGTGGTGCTCGGCGTCGGCGTGCAGACCGACGTCAACGGCGACCGGGAGTACCTGCGTCCGATCGACGACGTGGTGACCAAGTTCGTCCGGGCGGTGCTGGACCGGTCGCACAGCATCGGCGTACGCGGCGAGATCACCGAGGGCTACCTGCGCACCCTGGGCTTCTCCGCGGTCGACGTGATCGGCTGCCCGTCGATGTTCCTGCACGGCGACAGCCTGCGGGTGGAGAAGAAGAAGGCCACCCTCGACCGGGACGACCGGGTGGCGCTGACCATCTCCCCGTACGTCAAGTCGATGGCGAAGATCGTCGCCGCGCACCTGGAGCGCTACCCCAACCTGCGCTACCTGCCGCAGGACCTGAAGACGCTGGGCACGCTGCTCTACGGCGACGCGCCGGAGGACCGGGGCAAGACCGCGGCGATCCCGATCCACACCTCGCACCCGCTGTTCGTCGAGGACAAGGTGCGGATGTTCCTCGACCCGTGGACCTGGATGGACTACCTCTCCGGGTTCGAGTTCGCCTTCGGCACCCGGATCCACGGCACCATCACCGCGCTGGTCTCGGGCACGCCCGGTTACCTGTTCGCGCACGACTCGCGCACCCTGGAACTCGCCCGCTACTTCGACATCCCGCACCGGGTGATGAAGGACGTGCCGGCCGACGTCGACGCCGCGCAGCTCTACGACGAGGCCGACTACACGGCGCTCAACGACGGCCACAAGGCCCGGTACGAGACCATGCTGTCCTTCCTGACCAAGCACGACCTGGGCAACTCGTTCGCCGACGGCGACAGCGCGGCCCGCTTCGACGCCCAGGTGCGGGCGACCACCTTCCCGCCCGCCGTGCGACCGGCCGCCGCCACCGACCGGGACACGCTGCTGGCCCGGGTGCAGTGGCTGCACGACCGGAACGTCGGCTTGCAGCAGGAGGTCGAGACCCTCCAGGAGCAGCAGTTGCGGGCCCGGGTCCGGCGGGCGGTCGGCGGGCCGGTGCGGCGCATCCTGAACCGTTAACCCGCCGCTCGGCGGACGTTCGATGACTCCACCTCCGCCGGTCACGTGAGGTTCCGGCGCCGGCCACCCTCGGGGTCGAGGGTGGCGGCGTGGTCACTGAGCCGACGCAACCACCGCTGCTGAGCATCGTCGTCCCGGTGTACGGCGTCGAGGCGTACCTGTACCAGTGCCTCGAGTCGGTCCGGGCCGACGTCCCGGCCGGCGAGGCGGGCACCGTGGAGATCGTCGCGGTGGACGACGCCTCACCGGACCGGTGTGGGGAGATGCTGCGCTCGTACGCGGCCGGCCGGGCCGGCGTGCGGACGGTGCACCTCACCCGCAACGTCGGCCTGGGGCTGGCGCGCAACGCCGGGCTGGACGCGGCCACCGGCCGGTACGTCTGGTTCGTCGACAGCGACGACTGGCTGCCGCCGGGCACGATCCCGGCGGTGCTGGACCGGCTGCGCGCGCACCAGCCGGACGTGCTGATGCTGGACCACCTGCGGGTGCACGAGAACGGCCGGCGGGAGGTCGACGCGAGCAGCCACCTGCTGCGCGGCATTCCCGGCGTGGTGCGCCTGGCCGACCAGCCGCGGCTGCTGCGGGTGCAGCACACCGCCTGGAACAAGGTGGTCCGCCGGGACTTCCTGGCCGAACTGGAACTGCGCTTCCACCCCGGCTGGTACGAGGACATCCCGTTCAGCCACCCGCTGCTGATCGGCGCGGAGAAGATCTCGGTGCTCGACCGGGTCTGCTACCTGTACCGGCAGGGACGGCTCGGGGCGATCACCTCCACCCGCAGCGGCCGGCACTTCGACGCGTTCGACCAGTACGAGCGGCTGCTGGACTGGGTGCGCCGGCGCTACCCGGACGAGCGGCTGCACGCCGAACTGTTCCAGCTGATGGTCAACCACTACCTGGTGGTGGCGGGCAACGACGACCGGCTGCACCCGCACCTGCGCCGCGCCTTCTTCCGCCGGGTCGCCGAGCACTACCGCCGCTACCTGCCCGCCGGCGGCTATTCCCGGCCGGGCGGGGTGGCCGGGCTCAAGCACCGGCTGGTGGGCCGGAACAACTACCTGGCGTACGCGGCGCTGCGCCGGGCGCACCGGCTGGCCGGACGGCTGCGGCGGGCTCCCGAGCCGGCCCGCCCCGACCCGGTGACCGGTCCCGGGCCCGCGGCGGTGGACCGGGCCCGACCCGAGGCGCTGAGCGGGCACCCCCGGGCATGAGGACGACGACAGGACCGCACCCGGTGCGGACGTACGGTGAGCAGAGGTCGGCATGACGACGACGGTGAAGATCGGACCGCACGCGGTGGGGCCCGGGGAACGACCCCTGGTGGTCGCCGAGATGTCCGGGAACCACAACGGTGACCTGGACCGGGCACTGGCCATCGTGGACGCGGTCGCGGCCAGCGGGGCGCACGCGCTCAAGCTCCAGACGTACCGGCCGGACACCATCACCATCGACGTGGACACCCCGGCGTTCCGCATCTCGGGCGAGCACGAGCTGTGGGGCGGGGAGAACCTCTACCGGCTCTACGAGCGCGCGCACACCCCGTACGAGTGGCACGAGCCGATCTTCGCGCGGGCCCGGCGGCACGGGCTGACCGTCTTCTCCTCGCCGTTCGACGCCTCCGCCGTGCGGCTGCTGGAGGAGCTGGACGCCCCGGCGTACAAGATCGCCTCGTCGGAGCTGGTGGACCTGCCCCTGATCCGGCTGGTCGCGAGCACCGGCAAGCCCCTGGTCATCTCGACCGGGATGGCCACCGTCGCGGAGATCGACGCCGCGGTGCGCACCGCCCGGGCCGGCGGCGCCGGCGGCATCGTGCTGCTGGCCTGCACCGCCTCCTACCCGGCGCCGCCGGCGGACAGCAACCTGCGCCGGCTGCCGGTGCTGGCGGACGCCTTCGGCGTGCCGGTCGGGCTCTCCGACCACACCCCGGGCATCGGCGTGGCGGTGGCCTCGGTGGCGCTCGGCGCCTGCTTCATCGAGAAGCACGTGACCCTCGACCGGGCCGACGGCGGGGTCGACTCGGACTTCTCGCTGGACCCGGGCGAGCTGGCGGCCCTGGTGGTCGAGTCGGAGCGGGCGTACGCGGCCCTCGGCGGCACCGCGATCGGCCCGACCCCGGCCGAGCGGGAGGGGCTGCGTTTCCGCCGCTCGCTCTTCGTGGTCGAGGACGTCCGCGCCGGCGACCCGGTGACGGCGGCCAACGTCCGGTCCATCCGGCCCGCCGGCGGCCTGCCGCCGGTGGAGATCGACCGGGTGCTCGGGCGCAGCTTCACCGTCGACGTCCCGCGCGGCACTCCCCTGAGCTGGGATCTGATCTGACCCCACCCGGCTACCCGGTCTCGCCGCCCCGGCAGGCACCACAACGCCGGCGGCCGGTGGTGGTCACCTGTTCGCGTCCTGTCGAGCTGCCCCGCCCCACGGGGCACGAACCGACCGGCACGCCAGCGCCCGGCGTCAGCTCCCTGTGCGCCCTGTCGGCCGCCCGTGTGTGACAACCGCCGGGGTGGGTCCCGGGTTGCGACCGCGCCCGGGCCGCCGCGCGGCACCTCCGGACGCAACGCCGGTGCGGGCGGTCGCATGGATGGGGCAGCTCGACAGCCGCTGTGACCGGCGGTCGCACCGGCGCGGGCGGTCGCATGGACGGGGCAGCTCGACAGCCGCCGTGACCGGCGGTCGCACCGGCGCGGGCGGTCGCATGGACGGGGCAGCTCGACAGGCGGCGTGCCGGTGGTCGTGCGGGCAGTTCACCGAGGCGAGCGCCGGGTTCAGCGGGTGGTCGGCGGCGGGGCGAAGGCGACGGTGACCACCAGGTCGGCCAGGCGCAGGGTGCGCCAGAGCGCGCCGGTGCCCGCCGGGACGACCAGCTCGTACCGGCGCCACCAGGTGGCCATCGGCACGTCGGCGAGCTTGCAGAGGCACTCCGCCCGGGTCCACCGGGCCCAGAAGTCGGCCGCGCCGAAGCGGTGGGCCAGCGCCGGCGGGACGGGCGCGCCGACCCGCTCCGCGTCCACGGCCACCCGCCAGCCGGCGGTCGGGCCGTACCAGCCGACGCACCGGCCGTCGTCGAGGTGGCTGCGGGTGACCGCGGTGGCCAGCTCGGCGGGGGTACCGACCCGCAGGTGCCGGTCGGCGGCGCCGAGCAGCGCCGGCACCGGCCGCGGCCCGACCGCCGGCGCCGGCCGGGCGCCCGGCGCGGGCGGGGCGACCGGGGCGGCCGGTACGGGCCGGACGGCCCCGGCCGGCTCAGACGGACGCGGCACCGTCGACCACGATGACCTGGCCGTTGATGTTGGTCTGCTCGCGGAGCAGCATCCGCACCACCGGCACCACCTCCTCCGGCTCGGTGAGGTGACCGGTCGGGGTACGCCGCACGATCTGGTCGAGCTGGGTGCGGCCGAGCACCGCGGACATCTCCGAGGCGAAGAAGCCCGGGGCGACCGCGTTGACCAGCATCCGGCCGCCGAGTTCCCGGGCCAGCGACCGGGTGGCGGCGTCCATCCCGCCCTTCGTGGCCGAGTAGGCGACCAGGCCGGGGAAGCCGCGCTGCGCGCAGATCGAGGTGACGTTGACGATCCGTCCGCGCAGCCCCCGGGCCAGCAGCCGGCGCACCACCAGCCGGGTGAGCCGCAGCGGGGCGGTCAGGTTGGTCTCGACGATCCGGGCGATGTCCTCGGCGGCGGTGTGGGCGTGCAGCGAGTCCTGCCCCACCGCGGCGTTGTTCACCAGCCCGTCGACCGGGCCGAGCCGCTGCTCGGCGGCCCGCAGGAAGGAACTCGTGGCGCCGTGGTCGGTGACGTCCACCGCGTCGACGTGCGTGCGGTCGGGGTGTTCGGCGGCGAGCTTGGCCAGTTCCGGGGTGACCGTACGGGCGAAGGCGGCCACCCGTACCCCCCGGTCGACCAGGTCGGTGACGATGGCCAGGCCCAGTCCGCGGGAGCCGCCCGAGACGAGCACCACCGAGGCGGGCGGGACGGGCTGCGGGTCGGTGTGCTCAGACATCGCTCTTCAGGGTCTCCTTGACGGGGATCTCGGTCAGTACCCGGATCCGGCGCGGTACGGCGTGGTCGGGCAGTCGGTCGGCGCACCAGCGGACGAGGGCCGCCTCGTCGGGCGGCTCGGCGGCGTCCGGCGCCGGGACCACCTCGGCGACCACCATCCGGCCGAGCAGCGGCGCCCGGCGACCGGTGACCCGGGCCCACGCCAGCCGGGGATGCGCGGTGAGCACGTCGCGGACCAGGCCGGCGGAGACCTTGCTGCCGCCGACGTTGATCTCGTCGGAGTCGAGCCGCCCGGTGATCAGCACCCGGTCGTCCACCACCCGCACCCGGTCGCCGGTGCGGACCGGGCCGTCCAGCCCCATCCCGTGGTACGGCGAGGTGATCACCAGCTCGTCGCCGCGCACCGAGAGGGTGGGCCGCCCGGGAACGTCCCGGTCCAGCCAGTCGACCGGGAAGCCGGCCCGGCCGTCGTGCACCACGATCGACGCGCCGACCTCGGACGAGGCGTAGATCCAGGAGATCCGGGCCGCCGGGAACAGCTCCCGCAACTGGTCCAGGATCGCCTGGTCGACCGGCTCCCCGCCGAGGGTGAGCTGGCGCAGCGGCACCCGGGCCAGCGCGGCGGCGTCCCGGTACAGCGTGCGCCGCCAGAAGGTCGGGGTGCCGGAGACCGCGTCGACGCCGTGCGCCGCGGCCAGCACCGGCCACTCGTCCAGCTCGTCCGGCTCGACCACCACCAGGTGTTGCCCGGGCTGGGTCAGGGAGAGCGTCACCACCTGCCACCAGGCGTAGCTGCCGGGGGCGTACGGGCAGAGCCAGGTGCGCTCCGGCTGGGCGCCGCGGACGGTGGTCAGCGAGTCGAGGGTGTGCCCGACCCGCTTGGGCCGACCGGTCGAACCGGAGGTCAACAGCCAGAGCCGCCCCGGCTCGGCCGGACGCGACCCGCCCGAGCCCGACCCGCCGCCGGCCGGGCCACCCCCGTCGGGGTCGCCCCCGGCGGCCGGATCGTCGCGGTCGGCCGCGACACCCTCGTCGGGCCGGGTACCGTGGTCGCCCAGGGCGGTCACGATGAAGCCGGCGGCGCGCAGCTCGGCCCGCATCACCGGGTCGACCCGGCCGGGCGTGCCGAGCAGCAGCTCGGTGCCGTGCACCGCGTGGTGGCGGGCGGCGGCGAGCGCGGCCCGGGCGGAGTGCGCGAGCACCGCGGCCGGCTCGGGCAGGCTCAGCTCGGGCAGGTCCCGCCAGCTGACCGCGACGCCGCCGACGACCAGCCGGTTGTCAGCGCCCGCCGGCTCGCGGGTGGCGGCCGGGCGGGCGGTGGAGACGGTCACTGTCGCTGCAGCTCGACCAGGAAGTCGAGCACGTCGCCGACGGTGGCGATGCGACGCAGGCCGGGGGCGTCGAAGTTCAGCTCCTCGCCGGTCTCGTCCTCCACCCGCAGGGCCAGCTCGGAGAAGTCCAGCGACCGGAAGCCGATCTCCCGCAGCTGCGCGGCGTCGTCGTCCGGCAGCGCCCGGCCCTGGTTCCGCAACACCTGCGCCATGAGGTCGCGAATCTGCGCGCGACTCAATTCTTCCATGCGCCGGAGTGTACCGCCCGAAGAATGGATAACTGATTTACCGGGGGTTGCCGGTAGGGTGCGACCCGACCCGAACAACGGTACGGAAGCGAGATTGACGTGCTGCGCGAAGCGACCGGGGACGACGTTAACCTGATGTTGTCCTGGCGTAACCAGGAAATCAACCGGCAGGTCAGCCGGAACAGTCACGAGATCACCCCGGCCGAGCACGCCCGCTGGTGGTCCGGGGTGCGGGCCGACGAGTCCCGGCGGGTGCTGGTGTACGTCCGCGACGGCCGGCCGTGCGGCGTGGTGACCTTCTTCGACCTGCGCCTGACCGGCCCCAGGACCGGTTCGTGGGGCTTCTACCTGGACGCGGAGGGGCTGGCCGAGCGCGGCGAGACGCTGCCCGCCTGGCTGGAGATCATGCGGGAGGCGGTCGACCACGCCTTCGACGTGCTCGGGCTCGACCGGCTCGACGGCGAGGTGCTCGCCCACAACACCGTTGTGCGGCAGATGAACCGCCGGTTCCGGTTCGTCGAGGGCACCCCCCGCGACGAGCTTTCCGATGGCCGGGAAATCACCGTCATCCCGATTTCCCTCAACCGTTCCGACCGCCGTCTCCGCTGACATTCCGGCGGCCGTACGACAATTGTGCGTTCCGTTTTCACCAGCCCTCGCCCGGCCGGCCATCCGCCGTTAACCCGACCCGAGGAGAAGCGCCGGGAATTGTCGGAACGACGTCGGTTCAGCCGCGCCGCCAGGCGGCCCAGTGCTGCGCCGGGTTGCCGCCGAGCCGGACGAACCCGTGGCGGCCGCCGTCCCAGTCGTCCGGCTGGCCCGGGGCCCAGCGGGCGAGGACCACGTCGGCGGCGGCGGGCGGCCGGTCGTCGAACCACCGCACGTCGGTCCAGGTGACCTGGTGACTGAGGTTGAACCGCAGGATGTAGTGCACCCCGACCGAGGCGTAGACCCGATCCCCCGGGCGTACGCCCAGGTCGGCCACCCGGGGGGTCGGTTCGGTCGCGGCCACCATCGGCTCGACCAGCCGCTGCGTGATCACCTGCATGGTGCCCACGTTGACCACGACGAGCGCGACCAGCACCGGCACCCGCAGCCGGGGCACCCGCAGCGCCGCGACGAGCAGCACGCAGCCGGCCACCCCCACCAGCGCCCCGGCGAGCGGGCGCAGTTCCCGCCAGCCGCCGGTGAGCGCCATCAGGTCCGGCGCGCTGAAGCCGCCGTAGCGCAGTTGGTGGCCGCGACTGTCCACGTACGCCAGCCGGGCGGCGATCAGCGCGGCGCCGGCCAGCAGCAGGCCGACGGCGACGCCGGCCCGGCGCACCGCCTCCCGGCGCCCGGCGGCGAGCAGCACGCCAACCCCGACCAGCAGCCAGAACGGGGCGAGCATCTGCACGTACCGGCCGTAGATCGCGTCGAGGGGCTTGCCGGTGATGCCGGCCAGGATCACCGACGCGCCACCGGCCACCCCGACGGTGGTGACCAGCGCGACGCCGAGGGTCCAGCGGAGCGCGTCGTCGCCACCCGGCCGGCGCAGGTGCCGTACCACGGCGGCCCAGGCCACCCCGGCCAGCCCGAACGTGATCACCACCAGGTACCACAGCTGGGTGCCGACCGCGGCGCCGAGCCGCAGCAGCCCCTGGCCGGAGGCGACCGCCCGCAGCGTGCCGCCGCCGGGCGGGTCGCCGAGCAGGTAGACCCGGTCCCCGAGCAGCCGGATGCCCGCCTCGTTCACCAGCGCCAGGGCCAGTACCGGCAGCAGCGCGGCCAGCACCGCGCCGGGGCGGATCCGGCGGCGGGCCAGCAGCAGCAGGACCAGCCCGGCGTGCACGGCCACGATGACCAGCCCGCGCGAGTGCAGCAGGTGGAACGCCCCGGCCAGCGCCCCGACGGTGGCGGCCGCGAGCGGGCCGGGTCGGCGTACCCAGCGGTGCACGGCGAGCAGCCAGCCGACCAGCAGCGGAGCCAGCACCGCGTCGATCATCGCGACGGTGGCGTAGAAGACCGCCGCCGGCAGGGTGGCCGCGGCCGCGGCGGCAGCGAGGGCGTACCACCGGCGCAGCCCGAGCAGCCGCCGGGCCAGCAGGTACGACAGCGGGAAGAGGGCCGCGTTGACCAGCGCGTTGATCAGTTGCACCAGCCGGTAGCTGTCGGTGAAGTCGCGGTCGCCGAGGAACGCCGGGCTGATCAGCATCGGGTAGCCGACCCGGCGCAGCGGCCCGTTCTCGCTGCTGAAGCCGCCGGGTCCGCCGGCCAGCGCGCGGGCGGTGTTGAGGTAGCTGTCCTCGTCGGTGTGCGCGATCGGCAGCTCGATGTGCCGGCCGAGCCACATCCGCCAGCCGACGCCGAGCAGCCACCCGGCGACCAGCAGCACCGGCACCACCCAGCGCCGGCCGGCCGGGGCCCCGTCCGGAACCGCGCCCGCCGGGGCGCCACCGTCCGGCGCCGGGTGGGTCGGGCCGGTCGGGCCGCCCGCCGCGACGCCGGGCGCGGTCGGCGTACCCTCCGCGGTCGTCCCCGCCCGGGACGCCGGCCGCCGGGTCACGTCGCTGCCGGTAGCCATCGCGTCTCCTGCTCCCGTCGCCGGCGCCGGCCGCGCGCGTGCCCGCGGCGAACCCGCCGGACGACGTGTGGATGGGCCGCGAGCACCGGACGACCCGGCGCGGCGGCGTGGGAAAGCGCGGGCGACCCGGCCCGTACGGTCGTCGGGTCGCCTCGCGCGCCGCCACTGTAACGGCCCCCATCCGGCCCGGTCAGCCCGCCGCTGAGCTGGGCGGAAGTGTTCGCCTGCCCGGTGCCCGGCATTAACGGCGCCAGCCCGAGCGGTTCACCCGCGGGCGTCGGTGCGTTAACCCGCCGGGTCTAGCGTTCCGATCCGGTCGGCCGCCCGAGGGCCGCCGGATCATCCACGGACACGGGAGCACCACAGTGAGCGAGTTGAATGGTTCGTCCATTCTGGTCACCGGAGGAACGGGTTCCTTCGGCCGGACCTTCCTGCGGCACGTCCTGGCCGAGGCCGACCCGGCCCGGGTGGTGGTGTTCTCCCGCGACGAGCTCAAGCAGTACGAGCTGCGCCAGCAGCTCGGCGACGACCCGCGGCTGCGCTGGTTCATCGGCGACGTACGGGACCGGCACCGGCTGACCCGGGCGATGCACGGGGTGGACCACGTGGTGCACGCCGCCGCCCTGAAGCAGGTGGACACCGCCGAGTACAACCCGTCGGAGTTCATCGCCACCAACATCACCGGCTCGCAGCACGTGGTGGACGCCGCGATCGAGGCCGGCGTCAAGAAGGTCATCGCGCTCTCCACCGACAAGGCGTCCAGCCCGATCAACCTCTACGGGGCCACCAAGCTGGTCGGCGACAAGCTCTTCGTCTCCGCCAACCACTACGCCGCCCACCACCCGACCCGGTTCGCCGTGGTGCGCTACGGCAACGTGGTGGGCAGCCGCGGCTCGGTGGTGCCGCTGTTCCGCCGGCTGGCCGCCGAGGGCAAGAGCCTGCCGATCACCGACAAGCGGATGACCCGCTTCTGGATCACCCTCGACCAGGCGGTCCAGTTCGTCCTGGACTCCTTCGACCAGATGCAGGGCGGCGAGCTGTTCGTGCCGCGGATCCCCAGCATGCGGATCCTCGACCTGGTCGAGGCGGTCGCCCCGGACGCGACCACGCACGAGATCGGCATCCGGCCGGGCGAGAAGCTGCACGAGGAGATGATCGCCCCGGACGACAGCCGGCGGACGCTGCGCGCCCGGGACCGGTTCATCGTGCAGCCCACCATCGCGACCTGGGGCTACCAGCCGCCGGTCGACTGCGAGCCGGTGCCGGACGGGTTCGCGTACCAGTCGGACGGCAACGACGAGTGGCTCAGCGTGGCCCAGCTGCGCGACATGCTCGGCGTCGCGGCGTGATGCTCCCGTACGGCCGGCAGTCGGTCACCGACGACGACGTCGCCGCGGTGGTCGCCGCCCTGCGCAGCGACTGGCTCACCACCGGCCCGCAGGTCGCGGGGTTCGAGGCCGACCTGGCGGCGTGGACCGGCGGTGCCGGCTGCGCCGCCGTCTCCAACGGCACCGCGGCGCTGCACGTGGCGTACGCGGCGGCCGGCGTCGGCCCCGGCGACGACGTGGTGGTGCCGCCGATGACCTTCGTGGCGACCGCCAGCAGCGCCGCCCTGCTCGGCGCGCGGATCGTCTTCGCCGACGTCGAGGAGGAGACGTACACCCTCGACCCGGCGGCGGTGGCCGCCGCGACGACGGCGCGCACCCGGGTGGTGTCCGCCGTGGACTACGCCGGCCACCCGGCCGACTACGACGCCCTGCGGTCCGCGCTGGCCGGCTCGGACGCGCTGCTGCTGGCCGACGCGGCGCACTCGATCGGGGCCACCTACCGGGACCGGCCGGTCGGGTCGCTGGCCGACCTGACCACCTTCTCCTTCTTCCCCACCAAGAACCTGACCACCGCCGAGGGCGGCGCGGTCGCCAGCACCGATCCCGAGCTGCTGAAGCGGGCCCGCCGCTTCCGCAACATCGGGCTGGTCCGCGAGCGCGCCGAGCAGCGCTGGCCGGACGAGGGCGGCTGGCACCAGGAGGTGCACGAGTTCGGGCTGAACTACCGGCTGCCGGACGTGCTCTGCGCGCTCGGCCGCAGCCAGCTGCGCCGGCTCGACGACTTCCTCGCCCGCCGGGCCCGGCTGGTCGCCCGCTACGACGCGGCGCTGGCCGACCTGCCCGGGGTACGGATCCCCGGCCGGCGGGCCTGGGCCCAGCCGGCCTGGCACCTCTACCCGATCCGGGTGCTCGACGGCCGCCGCCGCGAGGTGTACGACCGGATGCGCGCCGCCGGCATCGGGGTGCAGGTCAACTACCTCCCGGTGCACTGGCACCCGGCCTTCGCCGACCTCGGCTACCGGCGGGGCTCCTGCCCGGTGGCCGAGTCGTTCTACGCCGAGCAGCTGTCCCTGCCGCTCTTCCCCGACCTCACCGACAGCGACCAGGACCGGGTGATCGACGCGCTGGACGCGGCGCTGCGCGGCGTCCCGGCGCGGACCGCCGCCTGAGGGACGACCGATGCACCACGCCAACCACTTCTACGGCCATGCCCACGTGCTGGCCCGCTACGCCGGCCTCGGCGACGGCCACCCGCCGCGGATCAACGGGTACGTCCAGCACGGCTGGAACATCGGCGACGGCCTCGCCCCCGGCCACCCGTACGCCGAGCGCACCCCGAGCCTGCTCTGGTCCGAGCAGACCCGCCGCCGGGCCTGGTCGGTGGGGCGGCGCAACGTCACGGTGATCGGGGCGCCGTTCGCGTACCTGCTGGCGCTGCGGCCCGAGGACCCGCCGGAGCGGGAACGGGAGGGAACCATCTGGTACCCGTTCCACGGCTGGGAGGGCCAGCACGTCAAGGGCAACCACCGCGAGCTCATCGCGCTGATCCGGGCCACCGAACCGGGCCCGGTCACCGTCTGCCTCTACTGGCACGAGCACCGGATGCGCCGGGTGCGCCGGCTCTACGAGAACGCCGGGTTCCGGGTCATCTGCCACGGCTACCGCGGCCACTGGTGGCGGGACACCGACCCGCTCTTCCTGGACAAGCAGCTCACCGAACTGCGCCGGCACCGCCGGGTGGCGTCGAACCGGTTGACCAGCGCCATTTTCTACGGCATCGCCGCCGGCTGCGAACCGGCGGTCTACGGCGACCCGATGGTGCTGGCCGACGAGGACCCCACCTTCGGCGGGACCGCCCGGATCCGCCGCCAGTGGCCCGAGCTGCACGGCGCGTCGGTGCACCTGCCGACCGCCGTCGAGATCGCCCGGGCCGAACTGGGCACCGACCACCGCTTGCCGCCGGCCGCGCTGCGTGAACTGCTCGGCTGGGCGCACCCGCAGGAGGAGACGAGTTGACCACTGACACGGCGCCCCCGGTCGCGCTGCCCGGCGGGGAGATGCTGGCCTGGTCCGACCTGCCGGCGGTCCGCCTCGCCACCGGCGGTCCGCTGGCCGCGCTGGTCGCCCGGGTGGTGCCCGCCGGGGCCCGGGTGCTGCTCGCCGGCCCGCACGACCCGGCGCTGCTCGACCGGCTGGCCCACGCCGAGGTGACCTGCCTGCTGCGCAGCTACCCGGACGGGGTGGCGCTGGCCGACCGGGCGACCCGGGTGGTGGTGGGCGGACCGGCCGGGCTGCCCGACGACGGGCCGTACGACGTGGTCGTCGCGGCGGCCGGGCTGGACGCGGTGGAGTCGGTCGAGGGTCCCCGGCTGGGCTGGGCCGCGGTGCTGGCGCGCCTGGTGGCCGCGCTGCGCCCCGGCGGTGACCTGCTGCTGCGGCTGGACAACCCGCTCGGGGTGCACCGGCTGGTCGCCGCCTCACCCTGGTACGCCGCCCGGGAGGACTCCGCCTGGACGGTGGGTGGGGTGCTCGACGCGGCGTACCCGGCCAACCTCGACCGGCTCCGCGACCGGCTGGCCGGCGCCGGGCTGGACGCCGACACCTGCTTCGCCGCGTACCCGCGGCCGGACGCGACCACCGCGCTGCTGGACGCCGCCGCGCTGGCCCGGCGGACCGACTCGGGGTTGTTCGACGCGGTGCTGCACGGCGCCTGCGCCGGCGGCTTCGCCGGCCGCGAGGTGCTGCGGGACCCGGCCCGGCTGGCGGTCGACGCGCTGCACGCCGGTCGGGCCGCCGACCTCGCGCCGGGTTGGCTGGTGCTCGCCCGCAAGGCCACCGGCCCCGACCGGCCGGCCGCCGGGGACCGGCCCGACCTGCCGGTGGCGCTGGTGCAGACCGGCCCGCCGGGGGTGGGCGTGGTGGAGGTGGTGGACGCGCCCGACGGGTGGCGCTGGCGGGCCGACCGGCCGGCCCACCGGGGCGGGCCGGCGGCGCCGTACGCCACCCGGGAGGCCGCCTACCGGGACCCGGCGGAGCTGACCGGCCCGGTCGCCGAGGGCCGCCTGCTGCGCACCCTGCTGCTCGACGGCTGCCTGCGCCGTGACCTGGACGGGCTGCGCCGGCTGCTGCGCGGGTACGCGGCCTGGCTCGCCGGCCAGGCCGGCCCCGACGGCCGGCTCGCCGGCGCGGTGGCGTTGGCCGGGGTGGACAACGTCGTGCTCGCCGGCGACCGGTACGCGGTGCTCGACCCGAGCTGGCGGGCCGCCGAGCCGCTGCCCGGCCCGGTGGTGCTGGCCCGGGCGCTGTGGCGGTTCGCCACCGAGCTGCTCACCGGCGGGTACGCCCACCCGTGGCCGTCCACCCTGGACGTGGCGGGGCTGACCATCGTGCTCGGCGGCCTGGCCGGGCACGACCTGAGCCGGGCCACCGTCGACGCGGCGGTGGAGACCGAGGCCGCGGTCACCGCCGCGCTGCACGGGCTGGACAGCGACCGGCGGGTGGCCCTCGCCGGCGAGCTGCGGGCGGTCGAGCCCACCGACCCGCCGCCGGGGCCGCGCAGCTACCAGCAGCTGCGCGAGGCGTGGCTGCGCCAGCGCGAGGAGCTGACCCGGCTCGGCGCGCTGCTGAAGTGGACCGAGGAGCTGCTCACCTCGCGGGAGCGGGCGCTGCGCCGGGCCGACGCGACGATCCAGCTGCTCAGCGGCTCGCTCAGCTACCGGGTGGGCCGGCTGGCCATCACCCCGGCCCGGCTGGCCAAGCGGGGCGCCCGGGCCGCGAAACGCCGGGCCCGCGCGGCGTTGGGCACCCGGCAGGAGGAGCAGCAGTGACCGCCCCGGAGCGGACGTCACCGCCCGCCGGTTCGGCAGCGGGTGCCGGCAGCCCGGTAGCTCAGGCCAGCGCAGCGGCGCGGGCCGGCACGGCGGCGCGGGTCGGGGCGGGGCCGCGGATCGTCGGCATCGTGCAGGCCCGGATGGGTTCGTCCCGGCTGCCCGGCAAGGTGCTCCGGCCGCTCGCCGGGCGCAGCGTGCTCGGCCGGGTGGTCCGGGCCGCCACCGACAGCGGCGTCCTCGCCGACCTGGTGGTGGCCACCAGCACCGACCCGGCCGACGACGCGGTGGTCGCCGAGTGCGACCGGCTCGGCGTGCCCTGCCACCGGGGGCCGGTCGACGACGTGCTGACCCGGTTCGTCGGCGCGCTGCGGGCGCACCCCGGCGACGCGGTCATGCGGTTCACCGCCGACTGCCCGCTGCTGGACCCGGAGATCGTCGCGCTGGTGGCCGGGGTCTACCGGGCGGTGCCCGGACTCGACTACGCCAGCACCTCGATCGCCCGTACGCTGCCCCGCGGGCTGGACGTCGAGATCGTCCGGGCCGGGGCGCTGGACGCCCTGGACCGGCTCGCCAGCGGCCACCACCGGGTGCACGTCACCTCGTACGCGTACACCCACCCGGAGCTGTTCCGGGTGCTCGGGGTGACCCTCACGCCGGACCGCTCGGGGCTGCGGCTCACCCTCGACACCGAGCAGGACTGGCGGCTGATGCGGGCGGTGACCGACCATTTCGGAGACGTCAGCGTGCCGCTGGCGAAGCTCGCCGACTGGCTCGACGGGCAGCCGGCGCTGCGCGCCCTCAACGCCGGGGTCCGGCAGAAGCGGCTGGAGGAGTCCTGAGCACGGTACGAGTCGGGCTGCGCTGCGACGCCGGGCCGAGCCGCGGCGTCGGTCACCTGGTCCGCTGCCTGGCGCTGGGCGAGGAGTTCCTGGTCCGGGGCGCCACCGTGGAGTTGTTCGGCTCCGTCGACCGGGTCGGCTGGGCGGCCACCCAGCTCGCCGCCCGGGGCATCCCGCTGCGTCCCGGCCCGGAGACCCCCGCCGACCTGGTCGCCGCCGCGCGCCGGCACCGGCTGGACGTGATGGTGCTCGACTCCTACGAGCTGGACCCGGCCGGGGCGGGCGCGCTGCGCGCGGCGGGGGTGCTGACCCTGGCCGTCGTCGACGGCGACACCCGGGGGCAGGACGCCGACCTCTACCTGGACCAGAACTTCGGCGCCCGGACCGTCGCGCCGGCCGGGCGGCTGCTCGCCGGCAGCGCGTACGCCCTGCTGCGGGACTCGGTGCTGGCCGCCCGGCCGGCGGCACCCCGGCCCGCGACGGCGGTGGGCCGCGCCCGGGTGCTGGCCTTCTTCGGCGGCACCGACGCGGTCGGCGCCGCCCCGGTGCTGGCCCGGGTGCTCGTCGCCACCGGGCACCCGATGGACCTCACCGTCGTGGTCGGCCGTCCCGAGGTGGCGGCGGACCTCGCGGCGGTGACGCCGGGACGCGGGCAGGCACTGCACCCGGTGCCGCCCACCGACGAGCTGCCCGCCCTGATCGGCGCGGCCGACCTGGTGGTCAGCGCCGCCGGCACCTCCACCTGGGAGCTGTGCTGCCTGGGCGCGCCGGCCGCGCTGGTCTGCGTGGTGGACAACCAGCGCGAGTCGTACCGCCGGGTGGTGGCCCACCGGCTCGCCGCCGGCCTCGGCGAGCTGCCGGCGCTGACCGGCCCCGGGGTGGCCGGCCGCGCGGCCCGCGCCTCGGCGGCCCGGATCCTGCGCGGGCTGCTCACCTCGCCGGCGCACCGCGCCGCGCTCTCCGCCCGGGCCTGGGCCGCGGTCGACGGGCACGGCCGGGCCCGGGTCGCCGACGCGGTGCTCGCCGCGGTCGCCGCCCCCGCCACCACCCCCCGTTAGTCGTACGCCTGTACGAAGACCCTGGTAGGGTGCGGACATGTCGCAGGCCGCCTACCAGCCCTCGATGCTCGACCTCACCGACGCCGGGCCGGCGCTCGGGCCGCTCGCCGGCGAGCTGCGCCGGCACGTGCTCAGCCGGGGCGCCTGGGTCGACCACCTGCCCGGCTGGGTGCGCGGCTCCGACCAGGTGCTCGACACGCTGCTGCGGGAGGTGCCGTGGCGGGCCGAGCGGCGCACCATGTACGACGCCGAGGTGGACGTGCCCCGCCTGCTCTGCTGGTACGCCGGCGGCCGGGAGCTGCCCCATCCGGTGCTCACCGAGGCGCGCGAGACGCTGACCCGGCACTACGCGCCGGAGCTGGGCGAGCCGTTCGTCACCGCCGGCATGTGCCTGTACCGCACCGGGCGCGACAGCGTGGCCTGGCACGGCGACACGCTGGGCCGGTCCGCGCACAGCGACACGATGGTCGCCATCGTCTCGTTCGGCTCGCCCCGGCCGCTGCTGCTCCGCCCGCGCGGTGGCGGGGCCAGCCTGCGCTTCCCGCTCGGGCACGGCGACCTGATCGTGATGGGCGGCTCCTGCCAGCGCACCTGGGAGCACGCCATCCCGAAGACCGCCCGGCCGGTCGGCCCCCGGGTCAGCGTGCAGTTCCGCCCGGCCGGCGTGGCCTGAGCCCCACCGGCGCTCCTCACAGCAGACCGGCGAGCTTGTAGAGCACCAGCGAGCCGGCGACGGCGACGTTCAGGCTCATCCCGCCGCCGACCATCGGGATCTCCACGGCCGCGTCCAGGGCGTCGAGCGCCTCCGGCGGGATGCCGGTGGCCTCGTGCCCCAGCACCACGACGGTACGGCCGCGCGCGGCGGGCAGGTCGCCGAGGCGGATCGCCTCGTCGGCCAACTCCACCCCGAGGATCCGGCTGCCGGCGGCCCGCTCGGCGGCCAGCCAGCGCAGCGGGCTGCCGATCCGGTGCACGCAGCCCGGCCGGCGCAGCGTGTTGCCCCGGGCGACCGCCTCGTCGACCCACCGGAACGGCGGCACGGCCAGGCAGGCGCCCACGGCGTCGCAGGTGCGCAACAGGGTGCCCAGGTTGGCGCCGTGCATCGGCCAGAGCGGGGCGGCGACCAGGTGGCCCCAGCAGCGGTGCGGACGGGGGCGGCGGGCGGCCCGCAACTCGCGGCGCGGCCGGACCCGGATGGCGGGGCTCACGCCGCTACGGCGACTCCGCCGTGGTGCAGATCGAGCATTGCAGGGGTGTGCTTCGCGGCGCACACGGGCCATCGACGGCGACAGGCCGCTCGATTCTAGACGGACCGGGCCCCGCGTGGCAGCACCACTGGCCATGTCAGAATCAACGCTCAGGGTCCCTCACGCCCCCGCCGCCACCCTCGACGCGAAGGGCGCTCCATGACCCAGTCCTCCACCGAGCCGCGATCCCGCTGGTCCCCGTGGTCCCTGCACGGCGACGGCCGGTCCATCCGCCCCGGCGACGTGGTGCACCCCGACGAACGACTCTCCTGGCCGCGCACCCTCGGCGTCGGCGTGCAGCACGTGGTGGCGATGTTCGGCGCCACCTTCACGGTGCCGCTGATCACCGGCTTCCCGCCGGCCACCACGCTCTTCTTCTCCGGCCTGGGCACGCTGCTGTTCCTGCTGATCACCGGCAACCGGCTGCCGTCGTACCTCGGCTCGTCGTTCGCCTTCATCGCGCCGGTGCTCGCGGCCAAGGCCGGCGGCGACATCGGGCCGGCGCTCGGCGGCATCCTGGTGGCCGGCGCCGCGCTGGCCGTGGTCGGGCTGGTGGTGCAACTGGCCGGCTCGCGCTGGATCGACGCGCTGATGCCGCCCGTGGTCACCGGCGCGATCGTCGCGCTGATCGGCCTGAACCTCGCCCCGGTCGCCTGGGACGGCGGCGGCAGCGGCACCGGGGTGAAGGCCCAGCCGCTGATCGCGGTGGTCACCCTGGTCGCCATCCTGCTCGCCACGGTCGCCTTCCGGGGCTTCCTGGCCCGGCTGTCCATTCTGCTCGGTGTGGTGGTCGGCTGGCTGCTCGCGGCGCTGCTCGGCGACCTCGACCCGAAGGCGGTCGACGGGCTGCGGGACGCCGCGTGGGTCGGCCTGCCGGACTTCCACGCGCCGAGCTTCAGCCTGCGCGCCGTCGTGCTGGTGATCCCGGTGATCCTGGTGCTGATCGCGGAGAACGCCGGCCACGTCAAGGCGGTCGCCGCGATGACCGGGCGCAACCTGGACCGGGACATGGGGCGGGCGTTCCTCGGCGACGGGCTGGCCACCGTGCTGGCCGGTTCCGGCGGCGGCTCCGGCACCACCACGTACGCGGAGAACATCGGCGTGATGGCGGCGACCCGGGTCTACTCGACCGCCGCGTACTGGGTGGCCGGGCTGGCGGCGGTGCTGCTCGGGCTGAGCCCGAAGTTCGGCGCGCTGATCCTCACCGTGCCGGCCGGCGTGCTGGGCGGCGCCACCACCGCGCTGTACGGGCTGATCGCCATCCTCGGCGCGCGGATCTGGATCGAGAACCGGGTGGACTTCCACGACCCGGTGAACCTGCTCACCGCGGCGGTCGCGGTGATCGTCGGCGCGGCGAACTACACGCTCACCGCCGGCGACCTGTCGTTCAACGGCATCGCCCTCGGCACGGCCGCCGCCCTGGTCATCTATCACGGCATGCGCCTGATCGCCCGCCTCCG
>NZ_JAUMKD010000010.1 GCF_030519475.1 Micromonospora sp. C28SCA-DRY-2 | reverse complement strand
TGGTGGGGCGGCGGAGCACGGTGTGCGCGTGGTTGCCGTCGTCGGTGGTGTTGTCGTACTCGATCAGCAGGTCGTCGCCCTGCACCCGGTAGTAGTGGCGCTGGCCCGGGCGGGTGGGGCCGGCCCAGGCGAAGTGCAGCTGCCCGCCGGCGAGCCGGCGCGCCTCCCGGACGGCCAGCTCCGGCGGGAGCCGGTCCAGGTAGAGCGCGACCAGGTGGTCCAGCAGGGCCCGGGAGGTGGGCCCGAGCCGGTCGGCCGGTACGCCGAGCGGCTCCAGCGGCGCGTCCACCCGGGGCCGGGTGGCGCTGACGATGTCTGCGGGCGCCTCGTCGGCGATGATCGCGGCGGCCCGCCCGGCCGGGTCGAGCGCGTCCAGCAGCGCCCGGGCGAGGTCCTCCTCCACGCCGAGCGGCCGGGTCACCGGGCGGCCCGCGTACCGGACGGCCGCCGGGTTGGCGCCGAAGAAGATCGGCGCGGGGGAGACCTGGTCGTCCACCACCGTCATGCTCACCGAGAGGTGGTGCCCCTCGACCCGCCACGCCCACCGGTCGTCGCGGGCCGGGTCGCCGAAGACGGCCACCCAGTAGTCGTCGCTGCGCCGGCCGCGGCGCCAGCCCTCGGCCCGGTCCAGCACCTCCTCCAGCGCGATGATCGTCATGGCCTGCGCGTACGCGGTCGGGCTCAACGCCGTGGCCAGCAGCCGGTGCGCGGCCTTGCGTCCGGCCGGGTCGAGGTCGGCGAGGCTGACCCCGGGCCGGGGGCGCGGCCGGTACTCCAACCAGCGCCGGGCGGCGTCGTCGTCGAACCGGTGGGTCACGCGGTCACGGGACGGCTCGTCGAGCGCGGCGAGCAGCGCCGTGCCGGCGGCGCGCATCTGTTCGGGCAGGGGATCCTCCACCGCCCTTGTATACCGGCCCCGGCCCGATCGCGCCGGACCTCGGCCGTACCCGGCGCCGTCGGGTGGCCGGGAGGCTCAGCCGGTGGCCGGGCCGCCCTCCGGGCGCAGCAGGGCGAGCATCGGTGGCAGGTCGAAGAAGGTGGCGGTCTCCACCGCCGACGGGCTGCCGTGGTCCGGATCGGCGCCGGCGGCGAGCAGCGCGCGCACCGCCTCCGTACTGCTGCGGAAGACCGCCGCGGCCAGCGCGGTCTGCCCCCGGTCGTTGGTCCGGGAGTGGTCGGCGCCCCGGTCGAGCAGCGCGGCGACGGTGTCCGGGTGGGCGTGGTAGGCCGCCAGGATCAGCAGCGTGTCGCCCTTGTCGTTGGTCAGGTTGACCGGCAGCCCGGCGTCGACGTAGTCGGCCAGCTCCTCGGTGGCGCCGTCGCGGGCCAGGTCGAACATCCGGTGCGCGAACGCCAGCGTCTCGGCGTCGAGTTCCTCGGTCACCGGTCCAGGTTAGTCGGACCGGCGCCTGGTAGGTTCCTCGGCCGGTGCGGCGGGGGAGGGGCATGGACGATCAGGTGTACGTGGGCAACGCGGGCGTCGACGGCGCGACCAACGCCGGTTGGCTGCTCGGCCACTTCATGCCCCCCGGCGAGGTGCGGCACAGCACCGACGTCGAGGTGAAGTGGGGCGTGCACCCGGCCGGCGAGGCGCGCTCGCGGTGGGCCACCGGGGAGCGGCGTACGGCGCTGCTGGTGCTGGTGAGTGGACGGTTCCGGGTGGAGCTGCCGGATCGGACGGTGGTGCTCGGCGAGCCGGGCGACTACGTGGTGTGGGGCCGCGGGGTGGACCACTCCTGGTACGCCGAGCGGGAGTCGGTCGTGCTGACCGTCCGCTGGCCCTCGGTGCCCGGCTACCGGGTGGCGCCCCCGGTCCGCCGCTGACCCTTCCGCCGCGGCTTGGCCGGTAGTGACCTGACCTGCCCACGCCCGCGGCGGCCGGGTGCCGGTCGCCGCCCGGCGGCCTGGTGATGGTCCTGCGCGGCGTGGTGCCCGGCACGGCCGGTGGTCCCGTCAGATGGGATATCCTACTAAACCCATAGGGTTTATCGCTTAAGCTGGACGCGACCTGCCGCCGAGCCGCGAGGACCAGCCGTGACCACTCGACGCCCACCCGACCTGCTCGCCGTCGCCGCCCGGTGGGCCGCCGATCCGGCCGCCTGGCCGCAGCCGCTGCGCTTCGACCCGGCCAGCCGGTGGTACGCCCGGCTCGCCCAGGACGACGAGCACGAGGTCTGGGCGCTGAGCTGGCTGCCCGGGCAGGGCACCGACCTGCACGACCACGGCGGCGCCAGCGGCGCGTTCCTGGTCGCCGCCGGAGTCCTCACCGAGGAGACGGTCAGCGGCGGCGGGCTGCGCGCGCACCGCCTGGCCGCCGGTGCCGGCCGCCGCTTCGGCCCCCGGCACGTGCACGTGGTCACCAACCGGGGCGCCGAGCCGGCGGTCAGCGTCCACGTCTACCGGCCCGCGTTGCGCCGGATGACCCGCTACCGGTTCGCCGACGGCCGGCTCCGGGTCGCCGAGGTGGCCGTGGCGGGTGTCGCGTGGTGACCGGCCCCCGGCCGGTGGCCGCCCCGGACGACCGACGACCAGTGGAGGAGAACACCATGCCGCAGACCGACCCGACCGGCTGTCCGGTCCCGCCGCCCGGCTCGCGGGGCATCGACGAGATCCTGGCGGCCGCCCGGTCCCGGCTGGACCGGCTCGACCCCGAACAGGCCCACCTGGCCCACCGGGCGGGCGCGCTGCTGGTCGACATCCGCCCGGCCGCCCAGCGGGCCGCGTACGGCACCGTGCCGGGCTCGCTGGCCGTCGAGCGGAACGTGCTGGAGTGGCGGTTCGACCCGCGCTGCCCAGCCCGGCTGCCGGAGGCGGTCGGCTACCACCTGCGGGTGCTGGTCCTCTGCCAGGAGGGCTACACCTCCTCGCTGGCCGCCGCCGCCCTGCGGGACCTCGGGCTGTACCGGGCCACCGACGTGGTCGGTGGCTTCGCCGCCTGGCAGATCGCCGGCCTGCCGGTGCTCGGCCCGACCCCGCCGCCCCGACCGTCGCACCTCGCGCCCCCGGTCACCGCCGGGCCCGCGCCGTCCTGACCGCCGCGTCCCACCCGGGCGTGCCGGCCCCAGCCGCCGTAGGAGGCACCCATGTCCGTCGTCGCCATCTCCCCGCGCCCCTACCCGCCCGGCCGGCTCGACCGGTCCGCGCCGTACCGCCCGGCCGCCACGCCGAGCCTCACCATCACCGTCGACCTCACCCCCGGCGCGCCCAGCCCGCGCCTCGCCCGGCTGCTGGAACTGCTCGGCGAACTGGCCGAGTCGGGGGAGGGGCGGCTGGTCCCGGTCGCCGGCGACGCCCCGTCGCCGGTCCGCGGGCCGGTCGCCGAGGTCAGGAGCGCGCACCCGGAGCCGGTGCATCCCGACGCGGTGCGCATCCTGGCCGGCTCGCGGGTGGTCCGGCAGGGTGACCGCATCGTCCGGCTGACCCGGATCGAGTACGACCTGCTGCTGTACCTCGCCGAGCGGCCGCACCGGGTGTTCACCCGGCTCCAGCTGCTGGCCGGCGTCTGGGGCTACGAGCACGCGGTGGCCCGCACGGTGGACGTGCACGTGCGTCGGCTCCGCGCCAAGCTGGGCGCCCGCACGCCGGTGGTGACCACGGTGTACGGCGTCGGCTACCGGCTCGCCGACGAGGCCCGGATCGAGATCGACCGCACCCGCTGACCGGCTGCACCCCGGCCGCGTCCGGCGGCGGGCTGGCCGGTCGCCGTTCCGGCGGCGCCCGGCGGGGCGGGTGCCGCCGGTCGCCGTCCCGGCCGCGCTCGCCGTCCCGGCCGTGCTCGCCGTCCCGGCCGTGCTCGCCGTCCCGGCCGTGCTCGCCGTCCCGGCCGCGCTCGCCGTCCCGCTCCCGCCTGGCCGGCCGCCGTCGCCGCCACACCCGGCGGGTCCCGCTGCCGATCGCCGTTCCGACCGGCGACGCTGCTGACCGACCCGCCGACCCGGCCGACCCGGCCGACCCGCAGACCCGCTGACCCGCCGAACCCGGCGGCCCGGGTCGGCCGCTGGCCCGGGCGGCGCGGGACGGGCCGCGACGCGCATGTCCCGCGCCCGGGACGGTGGCCGTCCATCTGGGAGCGTGCCCCGACCACGTGAGGACTCCTCGGTTGCCACGGTCGATGGCGACGCGCGGTGAATGTGAACCGGGCGGGCACCCCCCGTATCGGGTCAAGGTGGCGGCTCTGCTGTAATCATCTGGCTTCGTACGCAGAGCGAGCATCCGGCTCCGATGTGTTCGTCAATTGTCACATTCATGCAACGCAGCCGCCCCTTGACCCTCGCACGGACGCCGGGAAGCATCGATGAAGCGGCGTCCCGGGCCGTGGGGAGATACCCGGACCAGCCAAGGAGGACCATGTCGGTCAGCCCCGCTTCGTCGCGCGCCGGATGGCATACGTCCCAACCCGCTGTTCCCGGTCGGCCCCCCGGCGGCCAGCGCCGTCCCGCCAACACCGCGGCGCCGATGCTCACCGTGACCCTGAACATCCCGCTGGCCTGTGAGGAGTCGCTGACCCCGCCGGCCCGCCGGCTGCTCGAGGCGGCCCGGGAGATGCTCGAACGCGGGGAGGGCACGATCACCACCGCCACCACCGTGGAGCGCCGCCCCGACCCGGTGCCGGCCAACCGTTCGCCCGGCCGCCCGCTGGCCCCCACCATCCCGGCCCTGCACATCCTCGCCTCGTCCCGGTCGGTGCTGCGCGACGGCGAGCCGCTGCCGCTGACCCGACTGGAGTTCGACCTGCTGCTGCACCTGGTGGCCCACCCCCGGCGGGTGTTCACCCGGCTGCAACTGCTCAACGCGGTCTGGGGCTACGAGCACGCCGGCGTGCGCACCGTCGACGTGCACGTACGCCGGCTGCGCGGCAAGGTCGGCGTGGACGTCCCGTTGGTCACCACTGTCTACGGGGTCGGCTACCGGCTCGCCGACGACGCCCGGGTCACCATCGACCGCAGCGGCTGACCCGGCCGGGGCAAGATGGGTCGGGTGCGCGTCCGTCCCATCTCACCCGAACGACTCGTCACCGAGCTGGCCGACCGGTTCGCCGCCGCCCCGGGCCGGCTCCGGGTGGCCGTCGACGGCGCACCGGCCGCCGGCCCGGAGGACCTGGCCGCCGCGCTGGTCGACCCGCTGCGCGCGCTGGGCCGCCCGGTGCTGCACGTACGCGCCACCGACTTCCTCCGCCCCGCCTCGGTCCGGCTGGAGCACGGCCGCACCAACCCGGACGCCTACTACGAGGGCTGGGTCGACGAGGCGGGGCTGCGCCGGGAGGTGCTGGACCCGGCCGGCCCGGACGGCTCCGGCCGGGTACTGCCCTCGCTCTGGGACGCCCGTACCGACCGGGCCAGCCGGGCCGGCTACGTCGAGCTGCCGCCCGGCGGGGTGGTGCTGGTCAGCGGCGCGTTGCTGCTCGGCGGCGGGCTGCCCTTCGACGTCACCGTCCACCTGGCGCTCTCCCCGGCGGCGCTGGCCCGGCGCACCGACCCGGACCACCGCTGGACGCTGCCCGCCTTCGCCCGGTACGCCGAGGAGGTCGCCCCGGCCACCTTCGCCGACATCGTGATCCGATTCGACGACCCCCGCCACCCCGCCCTGGTGGAACCACCCCCCGCCTCCGCCCGGTGATCATGAAGTTGTTGTCCCGACACGCCGTGGCGGGCGCCAACAACTTCATGATCAACCACAGCGAAAATCGGCGGTTTGATCCTTTCGGCGGGTGGGTAATCGCCCGGCTCACAGAGCACGGGTGATCGCCCGCGCGAAACGGACCGTTGCCGGGGCAGACCGCACCGGCGTCCCGGCGGAACCACGAGGCCCAGAAAGGCAGGCAGCGATGCTCGTCCACGACACGGTCGACACGGGCCGATCCCAGGCGGAGATCGACCAGATCCGGCGCTCCCTGCAGGCCCGCTACGACGAGCTGTCCGCGGAGTACGAGCAGGCGGTGCTGCAGAGCCAGGTGTTGCGGCTGGTGGAGGTCGGCGACACCGCCGGCGACGACCAGGCCGACAGCGGCACCAAGACGGCCGAGCGGGACACCGCGCAGTCCCTGCTGCGGACCATCCTCGACCGCCGGGCCCAGTACGAGCACGCGCTGACCCGGCTGGCGGAGGGCACCTACGGCTTCTGCGAGGGCTGTTCCGCGCCGATCCCGGTCGAGCGGCTGGAGATCTTCCCGTCCGCCACCACCTGCGTGACGTGCAAGCAGAACCGGGAGCGGCGGGCGGCCTGATCCCGTCCTGCGGTTGCCGGTCGGTCCGGAGCGCGGTGGACTCCACCCATGGGTGAGATCAAGGTGGGCACCGCGTCCTGGACCGACCGGACCCTGTTGGACTCCGGTTGGTATCCGCAGACCGCCGACACACCGGAGAAGCGACTGGCCTACTACGCCCGGCAGTTCCCGCTGGTCGAAGTGGACGCCACCTACTACTCGCCGCCCGCCGAGCGGACGGCGCGGCTGTGGGCCGAGCGCACCCCGGCCGGCTTCACCTTCAACGTCAAGGCGTTCAGCCTGCTCACCGGGCACCCGACGAAGGTGTCCGCGCTCTACAAGGACCTGCGCCCGGACACCGACAAGCGCAACCTCTACCCGGACGACCTGCCGCCGCAGGCGTACGAGGAGGTGTGGACGCGGTTCCTCAGCGCGTTGGACCCGCTGGTCGAGGCGGGCCGGCTCGGCGCGCTGCTGTTCCAGTTCCCGCCCTGGTTCACCATCAAGCGGGACAACAAGCAGTACCTGCTCGAAGTCCAGCGCCGCTGCGCCCCGCTGCGGCCGGTCTTCGAGTTCCGGCACGCGTCCTGGTTCGACGGGGCCAACGCCGACGAGACGCTCGCCTTCCTGCGCCAGCACCGGCTGGCGTACGTCTGCGTGGACATGCCGCAGGGGCACCGCTCGTCGGTGCCCCCGGTGCTGGCCGCCACCGCGGACCTGGCGGTGGTGCGCTTCCACGGGCACAGCGACAAGTGGACCAGCAAGGACATCCACGAGAAGTTCGGCTACCGCTACTCCGACCGGGAGCTGAAGGACTGGGCGCCGAAACTGCGCGAGCTGGCCGACTCCACCGAGCAGACCCACGTGCTGATGAACAACTGCTACCGCGACTACGCCCAGACCAACGCGGCCACCCTGGCCCGGTTCCTCGACGCCGACGACTGAGCGCCCCGGCTCACCCCGGTCGGGTGACGCGGGCTCACCCGGTCGGCGAGCAGCATCGGGGGTGCGTGCGGTCGACTCGCGGAGCCGGCCGCGGAACCGACACCACGGAGGTGCTGGAGATGACGGTTCGGGTGGTACCGGATCGACGACGCGGCGCCGTGCTGCACGTCGTCGGGTCGTCCGGCGACTCCCGGCCCGTGCCGCGGGCCGGCCGGGTCAGCCCGACCCGGCAGCCGCGCGGCCCGGTCGGGCCGCCGCGCCGCGACGACGACCGACGGTGGGAGACCGACGTACGGGGGTGGAGAGATGGCTGAGCAGTTCCAGTCGGCAATCGAGTCCTCGATGCAGAAGACCAACGAGATACTGCGGGACATCGAGCAGGCCTACGGCTGGCCGAAGGAGCAACGCAACCAGTCCTACTGTGCGCTGCGGACGGTGCTGCACCTGTTGCGCGACCGGATGCCGGTGCAGGAGAGCGTGGAGTTCGCCGCGCAGTTGCCGGTGGTGGTGCGCGGCGTCTACTTCGACGGCTGGAAGCCGATGGACGTGCCGGTCAAGCTGAACCGGGACGACTTCCTGCTGGAGGTCCGGCAGCGGTTCCCGTACGACGTCGAGGGCGGCCCGGAGCGGGTGGTGCAGGTGGTGCTGGACACCCTGCGCCGGCACGTGACCCAGGGCGAGTGGCAGGACGTGAAGGACACCATGCCCAAGGACATGGCCCGGATGATTCCCTGACCGGCGCCTCGACGACGGCTCGCTCCACCCGGGTGGGGCGGGCCGCTCGTGGTCTCAGGCCCCGGCCGGCGGCTCGGCCCGCCCGGCCGCCTCCGCCCGGGTCGGTACCCGGCTGACCCGCCGGCCGGCCCGCTGGGCCAGGCCGGCGAAGGCGACCGCGTCGAGCACCGCCGCGCCGCCGGGGTCGTTGTTGAAGTAGACGTACGCCGGCTCCCCGTCGTCGAACGCGGCGGTCAGCCGGCGCACCCAGGAGGCCAGCGCGGCCCGGCCGTAGTGGGGCCAGGGGCGGGCCCGCCCCTCGTGCAGCCGCAGGTAGCCGAAGTCGGTGGTGCGCCACAGCGGGGTCACCGGCCGGCCGCCCCGGTCGGCCCAGACCAGTGCCGCCCGCCGCCGTTCCAGCACCGCCCGGGTGGCGTCGGTCCACCACGACCCGTGGCGCGGCTCGACCGCCACCCGTACGTCGGCGGGGAAGAGCGCCAGCGTGGCGTCGAGGGCGGCCGGGTCGGCCGGCAGGTTCGGCGGCAGTTGCAGCAGCACCGGGCCGAGGCGGTCGCCGAGCGCGGTGGCCCGGCCGAGGAACCGGGCCACCGGTTCGGCCGGCTCGCGGAGCCGCTTGATGTGGGTCAGGTAGCGGCTCATCTTCACCGCGACGCAGAAGTCGTCCGGGGTGCGGTCCCGCCAGGCGGCGAAGGTGTCCCGTTCGGGCAGCCGGTAGAAGGCGTTGTTGACCTCCACGGTGGCGAACCGCGCGGCGAAGTGCTCCAGCCAGAGCCGTTGCGGCAGCCCGGTGGGGTAGAACCGGCCCCGCCAGTCACGGTACTGCCACCCGGAGGTGCCGAGCAGGATCATCCGGCGGCTACCAGAGGTCGAAGCGGAACACCTCGAACGCGACGCCGTACCGGACGCCGAGTCGGGTGCCGGTCGGCCGGGCCAGCCCCTCCAGGAACTCCTCGGCGTCGAAGCTGCCGTCGCCAAGCCCGGTCAGGTACGCGTGGTGCGCCCGCAGCGAGGCCACCCCCTGCGCGAAGGTGTCGGTGACGTCCACCCCGTGCGCCGAGCGGGGCGAGGCGGCGGCCCAGACCTGGCGCACCCCGTTCCACGGCTCGACCCCGTCGGTGAGCTGCTCCGGGAAGATCCACCGGTTGCCGGCGTCGCGGACCGCGTCCAGCACCGCCCGTCCGGTGGCGATGTGGTCGGCCTGGTTGAGCGCGTACGAGCCGTCCCAGGTGTCCCGGAAGTTGTTGGTGAGGACGATCTCGGGCCGGTGCCGGCGGACCACCTCGGCGATGGCGCGGCGCAGCGGCACGCCGTACTCCAGGACGCCGTCGGGCAGCCCGAGGAACTCGACCGTGTCCACTCCGACCAGTGCCGCCGAGGCCCGCTGCTCCTCCTCGCGCACCTGCCGCGCGCGTTCCGGCGGCATCCCGTCGATCCCCGCCTCGCCGCTGGTGACCAGGCAGTAGACGACGTGCTTGCCCTGTGCGGTCCAGCGGGCGATCGCCGCCGCCCCACCGAACTCCAGGTCGTCGGGGTGGGCCACCACCGCCAGCGCGCGCTGCCAGTCCTCGGTCACCGGCTCCAGCGGGGCCAGCGCGGTCGGCTCGGTCATCGACACCTCCTGCTCCTCCGGTTCGCCGTGCCACCGCACCGCGTCGGCGGCCGTGAACGGACCCGGCCCGCCCCATCCTGCCACCGCGGCCCGCGCCGCGCCGTCCGGCGCGACCGGTGCCCGGTTGACGGAGCGCGCCCGGGATGCCAGCATGTGGAAGCGCTCCCATCGACCGACGTCGCCACACCGCCGCCTCCGGGCGGCCCGACGAAGGACAGGGACCGCATGCACCCGCACCGTTCACGCACCCGGCCAGCCCTGCTGGCCGGGGCGCTCGCTCTGGCCACGGTGGCCGCCGTCGGCCTGGGCTTCGCCCGGCCCGGCCCCGCCGACGCGGCCACCACCCTGAAGGCCCTGGCCGACGCCAAGGGCCGGGACATCGGCGTCGCCATCGACCCGAACCGGCTCAACGAGTCCGCCTACCGGCAGATCGCCGACGCCGAGTTCAACCTGGTGGTCGCCGAGAACGCGATGAAGTGGGACGCCACCGAGCCCAACCGGGGGCAGTTCACCTTCACCCAGGGTGACGCGGTGGCCAGCTACGCCGCCGCCGGCGGCAAGCGGCTCTACGGCCACACCCTGGTCTGGCACTCCCAGCTGCCCGGTTGGGTCAGCGGCCTGTCCGCCACCGAGCTGCGCCAGGCCATGCTCGACCACATCGCCGGCGTGGCCGGCCACTACCGGGGCAAGGTGGCCGCCTGGGACGTGGTCAACGAGGCGTTCGCCGACGGCGGTTCGGGCGGGCGCCGGGACAGCATCTTCCAGCAGCGCCTCGGCGACGGCTGGATCGAGGAGGCGTTCCGCGCGGCCCGCGCCGCCGACCCGGCCGCCAAGCTCTGCATCAACGACTACAGCACCGACGGCGTGAACGCGAAGAGCACCGCGATCTACAACCTGGTCCGCGACTTCAAGGCCCGCGGCGTGCCGATCGACTGCGTCGGCTTCCAGGCGCACCTGATCGTCGGCCAGGTCCCCGGTGACCTGCAGAGCAACCTGCAGCGCTTCGCCGACCTGGGCGTGGACGTCCGGATCACCGAGCTGGACATCCGGATGCCCACCCCGCCGAGCGCGGCCAACCTGGCCACCCAGGCCGCCGACTACCGCAAGGTGGTCAGCGCCTGCCTCGCGGTGACCCGGTGCGCGGGCGTCACCACCTGGGGCATCACCGACCGCTACTCCTGGATCCCGGACGTCTTCCCCGGCCAGGGCGCCGCACTGATCTGGGACGAGAACTACGCGCCGAAGCCGGCGTACCAGGCGGTGGTCGAGGCGCTCGGCGGCACCGTCACCCCGACCCCCACCACGCCCACCCCGACCACCCCGCCGCCGGGCGACGGCTGCACGGTGACCTACGTGCCGAACAGCTGGAACACCGGTTTCACCGCCGAGGTGCGGGTGCGCAACGACGGGGCCAGCGCGATCAACGGCTGGACCGTCGGCTTCACCTTCGGCGCCGGGCAGCGGATCACCAACGCCTGGAACGCCACCGTCACCCAGTCCGGCACCCAGGTGAGCGCGCGCAATGCCAGCTGGAACGGCAGTGTGCCGGCCGGCGGCACGCTCAGCTTCGGCTTCCAGGGCACCCACGGCGGCAGCAACCCGGCGCCGACCGGCTTCACCCTCAACGGTTCGGCCTGCCGTACGGGCTGAGGCCGAACCGCCCGTGCCGGCCCCGCCGGGCGTCTACCGTGGGTTAGAGAAGATCCAGCGTGGGGTACCACCCGCTGCACGACGGACCCCGGCGCACGGCGGGGCGGCACACCCGAGGAGCACCCATGGCACTCAACGACGACGACATGCAGACCACCTCCGGCGGCGGCCTGGAAGGCCCGGCTGACGGCGGCGCGACCCCCGGCCAGCAGGACGGCGGCGCCGACGGTGGTGCCGACCGCGGCGCCGAGCGGGGCGCCGACCAGGGTGCCGACCAGGGCGCCGAGGGCCCGGCCGACGGTGGTGCGACGCCGGGTCAGCACGACGGCGGCGCCGACGGCAGCGCCGAGGGTCCGGCCGACGGCGGGGCCACCCCCGGTCAGCACGACGGCGGCGCCGACGGCAGCGCCTGAGCGGTACGCCATGACGCACATCGACCCGCCGGGCGGCCAGGGCCGCCCGGCGGTTCCGTCCGCGACCGCCGCCGCCGCGCTGGCCCGCTGCGTCTCGGTCGAGCCGGCCAAGTTCGCCGCCGCCCACTGGGGACACACCCCGCTGCTCTCCCGCGCCGACGAGCTGCCCAACCCGGCCGGTTTCACCGACCTGCTCAGCCCCGCCGACGCCGACGAGCTGCTCAGCCGGCGCGGCCTGCGTACGCCGTTCCTGCGGGTCGCCAAGGACGGCCAGCTGGTGCCGGCGGCCCGGTTCACCGGCGGCGGCGGGGCCGGCGCCGAGATCACCGACCAGGTCCTCGACGAGCGGGTGCTCGAGCTGTACGCCGGCGGGGCGACGCTGGTGCTGCAGGGCTTGCACCGCACCTGGCCGGCCCTGATCGACTTCACCCGCGAGCTGGGCGCCGCCGTCGGGCAGCCGTTGCAGGTCAACGCCTACCTGACGCCCGCCGGCAGCCAGGGCTTCGCCACCCACTACGACACCCACGACGTCTTCGTGCTCCAGGTCGACGGCCGCAAGCACTGGCGGATCCACCCGCCGGTGCTGCCCGACCCGCTGGAGAAGCAGCCCTGGGGCGGCCGGGCCGACGAGGTCTCCGCCACCGCCCAGGGGCCGGCCGCGCTGGACGTGGTGCTCGCCCCCGGCGACGCGCTCTACCTGCCGCGTGGCTGGCTGCACAGCGCCCAAGCGCAGGAGTCCAGCTCCCTGCACCTGACCGTCGGGGTCCGGGCGCTGACCCGCTACGCGCTGGTCGAGGAGCTGCTCGCGCTCGCCGCCGAGGACCAGCGGCTGCGCGCCACGCTGCCGTTCGGCGTCGACGTGGCCGACCCGGACGCCATCGAGCCGGAGCTCACCGAGACCGTGGAGGCGCTGCGCGACTGGCTGCTGCGCGCCGACCCGGCCGCGGTGGCCGCCCGGCTGCGGCAGCGGGCCTGGCCGGCCGCCCGGCCGGCGCCGATCCGCCCGCTCGCGCAGGCCGCGGCGCTCGCCGGGCTGGACGCCGACAGCCGGCTCGCCCCGCGCGCCGGGCTGCGCTGGCAACTCGCCCCGCAGGGCGACACGGTCGCGCTGCGGCTGTTCGACCGGACCATCACCCTGCCCGGGCAGTGCGCCCCGGCGGTACGCGCCCTGCTCACCGGCGCGGTCAGCCGGGTCGGTGACCTGCCCGGCCTCGACGACGACGCCGACCGGCTGGTGCTGGCCCGCCGGCTGCTGCGCGAGGCGGTGCTGGTCCCCGCCTGACCCGGTGCCGGCGGGGCGCCGCGGTGCCCCGCCGGCGGACCAGGGCCGGTGGTGCCCGGCTCAGGCGGCGGCCGCGACCGGGCGGACCTCGATCGGCAGCGTGGTGGCCCGGGCCAGCTTCGCCGCCCAGCCCAGCGCCGCGTCCAGATCCGGTGCGGCGATCACGGTGAACCCGCCGATGTGCTCCTTGCCCTCGGCGAACGGGCCGTCGGTCAGCAGCGTCTCGTCGTCGCGCACCCGGACCACCCGCGCCGCGGGCGCCAGCTCCAGCCCGGCGCCGAAGACCCAGACACCGGCCTCGCGCATCTCCCGGTTGACGGCCTCGACGTCCCGCATGATCGGTTCCAGGAACTCCGGCGGCGGCGGGGCGTCCCCGTCGGGCTGGATCACGTTCAGCAGGTACTGGCGCATCACACGCTCCTCAAGGTCGCGTCGGCCGGCGTGTTCCGGCCTCCCACCCCTACACGAACGGCGGGCGGCCGGATCGACACCACGCCGCCGGTGCCCGCTGGTGGACCCGCCTCCCGTCGTGGTCGACGCGCCGGGACCGGGTTCGACCGTCACCGGCCGGTCGGGCCCGTCACGACCCGGCGCGCCGGCCGGCTCGGCGGTCAGCGGGCGGCGACCAGCAGCAGGACGGTGGTCACCAGCCCGGCGGCGAGCACCACTGTCATCGGCCGCGGGCCGAGCACCGCGTGTCGGCGGTCGGCCAGCCGCTTCGCCGGCACCAGGCCGACCAGCGGCCCGAGCAGCGTCACCACCAGCGCCAGCACCGGCATGCCGACCGCGAGGTCGCCGCCGTTGCGCTCGCCGAGCGCGCGGGCCGCCGCCCCCAGCCCGTACGCCAGCACCGCGCCGAGCACCCCGCAGAGCGCGAGCAACGGGTTCACCGAGCCGGGCAGGTCACCCGGCCGGCGGGTCCGGTCGAGCAGCTCGCGTACCCCGTCGAGCAGCAGGGCCGGGTCGCCGGTCGCGTCGGGCGCCGGCCCGGGCGGCGCGCCGAGCCGCCGCGCCCCCGGGCCGAGCCGGTCCCGCAACTGCTGCCACAGGTGGGTCGCCTCGGCGTCCACCCGCTCCTGCGCCTCCCGCGCGTCGACCAGTTCCCGCTCGGCCCGCGCCACCCGCTCGGCGGCCTCGGCCACGGCCCGCTCGGCCGCCGCGCACTGCTGCTCGTACCAGGCGTGCGCCTCGGCCCGCTGGCCCTGCACCCGCGCGGTCAGCTCGGCCAGCCGCCGCACCTGCGCCGCGTACGTCTCACTGGTCACCGGTTGGTTCATCGGGACGGTCCGTAGGGGATGATCACCTGACCGGTGCGGTGCACCGCCCGGTCGAAGAAGAGCCCGCGCCACGGGCGGGGGTACCAGTCCGGCCCGCCGGTGCCCGGATACAGCGACGAGCCCAGCTCGCCGCCGTGGGTGTCCAGCGCGACCCAGGCCCCGATCTGGTCCGTCCGCGCCGCCGGGCCGCCCAGGTCGGCCCGCATCCGGGCCACCCCCCGCCACCAGGCCAGCACGTGGGTCCGCCGCTCCGGACCGTCGTGCAGGATCCGGCGCAGGTGCTCCAGCCCGGTGCGCCGGCCGACCCGCGCGCCCAGCGAGCCGGCCGCCGCGTCGACGGCGAAGAGCAGCAGGTAGTGCGGCGTGCCGCTGGTGCCCGGTGCGCCCAGGCCGTCGGCGGTCTCGGCCGTCAACTCGGCCACCGTCTCCTCGTCGTACCAGGCCGCGTCGTCGGCCAGGTCCTCGTAGAGCGACCGGGCGGCCGGGTCGGCGTCCGGGTCCAGGCAGGCGATGGAGAACCGGGCGCTGCCCGGCCGGTGCTGCCGGGCCAGCGAGCGGGCCGCGGCGTCCAGCACCGCGCACGCCTCGTCGACCCGGGTGCCGAGCACTGCCAGGTTCCGCCCCGGCGCCCGGGGCAGCCGCAGCGCCGCCGAACGGGCCTGCACGTCGATGATCTCGCCGAGTAGCGCCACCGGGTTGCGCAGCGTCCCGGTCGCCGGCGCGCCCAACGCCCGGAAGTCCGGCGCGTCGGCCAGCCGGGGGATCGCGTCGCCGTCGAAGAGCCGGGCCGGCGCGGCGTCCTGCGGGCGCATCCGCCACAGCCGGTGCTGCAACTCGCTCCAGGTCTCCCAGTCGCTGGCCGAGGGGATCCGGGCCACCTGGTTGCCCTCGGTCATCCCCGACTCGGCGTTGACCACCGCGTGGTGCCGCGGCAGCGACTGGGCGGCGTCGTTGCGTTCGGCGAGGATGCGCAGCGCCTTGGGCAGCGCGATGCGCAGGGTGAACTGGGCGACCAGCGCCGGGCGCCCCCACAGCGCCTCGATGCCCCGCACGTCCTGCGAGGCGAGCACCAGGTGGATGCCCTGCGACCGGCCCCGGCGGGCCAGGTCCTCCAGCAGGTCGGCCGCCTCCCGGGCCACCACGTCCCGGCCGGCCAGCAGCATCTGGAACTCGTCGACCACCGCCACGATCCGCGGCCAGTGCCCGGTGGGGTCCACCGCGCGCAGCTCGGCCAGCTTGGTCACCTCGTGCTTCTTCGCCGCGTCGGCGCGCCGGCGCAGCTCCTCGGCGAGGAAGCGCAGCAGCGCCAGGCCGAACTCCCGGTCGGTGTTGACGTTGATCCCGACCAGCCGCATGTGCGGCAGCCAGCTCGGGTCCCGCCGGCCCTGGGCGAACCGGGCGAAGGACACCCCCTCCTTGAAGTCGAGCAGGTAGAACTCCAGCTCGGCGGGGGAGTAGCGGGCGGCCAGCGCGCCGATCCAGGCGAAGATCAGGTTGGTCTTGCCGGTGCCGGACGGCCCGCCGATCAGCGCGTGCGGCGGGTAGTCGCCCAGGGTCAGCAGCACCGGCCGGCCGTCCGGACCCTCCCCGATGGGCGCGGTCAACCCGGTCGCCGAGTCCTCCCGCCACATCCGCTCCGGGGGCGGCAGCAGGTCGGTGAACGGGGTCGGGGCCGGGCCGGCGTTGACCCGCGCCGCCACCTGCCGGCAGGTCTCGGTGACCAGCGCCGCCGGCGGCGGCGGATCCAGGCGTACGGGCAGGCCGGGCGGGCCGCCGATCCGGGCGCCGTCCGGCTCGGCGCGGACCCGGGTCACCGTCGGGTCGTCCGGCAGCGACACGCCCCGGACCACCAGGTGCACGCCGCACGCCGCCCCGGTGCGCACCACCCGGTCCAGTTGGCCGCGCTCGTGCCGGGACGGCTCGTCCCCGCCGAGCAGCACGGCCACCCGCCACGGCTCCGGGCGGCGGCCGGTCGCCGCGGCCAGTTCGCGTAGCGAGCCGTACTCGCCGGCCAGCACGGTCTCGTTGATCCGGCGGATCTGCTCCACCAGGTCGTCGAGCAGCCGGCCCAGCCCGCCGGGACCGACGAAGGTCAGCAACCCGGCGGTGCCGAGCGGCGCGAACCCGGCCAGCCCGCCGCCGAGGTGCTCCGGGTCGTAGCCGACCAGCCGGACCCCGCCCGGGTCGGCCCGGCCCACCGCGCGCAGCAGCAGGGCGGCGACCACCGCCTCGCTTCCGTCCCGGTCCGCGCCGGTCAGTTCCACGTGCCCGGCGTCCAGCAGCGGCACCAGCGCGGGCACCGGCTCGGCGCCGGGGATGCGCAGCGTGCCGATCCGCAGCGCGCCCGGCGGCTCGGCCCGCCCCGGCGGGGTCGGCGACCACCCGGCCCAGTCGGCGGACGCGGCGCCCGGGGATTCGCGTCCGGCGGCGGCCGTGGCCCGGCGGGCCAGCTCGGCGATCCGGGCGGCGTGCCGTTCGTCGATCTCGGCCAGCCGGCGGTCGCGTTCCGCGCCCACCCGCTCCGGCACCGCGGCGGCGGCCCGCCGGATCCGGGTCAGCCGCTCGCGCTCGGCGGTCAGCTCCGCGTGGGCGCCGGACAGCCGGGTCCGGGTGGCGCCGAGCGCCTCGGCGAGCATCCCCCGGACCCGGGTGACCAGTTGGGCGCGGCGGTCAGCCATCGGTGCCCCGGCGCCGGTCCCCGCCGGCCGCCGCGTCCGGGCCGCCCCGGCCGGGCCCGCCCGAACCGTCGCGGTGCGACCCACCCGGCCCGGGTGTGCCCGGGCCGCCCGGCCGGGGCGCGGCGCCGGCCGGCTCGCGGCCGGCCTCGGCGGGCAGGTCCCGGCCGAGCCGGGCCAGCAGCACCCCGGTCAGCACCCCGGCGGTGACCGCCGGGTCGGCGGCGTGCGGCTGGTCCTGCTCGCCGCGTCGGGGTGGGGGCATCCGGCAGACCCGGGTCAGCAGGGTGTCCAGCACCGGCGCGGGCAGCCCGGGCAGCAGGTCCCGGACCCGCCCGTCCACCTCCCGGCGCAGCCGGCCCAGGTCGTCCGCCCGGGGCGGGTGGCCGAGCAGCTCGCCGGCGAGGTCGCGCAGCAGTGGCGGGGCCACCGCCGCCAGCCCGAGACCGACGTCGGCGTGTGCCCGGCGCAGCTCGGCGTGCAGCCGGTCGCGGTCGCCGGCGCGGACCCCGCGCACCACCCGGCGCAGCAGCTCCCGGGAGTCGGCGACCCGCTCGTCCGGCCCGTCCGGCGGGCCCTCCCGGCCCCCGGTCAGCTCCGTTACCCGCACCGCCCACCAGCGGCGCATGGTCACCTCGCCGGACGGTTCGGGCGCGGGCGCCACCGGCGCGGCCTCCCGGGGCGCGTCGTGCCGCGGCCGCCGGCCCGGCTCCTCGCGCGGCGGCGGCGCGCCGTCGGCGGCCAGCCCGATCGCGGCCAGGTACGCGGTGAGCTGTTCCTGCGCGACGCGCAGCGCGTAGTTGGCGGTCTCGGCGTGCTCGGTGGCCGCGGACAGCTCCGGCACCCCCATCGGGTTGGCCGACTCCTGCCGTACCCAGCGCAACCGCTCGGCGGCCAGGCCGAACTTCTCCAGCGCCTGACCGAGCAGGCCGACCGGCAGCTCCTCGGCGGCGGCCCGGACCTGCGCGCCGACGTCCTCCACGATGGACATACCCGGCGCCCTCAGAGGGCCGCGACGTAGAGCTGCGCCTGCTCGACCGCGACCAGGGTGGCCGCCAGGCACTCCTCCAGCTCCTGGCTGGCCTGGGTGAGCGAGGCTTGGGCCGCCTCGACTGTCTCGTGCCCGCTGCCCTCCAGCGCCCCGGCCAGTGTCTGCTGCGCCTCGGCCAGTTTCTCGCCGGCGGCCTGGACGGCGCTCTGGCCGTCGCCGATCTGTTGCAGGGCGACATCGATGGCTGCCTTGAGCTCGGCGACGCTCGCCACGGTGGAACCTCCTGGGGGCGGGGAGGCCTCCATTAGAGCCTATCCCGGTGGGTGAGAGAACAACCGCCCTGTCAGTGTTCCTGCCCCGTTGACCGGTTGTCGACCCAGAGCGCCGCAAGTCCGATTGGTGGGACCGCCGGCGGTCGGTCGGTCAGTCCCGCAGCCACCGTGGCCCGTACACCTCGGCGCCCAGCACGGCGACGCGTTCGCGCAGCTCACGGTCGGCGGTGACGACCAGCCGGCGGCGCTGCGGGGCGGCCGCGACCTCCTCGACGATCGCGTCGTCGCCGGAGCGGTCGGCGGCGACCACCCGCACCCCGGCCACGGACGGCACATCCCGCGCCGCGCCCTCCACGACCAGCACCACCTCCACCGGGGGTGGCAGCCGGCCGGGCAGCCCGGCCGCGCCCAGCGGGGCCAGCGCGTCGCGCAGCCGGGCGGTGGCGCCGGCCCGGTCCCGCCACCATCCGTCCGGGCGCGAGCCCACCACGTTCGCGGCGTCCACGATCAGCAGCGGCATCGACTCCATGCCGCCAGCCTGCCACCCGGCGCGGGGCAGCCGGGCGGCGCACCGCCGGGCGGGCACCTGCCCGGCGGTGGCACCGGTGCGGCGTTTGTCGGGCCGGCCGCCGGGTAGCCCCTGGCGACCGTGCCGCGCGCCCGACTGCGGAGGACAGACATGATGGGACCCGGTGACTTCGGCTCCGACCCGTGGGACGAATTCCTGGCCCGGTACTTCGGCCGGGGCGAGGGTGGGCGCCGGCCCGCGCACCGGGTCGACATCACCCGGCTGATGACCGCCGACGCCCGGGAGATGCTCGCCGACGCCGCACGGCGGGCCGCCCAGCGGCACAGCACCGACCTGGACACCGACCACCTGCTCTGGGCGGCGTTGCAGCGCGAGCCGCTGCGCGACCTGGTCCGCCGGGCCGGCGCCGACCCGGACACCCTGCTCAACGCCCTCGGCGGGCGGGGCGACGGCGCGCCGGGCGGGGAGGTGCCGCCGAACCTCTCGCTGACCCCGGCGGCCAAGCGGGCGTTGCTCGACGCCCACCAGCTGTCCCGGGCGATGGGCGCCAACTACATCGGTCCCGAACACATCCTGATGGCGCTGCCGCTGAACCCGGAGTCGCCGGCCGGGCGGATGCTGGCCGCCGGCCGGATCCAGCCCGAGTCGTTGCAGGCGGCCAACGCCGAGCGCGGTCCGATGGCCGGCCCGAAGCCGGACCGCGGCACCCCGACCCTCGACCAGTACGGCCAGGATCTCACCGACCTGGCCCGCAACGACCAGATCGACCCGGTGATCGGCCGGGCCGACGAGATCGAGCAGGCGGTGGAGATCCTCTCCCGACGGACGAAGAACAACCCGGTGCTGATCGGTGAGGCCGGCGTCGGCAAGACCGCGATCGTCGAGGGCCTCGCGGAGCGGATCTGCGACGGCGACGTGCCGCAGACCCTGCTCGGCAAGCGGGTGGTCCAGCTCGACCTGGCCGGCCTGGTCGCCGGCACCCGCTACCGGGGCGACTTCGAGGAACGGCTGAAGAAGGTGATCGAGGAGATCCGCGCGCACCGCGAGGAGCTGATCGTCTTCCTGGACGAGATCCACACCCTGGTCGGCGCGGGCGGCGCGGGCAGCGAGGGCGGGATGGACGCCTCCAACATGCTCAAGCCGGCGCTGGCCCGCGGCGAGCTGCGGGTGATCGGCGCGACCACGCTGGACGAGTACCGCAAGAGCATCGAGAAGGACGCCGCGCTGGCCCGCCGGTTCCAGCCGGTGTTCGTGCCCGAGCCGAGCGTCGAGGACACCGTGGCCATCCTGCGCGGCCTGCGCGACCGCTACGAGGCGCACCACCAGGTCCGGTTCACCGACGAGGCGCTGGTGGCCGCCGCCGAGCTCTCCGACCGGTACGTCACCGACCGCTACCTGCCGGACAAGGCGATCGACCTGATCGACCAGGCCGGCGCCCGGATCCGGCTGCGTACCCGCACCCCGGCCGAGGACGTGCGGGAGCTGGAGCAGCAGCTCGACGAGGTGCGCCGGGACAAGGAGCAGGCGGTCGCCGACGAGCAGTACGAGCGGGCGTCGGCGCTGCGGGACCGGATCTCCGAGCTGGAGGGGCACATCCGGCGGGCCAAGGGCGACGAGGAGCCGTCCCAGGTGCCGGCGGTCGGGCCGGAGGAGATCGCCGAGGTGGTCTCCCGGGCCACCGGCATCCCGGTCGCCCAGCTCACCGAGGAGGAACGCGACCGGCTGCTGCGCCTGGAGGGCCACCTGCACGAGAAGGTGGTCGGCCAGGACGACGCGGTCAACGCGGTCGCCGAGGCGGTGCGCCGGTCCCGGACCGGGCTGGCCGACCCGGACCGGCCGATGGGCAGCTTTCTCTTCCTGGGCCCCACCGGCGTCGGCAAGACCGAGCTGGCCCGGGCCCTGGCCGAGGCGCTCTTCGGCGAGGCCGACCGAATGGTCCGGGTGGACATGAGCGAGTTCCAGGAGCGGCACACGGTCAGCCGGCTGGTCGGCGCCCCGCCCGGCTACGTCGGCTACGAGGAGGCCGGGCAGCTCACCGAGGCGGTGCGCCGCCGCCCGTACGCGGTCGTGCTGCTGGACGAGATCGAGAAGGCCCACCCGGACGTGTTCAACATCCTGCTCCAGGTGCTCGACGACGGGCGGCTCACCGACAGCCAGGGCCGGACGGTCAACTTCAAGAACACCGTCCTGATCATGACGAGCAACCTCGGCTCCGAGCTGATCACCGGCACCCAGCGCGCGGTCGGCTTCGGCGCCGGCGCGGAGGGTGGCGAGCAGGAGCGCGACGAGCTGCGCGAACGGCTGATGCGCCGGCTCCAGGAGAACTTCCGGCCGGAGTTCCTCAACCGGATCGACGAGGTGATCATCTTCCGCCGGCTGGAGGCGGAGCAGCTGCGCCAGATCACCGGGCTGATGCTGGAGGAGACCCGGCGCCGGCTGCACGCCCAGGACATCCAGGTGGACTTCACCACCGCCGGCGTCGACTGGCTCGCCGAGCACGGCTACCAGCCGGAGTTCGGCGCCCGCCCGCTACGCCGGGTGATCCAGCGGGAGGTGGACAACCAGCTGTCCCGGATGCTGCTGGAGTCGGCGGTCTCGCCCGGCCAGAAGGTCGTCGTGGACGCCCGCGACGGCCGGCTCACCTTCGACGTCAGCGCCGGCGAGCGCGGCTACACCGCGGCCACGACCTCGCATCCGCGATGAGCCGGAGGGCGGAGATGACCGAACCCGAGGAGAGCCGGGACGCCAGCGACCGCACGGATCCGATCGTGGCCCCGCCGACGGCCAACCCGGCCCGGGTGCGGGTGCCGCCGGAGGGCCTGGGTCGGCGGACCGACGACGAGGAGGGGGACCCGGGTGCGTCCGGGCCACCGCCGGCAGAGGAGGGCTGATGGTACGAGAGCAGCGGCTCGATCCCGAGGTGGAGGTGCTCTGGGACGACTTCCACGCCCAGGTGAACGTCCCGTCCGAGAAGCTGCGGCAGTGGCTGCTCACCCGCGGCTCCGGTGAGGAGTCGTTCGGGCCGGACCCGGATCTCGACCTGCCCGAGCCGGGCCGGCAGATCCTCAAGGTGCTGACCAAACGCAAGGTCGACCTGACGCCGGAGGACATCAAGGTGATGCAGGACGCGATCGACGAGATCCAGAACCTGCTGGAGGCGAAGCCGCCGCGCGGCAACGCCGACGACGAGTGGCGCCACGCCCTGCTCGACCTGGGCCACGACGTCCTCGTCGAACGCTGACCCGGCACCGACCCAGCAAAGCTGATCATGAAGTTGTCGTCACCCGCCACGGCGTGTCGTGACGACAACTTCATGATCGACGGGTCTGGCCGGAATCCGCGGGGGAGCTGGTCAGGTGCCCTGGTCGGATTCGAGGCTGCCGATGGTGAGGCCGACGGCGTCGGCGGCGGCCTCGCGGTCGGCGCGCTGGCGCTGCTCGCGGGTGAGCAGGTTGGCGTACTCGTTGATGGCCGACGCGTCGGGCACCTCCGGCAGGCGGCGCAGGAAGGCCTCCACGTCCTGGGCGGCGGCGGTGTGTGCGGCGGCGGCCCGGAGCAGCGTCTCCCGGTCGGCGGCGGGGTCGAGGTCGGTCATGCCGGGCAGATACCCGCCGTCAGGCGGTTCGCACCCCGCGCGCCCCGGCGACCGACCCGGCCGCCCCGGCGCCGCGCACCCCGAACTCCGGGTTGCGCATCAGCCAGGCCAGGTAGGCCGGGTGCGGCGCCAGCGCGTCGGTGTACGCGGCCAGCGCCGTCTCCAGCACCAGGTCGGCGCCGAGCGCGGCGGGGGAGTCCGGGTGGAAGCCCAGCAGCAGCCGCCAGCGCAGCGGGGTCCCGGCCAGCCGCCGGGTCACCAGGCCGGCCACCGGGCGGAAGGTGGCCTGGCACAGCGCCACCGCCTCGCCGGCGTCCACCAGGTCCACGCAGCCGCGCACGTCCGCCTCGTACACCTTGCGCGGGGTGAAGCCGGCGCGCGCGCAGGCGGCGGCGAAGCAGTCGCCGAAGCAGCCCTCGCCCGGCGCGGCCACCCACTGCTCGTGGCGCAGGTCCACCAGGCGCACCTCGTCCCGGTCGGCCAGCGGGTGGGTCTCCGGCAGCAGCACCATCACCGGGTCGACCGCCACCTCCCGCCAGCAGAGCCCGAACTCGGCCGACGGCGCGGAGTCGCCGCACACCCCGATCAGCGCGTAGTCCAGCCGCCCGCCGGCCACCGACTGCGCCAGCTCGTCCGCCGACCAGGACGCGTAGGTGCTGATCTGGGCCTGCGGCTGCTCGGCGGCGAGCCGGTGCACCAGCCGGCCGAGGATCGGGCTGTTCATCCCGCCGAACCGGTACCGCCGGGGCGCGTCGCCGGCGCCGGCCAGCCGGGCCGCCTCGTCCTGCAGGCCCTTCATCGCCGGCAGCAGCACCCGGGCCCGGGCGAGCACCAGCTCACCGAGGGCGGTGGGGCGGGCGCCGCGGCGGTCCCGCTCGAACAGCGGCCCGCCCAGGGTCCGCTCGATGCGCTGGAGCTGGGCGGTGAGCGCCGGCTGGGCCAGGCCGAGCGTCGAGGCCGCCTTGGTCACGCTCCCCGTCTCCGCGATCGCGCAGACCACCCTCAGGTGTCGCAGCTCCAGGTTCATGGATATGACGGTAGGTCCACCGGCAGTCGGCGGGAAGGGTCCGTACGGATCAACGCTTTCCGATATTTGCGGGCCAGGGCCGTCGGCGCGGCGGCCGGCCGGTCAGTTCTCCGGCGGCGCGGGCAGGTCGGCCAGGTAGGTGGGCCGGCCGGAGACCGCGTCACGCACCTTGTCCACCACCCCCACCGCCGGCTCGACGATCCGGTTCCACGGCGGGGTCGCCGGGGTGGCCGGGTGCGGCCGGGTCGGCGCGGCCTCCTCGGCGATCTCCAGCCGGTTGCCGAGCCGGATCAGCTCCTCGGCGGCGGCCACCTCGCGCAGCGCCGCGACCAGCGCGTCGACCCCGGCCACGTGCCGGCGCACCCGCTCGGCCAGCTCCGCCAGGCCGGTCGCCTCCTTGAGCGCGCCGAGCAGCCCGGCGTCCGCCTCGATCTCGTCGTCCACCCGCGCCGCGAGGTCCGGCCGGGCCGACCGTACGGCGGGCAGCAGGTACTGCTCCTCGGCCGAGAGGTGCCGGGACAGCGCGGCGGTCAGCACCTCCAGCCCGTCCGCCGGCGGCTCCGGCGCGCCGGTGAGCCGGTCCACCAGCTCCAGCAGCTGGCGGTGCTCACCGGCGACGATGTCGGCGATGCTGCGCCCGCCGGGCAGGTAGCCCTCCTCGGGCGCGGGCGGCAGCGGCGGCAGGGGGACGGTCATGGTGCCCTCCTCGATCGCGGACCGCGGTGGGGGGCGCGGTCGCGTCCGGCGGTACCCGGCGGCGTCTGCGCCGAAACCGTGGGCGGCTGGTATGAAGATGCGATGACGAGCGACGCCACCTCCGCCCGACCCGACCCCACCGCCGAGGTCGTCGACCTCTGCCGCGACCTGCTGCGCATCGACACCACCAACACCGGGGACAACGACACCAGCGTGGGTGAACGCCGCGCCGCCGAGTACGTGGCGGAGAAGCTGGCCGAGGTGGGCGTCGAGCCGGTGATCCACGAGTCCGCGCCCGGTCGGGCCAACCTGGTGGCCCGCATCCCCGGCACCGACCCGGGACGCGGCGCGCTGCTCGTGCACGGCCACCTCGACGTGGTGCCCGCGGACGCCGACGAGTGGTCGGTGCACCCGTTCTCCGGCGAGCTGCGCGACGGCTACCTCTGGGGCCGCGGCGCCATCGACATGAAGGACTTCGACGCGATGGTGCTGGCCGTGGTGCGGCACTGGCAGCGCACCGGCGTCCGGCCGCCGCGCGACATCGTGCTCGCCTACACCGCAGACGAGGAGGCGGGCAGCGACTACGGCGCGCACTTCCTGGTGCAGCGGCACCGCGACCTCTTCGACGGCTGCACCGAGGCGATCGGCGAGGTCGGTGGCTTCTCGTACTCGGTCAACGACGCCCAGCGGCTCTACCTGATCGAGACCGCCGAGAAGGGCATCGACTGGCTGCGGCTGCACGCCAAGGGCCGGCCCGGGCACGGCTCGATGGTGCACGACGACAACGCGGTCACCGCGCTCGCCGAGGCGGTGGCCCGGATCGGCCGGCACCGCTTCCCGGTGGTGGTCACCGACACCGTGCGGGCGTTCCTGGAGGAGGTCTCCGACCTGCTCGGCGTCGAGCTCGACCCGGACGACCCGGAGACCGCCATCGCCAAGCTCGGCCCGATCGCCAACATCATCGGCGCGACCATCCGCAACACCGCCAACCCGACCCGGCTGGCCGCCGGCTACAAGGACAACGTCATCCCGGGTCGGGCCACCGCCACCATCGACTGCCGCAGCCTGCCCGGCCAGTCCGAGCTGCTGGAGCGGCAGCTGCGCGAGCTGATCGGCCCGGACATCGCGATCGAGTACATCCAGCGCCAGCCGGCGCTGGAGACCACCTTCGACGGCGACCTGGTCGAGGCGATGTCGGCGGCGCTGCGCGCCGAGGACCCGGGCGCCCGGCCGGTGCCGTACATGCTCTCCGGCGGCACCGACGCGAAGGCGTTCTCGCAGCTCGGCATCCGCTGCTTCGGCTTCGCGCCGCTGCGGCTGCCGGCCGACCTGAACTTCTCCGCGCTGTTCCACGGCATCGACGAGCGGGTCCCGGTGGACGGACTACAGTTCGGCGTGCGGGTTCTCGACCGGTTCCTGCGCACCTGCTAGCCGGTCCGGCGCACCAACCGTCCGGCACCGAACCTCCCCATCGTGAAGGGACTGCCTCACATGACCGACCAGCACGGTGAGCTGGACGCCGCCCTCGAGCGCGTGATCGAAGCGGCCCGCCACCACCTGGCCGCCGTCCGCGCCGCGCAGGGCCGCATCGACGACGACGACGTCTGGCAGGCGTACGTGGCGTTGAACAACGCCTCCTACGCCTACGACGAGCAACTCCTGGACGCCTTCGGCGAGGTCACTCCCTGGGACGTCGAGTCCATCGACCCGGACGAGGCCGACCAGCGCTTCGGCGGCGGCGCGGAGGGCGTGGAGGCCAGCGACCCGCACCCGCGGGTGATCTCGGTGCGCCAGCGCCGGGACTACCGGGTGCCGAGCGTCTCGGCGCTGATCCGGGTGGCCGAGGTGGCCCGCCGGGAGGGCACGCCGGAGGAGGACGAGCCGGCGCCCGTCGAGGGCGTCGGCGAGGCGGTGCTGGAGCTGCTGCAGAGCGGCGACGGCTCGCTCGGCGCGCTGGACATCCCGGAGCTGGAGCCGCTCGACGGGGTGGTGATGGTCAGCGAGGTGGGCACCCCGGTCGACCTGGAGTCGTTCGACGACGACGACCCGGTGGGCCCGTTCCAGCCGGGGGCCGACGACCGGCTGGTCGGCCGGCTCGACGAGCACCCGTTCCTGGAGCTCGACGACGAGCACGACCACGCCCACTAGGCAGGGCGCGACGCCCCGGGGCCCGGCTCACGCGGCGCGGGCTCCGGGGCGCCGGCGGCACGGGGCCCCGGCCTCGCGGGGCCGTCAGTACGACAGGCCCGGCTGCGGCTGGTTGATCCGCCGGCGACGCAGCATCACCTGCCGCGTACCGTCCCGGAACAGCCGCACCCGGGCCAACTCCCATCCGGAGAACTCCGCCTGGATCGCCAGCTGCGCCGCGGCGGTCAACCGGTCGACGTTCGGCGGCAACCGCAGCGGCGCGTATTCGTAGTCCATGGGCACTATGCTGCCCAGCCCGGCGGCCGTCCGCCACCCCCTCCGCGGTGACCCGCGCCGCTGCCCGTGCCCGGTTTCCGCCGGCCCGCGCCGGGTGCCCGACGCCGCCGGCCGGCCCCGCCGCCGCGGGTGGCTCAGCCGGCCGGGGCGTTCGCCGCCAGCAGGTCGGCCAGGGCCGGCGCGGCCAGCGCGACCGACTGCGGGGTGCCCGGGTCGACCACCAGCCCCCAGGACCGGTCCGGCCAGTCGGCGAACAGGTCGGCGCAGGCCAGCGCGATGAACGGCACGTCCGCGCCGGCGAAGGCCGTCAACGCCTCCGGCGAGGTGAACACCGGCAGCAGCGGCGCGCCCGCCGGATCGGTGGCCACCGTCCACGGGAAGTCGGCCTCCGGGCTCGGCTCCGCCGCCAGCGGCACGCACACCGGAGCGGCCGCCAGCACCCCGAGGTAGCCGGGAAGGTCACGCCGACCGGCCGCCTCGGCGAGCAGCTCCGCCACCGTCCGCTCCGGCGCGCCGGTGCCGCTCGGTCCGGCTCCGGCCGCCGCTGTCGACCCGGCCGTGGGGTAGGGGCTGTCGGCCGGTCCGGTTCCGGCGTCCAGGGCGGCCCGGGGGCCCGTGGGGTTCGGGCCGCCGGCGGCCCCGGTTCCGCCCGCGGGGGTCGGCTGGGCCGTGGGGTACGCGCCGCCGGCGGTCCCGGCGTCCGTGGCCAGCCGGGGGGCGGTGGGGTTCGGACCGTCGCTCGGCCCGGTCCCGGCCGCCCGGGTCGGCTGGGCCGTGGGATGCGGGCCGGCGGCCGTCCCGGGTCCGCCGGTCGGCGTCGGCGCGATCGCGGGGCCCGGAAGGTCCGTCCCGCCGGCTCCGGTCGCCGTCGCCCGCGCGGTCGCCAGGGCCGGGCTGCCGACCGCCGCCGGCTCGCCGGTCGGGACCTCGGTCTGGCCCGGCGACCCGCGTAGCGCACCGACCGGCGCGTGGTCGACCGGCGGGTGGCCGCGGCCCGGCGCCGGGGCCGGCGTGGTGGCCGGTTGCGGCACGGCGGGCACCGGGACGGGCGTGGGCGGCAGGGCCCGGCAGGAGAGCGCGCCGGGATCGGCGGTGAGCACCTCGGCGGCGGTCCGCGCCACGAACGCGCTGAGCCGGTCGAGCCGCTCCGGGGTACGCGGCGTCTCGTACCACCAGCCGCCGCTGCCGTCGGCCGGGCGGTGCCAGCCGAGCGCGGCCAGGCGTGCCTCGTCGTAGCCCGGGCAGTGCAGCCGGACCGTGTCCCGGCGGACCAGCAGGTGCAGCCGGCGCGGACCGGCGGCCAACTCCAGGTCGGTGTCCCGGTCGCAGCGGGCGAGCGTGTCGCGCAGCCGGTCGACGATCTCCGGCCAGCTCGGCGAGGTCATGCCGGCGAGCCCGGCAGCTTGCCGTCCAGCCGGCCCAGCCGGCCGACGGCCTCCTCCAGCCGACCCAGCGCGGAGAAGTCGCCGGGCGCGCCGAACAGGTCGGTCAGCCCGGCACCGAGTTTCGCGTCGAGGCCCTCGGTGCGTTCCTCGAACCGCTCGGCCGCGGCGGCCTTGGCCCGCCCGTACGCCTCCAGCACCATCTCCGCGAGCCCGTCGGTGCCGGCGCGCAACGCGGTCGGCGCGAAGCTCAGGTCGGTGAGCGCTCCGGTGGCGTCGACGGTGGCGGTGACCAGGCCGCTCTCGTCGGTGGCGGTGCCGGACAGCTCGGACAGGTCGTCCTGCAGGCCGGCGAAGCGACGTTCGATGTCGGCGATCCGCCCGGCGAGCGCGTCGAACGCGGACAGCGGGTCAGCCATGAGATTCCTCCCCCGTGGACGGTGGCACCGGGGTGGTGCCCGGCGGCCGGATGATCGTATCGTCGGTGGGCCGCACGACACGGGGGAGGAACGGCGATGCCACCAGACATCGAAGTCGATGTGCACGCGGTCCGTCGACTGGAGACCGCCGCGAAGCAGGTCGCCAGCTCGCTGGCCGGTCTGGAGAGCCGGATCGCCTCGGCCGGCGACATCCCGTCGGGCGCCTTCGGTCACCTGCCGTTCGCCAGCGACATGCTCCGCGACAAGTACGCCGAGCAGGTCGAGGGCGGGATGGAGCTGTTCCGGTCGGCGCACGACGCGTTCGAGCGGGTGGCCACCGCGCTGGCCGGCACGGCCGAGGCGTACGAGCGCAACGAGCAGGACATCGACGCCGGGTTCAAGGCCATCCAGTCCGGGATGCCGCGGTGAGCGGGCCCGCCGGCAGCGCCGTCCAGCTCTGGAACGGCATCGACAACGCGCTCTCCGGCGTGCACGAGGCGGTGGACAGCGTCTGCCGCACCCTGGCCTGGCCGCTGATCCAGCTCGTCGACCTGGTCGACGGCGAGCCGGCGGCGCTGCGCGCCAAGGCCACCGAATGGGACGCGCTGGCCGCGCAGGTGCGCGAGCTGGCGCAGAGCCACCGCAGCACCCGCGAGGCCGCCCAGGCGGGGTGGCGCTCGCCGTCCGGTGAGGCGTACGGCCGCCGGATGGCCGAGGTGGAGCAGCAACTGCTCGACCTCGGCGAGCAGTTCGCCGCCACCGCGGAATACCTGCGCGGCGTCGCCGACGGCCTGCAGACCGTGCACGACGTGCTGGTCGACCTCTGCGTCGAGTTCGTGAACTGGATGCTGGTCACGCTGGTCACCGCGCTGCTGATGGCGCCGTTCACCGCCGGGGCGTCCTGGGCGGCCGGCATGGCCATCACGGTCACCCGCGGCATGATCGTGCTGACCCGGATGCTCAAGGTGATCCGGCCGCTGGCCGCGCACCTGCAGAAGGTGATCAAGCTGCTCCAGCGGGTGCTCTACTACCTGCGAAAGCTGCGCAGCCACCTGGACAAGCTGGTCGACAAGCAGAAGTGGCTGCGCACCGGCCAGAAGTTCGCCGACAAGCGGAGCGCCGGCGGCAAGGCGGACAAGTGGTACCACAAGGCCCTGGACCCGGCTCGGGGTCACCTCAAGCTGGGCAAGTCCGGTTCGCCGTTCGACATGGGCGCCTTCGAGCGGATGAAGGTGCTGCGCAGCGAGGGCATCACCAACGGCGCCCAGACGATCGCCCGCGACTGGGCCACCAACCTGCCGTGGAACGTGCCGAACACCATCGTGCACGGGGTCACCTGGGGCACCGCCGCGGTCGCCACCGGCCTCTCGATCCCCGGCGCCGACCTGGTCGACGACAAGGTCGGGCAGGCGGTGCAGGACGGCGCCGACTGGATCGACCAGAATGTCTTCGGTCAGCCGCCCGCGGAGCAGCCGGCGGGCCGGTGACGGTCGATCGAGGAGGTACGGCGTGAGCGCGAGGAGTGAGCCGGTCCGGCGAGCCCCGCAGTCGCGAACCGAGCTGGCGCCGGTGAGCGCGAGGAGTGAGCGGCGAACCGAGGTGGCGCCGTGAGCGGTGGTGGGCGGGGCCGGCTCGGGCGGCTCACCGAGGCGGTGCTCGGTGGCGCCCGGGCGGCCCGGGACAAGGCCCGCGAGCTGCGCGACGAATTCCGTACCAGCGACGAACCCGAGCGCGCGCTGGTCGCGCCGCTGGTGCCCGGGCAGGAGCTGCGCTACGTCGGGCTGGCCCCGGTCCGGGCGCCCGAGGGGCACCGCGCCGGCAGCCAGCTCGTCGACCGGGTCGGCGACGAGATGGCCGAGGCGCTCGACCCCCGGGCGCTGTTCGGGCTGCTCAACATCGTCAACCCGGTGGCCTGGGTGGACGCGGTGATGACCCCGGTGCGGCTGGCCGCGGGCGTACTCCTGCTCCCCGGCAAGGCCGCCGTGCTCGCGGCCGGCGTGCCGGGCGAGGATGAGCCGGCGGCCGGGCCGCCGCAGCAGGCGCCGGCCCGGGAGCCGCTGCCGCTGACCGAGGAGCAGGAGGCGTTCCGGGCGCTGTTCCGGCTCAGCCGCTACCGGCCGCTGGCCGACCAGCTCGCCGAGATCGCCTACCGGCGCCGGTACGTCTTCAGCGGCGACCTCGCCACCCTTGCCGGCAGCCTGCTGCTCTTCCTGGAGCGCTACACCGGCACCCCGCTCGCGGTGACCGACACCCACCTGCACCTGCTGCGGATGGGCCGCCGGCCGGACGAGGGGCGGCCGGACAAGCGCCAGCCCCGGCTGCTGTGGAGCGTGCAGCGCGACCGGATCGCCCGGATCGACTGCGACCACGGCGGTGCTCGGCTGATGCACTTCCCGTCGACCATCGGGTTCGACGACGGGTCCTGGATCCGGATCGTCAATCCGGCGACCCGGGACGACCAGAACCGGTTCCTCGCCGCCGTCCGGGAGATCCCCGGCCAGCGCCCGCCCGGCTGACGCCGCGGCGGCGTCGGTCAGCCGTCCCGCTCCGGGTAGCCGACCGGCACCGACGACACGTCGTCCAGCGCGGTGGTGATCTCCTCCGGCAACGTCATCCGCTCCACCTGGAGGGCGCCGAGCAGTTGCCCCACGGTACGGGCGCCGAGGATCGGCGCCACCACTCCCGGCCGGTCGCGGATCCAGGCCAGCGCCACCTCCAGCGGCGAGACCCCGAGCCCACCGGCCGCGGTGGCCACCGCCTCGACGATGCTGGAGCAGCGCGGCTCCAGGTAGGTGGCGACGAACCGCTCGAAGTGCGGCGACGCCGCGCGGGAGTCGGCCGGCCGGCCGTGCCGGTACTTGCCGGTGAGCACCCCGCGGCCCAGCGGCGACCAGGGCAGCACACCCAGCCCGAGCGCCTCGCAGGCCGGCAGCACCTCCCGCTCCACGCCCCGCTCCAGCAGCGAGTACTCCACCTGCGCCGCCACCACCGGGGCCCGCCCCGGCCAGGCGGCCTGCCAGGTCGCGGCGCGGGCGGTCTGCCAGCCGGAGAAGTTGGACACCCCGACGTAGCGGACCCGCCCGCTGGCCACCGCGTGGTCCAACGCCGCCAGGGTCTCCTCCAGCGGGGTGTCCGGGTCGTAGCCGTGCACCTGGAACAGGTCGACGTGGTCGGTGCCGAGCCGGCGCAGCGAGGCGTCGAGCGTACGCAGCAGGTGCCCGCGCGAGCCGTCACGCCGGCGGCCGCTGCCCGGCCGCAACCCCGCCTTGGTGGCGATCAGCAGCTCGTCGCGGGGGACCAGGGTGCCCAGCAGCGAACCGATCACCGACTCGGCGTCGCCGTCGCCGTAGACGTCGGCGGTGTCGACGAGGTTGCCGCCCGCGTCGAGGTAACTCTTCAACTGGGCGGCCGCGTCGTCGGCGTCGGTGTCCCGGCCCCAGGTCATGGTGCCGAGAGCGAGCCGCGAAACCGCCAGCCCGCTTCGGCCGAGCGGTCGCTGTTGCATGGGTGAACCTTATTTCGAACCGGGCCGGACGGATATCCTCGCTCGCCGGCAAGTCTGCCGCTCCGCCCCGGTGTCCGCTCGGCCCGGTGCCGGCTGGTCCGCCCGGCCGGCCGGAGCCGTCCGTCCGCCCGACCCGCCGGCCGCCCGACGCCGAGGTCGGGGCGATTCCGGTGAGCCGGTGATCGGCCCCGCGGGCGGCATTGCGTAACCTGGTGCGACCTGTGGTGCGGATGGGGGAGGACCAGTGCGACTCGGGCTCAGCCTCGGATACCAGACGGCGTGGAGCACGCCGGCCGACCACCTGGCCCTGGCCCAGGAGGCGGACCGGCTCGGCTACTCGGTGGTGTGGGCGGCGGAGGCCTACGGCTCCGACTCGCCGAGCATGCTCGCCTGGATGGCCGGCCAGACCGAGCGGATCGACGTGGGTGCCGCGGTGATGCAGATCCCCGCCCGCACCCCGGCGATGACCGCGATGACCGCGGCGACCATCGACGCCCTCTCCGGCGGCCGGTTCCGGCTCGGCCTCGGGGTCTCCGGCCCGCAGGTCTCCGAGGGCTGGCACGGCGTACGGTTCGCCAAGCCGCTGGCCCGCACCCGCGAGTACGTCGACATCGTGAAGCTGGCGGTGGCGCGCAAGGAGGTCGCCTACGACGGCGAGTTCTACACGCTGCCGCTGCCGGACGGCCCCGGCAAGGCGCTCCGGCTCGGCTTCCACCCGCCGCGCGAGCACATCCCGATCTACCTGGCCGCGGTCGGCCCGAAGAACCTGGAACTGGCCGGGGAGATCGCCGACGGCTGGCTGGCCGTCTTCTACTCGCCGGAGTTCGCCGAGGAGCACCTCGCCGCGGTCCGGGCCGGGCGGGCGAAAATCGGCAAGGACCTCGCCGGCTTCGACGTGGTCCCGTCCGTTCCGGTGGTCGTCGGCGACGACGTCGCCAGCTGCGCCGAGCTGGTCCGCTGGTACGCGGCCCTCTACGTGGGCGGCATGGGCAGCCGGCAGCAGAACTTCTACAACCAGCTGGCCACCCGCATGGGGTACGGCGACGCCGCCCGCGAGGTGCAGGACCTCTACCTCGCCAAGCGGCAGCGCGACGCGGCCGCCGCGGTGCCGATGGAGTTCATCGACCGCACCTCGCTGCTCGGCCCGAAGGAGCGCATCGCCGAGCGGATGCGGGAGTACGCCGCCGCCGGCGTCACCACCCTGTCGGTGAGCCTGTTCGCCGCCGACCGGGACAGCGGGGTGCAGACCCTGCGTACCGTCGCCGAGGCGCTCGACCTCGCCGGAGTCGGCGAGTGACCTGGGTCGAAGCCATCGTCCTGGGCATCGTCCAGGGTCTGACGGAGTTCCTCCCGGTCAGCTCGTCCGGGCACCTGCGGATCACCTCCGCGATCTTCTTCGACCGGGACGCCGGGGCGTCGTTCACCGCGGTGACCCAGCTCGGCACCGAGGCGGCGGTGCTGATCTACTTCGCCAAGGACATCTGGCGGATCACCCGCACGTGGCTGGTCGGGATCAGGGACAAGTCGGTCCGTTCCAGCCTCGACTACCGGATGGGTTGGTACGTGATCGTCGGCTCGATCCCGATCGGGCTGTTCGGCTTCCTGTTCAAGGACCAGATCCGGACCGCCGGCCGCAACCTCTGGCTGGTCGCCACCACGCTGATCGTCTTCGCGTTCGTCCTCGCCTTCGCCGAGTACTGGGGCCGGCAGACCCGGACCCTGCAGAACTTCCGGATGAGCGACGGCGTGGTGATGGGCTTCGCCCAGGCGATGGCGCTGATCCCCGGGGTGTCCCGCTCCGGCGGCACGCTCACCGCCGGCCTGCTGCTCAACCTGACCCGCGAGGCGGCCGCCCGGTACTCGTTCCTGCTGGCCATCCCGGCGGTGGTGATGTCCGGGATCTTCAGCATCGGCGACGTCTTCGAACCGGCCGCACCGGGCACGTCGGCGCCGTCGGTCGCCCAGATGGTCGTCGCCACGGTCATCGCGTTCGCCATCGGCTACGCGGCCATCGCCTGGCTGCTGCGCTACGTCGCCCACCACACCCTGTACGTCTTCGTGCTCTACCGGGTGGCGCTGGGCACTCTGGTCCTCGCCCTGCTGATGACCGGCACCATCAGCGCCACCTGAGCGGGCCCGACACTCGACGGCCCCCGGCACCGCGCGGTGCCCGGGGGCCGTCGCCGTTCCAACGCGCATTCGGCAACGGCGAGGGACTCGCGCTTCGGCCGGGTGCGGGCTCTCGGGCCTGCCCGGCCGGGATGCGGGCTCGGGCGGCCGTCCGGGGGCCTGCGCGGCCGGGTGCAGGGGTCGGCCTGCGGGCTCGGGCTCCGGTCTGTGCGGCCGGACGCGGCTCGGGGTCGGGGCGACCGGGTCTGGAGACAGCGCCGCCCCCCGCGGCCTGGTGGCTGCGGGGCGGCGGTGTCGGTGTGCAGGTCGCCCTCTCGGCGAGTGGCGACGCGGTTCCAGCCGGACGGTATTCCGCAGAAGGCTGTTGGGGTGAGGCCCGGGGACACTGGGTCCCATCCGACACTGGTCTCAACAGGGTGGTGGGTCTGGTTGTTCCCCGGGTGGCTGGAATCGGTTTTGTCGTGCTGGCCGCGTCGCCCTGGCCGTCCGGGTCGCGTCGTCTTGCGGTGGTCGGGTCGGTGGCTGGTGCGTGGGGTGGTCGCGTCTCTGCCTGCTGCGTGGGGGTTAGGGTTGGGGTGTGGCCCGCCGTGCCCGGCTCCGCGGTCCGGGCTTGATCCCTGCGCCGGTCACGGCGGGCCACCCCGGACCTGGCTGAGCCGCCGACGCCTGGTCGCGGTCGCCGGCGGGGGCCTGGCCTTGTGCGGGCCGGCATCCCGGTCGGTGGTGTTGGCCCTGTGGTGGTGGATGTGCTGCTGGCCGGCGCACCCATGTGGTGCCGGCCAGCAGGTCTAGCAGGAAAGTCCGTGTGTTTGGTTGTCAGTTGTTCCAGTGCTCGGCGACGAGGTCGGCGGCCTGCTGTTCCACTGGGCGTAGTGGTCGGGGTAGGCCGCCGACACCTGCACCCTGGGCGGCGACGGTCAGGGGCATGTCCTGCCAGCCGTCGACCTGCTAGGCCCGGGAACGCCATGGTGGAGTACTCGGGGTCGGTGATCTGCTCGACCGTGCCCAACCCGAGCTCGGGCGCTGCTGGAACAGGCCCCGCGAGTCGTGGTCGTTGCGCCACCCAGGTGACCCAGGTTCTCCAGCTTCGACTCCTGCAACGCGGTGGCGATGCCACACGGCGGCCCGCTCGTCCATACCGGACTTCTTCGTCGCCGCGATGATCGCCTTCATTCGCGGTCTGCTCATCGTTCAGCTCGATGCGCGACTGCTCGCCCTGCACACCATGCGGATCAGCTTCCCCTTCACACCCGGCTTGTCGGCCTGCACGGCGGCGACCGGCTGGCCGCCTCAACCGAGCAGCGTGGGCGGTGGCGGGGCCGGCGGCGACACCACCGGCGAACGCCAGACCAGCGATACCCAGAACGCTCTTACGCATGATCGTGTTCATCACAAAAGCTCCTTCGGGGGTCAACGCCACCAGCCCAGGGGGGAACGGGCACAGGGGCGCAAGCACCACCAGGGCGCTCAGAAGACTTCGGAGGATCCGGCACGCGCGGGGCGGGGATGCCCTGGTACCGGGATGCCCGGCAGACCTGCCGGACGGTGTCCCTTCGCGGTGCCGGACTGTGTGTAACGACCACCGGGCCACCATCATTCCGGGGCCCTCAACCCTCCGCCGGCGTGTGCCGGGGCAAAGGGCTGCCGCGATCGTTCGGGGGATGCAACGACCACCGGGCCGCCGTCATTCGGCGCCACGACCCTCAACCTGGCGCCGGGCAAGGACTGCCGCGATCGTCGAGGGGATGCAACGACCGGCCGCCCGCCATCATTCCGCCAGGCCGGGACCCTCACGCCGGCCATACCAGCGAGCCCTTGCTCGATCGTCCGCAGTATAACGCCCCGACCCGGGCCCGATTCCGCCACCCGGATGCCGCCGGTCACACCCACGAACCCGACAAACACCCACACCGGCACGGCGGCGGCCTATGTGCCGGCCGCAGCCGACGCCGATCGACTCCATACCGCCGATATGGGGCCATCCCGACCCAGTTGACACCGCAAAATCGGCGACCTGGCGCAGGCCCTCCGGGTCGATACCCCGCCGCATCGGCGAAACGGTGCGGGGCCCTCGGGGCGGACACCGCCACGTCGGCGAGACAGCGCAGCCCTTCGCGCACCCCCGACACCCCGTGCGCGGAATGTCTGGATGACCGACCCACTGCCCGGCTCCACGAAGGGGTGAGCCCTCGGTCCGCGCTCGCCGATCAGCCCGCCCGGCAGCGAGCCGCCCTCGGGCCCCCACGGCGGGGCGGACCCCAGAGAACGAGCGCCGGACGTCTGGCCCCGCCAGTCGCGGCAACCAAGCGCATCCGCTGATACCTCCACGGCATGATGACACAGGGCATCACCCTCACCGGACACCATGCCCACCCAGACGACAACGTCCGCCGGCCAACCGCCGGCCGGCATGGTGATCCCGCGCGCTACCCGCACCAGACAGGGCGAGCGAACGAGGTGGGCACGGCACATCGCCAACGTCACCGCCGACCAGGACGGGGCGCGCGGACCCGACCGCGACCAGACCCGACCGCGACCAGGGCGGGCGCGCCGTAACCTCGCGAACGGACTCGGACTGCGGCACCGGTGGCCCCGTGACCAAGCGAATCTGGACCACCACAACGTGGCCCCGCCGCACCGACACGGGCGGACCGGGACCACGACGCGGGTGTGGCCCGCCGTGACCGGCGCAGGGATCAAGCCGAGCCGCCCGGAGCCGGTCACGGCGGGCCACACCCCACCGCAACCACCCACCTCACCAGGAACGCGCAGACAACGCGGAACGGCGGACCGAAGAGCCAGAAGCCGGGCGCACCGGACGGCGGCGGACCTCGAGATCCCAGGCCCTAGGGTGGTGACCGTGGCGACCCTTCTGCTTCTGCGACACGGCCGGACGACCGCGAACGCGGACGGTGGGCTGGCCGGCCGTCAGCCGGTCGAGCTGGACGACACCGGCCGGGCCCAGGCGACAGCGGTCGGGGAGCGGCTCCGGGCGGTGCCGCTGGCGGCGGTGGTGACCAGTCCGTTGATCCGGTGCCGGCAGACCCTCGAGTTGGCGTTGCCGGAGGCGACCCCGGTCGTCGAGGAGGGCCTGATCGAGTGCGGTTACGGCAGCTGGGAGGGGCAGCCGTTGAAGAAGCTGGCCAAGGAGCCGCTCTGGCCGGTGGTGCAGCAGCATCCCAGCGGGGCGGTCTTCCCGGAGGGGGAGGCGATGGCGGCGATGGCGGCCCGCGCGGTGGCGGCGGTGCGCTCCTGGGACGCCCGGGTCACCGCCGAGCACGGCGCGGAGGCGGTCTGGCTGGCGTGCAGCCACGGCGACGTGATCAAGGCGATCGTGGCCGACGCGCTGGGCGTACACCTCGATCTGTTTCAGCGGATCGTGGCGGACCCGGCGTCGGTGACCGCGATCCGCTACACGCCGGTGCGCCCGTTCCTGCTGCGGCTCAACGACACCGGCGGTGACCTGGCCGGGCTGGTGCCGCCGCCGCGCAAGCGGCGCCGGCGGGCGGCCCGGGCGGCCGACTCGGACGCCGCGGTCGGCGGGGGCGCGGGGGCGTCGCGGTGAGCGCGGCGGGCGCGGTCCGGCCCGGGTCGGCCCGGCGGTACGGCGGGGTCGCCGGGGCGGGGGCGATTCGGGGTGTCGGTGGGGTGCGCGTTGCCGTTGCGGGCCGGATAGGGTCGTGGGTATGACCCACCAGGTGCACGCCTTCGAGCCGCCGGAGCGGTTCGTCGCCGGGACCGTCGGGCCGCCGGGGGATCGCACGTTCTTCCTCCAGGCGCGCGGCGGTGGCCGGCTGGTCAGCGTCGCGCTGGAGAAGGTCCAGGTGTCGTTGCTGGCCGAGAAGCTGGAGGAGCTGCTCTCCGAGGCGCAGCGCCGGTTCGGCGTCGAGCTGCCCGAGCCGGCCACCAGCGTCGGCGACAACGACCCGCTGGACACGCCGGTCGACGAGGAGTTCCGGGTCGGCACCCTCGGGCTGGCCTTCGACGTGGACACCGCCACCGTGGTGATCGAGGCGATCGCGGCCGGTGAGGCGGAGGCCGAGGTCGAGCTGGGCGAGCCCGACGACGACGAGGACGCCGACGACGACGAGCCCGACGACGACCTCGACCGGCTCCGGGTGCGGTTGACCCCGGAGGCGACGCGGCAGTTCATCGAACGGGCCCGGCGGGTGGTCAACGCCGGCCGGCCGCCCTGCCCGCTCTGCGGTCAGCCGCTGGACCCCGCGGGCCACCTCTGCCCGCGGCACAACGGTTACCACCGGTGACGTCGTCCGGGCTGCAACCCCGCCAGGACGGCGACGCCGCGCTCCGGCTGCTCCGTGACGGCGCGCTCGACCTCGAGGGCCGGCTGGTGGACGCCTCGAACACCACCCTGCGGGGGATCCTCACCCTGGACGGGGTGACCGCCCGCTGCGTCTACAAGCCGGTGCGGGGCGAGCGCCCGCTCTGGGACTTCCCGGACGGCACGCTGGCCGGTCGGGAGGTGGCCGCGTACCTGGTCTCCCGGGCCAGCGGCTGGGACCTGGTGCCGCCGACGGTGCTGCGCGAGGGCCCGTTCGGGCCGGGCTCGTGCCAGCTCTGGATCGACGAGCCGGCCGACGCGCAGCCGCTGGTCGGGTTCGTGTCGGCCGACGCGCTGCCGCCGCGCTGGTTCCCGATCGCCGCCGCCCGCGACGACGACGGCACCCCGTACGCGCTGGCGCACGCGGACGACCCGCGGCTGGCCCGGCTCGCGGTGCTCGACGCCGTGATCAACAACGCCGACCGCAAGGGCGGCCACGTGCTGGTCGGCCCGGACGACCGGATCTACGGCGTGGACCACGGGGTGAGCTTCCACGTCGAGGAGAAGCTGCGCACGGTGCTCTGGGGCTGGGCCGGCCGGCAGTTGCCGGCGGACGCGGTGGAGATGCTCGACGGGCTCGCCGGGCAGGTCGCCGGGGCGCTCGGCGCCGAACTGGCCGACCACCTGACGATCACCGAGATCGCCGAACTGGCCGCCCGGATCGACCGGCTGCGCGACACCGGCCGGTTCCCGCAGCCGCCCGAGGACTGGCCGGCGGTGCCCTGGCCGCCCATGTGAGCCGCTGTCGTGATGATCACCCCGGTGCTCGTCCTGCCCTGTCGTACCGCTGGTTAGGCTGGCAATCATGGAGTCTTGGGCGGGACATGAGGTGCCGCGGCTGCCCGGCAGGGGCGGGCCGCTGGCGTTGTTCGACTCGGCACGGCAGGGGGTCCACCCGAGCACGCCGGACGGCACAGCGACCATGTACGTCTGCGGCATCACCCCGTACGACGCCACCCACCTCGGTCACGCCGCCACCATGATCACGTTCGACCTGGTCCAGCGCGTCTGGCGGGACGCCGGGCTGAACGTGAAGTACGTGCAGAACGTCACCGACATCGACGACCCGCTGCTGGAGCGCGCGGCCCGCGACGGGGAGGACTGGAAGGTCCTCGCGATGCGGGAGACCGCCCTGTTCCGGGAGGACATGGAGGCGCTGCGGATGATCCCGCCGGCGCACTACATGGGCGCGATCGAGTCGATCCCGGACATCGCCGAGAAGGTCCTGGTGCTGCTCAAGGACGGCGCCGCGTACCGGCTGGAGGACGGCACCGGCGACGTCTACTTCGACATCACCGCGGCGCCCCGGTTCGGCTACGAGTCCAACCTGTCCCGCGAGCAGATGTTGGAGATCTTCCCGGAGCGCGGCGGCGACCCGGAGCGGGCCGGCAAGCGCGACCCGCTCGACCCGCTGCTGTGGCGGGGCGCCCGTGAGGGGGAGCCGTCCTGGCCGGGCGGCGAGCTGGGCCCGGGCCGTCCGGGCTGGCACATCGAGTGCGCGGTCATCGCGCTGGGCCTGCTCGGCGACCGGATCGACGTGCAGGGCGGCGGCAACGACCTGCTCTTCCCGCACCACGAGTGTTCCGCGGCGCACGCCGAGCGGCTCACCGGCGAGGCGCCGTTCGCGACGCACTACACGCACGCCGGCATGATCGGCCTGGACGGCGAGAAGATGTCGAAGTCCCGGGGCAACCTGGTCTTCGTCTCCCGGCTGCGGGCCGACCAGGTGGATCCGATGGCGGTGCGGCTGGCGCTGCTGTCCGGGCACTACCGGGCCGACCGGTCCTGGACCGAGGACCTGCTCACCACCGCCCAGGAGCGGCTGGCCCGCTGGCGGCGGGCCGCCGCCGCGCCGGCCGGGCCGTCCGGGGCTGAGCTGCTGGCCGGCGTACGCGCCCGGCTCGCCGACGACCTGGACACTCCGGGGGCGCTGGCGCTCGCCGACGCCTGGGCCGAGCAGGCCCTCGCCGGCACCGCCGACGACCCGACCGCCCCCGCCCTCTTCGCCGACACCCTGGACGCCCTCCTCGGCATCCGCCTCTAACGACCCCCACCCCCACCCGGCCCCACCCGCTTGATTATGAGGTGCTGCCATGACCCGGGCGGCCTCCCGGTCGGTCGCCTCGGCGGAGGGGCAGGTGATGATCGGCATCGATCACTGACGCAATGAGCTGCGACACGTCGAGGCGGCAGGCGACTACTTGATGATCGCCGGACTGGAGCCGGGGAGGGGGAGTCAGGCGAGGGTGAGGCCGGGGTCGGGGTCCGGTTCGGGGGCCGGGGCGGGGATCCGGTACTCCTCGGTGAGCGTGGTGACCGGGCCGGGCCAGGTGGCCTGGGCGACCTCGATCGGCTTGCGGGCGCCGTCGTAGGCGACGTGTAGCAGGTGCAGCACCGGGGTGTCCGGGCGGATCTGCAGGATCTCCGCCTCCTCCCGGCTGGGCTGGCGGGCGCTGATCGTGTCGGTGGCCGAGACGTACCGCCGCCCGGTGGCCTCCTCGGCCTCCTGGTAGAGCGGCCGGCCGTACGCCTCGCTGCGTTCCAGCGAGGTGCCGGCGGCGTCGGCGGGCAGGAACCAGGAGGCGCCGACCTCGACCGGGGAGTCCTCGGTGCGGACCAGGTGCCGGCGGCAGACCAGTTCGGTGCCGTCGGGCACGCCGAACGCGTCGGCCACCTCCGGCGGGGCCGGGGCGCGGCCGACGGAGACGAGCTGCTGCTTGTACCGGGCGGCGAGGTCGGTGTGGTAGCCGCGGAAGCCGCCGTACCGCCCCCGGGAGAGCCGGTTGAGCCGCCGCCGGGTGCCCCGGACGTACGTGCCGGAGCCGGGCTTGGTGATCAGGATGCCCTCGACCCGCAGCTGGTCGACGGCGCGTTGGACGGTCTGCTTCGCCACCCCGAACATCTCGGCGATGGCCGGGATGGACGGCAGCCGTTCGCCCGGCCCCCAGTCGCCGCGCCGCACCTGCGCTTTGAGCTGCGCGGCGATCTGCCGGTGCGGGAACTCGGCAGCGCCCGGATTGATCTGCATGCCCGCCTCCTCGATCACAGCTAGGTTCCTAGGATGGCCTAGCGGGTGTGACCGCGCCACCCCGGACACGCCGGAGCACCGCGCTTCGGCCCGGAAACCGCACCCGAGGCAGGCACCGCGGCGGTGAACCGTGGAACGTCGGGCGAGAAAACGACCGGACCCCGGAACGGCTGTCCGGGGCCCGGTTCGCGAAACGGGGGAGAGGGCTACCAGGAGCCGGCGGTCGGGCCGGCCGAGCCGCCGCGGCGGCGCAGGTACTTCTCGAACTCCTGGGCGATCTCGTCACCGGTCAGCGGGGTGATGCCCGCGTCGCCGACGCGCTCCTCCAACTCGCGCACGTACTCGCCCAGCTCGGCGTCCTGCTCGGCGGCGCTGCGCACCCGCTGCTCCCACTCGGCGGCCTCCTCGGCCAGGTCGGCCATCGGCACCGGCAGGTCGAGCACCTCCTCGACCCGGTGCAGCAGGGCGAGGGTGGCCTTCGGGCAGGGCGGGTTGTTGGCGTAGTGCGGCACGTGCACCCAGAACGAGACCGCGTCGACCTCGGCGCGGGTGCAGGCGTCGTGCAGCACCCCGACGATGCCGGTCGGCCCGTCGTAGCGGGTGGGGGTGAGCTGGTAGCGCTCGGCGGCCCGGGAGTCCGAGGCGCTGCCGCTGATCGGCAGCGGCCGGGTGTACGGCACGTCGGCCAGCAGCGCGCCGAGCAGCACCACCCGCTCGACCTCCAGGCTGTGGCAGATCTCCAGCACCTGCTCGCAGAAGGTGCGCCAGCGCATGCTCGGCTCGATGCCGCGGATCAGCACCACGTCGCGTTCGGTGCCCTCCGGGCTGGCCACCATGAACCGGGTGGTGGGCCACTGCACCCGGCGGGTCTCGCCGTCGGCCATCGTGATGGTGGGCCGGCTGACCTGGAAGTCGTAGAAGTCCTCCGGGTCCAGCTCGGTGACCTGCCGGGCGTTCCACACCTGCTCCAGGTGTTCAACTGCGGCGGTGGACGCGTCCGCGGCGTCGTTCCAGCCCTCGAACGCGGCGATGGCCACCGGGGACCGCAGCACCGGCAGTCCGTCGAACTCGGTCACGCCGTCACCTCTCCCTGCTGGTCGCGGACGGTGCCGGGGCCGCGCCCGGTGTCCCGCCGGCCGGGCGCGGGGGCGCTGCTGTAGTCCTTCACGTCCGCCAGCCTACGTCCAGGGGCGGGGCGCGGCCCGGTGGCCGCGCCGGTCGGCAGGCGGGAAGCAACCGGCATAAGCCTACAGACCGGACAGGGTGATCCGGCTGACAGTATCTGGGACGGGGGTATGGGCCGCGACGCGGTCGGGGCCGGCACACTAACCTGAACGGCGTGCGGACTTCGTTGCTCGACGTACTGGCAGAGCGGATCCTGATCGCCGACGGCGCGATGGGGACGATGCTACAGGCGGCCGACCTGACCCTTGACGACTTCGAGGGCCACGAGGGCTGCAACGAGGTCCTCAACGTGACCAGGCCGGACGTGGTCCGCGGCGTGCACGAGGCCTACCTCGCCGCCGGGGCCGACTGCGTCGAGACCAACACCTTCGGCGCCAACCTGGCCAACCTCGGCGAGTACGACATCGCCCACCGGATCCGGGAGTTCTCCGAGGCGGGCGCGCGGATCGCCCGCGAGGCGGCCGACGCGTTCGCCACGCCGGAGCGGCCCCGCTTCGTGCTCGGCTCGATCGGTCCCGGCACCAAGCTGCCCACCCTGGGGCACGCCGACTACGCCACCCTGCGCGACGCGTACCGGGAGAACGCCGCCGGCCTGATCGCCGGCGGCGCGGACGCCCTGATCATCGAGACCTGTCAGGACCTGCTCCAGGTCAAGGCGGCGGTGGTCGGCGCGAAGCGGGCGATGGCCGAGCTCGGGTCGACCGTGCCGATCATCTGCCACGTCACCGTCGAGACCACCGGCACCATGCTGCTGGGCAGCGAGATCGGCGCGGCGCTGACCGCGATCGAGCCGCTCGGGGTGGACCTGATCGGGCTGAACTGCGCCACCGGTCCGGCCGAGATGAGCGAGCACCTGCGCTACCTCTCCCAGCACGCCGGGCTGAGGCTGTCGGTGATGCCGAACGCCGGCCTGCCGCAGCTGACCGCCGACGGGGCGGTCTACCCGCTCACCCCGGTCGAGCTGGCCGACGCGCTGGAGCGGTTCGTCGCCGACTACGGCGTGTCGCTGATCGGCGGCTGCTGCGGCACCACGCCGGAGCACATCCGGGTGGTCGCCGAGCGGTTGCACGGCGCCCGGCCCGGGGCCCGCGAGCCCCGGCACGACGCCGGCGTCTCGTCGATCTACCACCACGTGCCCTTCGCCCAGGACGCCAGCGTGCTGATGGTGGGGGAGCGGACCAACGCCAACGGCTCCAAGGCGTTCCGCGAGGCGATGCTGGCCGCCGACTGGCAGGCCTGTGTGGAGATCGCCCGCAGCCAGGCCCGGGACGGCTCGCACCTGCTGGACCTCTGCGTCGACTACGTCGGCCGGGACGGCACGACGGACATGCGCGAGCTGGCCGGCCGGTTCGCCACCGCGTCCACTCTGCCGATCATGCTGGACTCCACCGAGCCGGCCGTGATCGAGGCGGGCCTGGAGATGCTCGGTGGCCGGTGCGTGGTCAACTCGGTGAACTTCGAGGACGGCGACGGCCCCGGGTCCCGCTACGCCCGGGTCATGCCGGTGGTCGCCGAGCACGGCGCCGCGGTGGTCGCGCTGCTCATCGACGAGGAGGGCCAGGCCCGCACCCGGGAGTGGAAGGTACGCGTCGCCGAGCGGCTGATCGAGGACCTGACCGGCCGCTGGGGCCTGCGCCGCTCCGACATCCTCATCGACGCGCTGACCTTCCCGATCGCCACCGGCCAGGAGGAGACCCGGCGGGACGGCATCGAGACCATCGAGGCGATCCGGGAGATCGCCAACCGCTGGCCGGGGGTCAACTTCACCCTGGGCATCTCGAACGTCTCGTTCGGGCTCAACCCGGCCGCCCGGCAGGTGCTCAACTCGGTCTTCCTGCACGAGTGCGTGCAGGCCGGGCTGACCTCGGCGATCGTGCACGCCAGCAAGATCCTGCCGATGTCGAAGATCCCCGACGAGCAGCGCGAGGTCGCCCTCGACCTGGTCTACGACCGCCGGCGCGAGGGCTACGACCCGGTGCAGCGGTTCATCGAGATCTTCGAGGGCGTGGACGCCGCCTCGGCGCGCGCCGGCCGGGCCGAGGAACTGGCCGCGCTGCCGTTGGAGGAGCGGCTCAAGCGGCGGATCATCGACGGCGAGCGCAACGGCCTGGAGGCCGACCTGGACGCCGCCATGGCCGGCGGCCGGACCCCGCTGTCGATCATCAACGACATCCTGCTGGACGGGATGAAGGTGGTCGGCGAGCTGTTCGGCTCCGGGCAGATGCAGCTGCCGTTCGTGCTCCAGTCCGCCGAGGTGATGAAGACCGCGGTGGCGTACCTGGAACCGCACATGGAGAAGGCCGACGACGGCGGCAAGGGCCGCATCGTGCTCGCCACCGTGAAGGGCGACGTGCACGACATCGGCAAGAACCTGGTGGACATCATCCTGTCCAACAACGGCTACGAGGTGGTGAACATCGGCATCAAGCAGCCGATCACCGCGATCCTCGACGCCGCCGAGGAGCACCGGGCCGACGCCATCGGCATGTCCGGGCTGCTGGTCAAGAGCACGGTCATCATGAAGGAGAACCTCGCCGAGATGGCCTCGCGCGGGGTCGCGGAGCGCTGGCCGGTGCTGCTCGGTGGGGCGGCGCTGACCCGGGCGTACGTCGAGGACGACCTGCGGTCGATGTTCCCCGGGCAGGTGCACTACGCGCGGGACGCGTTCGAGGGTCTGTCCCTGATGGACCGGGTGATGGCCGCCAAGCGCGGCGGCGCGCCGGTGATCGACGCGGAGCGGGAGGCGGCGCTGGCGGCCCGGCGGGCGCGCCGGGAGCGGCAGCGGGCCATCGTCAACGAGTCGCTGCCGGAGCTGGACGACGCGTCGGTCCGCTCCGACGTGGCCACCGACGTCGAGGTGCCCACCCCGCCGTTCTTCGGCACCCGGGTGGTCAAGGGCGTGCCGCTGGCCGACTACGCGGCGCTGCTCGACGAGCGGGCCACCTTCCTCGGGCAGTGGGGCCTGCGCGGCGCCCGGGGCGGCAAGGGACCGTCCTACGAGGAGCTGGTGGAGACCGAGGGCCGGCCGCGGCTGCGCTACTGGCTGGACCGGCTGATCGCCGACAAGGTGCTGGAGGCGGCCGTGGTCTACGGCTACTTCCCCGCCTACGCCGAGGGCAACGACCTGGTGGTGCTGGACGAGAACGGGCACGCCGAGCGGGCCCGGTTCTCCTTCCCCCGGCAGCGGCAGGAGCGGCGGCTGTGCCTGGCCGACTTCTTCCGGCCCCGCGGCGACCAGCTGGACGTGGTGGCCCTGCAACTGGTCACCGTCGGCCAACCGGTCAGCGAGTACGCGGCGAAGCTGTTCGCCCGTAACGAGTACCGCGACTACCTGGAGGTGCACGGGCTGTCGGTGCAGCTCACCGAGGCCCTGGCCGAGTACTGGCACAAGCGGGTCCGCGCCGAGCTAACGCTGCCGGGTGGCCGTACGGTCGCCGACGACGACCCGGCCGACCTGGCCGGCCTGCTGCGCACCGACTACCGCGGCTGCCGGTACGCGTTCGGCTACCCCGCCTGCCCGGACCTGGAGGACCGGGCGAAGGTGGTGGAGCTGCTCGGCGCCGAGCGGATCGGGGTGCAGCTGTCGGAGGAGTTCCAGCTCATCCCGGAGCAGGCCACCGACGCGATCGTGGTGCACCACCCGGAGGCCAGCTACTTCAACGCCAAGTGACGACCGCGGGCGTTCTGACCTGCGGCGAGAACTCGTCACGGCCCTGATGGGCTCCCCCACGGGGGTGGGGACACCCCGAGACTGGATCTTGAGTCCAGAGGAAGGGGTGTCCCCCCGTTGGGGCGCCCATCGAAGTACCCGCGAGAGTTTCGGCGCGACGCGGTTGACCTGGTGCGCTCGTCCCGGCGGCCGATCATCGGGGTCGCGCGCGTGTCAACCAGGACCGTGAACGCTTGTGGTCAGGGCACTAGATCATGCGGCGCCGTACCCGCCACACCACCACACCGATCAGGACCGCCGCGACGGCGAGGAACAGGGCCGCCTCGATGAGCTGGAACGTCCAGAACCGGTCGGCCGGGTGGTAGACGTTGAACTGCTGGATACCCCGCGCGTGCAGGAACTGGTTGAGGTTGGTGCCGGCCCGGTTGGCGGCGGCCTCCAACTCGTAGTACTCGGTCCAGCTCAGCCTGCGCCCAGTGGCGTCTGCGTAGCCGTGTTCGATCATCCAGGAAGCGTTGCTGGGCACGGGCCCGTGCCCAGCCTGGTCCTTCGAGCCGCCGACGGGGATCGGCTCCATGGTGGTGAGCGGCGTGGCGTACGCGGGACGGGCCAACAGCGCCACCGGCATCCGGACGGCGAGGAACGCCCCGAACGCGACGCCGAACGCGGGCAGGCTGCGCCGCAGGATCGCCCCGGCGGCGGTGGCGACGCCGAACGCGAACAGCGCGTACGCCACCGGAACAAGTCCCTCCAGGTCGAAGGCGTCGTACTGGAACCGCCCTTCCCACGCGTCGAAGGGCTGACGGAACCAGGTGACCACCGCGGTGAACATCCCGGTGAGCGCGACGGTGACGCCGGCCAGTGCCGCGAGCTTGGCCGCCAGCCAGCGCATCCGCGGCACGGCCTGCGTCCAGGCGAGCTGCCAGGTGCCGTCCTCCAGTTCGCGCGCGAGCAGTGGCGCACCGAGGAACGCACCGATGACGACGGGGACCAGATAGAAGCCCGCCAGGAGGTTCTCGACGTACCCGTACTCCTCGTCGAGCCGGCGGAAGGAGGCCGCGCAGGCCTCGTTGCTGCCGGCCTCTCCCGCGCACCGGGCGGGACCGCCGGGGAACAGGTCGTGGGCCTGCGTCCCGAGCACGAGCAGGGCGATGCCGAACGTGCCGACAAGCAGACCCAGGACGCAGACCTCGGTCCGGTGCTGGCGCCAGATCAACCACGTCATGCCGCCACCCCCGAGGTGACCGCGGCGCTCGGCTCGGACGGCCGGCGCAGGTACGCCAGCACCAGGTCCTCCAGCGCGACCGGCCGGGCCTGCCACCCGGGCGCGGCCGGGATCGCGCCGTCGCGTACCAGCAGGGTCGTGTGCCGGTCGCTGTGGACGGCCTCCACGACGGCGCCGGCCCGGTCGAGGTCGGTGGCCGTGCGCGGGCCGACGAGCAGCCGGTGCTCGGCGAGGAGGGTGTCGATGTCACCGGTGAGCGTGACCCGGCCGTGGTTGAGCACGACCAGGTGGTCGCAGACGCGCTCCAGCTCGTGCACGACGTGGGAGGAGAACAGGACGGTCACCCCGCCTTCGGCCACGGCGCCCATGAGGACCTGCAGGAACTCGTGCCGGGCCAGCGGGTCGAGGCTGGCCACCGGCTCGTCGAGGACAAGCAGGTCCGGCCGCTTCGCCAGGGCCAGAGCCAACGCGACCTGGGCCTGCTGCCCGCCGGAGAGCGTACCGGCCCTGCGGTCGAGCGGGATGCCCAGCTTCGCCAGCCGGCGCTCGGCCAGCCCCTGGTCGAACCGCAGGTTGCAGGCCCGGCCGAAGCGGAGCATCTCGGCGACGGTGAAGCGCTTGTACAGCGGGTGATCCTGGGCCAGGAACCCGACCCGGGACAGAGTTTGCGGGGTGCTGGCGGTGACGTCGTGGCCGAGGACCTCCACCGTGCCGGTGCTCGGTGCCAGCAACCCGACGACCAGGCGCAGCAGCGTGGTCTTGCCCGCGCCGTTCGGCCCGACCAGGGCGATCACGCCGCCCGCCGGCAGGGCCAGGGTGCAGTCGCGCAGCGCCCAGCCCTTCCGGTACCGCTTGCCCACACCGTCGGTGCGCAGCGCGAACTCGGTCCCTGTCACGCCACGTCCTCATTCCTCGTCTGGTGGTGGACGGAAGTAAAAAGCGCGTTGACCGCCTGCTCGTCGAGGCCGGCCGCGTAGGCGCGGCGCAGCCAGGTCGCCAGGCCGCGGCGCAGCGACGTGTACGTCGATGCCGGCATCACGGCCGACTGCTGTTGATTGACGAACGTGCCCTGGCCGGGACGGCCAGTGACCAGGTTCTCCTGCTCCATCTGCCGGTACGCCTTGGCGACGGTGTTCGGGTTGATCGCCAGGTCCTCGACCACCTCGCGGATGAGCGGGAGGCGGTCCCCGGGTTGGAGAAAGCCCAGCAGCACCGCCTGGCGGACCTGCTGGACGAGTTGCAGGTACGGCGGCACGCCGGAGTGGGTGTCGAGCCGGAAGACGAACACGGTAGCCCCTTACTGCTTTCCTAGTAGCATAGTAAAGCAGTAAGTTGGGCGGTCAAGAGGGTCGACGGGCCCGCACGACCTCGGCACCACATCCGGGCGCACGCCTGCCCCGACCGCCGGCGGGTGCCCGCGCGCTCGGGGCGCCGGCGGCCGGCCGGGCCGCGCGGCCACGAGCCCGCGCGGCGTAGGGGAGCGCACGCCGGCCGCGTCGGCGAGCTGCCGGCGGTCGCGGGGTTGCGGCTACTGCGCCTCCGGCGGGGGCGCTCCGGCTCGAACTGGCGAACGAATCGCCGGTAAAGGCGTGGCATCGGACCTGTGTCGTCGTGCGGGCGGAGGCAGTTGACGGTTGGACGGCCGCCAGCGGATGATCCATCGATGTGTCGCTCGGGTTAGCCGGCCGGGACGCTGGTCCTCATGGACAACATGACCGCCGTCATGCGGTGGCTTCAGGAGAGCGGATTTTGATGAAGTTCCTTCTCACGTCCTCGGGCATCGGTAACCCGAGCATCTCCGACGCGCTCGTCGGCCTGCTCGGCAAGCCGATCGCCGAGTCCACGGCCCTGTTCATCCCCACCGGTGTCTACCCCTTCCCCGGCGGCGGTGCGAGGGCATGGAAGGCGATTCACGGCCAGGCTTCGATCCCGCTGTGCCAGCTGGGTTGGAAATCCCTGGGGCTGTTGGAGCTCACCGCGCTGCCGACCATCCGAGAAGAGAACTGGGTCCCGGCGGTCCGGGAGGCCGATGCCCTCCTCGTCTGGGGCGGCGACGTGCTGTACCTGACCTACTGGCTGCGCCGGTCGGGCCTGGCTGACCTCCTGCCGTCGCTGAGTGACACGGTTTATGTGGGCGTCAGCGCCGGGAGCATCGCGGTCACCCCGTACAACTGCGACGCCGAATTCGACCTTGGATTCGTCCCTGACGGCAGCGACATGGCGCAGGGCGCCGACCGGGCGCTGGGGCTGGTGGATTTCACGCTGTACCCCCACCTCAACCATCCGGACATGGAGGACGCCAAGCTGTCCGACATCCAGAAGTGGGCGTCCGGAATCCCGGTCCCGACCTACGCCATCGACGACAACATCGCCATCAAGGTGGTCGACGGCACCGTTGACGTCATCTCCGAAGGCGACTGGAGACTGATCAACCCGTGACCGAGATGTCCCTTCAGCCGAGCCAGCCCTACACAGGGCAGGTCCACAACTCGCGAACACAGCAATCGGCCGAAGAGACGTGGGCCCGATAAAGGCGAGCCCTTCCTTCCTGTCGACGGTGAGGACTTACTTCCCGCGCCACCACACCGCCAGCATTCCCACGAGCCCTACGAGGACGACACATCCCAGCCCGGCGCAGAGCAAGAGCGCCGCGCCGGCAAATGCTCCACTGTCCACGGCCGGACTCTAGCTTGCGGGCAGGGTCGTGCCCGATCCGTGCCCGATGCAGCGGTCAACAGGGGTACGACTCGATGCGGCACAGTCCCGTCAACCACGTGTCCGCCAACTGAGGTGCGACCGGTCAGCGGCCCGGAGGCGGCAGGTTGGCCACCGACGAGACGTGCTGTCCGGCGGAGGCCCGGATGAAGCGTGGGCCAGCTGGTCGGGTCACGCCGGTCTGACGGTGGCGAGGAACGCCCGCACCCGCTCCATGAGCAGCGCGGACGCCTCCGGGTCGTACCCGGCGAGCGAGGAGTCGGCGAAGAGGTGCTGGTCGCCGGGGTAGACGAACAGCTCGGCGTTCGCCGTGGAGCCGGCGAGTTCGCGTGCGGCCGGCAGGTCCTCGTCGAAGAACTCGTCGTCCTCCTTGCCGTGGATCTGCACCGGCACGCCCTCGGGCCACGTCTCGCCGAACTCCGCGACCGGGAGGCAGGAGTCGATGAGGAGTGCCCCGCGGGCGCCGGGCCGGGTCTGCGCGAGCCGCTGGGCGATCGTCACGCCGAAGGAGAATCCGGCGTAGACGAGCCCGGCATCGAGTTCGTCGGCTGCCGCGATGCCGCGCTCCCGGAGCGTGTCGAATCCCACCTCTCGCGCGAATCCGAACCCTTCCTCGATGCTGCCGAACGTGCGGCCGTCGAACAGGTCCGGTGTGTGCACGGTGTGCCCGTCCTGTCGGAGGCTGTCGGCGAAGCTCCGGACCCCGTCGGTCAGGCCCTGGATGTGGTGGTACAGCAGCACGTCGGCCATGGCGTCGCACTCCTCGCGAACGATCGAATTTTTTGGAACGTTCCGCGATGCTAGTCTGTTACGCCATGGCGGACAACCCCCCGGACTACGAGCTTGCCGATCGGATGGCGCTGACCAGACCGGACCAGGTGAAGGCCATCGGCCACCCGCTCCGCACGGTGATCCTGCAGCTCCTCCACGAGCGGGCCGCGACCGTCACCGAGCTCGCGGCCGCGGTCGAGCGCCCCAAGAGCACCGTCGCGCACCACGTGGACGTGCTCGCCCGGAGCGGCCTGCTCCAGGTGGTACGCACGCGGAAGGTGCGGGCGATCGAGGAGCGCTTCTACGGGCGCACCGCGCGCATGTTCTACGTGGCTGCCGAGCCATCGCCCGCCGGTGGGCAGATGCCGGGCGACTTCAACGACTTCGAGGTGGCTGCACGCGAGTCCGCGAACGCGTTCGAGCAGGGCAAGCTCTGGGGCTTCATCCGGCATGCGCGCATCTCGGAGGACCAGGCCGCCCAGTTCTGGGACCAGATGGCGGAACTGGTCGATGCGTTCGACCGGATGCCGAGGTCCGGCGAGACCATGTACGGGTTCGCGATCGGCATCTACCCCACCGACCACCCGACCCTGCCGGCGGCGGAGTGACCGCCGACTCGACGTCGACAGTGCGTGATCGCGCGGATCGCGGCAATTGGGCGGTTGCCTCGGTGCGCGCTGCGGAAAGTCAGTCGCTCGGCGCGGAATCCCAGGGAAAGATCTTGGCATGACCATCCACCAGGACGAGGTCCGGATCGACGAGGGCGTTGTCAGGTCGCTGCTGGATGAGCAGTGCCCACAGTGGGCCGGGCTGCCGCTGTCGCCAGCGGGTGCCGGCACCGACAACGTCATGTACCGGCTGGGCAGTGACCTGCTCGTGCGACTCCCGCGAACCGCTGACAAGGCGCGGTCCCTGCGCAAGGAGCAGGAATGGCTGCCCCGGCTGGCGCCGCTGGTGGCATGCTCGGTCCCGGAGCCGGTGCATGCCGGCATGCCCGCCGCCGGCTATCCGCTCCCTTGGTCGATCTACCGGTGGATCGACGGCGGCGAGGCCGGGCCGGACACCGTCCAGGACTGGTCGGCCTTCGGCGCTGATCTGGCGGCCGTCGTGCGGGACCTGCACGGTATCGACCTCATGGGGGCGACCCGCACGGGCGACCTGAGTTGGTACCGCGGCGGACATCTGCGGGCCTGCGACGAGTGGATCAGCAGGTGTCTCCGGGACTGTCGAGCCACCGTCGGCGGGGACATCGACGTCGAGACGCTGGAACGGTTGTGGCGCGAAGCGCTCGCCCTGCCCGAACCCTCCGGACCCCAGGTGTGGCTGCACGGCGATCTCAAGCCCACCAACCTCCTGGTGCGGGACGGCAGGTTGCACGCGGTCATCGACTTCGGCGGCCTGTCGATCGGCTTGCCCGACGCCGAGCACTCCACGGTGTGGGACCTACCGTCCGAAGCGCGACACACGTACTGGGACGCCCTGGGCCTCGACGAGCTGACCTGGACGCGCGCCCGCGCCTGGGCCATCGCGGTGGGCGCCAGCGGCATCTCGTACTACTGGCACACCTACCCCGCTTTCGTCGCCGAGTGTCGAAGCCGTCTCCAGGCGATCCTCGCCGACGCAGCCACCCGCTGAGCACGGCCGGACGTACCCGCCCTTCCACCGGCCAGGTGGGGCCGGGGCCGGCCGTACGATGACGGTGTGAATCAAGCCGTTTCGCCCTGCCACCGCATCCTCTGTCACGAGTACGGCGACACGGACGACCGACACCCCACGGAGCTGACGACGATCGGACACGTCCAGCAGCACGGCTGGAGCGTGGTGACGATCCCCGACGATGACAAGGGGCCCGGCTGGGCGTACACGATCGGGCTGTGGCACACCGGTTTCATTGGGACCGGGACAGCGAAGACCACCTGCACCAACGGCAGCCTCAGCTCTGGAAGCGGCCTGCGGATCACCCGACCGGCGTCTGGACGCAGGATCTCTGAATCGTCGAGTCGGATGTGCCAGGCACGTCCGAGACGCCCAGCTCAAGTGGCCCAGACCAGCCTGCATCCAAGTCTGGTGAGCCGCCCACCGTGCGTCGGGTTGAGCCTGGACAGGAGCGGATTGGACATGTCCTCCGGTGCGGCGGTCGCGGCAACCCTGACTGCACCCCCTTCGGGGGCCTTCGGCGAATTTCCGCCAAACGGAATGAGTGGTCCGTCGACGTCGAGGAAGAGCAAGGGACGCTCGGCACCAGCGGTCACCGTCGCACGATAGCGATCCCTCTCTGCGAGCGTCACCCATCGAGTGAAGCCGGCCTGGCGCCATCACGTGGACCCACCGGTGGGGTCAGCTCTGTGGCCGTCGTGCCCAGAACAGTGCGTGACCGCTGTCCCCCTCCGGGACGAAGTCCTCGGCGGTGACCTCCAGTCCCGCCCGATGCAGCCAGGAACGGTAGGTCGAGGCGCCAGCTTGGCTCCACCACATGGCGGCCGGACCACCGAGCCAGTTGTCCTCGGTGCCGGTCCAGGCGCTGGTGCCGACGGTGGTCAGCAGCCAGCCCCCGGGCCGTAGCCAGGTGGCGATCCGCCCGATGAGCCGCGGTTGGTCGGTCAGGGGCATGTGGATCAGGGTGTAGAGGCAGACCACGGCGTCGAACGAGGCCGGCGGCAGGTCCAGTCGGGTGGCGTCAGCGCGGCGGAAGGTGCCGGTCGGCACCAGGCGGCGGGCCCGCTCGATCTGCACGTCGCTGATGTCGATGCCGGTGACGCGGTGGCCGGCGCTGGCGAGGGAACGGGCGACCGGCACGCCACAGCCGCATCCGAGGTCGAGGACCGCCGCCGAGGCCGATAGCCGTCCGTGCAGGTCGTCGAGCCAGGGACCGTACTGGCCGTCGGCGGCATCGTCCGCCCGGTAGTGGTAGGAGAGTTCGTCGTATCCGCGTCGGACCAGGTCACGCGGGTCACTGCCGCCCATCCTGGCGAGGCTACGAGTCCCGGGGCCGCTTGCCGATCCGTTTCTGGCGAGCGGAGCAGCCGCACCAGCACCGCGGATCAGGTCAGGCGTCTCGCGTGGACCCGAGCGTGCCGGCCGTGCAACCGAATCCACCTCGGCACGCATCCAGGCGTTGAAGGCCGCACGGATGGGAGTGATCGGTGGACGTTTCGAGTACGGGCTGCGGGCTCGGCGGTGGGGCCGGTTCGGACCGCGCGACGGGCGGGTCGACCCGATGACCCGGCGCATCGAGCACGACGGCGTGATGGTCGTCGCCTGGCGCGTCCTGCTCGGCCTCGCCGCCGCCGGCGTCGTCGGCATCGTCGTCGCCGCCGGGTGGGCCCTGACCTGGCTGGTCAGCCGGGCCGGCGGCGGGTGACAGGTCGGGTGCCGGCCGAGCGGAGGTACGGCCGGCCGCGGCGACGGCGGGGCGGTGCGCCGCGGCGGCCGCCCCTACGATGGCGCGGTGCTGCTCACCGACTGGCTGCCCGACGTCTGGGCGCGGACCCGGGCGGTACGCGTCCTCGACGGCGGTCTGGACGGCGGGCCGCTGGCCGACCGCGCCGTGCTGGCCGAGACGCGCGACCCCGTCCGGCTGGCCCGGATGCGGCAACTCACCACGGTCGGCCGGTTCACCGGCGACGTCTGCCGCTGCCTGGGCGGCCCCACCCTGGCCCTGTACGGCGTCGACGACGAGTTGCTCGGCAGCGCCACCCTGCACGGGCACGGCAGCGTCTCGTGGCAGCGGTCCAGGTTCGCCGACGACCTCGAGGTCGCCGAGCCGCGGGCGTTGACGCTCTTCCTGGCCGAGTGCGGGGTGAGCGGTCTGCTCGTCGACCTGCTCGGTCCGCTCGTGACCACCCTCGGGTTCGACGAGGCGCCGGACGGTCCGCAGTTCCGCCCGGTCGGGGCGCCGGCGGTGCTGGTCGGGCGGGAGGTGCCCCTGGTGCTTCGGGACTTCCTGGTCGGCGTCGCCGGCGACACCGCCGCCCGGCTTCCCCAGGACCGGGTACGCCGACTCGCCGAGCGGCTGGCCGCGGCGGAACCGGATCCGGTGGCCCGGGCGGGTGCGCTGCTGGCGTGGCTGGGCCGGCTGCCGTACCCGACGGAGGCGCTGTGGGGTGAGGGCGTTCTGGTGCGGCGGCTGCTCGCGGCGCTGCCGGTCGCCGACATCGTGGCGGCGACGGCGTCGGGCGGCCCGGTGGTGGTGCTCGGGGCGCTGAACTGGGCGGCCCACCAGCCGGACGATCGCGTGTTGGCCGCCGTGATCGCGCCGGCGCTGCTCGGCTGATCCACTGCGGAATCCGCGGCGCCGCTGGTGGACCGGCCGCCCGCCGTGGTCGACACGCCGGGACCGGTTCGACCGTCGCCGCGCGGGACTCCCGGCGGCCGGGCAGGCTGTGGGGCGTGACGGTTCGTACGGTGGTCATGACCTCGGGTGGTGGTCACATGATCCAGTTTCCTGGCAGGGTTGAGTGATGGCCGCTCAGCTCCGCGCTCGTCTGACCGACTGGACCGTGATCGTGCCGCTGCTGGCGGTGCTGTTGCTGATCCTGACCTGGGGAAGCGAGTTGTCGGGCCCGCTCGTGGTGGTGGTGGCCGCCTTCCTGGCCGGCGCGGTGCTGGCCGCCGTGCACCACGCCGAGGTGGTCGCGCACCGGGTGGGGGAGCCGTTCGGCTCGCTGGTGCTCGCGGTGGCGGTCACCGTCATCGAGGTCGCCCTGATCGTCACGCTGATGATCAGCGGCGGGGAGAAGACCCAGTCGCTGGCCCGGGACACCGTCTTCGCCGCCGTGATGATCACCTGTAACGGGATCCTCGGCCTGTCGCTGCTGATCGGCGCGCTGCGCCGGCGGGTGGCGGTGTTCAACTCCGAGGGCACCGGCGGGGCACTGGCCACCGTGGCCACCCTCGCCACGCTCAGCCTGGTGGTGCCGACCTTCACCACGAGCCGCCCCGGCCCGCAGTTCAGCCCGGCTCAGCTGGCCTTCGCCGCGGTGGCCTCGCTGGCGCTGTACGGGCTGTTCGTCCTGGTCCAGACCGGCCGGCACCGGGACTACTTCCTGCCGGTCACCAGCGAGGGCGCGGTGATCGAGAGCGACGGTCACGCCGCACCGCCGTCGACCCGCAAAGCGCTGATCAGCCTCGCCCTGCTGCTCGTCTCGCTGGTAGCGGTGGTCGGCGACGCCAAGTCGGTCTCCCCGACGATCGAGGCCGCCACCGCCAAGGCCAACCTGCCGCACTCGTTCGTCGGCGTGCTCATCGCGCTGCTGGTGCTGCTGCCCGAGACCCTGGCAGCGGTCCGCGCGGCGCGCCGGGACCGGGTGCAGATCAGCCTGAACCTGGCCCTCGGCTCGGCGATGGCCAGCATCGGGCTGACCATCCCGGCAATAGCGCTGGCCATGATCTGGCTGGAGGGCCCGCTGGTGCTCGGCCTCGGCGGCACCCAGATGACCCTGCTCGCCCTCACCGTGGTCAGCGGGGTGCTGACCGTGGTGCCGGGGCGCGCCACCCTGTTGCAGGGCGGCGTCCACCTGGTGCTGCTCGCCGCCTTCGTCTTCCTCGCCGCCAGCCCCTGACCCGGCGCCACCGCAGCGCCCCGGCGCTGCCTCACGCGCCCCGGCGCTGCCGCACGCGCCCAGCGCGCCGCGGCGCTGCCGCAGGCGCCCGGCGCCTCACCCGCCGTCGAGGCGGTCGGCCCGGGCGTGCAGGTAGCGCTGCTGGGCCAGGTTGGTCGACCGGGCGGCGGCCGCCCGGTAGGCGTCCCGGGCGGCGGTCCGGTCGCCGAGCAGTTCCAGCAGGTGCGCGCGGACGGCCGGCAGACGCGCGTCGCCGTCCAGCCGGCCGTCGGCGGCCAGCGCGTCGACCAGGGCGAGTCCGACCGCGGCGCCCCGGCTCATGGCCACCGCCACCGCGTGGTTGAGCGCCACCACCGGACTGTCGGAGACCTGCCGCAGCACCTCGTACAGCGCGGTGATCTGGGCCCAGTCGGTCGCCTCGGCGCTCGGCGCCTCGTCGTGCACGGCGGCGATCGCCGCCTGCACCTGGTAGGGGCCGACCCGGCCGCGGGGGAGCGCGGCGGTGACCAGGGCGATGCCCTCGGCGATCTGGCCGGCCTTCCACCGGCTGCGGTCCTGCTCGGCCATCGGCACCAGTTCGCCGTGCGGGCCGGTGCGCGCCGGCGCCCGCGCGTCGGTGAGCAGCATCAGCGCGAGCAGCCCGGTGACCTCCGGGTCGTCCGGCAGCAGCCGGTGCAGCAGGCGGGTCAGCCGGATCGCCTCGGCGGCCAGGTCGGCGCGGAGCAGGGCCGGGCCGGCGGTGCTGGCGTACCCCTCGTTGAAGATCAGGTAAAGCACGTGCAGGACGGCGGCGAGGCGCGCGGCACGCTCGGGCCCGACCGGCATCGCGAAGGGCAGTCCACTGTCGCGGATGCGCTGCTTGCCGCGGGTGATCCGGCGGGTCATCGTGGCCTCCGGCACCAGGAACGCCCGGGCCACCTCGGCGGTGCTCAACCCGCCGACGGCGCGCAGCGTGAGCGCGATCTGGGAGGCCGGCGACAGCGCCGGATGACAGCACAGGAACAGCAGGGTGAGGGTGTCGTCGGTGTCGGCCGGCGGCCGGTCGGCGGCCGGAGCCAGCCGTTGCTCGGGCAGCACCCGGCGGGCCACCGCGTCCTCCCGCCGCTGCCGGGCCTGCTCGCTGCGCAGCAGGTCGGTCAGCCGGCGGGACGCCACGGTGATCAGCCAGGCCCGCGGGTTGTCGGGTACGCCGTCGCGCGGCCAGCCGGTGGCCGCCGCGATCAGCGCCTCCTGGGTGGCGTCCTCGGCGGTGTCGAAGTGGCCGTACCGGCGGACGAGCGCCCCGAGGACCTGCGGCGCCAGCCGGCGCAGCAGGTCCTCGACACGTTCCCCGGGCATCGCCGGCTCAGCCGTCCAGGTCGGCGATGCCCTCGGCGACCGGCCGCACGTCCACGTACTCGCCGGGGGCGTCCGGGTTGACGAAGGTGGCGGCGATCTCGGTGGCCCGGTCGAAGCTGTCGCACTCCACGATGGTGTAGCCGGCCAGCACCTCCTGCGTCTCCGGGTAGGGCCCATCGGTGACCACCGGCAGCCCGCCGCTGAGCTGCACCCGGCGGGCGTGCACCGGGGCGACCAGCCCGCGCGCGTCCACCAGTTCACCGGACTCGGCCAGCGCCTGGTGGATCTTCTCCATGTGGGCGTGCATGGCGGCGACCTCCTCGGCGGACATGGCCGGCTTGTCGGCCGCGGGCCGGCCGGCCAGCACGTCGTAGTCGCGCTGGGAGCCGTACAGCAGGATCATGTACTTCATCGCGAATCCTCCTCGTCGGCGCCGGTGCGGCGCCCTCACCGGAGACGTCGGCGCCGCCCGCCGGTTCCGGACACCGAGGGGTGGAGCCTACGTCCGCGGCACGGGTGCCGGGGTCGACTACCGTCGACGCATGACGATGTGGATGCTGCTCGGCGGTGTCGCGGTGGTGATCCTCGGGGCGTTCGCCTGGGTGGGCTGGCGGGACCGCCGGCGGCTCAGCGGGCCCGACGACACGCGCGCCGACCGGGACGCGCGCGCCAGCCAGCACGCGCACGAGGTGCGGCGACACGCCTCCCCGGGGCAGGAGTGGTCGGCGCGCAACGAGACGCAGGGGTTCTGAACGCTCCGCGTGGGTGAACCGCCGTGGCCGTGGCGCCGTGGATCACGGCGAGGGCATGACGGACGTGCCGTCGGGGTACTGCACGGGCATCGCCGACGCCGGGAGGGCACTGTGACGGCACGTTCGCATCGGCGGTCGCGCGGGTCGCTGGCCGGGTTGGTGGTGGCGTTGGTGGCGACCGCCGGCTGTTTCGTCGGCGGCGTCTCCGAACCGGACGGTGGCGAGCCCGCGCCGCAGCGTCCCGGGGCATCCGCCTCGCCCGGGGCGGGGCAGACCCGGGCGGACGGCACCACCAGCGTCGAGGAGTTCCAGCAGGACGTCCGCGACGCGCAGAGCATCGCCGAGCGGTACTGGGCCGAGCAGTTCCGGGCTTCGGGTGAGCGGTTCCGGCCGGTGCGGCGGATCATCCCGTACCAGCGCGGCGGCGAGGTGACCTGCGGCGGGCAGGAGATTCCCCGCAACAACGCCGTCTACTGCTCGGCCGGCGACTTCATCGCCTACGACGTGCGCTGGTCGGTGGGGGCGTTCCGGCAGGTCGGCGACGCGTTCGTGTTCTACCTGCTGGGCCACGAGTACGCGCACGCCATCCAGGTCCGGCTCGGCATCCGCTACAGCTTCACCATCCAGCAGGAGTTGCAGGCCGACTGCATGGCCGGGGCGTACCTGGGGGACTCGGTGCGCGGCGGGGTGCTGACCCTCGACGAGGGCGACCTGGACGAGTTCCGCGAAGGGCTGCTCGCGGTCGGCGACGACCCCGACCAGCCGTGGTTCGCGGAGGGCTCGCACGGCACCGCCGAACAGCGCACCGAGTCCTTCTTCCGCGGCTACGAGCGGTCCCTGGCGGCCTGCGACCTGGGCTGAGCCGGTTCAGCCCTCGCCCCACCACTGGCTCACCAGCACCGACGCGCCGCCGCCGTTGTCGCCCAGGTTCGGGTCGTTGAAGGAGAAGATCACCCGAGGGTTCAGGCCGGCGCTGTAGTAGAGCAGGCAGCCGCTGTCCGTACCGACCGGGAACCACCGGCCGGGGCCGTAGGAGAGGCCGTTCCTCAGCACCAGCACGGACCCCTCGGTGACCTTGGCGATCAGCGCGTACCGGGGCGCGTCCGGCGCGGGCCACCCGGTGCCACCCGCCGGCCACTCGCCGGCGATCGACTTCTGGGTGCCCCAGTGGTCGATGCGGATCCGGCCCTGCGCGGACACCCGGAGGACGTCCCGGTCCAGGATGCCCACCGGGGTCGGCCACACGGTCTGCCGGTTGCCCGGCGCGGACCACGGCTGGTCGTCGGCGTGCTGGGGCGGGGCCAGGTCGTAGCAGCGGTCCAGCGGCAGGCTGGCCGCCGCGGCCGGGGCCGCCGGCCAGAGCGCGGCGGTGAGCGCGAGAACGACCACCGTGCACCGGGACAGCAGGGATCGGACGCGCATCGGCGACCTCCTCGGGCGACGGGCCACCGTGACGGCGGCCGGCTGCGCCCAGTCTGCGACCGGCCCGCAAGCCCCCCGCCCGCGCGGCAGCCGGAGCCCGCCCGCAAGTCCGCCGCCCGCGCGGCAGCCGGAGCCCGCCCGCAAGTCCGCCGCCCGCGCGGCAGCCGGAGCCCGGCCCGCCCCGGCCACGGCCTGCCGCCCACGCCACCGCGGCACGCCCGTCGTGCCCGGCCCCGACCGCGCCCTGCCCGCGCTCGCCGGTGCCGGCCGTCGGGTAGGTCACCCGGACGGCACCTCGGGCCGGCAGTCGCGCGGGAAGTTGAGAGGATCGCCGGGTGACCGCTGATCCGCTGCCCAACCGCCATCCCGCCGCCGTGCTCTTCGACATGGACGGCACCCTGGTCGACAGCGAGAAGCTGTGGGACGTCGCGCTCAACGAACTGGCGGCCGAGTACGGCGGCACCCTCTCCGACGCGGCCCGCAAGGCGATGGTCGGCACCAGCATGGCCGCCTCGATGCGGCTGCTGCACGACGACCTGGGCCAGCCGGAACGCGACCCGCTGGTCAGCGCGGCGTGGATCGACGCCCGGATCCTGGAGCTGTTCCGCACCGGGCTGCGCTGGCGCCCCGGCGCGCTGGCCCTGCTGCGGGCGGTCCGGGCGGCGGGCATCCCCACCGCCCTGGTCACCTCCAGCGTCCGGCCGCTGGTCGAGGTGGCACTGGACACCCTGGGCCGGGACAGCTTCGACGCGGTGGTCTGCGGCGACGAGGTGGACGCCACCAAGCCGCACCCGGAGCCGTACCTGACCGCCGCCCGGCTGCTCGACGTGCCGATCGCCCGCTGCGTGGCGATCGAGGACTCGCCGACCGGAGTGGCCAGCGCGCTCGCCGCCGGGGCGGCGGTGCTCGCCGTACCCGCCGAGGTGCCGATCGCCGCGACGGCCGGCGTACACCAGCTGGAGAGCCTGACCGGCGCGGACCTGGAGCTGCTGGCCGCCCTGTTGGGCGAGGCGCCAGCCCGATGACGCGCGGAGGGGCCCGCCGGTCGGCGGGCCCCTCCGTCTGCGACGGCGACCTCAGTCGTGGGCGATGGCGCCCAGCACGTTGATCCGGGCGGCCCGGACCGCCGGCAGCACCGCGGCGATCACGCCGACGATCGCGGCCAGGCCGAGCATGACCCCCATCTGGTCCCAGGGCAGCACCAGGTCGGTGATCCCCTCGTCCTTCAGCGCCTCGACCACCGCGGCGCCGAGCCCGCTGCCGACCGCCACGCCGAGCAGCGCGCCGAACACCGAGATCACCACCGCCTCGACGGTGATCATGCGCATGGTCTGCGCCCGGCGCAGCCCGATCGCCCGCAGCAGGCCCAGCTCCCGGGTGCGCTCCAGCACCGACAGCGCCAGCGTGTTGATGATGCCGAGTACGGCGATCACGATGGCCAGCGCCAGCAGGATCTGGATCATCGTGAGCAGCCCGTCCAGCTGGCCAGCCTGCTGCTCGATGAACGCGTCCCGGTCGGCCACCGACACCTCGGGGGAGTCGGCCAGCAGCGCCTCGACCTGCGGCTGCACCGAGGCCACCGAGGTGCCGGGGGCCAGTTGGATGTAGCCCTGGATCGGCTGCGGGATGCTGAAGTCGCGGGCCGCCGCCGGCGGCAGCACCACCGGGTTGGTCAGCTGCGAGCTGGCGTAGATGCCGCTCACCGTGTAGGTGCGCGCCTCGCCGCGGGCCAGCTGCACCGGCACCTGGGAGCCGACGGAGAGCCCGCGCGACTTCGCGGTGTCCGAGCTGACCAGCATCTGGTCCGGCGCGAGCCGGTCGATGTCACCGGCGGTCGGGGTGGCCCCGAAGATCTGCCGCAGCGAGGCCACCTCGCTGCTGGCCGCCACCCAGGTCCGTTCGCCGCCGACCAGCGCCATGTCGCCGTACTCGCCGTCGACCATGCGTACGCCGGGGATCGCCGCGGCCTTCTCCAGCACCGCCGGGTCGAAGCTCGGCGGCCGCGGGCCGCTCTGCACCCCGGCGATCACCAGTTCGGCCTTGATGGTGTCCTGGGCCAGGCCGCTGATGCTGCTCTTGGCCGAGTCCAGGATCACCGTCACGCCGGTGACCAGCGCGATGCCGACCATCAGCGCGGCGGCGGTGATCGCGGTACGCCGCGGGTTGCGGCCGGAGTTGAGCCGGCCCAGCTTGCCCGGCACCGACCAGGCGAAGATCGCCCCGAGCAGGCTCACCACCGGCCGGCTGATCAGCGGGGTCAGCAGCGCCACGCCGATGAAGGCGAACAGCACCCCACCGAGGATGGTGGCCAGGGTGTTGTCGCCGGCGTTGCCGGTCAGGCCCAGGGCCAGCAGCGTCGCGCCGATCGCGGTGACCACGCCACCGGCGATGGTGATCTTGGTGAGTGGGCGGTCCGGGGTGGCCACGTCCTGCATCGCCGCGATCGGCGGGATCCGGGACGCCCGCAGCGCCGGCAGCAGCGCCGCCACCACGGTGATGATCAGGCCGACCGCGAACGCGCCGATCACCGCGGCCGCCGGCACGCCGAGCCCGGCCAGGGTGAGGCCCCCGGCGAAGGTGCTGAACAGGTACGCCAGCAGCGCGCCGATGCCGATGCCGGCGCCCAGGCCGAGCACCGAGGCGATCAGGCCCACCGCGATGGCCTCCAGCACCACCGAGCCGATGATCTGCTTGCCGCTGGCGCCGATGGCCCGCATCAGCGCCAGCTCCCGGGTGCGCTGGGCCACGATGATCGAGAAGGTGTTCAGGATCAGGAAGGTGCCCACCAGCAGGGCCACCGCGGCGAAGCCGAGCAGGATCCGGTTGAAGAAGGTCAGCGCCTCCTTCAGCCCGGCCGCCGCGTCGGCGGAGAGCTGCTCGCCCGTCTTGACCTCGTAGCCGGCACCCACGGCGGCGGCCACCGCGTCGCGCAGCGACTCGTCGGATACCCCGTCGGCGGCCTTGATCGACACGCTGTTGTAGGTGTCCGGCGCGCCGAGCATCAGCTTCTGCGCCACCGGAGTGGTGAACATGATCTCGTTGGCGCCGCCGATCGAGTCCCGGCCACCGCTGTAGCCGAAGACGCCGACGATGGTGAACTCGCGCTTCGGCTCCAGGGTCAGCACGCCCACCCGGTCGCCGACCTTCACCTTCCCGGCCGTCGCGAGCGCCTTGTTGATCACGATCTCGTCGTCGGCCTGCGGCCCGCGGCCCTCGCGCAGCTGCACCAGGTCGCTCTCCCCGGTCCAGTTCTCACCCAGCTGCGGCGGGCCGAAGGAGGTCACCACCTTGCCGTTGCTGCCGATCATCCGCGCACCGTCGGCGGCCACCACCCCGGTGGCCTCGGCCACCCCGGGCACCGCCTTCACCGTGTCGAGGGTGGCCGCCGGGAACGGCGGACTGACCTGCTCGCCCTCGGTCTCGCCGAGCGCGATCTTCGGCTTGGCGGCGACGTTGACGTCGACCCCCTCGTACGCGTCGGCGAAGATCGCGTCGAAGGAGCGGCCGAGGGTGTCGGTGAGCACGAAGGCGCCGGAGACGAACATGACCCCGAGCACCACCGCCAGGCCGGACAGGATGAGCCGGACCTTGCGGGCCAGCAGGCTCTTCAGTGTCGCCCGGAACATCAGTTGCCCACCTCGGCGGCGTGGGTGTCCAGCTTCTTCATGGTGTCCAGCACCGTCTCGGCGGTCGGCTCGATCAGCTCGGAGACGATCTGCCCGTCGGCGAGGAAGACCACCCGGTCGGCGTACGCGGCGGCGGTCGGGTCGTGGGTGACCATGACGATGGTCTGCCCGTGCTCGCGCACCGAGTTGCGCAGGAAGTTGAGCACCTCGGCGCCGGCCCGGGAGTCCAGGTTGCCGGTCGGCTCGTCGGCGAAGATCACCTCGGGGCGGGAGACCAGCGCCCGGGCGCAGGCCACCCGCTGCTGCTGGCCGCCGGAGAGCTGCGCCGGGCGGTGGTCCAGCCGGTCCCGCAGCCCGACCGTGGCGATCACCGTGTCGTACCAGGCCGGGTCGGGCTTGCGGCCGGCGATCGACAGCGGCAGCAGGATGTTCTCCTTGGCCGTCAGCGTCGGCAGCAGGTTGAACTGCTGGAAGATGAAGCCCACCTTGTCCCGGCGCAGCTTGGTCAGCCCCGAGTCGCCGAGGCCGGTGACCGTGGTGTCGCCGATCGACACGGTGCCCCGGGTCACCGAGTCCAGCCCGGCCAGGCAGTGCATCAGCGTCGACTTGCCCGACCCGGACGGCCCCATGATCGCCGTGAACCGGCCCTGCTCGAACTCCGCGCTCACCCCCCGCAGCGCGACGACCTGCGCCTCGCCGCTGCCGTACACCTTCCACACGTCGTTCGCCCGGGCCGCGGCCTGCGCCTGCCGGCCTACCGTCGCGGTCACGTCATGCACCTCTTCCGTCTGAATTCGATCCGCGCCGCCCCCGCTGGTCCGGCGCGGCAGTCCCCATCATCTGTGCTCCCCGGCGGCGATCCGTCCGACTCCGGGTGGAAGCGGTGCGGATTTCGCGCTGCGGGTGCCCCCCATCGCCGGCTCAGGGTTGCCCCTGAGCCGGCCGCCGGTCGAGCGCTTTACCGCCGGCCGGGACCGATCCTGCACACTGGCGCCGCGTCAGGGTCAACCGCGCCGCGCCGTCTTCCGTCACGGTAGGTGACCGCGACAACCGCGCCGTCGCCCCGCCGGCGCATCCTCGGGTACGCCCCGGGCGGTAGCCGGGCGGGCCCGGCCTACGCCCGGGGACGGACCAGTCCCGACTCGTACGCCAGCACCACCGCCTGCACCCGGTCGCGCAGCCCCAGCTTGGTCAGCACGTGCCCGACGTGGGTCTTGATGGTGGTCTCGCTGACCGACAGCGCCCGGGCGATCTCGGCGTTCGACAGGCCCCGGGCGACGTGCACCAGCACCTCCCGCTCCCGCTCGGTGAGCCCGTCCAGCGCCCGTGGCGGGGTCGCCGCCGGGTCCGGGAGCACGTCGGCGAAGCGGTCCAGCAGCCGCTTGAGGATCCGGGGGGCGACCACCGCGTCCCCGCCGGCCACCGTGCGGATCGCGGCCACCAGGTCGTCGGCCGGCACGTCCTTGGCCAGGAAGCCGCTCGCCCCGGCGCGCAGCGCCCCCACCACGTACTCGTCGAGGTCGAAGGTGGTCAGGATCAGCACCCGCACCGGCAGCCGGGCGTCGACGATGGCCCGGGTGGCGGCGACCCCGTCCATCCGGGGCATCCGGATGTCCATCAGCACCACGTCGGGCAGCAGCCGCCGGGACAGCTCCACCGCCTCCACGCCGTCGCCGGCCTCGGCGACGATGTCCAGGTCGTCCTCGGCGCCGAGCACCATCCGGAACCCGGTACGCAGCAGCGGCTGGTCGTCGGCGAGCAGGATCCGCACCGGCCGCGCCGGCGCCGTCGGGTCGGTCATCCGCTCTCCCTGTCCTGCTGCCGTCGTCCGGCCGCTGTCCCTGGTCCTGCCGCTGGGCCGCCCCGTCGGGTGGTCCGGCGCCGCGCGTGCCGGCCGACGCTCGGGCCGACCGTCGGTGCCGTCCGCCGGGCCGTCACACCGGGCGGACCGCCGCGGGCTCCACCGGAATCCTCGCGTACACCCGAAAGCCGCCGCCGGGGCGCGCCCCGATGCGCAGGACCCCACCGTAGAGGCCGACCCGCTCGCGCATCCCCACCAATCCGTGCCCGATCCGGTCGGTGTCGGGCAGCGGCCCGCGCCCGGTGTCGGTCACCTCCACCTCGACCGCGTCCACGCCGAAGCCCAGCCGCACCTGGGCGGTGGCCGTGCCGGCGTGCTTGAGGGCGTTGGTCAGCGCCTCCTGCGCGATCCGGTACAGGGTCAGCGCCACCCCCTGCTCCATCTCGCCGGGGGTGCCCTCGACCCGCAGGGTGACCGGCAGGCCCGCCTCGCGGACCTGGTCGACGAGGGTCTCGATGCCGGTCAGCCCCGGTTGCGGGGCCAGGTCGGCGGCCGGCTCGGCGTCGGTGCGCAGCACGTCCAGCAGCCGGCGCAGCTCCCGCAGGGTGGCCCGGCCGGTCTCCTCGATGGTGGCCACCGCCTCGTCGGCCGCGTCCGGGTCCCGGCGCAGCACCCGACGCGCCCCGGTGGCCAGCACCCCCATCACGCTGACGTGGTGGGCGACCACGTCGTGCAGTTCCCGGGCGATGCGCCGGCGCTCGTCGGCGACCGCCTGCTCGGCCAGCGCCCGCTGGTTCTCCTCGGCCACCCGGGCGCGCTCGCGCAACGCCTCCGTCGACATCCGGCGGGCGTGCACGGTCCGCCCGACCGAGAACGCCACCGCCCCGACCAGCAGGTTGTTCAGCACCAGGTAGGCGGGGCCGATCTCCAGGCCGCCGACCGGTGGCGCGACCGTGTTGACCACCGCCACGGGCAGCCACAGCCCGGCCGCGGCGGCCGACGCCGCGCGTACCGGCCGGCGGGCGGCGATGGTGTAGGTGAGCACGATGCAGGTCAGCCCCTGGGTGCCCGGCGCGAGGTGCAGCAGGCCGGGCAGCGCCAACGTCGCCACCGCCGCGCCCACCGCCGGCCACGGCGCCACCCGGCGCAGCGCGGTCGGGGCGGCGCAGAGCGCGCTCCAGCCCAGCGCCGAGGGCAGTGGCCCGGGCCACAGCTCGCGCGGCGTGAGCAGGGTGAAGATCGCCTCGGCCACGATCAGGCCGACGGCGAGCAGCGCGTCGGCGGCCAGCGGGTGCTGGCGCGTCCACTCCCGCGGGCCCGACGTCATACCGCGACGCTAGCCGCCGTGGCGCCGGGCGAAGATCGTCGCCGGTGGTGAGGCGGTCTCCTCCCTGAGGAGGAGACGACCGCCGCCGGCCTCGGGGGCGGGTCGACCGGTGCCGGTCGACCGGTGCGTGCCGGGTCGAGGCGGGCCGACCGTGCGCGCGGGTCGAGGCGGGCCGACCGTGCGTGCCGGGTCGAGGCGGGCCGACCGGTGCGCACGGTCGAGGCGACGCCGGTCCGTCCGGGCCCGGCGCGGGTCGGTGTGGATGCCCGCGGTGGTCGGGTGGTCGGCTACTCGTCGGCGCCGGGCGGCGCCGGGCGGGAGCGGGCGTCGCGCAGCGGATCCGCCGGCTCGGGCACGGGAAAGGGCGGCGGGGTGCCGCCGAAGCTGGGGCAGCGCGCCTGGTGGCTGCACCAGTCGCAGAGCCGGCTCGGCCGGGGGCGGAAATCCCGCTGGGCGGTGGCCTGCTCGATCGCCCGCCACAGCGCCACCACCGTGCGCTCGAAGCGGAGCAGCTCGTCGGCGTCCGGCGCGTAGTCGCAGACCTCGGCGTCCTTGAGGTAGAGCAGCCGGAGCACCCGGGGCACCACGCCGCGGGTGCGCCACAGCACCAGCGCGTAGAACTTCAGCTGGAACAGCGCGCGGGCCTCGAACGCCTCTCGCGGCGCGCCGCCGGTCTTGTAGTCGACCACCCGCAGCGCGCCGTCCGGCGCGACGTCGAGCCGGTCGAGGTAGCCCCGGATGAGCAGCTCGTCGTCGACCACCGCGGAGATCAGGCTCTCCCGCTCGGCCGGCTCCAGCCGGCGCGGATCCTCCACCGCGAAGTAGCCCTCCAGCAGCGCCGCGGCCGAGCGGAGGAACTCGGCCAGGGCTGGCTCGTCGCCCTCGGCGAACAGCCCGGCCAGCTCCGGCTGCTCGGTGACCAGCCGGTCCCACTGGGGGGCCACCAGGTCGCCGGCGGCGTCCGGGGTGCGGCCGCCGGCCGGCAGGTCGAACAGCCGCTCCAGCACCGCGTGCACCAGCGTGCCCCGGGCCTGCTCGACGGTGGGGCGCTCGGGCAGCCGGTCGATGCTGCGGAACCGGTAGAGCAGCGGGCAGGTCTTGAAATCCGCCGCCCGCGACGGCGACAGCGAGGCCCGTACCGTCGGCGGCACCTCTGCCGGGGCCGCGGGCTGCTGGGTGGTCACCGGTTCCGCCGTCATGCCCGGAAGGTTAGGGCACCGGTGTGACACCGCCGCGCCCCGCCGCGCCGCGCGCCGCCGCGGGCCCGGTCCGTAGCATCGATCCGGTGGAGGAGCAGAGCAGGCGACCGCGACCCCGGCCCGGCGGGCGCGCCACGCTGACCGTGGGGCGGGTGTTCGGGGTGCCGCTGCACCTCAACGGCTCGATGCTGCTGCTGGCGGCCCTGGTGACCGTGCTGTACGCCGAGTTCGCCCGCCGCCAGCTGGAGCTGCCGCAGATCAGCGGCTACCTGATCGGCTTCGGCTTCGTCGTCTCGCTGCTCGGCTCGGTGCTGCTGCACGAGCTGGGGCACGCGCTGACCGCCCGCCGGTACGGCATCGGTGTGCGCGGCATCACCCTGGAGCTGCTCGGCGGGTACACCGAGATGGACCGGGACGCGCCCACCCCGCGGGTCGACCTGCTGGTGTCGCTGGCCGGGCCGGCGGTCTCCGCGCTGCTCGGGGTGGCCGCGGTCGCCGCGACCCTCGCCCTGCCCGACCGTACGGTGGCCAACCAGCTCGCCTTCCAGCTCGCGGTGAGCAACGTGATCGTCGCGCTGTTCAACATCCTGCCCGGGCTGCCGCTGGACGGCGGGCGGGCGCTGCGCGCCGCGGTCTGGGCGGTCAGCCGGGACCGGCACCTCGGCACCGAGGTGGCCGGCTGGGTCGGGCGGATCGTGGCCGTGGGCACCGCGCTGCTGGTGGCCGCGCTGACCGCCACCCGGCTGCTGGCGCCGCTGGCGCTGCCGCTGATGCTGCTGGTCGCGTTCACCCTGTGGCGGGGCGCCGGCCAGTCGATCCGGGTGGCCCGGGTCAGCCGCCGGTTCCCGCTGATCGACCTGTCCCGGCTGGCCCGACCGGTGCTGACCGTGCCCACCGGCACCCCGCTGGCCGAGGCGCAACGGCGGCGGGCCGCCGGCGCCGCGCCGGGCGCCGCGCTGCTCGTCGCCGACTCGGCCGGCCGGCCGGTGAGCCTGGTCGACCCGGCCGCCGCGGAGGCGGTGCCGGCGGAGCGCCGGCCCTGGCTGGCGGTCGACGCGGTGGCCCGGTCGCTGGCCGAGCTGCCGGCCCTGCCGGCGGGGCTCGACGGGGAGCGGGTGATGGAGGCCGTCCAGGCCCACCCGGGCGCGCAGTACGTGGTGACCGCAGGCGAAGATGTCGTGGGCATCCTGCACATCGCGGATCTGGCTCAGCTCCTGGAACCTCAACGGAAGATGAACACGTGACCGCAACTCCCTCCGCCGCCCAGGCCGACCCGGGCGCCCCGGCGCCCGCCGACACCCCGGCGCTGCCCCCCGTGCACCGCGGGCCGTTCCGGCCCGGCGACCGGGTGCAGCTGACCGACCCGAAGGGGCGGATGCACACGGTCACCCTGGAACCGGGCAAGGCCTTCCACACCCACCGGGGCATCCTGGAGCACGACGCGCTGATCGGGCTGCCCGACGGCAGCGTGGTCACCACCTCCGGGGGCGGCACCGCGTTCCTGGCGCTGCGGCCGCTGCTGTCGGACTACGTGCTGTCCATGCCGCGCGGCGCGCAGGTGATCTATCCGAAGGACTCCGCCCAGATCGTGGCCATGGGCGACATCTTCCCCGGCGCCAAGGTGCTGGAGGCCGGCGCCGGATCGGGTGCGTTGAGCTGCTCGCTGCTGCGCGCCGTCGGCACCGGGGGGGAGCTGCACTCCTACGAACTGCGCGACGACTTCGCCCAGATCGCCCGGCGCAACGTGGAGGCGTTCTTCAACGGGCCGCACCCGGCCTGGCACCTGCACGTGGGCGACGTCGCCGGGTGCACCGAGACCGGCTTCGACCGGATCATCCTGGACATGCTCACCCCGTGGGAGAGCCTCGACATGGTCGAGCGGGCGCTGCTGCCCGGCGGCGTGTTCATCGGCTACGTGGCCACCACCCCGCAGCTGTCCGAGCTGGTGGAGGCGCTGCGCGAGCGCGGCGGCTGGACCGAGCCGCGGGCCTGGGAGTCGCTGGTGCGCGACTGGCACGCCGAGGGGCTCGCGGTCCGCCCGGACCACCGCATGATCGCGCACACCGCGTTCCTGGTGTCCGCGCGTAAGCTCGCCCCCGGCGTGACCGCGCCGCCGCGGCGGCGCAAGCCCAGCAAGGGCACCGAGGCGTACGTGCAGCGCCGGCAGGCACTGCGCGAGGCCGAGGCGGCCCGGCAGGCGGCGGCCGCCCGGGCCGCCGGGGCGCAGCCCGACTCGACGGAGGAGATGGACAGGCCGTGACGGCGGAATGGGGCGGCTGGGAGTGAACGGGTGGATCCGGCCGGTCGCTGCGGGCCGGGTGGTGCGACCCTCGGGCGGCGGCATGAGCGAGCGGAGCGTCGGGCTCTGCGCGGCCGTGCCCCGTGTCGGTACGTGGCGCGGCGGGGTGCCGGCGTGAGCCGGCCCGGCTTCGGCGGCGGTGACCTGCCGGCGGTGTTCCCGGACTGGTCGCCGTACCAGGATCTGGAATCGGCGGCCCGGGCCTACCTGCGGGACCCGGACGTGGCGCTGGAGGCGCTCGGCGGGGTGCTGCGCGGGGCGTCGGTGCTCGGCTTCACCCTGGAACGCTTCGTCAACGAGGTGAACGGGGTGTGGCAGGAGGTCGTGGTCTGCGACGGCAGCCGGCTCATCCTCTGGCACGGCGAGGACGTCCCGCCGGGGGAGGGGCCGCCCGGCTCGATGACCTCCTCGTTGCGGGTGGTGCCGGTCTCCTCGGTCACCGAGGTGGGCTGCCGGCGCCGGCTCACCCGGGGCGACAACGGCGAGATCCGGGTCGACAGCATCGACGTCTACCTGCTGCTGACCTCGCTGGACGAGGCACCGCCGAGCGAGGAGGTGGCGGGCGCGCCCCGGCACGACGCGTTGCGCTTCGGCAAGACGCTCGACGACGGCGGCGCCGGGCAGATCGCCCGGCTGGAGGAGTTCGCCCGGCTGGTCGCCTCGGTGGTCGGGCGTCCGCTGCTCTGAGCGGGGGCGGGGCGGCGGTGGCCGGCACGGCCGCTCCGCTCCGCCGCCTGCGCGCTCAACCGGAGGAGTCGGGGCGGTCAGTCGTCGGCGTCGGGGCCGGCGATCTCGACGCCGTCGCTGTCGCGCACCACGTGGATGCACTCGCCCGGGCATTCCCGGGCCGAGTCGATCACTTCGAGACGCAGGTGGGCGGGGACGTCGACCCGGCTGCCGGGGGCCTGCCGCAGCTCGCCGTCGGGGCCCTTGACGTACGCCAGGCCGTCGATGTCGAACTCGAAGACCTCCGGCGCGTACTGCACGCACAGCCCGTCGCCGGTGCAGAGGTCCTGGTCCACCCAGACCGTCAGCTGGTCGGTAGCGACCCCGGCCACGGGCGCACCCCCCATGTTCTCCCGTCCCACGCCCCGACGGTACCCGAACGCCCGTTCGGCCCCACCGGCCCACCCTTGGCGATCAAGGTTCGGTGACGAGGGCGTTGCGCGGGACCGAATCGGCCTCATAGCGGCTAGTGTTAGGGCAGAACGTTCAAGCCCCCCGGGGAGGTGGGACGTGGCACGCAGCGACGACGCGGACTCGCGCGCCGCACGGTGGGAGAAGGAGGCCCACGATCTCTCCACGCAGGTCGCGTTCCTGCAAGAGGAACTCGCTCTGGTGCGGCGCAAGTTGACCGAAAGCCCCCGACACGTCCGGCAGCTCGAAGAGCGGCTGGCGGCCACCCAGGCACAGTTGGCGCGGCTGACCGAGAACAACGACCGGCTCGTGAGCACTCTCAAGGAGGCTCGCGCGCAGATCGTGACGCTCAAGGAGGAGATCGACCGCCTCGCGCAACCGCCGAGTGGCTACGGCGTCTTCCTGGCGCGGCACGACGACGGCACGGTGGACGTCTTCACCGGTGGGCGCAAGCTCCGGGTGGCCGTCTCGCCCTCGCTCGACGTGGCCGAGCTGCGGCGCGGCCAGGAGGTGCTGCTCAACGACGCGCTCAACATCGTCGACGCGTTCGGCTTCGAGCGGGTCGGCGAGGTGGTGATGCTCAAGGAGGTCCTCGAGGGCCCCGGCGGCGCTCCGGGCGACCGGGCGCTGGTGGTCTCGCACTCCGACGAGGAGCGGATCGTCCACCTGGCCGACTCCCTGATCGGTGCGCCGATCCGGGCCGGCGACTCGCTCATGATCGAACCGCGCTCGGCGTACGCGTACGAGCGGATCCCCAAGAGCGAGGTCGAGGAACTGGTCCTGGAGGAGGTGCCCGACGTCGACTACACCGACATCGGCGGCCTCCACGCGCAGATCGAGCAGATCCGCGACGCGGTGGAACTGCCGTTCCTGCACGCCGACCTGTTCCGCGAGCACCAGCTCCGCCCGCCGAAGGGGATACTGCTCTACGGCCCGCCCGGCTGTGGCAAGACCCTGATCGCCAAGGCGGTGGCCAACTCGCTGGCCAAGAAGATCGCCGAGCGTCGGGGCGAGGAGAAGCACACCAGCTACTTCCTCAACATCAAGGGCCCGGAGCTGCTCAACAAGTACGTCGGCGAGACCGAGCGGCACATCCGGCTGATCTTCCAGCGAGCCCGGGAGAAGGCCGGCGAGGGCACCCCGGTGATCGTGTTCTTCGACGAGATGGACTCGGTCTTCCGCACCCGCGGCTCCGGCGTCTCCTCCGACGTGGAGAACACCATCGTCCCGCAGCTGCTCAGCGAGATCGACGGTGTCGAGGGCCTGGAGAACGTCATCGTCATCGGCGCCTCCAACCGGGAAGACATGATCGACCCGGCGATCCTGCGGCCCGGCCGGCTCGACGTGAAGATCAAGATCGAGCGGCCGGACGCCGAGGCGGCCAAGGACATCTTCTCCAAGTACATCCTCTCCGGGCTGCCGCTGCACCCGGACGACCTGGCCGAGCACGGCGGCGACCCCCAGGCCACCGTCGCGGCCATGATCGACGCGGTGGTGCTGCGGATGTACTCGGAGACCGAGGAGAACCGCTTCCTCGAGGTCACCTACGCCAACGGCGACAAGGAAGTCCTCTACTTCAAGGACTTCAACTCCGGCGCGATGATCCAGAACATCGTCGACCGGGGCAAGAAGATGGCCATCAAGGAGTTCCTCACCTCCGGCCGCAAGGGGCTGCGCCTGCAGCACCTGCTCGACGCCTGCGTCGACGAGTTCCGCGAGAACGAGGACCTGCCCAACACCACCAACCCGGACGACTGGGCCCGCATCTCCGGCAAGAAGGGGGAGCGGATCGTCTACATCCGCACCCTCGTCTCCGGCGGCAAGGGCGCCGAGGCCGGCCGGTCCATCGAGACCGCCAGCAACACCGGCCAGTACCTGTAACCGCCGGGTCGACGGGCCCGCGGCACGCCGCGGGCCCGTCGCCGTGTCACCCGATGTTCACCCCGGCCGGCGCGCGTCCGGCGGGCGGAACGCCGGGCCCGTCGGTAAGCTTCCGGGCACCGCTTCGCCGACTCGCCGAGGAACCGCGTGCCGTCCGAGCTCACCGTCGTCGACCCGCCGGCCACCCCGGCGGCCGAGCCGACCCGACCGGCCACCCGCCGCGGGCGCGGCGCCGCGCTGGCGGGCGCCGCGCTGCTGGCGGCCTGGGTGGTGCCCGTCGGCGCGTACGCCGCAGACCGGACCTGGCTGCTGCCCCCGCTGGTCCTGCTGGTCACCGCCAGCCTGCTGCGCGGCGGCCGCACCCTGCTCGACCGGCTGCTGCTCGCCACCATGCTGCTGCTCGGCGCGACCACCGCGGCGGGCCTGCTCTTCGCGGTCTGGCCCTGGGGGCTGCACCCCGTGCCGGTCAACGGCACCGCCCTCACCGCGCTCGTGCTGGCCGCCGCGGCCACCGGCCGCCGACCGCGGCTGCCCCGGCCGGGCTGGCCCGACCTGTTCCCGGTGCTCGGCACCGCCGCGCTCGTCGGCTACCTCGCCCAGCCGCTGCTGCGCGCCGGAGACATCGCCACCCAGCTGACCCTGCTCGGTCGCGGCGAGGACAACTACCGCCACCTCGCCCTCTTCGACGTCATCGGCCGCACCGGCGGCTACGTCTTCGTCGACCCGGCCGCCGCCCGGGAACAGATCGTCTCCGCCCTGGTCCACTACCCGCAGGGCTGGCACCTGACCACCGCCCTGCTCGACGGGCACCTCACCCCGATCGGCGCCGCCGCGCGCGGCGCCGGCGGCGTCGAGCCCTACCTGTGGTGGACCATCGCCGGCTTCGGCCTGCTGGCCCTCACCCTGCTCTGGGTCGCCCAGCGGATCCCCGGACCGCTGCACCCCCTGCACCGCACGGTGCTCACCGTCGTCGTCGGCGCCCTGATCCTCGGCACCCAACTGCCCCGGCTGCTCATCGCCGGGTACCCCACCGAGGTGCTCGGGCTGACCCTCACCGTCGCCCTGGCCGGCCTGGTCATCCGACCGCTGGCCGGCACCCGGGAACAGCTGGTGCTGCTGGGCGCCCTGGTGACCGGCATCGGGTTCAGCTACTACCTCTTCCTGCCGGCCGCCGCCGTCCTGGCGCTCTGCTGGTTCGCCGGCCACTGGCGGGAGTCGCTGCGGGCCTGGCCCACCCTGCTCGTCGTCGCCCTCGTCACCGTCCCCCTCGCCGCCACCACGCCCCTGCTGGGTCTGCTCCGCGCCGACCACGCCGAGGCGCTCGCCGCCCCCATCGGCCGGGACGTCACCCAGACCTGGCGCGCCCTGCTCTGGCTCGGCGGCCTCGTCGTCCTCGCCCTGGTCGTCCAGGTCCGCCGCAGCGACCGCGCCTGGCGCCGCACCCTGCTGGTCATGCTCGTCGGCGCCGCCTTCGCCCTCGCCATCGCGCAGGCCAGCATCAACGCCGGCGGGCAACCGGCGTACTACTTCAACAAGGCCGGCCACCTGGCCACGGCGCTGTTCATCGCCGGCACCGCCGGCCTGGTCCGGCTGCTGCCCACCCCGCGCCGCGACCGCGGCCTGCCCCGACGGATCGCCACCACCGCGGCGGCGGCCGTCACCGGCATCGCGCTCGCCGCCGCCGCCGTGACCTACTGCGGCGTCACCGGCTGGCACCGCGGCATCCTGGTCACCGACGAGTGGACCTGGGCGCAGCGCTGGGTGCACCAGGACCTCGAACAGCCGGTCCGCGCCGCGGTGGTCTGCGCCGAGGTCGACCGGGCCTACCCGCCGGTGCCCTGGGCCACCACCTTCATCCTCGACCGCGGTCCCTACCGCTCCTACCTGGAAGGGCTCTGCCTCTCGGCCCTGCAGGGCACCACGGCGCAGAGCGAGCCCGGCGTCTACGGCATGGTCTTCCTCGAACCCGACCGCACCCGGGAGATGCTGCGCCGCACGCCCGGACCGGTCCGGTTCGTGGTCACCGACCCCGGCGCCCGGCGGCGGGTGGAGAAACTGCTCATCGCCGAACCGGAACTGCACCGCCGGGTCACCGTCGAGGTCATGCTCATCCCCGAGCCGTACCGCTGAGCCGCCCGTGGCCGGCGACACCGCGACCGGCTGCACCGCCACGCCCCCATCCGCGGTGGCGCCGACTACGCTCGAAGCGGACGGGGGACCGGTCGGGCGAGCGAAGCGGGTAGGTCGATGAGCGTAAGACGGATCATGGGCACCGAGGTCGAGTACGGCATCTCCGTACCGGGCCAGGCGGGGGCCAACCCGATGGTCACCTCGTCCCAGGTGGTCAACGCCTACGGGGCACGCCCGGAACTCAACCGCGGCGGCCGGGCCCGCTGGGACTACGAGGAGGAGTCGCCGCTGCGCGACGCCCGCGGCTTCACCTACTCCGGGGCCGCCTACGACCCCGCCGAGGCGCTGGCCGACGAGGACCTCGGCCTGGCCAACGTGATACTCACCAACGGCGCCCGGCTCTACGTCGACCACGCCCACCCGGAGTACTCCACACCGGAGGTGACCAACCCGCTGGACCTGGTCCGCTGGGACAAGGCCGGCGAGCGGGTGATGGCCGAGGCGTCCCGCCGGGCCGCCACCATCCCCGGCACCCAGCCGATCCACCTCTACAAGAACAACACCGACAACAAGGGCGCCAGCTACGGCGCCCACGAGAACTACCTGATGCGTCGGCAGACGCCGTTCGCGGACATCGTCGCGTACCTGACGCCGTTCTTCGTCACCCGCCAGATCGTCTGCGGCGCGGGCCGGGTCGGCATCGGTCAGGACGGCGGGCAGAGCGGCTTCCAGATCTCCCAGCGGGCCGACTTCTTCGAGGTCGAGGTCGGCCTGGAGACCACCCTCAAGCGGCCGATCATCAACACCCGGGACGAGCCGCACGCCGACGCCGACAAGTACCGCCGGCTGCACGTCATCATCGGCGACGCCAACCTGTCGGAGATCTCGACGTACCTCAAGGTCGGCACCACCGCGCTGATCCTCACCATGATCGAGGAGAAGGCGCTCGGCGCCGACCTCGGCATCGCCGACCCGGTCAGCGAGCTGCGCGCGGTCAGCCACGACCCGTCCCTGTCCCACCTGATGCGGCTGCGCGACGGGCGCCGGCTGACCGCCCTGGACGTGCAGTGGGCCTACTACGAGCGGGTGCGGTCCTTTGTCGACGACCGCTACGGCAACGACGCCGACGAGCAGACCCTGGACGTGCTGGCCCGCTGGGAGGGCGTGCTGGACCGGCTCGGCCGGGACGTGATGCTCTGTGCCGACGAGCTGGACTGGGTGGCCAAGCTGCGGCTGCTGGAGGGCTACCGGGAGCGGGAGAAGCTCGGCTGGGGCTCGCACAAGCTCCAGCTGGTGGACCTGCAGTACTCCGACGTGCGCCCGGAGAAGGGCCTCTACCACCGGCTGGTCAGCCGTGGGGCGATGAAGACGCTGCTGACCGACGAGCAGACCCGCACCGCGATGACCGAGCCGCCGGAGGACACCCGGGCCTACTTCCGCGGCCGCTGCCTGGCCCAGTACGCCTCCGAGGTGGTCGCCGCGAGCTGGGACTCGGTCATCTTCGACGTGGGCCGGGAGTCGCTGGTGCGGGTGCCGATGATGGAGCCGGAACGGGGCACCCGCAAGCACGTCGGCGAACTGTTCGACCGCTGCCCCAGCGCCAAGGACCTGCTGGAGACCCTCACCGGCGGCTGACCACGCCGGGCCGGTCCGGCGCGCGCCCGTCCGGCGCGCCGGGGCCGGCCGCCGTACGACGGCGACCCTGGCCCGGCGCGCGCCCACCCGGCGTGCGGCGGGCCTTTCGTCGCTCCCGCGAGGTAAGTTTCTCGCAAGAGATCGTTGGAGGAGGCACCAGATGGCCACTCGTGACAGCGGCGGGCAGTCGCAGTCGGGCAAGTCCCGCCAGGGCGGAGAGATCGAGGACGTCACCACCGAGGCCAACCCGGAGGTCGCCGAGCGGCACGCGGAGATCACCGAGGACGTCGACGACCTCCTCGACGAGATCGACTCCGTCCTGGAGGAGAACGCAGAAGAGTTCGTGAGAGGATACGTGCAGAAAGGGGGGCAATGAGGCTTATGTCCGATTCGCCACAAGCGTCGGACAAGGTCTGTCCCCAGTGCGGCCGTTCGCTACCCGCGTCGGCCTTCCACCGCAACAAGCGCCGGCCCGACGGGCTCGCGTTCTACTGTAAGACCTGCGCGGCGGCCCGCTCGGAGGCGAGCCGCCGCAAGCACGGGATCGCCGCGCAGCGGCGGGCTCCGGAGCCGGTCGCGGATGGACTCAAGTGGTGCCCGGACTGTCAGCAGACCAAGCCGCTGGAGGACTTCCCGCGAACCAGGAAGGGCAACGGCCGGCACAGTTACTGCAAGCCGTGCCACAACATCCGAGGTCGCGAGAGCAAGGCACGGCTCTACGGCGGCAACCGGGAGTACCACCTGCGGCGGCGGTACGGCATCGGGCAGCAGGAGTTCGACGAACTCCTCGCCGAGCAGGGCGGGGTCTGTGCCATCTGCGGCGGCGCGGACCCGCAACATGTGGACCACGATCATCGCACCGGTTGGGTGCGCGGGATACTCTGCTTCAACTGCAACGGTGGTCTTGGTCAGTTCCGTGACGATCAGGCGCGGCTGGCCGGGGCGATCACATACCTGAGAGGAACCACGTGGCAGCGGGTTTTGATCCATCCGGGCGTCTACCAGATGTGTTCACCAACGCGGGGACGTCCTCCTTCACCACGTTCCTGAGCAAGGTGGCTCCCGAGATGCTGCCCGGCCGCCGGCCGCTGCCGCCGGGCATGGCCGCCGACCTGGCGCCGCACGCCACCACCATCGTGGCCATCTCGGCCGCCGGTGGCGTGGTGATGGCCGGCGACCGGCGGGCCACCATGGGCAACCTGATCGCCCAGCGCGACATCGAGAAGGTGCACCCGGCCGACGCGTACTCGCTGGTCGGCATCGCGGGCACCGCCGGCATCGGCATCGAGCTGATGCGACTGTTCCAGGTGGAGCTGGAGCACTACGAGAAGATCGAGGGCGCGATGCTCTCGCTGGACGGCAAGGCCAACCGGCTCGCCTCGATGATCCGGGGCAACCTGGGCGCGGCGATGCAGGGGTTGGCCGTGATCCCGCTCTTCGCCGGCTTCGACCTCGCCTGCGCCGACCCGGCGAGGGCCGGCCGCATCTTCAGCTTCGACGTCACCGGCGGCCCCTACGAGGAGACCGGCTACGACGCGATCGGCTCCGGGTCGCTGTTCGCCAAGTCCGCGCTGAAGAAGCGGTACCGGGCCGGGCTGTCGATGGACGACGCGGTCCGCCTCGCGGTGGAGGCGCTCTACGACGCCGCCGACGACGACACCGCGACCGGTGGGCCGGATCTCACCCGCCGGATCTACCCGGTGGTGATGACCGCGACGGCGGAGGGCACCCACCGGCTCACCGACGCCGAGACGGCGACGATCGCCGAGAGCGTGGTCTCGGGCCGGATGGAGAACCCGGGCGGCTGATCCGCCCGCACAGTCAGCAGCCGTCAGCACAGCGTCGTAAGGAGAACCGCCGCCGTGGCCATGCAGTTCTACGCCTCGCCCGAGCAGATCATGCGCGACCGCTCCGAGCTGGCCCGCAAGGGCATCGCCCGGGGTCGCAGCGCGGTGGTCCTGAGTTACGAGGGCGGAGTGCTCTTCGTCGCGGAGAACCTCTCCAGCGCCCTGCACAAGGTCAGTGAGATCTACGACCGGATCGGCTTCGCCGCCGTCGGCCGCTACAACGAGTTCGAGAACCTGCGCCGCGCCGGCGTGCGGATGGCCGACCTGAACGGCCTGAGCTACGACCGGCGCGACGTGACCGGCCGGGCCCTGGCCAACGCGTTCGCGCAGACCCTCGGCGCGATCTTCACCGAGCAGTCCAAGCCGTTCGAGGTGGAGATCTGCGTGGCGCAGGTCGGTGCCACCGCCGAGGACGACGAGATCTACCGGCTCACCTACGACGGCTCGGTCAACGACGAGCCGGGCCGGATGGCGATGGGCGGCCAGGCGGAGGCGATCACCAACGTGCTCAAGGCCGACCACTCGGCGGAGATGTCGTTGAGCGACGCGGTGAAGCTGTCGGTGCGGGCGTTGAGCAGCGTCGGCGGCGAGGGTGGCGCGGCTCGGACCATCGCGGCGAACCAGCTGGAGGTGGCGGTGCTGGACCGCCGCCGGGTCGGCCGGACCTTCCGGCGGATCACCGGCGCCGCGCTGACCGCGCTGCTGGACGGCGGCGCGGCCAAGGCGGAGGAGCCGGCCGCCGCGGGTGGACCGACGACGCCGTCCACGCCGACCGAGGAGGCGCACAAGCCGACCAGCTCCGCCGGGTCCGCGGACCTGGAGGACAAGCCGGGTCAGCCGGCCGACGAGTAGTCCCGTCGCGGTGCGCCGGGGTCCGGGCTTCCGGGCCCCGGCGTACGCGTTTCCACGGCATGCGAGTGGCGCCGGGTGGGCGTGCCGCCGGGCAGTCCCGGCTGCGCGTTCGGCGGAGTGGCGGTGGCGCCAGTCAGGCCCGGCGCAGCAGCGGGCGGACCAGCGCCCAGTAGCCGGCGGCGATGACGTTGAAGATGCCCATCCCGGGCGGCGCCTCGACGTTGGACGGGTCGACCTTCGCGGTCATCACGGTCGCGATGACGCCGTCGGGAACGGTCCGCTCCGCCTGGAGACGGCGGCGGCGGGCGCGTACCCAGGCCCGGTTGCTCCACAGCCAGCGCCAGCCGCGGACCTTCTCCCTGGGCCAGCCGCCGAGCAGCGCGGCGACCAGCATGGCGGCCTCGGAGAGCAGCAGCATCGGCGCCAGCAGCGCCAGCGTCCGCCCCTCGTACGCGGTGAGCAGGGAGAGCAGCCGGTTCCGCTCGACCAGGTAGACCTTGAGCGAGTTGCGGGAGAACTCGTAGTGGTGCACGACGACGGCGTCCGGCACGTACTGCGGGCGGAGTCCGCGCTGCCAGAGGCGGAGGCTGAGTTCGGTGTCCTCGTGGTAGGCGAAGTACTCGGCCGGGAAGCCGTCCAGCTCCTGCCAGAGCTGCCGGCCGATGACGAAGCAGCAGCCGCTGAGCGAGGGCACCGTGGTGCGGACCGCGTGGGCGCTGGCCGGCTGGCCGTTGCCGCCGGCCCAGGAGAGCCCGATGAAGTGCAACGGGTTGCCGGAGGTGTTGATCAGCTCCGGGTTCTCGGCGAGCCGGATGGAGGCCATGGCGGCGCCCACGCCGGGCTCCCCGGCGACCGCGACCACCTTGGCGAGCGCGTCGGGGGCGACGATCGCGTCGGAGTTGACGAAGGCGAGCCACTCGCCGGTGGCCTCGGCCGCGCCGACCCGGCAGCCGCCGGCGTACCCGGTGTTGGTCTCCGGGCGGATCACCCGGACGCCGGGGAAGCCCTTGACCACGTCGATGCCGTCGCCGGTGCACCCGTTGTCGACGACGATCAGCTCGATCTCGACGTCGGTGCTGGCCAGCACGGCCCGGGCGGCGTCGACCAGGTACGGCTCGGCGCCGTAGGCGAGCATCACCGCGGAGACCTGGGGGCGGGTCATCGGATGCCTCCGGATACGCCAGTCGCCACGGCGTCGTCGAGCGGCCGGGCCGGGGTGGGGACGGGACGGGTGCCGCCGCGCAGCAGCAGCGCCATGGTGCCGGCGACCACGACGGAGCCGACGGTGTAGGCCAGCTCGACGCGGAGCGCGACCGGCGCCGGGGTCAGGGTCACGGCGAGCAGCGCGGCCACGCCGAGCGTCCAGGCGAGGGCCTGGGCCCGGTGCCGGTTCAGCGCGAGCAGGGCCTGGCCGAGCACCATCGACCAGAGGTAGGCGAGGGTGGCCACGGCGAGCCAGGCGAAGTCGACCTGGTCGAGCACGTCGGGGGCGTCGAAGAGGGCACGGACCAGCCACGGGCCGAGCAGCACGGCGCCGACCGCGCCGATCAGCCCGAGCGCGGTGACCACGCCGAGCGAGCGGCGGAGCAGGCCGTGGAAGGCGGCCCGGTCGCCGGTGGTGGCGGTGGCGGCGAGCCCGGGCAGCAGCGACGCCTGCATGGAGCCGAACACGAAGAGCGGGATCCGCACCAACACCAGCGCGGAGAGCAGCGCCCCGGCGGTGGCCACGTCGTCGGGGGCGATCAGCCGGACGTTGATCACGCCGACGTTCACCACGACCTGGGAGAGCAGGCTGGAGACGGTGAGCAGCCCGAGGCCGCGCAGCAGCGCGCCCCACGGCACCGGCGCGCCGCCGCCGACGGCGCGCAGCACCGGCGGCAGGGTGAACAGCACGCTGGCCAGCGGGGCGATCACCAGCACCACCCCGTACCACAGCGGGGAGCTGACGCCGGCGAGGCCGAGCAGGGCGACCATCACGATACGCAGCCCGCCGTCGATGCCGAGCTGGCCGCCGTACCAGGGGAAGAGGGACAGGCCGGAGAGGACGCCGCGGGTGGTGTACGCGATCGCCATGGCGACCAGCGACCCGATCAGCACCAGCACCATGTCGCCGTCGCCGGCGAAGAGCCGGTCGGCGAGCACGCGGTAGCCGGCGGCGGTGGCGAGCACCATCACGGCCAGCACCGCGGCGGCCAGCGCGGCGCCGCGGGCCAGCACCGGGCCGGGCGGCAGCCCCTGCGTACGGCGGGCGGCGACGACCCGGGCGACCTCCTGCTCGACCGGGATGAACACGCCGATGCCGACGGTGAACACGATCGACCAGAGCACCGACAGGGAGCTGTAGTCGGCCTCGGTGAGGCCGTGGCCGGCGACCGCGAGGTGGACGTAGGAGGCCAGCCCGAGCAGGGCCAGCCCGGCACCGACGGCCACGGTGCCGGGCGGGACGAGGGCGAGCAGGCGCCGCATCACTGGCGGATGAGCGCCAGCGTGAGCACCACGAACGCCCGGCCCAGGTAGATCATCGCCTTGGCGGGGGAGTGGCTGGGTGTGCCGGCCATCCGCTTGCGCATGGCCACCGGCACCTGCCGGATCCGGTAGCCGCGGCGGGCGGTGTGCACCAGCGTCTCGACGGTGTCGCCGAGGTACTCGGCCGGGTACCAGCGGGCGAACATCTCGATCACCCGCCGGTTGGCGGCGCGGAAGCCGGAGGTGGTGTCGGTGAGCTTGGTGCGGGCCACCCGGGACAGCACGGCGGAGAGCATCACCATCGCCCAGCGGCGCGGGCCGCGGACGGAGTAGTCGCCCTCGCCGGCGAACCGGGCGCCGATCACCAGGTCGTTGTCGTCGAGCAGGTCGACCAGCTTCGGCACGTAGCGGGGGTCGTGCTGGCCGTCGGCGTCGATCTGGATGGCGACGTCGTAGCCGTGGTCGCGGGCGTACCGGTAGCCGAGCCGCATGGCCCCGCCGACGCCGAGGTTGTAGGGCAGTTGGGCGACCCGGGCGCCGGCCGCGGCGGCGACATCGGCGGTGCGGTCGGTGGAGCCGTCGTCGACCACCAGCACGTCGACGCCGGGCAGTTCGCCGCGCACCTCGCCGACCACGTCGGCGATCGAACCGGACTCGTTGAGCGCCGGGATGATGATCAGGACGCGCTTGCCGTTAACCATCGTTGGACACCAGTTCGTCTCGGGCGGCCCGCTCGGCGGCGATCTCGGCGCGCAGCAGGGCGAAGTCTTCGGCCAGGGTGCGGGTCTCCTCCTCCAGCGCGCTGACCTCCCAGCTCAGGTGCACACAGACCAGGAGCAGGAAGACGATGCCGAGGAAGAGCACGAGGCTGACGCCGGAGGCGACGCCGAGCATCCCGGCGACGCTGTCCAGCAGTCGGGGGAAGAGCGACAGGGGGATGACGACCAGCAGCACGCCGAGCCACAGCATGCCGTACTTCTCCCGGAGCTGCCGGCGGCGCAGCAACTCGACGATGGTGCCGAGCAGCAGCAGGCCGGTCAGGCCGGTGACGAGGGTGAGCTTCATGCGACCTTCCACGGGGCGGGTGGAGTGGCGGAGGCGAACGCGTCGGCCAGGGTGGTGTGCCAGTCCGGAAGCGGTGGCAGACCCGCGGCGGCCCAACGGCCGTGCCCTAGCACACTGTACGCCGGTCTGGGGGCGGGACGGCGAAACCGATCGCTGGTGGTGGGTCGGATCCGGTCCGGGTCGAGCCCGCGCAGCGCGAACACCGCGCGGGCCAGCCCGTACCAGGTGGTCCGGCCGGCGCAGGTGCCGTGGTAGACGCCGGGAGCGGCCCGGCCGGCCAGCGCCGCGTCGCCGAGCGCCACCAGCTGCGCGGCGAGGGCGTACGACCAGGTGGGCTGGCCGTGCTGGTCGTCGACCACGTCGAGCTGCTCGCGCTGCTCGGCCAGCCGGAGCATGGTGGCGACGAAGTTGGGCCCGTGCGCGCCGTAGAGCCACGCGGTGCGCACCACGTAGCCGGTTTCGGGGAGGAATCGGGCGACGGCCCGCTCCCCGGCCAGTTTCGAGCGGCCGTACGCGTTGACCGGCGCGGTCGGCGCGTCCTCGGCGTACGGGCTGTCGCCGTCGCCGGGGAAGACGTAGTCGGTGGAGATGTGCACCAGCCGGGCGCCGGTGTCCGCGCAGGCGCCGGCGAGGTGCCCGACGGCGTCGCCGTTGACGGCGGTGGCGGCCGCCTCGTGCTCCTCCGCCCCGTCCACGTCGGTCCACGCCGCCGTGTTGACCACCAGGTCGTGCCCGGCGACGGCGGCGCGGACCGCGCTGGCGTCGGTGATGTCGAGGTCGGCCCGGGTGGCGGCGGTCACCTTCAGGTCCGGCCGGGTGCCGAGCACCGCGAGCAGGTCCCGGCCGAGCATCCCGCCCGCGCCGGTGACGAGCACCCGGCTCATGCCGGCACTCCGCTGCGCCGAACGTTCCGAGCCCCGGACGCGTCGGTGGATGCCGCAGCATCGACACGGCCTCGGCCGGGGGTCGGAGTGTGAGCAGTGCCGCCACGAGACACCGTGGCGCGGCGGTGACGATTCGCTCGCTGACGCTCGCTCATGCGGCCGGGGCGGACTTCAGCGGCTCCCACCAGGCCCGGTTCTCGCGGTACCAGCGCACGGTGTCGGCGAGCCCACGGTCCAGGTCGATGCTGGGGGCGTACCCCAGCTCCTCGCTGATCTTGGTGATGTCCAGCGAGTAGCGGCGGTCGTGGCCCTTGCGGTCGGCGACCGGGACGACCCGGTCCCAGCCGGCCCCGCAGGCCTCCAGCAGCCGGCCGGTGAGCTCCTTGTTGGTCAGCTCGGTGCCGCCGCCGATGTTGTAGACCTCACCGGCGCGGCCCTTCTGCTGCACCAGCGCGATGCCCCGGCAGTGGTCGTGCACGTGCAGCCAGTCGCGCACGTTGCCGCCGTCGCCGTAGAGCGGCACGGTCCCGCCGTCGAGCAGGTTGGTGACGAAGAGCGGGATGACCTTCTCCGGGAACTGGTAGGGCCCGTAGTTGTTGGAGCAGCGGGTGACCACCACGTCCATCCCGTGGGTGCGGTGGTAGGCCAGGGCGAGCAGGTCGGAGCCGGCCTTGGAGGCCGAGTACGGCGAGTTCGGCGCCAGCGGCCAGGTCTCCGTCCAGGACCCCTCGTCGATCGAGCCGTACACCTCGTCGGTGGAGACGTGCACGAACCGGCCGGTGCCGTGGCGCAGCGCGGCGTCGAGCAGGGTCTGGGTGCCGAGCACGTTGGTGGTGACGAACGGCGCGGCGCCGGCGATCGAGCGGTCGACGTGCGATTCGGCGGCGAAGTGCACGATCACGTCGTGACCCGGCACCACCTGCTCGACCAGGGCCGGGTCGCAGATGTCGCCCTGCACGAAGCGGAACCGGGGGTCCTCGCGCACCGGCGCCAGGTTGGCCAGGTTGCCCGAGTAGGTCAGCTTGTCGAGCACGGTCACGGCGGCAGGTTCGATCGCGGGCACACCCGTGGCGCTGCCGAGGGGCACGCCCAGCAGCATGCGGACGTACTCCGACCCGATGAATCCGGCTCCGCCGGTGACGAGGATCCTCACGGGTCCGGAAGTGTACGCGACGTGACGGCGGGGCCGGGGGACGCGGACCCGGCTGTCCGGTTCGGCCCGGTCCCGGTAGGCTCCCCCGGTGCGCGGAATCCTACTCGCCGGTGGCACCGGATCCCGGCTCTGGCCGATCACCCGGGCGGTGTCCAAGCAGCTGATGCCGGTCTTCGACAAGCCGATGGTCTACTACCCGCTCTCCACGCTGGTGATGTCCGGCGTCCGGGAGATCCTGGTGATCACCACGCCGGAGGACCAGAGCCAGTTCCAGCGGCTGCTGGGCGACGGCAGCCAGTGGGGGTTGCGGCTGGAGTACGTCGTCCAGGCCCGCCCGGAGGGCATCGCCCAGGCGTTCGTGCTCGGCGCGGACTTCATCGGCGACGAGGCGGTGGCGCTGATCCTGGGCGACAACATCTTCCACGGCGTGGGCCTGGGCCGGCAGCTGGCCGCGCACGGCGACCTGGTCGGCGGGCGGGTCTTCGCCTACCCGGTGGCCAACCCGGAGGCGTACGGGGTGGTCGAGTTCGACGAGGGCGGCACGGTGCTCTCGATCGAGGAGAAGCCGGCCCGGCCCAAGTCCCGGTACGCGGTGCCGGGGCTGTACTTCTACGACAACCGCGTGGTCGACATCGCCCGCAAGCTCACCCCGAGCGCCCGCGGCGAGTTGGAGATCACCGCGGTCAACGAGGCGTACCGGGAGACCGGCGAGCTGTCGGTGACCGTGCTGGACCGGGGCACCGCGTGGCTGGACACCGGCACCTTCACGTCGATGATGCAGGCCGCCGAGTTCGTCCGGGTGATCGAGGAGCGGCAGGGCATGAAGATCGGCTGCGTCGAGGAGGTGGCCTGGCGGGCCGGCCTGATCGACGACGCGCAGCTGCGCGAGCTGGCCGAGCCGCTGACCAAGAGCGGCTACGGCGACTACCTGCTCGGGCTGCTGGCCGAGCGGGACGGCCAGGCGGTGCCCCGGTGAGCGCGAGGAGCGAGCTTGCGAGCCCCGCAGTCGCGAACGAAAGGCTGGCCCGGTGAAGATCCGGCCGTTGGGCATCGAGGGCGCCTGGGAGATCACCCCGCAGCAGCACGGCGACCCGCGCGGGCTGTTCATGGAGTGGTACCGGTTCGACCGGCTCGCCGAGGCGGTGGGGCATCCGCTGCGGCTGGCCCAGGGCAACCTGTCGGTCTCGGCCCGGGGCGTGGTGCGCGGCATCCACTTCGCCGACGTGCCGCCCGGCCAGGCCAAGTACGTCACCTGCGTACGCGGCGCGGTGCTCGACGTGGTGGTCGACCTGCGGGTCGGCTCGCCCACGTTCGGCCGCTGGGAGGGCGTCCGGCTGGACGAGGTGGACCGCCGCGCGGTCTACCTGAGCGAAGGGCTGGGGCACGGGTTCTGCGCGCTGACCGACGACGCGACGCTGAGCTACCTCTGCTCCACCACCTACAACCCGACCGGGGAGCACGCGGTGCACCCGCTGGACCCGGAGCTGGGCATCGAGTGGCCGGTCGAGGAGCCGCAACTGTCGGCCCGCGACGCCGCCGCGCCCAGCCTGGCGCGGGCGCGCGAGACCGGCCTGCTGCCCGAGCACGCGACCTGCCGGTCGTACGTGGCGAGCCTGGGGCCGGACGGTATGCCGCAATCGGCCGGGAATTGACCGCCCCGCGGATGACGACCTGTGGTGTGACAGTGACGAACGGGCCCTCCGGGCGGCTAATGTCTCATCATGGAGCGGCGAATCTTCGGCCTCGAGACCGAGTACGGCGTCACCTGCACCTATCGGGGGCAGCGGCGGCTCTCCCCTGACGAGGTCGCCCGGTACCTCTTCCGCCGGGTGGTGTCCTGGGGCCGGTCGAGCAACGTGTTCCTGCGCAACGGCGCCCGGCTCTACCTCGACGTCGGCTCGCACCCCGAGTACGCCACCCCGGAGTGCGACTCGGTGGTCGACCTGGTCGCCCACGACCGGGCCGGCGAGCGGATCCTGGAGGGGCTGCTCGTCGACGCGGAGAAGCGGCTGCACGACGAGGGCATCGCGGGTGAGATCTACCTGTTCAAGAACAACACCGACTCGGCCGGCAACTCGTACGGCTGCCACGAGAACTACCTGGTCTCCCGGCACGGCGAGTTCGGCCGGCTGGCCGACGTGCTGATCCCGTTCCTGGTCACCCGGCAGCTGATCTGCGGCGCGGGCAAGGTGCTGCAGACCCCGCGCGGCGCGGTCTACTGCCTGTCCCAGCGCGCCGAGCACATCTGGGAGGGCGTCTCCTCGGCGACCACCCGCAGCCGGCCGATCATCAACACCCGGGACGAGCCGCACGCCGACGCGGAGCGCTACCGCCGGCTGCACGTCATCGTCGGCGACTCCAACATGAACGAGGTCACCACGCTGCTGAAGGTCGGCACCGCCGACATCGTGCTGCGGATGATCGAGGCCGGCGTGGTGATGCGCGACCTCACCCTGGAGAACCCGATCCGGGCGATCCGCGAGGTGTCGCACGACATCACCGGCCGGCGCAAGGTGCGCCTCGCCTCCGGCAAGGAGGTGAGCGCGCTGGAGATCCAGCAGGAGTACCTGGCCAAGGCGACCGAGTTCGTCGAGCGGCGCGGCGGCGACCAGACCGCCAAGCGGGTGGTGGAGCTGTGGGGCCGGGTGCTGCGCGCGGTGGAGACCGGCGACCTGGAGCCGGTGGCCCGGGAGATCGACTGGGTGACCAAGCTGCGCCTGATCGAGCGCTACCAGCGCAAGCACGACCTGCCGCTGTCGCACCCCCGGGTGGCGCAGATGGACCTCGCCTACCACGACCTGCGCCGTGGCCGCGGCCTCTACGGGCTGCTGGAGCGGCGCGGCGAGGTGGACCGGGTGGCCACCGACCCGGAGATCTTCGAGGCCAAGGAGACCCCGCCGCAGACCACCCGGGCCCGGCTGCGCGGCGAGTTCATCCGGCACGCCCAGGAGAAGCGGCGCGACTTCACCGTCGACTGGGTGCACCTGAAGCTCAACGACCAGGCGCAGCGCACAGTGCTCTGCAAGGACCCGTTCCGGGCGTACGACGAGCGGGTGGAGCGGCTGATCGCCAGCATGTGACGGCGCGCCGCCCGGCCCCCACGGCGGTACCGTCCGGGGCCGGGCGGCCGGGTAGGCTGACCGCGCCATGACGACTTCCGAACCTTCCGGCGGCGACCGGCAGCGGCCGAACTTCATCGAGCGCCGCCGCGAGAAGATCCGCGCCGAGATCGAGCGCAACCGCCGCGGTGAGTACACGGTGCCGACCTGGGTGCTCGCGGTCGCGCTGGTGGTGATCGTCGGTGCCTGGCTCGGCCTGATCTTCCTCGCCTGACCGGCCCGGCCCGCGCCGCTTCCGCTGACCCCGGCGGGCCACTGGTTGGCCCGGCCGGGTCCAGTCGACGGGTACCCGGGGGCCGCCGACGTGGCGGCCCGGGACCGGGGCTGCGGCCACGCGGCCCGCGGCGCCCGCCGGGCGCGGCGCGGACCGGCCGACCCGGGAGAGGCGGACGCATGGGCGAGGAACGGCTGCCACAACCGCAGCGGGGGATACGGGGTGGCGACGACCCCGGGCCGCGGGACGTCCTGCGGGACCGGGAGAACCCGGACCTGCTGACCCCGCCGCCGACCGACGCGGGGACCGTGCCGAACCTGCGCTTCTCCTTCTCCGACGCGCACAACCGGATCGAGCGGGGCGGCTGGACCCGCGAGGTCACCCAGCGTGAGCTGCCGATCGCCACCGAACTCAGCGGCGTGGACATGCGGCTGGAACCGGGCGCCTACCGGGAGCTGCACTGGCACAAGCAGTCCGAGTGGGCGTACGTGCTGCGGGGCAGCTGCCGGATCAGCGCGGTCGACCAGGAGGGCCGTACCTTCCTCGACGACGTCCGCGCCGGGGACCTGTGGTTCTTCCCGCAGGGGGTGCCGCACCACATCCAGGCCCTCGACGAGGGGGTGGAGTTCCTGCTGGTCTTCGACGACGGCGCGTTCTCGGAGAACGGCACCTTCCTGATCAGCGACTTCTTCGCGCACACCCCGCGCGACGTGCTGGCGAAGAACTTCGGCTGGGCGCCGGAGCAGCTGGCGAACCTGCCCGAGCGGGAGAGGTACATCTTCGCCGGCCAGGTGCCGCCGCCGCTGGAGCGGGACCGGGTAATCAGCCCGACCGGGGACGTGCCGAGCACGTTCAGCCACCGGATGCTGGCCCAGCAGCCGCACCGCTTCCCGGGCGGCTCGGTGCGCATCGCCGACGTGTCGAACTTCCCGGCCGCCACCACCATCTGCGCCGCGCTGGTGGAGGTCGATCCGGGCGGGCTGCGGGAGCTGCACTGGCATCCCACCGACGACGAGTGGCAGTACTACATCTCCGGGCGGGGCCGGATGGGGGTGTTCGCCGGCACCGGCGCGGCCCGCACCTTCGACTTCCGGGCCGGCGACGTGGGCTACGTGCCGTTCGCCTACGGGCACTACATCGAGAACCGGGGCAGCGAGCCGCTGGTGTTCCTGGAGATGTTCCGCAAGCCGCGGTTCGCCGACATCTCGCTGGCCCAGTGGATGGCGAACACCCCGCACCAGGTGGTCGCGGACACCCTGAACCTGCCCCGGGAGCTGATCGAGGCGCTGCCCCGGGACAAGCGGCCGGTCGTCCGGTAGCGGCACCGCCGGACGGCGCGGCGGAGCGGCTCAGCCCGCGAGGCGGGCGGCGTGCCGGCCGGCCGCGGCGGCGGCCAGGAAGTAGGCGTGGTCGGCGTCCAGGCCACGGCCCATGGTGGACAGTGGCACAGCGGTGGCGCGCAGCGCGGCGTCCAGCCCGTCGGTGGGCACCCGGACGATCCGGTGCCGCGCCGCCAGCGGGTCCAGGGTCGCGTCGACCTCGGCGGCCAGCGCCGGGTCGAGGCCGTCGGGCACCACCAGCTCGGCGGCGGCCAGCGCCACCCGGCCGTACGCGGTGAGGCTGTGGTGCGACACGCCGCGGTGCCGGGGACGCGGGTCGGCGGCGGAGATGCGCAGCGACCCGACGGGCCGCCCGCCCAGCGCGGCGATCGCGTTGACCGCCTCGCCGACGGCCACCCCGGAGAAGCCCCAGCGGGTGCCGGTGCCCAGGTTGCCCGGCCCCTGGGCGACGATCGCCAGGTCGGCGTGGAGCACGTGCCGGGCGGCGAGCAGTCCGCTGTGCAGGGTGGCCGCCTCCAGGTCGCCGCCGAACGCCTGCCCGACGGTGATCGTGCCGACCAGTTCGTCGCGCAGCCCGGCGAGGGTGCGGGAGAACCAGGCGGGCAGCGCCCCGCCGTCGGTGAGCAGGTAGGCCACCCGCGCGCCGGGGACGTCGGCGCGGATCCCGGCCAGGATCGCCGGCAGCGCCGAGTGCAGGTCGGCGGTGACCACGGGCAGGCCGGCGACGTCCTCGGCGGCCGCGAGCACCGCCCGGTGCGGTGACGCCTCCTCGTCCACGCCGAGCAGAATCGGCTGCAACGGGGTGTAGCGGGCCTTGACCAGGTGGCCGGCGTCGCGGCTGTCCAGCGCCTGCGGCGGGTCCGGCGGTAGCCGGTCCGGCAGCGCCACCACCAGGGCGTAACCGCCGGTGCCGAGCCCCATCAGCAGCGCGCCGGCGTTGAGCAGCACCCGGTCGCCGGGTTCCGGCCGGCCGACGAGCTCGGGGTAGGCCAGCGCCCGCATGGTGCCGCCGTCCGGCAGGGCGACGTCGAGTTCGACCGCCCCGGCCCACTGCCGCCGCAGCGCCGTCACCGTTCCGGACCGCCATCGCACCATGCCCGGCACCGTATCGGGGGCGGGTGGCGGCGACCGGGGCGGGGGACCGCCGGCGTGACGCCCGGTGGGTCGGCGCGGGGCGGGCAGCCGTTCCGCCGGCGTCCGGGCGCCGGCGGTCGTGCCGGCCGCCGCCACCCCGATGCCGCCAGGCGGGCCCGGTGCCGTCCGCTGCCGTCAGGCTGGCCGGTGCGGCCCGCTGCCCCCAGGGCCGTCGCCGGACGGTGGCGTCAGTCGGGCCCGGTGCCGGCCGGTGGCCGGCCGGGGTCGTACCGGTCGGGTCGGTTGCCGCGCGCGGCGGCCGGGGTCGGGTCGAGGAAGACGTACCGGATCTCCGGCCAGCGGCCGGTCAGCCGGCGCTCCGCGGCGTCGGCGGCGGCCTCGATCTGCCCGCCGGTGGCCACGTCGTCGAAGTCGACCTTGGCGGCGACCAGGATGTCGGCCGGGCCGATCTGCATGGTCAGCAGGGTGTCGATCCGCCGCACCGCGGGCAGGTCGGCCAGCTCGCGTTCGATCTCCCGGCGCAGCCGGTCCGGCACCGACCGCCCCACCAGCAGCGACAGGTTGCGCAGCGCCAGCGTCACGGCGACCACCAGGAGCAGCACGCCGATCAGGATCGAGGCGATCCCGTCGTAGAGTTCGTCGCCGGTCAGCTCGGACAGCGCCACCCCGGCGGCGGCCAGCACCAGCCCGATCAGGGCGGCGCTGTCCTCCAGGAAGACCGCCTTCACCGTGGTGTCCGCGGTCAGCCGCAGGTAGCGCCGCGGGGTGGTGCGCCAGCGCCGGGACTCGCCGCGGACCTGGCGGGCGGCCCGGGCCAGGGAGACCGACTCGATCACGAACGAGACCGCCAGCACCACGTACGAGACCAGGTAGTCGCCGCTGTGCTCGTGCACGAGGATGGTGGTGACGCCGTGGGTGACGGCGAAGCCGGCCCCGGCGACGAACGTGAACAGCGCGGCCAGGAACGCCCAGACGTAGCTCTCCTTGCCGTAGCCGAACGGGCGCCGGGCGTCCGCCGGCCGCGCGCCCCGGCGCAGCGCCAGGTAGAGCAGCACCTCGGTGGTGGTGTCGGCGACCGAGTGGACCGCCTCGGAGAGCATCGCCGCCGAACCGGAGATCAGCCCGGCGACCAGCTTCGCCACCGCGATGGCGAGGTTGGCGGCCCCGGCGACGACCACCGTGCCGACGCTCTCGGTCCGGACGGTCGGCGCGGTCACCAGGTCACCCTATGGCCGCCGGCGACCTCCCGCCGGGCGACGCGGCGGGTGCCGCCGGCGTCCCCGGCGCGTGGGTGCGCGTTCCCGGCGCGCGGGCTGCTAGCGTTACCGCGTGTCGCGGACCCGCACCGAGCGCCTGGTCAACCTGGTGATCTGCCTGCTGTCCACGCGACGGTTCCTGACCGCCGCGCAGATCGCCGCGACCGTGCCCGGCTACGAGCACGACCCGGACGACGCCCGCGACCACGAGGCGTTCCAGCGCAAGTTCGAGCGGGACAAGGCCGAACTGCGGGAGCTGGGCGTGCCGCTGGAGACCGGGACGGCGAGCGTCTTCGACGCCGAGCCCGGCTACCGGATCGCCCGCCGGGAGTACGCCCTGCCCGACATCCCCCTCGAACCGGACGAGGCCGCCGCGGTGGGCATCGCCGCCCGGCTCTGGCAGCACGCCGGCCTGGCCGCCGCCGCCTCCTCCGGGCTGGCCAAGCTGCGCGCCGCCGGCGTCGACGTGGACCCGCAGGCCACCCTGGGCCTGGAGCCGATGGTCACGGTCGATCCGGCGTTCGCGCCGCTCACCGCCGCCGCCCGGGACCGCCGCGAGGTCAGCTTCGACTACCGGGTGCCCGATCGGGACGCGCCGAGCCGGCGCCGCCTCCAGCCGTGGGGCGTGGTCTGCTGGCGCGGCCGGTGGTACGTGGTCGGGCACGACCTGGACCGGGCGGCCACCCGCTGCTTCCGGCTCTCCCGGGTGGTCGGCGCGGTCCGGGTCACCGGCCAGCCGGGCGGCTACCAGCCGCCGGCCGGGGTCGACCTGATCAGCCACGTGGCCCGCTGGTCGGGCCCGGTGGAGCGGGCCGGCCGGGCCACCGTGCTGGTCACCCCCGGCCGCGCCGCGGGGCTGCGCCGCTGGGCGGTGAGCGTCACCCCGGGCGGCGCCGCCGACCGGCTGGTGCTGCCGTACGCCGACCCGGACTCGCTCGCCGGCCAGCTGGTCGGCTACGGCCCGGACGTCCGGGTGCTCGACCCGCCGGAGGTGCGCGAGGCGGTCATCCAGCGGCTCAAGGAGATCGCCACCCGGCACGAGGACCTGGCCGCCACCGGAGGGGCCCGATGACCCGCCCGGCGGCCAAGGGCGGCCGGGCCTCCGCCGACCGGCTCGCCCGGCTGCTCAACCTGGTGCCCTACCTGCTGGCCCGCCCCGGCATCGAGATCGCCGAGGCGGCCGGCGACCTGGGCGTCACCGAGCGGCAGCTGCGCGAGGACCTGGAACTGCTCTGGGTGTGCGGGCTGCCCGGCTACGGGCCCGGCGACCTGATCGACATGGCCTTCGACGGCGACCGGGTCACCATCACCTACGACGCCGGCATCGACCGGCCGCTGCGGCTCACCCCGGACGAGGCGCTCGCCCTGGTGGTGGCGCTGCGGATGCTCGCCGAGACGCCGGGGGTGGCCAACCGGGAGGCGGTGGAACGGGCGCTGGCCAAGATCGAGGACGCGGCGGGTGACCTGGTGACCGCGCCGGTCGAGGTCCGGCTGCCCGCCGACACCCGCCGGGTGCAGGAGCTGCGGGCCGCCGTGGAGAGCGGCCGGGCGCTGCGGATCACCTACTACACGGCCGCCCGGGACGAGACCACCGAACGGGTGGTCGACCCGCTGCGGATGCTGATGGTCGGCGGGCGGGCGTACGTGGAGGCGTGGTGCCGCCGGGCCGAGGCGGTGCGGCTGTTCCGCTCCGACCGGATCGACGCGGTCACCGAGCTGGACGAGCCGGCCGTGGTGCCGCCGCAGGCCCGCCCGCACGACCTCAGCGACGGGGTGTTCCGCCCCTCGCCGGACCTGCCGCTGATCACCCTGCGGGTCGGCCGGAGCGAGCGGTGGATCACCGAGTACTACCCGTGCGAGTCGGTGGCGGCCGGCGACGGCGACCAGTGGCTGGTCTCGCTGCGGGTGACCGACCTGGCCTGGGCCCGCCGGTTCGTGCTCGGCCTCGGCCCGGAGGTGACCGTGGTCGCCCCGGTCGAGCTGGCCGAACAGGTGCGCGCGGCGGCCGCGGCGGCGCTCGACGCGTACGCCTCGCCGGTCCCCGGCCCCGCGCCCGCGCAACCGGCGGGCGGACCCGACACGGCCGCGGCGCCGTCCACCGATCCGGCGATGACGGCGGGCGCCCAGTAGGCTGACCGCCGTGGTGACGTGGATCGTGCTCGCGGTGGTGCTGGTCGCGCTCGTCGGGTTCGCGCTGGCCGTCCGGACGGTGCTGGCCCGGCTGCCCCGGTTGCGCCGTGCGGCGCTGGCCCTGCAACGGCGGGCGACCGAGGCGGAGGCGCTGCGGGACAGCGCGGAGAGCCTCCAGCAGCGCGCCGAGACGCTCCAGGAGCAGCTCGACACCGCCCAGCGGCGGCTGGAACTGATCAAGGCGAAGCGCGGCGACTGATCGACCGTCGTTGTCGTCCCTGCGCGGTCCGGCCGGATTGCGCGCAGGAACGATCGGGCGCGGGCGGTTGACGGGACACTCGGGGTTGGTCAAGACTTCACCGGCCGGGCCGAACCACCACCGCCCGGCGGGTGGCAACGGCCTTCGGCGCACGTACGATGGGCTGCGACACACCCCTTGCCAGACACACAGAGCGACTGGAGCTTCCCATGGGTGCCCTCAAGCCGTGGCACATCGCCGTACTCGTGGTCGTGCTGATCCTGCTCTTCGGCGCGAAGCGGCTCCCCGACGCGGCCCGTTCGCTGGGCCGCTCGCTGCGGATCATCAAGGCCGAGACGAAGAGCCTGCACGACGACGACCGCGACCTGGCCGAGAAGGCCGACGCGCAGGCCGGCTACCAGCCGCTGCCGCCGCACGCCGGGCAGCAGGCCCCGCAGCAGGCGCCCTACCAGGCCCCGCCGCAGCAGCCGGTCGTTGACCCGGTGCACCGCGTCCGCGACAACTGACCGAAGGGCCCGCCACCGTGGCCTTCGGTCTCCGTAAGCGCGGTCCGAGCAACTTCCAGCGGGCCGCCGACGGCTCGATGACCCTGATCGAGCACGTCCGCGAGCTGCGCAACCGCCTGTTCAAGGCGTCGCTGGCGATCCTGGTCGGCTTCGGCTTCGGCATCTGGCTCGCCGGCCCGGTGCTGAACGTGCTCAAGCGGCCGTACTGCGACCTGCCGCAGGCGCAGACGACCAACGGCGCCTGCGACTTCGTCCAGCTCGGGCCGGCCGACCTGTTCCTGCTCAACCTGAAGATCGGGCTCTGGGTCGGGCTGATCCTCGCCGCGCCGATCTGGCTCTACCAGCTCTGGGCCTTCATCGCGCCGGGCCTGCACCGGCACGAGCGGCGCTACGCGTACGTCTTCACCGGGCTGGCGGCGCCGCTGTTCGCCGCCGGCGCGGTGCTGGCCTACTTCGTCACCTCGAAGGGCCTGGAGTTCCTGCTGGACATCTCCGGCAGCGAGATCAACACCACCCTGGACATCACCCGCTACGTCTCGTTCATCACCAACCTCATCCTGCTCTTCGGGGTGGCGTTCGAGTTCCCGCTGCTGGTGCTGATGCTCAACTTCGTCGGCATCGCCAGCGCGAAGCGGCTGCTGGGCTGGTGGCGGGTGGCGGTCTTCGTCTTCTTCGCCTTCTCCGCGGTGGTCACCCCCACCCCGGACCCGTTCGGGATGACCGCCCTGGCGATCTGCCTCTGCGCGCTCTACTTCGCCGCCGTCGGCGTCGCGTTCCTCAACGACCGGCGCCGGGGACGCGGCAAGGAGGTCTACGCCGGCCTCGCCGACGACGAGGTGTCGCCGCTGGAGTTCGACCGGGAGCCGGTGGAGGCGGGGGAGCGGGTCGACGCCGCCGCGCCGATCGCCGCCCCGGAGCCGATCGCCGCGCCGACCCCGATCGACCGCCGCTACGACGACATGACGTGACACCGCGTCGCGACCCCGGCGGAAGCCGCCCCCGATGGGCGGCTTCCGCCGTCTCAGCCCGTGGTCACCGGGGGCGGGCCCGCTCCCGCGCCAACCGGTGCGACACCCGGGGCATCCGCAGGAACGCGACCAGGCCCACACCGCCCACCATGTTGCCGAACGCCGACCAGGCGAGCGCGCCGAGCCAGTCCAGGTAGCCGAAGGGCGCCCCGCCCGTGGTGAGCGCGACGAACATGAAGATCGAGTCGAGCACGCTGTGGAAGAGCCGCCCCCCGGCGAGCAGGGCGCCGAACAGCAGTGCCGCGACCAGCCGGACGCCGAGGTTCTCCGTGGCGTGCTGCATCCGGGTCATCAGGGTGATCACCATGCCGGCCAGCACCGCGAGCGCGAACGAGCGCAGGTTGACGCCGAGCTGCGCGTAGTGGGTGCCGGTGGCGATCGCGGTCTCCCGCAGCTCCGCGTAGGCGTGGGTGATCAGCCAGGCGATCAGCCAGCCGCCGAGCAGGTTGCCGGCGAGCGCGACGGACCAGAGCCGGAGCAGGGCGCGCGGGCGCCCGTGCCGGGCGGCCACCGCGGTCACCGGCACCAGGAAGTTCTCGGTGAACAGTTCGCTGCGGGCCAGCAGCAGTGCGGCGAAGCCGACGCTGAACGCCACGCCGGCCAGCAGCGGCTCCCCGGTGGCCCGCTCGACCAGCAGGTACGCCAGCACGCCGGTGCCCACGTCCACGCCACCGAGCAGGCCCGTGACGACCAGGGACGGCCACGGCCGGGCCAGCCGTACGGTCCCCTCCTCGACGATCCGGCCGAAGGCCTCCTCGACCTCCGGCTCCGGCCGCGCGGGCGCCGGGAACCGGCCGGGACGCTCGTCGGGCATGCCGGCGTGTCCCCGGTGGCCGGACCGTTAAGCGTGGCGCGGTGACGCCGTCCGGACAGCCGGTGACGGCCTGCCGGCCGAGGTCGGTGGCGTTGCCGGTGGCGGTACGGTGCTCGCCGTGACCGCTGACGATCACCCCTCCGTCGCCCCCGACGGTCCCGTCGCCGTACTGGCCAACCCGACCGCCGGCCGGGGGCGGCACCGGGCACTGCTGCCCGGGCTGCTGGACCGGCTCGCCGCCGCCGGCCGGCCGCTGCGGCTGCTCGAGGCGCGCAGCGCCGACCAGGCCGAGGCGGCCTGCCACGCCGCCGTCGCCGACGGGGTGGCCGCCCTGGTCGCGGTGGGCGGCGACGGCACCGTGCACCGGGCGGTGCAGGCGGTCGCCGGGACGGCCATCCCGTTCGGTGCGGTGCCGGCCGGCACCGGCAACGACTTCGCGGTGGACACCGGCTTCCCGGCCGACCCGCTCGCCGCCGCCGAGGTGATCGCCGAGGCGCTGCGCGCCGGCCGCACCCGCCCGGTCGACCTGGCCCGGCTGACCGGCGCCGACGGCACCCGGCGCTGGTACGGAGCGGTGCTGGCGGCCGGCTTCGACGCGATCGTCAACGAGCGGGCCAACCGGATGCGCTGGCCGCGCGGCCCGCGCCGGTACGACCTGGCGATCCTGGTGGAACTGGCCCGGCTGCGGCCGCGCCGCTACACGCTGCGCCTCGACGGCGAGCCGCAGGAGGTCGACGCGGTGCTGGTGGCGGTCGGCAACGCGCCCAGCTACGGCGGCGGCATGCGGATCTGCCCGGACGCGGACCTCACCGACGGGCTGCTCGACGTGGTGGTCGGCGGGCGGTTCGACCGGCTCACCCTGATGCGCGTGAAGCCGAGCATCTACCAGGGCACCCACGTGCGGCATCCGCTGGTGCGCAGCTACCGGGTGCGGGAGGTGGAACTGGCCGCCGAGGGCATCACCACGTACGCCGACGGCGAGCGGCTGCTGGACCTGCCGGTCACCGTCACGGCTGCGCCGGCGGCGCTGCGGCTGCTGCGCTGACCCGCACCGCGCCGATGCTGGCCGCGATCACCAGCCCGATCGCCAGCACCTCGGGCAGGCTGAGCGCCTGGTCCAGCACCAGCCAGCCGGCGAGCGCGGCGATGGCCGGCCCGAGGCTCATCAGCACCGCGAAGGTGTGCGTGGGCAGCCGGCGCAGGGCGAGCAGTTCGAGGGTGTACGGCAGCACCGAGGAGAGCACGGCCACCGTCGCGCCCAGCGCCAGCACCGTCGGGTCCAGCAGCGCCGTCCCCGACCCGAGCAGCCCGGCCGGCAGGGTGAGCAGCGCGGCGACGGCGAGCGCCAGGGCCAGGCCGTCGGCGCCCGGGAAGCGCTGCCCGACCCGGGCGCTGAAGACGATGTACGCCGCCCACATCGCGCCGGCGGCGAGCGCCAAACCGGCGCCGACCGGGTTGAGCCGGTCGAAGCCGCCCTGCCCGAGCAGGGCCACCCCGGCCGCGGCGAGCCCCGCCCAGCACCAACTGGCCAGCCGGCGGGCGGCCAGCACGGACAGGGTCAGCGGGCCGAGCACCTCCAGGGTCACCGCCGGGCCCAGCGGGATGCGCTCGATGGCCTGGTAGAACAGCGAGTTCATGCCAGCCAGCGCCACCCCGAACGCGGCGGCGGCCGCCCAGTCGCCGGGCCGGTAGCCGCGCAGCCGGGGCCGGCACACGGCCAGCAGCAGCACCGCGCCCACGGTCAGCCGCAGCGTCACCGCGCCGGCCACCCCGGAGCGCGGGAAGAGCAGGGCGGCCACCGCCGAGCCGAACTGCACCGACAGCGCCCCGCCGAGCACCAGCCCCACCGCCCGCAGGTCGCCGCGCGGGGGCGCCGCCCCGGCGGCGGGAGCGGGCGGGCCGGAGCGCAGCGTGTCGGTCACGTCTGTCCACGCTAGGAGGCCGCCGCGCCGCGCGGAAATGCCGGTTCGCCCGCGCTTATGCTTGGCGGTCATGACCGTGGAGCTGCGCCACCTGCGGGCCTTCCTGGCCATCGCCGAGGAGGGCAGCATCACCCGGGCGGCCGCCCGGCTGCGGCTCACCCAGCCCGCGCTCTCCCGCACGCTGCGGCAGTTGGAGACCCATCTCGGGGTACGCCTCGCCGACCGGTCCACGCACCACCTGGCGCTCACTCCCGCCGGCCGGGCGCTGCGCGACCGCGCCGCGGCGGCGGTGGCCGCTGTCGACGACGTGCTCGACCCCGCCCACCTGGGCGGCCGGCCGATCCGGCTGGGCCACGCCTGGTCGGCGCTGGGCGGGCACACGGTGACCCTGCTGCGCCGCTGGCGGCGGCAGCACCCGCACACCCCGCTGGAGCTGCTGCGCATCGACGAGCGCACCGCCGGGCTGGCCCGGGGCCGGGTCGACGTGGCCGTGCTGCGCCAGCCGGTGGAGCTGCCCGGGATCCGCACCGAGCGGCTGCTCGACGAGCCGCGGCTGGCCACCGTGCCGGCCGACAGCCCGCTCGCCGGCCGGGCCGCGCTCACCCTGGCCGACCTGGTCGGCCAGCCGATCGCGGTGAACGCCGCGACCGGCACCACCACCCTGGAGCTGTGGCCGGCCGGCCGGGCGCCGGCCACGGTGGTGCCGGTGGCCAACACCGACGACTGGCTGGCGGCGATCAGCGCCGGCCGGGCCGTCGGGGTCACCACCGCCGCGACCGCGGCGATGTATCCCAACCCGGCGGTGGCGTACCTGCCGTTGACCGACGCGCCCCCGGTCACCGTGCTGCTGGCCTGGCGCGAACCGCCCGGCCACCCGGCCGTCGCCGACCTGGTCGCGCTGGCCCGCGACACGGTCCGCGGCTGAGCTGGCGTGCGAGCAACCGCCGGAGGGTGAGCGGCGCGCGGGCCGCTGCCGGGGGCTGAGCCGGCGCGCGGCCTGCGGGCGCGGGTTGAGCCGGCGCGCCGGCCGCTGCCGGGGGCTGAGCTGGCCTCCGGCCTGCGGGCGCGGGTTGAGCCGGCGTGCGGAGCGTTGCCGTGGGCCGACCCGGGTGGGGGCGCTGGCGGCGGCCGCGGCGGCGTCCGCGGCCGCCGGGGTGGGTCAGCCGGGCAGGGCCAGGTCGAGCACGGCGCCCAGGCCGTTATCCCGGCCGGCCTCGGCGGCCGGGAGCACCAGCACGGCGCAGCCGGCCGCCACCGCACCCGCGTCGGCCGGGGTGTCGCCGACCATCAGCGTCTGCTCCGGGTCGACACCGAGCATCCCGCAGGCGCGCCAGAAGATCGCCGGGTCGGGCTTGCAGCGCCCCACCTCGTACGACAGCACGAACGCGTCGACCAGGTCGGCCAGCCCCCAGGCGGCGAAGTGCGGCCGGATGTCGAAGCCGATGTTGCTCACCACGGCGACCCGTACCCCCGCCTCGCGCAGCGCGCTGAGCGTGGGCCGGGCATCCGGGTAGGGCACCCAGCCGTCGGGCACCAGCAGCCGCTCGTAGAGCGCCTCGGCGAAGCCGTCGATGCCGGCGTCCACCGTCTCGGCGAGCCCGATGTACGCGCCCCGGTGGGCGTGCGGGTAGAGGTCGCGGTCGGCCCAGAGCTCGGCCAGCCGGGGCGGCACCCGGGCCGGCAGTGGGCCACCCGCCCGGCCGGCGGTGAGCAGCCGGTCGGCCAGCGCGGTGGCCCGGGCCCGGTCCAGGGTCACCCCGCAGGTCGCGGCGGCGGCCAGCACCCACTCGCGGGCCTCCTCGACCTGGGCCAGGGTGCCGTGGAAGTCGAACAGGACCGCCTTCACGGGCCGGCGGGACGCCCTGGGACCGGCGGCGGCGCTGCCCGGGGCGGGTGTCTGGGGCGGTTCGGCATGGTCCGGCACGTGCTGCACCCTACCGACCGGCTCCGGCGGCCCCGATCGGGCGGCCTTGTCCGGTGTCGGCCGCCGGCACGCATTAATCTTGGTGCCATGTCGAGCCCCGCCGAGCGGTACGCCGCGGCGCGCCGCCGGGCCGCGCAGGCCTCCCAATTCCCGGCGCTGGACGAGTTCGCCCTTGACCTGGGGTTCGATCTCGACGACTTCCAGCGCGAGGCGTGTCAGGCGTTGGAGCGGGGCAGCGGGGTGCTGGTCTGCGCGCCCACCGGCGCCGGCAAGACGGTGGTGGGGGAGTTCGCCGTGCACCTGGCGCTGCGCGGCACCCCCGGGCAGCCCGCCGAGGGGACCCGGCGCAAGTGCTTCTACACCACGCCGATCAAGGCGTTGTCCAACCAGAAGTACCACGACCTGGTGGACCGCTACGGCGCCGAGCAGGTCGGCCTGCTCACCGGGGACAACGCGATCAACGGCGACGCGCCGGTGGTGGTGATGACCACCGAGGTGCTGCGCAACATGCTCTACGCCGGCTCGGCCACCCTGGAGGGGCTGGCGTACGTGGTGATGGACGAGGTGCACTACCTCGCCGACCGGTTCCGCGGCGGCGTCTGGGAAGAGGTGATCATCCACCTGCCCGCCTCGGTGACCCTGGTCTCGCTCTCGGCGACCGTCTCCAACGCCGAGGAGTTCGCCGACTGGCTGGTCACCGTACGCGGCGAGACGGCGGTGGTGGTCAGCGAGCACCGGCCGGTGCCGCTGTGGCAGCACATGCTGGTCGGCAAGCGGATGTTCGACCTGTTCCACGACGCCGACGCGGCCCGCAAGCACGACGTGCACCCGGAGCTGCTGCGCTACACCCGGGACACCATGCGCCGGCTGGAACTGGGCGAGGGGCGCAGCGCCGGCCCCGGCGGCGGGCGGCGCGGGCCGCGCTGGCGCGGCCCGATGCGCCCGGACATCGTCGACCGGCTGGACCGGGAGGGCCTGCTGCCGGCGATCCTGTTCATCTTCAGCCGGGCCGGCTGCGACGCCGCGGTGCAGCAGTGCCTCGCCGCCGGGCTGCGGCTCACCTCGCCCGAGGAGCGGGCGGAGATCCGCCGAGTGGTGGAGTCCCGGGTCACCGCGATCCCCGGCGAGGACCTGTCGGTGCTGGGCTACTGGGAGTGGCTCGACGGCCTGGAGCGCGGGCTGGCCGCGCACCACGCGGGCATGCTGCCGGCGTTCAAGGAGGTCGTCGAGGAGCTGTTCGTCCGCGGCCTGGTCAAGGCGGTCTTCGCCACCGAGACGCTGGCGCTGGGCATCAACATGCCGGCCCGCTGCGTGGTGCTGGAGCGGCTGGTCAAGTACAACGGCGAGGCGCACGTCGACCTGACCCCGGGCGAGTACACCCAGCTCACCGGCCGGGCCGGCCGGCGCGGCATCGACGTCGAGGGGCACGCCGTGGTGGTGTGGTCCCCGGAGACCGACCCGCGGCACGTGGCCGGCCTCGCCTCCACCCGCACCTACCCGCTGCGGTCCAGCTTCCGACCCTCGTACAACATGGCGGTCAACCTGGTCGGCACGGTCGGCGCGGAGCCGGCCCGGGCGCTGCTGGAGTCGTCGTTCGCCCAGTTCCAGGCCGACCGGTCGGTGGTCGGCCTGGCCCGGCAGGTGCAGCGCAACACCGAGACCATCGAGGCGTACGGCGCCGACGCCGCCTGCCACCACGGCGACTTCGACGAGTACTTCGCGCTGCGGGTGGCCATCGCCGACCGGGAGCGGGCGCTCGCCCGGCAGGGGCAGAGCCAGCGCAAGGCGGCCGCGGTGGCGTCGCTGGAGCGGCTGCGGGTGGGTGACGTGATCCGGGTGCCGTCGGGCCGGCGGGCCGGGCTGGCGGTGGTGCTGGACCCGGCGACCGGCGGGTTCGGCGAGCCCCGCCCGCTGGTGCTCACCCAGGACCGGTGGGCCGGCCGGGTCAGCCCCGGCGACTTCACCACCCCGGCCGAGGTGCTGGCCCGGATCCGGGTGCCGAAGCACTTCAACCACCGTTCCCCGGCCGCCCGGCGGGATCTCGCCGCCGAGGTCAGCGGCACCGGGCTGGACCGGCACGGCGGCCGCCGCGGCCGGTCCCGCCAGGCGGTCGGCGAGGACCACCGGCTCAGCCAGCTCCGCGCCGAGCTGCGCCGCCACCCCTGCCACGCCTGCCCGGACCGGGAGGAGCACGCCCGCTGGGCGGAGCGGCGGCGCCGGCTGGAGCGCGACACCGAGGAGCTGCGGCAGCGGGTGGCCGGGCGGACCGGCTCGCTGGCGCGGACCTTCGACCGGATCGTCGCGCTGCTGACCGCGCGCGGCTACCTGGCGCCGGACGGCGCGGTCACCGACGCCGGGCGGATGCTCGGCCGGATCTGGACCGAGGCGGACCTGCTGGTCGCGGAGTGCCTGCGGCGCGGGGTGTGGGACGGGCTCTCCCCGGCCGAGCTGGCCGCCGCGGTCTCCGTGGTGGTCTTCGAGGCGCGCCGCGACGTGGACGAGCGGGCCTCGCTGCCGCGCGGCGGGGTGTCCGAGGCGGTGGACGCGACCCTGAAGCTGTGGAGCGAGATCGAGGCCGACGAGGCGTCCCGGGGGCTGGCGGTGACCCGCGAGCCCGACCTGGGCTTCGCCTGGCCGATCTACCGCTGGGCCCGGGGCGAGGCGCTGGCCAAGGTGCTGGCCAGCGGCCACGAGATCGACGGGGAGATGCCGGCCGGCGACTTCGTCCGGTGGGCCCGGCAGGTGGTCGACCTGCTCGGCCAGCTCGCCGACTCCGGCGGCGCCTCGGCCGAGCTGCGGTCCACCGCCCGGCAGGCGATCGGCGCGGTCAACCGGGGTGTGCTGGCGTACCACGCCGCCGCCTGACCGGCGGGGGCGTTCGAGTCGGGAGGCCGGCCTCGGTCAACACCAGGCCGCCGGCACGGCGGTCTCCGGCCCGCCCGACACCCATGCCCCCGAGGGGCGGTGACCGGGCCGCCGGGGGTCAGGAACGGCCGGCGAGGGCGTCGACCAGCCGGCGGGCGGAGCCGGCGAGGTTCCACCGCTGGGCCAGCTCCAGCAGGCGGTCCGGGTCGGCCGGCGCGCTCGGCAGCTCGGTGGGCAGGTCGGGCAGCGGCACGTCGAGGGCGACCTTGACCACCTTCGGCGCCACGGCCAGGTAGTCCCGGGCGGCGGCGAGCTTGCCGCGCAGGCCGGGGGCGAACCCGGAATCCGGGTCGTCCAGGGCGGCCAGGATGCCGGCGATGTCGCCGTAGCGGGTGACCAGCCGGGCGGCGGTCTTCTCGCCGACGCCGGGCACACCGGGCAGCCCGTCGCTGGGGTCGCCACGCAGCGCGGCGAAGTCGGCGTACCGGTCGGCCGGCACCCCGTAGCGGGTCCGCACCGCGGCGTCGTCGCAGTCCTCCAGCTTGGCCACCCCGCGCCCGACGTAGAGCAGCCGCACCGGGCGGGCGTCGTCGACCAGCTGGAACAGGTCGCGGTCGCCGGAGACCACCTCGACCGGGGCGGGCTGGGTGACCGAGAGCGTGCCGAGCACGTCGTCGGCCTCGTAGCCGGCCGCGCCGACCGTGGTGATGCCGATGGCGTCGAGCACGTCGAGGATCACCGGCACCTGCGGGGTGAGGGTGTCCGGCATCACCTCGCCGCCCTCCGGGGCGAGCCGGTGCGCCTTGTACGACGGCAGGAGCGCCACCCGCCAGTCGGGCCGCCAGTCGTGGTCGAGCGCGCAGACCATCCGGTCGGGGCGGCGGGTGCGGATCAGGGTCGCCAGCATGTCAAGGAAGCCGCGCACCGCGTTGACCGGGCTGCCGTCCTCGGCGCGGGCGGCGGACTCGGGGATGCCGAAGTAGGCCCGGAAGTAGAGGCTGGGCGAGTCGACGAGCAGGATCGGGGGTTGCTGTGCCACGCCGACAGCCTGGCACAGCCCACCGACGATCGGGGGGACGGCCCGCCCGGGTCAGCGCCGGTCGTCGGCGCGGTAGACGGTCTCCCGGCGGGCCACGTGCTGCAGGGCGTAGCTGACCAGCAGCAGCAGGATCGCGGCGGTCACCTCGATCCAGGCGGTGGCGCCGTCGGCGATGGTCAGGCCGACCACCAGCAGCAGCAGGCCGACCAGTGCGAGGACCCCGGACCAGAGCAGCCGGCGGCGGCGCGCCGCGGCGCGGTCCGCGTCCCTGGCTGCCACCGGCATCGATCCTTCCGTCCGTCGGCGCCCGCTCCGGGCGCCCGACCCCAGGCTATCGGGGCTCCGGCGCCGGTACGCCGGAACCGGGATGCCGGCTGAACGCGTGACCGGGTTGATGTCGCGCCGCCGGTGGGTCAGCGGCCGGCCGGCACCGCGACGGCGGGTTGGTCGCCGGTCTCCCGGTCGTGGTCGGTGAGGTCGCGCAGCCGGCGGACGGGGGAGAGCAGCAGGGCGAGCGGGGCCCAGGCCGCCGCGGCCGCGAAGACCAGCAGCGTGGCCCGCGCGCCGACCAGGCCGGCCAGCGCGCCGGCGAGCAGCCCGCCGACCGGGATGGCGCCCCAGGAGACGAACCGGACCGTGGCCATCACCCGGGCCAGCAGCTCGGGCGGGCTGGCGATCTGCCGGTAGGTCCGGGTGGTCACGCTGAGCACCACCGTCCCGACCGAGAAGACCACGTTGCCCGCCGCGAAGGCCGCGTACGCCGGCCAGCCGCTGCCCACCGGGACCAGGACCGCCCCGCCGACGGTGACCAGGGCGGCGACGACCAGTGCCCGGGCGGTGCCGAGCCGGGCGGTGATCCACGGGGTGAGCGTCGCCCCGACCAGCGCGCCGGCGCCCTCGACGGCGAGCAGCACGCCGACCAGGGCGGCCGGGGCGTGCAGCTCGCGCACCAGGTAGAGCGGGTAGAGCGCGAACTGCGCGCCGCAGACCAGGTTCATCGCGGTGGCGGCCCACATGCTCGGGCCCATCACCGGGTGGCGCGCGACGAAGCGCCAGCCCTGCCGGATCAGTTCGCCCATCGGCGGCCACCGGTCCGGCGCCTCCGCCCGGCGCGCGGGCAGGGTGCGCAGCAGCGCGGCCGAGCAGAGGTAGCTCGCGGCGTCCACCAGCAGGGTCGGCACCGCGCCCAGCGCCTGCACCGCGAGCCCGCCCAGCGACGGCCCGCTGAGCTGGGTGGCCGCGTGGGTGGCCGAGGTCAGGCTGTTGCGGCCGTGCAACTGCTCCCGGTCGACGATGCTGGGCAGGAAGGTCATGTTGGCCACGTCGAAGAGCACGTTGGCGAAGCTGATCACCAGCGCGGTGACCACCAGGTGGGCGACCGTCAGGTGGCCCCACCACCAGGCGAGCGGGATGGACGCGACGGCCGCGGCGCGGGCCAGGTCGGCGCCGATCTGCGCGCCGCGCAGCGGCAGCCGCTGCACGACGACCCCGGCCGGCAGGCCGATCACCAGCCAGGCCACGTAGCTGGCCGCCGCGATCAGGCCCATCTCGAACGCGCTGGCGTCCAGCACGGTGAGCGCGGTCAGCGGCAGCGCCACGGCGCCGACCGCCGACCCGACCTGGCTGGTCGTGCCGGCGGTCCACCAGCGCCAGAACACCCCGGCCCGCTGCCCGACGCCCATGTCGTCCGCCCCCGTTCCACCGAGCCAGTCAGTTCCAAACTGAAACGGACTATAGTCGGAGCAACGGCGACCGGTGAAGGGGTGGGGTGTGCGGCGGGCCGACCTGGCGGACGCGGACTGCGGCATCGCGCAGGCGCTGGGCGTGCTGGGCGACTGGTGGACGTTCCTGATCGTGCGCGACGTCGCCGGCGGGACCACCCGCTTCGACCCGCTCCAGCGCGCGCTCGGGGTGAGCCGGCGGGCCCTGTCGGAACGGCTGGCCGGGCTGGTCGAGCACGGGGTGCTGCGGCGGCGGGCGTACTCCCAGCACCCGCCGCGCTTCGACTACCTGCTCACCGCCAAGGGCGAGGCGCTGCTGCCGGTGCTGATCGCGCTGCAGGACTGGGGCACCCACCACGTGCTGGGCGACGGCGGCCTCACCGCCACCGCCGGGGCGGACTCCGCCGAGGCGCGGCGGGTGCACGAGCTGGTCGGCCGGCGGCTGCCCGAGGTGCTGCTGCCCGGCCCGGACGGGCGGCCGGTGGCCCCGGCCGGGGGCGAGCGCTGGAGCGTCCTCTACTTCTTCCCCGGCGCGTTCCGGCCCGGCGTGCCGGGGCTGCCGCCGGGCTGGGGGGAGATCCCGGGGGCGCCCGGCTGCACCCTGGAGTCGACCACGTACGCCGCCCGGGCCGCCGACTTCGCCGCCGCCGGCGCCCGGATCGTCGGGGTCAGCACCCAGCGTCCCGACCAGTTGGCCGACTTCACGGCGTACGCCGAGCTGCCCTTCCCGCTCCTGTCCGACCAGGACGGCCGGCTGGCGGCCGGGCTGCTGCTGCCCACCTTCCGGGCCGGCGGGGTCGAGCGGTTCAAACGGCTGACCCTGCTGGTCGATCCGGCGGCCGTGGTTCGCGCCGTGCAGTTCCCGGTGACCGACCCGGCCGGCTCGGTGGACGAGATGCTCGACCTGCTCCGCGACCGTGCCGGCGGCGAGCCGGCGGCGGCGGTGGGCTGACCGGCCGGCGGTGTCCGTCGGTCGGGGGCCGGCCGGGGCGGCGACCGGGCGGGGCCCCGCCGGCCGGCGGGGCCCCGGGGAGCGGTCAGGCGGGCAGCCGCCAGACCTGGTTGGCGCCGCCGAAGCAGTCCCAGATCTGCAGCCGGGTGCCGTCGGCGGAACTGTTGCCGGTGGCGTCGAGGCACTTGTTGGCCTGCGGGTTGCGCAGCGTGCCGTTGGCCTGGGCCTGCCAGACCTGGGCGCCGGTGCCGTTGCAGTCCCACAGCTGCACCTTCGCGCCGTTGGCGGTGGAGCCGCTCGCCACGTCGGCGCACTTGCCGAGGGCGCGCAGGGTGCCGTCGGTGCCCACGGTCCAGCGCTGCGCGTTGGTGCCGTTGCAGGTCCAGAGCTGGATCGCGGTGCCGTTGGCGGTGCTGGCGGCCGCCACGTCGACGCACTTGCCGGCGATGCCGGTGATCGGGCCGGTGCGCCCGGTCGGCGGCGGGGTGCCGCCCATGACGGTGTCGTAGATGGCACCGACCAGCGAGGTCGAGTCGGTGCGGTCCTGGGACAGCTCCCAGTTCATCATCCCGCCGGCGTTGGCCAGCGCCCACTGGGTCTTCCGCTTGACCGTCGGTACGCCGTTGTAGCACTGCTGGACGCCGCCGACAGTGGTGCAGTCCCGGTTGGCGTTGGCCGGATCCATGCCCACCAGGGCCGAGTAGGTGTGGTAGCCGGGCCGGCTGTAGAACGGCACCCCGAGCACCGCCTTGGCGGCCGGCAGGCCGCGCGCCTTCCACCCGTTGACGGCGTTGACCGACCAGTCGTAGTTGGCGTGCGGGCTGCCCCCGTCGTACGCCATGATGTTGAGCCAGTCGACGTGGCCGAACACGGCGGTCGGCACGCCCTGCACGTAGTAGCCCTCGGCGACCACGGCCGCGGTGAGCAGCTTGCCCCGGGGGCGCAGGGCGCCGCTGAGCTGCTGCATCAGCAGGCTGTAGTTGGTCGCCGAGGTGCCCGGGTCGGGGTACTCCCAGTCCATGTCGACGCCGTCCAGGTTGTACTGGTCGACGAAGGCGACCACGTTGTTGACGAACGTGGTGCGGGTGCCGGCGTTGGCGGCGAGCGCCTCGAAGGCGGAGTCGTCGCCGTCGTTCCAGCCGCCGATGGCGATCGACACCTTGACGTTGTTGCTGTGCCCGACCGAGACCAGCTGGGACAGCTTGCCCGGGTTCTCCACCGGACGCAGGCTGCCGTCGGCGTTGGGCAGCAGGAAGGCGTAGTTGACGTGGGTGAGCTTGCCGTACTGGACGCCGGTGACGCTGCCGCTCCACGACGGCAGGTAGCCGACGCTCTTGAAGTTGTTCGGCAGCACCGCGGCGGCGGCCGGGGACGGTGCGGCGAGGGTCAGGCCGGCGCCGGCGGTGACCAGCGCGAGCAGGCCGGCGGCGAGGGCCGACCGGGGACGGTGACGTGGTGAGGACATCGCGGGCCTTCCCGTGGGCGGGCGGTGGCGGCCGTGCCGCCGGCGGGCACCCGGTGAGCGGGCGCCGGGCGCGGCGGACGGAGGGGGACGGGAGGGTGCGCAACCTCGGCGGAGCCAAATCCTAAAGAGTGTTAACGGATTGCGTCAATGACGCATCTCGATGGATGAGAGAGCGCTTTCCCGAGCGCGGGGCGGGTAGGGTGTGGCCCGAACGAGCGTTAAGCTGACCGGGTGGGAATCGACGAGCTGTACCCGCCGGACCGGCTGGCCGCCGCGCAGCGCGCCACCGCCGCCGCCGGCCTGGACGCGCTGCTGCTCACCCCCGGCTCCGACCTGCGCTACCTCACCGGGTACGACGCGCACGCGGGGGAGCGGCTGACCTGTCTGGTGCTGCCGGCCGAGGGCGAGCCGACGCTGATCGTCCCCACCCTGGAGCGGCCCGCCGCCGAGGCGTCGCCGGCCCCGGCCACCGGGGTCCGGATCGTCGACCACGCCGACGGCACCGACCCGTACCCGCTGGTCACCGCCGCCCTGGACGGGCCGGTGGTGGCGGTCGGGCTGGCCGACCGGATGTGGGCCGAGCAGGTGCTCGGGCTGCGCGCCGCGCTGCCCGGCGCCACCCAACGGCTCGCCGGCGAGGTGCTGCGCGAGCTGCGCATCCGCAAGTCGCCGGCGGAGGTGGCCGCGCTGGCCGAGGCCGGCGCGGCGATCGACGCGGTGCACCGGCGGATGGGGCAGTGGCTGCGCCCGGGGCGCACCGAGGCCGAGGTGGCCACCGACATCGCCGCGGCGATCCGCGCCGCCGGGCACGTCACCGTCGACTTCGTCATCGTCGCCGCCGGGCCGAACGGTGCCAGCCCGCACCACGGCACCTCGGACCGGCCGATCGGGGCCGGTGAGCCGGTGGTGGTCGACATCGGCGGCACCATGCCGTCGGGCTACCGCTCCGACTGCACCCGCACCTACGTCGCCGGGGGCCCGGCCCCGGCGGAGTTCACCGAGTACTACGCGGTGCTGCACGCCGCCCAGCGCGCCGCGGTGGCCGCGGTGCGCCCCGGGACCACCGCCGAGGCGGTGGACGCCGCCGCCCGCGAGCCGATCGCCGCCGCCGGCTTCGGTGCCGCGTTCCTGCACCGGACGGGGCACGGCATCGGTCTGGACGGGCACGAGGAGCCGTACGTGGTGGCGGGCAACCCCCGGCCGCTGGAGCCCGGCATGGCGTTCTCGATCGAACCCGGCATCTACCTCGCGGGCCGACACGGCGCCCGGATCGAGGACATCGTCGTCTGCACGACGGACGGCGTCCAACGGCTCAACACCACCCCCACGGAGCTCATCGCGCTATGACAGTCGACCGGATCCTCCCCACCGACGAGGCCCACGACCTGCTGGACCTCGCCACCGAACTCGCCGACCGGGAGCTCGCGCCGCGGGCCGCCGGGTTCGAGGAGCGCGCCGAGTTCCCCCGCGAGGTGCTGCGCACCCTCGGCCGGGCCGGCCTGCTCGGGCTGCCCTACCCCGAGGTGCACGGCGGCGCCGCGCAGCCGTACGAGGTCTACCTCCAGGTGCTGGAGATCCTGGCCAGCCGCTGGCTCGCGGTGGCCGAGGCGGTCAGCGTGCACACCCTGTCCTGCTACCCGGTGGCCACCTTCGGCACCGCCGAGCAGCGCAAGCTGCTGCCCGACATGATCGGTGGCGAGCTGCTCGGCGCGTACTGCCTCTCCGAGCCGCAGGGTGGCTCGGACGCCGCCGCGCTGAGCACCCGGGCGGTCCGCGACGGCGACGCCTACGTGGTCTCCGGCACCAAGGCGTGGATCACCCACGCCCGGGTGGCCGACTTCTACAACATCTTCTGCCGTACCGGCGGGCCCGGCCCGAAGGGCATCTCCTGCCTGCTCGCCGACCGCGGCACGCCCGGCATCCACCCCCAGGCGGCCGAGCGGACGATGGGGCTGCACGCCTCCCCGGTGGCGCAGATCGCCTTCGACGACGCCCGGGTCCCGGCCGACCGGCTGATCGGTGGGGAGGGGATGGGCTTCACCATCGCGATGTCCGCCCTCGACTCCGGGCGGCTGGGCATCGCCGCGTGCGCGGTGGGGCTGGCCCAGGCGGCGCTGGACTACGCCGTGGGGTACGCCAAGGAACGGCGGCAGTTCGGCCGGGCCATCATCGACTTCCAGGGGCTGGGCTTCAACCTGGCCGACCTGGCCACCCAGATCTCCGCCGCCCGGGCGCTGACGCTGGCCGCGGCCCGGCTGCGGGACGCCGGCCGGCCGTACTCGATCGAGGCGGCCAAGGCGAAGCTGTTCGCCACCGACGTGGCGATGCGGGTGACCACCGACGCGGTGCAGGTGCTCGGCGGCGCCGGCTACGTGAGCGACCACCCGGTGGAGCGGTACATGCGGGAGGCGAAGGTGCTCCAGATCGTCGAGGGCACCAACCAGATCCAGCGGCTGGTGATCTCCCGCGCGCTGGCCAAGGGCTGACCCGGTCGACCGTGGGTGGCGACGCCGGTGCGGTCGGTCGACCGTACCGGCGCCATCGTGGCCGGCCGGGGGCCGCGTCGTCGCCGTCGGGCGGTTTTCCCGGTAGGTTGCACGCCGTGGAGGAGATCGACCGCGCCATCGTCGCAGCGTTGACCGCTGACGGCCGGCTGTCGTACACGGATCTGGCGGAGAAGGTGGGCCTGTCGGTCTCCGCCGTGCACCAGCGGGTGCGCCGGCTGGAGCAGCGCGGCGTGATCAAGGGGTACGCCGCGCGGGTCTCCTTCGAGGCGCTGGACCTGCCGCTGACCGCGTTCGTGGCGATCCGGCCGTTCGACCCGTCGCAGCCGGACGACGCGCCGGAGCGGCTGGCCCACCTGCCGGAGATCGACTCCTGCTACTCGGTGGCGGGGGAGGACTTCTACCTGCTGCTGGTGCGGGTGGCCAGCCCGGCGGACCTGGAGCGGGTGCTCCAGGAGATCCGTACCGCCGCGAACGTCACCACCCGGACCACTGTGGTGCTCTCCACCCCGTACGAGGGGCGGCCGCCGAAGGTCAGTGCCGAACTCCCGACGCGGGCACGGTCCCGGGTGCCGGGAGAGGTGGCTGGTTCCAACGCCGGATGACCTGCCGGCCGTGCTCGTGGCCGAGGGTGCTCACCGTGGCGGTGTCCAGCCGCAGCCGGCCGCCGGCGGCCGGTGGCAGGCCGATCCAGCGGGCGCCGGCGACCCGGAGGCTGTGCCCGTGGGCGACCAGCGCCACGTGGCCCTGGTCGAGCAGGGGAGTGGCCCGGGCCAGCACCCGGTCGAGCCGGGCGCCCACCTGGTCGGGTGACTCGCCGCCGGGGCAGCCGTCGGTCCACAGGTACCAGTGCGGGTGGTCGGCGCGGATCTCGGCGCTGGTGCGGCCCTCGTACTCGCCGTAGTTCCACTCGGCGAGGTCGTCGTCGGTCGCGGTGACGGTGAGGCCGGCCAGCTGGGCGGTGCGCACCGCCCGCTGCCGCGGGCTGCTCAGCACCGCCACGAACCGCCGCCCGGCCAGGAACGCCCCGACCATCCGGGCCTGGCGTTCGCCGTCCGGGGTGAGCTCCAGATCGGTGTACGAGGTGTGCCGGTGACTGGCGCTCCAGGTGGTCTCACCGTGCCGGATCAGCAGGATCTCGCCCATTCGTCCAGTTAACCAGCCGCCGCCCCACCGCGTTCACCTAGTGTCCTAGGATGCCGTAGCGAGTGTGCGGTGCCCGACCCACGTTTCCGCTCACCGGGCGGGGGCATGCACCGGGTCGAGGGGCCGGTTCGGCCCCGGTTCGGCCGGAGCAGAGGAGGCGACATGAGCTTCACCGACAAGGCGAAGAGCAAGGTCGAGCAGCTGACCGGCGCCGCCAAGGAGCGGATCGGCGACGTGACCGACAACGAGCGGATGCGCGGGGAGGGCGGCTCGCAGCAGCGCGGGGCGCAGACCCGTCAGGCCGGTGAGCAGGCCAAGGAGGCCGGCCGGAAGCTGCGGGACGCCTTCACCAGGTGACCTCGCCCGTCGTGGTGGCCCCCGGCGTGACGCCGGGGGCCACCGGGCGTCCAGGTGGGCCGGCGGCAGGGCGGGGCCGCCCGGTCCGTGGTTGATCCACACCGCTTCCGGGATGTCGGGGTATCGGAGCCCCACCGACATCCCGATGTACGGAAACGAAGTGGATCTCGCCACCCGGGGGCGTGGTCGCACAGCCCGCGCGGTGGGCGACGGCCGGGTGAAACGGCGCACCCCCGCCGGCGGGTGGTGACGGCGGGGGTGGCGGGTCGCGGGTCGGTCAGTCGTCGCGGTGGTCGGCCCACCACTGCTGGCCGGACTCGGGCAGGGTGTCGATCGGGTCGTAGTAGGCGTAGCGCTTGTTGAGCGCCTCCAGGTCCGCCGACTCGATGCTGGTGCGGTAGTTCTTGGTCCAGTACGAGATGCCGCGCTCGCGGTCGTACTCGGTGAGCATGTGCACCCAGCGCTTGCCGACGAAGGGGACGTCGCAGACGATCCGCGGGGTGGCGTAGCCGGGCAGGTAGCCCATGATGTCGTGCTGGAGCTGCTGGGCGTGCCAGACCGGGACCCGCCAGTGCTCGGCGTTGGGGATCATGTCGCACATGTAGAAGTAGTACGGCAGGATGCCCGCCTCGCCCTGCAGGGCGAAGCAGAGGTCGAGCAGGTCCTTGCTGGTGGCGTTGACGCCGCGCATGAGCACGCCCTGGTTGCGCACGTCGCGGACGCCGACGTCGAGGGCGGTCTGGGCCGCCTTGGCGACCAGCGGGGTGAGCGACTGGGCGTGGTTGACGTGGGTGTGGATGGCGAGGTTGACGCCGCGGCGGGCGGCGGTGCGGGCGACGCGTTCGAGGCCCTCGACGACGTCGGCCTGGAGCCAGTGCTGCGGCAGGCCCATGAGGGCCTTGGTGGCGAGCCGGATGTCGCGGATGGTCTCGATGTCGAGCAGCCGCATCAGGTAGGACTCGAGGTTGCGCCAGGGCACGTTGGCCACGTCGCCGCCGGAGACGACGACGTCGCGGACGCCGGGGTGGGCCTTGAGGTAGGTGATGTGGGCGTCGTAGCGGTCGACGGGCTTGAGGGTGAGCTTGAGCTTGTCGACGGCGGGGGTGGAGTTGCCGACCAGGTCCATCCGGGTGCAGTGGCCGCAGTACTGCGGGCAGGTGGAGAGCAGTTCGGCGAGGACCTTGGTGGGGTAGCGGTGGGTGAGGCCCTCGGCGACCCACATGTCGTGCTCGTGCAGGGAGTCGCGGCTGGCGTAGGGGTGTGAGGGCCAGTCGGTGCGCCGGTCGGAGGCGACCGGGATCATGTAGCGCCGGACCGGGTCGGCGAGGAACGCCTCGGTGCTCATCGCCGCGAACGGGACCATGGTGTTGAGCATCTGGGGCGGCACCAGCATCGACATGGTGGCCAGGGCGGCCTGGTCGGCGGTGAGGTCCTCGTAGAAGGTCTCGTCGACGAGGTCACCGAGGACGGCGCGCAGCTGCTTGATGTTCTTGACGCAGTTGACGCGCTGCCACTGGGCGGACTCCCACTGCTCGCGGGTGACGTGGCGCCAGCCGGGGAAGCGGGTCCAGTCGGGTTCGACCAGGGGCGCGCGGCGGTATTCGTAGGGCTGTCCGGCGGTGGGGACCGTGGCCGGCGCGGGGCGGGGCGCTGGGATGGTCTGCACCGGTTGGGTCTGGGTCACGGCCCCTCCTCGTACGTGCGATGATCGGCGGCCCGAAGGCTACTGGAAAATATCCGGCGAAGAAATTAGTCTGCCGGAAGTTTTCCCGCTACGCGAGCCCTGACCGGGGGTTCGGGCGGTTGGACAAGGGAGGTCGGCGTGACGTCACCGGTGGGCCTGCACCGCGTTGTGGAACCGGCGGGGGTGCTGCCGCAGGCGGCGTGGCGGCTGGACGCGTCGCCCGCGATCGCGCCGAACGAGGTGCGGATCCGGGTGGAGCGGCTGAACCTGGACGCGGCGAGCTTCCGGCAGTTGTGGGAGAAGCACGGCGGCGACGGTGAGGCGGTGCGCGCCGAGGTGCTGGAGATCATCTCGACCCGGGGGAAGATGCAGAACCCCGTGACCGGGTCGGGCGGGATGCTGATCGGCACTGTCGACGAGGCCGGGCGGCGTTCGCCGCTGGGACTGAAGCCGGGGGAGCGGGTGGCGACGCTGGTGTCGCTGACGCTGACCCCGCTGGTGGTCACCGACGGGCTGGCCCGGTGGGACGGGCGCAGCGAGCAGGTGCCGTGCGACGGGTACGCGGTGCTGTTCGCCCGGTCGATCGCCGCGGTGCTGCCCGACGACCTGGACCCGCAGCTGTCGCTGGCGGTGCTGGACGTGTGCGGGGCGCCGGCGCTGACCGCGCGGGTGGTGACGCGGCACGTGGCCGACCGGGCGCGCGAGGGGGACGCCCGGCCGGTCAGCGTGGCGGTGATCGGCGGGGCGGGCAAGAGCGGGTCGCTGTCGTTGGCGGCGGCGCGGCGGGCGGGCGCCGCCCGTACGGTCGGGGTGGTGCCGGTGGCGGCGGAGCGGGACGCGCTGGCGGCGGCCGGGCTGGCCGACGCGGTGGCGCTGGCCGACGCCCGGGATCCGGTGGCCCTGTCGCAGGCGGTCACGTCGGCGCTGGGGGTGCCGGCGGACGTGACGGTGGTCTGCGTGGACGTGCCGGGCTGTGAGCACGGGGCGGTGCTGGCGACCGCGGACGGCGGCACGGTGATCTTCTTCTCGATGGCGACGAGCTTCTCGGCGGCGGCGCTGGGCGCGGAGGGCTTGGCGGCGGACGTGACGATGCTGGTGGGCAACGGCTACGTGCCGGGGCACGCGGAGTTGGCGTTGGGTCTGCTGCGGGCCGAGCCGGGGGTCCGGAGGCTGTTCGAGTCGCGGCTGGCGGCAGACTGAGTGCCATGACGAACCCCTCGACCCTGTACCGCGGCGGGCTGCTGCACTGCCCGGCCGACCCGACCGCGACGGCCCTGCTGGTCGCGGACGGCACGATCACCTGGCTGGGGACGGACGCGGACGCGCCCGCCGCGGACCGGGTGGTGGATCTGGACGGGGCGCTGGTGACCCCGGCGTTCGTGGACGCGCACGTGCACGCCACGGACACCGGTCTGGCGCTGTCGGGCCTGGACCTGTCCGGGGCGCGGTCGGCGGGGGAGTTGCTGGACGCGGTGGCCGGGTTCGCGGCGGACCTGCCGGCGGACGCGGTGGTGCTGGGGCACGGCTGGGACGAGTCGTCCTGGCCGGTGCCGCGGTTGCCGGACGCGGGGGAGTTGGACCGGGCGGCCGGTGGCCGGCGGGTGTACCTGTCGCAGGCGTCGATCCATTCGGCGTTGGTGTCGGCGGCGCTGTTGGCGGCGTGTCCGGAGGCGGCGGGCTCGGCCGGGTACGACGCGTCGGGGTGGCTGCGCCGCGACGCGCACCACGTGGTGCGGGCGGCGGCGTTCGCCTCGGTGACCCGGGCGCAGCGGGTGGCCGCGCAGCGGCGGGCGCTGGAGCACGCGGCGTCGTTGGGGATCGCGGCGGTGCACGAGTGCGGTGGGCCGGAGATCTCCGACGAGGAGGACTTCACCGGGTTGCTGGGGATCTCCGGTGCGGGGCTGCCGGAGGTGTACGGCTACTGGGGTGAGCTGGGCGGCGCGGCGCGGGCGCGGGAGTTGGGCGCGGTGGGCGCCGGTGGTGACCTGTTCGCCGACGGGGCGTTGGGGTCGCGGACGGCGCACGTGTCGCGGGACTACCTGGACGGCGACGGTGGCTGCGGGCACGGCTATCTGAGCGCGGAGCAGGTGCGCGACCATCTGGTGGACTGCGCGGCGCACGGGTTGCAGGGCGGGTTCCACGCGATCGGTGACGCGGCGATCGGCACGGTGCTGGCGGGGTTCGCGGCGGCGGCGGAGCGGGTGGGCACGGACCGGTTGCGGGCGGCCCGGCACCGGGTGGAGCACGCGGAGATCATGAACAAGCGGCTGATCGCCGGGTTCGTGGAGTTCGGGATCGTGGCGAGCATGCAGCCGGCGTTCGACCGGTTGTGGGGTGGTGCGGGCCGGATGTACGAGGCGCGGTTGGGCCTGGACCGGTCGTTGGAGTCGAACCCGATGGGGTCGATGCACGCGGTCGGGGTGGCGTTGGCGTTCGGTTCGGATTCGCCGGTGACGCCGCTGGACCCGTGGGGTTCGGTGCGGGCGGCGGCGGCGCACCACAACCCGGCGCAGCGGATGAGTGAGCGGGCGGCGTTCGCGGCGCACACCCGGGGTGGCTGGCGGGCGGTGCACCTGGACAACGAGGGGGTGCTGGCGCTGGGCGCGCCGGCGACGTTCGCGGTGTGGTCGACGCCGGCGGGGGTGGAGCGGGGGTTGCCGGTGTTGCAGGCCGGCGACCCGGAGGCGCGGGGTCCGCAGGATCCGACGCCGTTGCCGGTGTGCCGGCGCACGGTGCTGCGCGGTGAGGTGATCTATGAGGAAGGGTCTGCGTGAGCGAGCGAACCATCGGTGCGGCGCGGGTCGCGCCGGCGCCGGGCGGGGCGGGGTGACGGCGTGACGGGCAAGCTTGACCTGGATCCGGCGCTGGTGGCGCGGGCGCGGGAGTTGGCGCGCCGGGCCGGGCAGCCGGTGGTGGATCTGGCGCGCAGCCACACCACGGTGTCGGTGGAGCGGGCGGTGCTGCGGCTGGCCGGGGTGACCGGCGCGGATCCGGACGGCATTCCGTGGGTGAACCGGCTCGTCGACGCGGTGGTCGCCGACGTCGGGCTGGGGCACGGGGTGGCGGCGCCGGTGTTCGACGCCCTCGCCCGGGAGCAGATCAGCGACGTGACGTTGCTGGCGCAGAAGGCCGCGGCCGGGTCGGTGCGGTTCGGGCAGCCGACCGGGAGGGCGGCGACGGCGGCGCGGCGGGCGGCGCGGAAGGCGGTCGCCGCGGGGATCCGGCGGATCGACCGGCGGCGGGCCGAGCGGGAGCGGCTGGTGAAGCGGTACGGGGATCCGCGGCGGCGGCCGTGGATCTACCTGATCGTGGCGACCGGGGATATCTACGAGGACATCCCGCAGGCGCAGGCGGCGGCCCGGGCGGGCGCGGACGTGATCGCGGTGATCCGGTCGACGGGCCAGTCGCTGTTGGACTACGTGCCGGAGGGGGCTACCCGGGAGGGGTTCGCCGGCACGTACGCCACGCAGGAGAACTTCCGGCTGATGCGGGCGGCGCTGGACGTCTCGTCGAAGGAGCTGGGCCGGTACGTGCGGTTGACGAACTACGCGTCGGGGCTGTGCATGCCGGAGATGGCGACCCTGGCCGGCCTGGAGCGGCTGGACATGATGCTCAACGACTCGATGTACGGGATCCTGTTCCGCGACATCAACCCGATCCGCACGTTCGTGGACCAGCGGTTCTCCCGGCAGGTGCACGCGCGGGCGGGCATCATCATCAACACCGGGGAGGACAACTACCTCACCACCGCCGACGCGGTGGAGGAGGCGCACACGGTGACGGTGTCGCAGCTGCTCAACGAGTACTTCGCGCACGAGGCGGGGTTGGCGGACTGGCAGTTGGGGCTGGGGCACGCGTTCGAGATCAACCCGGATCTGCCGGAGTCGTTCCGGTTGGAGTTGGCGCACGCGCTGCTGGCGCGGGAGTTGTTCCCGGACGCGCCGTTGAAGTGGATGCCGCCGACGAAGCACATGACCGGTGACGTGTTCCGCGGCAACCTGCTGGACGGGTTCTTCAACCTGGTGGGCACGATGACGGGGCAGGGCATCCTGCTGGTGGGGATGATGACCGAGGCGGTGGTGACGCCGTGGTTGTCGGACCGGGACATCGCCCTGCAGAACGTGCGTTACGTGCTGGGCGCGGCCGGCGGGTTGCACGAGGACTTCGTGCCGGCGCCGGGCGGGTTCATCCAGCAGCGGGCGAACCGGGTGCTGGGCGAGGCGGTGGAGTTGCTGGAGCGCATCGGTGAGCAGTCGCTGCTGTCGGCGATCGCCGAGGGCACGTTCGGGATCATGAAGCGTCCGGCGGACCGGGGCAAGGGTCTGGACGGGGTGGCCCGGCACGAGGCGGACTACTACAACCCGGCCACCGAGATCCTGGAAGGGGACGCGGCGTGAGCGGCGTCGAGGTCGGCGCGGCGGCGCCGGGTGGCGGGGCCGCCGAGAAGCGGATCGTCCGGCCGTACGGGGACACCACCGGTGACGGCATGGTGCAGGTGTCGTTCACGCTGCCGGTGCCGCACGACAAGCGGGCCGAGGGCGCGGCGGTGCAGCTGGCGAACAAGATGGGCATCGACCCGGCGATGCTGGTGCACGCCAAGCAGATGGGCGACGGGTTCACCTTCTTCGTGGTGTACGGGCGGGTGAACCACCTGGTGGACCTGGCCGCGGTGCAGGTGGTGGAGCGGGACTTCCCGCTGCTGAGCGCCAAGGAGGTCAACGCGGTGGTGAAGCAGCGGCTGCGGCGCAAGTTGTCGGTGGTGGGTGCCTGCATCGGCACCGACGCGCACACCGTCGGCATCGACGCGATCCTCAACGTCAAGGGCATCGCCGGGGAGAAGGGCCTGGAGTACTACCGGGAGTTGACGGTCACCAACCTGGGCGCGCAGGTCAGCGTGCCGGAGCTGGTGGAGGCGGCGCGGGCGGCGAAGGCCGACGCGGTGCTGGTGTCGCAGGTGGTCACCCAGCGCGACGCGCACCTGCACAACACCCGGGAGATGTCCGCGGCGTTCCGGGAGGCGATGCCGGCGGGGAAGCGGCCGCTGCTGATCGTGGGTGGGCCGCGGTTCGACGAGACGATGACCGAGGAGCTGGGGGTGGACCGGATCTTCGGCCGGGGCACCACCCCGGGTGAGGTGGCCAGCTACCTGGTGCACGCGTTGATCACCAACCGGAAGGCGGCGAGGGCATGACTGATCCCCGGGTCGGGTTGACCGTGACGCACCGGCGGTACGTGCCGTACTCGCACGCCCACTACGCGGGGAACCTGGTCGACGGGGCGTACGCGCTGGGGTTGTTCGGGGACGTGGCCACGGAGGTGTGTATCCGCACCGACGGCGACGAGGGGCTGTTCGCGTCCTATTCGGACGTGCAGTTCAGGGCGCCGATGAAGGCCGGGGACGTGCTGGAGGTGACCGCGACGGTGACCCGGGTGGGTACCCGCAGCCGCACGGTGGACTTCGTCGCCCGGGTGGTGTGCCGGGGCCGGCCGGACAAGGGCGAGTCGGCCGCGGAGGTGCTCGCCGAGCCGATCGTGGCGGTCACCGCGACCGGCACCGTGGTCGTCCCGCCGCCGGCGTGAGCCTCGCCGTCTGCGCCGACGTCGGGTCCACGTACACGAAGGTGGCGGTGGTGGACCTGGACGCGGCGGTGCTGGTCGCGGCGGCGTCGGCGCCGACCACGGTGGGCACTGACGTGCTGCACGGCCTGGACGCGGCGGTGGCCGCGGCCACCGCCGGGCTCGGGGCGCGCGGCGCGCCGTGGTACGTGTGCTCGTCGGCCGGCGGCGGGCTGCGGCTGGCGGTGGTCGGCTACGAGCAGTTGGTGACGGCGCAGGCCGGCCGGCGGGTGGGGCTGTCGGCGGGCGCGAACGTGGTGCACGTGGCGGCCGGACGGTTGGGTGCGGCGGAGCTGACCGGGTTGCGGGCGGCCCGCCCGGACGTGGTGCTGCTGGTCGGCGGCACCGACGGCGGGGACGCCGAGACGCTGACCCACAACGCGACCCGGCTGGCCCGGGCCCGGTGGCGGCGGCCGGTGGTGCTGGCCGGCAACGCCGACGTCCGCGACGACCTGCACGCCCTGCTGGCCGGGGCGGGGGTGCCGGTGACGGTGGCGGAGAACGTGCTGCCGCGCATCGGGGTGCTGGCGCCGGCGGGCGCGCGGGCGGCGATCCGGGAGGTGTTCCTGCGCCACGTGATCGGCGGTAAGCGGTTGTCGCGGGGGTCGCGGTTCGCGCGGCTGGTGCGCGCGGCCACCCCGGACGCGGTGCTGACCGGGGTGGAGGTCCTCGCCGACGCGATCGGTGGGGACCTGGCGGTGGTGGACGTGGGTGGGGCGACCACCGACGTGTATTCGGTGCTGACCCCGGACGAGCGGGACAGCGGGCCGGGCCGGGAGGTCGCCGGCACGCTGTGGCGGGCCCGCACCGTCGAGGGGGACCTCGGTATGCGGTGGTCCGCGCCGGGGGTGGTGCGGGCGGCCGCGGAGGAGCGGCTGCTGGCCCCGGGTGAGCAGGAGACGTTGGCGGCGGCCGCGGCGGCGCGGGCCGCCGAGCCGGGCCTGCTGGCCGCGACGGACGCGGAGCGGGCCGCGGACCGGCGGATCGCGGCGCTGGCGGCGACGGTGGCGTTGCGGCGGCACGCCCGCGGTGGCGCCACCGGGGAGCGCGGCGGGCGGGATCTGCGGGACGTGCGGCTGGTGGTGGGTTCCGGTGGGGTGCTGCGGCACGCCCCGGCCGGTGACGCGGCGGGGGTGCTGGAGGCGGCGTTGGGCGACCACGCCGGCGGGTGGCCGCTGCCGCGGGCGGCGCGGCCGGTGGTGGACGTGGATTACGTGTTGGCCGCCGGAGGGTTGCTGGCCGGCGACCATCCGCAGGTGGCGGGGCGGTTGCTGCGCCGGCACCTGGCCGTCGACTGAGGACGCCGGGCGCGACACGCCGAAGCGCGACACACGACAGGCCGGGGGTGGGTTGACAGGGCCCGGGGGGCAGCACGTACCGTCTTTGAGTCCTACCACGGGAAGCGGCTGCTGTTCGCTTCGTCCCTTCGTCCGCTGGCCGAGCGACCCGCTTGGGTCGCGGCGGCCAGGTCCAGCGGGCGGGGGTCGGCGGGGCGGCGCGAACCGGCCGCGGTTACCGGTGTACGGGCAGGGTGGGGTGCACGGCCAGTAGACAACGGCCCGGCGGGGGCAGCCAGTCCGCGTCCGGTCGGTCCGAAGGTCGGCGTGCCGCATCCTCGCCCCACCGGCCGGGAAGGGCCTGGGAGCATCGGGGCGCGGCGCGAGCCGCGCCCCGATTTCGTTTTCCGGTCAGCGCTTCGCGGGGCGGGCGCGCACGTGCAGCCGTTCGCCCTGCGGCCCGAACAGGGTGAGGATCTCGGTGGGCTCCGGGCCGGGGTTGAGCACGCAGTGCGGCACCCGGGTGTCGAACTCGGCCACCTCGCCCGGCTCCAGGATCAGGTCGTGCTCGCCGAGCAGCAGCCGCACCCGGCCGGAGAGCACGTACAGCCACTCGTAGCCCTCGTGGGTCTGCTGTTCCGGCTCGGCGGGGGTGTGCGGGGGCAGGATCTGCTTGAACGCCTGCAGACCGCCCGGGCGGCGGGTCAGCGGCAGGAACGTCACACCGTGGCGGACGATGGGGCGGGCGTGCACCCGCGGGTCGCCGACCTCCGGCGCGCCGACCAGTTCGTCCAGTGGCACCTGGTGGGCGCGGGCCAGCGGCAGCAGCAGTTCCAGGGTGGGCCGGCGCTGCCCCGACTCCAGCCGCGACAGCGTGCTCACCGAGATGCCGGTGGTGGCGGCCAGGTCGGTCAGGGTCGTGCCACGCTGCTTGCGCAGGGCCCGCAGCCGTGGCCCCACCGCCGCCAGCACCGCCGCCTCGTCGTTTGCCATAACAGCAACATTACTTGTCGAATTCGCGGCGCCGGTGGAGCGTGGGAACCCGCACGAGGCGACGAGGGGGAGCAGATGGACGACAGGTACGACGTGGTGGTGGTCGGCGGCGGCGCCGCCGGGCTGGCCGGGGCGCTGGCGCTGGGCCGGGCCCGCCGCTCGGTGCTGGTGGTCGACGGCGGCGAGCCGCGCAACGCGCCCGCCGCGCACATGCACAACTACCTGGGCCGCGACGGCACCGCCCCGGGTGAGCTGCTGGCCGCCGGCCGGGCCGAGGTCACCGGGTACGGCGGGCGGATCGTGGCCGGCCAGGTGGTCTCCGCCGCCCGCGACGGGGCGGAGTTCACCGTCACCCTCGACGACGGGCGGACGGTGCGGGCGCGGCGACTGCTGGTCGCCACCGGGCTGGTCGACGAGCTGCCCGAGGTGCCGGGGCTGGCGCAGCGGTGGGGCCGGGACGTGCTGCACTGCCCGTACTGCCACGGCTGGGAGGTGCGCGACCGGCGGATCGGGGTGCTGGCCACCGGCCCGTTCGGGGTGCACCAGGCGCAGCTGTGGCGGCAGTGGAGCGAGCACGTGCTGCTCGTGCTGCACGGCGCGGCGGCGCCGGGGGCCGAGGAGACCGAGCAGCTCGCCGCGCGGGCCATCCCGGTGGTGGAGGGGCCGGTCGCCGGGCTGGAGGTGACCGGGGACGCGCTGACCGGGGTGCGGCTGGCCTCCGGCGAGGTGGTCGAGCTGGACGCGCTGGTGGTCGCGCCGCGGTTCACCGCCCGCGCCGGGCTGCTGGCGTCGCTGGGCCTGGCGCCGGTCGAGGTGGAGATGGGCGGGCACGTGTTCGGCAGCCAGATCCCCGCCGACGCCAACGGCGCCACCGCGGTGCCGGGGGTGTGGGTGGCCGGCAACGTGGCCGACGTACGCGCCCAGGTGATCACCTCCGCGGGGGCCGGGTTGACCGCCGGCGCGGCGATCAACGCCGACCTGGTCGCCGAGGACACCCGCGCTGCGGTGGCCGGCTACCGGGACCGCCGGGAGACCATGTTCACCGAGGCCGCCTGGGAGGAGCGCTACCGGTCCCGGCCGGCGGTGTGGAGCGGGCGACCCAACCCGCAGCTGGTCGCCGAGGCCGCGCAGCTGCCGCCGGGGCGGGCGCTGGACGTCGGCGCCGGCGAGGGCGCCGACGCGGTGTGGCTGGCCGGGCGGGGGTGGCAGGTGACCGCGGTGGACATCTCCACCACCGCGCTGGAGCGGGCCGCCGCGCACGCCGACACCGCCGGGGCGGCCGTCGCCGGGCGGATCGAGTGGGTGCACGCCGACCTGCTGGCCAAGCCGCCCGCCGCGGACTCCTACGACCTGGTGTCGGCGCAGTTCATGCAGCTGCCGCCGGAGCAGCGGCAGGAGATGTTCGCCCGGCTGGCCGCCGCGGTGGCCCCCGGCGGCACCCTGCTCATCGTCGGGCACCACCCCTCGGACCTGCGGACCAGCGCCCACCGCCTGCACTTCCCGGAGATGATGTTCACCGCCGAGGAGGTGGCGGCGGGACTGGACCCGGGCCGCTGGCAGGTGCTGGCCGCCGAGACACGCCCCCGGGCGATGGTGAACCCGGAGGGGCGGGAGATCACCATCCACGACGCCGTCCTGGTCGCCCGCCGCCGCTGACGGGTCACGGTCGGGTCCGCCGCCCCCGCGCGGCGGACCCGACCGCCGACAACCCGCCCCGGGGTGACCGGCGACACCGGGGTGACCGGCGGCCCCGGCGTAGCCCGCGCCCGTGGTCCTGCCGCACCCGGCGCCTCGCCGAGCGCGGCGACGCGGCGCCGGGCGGGTAGCCTTCAGCACCGTGATCGAGATGAGGCGCCGGTGACGACCCTGGACCCCACGCACGCCGAGCCGGCCGCCCGGCCGGCGGACGCGGCGCGCCCGCTGCCGCTGCGGGTGGCCGCGCCGCTGGCGATCGCCGCCGGGGTGGCGCTGCTGTTGGCGTTCCCCCCGTACGGGGTGTGGCCGCTGGCGCCGGCCGGGGTGGCGCTGCTGGCCGCCGCCGCGCACCGGCGGCGGCTGCGCGCCGGCGCCGGCCTGGGCTTCCTCACCGGGGTGGCGCTGTTCGCGCCGCTGCTGTCCTGGACGAACCTGCACACCGGCTACCTGCCGTGGGTGCTGCTGTCCCTGCTGCAGGCCGGCTACCTGGCGCTGCTCGGCGCCGCCACCGCGTGGGTGTCCCCGCTGGCCGACCGGTGGCGCTGGACGTGGCCCGCGCTGACCGGTCTGCTCTGGGTGGGGCAGGAGGCGCTGCGCGACCGCACCCCGTTCGGCGGGTTCCCGTGGGGGCGGCTGGCCTTCAGCCAGGACTCCTCGCCGCTGCTGCGGCTGGCCGCGCTGGGCGGGGCGCCGCTGGTGACCTTCGCGGTGGCGGTGGCCGGCGGGCTGCTGGTGACCGCCGCGTGGCGGCGCTACGACGTGCGCAGGTGGAGGGCGCCGGCCGCCGCGCTGACCGCCGGCGCCCTCGCCGTGGTCGCCGCCGGGCTGGCGGTGCCCGTCGGCGCGGCCGGCGGCGGACCCACCGTCACCGTGGCGATCGTGCAGGGCAACGTGCCCCGGCTCGGGCTGGACTTCAACGCCCAGCGGCAGGCGGTGCTGAACAACCACGTCGACGCCACCATCGAGCTGGCCGCCCGGGTGGCCGACGGGCAGCGGCCGCAGCCGGACCTGGTGGTGTGGCCGGAGAACTCCAGCGACATCGACCCGCTGCGCAATTCTGCCGCCGGAGCGCGGATCTCCGCGGCCGCCGACGCGATCCGGGCGCCGATCCTGGTCGGCGCGGTGCTGCTCGGCCCGCAGCCCGGCCAGGTCCGCAACGCCGGCATCCTGTGGCGTCCCGGCGCCGGCCCCGACCTGGAGCAGCTGTACACCAAGCGGCACCCGGTGCCGTTCGCCGAGTACGTGCCGCTGCGCGACCTGGCCCGGATGGTCAGCAAGCAGGTCGACCGGGTCCGCAACGACTTCGTGCCGGGCAGCGAACCGGGCGTGCTGCGCGCCGGACAGACGGTGCTCGGCGACGTGATCTGCTTCGAGGTCGCCTACGACGAGGTGGTCCGCGACACCGTCACCGGCGGGGCGCAGCTGCTGGTGGTGCAGACCAACAACGCCACCTTCGACGTCGCCGAGGCCCGCCAGCAGCTGGCCATGGTGCGGCTGCGCGCCGTGGAGCACGGCCGGCCGGCGTTGATGGCCTCCACGGTCGGAGTGTCCGGGTTCGTCTCCCCGCACGGGCGGGTAAGCGACGCCACCGGGTTCAACACCCGTGCGGTCGTGGTCCGGCAGGTGGCGCTCTCCGACGGGCGAACCCTGGCCACCCGGGTCGGGCTGTGGCCGGAGGTGGCGCTGACCGCCCTCGCGGTGGCGGCCCTGGCCGCCGCGGGGGTGCTGCGCCGCCGGCAGCGCGCCGGGTAGCGACAGCCGACCCCGGGCGGCGGAGGGGGTAATCGACGTGGTGGGCGAGGCGACCGACGTCCGGCGGCCGGGCCCGGACCGGCCCGGCCCCGGTCGGGTGCTGGTGGTGATCCCGACCTTCAACGAGGCCGACAACGTCACCCGGATCGTGGCGCGGGTGCGCCGGGCCGCGCCCGAGGTGGAGATCCTCGTCGCCGACGACAACAGCCCCGACGGCACCGGGGCCATCGCCGACGCCCTCGCCGGCGCCGACCCGCGGGTGCACGTGCTGCACCGGGAGGGCAAGCAGGGCCTCGGCGCGGCCTACCTGGCCGGTTTCGAATGGGCCCGCCAGCGCGGCTACGACGCGGTGGTGGAGATGGACGCCGACGGGTCGCACGCCCCGGAGGACCTGCCCGCGTTGCTGGCGGCGGCCCGGGACGCGGACGTGGTGATCGGGTCGCGGTGGACCCGTGGGGCGCGGGTGGTGAACTGGCCGCTGCGGCGGCTGCTGCTGTCGCGCTGCGGCAACCTGTACGCGCGGCTGGCGCTGGGCATGCCGGTCTCCGACGCCACCGGCGGCTACCGGGTGTACCGGCTCGACGCGCTGCGCCGGCTGGACCTGGCGTCGATCTGTTCCCAGGGGTACTCGTTCCAGGTGGAGCTGTCCCGGCTGGCGCACCGGGCCGGCGTGCGGATCGTCGAGGTACCGATCACCTTCGCCGAGCGGGAACGCGGCAGCAGCAAGATGAGCCCGCTGATCGTGGCCGAGGCGCTGTGGCGGATCACCGGCTGGGCGGTGCAGGACCGCCGGCTGGCGGTGCGGCGCGGCCTGCACGGCACCCCCACCGGTCAGGTGCGGTGGCCCTGAGCGGGGGCGTGTCATGCTGGACGGGCGGGACGTGCGGACGGGATGGGGTGACATGCGCCGGGGACTGAGGTTCGTACCGTTGGCCCTGCTGCTGGCGGTGGCGCTGGAGCTGGCGGTTTTCGTGCTGCTCGGGCGGGCCGTCGGGTTCGGGACCGCGGTGCTGGTGGTGTTCGCGGTGTCGCTGCTGGGGCTGGTGTTGCTGCGCCGGGAGGGGATGCGGGCGTGGCGGGGCTTCCGGGCCTCCGCGCAGGCCGGGCAGCCGCCGGGGCGGCAGGTGACCGACGGCCTGGTCGGGCTCGCCGGCGCCCTGCTGCTGGCCACCCCCGGCCTGGTCAGCGGGGCGGTCGGGCTGCTGCTGCTGGTGCCGCCGGTGCGGCGGCTGGCCCGTTCCGGGGTGCAACGTGCCGCCGAGCGCCGGGTGTCGTCGATGGTCGCCGGTGACCTGTTCGGGCCCCGCCGGGTGCGGGTGCGCCGGGGCGCGCCGCAGCCGGCCCCGCGTCCGGCCGAGCAGCCGACGGTGGTCGACGGTGGCCGCGCCATAGAGGGGGAGATCGTCGAGCCGGGCCGCTGAGACGGCCCGGAACGGACGACGGCGCCCCGGGAGGGTTTCCTCCCGGGGCGCCGTGGTGTCGGTGTCGGTGCGGTCAGGCGCGACCGCGGCGGGTGCGGACCTCCTGCAGCCGCTCGGCGAGGATGTCCTCCAGCTCGGCGATGGACCGCCGCTCCAGCAGCATGTCCCAGTGGGTACGCGGCGGCTTGGCCTTCTTCTGCTCCGGCTCGCTGCCGTCGACCAGCCGGGCGACGCTGCCGTCGAACTTGCACTCCCAGGTCGTGGGGACCTCGGCGTCGACGGCGAACGGCACCTCGAACTGGTGACCCTTGGCGCAGAGGTACTCGCGGGTCTGCCGCGGCGCGAGCTCCGTGTTGCGGTCGGACTCGTAGCTGACCGCGCCCAGCCGGCTACCGCGCAGCATACGCTCGCCCATGATCGACTTCCCCTCGTTCGTGGTGCTGGTCTTCAGGTGTAACGGTCCGTCTCCGCCGGGCCATTCCCGCCCCGGGCGCTGCCGCCGCACGGGTCGAGCCTGACCAAGGGTAGCCGGCCATGCCAGTCGCCCGGCGGGGTCGTCCCGGCCGGGCGGAATCGGTGGAGTGTTTTCGCTGCCAACGGGGATGTTAGCCGCCCGAGCAGAGCGGAGGCTGCGATGGCTGGTGACGCGCCGGTGGCGAACCGACCGCCCGCCGGGCGGACCTTCTTCGGCCATCCGCGGGCCCTGGCCACCCTATTCCTCACCGAGATGTGGGAGCGGTTCAGCTTCTACGGCATGCGGGCGATCCTGGTGCTCTACCTCACCGCGGAACTCGCCGACGACGGGCTGGGCCTGGCCGAGTCCACCGCGAACGCGGTGTACGGCTCGTACAACGCGATGGTCTACCTGATGGCGCTGCCCGGCGGCTGGGTCGCCGACCGGCTGATCGGCGCCCGCCGCAGCGTGCTCTGGGGCGGTGTGGTCATCGCGGCCGGCCACTACGTGATGGCGGTGCCGGCGCGGTGGAGCGTGTTCGCCGGGATGACGCTGATCGTGCTCGGCACCGGGCTGCTCAAACCCAACATCTCCACCATGGTCGGCGACCTGTACGACCGGGACTCCCCGCGCCGCGACGCCGGCTTCTCGATCTTCTACATGGGCATCAACCTCGGCGCGTTCATCGCGCCGCTGATCACCGGTTTCCTCGGCGAGAAGATCAACTGGCATCTGGGTTTCGGCGCGGCGGCGGTCGGCATGACCTTCGGCGTGGTGCAGTACGTGCTGGGCGGGCGCAACCTCGGCGAGGCCGGCGCCCGGCCCGCCGACCCGCTGCTCGGCGCGGACCGCCGCCGCGCGCTGACCCGGGTCGGGCTCGCCACCGCCGCGATCCTGGTGGCGGTGGTCGTGCTGGCCGTGGCCGGGCTGTTCACCGTCGACACCGTGGTCAACCTGCTCGCCGCGGTCACCGTGCTGGTGACCATCGGCTACTTCGCCCGGATCATGGTGGACCGGGAACTCAGCGCCACCGAACGCAGCCGGATGAAGGCGTACGTGTGGCTGTTCGTCTTCGCCGCCGCGTTCTGGCTGATCTACGATCAGGCCGGGTCGGTGCTGAACCTCTTCGCCGCCGAGCGCACCGACCGGGACGTCGCCGGGTTCACCTTCCCCGCGTCCTGGTTGCAGTCGGTCAACCCGATCCTGATCATCATCGGGGCACCGCTGTTCGCGCTGCTCTGGCTGCGGCTGGGGCACCGGGTCTCCACCCCGACGAAGTTCGCCGTCGGCCTGGTGCTCAACGGCCTGTCGTTCGTGCTGATGGCCGCCGCCGCGCAGGCCGCCGTCGGCGGCGACCTGGTCTCCCCGTGGTGGCTGGTGGCGGTGTACGCCATCCAGGTCGCCGGCGAGCTGTCGCTGAGCCCGGTCGGGCTGTCCGCCACCACCAAGCTGGCGCCGGTGAAGTACGCCAGCCAGATGATGGGGCTGTGGTTCCTGGCCACCGCCGTCGGCGACGCGATCGGCGGGCAGGTGGCCCGCCTCGCCGACACCTGGTCCGAGCCGGTGTACTTCCTGACCTTCGGGCTGGCGTCTGTGGCGCTCGGGCTGGGCGCGGTGATGTTCGCCCGGCAGATCCGCGCCCTGATGGCCGGCATCCACTGATCCATGACCGCCAGGGTGCGCCCGGGACTGCGACCGCTGTCCGAGCGGACCCCCGTCACCACCGCGGAACTCTTCTTCGACGTGGTGTTCGTGTTCGCCTTCATCCAGGTCACCACGCTGGTGACGGCGGAGGACGACGCGCTCGGCGTGATCCACGGACTGCTGGTGCTGACCCTGCTGTGGTGGTCCTGGTCGCTGTTCGCGTGGCTCGGCAACCGGGTCCGGGCGAACTACGGACTGTCCCGGCTGGTGGTCCTGGCCGTGACACCGGTGCTGTTCGTGCTGGCCGTCAACATCCGCGAGGCGTTCGACGACGCCCCGGGCGGGGTCAACACGGCGCTGTGGTTCGTCGGGTGCTTCGCCGTCGTGCGCATCCTCTACCTCGGCCTGCGGCTGTACGCCACGCCGGGCCTGACCGGCCGGGAGATCGCCGCGCTCACCGTGCCGGTGACCGTCGCCACCGGCCTGCTGCTGGCCGCGGCGCTGCTGCCCGAAACCTTCCTCCCACCCGAGCGGGTACGCCTCGGCGAGGTGGTGCTCTGGGCGCTGGCGGTCGCCGTCGACTACGGCTGCGGGATGGCGATGCCCGTCCCGGAGCGGACCATCTTCTCCGCCCGGCACTGGGCCGAACGACACAACCTGATCATCATCGTGGCGCTCGGCGAGGTGCTGGTGTCGGTCGGCCTCGCCGGCAGCGACATCCCCAACTCACCGGGCCTGCTGATCGCCTCGGCGCTCACCGTCGTCGTCGCCGGGGCACTGGAGTGGATCTACTTCGACCTGTCGACGCTGGCCGGGGAGCACGCGCTGCGCCAGGCCGACCAGAAACGCCGGGTGGTGCTCGCCCGGGACGGCTACACCTACCTGCACCTGCCGATGATCGCCGGCATCATCCTGCTGGCCGTCGGGCTCAAGCACACCCCCGCGCTGATGGGGGACGTCCGCGGTCAGGGCCGCGGCGACCCGCTCGACGACCTCGGCCGCTTCGCCATGTACGGCGGGGTCGCGCTGTTCCTGCTGGCACACGCGGCGTTCCAGCGGCGGGTGAGCAGGGCGGCCGGGATGGTCGTCTGGCCACGGATCGCCGCGGCGGTGCTGCTGCTCGCCCTCCTGCCGCTCACCGCCCGGATCGCCGCCGCGCAGTCGCTGGCGCTGCTCGCCGCGATCTGCCTGGTCACCGCGGTGACCGAGTTCTTCGTCAGCCGCCCGACGCGACGCCACCTGCGTCAGGCGTTGATCGAGGAGACCGACGGGCACCTGCCGGGGGCCGAGACGGACAACGGAAGCCGTTCGGCCTGACCGGGGCGCCGGCGACGCGGCCGCCGGAGCGGCGGGTGCGGTCAGGGCGTGGCCGGGCGGGGTCCGGGCGTCGGCGGCAGGGGCAGCGGCAGCCCGGGCAGCCCGTCGATGCTGCGCGCGACGTGCTCCTTCCTGGTGAAGTAGTCGCTCAGCGAGGCGTCGTCCTCGCGGGCGAAGCGACGGGCGTGCAGGTCCCGGTCGGCGTCGTAGGACATGAACGGCACCGCGTAGCCGCAGGTGTCCCGGACCAGCTCGGCGCGCACCACGATGATCGCGCGCAGCCCGTGCACGCTGGTGTCGATGTCCGGGAAGTACCCGGCCAGCTCCGTCCAGCGCGGGTCGTCGCGGAACACCGGCTCCCCGCGCCCGTGCACCCGCACGATGTTCGGCGGCCCCTGGAAGGCGCACCACATCAGCGTGATCCGGCCGTTCTCCCGCAGGTGCGCGATGGTCTCCGCGTTGGAGCCGGCGAAGTCCAGGTAGGCCACGGTGTGCGGGTCGAGGACCGCCCAGGAGCCGCGCAGTCCCTTCGGCGACAGGTTGATGGTGCCGTCACCGGCCAACGGTGCGGTCGCGGTGAAGAAGAGCGGCTGCTCCTCGATGAAGGTCCGCAGGCGGCCGTCGATGCGCTCGTACGTCTTTCCCACCCCGGCATCCTCTCCCCGGCGGCACCGGATGCGGTGCCCCGCCCGGCGCCGTCCCACACCCTGGCCGTGGTCCCGGCCCGCCGCGCCGGCCGGCCGGTCAGCCCAGCCGGGCCGGGCGGGGATCGCACCAGCCGGTCAGGTGGGCGTCCCGGCCGGCCACGCCGTCCAGGACCCGGCGCGCCCACACCGCCGCCATCGGCAGGTAGTCGAACTCGTAGCCGGGCCCGGTGCGGTCCATCAGGTCGACGAACTTGGCCAGCTCCACCAGCGCGGCGACCGGCTTGGCGACCCGCCACGCCTCCCGCAGCTCACTCGGGGAGGCCAGCTCACGCCAACCGTCCAGATAGGCGCCGACCTGCCGGCGCGCCTCCGGCTCGGGCACCTGGTGCAACCAGCCGGCCAGGTCGAACAGCGGATGCGAGACCCGGGCGAAGCTCCAGTCGAACAGCAGCGGCCCGTCCGGGCGGTCCGCCGCGTTGTCCGGGTGCAGGTCGCCGTGGGTCAGGGTCGCCGGCAGGTCGAGGTCGGCGAGTTCGGCGCAGCGGTCCTGCAACCACATCGCCACCCCGGTCAGCCCACCCGGACCGGTGCCGGCGCGGTCCCACACCTCGGCCCGGCGGGTCAGCGCCGGCACCCGGTCGGCCAGGTCGTCCAGGGTCAGCACCGGACAGCCGGCCGCCTCCAGCGGGCCGGTCCGGCCCGCCGTGGCGGCCTGGACGCGGGCCAGCAGGCGCAGCGCGGCCGCGCCGTCGCGGGCCGGCGGCTGGACGCCGAAGTCGGCGCTGAGCCACCAGCCGTGCTCGGCCGAGTGGGCCAGCACCTCCGGCACCGCCCGCGGCCACGTCCGGGCCAGTTCGGCGATCACCCGGGGTTCGGCGACCAGGTGCGGCAGCGCCGCCTTGAGGAACACCGCCCCCTCGGTGGTGGGTGCCCGCAGCACCGTCGAGGTCGTCCAGTGCCGGATCTGGCTGACCGGGCCGGTGCGGCGGGCCCCCCGCCCGGCCAGCACCGCGTCCAGCCAGCCGGTGGCGGCGGCGAACCAGCCGGGCCGGTACCAGGCCGGGCGGCCGCCCGGCGCGGACCGTTCCCGCCAGCGCCGCACCGACGCCGCACCGAACGCGGCCGCGTCGTGCCAGCCGTAGCCGGCGGCCGGTTCGCCGTCGACCGGCTCGGCCACGAACAGGGTGGTGTCCAGCGGTTCGAGCAGCGCCACCCGCAGCCCCGTCTCGGCGGCGACAGCACCGGGCAGTTGGCTGCTCGGCGGCGGCCACGACGCGGTCAGCCGCAGCCGGGGCAGGACCACCTCGCCGTCGCGCCGGCGGCCCAGCACCCGGCCCGGCCCGGCGGCGATGATCACGTCCACGTCGACCGCCGCGACCGGGGCACTCATGCCGGCACTCCGCTGCGCTCCGGGCCGCCATGAGGCACCACCGCACTGCACTGCTGATTCGCTCGCTGGCGCTCGCTCATGACGGCACTCCGCTGCGCTCCGTGCCGCCATGAGGCACCACCGCACTGCACTGCTGATTCGCTCGCTGGCGCTCGCTCATGCGGCGCTCCCGGCCCGCGGCCGCGACGGCACCACCGGCCGCGTCCCGGCCGGCTCGCGCCGGTGCCGCAACGACTCCACGCCGACCAGGTCGTCGGCGACCGCGTCCGGGGCGTCGGTGTCGAACCGGGCGATCGCCCGGATCCGCGCGGCCACGGCCACCAGCACGGCGATGACCAGGCCGCAGAGCAGGAAGACGAAAGCGATGCCGCGCCCCTCGCCCACCCCGATCAGCCGCCCGACGGTGCCGGCCAGCCGGCCGTCCGGCATCAGCATCGGCTCGAACAGCGCGGTCGCGGCGGGCGCCACCACCGCGAAGCCCAGCGGCAGCGTGGACCAGGAGATCATCTGGTTCAGCGCGGCGGCCCGGCCGTGGTAACGCTGCGGGATCTTCACCTGCACGATCGCCCGGTAGATGCCGGTGGTCAGGGTCAGCCCGGCGGTCAGCCCGAACGCGCCCGCCGCGACCAGCAGCGGGTCCGGCCGCAACGCGATCACCACGCAGGCCACCGCCATGGCCAGGATGGACAGCAGCACCCCGCGCATCGGCCGGCGGGCCGGACCGCCCCACAGGGCGACGGTCAGCCCGGCCACGGTGGCGCCCAGCCCGGAGACGAACGACACCTGGGCCGCGTCGGCGAGCGTGCCGAACGACAACACCAGCGGGCTCACCAGGATCAGCGGCGGCGCCAGGAAGATGTTGAGCACCAGGAAGAACAGCAGCATCGCCCGGAAGTGCCGGTGCCCCCACGAGTAGCGGAAGCCGTTGGCGATCTCGGCGGTCAGCGTCTCCCGCCGGTGCCAGCCCATCCGCGCCGGCCACCGCACCAGCGCCACGATCAGCACCGCCGCCGCGTAACTGACGATGTCGATCACCAGGATGCCGTCCAGGCCGACCGTCGCCAGCAGGCCGGCGGCGAACAGCGGCACGAACAGCGTGCCGACGCCGTTGACCATCTCCACCACGCCGATGGCGTGCCGCAGGTACCGCTTCGGCACCAGTTGCGGCACCGACGCGACGTACGCCAGGCGTTGGAACGCGGTGGCCACCGACAACCCGACCAGCAGCGTGTAGATGTGCCAGATCTGCAGGGCGTCGGTCCACAGCAGCACGCCGAGCGCTATCTGCACCGCCCAGGCGGCGACGTCGCCGGCGAGCAGCACGGCCCGGCGGCTGGACCGGTCCACCACCGCGCCGGCCAGCGGCGCGACCACCAGGCCGGGCACCAGCGCCAGGGTCACGAACAGCGCCAGCTGGGCCACCGACCCGGTGGTCAGGTAGATCCAGATCGGGATGGCCCACTGGGTGAATGCCGAGCCGATCAGCGACACCAGCTGGCCGGCCGCGACGCCGAGGAACCGGCCCATGCTCGGCTCGGCCGGCCGGCGGCTCGGGCCCGCGTCCACCGGCGGACCGCCGTCACCCGGTCCGCCCGCGCCGCGGCGGTGCACGCCGTGCAGCCACCAGTCGCTGTCCGCGCCGCGGGCCGGCCGGGTCAGCTCGGCGCCGTCGTCGGCGTCCAGCACCAGGTGGGTACGGGTGACGATCTCGGCCAGCTCGGCGGCCCGGTACCGGTTGAAGTAGTGCCCGCCCTCGTCGAGCACGACCAGCGCGCAGGTGTCGGAGAGGAAGTCCCACTCCCGGAACCGTTCGCCGTAGTAGTCGGTGGCCGGGTCCTGCTCGCCGACCACCGAGATGACCGGCGCGGCGATCCGGTCGATCCGGCTGTCCAGCAGGCCGCTGTAGTAGTCCTCGGCGCTGCGGGTGTCGTGCCGCATGTTGCGGATCACCCGGTCCGCCTCGTCCAGGCCCAGCTCCTCGATGTCCACGCCGCGCCCCACCAGGCGGTTGATGAACGTGCGGTTGCTGCGGAAGCGTTCCAACTCGGCCAGCCGGGACAGCCGGCTCAGCAGCCCGCGGGGGCGGGCGAACGGGAAGATGCCGCCCACGTACACCGCCTCGACCGGCCGGTCGGCGGCCTCCAGCCGGCGGGCCACCTCGACCACCAGGGCGCTGCCGATGCCGCAGTGGCCGTAGAGCACCAGCGGACCGCCGACGTCGCGGAGGATCTCGGCCACGGCCCGGTCGACCAGCTCGGCGAAGGGCAGGGTGTCCTGCTCGCCGCCGGCCTCCTGGCCGTGGATGGCCGCCGAGTAGAGCCGGTGCCCGGGCGGCATCGCGTCGGCCAGCGCCTGGTACACCGCCGCGCTGCCGCCGCCGTAGGGGACGCAGACCAGCGACCGGACGTGTGCGGCGTCGGGTACCGGCCGGGTCAGCTCGTGCAGCAGCCGGGCCGGCCGGTCCGCGGTGGCCGGCTCGTCGAGCAGCCGGGTCAGTTCCCGCACGGTGCGGCAGCGGAACAGGTCCATCAGCGAGATGGTGCCGGTGGCGCCGGCGGCCTCCAGGCCGCGGCGGATCCGGGTGACCGCCTGCGCGGCCAGCAGCGAGTGCCCGCCGACGAGGAAGAAGTCGTCGTCGATGCTGACCCGGTCCACCGGCAGCAGGTCGGTCCAGACGTCGGCGATCAGCCGCTCGGTCGGGGTGCCCGGGGCGGCGAACTCCTGCTCGGCCTGCCCGGCCAGGTCGGGGTCGGGCAGCGCGCGGTGGTCCAGCTTGCCGTTCGGGGTCAGCGGCAGCGCGTCGAGCACCACGAACGCCGCCGGCACCAGGTAGTCGGCGAGGCTGCGGGCCAGGTGCTCGCGCAGCTGCCCGGCGGTCGGGCGGCGGGCGCCGTCGGCCGGCACCACGTACGCGACCAGCCGCCGGTCGCCGGTGCCGTCGGGCTGCGCGAGCACCGCGCAGCCGCGCAGGTCGGGGTGGCGTTGCAGGGTGGCCTCGATCTCGCCCAGCTCGATGCGGTAGCCGCGGACCTTCACCTGCCGGTCGACCCGGCCCAGGTATTCCAGGGTGCCGTCGGGGCACCAGCGCACCCGGTCGCCGGTGCGGTACATCCGGGCGCCCGGCTCGCCGCTGAACGGCTCGGGCAGGAACCGTTGCGCGGTCAGCGCGGGCCGGTTCAGGTAGCCGCGGGCCAGCCCCTCACCGGCGACGAACAGCTCACCGGGCACCCCCACCGGCACCGGGTTGAGGTGCCGGTCGAGCACGTAGGCGCGCAGGTCGGCCAGGGGCCGGCCGATCGGCGAGGCGACCGGGCGGCGCACGTCGGCGCGGCGCAGCCGCTGCGCGGTGACGTGCACGGTGGTCTCGGTGATGCCGTACATGTTGACCAGCGCGGGGCGCTGCTCGCCGTAGCGGCTCAGCCAGTGCCGCAGCTCCCGGACGTAGAGCGCGTCGCCGCCGAAGACGATGGTGCGCACCGACAGGTCGGCGAAGGACCGGTCGGTCTCGGTGAGGGTGGCCCGCAGGCCGCGGAACGCCGCCGGGGTCTGGTTGAGCACGGTCACCCGCTCCTCGGCCAGCACGTCCAGCAGCCGTTCGGTGTCCCGGATCACCTCCGGCGGCACCACGACCAGCCGGCCGCCGTAGGCCAGCGCCCCCCACATCTCCCAGACGGAGAAGTCGAACGCGTACGAGTGCAGCAGGGCCCACACGTCGTCCGGGCCGAGGTCGAAGTGCTCCTCGGCGGCGGTGAGCAGCCGGACCACCTGCCGGTGCTCCACCAGCACACCCTTGGGCTGCCCGGTGGAGCCGGAGGTGTAGATGACGTAGGCCAGGTCGCCGGGGCCGGCGGCGCGGGCGGCCACCGGGGCGGCGGGCGCGGGCGGGTCGTCGTCCGGGGCGTCCAGCCGCAGCACCCGCCCGGAGTGGGTGGGCAGGTCGTCGCCGGGGGCCGCGTCGGTGACCAGCACCGGAGCGCCGGTGTCGGCGAGGATGAACTCCAGCCGTTCCCGCGGGTAGGCCAGGTTCAGTGGCACGTACGCACCGCCGGCCTTGAGCACGCCGAGGATCGCCGTGACGGTGCCCGTCCCGGGTCGCAGGTGCAGCGCCACCAGGGTGTCCGGGCCGACCCCGTGGCGGCGCAGCCGCTCGGCCAGCCGGTCCGCCCGGCGGTTCAGCTCGGCATAGCTGACCTGCTGGCCGTCGAACGTGAGGGCGACCGCGTCGGGGTGGCGGGCCACCTGCTCCTCGAACAGCGAGTGCAGCGTCCGCTCGACCGGGAACCGGGCCACCCGGGCGCCCCAGGTGTCCAGCACCTCGGCGCGTTCGGCGTCGGTGAGCAGGTCCACGGTGCGCAGCGGGGCGTCCGCCCGGTCGACCACGGTCCGCAGCAGCCGGGTGAACCGCTCGCCGAACCGGGCCACCGTCGGCGCGTCGAACAGCGCCGTGTTGTAGGTGAACTCGCACCACAGCTCGCCGGTGCGGGTCTGCACCACCAGCAGTTCCAGGTCGAACCGGGTGGTCGCCAGGTCGAGCAGCTCCCAGCTGACCGCCGGCCCGTCGCCGGCGGCGCCGTGGTCGCGGAACTGGTAGTTCTGCACCGCGAAGGTGACCTGGAACAGCGGGGACCGGCTGACGTCGCGGGGCACGTCCAGTTCGGACACCAGGTGCTCGAACTGGACATCCTGGTGGGTGAGGCCGTCGAGGACCAGCTGCCGGGTGCGGGTGAGCAGCGCGCTGAACGACTCGTCCGGGTCCAGCCGGGCCCGCAACGCCAGCATGTTGACGAACATCCCGACCAGCGGCTCCAGCTCCGGGCGGGTACGCCCGGCGACCGGCGAGCCGACGGCGAAGTCACGCTGGTCGCTGTGCCCGGCGAGGAGCACCTGGTAGGCGGCGAGCAGGGTCATGTAGACGGTGGCGTCGTGCCGGCGGGCCAGCGCGGTGACGGCGGCGGCGAGCGGGGCGTCCACCTCGAAGCGGTGGGTGGCCCCGTCGAAGCGCTGCGTCGGCGGGCGCGGGCGGTCGGTGGGCAGGTCCAGCGCGGGCACCCCGGCCAGTTGCCCGGTCCAGTACGCCAGGCCCCGGTCGGTGCCGGGGCGGTGCCGCTGCCAGTGGGCGTAGTCGCCGTAGCCGACCGGCAGCGCCGGCCAGTCCGGCGCCGTCCCGCCGCGGCGGGCCCGGTACGCGGTGAGCACGTCGGCCACCAGCACGTCGATGGACCAGCCGTCGCTGACGATGTGGTGCGCCTGCACCGACAGCAGCCAGCGGTGCCGGCCGTACGCGACGAGCAGGGCCCGCAACAGCGGCCCGGTGCCGAGGTCGAAGGGGTCGGCGGCGTGCTCGCGGGCCAGCTCGGCGGCCTGCCGGCGGGCGTCGCCGGGGTCGTCGGCGGTGACCGTGGCCCGGGACAGCGGCACCGGGCCCGGCGGGTCGACGACCACCGTCGGCTGGCCGTCGTCGCCGGCCGGGAACCGCATCCGCAGGCTCTCGTGCCGGGCCGCCACGTCGCCGAGGGCGTCGCCCAGCGCGGCCGGGTCCACCTCGCCGTCCAGCCACACCGCCACCGGCACGTGGTAGGCGGTCGAGCCGGTGGCGAACTGGTCGGCGAACCAGAGCCGCTCCTGCGCGTACGACAGGGTCCGCGGCGCGTCCGCGGGGGCGCGGCCGATCCGGCCGGCGCCGGTGTCGCCGGGTTGGCGCAGGAGCCGCTCCAGCAGGGCCTGCTTGGTGGCGGACAGCGGTGCCTCCCGGGCCGCCGACTCCGGGGCTGCGGACATGCGGGGCTACCTTTCGTAGGTGGCGAGGAGCGCGGCGGCCTCGTCCTCGGAGATCTCGTCGAGCCGGGCGACCAGCAGCCGTTCGACCTGCGCGGCCAGCTCGGCGACGGTGGGGTGGGCGAAGAGCATGTAGACCGGGACGTCCACGTCCAGGACCGCGCCGATGCGGGCGACGGCCCGGCTGGCCAGCAGCGAGTGCCCGCCCCGGTCGAAGAAGTTGTCGTGCACGCCGAGCGAGGCGACGCCGAGCACCTCGGCCCACGCCGCGGCGACCAGTTCCTCGGCGCCGGTGCGCGGGGCGGTGACCGCCGGCGCCGCGTCGTCGGCGTCGGCCGGGTCGGGCAGCGCGGCGACGTCGAGCTTGCCGCTGGGCATCAGCGGCAGGGCGTCGAGGGTGACGAAGGCGGTCGGTACGAGGTGTCCGGGCAGGACGGCCCGCAGCGCGGCGCGCAGCCGCGCCGGGTCGGCGTCGCCGGTGAGGTAGCCGACCAGCCGCCGCCCGCCGTGGCCGTCCGGGCGGACCGCCACCGCGGCCTGGTCGACGCCGGGCTGGGCGCGCAGCGCGGTCTCGATCTCACCGAGTTCCACCCGCGCGCCGTTGACCTTCACCTGCCGGTCGAGCCGCTCCAGGAACTCCAGCGTCCCGTCGGAGCGCCAGCGGCAGCGGTCGCCGGTGCGGTACAGCCGCGCGCCGGGCGGGCCGAACGGGTCGGGCACGAACGCGGCAGCGGTGTCGGCGGGGCGGCGCAGGTAGCCGCGACCGACCGGGCCGCCGCCGATGTGCAGGTGCCCGGGCGCGCCGACGGGGACCGGGTCGCCCCGTTCGTCGAGCACGTGCAGCCGCGCGCCGGGCATCGGCACGCCGATCGGCACCGCGCCGGCCGGGTGGGTGCCCGGGGGCACCGTGTGCGCGGAGACCGCGATGGTCGTCTCGGTCGGCCCGTAGAGGTTGTGCAGCGGCACGGCGCGTACCGCGCCGAGGCCGGCGGCCAGGTCGCCGTCGAGCTGCTCGCCGATGCAGACCACCTGCCGCAGGTCGGTCGCCTCGGCCAGGCCGGGGTGGGCGACCAGGTGCCGCAGCACCGTCGGCACGCAGGACAGCAGGGTGACCCGTTCCCGGCGGAGGGTGTCGAGCACCGCGTCCGGGTCGAGCGCGCCCTGCTCGGGGGCGATGACCAGGGTCGCGCCGGCCACCAGGGCCGGGTAGACCTCCTGGCCGAACAGGTCGAAGCTGGGGGAGGCGAGCACCAGCAGCCGGTCGTCGGGGGTGAGCGCGTGCTGCCGGGCGAACCAGGTGGCGTGCGCGGCGAGCGAGTGGTGCTCGATCATCGCGCCCTTGGGCCGGCCGGTGGAGCCGGAGGTGTGGATCACGTAGGCGAGGCCGTGCGGGTGCACCGGCGCGGGCTCGCCGGCGCCGTCCGGGTCGGGACCGCCGTCGAGGTCGTCGGTCAGGACCGGGCGGTACGCCCCGGCCGGCAGCGCGTCGGCGACGGCGGCGGAGGTGACCACCACCGTGGCGGCCGAGTCGGTCACCAGGTGGGCCAGCCGCCGCGCCGGGTAGCCGGGGTCCAGGGGCACGTACGCCGCGCCGGCCCGCAGCACCGCCAGCATCGCCACCACCACGTCGGCGCAGCGGGGCAGCGCCACCCCGACCAGCTGCTCGGGGCCGGCGCCGAGGGCGCGCAGCCGGGCGGCCAGCCGGGCGGTGCGCTCGTCGAGCTGCCGGTAGGTCAGCGACCGGCCGGCGTCGCGGATGGCGACCGCGTCGGGGGTGCGGGTGGCGTGGGCGCGGATCAGCTCGACCACGCCGGGGCCGGCCGGTGGCGCCGGCGGCCCGGCGGCCCACCCGGTGACCAGCAGGTCGCGTTCGGCGGCGGGCAGCAGCGGCAGCGCGGACAGCGGCCGGTCGGGCCGGGCCAGGCCGCCGCGCAGCAGGGTGAGCCAGCGCGCGACGATCCGCCGGGCGGTGTCGGCGTCGAACAGGTCGCTGCGGTACTCCAGCCGCCCGGCGGTGTCGCTGACCTCGAGCAGCAGTTCCTCGCGGGCGACCCCGTTGCTGGTGCTCAGCCCCACCTGGCCGAGGTGGTTGAAGCCGAGCTGGTAGAGCGGCTGCACGCCGGGCAGCCGGGGCGGGTTGAGCGCCTCGACGAGCCGGGGCAGCGGCAGGTCCTGGTGTTCCCAGGCGGCCAGCATGGTCTCCCGGACCCGGCCGATCAGCTCGCCGAAGCTCGGGTCGCCGGTCAGGTCGAGGCGCAGCACCAGCGTGTTGACGAACATGCCGATCAGCGGGGCCAGCTCGGGCCGGTTGCGCCCGGCGACCGGCAGCCCGACGCACACCTGCGCGTCGCCGCTGAGCCGGTGCAGCAGCGCGGCGTAGCCGGCGAGCAGCACCATCGCGCTGCTCGCCGAGTGCCGGCGGCCGACCTCGGCGACCGTGTCGCGCAGCTGCCCGGGCAGGTCGAAGGTGACCTCCGCGCCGGGCCGCTCGGTGGCCGCCGCGCGCGGCCGGTCCGGCAGCAGCCCGTGCACCGGCGGGGCGCCGGCGAGCCGCTCGCGCCAGTACGCCAGGTCGGCCTCGGCGGCGGCGCTGGCAGCCTGGTCGCGCTGCCACACCGCGTAGTCGGCGTACTGGATCTCCAGGGTGGGCAGGCGCGGCGTACGCCGGTGCAGCGCGGCCTGGCACAGCTCCTCGACCTCCGCCTCCAGGATCGGCTGCGAGCTGCCGTCGAAGACGGTGTGGTGCGCGGTGAACAGCAGCGCGGGGCGCTGCGGCAGGTGCACCAGGCGGGCCCGCCACAGCGGCGCCCGGTGCAGCACGAACGGGGCGGCCAGGTCGGCGGCGACGAGGTCGGCGAGGCGGGCGGAGCGGTCCGGCTCGGCCAGCCCGGACAGGTCGGTCTCGGCCAGCTCGATCGGCACGTCGGCGTGCACGACCTGGGTCAGCGCGCCGTCGGCGGTGCGCAGCGCGGTGCGCAGCGGCTCGTGCCGGCGGGTCAACTCGGCGAGCGCGGCGCGCAGCACGCCGGCGTCGGTGCCGGGTGGCAGCAGGATCGGCGAGCGCAGGTTGTACGCCGACGCCTCGGCGCCGAGCTGGCTGGCCAGCCAGATCCACTCCTGGGCGAAGGACGCGGCGAAGACGTACTCGTTGGACGTGACCTGCACCTGCGTTCCCCCCGCGGAATCCCTCCCGACACGCCGGATCCCGCATCGGTCATCGCCGATGCTATGGGCGGGCCCGGTCGGGATGCCTCCCGAGAATCGCCATCAGTGCATGGAGGATCGCTCAGGGTAAATACCTGAATGGACGGTTGATGAACGGGGAGTGTCCTGGGCCTGACAGACGGTGCGGCCCGCCTCAGCGGGCGGCGGCGTCGGCGACCGGCTCGGCGGGGGCGGCGGGGCCGGAGAGTCGGGCCAGCGCGGCGGCCAGGTCGGTGACCTGGCCGGCGAGTTGGGCGACCCGCTGCTGGCCGGCGTCGCGGTCGGCCTCGGCGGTGCGCAGCCGTACCGCCAGCTCGGCGAGCCGGTGCTCGGCCGCGGCGGTGGCCTGCCGGGCGGTGGCCAGCTCGGCGGTGAGCGCGTCCCGCTGGGCGGCGGTGGCCGCCAGCTCCGCGCGCAGCCGAGCGGCGGTGTCCACCGCCGCCTGCCGCGCGGCGTCGGCCTCGCGGGCCGCGGCCTCGGCGCGTTCCCGGGCCCGGTCGGCCCGCTCGTGGGCGCGTACCGCGTCGGCGGCGCCGGCCCGGGCCCGCGCGGTGTCGGTGCGGGCCTGCTCGATCTGGCGGCGGACGTCGGTGACCTCGGCCTCCCACCGCTCGGCGCGGTCGGCGGCCTCGGCGGCGGCCCGGGTGGCCCGGTCGGCGTCGGCGCGGGCGGCGTCGCGTTCGGCGGTCAGGTCGGTGACCCGGTGCCGCTCGGCGTCCCGCTCCGCGCGCACGGCACGCAGCTCGTGCCGGGCCGCGTCGCGGTCCCGCTCGGCCTGCGTCCGCAGCGCCTCGGCGGCGCTGGCCGCCCGGCGGGCCTCGTCCCGGGCCGCCTCGGCCTGTTCCGCCCGCTCGGCGTCCCGGCCGGCCCGGGCGACGGCCTGCTCGGCCCGTTGGCGGGCGGCGTCCCGGTCGGCCAGCGCGGCCCGCGCCTCCTCGCGGGCCCGGGCGGCGGCCGTGGTGGCCTGGTCGGCCTCGTGGCGTGCCTCGTCGCGTTCGGCGTGCGCGGCGGCCACCTGGGCGGCCGCCTCGGCGCGTGCCTCGGCCAGCTGCCGTTCCACCCCGACCGGGGACAGCTCGGCGTGCAGCGCCTCGCTGAGGGTCTGCACGATCTGGTCGAGCCGGTCCACCGCCTCCCAGGTGCGGGCCACCTGCCCGGGCAGGCCCGGCGCGTTGCGGTGCCGCATCCGGTTGTTGCGCGAGGCCCGCTGGCAGGCGCCGTCGTTGTCCCGGCAGTAGCGGAACGGCCGGCCCGCGCCGGCGCGCTGGGGCACCGGCCGTCCACAGTGCGCGCACGGGCGGGTCTCGACGTTGGGCTCGGCGTCCATCGAGGGCGAAGTCTAGTGCCGCGCCGGCCGGCGGCTCCCCGCCGGTGGGCCGGCCGGTCAGCTCCCGGCGCGGGCGAGCCGGTCCAGGGTGTAGCGGCGTTGCAGCAGCATCGCGACGAGCATCGCCGCGGCGGGCAGCAGGCCGAAGCCGTAGCGGACGGCGGCCAGCGCCGAGTCCGGCTGGACGACCGTCTCGCCGGCCGCCGACGCGACGAAGCCGCCGCCGGCCAGGCAGAGCGCGTAGAGGTACGGGCCGAGTGCCGCGCCGGTGGCCTCGGTCGCCGTCCAGACGCCGGTGTAGGTACCCGCGCCGACCCCGGCGCCGGCCCGGATCACGTCCGGCACCATGGAGAACGGCAGCAGCTGCATGCCGGCGAACGCGACGCCGAGCACCGCCACCGCGCCGACCAGCAGCGGCAGCCCGGCCGGGCGACCCACCGCGAGCACCAGCGAGCCGGCGGCGAACGCGCCCTGCGCGGCCAGCAGCGCCCGCTGCTTGCCCACCCGGCGGGCCACCGCCAGCCAGGCCGGGGTGACCAGCAGCGCCGGCGCGACGAACGCGGCGACCAGCACGGTGGTCAGCCCGGCCCGACCCAGCTCGTACTCGGCGTAGTAGGGCACACCGGCGAGGACCAGGTGGGTGGTGGTGGACATGGCCAGGTACGCGGCGACCAGCCAGCGGAACTGCCGGTCCCGCAGCGCCGCGCCGAGCGCCCGCCAGCCGCCCTCGTGGGCCGGCGCGACCGCCGCCGCGGCCCGGCGCAGCCGGCCGATGCCGGTCACCCCGACCAGCATGGCGGCGAGCATGCCGGCCGCGAGCAGCAGGCCCATCCGCTGGTAGCCGCCGCGGGTGGCGTCGTCGCCGCCGGCCAGCAGCGGCGCCAGCAGCCCGGACACCAGGATGCCGAGGGTGAGCACCACCATCCGGAACGCCATCAGCCGGGTCCGCTCGTGGTAGCCGATCCGCAGGTCGGCCGGGGTGGCCAGGTAGGGCACCTGGTAGGCGGCGAAGAGCAGGTTGCCGGCGACGAAGGCGACCGCGACCCAGGCGGCCGCGGGGGCGCCGGTCAGCCCGCCGGGCACCGCGAAGAGCGCGACGAACGCGACCGGCAGGGCGCAGCCGAGCAGCAGCAGCCGGCGCCGGTCGCCCCGGCGGGCCTGTTCGACGTCGCAGCGGTGCCCGATCCACGGGTGCAGCAGCACGTCGGCGACCTTCGGCAGCAGCAGCGCCAGGCCGGCCAGCCACGGCGCCACGGCGAGCACGTCGGTGAGGAAGTAGAGCAGCAGCAGGCCCGGGACGGTCACCCAGACGCCCATGCCGAGCGAGCCGGTGGCGAAGCCGGCCAGCGGCCCGCGCGGCAGCGTGGTCCCCTCGCCGGTGGCCGGCTGCTGGTCGAGCCCGGTCATCGCCGCCTCCTGTCCGGGCCCGCGCCCGCGCCAATCCAACGGATGCTGGATTGTAGGGGCAGAATGGCGGCCATGACCATGCCCCGACGCCGCCCGGGCCGGCCCCGGCGGGAGGAGACCCGTCCGACCCGCGAGCTGGTACTCACCGTGGCCACCCGGCTCTTCGCCGAGCGGGGGTTCGACGCCGTCGGGCTGCGCGACGTGGCGGCGGCCGCCGGCGTCGACGTGGCCACCGTCTCGCACCACACCGGCACCAAGGCGCAGCTCTACGACGCCTGCTTCGCCCGGGTCTTCGCCGCCGAGCGGGAGGTGCTGGAGGCGGCGGCCGAGCGGGCCCGCGCGGCGCTGCCGGCCGGGCCGCCGGCGGCCCGGCGGGCCCTGCACGACCTCGTCGACGTCTTCGTGGACTTCCTGGAGGACCGGCCGGAGACCACCGCGCTGTGGCTGCGCCGCTGGCTGGAGCCGCACCGGCACGCCGAGCTCGACGAGCGGTACGCCGCGCCGCTGTACCGGCTGGTGGCGGAGCTGCTCACCGCCGCCGCGTCGGCCGGCGCGCTGGTCGAGCCGACCCCGCACATCACCGTGCGCAGCCTGGTCTGGGCGGTGCACGGGCACGTGGTGGCCCTGGCCGCGGCGCCGTCGGGGGCCCGGGAGCGGCGGGAGTTCCGGATGTTCGTGCACCGGTTCCTGGACGGGCTGTACGGACCGGCCGGCTCTTGACGGCGGACCCCGGCCCGGCCATTATCCATCAGTCGTTGGATTAATGTCGGGAGGCGGGATGGTCGGGCAGCCGACAGTGGCGGTGATCGGCGCCGGGGCGGCCGGACTGGCGAGTCTCAAGGCCCTCGCCGATGCCGGCGTGCCGGCGGTCTGTTTCGAGGCCGCCGACCGGGTCGGCGGCCTCTGGGTGTACGGGGCGCCCGGCTCGCCGGCGTACCGGACGCTGCACCTGAACACCAGCCGGCGGCGCACCGAGTTCGCCGACCACCCGATGCCCGACGACTGGCCGGACTACCCCGACCACACCCGCATCGCCGGTTACCTCGCCGACTACGCGCACCGGTTCGGGCTGCTCGACGCCGTCCGGCTGCGGCACACCGTCGACCGCGTCGTCCAGGACCCCGGCGGCACCTGGACGGTGCACGCCACCGGGCCGGACGGGCCGGTCACCGTCACCGTCGAGGCGGTGGTGGTCGCCAACGGCCACAACCGGGTGCCCAAGCCGCCCAGCCCCGACTACCCCGGCACCTGCACCGCCGAGCAGTGGCACAGCCACGACTACCGGGGGCCGGAGCAGCTCGCCGGCCGGCGGGTACTGGTCGTCGGGGGCGGCAACTCGGCGATGGACATCGCCGTCGACGCCTCGTACGCGGCCACCCGCACCCTGCTGTCGCTGCGCCGGGGTGTCTGGGTGGTGCCGAAGTACCTGCTCGGCCGCCCGTCGGACACCCTCAACGGGGCGCTGGCCCGGCGGCTGCCGTGGCGGCTGCGGCAACGGATCAGCCAGCTGACCCTCACCGCCACCGTCGGCCCGCCCACCCGGTACGGCCTGCCCGCCCCCACCCACGGCTTCCTCCAGGACCACCCCACCCTCTCCGACGGGCTGCTGTCCCGGCTCACCCACGGCGACATCGAGGCCCGCCCCGGCATCGCCCGCTTCGACGGCGACCGGGTGGAGTTCACCGACGGCCGCAGCGACGAGATCGACCTGGTCGTCTGGTGCACCGGCTACCGGGTGGAGATCCCGTTCCTCGACCCGGCGCTGCTCGGCGACGGCGCGGAGACCCTCCCGCTGTACCGGCACGTGTTCCATCCCGACGCGCCCGGTCTGTTGTTCGTCGGCCTGATGCAGTCGACCGGGGCGGCGTTCCCCCTGGTCGAGGCGCAGGCCCGACTCGTCGCTGGCTACCTCGCCGGCCGGTACGCGCTGCCCGACCCGCGGGCGCAGCGGGCCGCCTGCCGGGCCGAGCTGCGGGCGGCCACCGCCCGGTGGGGCCAGCGCCGGCCGGCGATGCGGGTCGACTTCGACGCCTACCTGGGTGAGCTGGGCCGGGAACTGGCCGCCGGGGCGCGCCGGGCCCGCTCGACCGCCCCGGCGGCGCGCGCCGGAGCCCGGCCGTGAGCCGGCTGGCCGGCCGGCGGGTGCTGGTCACCGGGGCGGACGGCACCTTCGGGCGGCACCTGGGCGCCGCGCTGACCGCCGCCGGGGCCCGGGTGGTCGGGCTCGACCTGCACGGCGCGCCGGACGCCGACATCCCGGTGCTGCGCTGCGACCTGACCGACCCGGCGGCCGTGCCGCCGGCGGTACGCGCCGCCGTCGACCGGCTCGGCGGGTTGGACCTGCTGGTCAACAACGCCGGCGTCGGCGGCCCGGCCCCCGCCGAACTGCCGCCCGACGCGGTGGTGCGCCAGCAGCTCGAGGTGAACCTGCTGGCCGCCTGGCGGACCACCGCCGCGGCGCTGCCCGACCTGGTCACCGCGCGCGGGCGGGTGATCTTCGTGGCCAGCCGGATGGCCGTGCTGCCGCTGCCGCTCGCCGCCGCGTACGGGGTCAGCAAGCGGGCCCTGGTCGCCTACGCCGACGCGCTGCGCCACGAGGTCGGCACCCACGTCGGGGTGAGCGTGGTCTACCCGAGCATGGTCTCCTCGCCGATCCACGACAGCACCGCCGAGGCCGGGCTGTCGCTGCGGGGGGTGTCCCGGCTGGAGCCGGTGCAGGGGGTGGTCCGGGCGATCCTGCGGGCCGCCACCGCCCGCCGGGCCCCCCGGGACGTGGCCACCACCGGCCGGGGCCGGCTGGAACTGGCGCTCGCCCGGCACGCGCCCGGGCTGGCCGACCGGCTCGTGCGCCGGACCGTGGCCGCGCGGATCGCGGCCGGCGACCTGGACGCCGCGCCGCTGGCCGCCGGCATGGTCCGCCGGCACCACGACACCGCCCGCTGACCGGCGCGGGGGCCGGCCGGGTCAGGGCGTGGCGACCGCGGCCCGGGACCGGTCGGCGGCGATGCGTACCGCCAGGCCACCCAGCACGGTGCCCATCACCCAGCGCTGGACCCGCAGCCACAGCGGCCGGCGGGCGAAGAACCCGGCCAGGGTGCCGGCGCCGAGCACGATCAGCGCGTTCACGGTCAGCGCGACGGTGATCTGGGTCAGGCCGAGCAGCAGGCTCTGCGCGGCGACGTGGCCCCGCTGCGGGTCCACGAACTGCGGCAGCAGCGACACGTAGAGAATCGCGATCTTCGGATTGAGCAGGTTGGTGACCAGCCCCATGGTGAACAGTCGGCGGGGCCGGTCCGGCGGCAGCGGCGCGGGGTTGAACGGCGACCGCCCGCCGGGGCGCAGCGTCCGCCAGGCCAGCCAGAACAGGTACGCCGCGCCGGCCAGCTTCACCGCCGTGTAGAGCGCCGGCACCAGGACGAAGATCGTGGCCAGGCCGGCGACCGCGGCGGTCAGGTAGACGGCGAAGCCGGCGGCGACCCCGAGCAACGAGATCAACCCGGCCCGGCGGCCCTGGGTCACCGACCGGGACACCAGGTACACCATGTTCGGCCCGGGCGTGAGCACCAGGCCCAACGCGACCAGCCCGATACCCACCAGCGCGCCCGTACCGACCATCACAGACCCCCCGTCGACTGGACCGACCCTATGCCCGGGTGGCCGGCCGGCCGAGGGCCACCCGGGATCCGGTGGCCTGAACGGCACACCGGCGCCCGGCAGGGGCGCAACCGGGCGCGCGGCGGCGACACCGGCACAGGCGCAACCGGGCGCGCGGCGGCGACACCGGCCGGGGCAGCCGCTGTTGGCGCCGGCGGGCAGACTGGGCCGGTGACGATCATGCTCCGGGCGCCGGCGTCCCCGGCCGCGCCCGAACTCCTCCTGCGCCCGTGGCGGGCCGAGGACGCCGACGCGCTGGTCGAGGTCTACCGGGATCCCGTGCTGCGCCGGTGGACGACGGTCCCGGTGACCAGCCACGCGGCGGCGCGCCGGTGGCTGGCCGCCACCCGGGAGGGCTGGGACAGCGGTCACCGGTACACCTTCGCCGTGCTGGAACCGCTGCGCGACGGCGACCGGCTGGTGGCCAACGTGGTGCTCAAGCGGCTCGCGCCGGGACGGGAGAACGCCGAGGTGGGCTACTGGACCGCCGCCGCGGCCCGGGGGCGGGGGATCGCCCCGCGCGCCCTGGAGGCGGTGACCCGGTGGGCGTTCGACCGGTTCGCCGCCGCCGGCCTGACCCGGCTGGACCTGCTGCACCAGGTGGACAACCCGGCCTCGTGCCGGGTGGCGGAGAAGACCGGCTACCGGTTCCAGGAGGTGCTGCCGGCCCGGCCGCCGTTCCCGCGCGACGGGCACCGGCACGCCCGGTGGGCCGGGTCACCGGCCTGAGGGTGGCGGGAATGCCCGCTCCGCCCGATACGCTGCGCCTCCCGACGGCCGCGATACGGTGGGCTGCGGGAGGTGGCGGGTGAACGGCTGGGAAGCGAGCGTCGAGGCGCAGATCCGCTCGGCCCAGGAGCGGGGCGAGTTCGACAACCTGCCCGGCATGGGCAAACCGATCCCCGGCCGCAACCTGCCCTACGACGAGTCGTGGTGGATCAAGAGCTTCCTGGAGCGGGAGGCGCTCCCCAGCGACCTGCTGCTGCCCACCCCGCTGCAACTGCGCCGCAAGGCCGAACAGGTGCCCGACGAGGTGCGGGGCCTGCCGACCGAGGAGGCGGTGCGGTCGTACGTGGCCGACCTGAACGCCGAGATCTTCGCCTGGCTGCGCAACCCGGAGGGGCCGCGGGTGGTGGTCCGCCCGGTGAACGCCGACGACGTGGTACGCCGCTGGCGCGAGGAGCGCCGACCGGCCGCCACCGCGCCGGCCGCCCCGGCACCCGCACCCGCCGCCGCGCGGCGTACCCGTCGCGGGTGGTGGCCGCCGTGGCGCCGCCGCGCCGGGTAGCCCGCCCGCACGGCGGGGGAGTCAGTCCAGCGCGGCCCGCCAGGTCCAGGACGTCCGCCGGGGCCGTCCCGGCAGCTCACCCCGACCGGTGAGCCAGAGCAGCACCGCCGCCGGGGGCCCGTCCGGGGCGTCCGGGAACAGCCGGCCGATCACCGCGGCGCTGAGCTCGTCCGGCGGTTGCCAGGGCACCCCCAGCCCACGGGTGATGTCGTGGGTGTGCAGCAGCGTCTCGGCCACGCCCATGGCGGCGAACCCCGCCGGGTCGCACGGCCCGTAGTGCCAGGCCCGGCTCTCCGGCGCGGCGGCGTCGACCGCCGCGCGCAGCAGCGCGCCGCAGGCGGTGACCACCCGCAGCACCTCCCGGGGCGCGGCGTCGGAGGCCACGACGAGGTCGAACGGCAGGTAGCCGTCCGCCGGCCGGCCCGCCACCTGACCGGCGTAGCCCAGCAGGTCGTGTGCCACGTGCGCGGCGGTGGTCCAGCAACTCCAGGTCAGGTCGCCGGCGGGCACCCGCCAGTCCCGCCCGTCGTACGGGCCCAGGACGGCGGTCATCCCGGCCACCGCGCGCGCCACGTCGGCCCCGGTCATCGGCATGTCCCGACGGTGCCAGCGGTACGCGCCCCGGCACAACCGGGAAAAGATCGTTGCCGGCCGGCGCGGGCGGCAGTAGGGTCGGCACCGTGACTGCCGGGTCGGCCATGGGCCACGAGCGGACAGGGCACCCGGCGACGTCGTGACCCGGGGGCGGGCCCGCGGCCCGCCGATCCCTGCCGACAGTTCCGCCGCCGCGCGCGCTCGCGCGCCGTCCCCGCGCCTGACGCCGGGTGACCACGACTGTCCTCGCCTCCCGCGCCGGCCCGACCGAGGCTCGGCGCGACCTCCGTGCGGCCCATCGATCGGCCGCACGGCCTCGACCGGAAGCAGCGCATGCCCAACGACTTCAACCAGCAGATCATCGACGAGTTCCGGGCCAACTCCGGCCGGGTCGGCGGCCCCTTCGCGGGCGGCCGGCTCATCCTGCTCACCACCACCGGGGCCCGTACCGGCGCCCCGCACACCACCCCGGTCGGCTACCTGCCCGACGGCGGGGAACGCATCCTGGTGATCGCCTCCGCCGGGGGCGCGCCGCGCCACCCCGACTGGTACCACAACCTGGTGGCCGACCCGCGGGCCACCGTCGAGGACGGCGTCTTCACCTACCAGGCGCGGGCCGAGGTGCTGATCGGCGCCGACCGCGACCGCGTCTTCGCCCGTGCCGTCGAGGCCGACCCGGGTTGGGCCGCCTACCAGGAGAAGACGACGCGGGTCCTCCCGGTGGTGGCGCTGTACCAGGTGGCCGGCGGGCCGCCCAACGCCCCGTCCCTCGGCGCGGGGCTCAAGCTGCTGCACGACGCGTTCCGGCGGGAACTCGCGCTGATCCGCGCCGAGGTGGCCCGCTCCGGGCCGGGGCTGGGCGCCCAGCTACGGATCAACTGCCTGACCGTCTGTCAGGGACTGCACCACCACCACACCATGGAGGACACCGGCCTGTTCACCGCCCTCGACCAGCAGCGTCCCGACCTGGCCGCGACGCTGGCCCGGTTGCGGGAGGAGCACCGGCGGGTGGCCGAGCTGGTGGAGCGGCTGCGCGCGGTGCTCGCCGACGCCACCGCCGACCCGGTCCAGCTGCGCCGGCAGGTCGACCGGCTCACCGACGAGCTGGAACGCCACCTGACCTACGAGGAGGAGCAGCTGATCCCCGTCCTCGACGGCGCCCGCTGAACCGGCTGGCCCCCGGCACCGGCTGACCACGACCGGCCGCGGTGGCGGCTCAGTCGTCGGCGGCGTCGTGGGCCAGCAGGGCCAGCTGGATCCGGTTGGTCATGTCCAGCCGGGTCAGCGCGCTGGAGATGTGCGCCTTCACGCTGCCCACCGAGAGGAACAGCCGGCCGGCGATGTCGGCGTTGGACAGTCCCTCCGCCACCGCCCGCGCCACCTGCCGCTCGCGCTCGGTGAGCAGGGCGAACCGCTCCCGGGCGCGGCGCCGCCGCTCGTCGACCGGGTCGCCACCGGCGGCGACCCGGTCGATGAGGGCGCGCGCCACGGTGGGGGAGAGCACCGGCTCCCCGGCGGCGGCCCGGTGCACGGCGTCGACGATCCGCTCCGGCGGCGTGTGCTTGACCAGGAACCCGGCCGCGCCGGCCCGCAGCGCCTCCAGCACGGTGGCGTCGGCGTCGAAGGTGGTCAGCACGATGACCGCGGGCCGGTGCCCGGCCCGGCTGCCCAGGTTCCGGGTAGCCGCGATCCCGTCCAGCACCGGCATGCGGACGTCCATCAGCACCACGTCCGGGCGCAGCCGGGCCACCGCGTCGACGACGTCGGCCCCGTCGGCGGCCTCGCCGACCACGTCGAGGTCCGGGGCGCCACCGAGCATCAGGCGCAACCCGGTACGCACCAGCGCGTCGTCGTCGACGAGCAGGACACGGATCCGGTCCGCTGTCACGTCGGCCAGGATAGCCGGGTGGTCAGCCGGAACGAGCCGTCGGCGACGCCGTGCTCGATGGTGCCGCCGTCGAGGGCCACCCGCTCGGCGAGCCCGGTCAGGCCCGCCCCCGCGCCCGGCAGCTCGCCGGTGGGCGTACCCGGCAGGGGATTGGTGACCGACGCGACCACGCCGGTGTCCGGCCCGGCGTCCACCCGGACCGCCACCTGCGCGCCGGGCGCGTGCTTGCGGGCGTTGGTGAGTCCCTCCTGGACGGTCCGGTAGACGGTGCGCTGGGTGGCCGGGCGCAACGCCTCGGCGGCGCCCGGGGCGCACTCCATCTCGAAGCTCACCCGCTGGCCCGCGGCCCGGGCCTCGGCGACCAGCCGGGGGATGTCGGCCAGCCGCGGCTGCGGCGCCACCCGTTCCCGGCCGTCCCCGCCGTCGGTGCGCAGCACCGCGAGCACCTCGCCCAGCTCGTCCAGCGCCCGCACGGCCGCCTCCCGGATCACCTCGACCGCCTGGCCGATCTCGGCGGCTTCCAGCGGCCGACCGACGCCCGCCTCGGCCTGCGCCGTGCGGTACGCCAGGCCACCGGCGTGCACCGACAGCAGCGAGATCCGGTGTGCCAGCACGTCGTGCATCTCCCGCGCGATGCGTTCCCGCTCACCGCGGCGGGCGTCGGCGAGCCGGCGGTGGTGCTCCTGCCGTTCCCGCTCGGCGTCGCGGCGCAGGCTGGCGATCAGCTGCCGGCGGGCTCGGGTGGCCATCCCCCAGCCGAGCGGCACCAGGTACATCATGCCGACCAGCGCCACCGAGGCGACCACGCCGGTGCCGGGGGCGGGGTGCAGCGCCCCGAAGATCAGCGCTGGCACCAGGTAGCCGGCGGTGGCCAGGGTGGCGGGCAGCCAGTCGCGGCGCACCGCCACGGTCAGCACCGCGACCATCGTGGCGCCCACCGCGGTGCCGGCGACGTAGAGCGCCGGCACCAGCGCGACGGCCAGCGCCATCGGGAACCGGCGCCGCCACCACAGGGCCAGGCACGCGGCGGCGCCGACCCACGGGTCGACCGCGAGCATCCAGGCCGGGACCGCCGCGGCGTAGTAGGGCGGGTCCTCGCTCCACACCGACAACCCGACCAGCGCCGCCGCCGCGACCAGCGTCGCGTCCACCACCCAGTCCCGGACGGTACGCCGCTGCCGGGCGCCGGCGGCGTCGAGGGTGGCCAGCTCGGCCGGGAGCAGCCAGCGTGGCGACGTCCGGCCGGTGCGGGTCGCGCTCATGGGGTGAGCGTAGAAAGGCGGCGCCGGCCGGGCGGCTGCCCATCGGCCACCATTTCTGGCCGATCGGCCACCGGTCTGGCCCGTCGGCAGGTGTCCGGGGCGGCGCCGGCCCCCACGATGAGGCGATGACGGGATCGACGGTACGGCTGCGCCCGCCCCGGCACCGGGTGGAGCGGCGGGCGGTCGGGTGGTGGACGGTACGCGCGGTGCTCGGCGCGGCCCCGGTGCTGGCCGCGCTGGCGGCGGCGTACGCGGTGGCCGGGTCGACCCGGCCGTGGTCCGGTCCGGCGCTGGTGGTCACGGTGCTGGCGGCGGCCGGTTACGCGGCGGTGGTGCCCTCCTGGCGGTACGCGGTGCACCGGTGGGAGGCCACCACCGAGGCGGTGTACGCGTCCTCGGGTTGGTTCGTGCGGGAGTGGCGGGTCGCCCCGATGTCCCGCATCCAGACCGTGGACCGGGTGCGCGGGCCGTTGCAGCAGATGTTCGGGCTGGCCACGGTGACCGTGACGACCGCCTCCGCGCACGGCCCGGTACGGCTGGTGGGATTGGACGCGGAGGTGGCCGCGCGGACCGCGGAACAGCTCACCGAGTTGGTGCGGCAGACACCGGGGGACGCGACGTGACCGGGTGGCGGCGGCTGGACGTACGCATGGTGTGGGTGGACGTGGTCCGCAGCCTGCTGTCGCTCGCGCCGACCGGCCTGGCGGTGGGGGTGTTCCGGGTCGAGGCGCGGCTGTCGACGCTCTGGCCGGTGCTGGCGGTCGCCGTCGTCGGTGTCGCCCAGGCCGGGCACGACCTGCTGCGGTGGGCGAAGACGCGGTACCGGGTGACCGGGGAACGGGTCGAGCTGCGCACCGGCCTGCTGGTGCGCTCGCACCGCTCGGTCCGCCGGGACCGGATCCGCAGCGTGACCGCGACGGCGACGCTGCGGCACCGGCTGGCCGGGCTGCGGGTGGTGACCGTCGGCGCCGGCCTGCCCGGTGCGGAGGGGGAGGCGGCGCTGCGGCTGGACGCGGTCAACGTGCGGACGGCCGAACGGCTGCGCCGGGACCTGCTCGGCGGCGAGCCGGTCGCACCGCCGGGTGACGGGGCGGCGCCCGGCGACGAGCCGGCCGAGCGGGACGGGTCGCCGCGCTCCGGCTCGCCAGTGCGTGACGCGGCCGCACGGGGCGGGCCGCGCGATGCTGACGCCCGGGCCGGGCTGCGTGACGCCGACGACCCGGCGACCGACGGTGCGACGCCGAGCGGCGCCGGGGCCCGGCCGGCGGGAGCCGCGCGCGGCGGGGGAGCGGTCGCCGGCGACGCCCGGGTCCTCGCCCGGATCCGCTGGTCCTGGCTGGTGCACAACGTGGTCAACGTCTGGGCGTTCGTGATGGCGGCCGGCCTGCTCTGGGGCGCGTACTGGACGGCCGGGTCGTTCGGGTTCGACGCCGCGGGCGCGGTCGCTGAGCTGCTGGACTGGCGCGCGCTCGGGCTCGGCTGGTCCGCCGTGATCGCCGTCGCCGCGGCGGGGGTGCTCGGGGTGGCCGGCATGGCGGTGGCGTTCGTCGCCGAGTTCTGGGACTTCCGGCTGACCCGGGTGCGCACCGCGGCCGGCAGCGTGCTGCGTACCAGCCAGGGCCTGTTCAAGACCCGCGAGGTCGACCGGGACGACGACCGGCTGCGCGGCGTGGAGATCTCCGAACCGGTGCTGTGGCGGTGGATGGGCACGGCGGACACCAACGTCATCACCACCGGCCTGACGGTGTGGAGCATGACCCCGGCCACCATTGTGCTGCCGCGCGGCCCGGTCCGGGTGGCCCGTTCGGTGGCCGCCGCGGTGCTCGACGCCGACCCGAACCCGTTCGAGGCGCCGCTGCGCGGGCACCCGCCGGCCGCGCTGCGCCGCCGGCTCGGCTGGGCGGCGCTGGTGGTGGCGGCGCTCACCGGGGCGCTGGCCGGGCTGGGCGCCGTCCTCGGCCTGCCCCGGTTGTGGCTGGCCGGGCCGGTGTCGGCGCCGCTGGTGGCGGTGGCCGCGGTGGTGGCGTACCGGGCGTTGGGGCATGCGACGGTCGGCGACCACCTGGTGGTCCGGTCGGGGCTGGTCAGCCGGTCCACCTCGGCGCTGCGCGGCGGGGCGGTGATCGGCTGGCAGGTGCGGCAGAGCGTGTTGCAACGCCGGCTCGGCCTGGCGACGCTGACCGCCACCACGGCCGCCGGCCACGGCCGGTACGCGGCGGTCGACCTCGCCGCCGCCGACGTGGTCGCCCTGGCCGAGCGGACGCTGCCCGGCCTCCTCGCCCCGTTCGCCACCGCACCGCCGGACCAGGACCCGTCGCTCCCGCCGGCTCACCTGGCCCGTCCAGCGGCTTGACCGTGCTGCGGCGCTGCCTGCTCGGGCCGACGGAGACGTTCCCCGCCTCCGTCACACCTGGCGGATAGCGTCGCTGGGTCTGCCGTCCCGGGCAGACCCAGCGAGGGGAGACCGCCCATGTCGCGCAACACCGAAACCGTCGAGACCTACCTGGACGGCTTCCGCAGGAACGACCACGCGCAGATCCTGTCCTGCCTGACCGACGACATCGAGTGGACGGTCTTCGGCGCGTTCCACCTGAAGGGCAAGGAGGCGTACGACGCCGCGATCGAGGGACCCGGTTTCGTGCCGCCGCCCCGACTCGAGGTGGTCCGGATGGTGGAGCAGGGCGACACGGTCATGGCGGAACTCGTCGGTTCGGTGCGGCGCGACACCGGCGAGGAGATGCGGATGTCGATGGCCGAGGTGTTCGTGATGCGCGACGGCAAGATCGCCGAGCGGCGCGCCTGGGTGATCGAACTGAAGGAGAACGACCACCGCTGACGGCGCCCGACTCCTGCCCGTGGCCCACGGGGCGCCGCGCTCATGGCGCTTTGTGGCCCGCGCCACAGCCCGCTCCTGTCAGCAATCGGGGCGCTGCTCCGCTCAACTCGCGAGAGCACGCGAACAGACAGGAGCGACACATGAGGCACCGCATCGTCGTCCTCGGCGCCGGCTACGCCGGGGCCTTCGTGGCCGGGAACCTGGCCCGCCGGCTGTCCCCGGCCGACACCGAGGTCACCGTGGTCAACGCCGAGCCGGACTTCGTCCAGCGGCTGCGGCTGCACCAGCTCGCGGCCGGCCAGGAGATCGCGGCTCCGAAGCTCGCCGACGTCTTCGCCGGCACGGGGATCCGGCTGCGCCTGGCCCGGGTCACCGCCGTCGACCCGGAGCGCCAGGTCGTCGCCGTGGCCGACGCCGACGGCGGTGGCGAGCTCGGCTACGACACGCTTGTCTACGCCCTCGGCAGCCACGGCGACCAGCGCGGTGTCCCCGGCGCGGCGGAGCACGCCTTCGACGTCGCCGCCCGACCCTCGGCGCTGCGCCTGCGCGAGCGCCTGGACAACCTGGGCGGGCGGGACGGCGGCGGGAGGGTGCTGGTCGTCGGCGACGGGTTGACCGGCATCGAGACCGCCACCGAGATCGCCGAGTCCCGGCCCGGCCTGTCGGTGGTGCTGATCGCCCGCGGCGAGCTGGGCGCCCGGCTCTCCGCCGGAGCCCGCAGCCACCTGCGCCGCGCCTGCGAGCGGCTGGGCATCGGCGTCCTGGAGCACACCCGGGTCGAAGCCGTCGAGGCAGCGCGGGTGCTCTGCGCCGACGGCACCGCCCTAACCTCGGACGCCACCGTGTGGACGGCCGGGTTCGCGGTCGCCCCCATCGCCGCCGCCAGCGGGCTGGAGGTCACCGAGCAGGGTCGGATCGTCGTCGACCGCACCATGCGGTCGGTGTCGCACCCGAACGTCTACGCCGTCGGCGACAGCGCCCACGCCATCGGCGACAACGGCCGGCCGCTGCCGATGTCCTGCGCCTCGGCCGGCTACACCGGCAAGCAGGCCATCGAGGCGATCGTGGGACGCCTGACCGGCGGCGGGGTCGCGACCACCAAGCTGGCCTACCCGGGCAACCACATCAGCCTGGGGCGGCGGGACGGCATCCTGCAACTGGTCGACGGCGAGGCGCAACCGAAGCCGACGTACCTGGGCGGCCGGAAGGCCGCGCGGATCAAGGCGGGCGTCCTCAGGCTCTCGCTCTGGGCCACCGCGCACCCGACCTTCGGTGTGCCCCGGCGCAGGCGCCGTCTGGCCGCCGCGGCGGATGGGTCCGCCGGGAAGGGCGCACGAGTCGCCGGGCCCGGTGCTGACGCGTCCGTCCGGGGCGGTCGGGTTGCCGCCTAGGGTGGTCCGGGTGGACAGCACCGCCGCCGATCGCTTCGACGCCAGTCGGTTCGAGGCCAGCCGGAACCGGCTGGCCTCGCTGGCGTACCGGCTGCTCGGCTCCGCCGCCGACGCCGAAGACGCGGTGCAGGACGCGTTCCTGCACTGGCAGGCCGCCGACCGGCAGCGGATCAGGGTGCCGGAAGCATGGCTGACCAAGGTCGTCACCAACCTGTGCCTCGACCGGCTCCGCTCGGCACAGGCCCGCCGCGAACGCAGCGTCGGCTCCTGGCTGCCCGAACCGCTCCTCGACGGCGATCCGATGCTCGGCCCGGCCGACACCGTCGAGCAGCGCGAGTCGGTCTCCCTGGCCGTGCTGACCCTCCTGGAGCGCCTGTCACCCGTCGAGCGGGCCGTCTACCTCCTGCGCGAGGCGTTTTCGTACAGCCACGCGGAGATCGCCGAGATCCTCGACATCACCGAGTCCGCGAGCCAGCAGCACCTGCACCGGGCCCGACGGCGCGTCACCGTGGCGCGTCCCGGCGGCGAGGTCGACCCGGCAGCCGCCCGCAGGATCGTCGAGGAATTCCTCGCCGCCGCCTATTCGGGCCGCACCGAACGGCTGGTGGCGCTGCTCACCGACGACGCGACCGCGATCTCGGACGGCGCCGGGCTGACCGGGACGCTGCAGCGGTACGACACGCCGCAGCGCATCGCCGCCGTCGCCCGGGCCGGCTTCAAGCCCACACCCGCGAAACGGCGGTTCGCCGGCGGCACGCCCGCCATCCACTACGCGCTCGTCAACCACGCTCCCGCGATCCTCGCCGTGGTCGGTGACCGGGTCGTCGGCGCCGTGGCGTTCGACGTCGCCGACGGCAGGATCGCGACCGTGCGCGGCATCGCCGCCCCCACCCGCCTCGTCCGCCTCGCCGAAGCCTGGCGGCGGCACGAGCCGGATCCGCCGCTCATCCCCGAGTGGTGACCGGGCGGCACTCGCGGTGAACCACCGCGGGCTTCCGACGGCCACCAGCCGCGGGTGACTGCGTGCGGCGGGTTGGCGTCCGGAGCGGTGACCGACCGTGCCCGGCAATCCCGTCGATCGCCGCCCTGGCACGCCGCTGCGCGGTCAGCGGCGAATTATCGGATTACCAGTAACAGCAATCCGGTAAAGAGACCGGACATTGGGGACGACCGTCTGTGCACCATAATGACTGTTCTTGTGCGTAAGGACGTAGGCTGGTGTAAGCCGTACCTGAAAGGTCCACCACGTCGGTCACGCTCAATTCCGCCCAGCCCAGGAAACTATGATCATTTCCGTGCTCTTCGAGATCTCCCACGGCGAGATGGTGGCGTCCCTCGGCGAAGACGCCGTCTTCGTCGCGCCCCCCGGTTCTCTGGGTGACGTTCCGGAAGACCTCTCCGCGGCACGGTTCCTCTACTCCACCGGAATCCCGGCCGGCGTGTTCCAGCCTCAGCGGTGTACGGAAGCCGGGCGGTTTCCCCTCGTCGGCGACAAGGTCGACCTCGCACACCACGAGAACGCCCCCGCCGGCTGCGCGTCCTGGCCGGTGTTCGGCTGGCTCCAGGTGGCCCACCTGGCCCTCGACCCGGCGACCGGATCGGTCCACGGCTTCTGCGAGGACGGCGGCCCGGTCCGATCCCTCCACGCCGACCTCTCCTCGCTTGCCTACCTCGCCTTCTCGCTGCATCGCCTCCTTCGGGAGTTCGACTGGCGCGACGGCGAGGACGAGGACTTCGCACGCCTCGAGGAGGCCGTGGAAGGCGTCCGCGCCGCGGTGGAGGAACGGGATCCACTGCCCTTCCAGGGCGACAGTCTCTGGCTGCCCGTGCTGGACGAGATGGCCTCCGGCATGTGGTCCTGAGGCGTCGCCCATCGCGCCCGACGCGGCGACGACGTGGGCGGCTCGATGGTGGTCCAGGGTCACCCGGCCGCGCAGCGGGGCGCCGGGGTGCCGGTGGGGGACCGTGACCGTGGTCCAGTAGTCCGGGAGTGCCATCCCCACCGCCGGGGGGCGGTTCGGGTCGGCCGCGTCCACCACCACCGCCGCCGCGACCGGTTCGGCGTCGGACCACGCCGCCGCTGACGGCGGCCCCGCCGGGGTCGGAGCGGGAGGGTCGAGTACCACGTTCGTGGTATGCCGGTGCGGGGATGGTTGCGTACCGTGACGCCATGCGGCCTTCGGTGGCGGATGTCGGGCTGGCGGGTCTCGCCGGGACGGCGCGCGTGGCGGCCGCCCCGGTCCTCTTTCCCCTGGTGCTGGTAGCACTCGGGGTGATGCTGCTCCGCCTGCGGGCGGCCCCCGTGGCGATCGGGGTGCTCGTCCTGGGCGGCGTGGCGTTCCCGCTGAGCCGGATCACCAGGGAGGCGTCGATCGCGCACGTGGCCGATCTGCTGCTGCTCCTGCCGTTCCTCTACCTCGGCATCCGCTCCCTGCGCCAGGCATCGCGCCGGCCGGCACCGGGCGCGGTGGTCCCCGCGTGAGGCAGCGCCCGGCATCGCTGACCGCGTCGGCGATGCCGGGCGGGTGAGCACCCGTGCTGGCGCGGCCCGCCGCCGCGGGCGCTCACCGTCCGCGGGACCGGTTGGCGAAGTCTCGCTGGGCCGAGCGGACCACGGCGGCCAGCCATCGGCCGGGAACGCGAAGGAGGGCGTCAGGGAGTCGGCCGGCCGGCGCCGGCGCGTGCCTCGGCGACCCGGGCCGCCTGGCGTGCCCGCCACCGCTGCTGCGCGTCCCGGTTGCAGATCCGGCACACCTTCCGGTAGCGGCCGGTCGCCGGATCGACCTCGCGGTCGTGCCCGTTGCGGCACGTCGAGCGCTGCCGCCGGCCGCGGCAGGTCTCGGCGTGGGTGACCTGGCGCAGGTGGGTCGGCTCGATGCAGTCCGGCACCCCGCACAGGTGCCGCACCTCGAGGGCGGGGTCGTACCCGCCGACGAAGACGGCGAAGGCGGCGACGTGCGCCCACGCCCGACCGGCGAGCTTCTGGTGCACGCCGCGCCGGCTGCCGTAGCCGCGGACGACCAGGCAGCCGTCGTCCCGCCGTACCGCGCGGCACAGCAGATAGGCGCGCAGGGTCTCCTCGGTGAAATGCCGCGACAACCCGGTCACCTGCGACAGCACCCGGCCAGGATAGGGCGGTGGTCGGACGGCCGGCGACGACGGCCCCGGAACCGGGTGGGCCAGGGCCCGCGGGCCTGTTGTGCGGCGTACGCCCGGCGTGGCAGGCTGCTTGGCGCCCGGCCCCGGAGGTGGCGGAATCCCATGCTGGCCATCCACGATGTGTCCCTCGGATACGGCGACGACCCGCCCGTGCTGCGGGGCGTCTCGGTGGCGGTGCGCCCGGGTCGGGTGCTGGCGGTCACCGGATCCTCGGGCGCCGGCAAGACCACCCTGCTGAACGCGATGGCCGGGCTGCTCCGGCCGCGCGCCGGCGCGGTCACCGTGGACGGCGAACCGCTGCGCGACCGCGACCACGCGGTGGCGCGCGGGATCGTCCTCGTCCCGCAGGACAACGGCCTGGCCCCGATCCTGACCGCGGCGGAGAACGTGCAGGTGGTCCTCGTCGCCGGGGGCATGGGTGCGGCGCAGGCGCGCCGGGTCACCACCGGGACGCTGGACCGGTTGGGTCTGTCCGGTCAGGCCGACCAGCTGGTCGAGGAACTGTCCGGCGGCCAGCAGCAGCGCACGGCGATCGCCCGCGGCCTGGCCCTGCGCGGCGGCGTCCTGCTCGCCGACGAGGTGACCAGCGAACTCGACGCGGGCAACCGGCAGCGGGTGCTGGACCTGCTGCACGACGAGGCCGACCGGGGCGCGGCGGTCGTATTCGCCACCCACGACCCGGAGGTGGCCGCCGCCTGCGCGGCGGAACTGCACCTGGCCGACGGCGCGGCGGAACTCCGACGCGGCTGACCCCCGAGTGCCCGGGTAACCGGCTGGTATCGATCCGTGTCCGCGGGCCGTCCGGCGTTCCCGCCGCTGACTAGCATGAGCGTCCATGCTGGCCGTCATCGCGGGAGCACTCGCCGCCCGCCGGGCGCAGGCGTTGGCGGTGCTCCTGCTCGCGGTGCTGGCCAGCGCCGGGGCCGCGGCCGCACCGATGTACGTGGCCGCCGCCGGCCAGGCCCTGGCGAGCCAGGAACTCGCCGCCGCCGGGCCCGACGAACGCCGGCTCCGGTTCAGCTCCATCGCCGAGTACCCGGGGATTCCCACCGATCCCGGCGTCGCGGCGTTCCGCGGCCAGGTCGAGCCGTTCGCGGCGGCCGGCTTCGAGGTCGTCCTCGGCGCGCAGGCCGCCGGCATGGCCGCCGGCCCGGCCGGCACCGTCTCCTCGACCCTCGTCTTCCGGCAGGGGATCTGCGAGCGGGTCGCGGTGACCGGGACCTGTCCGGGTCCCGCCGCCGCCGGCGAGCTTCCCGAGGTGATGGTCAGCACGAACACCGCCGGCCAGCTCGGGGTGACCGCCGGCGGCGAGGTGACCTTCGCCGGGGTGCCGCTGCGGGTGACCGGCGTCTACCGGCCGCTCGACCCGACCGCTGCGTACTGGCTCGGCGGGGAGTACCTGCCGCCGCCCGCACCGGGCCCGCCGCCGGTGTCCGCCGTCGGCAGCGCGCGGGACGCCATCTTCACCGGCGGAGCCGCGCGGCTGGCCGACGAGGACGCCATCCTGCAACGCCCCACGGCCGACCTGTTCGTCACCGAGCGGCTGGTGCGTTCCGGATCGGTCGACGACCTGCGGTCCGCCGTCGCGACCGCGGCCCGCACCGCCGGGCGGGACCGACTCGGCACCAGCACCAGCCTGCCCGACCTGCTGCACCGCGTCACGACGCAACGGGGTCAACTGGCGGTCGGCGTGACCCTGGGCGCCGGGCTGCTGGTCCTGCTCTGCTGGTTGGTGCTGTTCATGGCGGTCAGTTCGGCGGCCGACCTGCGCCGACCCGAACAGGGACTGCTGCTGTTGCGCGGCGTGCAGCGCCGACGCCTGTGGACGCTGGCGGTCGGTGAACACGCCGTGCCGGCGCTGGCCGCGATCCCGCTGGGCTGCCTGGCCGGGCTGGCCGCCGCCGACCTGCTCGCCGCGCACACGCTGACCGGCGAGCCCGCGGTGGCGTTGGACGCCACCGCGGTCGGCTACGCCACCCTCGCCGCCGTCGGTGCGCTCGCCGCGGTGCTGCTGGCCCAGTCCCGCAGCCTCTCCGCGCCGGTGGTGGACCTGCTGCGCCGGGTGCCCTCGCGGGTCCGTGGCTGGCGGGCGAGCGTCGGCGACGTGGTGGCGCTGTCGGTCGCCGTGGCCGCCGTGGTGCAGTTGCGCGCCGGCGGGGCACCGTCCGGGCTGGCGCTGCTGGCGCCGGTCGTCGGTGCGCTCGCCGTGGGGGTGCTGCTGGCCCGGCTCGCCATGACCGTCGGGGCGGCGGTGGGCGGGCGGCTGCTGGCCCGGGGCCGCGCCGCCACCGGTCTCGCCCTGCTGCAGGTGGCCCGGCAACCCCGCTTCCGGCCGCTGATCGCGCTGCTCACGGTGGTGGTCGCGATGCTGGCGTTCACCGCTGCCACCCGCGAGCTGGCCACCGCCGCGTACGCGGACCGGGCGACCGTCGACGTCGGCGCCGCCCGGGTGGTCGGGGTCGACGCGCTGTCCCGCAAGCACCTGTTGGACGCGGTCCGGGCGGTGGATCCCGAGGGGCGGTTCGCGATGGCCGTGGTGGCGAGGAGCACGACCAGCCGGGGCGACCTGCCGCTGCTCGCCGTCGACTCCGGCCGGCTGGCGGCGGTCGCCGCCGCCCACCCGTCGTACGGCGTGGCGCTGTCCGACATCGCCCGCGAGCTGCGCCCCCGGCCACCGGCCGAGCCGGTGGAGCTGCGGGGCCGGTGGCTGACCGTGGTGGTCGACGTCGACTACGACGAGGTCGCCTACGCCGGCGCCGAGCCCCGCCTCTTCGTCTCGGTCGCCAGCCGGTCCGGCACCCGCCGGATCGCCGCCGAGCGGCCGCTGGACACCGGCCGGGCCGCGTACCGGGTGCCGGTGCCCGAGTGCGGGTCGCCGTGCCGGCTGGTCAACTTCGAGCTGACCGTCCCGCTCACCCCCCGGCCGGTGCGGGTCCGGTTCGAGGAGCTGCGCGCCGGTGACGGCGACACGGTCCGGCTGACCGCCGCCGACTTCGCCCAGGGGACCCGGTGGCGGTCACCGGACATCCGCGACGTCTCGCTGACGGCCATCGGCGGCGGCGGTGAGCCGGGACTGGTCCTGGACGTGCCGGAGGGCCGCTGGTCGGACCCGATCGCCGTGGCCGTGGCGGACGCGCCCGACCTGCTGCCCGGCTGGCTGGCCCGCTCGGCGGGCACGAACCTCGGCTCGATCCGGTACGACGCGCTGGACTCGAACCCGGCCACGGCGGTGGTCGCCGGACACGCCGACCGGCTGCCGCGGTTCGGGGAGTCCGGCATGGTGCTGGACCTGGAGTACGCCGACCGGCTCGCCGTCGGCGGGCAGAGCGGCGTCGAGGAGGTGTGGCTGGGCCCGGCGGCGCCCGCCGACGTGCGCGACCGGCTGCGGTCGCAGGGCCTGGTCGTGTCGGCCGAGCGCACGATCGGCGCCGAGCGCCGGGATCTCGCCAGCCAGGGTCCGGCGTTGGCATTGGGGTTCAACCTCTTCGCCGCGCTGGCCGGGGTGCTGATCGGAGCGGCCGGCCTGGTCGCCATGGCCGCGGCCGAGCAGCGCAACCGGGTCGCCACGATGGTGGCGCTGCGCCGGCAGGGCCTGCCCCCGCGGGCGGTCCGCGGCGGGTACGGCTGGCCGGTCGCCGTCGCCACGGCGGCCGGTGTGCTCGCGGCCGGGGCGATGTGGCTGCTCACCCGGCACGGGCAGCGGCTGTTCAGCGACGGCCGGTCGCCCGTGCCGATACCGGACTGGCCGGCCGCCGGCGGGTTGCTGGCGGTCACGGTGCCCGCGATCGCCCTCTTCGCGCTGACCGCGGTGGTCCTCGGCCGGCTCCTCGCCGCCTCGGTACGCCGGCGGGCCGGCCGGTGACCGCGCCGCCGCCCGACGAGGGCACCCCGGTCACCTGCCACCGGCTGATCCACATCTACCCGACCGGTTCGGGGGACGTGGTCGCGCTGTCCGGGGTGGACCTGCACATCGCCGCCGGTGAGATGCTGGCGCTGGTCGGCCCGTCCGGCTCCGGCAAGTCCACGCTGGTGGCGATCCTCGGTGGCCTGATGCGGCCCAGCGCCGGTCGGGCGTACGTGGGCGAGCACGACCTGTCGCGGCTGTCGGCCCGGCAGCTCGCCGCGTTGCGCGGCGCCGTGGTGGGCACGGTGTTGCAGGGCGCCGAGCGCAACCTGCTGCCGTACGTGTCGCTGAAGCGCAACGTCTGGTTGGCGCAGCGATCCGCGGCGCGCCTGCCCGGGCGCCGGCTCGACCCGCCGGAGGCGATCCTGGAGCTGGTCGGCCTGGCCGGCGCCGGCCGGCGGCGCGTTGGCGAGCTGAGCGCGGGGCAGCGGCAGCGGGCGGCGCTGGCGCAGGGGCTGGCGGCCGGGCCCGGGCTGCTGCTGGTCGACGAGCCGACCAGCCAGCTCGACGGGCCCGGCCGGGACGAGGTGCTCGCGGCGCTGGAGACGGTCAACGCCGAGCGGGGTACCACAGTGGTCGTGGTGACCCACGACGGCGAGGTGGGCGCCCGGCTGGGGCGGGCCGTCACGATCCGGGACGGCCGGGTGGGCGCCGAGGGCCGCGACGGCCGGGAGTTCGCGGTGGTGGCCGGGGACGGCACCCTCCAGCTGCCGCCGGAGACGCTGGCGGCGTTCCCGCCCGGCACGCTGTTCGCGGTCGAGCACACCGACGGCACGGTCACCCTGCGCCCGGAGGTGAACCCCGCGCCCGCCCCGGACCGCCGCACCCGCTGACCCGACCGCCGGACGACGACCGTGACGCGACGGCCGTGACGCGACGGCCGTGACGCGACGACCGTGACGCGACGGCCGTGGCCGCCGGGGCCGGTTCCGGTTGCCCGGGCACCCCGCCGGCTGATCCGCGAACCGGCGGGTCAGGTCCGCGCGCCGCCGAGGCCGAGCAGCACGGCCAGGCCGAGCGCGCTGCGCGGGGCGTACGGCACCCGCCACAGCCCGCCGTGCGCGGCCCCGTACGCCTCGTCCTGCCACGGGTGCGGCTGGGCCGGTGCGCCGGTGCGCAGGTCGTGCACGAGCAGCGCGGCCATCAGCGTGTTGCTGGTGGCCGGCTCGAAGACCTCGATGCCGAACCGGTGCGCGCCCGCGTACGCGGCGGCGAGCGCCCGGTTGCGCAGCACCGAGCGGGTGCGGGTGGGCGGCGCCACCTTGAACGACACGGTCGCCCCGGCGTCCCGGGCCACCGTCGCCCGCCACCGCTGCAACCGCTTGGCCAGCGCGTAGTTGGGGCCCTGCTGCGGCACCAGGCTGTCGTTGACGCCGGGGTCGGCGTCCGGCGGGTAGTTGCGGTGCAGCAGCCGGCCGCCGGAGGCCACCCGCAGCGACCGGCGGAGCACGCCGCGGGCCGCGTAGCCGCGCTCGGCGTGGCGTACCGCGTCGCCGGGGACGGCGAAGACGTCGGTGGGGGTGGCCAGGAAGGCCAGCGCCACGTCGTCGCGGCACTCCTGCAGGTGGCGGGTGAGCGCGTCGACAGCGGTGGCGACCCGGACGTTGGTGGCGCCGTCGGCGTAGACGTAGTTGCCGAGCACGAGCCGACCGTCGATGCCGAGCAGCCAGTCGGCGACCTGCGGCAGGCGGTGCAGCAGGTCGGCGCCGGCGTGCTCGGCGAGCGCGGTGTCGTCGGTGCCGGCGGGCACCGGCACGTGCAGCCGCCCGCCGTGACGCTGGGTGGTCTGCAGCAGCCGCCGCCAGATCTCCGGTCGGGGCAGGTCGACGGCGACCACGTCGCCGCCCCAGCGCAGCACGGACGGCAACGGGCCCATCTCGGCGCCCGCGCCGAGCACGACGATGCGCTGGTCGCGCAGGTCGAGCCAGTCCGGGTTGGCCGCGACGGCACGTACCGCCTCGGCGCAGGACGGCTCGACGACACCGGCGGTGACCCAGGCGTCGAGCCGGCGCAGCAGCTCGTCGCCGCGCAGCCGCCTGCCCCGGTAGGGCAGTGTCAGCTCGCGGTCGGGGTCGCCGGTGCCGGTGACCGTCGCGGTGCGCAGCGGCGCGACGCCGGTGGGGGCGGTGAAGAGATCACCGAGGCCGATCTCGGTGCCGTCGTCGCGGACCACCGTCATCCGCCGGTGCAGCGAGGCGAGCCCGTCCCGGGCGATCGTCACGGCGGCGTCCCGGGAGAGCAGGCCGGCCTCGACGAGCCGCCGGAAGTGCCCGAGGTAGCCGTGCCGCCAGTTCGTCTCGTGCTCGGCCGAGCGTGCGCCCACCGGGTCGGCGGCGCGCAGGGCGTCGGCGACCACCGCGCGGCCGAGCGCGGAGGTGCTGCGCCCGGCGTCGGTCTTCGGGAACACCACCCCGGTCGGACCCTCCACGGCCACCGCCTCCCTCGTCGTCGGGTGCCACTCTGCCGCACCCGGCGTCGCCGCGCAGCGCCGGGATCCGCGATCGGGGACGCCCGTCGGCTGGCCACCGACGCCGCCGCGCCGCAGCGGCGGACAATGGCCCGGTGACGATGCCGTTTCCCGAGCCCACCGCCCCGGCGACCAGCCGCGCCGAGGTGTTCCTGCGCTACCTCGACTACTTCCGGGAGACCCTGCTGGCCAAGGTCCGGGCGCTGCCCGAGGAGGAGCTGCGGCGCAGCCGGCTGGCGTCCGGCTGGACCCCGCTGGAGCTGGTCAAGCACCTGCGGTTCGTGGAGCTGCGCTGGATCGAGTGGGGGTTCCAGGGCCGCGACGTCGCCGAGCCGTGGGGCGACCGGCGCGGTGACCGCTGGCACGTCGCCGCCGGGGAGACCCGGGACGAGCTGGTCGCCGCGCTGCGCGCGCAGGGTGCGCACACCACCGCGGTGGTCAACGCCACCGACCTGGCGGCGGTCGGCGCGCCCGGCCCGCGGTGGGCCGGCGCCGACCCGGCGACCCTGGAGCGGGTGCTGTTCCACCTGGTCCAGGAGTACGCCCGCCACCTCGGGCACCTGGACATCGTCGCCGAGTTGGCCGGCGGCCCGACGGGGGAGTGAACCGGCGACCGGTCAGCCGCGGTGGCGTACCTCGGCGTCCCAGAACTGCGCCCACGGGCGCCGCAGCCCCCGGCAGACCCAGATCGGGCCGCCGTTCTCGTCGTTGTCCACCTCGACCCGCTGGTCCACCCGCCCGGCGAGGGTGACCTCGGTGAACCAGCCGCGCAGCCGGTCGGGACGCTGCCACCCGACGGCGATCACCACGTCGGCGCCCTCCGGCGGGCGGCCGAAGTCGGCCATGCTGTTGTGGCCGGAGTACGCGGCGGGCAGGCCACGCGCCGGGCCGTAGCGGGCCACCGCGCCCGCCTCGCCGTAGTTGCCGGTGAGGATCACGGCCCGCTCCCGCTGGTCGGCGGGGAGGCCACGGTGGACGGTGGCGAGGGAGTCGGCGAACGCGGGCCAGCCGATCGTCTCGCCGGCGTCGTAGTTGACAGCGACCACCACCTCGGGCAACCGCTGCGCCGGCAGGGTGGGCAGCAGGAGGACCGCGCTGCCGGCGACGGTCAGCGCGGCGCCGGCCGCCAGCAGGCCGCGCCGCCACCGGGCCCGGGCCGCCCACCCGGCGGCGACCACCGCCCCGGCGGCGGTGAGCACCAGCAGCAGCGGCGCGTCGTAGTAGCCCTTGCCGCCGGCGGCCAGCACCACGGCGACCACCACCAGCCACGCCCAGCCCACCGCCCGGTACGCCCGCCAGCCGGGTCGGCGCAGCAGCGCCACCAGCCCGGCCACCCAGATCGGCACCGCGTACGGGCTGATGATGACGAACTGCAGGACGAGCGCGTCGAGGCGGCCGCTGTAGGAGCTGTCCCCGTCGGCGATCGAGGCGGCCACCGACAGTTGCGGGAACCCGTGGCTGGCCTGCCAGACCAGGGTGGGCGCGGCGAGCAGCGCGGCCAGCGCGGCGGCGGCGAGCACCCAGCGGTCGCGCAGCAGCCGGCGCGGACCGGCGACGGCCACCCCGGCGAGCAGCCCGGCCGCGAGCAGGGCGGGCAGCAGCTTGTTGAGCATCCCGACGCCGACGGCCAGCCCGACGCCGAGCGCCCAGCGGCTGTCGCCGGTGCGCAGCAGCCGAACGGCGCACCACGCCGCGGTCAGCCAGACCAGCACGTCGACGGTGGTGGTGCTGAGCAGGTGCCCGGGGGCGAGGACGATGCCGGAGGTGGCCGCGAGGAACGCGGCGAGGGTCTGCCCGCCGCGTCCCGCGCCGAGTTCGCGGGCGATCGCCGCGGTGAGCAGCACCGCGGCGCCGGCGATCAGCGCCGACGGCGTCCGCAGCGCGAGCAGGCTGCCCGGGGCGACGGTGTCGGCGAGCCGGGCCAGGGCGGGCACCAGCGGGCCCTGGTCGACGTAGCCCCAGTCGAGGTGCCGGCCGCAGAGCAGGAAGTACAGCTCGTCGCGGTGGTAGCCGTAGCGGGTGGCGAGCAGCAGCAGCACCGTGCTCGTGGCGGCGGCGACCAGCCACGGACCGCGGGCGCGCGGACCGGGCGCGGGTGGCTGCTCCGGGGTCGGCTCGTCGGGGGTGCGGGCGGCGACGTCGGTGACGGGTTCGGCCACCCGCCCATCATCGCCCGCCGATGCCACCGCCGGTTGCCCCGCGACGCGGGCTGACGCGGTCGGTCTCGCCGGGCAGGATGGACGGATGAGAGCCGAGCCGATCGACCTGGCCGCCGCGCTGGCCGGGTTCACCCAGCTGTGGAGCCCCCGGATCGTCACCCGGGTCAACGACTACGACGTGCGGATCGCCAAGGTGGCCGGCGAGCACGTCTGGCACACCCACGACGACACCGACGAGTTCTTCCTGGTGCTGGAGGGCGAGTTGCGCATCGCCTCGCGCGACGGGGAGGGCGGCGCCGAGCGGGAGGTGGTGCTGCCGCGCGGTTCCGTCCACGTCGTACCGCGCGGGGTGGCGCACCGCCCGTCGTCGCCGGGGGGCGCGTCGATCCTGATGTTCGAACCGGCGGGCACGTCCAGCGTCGGGGACCGGCACGACCCGGTGCCCGACCACGTGGACGCCACCACCGGGCACCCGCTCTGAGCCACCCCACACCCGCGCCGGGTCACCGCGCGGCGGCCGCCAGGTCGTCGCGCGGGGCGAGGGTCAGCCGGCGTACGCCGGGCACGGCGGCGGTGCCGGCGCAGGCGACCAGCACCAGCAGGCCGGCCGTGAGCAGCGGCGCGGGGTCGCCGAAGGTCCGCGCCGCGACCGGCGCGAGAGCGTAGCCGAGCGGCGTCGCGGCCAGCGAGACCAGCCAGTCGTACGAGGTGACCCGGGCGAGCACCCGCGGCGGGAACTCGTGCTGCACGACGGTCTCCCAGACCGGGTTGAGGTAGCCGAGGGCGGTCAGCGCCAGCCCGTACGCGGCGATCACCAGCGGGGCGGGGGCGGCGACGGCCAGCAGCGCCAGCGGCGCCGCGTAGCCGGCCAGGGCGAGGTTGGCCAGCAGCACCGGACGGCGGGGTCGCACCCGCGCGGCCAGCAGCGACCCGGCGAGCATGCCGACCGCCCCGGCCTGCAACAGCAGCACCCAGACGCCCTCGCCGCCGAGGCGGTGCACGGCCACCGCGGGGCCCAGGGTCATCAGCACGGCCGCGGCGCCGTTCCACACGCCGTGCGCCACCAGGCTGGTCCAGTACCAGTCGCGGGCGCGCACCGCCCGCCAGCCGTGCACCAGGTCGGCGCGCAGGGACGGGGCGGGCAGCGGCACGTGGCGGATCCGGACGGCGGCCAGCAGCGCGGCGCTGACCGCGAACGAGGCGGCGTCGAACAGGAAGGCCCAGCCCGGCCCGGCGGCCCAGATCAGCGCGCCGGCCAACGCCGGTCCGGCGAGCCGGCTGGCGTTGGCGGTGACGCCGACGAGCGCGTTGGCCGGTTGCCGCTGGGCCGGCGTGACCGTGGCGGCGACCAGGGGTGCGGCGGTGGGCAGGGCGAACGCGCCCGCGGCGCCGCCGACCGCGGTGGCCACCGCGATCGGGGCCAGGGCCGGGTCACCGAGGAGTTCGACGCCGACGACCAGTTGCGCGGCGCAGCGGACCAGGTCGGCCGCGATCGCTACCCGGCGCGCGTCGAACCGGTCGGCGAGCACACCGCCGAGCGGCAGCAGCAGCAGCCGGGGAACGGTGGCGCAGGCGAGCACCAGGGCCAGCGCGCCGGGGGAGCCGGTCGCGCGGAGCACGGCCAGGGCCAGGGCGGCGGGCACCACGGCGTCACCGACGGCCGAGACGGTACGGCTGAGGAAGAGCAGCCGGAAGGAGCGGACGCGCAGGGGATGGGTCACCGGAGGAAAGTACTTCGACATCGAACCTTTCGTCAACGAATATTTCGTCGTTGACGTACGCTCTCCGCATGACCGCCCGCGATCAGGTCGACCGGCACGTGGAACGCTGGCTGCCGGTCCTGCCCGACCTCGACCCCGACATCGAGGGCGCGGTCACCCGGATGCAGTTCCTCACCCGGCACCTGCGCACCGTGAAGCAGCGCGCGCTCGCCACGCTCGACCTGCAGGGGCACGAGTACGACACCCTGCACGCGCTGGCCGGCCGCGGCGGTCGCGCCGCCCCGTCCGACCTGGCCCGCGACCTGGCCATGGCGCCCGCCTCGGTCACCGCCCGGGTGGACGCGCTGCACCGGCGGGGGTTCGTCCGGCGCATCCCGTCCGACGTCGACCGGCGCCGGGTCGACGTCGAGCTCACCGACGCCGGCCGGGCCGCCTGGCGGGGGGCGATGGACGTGCGGGGCGCCGAGGAGCAGCGGCTGCTGGCCGCCCTCGATCCCGAGCAGCGGCGACTCCTGGCCGACCTGCTGCGCCGGGTGGTCCTGGTCGCCGAGCGGCCGGCCGACTGACACCGGGGAAATCGTCTGGCGCCGCCCTACCGCCGCTGGCAGGGTGGCCGGCATGACGGCACAGGTTCTGGCGGGGGCGCTCGCCGACGACATACGGCGACAGGTCTTCGCGGCCATCGTGCTCGGCGCCGCGGACGCGCCGGCGGTGGCCGGGCGGACCGGGCTGGCGGCACGGCCGGTCGTCACGGCGATCCGCCGGCTGCGCGACGCCGGCCTGGTCACCGGCGACGACGGCGACCTGCGGGTGGACGCGGACCGGCTGCGCGAGGCGGCCCGCACCGACCCGCCGGCCCGGGCGGCGCGGGAGCCGGCGGAGAAGATCCTGCGCACGTTCCTGCGCGACGGGGTGCTGGTCGCCCTGCCGGCGCAGCGCGGCCGGCGCCGGGTGCTGCTGGCGCACATCGCCGGCAGCTTCGACCCGGGCGTGCGCTATCCGGAGCGGGCGGTGGACGACGCGTTGCGCGCCTGGTGTGCCGGTGGCGGCTCGGACCACGTCACCCTGCGGCGCTACCTGGTCGACGAGGGCCTGCTCGCCCGGGAGCAGGGCGTCTACTGGCGCAGCGGCGCCTGATCGTTCGCCGGCGAAACGATCCCGTCACGGAACATCTTGTTAGCCTCGGGGGCATGACCTCGTGCTCGCCCGGTGGCACCCGGGACCTGATGTTCCTGCTCTCCTGGGCCAGTCACGCGCTGACCGAGGAGCTGGCCGCCGGGCTGGCCGAACTGGGCATCTCACCTCGGGCCCACTACGTGCTGCTGATGGCCCGGCCGGGTGGGCTCACCCAGCGGCAGCTCGGTGACCGGTGCGGGGTCGACAAGACCACCATGGTCGTGACGCTGGACCAGTTGGAGGCCGCGGGCCTGGTCCGTCGCCAGCCGTCGCCGAGCGACCGGCGGGCCCGGCTGGTGGAGGTCACCCCGGAGGGCGAGAAGGTGCTGCACCGGGCACAGGAGATCGCGGCGGGCATCCACCGGGACGTGCTCGCCTCGTTGCCGGAGGCCGACCGCGCGGTGTTCCTGCGGTCGATCGAGGCGCTGGTGGCGGGGCGGCTGGCGGGCGGCGGGGCGTGCGGCCCGGGTAGCCGCCCCGGATTTTAGTTCCGAATGAGATAGTCTCGATCAAGACGATCTGCTACGGTCTCAGTTGTTCGCGTCCCCGACCGAGGAGCAACCATGACCGCCACCGCGTCGTCCACCACCACCACCGCCACCCCCGCCCCGTCCCTGCGTCGCCGCGCGCTCGGCATGGCCACCGCCGTCGTGGCCTGCGTGCTCATCTGGGCCGTCGGCGCGATCGCCGGCGTCGACTACACAGTGCGGAATCCGGGGCAGCCGGCGATGGAACTCGGCCCCGCCGCGATCGTCACGGTGTCGCTCGGCTCCGCCCTGCTGGGCTGGGCGGCGCTGGCCGTGCTGGAGCGACTGACCCGGCGGGGGGCCGCTGTCTGGACGGTGCTCGCGGTGGTGGTGGCGCTGCTCTCGCTCTTCCCGGTCGTCGCCACCGACGCCACCGGCGGCGCCAAGGTCGCCCTCGGCGCCATGCACCTGGCGGTGGCGGCGGCACTGATCGCCCTGCTGCCGGCCCGCCGTCGCTGACCGCCGCCGGCACCCGCGGCGGCGCCCGCCGCCTCCCGCCCGGTACGGCCACGCCGAGGACCGGTTCGAAAAGCTCCTGCCGAGTTGACGACTGTCGCTTCCCGCGCTATCACAGAAGAGGAAGTTGAGTCACCCAGACTCAACCTGACACCTTCGGCCAGGAGAACCGAGGAGGCACGACCATGCTGATGCGTACCGACCCGTTCCGTGAGATCGACCGGCTCGCCGAGCAGTTCTTCGGCACCACCGCCCGGCCGGCCATGATGCACATGGACGCCTACCGCGACGGCGACTACTTCTACGCGGCGTTCGACCTGCCCGGCGTCGACCCGGACAGCATCGACTGCACGGTGGAGCGCAACGTGCTGACCGTCCGCGCCGAGCGCCGCCGGCCCACCGGCGACAAGGTCGAACTGGTCGCCGCCGAGCGCCCGATGGGCACCTTCAGCCGGCAGCTGTTCCTCGGCGACACCCTCGACACCGACAAGCTCGAGGCCGGCTACGACAACGGCGTGCTGACGCTGCGCATCCCGATCGCCGAGCGGGCCAAGCCGCGGCGGATCAGCATCACCGCCAACGGCAACGGCCGCAAGCAGATCAACGCCTGACCGCTTCCGGGGCGGGTCCGCGCGCCGGGCCCGCCCCGAGGCGTGCCCCCGGGGCTCAGGGCGCCGGGGCGTACATCTCGGCCAGCGCCCGCGCGGTGCCGACGAACCGCTCCCGCAGCTCCGCCGGGGCCAGCACCTCCACCTCCGCGCCGAGCTTCAGCAGCTCGATGTGGCCGTGCCGGACCGACTCGATCGGCACCGTGGTGCGCAGCCAGCCGTGCTCGTCCGGCGGGCCGGCCGCCGCCCGCGCCGCCCGGGCCATCGCCGGCGGGAAGACGTACCCGGTCAGCTCCAGCGCCGCCGTGGTCATCCGTACCGTCGCCTCGGCCCGGTAGACGCCGCGCTCGTAGCGGTCGGCGTGCTCCTGCCAGCAGCGCCCCAGGTCGAAGTCGTCCGGCCGGTCGAAGTGCTCGTCCAGGACGGTCAGCTCGAGGATCGCGCCGACCCGGTAGGTGCGCACGTCGCCGCCCGCGTCGGCGACCAGGTACCAGCGACCGGCCTTGAGCACCACGCCGAGCGGCGCGAGCAGCCGGGTCACCTCCCGGGGCGCCTTCCACCGCCGGTAGCGCACCTCGACCCGGCGGTCCTCCCACACCGCCCGGGCCAGCGCGGCCAGGTGCGGGGTGGGCTCCGGCTCGCGGAACCAGGTCGGGGCGTCCAGGTGGAACCGCTGCCGGATCCGCTCGCCCCGATCGGCCAGCTCGGCCGGCAACGCGGCGCGCAGCTTCAACTCCGCGGTGGCCAGCACCGAACCGAGTCCCAGCTCGGCCGCCGGGCCCGGCATGCCGGTCAGGAACAGCGCCTGCGCCTCGTCGGCGGTGAGCCCGGTCAACCGGGTCCGGTAGCCGTCGAGCAGGCGGTAGCCGCCGGCCGGCCCGCGGTCGGCGTAGACCGGGACGCCGGCGGCGCCGAGCGACTCGACGTCGCGGTAGACGGTGCGCACCGACACCTCCAGGGCGTCGGCCAGTTCCTGCGCGGTCATCCGGCCCCGGGCCTGCAGGAGCAGCAGCAGGGAGACCAGCCGACTCGCGCGCACCGCCCGACGCTACCTCCGGCCCGGCGGCGGGCCGGGCGGCGGGGTTGTCGCCGAACCGGTCGGGCGCGCCTCGTCGCGATTCCCACCCCGGGCTGAGAACCTTTTTCACATGATCTCCTCGGACGTCCCGGCGCTGCCCCGGCCGCCGGCCCCGCCCGCCCTGCCCGGGGGTCCCACCGACTTCACCGAGGCGTGGCTGCGCAACCGGCGACTGAGCGAGCACACCCGCGACGCGTACCGGCGGGACATCGCCGGCTGGCTGGCCTGGTGCGCCGACCGGGAACTGGACCCGCTGCGGGCCAGCTTCCTGCACGTCAACGAGTACGGCCGGACGCTGGAGTCGACGCTGGCGGTGCGCAGCGGCCGCCCGCTGACCCCGGCCACCGTGGCGCGCAAGCTCTCCGCGCTGTCCAGCTGGTACGACTTCCTCGCCAAGCTGGGCGCGGTGCCGGCCAACCCGGTGGCCGGCGCGGACCGGCCGCGCATCGACCGGGACCACTCGGCCACCGTCGGGCTCACCCCGGAGGAGGTCGACGCGCTGCTCGCCGCCGCCGAGGCCGACACCGGGCCCACCGCGGCGCGCAACCGCGCAGCCATCGCGCTCCTGGCCGACCTCGGGCTGCGGGTCGGCGAACTGGTCTCCCTGGACCTGGCCGACCTGGGCGCCGAGCGGGGGCACCGCAGCGTCCGGTTCGTCGGCAAGGGCGGCCGGGCCCGCCGCCGGGCGCTCACCCCCGGCACCGCGTACGCGGTGGACGCCTACCTGGCCCAGCGGGCCGCCGCCCAGGGGGTGCCGGTGGCCGAGTTGGCCGGGCCGCTGCTGGTCACCGCCAGCGGCGCCCGGCTCGACCGGCACTCGGTGTTCCGGCTGGTGCGCCGGCTGGCCCGGACCGCCGGCATCCCGGCCTGGGCGAGGCTGTCGCCGCACTCGCTGCGGCACGCCTTCGCCACCACCGCCCGCGCCGAGGGCGTCCCGCTGGAGGACGTCCAGGACGCGATGGGGCACGCCGACCCGCGCACCACCCGCCGCTACGACCGGGACCGGCACAACCTCGACCGCGACCCGGCGTACGTGATCTGGGCGGCCCGGTCCCGCCGCCGCGGCTGACCGGCCCGCCGGCTTCAGCCCTGCGGGCGGGGGCAGATGCAGAACGGCTGCCCGATCGGGTCGACGAGCACCACCCACCGCCCGTCGCCGGGCTGGAACTCCGGCTTCGACGCGCCCGCGGCCAGGAACTCCTGCTCGGCGCCGGCCAGGTCGTCGACGTACAGGTCGAGGTGGTAGCGCTTGCCGCCGGAGGCGTCCGGCCAGGACGGCGGGCGGTAGCCCTCGACCAGTCCGAAGCCGATGGCCACGCCACCGCTGCTGATCATGGCGTACTCGGGCTGGCTGTGGGTGACCTCCCAGCCGAGCACCCGGTGGTAGAACGCGGCGTGTGCGGCCGGGTCGGAGCTGTCGAGGTTGACCATGGCGAGATCGGCTGTCACTGTCATGCCGGCCAGCCTGCCGCAGGTACCTGACATCCTCTGGCAGGTACCCGCGGCGGGTCATGGTTCGCCGGGGGTGATCCGGCGGCTCAGCGCGCCGACGTCCGCCGGGGTGCCGGCGACCAGCAGGGCGTCACCGTGCGCGAGCCGGTGGGCCGGCCCGGGCGCGGTGATCGTCCGCCCGTCCCGGAGCACGGCGACCACAGTGACGCCGGGGACGTCCGCGAGCACGTCCCGCAGGGCGCGGCCGCCGTACGGCGAGGCGGCGGTCACCGGTACGGCGGCCACTGTCAACTCCCCGGCCCGCTGCTCCAGTTCGGGGACGTGGTCGATGGTGGCGATCGGGTGCAGCAGTTCGGCCAGTTCCCGCGCCTCGGCGGCGGTGAGGGTCAGCGACCGCTCGACGGTGTCCGGGTCGCCGGGCGCGTAGAGGACCAGGTCGCGCCGCCCGCCGTGCAGGTGCAGCACGCCGAGCGCGGCTCCCTCGACGGTGCGCAGGGTGTAGCCGACCCCGAGGCCGGGCAGCGCGGTGCGTTCGATCCGCATGGTCATCTCCTGTTCGCTGTCGGGACGCGATCGGGGTGCCCGGTCTCGCCGAACCAGCCGGCCAGCCGCCCGGCCCGGGCGACGGCGCGCAGCCGCCGCTCGGTGGCCTCCCGCACCCGTGGGGTGGTGAGCACGACGAGTTGGTCGCCGACCCGTAGCCGGGTGTGCTGGTCGGGCACGAAGGTGTCCGGGCCGCGTACCACCAACGTGGTCGCGGCCGGCGGCGGCAGCCGCAGTTCGGGCAGGTAGACGCCCTGCAACCGGGAGCCGGGCTCGACGGTGACGTGGATCAGGTCGGCGTCCATGGCGTCCAGCGGCGCCAGTTCGACCTGCAGGTCGGGCCCGAGGCGGTGCGGCGCGAGCCGGAGCCGCCGGGCCAGCCAGGGCAGGGCCGGGGCCTGGATCACGGTGAAGACGACGACCAGCAGGAACACCACGTTGAACACCTGGTCGCTGCCGGGCGCGCCGGTGACGACCGGGATGGTGGCCAGCACGATCGGCACCGCCCCGCGCAGCCCCGCCCAGGACAGGAAGACCTGTTCGCGCAGCGGCACCCGGAACGCGGCCAGCGACACCAGCACCGACGCCGGCCGGGCGACCAGCAGCAGCGCGGCGCCGACCACCAGCGCCGGCACCGTGCTCGCGGGCAGCTCGCTCGGGGTGACCAGCAGCCCGAGCATGACGAACAGGCCGATCTGGGCGATCCAACCCAGCCCCTCGGCGACCGACCGGGTGGCCCGCCGGTGCGGCAGGCCGGCGTTGCCGAGCACCAGGCCGGCCAGGTACGCGGCCAGGAATCCGCTGGTCTGGGTGAGCCCGGCGACCGCGTAGGCGAGCACGCCGCAGCCCACGATCGCGATCGGGTGCAGCCCCGAGGTGGGCAGCGTGAGCCGGCGCAGCACCCACACCCCGACCGTGCCGATGATCAGGCCGATCACGCCGCCGGCGGCGAGCTGGACGAGCATCGCGGCCAGCAGCGGCAGCGGCGCCACCGCGTCCAGGGTGGCCGCGCTGAACGTGAGCACCAGGATGAACGTCGGCGCGTCGTTGAGCCCGGACTCGGCCTCCACCAGGCTGGTGAGCCGCTTCGGCAGCGGCACCGACCGCAGCACGGCGAAGACCGCCGCCGCGTCGGTGGAGGACACGATCGCGCCGAGCAGCAGCGCCGTCTGCCAGCCGATGTCCAGCAGCAGGTACGCCGCCGCCGCGGTGACCCCGACGCTGACCAGCACGCCGATGGTGGCGAGCACGGTCGCGGGCGCCAGCACCGGCCGGACGTCCTTCACGTCGGTGGTCAGCCCGCCCTCGACCAGGATCACCGCGAGGGCGGCCATGCCCAGTGCCTGGGCCAGCGCGGCGTCGTCGAAGGGCAGGCCGAGCCCGTCCTGCCCGAGCAGCAGACCCACCCCGAGGTACGCCAGCAGCACGGGCATGCCCAGCCGGGCGGCGAGCCGGGCCGCGGCGACGCTGACCAGGAGGACGCCGGTGCCGATGGCCAGCGTCACGTACAGCTGTGTCAGGGTCACCGCGGCCCCCTCTCCGCCTCCCGTGCGGTCATGCGAAGTAGCGCAGCCACACGTAGCCCCAGGCGATCAGCGTGGTCAGCACGGTGGTGGCGATGCCGTACCGGGTGAACTGCCAGAAGCTGATCGGCTCCCCGGCGCGGGCCGCGACGCCCAGCACGACGATGTTGGCGCTGGCCGCGACGGCGGTGCCGTTGCCGCCCAGGTCGGCGCCGAGGGCGAAGGACCACCACAGCGCCTGCCCGGTCTGCGGGTCGGCCTGGCTGGCGATGTCCGCCACGATGGGCGCCATCGTCGCCGTGTACGGGATGTTGTCGAAGAACGCGCCGAGCACCGCCGAGCCGAAGATGAGGCTGGTCGCGCCGGCGAACCAGCTGTCGCCGATGGCGCTGGTCGCCCACTGCCCGACCTGTTCGATGACCCCGGTCTCGGTCAGCCCGGCGACCATCACGAACAGCCCCAGGAAGAACGTCAGCGTGGGCCACTCCACCTCGGCCAGGTACTTCGCGCTGTCGGCCCGGGTGACCAGCACCATCACCCCGGCGCCGAGCAGCGCGACGATCGCCACGTCGACCCCGGTCACGGTGTGCAGCGCGAAGCCGACCATGACCAGCACCAGCACGCCCAGGCAGCGGGTCAGCATGGCCGGGTCGGTGATCGCGGCGCGGGCGTCCATGTCGCGGACCGCCGCGAACCGCTCCGGGTGGTACTCGAAGGACCGGCGGAACATGAACCGCGCCAGCACCAGGAAGGCCAGGAACATCACCACGGTGATCGGGGCCATGTGCACCAGGAAGTCGTTGAAGCTCAGTCCGGCGCGGCTGCCGATGATGATGTTCGGGGGGTCCCCGATGAGTGTCGCGGCGCCGCCGATGTTGGAGGCCAGCACCTCGGCGATCAGGTACGGCGCGGCGGAGATGCCCAGCCGGCGGCAGACCGAGATGGTGATCGGGGCCACCAGCATGACGGTGGTGACGTTGTCCAGGAACGGGGACGCGAGACCGGTGATCCCGACCAGCAGCGCCATCAGCCGGTACGGCCGCCCCTGCGAGCGTTGCGCCGCCCAGATCGCCAGGAACTCGAAGACCCCGGTCTGCTTGACCACCCCGACGATGATCATCATGCCGAAGAGCAGGAAGATGACGTCCCAGTCGATCCCGGCGTGGTGCGCGTAGAACACGTCCGAGCCGGGGACCAGGCCGAGCAGGGCCATCAGGCCGGCCGCCCCCAGCACCACCGCCACCCGGTTGATCTTCTCGGTGGCGATGAACATGAACGCCACCGCGAAGATCGCGATGGCGGCGATGGCGGGCCAGGCGCTCACCGGCGCCGGCCCGGCGGGCCGTGCCGGCCGTGGTGCGTGCCTTCGGGTGGCGTGGCGGGTGGTGTCGTCGGTGCGGCTGGCACCAGCACTGCGGTCACGAGTACCTCCGGTGGGGTGGACGACCACGACCCCTCCCGGCGGCGCGGGGACCGCCGGGAGGGGGCGCCGGGGAGGGTGGCGGGGTCGCGGGCCGGACGGCGTGCCCGGCGTCGTGCTGCCAGTTCAGCCGCCCGGGGCGCCGACCGACCATCGGGTCTGACACCCATTTGGCGCCGGTGCCGGCCTGTAATCGGCCGCCCCGGCCCGCGGGCACCGGCGTCGCGTCGGGTACCGCGGGGACCGGCCGGCAGCGGTCACCCACGCCGGTCGGGCGTGGCATGCTGGCCCTGACCCCGGCCGCGCGGCGCGGCCGTGGCGCCACCGGCGGTGCGGCGCCTCCTCGGGCGGGGTGTGGGTGGGCCACGGCGGGCAAATGGGTGTCGCCACGCATGGACACCGGCCGCCGGCGCCGGACAGGCTGGCCCTCCGGTCCCGGACCGACCTGCGGTCCGGCCGGCCACGGCGGCGGGTCGGGGAAAGGGGGCGTACCGGTGTCGCTGTTCTGGCGGATCTTCCTGCTCAACGCCGCCGTGCTGGTCACCGCCACGCTGCTGCTGCTCGGCCCGGTCACGGTCTCCACCCCGGTGCTGCTCACCGAGGCGGTCGTGCTGACCGTGGGGCTGGTGGCGATGCTGGTCGCCAACGCCGCGCTGCTGCGGGTGGGCCTGGCGCCGCTGCGCCGACTGGCCCGCGCCATGACCACCATCGACCTGCTGCAACCCGAGCCGCGCCTGGCGCCCGTCGGCCCCGGCGGCACCGCCGAGCTGATCCACGCCTTCAACGCCATGATCGACCGGTTGGAGGCGGAGCGGGCCGCCAGCGCCGCCGCCGCGCTCTCCGCCCAGGAGGCCGAGCGGCGCCGGGTCGCCCAGGAACTGCACGACGAGGTCGGTCAGACGCTGACCGCGGTGCTGCTGGAACTCAAGCAGGTGGCCCGGCACGCCCCCGAGCCGCTGCGCGGGCAGCTGACCCAGGTGCAGGAGACCACCCGCGACAGCCTCGACGAGATCCGCCGGATCGCCCGCCGGCTGCGCCCGGGGGTGCTGGAGGAGCTGGGCCTGGTCAGCGCGCTCAAGGCGCTGGTCACCGAGATCACCGGGCACACCGACCTGGCCGTGGGGCTGCACCTCGCCGCCGACCTGCCCGCCCTCGGCGGCGACGCGGAGCTGGTGCTCTACCGGGTGGCCCAGGAGGCGCTGACCAACACCGTCCGGCACGGCAAGGCCACGACGGTCGAGCTGACGCTGGAGCACCGTCCGGGCACGGTCCGGCTGCGGGTCCGCGACGACGGGCGGGGCATCGGCGCCGCGCCCGAGGGCGCCGGCATCCGGGGCATGCGCGAGCGGGCCCTGCTGATCGGCGCCCAGCTGAGCGTGGGCCCGGCGCCGGGCGGCGGCACCGAGGTGCGGTTGACAGTCCCGGTGGCCGAGCGGGGTGGTGGATCGTGACCACCCGGATCCTGCTCGCCGACGACCACGCCCTGGTCCGCCGCGGCGTGCGGCTGATACTCGACAGCGAGCCCGACCTGACAGTGGTGGCGGAGGCCGGTGACGGGGCGGAGGCGCTGAGCCTGGCCGCCACCGAGCGCCCCGACCTGGTCATCCTGGACATCGCCATGCCCCGGATGACCGGGTTGCAGGCCGCCCGGGAACTGGCCCGCCAGCAACCGGACCTGCGCATCCTCATCCTGACCATGTACGACAACGAGCAGTACTTCTTCGAGGCGCTGAAGGCCGGCGCGAACGGCTACGTGCTCAAGTCCGTCGCCGACCGGGACCTGGTGGAGGCGTGCCGGGCCGCCATGCGCGACGAGCCGTTCCTCTACCCGGGCGCGGTCAACGCGCTGATCCGCAACTTCCTGGAGCGCAGCGCGCAGGGCGGCGACCCGCCGGCCCGGGCCATCACCGAGCGCGAGGAGGAGATCCTCAAGCTGGTCGCCGAGGGCCACTCCTCGAAGGAGATCGCCCGGCTGCTGTTCATCAGCGTCAAGACGGTGGAACGGCACCGGGCGAACCTGCTGCAGAAGCTCGGCCTGCGCGACCGGCTGGAGCTGACCCGCTACGCCATCCGGGCCGGCCTGATCGAACCGTGAGTCCCGGCGGCGCCGCCGGGCGGCTTTCCCGGGCACGGGCGGCGATGATTCTCTACCGTCGACAGATATGGGCGGTGAGCAGCGGTGGAGCCGGCCGGCCCGGCGGCGCCGCCCGCTGCGCGCCGGCCTGGTCTTCGCCGGCATGGGCGTGGCGCTGTGCTGCGTCGGGGTGGCCGGGCTGGGCGCCTGGAACGTGCAGGTGGTGACCCGGGCCAGCGGGCCGGTACGGGAGACCGCCGACGAGTTCCTGCGGCAGGTGACCGCCGGGGACACCGACGGGGCGTACGAGCGGTTGTGCGCCGACGCGCGCACCCGGTGGAGCGAGATCGGCTTCACCAGCTGGGTGCGTACGCCGCCGGTGGTCAGCGACTACGAGATCGTCGACGTGTCGGTGGCCACCCGGCGGGGGCGCCCGCACGGCACGGTGTCGGTGAAGCTGACCCGCGACAGCGGCGCCACCGAGGAGCGCACCCTGTCCGTGGTGAACGAGGACGGCGGTTGGCGGGTCTGCGGCGACCCGTACTGACCCGGGCCGGGCAGGATGGTCAGCTGCTGCGTGGGCCGAGGTCGCCGGCGCGGTAGTGCCGCCGGCAGAGCACCTGGTAGCGGACCTCGGCGGTGTCCACGGTGTCGCCGATGACGACCTGCGCGCCCTCGCGGACCACCCGCCCGCCGACCACCCGGGCGTTGAGCAGCCCCTCCCGGCCGCACCAGCAGAGCACCTCGACCTGGATGCGGGCCACCTCGTCGGCCAGTTCGAACAGCCGCTGCGCGGCGGGGAACAGGCAGGAGCGGAAGTCGGTGGCGAGGCCGAAGGCGTACACGTCGACGTCGTAGCTGTCGACGAGTTCGGCCATCTGCTCGACGTGCTCGACGCTGTAGAAGCTGGCCTCGTCGCAGATCAGGTAGTCCACCCGCACCCCCTCGGCCCAGGTGTCGCGGACCAGCGCGCGCAGGTCGAGGTCGTCGGTGACCTCGACGGCCTCGTGGGTCAGGCCGATGCGGGTGGTGACCCGCGGGCCCAGCGACCGGTCGATGCGGGTGGTGACCAGGCCGCGGCGGCCCTGCCGGGAGTGGTTGTAGTTCATCTGCAGGGCCATCGTGGACTTGCCGCAGTCCATCGGCCCCCAGAAGAACTTCAACGCCGCCGCGTGCAGCGGCCGCCCGTCCACCCCGCGCGCCGCCGCGCAGCCCGCGGGCGTGTCGTGCGGGCCGGGCAGCGGGCGGGCCAGGCAGGTCAGGGCGGCGGCGTCGTCGGTCACGGTCGGGCAGCCTAACCGATCGACCCGGCCGGATCCGCCGGGTGCCGGTCAGAGCACCCGGGGCGGGGTGTTCCCGGCGGCGACGATGGCCCGGCGGATCGGCACGGCCAGCAGCAGCAGGAACCCGACCACGAAGAAGATCAGCAGGGAGACCAGGCCCACCCGGTAGGAGGAGGTGAGCTGGAAGACCAGGCCGAACGCGAGCGGGCCGAGCCAGCTGGTGCCCTTGTCGCTGATCTCGTAGAAGCCGTAGTACTCGCCCTCCTTGCCGGCGGGGATGAGCTGGCTGAACAGCGACCGGCTCAGCGCCTGGCTGCCGCCGAGCACCAGGCCGATGGCGGCGCCGAGGACCATGAACGGCAGCGGCGCCTCGGCCGGCAGCCGGAACGCGGCGACGATCACCCCGGTCCACAGCACGAGGCTCAGCAGCACGGTCTTCCAGGCGCCGATGCGTCGGGCCAGGGCGCCGAGGCTGAGCGCGCCGCCGAAGGCGAGGAACTGCACCAGCAGGATGGTGGTGATCAGCGTGCTCTGCCCCAGCCGCAGCTCCTCGGTGCCGTACTGGCTGGCCAGGGTGATGACGGTCTGGATGCCGTCGTTGTAGACCAGGAAGGCGAGCAGGAAGAACAGCGTCAGCGGGTACGCCTTGATCTCGCGCAGGGTGCGGCCGAGCTGGCGGAAGCCGTCGGTGAACACGTTGCCGCCGGCGCCGGCCAGCGCCGCGGCGGTGGGCCGCTCGCGCAGCCAGCGCAGCGGCACCAGGGTGAACAGCGCCCACCACACGCCGGCCGACACGATGGACCAGCGGGCCAGGTCCAGCGTGCGCTGCGGGTTGCCGTCCTCGCTGAGCAGGGTGACCGCGACCAGGTTGCCGGCCAGCAGCAGCCCGCCGCCGAGGTAGCCCAGCGCCCAGCCCCGGCTGGAGATGCCGTCGCGTTCGTCGGGTCCGCCGAGCTGCGGCAGGAACGAGTTGTAGACCACGATCGCGGCACCGAAGCTGATGTTGGCGATCAGGAACAGCGCCCCGCCGAGCAGGTAGCGGTCGCCGGTGACGAAGGCCATCGCCACCGTCGCCCCGGCGCCGGTGAACGCGGCGCCGCCGAGCAGCCGCTTCTTGTGCAGGGACCGGTCGGCGATCGCCCCCATCACCGGGAGCACGAAGACGGTGAGGAACACCGACAGCGAGATCAGGTACGGGTAGTACGAGCCGGCCGCGACCTTGATGCCCAACGGGTAGACGAAGCCGTCGCAGCTGTCCGCGCCGAGTTCGCAGCCGGCCGCCAACTCGGTGACGGTGGTCAGGAACGGGCCGAGGAACACCGTGATGACGGTGGTCTGGAAGGCGGAGTTGGCCCAGTCGTAGACGTACCAGCCGGTGCGTTCGCGGCGGGTGCTGGCCGGGGCGGGGGCGTCGCCCACGGTGGGGGTGGCGGTCTCGGCCATCGGGTCCTCGTCGGGGGTCAGGCGGCCCAGTGGCCGCGGCTGCGGTAGACGTCGCGCAGCACGCCGACGTGATCGGTCATGATGCCATCCACCCCAAGATCAAGTAACTCGTGCATCTCGGTGGGTTCGTCGATCGTCCAGACGTGCACCTGCAGGCCGAGGCGGTGGCAGTAGGCCAGGAACCGGCGGTCGACCACACGGATGCGCCCGTAGCGCACCGGCACCTGCGCGGCGACCACCGACGGCGGCAGCCGCAGCGACCGCCCGTGCAGCGAGGCCATCCGCAGCCGGGCCACCCCGCGCATGCCGAGACCGGTGGCGACCCGGCCCCCGGTGAGCGCCCGCATCCGGGCCAGCCGGGCGTCGCTGAACGAGGCGAGCAGCACCCGGTCACCCGCGCCGGCCCGCGCCACCGTGGCCACGGTCGGGTCGACACCGCCGTCGGCCTTGACGTCGATGTTGAACCGCACCTGCGGCCAGGCGTCGAGCACCTCGTCGAGGCGGGGCACCACGGCGGCGCCGCCGACCCGTACCGAGGCGAGGTCGGCCCAGCGCAGCGCGGCGATGCGCCCCCGCTCGCCGGTGACCCGTTCCAGGGTCGGGTCGTGGAAGATCACCGCCACGCCGTCCGCGGTGGCGTGCACGTCGGTCTCCACGTACCGGTAGCCGAGGCCGATCGCGCGGGCGAACGCCTCGGTGGTGTTCTCGTCGCCCTCGGCGGCCCCGCCGCGGTGGGCGAACGCCAGCGGCGCGGGCGCGTCCAGGTAGGGGTGGGCGGTCAGCACGCAGCGCAGTATGCCGGCACCGGGTGGCGCGCGGGTGACCGGGCGGCGGCGGGTCCGCGCCGCCACGCCACGCACCGTCGGACCGGGGTGAGGCCAGGTCCGGCGTGCGGCATCGGCGGACCGGCGGCAGCAACCGGGCGATGCCCGGTGAGCGCGGCGTGCGCGCCGGCGCCACCCACGGCGGTCGGGCCGGCGGGACCGCGCCACCCGTGCCGGCCCACCCGGCCGCTCAGGCCGGTGGGCGGCGGCGGTGGGAGCGGCTGGTGTCGGCCGGGCGGCCGGGGTCGACGTAGCGGGGACGGTCGGGCTCGTCCGGGCGCAGCGGGGCCAGCTCGTCGGTGAGCGCGTCGATGATCCGGTCGGTGGCCCGCCGGGCCGCCCCGGGGACGCCGTGGGCGAGGTCGGTCAGCTCGACCGGCCGGCCGAAGTGCACCCGGATCACCGGGCGGCGCAGCACCGACCGGGCGAGCCCGCGCAGCAACCCCTTCGGGGCGCGGTAGGGCACCACCTCGTGCGCTCCCCACTGGGCGACCGGAATCACCGGTGCGCCGCAGGCCAGGGCCAGCCGGGCGGTGCCGGTCTTGCCGCGTTCGGGCCACATGCCGGGATCCAGGCCGATCCGTCCCTCGGGGTAGACCAGGATCACCGACCCGCCGGCGACCGCCGCCGCCGCGTCGTCCAGGGCCTGGTGCACGGCGCTGGTGCCCCGCTCGACGCGGATGTGCCCGGCGCGGCGCATCGCCGCCCCGACGACGGGCGCGCGGAACAGCCCGCCGGTGGCCATGATCCGGGGGGCGACGCCGGCCGCCCGGCAGGCGGCGGCCATCACCACCGGGTCGAACGGGCTGATGTGGTTGGCGGCCAGGATCAGCGGCCCGCGCCGCAGCTGCGGCGGGACGCCGCCGGTGACCTCCAGCCGGGCCAGCAGGGCGACGACGACGCGGGCGAGCAGCTGGGCGGCGCGCCAGATCAGCGGCGGCTGCCAGGGGGAGTGGGCGGTTTCCATCAGCGCGCAATGGTCGCACGGTCGGGCCCGGGCCCGGGGGTCAGGGCGGGGCACGGTCCGCCGGGACGGGGGCGTGGGCGGGGGCCGCCCGGCCGGGGTGATCAAGGTCATTGGTCCCGGTCCGGTTCGGGACCCCCGACCCTGCCGATCCGTCTACGACCGGCAGTAGTATTTACTACGTCTCGTAGTATGACAGCCTGGGGGTTGCAGGTGGACGCGTTGGACGTCGCCCGCTGGCAGTTCGGTGTCACCACCGTCTACCACTTTCTCTTCGTACCGCTGACCATCGGCCTGTCCGTGCTGGTCGCCATCCTGCAGACGCTGTGGCACCGCACGGGCAACGAGAAGTACCTGAAGCTCACCAAGTTCTACGGCAAGCTCTTCCTGATCAACTTCGCGATGGGCGTGGTCACCGGCATCGTGCAGGAGTTCCAGTTCGGCATGAACTGGAGCGACTACTCGCGCTTCGTCGGCGACATCTTCGGCGCCCCCCTCGCGATCGAGGCGCTGGTCGCCTTCTTCCTGGAGTCGACCTTCATCGGCCTGTGGATCTTCGGCTGGGACCGGCTGCCCAAGCGACTGCACCTGGCCGCCATCTGGGCCGCCGCGATCGGCACCAACCTGTCCGCCTACTTCATCCTGGCGGCCAACTCGTTCATGCAGAACCCGGTGGGCTACCGGATCAACCCGGAGACCGGCCGCGCCGAACTCACCGACTTCCTCGCGGTGCTGACCAACAAGGTCGCCCTGGTCACCTTCCCGCACACCATCGCCGGGGCGTTCCTGGTCGCCGGCTCGCTGCTGGTCGCCGTCGCGCTGTGGCACCTGATCCGCAACCGCGACTCGGCCGACACCCCGGCCTACCGGTTCGCCGCCACGTTCGGCTCCTGGGTCACCCTGGTCGCCACCGCCGGCGTGGTCGTCACCGGCGACATCCAGGGCAAGATCATGACCGAGGTGCAGCCGATGAAGATGGCCGCAGCCGAGGGCCTCTACACCACCGAGAGCCCCGCCTCGTTCTCCGTGCTCACCGTCGGCAGCCTCGACGGCAGCCGGGAGCTGTTCGCCATCAAGATCCCGTACCTGCTGTCCTGGCTGGGCACCGGCGACCCCAACGGCACCGTGCACGGCATCAACGACCTGCAGGCCCAGTACGCCGCCCAGTACGGCGCCGGCAGCTACACCCCGATCATCCCGGTCACCTACTGGAGCTTCCGCTTCATGATCGCCTTCGGGCTGGCCGCCGCCGCGATCGCGCTGCTGGTGCTCTGGAGCCAGCGCAAGGGCCGCACCCCGACCAGCAGGTGGCTGCTGCGCGCCGGCCTGGTCATGCCGCTGCTGCCCCTGGTGGCCAACTCGTTCGGCTGGATCTTCACCGAGATGGGCCGCCAGCCGTGGATCGTCTTCGGCGAGATGCTCACCCGTGACGGCGTCTCCCGCAGCGTCTCGCTGACCGAGGTGCTCACCTCGTTCACCGCGTTCACCCTGATCTACGCCACCCTCGCGGTGATCGAGGTGAAGCTGCTGCTGCGCTACGCCAAGGCCGGCGTGCCCGACGTCAGCCCGGCGACCGAGATCGACGACAGCCACGACGACGCCGAGCGCCCGCTCGCCTTCGCCTACTGACCACCGGAGACCACCGTGGAACTCACCACCATCTGGTTCCTGCTCGTCGCCGTCCTGTTCACCGGCTACTTCATCCTGGAGGGCTTCGACTTCGGCGTCGGCATGCTGCTGCCCGTGCTCGGCCGCGACGACCGGGAACGCCGCGTGCTGATCAACACCATCGGGCCGGTGTGGGACGGCAACGAGGTGTGGCTGATCACCGCCGGCGGCGCGATGTTCGCCGCCTTCCCCGAGTGGTACGCCACCCTCTTCTCCGGCTTCTACCTGCCGCTGCTGCTGATCCTGCTGGCGCTGATCGCCCGCGGCGTCGCCTTCGAGTACCGGCACAAGCGGCCCGAGCCGTCCTGGAAGCGGCGCTGGGACGCGGCCATCTTCTTCGGCTCGCTGGTGCCGGCCGTGCTGTGGGGGGTGGCCTTCGCCAACATCCTGCGCGGCGTGCCGCTGGACGCCGAGCACGAGTACGTCGGCGGCCTGCTCGACCTGCTCAACCCGTACGCCCTGCTCGGCGGGGCGACCACGGCGGCGCTGTTCCTCACCCACGGCGCGGTCTTCATCGCGCTGAAGACCGTCGGTGAGGTGCGCGAGCGGGCCGGCGCCCTCGCGGTGCGCCTGGGCGTCGGCGCCGCGGTGCTGGCGGTGGCGTTCCTGACCTGGACGCTGGGCATCCGCTCCAGCACGGCCGCCGTCGTGCTCGCCGTCGCCGCGGCGCTGGCCCTGCTCGGTGGTCTCGCCGCCGCCCGGGTACGCCGGGAGGGCTGGGCGTTCACCGGCACCGCGGTGGCGATCGGCCTGGCGGTGGCGACGCTGTTCGCGGCACTGTTCCCGAACGTGCTGCCGTCCACCCTGGACGCGGCCGGGACGCTGACCGCCAGCAACGCCGCCTCCACCCCGTACACCCTGAAGATCATGACCTGGGTGGCGGTGGTGTTCACCCCGATCGTGCTGGCCTACCAGGGCTGGACGTACTGGGTGTTCCGCAAGCGGATCGGCGTGGCGCACATCCCGCAGCACTGACCCACCCCCGGCCGGCCCGCCCGCTCCCCGGGGCGGGCCGGCCGGCGCCCGGCTAGGGTGAGCCGGTGACCGGCGCACCCTGGCGCGACCTGTTCGGCTGCGCGACCCCGCTGCTCGGCGCCCCGATGGCCGGTGGCGCCACCACCGGCGCCCTGGTGCGGGCGGTCGCCGCGGCCGGTGGCTTCGGTTTCCTCGCCGCCGGCTACCGCACCGCCGAGGCGGTCGCCGCCGACCTGGCCGACCTGCGCGCCACCGGCACGCCGTGCGGGGTGAACCTGTTCGTGCCCGGCCCCCGCGAGATCGACGAGGCCACCTTCCGCGCCTACGCCCGCCGGATCGCCGCCGAGGGCGAGCCGTACGGGCTCGACCTGGCCGCCGCGGCCCCGGTGCACGACGACGACCACTGGGCCGACAAGATCGACCTGCTGCTGGCCGACCCGGTGCCGGTGGTCAGCTTCACCTTCGGGCTGCCCGATCCGGCGGCGGTGGCCGCGCTGCGCCGGGCCGGCTCCCGGGTGCTGGTCACGGTGACCTCGGCCGACGAGGCGCGCGCCGCCGGCGACCTCGGCGTCGACGGCCTCGTCGCCCAGGGCACCGAGGCCGGCGGGCACAGCGGCACCCACACGCCGCGCCGCCCCGCCCCGCCGCTGTCCACCGGTCCGCTGGTACGCGCCGCGGTCGCGGCGACCGGCCTGCCCGTGGTGGCCACCGGCGGGGTGGCCGGCCCGGACGACGTGCGTGACCTGCTCGCCGCCGGCGCGGCCGCGGTGGCGGTCGGCACGCTGCTGCTGCGTACCGACGAGAGCGGCGCCAGCCGCACCCACCGCGACGCGCTGGCCGACCCGGCCCGCACCGGCACCGTCGTGACCCGCGCCTTCACCGGCCGGCCGGCGCGCGGGCTGCGCAACGCCTTCATCGACCGGTACGAGCCGGACGCGCCGCTGGGCTACCCGGAGCTGCACCACCTGACCCGAGGGATGCGGGCGGCGGCGGCCGCGGCCGGGCACCCGGACCGGGTGCACCTGTGGGCCGGCACCGGCTACCGGCACGCCACCACCGGCCCGGCCGCCGCCGTGGTGGAGCGGCTGACCGCGACGCTCTGACCCGGCGGCGCGCCGGCCGGGCCCCGGGGCGGGCCGAGCGCGGCCGTGGTGCGGCCCGCACGCCGCCGCGAGCGGCGGCCCTGCGCCGCGGGGGTGACCGGCCCGGGTCACGCCGCCGTGGGCGCGTCGTTCCCGGTCGCCGCCAGTTCGGCGTCGGCCCGCTGCTTGAGCAGGGTGAGCACGCGCCCGGCCACGGCCAGGTCGGCGGCCGGGATGTCCGCGTACAGCCGGGCGGCGATGACGGCGACCACGTCCGCGACGCGGCGCTGCACCTCGCGGCCGGCGTCGGTGAGCGCCAGTGCGGCCCCGCCGTCGGGCAGCGCCCGCAGCAGCCCGCCGGCGACGAGGTCGTCCACCGCGGTCAGCACCACCGACCGGTCGACCTTCAGCGCGCCGGTCAACCGCTCGACGAGGTGCGCAGGGACGACGGTCCCGCCCTCGGCGGCGACGGCGTTGAGGGCGAGGGACTGGTGGAAGGTGAGGCCGAACCCGACCAGCTCGCGTTCGAGCACGGCCCGGGTCGCGTAGTGGGCCTGGCCGATGACCTGGCCGTTGACGGTGGTCATGACGATCCTCCTGATGTTGGCAGAGCCAATGTTGGCGCGGCCAACGATAGCGGGATTCGTGGGTCCTGCCAACAACCGGGTTAGGCTCTGCCCATGGACCACATCGGCGAGTCGGAAACCCCCACCCGGCTGCGTACCACCCCCAGCTGGCTGCTCACCCAGACCGCCGCCCACGCCGGCCGGCTGGTCAGCGAGGGATTCGGCGGCATCGGGGCGCGCGGCTACCACTACCGGATCCTGGCCGCGCTCGACGAGTTCGGCCCGGCCAGCCAGGCCGACCTGGGCCGGCGCGGCGGCATCGACCGCAGCGACGTCGTCGCCACCGTGAACGAACTCGTCGCGAAAGACCTCGTGGTCCGCGCGCCCGACCCGGCCGACCGGCGCCGCAACGTCATCACCATCACCCCCGCCGGGCAGCGCGAGCTGCACCGCATGGGGGAGACCCTGGCCGCCGTCCAGGACGCCCTGCTGGCCCCGCTCACCGCCACCGAACGCGGCCAGCTCACCCGCCTGCTCGGCAAGCTGCTCACCCACCACCGGCAACGCCACTGACCGGCGAAACGCCGGTGGGGCGGACGGCCACCGCCACCCGCCCCGCCACCGGTCGGCTCAGTGCGCCTCGCGCAGCTCCGCCAGCCGGGCCTCGATCTCCGCCAGCTCGGCGCGCAGCCGCTCGGCCTGCTGCTCGGCCTCGGCCCGTTCGGCGGCCAGGATCTGCTCCACCGCCTCGTGCACCCCCGGCACGTCCACCAGCGCCACCATCCGCAGCGCCTCCGCCGGCTTCACCACGTACGGCTTCGCGAGGGCCTTGCTGCCCTGCTGCGCCGCCACCGTCCACTCGCCGTCGGCGTAGGCCAGGGTGACCGTCAACCCGGCCGGTCCCTTCGGCTTGGCCGCCTTGGCCGCCCGGCGCGCCGGCTTGGCCGCCTCCACCGTCTGCACGCTCGACTCCTCCCGCCGCGCCGGTCGCGGCGCCGGCACCCGGTCCAACACGAACTCCGGCTCCGCCGGCGTGACCGGCGGCTCCGGCTCGGGCTGCGGCTCCGCCGCCGCCTTGCGCCCGGCGCCCCGGGGCGCCACCGCCACGTCCGCGGGGGAGAACGGCAACTCGTCGCGGCCGAACCGCACCACCACGAACTCCTCCGACACCGCCGGGTCGGTCAGCTCCACCACCTGGCCGACCTGCCCGGCGATCTGCCCCGCCGCGGCGGTGAACACCACCTTCGGCTTACGGCCGGCCGCCAGCGCCTCCCGGAAGCTGCGCACATCGTCGTCGGACAACCCCTGGCCAGCGGCACCCATCAGCAACCTCTTCCGTACACCTGTTTGATGCCTGCCTTGATACCAGCCGGCTGCGACAGCGCCGCGCCGGGGATCACCCACCCAGCGCCCGCAACGCCCGGTCCGCGTGCCCGGTCATGCTCAGCTCACTGTGGACCACCTCGAACAGCCGGCGGTCGGTGCCGATCACGAACGTGACCCGCCGGGTGCTCAACGGGCCCAGCGGCAGCCGCCGCCGCACCCCGAACCGCTCGGCCACCGCGCCGTCGGCATCCGACAGCAGCGGGTAGTCGAACCCGTGCAGCCGGGCGAACTCCGCCTGCTTCGCCACCGGGTCACGGCTGATCCCCACCCGCTGCGCGCCGAGCGCCGCGAACTGCGCCGCCAGGTCCCGGAAGTGGCAACTCTCGGCGGTGCAGCCACGGGTCATCGCCGCCGGGTAGAAGAACAACACGACCGGGCCGGCCGCCAGGAACTGCGACAACCGCCGCTGCGTGCCCGTCTGGTCCGGCAGCGCGAAGTCCTCCACCACGTCCCCGACACCCAGCACCGCGCACCTCCACCCTCGACACCGACGCGGCGCGTAGAGGTCAACCCCACACCGCGGCCACCTGGTCACGCACCGCCGCCGCCTGCGCCCGCCCGGCCCGGGCCGCCGCCGCCCGCCGCGCCGGGTCCAGCACGTTGCGCCCGATGGCCGCCCGCGCCGCCGCGTCCGGCGACACCACCGCCACCCGCGCCCCCGCCGCCCGCAACGCCGCCACCTGCGCCGACAACCGGGGCATCGGCCCGAACGCGGCAGCGGTCGGCGCCAGCACCACGACCCGGTCCGCGCCCCGGGCCAGGTCCGCGTTCGCCGCCGAGCGCATCCCGCCGTCGATGAACCGCCGCCCACCGATGGTCACCGGCGGCCACACCCCCGGCACGGCGCAACTGGCCCCCACCGCGTCCACCAGCGACACCCCGCTGTCGGCGTCGAAGACCACGAACTCACCCGACGCCGCGTCCACCGCGGTCACCAGCAACCGCCGCGCCGGCCAGTCCCGCTGCGGCAGCCGCGCCTCGATCACCGCCCGCCGCGACGCCTCCGACGGGGTACGCGCGGCCACCGCCATCGCCCCGATCCGGGCCCGCGACCGCACCGCGTCCCGGGTACGCCCGCCCGCCCACACCAGCCGCGCCACCGCCGCGAACCCGAACCGCGCCGCCGCCTCACCGCCCGGCGGCGCCAACTGCGCCTGGTACAACTGCTCGACCGGGCGGCCCGAGCACACCTGCGCGCCCACCACCGACCCCGCCGAGGTGCCCACCACCAGGTCCGCCCCGGCCAGCGCGACACCGCTGTCGGCCAGCCCGGCGAGGATCCCCAGCTCCCAGGCCACCCCGGTCACCCCACCGCCGCCCAGCACCAACGCCCGTGTCATGTGATGTTCCCCTCCCCGCCGGCCCGTGCCGGTCACGGTAGCGTCGGCGCAGCGGCAACGGCAGGGGAGAGGTGCGTTGGATCCGGTCACCGTCATCACCGGCGGCAGTCGCGGCATCGGTGCCGCCACCGCCCGCCGGCTCGCCCGCGCCGGGCACCACGTCGCGCTGTCCTACCGCCGCGACCGCGCCGCCGCCGCCGCCGTCCTGGCCGACCTGCACGCCGCCGGCGTACGGGCCGTCGCGGTGCCCGCCGACACCCGCGACCCCGACCAGGTCACCGCGCTGTTCGACGCCGCCGCCGAACTCGGCGAGCTCACCGGCCTGGTCAACAACGCCGGCGTGACCAGCCCGATCGGGCCGTTCACCGACCTCGACCCGGCCGACCTGCGCGAGGTCGTCGACGTCAACCTCATCGGCTACGTCCTCTGCGCCCAGCAGGCCGCCCGCCGGATGGGCGGCGGCGCCGCCATCGTCAACATCTCCTCCGCCGCGGCCACCCTCGGCAGCCCCGGCGAGTACGTCCACTACGCCGCCGTGAAGGCCGCCACCGACACCCTCACCACCGGCCTGGCCAAGGAACTCGCCCCCCGCGGCATCCGGGTCAACGGCGTCGCCCCCGGCATCATCCGCACCGACATCCACGCCCTGTCCGGCATGCCCGACCGCCCCGACCGGGTCGCCGGGCGGATCCCGCTGGGCCGCGCCGGTGAACCCGACGAGGTCGCCGCCGCGGTGGCCTGGCTGCTCAGCCCGGAGGCCTCCTACACCACCGGCGCGGTGCTGCGGGTCGCCGGCGGCCTCTGACATCATCGGCCCATGACCGGAGTCTTCGGTGACGTCGCCGACCTGTACGACGACGCCCGTCCGGGATACCCGGCCACCATCGCCGAGGCCATCCGCGCCTACCACGGCGGCGCCCCGACCCGGGTGGTCGAGCTCGGCGCCGGCACCGGCAAGGCCACCGAGGTGCTGCTGCGCCTCGACGCCCCGATCACCTGCGTCGAACCCGACCCGCGGATGGCCGCCGTGCTGGCCACCCGCTACCCGCAGGTCACCGTGGTCGGTCAAACCTTCGAACAGTGGCAGCCGCCCGCCGGGGGCGTACCGTTGATCGCCTGCGCGCTGGCCTGGCACTGGCTCGACCCGGCCACCCGCAACCAGCGCGCCCACGCCGCGCTCACCTCCGGCGGCACCCTGGCCGTCTTCGGTCACAAGTACGGCTACGCCGACCCGGCACAGGGCGCCGCCGTCGACGCCGCGCTGCGCGCCATCGACCCCACCGTCCAGGAACGACCCGCCGGCTGGTTCGCCCACGACATCACCGACAGCGGCCTGTTCACCGATATCCGGGTCGACACCGTGCACCGCGACATCCCGCTGCGCACCGACGGCTACCTGCGCCTGCTGCAGACCTTCGGCCCGTACCGGCAGCACCCCGCCGAGCAGCAGGCCCGCGCGCTGACCGCGCTACGGTCCGTGGTGGACGGCTTCGGCGGCACCGTGGTGCTGCGCCTGTGCACCACCCTGGTCCTCGCCCGCCGGCCACACCGGTAGCCGAGGGGTCGGTGAGGATCGCGGCATGCCCCTGCTCGTCCCGCCGCCGCTGGTGCCCGGCACGATGGCGCGACTGCCGCAACCCGAGATCGATGCCGACGGCGTACGACTGCGACCCTGGCGGCGCAGCGACCGGGCCGCCGTGGTCGCCGGCTACGCCGACCCGGTGATCCGCCGCTGGCACTGCCGGTCGATGACCGACGACGAGGCCCGCGCCTGGATCGACGGCTGGCACGACATGCACCTGCACGCCCGCCTGCGCGACGACCCCTGACCACGGGCCGACCCTCCGCGCGCGCTGCCGCCGCCGAATCCGATCGAGGCGGTGCGGGCCCTCGGGGAGCCGCCGAACGGAACCACAACGATAAGGAAGGTTTACAGTTCGGGTGTGACCCGGGTAGCGTCCAGGGCTGATCGACAACCACCGATCACGACGAGCGCCTGGAGGTATCCGTGCGTCGCCGCCACACCCTCACCCGCCTACTGGCCACCGCCGCCCTCGCCCTGCCGATCGCCCTGCCCGCCGCGCCGGCCGTCGCCGCACCGCCCACCCCGACCCGGCAGCTGAGCGACGTCATCCCCGCACCCGTCGAGACCCGCCCCGACGCCCGCGGCACCTTCACCCTCGGCCCGCTGACGGTCATCCGCACCGCACCCGGCTCCGCCGACGCCTGGCGGGTCGGGCGCCAACTCGCCGACACCCTGCGCCCCGCCACCGGCTACCCGCTGCCCGTGCTGCCCGTCCGCGCCACCCCGCTGCCCGAGATCGCCCTGCTCCTCGGCGGCGCGGAAGCCGGCGTCGGCCAGGAGGGATACCAGCTCGACGTCACCCGCCGCGGCGTCACCATCCGCGCGAACACCGCCGCCGGACTCTTCGCCGGCACCCAGACCCTGCGCCAACTGCTGCCCGCCGAGATCGAGGCGGACCACCGGCAGCGCACCACCTGGACCGTCCCCGGCGGCCGGATCGTCGACCACCCGCGCTTCGCCTACCGCGGCGCCATGCTCGACCTGGCCCGGCACTTCCACACCGTCGACGAGATCACCGCCTACATCGACCTGCTCAGCCAGTACAAAATCAACTACCTGCACCTGCACCTGACCGACGACCAGGGCTGGCGCATCCAGATCGACTCCTGGCCGAAGCTCACCACCGTCGGCGGCGGCCCCGGCACCGGCGTCGACGGCGTCGGACCCGGCTACCTCACCAAGGCCGACTACAAGGCCGTCGTCGCCTACGCCGCCGCGCGGCACATCACCATCGTCCCCGAGATCGACATGCCCGGGCACACCAACGCCGCCCAGTCCACCTACGCCGAACTCAACTGCGACGGCGTCGCCCCGCCGCCGCGCACCGACATCGCGGTCGGCTACAGCTCCCTGTGCATCCACGACGAACTGACCTACCGCTTCGTCGAGGACGTCATCCGCGAGGTCGCCGCCATCACCCCCGGCCCCTTCCTGCACATCGGCGGCGACGAGGCCCACGCCACCACCGACGAGGACTACCGCACCTTCATGCAGCGGGTACTGCCCCTGGTCGCCAAGTACGGCAAACGCGCCTCCGGCTGGAACGAGATCACCCAGGTCGACCCGCCGACCGACGTCGTCGCACAGTTCTGGGGGACCGGCACCACCAACGCCGACCTCGCCGAGGCCGCCGCCCGCGGCAACAAGGTCGTCATGTCCCCGGCGAACAAGGCCTACCTCGACATGAAGTACGACCGCACCACCCGCCTCGGACTGTCCTGGGCCGCCTACATCGAGGTACGCGACGCGTACGACTGGGACCCGGCGCAACGGGTGACCGGCGTGGGGGAGCAGGCCGTCCTCGGCGTCGAGGCCCCACTCTGGTCCGAGACCCTGCGCACCCTCGACGACATCGAGTACATGGCCTTCCCACGGCTACCCGCCATCGCCGAACTCGGCTGGTCCACCGCCGCCAGCCACGACTGGGAATCGTTCCGCACCCGGCTCGGCGCCCAGGCACCCCGCTGGCGCCTGCAACAGGTCGACTTCTACCCGTCCCCGCAGGTGCCGTGGCGCTGACCCACCGACCCCGCGGGTCCGGACCGCACCCGGCCCGGACCCGCGGGCACCATCACGACCCCGGCCGGCCCACCGGACCACGGTAGGGCAGCGTCTGGCTGTAGACGATGTTGGTGGTCGTGCTGCCGAACCGGGCCAGCTCGTTGACCAACTCCTCCAGGTGCACCATCGACGTGGCGGCCACCTTGAGCGAATAGCAGTCCTCGCCGGTGGTACGCAGGCACTCCAGGATCTCCACGCGCTCCCCGAGCAGCCGGTGCAGCGGCTCGTGCCGGCTGCCGGGATACTTCAGACGCACCACGGCGAGCACCGGATAGCCGACCTTCACCAGGTCGACGTCGGCCCGGTAACCGGCGATGACCCCTGCCGCCTCCAACCGCTTCACCCGTTCGGTCGTCGCCGAGGCACTCAGGTTCACCCGTCGCCCCAACTCGGTGAGCGGCACCCGCCCGTCCCGCTGCAGCTCCCTCAGGATCGCCCAGTCCGTCGCGTCGAGACTCTCGGCCATCCGGGAAAACTACCGGCAGATCCACTACAGAAACGCCCACCCCCCGGCCGAACTCTGTTCAACCAGCCCGGCACCGCCGAATAGCCTGAACCCGTGAAGATCGGCGTCAACGTCCCCAACTTCGGGCCCGGCACCAACCCCGACGTGCTGCGCCGCTGGGCGCAGACGGTGGAGGGCCTCGGCTTCGACCTGCTGATGGTCTCCGACCACATCGCCGTGACCGCCGACGTCGCCGAGCAGTACCCCGCACCCTTCTACGAACCCTTCACCACCCTCGCCTGGCTGGCCGCCGTCACCGACCGGGTCCGGCTCGGCACCACCGTCCTCGTCGCCCCGTACCGGCACCCGCTGCTCACCGCCCGCATGGCCGCCAACCTCCAGCAACTCAGCGGCGGCCGACTCGTCCTCGGCGTCGGCGTCGGCTGGGCCCGCCAGGAGTTCGCCGCCCTCGGCATCCCGTTCCAGCGCCGCGGCCGGCTCACCGACGACCACCTCTCGGCGATCCGCGACGCCTGGGCCGACGACACCGACTACCGCGGCGGGCCGATACCCATCTGGATCGGCGGCAACAGCGACGCGGGCCTGACCCGGGCCGTCCGCTTCGGCGCCGCCTGGCATCCACTGCGCATCACCCTGCCCTGGCTGCGCGAGGCGACGCGGCGACTGACGGCCGTAGCCGACCAGCAGCGGCGACCCGTCCCCACCCTGGCACCCCGCATCGCGCTACGACTGACCACGACACCGGTCACCGGCCCCCAACGCCTCGCCGGCGAGGGCACCATCGCACAGATCGTCGACGACCTCGACCAGCTGCGCCTCCTCGGCGCCGACACGGTCGTGCTCGACCCCTTCAACGGCGACCCGGACGAGACCCACCGGCCACGGACCGCCTGGCAGGCGCTCGCCACCGTGGCCGCCCACTGGGACCAGACCCACCACCGATGAACGGAGCAACAGTGCACCCCGACGACGACCGTCACCTCCGCAGAGCCATCGCCCTCGCCGACGCGGCACGGCAGGCGGGCAACCCGCCGTTCGGATCCCTGCTGGTGGGTCCGGACGGCACGGTGATCGCCGAAGACCGCAACACCTCCATCACCGACAACGACATCACCGCCCACCCCGAACTGAAGCTGGCCCGGTGGGCGGCCGCGAACCTGACCCCCGAGGTGGCGGCGGGCACCACCATGTACACCAGCTGCCAGCCCTGCGGCATGTGCACCGGCGCGCTCGAACGCTCCGGCCTCGGCCGCGTCGTGTTCGCCCTGGCCACCACCCAGCTCGACAGCCTCAAGTCACCCAGCTTCACCGCCGGCCCGCGGCCCGTACCCCAGCACGGCCCCGCACTGTTCGACGAGGCCCGCAAACCGGTCGAGGGCTACTACCGCTGACCCACCACCCGCGACGAGAACCGCGCGGCCCGCCGACCCGGGCCCGCCACCGCTGGCAACGACACCGCGGCCTTCTCCGCCCCGACCCGACGGTCTAGGCTTCGGCCCATGTCGAGCTGGCGATGGCACGGCCGGGCCACCACCACCGCCCTGCCGCTCGCCGTCGGCCTGGTCGCCCTCGTCGGCCTGCTCGCGCAGTCCCGCGGCATCGACACCACCGCCGACGCGCTCGCCCTGCTCGCCGTACTGGCCGGCACCGCCGCGCTGTACCCGCGCCGCCGCCACCCGGTGGCGGTGGGCGTCGTGGCCCTGGCCGCCGTCAGCGCGTACGGGGCGCTGCTGCACCGCCCCGGCCCGATCATGCTGGTCTTCGTCGTCGCCCTCTACACCGTCGTCGACGAAGGCCACCTCGCGGCCGCCATCGGCCTCGGCGTCGCCTCCGTGCTCGCCTTCGCCGCCGCCGACAGCTACGACAGCAGCACCGCCAACGGAGCCACCCTGCTGCACGCCGGATGGCTCGTCGCGGTCATCGTCGGCGTCACCCGCAACCGCCGCGCCTACCTCGCCGAGGCACAGGCCCGGGCGCTCGCCGCCGAACAACGCACGGCGGAGGAAGCCCGCCGCCGCGCCACCGAGGAACGGCTGCGCATCGCCCGCGACCTGCACGACGTGCTCGGCCACCACCTCTCACTGATCAACGTGCAGGCCAGCGCCGCCCTGCACCGGCCCGACCCGGCCCGCTCCGCGCAGGCCCTCACCGCCATCAAACAGGCCAGCAAGGAGACCCTGCGCGAGCTGCGCACCGCCCTGGGCATCCTGCGCCAGGACGGCGAGGCACCCACCCGACCCGCGCCCGGCCTGCACCGCCTCGACGAGCTGGTCACCACCGCCGGCCGTTCCGGCCTCGCCGTCCGCACCGAGCTGACCGAGCCCCGGCCGCTGCCGCCAGAGGTCGACCTGGCCGCGTACCGGATCCTGCAGGAGGCCCTCACCAACGTGACCCGGCACGCCGGCGCCACCACCGCCGTGATCCGCGTCCGCCCCGACCACGACGACCTGCTGGTCGAAGTCGACGACGACGGCACCGGCACACCCGGCCCGCCCGGCAACGGCATCCTCGGCATGAGCGAGCGAGCCCGCGCCCTCGGCGGCTCGCTCACCACCGGCCCCGGCCCGCACGGCGGCTTCCAGGTCCGCGCCCGCCTGCCGCTGCGCCCCGACCCGATACTCAGCGGAGCGAACCCGTGATCCAGGTGCTGCTCGCCGACGACCAGACCCTGGTCCGCGCCGGCTTCCGGTCCATCCTCGACGGCGAGGATGGCATCCAGGTGGTCGGCGAAGCCGCCGACGGCGCCGAAGCGGTGCGGCTCGCCCGCCAACTCCGCCCCGACGTCGTCCTCATGGACATCCGGATGCCCGGCCTCGACGGCCTGGCCGCCACCCGGGAGATCACCGCCAGCTCACCGGTGCGCGTCATCATCCTGACCACCTTCGACCTGGACGACTACGTCTACGGCGCGCTGCGCGCCGGCGCGAGCGGCTTCCTGGTCAAGGACACCGAACCGGCCGAACTGATCCACGGGGTGCGGGTGGTGGCCCGCGGCGACGCGCTGATCGCACCGGCGATCACCCGCCGGCTGATCGCCGAGTTCACCGCCCGGGCCACGCACCCCGACCCCGGCCCCCGGCTGAACGCGCTCACCGAGCGGGAACGCGAGGTGCTGACGCTGGTCGCCGCCGGCCTGTCCAACGACGAGATCGCCGCACGTCTCGTGCTCAGCCCGGCCACCGCCAAGACACACGTCAGCCGGATCATGACCAAGACCCAGGTCCGCGACCGGGCCCAACTGGTGATCCTCGCCTACGAGTCCGGCCTGACCGTCCCCGGCTGGCTCACCCGCTCCTGACCCGGCCGAACCACGCCAGCGCCGACCCGGCTGAACCCCGTCGACGGGCGCCGACCCGGCGCACGGGCCGGGTCGGCGCCCCTTCGGTCAGCCGGCGCGGCGGGAGCGGGCCAGCGCCAGCCCACCGAGGACGACCGCGACCAACCCGACCAGCAGGGCCAGGTAGGCTCCACCCCGCCCGTTGCCGGTGCCGATGCCACTGTCCGACGTAGCCACCACCAGCCCACCGAGGGCGATACCCAGCAGACCCGCCACCAGGCTCACGCGGGCGCCGAGCCGACCGGCGCCGAGCCGACCCGCCGGGCGGGCCAGCGCCAACCCGCCGACGATCGCGCCGGCCAGCCCCAGCACGGCGGCCACGCTTGCGCCCAGCCGCCCGGCACTCATGGTGTAGACATCGGCCGCGACCGGCTGGGTCGAGGCGTGCGCGGCCGCCGGCGCGGCGAACCCCACACCCCCGATCAGAGCGGCGGTGGCGGCGGTGAGCAGGTGACGGACGGACATCGGGGTGATCCCTTCGTTGCATGACCGGTACAGGCGGCAGCGTATGGATCAGCCGGGCCCGGAGTCGTCATGCCGGAGTTGCCGAAACGCCTACCACCCCGGTTGTACGCACCCCGCCCGGCACACCACCGGGGTTGTCTCCGGCGAGGGGCGGCATCGACCACCGTCGAAGCCCTTCGCGAAGCGCCTCCGCGGGGAAGACCCGGGACCGATGCAGGAGCATCGATCCCTGGCCGTATACGCAGCGTCACGAATCCCACCTCCGCGCCGCGCGCGAGGTGGTGCTCCTGGCAGTTCACCGCCACGCTGCTGGCCCGGGAACTGCCCTGGTGCACACCGCCCGCGGTGACGGGGGACAGGGGAGACCCGGTGGGCCGGGCGACAGGGGTGCGGCCGGGCGGGCACCTGGCCCGCCCGGCCGCTGCCGGTTAGTCGCCGGCCATCACGGTGAACGTGAATCCGGCGCTCGTCCGACGGCTCAGCGGAACGTCGCACTTGACCCGACGCCGTACGTCGTTCCTGCTGAGGCCGAGCCCGTGCGCGATGAGCCGCTCGGGGCGCACCGGCACCGGATCCTCGAAGACGACCTCCACCCGGACCGGCCACGCCTCGTCGCGCCACGCCGACGGGATGTCCAGCCGCCAGGCGTCCGTCCAGTCCAGCGTGAAGCGGTTGCGCCGGGCGAGCAGGGGATCCAGCAGCCTGGCGGCCACCAGGGCCGGATCGTTGACGTGGTAGCCGTGGAGCTCGGCCGGATCGAAGGAGGTGACCGGCGCCCGCTCACGCACGGTGAGCTTGCTCGTCCGATCGCAGGACACGCAGCGGACCAGCAGCCACACGTCCAGCAGGTTGCCGTTGGCGTTGACCCGGAACCTGCCGTCGCCGGTGGTGGCCGACCCGGACCGGCAGTCCACGCAGCGCAGCGACAGCAGCGGCAGCCTGGTCCGACGAACGACCCAGGGCAGCACGGTATGAGGTTGTGAAGACATGAACTCTCTAGACCTGATCTCTCGAGACCCGACACGAGGCCGATTACGCGCGGCCTCGAACGCTGCATGACCGGGCGCACGAGGGCAGCCCGGCGGAACCGACGGGAGCGTCGGCTACCGGTGAGCGGAAGAAGGTGTCAGGTCTAGAGAGCAGGCGGGGTCACGCGGTTATGTCCTCTGTCTTCACGGCGACGGGCCGTCGGCAACCTACGGGAGCGCGCGGGGAACGCTCAAACCGTTTTCTGACCGGAGCGCCGGCTAGGAGTGCGGATTGCTGGGAGTGACTTCGTGGGCCAAGCAGCGAGTTGTAGCGGGCCTGGTGGTTGCGCTGGTGCTCTTGGCTCAGATGGTAGGTCCGTAGCGGTCGAAGTCGCCGTTGGCGAGCAGTGCGCGGAGTTCAGGACGGCTTCGGCGCCGGCGCTCCGCCCGGCCGTCGACGCGTTCGTCCGACAAATTCGCTACCCGGCGGCCGGAGCGCAGTGCTAGACAACCGACGTGCAAAACATCTTGGAGTTCCCCGAGGTCCTGCGGCTGATCGAAGACCGCTCGGCCGCGTTCCGCGCCGCGATCGCGTCCGCCCCCGACCTTGACGTTCAGGTCCCGACCTGCCCGGACTGGACGCTGCGCGAACTGGCGCAGCACCTCGGCGACGGCCGTCGCCGCCAGGCCGCCATCGTCGCGGCGGGCCCGGGCGCTGAGCCCCCGGCTAGGACGGACCCGAAGGGCGCCCCGACCGCGCCCCGCGACCGCGAAGCCCTGGACGCCTGGCTCGCCGAGTCGACCGCACTCATGCTCGACGCGATGCGCGAGGCCGGCCCGGACCGCGGCTGCTGGACCTGGTGGGGCCGCTCGCAGGCCCCGGAGACCAGCGGAGCCGTGGCCCGGCACCAGATCCAGGAGATCGCCGTCCACACCTACGACGCCCAGCTCACCCAGGGGGCCGCACAGCCGCTGCCGACGGACGTCGCGGTCGAGGGCGTCGACGAGTTCCTGACGACCGTCGCGGCGACGACCGTCCCCTGGCCGTTCAAGCCGGCGACCATCGACCTGCACACGACCGAGGGCCGCTCCTGGCGCCTGACCCTCAACGCCGACGGCGTCCGCTGCGACGACCTCGCCGCCGACGCGGAACCGGGCGACATGGCGATGCGAGGCACAGCGAGCGAAATGGTCCTCTACTTCTACGATCGCGTCCCGCTCGACGGCCTGGAGACCACCGGCGACACCGAGCCGATGGAGCAGCTCGCAGACTGGGACCCGAACGCGTAAAGCGCGCACTTGTGACGTATCTGTCGGTTGTGCGCGCGCTCCTGGGCGCGCCACTGGGCCGGGGGTTGCGGACATCGCGCGGCTGCGGGCAGGTTGCGGGCCTGCTGTTCAAGGGCGAAAGGCGCACCTGCGGGCGGCTCGCGCTCGACTGGGGACGGTGCGCGGCGGGTGCAGATTGCTGGGACCGGCCTGGTAGATCAAGCAGCGAGTCGGTAGCGGGCCCGGTGGTTGCGCTGGTGTTCTTTTCGAGGTGGGAGTGTCCGGTAACGGTCGAAGTCGCCGTTGGCGAGCGGGGCGCGGAGTCTCAGGACGGCTTGGCGCCGGCCAGTGAGCCGTTCGGCGGGGCGGTGACGTAGACGACGGGGGTGCGGTCGCCGCCGGGATAGCGGGCCCGGCCTCGCAGTTCGTGCAACCGGCCCAGCTGTTTGATCGCGGTGGTCTTGCCGGTCGCCGCGGCGCATCAGCTCAGGACGGTTGAGAACAACATCGGTGCCGCTGACCCGGGTGAAGTTCCAGGTCATCCGTCCAGCGGCAGCGATTCGATAATGTACATTATGTCAAGTAACCGGATCCGGGCCTCCCTCACCGGGGCGGTCCCAGGTACGCCGCCACCGCGGCGGCGCGTCGCTCGACCGGGCCGGGTGGGACGTCGACCAGGTGGTAGCCGTGCTCCGCGTACACCCGCTCGTGCACGCGGGCGAACTCCAGCGCCTCGGTGTAGCTGATCCGGCGGGCCGCCGTCGGCGTGACGAAACCCAGTGGCCGCACCAGGAACACCCGGCGCTGGTAGATCCCCTCCCGGGCCGCCCGCTCGACCTCCGCCGCCAGCACCTCGCCGACCGGCCGGCGCAGGAACCGGGCCAGCGCGAGCGTGCACAGTGGTGAGCGGTCGTACACCTGCACCGGGCCGCGTGCCCCGGTCTGGCGCGCCCGCTGGAGCCGGGTGACGGCCTCGACGAAGTCCGGCTCCGCCCACGGCTCGGCCACGCCCCGGGCCTGCCCCGCCGCGATCACGTCGGGTGGCCGCCTCGGCGACGACCGGATATCCCCGCCGGCGCAGTTCCTCGGCGATGCTGGTCTTGCCCGCTCCCGGAGCGCCGGTCAGCACGTACCGTCGCATCCGCGCCCTCCCCTGAGCTGTCGACGAACGCGAAAATCATGCATAATATCCCTTATGCATGACAAACAGGACGAATCGGTGCAACAGCTGATCGAGGAGTTCCTGACCGCCCGGGCCACCCGCAAGCCGTCCCCGCACACGCTCGAGGCGTACCGGCGGGACCTGCGCACCGTCGCGGCCCTGGCCGGCGAGCTGGTCACCCCTCCCCTCCCCCTGGATGCTTTGCGCATCAGCGCCCTCACTCCCCGGCTGATGCGCGCGGCGTTCGCCCGGTACGCCGCCCCGCGCGCGGCGGCGTCGGTGCACCGGGCCTGGTCCACCTGGAACAGTTTCTTCTCCTTCCTGGTCGCCGACGGGGTGGTGGGCGGCAACCCGATGCCGGCGGTGGACCGGCCCCGGGCGCCGCTCCCCCGGCCCAAGCCGCTGCGCGGGGCGGACACTCCGGAGCAGTTGTTGACCGCGGTGGCCCGCGAGCACGCCCGGCAGCGTGACCCGTGGCCGGAGCGGGACGTGGCGGTGCTGGCGTTGGCGCTCTGCGCGGGGTTGCGCCTGTCGGAGCTGCTGGCGCTGCGGGTGGGCTCGCTGGCGGGCCGGCCCGGTGAGCGGCGCGTCGACGTGGCGGGCAAGGGCGGGCGGCCGCGGGTGGTGCCGATCGAACCGGAGCTGGACGGGGTGCTGGTGGCCTACCTGGACAGCCGGGCCCGACGGTTCGGGGCGCGCACGGTGCGGCCGGACGCGCCGCTGCTGGTGGACCGCCGCGGCGAGCCGCTGCGCCGGGGCGGGCTGCAGTACCTGGTGGAGTCATGTTACCGGCGGGCGGGCATCACCGACCGGGTGCCGCCGGGGGCCCGGTTGCACGCGCTGCGGCACACCTTCGCGACCCGGTTGGCCGAGGACGGCGCGAGCGCCGCGGAGATCATGCGGTTGCTGGGGCACGCGTCGTTGGCGTCGTCGCAGGCGTACATCGAGGTGACGGCCGGTCAGCAGCGGGACGCGGTGCGGGCCAACCGCACCAACCGGGTGTTGGCGGGGCTGGTGCGCGGGGAGCTGCCGCGGTGAGGGTGGGCGCGGCGCGCGCGGTGGCGGCCCGGTGGGTGCGGGAGTACGCGGCGCGGGAGCCGGGTGTGCGGGGCGCGTTGCTCAGTGGTTCGACGGTGGGCATGCCCGCGGACGCGGTGCTGCCGCCGTGGTCGGACGTGGACGTGCTGGTGGTGCGGGACGCGCCGGCCGGGAAGCTGGGCAAGTTCCGCTGGGGCGGGGTGTTGCTGGAGGTGACGTTCCTGACCTGGGCGGAGCTGGGTGCGCCGGAGGAGGTGCTGGGGTCGTTCGTGTTCGCCGGGTGTGTGCGGGCGGGCGCGGTGCTGGCGGATCCGACGGGGCGGTTGGCGGCGGCGCACCGGCGGGTGGCGGCGGAGTTCGCCGAGCCGCGGTGGGTGCGGCGGCGGTGTGCCGGGGTGCGGGAGCGCGTCGAGCGGGGGTTGCGGGAGCTGGACGCCGCGGCGCCGTTGCACGAGCAGGTGACGGCGTGGCTGTTTCCGACGTCGTTGACGGCGGTGCTGCCGCTGGTGGCGGGGTTGGTCGAGCCGACGGTGCGGCGGCGTTACGTGCGGGCGGCGCAGCTGCTGGCCGCATGTGGGCTGGCGGGGCGCTATCCGGGTCTGTTGGCGCTGTTGGACGGTGGCGGGGTGGGTCCGGCGCGGGTGCGGGAGCATCTGGCCGGGTTGGCGCGCACGTTCGACGTGGCGGCCGAGGTGGCGCGGACGCCGTTCTTCTTCAGTGCCGACATCACGCCGGCGGCGCGGGTGGTGGCGGTGGACGGCAGCGCGGCGTTGGTGGCGGCGGGGTGGCATCGGGAGGCGATGTTCTGGATCCTGGCGACGTACGCCCGGTGTCACGCGATCCTGGCGGCGGACGCGCCGGAGTGGGGTGCGCGGTTGCTGCCGTTGTTCGAGGCGGCGTTGGCGGATCTGGGGGTGGCGTCGGCGGCGGATCGGCGGCGGCGGGCGGACGCGGTGCTGGCGTACCTGCCCGGGTTGTGGGAGACGGCGGAGCTGGTGCTGGCGCGGCGGTGACTCAGTGGGCGCGGTGGCCGGTGCCGTCGGCGGTGGTGGGCAGGGGGCCGAGGACGGTGTCGACGATGTGGATGCGGGCGCGGGCGGCCTGGTAGTCGGCGCAGACGGCGTCGGCCTTGCCGCCGAAGCGGGTGGTCGGGCCGGTGCGGGTGACGGTGAGGGTGGTGCCGTCGAGGGTGCGGGTGGTGCCGGCGGCGGCGAGTTCGTCGACGGTGTGGGCGCCGGCGATGAGGTGCGCGGTGACGAGGGTGCGCAGTTTCTGGTGGTCCCGGGTCATCAGGGTGTCCCAGGTGTCGTCGGAGAACTTGGCGGCGAAGGCGTCGTCGGTGGGCGCGAGGATGGTGATCCCGCCGGTGGTGTCGAGGCCGGTGAGGGCGCCGCTGGTGCGTAGCGCCGCCTCGAAGGTGGTGAGGGTGGGCATCCAGGTCAGGGCCGCCTCGGCGGGTTGGCCGGCGAGGAAGGTGGGGTTGCCGGGTTCGCTGCCGGTGGGTAGGGCGGCGCAGAGCGGGCCGGTGACCGCGACGGCGGTGGCCGGGGCCGGCGCGGGGCGGGCGCTGTCGTCGGCGGTGCAGGCGGTGGCGGCGAGCAGCAGGGCCGCGGCGGCGAGGGCGGGTGCGGTGCGGGGGTGCGGCACGGCGGCCTCCACGGGGTGTGGTGGTGCCGGCAGGGCGGCGTGCCGCGCCGCCCTGCCGGCACCGGGTTACCGGGTGGGTGTCACAGGGCCGCGCACTGGTCGGTGCGGGGTCCGTGGACGGTGTTGGTGATGCCGAGGTTGATCGGTGCGGGGGCGTTGCCGGCGCAGGTCAGCGGGCCGCGGACGGTGGTGCCGGCGAGCAGCGGCGTGTCGGCGCCGGTGGTGTTGCGGGCCAGGTCGACCGGGCCGGTGACGGTGACGTCGATCAGGGAGATCGCGTCGGTGGTGCCGGTGATCCGGACGGGGCCGGTGACGGTGCTGTCGGCGAGCAGGACGCCGGCGGCGCCGGTGGCGGTGACCGGGCCGGTGATGGTGCTGCCGGTGGCGACGAGGGTGGCGCCGGGGCGGACGGTGACCGGGCCGGTGACGGTGGCGCCGGCCAGGCAGGCGAAGCCGGTGACGGTCAGGGGTCCGGTTCGCTTGCCGGTGAGGGTCGGGTAGACGCGTTCGCCGTCGGTGAGGTTCTCCACGCCCTGGGCGTCGAGCAGCAGCGGGATGAGGCCGCGTTCGGGTTGGTTGAGGGGTACGTAGTAGCTGTCGCCGGTCTTGACGACCTTCCAGCCGTGCGCGGCGAGGCGTTGGGCGACGGTGGTGCCGGTGCCGCCGGGTCCGTCGGTGCGGGCGCCGTGGTACTGCTCCTCGGTGAGCCGGTAGGCGCACGGCGGGTTGTCGAGGATGAGGTCGGGTCGGGGGGCGTCCAGCGGTGGTGGGCTGTCGCCGGGGTGCGGCGCCGGGTGGGCGGGGATGGGTCGGGAGCCGCGGAAGACCAGCCGGCCGGTGTTGGCGGCCTGGCCGGTGATGGCCTGGGCGCGGGCGGTGGTGATGTCGGCCAGTTGGGCGCGGTGGTAGTCGAGGAACTGGTGGAACGTCCACAGCGCCGAGTAGGTCTTGCGGCGCCGGTTGTTGGCGGTGTTGCCCTCGTCGGGTCGGGTCTGGCCGCCGGAGCTGCGCAGTTCGAGCAGGCTGTTGACGACGTTCTTCAGGCCGAGGGTGTTGCGCAGGATGGTTTCCTCGCTGAGGCCGACGTTGCCGCCGCCTTCGCAGCCGTAGGGGCAGGCCCACCAGCCGGCCTGGGCGCCCTCGCGGTACATGTGCCCTTCGATCATGTCCTGGGACTCGTCGAAGATGGACTGGGCGACGTTCTGGTGGCGGGGCGGCAGCATGGGCAGGTCGCCGGCGCGGGAGTTGCCGTACTCGTGGCCGTCGTAGCCGGCGACGGGCCGGTAGTCGCGGATCATGGCGACGTACGCGGCGGTCTCGGGTTGGCGGATGAGCGAGTAGTCGCGGTTGAGGTCCTGGCCGGTGGAGTTGCCGCGGGTGTTGGCGGCGCGGCCGTCACCGTTGATGGTGGGCACGATCAGGACGGTGGTGTGGCTGAGCAGGTCGGTGACGCGCTGGTCGGTGCTGAAGGCGAGTTGCCGGGCCATGATGAGGCAGGCTTCGCGGTCGCCGGGTTCGTTGCCGTGGACGTTGCAGTTGATGGCGACCGGTGCGGTGGCGGCGACGGCGGCCGGGGTGGCCGGCGGGGTCGGGTATCCGATGACGAACATGTTGATCGGCCGGTCGCGGACGGTGCGGCCGATCTCGACGACGCGGACCCGGTCGCTGAGTTGGTCGATGGCGGCGGTGTAGGCGTACTCGTCGGTGTCGCTGGTGTACTGGGCGGCGCGGGTGGTCTCCCACTGGGTGCGCAGCTGTTCGCCCGGGGTGTCGGGGTTGCCCCAGGGTGCGGTGGTGGTGCCGGCGACGGGCTCGGACCAGGGCTGTTCGGTGGTGCCGATGCGGGCGCGGACCCGCCAGCGGAACCGGTCGCCGGGGTGGAAGCCGGCGTCGGCGAAGGTGGGTGAGGTCTGGTTGATCTGCCGGTTGGGGCGCCAGATGCCGACGATGGTGGGCGGGCCGGTGGGGGTGTCGGTGGCGTCGACGGCGGTGCGTTCGATCTGGTAGTCGGTGGCGTCGGGGACCGGCTGCCAGGCGAGGGTGGCGTATCCGTCGGCCTGGTCGACGGTGAGGTCGGTGACCTGGTGGGGTGCGGGGGTGTCCTGCTGTCGGGCGCTGGCCGGGGTGGCGACGAGGCTGACGGCGAGGAGCGTGGACAGTGCGATGAGGATGTTTCGGCGTCTCACGTGGCCTCCATGGCGAGGACTGGTTGACCGTGACGCGGTTTGGACCAGCATGATCGGCATGGATCACTGACGCAATGAGCTTGAGGAATTCTTGTGGTAAGGGGTCGTGGCCCGAGTTGCCGCTGACCGGTTCAGCCGAGGTCGACCAGCAGGGGGCGGTGGTCGGAGATGGTGGACAGTGGGGTGTGCACGCCGGTGACCGGTGGTAGCTGGTCGATGCCCTGCCGGTCGGCGAGGACGTGGTCGAGTTGCACCCGGGGTTGCCCGGCGGGGTAGGTGGGGCGGCGGCCCAGGGGTCGCCAGCCGGAGACGAGGCGGGCGGCCCAGGCGGGCAGGTTCAGGTCGCCGAGCAGGATGCGGGGGGCGGGCAGGGTGCGCAGGGCGCGGACGACCTGGCGCAGCTGGTGGGCGTTCCAGCCGGGGACGAAGGACAGGTGGGTGGCGGCGACGGTGAGCGGGCCGTGGGGGGTGTCGAGGATCGCGGCGAGCAGCACGCGGGGTTCGTCGTGGAGCAGGACGAGCCCACCGCCGGGGCCGGGGACGTAGACCGGTGAGCGGACCGGCGCGGGGCGCAGCCGGGTGACCCGCCAGCCGCGTACCGGGTGGCGGCTGACCAGTCCGATGCCGTAGCAGGGTTCGCCGTGCCCGTCGTCGTCGTGGGTGAGGGGGCGGAACGTCTCGCCGGGGGTGCCGACGACGGCAGCGGCGAAGCGGTGTTCGGGGGCGTCGAGGGCGCGGGCGGCGATGGCGGTGAGGTCGAGTTTGCCGCTGCGGCTCTGGTCGCGGTCGACCTCCTGCAGGGCGAGGATGTCGGCGTCCAGGGCGGTGACGGCGGCGGTGAGGCGGTCGGGGTCGACCAGGCCGTCGGTGAGGGAACGGCCGTGCAGCAGGTTGAACGTGGCCAGGCGCACGTTTGCACCCTACGATGCCGTGGCACAGTTGCCCGGTGCTCAGGGTGTTGCTGTGTTCGGCGCTGCTGTTCGTGGCGGTCGGCGCGGTGGGTGTCTGGCTGCGCCGCCGGCGCGGCCGCTGAGGTGCTCTCTCCCGCCCCGATGTCAGCCGGCCGGTTCGCGCCGCGTCGGGCGGGGTGTCGGTGCTGGTGAGGCTGGCCACAGACGGTCTCGTCGCCGGGGTGCCGGTGGGAAGAATGGCGGCCCGTGGACCCCGTATCGCTGACCACCCTGCTCGCCGCGGCCGCCATGGCCGGCTGGGTCGACGCGGTGGTGGGCGGCGGCGGTCTGCTGCTGTTGCCGGCGCTGCTGGTGGGGGCGCCGGGGGTGCCGGTGGCCACCGCGCTGGGCACGAACAAGCTGGCGGCGATCGCGGGGACCACGACCGCGGCGGTGACGTACGCGCGGCGTACCAAGCTCGACTGGGCGGTGGCCGGGCCGGCGGCCGGGTTGGCGGTGCTCTGCGCCGGGCTGGGCGCGGCGCTGGCCGGCAGCGTGCCGGGGTCGGCGTACCGGCCGGTGGTGCTGGTGGTGCTGGTGTCGGTGGCGGTGTTCGTGTTGCTGCGGCCCCGGCTCGGGGTGGTGGCGGCACCGCAGCGGCGCACCCCGAAGCGGGTGGTGGCGGCGGTGGCGGTGGCCGGCGTGGGCATCGCCCTGTACGACGGGCTGATCGGCCCGGGCACCGGCACGTTCCTGGTGCTGGCGTTCACCGCGCTGATCGGCGCGGACTTCGTGCACGGCTCGGCGATGGCGAAGGTGGTCAACGCCGGCACGAACCTGGGCGCGCTGGTGGTGTTCGCGGCGACCGGGCACGTGTGGTGGCTGTTGGGCGCGGGCATGGCGGTGTGCAACATCGCCGGGGCGGTGCTGGGGGCGCGGATGGCGTTGCGCCGCGGCGCCGGGTTCGTGCGGCTGGTGCTGCTGGTGGTGGTGCTGGCGCTGGTCGGCAAGCTCGGCTACGACCAGTGGCTGGCCGGCTGACCGGCCGGCGGGCCCCGGCACCCGGTGTGTGATCATCGGCGGGTGCCGGTGCGCGCGGAACACGACCGGGCCGTCCTGGCGCGACTGCTGGGCCGGGATCCGGTGCTGCACGCCTACCAGTTGGGCGACCTGGACGACTTCTTCTGGCCGTACACCTCGTGGTTCCGCCGCGGCGACGAGGTGGCGTTGCTGTACCACGGCGCCGACCCGCCCACCCTGCTGGCGTTCGCCGCGCCGGCCCGGGTGCCGGCGCTGGCGGCGCTGCTGCGCGAGCTGGCGCCGGTGCTGCCGGCCCGGCTGTACGCGCACCTGTCCCCCGGTCTGGAGCCGGCGCTGGCCGGCGGGTTCACCCTCGGCGCGGCCGGCGGGCACCACAAGATGGCGCTGACCGACCCGGCCCGGCTGACCACGGTGACCCCGGCCGGGGTGGTGCTGCACGCCGGTGACCTGCCGGCGCTGCGCCGGCTCTACGCGGCCGCCTACCCGGGCAACTGGTTCGACCCGCGGATGCTGGACACCGGCCAGTATGTGGGGGTGCGCGACGGCGACGAGCTGGTGGCGGTGGCCGGGGTGCACGTGTACTCCCCCGCCTACCGGGTCGCGGCGCTGGGCAACGTCACCACCCATCCGCTGGTCCGCGGCCGGGGCCTGGCCGGGGCGGCGGTGGCCGCCCTGTGCGGGCGGCTGCGCGGCCAGGTCGATCACGTCACGTTGAACGTCAAGGCCGACAACACGGCCGCGCTGCGGCTCTACGACCGGCTCGGCTTCACCCGCGTCGCCGACTACGGCGAGTACACGCTGACCGCCCGGCTGTCCTGACCGACCGTTGTCGGTCGATGACGGACCGTCCGTCGGGGCGGGCGGGCCGGCCGGCGGTGCGGACCGGACGACCGGCCCAACCGTGACGCGAAACCCTCTCCGGCGGCACGTCCGGCGCTGATGCGAGGTCGGAAACCCGACGCTGACCTGGGCTTGTGTCGGACCGGCGGAAGCCGGCGGCAGCCCTAGCGTCGGGCGGCAGAGGCCGCGCGATCCGGGCGCGGCGGAGCTGAGGGAGCAACGCATGGCAACAGCAGCAGGACCGCGGCGACGATCACGCTGGGTGATCGTGGCGGCCGGTGTGACGGCCGCGGTGACCGGGTTGGCGACCCCCGCGCTGGCCGCGCCCGGGGTGAGCCCGGCAACCGTCGACCGCGACGCCGACCCGGGCACGTCGATCCCGGTGGCGAAGGTGGTCTCCACCCCGCCGATCCCGCCGAAGCCCGACGTGGTGCTGCTGGTCGACACGACCGGCAGCATGGGCGGGGCGATCGCCAACGTCCGCACCAACCTGCAACAGGTCATCACCGACGTGCGCACGGCGCAGCCCGGCGCGCACTTCGCGGTGGCCTCCTACCGCGACACCGGCGACGGCGCCGAACTGTTCCGGGTCCGGCAGGACCTCACCGACGACGCCACCGCGCTGCAGGACGCGGTGGACGGGCTCGCCGCCGGCGGCGGCGGGGACACCCCGGAGGCGTGGGTGAACGCCCTGGTAGAGGTCTCCGAAGGGGCGATCGGCTACCGGACGGGCAGCAGCCGGATCGTGGTGCTGGTCGGAGACGCGCCCAGCCACGACCCGAGCAACGGGCGCACCGCCGCGCAGGCGGCCGCGGCGTTGCAGGCCGACGAGGCCCGGCTGCTGGCGGTGAACGTCTCCGGCGGCGGTGGCGGCCTGGACGCCACCGGGCAGGCCAGCGCGCTGGTCGCGGCCACCGGCGGCCAGCTGGTGGGCAGCTCCCCCGACACGGTGACCGCGGCGATCCTCGCCGGCCTGCGCGACCTCGACGTCACGGTCACCCCGACGGTGACCGGCTGCGACCCGGGGCTGTCGGTGGGCTTCGACGCGCCGTCGCGGACCCAGCAGTCCGGCACCGACGTGCCGTTCGCGGAGACCGTCACGGTGGCGGCCGACGCCGCCCAGGGCGCGGTGCTGCACTGCACGGTGCAGTTCCTGCTCAACGGCCTCTCCGGCGGGCCGGCGTTCACCCAGCGGATCGCCGTGCGGATCAACGACGTCACCCCGCCGGTGGTGGTCGTCGACGACCGTACGGTGGAGGCGACCAGCCCGGCCGCCGCGGTGATCGACTACCCGGCCTCGGCCACCGACAACGTCGACGGGCCGCTGACCCCGACCTGCGCGCCGCCGCCGGGGGCCACGTTCCCGCTCGGCGCCACCACTGTCACCTGCACCGCCACCGACGCGGCCGGCAACACCGGCAGCGACACCGCGGTGATGCGGGTGGTCGACACCACCGCGCCGGCGACGGGGTGCGTGCCGACCAACAACCCCGGCGGCGACAACACCCCCGGCTCGGACAACCCGGACGGCTTCTACCAGCTGACCTCCACCGACATCGTGGACACCGCGGTGGAGGTGTTCATCGGCGACGCCGCGGACCCGACGGTGCGGTTCGGCCCGTTCCCGGCCGGCACGAAGATCAAGCTGGTGCAGGCGCCGGGCGCGCAGTCGCGGGTCAAGGACGGCACCGGCGACATCGACTACAAGGTGACGTTGCGCGGTGACGCGGTCATCACCGGTGTCGACGACGCCGGCAACACCTCGACAGCGGTGTGCCTGGTGGCGCCCCCGCCGAAGTGACCGGCCGCGGGGGCGGTCGGCTGGCCGCCCCCGCACCCGTCACCGGACGCGGGTCAGCCGCGCCGGGTGGGCGAGTCGAACTGGCCAGCGCGGATCTCCCGCAGCGCCCGGCGGCGGACGTCACCGCGCAGGGTGTCGACGTAGAGCCGGCCGGTCAGGTGGTCGGTCTCGTGTTGCAGGGCGCGGGCCAGGAACCCGCTCCCGGAGATGGTCAGCGGCTCGCCGTGCTGGTCGAAACCGTGCGCGGTGGCGTGCAGCGCCCGCCGGGTCGGGAAGTAGAGCCCGGGGATGGACAGGCAGCCCTCGTCGTCGTCCTGGGTTTCCTCGGACAGCTCCAGGGTCGGGTTGACCAGGTGGCCGCGGTGGCCGTCGGCGTCGTAGACGAACACCTGGGCGCTGACCCCGATCTGGTTGGCCGCCACGCCGGCGCGTCCGGGCGCGCCGAGCAGGGTGTCCATCAGGTCGCTGACCAGGGCGCGCAGTTCGGCGTCGAAGCTGGTCACCGGCTCGCACGGGGTGCGCAGCACCGGGTCGCCGATGATCCGGATGGGCCGCATCGTCATGCCGGCAAGATTATCCGGCGGCCGGCGGGGCGCCACCGCCCGGGCGGTCGCGGATCAGCACCTCGATGCCGTCGAGGATGCGGTGCAGCCCGAACTCGAAGGCGCGCGCCGGGTCGCCGGCGGCCTGGTACTCCTCGCCGGCGGCGGCGCCGACCCGCGCGGCGACCGGGAAGCGGCGCGGGTCCATCGCCTTCTCCAGGTACGGGGCGTGCGCCTGCCACCACTGGTCCTCGGTCATCCCGGTGCGCTCGGCGGCCTGGGCGGCCTCCACCGCGCCGCGTACCGCGCCGTGCACGAACCCGGAGATCAGCGTGACCACGGCGTCCATCTCCAGGTCGGTCAGGCCGATGCCGTCGACGGCGCGCAGCTCGTACTCGTAGCGGGCGATCACGTTGGGGCCCAGCGGTGGGCGGGTGGTGGCGACCTGCAGCAGCCAGGGGTGGCGCAGGTACAGCGCCCGGGTCTCCCGGGCGATCTGTTCGAGCCGGCCCCGCCACCCGCCGGGCACGTCCTCGGGGCGGGCGGTCTCGCCGTAGACGGTGTCGAGCATGACGTCGAGCAGTTCGCCCTTGCCCGGCACGTACGTGTAGAGGCTCATGGTGCCCACCCCGAGGCGCTCGGCGACCCGGCGCATGGACAGCGCGGCGAGCCCCTCGGTGTCGGCGACCTCGATCGCGGCCCGGACGATCCGGTCGACGCTCAGGTCGGGCCGCCCCTTGCGGCTGACCCGTTCCCGGGTGCGCCACAGCAGGGCGAGGCTGCGGGCCGGGTCGCCGGTGCCGCTGTACTCCGTCGTCACCCCCGGCACTTTACCGTCGCCTGTACCGTACGTCGTACGGTACGCTGTACGGCGCGCCGATTCGGGAGACGGGAGCGCTGATGCACATCGACACACCGGCCATCGAGGCCGACGGGCTGCGCAAGCGGTACGGCGACACCGAGGCCCTGGCCGGGCTGGACCTGGCGGTGCCGGCCGGGCAGGTCTGCGCCCTGCTCGGCCCCAACGGGGCGGGCAAGACCACCGCGGTGCGGATCCTCACCACCCTGCTGCGACCCGACGCCGGCCGGGCCCGGGTCGCCGGGCACGACGTGGCGCGCCACCCCGACCGGGTGCGCGCCGCGATCGGCCTGGTCGGGCAGCACGCCGCGGTCGACGAGGTGCTTAGCGGCCGGCAGAACCTCGTCCTCTTCGGCCGGCTGCACCACCTGCCGGCGCGCGCCGCGCGGGCCCGCGCCGACGAACTGCTCGACCGCTTCGGCCTGGCCGACACCGGCACCCGGCCGGTCTCCGGCTACTCCGGTGGCATGCGCCGCCGGCTCGACCTGGCCGCCAGCCTGGTCCTCGCCCCCGGCGTGCTCTTCCTCGACGAGCCCACCACCGGGCTCGACCCGCGCGGGCGCAGCGAGGTGTGGGACGCCGTACGCGACCTCGTCGCCGAGGGCACCACCGTGCTGCTGACCACCCAGTACCTGGAGGAGGCCGACCAGCTCGCCGACAGCATCCGGGTGATCGACGGCGGCCGGGTGGTCGCCGCCGGCACCCCCGACCAGCTCAAGAACGACCTCGGCGGCGACCGGCTCGACGTGGTGTGCGACCGCGCCGCCGATCTCGACCGGGCCGCCGCCCTGGTCGCCGCCGCCACCTGCGCCACCCCGAGCGTCGACCCGGCCGCGCTGCGGATCAGCGTCCCGGTCGGCGACCGGGTAGCCGCGCTGGCCGCCGTGCTGCGCGCGCTGGACGGCGTCGGCGTCGCCGACGTGGCCGTGCGCCGCCCCACCCTCGACGAGGTGTTCCTGCGCCTCACCGACACCTCGACCACCCGGAAGGTGACCGTATGAGCAGCCTCACCCTCGCCCCGCACCGGCTGCGCTGGGCGGTCACCGACAGCGCCGTGCTCACCGGCCGGGCGCTGCGGCACTGGGCCCGCCAACCCGGGCAGCTGGTCGTCGGGCTGCTCTTCCCCGTGCTGCTGGTGCTGATGTTCGGCTACCTGTTCGGCGGGGCGATGTCGGTGCCCGGCGGCGGCGACTACCGCGAGTTCCTGCTGCCCGGCCTGTTCGCCATGACGATGGCCTTCGGCATCGAGGCCACCTACGCGGCGGTGGCCACCGACACCGCCCGCGGGGTCACCGACCGGTTTCGGTCGCTGCCGATGGCCCCGTCGGCGGTGGTGACCGGCCGGGCCGCCGCCGACCTGCTGCACTCCGCCGCCGGCCTGGCGGTGATGCTCGGCTGCGGCTGGCTGGTCGGCTGGCAGTGGCGCAACGGCCTCGCCCCCGCGCTGGCCGCGGTCGGGCTGCTCCTGCTGCTGCGGGTCGCGCTGATCTGGGTCGGCATCTACCTGGCGCTGCTGCTGCGCCGGCCCGAGTCGGTGGTGGCGTTGCAGATCCTGGTCTGGCCGGTCGGGTTCACCTCCAACGCGTACGTGCCGCCGGAGACGATGCCGGGCTGGCTGGCCGCGCTGGCCGAGTGGAACCCGCTGTCGGCGACGGTGGCGGCCGGCCGGGAACTGTTCGGCAATCCCGGCTGGGGCGGTGAGTCGTTCGCCGCGCAGCACGCCGTCGCCCTCGCCGTGGTCTGGCCGTTGCTGCTGATCGCGGTGTTCCTGCCGCTGTCGGTGCGCCGCTACCGGCGGCTGAGCCGCTGACCGGCCGCCGTGGGGGTGCCACCGACGCCGGTGGCGCCCCCGCGGTCGTCCCCGGCGTCCGTGGCGGCCGGCCAGGTCGGGCATCGGGCGGCCGGCGCCGCAGGCCCGGTCGACGCAGGTCAGCGCGGTGGGGGCAGGCCGGCGTCGGCGATGCGCCGGCGCAGGGGCCGGCGGTCCACCGCGGCGAGCACCGCGCGCAGCAGGTCGGCCAGTGGCACCGGCAGTTCGGCGTCCAGGTCGCGCAGCGCAGCGGTGGTGGCCGCCCACTCGGCCTCGATGACCGGCAGCAGCTCGCGGGCCCGGTCGGTCAGGTGCACGATCCGGTGCCGGGCGTCCGCGCCGGGGGCCAGCTCGACCAGGCCGGCCCGGGCCATCTGCGCAACGGTCTGGCTGGCCGCCGAGTGGGTGACCCCGACCCGGCGGGCCAGGTCCCGGATGGGCAGCGGCCCGTCGGCGACCAGCACCCGCAGCGGCGGGGAGAACCGGGGCCGGTAGTCGGCCAGGCCCCGCTCGGCGTAGACGGCGGCCACGTCGCCGTCGAGCACCTCCAGGACGTGCCGCAGCAGCGTCCCCACCGCCTCCCGGTCCGGCAGTTCCGTCACCCCGCTAATGTAACAGCGCTGTTGTATCTGAGGGAGGACGGGATGTACGAAGCGGTGGAGCCGTACGCGCATGGGCTGCTCGACGTGGGCGACGGCCAGCTCGTGTACTGGGAGACCTGCGGCAACCCGGAGGGCAAGCCGGCGGTGGTGCTGCACGGCGGCCCCGGCTCCGGCGCCACGCCGGGCTGGCGGCGCTACTTCGACCCGGCCCGCTACCGGGTGGTCCTGTTCGACCAGCGTGGCTGCGGCCGCAGCCGCCCGCACGCCGCCGACCCGGCGGTCGACCTGTCCGTCAACACCACCGACCACCTGATCGCCGACATCGAGCGGCTGCGCGCGCACCTGGGCGTGGACCGCTGGCTGGTGCTCGGCGCGTCCTGGGGCTCCACCCTCGGCCTGGCCTACGCCCAGCGCCACCCGGAGCGGGTCAGCGAGCTGGTGCTGTTCAGCGTGGTCACCACCAGCCGCCGGGAGGTCGAGTGGATCACCCGGGAGATGGGGCGGATCTTCCCGGCCGAGTGGGTCCGCTTCCGCGACGGGGTGCCCCCGGCCGACCGCGACGGCGACCTCGCCGACGCGTACGCCCGGCTGCTGGCCGACGCGGACCCGGCGGTGCGCGAGCGGGCCGCCCGGGACTGGTGCGCCTGGGAGGACACCCACGTCGGCACCGTCCCCGGCCACCGCCCCGACCCCCGCTACGCCGACCCGGTGTTCCGGATGGCCTTCGCGCGGCTGGTCACCCACTACTGGCGGCACGCCGCCTTCCTGCCCGACGGCCAGCTGTTGGGCGAGGCGGGCCGGCTCGCCGGCATCCCCGGGGTGCTGCTGCACGGCCGGCTCGACATCAGCAGCCCGCCCGAGATCCCCTGGCGGCTGGCGCAGGCGTGGCCGGACGCCCGCCTGGAGCTGCTGGACGCCGCCGGGCACGGCGCCGGCCACGGCATCGGCGCCCGGGTGCTGGCCGCGCTGGACGGGTTCGCCGACCGCCGCTGAACGCCGCACACCCGGGTGCTCGGCGCCCCGGCCTCCGGTGGGCTGAGACCCGCCCGCGGTCCCGCGCCCGTGCCGGCCGGACGACCGCGGGCGGGTCTCAGTCGTCGAGGGTGCGCCGCTGCGGGTGGATCGTCTCGCCGCGGGCGAGCATGTCGACGAACTGGGCGATCCGCCGGGCCCGGGTGTCGGCGCGCTTGGCGCTGCCGACCCGGTACAGGACGGCGTACCGGTTCTGGGCGGTGAGGATGTCGAACATCGCCCGTGCCCGGGGCTGCGCGGCCAGCGCGGCGGCCAGGTCGTCGGGCACCTGGGCGCTGGCCTGCCCCGGGTAGGCCGCGTCCCACCGGCCGTCGGCCCGGGCGCGCTCGACCTCGGCCATCCCGGCCGGACGCATCCGCCCTTCGTCGATCAGCCGGGTGGCGAGGTCGACGTTGCGCGCCGACCACGGGCTGCGGGCCCGCCGCGGGGTGAACCGTATCCGGTAGGTGTGCTCGTCGCGGCGCCCGGCCTGGCCGTCGATCCAGCCGTGGCAGAGCGCCTCCTCGAGCGCCTGGTCGTAGCTGAGGCTGGTCGGTCGCGTCGTGCCCTGCCGGGCGAGCACCAGCCACACCGCCGCCACGTTGTCGTGGTGCGCGGCCAGCCACTCCCGCCACGCAGCGGCGTCGGCCACCACCAACTCCGCCACCTGGTCTCCTGACCCCACCCCGACCTCCTCACCCACAACCGCACCCTCGACACCCTCCGTTGATCATGAGGTTGGCCGTGCGGGAACGGACATCTCACCCCGCCAACCTCATGATCAACGCGAAAGGCGACCCGGCGGCCACCGTACCGGGGGGCACCGACAGGGAAGGGGGTCAGCGGGCGGCGAGGGTGGCGCGGACGGGGGCGGTCTTGGCGGCCGCCTCGGCGACCTCGGCGTCCGGGTCGCTGTCCCAGGTAATGCCGCCGCCGGCCCAGACGTGCACCCGGTCGCCGTCGGCGGCGGCGGTGCGGATGGTCAGCCCCAGGTCGATCCGGCCCGGCGCGACCCAGCCGAGCGCGCCCATGCTGGCGCCCCGGCCGACCGGCTCCAGGGCGGCGATCCGGTCCAGCGCGGCGAGCTTCGGCGCGCCGGTGACCGACCCGCCGGGGCAGACCGCGCGCAGCAGGTCGGCCAGGCCGAGCCCGTCGGCCACCGCCGCGGAGACGGTGGACTCGGCCTGCCACAGGTCGCACCAGCGGCGTACGGCGAACAGCTCGTCCACCCGGACGGTGCCGGTGCGGGCCAGCCGGGCCAGGTCGTTGCGTTCCAGGTCGACGATCATCACGTGTTCGGCGCGTTCCTTGGCCGAGGCGAGCAGTTCGGCGCGGCCGGCGGCGGTGGCCGGGCGGGTGCCCTTGATCGGGCGGGTGACCAGCCGGCCGTCGGCCAGCTCGACCAGGGTCTCCGGGGAGGCGCAGCCGATCGCCCAGCCGGCGCCGGCGAGGGTGCCGCCGTAGCGGGCGCCGGGCAGCGCGCCGAGGCGGGCCAGCGCCGGCAGCGGGTCGCCGGCGTACCGGGCGGCGGCGTGGCCGACCACGTTGACCTGGTAGACGTCGCCGCGACCGATGGCCGCGCGCACGGCGCGCACCGCGTCGGCGTGCTGGCCGGGCGTCCAGCTCTCCGCCCAGTCGCCGAGCCACCAGCCGGCCGGCGGCGGCGCGGGCGCCGGCGGCGTCGGGGTGTGGCCGTAGACGACCACGGCGACCTCCGGCAGGTCGGCCGGGTTGGCGGCGCCGGGCGGGCCGCCGGCCAGCAGCGCGCCGGCGGCGGCGGAGACGTAGAGCGCGGCCCCGCACGCCCCGGTCGGGTCGTGCCGGGCGGCCGGGCGGGCCAGGTCGTGCAGCGGCACGCCGTGGGCGGCGAGGAACTCCTCGGCGCGGGCGGCCGGGTCGCCGCCGTCGGCGGGCCGCCACTCCCACCGGGCGCGTTCGACCAGCGTACGGCGGCAGCCGGCGGGCGCCGCCGGCACATCGATCAGCCTCTCGCTTGGGAGCGTTTCCACGCCGTCCGGCCCAATCTGCCTCGTCCGTTCAGTGGATTTCCCGTCGACCACGCGCACATCTGCTCGATGTTGGCCACTTTCGCTTGGTACTGTGCGTCACTGGTCATGTGAACCATGACACAGTGCCCCCACAGTCCGGAGAACCCGATGTGCCAGCACCAACCCACCTGCCCCTCCGCCGAGGCGACCGACCGGGAGGCCGCCCGGGTCATCGCCTGCTTCCCTGAGCAGGGCTGGAGCCTGCTCTGCAACGGTGTCATCGTCTTCGAGGACACCGGTGAACTGCTCCCCGACGGCCGCACCATCGCCCCGCACCGCGGGCCCGCCCGGCACGCCCTTGTCGCCTGACCTGTCACGCTCCGTCACGTAACTCTTCGCGTCGGCCCAGGCTAGTCCCCCGGTCGGGACACTCGCCGGCAGGTCGGCGTACCCGCCGGGGCGGCACCCATGACCGCCCCGGCGTCCCGCGACGTCAGCTCTCGAACGCCTCCGGCGACGGGCACGAGCAGACCAGGTTCCGGTCGCCGTACGCGCCGTCGATCCGCCGCACCGGCGGCCAGTACTTCCCGACCCGGTCCACCCCGCCCGGGTACGCGCCCACCGACCGCGGGTACGGGTGCGGCCAGTCGTCGCCGCTGACCATCGCCGCGGTGTGCGGCGCGTTCGCCAGGGGGTTGTCGCCGGCCGGCCACTCCCCCGCACCCACCTTGTCGATCTCCGCCCGGATGGCGATCATCGCGTCGCAGAACCGGTCCAGCTCGGCCAGGTCCTCGCTCTCCGTCGGCTCCACCATCAGCGTCCCCGCCACCGGGAACGACATGGTCGGGGCGTGGAAGCCGTAGTCGATCAGCCGCTTCGCCACGTCGTCCACGCTCACCCCGGTCGCCCTGGTCAGCGGCCGCAGGTCGAGGATGCACTCGTGCGCCACCAGGCCCTTGTTGCCGGCGTACAGCACCGGGTAGTGGGCGCGCAGCCGCGCCGCCACGTAGTTCGCCGCGAGCACCGCCACCCCGGTGGCCCGGGTCAGCCCGGCCGCGCCCATCATCCGCAGGTACGCCCACGGGATCGGCAGGATCCCCGCCGACCCGTACTTCGCCGCCGAGATGGCCGGCCGGCCGTCGACGTGACCGCCCAGCGGGTCGCCGGGCAGGAACGGCGCCAGGTGCGCCCGCACCGCCACCGGGCCGACCCCCGGCCCGCCGCCGCCGTGCGGGATGCAGAACGTCTTGTGCAGGTTCAGGTGCGACACGTCCGCCCCGAACCGGCCCGGCTTGGCGAACCCGACCAGCGCGTTGAGGTTCGCGCCGTCGACGTACACCTGCCCGCCGGCCTCGTGGACCTTCGCGCACAGCTGCGCGATGCCGGTCTCGTACACCCCGTGCGTCGACGGGTACGTCACCATGATCGCGGCGAGCGCGTCCCGGTGCTTGTCGATCTTCGCGTCGAGGTCGACCAGGTCGACGTTGCCGTCGGCGTCGCAGCCGACCACCACCACCCGCATGCCGGCCATCACCGCGCTGGCGGCGTTGGTGCCGTGCGCCGACGACGGGATCAGGCACACGTCCCGGTGCCCCTCACCCCGCGAGGCGTGGTACGAGCGGATGGCCAGCAGCCCGGCCAGCTCACCCTGGGAACCGGCGTTGGGCTGCACGCTGACCGCGTCGTAGCCGGTCACCTCGGCCAGCCAGCCCTCCAGCTGGGCGATCATCTCCCGGTAGCCGGCGGTCTGCTCCGCCGGCGCGAACGGGTGGATGTGGGCGAACTCCGCCCAGCTCACCGGCTCCATCTCGGTGGTCGCGTTGAGCTTCATCGTGCACGAGCCGAGCGGGATCATGCCCCGGTCCAGGGCGTAGTCGAAGTCCGAGAGCCGCCGCAGGTAGCGCAGCATCGCCGTCTCGGAGTGGTGGCTGCGGAACACCGGGTGGGTGAGGAAGTCCGAGGTGCGGGCCAGCGTCGCCGGCAACGCCGGGTCGCCGGCGCCGGCGAAGGCGGGCACGCCGAACGCCGCCCACACCGCCTCCAGGTGCGCCACCGTGGTGGTCTCGTCGCAGGCGATGCCCACCCGGTCGGCGTCGACCAGCCGCAGGTTCACCCGCCGCTCGGCCGCGGCGGCGACCACCTCGGCCGCGCGGCCGGGCACCGTCGCGGTGACGGTGTCGAAGAACGCGGCGTCCGCGACGTCCACCCCGCCGGCGCGCAGCCCGGCCGCGAGCCGCGCCGCCATCTCGTGGGTACGCCGGGCGATGGCCCGCAGCCCGTCCGGGCCGTGGTAGACGGCGTACATGCCGGCCATCACGGCGAGCAGCACCTGCGCGGTGCAGATGTTGCTGGTCGCCTTCTCCCGCCGGATGTGCTGCTCGCGGGTCTGCAACGCCAGCCGGTACGCGGGGTTGCCGTCGGCGTCACGGGACACCCCGACCAGCCGGCCGGGCAGCATCCGCTCCAGCCCGGAGCGGACCGCCAGGTAGCCGGCGTGCGGGCCGCCGAAACCCATCGGCACGCCGAAGCGCTGGGTGGTGCCGGCGGCGATGTCGGCGCCGATCTCCCCCGGCGGGCGCAGCAGGGTCAACGCCAGCAGGTCCGCCGCCACGGTGACCAGCGCCCCGGCGGCGTGCGCCGCCTCGACCAGGGCGGCCTGGTCGCGGACCGCCCCGGACGCGCCCGGGTACTGCAGGTGCAGACCGAAGAACTCGCCCGGCAGCTCGTCGGCGGCCACGTCCAGCACCCGCACCTCGATGCCGAGCGGCTCGGCCCGGCTGGCGATCACCGCGATGGTCTGCGGCAGGGTGTCGGCGTCGACCACGTACACCGGGCTCTTGCTCTTCGACGCCCGGCGGGCCAGGGTCATCGCCTCGGCCGCGGCGGTGCCCTCGTCGAGCATCGAGGCGTTGGCGGTGGCCAGGCCGGTCAGGTCGGTCACCATGGTCTGGAAGTTCAGCAACGCCTCCAGCCGGCCCTGGCTGATCTCCGGCTGGTACGGCGTGTACGCCGTGTACCAGGCCGGGTCCTCCAGCACGTTGCGGCGGATCACCGCCGGGGTGTGCGTGCCGTGGTAGCCCAGGCCGATCATGGACACGGCGACGGTGTTGCGGGCCGCCAGCGCGCGCAGCTCGGCGATCGCCTGCTGCTCGGTGGCCGGCGCCGGCAGGTCGAGGGTGCCGTGCCAGCGGATCACCTCCGGGATGGCGGCGTCCATCAACTCGTCGATCGAGCCGTATCCGACCGTTTCCAGCATCCGGCGCTCGTCGTCCGGATCGGGGCCGATGTGGCGGGCGGCGAACTGCTCTGTCATGGGCTGCGCTCCCGGGAGGCGAGGTCGACGGGTCGGCCTCCCCCTGAGTCGCGCCCGCGCAGCGCTCCACAGTGCCTGCCCCCGCGGTCCTTTTGCCTGAGAGGTTCCGGGGAGGATATGCCCCTTCGGCGCCGCCCGTGCTGCTGTGGGCGGTCTCTCCCGCGTGGGTGGTACCGGCGAAGGTCAACGCTACCAGCGTCGGTGTTTCGGGCCGATGTCGTACCCCCGTCCCCGATCATGGAGGTAGTCGCGCACACCGCAGGAGGTGCCCATGACCGAGCCGGCGACCAGCCCGGACGACCTGGGGCGATTCTTCGTCGCCCGCGCCAACGCCCGCGACGTCGAGGGTCTCGTCGCCCTCTACGAGCCCGACGGGGTGTTCGCCACCCCCGCCGGACCCGCGGCCGGCGCCGACCAGATCCGGGCCGCGTTCGAGCAGATGCTCGCCGACGGCCCCACCTTCACCCCCGGCCAGCCGCAGCCCACCCTGTACGCCGGGGAGCTGGCGTTGACCTCCACCCGCCTCGATGACGGCTCGGTCACCGCGGAGGTGGCCCGCCGCCAGCCCGACGGCACCTGGCGCTGGGTGCTCGACCAGCCCCGCTTCGTCGCGCCACCGGCCACCTGACCGGCGTGCCGGCCTCGATCAGTTCCCGCCCGCCGCCTGACCCGGGCGACCGCGAGGCCGGTCGTGCGCCGCAGCCGCCCGACGGGCGGGTGCGCGAGGGCTAGCCGGCTGCCGCCGCGCCGACGGGCCCGGCCACCGGCCGGGCGCCCTCCGGTTCGGCGGGCCCGGCGGCCGGGCGGGAGCTGCCCGGGTCGGCGGGCAGGTCGCCGATGGTCCGGTCGGCCAGCGCGGGCAGCAGCCGGCCCAGCGGCGCGTCCACGGTCAGCGCCGCGTACCCGTCACCGCGGGTCTCCCCCTGGTTGACGATCACCACCGGGATGCCCAGCTTGGCGGCGCGCAGCACGAACCGCCGCCCGGACATCACCGTCAACGACGAGCCCAGCACCAGCAGCAGCCGGGCCCGGTGCACCAGGTCGAAGCAGTGCGCCACCCGCGGCGCCGGCACCGTCTCGCCGAAGAACACCACGTCGGGCTTCAGCGTGCCGGTGCCGCAGAAGGTGCAGTCCACCACCCGGAACCGGGCTACCTCGGCGTCGGGGAGCTCCACGTCGCCGTCCGGGTTGACCGCGTCGACCCGGGCGTCGAAGCCGGGGTTCGCCTCCCGCAGCCGCCGGTCCAGCTCCTCCCGGGAGGTCTGGTTGCCGCAGTCGAGGCAGACCACCTCGTCGAGGCGGCCGTGCAGCTCCACCACCGGCGCGCTGCCGGCGGCGGTGTGCAGCCCGTCGACGTTCTGGGTGATGACCGCCTCGACCAGGCCGGCGCGCTGCAACCGGGCCACCGCCCGGTGCCCGTCGTTCGGGGCCGCCCGGGCGATGGTCCGCCACCCCAGGTGGCTGCGCGCCCAGTAGCGCCGCCGCGCCTCGACGTCGCGGGTGAACGTCTGGTACGTCATCGGGGTGTGCCGGCGGGCCGCGCCGCTGGGCCCCCGGTAGTCCGGGATGCCCGACTCGGTGGACAGTCCCGCCCCGCTGAGCACCACGACACCACCGGCGCCCACCAGCTCGGCCAGCGCGTCGATCGTCTCGGTCACCCGTCCATGCTGCACCCGCCCGCACCCCGGCGACCACCCGCGGCGCGTCAGCGGGCGAGCCGGCCGACCCGCGCGGGCGGGGCGGGCCGGCTAGGTTGCAGGTATGCGCGTCGTCATCGCCGGAGGACACGGCAAGATCGCCCGGCTGCTGCTGCGGGAACTCACCGGCCGGGGCGACACCGCCGTCGGTCTGATCCGCAACCCCGACCACGCCGCCGCGCTGAGCGCCGCCGGTGCCCACCCGGTCGTGGCCGACCTGGAGCACCTCGGGGTCGACGAGCTCGCCGGGCACCTCGATGGCGCCGACGCGGTGGTCTTCGCCGCCGGCGCCGGCCCGGGCAGCGGCGCCGCCCGCAAGGACACCGTCGACCGGGCCGCCGCCGTGCTGCTCGCCGACGCCGCCCAGCGCGCCGGCGTCCGTCGCTATCTGCTGGTCTCCTCGATGGGGGTGGAGGGCGAACCGCGCCCCGGCACCGACGAGGTGTTCGCCGCGTACCTGCGGGCGAAGAAGGCCGCCGAGGACGACGTCACCGGCCGGGACCTCGACTGGACGGTGCTGCGGCCGGGCCGGCTCACCGACGACCCGCCGACCGGGCGGATCACCCTTCAGCGGCGGGCGCCCCGCGGCGCGGTCACCCGCACCGACGTCGCGCGGGTGCTGGTCGCCCTGCTCTACGCCCCGGCGACCGCCGGCATGATCCTGGAACTCGTCGGCGGGGACACCCCGATCGGCGAGGCGGTCGCCGCCGTCACCACATCCTGACCCCGTCGCCGGGCCGACCCGGGTCGCAGCGGCGCCGACACCCCAGCCGGGAAGCTACTGGGTCGCGCCTGACGCCCCGCCGCTGGTCGACCAGGAGCCTGCCCCTGGCCCGTCCCGCTCGTCGCGCCCCGCTCGGAGCGCCGCAGGCTCGGCCGTGGACGGCAGGGCCAGGGCGATGCAGTCCAGGACGCGCCGGAGCCCGTACCGGAACTGCTCGTCGCGGCTCAGGTGCGGCTGGCGCGCCTCCATCACGATCTTGGTGAAGATCGGGTACTCCCCGCTCTTCACCAGCCGGTCGACGTACGGGTAGCTGCGCGCCATCCACTCCGACTCGCTGAGCCCGCTGCGGCGGAACTCCTCGGCCGAGCTGATCTCCTCGCGGACGGTGCCCTCGACGTAGCCGTTCAGCATGCCCACGAGGCTGAGGTTCTCGTCGATGGAGACGAAGGGGTCGAGCACTCCCATCAGCCGTTCGATCAGGAGCAGCTGGTTGGGGCCGAAGCTGGGCAGTGACCGCTGCACGCCGGCGATCCACGGGTGTCTCAGCCACATGGCGCGCAGCCCGTCGGCGTAGCGGGTCAGGTCGGCGCGCCAGTCACCCGAGGGCAGGCCCGTGACGTCGATCTCGCCCATCAGCCGGTCGGCCATCAGCGCGACCAGATCGTCGCGGCTCGGGACGTACCGGTAGAGGGACATCGCGCCGGCGCCGATCTCGGCGGCGATCCGCCGCATGGTGGCGGCCTCCAGCCCTTCGGCGTCGGCGATCCGGACGGCCGCCTCGGTGATCTGCGCGCGACTGTAGACCGGCTTCGGCCCGCGGGCGGGGCGCTCGGGCCGCATCCAGATGTTCACGTACTCCGCGTCGGTCACCTCTCGCCCCTCCAGTTGCGTACATCGTACCCAGTAATCTAGCCTGGCCGCCATAACCGCGTACAACGTACCCAGTGGAGGGCTCGTGACCGATCCGATCGTGGTCGCCGAAGGGCTGCACAAGTCGTACGGCTCGACCCACGCCCTGCGCGGCCTGGACCTGACCGTCCCGAAGGGAACGGTCTGCGGCCTGCTCGGGCCCAACGGCGCGGGAAAGACCACAGCGGTGCGCATCCTGGCGACCCTGTCCGAGCCCGACGCCGGGCACGCCCGCGTCGCCGGACACGACGTCGTGCGCGAGGCGGGCGAGGTGCGCAAGCGGATCGGCCTCGCGGGCCAGTACGCCGCCGTGGACGAGAAGCTCACCGGCCGCGCCAACCTGCGCATGTTCGCGCGCCTCTGCCACCTGTCCCGGCGCGAGGCGCACCGGCGCGCCGACGAGCTGCTCGAACGCCTCGGTCTGGTGGACGCCGCCGATCGGCGGGTCAGCGGCTACTCCGGGGGCATGCGGCGCCGCCTCGACCTGGTCACCAGCCTCATCCTGCGCCCCGAGGTGCTCTTCCTCGACGAGCCGACCACCGGCCTGGACCCGCGCAGCCGCGGCGAGATCTGGGACAACGTCCGCGAGCTGGTGGCGCAGGGCAGCACGGTGCTGCTCACCACGCAGTACCTGGACGAGGCCGACCAGCTCGCCGACGACATCGCCGTCGTCGACCACGGACAGGTGATCGCCACGGGCACACCCGACGAGCTGAAGGCCACCATCGGCGACCGCCTCGACGTCGTCCTCGACGACCCCGCCGCCCTGCGCCCGGCGGTGACCGTGCTGAAAGCCCTGGCCGGGACCGATCCCACGACCAGCGGCGCCGACCGGCTCAGCGTCGCCCTCCCCGGTCGCGGCCTCCGGCTCGCCGAGATCGTCCGCGAGCTCGACCGCGCCGGCGTCGCCGCGGCCGACGTACGGCTGCGCCGCCCCACCCTCGACGAGGTGTTCCTGCGCCTCACCGACCGCAAGGAGCTGGTCCGATGACCGACCTCGCCCCGACGCTGGGCCACCGCCTGCGGTGGACGTTCACCGACGGGCTGACCCTGGTCGGCCGCGAACTCGGACGGCTGCGACACGATCCCGGCGAACTCGTCGCGGCGCTGCTCTTCCCGGCCGTCATGGTGGTGCTGTTCGGGTACGTCTTCGGCAGCGCGATCCAGGTGCCCGACGGCGGCGACTACCGCGAGTACCTCATGCCCGGCCTGTTCGCGATGGTGACCTTCGGCGCGGTCATGGGAGTGATGACGCGCACGGCCACCGACGCCTCCCGCGGGGTGATGGACCGGTTCCGTTCCATGCCGATGGCGCGCTCCGCGGTGCCGTTCGGGCAGACCGGCGCCGACCTGCTGACCGGCCTGCTGATGCTGGCCGTCATGGTGGGCGCGGGCCTGCTGGTGGGCTGGCAGCCGCATCGCGGCCTGATCCCCACCGCCCAGGCGTTCCTGCTGATGATCGTCCTGCGGTACGCGCTGAGCTGGGTGGGCGTCTGGCTGGGCCTGGCGGTGAAGAACGACCAGGTCGCCGACGCGATGGTGCCGCTGTTCCTGCCGTTCACGATGCTGTCGAACGCGTTCGTCCCGACCGACGGCATGCCCGGCTGGCTGCGCCTGCTGGCCGACTGGAACCCGGTGAGCGCGCTCACCGCCGCCGCACGGGAACTGTTCGGCAACCCGGGCGCCCCGCCCGCACACGTGGCCTGGCCACTGGCGCACCCGGTGACCGCCGTCCTGCTCTGGTCGGCCGCGCTACTGGTGATCTTCGTCCCGCTGTCGCTGCGCGCCTACCTGCGCAACGGACGCTGACCACCCCTCTGGCACCGGCACACCACGGGTTCACCGCGGCGGTGGCCGGCCCGCCGCTGGCGGGCCGGCCACCGGCTCAGCGCTGCTGGTGCCGGGGCAGGGCACCCTGCCCGGCGCCGGCGCGCACCGCCGTACCGCCCTGACCGACCAGCCGGTCCATGGTGCGGGCCAGGTGCTCGCTGCCGTCGTCCAGGTGCCGCGCCGCGGCCTGCATGTGGGAGATCATCATCTCGCCGTAGATGCGCAGCGCCTCCCGGGTGGCGACCCCGTCGTCGAAGCTCGACCCGGCCGCCGAGCGGTAGTCCTGCACCGCCCGCTCGGCCTCCTGCTTCGCCTCCTCCGCCGCCGCCTGCACGTAACTCTCGTACTGCACCCGGGCGTACTCGGCGACCCGCCGCGCGTAGTCGTGCGCCTGCGCGATGATCTGCTCGGCCTCCCGCTGCGCCGCCGAGAGCAGGTTCACCTCCTTCGCCGCCGGCAGCTTCGCCTCCGCCCCGGCACTCGGGATCACCCCGTGCCGGTGCAGCTCCACCCGGTCGGTGAGCCGCTCGTTCTCCGCCCGCAGGGTGGCGATCTGTGCGGAGAGCAGGTCCAGCTCGTCGGCCACCTGCATCCGGAACCGGTCCACGTCGGCCTGGTCGTAGCCGCGCCGGGTGAACGACGCGGACCCGAACTCCCACCGACGCACCCGGTCGGCCGTCATCCGTACCTGCACACCGCCGGAGACCTGCACACCGTCATACCGGCCGATCGGAGTCGTCAACGGGACCGCCTTTCGTTCGCGGCTGCGGGGCTCGCAAGCTCACTCCTCGCGCTCACCGTGCCGCCTTCCGTTCGCGCTGCGGGGCTCGCAAGCTCACTGCTCGCGCTCACCGTGCCGCCTTCCGTTCGCGCTGCGGGGCTCGCAAGCTCACTCCTCGCGCTCACCGGGAACCCCCGGAACTGTCAGGGGTGGACACCTGATCCACCGCGGTGCGCCACGCCGGGCCGTACCAGTGCTTGCCCAGCCCTTCGTGGTGCAACTGACCGGCGTGGTAGCCGGCCCGGGTCAGCGCCGCCGTCGAGTACGACACCATCTCGTCGGAACCGCACACGTACACGTGCCGGGACCGCCAGTCACCGTCGGCCAGCGCCCGGTCCACCGCGTGCACGAACTCCCCCGGCCGGTGCAGGTCCGTGCCCACCACGTAGGTCACGGTCAGCCACGGGTACGACGACGCCAGCTTGTCGATCGCGTCGTTGTCGTAGAACTCGGTGCGCGAGCGGGCCCCCACGTACAGGTCGACCTTGCGCCGCGAACCCTCCGCCGCGACCTGCTCCACCAGCGCCTTCACCGGCGCCCAGCCGGTGCCGCTGGCCAGCAGCAGCAGATCCGCGGAGCCGGCCGACCACAACGTCAGCCGGTCACCCACCGGTGCGGCCAGGTGGATCTGGTCACCCACCGCGCACCCGTACACCAGCCGCGACGACACCGCCCCGCCGGGCGCCGCCCGGACGTGCAGCTCCAGGGTGCCGTCGGCGCGCGGCGCGTTCGCCGGCGAGTAGTACCGCCACGACCGCACCGACGGGTGGGACACCCCGATCGACTGACCCGGCGTGAACGGCAACAGGTACTGCGGACGCAGCGTCAACACCGCCACGTCGAACGCCCGCCGCTCGTGCCCGACGATCTCCGCCACCCACCACGGCGGGTTGACCGCCTCGGCGGCCTGCGCGGCCTCGATCATCACCTGCGACACCAGCCCGTACGCGCCGGCCCAGTCCTGGGCCAGCTCGTCGGTCCACTGCTCGCCGAGGAAGTGCTGCAACGTCGCCAGCAGCGCCTCCCCGACCGCCGGGTAGTGCTCCGCGCGCACCGCGAACTTGCGGTGGTCGGCGCCGAGATCCTGCAGGAACCCGACCAGCCGGTCCACCTGGTCCACGTTGGACACGATGTGCCCCAGCGCGGTCACCAACCGGTCACGCTGCCCGGCCATGTTCGTCGGGAACATCTGCCGGGTCTCCGGGTGGGCCAGGAACAGCGTGGAATAGAAATAGAGCGGCACCTGGTCGCCGTGCGCGGCGACCAGGGACCAGCTCTGCTTGAGCCGGGCCGCGTCCACGCTCAGGCGCTCGCCGAGGTCCCGCTGAACACCACCTGGTCCTGCACCTGCGCCAGCACCGCCTGCACGTCGGCGATGATGTCGCCCGGCACGCCCAGCTCGGTCAGCGTCACGACCAGGTGCTCACCCACCTTGACGTAGTGCTCCACCGGGATCCGCAACGGCTGGTGCGCCTCGGCCAGGCCCCGCCCGGCGTACTCGTTCGGGCCGCCCAGCACCACGGTCAGCATCAACGCCAGATGCCGGCGCTGCGACGGCATGTCCACATCGGTGAAGTAGCCGGCCAGTTCCGGGTCGGCCAGCACCCGGTCGTAGAACAGGTCGACGGCGGCCTTCACCGAGTTGGCGCCACCGATGCGCTCGTAGTGGGAGGCGGGAGCGGTTTCTTCCGTAACCGTCACGGTCGTTCCTTCCGACGTGGAGGGGGGCGCGCGAGGGTGGCGCGTAGGGGCAACGGTCGGCCGGCGCGAGCAGCGCCTACGCAGGCGACACCCGAACCGGGGCGACCGCGTGAGGGACCATAGCGCGTCGCGTCGCCGCGGTCATCGCCCCCCTATCGGATTCCCGACACCCTCCACTACCCACCGTCACAATCGGACCGGACCGGCCTCCACGCCAGGCAACCGGCAGCACACCCAGGGTCACCGTCGATATGGCCGCAGTCATCGGCCGAACCCGCCACGGACCGGCGGCAACGGCCCCGCACCCGCCGCTGACCACCGCAGACACCCCGACAACCGATCGCCTGACCTGCGTCACCCGTCCCGGCAACCCGACCTCAGCCGCAGAGACGATCACCACACACCGAACGGCCAACCACCGCCGACGCCACCGGCGCCCACACACAGCGTCACCACGAAATATGCAACAAGCCTCGGCGCGTCGCGGGCACCGTGCGTCACAGACCCCGCGCCCGACCGCCGGGACCCCGCCACCGCGCGGTCAGCAGCACCCCCGACCGGCCCGGACGCTCCGCCGGCCGGAACCCTGGCGCGTCAGCGCCAGCTGGCCACCACGGACCGCTCAGCCGGCCCGCCGGCGCGCCCGCCGCGCCGCCAACTCGTCACCCACCGAATCCGGCGCCGCCGCCGGCGCATCCTGACCCGGCGTGGCCGCCGCCGGCTCAGCCGGCAGGTGCGACAACGAACCCTGGATCTCCTTGAACGCCCCACCGATCGCGATGCCGAACACGCCCTGGCCGCCCTGCAACAGGTCGACCACCTCCTCCGGCGACCGGCACTCGTACACCGTCGTCCCATCGGAGATCAACGTGATGCCCGCCAGGTCCTCCACCCCACGCGAGCGCAACGCCTCGATCGCCTTACGGATGTTCTGCAACGACACCCCGGCGTCCAGCAGCCGCTTCACGACCTTCAGGACCACCAGGTCCCGGAACGAGTACAACCGCTGCGTACCCGAACCCGAGGCGTCCCGCACACTCGGCACCACCAGCCCGGTACGCGCCCAGTAGTCCAACTGGCGGTAGCTGATCCCCACCGCGTGGCAGGCCGTCACCCCCCGGTAGCCCACCGAACCGTCACCGTCCGTCGCCACCTCCGGCGGCGCCACACCCGGCTCGTCCAGTTCCGTACCCGGATCGGGATCTCGCGGCTCGTGCATCCGGACAACCTCCCCGCCAGTGCGGTGACACGTCGTTTCCGGGACGTGCACCCCTCGACACGGCAACCCTATAGCCGCCTTCAGGGGTTACCGCGCAGGAACCGTCGCGACACGCCGCGCAGCCACGGGAAAGATCACCCACACCGCCGGGGCATCACCCACAGTGACCCCGACCGACATCACACCAGCCGCCCACCGGCGGCCGGTCAACCCGCGAAATCCTCCGGACGCACCTGCTCCAGGAACTCGCGGAACTTCTCCACCTCGTCCTCCTGCTCGTCCGGGATCACGATCCCCGCCTCACTGAGGACCTGCTCGGCACAACGAATGGGCGCACCCACCCGCAACGCCAACGCGATGGAATCGCTCGGCCGCGCCGACACCCGCACCCCGTCACCGATCAACAGATCGGCGTAGAAGACGTTCTCCTTCAACTCGGTGATCTCCACCGCCCGCAACGGCGCCTTCAACGCCGCCAACACGTCCCGCAGAAGATCATGAGTCAACGGCCGGGCCGGCTTGACCCCCTGCTGCTCGTAGGCGATCGCCGTCGCCTCTACCGCGCCGATCCAAATCGGCAAGTAGCGGTCCCCCTCGACCTCCCTGAGCAGGACGATCGGCTGGTTACTGGGCAGCTCCACCCGAACCCCGACCACGCTCAGCTCGCGCACCGCCGCCTCCGTGTCGTTGTCACCTACGCCGCACCGCGCCCTTCCCTGCACGGTACACGGACCGCGACACGGCCGTCCCACGCGCAATCCGCACCACGCCCGCGCCAGAAAGGGGTTACCCCGGCAAGCCTACGACACGCTTCCCGGGACAGATCTTTCCGCACACCCGCCGGTCACCGGCCCAACGTCGACCGCAACCCCACCCGCACCAACGCCGCGTGCAACTGCTGCGACAACGCCACCAACTCCCGCGCCGTCTCCGCCGCCCGCGCCCGCGCCGCCGGATCACTCTGCCGCGCCAACGGCGCCACCAACTGCGCGAACAGACCGACCTCCCGATCCGCCGCCGTCCGGTAACCCCGCAGATGCCGCGGCTGGAACCCGTACGCCGACAGACCCGCCACCGCCCGCGCGATGATCAACGCATCCGCGTCGTACCAACCCGGCGGATCCGACACCACCAACCCGAGCCGCTCCAGCTCCGCCAGCGTCGACTCGTCGATCCCGCTGCGCGCCACCAGATCGGCCCGACCGAGCCGCACCTGCGACGACTCGGCCGGCTCCGCCGACTCCCGCCCCGGCACCTCGCCACCAGGACCCACCGCCACCAACGTCGGCCGCTGCCGACCCGGCGCCTCCCCGGTCGCGTCCCACTGCGCCAGCTGCTCACGGATCACCCGCAACGGCAGGTACTGGTCCCGCTGCGCGGTCAGCACGAACCGCAACCGCGCCACATCGTCCCAGCTGAACTTCCGGTAACCCGACGCCGTACGCTGCGGCTCCACCAGACCCTCGGCCTCGAGGAACCGCAACTTCGAAATCGTGACGTCCGGAAAATCCACCCGCAACTGCGCCAGCACCTCGCCGATGCTCATCAACGGTTGCGCACGCGCCGCACCCGGCGACGTCGAGGCCGCAGGCTCGTTCACCCCCGGCCGGCCTCCCCCTCCGGGCGCGGACCGGCGATGAACACCACCCGGAACTTGCCGATCTGCACCTCGTCACCATTGCTCAACGTGGCCGCCTCGACCCGCTCCCGGTTCACGTACGTGCCGTTCAGGCTGCCCACGTCCCGCACCGTGAACGTCCCACCATCCCGGTGGAACTCCGCGTGCCGCCGCGACACCGTCACGTCGTCCAGGAAGATGTCACTGTCCGGATGCCGGCCACTGGTCGTCACATCGTGATCCAACAGGAACCGGGCACCCGCGTTCGGACCCCGCCGGACCACCAGCAGCGCCATCCCCGGCGGCAACGAACCGGACATCCGGCTCGGCACCACATCGGTGTCCGGCCCCTCCAGCACTTCGTCGAGCGAGCCGAGATTGAGCGTCGAAGTGACGTCGAGTGGGGGGAACTCGTCGTCTGGGCGCGTCATGGGACCACCTCACGGATCTGTTCGGTCGGCGTCGGGTGATGGCGGGTCTGGCCGCCGGGCCAATGAACACCCGGCGGCTGGCTCCCCGTGCCCGGAAAGGCGATTCCGCGACGCTCAACTATTGGGTTCTCGGTCGACTGGGCGAGCCTAGCCAGCGCCGAAATGCAGGGCAACCGGACGCGCGGACTCGACAGGCGCACCGGCTCGGGCACACTCAGCTCTCGGTGAGCTCGCGATACGCGCCCGCGGACAGCAGCCCGTCGACCGCCGCCGGATCGTCCGGGGTGATCTCCACCAACCAACCCGCACCGTACGGGTCAGTGTTGATCACCTCAGGGGTGTCGCCGAGCGCCTCGTTGCGCGCCGCCACCGTACCGCTGATCGGGGCGTAGATCTCCGACACGCTCTTGGTCGACTCGATCTCACCCAACGACTCACCAGCGGCCACCGCCGTGCCCGCCTCGGGCAGCTGGACATACACGATGTCACCCAGCGCGTCCTGCGCGAAATGGGTGATGCCGACCCGGACAGTGCCGCCGTCGCCACCGGAGACCCACTCGTGCTCAGCGGTGTAACGCAGATCCTCAGGAATCACCAGACGCGTCCCTCATCCATCGGTGCACCGGGCGCACCCGGTGCCGGCCGCGCCGGTCAGGAGACCGGACGGGCGTGTTCCAGCTTGATCGGCGCGTGCAGCGCCGAAACCTCGGCAGCCTCACGATCCTCAACGATCACGTTACCGCCGTCGCCGGCAACCGACGCCACCACCCCACCAGGAATGTTCAACGCCGTCCGCATCGTCGCCGGATCACCGATCACCGTGATCGTGTACGGACCCGTCAACCGCCGCCCGTCCACGATCAACGACCCGTCCTCGTCCAGGAAGTACGTCGACGCGATGATCCGCACCGCCGCCTGATCCCCACCCGAGATCTGCATCGCCTCCGCGCCCGCGCCCCGCAACTCCTGCACCGCGTCCAGCACCCGCGACGCCGAGATCGGCTTACCGCCCGCGACGAACCGCACCGACAACCCCGGCCCCGTCGCCGGCAACGTCCCCGCCAGGATCCCCAACTCGTCAGCCCGCCGGGTCGCCTCCTCCAACGCCGCCTGACGCCCCTGCTCACCCGACTGCAACTGCCGCTGGCTCTCCTCCAACGACTCGATGTCCTGCCGCAACCGGTTCGTCCGCGAATCCAGGTCGTACAGGATCCGGACCAGGTCCTCCTGCCGGGTCGCCGCCAACGTCGGATCCGTCGACGTCGTCTTCAACTGCACCACCAGGGTGAAGCCCAGCAACGCCAACAGCACAGCGATCATCACCCCGGCCGAGCTCAGCCGCGCCCGCGCCGACCGCACCGGCCCGGCCACCGCCCCCGCCGCGTCCGCCGCCGACCCGCCGGCGCTCCCGTCCGGCCCCTCGGCGGCCGCGGCACTCGCCCGGCTCAGGTCCACCGTCGCCGCCTCGCCGGCGCCGGCCGAGTCCTCCTCCACCGGCGGCGGCGCGTCCTGCCGCTCCGGCGGCCGCGGCGCCAACGGGCTCAACTCGTCCGGATCCGGCGCGTCCGGCCGCGGATCCGGCTCCCCCGCCGGCCCCGACGGGCGCGGCGGACCCGCCGGCTGCGGCCAGCCGGTCCCCGTCTCGGTGTGCTCGTCGCTCATCGCCTGTAAACCTACGCCCGGAACAGGTGCCGGCGGATCGCCGCGACGTTTCCGAAGATCCGCACCCCCAGCACGACCACCACACCGGTGGACAACTGACCACCCACGCCCAACTGGTCACCCAGGTACACGATCAGGCCCGCCACCAGCACGTTCGAGATGAACGACACCACGAACTGCTTGTCGTCGAAGATCCGGTCGAGCTTCGCCCGCACCCCGCCGAACACCGCGTCCAGCGCCGCCACCACCGCGATCGGCAGGTACGGCTGCAACGCCGCGGGCACCGTGGGATCGAGCCACACCCCGAGCACCACCCCGGCGAGCAACGCCAGCACCGCGATCATCGACCACCTCCGGAGGGGCTGGGGGACGTCCGGGAACCGGACGGTTGGACACCGGTGGCCGACGGCGACGGCGTCGGACTCACCGAAGGCTCCGCGTAGCGTAGCTGCGGCTCCGGCGCCGCCGGCAGGGTGAGGTCGTCGACCTTGCGCACCCCGAACGACAACCCGGTCTTCTCGGCCACCTCACGCATCAACAACGCCGACCGGCTCTCGTCGAACCGGCGCTTCATCGACCCCGGACCGATCGCCGACACCTCGTACGGCCCGGTCACCGGCCGGAAGTCCACCAGGATCGCCTCCCCGGCCGAGCGGATCGTCGACGTCGCCGTCAACCGCTGACCGTTGATCGCGATCGCCTCCGCCCCGGCGCTCCACAGGTCGTTCGCCACCGCCTGCAGGTCGCTGTAGAGCACCCGCGGCGGCCCGGCGCCCGCCCCGGTGACCGCGTCCTGCTTGCCCGGCGCGTCCGCCAGCCGCACCACCACGCCGTCGCCGCGCACCCGACCCATCCCGGTGCCCGCCTCCAGGTCCCGCAGCCGGGCCGCCTGCGAGCCGCTCAGCGCCAGCTCGCGCTGCCGGGCCACCTCCTCGCGCAACCGGTCGGCCTGGACCGCCAGCCGGTCCGCCTCGGCCTGCCGCTCCTTGATCTGGGCGACCAACCCGGACCGCGCCTGGCTACGCCCCGGCTCGTCGGCCAGGGTCTGCTTGTACGCCACCGCGAACAGGAACCCCAGCACCACGATGACCAGCAGGCTCACCGACCGGGCCGACCAGCCGCGCCACCCCGAGGGGCGCCCGCCCTCGCGCCGGCGCGCCGCCGCGTCCAGGTAACCGGGATCCAGCGGATTGCGGAACAACTCGGTGAGGAAGTCCGGGGCGTACACCCGCTCGGTGCGGCCCTGACCCTCGCGCGGCGTGCCGGTCACGCGCCCGCTCCCCCCGCCCGCACCGAGGTGACCAGGTGGCGCGCCTGCACCACGTAGAGGGCGCCGGCCACCCAGTAGAGCACCAGACCCCACCAGGCCAGGCCCCAGCCGACCGGGCCGGCGACCGCGGCCGCTCCCGGCACCGCCGAGGCCAGCAGCAGCACCGGGAACGCGGCCAGCAGCAGGAACGTGGCGGTCTTGCCGACGTAGTGCACCGGCGGCGGCCCGTACCCGTACCGGCGCAGCACCGCCAGCGAGCCGAGCAGCAGCAGCTCCCGGGCCAGCAGCGCGGCGGTGAACTGCCAGGGCACCACCTCGCGCGCGGTGAACCCGAGCAGCGTGGCGAGGATGTAGAGCCGGTCGGCGAGCGGGTCGAGCAGCTCACCGAGGCGGCTCACCTGGCCCAGCCGGCGGGCGATCCAGCCGTCCACCCAGTCGGTGGTGCCGCCGATGGCCAGCACCACGATCGCGGCCACGTCGGCGCGGGCGACCAGCAGCAGGTAGAGGAAGAGCGGCACGCCGAGCAGCCGCACGAAGCTGATCAGGTTGGGCAGCGTGAGGACCCGGTCGCCCGGAGCCGGGTCGGTGCCGCCCGAGGCCCCCGGATGCGCTGCCCCAGCCGGCCGACGCGACACCGAACCTCCTCCGCGACGCGTCGCGGCCGCCCGGCCGAGGTCGGGCGCTGCGGGACGCGTGCTGTCGGGCCGGCGTGCGCCGGCACCCGCTGCGGTCCCGGGACGGGACCTCCCCTGATTCGGCCCGCGATCGTCGTGATCACGGGCCGGCTGAGTTGCGCTGCCACTATATCGGGCCCTCGCCGCCGGTCCGGGTGCCGCCGAGCCCGGCTCGGCGCGGCCTGTCGGCGCTGTGACCGGCCTCACGTCGCGTAGAGCGTCCTAGGATACTGGTAGCGGCCGGAAGGCGTCCTCAGGCGCTCCGGGCCGACGGATCCGCCGCCGGCTCGGCGGCGGACGCGGCGGCCTGACCGAAGGCGAGCAGGCCCAGCAGCAGCTCGTGCTGCACCCGGCCGGGCATCCGGTCCAGCACGCTCTGCACCGCCTGGTGCCGGCGCTCCGCCAGCTCGCGCAGCAACTCCTGTGCCGCCGCGGTCGGCACCAGCCGGACCTCCCGCCGGTCGCGGGGATCGGCCACCCGGCGCAGCAGCCCGATCGCCTCCAGCCGGTCGCAGAGCCGGCTCGCCGACGACGGCACGACGTCCAGCAGCTCGGCCAGCCGGTTGACGGTGGTCCGCGGCCGCCCGGCGATCAGCGAGAGCACCCGCAGCTGGGTCGGCGAGACGACCATCTGGTGCCGGGAGACGGCCGAGTCCAGCACGCCGACCAGCGCCTCGGCGGCCGCGTCGATCGCGGCGGCGAGATTCGGAGGTCGCTCCACCCGGTGTCCCCTGCGATCGTCCCGCTCGTGTTCGGCCTCGGTGCGGCGACGGCAGTCAGTCGCCGGCCCGGCCGCCGGAACCGCGCCAGTCCAGACAGACCACGACCGCGTCGTCGCGCAGATCGGTGTCCGCATGCCAGGCGTGCAGTTCGCGCATCACCGTACCAACTGCCTCCGCCGGTGGCTGCAGCCGCGTGGACCGCATCGCGCGCGCCATCGCCTTCTCCCCGTACGCCTCCCGGTCGGCCGGCGCGGCCGCCCACACGCCGTCGCTGACCACGAAGAGCCGGTCCCCCGGCACCAGGTCGAACTCCTGCAGGTCGTACCGGGCTTCGGCGAACATGCCCAACGGCAGCTGCTGCTCCAGGCCGATCGTGTCGACCGCGCCGCCGCGCAGCCGCAGCAGCCGCGGCGAACCGGCGTCCACCGCCCGCACCCGGCCGGTGACCGTGTCCAGCTCCATCAGCAGCGTCGCCACGTAGCGCCGGCCCCGGTGCTGGTAGAAGACCGTGTCGGAGGCGAGTTCGGCCTGCTCGGTCAGGCTCCCACCGGAGCGCCGGGCGTTGCGCAGAGCGTTCACGGTCACCGCGGTCAGCAGTGAGGCGGACAGCCCGATGCCGGATCCGTTGAGCACGGTGAGGGTCAGCCGGTCGCCGTCGAGCGACCAGTCGAAGTGGTCACCCCCCACCGTGTACGCCGGCTCCAACTGGCCGGCGAGCTGGAACGCGTCGTGGCTGACCCCGCGACCCGGCAGCAGCTCCCACTGCATCTCCGCGGCCATGCTGAGCCGCTCCCGCCGGCGGGCCCGCCGGTAGCGGTCGGTCTCCCGGTCCGCCGCGCGCAGCACCACCGCCAGCTCACCGGCGACGTCCCCGACCCGCTCCACAGTGGCCGGACCGGGCGCGGCGGGGAACTCGACCAGCAGCACCCCGAGCCGCTCCCCCCACACCGACAGCGGCAGGTAGAGCCGGCACCGGCCGTCCCCGGCGCCGTCGAGCACCGGCTGCTGACTGCTGAAGCAGCGCTGCGCCATACCCTGGCAGGACAGGAAACCGGCCTCGGGCAGGTCCGGGTCCAGCACCGGCCAGAGCCCGCTGATCCGGTAGTCGGCGAGGAACACGTCCGTGCGCGTCGCGCCCAGGGTGGACCGGATGGCCCGGTCGGCGGCCTCGGCCACCTGGTCGGGCGGGGACTCGCGCAGCGCACGTGACAACCCGCCGGGCGCGTCCAACATGGTTCTCCTCCGGCAACACTTGCTGTACGGCAAGCATCATACGGAGGTCGCCGGCACCGCGCCGCGCGGGCGGCCGCCATCGTGATCAACCCGTCCCCGGCGGCCCGGGACCGGCTGCTCGCCGCGCGGCTCAGTCCGCCGGGCGGACCGCCACCGCACCGTAGAAGGCGTCCGGCACGTCGGCCGGCGGGCCGTCCGGGCGCCACCGGGCGATCGGCACGATGCCGTCGGCGGTGGGCCGCCACCGGCCCAGCAGCGGCGCGAACACCTCCGGCCGGCGCATCCGGAACGCCGGGCCCATCATCGCCAGGGCCTCCGGGTGGGCGGCCAGTTCGTCGGTGTCGAAGTCGATCGCGAGCCGGCTGCCCGGGGCGACGGCGCCGTACAGCTCGTCGAGGGTGCGGGCCAGCGTGTCGTCGTCGAGGAACGCGGCCAGCCCCAGGAAGACCACGCCGACCGGCCGCCTCCCCCACCCCGGCACGAACCGGTGCAGCTGCGCCGGGTCGACGGTGCCGATGTCGGTGGCGTCGCCGTAGCCGTAGCCGGCCCGGTCGCTGCCGGCCAGGATCCGCTGGCCGAGGCGGATGGTGACCGGATCCACATCGGTGTAGAGCACCGTCGCCTCCGTGGCCACCTCGTGCACGTTGCCCATGGTGGGCACCCCGGCGCCGAAGACCAGGAAGCTGTCCACCCCGTCGGCGACGATCGCCCGCACCGCCCGACCCAGGAAGGCACGCAACTCGCGGAAGATCGGCGCGCACGGCCCGTACGCCTGCTCGAAGGCGCGCGCCGCGGCCACGTCCACCGGGAAGTGGTGCTCCCCGCCGAGCCAGTGGTCGATCATCCGTGCGGTGCTCGGCTGGTCGGGTTCAACCATCGATGACGCTCCCTCCCCGGTGGTCGTCGCCAGCGTACCGACCGGACGTCCTGGGCGGTATCGCCCCGCCGGCGGCTCACCGGCCGCGATACTGACCCGGAACCGGTGGGAGGTGGACGGTGAACTCGGCGAACGGCGCGGCCGTGGTGGTCGGCGTGGACGGCTCGCAGCCGGCGCTGCGGGCCGTACGGCTGGCGGCTGCCGAGGCCGACCGGCGGGACCGGCCGCTGCGGATCGTGCACGGCTTCATCTGGCCGCTGCTGCACGTGCCGGTGCAGCCCCCGGCCGGCGGGCCGCCCGGCAGCGGCCTGCGGCAGCAGGCCGAGCGGCTGGTCGCCGAGGCGGTGGCCGAGGCCGAGGCGGCGGTGCCCGGCCTGCGGGTCTCCGGCGAGATCATCGACGGGGAGGCCGCGGCGGTGCTGCTCGGCGAGTCGCCGGCCGCCGCGATGATCGTGCTCGGCGACCGGGGCCTGGGCGGCTTCTCCGCGCTGGTGGTCGGCTCGGTGGCGGTGCAGGTCGCCTCCTACGCCGACTGCCCGGTGCTGGTCGCCCGCGGCAGCGACCGCGCCGACGGGCCGGTGGTGGTGGGCGTGGACGGCTCCGAGACGTCCCGGCTCGCGGCGGAGTTCGCGGTCGAGGAGGCGTCGGTCCGCGGCGCCGAGGTGCTCGCCCTGCACGCCTACCGGCACCCGGTCTCCACCGGCCCGGGCGACATGCAGCCGCTGGTCTACGACGACACCGAGCTGCGCTCCGACGAGCAGCGGCTGGTCGCCGAGGTGACGTCCGGGCTCGCCGAACGCTGGCCCGACGTGCCGATCGCCCGGCGGACCGTCCGCGGCCGCCCGGCGGCCGTGCTCAACGACGCCTCCCGCCAGGCGCAGCTGGTGGTGGTCGGCCGGCAGGGGCGCGGCGAGTTCACCGGGTTGCTGCTGGGCTCGGTCAGCCAGGCGGTGCTGCACCACGCCGACTGCCCGGTCGCGGTGATCCGCGCGCCCCGCTGAGCCGGGTCAGCGCGCCGACCGAGCGGGGGCCGGCCGCCCCGGCGAGCCGGGGTTGGCCCGCCGGCAGGCGGGTAGACGCACCCGGTACGCCGACGGGCGACAGCGACCGGAGGAGGCAGTGATGCCAGGACCACGGCCGGGCAGCAACGCGTACGACAAGCAGCGGGCGCGCATCCGGAACGCGATCGACGATTCCGGACGCCGGGTGCCGGACCGCAAGGCCAACGAGGTGGCCAACCGGATCCTGCAGGACGACCGGGGACAGCGGGGCATCGTGCGCGGCGAGCGGACGTACGGGCCCAAGGGCGAACGCGAGCCCGGAGACCCCAAGTGAGGGGGACGAGCCTGGCCGACGGGGTGATCGTCGGGGCGGTCGGCAGCACCGCGCTGAACATCGTGAGCTACCTGGACATGGTGGTCCGGGGACGCCCGGCGAGCAGTACCCCCGAGGAGAGCGCCGGCCGGCTGGCCGGGGTGGCGCACGTCGACCTCGGGTCCGGGGACCGGGCGGCCAACCGCCGCTCGGGCCTCGGGCCGTTGCTCGGCTACGGCGCGGGGATCGCCGCCGCGGTCGGCTTCGCGCTGCTCACCCGCGGCCGGCGGCAGCCGCTGCCACTGGCCACCGGGGTGCTCGGCGGAGGCGTGATGACGCTCTCCGACGGCGGCATGACGATGCTCGGCGTGACCGACCCGCGCACCTGGCGCCGCTCGGACTGGATCGCCGACCTGGTGCCGCACCTGGCGTACGGGTTGACGGCCGCAGCCACCTGGAACCGGCTGCGGCCGCCCACCGGACGGGGCTGAGTCAGCCCCGCCCGTCGCTCTCGTCGTCGGCCACCGGCTCCCCCGCCGGGCCGTACGGCGAGATCTGTCCCTTCGGCACCGGGCGCCCGGTGTCCCCCTTGGACGAGCCCCGGTTCAGCGGGTGACCGGTCGGCTTCGGGCCCTTGCTGTACTGGCTGGTGGCGCCCTTGTCGTTGCGCCGGAGCTCCTCCTGCTGCGGGTTGACCACGATGTCTCCTTCCGCTGGACGGCACCCGGCGGCGCCGCGTCCGCCACGGGTTACCCGCCGCCGCAGGCGCCATGCCGCAGCCGGACCGGCCGGCGAGGGGTGACCCGCCGCCGGCCGGGTACCCCCGGCAGATGGGCGACGACCGGACCGTGGCGCGGGTCCTGCTGGATCGGCGGGGACGCACGTACGCCGAGGAGGCCGGCATCCGGCTGGCCGACCGGCCGGCCCCGCTCTACCAGCTGCTGGTGCTCGCCACGCTGCTGAGCACCCGGATCCGGGCCCAGGTGGCGGTGGCGGCGGCCCGGGAACTGTTCGCCGCCGGCTACCGCACCCCGCAGGCGATGGAGGCGGCCAGTTGGCAGGACCGGGTGGACGCGCTGGGCCGGGGCCACTACCGCCGCTACGACGAGCGGACCTCGACGATGCTGGGCACCGGGGCCCGGCTCTGCCTGGACCGCTGGCGCGGCGACCTGCGCCGGCTGCACCGGGAGGCCGACGGCGACCCGGCCGGGCTGCGCCGGCGGCTCACCGAGTTCCCCGGCATCGGCCCCACCGGGGCGGACATCTTCCTGCGCGAGGCCCAGACGGTCTGGCCCGACGTGCGCCCGTACGCCGACCGGCGCGCGCTGGCCGGGGCGAAGCGGCTCGGCCTGCCCGCCTCGCCGGACCGGCTGGCCGGGCTGGTCGGCTCGGCCGAGTTCGGCCGGCTCGCCTCGGCGCTGGTCCGGGTAGCGCTCGGCGAGGAGTCCGCCGGCGAGGTCAGCCGCACGGCCGCCGCCGGCTGACCGGCCTCACTTCGTCGGTGTGTTCCCCGGCTTGGTGAGGTGCCAGACCAGCAGGGCCGCCAGCAGGGCGAGCACCACCAGGCCGCCGGTGACCCCGCCGCCCTCCTCGGGACTGCGGCCGGTGGTGCCGAAGTAGATCACGGCGAGCCCGGCGAGCACCGTGAGAAAGGTACGCATTCCTCGGTCCTTCACGTACCGCACCGTACGGGCGGGAACAGTCGGTCAACGGGCTTTTCCGGAACAATCCCCCGTTCGGGCGTAGCGCCTCAGTCGACCTCCAGGTCGTCGAGCGAGATCTTGTGCGACATCAGCCAGCGGGCCAGCGCCGACATCCCGAACAGCCACAGCGGGGCGGACTCGGTGGTGCCGTTGGTGGCGAAGATGGCGAACCGCAGGTCGGGCGCCCGGTACGCCTCGATCCGCCACTTGTGCTGCCGGTCCCGCCAGATCGCTGAAGGGTCCATGTGGTAACGCTAGGTGACCGCCGCGCGCCCGTGGGGCGGCTTGCCGGTGGCCGGGTCAGCCCGCGGTGACCACGACCCGGGCGTCGTCGGGCAGCCGGCGGGTGACCCCGCGGCGGTCCAGCAGCTCCAGCAGCGGCACGGCGACCCGCCGGGTGGTGTCCAGCGCCTGCCGGGCCGCGCTGAGCGTGAACGGCTGCGGCAGCCCGGCCAGCACCCGCACCGCCGCGTCGGCGGCGCCGGGCAGCAGCACCACGTTCTCGGCCAGCCGCAGCAGCGCCCCGGCGCGCACCGCGGCGCCGATCTCGCGCGGACCGAGGCCGAGGCCGGCGAGGTCGGCGGCCTCCGGGGCGCGGAACGGCCGGTCGGCGTACTCGGCCCGGAGGCGGGCCACGGCGCGGGCCACCGGCTCGGGCAGCGCGTCGGCCGCGGACGCGGTCACCCGCCCGGCGCGCAGCCGCAGCGGCGGGCGCACCAGGGCCTCGACCAGCGCCCGGTCGGGCAGGCCGAGTCGCCGCCGGAGCAGCTCGACCGGCGCGCCGGGCTCCAGCGGGTGTTCCCGGCCGTGGCGGGTGACCTCCTCGCCGAGCCGGACGGCGAGCTGCCGCCAGTGCTCCGGGTCGGCCAGCCAGTCCCCGGCCACCGGCGGGACGGTGACCTCGACCCCGGTGCGGACCAGGTCGCTGACCCGGGCCAGCCGGCGACGGCGCAGCTCCCCGGCCAGGTCGGGGCGGCCGTCCAGGTCGGCCAGCAGGGCGGCGCGGGCGGCCGCGGCGCCCCGGCGGGCCAGCGGTGGGGGCGCCACGTCCAGCACGGTCACCCCGCCGGCGACGTGGTGGCGACCGGGGTCGCGCAGCAGCGCCCGGTCACCGACCAGCAGCGGCAGCGGGCGGGCCAGCCGCAGCCGAGCGGTGTCCGGGCCGAGCGGGCGGACCCGGGCCGGCACGGCGGCGGAGCCGACGTGCAGGGTGAGGGTGGCCGGCAGGTCGGCGACCGGGTCACCGGCGAGCCGCACGTCGAGCAGGTCGGTCAGCCGGAACCGGCCGGGGGTGAGCAGCGCGTCCCCGCGGGCCAGCCGGTCCCGCGGGACGCCGCGCAGGTTCACCGCCACCCGCGCCACCGCGTCGACCCGCGCCGTCGCGGCACCGAGGCGGTGCAGGCCGCGCACCCGCACCGGCTCGCCGGTGGTGGCCAGTTCCAGCTCGTCGTCGACGCGCAGCCGGCCGGCGCCGAGGGTGCCGGTGACCACCGTGCCGCTGCCCCGGACGGTGAAGCAGCGGTCCACCCAGAGCCGCACCGCCGCGTCCGTCGCCGGCGCGGGCAGCCGGGCGGCCAGCCGGTCCAGCGCCGCCCGCAGCTCGGGCAGGCCGGCGCCGGTGACCGCGCTGACCGCCACCGCCTCCACCGGGCCGAGCGAGGTCGCGGCCAGCTCCGCCCGGGCCCGGGCCAACGCCGGCCCCGGGTCGGCCAGGTCCGCGCGGGTCACCACCAGCAGGCCGTACGACACCCCGAGCGCGTCCAGCGCCGCCAGGTGCTCGGCGGACTGCGGCATCCAGCCCTCGTCGGCGGCCACCACGACCAGCGCGGCGGGCACCGGGCCGACCCCGGCGAGCATGTTCGGCACGAACCGCTCGTGCCCGGGCACGTCGACGAAGGCGACAGTCCCGCCGGACGGCAGCGTGGTCCAGGCGAACCCCAGGTCGATGGTCATGCCCCGGCGGCGCTCCTCGGCCCACCGGTCCGGTTCCATCCCGGTCAGCGCCCGCACCAGCGTCGACTTGCCGTGGTCCACGTGCCCGGCGGTGGCCACCACCCACATGGCTCAGCCGTCCCCCGGCACCCGCAGCACGGCGGCCCGCACCGCGTCGTCGGCGTCGGCCGGCACGCAGCGCAGGTCCAGCAGCAGCCGGCCGCGCACCACCCGGCCGAGCACCGGCGGTTCGCCGGTGCGCAGCGGCTCGGCGTACCGCTCGGGCAGGCTCAGCGCCCACGAGTCCAGCTCCACGCCGGGGGCGCCGCCGCCGCCGACCACCGCGGCGGCCGGCACCACCTCGGCCTTGCAGCCGTCGGCGGCGAGCCGGTCGCGCAACCGCTCGGTCCGCTCCCGCAGGCCGCCGGCGTCGGCGTGCAGCGCCGCCCGGGTCGGGGTGGCCGGGTCGCCCACCGTGGCGGCCAGCGCGGCCAGGGTCAGCTTGTCCACCCGCAGCGCCCGGGCGAGCGGGTGCCGGCGCAGCCGCTCGACCAGGTCGGCCGCGCCGAGCAGCAGCCCCGCCTGCGGGCCGCCGAGCAGCTTGTCGCCGCTGGCGGTGACCAGCGCGGCGCCGGCGCGCAGGGTGCTCGCGGCGTCCGGTTCGTCGGGCAGCAGCGGGTCCGGGGCGAGCAGCCCGGAGCCGATGTCGGCCACCACCGGCACGCCGAGGGTGGCCAGCCGCCGCACCGGCACCGCCGAGGTGAAGCCGGTGACCTGGAAGTTGGACGGGTGCACCTTCAGCACGAACCCGGTGCGCGGGCCGATCGCGGCGGCGTAGTCGGCCAGCGTGGTGCGGTTGGTGGTGCCCACCTCGCGCAGCCGCGCGCCGGTGCTCTCCAGCAGGTCCGGCAGCCGGAACCCGTCGCCGATCTCCACCAGCTCGCCCCGGCTGACCACGATCTCGCCGCCGGATGCCAGCGCGGTGGCGGCCAGCACCAGCGCGGCGGCGCCGTTGTTGACCACGTGCACCGCGCCGGCGTCCGGCACGGCGGCCGCGAGGGCGTCCAGGGCGTCGCGGCCCCGCCGGGCCCGCCGGCCGGTGCGCAGGTCGAGTTCCACATCGGTGTGCCCGGCGGCGGCGACCACCGCGGCGACCGCGGCCGGCGACAGCGCCGCCCGGCCGAGGTTGGTGTGCAGCACCACCCCGGTGGCGTTGAGCACCGACCGGGGCGCCGGCGCGGGCAGCGCGGCGAGTGCGGCCTCGCGTACCTCGTCGGGGGCGATCTCGCCGCGGCGGGCCCGCTCCTGCGCCCGGTGGACGGCGGCCTTGACCCGGTCCCGGCCCAGCGTGCCGGCGGCGGCGACCAGCGCGGGGTCGGCGAGCAGCGCGTCGGTGCGCGGCACCCGCCGGCGCGGATCGGCGCGGCCGTCCCCTGTCACGTGATCTCCCCGCTGCTTGGCGGAGACGGACGGGAATCGAACCCGCCTGGCCCGGGTCCCGGACCACACCGGTTTTGAAGACCGGGAGGGGCACCAGCCGCCTGAACGCCTCCACCGAGCATTTGACCACAGCGGTGGCGGGCCCGCGCGGGGAAGGGTCAGTCCTGCACCGCCGCCCGGCGGGCCAGCCGTTCGCGCTGCGGCACCACCGTGTACTTCGGATCCCGCGCCGAGGCGACGCCGCCGTGGAAGATGCCGAACCGGGTCGCCACCGACGCCGCCAGCAGCGCCGCGCCGGAGAGCGCGGAGACCGCCCGGCTGCGCCCGCCGAGCAGCGCGCCGGCCACCCCGGCGGCGGTCAGCACCCGCCCGGCCCGCAGCAGCCGCCCCGCCCGGCCGATCCGGTACGGCTCGCTGAGCAGCCCGAGCCGGGTCTCCACCCGGTGCGAGCCGTACAGCTCCAGCGCCGCGCCGGCGACCGCCATCCGCCGCGCCGGCCCGGTCTGCCCGAGCGGCGCGGCGAGCAGACCCACGCCGGCGCCGCTGGCCAGCGCGCTGCCCGCGAAGATCACCGGCAGTTCCGGGTACGCCTCGTGCCAGGACGGCACGGCCGTGTCGGCCAGCAGCACCCCGGTGTACGTGGCCAGGGCCGGCGCGGTGGCCGCGGCGGCCAGCCCGGCGGCGTGCCCGACCGGCGGCAGCACCCGCCGGGCCAGCCCCGGCAGGCCGTCCTCGGGCAGCCAGGGCGCCGCCTCGGCGACCGCCGCCACGCCGGCCGCCGGGCCGAACGCGGCGAGGATCCAGGTGCCCACCGACATCGGCGAGGTCGGTTTGGCCACCCGCAGCATGTGGTGGAACCGGGCCGGCCGCCCCAGGTCCCGGATCAGGAAGCCGGTGCTGGCCCCGACCGCCGCCAGCGCGGCGAGCCGCCCGGCCCGGCGCAGCCCCGGCCGGCCGGTGAACTGCCCGCCCGCGGCCAGCAGCGACGAACCGGCCGCCAGGCCGCCGGTGAACAGGTAGGCGGCGATGTCCCACTTCCACACCGGCGGCTTCAGCACCGGCCGCCCGTAGTAGGAGGTGAACCCGGCCGCCGGGACGGTCAGCTCCTCGCCGCCGCGCCCCCGCCGGCCGCCCCGGCGCCGCTGCGTCGGTGCCCCCGACGGCACGGGCGCCAGCCGGGCGGCCTGCGCGGCGGCGTCGCTGCGCGGCGCGTCCGGGCGGAAGCTGGTGGCGTGGCTCTCGCCGGCCGTGGGGTCAGGGCCGCCGGCGGTGCCGGCGAGCCGGTCGCGGAAGCGGCGGAACCGGTCGCCGACCGGGCGGTCACTCACGAGGAACCTCCGACGAACGCGGCGACGGCGGCCGCCGCCATGGCCAACGCGGCCAGGCCGGCCCGCTTCCACATCTTCGGCAGGTCGCGGGTGGTCACCACCGGGTCCGGCGGCAGCCCGTACACCTCCGGGTCGTCGAGCAGCAGGAAGAAGGCGCCGTCGCCGCCGACCCCGTCGGTCGGGTCGTGCCCGTACAGCCGCGCCTCCGGCACGCCCCGGTCGTGCAGGGTGGCCATCCGGGCGGCGGCCCGTTCGCGCAGCTCCTCCAGCGGGCCGTACTGGATGGACTCGGTCGGGCAGGCCTGCGCGCAGGCCGGTGTCTTCCCGACACCGATCCGGTCGTAGCAGAGCGTGCACTTCCACGCCCGGCCGTCGCCCTTGCGCTGGTCGATCACCCCGTAGGGGCAGGCGGAGATGCAGTAGCCGCAGCCGTTGCAGATGTCCTCCTGCACCACCACCGTGCCGAACTCGGTGCGGAACAGCGACCCGGTCGGGCAGACGTCCAGGCAGGCCGCGTGGGTGCAGTGCTTGCAGACGTCGGACATCATCAGCCAGCGGAAGTCGGTGCGCCCCTCGGCGCTGCCGGTCCGCCCCGGCGGCCCGTCCCCGGGCATGCCGAGAAACTGGGTCCCGGCTGCCGTCGGCGTGGCGTCGCTCGACGGGCCGGCGGCCATCCGGGCCGCGGCGTCGGGTGACCCGGGCGGCACCCCCGGGTCGGTGCCGGTGGGGTTGCCGCTGCCGGCGGCCACCGCCGCCGACGAGGCGCTCACCGAGCCGCCGGTCGGGTTTCCGGCGAACGGGGGCGTCCGGTGGCCGGCCGGGCGGGCCTGCTCGACGAAGGCGACGTGCCGCCACGAGTTGGCGGTCAGCGCGCCGGTGTTGTCGTACGACATGCCCAGCAGGTCCAGCCCGGAGCCGGGCACGTCGTTCCACTCCTTGCAGGCCACCTCGCACGCCTTGCAGCCGATGCAGACGCTGGTGTCGGTGAAGAAGCCCATCCGCGGCGGGGCGTCCGACCAGCCCGCGTCCGGGGCCGGGTCCAGCGGGCCGTAGTAGCTGTTCGGGCCGGGGCTCATCGCGACCCTCCCCCATCCGGCCGGTGCTCGACGCCGGGGTGCGCGCCGGGGGTGACGGTGGGTGGGCGGGGACCGGGGTCGGCGCCCGGTTCCAGGCCGGCCCGGCGCCGGTAGTCGGCCACCAGGTCCAGCAGGGCCGGCCCGGTGGGGCGGCGGCCCGGTCGTACGTCGCAGGTACCGATCTTGCTCTCCTGGATCAGCACGTTCGGGTCGAGGGTGATCCCGAACAGGTCGTTGGCGGAGTCGCCGGTGACCAGCCCCTCACCGCCGAAGTGGTAGGGCAGCCACACCTGGTGGATGATCCGGCCGTCCACCCGCAGCGGGGTGAGCCGGTCGGTGACCAGCACCTTCGCCTCGATCACCGCCCGCCCGCTGACCAGGTGCGCCCAGCCCAGGTGGGCCAGCCCCACCTCGCCGGCCAGCTCCGGGGACACCTCCACGAACATCTCCGGCTGCAACTCGGCCAGCGGCCGGACGGTGCGGCTCATCCCGCCCGCGGTGTGGTGCTCGGTGAGCCGGCTGACCGTGAACACGTACGGGAACACCTGGCTGTGCTCCGCCGGCGGGCTGGGGTTCACCGAGTTCACCGGGTGCGTATAGACCTTGCGGGTCGGGTTGGCCTGCTGCCGGTAGAGCGGGTTGCGCACCGGCGACTCGGGCGGCTCGTAGTGCGTCGGCAACGGCCCGTCGATCAGCCCGCGCGGCACGTACAGCCAGCCCTTGCCGTCGCTCTGCATGACGAACGCGTCGTCGCCGGCGATCCCGGCCGGGCCGGAGGCGCCCTCCGGCGGCCGGTACGTCGGCGGTTTGGTCTTCTCGAAGTCCGGCACGTCGTAGCCGGTCCACTCGCCGGCCTCGGCGTCCCACCAGACGTACTTCTTCCGCTCGCTCCACGGCCGCCCCTGCGGGTCGGCGGAGGCGCGGTTGTAGAGGGTGCGCCGGTTCGCCGGCCACGCCCAGCCCCACTCGGCGGCCACCCAGTCCTGCTCGTGCCGGGACTTGCGGCGGGCGGCCTGGTTCACCCCGTCGGCGTACACCCCGGTGTAGATCCAGCAGCCCACGGCAGTGGAACCGTCGTCGCGGGCCTCGCTGAACGAGGCCAGCGGGCGGCCGGTCGCCACCTCGTACCCGTTGACCTCGCGCAGCACCGCCTCGGCGCTCGGCTCGGCCAGCGGACCATGCGTGGGGTAGTCCCAGGCCAGGTCGAGCAGCGCCCGGTCGCGGGGGTGCGGGGAGCCGGCCAGCTTCTCCCGCAGCTTGCGCCCGAGGTGGTAGAAGAACCACAGCTCGGAGCGGCAGTCGCCCGGCGGCTCGACGGCCTTCTCCCGCCACTGCAACAGCCGCTGGGTCTGGGTGAAGGTGCCCTCCTTCTCCACGTGCGACGCGGCCGGCAGGAAGAACACCTCGGTGCGGCACTCCTGCGGGACGATCTCACCGGTGGCCACCTCCGGGCTGTTCCGCCAAAACGTGGCACTTTCGATCATGAACAGGTCGCGGACCACCAGCCAGTCCAGGTTGGCCATGCCCAGCCGCTGCGCGCGACCGTGCGCCGAGCCCACCGCCGGGTTCTGACCGAGCAGGAAGTAGCCCTTCACCTTGCCGTCGATCATGTTCAGCACCTGCTGGTAGGTGCCGTGGTCGCCGGTCATCCGGGGCAGGTAGCCGTAGCAGAAGTCGTTCTCCGGCGTCGCCGCGTCCGCCCAGTACGCCTTGAGCAGGCTGGCGCCGTAGGCCCGCGCGTTGCCCCAGAACCCCTTCTGGCCCGGGTGCCGGATGCTGTCCACCCACTGGTCGAAGGTCGGGTGGTCGGCGTGGTGCGGCATCGGCAGGTAGCCGGGCAGCAGGTTGAACAGCGTCGGGATGTCGGTGGAGCCCTGGATGCTGGCGTGCCCGCGCAGCGCCAGCACCCCACCACCCGGGCGGCCCACGTTGCCCAGCAGCAGCTGGATGATCGCGCCGGTGCGGATGTACTGCACGCCGACGCTGTGCTGGGTCCAGCCGACCGAGTAGATCAGCACGCCGGTGCGCTCCCGACCGGAGTTCTCCGTCCAGGCCCGCGCCAGCTCCAGGAACTTCTCCCGCGGCACGCCGCAGGCCCGCTCCACCATCTCCGGGGTGTAGCGGGCGAAGTGCCGCTTGAGGATCTGGTAGACGCAGCGCGGGTGCCGCAACGTCTCGTCCCGCTGGTTCCGACCCGAGATGGGGCTGCCGTGCGACTCGTGCCGCAGCCCGGCCGCGGCGTCGCGCTCCTTGTCGGTCTCCTCCGCCGCCGTCCCCGCCTGGGTCTCCTGGCCGGCGTACTGCCAGCTGGTCCGCTGATACGTGCCGGTCTCCGGGTCGAACCCGGAGAAGAAGCCGTCCCCGTCCTCGGTGTCGACGAACTCCTCGCTGATGATCGTCGCCGCGTTGGTGTACGCCAGCACGTACTCCCGGAAGTCCAGCTCGTTGCTGAGGATGTAGTTCACCACCCCGCCGAGCAGGGCGATGTCCGAGCCGGCCCGGATCGGCAGGTACGTGTCGGCGAGCGCGCTGGTCCGGGTGAACCGCGGGTCGACGTGGAAGACCTTGGCGCCGCGCCGTTTGGCCTCCATCACCCACTGGAAACCCACCGGGTGGGCCTCGGCCATGTTCGAGCCCTGGATGACGATGACGTCAGCGTTCGCCACGTCCTGCTGGAAGTCCGTCGCGCCGCCGCGACCGAAGCTGGTCCCCAGACCGGGGACGGTGGCGGAGTGTCAAATCCGGGCCTGGTTCTCGATCTGGAGCGCCCCCATCGCGGTGAACAGCTTCTTGATGAGGTAGTTCTCCTCGTTGTCCAGCGTCGCCCCGCCCAGGCTGGAGATGCCCAGCGTGCGGTTGAGCGGCCGGCCCTCGCTGTCCACGTCCTCCCAGGTCTGCTCGCGCGCGGCGAGCACCCGGTCGGCGATCATGTCGAGCGCGACGTCGAGGTCCAGGTCCTCCCACTCCGTGGCGTACGGCCGGCGGTAGCGGACCTTCGTCTGCCGCAGCGGGCTGGTCACCAGGCTCTTGCTGGCCGCGCCCTTCGGGCAGAGCCGACCACGGGAGATCGGGCTGTCCGGGTCGCCCTCGATCTGGGTCACCCGGTCGTCCTTGACGTACACGCGCTGGCCGCAGCCCACCGCGCAGTAGGGGCAGACCGAGCGCGCCACCCGGTCGGCCGTCTCGGTACGCGCGGTCAGCTCGGCCGAGCGGGCCGACTGCGCCGCCGCGCCCCGCCCGAGCGGGTCGGTGCCGGTGAGCTGCCGGTAGACCGGCCAGCCCTCGATGAAGGTACGGATACCCACCCCGCCACCCCCCTTCGCCCGACGCCGACCCCTCGAACATAGGCCAGCCGACGCCCGCCCGCGACCGCTCCGACCGATCTTCAC
>NZ_JAUMKD010000001.1 GCF_030519475.1 Micromonospora sp. C28SCA-DRY-2 | reverse complement strand
GGCGGGGGGGCGGGGGGTTAGCGGGTGGGTTGGTCGTTGCGGATCATCAGGGCGGAGCGGAGGCCGGTGATGTCCAGCACGCGGAGCAGGAAGTCGCCCACGTGGGTTAGGACGAGCAGACTCTGCGCGTGACTGGCCTTGCGGCTGAGGACCACCAGGGTGCCCAGACCCTGTGAGTCGCAGAAGGTGACCCCGCCGAGGTCGAGCACGATGCGCGGTGGCGGGTCGGTCAGCACCTCATTGACGACTGTCGACAGCTGGGCGGCCGTGAGCATGTCGATCTCACCGGCGAGGCGCAGCACTGCTTCGTCGCCCGTCCGGTGTACCGTGATGGACAGTTCGGCACGATCCACCCGGTCAGCCTATCGCGATCTCGACCGCTCGGCCTGTCGAGGCGGGCCGACCGGGCCAGATCCGAGCGCCCGGCCGCCGGCCGGGCCCGCGGCGGGCCGCCGCCCGTGAGCGCGAGCGGGTGAGACTGGTAACCCCCATGCGGGGTGCCTGCCGATTCGCCGTCCGGCGCTGACACAATGGCCGCATCGTGACCGATATGTTTCCCGCCGGATCCGGCCGCTACCCGGCCGACGCGCCGGCCTCCGAGGCCCTGTTCGACCGCGCCCGCGCCCTCGTGCCGGGCGGGGTGAACTCGCCGGTGCGCGCGTTCCGCGCCGTCGGCGGCACCCCGCGCTTCATGGTCCGGGGGGAGGGGCCCTGGCTCTACGACGCCGACGACCGGCGCTACGTCGACCTGGTCTGCTCCTGGGGGCCGCTGATCCTCGGTCACGCCCACCCGGAGGTGGTCGCCGCCGTGCAGGCCGCCGCCGCCCGCGGCACCAGCTTCGGCACCCCGACCCCGGGCGAGGTCGAGCTGGCCGCCGAGATCGTCGACCGCACCCCGGTCGAGCAGGTCCGGCTGGTCAACTCCGGCACCGAGGCGACCATGTCGGCGATCCGGCTGGCCCGGGGCTTCACCGGCCGCTCCAAGATCGTGAAGTTCGCCGGCTGCTACCACGGGCACGTCGACGCGCTGCTCGCCGCCGCCGGCTCCGGCGTGGCCACCCTCGGCCTGCCCGACTCGCCCGGCGTCACCGGCGCCGCGGCGAGCGAGACCATCGTGCTGCCGTACAACGACGCGCGGGCGGTGGAGGAGGCGTTCGCCGCCGAGGGGCAGCACATCGCCGCGGTCATCACCGAGGCCGCCGCGGGCAACATGGGCGTGGTGGCCCCCCGCGACGGCTTCAACCAGGAACTGGCCCGGATCGCGCACGCGCACGGCGCCCTGCTCATCGTCGACGAGGTGATGACCGGGTTCCGGGTCTCCCGCTCCGGCTGGCACGGCCTCGACGCCAGCGACGCCGACCTGTGGACCTACGGCAAGGTCATGGGGGGTGGGCTGCCTGCCGCGGCGTTCGGCGGTCGCGCGGAGGTGATGGCCCGGCTCGCCCCGGCCGGCCCGGTCTACCAGGCCGGCACGCTCTCCGGTAATCCGCTGGCCTGCGCCGCCGGCCTGGCCACGCTCCGGCTGGCCGACGAGGCGGTCTACCGCAAGCTGGACGAGACGGCCGCCGTCGTGGGCAAGCTCGCGTCCGACGCGCTGGCCGCCGCCGGGGTCCCGCACCGGCTGTCGTACGCGGGCAGCATGTTCTCGATCTTCTTCACCGACGCCGACGTGGTCGACTACGACAGCGCCCGCACCCAGCAGGTGCCGGCCTTCAAGGCGTTCTTCCACGCGATGCTCGCGGCCGGGGTCTACCTGCCGCCGAGCGCGTTCGAATCGTGGTTCGTGTCGGCGGCGCTGGACGACGCCGCGCTGGAGCAGATCGCCGCCGCGCTGCAGGGTGCGGCCGCCGCGGCGGCGTCGGCGGGTCTCGGGGGGTAGCGGTGAGTACGACGGTGGTCCACGTGCTGCGGCACGGCGAGGTGCACAACCCGGACAAGATCCTCTACGGCCGGCTGCCCGGGTTCCGCCTCTCCGAACTCGGCGTGCAGATGGCCAAGGCGGCCGCCCAGGGGCTGGCCGACCGGGAGATCGTGCACGTGGTGGCGAGCCCCCTGGAGCGTGCCCAGCAGACCGCCGAGCCGATCGCGGCGCAGTTCGGGCTGCCGGTCGGGGTGGACGAGCGGCTGATCGAGAGCGCCAACTGGTTCGAGGGCAAGAAGGTCTCCCCGGGTGACGGCTCGTTCCGCGACCCGCGCAACTGGTGGGTGCTGCGCGACCCGGTCACCCCGTCCTGGGGCGAGGCCTACCGGGCCATCGCCGAGCGGATGTTCGCCGCCCTGCACGCCGCCCGGGTGGCCGCCGAGGGGCGCGAGGCGGTGCTGGTCTCGCACCAGTTGCCGATCTGGACGCTGCGCCGGCACGTCGAGCGCAAGCGGCTCTGGCACGACCCGCGCAAGCGGCAGTGCGGGCTGGCCAGCCTCACCTCGTTCCACTTCGAGGGCGCCAAGGTGGTCGGCATCGGCTACTCCGAGCCGGCCGCCCACCTGATCGCGATGTCGCCGACCGCCCGGACGGCCAAGGGGGCCTGATGAACGCCCGGAGGTGGACCGCCGGTCTGCTCGCCGCCGCCACCGCGGTGGCGATGGCCGCCTGCTCGCCGGGCGGCGGGGAGGAGGCCTGCGCCAACCGGGACGGCATCATCGAGTGCGCTCCCGACCAGCGGTCCGCCGCCCCGAAGCTCGCCGGTGAGCTGCTCACCGGCGGCAGCTACGACGTCGCCACCGCCCGCGGCCAGGTCGTGGTGGTCAACTTCTGGGGCTCGTGGTGCGCGCCCTGCCGCGCCGAGGCGGACGACCTGGAGGCCACCTACCAGGCCACCAAGGACTCCGGGGTGACCTTCCTGGGCATCAACGTGCAGGACCAGCGGGACAAGGCGAAGGCCTTCGAGGAGGGCCGGGTCAGCTACCCGAGCCTGTTCGACCCGCCGAGCCGGCTGGCGCTCGCGCTGGACATCCCGCCGAACACCATCCCGGCCACCGTGGTGCTGGACCGGGAGGGGCGGATCGCCGCGGTGATCCGGGCGGCGGTGAAGCAGGAGGGCCTGCAACCCATCGTCGAGCGGATCGCCGCCGAGTCGCCGGCGCCGACCGGTCAACGCTGATGGGCGAGACGTTCCGGGAGTTGGCGCAGAGCGGCCCGCTGCTGCTCGCCATCGGCGCGGCCGCGCTGGCCGGGCTGGTCAGCTTCCTCTCCCCGTGCGTGCTCCCGCTGATGCCGGGCTACCTGTCGTACGTGACCGGGCTGGCCGGGGCCGACCTGGAGGGCCGCCCGAAGCCCGGCCCGGCCGCCGGGGACGGCCCGGACACCCCGGCCGGCGGGGTGGCCGTCGCCGCCCGGCCGGCGGCCAGGACCGCTGTCAAGGGCCGGGTACTGGCCGGGACGCTGCTCTTCATCGCCGGCTTCACCGTCGTCTTCACCGCCACCGCGATCCTCTTCGCCGGCTTCGGGCGGATCTTCTTCGACCACGAGCGGACGCTGGAGATCGTCATCGGCGGGCTGGTGGTGCTGCTCGGGCTGGGCTACCTCGGGCTGGTGCCCGGAATGCAGCGGGAGTTCCGGATCCACCGGCTGCCCGCCGCCGGGCTGCTCGGCGCGCCGGTGCTCGGTGCCGTCTTCGCGCTCAGTTGGGTGCCGTGCGTCGGCCCGACGCTGGGCGCGGTGCTCGGCATGGCCGCCGTCGAGGGACAGACCGACCGGGCCGTGGTGCTGGCCGTGGCGTACTGCCTGGGGTTGGGGATACCGTTCGTCGTCTTCGGGCTGGGCTTCCAGCGCCTGCTCGGGGTGTTCCGCGCCGTCCGGCGCAACAGCCGCTGGGTCACCCGGATCGGCGGCGCCCTGCTGATCCTGATCGGCCTCGGGCTGGTCACCGGCGGGTGGACCAACTTCGTGATCTGGTTGCAGACCACCGTCGGGGTGGGCGAGGTGAGCATCTGATGACAGTCGTGGACGACCGGCCGGCGTCCCCGGCCGAGGCTCCCCGGCGCCGGCCCAACCCGGTGCTGGCCCTGCTGCGCAACTCCTGGCGGCAGCTGACCAGCATGCGTACCGCGCTGGTGCTGCTCTTCCTGCTCGCCGTCGCCGCCATCCCCGGCTCGGTGCTGCCCCAGCGCGGGGTCAACCCGGAGGACGTCCGGGACTACTTCGTCGCGCACCCCGACCTGGCGCCGGTGCTGGACCGGATCGGCGCCTTCGAGGCGTTCGGCTCGGTCTGGTTCTCCGCGATCTACCTGCTGCTGTTCACCTCGCTGATCGGCTGCATCACGCCCCGGCTGCGCGACCACGTCCGCGCGCTGCGGGCGAAGCCGCCGGTCGCGCCGAAGCGGCTGGACCGGCTGCCGCAGCACGCGGTGCTGGCCGCGCCGGCCGGCGGCGCGGCGGCGATCGCCGAGGTGCTGCGCCGGCGGCGCTGGCGGGTGGTGGTCCGCGGCGACGAGGTCTCCGCCGAGAAGGGCTACCTCAAGGAGACCGGCAACCTGCTCTTCCACACCTCGATGGTGGTGGTGCTGATCGGTGTCGCGCTCGGCTCCTGGTACGGCTGGAGCGGCAACCGGCTGCTGGTCGCCGGCGCGGAGAACGCGTTCTGCAACACCCAGCAGCAGTACGCCGAGACGAAGTTCGGCCCCCGGGTGAGCAGCGCCGACCTGCCCGGGTTCTGCCTGCGGCTGGACGACTTCGAGGCGGAGTTCCTGGAGTCCAACGGCCAGCCGAAGTTCTTCAACGCCAAGGTGACCGTCGACGAGGAGGGCCGCGGGCCGCGCCCGGCCGAGTTCTCGGTGAACTCGCCGCTGCGGGTCGACGGCGCCAACGTCTACCTGCTCGGCCACGGGTACGCCCCGGTGGTCCGCTACACCGACCGGTTCGGCCGCAGCCAGACCAGCACCACGCCGTTCCTCACCACCGGTGACGTCGGGATCACCGGCGAGGGCGTGGCCGCCTTCCCGGACGCCAACGTCGACCCGGCCACCGGGCGGCGGGACCCGGATCTCCAGATGGCCTTCACCGGCCTGTACCTGCCGACCGCGCCGCAGCAGGGCCCGTTCGTCCGGTCGGACTTCCCGGTCGAGCGCAACCCGCTGCTCAACCTGGTCGCGTACCGGGGCAACCTGGGTCTGGACGCGGGCATCCCCGGCTCGGTCTACGAGTTGGACCAGCGGCAGGTGCGGACCGGCAAGGTCAAGGAGGTCGGCACCAAGCTGCTCAAGGTCGGCGAGACCTGGACCCTGGACGACGGCACCCGGCTGGAGTTCCTGGGGACGCAGCCGTACATCGTGCTGTCCGTCCGGTACGACCCGGGCTCGACGCTGCTGCTGGTGAGCGCCGGGACGCTGCTGGCGGGCCTGATGGGCTCGCTCTTCGTCCGCCGCCGGCGGGTCTTCTTCCGGGTGCTCCCGGCCGGTGCCGTCGCCCCGGCGGGTGGTTCCACCGACCCGGCGAGTGGATCTCCGACGGGCGGTAGTAGTTTGGTCGAGGCCGGTGGGTTGCCGCGCACCGACCACCCCGGGTTCGCCGACGAGTTCGCCCAGCTCGTCGCCGCGGTCAGCGGTGACGGGCCGGCGGACGAGCGGGCCGGTGCGGATCGCGACGGAGGCGACCCGGCCGGAGCGCGAGAAGGAGCCGAGTGATGTCCGCACTCTCCGACCAGCTGGTGTCGTTCGCGATCCTGGCGTACCTGGTCGCCATGATCAGCCACGCCGTCGAGTACGCGCTCGGCAACGCCCGCGCCCAGGTCGCCACGCCGGCGCGGGAACTGGTCGGTGCCGGTGTGGGCGGGGCCGGGGGCAGCCTCCCGGCGGAACCGGCGGTGGCCGGCACGACCGCCGCCGGGCGCAGCGGGCACCGAGCCCGGCTGGCCGGCCGGATCGCGGTCGGCGTCACCGCGCTCGCCGCGCTGCTGCACTTCGGGGCGCTGGTCACCCGCGGCATCGCGGCCGACCGGATGCCCTGGGGCAACATGTACGAGTTCGTGCTCACGGTCTCGTTCATCGGCGTCGCCGCCTGGCTGGTGGTGCTCTGGAGGAAGCCGTCGCTGCGCCGCCTCGGGCTCTTCCTCACCCTGGTGATGGTGCTGCTGGTGGCCACCGCCGAACTGGTGCTCTACGTGCCGGTGGTGCCGCTGGTGCCGGCGCTCAACTCGTACTGGTTCGTCATCCACGTCTCGACAGTCGTGTTCAGCTCCGGCATCTTCCTGCTGGGCGTGGTGCCGGCGGTGGCGTACCTGATGCGGGCCGGTTACGAGCGCGGCCGGCGCAGCTTCCCGTACACCCTGGCCAAGCGGCTGCCGGCGGCCGCCGCGCTGGAGCGGCTGACCTTCGTGCTGCACGCCTTCGCGTTCCCGATCTTCACCTTCGCGGTGATCGCCGGGGCGATCTGGGCCGAGGCGGCCTGGGGCCGGCCGTGGGGCTGGGACCCGAAGGAGACCTGGTCGTTCATCTCCTGGGTGATCTACGCCGGTTACCTGCACGCCCGGGCCACCCCGAGCGTGCGGCGGAACGTGGCCACCTGGCTGGCCGTGGTCGGCTTCTGCACCATGCTGATGAACCTGTTCGGCGTGAACATCTTCTTCGAGGGCCTGCACTCCTACGGCGGCCTCGACTGAGGTCCGGAAGCTCCGGGTCGGGCCGGCCCGGGGCTACTCCGCCCGGTGACCGCCGCGCGGCGCGCTGCCGCGCCGCCGTACCGTCTCGTCCACCCGCAGGGTGACCTGGTAGGCCACCTCCGGCACGTCGGCCAGTTCGATCCGCTCCGCCCGGAGCGCCAGCTGGGCGTGCAGCTCCCGGGCCACCGCGTCCCGGATCTCGGCCAGCAGCGGCGACAGCCCGTCCGGGTCGCCCACGACGTACGCGTCCGCCATGCGCCCACCCTGCCCCCGCCGGGGGAGCCGGGCCAGCGCCGGTGAGATTTCTCGCCGGGCGACGGTCAGCCGCCGAACCAGCCGGGCACGTCGAGCCGGAACCAGTTGGCCGGGGTGACGGCGCGCAGGTCGTCCTCCAGCGCGGCCACCCGGTCCGCGCCCAGCGTGTCCGCCCAGCGCTGCCGGAGCTGGTCGAAGACCACCGCCGAGCGGTGCAGCCCGTCGTGCCCGCGCGGGGTCATCCGCACCAGCTTGCGCCGGGCGTCGTGCGGGTCGTCAGCGCGTTCCAGGTAGCCGAGGGCGACCAGCCGGTCCACCGTCTTGCCGGCCGCCTGCTTGGAGATGCCCAGCCGCTGGCCCAGTCCGGTGGCGGTGGTGCCGCCGGCGCCGACCGCCTGGAGCACGAAGCCGTGCAGCGGGCGCAGCTCGGGATGCCCCTGCCGGGCCAGTTCGGCGTGCAGGTCGTCGATGAGCGTACGGAAGCCGGCGAGCAGCAGCAGGGGCAGCAGGAAGCCGGGCCGGTCGGGGTCAGTTGCCATGTTCGACAACCAGGTTTACGATTCGGACAACCACGTTGACGATCCTACGTCACGGCCGGCGCCGGTCCGCGCGCCGGCGACCCCGCCCCGCGAAAGGTCACCCCGTGCCCGTCTTCACCTGCCACACCCCGGACACCGCGCCGGCCGCCGCCCGGCCCACCATCGAGGGGGTACGCCGCAAGCTCGGCCACCTGCCCGCCGCGGTCGGCCTGATGGCCGAGTCGCCGGAACTGCTCAAGGGATTCCTGACCGTCACCGGCATCTTCGACACCTGCGCGCTCGACCCGGTCGAGCGGGAGGTGGTGGTGCTGACCGTCGCCACCGGCAACGAGTGCCACCTCTGCGTCGCCATGCACACCGCCACGCTGACCCGGCACGGTGCCGCGCCCGAGCTGATCGAGGCGCTGCGCGCCGGCACGCCGCTGCCCGACGACCGGCTGGAGGCGCTGCGCCGCTTCACCCGGGCCGTGCTCGACCACCGGGGCGCGGTGCCCGAGGCGCAGCTCTCCGCCTTCCTGGCGGCCGGCTACCAGCCCCGGCACGCCCTGGACGTGGTGCTCGGCGTCGGCACGTACACCATCTCCACCTTCGCCAACCGGCTCACCGCCGCGCCGGTCGACCCGCCGCTGGCCCGGTACGCCTGGGCGCCCGCCCGCTGACCCCGCCGCCGGCGGGTCGCCCGGCGTTCGGCGGCGACCCGGCCGGCGGGCGGCTCAGCGTTCGGCGGCCACCCGGTCGAGCCACTCGCCGACCAGCGCGTCGAAGAGCCCGGGCTGCTCGATCTGCAGGTTGTGGCCGGCCACGTCGAGCACCGCGAACGTCGCCCGCGGGTAGTGCGGCAGCAGCGCGAACTGGTCGAGGTAGCCGGTGGCGTGGTCCTGCCGCCCGGTGAGGATCAGGGTCGGCCGGGTGAACGGCGCGCCGCCCTCCGGATCCTCGGTGAGGGTCCACCGCTGCCGGATCCGGGCCAGCGCCGGGGCGTCGGCGGCGTCCAGCCCGGTCATGATCTCCTCGCGGAACCGCCGCAGCGTCTCGGGCGTCTGCACCACCGCGATGTCGGCGAACTCCGCGGCGACGCGAGCGTCGGTCGCGGCGAGCAGGGCCGGGTCGGGGCGCAGCACCTGCGCCTCCGGCACCCGGCGCGCGGCGTTCTCCACGGCCGTGCCGATGGGGCAGATCAGCGCCAGCCCGAGCACCTGCTCCGGGCGGGACCGGGCGAGCGCGCGGGCCAGGTAGCCGCCGTAGGACTCGCCCACGAGCAGGAACGGCTCGTCGGCGAGCAGGTCGTCGACGAGATCCTGGACGGTGTCGAGCACGTCGTCGGAGCTGGCGATCTCCGCCGGCGCCGGCGACGCGCCCATGCCGGGCAGGTCCGGGTAGAGCCGCCGGTAGCCGGCGCGCCCGGCGAAGACCGGTTCCAGGCAGCCGAGCATCAGCCGGTGGTCCGGGGTCCACCCGTGCAGCGCCAGCACCGGGGTGCCCGCTCCCCGATCGACGACCTTCAACGACACGGACGTGCGGCGCGGCATCCCGGCTCCCCTCGTACTCCTGCGACGGCCCGGGGATGGTGCCACCCGGCACCGACAGTCCGACCGTTCCAGGGGCCGGTGTGGCAGAGCGCACACGGCCGGCGGCGGCATCCGCCCACCCGGCGTGGGCGGCCCGTCAGCGGGTGCGGGAGACTGGCTGGTATGGCGGCTCGTGGCTTCCCGTACAACGATCTCAAGGACTTCCTCGCGGCGCTGGAGCGCGCGGGCGAGCTGCGGCGGGTGAGCGCCCCGGTCGACCCCACCCTGGAGATCAGCGAGATCGTCACCCGTACGGTCCGGGCCGGCGGCCCGGCGCTGCTCTTCGAGCGGCCGACCCGCGGCGAGATGCCGGTGGCGATCAACCTGTTCGGCACCGAGAAGCGGATGGCGATGGCGCTCGGGGTGGAACACCTCGACGAGATCGGCGAGCGGATCGGCAACATGCTCAAGCCGGAGCTGCCGATGGGGCTGTCCGGGATGATGGACGGCCTCGGCAAGGTCATGCAGCTCAAGTCGATGCCGCCGAAGAAGGTCCGGACCGCCCCCTGCCAGCAGGTGGTCTACCGGGGCGACGACGTCGACCTGAACCGGCTGCCGGGGCTACAGGTCTGGCCGGGCGACGGCGGGATCTTCCACAACTTCGGGCTGACCCACACCAAGCACCCGGAGACCGGCAAGCGCAACCTCGGGCTCTACCGGCTCCAGCAGCACTCGTACAACACCATCGGCATGCACTGGCAGATCCACAAGAACTCCACCGCGCACCACGCGGTCGCCGAGCGGCTCGGGCAGCGGCTGCCGGTGGCGATCGCCATCGGGGCCGACCCCGCGGTCGCCTACTCGGCCAGCGCGCCGCTCCCCGCCGACATCGACGAGTACCTGTTCGCCGGGTACCTGCGGGGCGAGCGGGTCGAGATGGTGGACTGCCTGACCGTCCCGCTCCAGGTGCCGGCGCACGCGCAGATCGTGCTGGAGGGCTACCTCGAGCCGGGCGAGCGGCTGCCGGAGGGCCCGTTCGGCGACCACACCGGCTTCTACACGCCGGTGGAGCCGTTCCCGGTGATGCACGTCGAGTGCATGACCATGCAGCGCAACCCGGTCTACCACTCGATCGTCACATCCCAGCCGCCGCAGGAGGACCACGGTCTCGGCAAGGCCACCGAGCGGATCTTCGCGCCGCTGCTGCGCTTCCTGATCCCGGACATCGTCGACTACGACCTGCCCGCCGCCGGGGTGTTCCACAACTGCGCGATTGTGTCGATCCGCAAGCGCTACCCGAAGCACGCGCAGAAGGTGATGAACGCGATCTGGGGCGCGCACATGATGTCGCTGACCAAGCTGATCGTGATCGTCGACGAGGACTGCGACGTGCACGACTACAACGAGGTCGCCTTCCGCGCCTTCGGCAACGTCGACTACGCCCGGGACCTGCTGCTCACCGAGGGCCCGGTGGACCACCTGGACCACGCGTCGTACCAGCAGTTCTGGGGTGGCAAGGCGGGCGTCGACGCGACCCGCAAGCTGCCCGAGGAGGGCTACACCCGGGGCTGGCCGGAGGAGATGCGGATGTCGCCCGAGGTGGTCTCGCTGGTCGACAAGCGCTGGAAGGAGTACGGGATCTGATGGCCGTCGTCGACGCCCCGGTCGAACGGCCGGGCCGGGTCAAGTCCTTCCTCAAGCTGGTGGCGATCGAGCACTCGGTCTTCGCGCTGCCGTTCGCGTACCTGTCGGCGCTGACCGCGATGCAGGTCGACGGCGGGCGGGTGCGCTGGCTCGACCTGCTGCTGATCACCGTGGCGATGGTCGGGGCGCGGACGTTCGCGATGGCCGCCAACCGGATCCTCGACCGGCGGATCGACGCGCGGAACCCGCGTACCGCCGGGCGCGAGTTGGTCACCGGGGCGGTGAGCCTCCGTACGGCCTGGACCGGCGCGGCCGTCGCGCTGGTGGTCTTCCTGGCGGCCGCCGCCCTGCTCAACCCGCTCTGCCTGGCACTCGCGCCGCTGGCCGTGGTGCCGCTGGTGGTCTACCCGTACGGCAAGCGGTTCACCAACTGGCCGCACGCCATCCTCGCGGTCGCCCAGGCGGTCGGCCCGGTCGGCGCCTGGCTCGCGGTCACCGGCACCCTGGACGGCTCCGGACCGGCCTGGCTGCTCGGCGCGGCGGTCGGGCTCTGGATCGGCGGCTTCGACCTGATCTACGCCTGCCAGGACGCCGAGATCGACCGGCAGATCGGCGTGCACAGCGTGCCGGCCCGGTACGGGCTGCGGTTCGCCCTGCACGCGTCGACCATCGCGCACGTGGTGACCTTCGCGCTCTTCGTCTGGTTCGGCGCGCTGGTCGGGTTCGGCTGGCTCTGGTGGATCGGCCTGGCGCTGACCGCTGTCGCCTTCGGCTACCAGCACCTGGTGGTCAGTCCGACCGACCTGAGCCGGGTCAACCGGGCGTTCTTCACCGCCAACGGCTTCGTCGGCATCGCGCTGTTCGCGTTCGCCCTGCTCGACCTCGTGGTCCGGCTCGGCCTGCGGCCCTGACGGGGTCGGGTCGCCGGCGGCGCGGATCGGCCGGCGGCCCGGTGCGCGGCGACGGCTATCCGGGGCCGGTCGACGGCCGGCGGCGGCGACCAGGCAGGCTGGAGGGCATGCGCGAGCCATGGGTGGTCGGGGTGTCCGGGGCGTCCGGCACCCCGTACGCGGCGGCCGTCGTCCGGGGGCTGCTCGACGCCGGGCAACCGGTGGACCTGATCGTCTCCCGGGCGGCCCGGCTGACCCTCCTCGACGAGACCGGCCGACCGTTCCGGGACGGGCACTGGGCCGAGGACCTCGCCGCCTGGCTGGGCCGGGACCTGGCCGGCGCCGACGTGCGGCACTGGCCCGCCGGTGACCTGGCCGCCGGGCCGAGCAGCGGCTCCTACCCGGTGCGCGGGATGGCGGTGGTGCCGGCCAGCACGGCGGCCTGCGCCGGCATCGCGATCGGCCTCTCCAAGGACCTGCTGCAACGGGCGGCCGAGGTCAACCTCAAGGAGCGGCGGCCGGTGGTGGTGGTGCCGCGGGAGACCCCGGTGACCCGTAGCCATCTGGAACACCTCATCGCGCTGCACGACGCCGGTGCGGTGGTGCTCCCGGCGAGCCCGGGCTTCTACGGCGCGGGTGCGGCGGCCTCCGCCGCGCAGCTGGTGGACTTCGTGGCCGGCAAGGTGCTGGATTCGCTGGGCGTGCCGCACACCCTGTTCCGGCGCTGGTCGGGCGAGCTGGGCGCGGCCCGGGCGTGAGTCAGGACGCGGACCGGACCCCGCGCCCGGTCCGCGTGCCGATCCTCAGTACATTCCGGCGTTGGCCGGACCGGGCCCGGTCGAGGCGGCGGGGCCCACGTTGCGCGGTTTGCCCACGTCTTCCGCCTCGTCCAGCATGCCCTCCCCTTCCAGCAGGGCGCGCACCTCGGATTCCCGAAACCGGCGATGCCCGCCTGGAGTCCGGATGCTTCCTATCCGGCCCGCCGCTGCCCATCTCGTCACAGTCTTCGGATCAACCCGAAACAGTGCGGCGACCTCTCCCGGTGTCAGCAGGCGATCTCCAGTGTCCACAGCCCCCTCCTCGCGTCGACGAAGCCCCCGGCTGAACACACTGCCCCCGGCCGGTGCGAGCCCAGAGCCGTCATGAGGGACGTATGGCAATTACAGCACCAGCGACCTGGCCTGTCCGCCAAACGCGAAAAACGCACTGAGTGGGAAGTTAGTAAATGGTACCGGCGTTGCTCTCCCGTCACCGTCGGTCTGCGAACAGTCACCTGCTGTTATATCCAACGGATGCCGAACGCCCGGCGTTACGCCTCTGCGACTAGGGTCTACATTCCGTGGACGCCATCGACCTGAGCCTCGTGGAGCTGCTGCGCGGCAACGCCCGCCTGTCCTACGCCGAACTGGCCCGACAGGTCGGCCTCTCCGCCCCCGCCGTGCACGAACGGGTCGCCAAGCTGGAGGCCGGCGGGGTGATCCGGGCGTACCGGGCGGAGATCGAGCCCGAGGCGGTCGGGCTCGGCGTGACCGCGCTGATCGGCATCATCGAGGACTCCGGCGCCGACACCGACGACGTGCTGGAGGCGTTCCGGGCGATACCCGAGATCGAGTCCTGCTACTTCATGGCCGGCGTCGAGTCGTTCCTGCTCAAGGCGCGGGTGACCACCATCGCCGAGCTGGAGCGGCTGATCGTGCGGTTGAACCGGACGCCGGGGGTGGCCTCCACCCGCACCGGCATCGCGCTGTCGACCAAGTGGGAGAACCGCCCGCAACCGGTCACCCCGCCCTCCGCCTGAGCCGACCGCCCCGCGCCGTCTTCCGCCTCCGCCGTGGCTGCCCGGGTTCTCCGGCGCGGTCCACGGGAAACGCGGATGGTCCGCCGCACAGGGCCCCGGGCGGTCGGCTCGGGCTCTGGCGCGGTCCGGGGCGGCGGCGGTAGCGTGCGCCGATGAGCCCGAGCGCGCCCGGAGCCGCCGTGGTGACCGGTGCCGCCGGCGGCCTCGGCCGGGCGCTCGCCGCCGCCCTGCACGCCGACGGCTGGCCGGTGCTCCTCACCGATCTCGACGCCGCCGCGGTGGCCGAGGCCGCCGCCCCGCTCGGTGGCTGGTCCCGCCCGCTCGACGTCCGCGACGAGGCGGCCTGCGCGGCGGTGGCCGCCGAGGCGGCCGACCGGGGTGGCCTCGGGCTCTGGGTGAACAACGCCGGGATCCTGGTCACCGGGCCCTCGTGGGCGCACGACGCGGCGACCCGGCGGCGGATCGTCGAGGTGAACACCCTCGGCGCGATGAACGGCACCCTGGCCGCGCTGGCGCTGATGCGCGCCCAGGGGCACGGGCACGTGCTCAACGTCGTCTCGCTGGCCGGGCTGATCGCCGCACCGGGCGAGACCGTCTACGCGGCCAGCAAGCACGCCCTGCTCGCGTTCAGCCTGGGCACCCTGGCCGACCTGCGGGCGGCCGGGCACCGGGGCGTACACGTGTCGTGCCTGTGCCCGGACGGGATCTGGACGCCGATGCTGCACGACCGGCTGGACGACCCCGGCGCGGCGGTCTCCTTCACCGGCACGCTGCTCACGCCGGAGCGGGTGGCCGCGCGGGCCGTCCGGCTGGCCCGGCGGCCCCGGCCGGTGGTCAGCCTGCCGCGCTGGCGCGGCGCGCAGGTGCGGCTGCTGGACACGCTGCCCCGGCTCGCCGTCGGGCTGACCCCGGTGATCGGGGCCGTCGGCCGGGCCGGTCAGCGCCGGCAGCGCCGCCGGGGCGGCGCGGAGCGGCCCTGACCGGCCTTGTTAGGTTTCCGGCGTGACTCATCTCGACCGGTGCGACGAGGCCAGCCGGGCGTGGGTGACCGAGGCGATCGCCACCGTGGAGGCCGACGCCAACCGGTCCGCCGACACCCACCTGCTGCCCTTCCCGCTGCCCAGGGAGTGGAGGATCGACCTCTACCTGAAGGACGAGTCGGTGCACCCCACCGGCTCGCTGAAGCACCGGCTGGCCCGCTCGCTCTTCCTGTACGGGCTCTGCAACGGCTGGATCGGCCCGGAGACCACGATCGTGGAGGCCTCCTCCGGCTCGACGGCGGTCTCCGAGGCGTACTTCGCCCGGATGCTCGGGCTGCCGTTCATCGCGGTGATGCCGGCCTCCACCTCGCCGGAGAAGATCGCCCAGATCGAGTTCCAGGGCGGCCGCTGCCACCTCGTCGAGGACCCGGCACGGGTGGTCGTCGAGGCGCGCTGGCTGGCCGAGGACACCGGCGGGCACTTCATGGACCAGTTCACCTACGCCGAGCGGGCCACCGACTGGCGGGGCAACAACAACATCGCCGAGTCGATCTACGCGCAGCTCGCCCTGGAACGCCACCCGGTGCCGGCCTGGATCGTGGTGGGTGCGGGCACCGGCGGCACCAGCGCCACCATCGGCCGGTACGCCCGCTACCGCCGGCTGCCCACCAAGCTCTGCGTGGTCGATCCGGAGAACTCCGCGTTCTACCCCGCCTGGCAGGCGGCCGACTGGTCGGTGCGCACCGGCCGGGGTTCCCGGATCGAGGGGATCGGCCGGCCGAGCGTGGAGGCGTCCTTCCTGCCCTCGGTGGTGGACCGGATGGTCCAGGTGCCGGACGCCGCGTCGCTGGCCGCCATGCGGGCCGCCTCGGCGGTGCTCGGCCGGCGGGTGGGCGGCTCGACCGGCACCAACCTCTGGGGCGCGTTCGGGCTGATCGCCGGGATGCTCGCCGACGGCCGGCAGGGCTCGGTGGTCACCCTGATCTGCGACTCCGGCGACCGGTACGCCGACACCTACTACGCCGACTCCTGGGTGGCCGCCCAGGGCCTCGACCTGGCCCCCCACCTGGCCACCGTCGAACGCTTCCTCACCACCGGCGCCTGGCCCGCCTGACCCCGCCCGCCCCCCGCGCCCGCTGGCGCTGCCCGAACAGAGAAAGAGTGGCCATTCCCTGGGAAATGGCCACTCTTTCGGTGAACGAGCGGCTCGGCGGCCGGCGCGGGGCGAGGGGCGGGTCAGGCGGTGGCGCGCTCGGCGAGGCCGGGGTAGCGCAGGACGTATCCGTCGGGGTCCAGCTCCAGGTCGGCGGTGAAGGTGTCGCTGGCGAAGCGGACCCGGCCCGGGCCCAGCGCGGTGTAGACCTGCTCGGCCGGGACCACCTGGAGACTCGGCACCAGCACCCAGGCGACGGTGATCCGCCGCGCGGTGTCCGGCGGCGCGTCGGTCAGCCCGAGCCGGCGTACCGGCAGGATGTTGAACAGCGCCGAACCGCCGAGGTCGATGTCGAGCGCGTCGGCCAGCCGGTCCGGGTCGTCGGTGCCGGGCAGCCCGGCCGGCGGGTGGCCGGCGGCGGTCAGCGCGCCGTCCAGGTCACCCTGCTCGGCGGTGGTCACCCGCCACCGGTCGGCCGCCCGTTCCAGGCGTACGCTGCGCAGCCAGCCCGCCCCCTCGACCTCGATCTCGAGCCGGGTGCTCGCCCACCCCTCGTCGGTGGCCAGCTGGTAGCGGCAGGTGTAGGGGATCGGGTCCACGGCCAGCTGCGTGCCCCGCGCGGTCAACCCGCGGGTGTCGTCGAACCGGGCGTGCTCGGCGCCGGCGGTGTCCGTCCGGGTCCAGAACAGCGACTTCGGCATGGTCGGCATGAGCCGGACGTTACGCGACCCGGCCCACGTCGGCAGGGCATGCGCGAACGCCGCCGCGAAGCTCCGGCTCCGCGGCGGCGTTTCGGCTCGTGGACAGGGTCAGTGGGTACGCGCCGGCGGCCGGCCGCTGTGGCCGCGCCGGTCGTCGCGCGGCCGGTCGTCGCGGCCCCGGCCCTCCGGCCGGAACCCGCCCCGGTCGCCGTAGCGCCGCTCGCCCTGCGGCCGGTCCCCGTGCCCGCGGCCGTCGGTCGGGCGGTCGCCGTAGCGCCGCTCGCCCTGCGGCCGGTCGCCGTAGCGTCGCTCGCCCCGGTCCTCGAAGCCGCGGGCGCCGTAGCCGCGGCCGTCGGTCGGGCGGTCGCCGTAGCGGCGCTCGCCCTGCGGTCGGTCGCCGTAGCGCCGTTCGCCCCGGTCCTCGAAGCTGCGGGCGCCGTAGCCGCGCTCGTCGCCCGGCCGGCTGCCGAAGCGTCGTTCGCTCCGCCCGCCGTGACCGTCGCTCGGGCGGTCGCCGAATCGGCGCTCGCCCTGCGGCCGGTCGCCGAAGCGGCGCTCCGCCCGGCCGTCGCGGTCGCCGAAGCGGCGCGGGCCGCCGGGCCGGTCGCCGTGCCGGCGCGGCTCCTCGGGCTCGTTGCGCACCGGCACGCCGCTCGGCTCGCGGGCGCCGGTCAGCTCGGCGAGCGCCGGGTCGCCGGCCCGCACCCGGGTCTGCGCCGGCTCCACGCCGGCCTTCTCCAGCATGGCGAGGGTGGTCCGGCGCTGCTTGGGCAGGACCAGGGTGGCCACCGCGCCCGACTCGCCGGCCCGGGCGGTGCGCCCGGCCCGGTGCAGGTAGTCCTTCGGGTCCTTCGGCGGGTCGACGTGCAGCACCAGCGACACGCCGTCCACGTGGATGCCCCGGGCCGCCACGTCCGTGGCGACCAGCACGTTCATCCGGCCCTCACGGAACTCGGCCAGGGTGCGGGTACGCATCCGCTGGGTCTTGCCGCCGTGCAGCCCGCCGGCCCGTACGCCCACCGCGGCCAGCTGCTCGACCAGCCGGTCCACGCCGAGCTGGGTCCGGGCGAAGACCATGGTCCGGCCATCCCGGGCCGCGATCGACGCCGCCACCGGGAACTTGTCGTGCGGCGGGATCAGCAGCAGGTGGTGGTCCATGGTGGAGACCGCGGCGGTCGGCGGCGCGGTGGAGTGCGTGACCGGGTCGGTCATGAACCGCTTGACCAGCGCGTCGACGTCACCGTCCAGAGTGGCCGAGAAGAGCAGCCGCTGCGCGCCGGCCGGGGTCTTGGCGAGCAGTTCGGTGACCTCCGGCAGGAAGCCCATGTCGGCCATCTGGTCGGCCTCGTCGAGCACGGTGACCTCGACGTCGTCGAGGTTGCAGACGCCCCGCTCGATCAGGTCGCCGAGCCGCCCCGGGGTGGCCACGACGATCTCCACGCCGCGCCGCAGCGCGTCGATCTGCCGGTCGTACGGCACCCCGCCGACGGCGGTCTTGAGGAACACGCCGACCGCCTTGCCGAGCGGCAGCAGCGCGTCGTTGACCTGCATGGCCAGTTCCCGGGTCGGCACCAGGACCAGGGCCCGGGGGTGCAGCGGCCGGGCCCGCTCCCCGGCGGCGACCCGGGCCAGCACCGGCAGGCCGAAGGCGAGGGTCTTGCCGGAGCCGGTCTGGCCCCGGCCGAGGACGTCCCGGCCGGCGAGCGCGTCCGGCACGGTGGCGCGCTGGATCTCGAACGGGGTGGTGATGCCCTGCCGGGCGAGCGCGCGGACCAGCGGCTGGGGCAGCCCCAGCGCGGCGAAGTCGGGGGCCGGCGTCGCGGCGGCCGGCTCGGCGGCGGTCACCGCGGCGGCCGATTCGGTGGAGTCTCCGGTGGGGGCGTCGAAGGCGGACGGAAACGTGCTGGGATCAGCAAAGGTGGTCAAGAAATGCCTTTCGAGCGGGGCGCATCTTCGCGATGGCCGGTCGCGGCTCACCGCCGCCGAATCGCCCGCAAGATCGCCCATGGGCGCGCAGGACGCGCGCCGGGTCAGTGATCTCCACAAGTGTACGGCGGAACGACCGGACCGCCACGGTGACGCGGAGCCGTAGTGGGCGGGCTCACCATCACCCCGGCAGTGCTGGTCACTTGGTCAGGATGCCGCCCACCAGCCCGTCCATGGCGTCGTTGGCGAGCAGCACGACCAGCACGCTGATCGCCACCAGCAGGCCCAGCGCGGCCGCCAGGACGATCACCACCCGGGTGGTGCTGGACCGCTCGGCGGCCGGCGACTCGGCCCAGCCCTGCGCCAGGATGTGCCCGGTCAGCGAGCCGGAGTTCTCCAACGGGTTGCCGGCGGGGAAGGCGACGGTGGTGAAGCCGGGCCCCTCCGTGCCGGCGCCGTAGACCGTGCCGGCCAGGTCCGGCCCGCCGTCGTACCGGCCGGGCTGGCGGGCGGCCGGGGCGCTGGCCGGGCTGGCCGCCGGGGCGCTGGCCGGGCCGGCGGCCGACCAGGCGGCGGCACCGGCGGGCACCGTCGGCTCCGGCCCGCCGGACCGGTCGCCCCGGCGGTCGGCGGGCGCGGCCGGCGGCGGCCAGGCCGGCAGGGCCGGCGCGGGTACGACGGGCGGCGCAGCGGCGGGTGGCCCGGAGACCGGCGGCGCGTCCGGTGACCCGGCGGCCGGCGGTGCGGACACCGACGGCGGCGTGGCGGGCGGGCCGTAGGACGGCGCGGCCGGGCCCGGCGCGGGGGCCGGCGGCGCGGAGGTGGGCACGGCGGCGGCCGGTGCCGCGGAGACGGGGGCCGCCGGGACCCGTGCGGCGCCGCGCGGGGCCGGCGCGGCGACGGGTGCGGTCGCCCGCCCGGTGAAGGCCGGCGACTGTCCCGGCGCGGCGGTGGCCGGCGGTGGCGGGAACGGCGGGGCCGGCATCGGGCCGGGCGGCGGCGGGGGCGGCGGGACCGGCGGGCCGGGCGGCGGCGCCGGCGGCCCGGGCGGCGGCAGGGGGCCGGGCGGGGTCGGTCCCGGCTTCGGTGGCACCGGGCCGGGCGGGTAGGGCCCGGGGGTCGGCGGCGTCGGGTGCGGCACGGGCGGGCTCGGTGCGGGCGGGGTCGGCCCGGGCACCGGCGGCACGGGCGCGGGTGCCGGTTCCGGCTCGGGCGTGGGCGGCTTCGGCGGCTGGGCCGGCTCCGGCGGCTGGGCGGGTTCCGGCGGTTCCGGGTTGACCGGCGCGGCCTGGTAGACCTTCGCCGTGCCGGCGCGGGCTCCGGCGGACCGCTCCGCCTCGCCGGCCGCGATCCGGCTGGCTCCGGGGACCGCGGCGCTGGCGCGGGCCGGGGTGCCGGCGCGCTGGCCCGGAACGGCGGCCGGGGTGACCGACGCGGTCGCCCGGTAGGTGGTGGCGGCCCCCGCGCCGCTGGGCGGCGCGCCGCCCGCCGGCGGGGCGACCACAGCCGCGACGCTCACCCGCGCGCTCGCCCGGGCGGCCCCGCCGGACACCGCCCCGGCGCCGATCCGGTCGGCCGGGTCCGGCGCACTCCCGGCGGGTTCTGCCGCGTCCACGGCCGCCGGCTGGGCGTCATCCGCGGCGGCTGGCGCAACGGTGTCAGGGGCGGCCCGCTCTTCAGCCGCCGGGTCGGCGTCCGTGGCGCTGGCGGCGCTGGAGTCGTCGGCGGTGTCGGGTCCGGGGCCTTCGGGGTCCGCCGGCTCGGCCTGGGAGGCGGCCGGCGCGGCCGTGGCGGCGGGTGCGGAGTCGTCGGCGGCGGCCGGTGCGGCGCGTTCCGGGGTTTCCGGCTCGGTGGTGTCAGTGGCGATCGGTTCGGCGTCACCGGGCGCGGCCGGCGCGCCCTCCTCGCCGGTCGGCTCGGCCCGAGTGACGGTCGTGGCGGCGGCCGGCGTCGGGTCCTCGGCGGCGGCCCGGCCGGCGCTTTCACTGGTTACCGGCTCGGCCTGGTCGATCGCGGTCGGCGCAGCGTCTCCGCCGGCCTCCGCGGGCTCCCCGGCGGTCGGCGCGGCCTCCTGGGAGGTCGATCCGGCCCGCTCCGCCGCGACGGGCTCGGCCTCCTCGACACCGGCCGGGTCGGCGGGGGCGGGACCGGGCTTTCCGGCGTTGTCGGTGGTCGGCTCGGCGGTGGCCGACTGCTCGTGGGGCGTGCGCTGGGCGGGTATCCCGTCGTCGGCGCCGGTCCGGTCGTCCCGGCTCGCCGGGGCGGACTGGTCGGTGGCGGGCACGGGCTTCCGGGCCGTCACCCCGGCCCGGTCGGCCGGGGCCGGCACGTCGTCGACCGGCTCCGCCGGAACCTGCTGATCGGCCATGTGCTCGCCCTCCGCGCCACGCTCGCGCCCGGATCCGCGGCGAGGGGTCCGGGCGTGCCTGAGTGTCACCGTGCCACATTCCGCCCCGGCCGCACAGCCGGAGTCCGTTCCGCGCCGGTACGCGCCCGTGCCGTCCGCGCGACGGCGGCGGAGCGCTGGCTCAGTTACCCGCGCTGGGCGTCGCCGAACCGCTCGTCGTGCTGCCGCTGGGCTCGGCCTCGCGGCTGGACTCCGCCTCCCCGCTGGACGACGCGCTGGCGCTGGCCGGCGCCGAGGTGGCCGTGTCGTCGGCCGGGGCCGACGTCGACGGCGAGCCGCTGGCGCTCGGCGAGGTGCTGCCGGTGGGCGACGGTGACGGGCTGGCCGGCGTCGGCCGCGGCGGGAGGGTGGGCTCGCTGGTCTTCGGGGGCTTCGACTCGGTCGGCTTCGGCGTCGGGGTGGCCGGCTTGCTCGGCGTCGGACTCGGCGTCGGGCTCGGGGTGGTGGGCGCGGGCACCGCGCCGATCACCCGGGTGGCCGCGTACAACCGGGACCAGCGGACCGTGGAGATCTTGACGACGTCGCCGGTGGTCGGGGCGTGCACCATCTTGCCGCCGCCGATGTACATGCCCACGTGGTGGATGCTCGTCCAGCTGCTGCCCGAGGCGAAGAAGAGCAGGTCGCCGGGGAGCAGCGCGGTGCGGGCCACGGTGCGGGAGCGGGTCGCGTAGTACTGGTCGCGGGAGACCCGGGGCAGGGCCTTGTAGCCCGCCGAGCGGTACGCGGCCCACATCAGGCCGGAGCAGTCGAACCGGTCCGGCCCCTCGGCCGCCCAGAGGTAGGGGTCGCCGAGCTGCGCCTTGGCGTACGCCACCGCGGCCAGCGCCATCGGGTGCGCCGCCAGCCCGTCGACCGTCTCGTTGGCGAGGTAGCCCGCGCCGAGCCGCTGCTCGGCCGCTTCCTGCTGCCTCTCCAGCTCGATCAGCTGCGCGGCGTTGTCCTTGCGCAGCTTGAGCAGCTTGGCCTCTTCGGCGCGCAGGCTCTGCTCGGTGGTGGTGAACTCCTGCTGGGCGCCGCGGGCCCGGGAGTCGGCCGCCAGCCAGGCCTGGTAGGCCACCTGCTCGCCGGTGCGAGCCCGGGACAGCTCGCCGGCCGCGGCGGTGGTGCCCCCCTCGGCCTTCTCCCCGCGGGTGATCCGGGAGAGCCGGTTCAGGTCGTGCAGGTCGCCGGCGAACCCGCCGGGCGGCAGGGCCGCGGCGGCCTTGAACGCGTCGGCCGCGGCGTCGTCCGCGCCCTGCTGGGCCCGGGCGAGCGCGTCCCGGGCCAGGTCGAGGTCGCGCTTGGCGGTGACCAGTTGGGTCTCCGCCTCGGTGCGCTTCTGCCGCAACAGCAGCAACTGGTCGCCGAGCTGGCCGATCCGCGCCTCGGCGGCGTAGATCTGGCTGGCCAGCGGGCCGCTGCCCAGGTTGGACACCGGCGCGCCGGGAGTGCCGGGCAGGCCGGGAACGGGCGCGCCGCCGGGCAGCCGCAACGCCCCGGTGTACGTCGGGCGGGCGCCGCTGTCGGGGACCGTGGTGGGCAGCCCCGGCTCCGCGTACGACGGGCTGGCCAGGACCGCGGCGGCGACGGCGCCGAGCAGGGCGGACCAGAGCGCCGGCCGTAGCACCGGTGAGATCACCGGGCGCCGCCGTCGTCCGTGTCGCCGCCCGCGCCCGCTGTCGACCATTCCGCTCCCCGTCCGGTGCTCTCTCCGCGCTTGTGGGCGCGGCCGTGCGGACGCTACCAGTGTGTGTCGCGTCCCAATCTGTCTTACCGCACGGAGACAGCGATGTCGATGCGTGGCCAGGTAACAGCCGGCTGAGAGTTCGGTGAGCGGGGGCACCCGGCACCGACCGTGCCGGCGGTGGCCGGTGCGGGCGACGTAGGCTCGGTCCCGGACCGCAGGTGGAAGGGGACGTGGCTGTCGATGGACGCCGGACTCAAGCGTGAGCTCGAAGCGAAGGTGTACGCCGGGGAGCGGCTGACCCGGGAGGACGGCATCGCCCTCTACGACAGCGACGACCTGACCTGGCTGGGGCGGCTGGCGCACCACCGGCGCACCGAGCTCAACGGCGACCGGGTGATGTTCAACGTCAACCGGCACCTGAACCTGACCAACGTCTGCTCCGCCTCCTGCGCGTACTGCTCGTTCCAGCGCAAGCCGGGCGAGAAGGACGCGTACACGATGCGCATCGACGAGGCGGTCCGCAAGGCCAAGGAGATGGAGGACGAGCAGCTCACCGAGCTGCACATCGTCAACGGCCTGCACCCGACCCTGCCCTGGCGCTACTACCCGAAGGTGCTGCGCGAGCTGAAGGCCGCCCTGCCGAACGTCAAGCTGAAGGCGTTCACCGCGACCGAGGTGCAGTGGTTCGAGAAGATCAGCGGGTTGACCGCCGACGAGATCCTCGACGAGCTGATGGACGCCGGCCTGGAGTCGCTGACCGGCGGCGGCGCGGAGATCTTCGACTGGGAGGTCCGGCAGCACATCGTCGACCACGCCTGCCACTGGGAGGACTGGTCGCGGATCCACCGGCTGGCCCACTCGAAGGGCATGAAGACCCCGTCGACCATGCTCTACGGGCACATCGAGGAGCCCCGGCACCGGGTCGACCACGTGCTGCGGCTGCGCGAGCTCCAGGACGAGACCGGCGGCTTCGTGGTCTTCATCCCGCTGCGCTACCAGCACGACTTCGTGGACTCGGCGGACGGCAAGATCCGCAACCGGATCCAGGACCGGACCACGATGGCCTCGCCGGCCGAGTCGCTGAAGACGTTCGCGGTCTCCCGGCTGCTGTTCGACAACGTCCCGCACGTGAAGTGCTTCTGGGTGATGCACGGGCTGTCGGTCGCCCAGCTCTCCCTCAACTTCGGCGCGGACGACCTGGACGGCTCGGTGGTCGAATACAAGATCACCCACGACGCGGACGCGTACGGCACCCCGAACACCATGCACCGGGACGACCTGCTGCACCTGATCTGGGACGCCGGCTTCCGGCCGGTGGAGCGGAACACCCGCTACGAGGTGGTCCGCGAGTACGACGCCGCGCCGTCGCTGGCGCAGCGGCGTGCCGAGCCGCAGCGGGTCTGGGCCTGACCGGCACGTACCCTCTAGAGGCCATGACCGAGCAGCAGAGCGGCTTCCCCCGGCGCGACGCCGAGGGCCGCATCCGTACCCTGGGCGACCTGCTCGGGGTGAGCCTGGCCGGCCTGGTCATCGGCGTGCTGGCGCTGGTGCTCTTCGACTGGGCGTTCGCCCTGGTGGGCAGCGGCGACTTCGGCCGGGCCAACGGCTGGCTGGCGGTGATCCTGCCGGCCTGGCTGTTCTGGGACGATTTCCGGGCCTGGGAGTTCGGCGCGGCCCGGGTGGTGGCGGCGCTGCTGGCCGCCGCGGTCGGGGTGGTCGCCGGGTTGGTGGTGGCCGGCCTGGTCGCCGGCCTGCCGCCGCTGGCCTCCGGTGCGCTGGCCGCGACGGCGTTCACTGTCGGTTACGCGGTGGTGTGGTTCCCGGGCGTGCGCTGGCTGGCCCGCCGGACGGGCTGAGGCTTCCGCCGGTGCTCCCGGCGGCGATGAACGGAGTGGGAGAAGTGGGTGCGAGGAGTGCGCGGACGCCGCGGTCGCGGACCGAGGTGAACCGGTGAGCGCGGCGGTCAAGTACACGCTGGGCCGGATCGGCCTGTTCGTGCTCGTGCTGGCGGCGCTCTGGCTGGTCGACATGAACGTCTTCCTGAAGCTGATGCTGGCGCTCGCCTTCTCCGCCGCGGCCTCGTTCTTCCTGCTGCGCGGCTGGCGCGACGAGATGGCCGAGGAGATGGCCGCCGCCGCCGAGCGGCGCCGCGCCGAGAAGGAACGCCTCCGTTCCGCCCTCGCCGGCGACGACCAGCCCGACGACTCCGGCGGCCGCCCCGAGCCGAAGTGACCAGGAGGTCCGCGCCGCCCGGACGGACCGGGACGACGCGAACCTCCTGAACGACGGGAAAGACCCGGGGTCAGGTCACCAGTTGGTGGAGCCGGCGACCGTGGGCCAGGGGAGGCGTTCCGGCTTGATCAGGTAGACCACGCCGCCGGAGCCGCCGGACACCCCGCCGCTGGCGTTGATCCGCTTGGTCCGCAGCCAGATCTGCTCGAACTGCTCCCGGGAGTACACGTTGCGGACCACGTCGTTGCTGGACGAGGCGGGGTCGTTGACGATCACGTCGCCGTCGGCGGTGAAGCCGACCACCACGAACAGGTGCCCGGAGGTGCCGTAGTTCGCCCCGTCCAGCTCGCTGGCGAGGAAGGACTGGCTGGTCACCACCGGGATACCGGCGGCGATGAAGCGCTCCAGCTCGTCCAGCGAGTGCAGCCGGGTGACCCGCCCCTCCAGGCCGGGGAAGCTGGCCGCGTACGCGGTGTTGAACGGCCAGTTGCCGGCGCCGTCGTAGGCGTAGTCGTAGACCATCCGGGCGGCGTGGTTGACCGTCGGGTCCGGGTAGGTCGGGTCCACCCAGGCGGTGTCCTCCGCGGACGCCTTCCGGCCCCAGTACTCGATCACCATCGTGGTGGAGGTGGGGGAGCACCAGGCCTGACCGCCGCCGTCGTACTCGGGGTAGTGGCCGGTGTGGACGTTCTGCGAGTAGCGCGGCACCGGCAGCTCGATGCCCCAGGCGATCCCGCCGGCGCTCGGCTCGACGGTGAACCGGTCCGGCACGGTGGAACTCATCGCGCCCAGCGTGCGCACCACCGGCGCGGCGTGCTGGCCGGGCGCCCGGTAGAGGGTGACCCGCAGCTGGTAGGCCCGCAGCAGCACCCCGGCCGCGGCGTCGTCGATGCTGAAGGTGTCGGTCCAGATGGTCGACCAGGGGTCGCCCTGCCGGTTCACGCTGGTGCGTTTGATGTCGGCGTCGCCCTCGGCCCACCGACCCATCACGTACCACGGGGTCTGGCCGCCGGTGTTGTAGGTGCCCTGCAACTCCACCTGGATCCAGGTGCCGGCCGGGGTGTCCGCGTTCCACGAGGCGATCAGCTCGGTGGCGTCGAAGCCGACCTGGGTCAGCGGCGAGGTCCAGGTGGCGTACTCCCAGCTCCGGGTGGTGCCGGTGTGCGGGTCGGTGTAGTCGGTGGTGCCGGCCGGCCGGGCCAGGGTGAGGCCCGGGTGGGCGCCGGGCACGGCCCGGGTGCCGGTGTGGGTGCCCCGACGCCAGTCGGGGTACCGCGACCACTCGTGGAAGGTGATCTGCTCGTCGTGCACCACCGGGCGGCCGGCCGGGGCCGCGACCGGCGCGGCACTGACGGGTGCCGTCGTGCCGAGGAGGGCGAGCGCGGTGACCCCGGCGAGGGCGGCCGCGCGTAGACGTCTTCTGGGCATCGCTACTCCACAGGGAAGGAGGTGGGGCATCGTTGCCGGTCAGTGTCCCGCCCGCAAGGAAGTTTCGCCATAGGTCGAGAGATGGAAAATCCTTGCCGGTGTGAGGATCCGGCTGGCATGGACCAAACAGCGATGAATATTGATATGACCATGTGACTGGTGGTGGAGTGTCCCCCACCGTGCGGGATCTCCCGCCCTCCGAGGAGGTTGTCCATGGCCTTCCGCACCACGACCCCGCGCCGGCGGCTGGCGCTCGCCGTCGCCCTCGGGCTCGGACTGCTCACCGTCGCCGCCGCACCGGCCTCCGCCCGGCCGGAACCGGACCGCGACGCCGGCCCGGCCGCCACGTCCTACCGGGTGCTCGGCCCGCGTACGGTGGCGGACCGCACTGCGGTCGCCGGCACCGGCGCCGCGATCGACTACGTCGAGCACGGCGTGCTCAACGTCTCGGCCACCCCGGCCGAGGCGGCCGCCATCACCCGGCTCGGCTTCCGGCTGGAGGCGGTCCCGGCTCCGTCGGCCCACGGCCACAGCCACGCCGAGGGGGACGTCGGCACGGCGGCCTTCCCGCCGGCCGACTCGAACTACCACGACTACGCCGAGCTGACCGCGGTGGTGAACCAGGTGGTCGCCGACCACCCGACCATCGCCCGCAAGATCAGCATCGGCAGCTCGTACGAGGGCCGGGACCTGATGGCGGTGAAGATCTCCGACAACGTCGGCACCGACGAGAACGAGCCGGAGATCCTGTTCAACTCGCAGCAGCACGCCCGCGAGCACCTCACCGTGGAGATGGCGATCTACCTGCTCAACCTCTTCACCGACAGCTACGGCTCCGACTCCCGGGTGACCGGCATCGTCAACAGCCGGGAGATCTGGATCGTGCCGACGGTGAACCCGGACGGCAGCGAGTACGACATCGCCACCGGCTCCTACCGCTCCTGGCGGAAGAACCGGCAGCCGAACAGCGGCTCCTCGTACGTGGGCACCGACCTGAACCGCAACTGGTCCTTCCAGTGGGGCTGCTGCGGCGGGTCGTCCGGCTCCACCTCGTCGGACACCTACCGCGGCCCGTCGGCGTTCTCCGCACCGGAGACCCGGGCGCTGCGCGACTTCGTCAACAGCCGGGTGGTCGGCGGGGTGCAGCAGATCAAGGCCAACATCGACTTCCACACCTACTCGCAGCTGGTGCTCTGGCCGTTCGGCTACACGTACAACAACACCGCCCCCGGGATGACCGCCGACCAGTACGACACCTTCGCCACGCTGGGCCAGCAGATGGCGAACACCAACGGCTACACCCCGCAGCAGTCCAGCGACCTCTACATCACCGACGGCGACAGCATCGACTGGATGTGGGGCACGCACGGCATCTGGGCGTACACCTTCGAGATGTACCCGGGCTCGGCCTCCGGCGGCGGCTTCTACCCGCCCGACGAGGTGATCCCGGCCCAGACCTCGCGCAACCGGGAGGCGGTGCTGCTGCTCAGCGAGTACGCGGACTGCCCGTACCGGGTGATCGGCAAGCAGGCGCAGTACTGCGGCGGTGGCGGCGGCACCACTGTCTGGTCGGACACCTTCGAGACCGCCACCGGGTGGACCACCAACCCGAACGGCACCGACACCGCGACCCTCGGGGTCTGGGAGCGGGGCGCCGCCCAGGCGACCACCTCCAGCGGCGCCAAGCAGCTCACCCCGTACGCCGGCGGCAACGACCTGGTCACCGGCCGGCTGGCCGGCGCCGGGGCGGGTGACTACGACGTCGACGGCGGCGTGACCAGCGCCCGGTCGCCGGCGGTGACCCTGCCGTCCTCGGGCACCCTGACCCTCTCGCTGGCCTGGTACCTGGCGCACGGGTCGAACGCCTCCTCGGCCGACTACTTCCGGGTCAGCGTGGTGCACAACGGCGGCACCACCGCCCTGCTCACCCAGTCCGGGGCGGCCACCAACCGCAACGGCTCCTGGGCGGTGGCGAACCTGAACCTCACCCCGTACGCCGGGCAGTCGGTGCGCATCTTGGTCGAGGCCGCGGACGCCTCCGGCGCCAGCCTGGTCGAGGCGGCTGTGGACAACGTCACCATCACCAGCTCCTGACCGGGTGGGGCCCCGTTCCGCCCCCGGCGGGGCCCCACCCACCAGCCCGATCCGGGACATATCGCCGCCGGACGGCCGCCGGTGACCCGCCGCAGCGCGGGCCGGACGGCCGGCCGGCGGCGATCCGTCCGTCAGGAGACGGGCACGTCGGAGCGGTGCGCTACCGTCTTACCGACCGTCCCGCAGCGAAGCCGGTGCGAAACCGGCGCTGTCCCGCAACTGTGATGCCCCGCGCGGCGTCACCGGCCCCGGCCGGTGCCCGACGCGCGGTGGACGAGCCAGGTCGCCTGCGGATGGTCGCGACCCGCGCTCTCGAGGAAGGGCGCCTCGCGGACGGGCGCACGGGGTCCCTGTCGGCGAAGCACCACGCTCCTCGACCGACAGGAGGACAGATGTCCAGACGTTTCCCCCGGCTGTTCGCCGCGACCCTCGCGGTCGCCGCGCTCGCCCTCGGCGCCTGCGCCGAGAAGACCTCCGACACCCCCGCCCCCGGGGCCAGCGGCTCCGCGGCGGCCGCGTACCCGGTCACCGTCGGCGACCTCACCCTGGAGAAGCGGCCCGAGAAGATCGTGTCGCTCTCCGCCTCGGCCACCGAGATGCTCTATGCGATCGGCGCCGGGCCGCAGGTCACCGCCGTCGACGACAACTCGAACTACCCGCCGGACGCGCCGAAGACGGACCTGTCCGGCTTCTCGCCGAACGCCGAGGCGATCGCCGGCAGGAGCCCCGACCTGGTGGTGCTCTCCGACGACCGCAACAAGATCGTCGAGCAGCTGACCACGCTCAAGATCCCGGTGTACATCACCCCGGCGGCGACCACGCTGGACGACTCGTACCGGCAGATCACCGAGCTGGGCGCGCTCACCGGCCACCCGGCCGAGGCGGCCGACGTCACCAGGCGGATGAAGGACGACATCGCCAAGCTGGTCGCCGGCCTGCCGCAGCGCACCGAGAAGCTGACCTACTACCACGAGCTCGGCCCGGAGCTGTACACCGCGACCAGCAAGACCTTCATCGGCTCGCTCTACGCGATGGCGGGCCTTGCGAACATCGCCGACCCGGCCGACGCCGACGGCAAGAACGGCGGTTACCCGCAGCTGTCCCAGGAGGTGATCGTCAAGGCGGACCCGGACTTCGTCTTCCTCGCCGACACCAAGTGCTGCCAGCAGAGCGCCGAGACGGTCAAGGCCCGCGCCGGCTGGGCCGGGATCACCGCTGTCAAGAACAACCAGGTCGTCGCGCTGGACGACGACATCGCCTCGCGCTGGGGCCCGCGGGTGGTGGACCTGCTCCGGGCCATCATCGACGCGGTCGCCAAGGCCAAGGCGTGACCCGTACCCGTCGATGACCAGGTCCGTCGTCATGGCACCGCCCACCCGGCCGGCCGGGACGCCCCGCGCGTCCCGGCCCGCCGGGCTGCGCCCGCGCTGGCTCGTCGCCGGCCTGGTCGCGGTGCTGGTCGCCCTGGTCGCGGGGGTGTCGCTCGGTCCGGTCAGCCTGCCGCCGGGCAGCGTCGCGGCCGAGCTGCTGAACCTCGTTCCCGGGGTACGCATCGACAGCGGGCTGACCGAGCGCGAGATCGCCATCGTCACCGAGCTGCGGCTGCCCCGGGTGGTGCTCGGCCTGCTGGTCGGCGGGCTGCTCGCCCTGGCCGGCGCCGCCTACCAGGGCGTCTTCCGCAACCCGCTGGCCGACCCGTACCTGCTCGGCGTGGCGGCCGGGGCCGGCCTGGCGGTCACCGCCGTGATCACCCTCGGGGTGGGCGCGGGCGGCGCGCTGACCGGGCTGCCGCCGACCATCCCGCTCGCCGCGTTCGTCGGCTCGATCGGCGCGGTCGCGATGACCTACCTGCTCGGCGCCGCCGGCGGCCGCGGGCGGTCCCCGGCCACCCTGATCCTGGCCGGGGTGGCCGTCTCCGCGTTCCTCTCCGCCGGGCAGACGTACCTGCTGCAACGCAACTCCGACAGCATCCAGCAGGTCTACTCCTGGCTGCTCGGCCGGCTGGCCACCGCCGGCTGGCACGACGTCCGGCTGGTGCTGCCGTACTTCCTGCTCACCGCCGTGGTGGTGCTGCTGCACCGGCGCGAGCTGGATGTGCTCTCGGTCGGCGACGACGAGGCGACCAGCCTCGGGCTGCACCCGCAGCGCTCCCGCTACCTGCTGATCGCCGCCGCCTCGCTGGGCACCGCCGCGGCGGTCTCCGCCTCCGGCCTGATCGGCTTCGTCGGGATCATCGTGCCGCACACCGTACGGCTGCTCGCCGGGTCGAGCTACCGGGTGATCCTGCCGCTCTCGCTGCTCTTCGGCGGCGCCTTCCTGGCGTTGACCGACGTGGTGGCCCGCACCGCGGCGGCCCCCGCCGAGGTCCCGATCGGCGTGGTCACCGCGCTGCTCGGCGGCCCGTTCTTCGTGCTGGTCCTGCACACCACCCGGCGGGTGATCGGATGAGCACGCCGGCCGTCGAGGTGCGGGACCTGCGCGTCCGCCTGGACGGCGCGCCGATCCTGAGCGGGGTCGACCTGACCGTCGCCACCGGCGAGTGGGTCACCGTGATCGGCCCGAACGGCGCCGGGAAGTCGACCCTGCTGCGCGCCGTCGGCGGCCTGCTGCCCGCGCCGGGCGCCATCTCCCTCTTCGGTACGCCGAGCGAGTCGCTGCGCCGCCGGGAGCGGGCCCGGGTGGTGGCCACCGTGGCCCAGTCCCCGGTCGTGCCGCCCGGCATGCCGGTGCTGGACTACGTGCTGCTCGGCCGCACCCCCTACATCCCGCCGCTGGGCCGGGAGTCCGCCGCCGACCTGGCCGCCGCGTACGACGTGCTCGACCGGCTGGACCTGGCCGGCTTCCACGACCGGGAACTGGCCACCCTCTCCGGCGGCGAGCGGCAGCGGGTCTTCCTGGCCCGGGCGCTGGCCCAGGGCGCCACCCTGCTGCTGCTCGACGAGCCGACCAGCGCGCTGGACATCGGCCACCAGCAGGAGGTGCTGGAGCTGGTCGACCAGCTGCGCCGGGCGCACGGCCTGACCGTGCTGGCCACCATGCACGACCTCTCCGTGGCCGGTGAGTACGCCGACCGGCTGGTGCTGCTCGCCGGCGGCCGGGTGGTGGCCAGCGGCACCCCCCGCGAGGTGCTCACCGAGCGGCTGCTCGCCGAGCACTACCGGGCCAGCGTGCGGGTGGTGGACGGGGAGCACGGGCCGCTGGTGGTGCCGGTGCGGCCGGAACCGCGTCCGGTCACGGCGGAGTAGCCCCCAGGATCGAGAAGAACGCCCCCTGCGGGTCGGTGAGCACGGCGAACCGCCCCCGGGGCAGGTCGGTCGGCTGGACGGCGAGCGCCCCGCCGAGGCGCAGCGCCTCGGCGGCGACGGTGTCGGTGTCGGTGACCGCGAAGTAGACCATCCAGTGCGACGGAAGATCACCCCAGTCCTGGCCGATCATGGGCATCATCCCGGCGACCGGGCGGCCGTCCAGCTGCCAGGTGGTGTAGGTGATCTCGCCCATCGGCTGCTCGTCCGCCGTCCAGCCGAACACCGCCCCGTAGAACTCCTTCGCCCGGTCCCACTCCCGGGTGGTCAGCTCGGCCCAGGTCAGCGAGCCGGGCACGTCGAACACCTCGGCCCCCGGCATGCCGAGCGACTGCCACACCCCGAACGACGCCCCGGCCGGGTCGGCGCAGACCGCGGTCCGCCGGGAGCCGGTCACGTCGGACGGCTCGGTCAGAATCCGTCCGCCGGCGGCGGTCACCCGCTGGGCGACCCCGTCCACGTCGTCGGTCCCCAGGTACGGCAGCCAGGCGGCCGGCCGCTGCGGGCCCGCCCCCAGTCCGACCCCGGCCACCGGTCTGCCCTGCTGGTGGAAGACGAGGTGACCGTCGGCCGGGGGCTGCCCGTCCGCCCCGGCGACGGCCCAGCCGAACAGCGGCGCGTAGAAGCGCGCCGCGCCGGCGAGGTCGGTGGTGACCAGGTCGACCCAGGCGGGTGCCCCCGGTGGAATGTCCGTCATGGCTTCGGCTCGGCTTCCTCTGCTGTGGGCGACTCTGCGCGGCGGGACGGCGGCGGGCGCCACGGCGGTCAGCCGGGGCGGGCGAGGGCGATGACGTTGAACAGCGCGCCCTGCGGGTCGCGCAGGGCGGCGTAGCGGCCGGCCGGGATCTCCTGGGGCGGGACCAGGACGCTGCCGCCCAGCTCGCCGGCGCGGGCGGCCGCCGCGTCCGCGTCGGCCACCGCGAAGTACACCGACCAGTAGGCGGGCGAGTCCGCCGGGAACTCGTCGCCGAGCGGCGGCATCATCCCGGCCACGATCTGCGCGCCGAGCCGCCAGCCGGTGTAGGTGACCGGTCCCACCGGCTGGTCGTCCGGGCGCCAGCCGAAGACCAGCTCGTAGAAGACCTTGGCGCCGTCCGGGTCGGGGGTGACCAGCTCGTTCCAGCTCATCGCGCCGGGTACGCCGAGCACCTCGGCGCCGGGCATCGCCATCGGCTGCCACACGCTGAAGGTGGCGCCGGCCGGGTCGGCGAAGACCGCCATCCGCCCCCGGTCGAAGACCGCGAACGGCGGCACCACCACCTGCCCGCCGGCCCGCTCGACCCGCCCGGCCACCAGGTCGGCGTCGTCGGTCGCGACGTACGTGGACCAGATCGGCACCTGCTCCGGGATGGCCGGGGGACCGGCTCCGGCCACCGCCCGACCGTCCAGGTGGAAGACGGTGTAGCCGCCCGCCTCGGGCTCCGGCGTGATCTGCCCGGTCCAGCCGAACAGCTGCGGATAGAAGCGCCGAGCGTCCGCGAGATCCGGGGTGGCCAGGTCGGCCCAGCAGGGCGTACCCGGCGGCACGGTGCTCACGTCGACCCCTCTCGGCTGGGGCGGCCCACGCCGGCACGCCCTGCCGGCATCGTGGCACCGTTCGCGCGCCGTACGGGGCGGATCGGGCGAATCGTCAACTGAACCGCCGACCCTCGTCCCGCCGGCACGCCCACCCGGCCAGCCCCGCCAGCCCCCGCACGACCATGGACAGCGGGGGCCAACCGCCCACCACCGGAGGATGTACGCCGCCGTCGGCGCCGTCTACGCTGCCGCTGACTGTTTCCGCTTCAACGAAGGTGGTCGCCGTGCGGGGGATCCGGACCAGGAACGTGCTGGCGGCCGGGACGGTCCTGGTGAGTCTCGGGCTGGTCGCGGCCTCGTCGCCCGCGCCGGCCGCCGATCCGCGGTTCACGCCGGCCGCCGACGCGGCACCCGTACCGGCCGCTGACGCGCGAGCCGGATCCGTCGTCGAGCCCCGGCCGGCGCCCCGCGACCGCGCTGCGGCGGCGCCCACCACCGGCACGTCCGGGCCGCGCACCGCCGCCGCGCCCGCCCCGACCGGCCGTACGGCCACTGCCGTCGCGCCCCGGGCCGCGCGGGCCGGCGCGGCGCCGGCGGACGGGCGGGCCCGGTTCGATCTCGACGGCGACGGCCGGGACGAGCTGGTCGTGGCGGGTCTCGTCACCGTCCAGGGCAGCAGCGGCTACGGCATCATGATCGACTACTCCGGCTCGGACTGGCGCCAGTACCTGCTCCCGCCGGGTGGACCCCGCCTCAACTCCCGCTTCGGCGACGCGCTGGCCGCCGGCGACCTGAACGCCGACGGCTACGCCGACCTGGTCGTCGGTGACTCGATGGCGAACGCCCGGGCCGGCGACGTCTGGATCTACCCCGGCGGCCGGTACGGCCTCGACCCAGCCGCCGCCCGCCAGCTCACCCAGGACACGCCGGGTGTCCCCGGCGTGGCGACGGGCGGCGCGGAGTTCGGCCACTCCCTGGCCGTCGGTGACCTCGATCGCGACGGGTACGCGGACCTGGTGATCGGCGCGCCGGGCGAGGCGGTGGCCGGGTACTCGCTGGCCGGCACCGTGACCGTGCTGCGGGGCAGCGCCGGCGGCGCCACCACCGAGGGCGCCCAGCGGCTCGACCAGGACTCACCGGGCGTACCCGGCGAAGCTGCCGGGCGGGGCCACTTCGGCTTCGCCGTCGCGGCCGGTGACGTGACCGGCGACGGCCATCCCGACGTGGCGGTCGGCGCGCCGGGCATCGACGGCGCCGGCGACGGCAGCCGGGTGATCCTGCTGCCCGGCGGCCCGGACGGTTTGCGCGGCGACGGTGCGACGAGTGTCGCGGGTGTCGACTTCGGGGTGGGCGCCCTCGGCGAGACCCTGCGGATCGCCGACCTGGACCGGGACGGCCACGGTGACGTGCTGGCCGGAGCGCCCCGCTCCGCCCACGGCGCGCTGGTCCACCTCCGCGGGTCGGCGGGCGGGCTGACCGCGCAGGGCGCGCAGGTGCGCCGGCCGGCCGAGGAGTACGTCGCCGGTGACGTCACCGGCGCCGACTTCGGCAACTCGCTCTCCACCGGTGACGTGACCGGCGACGGCTACCCGGACGTGCTGGTCGGCGCGTCACAGCGCATCGCCGCCGGGGTGGCGGGGGCTGGCGGGGTGGTGCTCTACCCGGGCGGGCCGCGCGGGCTCGGCGTCGCGGTGGCGTACCACCAGGGCATGGCGACGCCCGGTTACCGGGGCCCGGCGGAGCAGCCGGAGCAGGGCGACTGGTTCGGCAGCGCGGTGGCCGTCCTGGACCTCGACGGCACCGGCCCGCTGGAGATCGTCGTCGGCGCCCGTTACGAGAACACGTCCGGCCTGCTGACCGAGCTCGCGGTGGGGAGGGCGCCGGTCCGTTCCGGCCCGGTCCCGCCGGGCGGCTCCGCCCCCGCCGTCTCGCCGTGGCTGCTCTACCCGGTGGGGCAGTGGTACTGGGACGACCTGTCGAGCCCGCCGACGCACCGGATCACGTCCGCCGGCCGGCAGCTGCTGGGCTGACCCGGCCGGCCGCCGGGCTCACCGCAGCTCGGCGGGGAGCGGCGCGGCGTGCAGCACCGACAACCGGGACACCGCCCGGGTGAGCACCACGTAGAGCCGGTGCAGGCCGCGCGGCTCGGCGGCCACGATGGCGGCCGGTTCGACGACGACGACGTGGTCGTACTCCAGGCCCTTCACCAGCGTCGCCGGCACCACGGTGACCCGCGCCCCGGCCGCCGGGTCGTCGGCGGTGGCGGCCTCGACCCCGGCGGCGGCCAGCGCCCCGCGCAGCCCGTCCACCGCCTCGTCCGCGGCGATCACCGCGATCGACCCCTCGTGCGCCAGCGCCGCGCGCACCTCGGCCACCGTCGCGGCGGAAAGATCATCGACAGTACGCACGTCCAGCGCGCCGTCGCGGCGCAGCGACTCCGCCGGCGGCACGTCGACGGCGAGCGCCGGCAGCAGCCGGTTGGCAAAAGCGACCACGGCGGCGGGCACCCGGAAGCCGACCGTCAGCGGCACCACCGTGGCCTCCGGCTTGCCCAGGTGGGTCAGGGACTCGCGCCAGTCGGTGGCGGCCCACGGGGCGGTGCCCTGGGCGAGGTCCCCGAGCAGCGTGATCGACCCGTGTTCGCTGCGCCGGGCGATCACCCGGCACTGCATCGGGGAGAGGTCCTGCGCCTCGTCGACCACCACGTGCCCGAAGCCGGCCGGGCGCTCGACCAGCCCGGCCGCCTCGTCGATCAGCACCGCGTCGGCGGCGGTCCACTTCGTGGCCTTGGCGGTGCGCGCCGGCTTCGCCCAGGTCAGCAGCGCCTGCTCGGCCGGGGTGAGCAGGCCCTCCGCCACCGCGGCCAGCCGGGCCGGGTCGGCGAACAGGGAGTGCACCAGCCCCTCCGGGGTGAGCGCCGGCCAGACCGCGTCGAGGAAGTCGACGACCGGCCGGCAGCGACCCATCCGGCGCAGCCAGGCGTCGCTCGGCGACTCGGCCCGCCGCGCCTCCGCCTGCCGTTGCAGCAGGCTGACCACCCGGGCGCGGACCCGCTCCCGGCCGACCGCGTAGGGCAGGTTCTCCCGGCGGGTCTCCTGGACCACCCGGTGCAGCGGCTCCAGGCCGATCCGCCACCGGTAGGAGCCGTCCGAGACCGTGATCGGCTCGGTCGGCTCGCCGATCTGGCCGTGCACCGCCCGGCGGAGCAGCTCCGCCATCCGTACGTCGTGCTTGACCACCGCGGCCGCCGGGTCGTCGACCGCCCGCACCGGCACCCGGTCGACCAGGTCCTCCACGGTCGCCTGGGCGACCTCCACCTCGCCGAGCGCCGGCAGCACCGCGGCGATGTACGCCAGGAAGGCCCGGTTCGGCCCGACGATCAGTACGCCGGCCCGGCGCAGCCGTTCCCGGTGCAGGTAGAGCAGGTACGCGGCGCGGTGCAGGCCGACGGCTGTCTTTCCGGTGCCCGGCGCCCCCTGCACGCAGATCGAGTCGGCCAGTTCGGCCCGGACCAGCTCGTCCTGCTCGGGCTGGATGGTGGCCACGATGTCGCGCATCGGCCCGACCCGGGGCCGCTCGATCTCGGCGGTCAGGATCCGGCTGGCCGTGCCGAGTTCCTCGCCCCGGTCGAGGTGCTCGTCCTCGAAACTGGTGAGCAGGCCGTTGTTGAAGCCGAACCGGCGCCGGACCGCCAGGCCCTGCGGATCCCGGGCGCTGGCCCGGTAGAACGCCCGGGAGACCGGGGCCCGCCAGTCCAGCACCAGCGGCTCGCCCCGCTCGTCGGTCACGTGCCGCCGGCCCACGTGGTAGCGGCGCCCGGCGTGGTCCAGGTCCACCTCGCCGCCCGGCCCGCCGTCGGTCGGGGCGGCGTCGCCGGCGAAGTCGAGGCGGCCGAAGAAGAGCGGCGTGGTCGGGTCGTCGGCGAGTTCGGCGACCCGACGGGCCAGCGTGCGGCCCAGCGTCTCGGCCGCGTACGCGTCGCCGGCCACCTGGTCACCGGTGGCGAAGAGGGCCTCGGCGCGTTCCCGCATCCGCTTCAGGGCGGCCCGGGAGGCGGCGAGGTGCTCCCGCTCCGCGGCGAGGTCGGTGTCGAGGTCGAGGTCGAGTGCGGTCACGCTGATTTCCCCTCGAGGTCATCTGCTGATCGCTCGCGTGTCCGGTAGGCGGATGGGCCGGCCTCCGGCGCGGGACGTCCGTTCCGGTGCCGGTGCACCCTGGCCGTCGAAGCGACCTGACAGCCTACGCACCGCCCCGACACTCCTCCACCGAATTACCGCCGACCCCCACCGCGGGCTGTGCCGTGCGTGGGCCGGTGGGTGAGTGTCGCGGCACACCCGGCCGCGTCGGTCCGGCGGATGCGGGCCTTGGCGTGTCGCGGCGCCGGTTGTGCTTGGCGCGTAGGCCAGACGGGTGTGTGTGCTCGGTGCTTGGAGGCGGCTTGCCCTGCGTTGGGTGCCGGTGGTGAGCCGGTCACGTCCCGCCGGCGGTGTCCGCAGCTCAGCCGAAAGTGTCGTACGTGTGTTCTAACGTTGGCTCATGATGGTGGCGTTGGCGCAGGTCGGCGAGGTGGTGGGCCGGTGCGCCGACACTGCCGCCTGGGCCATGTCCGACGCCGAGCTGACGGCGGCGCTCGATGCGGTGCACCTGATGGAGCAGCGGTTGGCGGCGGTGAAGCTGAGCCTGGTGCGGGAGGTCGACGGCCGCGGCCTGGCGATCGCGCAGGGCGCCTCCTCGACGGCGGTGTGGTTGCGGGAGCGGCTGCGCGTCTCGGGCCGGTCGGCGCGTCGCCTGGTCGAGGTCGCCGCCGCTGTCGATGCCGCTCCTCCGGTCGCCCGCGAGGCGCTGCTGTCCGGGGCCATGACGGTCGAGCAGGGCATGGTGGTGGCGCAGGCGGTCGCCGCGTTGCCCACCGAGGCCGGACCCGAGGTGGCGGACAAGGCCGCCCAGCTCCTGGTCGACTGGTCCGACCGGTTCGAGCCGGCGATCCTGCGCCGCCTCGGCGAGCGCGTGCTCGCCCACGTCGCCCCCGACCTCGCCGACCGCGCCGAGTTGGCGGCGCTGGAGGCGGCCGAAGCCCGTGCCGGGGCACGACGGCACCTGACCCTCGCCGACCGAGCCGATGGTCAGGTACGGCTCACCGGCACCCTCGACGCCGAGACGGCGGCCGTGTTGCGCGCGGCCATCGACCCGCTCTGCGCCCCGTCCGGTCCGCTCGACGACCGGGCGCCCGGGCAGCGCCGAGCCGACGCTCTCGGTGAGGTCTGCCGCCTTGCCCTGCGCACCGGCGCACTCCCGACCAACGGCGGCGACCGGCCACAACTCGTCGTCACCGTGCCGCTCGACCCACTGACCAACCGGCTCGGCGCCGGCACCCTCGACACCGGCCTCCGGGTCACTCCCGGCACGCTACGCCGGCTCGCCTGCGACGCCGCCGTCCTGCCCGCGGTGCTCGGCGGCGACAGCCAGGTCCTCGACCTCGGCCGCCAGCGGCGCCTCATCACCGGGCCGCTGCGCCGAGCACTCGTTCTGCGCGACGGTGGCTGTGCTTTCCCCGGTTGCGACCGCCCACCGCGCTGGTGCGACGGTCACCACGTCCGCCACTGGGTCGACGGCGGCAGCACCGCCCTGGCCAACGCCGTGCTGCTCTGCGGCCACCACCACCGCCTCGTCCACCGGGGCGAATGGACGGTACGGATGGGCGCCGACGCCCGGCCGGATTTCCTTCCGCCTGCCTGGCTCGACCCTGACCGGCGACCGCGTCGTAACCTCATACATCGAAGACCATGAGCTGGCCGGCGCGGTCCGGAGGGGATGCGCGGTCGCATGTGCGGACCATGCGCTCGGGGCGATCCGGGTCGGAGGCCGTGTCCAGCGTCGGGCACGCCGCCCCGCAGCTCGGCCGCGCCGTCCCGTCTTCATCGTCCTCCTCCCGCGTCGTGCCTGGTCGTGGTGCCGGTTCGCGCGGGGTGATGGTGCGGCCGCGGGGTGGGCGGGGATCATGAGGGGATGACCGAGCCGCGTGCCGAGCGTAGTCGGGTGACGATCAGCGACCCGCGGGTGATGCGGGCGCTGGCGCATCCGGCCCGACTCGCGATCACCGAGTACCTCAGTGGGTTGGAGGGCGGGGCGACCGCCACCGAGTGTGCGGAGATCGCCGGTCTCTCCCCGAGCGCCACCAGCTACCACCTGCGGGAACTCGCCAAGGCGGGGCTGGTGGAGCAGGCGCCGAGCCGGGGCGACGCGCGGGAGCGAGTCTGGCGGACGGTGAGCCCGAGCTGGACGGTCGACGCCGGGCGGGCCACCGAGCCGGAGGCGCAGGCCGCGGAGCGCGCGCTGGTCGAGGCGTGGTTGGCCCGCGACCTGGAGCGCAGCCGGGCCTGGTTGCGGCGCGCGGCCGAGGAGCCGCCCGAGTGGTACGCGGCCAGCCGCCTCGCCGACAGCCAACTGCTGCTCACCGCGGCCGAGTTGAGCGAACTCAACGACGCGGTGGACCGCCTGCTGGAGCCGTACCGGAAGCGGTCCCGGGTGGACCCGCCGGCCGGGGCGCGCACGGTCGCCATCCAGTACAAGGCGGTGCCGCTGGACTAAAGGGGGTTGAGTCGATCAGGTGTGAAGGATTATTTTCGAAATATGTCCTTCACATCTACCCGGTCGCGCTGGTCCGACGTCTGGCTCGCCACCGCCGCCCGGGGCATCGCCAGCTGCGGCGACTTCCTGGTCGCCAGCGCGCTCACCCTGGCCCTGCAGTCGGCCGGGGCCGGCGGGCTCGCCGTCTCCGGCGTGCTCCTCGCGGCGACCCTGCCCCTGGTGGTGCTCGCTCCGCTGACCGGGCGGCTCGCCGACCGGGTGGACAGCCGCGCCATCCTGGTGGTCGCCGGGCTGGCCCAGGCCGGCATCTGCCTCACCCTCGCGTACGCCGGGCACCCGGCGCTGGTCATCGTGCTGGTGGCGCTGCTGGCGACCGGCCTCGCCGCCACCCAACCGGTGATCTCCGCGCTGGTGCCGGTGATGGTCCGGCCCGCCGACCTGCCCCGGGCCAGCGCGCTCAACCAGTCGGCCGGCACGCTCGGCGCGCTCGCCGGTCCGGCCCTGGCCGGGCTGCTGGTGGGCCAGTTCGGTGCCCGCCCGCCGCTGCTCCTGGCCACCGGCAGCTACCTCGCGCTGGTGGTGGCGGGGCTGCTGATCCGTACCCGCCGGGGCGGCCGGCGGAGCACGGACCCGGCGCTGCCCGGCGGCGCGGTCGCCGCGACCGGCTGGCGGCTGCGCCAGGACCCGTTGCTGGTCGCGATGGTGACCACCGTCGCCGGCGTGATCGGCGCGGTCGGCGCGATCAACGTGGTGGAGGTCTTCTTCATCCGCGAGACGCTGGGCAGCTCCACCACCATGTACGGCCTGGTCACCGGCTCCTGGACGCTCGGCATCCTGGCCGGCGGGTGGCTGTTCGCGCGGGTGGTCCGGCGGCTCGACCGGGACGCCACGCTGGTCCGGGCCGGTGTGCTGCTGCTCGGCGGCTGCTGCCTGATGGTGCTGGCCTCGGCGGCGGTGCCGACCGCCCTGCTGCTGGTGCCGATCTGGCTGGTCGGTGGGGTCTTCAACGGCGGCAACAACGTCTTCAACACAGTGCTGATGGCCCGCCGGGTGCCCGAGGCGGCGCGGGGGCGGGCCTTCGCCTTCTTCGGCGCGTCGGCCCAGGGCGCGGCGATGGGCGGTTACCTGGTCGGCGGCCTGCTGCTGGAGGTGGCCGCGCCGCGACCGCTGGTCGCCGCCTGCGGGGTGGCCGGCCTGCTGGTGGTCGCGGCCATCGCGCTGCCCCTGCGCCGGGCGGTCCGCGCGGCGACCCCGCCGCCCGCCCTCGGCCCGGCGCCCATCGGTCCGCCGCCCGTGCCGGTGGCACCGGCGGCCGACCCGGATGCCGGTGGCCCGCGGCCGGCCGGCGGGCCGGCTGCGGAATTGGCCACTCCGCGACCGGCCCGCTGAGCCGCGGTACGCCGGCCGGGATACGGTCGGGCCATGGTCGAGCACGTCGCGCGCCCCCGGGTCGGGCACATCCAGTTCCTGAACTGCCTGCCGATCTACTGGGGCCTGATGCGCTCCGGCGCGTTGATCGACGTCGACCTGCACAAGGACTCGCCGGACCGGCTGAGCGCGGCGCTGGTCGCCGGCGACCTGGACATCGGCCCGATCTCGCAGGTGGAGTACCTGCGGCACGCCGACGAGCTGCTGCTCCTGCCGGACCTGGCGGTCGGCAGCGACGGCCCGGTGCTCTCGGTCAACGTCGTCTCCACCCGGCCGCTGGCCGAGCTGGACGGCGCCCGGGTCGCGCTCGGCTCGACCTCGCGGACCGGGGTGCTCCTGGCCCAGCTGCTGCTCGCCGAGCGGTACGGCGTCCGGCCGGAGTACTTCCGCTGCCCACCCGACCTGACCCAGATGCTGCTGGAGGCCGACGCCGCCGTGCTGATCGGCGACGTGGCGCTGCGCGCGCTCTACGAGGCGCCGCGGCAGGGGCTCGAGGTCACCGACCTGGGGCAGGCCTGGCGGGAGTGGACCGGGCTGCCGATGGTCTTCGCCGTCTGGGCGGTCCGCCGTGACTTCGCCGCCGCGCACCCCGGGCTGGTCAAGGAGGTGCACGAGGCGTTCCTGCGTTCGCGCGACCTCTGCCTGGTCGAGCTGGACCAGGTGGCCGAGGCGGGTGCCCGCTGGGAGCCGTTCGACGCGGCCACGCTGGCCTCGTACTTCCGGGCGCTGGACTTCTCGCTCGGCGAGCGCCAGGTGGCCGGCCTGCGGGAGTTCGCCCGCCGGGCGGCGGCCCTCGGCGCCGCCCCGGCCCTTCCCGAGGGCGGGCCCGCCTTCTTCACCGGCTGACGCCGCCCGGCCGGGCCGCCGAGGGGGTCAGGTGGCGTCGCGGAGCAGGGCAGCGGTGATCTTCTGGCAGTTCTTCATGCCGTAGTCGTAGCCCATGTCGATCGGGTAGCGGACCATCACACCCATCGTCCAGGTGTCGCCGATGGCCAGGCAGTTGATGTGCATCTCCTGCTCCCTGGTCCGGTCGATCCAGCCGTTCTTGATGGCGATGGTCTTCCGCTCGGCGGCCGGGAAGGCCTTGCGGATGCCGAAGTCACCGGCGCCGCGCACCAGCCGCATCTCGCTGAGCAGCCACTTGGTCCACTTCGGCCCGGCCGCCCTGCCGTCGGCGATGCAGTTGCCCAGCCGGGCGGTGTCCCGCGGGGACAGCTTCGTCCGGCTCCAGCCGCCGTCGCTGGCCACGCTGCTGTCGGTCAGGTCGCACATGGAGATCAGCCGCTTGATCGACGCGGACCCGCCGATGGCGTTGTAGAACTGCTGGGCCCGGGTGTTGTCGCTGTCTCGGATGATCTTCGTGGCGTCGGCCAGCTTGGCGTCGCTCGGAGTCTGGTCCTTCTCGTCGGCCCGGCGCAGGTAGTCGGCGACGATCCAGGACTTGATCAGCGAGGCGGTGGTGCTGGTCTCGTCCATGTTGTCCGAGCCGATGATCTCGCCGGTACGCCGGTCCAGCACGCTCCAGGCGTACCAGCCCTCGATGTCCAGGTCGAGGTCCCGGGCCTCGAACGGCAGCGGCTCCAGCGTCTCGCTCGGGCTGGGCGTGGGCGCCGGACGCGAACTGCGGTCGGTGGGCGTACCGGTGGAGCGGTCGCCGGCCTCGCCCCACCTCGCGGCCGCCTCGGACTCGAACGGCGAGCCCGGGAGCAGGCGCAGGGACACCAGCACCAGGCCGATCAGGATCGCCGTGAAGGCGACCAACTTCAGCGGCGAGGAATCGCTGCGCTCGCTCCGGCGGCCGGCCATCAGAGCTTCCCGACCGGCTGCTGCGGCACCTTCAGCGCGGCGCCGGGCTGCGGGGTCACCAGTTGGCTGGCGACGCTGGCGCAGACCTGCGCGCCGTACTTCAGCCCGCTCCTGATCGGGTAGCGCAGCATCACCGCGAGGCTCCACCGGTCCGTCACGGCGAGGCAGTTGACGTGCCAGTTGCCGTCGTAGTTGAGCGGCGTCCAGCCGTTCTTCATGCTGACCGGGCCCTGGCTGGTGATCGACTCAGGCAAACCGTCGATGATCCCCCAGCGGCCACCGCCCTGGCGGGCCTTCTGGTCCTTGGCCGCCGTGGTGCCCCGGACCTTGGCCATCTCGTCCAGCAGGAACCTGGTCCACTTCGGCCCGGCGGCGGTGCCGTCGGCGATGCAGTCGCCGAGGCGGACCGCGTCCCGCGGGGACATCCGGGTGAAGCTCCACCAGCCGACGTAGCCCGGCACGTTGCCCGGCTTGGTGTCGGTCAGCTCGCAGGTGCTGGTCATCCGCTTGATGCTCGCGGAGCCCCCGATCGCCTTGTAGAGCCGGTTGGCGGCGTCGTCGTTGCTGTCCCGGATCGCCGTGGTGATGTCCCTCTTGTAGCTGGCCGGCAGGTCCTTGTCACCGAGCCGGTTGAGGTAGTCGGCGGCGAACCAGGACTTGATCATCGACTCGGTGGAGCTGGTCGAGGCCATGTTCTTCGAGCCGGAGATCTCGCCGCTCTCCCGGTCCAGCAGGGCCCAGGAGAAGAACTCGCCCTTGAAGTTCACCGCGACCGGCGCCGTGGCGAGGGTCGGCGGGGGCGGTGGCACCGGGGCGGGCGCCGCGACGCTGCCGCCGCCACCGCCACCGCTGTCCTCGCCGTCACCGGCGAGCCGGGCGTACGCGGCCGGAACCAGCAGGACGCCGCCGAGGAGGACCGCCACGACGGCGAGCACCATGGTCACGCGGGAACGCATGAGTGGGTGAGCTCCAGATGTCAGGGCCGGGGGGAACCGGCTGTGTTGCCCGGACGGATCGGCGGACCGCCGAGGCCGGGGGAGACGGCCTGCTGGCTGGCGATCGTCGGCAGCCGATCGGTGTGACGGCGAAAGTCTACGTCCGGATCGACGCCACGCCAGAACCCCACACCTGGCAACTTGCCATGAAGGCGGGAGATCAGACCGGTATGCGTTTTCTGGGGGGATTCATCTTCGGCGGGTGAGCCAAGTCATAGCCGCACCGTCCACCAGGAGCAGTCGTCCGGTGACCGAACGTGTCACCACAATCCTGTTACACCCTCTGGTTTCTTGAGTCCACAGCTGTAACACTTGACCTCATGTATGGCAACGACTTCTCCGCCGAGGACGCGCCCGGCGGTGGTCTGCTCGGCGAGGTCGAGGCGGCCGAGGCGGCGCTGCGGGCGGCCGCCGAGCGCGGGCGGCGCGGCGGGCCCGCGCCGGACGAGGACCTGGCGGCGTACTTCGCCGCGGTCGTCGACGCCGACCAGAAGATCGAGCCACGCGACTGGATGCCCGAGGCGTACCGGAAGACGCTGATCCGGCAGATCGCCCAGCACGCCCATTCCGAGATCATCGGCATGCAGCCGGAGGGGAACTGGATCAGCCGGGCGCCGTCGCTCAAGCGCAAGGCGATCCTGCTCGCCAAGGTGCAGGACGAGGCCGGCCACGGCCTCTACCTCTACGCCGCCGCGGAGACCCTCGGGGTGAGCCGGGAGGAACTGGTCGACCTCCTGCTCAGCGGCCGGCAGAAGTACAGCTCGATCTTCAACTACCCGACCCTCACCTGGGCCGACGTGGGGGCCATCGGCTGGCTGGTGGACGGCGCCGCGATCGTCAACCAGGTCCCGCTGTGCCGCTGCTCCTACGGCCCGTACGCCCGGGCGATGATCCGGGTCTGCAAGGAGGAGTCGTTCCACCAGCGGCAGGGCTACGAGATCCTGCACACCCTGGCCCACGGCACCCCGGCCCAGAAGGCGATGGCCCAGGACGCGGTCGACCGCTGGTGGTACCCGTCGCTGGCCATGTTCGGCCCGCCGGACACCGACTCCACCCACTCGGCGCAGTCCATGGCCTGGAAGATCAAGCGCTTCTCCAACGACGAGCTGCGCCAGCGCTTCGTCGACATGTGCGTGCAGCAGGCCGAGGTCCTCGGGCTCACCATCCCCGACCCCGACCTGCGCTGGAACGACGAGCGGCAGTCGTACGACTTCACCCAGCCGGACTACGCCGAGCTGATGCGGGTGATCTCCGGTGACGGGCCGTGCAACCGGCAGCGGATGGCGCACCGGCGGGCCGCGCACAGCGAGGGCGCGTGGGTCCGGGAGGCCGCCGCGGCGTACGCCGCCAAGCGGGCACAGCAGCAGAAGGAGAAGGTGGCCGCGTGAGCAAGGAACAAGCGCCGCTGTGGGAGGTTTTCGTCCGGGCCCGGCGCGGGCTGTCGCACACCCACGTGGGCAGCCTGCACGCGCCCGACGCCGAACTGGCCCTGCGCAACGCCCGGGACCTCTACACCCGCCGGCAGGAGGGGGTGTCGATCTGGGTGGTCCCGGCCGCCGCGATCACCGCGTCCAGCCCGGACGAGAAGGACGCCTTCTTCGATCCGGCCGCTGACAAGGTCTACCGCCACCCCACCTTCTACGAGGTGCCGGACGGGGTGGCCCACCTGTGAACGGCCCGTTCGACTTCACCCTCGCGCTCGGGGACGACGCGCTGATCGCGGCGCAGCGGCTCGCCGAGTGGACCACCCGCGCGCCGGAGATGGAAGAGGACATCGCGCTGGCCAACATCGCCCTCGACCAGCTCGGCGCGGCCCGGCTGCTGCTGACGTACGCGGGCGAGCTGGAGGGGGCCGGCCGGGACGAGGACGCGCTGGCGTTCCTCCGCGACGACCGCGAGTTCCGCAACTGCCTCCTGGTCGAGCTGCCCAACGGCGACTTCGCGGTGACCATGGCGAAGCTGCTCTTCCTCGCCGCCTACCAGCTGCCGCTCTACACCGCGCTGGCCGGCTGTGCCGACGAGCGGCTGGCCGCGATCGGTGCCAAGGCCCGCAAGGAGTCGGCCTACCACCTGGACCACAGCTCGCTCTGGGTGAAGCGGCTCGGCGACGGCACCGAGGAGTCGCACCGCCGGATGCAGGCGGCGGTGGACCAGGTCTGGCCGTACACCGCGGAACTCTTCGCGCCGGCGCCGGACGCCCCGGTCGATCCGGCGACGCTGCGCGGGCAGTTCGACGCCACCGTGGCGGCGGTGCTTGGCGAGGCCACGCTCACCCGCCCGGAGACCGGCTGGGCGCCGGCCGGCGGGCGGGACGGCGTGCACACCGAGCACCTGTCGTACCTGCTCGCCGAGATGCAGGTGCTGCACCGCGCCCACCCGGGGGCACGCTGGTGAGCGCGAGGAGTGCAGCGAAGCGGAGCCCCGCAGTCGCGAACGAAAGCTGGCCCCGGTGACCGACCCGAGGGAGGCCGTGGCGGCGGTGGTGGACCCGGAGATCCGGGTGGTCACCATCGACGAGCTGGGCATCCTGCGGGCGGTCGACGAGGACCCGGCCACCGGCCGGGTGGTGGTGACCATCACCCCCACCTACACCGGCTGCCCAGCGATGGACGTCATCCGGGCCGACATCCGGCGGGCGCTGGTCGCCGCCGGCCACCCGGACGCCGAGGTCCGCACCACCTACAGCCCGGCGTGGAGCACCGACTGGATCTCCGAGAGCGGGCGGGCCAAGCTCGCCGCCGCCGGCATCGCCCCGCCGGCCCCGGTGCGCCCGACCGGCGCCGTGCCGCTCACCCTGGCGGTCCGCTGCCCGCGCTGCGGGTCACCCGAGACCGAGCAGGTCAGCCGGTTCGGCTCGACCGCCTGCAAGGCGCTGTGGCGCTGCCGCTCCTGCACCGAACCCTTCGACCACCTGAAGGCGCTGTGACAGTCACCATCACCCGCCCGGTCCGCCGCCGGCCGGTCTTCCACCCGCTGCCGGTCGCCGCCGTCGACCGGCTCACCGACGACGCCGTGGCGATCACCTTCGCCGTGCCCGAGGAGCTACGGGAGACCTTCGCGTTCCGGGCCGGCCAGCACCTGACCGTACGGCGCACCGGCGAGGCCGGCGAGGACGTGCGGCGGTCCTACTCGATCTGCTCCACTCCGGACGACCTGGCCCGGCACGGCCGGCTGCGGATCGGGGTGCGGGAGATCCCCGGCGGCGCGTTCTCCGCGTTCGCCTGCGGCGCGCTGCGCGGCGGCGACACCGTCGAGGTGCTGCCCCCGCTCGGGCACTTCACCACGGCGTTCGACCCGGGCCGGGTGCGCCACTACGGCGCGGTGGTCGCCGGGTCCGGCATCACGCCGGTGCTCGCGCTGGTCGCGACCGCGCTCGCCGTCGAGCCGGCCAGCACCTTCACCCTGGTGTACGGCAACCGCACGGCGAACACGGTGATGTTCGCCGAGGAACTGGCCGACCTGAAGGACCGCTACCCGACCCGGCTGCACCTGGTGCACGTGCTCTCCCGGGAGCAGGGGGAGTCGCCGCTGCTCTCCGGCCGGATCGACGCCGACCGGCTGGGCCGGCTGCTGGACACCGTGGTGCCCGGCGACGCCATCGAGGAGTGGTTCCTCTGCGGCCCGTACGGCATGGTGGTGGACGCCAAGGCGGTGCTGACCGGGCGCGGGCTGCCGGAGTCGGCGGTGCACACCGAGTTGTTCCACGTCGACGCGCCGCCGGAGCCACCGCGCCGGGCCGCCGACGAGCCGGGCGCCGGCACCGAGGTGACCATCCTGCTGGACGGCCGTTCGTCGAGCTTCACCATGGGCCGGCACGAGCGGGTGCTGGACGCGGCCCTCAGGGTGCGCGGCGAGCTGCCGTACGCCTGCAAGGGCGGGGTCTGCTCGACCTGCCGGGCGAAGGTGGTCGACGGCGAGGTGACGATGGCCCGCAACTACGCCCTGGAGCCCGACGAGGTGGCCGCCGGCTACGTCCTGACCTGCCAGTCCAGCCCCACCACTGACACCCTCACGGTCGACTACGACGCGTGACGCCCGCCCTCCCCGCGATCTTGCAGTTGTCGCCCCGACATCTGCCGCCATCCGGGCGAAACGAGGGCCTGAAGTGCAAGATCGCGGCGGGCGGGCGCGTGGGATGGGTGACACGGGGCGGGGCACCGTGGGGGAGAGGTATTCGGGGCGACGTAGGCTCGGGGGCGTGACGGTGAGCCGGGAGATCGACGACATCCTGCAGCGCGGCGCGGACGGCGGGCGGATCACGCCCGAGGAGGCCCTGCTGCTCTACACCGAGGCGCCCTTCCACGCGCTGGGCGAGGCGGCCGACGCGGTACGCCGGCGGCGCTACCCGGACAACATCGTCACGTACCTGATCGATCGCAACATCAACTACACCAACGTCTGCGTCACCGCGTGCAAGTTCTGCGCGTTCTACCGGGCCCCCAAGCACAAGGAGGGGTGGACCCACCCCACCGAGGAGATCCTGCGTCGCTGCGGCGAGGCGGTCGAGCTGGGCGCCACCCAGGTCATGCTCCAGGGCGGGCACCACCCGGACTACGGCGTGGAGTACTACGAGGAACTCTTCTCCTCGGTCAAGAAGGCGTACCCGCAGCTGGCGATCCACTCGATCGGCCCGAGCGAGATCCTGCACATGGCCAAGGTCTCCGGCGTCAGCCTGGACGAGGCGATCGCCCGGATCAAGGCGGCCGGCCTGGACTCGATCGCCGGCGCCGGCGCGGAGATGCTGCCCGAGCGGCCGCGCAAGGCGATCGCCCCGCTCAAGGAGTCCGGCGAGCGCTGGCTGGAGGTCATGGAGCTGGCCCACCGGCAGGGCTTGGAGTCGACCGCGACCATGATGATGGGCACCGGCGAGACGAACGCCGAGCGGATCGAGCACCTGCGCATGATCCGCGACGTGCAGGACCGCACCCGCGGCTTCCGGGCGTTCATCCCGTGGACGTACCAGCCGGAGAACAACCACCTCAAGGGCCGCACCCAGGCCACCACCCTGGAGTACCTGCGGCTGGTCGCGGTGTCCCGGCTGTTCTTCGAGACCGTGCCGCACCTGCAGGCGTCCTGGCTGACCACCGGCAAGGACGTCGGCCAGCTCGCCCTGCACATGGGCGTGGACGACCTGGGCTCGATCATGCTGGAGGAGAACGTCATCTCCTCCGCGGGCGCCCGGCACCGGTCCAACCTGCACGAGCTGATCGGGATGATCCGGGCGGCGGACCGGATCCCGGCCCAGCGGGACACCCTCTACAACCGGCTGGCGGTGCACCGGACCCCGGCCGACGACCCGACCGACGAGCGGGTGGTCTCGCACTTCTCCTCGATCGCCCTGCCCGGTGGCGGGGCCGGCCGGCAGTTGCCGCTGGTCGACGCCCGCTGACGGGCGGTTCACCGGGCCGTTCGGGCAGGCGGTGGTGTCCGTGCGGCACCGCCGCGTCGGACGGACGGCGTGCCGCTCGTCGCCGAGACGGTCGCCGATGGCCGGCCGGCGGCGTCCGGGACAGCGTGGGCGGGTGAGCGTGGCTATGGTGCGGCCTACCGATCATCCGGCCCACGGGGGAAACCTTCCATGACCTTCCGTAACCTGGCACGGCTCAGCGCGGCCGCCCTGCTCGCCTCGGGCGCGTTCGCCGCGCTCGGCGCTCCCGCGTACGCCGCGGACGCCGGCACCGACCTGTCGATCGACGTCGCCGGCACCCGCCTGGCCGCGGGCACCACCGACAAGCTCGGCTCCATCAAGCTCACCAACCGGGGCGAGGACACCCCGACCGGCGTAAAGATCAACATCGACGTCACCCAGCTCGACCTGGACAAGGTGACGCTCGCTCCGTTCGCCAAGGAGAAGTGCGCGGAGACCGGGTCCGCCGGCCGGCGGATCTGGGAGTGCGCCATCCACGACTTCGCCGTCCCGGAGCCGGGCGCCACGTCCGACCTGCCGCTGGTCGTGTTCCGCGCCGCCGAGGGGCTGAAGGAGGCGTACTCGGCGCCCGTCACGTTCACCGTGGTGGCGCCGGGCGACACCAACTCCGAGAACGACTCCAAGACCGTCCAGATCGAACTCACCGCCGAGAACGGCGTCGACCTGGAGGTGTGGGCCCCGGACGTCGACGCCCAGTTGGCCTGGGAGCCCGGCGGCGAGCTGGAGCTGCTGAAGGACACGCTCAACCCGGGTGACGAGACCGTCGTCATCGCGGGCTTCGGCAACCAGGGCGACATGATCGCCGACGGCCTCGACTTCGTCGCGACCCTGCCGGCGGGGGTCGCCTTCAGCGAGCGACTGAAGGGGTGCGAGGTGAGCGCCGACCGGCGCCGGGCGACCTGTGCGGCGGGCACCACCCGGCTCATGCCGGGCAAGACGGTGTACGGCGTCTTCGCGGTGAAGGTCGCCGCGGACGTGCCGGCGCCGGTGCTCCTCTCCGGTGGCACCGTGTCGGCGACCTCCCGGGGCGCCCTGCCGGTGACCGACAAGAGCCTGGCCCGGGCGGCCGCCGGCGAGCTGCCGCCGTTCCTGACCACCACGAAGATCGACCTGGTCGAGGACATCGACCCGAGCGACAACAGCGACGACTTCACGGTGGAGGTGGCCGCCGTGACCGGCGGTGGGGGCGGTGGCGACGGTGGCCTGCCCCTCACCGGCCCGCAGGCCGGCCTGATCGGTGGCATCGGCGTCGCGGTGCTGGCCGTCGGTGGCACACTGTTCGTGCTGGCGCGGCGTCGCCGGGTGGTCCTGGTGATCCCGGGCGACGAGAAGCCGGCCGCCTGACGGGCGGATGCCCGGCGGGTCCAGGCACGTCCTCCATCGGTCCACGAGGGCCGTTCACATATGACGCACGGCAGTGGGGGCGGGATGGGTGACCATCCCGCCCCCACTGTTCGTCCGTCCGGGCATCCCTGGTCGCGACTCGGACGGCGGCGCTGGCGTACGCCGCTCGATCTCCGATAGCGTCCGCTCGGTTCCGCAACCATCAGTTTCTTCCCTAACCCCGGGGGATCGATGACACCGTTCCACCGTTCCGCGCTGGCCCGTGCCGGCGTCGCAGCCCTGCTCGCGGCCGGCGGCGTGGCCGTCGCGGCCGCCCCGGCCCACGCCGCCGACCAGGCGGAGCTCCAGCTGATCCCGCTCAGCTACGAGCTGGCCAAGGGCGTCAAGGAGGCCAAGGCCAAGCCGTTCAAGTTCCAGGTCGCCAACACCAGCACCGTGGACGCCGAGGACGTCCGGGTCGTGGTGGACACCAAGGGCCTCAACCCGAAGAAGCCCAAGGTCGGCGTGGTGGTTCCCGAGGGCTGCGAGGTCGAGGGCAGCACGTTCAGCTGCCTGCTGGGCGACCTGACGGCCGGCACCACCGAGGACTTCGGCATCCCGATCTTCTCCACCGGCGGGCGCGGCGCCGCCGGCACGTTGAAGGTCACCATCAGCGCGGCCAACGCCGAGGGCGACAGCGTCGACCACGACATCACCGTCGCCAAGCCCGGCTACGACCTCACCACCTGGGTGCAGGACGTCTACGCCGACGTGCAGGTGGACGGCGACGAGGCCGGCGAGACCGGGCTCAAGCCGGTCCGGCCGGGCGACACCGCGCCGCTGGACTGGGCGGTCTTCAACGACGGCAGCCGCAAGGCGACCGGGATCGCGTACGGCATCACGCTGCCGGCCGATGTGACCTTCGCCGAGCTGCCCGAGGGCTGCGTCGAGCAGACGCTGGGCGGCCTCGCCCACGCGTACTGCGAGGACTCCGGCGTGGTGCTGAAGCCGGGCCAGTACTACACCGCTGACGTGCGGGTCAGGATCGGCGCGGACGTGACCGAGCCGGTGCTGCGCCCCGGCTTCCTCTTCGCCTCCGGTCTGGACGCCGCCGAGGGCGCGCCGGAGGAGGCGCCGCGGGTCGCCAGCGGGACGCAGCGCAAGGCCTTCACCGAGACCGACCAGGGTGACAACACCGCCCAGTTCGACGTGTTCGTCGACCTGACGGCGGGGCCGACCCCGACGCCGACGCCGACCGGCGGCCCGACGACCTCGCCGACCCCGGGCACCGGTGGCGGCGGCGGTGGCCTTCCGGTGACCGGTGTGCAGGCCGGCCTGATCGGCGGGATCGGCGCGGCCGTCCTGCTGGTCGGCGGCGCGCTGCTGCTGATCTCCCGGCGGCGCCGGGTGGTCCTGGTGGCGCCCGGCGACGAGAAGTCGACCGACTGACGGGTGAGACGGAACGGGCGGGGTGGGCGACCACCCCGCCCGTTCGCGTTTCCGCGCGGAGGCCGGCCCGGCGACGGCCGGCCCGACGGGCGACCCTGCGGCGGTCGGTGGCCGCCCGGCTGGCAGAGTGGAGGGGTGAGCCGTACCCCCCAGGGCCAGCGCGCCAGCCTGGACAAGCAGCCGCACGAGGTCGCCGCGATGTTCGACGGCGTGGCCGCGCGGTACGACCTGACCAACACCGTCCTCTCCTTCGGCCAGGACCGGTTCTGGCGCCGGGCGACCCGGGACGCGCTCGGGCTGCGACCCGGCGAGCGGGTGCTGGACGTCGGCGCCGGCACCGGTGTCTCCACCGAGGAACTGGCCCAGTCCGGGGCGTACGCGGTCGGGGCCGACCTGTCGCTCGGCATGCTCCACGCCGGCAAGCGCCGCCGCCCGCTGGTGCCGCTGGTGGCCGGGGACGCGCTGAAGCTGCCCTTCGCCGACGCCAGCTTCGACGCGGTGACCATCTCCTTCGCGCTGCGCAACGTGGTGGACACCGGGGCGGCGCTGCGCGAGCTGGCCCGGGTGACCCGGCCCGGTGGTCGGCTGGTGGTCTGCGAGTTCAGCCGGCCGGTCAACCCCGCGTTCCGCACGGTCTACCTGTCGTACCTGATGCGGTCGCTGCCGGCGGTGGCCCGCACGGTCTCCAGCAACCCGGACGCGTACGTCTACCTGGCCGAGTCGATCCAGGCCTGGCCCGACCAGGCGGCGCTGGCGGCGCGGATCGGTGCGGCCGGCTGGGGCAAGGTGGCCTGGCGCAACCTGACCGGCGGGATCGTCGCCCTGCACCGCGGCATCCGCCCCTGACGGGCGGTCCGCCCAGTCGGTTGATTTCGTGAATATCCGTCTTTAGTCCATTTTGTTACGTACGCTCGGCGGCATGAGACCCGAGCGGCCGGACGAGGTGGCGGCCACCGACGAGGACGCGGCCGAACTGATCGCCCAGCTCAAGGCGCTGGCCGGCGCCGATCCCGCCGACGTCCGCCAGGTGGTGGCCGAGGTGCTGGCCGCGCTCGACCGCGCCGCCGGTGGCGCGTTGCGCGAACACCTGCCGGAGACCATCCGGCACGACGCCGGCCTGGATCCGGCCAGCCCCGCCCGGCGCTGACAACGCCCCGCCGAGCGCGGATCGGCGGGCGCTCCGCCCCTGGTGAACGCCTGTCAACCGGGTTTCCGGCAAGTTAGGTACCCCTCAGCGGGCGTCGGTGTTACCCCGGTCATAGACTCGCTCCCGACTGGCTTGTGAAGGAATTCACGAGCATGCGGGAGGAGGCGCGGATGACCGCGGTGGAGCACGACGCCGACGTCATCGTCGTGGGCGCCGGTCCCGGTGGGTCGGCGACCGCGTACCACCTGGCTCGGCACGGCGTACGGGTGCTGCTGCTGGAGAAGACCGAGTTCCCCCGGGAGAAGGTCTGCGGGGACGGGTTGACCCCGCGCGCGGTGCGGCAGTTGGTCCGGATGGGTGTGGACACCTCGGAAGAGGCCGGCTGGCTGCACAACCGGGGGCTGCGGGTGATCGGTGGCGGGGTCCGGCTGGAGCTGGACTGGCCCGACCTGGCGAGCTTCCCCAACTACGGGCTGGTGCGCACCCGGCTCGACTTCGACGACCTGCTCGCCCAGCGGGCGGTCGCCGCCGGCGCGAAGCTGCGCACCAGCGTGAACGTCACCGGCCCGGTGCTCGACCCGGACGGCCGGGTGATCGGCGTCGAGGCGGAGGTGGGCCCGGACAAGGCCCCCGAGACGTTCCACGCGCCGCTGGTGGTCGCGGCCGACGGCGTCTCCGGCCGGTTCCCGCTCGCCCTCGGGCTGGCCAAGCGGGAGGACCGGCCGATCGGGGTGGCGGTGCGCCGCTACTACCGCTGCCCGGCCAAGCACGACGACAACTACCTGGAGTCCTGGCTGGAGCTGCGCAGCAAGGACAGCGGCGACAACCTGCTGCCGGGCTACGGCTGGATCTTCGGCCTCGGCGACGGCCGGGTCAACGTCGGCCTCGGCGTGCTCAACTCCTCGTCCGCCTTCGGCAAGACCAACTACCGGCGGCTGCTGACCGACTGGCTGGCCAACACGCCGGCCGACTGGGGCATGACCGACGAGTCCAAGGCGGAGGGTCCGATCCTCGGCGCGGCGCTGCCGATGGGCTTCAACCGGGTGCCGCACTACACCCGCGGGGTGATGCTGGTCGGCGACTCCGGCGGCATGGTCAACCCGTTCAACGGCGAGGGCATCGCGTACGCGATGGAGTCCGGCGAGCTGGCCGCGGAGATCGCGGTGCAGGCCCTGGCCCGGCCGGCGGGCGCCGAGCGGGAGCGGGCGCTGAACGCGTACCCGACCGAACTCAAGGCGCGGTTCGGCGGCTACTACCGGCTCGGCGGCATCTTCGTGAAGCTGATCGGCCGTCCGGAGATCATGCGGATGGCCACCAAGCACGGCATGCCGCACCCGATGCTGATGCGCTTCGTCCTCAAGCTGCTGGCCAACCTGACCGACCCGCGCGGCGGGGACGCGATGGACCGGGTCATCAACGCGATGACGAAGGTGGCACCCGCCGTGTGACCGCCGGATCCACGGTCGGTGACGATCGCCGGTCCGGCACCCAGAGATCGGCCCCCCGGCGCAGGTCGCCGGACGGGACGTGAATAGTGTGATTTTTGTCAAGCACCGAGGGCAGGGAAGGACGAGCAGGAGATAACGATGACGCTCTCGCCTTACGCACCGATCATCGGGCTGTTCGCCATCGCCGCGGCGTTCGCGCTGTTCTCCGTGGCGGCCGCCCGCTTCGCCGGCCCCCGGCGCTACAACAAGGCCAAGCTCGAGGCGTACGAGTGCGGCATCGAGCCCAGCCCCCAGCCGGTCGGCGGCGGGCGGTTCCCGATCAAGTTCTACCTGACGGCGATGCTCTTCATCGTCTTCGACATCGAGATCATCTTCCTCTACCCCTGGGCGGTCTCGTTCGACGCCCTGCCGATCTTCGGCTTCGTGGAGATGGTCCTGTTCATCGTCGCGGTCTTCGTCGCGTACGCCTACGTGTGGCGGCGCGGCGGCCTGGACTGGGACTGAGGGAGGAACCTCAGATGGGTATCGAGGAGAAGCTCCCCGCCGGTGTCCTGCTCACCTCGGTGGAGAAGCTGGTCAACTGGTCGCGGAAGTCGTCGGTCTGGGGTGCCACCTTCGGCCTGGCGTGCTGCGCGATCGAGATGATGGCCGCCGGCGGCCCGCACTACGACATGGGCCGCTGGGGCATGGAGGTCTTCCGCGCCTCGCCCCGGCAGGCCGACCTGATGATCGTGGCCGGCCGGCTGAGCCAGAAGATGGCCCCGGTGCTGCGCCAGATCTACGACCAGATGGCCGAGCCCCGCTGGGTCATCTCGATGGGCGTCTGCGCCAGCAGCGGCGGCATGTTCAACAACTACGCCATCGTGCAGGGCGTCGACCACATCGTCCCGGTCGACATGTACCTCCCCGGCTGCCCGCCCCGGCCCGAGATGCTCATCGACGCGGTGCTCAAGCTGCGCGAGAAGATCATGTACGAGCCGCTCGGCCCGAACGGCCGCAAGATGCTCGAGGCGCGCAAGGCCCGCGGTGACGTCCCGGTCGTCCCGTACGGCGCGATGCCCTCGTCGTACCGCAGCGACAAGGCCCGGCGGGCCGAGTGGACGCAGGCCGTCCGCGAGGGCCGCGAGGAGCAGCTGCGGATCGAGAACTGGATGAAGGCCCAGAACCACCTGCACCAGCACGGGGGTGTCCAGAAGTGACCGCACCCAACGACCGGATCGACGGCGGCGGCGTACCGGTGCCGACCACGCCGGCCGGCGCCAGCAGCACCGCACCCGCCGAGTACCCGCCGGCCAGCCCGGCCGGCCGCGGCATGTTCGGCAACCAGGGCACCGGCGACGTCTCCGGCTTCGGCGGCCTGGTCCGCCCGCGCCGCGCGATCGAGGACTCGCCCCGGCCGTACGGCGGCTACTTCGACGAGGTGCGCGACGCGCTGGAGGAGGCGTATCCGGCCTTCGCCGACGCGATCGAGAAGGTCGTGGTCGACCGGGGCGAGCTGACCCTGCACGTACGCCCCGAGCGGATCGCCGAGGTCTGCCAGGTGATGCGCGACGACCTGGCGCTGCGCTTCGAGCTCTGCTCGTCGGTGTCCGGGGTGGACTACCTGGGCGCCGACGCCCGCCGGCTGCACGTCGTCTACCAGCTCACCTCGATGACCTACCGCCGCACGGTGCGGCTGGAGGCCGCGGTCTCCGCCGAGGACCCGCACCTGCCCAGCGTCACGTCGGTCTACCCGACGGCCGACTGGCAGGAGCGCGAGGCGTACGACATGTTCGGCATCGTCTTCGACGGCCACCCCAACCTGACCCGGATCCTGATGCCGGACGACTGGGAGGGGCACCCGCAGCGCAAGGACTATCCGCTCGGCGGCGTGCCGGTGGAGTACAAGGGCGCCGAGATCCCGCCGCCGGACCGGAGGAGGTCGTACCAATGAGCACGTCCAACTACGCGACCGAGCGGGAGACCGCCGAGGGCAAGGTCTTCACCGTCACCGGTGGGGACTGGGACAACGTGGTCTCCGGCACCGACCCGATCAACGACGAGCGGATCGTCGTCAACATGGGTCCGCAGCACCCGTCCACGCACGGTGTGCTCCGGCTGATCCTCGAACTCGAGGGTGAGACGGTCCGCGAGGCCCGCTCGGTCGTCGGCTACCTGCACACCGGCATCGAGAAGAACCTCGAGTACCGCAACTGGGTCCAGGGCAGCACCTTCGTGACCCGGATGGACTACCTCTCGCCGATCTTCAACGAGACGGCGTACGCGCTGGCGGTGGAGAAGCTGCTCGGCATCTCCGACCAGGTCACCGAGCGGGCGACCACCATCCGGGTGCTGATGATGGAGCTGAACCGGATCTCCTCGCACCTGGTCTGGCTGGCCACCACCGGCATGGAGCTGGGCGCCATCAACATGATGTTGTACGGCTTCCGGGAGCGGGAGTACATCCTCGAGATCTTCGAGATGATCACCGGCCTGCGGATGAACCACGCGTACGTCCGGCCGGGCGGCGTGGCCCAGGACGTGCCGGACGAGGCCATCGTCAAGATCCGCGAGTTCCTGAAGCTGATGCCGAAGAAGCTCAAGGAGTACGAGAACCTCCTCTCCGGCCAGCCGATCTGGATCGAGCGGACCAAGAACGTGGCGGTGCTCGACGTGACCGGCTGCGTCGCGCTCGGCGTGACCGGGCCGGTGCTGCGCTCCGCCGGGCTGGCCTGGGACCTGCGCAAGACCATGCCGTACTGCGGCTACGAGACGTACGAGTTCGACGTCCCGACGCACACCGACGGCGACGTGTGGGGCCGCTACCTGGTCCGGCTGGCCGAGATCCGCGAGTCGCTCAAGCTGGTCGAGCAGGCGCTGGACCGGCTCAAGCCGGGCCCGGTGATGGTCGCCGACAAGAAGATCGCCTGGCCGGCCCAGCTGGCCATCGGCGTCGACGGCATGGGCAACTCGCTGGAGCACGTCGCGAAGATCATGGGTCAGTCGATGGAGTCGCTGATCCACCACTTCAAGCTCGTCACCGAGGGTTTCCGGGTGCCGCCGGGCCAGGTCTACGTGGGCATCGAGTCGCCCCGTGGCGAGCTGGGCGTGCACGCGGTCTCCGACGGTGGCACCCGGCCCTACCGGGTGCACTACCGGGAGCCGAGCTTCGTCAACCTCCAGGCCCTCCCGGCGATGGCCGAGGGCGGCCTGATCGCCGACGTGATCGCCGGCGGCGCCTCGCTGGACCCCGTGATGGGTGGTTGTGACCGATGACGACGACTTTCACCGAAGAGACCCGGGCGCGGGCCCGGGAGATCATCGCCCGCTACCCGGCGGACCGGTCCCGCTCGGCGCTGCTGCCGCTGCTGCACCTGGTGCAGTCCGAGGAGGGTTACGTCTCCCCGGCCGGCGTCGAGTTCTGCGCCGAGGTGCTCGGGCTGAACAAGGCCCAGGTCGGCGCGGTGGCCACCTTCTACACCATGTACAAGCGCCGGCCGACCGGCGACTACCTGGTGAGCGTCTGCACCAACACGATGTGCAACGTGCTCGGCGGCCAGGAGGTCTACGACACGCTGGCCGAGCACCTCGGCGTCGGGCACGACGAGACCACCGCCGACGGGAAGATCACCCTGGAGCACGCCGAGTGCCTGGCGGCCTGCGACTACGGCCCGGTGATGACCGTCAACTACGACTTCTTCGACAACGTGGACCCGCAGGCGGCCGTCGGGGTGGTCGACGAGCTGCGCGCCGGTGGCCGGCCGATGCCGACCCGGGGCGCCCGGCTCTGCACGCTCAAGGAGATGGCCGTCCAGCTCGCCGGCTTCGCCGACGAGCGGGAGGGCGCGGTCGCCGACGGCGGACCGGGCGAGCCGACCCTGCGCGGCCTGCGGCTGGCGCAGGAGCACGGCATCTCGGTGCCGGGCTTCGACCCGAACACGCCGATCCGGAGCAAGGCGGAGGCCGACGCGGCGGCCGCGAAGGCCAAGGCCAAGGCCGAGACCGAGAAGCCGGCCCCGGTGCCGGCGCGGGGCGGCGACGGCGCGTCCGCCCCGACCGGTACGGCCGGCAACGCGGGCGTCGGCGAGCCGGCCCGGCCGGAGCAGGCCACCGGCAGCACCGCCCGGGACGTCAAGGCACCGGACGACAAGTCGCCGGAGGTGCGGGCGGCCGAGACCCGGCAGCCGGACGCGGCGACCGCCGTGCCGGACGCCCCCGGCACCAAGGTCCCGGTGGACACCGCGCCCCCGGCGCCGCGCGACGCGCAGGAGGCCGAGGCAGCCGGCGCGGGGACCAACCCGCCCGCCGGTGACGGCAAGCCCGCCGGCGACGAGGCCGGGGCGCAGGAGCGCAACCTCAAGGAAGCGGAGGCTCAGAAGTGACGACGCCTCGACGGGAGACGCTGGCGAAGCTCACTCCCGTGCTCACCAAGCGCTGGCTGTCGCCGGACGCCTGGCGGATCGGCACCTACGAGAAGCTGGACGGCTACGCGGCGCTGCGCAAGGCGCTCAAGGCCCACCCGGACGACCTGATCCAGCTGGTCAAGGACTCCGGGCTGCGCGGTCGCGGCGGCGCCGGCTTCCCCACCGGCCTGAAGTGGGGGTTCATCCCGCAGGGCGACGGCAAGCCGCACTACCTGGTGGTGAACGCCGACGAGGGCGAGCCGGGCACCTGCAAGGACCTGCCGCTGATGACGCACGACCCGCACTCGCTGGTCGAGGGCGTGATCATCGCGTCGTACGCGATCCGGGCCAACCGCGCCTACATCTACATCCGGGGCGAGGCGGTGCACGCCGCGCGGCGGCTGCGCAACGCGGTCCAGGAGGCGTACGCCAAGGGCTACCTCGGCAAGAACATCCTCGGCTCGAAGTTCGACCTGGAGCTGGTGGTGCACTCCGGCGCCGGGGCGTACATCTGCGGCGAGGAGACCGCGCTGCTGGACTCGCTGGAGGGCTTCCGCGGCCAGCCCCGGCTGCGCCCGCCCTTCCCGGCCACCCACGGCCTGTACGCCAGCCCGACGGTGGTGAACAACGTCGGCACCATCGCCAGCGTGCCGTACATCGTGCTGGGCGGCGCCGACTGGTGGAAGACCATGGGCACGGAGAAGTCCTCCGGGCCGATGATCTACTCGCTCTCCGGCCGGATCGCCAACCCCGGCCAGTACGAGTGCTCGATGGGCATCACCCTGCGGGAGCTGCTGGAGCTGGCCGGTGGGATGCAGCCGGGGCACAACCTGAAGTTCTGGACCCCGGGCGGCTCGTCGACGCCGCTGCTCACCGCCGAGCACCTGGACGTGCCGCTGGACTTCGAGTCGGTGGCGGCGGCCGGGTCCATCCTCGGCACCACGGCCACCCAGATCTTCTCCGACCAGGACTGCCCGGTCTACGCGACCTACCGGTGGCTGGAGTTCTACCACCACGAGTCGTGCGGCAAGTGCACCCCGTGCCGCGAGGGCAACTACTGGATGGTCCGGGTCTACCGGCGGATCCTCTCCGGTCAGGGCACCCACGAGGACCTGGACACCCTGCTGGACACCTGCGACAACATCCTCGGCCGCTCGTTCTGCGGCCTGGGTGACGGCGCGACCAGCTCGGTGACCTCGTCGCTGAAGTACTTCAAGCAGGACTACCTCGACTACATCGAGGGTCGTACCGCGCCGAAGCTGTCGGACAAGCAGCTGGTGGGAGCCCACTAATGACCGACGTAGCCAAGCAGACCGAGACCGTCACGCTCACCATCGACGGGGTCGAGGTCACCGCCCCCAAGGGCGCGCTGCTGATCCGCGTCGCGGAGCAGATGGGGGTCGAGATCCCCCGGTTCTGCGACCACCCGCTGCTGGCCCCGGCCGGCGCGTGCCGGCAGTGCCTGGTCGAGGTGGAGGGCCAGCGCAAGCCGGTCGCCTCCTGCACCCAGACCGTCGCCGACGGCATGGTGGTCCGCACCCAGCTCACCTCCCCGGTCGCCAAGAAGGCGCAGGAGGGGGTCATGGAGCTGCTGCTGCTCAACCACCCGCTCGACTGCCCGATGTGCGACAAGGGCGGCGAGTGCCCGCTGCAGAACCAGGCGATGTCCACCGGCCGCACCGACTCCCGGTTCCACGAGCACAAGCGGGAGTACGAGAAGCCGCTGGAGATCAGCACCCAGGTGCTGCTGGACCGGGAGCGCTGCGTGCTCTGCCAGCGGTGCACCCGGTTCTCCGAGGAGATCGCCGGCGACAAGTTCATCGACCTGATGAACCGGTCGTCCGCCGAGGAGATCAACATCTACCGGGACGACGCGTACGGCGCGGAGGACGGGGACGGCGACGTGCCGTTCAACTCGTACTTCTCCGGCAACACCGTGCAGATCTGCCCGGTCGGCGCGCTGACCGGCGCCCAGTACCGGTTCCGGGCCCGCCCGTTCGACCTGGTCTCCAGCCCGAGCGTGTGCGAGCACTGCTCGGCCGGCTGCGCCCAGCGCACCGACTGGCGGCGGGGCAAGGTGCTGCGCCGGCTGGCCGGCGACGACCCGGCGGTGAACGAGGAGTGGAACTGCGACAAGGGCCGGTGGGGCTTCCAGTACACCCGCGCCTTCGACCGGCTCACCACCCCGCTGGTGCGCGACGGGCGCACCGGTGAGCTGCGCGAGGCGTCCTGGAGCGAGGCGCTCACCGTCGCCGCCGAGGGGCTGCGCGCCGCCCGGGACGGCGGTCAGGGCACCGCGGTGCTCACCGGCGGCCGGCTGACCGTCGAGGACGCCTACGCGTACGCGAAGTTCGCCCGGGTCGCGCTGAACACCAACGACATCGACTTCCGGGCCCGGCCGGTCTCCCGCGAGGAGGCCGAGTTCCTGGCCAGCTCGGTCGCCGGGCGGACCGACGTCACCTACGCCGACGTGGAGAACGCGCCGGCCGTGGTGCTGGTCGGCCTGGAGCCGGAGGAGGAGTGCCCGATCCTCTTCCTGCGGCTGCGCAAGGCGTACCTGAAGAAGAAGCTGACGGTGTACGCGATCGCGCCGTTCGCCACGCGCGGCCTGGAGAAGCTCGGCGCCAAGCTGGCCCGGGTGGTGCCCGGCGAGGAGGCCAGCGTCCTCGCCGAGCACGCCACGGTCGCCGAGGCGCTGAGCGCCGAGGGCGCCATCCTGATCGTCGGCGAGCGGCTCGCCGAGGTGCCGGGCGGCCTCTCCGCGGCGGCCGACGTGGCCCGGCGTACCGGAGCGCGGCTGGCCTGGGTGCCGCGGCGCGCGGGTGACCGCGGCGCGGTCGACGCGGGCTGCCTGCCCAACCTGCTCCCCGGCGGCCGCCTGGTCACCGAGCCGGCCGCCCGGGCCGAGCTGGGCGAGGCGTGGGACATCGCGGCCGGGGTGATCCCCAGCCAGGCCGGCCGGGACACCGACGGCATCATCGCCGCGGCCGCCGCCGGCCAGCTCGGCGCGCTGGTGGTGGCCGGCGTCGACCCGGCCGACCTGGCCGACCCGCGACTGGCCGAGCAGGCGCTGGACACGGTGCCGTTCCTGGTCAGCCTGGAACTGCGCAACAGCGCGGTGGCCCGGCGGGCGGACGTGGTCTTCCCGGTCGCCCCGGTGGACGAGAAGGCCGGCAGCTTCCTGGACTGGGAGGGCCGGCTGCGCACCTTCGAGGCGGTGCTGCGGACCGCCGCGATGAACGACGGCCGGGTGCTGGACGCGCTGGCCGCGCAGCTCGACGTGCGACTGGGCACCGGTGACGTGCTCAGCGTCCGGCGCGAGCTGGGCGGGCTGCCGCCGACCCGGCTCGAGCGGCCGGCCGCCCCGGCGGTGGAGCCGGCCGCGGTGCCGACGCCCGGCGCCGGCGAGGCCGTGCTGGCGACCTGGCACCAGCTGATCGACCTGGGCAGCCTCACCGACGGCGACGAGCACCTCGCCGGCACCGCCCGCCCGCCGGTGGTCCGGCTGGGCAAGGGCACCGCCGAGGCGCTCGGCGTCGCCGACGGCGACCCGGTGACGGTGGGCACCGACCGCGGGGCGGTGACCCTGCCGGCGGCGATCACCGAGATGCCGGACGGCGTCGTCTGGCTGCCCACCAACTCACCCGGTTCGACCGTCCGGCGCAGCCTCGGCGCCAGCTCCGGCACGGTGGTCCGGATCTCGGCCGCGGCGGTGGCCGCGGACGCCGCCGGCCGCCCCGGCCCGCTCCTCAACGCAGGGGGTGCAATCCAGTGAACGCGGTCTACCTGGCGCAGGACCCGACGCTGGCCGACTTCGGCCGGGACCCGTGGTGGCTCGTCCTCGGCAAGGTCCTCTTCGCCTTCGTCTTCGCCGTGCTCGCCACGCTGCTCGGCGTCTGGTTCGAACGGCGGGTCGTGGGCCGGATGGCGGTGCGGCCCGGCCCCAACCAGGTCGGCCCGTTCGGTCTGCTGCAGACCCTCGCCGACGGCCTGAAGATGGCCTTCAAGGAGGACATCCTGCCGAAGGCGGCCGACAAGGTCGTCTACTTCTTCGCGCCGACCATCTCGGTGATCTGCGCGGTCACCGCGCTGTCGGTGGTGCCCTTCGGCCCGATGGTGAGCATCTTCGGCCACTGGACGCCGTTGCAGGTCACCGACGTGTCGGTGGCGGTGCTGGTGCTGCTGGCCTGCTCCTCGATGGGCATCTACGGCATCGTGCTCGGCGGCTGGGCCTCCGGCTCGACCTACCCGCTGCTCGGCGGCCTGCGCTCCAGCGCCCAGATGATCTCGTACGAGGTCGCCATGGGGCTGAGCATCGTGGCGGTGTTCATGACCGCCGGCACGATGTCGACCAGCGGGATCGTCGCCGCCCAGGGCGACGCCACCCGGCTGACCGTCTTCGGCACCGAGCTGCCGGCGCCCGGCTGGTACGCGATCCTGCTGCTGCCGAGCTTCGTCATCTTCTTCATCGCCACCGTCGGCGAGACCAACCGGGCGCCATTCGACCTGCCCGAGGCCGAGTCCGAGCTGGTGGCCGGCTTCATGACCGAGTACAGCTCGCTGAAGTTCGCGCTCTTCATGCTCAGCGAGTACGTCTCGATGGTGACCATGTCCGCGGTCACCACCACGCTCTTCCTCGGCGGCTGGCGGGCGCCGTGGCCGATCACCCTCTGGGAGGGCGCCAACTCCGGTTGGTGGCCGATGCTGTGGTTCTTCGGCAAGGTGATCGCCCTGGTCTTCGTCTTCGTCTGGCTGCGGGGCACGCTGCCCCGGCTGCGCTACGACCAGTTCATGCGGTTCGGCTGGAAGGTGCTGCTGCCGATCAACCTGGTCTGGATCCTGGTGCTCGCCGGGCTGCGCTCGATCGAGGACTGGGACACCCAGGGCAAGCTGATCGCGGTCGGCATCCCGGCCGGTGTGCTGCTGGTCGCCACGCTGCTGTGGCCGAGCCGCAAGCCGCAGCCGAAGCCGACGCTCCAGGAACAGGTCAACAACCGGCCGCACGGCAGCTTCCCGCTGCCCCCGATGGACCTGCAGGTACCACCGAGCCCGCGCACCAGGCGCGTGGTCGCCGAGCGGGAGCCGGCCAACGTCGCGGCCGGCCCGGACTCCAGGGAGGTGTGACGTGGGCGCGATCACCGGAACGTTCAAGGGCTTCGGGGTCACCTTCTCGCACATGTTCAGGAAGGTCGTCACCACCGACTACCCGTTCAAGCCGCCGGTCTCGGCGCCGCGCTACCACGGGCGGCACATCCTCAACCGGCACCCGGACGGGCTGGAGAAGTGCATCGGGTGCGAGCTGTGCGCCTGGGCCTGCCCGGCGGACGCGATCTACGTCGAGGGTGGCGACAACACCGACGAGCAGCGGTTCTCGCCGGGTGAGCGGTACGCCAGCGTCTACCAGATCAACTACGCCCGGTGCATCTTCTGCGGCCTGTGCATCGAGGCCTGCCCGACCCGTTCGCTCACCATGAGCAACGAGTACGAGCTGGCCCGGGACAACCGGCAGGATCTGATCTTCACCAAGGAGCAGCTGCTCGCGCCGCTGCTGCCGGGCATGGAGCAGCCGCCGCACCCGATGCGGCTGGGCGACAGCGAGAAGGACTACTACGTCGGCGCGCTGGAGAACCCGGGCACCTCGGCCGGGGCCGAGCGCTCCCCGATGGGCCCCGGGCGGTACCGGGTGGAGGAGCACCCCGGCGTGACCTTCCCCGGCGCCGAGCAGCACGCCCAGCGGGCCACCGCGGGCAAGGGAGACGGAGCATGACCACGCAGACGGTGCTCGCCGCGGCGGGCTCGGTTTCCACTGGCGAGGCGGTCACCTTCTGGATCCTCGCCCCGCTGGCGCTGATCGGCGGGATCGGGATGGTCGCCGCGCGCAACGCCGTGCACTCGGCGCTCTGGCTGGTGCTGACCATGCTCTGCCTCGGCGTGTTCTACGTGCTCCAGGCCGGGCCGTTCATCGGCATGGTGCAGATCATCGTCTACACCGGCGCGATCATGATGCTGTTCCTCTTCGTGCTGATGCTGGTCGGCCGGGACGCGTCGGACTCGCTGATCGAGACGCTGCGCGGGCAGCGGACCGCGGCGCTGGTGCTGGCGCTCGGCTTCGCCGGCCTGGTCGGCACCGGCCTCTACCGGGGCCTGGACGGGGTCACCGCGGTCGGCCTGGCCGAGCCGAACGCCGAGGGCAACGTGCAGGGCATCGCCCGGCTGCTGTTCACCAAGTACGTCTTCGCCTTCGAGCTCACCTCGGCCCTGCTGATCACGGCGGCGGTGGGCGCGATGGTGCTGGCCCACGTCGAGCGGCGCAAGCAGGACAAGCTCGACCAGCCGGCGACCATGCGGGCCCGCTTCCGCCCGGGCAACTACCCGGGCCCGAAGCCCGGCCCCGGCGTCTTCGCCACCTCCTCCTCGGTGGCCACCCCGGCCCGGCTGCCGGACGGCCGGCTGACCGAGCGGAGCACCCCGGAGATCCTGCCGGTGCGCGAGCTGACCGCCGAGGAGACCGCGCTGAAGGGGACGGACCGGTGAGCGCGAGGAGTGAGCTTGCGAGCCCCGCAGTCGCGAACGAAAGGTTGGTTCGGTAATGGACGGGTTCTTCTCGGTCGAACCGAGCTACTACCTGGTGCTCGCCGCGGTGCTGTTCACCATCGGCGCGGCCGGGGTGCTGATCCGGCGCAACGCGATCGTGCTGTTCATGTGCGTCGAGTTGATGCTCAACGCGGCCAACCTGACGCTGGTCACCTTCAGCCGGATCAACGGTGACCTCAACGGCCAGATCATGGCGTTCTTCGTGATGGTGGTGGCGGCCGCGGAGGTCGTGGTCGGGCTCGCGATCATCATGTCGATCTTCCGGACCCGGCGCTCCGCGAGCGTCGACGACGCCAACCTGTTGAAGTACTGAGGGGCCTGCGGTGGTGGAGATTCTTGCGAACGCCCCGGCCGAGCCGGCCGGCGCCGTCACCTATGCGGCGGCGGACGGGCTGCTGGGCAGCGTCTGGCTGCTGGTGGCCATCCCGCTGGTCAGCGCGGCGGTCCTGCTGCTGCTCGGCCGGCGGGCCGACCGCTGGGGGCACTGGCTCGGCGTGGCGGCCATCGGCGCCGCCTTCGTGCTCGGCCTGACCTACTTCTTCCAGCTGCGGGGCCTGGAGAACAAGTCGGTCGAGCTGAGCCTCTGGGACTTCATCACGGTCGGCGACCTGCGGGTGGACTTCGGTCTGCTCTTCGACCCGCTGGCCGCGGTCTTCGTCCTGCTGATCACCGGGGTGGGCTTCCTGATCCACCTCTACGCGGTCGAGTACATGGCCCACGACGCGGGCCGGCGGCGCTTCTTCGGGTACTTCAACCTGTTCGTCGCCGCCATGCTGCTGCTGGTGCTCGGCAACAACTACGTGATGCTCTACTTCGGCTGGGAGGGCGTCGGCCTGGCGTCGTACCTGCTGATCTCCTTCTGGTACGAGCGGCCGAGCGCGGCCACCGCCGGCAAGAAGGCGTTCCTGATGAACCGGGTCGGCGACGCCGGCCTGGCGATCGGCATCTTCATCATGTTCGCCACCCTCGGCACCACCCAGTACGACGAGGTCTTCACCGGGGTCGGTTCGCTGACCGCGACCACCGTGCTGGTGCTCGGCCTGCTGCTGCTGCTCGGCGCGACCGGCAAGTCCGGCCAGTTCCCGCTCCAGGCGTGGCTGCCGGACGCGATGGAGGGCCCGACCCCGGTGTCGGCGCTCATCCACGCCGCCACCATGGTCACCGCCGGCGTCTACCTGATCGCCCGGTCCAACCCGATCTTCTCGGCCAACTCGACGCTCCAGCTGGTGGTGGTCAGCGTCGGTGCGCTGACCCTGCTGATCGGCTGCGTCATCGGCGCGGCCAAGGACGACATCAAGCGGGTGCTGGCCTGGTCGACGGTGAGCCAGATCGGCTACATGTTCCTCGGCGTCGGGCTCGGTGGCGCGGCGTACGCGCTGGCCATCGTGCACCTGCTGGCGCACGGCTTCTTCAAGGCCAACATGTTCCTCGGCGCCGGCTCGGTCATGCACGGGATGAACGACCAGGTCGACATCCGCCGCTTCGGCGGGCTGTCGAGGTACATGAAGATCACCTGGCTCACCTTCATGATGGGCTGGCTCGCCATCATCGGCATGTTCCCGTTCTCCGGCTTCTTCTCCAAGGAGCCGATCATCGTGGCCGCGTTCGAGCGGGAGGACTGGACGGCCTGGCTCTTCGGCATGGCCGCGCTGCTCGGCGCCGGGCTGACCGCGTTCTACATGACCCGGCTCTTCGTGCTCACCTTCCACGGGCCGAAGCGCTGGACCGAGGACATCGAGCACCCGCACGAGTCGCCGAAGCTGATGACCATCCCGCTGATCCTGCTCGCCGCGGGCTCGGTCGGGGCCGGCTTCCTGCTCGCCACCTCGGTGCCGGACTGGCTGGAGGCCACCGCCGGGCTGGGCGGCCAGGAGGAGGGGCACCACGCGGTGCTCTCGCACACCGTGATCACCGTGCTCTCGCTGCTGGTCACCGTGCTCGGCGCCGGGCTCGCCTGGTTCCTGTTCCGGGCCGGCACGGCCACCGAGCCGCAGCCGGCCGGGGTGCTGGTCACCGCCGCCCGGCGCAACCTCTACACCGACGCCTTCAACGAGGCGGTCTTCGAGAAGCCGGGCATCTTCCTCACCCGGGCGCTGGTCTACCTCGACAACCGGGGCGTGGACGGGCTGGTCAACGGCCTCGCCGCGGCGGTCGGTGGCGGCTCCGGCCGGCTCCGGCGGCTGCAGACCGGCTTCGTCCGGTCGTACGCCACCTCGATCCTGACCGGCGCGCTGCTGGTGCTGGCGGCCTTCCTGGCCGTCGAGGCGGGGTGGCTGGCGTGATCGACCTCTTCCAGGCGGCCGTCACCGGCGGACCGCGCAGTGACGACGGAGGTAAGGCCGCATAATGTCCGACTTCCCGTTCCTCTCGGTGCTCACCGTGGCGCCGCTGGTCGGCGCCCTGGTGGTGGCCCTGGTGCCGCGGTCGCGGCCGGAGCTGGCCAAGCAGGTCGCGCTCGGCTGGTCGCTGCTGGTGCTGGCGCTGTCGGTGGTCATGTGGGTGGCCTTCAAGGTCGGTGGTGACCGGTTCCAGTTCCGCGAGTCCTACCCGTGGATCCCGAACTGGGGCGTCAACTTCACCTTCGCCGCCGACGGCATCGCGCTGGTGATGCTGATGCTGATCGCGGTGCTGGTGCCGCTGGTGATCCTGGCGTCCTGGCACGACGCCGAGTCGTCGAAGCGGTCGGTGCCGGTCTACTTCGCGCTGCTGCTCGTCCTCGAGTGCACGATGATCGGCGTCTTCGCCGCCGCCGACGTCTTCCTGTTCTACGTGTTCTTCGAGGTCATGCTGGTGCCGATGTACTTCCTGATCGGCAGCTACGGCGGCCACCAGCGGCAGTACGCGGCGGTGAAGTTCTTCCTCTACTCGCTGGTCGGCGGTCTGTTCATGCTCGCCGCGGTGATCGGCCTCTGGGTGGTCGGCGGGAAGACCTTCGACTGGCAGGCGCTGTCCCAGGTGGACATCTCCACCGGCACCGAGCGCTGGCTGTTCCTCGGCTTCTTCCTCGCGTTCGCGATCAAGGCGCCGTTCTTCCCGTTCCACACCTGGCTGCCGGACGCCGGTGGGGCGGCGCCGGCGGGTGCTGCCGCGCTGCTGGTCGGCGTGCTGGACAAGGTCGGCACGTTCGGCATCCTGCGCTACTGCCTGCCGCTCTTCCCGGACGCGGCCAAGTGGTTCGCCCCGTGGGCGCTGGCGCTGGGCCTGATCGGCATCATCTACGCCGCGCTGCTGGCGGTCGGCCAGAACGACCTGAAGCGGCTGGTGTCGTACACCTCGATCGCGCACTTCGGCTTCATCGGGGTGGGCATCTTCGCCTTCACCACCCAGGCGGGCACCGGCGCGGTGCTCTACATGGTCAACCATGGCCTCGCCACCGGCCTGCTCTTCCTGGTGGTGGGCATGTTCGTGGCCCGGCGGGGCTCGGCGCTGGTGAGCGACTTCGGCGGCGCCGGCAAGCTGGTGCCGCTGCTGGCCGGGGTGCTCTTCTTCGCCGGTCTCGCCTCGCTGGCGCTGCCCGGCACCGCGCCGTTCGTCTCCGAGTTCCTGGTGCTGATCGGCACCTTCACGGTGAACAAGCCGGTCGCGGTGATCGCCACCCTCGGCATCATCCTGGCCGCGGCGTACGTGCTCTGGATGGTGCAGCGCACCACGCAGGGCACGCTCAACCCGGCGCTGACCGAGGTCGACGGCATGCGGCGTGACCTCAACCTGCGCGAGAAGGTCGTGGTCGCACCCCTGATCGCGCTGATCGTGCTGCTCGGGTTCTACCCGAAGCCGGTCACCGACGTGATCAACCCCGCCATCCAGGCGACCATGCAGGACGTCGGCAGCACCGACCCTGCGCCCTCGGTCGGCACCGTGCAGGAGGCCGCGAAGTGAACGAACTGAAACTCCCCTCGATCGACTACGCGGCGCTCGCGCCGAGCCTGATCATGCTGGGCGCCGCGTTGCTCGGCGTGCTGGTCGAGGCGTTCGTGCCCCGGCGGCTGCGGCACCTGGTGCAGTTGTCGCTGGCGCTGCTGGCGGTGCTCGGCGCGCTCACCATGGTGGTGCTCAACGCCGACGACCGGCTGATCACCATCGGCGGGGCGATCGCGGTGGACGGGCCGACGCTCTTCCTCCAGGGCGCGATCCTGGTGCTCGCCGCGATGGCGCTGCTGCTCATCGGCGAGCGTTCGGTGGAGCGGGGCGGGGCGTTCGTCGCCCAGGCCGCGTTCCCCGCCGAGTCCGCCGACGACCGGCGGCAGGCCGAGGGCGTGAACGGCGCCACCGAGGTCTACCCGCTGACCACCTTCGCGATCGGCGGCATGCTGATCTTCGTGGCGGCGAACGACCTGCTGACCATGTTCATCGCGCTCGAGGTCTTCTCGCTGCCGCTCTACCTGCTCTGCGCGCTGGCCCGCCGCCGGCGGCTGCTGAGCCAGGAGGCCGCGCTGAAGTACTTCATGCTCGGCGCGTACGCCTCGGCCTTCTTCCTGTTCGGCGTGGCCCTGGTCTACGGCTTCACCGCGGGCATCCCGAACGGCTCGGCCGGGGTCGACTTCGCCACCGTCAACGCCGCCGTGGCCGAGTCCACGGCCAGCCCGCTGCTGCTCTTCGCCGGCATGGCGCTGCTGAGCATCGGCCTGCTGTTCAAGGCGGCGGCCGCCCCGTTCCACGTCTGGACCCCGGACGTCTACCAGGGCGCGCCGACCCCGATCACCGGCTTCATGGCCGCCTGCACCAAGGTCGCCGCGTTCGGCGCCCTGCTGCGGGTGTTCCACGTCGCCTTCGACGGGGCCCGGTGGGACTTCACCCCGGTCCTCGGCGCGGTCGCGGTGCTGACCATGCTGGTCGGCGCGGTGCTCGCGGTCACCCAGACCGACATCAAGCGGCTGCTCGCCTACTCGTCCATCGCGAACGCCGGCTACCTGCTGGTCGGTGTCCTGGCGCCGAGCCGCGACGGGCTCTCCGGCACGATGTTCTACCTGGTCGCGTACGGCTTCTCGGTGCTCGCCGCGTTCGCCGTGGTGACCCTGGTGCGGGACGCCGACGGGGAGGCCACCCACCTGTCCCGCTGGGCCGGGCTGGGCAAGCGCTCGCCGTTCTACGCCGGGGTGTTCACCTTCATCCTGCTGGCCTTCGCGGGCATCCCGCTCACCAGCGGCTTCACCAGCAAGTTCGCGGTGTTCGGCCCGGCGCTCGACGGTGGGCAGGCGTGGCTGGTGATCGCCGGCGTGCTGACCAGCATGGTGCTGGCCTTCCCGTACCTGCGGGTCGTGGTGATGATGTGGCTCTCCGAGCCGGGCGAGTCCACCCCGACGGTCACCGTGCCGGGCGGGCTCACCTCGGCCGCGCTCATGATCGGCGTGATCGCCACCCTGGTGCTCGGGGTCGCCCCGGCGCCGCTGCTCGACCTCGCCACGGGAGCCGCCGAATTCGTGCGGTGACCCGTCGCCCGGGCCCACGGGGGCCGGTCCGCCACGGCGGGCCGGCCCCCGGTGCGTATCCCCAGTCCGGAGCAGGTCGAGGGGGTGTGGCATGGTGGATAGCGTGGTGATTCCGGCTGGCGAGCGTTCAGGTGCCACCGGCTCCGGCCCCCGCCGGAGCCGGGTGAGCACGAGTCAGTTCGGCGCGCTCGGCCTCTATCTCGCCGATCCCCGCGTCGAGGCGTCCGTGCTGGGCCTGCTGGAGGCCGTCGAGGTCGAGCTGCGGGCCAGTGTGGCCAGCGCCGACCCCTTCGTCACCGAGGCCGCCCGGCACCTGGTCGAGGCCGGCGGCAAGCGGTTCCGGCCGCTGCTGGTGGCGCTCGGCGCCCAGTTCGGCGATCCGGCCGGCGCGCAGGTCGTACCGGCCGCGGTGGTGATGGAGCTCACCCACCTGGCGACGCTCTACCACGACGACGTGATGGACGAGGCGGCCGTGCGCCGGGGCGCGCCGAGCGCCAACTCCCGGTGGACCAACTCGGTCGCCATCCTGGTCGGCGACTACCTCTTCGCCCGGGCCGCGGACATCGCGGCCGACCTGGGCGCCGAGGCGGTACGCCTGCAGGCGCGCACCTTCGCGCGGCTGGTGCACGGCCAGATCGCCGAGACGGTCGGCCCCCGCCCCGGTGACGACCCGGTGGCGCACTACCTCGACGTGATCGCCGGCAAGACCGGCTCGCTGATCGCCACCTCGGCCCGCTTCGGCGGGATGTTCGGTGGCGCCGCGCCCGAGCACATCGAGGCGCTGGCCGGCTACGGCGAGACCATCGGCGTCGCCTTCCAGCTCTCCGACGACCTGCTCGACATCGCCTCCGAGTCGGTGCAGTCGGGCAAGACCCCGGGCACCGACCTGCGCGAGGGCGTGCCGACCCTGCCGGTGCTCTACGCGCTGGCCTCCGACGACGCCGACGCCGCCTCGGTGCGGCTGCGGGAGATCCTGGCCACCGGCCCGGTGACCGACGACGACCTGCACGCGGAGGCGCTCGGCCTGCTCCGGGAGAGCCCGGCGCTCAAGCGGGCCCGGGAGACCGTCCGCAGCTACGCCGAGGACGCCCGCGCCCAGCTCGCCCCGCTGCCCGACAACCCGGCCCGCCGCGCCCTCGAATCTCTCTGCGACTACATAGCCGACCGCACCAGCTGACCCAGCCCTCCCGGGGCCGGCCCGTTGATCATGAAGTTGTTGCCGCCCGCACCGGCGGTCGCCCCGACAACTTCATGATCAACCCGCTGAACGGGGCGCGGGTAGGAGGCGGGCGGCGGTGAGCATGAGGAGGGCGGCGGCGAGCATCGCCGCGGCGGCGGTGGTCCACATGGTGGGGTAGCCGGCGTGGGCGGCGACCGTGCCGAGGGCGAGCGGGCCGAGGCAGCCGCCGGCGTACACCCCGGTCTGGGTGATCGAGGTGGCGGCGGCCGGCGCCTGCGGGTGCAGCCGGACCACCGCGAAGTTCATCAGCCCCGGCCAGGCCCAGCCCAGCCCGAAGCCGAGCACCACGCCGACCACCAGCGGCCCGGGGCCGGCCACCGCGAGCAGGCCGAGCCCACCGGCGCCGACCACCAGCATGCCGGCGATGACGGCCACGTGGCCGCCGGAGCGGCGGTCGGCGAGCCAGCCGGCGCCCACCCGGGCGGCCACGCAGACCGCGCTGCCGAGGGTCAGGGTCAGGCCGGCCGGCCCGGGCGCCAGCCCCCGGTCGACCGAGGAGTCGACCAGGAACGTGCCGAGCGCGTTCGCGGCCGCCGCGGCGAGCGTTGCGGCCACCCCCACGAGCACCAGGGCGCCGGTGGCCCCGCTGGCACGCGGGTCGGCGCTCCGCCGCGCCGGGCGGGGCTCCCGCGCGGGTACGGCCACCCACGCGGCCAGCGCGGCCCCGGCGGCGGCCACGAACGCCCAGCGCCACCCGGCGGTGAGCGCCACGGTCGGCACCGCCACGCCGGCCAGCAGCGTGGAGACCGGGATGGCCGCCTGCTTCACCCCGAACGACAGGCCCTGCCGACGGGATGGCACGTGCCGGGCCAGCGCGGCGTTGCTGCCCATCTGGCCGAGGGCGTTCGCGGTGCCGCCGAGCGCGAGCAGGCCGAGCAGCACCGGGAAGGAGCGGGCCAGCGTCGCCATGGCGAGCAGGCTGCCGGCGGAGATCAGGATGGCGGCCCGGGCGACCACGGCCGGCCCGTACCGCTCGGCGAGGGCGCCGGAGGGCACCGAGGCCAGCGCGCCCACCCCGAAGTACACCGAGACCGCCAGGCCCAGCCCGGCCGGGGAGAACCCGAGATCCTCGCCGAGCTGCACGGCGAGCCCGCCGACCAGGAAGACCGGCAGGACCGAGGCGATGGTGACGACGACCGCCCCGGCGGCGGCCCGGACGGGACGGGTCGGCGTGGGAGCGGGGTGCAATGCGGTGTCGGCCATGATGCGGCAAACCTACGCGAGGCCAGCTCACGCCACGCATCGTGTTCGCCGGAGCACAACTCGTCTATGACGATCTGGCATCCTCCACCCGAACAGGCATTTCGCGCCCGGCCGGTTTTTCATATGGTGTAAGTCCCCGGCGGCGGAGGTGGTTGTGCGCGACCCCCTGGCGGAACCTTCGGATCTGATCCGGAGCGTGTCCCGCGCGCTACGAGTGCTCGAGTCGGTCGGCCGTGCCCCCAAGGGGCTGACCGTGAAGCAGATCGCCCGGCGGTGCGAGCTGACCGTGGCCACGACCTATCACCTGGTCCGCACGCTGGCCTACGAGGGCTACGTGATCCGCCGCGAGGACGGCACGTACATCGTCGGCCTGGAGGTCGCGGACCGCTACCGCGAGCTGGTGACCGCGTTCCGCGGGCCGCCCGCGGTCGGCGAGAGCCTGCGCCGGGTCGCCGCCGACACCGGCTACAGCCACTACCTGGGCCGGTTCGTGGGTGGCCAGGTGGCGATCACCGCGGTGGCCGAGGGGCCGCGTACGCCGTACCTGGAGGATCTGGTCCCCGGGTTCGACGAGGGCGCGCACGCCACCGCGCTGGGCAAGGCGCTGCTCGCCACGCTCACCGCCGAGCAGCGCTTCCGCTACCTGCGCGAGTACGGGATGCGGCCGTTCACCAGTGCCACCCTGACCAACGTGGAGGCGTTCGAGGCCGATCTGGCCGCCGGTGACCGGCGCGGCATGCAGCTGGAGCTGGGGCAGTTCCGGCAGGGGGTGGCCTGCGCGGCGGTGCTGGTCGCCCCGGACAAGGACATGGAACGCCGGGTGGTGCTGGCCTGCGCGCTGCCGGCCAGCGAGATGATGACCTCCGCCCGGGTGGTCCGCGCGAAACTGCTCACCGCCGCCCGGGCCATCGCCGACGGCATCGCCGCCGAGGGCTGACCCGGGGCGGTGGCCACCGACGACGGGCCGCAACGGGGCGGGGCCCTCTCCCCGGTTGGGAGAGGGCCCCGCCGGCGGTCCGGCGCCGGGACCGCCCGAGTGACGTCAGCTGCCGACCGGGCCGCCGTCGAGCCGCCAGGTGACCACCACGCCCGGCTTGGCGAAGTCCCCGTCCGGCCAGGTGGAGGCGGGCTTCTCCAGGGACGCCCCGGTGATCTCGCCCGGGTGCTGCACGGCCACGAAGACCGAGCGGTTGTCGCCGGTGATGAACGGGCCGCACGCCTCGGCGCCGAGCGGCACGGTCAGGAACTGCTTGAGGTGCCCCCGCTCCGGGCCCTCGACGGCGGTGGCGAAGAGGCCGTCGTTGCTGCCCAGCGCGTTGCCGTCGGTGGAGATCCAGAGGTTGCCGGTGGCGTCGAAGGCGACGTTGTCCGGGCAGGAGATCGGCGAGACCCTGGTCTTGTCGTACCCGGCGAAGTAGGTCGACGGGTCGGCCGGGTCGCCGGCCACGATCGGCACCGACCAGGCGAAGGTCTCGGCGGAGTTGTCGCCCCGGTCCTCGACCAGCTCCAGCACGTGGCCGTGCTTGTTGGCGGTACGCGGGTTGGCCTCGTCCGCCTTCGGGTTCCTGCCCACGCCCCGGTTGGTGTTGTTGGTCAGCGCCACGTACACCTTGCCGGTGAGCTGGCTCGGCTCGACGTCCTCCGGCCGGTCCATCTTGGTCGCGCCGACCTTGTCGCCGGCCAGCCGGGTGAAGGTGAGCACGTCCGCGGCGGTCATCCCGGCGACGTAGGAGCGGTTGCCGCTGACCAGCTTGATCCACCGACCCCGGCCGTTGAACGCCCCGTCCGAGGGGAGCTTGCCCGAGCCGTCGATCTCGCCGGCGCTGGTCGGGTAGAGCTCGGCCACGTAGAGGGTGCCGGACTCCAGCAGGGTCAGGTTGTGCTTGCGGGCGACCCAGGAGTTGCCCGGCATGAACTTCTTGTCGGAGACGAACTTGTACAGGTAGTCGAACCGCTCGTCGTCACCCATGTACGCGACCGCGTGTCCGCTCTTCGCGATGATCACGTTCGCGCCCTCGTGCTTGAACCGGCCCAGCGCGGTGTGCTTGCGCGGGCGGCTCTCCGGGTCGAACGGGTCGATCTCCACGATCCAGCCGAACCGGTGCGCCTCGTTCGGGTGCTTCGCCAGGTCGAACCGCTCGTCGGCCCGCTCCCACTTGCGACTGCCGCTGGGGTAGCGGGCGTCGGTGGTGATGCCGTACCGGTCCAGCTTCGGCTTCAGCTCCGCGGGCGCGCCGTCGCCGCCGACAAAGTACTGGTTGAAGTTCTCCTCGCCGGAGAGCACGGTGCCCCACGGGGTGACCCCGCCGGCGCAGTTGTTCAGCGTGCCGACCACCGTCCGGCCCTTCGGGTCGGCGGCGGTGCGCAGCCAGGCCGAGCCCGCGGCCGGGCCGGTCAGCTCGAACTTCGTGCTGAGCGCGGTGACCCGCCGGTTGTACGGCAGGCGGCCCTTGCCGACCGGCCGCCACTGCCCGGTGCCACCCACCCGCTCCAGCTCCACCACGGACATGCCGTGCGCGGCCATCGCGACCCGCAGCTGCTCCACGGTCAGCGCGTCCTGGCTGGTGAAGCCGGGGAACATCAGGTCCTCGTTGGTGTACTCGTGGTTCACCACGAGCAGCGCGCGCCGGCCCTGCTTGTCCAGCGGCAGCACACCGACGAAGTCGTTGTTGTAGCCGAACTGCTTGGCCTGCTTGGCCGCGGTCTGCTCGTGCGGGTCGAACTCGGGCGCGCCCGGCAGCACCGGGTCGCCCCAGCGGATCACCACCGCGTGGTCGTACCCGTTCGGCACCACCAGGGTGTCGAGCTTGTTCGGCGGGATCGGCGTGAAGGTCAGCGCGCCGCTGCCCACGCCCTGGCCCGGGCGGCCGAACCCGGCGGCCTCGGGCACCACCGGCGTGCCCGGGGCGGCGGCCGCGGGCCCGGCGCCGGCCAGCGCGCCGGCCGCGGCGCCGCCGAAACCGAGGACCAGGGCGCCGACCGCGCCGGCCCGGACCACACCGCGGCGGGTCACCTCGGCGCTGACCACATCGCCGAAGTACGTGTTGTCGGAGGTGTTCGGCACCGGGTGGTCACAGGCGTTGCCGCACCGGTACAGACAGGTCATGGCGTCACGGCCGCCGTGGCGGGTGGCGCCGAGCAGCGGGAGCAGCCGGGGACGGTCGCTCATGGGGAGGAGCCTCCTGAAAGGGGTCGATGCACGCCGGAAGGTGCTGGGTGCGTACTCGGCGGACGGTAGGAGGGCGCGGTGAGCGGTCGTCGGCGGCGGCGTGAACCGGGCATGAACACCTCGCCGGGAAGCCCGCCATGACCTGCGGCTGAACCGATCGGCGTGACCGCACGTAATACCGAGCGAACGCACCGCCGGACGCGCGCCGGAAGCGAGGAGACAGCCATCAGCGACCACGACGCCCAACTGCTCCGCGCGCTGCACGACGAGCACGCGGAGGCGCTGTACGCGCACGCTCTGCGGCTGGTCAACGGCGACCGGCAGCGGGCCGAGGACCTGGTGCAGGAGACCCTGCTGCGGGCCTGGCGACACCCGGAGTCCCTCGACCCCCGGCGCGGCTCGGTCCGGGCCTGGCTCTTCACCACCGCCCGTAACCTGGCCATCGACGCCTGGCGGCGCCGGGCGACCCGGGTCGGCGAGGTCTACACCGACGAGCTGCCCGAGCCACCCGAGACCGTCGACGAAGCGGAGCGTGCGGTGGAGGCCTGGACCGTGGCCGAGGCGTTGAACCGGCTCAGCCCGACCCACCGGGAGGTGCTGGTGGAGTGCTTCTACCAGGGGCGCTCGGTGGCCGAGGCGGCCTCCCGGCTGGGCGTGCCGCCCGGCACGGTGAAGTCCCGGACGCACTACGCCCTGCGCTCACTACGGTTGGTCCTGGCCGAGATGGGGGTGACGGGATGACCCGGTGCGAGTTCGCGCACGACGACGGCGCGTACGTGCTGGGTGCGCTGGCCCCCGCCGAGCGGGCGGCCTACGAGCGGCACCTCGCCGGCTGTGCCGCCTGCCAGCAGGCGGTCGCCGAGATCGCCGTACTGCCCGGCCTGCTGGGCCGGCTCGACCCGGCCGGCCTGGAACAGTTCCTGCCGCCACCGGCGGAGAGCACCCGGATGCCCGAGCTGCTCGCGGCCGCCCGGGAGCGCCGGCGCCGCGAGCGGTCGGCCAGCCGCCGGCGGTACGCGCTCACCGCGCTCGCCGCGGCCGCGCTCGCCCTGGTGGTCGGCGTCGGCACGGCCACCCTGCTGCCCCGTACCGGGCCGGGGCCGGACGCCGGCCTGCAGATGGTCGCCATGCAGCCGGTGGCCGGCACGGTGCCGGTGCACGCGGAGGTCGCGCTGACCGGCACCGAGTGGGGCACGCAGGTGACCATGCGCTGCGGGTACGAGGCGCGGCCCGGCTACGGCAAGGCGTACACCTTCCGGCTGGTGGCGCACGGCCCGGACGGCGCCACCGAGCAGATCGGCTCCTGGCTCGCCGCCCCCGGCGACGACCTGCGGATCAGCGGCGCGACCCGGTTCACCGACGCGGAGCTGGTGCGGCTGGAACTGCTCCGCGCCGACGGCACCCCCGTGCTCGCCTACGACGTCCGCTGACTCACCGGCGCTGCCGTGCGACGAGCGCCCGGATGCCGTCGAGCGGCAGGTCGAGCCCGGTCGCGCCGAGCTACGCGGGGGCGGGCGCGGTGGCCACGGCCGCGGCGCGGGCGCGGCGGCGCGACGTGTGGAGGGCGTCGACGGTGAAGACGATCAGCGCGGCCCAGACCAGGGCGAAGCCGGCCAGCCGGGCGGGCGGCATCGGCTCGTGGAAGATCAGTACGCCGCAGCCGAGCTGGAGGATCGGCGCCAGGTACTGGATCATGCCCAGGCTGGTCAGCGGCAGCCGGTTGGCCGCGCCGGCGAAGAGCAGCAGCGGGATGGCGGTGGCCGCGCCGGCCAGCATCAGCAGCGCGGTGTGCCCCGCCGAGACGTGGCCGAAGGCGGCGTCCCCGGCGGCGGTGAGCCACCCCAGGTACGCCAGCGCGGGCAGCGCCAGCACCGCCGACTCGACGAAGAGCCCCTCCGCGGCGGGCAGCCCGAGCCGCTTCTTGACCAGGCCGTACCCGCCGAAGCTCAGGGCCAGGGTCAGCGCCAGGTAGGGCAGCCGGCCGTAGTCCACGGTCAGCACCGCCACGGCCAGCCCGCCGATGCCCAGCGCCACCCACTGCGCGGGGCGCAGCCGCTCGCGCAGCACGGTGACCCCGAGCAGCACCACGACCAGCGGGTTGATGAAGTAGCCGAGCGCGGTCTCCACCACCCGGTCGGAGTTCACCCCGTAGATGTAGGTGCCCCAGTTGACAGCGATCAGCGCGGCGGCGACGCCGATCCCCGCGAGCGCCCGGGGGCGGCGCAGCAGCGCCCGCAGGAACCCGATGTTGCGCAGCGCGGCGAGCAGCAGCGCGACGAAGACCACCGACCAGACGATCCGGTGCGCGAGGATCTCCAGCGGCCCGGCCGGGCGCAGCAGCTTGAGGTAGAGCGGAAAGAACCCCCACAGCAGGTACGCGCCGATGCCGTAGAGGTATCCGAGCCGGAGTGGCGTCACGCCTCCACCGTAAGGGGTGAACCGCCGGTTTGCTCCTTGCCAGTGAGCTGGGTCACCGCCTGGTCGCGCCGGTCCAGCTGCATCCACCGGTGCGGGTCCGACATCGGGGTGAAGCCGACCTTCGCGTACACCCCGTGCGCGTCGTTGGTGGCCAGCAGGATCCGGCGTACGCCCAGGGCGTCCAGGTGGTCGCGGACCGCCTCGGCCAGCCAACTGCCCAGCCCCCGGCCGCGCTCGCCCCGGTCCACGTAGACGTCGCAGAGCCAGGCGAAGGTGGCCCGGTCGGTGACCGCCCGGGCCACCGCCACCTGCTGCCCGTCGCCGGGACGGTAGACGCCGAACGGCAGCGAGCCGGCGAACGCCCGGGCCACCGTCTCCCGGCTGCGCCCGAGCGCCCAGTAGGCGTCGGTGGAGAGCCAGTGGTGCACCCGGTCCAGGTCGATCCGGTCGGGGTCGGTGCTGAGCAGGTAGCCGTCGGCGCGGGTCAGGGTGAACATCCTGCGAGGCTAGTCCCGCCACCCGCCCGGCACGCCGGCCAATTCCCGCCCACTGGTCCACCGAGGCCGTGGCCGGGACGGGTCAGTCGCGGTCGAGGAGGGCGCCGAGGATCCAGGTCACGATGCCGACGAAGAGCGCGCCGAGCACCGCGGCCGGCCAGAAACCGTCCACGTGGAACGGCAGCCCGGCCTGGTCGGCGATCCAGCTGGTGAGCAGGAAGAGCAGCCCGTTCACCACCAGCGCGATCAGCCCGAGGGTCAGCAGGTAGAAGCCGCAGCCGACGGTCTTGATGATCGGCTGGAGCACCGCGTTGACCACGCCGAAGATGATCGCCACCAGGATCAGCGTGGTGACCGTCTCGGTCGCCGAGTCGGAATCCAGCGTGATGCCCGGGATGACCAGGGTGGCCAGCCAGAAGGCCAGCGCCGTGACGGCCAGGCGGATCAGCAGACCCTTCAGAAAGCCCATGGCGGGGATCGTGCCACGGACGACCCACCGGCGGAACCCGGGAGATCGACGAATCGGGCCGGCGGCGGCGCGCCGGGGTGCCGGCCGGCGGGACGGCGGTGCGCGACCGGCTCAGCGGCGGGACGGCCGGCCGATCAGCTGCGACTCGATCGGGGTGGGCGACAGCAGCGCCCAGCGCAGCGCGCGCCGGTTCACCACCGCCACCATGTCGTCCCGGATCCGGGTCAGCCACTCGGCGGACGCGCCGAGGCCCAGCGCGGTGCCGGCCAGGGCGGCCTCGGGCGGGCTGAGCGGTTGCAGCACCGCCAGGTCGGCCCGGCCCAGCGCGTCGGCGTCGGCCGGGGTCAGCTCGTCGCGGACCAGGAGGGTGGCCCGCCAGGGCGGCCCGGGCTCGGACTCGACGGGCAGCGGCCCGGCGTCGACCACCAGCAGCTGCGGGCGCAACGGGGTGCCGGGGGCGGCGCCGACCGGCCGGCCCGGCGGGAGCAGCGGAATCGCGCCGCCCGGTGTGCCGGCGCCCCGGACGAAGGGCTCCCAACTGCGCGGCCGGGAGGTCTGCACGGCGACCCGGGCGCCGAGCGCCAGCGCGCGCAGCACCACGAGCTGCGCGGCGCGTACCCCGCCGACGAGCAGCACCCGGGTGCTCTCCGGCCGGAACAGCCGGACGGTCACCGCCCCGCCGTGCCGGTTGCTGCCGATCATCAGCCCCGCCTCGCCGAACGGCAGCTCCGGCGGCTCGGGGCCGGTGCTGGCGGGCAACCCGGCGCCGGCCACCGCGAGCGGCAGGGTGGCGGCCAGCCCGTCGAGCTGCGCGCCGTCGAGCCGCTGTAGCTCGCCGCCGGCGCCGGTCACCAGCCGGTCGAGGGTCTGGGCGGCCAGTGCCAGCTCCACCGGCGTGGCCGCGGCCAGGCGTACGGTCAGCTCGGTCGGCGCGCCGGCGGAGTCGGCCTCGGCCCACGGCCCGGCGCAGAGCGACACCGTGCTGGCGGTGGCCGGCAGCGCGAGCAGCCGGGGCACCAGCCGGCGCCCGGCCTCGACCCGCGGATCGGGCCAGCGGCGCAGCCGGAAGCTGGCCTGGAGCAGGCCACCGGAGCGCACCACCTGCCAGGACTCGTGCGCCGGCCGCCCGTCGTGGTGGGCCAGTTCGGCGAGGACGCGCAGCGCCGCGTGCTCGCCCAGCGGGCGGGCGGTGACCGGCCCCAGCCGGCGCACCAGGCGGCGGACCGTGCCGGCCAGGGCCCGCCGCAGCTCGCCGTCGGACCAGCCCGCCACGCGGAGCACCCGGACGGCCAGGACGGCCCGCTCCCGGCCGGCCAGCCGCCCGTCGGTGAGCTGCCGGTAGGAGGTGGCGACGGTGCCGCCGCCGGCGTCGACGGTCGGCGCGGGCGCCCCGGTGAGCAGCAGCTGCACCCGCACCGGCGGCCCGTCCGGCGGCGCCGCCGTGAGCAGCGACCCCGGCGCGGGCAGCTGCCGTGGACCATCGCCGAGCAGGTCGGCCGGTTCGCCGAGTTCCAGTACGGCCACCAGGCCGGCCGCGTCGTCGACCAGCGCCGCCGGCCCGCCGCCGAGTTCCGCGGAGCGCACCACGGCGGCCGGGTCGACCAGGTCGAGCAGCGCCGCCGGACCGGCCGGCCCGGGCAGCCCGCGCCGCCGGGTCAGGTAGCCGAGCGCGGTGGCCAGCCACTCGAAGAGCCAGCGGCCGCGGACCCGCAGCCAGGCGGCCGGCACCAGCAGCGCGGCCACCACGACCGCGACCAGGGCCGGGACCGGCCCCTGGCCCACGGCGGCGACGAGCGCGGCCACCGCCACCTGCGCGGCGACGATCTGACCGGCCCGCACGCCGGTGTGCGGCCGGCGCCCGGCGGGGATCCACTGTGCCGGCAGGGCCGCGCGCCGGGTCGAGCCGGCAGTGGCCATCCGGCCGATCGCCGACTCGGAGGCCGGGTGGGCGACGGGGGCGGCCGGCGGCGAGCCGGGCAGCGGAGCGAACCGGTGCGGGCTCGTGCTGGTGGTCGCCGGCACCCCGCCTCCTCCCGATCACCGACCGCGACGTTGCTGCCGCCCATCGTAACGGCGGGCGCGGGACTCGCGGGTCCCGCCGTTGTCCACAGGGGATCGGGCGGGGTAGCACGACAGCGATCGGACCGCTACCGTCAGCGACGAGTTCCGCTGACCCGCGCCCGCCGAGTTCGTGAACCGGGCGGCGCGAGCGGCGCGTCCTGAGGCGGGCGTGCCGACGGCCAGCCACGACCGATGAGACGAGGTGACGTCCGGGTGTCCCAGACCCAGGCAGAAGCGGCGGTGATGCAGCAGACCGCCGCGAAGTTCGAGCAGGTGGACCAGTCGTTGCAGACCATGCTGAGCAGCCTGATGGCCGAGCTGGAGGTGTTGCAGCAGGCCTGGCGGGGCGCCGGCGGGCGCTCCTTCGAGCAGGTCAAGCAGCAGTGGGCGCAGGACCAGGCCACCCTGCAGCGGGCGCTGCGGGAGACCGCCTCCGCCATCCGCACCGCCGGCAAGCAGTACGACGTCGCCGACACCGAGGCCGCCGGCCGGGTGTCCACCACCAACCGCGGCGGCATCCAGCTGCCGCTGTAGACCCGGAACCGGGGGAGGGAGCCATCCGATGGACCACGGTGTGCTGGTCGTCAACTTCGCCGCGCTACAGCAGGCCAGCGCGGACATCCAGAAGGCGCTGAACACGCTCGACTCGCAGCTCGGGCAGCTGGAACGGGACGCCGCCCCGCTGGTGGCCGGCTGGACGGGCGAGGCCCGGCAGGCGTACGAGCAGCGGCAGGCCCGGTGGCGCTCCGCCTCGCAGGACCTGCAGGCCATGCTGCGCGACATCCGGCTCGCGGTGGACGACTCCGCGGCCGACTACCTCGACACCGAGAAGAAGAACGTCGGCCTGTTCCAGTGATCCCGGCCCGTCGGGTGGCGACCGGCCCGGCCGGCGCCACCCGACGCACGCCGCCCAGCGGGCTCAGGCCGGGTCGGCCGGGCGCCACCGGCGGCGGGTCCCCCGGGGCACCACCAGGGCGGCCAGCGCCGCCACGGCCACCACCGCCGCGGCGAGCGAGGCCACCAGCAGGGCCCGGTCCTGCGCCGTGGCCCGACGCGCCCGCGCGGCCAGCGCGGCCGGATCGGGCCGGTCGTCGGCGAGCGCGGTGGCCGGGCGCGGCCGCGCGGCGCCGCCGCCCCCGGTCTCGGTGACCGCCCGGAACGGGTTGAGCACCCCGGCGCCGTACCCGCCGCCCCGGCCGTCACCGGGAGCCGGGTCGGTGCTGGCGAGGATCCGCCGCGCCACCTCGGCGGCGGTCAACTCGGGTCGGTACTGCCGCAGCAGCGCGGCGGTGGCCGCCACGAAGGGCGCGGCGTAGCTGGTCCCCTCGGCGCGGTGGTGGCCCCGACCGGGTGCGGCCATCAGCACGTCGCTGCCCGGGGCGACCAGGTCGACGTACGGGCCGGTCTGGGAGAAGGCGGAACGCAGGCCGTCCACCCCGATCGCACCGACCCCGAGCACCCCCTCGTACGCCGCCGGGTACGGCCGCGGGTCGCCGCTGTCGTGCAGGTTCCCGGCGGCGGCCACCACGACCACGTCCCGGTCCACCGCGTAGCCGATCGCGTCGCGGACGGCGGGGTTGTCCGCGTACAGCACGACGGAGAGGTTGAGGACGTCGGCGTCGTGGTCGACGGCCCAGCGGATCGCCCGGGCGAACTCCTCGGCGCCGACCGTACGCCCCGACTCCCGCCCCTCGACGACCTGCTGCTCGCTCACCCGCACCGGCAGGATCCGGGCACCCGGTGCCAGCCCGTGGAACGCGATCCCGGGCCGCGGCGCGGCGGCGATGATGCTGGCCACGCCGGTGCCGTGGCCGGCGCAGTCGCTGGTGCCGTCGCCACCCGGGTCGAGCAGGTCGGTGCCGTCGAGCACCCGGCCGGCGAGCTGCGGATGCCGCCGGTCCACACCGGAGTCGACCACCGCCACCGTCACCCCGGCCCCGGTGGCCAGCGGCGACAGCCGCTGCGGGGCGTACCGCTGCTGGGGCCAGGGCGGCGCGGACACCGGCCGGGCCGGGGCCGGCGGCGTCGCGCAGTCCGGCGCGGCCGCCCGGGCCAGGTGGAGTCCGGCCGCGACCGGCGCGGCCGGCGCGGTGCGCGCGTGCCTCGGCGTGGCGGCGGCGGGCGTGGCCGGGGTGGCCGGCTCGGCGGTGCGCTCGTGCCGCGGCGCGGCGGCGGCCTGACCGGCCGGCCGGGGGGTGTGGGGGAGTGCGGTGGCGGTGGCGGCCGGCGCGGTCGCCAGGACGGCCGCGAGGGCCGCCAGGAGCGGGCGCGCGGGGGACCGGGACATCGACCGCCTCCGTATCGTGTCGACTCCGGAACGGGATGTTAGCGCCTTCTTCGAGAACCGGCGCACCGCCGCCGGCCTGCCATTGTGATCTTGTTACTACCTTGTAGGTTGTACGCGATGCCTATGGCCTGTGCGCGGGAGGAGGGGTGGCCGTGACCGGATGGGAGCCGGCCACCGAGGCCGAGGCCGCGTTGCGGGACGCCCTGCGCGCCAACGACCAGCAGCGATACTTCCGGATCCTGGCCCGTACCGACCTGCTGCTGCCGGTGCCCGAGCCGGCGCTCGGGCAGGCATCGGGCTGGGGCACCTGGACCACGGCCGGCCGCACCCACGTGCTGGCCTTCACCTCCGCCGCCGCCATGCGTGCCTGCCTGGGCGAACACGCCGGCGCCAGCCGGCTCACCAGCTATCCCGACCTCGCCAGCGGCTGGCCCAACCACGAGTGGTGGCTGGCCGTGAACCCCGGCCTGCCCATCGAGGGCTACCTGCCGGCCTGGTACGTCGCGCAGCTCTCCCGGGGTGACGTCCGGCTGCCCGGCCGCACCATGGGGGCGCGCGCCCGACTGGAGCGGGCGGAGACGGTCGCCCGGGCCCGGGCCGCCGGCGCGGGAAGCGCCCCCACCGCCCCGACTGCGGCGGGCCGCCCCGAGGCCCCCGCCCCGCCCCGCCCCGAGCCACCCACCGTGCCGCTGCCGCCCCGGGTCGCCACCCCCGCCGGGCCGGTCGGATCGGTGCGGGACCGCCGCTCGGTGGAGGCCCTCCGCCCGCCGGTCCCGCCGCCCTACCCGGCGGAGCCGGCCCCGCGGGACCGCGCCGACCCGGGGCGGACCGCCCGCCCGGCCCCGCCCGGCTTCCCGCCGCCCGGCACCGGCGACCCGGCGGCGCCCGCCCGGCCCGGCGTCCCCGGGCCGCTGGCCGAGCCCGGCCGGCCACCGGCCAACGGTCGGTCCACCGGGGACGCCCCCGTCCGGACCCCGCCCCGCTCCTTCTTCGAACCGGCGTCCGGTCGTGGCTCGGCCTACCGGGACGATCCGGTCCGGCCCGCCGACCGGGCGGTGCCACCGTCCCGCTTCGTGCGGGGCAGCCAGCCGTTCCCGCGCCGCCGCCCCGTCGGCGATCCGGTGCCGGAAGGGCCCACCGAGGCGTTCCCGACCAGCCAGCCGTACGCCGCGCCCGACCGGCCGGATCCGGCCCGTGGCTCGACCCGGTGGCCGCCGCCTCCCGAGGAGGTGACCCGGGCCATCCCGGTTCCGGCGGAGCGGGCGTACCCGCCGCCGGACGAGGAGACGACCCAGGCGCTGCCGCGCCGCCGACCCACCCCGGCGCCGGCCGACCCGGCGGACGACCTGTCTCCGTCGGCCGCGGAGCCGGTCTCCGGGCCGCCCGCACCACGGCGCGGGTTCACCCCGATCGTCATCGAGGGGACCATCGTCGAGTCCCGCGATCTCACCGAGCCGCTCGACGCCGGGCCGCCGGCCTCCGCCGCACCCGTCCCGGGCCCACCCGGCCCCGAGGCGTCCGGTCCATCCGTGCCCGGCTCGTCCGACGCCGGACCGGTCCGACCGGTCAGCACCGGATCGGCGCCGTCCGCCGCCGCACCGCCGCCCTTCCCGGCCGGAGCGGCGGCACCGGCGAACACCGGGGTGGCGGGCCCGCCGGCCTGGTCGGGGCGGCCGACGGAGAGCGGCGCTCCGGCGCGGGACCGGGGGGACGATCCGTCCGGGCCGACCGGTGACGCCGGGCTCGAAGGCGACGACCGGCCCGGTGTCGTGTCGGCGCCCGCCGAGCAACGCAGCGCGGGATGGATCCCGAGCCAGCCGGCGTCGACCGAACCGCAGGCACCCGCGACGGCGGGGCCGGGTGGCGAGGTGCCGGCCTCGACCGTCCGGCAGGGCGGCGGTTGGCTTCCGGATCCGTCGACCGCCTCACCAGCGGCTGGCACGGACCCGACCGGACCGGGCGTCGAGGCTGCGGCGTCCGCCGACCAGCAGTCCGCCGGGTGGCTGCCGGACCGGCCGACCGATTCGCCGGCGCCCGGAACGGCGGGGCCGGGCGTCGAGGCTGCGGCGCCGACCGAGCGGCAGGCCGGGTGGATCCCGGAGCAGCCGGCCGCGGCCGGGCACTCCCCCTGGAGGCCCGCCCGGACGGGGACCGAGACGCCGCACGCCGGGACCGGACCCGAGCCGCCGGCGACCGGGCCGGCGGTGGAGAACGCCTCCGACCTCGCGGACACCGGCCCGCTGTGGACGGTGCCGAGCCCCGACGCCGGCCCGCGGACCGCCGGCACCGCCGACGCCCAGGTCGGAGGAGCCGACCCCGACCCGCAGGCGGCGCGACCGGCCGCCGAGCCGTCCCCGGCGCCGGTCGCCGCCGAGTTCCAGCCGGCCAACCCGGTCGAGGAGGACCTGCTGGAGGCGGCCGGGGCGGGCAGCACGGACACCTTCCTCTCCACGTTGCTGCTGGCCCGGGTTCTGCTGCCGGTGTCGCCGGAGTCCGTGCCGGGCAGCCGGCCCGGCGAGCCCGGCTTCGTCTGGCGTACGGAGGAGCTGGACGGGGAGACCTTCGTCGTGGTCTACACCTCGCCGGAGCGGCTCGCCGACCACACCGACGCCCCGGTGGAGACGGTACGGGTCCGCTTCGTGCAGCTGATCCGGCGCTGGCCGGACGAGGCGTGGTCGTTCGCGGTCAATCCGGGTACCCCGGTCGGTGCCAAGCTGCCCGGCGAGCAGATCGTCGGGCTGGCCAACTGGGCCGCCGAGGTGGGCCTCGGCGACGACGCCGAGACCGAGCCGGAGGCGTCGAAGGCCCCGGAGACCGCCGAGCGCCCCCGGTACACCCCGCCGGCCGCCGACCCGGCCCGCCCGGTCGTGATGCAGAAGGCGGTCGCCCCCAGCCAGCTCGGGTACTACCTGGAGCGCGGCTACGACCGGGTCTCCGGGTTCGTGCACCGGGCCAGCGAGCTGGCCCACCTGACCACGCCGGCCCAGCTCTACGAGGCCCTCGGCCTGGGCTATCCCGACTCGCCGTTCGCCCGGGACGCGGAGGAGATCTACGTGCTGCGCTGGCCGGCGCACCGGCCCAGCCTCTACCGGATCCCCTACGGCGGGCAGAACGAGGCCGCCATGCGGGCCATGGAGGGCTGGGTCATCGAACGCCCGCCCTTCCGGGGCAACGGCTTCGCCCCCGGTGAGAGCAGCGACGTGGTGGCGGAGTTCAAGGTGGACAGCGCCCGGCTGCCGCACGGGGCGCAGTTGTGGCGGATCGGCGCGGACGGCACCGAGCGGATGCTCGCCGTGCTCGACACCGACGCGCTGCTCTGGCGTCGGGTGGAGGCGTCGTGATCCGGGACGGCTACGTGGCCCGGTGGCGCGGGCGGGAGTACCAGGCCAGCCCGGACGGCGACGCCGTCCGGCTCTACCAGCCCGAACCGGGCGAGGGCTTCGCGGAGGTACGCCCCGGCCGGTACGTCCGGGTGCTCCCGGCCACCGAGGTGGAGGACCTGGCGTACGTGCGGACCACCTGCACCTGGCAGGGCCAGCCGTTCATCGTGCTCGGCGAGCACGACGGCTGGCTGCGGGTGGAGTACACCGGCGGGCGCTGGCCGGTCGCCCGGTCGATGGGGTTGGAGGTGTTCGACTTCGGCGTCTACCAGGGCTGGGCGCCCGCCGCCGAGGTCGCCGACCTGCGCGAGCAGCGGGTCTGAGTCAGGACTTCGCCCAGCGCAGGATCTCGCCGAGCACCACCTCCGGGGCCTCCACGTGCGGGAAGTGGCCCACGCCGTCGAGCAGCCGCCACTCGTAGGGCGCGACCACGTACCGGCCGGAGCCCTGGGCGGTGCGCGGCAGCGACGCCCGGTCGAGCGCGCCGTGCAGTTGCAGGGTCGGCGTGATCAGCGGCTTCTGCATCAGCCGGACGAACCGGTAGCCGTGCAGGCGCAGCACGGAGCGGAACGCCCAGCGGTAGCCCTCCAGCGCGCAGAAGGCGGCCTGCGGGATCCGCATCGCCTCCCGGCAGCGCTGCGCGTACGCCCCGAAGTGCGGGCCGGACACCCACCGCGGCCCACCCCAGCGGCGCAGCATCTCCTCGACCGCCGCCGCGCCGTCCCGGGTGAGCACGTGCTCGTAGCGGGGCAGCTGGAACTTCAGGGTGGGGGTGGACGCGGCGAACTGCCCGCGCGGGTCGGCGAAGATGGCGGCCCGCAGCCGCAGCGGGTGTGGCGCGCCGAGCACCACCAGTCGCCGGACCAGAGCGGGGTGGAAGGACGCCACGGTCCAGCCGATCAGGCCGCCCGCGCCGGTGCCGACCACGGTGGCGGAACGTTCGCCGAGCGCGCGGATCAACCCGGCGATGTCGGCGGCCAGCGTGTAGCCGTCGTACCCCCGGGGCGGCTTGTCGCTGGCGCCGTAGCCGCGCAGGTCGACCGCGACGGCGCGGAAGCCGGCGTCGGCGACCGCCGGGAGCATCTCGTGCCAGGCCCACCAGTGCTCGGGGAAGCCGTGCAGGAACAGCACCATCGGCCCGGCACCGGCCTCGACGACGTGGAAGCGGCTGCCGTTGGCGCCGACGAACCGGTGCGTCCACGGCCCCTCGGTGAGGACGCAGGACTCGTCGACGGGCCCGTCGTGCTGCTCGGTCATGGCAGACAGCCTAGGACCCCGGTGCCGGAGGGCCCGTCCGCCGGCCCGGCTGGCCGTCGGATCGCTCGTTCCCGGTCAGCCGACCGGGCTGATCGTGACGATGCTGGCCGGGGTGCCCGGGCCGCAGTCGACGGTCGGGTCGGCGGGGCCGATGGTCACCCGGACCCAGGTGCCGGTGGCGAAGTCGCCCTTGCCGGCGCCGTGCAGCGCGTACTCGCGGCCGTCGTCGGTGACCAGGCCGTAGCAGGGGCCCGCGCCGCCCCGAGTGATCCGGCCGGCCACGAGGTTCGCCTTGCGCAGGTCGGTGGGCTGGCTCGGCGGCGCGGTCGGCGGACCCATGGTGGGCAGGTCCGTCGTCGCGCGGGAGGGTCGGCCCGAGGGCGCCGCCGGGGTGGGCCCGGTGGACGGGGTGGCGGCCGTCGAGGCCGGGCCAGGGTCCGCCGGGGAGGCCGACGGCGTGGGTTCTGTGGGCACGGCACTCTCCTCCTGCGAGCCGGCGCAGCCGGCCAGGGCGAGGACGGTGGCCAGGCTGGCGACGGTGGTACGGATGGCACGACGCACGCCGATCGGACGTGCCGGCACGACGGAGGGTTCCCGCCACGGCGCCCCGGGAAACCGCCGCCGAGGTGCGCCCGCCGCCGCAGCGCTGCGGCCCCGGTGCGTCACCTGCGCCGGAGCGCTGCCGGGACCCCGGTGCCCGCTGCGCGGATCCGCCCCGGGGAAAAGGGCGATGCCCGGGCAGGTGGCCTGCCCGGGCATCGCGTGGTGGTGCGGGATCAGCGAATCAGGAGATCCGGATCTTGGTGTAGTTGCCGTTCTCCTCCAGCACGCGGATCTTGACACCGACGGCCGGGAGCTTGACGCCGTGGTTCGGCAGCTCCTCGTACCAGTACTTCTGGGTGTCGTCGAACAGCGGCTGCGCGGCCTGGCCACGGATGTACTGCGGCTGGCTGTTGAGGTGCAGCGTGAAGGAGTCCGCCTTCCGCAGCCCGAACGGCGCGTCGTAGACCTGGACGCGGGCCCGCCAGGGCTGCCCGGTCAGGTTGTAGATCGGCCGCGGGTGCGCGTCGATGTAGAGGTTCCGACCCTCACCCGGGTGCTCGAAGGTGTCGTTGTCCGCGTACCGGGTGTTCCAGTACGAGATCAGCAGACCCTCCTGGTACGCGTAGTGGTCCACCCAGTCCGGGCGGGTGTTCGCGTAGCCGAAGAAGTACGGACCGGTCTTCAGGTACTTGTCGTACGAGATGTAGTGCCGGGTGCCCGCGATGTAGAAGTTCTCGAACGCCTCGGTGTAGGTCTCCTCGGCGATCTGGAACTTGCCGGCGAACGTCCAACCCTCGGCACCGGTCTCGGCGCCGTCGGAGAGGACGGTCTGGCCGTCGGCGGTCACGGTGATGGCGTCACCGTAGAAGCCGCCCTCGGAGACACCGCCGTCGGTCTGGTAACGCAGCCGGAACTGCGCCGCCTTGCCGGCCGCCGCGTCGAGCGGGACGTTGATGTCCACCCACGCGCCGGCGCTGCTGCCGTCCAGGGCGAAGCGCCCGGGCGAGATCTCCGCGAACGGCTGGCCGTTGGCCGTACCGGGCAGCGGGGTCCAGGTCTCGCCGTTGTCGACCGACACCTCGAAGAACAGGTAGTCGTAGCCGGCCTCGATGTCGTAGCGGCCCTTCATCGACAGCGCCGCCGACGACTTGCCGGTGAGGTCCAGCGCCCGGGTCATGGTGCTGTTGAGGTCGTCCTCGTTACCCGAGAAGAACTGCTTGGTGCCCTCGAACGGCTTGCCGTTGTCGAACGTGTAGTCCCGCGGCGGGAGCACCACCACGACGGCCTGGGCCTCCTTGGAGGTGTACTCCTGCGGCCCGAGGGTCATGGTGCGCTTCTGCCCCGCGACGACGACCTCGTAGTCGAGCCAGCCGAGCTGGAGCTTGTTCCAGGCGCCCAGGTCGCCACCGCGCTCGCCGATGCCGCCGTCGTTCTTGCCGCCGAGGCGGCTCTGGGCCATCAACGTCCAGTGCTCGTTGTTGTTGTCGCCGCCGTTGATGTTGTTGTAGTCGTCCGGCAGGCCGAGGTCGTGGCCGTACTCGTGGTAGAAGACGCTCCGGCCACCGTTCTCCGGCTGGATGGTGTAGTCACCGATCCAGACGCCGGTGTTGCCGATCTGGGTGCCACCGGCCGGGAAGTTGACCGGGCCGGTCGAGCCCTGGTCGGAGATGTAGGCGTACCAGCGGTGGCTCCAGATGGCGTCCTCACCCTGGTACGGGTCACCGTCGGCCTCGTCGCCGCCGGAGTGGACGATCTGGAAGTGGTCGATGTAGCCGTCCGACTCGTTGAAGTTGCCGTCCGAGTCGTGGTCGTAGCGGTCCCACTGGTCCATCGCCTTGACTTCTTCGGCGATCTCGGCGTCGCTGCGACCGGCGGCCTTCTGGTCGGCGACCCACTGGTTGGCGGCGTCGCGGACCAGCGCCCAGGTGTTGGTGCAGACGTTGTCGGCGCACGGGTAGCCACCGGAGCGGCCGTACCGGGCCTCGTTGTAGCGGACCTTGACCCAGTCGGTGACCGTGCCCTCGACGCTGTAGCGGCCCGAGGACTGCGCCTCGTAGTACTGCTTCAGCGACTCGTCACCCGGGGCGGTGCCGAAGTAGAGCTTGCGGTAGTGGTCGGCGTTGTAGTCCGCCTGCCAGACGGTGGAGTTGTCCACCGCCCGGTTGGGGGCCGGGATCTCGTTGTGCAGCGGCCCGTCGAACCGGGTCGGACCCGGCGTGCCCGGGTCGGTGTCCTGGTCCGGGTAGTTCGGGTGCCGCTCGTTGCCGAACTCGGCCAGGATCACGAAGATCCGGTCGGTCTTCTCCCGGGAGAGCTCGACGTACTGGTCCTCGGTCTGGTCGGCGGAGCCGGCCCGGGCGGAGCGGGCGGTGGCCCCCTCGGCCTGGGTCTTGCCGACCTTGACCACCGTGCTGCCGTTGATCCGCTGAGACTTGGCCTTGCCGGCGAGGACCTTGCTCAGGCCCTCCTGGCGCAGGGCGCGGCGCTTGTCCTCGAGCGGGTTCGGCAGGTCGTGGTCGACATGGGCGGGCTCGGCAACCGACGGAGCGGCCGTCGGCAGCTTCGGCTGCGGCGCGGCGCTGGCCGACGTGGTGAACGCCAGCCCCGACGCTGTCAGCCCAAGCCCGAGCAGACCCACTGCGACTTTGCGCACGTGGTACCTCCGGTGTGAGGGAACCGGCCCTACGGGGGTACGGGCCGGTGGAAATCGATCCCACTAGTGGGACCAATGGTGAACATAGACACTGGTGGGACCGCTGGGAAGATGCGTGCGTCGATTTGTTGCAAGATTTTGTTGGGAACGCTCCTCACTGTCACATCCCGGACTTTCGCCGCCGGTGGTGAGCAGGATGGACGGACCGCGAAGGGTGTCAAGCGACGCCTTTCGATCATTTCGGTGGCGTACCCAAAAAAGTGGGGCCGGTGGCGTCGCCGCCACCGGCCCCACGGTTACCGCTGTCGTCAGTTGCTGACCCGGACCACCATGTCGTCGGTCGGGTTGGTGCCCTGCTGGATGATCTCGATGCGGGTGCCGCTACCGGCCACCTTCACCGAGTTCCACGGGTTGCCGCCGCTCCAGTACTTGTTCGGCCCGCTGTCGCTGAACACCGGGTTCGGGTCCAGCGCCGGGACGGTGACCGGCACGCCGTTGACGTGGAACGTCTGGGCCGGCTTGCCGAACTTGCTGAAGGTGGCGTCGTAACCGTTGCGCCGGTTGGTGATGCTGCCCTGGCCCACCTTGATCTGGCCCGGCCGCACGTCCACCGGGAGGTTCAGGCCGTAGCCCGGGTGCTCCGAGGTGTTGTTGTCGCCGTACGCGTAGTTGACGTACCAGACCAGCATGCCCGGGTGGTTGGCGAACCGCTCCACCCAGTTCGGCCGGGTGTTGTTGAACCCGTAGTTGTAGCCGCCGGTGCGCAGGGTGTCGTCGTACCCGTAGTAGCTGCGGTTCTCCGCGATGTAGAACCGCGGGTACGAGTCGGTGACCGAGCCGGTCATCCGGGTGAAGCCCTTCGCGGTCCACTCCGCGGCCAGCGTCTCGGCGTCGTCGGTCCAGACGGTGGCGCCGTTGGCGACCAGCGAGACGTTGTCCAGGAACGCGCCGGCGAGGTGCACGCCGCCGTCGGTCTGGTAGCGGTAGCGGAACAGCACGTTCTGCCCGGCGTACGCGGACAGGTCGTAGCCGAGGTCGACCCAGTTGCCGCTGGTCGAGCCGTCGACGCCGGTCTCCCCGGCGTCGATCGCCGAGTTGCTCAGCGGGGTCCAGCTGGACCCGCCGTTGGTGGACACCTCGGCGTAGAGGTAGTCGTAGTCCTCTTCGATGTCGTACCAGGCCTTCGCGGTGATCGACGCGGAGGTCGCACCGGTCAGGTCCAGCTGACGGGTCAGCGTGGTGTTCAGGTCGTCGGCGCTGCCGCCCCACCACTCGTACGACCCGCCGAACGGCGTGTTGTAGCTCGTGGTCTGGGTCTGCGCGGGCAGGTTGACCACGACCGCCTGGGCCTTCGGCCCGTCGCTGTCACCGGCCGGCCCGAGCGTCACCTGGGTGGTGCCGCTGTCCTCCTCGACCACCGAGTAGTTCAGCCAGCCGAGGTAGAGCTTCGACCACGGGTCCATGTAGCCCGGGGTCGACCCGATGTCGTCGGTGCCGTGGCTCAGCCACGAACCCGAGGCCATCAGGCTCCAGAAGCCCACGCCGTTGTCGCCACCGGCGGTGTCGTAGAGGTCCGGCAGACCGAGGTCGTGGCCGTACTCGTGGGCGAACACGCCCAGCCCGCCGTTCTCCGGCTCCGTGGTGTAGTCCCGGATCCAGATGCCGGTGTCGCCGATCTGCACGCCGCCGGCCTTGTTCTCGCCCGGACCGGCGCTGCCCGCGAGGTTCGGGAACGCGGCCCAGCGGTGCGACCAGATGGCGTCCTCGCCCTGGGCGCCGCCGCCGGCCTCCTCGCCCTCACCGGCGTGCACCGCCTGGAAGTGGTCGATGTAGCCGTCGGGCTCGTTGAAGTCACCGTCGCCGTCGAAGTCGTACCGGTCCCAGATGTCGAACTGGGTCAGGTACTGCTTGATCTCCGCGGTGGTCTTGCCGGCGGCGATCTGGGACTCGTACCAGGCGGTGGCGCTGTCCTTGACGAAGTTCCAGTAGCCGTCCGACTCGGGGATGGCGTTGCTGCCGTACCGGGCCTCGTTGTAGGGGACCTGCACCCACTCGGTGACGTCGCCGTTGACCGTGTAGCGGCCACCGGACTGCTTCAGGTAGAAGTCCCGCATCGACTCGCCCGGACCGTAGAACATGTCCAGGTAGTGGGCCCGGTCGAAGTTCGGCCGCCACAGGGTGCTGTTGTCGTCCGTGGCGTTGCCGTCCCAGTTCCGGTCCGGCTCGGCGATCTGGTTGGCCACCGGGCCGGCAGCTCCACCGGTCCGGGGGTCGATCTGGTCGCCGAAGTTGACCAGCATGGTGAAGATCGGGTCGGTCTTCGGCGCCTGCTGGTACTCCACGAACAGGTCGTCCTTGACCTGGATGACCTTGGAACCGTTGCGCGTCTGCAGCTTGGCCTTGCCGGAGAGCAGGTCGGCGATGGCCTGCTTCCGGACCTCCCGGTGCTGATCCGCCATCGGATCGGGGAGGTTGTCCTTGCCGTGCTTCGCCTTGTCGGAACCGGGGGTCGGGCCCGCGGCCGGAGCGCCGGAGGCCGGCGCCGACACGACTCCCGCCGCCAGCAGCGCGGCCGTGGCGGTGGCCAGGCCGGCTGTGACTCGTCTCCTCAAAGGTCCTCCTCCTTTGTGGATCTGTTACATGACGGGCGCGGCCGGGGCCGTGACTGTCATGTGATGCGCCACTCACCCTGACAGAGGAGTAGCCGGTTGTCACGGGTCAATTGGCGCCTCGGGCGACGATCCGCAGGCGACATGTCAGGAAAAATACGGGCTAAAGTGCGCGCTGTGACAGCGCGAGTTCACGTTACGGTTTGGACACGATCACTCGGAGTGAGAGTGGTTATGAGGTCCCATGAGGAGAGCGCCGCCGGTCGGGAAAGTGTCACAGCCGGCGACGCCGGACGGCCGGATCGGTGAGAACGAGCGAGGCCGGCGGCCGGAACGAGCGGAGGCCCGTCCGGAGCGTGTGCTCCGGACGGGCCCCCTGGTGCCCCGTCGCCGGGACCGTTCGGGTCAGCTCCCCGCCGGCGTGACGTACACGATGGCGTACGAGTTGTCCTTCGCGGCCTTCTTGATGACGATCGAGACGCCGTAGTTCACGCCCAGGTCACCCGGGTTGCCGGTGCCCAGCACGATGGCACCGCCGCCCAGGGTCTGGCCGTAGTACTCCGGCGCCGGAGTGCCGTCCGGGTGGGTCACCCGGGTGGTGTACCGCGCGTTGTCCCGCGACGGCAGCACCACCGAGGCGTCGCTGTCCCGGGCGTACGCCGCACCGTCGCGGATCTCGATGCCCGGGTACCAGCCCTTGGCGTCGGTGAAGCCCTTCACCGGCGGCTGCGACCCGAACGTCGTGCAGTACTCGCTGTACGGCTCGTCCGCCGCCTCCAGGCACTCCTTGAAGGGGTACGTCGGCTTGAGCGAGAACGCCGCGTTCGCCGACTGCGGACGGCTGGGCAGGTTGTCCAGCACCGACGGGTCCTTGACCGCCGCCTCGCCCGTCCGCCGGAACGGGTCGAAGTGCGAGTCGACGATCAGCAGACCGCCCTTGGCGCCGTAGCTGGGCAGGGCGGTCAACTGCGCGGTGACGTGGTTGACGTCGCCGAGCGCGGTGTCCCGGTACCAGACCAGCATGCCGGGCGCGTTGTACGCGATCTTGTCGACCTTCCAGGCGTCCCGCGAGTAGACCGTGTCGTAGGTGTACTTCAGGCCCTTGTCGAAGCCGTCGAAGTTGCGCCACTCGGCCAGGTAGTAGTGCGCCTGCACCGAGGTGCCGCCGTCGATCCGCCAGCCCGCGCCGGTGGTGTCGACGAAGGTGCCGCCGGTCGCGGTCCAGCCGTTGGCGCCGCCCTCGACGTCGTCGCTCCAGGTGGTGGCGCCGCCGCCGGTCACCGAGAAGTCGTCGGCGAACCAGCCCCGCTCCACGAACGCCTCGTCGGTGGCGTACCGCAGCCGCAGCTGGATGGTCTGCCCGGCGTACGCCGACAGGTCGACGTAGTCGTGCCGCCAGCCGTGGGTGTCACCGGTGAGGCCGTACTTCTTGTTGCCGAAGTCCACCATCCGGCCGTTCGGGTCGGCGTAGCCGTCGTCGGTGGTGACCAGCTTGCCGGTCGAGTCGTAGACCTTCTGCTCGGCCCAGGTGGCGCCGCCGTCGGTCGAGATCTCGACGAAGCCGTAGTCCCAGTCGGCCTCGATGACGAAGTTGTTCCACATCCAGAACTTCGCGTCGGCCGCCGCCGGGACCGCGACCTGGCGGGTGATCTTGACGTCCGCCCAGTCCTGGTCCGCGCCGGTGTACCACATGTTCGCGCCGCTGTGCGGCGTGGCCAGGGTGATCACCTTGTCCGGCAGGTCGATCTTGATGCCGTCCTGGGTGCCGACCGGGGTGCGCGAGGTCTGCCCGAGCTTGACGCTGCGCGGGTCGGTGCCGGGGGCCAGGGTGAGCGGGTCCGCCCAGCCGAGCACCCACTTGTCCCACAGACCCATGTGCGTCGGCAGCGCCTGGAAGACCTCGCCGGAGTGCGAGCCCGAGGCCATCAGGTCCCAGAAGTCCACGTCCGAGTCGGCGTTGCCGCTGGTGTCGTAGAGGTCCGGCAGACCCAGGTCGTGGCCGTACTCGTGGGCGAAGACGCCGACGCCGGCGTCCTCCGGCTGCACGATGTAGTTCGACACCTGGAGGTTGGTGCCGGGGATGGTGTAGCCGCCCGCGATCGAGGAGGAGTGCGCCCAGACCGCGTAGATGCCCTCGGCGCCGCCGCCACGCGACTTGCCCTGGCCGGCGTGCACCAGCACCAGGTGGTCGATCACGCCGTCCGGCTCGAAGAAGTTGCCGTCGCCGTCCCGGTCACCCTGGTCCTCGATGTCGTAGTCGGCCCACGGGAAGTTCGGGTCCATCGCGGCCAGCGCGTCGATCGCGTCGGTGGCCAGCCGGCCGGCGCCCTGCGGGTTGTCCGGGTGGCCGTTCATCGCCTGCTGGCGACCGGCGACCCAGTTGCCGTTCTCGTCCTGGAAGCAGCGCGACGCCGCGTACCAGCCCTCCGAGTGCGGCACGGTGATCCACGGGCTGGCCTGCCCGTCCACCGTGTACGCGCCCTTGGACATCTCCAGGTACATGTTGTGCATGGTGCGACCGCGCAGGTCGATGCCCGGCTTGCCGTCCGGACCCTTCAGGTCCTTGCGGACCCGCTCGGTGATGCCCGTCTTGGTGTAGAGCATCTTGTCGTAGTGCGCGGGCGAGAAGTCCGGCACCCAGAACGAGTTGTTGTCCTTGTGCGGCAGGGTCGCCGGGTTCGGGATGTTGTTGTGCTTCGGGCCGTTCTGCACGGTGCCCGGCACGCAGGTCCGGTCCTCGAACACGGTCCGCGGCACCATGACGTCGGTGAAGTCGTCGTTGGCCTGGTCGTTGAACTCCACCAGCAGGGTCAGCAGCTTCGCCGTCTGGGTGCTCGGCGCCTGCTTGATCTTGCGGGGGCTCTTCCCGGACTTGATCGACTTGGCCTCCAGCCGGGCCAGCTCCCGGGCGGTGACCGGGTTGCCCCGGGCGTACTTGCGGTCGAACGCCCGCGCCTCGTCGGCGGCCGAGGTGTAGATGCCTTCCTTGCCCTTGACCTCGCGGCCGGTGGTGTCCGGCTGCACCTCCGGCTCGGCATAGTTGATGTAGAACTCGTCGGCCCCGATCGTCGCCTTCGGCACGGCGGGCGTCTGGGCTGCCGCGCTACCCGTCACGGTCAGTGACGTGGCCGCGAGGGCGATGGCGGGTAGCGCGACGAGTAGGCGTCGACGCGGCCCGACTTGCGATTTTCTGTTCATGCCGCTCCATTTCTCGGGCATGGGAGGAGGGAGTCGGCCGGCCTCACTTACAGTGACGCACATCGAAACCGTCCGACGTGCGTGAACCTAAATCAGAACGGTTCCGAACGACAGGGGGCGACCGTCGCCTGTGTCCGTTCAGCTTCTCCGAACTCCCCCGACCGACCGATGTGACGCTGGTGGAGCGGTCCGGTTCGTACCCGTAAGAAGCGAGCGAGGGTGGCGGCCCGTCCGGACCGCCACCCTCGCCGGGGGTACGCCTGCCGTCAGTCCTCGTCGGACTTGCCGCCACCCATGCCGGAGGCGATCAGCTCCATCACCGAGGAGTCCTGGAGCGTGGTGACGTCGCCCAGCGACCGGTGCTCGGCGACGTCCCGGAGCAGCCGGCGCATGATCTTCCCGGAGCGGGTCTTGGGCAGCTCGGGCACCAGCATGATCTGCCGCGGCTTGGCGATCGGGCCGAGCGTCTTCGCCACGTGGTTGCGCAGGTCGGCGATGAGCTGCTCGCCGGCGTCGCCGGCGGTGTCGGTGCTGCCGCGCGGGATGGCGAACGCGACGATCGCCTGCCCGGTGGTCGGGTCGGTCGCGCCGACCACCGCCGCCTCGGCCACCGACGGGTGCGAGACCAGCGCCGACTCCACCTCGGTGGTGGAGATGTTGTGGCCGGACACCAGCATCACGTCGTCCACCCGGCCGAGCAGCCAGATGTGCCCGTCGTCGTCCTTCTTCGCCCCGTCCCCGGCGAAGTACATGCCCTCGAACCGCGACCAGTACGTCTCGATGAACCGGTTGTCGTCACCCCAGATGGTGCGCAGCATGGACGGCCACGGCTCGCGCAGCACCAGGTAACCGCCGCCGCCGTTGGGCACCGACTGGCCCTGGTCGTCCACCACGTCGGCGACGATGCCCGGCAGCGGCGTCATCGCGCTGCCCGGCTTGGCGGCGGTCACCCCGGGCAACGGGGAGATCATGATGGCCCCGGTCTCGGTCTGCCACCAGGTGTCCACGATGGGCAGCTCGCCCCGGCCGACGTGCTGCCGGTACCAGATCCACGCCTCCGGGTTGATCGGCTCGCCGACGCTGCCGAGCAGGCGCAGCGACGACAGGTCGAAGCCGGCGGGGATGTCCTCGCCCCACTTCATCATCGTGCGGATCAGCGTCGGCGCGGTGTAGAGGATGGTGACCCGGTACTTGTCGACGATCTCCCAGAACCGGCCCTTGTGCGGGGTGTCCGGGGTGCCCTCGTACATCACCTGGGTGGCGCCGTTGGAGAGCGGGCCGTAGACGATGTAGGAGTGGCCGGTCACCCAGCCGATGTCGGCGGTGCACCAGTAGACGTCGGTCTCCGGCTTCAGGTCGAAGACCGCGTGCGTGGTGTACGACGTCTGGGTCAGGTAGCCGCCCGTGGTGTGCAGGATGCCCTTCGGGCGGGCCGTGGTGCCGCTGGTGTAGAGGATGAAGAGCGGGTGCTCGGCGTCGAACGGCTGCGCGGCGTGCTCCGGCGAGGCGGTCTCCACCGTCTCGTGCCACCAGTGGTCCTTCTCGGACCAGGCCACGTCCTCACCGGTGCGGCGCACCACCAGCACGTGCTCCACCGACGGGCACTTCGCCACCGCCTCGTCGACAGTCGGCTTCAGCGCCGACGGCTTGCCCCGCCGGAAGCCGCCGTCGGCGGTGATCACCACCTTGGCGGTGGCGTCCTGGATCCGGTTGGTCAGCGCGTCGGCCGAGAAGCCGCCGAAGACCACGCTGTGGGTGGCGCCGATCCGGGCGCAGGCCAGCATCGCCACCGCCGCCTCCGGGACCATCGGCAGGTAGATCGCCACCCGGTCGCCGGCCGTGACGCCGAGGTCGGTCAGCGCGTTCGCCGCCTGGCAGGTGAGCTTGTGCAGCTCCGCGTAGGTGATGGTCCGGGTGTCGCCCGGCTCGCCCTCCCAGTGGATGGCGACCTTGTCGCCCCGGCCGGCCTCCACGTGCCGGTCCAGACAGTTGTACGCCACGTTGAGCTGGCCGCCGACGAACCACTTCGCGAACGGCGGGTTCGACCAGTCCAGCACCTGGTCCCACTGCTTCGCCCAGGTCAGCCGCCCGGCCTGGCGCTCCCAGAAGGCCAGCCGGTCCGCCTCCGCCTCGGCGTACGCCTCCGCCGTGACGTTGGCGGCGGCGGCGAGTTCGGCCGGCGGCGGGAACTGGCGCGTCTCGTTCAGCAGATTGGCCAATGCCTCGCTCATGCCGTGCTCCCTCGTCGCTCGGGTGACCTGCGTCTCGTTGCAGGAGAGGTTAGTCCGCACCGTGGGGCGGCGGCGACCGGTCACCGGCCGGATCGCGCCGAGCGGCCCGCGACGCGCGCCGGACGGCGCGGTGCCGGCCGCGCCGCCCGGTCCCGGCCGCGCCGGGTGCCGTGATCGGGACCGGTCACGGCGGCGCTTCGACGCGCTTCGCGGTGTCACCCGCCGAGCCGGAGGTCAGGCCGCTGTCGCCGACGGCTCCGCCGCTCCCGCCGGCCCGCTTGTCCGGCCGGTGACGGTCCGGATCGTGCCGGGTGGACCGCTGCTTCCGCCCGGCCTGCCGGGCCGGCGGACGTCCCGCCGGTGGTGGCCGGGATCACGCCGCCGGTCTGGCCCGGCCGCTGGGTACGCCGGTTCGCCCGGGCCCGGCGGTGGCGGTCGGGACCGGGTGCGGCCCGCGGTGTGCGCCGGTTCGCCCGGGCGGGCCGGTGGCCGGGATCGCGTTCCGGTCGGGTGCGGCCCGCGGCGGACGGCCGGGTCGCTAGCGTGACGGGGTGACCACCGACCCGCTCGCCCCGCTGCTGGAGCTCGCCGACATCGCCCCCGCCGTCGAGCGGGCCCGCGAGCGCTTCGACCAGGCGCTGCGGCACCGCGCACTGCGCCGGCACGGCGGCCAGGTCGCGGCCGAGGTCAGCCTCCGCTCCGCGGTGGCCAGCGCGGCCCTGGAGGGGTACGCCCACGACCGGGAGGCGGTCCGGGCGGGCACGGTGACCGAGCCGGTGCTGCAGGGGGCGCTGCGGGTGGCCGGGGCGCTGCCCGGGCTCAGTGAGCTCTGGCCCAAGGCGCCCCGGCAGGCGCTGGCCAAGCTGCACGTGCTCGCCGCCCGGGACGTGGTGGCCGAGGCCGAGCTGGGCCGCCCGGTGGCCGACCCGGTGGTGGCCACCCGGCTGGACGGGCTGGCCGGGCTGGTCGCCGGCGGCACGAAGGTCTCCCCGCTGGTGGTGGCCGCGGTGGTGCACGGCGAGCTGCTGAACCTGCGCCCGTTCGCCGGACCCTCCGGGCTGGTCGCCCGGGGGGCGGCCCGCCTGGTGCTGCTCTCCAGCGGTCTCGACCCGCGTGGCCTGCTCGCCGTCGACGTGGGCCACCACGAGCGGGAGCCGGAGTACGTCGGCTCGGCCGGTGCCTTCGCCACCGGCACCCCGGACGGGCTGCGCTCCTGGCTGCGGCACTACATGGCGGCCGTCGAGGTCGGCGCGGACCAGCTCACCGCCATCGGCGACGAGATCCTCGCCGCCGCCTGAGCGGGCCGGTCGTCCCCGACCGAGCGCGCTGGGTCTGGACGCTGGCTGGTCGTCCGCGCCGTCCTGCCGGGGCCGGTCAGGCGGCGGGGGCGGTGCGGGTGCGGCGGTGCCGGCCGTACCAGGCGATGCCGATGGCCACGCCGACCCCGACGCCGAGCGCCGCCGCGGCGACCGGCACGGCGGGGCGCTCGCGCAGCCGCCGACCCAGCGGGATCGGGTGCCGGAACTCCAGCACCGGCCAGGAGTTCTCCGCCGCCAGCTTGCGCAGCTGCCGGTCCGGGTTGACCGCCGTCGGGTGCCCGACGCACTCCAGCAGCGGACGGTCGCTGTACGAGTCGGAGTAGGCGTACGAGTCGGCGAGGTCGTAGCCGCGCGCGGTGGCCAGCTCGCTGACCGCGTCGACCTTGCTCGGCCCGGCCGCGTAGAACTCCACCTCGCCGCTGTAGCGCCCGTCCACCACGCCCATCCGGGTGGCGATCACGTCGGTGACCCCGAGCAGCGCGCCGATCGGCCGGACCATCTCCTCGCCGGAGGCGGAGACCAGCACGACGTCCCGGCCGGCCGCCTGGTGCTCCTCGATGAGGGCGGCGGCCTCGGCGTAGACGTACGGGTTGATCAGCTCGTGCAGTGTCTCCGCGACGATCTGGCGGACCTGTTCCACCGGCCAGCCCTTGCAGAGCGTGGCGAGGTAGTCCCTGGTCCGAGCCATGGTCTGCTCGTCGGTGCCGCCCAGCCGGAACATCAGCTGCGCGTACGCCGACTTGACCACGTCACGCCGGGTGATCAGGCCGTCCCGGTAGAACGGCCGACCGAACGCCAGGGCGCTCGACTTGGCGATGACTGTCTTGTCCAGATCGAAAAAAGCGGCACTTCGGCCCACGGCGCGAAAGTCTAGCCCGATGGTCTATGGTCGGCGGGTGCCCGGGGTTCCAATGCCCCCTGCGACCCACGGGCCGGCCCCACAACCTCCGCGCATCGTGACGGCGGTCACACTCTGCGAACAGGATTTCGCAGCGAGTGGAGGCGACACCACTCGACGTGAGCAGGTCCGCTCAGGCAGACTTGTCGGCACGACGAGAACTCATATCTCGGACAACGCCCAGACCCTCGGCGGTTGCACCCCCCGTGACCGCTGAGTGGGTTCGGCTCGACCCCCCCGGAGCCGAACCTCACGACGACCCCCGTCTCCCCCCGACGGGGGTCGTCCCTTTCCGGACAACGCAGCGTCGCAGGTCACGCCCCATCCTCCGCCCGGCGGGCAGGCTCTCGCCGGGCGGCTCGGCCGCCGAGTCGGCAGACCGTCAGCGGGGCCGAGGCGAAGGTATCCAGGATCCGAGCGGCATGGTCGGCCCCAGCGTGTATAACGATTCAGCGTCGTCGACGCCTGCGCGTACCCCATGACCCGCGGCACCGGGTCGACCGGGACGCCGCCGGCGACCAGCCGGGTGGCGCAGGCGCGTCCCGGATCGTGGAACGCCGCGCTGGCCAGAGCGCCGCGTGAACCGTCTCTCCGCGGAGTGCGGATAACAGGTGACGCTTTCCTACTCCGCGAGAGGCCCTGTGTGAGAGAACTCAGACCACCCCTGGACGCCGATGTCGGTGCGGTGACGGATGCAGTGATCATCGAGCGGTCGGTGCGGGACCCGGAGGCCTTCTCGGCGATCTTCGACCGGCACGCGCCGTACATCCACCGTTACCTGGCCCGGCGCCTCGGTGTGCCGGCTGCCGACGACCTCGTCGCGGAGACGTTCCTCGCCGCGTTCCGCGGCCGGGACCGTTTCGACACCACCCACCCGGACGCGCGGCCGTGGCTGTACGGGATCGCCACCAGGATCGTCGGCCAGCACCGGCGGAACGAGGAGCGCGAGTACCGGCTGCGGCAGGCGTACGTCCCCGCGACGAGCGAGGCGTCGCACGCCAACCGGGTCGCCGCCGTGGTGACGGCGCAATCACTACGCCGGCCCCTCCTGGAGGCGCTGGCCCGGCTCTCCGACGGGGATCGCGACGTGCTGCTGCTGATCGCCTGGGAGGAACTCAGGTACGAGGAGGTCGCCACCGCACTGTCGATCCCGGTCGGCACCGTGCGATCACGACTCAACCGAGCCCGCAGGCTGCTCCGTGAGCGGTTGGGCGGCACACCCGCCAGCACGATCGAGGAGGTACTGGGAAATGGATGAGATGCGACTGCTCCAGCAGTTCGGCGAGGAGACCGGTCTGCCGGCGGCCGAGCGGTTGGCGCCGGCCCGCAGCCGGCTGGCGACCGCCATGGCCGCGACGGTTGCCGGATCGTCCGCGCCCGCGGCGTCCACCGTACGCCCGATGCCTTCCCGCCCGCGGCGCACGCCCCGGCGGCTGGTGCTCAGCGGGGTGGCAGCGGTCGGTCTGGCGGCGGCGATCGCCTCGGCGCTGGTGCTCGTACCGGACCGGTTCGGTGGCAGCACGCCGCCCGCACAGGCCGATGCCACCCAGGTGCTGCGCAACGCGGCGGTCGCCGCGCTGCGGGTGCCCGACGTCGAGCCCCGGCCGGACCAGTTCGTCTACATCCGCTCCCAGGAGGGGAGTGAGCTGCGGGAGAGCTGGAGGTCGGTGGACGGGACGCGGGACGGTCTGATCGTCGAGACCGCTGCCGCCGGGCGTACGGAATGGGTCGTTCCCGGCTGCCGGAACGGGCGGGCGGTGCCGGTGAAGGGGAACACGGTGGTGCCGGGCGAGACCGAGCCGTGCACCCCGGAGCCCGCCTACCGCGCCGACCTGCCCACCGACGCCGCCGCGATGCGGGCCTTCCTGGCGAAGAATGCCAGCGGGGACCCGGGCGACGCCAATGCCCTCGGCAAGGACGTCCTCCACTACCTCAGCGACAGCTACCTGCGCCCCCGGGCCCGGGCCGCGCTCTACGAGGCCGCGGCGACGATGCCGGACCTGCAAGCCGTGCCGTCCGCCAAGGACGCCGCGGGCCGGCCGGGCATCGGCGTCACCTGGTCCTCGACGAACGGCCCGGGCGAAATCGTGCTCGTCTTCCACCCCGAGACCCACACCTTCCTCGGCGTGGGCGGCCCGGCCGGAGGGTCGGCCGTGTTGGCCGTCGCCATCGTCGACCGAGTCGGCCAGCCGGCCTGACGTCCGCTCCCAGCGGCCGGTCGCCGCGGGGCGTGCCGGGTCTCCGCGCCGCCCGGAGGCCCGGCACGCGCCCGAGCGGCATGGCCGAAGCCGAGAACCCGCCCCGCGAGCGGGATGCGAGCACCGATGACGCTCTTTCCGTGAGAGGCCCACCATGCGACTCCTGCGGCGGACGACTGCCGACGACAGCGCACTGACAGACGCCGACATCATCGCCTGGTCCGCGCTGGACTCCGAGATCTTCGGGACGATCATCGACCGGCACGCGCGGCGCATCCATCGTCGCCTGGCCCGACGCCTCGGTGTGCCGGCCGCGGACGAACTGGTCGCGGAGACGTTCCTCGCGGCGTTCCGGCTTCGGGGTCGGTTCGACGTCACCCGGTCCGACGCTCGGCCCTGGCTCGACGGGCTCGCCGCCGACCTGGCCGACCAGTACCGGATGGCGCGGGAGGGTTGATCGGGCTGGCCGGCCGGCGGGGTCGACGGGCGGCCGGCTGGTGCGGTGGCCGGGCACGGGCGGCTCTCGTCGGCGGCGAGCCCGCCCGCGCGGTGTCGGAGCAGCGCCCGCAGGACCGCCCGGTCGACGTGCGGGCGCCGGGCCACGAGCAGCAGCGCATAGCAGATCGACTGGTTCGGTGGGCGTTGTCCACAGGGCGTCGCGTCGTCCACAGGCGGCGGTACGCGGACGGCGGGCGGCGCGGAACGGGGAGCAGTGTCGGCGGTCAGCAACCCCCGCCGACCGTTGGAGGCCGCGATGCCGCCCCGTACCTCCGTCTCAGCGCACCGGCGCCTGCCGCTGGTCGTCACCTCGGACGGTGAACTCCTCGACGACCTGCTCCGACTCGCCGCGGCGGGCGACGTCGAGGTGGAACTCGCCGCCGACCCGGTGGCCGCCCGGACCCGCTGGCTGCCCGCGCCGCTGGTGCTGGTCGGCTGCGACCAGGCGCAACCCTGCCTGCGAGCGCGGCTGCCGCAGCGGCCCCGGCTGGTCCTGGTGGGCCGGTCCGGCGAACTCGACCCCGGTTGGCAGGTCGCCGAACTGATCGGCGCCGAGCACGTCGCCACCCTGCCCGCCGCCGAACCGTGGCTGGTCGACCGGTTCGCCGAGTGCGGCCCCGACCGGGCCGGCAACGGCGAGGCGCGGGTCACCGCGGTGCTGGGCGGGCGCGGCGGCGCCGGCGCCAGCATCCTCGCCGGTGGGCTCGCGGTCACCGCCGCCCGGGCCCGGCTGCGCACCCTGCTGGTCGACGCGGATCCGCTAGGGGGCGGGCTCGACCTGGTCCTCGGCTGGGAACAGCTGGAGGGGCTGCGCTGGCCGGCGCTCACCGACGCGGACGGCCGGGTGGACGCCCCGGCGCTGGTGCGGTCGTTGCCCAGCCGGGGCGACCTGGTGGTGCTCTCCTGGGATCGCGGGGATCTGCTCACCATCCCGGTGCCGGCGATGGCGGCCACCGTGGACGCCGCCCGGCGTGGTCGCGACTTCGTGGTCGTCGACCTTCCCCGCCACCTGGACGACGCGGCGGTGACCGCGCTCCAGGCGGCCGACCGGGTGTTCGTCGTGGTGCCCGCCGAACTGCGGGCCACCGCGGCCGCCGCCCGCGTGGTGTCCGCCGCCGCCGCGCACTGCGCCGACCTGTCGGTGATCGTCCGTGGCCCCGCCCCGGGTCGGCTGCGGGCGGCCGAGGTGGCGCGGGCGCTCGGGCTGCCGCTCGCCGGCACGCTGCGTCCGGAGCCCGGACTATGCCGAGGGTTGGAACGGGGTGAGGCGCCGGCGGCCAACGGCCGTGGCCCGCTGGCCGCGCTCTGCCAGCGGATCGTCGCCGACCTCACCGGCGTGCCCGTGCCGTGTGCGGCATGACCGGCCCGGCCGGCGGCGACGGTCTCGCCGCCCGGGTCCGGCAGCGGATCGCCGCCACGGCCGCCCCGGTCACCCCGGCGGCGATCGTCTCCGCCGTACGGGCCGAGCCGGGCGCCGCCGTCCTCGGCGACAACGCCGTGCTGCGGATGGCCGACCGGGTGCGCGACGACCTGGTCGGTGCCGGTCCGCTCGCCCCGCTGCTGGCCGATCCGGAGGTGACCGACGTGCTGGTCAACGGCACCCGGGTCTGGGTCGACCGGGGGCACGGCCTGCACCAGGTCGCGGTGCCGGTCGGCTCGGTCGACGACGTACGCCGGCTCGCGCAGCGGCTCACCGCGGGTGCCGGCCGGCGGCTGGACGACGGCTCCCCGTACGCGGACGCCCGGCTCGCCGACGGCACCCGGCTGCACGCGGTGCTGCCACCGGTGGCGACCGACGGGCCGTACCTGTCGTTGCGCACCTTCCGCCAGCGGCCGTTCACCCTCGACGAGCTGGTACGCCAGGGCACCGTGCCACGGCCGGTGGCGCCGGTGCTCGCCGCGCTCGTCGAGGCCCGGCTGGCGTACCTGGTCACCGGGGGCACCGGCTCGGGCAAGACCACCTTGCTCAACACGCTGCTCGGGCTGGTGCCCGCGACCGAGCGGATCGTGCTGGTGGAGGATGCCGCCGAGCTGCACCCGGTGCACCCGCACGTGGTGGGGCTCCAGGCCCGCACGGCCAACGTGGAGGGCTCCGGTGCGGTCGGGCTGACCGACCTGGTCCGGCAGGCACTGCGGATGCGGCCGGACCGGCTGGTCGTCGGTGAGTGCCGGGGCGCTGAGGTCGTCGACCTCCTCGCCGCCCTGAACACCGGCCACGACGGCGGGGCCGGGACGCTGCACGCCAACGCGCCGTCGGACGTACCAGCCCGGCTGGAGGCCCTCGGCCTGCTCGGCGGCCTGCCCCGCGCCGCGCTGCACGCCCAGGTGGCCGCCGCGCTCCAGGTGGTGCTCCAGGTCCGGCGCAGGTCCGGCCAGCGGGTGCTGGAGTCGATCTGCCTGTTGCTCCCCGAGGGCCCGGAACGGCTGGTCACCGCGGTTCCCGCCTGGGTACGCGGACGCGGGCTCGGCCTGGCCGCCCGGCCGCTCGGGGCACTGCTGCGGGAACGCGACGTCGCGCTGCCGCCGATCCTCTGCGAGCCCTGGCCCGGATCGGCGGGACCGGCATGAGCGCCGGCTACTGGGCGGCGCTGCTGGCACTGCTGGCCACCGTTGTTGTGGCGTCGGCCAGGCCGCTGTGGCGGGGTTACCGGCTCGGCCGTCGCGCCCTGACCGCCCCGGCTGGCCGGGCGGCCGGGTCCGACGACCCGTTGCTGGACTGGGTGGCGGAGCTGCGCGGCTCGGCCGGCGGGGTCGACGGCGACACCCGGGTGCGCCGTCAGGTGCCGGGGTTGCCCGCCCGGCACGTGGCCCGCCGAGGGGCGCTGGCCCGCCCGTCCGGCGCACTCGCCTCGCTGTCCCCGCCGGCCGCCGGAGCGGCATCGGTGGCCGTGCGTCCGACCGGCTCACCGCGACCGCCAGGCCGCCGGGATCCCCGCCGCCCGGCCGGGCCGGTCGGGCCGCCGAGCGCGACAGCTCCGGCGGAACGGCGGCCGGGAACTTCCACCGGTCCGGGCCGGCACCCCGGTCCCGGATGGCGCCGGATGGCAGCGGTGGTCATCGCCGCGCCGAGGCGCACCCTGCTCCTGGCCGGGCTGGCCGGTGCCGGAACCGGCGTGTTGCTCGGCGGTCCGGTGGCCGCGGTGGCCCTGGCCGGGTACGGGTGGTTGGGCACCCGCGCCCTGGTACGGCGGCAGGCGGCACGGCAGGCGGATCGGCTCCGTCGCAAGCGCCTGGACCAGCTCTGCGGCCTCGCCGCCGACCTGCGCGCCGGGTTGCCCGTGCTGGTGGCCGCCGAGCGCCTGGGACTGGCCACCGCTCAGACCGCCGACGCTCAGGGCTGGGCGAGCGTCGGCCCGGGCCCGACGAGGACCGGCGCAGCAAGCCACCCGGAAAGCACCCGCCTGGCGGGCCGGCCGGCGGCGCGCGCCGGCAGGGCGGAAGGACGAGACCGTGCGGCACCACGCCTGCCGGTGACGAACACCGGCCCGGGACGGGCGCCGTCGCGCGCCGGCGCGGGTGGCGGCTCGGGCCCGGCACTGGCGGGGGAGGTACTGCCCGTCGCGGATGCCGCTCCGATCGTCCACGGCCCGGCCGACTGGCCGATGATCGACGGCACCGAGCGGGTTCCGTCCCGACCGGTCCCGCACGCCCCGGCCTGGTCGGCCGTGGGCCCGGAGCCGGCGTCGACCGTCGACGCGGCGGGCGGGCCGGCGGTCGAGCCGGCAGGGGCCGAGTCGCGGCGTGACGGGCCGGGCCGGTGGCGTCCCCGCTCCGGCGAGGAGCCGGGCGAGCCGGACCGTCTCCTGCGGCTGGCGCTCGCCGCCGTACGTCTCGCGGACCGGACGGGCGCGCCGTTGGCCGAACTGGTGGAGCGGATCGAGGCCGACGCCCGCTCGACCGATCGTGGCCTGGCCGCGGCGGCGGCCCAGGCGGCCGGGGCGCGGGCGACCGCGTGGCTGCTGGCCGCACTGCCCCTGGGCGGCGTCGGCCTCGGTTACGGCATCGGCGTGGACCCGGTCGCCGTGCTGCTGCACACCCCGATCGGCGGCGTCTGTGCCGTCGGCGCGATCGTGCTCCAGATCGCCGGACTGCTCTGGACCGAGCGGCTCGGTGGGACGCCGGGGCGGGCCGGCTGATGTCCCGGACCGCCCTGGCGGCCGGCTGCCTGGTCGCGGCGGCCCTGCTCGCGGTGACGGCCGGGGCCGGGCGTCGCCCACGGCACCGGCTGCGGGAACTGAACTCCGCTCCACCCGGCCCGGGAAGTTTGCCCGCCGGAGCGGATGACGGAGACGGTGCGCGGCGGGTGGGCCGGCGCCCGGACGCGGTCCGGCTCGCGGCGGGGCTGGCCGGCCTGGCGGTCGCCGTGGTCGTCGGCGGCTGGCCGGGACTGATCGCGGCGACGCCCACGGCGATCGTCCTCGACCGGGCACTGCGCCGGATCGAGCCACCCGCCGTACGCAAGCGTCGGCTCCGCGAGGCCGGCGACCTGCCCCTCGCCGCCGACCTGCTGGCCGCGGCGATGCGGGCGGGCGCGCCGGTCGACCGGTCGGTGCTGGCGGTGGCCGAGGCGCTCGACGGCCCCCTGGCGCGGCGGCTGGGCCGGGTCGGCCGCACGCTGCTGCTCGGTGGTGGTCCCGAGGAGGCGTGGTCCCAGCTCGGGCCGGTGCCGGGCGCGGAGCGGCTGACCGCGGCGGCGTTGCGCTCCTCGCACAGCGGAGCCGCGCTGGCCGGGGCGCTGACCCGGCTCGCCGACGACCTGCGGGCCGACCGGGCCACCGCGGCGGAGGCGTCCGCCCGCCGGGCGGGGGTGCTCGTCGTCCTGCCCCTCGGGCTCTGCTTCCTGCCCGCCTTCATTCTCGCCGGCCTGGTGCCGGTGATCGTCGCCGTCCTCGGTGACGTGCTCTGAGATCCCTAGAGAAAGGACCAGCACGTGCGCAAACTCCTCACCCGCCTGCGCGGGGACGCCGGGATGAACACCGCCGAGTACGCGGTCGGCACGCTGGCCGCGGTGGCCTTCGCCGGCATCCTGCTGAAGGTGCTGACCTCGGGCAACGTGCAGTCGGCGCTGACCGCCGTCATCGACCGGGCGCTGAAGTGACCCGGCGCCGGCCGGCCGGCCACGACCGGGGGTCCTTCACCGCCGAACTGGCGGCCGGCCTGCCGGCGCTGGTCCTCCTCCTGCTCGCCGGCCTGACCGCGGTCAGCGCGGCCAGCACCAGGGCGGGCTGCCTGGACGCGGCCCGGGAGGCGGCGCTCGCCGCCTCCCGGGGCGAGGACGGGACGGCCGCGGGGCGGCGCTCCGCTCCGTCGGGCGCCGAGGTGTCGGTGGCGGTCGTCGGGGAGCGGGTCCATGCCACGGTCCGGGCCCCGGTCCGCAGCCTCGGTGCCCGGCTGCCCCGGGTCACCGTGGTCGCCACCGCGGTCGCCGCGGTCGAACCGGGCGCGCCGGGTCCGCAGCCGTGATCGCCGCCGGCAACCCCCGCCCACGGGATGGCTCCGGCGCTGACGCCGGGCGCGCCGATCGTGCCGGCGTCCCGGGGGTTCGTGCGCTCCGGTGTCGGCCCGCTCGGGCTGCTCGTGCCGGCGTCCCGGCGGTCGGTGCGCTCGGGCGTCGGCCCGCTCGGGCTGCCCGGGCCGGCGCCGCGGCGATGGGTGCGCTGCGGCGGGGGCCCGGCGGTCGGGCCGGGGAACGGGGCGGGGCAACGATCTGCCTGCTCGCCGTCGGGCTGGTGTTCGTGGTGGTCGGCGTGTTCGGCGCGGCGGTCACCAGCGCCCGGGCGGCCCGGCAGCAGGCCCGGGCGGCGGCCGACTTCGCCGCGCTCGCCGGCGCCGCCCGCGCGCTCGGCGGGACCACGGCGGCCTGCGGACACGCGGCCGAGATCGCCGCCGCCAACGGTGGGCACCTGGTCGGTTGCCGGCTCGACGGCCTGGACGTCCTGGTCACGGCGGAGGTGACCGTCGCGCCGCTACCCGGCCTGACCCGCGTCGTCCGGGTCAGTGCCCGAGCCGGCCCGGTGCGCGGGTGACCTGCGGGCGGCGGGAGCCCGGGGTCAGCGGTTGCCCGCGCCCCGGGCCCCGGGCCCCGGGCGTCAGCGGGCCTGGAGGGCGTCGAGCGCCACGGCCATCGCGATCACCAGTCGCCGGTCGATCTGCGGGTGCTGGATCTCGACGACGTACCGGTCGCGCAGGCCCCACTTCTTGACCACGGTGAAGACCGGCTGGCCGTTCGCGGTGAAGTCGAAGTGGTACGGCAGCCAGGACAGCGAGTCGACGAAGCGCCGCAGCAGCGCCACCGGCAGGCTCCGCTCCTGTCCGGTGACCTGCGGCAGTCCGGCCTGCTCCACGTGCCAGGTGGAGCGGAGCAGCGACTGGGCGAAGTCCTTGCGGAAGGCGCCGATCGGGTTGCCGGCGGCGTCCGTCACGTCGTACGTGGCGCCGAGGTCGAGGCGCTGGCGGGCCTTGAACCCGAGCAGCGGCTGCTGCTTCGAGTCGTCGGTGTAGATGGTCACCTGCTCCTTGAAGGCGAGCCGCTTCTGCTGGGCGAACGCCAGCAGGCCGCCCTCGGAGCCGTCCGGCGCGACGGCGTGGACCTCGTACTGGTTGACCATCATCCGCACCCGTTGGCGGATGTGGAACTGCTGCTGGGCCTGCAAGTTGTCGAGCTGCATATTCGTCTCCTCACCGATAATCCGCCGGAGTCTCGCACAGCCCGGCCGCCTCCGCCGCCCGGACCGGCGCCAGCCGCCCCGGGAGTGGCGTCAGCCGCCCGGAGCGGCGTCAGCGGCAACCGTCCACGGTGGCGCGCAACGCCCAACTGTTGAGCACCTGGTGGATGCCGCGCAGCCGCTCGTTGATCTGCTCCAGCCGCTCCGCCTGGGCCAGCGCGGCGAGCGCGGCGCCGAGCGCTATCTGCTGGTCGGGGGTGAGGTTCTCCTGGTCGATGGTGTAGAGCAGGTCGACGGTCTCGGCGATGGTGTCGGCCACGACTCCTCCTCCGGGCGAGCGACGAACGAACAGCGGGGGACGAACGCACAACGGACGGGCCAGGGCGACCACGACAGCGGGGACGCCATCGATGGCCCGAGTCAGCTCCGTCGATGGAAGCGCTCCCACGCATCTATGCCCGGCACTCCCGCGGTTCATGCATCCGATCGGCTCAGGACGGCAGGTTTGCCAGCACCACGTCGAGCACCCGGATCGCGTCCGGCTTGGACAGCGGGTTGTTGCCGTTGCCGCACTTCGGCGACTGGACGCAGGACGGGCAGCCCGCCTCGCAACCGCACTCCGCGATCGCGTCCCGGGTGGCCCGCAGCCACGCCGCCGCCGTGCCGTACGCGCGCTCGGCGAAACCCGCCCCACCGGGGTGCCCGTCGTAGACGAAGACCGTCGGGGCCTCGGTGTCCGGATGCGCCGCGGTGGAGAGCCCGCCGATGTCCCACCGGTCGCAGGTCGCCATCAGCGGCAGCAGCCCGATCGCGGCGTGCTCGGCGGCGTGCAGCGCCCCCGGCACGTCGGCCGGCTCCACCCCGGCCCCGGTCAGCGACTCCGGTGACAGGGTGAACCAGACCGCCACGGTGCGCAGTTCCCGGGCCGGCAGGTCCAGCGGCCGGGTGTCGATCACCTCGCCGGTGGCGATCCGGCGCCGCTGGTAGGAGACCACCTGGCTGGTCACGTCGACCTCGCCGAGGAAGAGCCCCACCGGCCCGGCGTCGACATAGGACCGGACGCTGACCACCGACAGCGAGGTGACGTCGCGGGCGTGGGTGGACCAGTCCGGCTCCTCCGGGTGCACCAGCGCGCACCCGTCGGCCAGGTCCAGCTCGTCCACCACGTACGAGACGCCCTGGTGCAGGTAGACCGCGCCGGGGTGGAGCAGGAAGTGCGACGAGCCGCCGTCGACGGTGCCGAGCAGCCGCCCGGTCGCCGCCTCCACCACGCAGACCGGGGCGCCGCCCTCGCCACGCAGGTCCACCTCGGGGCGCTCCCGGTGCCGCCAGTACCAGCCGGTCGGGCGCTGCCGCAGCGCCCCCGCCTCGACCAGCGCGTCCACCGCCTCCTTCGCCCCGTCGCCGAAGAGCGCCAGGTCGGCCGGGGTGAGCGGGGCCTCGACCGCCGCGCAGGCCAACTGCGGCCCGAGCACGTACGGGTTGGCCGGGTCGAGCACGGTCGCCTCCACCGGCGCCCCGAACACCGCCTCCGGATGGTGCACCAGGTAGGTGTCCAGCGGGTCGTCCCGGGCCACCAGCACGGCGAGCGCCTCCTGCCCGGAGCGCCCCGCCCGCCCGGCCTGCTGCCACAGCGAGGCCCGGGTGCCCGGGTAACCGCAGATCAGCACCGCGTCCAGGCCGATCAGGTCGACGCCCAGCTCCAGCGCGTTGGTGGAGGCCAGCCCGAGCAGCTCGCCGTGCAGCAGCGCCCGTTCCAGCTCCCGCCGCTCCTCGCGCAGGTAGCCGGCCCGGTAGGCGGCCACCCGGCCGCCGAGCCCCGGCACCGCCTCGTCCAGCGCCCGGCGCGCGTTGGCCGCCACCACCTCGGCGCCCCGGCGGGACCGGACGAAGGCGAGCGTGCGTACCCCCTCGGCGACCGTGTCGGCGAGCAGGTCCGCGGTCTCCCGCAGTGCCGACCGGCGGACCGGCGCGAGGTCCACCGCGTCGGACGAGGTGTCGGCCGAGGGCAGCAGCGGCGGCTCCCAGAGCGCGAAGGTCACCCCGCCGCGCGGCGAGGTGTCCTCGGTGACCGCGGCCACCGGCAGGCCGGTGAGCCGCCCGGCCGCCGTCGCCGGGTCACCCGACGTCGCCGAGGCCAGCACGAAGACCGGCGTGTTGCGGGAGCCCGCGAGCGCGGGGGAGGAGGCGCGGCCCGTAGCTCCGCTCAATCTGCGCAGCCGGCGCAGCACGTGCGCGACGTGCGAGCCGAACACCCCCCGGTAGGTGTGGCACTCGTCGACCACCACGTACGCCAGCCGGCGCAGGAACCCCGACCACTGGGCGTGCCCGGGCAGGATGCCGTGGTGCAGCATGTCCGGGTTGGTCAGCACGAACCGGGAGTGCCGCCGGATCCACTCCCGCTCGGCGCGCGGCGTGTCCCCGTCGTAGCAGGCCGGGCGTACCCCCTCCAGCTCCAGCTCGGCGACGGCGCGCAGCTGGTCGGCGGCGAGCGCCTTGGTCGGGGCCAGGTAGAGCACGGTGGCCCGGGGGTCGGCGAGCAGCGTGGAGAGCGCGGGCACCTGGTACGCCAGCGACTTGCCGGACGCGGTGCCGGTGGCCACCACGACGTGCTGCCCGTCGTACGCCAGGGTGGCGGCCTCGGCCTGGTGCCGCCACGGCGCGACCACGCCGCGGCGGGCGAACGCCGCGCGCAGCTCCGCCGGGACCCACTGCGGCCAGGGCGCGGGCACGCCGGGCCGGGCCGGCACCCGCTCGACGTGGGTGACCGGGTCGGCCGGGTGCCGACCACGCAGCCGCCCCAGCAGCTCCGCCGGCGACCGCCCGGAGCCGGCGGCTACGGTGGCCGCGGGCGACGGCTCCGGATCGTCGCGCGGCGTCAGGCGGGGCGAGCCGGAGCTGTCGGTCGACGGCTTCAGGTCGTCGCGCGGCGTCAGACGGGCCGAGCTGAAGCTGTCGGTGGTCACGACCTGCACTCTCGCACTGGTGTTCGGAAATGAAAGCCGGGGCGCTGGGTAAGGGGGAGGCTTCGCCGGTGAGCCGTCGGGCGGCACCGGCGGTAGTGGTTAGATGCCCAGGAGAGTTTACGGCTCTTGCGAGGAGGACCGATGGAGCTGTCGCTGGCGACCCGCACCGTGGGGGAACACACGGTGCTCGAGGTCGGCGGTGAGGTGGACGTCTACACCGCCCCCCGGCTGCGCGAGCGGCTCCTGGAACTGATCGACGGCGGGGCCCGCCACGTCGTGGTCGACCTCGGCCGGGTCGACTTCCTCGACTCCACCGGCCTGGGCGTGCTGGTCGGCGCGCTCAAGCGGCTGCGCTCGGCCGGCGGCTCGTTCGCCCTGGTCTGCGACAAGGAACCGCTGCTCAAGATCTTCCGGATCACCGCGCTCGACCAGGTCTTCCCGCTGCACCCCACGGTCGACGCCGCGGTGGCCGCGGGACCGACCGGCGCCGGCGCGTGATGGCCACGGTCCGGCTCTCGTTCTCGCCGGCTCCGGTGCACGTCCGCACCGCCCGCCTGGTCGGCGTGGCGGTCGCCCGGCGGGCGGGGGTACGCGAGGACCTGCTCGACGAGGTGCGCCTGGCGATCGGCGAGGCGTGCACCCGGGCGGTCGCCCTGCACCGCCAGTACGGGCTGGCCGACCCGGTGCTGGTGGAGATGTCCGACGCCGGGCAGTACGCCGTCCGGGTGATCGACCGCGCCCCGATCGAGGCCGGCATCGGGCTGGCCGCGCTGCCGCCGGACGAGCTGGCCGACGAGTCGCTCACCGACGAGGCGCTCACCACCGGCGTCGGCTTCGCGCTGCTCGCCGGTTTCGTCGAGGACCTCCAGGTACGCCCGGTCGACGAGGGCATCGGCACCGAGGTCCGGATGGTCTGGCCCGTCGGCCGCTGACCTGCTCACCCGCCGTTTCAGGCCGCGTCCCCAGCTCGGGGCGCGGCCTGTCTGGCATGGACCCGCTCCTATATCAGATTTCGGTTCATAACACAGCGACGAAGATCATCGAGAGAGGGTGCCCCCTCGGTGTGACCTCCGACACGACAGAGGGCTACAGTACGCGGGTTGTCAGCAAGTGATCCATCCCGCAGCCAGCGGGAACGGGTGTTCATCGCTGGTCCGCCGGGGTGGGTTGGCGCGCGCTTGCGAATCCGCATCCAGGCGCCGGTCGGTGCGTCTCCACCGGCCGGCGCGAGTGTCGGTACAGGAGGACACAGATGTCCGATACCTTGGCCGCCGCCGAAAGCGGCGGGATCTCCCTCACCGGAGCCAATATCACCTACGTCGTCATCGCCGCGGTGATCGCGCTGGTGGCGCTCGCCTTCGCCGCCGCGCTGACGAAGGCGGTGCTGGCGGCCGGTAAGGGCACCACCAACATGCAGGAGATCTCCGGGGCGGTCCAGGAGGGCGCCTCGGCCTACCTGCTCCGGCAGTTCCGCACCCTGGCCATCTTCGTGGTCATCGCCGTGGTGCTGCTCTTCCTGCTGCCGGTGCACGACACCGACGGCAGCGAGACCGCTGTGAAGATCGGCCGCTCGCTCTTCTTCGTGGTCGGCGCGCTGTTCAGCGCGTTCATCGGCGGCGCCGGCATGTGGCTGGCCACCCGGGCCAACCTGCGGGTCGCCGCCGCCGCGCGGGAGCGACAGGGCGGCCGGGAGGCGGCCATGAAGATCGCCTTCCGCACCGGTGGCGTGGTCGGCTTCCTCACCGTCGGCCTCGGCCTCTTCGGCGCCGCGCTGGTCGTGCTGATCTTCCGGGGCGACGCGCCGACCGTGCTGGAGGGCTTCGGCTTCGGCGCCGCGCTGCTGGCCATGTTCATGCGGGTCGGCGGTGGCATCTTCACCAAGGCCGCCGACGTCGGCGCCGACCTGGTCGGCAAGGTCGAGCAGGGCATCCCCGAGGACGACCCGCGCAACGCCGCCACCATCGCCGACAACGTCGGCGACAACGTCGGTGACTGCGCCGGCATGGCCGCCGACCTGTTCGAGTCGTACGCGGTCACCCTGGTCGCCGCGCTGATCCTCGGCCGGGCCGCGTTCGGCAACGAGGGCCTGGTGTTCCCGCTGATCATCTCCACCATCGGCGTGCTCGTGGCGATCATCGGGGTCTTCATCACCCGGCTGCGCACCTCCGACCGCAACGGCCTGACCGCGATCAACCGGGCGTTCTACCTCTCCGCGGTGATCTCGGCGGTGCTGGTGGCGATCGCCGCGTTCGCGTACCTGCCGGCGACCTTCGACGGTCTCGAGGGCGGCCTCACCAACTCCGACGGCAGCCCGATCGACGGGAACCCGCGGCTGGTGGCCATCGGCGCGGTGGTGATCGGCATCGTGCTGGCCGCCGCGATCCAGGCGCTGACCGGCTACTTCACCGAGACCAACCGGCGCCCGGTGCAGGACATCGGCAAGAGCTCGCAGACCGGCCCGGCCACCGTCATCCTCGCCGGGATCAGCGTCGGCCTGGAGTCGGCGGTCTACTCGGCGCTGCTGATCGGCGCCGGCGTCTTCGGCGCCTTCCTGCTCGGCGGCAGCTCGATCACGCTCTCCCTGTTCGCGGTGGCGCTGGCCGGCACCGGCCTGCTCACCACGGTCGGCGTGATCGTCGCCATGGACACCTTCGGCCCGATCTCCGACAACGCGCAGGGCGTGGCCGAGATGTCCGGCGACATCGACGAGCACGGCGCGCGGACGCTGACCGAGCTGGACGCGGTCGGCAACACCACCAAGGCGATCACCAAGGGCATCGCGATCGCCACCGCGGTGCTCGCCGCGACCGCGCTGTTCGGCTCGTACACCGACACCCTGCGCACCGCGTACGCGGACGCCGGGGTCGGCGACGTGGGCGGCGAGATCCTCAACTCGCTGAACGTGGCCAACCCGCGCAACCTGGTCGGCCTGATCATCGGCGCGGCCGTGGTGTTCCTCTTCTCCGGCCTGGCCATCAACGCGGTCTCCCGCTCGGCCGGCGCCGTGGTGATGGAGGTCCGCCGGCAGTTCCGTGAGCTGCCCGGGATCATGGACCGCACCCAGCGCCCGGAGTACGGCAAGGTCGTCGACATCTGCACCCGGGACGCGCAGCGCGAGCTGATGACTCCCGGGCTGCTCGCCATCCTGGCGCCGATCGCGGTCGGCTTCGGCCTCGGCCCGGGTGCCCTGGCGTCCTACCTGGCCGGCGCGATCGGGGCCGGCACGCTGATGGCGGTCTTCCTGGCCAACTCCGGGGGCGCCTGGGACAACGCCAAGAAGCTGGTCGAGGACGGCGCGTACGGCGGCAAGGGCTCCGAGTCGCACGCCGCGACGGTCATCGGCGACACCGTCGGTGACCCGTTCAAGGACACCGCCGGCCCGGCCATCAACCCGCTGATCAAGGTGATGAACCTGGTCTCGCTGCTGATCGCCCCGGCCGTGGTGGCCTGGAGCGTGGGCGACGACCGGAACACCGGCCTGCGGGTGGCCATCGCCGTGGTGGCCGCGCTGATCATCGTGGCGGCCGTGGTGTTCAGCAAGCGCAAGGGCGTGGCGATGTCCGACTCGGACACCGACGCCGGCGCGGGCAGCCCGGATCAGCGACCGGAGCCGGTCAACGCCTGATCCGTACCTCCCACCCGGTCCCCGGTCGGCAACCCGCCGGCCGGGGACCGGTCCGTCCGGGCCGCCGGGGCGGCGTCGGGGCACCGCGCCTGACCGGTGCCACCACTCGACAGAGGTCGTACGCTGCAACGCATGCGTACGTGCCGGGCGGCAGCCGCCGGAAAGCTCACGGTGGTCGTGGCCACGCTCGTACTCATCGTCGCCGGCTGCGGCGGCGGGCCCAGCGCGCGCGCCTGGGCGGCGTCGGTCTGCTCGGCGCTGACCCCGTGGCGGGCCGAGATCAGCAAGCTGACCAGCAGCACCGACCAGCAGATGACCGCGCAGACCACGCCGGCGCAGGCCAAGGAGAACCTGGTGCGGCTCTTCGGTGGCGCCGAGCAGGCCAGCGAGACGGCCCGGCGCAAGGTCGAGCAGGCCGGCATCCCGGAGGCCGAGCACGGTGCCGAGGTGTCGGCGGGGTTCCGCACCTCGCTGGCGAAGATGCGGGACGCCTACGGCAAGGCCCGGGACACCATCGACGGGCTGAGCACCGGCCAGGCCGGGCCCTTCTACGACGGCGTCCGCGCCGCCGTGGACACCCTGAACAAGGAGTACGACGCGAGCGCGCTGGACACCAGCCGGCTCAACTCCGAGGAGTTGAAACGCGCCTTCGCCGAGGTGCCGGAGTGTCGCTGAGCGGGACCGGTGAGCCGCCGGACGGGCAACCGCCCCCGGCGCTGTTCCCGGTGCCCGAGCCGGCCCCGCCGCCGCGGGGTCGGCCCGGGCGGCCGGCTGCCGGTGGTGGCCGGCGTCGGCCGGGCGGTCGGTCCCGCGACGCCGGGTCGACCGCGACGGCCGACCGGGGCGCGGCGACCGCCGAGGGCGACCCGGCCGATCCGGCCCCTGCCGAGGGCGGCCGGGACGACGCCCGGCGGCAACTGGTCTTCTTCGGCGCGGAGGCGGCGGACCCGTCGGTCGCCGACCTCGCCGGTCTGCTCGCCGGGCCCGGCGAGGTGGCCGTGATGGGGGGCACCGCCCGACTCTCGGTGGTGGTGGACGCCGCCTGGCGGGTGCACGTCCTGGTCGCCGAGTTGGCGCTGCGCGGCCTCGCCGCCAGCTGGGAGGCGACCGGGGACGAGCGGCACGCGGTGCGGACCTCGTACACCCGGACCTTGAAGCCGCTCGCGGCGGCCTGGCTGCGCGGCACGGTGAAGCGGCCGCCCGCCGGTTTCCACCTCACCGGCCGGCGGCTGCGGCTCTGGCTGGCCGCGGCGGGGGTGGCGGAGCCGGCCGGGTTCCTGCTCCGGCTCGGCCCGGCCGACGCCGAGTGCCGGGCGGCGGTCGGCGCGGCGCTGGCCGCGGCCGGGCTGGCCGGGGCGCCGGTGGTTGCGGAGGCCGACGGGCCGGCGTACCGGATCACCGGCCGCCGCCGGCTGGCCCGGCTGGCCGAGCTGGTCGGCGACCGGCCGCCCGCCGCGCCCGTCACCGCCTGGCCGGCCCGGCCCTGACCGCTCGGCTCGCCGCCCGGCCCCGCGGCCCGGACCGCCCGGGTGACGCGGCCTGGCGGCCCTGACCGCCGGCGTCACCGCCCGGGCCGGTTCGCCGCCCGGTCCGGCGACCCGGACCTCCGCCGCCACCGCCTCCGCCCGCACCGCTGTCGATTCGCGTCGCGCCGCCCTGACCTGCGTCGGGACCGCCCGGCGCCGGCGTCGCCGGGACGCGCCGGGTGGCGGTGGGCTGTCCGGTCGGCGACAGTGGGGGTGGTTTGGCATGGAAAACGGCCGGGTGGCGCCTCGGCCGAGGGTCCGCCATCGTCACAGTGTCCCGCTTCCGGGCCTACCCACGGTGTACGGTGGCGCCGTCCGGCAACCCCGGCCGCGTTTCGGCGGCGGCGACCGCCCCGCCGGGTGGTTTGCCGCCCGCGAAACCCGAAACGCGGACGGCGCGTTACGTTGGACATCCGGACCGCCGGGCATCGGCGGGTCGAAGCCGGCCCGAACGGGACGCGGGCGGCAGTGAGCAGGAGTGAGGTCGGAGAGAAACGTGCCGAGCAACGCTGGAACCACCCGTCTGGTCATCGTCGAGTCACCGGCGAAGGCCAAGACGATCTCGGGCTACCTCGGCCCGGGGTACGTCGTGGAGGCCAGCTTCGGCCACGTCCGGGACCTCCCGCGCAACGCCGCCGACGTGCCGGCCAAGTACAAGGGCGAGCCGTGGGCCCGGCTCGGGGTGGACGTCGACAACGGTTTCCACGCCCTCTACGTGGTCTCCGCCGACCGCAAGCAGCAGATCAGCAAGCTGGTGAAGCTGGCCAAGGAGGTCGACGAGATCTTCCTGGCGACGGACGAGGACCGCGAGGGCGAGGCCATCGCCTGGCACCTGGTGGAGACGCTCAAGCCCAAGGTGCCGGTCAAGCGGATGGTCTTCCACGAGATCACCAAGCCGGCCATCCAGGCGGCGGTGGCCAACCCGCGCGAGATCGACCGCGACCTGGTTGACGCCCAGGAGGCCCGGCGCATCCTCGACCGCCTCTACGGCTACGAGGTCTCCCCGGTGCTGTGGAAGAAGGTCATGCCGAAGCTCTCGGCGGGCCGGGTGCAGTCGGTGGCGACCCGGATCGTGGTCGAGCGGGAGCGGCAGCGGATGGCCTTCCGCACCGCCGAGTACTGGGACATCCTGGCCACCCTGGCGGTCGGGAACGCCGGCGAGGGCCCGCGCAGCTTCAACGCCACCCTGGTCGCGCTGAACGGTGACCGGATCGCCACCGGCAAGGACTTCGAGCCCACCACGGGCCGGGTGAAGCCGGGCGCCGGGGTGGTCCACCTCGACGAAGGAGGTGCCCGGGGTCTCGCGGCCCGTCTGGAAGGGCGGCCGTTCACCGTCACCCGGGTCGAGGAGAAGCCCTACCGCCGCCGCCCGTACGCGCCGTTCATCACCTCGACGCTCCAGCAGGAGGCGGCCCGCAAGCTGCGGTTCTCGTCGCAGCAGACGATGCGCACCGCGCAGCGGCTCTACGAGAACGGCTACATCACCTACATGCGTACCGACTCGGTGAACCTGTCGGAGACCGCCATCGCGGCGGCCCGCCGGCAGATCGTCGAGTTGTACGGCGAGCGGAGCGTGCCGCCGGAGCCGCGCCGCTACACCGGCAAGGTGAAGAACGCGCAGGAGGCGCACGAGGCGATCCGCCCGGCGGGGGACAACTTCCGCACCCCGGGCGAGGTGGCCAAGGAACTCTCCGCCGAGGAGTTCAAGCTCTACGAGCTGATCTGGCGGCGCACCATCGCCTCGCAGATGACCGACGCGGTCGGCTCCAGCGTCTCGGTGCGCATCCGTGCCGTGTCCTCCGCGCAGGAGGAGGCCGACTTCGGCGCCACCGGCAAGACCATCACCGACCCGGGCTTCCTGCGGGCGTACGTCGAGTCCAGCGACGACGAGAACGCCGAGGCCGAGGACGCCGAGCGGCGGCTGCCCACCCTGGTCAAGGACCAGCCGCTGACCGCCGAGGAGCTGGCCGCGCAGGGCCACCACACCCAGCCGCCGTCGCGCTACACCGAGGCGTCGCTGGTCAAGGCCCTCGAAGAGCTGGGCATCGGCCGCCCCTCCACGTACGCGTCGATCATGCAGACCATCCAGGACCGCGGCTACGTCTTCAAGCGCGGCCAGGCGATGATCCCGTCCTTCCTGGCGTTCGCGGTGATCGGGCTGCTGGAGCGGCACTACCCGCGGCTGGTCGACTACGACTTCACCGCCAGCATGGAGAACGAGCTGGACGAGATCGCCGGCGGGGACCACGCGGCGGTCGACTTCCTGACCGCTTTCTACTTCGGCAGCGCCAACGGCGCCGGCGACCAGGACATCGCCCGCTCCGGCGGGCTGAAGAAGCTGGTCACCGAGAACCTCAGCGAGATCGACGCGCGCAGCGTCAACTCGATCCCGCTCTTCACCGACGACGAGGGCCGCGAGGTCGTCGTCCGGGTGGGCCGCTACGGGCCGTACCTGCAGCGGGCGGTGCCGGGCGAGGCGCCGGCGCCGGCCGCCGAGGGCGAGGAGGGCGGCGCCCAGGGCGACCGGGCCCCGATCCCGGAGGGCCTGGCGCCGGACGAGCTGACCCCGGAGAAGGTGCACGAGCTGTTCCTCGGTGGCGGGGGCGAGCGCAAGCTCGGCGACGACCCGGCCACCGGCGAGCCGATCCTGCTCAAGTCCGGCCGGTTCGGCCCGTACGTGGCCAGCGGCGAGCGGAAGTCCTCCCTGCTGCGCTCGCAGTCGCCGGACTCGCTCACCTTCGACGAGGCGCTGAAGCTGCTCAGCCTGCCCCGGCTGGTCGGGGTGGACCCGGAGGGCAACGAGGTCTTCGCCAACAACGGCCGCTACGGCCCGTACGTCAAGCGCGGCGAGGAGTTCCGCTCGCTGGACTCCGAAGAGAAGATGTTCACCGTCACACTGGACGAGGCGCTGGCCCTGCTGGCCGCCCCGAAGACCCGCCAGCGTCGGGCCGCCGCGCCGCCGCTGCGGGAGATGGGCGTCGACCCGCTCACCGAGAAGCCGCTGGTGATCAAGGACGGCCGGTTCGGCCCGTACGTCACCGACGGGGAGACCAACGCGTCGCTGCGTCGCGGCCAGACTCCGGAGGCGCTGAGCCTCGAGGAGGCCTCCGAGATGCTCGCCGAGAAGCGCGCCAAGGGCCCGGCCCCGCGGAAGAAGGCGGCGGCGAAGAAGGCCCCCGCCAAGAAGGCCACGGCGACCAAGAAGACGGCCGCCGCCACCAAGTCCACGGCGAAGAAGACCACCACCGCCAAAACCACCACCCCCAAAAAGGCCGCCCCCAAGAAGGCCACCACCCCCACCGAGTAACGCCTCCCTCAGGGATCTTGGAAGGAAACGGCCCTTGGAGGGGCCAGAGCCTTCCAAGATCTCGACGTTGTCCACAGGGGCGGACGGGGAGTGGTCGCTTCGCGGAGACTCGGTGGGGTGGGGGCACGGCGAAGAGTGACGCTGGGGGCGTTGAATCGGCGTCTGCCGGCCGATGACGCCGACGAGTTGACCTGGCTGCTCTTCCGGCAGGACGACGTGATCAGCCTCAGCCAGGCGCTGCGGCACCTGTCCCGCAAGGCGATCCGGCACCGGGTGGCGACCGGCCGCTGGCGTCAGGTCCACCGGGCGGTGTTCGTCACGCACAACGGCCCCGTGAACGCCGACCAGTTCCGGTGGGCGGCGGTGCTCGCCGCCGGGCCGTCGGCCGTGCTGGGTGGACTGACCGCTGCCCAGGCCGGCGGGCTGCGCGGCTTCCCGCACCGGATCGTTCACGTGTTGCTGCCGGCGACGTGCCGGAGGGGCCCGCTACCGCCGGGTGTCGTGGCACACCGCACGACCCGCCTGCCGTCGGAGGACGTGCACGCCGCCGGGCAGCCGCGCCGGACGATGCCGGCCCGTTCGATCGCGGACGCCGCCCAGTGGGCGGCCACCGACGACGAGGCCCGGTCGATCGTCGCCGCCGCGTTCCAGCAGCGCCTCGTCGGCGGTGACGAGCTGCATCTGGTGGTCGAGCGGCTGCCCCGCATCCGGCGCCGACGGCTGATTCTCGACACCGCCACCGACGCAGCCGGTGGTGCCCATTCGCTGAGCGAACTCGATTTCCTGCGTCTCGTCCGCCGCGCCGGGCTGCCCGAGCCGACGCGCCAGCAGGTCCGACGGGACTCCGCTGGCCGACGCCGTTACCTCGACGCCTACTTCGAGGAGTGGCGGGTGCACGTCGAGATCGACGGCGGCCAGCATCTGGACCCGGCCCACGCGTGGGCGGACATGCGTCGGCAGAACGCTGTCTGGACCGAGGGTGACCGAATGCTCCGGTTCCCCGCCTGGGCCGTCCGCGCCCGCCCACACGACGTCATCGATCAGCTCCGCTCCGCCCTACGCGCCGCAGGTTGGCCCGGTTGACGGTCCGCTGACCAGAGATCTTGGAAGGAAGCGGCCCCTCAAGGGGCCATTCCCCGCCAAGATCTCGGGTGGGCTCAGCCGAGGATGTGGGTGAGGTGGGGGTTGGTGAAGAGGCGGTCGGGGTCCAGGCGGGTGCGGAGGGACTGGAAGTCGGCCCAGCGGGGGTAGGCGGGCGCGAGTGACCCCGCGTCCCGGTAGTGCAGCTTGCCCCAGTGCGGGCGTCCGCCCAGGCCGGCGGCGACCTGCTCGAACGCGCGGAAGTACGGCTCGTAGGGCATGCCCACGTACTGGTGCACGGCCAGGTACGCCGAGTCGCGGCCGTAGCCGTGCGACAGCCAGATGTCGTCGGCGGCGGTGAACCGGATCTCGACCGGGAAGAGCACCTTGAACGGCAGCCCGTCCACGATCCGGCGCAGTCCGTCCAGCGCCTCGGGCAGCGCGGCGCGCGGCACCGCGTACTCCATCTCGACGAAGCGGACCCGGCGCGGGGTGCAGAAGACCCGGTCGGAGCGGCCGGTGTAGCGGCGCTCGGTGAGCGCCCGGGCGGAGACCGCGCTGATTCCCGGGGCGAGCGCCGGCACGGCGCGGCCCAGCCGGCAGGCCCCGGCGAAGACGGTGTTGGCCAGGAAGTCGTCGTCCAGCCAGCCGCGCAGCCGGGACAGCGGGCGGTCGTCGGCGGGCACCCGGTCGTTCGTCTTGAGCTGCACCCGCGCGGTGTACGGGAACCAGTAGAACTCCACGTGGTCGTGCGCCTCGATCAGCTCGGGCAGCTCGCCGAGCACCGCGTCCAGCGGGGCCGGCCGTTCGTGCGCGTGCAGCACGAAGGCGTCCACGCAGCGCAGGGTGACCTCGACCAGCACGCCGAGCGCGCCGAGCGAGACCCGGGCGGCGGCGAACACGTCCGGGTGCTCGTCGGCCGAGCAGCGCAGCACCTCGCCGGTGCCGGTGACCAGGGTGAGCGCCTCGACGAAGGTGGAGAGGCAGCCGTAGCCGGACCCGGTGCCGTGGGTGCCGGTGGAGATCGCGCCGGCGATCGTCTGCGCGTCGATGTCGCCGAGGTTGGGCAGCGCCAGCCCGTGCGCGGCGAGCAGCCCGTTGAGCGTGCGCAGCGTCATCCCGGCCGGTACGGTGACCAGCCGACGCTCGGCGTCCACCCGGACGCCGGTGTCGAGCGCGTCCAACTCCATCCGGTGACCGTCGGTGACCGCGACGGCGGTGAAGGAGTGGCCGCTGCCGACCGCCCGGATCCGCTGGCCGCTCGCCGCGGCGGTCCGGACGGCCTCGGCGACGTCCGCCACCGAGGTGGGGCGCAGGATGGTGGTGGCGGTGCTGCGCTGGTTGCCGGCCCAGTTGGTCCAGGCGGTGGTGAGCGGTGCGGTGGCGGCCATTCGCGCTCCTCGACATGAATATGAACTGACTTCATATCAGGAACGTTGTACCTGGTAAATACCGCAACCGAGGTCCGCTCGTTGTACCGGTAGTCACGAAGATGTGACGTGCAGATATGTTCATCCGTCGAAGGGGGGTGGCGCCGAGTGTCCACACCAGCCGCCACGACCGGGCCGCTGCGCCGCGTACCGGTGCAGGGTCGAAGTGTCGCGCGGGTCCAGCGGATGCTGGACGCCTGCGCCGAGCTCGTCGACGAGGTGGGGTACGAGGGGCTGACCACGACCTTGCTCGCCGAGCGTGCCGAGGTGGCGATCGGGTCGGTCTACCAGTTCTTTCCGGACAAGCGGGCGATCGTGCAGGCGCTGACCCTGCGCACGATGGAGTCCTACCTCCAGCGGCTCGACGAGCGGTTCGCCTCCGACGACCTGACCCACTGGTGGGACGGCGTCGACGCGGGCATCGACGAGTACATCACGATGCACCGCACCGTTCCCGGGTTCCGTACCCTGCACTTCGGCGACGTGGTCGACCTGCACCTGCTCGATGAGCAGCGGGACAACAACGGGGTGATCGCGGACCAGTTGGCCCGCGTACTCACCGAACGGTTCGGGCTCACCAACGTGCCCGAGCTGCGCTTCCACCTGGAGATCGCGGTGGAGGTGGCCGACGCGCTGATCAAGCTGGCGTTCCGCCGCAAGCCGGACGGCGACGAGCGGGTGCTGGCCGAGGCGAAGGCGCTCATCCGGGAGTACCTGCACCAGCAGGTCGAGAGCCCGGTGGACGCCGCGCGGTCCAGCTGATCCACGCCGCCGGCGTCGGTGCGGCGCGGCGGACCACCCGGGTGCGACCGGGCGAGGGTGCGACAGGACGATCGGCCCGGGGTGCGACCGGGGCACGGTGCGACAGGACGATCGGCCCGGGGTGCGACCGGGGCACGGTGCGACAGGACGATCGGCCCGGGGTGCGCCGGGCGAGGTGCGACAGCGGAACGCCCGGGGTGCGACCGGGTGACGGTGCGGAACGACCCGGGTGCGCGGGGAGTCGGCGCGAGCCGGCCCCGCGGCGTGCGGGGCCGGTGGCTCAGAGGAAGGCGTGGCCCTCGCCCCGGTAGGTGGGCACGGTCGCCACGACCTCGTCCCCCTCCACCAGGTGCAGCTCGTTGACGTGCTCGCAGAGCTCGCCCGCCTTGGCGTGCCGGAACCACACCCGGTCGCCCACCCGCAGGGTGGCGGCCGCGGTGCCGGCCAGCGGGGTCTGCACCTCGCCGGTGCCCTCGGTGCCGATCAGCTTCAGCCCGGCCGGCAGCCACGGCCGGGGCAGGCGGCTGGGCGCGGCCGGGCCGGAGGCGATCCAGCCGCCGCCGAGCACGGTGGCCAGCCCCGGCGCCGGCCGGCGGACCACCGCGCAGGCGAAGAACGCCGCCGGGGTGGGCTGCCACGCCCGGTACGCGTCGAACAGCGTCGGCCCGTACAGGCCGGATCCCGCGGTGACCTCGGTGACCGCGGGATCGGCGCTGGTCGCCGCCACGCTGCCGGTGCCGCCGCCGTTGACGAACTCCAGCTCGGCGTGTTCGCGGACCGCGGCCACCGCCGCCCCCCGGCGGGCCAGCAGCTCACGGTACGAGCCGCGCTGGGTCAGCCGGATCGCGGCGCCGAGCAGCGCCTGCCCGGGCGGCGCGTCGCCCAGGCCGGCGATCTGCGCCTCGTACGCCATCAGGCCGACCAGCCGGAAGCCGGCGCGGCCGGCGACGGTGGCGGCGAGCGCGCCGGCCGCCCGGGCGCTGTGCACCGGCGAGCGGCGGACCCCGACGTGCACCCCGCGCACCGGCCGCCACGAGGCGTCCAGGTCGAGACAGACCCGCAGCTCGGGGCGGCCGGCCGGGGCCCGCACGGCGTCGACCAGGTCGAGCTGCTCGGTGCCGTCCACCATCAGGGTGATCGCGGCGGCGAGGGCCGGGTCACCGGCCAGCTCGGCGAGCGCGCCCCGGTCGGCGGTCGGGTACGCGACCAGCACGTCGTCGCTCACCCCCTGGCGGACCAGCCAGATCGCCTCGGGCAGGGTGAACGCCATCACGCCCCGCCAGCCCGGCCGGCCGAGCGCCCGGCTGAGCAGGTCACGGCTGCGGACCGACTTGCTGGCGACCCGGAGCGGCTTGCCGGCCGCGCGGTCGGCGAGCGCCGTCGCGTTCGCGTCGAAGGCGGTCAGGTCGACGACCGCGTACGGGGGGTCGAGGTGGGCGGTCGCCCGATCGAGGCGCTCGCGCAGTTTGTCGCTTTCGGTGGCCACGTGTGCACGCTAACTGTCCGGCGGTCAATGCGAAACACCCTCGCGTACGCCGGGTGTGCGCCGTGGTGCCGGCGGCCTAGGCTCGGCGAGCAGGAGAATGTCATCGGTGGGACGGGGTCCCACCGGGTCTAGAGTGTTGCACCGGGGATGCCCAGCGATGGGCCGGCACGTGGAGGTACGGCCATCGAAAGCCAGTTCAACGGCGAGTCGCCCGGCGTGTCGCCGTCCTCGAACAAGTCCGGCGCCGCCGCCGAGAAGTCCGGCAACGACCTGTCCGGCTACGCGGGCATCCGCTCGGTGCTGCGGATCACCCCGTTCCGCCGGCTCTGGATCGTGCTCGGCGCGGCCTCCTTCGGTGACTGGTTCGGCCTGCTCGCCACGTCGGTCTTCGCCGCCGCCCAGGTCGAGGGGAGCACCGCCAAGGGCGCAGCCTTCGGTGGCGTCATCGCCGTCCGGCTGCTGCCGGCGCTGGTGCTCGGCCCGATCGCCGGCGTGCTCGCGGACCGCTTCGACCGCCGCTGGACGATGGTCATCTGCGACGTGCTGCGGTTCCTGCTCTTCGCCTCGATTCCGCTGGCCGCGTTGCTCGGCGCCCCCGGCGGGGTGGTGGTCGGTTGGGCGGCGATCGCCACCTTCCTGATCGAGTCGCTCACCCTGCTGTGGATCCCGGCCAAGGAGGCCGCGGTCCCCAACCTGATCCCGCGGGCCCGGCTGGAGGCCGCCAACCAGCTCACGCTGATCACCACGTACGGCCTCACGCCGGTCCTCGCCGCGCTGATCCTGGCGGCGCTCGACGGCATCGTGCGGGCGGCCACCGGCGGCTCGACGCCGGACTGGGCCGAGCCGGCCCAGCTCGCGCTCTGGTTCAACGCGTTCTCCCGGCTGGCCACCGCGCTGGTGGTGGCGTACGGCATCAAGGAGATCAGCCACGGGCAGGCCGACGAGCGGGAGCGCACCGAGCAGAGCATGCTGCGCCAGTTCAAGGAGGGCTGGCGCTACATCGGCCAGACCCCGCTGGTCCGCGGCCTGGTGCTCGGCATCTTCGGCGCCTTCGCCGGCGGCGGCATCGTGATCGGTACCGCCAAGTTCTTCGCCACCTCGCTGGGCGCCGGCGACGCCGCCTTCTACCTGCTCTTCGGCGCCATCTTCATCGGCCTGGCCCTCGGCATCGGGCTCGGCCCGATGATCGTCAAGGAGATGTCCCGGCGGCGCTGGTTCGGCATGAGCATCGTGCTGGCCAGCGCGTCGGTGATGGCGCTGGCGTTCGCCATCCACCTGTCGATGGCGATGGTCGGCGCGATCCTGGTCGGCGCGGGCGCCGGGATGGCCTTCCTCTCCGGCACCACGCTGCTCGGCGGCGAGATCGCCGACGAGGTACGCGGCCGGGTCTTCGCGGTGGTGCAGATCGGCACCCGGCTGGTGCTGATCCTGGCCATCGGCCTGAGCAGCCTGCTCGCCGGCGTCGGCGGCTCCCGCAAGCTGGAGATCGCCGACCTGGGCGTCTCCATCTCGTCCACCCGGTTGCTGCTGCTGGCCGCGGGCGCGGCCGGCATCTTCGCCGGGATCAGCGCGTTCGGCCAGATGGACGACAAGAAGGGCGTACCGGTCCTGGCCGACCTCTGGGGCTCGATCCGCGGCCGCCCGCTGATGCCGGCCGAGCCGTTCGTCTCCGCCGGGCTCTTCGTGGTCTTCGAGGGCGGCGAGGGCGCCGGCAAGTCCACCCAGCTCGCCACGCTCGCCGAGCGGCTGCGCGGGCAGGGACGCGACGTGGTGGTCACCCGGGAGCCCGGCGCCACCACGGTCGGCGAGCGGATCCGCTCGCTGCTGCTCGGCGCGCCCGGCTCGGACGTGCCGTCGCCGCGCGCCGAGGCGCTGCTCTACGCCGCCGACCGGGCGCACCACGTGGCCACCGTGGTCCGGCCGGCGCTGACCCGGGGCGCGGTGGTGATCAGCGACCGGTACGTCGACTCGTCCCTGGCGTACCAGGGAGCGGGGCGGACGCTGCCGGTCGACGAGGTCTCCTGGCTCTCCTCCTGGGCCACCGGCGGGCTCAAGCCCGACCTGGTGGTGCTGCTCGACGTCGACCCGCGCACCGGCCTGTCCCGGGTGGCGGCGCGCAACGAGGAGGCCGACCACGTGGAGGCCGAGTCGGTCGCCTTCCACGAGCGGGTCCGGTACGCCTTCCTCGACCTCGCCGCCGCCGACCCGAAGCGCTACCTGGTGCTGGACGCGTCCCGCCCGGTCGAGGAGATCGCCGAGCGGGTGGCCCGCCGCATCGAGGAGCTGCTCGGCACCCCCGGCGGCATCGTCCACCCGCGCCCGGCGCAGGGGCCGGACACCTCGGTGCAGCCCGAGTTATCCGAAACGGAGCTGGTGACGATGGAGCATCGGACCTGATGCCGGACGTCTTCGCCGATCTGGTCGGGCAGGACGAGGCGGTGGAGACGCTGCGCCGGGCCGCCGCCGCGGCGGCCGCCGTGCTGCGCGCCCCCGCCGCCGGGCCGGTGCCCGACTCCGCCGACGACGACCTGGCCGCCCTCGCCGAGGAGGCCGACGCCGCGGCCACCCCGGCCGGCGGCGCGGCGGGCGATCCCGGGGCGGGGATGACGCACGCCTGGATCTTCACCGGGCCGCCGGGATCGGGCCGGTCGGTGGCCGCCCGCGCCTTCGCCGCCGCCCTCCAGTGCGCGTACGGCACCGGCTGCGGCGAGTGCCCCGGCTGCCACACCACCATGGCCGGCACCCACGCCGACGTACGGCTGGTGGTGCCGGAGGGGCTCTCCATCGGCGTCGGCGAGATGCGTGCCCTGGTGCTGCGGGCGGCCAGTACCCCGTCCGGCGGCCGCTGGCAGGTGGTGATCATCGAGGACGCCGACCGGCTCACCGAGGCGGCCGGCAACGCCCTGCTCAAGGCGGTCGAGGAACCGCCGCCCCGGACGGTCTTCCTGCTCTGCGCCCCGTCCACCCACCCGGACGACGTCTCGGTGACGATCAGGTCGCGCTGCCGGGTCGTACCGCTGCGGCAGCCGCCGGCCGAGGCGGTGGCCGAGGTGCTGGTGCGCCGGGACGGCGTCGCGCCCGACGTGGCGGCCTGGGCGGCGGCGGCCGCCCAGGGGCACGTGGGGCGGGCCCGGCGGCTGGCCCGCGACCCGGAGGCCCGCAGCCGGCGGGAGGCGGTGCTGGCGGTGCCGCGCCGGCTCACCGGGGTGGGCGCCGCCTTCGACGCGGCGTCCGCGCTGATCGAGGCGGCCGAGGCGGAGGCCGAGGCGTCGGTGGCCGAGGCCGACGCGGCCGAACGGGCGGCCCTGGAGACCGCGCTCGGCGCGGGCGGCACCGGGCGGGGCGCGGCGGGTGCCCTGCGGGGTGCCGCCGGGCAGCTCAAGGACCTGGAGAAGCGGCAGAAGTCGCGGGCCACCCGGGCCCAGCGGGACGCGCTGGACCGGGCGCTGGTCGACCTGGCCGGCTTCTACCGGGACGCGCTCACCAAGGCGCTCGACGCCCCGGTCGCGCCGGTGCACAGCGACACCGCCGCCATGGCGGAGGCCGGCGCCCGCAGGTGGGACGCCGAGGGCGCGCTGCGCCGGCTGGAGGCGGTGCTGGCCTGCCGGGCGGCGATCGAGGCGAACGTGAAGCCCCGGATCGCCGTCGAGGCGATGATGCTCGCCCTCTGGAAGGGCTGAGTCCCGGAAGGCTCCCCCGGTGGTCCCGCGCGCCGGACCGGTCGTCCACAGGCATCGACAGGCGCAATTGCTGTGCGGTACGGTCCGGTGTGCCGTGACGGTGGCGGCACGCAGAGTGATGACTGTTCCGGGAGGAGTCCGCCGATGCCACGGGGGGAGATCGACGAGGCCTGGATCGAGGAGGCGGTGCGGCGCTACCGCCGGATCGAGTCCCTGCAGGCCGAGTTCGACCAGGCGGTGTCGACGGTCGAGGTCACCGTCCGGTCGCCGGACGGGCTGGTCGAGGTGGTGGTGACCGCCGGTGGGCGGATCACCGACGTGCGCTTCCTCGGTCCGCTGCACGCCCGCCACCCCCGCGACGTCGCCGGCTCCGTGCAGGCAGCGGTCACCGCCGCCGCGGACGCCGCCCAGTGGGCCCGGGAGAAGCTGCACAACGAGACGTTCACCGCCTACCGGCCGCTGGCGGGGGCCTGAGATGGAGACCCTGCGCGCCCTCGCCACCCGCCTCGACGAGGCCGGCGCCACCCTGGCCGCTCTCTCCCGCACGGTCACCGCCGGCGACCCCCCGCAGGCCGCGTTCGGCGCCGACGCGGCCGGCCGCCCCGGCGAGATCGGCCGGGCGCTGCACCGGCAGTGGGTGGCCGCCACCACCGACCGCGCCCGCGAGGCGCACGCCGCGGCCACCCGGCTGGCCGAGGCCGCGACCGCCGTGCGGGGCGCCGCCGACGGCTACACCGCCGCCGACGACGCGGCCCGCCGCCGGCTGGCCGGGGAGGCGTGATGGACGCCCTCGACCGGCTCGCCGAGCCCGGCCTCGACCTGCTGCGCCGGGTCGACACGCTGCTCGCCACCGGTGCGCCCGAGGGGCACCCGGTCTGGCCGCTGCTGCGCCGGATGCAGGTGCTCCCCGGGGAGGCGGTCCGCGGCTTCCTCGACCTGCGTCCCGCGCCGCTGGCCACCGCCGGCCACGCGGTACGCCGGCACGTCCGGGCGTACGACGAGGTGGGCGCCGCGCTGACCGATCCGCTCCTCTGGTCCGGGCCGGCCGCCAGCCGGTACGGGCAGGCCCGCACGGCCCTGCTGCGTCACCTCGACGAGGGGCCGGAGAGCCTGGTCGGGCGGCTGGAGTCGACGGCCGGCTACGCCGACGCCCTGGCCGACTGGGTGGAGGGCAGCCGGCTCACGCTGGCCCGGGCCCTGGCCGACGTGCTCCGCTCGGCCGAGGCGGTGACAGTGGTCGCCGCGACCGGGATCCCGGGTGCGGTGACCCGGCCCCGGCCGGCCGGCCCCGGCGGGGCGGCGGCGGCCGAGATCGCCACCCGGGTGCTCGCCGTGCTCTGCGTCGCGTACGACGGCGCCGAGACGTTGCTGCGCCAGTGGGGGCCGAGTCTGGCCGAATCCCGCTGGCGGGCGCCGGTGGCCGAACGGACCCGCAACGACAGCCCCACCCGGGTCGGCTGGTGACCATCCGCTGATTTGGGCCGGGGTGCCGGCTCGGGGCGGCGTCGGCGGTGCACGGCGCACGGCGTCGCGCTCGGGGCCCCGTTCGATCGGGCTCCGGCGCCGACGCCGTGGCCTTTCCCTGCACCCCCCGCAGGTCTGTCTTCACTCAACGCCTCCCGGGGGCGTTTGTCCCCCACCCGCGGCAGGAATCAGCCGTCCGGGCGAGGATCAACGGCACGACGAGACGGGCGGGGCATCGGTCAAGTCGACGGACATGGATGGCTGCACGGCGTAGTCGGCCGGCGACGGCTGTGGCGGGCCGGAGTCGGGCGGTCGTCGTAGGGTGGGAGCCATGGGCATGCTCTGCGCGGTCAGCTTCCAGCGGTACGGGCGCCTCTACTACCTCGACCCGGGCGAGCTGAATCCACAGGTGGGCGACAAGGTGCTGGTGCCCACCGACGACGGGCCCGAGGTGGCCGAGTGCGTCTGGGCCGCCCAGTGGGTCACCGAGGACACCGCCGGCTTCCCGAAGCTGGCCGGGCTGGCCCAGGAGGAGGACCTGCGCCGCGACGAGGCGCTGCGCCGCCGCAAGGCCGAGGCGAAGGTCGCCGCCAAGCGGCTGATCCGGGAGCACGGGCTGCCGATGAAGGTGGTGGCCGTGGACCACGTGCTCGGCGGTGGCGAGGGTGGCGGCGAACGGAGCACCATCTACTTCACCGCCCCGCACCGGGTGGACTTCCGGTCGCTGGTCCGCGACCTCGGCGCGACCCTGCACTGCCGGGTCGAGTTGCGCCAGCTCTCCGCCCGCGACTCGGCCCGGGTGCAGGGCGGCATCGGCTCCTGCGGTCGGGACCTGTGCTGCGCCACCTTCCTCACCGACTTCGAGCCGGTCACCATCCGGATGGCCAAGGACCAGGACCTACCGCTCAACCCGCTGCGCATCTCCGGGGCGTGCGGCCGGCTCATGTGCTGTTTGAAGTACGAACATCCCTTGTACGCGCGGTTTCAGGAGTCCGCGCCGGCGACCGGCGAGCGGGTCACCACACCGGAGGGCAGCGGTCGGGTGGTCGGGCACAACGTGCCGAGGGACGCGGTGCTCGTACGGCTCGACGCCGACGGCTCGCGTTCCATGTGCTCCCGCGCCGACGTCTGCGGCTCCCGCCACGCCTACGACAACCGCCACCCCCCAACCCCACCCCCCTCCCCACCCCTCCTGCGTTGATCATGAGGTTAGCGGCGAAGGTGATCGCCGATGGCGCCGCCAACCTCATGATCAACGCGCCGGTTCCGGCGTCGGGGTGGGGTTGGGGAGGGTGATGGGGGGTTCGGCCAGGCGGGGGGTCAGGGGGTCCTTGGCAGTCAGCCAGGAGGCGGTGGGGGAGGGGTCGGGGTTGACCTGCCAGTGGCGGGCTACGCGGTCCACCGCGATCGGGTAGATGGTGAGGGTTCCGTCGGGGTCGATGCGGAGCCGGAGGAACGCCTTCGCGTCCTCGATGCCCTGACCGGCGAAGAGTTCGTTGACGTTCACCCCGAACGCCCCCGCCACCAGCAGGTACGCCGCCACCAACTGGCTCGCCACCAGCCCGCTCACCGGGCCGTACAGCACCGCCGCGGCGACCACCGGCAGCGGCCACGGCCAGTCGTGGAAGGGCAGCGCCAGCCACCCCCAGGTGCCGGCGGCGGCCAGCCCGACGTGCGCCAACCCGTGGCCGACGCCGAGGATCCAGTGCCGGGCGTGCCGCTTGCCGCCGGAACTGGGCGGCTTGGCGAAGAAGGCCGCGCCGAGCAGCGTCACCAGCAGCATCAGCACCAGCGGCAGGCTGAACAGCCGCTGCTCGGTGCCGGTGCGGTTCTCCACCACCCCCACCATGGCCAGCATCAGCAGCGTGTGCAGGGTGCCGAGCAGGGTGGTGAAGCCGGGGTTGCGCAACGGCAACCGGGGGAAGATGCCCCAGGCGTAGCGCCGGGAGCGGGCCGTGTCCGGGTAGCGGCCGGCCAGGTCGTACGGGCGGCTCGGGCTGGCCCGCCGGGCCAGGGTGTCCCGCGGCGGCACCTCGATCCGCTCCGGGAGCTTGTGCGTCGGGTAGAGGTACGCGCCGCCGCTGCCGCAGGTGACGAGCTGGCGATCCGGGCCGGCGTACCGGGCGTAGTGGTGCAGGTCGCCGGAGATGAGCAGTCGCACCTGCGCCCCTGTCGGCGCCACTATCGTACGGATGAAGTAGTCGATCGAGTCGTACGCCGTGGGGTGGTCGACGGCCTTGACCCAGGTCGGCGCCGGCACGGCCACGATCACCTTGCTCTGCGGGCCCAGCTTCTCGGCCACCGTGTCGAAGTAGGTCAGCTGCGGGTCGTCCAGGTACGAGCCGGACTGGTCGTCCAGGCCGAGCAGCCACCAGTCGGCGGGCAGTTCGACGGCGAAGTACGAGCGGGACTGCCCGGTCGCCCAGCCGCCGAAGTGCCGGTCCCGGGACCGGACGAAGAGCCGCAGGAAGGCGGTCAGCCCGTCGTACCAGTCGTGGTTGCCGGGCACCGCGAAGAGGGTCGGCTTCTCCGGCGGCGTGCCCGGCAGCGCGGCCTGGTAGGGGCCCTTGCAGCGGTCCTCGTACGCCTCGAAGGCGGCCGACGGGTAGACCTGGTCGCCCCCCATCACCAGGGTCTGCGCCCGGGGCAGCCGGTGCCCGTCCACCTCCAGCTCCGGCTGGGCGAGCAGGTACGCGACCGAGTAGGTGGCGTTGAAGCCGTCGCCCAGGTCGGCCACGTAGTCCAGCCAGAGCCCGCCGTCCGGCCCGACCTGCCGCTCGATCCGGGCCTCCAGCGAGTTCTGCAACTCCCGCTTGTCCAGGTACGCCCCGAAGAGCATCGCCAGCAGCGTACGGATGCCGGTGCTGATCAGCAGGAACGGCGCGAGCCACGGCACCGGCTTGCGTGGGGTGAAGCCCAGCTCCAGCGGGTCGGTCGAGCGTGGCCGGCGGGCGAGCCGCCCGCCGGTCGCCTCGCTGCCGTCGGGGTCGTCCGGGGCGGGCACCGGGGGGTGATCGTCGGTCACCCGCCGCAGCGTAGTCCCGCCCGGCCGGCATCGCTGTCCGGCGAACGTACGGATCGTGCCGGATGTCGGGGTCGCTGGCGTCGGGTGGGCATCCCGTTCGGTCGGGGCGGGTCGGGTGCCGTACACTTGACGATCGTTGCCGCCTTAGCTCAGTCGGCTAGAGCGACGCACTCGTAATGCGTAGGTCGACGGTTCGATTCCGTCAGGCGGCTCGGTACGGAAGCCCAGGTCAACGGCCTGGGCTTCGCCGTTTTCAAGGTCGACAACCGCGCCGCCGTGCCAGTCCGCAAATAGTCCGCATCCCGCGCCGCGACCGCCTCGTCCAGCCGGTTGGCGACCGCGTCCAGGTCGGCACCGAACAGGCCCGCGCACACGTCCAGCGTCATCGACGCCGCGAGTCGATGGCTTGAGCTGCACCTGAGCCGCCATCCACTGCGTGGCCCAGGCGCCCACCGACACCCGCGCCCGAGCCGGGTCGATCCAGTCGCCGCGCGAGATGGCCGCCTTGGTCGCCGTCTCCCACCGCAGTTCCCAGGCATGCCGTTGTTACCCGCCGGCCGGGGCGGTGGCAGCGTCGGTGGTGACGCCAAGGAGGGCCTTGACCCACTCGCGGCGGTCGGCGAGGGTCTTGCCGGACCACTGGCGGAAGATGAGGACGCGCCGGCCGTCGATGCCGAGGGTGTCGCGCTTGTGGACCTTGTTCTTGCAGTTGCCCGGCTTCAACCCGCGCCGGGCCTTCTTCGGCTGGACGCCGTAGAGCAGCCGCTAGTCGGTTCATGAAGGCTCGGTGTGCCAACCACGGTCGTAGATCAGGTCGGGCCTTCCTCCTAGGGTTTGATGCCGATACCGTGGCGAGATGTTCAGGCGCATGGCCATCTCGGCAGTCGTCGCTCTGGTGGTCGCCGGCGGTGTTATTGCGTATGTCTGGTGGCAGGACGCCAGATTCACTGAGTGTCAGAGACGAGCCACTACGCTGGGGGCCGTCTCGCTATTGATGGAGCAGCCAAACGGAGTGCAGCCAGACACGCCGTACTCGGGATGCGACGTGGACCGGCTAGTTGCCTACGCAGGCCGCCAGTATCAAGGCGAAGCTAGCGAGCAGGCCATCGTCTCTTTCTACCAACAAATAGCGGAAAGGGATGCGTGGCTGGTGACGCCCTCCGGTGCAGGCGTTGCCAAACTGTGCGCGAGAAAGGACGTTGGCAGTGGCACGGTCTATATGAACCTTTCGTTTCCGTTGCCGGGCACCTTCGATCTGCACATCGCCGATTCGCCCGACTCAGGGGCCCATTGCTGACGTGTGTGCAAATCGAGGGGGACGCGAGCGGTCGATCACCTTTTGAACTGGCGCTCCGGGCCGCCTGGCCGGGCAGTCCGCACCTAGTCCGCAAGGGGCCGACCGACAGCGGGGGAGTGATGGGAGTTGTCGAGAGGCGGCAGCCAAACATCATTCACCCGACCACAGCGCCCCCTCCAGTCGTGACGCGGCTTCCCGCGCGATCTCCGGAGCCAGGTGTGCATGGATGTTGAGGGTGGCGCTGATCCGGGAGTGGCCGGGGATCTCCATGACCACCGGGGCCTGCGGGCCGACCGGACCCGTCACCGGAAGCGGGCCACACGTCCACAGCGGCACTGACGGCAGTGACCAGCCCATAACCCTACGGTCGGCTGTTGATCCGTACCGTAGGTCGCGGCGGTGGGATCAGCGGGCCGGCCAGGTTCCACAAATCGTCAGGCATCCATTGCAGGATCAACCGCGCGTCCACAGTAGAGATGGTCTACCGGAGCCGGCCGCCCAACCGCCACCGGAGGCACGCCTTGGGGCGCACTGAACAGCGGCAGGGTCGGAATTTCATGATCGCTGGAGGTGTTGCACCGCCCGTCAACAGCAGTCGCGTGAAGGGCTCTCCCGTGCGTGCCATACAGATCAATCGCTTCGGCGCACCCGACGTTCTCAGTCTCGTCGAGGCTCCCCAGCCTGAACCAGGTTCTGAGGAGGTGGTGATCCGGACAGTCGCGACCAGCATCAATCCGGTCGACGACAAGACGCGGAGGGGCGCCATCGGCGAGGGAACACCCCCGCTGCCGATGACGCTTGGATGGGACCTGGCTGGCATCGTGGTCGACGGCGGCAACAGCGGTCTGCGCGCCGGGGAACGCGTCATCGCGATGTCGCACCAGCTCAGCGCCGGCCGGGGAACCTGGGCCGATCTGGTTGCGCTTCCTGCGCTGGCGGTAGCCCCCGCGCCGGAGGCGGTCAGCCTGGTCGAGGCAGCGACCCTGCCGCTTTCCGGGCTGACGGCGTTGCAGACTCTGGACTGGCTTGCGGTGTCTGCCGGGGAGCGACTGCTGGTCGCCGGTGCCGCAGGCGCAGTTGGAGGGCTGGCACTGCAGATCGCTCGCACACGTGGCGTCGAAGTCGACGCTCTGGTCTCCCGGGACGCGCAGGTCGCCTTCGCCCATGGGCACGGCGCGGGCCTCGTCACCACCGACAGCCGCGATCTACAAGAGCGCAGCTATGACGCCGTCTTCGACACCTTCGGGGCTTTCGTGACCGAGGCTGTGGCTGACGGCGGCCGATATGCGTCGATCGCCACCCAAGCCGGGCCGGTCCCCGACCTGTCCGCACGCGGTGTCCGTACCACCGTTCACCAGGTGCAGGAGGATGGCGCGGGACTGAACGAGCTCGCCAAGCTCGTCGACCGCGGCTCTGTGCACCTGCGTGTGCACTCCACCTTCGGCCTGCACGAGATCCAAGCCGCACACGAACGCTTCCTCCACGGCAGCCTGGCAGGAAAGATCACCGTGACCTTCTGAGACTTCTGATCCTCCGGCGTGCCCCCTGGCCCGAGGGTCAGGGCAAGATGCTCATCCCGGACGGCTCACCCGGCCCCTGATCCCAGACTGGTATCCGCCTCCCGGCTAGTAATCAGCGAAAGATCAACGACAACGCTGGTCAGTGCCGGTACCGCAGGGCGGCGATGTCGCTCGCGCCGCCGATCGGTCGACCAGCGTTGCCGTTGATTCGGGCTGGCCGGGGTTACGAGACATCCCTTAGTCAGCGACGTGGATGACGACTTTGCCGCGGCGTTTGGCCGTCTCGAGCGCCTCGTAACCTGAGCGCGTCTCAGTGAGGGGCAGCACGCGGTCCAGCACCGGCCTCAGCCGGCCGCTGTCGACGAACTCGGCGATGGACCGCAGCGCGTTCTGGTCGGGCTCGACGATGAAGTACACCCCACGAACGCCATGCCGGGCTGCTTCCTGCTCGTCGGGAGGCGCGGCGAGGGTGACCAGGACACCGCCCGGCTTCAGGACCGACCAGGACCGCGCCTGTGTGGCCCCTCCGACGAGATCGACGACCACGTCCACGTCGCCGACGTGATCCTCGAAGCGGTCGTGCGCATAGTCGATGACCTGCTCGGCACCCAGACCCTTGACGAACTCCAGGTCGGCCGCCGCGGCCGTGGCGCTCACGCGAGCACCGAGACCGGCCGCGAGTTGCACCACGAAAATCCCCACGCCGCCGGCGCCGCCCTGCACCAGCACGTGTTGGCCGGCCTGCACGTCGGCGTGGTCCACCAGTGCCTGCCAGGCACTCAGGGCAGCCAGTGGGAGCGCCGCGGCGTGGTCGTGGTCGACGGTGGCGGGTTTGGCCGCCACGACGGCCGCGGGCAGGACGACGTACTCGGCGGCCGCGCCATCGCGAGTGAAAGGGATCAAGCCATAGACGGCCTCCCCTTCGGCGGGGCTCTCCACCCCCGCGCCGGACGCCGCGACGACTCCGGAGAATTCGTGCGACGGGATGATCGGGGTGCGCTCGGGTCCCGTCCCGTCCGAGGTGTGCGTCCAGGTTTCCGGCCAGGTGAGCTCATGGGGTGTCATGGAAGCGGCCTTCACGGCCACCAACACCTCTCCGGGCCCCGGCTCGGGCCGCGGCGCCTCCTCGTACACGAGTTGTTCCGGCCCGCCCCTGGTGTGGGCTCGCACGGCGTGCATCGTGCTCATCCGACGGCTGCTCCCTCCCACCGCATTCGATCAGCCACCGGCCGCCCCTTGGCGATGAACCGCAGGCCAACTCCCGCATTATCCGGCAGTTCGGCAGCCGCCTGCCGGACTTCCGGAACCCTTGCCCCCTCGGTGCGGAAGCGCGCTGGATCAGGGGCGCTCCAGGGCGGCGGCACGCGGCGGACGTCGGGTGGCGACCGCCGAAGCGTGCACCGGCTGCCGACAGACGTGGCGCCATGTCGATGTGGGTGACAGGTGGCTCGCCGCCTCAGCTCATCCGTCCGCCGCGATTGCCGCGATGGCGGCGTGTGGCCGTTGAGTGCCTTCGCTGGGCCGTTGCAGGCGCTCGACCTCCGCGAAGCCGGCTCGCGCCAGTCGCTCGGAGAACTCGTCGACGGGCCAGCGATAGGCGGTAACCACCTTGTGGTCGAAGGCTTCGACCTCGTCACCCACGAAGAGACCGAGCACCAACCGTCCGGCCGGGGCCATCACCCGCCGGAACTCGGCGAGCTGGCCGTCGAGATCGTCCGGCGGCAGGTGGATCAACGAGCCCCAGGCCAGGATGCCGGCGATGGATCGGTCGGCAACGGCGAGGTTCTCCATCGACCCGAGTTGGTAGCTGCCGCCCGGGTGGGCTGCCCGCGCATGGGCGATGAACTCGGGGACCATGTCGATCCCCGTGGCGTCGGCGCCCAGCGAGCGAAGGTAGTCGGTGATATGGCCGGGCCCGCAGCCCAGATCGAGCACCGTGCCCGGCCGGCCCGCCAGGTGTCGCCCGATGAAGGCGAGGTCGTCGGGGTGTACCTGCTGCCGTGTTCCGAACAGCTCGATGTAGAGCTCCGCGACGGACCCGTATGCCTGCCGGACCTGCTCCAGGTTCACCACGCGACAGTACGGGCTGTCGGAGAGGCGGAGCTGGCCGGGGCCGACGCGACCGGTTTCTCGAGGTCGACCACCCCCTGCTGGTCGATGAGGCTGCCGGCCGGCAGCATGTCCTCATGGCCATCAAGCGCACAGTGCCCAACTTCGCGACCGAGAACATCGCGGAGGCCACCGCCTTCTACGTCGAGGTACTCGGCTTCGAGGTCGTCATGGACATGGGCTGGATCGTCACCCTGAGTGATCGCGCCAACCCGGGAGCCCAGCTGAGTCTCCTGACCCACGACGCCACCGCGCCGGTCGTCCCCGACGTGTCGGTGGAGGTCGATGACGTCGACGCCGCGCATCAGGCCGCCCGGAATGCCGGCGCCGAGATCGTGCACCCGCTCACCGACGAACCATGGGGAGTCCGACGCTTCTTCGTGCGCGACCCCAACGGCAGGGTCGTCAACGTCCTCACCCACCGGGGCTGATCCACACGGATCGTGGTCATCGTCTCCAGAACAGGAGGTGGGTGACCCCGCTGGGGCTCGGCACGGACTCGAGGTGGAAGCGGTCGAGAAGCTCCGTGTGGCTGTACCACAGCCGTTCGCCGCGGCCGAGGTCGACGGGCGCGACGGCGATGTGCATGGTGTCGACCAGGTCGGCCTCGATGAACTCGCGGATGGTGGCGACCCCACCACCGAGCCGTACGTCCCGACCGGCGGCGGCTTCCTTGGCCCGGGCCAGCGCCTCCGCCGGACTGGCGTCGAGGAAGTGGAACGTGGTGTCGGACAGGGTGAACGACGGGCGTTCGTGGTGGGTGAGGACGAAGACCGGCGTGTGGAAGGGTGGGTTGTCTCCCCACCACCCCTGCCACTCGTGGTTCTCCCAGGGGCCACGTTGGGGGCCGAACTTGTTCCGGCCCATGATCTCCGCGCCGATGTTGTGGTCGTGGTCGCGGGTCAGAAGGTCGTCCAGGCCGCGAGTGCCGCCGGGTTCGGTGCGGTACACGAAGCTGGCGGTGGCGGCGCGCCAGGAGAACAGCGGGGTGGGGTCGGCGTGGCCGAAGGGCCGCTCCAGGCTCTGCCCCTCACCGGCGCCGAACCCGTCACGCGACAGGTTGAAGCACTGCACCCTCAACAGTTGCGACACCGATCCTCCCTCAGGCAATTCCGGTTGCAATCTACAACCGGTTGGACCCAAATACACTGGTTGCATGCCGCAAGCAGTTGGTGCTCGTCGCCTTCCCGTGCCCGAGGGGAAGTCGGGGTGCCCGATCAATCTGACCGCCGAACTGTTGGGCGACCGATGGAGCCTGGTCGTGCTGCGGGACGTCATGTTCGGCGGTCATCGGCACTTCCGCGAGCTGCTCACGCATTCCGTCGAGGGCATCGCGTCGAACATCCTCGCCAGCCGCCTGTCGAAGCTCGTGGAAGCGGGCCTGCTCAGCCGACACGACGACCCGAGCCACCGGCAGAAGATCGACTATCGGCTCACCGAGGCGGCCATCGAACTCGTTCCGGTCATGGCACAGCTCGGTGCCTGGGGTTCCCGATGGCTCCCCACGACACCCGAGCTGTCGATCCGCGCCGAACTCCTCGCCGCCGGCGGTCCGAAGATGTGGCAGCGGTTCATGGACGAACTCCGCGCCGTCCACCTCAAGGGCCGCCCGCAACCCGCCGACGGCGTCCTCGCCGAGCTCACCCTGGCCTACGAGCGCGCCGCGGCCGCCGCTGACCGGCCCCGGTAGCGCGGCCGGCATCCGGCCCGGGGCCGGAGGTGGCACCCCGATCCCGCGCCGGAAGTAGTTTCGCCCCCGCTCAGCTGAGCCCGGTCGGTACCAGGAGGTACGCCCGTGCTGGTTACCTCACGGCAAGGCGTACGCGGGAGCGTTGGCCCGGCCGGCCCGGTTCCTGGCCGTGGCCGACCCGGAGACCTGGTTGCGGACGGTCGCGATGAACCTGGCCCGGACCCGCGTGATTGCATGACCTGTCGGTGAGCGAGTAACAGTCGCCGAGGAGGCGTCCGATGTTTCGAACCCCGCAGGTCATCCTGTTTAGCGAGGACGTCGCGTGCGCCGCGAGCCGTCTGGCGCGGTCCGCGCCGGGTGCGCCGAGGTCAGCGCGCACCCCAGCCCGGCGCGCCGGAGGCGACCGATTCCACAGGGGATTCCCGACCGTCGGCTTGGCTACGATCGGGGGCGGCAGGTCCAGCACACCCGATCGGGGGCCGGATGCGGGTCGATCAATTGTGGCGGTATCCGGTGAAGTCGGTGGGCGGCGAGTCCCTCACCTCCGCCACCGTCGGCGCGTACGGGATCGAGGGTGACCGGGTGATCGCCGTGCACGACGAGCGGGACGAGGTCACCTGGGCCGGCGCGATCCCGGGGCTCATGCGGGTGCGGGCGGTCACGGTGGGCGAGGGCGTGGCCGAGCTGGTCCTGCCGGACGGCGAGCGGTTCCGCTCCGACGCGCCCGACGCCGGGGCCCGGCTCAGCGCCGCGGTCAACGCCAAGGTCACCCTGGCCGCGCACCGACCGGACCAGCCGGACGCCGCGCTGCACGTCCTGACCACCACCTCGCTGCGCAGCCTCGACCGGGCGCTGCCGGAGAGCGCGATCGACGTCACCAGGTTCCGGCCCAACCTCGTGCTGGACGGCGTGCCGGGGGCCGGGCACCCCGAGCACGACTGGCTCGGCCGCCGGATGGCGATCGGCGCGCTGCGGTTGCGTTTCACCGGGGGCTGCGACCGGTGCGTGATGATCACCAAGGAGACCCCGACGGTGCCGCACGACCGCGGGGTGCTGCGCTGGGTCGCCCGCGAGTTGGGCAACACCCTCGGCGTGTACGCCGCTGTCGAGTCACCCGGTCAGGTTCGCGTCGGCGACGAGGCCCGCTGGCTCGACTGAGCGTGGGGACGGCCCGCGCCCGGGGGCGCGGGCCGCCACGCCGCCGGGCGGGTCAGCTCGGCGTCGAGCCAGTCGAGCAGCGTGCGGGTGTACTGCTCACTGATGCTGGCCAGATCCTCGCCCCCGCCGAGGATGGGCAGGTGGTCGCAGCCGTCGAGCCGGCAGACGCTCAGCCGCGCCGAGCCGCCGGCGGTGGCGCGCCGCCAGGTGGCGATGCTCGCGTCCACCGGCACCCAGGCGTCGGTGGCGCCGTAGTACAGCAGCACCGGGCAGGTGACCCGGGCGAACACCGGTGCCGGGTCGAAGTCCATGTCGGCCCAGGTGCCGGGCTGGTCGGGCAGCTCGCGGGGCACCCAGGCCAGCGGGAACCAGACCCGGCCGGCGGCCCGGTCGACGGCCCGCTGGGCGGTCTGCCGGTCCAGCCGCCCGCGCAGGTACTCCTCCACCGTGGACCGGAGCCGGCCCAGCTCGGCGAGGTCGGTGTCGGCGTACCCGTGCCGGCGGAGCTGCTCGGCGGTGCCGTAGCGCATCTGGGCGGCGGGGCTGACGCCGCTGCCGGAGACGAGGACCAGGAACGACACCAGGTCGGGATGGCGGGTGGCGGCCAGCGGGGCGGCCCAGGCGCCCTGGCTCCACCCCCACAGCCCGATCGGCGCGTCGCCGACGTGCCGGCGCAGGAGCCGGACCGCCGCGGCCGCGTCGTCGGCCTGCCGCACCAGGGGTACGTCCCGGTCGTTGACGCGCGGGCGGCGGTCGAAGCGCAGCACCGCGACACCGGCGCCGGGCAGCAGCCCGGCCAGGTGGGCGTAGCAGAAGTACGACCGCTGCCCCGCCCCCGCCCCGTGCAGCACGACCACCGCCCCGCGGACCGGGCCGGCCGGCAGGTCGAGCGTGGCCGGCAGCCGTACGCCGTCGACCTCGATGGTCAGCTCCATGGCCGGCAGTCAAGCACGGACGGCGACCCGGCCGGGGACCCGCCGCCCGTGCCGCGGCGGGTCAGCAGTCGTAGTTGTGCTCCCGGAGCAACTGTCGCACCCTGTCGGGGCCGGGACTGTTGCCTCCCCAGCCGTCCACGTCGGTGTCGTTGACCTCCTCGATGTTCCAGTGGTCGCCGCGCAGCGAGTCCGAGTTGTACGCGGGGTGCCGGAGGGTGACCTCGCAACTCGTCGGGTCCGCGTCGGTGTTCACGGTCCACGTGAAGACGTACGCCACGGTGCTCTTGCGTTTCTTGTTCTTCCGCATGGAGGTCTTCGTCTCGGGGGACACCCGCACCGAGTCGAAGCCGGCCTTGCTCAGCTTGTTCGCGTACTCCTTCCCGGCGTCACCGTCGCTGCCGCAACCGGCGAGGGCCACCAGGGCCATCGCGACCGGCACCGCGACCGGGGCGTACTTCCTGCTTCTCACACGGCCTCCTGGCGTAGTGCTGCGAGGGGTCCGCGGGATGGGCCGACCGAGTGCCCGGACCGCGGCGCCATCAAGGTAGGAGGCCCCGGCAACTGACGCGGTCGGCAGCGTCGCCGGACGACCGGCAGGCGGCGCGACGCCGAGCGCCGCCGCGTTTCGGCCACCACCAGCCGAGCGGCGCGGATCGTCGTGACCCCGGATGCCGCTACCCGGAGGTCGATGTCCGCGTGCTCTCCCGGGCCAGCAGGGTGTGCGGGGTCACCACGGTGACCGGGGCCGCGTCCGGGCGGGCGATGCGGGCGACGATGCGGGCCACGGCCTGGCGGGCGAGGAACGCGGGGTCGGCGGCGACGGTGCTGAGCGCCGGCCGCGTCCAGCGCCCCTCCTCGCTGCCCCCGACGCCGATCACCGCGAGGTCCTGCGGAACACGCACACCGGCGTCGGCCGCGGCGCAGAGGGCGCCGATCGCCAGGGCGTCCGAGGCGCAGACGACGGCGTCCGGTCGTCGGCGCTGGCTCAGCAGCGCCCGGGCGGCCCGGTAGCCGTCCGAGCGCTGGTCCGCCGGGACCTGCTGGAGGTGACCGGGGAGCGGGTCCCGGCCGGCGGCGCGGAGCACCTCCGCGTATCCCTGGCGGCCGATCGTGGCGGAGGGCTGGCCCGGTGCGACGCCGATGGCGGCGATCCGCGACCGGCCGGTGGCCACGAGGTGGTCGACGGCGTCCCGGGTGGCGCGGGCGTGGTCGATGCCGACCCGGTCGGCGGACCCGCCGGCGGTGGCCTGGCCGAGCCGGACGACGGGCGGCCCGCCGGTGGGTGGCTCGGCCGGAAGGTCGGTGAGCAGGAGGCAGCCGTCGACCGACAGCGGAGGAGTCGCGACACCCTGGCACTCCGGGTCGACCGGGTCGATGACGACCCGGTAGCCGTGCCGGGCCGCCGCCCGGACGACGGCCCGGGCGAGCACGCCCACCCCGTCGGCCTCCGCCACCGTCAGGGCGAGCACCCGGGTCCGGCCGGTTCGCAGCGTCCGGGCGGCCCGGTTCGGGTGGTAGTCCAGCGCGGCCAGGGCGGCCTCCACCCGGCGCCGCATCCCGTCGCTGACGTGCGGATACCCGTTGACCACGTTGGAGACGGTCTTCACCGAAACCTGGGCCAACCGCGCCACGTCGCGGAGCGTGGTGGACATCGCCTTCCCTCGGTCGCATCCGTGCTACACCATCAAACGCACTTTGATGGTGTACAAGGCTGTTACACCTGTCAAGGCGATACGCTGGTGTCACGTGAGGGGGTGGTGATGAGCGAGGAGGACGTGATCCCGCCCGCCGCCCGCCTGGTCCGGGACTTCGTCAACACCTTCGAGCCGCAGGTCGACGAGGAGAGCCTGACCACCCCCGACCAGCTCCGCGACTGGTTCGCCGGACGGGGGCTCCTCCCCCCGGGCGCCCGGCTGCGGGCGGCCGACCTCGCCGTCGCCCGGGCGGTGCGCGAGGGTCTGCGTGCGGTGCTGCTCGGCCACGCCGGCCATCCCGCCGACCCGGCCGCGCTGAGCCGGCTCGACCAGGCCCTGGCCGAGGTGCCCGTCCGGATGACCTTCACCGAGACCGGCCCCCGCCTCGTCGCCGTCCGCGACGCGGTGTTCGACCAGGCTCTGGCCGCCCTGCTGGACGCCGTCCGGCAGTGCGGGGCGGAGCAGAGCTGGGCGAGGTTGAAGGCGTGTGCCCGGGACACCTGCCGCTGGGCCTACTACGACGCCTCCCGGAACCAGGCCCGCCGCTGGTGCTCCATGGCCGGCTGCGGCAACTACGTCAAGATGCGCCGGGCGTACGCCGTCCGACGGCGCAGGGCGACCGCCGGACCGGACACGCCGTAACCACCGGCGGCTCGGCGGGTCAGGTCGCCTGCTCGGGCAGGTCGCGCAGCCGCCGGACGGGGGAGAAGAGCACCCAGAGCACCCCGGTCAGCGCGCCCGCGGTGGCGATCCAGAGCGCCTCGCGTACCCCGAGGGCGGTGCCGAGCGCGCCGCCGATGAGCGCGCCGATCGGCCGGATCCCGTAGTTGACGGTGCGCCGGGCCCCGGTCACCCGGGCCAGCATCGCGTCCGGGGTGAGCGCGGTCTGCACCGAACCGGAGACGATGTCGAGCAGCATCACCCCGACGGCGCAGAGGAACTCCGCGGTGAAGAGCATGCCGAGCACCAGCGGCGTGGGCCCGCCGGCGAGCGGCACGAGCAGCAGCGGCGCGGGGAAGAGCACGAAGCTGGCCACCAGCGTCGGCCCGATGCCGAAGCGCCGGGTCAGCCGCCCGGTGACGGCCGCCCCGCACAGCCCGCCGACCGCGCCGGCACCGAGCACCAGGCCGAGCATGCCCGGCGCCAGGCCCAGCTCCTGGGTGGCGTAGAGCACGAAGAGCGCGGCGAACATGAAGTTGAACAGGTTCACCGTGGTGGTGCCGAGCAGGATCGCGCGCATCATCGGCGCCCGGGCGAGGAACCCCAGCCCGGCGCCGATCCCCAGGCCGCCGCCGCGCGCCGGCGCCGGCTCCGTCGGCCGGATCCGCGCCAGGAAGTACGCGGACACGACGTACGACAGCGCGTCGGCGAGCAGGGCGATCGGCGCGGTGAGCACCTGCACCAGCACGCCGCCGATGCTCGGCCCGGCGACCAGGGACATCGCCCGGCTGCCGTTGATCAGCGTGTTCGCGTCGACGTAGTCGCGTCGCTGCACCAGGGACACGAAGAGCGGCCCGCGGGCCACCTCGAAGAGCACGGCGAGGGTGCCGACGCCGAAGGCGACGAGGTAGAGCTGCGGCAGGGCGAGCAGGTCGAGCAGGTACGCCGCCGGCACCGTGGCGAGCAGTAGGGCCCGGCCGAGGTCGGTGAGGATCATGACCCGCCGCTTGTGCGGGTAGCGGTCGACCCAGGCGCCGGCGAGCAGCGAGAAGAGCAGGTTCGGGGCGAGCAGGGCGGCGGTGAGGTAGCCCATCTCGGCGGGCCCGGCGCCGGTGCCGAGCACGGCCAGCAGCGGCAGCGCCAGGGTGGAGATCTCGTCCCCGAAGTAGGACACGGTCTGGGCCGACCAGTAGCGGCGGAACGCCCGCTCGCGCAGCAGCCGGGGCAACCGGCGGTGCCGGGCCGGGCCGGCGGGCGGGGCGGTGGCCGGGGCGGTGGCCGGGGCGGCCGTGCCGCTCACCGGGGGCCGCCGTCGTCGCCCCGCTCGGTCGGGTCGGTGGCGGCGGCCGGCTCCCGCCCGGTCCGCGCGGGACCGCGCCGGGTTGAGGCCGGCGCTGAACCCGGCCCGGCTGAGGCCGCTGCCGGCTCGGCGGTGGTCGGTTCCCGCTCGGCGGGGGCCGGTGCCGGCTCGGCGGCGGCCGGTTCCGGTCCGGCGGGGGCCGGCTCGGGCAGCAGGGCGAGATGGATCAGGCTGACCTTGCGGCTGCCGGGGGGACGCCGGGTCGGGTCGGTGATCCGGTCCTCGTACTCGGCGAGCAGGGCGTCGATCCGGCCGGTCAGCTCGCCCAGCTCGTCGGGGGTGAGGTGCAGCGTCAGGTCGCTGAACCCGGTGACCGCCCGCCAGGCCGCCGGCTCGCCCGCCCGCCGGGCGAGGTACTCCTCGGCGCGCCGGGTGTACTGGGCCAGCTGGGTGGCCGTCAGCTCGTCGGTGGCGGCGCGCAGCACCGGGTCGTCGGAGGCGTCGTCCCACGAGGTGACCATCGCGGTGGCCCGCCAGGGGCGCTCCCGGGCGTCGGCACCCGGCACCCGCTCGGCGAGCCCGTACTTGGCCAGCTGGCGCAGGTGGAACGAGCAGTTCGGCACGCTTTCGCCGAGCCGGGCGGCGGCCTGGGTGGCGGTCATCGGACCGTGCTGACGGAGCAGGCCGACGAGGCTCATCCGCAGCGGGTGGGCGTACCCCCGCAGGGCGGTCGGGTCGGAGAGCTTCACCCGGGACAGCGACATACGCTAAAGCTATCTTTATAAAGATATCTTTAGCAAGTGTCGACGCGACAGTCCGCAGCACCGGGATCAGCGGCCGGACCGTCCGCGCCGGCGCGGACGGCCGCGCTACCGGGTCAGGTGTAGATGGTGTTGACGTAGTCCGGGCCGTAGTGGCGTTCCAGGTCGGCGAGGTCCGCCGCCGGGTACTCCACCTCCTTGACCAGCCGGGCGCGGGACGGCAGCGCGTCCGGCTGCCAGCTCTCCGGCCGCCACAGCTCGGAGCGGAGGAACGCCTTGGCGCAGTGGTAGAAGATCTGCTCGATCTGCACCACCACGGCGAGCACCGGCCGGTGCCCCTTGACCACCATGTCGTCGAACCAGGGCGCGTCGCGGACCAGCCGGGCCCGACCGTTGATCCGCAGCGAGTCGGTCCGGCCGGGGATCAGGAAGATCAGCCCGACGTGCGGGTTCTCCAGGATGTTGCGGTAGCCGTCCGCCCGCCGGTTGCCCGGCCGCTCCGGGATGGCGACGGTCCGGTCGTCCAGCACCAGGGTGAACCCGGGCGGGTCGCCCTTCGGCGAGACGTCGCAACTGCCGTCCGCGCCGGCCGTGGCGACCAGGCAGAACGGCGACGCCGCCAGCCACTGCCGGTCGCGCTCGTGCAGGCTGGTCCGCTCCTTGGCCGCCGCCCGCGCGGTCGGCGTGCCGAGCAGCTCGCGCAGCTCCTCCGCCGAAGTGATCTCCACCGTCACGTCGTCCTCCCCCGTCCGTTGATCTCGGTGACGACCCGCCCCGGCGCGCCGTCGGCTACAGCCTAGGCAGCACGGTCCGGCGCGAGGTTTGCCCCGCGGTGTCGGGGGTACCGCGTGACCACACTCGCCGGAGAACAGTGGAGGCCCGGAGATGGAGAGCCGACTCAAGGTGCTGGGCCACCCCGTGCACCCGATGCTGGTCATGTTTCCGGTCGCCCTGCTGGTCACCGCCGTCCTCTTCGACGTGATCGACACCGTCGGCGGCCCGGACTTCCTCGGCGAGGTGGCGTACTGGAACATCGCCGTCGGCCTGATCGGCGGCCTGCTCGCCGCGGCGGCCGGCGCGTTCGACCTGCTGGCGATCCCCACCGGGACGCGGGCCAAGCGGGTCGCGCTCACCCACGCCGCCGCCAACGTCGCGGTGATCCTGCTCTTCGCCGCGATCTGGGTGGTCCGGCTCAACGCCGATTCCCGGGCCGCCGGTGGCGCGCTGATCGCGATCGAGGTGGTCGCCGTGGCGATCCTCGGCATCAGCGCCTGGCTCGGCGGCGAACTGGTCGACCGGCTCGGCGTCGGCGTGGACCGGGACGCGGGCCTGAACGCGCCCAGCTCGCTGCGGTCCCCGACGCCCACCCGGGTCCGCGAGGCGCGATGAGCCGGCGCGACGGACGGATCAGCAGGGACGGCGTGACCGGGTCGAAGGCCCGGGCGGAGCGAGGGGAGGCGCTGGCATGAGCGAGCGTGAGCGAGCGAATCATCGGTGCGGCGCGGTGGTGCCTCATGGCGGCACGGAGCGAAGCGGAGTGCCGGCATGAGCGAGCGTGAGCGAGCGAATCATCGGTGCGGCGCGGTGGTGCCTCATGGCGGCACGGAGCGAAGCGGAGTGCCGGCATGAGCGAGCAGGGTGGGTTCGGCCGGGGCTGGCGGGGCCGGCAGCAGGGCTGGGACCCGATGGGCGAGTTGCAGTCGCTCCGTTCCGAGCTGCGGCGGCTGGTCGGTGGCCGGTCCGGCCCGCCGGAGGTCGAGCTGGCCGAGACCGCCGACGGCTGGGAGGTCGTCGTCCGGCTGCCCGGGGTGGCGCCGGAGGAGGTGGCCGTGGAGCTGGACGACCGGGAACTCTGCGTCCGCGCCCGCACCGAGGCCGAGGTCAACGCCGACCACGGCATCCCCGGCGGCTTCGAGACCCGCGGTTTCGAGTACCGCGTCGACCTGCCCTCCCGGGTGGACCCGGACGCCATCGACGCGGTGATGGACCACGGCCTGCTCCGGGTGCGGCTGCCCCGGGCCGCCCGGCCCGCGCCGCGCACCATCACCGTCGGCCGCACCGGCTTCCGCGCCGACAGCGAGGGTACGCCGATCGACCCGGCCGCGGACCGGGAGCTGCACCACCCGGACACCGCCGCCGGCGGGCTCGACCGGCCGTAACGGGGCCGCGTGGTCACCCCGGCCCTGCTCGGCGCACCCGCCGAGCCCGTGCCCGACGTCGAGCGGATCGCCGTGCTGCGGGCCAACGCGCTCGGCGATTTCATCTTCGTGCTGCCGGCGCTGGACGCGTTGCGGTCCGCGTACCCCGAGGCGGAGATCGTGCTGCTCGGCGCGCCGTGGCACGCGAAGCTCTGGCGCGACCGGCCCGGCCCGGTGGACCGGGTGCTGGTGGTACCCGCGGCCCCCGGGATCCGGGGCCCCGACCCGGGCGAGCCGGCATCCGGGATGGCGGACTTCCTGACCGCGGCCCGCAAGGAGCGCTTCGACCTGGCGTTGCAGGTGCACGGTGGCGGCGGCAACTCCAACCCGCTGGTCAGCCAGCTCGGCGCCCGGGTCACCGCCGGACTGCGGACCGAGGACGCGCCGCCGCTGGACCGCTGGATCCGCTACGTCTACTACCAGCACGAGGTGATCCGCTACCTGGAGGTGGCCGCGCTGGTCGGCGCGCCGGCCACCACCATCGTGCCGACGCTGGCGGTCACCGACGCGGACCGGGCCGAGGCGGCCGAGGTGCTCGGCCCGCCGGAGCGGCCCCGGGTGGCGCTGCACCCGGGCGCCACCGACACCCGCCGGCGCTGGCCGGCCGAGCGGTTCGCCGAGGTCGCCCGCGAACTGGTCGGCGACGGGTACGAGGTGCTGGTCACCGGGACCGCCGCCGAGCAGGACGTGGTGGACCGGGTGGTGGCGGCGGCCGGGGTGCCGCTGCGACCGCAGGTGGGCACGCTCAGCCTGGGCGGGCTGGCCGGCTGCTACGCCGGTTGCGAGCTGGTCGTGTCGAACGACACCGGACCGCTGCACCTGGCCGCCGCGGTGGGCACCGCGACGGTCGGCGTCTTCTGGGTCGGCAACCTGATCAACGTGGCGCACCCGCTGCGCGGCCGGCACCGCCCGATCAGCTCCTGGACGGTGCACTGCCCGGTCTGCGGGGTGGACTGCACGCCCGGCATCTACCCGCACCGCCCCGGCGACGGCGAGTGCCCGCACCGGGACTCGTTCGTCACCGACGTGCCGGTGGTCGAGGTGCTGGAGGCGGCCCGGGAACTGCTCCGCCCCGAGCCCGGCGCACCCTGAGCGGCCCGGCACCGCCGTGGCCGCGGGTCAGCGTTGCGGGTGGCGCGATCGGGTTCGAAGTCCGCGCGAGGCCCGGTCGGGCCACTGCCTCAGACCCGCTGGGCCTCATCCTCCTCGGCGAGGACGACCTCCCACGCCTCCACCTCCCGGTCGGTGACAGTGGTCGGCGACTCCAGGTGGTACGCGCCGCTGGGCAGGACGCCGGCGCCGCCGAAGCGCGCCAGCACGGCGAGCTGGGCGGCGACATCCTCGCCCTGGTGCTTCTCGTGCACCCGCCGCCAGAAGTCGAAGCCGCCGGAGTCGACCAGCTTCGCCCGGTCGTAGAGCACGCACCCGCCGATCCAGGAGACCTTGTACGCCCGCCACGCCCCCGGCGGCAGGTCCAGCTTGCCGGTCACGTGCAGCAGGTTCGCCGCCGGATGGATCTGCGCCCGGTCCCACTCCGGCGTGCCGGGCCGGATCCGTTCCGGCGTGGGCGGGCCGATCCACTCCTCGTAGTGCCGGTGCGTCTCCGGCCGGACGTCGTCGAGGTAGGAGAGGCCGTGCACCGCGTTGCCGACGAAACCGCAGCCCAGCTCGCCGATCGCGGTGACCAGCCGGCGCAGGGTGCCCGGCTCCAGCCAGACGTCGTCGTCGAGGCAGAGCACGTACCGGGCGGCGGAGGCGGACAGCAGGTAGGCCCGGTGCTCGGCCAGCCCGCGCCGGGGCAGCCGGCGGGTCAGCAGCACCGGGTGCCCCCGGTGCCGCAGCGCCCGGACCATGGTGGCGGCCGCCGGGTGGGTGAAGGCGGGGCCGTCGTCGGACTGGTCGCTGACCACCACACCGAACCCCGGTACACCCTCCTGGGCGGCCAGCCCGGCGAGGGTGACCGCCAGCTCGGCCGGCCGGTTGCGGGTCGGGATCAGCACGTCGAGCAGGCGGTCGGCGCGGAACCCCTCGGCCGAACCCGGGTCGAGCGGCCGGTTCACGACCGCTTGCTCGTCAGCGACGGATCCGTCTCGCGGTCCTGGCCGTGCGCCCGGATCCGGTCGATGATCGCCGAGGTGGACCGGTCCGGCACGTAGCCGAGGGTGCGCACCTGGCCGCCGAGCCGCCGCACCAGCGGGGCCTCCGGCACCATCTCGGGCGGGTAGTCGCCGCCCTTGACGTAGACGTCGGGGCGGACCGTCTCGATCAGCGAGGCCGGCGAGTCCTCCTCGAACACCACCACGTGGTCCACACAGGAGAGCGCGGCGAGGAGGGCGATCCGGTCCTCCACCGGGTTCACCGGCCGGTCCGCGCCCTTGAGCCGGCGTACGCTGCCGTCGGAGTTGACCGCCACCACCAGCAGGTCGCCGAGCGCCCGGGCCTGCTCCAGGTAGCGCACGTGGCCGCGGTGCAGCACGTCGAAGCAGCCGTTGGTGAACACGATCGAGCGCCCGGCGGCGCGGTGCTCGGCGGCGATCGTGGCCAGCTCGCCGGCGCCCACCAGCGCCGGGTGCCCGGTGTCGGCCGGCACGTCCAGCGCGCTGAGCAGGTCCTCCCGCCGGCACACGCAGGTGCCGGTGTCCGAGACGGTGATGGTGGCGGCGAGCTGGGCCAACTGGGCGGCGGTGGACAACGGCGCGTCGGCGGCCAGGGCCAGCGTCATGGCGGCCAGGTACGCGTCCCCCGCGCCGACCGCGTGGCTGGCCGGCACCGGGGTGCTGTGGCTGCGCCGGGGCTCGCCGTCGGCGCCGCCGACCACCGCCCCCTCGGTGTCCAGGGTCACCGCCACCACGTCCGCGCCGGTGTGCGCGCGCAGCTCGGCCAGGCGCGACTCGGCCAGCACCGCCCGGTCGACGCCCTCGCCGGCGGTGGCGTTCACGGTCACCCCGGTACCGGTGACGCTCAGCCCGTCCCCGGTCATCGCCACCCGGCCCTCGCCGGGCGTCGGCTCCCCGGTCGGCCCCGCTCCGGCGGCCAGGCCGACCGCTTCGTCCGGTCGGTCCGGCACCCCGGCCGGGCTGTCGGGCAGGCCGGCACCACCGGGCGCGGCGCCGACGGTCAGCTCGGAGGGGCCCTCCGCCGGGTCCCCGTCCGGGTGGTCCAGGTGCAGCTCGGTGCCGCGGCCGCGGGCACCCGCGGCCCGGGCCAGCAGCCGGGTGGCCTCGGCGAAGCTCGGCGTCACCACGGTCGGCGCGAGGCCCCGCCAGTCGGCGAGGTCGTGCGCGTCCAGCGCCACGGTGGCGTACCGGTCCCGGTTGGCGACCAGCCAGGCGCGTACCGGGGCGGGCAGTGCGCCCAGCGCGTAGTCGCAGACCACCAGGGTCGGGGCGGCGCCGCCGGCGGCCGCGCGCAACTCCTCGGTGGCGCAGTCCAGCGCGGTGAGCAGCCGGGCCACCCCGTCGTCGGTGAGCGGGTCGTCCGGGTCGCCGGAGTCCTCCCGCAGCAGGATCTGGTTGCCGGCCAGCATCCGTCGCTTGACCGGCGTCGGCCGGCCCGGCTGGTTGACAGTACGGTCCCACACGCCGGCCCGGTCGAGACAGTCGTGCAGTTCGTCGCCGGCGACGTCGGCGCCGATCGGGGCGACCAGCACGGCCCGGCCGCCGAGCGCGGCGATGTTCACCGCCGTGTTGGCGGCCCCGCCGGCCGCGGAGATCCGCCGGCGCAGGGTGAGGACCGGGGCGGGCGCCTCCCGGCACAGCCGGTCGGACTCGGCGAACCGCCACTCGTCGAGCATGGCGTCGCCGATCACCAGGACGGGACGACCCGACCAGCTCTCCACGACGGTGGCGAGCCGGCGCTGTTCCGCTGCTGCTCCTGCCATGCCCTTCGGGGTCCCCCCGGTCCGGCGGGTCAAACCTGCGTACCCCCGGGCCCGGGCCGCCCAGCGATCGACGGTGGTGAGCGGCCGCCGGCGTCGGCGGTTTCGGACACCGGGGCGCGGGAAGGGGTTTCGGGTACCCCGGAAAGGAGAAGTACCCAGATGGCAGCGACGAAACTTCAGGGCAAGCGGATCGCCTTCCTGGCCGCCGACGGCGTGGAGGAGGTCGAGTACGTCCAGCCCCGCGAGGCGGTCGAGCGGGCCGGCGCGACGGTCGAGCTGGTCTCGCTGAAGCCGGGCTCGATCCAGTCCTTCAACCACCTGGACCAGTCGAAGACGTACGACGTCGACGTGGCGGCAACCGACGCGGACGCCGGCGGGTACGACGGGCTGGTGTTGCCGGGCGGTGTGGCGAACCCGGACTTCCTGCGGACCGATCCGGACGCGGTGCGGTTCGTGAAGGCGTTCTTCGACGCCGGCAAGCCGGTCGCGGTGATCTGCCACGGGCCCTGGACGCTGATCGAGGCGGACGTGGTGCGCGGCCGCCGGATCACCTCCTGGCCCAGCCTGCGCACCGACCTCACCAACGCCGGCGCCACCTGGCTGGACGAGCCAGTCGTAACAGACGACAACCTGATCAGCAGCCGCAGACCCGACGACCTCCCCGCCTTCTGCCAGGCCCTCGTCGACCGCTTCGCCACCGCCTGACCCGCACCGCGTCGATCATGAGGTTGGCGGCGAAGTCGATCTCCAGGCGTGCCGCCAACCTCATGATCGACCGGGAAGTGGGCGGTGCGGGGCATGTTCTGCGGGGGGTGGGAAAGGGGCGGGGATGACGACGGAGGAGCACGCCCCACCCGCGCTGAACAGTCGCCAGATCCGCCTGCTGATGCTCGGCCTGATGACCGGCATGCTGCTGGCCGCGCTCGACCAGACAATCGTCGGCACCGCGCTGCCGACCATCGTCGGTGAGCTGGGCGGGATCAACCACTACTCCTGGGTGGTGACCGCCTACCTGCTGGCCTCGACCGCCTCGACCCCGCTGTACGGGAAGATGGCCGACCTGTTCGGCCGCCGGCCGGTCTTCCTCTTCTCGATCGGCACGTTCCTGGTCGGCTCGTTGCTGGCCGGGTTGTCGCAGGACATGACCCAGTTGATCGTCACCCGCGGCATCCAGGGCCTCGGCGCCGGCGGTCTGATGACGCTCGCGTTCACCATCATCTCGGACGTGGTGTCGCCCCGGGAGCGCGGCCGCTACCAGGGCCTGTTCGGCGCCGTGTTCGGCATCTCCTCGGTGGCCGGCCCGCTGGTCGGCGGCTACTTCGCGGAAACCGACTGGCGGTGGATCTTCTACATCAACGTGCCGCTGGCGATCCTGGCCATCGTCGTCTGCTCCCGGGTGATGCGGCTGGTCCCGTTCACCCGCCGCGAGCACGCCATCGACTGGCTCGGCGCGGGGCTGCTGGTCGCCGGGGTGAGCTGCCTGCTGCTCGCGCTGAGCTGGGGCGGCAACGAGTACGCCTGGGGCTCCGGGGTGATCATCGGGCTGATCGCGGCCGGCGCGGTGCTCGGTGTGCTCTTCGTGCTCCAGGAGGCCCGGGTCGCCGAGCCGATCCTGCCGCTGCGGCTGTTCCGCAGCCGGACGTTCGCCCTGGCCAACAGCGCGGGCTTCGTGCTCGGTCTGGTGATGTTCGGGTCGATCATCTTCATCCCGCTCTACCTGCAGATCGTCAAGGGCGCCTCGCCCACCCGCAGCGGCCTGCTGATGCTGCCGATGATGGCCGGCATCATCGTCACCTCCGTGCTCACCGGGCGGGCGATGAGCCGGATCGGCCGCTACAAGTGGTTCCCGGTGATCGGCTCGGTCGTGCTGCTGGTCGGCATGCTGCTCTTCACCCAACTGCACGTGGGCACCTCGCTCTGGCTGGCCTTCGGCTTCATGGTGGTGATCGGCGTCGGCCTCGGCCTCTGCATGCAGTCGCTGATCCTCGCCGTGCAGAACGCCGTCTCGATGCGGGACCTGGGCGCGGGCACCTCCGCGGCGACCTTCTTCCGGTCGCTGGGCGGCGCGTTCGGGGTGGCCATCCTCGGCGCGGTGCTCTCCGCGCGGCTCACCTCCGGGCTGGCCGACCGGCTGCCCGCGGCGATCGCCCAGCTGCCGCCGCCGGAACAGGCAGCGGTCGCGGCGAGCGGCGGCGCGGACATCTCGGTGAACGACCCGGCCACCATCATGGCCCTGCCCGCCCCGGTGCGCGCCGCGGTCCAGACGGCCTTCGTCGAGTCGCTGGACCGGGTCTTCCTGACCGCCGGGGTGATCGCCATCCTGGCGGTGCTGGTCACCCTGGCGCTGCCGGACGACCGGCTGCGCGGTACCGGCCCGGAGGGCGCCACCGGCGGCACCGACGGCCTGGGCGGCGAGGCGCCCGCCCCCGGCGGCAAGCCGCTGACCCGGGGGTCGAAGGAGGAGGCGGCCGCCGAGATGGAGGCGAAGAGCCAGACCCTGCTCTGATCCGCCCCGGCCGGGCCGGTGGGGCCGGTCCCCTCACGCCGCGGCGGTCCCCTCACGCCGCGGCGGTCCCCTCACGCCGCGGCGGTCCCTCACGCCGCGGCGGTCCCCTCACACCGCGGCGGTCACTTCAGGATCAGGCGGTTGGTCTGCTCGAAGACGTCGAGGTCGGCGAGGGTCTCCGGGACGCTGGCGGAGATCGGGGCGGGTAGCTGGTCGCGGCGGAAGAAGCCGGCGTCGATCGTCTCGTCGGTCACCCGGGCGAGCTGGCCGTCCCACTCCTCCACCCGGAACGCGGTGGTGAAGATCTGGTACGTGTGGCCGTACATGTTGGTGTGGGTGCGGTCCGGGCCGGTGTAGAGGGCGAACGCGCTGACCCGCAGCGCCCGCAGCCCGGTCTCCTCGCGCACCTCGCGGACCGCGCAGTCGGCGATCGACTCGCCCAGCTCCATCGCGCCGGCGGGCATCGCCCACTGGCCGTTGTCCGAGCGGCGGATCAGCAGCACCCGTCCGGCGTTGTCGCGCACCACCGCGCGGGCGCCGACGAACATCAGCGTCCGGTCACCGGCCAGGGCGCGGAGCTGCCCGACGTACGAATCAGCCCAGGAGATGCTCACCCGGACAATTTACGGGGCAGGCCGAGGCCGGACGGGTTTTCCAGGGTTCCCAAGGTGTGACCGGCGACACTAGCTTGTTACCCATGCGTAGCACGATGATGGACGCCCCTCTCCAGGTCTCCCGGATCCTCGACCACGGCTCCACCGTGCACGGCACGGCCGAGGTGGTCACCTGGACCGGCGCCGAACCCCGCCGGATGACGTACGCCGAGGTCGGCAGGACGGCCGCCCGGCTGGCCCACGCGCTGCGCGACGAGTGCGGCGTGACCGGCGACGAGCGGGTCGGCACGTTCATGTGGAACAACAACGAGCACCTGGTCGCCTACTTCGCGGTGCCCAGCATGGGCGCGGTGCTGCACACCCTCAACATCCGGCTCTTCCCCGACCAGGTCGCCTACATCGCCAACCACGCCGAGGACAAGGTGGTGCTGGTCGACAGCACGCTGATCCCGCTGCTGGCCCGGGTGATCGGCGAGCTGACCACGGTGCGGCACGTGGTGGTGGTCGGCGGCGGCGACCCGGCGCCGCTGGTCGCCGCGGCCGGTGACCGGATCACCGTGCACCACTGGGACGAGTTGCTGGCCGGCCGGCCCGAGACGTACGACTGGCCCGAGGTCGACGAGCGGGACGCCGCGGCGCTCTGCTACACCTCCGGCACCACCGGCAACCCGAAGGGCGTGGCCTACTCGCACCGCTCGATCTACCTGCACTCGCTCCAGGTCTGCATGCCGGAGGGTTTCGGGCTCGGCCCGACCGACCGGGAACTGGCCATCGTGCCGATGTTCCACGCGATGTCCTGGGGGCTGCCGTACGCGGCGTTCCTCTCCGGCGCGTCGCTGATCATGCCGGACCGGTTCCTCCAGGCCGCGCCGATCGCCGAGATGATCGCCGCCGAGCGGCCCACCCTGGCCGGCGCGGTGCCGACCATCTGGACCGACCTGCTGGCCCACCTGGACAGCCACGACGTGGACACCTCCTCGCTCAAGGAGGTCATCGTGGGCGGGTCGGCCTGCCCGCCGGCGCTGATGCACGCGTTCACCGACCGGCACGGCATCGAGGTCATCCACGCCTGGGGGATGACCGAGATGTCCCCGCTCGGCTCGGTCTCCCGGCCACCCGCCGGGGCGACCGGCGACGAGGCCTGGCGCTACCGCTACACCCAGGGCCGGGTGCCGGCCGGCGTGCAGGCGCGGATCGTCGGCCCGCTGGGCGAGCCGCTGCCCGCCGACGGCAGCTCCGTGGGCGAGCTGGAGGTCCGGGGGCCGTGGGTGACCGCCCGGTACGTCGGGGACGACGCCCCCGACGAGGAGAAGTTCCGCGACGGCTGGCTGCGTACCGGGGACGTCGGCACCCTGTCGGCCGACGGTTTCATCACCCTCACCGACCGGGCCAAGGACGTGATCAAGTCGGGCGGCGAGTGGATCTCCTCGGTCGAGTTGGAGAACGCCCTGATGGCCCACCCGGCGGTGCTGGAGGCCTGCGTGGTGGGCGTGCCGGACCAGCGCTGGGACGAGCGCCCGCTGGCCACCGTGGTGGTGCGCGAGGGGGCCAGCGTCACGGTGGAGGAGCTGCGCGACTTCCTCGGCCGGTCGGTGGCCCGCTGGCAGTTGCCGGAGCGCTGGGCCTTCGTGGACGCGGTGCCGAAGACCAGCGTCGGCAAGTTCGACAAGAAGGTGGTCCGGTCCCGCTACGCCGAGGGCGACCTGGATGTCCGGGAACTGGCAGCGCCGTAACGTTTTCTCGGGCAGTGTCGCCTCTTGGGTAGGGACACACTCCTGAGAGACATCCCTCCCCAGGGGCGGCCCCGGCGTTCGCACCGCGCCGGGGCCGCCCGTTCCATGCGGGGCGACCCGCACCGTCATTCTTGCGAAACTTGTTCGCCTCTGTCCTGCGGAACGACGAAATAGGTTCGGATTTCCGCAGCTCACGGGCTTGACGGCGGTCCTGTCAGGGCGCCCTCGTACGATCCGGGCGTCCACCGGTCGACCGCAGCCCAGGAGGCGTCCATGGCCACCCTCAAGACCGCCCCCACCGGCGCGAGCGTCGACGACTTCCTGGCCGCCGTGCCCGACGAGGCGCGCCGGAGCGACGCGACGGCGGTGCGCGACCTCATGCGGGAGGTCACCGGCGAGCCGCCGACCATGTGGGGCGACAGCATCGTCGGCTTCGGCCGGCGGCGGCTGCGCTACGCCACCGGGCGCGAGCTGGACTGGTTCCTGGTCGGCTTCTCGCCGCGCAAGGCGGCCACCACGCTCTACCTGCCGGAGGACTTCCCGGGCAAGCCGGAGCTGCTGGCCCGGCTCGGCCGGCACACCGTCGGCAAGGGCTGCCTCTACGTCAAGCGGCTCGCCGACGTCGACGTCGAGGTGCTCACCGAACTGGTGCGCGCGGCGGCCGCCCAGGCCCACTCCGGCGACCCCGCCGGCTGACCCGCCGTCACTGTTCGCTGGTGGTGATCAGCACCTTGCCCACCACCGAGTTCTCCACCGCCCGGTGCGCCGCCTGGGTGGCCGAGAGCGGGTGGTGGTGCAGCGGCAGGCCGGCCTCCTCGCCGACCCGGATCCCGCCCTGGGCCGCCGCCGCGGCGACGTCCCGGACGGCCTGCGCCTTGGCGGCCTTCGGCTCGGTGTAGACGAGCACGAACTGCCAGCGCGCGTTCGGCATCATCAACGGCCGGATCGGCAGGGTGACCTCGGCGCCGCCGTCGTCGGCGTACACGCAGACCGCGCCACCGTTGCGCAGCAGCTGGACGTCGGTGGCGGCGTTGCGCGCGGCGGAGACCTCGACGATGGTCTGCACCCCGTCGGGGGCGATCTTGCGGACCTCCTCGACCACGTCCTGCTCCTTGTAGTTGACCACGAAGGAGGCCCCGGCCGCTGCCGCCAACTGCGCCTTCTCCGCGCTGCTGACGGTGGCGACGACGCAGGCGTCGGCCCAGCGGGCGAGCTGGATGGCCGCGTTGCCGACCGCGCCCGCCCCGCCCTGCACCAGCACGGTGTGGTCGCTGAGCGCGCCGGCGTGCAGCTTGTCCGGCATGTACTCGCCGGCGGTCAGGCAGCGGTGCGCGGTGAGGAACGGGATGCCCAGGCAGGCGCCCAGGTCGAAGGAGGCGTCGCCGAGGCGTACCGCCTGCCGCACCGGGACCACCGTGTACTCGGCGGCGGTGCCCCAGGGCCGCTGCCAGGCGGCCTCCCAGAGCCAGACCCGCTCGCCGATCAGCTCCTGGTCGACCCCCTCGCCGACCGCCTCGATCACCCCGGCGCCGTCCTGCCCGGGGGTCTGCCAGCCGGCCGGCAGCGGCCACTGCCGGCGGGCCTTCCAGTCCGTCGGGTTCACCCCGGAGACGGCCACCCGCACCAGCACCTCGCCCGGCCCCGGCTCCGGCACCGGCCGGTCCACCAGTTGCAGCACCGAGACGTCGCCGGTGCGCTCGTACACGATCGCCTTCATCGCCGTCTCCTCACCCGCGAACGCCCGCTGCCGGGCTCGCGCCGTCGGCTGCGGTACCCGACCGGATCGCGCTCATGCCGGCCGCCCCGCAAACCGTACAACCGGACAGTGCGGGGGAGGGACCGGTCAGCCGAGCCGGGCCACGGTCTCCGCCGTCAACTCGTCGACCGAGCCGAGCACCACCGCGGCCAGCCGGGCCGCGTCGTCGTCCAGCGGGTACGCCCCGTGCGGGATCGCCACCACGGCCATCCCGGCGGCGGCCGCCGAACGCACCCCGTTGGAGGAGTCCTCGACCGCGACGCAGCGGGCCGGGTCGACGCCGAGCCGCTCCGCCACGGCCAGGTAGACGTCGGGCGCCGGCTTGCCCCGCTCGGTCTCCTCGGTCGACAGGGTGGCCCGGAACGCGTCGGTCAGGCCGGTGGCGGCCAGCGCCGCCGCGATCAGCCGGGTCGGTGACGAGCTGGCCAGGCCGAGCGGCCACCGCGCGGCCAGCCGGCGCACCACCTCCGGGGCGTCGTCGATGACGGGTACGCGGGCCGCGTAGCGCCGGGTCATCTCCTCCACGACCTCGCTGGCGACCTGCTCGGGGCTCCGCCCGACGCCCAGCTCCGCGCTCAGGTAGCGGGACCACTCGCCGGTGCTCATCCCCATCAGCCGGCGCTGGGTGTCGGCCTGCCACGTCCCGCCGTGCTCCGCCACGTACGCCCGCCGGACCTCCTCCCAGACCGGCTCGGAATCCACGATCACGCCGTCCAGGTCGAAGACCACCGCATCCACCACGTGCCCATCCTGCCCGACCGGCCGCCTCAGGTGAGGAAGGGCGCCCACTCCCGCGCCCCGACGATCCGCACCCCCGGCGTCGAGTAGTACGGGTCCCGCGCGAGCAGCCGGTCCAGCGCCGCCCGGTCGGGCACGTCGAAGACGAGCACCGCGCCGGAGTCGTCGGCCAGCGGGCCGGACATCCGGACGATCCCCTCGGCGTGCAGGGCGGTCAGCAACTGCCGGTGCGCCGGACGGGCGGCGAGCCGTTCCGGCGCGTCGGTGAAGGCGAGTTCCACGATCCACATGTGGGGCACGATAGGCGCACCCGGCACAGCCGCCTGGGTCAGGCCGGTAGCGCGGGGAGGCCGATGGGGCTGTCCGGCGGGATCACCGTGTGCCCGGCGCGGGCGATCGGGTCGAGCAGTTCGCGCAGCCGGTCGGTACGGTCCGGGCCGAGCACGCGCCAGGGGCGGGCCGCGGCGGCGTCGGTGGCGTCCTCGACGGCCTGGAACCCGGCCCGGCCGCGCTCGGTCGGCTCGCCGTCGGGGGTGAGCCAGCCCCGCTCGGCCAGCCGCTCGCGGGCCGCCGCCCACTGCTCCTCCGACCAGCCCCGGCCGAGCAGGTTCTTCGGTGCCAGGTCGACCGCCACCCGCCAGGCCAGCGTCTCGACCGGGTCGAGGTCGGCGGCGACCAGCGCGGCGATGTGCCCGTCGCCGCGGTGCTCGCGCAGCGTGGTGGCGGCCTGCCAGAGCCGGGCCAGCGGGTACTCGCCGGCGGGCAGGGCGGCGTTGGCCGCGCCGAGCACCCGGCCGGCGGGCTCCAGCGTGCCGGCCGCCTCCTCGAGCAGGTCGGCGGCCTCGGCCAGGTGCGACTCGGGCAGCTCGTAGGTGAGTTCGGCGAGCGCCTGCACCGCGCCGGTGAGCCGGGCGCGCAGCGCCTCCGCCGGGGTGGCCAGCCGCCAGACGGCCGGCAGCGCCCGGGCGACCATGTGCGGGGCGAAGCTGAAGAACGCCGCGATCACCGGGGCGGCGTCGGTCGGGCCCAGCGGGGCGGCCCGACCGGCGAAGTAGCCCCGCCAATAGCCGCGCAACCCGACCGCCTCGTACGCGGCGCGGGCCCGCGGGTGGAAGTAGGTGATCGCGTGCACCGGCTCGAAGTGCGTCCACAACAGTCGGGCGGTCCGCCCCGGGTCGTCCGTCACGGGCCCCTCCACGTCCGGTCCGTCGTCACCCCGGGCAGCGGGCCGCCCGGGGTGACGCTGAACCTACTGCCGTCCGGTGACGGCTCGGAAGCCCTGTGTGGGCAACTGCATCGATCCCGGGTGACAAGCCGGGCGTACCGGTCGGGTCACTGCGCGGCGAGCACGTCCACGACGAAGCGCAGCGGGCCGGCCGGGCGGCCGCCGGAGGAGTCGTTGCCGTACGCCAGCTCGGCCGGGATGTCCAGCTGCACCCGGCTGCCCACGGTCACCCCGACCAGGCCCTGGTCCCAGCCCTTGATGACCTGCCCGACGCCGATCGCGAAGCTGGCCGGCTGGCCGCCCTCCCACGACGAGTCGAACTCCTTGCCGTCGGAGTAGAACACGCCCACGTAGTTCGTGGTGATGGTCTGGCCCGCCTGCACGGCCGGGCCGGTGCCCTTGATCAGCGGGGTCACGGTGAGCTTGGTCAGCTCGCCCTTGCCCGGGCTCACCGCCGGCTTGGTCTTCAGCGCCGGATCGGCGCCCTCCGGCAGCTGCGGGGCGGCGGGGGCCGCCGCGTCGTCCGCCGGGGCGGAGGCCGACGGGCTGCCGGCCGCCGGCTGGGCCGGGTCGTCGTCGCCCTGGCCGACGATCACGAAGACGGTGATCAGCACCGCCACCACGGCGAGACCGGCCAGCCCGCCGAGCCACGCCTGCCGGCGCCGCTTCGCCTCGGCGGCCTTCTGCGCCGCCAACTGGGCGGCCAGCCGCCGCTCCGACTTCGACCGGTTCTGCGTGCCTTCGCTCACTCGTCGACTCCCTGCTGCGAGGTGGTGGCCGGCATCGCTGCCGGGGGGAAAGCCGACGCACACGGTACCCGGCCGGACGCCCACCGTGCCGCATCCGCCCGGCCGGAACGGACGCCGGTGCCGGGCCGGCACGAACCGCCGCGGCGCGGGCCGGCGGCGCGCGGCTCAGTCCGGGTCGGGGACCACCATGAAGTCGGTCACGAACGAGGTGACCCGGCCGTCCGCGGCGCGCCCGATCCAGGTGCCGTAGCAGCCGTCACCCCAGCCCGAGGAGACGGTCACCACGTTGGCGCCGGACGCCTCGTCGAGCACGGCCGTGATCAGCCCGGGCACCGGGGTCTCGGGATACTCGGCCGGGATGAACACCTCCTCGACCTGGTCGTAGTCCCACCCCGACAGCACCTCCAGGGCGGTCGGATCGGCCAGCGTGGCCATGCCGGCGTCCACCCCGAAGCCGAAGTAGCCGTCGTCGTCGAGGGTGCTGACGTCCTGGTCGCCGACCAGCGCCAGCTCCCAGCGCACCGCCGGCTCGTCGTGCACCACCAGCTCCAGCGCGGCCACCCGCCGGTCCGCCTCCGCGCCGTCGCGCAGCACCGCCGCCACCCAGGCCCGGGCCGGGTAGCGGCCGGGCGGCACGGTGACGGTGAACGGTTCGGCCTCCGGGCAGACCAGCGGGTCGCAGCCGACCACCTGGCCGGTGGGGAGCACGACGTCGTCGACCGGGTGCGCCTGGATGACGTACGCACCGTGCTCGTCGGCGTAGCGGGCGCCGGGGGTCAGCAGCCGGTGCAGGTCGGGGACGTACGGCATGGACGGTCCTTCCGGGGGCGGTGTCGGCCGGCGGAGCGTAACCGGCCCGGCCGACACCCCCGTCAGGCGTCGCCGACGTGCCGGCCCAGGGCCGACCGCAGGTGGTTCTTCGGGCGCGCCCCGACGATGGAGTCGACCAGCTCACCCCGGTCGAACACCAGCAGGGTGGGCAGGGACAGCACCCGGTACCGGCGGGTGGTCTCCGGGTTCTCGTCCGAGTTGATCGTGGTGATGTCCAGCCGGCCGGCGAACTCGACGGCCAGTTCCGCCAGGCTGCGGGAGATGGCCCGGCACGGCGGGCACCAGTCGGCCCAGAAGTCGACCACCACCGGCCGGTCGGCGGCGAGTACGGCGGAGTGGAAGGTGGCGTCGGTGACAGTGGTCAGCGAGCCGCTCTGCGCAACCTCAGGCATGTTTCCTCCCGTTGGGCGATGGCGTGGGCGAGCTGCTCCCGCAGCCCCTGCCGGACCGTCCGCAACCGGTCGATGCCGGCGTCGACCTCGGCCAGCTTGCGACGCAGCACCGCCACCGAGTCGGGGCAGACGTGGCCGGAGCTGTTGCCGGCCCGCAGGCAGGCGACGAACGGCCGGATGTCGTCGAGGCCGAAGCCCACCGCGAGCAGCGACCGGATCTCCCGTACGACGGCCAGCTCGGCCTCGTCGTAGACCCGGTAGCCGTTCGCCGAGCGGCCCGGCCGGACCAGCCCGTGCGTCTCGTAGTAGCGCAGCGCGCGCGTGCTCGTGCCGGCGCGCTCAGCCAACTCGCCGATCAGCATCCGACCCTCCCTCGCCGGTGGCGTCGCGGCCCACGCTAGACCTTGCCGCCGACGTCAAGGCAACGTCGGATGCCGGGCACCCGGGCGGTTCCGCCGGTAGATTCCGACCATGGCGATCCTCACCGACGAAGACCTTGCCCTGCTCGCCGAACCACAGCTGGCCCACGTCGCCACCGTCGAGGCCGACGGCTCGCCGCACGTGACCCCGGTCTGGGTGGACACCGACGGCGAGCACATCCTGTTCAACACGGCCAAGGGCCGGGTCAAGTACGAGAACATCCGGCGCAACCCGGAGGTCGCGATCTCCGTGGCGGACAAGGCCAACGACTTCCGCACGCTGTGGGTGAAGGGCACGGCCGAGCTGGTCGAGGAGGGGGCCGACGAGCACATCGACCGGATGGCGCAGAAGTACCTCGGCCAGGACCGTTACCCGTTCCGGCAGGTCGGGGAGGAGCGGGTGATCGTGCGGATCACCCCCACGCAGAAGCTCGGCCGGGGCTGACGCGGGGGACCGGGGTCAGGCGGTCTTGCGGGCGGCCTTCTTCGGGGCGGCCTTCTTGGCCCCGGTCTTCTTCTCCGCCGCGGCGGTCTTCTTCGGCGCGGCCTTCTTCTCCGCCGCCTTCTTGGGGGCCGCCTTCTTCTCGGCGGTCTTCTTGGCCGGCGCCTTGGCGGTCTTCTTCTCGGCCGCCTTCTTCGCCGAACGGGCCGCCGAGATCGGGGTCGGCTCCGCGCCGCCGCCCCGGGCCGGCGCCTCGCCCCGGGCCGCCTTGGCCCGCTCCACGGACGCCTTGAGCGCGGCCATCAGGTCCACCGCCGCCGCCGGGGCCTCCTCGACCTCCTCCGGCTGGACCACCTCGCGGCCCTCCACCTTGGCGTCGATGACCTCCTGCAATGCGGCCCGGTAGTCGTCGGTGAACTCGTCCGGGTGGAAGTCCCCGGCCATCGAGTCGATCAGCGAACTGGCCATCGCCAGCTCCGGCGGCCGGACCTTCAGGTCCTCGTCGAGGAAGCCGAAGTCGGGCTTACGGATCTCGTCCGGCCAGAGCATGGTGTTGAGCAGCAGCACGCCCTCGCGGACCCGCAGCGTGGCGAGCTGTTCCCGCTGGCGCAGCGCCACCTTGACGATGGCCACCCGCTCGGAGTCGGTCAGCGCGTCGCGCAGCAGCACGTACGGCTTGGTCGCCGCGCCGTCCGGCTCCAGGAAGTAGGCCTTGTTGTAGAGGATCGGGTCGACCTGCTCGGCTGGCACGAACTCCAGCACGTCGATCGCGTGCGAGGTGCTCAGCGGCAGCTCGGCGAAGTCCTCGTCGGTGAGGATCACCATCTCGCCGCCGCCGATGTCGTAGCCCTTGGCGATGTCGTCGTAGCTGACCTCTTCGCCGCAGATCTGACAGGTGCGCTTGTAGCGGATCCGGCCGCCGTCTTCCCGGTGCACCTGGTGGAACCGGATGTCCTTCTCCTCGGTGGCCGAGTAGAGCTTCACCGCGATCGAGACCAGCCCGAACGAGACGGCACCCTTCCAGATGGCTCGCATCCCGTGCTCCTCTCCCCGGTACAGCCCAGGATCGCAAATGATCGAAGCGGGCGCGAGCGCTTCGGCCGGCAACTACAGTCATGAGGTGCCCGGCGCACCGCTCAAGCCGATGCTCGCGATGACCGGGCAGCTCCCGGCGGGTGACGGCTGGGCGTACGAGTTCAAGTGGGACGGGGTCCGCGCCCTGGCCGACATCTCCGGCGGGCGCCAGCAGCTCTACGCCCGCTCCGGCGTGGAGATCACGGTCGCGTACCCGGAGCTGGCCACCCTGCGTACCCAGGTGGACGACGCGCTGCTCGACGGCGAGGTGGTGCTGCTCGGCGAGACCGGCCAGCCCTCGTTCACCGCGCTCGCCGAGCGGATGCACGTCCGCGACCGGAACAAGGCCGCCCGGCTGGCGGCGGTCATGCCGGTCACGTACATGATCTTCGACCTGCTCCGGCTCGACGGCGAGGACCTGACCGGCTGGCCGTACGCCCGCCGCCGGGAGGCCCTGGACGGCCTGATGCTGGGCGGCGCGCGGTGGGCGGTGTCGCCGCTCTTCCTCGACGGCCCGGCCACCTACGAGGCCGCCGGCGAGCACGGCCTGGAGGGGGTGATGGCCAAGCGGGTCGACTCGGTCTACCGGCCGGGGGTGCGCTCGCCGGACTGGGTGAAGGTCAAGCTGGAGGTCACCGGCGACTTCGTGGTGGGTGGCTGGCGGCCGGGCGCCCGCCGGATCGGCGGCCTGCTGGTCGGGGTGCCCGGCCCGGCCGGCCGGCTCACCTACCGGGGCCGGGTCGGCGGTGGCATCGGCGCGGCCCTGGAGCGGGAACTGCTGCGTGAGCTGGAGCCGCTGCGCACCGGCGCGTCGCCGTTCGCCGGAGACGTGCCGCGCGAGGATGCCCGGGGAGCGATCTGGGTAACACCCCGGGTCGTGGTGGAGGTGAAGTACGGCCAGCGCACCCCGGACGGGCGACTGCGGTTCCCCCGGGTGCTCCGGCTGCGACCGGACAAGCCCGCCGAGGAGGTCGACGATGCCGGCTGACCGGCTCCGGGTGGACGTCGAGGGCCGCCCGCTGGAGCTGTCCAACCTGGACAAGGTGCTCTATCCGGCGGCCGGGTTCACCAAGGGCGAGGTGATCGACTACTACACCCGGATCGCCCCGGTGCTCCTGCCGCACCTGAGCGACCGGGCGCTGACCCGGATCCGCTTCCCCAACGGGGTGGACGACAAGTCCTTCTTCGAGAAGAACAAGCCGGCCTCGACCCCCGACTGGGTACGGGTGGAGACGCTGCCCGCGCCCGGGTCGACCAAGGGCCGGGAGACCATCGACTACGTGGTCGCCGACGACCTGCCCACCCTGGTCTGGCTGGCCAACCTGGCCGCGCTGGAGCTGCACACGCCGCAGTGGAAGATCGGCGAGCACCCGGACATGATGGTCGTCGACCTGGACCCGGGCGCACCGGCGGCGCTGCAGCAGTGCTGCGAGGTGGCGCTGCTGATGCGCGACCGGCTGGCCTCCGACGGCATCTCGTCCTATCCCAAGACGTCGGGCAAGAAGGGCATGCAGCTCTGCTGCCCGATCGCCGGCGCCCAGGACGCCGACGTCGTCTCCGGTTACGCCAAGCGGATCGCCCAGGAGCTGGAGCGGGCCCATCCGAAGCTGATCGTGTCGAAGATGGCGAAGAACCTGCGGCCGGGGAAGGTCTTCATCGACTGGAGCCAGAACAACGCGGCCAAGACCACGGTGGCGCCGTACTCGCTGCGCGCCCAGGCGGTGCCGTCGGTGTCCACGCCGTTGACCTGGGACGAGGTCGCCGCCGGTGCGGCCGGCAAGCGTCCCGCCACCCGCCCCTACACCTCCGCCGAGGTGCTCAAGCGGGTGGAGAAGTCCGGCGACCTGTTGGCCCCGCTGCTGGAGGGCGGGCCCGAACTCCCCGACGCCTGACGGCGGCCGGCTCAGCGGGCGAAGAGCAGGACGGCGTCGAGCAGGATGACCACGGCGGTGGCGAAGTGGATGCCGAAGGCGACGGCCTTCGCGCCGCCGTGCCGCAGCACGATGAGGGTGTCCGCCAACGGGATGATCGCGACGATCAGCATGTACCAGGCGACGGCGTCGGCGCTGGCGAAGGCGATCAGCGCGAGGCCCAGCAGGCCGTAGGTGAGGTCGCGCACGCCCTTGATCGTCAGGTAGGCGGCGTCCCCGCCCGGTTTGGCCGGGACCCCGTAGCCGGCGGCGGAAGCCTGGGGCGCGAGGAGGAACCGCGCGCCGATGAGCACACAGAAGAGGCTGAGGACGACGGCGAGCCCGTAGGCGATGGTGCTGAGCATGGCTGACTCCGAACGCTAGCAGTGCTAGATGCGAGAGCGACGCTAGCAGAGCGTCGACAGAATGGCTAGCGGTGCTAGAGTTCCGGTATGTCAACTCAGGCGCGGCGCGAGCGGGAGCGGGCTGAGCGGGAGCGGGCGATCATCGCCGCCGCCCGGGAGCTGGCCGAGTCGGAGGGCTGGGACGCCGTCACCACCCGCCGGCTCGCCGCCGAGATCGAATACAGCCAGCCCGTCCTCTACAGCCACTTCAAGGGCAAGGACGCCATCATGGCGGCCGTCGCCGTGGAAGGCTGCGGCGATCTGGCCGTCGAACTCGCCGCCGCCCGGGCCGCCGCGACCGACCCGCGGCACGCGGTGGCCGGCATCGCCACGGCGTACGCCGCGTTCGCCGAACGCCGGCCCGCGCTCTACGACGCGATATTCACCCTCCCCGTCGACCTCTCCTTCGCCAGCCAGGACACCCCGGTCGAGTTGGCCCGGGCCTTCGCCGAGCTGGCCGAGACGCTGCGCCCCTTCGCCGGTGACGACGACCTGGAGACGTTCACCGAGACCTTCTGGAGTGGGCTGCACGGGCTGGTCACGCTGATGCGCAACGGCCGGCTCCGGCGGGAGGAACACGAGCGACGGCTGGCCCTGCTGGTCGACCGGTTCGCCCCGCCAGGCACGTCGACGTCGTGATCCACGAGGCGCTCTGCTTCGAGGTCGCCATGCGCTGACGCTCCGAGGCGGGTATGCGGTGGAATCTGTTTGACACCCACCAGGGGCGCGGTGCCTACTGCCTGCCGGGCCTTCACCGGTTGACGGATGGTTGGCGGTCGGTCGGTGGGCGTTGACGACAGGGGTGGGGATGGCCGGGACAGGCGGGTTGACCTGGAAAGAGTTCGGTGAGGACCACCTGCCGGAGCTGACCCGGCTGGCCGAGGCGTGCCTGGGCGTCGACGGCGGGCTGCCGCTGTTCGCCCGTACGCCGTTGGTGCGGGCGCGGCTGCTTCAGTCCCGTACCCTCGGCGCCTGGCACGACGGTGGCCTGGTCGCGGCCGTGGCGGTCGGCCTGGGCGGACGGCCGGCCACCAGCACCGGCCTGGTGCACCCGGCCTGGCGGGGGCGGGGCCTCGGCGGGCGGCTGCTGAGCTGGGCGGGCGAGCAGGCGGGCGACGCCGACCTGCTGGTGACCACCGAGACGTGGAGCGCGGGCGCGGAAGCCCTGTTCACGGCGCACGGCTTCGAGCGGACGTTCACCGAGTGGGTGCAGCGGCACGACCTCGGTTCCCTTCCCGATGTCGCTCGCCCCGACGGCGTGACCACCGAGCCCGTGACGCTCGACGCCGAGCTGTTCGAGACCTACCGGGCGTCGTTCGCCGACCGGCCCGGCTTCGCCTCGCCCACCGCCGACGAGTGGCTGGGTGAGCTGGGAGAGGACGACGAGTACCGGCGGGACCTGTCGCTCGTCGCGCGCGGTCCCGACGGTGCCGCCGTCGGCTTCGTCAACGTCATCGACAACTGGGTCGACCAGGTGGGTGTGGTGCCCGGGTGGCGGGGGCGGCGAGTCGGGGCGTACCTGGTGGCCTGTGCGCTGCGCGGCCTCGCCCGCGACGGGGCACGGGAGGTCTGGCTCTGCGTCAACGACAACAACCCGGCGGCGGGGCTGTACCGGCGGCTCGGGTTCGCCGACGCCGGCCGGCGGGCCCGCTACCTGCTCCGTCGCCGCTGACCAACGGGCGGGCGGCCCGCCCGCACGCCGCCCGGGCCGGGCCCGGTCAGCCGGCCGACTCGTCAGGCCGCCGGCCAGGTGGTGTACGAGATCCGCGCGTTCAGGTTCGCCGGCACGCCGAGCCAGGCGTAGCAGTTGACCCGGACGACCGTGTCCGCGCCCACCCGACCCCAACCAGCGAGCACACAGTGACCGCGGGTGGGCTGGCTGTCGAAGTGCGGCGCGTGCGCGTTGACGAAGGCGGTGCCGTACGCCGCGCCGGTGCCCCGGAAGGTCATCTCGTAGCGGCCGGTGCCCAGCAGCGTGCCGTGGGCGCCGCCGTAGTCGGCCAGCACCGAGTTGTACGAGTCGCCGCTGATCACCCCGCCGCTCGCCTCCTCGCCGTAGAGCGTGCCGCTGGCGAAGCGCGGGCCGGTCGAGTGGCCCAGCAGGTCGACGCGGACGCCGTAGGTGACCACGAAGCGGGCGTCGACCGGGGTGCCCGCCGCGTTGGCGCAGCGCACCTGCCAGTGGTCCGGCCAGGAGATCTGGCAGTTCACCGCGCTGGTGCCGAGCGCGGTGACGTGGGTCATCGGGAAGTACGGGTGGCCGAGTTCGCTGGGCGGGTTCGGGTTCACGTGGATCTGGTAACGGCCGGTGCCCAGCCGCTCGTACCGGACCTCGCCGCCGGTGGAGTCGTACCGGTAGGTGGCGGGCAGCGTACGCAGCCCGGTCGGCGCCGCCTGGTCGGTGACGAACCAGGCCAGCCGGCCCTGGTGGATCTGCTTGCGGTTGGTGAAGGTGGCCACGAACCGGCTGTCCACCGGCGCGCCGGTCGCCGCGAAGCAGCGCACCTGGATCAGCAGGTCCGGGCCGACCAGGCTGCGGTACCAGCCGGCGACCGTGCAGTGCACCGGCCCGCCGCCGTACGCCACCGCGTGTGCCACCCCGCCGGTGGTCGCCGCCCCCTCCAGCGTCACCGTGTACGCCCCGGTGCCGGTCCGCCGCACGACGATGTCGCCTTCGGCGGAGTTGGCGCTGTAGCCGCCGGTGATCCGGTACTCGGCGGTGGTCGGCGAGTTGGCCCAGACCGTGGCGGTGACCGTCGGGTTGAGCACGGGCAGCGGATCCGCGGCGGCCGGCGCCACCCGGGCCGCCGAGCCGAGCAGCACCGCCGCCAGCACCACCGCCGCGCCGGTACGCCACCGCCGCCCCGTTGCGCCCCGTTCCCGTGACCCCAGCATCCCGGACCTCCCAGAACCAGCCGGCCCGGCGGGCCGACCGCCGGGGTGCGGCCCGATTCTGGCAACCCCGGTCAATGGATCCCGGCCGCCGGAGACCGCGCCCCGGCCCGCCGGGTTCTTCGAGGCCGGAGGCGGGCGTCGCAGGGTGCGTCAGCGGGCGGCCACGGGATCGTCGGCAGGCCGGCGCAGCCGCCACCAGGCGCCGCCGACCAGGCTGAGCGTGATGACGCTGATCGCCACGTCGCCGGCCAGGGCCGCCGCCGGCGTCGCTGGGGCGTAGGTCGGCACGGCGTACGCGAACCCGGCCGCGACGACCAGGCTGGCCGAGGCGGCGGCCAGCACGTGCCGCTGCCCCCAGCCGGCCCGGCCGGACCAGCGGGCCACCAATCCGCCGGCGACGGCGGCGACCGCGGCCGCGACGGCGATCCCGGGCCAGCCGGGCACCAGGCCCAGGCTGGAATAGCCGACCAGCCCCAGCAGCGCCACCAGGACCGGTCGCGGTGCCCGCCCGGCGCCCGGCGACGGCGTGGCCATTGGCGCCTCGACCAGCTTCGGCGGAGCGCCGGCCGGCTGCGGCGCGTGGACGGGCGTGGGCGGCCGTGTGTGCCAGCCGGGCATGTCGGTGCGGCGGGGGCGGTGCCGCCAGCGGGGCAGCAGGGCCGCGCCGATCAGCGTGAGGGCCAGCGTGCCGGCGAAGCCCAGCTGGACCGGGCTGGCCAGGAAGCCCGCACTGCCGCGCGTGTCGGAGAAGATCAGCACGCTGCCGGCCAGGTAGAGCAGCGCGACCACGGCGAGACCCGGCCGGCCCAGCCAGGGCCGCAGCCGCCGGCCCGCCCCGAGGTACGACTCGACCAGCGCGATCGGCGCGCAGATGCTCAGCAGCACGTGGTTGCCCACGTAGTCGACCATCTGCCGGGCGCTGAAGCCGAGCACCGGTACCCGGGTGGCCTCGGCGGCGGCCTGCGTGTCGGCGAACTCGGTGTCGTCCAGGAAGTCGGGGTTGAACAGCGACTGGTCGACCACACCGGCCTGGACCACCCCGAACGCGGCGGCGAGCAGCACGATCGCCGGCCAGCCCGCGCCCAGGCGCCGGGCGGTCTCCCGGATCAGCAGCGCCGCCCCGCCGTACATCGGGGCGAGCACGAGCACCACCACCAGGAACTCGTCGGCGGTGAAGCCGCCCCAGGAGCACTCGGCGGTCCAGGGCGCGAGCAGCAGCAGCGCCACGGCCGGCAACAGCCGGCGACGCAGGGGAAGGCGGTCGGGGTGACGCTCGGCCGGCATCGGCACTCCTCGCGGCGTTGCGGTGGGGACCACCCGCACCCTGCCCTGGCCACCCGGCCCGCCGATACCGCCACCGGGCCGGCCGGGCGGTAACCAAAGTCGACGCACCGCCGAGGAGAAACGCTGACAACCTTCTGCGGCACCGCCACGTGTTAGGGGCGTGACCGACCAAACAGAACGGCTCTCCAGTGCGGACCGGTCGTACGTGGCGTTCGTCGAGGTGGCCTGGCAACGCCACATCCGGCTGGCCATGCTGCTCACCGGCGACCGGTGGCGGGCCGAGGAGCTGCTGCAGGACAGCCTGGTCAAGGTGTACGAGCGGTGGCGCCGGCTGTCCCGGCTCGACGACCCGCACGCGTACCTGCGCCGGGCCCTGGTCAACAACAACACGTCCGGCTGGCGGCGCAGTCGCCGGGAGAACCTCGTCGGGGAGGTGCCCGACCGGGCCGCCCCGGCCGGTGACCTCGACCCGGACGCGGACGTGCTGCGCCGGGCGCTGATGTCGCTACCGGCCCGGCAGCGCGCGGTCGTGGTGCTCCGCCACTACGAGGACCTGACCGAGCGCGAGGTCGCCCGGGTGCTCGGCTGCACGCTCGGCACTGTCAAGAGCCAGAACGCCCGGGCGTTGGACAAGCTCCGCCACCTTCTCGATAAACCCACCTACCAGGTAAGCAGGTGATCAGTGATGGACACGCTCGACGAGCGCCTCGCCCACCGGATGCACGACATGGTCGACGGCGAGCCGGACTCCGTACCCCCGGTGGGGGTGCTGCTCGACCGGGGCCGGCGGGCCCGGCGGCGCCGGACCACGACGATGGTCGGCGCGACCTGCGCGCTGCTGGCGCTGGGGATCGGCACGGCGGCGACCGTGGCGACGCTGCCGGGGACGGGCCGCCCGGCCGGCACCGCCGCGCAGGAGGCGCCCCGGCCGGCCCCGGTCTCGCCGCAGATGAAGCTGGTCGCGGCGGTCACCGCCAGCGAGAACATCAGCTACCGCATGCGGCTGAGCTACGTCGGAGGGCTGACGTACGAGGGCGCGTTCGACCCGAAGACCCGCACCGGGTACGTCCGCGCGCCGCAGGACGACTCGGTGATGACCGAGTTGCTGATCAACGGCACCCGGTACGTGGGCGGGGAACGACCGCAGGGCGAGCTGCCGGCCGACAAGACCGGCCCGGGCGAGACGTACGGCCGGTACGGCCAGTACCCCGGCACGTACGACCGGCTGTCGCTGTACGACGACGGCAGCGGCGTGCTGGGTGCCGCCGCACCCGACCCGGCGGCCCTGCTCAGGGCGCTGAAGGGCGCGAACGCGACGATCAGCGAGAACCCGGACGGCACGCTGCACTTCCAGTACGGCACGCAGTATCGCGACGGGTCGACCAGCACGTCCGGCGACATCACTCTCGACGCCGACGGGCGGATCGCCACGGTGGTGCTCAGCAGCACGTGGCAGTCCACGGCGAAGGGCCGGCTCGACACCGGCACGGCCAACGCGACCCTGGAAATCTTCGACTACGGCGTCGAGGTGACGGTGAAGCGCCCGACCGACGTGGTCATGGTCAGGGAGTAGCCCGGTACGGCGACGGGGTGTCCGCGACCCGACGGTCGCGGGCACCTCTGGTCGGTCCGGGGGCGGGCCGGACGGCCGGCGGTGGTTAGGGTGGACGCACCGGCAGGGAGGAGCGCCCGATGGCTGCCAGTACGCCCGTCACCGTCGCGCCCGAGGCGCTGCGCACGACCGACCGTCCGCTGCTCAGCTGGTGCGACGACGCGACCGGCGAGCGGGTCGACCTGACCGCGGCGCAGCTCGGCGACTGGGCGGCGCGCAGCGCGGGCCTGCTGCGGGACGGCTGCCGGCTGCGCCCCGGCGACCGGGTCGCGGTGCTGCTGCCGCCGCACTGGCGTACCGCGGCGGTGCTGCTCGGCGCGTGGGCGGCCGGGCTGGCGGTGTCGTACCGGCCGCGGGCCACCGCCGGGCTGCCGGTACTCGAACCGGGCGCCGACCGGCCGTACGACGCGGTGTTCGTGACCCCGGAACGGCTGGACGACTGGCTGGAGGACGTGCCGGACGGCACCCACCGCTACCTGGTCGGCACCGGGCCGGGCCGGCTGGCCGACGTGCCGGTGGGCTGGCTCGACTGGTCCGCCGAGGTGCTGCGGCACACCGACGCCCCGCCCGACCACGCCGCCATCCGCGCGACGGACCCGGCCAGCCCCGACGGCACCAGCTACGACGAGTGGGGGCAGCTCGCCCTGAGCCTGGCCGACCAGCTCGACCTGCGCGCCGGCGACCGGCTGCTGGTCGACGCCGCCGAGCACGAGCAGCCGGTGAAGTGGCTGCTCGCCCCGCTGAGCGTGGGCGCGTCGGTGGTGGTCTGCGCCAACCTCGACCCGGCCCGGCGGGACGCGCGGATCGCCGCCGAGCAGGTCACCCGGGTGCTCTGACGCCACCGGCCGCCACCTGTCCGGTGGCCGGCACAGCGCGTGCCCCTTACGCGGCCGGGCGCGGAAGGCTCACTGGAACAGTCGGCCGGGGCGTCTGGAGCGGGTCGGCTTGCTGATCATGGCGTCTCCGCGCCGGCGGCGCACCATGATGGTCTTGGTGCCCTTCTTCAGCCCTCGGAGGATTCTGTCCTTCATCGGTTGCCTCTCTTCCCGGTTACGCCAGATCGGAGACGGCGGTTCCGGTCTCGCGGCTCGCGTACCCCCGGAGGCGGCGGCCATGCGCGAGCATCGGCCGGACCGCTGCGCGGACGCACCGGGTTGGTCAGGCGTTTCGTCTGCTGAGGGTCTGTTGCCGCACGGCAACCACGTGGTCTGATACCGGGACGACGACGTCATCGACCTGGTCGTGGCAACCCCGCGTCGATTCCGCACCGTTTACCATCCCCTGAAAGGTGCAACGATGCACAGGAGACGAACTTTCCGAGCGGCGGTGCTCACCGCTACCGCTGCGACCTTCCTGGCGGCCGGTGGGGCCTCCGGGGCGGTGGCCACGGCCGCACCCGTGACCGCCTCCCCGGGTGTCGAGGCGTGCGAGCCGGATGGGCACGGGCACAGCGCGGCCCGGGTAGCCGAGGGCGCCACCGCCCAGGAGCCGGAGCTGTACTCGAAGAACGAGGCGAACGCGTACGGCGTGATCAAGGATTCGCCGCGGCTGGCGAACGGCAGCGTCACCGTGCCGACGGTCTTCCACATGATCTCCGACCACCCGCTCACCGCGGCCGAGACGGCCCGGTGGAACACCATGATCGCGGACCAGATGGAGGTGCTCAACGACTCGTTCTCGGGCAGCACCGCGCCGGACGCCTCCGACACGCCGTTCCGGTTCGACCTGGTCGACACCACCTGGACCGTGAACAGCGACTGGTACACCGTGGTGCCGGGCAAGAACGAGCGGGACATGAAGAAGGCGCTGCACACCGGCGACGCCCGCACCCTGAACGTGTACGCGGCGAACATCGGCGGCGGCCTGCTCGGCTGGGCGTACTTCCCGAAGGGCTACAACAACGGCCGCGACTACATCGACGGCGTGGTGATGCTCGACGAGTCGATGCCGGGCGGCACGGCCGGCAAGTACGCCCTCGGTGACACGCTGACCCACGAGGTCGGGCACTGGCTGATGCTGGAGCACACCTTCGCGCACGGCTGCTCCGCCTCCGGCGACTTCGTCGCGGACACGCCGCGCGAGGCCGCGCCGCAGTTCAACTGCCCGGTGGGCGCGGACACCTGCACCGCTCCCGGGCTGGACCCGATCCACAACTTCATGGACTACACGCAGGACTCCTGCATGAACATGTTCACGCCGGGTCAGGCGGACCGGATGAGCGACGCCTGGGTCGCCTTCCGAGCCGGCGGCGGCAAGTAGGTCTCGGTTGGGGGTTGGCGGGCCGGCTTTCGGCGGCCCGCCAACCCCTCCTCGTGCCCGGCTTGATACGCCCCACGCCGCCGGCTTGATCGACGCGGTGTCGCCGGCTTGATCCACTCCATTTCGCCGATATGGCGGTATCCAGGCCATGCGGATACCGCCATATCGCCGACCTGGCGACCCGATGCTTCACCGGCGGGAGCAGGGCGCGGTGTGGTCGACCGGCAGGGTGCAGCGCGCGCCGCCAGGCAGTGGCCGGTCGCAGAAGACCCAGTGGCGTACGCCCTGCTGGTCCTCGGCCGAGACGGTGACGCCGCCCGGCTCGACCCGCGCGGTGAGCCCGGCCAGCAACCGCGCGGCGGACCGGGCGAAGATCCGGGCCCGGTGCAGGTCGGGCGCGGTGACCGGCAGGTGGATCACCCAGCGGTCGCTCATCGGTAGCGGTGGTGGGCCGACTGGGCGCTCTGCCAGGAGCGCAGCGCGTTCTTGATCCGTACGTTCTCCTCCTGCACCGCGGCCAGGGCGGTCTGCGCGACCGTGAGTTCGTCGGCCACCTGGTGCAGGAAGGCGCGGATCTCGACCGGGTTGAGGCCGCCTCGACGGACGTTGAAACACCGGTCGCGGATCTGCCAGGCGCCTCCGGTCCGATGCGGAGGCTGAAGCCCGCCGAGATGCGCCGATCGGCGGACATCGCGCTCCCGTCCACCGGGGTACGCTGCCGCGGCACGTCACTCATTGATCTTCACGGGGTGCTCATGAGGAAAGCCGTCCGTTACCTGTTCGCGCTCGTACCACTGATCGGAGCCGCAGGTCTGGTCGGGCCGGGGGCTCCCGCCGCCGTCGCGGCCCCCGCGCCGGGCCCGGCCTCGGCGGGGTCCACCGGGTCGGAGCTGTTCGTCAGCAAGACGAGCTGCACGCCCGACGGTGACGGCAGCGCAGAGGCACCCTTCTGCACGATCTCAGCGGCTGCAACCGTCGTGCAGCCCGGTCAGACGGTGCTGGTGCAGCCAGGGTTCTACCAGGAAAACGTCGCCATCACCCGGTCGGGCACCGAGGCGGCACCGATCACCTTCCGCGCGGTCAACACCCGCACCGGCAGTGTGCAGGTGGACAGCTACAACACGACCGCCGGCACCAGCACCGTTTTCACCCTCCGCCAGGTGCACGATGTGGTCGTCGAGGGCTTCACCGTCTTTGGCCGGCAGGACTCGGCTGTCGTGGTCGACGCCTCGTCCCGGGTCACCATCGACGGCACGTCCATCATCCAGGGGGCCGCCCGGCCCCTCATCCACGTCACCGGCGGTTCCCAGGACGTGACCGTGAGCCGGAACTGGTTGCACTCTCGCGGCAGGACGGCGCTGGTCGTCGAGGACGCGACGGGCACGACGGTGGTTGCCAACCAGATCCCGAACGGCGGGATGTACCTCGGCGACGCCCTCGAATCGACCATCACCAACAACACCATCCAGGCCGGGTGCGCACCGGGAATCATGCTCGTCGCCTCACCCGGGGCCGTCGTTGCCAACAACATCGTCAAACCCTTGGCCGATCAGGATCTATGCGCTGGCGAACCAACGCTCAAGACGGCCATCGTGGTGGTGCCCGATCCGGCGCCGGCCACGGTCGCCCACCACAACCTGATTGACCCCACCACCGGCTGGGCCCTCTACAGATGGGGCGCGACCACCTACCGCACGCTGGGCGACTTCCAGGCGGCCACGGGGCAGGGCGCGTTCGACATCGCCGCCGACCCGCTGCTCGAAGGCAAGGGGTCCGGCGTCCGCGGCTACCTGGCACTGAAGCAGAGCTCCCCGGCCGTCGACTCGGCGGACGCATCCGCGCGCGGGGTGCCGGCCACCGACATGCTGGGCAACTCGCACGCCGACGATCCGACGTGGGCCAACACCGGCACGGGCAACGGCTTCCACGACCGGGGGGCGGTCGAGCGGATCGGGGCGGACAGTTCGCGTATCGAGCCTCTCCACCGCACCATCGGCGCCGGCCCGCTGGACACCACGCTTCGGGCCAGCACCTCGAACCAGTGGACGACCGACGGACCCGTCGGCTCCTTCGCCTACAAGTTCAGTGACTCACCCCTCTGGCGGGTCGACGGGCCGTCGATCAACGTGAACCACCGGTTCCGTCGGGCGGGGAGCGCCTGTGTGCAGGTGTACTCGAGTTCGAACGGCTTCCGGTCCAGCGCCGGTGTCAGCTTCCCGTCCTGCACGACGCTCGGGGCGCACTACACGGCGGTGGCGCCGACCCGCCTGCTGGACACCCGGTCCGCGATCGGCGTGGACACCACCACCCCGGTGGCGCCGAACTCCGAGGTGGTTTTGCCGATCAACAGCATCGGCGGGGTACCGGCGGCGGACATCAGCGCGGTGGTGCTGAACGTCACCGTGACCCAGCCGACGGCCGCCGGCTTCCTCACTGTCTATCCCGACGGCACGAGCCTGCCCGGCGCCTCGAACGTCAACTTCGTGGCCAAGGAGACGGTGCCGAACCTGGTGACCGTCCCGATGAGCAACGGAAAGATCAGGATCCGGAACAGTGGCAGTGGCACGGTGCATGTCGTCGCTGACCTGCAGGGCTGGTACGGGGAAACCGGCCAGGGCTTCGCCACCCAGACGCCGACGCGGGTCCTGGACACCCGCACCGAGGGTGGCGCGCTTGCGCCGAACAGCACCCGGACGCTCGATCTGGACCGGAAGGTCTCCCCGGGCGCCACGGCCGTCGTCCTCAACGTCACCGTCACCGCGCCGCAGGCCAACGGCGTGCTGAAGCTCTTCCCGCACGGTTCGCCGGTGCCGAACGCGTCGAACCTGAACTTCGTCACCGGCCAGACCATCCCGAACCTGGTGATCGTGCCGGTGACGGACCTCAAGGCGAGCATCTACAACCAGAGCCCCGGCAGCACGCACGTGATCGCGGACCTGGCCGGGTACTTCGGGTCCGACGGCCAGCTCAGCTACGTCCCGAACGGGCCGCTGCGGATCGCCGACAGCCGGGATGCCACCGGCCTCCCCAACCGCGGGGGCGCCAAGCCGCTTCAGCCGCGGGAGACGGTCACCGTCAGCCCGCACGTCGCCGATCTGGCCTGCTGTGTGAGCGCCGCCGCGGTGGTGGCGAACCTGACCGTCACCAAGCCGACCGCCTCCGGCTTCCTCATCGCCCATCCGGGCAATGAGGCGCGCCCGACGGCGTCGAATGTCAACTTCGTGCCGGGCGAGACAGCGTCTAACCTCGCCATCGTTGATACCCGTGGCGGGTTGAAGCTCTACAACGGCAGCTCGGGCACCACCCACGCGATCGTCGACCAGGCGGGCATCTTCATCACCCCGCAGTACTGACCGTCCGGCAGCGGCCGCGTCCCGTGTCGGGGGCGCGGCCGCTGCACGTCAGCCCTCAGCGGCGATGCGGATGCGACATTCGGCCGTCTCCACGTACAGCGTGGGCCTCGGACGGCCGGCAGGGCATTGTTTCGATGGTACCGTTGACGGTACTACCGGTGCTGTGCCGTCCATAGACAAGCTCGTCGCGGCGATGCGGAAGAACCAGCAGAACATCGCCTACAACGATCTCTATCGGGTGTGCGAGCACTACTTCGGGAAGCCGCGCCAAGCCGGCACGTCCCATGCGGTGTTCAAGATGCCCTGGGCGGGCGACCCACGCGTCAACATCCAGAACGACAAGGGCGAGGCGAAGGTGTACCAGGTCCGGCAGGTGCTCAAGGCGATCGACAAGAAGGAGGCCATGTGATGCAGACCGATCCTCACCCCGACGTGTCCCACTACACCTATCGCGTCACCTGGTCGGCCCAGGACGACGAGTTCCTCGCCACCTGCGCCGAGTTTCCGTCGCTCTCCTGGCTGGCGTCCTCGCAGATCGAGGCTTTGCAGGGGCTGCAGGACATGCTGCGTGAGGTGATCGCGGACATGGAGGAGCAGGGGGAGCAGGTGCCGCAGCCGTTCGCTGAGCGCAGCTACTCGGGCAAGTTCAACCTGCGCATCGGTGAGAGCCTGCACCGCGAGCTAGCCATCCAGGCCGCCGAGGATGGCTTGAGCCTCAACCAGTACATCCTGCGGAAGCTCAAGGCGGCCTGACCAGCGCGGTTCAGTCCACGCTCGGGAGCTTCGGGCCGAGGACGTCATCGGCGTCCACGATCGTGTACGCGTACCCCTGCTCGGCCAGGAAGCGCTGCCGGTGCGCCGCGTACTCCGTGTCGATCGTGTCCCGGGACACCACCGTGTAGAAGTGCGCCTGCCGACCGTCCGCCTTCGGCCGGAGCACCCGCCCCAGCCGCTGCGCCTCCTCCTGCCGCGACCCGAACGTCCCCGACACCTGGATGGCCACCGCCGCCTCCGGCAGGTCGATCGAGAAGTTCCCGACCTTCGAGATCACCAGCGTGCGCAGCTCGCCCGAGCGGAACGCGTCGAACAGCCGCTCGCGCTCCTTGTTGGTGGTGGAGCCCTGCACGATCGGCGCGTCCAGGTACTCGCCGAGCTGGTGCAGCTGGTCGATGTACGCGCCGATCACCAGCGTCTGCTCCTCCGGGTGCCGCTGCACCAAGGCGCGAACCACCGGCAGCTTGGTGCGGGCGGTCGCCGCCATCCGGTAGCGCTCCTCGGCCTCCGCCGTCGCGTACGCCATCCGCTCCGCGTCGGTGAGCGTCACGCGTACCTCGATGCACTCGGCCGGGGCGATCCAGCCCTGCGACTCGATGTCCTTCCACGGCGCGTCGTACCGCTTGGGGCCGATCAGGCTGAACACGTCACCCTCCCGGCCGTCCTCGCGGACCAGCGTGGCGGTGAGGCCGAGCCGGCGGCGGGCCTGGAGGTCCGCGGTGAACCGGAAGATCGGCGCGGGCAGCAGGTGCACCTCGTCGTAGATGACCAGGCCCCAGTCGCGGGCGCCGAACAGGTCCAGGTGGGTGAACGCGCCGCCGCGCCGTGAGGTGAGCACCTGGTACGTGGCGATGGTGACCGGGCGGATCTCCTTGCGTTCGCCCGAGTACTCGCCGATCTCCTCCTCGGTCAGCGAGGTACGGGCGATCAGCTCGCGCTTCCACTGCCGGCCGGCCACCGTGTTGGTGACCAGGATCAGCGTGGTCGCCTTCGCCTCGGCCATCGCCGCCGCGCCGACCAGCGTCTTGCCGGCGCCGCAGGGGAGCACCACCACGCCGGACCCGCCGGCCCAGAACGCCTCGACCGCCTCCCGCTGGTACGACCGCAGCGTCCACGGCTTGCGGCCGTCCTTGCCGGCCTCGGCCAGCTCGATCGGGTGCGCCTCGCCGTCGACGTAGCCGGCCAGGTCCTCGGCCGGCCAGCCGAGCTTGAGCAGCGCCTGCTTGAGCCGGCCCCGCTCCGACGGGTGCACCGCGATGGTGTCGGCGTCGATCTTGTTGCCGAGCATCCCGGCGAGCTTCTTGCTCTTGGCGACCTCGACCAGCACCACCCGGTCCAGCGCCCGCAGCACCAGGCCGTGCGCCGGGTCGTTGGCGAGCTGGAGCCGGCCGTAGCGGTCCATCGTCTCGGCCACGTCGACCAGCAGCGCGTGCGGCACCGGGTAGCGGGAGAACTTGATGAGCGCGTCCACCACGCTCTCCGCGTCGTGGCCGGCGGCCCGGGCGTTCCACAGCCCCAGCGGGGTGAGCCGGTAGGTGTGCACGTGCTCCGGGGAGCGCTCCAGCTCGGCGAAGGGCGCGATGGCCATCCGGCAGGCCTGCGCGTCGGGGTGGTCGATCTCCAGCAGCAGGGTCTTGTCCGACTGCACGATCAGTGGTCCACCGCTCACGCCAGCGTCCTCTCCTCGGGCTGCTCGCCGGCCGCCACGAACGGCGGTCACCCGCCGCAGGCCGACCATCCAGTGTTGCACGTACCGGGGTGAGCCAAGAAAATGCTCACCGCACGCAACCGTCGCGGTACTCGCGAACGTCTACCAAGGGGACGGCTGTCCAGGGGAGGGCTCATGAAGCGTGTCCGGATCACCACCCGGTTGTTCGCCCTGGCAGTGGTCACGTTGGTCGGCGCCGGTGCGTGCACGTTCGATCCGCAGGCCGGCAGGGGCGGCGAGCCCGTGCCGGCCGGTGCCGCGGAGCAGGTAACGGGGGCGAGCGGTGCGCCCGGGCCGGACCAGCGGACCCGGCCCACCACGGCGCCGCCGAAGCCGACCACGAAGCCGAAGCCCGCGGCGGAACCGACCCGGAGCACCCCGCCGAAGCCCAAGCCCACCCGCTCGCCGTCGTTCACCGGCTGCCCGCAGGGCGAGCACCAGCGCGCCGTGGAGACGTACCTCGCGCAGCTCGGCGGGTTCGGCACGCTGACCGCCGACGGCCGGCAGTCCGCCGCCGACTGCGCCGCCATCAAGAGGTTCCAGAAGCGGTACGACATCCGCCCGGCCGAGGGCCGCGCCGGCCCCACCACGTACGACGTGGCGAAGCGGCTGGCCACCACCGACACCAGCCGGTGCAAGGCCGGCTCGGGCACCACCTTCTGCATCGACCTGACCCGGCAGACCACCTGGGTGATGCGCAACGGCAAGGTGATCGTCAAGCCCACGGTGACCCGCACCGGGATGCCCGGCTACCGGACGCCGGCCGGCACCTTCACCATCAACTACCGCAACATCAAGGAGTGGTCCAACCCGTACGAGGTCTGGCTGCCCTACTGGCAGCACTTCACCCAGGGGATGGGCTTCCACGAGACCACCACCTACCTGCACAACAAGTCGATCGGTTCGCACGGCTGCGTCAACCTGCTGCACGCCGACGCGGTCCGGTACTGGGAACTCGGCAGGGTCGGCAGCAAGGTGGTGCTGATGGGTCGCCGCCCCGGCACCTGAGCCGCCGCCCCTGAACCGGATCGGGGTCGCACATCACGTCCGATCGGGGTTTTATCCCCTGTCACTCCGGTCACGCGAGTGACACGCTGGGACGGCAGGGGCCGTACCGGACGGGGAGGGGCGGAGGATGACCGTCGACCGTGAAGTGATCCCCCAGCACGACGACGCGCCCGCCGACGAGGTCTCCACGGCCACCGTCGTCGCCTACACGCTCGCCGCGGTGGTGCTCGTCGGGTGGTTCCTCTTCGGCTGGCTGGTGCTCCAGCAGGGCTTCGTGGACTCGATCGGCGAGTCGGCCGGCGCCGGCTTCGCGCTGCTGCTGATCGTCTCCGTGGTCGGGACGGTGCGGCGCAGCCGGCGCTGACCCCGGCTCACTCCTGGAGCACCGCCGCGGTGATCCGGTGCAACGCGAAGGTGTGCAGCATCTCCGTCCGCTCGTCCTCGGCCCGCAGGTAGCCGGCCCCGATCGACACCGGCCGGACCAGCCGGGACGCGGTCGCCCCGTGCGCGTCGACGTACCCCACCCAGACCAGCGCCTTGTCGCGCACCGCCTGTTGCAGCACCGCCAGGGCGTCGCTGTGGCTCGGCACCGCCACCGGACCGGTCCGGTCGGCGACGCCCCGGACCACTGCCGGCGCGCGCCGGGCCGCCCGGGCCGCCGCGTCGCCGCGCCGGATCTGCTCCACCACCCCGAGCAGGCGCGGCATTGACAGCTTCGGCGTGGCCAGCGGGTCCAGCGTCCGGGCGGCCACCGACACCCGGGCCGGCGCCCGCCGGGTCTTCGGCCGGGACAGCACGGCCGCCCCGCTGGCGTCCTCCGGCACCGGGGCGTAGCCGGCGTCGCGGAGCGCGAGCAGCATCCGGTTCACCTGGTACGGCGTGACCAGCACCGTCGGCGCCAGCCGGCGCAGTGCCAGCGACTCCAGCCGCCGGTCGGCCAGCACCTCGGTGAGCAGCGCCTCGTCGTCGCTGCGCACGTACCCGCCGGCCGAGCCCACCCGCAACCCGCCGTGCTTGCGGGCCACGTCGTCGATCAGGTACGTCAACCCCTGCGGCACCGGGGTGCGGGAGCGCCGCCGGAACAGCCCGTGCAGGTCGTCGGCCGAGTAGCCGGCATCCAGGGCGCGGCGCACGCTGGCGGTGGTGACCCGGTACACGCTGGCCCCGCCGGCCGACTCCTGCTCGGCCACCACCTCCAGTTCGGCGGCGAGCGCCGGGTCGGGCGGGCCGGGCACCACCACCGACAGGTCGGCCTGCACCAGGAAGTGGTCGACCGGGGCGGGGAGCAGGGCGTCCAGCGCCCGTACCGCCGTCGACGGCTCGCCCTCCTCGGCCTCCATGCGCAGCCCGAGCGGGTCGTCCGCGCCCCGCTCGTCGCCCGCCGTGACGTCGGCCAGCAGCAGCCGCCCGTACGAGGTGAGCGCGCCGAGACCGGTGACGCCCAGCGTGGCGGCTTCGGCCAGCACCTCCCGGTGCGCGGCCTCCCGGCCCCGGCTGCGCCGCGGCGCCCGCCAGTCCAGCAGCTCCTGCACCTCCTCCGGGGTGGGCGCGGTGGCCGGCTCCAGGTCGGCCAGCACCCCCAGCACCGACCGCCGGGCGAGCGGCGCGCCGGCCCGTTCCGCCTCGGCGGAGAGCACGGTGATCGGCCGGTCCCGGTCGTCGCGCTGCCCGACCAGCCCGACCTGGCGGGTCATGGTCAACCAGGCCCGGGCCAGCTGCTCCCAGCGCTGGGCCAGCGAACTGGCCCGCCACACCTCGTAGCCGGCGGTCGGCAGCACCTGCTGGTCGGCGCCGTGCCGGGCGGTGGTCGCGCCGGGCAGGTCCATCTCGCCGAGCAGCCCGGCCGCGTACGCCACCTCCAGCAGCAGCGCCGCCGTCGGCTCGTCCACCCCGCCGACCCGGGCCAGCCGGCGCAGCTCGCGTACCCCCAGCCCGCCGGAGCGGAGCACCGGCACCGGCTCGGCGGCGAGGTTCTCCAGCAGCGCCTCGGTGAGGCGTACCACCTCCATGGTCTGGCCGGCGCCGGCGGAGTCGGCGGCCTTCGGCTCCCGGGGCGCGGCGGTCACCGGCGGCGGGCTGGTGCGCAGCGGGCCGAGCGGGCCGCTGTCCCGCCGCAGCAGCAGGCCGATCTCCCGGGGCAGCTCGACCGTGCCGGTGCCGCCCGCGCCGCCGGAGATCCGGACCAGCAGCCGGTGGTCGACCAGCCAGCGCACCGGGGAACCGGTCGGGGCCCCGCCGTTGGTCGGGTCGGGCGGCAGCGCGTCCTCCGCGCCGACCGGCGGCGCCTGGAGCGCGCCGGGCGGCACGCTGCCCACCGGCGGGCCGGCGGCCAGCCGGTCCAGGATCGCCCGGGCCGAGGGCGGCGCGGCCAGCAGCGTGCGCCGCAGCTTCGCCGGGTCCGCGCAGAGCGCGGCCGTCCGCGGGTCCAGCTCCGCCGCCGGTCGGCCGAGCCCCGCCGGGTACGGCGAGACCTCGTCGATGCCGCCGACGATCTGGAGGCTGCTCTCCGGGCCGTACAGCAGGAAGAGCGCGCGCAGCCGGTTGACAGCGGCCCGGACGGCGGTCGGGGCCGGCGGGTGCGGGCCGGCGGTGGCCATGGCGAGCACCGCGTCGGTGGAGGTGGTGCCGTCGGCCGGGTCCCGGGTCAGCCGGGCGGCGTCCAGGATCTGCAGGGTGAACTGGTCCAGCCCGTCGAGGGCGCGGGCCACCGAGACCCGCGACTGGGCCCGGATGGCGAGCGCGGAGACGTCGGCCGGCACGGGTACGACGAGGTCCGGCCGCAGCTGGAGCAGGGCGGCGAGCGACTCGTCGGGCAGCGACCGGAGGTGGTCGGCGAGTGAGGTGGTCATCGTCGTTCCACGCTAGCCCGGCGGGGGGCCGTCGCGCCCCTCGGACGTCCGGCTCGCCCGGGCTGACCGGGTACCTTCTCGGCATGCCCGCACCAACGGTCGGTTTCGACCTCGACATGACCCTGGTCGACTCGCGCCCCGGCATCGCCGCCGCCTTCCGGGCGTTGACCGCCCGCACCGGCGTGCCGGTGGACGCCGAGGTGGCGGTGTCCCGGCTCGGCCCGCCACTGCGCACCGAGATCGCCCACTGGTTCCCGCCCGAGCAGGTGGACGCCGCTGTCCACACGTACCGCGAGCTCTACCCGGCGTACGCGATCACGCCCACCGTCCCGCTGCCCGGCGCGCTGGCCGCCATCGAGGCGGTACGCCGCCACGGCGGCAGGGTCCTGGTGGTCACCTCCAAGCTGGGCCGGCTGGCCCGGCTGCACCTCGACCACCTCGGGATCACCGTCGACGAGGTGGCCGGCGACCTGTTCGCCGAGGAGAAGGCGACCGCCCTGCGGGCGCACGGCGCGACCCACTACGTGGGCGACCACGTGGCCGACATGGTGGCCGCGCGGGCGGCGGAGGTGCCCGGGATCGGCGTCACCACCGGCCCGTGCTCGGCCGACGAGCTGCGCGCGGCCGGGGCGGAACTGGTGCTGGATGATCTCACCGGATTCCCGGCGGCGCTGGACGGCATGATCCGGCTAGCCTTGGAGCAGTAGACGGTTCAAGCGAAGCAGGGGATCTCAGGTGCCTACGGGTCGAGTGAAGTGGTACGACGCGGCCAAGGGATACGGGTTCGTCACCAGTGACGAGGGTGGCGACGTGTTCCTGCCGAAGGGCGCGCTACCCGCTGGTGTCACCGACCTCAAGGGTGGTCAGCGGGTCGACTTCAGCGTGGTGGACAGCCGCCGGGGCGCCCAGGCGATGGGCGTCAAGCTGCTGGAGGCCCCGCCCTCGGTGGCCGAGCTGCGCCGCCGGCCGGCGGAGGAGCTGCACGGCCTGGTCGAAGACATGATCAAGGTGCTGGAGGCGAAGGTCCAGCCGGACCTGCGTCGGGGCCGGTTCCCGGACCGCAAGACCGCGCAGAAGATCGCTCAGCTGGTCCACGCGGTCGCCCGCGAGCTGGAGGTCTGAGGCACCAGCCCGGCGTCGGCGGCCCGGCCGAGCAGCGCCTCCACGGCCGCGAACCCGGCGTCGCCCAGGTCGGCGGTGAACTCGTTGACGTAGAGGCCGATGTGCCGGTCCACCACGTCGGGCTCCATCTCCTGCGCGTGCGCGAGCACGTAGTCCCGGCTGGCCGCCGGGTCGGCCCAGGCTCGGCGCACCGAGTCGCGGATCCATCCGGCGGCGGCCTCCGGGTCGACGCTGCCGCGCCGGGCCAGGATCGCGCCGAGCGGGATCGGGAGGCCGGTGTCGGCCTCCCACCACTCGCCGAGGTCGACCAGGGCGGTCAGGCCGTGCCGTGGGTAGGTGAACCGCGCCTCGTGGATCACCAGGCCCGCGTCGTACCGGCCGGCGGCCACGCCCGGCATGATCTCGTGGAACGGCACGACCTCGATCCGGGCCGGCGGACGGCCGGCCGACCAGAGCCGGAAGAGCAGGTACGCGGTGGTCCGGTCGCCCGGCACCGCCACCGTGGCGCCGGTGAGGTCGGTGCGGTCGGTGCGGTCCGGGCCACCGGCCCGGTCACGGTCACCCCGGGTGAGCACCAGCGGCCCGCAGCCGCGGCCGAGCGCACCGCCACAGGGCAGCAGGTGGTAGTCCTCCAGCAGCCACGGCAGCGCCGCGTAACTCACCTTGACCAGGTCGAACGCGCCGCGCTCGGCGGCGGTGTTGGTGACGTCCACGTCGGCGTAGGTCACCTCGACCGGCGGGGCGCCGGGCACCTGACCGTGCACCAGGGCGTGGAAGACGAACGTGTCGTTGGGGCAGGGCGAGATCGCCAGCGAGAGCGCCACACCCCCACCGTAGCCCCGCCCCCGGACCAGTTCTCCGCCCGGCTGCCGGTTGTGACGCGCACCCGCTCGTTCCTCGTCGGTCGCCGGTAGGGTTCCGCGTCCTTCAGAGCTGATGTCGCGAACGACTCAGCCGGTGCCGTGCCGGTTGCTCGCACGCGCACTACGCGGCGGGCCGCATGTCGGAGACCACGGGCCAGCTGAGATCCGCCACTCAGGCAGGTGTTCGCTACCCGGTGTGTGCGGCTGCGGCTCTGGGTAGCGCGAGCATCACGAGCGCCGTGATCACGTAGAGCGCAGCGGAGACGACCAGGACGATGCTGAGCGCGTGGCTGTAGTCGGGCAGGACCGGCGCGCCGGTGGCCGATTCGGTGACCGCGGTGAAGAAGATCGTGCCGAGAACGGCGATGCCGACGGCGGCACCGATCTGGTTGACGGTGGAGAGCACGCCGCCCGCCGCGCCTGCGTTGCGTCCTGGGATGCCCGCGAGGACGACGTTGACAAGAATGGGTGCGGCCAGACCGAGCCCGAGGCCGCCGATGAAGAGGGCGAGCGCGAGGAGCCAGTATCCGGGATCGTTGCCGTCCTTCACGACGGCCCACAGCACGAGCTGGGATGCCGCGATGGTGAGCGACCCTGTGATCAGCAGGGCTCTGCCCGCCCTGGCGGCCAGCGTGACGCCGAGGCCGGAGGTGATGATCGAGCCGATCGCATAGGGCAGGATGACCAGGCCGGTCCCCAACGCGGTTCGGCCGGTGCCGTTCTGGAGGTAGACGGACAGGCAGAGGAAGAACGATCCGATGCCGCCGAAGAAGAGCACCGAAGCGGCCAGGCCGGTCGCGAAGGCGCGGATTCTGAGCAGAGCCGGGTCGAAGACGGGTTCGTTCCCGCGTCCGGCGAGCCGGCGCTCGTAAGCGAGGAACATCGCGAGCACGACGATCCCGGCCGCGAGGACGCCGAAACTTGCCCAGGTCCATCCCCAGGTCTCGGTCTGGATGATCGGCAGCAGCAGGAGAAGGATGCCTGAGGCCGCCAGCAGCGCGCCCGGGAGGTCCAGTCGTGCGGTCGAGGCGGACCGGGACTCCGGCAGAACCTTCGTGCCGATGATGAGCGCCAGGATCGAGACGGGCACGTTGACCCAGAAGATGGCGCGCCATCCCAGGCCGAACAGGTCGGCGTCGACGAGCAGCCCGCCCAGCAGTGGGCCAGCGACCGCGGCGAGACCCTGGACGGCCCCGTAAGCGCCGAACGCCCTGGCGCGCTCGCCCGGAGCGAACGACGCTCGGATGATCCCGAACACCTGTGGAACCATGATCCCCGCGGCCAGTCCCTGCGCCGCGCGCATGCCGATGAGCATTCCGGAATCGACGGCAAGCGCGCAGAGCATGGAGGTGACCATGAAGCCGGTCAGCCCGATCATGAACAGCCGCTTACGACCGAACTGGTCACCGAGCCGTCCGCCGGTGATCAGGCCCGCGCCCAGGGCGAGGACGTAGGCGGCGATCGTCCACTGGATCTGTGCGTCGCTGGCCCCCAGATCCTCAGCTATCGCCGGGGCCGCGACGGTGACGATCGTCGCGTCGAGAAGGTCCATGAAGGAGCCGAAGAGCACCACCAGGAGCGCCGTCGTCGCGCCGGTGCCGGCGATGAGTGTCGGAGCAGCGTCGGATGTGCGGGTGGCCTCGTGCGAGCTTTGTAGATCACTCATGGCGGCGAGGATGGCAGGCATAGCGGCCACCGAGTGGCCGCTTTGGCTGGGATGATCCAGACCATGGCGACAACCTCCGCGCGGGCGCTCAAGCTGCTGTCCATCTTCGGAATCGGCATGACGCTGACAGCCGGGGAACTCGCCATCAGACTCGGGGCGTCCGTCCGTACCGTGCGGCGCGACATCGACACGCTCAGAGACCTCGGGTACGAGATTCAGGCCGTCCGCGGATCGGGGGGCGGATACCGGCTCGGCCCCGCCACCCGTCTGCCGCCGGTCGTCTTCGACGAGGACCAGGCCGTCGCCGCGGCCGTCGCCCTCCAGACCGTCCCTACGATCCTCTCCGGCATTCGCGAGAACGCCGCCCGCGCCCTCGCCACGCTGCACCAGGCGATGCCCGCCCGCAGCCGCATCCACGCCGAAGCGTTCACCGTCTCCGCCGCCCGCAACTACTGGGAGTTTCCCGCACCGCCCATCGACGCCGAGATCGTCCACACCCTTGGCAGCGTGATCAACCGGCAACACCTCCTTCAGGTGGACTACACCGGCGACGACGAACCGGTCACGCTCACGCTGGAACCGCACGAGCTCGTGGTCTGGGCGGCGCGCTGGTATCTCATCGCCTTCGACGTGAACGCGCACCGGTGGCGCGCGATGCGGGTCGACCGCATCACCCCGCGCACGCCCATGCGTACGCCTTTCGCTCGACGCGACATCCCGCACGGCGATCCCGTCGCCTTCGTCATGACCACACCCGACCGCGGTGACGCCGCAGCGGAATGGCGATGCCGCGGGTCGGTGATCCTGGCCCTGCCCGCCTCCGTCGTCGCTCGGTTCGCACCCGGCGGATCGGCGGTGGAGTACGACACCGAACACAGTTGCCGTCTCACGCTCGGTGCATGGTCGTGGCCGGGGTTGGCAGGTCTATTCCTCACCTTCGACGCCGACATCACCGACGTCGAACCAGCGGAGCTCAGGGAAGCGTTTCTCTCGCTGCGCACGAGGATCGGCAGATGTCTCAGCGACGGCTAGTGGTGGTGGCGTGGGGTGCGAGGCCCGCCCAGCGGGCTTGATGTCGTAGGCGAATCAGCTCTACAGGGCCCGGAAGGGCAGGCGATGACCCCTGCTGGACCGCTTATCCACAGCACTGTCCACAGGTTCCCGGAGGGTGTTGAAGAAGCCGTCGGGCGTGGGGAACATCGACGGGTGGCAGAGGGGACGACGGCAGCCGACCTGGGCGTGACCGATCTGGGGAACTGCAGACGAGCCGGCCGTCGGCCTTGCGGTTCGATTTGCCGCGCCGTTGACCGGGGCCGTCCGAGGTCGGGCCGGGCGGGTGGCGGTCTGGGTCAGGCCAGGGCTGCGGCGGCGGTGGTGAGGGCGGCCAGTGCCTCGCGCATCCGCCAGGCGTCGCGGTCCCGGGGGCCGATCGGGTTCGAGATGGTACGCAGCTCGACGAAGGGCAGCCCGGCGTGGCTGGCGGCGACGGCGACGCCGTACCCCTCCATGGCCTCGGCGACCGCGTCGGGGTGCCGGCGGCGCAGCTCCTCGGTGCTCTCCGCCGTGCCGGTCACCGTGCTGACCGTCAACACCGCGCCGACCGTCGCCTCGGGCAGGGCCGACTGGAGGGTGGCCAGCAGGTCGGGGTCGGCGGCGACCGCGATGCCGCCGCCGAGCAGCTCCGGCGGCATGCCGAGCTCGTCGATCGGGATGAACCCGGCGGGCGACTCGGCGCCCAGGTCGGCCGCGACGCTGCGGGTGCCCAGCACGGTGCCGCCCACCGCCACGGCGCCGGCGAAGCCACCGGCCACGCCGGCGCTCAGCACGCCCTGGTACGGCCGTCCGGCGGCCTCGGCGAGCGCCAGCAGCCGGGCGGTGGCCGCGCCGGCGACGGCCGGGCCGACGCCCACCGGCACCACCACGACGTCCGCCTCCGGCAGGCCGGCGCGGACCGCCTCCGCCTCGGCCGGTACCGCGGTCACCACGAGCAGACCGGTCACGACACCGGCCCCCGTGGCTCGCGCCGGGTCTCGTCGTCGGTCCCGCCCGGGCCGCCCACGGCCGAGGACGGGCGGTAGATGTGGAAGCCCGGCGGGGCGAGCCCGGGATCGTCCAGGAAACCGCCCTGGGTGGGGGCCGGTGAGGTGGGCGCGGCCTCCGCCGGCTGGCCGTTCCGATCGCCGCCGTCGGACTCGTCCTCGGTCAGCTCGTCGTCGCCGAGCGGCCGGCCGACCAGCCGCTCGGCGCGCAGCCGCCCGGCCATCACCACGGCCCGGACGGCGGCCAGCGCACCCACCCCGGCCACCACCGCGATCCCGACCCGGCCCTCGAACGGCACCAGCCCGAGCCCGCCACCGGCGACGAAGGCCAGCATCAGCACCGTCTCCGAGTGCGCGAACGAACTGGCCCGCAGCCGCTCCGGGATGCGCTCCTGGATCGAGGCGTCCACGGCCAGCTTGGCGATGCCGCTGATCAGGGCCGCCACCAGGCAGAGCAGGGCCACCATCGGCAGCGAGAACTTGAGCGCGGTGAGCACCCCCACGCCGGCCACGATGACCATGCCGCTGGACTGGATGGCGGCGGGGCGGTGGATGCGCAGCCGGGTGCCGACCGCGGTGGCCAGGAAGGTGCCGACCGCGAGCGCCCCGCCGACCAGCCCCAGCGCGCCTTCGGCGCCCAGGTCGCGGCCGAACACCACGGTGGTCAGGTCGCCGGCCTTGATCGCGAAGGCGAGGAAGAGCAACAGGAAGCCGTAGATCGCGCGCAGCCCGGCGGCGCCGACCAGGGTGGCGATCACCAGCCGGCCGGCGGGCCGGCCGCGGCCCAGCGGGCGGTCACCGGAGCGGCCGTACAGCGCCCGCAGCGGGCGGGGCACCCGCTCCGGCGGTTCCGAGTCCGCCTTCGGCGGCAGCCGCAGGGAGATCACCATGCCGACCAGGAAGATGACCGAGGCCACCCGCAGCGGCCACTGCGGGCCGAACCAGAACGCGGCCAGCCCGATCGGGGCGACCAGCGCGCCGGCCACCGTGCCGTAGACGCTGGCCCGGGCGCCCACCTGGGACAGACCGAGCCCCTCGGGCAGCAGCCGGGGCACCGCCGCCGAACGGGCCACGCCGTACGCGCGGGAGAGCGCCAGCACCCCGAAGGCCGCCGGATAGAGCCCGAAGCCGTGGATGTAGTCCGAGATCAGCCAGGCCAGGAAGGCCCGGCCGAGCATGGTGGCGGCCAGCGCGTACCGGCGGCCGTGCCGGAAGTGGTCGAGCAGCGGCCCGACCACCGGGGCCAGCATGGCGAACGGCACCATGGTGACCAGCAGGTAGAGCGCGACCTTGCTGCGCGCCTCGCCGAGCGGCACGTTGAAGAAGATCGTCCCGGCCAGGCCGATGGCGATCAGCGTGTCGCCGGCGCACGAGATCGCGTGCAGGTCGAAGAGGCGGACCATGCCGACCTCGCCGCCCGCACCCCGGGCCCGGGCCCGGCCGGCCCGCCGGGTCATCCAGCGGCCACTGCTGAACGAACCGCGCAGCAGCAGGCGTACGCCCTTGATGCCGGTGCCGACGGTCCGCCCGAGGAGGGACCGCTCGGAGCGGGAGAACAGCGGCATGTGCACCATCCTCGCCCATCCGTCCGGCGTACGCCGCACCACTGGCCAGAACGTCCTCGGGGAGTGCCTGACAGCCGGCCGCCCGCATGGGGAACAATGGTGGGGTGACCAGGCCCGCCTCCGCCCGTGCCGCCCGTCTCGACCAGGTCTGCGCCGCCGCCGTCGAGCTGGCGCGCGACGCCATCACCGAGGTGGAACCCACCGACGTCGGCGACCACCTCCAGGCCGTCGCCGAGGGCGACCGGCTCGTCACGCACTACTTCGAGTGCCGGCTCGCCGGCTACCGGGGCTGGCGCTGGGCGGTCACCGTCACCCGGGTGCCCCGCAGCCGGAATGTGACGATCTGCGAGACGGTGCTGCTGCCCGGTCCGGACGCGCTGCTCGCCCCCGGCTGGCTGCCCTGGCAGGAGCGGCTCAAGCCGGGCGACCTCGGCCCCGGTGACCTGCTGCCCACCCCGCCCGACGACGAGCGGCTCCAGCCCGGCTACCTGCTCTCCGACGACCCGGCGGTCGAGGAGACCGCGTGGGAGCTCGGCCTCGGCCGGGCCCGGGTGCTCTCCCGGGAGGGGCGCAGCGACGCCGCCCAGCGCTGGTACGACGGCGACCACGGCCCGTCCGCGCCCATCTCCACCGCCGCGCCGGCCGCGGCCCGCTGCGGGACCTGCGGCTTCTACCTGCCGCTCGCCGGCGCCCTGCGGCAGTGCTTCGGCGTCTGCGGCAACTTCTACGCCCCCGACGACGGCCGGGTGGTCAGCGCCGACCACGGCTGCGGCGCGCACTCGGAGACGCTGGTCGAGGCCGCCGAGACCCCGGTCGACGAGCTGCCCACGGTCTACGACGACAGCGCGGTGGAGACGGTGTCGGTCAGCCGGGCGCCCGGTTCGGTCGAGGCCGGGGAGCCGGCAGAGCCGTACGGCCACCCCTGACGGGTCGCCCGACGCCGCCGCTCAACGGGCGGCGGCCCGGCGGCGGCGCCGGTTGGCGTCGTGCCGCATCATCACCGCGAGACCGGGGATACCCCACAGAAAACCGGCCAGGCAGATCCAGAGCCAGTTCTCGCGCCCGCTCTCGGTGAGCCAGTCGCGGAAGAAGAGCAGCAGCACCAGCCCGACGACCGCCCAGATCGCCATCCCGGCGAGCGCGAACGGCACCATCGGCGGATCGAGCGGCTCCGGCCGCGGCGGTTGCTGCTTCGGCACCCGGCAAGCGTACGTGACCGGCTTTCCCTGCCCGCCGGTGATCTGGGACGATGCGCGCGACAACGGAAGATCACCTGCGAGGACCTGATGGCAGTAGAGCCGCCCGAGAACGGCACACCACCCGACCCCGCTCATCCGCGTAACGGTTTCGACCGGTTCTTCGAGATCTCCGCCCGCGGCTCGACGATGAGCCGCGAGGTACGCGGTGGCCTGGCGACCTTCTTCACGATGGCGTACATCGTGGTGCTCAACCCGCTCATCCTTGGTGGTGCCGTCGACGGTGACGGCAAGTCCCTGCCCATTCCCGCGCTGGCCGCGGTGACCGCGCTGGTCGCCGGCCTGATGACCATCCTGATGGGGGTGGTCGGCCGGTTCCCGCTGGCGCTCGCCGCCGGCCTCGGCGTCAACGCGTTGGTCGCGTACGAGATCGCCCCGGAGATGACCTGGGCGGACGCGATGGGCCTGGTGGTGATCGAAGGTGTGATCATCGCCGTGCTGGTGCTGACCGGCCTGCGCACCGCGGTGTTCCGCTCGGTGCCGACCCAGATGAAGACGGCGATCGGCGTCGGCATCGGCCTCTTCCTGACCATCATCGGCCTGGTCGACGCCGGCTTCGTCCGGCGCATCCCGGACGAGGCGAACACCACCGTGCCGGTCGGCCTGGGCATCGGCGGCAAGCTGGTCAGCTGGCCGATGCTGGTCTTCGTGGTGGGTCTGCTGCTGACCCTGGTGCTGGTGGTACGGCGGGTCAAGGGCGCCATCCTGATCGGCATCCTGGCCTCCACCGTGCTGGCGGTGATCGTCGAGGCGGTGGGGAACATCGGCCCGTCGTTCGTCGACGGCAAGCCCAACCCGACGGGCTGGTCGCTGAACGTCCCGGAGCTGCCGAAGACCTGGATGGACGTGCCCGACCTGTCGCTGCTGGGCAACTTCAACGTGCTCGACTCGTGGAGCCGGGCCGGCTGGCTGGTCGTGCTGATGTTCGTCTTCACGCTGCTGATCACGGACTTCTTCGACACCATGGGCACGATGGTCGCGGTCGGCCAGGAGGGCGGCATGCTCGACGAGCGGGGCACCCCGCCGCGGGCCAAGGAGATCCTGCTGGTCGACTCGATCGCGGCGGCGGCCGGTGGTGCGGCGAGCACCTCCAGCAACACCTCGTACATCGAGAGCGCCGCCGGTGTCGCGGAGGGCGCCCGGACCGGCGTGGCCAACCTGGTCACCGGCGCGCTCTTCCTGCTGGCCATGTTCCTGGCGCCGCTGGTGGTGGTGGTGCCGTTCGAGGCGGCCTCCACCGCGCTGGTGGTGGTCGGCTTCCTGATGATGACAGCGGTGCGGACCATCGACTGGTCCGACTACGAGATCGCCATCCCGGCGTTCCTCACCATCGTGCTCATGCCGTTCACCTACTCGATCTCCAACGGCATCGGCGCCGGCCTGATCACGTACGTGGTGGTCAAGCTGGCCAAGGGCAAGGCGCGGGAGATCCACCCGCTGCTGTACGGCGTGGCCGCACTCTTCGTGCTGTACTTCCTGCGCGGGCCGATCGAGTCCGTGGTGCTCTGAGGCTCCGCTCCGGGCCGGGTGACCAACCGGTCACCCGGCCCGGAGCAGGGCGAACTTCTCGTGAGCGTGGTCATATCAGGTGTCGTTAGCCAGGCTCATTAGTTAGGCTAACTATCGTGACGGAGCGGACGGTGACGGCGAAACGCGTGCCACCGGCGCAGCTGGCACCGCAGCTGCGTGATGCGATCACCCGGCTCAACCGACGGGTCCGCCAGGCCCGGCCGGTCGGCGACCTGACGGTCACCCAGCTCTCCGCGCTCACCAGCCTCAAGCTGGCGGGCGCGCTGACGCCTCGGGAACTGGCCGACATAGAGCGGGTGCAGCCGCCGACGATGACCAAGATCGTCGCGAAGTTGGAGGAGCGCGGCCTCGTGCAGCGCAGCCCCCATCCGACCGACGGGCGGCAGGTCATCCTGGCGGCGACCGAGGGGGGACGGGCGGTGCTCGACCAGTTCGAGCGGGCCCGCAACTCGTGGCTGGCCGACCGGCTGGCCGAACTGACCGAAGCCGAACGGGACACGTTGCGGCAGGCCGCGGAGATCCTCCAGCAGATCGCCCGCGGCTGACCGCGCCCCGCGCCACCGGTTCCGCGCCGTCCGACGTCGATGACGCGTACCACGGCGAGGAGGCGCACCAAGAGTGCAGGCGAAGCTGAGCACGATGTTCCAGTCCCTACAGGTCCGTAACTACCGGCTATTCGCGTCCGGGCAGCTGATCAAACTGATCGGCGTCTGGATGATGTTCATCGCCCAGGACTGGCTCGTCCTCGAGCTCTCCGACAACTCGGCCACCGCGCTCGGCGTGGTGACCGCGCTCCAGTTCACCCCGGTGCTGCTGCTCACGCTGATCTCCGGGCGGTTGGCCGACCGCTACGACAAGCGGATGCTGCTCTTCGTCGCCAACGCGTTCTGGACGGTGTTGGCGCTGGCCATGAGCCTGCTGGTGATCACCGGCCTGGTCGAGCTGTGGCACGTCTTCGCGTTCGCCGCCCTGCTCGGCACGGCGAACGCGGTGGAGACCCCGGTCCGGCAGGCGTTCGTCTCCGAACTGGTCGGCACCTCGCTGCTGCCGAACGCGCTCTCGCTCAACGCGGCCACCTTCAACTCCGCCCGGATCGTCGGGCCGGCCCTCGCCGGCCTGGCCATCGCCGCGTTCGACGTCGGGCCGGTCTTCCTGGTCACCGCGCTCAGCTCGATCGCGCCGCTGGTCAACGTGGTCCGGATGCGCACCTCCGAGCTGCACCGAGAGGCGCTCCCGCCGCGCGACGAGCGGGCCCAGGCGAAGGTGATCGACGGGCTGCGCTACGTCCGGCGCCGTCCCGACCTGCTGCTGCCGATGGTGATGATCTCGATCATCGCGACCTCGCTGTTCAACTTCCAGCTCACCCTGGCCGCGCTGGCCAAGACCGTCTTCAACACCGGGGCGGCCTCGTTCGGCCTGTTCAGCAGCGCGCTCGCGGTGGGCGCGCTGGCCGGTGCGCTGGCCGGTACCGGGCGGCGCAGCCGGCCGTCGGTCTGGGTGGTGCTGGGCGCCGCCGTCGCCTGCTCCACCTTGGGCACCCTGGTCGGGCTCGCGCCGGCGTACTGGCTGGTGGTGGCGCTGCTGCTGCCCACCGGGTTCTTCATGGTGTTCTTCGCCCAGGCCGCCAACCAGCGGATCCAGCTCGGCACCGACGCCGCCTTCCGCGGCCGGGTGATGGCGCTCTGGGTGCTGGTGTTCCTCGGCACCAACCCGGTCGGCGCGCCGGTGATCGGCTGGCTCGCCGAGACCTACGGCGCCGGCGCGAGCATCTGGATCGGCGGGCTGATCTCGCTGGCCACCGCGCTGCTCGCGCTGACCTGGCAGCTGCGCCGCTCCGGCGCCCGGCTCCGGTTCCGGGTGCTGCCGATGCCCCGGTTCTACGTCACCTCGACGGACTGCTGACCCCGGTTGCTGCCGGCCGCCCGGGCCGGCCCCGGGGCGCCACCGGCCGGTGGGAACGTGCCCACCGGCCGGCCGATCCGTCCCGATACACGGATGACGCGGATGCCGCCAATCCGGTGGCGGGGCGGCAGGATGCGGCCTAGCGTCTATGTGTGGAGCTCGGACGCGTGCTGCTGCTGGCACTGGCGTTCCTCGCGGTGGCCAGCCTGCCGGCGGCGATCGCCCTGCTCTTCTGCGCCGACGAGATCATCGACCGGATCGTCTGCGGCATCGCCGAGTGGCGCGACCGCCGGCGCGAGCGGCGCACCATCGCCCGGCTGGACCGGGCGATCGAGGCCGACTCGCTCACCCGCGACATCGACCTCAGCGACTTCGACCGTACCGACCGGCGTCCGCTGGAACAGCTCGCCGCCGACCTGCGCCGGCTGGGCAGTCAGCGGATCGGCGTGGGGGGCCGCTCGATGGTCTGGCACGGCGCGGTCCTCCAGGCGTACGACGACCGGCTCCGCCGGGCCTGCCAGGCGCTGGACATCCCCGAGCACCTCACCGAGCTGACCGGCGTCGACCTGGAGATCGAGCGGGTCCGGGTGGAGGGGCTGCTGCACGCCGCCGGGCTGACGCTGCCCGCCGCCCGGGCCGACGACCGCCAGCGCCACCGGTGAGCGGCGGTTGAGGCTCTTCGTCGCGGTCTACCCGCCACCGGAGGCGGTCGACCATCTGACCACGCAGGTGGCCCGGCTCCGGATCGGCGCGGCGGCCGCCGCCGGGACGAACGTCCGGCTCGCCGACCCGACCCAGGCGCACGTGACCCTCGCCTTCCTCGGCGAGGTGGAGGCCGCCCGGCTGGTCGACGTGGAGAGTTCGCTGGGGCTGGCCGCCGAGTGGTCCCGGGACGCGCGCGCGGCGACGCCGCGACTGCGGCTGGCCGGCGGCGGCCGGTTCGGGCAGGGCCGGTTCACCGTGCTCTGGGTGGACGTGCGGGGCGAGGTGGAGGCGCTGGTGGTGCTCGCCCGGCTGATCCGGTCCCGGCTGCGCAAGGCCCGCCTGCCGCACGACGACAAGCCGTTCCGCCCGCACCTGACCATCGCCCGACCCGGCGACCGGGTGCCTCCGGAGGACGTCGCGGCCGACGTCGAGACGCTGCACGGCTACCAGGGCCCGGCCTGGCCGGCCACCGAGATGGTCCTGATGCGCAGCCACCCCGGTCCCAACCCCACCTACGACCGCCTGGCCGCCTGGCCCCTCTGACCCCGGCCCCCGACCGCCCCCGGTGATCAAGGGGTTCACGTCAGCTCCCGGGGCGGGATCCTGACGCGAACCCCTTGGTCGACGTGCCGGTGCGGGGGAGTTACCAGGCCCAGGCTTCGGGACCGGGGCCGCCGTTGCCGAGGGGCGGGAAGAGTTCGTCGAGGCGGTTCAGGGTGGGCTCGTCGAGGCGGACTTCCAGGGCGCCGAGGGAGCGGTCGAGCTGCTCCACGGTGCGCGGGCCGATGATCGGGGCAGTCACCCCGGGCCGGGAGAGCAACCAGCCCAGCGCCACGTCGGCCGGGTCGTGGCCGAGGTCGGCGCAGAGCTTCTCGTACGCCTCGATGGTCGGCCGGTGCGCGGCCAGCGCCTCGGCCGAGCGGCCGCTGGTGCCCCGCGCCGCGCCGCCCTCGGCCATCTTGCGGAGCAGCCCGGCGAGCAGCCCCCCGTGCAGCGGCGACCACGGGATGATGCCCAGCCCGTGGTGCTGGGCGGCCGGGATCACCTCCAGCTCGACGTGCCGGGTCAGCAGGTTGTAGATGCACTGCTCGGAGACGAGGCCGAGGAAGTTGCGCCGGCCGGCCGCCGCCTGGGCGACCGAGATGTGCCAACCGGCGAAGTTGGACGATCCGACGTAGAGCACCTTGCCCTGCGCGACCAGGGTCTCCATCGCCTGCCAGATCTCCTCCCAGGGCGTGGTCCGGGAGATGTGGTGCATCTGGTAGAGGTCGATGGTGTCGATCCGCAGGCGGCGCAGCGAGCCTTCGCAGGCCCGGACGATGTGCCGGGCGGAGAGGCCCCGCTCGTTGGGCCAGTCGCCCATCTTGCCGTAGACCTTGGTGGCCAGCACGACCTTCTCCCGCCGGCCGCCGCCCCGGGCGAACCAGCGCCCGATGATCTGCTCGGTGATCCCCTCGCCGGTCTGCCAGCCGTAGACGTTGGCGGTGTCGAAGAAGTTGATCCCGTGGTCGAGCGCCCGATCCATGATCGCGAAGCTGTCCGGTTCGCTGGTCTGCGGCCCGAAGTTCATGGTGCCGAGGCAGAGACGACTGACGGACAGGCCGGTGCGGCCGAGGTTCGTGTAGTCCATACGGCCCACCCTGCCACGGTGGCCCCTTCGGGGTGCCTCGCGTCGGCTCCGGCGACCGGAGGGCCGCCAGGCCGACGCAGGTCAGGAGGACTCGCGGGCCGCCGGGCCGCTGCCGAAGAGCACGTCGTCCCAGCTCGGCAGGCGCTTGCGCGGCTTGCCACCGGCCTCGGTGGACTCGCCGCCGGCAGCCGCCGCGGCACCCGTGCGGCGGGGCCGGAGCACCGCCAGGGACGGCACGGCCGGCACTTCCTTCGGCGCGTCCGAGTCGTCGTCGAAGGCCGAACCCTGGCCGCCGCCGAGCAGCGCCGCGGCGCCACCACCGACCGCCCGCTGCCGGGGCGCGTCGGAGGGGCCGGCCAGCGCGGCCGGTGAGCGCGGGTCGAGCCCGCGACCGGAGGCCGCGCCGAGCGGCCGGTCGAGCGAGGCGAGCAGGGCGTCCCGCCCGGCCCGGATCGGATCCCGGCCGGGGCGGCTGTGCTCGGCCGGCGTCGGCAGGCCGTGCCCGCCGCGACTCGGCTCGCCGCGCGACGGACCGGGCAGCGCGTGCCCGCCCCGCTCCGGCGCCGGCTCCTGGCCGAGGATCGGCGTGGGACGCTCGGCGCAGAGGTACTGCGCCATGTCGTCGTGCGGGGTGACCGCCTGCCGGGTCTTGTCCAGATCCCAGACGGCCTGCGCGGTGGCCTTGCCGGACGGCCAGGTGGCGACGATCCGCCAGGTGCCGTCGTCGCGCCGCCAGGCGTCCCAGGAGATCTTCTCGGTGTCGATGCCGTGCTGGGCCAGCCGGCCGTTGACCACCTCGGCCAGCGGGGTGGGCTTCTCCGCCCCCTTGAGCCGGGTGCGCCGGGCGTGCTGGGCGAGCATCGCGCGCTCCTGGAGCACCGGGCCGGCGTAGCGCAGCACCCGGTCGACCGGCACGCCGGCGATCCGGGCGACGTCCTCGGCGGACTCCCCGGAGCGGATCCGGGCCTGGATGTCGCGGGGAGACAGGGAGGGCGCCGGGTCGGCGGCGGCCGGCGCCACCGCGAGCGGCGGTGCGCCGGGCTCGGCGTGCAGCGCGCCGGCGACGCGCTCGTCGATGGGCAGGGCGAGCAGTCGCCCGACCTCGTCGGCGAGCACCAGGGCCTGGCCGTCCTCGGAGAGGGCGACGAAGCGTACTGGGCGCATTAGCGTTGCCTCCGTCCCGCTTCGCTGGCCGCACGCCACGGGTCGGCCACCCGGGCGTCTCGCACCACGGTACGCGTATCCGCCGCGAGGTGGGAGACGCCACGCCCGCATGTCGCGACTGAGCTGCGGCGATGATCACGGTGGGTGGCCGCCGTCGCCCCGGCGGTCACCCACCGTGTCGATGCCTAGAGGCGCTCGACCACGTAGTCGATGGACGCGGTGAGAGCCTCCACGTCGGCCGGCTCCACGGCCGGGAAGAGCGCCACCCGCAGCTGGTTGCGGCCGAGCTTGCGGTAGGGCTCGGTGTCGACGATGCCGTTGGCGCGCAGCGCCTTGGCGATCGCCGAGGCGTCCACCCCGTCGGCGAAGTCGATGGTGGCGACGACGTTGGACCGCAGCGCCGGGTCGGCGACGTACGGGGTGGCCACCGCGGAACGCTCGGCCCAGCCGTAGACGATGGCGGCGCTCTCCGCGGTGCGCTTGGCCGCCCAGGCCAGCCCGCCCTGGGCGTTCATCCAGTCGGTCTGCTCGGCGGCCAGGAAGATGGTGGCCAGCGCCGGGGTGTTGTACGTCTGCTCCAGCCGCGAGTTGTCGATCGCGGTGACCAGGTCGAGGAAGGCCGGGATGTAGCGGCCGGACGACTTGATCTCGGCGGCCCGCTCCAGCGCGGCCGGGGACATCAGCGCCAGCCAGAGGCCGCCGTCCGAGCCGAAGCACTTCTGCGGGGCGAAGTAGTAGACGTCGGTCTCGCCGACGTTGACCTCCAGCCCGCCGGCGCCGGAGGTGGCGTCGACCAGCAGCAGCGAGCCCTCGTCCGCCCCGGGCACCCGGGAGATCGGCACCGCGACGCCGGTCGAGGTCTCGTTGTGCGGGGTGGCGTAGACGTCCACGCCGGCCTCGGCGACCAGGGTGGGGGCGCTGCCCGCGTCCGACTTGCGGATGGTCGGCTCGCCGAGGAACGGGGCGTCCTTGACCGACTTGGCGAACTTGGCGCCGAACTCGCCGAAGCTGGCGAACTGCGCCCGGTCGCGGATCAGCCCGAACGCCGCCACCTCCCAGAACGCGGTGGTGCCGCCGTTGCCGAGGACCACCTCGTAGCCCTCGGGCAGGGCGAAGAACTCGGCGATGCCGCGGCGCAGCCGGGCCACCTGGTCGCGGACCGTCTTCTGCCGGTGGGAGGTGCCCAGGTAGCTGGTCGCCACGTCGGCGAGGGCGGACACCGCCGCCGGACGGACCTTGGACGGCCCGCAGCCGAACCGCCCGTCGGCGGGCTTGATCTCGTCGGGAATCCGGATGGTCGGTGCGTCAGCCACGGTTTTCAAGATCCTTCCGCATGGGCCGGGGCCCGGTGAGCTGGCGGGGCGCGGACCGGCGGCGGCGTGTGGGCACACGGCGGCCGGGATCCGAGCAAGGTCCGGCGGCACTGCCGAAACCTCATCCTCCCATCCCGGGCGGGCCGCCGGCCGGTCGGTCCCGGCTCCGCGGCTGAGTCCTGCACCACATGTGCCCTGGTTCCGGGTGCCGCCGTGGCCGCTGGGGCGACCACAGGTGCACCCGGAGCGGCCGGGACGGGCGGCCGGGCCGCGCGGGAGACGCGCGAGGGCCCCGTCCGGCGCGGACGGGGCCCTCGGCGTACGCGGTGCGCGGTCAGACGCCGTGCGGGATGGCGTCCCAGCCGTCGACCTCCTGCGGCTTGCGCGGGCCGTGGCCGACGTACCGGGCGGACGGGCGGACCAGCCGCTGGAGCTTCTTCTGCTCCAGGATGTGCGCGCTCCAGCCGCCCATCCGGGCGCAGGTGAACATCGAGGTGAACATGTGCGCCGGCACCTCGGCGAAGTCGAGCACCACGGCCGACCAGAACTCGACGTTGGTGGCGAGCACCCGGTCCGGGCGGCGGGCCTGGAGCTCGGCCAGCGCGGCCTTCTCCAGCGCCTCGGCGACCTCGAAGCGCGGCGCGCCCAGCTCCTTGGCGGTGCGGCGGAGCACCCGGGCGCGCGGGTCCTCGGCCCGGTAGACCCGGTGACCGAAGCCCATCAGCCGCTCGCCGCGGTCGAGCACGCCCTTGACGTAGCCCTCGGCGTCGCCGCTGCGCTCGACCGCCTCCAGCATGCTGAGCACCCGGGACGGGGCGCCGCCGTGCAGCGGGCCGGAGAGCGCGCCGATGCCGGAGGAGATGCAGGCCGCGGCGTCGGCGCCGGTGGAGGCGACGATCCGGGCGGTGAAGGTGGAGGCGTTCAGGCCGTGCTCGGCGGCCGAGATGAAGTACGCGTCGACGGCCTTGACGTGCCGCGGGTCGGGCTCACCCCGCCAGCGCTTCATGAAGCGCTCGACGATGGTGGAGGCCTTGTCGATCTCCTTCTGCGGCACCGCCGGCAGCCCCAGGCCGCGGGCGGACTGGGCGACGAAGGAGAGCGCGGTCACCGAGACCCGGGCGAGGTCCTCGCGGGCCTGCTCGTCGGAGATGTCCAGCAGCTGGTTGAGCCCCCAGTACGGGGCCAGCATCGCCACCGCGGACTGCACGTCCACCCGGATGTCACCGGAGTGCACCGGCACCGGGAACGGCTCGGCCGGCGGCAGGCCGGGGCCGAACCGCCCGTCCACCAGCAGCGCCCACACGTTGCCGAAGGAGACCTGGCCGATGAGATCCTCGATGTCCACCCCGCGATAGCGCAGGGCACCGCCCTCCCGGTCGGGTTCGGCGATCTCGGTCTCGAAGGCTACGACGCCCTCCAGCCCGGGTTTGAAATCGGCCATGTCGCTCTCCTGGATCTGCTCGGTGCGCCCGCTCGGGCTCTCCTCCGGCCCAGCCGGCCGAGCTCCTCAGGCGACCCCTCAGGGATGTGTTCGTGACATCTTGCCTGCTGGGTAACCGGATCCGCGACCCGCGGCGGTTGTGCCGCACGCGACATCCCCCGCCGTATCCGGCCCGGACGGACGAGGAAGACAATGTGACGTGGGTTGGCCTGCGCCGGGTGGCGTCGGCAGGCGCCACGGGGAGGGGAGAGAACGTGACGGGCGACACAGTGCCCCCGGCCGCGATGCGTAACGAGTACGACGGGGACCTGGGCCTTTCCGAGGCCGAGCTGGCCGACGACTGGCACACCCAGTTCGACAGCTGGTTCGCCGACGCGGTGGCCGCCGGGCTGCCGGAGCCGAACGCGATGGTGGTCGGCACCGCTGACGCCGCCGGCCGGCCGAGCGCCCGCACGGTGCTGCTCAAGGGGTACGACCCGGCGGGCTTCGTCTTCTTCACCAACTACGGCTCCCGCAAGGGCGTCGAGCTGACCGGCAACCCGTACGCCAGCCTGGTCTTCCCCTGGTTCGCCATGCACCGGCAGGTGGTGGTCGCCGGCCGGGTGGAGCGGATCGACCGGGCCGGGACCGAGGCGTACTTCGCCAGCCGGCCGCGCAGCTCCCAACTGGGCGCCTGGGCCAGCGAGCAGTCCCGGGTGATCCCGGACCGGGACGCGCTGGACGCCGGCTACCGGGCGGCGGCGGAGCGCTTCGCCGACGTCGACCCGATCCCGGCCCCGCCGCACTGGGGCGGGCTGCGGGTGCGGCCCGACTCGGTGGAGTTCTGGCAGGGGCGGGCCAGCCGGCTGCACGACCGGCTGCGCTTCCGGCGTACCGACGACACCGACAGCGGCGCCTGGACCGTCGAGCGGCTGGCGCCGTGACCCAGGTCAGGCAGCCGCGGCCGGGTCGGCTGCGGCGCTTCGCCATCGACCTGCGCCCGCTGGCCGTGCCGGCGTACCGGCGGATCTGGCTCGGCAACGGCATCGCCATGTTCGGCATGCAGTTCACCGCCGTGGCCGTGCCGGTGGAGATGTACGAGCTGACCCGCGACTCGCTCTGGGTCGGGTTGATCGGCATCGCGGCGTTCGTACCGCTGCTGGTCTTCGGGCTCTGGGGCGGCGCGGTGGCCGACGCCCGCGACCGGCGCAGCGTGCTGCTGGTCACCTCGGTGCTGCTCTGGGTCTCGACGCTCGGCCTGCTGCTGCAGGCGTTGCTGCGGGTGGGCAGCCCGGTGCTGCTGCTCGCGCTGATCGCCGTGCAGTCGATCGCGTTCGCGATCAGCTCGCCCACCCGCAACGCGATCCTGCCCCGGTTGGTGCCGCTGGAGCTGGTGCCGGCGGCCAGCACGCTGAACTTCACCACCTTCACCGCGACAGCGGTGTTCGGCCCGCTGGCCGCCGGCCTGATCTTCGCCACCTGGCAGGACCCCGGGGTGGGGCTGCCGATCGCGTACGGCGTCGACGCCCTGCTCTTCACCGTTTCGCTCTGGGCCACCCTGCGGCTGCCCGCGCTGCCGCCCGAGCCGGACCCGGACGGCGACGGCACCCCGCGCAAGGCCGGCCTGGCCAGCATCGTGGACGGGCTGCGCTACCTCTCCACCACGCCGGTGCTGCTGCTCTCGTTCGCCATCGACCTGATCGCCATGGTGCTGGCCATGCCCCGGGCGCTCTTCCCCGAGATCGCCGACGAGCGGTTCGGCGGCGGGGCGGCGGTCGGCTGGCTGTACAGCTCGATCGCGATCGGGGCGATGATCGGCGGGCTCACCTCCGGCTGGATCGGCCGGCTGCACCGGCAGGGGCTGGCGCTGGTGGCGGCGGTGATCGCCTGGGGCCTGGCGGTGGCGGCGGCCGGGCTGGCCGGTCAGCTCTGGCTGATGGTGGTGCTGCTCGCGGTGGCCGGCGCGGCCGACCTGGTCAGCGCGGTGCTGCGGCAGTCGATGCTGCTGGTCTACGCGCCGGACCGGATGCGCGGCCGGCTCCAGGGCGTCAACACGGTGGTCATCGCCGGCGGCCCGCGCCTGGGCGACCTGCGCGCCGGCGCGATGGCCGCCGGGCTCGGCGGCGGGGTCGCGTGGGTCAGCGGCGGGCTGCTCTCCGCCGCGCTGGCGGTGCTGCTCGCGGTGGCCTTCCCGGCCCTGCTGCGTTACCGGGCGGCGACCGCGTCGAGCGGGGACCGGGACTGAGCGGTTAGGGTCCCCCGCATGGACAGCCCCGACCAGCGCCCGCTCTCGGGCGCGCAGTGGACCATCGCCGCCGCCGGCCACGAGGCCGTCATCGTCGAGGTGGGCGGCGGGGTGCGGGCGTACCGGCACGACGGCGTCGACTACCTCGACGGGTACGCCGAGGACGAGCTCTGCCCGGGCTGCGCCGGCCAGGTGCTGGCCCCCTGGCCGAACCGGATCCGGGACGGGCGGTACGCCTTCGGCGACCGGTCGTTGCAGCTGACGCTGACCGAGCCGGAGCGGGGGGTGGCCATCCACGGGCTGGTCAACTGGGTGCCCTGGGAGTTGCTGGAGCAGGCCGCCGACGCGGTGACGCTCGGCTACGACCTGCCGGCGCAGCCGGGCTACCCGTGGCCGCTGCGGCTGCGCAGCCGGTGGAGCGTCGGGCCGGACGGGCTGCGCGCCGAGCACGAGGTGACCAACACCGGCGGCGAGCCCGCGCCGTTCGGCTTCGCCGTGCACCCGTACCTGCGGCTGCCCGGGGTGGCGGTGGACGACCTGGCGATGCTGCTGCCGGCCCGCAACCGGCTGCTGCTGGACTCCCGGCTGCTGCCGATCGGGGCCACCCCGGTCGCCGGCACCGCGTACGACTGGACCAGCCGGCGCCGGATCGGCGCCGCCCGGCTCGACCTGACCTTCGGCGACGTGGTCCGCGACGACGACGGCGGCTCCGCGGTGAGCCTGGCCGCCCCGGACGGCTCGGCCGGGGTGCGCGTCTGGGCCGACCGGGAGTTCGGCTGGTGGCAGGTGTTCACCGGCGACACCCTCACCGGGGAACGGCACCGCCGGTCGGTGGCGGTCGAACCGATGACCTGCCCGCCGGACGCGTTCCGCTCCGGCCGCGACGTGATCACCCTGGCGCCGGGCCAGACCTGGCGGGGCGCCTGGGGCGTCCGGCCGGGGGCCTGAGCGGGGGCGGCAATGGAATTCGCCGAGGTGGTCCGGCGGCGCCGGATGGTGCGCAACTACGACCCGGACCGCCCCGTCCCGCCCGACGTGGTCGACCGCCTGCTCGACCACGCGGTCCGCGCGCCGTCCGCCGGTTTCGCCCAGGGCTGGGGCTTCCTGGTGCTGGAGACGCCGGCGGACCGGGACCGGTTCTGGGCGGCGACCACCCCGGCCGGCGGCGGCCGGGAGCGCTGGCTGGCCGGGATGCGCCGGGCGCCGCTGATCGTCGTCCCGCACGCGAACCGCGACGCCTACCTGGACCGGTACGCCGAGCCGGACAAGGGCTGGACGGACCGCTCGCCGGAGCGCTGGCCGGTGCCCTACTGGTACGTCGACGCCGGCTTCGCCGCGCTGCTGATGCTGCTGACCGCCGTGGACGAGGGGCTGGGGGCGTGCTTCTTCGGCATCCCGCCGCACCGGCTCGACGCCTACCGGGAGGCGTTCGGGGTGCCCGCGGCGTACCAGCCCGTCGGCGCCATCACCATCGGTTACCGGGCGCTCGACCATCGGTCACCGTCGCTGCGTCGAGGGCGCCGTCCGGTCGACGAAGTGGTCCGGCGCGGCCGGTGGAGCTGACCGGTTGCGGAGGATTCGCCGGGTTGAGGAACGGACCAGCGGTAGCGAAACTGACATCAGGGAGCAGAACGCGGTGTGGTACGGCCGGCTAGGCTGGCACGGTCATCGGTACCGCAGGTCGCGGTGCCACGCCGCGACCCGGCACGGTGCCGCGGGTCGGCCCGGCCACGGGGAGGGGAGCGTGCCGTCGTGATCTTCAGAGCGGTTCGGGACGGGCGTCCCTACCCGGAGCACAACCTGACGCTCAAGCAGTGGGCGGAGATCCCGCCGCGGCCGCTGCGCCTGGACCAGTTGATCACCACCAAGCGCGAACTGGCGCTGGACAAGCTGCTCGCCGAGGACTCCACCTTCTACGGCGACCTCTTCCCGCACGTGGTGCAGTGGAACGGCGGGCTCTACCTGGAGGACGGGCTGCACCGCGCGCTGCGCGCCGCGCTGCAGCAGCGCAACCAGATCCACGCCCGGGTGCTGGTGCTCTCCGAGCCGGTGGAGTGAGTTCGCCTGAGCCTTCGTTAAGGTGGCTGCCATGAGCCCTACCGCCCCGCTCGACCTGCTCGACCTGGACTCGTCGCTCAGCGAGGAGGAGCGGCAGATCCGCGCGGTCGTGCGCCAGCTGGTGGACGACCGGGTCCGCCCGCACGTCGCCGGCTGGTACGAGGAGGGCCGGGTGCCCGCCCGGGAGCTGGCCCGCGAGTTCGGCAAGCTCGGCCTGCTCGGCATGCACCTGGACGGCTACGGCTGCGCCGGCGCGTCCGCGGTCGCGTACGGGCTGGCCTGCCTGGAGCTGGAGGCCGGCGACTCGGGCCTGCGCTCGCTGGTCTCGGTGCAGGGCTCGCTGGCCATGTACGCCATCTGGCGCTACGGCAGCGAGGAACAGAAACAGCGCTGGCTGCCGTCGATGGCCACCGGCGAGGCAGTCGGCTGCTTCGGGCTGACCGAGCCCGACCACGGCTCCGACCCGGCGTCGATGGCCACCCGGGCCCGCCGTGACGGCGACGACTGGGTGCTCACCGGCGGCAAGATGTGGATCACCAACGCGCCGATCGCCGACGTGGCGGTGATCTGGGCCCGCACCGAGGACGGTGTGCGCGGGTTCGCCGTGCCGATGGACACCCCCGGCGTCACGGCGCGGGAGATCACCCGCAAGATGTCGCTGCGCGCCTCGGTCACCGGGGAGATCACGCTGGACGACGTCCGGCTCCCGGACGCCGCGCGGCTGCCCGAGGCGGTCGGCCTCAAGGCACCGCTGAGCTGCCTCACCGAGGCCCGGTTCGGCATCGTCTGGGGTGCGCTCGGCGCGGCCCGCGACTGCCTGGAGACCGCCCTGGCGTACGCCGCCACCCGCACCCAGTTCGGCCGGCCGCTGGCCGGCTTCCAGCTCACCCAGGCCAAGCTCGCCGACATGGCGGTCGAGCTGCACAAGGGCTACCTGCTGGCGCTGCACCTGGGTCGGCTCGCCGACGCCGGCCGGCTGCGCCCGGCGCAGGTGAGCGTGGGCAAGCTGAACAACGTGCGGGAGGCGCTGGCGATCGCCCGGCAGTGCCGCACCATCCTCGGCGCGAACGGCGTCTCCGGTGAGTACCCGGTGATGCGGCACGCCAACAACCTGGAGAGCGTGCTCACCTACGAGGGCACCTCGGAGATCCACCAGCTGGTGATCGGGCAGCAGCTCACCGGCATCTCGGCCTTCGCCTGACCGGCGGCGGCGCTCCGGCGCTCCGGCGCTCCGGCGGCCCCGCCGACGACCGGGCGGGCGGCCCCCGCGCAGCGGCGCTGAGCTGGGCAGACGGGCGGCTTGGCCGCTCGCCGCGCGCGTGTCGTACCGGGGACGTACCGTCATCTGAGGACGACATGTCTGACGAGGACGGTGAGGGCGATGGCGCGCGACGCTGGCATCAACGAGCCCACCAGGGAGTTCCCGGGCTATCCCACCGGCGACGACCTGCGCGACCGGTCGGGCGGCCCGACCGGGCCCGCCGACGGCGTGCCGCCGTCACCCGGTGGCCCGGCCCGCGGCCTGCTCTGGGTGCTCGGCGCGGCGGCGCTCGCCGTGGTGGTGCTCCTCGGCGTGCAGGCGACCGGCATCCTGCCGGAGTTCCGCAACCCGTTCGCCAAGCAGCAGACCGACCGCAGCCAGCCGCCGCTGCTCAAGTCGATCCAGGATCTCAGCCGCTACGTGGCCGCCGAGGGCAACTTCCAGGTCGTCGTCGACCTGGAGAACGACCGGCGCAACGTGCCGGACTGGCTGATCAACCAGCGGACGCTCTTCGTCGGGGCGGGCAGCGTCGAGGCGTACGTCGACTTCACCAAGATCTCCGAAGGCGCGGTGGTCGAGTCGGCCGACGGCAAGTCGGTGGAGATCAAGCTGCCGGCGCCGCAGCTCGGCAAGACCAACCTGGACCTGGAGAAGAGCTACGTCTTCGCCGAGCAGCGCGGCCTGCTCAACCGGATCGGTGACCTGGTCGGCGGCGATCCCAACCGCCAGCAGCAGGTCTACCAGCTCGCCGAGGAACGGATCACCGCCGCCGCCCGGGACAGCGGCCTGACCCAGCGGGCCGAGGAGAACACCCGCAAGATGCTCGAGGGCCTCCTGCGCTCCCTCGGCTACGAGAAGGTCACCGTCACCTACACCGCCCCCTGACCCCGCCCCGACGGGTCGTACGTACAGAGAAAGAGTGGCCTCCAGCGCTGGAACGGCCACTCTTTCCCTGTTCGTGCTGGCGGCGCGCTGCGCGCTCGGCGCCGGGAGAGGTCAGTGACGGGCGGTGGCGAGGTAGCGGTCCTCGTTCGGCATCAGGATCCAGAGCACCAGGTAGACGATCACCTGGGTGCCGGGCAGCAGCAGCGACAGCAGGAACAGCAGCCGGACGAAGTTGGCGGACGTGCCGAACCGCTGGGCCAGGCCGGCGCAGACACCGGCGAGCATGCGCCCCTGGCGGGGCCGGACCAGTTTGCGACTCATCGTCGTACTCCCACTCTGCGGCGGATCCGCCGCGTCTGTCATCAACGGTAGGAACGGGTGGCGATCCCGCCCTCGGCCTGCGGGAGGATCGGACACCCGGTCACCCGTAGGTGGTTACCCGGCGGGGTCCGATCGACGCACCCGCCCGTCGCGCACCGCCGCAGCGGCGCCAGCCGTCGCGGACCGCCGCCGGACCGGACGCCGCGCCGCACTCGGCCACCCGCGCCGCCGCGCCGCACTCGGCCATCCGCGCCGCGCCGCGCCTGGCATCCGCGCCGCCGCGCCGCACTCGGCCATCCGCGCCGCGCCGCGCCTGGCCATCCGCGCCGCCGCGCCGCACTCGGCCATCCGCGCCGCGCCGCGCCTGGCCATCCGCGCCGCCGCGCCGCACTCGGCCTCCGCACCACGCCGCGCTTGGCCATCCGCGCCGCCGCGCCGCACTCGGCCTCCGCACCACGCCGCGCTTGGCCACCCGCGCCGCCGCGCCGCACTCGCCATCCGGATCGTTGGCCGCCGGCCGGACGGCGGTGGCCGGCGACGCACCGGGGCGGCGGCTGACCTGGGCAGGTAGGCTGGCAGGTCGGGCGTCCACACCCTGCGATGCCCGACCGCCGCCCGACCGGGGCGGCCGGCACCGGGCCGGGCCACCACCCCGCGCGAGGCGGACGACGGCGAGGAAGAGCAGCATGATCAGCGTTTTCGACCTGTTCAGCGTGGGCATCGGGCCGTCCAGCTCGCACACGGTGGGGCCGATGCGGGCCGCCCGCACCTTCGTCGCCGGGCTCAAGGCCGACGGGCTGCTCGCCGACACGGCCCGGATCCAGGCGGAGCTGTTCGGCTCGCTGGGCGCCACCGGGCACGGCCACGGCAGCGACCGTGCGGTGCTGCTCGGGCTGGCCGGCGAGGCGCCGGAGACGGTCGACACCGACTCCGTGGAGCCGCGGGTCGCCCGGATCCGGGCGGAACGCCGGATCGGCCTGCTCGACGCGCACGAGATCGACTTCGACCCGGACCGGGACCTGGTGCTGCACCGCCGCCGGTCGCTGCCGTACCACCCGAACGGGATGACCTTCGCCGCCTACGACTCCGCCGGGGAGCCGCTCCGGACGCGGACCTACTACTCGGTGGGCGGCGGGTTCGTCGTCGACGAGGCGGCGGCCGGGGCGGACCGCATCAAGCCCGACACCACCGCCGTGCGGTACCCCTTCTCCACAGGCGGGGAGTTGCTCGCGGTGACCCGGGAGACCGGGCTGTCGATCAGCGAGGTGATGCTCGCCAACGAGCTGTCCTGGCGCAGCGAGCGCGAGGTGCGGGCCGGCCTGCTGGAGATCTGGCGGGTGATGCGGGAGTGCGTCACCCGCGGCTGCGAGCGGGACGGCGTACTGCCCGGGGGGTTGAAGGTCCGGCGGCGGGCGGCCGAGCTGTACCGCGGCCTGATGGCGGACGCGGACCCGGTGCGGTCGGCGGCGGGCGCGGCGGGCCGGGGAGCGGCCGACCCGCTGCGCGCGATGGACTGGGTGACCCTGTTCGCCCTCGCGGTCAACGAGGAGAACGCGGCCGGCGGCCGGGTGGTCACCGCCCCGACCAACGGCGCGGCCGGCATCATCCCGGCGGTGCTGCACTACTACGACCGCTTCTCCCCGGGCGCCTCCGAGGACGGGGTGGTGCGCTTCCTGCTCGCCGCCGGCGCGATCGGCGTGTTGTTCAAGGAGAACGCCTCCATCTCGGGGGCCGAGGTCGGCTGCCAGGGCGAGGTCGGGTCGGCCTGCTCGATGGCCGCCGCCGGGCTGGCCGAGGCGCTCGGCGGCACCCCGGAGCAGGTGGAGAACGCCGCCGAGATCGGCATGGAGCACAACCTCGGGCTCACCTGCGACCCGGTCGGTGGCCTGGTGCAGATCCCGTGCATCGAGCGGAACGCGGTGGCTAGCATCAAGGCGATCACGGCCGCCCGGCTGGCGCTGCGCGGCGACGGGGTGCACGCCGTCTCGCTGGACAAGGTCATCAAGACCATGCGGGAGACCGGCGCGGACATGAAGGTGAAGTACAAGGAGACGGCACGCGGCGGCCTGGCCGTCAACGTGATCGAGTGCTGAGCGGGCGTTCGTTCACCGACTGCTAACCTGTCGTCCGTTCACTGAGGCGGGAGGCGGCGGTGACCTCGGGCGTCGGCGCGTTGTGGTCGCACCGCAATTCGCTGCGCATCCTGGTCAGACGCGACCTCGCGGTGAAGTACCAGCAGTCCGTGCTCGGCTACCTGTGGTCGCTCATCGAGCCGCTCGGCATGGGCGCGATCTACTGGTTCGTCTTCGGCGTGCTCTACTCCCGGGACACCACCCGGCATCTGGGCGAGGCGGCCGACTCGTACCCGCTCTTCCTGATCACCGGGATCTTCGCCTGGATGTGGACCAGCTCCGCGCTGAGCGAGGCGACCAACGCGCTGACCGGCCAGTCGCGGTTGATCACCACGATGAACGTGCCGCGTCAGGTCTTCCCGATCGGCCGGGTCACCGGCCGGTTCGCCGAGTACGCCGCCGGCCTGCCGATCCTGGCCACGGTGGCGGTGGTGTACGCGGCGCACGGCAAGGTCACCCTCGGCTGGTCGCTGCTCGCCCTGCCGCTGGCGGTGGTCGTGCAGGCGGTGCTGCTGGTCGGGCTGGCGCTGCTGCTGTCGGCGTTCAACGTGCTGATGCGCGACGTCGAGCGGTTCATGCGGCTGATCATCCGGGTGCTCTTCTACGCCACGCCGATCATCTATCCGCTGAGCCTGGTGCGCGACTCCGACCTGCCGGGCTGGCTCAAGCTCGGCTACGAGCTGAACCCGCTGGTCGGCATCTTCCAGCTGCACCACGCGATCTGGTACCCGGCCGAGTTCCCGGACGCCCGGCTGCTCGCCACCACGGTCGGCGGCAGCCTGCTGGTGCTGGTCGTCGGCTGGTGGTCGTTCCGCCGGCTGGAGCCCGCCGTGCTCAAGGAACTGTGAATGGCCGACCCGATCATCGAGGCCGAGGGCCTCGGCATCCGGTTCGTCCGCAACCGCCGGCGGCAGTTGCGGCTGCGCGAGCTGTTCATCCACCGCGGCGCCCGGGGCGCGGGGAGCGGGCAGTTCTGGCCGCTGCGCGACGTGTCCTTCGCGATCTCCGCCGGCGAGACGGTCGGTGTGGTCGGCCGCAACGGCACCGGCAAGAGCACGCTGCTGCGGCTGATCGCCGGCGTGCTGATCCCGGACGAGGGCCGGATCCGGGTCCGCGGCGATGTCGCGCCGCTGCTGGAGCTCTCCGCCGGGTTCTCCAACGACCTGACCGGGCGGGAGAACCTGTACCTGGTGGGCGGGCTGCACGGGCTGTCGTCGAGCTACCTGAAACGGCACTTCGACGACATCGTCTCGTTCGCCGGTGAGCAGGTGGAGCGGGCCATCGACACCTCGGTCCGGCACTACTCGTCCGGGATGAAGGTCCGGCTCGGCTTCGCGATCATCTCCCACCTGCCGCACCCGATCCTGCTGATGGACGAGGTGACAGCGGTCGGTGACGCGGAGTTCCGGAAGAAGTGTTATGCGACGATCGACCGTCTGCTCGGGGAGGGGCGCACTCTGGTGCTGGTGTCACACAACGAAAAGGACCTGACCCGGTTCTGCCGTCGGGGGCTCTTCCTCGACGGCGGCCGGCTGAGCGTCGACGGGACCATCGCCGAGGCGCTGGACGCGTACCACAGCGCGGTCCCGCGGTGACCCTCGCGATCGTGCTCGCCGCCGGAGCGCCGGCCGCGAGCCTGCCCACCACCACGCCGGCTGCGGGCCTGCCGGCGGCGACGACCGGCGGGACGCTCGCCGACCGGCTGGCCGCGCAGTTGCGCCGGGCCGGGGCGGCCGAGGTGCGGTTCGCCGCCGACCTCGACGAGCTGGCCGCGCTCGCCGACGCCGCCACCGGGCCGGTGCTCGTCACCGGCGCCGACCTGGTCGCGCACACCGCCGTGCTGCGGCACCTGGCCACCAGCCCGGTCGGGCCGACCGTGGCGCTGGTGCTCACCGACCCGCCGGACGCCGGGTGGGTCGCGGTGCGCGAGGAGCGCGGTCAGGTGGTCGACGCCGGGCCGCCGGAGGGGCTGGTCGGCGCGGCCACCGGGATCTTCGGCGGCGCGCTGCGGGTCGGCGCCGACGACCTGCCGGTGCTCGCCGCCGCGGCCCGCGCGGTCGCCGCCGGCACCGCCCCGGCGGTCGCCGGGCCCGCCGTGGACCGGCTCTTCGCCGGCCTCGCCGGGCTGGGCACCCTGACCTTCGCCCACCGGGTACGCCTGCTCGTCGCGCACCGGGTCACCGACGCCGCCGGGCTGGCCGCCGCGGAGGCGGCCGTGGCCGCCGTCGACGAGGACCGGGCCGAGCTGAAGCTCTCGGTCAAGGAGCGGGACGACTTCTTCACCACCTTCTTCGTCAGCACCTGGTCGCCGTACGTGACGAAGGCGGCGGCCCGGGTCGGGCTCGGCCCGACCGCGGTCACGATGATCTCGGTGGCCTTCGCGGTGGCCGCCGCGGTGCTGTTCGGGGTCGGCGGCCGGCCGGCGCTGGTCGCCGGGGCGGTGCTGCTCTACCTCGGTTTCGTCCTCGACTGCGTGGACGGCCAGCTGGCCCGCTACACCCGGCACTTCAGCGCCTGGGGCGGCTGGCTGGACACCATGGCCGACCGGGCCAAGGAGTACCTGGTCTACGCCGGCCTCGGCTACGGCGCGACCCAGGCCGGGTTCCGGTACGGCTGGGCGCTGGCGATCGCCGCGATGACGTTGCAGACCGTGCGGCACATGACCGACACCTGGTACGGCGTGCTGCACGACGAGGCGGCCCGCCGTCCCCGCCCGGCGGCGGGGGCCACCGGCGGCATCGGCGGGAAGCTCAACGCCGCCTCCACCCGGGTGCAGGCGGACACCGGTTCGGTGTCGTACTGGCTGAAGCGGACGGTGGTGTTCCCGATCGGCGAGCGGTGGGCGCTGATCGCGGTGACCGTGGCGCTGTTCGGCCCGCTGGTCAGCCTGGTCGCCGTCCTGACCTGGGGGGTGCTGGCGTTCGCGTACACCGGGGCGCTGCGCACCCTGCGCGCCCGCTGGATGTGGGTGCCGGTGCTGGACACGGTCGACGCCACCCTGCACCGCGACGACGGCCCGCTGGCCCGCCGGCTGCCGGCGCTGCGTCCGATGGGGCCGCTCACCCTGGCGGTGGTCGCGGCGCTCGGGTCGGCGGCGCTGCTGGTGGCGGCGCTGCTCGCGGCCGACGGCGGCGACCCGGACGGGCTGCGCTGGGTGGTGCCGGTCGCGCTGCTGGTGCTGCTGGTCGGCGGCCTCGGCGCCGGCGCGGCGCACAACGGGCCGCTGGACTGGCTGGTGCCGGCCGCGCTGCGGGCCGCCGAGTACCTGTTCGCCATCGCGGTCGGGGTGATCGGCGGGGTGCCGGCGTGGCTGGTCTTCGGTTACGTCTTCGTGCTCACCCTGCACCACTACGACCTCACCGCCCGGCTGGAGAAGCGGCAGGCCGCGCCGCCGCTGCACCCGGCCACGCTGGGCTGGGAGGGCCGTTCGGCGCTGCTGGCCCTCGCGGCGATCGTCGGAATTGCGGGTATCGGGATGGCTACACTCGGTACGTACCTTCTCGTGGTTTTTGTGGGGAGCGTGGTCCTCGCCTGGGCCGTCCTGCCCGCCCGCGCCGCGCGGGCGACGGCGGGCCTGGTCGGTGCGGGAGGGCGCTCGCCGGGCTGACGGAGGGGCCGGCCGGATGACCCTGATCAGTTTCGTCGTACCGGCCTACCGGGTGCAGGGCTACCTGCGCGAGTGCCTGGACTCCATCCTCGGCCAGCCGGTCGCCGACATCGAGGTGATCGGGGTCGACGACTGCTCGCCCGACGACGGCGGCGAGATCCTGGCCGAGTACGCGGCCCGCGACCAGCGGGTGCAGGCGATCCGGCTGACCGAGAACGTCGGGCTCGGTCCGGCCCGCAACATCGGGCTGGACCGGGCCGCCGGCGAGTACGTCTGGTTCGTCGACGGTGACGACTGGCTGGCGCCGGACTGCCTGGTCGAGGTGGCCGAGCGGCTGCGCGCCGACCGGCCGGACGTGCTGCTGGTCGACCACGTCCGGACGCACTGGAACGACACCGCCACCCGCAGCGCGATGGCCGAGGTGTTCCCGGAGCCGCCCGGCGCCGGGACCTTCCGGCTGCGGGACCGGCCGGAGACGCTGCGGCTGCTGCACACCGCCTGGAACCGGCTGGTCCGCCGGCGGTTCCTGGTCGAGCTGGGGCTGCGCTTCGCGCCGGGCTGGTACGAGGACGTCTCGTTCAGCTACCCGGTGCTGATGGCCGCCGAGCGGATCGCCGTGCTGGACCGGGTGTGTGTCAACTACCGGCAGCGGCGGGCCGGGGCGATCACCCGGACCCGCGGCGACCGGCACTTCGAGGTCTTCGAGCAGTGGCACCGGGTGTTCCGGCTGATGGACTCCTGGGGGCCGGCGGTCGACGAGCTGCGCCCGGCGGTCTTCGAGCGGATGATCTGGCACTACCTGACAGTGCTCGGCAACGGCGAGCGGATCGCGCCCGACCTGCGTCCCGGCTTCTTCCGCCAGATCACCGCCGACTACGCCCGCTGGGTCCCGCCGGAGCGCCCTCCGACCCCGGCCGGGGTGGAGGGGCTCAAGTACCGGCTGGTGGCGGCCGGGCGCTGGCGGACCTTCAGCGCGTTGCGGACCGCCGGCCAGGCCCGGGACGCGGCCCGGCGCACCGCCCGGGGCGCGAAACGGCGGGTCGCGCCGGTGGCCCGGCGTACCGCCCGGACGGCCCGGGACGCGCTGCTGCGCGAGTACTACCGGGCCGAGCTGCGCCGACCGGTCGACCCGACGCTGGCGGTGTACGCGGCCTACTGGTATCGCGGCTACGCCTGCAACCCGGCGGCCGTCTACGAGGCGGCGCGGCGGCTGGCGCCGCAGGTGCGCGGGGTGTGGATCGTCCGCCGGGACCGGGTGCACACGCTGCCCGACGGCGTCGAGTACGTCGTCGCCGGCACGCCCGCGTACCACCGGGTGCTGGCCCGGGCCCGCTGGCTGGTCAACAACGTCAACTTCCCGGACTTCGTCCGCAAGCGACCCGAGCAGGTGCACCTGCAGACCCACCACGGCACGCCGGTCAAGGTGATGGGGCTGGACCAGCAGCGCTACCCGCTCGGCGCGGTCGGGATGGACTTCGCCGGGCTGCTGCGCCGGGTGGACCGCTGGGACTACAGCGTCAGCGCGAACAGCTTCTCCACCCAGATGTGGGAGCGCGCCTACCCGGCCGCGTACACCACCCTGGAGGTCGGCTACCCGCGCAACGACCGGCTGGTCACCGCCACCGCCGAGGAGGTACGGCGGATCCGCGTCGACCTCGGCCTCGGCCCCGACGAGCAGGTGGTGCTCTACGCGCCGACGCACCGGGAGCACCTGCCCGGCTACCGGCCGCCGTTCGACCCGGACCGGTTCCTCGACGTGCTCGGCCCGACCGGCCGGTTGCTGATGCGCAGCCACTACTTCCACGACCGGGACCGGCGGACCCGGCGGCCGCTGTCGAGGGACCGGATCCGCGACGTCAGCGGCCATCCCCGGGTGGAGGACCTCTACCTCGCCGCCGACGTGCTGGTCACCGACTACTCGTCGGCGATGTTCGACTACGCGGTGCTGGACCGGCCGATCGTCGTCTACGCCCCGGACTGGGACGCGTACCGGCTGGCCCGCGGCGTCTACTTCGACGTGACGGCGGAGCCGCCGGGTGCGGTGGCCCGCACCTTCGCCGACCTGCTCGACCTGTTCCGCTCCGGCGAGTACGGCTCGGACGCGGCCGGCAAGGCCCGCCAGCAGTTCCGGACCCGGTTCTGTTCGCTCGAGGACGGTCACGCCGCCGAGCGGGTGGTCCGCCGGGTCTTCCTCGACGAGTCGCCGGAGACCCGTCCGGCCTGCTGAACCATCGCTCAGGTCGATCGCCGGCGCTCGATACGGCGTAATAGGTCTGTCACTGGCTGAACATGGCACGTTTACCCGATGTGCGGAGCGCATGAGTTTCGTCACAGTCATTCGGGGTTCGGTCGATGAGCTGGGGGAGGAGACGGTGACTACCGTCGCGCTCAAGGATGTGACCAAGGTTTTCGATGACGGCACGCGCGCCGTCGACAGCGTCAGCCTCGACGTCAACGACGGCGAGTTCATGGTGCTGCTCGGCCCGTCCGGTTGCGGCAAGTCCACAGTGCTGCGGATGGTCGCCGGGCTGGAGGATCCGAGCTCGGGCGCCATCATGCTCGACGGGGAGCTGGCCAACGACCTGCCGCCCCGGGACCGGCGGATCGCCATGGTCTTCCAGGACTTCGCGCTCTACCCGCACATGACGGTCGGCGACAACATCGCCTTCCCGCTGCGGCTGGCCGGGATCGAGCCGGTGCCGCGCGGCGAGCGGGTCACCGACGTGGCCAGCGCCCTGGGCATCGGCGACGTGCTCGGTCGCAAGCCCAGCCAGCTCTCCGGCGGGCAGCGCCAGCGGGTGGCGATGGGGCGGGCGATCGTCCGCCGGCCCGGCCTGTTCCTGATGGACGAGCCACTGTCCAACCTCGACAGCGGGCTCCGCGCCGAGCTGCGCGCGGAGATCTCCGGCCTCACCCGCGAGCTGGGCGTCACCACCATCTACGTCACCCACGACCAGGCCGAGGCACTGACCATGGCCGACCGGGTCGCGATCATGCGCAAGGGGGTCCTCCAGGACGTCGGCACCCCCACCCAGGTGTACGGGCGGCCGGCCACCCTCTACGTGGCCGCGTTCCTCGGCAGCCCGCGGATGAACCTGCTGGAGGCCTCGGTCTACGTCCACCTCGACCGCTACGTCACGCTCACCCTCGGCGAGCAGGCGCTCTACCTGCCCTGGGACGACATCCGCAGCCGGGCGGTGGCGCACTACCACGGGGAGCGGATCGTGGTCGGGATGCGGGCCGAGGCGCTCACCCCGGTCACCCCGGACAGCCCGGGCGACGTGCTGCACGGCCGGATCCGCTACCTGGAGCACCACGGGCACGAGTCGCTGGCCTTCCTGGACATCGGGGCCACCGCGATCGTGGTCGACGAGATGGGCGCGCGCGGCGAGACCGCCGACGTCGCCGGCCAGCGCGGGCTGCGCCGGTTCGGCCAGGTCATGCAGCGGCTCGCCGGGCGGGCCGGGGAGGGGGAGGCGCCGAGCGCGTCCGTCGGCACGCGGACCAGCGTGCTCAACGACCCCGGCCGGCACCACCGGCGCCCGGCCGAGCTGGCCGTCCGGCTGGCTCCGTACCCGGCGGTCTCCGCCGGTCACCCGCTCTCGGTAGCGGTACGCATGGACGCGCTGCACTTCTTCGACGAGCGCGGCGACCGGATCGACGTGGGGTGGCGGTGACCGGCCCGGTGCCCTACCGTCAGCGCACCACAATCCACAGAGCATCGAACCGGAAGGGGTGCGCCCGTGTCGGGTGACCGTCCCAGCCCGCTGGTCATCGAGCGCATCCTGCGCGACCGGCAAGGCATCTGGCAGCAGATCGTGGCCGAGCGCGACCTGAACACGCTGACCGGCCGGATGCTGGCCAGCTCGGCCGTGGCGCTGGCCTGCTACGGCGCGGTGCTGGGCGCGTTCCACAGCCCACTGATGGCGCTGACCTCGGCGGTGAAGCTGCCGCTGCTCTTCCTGGTCACGCTGGTCATCTGCCTGCCCACGCTCTACCTGTTCAACCTGGTCTTCGGGGCCCGGCTCTCGGTACGGCAGTCGGTGGCCCTGGTCATGGTGGCCATCACGGTGACCTCGATGCTCGCCGTGGCGTTCGCGCCGATCAGCCTGTTCTTCCTGATCACCGCCCCCGACTACGGCTTCTTCAAGCTGCTGAACGTGGCGATCCTGACCCTGTCCGCGGTGGTCGGCCTGCGCTTCCTGACCGGTGGCATGCAGGTGCTCAACGAGCACGGCCTGCTCGCCCCGGCCACCGCCGGCCAGGCGGCGAACGTCGCCACCCCCGCCGCCCAGGCGGTGCCCGCCCAGGCCGCTCCCGCGCCGGCCGTGCCCGCCGAGGCGGTGCAGCCCGCCCCGGCGGTCGCCGAGCCGGTGCCGGCGGGTGCGACGGTCGGCGGCGCGCCGGTCGCCGCCAACGGCAGCACGCCGGCCGGCGACGGGTCCGCCGCGCCGACCACCGGCCAGCCGGCCCCGGCGCAGCCCGGCCCGGTCGCGCAGCCGGTGCTGGTGGCGCAGCCGGCCTTCGCCGGGCAGCCGGCGCTCGTGCCGGCGGGCTACCCGGCCGGGATGGTGCCGCCCGGCTACCCGCAGCGGCCCTGGGGCACCCCGCCGGCCCGGCGCGGTGAGCCGGGCCAGCGCCCGGCCAGCATGACCCTGCTCTACATCTGGATCCTGCTCTTCGGCTTCGTCGGCACCCAGCTCGCCTGGACGCTGCGCCCGTTCTTCGGCGACCCGGGCCAGGGCTTCGCGCTGTTCCGCAGCATCGACGGCAACTTCTACGCCGAGATCCTCCGCACCATCGCCAACCTCTGACCCGCCACCACCCCGACGCCCCCGCCCCCGCTCCCGGGACGGGGCGCGTCGCCGGTGAGCGGGTCGGTGGCGGGTCGTCCGGGCGCGTCGGTGGTCGCTCCGACGACCACAGACGCACCCGAAGCCATCGCGGGGCGCACTGCTCCCGGATCGGCGGGCGCAGCCGCTTGTCCGGGAAGTTACCGGCGAGTAACGTTCCGGGGTATGACCATCGACTCGCGCCAGGTGGCGGCGGCCATGCTCGAGGCCGTGCCGTTCGCCCGTACGTTGAATCTGGAGATCCTCGAGGTGGCCCCCGAGGCGGAGGGTGGGGTGCGGGCGGTCGTCCGGCTGCCCGACACGCCGGCCACCCACAACCACGTCGGCGGTCCGCACGCCGGTGCGATGTTCACCCTCGGCGAGACCGCCTCCGGCACGGTGGTGATGGCCGCGTTCGGGCACCTGCTCGACCGCGCGGTGCCGCTCGCGGTGCGCGCCGAGATCGCGTACCGGAAGCTGGCGATGGGTCCGGTGCTGGCCACCGCCCGGCTCGGCCGCCCGCCGGCCGAGGTGATCGCCGAGCTGGAGGCCGGCCAGCGGCCGGAGTTCCCGGTCCAGGTGGAGATCGCCACCGAGGAGGGCAAGCCCACCTCCACGCTGACAGTGGTCTGGACGCTGCGGCCGAACTGACCCGACGGGGCCGAAACGGGTTTCTCCCGGCGGCGGTCTGGATAGATTCGTACCGTGCTGGGCCTGCCTGCTCACGTGACCGCCTGTCTCTTCGACCTGGACGGTGTGCTGACGCAGACCGCCCGGGTGCACAACGCCGCCTGGAAGGCGACCTTCGACGAGTTCCTCCAGCGGCACGCCGCGATCAGCGGTCAGCCGTACCGCCCCTTCGACCCGGGGCCGGACTACAACCGGTACGTCGACGGCCGGCCCCGCGCCGACGGGGTGCGGGCCTTCCTCGCCTCACGCGGCGTGGTGCTGCCCGAGGGCACGCCCGACGACCCGCCCGAGGCCGAGACGGTCAACGGCGTCGGCAACCGGAAGAACGTCCGGCTGTTGCAGGAACTGCGAACCCACGGGGTGGACGTCTACCCCGGCTCGGTCGACTACCTGACTGCGGCCGCGGCGGCGGGGCTGCGCCGCGCGGTGGTCACCGCCAGCGCCAACGGCGCGGAGGTGGTCGCCGCCGCCGGCCTGGAGCCGCTGCTGGAGGCCCGGGTGGACGGCCTGGTCGCGCGCGCCCAGGCGCTGCGCGGCAAGCCGTACCCGGACACCTTCCTGGCCGGCGCGAAGCTGCTCGGCGTCGAGCCGGCGCAGGCCGCCGTGTTCGAGGACGCGCTGGCCGGGGTGGCCGCCGGGCGGGCCGGCGGGTTCGGCTACGTGGTCGGGGTCGACCGGGTCGGGCAGGCCGACGAACTGCGGGCACACGGCGCGGACGTGGTGGTCGGCGACCTCGCCGAACTGCTCGACGAGGGGCGGGGCGCATGATCAGGGAACGGGCCTATCCGGTCGAGCCGTGGCACGTGCGGGAGACCCGGCTGGACATGGACGTGCTCGCCCAGTCCGAGTCGGTCTTCGCGCTCTCCAACGGCCACGTCGGGCTGCGCGGCAACCTCGACGAGGGCGAGCCGCACGGCCTGCCCGGCACCTACCTCAACTCCTTCTACGAGCTGCGCCCGCTGCCGTACGCCGAGGCCGGGTTCGGCTTCCCCGAGTCGGGTCAGACGATCGTCAACGTCACCAACGGCAAGCTGATCCGGCTGCTGGTCGACGACGAGCCGCTCGACGTCCGCTACGGCGAGCTGATCGCCCACGAGCGGATCCTCGACCTGCGCGCCGGCACCCTGCACCGGGAGCTGCACTGGCGCTCCCCGGCCGGCCGAGAGGTCAAGGTGCGCAGCACCCGGCTGGTCTCGTTCACCCAGCGGGCGATCGCCGCGATCAACTACGAGGTGGAGGCGGTCGACGGGCCGCTGCGGCTGATCGTCCAGTCGGAACTGGTGGCGAACGAGACGCTGCCGGCGCAGAGCAAGGACCCGCGGGTGGCGGCGGTCCTCGAATCGCCGCTGCTCGCCGAGGAGGAGCTGACCACCGACGACGGCGGGCTGCTGATCCACCGCACCAAGGTCTCCGGACTGCGGGTGGCCGCCGCGATGGACCACGACGTGCAGGCGCCGGCCCGCACCACCATCGAGTCCGAGGGGTACGAGGACTGGGTCCGTACCACCACCGCGTGCGTGCTGGAGCCCGGCCAGACGCTCCGGGTGGTCAAGTACCTGGCGTACGGCTGGTCCAGCCGGCGCTCGCTGCCGGCGCTGCGCGACCAGGTCAACGCCGCCCTCGCCGGGGCGAAGCTGGACGGCTGGGAGGGGCTGCGCCGGGAGCAGCGGGAGTACCTCGACGAGTTCTGGGACGCCGCCGACGTGGTGGTGGAGGGCGACCCGGAGGTGCAGCAGGCGGTCCGCTTCGGCCTCTTCCACGTGCTGCAGGCCGGCGCGCGGGCCGAGCGCCGACCGATCCCCGCGAAGGGGTTGACCGGTACCGGATACGACGGGCACGCGTTCTGGGACACCGAGATGTTCGTGCTGCCGGTGCTCACCTACACCCATCCCGCCGCCGTGCGGGACGCCCTGCACTGGCGGCACCGCACGCTGCCCTACGCGCGCGAGCACGCCCGGACGCTGAACCTGGAGGGTGCGGACTTCCCCTGGCGGACCATCGAGGGGCCGGAGTCGTCGGGCTACTGGCCGGCGGGTACGGCGGCCTTTCACGTCACCGCCGGCATCGCCGACGCGCTGCGGCGCTACGTGCTGGTCACCGGGGACGTCGAGCTGGAACGGGAGATCGGGCTGGAGCTGCTGGTGGAGACCGCCCGGCTGTGGCGCTCGCTCGGCCACCACGACCGGCGCGGAAAGTTCCACATCGACGGGGTCACCGGCCCGGACGAGTACACCGCTGTGAAGAACGACAACATCTACACCAACCTGATGGCGCAGCGGAACCTGCTCACCGCCGCCGACGCGGTGATGCGGCACCGGGACGAGGCGCTCCGCCTCGGAGTCACCGACGAGGAGGCGGCCTCCTGGCGGGACGCCGCGGTGGACATGCACATCCCGTACGACGAGGAACTCGGCGTCCACCAGCAGGTGGAGGGCTTCACCCGGTTGCAGGAGTGGGACTTCGCGCACACCCCGGCGGAGAAGTACCCGCTGCTGCTGCACTACCCGTACTTCGACCTGTACCGCAAGCAGGTGGTCAAGCAGGCCGACCTGGTGCTGGCCATGCACTGGCGGGGTGACGCGTTCACCCCGGAGCAGAAGCTGCGCAACTTCCTCTACTACGAGCGCCGTACCGTGCGGGACTCGTCGCTGTCGGCCTGCACGCAGGCGGTGCTGGCGGCCGAGGTGGGCCATCCCGAGTTGGCGCACAGCTACCTGCGCGAGGCCGCGCTGATGGACCTGCACGACCTGAGCGAGAACACCCGCAACGGGGTGCACATGGCGGCGTTGGCCGGGGCGTGGATCGCGCTGGTGGCCGGCTTCGGCGGGCTGCGCGACCACGACGGCACGCTGTCCTTCTCGCCCCGGCTCTCCAGCCGGCTGAGCCGGCTGGAGTTCTCGTTGCAGTGGCGGGACATGCGGCTGCGGGTCGACGTGCGGCCGCACCAGGTGACGTACGCGCTGCGCCACGGCGACCCGGACGACGTGCTGGAACTGCGCCACCACGGCGAGAAGGTGCGGGTCACCTGCGACGAGCCGGTGACCGTGCCGGTGCCGCCGCTGGAGGTCTCCGGTCCGGCGCCGGAACAGGCCCCCGGCCGGTCACCGCTGCTGCGGCTGCCGGAGCACGAGCCGTAGGGGAGGAGCCCACGCCGGGCGGGCGGCGTACCACGACGAACCGGACGGACGGCGCCGCCGGCCCGCGACGTGGCGGGCCGGCGGCGGTCGGTCTAGAGCGACCTGCCCTGGGACGGTCGGCCCGCGGCGTCCCGCGGCGCCATCGCCCGCGGATCGTCGGCCACCCGGGCCTTGGCGGCCTCGTCCCCCCAGTCCCGGCTGCGTTCCTCGTCCTGTTCCCGCCGTTCCTGCTCGGCGGTCTGCGGTCGGGACCCTCGCTGCTGCTGCGCCATGGCGATCCTCGCGATCCGTCGGGGCGCCCTCGCGCCGGTACGGTCTGCGGTCACCCGCCGGCTACCCGACCACCCGGCCGACAAACGCCGGCGTGCCGCGCGCGGCGCCGGGTAAGCCCGGTGACGCAGCCGGTGGTCCGGCCGGCGGGGTGGAGGTCGAGATGGACGTGCGCAGCAGCGAGGTGACGATCCCGGCGGGGGCGGTCGAGCTCACCGCCGACCTGCTCGTCCCGGCGGAACCCGCCGGGGTGGTGCTCTTCGCGCACGGCAGTGGCAGTTCCCGGCACAGCCCGCGCAACGTCGCGGTGGCCCACGTGCTGAACCGGCAGGCGCTCGGCACCGTGCTGGTGGACCTGCTCACCGCGACCGAGGACCAACTGGACGCCCGCACCGCTGAGCTGCGCTTCGACATCGGCCTGCTCGCCGACCGGCTGGCCGCGATCGTCGACTGGCTGGACACCGAGCGTCCCTTCGGCCCGGCGCCGATCGGTCTCTTCGGCGCCAGCACCGGCGCGGCCGCCGCCCTGGTCGCCGCGGCGGCCCGGCCGGACCTGGTGCGCGCGGTGGTCTCCCGGGGTGGCCGGCCGGACCTGGCCGGCCCGGCCCTGGGTCAGGTGCGCGCGCCGACGCTGCTGCTGGTCGGCGGCCTGGACGAGCAGGTGATCACGCTGAACGAGCAGGCCCGTGACGCCATGCGGGGCAACGCCGAGCTGCGGATCGTCCCCGGCGCCACCCACCTGTTCGAGGAACCGGGCACGCTGGAGGAGGTGTCCGACGCCGCCACCGGCTGGTTCACCACCCACCTGCGCCACCCGATCCCCTCCTGACCGGCCGGGGACGCGCCGCGAGGCGGTCAACCGGTCCCGGGGGCACGCTGGCCTACCTCGACTCCGCCGGCTCCAACGGCGCGTCGCGGTGCTGTTGCACGGTCTCCACGATCCGCCAAACCACGGCGGTGATCGGCACCGCGACGAAGGCGCCGGCGATCCCGGCGACCAGGGTGCCGGCGGTGACCGCGACCAGGATCACCGCCGGGTGCAGGCGTACCTGGCGCTTCATGATCAGGGGTTCCAGCAGGTTGCCCTCGATCTGCTGCACGGCGATGACGGCGGCCAGGGTGAGCAGCGCGGTGCCCGGCCCGTTGGCCGCGAGCGCCACCAGCACCGCCACCGCGCCGGCCACGGTGGCCCCGATGATCGGTACGAACCCGCCGAGGAAGGTGATCAGCGCGAGCGGCAGCGCCAGCGGGACGCGGAGCACCACCAGGGCCAGACCGATGCCGATCGCGTCGATCGCCGCGATCATCATCGTCCCCCGGCTGTACGCGCCCAGCGTGCGCCAGCCGACCCGGCCCGCCTCGGCGGCCACCGCCCGGTTCGGCCCGGTCGCCCGGTCGAGCACCCAGTGCCACATCGACCGGCCGTCCTTGAGCAGGAAGAAAAGGAGCACCAGCGCCAGCAGCGCGGAGCCGAGGACCTCGCCGACCGTCCGGGCGCCCGCCACCGGGTCCAGCGAGCCCTGGCTGAGCGCCTGGCGTCCCTGCTCGACGAGACGGTCGAGCTGCTGGTCGGTCACCGGCAGGGTGGAGGTGACGAAGTCCCGGCTGCGGTCCAGGCCACGCTGGAGCTCCTCGCTCAACTCGCTGAACTGGCTGGCGGTCAGGTTCCACACCAGCACCCCGACCCCGACCAGGATGCCGAGCAGGAGCAGCACGGTGAGCAGGGCGGCCAGCGCGGCGGGCAGCCGGAGCCGGCGCAGCCGGAGCAGCACCGGGTCGAGCAGGGCGGTCAGGAAGACGGTGGCAGCCAGCGCGATGGCCAGCGGTGCGAGCAGGACGGCGATCCGGCCGACCAGGTAGAGCCCGGCGGCCACGACCACCAGGCAGGCGCTCCACACGACAGCGGTACGGACCAGCCACGGCAGGGTCGCCCACGCCTGCCGGGGACTGCCGTCCCGGCTCGTCGTCTCGGGCGTCCGCCCGGCACCGTCGTCACTCACGTCGGCCCTCCTCGATCTCCGGCGTGGTCCGTACCCGGCCGGCGTCCGTCCGACACCCGTGCCCACGCTAGGCGGCCCGCCGGGCGCGGGGGAGCGGATCGGTGTTCCCGGCGGCGGGGCCGAGGACCGTCCACGGTGGCGCGGGGGCGGGAGCCGGTCGCCGCGGCGCCGGTGTCGACCCGGTTCGGCCGGTGCGCCGGCGCGTCCGGTCCGTGACGGTCTGTCCGGCCGGTCGGCGTTTGCGCCCAGGGTCGCGGGGAACCCAGGATGCTAGACCCCGACGCGAGGAGAACCGTGATGAGCGACTTCATGGACAAGGCCAAGGACTTCGCCGACAAGCACGACAAGCAGGTCGACCAGGGGCTGGAGAAGGGCGGCGACATGGCCGACCAGCGCACCGGCGGCAAGTACGACGACCAGATCGACAAGGGCGTGGACCAGGCCCAGGCGCGTACCGGCGAGGGCGACCAGGTGCGCTGAGTTGCCCTGCCGTCCCGGGTCGCCGCGCGCGGTGGCCCGGGACAGTCCTTTCCGGAGCGCCCGTGACCGTTGTCAGCGCTGCACGAGGTTACGCAGCGCTGGGGGAGCGCGACTCTACCAAGCCGACGCCCCCGAGGTGGCCCGCGCCGACCGGGACGGTGGGCCGGGAACACGCGGTGGCCCCCGGCGGGCCCCGTCGCGTCGACCCCATGTCGCCGAAGGGTCGACAACCGCGAGGTCGCGAACGGGTTCCGCCGGGGGCCACCGGCGCCCGGTCGGTCAGCTCTGCTTGTCGCGCAGGTCCGACATGGAGGTGGGGCGGCCGCTGAGCGCATCGCGCATCCGGTCGACCAGGCCGGTGCCCGGGTTGAGCAGCCGGTTGGCCGGCGGGTGGTCCGGGGCGGCCGGGTGCGGCCGGGTCGGCGCGGCCTTCTTCGCCGCGGTCACCTTGCCGGCCAGCTCCACCAGCTCCTCACGGGCCACCGCGGCGCGCAGCCGGGGGAAGAGGTCGCTCTCTTCGTCCTGCACGTGGTGGCGGATCGTGCTGGTCAGGTGGGTCAGCAGCGGGTCGAAGCGGGGGTCGGAGGGGTCCAGCGACTCCAGCTCCTTCATGGTCCGTTCGGCGTCGGAGTGCTCGCTGATCTCGTGTTCGGCGATCTGGTCGCCGTCCGGCAGCGCCTTGCGGGCCAGCGGGTAGACGTACATCTCCTCGGCGACGGCGTGCCGGACCAGCTCGGCGATCACCACGTCGGCCAGCTGCCGGCGGTGCTCGGGGGTGCCCTGCCGGGTCTCCAGCTCGACGAAGAGCGTCTCCACCTCGCGGTGGTCGGCGGTCAGCACGTCGACGACGTCCTGGCCGGCGGTGGTCTGTGTCTCGGTCATGATGGCCCCTTACCGGTTGCGGAAACGGTCGGTTGCCGGGCCTGGTACCCCCGGCCGGGCGGGCGAACCACCAGACCGGAGGCCGGGCATCCACCGCCGTCTCCGCGCCCGGTCATGGGCGGCCGTCGAGGAGCGCGGCCGGCGGGTGCCGGGCGGTGGCCGCCAGCACCGGTTGGTGTCGACGGAGTACGGCAGCGCCCCGTCCCGATCGGGGGCGATTCACCCGCTCCGGGCCGGGTAACCGCCGCCATGGCCGAGAACCGCCGGACGACCGACTCCCCCCGGTCACCGCTGGACACGGTGCGGGACCGGGGCGGTCGGGCGGTGGCCGGGGCCCGGCAACGCGGTGCGCAGGCGGGCCGGCTGCGGCTGCGGCAGTTGGAGGTCACCCTGGTGATCGCCCTCCAGGCGGGGCTGGCCGCCGCGCTGGCCGCGCTGATCGCGCAGAAGCTGCTCGGGCCCGGCCCGCACGTCTTCGCCCCGGCCGCCGCCGTCGGCACCATCGCCGCCGCGATCGGCCAGCGCACCCGGCGGACGTTGGAGCTGCTGGTCGGTGTGGCGCTCGGCATCGTCATCGGCGACGTCCTGCTGTTCTGGCTCGGCTTCGGTCCGTGGCAGACCGGCCTGGTGGTCGCCCTGGCGATCGCGGCGGCGCTGCTGGTCGCCGGGCGCAGCGGCTCCCTGGTCGGGCAGGCGGGCGGTACCGCCGTGCTGATCGCCACCCTCTCCCCGTCCGAGCGCAACCTGGAGATGCCCCGGATCCTCGACGCGGTGGTCGGCAGCGTGGTGGGGCTGCTGGTGGTGGCGTTGCTGGTGCCGATCAACCCGATCCGGGTGCTGGACCGGGCCACCGCGCCGATCTTCGCGCAGGTCACCGACGGGCTGCACGAGGTCGCCACCGGCCTGGACCAGCGGGACGCGGACCGGGTGGTGCGGGCCCTGGAGCGGCTGCGCGGCCTGGACGCCGACGTCGGGCGGCTGAACGAGTCGCTCAGCGGTGCCGAGGAGGTGGTCACGATCGCGCCGGCCCGGTGGCACCGGCGCCAGGAATACCACCGCTACGCGCGCAGCGCCGAGCACCTGGAGCGGATGGTGCTCGACAGCCGGGCGCTGACCCGCCGGTCGGCCACCCTGCTCCAGTACGGCGAACCGGTGCCGGGGCCGCTGCCCGACGCGGTGGCCCGGCTCGCGGCGGCGATCGGCGAACTGCGGCGGGAGTGCCAGCGCGGCGAACCGCCCGAACGCGCCCGGCAACTGGTGCTGGAGGCCGCCGAACTGGCCGGCCGGGCCTGGGCCGACGGGGTGGGCAGCTTCGGCGACACGGTGGTGACGGACCTGCGTACCGCCGCCAGCGACCTGCTCCGCGCGACCGGCTGCGAGCCGGACGAGGCCAACCGGCTGGTCCGCCGGGCGGCCGGTGCCGGCGAGTTCGCCGGCCGGCCACCGGCCCGGCGCCGGATGGAGCGCCGGACCCCGCCGGCCCGGTCCCGCCGTGCCCGTCGCACGCACCGGCACCGCGGACGGCGCCGGGCCGGCCTCCCCGAACGGGGGAGACCGGCCCGCTGATGCCCGTCGGTCAGGACGAGTAGCCGCGCTCGGCGATCCAGTTGGCGACCTTCTCCAGGGTCATCCAGTACTCCGGCACCGGGCTGGCCGGGTCGGCGACCCGGATCAGGTCAGCGCCGTCCCGGTAGCCCACCAGGGTCAGGTAGTGGCCACCCTCGTACGAGTGCGGGCTGCCGTCGGTGTCCACCGCGGTGCCCTTGACGTTGGCCACCACCGGCCGGCCGGCGTCCAGCGCGGCCAGTACATCGGCACGCAGCCGGTCGATCTCCTCCGGCTTGGCGACCGGGCCCCGGATCTCGGTGGTCTTGTACCGGCCACCGGTCAGCTCGTTGAGCACCCGGGTGGTGTCCAGCGCCGAGTCGGTGCCGGCCTCGGTGGTGCCCAGCCGCTTCGCGACCTCGTCCTGGGACAGCGCCTTGCCCTGCGCGGACAGCGCGATCCGGGTCGCGGCCGGGCCGCAGTAGTAGAAGTTGGGCTGCGCCTGGTACTCGATGCCGACCATGCGCTCGGCCCGCTTGTCCGCGCGGCCGCCCTTGTCGGTGTGCGGCGCGGCGACCGGGAGAGTGCCGGTCGGCGCGGCCTGGGCGGCCGTCGTGGCGCCCGCGACGCAGCTGCCGGCCACCAGCAGCCCGGCGACGGACAGACCACTCTTCTTCAGGATGGAGTTCATGGGTCGGGCTCCAATCGGGGGTTTGTCGGCTCCGGGATCGGTGCCGCAAGCACCGGGAAAGGCGCTCGGCTCAACGGGAATCCGCATCGCCCGGGCCGCGTCGGCCACGGGCGTGCCGGGGATGTAACGGTCCTGCTCCGACCGGCATTCCGCCCGGCCGGTCAGCCTGTTCCGCCGGTCCGACCAGGTCCAACAGCGGCCGCGGCGGCCGGATTCCGGCGGTTCGGCGGCCCGCCGCACCGAATCCTCGACTCCGACGCGGAACCGGTCATCCGCGACATGCGGGCAGGAAACGGCGGTGACCGGTTCGGCATGTCCCGGCCGGTTGAGCTACGCGGGGCTCAGAGCGATCCGAGCACCCGGGTCACGGTGATCTCGATGACCACCCGTTCCGGGTTGGCCCGGGGCGTCCGGTAGCGCTCGGCGTACCGGCGTTCGGCCTCGGCCACGGCGGCCGGATCCGACCGCAGCCGTGCCCGCCCCTCCAGGGTCAGCCACCGCCGCCCGTCCACCTGGCAGACGGCCACCGGGGCGCCGTCGGGGCCCGCGACGGCGACGTGCCGGGCCTTGTGCGAGCCGCCGCTGGTGATGACCCGGGCCAGGCCCGCCGCCGGGTCGAGGGTGACCCCGACGGGTACCACGTGCGGGGTGCCGTCGGCGCGCAGGGTGGTCAGCGTGGCCAGGCGCCGTTCCCGGCAGAACGCCACGACGCGCTCGTCCCGAAGGTCCAACCGATGCGCGTCCGGCATGCCCGTCCCCTGTCTCCCGGTGCGGCACCGATCATGACACGCGGCACCGGTGGTGGCTCAGGAGACGGGACGGCGGATCCGGCCCGGATCGGCGGGCGGCGGGCCGGGGCGCCCGGGCAGCGGCCGGCTCGCGGCCCGGCGCTTGCTGATCAGCCGGGTGAGATAGATCAGCGCGCCGGCCAGCACGCCGATGTCGTCGAGGTAGATCGGGTCCGGGAGCAGGTCCACCGGGAAGATCGCGTAGATCAGCGCGCCGTAGAAGGCGACCTTGCCGCCGCCGCCGAGTTCGCCGAGCATCCGCCGGGCCCGGACCACCCGTACGGCCAGCAGCACGGCGCCGGTGAGCATGGCGGCCACCAGGACGCCGACGACCGCCACGACGAGCCACGCCTCACTGGACATACCCACACGCTAGCCCGGCCCGCCCAGCCCCGCCCGATCAGTACGCGGCCACCGCCGCCCGGCCCCGGGCGACCGGGGGCAGTTCCCGGGTCTGCTCGCTCGCCGAGCCGCGCGGCAGCTCAGCCAGCGGCAGCACCGACGGAGCCTCCTCGGTGCGGCGGCGGGTCGCGGCGAACGCCTCCTCCCGCAGGCTGCGCGCCGCGGCGGCGGCCAGCTCGGCAGCGCGCCAGGCGGCCTGCTCCCGCTCCCGGGCCGTCCGCTGCCGGGCGAGCAGGTTGTCCCGTACCGCCCGGCGCAGCACCAGTTCCTGCTCCACCGGGTGCAGCCGCGGGTCCCACCCGTTGCGGTGCGCGAAGACGTCGCTGAGCTGCTCCACCGACAGTTCCCGGCGCCAGTAGGCGTCCAGGGCGGTGCGATGCAGGAAGCGCTCGCGGTCGGCGTACTCGGCGGGCGTGCGGGCGGTGCGGGGCAGGGGCAGCGCCGCGGCCGCCGCCAACCGTCGCACGTCCGCCTCGGCGGCCTCGTACGCCTGCCAGACCTGCTCGACCTCCTCCTGCGCGGCCACCCACTCGGCCCGGCGACGCTGCGCGGTGGCGGTCGCCCGCTCGGCGGCCACCGCGACCTCCGCCGCGTAGCGGGCCCGCTCACGCTCCTCCTCGGCCAGTTCGAGTTGGCTGGGCATGGCGGCCTGCCGGATCCGGGCGCCGGCGTCGAAGCGCAGGCGGCCCGGGCGCAGCAGCAGGCCGGCGACGATGACGGCCACCACGCCGAGCAGGCTCAGCCAGATCGCGGCGGCCCGGGGGACGTCGGGCAGGACGGCGGAGAGCACGGTTCGCATCAGCAGCACCTCACGGCGGCAGAGAGAGGGGTCGACGGTCACGGGCCCGGTGGTACGGATGCGCGGGCGGTCGGGCGTCCTCGGCGGTGGGCCGGCGCTCCGACGGGTCGCGCGCCCTCAGCCCCGGGTGGGCACCTACGCGGCGACGGGGCTGACGGTCAGGCGGTGGGTGGACCGCGCCGGGCCGGCATCCCGCGTCCGGGATCGGTGGCCGGGCCCGCGAGCCGGGCGGTGGCCACGACGTCGGCGGTGACCGGGGTGGCCTCGGCGGGGCCCGGCTCAGTGGTGTCGGCGTCGATGCTCCGTGCCGCCGCGCTGGCCGCGGCGTCGGGACGCAGCTCGTCGACCCGGCTCGTCACGGCGAGCGGCCGGAGCTGGGCGGCGGTGGTGGCCGGTTCGGTGGCGGTGCCGGCGGTCAGCCCGCCGAGACCGACGACGAGCACCAGCGCGGTCGCCGCCAGGCGGGTCATCGTCCGTAGCGCGCGCAGCGTGACCGACCACAGCGGGTGGGCGGAGGCTACGGACGGCACCAGACCAACCTATCGCCCGATTCGGGTGGTCGCAGCACGGCGACGGGGACGGTGACCGACGCCACCCGGGTGCGGTGTGGACGGTCACCGGGGAGACGAGGGCGCGGCCGGAGCGGGTGGGGGAGCCCGCCGGGGGGTTGCGACCCAGCCGCGGCGGACACGACGACGGCCCACCCGGTGGTCGCCCGCCGGATGGGCCGTCGTGTGCCGGATGTCGCCGGTCAGCGATCGGTGCCGAGCACCGGCGGCGCGGCGTCCGCGCCGTCCTGCCAGACCATGTCGTCCTCGGTGAGCCAGGTCAGCCGGTCGTCCGAGGTGTCGTCGTCGTGCTGCCCGCGGCCGCCGAGGACGCCGGCCCGGTTGGCCGCCCGGCCCTGCCGCGCGGTGGCGGCGTCGCGGGCCGCGCCGTCGCCACGCCGCCCGTCCATGCTGCGCCCGGCGCCGCTGGCGGATCTGGTCTCGGCCGCCGCCGTGCCGCCGGTGGGCCGGGCCACGCTGGTCGGCGCGCTGCTGGCCGAGCCGGCCAGCGCGGCGGTGCCGACCAGCCCGCCACCACCGGCGAGCAGCGGGCCGAATCCGCCACCGGCCGAGGCCGTCGCGGTGCCGCCGCCCAGGCCGGCCGGGGGCGCGCCGCCGAGCACCGGGCTGGTGGTCAGCGGCCCGGCCCCGGCGAGGGAGGTGCCGAGGTCGGGATCGGTGGTGCCGCCGATGGTGCCGGGAGCCGCGCCGGCGGAGCCGCCCGCTCCGGAACCGGTGCCCGGACCGGACCCGACCTGGTCGGGGGTGGCCACGGTGTGGCCGCCGGTCTGCGGGGTGAGGCCGGTGCTGGTCGGCGCGGCCGTCGGCGTGGTCGCGCCGGGGCCGCCGCGCGGCGTGGTGGTGCCACCGGTGATCGGGCGCGGGGTGTCGACCGGCGGGGGCGGCGGCGCGACCATCCGGCCGTACGCCGAGAGGTCGTAGCCGGCGGCCAGCTCGGCCACCACGTTGACCATCCGCTGGTGCGCCTTCTCCTGCTCGGCCTTGTCCTGCTGGTGGCCGAGCAGCCCGCCGACGATCGCCCCCGGCAGGCCGAAGGCGGCACCCTTCATCGCACCGGAGACCGCCTTGTCGTGGTCGTCGGTCTTCTCCGGGCTCTCCGCCTCCCGGTGCGCGGTGCGGAGCTGGTCGGCCATCAGGGTCAGCGCCCGGCTGAGGTCGGCCATCCCCTCGCCGAGCGTGTCGGCGTAGGAGACGATGAAGTCGAGCCGGCGCTGGAACTCCTGCCCGGCCTCGCCCGTCCAGGCGTTGGCGAGCTTGTCGAGGTCGCCACCGAGCTCCCGGCCGAGGCCGTCGAGGATGCCCTTGAGCGACGTCCAGTCGGCGGCGAGGTCGTCGATCTGGCTCGGCTTGCCGGCCATCACGGCGTTGTACAGCTCCTCGTGGCTGACGCCCTGGTAGCGCGCGGTGTACTCAGACACGCGGGTCCTCCTGCCGCTTCAGCGCGTTGTCGACGCCGGTCAACGCCGCGGCGATGTCGGCGGCGTTGGCCGCGTTGCGGGCCTCCGCCGTGCGGTAGTTGTTCAGGATGGTCGCGGTGGCGGTCTGCGCCGCCTCGACCGCCTCGCGCAGCCGGCCCACCTTCTCCACATAGGACAGGTGGATGTCGGAGTACTTGCGGGCGTTGCTGGTGGCGTCGGCGAAGGTGCCCAGCGCCGGGGGCCGGCACTGCATCTCGGTGTTGAGCTTCCGCAACACCGTCTCCGCCTGGGTCAGCCGGTCGGCCAACCGCTGGTGGAAGTCCTCCAGGGACATCAGGTCGACTGTCGTGCGCCCGGTCATGGCAGCATCCCCGTACGTCTGGTCGATAACCGTTGCCGATGCTCAGGTTAGTCCACGCCCGCGAGCCGGGCGACCCGCCGTTCGCCCAGCGGGACGCTCACCCGCCGGCGGCCGGCGACGCGGTGCCGGTCGTGCCCGACGGGACCGCCGATCCGGACGCCTCCGGCGTGGCGGTCGCGGTCGGCCGCGCCGGGGCCGCCGGCGCCGGCGCCCCCTTCGCGTCGGGCTCGAAGAAGGACAGTGCGTCCTCCCGCTCCAGGGTCGGCCCGGTGGGGATCAGCGCCAGCAGCGACGCCGGCACCGCCAGCGGGGTGACACCGCCGTAGCCCAGGGCGGTCATCGCGTCGCCGGAGCGGGTGCCCAGCGGGTAGCGGACGCCCTGCGCGCTGATCAGGTAGACCGTCGATCCGGGTGCGGCCGTGCCGGTCTCCCCGGCGCCCGGCGCCGCCTGGACCAGCACGCCCTTGCCGCCGGGGAGCAGCACGGCGTCGGCGGTGCGGACCGCGTCGCGGCTGCCCTGCCGGACCGGCACCGGGCCGGCCTGGCTCGCGGTCAGCTCGGCCGGGGCCCGGTCGAAGACCTCCAGCGTGGTGGTGGGCGGCCCGCCGCCCGCCCCCGACCGGTAGGTCGCGCAGAGCACCGTCTGGCCGGCGCGGACCGGGTACAGCGCGGGCAGTGCCTGCGGCATCCCGGTCTCCTCCACCCGCTCCTCGGTCAGCAGCCGGCCGGCCTGGTCCGGGGTGATGTCGGTGACCGAGCCGCCGTCGCTGAGCAGCAGCAGCGCGGTGGGCTCGCCGATCGAGGCCAGGCCCTCCCGGGTGAGCACGTAGTGCTTGCCGGCGGCCCGGAAGACCTGCCCGATCCGGGCCGGCTCGCCGCCGACCTCGACGGTGCTGCTCTCGTCATCGCCGGCGATGGTGGGCTTGCGCAGGGCCGGGCCGGCCGGCACCGCGTTGACCAGTTGCTGGCCGACGGTGAGCGTGGCCGCGCCGGCCATCCGCAGCGCGGCGATCGCCGGGTCGCCCCCGACCACCTGGAGCCGGGCGTCGCCGGTGAGCAGGTGCCGCTGGCCGTCGACCGACACCAGCACCGCGCGGTCGCCCAGCGGCGCCCCGCCGGGCAGCGGCCGGTCGATCACCACCTTGGTGCTGGACCGGCGCGGATCGGCCGGGTCGGGGACGTCGCAGACCGACCACGGCAGGCCGGTGAGCGACTTGCGGTCGGGCACCGCGTCCGGCGCGCCGACGATGCCGACCGTGCGCCCGCGCGAGCGGTCCCGGATCGACGCCTGCGACATGGTCCGGATCTGCGGGTCCGCGGTGTTCAGGATCAGCCGGGCGGAGGCGTAGTTGAGCGTCGGGTACAGCTTGCCGTCGTCGAGGAAGACGTACGTCGCCCCGGTCTCCCGCTCGATCACCAGGGTGTTCGGCTCCAACGGCGCGGCGTTGCCGGTGAGCTGCCCGTACGCGCCGGCGCCGCCGAGCACCACCGCCGCCGCGATCACGCTGCCGAAGACCGCCATGCCGAGGCGCCGCATCGGCAGGTTGCTGGTCTCGGGGTCGCCCGACAGCAACGCCGAGACGATCCGGCGGGTGACGAAGCGGTACGCCTGCACCTGATCGCGGCGGGTCCGCATGACTTACCTCCGGCGGGGTGGGTCCGCGACGATCAGGTCCGAGTCGTGTCGCGGGCTTCCCTACGATAAGGGGCCGTCGACGGGTCACCGGGACCAGCGCCCCGGGCCCGGTCACGACGGGATGCCGCACCGTCCAGAAGGGACTGCCACCGATGACGCAGGTTCAGGCGCCACCCGGCCGTACGGCCACGGACCCGTCCGGCGGCGCGGAGCGGCCGGTCAGCCCGGCCGACCGGCGCGAACGCGGGCGGATCGGCCCGGTCGTGGTCGGCCAGCTGGTGGTGGTGGAGCTGTGCGCGGTGGCCGTCTGGGCGGCGCTGGGCGGGCCCACCTGGCTGGCCGGCACGGTGATCGCGGTGGCCCTGCTGGTGCTGATCGCCGTCTTCGCCCGCCGGGGCGGCCGCTGGTGGTACGAGGACCTGATGCTGCGGCGCCGGCTGCGCCGCCGGCGGGAGCAGGCCCGCAGCACGGTCGCGGCCGGCGGTGGCGGGGATCCGCGGCTGGCCGCCCTCGCTCCCGAACTTAATGTGATCGAACTCACAGACCGGGGCACCCGGCTCGGCATCGGGCAGGACGGGCAGGGCTGGTTCGCCGCGGTCGCGCTACAGGGCCGGCCGGGCGCGCCGGCCGGATCGGTGGAGTCGTCGGTGGTCGACCGCGCGCTGCGGGTGCTCGCCGACTTCAGCGGGCCGGTCACCCTCGCCCAGGTGGTCTCGCACACCCTGGTCTGGTACCCGGCGCCGGGCGCGCCGCCGGCGGCCCACCGTACGGTCTGGGTGGCGCTGCGGCTCTCGGTGCGGGACGCCCGGGTGGAGGCGGTCAGCCGGGGCGGCGGGATGCCCGGCGTGCACCGCACCCTCGCCGCCGGCATCGGCCGGCTCGGCAAGGCGCTGAACGCCGCCGGGCTGGCCCACCGCGCGCTCGGCCGGGACGAACTGCGTGCGGCGGTGATCTCGGCGGCCGGGCTGGACCTCGCCCCGGCGCCGCCCGCGGAGACCTGGACCGGCCTGCGCGGCGGCGGCTGGACGCAGCGCTGCCTCGCCCTGCGGGCCCGCGCCGGCACCCCGTTCGGCGCCCTGGTCGACGCGGTGACCGCGACCTCCGCGCCGTCGCACACGCTGGCCGCCGCGGTGCTGCCGGGCGGCCGGACCGCCCCGCTGCTGCGGGTGGCGGCGCTGGACAACCACGTCGAGGCGCTGGTGAAGGTGGTCCGGGACGTGGCCCGCCGCAGCGGCGCGCCGGGCCGCCTGCTGGACGGCCAGCACGCGCCGGGCGTCTACGCCACCGCCCCGGTCGCCGCCACCGTCACCACCACCAGCTGACCGCCACGCACTGTCGGTGACCAAGGGGTTCGCGTCGCCGGAGTCGGATTCCCGACACGAACCCCCTGGTCGCCGGGAGCGACCCCGGCGTCAGGGGCGGAGGTTGACGATCCAGCCGTAGAGGCCGAGGACCCAGACGGCCAGCGGCACCAGCGCGATGATCAGCATGATCTCCACGATGTCCAGCAGCCGGCCCCAGACCGGGGAGATCCGCTTGCCGGCCACGGTCAGCCCGTAGATCAGGCTCACCACGGCGGCCAGCAGCAGGCCGCCGAGGACCACCCCGAGACGTACCGCCAGCGAGCCGCCGGCGAACGCGGCGGCGGCCGCCAGGCCCAGCCCGGCGGTGCCGGTGACCAGCACCGGGGTGCGCTGGGCGCGGCCGAGGAACGGCCGGGCCCGCAGCAGCGACAGCAGGGCCAGCACGAGGCAGAGCAGCACCGCCGCCAGGCCGCCGTCGAGGGCGAGCACCACCTGGGCGCCGAGCACCAGCAGCGACACCATCCACAGCAGACCGGTCAGGAACGCGTCGGCCCGCTCGCTGAGCTGGAGCACCCGGCGCCCGTCCACCGACTCGGCGTCGGTCTTCAGGTCGTCGGGGCCGGTGGGGATGGACGGGACGGGCAGCCGGGCCAGCCGGTAGGCGGCCATCGGCAGCGCCGGCACGGCGCCGAACGCGACAGCGGCGACCACCGCCGCGGCGGCCGGCGCGCCGATGCCGAAGGCGAGGGAGAGCAGCGCCCCGAAGGCGACCGCGGCACCGACCCCGACCGCGCCGAAGAAGAGCGGCAGCCGGTCGCCCACCGCCAGCACCGCCACCGCGGCGCAGACCACCACCGCGGTGGCGGCCAGCAGCACGTGCGGCGCGGCCAGGTCGGACAGCGGCCGGTCGCCGGCGAGCAGCAGCAGGCCGCCGACGGCGGCGTGGCCGAGCCCCACCGCCCCGAGCACCGCGCCGGTGGCGCTGTCGCCGGCCGCCCGGGACAGCACCGCGGCGGTGACCAGCAGGGCCACCGCGACGACCAGCGCGGCCAGCGCGCCGGGCAGGTGCGGCGGGCCGAGGAAGAGCGCGGCCAGCGCGCCGGCGCCGAGCGCCGCCGCGGCGAACAGCACAGCGAACGACCGGGTGGTGCCGACCTGCCAGGCGCCCGGGCGCTGGTTGGTGGCGGTCGCCACCGCGTCCACCACGTCGTCGAAGACGATCTCCGGCGCGGCGGCGGCGCGCGGGTTGAAGTAGAGCACCTCGCCGTCGCGGATGCCCAGCTGGGCGGGGGTACGGCCGCCGTTGAGCGGCGGACCCCCGAGCCGCGACAGGCTCCACCCGCCGTGCCGCACGCCCTCGTCGGCCAGGTCCTCACCGGCGTAGCGCAGCAGGGTGGGGAGCAGGTCGGCGAGCGGCACGTCGGACGGGAGCGCGAGGTCCATCCGGGTCCGCGGAGCCACGATGGTGATCCGGCTCAGGCCGCCGGTCGCCGTCTTCGTCGCCACTGTGGCCTCCTCGCGCTCTTCTACGATGACCCGGGGCCGGCACGTCGTCCCCGTGGGTCCCTGACGCCCACGGGAGATTACCTACGATGGCGGGCACGTACGATGCCCACCCGACGACTCCGGTCGTTCGCAGGTGCTTCGTCAGGCCGCTTCTGGGGAGGAGACAGCCGTGAGCACGGTGGTGTTCCGCCGGCTCCCGCGTCAGCCGGGACCGGCCCTACCGCGTGGTGAGCTGCTGCTGGAGTCCCCACCGGAGCTTCCGGAGCCGACGCCCCGCGGGATGGGGCAGCTGCTGATGATCCTGCCGATGGTCTGCGGCGTGGGCGCGATGGCGTTCCTCTACGCCGGGCGCGGCGGCGGCATGATGACGTACGTCGCCGGCGGTCTGTTCGGCATCTCGATGCTGGGCATGGCGATCGGCTCGCTCAGCCACGGCAACAACGACAAGGCCGAGCTGAACGCCGACCGGCGCGACTACATGCGCTACCTGGCCCAGATGCGCAAGCGCACCCGGCGCGCGGCCGAGCAGCAGCGCGCCGCGATGGCCTGGCGGCACCCGGAGCCGGACGCGCTCTGGTCGATCGCCGCGTCCCGCCGGCTCTGGGAGCGCCGGATCACCGAGGACGACTTCGGCGAGACCCGGATCGCCACCGGCCCGCAGCGCCTCGCGGTGGAGATCGTGCCGCCGGAGACCAAGCCGGTCGAGGACCTCGAGCCGATGAGCGCCATCGCGCTGCGGCGCTTCGTCCGCGCCCACTCGACAGTGCCGGACCTGCCCACCGCGCTGTCGCTGCGCGCGTTCAGCCGGGTGGTGCTGCGCGGCGAGCGCGAGCCGGTGCTCGACCTGACCCGGGCCGCGCTCGGCCAGCTGGCCACCTTCCACGCCCCCGACGACCTGGTCATCGCGGTGGTCGCCGCGGTGGACCGGCAGGCCGCCTGGGACTGGGTGAAGTGGCTGCCGCACACCCAGCACAGCTCCCGCACCGACGCCGCCGGCGCCCGCCGGATGGTCTTCGCCCACCTCGCCGAGGCGGAGGAGGCGCTCGCCGCCGAGCTGACCGGCCGGCCGCGGTTCGCCCCGGAGGCGAAGCCGCTGACCACCATGCCGCACGTGGTGGTGGTGATCGACGGCGGCGAGGTCTCGCCGACCTGCCAGCTGATGGGGCCGGGGCTGCTCGGCGCCACCGTCATCGACCTCTCCGGCACCGTGCCCCGCGACGCCGGCCGCTGGTTGCTCTGCCTCGACGCGGGCGACGGCAGCTCGCTCGACCTGGTCCGCGGGACGTCCACGTCCCGGCTCGGCCGGCCGGACCGGCTCAGCGCCGCGGCCGCCGAGGGGCTGGCCCGGCAGATCGCCCCCTACCGGCTCTCCCAGCAGCAGGCCAGCAGCGACGAGCCGCTGGCCCGCAGCATGGAACTGCCCGACCTGCTCGGGGTCGGCGACGCCGCCGCGGTCGACGTGCAGCAGACCTGGCGGCCCCGCAGCCACCGGGACCGGCTGCGCATCCCGCTCGGCGTGGGCCCGGACGGCAACGTGGTCGAGCTGGACTTCAAGGAGTCCGCGCACGAGGGCATGGGCCCGCACGGCCTGGTCATCGGCGCGACCGGTTCCGGCAAGAGCGAGCTGCTGCGCACGGTGGTCGCCGCGCTGGCGGTGACGCACTCCTCCGAGGAGCTCAACTTCGTCCTGGTCGACTTCAAGGGTGGCGCCACCTTCGCGTCGCTGGAGGCGTTGCCGCACACCAGCGCCGTGATCACCAACCTGGCCGACGAGCTGCCGCTGGTCGACCGGATGCGGGACGCGCTGGCCGGTGAGATGAACCGCCGGCAGGAGGTGCTGCGGGCGGCCGGCAACTACGTCTCCCGGTTCGACTACGAGAAGGCCCGGGCCGCCGGCGAGCCGCTGGACCCGATGCCCAGCCTGCTGATCATCTGTGACGAGTTCAGCGAGCTGCTGGCCGCCAAGCCCGACTTCATCGACCTCTTCGTGATGATCGGCCGGCTGGGCCGGTCGCTCGGCGTGCACCTGCTGCTGGCCTCGCAGCGCCTCGAGGAGGGCAAGCTGCGCGGCCTGGACACCCACCTGTCGTACCGGATCGGTCTGCGCACCTTCTCGGCGGTGGAGAGCCGGATCGTGCTCGGTGTGCCGGACGCGTACGAGCTGCCGAGCGCGCCGGGTCACGGCTACCTGAAGACCGACACCAGCACCATGCTGCGGTTCCGGGCCGCCTACGTGTCCGGGCCGTACCGGGCGCCGGGCGAGCAGGCGTCGGCGTCGCAGGCGATGGTGCAGCGCCGGATCGTGCCGTACGGGGTGAACTTCGTGCCGGTGCGGCAGCCGCAGGTGCCGGTGGAGACCACACCGGAGCCGGAGCAGCCGACCGACGGCAAGGCCGTGGCCATGCTCGACGTGCTGATCGACCGGCTCAAGGGGCGCGGCAAGCCGGCGCACCAGGTCTGGCTGCCGCCGCTGGCCGAGCCGCCGAGCCTGGGCGAGCTGCTCCCGCCGCTGAAGGCGGACCCGACGTACGGGCTGTGCACCGCCACCTGGCAGGGCCGGGGCCGGCTCACCGTGCCGGTGGGCGTGGTCGACCGGCCGTACGAGCAGCGGCGCGACCCGATGATGGTCGAGCTGGCCGGCGCGGGCGGCAACGTGGTGATCGTCGGCGCCTCGCTGAGCGGCAAGAGCACCATGCTGCGTTCGCTGCTCGCCTCGCTGGCGCTCACCCACACGCCGCGCGAGGTGCAGTTCTTCTGCCTCGACTTCGGCGGCGGCGCGCTGCGCAGCCTGGAGGGGCTGCCGCACATGTCCGGGGTGGCCGGCCGGCGGGACACCGAGGCGGTGCGCCGGACGGTGGCCGAGGTGGTGGCCATCATCGACGAGCGCGAGGCGCGCTTCGCCCAGCACGGCATCGACTCGGTGGCCAGCTACCGGCGGCGCCGGGCGGCCGGCGAGTTCGCCGACGACCCGTTCGGCGACGTCTTCCTCGTGGTGGACGGCTGGAACACGCTGCGCCAGGAGTACGAGGAGCTGGAGCAGACCATCACCAACCTGGCCAACCGCGGGCTCGGTTTCGGCGTACACGTGGTGGTCACCGCCGTGCGGTGGGCGGAGATCCGGATCAACATGCGCGACCTGCTCGGCACCAAGCTGGAGCTGCGGCTCGGCGACGCGGCCGAGTCGGAGATCGACCGCCGGGCGGCGACGAACGTCCCGGAGAAGACCCCGGGCCGCGGTCTGACCCGCGACAAGTTGCACTTCCTGGCCGCGATCTCGCGGATCGACGGCCGCCGCGACATCGACGACCTGACCGAGGCCTCGGCCGCCCTGGCCGCGCACGTGGCGGCCAACTGGCCCGGCCGCCCGGCGCCGAAGGTGCGGCTGCTGCCGCGCAAGCTGCCCGTCGCCGAGCTGGCCCGGGTGGCCGACCGGTCGGCGCCCGGCCTGCCGATCGGCGTCAACGAGTCGGCGCTGGCGCCGGTCTACCTCGACCTGGCCAACGAGCCGCACCTGACGGTCTTCGGCGACGCCGAGTGCGGAAAGACCAACCTGCTGCGGCTGATCGCCCGGAGCATCACCGAGCGGTACACCCCGGCCGAGGCCCGGCTGGTGATCGCGGACTACCGGCGCGGCCTGCTCGGTGCCGTGGAGGGCGACCACCTGCTCGACTACGCCCCGTCCAACCAGGCGTTCGCGCAGGGGCTGGGCTCGATCCGCAGCGCGCTGTCCAACCGGCTCCCCGGGCCGGACGTCACCACCGCCCAGCTGCGCGACCGCAGCTGGTGGAAGGGGCCGGACCTCTACATCCTGGTCGACGACTACGACCTGGTCGCCTCGGGCGGCAGCAACCCGCTCAGCGCGCTGCACGAGCTGCTGCCGCAGGCCCGCGACATCGGCCTGCACCTGATCATCACGCGCCGGGTCGGCGGCGTGGCCCGGGCGCTCTACGAGCCGGTGCTGCAACGCCTGCGCGAGCTGGACTCGCCCGGCCTGCTGATGTCCGGCAACCGGGAGGAGGGCGCGGTCTTCGGCACGTTGCGGCCGAGCCCGCAGCCGCCGGGCCGGGGCACCCTGGTGCGCCGCCGCGACGGCCAGCAGCTGATCCAGACCGCCTGGTCCGAGCCGGTCTGATCCGGCGTCAGGCGGCCCTGACCGGGCACGTGAGAGGCGGGTGTGCCGTGTGGGTGGTCTGGTCGTTCGGGTACGCCCTCGCGGCCATTCCCGTCTTCCTCGGGCTGGGGCTGGTCGCGCAGCTCAGCGGCTCGGCGCGGGTGAAGCGGGCGATGGAGATCGTCGTGCTCAGCGCGGTCGCGGCGCTGGCCGCTCCGCTCGCCGCGACCGCGGGCGCCAGCCCGCTGCGGTGGGCCCTGGTCGGGCTGCTCGCGGTGACCTTCGTGGTCGGCGCGGTGCTGCACGTGAGATCATATTCACGCTTCTCGTGACCGGACGGCGCGCCGGATCGGTCGCGTTGGCGTCACAGTGGGCGAGACAGGGCTGCGCTCGCTGGACGCGGTCCGCTACGGTCTTCAGAGGAGTGTCCGTCGGTGGGGTGTTTGCCTTGCCGCGGGGGAGGGCGCGGCAGATCCGCCGCCACAAGGAGACGGAAGGGTGTGAAGCATGGCGTTCGAGGTCGAAGCAGCGACTCTGCATACCGCCGCGAGTGACGTGCGGTCCACGCGCAGCGAGGTCGACGGCGAGCTGAAGAAGCTGTGGAACGTGGTCGACGACCTGGCCATCGCCTGGAAGGGCCAGGCGTCCGCGGGCTTCCAGCAGCTCATGCAGCGCTGGAACGAGGACACGGCCAAGCTGCTGACGGCGATGGACAACATCGCCGACCTGCTCGACAAGTCGGGTACGACGCACCAGGTCAACGACGAAGAGCAGCAGCAGATGCTGGACAAGTTCCACTCTGCACTCAACCCGTGATCCGCCGAGACGAGCAGGGGAGGAACCGATGAGCATCAAGGTTGATTACGCAGTCCTGGAGAGCAGCAACCAGCAGATGCTGGCCATCTCGCGGACGATCGACGAGAAGCTGGACACGCTGCGGTCGATGCTGAGCAAGCTCCAGTGGGACGGCCAGGACCGGGCCGCCTACGAGCAGCACCAGGCGCAGTGGGACGCCGCCGTTCGGGACATCAACAAGATCCTGAACGACATCGGTGGCGCGGTGGGCATCGCCCGCGAGAACTACGTCAACACCGAGATGAGCAACGCCAAGGTGTGGGGCTGAGCGACCATCGACGCGGCTCCGGTCCGGTTCGACCGGGCCGGAGCCGCGGCGCGTTACCAGCCGTCGAGGTCCTGGGAGAGCGATGAACACGGAGCTGCGTCTCCGCCCACTGTGGAGGTCCGCCGTCGCGACGCTGGCGCTCGCCGCGCTGGCCGGGTCGGGAGCGCTCGCGGCCCCCGAACCGGCGCACGCCGCCGACACGGTACGCGGCCTCCAGTGGTACCTCGACAGCTTGAAGATCCCCCAGGCCCACAAGGTCAGCAAGGGCCGCGGCGTGACGGTGGCCGTCATCGACGCCGGCGTCGACCCGAACGTTCCCGACCTGCGCGGCCAGGTGCTGCCCGGCAAGGGGTTCGGCGCCGACGCGACCGCCGACGGGCGCGGCACCGACGACAAGATCAGCCACGGCACCGGCATGGCCGGCCTGATCGCCGGCCGGGGCGGCGGCAGCATGCGCCAGCTCGGCATCGCCCCGGAGGCGAAGATCCTGCCGATCTCGCTCGGCAGCCGGACGGAGGCCGACGAGTTGGCCGCCGGCATCCGCTGGGCCGCCGACAACGGCGCCGACGTGATCAGCATGTCGCTCGGCGCCCGCGGCCGACCGGGCCCCGACGAGCAGGCCGCCGTCCGCTACGCCCTCGACAAGAACGTGGTGCTGGTCGCCTCGGCGGGCAACCGCGAGCAGGGCGACACCAGCGTCCTCAACCCGGCCAGCATTCCCGGCGTCATCGCCGTGACCGGGCTGGCCAAGAACGGCGACTTCTTCAGCGGCAGCGTGGCCGGGCCGGAGGCCGTGCTGGCCGCGCCGATGGAGGAGATCATCACTCCGCGGCCGACGTCGGTCTCGTCCAACGGCTACAGCGTCGGCAGCGGCACCAGCGAGTCGGCCGCGATCGTGGCGGGCGTGGTGGCCCTGGTGCGGGCGAAGCACCCCGACCTCGACGCCGCCAACGTGGTGAACCGGCTGATCCGCACCGCCCGCGACGAGGGCCCGTCCGGCCGCGACGAGCAGTACGGCTTCGGTTCCGTCGATCCGGTCGCCGCGCTGAGCAACACGGTGCCGGCCGTCACGGCGCATCCGCTGCTGTCCGGCGAGGGTGCCCCGGCGGGCGCCTCGGCCGGGCCGGCGGCCACCGGCGCGGAGGACGACGACCCGGCGGTCTCGATCAGCGTCACCAACAAGACCGGCGCGATCATCCAGGTGGCGCTCTGCCTCGCCGTACCGCTGGTGGTGCTGATCGTGGTGATCGTGCTGGTGCGCCGGTCCCGGCGCCGCGCGGCCACCACCCCGGCCGGGCCACCACCCGGCTTCCCGCCACCCGGCGCGGCGCCGCACGGCTTCCCGCCGCCCGGCGCGCCCGGTGCGCCGCAGTTCGGCGCCCGCCCGCCCGGGCAGCCCGGCGGTCCGTACGTGCCACCGCAGGGCGCACCGGCGCCGGGCGGCTACCCGCCGCCCCCGGTGCCCGGTGGCTACCCTCCGCCGCCCGGAGCGGCGCCCGGCACCGCCTGGCCGCCGCCGGGGCCGGCCGGGCCACCCCCGCCCCCGCCGGGCGGGCACCAGCAGTAAGCCAGATCTTCAGTCGGCGACGGGGAGGAACCGATGACGAAGGACAGGACCGAGCAGCCGGACGACGTCCGGATCGACGTACCGAACGTACCGATCGGGCCGCCGCACATGGTGCCGCCGTTCGTGACGCTGGACGCCGTCACCATGGACAACGTCAACCGGGCCGAGGTGCCGTCCGGGCTGGTGCCGGGGTCGGACGACGCCGGCGCCAAGACCGAGTGGGACGCCTCCAGCCTGGAGAAGGCCAAGAAGTGGCTGGAGGAGACCGCCGACTTCATCCACAGCCAGTCGTACGAGATGGTGGAGATCTCCGACAAGATGGGCGGCACCGCGGCGGGGGCCGGTGGCGCCGGGATGGGCGGTGGCACCAGCCCGCTCGGCAGCTTCGACCGCGCCGGTGACCTGGCGCGCAAGCACAGCGGCCTGTTCACCAGCACCCAGCAGGGCATGCGTCAGCTCGCCCAGGATCTCTACAAGGCGGCGAACGCGTTGCAGAAGGTCAAGGAGAACTACGAGACGGCCGAGGGTGCCAACGCGATGTCGGCGGCGGAGATGCAGAACGCCTTCAACACCGCGTCCAGCAACCGGGGCAAGGCGTAAACGGGGAGGGTGGCCGTGCCGAGCTGGGAAGAGATGTGCAAGCAGATCGTCATCGACGGTCGACCGGGCGACGTGGCCAGCGCCGCGCTCGGCTGGGAGCAGCTGCTGAAGAACCTGACCACGGTCAAGGAGAGCCTGGAGACCAACGTCAAGGACCTGGGCGAGGTGTGGAAGGGGCCGGCGTACGAGGCCTTCAAGACCCACATCACCGGGCTCGCCAAGCGGGCCGGTCAGCTCGTCGAGGACGCCGAGAACCACAACGGCATCGTCCGGTCGCTGAACGACGCCGCTGACAAGCTCACCGCCGCGCAGCGGGAGTTCCCGATCCCGGCCAGCTGCGTCAACGACGTGCTCGAGGCCCGCAACGGCCGGCTGGTGATCGACACCGGCTTCTTCGAGATGAAGGTGAAGCCGGACTTCCTCGGCTTCCTCGACCCGATCACCTCGCTCGCCGACTGGATCAACGACAAGTCCGAGGAAGCGGCGAAGGTCTACAACCAGGTCAGTGGCGACTACACCACGATCGACTCGGGCACTCCGGGCCAGACCGGCCCGTTCACCTCGACCGACCCGACGGTCACCACGCCGAATCTGGATGGCGGCCCCGGCGCCGGCAAAACCGGCAGCGTGCCGGGCCTCGGCGGCTCGCCGTCGACCGGCGGCATCGGTGGCAGCCCGTCGCTGAGCGCCAGCGGCATGCCCGACACCGGCTCGCCGGGGATCGGTTCCGGCGCGCACCCCGACCTCTCCGGCGGGTACGGCTCCGGGGGCGCCGGGAGCTACCCCGGCTCCGGCAGCCTCGCCGACGACTACGGCAGCGGGCTGGCGGGTGCCGGTGGCGGTGGCGCTCCCGGCCTCGGTGGTGGCGGCCTGGGCGGCGGCCTGCCCGGCACGTCCGGCCTCGGCGCGGGCGGCGGCGGCCTGGGCGGCGGCGGCGCCGGCCTGGCCGGCGGCGGCATGATCCCGGGCGGCGGTGCGCTCGGCCGTCCGGTCGCGGCCGGCATGCCGCCGATGATGGGCGGCGGCGCGGGTGGCGCCGGCCGGGGCGGTGGCCGCGGTGGTCGGCTCGCCGGCGGTATGGCGCCCGCCATGGGCGGCGGCATGGCTGGCGGCGCGCGCGGCGGCGGTCGGGCCGGTGCCGCCGGCGCGGCCGGTGCGGGCGCGCGCGGCGCGGGCGTCCGGGGCGGCGGGGTCGCCGGAATGGGCGGCGCCGGCGGTGCCGGTTACGGCGAGGAAGAGGCCCCGCGCAACAGTTGGCTGGAAGAGGACGAGGACGTCTGGGGCGCGGACGGCGACGGCGCGCCCGGCGTGCTGCGCTGACCTCCACCCGAGCGCCGTCCACCGCCCCCCGGCGGCTGGGCGGCGCTCGGCGTTTCGGGACGGGCCGGCGATCCGGGCCGGCAGCCGGGCGGCTGGCGGAGCGTCAGCCGGTCGCGGCCGGGTCGGCGCCGGCCGGCCGACGGCCCGGGCGCCAGCCGCGGCGCCGGCCGCGGACCAGGATCGGCTTCACCGCGAGCAGCACGGCGGCCAGCAGCGCCCCGATCGCGGCCACCCAGATCGCCACCGTGCGCTGCCAGCCGAGCGGATCGTCGGTGGGCGGCGGAGCCGGCAGCGCGCCGGGCGGCGGGTCGCTCCGGGTGCCCAGCAGGCTCGCCACCGCCCGGTACGGGTTGACCACCCCGTAGCCCACCTGGGCGTTGTGGCCGTCCGGCGGGCTGTCCGCGGTGCGGATCAGCCGCTCGGTGACCTGCTCCGGGGTCAGGTCCGGGTAGGCGGCGCGGACCAGCGCGGCGGCCCCCGAGACGTACGCGGCGGCGAAGCTGGTGCCGCCCTGCGGCTCGGCCAGCCAGCCCTCACCGCCCGGAGCCGGGCCGATGATGTTCAGCCCCGGGGCGGCGATGTCGACGTAGTCGCCGCTCACCGAACTGCCCACGTGGGCGCCCTGCTCGTCCACCCCGGCCACCGCGATGACCCCGGGATACGCGGCCGGGTACGCCGGCAGATCCTGCTGCTGCTCCTGCCGGTTGCCGGCGGCGGCCACCACGACGACCTTCTTGTCCAGGGCGTACTCGATGGCCTGGGCCAGTTCGGGCCGGGGCAGCGTCACCAACGACAGGTTCACCACGTCGGCGCCGTTGTCCACCGCCCACCGGATCGCCTGGGCGATCTCCCCGGGCAGGGCCTCGTCGTTGGTCTGCCGGGTGTCCGGCAGCACCCGCACCGGAAGGATCCGCGCCTGCGGCGCGATGCCGCTGAACGGCTGCCCGGTGCCGTCGCGGCCGGCGATGATGCCGGCCACCATCGTGCCGTGTCCGGCCAGGTCGCACTGGCCCTGCTGCTGCGCCAGCCCGTTGAAGTCCCGGCCCTGGCGGACCTGTCCCTTGAGGACGGGGTGGATGGCCGAGACGCCGGAGTCGATGACCGCGACCGTGACGCCGGCGCCGCGGGAGAGCCGCCAGGCCGACGACGGCTCCAGCCGCCGCAGCGGCCAGGGCACCCCGGCGGGGGCGGCCTGCCCGGCCGGACCGCAGCGCGGCGCCGCGGCGGCCGGAGCCGGCGGTACGACCAGGGTGGCGAGCAGCGCCGCGGCCGCTCCACTGAGGAGGGCGCGGACCGCGCGCCCGGTACGGCGGACCGGCGCTGTCCCATCCGGTCGGAAGCTCTCGCGCACGGGCTGAGACTACCGCCGCGCCGCCCGCGGTGCGGTGACGGGAGCACCCCGGTACCGCCGATCCGGGAAACCCGGTGCCGGCGGGCACGTGCCGGGCCGGGCAGGCGGCGTCAGGGGCGGTCGGCGCCGCCGGGCGGGCAGGCGGTGGTCAGGGGCGGTCGGCGCCGCCGGGCGGGCAGGCGGTGGTCAGGGATGGTCGGCGCCGCCGGCCACCGGTTCCTCGGTGAAGAGCGCCAGCAGGGCACCGACCTGACGGTCCGCCTCGGCCGGGTGGCGGAACCGCCCGGCCGGGTTGAGGGTGTACTCGTTGCGCCGACCCACCCGGGTGCGGTGCAGGTAGCCGCCCGCCTCCAGGTCGGCGACGATCGCCTGGGCGGCCCGCTCGGTGACGCCCACCTCGTCGGCGACGTCACGCAGCCGGGCGGTGGGGTTGCGGGCGATGGCGAGCAGCACGTGCCCGTGGTTGGTGAGGAACGTCCAGTTCCGGCCGCTCCCGTTCTCGCCACTCGTGGTCGCCATGCCCGCCATGGTATTTCCCGCGGCGCGGCTCCACCGGGCACGCCCTCGCCCGGCCAGCGCCGGGCCGCTGACGTCGCCGGGGGTGCTCCGACGGGGTCGCCGGCCGCGCGCAAGCGTTCTGGAATACATGAAATGCATATCACGCATATCTTGACGTATCTTTCGCTCAGTGTGACCGTGGTGGCAGCCCGCGTCCGCCGTCGGCCGGGATTGCCCAGGTCAGGTACGTCGAGGGACGAGGTGAGGGGATGAGCAGCCCCGGTTCGCCCGGCGCCCAGCCGGGTCCGTCACGGGAGTCCGTGCCGGCGGTCGCGCCGGCCACTCCGGCGCAGGCGCTGGCCGAGTTGTCGGCCGGCAACCGGAGATTCGTCACCGGTATCCCGCGCCATCCCAACCAGGACGCCGGGCACCGCGCCGCGGTCGCCGACGGGCAGCACCCCTTCGCGGTGATCGTGGGCTGCTCCGATTCCCGGCTGGCCGCCGAGATCATCTTCGACCGGGGCCTGGGCGACCTCTTCGTGGTCCGGACCGCCGGGCACACCACCGGCCCCGAGGTGCTGGGCAGCGTCGAGTACGCGGTGACCGTGCTCGGCACGCCGCTGGTGGTCGTGCTCGGGCACGACTCGTGCGGTGCGGTGCAGGCGGCGAAGACGGCGGTGGAGACCGACACCTCCCCGGCCGGTCACCTGCGGGCGGTGGTGGACGCCATGATGCCCAGCCTGCGGCGGGCCGCGGCCGAGGGGGTGACCGACGTGAACGGGATCGTCGACATCCACATCGCGCACACCGTCGAGGCGATGCTGGACGGCTCGCCAGTACTGGCCGCCGAGGTGGCCGCCGGGCGTTGCGCGGTGGTCGGGATGTCGTACCGGCTGGCCGCCGGCGAGGTGCGGACGGTGGCCGCGGTGCCGGCCGGCGACCTGGCCGGCGCGGCGGCGGACCAGACCGCGGCCGTCGCCTGAGCGCATCCCGAGGTAGCGCCGGAAACGCCGCGAGGGCCGTCCCACCGGGAACGGCCCTCGCTTCGCGTGGTCTCGGCTGTCGCTACAGCAGCGAGACGTGCACGTGGTCGGTGTGGTTCGACGGCCCGCTGTACGACTTCCAGCCGGTGGCCGGGAACCAGATCTGGCGGTTCCAGATCACGTAGTAGATGCCCAGCCGGTCGGCGTTCCGGATCAGGAACGCGGCGAGGTTGTTGCCGTACATCCGGGTGTCCCGGTTGTGCCAGGGGGAGAAGCCGCTCTTCTGCAGCGACCAGTCGCAGGCCCGGCCCTTCGGGTGCTCCCACGGGCCACCGGGGCGGTAGCAGCCGACGAACCGGTTGAAGCCGGCCCGCTTGACCTCCTTGTACATGTGCAAGGTCCGAGGCGTCACGCAGCCGGAGGTGGTCGGGTCGTTCTCGCTGCACGACTCGGCCTTCCAGTCGCCGTCGGCGGTGCGGCCCGGGGCGATCCGGGCGACCGGCGAGGTGGCCGACACCAGGCCGCCGGTGAAGCCCATCCCGCCGACCAGCGCCAGCGCCTTCTCCGCGTCGCGCTTGTTCTTGGCCATCAGGTTGGTCTGCTTCTGCTGCTCGCGGATCTCCGCCTCGAGCGCCAGCTTCGCCTGCTCGGCGCGGGTCTTCACCTCGTTGATCTCGGCGAGCTTCTTGGCGTTGACCATGTTCAGCTCGTCCAGGGCGGTGGCCCGCTTGACGAACGTGTCGGGGTTGTTGGCCTCCAGCAGCATGGCCACCGCGCCGATGCGTCCCGTCCGGTACGACTGGGTGGCGAGCTGGCTGACCTGTGGCGCGAGGGCGTCCAGCTCGGCCTGGGCCCGGTCGACCTCCAGCGCGAGTTCCAGCTGGCGCTTCTTGGACTTCTCCAGCCGGGACTTCGCCTGCGAGTAGTTCCGGTTGGTCGACTCGATCACATCCGTGATCAGCTTCGAGTCGCCGTCCTCGTGTCCCGAGGGCTTGGGGGTGTTGGGTGCGGCCGACGCCGGGAGGGGTCCGGCGAGCACGGCCAAGGCGGCGAACACGGCCACCACAGGTGTCAACCAGCGGCGTAGGGGTGCCGTCACAGTGTTCCCTTCCGTCGACCGCCGACCGGGTTAGCTGACGGGTTCGGGGCGGAAGTGGCCCCTACCGCTGTCGCGGACTCACCCCACGTACCTGGGTCCCCGGCTCGCCTGGCGGCGATTGGGCGGCGGCACCGCAGGCGCCGCTGCGCGCCTTCGGCGGTGACCGGCAGCGAGGTTACCCGAGAGGCCACCGGTGGATCTACGTCCCTAAGCCGACTAAATGCGTCATTTCGTAATGGCGGAGGGTGATCAGTGACGCGTTTATCAAGCTCGCCGGCCTGGACGGTCACACTGCGGAGTCTCACCATGCGGCGTCCGTGCTCCTGTCCGGATCGGGCCACCCGGTGGAGGTGGCGGGGGACGTGTTTCCGGCGCGCGGCGCGGTGAGCGCCCGCAGCGCCTCGGCCCGGTCCGTGGCCGGCCGGGAACCTTCAGGGGTACGCGCCGGCGCGTCGCTGTCGCCGTCGCCGGTACGGGCGGTGGCCCGGCCGGCCGTGGTCACCAGCGCGGCCAGCGCGGTGGTCAGCGGCACGGCGGCGATCAGCCCGAGCGTGGCGACCGCGCTGCGGACGATCTCCTGGGCGAGGAACTCGCTGGTCAGGATCTGGGTCACCGACCGCGAATCCGCGGTGAGCAGGAGCAGCAGCGGCAGCGAGGCGCCCGCGTACGCCAGCACGATGGTGTTCACCGTCGACGCGATGTGCGCCCGGCCGACCCGGGTCGCCGCGCGGTAGAGCTGGAGTCGGGACAGGCCGGGGTTGGCGTGCGCCAGTTCGGTCACCGTGGCGGCCTGGGTCACCGTGACGTCGTCGAGCACGCCGAGCGAGCCGATGATGATCCCGGCCAGCAGCAGTCCGTGCAGGTCGACGTCGGCCTGGAACATCGACAGCGTGGTGGCGTCCTCGGAGCCGTAGCCGGTGAGGTGGGTGGCGGCGGTGGCGAGGGTGCCCAGGACCCCGGTGAGCACCAGGCTGCCGAGCGTGCCGAGCACCGCCACGGAGGTCTGCGCGGTCACCCCGTGGGTCAGGTACAGCACCACGAACATGATCAGTGCGGCGCCGACGATCGCGACCAGCAGGGGCGACCCGCCGCCGCTGATCCCCGGCAGCACGAAGGCGAGCAGGATCGCGAAGCTGGCCGCCAGGCCGGCCAGTGCGGCCAGCCCGCGCCACCGGCCGAACGCCACGATGGCCGCGGCGAAGAGCACGACCAGCCAGACCAGCGGCTTGCCGCGCTGGTGCTCGGCGATGTTGTAGCTGCTCGCCGTCGGGTCGGCCGGGTCTGTCAGCTCGACCAGGATGATCTCGTCGCCCACCGCGACCGTCGGTGCGCCCGGACCGGTCGGCACCGGCGTCTGCACCTCCTGGCCGGCGTCCGGGCCGTCGGCCACCTTGACGGTGACCGTGCCGCACGGTCCCTCGGCGCCGCCCCCCTCCGGCGTCTCCGGGGTCGGCGGACAGGACTCGGTCACCACGCGGGTCACCGTGCCGTGGTAGCGGGGCGGGTCGGTGGCCTGGTCGACCCCGGGGGTGTCGCGGGGCCAGAGCAGCAGGGCGGCGACCACGGTGAGCACGACGAGCGGGACCACCGTCGCGACGAGGATCCGCCGCACCCGGGGCGGGGTGGACGGAGCGGGACGGTTGTGGTCGGCGCCCATTGAGTGTCTCCCAACGAATCCGGGGCGTGGTACGTGTCGGCGGGCCGGTCGGTTCAGTGGCCCCCTCGGACCGGCCGGAATAGTGGGTGGGATCGGCCGAGGGTGGCGACGCGACCACGTACCGTCGGCCCGGCGGCCGGCCGGCCGGGTGACGCCGGTGCCCGGCGGCGGGTCGGCTGGTGCGCGATCCGAAGGGCCATCGTGCCGAATCGTAGCCATCCCGGCATCCGGACGCTGGTCGCGCGGGGTGGTGTCGGGCACCGGACCCGGCGCTCGGCCCGCGGGCGGGGGTGTCGGGACCCCACGGTCGGCCCGCGGGCGGGCTCGGTCGGTTACCGGACCCGGCGGTCGGCCCGCGGGTGGGGGTGGGTCGGGACGCGGCGGTCGGCCCGCGGCCGGGGTCCGTCGGGACCGGACCCGGCGGTTGGCCCGCGCGGGCGACCCCCGGTCGGGGATGTTGGGGGCATGGCTGAGCAGACCCCGCCCCACGGCGGCGGGCGGGAGGAGCACGACGAGCACGCCGGCGGGCACGGCGGGCAGGGCGGGCACGCTGGCGGGCAGAGCGGGCACGGCGGCGGGCACGGGGGGCACGACAAGCACGCCGGGCACGACCCGGAGATGTTCCGCCGCCGGTTCTGGCTCTGCCTGCTGCTCACCCTGCCGGTGGTGGCCACCAGCCACCTGCTGATGGACTGGCTGGGCTACTCGCTGGACTTTCCCGGCCGGTCCTGGGTGGGCCCGGTGCTCGGCTCGGTGGTCTTCTGGTGGGGCGGCTGGCCGTTCCTGGTCGGCGCCGTGCGGGAGGTGCGCGATCGGGCGCCGGGGATGATGCTGCTGGTCGCCATGGCGATCACGGTCGCCTACGCCGCCTCGCTGGCGACCAGCCTGGGCGCCTTCGACCTGGATTTCTGGTGGGAGCTGGCCGCCCTGGTCACCATCATGCTGCTCGGGCACTGGCAGGAGATGAAGGCGATCGGGCAGGCGCGCGGCGCCCTCGCCGCGTTGGCCGCGCTGCTGCCCGACGACGCCGAGCGGGTCGCCGGGGACGGGCGGCTGGAGCGGGTTCCGGTGGCCGAGCTGCGGGTCGGCGACGTGCTGCTGGTCCGGCCCGGCGGCCGGGTGCCGGCGGACGGCCGGGTGGTGGAGGGCGCCGCCGAACTGGACGAGTCGATGATCACCGGGGAGTCCCGGCCGGTGCCCCGGTCGGCCGGCGACCGGGTGGTGGCCGGGACCGTGGCCACCGACTCCGCGGTGCGGGTCCGGGTCGAGGCGCTCGGCGAGGAGACCACGCTCGCCGGCATCCAGCGGATGGTCGCCCAGGCCCAGCAGTCCAGCGGGCGGGCGCAGGTGCTGGCCGACCGGTTCGCCGCCGGGCTGTTCTACGTCGCCACCGCCACCGCGGTGGTCACCGTGCTGGTCTGGACCGGGCTCGGTGACGCCGACGAGGCGGTGGTCCGGACCGTCACGGTGCTGGTGATCGCCTGCCCGCACGCGCTGGGGCTGGCCATCCCGCTGGTGATCGCGCTCTCCACCGGGCTGGCCGCGAGGTCCGGCATCCTGGTCAAGGACCGGCTCGCGCTGGAGCGGATGCGCACCGTCGACGCTGTGCTGTTCGACAAGACCGGCACGCTGACCCGGGGCGAACACGTGCTCACCGACCGGGCGTCGGCGCCCGGCTCGGACCCCGACGACCTGCTGCGGGTCGCCGCCGGGGTGGAGTCCGACAGCGAGCACCCGCTGGCCCGGGCGATCGTCGCCGCGGCCGGCCCGGGCGGTGGCCCGGCCCCGGCCACCGGGTTCCGCTCCCTGCCGGGCCGCGGCGTCCAGGCCACCGTCGCCGGGCGGGAGTACGCCGTCGGCGGGCCGGCACTGCTGCGTGAGCTGGGCGTACGGCTGCCGGCCGAGCTGGCGACGGCGACCGAGCGGTGGTCCGCCCGGGGCGCGGCGGTGCTCTACCTGGTGCGGCTGCCGGACGCCGCGCTCGGGGCCTTCGCCCTCACCGACGAGGTGCGCCCCGAGGCGCGGGAGGCGATCGCCGAGCTGCGCGCCCAGGGCGTCCGGACGATCGCCATGATCACCGGAGACGCCCGGCCGGTGGCCGAGGCGGTCGCCGCCGACCTCGGCTTCACCCCCGGCGTCGACGAGGTCTTCGCCGAGGTGCTGCCCGCCGACAAGGACGGCAAGGTGACCGAGTTGCAGCGGCGCGGGCTGACCGTGGCGATGGTCGGTGACGGGGTGAACGACGCCCCGGCGCTGGCCCGGGCCGACGTCGGGATCGCGATCGGGGCGGGCACCGACGTGGCGATCGAGTCGGCCGGGGTGGTGCTCGCCTCGTCCGACCCGCGCGGGGTGACCGGTGTGATCCGGCTCTCCCGCGCGTCGTACCGGAAGATGCTGCAGAACCTGGCCTGGGCGGCCGGCTACAACGTGGTGGCGCTGCCGCTGGCCGCCGGGGTGCTGGCCGGGGCGGGGCTGGCGCTGAGCCCGGCGCTGGCAGCGGTGCTGATGTCCGCCTCGACCATCGTGGTGGCGCTCAACGCCCAACTGCTGCGCCGGGTACGCCTCGGCCCGGTCGCCGGAGCCGGCCCCGTCGCCGGAACCGGACCGGTCAGCCGCGCTTCATGAGGCGGCCGACGGCGGCCATCATCTCGGTGGCCATCTCGTCGGCGCGGCCCTCGGCGGCGCCCTCGTGCATGCAGTGCCGGGCGTGCCCGTCGAGCAGCCCGAGGGCGACCTTGTCCAGGGCCGCCTGGATGGCGGAGATCTGGGTGAGCACGTCGATGCAGTAGCGGTCCTCGTCGACCATCTTCTCGATGCCGCGCACCTGCCCCTCGACGCGGCGCAGCCGCGCGAGCAGCTGGTCCTTGCTGGCGGTGTAGCCCCGGACGGGCGTGGGTGAGGTCATGAGCCCAAGGATAGCGTACCCCTGGGGGGTATGGTACGGTCCCTGTTGTCCGGGTACCCCCACCCGGTACCGGTAATGAAGGACGGCACGAGTCTGCCTCCTCCTTACCCCCCTGGGGTATATGGTGGAGGTGGCGAGAGGAGATCCGATGGTCACCACGACGTACCAGGTGCAGGGCATGACCTGCGGGCACTGCGTCAGCTCGGTCAGCGCCGAGGTGGGCGCCGTGCCGGGCGTCACCGACGTCCAGGTCGACCTGGCCACCGGCCAGGTCACCGTCACCAGTGAGCAGCCGTTGGACACCGAAGCCGTGCGGGCCGCGGTCGACGAGGCCGGTTACGACCTCGTCGGCGCGTGACCGGTCGGCGGTACAGGAAACCGAGGTAACCACGATGAACACGGCGACGAAGCTGAGCGGCTTCGCCCTCGGCCTCGCGGCGGTGTTCGGCGCGGCGTACGGGATCGGCCAGGTGGCCGGTCCCGTCGCCCCCGCCGCCGAGACCAGTCACGACGACAGCGGCGGCGGCCACGCGGGCGCCGACGGGGCCGGGCACGCCGACCCGGCGGGGCCGGCGGAACACCTCCCCGGTGGGCTGCTCGTCTCCGACCGCGGCTACACCCTGCAACGGGTCGCCGCCCCGGCGGACGAGTTCGCCTTCCGGGTCACCGGCCCGGACGGTCGGCCGGTCACCGGGTACGACGTGGCACACGACAAGCGGATGCACCTGATCGTGGCCCGCCGCGACCTCTCCGGCTTCCGGCACGTGCACCCCGAGATGGCGCCGGACGGCACCTGGCGGGTCGCCTCGCCGCTGGCCGGGCCGGGCGTCTGGCGGGCGTTCGCCGACTTCACGCCCACCGGCGCCGAGCCGCTGACGCTCGGCCTGGACGTGACGGTCCCCGGCGTGCTGGCCGAGACGCCGCTGCCGGCGCCGGCGACCAGCACCACCGTCGACGGCTACACCGTCACCCTCGCCGGCACCCCGCAGCCCGGCCGCACCGCCGAGCTGACCCTGACCGTGAGCCGCGACGGCGCGCCGGTCACCGACCTGGAGCCCTACCTGGGCGCGTACGGGCACCTGGTGGCGCTGCGCCAGGGCGACCTGGCGTACCTGCACGTGCACCCGGACGGCGCGCCCGGCGACGGGCGGACCCGCCCCGGCCCCGAGGTGAGCTTCTTCGCCGAGGTGCCGTCGGCCGGCGCCTACCGGCTCTACCTGGACTTCAAGCACGGCGGCACGGTGCACACCGCCGAGTTCACCGTCGTGGCCGGTGACCCCGGCGCGCCGGCCGGCGACGAGCCGGCCGCCCCCGCGCCCACCGGCACGAGCACACCCGCACCGACCGCCGGCGCCGACCACGGCACCCCCGGTCACGGGCACGACTGACGGGACCGTGATGACCACCACGAGCAAGCCCCTACCGATGGCACCGAACCGGATCGAGCTGGCGATCGGCGGGATGACCTGCGCGTCCTGCGCCGCCCGCATCGAGAAGAAGCTGAACCGGATGGACGGCGTCACCGCCACCGTCAACTACGCCACCGAGAAGGCCACCGTCCAGTACGCGGACGAGGTCACCCCGGCCGACCTGATCGCCACGGTGGAGAAGACCGGCTACACCGCCGCCGTGCCGCCCCCGCCCGCGCCGGCCGGTACCGAACCGGCCGCCGAGCCGGTGGACGAGCTGCGCGCCCTGCGGACCCGGCTCTGGGTCTCGGTCGTGCTGACCGTCCCGGTGATCCTGCTGGCCATGGTGCCGGCCTGGCAGTTCGACTACTGGCAGTGGCTGTCGCTGACCCTGGCCGCCCCGGTCGTGGTCTACGGCGGCCTGCCGTTCCACCGGGCGGCCTGGATCAACCTGCGGCACGGCGCGGCGACCATGGACACCCTGGTCTCGCTCGGCACCCTGGCCGCGTTCGGCTGGTCGGTCTGGGCGCTCTTCCTCGGCACCGCCGGCACGCCGGGGATGACCCACCCGTTCAGCTTCGACATCAGCCGTACCGACGGCGCCGGCAACATCTACCTGGAGGCGGCGGCCGGGGTGACCGTTTTCATCCTCGCCGGCCGCTACTTCGAGGCCCGCTCGAAGCGGACCGCCGGCGCCGCCCTGCGCGCCCTGCTGGAGCTCGGCGCCCGGGACGTCGCGGTGCTGCGCGGCGGCACCGAGACCCGGATCCCGGTGGACCAGCTCGCGGTGGGGGACCGGTTCGTGGTCCGCCCCGGCGAGAAGATCGCCACCGACGGCGTGGTCGACGAGGGCACCTCGGCCGTCGACGCCAGCATGCTGACCGGCGAGTCGGTGCCGGTCGAGGTCGGCCCGGGCGACACCGTGGTCGGCGCCACCATCAACGCGGGCGGACGGCTGGTGGTCACCGCCACCCGGATCGGCGGCGACACCCAGCTCGCCCAGATGGCCCGGCTGGTCGAGGAGGCGCAGACCGGCAAGGCGGCGGTGCAGCGGCTGGCCGACCGGATCTCCGGGTTCTTCGTCCCGGTGGTGATCGCGCTGGCCGCCGGCACGCTGGGCTGGTGGCTCGGCACGGGGGCCGGCCCGACCGCCGCGTTCACCGCCGCGGTGGCCGTGCTCATCATCGCCTGCCCGTGCGCGCTCGGGCTGGCCACGCCGACCGCGCTGCTGGTCGGCACCGGCCGGGGCGCCCAGCTCGGCATCCTGATCAAGGGCCCGGAGATCCTGGAGTCCACCCGGCGGGTCGACACCGTGGTGCTGGACAAGACCGGCACGGTCACCACCGGCCGGATGACCCTGGTGGACGTGCTGCCGGCGGCCGGCGAGGGGCGCGCGGAACTGCTCCGGCTGGCCGGAGCCCTGGAGACCGGCTCCGAGCACCCGATCGCCCGGGCGGTCGCCACCGGCGCGGCCGAGGCCGGGGCGCTGCCCCCGGTGACCGGCTTCGCCAACGTCGAGGGGCTCGGCGTGACCGGCACGGTCGAGGGCCGCGAGGTGCTCGTCGGCCGGCTCCGGCTGCTGCGCGAGCGCGGGTTCGACGTGCCGGAGGAGGTCGAACGGGCGGCGAGCGCGGCGGAGGCCGCCGGTCGGACGGCCGTGCTGGCCGGCTGGGACGGGCGGGCCCGCGGGGTGCTCGCGGTGGCCGACGTGGTCAAGCCGACCAGCCGGGCCGCCGTCGCCGGGCTGCGCGCGCTCGGCCTGACCCCGGTGCTGCTGACCGGCGACAACGCCACGGTCGCCCGGGCGGTGGCCGCCGAGGTGGGCATCGACGAGGTGATCGCCGAGGTGCTGCCGGCCGACAAGGTGGACGTGGTGGCCCGGCTCCAGGCCGAGGGGAAGGTCGTGGCGATGGTCGGCGACGGGGTCAACGACGCCGCCGCGCTGGCCCGGGCCGACCTCGGGCTGGCCATGGGGACCGGCACGGACGTGGCGATCGAGGCGAGCGACCTGACCCTGGTCCGCGGCGACCTGACCGCCGCGGTCGACGCGATCCGGCTCTCCCGGCGCACCCTCGGCATCATCAAGGGCAACCTGTTCTGGGCCTTCGCCTACAACGTGGCAGCCCTGCCGCTGGCCGCCGCCGGGCTGCTCAACCCGATGATCGCCGGCGCCGCGATGGCCTTCTCCTCGGTCTTCGTGGTGGCCAACAGCCTCCGGCTGCGCGGCTTCCGCCCGGTGGCCTGACCGACGCGCGCCGCCGGCCCCGTACGCACGGGACCGGCGGCGTCGGCGTTCCCGCACGCCTGACCGGCGTGCAGCGTGATGGTCCGGAGGTCGACGGTTGACCGGTGAGGGCGTCGGGTACTTCACGGGACGTATCGGAACGCTGAGCGGAGGTTGACATGGGTGTCGAGGACAAGATCAACAACGCGACCGAGGACGCCGCCGGCAAGCTCAAGGAGGGCGCCGGCCGGGCCACCGACAACGAGCGGCTCGAGGCCGAGGGCCGCAACGACCAGGCGGCCGCCAACCTGAAGCAGGCCGGCGAGAAGGTCAAGGACGCGTTCAAGAGCTGAGTTCAGGTACGCCCGGGACCGCCGGGCCGGCGCCAGCCGGCCCGGCGGTCCCGTGTCGTCCGCCCGTCGGCCGCGCTCGCCCGGCGTTCCGATACGCGCCAGGGGATCCCCCCACTCGACCCTGACTTCCACCGTCCGGCGCTGACAGCGCCGCGCAGACCCGCTAACTTTCGTTGGCATGTGCAAGGGCGAGTCATGAGCGACTCCGCGACCCCCGGCGACGAGTTGGTGCGCGTGCTGGCCACCCTGGCCAACCCGCACCGCATGCGGGTGGTCGCCGTGCTGGCGCGGCGGCGGGCGTACGTCAGCCAACTCGCCCGCGAACTCGGCATCAGCCGGGCGCTGGTGCAGGTCCACCTGCGCAAGCTGGCGGCGGCCGGCCTGGTGTCGGCGCACCTGGAGTTGTCGGAGGACGGGAAGGCGATGAAGTACTACGAGGTGCGGCCGTTCGTCTTCACGCTCACCCCGGCCGCCATCGCGACGGCCGCCGACACCCTGACCGCCGGGTCGGACGCCCGGCCGGACGAGGAAGAGAGCTGACCCGACATGAGCGAACACGACTGGACCGAGGTGGTCGGCGCGATCGGCATCTTCACCCTGCTGGTCAGTGTGATCACGGTGACGATCGTGCAGGCCGCCAAGACCCGCCGGGCCCGGACGGCCGGGGTCCGCGAGGAGGAGTACCGGCGGCTGGTCGACTCCGCCGTACAGGCGCAGGAGTCGAACGCCCGGATGCTGGCCGCGCTCGACGGCCGGCTCAACGGGATGGAGACCCGGCTCGGCTCGCTGGAGCGCGTCCTCAAGGACGTCGAGTAGCGGAGCCGGCTGGTCCCGGACCGCCGAGCGGCAACTCGACGGTCCGGGTGAAGCAGCATCACCTCGCCCTGGGCGAGTTCTCACCGCAATGCTCCTTCGACGGAGAGGACAGCATCTCGTGCTGTGCGTACGCAAATCCGCCGCTCATCGCGGCCACCTGGTCGCTGGGCGGGCCCGCACCGGCGGCGGCCGCCCGGGCAGCCTCCGGGCGCTGGCCGCCGGCGTGGCCGTCGCGCTGCTGGTGACGGGCGCGCCGTCGCCCGCGCCGGCCGCGACGCCACCACCCGACCGGGCGCCGGCGATCGCCTGGCAGCCGTGCGAGGCGGACGCCACCGCCGAGTGCGGCACCCTGTCGCTCCCGGTCGACTGGGACCGGCCGGACGGCGACCGGTTCGACCTCCACCTGGCCCGCCGTACCGCCACCGACCCGACCGCCCGGCTCGGCTCGCTGGTCTTCGGCCCGGGCGGGCCGGGCGACTCCGGCGTGCACCGGATCATCGCCAACGACCGGTTCAGCGACGACCTGCGTCGCCGGTTCGACATCGTCAGCTTCGACCCGCGCGGCATCGGGCGGAGCAATCCGGTGCTCTGCTCGGCCCGGCTGCTCGCCCGGCAGCCCCAGGTGATCGCGGACCAGGCCCAGTTCGCCGCCACCCTGGCCGGCAACGAGGCGCTGCGGGCGGACTGCCGGGAACGGACCGGGCCGCTCTTCGACCACGTCGACACCGGCAGCGCCGTACGGGACCTGGACGCGATCCGGGCCGCCCTCGGCGAGCGGCGGCTCACCTTCCACGGCAGCTCGTACGGCACCCTGCTCGGCGCCCAGTACGCCGAGCAGTTCCCGCACCGGGTCCGGGCCATGGTGCTGGAGAGCGCGGTCGACCACAGCCTCGGCACCCGGGCGTTCCTGGACACCCAGGCCGCCGCCGCGCAGGACTCCTTCGACGAGTTCGTCTCCTGGTGCGCCCGCTCCACGAGCTGTCCTCTGCACCGGGAGGACGTCCGGGCCGTCTGGGCCGGTCTCTTCGTCCGGGCGGAGCGGGGTGAGCTGGCCGACCCGGACCGTCCCGGCGTCGGCTTGTCGCCGTACGGCCTGAGCCGGTTCGCCCAGCGCAAGCTCTACGGCCCGGACTGGGCCGGGCTGGCCCGGCAGATCGTCGCGCTGCGGGCGGCCCCGCCGGTCGGCACCACCGCGGCCAGCGCCGGTGGCCAGCACGAGGACGCGAGCCAGCCGCATCCCTTCGCGGTCTTCTGCGCGGACTGGCACCTGCCGGTGCGCGACCACTCCGAGTACGCCGCCCACCTGCGCCGGATGGCCCGGATCGCGCCCGACCTGCGCTACCCGCAGGCCCTGCCGGCGGTGGCGACCTGCCTGGGCACCCCGGCACCGGTCGCCAACCCCCAGCACCGGCTGCGGGTCCGCACCGACGTGCCGCTGCTGCTGGCCAGCACCCGGCACGATCCGGCGAGCGGGTACGACTGGGCGCGGAACGTGTCGCGGCAGCTCGGCCGCAGCGGCGTGCTGCTGACCTACCAGGGCTGGGGGCACGGCAACTACTCGCGCAGCGCGTGCGTCCAGAGTGCCGTCGACCGGTACCTGATCTCGATCGAGGTGCCCGCCCGGGGCACCCGCTGCCCGGCCGTCGCGCCGGCCGGGAGCTGACCGGAGCCGGCCGGCGGGCCCCCTTCCGCCGCCCGCCGGCCGGCCACCTCAGCGCAGCACCCGGTAGCGGACGTGGGTGACAGTGGGGCCGGCGACCACGGCCACCTGCTCCAGCCGGGGGTCGCCCACACCGTCGAAGATCCGTTCGCCGGCGCCCAGCACGATCGGCACGATGTGCAGGTGCAGCGTGTCGAGCAGGCCAGCCGCCAGGAACTGCCGCACGACGCTGGCGCCACCGGCGACCGCCACCTCGCGGTCCCCGGCCGCCCGCCGGGCCTGCGCCAGCGCCGAGTCGACGCCGTCGGTGACGAACCGGAACTCCGTGCCGCCGGCCATCGGCAGCGGGTCGCGCGGGTGGTGGGTCAGCACGAACACCGGGGCGTGGAACGGCGGGTCCTCGCCCCACCAGCCGCGCCAGGACTCGTCCCACGGCCCGTCACCGCCGCCGAACATCCGCCGCCCCATCACGTACGCCCCGACGTCGCGGGTCACCTCGTCGAGCACCCGGGCGTCCACCTCGGACCGTTCGCCGTCGGCGGGGAAGGCCCAGTCGTGCAGCCGCATGCCGCCCCTGCCGAGCGGATCCTGGACGCTCTGCCCGGGTCCCGCCACGTAGCCGTCCAGGGACATCGAGATATGGCAGGTCACCGTGCTCATCGTGGCTCCTTCGTCGGGTCGGGCGGCGCGGCCAGCCGGGCCGCGCGCAGCTCCAGGTAGCGCTGTTCCGGGCGGCTGGTGGTCGCCCGCGCCGCCGCCCGGTACGCCTCCCGCGCGGCGGCCGGCTCGCCGGCCAGTTCCAGCAGGTGGGCACGGACGGCGGCGAGCCGGTGGTGCCCGGCGGTGCGCTCGTCGGCGTCGAGCGGGGCGAGCAGGGCCAGCCCGGCCCGGGGCCCGTCCACCATGGCCACCGCCACCGCCTGGTTCAGCGTGATCATCGGGTTCGGCGCGAGCCGGGCCAGCAGCCGGTAGAGCGCCAGGATCTGCGCCCAGTCGGTCCGCTCGGCCGACGGTGCCTCGGCGTGCACCGCGGCGATCGCCGCCTGCACCTGGTACGGCCCCGGCGGCGACCAGGTCAGCGCGGCGGTGACCAGGGCGATCCCCTCCTCGATGGCGGCCCGGTCCCACCGGCTGCGGTCCTGCTCGGCGAGCGGGACCAGTTCCCCGTCCGGCCCGGTACGCGCCGCCCGGTGCGCGTCGGTGAGCAGCATCAGCGCCAGCAACCCGGCCACCTCGCCGTCGTCGGGCAGCAGCCGGTGCAGGATCCGGGTGAGCCGGATCGCCTCGCTGGTCAGCTCGGCCCGGTGCAGGTCCGGGCCGCTGGACGCGGTGTAGCCCTCGTTGAAGATCAGGTAGAGCACCTGGAGCACGGTGCGCAGCCGTTCGTCCCGCTCCGCCGCCGACGGCATGGTGAACGTCGCCCCGGCGGCCTCGACCCGCTGCTTTGCCCGCCGGATGCGCTGGCTCATGGTGGCCTCGGGCACCAGGTGGGCGCGGGCGATCTGCGCCGTGGTCAGGCCGCCGACCGCGCGCAGCGTCAGCGCCACCTGGGCCGAGCGGGCCAGCGCCGGGTGGCAGCAGAGGAAGAGCAGGGTCAGCGTGTCGTCCTCGGCCGGCGGCTCCGCGTCGGCCGGCGGGGCGACCGCGGCGTACGCCGGCTCGCGGATCGCCACCGCGACCTCGCGCTCCCGGCGGGCCCGCTCGCTGCGCCACTCGTCGGTGAGCCGCCGGGTGGCGACGGTGAGCAACCAGGCGCGGGGATTGTCCGGCACGCCCTGCTCGGGCCACTGCGTCGCGGCGGCGAGCAGCGCCTCCTGGACGGCGTCCTCGCACCGGTCGAACTGGCCGTGCCGGCGCACCAGGAGGCCGAGGACCTGCGGCGCGACGGTACGCAGCAGGTCCTCGACGGCCCGGTCCGTCACATCTCCGTCCCGGCCTCGTCCATCACCGGGCGGACCTCCAGCGCGCCACCCAGCCGCACGTCCGGCCAGCGCTGGGCGATCTCGACGGCCCGCTCGACGCTGTCGCAGTCCACCATCAGGTAGCCGGCGAACTGCTCCTTGCTCTCCATGAACGGGCCGTCGGTGACCTCCGGCCGGCCGCCGCCGAGCCGGACGGTACGGGTCTGCGACGGGTCGGCCAGCGCCTGGCCGCCGACCAGCTCACCGGACTCGGTCAGCTCCTTCATGATCTCGTCGACCTCGCCGAAGAGCGCGGTGCGCTCGGACTCGGAGAGCGACTCGGCGAACCCGGGACGGTTCCAGATCAGCAGCATGTACTTCATCAGGTGCTCCTCGCGTCGACGTCGCGCCCATCGTGGCGCTTCTCGCCGGTAGGTCGGAGCCGACTCCCCGCACCCGACAACCCGGACGAGGAAATTTTCGGCGTCAGCGCCGGCGGCCGGGTACCTGGCGGGCGGAGCGGGCCGGCGGGCCCGGGTCGAGCGACGCGCGGTCGGCGGCGGAGGTGCCCGAGTGCCAGCCCTCGGCGTCCCGGACGCTGAGCCGGTGCCGGGTGACCCCGGGGAAGAGCGTGTCGAGGCGCTCCCGCACCGCCTCGGAACGGGCGGCGAGCACCGGCAGCAGCCGGTCCGGCCCGGCCGTCTCGGCGGCCCGCCGGTCCGCGTCCTCGGTGGCGGCCCGCAGCCGCTCGCCGATCCGCAGGGCGAAGGCGTTCAGGAAGGACTCGTCGTAGCCGCGGGTCCGCCGCCCGGCGGTACGCCGCTGGCGCTCGCCCCGGCCCCGCAGCATCGCCGCGGTGGCCTGGACGAGCAGCGAGGTGTAGAGCAGTTCGACCGCCTCCAGGTCGGCCGGCCAGCCCAGCACGGTGGTGAAGCCCAGATCGTCGGACCAGACCGCCTCGCACCGGTTGGCCGCCGCCACCTCCTGCACCAGCAGCGCCTTCGCGCCCGCGTACGGGGGGTCGGTGCTCAGTCGTACGCCGCCGGGCTGGTCGTCGCGGTCCGCGCCGGCGGACAGCAGCGCCTGGTCGACGCTGTGCCGGGCGATCAGCTCCTGGGCCTTGCCGGTCAACGCCTCGGCCTCGGCCGGGAAGGTGGTCGACTCGGCCTTGGCCAGCAGCGCCCGGACCCGTTCCAGCATCCGGGAGGCGGCATCGCCGCGGCCGCGGGCCGGGGCCGCCGGGGCGGTGGCCGCGCCGGGCGGCGGGCGGAGCACCGCGATCGGGGGCAACCCCTCGGCCAGGGCCAGCACGTCCACCGCCGCGCGGAGCGCGGTGATCCGGTCCAGCCCCTCCCGGCCCGCCCAGTCGGGCAGGTAGCGGCCGTCCTCCGGCCACCACACCCGGGCCCCCAGCTCGGCGAGCTGGGCGTCCCACCAGCCCGGCACCGGGCCGGCCTGGTCGCGCCGGTGGGCGGCGAGCACGTCCACCGCCAGCCGGGCCGGCCGGGCGCCGAGCCGGCGGGTGACGATCCGGGCCAGGTCGACCGGCTGCCAGCCGCGCGCCGCGAGCAGCCCGAACCGGCGGACCAGGCGGCGCAGCAGCACCGCGTCGACGTCCGGGGCGCCGGCGCCGACCACCAGCCGGTCCAGCTGCCGTTCGGCCAGGCGTACGTCGGTGCCGCGCGCCGCCGCCACCGCTTCGGTGATCAGTTCCTCGGCGTCCGGCACGGCCGCGCCCCTCCTCGTCGCTGTGCTCCGGGTGCGAAGGAAGTGACCGTCGCCCGCCCGCCGAACGTACCGCCGCGCGGGGCCGGCGTCCGGCGGTCGTGACCGGCGACACCGGCGCCCGGCCGGCTCCGGCATGCTTCGCCCGCTCCCGGGTAGATCGGTGGCCGACGGGAGCGAGGCGAGGTGCGCGATGGCGGGATCGTGGTTGCTGGGCAACGGCGCCGGCACGACGGCGCGGCGGCCGACGGCCGTGCTCGTCGCGGTGCACCGCGAGGACGAGGCGGGCGACACCGGCCCCGGTACGGAGGTGTCGCTGACCGAGCTGCGGCGGCTCGCGGACACCGACGGGCTGGCCGTGGTCGACGAGGTCGTGCAGAACCGGCCGCGCCCCGATCCGGCCACCTTCGTCGGTTCCGGCAAGGTCGACGAGTTGGCCGCCCTGGCCGAGCGGACCGGCGCCGACCTGGTGATCGCCGACGGCGAGCTGACCCCGGGCCAGGTGCGCAACCTGGAGGAGCGGGTCGGGGTGCGGGTGGTCGACCGGACCGCGCTGATCCTGGACATCTTCGCCGAGCACGCCCGCACCAGCGAGGGCCGGGTCCAGGTGGAGCTGGCGCAGATCGCGTACCAACTGCCCCGGCTGCGCGGCGACGGGCGCTCGATGTCCCGGGTCGGTGGTGGCCGGATGGCCGGCGGCGCCGGCATGGGTGTCCGCGGTCCCGGTGAGATGCGGTTGGAGACCCAGCGCCGCCGGCTGCGCCAGCGCGCCACCCGGCTGCGCCGCAACGCCTCCGAGCTGACCCGCCGGCGGGAGCGCAACCGGGAGCGGCGGGCCCGCAACCAGGTGCCCTCGGTGGCCATCACCGGCTACACCAACGCCGGCAAGTCGGCGCTGCTCAACCGCCTCACCGGCGCCGACGCGCAGGTGCAGGACGTGCTCTTCGCCACCCTCGACCCGACGGTGCGCCGGGTACGCGCCGACGACGTGCTGTTCACCGTCACCGACACGGTGGGCTTCGTCCGGCACCTGCCGCACCAGCTGGTGGACGCGTTCCGCTCGACGCTGGACGAGGTCAGCCGGGCCGACCTGGCCCTGCACGTGGTCGACGCGTCGGCGCCGGACGCGCTGGACCAGATCACCACGGTGCACGGGGTGCTGCACGAGATCGGCGCCGGTGACGTACCGGAGCTGCTGGTGCTCAACAAGATCGACGTGACGCCGGTCGAGTGGCTGGACGCGCTGCTGCGGGTGCACCAGGGCGCGATCGCGGTCTCCGCGCTCACCGGCGCCGGCATGGACGAGCTGCGGGCCACGCTGGCCCGCCGGCTGGCCCGGCGCTGAGCCCGGGTGGGGTGGCCGCCGGGTTAGGGTGTGCCGGATCGGCGGTGGGCGCCGAGACCAGGTCCGAGGGAGTCGGTGGATGACCGGCGCAGTCCGGCGGCCCGGCCCGGGACGGTGGGCCGGCGCGGGTCACGACGACGCCTGGCTGGCGGAGGTAGCGCGGGGTGCCAGCGCGGACGCCGGTGGGGTGCCGGTGGAGCTGCTCGGCGACTACCTGCCGCTGCTGGCGGAGGCGGCGCTGACCGGGCGCCGGCCCCGGCGCGGTGAACTCGACGCGGTCGGCGCACTGGGCCGGCGGGCCGCCGAACAGGGCGTGTCGGCGGGGCGCGCGGTGCAGCTCTACCTGTCCGCGGCGCGGCGGCTGTGGCAGCAGTCGCCGCAGCTGGCGCGGGCCACCGACAGCGAGGTGGTACGGGCCGCGGCCGAGGCGGTGCTGCACGTCGTCGACGCCGCGGTGGCCACCCTGGCCGAGGGCTTCGCGGTGGCCCGGCGGGAACTGGTCCGCCGGGAGGAGGCGCTGCGCCGGGAACTCGTCGACGACCTGCTGCGCGGCGACTCCGATCTCGGTGGCCTGGTGGAGCGCGCCGAGCCGTTCGGGCTGGACCTGGCGCGGGTGCACCAGGTGGCGCTGGCCGCGCCGCGCCGCCGGCTGCCCGACACCGACGCGGCGATCAGCGCCCTGGAGGCGGTCATCTTCGACCGGCTGGGCGACCGGGACGTGCTGGTCGCCACCAAGGAGGGGCTGCTGGTGGTGATCGCCCCGGCCGACGCGGTGGCCCCCGACCGGGCGGCCGGGGGCGGCGCCCCGGTCGGTGACCTGGGCCGGTTGATGCACGCCGAGCTGGACCGGCTGCCCAGGGGCCGGCCCTGGCAGGTGGCGGTCGGCCGCCCGCACCCCGGGCTGTACGGCATCGCCCGCTCCTACGAGGAGGCCCGGGAGGCGCTGGCCATGGCGCGGCGGCTGCACGCCGACACCGCCGTCATCGACGCCCACGACCTGCTCATCTACCGCGTCCTGCTGCGCGACCAGCCGGCCATGGTCGACCTGGTGCGGGCGGTGCTCAGCCCGCTGAGCCGCAGCCGGGGCGGCGCCGAGCCGCTGCTGGACACCCTCGACGCGTACTTCGCCACCGGCGGGGTGTCCACCGAGGCGGCCCGCCGGCTGCACGTGTCGGTCCGTACGGTGACCTACCGGCTGGCCCGGGTCCGCTCGCTGACCGGCCACGACCCGACCGACCCCGGTGACCGGTTCACCCTCCAGGCGGCGGTCTTCGGCGCCCGGGCGCTGGACTGGCCGGCCCAGCCGCTGCCCGGCCCCGCGTCCTGACCCGCCGGGGCGCGGCCCGGGCGGCCCACCAGGGACCGGACGGGGCGCCGACCTGTCCGGCGGCCGGCAATCTGGGGGCCGGTTGTTGGCCGGCCGTGGGCACTGTCCGGCCGCCGATTTCGGCCGACTCTGGAGGTCCGAGGTGTTCCCGACCGGCGAGGAGGCGGTGATGACGACCAGCGTGGTGGCTGTGCCACCCTCGCCACCCGGTCGGCCGCCGGTCCCGGCCGCCGGCCGCCGGAAAAGCGTGATCGCCGGTCCGGGCGGGTGTCCGCCGACCGCGGCCACGGGATCGCCTCGCCGATCCGGGACCTGACGCTCCGCCGGACTGACCAGCCCTTCCCGGCCGCCGCGCTGTTGCCGCGGCGGCCGACGCGCAGTTTCGTCCCCGGCCCGGCGTTCGCCGGTCCCGTCGCATCCGATCCCACCCCGCAGGCCGCCCGGCGCGGCGGCCGCCCCGCATCCACCCCGGCGATCCCGGGGATCCCGCGCACCACCGAGAGGAAGACACGATCATGACGGACACCGTCAGCAACCGCACCGAGGCCCTGCGTGACCTTCTGGAGCGGCAGTTCCAGAGCTACACCGACCAGCTCGCGGAACTCACCATCCACAGCCGGCAGCCGGAGCAGGGTGGGCACGACCCGGACACGCTCCGCGGCCTGATGGAGACCGCCCGGCAGGGGGTCGCGGACACCGCGCAGGCGTTGCAGCGGATGTCCGAGGGCGGCTACGGCCTCTGCGAGCGGTGCGGGGGCGAGATTCCGGTCGCCCGCCTGGAGATCCTGCCCTGGGCCCGCTTCTGCGTGCCCTGCCAGGAGCGCCAGGGCAGCTGACCGCGCCCCGCTGACCGCCGCGGTACGGCGGGGCGCCGACGGCGGGTCAGTCGCCGTGGTGCGGGTTGGCGGCGGTCGGCCGCTGCGTGCAGCCGTCCTCGCCGCGGGGCCGGCGCGGTGGGGCCGGCCCGCGGCACGGCGGTCGTACGCAGCTCCGGCCCGCCCTCGCGCCATGGCTCGCGCGGGTCGGAGCGGGTGCGGCGGCCGCCGAGTACGACGGGCGGGTACCGCGCTCAGTGGACCGCGACGCCGGCGATGCGCAGGCTCTCGTAGATCCGGGCGAAGCCCTCCGTGCCGTGCCCCGCGTCGACCTGCCGCTGGATGAGTCGCTGGACCATCGCGACGCAGGCCGGGTCGACGCCCTGCGCGACGCTCGCGTCGATGATGTCGCCCAGGTCGGAGAAGGTGAGACTCTGCTGGCCCGGCACTGTGTAGTCGCCGCCGTCGACGACCTCGGCGTAGCCGTCGAACGCGGTGGTCATCGCGGTCAGCCAGGGCGCCGCCAGCGCGGCGAACCGGCGCGCGGGAATGCCGGCCGGGGCCACCATCGCCGCGCCGTGCAGGAAGCCGGCGAACATCACGTACATGCCGGCGAGCAGCGCGAGGTCGACCAGCGAGGCCAGGCCGGCGTCGGTGCCCTGGAACCTGCTCTCGCCCCAGTGGTCGAGGACGTGCCGATGCCGGTCGAAGGCGTCCCGCGCACCGCTGTAGAGGATCAGGGAGCCGGGGCCGCCGATCATCTCCGGTACCGCCATGATGCCGCCGTCGACGTAGGCGGCACCCGCGCCCTCGGCCCAGGCGGCCAGCTCACGGGCCTGGGCCGGAGTGGTCGTGGTGACGTTGACGATGGTTCGCCCCGGCAGGTCGGCGGCGACCGGATCGAGGACGTCATGGACCGACGCGTGGTCGAACAGGCAGACCACGACGAGACCGGCCGCCCGTACCGCCTCCTTCGCCGAGCCCGCCTCGGTCGCACCGGCCGCGACGAGGTCGCCCGCCCGGCCCGGGCTGCGGTTCCACACAGTGGTCGGGTGCCCGGCCCCGAGCACGGCTGCCGCCAGTGCGCGGCCCATCGCGCCGAGCCCGAGCACGCTCACGCCGGGGTCGTTCCGCTGGGTCATGGTGCTGCTCTCCTCGCTGTCGTTGCCTTATGCGAGCCTGTGCCATCACGGCAGCATTGACCAGTACCAACTATTTGGTGCGGTACTTACCTTTTGGTAAGTGCGGGGAGCGACCCCGGCCGGCCGCGACCGCCGAGAGGTGGACGCCAACCGGCTACCGCTGCCGCCGGGCCGGTACCCGCGGAACCACCGTCCACACCGCGCCGAGGTGTTTCGACCGCACCGGTCGGGGCACATCGGCCTCACCTGTTTCATCGACGGAGGTAGAAGACATGGTTGGCACGTCCGGCACCACCACCGCCCGCCACCCGGTGCGCACCGCCGCCCTGGCCGTCGGCGCGGTCTTCCTACTGGTCGGGGTGCTGGGCTTCATCCCGGGCATCACCACCGACTACGGCACGATGACGTTCGCTGGGCACGAGTCCGAGGCGAAGCTGCTCGGGCTCTTCCAGGTGTCGATCCTGCACAACCTGGTGCACGTCGCCTTCGGTCTCGCCGGCCTGGCGCTGGCCCGTTCGGTCTCCGGAGCCCGGATGTACCTGATCGCCGGTGGCGCCGTCTACCTGGTGCTCTGGCTCTACGGTCTGGTCGTCGACCACGACAGCGGCGCCAACTTCGTGCCGCTCAACACGGCCGACAACTGGCTGCACCTGTTCCTCGGCCTGGGCATGATCGGTCTCGGCGTGGCGCTCACCCGCCGGCCGGCGGATCGCCGCTGACCGCCGTCGAAGCAGCGCCGTGGCCGTCCGCCGCGGCGCTGCTTCGGCTCCGGGGTCGTGGCCGTGGTGGGTCGGCGTCCCCACCGCCCCGCGGGTCGGCCGGGCGCTCGGGGTCAGCCGCCGTGGTGCGGGTTGCCGGCGGTCAGCCGCAGCGTGAAGCCGGCCTCGTCGCGGCGCAGGGTGACGTGGTTGCAGGACTGGTAGGTGATCCACAGGCCGAGCCCGCCGGGGTCGCCGTCGCCGACCGGCAGCAGGCCGGCGAAGGGATCACGGGGCCCGGCGCCGCCGTCGCTGACCGTCACCACGATCCGGTCGTGGCCCGGCCAGAGCCGGACGCGGACCGGGGGAACCCCGTACCGCTGCGCGTTGGTGACCGTCTCGCTGACCGCCACCACCAGGTCGTCGACGTCGTCGGCCGGCAGCAGGCCCCGGTCGACGGCGTGCACGGCGGCACGCGCCTGGGCCGCCGTCGGGTCGGTCAGCTCGACCGCCGGTGTCGCCGCCTGGAGCGGATCCGGCACCACCGGGTGGTTTTCCAGCAGGTACTCCGCCGGCGGGGTGTAGGTGGGGCTGGGCAGGTGCCCGCCGTCGGGCGTGGCGAACCGGGGGTGGGTCCGGGCCACGTCGGCCAGCACCGCCGCCGGGGTGATCCGGGTGTCGTACGCGCACATGCTCCACAGCGGGAACTCGTCGTACGCGTGGTTGATCGCCGCCTCGTACCGGGCCCACCAGTCCCACGTCGGGCCGAACGCCAGCCGCGGCAGCTCGCCGACGATGCGGATCTGGCCGGCGCCCTCGGCCACCCGGTCGGCCAGCAGCCGCCGGTAGGAGCGGATCGCGGCGGTCGGCCGGGCGTACACGTCGCCGCCGGGCAGGAACTCGACCTTCAGCCCGGGGGGCAACGCCGACCGGACCAGCCCGCCGGTGCGCTCGCCCAGCGCGACGAAGGTCGGCTCGCCCGCCTCGACGCCGCCGATCAGGAAGGGCAGCAGGACGGCGAGCAGCTCGTCGTCGCTGTCGTAGCGGATCGCCTCGTGGTAGTAGCCCTGGTGGCCGGCGGCGGCTCCGGTCCTCATCGGGCCACCTCCACCCGTACCCGGGGCAGGTCCAGCAGGTCGACCAGCCGGGCCAGGGCGGGGCGGCCGGTCCGCAGCACCGCCGTCGCCGCGCGGCGGTGCGCGTACTCGTCGAGGTGCACCAGCGAGCGGTGGTCGAGGAACCGCAGGCCGGTCGCCCGCAGCACCAGCTCGCCGCCGGTCGGGCGCAGGTCGGCCCGGGCCAGGGCGGTGCCGAACAACTCGTGCTGGGACGGGTCCAACTCACCGGCGAGGGCGGCGTGCCCGTCGCCCGGGGCGACCGCGTACAGCCGGAAGAGCAGCTCCTCGACATTGCTCTCGGGGTGCAGGCTGGCCAGCTCGGCGACCGCCCGGGCGCCCAGCTCGGGCCGGTGGTAGGCGCACATCGCGCGGAACGGTCGGCTCCGCATGTAGCGGTCGACCTGGTGCTCGTAGCGGGCGAACGCGTCGAGCTGCGCCGGGGTGCGCACCAGGGCGGTGGCCTCGGCGACGACCCGCAGCCCGGTGTGCCCGGCGGCCAGAGCCTGCTCGGTGGCGGCGGCGTAGGCGGCCACCTGTGCCGCCGGGTCCACTGTCCAGTCGCTGGCGTAGGTCGAGCCGAGCGGGACCACCTCGGCGGCACCACGGCGCAGCGCGTCGGCGATCGCCGGGACCCCGCGCAGCCGGGCCAGCACCGACTCGGGCTCGTCGGGGGAGATGTACCAGACCCGCTCGCCCGCCGCGAGGCCAGCGGTGAGGTACGCCTCGGCGGACCTGCGGAAGGTGGCGGGATCGTCGTAGGCCCAGCACACGTGGCCGGACGACCCGTCCGGCCGCTGCTCATCGATCATGCTGGTCGCCCCACGCGGCCCAGTGTAGGCCGACCTGCGACGGTCGCCACCGGCCCGCGGGCGGGGCGGACCGGTGACCGGCCCGGGCCGTGCTGCCGCGACGGTCACCGCAGCCGGACCGGTCCGGCGTCGATCCGGGTGCGGAACAGCGCGTACGGGCGGCGGCGCAGGTCCTCGCCCCGCTGGTAGGTCGGCTGGCGGTGCAGTTGGTTGGCGGTCACGTACAGGTACCCGTCGCCGGCCACCGACATGGTGTCCGGCCAGAGCAGCCGGGGATCGTGCACGAGGGTCTCGAACCGGCCGTCCGGGTGGCGGCGCAGCACCGCGTTGTGCTCGTACGAGGTGAGGTAGAAGCGGCCGGCGTCGTCGGTCTCCAGGCCGTCCGAACCGCCGCCCTTGTCCCCCTCGTGGACCACGGTGGCGGCCACGTCGGCGTCGGTGACCGTCCGGTCCGCCAGCGCGTCGGTCGCCACGCTGTACCAGTCGCGCGACGCGAGCGGGCAGTAGTAGAGCCGGGCGCCGTCGGCCGAGATGGCGATGCCGTCCGAGCCCATCGCCACCGGCTGCGGCGGGCCGTCCGGCGGTCGTTGCAGGAAGGGGCGCCCCTCGACCACCGGGCGGAACGTCGCCAGCGGCTCCGCCTTCGTGGAGGGGTGGTCGTGCAGCCGCCGCCAGGACGCGCCGCTGGCCAGGTCGACCACGATGATCCCGTTCGGCCCCGAGTCCGACGAGTCGGTGATGTACGCGACCCCGCCGTCCGAGCGGCGCAGGTCGAACCGCACGTCGTTGAGGTAGGTGGTGGTCAGCGCCACGTCGGTCGGGAAGGTGATCACCTGGGCGACGGTGTCGGTGTCCAGGTCCACCCGGACCAGCTTCGGCCCGCCCGGTTCGGTCGGCTGGAACATCGGGCTGCCGGTGTCGAGCACCCAGAGCCGGTCGGCCGGGTCGACCACGACGCTCTGCACCGAGACGAACGCCTCGGTGTCGGAGGTACCGGCCGGACTGTTCCACCGCTGGTCCGGGAAGGGCACCTCCCGGCCGCCGCGCAGCTCCACCACCGTGGCCGGCACCTCGTCGCCCCACTTGGGGAAGTTCACGAAGATCCGGCCGGTGTGCGAGACGGTCACCCCGGTCGGCATCGGCCCGGTGAACGTGTGCACCAGTTCCAGCTCGCCGACCGGCTCGTCTCCGACCGGGCCGTTCACGCCGTACCGCCCGGCCGCCGGCCCGCCGCGGCGGGTCCCGCGCCGTGGTGCCCGATCCGCATGGTGTCCCTCCCGGTGCCCGACCGCCCTTCCTGCCCGACTTCCCGGTGCCATCCGGGCGAAACCCGCCGCCGGATGCGGGGGGCCGAGCGCGAGAGGGAACCCCATCGGGCCGTGGCGACGTGCCGGCCCGGCGCGCCGGGCCGCGAGCGAGGATGGCGTCATGACCGACTACGGGCACGAGTTGATGTTCGGCACCTTCGTCACGCCCACCGCCCAACCGGCCCGGCAGGCCGTCGACCTGGCCGTGCTGGCCGACCGCGCCGGGCTCGACCTGGTCACCTTCCAGGACCACCCGTACCAGCCCCGGTTCCACGACACCTGGACCCTGCTGAGCTACGTGGCGGCCCGGACCGAGCGGGTCCACCTCAGCGGCAACGTGATCAACCTGCCGTTGCGCCAGCCGGCGGTGCTCGCCCGCAGCGCGGCGAGCCTCGACCTGCTCAGCGGCGGCCGGTTCGAGCTGGGTATCGGGGCGGGCGCGTTCTGGGAGGCCATCGAGGCGATGGGCGGCCGTCGACTCAGCCCGGGCGAGGCGATCGGCGCGCTGGCCGAGGCGATCGAGGTCATCCGCGCGACCTGGGCCGCCGACCAGCCCGGCGCGGTCCGGGTCAAGGGGGAGTACTACCAGGTCAACGGCGCCAAGCGGGGCCCGGCGCCGGCGCACCGGATCGGCGTCTGGCTGGGCGCGTACAAGCCGCGGATGCTGCGGTTGACCGGTCGGCTGGCGGACGGCTGGCTGCCCAGCCTGGCGTACCTGCCGGGCGGGGCGGCCGACCTGGCCGAGGCGAACCGGGTCATCGACGACGCCGCGGCCGCCGCCGGCCGCGAGCCCACCGCGGTACGCCGGTTGCTGAACATCGCCGGGCGGTTCGCCGACACCGGCCGGGCCCTGCTCGACGGGCCGCCCGAGCAGTGGGCGGAGGAGCTCGCCGGCCTGACCCTGGAGCACGGGGTCAGCGCCTTCATCCTGGCCACCGACGATGCCGCCACCACCGAGCGGTTCGCCGCCGAGGTGGTGCCGGCCACCCGGGAACTGGTCGCCGAGGAGCGCGCCCGCCGCGCCGGCTGACCCGACCCCGGCCCTCGGTCCCGCCTCACCCCGCCGGGCCCCGCCGGGGCTTCTTCCGGGGCTTGTCGCCGGCGGCGGGGATGACGCTGAACTGGCCGTCCGGCTCCATCCGGACCTCGCGTACCTCGCTGAGGTCGGCGAAGCCCTGCTCCCGCAGCTCGGCGTGGAGCTCGTCGTCGGTGATGAACTCCCGGCGCAGGTTGCGGCGCAGGATCCGGCCGTCCCGCACGAGCACCAGCGAGTTCGGCCGGATCAGCCGGGCGGCGGCCGGCGACCAGTAGGCGAGCACGTCCAGCAGGTACGACCAACCGATGATCACCGCGACCAGGAGCACCCCGTCGGTGACGGACCGGTAGTCGTCCGCCATGCCGTTCTGCGCGGCGTCGGCGAGCAGCACGATGACCAGCAGGTTGGTCACGCCGGTGGTGCCGCTCTCCCGCTTGAGGATCACCCGGAGCAGGACGAACAGCGACAGGTACATGACGCTGCCCCGGGCGAAGATCTCCAGCAGCGGCGTGTCCGGGCGGAACACGCTTTCCCAGTCGGTCACGGCGGCGCCTACCCGCCGACCGGTACGCCAATCCTCGGCGTACGGTCAGGGCTGCACCGGGCCGGCCGGGTCGACGCCGGCGGGTTCGGCCGGGCGCGCGGAGCGGTCCGCACCGGTCAGGCAGACGCTCACCGTGGCGGTCAGGCCGTCCGGGCGGCGGGTCAGCATCAGCCCGCCGGTCAGCTCACGGGCCAGCCACAGCCCGCGCCCACCGGGCACGTCCGCCGCGGGCAGCTGCACCGATTCGGCATCCGTGCCGGTGCCGTGGTCGTGCACCTCGCACACCAGCACGTCGTCCTGGCGGAGCAGCTCGACCCGACCCGACCCGCCGCCGTGCCGTACCGCGTTGGTCACCAGCTCGTGCACGGCCAGGACGAAGTCCTCGGCGTCGTCGCCGGCGAGCCCGGCGGCCAGCACGTGGCGGGCCAGCGCGTGGCGTACCTCGGTCGCCGTCGCGGCGGTGAACGCATGCGCCCACAGCGACACCGACCGGTCCCCCACCGGGGCGCCGTCCGTCAGCTCGGCGCCTTCCGCCTGACCAGGCCGCATACGGGCAGGATACGGGGGTTCTCCGAGGGCGCGACCCTTGCGCCACAGCAAGTAGCGCGGACGGTACGGCGGTGGGCCGGGCAGGGTGGTGGGGCGGCATGCCGGCCGGCGCGACGGGTACGGCTCACGGGTACCCCACCGAGAGGAGAGGCGCGTGTCCTCGACCACCATGCCGATGCTGGAGACGTACCCGAAGTCGATCAACCTGGACCGGACCAGGTTGGCCGCCGCGATCGACACCCTCAACGCCTGTGCCCAGGCGTGCACCGCCTGCGCCGACGCCTGCCTGAGCGAGGACATGGTCGCCGAACTGGCCAAGTGCGTACGGACGAACCTGGACTGCGCGGACATCTGCACCACCACGTCCCGGGTGCTTTCCCGGCACACCGGCTACGACGCCAACCTCAGCCGCAGCCTGCTGGAGGCGTGCGCCGCCGCGTGCAAATCCTGCGGCGACGAGTGCGCCCGGCACGCCGACATGCACGAGCACTGCCGGGTCTGCGCGGACGCCTGCCGCGCCTGCGAGCAGGCGTGCCGGGACCTGCTCGCCACCATGAGCTGAGCGGCCCGCGCGCCGCGCGTTCGGGCATGACACGGCGCCAGCACCCGTGGGTGCTGGCGCCCGTGCTGCTGGGGTCAGCCCCGGGCCTCCCGCTTGGCGGCCTGCGGCGACGCGCCCTTGTCGACCTTCTTCATGGCCTGGCGCAACTGGCTCTCGGTCATCTTCGAGTTGCCGGGGATGCCCTTGTCGTGGGCCTGCTGACGCAGGTCGTGAAGCCGGGTCCGGTCAGCCATGTCAACCTCCCTGTGAGCACGGCACGGGAATGTCCGCGCGCCGTCCGAACCCGCTGCCTTCCCGGCCTCGGCCGGCACAAACCGGGGCCGGCCCGGCCGGTCGGCGTACCCGACGCGCCGGACGTCCCGTCCCGGTGGGCCTTACCCGGTTTCAGACCCGGTGCGCGGGGCAGGGTGTGACGATCGGGCTCGGGACGCGCGCCGCCGACGAGAGGACGTCCGGGGATGGCGGGAAGGGAACCTGCCCACGCCTTCGCGGGCAGTGCCCTCGCCCCGGCGGTGGCGGCCCGGCGGGAGGGAGCGGACCGTGGTTGACCGGATCGCCGATCCGTGGGGGCCGAGGACCCCGTACGGGCCGGGAGAGCCGTGGCCGGTGCGGGTGGACGAGTTCCTCGACGGTGACCTGACCGAGGCGGACGTGGACCGGTGGGTGCAGTCCGCGTCGGTGCTGCACTCCAACGGCGACGCGATGGACATCGCCGTCTCCGGTGGCCGGATCGTCGGCGTCCGCGGCCGGGCGGTGGACCGGGTCAACCGGGGCCGGCTGGACCCGAAGGACCTCTACGGCTGGCAGGCGAACAACAGCCGCGACCGGCTCACCCGGCCGCTGGTCCGCGACGGCGACCGGCTGGTGGAGACCGACTGGGACACCGCGATGGGCCGGATCGTCGCCCGGTCGAAGGAACTCCTCGACGGCCCCGGCGGCTGGGGCCACTTCGGCTTCTACACCTCCGGCCAGTTGTTCCTGGAGGAGTACTACGCGCTCGGCGTGATCGGCAAGGCCGGCCTCGGCACCCCGCACATGGACGGCAACACCCGGTTGTGCACGGCGACGGCCGCGGCCGCGCTGAAGGCCAGCTTCGGCACCGACGGGCAGCCCGGCTCGTACACCGACGTGGACCACTGCGACGCGATAGCGCTCTGGGGGCACAACGTCGCGGAGACCCAGACGGTGCTCTGGATGCGGATGCTCGACCGCCGGCGCGGGCCCAACCCGCCGGCGATGCTCGCGGTCGACCCGCGGGCCACCCCGGTGGCCCGGGAGGCCGACCTGCACCTGGCCGTCCGCAGCGGCACCAACATGGCCCTGATGAACGGCCTGCTCCGCGAGATCATCCGGCGCGGCTGGTACGACCGGGACTACGTCGACGCGCACACCCTCGGCTTCGACGAGCTGTGCCGGATCGTCGACGGCTACCCGCCCCGCCGGGTGGCCGAGATCTGCGACGTGCCGGCCGCCGACGTGGAGCGCGCCGCCGAGCTGCTCGGCGGCGCGCAGCGGCTGCTCTCCACCGTGTTGCAGGGCTTCTACCAGTCCAACCAGGCCACCGCGGCGGCCTGCCAGGTGAACAACCTGCACCTGATCCGGGGCATGATCGGCCGGCCGGGGGCCGGGATCTACCAGATGAACGGCCAGCCGACCGCGCAGAACACCCGGGAGACCGGCGCCGACGGCGACCTGCCCGGCCTGCGCAACTGGGACAACGACCAGCACATCGCGGAGCTGGCCCGGCTGTGGAACGTCGAGGTCGACACCATCCCGCACTGGGCGCCGCCGACGCACGCCATGCAGATCTTCCGGTACGCCGAGCAGGGCTCGATCAAGCTGCTCTGGATCAGCGCCACCAACCCGGCGGTCTCCCTGCCCGACCTGTCGCGGATCCGGCGCATCCTGGCCCGGCCGGAGCTGTTCGTGGTGGTGCAGGACCTCTTCCTGACCGAGACCGGCGAACTCGCCGACGTGGTGCTGCCCGCCGCCACCTGGGGGGAGAAGACCGGCACGTTCACCAGCGTCGACCGGACCGTGCACCTCAGCGAGAAGGCGGTCGACCCGCCCGGTGAGGCCCGCTCCGATTTGGACATCTTTCTCGACTACGCCCGCCGGATGGACTTCCGCGACCGCGACGGCGGCCCGCTGATCCCGTGGACCGGCCCGGAGGAGGTCTTCGAGGCCTGGAAGGAGTGCTCCCGCGGGCGGCCGTGCGACTACACCGGCATCAGCTACGACAAGCTGCGCGGCGGGTCCGGCGTGCAGTGGCCGTGCACCGAGGAACACCCCGACGGCACCGAGCGGCTCTACACCGACGGGGTGTTCAACACCGGTCCCGACTACTGCGAGACCTTCGGGCAGGACCTCTCCACCGGCGCCGAGTTCACCCAGTCGGAGTACCGGGCCAGGGAGCCGAACGGGCGGGCGTTCCTGCCCGCCGTCGACTACCAGCCCTCACCCGAGGTGCCCGACGACGAGCACCCGCTGCTGCTCACCACCGGCCGGACCGTCTACCAGTTCCACACCCGCACGAAGACCGGCCGGGCCGCGCAGCTCGACGCCGCCGCGCCGCAGGTGTGGGTGGAACTCAACCCGGCCGACGCCGAGCGGCTCGGCATCGCCGAGGGCGACCTGGTGGGCATCGCCTCGCCGCGCGGCGCCGTGCAGGCCCGGGCCCGGCTCTGCGGCATCCGGCCCGGGGTGGTGTTCCTGCCGTTCCACTACGGCTACTTCGACCAGGACCCGAACGAGCGCACGCCGCGCGCCGCGAACGAGCTGACCGTCACCGCCTGGGACCCGATCTCCAAGCAGCCGCTGTTCAAGGTCGCCGCGGTGGCGGTGGCGAAGCTCGCCGACGGCGACGGCGTACCCGCCCCGGCGCCCACGGTCGGCGGCAGCGAGCCGGTGCCCGGCGCCGACGTCCCGGCGACCGTCGGCGGGCCGGCCGCCGAGGCCGTCAGCGGGAAGGAGTGACCGTGCACCTCGCCCACTACCTCGGCCTGCTGCACCGCGCCCAGTGCAACCTCGCGGACGCGTTCCGCCAGGTCGCCGACGCGCACGCCGAAGAGCCCGACGTCCACCACCTGTGCCAGCAGCAGGCGAAGCGCTGCGACGAGCACGCCGAGCGCCTGCGGCCGTTCGCGGAACGCTACTCGGAGGAGGCGCCCGCGGAACCGGACCGGCTGCACTCCGAGTTGTTCACCGGCACCCGTACCGGCGGCATCGGCCTGCTGCGCGACCTCCAGGATCTCTACCTGATGGCCGCCCAGTGCGACATCAGCTGGACGGTCGTCGGCCAGGCCGCCTACGGCGCCCGGGACGAGGACCTGCTCGGCGTGGTGAAGCGGTGCGAGGGCGAGACGGCGATCCAGCTGAAGTGGCTGCGTACCCGGATGAAGCAGGCCGCCCCGCAGGCGCTCGTCGTCGCGGAGTGACCGCGCGGGACGCGGCCGGCGGGCCGCCGCCCGTCGCGGCTCAGCGCACCGGGTCGTGGGTGCCGCGCGGCACCCCCGGCCGGCAGCGGCGGATCCGGTCGGCGGCCATCCGGCCACCCACCGCCAGCCCGTATCGCTGCACGGCCGTCAACCCGTACGCGCCGCAGGTGGGCGTGAACCGGCACTGCCCGGGCCAGTGCGGCGACAGCCACCGGCGGTAGCCCTGGATCGCCGCCACGCCCGCCCGGTCCAGCACCGGGGCCCGGGTCGCCGTCGCGGCGAGCGAGCCGACGGTCAACAGGGTGGAGAACAGCCCCAGGTCGCAGCAGTCACAGCAGCCGTCGGGGTTCTTCGACCTCGACATCTTCGCGGACTGCCTGCGGTTCTCCCGGGCCTGCTCCCGGATGCGCCTGAACATGCGTCCCATGATCGGTCACGGTGGCCAGTCCGGCATCCGCGCCCCGTGGCCGGCCGCTCCGGTGGCGCTCCGCGCACCCGCGCGTGCTCAGTACCGGTCGAGCAGCCAGCGGCCGAGCGCGCGTAACCGGTCGGTGAGGGCGGCCGGTTCGACGACGTCGAGGTCCAGGTTGAGGTAGGTGAGCCAGCGGGCGGCCCAGTCGAGGTCGTCGGTGCCGAAGTGGAGTTCGCACCCGTCGCCGTCGTCGACCACGGTGGCGACGCTCGGGTCGACGAGCTCGCGGACCAGGTCGGCCGACGTGTGCACCCGCACCCGGACGCGGTGGCGCCACGGCCCGTGGGCGAGCGTGTCGGCGACGAACGCGGCGGCGTCGGCGGGCGGCTCGGGCACCGGGAACCGGGTGCCGAGCGGCTGGACGTGGTCGATCCGGTCGAGGGCGTAGACCCGCCAGCGCTCGGTACCGCGCGGGCAGGCCACGAGGTACCAGTGGCGGTTCAGCGTGACGAGCCGGTGCGGCTGCACCTCGACCGGGGTGGCCGGCGCGGTGTCGTGGCGGCGGTGCCGGATCCGGAGGGCCTCACCGGCCCGGCAGGCGAGGGCGGCCGGGACGAGCACGCCGCGGCCGGCGCGGCGGCGGGACCGCGCCGGCGGCGCCTGCACGTCGGCGAGCGCGTTCAGCCGGGTACGCCAGCGCGCCGGCACCACCTGGACGAGCTTGGCCAGGGCGGTGGTCGCGGCGGCGTCGAAGCCGTCGACGGCGACCGCCGCGCGCAGGCCGAGGGCGACGGCGGTCACCTCGTCCGCGTCGAGCAGCAGGGGCGGCATGGTGCGGCCGGACGCGATCCGGTAGCCGCCGGTCCGGCCGGCCTCGGCGTCGATCCGGTAGCCGAGTTCGCGCAGGTGGGCGACGTCGCGCCGGGCGGTGCGCTCGGTGACGCCGAGCCGGGTCGCGAGCTGGGTGGCGGAGATGCCCGGGTACGCCTGGAGCAGGGCGAGCGTCTCGAGACGCCGGTTGGTCGTGCTCATCCGTCGAGGATCCCGGACATACCCTGACAGTATCCGTCCGGGTAGTGGGCCAGGCTGGACGCATGACCGAGAAGTCGCTGCTCCGTCCCGCCGGACTCGTCCAGTCGCCCGCCTTCAGCCACGTCGCGGTCGTGCCGCCCGGCGCGACCACGATCCACGTCGGCGGCCAGAACGCCGTCGACGGCGACGGTCGACTCGTCGACGGCGACCTGGCCGCCCAGGTCCGCCGGACGATGGGCAACCTGCACGTCGCGCTGGCCGCCGCCGGCGCGACGGTCCACGATCTGGTGATGATGACGATCCTGCTGGTCGACGGCGTCGACCTCGCCGCGGCCTATCCGGTGGCGGCCGCCGAGTTGGCGGGAGCCGCCCCGCCGGTCGTGGTCGCGCGGGTGGCCGGGCTGGCCGTACCGGGAGCGCTGGTCGAGGTCAGCGCGGTCGCGGCGGTGACCCGGTGAGCGGGCAGTGGCGGCGGGCCGAGGTCGGGCGTACCCGCGACGCCGGCTGGCAGATCGGGGTGTCGAAGACGATCGGCCACCCGGTCGAGGACGTGTGGACCTTCATCACGTCGCCGGCCGGTATCGCGATCTGGCTGGGCGACGGGGTCACCGTGCTGTCGGAGCGGGGCGCCGGCTACCAGACCGCGGCCGGGGTACGCGGCGAGACCCGCAGCTTCCGCGAACTCGACCGGGTGCGGCTCACCTGGCGGCCGCCCGACTGGACCCACGACACCACGCTGCAACTGACGGTGACGTCCGCCGGCGAGGGGCGGGCCCGGCTGACGGTCCACCAGGAACGGCTGGCCGACGCCGCCGAACGCGAGCAGCAGCGCCGGCACTGGCAGGGCGTGGTCAACGCGATAGTGGCCGCACTGGCGGACCACTGACGCCCGGCGGGTACCAATCCGGGCGAGGGTCGGGGACGCCGCGGGCAGCGCGATCCCGGCGGGCGGACTCCGAGTCAGCGGTCGGCGGCGTTGGCCACCAGGGCCTCGGCCACCTCGCGCAGCTTGCGGTTGGTGTCCTGGGAGATCTTCGCCAGCAGCGTGAACGCCTCGTCGGCCGAGCACCGCCGCTCGTCCATGATGATGCCCTTGGCCTGCTCGATCACCGCCCGGCTGCGCATCGCCTCCTGCATCTGCCGGGCCGGGACGGCGGCACTGCCCGGGACGGCGCGGTTGGCCAACTCGGCGACGCGCTTGACCACGTCGTCGAGCTCTACCTCGTCGAGCCGGATCCGGCCCAACTCGGCGAGGGCTGCGCCGGGGTCCATCCGCGGGGCTTCCATGCGCGGGTCCTCGTCGGGTCCCGGTCGGCGGAGTTGTCGTCCGCCCACGGTACCCAGGGCCGGCGGGTCGGTAGGCAACCTGGCGTGCGCCGCCCACCCGATCGGCGTATCTTTGGTCCGGGTCAAGACATGCGCCCCTTCGCACCCGGCGACAACGGCCGGGAAGCGTCCTCGAACCGTGAGGTGGGGGTGCCATGTCGCAGGAGCCGCCGGGTGTCGGCTGCCGCCCCGGCCCGACCGCCTCCGGTTCGTCGCCGCCGGACGAGCCGATCATGTGGCTGAGCTGCGAGGTCCGCGGCGACGTCGCCCGGGTCACGGTCGCCGGTGAGATCGACCTGAGTAACGCTCACCTGGTGGCGGAGCTGCTGGAGAGCATCGTCGTGGTGAGGGCCCCGCTGGTGGCGGTGGACCTCTCGGCGGTCACCTTCTTCGGGGCGTACGGCATCAGCGCACTGCTGCGGGCGCAGCGGCAGCTGACCGAGCGGGGCGGGCGGTTGACCCTCTGCCAGCTCTCGCCGGTGGTCCGCCGGGTGCTCGACGTGACGGGCACGCTCACCGCGTTCGAGGTCGTCGAACGTACGCCGGTCGGTGCCGCCGGCCGAGGGCTGGCCCGTCCCGTCATCCCGATCGGTACCGGGTCGTAGAGTTGTCCCGAAACTGACGTCCCGGCCGGGGCGTCACGAACGAGCGTCAAGAAGCGGCGCCGGCCCCGATCCGTCGGATCGGGACATCGGTCCGTGACTGCGGGCCGTCCCGCCACCCGCCGTCCCACCCCCTGGGGCGACGGCGCTTCGCACAAGGACGTCCCAGCTCCTGCCGCAGGCCCACCCCGACCTCGCCGAAGCCCTGATCAGACTCGGACGGATCAAGTACGACGAGGTCGACCTCGACGTGGTTCTGTCGCCCATCGCCCAGGTCGCCAAGGACACCATCCCCGGCACCACCGAGGTCTCCGTCACCCTGGTCCAGGGTGCCGAGGCGTACACCGCCGCGTACACCGGCGATCTGGCGTTGACGCTGGACCAGTGGCAGTACGAGCATGGCCGCGGCCCGTGCCTGGACGCCGCGACGACCGGGGCCGCGATGCTGGTGCCGGACATGACGGCGGAGAGCCGCTGGCCCGAGTGGGCGGGCCGGGCCCACGAGGCGGGGGCCGCGAGTTCCCTGTCGATCGGCCTGCCCATCCAGGAGGCGATGGTGGGCGCGCTCAACATCTACGGCGCGGCACCGGGGGTCTTCGACGACCAGGTCGAACTCGCCCAGACGCTGGCCGGGTACGCCGCCATCGCGTTGGCCAACGTCCACCTCTACGAGAGCACCGCCACCCTGGCTCAGCAGATGCAGGAGGCGATGCAGAGCCGGGCGGTGATCGAGCAGGCCAAGGGCATGATCATGGGTCAGCGCCGGTGTTCGGCCGACGAGGCGTTCGCCATCCTGGCCCGGGTGTCCCAGGATTCCAACCGGAAGCTGCGGGAGGTCGCCGAGCAACTGGTCGACCGGGCGGTGAACGGCGGCCGCGACTGACCGCCGCACCGCGGTCGGCGGCCAGCTCCCGCCGGCCTGCGTCGGGTCGGGCCTGACTCCGCGGCGCCGCCGCCGGGGCGCCGGCCACCGTGCCGGCCACGGGCACGGACCGATGAGGAGGAACTCCTCCGCCACGCCAGCGTCGGCGGAAGACCGCCGGCGGGCGGAACGGCGGCTTCCCGGGCTAGTGGTGTGGTGACCACGAAGGCAACCCGTCGTCAGTGGCGCGCCGCGGCGGAGTAACCGGGTCAGCGGTCGTCGATCGCGGGCGGGGAGGGCGTCCGTCACCCCGGCCGAGCGGAAAGCGACCCAAAGCGCCGGCCGTGGCCAGGAGGTGGGTGACGCACGGCGCGGGGTCGCGCAGGAGGAGCACGGCCCCGGCGGTCGCCGCGATGTGCTGCGCCTCCAGCAACGCGGTCACCCCGTAGGTGCTGAAGAACCGCACTGCGGCGAGATCCACCGCGATCACAGACACCGGCGGGCGGCAGACGCACTCCACCAACTCGGTGAGCAGGTGGGCGTTGCTGCTGTCCATCTCACCCGAGACGGTGACCAGCTTCGCCGAACCGTCGCTGGTCAGCGCCAACGACACGACGGGCTCACCGGGCCGATCGGTCTCCCGAGTGGGCCGGTCGCCGCGCGTACGGGGGGTTCCGTTTCCTGACATGGCACCTCCGTGATCCAGCGGGGGCCCACCCGTACCGGAAGACGCGGCAGAGGAGAGCACTGGAGGGCACATGTCTTGACCCGTGACGTGTCCCTACCCCCAGGAGTCGGTGCCACACCTGCTGGTGTCGCCGCTCAATGGGCCGGACGGACGGCTGCCAAGGCGAGCGATGACCGTCCGGGCCACGTCAGACCCCGGGCGCCTCGGCTGCCCGGTCGACGAGGGCCTGGGCCACGTCCCGGACCTTGCGGTTGGAGTCTTGGGACACCTTGGCGAGGATCGCGAACGCCTCGTCGGGGGTGCAGCGGCGTTCGGCCATGACGATGCCCTTGGCCTGCTCGATCACCGCGCGGCTGGCCATCGCCTCCTGCATCTGCCGGGCGAGGGTGGCGGTGCTGTCGTAGAGCTGCGCGTTGGCCAGAGCGACGCCGGCGTACGCGGCGAAGGTCTGCAGCACGGTGACCGTGTCGTCGTCGAAGGCGTGCGGGGCACGGGCGTAGACGTTGAGCGCTCCGACGACCGCCTCCTGGATGGGCAGGCCGATGGACACCGAGCTGCCCACCCCCGCCTTCGCCCCGCGCGCGGCCCAGTCCGGCCACCGGTCCTCGGCGCTGAGGTCGGGTATGGACATGACGTCGCCGCTGGTGGAGGCGTCCAGACAGGGGCCCCGCCCCTGGGCGTACTGCCGCTCGTCGAGGTCGCGGGCCAGGTCGTCGGTGAACGCCGCGGTGTGCCCCGTGCCGCCGCGGACGAGCGTCACGGACACCTCCACCGGCATGGGCAGCACCCGTTTGGCCAGTTCCGCGACGCGTTGCAGCACGTCCTCGAGGCCGACCTCGCCGAGCTTGATGCGGCCGAGCTCGGCGAAGGCGTCGGCGGGGTCCGTCGGTGGTCGGGTCATCGCGCCAAGTCCTCACGGCCGGCGCACCCGCCGCAGCAGTCGGAACCGGGTGGGCGCGGATGGCAGGTCCGCGCGCCGCGGACCGCTGCACGGACCCACCGGGGCGGAGCCGGGACCCGCGCCGGTTGCTAAACGCGGGTTCGTCACACCCGACGAGGCGGATGTGAGCTACAGACCCACCAGGATACTCCGCTCCCGCTCGCCGGCGGGGTGGCCGCGGTCCCGGGTGGCCGCGGGCGGGGCGGCCGGGGTGGGTGGAGGTGAATGTTGATCACTCCCCGCCCAACGCGGGTCCATTCGCAGGGTCGCTAGACTGACGGCTCGCGCCCTCGTAGCTCAGGGGATAGAGCAACGGTTTCCTAAACCGTGTGTCGCAGGTTCGAATCCTGCCGGGGGCACCAGGTCACAGCCTTGACCAACGATCAATGGTCGGCCTTCCGGGGCTTGCGTGCCCGCTGCGTGCCCGATCGCCTCGCCACCTTCGCGCGGCTCGCGTCCAGGTGCTGAGCAACCTCAGCGTCCCGCCCATCAACGGCGCGGGCGTAGTGGCGCGTCGTCACGCTGGCATTGGCGTGCCCGAGGCGACGAGCGGCCACCAGAACGCCGTGCGAGTCTGCGACCCAGCTCGCGTGCGTGGCCCGCAGGTCGTGAGGCGTCACGTCGCCCAGCCCAGCCGACCGGACGGCGGCCAGGAACCGGCGCCAGAAGCCGTGGTAGCTCTGCTGCGGGTTGGCGGTGTGCGATTGCCGACCGGGGAACACGAACACGTCCGGCCCCTCAGGCAGCGTCGCCAGGTGCTCCCTGAGCAACTGCACCACGAACGCCGGCACTGCCAGCTCCCGCCGCTGGTGATTCTTCGGCGTGTCGATGACCGGGCCGCCGGGCAACTGCGCCACCGCCTGGGCGACGGTCACCCGGCCCGCCCGGATGTCGACGTGGCGACGGCGTAGGGCCAGTGCTTCCCCGATGCGCAGACCGCCGTAGGCCAGCAGCAGCACCAGGACCCGATCCGGAACCTCGCACGTAGCGGCGAGCTTGTCGACCTGGGCGACAGTCAGGATGGCCGGATCAGACTCCGGCAGCCGAGGCAGACGCACCGACCGGCACGGACTCGACCCGATGATTTCGTTGTCCACGGCAGCCCGCATGATCTGCGCCAGCAACCGATACGCCTGCCGCACCTGCGAGGCACTGAGCCGGTCGGACAGCTCACCCACCCACCGCGCCACCGTGATCGGCCGCAACGAGGTCAGCGGCATCGCGCCGAACGCCGGCAGGACGATCCGGTCGAGGACCGACCGGTAGGTGTGTCGGGTCTTGGGCTTCCACGACCGGTTTGCCGAAACAAACCACTGCTCCGCCCACGCACTGACTGTCGTCCGCCGGGCATCGGGCAGCACCCACTGATCACGGGCAATGTCCGCCTCCACCATTGCGAGAAACTGATCAGCCTCGCGGCGGGTACCGAAGGTGCGAGGCGCGGCGTGATCCAACCCGTCCGGACCCCGGTAGCGAGCCTGCCAGCGCCCGGAGGGCAGTTGCCGAACGCGGCCGAAGCGTCGCTTTTTGGCGGGTGCCATCAGGCCACCACCCGACCATCACGCCAGATCGGTGCCCGCATCGGTTCGATCGTGCCGGCGTCGATCAAGAGCGGCCCGCAAAGCGGGCCGCGCCGGCCCGGCCCCGGCCTGCTGGCGACCTCCGGCCGGCATCGGCCGGGCCGGCCGGCCACACTTGGGGACGACAAGACCTGAAAGACCTGGACGACAAGACCTGGAAGACCTCGGGGCTCCGCCCCGAACCCCGACCCTCCTCAGAGATGCCGCCGCGGATCACCTCGCCGGGCACCACAAGGGCTACCAGCCTCCCCGGACGGGGACCAGGTCGTTCGTCCGGTAGGGCGCTCCACCTGGTCCCCGTCCGGGGAGGCTGGACGGTCTGCGACTGCCCGACGAGGAGATCCGCCGCTTTCCAGCGAGGCCCGTATGGCTACTCAGGCATTGACCTCTAGCGTTCGTCAGCATCGCTGACCGGGCGGTAGCCCTCGTAGGCTGCCGCTGCGGCTGCGTCACGATGTCCAGCCCGGAGGCTAAACCAGCTCAAGGACGATGCCGTCTTCGGACTCGTCGCCGCCTGCGCCGTGGTCACGGATGATCTCGACGATTTCGTCGAACAGCGTCGGCCCCTCGCCGCGTCGCGCGTTGCTGATCCTGGCCGTGATACTCGCCCGGTGCGACGGGTGGCAGGCTGGAGCATCTGCTCCAACCATCTGACGGTGGCGTCGTAGCCGAGTGCGACCCGAGACAGATCGGAGTTGACCCACCTCAGTACCCATCCGTCTTCAGGCGTCCCGAACCCCCCTCGCAGAATGTCATTGAAGGCGTCCAAATTTCCGTTCCACGTCCAGTGGCAGAGCAGCCGCGAGAACTCGCGGGCGAAGCCGTCGAGATCGGAGAAGGAGGCCCCGTCGATGACCAGCACCGGAAGGGCACCATTATCGGTGGTCATGTGATCTAAGTATGGGGCACCGGCGTCTACTCTCGCCTCCGGCTGCCAGTACCTGGGTGCCTCAATCGGTCATGGCTGGCCGTCGAGGGAGCAACCCGGCGTGCCATTAGCGTGCCATTGCGCGAGGACAACAGGGGCCAGCCGAGGCCACGCGAGACCGCCGAGACCAGGCCGTCATGCCCGTGGCCTGCCGGAGATCGACAATTCCCAAGCTGACAGTCGGCCCGTGCCCGCGTGCCCCTTGCGTGCCCGTTGGGATGGGAGACGACGGTCAACGGCGGTCAGCTCCTGGAGGTGCCTGCCGACGTGGCTGCGCAGGTCGAGCCAGGTCGCTGCCGTGCGACATGCGGCCGTATCCACACTTCCTAAACCGTGTGTCGCAGGTTCGAATCCTGCCGGGGGCACCAGGTCACAGCCTTGATCAACGATCAATGGTCGGCCTTCCGGGCTTGCGTGCCCGATCGTCTCGTCATCTTCAAGGCGCCCCGCGAGCGGGCCGCGCCGGTCCGGCCCCGGCCTGCCGGCGACCTACCGCCGGCATCGGCCGGGCCGGCCGGCCACGCTGAGGAGACACACGATCGTGAAGACCTCGCGGCTGCGCCCCCGAACCGACGAGGAGATCAGGTCCCACCCCGAAACGCGCTGCCGTCGCCCCGAGCGTCGTTCAGGTCTTGGACACGTTCCAGGACAACCACGGGGATCTCCCGTGTGATCCGCTGCTGGTAGGCCGCGTACTCCGACATGGTGGAAACCATCAGCCGCCATAGGTGTGGACGCTCGTCCGCGGTGGCAGGGCGCGCGCGTGCGGTGAAGGTCTCCGTACCGACCTGCACCGTGACGTACGGGTCGGCGAGCAGGTTGAGGTACCACGCGGGATGGTGGTCCGAGCCGCGGTTGGAGGCGGCCAGCACGTAGCGGTCGCCGTCGCGCGCGTAGACCAGTGCGGTGCGGCGCAGCTCGCCGGTCTTCCGGCCTCGGGTCGTCAAGAGCAGGTCGTTCACGCCGGGCCGGGGTCGGCCTCCGGTCTCCTCGAAACGGCGGATGTGCTCGGCGACCCAGGCGTTCGGGCTGTCGTGGACCTTGGTCATCATGCCTCCCGGACACTCACGGCGGCGCGGTGGTGGCGGGGTGCGTCGATGTCGTCGAGCAGCGCGATCGCGAAGTCCGCGTAGCTGATCCGGCTGGCCGCATCGCCGTGGTCGGCGAGCCGGTAGCGGCCGGTGCGCGTGCCGTCATGGTCGAAGTCGCCCGCGGGAGCCACGTACGCCCAGTCGAGATCGCAGGTACGGAGCTCTTCAAGGCCTGCCGCGTGGCCGAGGTAGAAGGAGCGGTACTCGTTCGGGTAGCCGGGCTCGTCCATCAGCGCGGCACCGGACGCCCCGGGCATGATCGATGCGAGGCCGACCACCACCAGGCGGCGCACGCCCGCCTTCGCCAGCCCGGTGGCCAGGGCGCGTGATGACGCGGTGAAGAAGTCGTGCGGTGACCCGGACAGGTCCACGGCCGCGCTGATGGCGGCGTCATGCCCGGCGGCCGCCTCCGCGATGCTCACCGCGTCCGTGACGTCGCCCGCCACCACCCGCACGTCGGCCAGCTCACTGTGGCGTGCCGGGTCGCGCACCACGGCAGTGACCTGGTGGCCGCGCCGACGTGCCTCGGCGACGGCCTGCCGCCCGGCCCGGCCGCCCGCACCGAAGATCACGATGTTCATGAGTGAACGCCTCTCACCAGGGCCGGAGCCCGTGCGCCCGGCCGGTTCGCCGACGCTATCGAGGGCAGCGGTTACCACCGGGATACCAGCTATCGTGAGGCCCATGAGGCAACCCCTGCCCGCCGACATGTTCGACGAGCTGTGCCCGTCGTCGCTCAATCCGATCCGATTCGGCGACAAGTGGGCGGCGCTCATCATCCGCTGCCTCGAGCACGGGCCGCGCCGGTTCTCCGAGCTGCGCGTGCCGCTGCGCCGCGTCACCCCCAAGGTCCTCACCCAGTCGCTGCGCTCCCTCGAACGCGACGGTCTGGTCAAGCGCACCGTCTACGCCGAGCTCACCCCGCACGTCGAGTACGAGCTGACGCCGGTGGGTCGCAGCATGCTCGAACCGATGGCGGTCGCCTGCGCGTGGGCCGAGCAGCACTGGAACGAACTGCTCGACGCCCGCGAGTCGTACGACAACGCCGCCCGCCTCGATCGCGCCGGATGACACAAATCCCAAGCTGATCAGGTCACTGCCGAGAACCCTGCCGGGGGCACCGCCGTCTTCCGCATCGACAACCAGCGCTTTTGACCCTGCGTGGCGTCGGCGGGCCCAAGACTGGACCGGTGACCGAGGGTGGGGCCGGTGGCCGGCGGAAGGGGCGTGCCCGGCGACGTGACGCACCACCCGGCCAGGAGCCGGCGGAGCCGGCGAGCGCCGCGCGAGACGGCCGGCGGGCCAACTTCCTGGAGCTCTTCTTCGACCTGGTGCTGGTCTTCGCCCTGTCCGGCGTCGTCTCCCGGGTGGCGCCGGACCTGTCCGCCGACAGCATCGGCCAGCGGTGGGCCGGGCTGCTGTACGTCCTGGTGCTGGTCCTGCCGATCATGTGGCTGTGGACCACCACCGCCCACATCACCAGCCGCTTCGACCCGCGCCGGCCCGTCATCCAGGTGATGGTGCTGCTCACCGCGTTGGGCGTGGTGTTCATGGCGTCGTCCCTGCCGTACGCGTTCTTCGAGCGCGGCTACGCCTTCGCCGTCCCGTACGTGGTCCTTCAGGTGGGCCGACCGTTGCTGCTCATCAGCCTCCTGCGGGCTCGTGCGCAGCGGAGCCTCAACGTTCGGTCGGCGATCTGGTTCACCGTCTCAGCCGTGCCGTGGCTGGCCGGCGTCGTGGTCGAGGACTGGAAACGGGTGGGCCTGTGGGCGCTGGCCATCACGATCGACCTCCTGGCCGCCCGCTCCTCCTGGCCGGTGCCCGGTATGAGGCGGACACTGGACAGCGCCTGGGCACCCAGCAAGACCCACCACCTCGCCGACCGGTACGAGCAGCTCCTGCTGATCGCGCTCGGCGAGAGCGTGCTGTCGCTGGGGATCACCTACACCGAGACACCGGTGTCACTGGCCTCGACGCTGGCGCTCCTGGTCGGCTTCGCCACCACGGTGCTGCTGTGGCGGATCTACTACTACCGGGCCGGGCAGGTGCTGCCCGAAGCCGTCGACTCGGCCGGAGACCAGGTCAGAGCCGGTCGGAACACGGGGCGCGCCCACATGCTGATGGTCCTGGGCATCGTGCTCGTGGCCATCGGCTACGAGATAGTCCTGCCCCACCCGGACGACCCGATGCGGCCGGCCTGGCTGGTCGCGATCCTCGGCGGGCCGGTCGTCTACGTCGCAGGCCGGATCGTCCTGGAACGGGTGGTCTTCAACCGGCTCTCCCGGCGCCGGCTCATCGGCATCGCCGCCCTGGCCGCCGCCGCACTGCCGCTGGCCTTCACCACACCGTTGATCACGGCCACCGGCGCCGTGGCGATAATCCTCGGCATGGCACTGGCCGACGCCCGCCAGTCCTGGGGCCGACCACCGGAAGCCCCCTCACCAGCCGTCACCCGGTCCACGAGAACCTGACCCGGCAGACCGGCCGTCCACCCCGGCTGCGTTTGACATCGCGGACGTCCAGCCGCCACCCGCATGGTTCGCCTCACCTGGCGGGTTACGGTGGTCGCGGGTAGCGTTCGAGACGGCGCCCGAAGCGCCACGTCGAGGTCGGCACCGCCGCACACAAGCTCTGTCCTCTTCGGCGCCGGATCGGTGGTGGCAACGTCGACCGGCCCTCGATCGCCCTTCGCCGGGCGGGGACTGAGCTTCCGATGGACACTGCCACCTGTCGCGGCGCGCTGCGGTGCGACTATCACGACGTCAGGCCGGGCACCCGGTACGTCATCCTGAGCGGTGAGGCCGACTTGGCCACCGCCGACCAACTCGAGCACGACCTGCGGCTCCTGCTGACTTCCGCCGGGGTGACCCGTCTCGTCCTCGACCTGACAGCGCTGCGCCACCTCGACTGCGCCGCGCTCTCCGCACTGCTGGCCGTCCGGGAAACCGCCCTGGCGCACGGCCAGCGGGTGACCATCACCGCCGCCGCCGGCACGCCGGCGCGGGTCCTGACGCTCAGCGGGGTGGGCGGACTCTTCGGCTGTCCGCAGCCGTTGCACGGAGACCGCCGGGAACCGACCGCGCCGCACAACACGGCCGGCCGGTTCCGCAGCCTCGCCTAGGCTGCCCGGAGTTGCCGATGGATGGCGAGGTCGTCCACCCGGTGCAGGGTTTCCGAGTTGCGCGCGCGCAGCATCAGCGCCAGTACGGCCTCCGGGACGAAGCGGACGGGCCCCGCGGCCGCCATCCAGCCCATCCGTACCCTGGTCGCGCTCTCCGAGACGGGCTCCAAGGCCAGGCGGACGCGAGCGACGCCGAGGCGCCCGGCGTGCGCGTCCAGTTCGAGCAACCGGTTCGGCTCCATCGCGCGGACCACTGTCTGGTCCTCGATCTGCAACGGCCACGGCCCCACCCGGTGCTGGACCCGGGTGCCCACCGCGGGCCAGCCGTCGTCGACGGCCCGGATGTGGGCGGCGCCGACGACCCAACTGGCGTAGCTCCACCCGTCCGCGAGCACCGCGAAGATCCGCTCGGGTGGGGTGGGGATGGTCCGGCAGACCTCGATCATCACGACTCCTCGCCTCCGGCCGGGCTGTCCGCCTTCCCGGTCCGGGCAGGGACAAACGAGCCCGGATCGGCTGGCGGGGCTTGACTTCAACCGGCCTTGAGGTTGTCGGATCGTCTCATGCGTGCGATTCAGCTTCACGAGTTCGGTCCGCCCGGCAACCTGGTCCTCGACGAGCTGCCGGACCTCTCACCCGGCCCCGGTCAGGTGCGGATCGCCGTCCGGGCCAGCGGGGTGCACCTGCTCGACACCACCCTGCGCCGGGGTGAGGCCGGCGGCCCGATGCCGCTGCCCGAGCTGCCCACCATTCCCGGCCGGGAGGTCGCCGGGGTGGTCGACCAGGTGGGCGCCGGCGTCGACGGGTCCTGGCTCGGCCGGCGGGTCGTCGCCCACCTCGGCATGGTTCCGGGCGGGTACGCCGAGCAGGCGGTGACCGCTGTCGAGTCGCTGTTCGCCGTACCGGAGCGGTTGAGCTTTCCCGAAGCGGTGGCCGCGGTCGGCACCGGCCGGACCGCGCTCGGCGTCTTCGAGCTGGAGCGCCCGGGCGCGGACGACGTGGTCCTGGTGCCCTCGGCGGCCGGTGGCATGGGCTGGCTGCTGGTCCAGGCCGCCCGGTCCACCGGGGCGACCGTGGTCGCGGCCGCGCGGGGCGCCGACCGGACGGCGGCGCTGCACGACCTGGGCGCGCACCTCGTGGTCGACTACGGGCTGCCCGACTGGGCGGACCGGGTCCGGGAGCAGGTCGGCGGCCCCACCCTGGTCTGGGACGGGGTGGGCGGCGCGGTCGGCCGGGCCGCGCTGGAACTGCTGCGGCCGGGCGGCCGGTTCATGATGTTCGGTTGGTCCTCCGGCGAGGCCACCCGTATCGAGACGGCGGACCTGGTCGAGCGGGGCATCACCGTGGGGTGGCTCGGCCACCGGATGCGCGCCCTGCCCGGCGGCATCCCGGGCCTGGCCGGCCGGTCGCTGGAACTCGCCGGCCGGGGCTGGTGGCGGCCGCGGGTGTCCACGTACCCGCTCGCCGACGCGGCCACCGCGCACGCCGACCTGGAGGGGCGCCGGGCGCTGGGCAAGGTGGTCCTGACGGTCTGACCGCCGGCCGGGTGGGGACGGGCCGTCTCCCCACCCGGCAGGCGGCTGCCGTCAGGAGTCGGCCGGCCGGCGGGCCAGCAGGTACGCGTGCGGTGTGCGCTCGGTGCGGCCCGCGAACGTCTCGGGGTCGCGTACCGACCGCGTCCGCAGCTCGAACCCGGCCCCGATCAGCAACTCGGCGACCCGGTCCGGCTGCCGGCGCCGGAAGGTCAACGAGACCGGGTGGCCGAGCGCCTCGGTCAGGTGCAGCGGCTCGTCACCGACCTGGAACGCCAGCACCAGGTGACCGCCCGGCGCCAGCACCCGGCGGAACTCGGCGAAGGTGGCCGGGAGCAGCTCGTCCGGCAGGTGGATGGTCGAGTACCAGGCCACGACGCCGCCGAGGGTGGCGTCGGGCAGGTCGAGGTCGGTCATCGAGCCCACCGTGAAGCGCAGCCCGGGGTGGGCCGCCCGGGCCGTCTCGATCATCCCCGGGGACAGGTCGACACCGGAGACGTCCAGCCCGAGCCCGTGCAGGTATCCGGCGATCCGGCCCGGTCCGCAGCCCAGGTCGGCGACGGGCCGGTTGCCGTCGGCGCGGACCAGCTCGGCGAAGCAGGTGAGCACGGCCCGGTCCCACGGCTTGTTCGCCAGTTCGTCCCGGAGATGCTCGGCGTAGCTGGTGGCCACGGTGTCGTAGGACGTGCGGGTGTCGCGCAGGAAATCGGCTCCGATCATCCCGGCACGCTACCGGGCCACTGCAACGGCCACGGTCGGCGCGGCCGTCGACAGGTGCGGGACCGGGGTCGATGTAACGAATATTGCCATCAAGACGCTGCGCCGTGAGCCCGCGCACGCCGTTCCCACCCGACATAGGCTCCGCCCTACCGGGGGATCGGCACGTGACGACATTCCCACGTTGGGTGTCGGACGCGATCGAGGGGGCGCGTCCGGCGCCGTGCCGGTTCGCCCCATCCGGGGAGGACCGCGTGCGCCGTACCGCGCTCGTCGCCACCCGGACCACCGCGGCGCTCCGCGCCGCCCGCACTCCCTGACGGAGGGGCCGGCGGCCGGCGGCCGCCGACCGGGCACGCGACGGCGGCCGGCGGGACCATCGCCGGCCGCCGTCGCGCGTTCCCGCCCGGGCCCCCGTGGCGGCCCGGGCCGTCAGCCCGCCGGAAGCTGGTCGACGGTGGTGAGCACCCGGTCGATCAGGCCGTACTCGCGGGCCTGCTCGGCGGTGAACCAGCGGTCCCGGTCCCAGTCGGTCTGGATCTCGTCCAGCGTGCGCCCGCTGTGCCGGGCGATCAGCTCCTGCATGGTCCGCTTCACGTGCAGCATGTTCTCGGCCTGGATGGTGATGTCCGCGGCGGTGCCGCCCATCCCACCGGACGGCTGGTGCATCATGATCCGCGAGTGCGGCAGGGCGTAGCGCTTCCCGGCGGCGCCCGCGCAGAGCAGGAACTGCCCCATCGAGCCGGCGAAGCCGAGCGCCAGGGTGGCCACGTCGTTGCGGACGTACCGCATGGTGTCGTAGACGGCCATGCCGGCGGTCACCGAGCCGCCCGGCGAGTTGATGTAGAGGAAGATGTCGCGCTCGGGGTCCTCGGCGGCGAGCAGCAGGATCTGGGCGCAGATCTGGTTCGCCGACGCGTCGGTCACCTCGGTGCCGAGAAAGACGATCCGCTCCTTGAGCAGCCGCTCGAAGACCTGGTCGCCGAAGGTCGGCTGCCCGTTGTCCAGCATCCGTACGCCGTTGGAGATCATCGTGTCCGCCTTCCACCGTGCCGGCGGGCGGCGGAACCGCCCGGGGGACCGGCGCTTCCAGCCTCCGGCGGCCGGCCGGTGGAACCCAGGGTTTCTGCCCGGGGCAGATCCGCCGTGGGCAGAACCGGGCCGGGCTACGCCGGGGTCAGCCGCCGCCGGCCTGCCCGCCCCCGCCTCCTGGCCAGCACCTTCGCGGTACGCGGACGGGGGCGCCCGGCCGGGGCGGAGGGGATCAGCCGCACCCGCAGCCCCGCCCCGCCCACGGTCGAGCCGAGCACCGGCAGTTGGTTGCCGACGTACGCCGGCACACCCACGGTGAGCAGCACGGACCCGCCGGTGTGGGGCCGCTCCGCGAGGTGCGGCCGCGGCTCGCCGGCGCCGGGGCCGAAGCCGACCCGGGTACGGCCGGCCCGCGGCGCGACCGTCAGGCGCGGGGCGCTCTCCTCGTGGCGGGAGACCGGCACCCGCTCCAGCCGCGCCAGCGCCGCCCGCGGCGCGGTGGGGATGCGCGGCTCCACCCGGCGCAGGTCGTCCCGCGCCTCCTCCAGCAGGTCGGAGAGGCGGATGCCGAGCGCCCGGCAGATCGCCGCGAGCACCTCCGACGAGGCCTCCTTGCGGCCCCGCTCGATCTCCGACAGGTAGGGCACCGACACCCCGGCGGCCACCGCCACCTCGCGCAGCGTGCGGCCCTGGCGCAGCCGGAGCCGGCGCAGCACGCCGCCGATCACTCGTCGCAGCAACGACATGCGGGCCTCACTCTCGCGGTCGTCCGGGACACCTCCATCATGCCCGCTCAGCGCCGTCCCGGTCGGCCCGGCCCGGCCCGGTTGCCCGCGATCTCCACCCGGGCGTGCGATCGCCGGGGAAACCGCTATGTTGTGGGCGTGCAGGCGTCGGTGGAGCAGGTCGCCCGGTGATCCATTTTCCCGCACAGCGGCGGGGGCCGCTGAGCGCGCTGAGTTTGCGCCTGGCCGCCGCGGTCGGGCTGGTGCTCGCCACCGTCGGGGTGGTCTACCTCGACCGGGACGGCTACCGGGACGTCAACGAGGACGGGCTGACCCTCCTCGACTGCTTCTACTACGTGGTGGTGTCGCTCTCCACCACCGGCTACGGCGACATCACCCCGGTCAGCCAGAGCGCTCGGCTGGTGAACGTCCTGTACATCACCCCCGCCCGGGTGCTCTTCCTGATCATCCTGGTCGGCACCACGCTGGAAGTCCTGACCGAGCAGTACCGCACCGGCCGTCGCCTGTCGCGGTGGAGGAGAACCGTGAAGGACCACGTCATCATCTGCGGCTACGGCACCAAGGGCCGTAGCGCGGTCTCCGCCCTGCTGGAGAACGGTCTGGAGAAGTCCCGGATCGTGGTGGTGGAGCGCAACGGCGCGGCGCTGCGGCAGGCCACCTCGGCCGGGCTGGTCGCGATCGAGGGCTCGGCGACCCGTTCCTCGGTGCTCAACGAGGCGCACGTCCGGCACGCCAAGGCGGTCATCATCGCGACCGACAGTGACGACGCGTCCGTCCTGGTGGCGCTGACCGTACGCCAGCTCACCGCGGGGCAGGTGCGGATCATCGCCGCCGCCCGGGAGGCCGAGAACGCGCCGCTGCTCAAGCAGAGCGGTGCGCACCACGTGATCGTCTCGTCGGCGACCGCCGGCCGGCTGCTGGGGCTCTCCACCTCCGCCCCGCCGCTGATCGACGTGGTGGAGGACCTGCTCACGCCCGGGCAGGGGATGGCGCTGGCCATGCGATCGGCCGAACGGCACGAGGTCGGGCGCTCCCCCCGCGAGCTGGACTCGCTGGTCATCGCGCTGGTCCGGCGGGGCAAGGTGGTCACCCTGGCCGACCGGGCCGGGGCGGTCATCGAGACCGGCGACATGCTGGTGCACGTCCGCGACGACCGGCCGCAGGCGGCGCCGACCGGCTGACCCGCCGGCGGCTCAGCAGTTGGCGTCGAGCCCCGCGTCGTCGGTGACCGCCGCCGCGCAGTTGGCCGGCGCTCCGCTGGTCGCCCGCTTGAGCAGCTCGTAGAGCAGGTCGCGCTCCGCCGGTTCCAGCGCGCCCAGCACCTCTTCCTCGGCGCTGGCCAGGGCGCATTCGGCCTCGCCGAGCCGGATCGCGCCGGTCTCGGTGAGGAACACGTCGTGCCGGCGGCGGTCCTCCGGTGAGCGCCGCCGCTCCACCAGGTGTGCCGCCTCCAGGTCGTTGAGCAGCCCGACCACGTTCGTGCTGTCGATCTGGAGGGTGCTGGCCAGCCCCTGCTGACTGATGCCGCCCGCGTCGCGCAGCACGGTGAGCGCGACCAGGTGCCGGGGGCGCAGGCCGAGTGGCGCGAGCACCGACTCCGACCGCAGCCGCATCCGCCGGGCCAGGTAGTCGAGGAGCGCCCCGGACCGGCGCTCCGACTGGCCGACCGGCAGGGCAGACATGTGACCCAGTCTACCTACGGGAGGAACATCGGCCTGCTATAAATGGTTGGTGCTACACAAACCATCTGTGAAGGGTTAGCCAAATGCCACACCTGTTGCACATCGACTCGAGCATCCGGGGCGAGCAGTCGGTCAGCCGCCGGCTCACCGCCCGGGCGGCCGCGGCCTGGCGGGCCGCCCACCCGGACGGCACGGTGACCTACCGGGACCTGGGTCGGCAGCCGCTGCCGCACCTGGACGAGGCCGGCGGGCTGGCCCGGCTGGTGCCGGTCGACCAGCACACCGCGGAGCAGCGCGCATCCTGGGAGCTGACCGAGCGGCTGGTGGACGAGGTGAAGCGGGCCGACACCGTCCTGCTCGGGCTCCCGCTCTACAACTACGGCGCCCCGAGCAGCGTGAAGACCTGGGTCGACCACCTCATCGCGCCGGGCATCGCGTACGACCCGGCGACCGGCGCCGGACTGCTGGGCGACCGGGAGTTCATCGTGCTGGCCAGCCGGGGTGGCGGCTACGGCACGGGTACCCCGCGGGAGGGCTGGGACCACGCCGAGCCCTGGCTGCCCCACGGCCTGTCGCAGACCGGGATGCAACCGCGCTTCATCACCGCCGAGCTGACCCTGGCCCCGGTGGTCCCGGCCATGGCCGAGCTGATCTCGCTGCACGAGGAGAGCCTGGCGGCGGCCGAGCGCGCCATCGACGAGCTCTGGGTGCCGGCCTCGGTCGGCTGACGTGCCCGTCCGGACAACGGAAAGGGTGGGCGTCCCCGCGCGGGGACGCCCACCCTTTGCCGTGGAGACTCAGCGGCGGATCAGAGGATCGTCCAGGTGTCGCCGCTGTTGAGCAGGCCGGCGAGCTGCTGTTCCGGGGTGTCGGTGACCTTCGCCCGGGCGGTGGCGAGCTGCTCCTGCACCACGCTGTCGTAGGAGGGCCGCTGGACCGAGCGGAACACGCCGATCGGGGTGTTGCGCAGGTCGAGGCCGGGCAACCGGGACAGCGCGAACGCGTACGCCGGGTCGGTGACCGTGGCGTCGTGCACGACGATCTCGTCGGGGCTGGTGGCCGCCGTCTCCCGTACCTCCAGGCCGAACCCGCCCGGCGGGTGGACGACGCAGAACTGGCCGTCGCGGCCGAAGGTGATCGGCTGCCCGTGCTCCAGGCGGATCAGGTAGTCGTCCCGGGTGGCCGGCTCCTTGAGCTGGTCGAAGGCGCCGTCGTTGAAGATGTTGCAGTTCTGGTAGATCTCCACGAACGCCGAGCCCTGGTGCTCCGCCGCCGCCCGCAGCACGGACTGCAGGTGCTTGCGGTCGGAGTCGATGGTGCGGCCGACGAAGGTCGCCTCGGCGCCGAGCGCCAGGGAGATCGGGTTGAACGGCGCGTCCGCCGACCCGACCGGCGTCGACTTGGTGATCTTGCCGACCTCGGAGGTCGGGGAGTACTGCCCCTTGGTGAGGCCGTAGATCCGGTTGTTGAACAGCAGGATCTTCAGGTTGACGTTGCGGCGCAGCGCGTGGATGAGATGGTTGCCGCCGATGGAGAGGGCGTCGCCGTCGCCGGTGACGACCCAGACGGACAGGTCCGGCCGGGTGGCGGACAGGCCGGTGGCGATCGCCGGGGCGCGGCCGTGGATGGAGTGCATCCCGTAGGTGTTCATGTAGTACGGGAAGCGGGACGAGCAGCCGATGCCGGAGACGAAGACGATCCGCTCGCGCGGGATGTTCAGCTCGGGCATGAACTGCTGCACGGCGGCGAGGATGGCGTAGTCACCGCAGCCGGGGCACCAGCGCACCTCCTGGTCGGACTTGAAGTCCTTGGCGGTGAGCTTCAGCGCGACGGGCTCAGACATTCTTCAGGACCTCTTCCAGCATCGTCTCCAGCTCCGCGGCGGTGAACGGCAGGCCGCGGACCTGGTTGTAGCCGATCGCGTCGACCAGGTACTTCGCCCGGATCACGTGCGCCAGCTGGCCGAGGTTCATCTCGGGGATGACCACCCGGTCGTAGGAGCGCAGCACCTCACCGAGGTTGGCCGGCATGGGCGCCAGGTGCCGCAGGTGCGCCTGCGCGACCGGCAGCCCGCGCTGGCGCAGGGCGCGGCAGGCCGCGCCGATCGGCCCGTACGTCGAACCCCAGCCGAGCACCAGGACGCGGGCGTCGCCGTCCGGGTCCTCGACCTCGACGTCGGGGACCGGGATCGTCTCGATCCGGGCGGCGCGGGTGCGGACCATGAAGTCGTGGTTGGCCGGGTCGTAGGAGATGTCACCGGTCTTGTCGGCCTTCTCCAGCCCGCCGATCCGGTGCTCCAGGCCCGGGGTGCCGGGGATGGCCCACGGCCGCGCCAGGGTCTGCGGGTCCCGCAGGTACGGCAGGAAGGTGGTGCCGTCCTCGCCGTTGGGCGTGGTGGCGAACTCCACCCGCAGGTCGGGCAGGGACTCCACGTCGGGCAGCAGCCACGGCTCGGAGCCGTTGGCCACGTAGTTGTCCGACAGCAGGATCACCGGCGTGCGGTAGGTGAGCGCGATCCGGGCCGCCTCCAGGGCGGCGTAGAAGCAGTCGGACGGCGACTTCGGGGCGATCACCGCGACCGGCGCCTCGCCGTGCCGCCCGTAGAGGGCCATGTTGAGGTCGGCCTGCTCGGTCTTGGTCGGCATGCCGGTCGACGGCCCGGCGCGCTGCACGTCCACGATGACCAGCGGCAGCTCCAGCGCCACCGCCAGGGAGATCGTCTCGCTCTTGAGCGCCACGCCTGGGCCGGAGGTGGTGGTCACGCCCAGCGAGCCGCCGTAGGAGGCGCCCAGCGCCGCGCCGACCGCCGCGATCTCGTCCTCGGCCTGCATGGTGAGCACGCCGAACTTCTTGTGCTTGCTCAGCTCGTGCAGGATGTCCGAGGCCGGCGTGATCGGGTAGGCGCCCAGGAAGACCGGCAGCCCGGAGCGGACGCCCGCGGCCACCAGGCCGAGCGACAGGGCCGCGTTGCCGGTGATGTTGCGGTACGTGCCGGGCTGCATCTTCGCCGGCTTGACCTCGTAGCGGACCGCGAAGTCCTCGGTCGTCTCACCGAAGTTCCAGCCGGCCCGGAAGGCGGCGACGTTCGCGGCCACCAGCTCCGGCCGGGCCGCGAACTTGCGCTCCAGGAACCGCAGCGTCGACTCGTACGGCCGGGAGTACATCCAGGAGAGCAGGCCGAGTGCGAACATGTTCTTGGCCCGCTCGGCGTCCTTCTTGGACACCGCCTGGTCGGCCAGCGCACCGATGGTCATCGACGTCAGCGCCACCGGGTGCACCACGTAGCCGGCCAGCGAGTCGTCGTCCAGCGGGTTCACCTGGTAGCCGACCTTGGCCAGGTTGCGCTTGGTGAACTCGTCGGTGTTGACGATGATGTCCGCGCCGCGGGGCAGGTCGGCCAGGTTGGCCTTCAGCGCCGCCGGGTTCATCGCCACCAGCACGTTCGGCGCGTCACCGGGCGTGAGGATGTCGTAGTCGGCGAAGTGCACCTGGAAGCTGGACACCCCGGGCAGGGTCCCGGCAGGGGCCCGGATCTCCGCCGGGAAGTTCGGCAGGGTGGAGATGTCGTTGCCGAGCTGCGCCGTCTCCGAGGTGAACCGGTCGCCGGTCAGCTGCATGCCGTCGCCCGAGTCGCCGGCGAACCGGATCACCACCCGGTCCAGCTGACGGATCTGCTTCGTCACGCCTGCACCTCGCTTCGCTCAGCGCGGTCGCGCGGGCGGCTGAAACTGATGGTGACCTCGCCTTGCCCGGCCACGTGACCTCCTTGACGCACCGCCGCACCGGCCGTCCGTGACTGGTCCGGCCCGCTGTCGTTCCTCATCTGAGAGCCTACGTCGGATCGACCGGCCAACCTCCCGGGAGGTCCGCCGACTGGGACCGGAAATGGTCGCTGTTTGTCCGGCAATACGGCATTTTGCCCTGCCCGCCGTAATTCAGATCACCGCTGGCGGCCGGCCCCGCCGCCGTCGCCCGGTCCTGGCGGGTCGGCCGGGCGGGTCACTCCGGGGTAGCGGGCGTCGCCGCCGGCTCGGCCACCGGCGTCGTCATCCGGCGGCGCAGCGAGACGGTGGCCAGCGTCAGGGCGAGCACCACCAGCAGCGCGGAGACGGCGATCAACAGGATCGCGGTGCGCTGCACCGAACTCAACCCGGCGCTCGCGCGGTCGAGCACCGGTGCGGTGGCGGCCACCACCCCCTGCGACCCGGTCGGCCCGGGTGCCGCGGCGACCTGTGTGGTCAGGGCGGCCGCGGCGGTGATCCGGAAGCTCATCTGCACCTGCCGGGTCCGGCCCTGGCGCGGGTCCAGGTGCCCGACCACCGCGCCGGAGAGCGGGGCGGCGCGCTGCGCCTCCGGCGTCGCGACCACCGGCAGGCGCAGCTCGGCGCTCCGCCCGGCCGGCACGGTGCCGACCTCGCACCGGGTCCGGCCGGCCGCCGCCGCGCATCCCGCCGGGGGCGTCGGCACGCTCACCCCGTCCGGCAGGACCACCTCGATCCGGCCGCTGGCGTCCACCCGGCCGGTGTTGCCCAGCCGGACCGCGAGTTCAGCGGCCCCGCCGCTGATGTCGAAGGCGACCTCGTCGGCCTGCAACGTGATGCCGGGCACCGGCGGGCCGGGCGGGAAGAGCACCGCGAAGCCCTCGTTGTCGGTGACCGGGCCGGCGGTGCCGGGCGCGGTCGCGGTGACCCGGACCGAGCCGCTCAGCGGCATGTTCCGCCAGGCGGTGCCGCTGACGCGGACCTTCAGTCGGGTGCTGAACCGCGCGCCCGGCGCGGTGGTCCACTCGCCACACCGGTGCTCGCCGCCCCCGGTCGCGACGCAGCCCGCGGTGCCCGCGTCGGACAGTCCGGCGGGCAGGGTGTAGCCGAGTCGGATCCGGGCCCGCGCCGTGCCGGTGTTGGTGATGCTGACCCGGAGCGTGGCCACCGTGCTGGCGGCGTTCCAGTACCGGCCGGAGAGCTGGATGTCGCCGGTGCTGACCCGGACGCCGAGCGGGCTGCCCGGCGGGGTGCCCGGCCCGGGCGCGGACGGCCGGACCGGCGGCGGCACCGGCACGGGCGTGGCGGGCCCGGCGGTGGCCGGCGGCCCGGTGGTCGGAGCGCCGGTGTCGGTGGCGGTGGGCTCGGGATCGGCGGTGGGCGTCGCCGGCGGGGTGGTCTCCGGGCTGGTCGGCGGCGCGGTCGTCGGCACGGGGTCGGTCGGGTCCGCGGTCGGCGTCTGGTCGTCCGGCTCGTCGGCGGGCGCGGTGCCGGGCGCGGTCACCAGGGCGGCCGGCGCGGCGGCGGTCGCCCAGCCGGGCAGCACGGTGAGCGCCAGCCCGAGCGCGAGCGGAACCGCCAGCAGCGGCACGAGGCGCCGGCTGCGCGCCCGCCGGGCGGGCGATACGTCTGCGCGGGCCATCTGTCCTCCGGTGACCAGGGTTGGAGCTTAATATTCGTGACATTTGCCCCAGAGCACTAGTCCCAGCGGAAAACAAATTCGTAACGTGTCCGGAACGGTCGGCCGGCGTCGGGCGGTAGGCTGCCGGGCGTGACCTACCTGGGCTCGTACGCGACGCTCGGGCTGCTGCTGCTCGCCAGCGTCCTCTTCTTTGTCATGGCGTTCTCGGCCAACCGGGTGTTACGTCCTGCCCGTCCGGCTGATCCGCCCGGGAAGCGGGCCACCTACGAGTGCGGCCTCGATCCGGTCGGTGCCGACTGGGCGCAGATGCAGATCCGGTACTACGTGTACGCGTACCTGTACGTGCTGTTCGCGGTGGAGTCGGTCTTCCTCTTCCCCTGGGCGGTGGTCTTCGACCGGCCGGGGTTCGGGATGGTCACCGTGGTGGAGATGGCGATCTTCGTGGCGGTGCTGGCGCTCGGCATCCTCTACGCCTGGCGCCGGAACATCCTGCGCTGGACCTGACCCGGGCGGCGGGGATCAGGCCAGGCCGCGGCGGGCCGCCGCGGGCGGCCGGTCGCCCCGGATCGAGGCGACCATGTCGAGCACCCGGCGGGTCTGGCGCACCTGGTGGGCCCGGAACACCCGGGCGCCCAGCCAGGCGGAGACGGCGGTCGCCGCCAGCGTGCCCTCCAGCCGCTCGGGCACCGGCAGGTCCAGCGTCTCGCCGACGAAGTCCTTGTTCGACAGGGCGACCAGCAACGGCCAGCCGGTGCGGGTGAGCTCGTCCAGCCGGCGGGTGATCTCCAGCGAGTGGCGGGTGTTCTTGCCGAAGTCGTGCGCCGGGTCGATCAGGATGCCGTCCCGGCGTACGCCGAGCGCGACCGCCCGGTCGGCGAGCCCGGTCACCGTGGCGAGCACGTCGGCCACCACGTCGTCGAAGGCCGCGCGGTGCGGCCGGGTCCGCGGCGCCAGCCCGCCGGCGTGCGAGCAGACCAGTCCGGCGCCGGTGTCGGCCGCCACCTGGGCCAGCGCCGGGTCGGCGCCGGACCAGGTGTCGTTGAGCAGGTCGGCCCCGGCGGCCACCGCCTCCACCGCCACCTCGGCCCGCCAGGTGTCGATCGAGATGACCACCTCCGGGAAGGCGGCCCGGACCGCGGCGATGGTGTCCACCGTCCGGCGGATCTCCTCGGTCACGTCGACCTCGGCGCCCGGGCCGGCCTTGACCCCGCCGATGTCGATGATCTCGGCGCCCTCCTCGACCGCCCGCTCCACCGCCCGCAGCGCGCTGTCGGCGGCGAAGGTCGCGCCCCGGTCGAAGAACGAGTCCGGGGTGCGGTTGACGATCGCCATCACCACCAGCTCACCGGCGTCGAACGTCCGCGCACCGAGCCGAAGCGCTCCGGCCATGCCGCCTCCCGAGTTCCGCGCCGCCGACCGCCCGTCGCCGGCCGATCCCGACGCTATCCGGTCACCGGCCGGCACCTCCGCCCACCCGGGACGGACGGCGCCCCGGGTGGGCGGTTCGTGGGCCCTCCACGTTCGCCCTGCTCGACGTCGGTGGTGTCGCGCTCGACCGGTGCCGGCCGACCCGCCGGAACCGGTGGATCCGACGGCGGGGTGGGTGGTGGGGTCGCTCCGGCCCGTTCGACATGCCACGATCTGTGCATGGGTCAGGTTCTGCTCCTGCTGGTCGTGGCGCTGACCGTCGCGGCGGTGGTGTTCGGGGTGACGGTGCTGGTCAGCGGCCGGGATCCCGGCCTGGTGCCGGTCGAGCCGGACGGCCGGGCGGTACCCCTGCCGGGCGCCCGACCACTGCGCGAGTCGGACGTCGGCGAGGTCCGGTTCGACACCGCCCTGCGCGGCTACCGGATGGCCCAGGTCGACCAGGCGATGCGGCGGGCGGCGTACGACATCGGCTACAAGTCCGAGCTGATCGGGGTGCTGGAGGCGGAGGTCACCGCGCTGCGCGAGGGGCGGATCGCGGACGCCGACGCCCTGCGCCGGGCCCGCGAGCAGGCCGCCGGCAGCGCCGGTCAGCCCGAGCCCGCTCCGGCGGCCGGCGCCACCGAGCCCACCGGGTCCGACGGGCCCGCCGTCTCCGAGCCCGTCGTGTTCGCCGAGCCGGCGGCGACCGGGCGGGACGCCTTCGCCCGGCCGGCGTCGGCCACCGAGCCGGCCGGCGAGTCGGCCGGGACCACCACCGCCCGGCCCGTGACCGAATCGGATTTCGCCCGGCCCGCGCCGGCCAGCGAGCCGGCCGGGACCGTCACCGCAGCGGGTCCGGCGGCCACCGGCACGCCGGCTGCCGCGGCCGCGCCGCCGAGCGAGAACGGGGCCGGAGGGGTCCATCAGCCACCGGCCGACACCGAGGACGCGCCGGGCGAGCCGGAGGACGGCCGGCACGGGCCGGTGGCCCGGTCGGAGCCGGTGTGAGCGGAGCCGACGGAGCGGACGACCTGCGCGAGGCGGCCTCTCCGGGCGCCGGCGAGGTGACCGCCACGGTGATCGTCAACGCGCCGGCCGGCCGGGTCTTCGCGGCACTGACCGCGTGGGAGCGGCAGTCCGAGTGGATCCCGTTCACCCGGGTGCGGGTGATCGAGGGCGACGGCGGCGAGGGCAGCCTGGTCGAGGCGGTCACCGCGGTCGGCCCCGCCCTGGTCCGGGACGAGATGCGGGTGGTCCAGGTGGACCCGCCGTACGAGGTGCGGGTGGTGCACTGCGGGCGGCTGCTGCGCGGCCCCGGCGTACTGCGCTGCACCCAGTTGGAGCGGGACCGCACCCAGGTGGTCTGGCACGAGTGGTTCCACCTGCCGGGCGGTACCGCCGGCCGGGTGGCCTGGCCGGTGCTCTGGCCCGGTTCGAAGTTCGGCCTCACCCAGGCGCTGAAGAAGTTCGCCCGGCTGGTCGAGCAGGGCCGCCTGCCCTGACCCCGCTCAGCGGGTGGTGACCGGGGCGGGCGGCGCCGGGGCGGCCGGCGGCGCGGCCGGCGCGGGCGCGGCGGCGGGCTGCCAACCGGGTGAGCGGAACAGCACCCCCGCCCGGTGCCGCCAGCCCACCGCGGTCCGCAGGTCCCGGGCGATCGAGACGTACTCGTGGAAGGCCACCCGGAGCGGGTTGTAGGTCTCGATGTTCTTGGTCAGCCCGTAGACGCAGCGTTCCCGCTCGGGCGCGAAGGTGCCGAACAGCCGGTCCCAGACGATCAGGATGCCGCCGAAGTTGCGGTCCAGGTAGCCGCCCTGCGAGGCGTGGTGCACCCGGTGGTGCGACGGGGTGTTGAACACCGCCTCGTACCAGCGGGGGAGCTTGTCGATCCGCTCGGTGTGGATCCAGAACTGGTAGAGCAGGTTGACCGAGCCGGCGAACGCCACCACCGCCGGGTGCACCCCGAGCAGGATCATCGGGATGTAGAACACCCAGCCGGTCACGCTGGTCCACGGCTGGCGCAGCGCGGTGGAGAGGTTGAAGCGCTGGGACGAGTGGTGCACCACGTGGGTGGCCCAGAGGATCCGGATCACGTGGTGGCCCCGGTGCGACCAGTAGTAGCAGAAGTCCTGGGCGAGCACGATCAGCGGCCAGCTCCACCACACCTCGGCGACCCGCAGCGGGGTGAGCGCATAGAGCAGCGCGTACGCGGCGGCGATCGGGATCTTCCAGAGCAGGTCGGTGAAGACGCTGCCCAGCCCCATGGCCAGGCTGGTGGCGGTGTCGGCCGCCCCGTAGCCGACCTCGTCGTCGTCGCGGTGCAGCAGGTAGGAGACCCGTTCCAGCACGACGAGCAGCAGGAAGGCCGGGATCGACCAGGCGATGATGTCGGGGAAATCCTTCACGGTGCCGCCTCCCGCTCTCGGTGCCGCCGGTGCGCCGGCGCCGGCCGGGTGTGACGAGGCACACCTACCGACCGGTAACCAGCACCATAGGCAGCCGCCCCGGCCGGAGGCAATGGGTGTGTCGGGGGATTGGCCTACCGTTTACGCCGTGAGTGACCTGGTGATCGGCGCCGACGGGCTGCCGCGCTGCGCCTGGGGGGCGAGCACCCCCGACTACGCCGTCTACCACGACACCGAGTGGGGCCGGCCGCTGCACGGCGACGACGCGCTCTACGAGCGGATGACGCTGGAGGCGTTCCAGTCCGGCCTATCCTGGCTGACCATCCTGCGCAAGCGGCCCAACTTCCGGCTGGCCTTCGACGACTTCCACCTCCCCACCGTGGCCGGCTACGGCGAGGCCGAGGTGAGCCGCCTGCTCGCCGATGCCGGCATCGTGCGCAATCGGGCCAAGATCGAGGCGGCGATCGCCAACGCGCGGGCCGCCCTCGACCTGCCCGAGGGGCTGTCCAAGCTGCTCTGGTCGTACGCGCCGCCGCCCCGGGCCAGCCGGCCCACGTCGTTCGCCCAGGTGCCGGCGCTGACCGCGGAGTCCACCGCGATGGCCAAGGCGCTCAAGAAGCGCGGCTTCCGGTTCGTCGGCCCGACCACCGCCTACGCGCTGATGCAGGCCACCGGGATGGTCGACGACCACCTGGCGGGCTGCCACGTCGTGGCGCCCGGACCGGGCGTGATGGGATGAGGGCATGACGACCGACACCGCGTACCGGGTGAACGGGGTGGGCCGGGCCGACGGCACGGGCGTCTGGGCGGTGCTGCTGCCGGCCGGGCGCTACGACGCCGAGCGGCTCGTCCACCACGACACGCTGGAGCTGACCGGCCTCGACGGCACCCACCGCCCCCACCCCGGCGACCAGGTGGCGGTGCTGGCCGACGAGCCGCCGCGGCTGGTGGCGCTGGGCCGGGTCGTCGCGCCCACCGGCGAGGCGCCCGAGGACCCGGACGATCCGCAGTCCGAGCGGGGCCCGGCCGAGCTGGTGGTGGCGTACACCCGGCGGGCCTTCGACGAGCCGGTGCCGGCCGACGCGCTCACCCTCGACCGGCCGGTGAGCCCGCTGGACCCGGCGGTCTTCCGGCGGCTGGTCGACCGGCTCGGCCCGCCGAAGGAACGGCGCTCCTGGCTGGTCAGCCTCGACCTGCCGATCGAGGCCGAGTCGCCGGCCGAGGCGGTCCGGCTGTTCTGGGCGTACGTGCAGGAGCTGGGCCCGCGCGAGCTGCCGGCCTTCGTCTCGCCGTCCGGCGACGAACTGGCGATGCAGGCGTTCGTGCTCGGCGAGGAGGCCAACCAGGATCCGGAGGAGGACGACTGACCCGCCCGGGTCGGGTCAGTGGCCCTCGAACGTCGGCTTCTGCTTGTTGACGAAGGCGAACGTGGCGGCCCGGTGGTCGTCGGTGGCCCCGCAGATCGACTGGGCCTGCGCCTCGGCGGCCAGCGCGTCGGCGAGGGTGCCCGCGTCGGCGATGGAGAGCTGTCGCTTGATCGCCCCGTACGCCACGGTCGGGCCGGCGGCGAGCCGGGCGGCCAGCTCCTGCGCGGTCGGCAGCACCTGCTCGTCGTCCTCGACCATCCGGTTGAGCAGCCCGAGCCGGCAGGCCTCCTCGGCGCGGACCGGCTCGGCCAGCATCAGCAGCTCCACCGCCTTGGCGTGGCCGACCAGCCGGGGCAGCGTCCAGGACGCGCCGGTGTCGGCGGCGAGCCCCACCCGGGCGAAGGCCATCAGGAAGCTGGTCGACGGCCCGCCGATCCGCAGGTCGGCCAGGAAGGCGAGCGAGGCGCCCGCCCCGGCGGCCATCCCGCGCACCGCGGCGACCACCGGCTTCGGCAGGTTGGCCAGCCGGGCGGCGATCGGGTTGTAGTGCGCCCGGACGGTGTCCAGCGGCTTGCCCTCGCCGGACTCCAGGGTCTGGACGTGCTCGCGCAGGTCCTGGCCGGCGCTGAACGAGCCGCCCGCGCCGGCCAGCACCACCGCCCGGCAGGACCGGTCGGTCTCCAGCTCGGCCAGGGTGTCCCGGAGCGCCTCCTTGAGCGCCACGTCCAGCGCGTTCATCGCGGACGGGCGGTTCAGGGTCAGGGTCACGACGGCGTCGGTGCGGTCGACCAGCAGCGGCTCGGTCACGTCTCTAACGACCCTTCTGTCGGACGATGCGGTTGCCGGCGTCGAGGCACTGCTCGACGTACCGGTCGGCGGCCGGCCGGAGCCGGGCGGCGTGCCGGTCGAAGAAGCTGGCCGCGGCGGTGCCGGGCCAGCGTTCGGGCAGCAGTGCCGGCGGCAGCTGCGGGTCCCGGAACAGAAAGGTACGCCACGCGTGCACCAGCCGGAACCGGGCGGCGTACGCCTCCTCGTCGCCGCTGCGCACGGTCACGCCGGCCAGCAGCGGGCGCTGCTCGGCGACGAACTGCTCGTAGGCCCGGCCGATCTCGGCGAGGTCCCAGGCCCGGCGGACCACGCCCATCGCGCCCGGGGTGCCCGAGGCGTGCGCGGCGGTGAACCGCTCGAACCGGACGCCGGCCTCGGCGAGCAGCAGGTCGACGTCCTCGGCCGGGCGGGTGGCCACCCAGGTCTGCTCGTCGAGCGTGCCGTAGCCGAGGAAGCGCAGGTTGGCGGCGAGCCGCTGGCGTTCCCGGCGGCCCGCGGGCGCCTCCAGCACGAGCAGGTCGAACCGGCCGTCCCAGCTGACCCGGCCGGTGCGGTAGATCCGGGCCGCCGCCTCGTCGAGCCGGCGGGCGGCTTTCGGTGTGATCGAATATCCCGGCCCGGAGGTGAGCCGGCACGGGTCGAGCCACCCCTGACGCACCATCCGGGACACCGCCGTCCGTACGGCGGGCGGGGCGATCCCGAGCGGCGCCAGCAGCTTGACCAGGGCGGCGACCGGCGCACGGCCACCCCGTGGCCGGAGGTGGTCGCCGTACAGGTCGAAGAGTGCCGACCGTGCCTGCATGACCGCACATTGTGACAGGCCTTCTCAAGATAAGCTAGATGCTGTTACATCAATGCTGCTTCGGTTTGGGTCCGGCGGTGTTCATCAGGGAAAATCGTCAGTCGACACCCCCGCGTAGGTTGCGGGTGGTCGTGACGAAGTGGCTGTGGGGCAACCCACCGACCCTGGTGTAGGTCTGAGGGGAGACAACATGGCGGCGATGAAGCCGCGGACGGGCGACGGTCCGCTGGAAGTCACCAAGGAGGGCCGGGGCATCGTCATGCGGGTCCCGCTGGAGGGCGGTGGCCGGCTCGTCGTCGAGATGACTCCCGACGAGGCCAACGCGCTCGGTGACGCGCTGAAGGCGGCCGCCGGCTGAGCGAGGAGCGGTTCGGGTGGCGTCCGCCGCCCGGACGGTTCGTCGTACCCTGAGCCACCGGCCCTGCCGGTGGCTCAGGGCTTCACCGGCGCGGAGCGCCGTGGGTCATCCCCGCTCCGCGATCCCTTTCCTGGAGGTACGGTCCCGCGTGCTCGCCATCCGTCTGGTCGTCGAGCCTGACCGGCTCGACACCCTCGTCCTGACCCTTCGTCCGGCTGGGGAGGGGACGGGCGGCGACGCTCCGGCCGTGCCCGCGCCGACCGCGACGGCGCTGCCCGACGGCGTCGTCGAGGAGGCCAGCGCGCTGGCCCCGGCCGCCCGGCTCACCGGCCGGGCCGGTGAACTCCACCCCCGGTACCGCCCGGGGCGGACCCCCGCCCTGCTGGTCCTGCTCGGCACCGGGGACGGCGACGAGGCGAGCTGGCGGCGCGCCGGCGCCGCGCTGGTCCGCGCCGTCGCCGATGAGACGCACGTCACGATCGCGCTGCCGGCCGACGTGTCTCCGGCCGCCGTCCGGGGGCTCGCCGAAGGGCTGCTGCTGGCGTCGTACCGGTTCCGGCTGACCGACGCCGGCGACCGGCCCGCGCTCGCCGGGGTCGACCTGCTGGTGGCCGACCCGGAGCCCCACCGGGCCGTGGTCGAGGCGGCCCAAACCACCGCCGGGCTGACCCGGTGGGCCCGCGACCTGACCAACACCCCGTCCTCGGTGAAGAACCCGCAGTGGTTCGCCGAGCAGGTGGCCGCCCGCGCCGCCGAGGTGCCGGACCTGCACCTGCGGGTCCGCGAGCCGGCCGAGCTGGCCGCCGAGGGCTTCGGCGGCATCCTCGCCGTGGGCGGCGGCTCGGCGCACGGCCCGCGCCTGGTCGAGCTGGACTGGCGACCGGCCGACGCCCGCACCCACGTGGTGCTGGTCGGCAAGGGCATCACCTTCGACACCGGTGGCATCTCGATCAAGCCGGTGCCGGCGATGAAGCTGATGCGCAAGGACATGGCCGGGGCGGCCGCGGTGGTGGCCGCCACCGTCGGCGCCGCGGCGCAGCGGCTGCCGGTACGGGTCACCGCGCTCGCCCCGCTGGCCGAGAACATGGTCAGCGGCTCGGCGTTCCGCCCGGGCGACATCGTCCGCCACTACGGCGGGACCACCAGCGAGACCACCAACTCCGACGCCGAGGGCCGGCTGGTGCTCGCCGACGCGCTCGCCTACGCCGTCCAGGAGCTGCGGCCGGACCTGCTGGTCGACCTGGCCACGCTGACCGGCGCCAACGCGGTGGCGCTGGGCAAGCGCACCGGCGCGCTCTACAGCGAGAACGACGAGCTGGCCGCCGCCGTACTGGCCGCGGTGGCCGAGGCCGGGGAGGCGGCCTGGCGGATGCCGCTGCCCACCGACTACGTCGAGTACCTGGGCAGCGAGCTGGCCGACCTGTACAGCGCCCCGACCCAGGGCGCCGGCTCGGTGGTGGCCGCGCTCTACCTGCGCGAGTTCACCGGCGACCTGCGCGACCGCTGGCTGCACGTGGACATGTCCGCGCCGTCCTGGGCGGACGCCGACGACGCGGAGCTGACCAGGGGCGCGACCGGCTGGGGCGTCCGCTCGCTGCTGCGCTGGCTGGCCACGCTCGGCTGACCGGCGGACGACGCCCGCGTGCGGCGGACCGGGGTGCCTGCCCGGTCAGCACTTCACGGCGGCGAGCAGCCCGTGCCCGAGCGGCAGCAGCGCCGGGATCCAGTGCTCCGACTCCCGGATCGCCTTGATCGTCTCGCGGATGGTCACCGTCTCCACGTCGCGGGCGGCCGGGTCGCCGATCCGGCCGCCGGCCAGCGTGCCGTTGAGCGCGAGCACCCCGCCCGGGCGCAGCAGCCGCAGCGCGGCGTCCACGCAGGCGGCGAAGCCGGTCGACTCGGCGTCGACGAAGACCAGGTCGTACGCGCCGTCGGCGAGCCGGGGCAGCACGTCCAGCGCCCGACCGGTGATGATCCGGGTCCGGCCCGCCGGGAAGCCCGCCTCGGTGAAGATCCGCCGGGCGATCCGCTGGTGCTCCACCTCGACGTCGATGGTGGTGAGGACGCCGTCGGCGCGCATGCCGCGCAGCAGCCACACCCCGCTGACCCCGGTGCCGGTGCCGATCTCCACCACGGCCCGGGCGTTGCCGGCGGCGGCGAGCAGCCGCAGTGCGGCGCCCGCGCCGGGGGTCACCGCGTCGAGACCGACCTCGCGGGCGAGGCTGCGGGCGGTGCGCAGCACGAGATCCTCGGCGGCGTACGACTCGGCGAACTGCAGAGCCTGGGTCGTCGAACTGCCGGAACCGGCGACCGTGGCGATGGGACACCTCCGGGCGGCGCGAATGGTGCGAGGGGCGGGTTGGCACTGTGAGCCTAGAGGCGAGCCCCGACCCACGCAGCCGCGCGTCCCGCCGCGGACGATCACGGGTGGCAACCGCTGACTCCACCCGGGGCATCCGTGCAATCCTGGAGACGGTATCCCGCCGGTCGCGACCGGGCCGACCTGTCGCCGGGTCGTCGCGGGCGGGATCCGGGGACGGACTGGGAGGACCGACGTGACCGACGGCTGGGACTGGCGCCAGCCCGGTGGGAGCCCGACGCCGGCGGGACCGCCGGCGCCGGCGTACCCGCCGCCTGCGCCGACGGCACCGCACGGCACCGGCACCACCTCGCCCTGGTGGTCCGACGCGCTCGCCGACCCGTGGCGCGACCCGGCCGCCCCGGCCGCGGTGGTGCTCCCGGCCGCGCCCGGCCCCGGCACCGAGCCGGAACCGGTCACCGACCCGGACGCCCCGGGCCGCCCGTCGCTGCGCCAACTGCTGCTCATCCCGCTGATCACCGCGCTGCTCGCGGGCGGCCTCGGCGGCGCGCTCGGCTACGCCTTCGCGGTTCGCGGCGGCGCCGCCGGGGGTACCGTGCTCGGCGCCGACCCGCAGGCGCCCGGGCTGGCCCAGCGCAAGCCGGAGTCGCTGGCCGGCGTCGCCGAACGGGTGCTGCCCAGCGTGGTGACCGTGCGGGTGAGCGGCGTCGGCGGCACGAGCGAGGGCTCCGGCTTCATCGCCAGCGCGGACGGCCACGTGATCACCAACGACCACGTGGTCGCGGGCGGCACCGGCAAGGCTTCGGTGATCTTCAACGACGGCACCTCGGCCGCGGCCACCCTGGTCGGGCAGGACCCGGAGTCCGACATCGCGGTGATCAAGGTGGCCCGCACCGGGCTGCGGCCGGTGGAGTTCGGCGACTCCGACGCGCTCGCGGTGGGCGACCCGGTGCTGGCCATCGGCTCGCCGCTCTCGCTGGCCAACACGGTCACCGCGGGCATCGTCAGCGCGCTCGACCGGACCATGCAGGCGGGGGAGCCGGGCGGCCCGGTGCGCTACTACGCGGCCATCCAGACCGACGCCGCGGTCAACCACGGCAACTCGGGCGGGCCACTGGTGGACGGCGCCGGCCGGGTGATCGGGGTGAACTCGACGATCAAGTCGCTGGTCGCCGACGGGCAGGAGGCGGGCAACATCGGCCTCGCCTTCGCCATCCCGATCAACCAGGCCAAGCGGATCACGCAGGACATCATCGGCACCGGCAAGGCCCGGCGTACCGTGATCGGCGCCCAGGTCGGCGGCCCCGGCGCGGCCAGCGGCAGCGGTGTCCGGCTGGTGACGGTGGAGCCGTCCGGGCCGGCGGCCGACGCCGGCCTCAAGGCCGGCGACGTGATCCTGAAGCTGAACGGGCGGCCGATGACCGAACCGACCGATCTGATCGCCCTGGTCCGCAAGTTCGCCCCGGGCTCGGTGGTGACCGTGGAGTACCGCCGCGGCTCGGACCGGCTGAACGCGTCGGTGACGCTCGCCGCAGACGCGAAGTAGCGGGCGGTCACCCCCTCCCGGTCCGGCGTCCGACGTGCGTAGTCTTGGCGCTGACGCCGAGAGGGGGGCCCGCAGTGCTCGACAACCTGAACATGTGGGAGATCGGTGGGCTGCTGCTCCTGGCGCTGCTGATCTTCGGCGACCGGCTGCCCGCGGTGATCAACGACGGCCTGCGGATGGTGCGCAACCTGCGCAACATGGCCCGCAACGCCACCAGCGACCTGAGCAAGGAGCTGGGCACCGACATCCAGCTGGAGGACCTGCACCCCAAGGCGTTCATCCGCAAGCACCTGCTCAGCGAGGAGGACGAGCAGGCGATCCGGAAGCCGCTGCAGGGCGTCTACGACAACCTGCGGGCGGACGTCACCGGCGTGCACAACGAGCTGAAGGACGTCGCCAACGCCGCCGACCTCCGGTCGAGCGGCAGCCGGCCGGCCACCGCCACCGGCGGCGCCCCGGCACCCGCGCCGCGGGTCAGCTACGACGACGCCACCTGAGCCCGGGCGACCCGCGCAGCGCCGTCCGCACCGTGCGTGCCGAGGCCACCCCGGCCGGTCGTCTGGGCGGCGGGGCGGCCGGGTGGGGCGGCCTCAGGGCCGCCCGGTGGCAGGACGGGCGGGGCGGCGCGGCGGTCGGGACGCGGCAGAACCGCGCGCGCCCGGAGCCGGGCGGGTCAGCGGCCGGCGGGCTTGAGGCCCAGCGGCTTGCCGAGCAGCGACTCGCGGCGGACGGCGAGCCGGTCGGCCACCTGGCCGAGCGCCACCGCGGCCGGCGACTCCGGCTCGGCCAGCACGATCGGGTTGCCCTCGTCGCCGGCCTCGCGGACCCGGGTGTCCAGCGGGATCTGGCCGAGCAGGGGCACCTGGGCGCCGATCGTCTTCGTCAGCGACTCGGCGACCGTCGCGCCGCCGCCCGCGCCGAAGACCTCCATCCGGGACCCGTCCGGCAGCTCCAGCCAGGACATGTTCTCGATGACGCCGACCACCCGCTGGTGGGTCTGCAGGGCGATCGCGCCGGCCCGCTCGGCCACCTCGGCGGCCGCCGCCTGCGGCGTGGTGACCACCAGGATCTCGGAGTTGGGCAGCAGCTGGGCCAGCGAGATGGCCACGTCGCCGGTGCCCGGGGGCAGGTCGAGCAGGAGCACGTCCAGGTCGCCCCAGTAGACGTCGGCGAGGAACTGCTGCAACGCCCGGTGCAGCATCGGGCCGCGCCACACCACGGCGGCGTTGCCGGCGGTGAACATGCCGATCGAGATGACCTTCACGCCGTGCGCCTGCGGCGGCATGATCATGTCTTCGACCCGGGTGGGCCGGCCGTCGGCGCCGAGCATCCGGGGCACCGAGTGGCCGTAGATGTCCGCGTCGACCACGCCGACGGAGAGCCCGCGGGCGGCCAGCGCCGCGGCCAGGTTGACAGTCACGCTGGACTTGCCGACGCCGCCCTTGCCGCTGGCGACCGCGTACACCCGGGTGCGGGAGCCGGGCTGGGCGAACGGGATGACCGGCTCCTCGGTGGCGCCTCCGCCGCGCAGCTTCGCCTGGAGCTGCTGGCGCTGCTCCGGGCTCATCACGCCGAAGTCGATCTCGACACCGGTCACCCCGGGCACCGCGCCGACGGCAGCGGTGATGTCCGCGCGCAGCTTGTCCCGCAGCGGGCAGCCGGCGACGGTGAGCAGCAGCTCGACCCGCACCACACCGTCGTCGCCGACAGTGGCGGAGCGGACCATGCCGAGCTCGGTGATCGGCCGGCGGATCTCCGGGTCGTTGACGGTGGCCAGCGCGGCCTGGATCGCGTCGGAGACGGTGCTGACGGGTGCTGACATGCCCGCAATGCTACGTCGAGGGCCGTCCCGCACCGCCGCCAGCGGGGGTCGGTGTGAGCGAATCGATGACGCCCGGGCGGGGCCGCCGGGGTCTGGACGCGTACCGCACGAAGTGGGACGATCGAGGCGAACGCCGCTCGCCTGGCCCCTTGAGGCGCGCGGCGTTCTGACGCGCCGGGCAGGGTGCCGCCGCGCTCAGCCCCCACCCTCCGGCCGGCCGTCCCGGGCCCAGTCGCCGTCCAGCTCGTCGCGGGGCTCCTCCAGGGCGTCGCCGGCGCCGGCCGCCCGCTGCGCGGCCCGCTCCTGCTGGCGGCGCTCCAGCCGCTGCCGGCGCTGCCCCGCCTCGTCCAGCTCCTCGGCCAGCCGGGCCAGCTCCGAGCGGAGGAAGTCCCGGGTGGCCACCTCACCCATCGCGATCCGCAGCGCGGCGATCTCCCGGGCCAGGTACTCGGTGTCGGCCTTCTGCATGGTGGCCCGGCGCCGGTCCTCCTCCAGCGCCAACCGGTCCCGGTCCGCCTGCCGGTTCTGGGCCAGCAGGATCAGCGGCGCCGCGTAGCTGGCCTGCAACGACAGCATCAGGGTGAGGAACGTGAAGGTGTACGGGTCGAAGCGCAGGTGCGCCGGGGCCAGCGTGTTCCAGCCGAACCACAGCAGGATCACCACCGTCATGTAGACGATGAAGTTCGCCGTGCCCATGCCCCGGGCGATCCCCTCCGACCACCGGCCGAAGGCCTCCGGGTCGAACCGGGGCAGCTTCAGGCTCCGGGGCTCGCGCGGCTGGTCCAGCCGCTCCGCCCGTCGCTCAACCATCCGCGCCGTCCAGCACCGCGTCCGAGTTGGTCGGGCCGGTCATGGCGTCCCGGTCGCGCCAGTCCCGGGGCAGCGAGTGGTCCAGCACGTCGTCGACGGTGACCGCGCCGACCAGCCGGTTGTTCCGGTCGATCACCGGCATGGCGACCAGGTCGTAGGTGGCCATCCGGCGGGTGATCTCCGGCAGCGGGGTGGTCGGCCGCAGCGGGTCGATGTCGTTGACCACCACCCCGCCGAGCATGTCGGCCGGCGGTTCCCGGAGCAACCGCTGGAAGTGCACCATGCCGAGGTAGCGGCCGGTCGGCGTGGTCATCGGCGCGCGGGTCACGAACACCTGCGCGGCGACCGCCGGGGAGAGCTGCGGTTCGCGGATCCGGGCCAGCGCCTCCGCCACTGTCGCGTCCGGCGGCAGGATCACCGGCTCCGAGGTCATCACGCTGCCCGCCGTGCCGGGGGTGTACTTCAGCAGCTGGCGGACCGGGTCGGCCTCGTCCGGCTGCATCAGGTCGAGCAGCACGTCCTGCTCCGGCGGGGTCAGCTCGCTGAGCAGGTCGGCGGCGTCGTCCGGGTCCATCTCCTCCAGCACGTCGGCGGCCCGTTCCCGGTCCAGCGCGGCCAGGATCTCCACCTGGTCGTGCTCGGGCAGCTCGCTGAGCACGTCGGCGAGCCGCTCGTCGTCCAGGGCGGCGGCCACCTCGTTGCGCCGCGCGTCGGGCAGGTCCTGCAGGGCGTTGGCCAGGTCGGCGGGGCGCATGTCCTCCAGCACCGAGAGCAGGTTGGCGGTGCCCCGGGTGTCGGCGATGCCGCTCAACCCCCGGACCCGCTCCCACTCGACCTGCTGGAGGTGGCCGCGGCGGCCCAGCCGGCCGGTCTGCTCGCGGACCGCCACCCGGGTCAGCGACCACTCGCCGCCGCGGCTGCACTCCATCGCCACGTCGACCACCGCACCGGGCTGACCGCCCGGGTCGATCTGCACCCGCCGGTCCAGCAGTTCCTGGAGCACCAGCAGCTCGTTGGGGCGCTTCTCGAAGCGGCGCAGGTTAAGCGTGCCGGTGCCGAGCACCACCGCGTCCGCGTCGATCGACGTGATCCGGTTGATGGAGAGGAAGATCCGCCGGCGCATCGGCATCTCGGCGACCAGGCCCACCACCTCCGGCGGGCGCTGGGTGGGCCGCAACCGGGCCACCGCGTCGCGGACCCGGCCCACCTGGTCGCCGTTGGGGTCGAAGACGGCGACGCCGGCGAGGCGGGCGATGTAGACCCGGGTCGGCGTGCTCACGGGCACCAGCCTAAGCGCCTAGTGTTTATCAACATGTCGACCTTGGCCTACGAGATCGTGGACGTCTTCACCGACCGTCCCTTCGCCGGCAACCCGCTGGCCGTCGTGTTCGGCGCCGAAGGGCTGGCCACCGAACAGATGCAGGCGCTCGCGCTGGAGTTCAACCTGTCCGAGACGGTGTTCGTGCTCCCGCCCACCCAGGTCGGCGCGACCTACCGGGCGCGGATCTTCACCCCGGCGGAGGAACTGCCGTTCGCCGGGCACCCGAGCGTCGGCGCGGCGGTGACGGCCAGCCGCCGGGGCATGTTCGGTGTGGGGCAGGTCACCCAGGAGTGCGGCGCCGGCGTGCTGCCGATCGAGGTGACCGCGACCGGGGCCACGCTCACCGGCGGCACCCCCACCCTCGGCCCCGAGCTGGACCCGGAGCCGCTGCTGGAGATGGCCGGCCTGAACGCGGACGACCACGTCGGCCCGGCGCCCCGGGTGGCCGGCTGCGGCCTGGAGTTCCCCTACCTGCCGGTGCGACCGGACGCGGTGGCCCGCGCGCGGGTGAACGCGGCGGCGGCACAGCGGTACGGCGTGGAGCACGTCAGCGTCTTCTCCTGGGACGCCGACGCGCAAACCGCGCACGCCCGGGTCTTCGTTCCGGGGCTCGGCGTGCCGGAGGACCCGGCCACCGGGTCGGCCGCGCTCGGGCTCGGGGTCTGGCTGGTCGCCAGCGGCCTGCTGCCCGGCGACGGCCGCTCGTCGTACGACGTGGTGCAGGGGGTCGAGATCAAGCGGCCGTCCGCGCTGGCCTGCACGGTGACGGCCGCCGGCGGCGCGGCGGTCGGCGCCACCGTCTCGGGTCAGGTGATGCCGGTGGCCCGGGGCGAGATCATGGTGCCGCCGTTCGTCGGCTGACGCCGACGGCCCGGTTACGGGAGGATGCCGGAGTGAGCGACGAGCCCGAGCGCAGCAGCACGCCCCTGGTCGACGAGGCGATGAAGAAGGCCGCGGTGGCGTGGGTCGCCGTGCCCGGTGGCCCAGCGCTGGCGCTCTGGTGCGTGACACTGGAGGGCGCGCTCTTCGTGGTGACCGGGCCGGGCGAGCAGTCCGCGCCCGGGCTGGCCGAGGCGACCGAGGCGCGGGTGACGCTGCGCGGCGACCACGGCGGCCGGATCGTCACCTGGCCGGCGCGGGTGGAACGGGTGGCGCCGGGCAGCGAGACCTGGGAGACCGCCGCCCCGCTGGTCGCCGGCAAACGGCTGAACGGCCGGGGCAGCGCCGCCGACCAGGTCGCCCGCTGGGCCGCCGAGGGCTGCGCGCTGGTCCGCCTGGTCCCGGCCGGGGAGCCGGTCGCCGGGGCCGGGCTGCCCGACGGGTCGCTGGCCGAGGAGCCCCGACCGGCGACGGTGGTCCGGGCCACCCGCAAGCCGTTCCGGCTGCACCGGGTCCGCCGCCGCTGACCGCACCCCACCCCGACGACGCGACGAACCGGACCCGGCCCGACGCTCCGACGAACGGGCCCGGCCGGACCGCCCGGCCCGGCGATCCGACCCGGCCGACCGCCGGCGCGGTCACGCCGGCACCGCCGCCGGGTCGACCAGGTCGAGCACCTCGCTCAGCGAGCGCAGCACCGGCCCGTCCCAGGTGTCGGCGTTGAACACCAGGTGCCCGGCCAGATCCGGGGCGGCCAGCCGCACCGCCGTCATGCCGGCCCGTTCCGCCCCGGTCAGCTCCTGGCTGTCGCCGTCGCCGACGTAGAGGCAGTCCGCCGGGGTCAGCCCGAGCCGGTGGCACGCCGCCAGATAGAGCGCCGGGTCCGGCTTGCAGCGGCCGACCTGCACCGAGAAGACCCGCACGTCGAGCAGCGGGGCGATCGCCAGTTGCGGCAGGAACGCCGGCAGTTCGTGGGTGCAGTCGCTGATCAGGCCGGTGCGCAGTCCCCGCTCGCGCAGCGCGGCGAGCACCGCCGCGGCGTCGTCGCGCAGCCGGGTGTCCGCGCGTACCGCCCGGTGCCGGGAGGCCACCGCGGCCCGCACCGCACCGTCCGACGGGTGTACGCCGGCCTGCTCGCAGACCCAGCGCAGGGTGGCCTCGGCGCTGCCGAACCGCCCGCTGGCCCGCTGGTAGAAGCTGCGGTCCAGCACCTCGACCAGCGTGTCGGCCGGGCAGCCGAGCAGCTCGGCGGTGCACCGGTGGGCCGCGCCGCGCTGCACCGAGCGGGTGAGCGTGCCGAAGAAGTCGAAGAGCACCGCCTGGTACGTGGGCATGGGGGAACGCCTCCGGGCGGTCGAGGGGGTCGCCGGCGGACGCGCATGATCGTAACCGAGTGATGACGGTCCGTGGTGTCCCGGATCGTGTGAGGATTGCTCCCCGTGCCGTCCGAACACCGCCCGCCCCTCGACCCGCTGACCACCGGGGCGCTCACCCTCGCCGTGGTCGCCGTGTCGTCGTCCGCGCCGCTGATCGCGTTCGCGGCCGCGCCCGCGCTGGCGGTCGCGTTCTGGCGCAACCTGCTCTCGGTCGCCGTCCTTGGCCCGGTCGCGCTGACCCGCCGCCGGGCCGAACTACGGTCGCTGACCGTCGGGGCGGGGCGGCGGGCGGGTTGGGCCTGCGTGCTCTCCGGCGTCGCCCTGGCCGCGCACTTCGCCACCTGGATGCCGAGCGCCCAGCTCACCTCGGTGGCAGCGGCGACCGCGCTGGGCGCCACCCAGCCGGTCTGGCAGGGGCTGATCGCCCGCGGGCAGGGCAAGCGGCTGCCGCGGGTGGTCTGGGTGGGGATCGGGGTGGCGGTCGGCGGGGCGGTACTGGCCAGCGGGGCGGACTTCGCCCTCTCCGGCCGGGCCTTCGCCGGTGACCTGCTCGCGGTGGCCGGCGGCCTGTTCGCCGCGGTCTACACCGCGTTCGGCGAGCGGGCCCGGGCCACGGTCAGCACCACCACGTACACCACCGTCTGCTACGGCGTCTGCACCCTGATCCTGCTGGTGCTCTGCCTGGCCGGCGGGCTGCCGCTGGGCGGCTTCGACACCGGCACCTGGCTGGCGATCCTGGCCCTGGTGGCCGGCGCCCAACTGCTCGGCCACTCGATGTTCAACTACGCGCTGCGCCGGGTCTCGGCCACCACGATCAGCGTGCTGATCCTGCTGGAGGCCCCGGGCGCGGCGCTGATCGGCTGGGCCTGGCTGGGGCAACTGCCCCGGGCCACCGCACTGCCCGGGCTCGCGCTGCTGCTCGTCGGCGTCGCGGTGGTGGTGCTGGGCGGTGCCCGCGCCCGCCGCACCCCGCCCGTCCCCACCACCGTCCCGGCCGACGCCACCCCGCTGTCCGACTGACCCACCACCCCGGACGGCACCGTCCGTCGCCGCGACCCGCGCCGGGCGCAGTCTTCCGCGAAGAGTCCGCATTCCGCCACCGTGGGCCGCGCTTTCCGTGACAGTGCGAGGGGTGGGCGGGACGAGGGCGGGCGGCGGGGCGGACGGCTCCGGAGCCGGCGAGCGCGACGGCGCGGAGGGCACCCTGGTCACGCCCTCGGCCGAGTTCCCGCCGCTGGCGCCGGAGGAGTTGGCGGCGCTGCGCCGGATCGGCGACCAGTGGCGGGCGGCCCGGCGGGATCGCGCACCCGGCACCGACGCGCTCCCGGTCGACCCCAGCCTGCGCCGCGCCGGTGGCCAGCCCGAGCCGAGCCGGTTCGGGCGGCTCGCCCCGATCGCCATGTTCCGGGTCGGCGAGCCGGACGAACTGGTCGCCACCGAGCCGGCCAACCTGCCCGGCTCCCGGTTCGGCCGTACCGTCACCCGGCTCCGGCGCGCCCTGCTCGGGCCGCCACTGAGCAGCTCGGCGGTCCTCTACGAGCGGATGCGCAAGCTGGTCGCCCTGCCCGTGCTCTCCTCCGACCTGCTCAGCTCGGTCGCATACGGGCCGGAGGCGATGCTCGCCGTGCTGCTGCTCGCCGGCAGCGGGGCGCTGGAGCTGTCGCTGCCGCTGGCCGCCGCACTGGCGGTGCTCATGGTGGCGGTCGGCGTGTCGTACCGGCAGACAGTGGTCGCCTACCCGCACGGCGCGGGCTCCTACGTGGTGGCCGGGGACAACTTCGGGCCGCGGGCCGGGCTCGCCGCCGCCGCCGGCCTGATGGTCGACTACGTGCTCACCGTGGCGGTGTCGGTGGCCGCCGGGGTGCACGCGGTCACCTCGGCGCTGCCCGGGCTGGCCGGGTGGACCGTGCCGCTCGGGGTGCTCACCATCGCCCTGCTGCTCGCCGGCAACCTGCGCGGCGTGCGTACCGCCGGGAACCTGTTCGTGCTGCCCACGTACGCCTTCGTGGTCGCGCTGCTGGCCCTGCTCGCGGTCGGCTACGCCCGCGCGGCCGGGGGCGGGTTCGCGCCGGTCCCACCGCCGCCGGTGCCGGCGGTCGAGGGACTGGGGCTGCTGCTGGTGCTGCGGGCGTTCTCCTCGGGCGCGGTGTCGATGACCGGCATCGAGGCGGTGTCGAACGCGGTCCCGGTGTTCCGGCCGCCCGAGTGGCGCAACGCCCGCATCACGCTCGGCTGGATGGTGGCCATGCTGGTGCTGCTCTTCACCGGCCTGACCGGGCTGGTCCACCTGACCGGCGTGGTGCCCACCCCGGAGGCGACCCTGCTCTCCCAGCTCGCCCGGGTCACCTTCCCGACCGGCCCCTGGTACGGGCTGGTCCAGGCGGCCACCGCGCTGATCCTGCTGCTCGCCGCGAACACCGCCTTCAACGGCTTTCCCCGGCTGCTGTTCTTCATGGCCCGGGCGGACCACGCCCCCCGCCGGTTCCTGCACATGGGGGACCGGCTGGCGTTCAGCGACGGACTGGTCGCGCTGGCCGTCGCGGCGGCGGCCGTGCTGGTGGCCTTCCGCGGGCACACCGAGTCGCTGATCCCGCTCTACGCGGTCGGGGTGTTCCTGGCGTTCACCCTCTCCCAGGCGGGGATGGTGGTCCACTGGCGACGCCGGCGCGGGCCGGGCTGGCTCCGGCGGGCGACTGTCAACGCGGTCGGCGCGGTGCTCTCCGGGCTGGTGCTGGTCACCGCCGCGGCCACCAAGTTCACCGAGGGCGCCTGGGTGGTGGTGCTCGCCGTGCCGCTGCTGGTGCTGCTCGGCACGGCGATCCACCGGCACTACGCGCTGCTGCACCGGTCGCTGGCGCTGCACCCGCCACCGGCCGGCCCGGCGCCCGCGCCCCCGGTGGTGCCGGCCCCGCCGCCGGCCGCCGGCCCGGCGCCGCCCGAGGGCGAGGAACTGCCCCAGCAGGTACGGCACCTGGTGGTGGTGCCGGTCGCCCGGCTGAACCGGGCCTCGCTGCGGGCGCTGGCGTACGCGGCCTCGCTCGGCCAGCCCACCCTGGCCGTGCACATCGCCCCCGAGGAGCCGGAGGCGGACCGGTTCCGCGAGCAGTGGCGGATCTGGGGCGACCACGTCCGGCTGGAGACGATCGTCTCGCCGTACCGGGCGGTGATCGGGCCGCTCGCGCACTACCTGGAGGCGCTGCACGCCGGCCGGGCCGACCTGGTGCTGACCGTGATCGTGCCCGAGGTGGTGGTCCGCAGCCGCTGGCACCGGCCGCTGCACAGCCGCACCGAGCAGCGGCTGCGCTCCGCCCTGCGGCCGCTGCCGGCGGTGGTGGTCACCAGCGTCCCGGTGCACCTGAGCGAGTAGCCCCGGTCGTGGCGGTCAGGGGCCCGCCGCGGCCGGTCAGACCTCCTGGACCTCCAGCACCCGGGCGTCCGGGGCGGCGTCGCCGAGCCCGGCGCGCAGCGCCACCCGCTCCGGGTCGGCGAGGAAGGCGTGGTAGCCCGCACGGGTGTCGAACCGGATCAGGTGCACCTCGGTACGCCCGTCGCCGGTGCGCTGCCGGCGCTCCACCCGCCCGCCGTGCCGGCCGAGCAGGGCGAGCACCGCGTCCTCGTACCGCTGGCCGGCCTCGACGGCGCCCTCCGCGAACTCGACCAGCGCGACGACGCGGAGCGCGGCCGCCGGGTCGGTCCGCAGCGACTTCCAGAAGTGGTGGTCGACGTGGCCGCCCGGGATGCCCTCCCGGCGGCCGGTGTCGAGGTAGCCGTGGCGGCGGTAGAACTCCGGCGCCTGGAACGAGAACGACGAGACGGAGACCTCGGTGCAGCCCCGCCGGGCGGCCTCCGCCTCGAACGCCCGCAGCAGCCGGCCGCCCCAGCCCTCGGCCCGGCGGTCCTCGCGCACCCAGACCATGCTGATCCCGGCGCAGCCGCCCCAGGTCCACCCGGTCAGCCCGGCGAGCAGCTCGCCGTCGGCGTCGGTGACCCGGACGTTGAGCTCCGCCTCGTCGTCCGCGCCGGTGGCCCGGTTGTTGAAAGCGGTCAGCTCCCGGTCCAGCCGGGCGGTCAACTCCGCGTCCGCCGTCGCGAGCACGGTCACCGTGTCACCCGCCGCCGGTGGCTCGCCCTGTGCGGCCCGCCGCGCGTCGGCGTCAGCGGGCGGCGTGGCGCCGGCCGGTGGCGTGGGCGTGGCACCGGTCGATGGCACGGTGGTGGCGTCGTTCCCCGTCGTCATGCGGCGGAGTATGGCAGGCTGCGTCACTCGGCGATGCCGACCGCCTTGGCGCTGGCCGTCCAGAGCCGGGCGGCCAACCCCGGGTCGGCGGCCTTGCGCAGCGGCCGGCGCGGCCGCCGGTCGAAGTAGTAGCCGCCGTCGACCAGCCGGGCCGGGTCCTGGTTGGCCAGCCAGACCAGCGTCTCCGCCCCCTTCTCCGGGCTGCGGAACGGCAGCATCCGCATGCCGAGCGCGACCAACCGGCTGTCGTTGCCGAACCGGGTGCGCACCACGCCGGGGTGGAAGCAGTACGACAGCACCTGCGGCCAGCGCCGCGCCGCCTCGGCGGTGAACAGGATGTTGGCCTGCTTGCTGGTGCCGTACGCGGTCATCGCCCGGTAACGGCGCAGTGGCGCGTTCAGGTCCTCCGGGTCCAGGATGCCGCTGCGGTGCGCCCCGGAGGCGGTCACCACCATCCGGCCGATCCGGTCCCGCAGCAGGTTGCTGAGTAGGAACGGGGCGAGGTGGTTGGCCTGGATCGACAGCTCGAACCCGTCCACCGTGGTCAGCGGCTGGAGCACGATCGCGCCCGCGTTGTTGGCCAGCACGTCGATCCGGTCGTACGCGGCCCGCAGCCGCTCGGCCAGCCCGCGTACGTCGTCGAGCACCGCGAAGTCCGCCCGGAACAGCTCGGGCCGCTCCCCGGACGCCTCCCGGACCTGCTCGGCCGCCGCCTGCAACCGCGCCGGGTCGCGGCCGACCAGTACCACCTGGTCACCGCGGCGCGCCAGGTCCACCGCCGCCGCCAGGCCGATCCCCGAGCTGGCCCCGGTCACCACCACGAGTCGGCGCCCAGTGACATCTTCCACAGGTCCATTCACCCCGGTCATGGCGCGAGGTTACCGTGGCGTCACAACGCCCTTTGGGATCGTTAAGTTCTCGGATTCTCGTCTGCTGGCGTCGGCGTGCCCGCCGCACGCTGGAAGGAGCGCACCCATGGCCGCAGTCGGTCGCCCCCGCCGGTCCTGCCTCGCGGTACCCGGTTCCAGCGTCAAGATGCTCGGCAAGGCCCAGGGCCTCCCGGCCGACCAGGTCTTCCTCGACCTGGAGGACGCGGTCGCCCCGCTGGCCAAGCCGGACGCCCGGAAGAACATCGTGGCCGCGCTCAACGAGGGCGACTGGTCCGGCAAGACCCGGGTGGTCCGGGTCAACGACCTGACCACCCCGTGGACCTACCGGGACGTCATCGACGTGGTCGAGGGGGCCGGCGCCAACCTCGACTGCGTCATGCTGCCGAAGGTGCAGAACGCGGCCCAGGTGCAGTGGCTCGACCTGACGCTCACCCAGTTGGAGAAGACCCTCGGCCTGGAGGTCGGCCGGATCGGCATCGAGGCGCAGATCGAGAACGCCGCCGGCCTGGTCAACGTCGACGCGATCGCCGCCGCCTCGCCCCGGGTCGAGACGATCATCTTCGGCCCGGCCGACTTCATGGCCTCGATCAACATGAGGTCGCTCGTGGTGGGCGCGCTCATCCCGGACTACCCGGGCGACCCGTACCACTACATCCTGATGCGGATCCTGATGGCCGCGCGGATGCACGACAAGCAGGCCATCGACGGCCCGTTCCTGCAGATCCGCGACGTGGACGCGTTCCGCGAGGTGGCCAAGCGCTCGGCCGCGCTGGGCTTCGACGGCAAGTGGGTGCTGCACCCGGGCCAGATCGACGCCGCCAACGAGGTGTACTCGCCGGCCCAGGCCGACTACGACCACGCCGAGTTGATCCTCGACGCGTACGAGCACTACACCTCGGAGGCGGGCGGCAAGCTGGGCGCGGTGATGCTCGGCGACGAGATGATCGACGAGGCGTCCCGCAAGATGGCGCTGGTGATCGCGGCCAAGGGGCGGGCGGCCGGGATGACCCGGACGTCCAGCTTCACCCCGCCCGCGGAGTAGCCCCGCACCGCTCCTTCGCCGTGCCGCCCCGGTCGAGCCGGGGGCGGCACGGCGCGTTCTCAGTAGCTGCTGCTGGTGTTGTCGGCCTGCGTGATCGCGAAGACGATGGCCGCCGCGTAGAAGAGGATCGCCAGCACCAGCAGACCGGTGAAGATCCAGCCGACGATGATGGCGGCCTTGGCCATGCCCTCGCCGCCCTCGCCGGTCTGCCGGATCTGCTTCTGGGCCACGTGCCCGAGGATCGCCCCGACCGGGGCGGTGATGCAGGACCCGACGCCGACCAGGGAGAGCACCAGCGCGGCGATGGCGAGGCCGTTGGTCTTCTGCTGCGGCGGGTAGCCGTAGCCGTAGGCGGGCGGCGGGTAGGCGCCGGCGGCGTACGGGTCGCCGGGCTGGCCGGGCGACTTCATACCGGCGTACGGGTCGCCGCCGGGGTAGGGATCGGCGGCGGTGGGCTGGGTGGGCACGGGCTGACCACTGATCGGCAGGGTCGGATCGGCCGGTGGACTCGACTGCTGGCCCGACCACGCCGGGTCGTTCCAGCCGCCCGACGGCGGGGGATAAGTCATGCGTCTTCTCCGTAGGGTGCGGGTGCGGGGTCAGGGTAGCCACCGCGGGGCAAACCGCGTGGTCCCGCCACCGGGGGTCGCGTTGCCCGGGCGGGGAGAACCGGGCAGGATCCTGACATGGTGATTGACGCGCGAGCGGCGGACCGCTCCGGCAGCCGACCGCGACGGGACGCGAGCCGCCCCGGGCTGGCCCGGCGCAGCCGGGCGGGCGTGGCCGTGGCCGCCCCCGGACAGGACGAACCGGCGCCGCTGCCCGAGCCGGTGACCATGCGGCTGGACGGGAAGGTCGCCCTGGTGACCGGGGCGGGCAGCCCGGACGGCATCGGCTACGCGACCGCGCGTCGCCTCGCCGACCTGGGCGCCCGGGTGGCCATCGTCTCCACCACCCGGCGGATCCACGAACGGGCCAGCGAGCTGGGGGTGATTGGGTTCGTCGCCGACCTCACCGACGAGTCCGAGGTCGGCGCGCTCGCCGACGCCGTGGCCGAGCAGCTCGGCGACGTGGAGGTGCTGGTCAACAACGCCGGTCTGGCCAGCCGGGCCAGCCCCGAGGTGCTGCGCCCGGTGGCCCAGCTCAGCTACGACGAGTGGCGCGGCGAGATCGACCGGAACCTGACCACCGCGTTCCTGTGCAGCCGGGCGTTCATCGGCGGGATGGCCGAGCGCGGCTGGGGGCGGATCGTGAACCTGGCGGCGACCGCCGGGCCGGTCAACGCGCTGCCCACCGAGGCGGCGTACGCGGCGGCGAAGGCGGGCGTGGTCGGGCTGACCCGGGCGCTGGCGATGGAGATGATCGCCGACGGGGTGACCGTGAACGCGGTAGCGCCCGGCACCATCTACACCGCGGCGTCCACCATGGCCGAGATCAAGCAGGGCCTCGGTACGCCGGTCGGCCGGCCGGGCACGCCGGACGAGGTGGCCGCCGCCATCGCCTTCCTCTGCTCGCCGGCCGCCTCCTACATCACCGGCCAGATGCTGGTGGTGGACGGCGGCAACAGCGTCCGCGAGGCGCAGTTCCGTCAGTAGGTGGTGCCGTCCACGCCGGTGAACGCGACCAGCGCGATCCAGCCGCAGCAGACGAGCAGGCCCAGCCCGGTGAAGACGTAGCCGAGGATCAGCCCCCAGGTGGCCAACTGGTCGCCCTCCTCGCCGCTGGTCCGCAGCTGCCGCTTGGCCAGGTGGCCGAGGACGATGCCGGCGGGCGAGAACACGAACGCGAAGACCAGCGAGAGGATGGCCAGCACGTTCGTCCCCCGGGTCGGCCCGGGTGACGGCGGTCCGTACTGGCCGTAGGGCCCCTGCGGGGCGTACGGGGGCTGCTGCCCCCACTGCGGGGCGTGCGGGAGCTGACCGGGCTGCTCGTACGACGGCTGCCCGTACGCCGGCTGCTGCTCGTACGACGGCGGCCCGTACCCCGACGGGGGCTCCTGTCCCGGTGGCTGGCCGTAACCCGACGAGGGCTCCGGCCCGGGGAAGGGCTCCTGCCCCGGGGGCGGCGGTTCCCACGGCGACGGCGGTCGGTCCGGATCCGGCGGACCCGGCGGCGGTGGCTGGCTCACGGGTGTCCTCCTCCTGCCGGTGGCGGATCACGCCCCTCTTGCCGGACGCTACCGGTAGCGGTGAACCTTTTCACAGCGGTTGTGTGGACTGGTCACCTTGGCCTCGCCGGCCGCGCGGCCGATACTGACCGAGCGTTCAGTTACCCATGAGTAAGGCGCCGATCCCCCCGGAGGCTGAGATGGCTCGACTCGCCCAGACGCCCGGCCTGACCGACGAGCAGCGGTCGATCCTGGAAACCGTCCGGGAGTTCGCCGACAAGGAGATCATCCCGCACGCGCAGCGGCTGGAGCACGCCGACGAGTACCCCACCGACATCCTCGACGGGATGCGCGAGATGGGGCTCTTCGGCCTCACCATCGCCGAGGAGTACGGCGGCCTGGGCGAGTCCCTGCTGACCTACGCGCTGGTGGTCGAGGAGCTGTCCCGGGGCTGGATGTCGATCTCCGGCATTGTCAACACCCACTTCATCGTGGCGTACCTGATCTCGCAGCACGGCTCGGCCGAGCAGAAGGCCCGGCTGCTGCCGAGGATGGCCACCGGCGAGGTGCGCGGCGCCTTCTCGATGTCCGAACCGGAGTGCGGCTCCGACGTCTCGGCGATCAAGTCCCGGGCGGTCCGCGACGGCGACAACTACGTCATCAACGGCCAGAAGATGTGGCTGACCAACGGCGCCTACTCGTCGGTGGTGGCCACCCTGGTGAAGACCGACACCGGCGCCGACTCCGTCTACGGCAACATGAGCACCTTCCTGCTGGAGAAGGAGCCCGGCTTCGGCGAGACCGCGCCCGGCCTGACCATCCCCGGCAAGATCGACAAGATGGGCTACAAGGGCGTCGAGACCACCGAGATGGTGCTCGACGGGGTGACCGTGCCCGCCACCGCGGTGCTCGGTGGCGCGGAGAAGGTCGGCCGCGGCTTCTACCAGATGATGGACGGCATCGAGGTCGGGCGGGTCAACGTCGCCGCCCGCGCCTGCGGCATCTCCATCCGGGCCTTCGAGCTCGCCGTCGCGTACGCCCAGCAGCGCCGCACCTTCGGCCAGCCGCTCGCCAGGCACCAGGCCGTCGCCTTCAAGCTCGCCGAGATGGGTACCAAGATCGAGGCGGCGCACGCCCTGATGGTGAACGCGGCCCGGCTCAAGGACGCCGGCCAGCGCAACGACGTCGAGGCCGGCATGGCCAAGCTGCTCGCCTCCGAGTACTGCGCCGAGGTGGTGCAGGAGGCGTTCCGCATCCACGGCGGCTACGGCTACTCCAAGGAGTACGAGATCGAGCGGCTGATGCGGGAGGCCCCGTTCCTGCTCATCGGCGAGGGCACCTCGGAGATCCAGAAGACAATCATCTCCCGCGGTCTGCTCAAGGAGTACAAGCTCTGACCCGGTGAGCACTCTCCCGCCCGGTCAGGCCCGGTGCCCGCGCGCCGTGCCGCCGGGCGGCTCCGGCTACCCGGGCATCGTCGCGCCGCCCGCGGCGCGGAGCAGGCGGAGCTGGCCGATCTCGGCGACGTTCTTCATCAGCTCGGCGTTGACCCAGCCGACGGTGTGGGCGACCGTGTGCGCGGGGTCGTCCTGCCAGGGGAACGGCGCGGTGGCGTCCAGGTCGGCGTCGGTCAGCCCGTCGAGCAGGGCGAGCCACCGGGATCGCAGGTCGCGCAGCCAGGCGATGGTCGGTTCGCCCGGCCCGGGCCAGCGGATCTCCTCGCGTGGCGGCGCGGGGCGCCCGTGCGACCGGTCGATCGCCACCGTCCACCACCAGCCGATGTGCCAGGTGAGCCAGCCGATCGTGGGCACCGGGACCGGGTCGGGTTCGGCGTCCGCCCAGTCGGGCGTCCAACCGCCGTCCGGGTCGGGCCGGACGGTCCAGCAGTGCGGGGTCGGCTCCCAGCGGAAGTCGGCCGGTTGGAGCCGGTCGAGGTGGTACTCGAACAGCGCCCAGGTCAGGTCGAACTGCCAACGCAGCAGCGTGCGGGGAGGTACCGGCATCAACGGATCATGGCGCCGCGCACCCACCCGCGTCGACCGGATTCGCCGGACGGTGGCGGTGCCGGGCGGCGCGCGCCCTCCGGCGCGGCGCCCGGCCGGTTCAGCCCGTCCGGCTCAGCCCAGGCGGTTCAGCTCAGGCGGGTCAGGCCGGCGGCGGCGCGCTCGATGATCAGGCAGCGGTCCTCGACGTAGTCGATGCCCGCCTCGGTGGCGATCCGCCGTGCCTCGGGCGAGACGATGCCGAGTTGCAGCCAGACCGCCGGCGCGCCGATCGCCACCGCCTCGCGGACCACCTCGACCGCGTCGGCGGCCGGCCGGAAGATGTCGACCAGGTCGACCGGGTGCGGGATGTCGGCCAGCGAGCGGTAGGCCCGCTCGCCGAAGAGTTCGTCCGCCGTCGGGTTGACCGGGATGATCCGCCAGCCGTACCGCTGCATCTGCAACGGCACGCTGTGCGCGGCCTTGCGGGGGTCGCGGGACGCGCCCACGACGGCGATCACGGCGGAGTCGGCGAGGATCTGCTGAGCGGAGCGCACGCGCCGACTCTAACCCCGCCCGGCGGTCGACCGTCGCCGAGCGGCCGGCTCCGGACGGCGACTCACAGCAGGGTCAACTGCTCGGTGGCCGGGGGCGCCGGCGGCTCGGGCAGGCTACGGTTCTCGCCGCGATCGGCCCGGTGCAGGCCGTGCCGGCGGGCCGCGATCCGCACCCGCGCGGTCAGCTCCCGCTGGTACGCCTGCGGGGCGTAGGCGCCGGAGCGGTAGAGCTCGCGGTAGCGGGGCACCAGCTGCGGGAACTCCCGCCCGAGCCAGCGCGCGTACCACTCGCGGGCGCCGGGGCGCAGGTGCAGCGCCAGCGGGGTGACGCTGGACGCGCCCGCCGCGGCGATCGCCGACACGGTGGCCTCGATCGACTCGTCGCTGTCGCTGAGGCCGGGCAGGATCGGCGCCATCAGCACGCCCACCTCGAAGCCCGCGTCGGTGAGCGCCCGGACGGCGTCCAGCCGCCGGCGCGGGCTGGGGGTGCCGGGCTCGACGGCTCGCCAGAGCCGCTCGTCGACGAAGCCGACCGAGTAGGAGACGCCGACCCGGGTCACCTCGGCGACCTGCCGCAGCAGCGGCAGGTCGCGCAGCAGCAGCGTGCCCTTGGTGAGGATGGAGAACGGGTTGGCGAAGTCGCGCAGCGCCGCGATGATCTGCGGCATCAGCCGGTAGCGTCCCTCGGCCCGCTGGTAGCAGTCGACGTTGGTGCCCATCGCGATGTGCGCGCCCCGCCAGCGCGGCGCGGCCAGCTCCCGCCGGACCAGCTCCCCGGCGTTGACCTTGACGATCACCTTGCGGTCGAAGTCCGCCCCCGCGTCCAGGTCGAGGTAGGTGTGCGTGTTGCGGGCGAAGCAGTTGTGGCTCACCACGCCGTTGGCGATGAAGTCGCCGGTGCCGGTGGTGATGTCCCACAGCGGCAGCTCCACCCCGAGCGGCTCCACGGCGGTGACGCGCGGCGCGGCGAGGCGGGGGACCCGGACCCCGTCGATCAGCCGCCCCCGCGGCCGCCGCGGCTCGGCCAGGTGCAGGAACCGCAGCCGCTCGCGCAGCCCGCCGGTCAACCGGAGCTGCCGGGGGCGGCCGGGGAGGTTGTGGTCCTCGCGGACGAAGGTGAAGCCGAACCGGTCGAGCGCCGCGGTCACGTCGTGGAGGCGCTCGTCGTCCGCCACGCTGATCCGCAGGGCGTCGCTGCTGCACCTGCCCCCGAGGTCGAAGGCCCCGGCCAGCAGGCCGAGCCACCAGTCGTCGGCGGGGCGCTCGGCCGGGTCGGCGCCGGCGCCACCGGAGGCGTCGAGCGGGGCCGAGCCGGCCCGGGCCGTCGCGTGCAGATAGCCCCGACGGTAGTCGGTGGAGCCCTTGTGCCCTTCGTGGAACCGGCCGGTGCCGATCAGCCGTTCCCCGCACGCCAGGCGCCGGCGCCGGCCCGGCTCCGGAGCGACGTAGCGCCAGCCCTCGCCGGACAGGAAGCGGTGGTCGCCGCTGGCGACCAGGGTGGTGCCGTCGTCCAGCGTGACCCGGTGGGCCGGCTTCACGGTGGACCACTTGGCCAGCACCGTGGTCACCACGTAGCGGCGGTGGTCGCCCTGGCGCCGCGTGCCGTAGATCCGCTCGCCGATCTCCAGGTCGCGGATGGGCTTGGTCCGCCCGTCCGCGAGCAGGACCAGCGTGTCGCCGGAGAGGCAGTAGACACACGCGTGCGAGCAGCCCCGGTAGGGGTTGACGGTCCACTCGAACGGGACGCGGGAGGCGCCGGGAACCTTGTTGATGATGGACTTGGCGCGCACCTCGTAGAACGTCATGCCGGCGAAGCCGGGGGTGTCGAAGGTGCGGGCGACCGCGCCGGGCAGCGCCAGCGGCAGGGGTGGCGTCGCTGGCGCTGCCCGCCCGGGAACGCCCTCGTCCGGGGGAGCGGAGAGGTTGTCCCAGCGCATGGGTTCCATTCGAACATGCGTACGAGTCGAACGCAAGCGACCCGCCGTGTTCCCGGCCACCTCGACCGCCGGCCCGGGCCCGGGTGGGTGGAGGATGGGGGCATGGAGAGGTCGACGTTCGTCTACGACGGGGATTGTGCGTTCTGCACCCGCTGCGCCGAGTTCATCGAACGCCGGATCCCGACCGGCGCCCGGGTGCTGCCCTGGCAGTTCGCCGACCTGGCCGCGCTCGGCCTGACCGAGGCCGAGTGCGAGGAGGCGGTGCAGTGGGTGGGCGCCGACGGCTCCCGCGCCGCCGGCCCGGACGCGATCGCCAGGCTGCTCGGCGACAGCGGGCCGCTCTGGCGGGTGGCCGGCGCCGGCCTCCGCTTCCCGCCGGTGCGCGCGGCCGCCTGGCCGGCGTACCGCTGGGTGGCCCGCAACCGGCACCGGCTGCCCGGTGGCACCGCCGCCTGCGCGCTGCCCCAGGAGGCGCGGGAACGCCTCTACGGCCCGGCCGGTCGCCCCGGCGCCTGACCGACCTCCCCGCCCGGCGGACGCCCGCCGGGCCCGTCCTACGACCCGGCCGGCTCCGCGACCGCCGGGTCCGCCAGTGGCGGCGCCCCCGGCGGTGCCTCGACCTCGACGGGTCGGCGGTCCCCCGGATCGCGCCGGCGGCCGACGAGCCGGCCGGCCCAGACCAGCGGCCGGACCCGCTCCAGCGGCAGGAAGCTGGTCATCGCCGCCAGGTGCGGGGCGAACGAGATGGTGATGGTCGCGAACGTCACCAGGTGGAACGAGTAGAAGAAGCCCACCGTGTACAGCCGCCACCGTCCCCGGAGCAGGAAGATCGCCGGGCTGGCGAGTTCGAACGCGACGATGCCGAACTGGGCGACGATCAGCAGGTACGGCACGCTGGCGATCAGATCGGCCAGGTCGGTGCCACGGCGGATGATCGCCCGGGCCAGCACCGAGCCGGTCAGCCAGTCGAGGCCGCCGAAGCGCAGCTTGGCCCAGGCGGCGAGGAAGTAGGTGCAGATCACCGCGATCTGGGTGACCCGCAGCGCCCAGCCGCCGGCCTCGGTGCGGGTCGGGTCGCCGTGCCGGGCCCGGCCGGCGGTGGGCAGCACCGCGAGCGCCACCAGCAGGCCGAACCGGTCGTGGTCGACCTTGCCGTAGCTCATCGCCACGATCATCCACTCGAAGTAGAGCGCGAAGACCGTCCAGCCGAGCAGCCGGGGCGCCCGGCCGGTCGCGGCCAGCAGGGCGAACAGCAGCAGCGCCCAGAAGATGACGTCGACCAGCGCCGGGGTCGGGGTGGGCAGCGGCAGCAGCCGGCCGACCAGCAGCGGCTGGTAGAGCTCGCCGGGCACCGCGACCCGGGTGCGCACCCAGGGGGTGAACAACGCCAGGTCCGCGGCGACGAAGAGATAGATCAGCGTACGGAAGGCGGCCACCCGCGCGCGGGGGACCGGCTCGGTCAGCCAGCGGGTCATCGGGGGGCCTGCCAGCTCACCACTGTCTCGTCGGTCCACCGGCCGGTCGGCCGGCCGTCCCGGATGCCGTGCCAGCGGATCACGATGCGGACCTCGACCAGCCGTGCCGCGTCCGGGTTGCGTTCGGCGTACGCGTCGGCCACCTCGGCGAGCAGCGCGGGGTCGGCGGCGTAGCGGTCCTGCTGGCCCTCGATCTCGGCCCGGCGGATGCCGGTGGCCCGCTCACCCAGGCCGACCACGGCCCCGGTGGCGTCGATCCCCTCGACCCGGGTGTCCGGGGCGGGGGAGCTGGGTGGGTTGGACGTCGAGTACATCCGGAACGGCCCGAACGGGAAGTGGTCGTCGGTGCCCCAGACGGTGCCGGCCAGCAGTAGCGCCAGCCCGAGCGCGGTGGCGGCGATTCGGGCCGCGCGGCCGCGGGCGGTCAGAGTCTCCATCGGGTCGTGACGATACGCGACGCGCCGCGGCGCGCGGGGGCGTGCGAGCGGTCTGCCGTGTCCGCCGCCGGACACGCCGACGGCCGGGCCCCGTGGTGGGACCCGGCCGTCGTGTGGTCGGTCAGTGCTTGTGCTCGGCAAGCTGCTTGCGGACGTCGTCCATGTCGAGGGCCTCGACCTGTTCGATCAGGTTCTCCAGCGCCGACTCGGGCAGCGCGCCCGGCTGGGCGAAGACGATCACACCGTCACGGATGGCCATGATCGTGGGGATGGACCGGATGTCGAACTTGGCGCCCAGTTCCTGCTGCGCCTCGGTGTCCACCTTGCCGAAGACGATGTCCGGGTGCTTCTCCGACGAGCGCTCGTAGACCGGGGCGAACCGCTTGCAGGGACCGCACCAGTCGGCCCAGAAGTCGACCAGGACGATGCCGTCGCCGCTGGTCACCTCGTCGAAGTTTGCCGTGGTCAGCTCTACGGTTGCCATGGGAGTCTCTCCGATCACCGCGGAATAGCTACGTCTGGTGGAACGAGGACGTACCCCGTCGGATTCCCGTCCCGGGGGTGCGGAAACATGCTCGCCGAGGTGATCCTCATCATCGACGGCCGTCTGTCGGATCGGCCCGTGCGGTCCGCAAATGCAGTACGCATTTGCGTGACCCGATGTGATGGGAGCGTTTCCAAGGAGATCGACCGCCGCTTCCGGCACCGCTCGGTAACTTCGCGCCTGACAAGCGGGGATTCCGCCCCCGGAGATCGCTTACGGCTCGGCCAATCATGACGGAGAGTAGTGTTACAAAAAGATAAATGTGACCTCCGTCTCTGTCCGCTGCCGGTCCGCGTCCGGCAGAATCTTCCGCATCAGAGCGTGGGCGGCGGGTGCCGGGGAGGGCCCCGCCGCTCATTGCGTCTCCCCCCGGGTCGGCCGGTGTGACATTTCCCCACGGCCCACGCCCCGCTCTTCTCCTTAACCCTCGATAAGGCATGCTGTGCCGAACTCCATCGCCGCCCGTCGAAGGGGACAAGGATGCAGTTCGGCCGCTACTACGAGGAGTTCGAGGTCGGCGCGGTCTACCGGCACTGGCCGGGCAAGACGGTCACCGAGTACGACGACCACCTCTTCTGCCTGCTCACCATGAACCACCACCCGCTGCACATGGACGCGCACTACGCCGAGACGGCGAGCCAGTTCAAGCGCAACGTGGTGGTGGGCAACTACATCTACTCCCTGCTCCTGGGCATGTCCGTGCCGGACGTCAGCGGCAAGGCGATCGCCAACCTCGAGGTCGAGTCGCTGCGGCACGTCGCGCCGACCTTCCACGGCGACACCATCTACGGCGAGACCACCGTGCTGGACAAGCGGGAGTCCTCCTCGAAGCCCGACCGGGGCGTGGTGGCGGTGGAGACCCGGGGCTACAACCAGGACGGCACGCTGGTCTGCGTCTTCCGCCGCCGGGTGATGGTCCCCAAACGCGAGTACGCGGCCAGCGCCGTCCCCGAGGGCGTCGACCCGGAGCGGCCCAGCTTCCCCGAGCCGCGCTGACCGGTCCGCCGGACCGCACCCGACCCCCGCGCCCGCGACGCGACGGGCCCCTTCCACCCCGGTTCCGGGTGGAAGGGGCCCTTTTCCCGATCCGGGGCATATGCTGGCGCCGGAGGTCCCCATGAGCCACTCCCTCGCCGGAGAGCCGCCCTCTGCCGGTCGCCGTACCGCACCGCTGACCACCGCCGTCTACTCCGCCGCCGAGTGGGATCTGCTGACCGACCTGCCCGGCCGGGTCGTCGTGGCCGCCGCCGCGCCCGGCCCCGGGCGGCCCCGCCGGGGCGTCGCCGCCGGGCTGGCCGGCCTGGACGCGGTCGCCGCCGGCCGGGCCTTCGACAGCGACCTGGTCCGCGCCGTGGTGGCCGCGATCTACGCCCGGCACGACGGCGCGGTCGAGCCGACCGACCGGCTCACCGACCTGGTGGACCTGCTCGCCGCCTGCCGCGCCGCGGCGCGGGTGCTGCGCCGGCGGGCCGATCCGGCCGACTCGGCGGCGTACCGGCAGTGGGTGCAGTCGGTGGCCGCCCGGGTCTGCCGGGCGGCGCCGGCCGGCCCACCGGGGCCCGCCGCCGGGGAGTCGCCCGCCGACCGCCGCTTCCTCGACCGCCTGGGCGGCGCGCTGGGGCTGCGCTGAGCCGCACCGGTTCCCGGGGCCACGCCGGTGCTCCGGCGCCCGGGCCGTACCCTCTCCAGACCGTGACCGATGAGCAGCCCGACGTCGGCGTGGGACCGTGGCCCGGAGACCCGCCGGACGACCCGCGCTACGACCCCGTGCTGCTCGCCGAGGGCGACCGGCGCAACGTGGTGGACCGCTACCGGTACTGGCGGCGCGAGGCGGTGGTGGCGGACCTGGACCGGCGCCGGCACGACTTCCACGTGGCCATCGAGAACTGGCAGCACGACTTCAACATCGGCACGGTGGTCCGCAACGCCAACGCCTTCCTCGCCGCCGAGGTGCACATCGTCGGCCGGCGCCGGTGGAACCGCCGCGGCGCCATGGTGACCGACCGCTACCAGCACGTCCGGCACCACCCGACGATCGAGGAGTTCGTCGCCTGGGCGGCGGAGCGGGACCTGCCGGTGGTCGGCATCGACAACCTGCCCGGCTCCCGGCCGCTGGAGACCACCACCCTGCCGCGACGCTGCGTCCTGCTCTTCGGGCAGGAGGGGCCGGGCCTGTCCGACCCGGCCCGGGCCGCCTGCGCCCAGCTCTTCTCGATCGCCCAGTACGGCTCCACCCGGTCGATCAACGCCGGGGTGGCCAGCGGCATCGCCATGCACGCCTGGATCCGCGCCCACGCCGGCCCGCCGCCGGACTGAGCGGCACTACCGCACCCGGCGGTCGCCGGGCACCGAAACCGGCGCTCCGCTTGACGGACCGGCGGTGCGGGGTGACGGTGGAAAGGTGAGTGTCGCGGTGAGTTGTCCCAGGTGCGGTGGTCCGGTCCGGGCGCCGGACCTGATGCACAGCGAATCGCGTTGCCTGGACTGCGGGCCGGTCCCGCCGCTGCACGTGCCCGAGCACATCGGAGCGGAGATCGTGGCCAGTGTGGTCGACCGGATCACCGCCGCCGCCGAGCCGCCGAAGCGGCCGGCCGCACCGCTGTGGTGCCCGTGGCCGTTGCCGACCGGCTGGACGATGACCGGCGTGGCGTACGCCGGGGACGACCGCACCGGCGTCCGGGCCACCGCGGTCGCCTGCGCGGGCCCGTCGCCGCTCGCCGGCGGCCCGGCCGACCTGGTCTTCGTGGCCGAGGAGCCGGGCGTCGGCCTGGGCACCCGGCTCGCCGGCATGCCCGGCCCGGATCCGGGTCCACAACTGGCGGACGCGTTGACCGACCCCGGGCCGGGACACCCCGAGCACGTCGGGCAGGCTCGGATCAAGGTGGGCGGTCACCCGACTCCACTGTGGTTGGTGAATTCACCGGCGGATCGAAGCGCGTACGCGGGCGAGGCTCGGGGAATGTGGCTGCATGCGATAGCCTGGCCGGCGAGTGCGGGGCACCTGCTCGCGGAGGACGTCGTGCTGCACGACCTGACCGAGTGGACACCCCCCGAACTCGTGTACGGCGCACCGTCTCCGTACCTGCACGGGAGGGCTTGACATGGCTCCCGGAATGACGGAGAACGGACGCAGATATTCACTGTACGACACCACACTGATACTCTGGGTGCCGCTGCGGTAATGGGACCCGGCGCCGCGCGAGAGGATGGCCCGCCATGGTCAAGAAGGTCCTCACCTGGGCCGGAATCGCATTCTTGATCTTCTTCGTCGCCTACCGGCCGAACTCCGCGGCGGACGTGTTCAAGTCGCTGGGTGGCGGCATCATGGACATCGCCCAGGGCTTCGGCGACTTCTTCACCAGCCTCGTCGCCTGACCGCCGATGGGCAGCCCCTCCGGTCCACCCTTCGACCCCGACGACCCCGACCGGGAGCGCCGGGAGCGCGACACGGAGCCGATCCCGCCGTACCGGCCCGACGACGGGCCGGGCTACGGCTCCGGTCCGGGCCTCTCCGACGGCCCCTCCCTCTCCGACGACGCCGGCTACGGCGCCGGGGCGGGCTACGCCAGCGAGGGTCGCTCGGGCCGGGCCTGGGTCCGTGACCCCGAGGCCGGTTACCCCTCGATCTCCGAGGAGGAACTGGCCGGGCTGCGCGCCGACGCCGCCGGCATGACGCCCCGCCGGGTGCTGCCGCTGGAGGACGAGCCAAGCTCGCTGGTCGCCCGCTACCTCTTCCCCACCGAGCGCTACCGGGGCGAGTGGAAGCGGCACTGGATCCACCTCTCCACCCCGCTGCTGGTCGGCATCGCCGCCACCTTCGTGCTCGGCTACCTCTCCGGCTTCCTCGCCGGTCAGGACGTCGGCGCGCTCACCACCATCGCCGTGCTGCTCTGGTTCGCCGTGATGGGCTGGGTGGCCTGGAAGGTCGCCGACTGGTGGTACGACCGCTTCATCCTCACCAACAAGCGGGTCATGGTGGTCAACGGCATCATCACCCGCCAGGTGGCGATGATGCCGCTGGTCCGGGTCACCGACATGAAGTACGAGCAGACCCCGGCCGGCCGGGCGCTCAACTACGGCACGTTCGTGCTGGAGTCCGCCGGCCAGGAGCAGGCGCTCCGCGAGATCAAGAACCTGCCCAACCCGAACGAGCTCTACCTGCGTGTGGTCGAAGAGATGTACGAGCCGCAGGCGGTCGAGGCGCGGCTGGGCAAGGAGGCCGACGAGGCCAAGGCCGACGACGGGGCGTGAACGTTTTCGTCCGAACATCGGATGAACTGCACACCTTTGGGCGTCGACCCGACCCGTCCGGGCATGGCAGCCTGCCAGGCAGGACAGGGCGCGGAGGTGGACGTGGCGAGCAGGGACCCGCTGGAGGAGGAGTTCCGCGACTTCGTCGCGGCCCGTTCCGGCGCCCTGCTGCGTACGGCGTACCTGCTCACCGGTGACTGGGCCACCGCGGAGGACCTGCTCCAGACCGCGCTGACCAAGACGTACCTGGCCTGGAAGCGGCTCGGCGGGATCGAGGCCATCGAGCCGTACGCCCGCCGGGTCATGGTCAACACCTCGACCAGTTGGTGGCGGCGGCGCTGGCACGGTGAGCGCCCCACCGAGGTGCTGCCCGAGCGGGCCGGGGTCGACGAGATCGAGCAGCAGCTCGACCGCGACCTGCTCTGGCGGCACCTGAACGCCCTGCCCGCCCGGCAGCGGGCGGTGCTGGTGCTGCGCTTCTACGAGGACATGTCCGAGGCGCAGACCGCCGCCCTGCTGGAGATCTCACCCGGCACCGTGAAGAGCCAGACCTCCCGCGCGCTGAACACCCTGCGCCGCCGGCTGGGCGCCGAGGCGGCCCTCGACCTGCCCGCCGAGGCCGAGCCGACGCCGGCCCGGCCGCCCGCCGCCCGGCGCGCCGCCGGCCGGGGCGCCGCACCGGCCCCCCGGTCGGGCGCCGCGACGGCCACCCCGGCCACCGCCCCCATCCCGGACGCCCCGACGATGGTGCCCGCCGGGGCGCCGGCGGAGGCGAAGGCCGCCCCGACACCCGAGCCGGACCCCGAGGCCGTCCCGGTGACCGTGCCGGTCCGGTCCGGCCTACCGGCGGGCACCGTCGCCATGGAGGCCCGGTGACCACCCGGTCGGGTCGCCGTGGCAACCAGACGGCCGGCCCGACGCGTCCAGTCCACGTGCGGCAGGACGACCTGGAACGTGCGGTGCGGGAGACGCTGTCCCGCCAGGTCGCCGTGCCCCACGCGCTGGCCACCGACCCGGCCGGGCTGGCGATCCGCCGGGCCGACCGGATCCGCCGCCGGCGCACCGTCGCCGGGCTGGCCCTGGCCACGGTGGCCACCGCGCTGCTGACCACCGGGATGGCGCAGCTCGGCGAGGAGCAGGGGCCGCACCGGACGCCGACAGTGGTGCTCGGCGACCCGTACGCCTCGCCGCTGCCGGAACCGACGGCGGCCGTGACCGCACCGGTCGGCCCGGACCGCGGTGGGGTGGATCTGATCATCGGCAGCACCCTCGCCGGCGCGGACGGCGGCCGGATCCCGCTGCTCGACGTCGGCCCGGCCGAGCGGGCCCAGCGGGCACCGGAGGGTGGTGGCTGGCTGGTGGTCGGCGCACCGACCGCCGCCGGCCGCTCGCTCTGGCTGGTGCCGCCGCGGGGCGCGGCGCAGGTGTTGCTGGCCGGCGCGGAGCAGATCGCGCTCAGCGACGACGGACGCCAGGTCGCCTGGCGGGAGGGCGCCGACCTGGTCGCCGCCGGCATCGTCGGCGGCCAGCTCGTCGCCACCGTCCGCGCCGCGCTGCCGGCCGCGGCGGAGCCGGTACGGTTCGTCGGCGACCGGGTGCTGGTCCGCCTCGACCCGGCCCGGCCCGGGCACCTCGTCTGGCGGCCGGGCGGCGAGATGCCGGCACCGGGCGCCGGCGACACCAGCCGGCACGTCTACGGCCGCCTGCCCGACGGCCGGCTGGTCGCCCAGGTGTCCGCCGGCACGCCGCGCCGGCCCTGCCTCGCCCTGCTCGACCCGGGCCTCGCCCCGGTGCGTACCGCCTGCGGGCCGAGCCTGGCCGCCGACGGCCGCGGCGCGGTCTCGGCCGACGGCCGGTGGCTGGTGCTGAACGGGCGCGCCGAGGGCGGGGACGCCGCGCTCCTGGTCGACCTGACGGCGCTCGCCTCCGGCACGCTGACCGCGCGACCGGCCGGGCCGCCGCTGGCCGGGGCGGTCGCCTGGCAGACGGACCAGACAGTGGTCTACGCCGACGCCGCGGGCGGCCTGGTCCGGGCCGCGGTGGAACCGGTGCTCGCCGGCCAGCGGGCCACCCCCACCCCGGTGCCGGGGCTGCGCACGGGGGAGCGCCTGGTGGTGGTCACCGGATGACCGGCGGCGGGCCGGCCGGGTAGCGTCGGGCGGTGAGTTCCCGCCCGCGGATCGACCTGCACACCCACTCCACCGCCAGTGACGGCACCCTCGGCCCGGCCGAGCTGGTGCGGGCGGCCGCCGACGCCGGGCTGGACGTCGTGGCGCTCACCGACCACGACACCACCGCCGGTTGGGAGCCGGCGCTGCGGGCGCTGCCGGCCGGGCTCCGCCTGGTGCGCGGCGCCGAACTCTCCTGCCGCTGGTACGGCCCGGACTCGCCGGTGCCGCTGCACCTGCTGGCGTACCTCTTCGATCCGGAGCACCCCGCGCTGGTCGCGGAGCTGGCCCGGGTGCGGCTCGCCCGGCAGGTGCGCGGCGAGCGCATCGTGGCGCTGCTGCGGGCGGACGGCATCGACGTCAGCTGGCCGGAGATCCTCGCCGCCGCGGCCGGCGGCACGGTGGGTCGGCCGCACATCGCGCAGGCGCTGATCCGGGCCGGCCTGGTGGCGAGCACCACGGAGGCGTTCGGGCCGGACTGGCTGGGGGAGCGCTACCGGCTGCCCAAGGAGGACATCGACGTCTTCCACGCGGTCCGGCTGGTCCGGGCGGCCGGTGGCGTGCCGGTCTTCGCCCACCCCCGGGCCACCCGGCGGGGACGGATCGTGCCGGACGAGCTGATCGCCGACCTGGCCGGAGCCGGCCTCGCCGGCCTGGAGGCCGACCACGAGGACCACTCGCCGGCCGAACGGGCGCACGTCCGCGCGCTCGCCGCCGAGCTGGGCCTGCTGGTGACCGGGTCGTCGGACTTCCACGGCACGCACAAGACGGTGCGGCTCGGCGCCTTCCACACCGCCCCCGAGGCGTACGAGCGGATCGTCGCCGAGGCGTCCGGGGTGACCGAGGTCGCTTCCGGCTGATCCGCGTTTTCGCCCCCGGCGCCACGGCTACCTTGATCACGTGGATGTCAAGGTGTTCGGCGAGGTCTTCGTGACCCTGCTGGTGATCGTCGACCCGCCGGGCATGATGCCCATCTTCCTCGCGCTGACCGGTCCGCTGCCGGCCCGGGACCGCAACCGGGCGGCCTGGCAGGCGGTCGCGCTGGCGCTCGGGGTGATCGTCGTCTTCGCGGTGGCCGGGCAGACCATCCTCGACTACCTGCACGTGGACCTACCCGCGTTGCAGGCCGCCGGCGGCCTGCTGCTGATCCTGGTCGCGCTGGAACTGCTGACCGGCAAGACCGACGACCCGAGCCAGCAGACCACCTCGAACATCGCCCTGGTCCCGCTCGGCACGCCGCTGCTGGCCGGGCCGGGCGCGATCGTGGCGACAATGCTCTTCGTCCAGCAGTCCGACGGTGCGGCGGACTACACCGCCGTGGCCGCCGGGATCGTGGCGGTGATGCTCGCGGTCTGGATCGTGCTCCGGTTCTCCGGCGGGATCGTCAAGATCCTGCGTCCGGGCGGGATCGAGGTACTCACCCGGATCGCCGGTCTGCTGCTGGCCGCCATCGCCGTGCAGCTCATCGCGGACGCGGTGGCGGCCTTCGTGACCCAGTACACCGGCGGGGCCTGACCGCCGAACCGGTTCTGTCGGGGTCGGATGGCAGGATCCGGGTGTGCGACGAGCCTCTTCTGCCGGTCGACCGTCCGCCGCGGGCCGGGCGCCCCGACCCCGTGACGCCCAGCCCGAGCAGCTCGGCTTCGACGGCATGCCCGAGCGGCTCTTCGTCTGCACGCCCAGCAAACTCGGCACCTACCTCGACTGCCCCCGGCGCTACCGCTACTCCTACGTCGACCGTCCGGCCCCGCCCAAGGGCCCGCCCTGGGCGCACAACTCCCTCGGCGCCAGCGTGCACACCGCCCTGCGCAACTGGTACGCGCTGCCGCCCGAGCGACGCCGGCCGGAGGCCCTGGCCGGGCTGCTCAAGGGCACCTGGGTCCGCGAGGGCTACCGCGACGACGAGCAGGAGCGGTCCGCCTACCGGCGGGCGCTGAGCTGGCTGGAGTCCTACGTGGCCACCCTCGACCCGGCGGAGGAGCCGCTCGGTGTGGAACGGGTGGTCGCGGTGAAGACCGGGGTGCTGGCCTTCAACGGCCGGGCCGACCGGATCGACTCCCGCACCGGGTCGGACGGCCCGGAGTTGGTCATCGTCGACTACAAGACCGGCCGCACCGGGCTGGACGCCGACGACGCGCGCGGCTCGCAGGCCCTGGCCCTCTACGCGTACGCGGCCGAGCGGGTGTTCCGCCGGCCGTGCCGCCGGGTGGAGCTGCACCACCTGCCCACCGGCACGGTGGCCGGGCACGACCACACCGTCGAGTCGCTCGCCCGGCAGGTGTCCCGGGCCGAGGAGACCGCGCGCGACATCATGGCCGCCGAGCGGGCCGTCGCCGACGGCGGCGACCCCGACGCGGAGTTCCCCACCACGCCGGGCCCCCGCTGCGGCTGGTGCGACTACCGGCGCAGCTGCCCGGCCGGCGCGCAGGCGCCGGGCAAGGAGCCGTGGGCGGCCATCGAGCGGCCCAGCGACGCGCTCCCCGGTCAGGAGTGATGCCGCCTTCCCGGAGTTCGTGGCCGGCCGCCGCCGGCCGACCCCGGTCGCCGGTCAGCCGCCCAGTGGGGTGGCGGTGAGTCGGGCGGCCCGCGCCTTGGCCGCCTGCTGCATCGGCCCCTCCCGGTAGCGGCGGGGCAGCGCGGCGAGGGCGAGGCGCAGCGCCCGCACCGTCAGGTCCGCCGAGAGCGCGGTGGTCGGCAGGCCGAGGCCGCCGTACATCCGCCGGGCCCAGGCCGGCAGCAGCGCCAGCGCGGTGCCGGCGATCCCGAAGTACGCCCACCGGGGCGGGCCGAGGGTGAGGCCGACCCGGACCGGCAGGCTGAGCTTCCACGGCAGCGGCGGGGCGGTGAGGAAGAGCGCGGTCTCCGCCGCCTCCCGGGTCATCCGCAGCTCCGGGCGGATTCGCCGGTAGTACTCCGCCACCTCGGCGGCGGTGCCGGGCACGCTCTGCGGGTCCAGGCCGACCAGGGCGGCGGCCCGGCGCTGCTCGGTGTAGTAGCCGTCCACCTCGTCGTCGGTCAGCGGCAGCCCGGCCCGGCGCGCCGTGTCGAGGAACGACTCGATCTCGGTGACGTGCACCCAGCGCAGCAGGTCGGGCTCGTCGATCCGGAACTCCTCCCCGGTGGCCGGGTCGGTGGCCCGCATCCGGGCGTGCAACCGGCGCAGCCGCAGCCCGGCCGCCTCGGCCTCGGCGGTGGTGCCGTAGATGGTGGTGGCCACGTAGGTGGCGGTGCGGACCAGCCGTCCCCACGCGTCGGTGCGGTAGTTGCTGTTCTGCGCCACCCCGGCCATCGCCCGCGGGTGCAACGCCTGGAGGTAGAGCGAGCGCAGGCCGGCGACCAGCAGGATCGGCTCCTCGTGCACCTTCCAGGTCACCGAGCCGGGGCCGAACAGGCCGACGTCATCCGAGTTCACCGAACCAGCGTGCCACGGCCGGGGGCGGTTCCGGCGGCCGTGCTCCGCCTGGCGGCCGTGCTTCGCCTGGTGGCCGTGCTTCGCCTGGTGGCCGTGCTTCGCCTGGTGGCCGTGCTCCGCCTGGTGGCCGTGCTTCGCCCCGGTGGTGGTGGGAGACCGGCTCGACCCGGCCGTGCCGTGCGGACCGGGCCGCCGGGCCGGTCGGTGTCAGTCGTCGGCGGAGCGGCGGGCCTGGCAGGCCGGGCAGAGGCCCCAGAAGGTCACTTCCGCCTCGTCCACCTCGAAGCCGTTGTCGATGTTCGGGTCGAGGCAGGGGGCGGAGCCGACCGCACAGTCGATGTCGGCGATCTCGCCGCAGCCCCGGCAGACCACGTGGTGGTGGTTGTCGCCGACCCGGGCCTCGTACCGGGCGGGGCTGCCGGCCGGCTCGATCCGGCGGGACAGGCCGGCCCGGGACAGCGCGCCGAGGACGTCGTAGACGGCCTGGGTGGAGACCGAGTCGAGGCGCTCGCGCACCCGCCGGGTGATCTCGTCCACCTCGAGGTGGCCGCCGGCGGCCAGCACCTCGAGCACGGCGAGGCGCGGCCGGGTGACCCGTAGGCCCCTCGACCGGAGCAGATCCTCGCCACTCGACATGTGCCAATGACAGCACGGGCGAACGAGGTCGACAACCGAGCTCCGCGACGAGGTGGCCCCGACCACAGCCCGGTGACCGGCGTTGATCTTCCAGTCGAGTTCGATGGGAGCGCTGCCGATCATTCGGTGAAGATCGTCGCGAGTCCGGTGAACCGGGCCGGCCGGGGGCGCGTGTGACCCGGTGAGAGTCCTGGGCGGGTCGACCGGCGCACCGTACGCTGGCATCCCGCGACCGCGAGCTGCCCCGGAGGTTGTCGATGTTCCTGAAGGTGCTGGGTCTTCCAGTACACGTGCTGGTGGTGCACGCGGTCGTGGTGTTCGTGCCGCTGCTGGCGCTCCTCTCCGCCGCGTACGTGGCGCTGCCCCGGTTCCGGTCCCGGCTGGACTGGGCCGTGGGCGTGCTCGCCGTGATCGCGCCGGTGACCGCGTGGGTGGCCGTCCAGTCGGGGGAGCGGCTGACCGACCACCAGGTGGCGCGGGGCTTCCAGGGCGAGATCCTGGACAAGATCTACGAACACTCCCGGTACGGCGACCTGCTGTTCCGGTACACCCTGCCGCTCGGCATCGGCGCCCTGCTGCTGGTCGCGCTGACCAGTGGGCATCCCCGGGTGCCGCGGCTGCCCAACTGGGCAGTCCCGGCGCTGTCGGTGGTGGTGATCGCTCTGGGGGCCGCGTCCGTGGTGTACGTCTACCTGACCGGGCACTCGGGGGCCGACGCCGTCTGGGGCAACACCTTCTGAGCTACCGGCCGGGCCCCGGCTGCGGGCGGGTCGGCCGGCCAGTGCCTGAGCCGCCGGCCGTCCGGCCGCGGGCGACCCGGCCGGTCAGAAGAGGACGCGCGAGCAGAGCAGGCAGCAGAGCACCACCAGCACCACCCCGGCCACCACGCCCACACCCCAGGTGAACCGCTGCGCCCGCTGCTCCGCCGCGTCGAGCCCGACCATGTCCTGCGGCGGCAGCGGCCGGGGCGGTGGCGGTTGCAGGTGTACCGGTGGCCGCCACCCGGCCGGTGGCGGCACGGTCGGCGGTGGACCGGCGTATCCGCCCGCCGACCGACCCGATGTGGTCGGCGGCGGGGGACCGGCGTACGCGCTGGCCGGCCAACCGGGTGGGGCCGGGGGCGGGTTGGGGGCCGGACCGGCCGGCGGGGTCCAGGCTGAACCACCCGGCGTCGGCGGTGGGGTCCGGGCCGGCTCGGACCGCGGGATTCCGGCGGGCTCGGCCGGTGGGGTCCGGGTTGATCCGGCCGGCGTCGGCGGCGGGGTCCGGGCCGGCTCGGACCGCGGGATTCCGGCGGGCTCGGCCGGTGGGGTCCAGGTTGACCTGCCCGGTGCCGGTGCCGGTGCCGGTGCCGGTGGCGGGGACTGGGCCGGCTGGGCCGGCTCGGCCGGCTCGGCCGGCGGGGCCCAGACTGGATCGCCCGGGACCGGCGTGGTCCGGGCCGGTTGGCTGGGCGCGGCAGGAGGTTGGGGCGGCGCGACGGGGGGTTGGGTCGGCGATCCCTCGGCGCCGGCGTCGGGTCGCCGCCAGTAGTCGTCCGGGGAGCTGCCGGAGCTGGGGGTCGTCACGCCGTCCGACGCTACCAACGCACCCGCCCCACGGCCGGCCGGACGCGGCCGGTCCCACCGGCTCGGTGCCGGTCGGCCGAGGCGCTGCTGCGTTAGTCTTGCCGCTCGTGAGCACCGAGGACCCCGGTACGCCGGTACGCGGCGACGACGACCGCACGGTCGACCTGAGCGACGACTTCGTGGTGCTGCCCGAGCAGACCGCTGACGACACCGACCGGGGCTGGGGTGAGCGGGCCGGCGGGAACGACGACTGGCTGCTCGCCGAGCGCCCGCCGCACTGGGACTGACCCACCGGCCCGGCGCGCTCGGGCGACGCGGGCCGGGAGCGGTGGCGGTGTTGGTCGGAGATCGACACCGTTTCGGCGACATCGGGGTGTCGCCGCCGCCCGGAGACCGCCATATCGGCGATACGGAGTCGATCAGCAGCGGACCCCGCGACGAGCCCGGCGGGGACGATCGCGCGGGCCGGGGTGCGGCTGGCCGTCCGGTGCCGGTCATCCGCGTACCACGACGGCGAAGCGGCTGCCCTCCGGCTGGCTGACGGCGCGGCGCGCCTGGTCGGGCGGGAGCGCGAGGTAGAGCGCCGCGCCGGCGTCGAGGGCGTCCGCACCGAGCACGTCGAGCACCAGGGCCCGGGAGGCCAGCAGGATCCCCGGGCCGTCCGCGCCGGGCGGCACCGCGAGCAGGTCGATCCGGGTGCCCGGGCGTACCACCGCAAGCGCGGCCGGCTCGGCCAGCCCGACCGGCACGCCGACCGCCCCGCTGGGCAGGGGTAGGGGCGCCGGCCGCCCGTCCGGGCCCGCCACCGTCTCACCACCCCCGGGACCGGTCCCGGGCCGGTCCCGGCCGTCGAGCGCCCCGGACTGATCCACCCCCCCGGGCACACCCGAGCGGTCTCCGCTGCCGGCTTGCCGCCCGGCGGGATGTCCGGTCACCGACGTACCGGCGGCCCGGGGCGGTGCGCCGTCGGGCGAGCCGGACGGCGCGGCGGGCGGTGGGCGGGAGCCCGCCGGGCCGGGCGGGCAGCCGGCCGGGGTGTGCAGGACGGCCGCCGCCAGGCCGAGCAGCGCCGCGGCCAGGCCGGCCCGGAACAGGGTCGTACGCCGGGGCAGGCGGGGCCGGCGCAGCGGGCGTAACGCTCTCGCGGAGACCGCGTCGCCACTCGCCATGGCTGCCTCCCCGCCGCCTGGACCGGTACCGGCCGGCCCCGGCACCCGTGGGCAGCAGGCTAGGCGGCGCGGCGGCGATCCGTCGGCTCACCGCCGGCAACCTGTGGACAACGCCGCGACCTGTGGACAACGCCCGCGCGGCAGCGACTTCTGCTACGCCACCGCGACCCCGTCCATCCGCGCCCGGCGCCCGCCACGGCCCCGGCGCGACGAGTTGACCAGGCAACCGCGCTGGCTGAGTGCGCCACCGCAGCGGCGGCGGTGCCGGTCAGGAGGCGGTGCTGCTGGCGGCCGGGGCCTTGCTGGTCGACCCGCCGTTGGACGAGGAGGAGCTGGACGAGCCGGCGGAGCCGTTCGACGCCGAGCCGCTCGACCCGTTGGACGACCCGGACGTGCCGGTCGAGGAGGTGTCGCTCTTGGCCGGCTTGCTGGCGCCGCTGGTGGCCGTCTCCGAGCCGGACGAGCGGGAGTCGGTGCGGTAGAAGCCCGAGCCCTTGAACACGATGCCGACGGAGTTGAAGACCTTCCGCAGCCGCCCCTCACACGCCGGGCACTCGGTCAGCGGCTCGTCAGAGAAGGACTGCACCGCCTCGAGCTGGTGGCCGCACGCGGTGCAGGCGTACTGGTACGTGGGCACGTTCTCCTCCGGAATCTGGCACGGCCGGTTGGCACTCGACGTATTCGAGTGCCAATGGTGCGTCATGTGCCCCGGGTTCGTCCAGCGGAAGTGTGGGGCGCGACACCTGGCGCGATGCCCGACGCGGTGTCCAGCGTACGCACGCCCTCGGCGGGGGTGACCACCGCGCGTACCGGGCGGTCGTGCGGCTCGGCGGGAACCGCCTCGACCAGCTCACCGTCGTGCAGCGGCACCACGGTGAGCGCCGCCGCCGGCACCCGGGCCAGCGCCCGGTCGTACGAGCCGCCGCCGCGGCCCAGCCGCAGCCCTCGGCGGTCCACGGCCAGCGCGGGCAGCACCACCAGCTCGGCACCGGCCACCGCTGACCGGCCCAGCCGCGGCCCGGTCGGCTCCCGCATGCCCCGGCCGGCCGCGACCAGCCCGTCCGGGCCGGTCCAGGGCGCCCAGTCCAGGTCCAGGTCCGCGCGGAGCACCGGCAGCAGCAGCTCACCTCCGGCAGGCAACGCCGCGGCGAGCACCTCGGGCAGCTCCGGCCCGCCCGGCTCGCTGCCCACCGGCACGTACGCGGTCATCCGGCGCGGGCGCAGCCGGCGTACCAGAGCGACCAGCTCGGCCTGGACGCGCGCGGCGGCGGCGGCTCGCTGCGCACCGGTCAGCGCCCGGCGGCGCGCGAGCAGCGCGGCGCGGGCATCCCGCTTCGCCACATGTGCCACATCGGCCGCTTCCGCTCCATCAGAAAAATCCGGCACGCAACACTCCTGACGCAACGCCTTTCACCTGGTCGCTCTGTGTCAGCATCGCAGCATCGGCGGAACTTCCGGGGGGACCGAGTGACGCTACGTGGGCGGTTGACCGCAGCCTTCCTGGCGGTGGTGCTCGGCCCCGTGCTGCTCGGAGCGTTCTTCGTGGCCTCGACCGTAGCGGCCGTCGACCGCAGCCGCTCCACCGAGCGCCTCGCCGTGGCGGCGGCGACGGTGCGTACCGCTGTCGACGCCCTCTGCCAGCAGTTACGCGCCGCCGCCGACGCGGTCGCCCTCACCCCCGACCGCGCCGGCGCCGCCGGCCAGGTGGTCAGCCGCGGCCTCGCCGCCGCGGTGCGGGTCACCGACCCGGCCGGCCGGCTCACCTACGCCACGCCGGGCTCGCCGCCGGCCCCGTGGCGGGACTGCGCCGCCGCCACCCCGGCGTTCGGGCCGGTGTCGGCCCTCGCCGCGCGGGTGGACCTGCGCGACCCGGCCGGCGCCGGGCTGGGCGCGGTCGCCGCGGCGCAGCCGGTGGACCCGGCCTTCGTGGCCCGGCTGGCGGCGGTCACCGGCGTGGCGGTCACCCTGCTCGACGGGGCCGCCGTGCCCGCCCGGGTCGCCCACACCACCGAGGCCACCGGGGTACGCGACGCCGTGCTGGCCGCCGCCGGCACGGTCGACGGCGAGTCGGTCACCGAGACCGCCGAGGGCCGGTACGTCCGCCGGGTCGGCCCCACCTCCGGGCAGCCGCTGCCCCTGGTGCTCTCCGTGCCCAGCGACCAGCCACCCGGCCTGCGGGCCGCGCTGGTCGGCGCGGTGCTGCTGGCCGCCCTGCTGGCGGTGGCCGTGGCCTGGCGGTTGGCCCGGGTGACCACCCGGCCGCTGGTGGAGCTGGCCGGTGCGGTGGACCGGGTCGCCGGCGGTGACCTGGGCACCCGGGTCCCGGTGCGCAGCCGGGACGAGATCGGCCGGCTGGCCGGCGCCTTCAACCGGATGACCCGGGAGACCGGCAGCTACGTGGCGGCCCTGACCAGCAGCCGGGACCAGCTGCGCGGGCACCTGGCGGTGCTCGGCGACACCCTGGCCAGCACCCACGACCTGCAACGCATCCTGCGGGTCATCCTGCACAGCGCGATCGCGGCGACCGGCGCCCGGGCCGGCGCCGTGCTGCTGCTGGACGCCGGTGGGGTGCTCGTCGCGCAGTGCACCGAAGGACTGGACGGGCGCCTGCCGGCGGACGACCCGCCCGGCTCGGCGCCGTTGCGGGTGCCGGTGGGCACCGGGGTGGTCGGCACGGTCGCGGCCACCGGCGAGCCCCGGCGCGGCCGGATCGAGCCGTCCGAGGCGCCGGCGGGGGAGCCGCGCTGCCAGACGTACGTCGCGGTGCCCTTCGCCGCGCCCGGCGGCGCCCCGGCCGACCCGGCCGGACGCGGCGCGGAGAGCGCGACCCGCCCCGGCGACCCGGCGGCGCGCGCGGGCGCCGACCCGGCGGCCCCGGCCGGCGCGCTCGGCGTGCTCGCCCTCTACGACCGGCTCGGCGCGGAGGAGTTCGACGACGACGACCTGAGCACCCTGCGCACCTTCGCCGGGCACGCGGCGGTGGCGGTGGACAACGTGCGGGTGCACGAGGAGGCGCAGCGGCTCTCCCTCACCGACCCGCTCACCGGGCTGTGGAACTACCGCTACCTGCGCGAGTCGATGCGCCGGGAGGTGGAGCGGGCCAACCGGTTCGGCCGGATGCTCAGCGTCCTCGCCCTCGACCTCGACCGGTTCAAGCAGGTCAACGACACCTACGGGCACCCGGCCGGGGACGCGGTGCTGGCCGAGTTCGCCCGCCGGGTGCGCGGCGAGATCCGCGAGGTGGACCTCGCCTTCCGCCAGGGTGGCGAGGAGTTCGTGGTGCTGCTGCCGGAGACCGACGCCCGCGGCGCGGCGATCGTGGCGGACCGGCTCGGCGCGGCGATCCGGGACACCCCGATCGCGGTGCACGGGCACGGCGGCACGCCGGTGACGCTGCGGGTCACCGTCTCCATCGGCATCGCCGTCTACCCCGACCACGGCACCACCGGGCAGCAGGTGCTGGACGCCGCCGACGACGCCCTCTACACCGCCAAGGACGCCGGCCGGGACACCTGGCGGGTGGTCAGCGCGCGCCGTACCCCGCCGGTGCGGGAGATCCCGGTGCCGGCGGCCGCGGTCAGCCCGGCGGACGGGTTCCCCCGCGCCGGTGCCGGCCCGGCCCCGCCGGCCGGCGAGCCGGTGCCCGGCGAGCCCGAACCGTGCGGGGCCACCCCGGACACCGGCCGGACCGGACCGGCCGGCGGCGCGTCTTCCGGGCCACACCCGCCACGGCAGACCCGTGGCCGATAGTCTCGCGACATGTCGGAGCACTCAGCGAAGCCCTCCACGGCGACCGCCGCAACCGGTCGCTCCCGCGCGGTCAAGGCCGTCATCCCGGCCGCCGGTCTGGCCACCCGGTTCCTGCCGGCCACCAAGGCGGTGCCCAAGGAGCTGTTGCCGGTGGTCGACCGGCCGGTGTTGCAGTACATCGTCGAGGAGGCCACCCAGGCCGGCATCACCGACGTCCTGCTGATCACCGGTCGGGGCAAGACGTCGATGGTGGACCACTTCGACCGCCGCCCCGACCTGGAGGCCCGGCTGGAGAAGAAGCCCGACATCCTGGCCGCGGTGCAGCGCCCCAGCGAGCTGGCCGACATCTACACCGTCCGGCAGCCCGAGCAGCTCGGTCTCGGCCACGCCGTCGGGTACGCCGAGTCGCACGTCGGCGACCAGCCCTTCGCGGTGCTGCTCGGCGACGAGTTCGTCAAGCTCGACCAGCCGCTGCTGCCGGCCATGTTGGAGCTGCAGGCCCGCACCGGCGGCGTGGTGCTGGCCTTCTTCGAGGTCGACCCGGCCGAGACGAAGCGGTACGGGATCGCCTCGGTCGAGCCCGCCGAGGCGGAGCTGACCGACATCGGCGAGGTCGTGAAGGTCACCGGCATGGTGGAGAAGCCGCAGCCGGAGGAGGCGCCGAGCAACCTCGCGGTGCTCGGCCGCTACGTGCTCCCCGGCGCGATCTTCGACGCGATCCGGCGTACCGAGCCGGGCAGCGGCGGGGAGATCCAGCTGACCGACGCCATGGAGATCCTGCGCAACGAGGGCGTCCCGGTGCACGCCATCGTCTACCGGGGCACCCGCTACGACACCGGGATGCCGCTGGGCTACCTCCAGACGGTGGTGCAGATCGCCGCCGAGCGGGAAGACCTCGGCGCCGAGTTCCGCAAGTGGCTGGTCGAGTTCGTCAACGCCGACACGGCGGGCGGATCTGGTACATGACAGCGACGGCCGACGCCGAGGCGGCCGCCAACGAGTTGACGCCGCTCGCCGACTACCTGGGCAGCGTGCTGCGCAGGTTACGCGCGCTGCCTCCGCTCGACCTCGACCTCACCCAGGCGCACGGCAACGTCCTCGCCGAGGACGTCGTCGCGCCGCACGCGTTCCCGGCCTTCGACCAGGCGGCCGTGGACGGCTACGCGGCGCGCTGGGAGGACATCGCCGGGGGCGGCCGGGGCGTCGGCTACCTGCCCGTCCAGGCCGGTTCGGCCGGCGGCCGGAACGTGCGGCTCAACGTGGTCGGCGACCTCGGCGCGGCCAGTTGGCGGCCGGTCCGGCTCACCCCGGGCTCGTGCTTCTCGGTCGCCGCCGGGGCGCCGCTGCCCATCGCGGCCGACGTGGTGGTCCCGGTGGAGTGGACCGACCAGGGCATGGCCGCCGTCGAGATCTTCCGCGTGCCCAAGCGGGGGTACGGGGTACGCCGGGCCGGTGAGGAACTGCCGGCCGGCACCCTGCTCGCCCGGGCCGGCACCTACGTCTCGCCCGCGCTGGTAGCGGTCTTCGCCGCCACCGGCATCGGCCACGTGGTGGTCCGGCCCAGCCCCCGGGTGGTCATCGTGGCCACCGGCGACGAACTGGTCGACGTCGGCCGGGGTAGCCAGCCGGGCCAGGTGGTGGACGCCAACTCGCACGCGCTGACCGCCGCCGCGGCCGAGGCGGGCGCGCTGGCATACCGGGTGGGCATCTGCGACGACGACCCGGAGGGGCTGCGCGGGCTGCTGGAGGACCAGACCCTGCGCGCCGACCTGATCATCACCACCGGCGGCACCGGCACCGGCCCCGGCGACATGGTCCGCCGGATCCTCTCCCGGCGGGAGGGCGGCCGGGCCGGGCCGGTCACCTTCACCGAGGTCGCGCTCTATCCCGGCACCGCGCTCGGCTTCGGCACCGTCGGCGCCGAGGAGGTGCCGGTGGTCTGCCTGCCCGGCGACCCGGGCGCCGCCCTGATCGGCTTCGAGGTGCTGGCCCGCCCCGCGATCAACCTGCTGGCCGGCGCGGAGCCGGTGTTCCGGCCCAGCGTGCGGGCGCACCTGCTGGAGACCATCTCCTCCCCGGCCGGGCTGCGCGAGTTCCGGCCGGCGCACGTCGCGGAGCGGCGCGGCGGCGGCTACACGGTGCAGCCGCTCAGCGGCGGGCCGTTCACCCTCTCCGGGCTCGCCGAGGCGAACGGGCTGATGGTGCTCGGCGAACGGGTCACCACCGCGGCCGCCGGATCCACCGTGGACGTGCTGTTGCTGGATCGACGTCGGTGAGCCTGCGGCGTGCCCTTCCAAGGCCGGTGGTCGCGGGCGTAGGGTCCGCCCGGTGAGTCTCTTCAACCCCGGACGGGCACCCGGCTGGCCGGTGGTGCTGGTGGACGGTCCCGTACTGCTGCGCCCGTACCGGCGCTCGGACGCGGCCGCCTGGTCGGAGGTGCGCCGCGCCAACCAGGCCTGGCTGTCGCCCTGGGAGTCGTCGCTGCCGGGCAGCTGGGACGAGCTGAACTCGCCGGCCGCCTTCCGCTGGGTGTACCGGGACCAGCGGCGCTCGGCGCGTACCGGCGAGGGGATGCCGTTCGCCGTCTGCCTGCGCGAGGGCGGGCGGGAGCGGCTGGTCGGCCACCTGAACGTGGGCAGCATCGTCCGGCGGGCGTTCTGCTCCGGCTACGTCGGCTACTGGGTGGACTCCAGGGTGGCCGGTCGCGGGGTCATCCCGACCGCGCTGGCGCTCGCCGTGGACCACGCCTTCGGCCCCGGTGGGCTGCACCGGGTCGAGGTGAACATCCGGCCGGAGAACCGGCCGTCGCGGCGGGTGGTGGAGAAGCTGGGCTTCCGCGAGGAGGCGTACCACGTGCGCTACATGCATATCGACGGGGCCTGGCGTGACCACATCGGATACGCGATGACCAGCGAGGAGGTCGCCGCCGAGGGCGGTCTGCTCGCCCGCTGGCACCGGATCCGCACCCGGACGGGGTGAGCCGTCCCACGCACGGGATCGGCGCGGCGCGTCAGCATCCGGGCAGGTGGACCGTAACCTCAAGTAACTGCAAGCTGTGGCAAGCGCTGTCCGCCCGTACGATCCGCGCACCCGAGACCGATCGGCGGAAGATCCTGCGGTCGGCCAGCGGTTGCTCCGAACTCGGTGACGGGAGGGGTGAGGGTGCCGACGTCGGTGCTCCTCGCCGTCCTCGCCGCCGCCGGCCTGCTCGCCCTCGCTCCGGCGCTGGTCCGCCGGTACGACGCCACCGAGCGGCTGGTGGCGGAGCGGGCGCAGTCGACGGCGCGGGTGCTCCAGCGCCGCCGGCGGCGCCGTACTGTCCCGGGACGGCGGCCGGTCAACCCGTCCCGTGCGCTCGTCGTCACACTCAGTGAGAACGCCGCCACCGGTGGACTCGGCGCCCCGGTCTCCGCGCCGCCCGCGCCCCGCCGGTCGAAGCGGCTGCGCGCCGTCCCGCCCGCGCCGAACCGGTCCCGCCGCCGGCCCCCGCCGCGCCGGCAGCACACCCCGGCCGTGTATCGCCGCCGGCGGGTGCTCGCCGCGCTGCTGCTGCTCAACTTCGTCGAGCTGATCGGCGTGATCGTGGTCAGCCCCGGCTTCTGGATCAGCTTCGCGGTGACCGCCACCCTGCTGGTCGCGTACGTCGCACACCTGCGCAGCCGGGCGGTGGCGGATCGCCGCCGGCGGCGGGCGCGGGCCCGGGAGGCGGCCTGGCTGGCCGCCCGGCAGGCCGAGGTGCGGCGGGAGCAGGCCCGCCGGGCGGCGGCCCGCCGGGAGGCGCAGCGCCGGCTCGCGGCCCAGCGCGAGGTGGTACGCCGCGCCGCGATGGGCCTGGACCGCCCGGCCGACCTGCCGGCGGCGGCCAACGGCGGCTCGGTCTCCTACCGGCGGGCCGGTGGCCTGCGCGGCCGCCCCTACCAGTCCGGTCGCGGCTCACACTCGGCCTGACCGGTTCGTGCCCGGCACGGCGGTGTGGGCGCGAGATGCGCGATCCGGGGGTGTCCCGGCGGCGGGATGCCCCCGGATCCGGGAACCGGAGTCGATCAAGGGCGCGGCGCGCCGGGGGCGATTCGCGGCGGAGGCCGGCGACCTGTTAGCCTTGTCGCCGGCCCGCCCGGTGTCAGCCGGGTGGGACCTCGCCGGTCCGCCGGCGGAGGGGCTGTGGCGCAGACCGGTAGCGCACCTCGTTCGCATCGAGGGGGTCAGGGGTTCAAATCCCCTCAGCTCCACCCAGCTCAAAGGCCGTTTCCGATAGTCGGAGACGGCCTTTGCCGATCTTGTACAGCAGTCAAGTACAGCAGCGCCGTTCGGCTTCGTTGTCGTACCCGCCAATGCGATCTTTGGCCTGGAGCGTCCGGTACGGCAGGCGTACCTGAACATGATCGCCAAGCAGGTCGGGCCGGTGCTGCGAGGGTAGGGGTTCAAACGCTCGCACGGTGGCTTCCGCCGGATCTCCGACGCCGGCCATCCGTGGATGACGGGCGCGCCGGACCAGTCCTGGCTTGAGATGTCGCGGCAGCGAGGTTGGTGCGGGCGCGGCTGGCGATGTCCTCGGGTGCGGCGTTGATGACGGTGTCGAGCATGGCCCGCGAGGCCTGCAGTTCGGTGATGGCGGCGGTGATCCGGTCGCGTTCCTGGCAGAGGTCGGTGACGAGGTCCGGGCAGGTCGGTACCAGGCGTTCGTTGTCGTCGCGGAGGCACGGCAGCACGGTGGCGATGGTGTTGGTGCTCAGGCCTGCGGCAAGCAGGCTTCGGATGCGACGGACGGTTTCGACGTGGCTGTCGGAGTATTCGCGGTAGCCGCTGGGGCGGCGGTTGGGCTGGAGTAGCCCTTGTTGTTCGTAGTAGCGCAGTAGCCGCTCGTGGACGCCGGTGCGGCGCGACAGTTCCCCGATGCGCATGTGGCCCCACTCACTCAGGTTTGACTCTGACACCCATGTCAGAGTCTAGCTTTCCGTTCGTGAGAAAGAGCTTCGTGATTCTGGCGGCGTTGTGCGCCAGCGTGTTTGTCGTCGGGACCTCCGAGTATCTGATTGCCGGACTGTTGCCTCAGATGGGTGGGGATCTGGGTGTGTCGGTCGGGACGGCGGGGCAGGCCGTGACCGCCTACGCGCTTGGTGTGGTGATCGGCGGTCCGCTGGTGACGATCGCGACCGCACGACTGCCGCGCAAGGGCGTGGCACTGGGGTTGATGCTGCTGTTCGCCGCCGGTAGCGCGCTGAGCGCCTGGGCGCCGACGTTCGCGGCGCTGCTGGCCGGGCGCGTGGTGTCGTCGCTGAGCCACGCCGCGTTCTTGGCGTTGGCGCTGGTGACGGCGACGCAGGTGGTGCCGGCCGAGCGGGTGGGTCGTGCGGTCGCGGCCGTGGCGTCGGGGTTCACCGTCGCTACCCTGCTCGGCGTGCCGTTGGGCGCGTTGCTCGGCGAGCGGGCCGGGTGGCGGGCGCCGTTTGTGGTTCTGACGGCGTTGGCCCTGGCGGGCACCGCGCTGTTGGCGGTGGTGATGCCGCGCCAGGCCGCTCAAGACACCAGCATCCGGGAGGAGTTGCGGGTGGTGGCGCGGCGGCCGGTGCTGGTGACGGTTGCCACAACGGCGCTCGGATTCGCCGGCGTCATGCTGGTTTTCGCCTACATCGCACCGTTGCTGACGCAGGTCACGGGGTTCACCGCGCCCGTGGTGTCGGGGCTGCTGCTGGCATACGGGGCGGGCAGTTTCGCGGGAAACCTGGCCGCGGGACGGCTCACCGACTGGTCGCTGAGCGCGACGGTACGTGGCGTGTTCGGCGGGCTGGTCGGGGTGCTCGTGGTGTTCCCGGTGGCCGTTGCGTGGAAGCCGTCCGCGGTCGTCGCGGTGCTGCTGCTCGGGTTGTTGGCAACCGCGACGATCGCCCCGCTTCAGGGCCTGATCCTCAAGCACGCCGGCGCGGCGCCGACGCTGGCGGTGTCGGTCAACGTCGGTGCGTTCAACCTGGGAGCCGCTGTGGGTTCAGCGCTCGGCGGCGCGATCGTCGCCGCCGGCGGGCTGCGGTGGACCGGGCTGGCGGGCGCGCTGTTCAGCCTGCTCGGGCTGGCACTGTCCTACCTCGCCGTTCCCCGCGGCACCTCGACGGCCAAACCGGCCGCGCGTATGGCACCGGAATCGGCTCCGGTGTCCTGACGCGGGCTTCAGGTGGTCGATTCGACTGGGTGACTACCTGGGTGACGACGAGCACGAGCAACGACGGACGGCCATGGACGCTCGCTGACCGTTTGACCAGCTCGCTCCAGACGCCCACGCAGCTCGGCCGCCGCTGATCATTCGCTCTGGACGAAGGGGTCAAGCTCCGCCGGCGTGAGACCGGGGGAGCTTGACGTCCATAGAGCCTGGGGATGACCAGGTGCCATCGAGGGAATCGGCGCTGCTGCTCCGCCGTTTGCGCGGTGAGCTACGAACGTGTCGCCTTCCGAGTCGAAGCCGAACTGGTCGTCAGGCACTTGCCCATGCTGATGTCGTCGACGTAGGCGCCGTCGATCAGGAACTCGTCGATGTGTCGGCCTTCGACGGTGTAGCCGTGCTGTTCGTAGAGCCGTATGGCGCCGGTGTTGGTGGCCAGGACGCGCAGTCCGACTTTCTTCGCGCCTTGTGAGCCGGCACGGCGTTCGGCGGCTGACAGCAGGGCTGAGGCGATCCCCGTGCGGCGGGCTTGCTCGGCCACCACCAGGTTCCACAGGCCGAAGACGTGGGCCCCTTCCGGGAACGGGGTCGTCGGGTGGGTGCTCACGGCGCCGACGAGCTGGCCGCCGAGAGCGGCGACCAGGTGGGTTTCGGGCTTGCGTCGTTCGGTGAAGTAGGCCGTCCGCTCCTCGGCCCGGGTGGAGGGGAGCCCTGAGCCGGCGGTCCACGCCGCACGGTCGAGGGCGAGGAGAGCGGCGTCGTCCTCGGTTGTGGCGGGGCGTACCAGGGGCAGCCAGTCGACGGTGAGTCTGTCCCTGGTCGCGAATCGCAGCAGGTGGCCGGCGGTGGTGTCCTCCACCGCCGCGACGGCGTCCGCCGTGCCGGCTTTGACGATCATGTCGAGGTGGGCGGTCGAGGCCACGAGTAGGCAGCTGCCGATGCTGAACCTGATGGACCCGCGGTCCTCGTCGAGTTCGGTGGGCACCTTGCGCCCCATGTGGGAGACCAGTTGCTTGAGGTAGCGGTGGGGGCGGTCGGTGACGACGCGTGCGGTCGAGTAGAGCATCTGGTGCCTTTCCGGCAGTCGTGACTTCTGGAGCTGGTGGGTGCACCGATCAGGCAGCGATGACGGCATCGGTCAGGCAGCGATGACGGCATCGGTCAGGCAGCGATGACGGCATCGGTCAGCGGGGCGGGGTGGCTGTCCTGTGCCGGGCGCTCCCGGTCGGAAGAACTACGTAGCGCCGCCTCGATTCGGCGGTTGGTGGTCATGGTCGACGTGACGGCGGTCATGGCGAGGAGGAGGCCGGCGGCGGTGTAGAGCGGGGTGCGTACGTCGTAGGTGGTGGCCAGCCAGCCGCCGAGGAAGGCGCCGAACGGGGCGGCGCACATGGCGAGCATGCGGGAGGTGGAGGCGACCCGGCCCATCAGGTGGGCGGGGACGATCGCCTGTCGGAGGGAGGGGCCGAGCACCATCGTGGCGCCCATGCCCGCGCCGCAGACGGCGAGCGCGAGCCCGGCCACGTACGGGTTCGGGGCGGCGGCCAGGCCCAAGATCGCGAGTCCCTCGGCTGCGGCCGTGCAGGTGAGCGCGGTGCCGGTGCCGAGCCGTCGGCCGAGGAAGGAGGCGATGCCCGCGCCGAGCAGGCCGCCGGTGGCCTCCGCCGTGAGGAGCAGACCGAAGCCGAAGGCGCCGATGCCGAGACGCTCGTGGGCGAAGAGGGCGAGGACGGTCCCCACGGCGAGGAAGGCGACGTTCCCGACCGCCGGGCGCAGCGCGAGCCCGAGCAGCAACCGGTCCCGGAAGACGTACGAGGCCCCGGCCCGCGCCTGCCGAAGCAGCGACTCACGGACCTGCGGTACGGGCCGGGGCACGGCGGGCAGGGACCGTACGAGCAGTGCGGAGAGCGCGAACGACAGCGCGTCGGCGAGCAGCGGAACCGCCCGCCCCAGCGCGAGCAGCGCACTGCCCGCAGGCGGCCCCGCGAAGCCGGACATGGCGGTCTGGGCCCCGCGCAGCCGGGAGTTGGCTCGCTCCAGGAGTGCGGGATCGCGGCCGAGCAGATCCGGCAGATAGGCCGTGGCGGCCGTGTCGAAGAACAGCCCGCCGAGGCCGAGCAGGAAGGCAACGGCCGCGAGCAGCGGAATGCTCAGCACGTCGAACGCGGCCGCTGCCGCCGGTATCGCGAGCAGCAGCGCACGCGCCGCGTCCACGACCCACATCGTGCGCCGGCGGTCCCAGCGGTCCACCAGCGCACCGCCGAGCACCCCGAACAGCAGCCACGGCAGCGTCCCGGCGGCCGTGACGACGGCGAGCGCCATCGGATCCCGCGTCAACCCCAACGCGAGCAGCGGCAGCGCGGCATGCGACACCCCGTCACCGAGCGAGGACACCGTCTGCGCAGCCCACAACCGCCCGAACCCGGCCGGCAACCTCCGCACGTCTGAGGTCACTTGGCGTCCCCTTCGGCCTGCTCGCGCCGCGCCGGGTGGAACAGCGCGAAGACGAGGGACGCGTCCGGCAGCGACGGATCCGACAGCTCCCGGTACTCGTCCGCCAGCGCCGCCAACCGCGCCCCCAACTCCGCGAACTGCTCGTCGGTGAGCCGCAGGTGCGCCATCCGTACGTGCCGCTCGCCATCCCGCGGCGCTGCCTCCAGGTCCGCCACCGCGTGCCGCATCAGCACGTCCGGCCCTCCCTCGCCCGGATCCGGCAGCACGATCGTCCGCGCGGCCATGGCGTAGTACCGCTCGGTGACCCCCCGCACCTTCCGCGTTCGCACCACCTTCACCAGGCCGGCCCGTTCGAGCAGTCGAATGTGGTAGCTGGAGCTCCCCTTCGCGAGGCCCACTCGTTCGGCGATCTGCGTGATCGTCGCGGGCTCGAAGCGGAGCACGGCCATGATCCGGTGACGCGCGAGGCTGGAAATGGCGCGTAGCTGTTCGTCGGTGGTGACGTGAAACGTCTCGGGGAGATCATCGATAGGCACGTGAGCAATGGTCAACGACTCTTGACCATTGCGCAAGGGGATTCTCTGCGGTCTGTCCGGCGTGGACGAGGAGAAGGGCCGATTCGGGGGAGCTACCTCATAAAGCGAGCGCCCAAAACGGCGAATACTCTCGCATAACGTCGCATGCTCAGTGAACAGGGTCACACCTGTCCCCCCGCCACGGTCGGCAGCGCTGCGCCGGGCCTGGCTGATCACCCGGGGTCGATTCATGGAGGCGTGGCCCGCTGCTACTTCGGGCGGGGGAGTTTGGCGGCCGCCGAAGCAGGCGAGGAAGCAGCCGAACCAGCGATACCGGCGGACGGTCGCGGACCGGAACAACGTAGGAAGACGAGGGCCCGGCGGTGGACCAGGGCCCGGGACTGGCTCGTGATGCGTCGGTCACGGCCGACGCGGCTGTGATCGGCGGCGTACAGCTCCGGGAGCCGTCACACGGAGGATGGCGATGACTGGGACCCCTCGCCGATCGCCAGCTAGCGTCGTTCCGCCGGGGTTCGCATCCGTGCGGGGGCGGATCGCCCTTGACGAGAGCGATGGCTGGGGCGGCCCTGCTAGGGCCTGTCTTAGAAGTGGGCGCACATTTTGATCCGGCGCGTGACACGGGTGGCATCCTCGGCCAGTGCTCTTATCTGATCATGTAGGCGCCGTCTTCTTCGATGTCGATGGCACGCTCGTTCCAGGGACGAGTTCGTCCACCTTCTTGGCCGACTTCCTCGGGCATCGCGACGAGGTGGCCAAGGCTGAGGATGCGTATGCCGCCGGTGTCTTGGACAACCGGCAGGTCTCGGAGCTGGATGCGGGGGGCTGGGCCGGGGTGTCCGAGAAGCAGGTCCTCGGCTGGCTCGATGGGCTTCCCCTGGTCCCGGGCATCGCGGAGACCGTGGCCTGGTGCCGGAGGAATGGCCTGGTGCCCGTGCTTGCAACCTTGGCCTGGTCCCCGGTCGGTAGCTACTTGGCCGGCCGCTTCGGGTTCCATTCGTTCAGCGGCCCCCGGCTGGAGAGCACCGACGGTCGGTTCACGGGACGAGTGGCCCGCCACTTCGATGAGTACGACAAGCGGGACTTCGCCCTCGCGCAGGCGCGGAGCCTGGGGGTGGACTCCCGCGCTTGTGCGGCGGTCGGAGACAGCCGGTCCGACCTGCCGCTGTTCGCATCCATCGGATTGAGCGTGGCGTTCAACGCCTCGGAGACGGCCCGGGCGGCCGCGACGGCCACGGTGGACGACGATGACCTTCGCGGAGTGCTTCCGATCCTGAGCCGGTTGGTCACGGCCACTCGTTGATGGCCGCGACCAGCACGGTGGCCTCGTACCGGACGGAAAGCTTGTCGTACCTCATGGCCACCGCGCGGTGACGCTTGAGACGGTTGATTCCGCACTCCACCGCGTGGCGCTCCTTGTAGTCGTCCTTGTCGAACTTCGGCGGCCGGCCCCCGTGGGAGCCGCGCTTCTTGCGGTTGGCGATCTGGTCGCGCTTCTCCGGGATCGTGCACCGGATGTCACGTCGCCGCAGGTAGCCGCGGTTCGCGCGGGAACCGTACGCCTTGTCCGCGCGGACCTTGTCCGGCCGAGTACGCGGGCGTCCCGGGCTGAGCCGGGGCACGCGAATGCGACCCAGGACGACCTGGAACTGCGGGGAGTCCCCGCGCTGCCCGGCAGTGATCACGAGTGACATCGGCTTCTGGGCCTGCTCGACAGCCAGGTGGATCTTGGTGGTCAGTCCACCGCGGGAGCGCCCGAGCCCGTGATCGTCGGGCTCGGTGAAGAGGCCGCCGGGCGGCTCGACCTGCAGATCCCCCTTTTACGGGCACCGGCCGCGTGCTGGTGGGCGCGGGAGATCGTGGAGTCCACCGAGATGTCCCAGGTGATCAGACCCTTCGCATCGGCCCCGGCCTGACCGTATCCCGTTGATCAGCTGCCGCTTGCTGCACACCGGCGGCCGACCGGGCTTAACGCCCCTCGGCGGCAACGGCTCCAGAACTGTCCACTGAACATCTGTCAGATCTCCCCGAGCCACGAAGCATGATCATCGCGCTCTCTTGATCCACTTCTGAAACAGGCCCTAGTTGCCGCGTTTGCTGGCGTCGAGGGCGGCCTGCTCCACCCGCTGGCGGTAGTCCAGCCACCATGCCTCGTCGGCCTGGGGCAGGTTGTCGTTCCTGGGCAGCAGCCCGGCCGCGCCGTCGATGAGTTCCCGCACGATGTCAGCGTGGCCGGCGTGCCGTTGCGTTTCCGCGATGACGTGGACCATGACGCGGTGCAAAGTGACCTCTTCATCGCCCCACCACGGCACGCGGCCGACATCGTCCAGCGCGAGGGCCTCGATGGTGGTGTCGGCGTGGGCGATCGTGCGACGGTACCGGGCGACGAGCTCCTCGCGGGTCTCGTCCGCGGTCGCCCACATGTCGGCGTTGGGTTCCGCTCCGTCGTCGAGGTACGGCAGTTCCTGCTCGAACGGCCGGCCGAACACGAGACCGAAGTAGAGGGCCTCCATGGCCGCCGCGTGCTTCACCAGACCGAGCAGGTTGGTGGCGGTCCGGGTCAGCGGGCGCCGGATATCGTATTCGCTCAGCCCGTCGAGCTTCCACAGCAGCGAGCCGCGGCCGCCCTTCAAGTAGCTGTGCAGGTCTGCCTTCATGGCGGCACTATGCCATCCGGTTCGGTGTCGGCGCTGCCCTCACGCCTCCGGCGGGTCGTTCCGGCGCGCTGCCGCGACTATCCTCGCGTCCCGCCTCAGGTCCCAGAAGTAGGCGGCCAGCAGGAGGGCGAGGACCGCGTTCACGGTCAGGATCCGGGAGCCGCCGAGCACCACCGCGACGGCGATCGACACCGCCCCCGCTGCCAGCAGGACACCGGGGGCGAGCCCCACCGCCTTCTGTCCCAGGACCATGCGGGCGTATTGCTGGGCGCACGTGTCCACGTCGGGATCGGGGTGGCGCTCTCCGCGCTTCGCCAGCCGCAGGACTTCCAGGCGGGTGGCGAACGGGATCCGGCGCCACGCCTTCTCGATCGTGCGTCGTTCAGATCTCGTTATCTGGATCTCCGGCACGGGCCGCAGTACAGCCGAGCCGAACGATCCTGTCAACGAGTCAGCGTCCGCCCGCGCGCCACCGAGCCCGGGCCGGCTCGGGTGGGTCGGGATGCGATCCTCGCGACGGCGTGGCGCGATCCCCGCATCCGGCGCTCGATCAGGTGGCAGGCTGAGACGCGTGGACAGGGGGCGGGTGGTCGACTGGCTTCGGGCCTACGAGCGCGCGTGGCGGACGCCGGGGACGGAGCCGCTCGCCACGATCTTCACCGAGGACGCGAGCTACCTACAGGGCCCGTACCGGACGCCGGTCGTCGGCCTGCCGGCGATCGCCCGGATGTGGGAGGCCGAGCGCGCCGGCCCGGACGAGGTGTTCGACATGACGAGCGAGATCGTGGCGGTCGACGGCGACACGGCGGTGGCGCGGCTGGAGGTCCGGTACGGCGACCCGGTCCACCAGGAGTACCGCGACCTGTGGATCATGCGCTTCGCCGAGGACGGGCGCTGCCGGTCGTTCGAGGAGTGGCCGTTCTGGCCGGCCCAGCAGACCGCCTCCCCGGAGAGCTGACCCAGCGATTCCGTACCCCCGAATCTCCGCCGGACGGCGGTTCGCTCCGGGTGAGCCGGTCGACGGCGGCAGGGCCGAGCAGGTCGGCGCTGGTGGCGCGGGCGGACCGCGAGGCGGCTAGAACGCCGGGTTCGTCTCCGGCCCGGGCCGGTGGACGAGCCCGTCGTAGACGGCGATCCCGGTCAGGATCAACGCGACGGCGAGGGCCGCCGCGATCGGCGGGAGCAGCAGCGTGACCGGAGCCACCACGGCCAGCGCCAGTACGCCGAGGGAGAGCACCCGGCAGCGCGGCTCGCCCCGGGACGGCCGGTCGAGGGAGGCCCGCCCGATCAGGAAGAGTGCCGGCCCGCCGAAGATGACGACCACCAGCGCCCAGTCGACCGGCGGGGCCGGGTCCTCGACGACCTGGCCGAAGCCGACAGCCGTGCAGATGACCCCGCCGACGATGAGCAGCAGGCCGAAGCTGGACCACTCGGAGAGCCGCATGGCCGCCTCGGTCGGCCGGCCGGCAGTCGCCGGATCGCGGGGCCCGCCGTGGTAGAAGTAGATCCGCCAGAAGGCCACGACGGCCAGGAAGGCGGCGACGAGCACGGCGGTCCGTTTGGTGGAGAAGCCCGGGAAACCGATGGCGGCGCCGGTTTCCAGCACCACCTCGGCGAGGGCGATCATGAAGAACTGGTTGTACCGCTCGGCGAGGTGGTCGAAGGAGATCGTCCGGTAGTTCGGCCGGGTGGCGCCGAGCCGGGGCGCGGGCCAGCTCAGCGCGAAGCCGAGGATCTCGATGCCGAGGGCGATGGTCCAGAAGACGCCGCGGCCGAGACCGCCGCTGATGCCGCCGGCGATCCAGAACACGCCGGATAGCACGTGCCAGCTCAGCACCCGGGCCGGCGCCCGCCACGCCGGGTCGCCGCGCCAGGCCAGGGTCAGGTAGAGCGGGCGGCCCACCTGGATGAGGACGTACGTGACGGAGAAGATCACGCCACGCTCGCCGAACGCCTGCGGCAACGAGACCGCCAGCACCAGCGTGCCGAACATCGAGGCCAGCAAGAGGATCTGGATGTCCGCCCGGCGGGGATCGTAGGCGCTGGTCATCAGCGCGTTGAGGGACCAGACCATCCACATCGCCGTGAAGAACAGCACCGTCTGGCCCGCCTCGGAGAGGAGCGCGTGCCGCAGGAAGGTGAGGTCGTCCGCGACCCGCCCGGCGAGCCGGGCGAGCGCGAACACGTAGACGATGTCGAACAGCAGTTCCAGGACGGTCGCCGAGCGGGGGATCGCGGTGTCTCCGAGGCGTCCCGCGCCGGCCCGCGTCACCATGTCCGACTTATGATGATTTGCGCGTTCATCGGGGTCAGTTGTAGCACGGCCCCGTCCCGCTCGGGCCGGACCCGGTGAAGGCCGCGACCGTACGCGGGCGGCGGTCCGGCGACCGCCGCCCACGCCGCTGCCGGCGTCCGTTCAGCCCCAGTTCTGCGGTGCGGGCTGGCGGGTCGTGGCGTTCAACCGGTTGAAGAAGTTGGTGGTGGCCACCCAGAGCACCACCGCGGCCAGTTGCTTCTCGTCGAAGTGGCGCGCGGCCTCGGCCCAGACCTCGTCGGAGACCGGGTCGGCCCGGTCGGCGAGCCGGGTCGCGGCCTCGGCGAGCGCCAGCGCCGCCCGCTCGGCATCGGTGAAGTACGGCGTCTCCCGCCAGGCGGCCACCGCGAACAGCCGCTCCTCCGTCTCGCCCGCCTTCCGGGCGCCGCGGGCGCCGGAATCGACGCAGGCGCTGCACCCGTTGATCTGGCTGGCGCGCAGGTGCACGAGTTCCAGCGTGCTGTTGGGTACGCCGGCGGAGTGCGCCGCCTTGTAGAGCAGGTTGATCGCCTGCACCGAGTCCGGGAGCAGTCCGGCGGGGTTGGGCATACGGGCCTGCACAGTCATCTCGTCCGGTCCTTCCTGTTACGCTCGCCGGCGTCCCTCGCCGTGGCGTTCTCGTCCGTCACCGAGATGTCGACAGCGGGACGGACGGCGTGACAGATGTGACGCCCGTCACGCGCAGGCCGGGGTGCCGGCCGGAATTGCGGGGGCGATGACTGACACCGAACTGTTGGCGCAGCGTTTCGAGGAGCAGCGTCCGCGCCTGCGCGCGGTGGCCCGGCGGATGCTTGGCTCCACGGCCGAGGCGGAGGACGCGGTCCAGGACACCTGGCTGCGGCTCAGCCGGGCCGACGTCGAGGGCATCGACAACCTGCCGGGCTGGCTCACCACCACGGTCGGCCGGGTCTGCCTCGACCGGCTGGGGGCGAGCGCCACCCGGCACGAACAGCCCGCGGACACCGCCGCCGACGAGCCCGGCACCGCCGACGAGGTCGATCCGGAGCGGGAGGCGCTGCTGACCGAGTCGGTCGGCCGGGCGCTGGACGTGGTGCTGCGGACCCTCGGCCCCACCGAGCGGCTGGTCTTCGTGCTGCACGACATGTTCGCCGTCTCGTTCGACGAACTCGCGCCCGTGGTCGACCGCAGCCCGGCCGCCGTACGGCAGATCGCCAGCCGGGCCCGCCGCCGGGTGCAGAGCGGACCGTCGGCGCCGGAGACGGATCCGGCCCGGCAGCGCGGCGTGGTCGAGGCGTTCCTCGCCGCGTCCCGGGAGGGGCGCTTCGACGACCTGCTCACCCTGCTCGACCCGCACGTCGTCCTACGCTCCGACGCGACCGCCGCGGGGATGGGCGGGGCCGGAGCCGCGCACGGCTCCGCCGTCGTGGCCGCGTTCTTCTCCGGGCGGGCGCAGGGCGCCGTGCCGGCGTTCGTCGACGGCGCGCCGGGAGCGGCGGTGGTCGTCGGCGGCCGGGTCCGCCTCGTGCTCAGCTTCGTGGTCACCGACCGGATCATCGGCATCGAGGTGGTGGCCGACCCGGACCAGCTCGCGGCCGTGGACCTGGTCCTCGACTGACCGCCGGCGGTCCGCCGCCCACCGCCGGCGATACGGGAAGGGCCGTTTCCCCCGGAGAAACGGCCCTTCCCGGCGCCCGCACGCCGGGTCAGCCGGAGAAATCCTCCCGTACGTCCCGGGCGTCCTCCTGCACGTGCTCGCCGGGCTGTTCGCCCCGGATCCGGTCCCGCTGCATCACCCGTTCCGCCTGTGCCCGTTCGTCCTGGTTCATGTTGCCCAGCTGTGCCTTGGCGGGGCCGGCCACCTGCTCGACCCGGTCGTTCGCCCGTTCGAAGCTCATGTCGCCTCCCTGTCGCTCCGGGCGGATGCGCGGTCTCCGCCCCTGCGACCCGCGTCCCCGCCCGTCGGTACGGGAAACCCGGGGTGTGCGGGAATCCCGCTGCGGGCGAACGCGGATCAGGGGATCAGCGCCACTTCAGCCGGGCCAGCTCGCGCTCGAACTCCTGGAGCGTGAACGAGCCGCCCTCACGGGGCATCAGCCGCAGTGAATAGGTCACCCCACCGGCCTCCCACCACACCGTCCACCACCGTCCCCGCTGGCCGGTGACGTCCCCGTCGCGCGAGCCGATCCGTACCGTGGCGACGGCCTCGGACCGGGACGCCGCGATCGTCGGCTGCGCGCTCAGCAGCAGCCCGGAGCCGTCGGGGCCGTTGTAGCCGCGGTGCCAGCCCTCGTCGGTGGACATCCAGTGCGACTCGTACGGGCTCCACCGCTGGTCCGCGTCCAGGTCGGGCAGTTCGCGTTCGTGGTAGGTGGGATGGGTCGCGTCGGTCGCGGGATCGCGCAGCACGCGGTCGCCGAGGGGCTCCGGCAGCGACACCACGAGGGGTACGGCGGTGCCGCTGGCCGCGCAGTCGACCGAGTCGATGACCCGGCCGCGCACCGCGACGACGACCTGGGTGGCGTCCTGCTCGGTGACGGTGGCGCTCGGTTCGTACAACTCCTTGCACCTCGCCTCGCCGGGCCCGGTGTAGACGGTGACCCTGGTGCCGTCCCGGGCGACCAGCGCCGACACCCACGGCACCGGGCCCGCCCCGTCGGAGGTGGCCGCCGCCGTGGTCGGCTGCCCGGGCGTCCCCTCGACGGTGGCGGGCTGGCCGCAACCAGCGGTGAGCCCGAGCACGACGGCGACCGCCGCGGCCAGCACGCCTCGGCCGCGGCGCGCGCGTCCACCCGCCGGTGGGGCCGACCGCTGCCCGGCCGCCGGACGGCCGAGGTGCCGGTACGGGTCCTCGTCGTCGCTTCCCATCGCCGCTCTCGCCTCCTGTCCGGACGGGATCGGGTGACCGTGGCCCGCTCCGTCCCGTCCCGTCCCGGCGGCGCGGCGGTACGGCTTCAGCCGTCCCCCAGGCGGTCGGCCAGATCGGTGGCGAAGGCCAGCACCTGCTCCTCGGTGCTGACCACCCGGGGGAACACCACGATCCCCACCACCAGGTTGTTCACCCGCAGGAAGATGCTCCGGTCCCGGAGGTACGCCTCGTCGCCCACATCCGGCAGCCGCACGAAGCCGGCCGCCAGCCGGCGCAACTGCTCGGCGGCGGCGTCCGGCGCGTCGCTGCGGCGCGGGGTGGCGACGTAGTAGGAGACGGTGATCGTGGGCGCCGGGACGTAGCTCGGATGCTCCGGGGGCAGCAGCAGGTCGCAGTTGTTGGTGTCGTCCTGCTCCAGGGCGTACGCGGGGCCGAGCAGCCGTACGCTCGGCGCGACCGTGGCGCAGGCCGGCGGCTCGGCGCGGAACCGGCCCTCGTCGTGGAAGCCGCCGGCCAGGTAGGTGACCACGGCCGCGGCGAGCAGGACGGGGACGAGGACGGCCGCGACGAGCAGCGCCCGCCGGCGAGGGCGGCGCGCCGAGGGCGGCGGCCGGTCCTGCCCGGGGCCGTCGCGGAGGGCGGCCTCCCCGGCCGGCGGCTGTGGGTGCATGGCCGGGGATCCTAGCCAGTGCGCGCCGGTCGCGGGGGGCCACGACGATGGCCCTCCGAGCTGCCACGTCGGGCGGGACGTGCCGCGGGTTCCCCGGCCCGCCTCGGGCCGGGGAGCCGGGCGGGAACGGCGAGGGCCGGCCCCGACCGGGACCGGCCCTCCAGGAGGGACGCTCGGACTACGGCTTCCAGGAGCCCGCGGCCTCGAACCGGTGCTGGTACTCCAGCGCGCCGTTCTTGTCGGCCACGTCGAACACCACGGTGCCCGTCCGCTTGCTGCCGGCCCGCAGGTTGTTCCCCGAGCTGAGCGTGTCGCCGCAGCCCGACAGGGCGCTGGCCAGGCCGTTGACGGTGGTGCCGTCGGCGGCCACCCACTCGAAGTAGAACGGGTTGATCGAGCCCTTGCCCTTGGTGACGCTGGCCGTCACGTGCGCGATCAGGTAGAGGCCCTTGTCGGGCTTCGGGGCGTACGAGCGGCAGCCCTTGGTGGCGGTGGTGAACTTGGTGACGGTGATCTCGACGGTGCCCTCGTCGTCGGAGAGCACCAGCGTGTCACCCGGCTTCATGTTGAAGGTCTCGCCGTCGGTCTCGCCACCGGCGGAGGCGCTCGGCGCGCCGCTGGGCAGGCCCGGCGCACCGGTGGTGATCGGGGTGGGCAGCGCCTCGGCCACCTCGTCGGCGGCCTTGTCCGCGCTCGCGACGATCGCCACGATGCCGCCGACGCAGCAGAGCAGGGTCAGCACGACCGCCGCGATCGCGATGATCAGGACCGTCTTCTTCTTGCCGCCGTTCGGGGCGACCGGCTGCGGGGCGCCGAGCGGGTAGCCGGGCGCACCGGGCGCCGGCGCCCCGTAGGCGCCGGGGACGCCCGAGGTGGGCGGCTGCGGTGCGCCGGAGACCGGCGGCGCCCACGGCTGCCCGGGGACCGGCGGCTGGGGCGTACCGGAGACGGGTGCCTGCGGCGCCCCCCACGGCTCGCCGGAGACCGGGGCCTGCGGGGCGCCGGAGACCGGCGGCTGGGGAGCGCCGGAGACCGGGGGCTGCGGCGCGGCCCACGGGTCGCCCCCGCCGGAGGCCGGCGGCTGCGGGGCGCCGGAGACCGGGGGCAACGGGGCCCACGGGTCGCCGGGTGGCTGCGCCGCCGGCGGGGGCGGCGGGTAACCGCCCTGGTCGGCGGGGAACTGCGGCATCGGGGCCGTCGGCGGGTACGGCTGCTGCTGCTCCGGGTTCTGCTGGTGGGGATCCTGCGGCCCGTAAGGGGGCTGGGGGTGGCTCACCGTACTCCTAGGCACCTGATGACGATCGAGAACTGCCTGACGCTACCGTGCGCAAACAACCCTGCATCATTCCGTGCCGGGTGCGAGTTGGTGGTCCCCTGTTCGGGTCGATGATCCGCCCTGCCGGCCAGGCGGGGTCACGGCGGGCCGGTTCGGGGCGCCGCCCCGGGCCAGCGTCGCGGAGCGGGTCAGGGCAGCAGGACCGCGGCGGTGCGGACCAGCCCGGCGTCCACGGTGAACCGGCCGGTGATCCGGGGCGGCGCGGCCACCGGGGCGGCGTCGAGGCGGGCCGGCGCGATGCGGGCGGTGAACGTCCCCGCCTCCGGGTCGACCGTGACCAGGGCGTCGTGGAAGTCCAGCCAGGTGCCGACGACCGGGTGCCAGACCTTGTAGACGGTCTCCTTCGCACTGAACAGCACCGCCGGCCAGGAGATCCCGGCGGGCAGCCGGGCGCAGCGCTCGTCCTCCTCGGGCAGGCAGATCAGCCGGCGTACGCCCGGATTGAGGTCGCGGTGCTGCTCGGCGTCCATGCCCACGGAGCGGACCTCGGTGGCCCGCGCGGCCGCCGCGGCGCAGTAGCCGCGGGTGTGCGTGATGCTGCCGACCACCCCGGCCGGCCAGACCGGCGACCGGTCGGCGGCCGAGGGTACGGCGGCGGGGGAGAGGCCGAGCGCGGCCATCGCCCGCCGGGCGCAGACCCGCCCGGCGGTGAAGTCGCGGCGGCGGGTCTCCACCGCCCGCTCGGCGAGGCAGTCCCGCTCGGCGGGCAGCAACTGCCCGGTCCAGTCGTCCGGCCCGGCCACCGCCACGGCCACCGCCGCCGGCAGCAGGTCACGCATCGGGGCCGTCCGCGGTACGCTCCCGGCGTGCCGGCCGGGCCGGTACCCGGTCGGCGCTGTGCCCCACCCTCGCCACGACTCGGCAACCTACCGCAACCGTGTAACGCGGCGGGAGCCACCGGCGCTTCACGCAGTGCCGACTGGGGAGCACCGGGTGCCGTCCACACTGTACGGAGGTCGGCGATCCGCGCGTCGTCGTCCTCGGACCGGAAAGGGCCGTGCCCCCATGAGCGGTGGTGCATCCGAGCTGGGCAACGACCACCTACCGGTGGTGCCCGCCTGGACCTGTGAGACCTGCGGCGGCGAGTGGCCGTGTGCCGCGAAGCAGCGCCGCCTGCTGGACGAGTACCGGGGCGAGCGCCCCGCCCTCGCCGTCTACCTCGGGTCCTGCCTCGCCGCCGCGACGCAGGATCTGCGGGGCATCCCGGAGCGCGTCCTCCAGCTGAGGTTCACCGGCTGGCTGCCGCGCCAGTCCAGATCCTGGTGACGCCGGGCGGGCCGAAGCCCGCCCCGCGCCGGACCCCGTCCACGGCGACCCGGTCCGGCGTGGCCGCGCGCCACCGCCGTCACCCGCCGCCGGCCCCGGCGCCCGCCGGAGACGGCTCGACATCGGCTGATGCACGCCGATCGAAGGGCGCAAATGTGGGGAAGCGGGCACGAAAGCTGTGGATCGGCGATTGTCGGATGTAAACCATGTGTCCGGCGGCGCATCCGTCGGAAATCTGACCCAAGTCGACCCGTTGTGCCGGTGGTGCGGGGTGGTTAAGCTCTTCATGCGCGCCCCAATCGCCCGCTTCCCCCGTGGCAGGCGATCGGGGCGCGCATCTATGTGCGGAGGGCGTTTCCGGTGGTCACCGTCGGTATCGGCGCCGGCACTCAGATCCAGCGACCGTCCAGCCACATCCGCGCCGACCACTCCGCGTACGTCATCAGCTTCCCGACGAAGATCGGGTAGAAGTAGGCGAAGCAGAGCGCGACCAGCAGCACGTAGCCGCCGGCTATCACGCCCCCCACCAACCGGCGGTCCCGGCCGGCCTCCGGGTCGGCGGCCACCTGGTCATCGGGCGGGCCGGCCGGCGAGACGATCGCGCCGAGCACGTAGACCACGGCCAGCACCAGGAACGGCAGCGCCGGGGCGGTGTAGAAGGAGAACATCGTCCGGCCGTCGAGGGCGAACCAGAACCAGGGCAGCAGCCCGGCCGCCACGCAGAGCAGGATCGCCCCGGCCCGCCAGTCCCGCCGGGCCGCACCCAGCCAGGCCAGCGCCACCAGGGCGGGCAGGAACGACCACCAGAGCAGCGGCGTGCCGAGCAGCAGGATCTCCGAGGCGCAGCTCGGCGCCCCGCAGGCCCCGTCGCCCGACCAGTAGAAGGCCACCGGCCGGCCCAGCAGCAGCCACTGCCACGGCCACGACTGGTACTTGTGCGGGTCGTCCAGGCCGGTGTGGAAGCCGTACGCGGCCTTGTGGTACTGGAACAGGTTGTTCAGCGCCCCGATGACCGGGGTGTCGCTCAGCGGGGCGTTCGGGTAGTTCTCGGCGAGCCGGTAGTAGCCGTCGTCGCTGAGGAACCAGCCCGTCCAGGTGGCCAGATAGGTGGCCACCATCAGCACCCCGGCCAGCACCAGCCAGGGCAGCTCGTCGAGCAGGGTGTCCCGCCACGGCCGGCGTACCCCGGCGGAGCGGCGCACGCCGACCTCCCAGAACAGCACCAGCAGCGCGAACGCCGGCAGGAAGTACAGCGCGCTCCACTTCACCGCGCAGGCACAGCCGAACAGCACCCCGGCGGCCAGCCGCCACCAGGGCCAGTCCCGCCAGCCGGTGTCCGGCCGCCCGGCCCGGCCCGGTCGGGACGGGTCCAGCCCGGCGTCGAGCGCGCGGGCCCAGCGGCGCCGCCGCGCGTCCCGGTCGAGCACCAGGGCGCCGAACGCCGCCAGCACGAAGAAGAGCAGGAAGATGTCGAGCAGCGCGGTGCGGGACAGCACCAGGTGGAAGCCGTCGAGGGCGAGCAGCAGCCCGGCGGCGCAGCCCAGCGCGGTGGACCGGAACAGCCGCCGGCCGATCCGCACCAGCAGCAGCACCGACAGGGTGCCGATCAGCGCCGCGGAGAAGCGCCAGCCGAACTCCGGCGCGGTGGTGACCAGGTGCCCGGGCACCGAGATGTTGTGCTCGGCGTCGGAGTAGCCGAAGGCCCACTCGCCGAGCCCGATCAGCCACTTGCCCAGCGGCGGGTGGACCACGTACGACGGGCCGCCGTCCTTGTAGTTCCACTCGACGCCCTTGTCGACCAGCCCCCAGCCGTCCCGGGCGTAGTAGATCTCGTCGAAGATCTTGCCGTTCGGGCCGCTCAGCCCGACGAAGCGGAGGATCGCCGCGATCGCCACGACCACGGCCGTGGCCAGCCAGGAGCGCCCGTCCAGCCGGGCGTCGACGGTGGCCAACCGCCGGCGCACCACGCCGGGGACGCCGCCGCCGGCCTCCTGCGACGCCCGCCCGGGGTCGCCGCCGGCCGGCGTGCGCTCCGCCTCCGTCTGACCCGCGCTCTGTGCTGTCGACGCACTCGTCACCCGGCGATCGTAGGCTCCGAAGGTGCCCGGTGGCGCCCGTCGTCTCCGATACCGGTACGACCGTCGATGAAGGAGCACCAATCGTGGGTGAAATGTCCGACACCGGGCGCCTGGTCCTGCTCGGCGCGCCGCTGGGCAACTCCGCCGACGCCTCCGCCCGGTTCCGCGAGGTGCTCGCCACCGCCGACGTGGTCGCCGCCGAGGACACCCGCCGGCTCACCCGGCTGGCCCGCGACCTCGACGTCACCGTCCCCGGGCGGATCATCTCCTACTTCGAGGGCAACGAGGAGCGGCGTACCCCGGAACTGGTCGACGTGCTGGCCGCCGGCTACCTGGTCGCCCTGGTCACCGATGGGGGCATGCCGAGCGTCTCCGACCCCGGCTACCGGCTGGTCCGGGCCGCGCTGGACGCCGGCGTCCCGGTCACCGCCGCACCCGGGCCCAGCGCGGTGACCACCGCCCTGGCGCTGTCCGGGCTGCCCAGCGACCGGTTCTGCTTCGAGGGGTTCCTGCCCCGCACGCCGGCCGCCCGCCGGTCCCGGCTGCGCGCGCTGGCCGCCGAGGCGCGCACGCTGGTGCTGTTCGAGGCGCCGCACCGGATCGGCGCGGCGCTGGCCGACCTGGCCGCGGCGTTCGGCCCGGACCGGCCGGCCGCGCTCTGCCGCGAGCTGACCAAGACCTACGAGGAGGTGGTCCGCCGCCCGCTCGGCGAGCTGGCCCGGTGGGCCGCCGAGGAGGAGCCCCGGGGCGAGATCACCCTGGTGGTGGGGGGCGCGCCCGAGGTGGCCGCGGAACGCCCGGACGACGACACGCTGCGCGCGGCGGTGGCCGCCCGGGAGGCCGCGGGCCTGACCCGCCGGGACGCGATCACCGAGGTGGCCGCCGAGTTCGGCCTGCGCCGCCGCGAGGTCTACACGGTCGTGCACGCGTAGGGCGCCGCGTCGCGGCCCGGCCGCGTCGGCCCGGCCGGCCGGGAGCAGTCGGGGCGGTTCCGCGCCGCGTTGCCGGCAGCGCCGCCCGCGGCCGGGCCGGTCCGGCTACCAGGCGGCGACCAGGAAACCCGCGGTGATCAGCGCCGGGCCGGCCGCGGCGGCGGCCACCGCCCAGCGGCGGTGCCGGGGGTCGGCGAGCCGGGTGGCCCCGGTCCACCGGGCGGTCCCGGCCGCGCAGCCGGCCACCCCCAGCAGCCCGAGCAGCCAGCGCAGGTGGGCGCCGACGCCGTGGTCCGCGTACGCGGTGCCGCCGTCCGGGCCGGTCATCCGGGCGGCGAGGGTGGAGCCCGGCGCGGTGCGCCCGGCCGGCACCCCGCTGACCCGGACGCCGTGCGCGACGTACCGCCCCTCGGCGGCGGTGAAGATGCCCCGGCAGCGCTGGCCCAGCCCGCCGCCGGTGCAGTCGACCACCACCACGGTGCCCCGCGTGGCGTGCCCCAACGCGACCCAGAACGGGCCGGCGCTGACCCAGGCGAAGAACGCCGCCGCCAGGCTCAGGCCCAGCAGCACGGCCAACCCGCGCGGCGGGTCGGGCGGGCGCGGCGTCCGGTCGGCGCGCCGGGTCCGGGTCGCGCCGTCCCCCGCCGGCCGGTCGGCGGGCCGGTCCGGCCGGATCGGGGTGCCGTCCCAGTGCACCTCCTCGATCGGCGCCCAGAACTCCTCGTCGCCGCCCGGCGTACCCCCGTCGGAGGGCGACCCGCGGCGGCGGCGCCCCCGGTTCGGCTGCCGGACCGGGACCCGGCGCGGGACGGCGTCCACCGGCGCCCCGGTGGTGGGCTCGACCTCGACCGGTGGCCCGGCCGCCGGGTCGTCGGCGGCGGGGGCCGACGGGGTGGCCTCCGGCCGGGGATGCGGCGCGACGGCGCCGGCCCGTGGTGGCCCGACCGAGTCCCGGCGGGCGTCCCCGACGGCCGGTCCGGACGGACGCTCGTCGTGGTCGTGGGTCGCTCGTCTGCCAGTCACGATGTTCATTGGACACCGCCGTTGGAAGGCGGATTGGCAGTTCACGGCGCGTGTCGGTGACAAATCGGACCAATGGTCGAGGCGGCCCGGCCGGACCGCCGACCCGCGGAGCCCTATTGGTTCGCGACCGCGCCGCCCGGGTCACTAGGCTTGCTGGTCATGAGTCACGTTCTCGCGGCGGTAGCCTGGCCGTACGCCAACGGCCCGCGCCACATCGGCCACGTCTCCGGTTTCGGCGTTCCCTCCGACGTCTTCAGCCGGTACATGCGGATGGCCGGCCACGACGTGCTCATGGTCTCCGGCACGGACGAGCACGGCACCCCGATCCAGGTGCAGGCCGACGCCGAGGGGGTCACCCCGCGCGAGCTGGCCGACCGCTACAACCGGGTGATCGTGGAGGACCTGCACGGCCTCGGCCTCTCCTACGACCTGTTCACGCGCACCACCACCGGCAACCACTACGCGGTGGTGCAGGAACTGTTCGAGGGGATGTACCGCAACGGCTACATCGTGCCGAAGACCACCATGGGGGCGATCTCCCCGTCCACCGGGCGGACCCTGCCCGACCGCTACATCGAGGGCACCTGCCCGATCTGCGGCTACGCCAGCGCCCGCGGCGACCAGTGCGACAACTGCGGCAACCAGCTCGACCCGATCGACCTGATCAACCCCCGCTCGAAGATCAACGGCGAGACGCCGGAGTTCGTGGAGACCGAGCACTTCTTCCTCGACCTGCCGGCCCTGGCCGACGTGCTGCGGCAGTGGCTGGACACCCGCGAGGGGTGGCGGCCGAACGTGCTGCGGTTCTCCCGGAACCTGCTCGACGACCTCCAGCCCCGGGCGATCACCCGGGACCTGGAGTGGGGCGTACCGATCCCGCTGGAGGGCTGGCGGGACCGCGCGGACAAGCGGATCTACGTCTGGTTCGACGCGGTGATCGGCTACCTCTCCGCCTCCATCGAGTGGGCCCGCCGCTCCGGCGACCCCGAGGCCTGGCGGAAGTGGTGGTCCGCCGACGCCGAGGGCAAGGACGCCCGCGCCTACTACTTCATGGGCAAGGACAACATCGTCTTCCACTCGGTGATCTGGCCGGCGCTGCTCGCCGGCTACTCCGGCGAGGGGTCGCGGGACGGCGAGCCGGGCCAGCTGGGGCGGCTCAACCTGCCCACCGAGGTGGTCTCCAGCGAGTACCTGACCATGGAGGGGCGCAAGTTCTCCTCGTCCCGCCGGGTGGTCATCTACGTCCGGGACTTCCTGGCGCGTTACGACGCCGACGCGCTGCGCTACTTCATCGCCGCCGCCGGCCCGGAGAGCAACGACACCGACTTCACCTGGGCCGAGTTCCTCCGCCGCAACAACGACGAGCTGGTCGCCGGCTGGGGAAACCTGGTCAACCGGTCCATCTCGATGGCGGCGAAGAACTTCGGCGAGATCCCGCCGGTCGATCCGGCCGGGCTCACCGAGGCCGACGAGGCGCTGCTCGCGGTGGCCCGGGCCGGCTTCGCCACGGTCGGCGACCTGATCGCCCGGCACCGGCAGAAGCAGGCCATCGGCGAGGCGATGCGGGTGGTCGCCGAGGCGAACCGGTACCTCTCCGAGCAGGCGCCGTGGAAGCTCAAGGACGCCGCCGACAAGCCGCGGATGGGCACCATCCTGCACGTCGCCCTCCAGGTGGTCAGCGACGCCAACACGCTGCTCACCCCGTTCCTGCCGCACTCCGCGCAGAAGGTGCACGAGCTGCTCGGCGGCACCGGGGTGCACGCCCCGATGCCGGTCATCGAGGAGGTCGAGGACCTCGACGGCGGGCCGGCGTACCCGGTGCTGACCGGGGACTACACGGTCGGCGCGCGCTGGGAGTCGGTGCCGCTGGCGGTGGGCCGGCCGCTGGCCGCCCCGAAGCCGGTCTTCCGCAAGCTCGACCCGTCGATCGTGGACGAGGAACTGGCCCGGCTCGGCGGCTGAGCCGGCGTACGCGGAACGCGGCCCCGGGGGACTCCCCCGGGGCCGCGTCGCGTACGCGGTCAGGCGCGGGCCATCGCCGGCGCGCCGATGAACTCCATGATCGCGTTGTTCACCTCGGTCGGGTGCGTCCACGGGATGCCGTGCGGTGCCCCGTTCAGGGTGACCAGCTTGGCGTCGCGCAGCATCGGCGCCAGACGCTGGCCGGTCGCCGGGAAGGGCAGCACCTTGTCCTTGTCGCCCTGGATGATCAACACCGGGACGTCGATGTTCGGCACGTCGTTGCGGAAGTCGGTCAACCAGGCGTCCACCGAGTCGTGGCTGCCCTTCGCCGAGGCCCGCGCGCCGATCTCCCAGTGCGCCCGGTACGCCTCCTCGCTGACCACCTTGCCCTTGTTCTCGTCCCAGTTGAAGAAGTTGTTGCAGAACTGGGTGAGGAAGGCGAAGCGGTCGTCGATGATCGCCTGCTTGAAGCCCTCGAAGAGGCTCTTCTCCACGCCCTCCGGGTCGTCCGCCGTCTTCAGCAGGAACGGTGCCAGCGGGGCCAACAGCACCGCCCGGTCCACCCGGTTCGAGCCGTACGCGCCGAGGTAGCGGGTCACCTCACCGGTGCCCATCGAGTGCCCGACCAGGATGGTGTTGCGCAGGTCCAGCTCGGTCATCAGCACGTCGAGGTCGGCGGCGAAGGTGTCGTAGTCGTAGCCCACGCTGGGCTGCGCCGAGTTGCCGAAGCCCCGCCGGTCGTAGGTGATCACCCGGTAGCCGGCCGCGAGCAGCGGACCGCTCATCTTCTCCCAGGTCGCCCCGCTGAACGGGAAACCGTGGATCAGGACGACCGGCTGGCCGCTGCCGTGGTCCTCGTAGTACAGGTCGATCGGGGCGGAATTCTCCGTACCCACGGTGATGAAGGGCATGCTCACTCCTGAAATCGGGCTCGTGGTCAACTCGCCCGGCGCATTCCCGCACCCCGGTCCGGTATTCCGGTCAGAGGTGGTAGGGCAGATCCACCACCCGGTCGTCGGTGACCTCCGCGGCCGGCGCCCAGGTCTCGTAGACGCCCCGTTCCTGGCACTGCGCCCCGGTAGCGGCCACGGCGTCCGGATCCGGCCGGCGCAGGCGGATCCGCAGCCAGCCGGCCTCCTCCCGGAGCACCAGGCAGTCCACCCCCCGCCAGCGGGCGTGGCGCAGCCGCCGGGCCACCGCCTCGACCGGGTAGCGGGCGGCCCGGGTCATCGCCAGCACCCGGAACCCGCCGGGCAGGTCGGCCACCGCCTCGTACTCGCCGCCGCCGTACGCGCCGACCAGCTGGGTCGAGCGGGGCACCTCGCCGGTCGGCAGGTACTCCTGGTCGGGGGAGAGCCCCGGCACCGCGGCGAGCAGGTGCCGCCACTGCGGGCCGACCATCCGCAGCCAGCCCCGCTGCTCCGCCTGGTAGCTGTAGAGCACCACCTCCACCCCCTCCGCCGGATAGGCGAGCAGGGTGGCGTTGGCCGGCATCGGCAGGTCGGCGAAGTCCCGGGTGACGAACTCCGGGACGAGCTGGCTGCCGCTGGGCACGAACCCGGTGCCCAGCACCGGCGGGCCCAGCCGGTCCCGGGGCGGCAGGGCGGTCAGCCCCCGGTGCGCCGCGCCGACCGGCGCCTCGTAGTCGCCCGGGTCGGCCGCCCGCCAGCGCAGCACGTACGTCACGTCGCCCGGCCCGCTGTCGGAGTCGGTACGCAGCACCGCGGTGGCCGCCGCACCGCGCAGGTGCGCCACGTCGTGCTCCCGGTAGCAGAAGCCGTGCGGCAGCCAGCCGCGCAGGTAACCGGCGAGCTGGCCGGGGGAGAGCACCTTGACCATCCGGGTGCCCCGCCGGATCAGCGCCGAGCCGCGCACCGCGGCCAGCACCGGGTCGCCGGCGGCGGCCGGCTGCTGGCTCAACTGTTGCACCTGGGCGAAGCCGCGTTCCCGGTGCGCCGGCAGCATCAGCGGCGCCTCCGGCTCCTCGGCCGGCGCCGGCGCCCCGTACACCGCGCTCACCTCGGTGACGTGCACGAACCGGCGCCACGGCAGCGCGCTGCCCGGCCGCGGTGACCGCTCGAAGCCGGCCACCTCGTCGGCGCTGAACACCTCGTACGCCGCACCCCGGGCGATCTCCTCGGCCGGATACACCGCGCCGCCGTACGCCACCCGCAGCCCGGTCCGCTGACCGGCGTCCCCGCCGGCCCGGGGCAGGACACTCATGCCGGCACTCCGCTTTGCTGCGTGCCGTCATGAGGCATGTCCGCGCTGAGTCGATGATTCGCTCGCTGTCGCTCGCTCATGTCGTCACCTCCCCACCACGGTCCGCTCACCCATCCCGCGACCGTAGAGTCGCCCTGGGTAGCCGAGGTGAACGTCAGGTGGCGCTCGGGTGGACCCGGCCGGTGTGTGATCCTTTGGGTGATGACCGAGCCAACCGAAGAGACGACCGGGCGCGAGTCCCGGCGCGCCCGGGCCGCCCGCCGCGCCGGGGAGTTCCCGCCCGCGCCCGAGCCGCTGCCCGGCCCGGTGCTGGACAGCCACACCCACCTCGACATCACCGTCAGCGAGGCCGGCGTACCCGGCGGCGGGCCGGCCGACGACCCGGTCGCCGCGGCCGTCGCCCTCGCCGCCGCGGTCGGCGTCGACCGGCTGGTGCAGGTCGGGGTGGACGTCGACTCCTCCCGCTGGGGCGCGGAGACCGCCGAGCGCCACCCGGCGGTGCTGGCCACCGTGGCGCTGCACCCCAACGAGGCGCCCCGGCTGGCCGACCTGGACGAGGCGCTGCGCGAGATCGAGGCGCTGGCCGCCCGGGACCGGGTCCGCGGCGTCGGCGAGACCGGGATGGACTTCTACCGCACCGGCGACGAGGGCCGCGCCGCCCAGGAGGAGAGCTTCCGGGCGCACATCGCGATCGCCAAGCGATACGGCAAGGCCCTGGTCATCCACGACCGCGACGCGCACGCCGACGTGCTGCGGATCCTCGACGACGAGGGCGCGCCGGACACCGTGGTGCTGCACTGCTTCTCCGGCGACGCCGACTTCGCCGCCGAGTGCGTGCGCCGCGGCTACCTGCTCAGCTTCGCCGGCACCGTCACCTTCGGCAGCGCCGGCCCGCTGCGCGAGGCCGCCGCGCTCACCCCGCTGGACCAGATCCTGGTGGAGACCGACGCCCCCTACCTCACCCCGATGCCGCACCGGGGCCGGCCCAACGCCTCGTACCTGATCCCGCTGACCGTCCGGTCGCTGGCCGCCACCACCGGCGCCGACCTGGACGAGCTCTGCGCGGCGATCTCCGCCACCGGCGACCGGGTCTTCGGGCCGTGGTGAGCCCGGCCGGCGCCGAGCCGCCGCGCGGGCCGGGCGGCCTGCTCGGCCCGGCGGAGATCCGGGACCTCGCCGCCCGGCTGGGCGTCGCGCCCACCAAGAAGCTGGGCCAGAACTTCGTGCACGACCCGAACACCGTCCGCCGGATCGTCACCGCCGCCGGGCTGACCCCCGAGGACGTGGCGCTGGAGGTCGGCCCCGGCCTCGGCTCGCTCACCCTGGCCCTGCTCCCGGTCGCCGCGCACGTGCACGCCGTCGAGATCGACCCGGTGCTGGCCGGGGCGCTGCCGGAGACCGCCGCGCGGCACGCCGGCCCGGACGCCGGCCGGCTCACCGTGCACCGGGCCGACGCGCTGCGCGTCGGCGCCGCCGACCTCGCCGAGCCGGCGCCGACCGCGCTGGTGGCGAACCTGCCCTACAACGTGGCCGTGCCGGTGGTGCTGCACCTGCTCGCCGAGTTGCCCAGCCTGCGGCACGGCCTGGTGATGGTGCAGAAGGAGGTGGCCGACCGGCTGGTCGCCGGCCCCGGCTCCAAGGTGTACGGCGTGCCGTCGGTCAAGCTCGCCTGGTACGCCCGGTCCCGGGCCGCCGGTCGGGTGCCGCCGAACGTGTTCTGGCCGGTGCCGAACGTCGACTCCGGGCTGGTCGCCTTCACCCGCCGCGAACCGCCCCGGCCGGACGTACCCCGGGAACGGGTCTTCGCCGTGGTGGACGCGGCCTTCGCGCAGCGCCGCAAGACCCTGCGCGCCGCGCTGGCCGGCTGGGCCGGCGGCGCCGACCGGGCCGCCGCGGCGCTCACCGCCGCCGGTGTCGACCCCGGCGCGCGCGGTGAGTCACTCACCGTGGAGCAGTTCGCCGCCATCGCCGCGTCGGCTCCGGCCGCCGCCTCCGCCGCCCAGTAGGCTGGCGCCGGGTCCGCCGAGGGCCGCTGCACGTGTACCCGTACCCCCTGGTCGGCGGCCGGTGCGAGCCCGGCCGCCACTGCGCCGAGGAGCAGATCGTGGAGAAGCCGTTCGAGGTCCGCCCGTGCCCGCGGGACGTCCCGTGACCGAGGCGTGGCGACCGGACGACGAGGACGAGCGGCGGCGGGGCGCCAGCGGGCCGGTCCGGGTACGGGTGCCCGCCAAGGTCAACCTGCACCTCGGGGTGGGCCCGCTGCGCCGGGACGGCTACCACGAACTGAACACCGTCTACCACGCCATCTCGATCTACGACGAGCTGACCGCCCGCCGCGGCGACACGCTCACCCTCACCATGGCCGGTGAGGGCACCGGTGAGCTGGCCCTGGACGACTCCAACCTGGTGATCCGGGCGGCCCACGCGCTCGCCGGGTACGCCGGCGTCCTCCCGCACGCCCGGCTGCACCTGCGCAAGCAGATCCCGCTCGCCGGCGGGCTGGCCGGCGGCAGCGCCGACGCCGCCGCCGCGCTGGTCGCCTGCGACGCGCTCTGGGGCACCGGGCTGTCCCGCGACGAACTCGCCGGCATCGCCGCCGACCTCGGCTCCGACGTGCCCTTCCTGATCCACGGCGGCACCGCGCTGGGCACCGGCCGGGGCGAGGCGGTCAGCCCGGTGCTGGCCCGCCCCACCTCCTGGCACTGGGTGGTGGCCATCGCCGACGGCGGGCTCTCCACCCCGGCCGCCTACGCCGAACTCGACCGGCTCCGCGCGGCCGGCACCGCCCGCCCCCCGCTGGGCAGCACCGACGCGCTCCTCGCCGCCCTGCGCCAGCGCGACCCGCGGGTGCTCGCCGCCGCGCTCGGCAACGACCTCCAGGACGCCGCGCTGGCCATGCGCCCGTCGCTGGCCGCCACCCTGAAGGCCGGCGAGGCGGCCGGCGCGCTCGCCGGCCTCGTCTCCGGCTCCGGGCCGACCTGCGTCTTCCTCGCCACCGACGAGGCGCACGCCGGGCGGATCGCCGCCGAGCTGACGGCGGCCGGGGTGTGCCGGGAGGCCCGGGTGGCGCACGGACCGGTCGCCGGGGCACGCATCGTCTGAGCCGGTCATCACCCGCCGCCCGCCGGCCTGTCGGGCCCTCGGGGCGGGGACGGAACAAGCGGGTGCGCGGGGCGGTTGACCGACAGGGGCCCGGCGCCCGGCCGGACGGGCACGGCGCCCGCGTACCCTCGACTGTCACAGGCGTCCCGCACCCGGGACGCCTTGATCATGGGAGGTGGGTAGTGGCCAACATCGTCAACCTGGACCGGGTGTCCAAGGGCTACGGCGCCGCCGGGCCGCTGCTCACCGACGTCTCGCTCGGCCTGGACGACGCCGACCGGATCGGCGTCGTCGGGCTCAACGGCGCCGGCAAGTCAACCCTGCTGCGGCTGCTCACCAAGCAGGAGGAACCGGACGACGGCCGGGTCACCCACCGCCGCGACCTGCGGGTCGCCTGGCTGCCGCAGAGCCTCCAGCTCGCCCCCGACGCCACCGTGCGGGACGTCGTGCTCGGCACCGCCTGGCTCGGCGAGAGCATGGGCGCCGAACACGAGTGGGCCGGCGACGCCGGTGTGCGCGCCATCCTGGACGGGCTCGGCATGCCGCACCTCGGCCTGGAGCAGCCGGTCGGCCCGATGTCCGGTGGCGAGCGCCGCCGGGTCGCCCTGGCCGCGCTGCTGGTGCGCGACTGCGACCTGCTCATCCTCGACGAGCCCACCAACCACCTCGACGTCGGCGGCGTGGACTGGCTGGCCCGGCACCTGCTCGGCCGCAAGGGCGCCCTCGTCGTGGTCACCCACGACCGCTGGTTCCTCGACGCCGTCTGCACCACCACCTGGGAGGTCGCCGACCAGACCGTCCGGTCCTACGACGGCGGCTTCGCCGCCTGGACCCTGGCCCGGGCGGAGCGCGAGCGGGTCGCCGCCGCCACCGAGGCCCGCCGGCAGAACCTGCTCCGCAAGGAGATCGCCTGGCTGCGCCGCGGCGCGCCGGCCCGCACCTCCAAGCCGCGCTTCCGGATCGAGGCGGCCAACGCGCTGATCGCCGACGTGCCACCGCCGCGCGACACCATGTCGCTGCAGAAGCTCGCCACCGCCCGGCTCGGCAAGCAGGTGTACGACCTGGAGCAGGTCACCCTGCACGCCGGGCCGAAGACCATCCTGGACGGCGTCACCTGGCAGGTCGGGCCCGGCGACCGGATCGCCGTCCTCGGCGCCAACGGGGCCGGCAAGACCACCCTGCTCCGGATGCTCGCCGGCGTCACCCGCCCCGACGACGGCCGCTTCGCCACCGGCTCCACGGTGCGGGCGGCGTTCCTCTCCCAGGAACTCGCCGAACTCCCCGGCCAGCTGCGCGTGCTCGAAGCGGTCGAGGAGGTCGCCCGGCGGGTCCAGCTCGGCGACCGGGAGATCTCCGCCGCCCAGCTCGCCGAGATCTTCGGCTTCGACGACCGGCGGCTCTGGACCCCGGTCAGCGACCTCTCCGGCGGCGAGCGGCGCCGGCTGCAGATGCTCCGGCTGCTCGCCGGAGAGCCGAACGTGCTGCTCTTCGACGAGCCCACCAACGACCTGGACACCGACACCCTGGCCGCGCTGGAGGACCTGCTCGACTCCTGGCCCGGCACCATCGTGGTGGCCAGCCACGACCGCTACCTCATCGAACGGGTCACCGACACCGCGTACGGGATGTTCGGCGACGGCCGGCTGGTGCACCTGCCCGGCGGCGTCGACGAGTACCTGGCCCGCGCCGCCGGCCGGGCCGCCCCGGCCGAAGCCCTGACGCCCACCCAGCCGAAGGCCCCCGCGGCCGCCGGCATGTCCGCCGCCGAGGCGCGGCAGGCCCGCAAGGAACTGGCCCGGCTGGAACGGCAGGTCGCCAAGCTGGAGCAGAAGGAGACGGCGCTGCTCGACCAGCTCGCCGCGCACGCCACCGACTACGCCAAGGTCGCCGAACTCGACGCCCAGCTCAAGGAGCTGCGGGGCGAGCGGGAGCGGACCGAGGAGGCGTGGCTGACCCTCGCCGACGAGATCCCGGCGAGCTGACCGGCCCCGCCGCACCCGGGTCCCGCCACACCGGGACCCGTGTGCGGCGTCACACCTCGACGTGCGGGACAATCGTCGGCGAACCCTCACCCGAACGGCGTTGGAGACTCAGAGATGGCCCACACCCCCGTCAACCACCCCGCGCGGCCGGTCTACCGGGCGATCGGCGGGCTCACCGGTCTGTACCTGGTCGTCTTCGGGGTGCTCGGCATCATCGCGAGCGCCGGCAACGAGGTCCTCGCCCAGGACGACACCCGGGCCCTCGGGCAGGGCACCAACCTCGGCTTCTCGCTGATCAGCATCCTGATCGGGCTCGCCGTGCTGGCCGGCACCGCGATCGGCCGCAACGTCGACGTGGTGGTCAACCAGTGGCTGGCGTACCTGCTGATGGTGGTCAGCCTCGCCGGGCTCGCGTTCATCCAGACCGAGGCCAACATCTTCAACTTCAGCATCGCCACCGTCATCGTGCTGATGGTGCTCAGCCTGGTGCTGCTGATGGTCGGCATGTACGGCAAGGTCGGCACCGACGAGGAGCGCGAGGCGTTCGAGAAGGCCCGCCTCGTCCTCTGATCCAGGGTTGCGCCTCCGGATTCGCCGGAGCCCGACCTGCCCCGCGCAGGTCCGGCTCCGGCGAAGTCGTATCCGGGCCCGGCCCGTCCGGGCCTGATCGTCGTTCGCCGAGGACCCGGCTGGCGGTTCAACAGACAGGTGCGGGTGGCCCGGGTGACAATCCTGGTGAATCGCAGCCATTCGGACGGAGGACGGGCGATGGTGCACTTCCCGGTGAACCATCCGGCACGGCCGATCTACCGGGCCCTGGCCGGGCTGGTCGGCCTCTACATCCTGGTCTTCGGCGTCTGGGGCGTCGCACAGACCTGGGGTGACCCGCTCTTCGAACGCGACGGCCACTGGGTGCTCGGGCTCCGCACCAACCTCGCCTTCGCCCTGGCCTCCGTGGTGTTCGGGATCGTGCTGATCATCGGGGCCTCGCGGCGCGGCAACCTCGGCCACTACATGAACCTGACCGCCGGGATCGTCTTCCTGGTCACCAGCATCCTCATGATGTCCGTACTGCAGACCGAGGCCAACTTCCTCAACTTCTCGATGTCCACCGTCGTGGTCTCGATGATCTTCGGCCTCATCCTGCTCGGCACCGGCCTGTACGGCAAGGTCGGCACCGACGAGCACGCGGAGGAGCTGCGGACCCACCGCAACCACCCGGTGCACGAGTCCCACCTGCGCCGGTCCTGAGCGCCGGTCAGCGCCTCCGCACGGTGATCAGGCCCGGCTTGGCCTCCAGGTGCGACAACCCGTTCCAGGCCAGGTTCACCAGGTGCGCGGCCACCGTCTCCTTGCGCGGCTTGCGCACCTCCAGCCACCAGCGGCCGGTCAGCGCCACCATGCCCACCAGCGCCTGCGAGTAGAGCTCGGCCAGCTTCGGGTCGTAGCCCCGGCTGGAGAACTCCGCGCCCAGGATGTGCTCCACCTGGTGCGCCACGTCGTTCATCACACTGCTGAAGTTGCCGGTCGCCGACATCACCGGCGACTCCCGCACCAGCACCCGGAACCCGCTGGTCTCCTCCTCGATGTAGCCGAGCAGGGCCAACGCCGCCTGCTCCAACAGCTCCCGCGGGTGACCGGCGGTCAGCGCCGTGGTGATCCGGTCCAGCAGGGACCGGACCTCCCGGTCCACCACCACCGCGTACAGCCCCTCCTTGCCGCCGAAGTGCTCGTAGACCACCGGCTTGGAGACCTTGGCGCGGGCCGCCACCTCCTCTATCGAGGTGGCGTCGAAACCGCGCTCGGCGAAGATCTGCCGGCCGATCGAGATCAGCTGCTCCCGGCGCTGCGCCGCCGACATCCGCACCCGCGAGGTGGCCTTGCCCGCCGCCGCCGGGACCACCCGCCGCCGGCCGGTGCCCGCGTCCTTGCCCGCGGCGTCCGCCATGTCGTCACCTCGCCGGCGTTCGGTGACGCCCTGTCGTGGGATGGGGCCAGCGCTTCGCTCGGTCACCCGGCAATACTGCCAGGTAACCCCCGCCGGCACTGCCCGGTTTACGGCTCGGCGACCGGCTTCACGAGTTTCGCGGCGATCCGCTCGGGCTTCGGCCACCGCACGTTGTAGGCCGCGCCGACCTTCTCGAGCAGCCAGATCACCCGGGCCGAGATGTCCACCTGCCCGCGCAGCACACCGTGCCGGGCGCTGGTCGGGTCGGCGTGGTGCAGGTTGTGCCAGCTCTCACCGAAGGACAGGATCGCCAGCGGCCAGAAGTTGGACGCCCGGTCGCCCTGGCGCACCGCGAACGGGCGCTCGCCGTAGACGTGGCAGACCGAGTTGATCGACCAGGTCACGTGGTGCAGCAGCGCGATCCGCACCAGCCCGCCCCAGAAGAGCGCGGTGAGCGCGCCCTGCCAGGACCAGGTGAGCAGGCCGCCCATCAGCGCCGGGCCGAGCACCGAGACGGTGACCAGCAGCGGGAAGAGCCGGTCCACCCGGCGGATGTCCCGGTCGGCGAGCAGGTCCGGCGCGAACCGCTCCCGGTTGGACAGCTCGCGGCCGAAGAGCCAGCCGACGTGGGCGTGGAACATCCCGCGGGTCAGCCCGCCGAGGCTCTCGCCGAACCGCCACGGCGAGTGCGGGTCGCCCTCCTGGTCGGAGAAGGCGTGGTGGCGGCGATGGTCGGCGACCCACTGGATGATCTCGCCCTGCACCGCCAGCGAACCGGAGACGGCCAGCGCGATCCGCAGCCACCGCTTGGCCTTGAACGAGCCGTGCGTGAAGTAGCGGTGGTAGCCGACCGTGATGCCGAGCCCGGACACCACGTACCAGAGCAGGGCGATGGACACGTCGGTCCAGCTCAACCAGCCACCCCAGGCGACCGGGACGGCCGCGATCAGGGCTACGAAGGGGATCACGACGAACGCCCAGAGGGCGACCAGGATGCCTGGGGACTGCGCCCCCTGGGTAAGTGGCTTGGGGCCGGCGGCGTTGTTCGGGTCGAGCAGAGAGGTCGACATGGCACCTCGCAGAGGGGTCGGACAAGATCGCAAAGTTACGCCTACGTCACCGTAACTTGTGGCACCGCGCTTCGCACGGGAGAGTTCCGGGAATGAATGCCTGAGAACGTCGTACGGGTGTTCTAACCTGCTGCTCATGGTCGATCCGATCGCCGCCGAGGTGCGCCGCCTGCGCTCCGCCGAGCAGCTCTCCGTCCGCGAGATCCGGGCCCGCACCGGCCTCAGCCGAACCAAGGTCTACGAGTTGCTGCGCGGGGTGCCGGCGCCCGAGCGGGTCCGCCGCCCCAACGCCAAGGACGACCTGCGGGCCGAGGCGGTCGAGCTGCGCGCGCTCGGCCGGTCGGTGAACGACATCGCCCGGCAGCTCGGGGTCGCCAAGTCCACCGCCTACCAATGGGTGAAGCACCTGCCGCTCGACCCGGACGACGAGGCTGCCGAGCGCCGTCGCGGCTACGTGGCGCGGATGACCGAGGCGCGCTGGGCGGCTCACCGGCAGGCGCGCGACGCCGCGCGGGCGGTTGTCCGGCAGCGTGCGGCCGAGACGGTGGGCCCGCTCGGCGAACGCGATCTCCTGCTGCTGGGCGCGGCGATCTACTGGTGCGAGGGCACCAAGTCGAAGCCCTGGCGGCGCGACGACCGCGTGCAGTTCGTCAACAGCGACCCCGGCCTGCTGGCGCTGTTCCTGCGCTTCCTCGACGCGTGCGGCGTCGAGCGGAGCGTGCCGACCTACCGGGTCAGCATCCACGAGACGGCCGACGCCGACGCCGCGGCGCGGTGGTGGGCCGGGAGGCTCGGGCTGCCGACCGGCCGCTTCCGGCGCGCCACCCTGAAGAAACACAATCCGGCCACCGTGCGCCGAAACACCGGCGACGGCTATCGTGGCTGTCTGGTGATCACGGTGCCGCGCAGCCGCGAGCTCTACTGGCGGATCGAAGGTATGATCACCGAGCTGTTCCAGATCTCCGGCGGCACGGACGTGAATTGACGGGTCGCCGAGATTGACACGCTATTGGGGTGTGGGGTAACGGCAACCCGCAGGCCTTTGGAGCCTTGAGCTCCTGGTTCGAATCCAGGCACCCCAGCTCAACGCATTCGTTGTGGCCGCGCCAACGGCGACCCGCCGTCTGGTTAGCATGGCCGCGAGACTGTCCGTCGTCCCGACTGGAGCCGCGTCGTGTCCCAGCCCCACACCCGCACCGTCGTCGTGCTCGCCGCCGGTGAGGGCAAGCGGATGAAGTCGGCGCTGCCCAAGGTGCTGCACCCGCTGCTCGGCCGTACGCTGCTCGGCCACGTGCTGGCCGCCGCCGCGCCGCTCGGCGCGGACCGCACGGTGGTGGTGGTCGGCCACGGCGCCGACCAGGTGCGCGGCCACCTGACCGAGATCGCGCCCGAGGCCACTCCGGTGCTCCAGGCCGAGCAGCTCGGCACCGGCCACGCGGTCCGGATCGCGCTGGACGCCGCGCCGGACGCCACCGGGACCGTCGTGGTGATCAACGGTGACGTGCCGCTGCTCCGCCCGGAGACGGTCGCCGCGCTGGTGGCCGCGCACGAGGGCGAGCGCGCCGCGGCGACAGTGCTCGCCGCCGAGGTGCCCGACCCGACCGGCCTGGGCCGGATCGTCCGCAACGCCGACGGCCGGCTGGAGCGGATCGTCGAGGAGCGCGACGCCACCGCCGCGCAGCGCGCGATCCGCGAGATCAACGCCGGGATCTACGCGTTCGACGCGGCCCGGCTGCGGGACGCGCTGGGCAAGCTCTCCACCGACAACGACCAGGGCGAGGAGTACCTGACCGACGTCTTCGGCCTGCTGGTCTCGGCCGGCGAGCCGGTGGCGGTGCACGTCGCGGCCGACCACGTCGAGACGCTGGGCTGCAACGACCGGGTCGAGCTGGCCGCGCTGCGCCGGCTGCTGCGCGACCGGGTGAACGAGGCCTGGATGCGGACCGGTGTGACCCTGCTGGACCCGGACACCACCTGGATCGACGTGACCGTCGCGCTGGACCGGGACGCGGTGGTGGACCAGAACACCCAGCTGCGCGGCGGCACGGTGGTCGGCACCGGCGCGGTGGTCGGGCCGGACGTCACCCTGATCGACACGGTGGTCGGCGCCGGCGCGACGGTGCTGCGCAGCCACGCGGTGGGCGCCGAGATCGGCCCGGGGGCCAGCGTCGGGCCGTACGCGTACCTGCGGCCGGCCGCGCGGCTGGCCGAGAAGTCGAAGGTCGGCACGTTCGTCGAGGTGAAGAACTCCGAGGTCGGCGAGGGCGCCAAGGTGCCGCACCTGTCGTACGTGGGTGACGCGACGATCGGCGCGAAGGCCAACATCGGCGCGGCGACGATCTTCGTGAACTACGACGGGGTGAACAAGCACCGCACTGTCGTCGGCGAGGGGGCCTTCGTCGGCTGCGACACCAGCCTGATCGCCCCGGTCGAGGTGGGCGCCGGGGCGTACGTGGCGGCGGGCAGCGCGATCGCCCAGGACGTGCCGCCCGGCGCGCTCGGGGTCACCCGGGCGCCGCACCGCAACATCGAGGGCTGGGTGGCGCGCAAGCGGCCCGGCACGGTCTCCGCGGCGGCGGCCGAGCGGGCGCAGCGGGCGGCCGAGGGTGCGTCGGCCGGGGCGGGTGCCGCAAGCGAAGGTGAGGCAATCCACGGGGATGCCGACGCGGTGGGCCCGGCGTCTGGCAGGGGAGATACTGCAACCGAATAGTCCCCGGCCCACCACCACCGCGCGCCGGGCACCACCGACCACAACGGGAGCAGACGGGCCATGGGCAGCATCGTCGCCGAAAACCGCAAGAGCCTGATGCTCTTCTCCGGACGGGCCTTTCCGGAACTGGCCAGGGAGATCGGCGAGGTGCTCGGCGTCGCGCCGACGCCGGCCGACGCGTACGACTTCGCCAACGGTGAGATCTTCGTACGGTTCAAGGACTCGGTGCGTGGTTCGGACGCCTTCGTGGTGCAGTCCGTCACGCACGGGGTCAACACCTGGGTCATGGAGACCCTGATCATGATCGACGCGCTGAAGCGGGGTTCGGCGAAGCGGATCACCGTGGTCCTGCCGTTCTACCCGTACTCGCGGCAGGACAAGAAGCACCGGGGTCGGGAGCCGATCTCGGCCCGGCTGATCGCCGACCTGCTCAAGACCGCGGGCGCCAACCGGATCCTCACCGTGGACCTGCACACCGCGCAGATCCAGGGCTTCTTCGACGGCCCGGTGGACCACCTCTTCGCGATGGACGTGCTCGCCGAGTACGTCCAGCACAAGTACGCCGGCCGGCCGATGACCGTGGTCGCGCCGGACTCGGGCCGGGTGCGGGTGGCCGAGCGCTGGACGGACCGGCTGGGCGGCTGCCCGCTGGCCTTCATCCACAAGACCCGGGACCCGTTGAAGCCGAACCAGGTGGTGGCGAACCGGGTGGTCGGCGAGGTCGAGGGGCGGGTCTGCCTGATCGTCGACGACATGATCGACACCGGTGGGACGATCTGCCGGGCGGCGGACATCCTCCGGGAGTCCGGCGCGGCGGACGTGGTGGTCGCCTCCACCCATGCCCTGCTCTCGGACCCGGCGACCGAGCGGCTGAAGAACAGCCCGATCAGCGAGGTCGTGGTGACCAACACGCTGCCGCTGCCGCCGGAGAAGCAGCTCGACAAGCTCACCGTGCTGTCGATCGCGCCGCTGCTGGCCCGGGCGATCCGTGAGGTGTTCGACGACGGGTCGGTGACCACCCTGTTCGGCGGCCTGAGCTGACCGGCCGGCGGGGGTCGGGCGACGCCTGATCCCCGCCGCCCGGCGGGCACCGGCCCGGATTCGCCCCGAGCGCGGTGCACAACGCCAGGGCCCGGCCCGTCGCGATCGGCACGGCCGGGTGCGCGCCGGGTGCGGCCGTGGAGATTCGCCCCCGGCGGGGGAGTCCTGGCCGGCCGGCTGGGGGCGTCGGGGCCGGCCGCGGCGCGCAGACCTGGGGACTGCCGGAGAGCGCGGAATCAGCTCGGGTAGACTGGTGCGGTTGCCACGGCGAGGGTGCCCGGCGGGCCGCTGACAAGCGCCGCACGGAGGCACCGTGATCGACGCGGTGCTCCGGGCAGTCGTTCATGACGCATGAGCCCCAGCGAGCCCCTCGCCCCAGCACCGCCAGACGACAAGCCGCCGCAGCGAAGCATCAGGAGTTTCCCCGTGTCCGAGGTAAAGATCAGCGCCGAGCCCCGTACCGAGTTCGGCAAGGGTGGTGCCCGTCGTACCCGCCGGGCCGGCAAGGTGCCCGCCGTGCTGTACGGCCACGGCGAGAAGCCCAAGCACATCGCGCTTCCCGCCCGGGAGTTCGCCGCGGCGATCCGTAAGGGTGGCGCCAACCAGCTCTTCGCGATCGAGGTGAGCGACGGCACCCAGGCGCTGGCGCTGCCGAAGGCGATCCAGCGTGACCCGATCAAGGACACCTTCGAGCACGTCGACCTGCTGCTGGTCCGGCGCGGCGAGAAGGTCACCGTCGACGTCCCGGTCCAGCTGACCGGTGAGGCCGCCAAGGACACCCTGATCGTGCACGACCACGACACCCTCTCGGTGACCGCCGACGCCACCAAGGTGCCGGACCACCTGGAGGCGTCGATCGAGGGCGCCGAGGCCGGTGTCCAGGTCACCGCCGGTGACGTGGCGCTGCCGGCCGGCGTCGAGCTCGCCATCGACCCGGAGCTGCCGGTCGCCACGGTGACCGCCGCCCCGACGGCCGAGCAGCTCGAGGCCACCCTGCCCGAGGTCGAGGAGGCCGCCGAGGAGGCCGAGGCCGAGGTCGGCGAGGTCACCGAGGGCGCCGAGGAAGCTCCGGCCGCCGAGGGCGAGGAGAACGCCGAGGCGCGTACCGAGGCCTGATCGGTTCGCTTCGTGCGACAGGCGTCCCCGAGCGGTTGGGGGCGCCTGTCGGCGTATTCGGATCTGGTGGCAGCGACAGCGGGAGGGGCGGGTCGTGACGGACGAGGCGGGGCCGTGGCTGGTGGTCGGCCTGGGCAACCCGGGCCGGGAGTACGCGGGTAACCGGCACAACGTCGGGTTCATGGTGGCCGACCTGCTGGCCGGGCGGCTGGGCGCGAAGTTCGGCCGGCACAAGCGCGCGGTGGCGGAGGTCGCCGAGGGCCGGCTCGGTTTCGGCGGGCCGAAGCTGGTGCTGGTGAAGCCGCTGACCTACATGAACCTCTCCGGCGGGCCGGTGGCGGCGCTGGCGCAGTTCTACAAGGTCGCGCCGGGTCAGGTGATCGCTGTGCACGACGAGCTGGACATCGGCTACGGGCAGTTGCGGGTGAAGTGCGGCGGCGGCGAGGGCGGGCACAACGGCCTGCGGTCGATGTCGAAGTCGCTGGGCACCAAGGACTACGTGCGGGTGCGGTTCGGCATCGGTCGGCCGCCGGGCCGGCAGGACCCGGCGGACTACGTACTGTCGGATTTCGGCGCGGTGGAGCGCAAGGAGCTGGAGTTCCTGGTGGACCGGGCCGCGGACGTGGTGGAGTCGGTCGTCACCCGCGGCGTGGAGCCGACGCAGAACCTCTACCACGGCTCGTGAGCCGGGCGGGGCGTCCGGGACCGGGCGTCGCCGGCGGGTAGTCTGCGCCTTTCGCCCGAGTGATGCCGACCGGCGGCGCGGGTCGTCGCCAGGCGCGTCGGGTGGCGCGGGATGGGACGAGGCGACGGGAGCGGAAGTCATGGGCAGTCCTCCGATGATCGACGGCGCGTTCGCCCGCTGGCTGGCGGCCCGGGCCGGTCAGGCGCTGCTGGCGCTGCGGGCCGAGCTGGGGTTCGCCGACGCGGGAGCGCTGAAGTCGGCCGGGGACAAGGTCTCGCACGACCTGATCCGGACCGAGCTGGCGCGCTGGCGGCCGGGTGACGCGGTCCTCTCCGAGGAGGACGAGGGGTCGCGGCTGGCCTGGGCGGCGGAGGTGAACACCGGGGCGGTGTCCCGGCTGACCGCCGACCGGGTGTGGATCGTCGACCCGCTGGACGGCACCCGGGAGTTCGGCGAGGAGGGCCGCTCGGACTGGGCGGTGCACGTGGCGCTCTGGTCGCGTACCGCGCCGACGCCGCACGGGCTGGTCGCCGGGGCCGTCGGGTTGCCGGCGCAGCAGCGGGTGCTGGCCACCGACTATCCGCCGGCGTACCCCCCGCTGACCCTGGAGGCGGCGGCCGCGGGTGGGCGGCGGACCCTCCGGCTGGCGGCCAGCCGGAGCCGGCCGCCGGTCTTCCTCACCGACCTGGCGGAGGACGTCGGGGCGCACCTGGTGCCGATGGGCTCGGCCGGTGCCAAGATCGCGGCGGTGGTGACCGGCGAGGTGGACGCCTACATCCACGCCGGCGGCCAGTACGAGTGGGACTCCGCGGCGCCGGTGGCTGTGGCGACGGCCACCGGGCTGCACGCTTCCCGGATCGATGGTTCTGCGCTGAAATACAACGAGGCGGATCCGCGCCTGCCCGACCTGCTGGTCTGCCGTGCGGATCTCGCCCCCCGGTTGCTTGCGGCGTTGCAGAGACATTCGGGGTAGCCTGAGCGTCTTCCTGACGTACCCGACCGGAAAGGTCTGGAATCGGATGAGCGAGCGAATCGAGCCCCGCCCGTGACCCGCCCCGCCTACCAGGTCTCGCACCTCGACGCGCTGGAGGCCGAGAGCATCTTCGTGATGCGCGAGGTGGTCGCCGAGATGGAGCGGCCGGTGCTGCTCTTCTCCGGCGGCAAGGACTCGATCGTGATGCTGCGGTTGGCCCAGAAGGCGTTCGCGCCGGCCAACATCCCGTTCCCGGTGATGCACGTGGACACCGGGCACAACTTCCCCGAGGTTCTCGAATACCGGGACCGGCGGGTCGCCGAGCTGGGGTTGCAACTGGTGGTGGCGAGCGTGCCGGAGGCGCTGGCCAGCGGGTTGGTGCGCGAGTCGGCCGACGGCATGCGCAACCGGATCCAGACCCCGGTGCTGCTGGACGCGGTGGAGAAGCACCGCTTCGACGCGCTCTTCGGCGGCGCCCGCCGGGACGAGGAGAAGGCCCGGGCCAAGGAACGGGTGTTCAGCTTCCGGGACGAGTTCGGCCAGTGGGACCCGAAGAACCAGCGTCCCGAACTGTGGGCGCTCTACAACGGCCGGCACCACCCGGGCGAGTCGATCCGGGTCTTCCCGCTGTCCAACTGGACCGAGCTGGACGTCTGGCACTACATCGCCCGGGAGCGGATCGCGCTGCCGTCGATCTACTACGCGCACGAGCGCGAGGTGGTCGAGCGGGACGGGATGCTCTACGCGGTCAACGAGTTCTTCCGGCCGCGCGCGGGTGAGGAGCGGTTCAAGGCGCGGGTGCGCTACCGCACGGTCGGCGACGCGTCCTGCACCGCCGCCGTCCGCTCGGACGCCGACACGGTGGAGAAGGTCATCGAGGAGGTCGCCGCCACCCGGATCACCGAGCGCGGTGCGACCCGGGGCGACGACCGGGTCAGCGAGGCCGCCATGGAGGACCGCAAGCGGGAGGGCTACTTCTGATGACCACCGAGACCGTGGCGCCGGCGGCCACCGAGACCTCCGGCCGCCCCATGGACCTGCTGCGTTTCGCCACCGCGGGCAGCGTGGACGACGGCAAGTCGACCCTGATCGGCCGGCTGCTGTACGACACCAAGTCGCTCTTCACCGACCAGCTCGCCGCCGTCGAGGCGGTCAGCGCGGCGCGCGGCGACGAGTACACCAACCTGGCGCTGCTCACCGACGGCCTGCGGGCGGAGCGGGAGCAGGGCATCACCATCGACGTGGCGTACCGCTACTTCGCCACCCCGCGGCGGAAGTTCATCATCGCCGACACCCCCGGGCACATCCAGTACACCCGGAACATGGTCACCGGGGCGTCCACCGCCGACCTGGCGCTGATCCTGGTCGACGCCCGAAAGGGCCTGGTCGAGCAGTCCCGCCGGCACGCCTTCCTCTGCTCGCTGCTGCGGGTCCCGCACCTGGTGCTCTGCGTCAACAAGATGGACCTGGTCGACTTCTCGCAGGAGGTCTTCGAGCGGATCGCCGACGAGTTCACCGCGTTCGCCGCGAAGCTGGAGGTGCCGGACCTGACCGTGGTGCCGGTCTCCGCGCTCAGGGGCGACAACATCGTCAGCCGGTCGGAGAACATGCCCTGGTACGAGGGGCCGTCGCTGCTGCACCACCTGGAGCGGGTGCACATCGCCAGCGACCGCAACCTGGTCGACGTCCGGTTCCCGGTGCAGTACGTGATCCGCCCGCAGTCCACCACCGTGACCGACTACCGGGGCTACGCCGGTCAGGTGGCCTCGGGCGTGCTCAAGCCGGGTGACGAGGTGATGGTGCTGCCGTCCGGGTTCACCAGCCGGATCGCCGCGGTGGAGACCGCCGACGGGCCGGTGGCGGAGGCGTTCCCGCCCATGTCGGTGACCGTACGCCTGGAAGACGAGCTCGACATCTCCCGGGGCGACCTGATCTGCCGGCCGAACAACGCCCCGGCGGTGGCCCAGGACATCGAGGCGATGGTCTGCTGGATGGACGAGACCCGGCCGCTCCAGGTCGGTGGCAAGTACGCCATCAAGCACACCACCCGCTCGGCCCGGGCGATCGTGCGCGGGCTGAACTACCGGCTGGACATCAACTCGCTGCACCGCGACGAGGCGGCCGGCGAACTGCGGCTCAACGAGATCGGCCGGGTGCGGCTGCGGACCACCATCCCGCTGCTCGCCGACGAGTACCGGCGCAACCGCACCACCGGCGGCTTCGTCATCATCGACGAGACCACCAACCGTACGGTCGGCGCCGGCATGATCATCGAAGCCTCCTGACCCGGCCCCGGCGCGCCGGTCAGGAACCTCCGGTCGGGGCGCCCGGGGTCGACAGGGTGGTGCGGGCGGCGAGCCGGGTCCAGATCCGGTAGCCGAGCCAGCGGACGGCCGGCGCGGCGCGGCGGCCGAGCTGGCGCCAGGCGCGGAACGCGAAGATCGCGCAACCGGGGACCAGCAGCAGCGCGCCCGGCACCGGCGCGAGGCTGCCGACCACCAGACCGGCGGCCACGGTCAGGCTGAGCAGCAGGCAGAGCAGCACCGAGGTCGAGCCGAGCTGCCGGCGCAGCTGCCACCGCACCGCCGCCGGCTGCCGGCGCCAGGCCAGCACGCCCGCCGCGGCGACCAGCGGCGGCACCGCCACCGCGGCGGCCAGCCGGGCGGGCCGGCCCGCGTCGCCGAGCGCGCCGGCGATCGTCGCGAACAGCGCCCAGTGCCCGAGGGCGGCCAGCACCAGCAGGTCGAACAGCCGCCAGCACAGCGCGGCGGCGACCGCCTCGTGCGCGGCGGCGGCCCCCGGGTTCTGCGGGTCGGCGGCCAGCGCGGCGGTGAAGCCCCGGGCGGCCCGCCCCGCCCGGTCCCGCGCGGCGTCCAGCAGCGCGAGTTGGCGCAGCGCCGGTTCGTACGCCGGGTCCAGGGCGAGGGCCTGCCGGCAGGCCGCCCGCGCGGCCCGCGGCCGGCCCATCCGGGCGTGCAGGCGGGCGTCGAGCAGGTGTACGTCCGGGATGTGCCGGGCGAGATCCAGCGCGGTGTCGGCGTACCGGCGGGCGACCACCACCCGGGTCGGGTTGCCGAGGGTGAGCAGCGCCTCGGCCAGCAGCGCGTTCGCCTCCCACGACCCCGGCGCCAGGTCCAGCGCCCGCTGCGCGGCGGCCGCCGCGTACCCGGCGTGGCCGGCGGCCAGCAGGATCCGGGCCTTCTCGGCGAGCAGGTGCTCCTTGGCGGTGGCGAAGCCCAGCGCCCGGTCGACCACGCGCATGGCCTCCGCGAGCTGGCCCAGCTCCCGGCGGCAGCGGGCCAGCATGAGCAGCACGCCGACGTGCTCGGGCTGCTCGGCGAGCTGGTCGGTCAGCACCCGTGCCGCGTCGGCGTGCCGCCCGACCCGGATCAGCGCCAGCGCCCGTTCCTGCGCGGTCACACCGGCGTCGCCCACGTCGCCTCCCCAGTCCGTCGCGTCGCCCGCCGGGACACCCTACCGACCGTCGCCTTCGGACCGTCGCCTGGCGGCGGGCCGGGGCGGCGGCTCAGTCCAGGCGGGTGGCGCCCGGACCGGGCAGCACGGTGACGTGCCCGGGGGCGGTGAAACCGCGCTCGGCGTACGCGGCCGTGACGGCGGCGGCCACCGGCTCGGCGGCGTCGGCGTCGACCAGGGCGAGGACGCAGCCACCGAACCCGCCGCCGGTCATCCGCGCACCGAGCGCCCCAGCCGCCAGCGCCGCCTCGACGGCGGTGTCGATCTCCGGCACGGTGATCTCGAAGTCGTCCCGCATCGAGGCGTGCGAGGCGGTCAGCAGCGGGCCGATCTCGCGGATCCGGCCGGCCCGCAGCAGCGCGACGGTGTCCAGCACCCGCTGGTCCTCGGTGACCACGTGCCGGACCCGCCGGCGGGTCTCGTCGTCGTCGAGGCGGGCGAGCGCGTCGTCCAGCCCGGCCACCGTGACGTCGCGCAGCGCCGGTACGCCGAGCAGCTCGGCGGCGTGCTCGCAGGACTTGCGGCGGGCCGCGTACTCGCCGTCGGCGTGCCGGTGCGGGGCCCGGCTGTCGACCACCAGCATGGCGAGCCCGGCGGCCTCCAGGTCGAACGGGATGTGCTCGACCGACTCGTCGCGGCAGTCGAGGAAGAGCGCGTGCCCGGCCCGGCAGCGGATGGCGGCGGACTGGTCCATGATCCCGGTCGGCGCGCCGACGTAGGCGTTCTCGGCCCGCTGGGCCAGCCGGGGCCGCCGCTCGGCGGGCAGGTCCAGCCCGGCCAGGTCGACCAGGGCGGCCAGCACGGCCGACTCCAGCGCGGCCGAGGAGGAGAGCCCGGAGCCGAGCGGCACGTCGGAGGCGATCGCCAGCCGGGCGCCGGGCACGCTGTGGCCGGCCTCGCGCAGCGCCCACACCACCCCGGCCACGTACGCGGCCCAGCCGGTGACCCGGCCCGGCGCGGCGACCTCGGCGGCACCGAAGGTGACCGTCTCGCCGGTCAGCTCCGACCAGACGGTCCAGGTCTCGCCGGACTGGGTGGCGGCCGCCGCCACGGTGCGCAGGGAGAGCGCGAAGGGGAGCACGAAGCCGTCGTTGTAGTCGGTGTGCTCGCCGATCAGGTTGGCCCGCCCGGGAGCCGCCCAGCGGCCCGCCGGCTCCGCCCCGTACGCCTTGCGGAAGCCGGCGGTGGCGCGGGCCGCGACGTCGTCGGTCACCGCTGCTCCAGCACGTGGGCGCGGTAGAAGGCCCAGGCGTCGCCGACCATGTCGTGCAGGGTCGGCTTCCGCGGCACCCAGCCGAGTTCGTTGCGGGCCAGCGCGGACGAGGCGACCAGCTCGGCCGGGTCGCCCTCGCGGCGCGGCGCGACCTCGACCGGCACCGGGTGCCCGGTGACCTCGCGGACCACGTCCACGACCTGCCGGTTGGTGAAGCCGCTGCCGTTGCCGAGGTTGTAGATCCGGTGCTGGCCGCCGGTCGCGGTGTCCAGCGCGAGCAGGTGGGCCCGGGCCAGGTCGGCGACGTGGATGTAGTCGCGCACGCAGGTGCCGTCGACGGTGGGGTAGTCGTCGCCGAAGAGCTGGAGCTTCTCCCGGCGGCCGGCGGCCACCTCGAGCGCGATCGGGATCAGGTGGGTCTCCGGGTCGTGCCGCTCGCCGAGCGCGACGTCGCCGTCGAGGTGCGCGCCGGCCACGTTGAAGTAGCGCAGCGAGACGGCGGCCAGGCCGTGCGCGATCGCCTCGGAGGTGAGCGCCATGTCGACGGCGAGCTTGGTGGCCCCGTACGTGTTGGTGGGGGCCTTGACGGCGGTCTCCGGGATCGGCAGCTCGGTGGGATTGCCGTAGACGGCGGCGGTGGAGGAGAAGACCAGCCGGGGCACCCCGGCGGCGCGGACCGCGTCGAGCAGCGCGAGCGTGCCGACGGTGTTGGTGTGCCAGTAGAGCTCGGGCTTGACCATCGACTCGCCGGCGGCGATCAGGGCGGCGAAGTGCAGCACCCCGTCGAAGCCGGCCTCGGGGGTGACCACCCGGGCCGCCTCGTGGATGGACGCCTCGACGTGGGTCGCCTCGGGGGCGAGCGCGGCCCGGTGCCCGGTGCGCAGGTCGTCGAGGACGACCACCTGGTGCCCGGCGTCCAGCAGCATCCGGGTCACCACGCTGCCGATGAAGCCGGCGCCGCCGGTGACGAGCAGTTTCACGTCGGTCCCCTCCTGCCTGGCCGCTCCGGCCGCGACCATGTGGTGATCACCCTACGGCCGCCGGTCGGGGCGTGCTCCGCGTCCGCTCGCTCGCCATTCCATCATAAACTCTCACGATTAAACAGAGCCGAACATATGCGGTTGCGGGTGGCGACGGCCTCCGCTGTCTACCATCCAAGGCATGCGGGAAGCGGGTCGTCCCGGGCTCCGGCGGCGGACGCGGGAGCGGCCGCGCCGCGAACCGGGCCCGCTCGCCCGGGCGGTCGCCCGGGTCGTGGTCCGCGCCGCGGACGGCGCCACCCGGCTGGTGACCGACCTGCTCGGTGCCAGCCCGGCCGCCGGCCGGGAGCGGATCAGCGAGGCTGACCTGCGCGACCTGGTCGCCGCCAACACGCTGCTGGACCCGGAGGAACGCCGGATCATCGACGAGGTGCTGGTCGCCGGCGCGAGCCTGGTCCGCGAGGTGATGATGCCCCGCACCGAGGTGGTCTTCCTCTCCGCCCGGCTGTCCATCGCCGAGGCGGCCCGGCTGGTCCGCGCCGAGCCGCACACCCGCTACCCGGTGGTCGACGGCACCCACGACGACGTGGTCGGCTTCGTGCACCTGCGCGACGTGCTGCTGCGCCCCGAGGGCGACCCGTGCGCCACGGTCGGCGAGTTGACCCGGGAGGTGAAGCGGCTGCCGGGCAGCAAGCGGGTGCTCGCCGCGCTGACCGAGATGCGCCGGGAGGGGCACCACCTGGCCGTGGTGGTCGACGAGTACGGGGGCACCGCCGGCATCGTCACCTGCGAGGACCTGATCGAGGAGCTGGTCGGGGAGATCCACGGCGAGTACGACGGCCCGCCCGAGCCGGTGCGCGCCGGCCTGCCCGCGGTGGTGGACGGCCGGCTCAACCTCGCCGACTTCGCCGAGCGCACCGGGGTGCGGCTGCCCGCCGGCCCGTACGAGACGGTCGGCGGGTACGTGATGGCGGCGCTGGGCCGGCTGCCGGTGGCCGGCGACGAGGTGCCGGTGGCCGTCGGGCCGGAGGGCGGCCCGGCCGGGGCGGGGGAGCCGCCCGGCGGGTGGCTGCTGCGGGTGCTGGCCCTGGAGGGGCGCCGGGTGGCCCGGCTCGCCGTCTCCGCGATGCGCCTGCCCGAGCAGCGCCGCGAGGTCGACGCGCCCACCGCTACCGGCCCCAACCGACCCGTGGGGCCGTCATGACGGCCGCCGGGCGTTGCTGACAGAATTGCCGGCATGTCCGACGTTCCCGCCCGCCCCCGTGTCTTCTCCGGCATCCAGCCGACGGCCGACTCGTTCCACCTCGGCAACTATCTGGGTGCGGTGCGGCACTGGGTGGCGTTGCAGGACACCCACGACGCCTTCTACTGCGTGGTCGACCTGCACGCGATCACCGCCGGGCACGACCCGAAGGTGCTGCGGCAGCGCTCCCGGCTGGCCGCCGCGCAGCTGTTCGCGGTCGGGCTGGACCCGGAGCGCAGCACGCTCTTCGTGCAGTCGCAGGTGCCCGAGCACCCGATGCTGGCCTGGGTGCTGGGCTGCATCACCGGCTTCGGCGAGGCCAGCCGGATGACCCAGTTCAAGGACAAGTCGCAGAAGCAGGGCGGCGAGCGGGCCAGCGTCGGCCTGTTCACCTACCCGATCCTGCAGGCCGCCGACATCCTGCTCTACCAGGCCCACGCGGTGCCGGTCGGCGAGGACCAGCGCCAGCACCTGGAGCTCTCCCGCGACCTGGCCCAGCGGTTCAACTCGCTGTTCGGCCCGACCTTCACCGTGCCCGCGCCGCACATCGTGAAGGACACCGCGAAGATCACCGACCTGCAGGACCCGACCGCCAAGATGTCGAAGTCCAGCTCCTCCCCGGCCGGCATCATCGACCTGCTGGAGGACCCGGCCCGGTCGGCCAAGAAGATCCGCTCCGCGGTCACCGACACCGGTCGGGAGATCGTCTTCGACGCCGAGACCAAGCCCGGCATCGCCAACCTGCTCACCATCTACTCCGCGCTGAGCGGGCGGAGCATCGACGACCTGGTGGCCGCCTACGCCGGCAAGGGCTACGGCGACCTGAAGAAGGACCTGGCCGAGGTGGTGGGCGACTTCGTCCGGCCGATCCAGGAGCGCACCCGCGGCTACCTCGACGACCCGGCGCAGCTGGACAAGCTGCTCGCCGCCGGCGCGGAGAAGGCCCGCGCGGTCGCCGCCGCGACCCTGCGCACCGCGTACGAGCGGGTGGGCTTCTTTCCGCCGGTGCGCGGCGAGTAGCGCCGCGCGGCGCGACGGTACGGGTGACGGGTCGGCGGTCGGAGGGGTGGCGCGAAGCGTGGACGGCAGCAACGGGGCGCCGGGGGTGGACGACACCATCCAGATCGGGGTCGCGGTGGACATCCCCGAGCCGTGGGGGGCGATGCTGACCCGACGCCGGGCCGAGGCCGGCGACCCGCAGGCCGCGGACATCCCCGCGCACGTGACGCTGCTCGGGCCGACCGAGATCCCGGTGGCGACGCTGCCCGCCGTGGAGCGGCACCTGGGCGCGGTGGCCGCCGCCCACCTGCCGTTCACCCTGCACCTGCGCGGCACCGGCACGTTCCGGCCGGTGACCCAGGTGGTCTTCGTCGCGGTCGCCGCCGGGATCAGCGAGTGCGAGCTGCTGGCCGCCGCGATCAGCGCCGCCCCCGAGCTGCGGAGGGAGGCCCGCTTCCCGTACCACCCGCACGTCACGGTGGCGCAGGACGTCGCGCCGGAGGCGCTGGACAAGGCGTACGAGGACCTGGCCGACTTCTCCGCGATGTTCGAGGTGGAGGCGTTCACCCTCTTCTCGCACAGCGGGCAGGCCCGGTGGCAACCACGCCGGGACTTCCGGCTGGGCGGCTGACTCCGCCGGCGGCCGGGACGGGCACGCGGCGGGCGGGTTGCCCGCGCGGCGGCCGGGGATCGGCGAGGATGACCGCGTGAACGTGTTCGGCCGCCTGGAGGCGGGCATCGGTCGCCGGTTGGACGCCGCCCGCCACCGTTCCGGCGCGTTCGACCACCTCTGGCGGGCCGGCGCACTCTACGCCGACCTGCTGGGCGGGCGGCTGGCCGCGGCGATCGCCTACTACGGCTTCTTCGCGGTGTTCGCGCTCGCGCTGGTGGCGTACTCGATCTTCGGCGCGATCCTGGAGGACAACGACGAGGTCAGCCTCGCGGCCGCCGACTTCCTCCGGGAGAACCTGCCGTTCCTCGACCCGGTGCAGATCGCCGAGAGCAGCGGCACGGTCGGCGTGGTCGGCCTGGTCATCCTGGTCTTCACCGGGATCGGCTGGGTGGAGGCGATCCGCTCGTCGCAGCGGCTGATGTACGGGTTCAACCAGCAGCCGGGCAACCTGGTGGTCCGCCGGCTGGTCGACCTCGGCGTGCTGATCGTCGTCTTCGTGCTGCTCGGTGTCTCGGTGGCCGCGGTCGACGCGCTGGAGTCACTGCTGCGCTTTCTGCTGCGCAGCACCGGCTCGGTCGGCCTCACCACGATCAGCGCGCTGCTGAGCGTGCTGGTCAACGCGGTGCTGGCCACCCTGCTGCTGGTCGCCGTGCCCCGGCTGCGGATGAGCCGGGCCCGGCTGCGCCCGGTGGTGCTGCTGGTCGCGGTCGGCATCACGCTGCTCAACACCGTCGGGCGCTACTACGTGGTGCGCACCGAGCGGAACCCGGCGTACACCGTGGTGGCCGGGGCGGTGGGTCTGCTGCTCTACCTCTACCTGCTCAACCAGTTGCTGCTCTTCGGCGCGGCGCTGGCCGCGACCAGCTCGCGCGGGCGGGTGGTGGACCTCGCGGCGGGCGACCCGCCGCCGGGCGACCTCGACGTGGACACCGATCCCGGCACCCCGGGCGGGGCCGGATGAGCGAGCGGGAGGAGCCGGTGCTGATCGTCGTCGACCAGGACTCGTCGGTGCCGCCGTACGAGCAGGTGCGCGGGCAGCTCGCGGAGATGGTCGGCGACGGCCGGCTGCCGGTGGGCACCCGGCTGCCCACCGTCCGGCAGCTCGCGGCGGACCTGAACCTGGCCGCGAACACGGTGGCCCGGGCCTACCGGGAACTGGAGGCGGCCGGCCTGCTGCGCACCCGGGGCCGGCACGGCACGTTCGTCGCGCCCGGGCGGGACGACGCGATGGACCGGTTGCAGCGGGCGGCGGCCGAGTACGCGGCGCAGGCGGGCCGGCTCGGGGTGCCACCCGCGGCGGCGCTCGCGCTGGTCCGCGCCGCGCTGGACGCGGCCCGGCCGGGCTGACCGGGACACCCTCGCCCCGGGCCGCGCCACAACGGCGGGGCCGAGGGCGACGGGTGGCCGATGCGCGGACCGGCCCCGCGTCCCGCGCTCTCCGGCGGCCGGACGGGAATGGGAGATTGCCGCCCGGGAGTCCGGCGGGACGGACCATGATGGGCCGGTGGGCGCACTCGTGACGTTGGACCTGCCGGACGACTCGCCGATGCTCGGCCTGCCCTGGATCATCACCTTCGGCCCGCTCGGCGACGCCGACGAGTGGGAGCCGGTGGTCTGCGGCCCGTACGAGCGGGCGCACGCGCTGGCGCTGGCCGAGGCGGTGGTGGCCGAGGAGCAGCTGATGGCGGTGGTCGAGCCGCTGCTGCCGGCGGTCTCCGCGGACCAGATCCGGGGCGAGATCGCGGCCGCGCAGATCGCCGCCGAGGACGAGATCGCGCAGGTCGAGGAGGCCGACCTCTACGGCGACTTCGAGGACACCATCGACGAGGAGCTGGAGGCGGCCGCCGCGGCGGACCAGCGCACCGAGCCGACCCGCGCGCCGAGCGAGGCCGAGCTGCGGGAGGGCTTCCGCCGGATCGCGGCGAAACTCACCGGCACCGGGTCCTGAGCCCGGCGGCGGCCGGTGCCGGCGGCGCGGCCGGTCAGCCGCGCCGGGGCGGGCCGTCCAGCACGCAGAACTCGTTGTCCTCCGGGTCGGCGAGGACGACGAAGCCCTCCTCGCCGGTCTGCCCCACGTCGGCGTGCCGGGCGCCCAGCTCCACCAGCCGGCGCACCTCGGCCGCCGGGTCACCGTCGGCGACCAGGTCCAGGTGCAGCCGGTTCTTGTCCCGTTTCGGGGTGCCGCAACCCTGCAACCAGACGGTGGGCGCGCCGATCGCGTCCGGCGGCGGGTACAGCTTGGCGCTGCCGTCGCCGCCCTGCTCGACCCGGTAGCCGAGCGCCGCGGACCAGAACGCCGCCATCCGGTCGACGTCCGTCACGTCGAGGGTGTACTGAGCCACACGTGCCATCGCAGACCACCTCCGGGGGACCGTCGAGGCACCTCCTACCCCGGCGGGCGGCGGCGACACGTCCGGAATGGACGCCGGCGCCCCGCGGAGCGGACTCCACGAGGCGCCGGCGCCACCTCACCCCCCACCACAAGGGGTCGGTGGCCCAGCCGCCCGTCGGCGCGGGGCACAACGGACGACCAGGTCGATGACGGGTTACCCGCTCAGCGCCGTTCGAACCAGGCAGCCGCGTCGACTCCGAGCAGGTGGCCGGAGCCCTGCCCGGTGAGCGCCTCGCTGGCGGCGATCGGCTCGCCGTAACCGTCGATCAGGGCCGGGGCGCCGCTGATGTTGACCACGCAGGTCAGCACGGCGTCAGCGGCGGCGCGGCTGAAGGCCAGCACGCCCGGAGCGGTCTCCAGCCAGGTCACCGGGCCGGCGTCGGCCGCCAGCGCCGGGTGCTCCCGGCGGATCCGCAGCGCCGTGCGGTAGAGCTCCAGGGTCGAGCCCGGCACGCCGGTCTGGGCGGCGACCGAGAGGGCCTGCCAGGTGGCCGGCGCCGGCAGCCAGCTCAGCTCGCTGCCGGCCGGCCCGAAGCCGTACGGGGCAAGCTCGCCGCTCCACGGGATCGGCACCCGGCAGCCGTCCCGGCTCTCCCCGGTGCGCAGGAACGCCGGGTCCTGGCGCAGCTCGTCGGGAAGGTCGAGCACCTCCGGCAGGCCCAGCTCCTCGCCCTGGTAGAGGTACGCGCAGCCGGGCAGGGCGAGCATCAGCAGGGTGGCCGCGCGGGCCCGGCGCAGCCCCTCCGGGCCGTCACCGTAACGGGTGACGTGCCGCTGCTTGTCGTGGTTGGAGAGCACCCAGGTGGTGGGCGCGCCGACGATGGTGGCCTCGGCCAGCGCGGTGTCGATCACCTTGCGGAACGACTCGGCCGACCAGGTCGCGTCGAGGAAGTCGAAGCTGAACGCCTGGTGCAGCTCGTCCGGGCCGATGTAGCGGGCCAGCCGCTGCGGCGTCTCGGCCCACGCCTCCGCGACCGCCATCCGGCCGCCGGGGTAGCTGTCCAGGATCGGCCGCCAGGCGCGGTAGATGTCGTGCACCTCGTCCTGGTCGAAGTAGGGCAGCCGGCCCTTGCCGAGCAACTCCACCTGGCGCTGGCCGGTGGTCATCGTGCTGAAGCCGACGTCCGGCAGGCCCTCGGCCTTGATCATGCCGTGCGCCACGTCGATCCGGAAGCCGTCCACCCCCCGGTCGAGCCAGAACCGCAGGATGTCCTCGAACTCGGCGCGCACCTCGGGGTGCCGCCAGTTCAGGTCCGGCTGGGCCGGGTCGAACAGGTGCAGGTACCACTGGCCGTCGGGCACCCGGGTCCAGGCCGGGCCGCCGAAGATGCTCTCCCAGTCGTTCGGGGGCAGTTCGCCCTGCTCGCCCTTGCCGTCGGCGAAGAGGTAGCGCGCCCGCTCGGCGGAACCGGGGCCGGCGGCCAGGGCGGCGGAGAACCAGGGGTGCGCGCTGGAGGTGTGGTTGGGCACCAGGTCGACGATGATCCGCAGGCCGAGCGCGTGCGCGTCGGTGATCATGGCGTCGAAGTCGGTGAGGGTGCCGAACATCGGGTCGACGTCGCGGTAGTCGGCGACGTCGTAGCCGCCGTCGACCATCGGCGAGGTGTAGAAGGGGGTCAGCCAGAGCGCGTCCACCCCGAGGTCGCGCAGGTACGGCAGGCGCTCGCGGATGCCGCGCAGGTCGCCGATGCCGTCGCCGTCACTGTCGGCGAAGCTGCGGACGTAGACCTGGTAGACGACGGCGGAGCGCCACCAGTCGGCGTCGGAGGTCTGCGGGGTGGGGTGGCTTGCGGTCATCGAGGCGTTCCCCGTTCTGTGGCGCGGGACGGCGGCATCCCGCGCGGTGCTGGGCGCAAGGGTGCCTGAGCAGAATGCCGCTCCGGCGTTGCAAGAGTCAAGCAGTCTTTGCGCAAGAAATGACGCCGGTCATCGGATCAGGCCGGCACGGCGAGCGCCGGTGGGGCCGGCCGCTGCCCGCCCACCCCGCCGCTGACCGGCCGGTCGCCGGCCGCCCGGGCGACCGCTGTCGAGCCGCGCACCACCAGCTCCGGGCGGAACAGGTACTCCGAGTGCGGCGCGGCGTGCCCGTTGATCTCGTCGACCAGCGCCCGCACCGCGGCCACCGCCATCGCCGCCACCGGCTGGCGCATGGTGGTCAACGGCGGGTCGGTGAACGCCATCAGTGGCGAGTCGTCGTAGCCGACCACGGAGAGGTCGGCCGGCACCGACAGGCCGCGCTGCCGGGCCGCCCGGATGGCGCCGAGCGCCATCAGGTCCGAGCCGCAGACGATCCCGGTGACGCCGCGGTCGAGCAGCCGGCCGGCGGCGGCCTCGCCACCCTCCACACCGAACAGCGACAGCTCGGCCAGCTCGTCGAGGTCGGCGGCGGGCAGCCCGGCCAGCCGGCCCATCGCGCTGCGCCAGCCGGCCACCTTCCGCCGCACCGGCACGAACCGGTCCGGCCCGGTGATCAGGCCGATCCGGCGGTGCCCGAGGGCGACCAGGTGGGCCACCGCCAGCTCCGCGGCCTCGCCGTCGTCGCAGGAGACGAAGGGCGCGGCGATGCCGGGCACGTAGCCGTTGATCATGACGACCGGCAGCGGGCGGGCGATCAGCGCCCGGTAGCGGTCGTGGTTGGCGGCGGTGTCGGCGTGCAGGCCGGAGACGAAGACGATCCCGGAGACCTGCCGGTCCAGCAGCATCTCCACGTACTCGTCCTCGGTGACCCCGCCGGCGGTCTGGGTACACAGCACGGGGGTGAACCCGCTCTGCGCCAGCGTCGACTCGATGACCTGGGCGAAGGCGGGGAAGATCGGGTTGTCCAGCTCCGGGACGACCAGGCCGACCAGCCCGGCGCTGCGCTTGCGCAGCCGGGCCGGGCGCTCGTAGCCGAGCACGTCGAGGGCGGTCAGGACGGCCTGCCGGGTCTCCGGGGCCACTCCCGGGCGGTCGTTGAGCACCCGCGACACCGTGGCCTCGCTGACTTCGGCCTGTTGGGCGATGTCGGACAGTCGAGCGCGCATGGCGGCACTTTAGCTCACGGGCAAGTTCTTGCGTACACTCTTGCAAACCCTTCCATTCTCTGCAACGCCTTGCTAACGTCCCCGCAACATGCGAGAGCAGCGGCGCAGCACCCTAGCGCCGGTTGGCAAGAACTTACAGAGGTTTCCACTGGCGGGCCGCCCTTCCCCCGGCGGGCCGCCATGACGACAGGAGTACCGATGCGCATCCGTACCGCGGGTGTGGTCGCCGCCTTCGCCCTGGCGCTCGCCGCGTCCGGCTGTGGCGGCGGCAGCGACGAGCCGGCCGCCAACGAATCCCCCAAGGCCGCCGGTGGCAAGCTGGTGATCTGGGCCGACGACAAGCGGACCGCGGCCCTCAAGCCGTTCGCCGAGAAGTTCGGCCAGGAGAACGGCGTCACCGTCGAGGTGCAGGCCGTCTCCAAGGACCTGCAGACCAACTTCGTCACCGCCCACCAGCAGGGCAGCGGCCCGGACGTGGTGGTCGGCGCGCACGACTGGATCGGCAACCTGGTGCAGAACGGCGCCATCGACCCGGTGCAGCTCACCGCCGAGCAGAAGAGCGGCTTCAACGCCACGGCGGTCAAGGCCGTCACCTTCAACGGCCAGCTCTACGGCGTGCCGTACGCGATGGAGAACCTCGCGCTGATCCGCAACACCGAGCTGGCCCCCGAGGCGCCGAAGACCATCGAGGAACTGGTCGCCACCGGCAAGAAGCTCAAGGCGGAGAAGAAGGCCAGCGAGATCCTCTGCCTGCAGTCCGGCCAGAACGGCGACGCGTACCACATCTACCCGCTGTACACCTCGGCCGGCGGCTACCTGTTCGGCACCGCCGCCAACGGCGACTACGACCCGAAGGACCTGGGCGTGGGCAAGCCGGAGTCGATCGAGGCGTTCAAGAAGATCGCCGCCCTCGGTGAGAAGGGTGAGGGTGCGTTGAAGCGCTCCATCACCGCCGAGAACTCGATCGCCACCTTCGGCGCCAAGAAGTGCGCCTTCCTGGTCTCCGGCCCGTGGGCCATCGCGGACGCCAAGAAGGCGAACATCAAGTACGACATCTCCCCGGTCCCCGGCTTCGCCGGTGGCAAGGAGGCCCAGCCCTTCGTCGGCGTCCAGGCGTTCTACGTGGCGGCCAAGGGCAAGAACAAGGCGCTGGCCCAGGAGTTCGTGGCCAACTACGTCACCACCCCCGAGCTGGCCGTGGCGCTGTACAACGCCGAGCCCCGCCCGCCGGCGCTGACCGCCGCGCTGGACCAGGTCAAGGGCACCGACCCGGACCTGGCCAAGTTCCAGGAGGCCGGCAAGAACGGCCAGGTGCTCCCGGCGATCCCGGCGATGGCCGCGATCTGGGACCCGTTCGGCAAGGCGCAGGCCGCCATCATCGGCGGCGCCGACCCGGCCAAGACGATCACCGCGGCCGGCAAGACCATCTCCGGCCAGATCAAGTAATGAGCACGCCGCTGTCCGGCCCGGGACCTGCCCAGCAGGTCCCGGGCCGGGAGCCCGTCGGCTCCGGGCTCCCGCGCTCGTCCCGTACCGCGCGGAACCACGCGCCGATCACCGTGACCGGCCTGCTGGTCAAGGTGGTCCTGCTCGGCCTGGTGGCCGGGATCGCGGTCTGGGCGGCCTTCCCGCTCATCGAGGCCGAGAAGTGGGCCGGGCTGGCCCTGCTGGCGGTCACCACCGCCGGACTGTTCTACCTCTACCTCACCCGCCGGCACGTCCCGGCCAAGTACCTGGTCCCCGGCACGCTCTTCCTGATCGCCTTCCAGGTCTTCCCGGTGCTCTACACGGCGAGCACCGCGTTCACGAACTTCGGCGACGGGCACCGCGGCAGCAAGGACGACGCGATCGTCGCCATCCAGACCGCCTCGGTGCAGCAGGTCCCCGGCTCCACCGAGTACGCGCTCTCCGTGGCCACCACCGGCGATCCCGCCACCGGCCCGCTGGTCTTCCTGGTCACCGACCCGGCCACCGGCACCGTCTCGGTCGGCGACGCCGAGGGGCTGCGCCGGCTCGACCCGGCCGACGTGACCGTCGCCCCGGGTGGCAAGGTCACCGCCGCCGACGGCTACACCGTGCTGAACTTCGGCCAGGCCGGCGCCCGCAGCCAGGAGATCACCGACCTGGTCGTGCCGACCGCCGGGGGCGCCATCCGGTCCACCGGCCTCACCCGCGCCTACGAGGGCAAGGCCATGCGGGCGTACGACGCCGGCTGCGACTGCGTCCGGGACGCCGAGAGCGGGAAGACGTGGACCGCTGACGAGTCCAGCGGCGCCTTCGTGGCCGCCGACGGGGAACGGCTGGCGCAGGGCTGGAAGGTCAACGTCGGGTTCGACAACTTCGCCCGGGTGCTCACCGAGCCCGCCATTTCCGGCCCGTTCTTCGGCACGCTGGTCTGGAACTTCGCCTTCGCGATCGGGTCGACCGGGCTCACCTTCCTGCTCGGCTTGGCCATCGCGCTGACGCTGCACTCGCCCCGGCTGCGCGGCACCAACCTCTACCGGGTGCTGCTGATCCTGCCGTACGCCATGCCGTCGTTCGCCATGCTGCTGGTCTGGCGGGACATGTTCAACACCGACTTCGGCCTGGTCAACAACCTGTTCGGGCTCGGCGTGGACTGGTTCGGCCAGGACTGGACGGCCCGCGCGGCGGTGCTGCTGGTGCAGCTCTGGCTCGGCTACCCGTACATGTTCCTGGTGGCCACCGGCGCGTTGCAGGCGATCCCGCGCGAGCTGACCGAGGCCACCTCGGTCGACGGCGCGTCGCCCTGGCAGTCGTTCCGGTCGGTCACCCTGCCGCTGCTGCTGGTCGCGCTCTCCCCGCTGCTGATCGCGTCGTTCGCGTACAACTTCAACAACATCAACGCGATCTGGCTGACCACCGAGGGCGGGCCGTTCCCGGCCGACAACCCGACCAACGGGGCCACCGACCTGCTGATCACCTACACCTACCGGTTGGCGTTCGGCGCCCAGGGTGCGGAGTTCGGCATGGCCGCGGCGGTGTCGATCTTCATCTTCGCGATCGTCGCCACGGTCTCGGCGATCAGCTTCCGGCGCACCCGCAAGCAGGAGGAGGTGTACTCGTGAGCGCGAGGAGTGAGCTTGCGAGCCCCGCAGTCGCGAACGGAAGGTGGCTCCGGTGAGCGCGAGGAGTGAGCTTGCGAGCCCCGCAGTCGCGAACGGAAGGTGGCTCCGGTGAGCGCGAGGAGTGAGCTTGCGAGCCCCGCAGTCGCGAACGGAAGGTGGCTCCGGTGAGCGCGAGGAGTGAGCTTGCGAGCCCCGCAGTCGCGAACGGAAGGTGGCTCCGGTGAGCACCCTCAGCAGCAGCGCTGTCCGGGCCGCCGGCGACACGGGCGGCGGCGCGCCGGTCGCCAACCGCAACGCCCGGGGCGGGCAGCGCGGCCGTTGGTTCCGCCAGGTCGGCTGGCGGCACCTGGTCGGGGTGCTGGCGGTGGCGTTCAGCCTCTTCCCGATCCTGTTCGTGCTCTCCGCGGCGCTGAACCCGCGCGGCACGCTCTCCTCGACCGAGCTGGTGCCGACCGAGGGCGTGTCGTTCGAGAACTTCGGCAACCTGTTCGACCGGACCGCCTTCGGCCACTGGTTCCTCAACAGCCTGCTGATCGCCGGCACGGCGAGCTTCGTGTCGATCTTCCTCTCCGCGCTCGCCGCGTACGCCTTCTCCCGGATGCGCTTCGCCGGCCGGCGGATCGGGCTGCTCACCCTGCTGCTGATCCAGATGTTCCCGCAGTTCCTGGCGATCGTGGCGATCTTCCTGATCTTCACGACGGTCACCGACCTGTGGCCGGGCATCGGGTTCAACACGCCCTGGGGGCTCTTCCTGCTCTACATGGGCGGCGCGCTGGGCGTGAACACCTGGCTGATGAAGGGCTTCTTCGACACCCTGCCCCGGGAACTGGACGAGTCGGCCACCATGGACGGCGCCACCCACGCCCAGGTGTTCTTCCGGATCATGCTGCCGCTGGTGGCGCCGATCCTGGCGGTGACCGCGCTGCTCTCCTTCATCGGCACCATCAACGAGTTCATGATCGCCAACGTGTTCCTTACCGACACCGAGTCGAAGACCCTGGCGGTCGGCATGTTCGGCCTGGTGGCCGGCGAGCGGAACAACAACTTCGGGATGTTCGCGGCGGGCACCCTGCTCACCGCGATCCCCACCGTGCTGGTGTTCCAGCTCCTCCAGCGCTACATCGTCTCCGGGCTCACCGCCGGAGCCGTCAAGGGATGACCCGCGGGGGTGACCGCTCGCCGTCGCGGGCGGCGCCACCGCACTGAGTGGCCGCCGCCCGGACGGGCGGCGGCCACCCCCGCACCGCGCCACCGGCGGCGGTGCGAGCTGCGCGGCAAGGGCGTCGTGTCGACGTACACCGGAGCAGTCACGGGCCGAACGCCGCGACCGGGAGACCGGCCGCGGCGGGCGCCCCCTCCTCTCCCCGGCCGACCAACCCGAAAGGTCCGACCATGCCGATCCAGCCGCACCACGACGGGTCCGAGCTGTACGTCCCCGACCAGCAGCCGTCGCTCGGCGACACCGTCGACGTGTTCGTCCGGGTGCCCGCCGGCGCCGACGTGCGCCAGGTGCACGTGCGCACCACCGGGGACGGTGAGCCCCGGTTCGCCGAGGCGGTCGTCGCCCGCACCGTCGGCGACGAGGTCTGGTGGCGGGCCGCGGTGCAGGTCCGCAACCCGGTCAGCAACTACCGGTTCCTGCTCACCGGCGCGCGCGGCCACCGCTGGCTGAACGCCGCCGGGCTGGTCGACCACGACGTGCCGGACCACGGCGACTTCCGGCTGGTCTCGTACGACCCGCCGCCGGCCTGGGCCCGGGACGCGGTGATCTACCAGATCTTCCCGGACCGGTTCGCCCGCTCGGCCGTCGCCGACGGCCGGCCGCTGCCCGACTGGGCGATCCCCTGCGACTGGGACACCCCGGTCATCGGGCGCGGCCCGGAGACCCCGCGCCAGTTCTACGGCGGCGACCTGGACGGCGTCACCGAGCACCTGGACCACCTGGACCGGCTCGGCGTCAACACCGTCTACCTGACCCCGATCTTCCCGGCCCGCTCCAACCACCGTTACGACGCGGCCAGCTTCGACACGGTGGACCCGCTGCTCGGCGGCGACGCGGCGCTCGCGCGGCTGGCCGACGCGGTGCACGCCCGGGGCTGGCGGCTGCTCGGCGACATCACCAGCAACCACACCGGCGACGCCCACCAGTGGTTCACCGCCGCCAGCTCGGACGTGCGTGCACCGGAGCGCGAGCTGTACTACTTCGACGAGATGACCGGTGACTACGAGTCCTGGAACGGGGTCAAGTCGCTGCCGAAGCTGAACTGGGGCAGCGCCGAGCTGCGCCGGCGCTTCGCCACCGCCGACGACGCGCTGCTGCGCCGCTGGCTGCGCCCGCCGTACGGGCTGGACGGCTGGCGGGTGGACGTGGCCAACATGACCGGCCGGCGCGGCGCCGACGCGTACACCCACGAGGTGGCGGCGCTGCTGCGCCGGGTGGTCGCGCAGACCCGCGCCGACGGGCTGCTGATGGCCGAGCACGGCCACGACCACACCGGCGACCTGGACCGGGACGGCTGGCACGGCACGATGAACTACGTCGGGTTCACCGACCCGGTCTGGTCCTGGCTCCGCCACGGCGACCAGCCGGTGCCGAACTTCCTCGGCACCCCGGGCGGGGTGGCCCGCCGGGACGCCGACGCGGTGCTCGCCACGATGAACTCCTACCGGTCGCTGATCTCCTGGCGCTCGTACGTGCACTCGTGGCAGCTGCTCGGCTCGCACGACTCGGCGCGGATCCGGACGGTGGTCGGCGACGCGGCCCGGCAGGAGGTCGCCGCCGGCCTGCTCGCCACCATGCCGGGCATTCCGATGATCTTCGCCGGCGACGAGCTGGGGCTGACCGGCGACAACGGCGAGGGCTCGCGCACGCCGATGCCGTGGCACCGGCCGCAGAGCTGGGACGCCGGCACGTTCGCCGCCTACCGGGCCCTGATCGCGCTGCGGCACGCCGAACCCGCGCTGCGCCGGGGCGGCCTGCGCTGGCTGCACGTCGACGCCGACACGCTGGTGTTCCTGCGGGAGGCGCCGGCCGGGGCGGTGCTGGTGCTGGCCCGGCGGGCGGCCGGCGCGCCGGTCCGGTTGACCGGCCTGCCGGCCGGCGAGAACGTCTACGGCGGCGCCCCCGCACTGCGCCCGGACGGAACCGGCGCGGTGCTGCTGCCCGGCGACGGCCCGACCTTCCAGGTGTGGCGCCTGCCCTGACCACCCACGCCCCGCCCTCGCCCGCTTCGGGCCGCTCGTTCAGTGAACGAGTGGGCATTCTCGGCGCAATGGCCACTCATTCACTGAACGAGCGGCCGCGCGGGGTCAGCGGGCGGGGGTAGCGGACAGGAGGGCGCGGACGCCGGCTAGGTAGGTCGCGCGGTCCGGGCCGCCGGTCAGGATGCGCTGGGTGAACCAGCCCGGGACGAGGGCGAAGAGCGCCGCGGCGATGGCGTCCGGGTCGGTGTCGGCGGGCAGCTCACCGGCCTGCTGGGCGCGCCGCACCAGCAGCCCGAACTGGGTGCGGAAGCCGGTGTACTTCTCTGCGACGAAGGCGGCCAGCGCCGGGTCGCGCTGCGCCTCGCCCCAGACCTGGATGGCGATGCGCAGCACGCCGTCCGCGCCGAGCTGGGTCTCCACGTACGCCAGGATGCGGTCGAGCGCCTCGACCAGCGGCAGCGGCGGGTCGTGCCGGGCCAACCCGGCGAGCACGTCGCCGGCTCCGCTGACCGCCTCCTCGGCGATGGCGTTGATCAGGTCGGTCTTGCTCGGGAAGTAGCGGTAGACCGCGCCGACGGAGAGGCCGGCCTCGGCGATCACGTCCTGCATCGAGGTGCGGTGGAAGCCCTCGCGCAGGAAGCAGCGCCGGGCCGCGTCGACGATCTGGCGGCGGCGGGCGGCGAGGTGTTCGGCCGAGACACGTGGCACGGGATACATCGTAAAGCGAACGTTCGTTCTTGACAGCGGGGTGGCGTGGGAGGAGCCTGAAACCTGATAGAGAACGAGCGTTCGTTTTAGGAGATGGGGACATGTCGACCCGTACCCGCTCGCCCCTGCTGCTCGCCGTCCTGGCCGCCGCCCTGGTGGTGGGCGTCCAGGCACTGCTCGTACCGCTGTTCGCGGCCCCGGCGGCCAACCTCGCGCCGCGCGACCTGCCGGTCGCCGTCGCCGGCCCGGCGCCGGCCACCGCCGAGTTGGCCGGCCGGCTCGCCGCGGCCCGGCCCGGCGCGTTCGAGGTGACCACCCTGCCGGACGCGGCCGCCGCCGACCGGGCGCTGCGCGACCGCGAGGTCTACGCCGCCCTCGTCGCCGGCCCGGACGGGGTCGCCCTGCACACCGCCGCGGCCGCCAGCCCGACGGTCGCGGCGCTGCTCACCGAGGCGGCCGGCCAGCTCGCCGCCGGTCGGCCGGTGCCGGTGGTCGAGGTGGTGCCCGCCGACCCGGACGACCTCCGCGGCGCCGGGTTCGCCGCCGGCTTCCTGCCGCTGGCGCTGACCAGCATGCTCGCCGGGGTGCTGCTCGTCCTGCTGGTCAGCGGCCGGGCGGCCCGGCTGGCCGGTCTGGCGGCGTACGCCGTGCTGGCCGGCGGGGTTGGGGTGGCCGTGCTGCACGGCTGGCTCGGCCTGCTCGGCGGCGACTGGCTCGCCGAGGCGGCCGCGATCGGGCTCTTCGGGCTGGCCACCGCGGGCGTCGTCGCCGGCCTCGGCGCGCTGCTCGGCCGTCCGGGGATCGGGCTGGGCGCGCTGCTGGTCTTCCTGGTCGGCAACCCGCTCTCGGCGGTCGGCGCGGCCCCCGAACTGCTGCCGCAGCCGTGGGGCACGGTGGGTCAGTGGCTGCCGGTGGGCGCCGGCGGCACGCTGCTGCGCTCGGTGGCCTTCTTCGACGGCGCCGGGGCCGGCACCCCGCTGGCGGTGCTCGCCGGGTACGCCGTGGTCGGCCTCGCCCTGGTGCTGCTGGCCCGGCGGGCGCCGGTGCCGGCCGGTGCGCCGGTCGCCGCTCCGCGGCCGGCCCGAGCCGCGGCGGCCTGACCCACGGCCGGGTCTCCGCCACGCCCCCTACTACAAACTGTCGTTGATAGGGGAAGATGGTCGCCGTGGAAGCTCTGAGACTGATCCTTCGCTACATTCACCTGATCGGGTTCGCGCTGCTGCTGGGCGGGGCGATCGTCCAGTACGTCAGCGGGCGGCTGCGGATCAATCCGGCCATGCTCTGGGGCTCGGTGATCATGTTGCTCACCGGTATCGGCCTCTCCGCCCCGCTGCGCGACGGCGACGAGCCCGACCCGGCGAAACTTGTTACCAAGCTGGTGCTCGCCCTGCTGATCTTCGTCATGGTCTTCTTCTCCCGCAAGCGGGACGTGGTCAACCGTGGCCATTTCCTCGCCATCGTCGGCCTGACCCTGGTCAACGCGGCGGTGGCGGTCTTCTGGCGGTAACGTCCCGGACAGGGGACGGCCCCGGAAAACGGACGTTCGCGACGCCGGGACGCCCACCCGTCGGTGCCGAGAGTGACCTTGCCCACCCAAGGGTTACGTAGGGGTAACAGGCACTCAACAGTCGTGCACGATTGTCGGCCGTTGGGTGGGCGCGGGCGTACGCTCCCGTCCGTAACGTGGGACGCCGGCGGCAAGTCGCCAGGCCGGCTAATGGGCTGCCACCGCGCGACCCGCGGTGTGCAATGGAAGGGAGACGTCTTGCGCTCGGTGCGTGGGATGCGGATCGCCTCGGTCCTCGCGGTGGGTGGGCTCGTGCTGAGCGCCGCCGCGTGTGGCGAGGCCCCCGAGGAGAACAACGGCGCCGGTGACGGCGGCAAGAAGTACAGCGCCTGCATGGTGACCGACGTCGGCGGCATCGACGACAAGTCGTTCAACACCTCGGCCTGGCAGGGCCTGGAGGCCGCCAAGTCCGAGAACAGCAACATCGACATCAAGTACGTGGCGTCCAAGGCCGAGGCCGACTACGAGCCGAACCTGACCCAGTACGTCAACCAGAAGTGCGACTTCATCCTCGCGGTCGGCGGCCTGATGGGTGACGCCACCTCGAAGATCGCCAAGGCGAACCCGAACCAGCAATTCGGCATCGTCGACGCGAAGCTGCCGGAGAGCAACGTCTACCCGATGCAGTTCGACACCGCCCAGGCCGGCTTCCTCGCCGGTTACCTGGCCGCCGGGATGAGCAAGTCCGGCACCGTCGGCACCTACGGCGGCATGAAGATCCCGCCGGTGACCATCTTCATGGACGGGTACGTCGACGGCGTGGCCCACTACAACAAGACCAAGAACAAGACCGTCAAGGTCCTGGGCTGGGACAAGGCCACCCAGAACGGCTCCTTCACCAACGACTTCGTCAAGCAGGACGAGGGCAAGAAGGTCAGCGACGCGCTGGTCGCGCAGGGCGCCGACATCATCATGCCGGTCGCCGGCGGCGCCGGCCTCGGCACCACCGGTGCGGCGAAGGCCTCGGGCGGCAAGTACAACACCATCTGGGTGGACGTCGACGGCTGCGAGAGCACCCCGGACTGCCCGGCGATCATCACCACCGTGGTGAAGAACATCCCGGACGCCGTCAAGGAGGCCGTGCTCAAGGCCGCCGGTGGCGAGAAGCTCAGCGCCAACCCGGGCTTCCTGGGCACCCTGGCCAACAACGGTGTCTCGCTGGCCCCGTACCACGAGTTCGACAGCAAGGTTCCGGCCGAGCTGAAGGCCGAGGTCGACAAGCTGAAGGCGGACATCGCCGCCGGCACCGTCACGGTCACCTCTAAGGCCCAGCCGAAGTGACGCTCGGCCGGCCAGCCGCGGTGAGACGATCACCGGGATAGGCCGGCGAGCGGTACAGCACGACGATCCGGCCGCCCCGGGCGCCGCGGGACCTCGTCCGCGGCGCCGGGGCGGCCGATCCGCTCCACCCGACGACCGGCCACGCGTGGTGACCGGCCGGCAGCTACGCTGCACCATCGCTTCGCACTCCAGGAGGTTGCGCTGAGACTCGAACTGCGCGGCATCACCAAGCGGTTCGGTGATCTGGTCGCCAACGACCACATCGACCTGACGGTGGAGCCTGGAGAGATCCACGCCCTGCTCGGCGAGAACGGCGCCGGCAAGTCGACCCTGATGAACGTGCTCTACGGGCTGTACCAGCCGGACGAGGGCGAGATCCTGGTCGACGGCCGGCCGCTGAAGCTGAAGGGCCCGTCGGACGCGATCGCGGCCGGGATCGGCATGGTGCACCAGCACTTCATGCTGGTGCCGGTCTTCACCGTGGCGGAGAACATCATGCTCGGCGCCGAGCAGGTGCGCGGCGGCATCGCCGGCCTGCTGGACCGGCGCCGGGCCCGGCGCGAGGTCGCCGAGGTCTCCGAGCGGTACAACCTGCGGGTCGACCCGGACGCGGTGATCGAGGACCTGCCGGTCGGCATCCAGCAGCGGGTGGAGATCGTCAAGGCGCTCACCCGCGACGTCGACCTGCTGATCCTGGACGAGCCCACCGCGGTGCTCACCCCGCAGGAGACCGAGGAACTGCTCGCCGTGATGCGGTCGCTCAAGGCCGCCGGCAAGTCGATCGTCTTCATCACCCACAAGCTCGGCGAGGTCAAGGCGATCGCCGACCGGATCACCGTGATCCGGCGCGGCAGGACCGTCGGCACCGCCTCGCCGGAGGCGAGCCGGGACGAGCTGGCCGCGCTGATGGTCGGCCGCAGCGTCCGGCTCACCGTCGACAAGACCCCGGCCAAGCCGGGCCGGCCGGTCCTGGAGGTCGCCGGCCTGGTCGTCGACGACGACCGGCAGGTACGCGCGGTGGACGGGGTGGACCTCACCGTGCACGCGGGCGAGGTGCTCGGCGTCGCCGGCGTGCAGGGCAACGGCCAGACCGAGCTGATCGAGGCGATCATGGGTCTGCGTCCGCTGCTGGCCGGGACGGTCACCCTCGACGGGCAGCCGGTGCACGGTTGGTCGACCAAGAAGGTGCTCCGCGCCGGCGTCGGCTACGTGCCCGAGGACCGCAGCGTCGACGGCCTGGTCAAGGAGTTCAGCGTCGCCGAGAACCTGGTGCTGGACATCTACGACCAGCCGCCGTTCGGCGCCGGGCTCGCGCTGAAGCCGGACGAGATCGCCCGGTCGGCCAAGGAGCGGATCGAGCAGTTCGACGTCCGTACCTCCTCGGCCGAGGCGCCGGTCGGCACGCTCTCCGGCGGCAACCAGCAGAAGGTGATCGTGGCCCGGGAGCTGTCCCGGCCGCTGAAGCTCTTCATCGCCGCGCAGCCGACCCGCGGCGTGGACGTCGGATCCATCGAGTTCATCCACAGCCGGGTGGTCCGCGAGCGGGACATCGGCACCGCCGTCATGGTGGTCTCCAGCGAACTCGACGAGGTGATCGGTCTGGCCGACCGGATCGCCGTGATGTACCGCGGCCGGATCATCGGCGTGGTCGGCCCGGACACCCCGCGCGAGGAGATCGGCCTGCTGATGGCCGGCATCACCCCCGACGCGACCGGCGCTTCCGGCACCCCCGGCGGCGCCCCGGCCCCGGACGGCGCGGCTCCGGCGCCCGAGGTCCCAGGTAGCGAGGACAAGGCATGACGAACCCAGACCCCCAGCCGGGCTCCCCGGACAAGGAGCCGGCGACCGAGGCGCAGGCCGCGCAGACCGCGCTCGGCAACACCGAGCGCGCCGAGACGGCGACCACGCCGAAGCAGCCGGGCGACGGGGGCCGGCCGTCGCTGGGCCGGCTGTTCCTGGACAACCTCTGGGCCGCCAACACCTTCACGGTGACCCTGCTGTCGCTGGTGCTCGCGATGATCGTCGGCGCGGTGCTGATCATCGTCTCGGACCCGGACGTGCTGGCCACCTACAGCTACATCACCGCCCGGCCGTCCGACGCCATCAACTCCAGCTGGACGTTGGTCAGCGAGGCGTACGCCAACCTGTTCAAGGGCGCGGTCTTCGACCCGGAGGCGTTCTCCGGCTGGCTGAACGGCAGCAACGGCTGGGAGGCGGTCCTCGCGCCGATCTCCGAGACGCTCACCTACACCGCGCCGCTGGTCTTCACCGGGCTCTCGGTCGCGCTGGCCTTCCGGGGCGGCCTGTTCAACATCGGCGCCCAGGGCCAGGCCACCATCGGCGTCATCCTGGCCGCGCTGGCCGGCTTCCTGCTGCCGCTGCCGCCCGGCCTGCACCTGCTGGTCGCGGTGCTCGCCGGTGCCCTCGGCGGGGCGATCTGGGGCTTCATCCCGGGCATCCTCAAGGCCAAGGCCGGTGCCCACGAGGTGATCAACACGATCATGCTCAACTACATCGCCACGTACTTCCTGACCTGGCTGATCGTGCAGAACGGCATCCAGGACCCGAACCGGACCGACGCGATCAGCCGGCCGGTGGACGCCTCGGCCCAGCTGCCCCGGCTGCTCGGCGACAACCTGCGGGTGCACGCCGGCATCCTGCTCGCGGTGCTGGCCACCTGGGCGGTCGCCTGGCTGCTCAACCGCTCCACGCTCGGCTTCGAGCTGCGCGCGGTGGGCGCCAACCCGGACGCCGCGCGCACCGCCGGCATCAGCGTCACCCGGACGTACGTGCTGATCATGGTCTTCGCCGGGATCCTGGCCGGCCTCGGCGGCTCGAACATGGTGCTCGGCTCCACCGCCAGCGCGCTGACTCCGCTGGTGGTGGCGCAGATCGGCTTCGACGGCATCCTGGTGGCGCTGCTCGGCCGGGTGAAGCCGTGGGGCGTGGCGCTGGCCGCGCTGCTCTTCGGTGCGCTCCAGGCCGGCGGCAACCGGATGCAGTCGTACTCGGGGATCTCGCTGGAGCTGGTCACCGTGCTCCAGGCGTTGATCGTCATCTTCATCGCCGCGCCGGCCCTGGTGAAGGCGATCTTCCAGCTCCGGGCCGCACGGGCCGCCCGGTTGCAGACGAGCCTGGCGAAGGGCTGGTAACTCATGTCCACCATGGCTGTCCCCGACATCGCGGTCGCCCCGGTCGACGAGGGCTTCTGGACCCGTACCCGCAAGATCGGCCTGACCCTGCTCGGCCTCGGCCTCGTCGGCGCGGTGCTCTTCGGCGCGCTCGCCACCGACCAGCCGGCCCGCTTCACGTTGAGCGAGGACGCCGCCGGCGCCGCCCTGAAGATCAACGGCACGGTCGGCGCGATCGGGTTCGGCGTGGTCGCCATCGCCGCCGGCGCGGCGATGCTCGCCGGGCTGCCGAAGCGCTGGTTCACCCTGGTGCTCGGCGTCGGGCTGGTCAGCTTCGTGCTCTCCTTCCTCTGCTGGCAGGTCTCGGCGGCCCCCGCCGGGCAGAACTTCATGCCGCTGGTGAACATGGTGCGCGGCACGTTCGTGCTGGCCCTGCCGCTGATCTTCGGCGCGCTCGCCGGCGTGCTCTGCGAGCGCTCCGGCGTGGTCAACGTTGCGATCGAGGGCCAGCTGCTGATGGGCGCGTTCAGCGGCGCGCTGTTCGGCAGCATCTCCGGCAGCGTCTGGGTGGGTCTGGTCGCGGCGGCGATCGGCGGCGCCTTCATCTCCCTGCTGCTGGCCGTCTTCGCCATCCGCTACCTGGTCGACCAGGTCGTCATGGGCATCGTGCTCAACCTGCTCGCGGTCGGCGTCACCGGCTTCCTCTACGAGCGGCTGATGCAGACCGACGCGCAGCAGTACAACAGCGCGCCGCGGTTCAGCAACTGGGAGATCCCGCTGCTCAAGGACATCCCGGTGCTCGGCCCGGCGCTGTTCCGCGGCAACATCTTCCTCTACCTCGGGCTGCTGCTGGTGCTGGTGATCCACATCGCGCTGTTCCGCACCCGCTGGGGGCTGCGTACCCGCGCGGTCGGCGAGCACCCCACCGCCGCCGACACGTTGGGCGTCCGGGTGCTCGGGCTGCGCTACCGCAACGTGCTGCTCGCCGGGGTGGTGGCCGGCATCGGTGGCGCCTCCTACACGCTGGCGCTCTACTCGTTCACCAAGAACATGATCGGTGGTAAGGGCTTCATCGCCCTGGCCGCGCTGATCTTCGGCCGGTGGAGCCCGACCGGTGCGCTGCTCGCGGCGCTCTTCTTCGGCTTCGCCGACCAGCTCGGCACCTATCTCGGCGCGATCAACAGCGTGATCCCGAGCCAGTTCCTGGCCATGCTGCCCTACCTGGCGACGATCCTGGCGGTGGCCGGCCTGGTCGGCCGGGTCCGGGCGCCGGCCGCGGACGGCAAGCCGTACATCAAGGGCTGACGGGAGCACACCATGGAGATCGACTGGGAACGGCTGCGGACCGCCGCCACCGAGGTGATGCGGCACGCGTACGTCCCGTACTCGAAGTTCCCGGTCGGGGCGGCCGCCCTGGTCGACGACGGCCGGGTGGTGGTCGGCTGCAACGTGGAGAACGCCGCGTACGGGGTGGTGCTCTGCGCCGAGTGCGGGGTGGTCTCCTCCCTGCACGCCACCGGCGGCGGCCGGATCGTCGCGCTGTCCTGCGTCGACGCCACCGGCGAGCCGCTCATGCCGTGCGGCCGGTGCCGGCAGCTGCTCTGGGAGAACGGCGGCCCGGAGTGCCTGATCGAGGCGAAGGACCGGCCGCTGCGGATGGCCGAGCTGCTGCCGCACGCCTTCGGCGTTGAGGACCTGGAGGCCGTCACCGGCGAGACGCCGGTGCCGGTGGTGCCGGAGCGGCTGGCCGCCTGGCGCGGTCGGGGCACCGTCTTCGTCCACCCGGATCTCTCCGCCGGCCAGCAGGTCTGGACGGCGTACTGGGAGCGGTCCGCCGGGGACGACGCGGGCGCCGAGACCGGGGTGCTGGAGGAGGGCCCGAGCTGGGACGACCCGGCCGAGGCGATCACCTGGGGGCTGGCCCGTACGCCGCGGGTGGTGGTGGTCGACGCGTCGGGCACCATCTTCTGGGCGGGCGAGGGGGAGCCGCCGATGGAGATCCCGGTTCGTTGGTCCGGTGCCTGAGCCTGGGCCTTGCGGTCCGGGGTGGTCGCGCTAGGGGATCGGGCCGGCTCTCGGGGCCGGCCGGGCTTCAGGGCCGGGGCCGACCACGCCCGGCTCCGGGCGGTCAGGCTTGATCCCTCCGCCGGGCGCGGTCGACCCCGGCCCGTCGTGCTCATCCGCTGCGGACCGCGCGCGGTGGAACGTCCGCCCTCATCGGCTGGGGTACGCCGGCCGGTCGCGTAACGACTGATAGGAACTTCAAGGTGAGTGCTTTCACGGCGGTTGACGTCATTCGGGCCAAGCGGGATGGCGGGGTGCTGTCGGACGGGCAGATCGACTGGGTGGTGGACGCGTACACCCGGGGGCTGGTCGCCGACGAGCAGATGTCGGCGCTGGCCATGGCGATCCTGCTGCGCGGCATGACCCCGGCGGAGATCGCCCGGTGGACGGCCGCGATGATCGCCAGCGGGGAGCGGCTGGACCTCTCCGCGGTGCGGCGCCCCACCGTCGACAAGCACTCCACCGGCGGCGTCGGTGACAAGATCACCCTTCCGCTCACCCCGCTGGTCGCGGCGTGCGGCGCGGCCGTGCCGCAGCTCAGCGGGCGCGGCCTCGGGCACACCGGCGGCACGCTGGACAAGCTGGAGTCGATCCCGGGCTGGCGGGCCGCGCTGAGCAACGACGAGTTCATCGCCCAGTTGCGCGACGTCGGCGCGGTGATCTGCGCGGCGGGCGATGGGCTCGCCCCGGCCGACCGCAAGCTGTACGCGCTGCGCGACGTCACCGGCACCGTCGAGGCGATCCCGCTGATCGCCAGCTCGATCATGAGCAAGAAGATCGCCGAGGGCACCGGCGCGCTGGTGCTCGACGTCAAGGTCGGCTCCGGCGCGTTCATGAAGTCGGTCGACGACGCGCGCGAGCTGGCCCGGACCATGGTGGAGCTGGGCGGCGCGCACGGGGTGCGGACCGTCGCCCTGCTCACCGACATGTCCACCCCGCTCGGCCTGGCCATCGGCAACGCGCTGGAGGTGACCGAGTCGGTCGAGGTGCTGGCCGGTGGCGGTCCCGCCGACGTGGTGGAGCTGACCCTGGCGCTGGCCCGGGAGATGCTCGACGCGGCCGGCCTGCCCGACGCCGACCCGGCGGCCGCGCTGCGCGACGGCCGGGCGATGGACGCCTGGCGGGCGATGATCCGCGCCCAGGGCGGCGACCCGGACGCACCGCTGCCGACCGCCAACGAGGTCGAGGTGGTCCGCGCGGACGCGGACGGCTTCGTCGCGGCGGTCGACGCGTACGCCATGGGGGTGGCCGCCTGGCGGCTCGGCGCCGGCCGGGCCCGCAAGGAGGACCCGGTCAGCGTGCCGGCCGGGGTGCTGCTGCACAAGCGCCCGGGTGACCCGGTGCGGGCCGGCGAGCCGCTCTACGAGCTGCGCGCCGAGCACGCCGGGCGGATCCCGGCGGCGCTGGCCGAGGCGGAGCGGGCGGTGGCCATCTCGCCGACCGCCCCGGCAGCGACTCCGCTGGTGCTCGAACGGATCGGCTGAGCGGGCGCGCCGGTCGGCATGGTGCTGGTTACCTGGGAGCGTTATTCTCCCAGGCCAGGGGGGAAGACCGGCGCTGAGCCGTCGCGAGCAGACAGGAATTTCGGCCGTGATCGTTGCTGCCCCCGACCCCCGAGAGGTGCGCGAAGCCAGCCTGGACGAGCTGTCCCGGCTGCGCCTGCCGCTGCCTCCGCCGCAGTTCCCGCTGGTCTGGGAGCCGGGCGACCAGATCGAGCTACGCCCGACGGCCGAGATCGAGGCGCGCATCGCGGTGCTGCACCTGATCCTGGCCCGCTGCTTCGGGATGCCGCCGCAGGCGGCGATGAGCTGGCTGCTCACCTCGCACCTGGTCGAGATGGTCACTCCGCCGGAGTGGCAGTTCGTCACCGGCGGTCGGGGTGACCACCGGTCCTTCGTGCTGCACCACGACGCGCTCTTCGCGCTGGCCTGGGTGCTCGGGCTGACCAAGCAGCTCGACCCGACAGTGCCGGTGGACGAGCGGCTGGTGGAGCGGATGCCGTACATCGCCGGTGGGGAGACCTTCGGGCAGTGGCGCTCGCGGATCCTGGCCGCGCCGCAGCACCCCGCCGACGCGGCGGCCCTGCTCGACCTGCACTACTGCCTGGACTGGGCGTACCTGGACGTGCAGCGGGCCGGCCGGAAACCGCCGGGACTGGTGGACGCCAACGCGATCGGGCAGCGGCGCTGGGCGCTGGAGTGGGCGGTGATCCTGCGCGGGCCCTACCACGACGAGCCCCCGGGCTGGGAAGAGGTCGACCTCTCCACCTGACCGGTCCGCCCGCCCGGGGCGGGGTCACCCTGGGATCGGACGCCAGGTGGTGAGCCGGACCGACACGGTCACCCGGACCGGCTCGGCCAGGGCGGTCACCCGGGCGGCGAGCCCGGCCGGGTCGGTGTGCCAGGCGCTCGGCCCCATGCCGACCAGCGTGGCCACCTCCGGGCCGGTCAGCGCCAGCTCCCGGCGCAGCGGAATCTCGCCGTCCGGGGTGAACCGGCCGCCGAGGCTCTCCGCGACCCGGTCCGCCTTGGCCGGGTCGACCCGGAGCAGGTCGAGCGCGCCGACCAGTTCGGCGAGGTGGTCGGCGGCCGGGGTGACCACCAGCAGTGCCCCGGCCGGGTCGAGGACCCGGTGGAACTCCGCGCCGTTGCGTGGCGCGAAGACGTTGAGCAGCACCGCGGTCGAGGCGTCGGCCAGCGGCAGCCGCTGCCAGGTGTCGGCGAGCGCCGCGGCGGCGCGCGGGTGGGTCCGGGCCGCCCGGCGCAGCGCCGGTTTCGAGACGTCCAGGGCCAGGCCGACGGCGTCCGGCAGCGCCGCCAGCACCGCGGCGAGGTAGCTGCCGGTGCCCGCCCCCGCGTCCACCACCAGGGGGTACGCCCCGGCGGCCGGCGCCGCCGCCGCGACCTGGGCCACCGCCTCGGTCGCCGCCCCGGTGAGGGCGGCGGCGATGACGTCGTAGTGCCCGGCGGCCAGGAAGTCGGCCCGGGCGGCCACCATCTCGGCGGTGTCCCCGGCGTGCGGGGCGCGCCCGGCGAGCAGGTTCACGTAGCCCTGGCGGGCGACGTCGAAGCTGTGCCGGCGCGGGCAGCGCAGCGCGCGGGTGGTGCCGGCGGTCGCCTCGGCCAGCGGTTGGCCGCAGACCGGGCAGCGCAACCGGTCGACGATGCGGGCGTCCACTCAGGCGTCCAGGTAGGTCAGCACCGCGCGGACCCGGCGGTGGTCGTCGTCGCACTCGCGCAGGTCGAGCTTGGCGAAGATCGAGTTGATGTGCTTGCTGACCGCCTTCTCGGTGACCACCAGCCGCTGGGCGATCGCGCCGTTCGAACGCCCCTCGGCCATCAGCGCCAGCACCTCGTGCTCGCGCGGGGTGAGCCGGCGCAGCGGCTCCGCCCGGGCCGGCCGGGCCAGCAGCTGCGAGATCACCTCGGGGTCCATGGCCATCCCGCCACCGGCCACCCGGTGCACCGCGGCGACGAACTGCGCCACGTCGGCGACCCGGTCCTTGAGCAGGTAGCCCACCGCGCCGGCGCCGTCGGAGAGCAGCTCCCGGGCGTAGAGCTGCTCGACGTACTGGGACAGCACCAGCACCGGCAGGCCGGGCACCCGGGCCCGGGCGGCGAGCGCGGCGCGCAGCCCCTCGTCGGTGTGGGTGGGCGGCAGGCGTACGTCCACCACCGCCACGTCGGGGCGGTGCTCCAGCAGCGCGGCGAGCAGTTCGTCGCCGGTCTCCACGGCGGCCACCACCTCGTCGCCGTACGCGGTGAGCAGCCGGATCAGCCCGTCGCGCAGCAGCACGAGGTCTTCGGCGATCACGATGCGCACGGCAGCTCCACGTCGATCACGGTAGGCCCTCCGGACGGCGAGTCGATCCGGACCCGCCCGTCGAAGGCGGCGAGCCGCCGCCGGATCCCGGCCAGCCCGCTGCCCCGCTCCGGGTCGGCGCCGCCGCGCCCGTCGTCGGAGACGGTCAGCCGGACCCGGTCCTCGGTCCGCCACAGCCGCACCGCCACCCGGCCGGCCCCGCTGTGCCGGGCGGCGTTGGTGACCAGTTCGGCGGCGGTGAAGTAGAGCGCCGACTCCAGCGGTGGCGCCAGCCGGTCGGGCAGGTCGACGTCCAGGTCGACCGGGAGGGCGGCGCCGAGGGCGAGCGCGGCGAGGCCCCCGGCCAGCCCCCGGTCGGCGAGCACCGGCGGGTGGATGCCGCGGACCACGTCGCGCAGCTCGGCCAGCGCGGTGCCGGCGGCCGACCGGGCCTCGGTGACCAGCCCGCGCGCCGCCTCCGGGTCGCGGGCCAGCAGTTCCTCGGCCAGGCCCAGGTTCATCGCCATCGCCACCAGCCGCGCCTGGGCGCCGTCGTGCAGGTCCCGCTCGATCCGGCGCAGCTCGGCGGCCTGGGCGTCGACGGTCTGCGCGCGGGTGTCGGTCAGCTCCTCGACCCGCTCGGTCAGCGTCGCCCGGGCGGTCGGCCCGAGCAGCGCCCGGGTCAACCGCCCCTCCAGGTGCAGCAACCCCCGGGGCAGCCAGTACGCGCCGACCGCCACCAGCAGTCCGGCCACGGTGGCCAGCCCGGCGTTGCCGGGGGAGTCGATCGGGAGGCCGAGGTAGTTGCCGATCGCGCTCGGCCGTACCGCGTGGATCAGCGGCATGGCCAGGCCCTGCGCGGCGCCGAGCCAGATCGCGACGGCGAACAGCGCGGCCGAGGGGGCGTAGGCGAAGTGGACGAACTGGAACGCGAGGTCCCGGTAGGTGGCCGGGTCGCCGGCCATGGCCATCAGCCGGGCGGTCAACCCACCGCGCACCGGCTGGTACGGGGACCGCACCGGCGGCCCGGGCACCCGCCGGCGCTGCCGGTCGAGCAGCGCCCGGGTGCCGCCGAGGGCGCGGTCCAGCAACGGCAGGCCGACGCCGATCAGGCCGAGGGCGGCGGCGGTCAGCGTGGCCATCGCGAGCGCCACGCCCGCGACGGCCATGCCCAGCCCGACGGCCAGCTGGCCCAGCTCCCGCACCGCCCGCCGCGCCCAGCTCATCGGACCATTGTTCCAGCCGTCGGGGCGGTGGCCGGCCGCTCGGCAGCGGGTGTGCGTACCGGGCGGGGGCGGGCCGGCCAGAACGTGGCCCGCCCGGCGAGTGCGGCCAGCGCCGGCACCAGCAGCCAGGAGAGCCCGAACGTGGCGATCAGGATGCCCACCGCGACGGCGAGACCGACCTGCGCCAGCACCGGGGACGCCACGAGCACCCCGAAGCTGCCGGCCAGGATGACACCGGCCGCGGCCACCGCCGGGCCGGCGCGGCGTACCGCCTCCCGCGCGGCCTGGCGGGGGGACCGTCCCGCGCGCAGCTCCTCGCGGAGCCGGGCGATCATCAGGATGTTGTAGTCGGTCCCGATCGCGGTGACGAAGAGGAACACGACCAGCGGCAACTGGAAGTTCAGCCCGGGCTGACCCCCGACGACCTGGAACGCCAGCACGCTCGTGCCGAGGGTGGCGGCGAAGCCGAGGGCGACGGCGGCGAGCAACCCCAGCGCGGCGAGCAGGCCGCGCAGCATCAGCAGCAGGAGCAGCCCGATCAGGCCGGCGGCCACCGGGAAGACCAGCCGGAGGTCCCGGTCGAGCACGCTGCGGATGTCGGCGAAGGTGGCGGTCTCACCGCCGACGTACGCCCGGGTGCCCGGCGGCGCGGCGGCGCGCGCGGCCGGTCGCAGTTGCGCCGCCACCCCGTCGATCGCCCGCTGCGAGTACGGCGGCTCGGCGAGCAGCAGCCGCACCCGGGCCACGTCCCGCTCGACCTCCACCCCGGCCGGGGCCGCCACGACGGGCACCTCGGCGAGCCGGTCGGCGAACCGCTGGGCGGCGGCCGCGTCCACCCCGGCGCCGGTCAGGTAGACCACGGTCGGGGTGAGCGTCCCGGCCGGGAAGCCCGAGCGGAGCGTCGCCAGGGCGCGGGCCGACTCGGAGCCCGGCGGCAGCACGTCGACGTCGTAGCTCGGCCGGTGGAGCAGCGCGCCGAGGCCGAGCAGCACCAGCGCGGTGACCGTGGCCAGCACGACCCGGCCCGGCCGGCGGGCGACCAGCCGCCCGGCCCGGTCGGGCAGCCCGGCCGCCCCGGCACGCTCCACCGCCGGCGCTGCGCTGGTGGCCGGCGCTGAGATGGTGGGCGGTGCGAGCAGCTTGGCCGGCCAGTAGGCCCGCCGGCCGAGCAGCGAGTAGACAGCGGGGAAGAGGGTCAGCGCGGCCGCCACCATGAGCAGCACGGCGACCGCCAGGGCCGGGCCGAGCACCCGGAACGAGGCGAGCCGGGAGAGCACCAGGGCGCCGAACGCCACCGCCACGACCAGCGCGGAAACGGTGATCGCCCCGCCGATCCGGCCGACCGCGTGCACCATCGCGGCCCGCCGGTCGTCGCCGGTCCGCAGCCGTTCCCGGTAGCGGAAGAGCAGGAAGACCGCGTAGTCGGTGCCGATGCCGAGCAGCACGACCGGGAGCAGGCCGGTGGTGGAGGCGTCCAGGGCGTACCCGAAGACCTTCCCGCCCAGCGCGAGCAGGGCGGTGGCGGCCTGGGCGACCAGCAGCACCAGGAACAGGTTCAGCAGCGCGATGGCCGGGCTGCGGAAGATGACCAGCAGCAGGAGCAGGATCACCAGCATCATGCCGCCGTTGACGATCAGGTCGAGCAGGAAGGCGTCGGCCGCCCCGGCGGCCTCGCCGGTCCAGCCGGCCACCAGTCCGGTGCCGGCCAGCGCGGCGTCCGTGGCCTGCCGCAGCCGCTCGACCGCCTGGATGGTCGCCTCCGCGTCCGGGTCGCCGGGGAAGCGGGCGTCGGCCAGTCGTACCCGGCCGTCGGGTGCGAGCGGGCCGGCGGTCACCGCGCTGACGCCGGCCACCCGCAGCTCCCGCGGCAGCCGGTCGATCCGGGCGTTGTCCGCGGCGGTCAGCGGTGCCCGGTCGGTGCGGCGGACGACCAGCACCGCGCTGCTGCCCGCGGGCGCGGGGAAGACCCGCGCCTCGATCCGGGCGGCCTGCGCCGACTCGTACCGGTCGGGCAGGAAGTCGGCCTGGGTGCTGCCGCCCCGCGGTCCGTCGAGCCCGTAGACGGCGAAGGTGGCGGCGCTGAGCGCCGCGATGGCGAGCAGCCAGCCCGCGATCACCCGCCCGGGGCGCCGGACCACCGCCGTGGCCAATGTCGTGAACACCTGCACACTCCCCGCGTCGGCTGTTGGGTTCCACTGCCGACGCTAGGCAGCCGGACGGGCCGGTTCGATGGTGTGCGCATGCCGGTCCGGTGGTGGTGCACGCACCACCACCGGCTCAGCCGCGTGGCCGGTCGAGGCTGGTCAGGTGGTCGACGACGCGGTGGGTGAGCGCGTCCAACGCGGCGATCTCGTCGGGGGTCAGCAGATCCACCAGGTGCCGCCGGACGGCCGCCACGTGGCCGGGCGCGGCGGCCTCGATCGCCCGCCGGCCCTCGGCGGTGAGGACGACGACCGCCCCCCGCCCGTCCGTCGCGCACTCCTCGCGGGTGACCAGGCCGCGCTGCTGCATCCGGGACAGGTGGTGGGAGAGCCGGCTGCGCGACCAGAGCATCCGGTCGGCCAGCTCGCTGAGCCGCAGGCGCTGGTCGGGCGTCTCGGAGAGGTCGGAGAGGACGTCGTAGTCGGGCTCGGAGAGCCCCGCGTCGCGCATCAGCTCGCGGGCCAGTTCGAGGGTGAGCAGGCGGCGCATCCGGTTGTAGCCCCGCCAGGCGCGCTGTTCCTGCTCGGTGAGCCAGCGTGGTTGCTCCATGCGGCAATGGTAGCCATCTGGTTGACATGTCATCAACAAGCTCCTAGGGTGTATGACATGTCAACCAAACTTCCGGGGCGACTGGTCCGGCTCTTCGCCGGTCTCGCGCTCTTCGGCGTCAGCGTGGCCCTGATGGTCCGGGCCGACCTCGGCCTCGCGTCGTGGGACGTGCTGCACCAGGGCCTGGCCGAGCGGACCGGGCTGCCGCTCGGCCAGGTGGTCAACCTGGTCGCGGTCGCCGTGCTGCTGCTCTGGATCCCGCTGCGGCAGCGTCCCGGCTTCGGCACGGTGGCGAACGCGGTGGTGGTGGGCGTGACCGCCGACGTCGTGCTCGCCGTCCTGCCGCCGGTCGGGCCGGTCGTCGCCCGCTCGGGCCTGCTGGTCGCCGGCATCCTGCTCAACGCGCTGGCCACCGCCCTCTACCTCGGTGCCCGCCTCGGGCCCGGGCCGCGCGACGGCCTGATGACCGGGCTGGCCGCCCGGGGCCTGCCGATCGGCCGGGTGCGCACCGCCATCGAACTGGGCGTGCTCGCCCTCGGCTGGGCGCTCGGCGGCACCGTCGGGCCCGGCACCCTGCTCTACGCGGTCAGCATCGGCCCGCTCGCGCAGAGCCTCATCCCGAAGTTCACCGTCCCGGCCGCCGGCCGGCCCGTCCCCACTGGAGTGACCCCGCCATGCCCCGCCTGAACGTCATCGTCGCCAGCACCCGGCCCGGCCGGGTGGGCCGCCGGATCGGCGACTGGTTCACCGAGCTCGCCACCCGCCACGGCGCCTTCGACGAGGTGCGCCTGGTCGACCTCGCCGAGATCGCCCTTCCCTTCCACGACGAGCCGCACCACCCGTCCGAGGGGCGCTACCTGCACCAGCACACCCGCGAGTGGAGCGCCACCGTCGACGCCGGCGACGCCTTCGTCTTCGTCATGCCGGAGTACAACTACGGCTTCAGCGCTCCGTTGAAGAACGCCATCGACTACCTCTACACCGAGTGGCAGTACAAGCCGGTCGGCTTCGTCAGCTACGGCATGACCTCCGGCGGCCTGCGCGCGGTCCAGATGATCAAGCAGGTGGTGACCACGCTCAAGATGGTGCCGGCGAACGAGGCGGTCGTCGTGTTCCTGCGGGAGGCGCTGGACGAGACCGGCGCGCTGGTGCCGGACGCCGGGCGGGACGCCGCCGCCGAGGTCATGCTCGCCGAGGTGGCCCGGCTGGCCGACGCCCTGGCGCCGCTGCGGGTGCCCGCGTGAGCGCCCGGCTCTGGGAGCTGTTCGGGCGGCGCGGCCGGGGCGTCCTGGTCACCCTGCGCCGGGACGGCCGACCCCAGCTCTCCAACGTGGACTACCTCGCCGAACCCGGCCTGATCCGATCTTCGACCACCGCCGGCCGGGCCAAGGTGCGCAACCTGCTGCGCGATCCGCGGGCCAGCTTCCATGTCACCACCCCCGACGGCGGGGCGTACGCCGTGGCCGAGGGGACGGTCACCTTCAGCCCACCGGCCGCCGCCGAGGACGACGCCACCGTCGAGGAACTGGTCGAGGTCTACCGGGAGATCCGTGGCGAGCACCCGGACTGGGCCGACTACCGCGCGGCGATGGTCGCCGACGGCCGCCTGGTGCTCCGGCTCACGGTCGACCGGGTCTACGGCTGGCGTCCGTGAGGGCCGGTCGGCTCGGCGGCCGGCCCGCCGCCGACTAGGGTCTGAGCATGGTCGCAACGATCCGCTACGAGGACATCGTCAAGGTTCCCAAGGCGCTGCTGCACGACCACCTCGACGGCGGCCTGCGTCCGGCGACGGTCGTCGAGCTGGCCGCCGAGGTCGGCCACGAGCTGCCCACCACCGATCCGGCGGCGCTCGGCCGCTGGTTCGTCGAGGCGGCCGACTCGGGCTCGCTGGAGCGCTACCTGGAGACGTTCGCGCACACCGTCGCCGTGATGCAGACCGCCCCGGCGCTGCGCCGGGTGGCCCGGGAGTGCGCGCTCGACCTGGCGGCCGACGGGGTGGTCTACGCCGAGGTGCGGTTCGCCCCGGAGCAGCACCTGGAGCGGGACCTGACCCTGGACGAGGTGGTCGAGGCGGTGCTGGCCGGCTTCGCCGAGGGCAGCGCGCTGGCCGCCGAGGCGGGCACCCCGATCCGGGTCGGCACGCTGCTCACCGCGATGCGGCACGCCGCCCGCTCGCAGGAGATCGCCGAGCTCTCCGTGCGGCACCGGGACGCCGGGGTGGTCGGCTTCGACATCGCCGGCGCCGAGGCGGGCTTCCCGCCCACCCGGCACCTGGACGCCTTCGAGTACCTCCAGCGGGAGAACTTCCACTTCACCATCCATGCCGGGGAGGCGTTCGGGCTGCCGTCGATCTGGCAGGCGATCCAGTGGTGCGGTGCGGACCGGCTCGGCCACGGGGTGCGGATCGTGGACGACATCACCCCGGGGCCGGAGCCCACGCTAGGCCGGCTGGCCGCGTACGTGCGGGACAAGCGGATCCCGCTGGAGCTGTGCCCGTCCTCGAACGTGCAGACCGGGGCCGCCCCGTCGATCGCCGAGCACCCCATCGGGCTGCTGCGGGACCTGCGCTTCCGGGTCACCGTGAACACCGACAACCGGCTGATGAGCGGCACCTCGATGTCCCGCGAGATGGCCCTGCTGGTGGAGGCGTTCGGCTACGGCTGGCGCGAACTGCAGTGGTTCACCATCAACGCGATGAAGAGCGCGTTCATCCCGTTCGACCAGCGGCTGCGGATCATCGACGAGGTGATCAAGCCGGCGTACGCCAAGCTGCTGACCTGATCACCGGCGGTGCGGGTGGCCGGCGAGCAGGCCGGCCACCCCGCGCAGCACCTGGCGGGCCCGGGCCGCCTCCGCCCCCAGGCCGGTCTGCCGGCGCAGCACCGCCGGCTCGGCCCGCAGCAGCGCCACCCCGCGCCGGATCAGCACCCGCGGGGCCTTGCGCTGCTCGGCGAGGTCGCGGGCCAGCCGCCGGACGAAGGTCGCGCCGCGCGGGCGCCGCAGGGCGTACGCCCCGGCGAGCAGCCCCCGCCGGCGGCACTCCTCGACGATGTCGGCGGCGAAAATCCCTTCGGCGATGAAAAGTGGCGAACCGGCCACATCAAATGACCGGGTGGCCACCCGTCGATCCGCCTCGATGGCATAGACCGGTACCTCGGCCCGGCCCTCCCGGGCCAGCCGGGAAATGGCCTCCACGGCGGCCTCGGCGTCCCACGACAGCGGGGACTCCCAGTCCACCTGGCCGTTTCGTCGCGGCAACGTAGGGTCATCACCGTCCTTGTAGAAGTCGTCCAGGCACAGCACCGGAAGCCCGGTTCGCTGTGCTATGTACGACTTTCCGGACCCGGAGGGGCCCGCGAGCAGCACGACGCGGTGGGGGTGATCCATTACCTTCAGTGACTCCGGCCAGACGGATTGCTATCAAATCGCATCAACATCTCATCACACCGTCGGCGACGGCCAACCTGGGCTTTCTCTTTGCCGGGCGGCGTGATGGAATCTCGGATGGTCCGACCCGCCGGGTCGGCCGCTGGGCGTTGCCCAAGGGCAACGCGGACGCTGAATCGCGAGGGCGGTGACGTGAGCAAACGGCCAAAGACGGCGGGCTCCTTCCTGTCGCGGCTGCGCCGGCCGGCCGGTCGGCTCCGCGACATGCCGATCTGGTCCAAGCTCGGTCTCATCATGATCGTGCCGACCATCGCCACTGTCGTCGTGGGTACCAGTGGTCTCGTCGACCACCTGCAGACGCTCAACAACGCCAACCGGGCCGGCGAGCTGGCCAGCCTGGTCGGCTACTCGGGAGAGCTGGTCGACACCCTCCAGGACGAGCGGACGGCCGCGCTGCGGCTGCTCGGCGCGCCGCCGGCCCAGGCCGACCCGTTCAAGGACGCGTACAACCAGGCGAACGGCCGGGTGGACCAGGCCCGGGCGCCCTACTCCTCGCAGCGGAGCGAGCTCGACGACCTGCCGTCGAGCCTCGACGGGCACCTGGACGAGATCGACCAGCTCCTCAGGGACCTGCCCGCCACCCGCAGCCAGGTACTCAACGGCAAGCAGGGCATCGTCGACGCGCAGCGGAGCTACGACGAGCTGATCGGCAACATCCTCGCCATCCGCGACTCGGCCACCCAGCTCGCCGGTGACAACAACCTCAGCGACCGGATGCGTGCCGCCACCGCCACCGCCCGCGCCAAGGAGTTCCTCTCCCAGCAGCGGAACGTGGTGCACCTGGCGTTGATCCGCAAGGAACTCACGCCGACCCTGCGTAACGACTACATCGCTAGCGTCACCGGCCAGACCCAGGCGAAGCAGAGCTTCGACGTGGTCGCCAACCAGGCCGAGACCGACTTCTACTCGCGCACCATCGCCGGTCCCGACCGCCGCGAGGCGCTCCAGTACAGCAGCTGGGTGACCGGCATCAACACCAGCAACACGCTGACCGGCGCGCCGTTCGACGCCAACCAGTGGGACGCGGCCATGGTCGCCTACTCCGACCTGCACCGCACCGCGGAGTCGAAGTTCGACCGCGACGTGGTCGTCCTGGCCGACGACCTCCGCTCGGACGTGCAGCGTCAGGTCTTCCTCGAGTCCGGCCTGCTGCTGAGCATGCTGCTGCTGGCCATCCTCTTCGCCTACCTGGTCGCCCGCTCGATGGCCCGCTCGCTGCGCGACCTGCGCCAGGGCGCCCTCTCGGTCGCCCAGTACGGCCTGCCGCAGGCGGTGGCCCGGCTGCGCGACCCGCAGGTCACCGGGCAGCTCACCCCGACCCAGCTGGCCAACCAGATCGCCGAGCCGCTGCCGGTGCGCAGCAAGGACGAGTTCGGCCAGGTGACCGAGGCGTTCAACGCCGTCCACCTGGAGGCCGTCCGGACCGCCGCCGAGCAGGCCGCGCTGCGCGCCTCCGTCGCGACGATGTTCGTCAACCTGGCCCGCCGGTCGCAGATCCTGGTCGACCGGCTGATCGGTCACCTCGACCGGCTGGAGCGCGGCGAGGAGGACCCGGACCGGCTGGCCGAGCTGTTCCAGCTGGACCACCTGGCCACCCGGATGCGCCGTAACGACGAGAACCTGCTGGTCCTCGCCGGCGCCGACTCGACCCGTGTGCAGCGGGAACCGGCCGCGCTGATCGACGTGCTCCGGGCCGCGCAGTCCGAGGTCGAGCACTACACCCGGATCGAGTTCGGGGTCATCGACCGGGACATCGAGGTCGCCGCGCACGCGGTCAACGACCTGGTCCACCTGGTCGCCGAGCTGTTCGACAACGCCACCGCGTTCTCGCCGCCGGATTCGCAGGTGCTGATCGAGGCCCGCCGGGTCGGCGACCGCGCCTCGCTCTACGTCGAGGACCGCGGCATCGGCATCAGCCCCGACCAGCTGCACGAGCTCAACGAGCGGCTCGCCACGCCGCCGCAGGTGGACGTGGCCGTCTCCCGGATGATGGGTCTGGTCGTGGTCGCCCGCCTGGCGTCCCGGCACGGCGTGAAGGTCGAGCTGCGTCCCGGCGCCGACCGGGGCACCGTCGCCGACGTCACGCTGCCGCCGTCGGTGCTGGTGCCCCGGGCGCTCGCCGGCCGGGCCCAGCCGGCCCCGGCGCTGCCCGCCGGCAACGCCCCGTCGTCCGGCCCGGCGCCCGCCTTCGGCGCGCTGCCGGCCCTCGGCAACCTGCCCAACAGCCCGCGCCCGAGCGGCTCCGGCAACCAGGTCACCCTGGGCGGCCGCCCGTTCGAGCCGGCGCCGCCCCGCAACGGCACCGGCGGCCCGACCCCGGCCGGCGCCGGCCGGGGTATGCCGGCCTGGTCGGATCTCACCGGCGCGACCGCGGCCAACAGCGGCGGCGACGCGTTCACCCCGCGCACGTCCAACGGCCAGCCGATCGACCCGCTGCCGCAGCGCCGGTCGGCCGACGGCGACCCGGCCGGCACCGGCCAGCAGCCCGGCATCCCGCGGCAGCTGCCGAGCAGCCCGGAGGCGCAGCCGTACTTCCCGCCGCCGGTGTCGGCTCCGCCGGTGCCGCCGCACTCGGCGCCGCCGTACTCCGGGCCGCCGGTCTCCTCCCCGCCGGTCTCCGGGATGCCGGTCTCGTCGTCCCCGGTCTCCGGGATGCCGGTCTCCGCGTCGCCGGTGTCGGGCATGCCGGTCTCCGGCCAGCCGATCTCGTCGCCGCCCGGTGGCCCGCTGCCGCAGCGCCCGGTGACGCCGCCGCACACCTCGGCGCCGCCGGCCTGGCCGCCGGTCGCCGGGGTGGACCCGGCCACCCCGCCGGTACCCGAGCGGCTGGCCGCCGCGCTGGACATGACCACCGAGCTGCCGCGGATGCCGCGTACGGACCAGCCGGCCGCGCCGACCCCGAACCCGGCTGCGCCCGCTAACCCGGCCCCGGCGGCCCGCCCGGCCCCCACGCCGGCCGCTCCGCCCGCACCGGCCCGGCCGACGACGCCGCAGCCGCAGAACCGGCAGCGGTACGCGGACGAGACGATGGAGCTGCCGATCTTCCGGGAGCTCGAGTCCGCCTGGTTCCGTACCCGGCGACCGGGGCCGGAGGAGGCGGCCGGCACCCGCCAGCCGGCGAGCAACGGCTCCGCCGCGACCCAGCAGTTCAGCAAGGTCGACGCGGCGGGTCGCGCCGTGCAGCAGACACCACCCGCAACGACAGGTAACGCACCGATGGCACAGACACCGACGGCCGGAGGAGCGCCGCGCGAGAACGGGGCCACAGCGAACGGCGGTCCCCGCCCCGCGTCCGCCGAGAGCCTGCCCAACCGTCGCCCGCAGCCCAGCGAGGGCAACGGCTGGGCGACCGCGGCCGACGAGGGCTGGCGGGCGGCGTCGGCCGCCAGCGCGGTGCCGGTGGCGGCCACCACGCCCACGGGTCTGCCGAAGCGCACCCCAATGGCGCAGTTGGTGCCCGGCGCGGTGGAGAAGCCGACCACCTCGGTGCAGCGGCGGACGCCGGAGTCCGTACGCGGTCTGCTCTCCGCCTACCACCGCGGCGTCCAGCGAGGGCGTAGCAACCCGTCCGACAGCAACCCGACCAGCCCGGAGGCGACTCCGGGAGGGCAGCAATCCTCGCAGTCTGGCTCAGGCCCGGTGGCCGGGAGCGGGCAGAAGGAGCAAGAAGGATGACTACTACGCAGGATCTCGGTTGGCTGCTGGCCAACTTCGCCGATCGGGTTCCCGGTGTCGCGCACGCGGTCGCCGTCTCCGCGGACGGCCTGCTCCTCGCTGCGTCACGGGATCTCCCGCGTGACCGGGCCGACCAGCTGGCCGCCATCGCGTCCGGCCTGGTCAGCCTGACCCAGGGTGCGGCCCGCTGCTTCGAGGGAGGCGCGGTGCTGCAGACGGTGGTGGAGATGGACAATGGCTTCCTGTTCCTGATGTCCATCTCCGACGGCTCGTCGTTCGCCGTGCTCGCCGCCCGCAGCTGTGACGTCGGGCAGGTCGGTTACGAGATGGCGTTGCTGGTCGACCGGGTGGGCGACGCGTTGACCCCGCAGCCGCGCGCGGCCGCGGGCATGTTGGGCTGACGTCCTGCTGACCCCGAGGTCGGCGGCGCAGCAACGACGAGAGAGACGGGCTCCAACGGATGGAGCCGGTGCCGGGTACGAAGGAGGTGAGCGGCGACATGGTCGATCGTGACGAACCGACCGGAGCATTGGTCCGTCCGTACGCCGTGACCCGTGGTCGTACCCGCCCCCGACTCGACATCGCGCTGGAGGCGCTCGTCGAGACGACGGTGCGCGGCCGGGCCACTGCCAACGGCAGTGGCGGGCAGGGCCGCGAGCACCAGTACATCGCCGCGCTGTGTGACGGACGCGTGCAGTCGCTAGCCGAGATCGCGGCGCGAATGCAGCTCCCGCTCGGTGTGGCCCGGGTGCTCATCGCCGACATGGCGACGGACGGCCTGGTCGCGGTCCACGAGCCGACCATCCTGGACGACTCGGACGACGCGGTGGGCACTGAACTGCTGGAGAGGGTGCTGAGTGGACTTCGCAGGCTCTGACATGTCGCACCGGCCGCCGACCCCGAGCGGGCGCGTGACGTCGGCGAAGATCGTTATCGCCGGTGGCTTCGGCGTCGGCAAGACGACGCTGGTCGGCTCGGTCTCGGAGATCACGCCGCTGACCACCGAGGCCATCATGACCTCCGCCGGCGTGGGCGTCGACGACAACCGGCAGGTGCCGGGCAAGACGACGACCACGGTGGCGATGGACTTCGGCCGTATCTCGATCGACCGTGACCTGATCCTGTACCTGTTCGGTACGCCGGGTCAGACCCGCTTCTGGTTCATGTGGGACGAACTGGTGCGCGGGGCGATCGGCGCGGTCGTGCTGGTGGACACCCGCCGACTGGCCGACTGCTTCGCGGCGATCGACTTCTTCGAGCACCGGCGGCTGCCGTACCTGGTGGCCATCAACTGCTTCGACGGGATGCAGTACCACGACCCGCAGGACGTCCGGGACGCGCTGGCGATCTCGAACGACGTGCCGGTGGTGGCCTGCGACGCCCGTAACCGGGAGTCGACGAAGCACGTGCTGATCTCGCTGGTCGAGTACGTGCTCACCATGCGCCGCTCGCGCGCGGTCGCGCCGGCCTGATCGTCCCGCCCAGCGCCCGGTGGCTCTTCCGCCAGCGGGCGCTGCGTGCTGCCCGGGGTCCGGCGCCGTCGCCGTCCAGCGCCCGACCGCCACGCCGCCGTCGGGCACGCTCTGCCGTCCGGGTCGGGGGCGGGCGTACCCGGCCTCGGCGGGCGGAGTGCGGTCCTGCCGCGCGTCGCGCAGTCGTCGGCCACTGTGGCCGGTTCCCGTGGCGGTGGCGACGGCTCCCGCCCGGCTGGGCCGTCCAGCCCCGTGTGGTGCCCGCTGGCGCGCGGACGTGCCATGGCGGCGCCCTCAGGGTGCCCGACTCGTCCCGGCGCCACTGACGGCGGCGTGAGGGCGCTGCGGCCGACGACGTGCGGGCGTTACCGACGGCGGCGTGAGGGCGGCACCGACGGCGGCGCGGGGCCGCCACTGGCGAGGGCGTGAGGACGTTGGCTACTGCCGGCGCGGTAGTGCCGGTGCCGCCGGCCGTGGGGGTGCTGGAGGAACCGCCGCGCGGGTGCCCACGCCGGTCCGGTCGCCGCACGGCAGCGCCCCCGGTCACTGTGGACGTCCACAGTGACCGGGGGCGCGCTGTCCGGTGCGGCGTACCGCCGGTCAGGAGCGGTAGCCGGCGGAGCGGTACTCGTATTCCCGGTCGTCGTCGCGGTCGCCGGTGTCGCGGGTGAAGTCCCAGCCGCCGGCGGCCTCGCGGCCCGGCCGGCCGCCGACCGCGAACCCGCCGATCTCCTGGCCGCGACGCCAGCCCCGGAAGTAGCCGGTGGTGTTCTCGGCAAGGCTCGCCGCGTCGCGGACGATCCGCAGTGGACGCTCCTCGCGCAGCGGGGAACCGGGGACGAGGTTGGCCTGCGGCACCCGCTTGGGCAGCCCGGCCTTGGTCTCGGCGCCCACCGACGGCCGCGCGGCCTGCTCGGCCGCCTGCCAGCCGGTGTCGGCGGTGGTGGACCAGTCCAGGTCGGCCGACTCGCCGTGCCCGACGAACCAGGCGGACTTCGCCTGGGCGAAGATCAGCAGGTCACCGTCGCCCTCGTCGGAGACGGGCGGGGGACGCCGCTCCACCGGCGGCGCCGGCCGGTGCTCGGGCGCCGGGTGCTCGGCACGCGGGGGGACAGGTCGGCCGTTGCGGGGGGCGTTCTCCCGGTCGACCAGCCGCAGCGGCGGGTTCTCCAGTTGCGGGTCGGCCGGCGGGTTCGGCCCGTCGCGCAGCGCCCGGTCGGCCATCGGCGGGGGCTCCACGAGCCGCAGCATCGGCGGCTCCTGGGGCAGGTCGTCGGCGAGCCACGGCGGGGTGACCCGACGCTCCGCACCGGGATCGGTTGGCGCGTCCACGCCCCGCCCGCCCCGATCGCCGTACGAGCCGACCACCGGGTTCTTGGCGGAGCTGTCGGCCGGGTCGTCCGGGTTGTTGACCAGCGGCCAGTTGGCCCGGGAGCCCGGTGGGGCGGACTCCTTGCCCGGTCGGGGCGTGGGCACCGGGATGCTCAGGTCGGTGGCGCTGAACCCGCCGGTGGGCGCCTCGCCGTTGGTCTTCGGCCGCGGCGGGATGACCGTGCGCTGCCGCTCGGCCCGGGCGCTGTTGATCGCCGCGGTGGTCAGCGTGGGCCGGAACGGCTCCCCGGCCTCCGCCGGAGGCACCGTGCCGCGCTGCGCCGGTGCGATCGGCGTGATCCCCGGCGGCGGCGGTGGCGGTGCCGAGATCGGCCGGTTGGTCGGGCCGTCCACCCGGCGCGGGGTGGGCTCGGGGTGGCTCGGCCCGCCGGAGACCGGGGTGCCGGCCGACGCGGCCGGCGCGACCGGCGGCGGCGCGACCGGCGGCGGGGTGACCGGGGCCGGCGCTACCGGCGGCGGGGCGAGCGGGCGGGGCGACGGCGGCGCGGTGGTGCCGGAGACCGGCTCCGGACGGCTGCGCCGCCCGCCGGACGGGGTCGGCTGCTCGGCCGGCCGGATGGTGCGCAGCCCGGCGGTGCTGGTGTTCAGGCCGGGCCGGTCGCCGACCGGCTCGGCCCGGCGGCCGGCGGCGCGGCGGCCGGGTGCCGCCGGCGCGGGCGTGCTGACCCGGGCGCTGAGCGCGCCGACCAGCGCCTCGCAGCCGGCGTCGCAGGCCCGGACCGAGGCGACGGCCTGGCGTACGGTCTCGGCGACGGCGGCGGTGAGGGCGCGGTTCACCGTCGCCCGCCGGGGCGTCTCGGAGATGGCCACGCGCAGCGCGGTGACCGCCTCCTCGATCTCCTCGGCCTCGGCAACCCCGTCGGCGGCCAGGTGGGCCGCGACCGCGTCGGCGGCGACCGAGACCTCCCGCCCCCGGGCGACGGTGCCGGCCAGCATGCCGGGCTCCGGCAGGGCGTCGAGGACGGCCAGCGGGATTGGCTCGGCCGGGTCCGGGTAGGCGCGCAGCGCCGCCGGGTAGAGCTCGCGGAGCACCTCGCGCAGCGCCACGGCGGCCGAGTGCCGGCCACTGGCCAGCGCGGCGTGCGCGGCGAGCACCTGCTTGTAGCCGGCGAGGTCGCGGTGCGCCGGCAGGGTGATCGCGGAGAGCGCGCCGGCCTGGAGTGCGCGGGCCAGGCCGACCGCGCGCCGCTCGGCGGGCGGGGACTGCATCTCCTCCAGCGAGTCGTCGTCGGCGAACCGCTCGGCGAAGTCGTCGACCGAGTCGTCGTCGGCGATCGCCAGGGGACGACCCGCGGCGCTGAGCAGCGAGGTGACCGTGTGGTCGTCGCTGTCGGCGGCGATCGCCGCACCGCTCGGCCCGCCCGACCGCTCCACGAGCAGCGCGACCAGCCGGGCGTAGCCCGCCGCGTCGTCGCCGATCTCGCAGACATGCAGCAGACGGCCTGCGTCGTCGACCACAGCGGACGTCAGCGTCGAACCGGCCGAAGCCGGTCGGTCGGCCGGATCCGCCGAGGCCAGACCGCAGTACACGCGCACGAGCGCCACGGCGTCGTCCTCCTCCCGGGACACAGGTCTTTCTCTGCCAGAGACTGATGCTCCCCGTTAAGGGTCAGTCGCGCCAGTCCACGACCGCAGAGATCTTGCCGACAATGGTGCGCCAACCCAGACTTGCGGTTTGTGCCCCGATTTTCTTGAGCCGGCGCCGGCCGAGGAAACCGCCGATGCCGCCGCTGACCGTGGCCCGCAGCGCCTCGTCCAGGTCGTCGAGGCTGGAGCCGGCGGAGAGCATGTCGAGCACGGCCGGCAGGCGCAGCGCGTACGCCAGGTCGCGGGCGATCTCGCCGGCCTCGATCAGCAGCGTGGTGTCCCAGGCGTCGTGCCCGCCGCGCAGGTTCTCGACCACCAGGTCCAGCTCGTAGATGTCCTCGTCCAGCGGAGCGATGTCGGCCGGCTCCACCCGTTCGGACAATTCATTCCAACTGTCCAGTTGGGACAGATCGTTGGGTGCGCCCGAGCGGACGAAGCTGACCAGCGACTCCGGGGTCTTGAAGAGCAGCAGCCGGCCCCGGTGGCTGAGGAAGACCGGGACCTCCTCGTCGCCCGCCTCGTCCTCGGCCTCGGCCTCGGCCTCGGCCGCCTCGTCCGCCTCGGCGTCGTCGGCGTCGTCGGCGTCCTTCGCGCCCTTGGCGCGGCGCCGGGCCTTGGCCTCCTCCTCGTCGCTCTCGGCGAACTCCTGGGCGACCTCCTCGTCGAGGATCACGACGGTCTCGTCGTCCTCGTCCTCCTCGACGACCTGGCGACGGGCCAGGAACGGGTCGTCCTGGTCGCGCTCGGCGACGTCGGTGGGGGTCAGCTCCCGGGCCGGCCGGTACGCCCGCAGCGTGTAGCCGGTGCCGGCGGGCAGGGCGATCTCCACCGGGTCGATCCGCAGCTCGTCCCAGAGCGCGCGGGCGGCCTCGGCCGACGCGGACGCGTTGTCGGACTCGACGCTGCCCTCGGTCTCGTCGAGTTCCGGCTCGTCGGCGTCGGGCCGTTGGGGCGACTGACGGGCCACGCTGACCTCCGTGTGCTTCGGGTTGCCCACCCGTCGGCGTCCCGTGCCGGCGAGTGACTCTGGGCACATACCCTAGTGGGCGGCTCCGGGAGGCCGGTGCCCGCACCCCGGTGGCGATCCGGCCCGCAGACAAGTAGCGTAGCTACACATGAAGGCCCAGGCGCTGCACGGCCACCTCGACGCGCTGCTGCTGGCGGTGCTGGAGCGGGGCGCCCTGCACGGTTACGCGATCATCGAGGCGCTGCGCATCCGCAGCGACGGCCACCTGGACCTGCCCACCGGCACCATCTATCCGGCGCTGCGCCGGCTCGAGCGGGCCGGGCACGTGGCCAGTAGCTGGAGCACCGTCAACGGGCGGGAGCGCCGGACGTACGAGCTCACCGACGCCGGCCGGCGGGCGCTGGCCGGGGAACGTTCCGGCTGGCGCGAGTTCAGCTCGACCGTCGGACGCTTCCTCGACCCCGCGGCCCCGCCGGTCACCCCGACCTGACCCGCCGCGACCGGCCGCGCCGGACGGGCGTCAGCGGGCCGGGGTCAGGGCGGCGGACAGCCAGTAGCGGGCCGCGCGGCCGATCCAGAACAGGGCGGCGCCGACCAGGACCGCGCCGATGATCATCGGCGGCCAGGTGAGGGCCGCCTCCCAGAGCCCCATCGACCAGGCGAACAGCCCGCCGCCGGCGGCCGCGGCGAGGACGAGGACGCCGGTCAGGCTGGCGCCGACCGCCCGGTTGAGCACGGCCCCGCCCGGCACGCCCCACCGGCCCGCGCCGGTGGCGACCAGCAGTCCGGCCGCCGCCAGGACGAACGCGCTGATCCACAGCCAGTCCATCGAGGCGGAGAGCAGCAGGTAGCCGGCCGGCGGCCGGGGCCCCTCGCTCCAGCTCGCCCCCTGCCAGGTCAGGTCGCCGGCGACGATCGCGACGGCGGCCACCAGGACGACCCGCAGCGACAGCCCACGCAGCGCGCCGACCGCCAGCTCGGCCTGGTACGCCGGGGCCAGCTGCGCCGGGCTGCCGAACTCGGTCACCGCGCGGCGCTGCGCCTCCGCCGCCGACAGCCCGCCCTCCCGGTACGCCTCCACGGCGTCCAACAGCCCGTGCCGGGCCTCGGTCAGCAGGTCGGACTTGAGCCGTACCGGCCCGCGCAGCCGGTCACCCAGCTCGCGCAGGCGCTCCTCCACCATCACCTCGTCACCGCCGGCCATGGCACCACCCTGCCACGATCGCGGCCGGGCGTCGTCGGGGACATCCCTGGGCCGACCCGGAGGCCAGGTCAGGGGGTCAGCGCGAAGTACCCGCGTTCGGCCGCCTCCTGGAGCCGCCACTGGTCCCGGTACCAGCCCGGAGTCGCGACCAGGTCGGCGTGCCGGCCGCGCTGCACCACCCGCCCGGCGTCGAGCACCACTATCTCGTCCAGCCCGGCCAGCCCGCTGAGCCGGTGGCTGATCAGCAGCACCGAGTGCCCGGGCGGGGTGGCGGCCAGCGTCGAGGCGAGCACCGCGTCGGCGGCGGCCGGATCGAGCCCCTCGGTCGGCTCGTCGAGCACCAGCACGCCCGGGGCGGCGAGCAGCGCCCGGGCCAGCGCGAGCCGCTGCCGTTGGCCGCCGGAGAGCTGCCCGCCCTCCTCGCCGACCACCGTGTCCCAGCCGTCCGGCTGCTCGCGTACCCAGTCCAGCAGGCCGGCGGCGGCGGTGGCCGCGGCCACCTCGTCGTCGCTCGCCCCGGCCCTGCCGAGCAGCAGGTTGTCCCGGACCGAGGCGTGGAAGACGTACGCCTCGGCGAGCAGGCCGCCGACCGCCCGCGGCAGCTCCTGTGCGGAGTACGCCGACAGGTCCCGCCCGTCCAGCGTGACCCGGCCCGCCTCGGGCCGTACCGACCCGGTGAGGACGGCGGCGATGGTGCTCTTGCCAGCCCCGCTCGGCCCGACCACGGCCACCCGGCGCCCGGCCGGCAGGTCGAGGTCGAACCCGACCAGGGCGGGCGCGGCGCCTTCCCGGTAGCGCACCGTCACGTCGCTGAACCGCACGTGATGCGGCGCCGTGCTCACCGCGGCCGGCGTCTCCTCGCCTCCCGGGGCAGCGCCGGCGGCCGTGGCTTCGGTCGGGCCGGCGGTCGGTGTGGTGTCGGTCGGGGCGGCGTCGAGCAGGGCGGCGACCCGGGTCAGGCCGGCGCTCAGCTGGGTCCGCTGCCGGGCGGCGCCGACCAGCGCCAGCGCCACCTCCACGGCGGCGAGCGTGCCCACCGCGAGCACCCCGACCAGCACCCCGTCCACGTCCCGGGCCAGCGCGACGAACACCACGGCGGCGGCGCTCAGCCCGGCGACCAGCACGCCGGCCGCGTCCACCGCGAACCCGGTGGCGGCGAGCCGCCGTTCCAGCCGGGCCAGCCGTGCGGTGCGCTGGCCGGCGGCCGCCAGCGCGGACCCGGTGGCGCCGAACGCGGCCAGGTCGGCGGCGCCGTGGGTGAGGTCGACCGCGTCGGCGGCCAGCGCCCCGCGCAGCGGTGCCACCTCGGCGGCGGCCCGCCGGGTCAGCGCGGTGGCCAGCGCGGGCAGCGCCACGCCGGCGACCAGCAGCCCCACGGCGAGCGTGCCGGCGGCGGCCGGGGAGATCAGCGCCGCCGCGCCCACCGCCACGACGCTGACCAGCGCCGCCGCCGAGGCCGGCACGAGCACCCGCAGGAGCAGGTCCTGCACCGCCTCCACGTCGGAGACCAGCCGGCTCAGCGCGTCGCCGGTGCGCTGCTCGGGGGCCCGGCGGGCGGCGAGGGCGGCGAACACCCGGGTCCGGACGTCGGTGACCAGCCGGAGCACCGCGTCGTGCCCGGCGAGCCGCTCGGTGTAGCGGAACACGCCGCGGCTGACGGCCAGGGCCCGGACCGCGACGATCGCCACCGTGAGCCGGTCCAGCGGCGGCCGCCCGGCCGCGCTCATCAGCAGCCAGGTGGCGGTGGCCATCAGGGCCAGCCCGGCGAACTCGGTCACCGCGGCGAGCAGCCCGGCGCCGAGCAGCCGGTTCAGGTACGGCCGGGCCAGGCGCAGCACCGCCCGCTCGGGACGGGTCGCCGCGATCACCGGATCACCTCCGCGGTCGGCACCGGGGTCAGCTCGGTGACCCGGCCCTCCTCGATCCGCAGCACCCGGTCGGCGTCGGAGAGCAACGCGGGGCGGTGCGCCACCAGCAGCGCCGTGCGGCCGGCGACCAGCCGGCGGGTGGCGGCCAGCACGACCGCCTCGGAGGCGCTGTCCAGCCGGGCGGTCGGTTCGTCGAGCAGCACCAGCGGGGCGTCCCGCAGGAACGCGCGGGCCAGCGCGACCCGCTGCCGCTGGCCGCTGGAGAGGCCGTGCCCGCGCTCACCGAGCACGGTGGCCAGCCCGTCCGGCAGCCCGGCGACCACGTCGTCCAGCGCGGCGTCGCGCACCGCGGCGGCGAGCGCGGCGTCGGGGGTGTCGGGGGCGCCGAGCCGGATGTTGTCGGCCAGCGAGGCGGCGAAGAGGTGGGCGCGCTGCGGCACCCAGGCCAGTTGCCGGCGCCACACCTGCGGATCCGCGCCGGCCAGGTCGACCCCGCCGACGGTGACCCGGCCGCTGGTCGGCGTGACGAAGCCCAGCAGCAGCCCGAGCAGGGTGCTCTTGCCGGCGCCGCTGGGCCCGACGATGGCGATCCGCTCGCCCGGCCGGATGGTCAACGTGACGTCCCGCAGCGCGGTGGTGCGCTCGTACTCGACGGTCACCGACTCGAACCGGATCTCCGCCCGCCCGTCCGGGGCGGGACCGCCCCGCTCGGCCGGCGCCGGTGGCGTGGCCGAGACGGTGAGCGCCTCGTCCAGCGCGGTGAGCCCCTCCATGCTGGCGTGGAACCGGGCCCCGGCCGCCCGCAGCGGCAGGTACGCCTCGGGGGTGAGCAGCAGCACCAGCAGCGCGGTCTGCAGGGTCAGCCCGCCGCCGAGCAGCCGCAGGCCCACCGGCACCGCGACCAGCGCCACCGAGAGGGTGGCCACCAGTTCCAGCACCAGGGCGGAGAGGAAGGCGATGCGCAGCGTCTTCATGGTCGCCACCCGGTGCCCGTCGGCCATCCGGCGGACCACGTCCACCTGTGCCCGGGCCCGGCCGAAGGCGCGCAGCGTGGGCAGCCCGGCGACCATGTCGAGGAAGTGCCCGCCGAGCAGCGACAACCGCCGCCACTGGCGTTCGGTGGCGGCCTGGGCCTGCCAGCCGAGCAGCGCTCCGAAGATCGGGATCAGCGGCAGGGTGACCGCGATGATCAGCGCGGAGCTCCAGTCCGCGAGGAAGATCCGGCCCAGCACCGCCACCGGCACGGTGACGCTGAGCACGAGCTGGGGCAGGTAGCCGGTGAAGTAGGCGTCCAGCGCGTCCAGTCCGCGCCCGGCCAGGGTGGCCAACTGCCCGGCGCGCTGGCCGGCGACCCAGCCGGGGCCGTGCCGACCGACCGCGCCGAGCAGTTCCACCCGCAGCGCCGCCTTGACCGTCGCGGCGACCCGCGCCGACACCGTGCCCTGCGCCCAGACCAGCAGCGACCGCGCGGCGACCGCGGCGACCAGGCCGGCCAGCGCCGGCCGGTCCAGCCGCCCGTCGAACGCGGTCGCCAGCAGCGCCGCCAGCGCGGTGGCCTGGGCCACGACCAGCCCTGCGGCGACCACGCCGAGCAGGGCGAGCACGGCGAGGTCGCGCCGGGCCGCGGGGACCCGGCGCAGCAGACGCGGGTCGAAGGGACGGCGGTTCACCAGTACACCGGTGCCCTGCCGTCAGTCCGTCCCCGGAAAACCCACCAGCACATCAGCTGAAAGCCTAGTAGGGCCGGCAGGAGCGGCACCGTCAGCCAGCCCAGCAGCCGCAGCGTGGGGCCGCTCGCCGCCGCGTCGGCAACGGTCAGCGACGCGCCGGGGTCGATCGTGGAGACCAGCGCGTACGGCCAGAGGGCCGCGCCGACCAGCGCCACCAGCGCGGCCAGGGCGGTGCCGGTGGCGGCGAAGGCCAGCCCCGGCCGCCGGCGGGCGAGCGCCGCCCTGGCCAGCAGCAACGCCCCGGCCAGCAGCACCGGCGCGAGCAGGCCGGCGACCGGCTGCTGCACGGTGTCGCGGACCCGCTCGGAGAGCAGGCCGAGGACGGTGGCCACGCCGACCGCGGCGAGCGCGACCGGGACCAGCCGGCGGGCCAGCCGGCCGGTCGCCTCGGCGTCGGCGGCCGGCAGCCGCAGGGTGAGGAAGGTCGCACCGTGCGCCGCGACCAGCGCCAGCACGGCGAGCCCGGCGGCGGCCACGAACGGCGTGAACAGGTGGGTGACCCCGGCGACGTGCCCACCGGCGCGCAGCGGTACGCCCTGGAGCAGGCCGGCGAGCAGGGCGCCCCAGCCGAGCGCGGCGAGCAGGCTGCCGATCACCACCACCCGGTCCCATCCGGCCCGGGACCGCTCGCCGGCCGGGCGGCTGCGCAGCTGCACCCCGGCGGTCACCAGGATCACCCCGACCAGCGCGCCGACCACGGCCGGGTAGAAGCCGGAGAGCAGTTCCCCCTCCAGCATCGGGAAGGCGCCGAACAGGATGCCGACGGCGGCGACCAGCCACACCTCGTTGCCGAGGAAGAACGGGCCGACGGCGTTGAGCGCCGCCCGGCGGCGGGCCGGGTCGGTGCCCCGGGCGAGCAGCAGGCCCACGCCGTAGTCGTAGCCGCCGAGCACCAGGTAGGCGGCGAAGAAGAGGCCGAGCAGGGCGTACCAGGCGAGTTCCACGGTGTCTCCCTCAGGCGAAGGCGGGCACGGGACGGGTGTCGGCGGGCGGCTGGGTGGGCGGCCGGCCCAGCGCCGGATCGGCGGCGCCCCGGGCGGCGTGCCGGGCCAGCAGCACCCAGTTGGCCACCGCCAGGGCGCCGAGCAGCAGGCTGAAGCCGATCAGCGAGGCCAGCATCACGCCGGGGGCGACGCCGGAGACGGCCTGGTCGGTGGGGAGCAGGCCGTACGCCACCCAGGGCTGCCGGCCGACCTCGCGGGCGATCCAGCCGAGGATCACCGCGACGAACGGCAGCGGCAGGGCGAGCAGGATCAGCCAGAGCGGGAAGCGCAGCCGGATGGCCCAGTCCCGCCAGAGCAGGGGGAGCAGCAGCCAGAGGGTGCCGAGGGCGAAGCCGATCAGGATCATGAAGCCGAGCCCGACGCTGGCCAGCACGGGCGGGGTGTAGTCGCCCTGGCCGAACCGGGCGGTCCACTCGGCCACCAGGGCGTCCGCCTCCGGGCCGCCGCCGAACTTGGTGGGCTGCACCTGCCCGACCGGCCCGAACTGGGCGAAGCCGAAGCCCTGCACCATGGTGATCGACAGTGCCGCGGTGACCAGGCCGATCCGCAGCGAGGTGCGGAACAGCACGAAGTCCGGGGTGCGCCGGATCAGGTGCCAGGCACTGACCGCGGCCATCAGCATCCCGCCGACCAGCAGCGCCGCGAAGACCACGTGCCCGAAGGCCATGCCGAGGCTGGGGTTGGTGAGCAGGGCGGTGAAGTCGGTGAGGTGGGCGATCCCGTCGCGCACTTCGTAGCCGACCGGGTTCTGCAGCCAGGAGTTGGCCACCATGATCCAGAACGCCGAGGCGTACGCGGTGAGCGCGACCCCCCAGAGCAGCGCGAGGTGGAGGCCCTTGCGCAGCCGGTGCCAGCCGAAGATCCACATGCCCAGGAAGGTCGACTCGAGGAAGAACGCCACCAGCGTCTCGATCGCCAGCGGGGCGCCGAAGACGTTGCCCACGTAGCGCGACAGCCCGCTCCAGTTCAGCCCGAACTGGAACTCCATCACGATGCCGGTGGCGATGCCCAGCACGTAGTTGATCACGTAGAGCTGACCCCAGAACCGGGTCAGCCGCCAGTAGACCGGTTTGCCGGTCAGCACCGCGGTGGTCTGCAACCCCACCAGCAGGGTGACCAGGCCGAGGGTGACCACCACGAACAGGAAGTGGATCGAGGTGGTGGTGGCGAACTGCAGTCGGGCGAGGAGGAGGGTGTCCATGGCCGGCTCTCCGTACTGTCGGCTCACTTGTCGTAGTGAGCCTACACGTAGATTCCCTACTTATAACTACTACGCTACGTCGTAGGAGAGCGTACGACAAAGCGTAGTAGTTCGGGGGGCGCATCCGGCGCGCCGGAATCAGCTGAGGAAAAGGGAGATCGGCAGGGCGGCCAGCGTGGTGGCCACCGACAGGGCGAGCGCGCCGAGCACCCGCGGCGGCCGGTCGGGCACCTGCAGCCGCCGCACCCGGACGTCCAGGTCACGGTCGCCGAGGCCGAGGGCGCCGGCCGGGGTGATCCGGTCGCCGGCCGCGGCGAACCGGCGCAGCGCACGGCCCAGCGCCTCGGGGTGCGCCTCCCGGGCCTTGTCGTCCGCGCGCATCTCGACCAGCAGGGCGACCCGCTCGTGGATCCCGCGGACCCAGCCGAACCAGGGCAGCGCCCGGCAGAGCGCGGTGAACGGCAGCAGCACCAGGTCGTGCCGCTCCTGGGCGTGCGCCCGCTCGTGGCTGAGCACCGCCGCCAGCTCGGCGCGGTCCAGCAGGCTGAGCGTCCCGGCGCTCACCACCACCTGCGGCTTCACCCCCGGCAGGCAGTACGCCGCCGCGCTCGGGTGGTCGAGCACCAGCGCGCCGGGCGCCGCCGGGTCGTTCCGGGCCACCAGGGCGAGCAGCTCCCGGTGCCGGCGCTGGGCCCGCACGGTGTGCAGCAGGGTGCGTACGGTCGTGGTGAGCAGCACCCCGCCGATGCCGAAGCCGAGGGCGACCAGGCTCAGCTGGACGGCCCCCAGGCCGGGCGGCAGGGTGCCGTGCACCAGGTCGTCAGCCAGGGCGAGCAGCGCGCTGCCGGTCGGCTTGTTGTACGGCGCCAGCCCCACCGCGATCGGCAGGCCCATCTCGGAGAGGCCGAGCGCCAGCCCGACCGCCTGCCAGCAGATGATCGCCACCCGGGGGCTGCGCCACGTCCAGGTGGAGCGGGCCAGCACCTGCGCGGTCAGCAGGCAGGCCGCCATCGACGCGGCGAAGTGCAGAGCGTACGCCACGGCCGCCGCCCTACCGGTCCACGGCCTCGTCGGCGACGGGCGGCCGGACCACCCGGTCGGTCGGCGCCTCGACCCGGTCGGTCAGCTCACCCGCGGCGGCCGGCAGGCCGCTGGCGTCGGCGGCCAGCGCGGCGCGCAGCACCTCGGCCTCGGTGCCGGTCACCGAGCGGGCGAAGCGCACCAGCGCGGCGTCCCGGCTGCCGCCGAGGTCCAGCGCGTCGAGCATGAGCTGGGCGATGTACGCCTCGCGGCTGGCCGCGGCCCGGTAGCGCCAGGCCCGGCCCTCCCGCTCGCGCTGCACCATGCCCTTGCCGGCCAGCCGGTCCAGCACTGTCATCACCGTGGTGTAGGCCAGCTCGCGCCCGGGCAGTGCGTCCGCGACCTCCCGCACGGTGACGCCGTCCGACGTGGCGGGGACCGAGTCCCACAGCACGTCCATCACCGCACGTTCGAGATCACCAAGCCGAGTCACAGGGCAATCCTACTCCCGGTAGTAGATCCCTCCCAGGGCGGTACGGAACCGCCCCCCGCCGACGGTCCGCCAACGGTGGGCAGCGGCCGCAAGCCGGAACCCCCGGACGGACCGTGCTCACGACGAGGTTTCCGGGGAGCCCCGCCGCGGAGGGATCAAGCCTGACCGCCCGGAGCCGGCGGGGCTCCCCGGAAACCGTGCGCCCGAGCCGGCTCACACCCCCTTGGGGTGCCAGACGGTCTTGGTCTCCAGGAGGGCGGTCATCCGGGTGATGCCGGGGTCGGCGAACCAGTCGTGGTCGACCGGCGCCGGCCGGAGCACCCGCTTGAGGTTCTCCGCCGCCTTGACCTCCAGGTCGGCCGCCAGGTCGGCGTCGGCCACCCCGGTCAGGTCGATCGCGTTGACGTCCATGTGGCTGGCCAGCGTCGGCACGGTCTCCGACAGCCGGCCGGTGAGGATGTTCACCACGCCGCCGGGCAGGTCGGAGGTGGCGAGCACCTCGGCCAGGGTCACCGCCGCCAGGGGTGCCGCCGGCGAGGCGGCCACCACGACGGTGTTGCCGGTGACGATCGCCGGGGCGATCACGCTGACCAGGCCGAGCAGCGCCGGCGCCGCGGGGGCGACCACGGCCACCACGCCGGTCGGTTCCGGCGAGGAGAGGTTGAAGTACGGCCCGGCGACCGGGTTGGCGCCCCCGTACACCTGGGGGAGCTTGTCCGACCAGCCGGCGTACCAGACCCAGCGGTCGACCGCCGCGTCCACCTCGTCGCCGGGCACGCCGAGCGCGACGAACTGCTCGCGCCGGCCCTCCAGCATCTCGGCCGCCCGGTAGAGGATCTGCCCCCGGTTGTACGCCGTGGCGCCGGCCCAGCCCTTGACCGCGGCGCGGGCGGCGACGACGGCGTCCCGCGCGTCCTTGCGGGAGGCCAGGGAGACATTCGCGTCCTGCACGAGATACGACCGCCCCGACTCGCTGCGTGGGAACTTCCCGCCGATGAAGAGCTTGTACGTCTTGCGTACCGCGACCCGCTCAGACATTGAGGTAGCCCTCCAGCCCGTGCCGGCCGCCCTCGCGACCGTAGCCCGACTCCTTGTAGCCGCCGAACGGCGAGGTGGGGTCGAACTTGTTGAACGTGTTGGCCCAGACCACGCCGGCGCGCAGCCGGTCGGCCATCCACAGGATCCGGGAGCCCTTGTCGGTCCAGATCCCGGCCGACAGCCCGTACGGCGTGTTGTTGGCCTTCTCGACCGCCTCCGCCGGGGTGCGGAAGGTCAGCACGGACAGCACCGGGCCGAAGATCTCCTCGCGGGCGATCCGGTGCGCCTGGGTGACCCCGGTGAAGATGGTCGGCGCGAACCAGAAGCCCCGCTCGGGCAGCTCGCACGGCGGCGACCAGCGCTCGGCGCCCTCGGCGGACCCGGCCTCGGAGAGTTCCCGGATCCGGGCCAGCTGGGCGGCCGAGTTGATCGCGCCGATGTCGGTGTTCTTGTCCAGCGGGTCGCCGACCCGCAGCTGGGCCATCCGCCGCTTCAGCGACTCCAGCACCCGGTCGGCGACCGACTCCTGGATCAGCAGCCGGGAACCGGCGCAGCAGACGTGGCCCTGGTTGAAGAAGATGCCGTTGACGATGCCCTCGACCGCCTGGTCGATGGGCGCGTCGTCGAAGACGATGTTGGCGGCCTTGCCGCCCAGCTCCAGGGTGAGCTTCTTGCGGGTGCCGGCCACCGCGCGGGCGATCGCCCGGCCCACCTCGGTCGAGCCGGTGAAGGCGACCTTGTCCACGCCCGGGTGCTCGACCAGGGCCCGGCCGGTCTCGCCGGCGCCGGTGACGATGTTGACCACGCCGGCCGGCAGGTCGGCCTGCTGGCAGATCTCGGCGAAGAGCAGCGCGGTCAGCGGGGTGGTCTCGGCCGGCTTCAGCACCACCGTGTTGCCGGCCGCCAGCGCCGGGGCGATCTTCCAGGCCAGCATCAGCAGCGGGAAGTTCCACGGGATGACCTGCGCGGCCACCCCGAGCGGCCGGGGGTTGGGGCCGAAGCCGGCGTGCTCCAGCTTGTCGGCCCAACCGGCGTAGTAGAAGAAGTGGGCGGCGACCAGGGGGAGGTCGACGTCCCTGGACTCCTTGATCGGCTTGCCGTTGTCCAGCGACTCCAGCACCGCCAGCTCGCGGGAGCGCTCCTGGATGATCCGGGCGATCCGGAACAGGTACTTGGCCCGGTCCCGGCCCGGCATCGGACCCCAGACCTTCTCGTACGCCGCCCGGGCGGCGCGGACCGCGCGGTCGACGTCGCCGGCGCCGCCCTCGGCGACCTCGGCCAGCACCTCCTCCGAGGCCGGGTTGATCGACTTGAACGAGCCGCCGTCGGTGGGGTCGACGAACTTCCCGTCGATGAAGAGCCCGTACGAGGGCTTGATGTCCACCACCGAGCGGGACTCGGGGGCGGGGGCGTATTCGAACATGGCGCTCAGTCCAGGGTGAAGTAGTCGGGACCGGCGTAGACGCCGGTCGTCAGCTTGGTGCGCTGCATCAGCAGGTCGTTGAGGAGGCTGGAGGCGCCGAAGCGGAACCAGTCCGGGTCCAGCCAGTCCGGGCCGACGGTCTCGTTGACCATCACCAGGTACTTGATCGCGTCCTTGGTGGTCCGGATGCCGCCGGCCGGCTTCACGCCGACCTGGCGTCCGGTGGCCGCCCGGAAGTCGCGCACCGCCTCCAGCATCACCAGGGTCACCGGGGGCGTGGCCGCCACCGGGACCTTGCCGGTGGAGGTCTTGATGAAGTCACCGCCGGCCAGCATGGCCAGCCACGAGGCGCGCCGGACGTTGTCGTAGGTGGCCAGCTCGCCGGTCTCCAGGATCACCTTGAGGTGGGCGTCACCGCAGGCCTCCTTGGTGGCCACGATCTCGTCGTAGACCTCCTTGTAGCGGCCGGCCAGGAACGCGCCCCGGTTGATCACCATGTCGATCTCGTCGGCGCCCGCCTCGACGGCGGCCCGGGTGTCGGCGAGCTTGACCTCCAGCGGCGCCTGCCCGGACGGGAAGGCGGTCGCCACGCTGGCCAGGTGCACGCCGGAGCCGCGGAGCACCTCGGCTACGTGCGGGACCATCGCCGGGTAGACGCAGACGGCGCCGACGTGCGGGCAGGACGGGTCGGCCGGGTCGGGGCGCAGCGCCTTGGCGGCCAGCGCCCGCACCTTGCCCGGGGTGTCCGCGCCCTCGAGGGTGGTCAGGTCGACCATCCGGATCGCCAGGTCGATCGCCTGGGCCTTGGCGGTGGTCTTGATGGAGCGGGTGCCGAGCTGTGCCGCCCGCTGCTCCGCGCCGACCTGGTCCACGCCCGGCAGGCCGTGCAGGAAGGTCCGCAGAGCGGTCTCGGATCGTCCCAGCTCGGAGAGATCCGACCGGGCCGACGTCGCTGTCGCCGTCATGCCTGGAAGTCTACGCATCCGGCCACTCAGTGATCTTGGTCACGGCGCCGGTCGGTGAGCGGCGTCGCTGGTCCGCCCGCACCGGCAGTGCCCGGGCCACCGGTTCGGTAGGTTGAGCGACCGTGGACGTACTCGTCATTGACCACCCGCTCGCCCAGTCGCGGCTGACCGCCATGCGGGACGCACGCACCGATTCCGCCAACTTCCGGGCGGCGCTGCACGAACTCACCACCATGCTGGTGTACGAGGCGGCCCGGTCCTTCCCGGTCGAGCGGTACCCGGTGCAGACCCCGGTCACCGGCACCGAGGGCACCCGGCTGGCCAACCCGCCGCTGCTGGTGCCGGTGCTGCGGGCCGGCCTCGGCATGGCCGACGCGGCGCTCGGGCTGCTGCCGGAGTCCTCGATGGGCTTCGTCGGGCTGGCCCGCGACGAGGAGACCTACGAGCCCCGCGCCTACATGGAGTCGCTGCCCCGGGACCTGGCCGGGCTGCCGGTGCTGGTGCTCGACCCGATGCTGGCCACCGGCGGCTCGCTGGAGCACTGCTGCCGGCTGCTGGCCGACCGGGGCTGCACCGACATCACCGTGCTCTGCGTGCTCGCCGCCCCCGTCGGCATCGCACGGCTGGAGCGCTCCGGCCTGCCGCTGCGGCTGGTCACCGCCTCGATCGACGAGGGTCTCAACGACCGGATGTTCATCGTGCCGGGCCTCGGTGACGCCGGGGACCGCCAGTTCGGCGGCATGCCCCGCTTCTGAACCCGCCGGGCGCGCCCCACGCCGAGTTCGTGCGTGGGGTGCGCGCAGCGGCTAGCGTCACGGGCCATGACTGGTGTTGCGCTCGCCGAAGAGCTGCTCCTCCTCGCCTACGACGACGAGACCGGCAAGGCGACCATGCCGCGGATCAGCCTCGACCTGGGGATGGCCGCGGCCGTGCTGATCGAACTGGCCCTCGCCAGCCGGATCGCGTACTCCGAGGGTGCCCTGACGGTGGTCGACCCGACGCCCACCGGCGAGCCGGTCACCGACGCCGTCCTCGAGCGGATGGTCGCGGACACCCCGCACTCCCCGTCGTCCTGGGTGCAGCGGCTGCGTCACGGCCTGCGCGACCGCATCCTCGGCGACCTGTGCCGCCAGGGCGTGGTGCGGGACGTGGACGAGACCGAGCTGGGCTTCATCCACGTGCACCGGTACCCGGTGGTGGATCCCTCGGTGGAGGCGGACACCCGGCGCCGGCTCGCCGCGGCGCTCACCGGGGCGGCCGTACCCGACGAGCGGACCGCCGCGCTGGCCACCCTGGTCGCCGTGCTCCGGATGGAACCAGCGCTCGGGATCAGCGCGGAGGCGACAGCGGACGCCCGCCGCCGGCTGGCGGAGATCGCCAGCGGCGCCGGCTTCTCCGGCGAGGTCAGCCTGGAGGACTCGGTGGTCCGCCCGTCCGTCGGGCTGGTCGTCGCCGCTCTCGGCCAGGCCGTCGACGCCGCCCTCGGCCCCCGCCGCTGACCCTCCCGGCGCGCCCGCCCGGCGCCGCGGCCACCCGACCCCGGTGCCGCGTGCCGTCACCCGGTCCCGTCGTGCGCCGTCGCCCGGCCCCCGAGGTGCGCCCGCGACGGTGACCGCGCCGCCGGTGTACCTCGCTAGAGCCCGAGCGCGGCGGCGATCTCGGCGCGGAGGGCGGCGACGGAGTCGGTCGCGCGGGTCCGGGCCGCGGCCACGTCGCCGTCCGCGACCGGTTCGACCACCTCGAGGTACGCCTTGAGCTTCGGCTCCGTGCCCGACGGCCGGATCACCACCCGCGCGGCCCCGGTGCGCAGGATCACCACGTCGGCCTCGGGGAGCAGGTCCTGCGCCGAGGTGACTGGGTGGCCGAGCAGTTCGGTCGGGGTGGCGGCCCGGATCCGGGTCATCGCGGCGGTGATCTCCCGCAGGTCCGCCACCCGCACCGAGAGCTGGTCGGTGTGGTGCACACCGAACTCGGCGGCCAGCTCGTCCAGCCGGTCGGTCAGCGTCCGGCCCTCCGCCTTGAGCCCGGCGGCCAGTTCGGCCACGGTCAGCGCGGCGGTGATCCCGTCCTTGTCGCGTACGTGTTCCGGGGCCACGCAGTAGCCCAGCGCCTCCTCGTAGCCGAAGACCAGCGGGGCGCTCCCGCCGCCGGCCCGGACGATCCACTTGAACCCGGTCAGCGTCTCGTCGTAGGGCACGTCCCGGGCGGCGCACATCGCCCGCAGCAGCGACGACGACACGATGGTGGTGGCGTAGAGGCCGGTCACCCCGCGCCGCATCAGGTGGTCGGCGAGGAGCACGCCCACCTCGTCGCCGCGCAGCATCCGCCACCCGGTCGCCGCGTCCCGGACGGCCACCGCGCAGCGGTCCGCGTCCGGGTCGTTGGCGATGGCGAGGTCGGCGCCGGTCGACTCGGCGAGCGCGACCAGCCGGTCCACCGCCCCCGGCTCCTCCGGGTTGGGGAAGGAGACGGTCGGGAACGCCGGGTCCGGCTCGGCCTGCTCGGGCACCACCCCGGGCACCGGGAAGCCGGCCCGCGCGAAGGCCGCGGTGAGCACCGCCGCCCCCACCCCGTGCAGCGGGGTGTACGCCACGGCGAGGTCCCGCGGCCCCTCCGGTGCGATCACCGCGGCGGCCCGCTCCACGTAGGACGCCACCAGGTCGTCGCCGAGCACCTGGCCGGGCGGGCCGAGCGGCACCTCGGCCAGCGGGCCGACGGCCCGGATCGCCGCCTCGATCCCGGCGTCGGCCGGGGGCACGATCTGCGCCCCGGCGCCCAGTTCGCCGCCCAGGTCGGCACCGAGGTAGACCTTGTAGCCGTTGTCCTGCGGCGGATTGTGGCTGGCGGTGACCATCACCCCGGCGACCGCCCCCAGGTGGCGCACCGCGTACGCCAGCACCGGAGTGGGCAGCGGTCGGGGCAGCAGCAGCGCGGGCCGGCCGGCGCCGGTGGCCACCTGCGCGGTCCGCTCGGCGAACTGGCGGGAGCCGTGCCGGGCGTCGTACCCGATCACCAGCGGGCCGGTGCTGCCCTGGGCGGCGAGCCAGTTGACCAACCCCGCGGCGGCCTGGGTGACCACCGCGAGGTTCATCCCGTTCGGGCCGGCGCGCAGCGGCCCGCGCAGCCCGGCGGTGCCGAAGGTGAGCGGCCCGGCGAACCGGTCGGCCAGCTCCGGGGCGCTGGTCGGCAGCCGGTCGAGCACCGCCTGGAGTTCCGCCCGGCTGGCCGGGTCCGGGTCGTCGTCGAGCCAGCGCCGGGCTTGCTCGCGAATGTCGTCGATGTCAGTGGTGTCCGCCGGCATGCCTCTTGATAGCACGCCGGCGGATCACCCCGTCCGCTTCCCCTGCCTCAGCCGGCGTCGGTGAGCTGGAAGGTCCGCACCATCTCGTCGAAGATCGGCTTGCTCTCCTCGAACTTGGCGTCCGTGGAGGTCAGATAGAACGAGTAGACCCGGCCGTCGTGCACCACGCCGCGCCACACGCCGTGCCGCATGGTGTCGCCCTCGCCGCAGGTGTACTCCAGCTCGGCCGCCGGCTTGCCGGCCAGCGTCTGCTCGGTCATCGCGATCTGGTTGTACGGCTTGACGCAGGAGCTCTTCGAGCCCTTCAGGACGCCTTCGGCCACCTCGGCCCAGCGCATCGAGCTGCTGCCGCCGAACTTCTCGCTCAGCACCCGGACCTTGCGGCCGTCGTCCTCCGGGTCCAGGTAGTCGATGTACACGCCGCCGGTCGCCTTCTCCCAGCCCTTCGGCACCATCACCCGGACGCCCTTGCCGGAGTGCTCCTGCATCTCCATGCCGGGCCCGGCCGGGGTAGCGGTGGTGGGCTGGGCCTGGGTCGGCGGCGGCGCGGGGTCGTCGCCGCCGCTGAACAGGACGACCGCCCCGATCAGCAGCACCACGGCCAACCCGCCGGCTGCGGCCAGCTGCACCTTGCGGGGCCAGCCCTTGACGGTGCTGACGAGTTCACCGCCGACCCGCCGGGCGCGGTCGACCGGGCTGCCGGCGGCGGCGGGCGCGGCGGCCGGCGTGGTCCACGGCTGGCCGGTGCCCGGCACCGACCACTGGCCGCCGCCGTAGGTGCCGCCCACCCGCTGGGTGGCGTCCGGCGCGGCGGCGTAGGGAACCGCCTGGGTGGCGTCCGGTCGGGCGCCCCAGACGACCCGCTGGGTCGCGTCGGGCTGCTCCGGGCCGCCCACCCGCTGGGTGGTGTCGGCGCCGCCGTAGGTGCGCCCGGTACGCGGCGCGGCCGGCGGCGACATCGCGCCGGTCGGCGTGTGCAGCGGACCGGCCAGCGCGTCGGCGCTGGTCTCGTCCAACGCGGCGGCGCTCGGCGTGGCGGCCTGGCCGGGGCGCTCGCCCCGGCGCAGCGCGGCCAGCCGGTCGGTCAGCGACTCGCCGGGCGCGAGCATCGCCCGGCCGCCGATCTGCCCGGTGGGCTTCGGCTCCGGCTGGGCCGGCGGCGGGGTCGGCACCGGCCGCTGGACCGGCACCACCGAGTACGGGTCGGTCACCGAGTTCACCGCGGCCGCGGTGCTGGTCAGCGGGCCGGCGAGCAGCTCGCGCAGCATGGCCCGGGCGGTGTGCACGTCCAGCCGGCGGCTCGGGTCCTTCTCCAGCAGGCCCATCAGCACCCGGGTCAGCGGCCCGCTGCGCTGCGGGGTGGCGGGCGGGTCCTCGACCACCGCGTGCATGGTCTCGATCGGGTCGCCCTTGTCGAACGGGGGCCGCCCCTCCACCGCCGTGTAGAGCGTCACGCCCAGCGAGAAGAGGTCGCTCGGCGGGCCGAACTCCTGGCCCATGGCGCGCTCGGGGGAGATGAAGTGCGGCGAGCCGAGCACCATCCCGGGTGTGGTGAGCTGCACGTCGGTGGGCATCCGGGCCACCCCGAAGTCGGTCAGCACGCACCGCCCGTCGGAGCAGATCAGCACGTTGGCCGGCTTCACGTCACGGTGCAGCACGCCGATCGCGTGGGCCACCTCGAGCGCGCCGAGCAGCGCGATACCGATCTTGGCGACCACCCGGGGCGCGACCGGCCCGTCCTCGATCACCATGTCGGCGAGGCTGCGCGCGTCCAGCAGCTCCATCACGATCCACGGCCGGCCGCCCTCGGTGACCACGTCGTAGACCTGCACCACGGCGGGGTGCTGGATGGCCGCGGCGGCCCGGGCCTCGCGCAGGGTGCGCTCGTACATGGCGTCGCGGTCGCTGGGCGCCAGCCCCGGCGGGAGCACGACCTCCTTCACCGCCACGTCCCGGCGCAGGAGTGTGTCTGTGGCACGCCAGACCGTGCCCATGCCGCCGTTGCCCACCGCCGACCGCAGCGAGTAGCGCCCACCGATGGTGGTGCCGGGTGCCGCGCGTCCGGTCGGGGGACTGACTGGTCCGCCGCTCCACGTCGGGATCTGAGTCACAGAAAAGCCACCGGGGGAAATCGAGGGGGCTGGGACACAACCCCCCTATCTTGCTGGTTCCGACGCCCGATGCGAAAGCCGACGCGACGGACGTTTACCTAACTCGACAGTACGTGCCCGGACGTTCACCTTTCGTCGATGCGTGCCGACCCGGTGTGCGGTATCCCTCACCCACCGGGACCGCCCCGCGTCCTACCATCCGGTAATGAGCGAACGGCGGTCAAGCGAGTCCGGTTTCCCGATCAAGGGCGTCTACACGGCGGCCGACCTCCCCGGGGACCTCGACTCCCGGCTGGGCGGCCCCGGCGAGTACCCGTACACCCGTGGCGTCTATCCCACGATGTACACCTCCCGCCCGTGGACCATGCGCCAGTACGCCGGCTTCGGCACCGCCACCGAGTCCAACGCGCGCTACCACCAGTTGTTGCGCGCCGGCACGATGGGCCTCTCGGTCGCCTTCGACCTGCCGACCCAGATGGGCTACGACTCCGACGACCCGATCGCGCACGGCGAGGTGGGCAAGGTCGGGGTGGCCATCGACTCCATCGAGGACATGCGGCTGCTCTTCGACGGCATCCCGCTGGACAAGGTCTCCACCTCGATGACCATCAACGCGCCCGGCTCGGTGCTGCTGCTGCTCTACCAGCTGGTCGCCGAGGAGAACGGGGTGCCCGGCTCGGCGCTCAACGGCACCATCCAGAACGACATCCTCAAGGAGTACATCGCCCGCGGGACGTACATCTTCCCGCCGAAGCCCTCGCTGCGGCTGGTCGCCGACACGTTCGGCTACTGCCGTAAGGAGGTGCCGAAGTGGAACACCATCTCCATCTCCGGCTACCACATGGCCGAGGCCGGCGCGACGCCCGCGCAGGAGATCGCGTTCACCCTGGCCAACGGCGTCGAGTACGTCCGGGCCGCGCTGGCGGCCGGGCTGGCGGTGGACGACTTCGCGCCCCGGCTGTCGTTCTTCTTCGTGGCCCGCACCACGCTGCTGGAGGAGGTGGCCAAGTTCCGGGCCGCCCGGCGGATCTGGGCCCGGCTGATGCGCGACGACTTCGGCGCCAAGGACCCGAAGTCGATGATGCTGCGCTTCCACACCCAGACCGCCGGCGTGCAGCTCACCGCCCAGCAGCCCGAGGTGAACCTGGTCCGGGTGGCGGTGCAGGGGCTGGCCGCGGTGCTCGGCGGCACCCAGTCGCTGCACACCAACAGCTTCGACGAGGCGATCGCGCTGCCCACCGAGAAGGCCGCCCGGCTGGCGCTGCGGACCCAGCAGGTGCTGGCGTACGAGACGGACCTGACCGCCACCGTCGACCCGTTCGCCGGTTCGTACGTGGTGGAGGCGATGACCGCCGAGCTGGAGGCGGCGGCGAACGAGCTGATGGACCGGGTCTTCGACCACGGTTCGGCGGTGGACGCCATCGAGGCCGGCTTCCAGAAGCGGGAGATCGAGCAGTCCGCGTACCGGATCGCCCAGGAGATCGACTCGGGCGAGCGGGTGGTGGTCGGGCTCAACCGGTTCGCGATCGACGAGGAGGAGCCATACGAGCCGCTGCGGGTCGACCCGGCGATCGAGAAGGCGCAGGCCGAGCGGCTCGCCGAGCTGCGCCGCTCGCGGGACGGGGCAGCCGTGGAGCGGGCGCTCGCCGACCTGCGGGCCGCCGCCTCCGGCACCGAGAACGTGCTCTACCCGATGAAGGAGGCGCTGCGGGCGCGCGCCACCGTCGGCGAGGTCTGCGGGACGCTGCGGGAGGTCTGGGGGCTGTACCGCCCCTCCGACCGGTTCTGAACCCGACCGCCGGCGTGTCCCGGCCGGGTCCCTCGCCGGTGGACCTCGGTGCCGGTCCGCGCGGCGCTACAGTTTGTGCAGGTACCCCGCCGCCGATCGGCGGCGCAGGCGTGGAGCGGGCCCGGCGACGCCGCCGGGATCCCCGCGTCCCCCGGGGCGGCGCGGCCCACCGGCCGCGGCGTGTGCCGGGGAGGTTTACGGGTAACCCGGCCGGGTGATCGGGAACGCACACCCTGTGCGGTCGGATGGCGCCCGGACGTGTGAACGTCGGCGGATGCCTCGTTGCGGAGAGTGGTCAGGTAATTGTCGGAGTGTCAGTTCATCGAACCGACTAATGCGACAATTCGGAACAACGGCCCGAGGTCGGCGCTCGACTTCGTGACCCGCGAAACGGTTACGCGTTGTAGGAGGTGTGGGGCAGATGACGGCGTTCAACCGCGATCTACCTGCTGTCCCGCAGATCTACGAGCGCTCTCAGCAGGGCATTCGTGACGCTGTGCGGTCCGATCACTACCGTAACGAGGTTGCGCAGCGTCACCGCCGGAGGTCTAGGCTGTCTGCTGTTCCCGATGATCCATCCATTTCTAGTGATCGAGAATTCGACGTGACGAGTGCGTTGACGCTGCCCACGGGCGGCCAGCTGGCGTCGTCCTGGCCGGAGGCGCCCACCGGGTCCCAACCCCTGCCGTTCGAGCTGGACCACCTTCTCGCCCTCCGGGTACCCGGGCTGATCGCCACCCGCCGTCACATCCACTCGCACCCCGAGCTCTCCGGCGAGGAGTTCGAGACCGCCGCGCTGATCGCCCGGGAACTCTCCCTGGCCGGGCTGAACCCGCGGCTGCTGCCCAAGGGCAACGGGGTCATCTGCGACATCGACGGCCGCCCGGACGGTCCGGTGGTCGCGCTGCGCGCCGACATCGACGCGCTGCCGCTGACCGACGTCAAGGACGTGCCGTACCGCTCCACCGTGGACGGGGTCTGCCACGCCTGCGGGCACGACGTGCACACCTCGATCATGCTCGGCGTGGGCATGCTGCTGGCCCAGCTCGCCGACCTCGGCGAGCTGCCCGGGCGGGTCCGGCTGATCTTCCAGCCGGCCGAGGAGATCCTGCCCTGCGGCTCGCTCGAGGTCATCGAGGCCGGCGGCCTGGACGACGTGGTGCAGATCTTCGCGCTGCACTGCGACCCGAACCTGCCGGTCGGGCAGATCGGCCTGCGGGTCGGCCCGATCACCGCGGCCGCCGACAACGTCACCGTCCGGCTGACCGGGCCGGGCGGCCACACCGCGCGGCCGCACCTGACCGTCGACCTGGTCGACGCGCTCGGCCGGCTGATCACCGAGGTGCCCGCGCTGGTGAGCCGCCGGGTGCCGGCCAACAGCGGGTTGCTGCTGGTGTTCGGCCACGCCTCGGCCGGCACCCGGTACAACGTCATCCCGTCCGAGGCGTGCGCGGCCGGCACCCTGCGGGTGATGGACCGCGACACCTGGGAACTCGCCCCCAAGATCGTGGGTCAGGTGATCCGGGACGTCATCGCGCCGACCGGCGCCACCGTCGACCTGGAGTACCTGCGCGGACGCCCGCCGGTGAGCAACGACTCCCGGGCCATCGGAGTGCTGACCGCCGCCACCGCCGCCGCGCTCGGCCCGGAGGGCGTCGCCGAGACCCCGCAGAGCATGGGCGGCGAGGACTTCTCCTGGTACCTGGAGTACGTGCCGGGCGCGCTGGCCCGGCTCGGCGTCGGCCGCTCCGGCCCGAACGTGGACCTGCACCGCGCCTCGTTCGACGTGGACGAGCGGGCCATCCCGGTCGGCGTACGCGTCATGGTGCAGACCGCGCTGCGGGCACTGGCGGCGGCGCGCTGATCGGCGGCGCCGGCTTGCGACGGCGCCGCCGGCGCAGCACCACCAGCAGCACCGTCAGCGGTACGCCGAGCGCGATCAGCCAGGGCAGCAGCGCGCCCAGCACGGTCAGCAGCAGCGTCATCGAGACGAGGAAGACCTTCCAGCCGCCCTCCAGCCCGACCAGGAAACCGGCCTCCGGCTCCTCCTCCGCGGTGGTCGCGTCCGGGCCGACCAGCGACACGGTGATGGTGGACAGCGCGGTGAGGTCGGCGAGCCGGCGCTTCTTCGCCTCCAGCGAGGCGAGATCGGCCTCCCGGCGGGCCAGCTCGTTCTCCAGCGACACCAGGTCGGTGATCGAGGTGGCCCGGGCGAGCAGGCGGCGGGCGTTCTCCACCCGGGCGCGCTGGCTGGTGATCCGGGCGTCGAGGTCGATCGTCTCCTCGGTGACGTCCTCGGTCTTGATGTCCCGGCGCTGCTGGCGGCCCAGCTTCGCGATCTCGTCGACGACCTCGGTGAACTTCGCCGCCGGCACCCGCAGCTCCAGCTCCGCCACCGCGTCGGCCGCCGAGCTGCGCCGCTCGTCACCGCCGACGAAACCGCCGGCCCGGGTGGCCGCGGCCACCGCCTCCCGCGCGGCGGCGTCCACATCGTCCACCTGCACCCGCATCGTTCCGGTGTAGATGATCGCCCGCTGGTCGATCCGCAGGTCCGGCGCGCCGGCGCCGGCCTGCTCCGGCGCCCCCGGACCGGCCTGCTTCTGGTCCGCCGGGGCACCCCCCTCCTGGCCGGCCGGCGCGCCGGCCGCCGAGTCCCGGGCGCTGCCCGAATCGCCGCTCCCGCAACCCGCGAGCGCCAGCAGCGCGACGAGACCCGCCGCGACCAGCGCCGTCCCGCGGCGACGTGCTTCTCGTCCGTCCATCCCCGTCCCTTCCGTCACCGCCCCGCTCCGGGGCGATACCTCAGACGCGACGCGTCGGCACGTCGGTTCCGGCAGACTGCGCTCAGGACGTCACGATTCGATAATCGAGGAGTCACGATGCAGCTCACCAAGTACGCCCACTCCTGCGTACGGCTCGAGCACGACGGGGGAGTGCTGGTCATCGACCCGGGCGGGTTCAGCGAGCCGGTGGCGCTGGACGGGGCGGACGCGGTGCTGATCACCCACGAGCACCCCGACCACGTCAACGTGGAGGCGCTGGTCCGCCAGCTCGACCGGCGGCCGGTGCCCGTGTACGGGCCGTCCTCGCTGGCCCGCACCCTCGGCGAGGCGGCCGAGGCGCTCGAACCGGTCGAGGCGGGCCAGTCGTTCACCGCCGCCGGCGTGGCGGTCCGCGCCTACGGTGGGCGGCACGCCGTGATCCACCCCGACATCCCGGTGGTGGACAACCTGGGGTACCTGGTCAACGACGTGGTCTACCATCCCGGCGACTCGCTGGTCGTCCCCGACGACGTGCAGGTCGACACGCTCTTCGCGCCGATCCACGCGCCCTGGTCGAAGTTCTCCGAAGTGGTCGACTTCATCCGGGCGGTCGCCCCGCGACGCGCCTTCGCCCTGCACGACGCGCTGCTCAACGACAACGGCTACGGCGTACTCGACCGGCAGTACACCGCGCTGTCCAACTGCGAGTACCAGCGGTTGGAGCCGGGTACCAAGATCGACGGCTGAGGCGATGGCCGGCCCCTCCCGCGACCTCGTCCAGCAGCTCTACAGCACGCCGCCCGACCGGTTCGTCGCGGCCCGCGACGCGGCCGCCGCCGAGGCGCGTCAGGCCGGCGACCCGAAGACCGCCCGGGAGATCGCCAAGCTGCGCCGCCCCACCGTGGCCGCCTGGCTGGTCAACCTGCTCGCCCACCGCCGTCCCGAACTGGTCGCCGACCTGGCCCAGCTGGCCGAGGCGCTCCGTTCCGCCCAGCGGGAGCTGCGCGGCTCCCGGCTGCGCGAACTCTCCGCCCAGCGCCGGGCGGTGGTCGGCGCGCTGGTCGGCGAGGTCCGCAAGCTGGCGGCACAGACCGACGGGGCGCCGCCGGCCGGGAAGCTGCCGCTGGCCGAGGTGGAGGCGACGTTGAACGCCGCGCTCTCCGACACCGAGGTGGCCGAGCAGGTCCGCGCCGGCCGGCTGCTGCGGGCGGCCAGCTACGCCGGCTTCGGCGAGGTGCCCCGCCCGCAACTGCGCCTGGTCACCGGCGGGGAGGAGGCGGAACCGGAGCCGCCGCGCCCGGAACGCGGCCGTCCGGACCGGGCCGCCCTCCGGGCGGAGCAGGCCGAGCGGGCCGCCCGGGCGGAGCGGGCGCGGCAGCGCCGGGCGCTGGAGAAGGAGCTGGCGAAGGCGCGTACCGAGCAGGAGCGGGCGGAGGCGGAGCTGGCCGACGCGGCGGCGGCCGAGCGCGACGGCGCCGCCGCCCTGGACGCCGTGGAGGCGGAACTGGCCGAGCTGGAACGCCGGCGGGCGGTGGTCGAGCAGGAGCTGAGCCGGTCCAAGCTGGCCCGCCGCGCGGCCGAACGGTCGCTCACCGCCGCCCGCCGCCGCACCGGCGAGGTGGAGGCGGCGGTGGAGGCGCTGGACGCCGAAGAGGGGGGCTGACGACGCGGACGGGGCACGGCAGACTGGTCCCCGATGAGCGGACGGCGGGGAGCGGGCGGATGACGCCGGAACAGGTCGCCGCGGCCAGCAAGCCGATCGTGCTCGAACTCGGCGACGCGTACACCCGGTGCCCGACCACGCTGCGCCGGGCCCGGCTGCTCGGCATCTCCGGCTGGGCGTTCTACATCACCGGTCGGGCCGGCGCGCTCGGCGACGTCCGGGCCGAGACGGTGGCCGCCGCGCTCGGTTTCATCGAGCCCGGCGCGGTGGCCGACGGCTGGGACGGTGCGGCCCGGACCATCCGGCCCTTCGAGGTGGCCCTCGCCAGCCTGGTCGAGTGCTGCCGCTGGGGCGACGAGCGGCTGGCCACGTCCCCCGGCGTGGAGCGTCTCGCCGACCTGCTCGAACGGGCCGTCCTCGCCGCCGACGCCAGCGGCATGCCGCTCTTCGCCGCCTGGCGCGCGGTGACCATGCCCGGGGGGACCCCGGGCGCCCGCGCCGCCGCCGGGCTGCGCCTGCTCCGGGAGCACTTCGCCGGTGCGCACCTGCTCGCCGTACGGGCCAGCGGGATGAGCCCGCTGGAGGCGGTGCTGGCCGGGCCGGAGGGGGAGGCCGGCGCGGTGGCCTGCGGCTGGCCGCCGCCGTACCCGCCGGTGGGGCCGCTGGTGCGGCGGCGGCTCTGGGCCGAGGCGGTGACCGACCGGCTGACCACCGCCGCGTTCGCGGCGCTCGGCCCGGCCGACGGCACCGAGCTGCTGGAACTGCTCACCGCCACCCGGGCCCACCTGAGCCCCCGGTGAGACCGGGCCCGGCCGGGCCCCCGGTAATTCGGCGGCGCTCCCCCGGCCGGCCTGCCAGGATCACCCCCGTGAATCTCCCCGCCGGATGGACCGCCCGCCGACCCACCCTCGACGACATCCCCGCGATCCTGGCCGTGGTGCACGCCGCCGACACCTTCGCCGTCGGCTACCCCGACTTCGACGCCGACGACGTGCGGGACGCGCTCACCGCACCCTTCGTCGACCCGCAGCGCGACTCCTGGCTGGTCACCGACCCCGAGGGCGCGGTGGTCGGCTGGGCGATCCTGTCGAACCCGACCGGCGTGGGCCGCGAGTTCGTCGAGGTCTACGTCGACCCGGAGCGCGGCGAGGAGGTGCGCGCCCCGCTGCTCGCCCGGCAGCTCGACCGGATCGCCGAACGGGCCGCCGAGCGGGGCCGGCCGGAGCTGACCGTGCGCACCGCGGTGTTCGCGCCGGAGACGCGCTGGGCGGCCGAGCTGGCCGAGGCCGGGTTCCGTCGCGCCAAGCGGTACGTGCGGATGCGCCGGGAGCTGGCCGACCTGCCCGCCGAGCCGCCGCTGCCGCCGGGCGTGACGGTCCGGCCGCTGCGCGCCGGCGACGAGGCCGACCTGCGGCTGTTCCACCAGATCTACGACACCGCGTTCCGGGACACCCTGGACTACGAACCGGCCGGCTTCGACCGCTGGCGCGAGGCGCTCCGCGCGCACGGGACGCTCTGGGACGAGTGGTTCTTCGCCGAGGTCGACGGGGTGCCTGCGGGGGCGTTGCAGTCCTCCGACCAGGCGCTGGAGCAGGACGAGGGCTTCGTGCGGACGCTGTCGGTGCTGCCCGCGTACCGGCGGCGCGGGGTGGGCGCGGCGCTGCTGTGGCGGGCCTTCACGACGTACGCCGAGAAGGGGCGCAAGTACGCCGGGCTGGGCGTGGACCTGACCAACCCGACCGCCCCGGTGACGCTCTACCGGTCGGTCGGGCTGCGCGAGGTGCGCTGGACGGACATGTACCAGCGGGTCGTACCCGCCACCGGTGTGTGATTGACGACCCTGGCCGGGGCCGCCTGGCCGGGCGGTCCCGGCTGGGAGCAGACTGTGGGTCGTGGGATACGCGCGGCTAGGCCGAAGCGGTGCCGGTGGGGCGGGACCGCAGCTCGGTGACGTAGTCGTCCGGGGCGCCCGCCTTCTCGGCGGCGTTCGCGATCTCCGAGAGGTACCACGAGGTGGGCAGGCCGCCCTCGTAGCCGTCGAAGACGTAGATCCACGCGGTGACGTCCCCGTCGAGGGTGGAGACCCGCACGTGCAGCTTGCGGTACGTGCCGGCGGTCACCCCCTCGATCTCGTCGAGCTGGGCGGCGTCGTACGGGTGGATGTCGTAGAGCGCCACGAACACCCGGTCGCCGGGGGACTCGACGACGGTGCTGACCGCGCCCTCCCAGCCGATCACGTCCTCGCCCGCGAAGGTGAGCCGCCAGCCCTCCAGCCAGCCGGTGCCCACCATCGGCGAATGCGGACAGTAGGCGCGCATCCGGGCGGGGTCGAGGTTTGAGCCGTAGGCGGCGTAATGACGCACGGCGATGACGATAGCCCGGCCGGCGGGTGGGGGAGAATACGACGGTGCGTGTCGAGCGCGTTCGGGAGAAGAAAGTCACTGTGAGCATCGACGAAGGGCGAGCGCTGTGAGCCGGATCGTGATCATCGGCGGTGGGCCGGCCGGGTACGAGGCGGCGCTGGTCGCCGCCCAGCTGGACGCTGATGTCACCGTGGTGGAGGCCGAGGGCGCCGGCGGGGCGTGCGTGCTGTCCGACTGCGTCCCGTCGAAGACCTTCATCGCCAGCTCCGAGGTGGTGACCGGCTACCGGGACACCGAGGAGTTCGGCGTGCACTCCGACGGGCTGGAGGCGGTCACCGTCGACGCCCGGGCGGTGCACGAGCGCGTCAAGCGGCTCGCCCTGGCCCAGTCCGCCGACATCCACGCCAAGCTGCTCAAGGCCGGGGTGACCTTCGTCGCCGGCAGTGCCCGGCTCGGCGAGGACACGCTCGGTCACACCCACCGGGTGGTCGTCACGCCGGCCGGGGGCGGCGCCGAGTACTCGATCGACGCGTCCACGGTGCTGGTCGCCACCGGCGCCACGCCGCGCCAGCTGCCCACCGCCGTACCGGACGGCGAGCGCATCCTGACCTGGCGCCAGGTCTACGACCTGCCCGAGCTGCCCGAGCACCTGATCGTGGTCGGCTCCGGCGTCACCGGCGCCGAGTTCGCCAGCGCCTACCTGGCGATGGGCGTCGAGGTGACCCTGGTCTCCAGCCGCGACCGGGTGATGCCGCACGAAGACGCCGACGCGGCGATGGCCATCGAGCGGGTCTTCCGCAACCGGGGCATGAGCATCCTGAACAACTCCCGCGCCGACGCGGTCCGCCGGACCGACGACGGCGTCGAGGTCGAGCTCTCCGACGGCCGCAAGGTGTACGGCTCGCACGCGCTGATCGCCGTCGGTTCCATCCCGAACACCGCCAACCTGGGCCTGGCCGAGTACGGCGTCGAGCTGGCCAAGGGCGGCTACGTCACGGTCGACCGGGTCTCCCGCACCAACGTCCCCGGCATCTACGCCGCGGGCGACTGCACCGGCGTGCTGCCGCTGGCCAGCGTCGCGGCCATGCAGGGCCGGATCGCGATGTGGCACGCGCTCGGCGAGGCGGTCCGGCCGCTGCGGCTGCGTACCGTCGCGGCGAACGTCTTCACCGACCCGGAGCTGGCCACCGTCGGCGTCTCCCAGGACGAGGTGGACGCCGGCAAGATCCCGGCCCGGCAGGTGATGCTGCCGCTCTCCGGCAACGCGCGGGCGAAGATGGCCGACCTGGCCGACGGCTTCGTGAAGCTCTTCTGCCGGCCGGCCAGCGGCCAGGTGATCGGCGGCGTGGTGGTCGCCCCGAAGGCCAGCGAGCTGATCCTGCCGATCACCATGGCGGTGGAGAACAACCTCACCGTCAACGAGCTGGCCCAGACCATCACGATCTACCCGTCGCTGTCCGGCTCGATCACCGAGGCGGCCCGCCAGCTCATGCTGCACGAGCTGGAGTGACCGGCGGTCAGTCCCGGCACTCCAGGCCGACGAGGCCGCGATCGTGCGACGCGGGCCGCAGCGGCAGCCGCTCGGGTCGGGCAGGGCGCTGCCGCCGCGTGCCGAACCAGAGCGCCACGGTGGCGAGCAGGGCCACCTCGGCGAGGATGAGCAGGCGCTCGATCAGGCCGAGCAGGACCCGGTCGCCGGGGTAGGCCGACCAGACCATCACCGCCGCCAGGGCCAGGCTGGCCAGGGCGAACCCGCGTACCCAGCGGCCGGTGGCCGCCGGCAGCCGCCGGGCGAGCAGCCAGCCGCCGACCGGCAGCGCCAGGAAGGCGACCACCGAGGCGTACCGGTGCACGTAGGCGGCGGTGTCCATGGGGAGCCCGGGCTCGTTGGTCGGGACGATCGCCGCGAGCAGCAGCCCGCCGACCCAGGCGGCCAGCAGGATCTCTCCCAGCCGCCCGCCCGCGATCCGACCCGGCCGGGGCCGGCGGTTGTCGGCGGGTGTGACGGCGCGTCGCAGGGCGGGCAGGAGTGCGGCGGTGGCCGCCGCCAGCACCACCATGGCCACGTCGATCACGCCGCCCCGGTCGGAGACGGCGTAGTCGCTGACGGTCAGCGACCAGGGATCCAGGTCCTCGTTGACCTCGAGATGACCGATCACGGCGAGCAGCGCCGCCAGGGCGATGCCGCCGAGGGCCAGCAGGCCGCTGTTCCGGGTTCCAGGCATGCCTCAGCCTGCCGCCGTGGGCGCCTCAGGCGGATCCGGGACGACCACCGAGATCGATCCCGGGGGCGACCCCTAGAGGTCACGCCACGTTGAGGTGGATGTTCCCGATCCTGGCGACCACGTCGAGGTGACCACCGAGGCCCGTGACGTACGCCCGCAACGTGTCGAGGTTGGTGTGTTCCCCGTTCTCGATCTGGCTGATCCGTGCCTGGGAGAGACCTGCCGCCTCGGCCAACTGGCTCTGGGTCATGCCCAGTTGGCGGCGGATCTCTGCCAGCTGGGCGCCGCTCACCGAGGCCAGCATCTGCTCGCGCATCCGGCCGCGCCGGGCCACCCGGTCGGGCTGCTCCCAGGTCGGGTCCAGCTCGCGTGCCCGGGCCTTGACGTCCCGCCAGTCCGATCCGCTGGTCATCGCTCCGCTTCCTTCAGTGCGATCAGGTGCTCCTGGAACCGCGCGTCCGCCAGTGGCACGGCGACGCGGTACCAGCTCTGCCATTGTCCCGACTTGTCGCCGGCGACCAGGAACACCGCCTCCCGCAGCGGGTCGAAAGCGAAGATCATCCGAACCTCCGTCGAGCCGGCCGAGCCCGGCCGCAGTTCCTTCATGTGGTGGAACGAACTCCCTTTCAGCCGGTCGACCAGGGGCCGCCCCAGAGCCGGCCCGTGCTCGGCGGGGAGATCGATGGCCTCGCTGATGAGGTCGGCGCTGGCCGGATCGTTCCTGCACGGCTCAAGGAACCACGCTTCCACCTCGGGATGCAGCCTGACGTCCCACACCCGGCAATATAAGCCCAGCTTATACCGGTGCGGCCCGAGACACGCTCAGTCGGCGGTCGCCTCAGCCGGGGTGGGGGACTGCTGGCGGGCGCTGAGCAGGGTCATCGCCCAACCGGCGGCGGCGAACCCGAGCGCCGCCACCCCGGCGACCACGGCCAGCCGCCAGGCCGACCCGGTCAGCGCGGTGCCGCCCAGGTGCCCGACCAGCGCCCCGTACGACGCCCAGGCCAGTGCGGCCAGCGTCTCGTAGAGCAGGAAGAGGCGGTACGGGTACCGGCTGCGCCCGGCGGAGAAGCAGGCCGCCATCCGCCCGCCGGGCACGAACCGGCAGAGCAGGATCACCAGCGGGCCGGGGCGGCGCAGTCCCCGGGTGACCCGGCCGGCGACCCGCCGGGCCCGGCCCGGTCGGCCGGGACGGGGCGGTCGGTGGTCGGGCGCGCTCCGGCCGAGCAGGTAGCAGACCAGGTCGCCGGCGAAGACGCCGAGCGCGCCGACGGCGATGGTCAGCGGCAGGTTCAGCCCGCCGTACACGGTCAGCGCGCCGCTGGTGATCATGACGACCTGGGTGGGGATCACCGGCACGAAGGCGTCCGCGACCAGCAGCCCGAGCAGCACGAGGTACGCCCAGGTCGGTGACGCGACCTCAGTGAGTAGTTCGGGCACGACTGCCACCTCGCCGGACGGGGCCGAATGGGTGTACCGAGCCTGACGCCTCCGCCGGCGTCGTCGGGAACGGCCCTGGCCGGTGGTGACCGCCGACACGGCTGCGCCACCCCGGGTTCAACGACCGGACGCCCGGGCCGTGACGCGTGCGCCGGCGGTCGGCGGATCGGCCGCCGTCGGCGTACCGTTGTCGGCGCGCGGCCCAGGACCGTCGGGTCCCCCGTTTCCGACGGCGGGTCGCCGTGGGCCGCCGGCAGGTCCCGTGCGGGCGGCCCACCACCGCCTCCCGTCCGCCCGGCCGCGCTCCGGGAAATGCGGGTGCGCTCCGCGCCGCGGCCGGCGTACCGTCGCCGCATGCGCAGTGCGGTGCTGACCACGACGCCGGGAGACCCCGGCGCGCCGTACTGACCTGACCGTCGACGAGGCCCCGGGGCGATCCGCCCCGGGGCCTCGTGGCGTTCCGGACCGGCTCGCCCGTGGGGCGTACCCGAACCAGGAGCGCGACATGATCGATCACCGCAGGCTCGGCCGGGAGCTGGACCTGTTCGTCTCCGACCCGCTGGCCGGCGCCGGGCTGCCGATCTGGCTGCCGGCCGGCGCCGCCGCCCGGCACGCCGTCGAGGAGTACGTGCGGGAGCTGGAGCGCCGGGCCGGCTACCGGCACGTCTACTCCCCGCCGCTGGGCAAACGGCAGCTCTTCGAGATCTCCGGCCACCTCGACTACTTCGCCGACGACATGTTCCCGCCGATGCGGCTCAGCGCCGACGACGAGTTCGTGCTCCGGCCGGCGCTCTGCCCGCACCACGCCCTGGTCTACCGGGCCCGGGGCCGCTCCTACCGGGAACTGCCGCTGCGCATCGCCGAACTGGGCGGGATGTACCGGGCCGAGCGCTCGGGGGTGCTGGGCGGGCTGTCCCGGGTCCGTGCCATCTCGCTCAACGACGCGCACAACTTCTGTGCCCTGGAGCAGGTGGGCGCGGAGGTCGGCGCCATCCTCGGGCTGATCCGCGCGGCGCACGCGGCGCTCGGCGTACGACCCGCCGGCTACCGGCTGTCGCTGCGCGGGCCGGAGCAGCGCTACGTCGGCGACGACGCGCAGTGGGCGCGCGCCGAGGAACTGCTGCGGGAGGCCCTGGCCGGGGTGGAGTACGCCGAGGCGCCCGGCGACGCCGCCTTCTACGGTCCGAAGATCGACATCCAAGTCGTGGACGCCGCCGGCCGGGAGTCGACCCTGTCCACCGTGCAGCTCGACTTCGACAAGCCGGCGAAGTTCGACCTCTGGTACACCGACGCGGACGGGGCGCGGCGCCGGCCGGTGATGGTGCACCGGAGCCTGGTGGGCAGCATGGAGCGGCTCTTCGCGTACCTGATCGAGGTGCACCAGGGCGCGTTCCCGGCCTGGTACGCCCCGGTGCAGCTGGTGGTGCTGCCGGTCGACGACGGGCAGGCCGAGGCGGCGGACCGGTTCGCCGCCGACGCCTTGGCGGCCGGGCTGCGGGCCGAGGTCGACCGCGCCGGCTCGCTGGGCGCCCGGGTACGCGACGCCGCCCGGCGCCGGCTGCCGTACGTCGCGGTGATCGGGCCCCGGGAGGCCGCCGACGGACGGGTCTCGCTGCGGCTGCGCGACGGCCGCGGGCTGGACCCGATGCCCGCCGGCGACGCGCTCGGGCTGGTCGCCGGGGTGGTGGCCGCCCGCTCGGCGGACCTGCTCGGCGTCGGCTGAGCCCGCGCCGGGCAGGTCGCCGGCGTCCCCGGCCCGGTCGGTTCCGACCCGGGCCGGGGCGTCCGGCCGTAGCGTGGCGGTCAGGAGGGGACCGTGGCCCACGCAGCTGTCGCGCACCGCACCGTCGACGTCGACGGGATCGACGTCTTCTACCGGGAGTCCGGGCCGCCGGACGCCCCGGTGGTGCTGCTGCCGCACGGCTACCCGTCGTCGTCGTTCCAGTTCCGCAACCTGCTGCCCGCGCTCGGCGACCGGTGGCGGGCGATCGCACCGGACCTGCCCGGTTTCGGCTACAGCGACACGCCGGACCCGGCCCGGTTCGGGTACACCTTCGACGCCTACGCCGCGCTGCTGCGCCGGTTCACCGAGGTGCTGTCGCTCACCCGCTACGTGATCTACCTCCAGGACTACGGCAGCCAGTTCGGGCTGCGGCTGGCGATGGCCGCGCCGGAGCGGGTCGCCGGCCTGGTCATCCAGAACGGCGACATCTACCCCGACCAGCACGGCCCCAAGTACGAGCCGCTGAAGCGGTTCTGGCGCGACCCCACCGACGAGGGCCGGGCCCGACTCGCCGAGGCGGTCAGCGAGGCGGGCTTCCGCGGCGAGTTCCTCGGCGAGCTGCCGGACCGGTTGACCGACCGGGTCAGCCCAGACCTGTGGCGGCTGTCCTGGGCCCAGGTGCGGGCCGAACCGGCGCGGCGGGACGCCCTGGTCCGCCTCCTGGCCGACCAGGGCAGCACCGTCGCCTGGTTCCCCCGCCAGCAGGAGTACCTGCGCAGCCACCGGCCGCCGACGCTGATCGTGTGGGGACCGCACGACGGCTACATGCCGGCCGGCGCGGCCCGCGCCTACCTGCGGGACCTGCCCGACGCGGAGCTGCACCTGCTCGACGGCGGGCACTGGCTGCTGGAGACGCACCTCGACGAGGTGGTGCGCCTGCTGCGGGGCTTCCTCGACCGGGTCCACCGCTGACCGTCACCGCGCCACCGGCTCGGCGTCGACCTCGTCGACCACCGGCTGGGCGAACTGGGCCTGGTACAGCCGGTGGTACGCGCCGCCGGCGGCGAGCAGCTCCTCGTGGGTGCCCTGCTCGACGATCCGGCCGTCCTCCATCATCAGGATCAGGTCGGCGTCCCGGATGGTGGAGAGCCGGTGCGCGATCACGAAGCTGGTCCGGTCCGAGCGCAGCGCGGCCATCGCCCGCTGGAGCAGCACCTCGGTACGGGTGTCGACCGAGCTGGTCGCCTCGTCCAGGATCAGCAGCGACGGCTCGGCGAGGAACGCCCGGGCGATGGTGATCAGCTGTTTCTCGCCGGCGCTGACGTTGCTGCCCTCCTCGTCGATCACCGTGTCGTAGCCGTCCGGCAGGCTGCGGACGAACCGGTCCACGAAGGTGGCCCGGGCGGCGGCCAGGATCTCCTCGTCGGTGGCATCGGGCCGCCCGTAGGCGATGTTGTCCCGGATGGTGCCGCCGAAGAGCCAGGTGTCCTGGAGCACCATCCCGATCCGGCCGCGCAGGTCGTCGCGGCGCATCGTGGTGACGTCCACCCCGTCCAGGGTGATCCGGCCGGCGTCCAGCTCGTAGAAGCGCATGACCAGGTTGACCAGGGTGGTCTTGCCGGCCCCGGTCGGCCCGACGATGGCCACCGTGTGCCCCGGCTCGGCCACCAGCGACAGGTCCTCGATCAGTGGCTTGTCCGGCTCGTACCGGAACGACACGTGCTCGAACTCGACCCGGCCGCGCGGGTCGCGGACCCGGGCCGGCTCGGCCGGGTCCGGGCTCTGCTCCTCGGCGTCGAGCACCGCGAACACCCGCTCGGCCGAGGCCACCCCGGACTGGAGCAGGTTGGCCATCGAGGCGACCTGGGTCAGCGGCTGGGTGAACTGCCGGGAGTACTGGATGAACGCCTGCACGTCGCCGAGGCTCATCGCCCCGGTGGCCACCCGCAGGCCGCCGACCACGGCGATCGCCACGTAGCTGAGGTTCCCGATGAACATCATCGACGGCATGATGATCCCGGAGATGAACTGGGCGCCGAAGCTGGCCTTGAACAGCTCCTCGTTCTTGGCGGCGAAGGCGGCCTCCACCTCCCGCTGGCGGCCGAAGACCTTGACCAGCTCGTGGCCGGTGAACGCCTCCTCGATCTGACCGTTGAGCTGGCCGGTGTGCGTCCACTGGGCGATGAACTGGCGCTGCGACCGCCTGGCGATCCGCTGGGTGACCAGCACCGAGAGCGGCACCGCGACGAGCGCGATCAGGGCCAGCAGCGGCGAGATCCAGAACATCATCGCCAGGACGCCGACCACGGTGAGCAGCGAGGTGAGCAGCTGGCTCAGCGTCTGCTGGAGGCTGGTCGAGATGTTGTCGATGTCGTTGGTGACCCGGCTGAGCAGCTCACCGCGCGGTTGCCGGTCGAAGTAGGGCAGCGGCAGCCGGTTGAGCTTCTCCTCCACGTCGGCGCGCAGCCGCTGCACGGTCCGCTGCACGACGCCGGTGAGCAGCCAACCCTGCCACCACATCAGCAGGCTGGCGGCGAGGTAGAGCCCGAGCGCCAGCAGCAGCACCCGGCCCAGCGCCGCGAAGTCGACGCCCACCCCGGGCACCACGTCCATCCGGGCGAGCATGTCGGCGAAGCTGTCGTTGCCGGCCGCCCGGGCGGCGGCCACGGCCTGCTCGGCGGTGGTGCCCTCCGGCAGTTGCCGGCCGATCACCCCGGTGAAGATCAGGTCGGTGGCGTGGCCGAGCACCTTCGGGCCGATCACGCTGAGCCCGACGCTGACCACCGCCAGCGCGATGATCGCGGTGAGCTGGAGCCGGTGCGGCCGGAGCCGGCCGAGCAGCCGCCGCGCGGACGGCCCGAAGGTCATCGACCGCTCGGCGGGCATCCCGGCACCCATCCACCCGGGGCCGCGCTGCCCACCGCCGGGCAACCGCTTCGGCGTCGGTCCGTCGGCCGCCGGCTTCTGCGCGGGTACGGCCGCCCGCGCTTCCTGCTGCTCGCTCATGCCGGCACCTCCGCCGTCTGCTGGGAGGCGACGATCTCCGCGTAGGTCGGGCAGGTCTTCAGTAGCTGTTCGTGTCGGCCCACCCCGACCACGCCCCCGTTCTCCAGCACGATGATCTGATCGGCGTCGACGATCGTGGAGACCCGCTGGGCCACGATCACCACGGCGGCGTCGGCGGTGACCGGCCGCAGCGCCGCCCGCAGCCGCGCGTCGGTGCCGAGGTCGAGCGCGGAGAACGAGTCGTCGAAGAGGTAGATCTCCGGCCGGCGGACCAGCGCGCGGGCGATCGCCAGCCGCTGCCGCTGCCCACCGGAGACGTTGGTGCCGCCCTGCGCGATCGGGGCCGCCAGCCCCTCCGGCATCGCGGCCACGAAGTCCCGGGCCTGGGCGATCTCCAGCGCCGCCCACAGTTCCGCGTCGGTGGCGTCCGGGTTGCCGTAGCGCAGGTTGCTCGCCACCGTGCCGGTGAACAGGTACGGCCGCTGCGGCACCAGGCCGATCCGGCGCCACAACTCGTCCGGCGCCAGCTCGCGGACGTCGACCCCGTCGACCAGCACCGCCCCGGCCGTCGCGTCGACCAGTCGGGGGACCAGCGACAGCAGGGTGGTCTTGCCGGCGCCGGTGCTGCCGACGATCGCCGTGGTGGTCCCGGCGGTGACCCGGAAGGAGACGTCCCGCAGCACCGGCTCGGCCGCGCCCGGGTACTGGAACCGCACCCCGCGCAGCTCCAACTCGCCGCGCGTCGGCACCTCGGTCACCGGGGCCGCCGACGGCAGCACCGACGAGTCGGTGTCCAGCACCTCGACGATGCGCTCCGCGCCGACCGCCGCGCGCGGGACCATCATCAGCATGAAGGTGGCCATCATGACCGCCATCAGGATCTGCATGAGGTACTGGAGGAAGGCGGTCAGCGCGCCCACCTGGATCGCCCCGGCGTCCACCCGCTGCGCGCCGAACCAGAGCACGGCGACGCTGGAGACGTTGAGCACCAGCATCACCACCGGGAAGACCAGCGCCATCAGCCGGCCGGTCTGCAACGCGGTCGCGGTCAGCTCGGCGTTCACGGTGGCGAAGCGGCGCGTCTCGTACGGCTCGCGGACGAACGCCCGGACCACCCGGATGCCGGTGATCTGCTCGCGCAGCACCCGGTTCACCGCGTCGATGCGGGTCTGCATGAGCCGGAAGCCGGGCACCATCCGCCGGGTCACCAGCCCCAGCGTGACGGCGAGCACCGGCACGCTGACCAGCATCAGCCAGGACAGCCCGACGTCCTCGCGCAGCGCCATCACCACGCCGCCGACGCTCATGATCGGTGCGGCCACCAGCATGGTGCAGCTCATCAGCACGAGCATCTGCACCTGCTGGACGTCGTTGGTGTTGCGGGTGATCAGCGACGGTGCCCCGAAGCGGGCGACCTCGCGGGCCGAGAACCGGTTGACGTGCGTGAAGACGGCGGCCCGGACGTCCCGGCCGAAGCCCATCGCGGTCCGCGCGCCGAGGTGGACCGCGCCGATCGAGCAGACGATCTGCGCCAGGCTGACCAGCAGCATCCAACCGCCGGTACGCAGGATGTAGTCGGTGTCGCCGCGGGCCACGCCCAGGTCGATGATGTCGGCGTTGAGGCTGGGCAGGTAGAGCGAGGCCATGGTGCCGACGAACTGGAGCAGCACCACCGCGGTCAGCGCCCGGTGGTAGGGGCGCAGGTGGTCGCGGAGCAGTCGGATCAGCACGCCGGGCCTCCCGGCAGGTCGGCGCGGCCCGTCACCGGCGGTTCCTCGGCGCTGCCGATGACCTCCAACAGGAACTCGCGGATCACGGCGGCCTTCGCCGGGTCGGCGTCGACCGAGGTGAGCGGGGGATTGGACTGGATCAGGGTGGTCAGCGACCCCAGCCGCTCCCGCCCCGCGTCGGTGATGGCGAGCCGGATGCTGCGCCGGTCGGTCTCGTCACGCTGCCGCTCGACCAGGCCGTCGCGTTCGAGGGTGTCGATGATGCCGGTCAGGGTGGCCGGCCGGACGAAGCAGCGTTGGGCGACCTCGCCATGCGGCAGCGCACCGTGCTTGGCGAGCGTCATCAGCGTGACCATGCCGGCCTGGGTGAGGTTGAACTTCTCCGCCAGCAGGCGGTTCCACCGCTGGCTGACCACATGGCCGGCGACCACCAGGAGCCGGCCGATCGGAACGTCGTCGAGGGTGACCAGATGCACGAGGACTATGTTAGCCCCCTAATCGTCAGGCCCCAAACGAAATAGCGGCGGCCACGCCGACGAAGAAGATCTGCTCCACTGTCCGCGGCCCGAGCGGGGTCGCCGGCCGGCCCCCCAGGGTCAGCCCACGCCGCACCGCCGAGACGTTCGCCGGGAACATGGCCAGCATCAGCAGGGCCAGTCCGCCCGCGGCCCAGCGGGCGGTCGCCGGCAGCAGCAGCCCGACCGCGCCCACCAGTTCCAGCACCCCGGTGACCGTCACCAGCAGGTCGGGTCGGGGCAGGGCGGGCGGCACCATCGCGATCATGTCGGCCCGGTAGCCGGGCGCGAAGTGCGCGACACCGGTCACCACGAACATGAGCGCGAGCCCCACCCGCAGCGCGGGATGCCAGCCGTCGAGCGCACCCAGGCCCAACAGCCCGGCCAGGCGGGCGAGCGCGGTGCCCGACACGAGTGCGATCAGTGGCGCCATCGGTACCTCCCAGGGAACGAATCTTGTCGCCGACAAGATTGCCGGCTACGGTGGCATCTTGTCAATGGAAAGATAGGATCGTCGCATGACCGGCAAACCTGGCTACCATCACGGCGACCTGCGGCGCGCCCTGCTCGCGGCGGCGGTGCAGGCGATCGAGGAGTCCGGCGTCACGGCGCTCAGCCTGCGTGACCTGGCCCGCCGGGCCGGCGTCTCGCACGCCGCGCCGGCACACCACTTCGGCGACAAGGCGGGATTGCTCACCGCGCTCGCCGTCGAGGGCTTCGACCTGCTGGCCGACCGGTTGCACGGCGCCGGCGACGACATGCTGGAGGCCGGTGTGGCGTACGTCGACTTCGCGGTCCGGCACCGCGCCCACTTCGAGGTGATGTTCCGCCCCGAGCTCTACCGGGCCGACGCCGCCGAGGTGCGGGCCGCCAACGCGCGGGCCCGCGCGGCGCTCTACTCGGGAGTGGCGGCGCTGCCGGGCCGGCGGGCGGTCGACCCGGGGCCGGACGCGCTGGCGGCCTGGTCGATCGTGCACGGCTTCGCCACGCTCTGGCTCTCCGGCGCGCTGCCGGCCCGGATCGGCGGCGATCCGCGCGGGGCGGCCCGGACAGTGATCTCCCGCCTCTTCGCCTGGTCTCCGGGCGGACATTGACCTATGTGACGGCCTTACTGTAAACAAGGTGCACCGATGCCTCGCGGAGGTGCCCGATGCGACGGTCCGTCCTGCTCGTGGTGGCCCTGCTCCTCCTGGCCACGGCGGCCCCGCCGGCCGCCGCCGGCCCAGCCCCCCGCTCGCCGGCCGGCACCGCGTCCGGGGCCGGCCCGACGACCCGGGCCGCGACCCCGGTGCAGATCTACGGCGCGTGGCACTGCGGCAACGACTTCTGCACCTGGGGCACGGTCCGCAGCGTCGCCGAGTTCGACGCCCAGAACCGCTGGTTGGTCGACCGGGGCGACGGCCGCCCCTCGGTCAACCTGGTGGTGCTCAGCTTCGTCAACCCGCTGGCACTGCTGCGGCAGACCACCGACCAGGCCACCCTGGACGGGGTGCCGCGGGGGATGACCCCCGAGATCGTCAACTACTTCACCTCGCGGGGCATCCGGGTCATGCTCTCCATCGGCGGGATCACCTACACCGACGACTGGGACGCCGCGCTCGCGGAGAACCCGACGCTGTTCGGCCAGCGCGCCGCCGCGGTGGCCACCCGGCTCGGCGTCGGCATCGAGATCGACTACGAGCAGAACACCGACCCGAACCTCACCGCGCTCCAGGCGTTCATCGACGCCTACCGGGCGGTGCACCCGTACGACGCCACCGGCGCCCGGCCGCAGGCCCGGCTCACCATCGACGTGGCGGCCGGTGACCGCTGGCTGATCGCGCTGAACCGCAAGGCGACCGCCGACTGGCTGCGCACCGACCGGCCGGTGCTCGACTACGCCAACGCGATGGTGACCGCCCGGCCCGCCTCGGCGAGCAGCGCGCAGGCCAACTGGCAGGAACACGTCGACGGCAAGCCGCAGTACAGCCCCCCGGTGCCGCCGCTGGCCCCGGCCAAGTTCACCGGCGGCATCTACATCGCCTACGGCGGTCGGCCGCTGCCCGAGTGCGTGGACTGGGCCACGTCGGTCCAGCGGGCCACCGCCCCGTACGTGCAGACGGTCGCCCCGAACGGCGCGGGCGCGACCGCCGGCATGCTCGGCTTCATGTTCTGGGCCGCCGAACGCCCCGCCACCCGGGGGATCGGCACGGTGCCGCCGTACACCTGCGAGGGCGGCGTCGGTGCCGGCGCCACCGCGCTGGACGTCCCGGTGCCGATGCCGCCGCTGCGGCAGAGCTGATCGGTACGGCGTCCGGGCCGGACGCCGTACCGACCGGCCGTTCACCAGCTGGTGGGCAGCGGCATCCCCTCGGTGTAGCCGGCGGTGCTCTGCACCCCGACCACGGCCCGCTCGTGGAACTCGGCGAGGTTGCGCGCCCCGGCGTAGGTGAAGGCGCTGCGGACGCCCGCGATGATCTCGTCGATCAGGTCCTCCACGCCGGGCCGGTTCGGGTCCAGGTACATCCGGGCCGAGGAGATGCCCTCCTCGAAGACCGCCTTGCGGGCCCGGTCGTACGGGCTGTCCTCGGCGGTGCGGGCGCTGACCGCCCGCGCCGAGGCCATCCCGAAGCTCTCCTTGTAGCGCCGGCCGTCGGGCTCGGTGTAGAGGTCGCCGGGGGACTCGTAGGTGCCGGCGAACCAGGAGCCGATCATCACGTTCGACGCGCCCGCGGCCAGCGCCAGCGCCACGTCCCGCGGGTGCCGTACGCCGCCGTCGGCCCAGACGTGCCGGCCCAGGTCGCGGGCCGCCGCGGCGCAGTCGAGCACCGCCGAGAACTGTGGCCGGCCCACCCCGGTCATCATCCGGGTGGTGCACATGGCGCCCGGCCCGACGCCCACCTTCACGATGTCCGCGCCGGCCTCCACCAGGTCGCGTACACCCTCGGCGGTGACCACGTTGCCGGCCGCCACCGGCACCGCCGGGTCCAGCTTGCGGACCGCCCGCAGCGCGGAGATCATCCGTTCCTGGTGCCCGTGCGCGGTGTCCACGACCAGGGTGTCCACCCCCGCCTCCAGCAGCGCCGCCGCCTTGCCGGTGACGTCGCCGTTGATGCCGATGGCCGCCGCGATCCGCAGCCGGCCCCGGTCGTCGACCGCCGGCCGGTAGAGGGTCGCGCGCAGCGCGCCCTGCCGGGTGAGCACCCCGACCAGCCGGCCCTCGGCGTCGACCACCGGAGCGAGCCGGCGCCGGCCGGCCGAGAGCCGGTCGAAGCCGGTACGCGGGTCGGCGTCCGCCGGCACGGTGTGCAGCTCCGTGGACATCACGTGGCGCAGCTGGGCGAACCGGTCGACCCCCACGGTGTCCGCCTCGGTCACCACGCCCAGCGGCCGGCCCGCCGGGTCGACCACGATCACCGCGCCGTGCGCCCGCTTCGGCAGCAGGTGGATGGCGTCACCCACGGTGTCGGTCGGGCCGAGCGTGATCGCGGTGTCGTGCACCAGGTGGCGCTGCTTCACCCAGCCGACGACGTTCGCCACCACCTCGATCGGGATGTCCTGCGGGATCACCGCGATGGCGCCGCGCCGGGCCACCGTCTCGGCCATCCGGCGTCCGCTCACCGCTGTCATGTTCGACACCACCAGCGGGATGGTGGTGCCCGTACCGTCGCTGGTGGCCAGGTCGACGTCGAGCCGCGAGCCCAGGTCGGAGCGGGCCGGCGCCATGAAGACGTCGTTGTAGGTCAGGTCGTGCGCGGGGACCGCGCCATGAAGGAACCGCACCCGGCCATCATCCGCGACCACCGCTCGGCCCGCCCCCGGTGGTCGCGGAAAACACCCTCGACCCGCCCCGCTCGACCGGTGGGCGGCCCGGTCAGCCGAGCAGCAGCGCGACGGCGAGCGCGGCCATCACGGCGGCGATCAGGCCGTCCAGCAACCGCCAGGCGACGGTACGGGCGAGCAGCGGGGCGAGGCGGTGCGCCCCGATGCCCAGCGCGGTGAACCAGACCACGCTGGCCAGCGCGGCGCCGACGCCGAACAGCCAGCGGTGCGGGTGCTGCTGGGCGATCCCGCCGAGGAGCAGCACGGTGTCCAGGTAGACGTGCGGGTTCAGGTAGGTGAAGGCGGCGCAGGCGAGCAGGGTCGCCCGCAGCGTGGCCGGCGGGCGTTCGGTGGGCAGCAGCGCGCCGGGGCGCAGCGCCCGGCGGGCGGCCAGAGCCGCGTAGCAGAGCAGGAACGCGGCACCGCCCCAGCGGATCGCGGTGAGCAGGACGGGCCGGCCGGTGACCAGGGTGCCGACCCCGGCGATGCCCGCCGCGATCAACAGCGCGTCCGAGGCGGCGCAGGTGACGACCACGGGCACCACGTGTTCGCGGCGCAGCCCCTGGCGCAGGACGAAGGCGTTCTGGGCGCCGATGGCGACGATCAGCGCGATGGACATGGAGAACCCGGCGACGGCGGAGGTGAGCACGGCGACGACGCTAGAGCCGCCGCCGAACATCAGTCCAGCTAAAGATCCTGAGGTGGCTTAAGCTGAACTTATGGAGGGTCTGGACTCGGCGCAGCTGCGGACGCTCGCCGCGGTGGTCGCCGAGGGCAGCTTCGAGGCGGCGGCCCGGCTGCTGCACATCACCCCGTCCGCGGTCAGCCAGCGGGTGAAGGCGCTGGAGGAGACCGTCGGCCAGGTGCTGGTCCGGCGTACCCGGCCCTGCTCGGCGACCGAGGCCGGGCGGCCGCTGCTGCGGCTCGCCGGGCAGCTCGCGCTGCTGGAGCGCGAGGCGCTGGCCGACGCGCGCGGCCCGTTGACCGGCGGCGGCCGGACCAGGGTCGCCGTGGTGGTCAACGCGGATTCGCTGGCCACCTGGTTCCCGGCCGCGCTGGCCCGGCTGCCGCAGCGGTCGGGGCTCTTCTTCGACCTGCGCCAGGACGACCAGGACCACACCACCGAGCTGCTCCGCGACGGCTCGGTGACGGCGGCCGTCACCGCCCAACGCGAGGCGGTGCAGGGGTGCCGGGTGATCCGGCTCGGCGCGATGCGCTACCAGGCGCTGGCCACCCCCGAGTTCGCGGCGGCCCACTTCGCCGACGGGCTCACCACGGAGGCGGTGACCGCGGCGCCGCTGGTGGTCTTCGACCGCAAGGACCGGGTGCAGCACCGGTTCCTGCGCGCCGTCACCGGCCACCCGCTGGAGCCGCCGGTGCACTACGTGCCGTCGGTGCCCGCCTTCAGCGAGGCGATCCGGCTAGGCCTCGGCTGGAGCCTGGTGCCCGAGCAGATCGCCGCCGCCGACCTGACCACCGGGCGCTGTGTGGACCTGGCGCCCGGCCGGCACCTGGACATCCCGCTCTACTGGCAGCACTGGCGGCTGGAATCGGACGTGCTGAACGCCCTCACCGCAGCCGTCCGCGCGGTGGCCGCCGAAACCCTGCGCTGACCGGCGCCGAAACCCCCGCGACCGGCCCGGGTGCGGCCGCCGGACCGGCCGGACGGCAGGGCACGCCCGGTGGCCCGGCGACGGTGCGGCTCGACCCGGCCGGGAGGCGTTCTGCCGGGGTGGGTGAAACGGGGAGCGGTCGCCCGCCCTCGGTCAGGCGATGGTGCAGATGGCCGCGCCCGCGGTGATCACCGCGCCGACCTCGGCGTTCAGGCCGCTGACCGTACCGGCCTTGTGGGCGTGCAGCGGCTGCTCCATCTTCATCGCCTCGAGCACCACGACCAGGTCGCCCTCGGCCACCGTGTCGCCGTCGGCCACCGCGATCTTGACGATGGTGCCCTGCATCGGGGAGGTGAGCGCGTCGCCGCTGACCGCGGTGCCGGTCTTGGCCCCGCCGCCCCGGCGGGCCGGCTTGCGGGCGGCGGGCGCGGCGGTGGCCGTACCCCCGCCGAGGCCGGCCGGGAGGGTGACCTCCAGCCGCTTCCCGCCGACCTCGACCACGACGGTCTCCCGCTCGGCCGGCGCCTCGGCGGCGCCGGCGGCGGCGGTGAACGGCGGGACGGTGTTGTCGAACTCGGTCTCGATCCAGCGGGTGTGCACGGTGAACGGCTCGGCGGTGAACGCCTCGTCCCGCACCACCAGCCGGTGGAACGGCAGCGCGGTGGCCATCCCCTCGACGACCATCTCGTCCAGCGCCCGGCGGGCCCGCTCCAGCGCCTCGGTGCGGGTCTCACCCGTGATGATCACCTTGGCCAGCAGCGAGTCGAAGTTGCCGCCGATCACGTCGCCGGCCGAGATGCCGGTGTCCACCCGCACGCCCGGGCCGCTCGGCAGCCGTAGCGCGGTGACCGTGCCGGGGGCGGGCAGGAAGTTGCGGCCCGGGTCCTCGCCGTTGATCCGGAACTCGATGGCGTGCCCGCGCGGCGTCGGGTCCGCGGTGAACCGCAGCTTCTCGCCGTCGGCGATCCGGAACTGCTCGCGGACCAGGTCGATGCCGGCGGTCTCCTCGGTGACCGGGTGCTCCACCTGGAGGCGGGTGTTCACCTCCAGGAAGGAGATGGTGCCGTCCGCGCCGACCAGGTACTCCACCGTGCCGGCGCCGTGGTAGCCGGCCTCCCGGCAGATCGCCTTGGCGCTGTCGTGGATCTGGGCGCGCTGCGCGTCGGTGAGGAACGGCGCGGGGGCCTCCTCGACCAGCTTCTGGTGCCGGCGCTGGAGCGAGCAGTCGCGGGTGCCCACCACGATCACGTTGCCGTGCTGGTCGGCCAGCACCTGCGCCTCGACGTGGCGGGGCTTGTCCAGGTAGCGCTCGACGAAGCACTCGCCCCGACCGAACGCGGCGACCGCCTCGCGGGTGGCCGACTCGAACAGGTGCGGGATCTCCTCCATGGTGCGGGCGACCTTCAGGCCGCGGCCGCCGCCGCCGAAGGCGGCCTTGATGGCCACCGGCAGGCCGTGGTCGACAGCGAAAGCGATCACCTCGTCGGCGCTGCCCACCGGGTCCGGGGTGCCGGGGACCAGGGGGGCGCCGGCGCGCTGGGCGATGTGCCGGGCGGTCACCTTGTCGCCGAGGTCGCGGATCGCCTGCGGGGTGGGGCCGATCCAGGTGAGCCCGGCGTCGATGACGGCCTGGGCGAAGTCGGCGTTCTCGGAGAGGAAGCCGTAGCCGGGGTGGACGGCGTCCGCCCCGGACCGGGCGGCGACGTCGATCAGCTTGTCGATGCGCAGGTAGCTCTCGGCGGCGGTGTCTCCGCCGAGGGCGTACGCCTCGTCGGCCAGCGTGGCGTGCAGGGCGTCCCGGTCGGAGTCGGCGTAGACAGCGACGCTGCCCAGACCGGCGTCACGGCAGGCGCGGATGACGCGTACGGCGATCTCGCCGCGGTTGGCGATGAGTACCTTGCGCACCTTGGGGGCTCCTCCCGGGAGGTTACTGACCGGGAGTGTATCGGCCACCCTGATGGCCCTAACGATCGCTCAGTGTGGGATGCCGCACTGTCCGGAGGGCAGTTAGTCAAACTTGTTTATTACGCTTGGTCGGTGTCTGCCACGCGAATGATGATCCTCGGCCTGGTCCGCTGGATGCAGCCGGTGCACGGCTACGACGTCCGCCGCGAGCTGCTCAGTTGGAGCGCCGACAGATGGGCGAACGTGCAACCGGGATCGATCTACCACGCCCTGCGCAAGCTGACCGAGGAGGGGCTGCTGCGCGAGGTGGCCACCGAGCAGGTGGGCGCCCGGCCGGCCCGCACCACGTACGAGGTCACCGCCAAGGGCGAGGACGAGTTCGAGACGCTGCTGCGCGGCCAGTGGTGGCAGGTGCACCAGCCGCAGGACCCGTTCCTGGCCGCGTTCTCCTTCCTGCCCGCGCTGCCCCGGCAGGAGGCGGCGGCGGCCCTGCGTAACCGGGCCAACCTGATGCGGGCCACCGCCGACTCGACCCGCGCGTCGCTGGAGTCCGACTGGATCCGGGCCAGCAAGCCGGCGCACGTGGCCTGGATGTTCGAGCTCTGGGTGGCCCGGGCGGAGACTGAGGCGGCCTGGTGCGAGCGGGTCGCCGAACGCATCGACTCGGGTGTGTCGTACCTGCCTGATGGGGTGGCGGAGGCGGAGGGTTGGAACGGGTGGCAGGAGGACGGGCACTCGAGCCGTGGCTCCGCAACCGAATAGTCAACGTTGACCACAGAAGCTATATCGCGTTAGCCTTTCGCGGTACACGGGGGAACGCGCGCCGTCCGGCGTCCGTCCCCAGGGGACAGCCGGCCGGCCGCCGCCGGCCCGGACGACCAGGAGCAGAGATGATCGAGACCAGAGGGTTGCGGAAGTCGTTCCGCTCCCGCGCCGGTCGGGAGACGAAGACCGTCGAGGCGGTGCGCGGGGTCGACCTGCAGGTCGCCGAGGGCGAGATCTTCGGCTTCCTCGGCCCGAACGGCGCCGGCAAGACGACCACCCTGCGGATGCTGGCCACGCTGATCGAGCCCGACGGCGGCGAGGCCACCATCGCCGGGGCCGACCTGCGCAAGGATCCGGCCGAGGTGCGCCGCCGGATCGGCTACGTGGCCCAGGGTGGCAGCACCTGGGACGAGTCCACCGCCCGCGAGGAGCTGGTGCTGCACGCCCGGATGTACGGCATCGGCAAGGCCGAGGCGCACCGCCGGGCCGCCCGCGCCCTGGACGCCTTCCAGCTCAGCGAGTACGCCGACCGCAAGTGCAAGACCTACTCCGGCGGCCAGCGCCGGCGGGTCGAGATCGCCCTCGGCATCATCCACGAGCCGAAGATCGTCTTCCTGGACGAGCCGACCACCGGCCTCGACCCGCAGAGCCGGGCGCACATGTGGGACGAGATCCGGCGGCTGCGTACCGAGGGGATGACTGTCTTCATCACCACCCACTACCTGGACGAGGCCGACGCGCTCTGCGACCGGATCGCGATCATGGACCACGGCGAGGTGGTCGCCGAGGGCACCCCGGCCGACCTGAAGCGCGAGATCTCCGGCGACGTCGTGCTGCTCGGGCTGGACGTCGCGGCCACCCCGCAGGCCGCGCAACTGCTCGACAGCGAGCCGTACGTCAACAAGCTGGAGACCGCCGACGAGGGCGGGCTGCGGCTCTACGTCGACGAGGGGGCCACCGCCATCCCGCAGATCCTGCGCCGGGTGGACAACGCCGGCCTGGCGCTGAGCTCCATCGAGCTGCACCGGCCCAGCCTCGACGACGTCTTCCTCACCAAGACCGGCCGCTCGCTGCGCGAGTCCTGACCCGAGACCCGGAGAGACCTCATGAAACTCGCCCGTGACACCTGGCTGATCTTCCAGCGCCAGCTCCAGCTCCTGCTGCGCAACCCGGTCTGGGTCTTCGTCGGCGTCTTCCAGCCGGTGATGTACCTGCTGCTCTTCGCCCCGCTGCTCAAGCCGGCGCTGAACGCGCCCAGCCAGGCCGAGGCCTACAAGATCTTCGTACCCGGCCTGCTGGTGCTGCTGGCCATCTTCGGCGGCCTGTTCCAGGGCTTCGGCCTGATCGCCGAGCTTCGCGCCGGGGTCATCGAACGCTCCCGGGTCACCCCGGTCAGCCGGCTGGCCCTGCTGCTCGGCCGCTCGCTGCGCGACGTGGTGTCGCTGATCGTGCAGGCGGTCATCATCACCCTGCTCGCGCTCCTGTTCGACCTGCGGGTCTTCATCGGCGACCTGCTGCTGGCGTACCTCATGCTGGCCCTGATCGCGCTGATGACCTCGGCCGTCTCCTACGGCGTGGCGCTCAAGGTCAAGAGCGAGGACGCGCTGGCCCCGCTGATGAACACCGTGGCGCAGCCGGTGCTGCTGCTCTCCGGCATCCTGCTGCCGCTCACCTTCGCGCCCGGCTGGTTGCAGGGCATCGCCGACTGGAACCCGTTCTCCTGGGCGGTCGACGGCACCCGCGCGCTCTTCGCCGGCAACCTCGGCGACGACAAGGTCTGGCAGGGGCTGAGCATCATCGCGGTGCTGGCCGCCGCCGGCGTGGTCTGGGCCGCCCGCCAGTTCGCCCGCAGCGTCCGCTGACCCGAGAGTTGCCTCTCATCCGGGGCGGGGTGCCGGCCGAGCGCTTGTAGCGTAAGGCCGGTGCCCCGCCTCACCCGTGACTGCATCACCTGGCTGACCTACGCCCAACTGGGGCTGTGGGGCTTCTTCCTCTACGGGTTCGGCCCGGTCGTGCCGCTGCTCCGCGACGAGCAGGGCACCTCGGCCGCCGTCGCCGGCCTGCACAGCACCGGCATCGCGGTCGGCTCGCTGGCCGGCGGAGCGCTCTTCGCGCCCCTGGCCCGGCGGTTCGGCCGGGGACCGGCCACCTGGCTCGGCCTGGCCGGGGTGGCGGTCGGCGTCGCCGCCCTGGGCACGTTCCGCGCCCTGCCGGCCACGATCACCGCGGTCGCGGTGATCGCCACCTTCGGCATGATGGTGATCAGCGGGGTCAACGTCGTGCTCACCGCCCGGCACGGCCCCGCCGCGCCGGCCGCGCTCACCGAGGCCAACGCCGCCTGCGCCGGCATGGGCATCCTCGCGCCGCTGGTGATCGGCGCCAGCGTCGACGCCGGCTGGGGCTGGCGACCGGTGATGGCCGTCGAGGTCGGCCTCATCACGCTGGTCGCGCTCGTCGCCCTGACCTTCCGGGTACGCCCGCCGGCCGCCGCCCCCGGAGCCCGCGCCGGTGCCGGCGTCCGGGCCGGTGCCGGCGTTCGGGCGGGTGCCGGGGCCCGGGCCGGTTCCGCCGTTCGGGCTGATGCCGGCGTTCGGGCTGGTGCCGGGGCCCGCGATGGCAGCGGGGCGGATCGGCGGCTGCCCCGGGCGTACTGGATCGCCTGGGTGTTGATGGCGGTCACCGGCTCGATCGAGGTGTGCCTGTCACTCTGGACCGCCGACGTGCTCCGCTCGCACGCCGGGATGACCGCCGGCGCCGCCTCGGCCGCGGTCGCGGCGATCGTCGTCGGGATGTTCCTCGGGCGGCTGCTCGGCGGCCGGATCGCGCTCCGGTACCGGCCGGTGCCGCTGCTGCTCGCCGCGCTGGGCGTCTCGCTGACCGGGTTCACCGTATTCTGGGTGGCCCCGATCGGCTGGCTCGCGGTCGCCGGCCTGGTGGTGCTCGGTCTCGGCAACGCCCTGCACTACCCGCTGGCCATCTCGATCGCGCTCGCCGTGGCCGGGCCGGCGGCCGACCGGGCGGCGGGCTGGGCGTCGTACTCGATGGGGGTCGGCTTCGGCATCGCGCCGGTGCTGCTCGGCTGGGTGGCCGACGGGGTGGGGCCGCACCTGGCGTTCCTGCTGGTGCCCGGCTTCGTCGCGGCCGCCGTGCTGCTCGCCGTCCGCCTCGGCCGCGCGCTGCGCGCGCAGCGCCCGGCCGACCAGCCGCCACTCGCGGCCGTTCCGGGCTGATCCACACCGTTCCCCGGCCGCCCAGCGCGGCCGGCCGCCCGTTGATCCACACCGTTTCCCGGGCCACCGTCCAGCGCGCCGGTCGCCTGGGGTTGATCCACACCGTTTCCCGGATATGGCGGTGTCCGGATGTCGCGGACACCCCCATATCGCGTATCCCGTGTGGATCAAGTAGCCACCTGGAGGTGGTGGTCAGCGCACCCGCGCCAGGGTCAGGCCGTCGGCGACCGGCAGCATCACCGCGTCGACCCGGACGTCGGCGAGCACCTCGTCGTTGAACGCGGCGATCGCCCGGTCGTCGGCGCTCTGCGGGGCGATCACCCGGCCGCCGCGCAACACGTTGTCGACCGCGATCACGCCGCCGGGGCGCATCCGCGGCACCAGCTCGGCCCAGTAGACCGGGTAGCCGGTCTTGTCGGCGTCGATGAAGGCGAAGTCGAGGTAGCGCTCGTGCGGCAGTTCGTGCAGCCGGTCACCGGCCGGCCCGATGCGCAGCTCGATCCGGTCGGCCACCCCCGCCCGGTCCCAGTAGCGCCGGGCGATGCCGGTGAACTCCTCGGAGATGTCGAAGCAGGTCAGCCGCCCGCCCTCGGCCAGCCCTCGGGCGATCGCCAGCGACGAGAGCCCGGTGAAGGTGCCGACCTCCACCGCCTGCCGTACGCCCAGCAGTTGGGTGAGGAAGGTCAGGAAGGCCGCCTGCTCCGGCGCCACCTGCATCTGGGCGTGCTGCGGCAGCACCGCCCGGGTCTCCTCGGCCAGGTCACGCATGATCTCGTCCGGCGGGGCGCCGTGCCCGACCAGGTAGGCGTGCAACTCGTCGGTGAGCGGGATCGACTTGGTGGTCATGGCCGCGACGCTAACCGAGCGGTTCGACCGTCTGGTTGCCGGGCGCGATCTTCGTCCACAGATCGGTGATCCGGCAGTCGAGGTCGGCGAGCAGGCGGCGCAGCAGTGGCAGGCTGAGCCCCACAACGGTGCCCGGGTCGCCCTCGATCCGCTCCACGAACGGCCCGCCCAGCCCGTCGATGGTGAACGCGCCGGCCACCGCGAGCGGCTCGCCCGTGGCCACGTACGTGGCGATCTCGTCGTCGCTGATGTCGGCGAAGTGCACAGTGGTGGAGGCCACCGCCTCGGCCCGCCGGCCCGCCACGATGTCGATCAGGCAGTGCCCGCTGTGCAGCACGCCGCTGCGCCCCCGCATCCGCTCCCAGCGCCGGGTGGCGTCGGCCGCGTCGGCCGGCTTGCCGAGGATCTCGCCGTCGAAGGCCAGCACCGAGTCACAGCCGAGCACCAGGGTCCGCTCGTCGTCGGTCGGGCGCAGCCGGGTGAGCACCGCCTGGGCCTTCAGACGGGCCAGCTCCAGGCACAGCTCCTCGGCCCGGTCGGTGACGACGAGAGACTCGTCCACCCCACTGACCAGCACATCCGGCTCGATGCCGGCAGCCTGGAGGCTCTTGCGACGGGCAGGGCTCGCCGAGGCGAGCACGAGGCGAAGCGGCGCGGCGTCTGACACGTCGCCGACGTTACCGGCCGCCTCGGCCCGGCGTGGGCCGGCGGGCCGGGGAACGGGTTCGCGGGTTGGGAGTCAGCGGCTGATCCGGGGCGGCGGGTCGTCGCTCCTCCGGCGGTGGCGCGCGATCAGCACCCACGCCGTGCCCGCCGCCACCAGCACGCCGAGCGTCACCCAGCCGCGCACGGTGGCCCCGCCGTCGCCGTCGTCGCCCGGGCGGGCGGCCGCCGTCGTGCTCGGGGTACCGGCGGCCGGCGCGCTCGCCGTCGCCGACCCGAAACCCAGCGGCGGTACGTCTGCCGTCAGTGCCGCCACCAGGTCGATCACCCCGTAGCCGTACTGGTCGTCGCGGCCGGGCGGCCCCTTGTCGACGGCGGTAGCCGTGAGCCGATGCGCCACCTCCGACGCGGGCAGGTCAGGAAACCTCGACCGAATCAGAGCCACTGCTCCAGCCGCAATGGCAGTGGCACCCGACGTACCTTCACCCTTCGAATACTTTCCGTCATAGCTAGTGCTGTAAATGTCGACAGCTGGCGCGACTATATCGACCTCCGGACCTGCTACTGAAACCGTTGCATGCCGGCCAGAACGGTCAACCCCGCCGACCGCGATTACGTCAGACCTCGAAGCCGGATAGGTGACTCTCGAATCCTCTGGCTTATTGCCCGCTGCCGCTACTACAACAATGTCGGATGCGATGGCAGTTCCGATCGCGCGATCGAGCCGAGTGCTCGTTGAGCCACCGCTGGAGATGCTGATCACATCAACGCCGCGTGAAATCGCGAACTCGACCCCTTCGGCTAGAGCGTCGGGCGCTCCATCGCTCTGTGGTGGCGATACGAAGATCGGCAGGATCTTTGCTCTCGGGGCGAGGCCCAACGCGCCGGTATTGTTGCCGCGACCATGTGCGGCGATTAAGCCGGCCATCGAGGTGCCGTGGCTATCCCGATCTTGCTGACCATCGCCGCTTCCTCCGGGAATGGTGTCGATTCCACTGAGTAGATTTCGAAGCAGGTCGGGATGAGGACTAACGCCAGTATCGGGTACTGCGACCGAAACGCCTTCACCCTGTGATAGATGGTGCGCTTCCGCGACTTTGAGGTAGCGCAGGTGCCATTGGTCCCCACGTATCTGGCTCGCCCCAGCAGTGGGTGCGGTAGCTCCTGGGCCGGCGCTAACCCCAGCCGTGGGTGGGAGGAGCGACGCCATCGACAGCGTTAGCAGAGCGAGCAAGGGACGGAAGATGCCGTACCTCACCGATTGAGGCCAATGGCGGGCCCGGGATCGATAGGGCCGTCCTCGTCCGGCGAGCGGACGACCGGTGTTACCCCCTGATCGATTGCCCATGGGTGATCGGGATCCCAGGCATGTGGCTCCCGGACATTCCGCTCTGCATGGTTGTGCGGTCCATCGGCGCCGCTCACCCGGGCGATACCGCCCAAGGCGGGGCCACCACCGATCGGCGGCATGCCGTGGGCAGCGGCGAAGCTACGTCCACCGCCCGGGCGGGAACCTGCCCCACCGGACGGAGCGGTTCCAGCGCCACCACCACCGATGACTCCACCGATTGGGTTGACCCGTCGTGGCTGATTGTTGCCCGCAGCCGGTTGGCTGAGTCCCATTCCCGGCGTCCCACCGATCAGACCACCAGGGGGCATGGCTCGGGGCGACCCTGGAGGGCTGGCGTGCGGCGTGCCGCTCGTAGGCCCGGCGACTGGCCTACTTGCGGGCCCGGTCTGACCGCGGGCCAGACCATTAGCGCCACCTTGGGCCCCGGGAACTACCGGTGGAACTCCGATGCTCGAAGAAGCGGCGGGCGGTGCGGTGGATGTCGCGCCCGGCAAGCTCGGAGGTGCTGGTGCTAGCGCACCGCTGGCGGCCCCGAGCACGGGACCTCCACGGGGGGCAGTAGGGCCTGGTACCGGCCGGTTGGCGTCAGGGCGGCGGGTCACAGATGGGGTAGTCCCGACGGAGACGATTGGCATCGGCACGATCGGCGGGATCTCTGGGGGAGCGGCACCACCGTATATGTCTGGGTTCTCTGTCTGCTTCTTTGGTCTGATCGGCGGGGGCTTTTGGAGCATTACCTGGGCGTGTTGGAGTTCGGTGCTGAGGCCGTACATGATGCCGCGCGCCTGGACGTTGAGCCGTTCCAGGTCGGCGTCGGTCACCGGCTGGTCCGGGACCCGGCTGCCCATCGCCGCCTTCGGGTCGGCGGCCGTCGCCTCGTACGCCCGCTTCTGCTGGAGCTTGACCGCCCACTCCTCGTACACCTTCTCCAGCTGCGCCCGGCTGCTGCCGATGGCCTGGGTGGCGGCGGAGAGCGCCGTGTAGTTGGCCGTGGCGGCGTCGTGCGTGCGCCGCACCTTGTCGATCAGCTCGTCCAGCTCGCGCAGGTACGCGCGGGCGGCCTCGTTGGTCTCCGGCGGCCATGCCTCGGCGAGTCCGCGCCGGTACTCCTGGAGCCGGGCCAGGTGGGTCTGGGCCAGGTCGCAGACCTTGCGCCAGCCGGCGACCTGCTTCCAATGGTTGGTGGTGTCGTGGTCCTGCAGGCAGGCCCACATGCTGGCCACGTCCATCAGCCGCCAGTCGGTGAGGCCGGACGTGCGGCCGCTGCCCCGTTCGATCACGGCAGCACCACCGGCCCGCTCTCCGGGCCGGTGGGATCGCCCAGCATCGGCGGGGGAGCGGTCGGCGCGGCCGGGCCGGGGGCGGCGAGCGCCCGCTCGACGTCGGCCACCCGGGCGGAGGAGAAGGCGTCGGAACCGGTGTACTGCTCGGCGACGGTCGCGGCGGCGGCGGCGAGGTGCCCGGTGGCGCCGCCCACGCCCCAGACCATGTCGGCGGTGGCCTGCTGGGTCTCGTGGTGGGTGCGCAGGAAGTCGACCAGCTCGATGAAGGCGTCCGCCGGGTTGGGCACCTTCGCCGTCATGTCCTCGGCGATGTACGACAGGTGCGGTGCGTAGTTGCGTTCCACCTCGGCCTGGAGCCGGTCGGCGAACTCGCGCATCTTGCGGATGTCGGCCTCGATGCCGCCGTAGCCGCGGAGCCAGGACGCTGGGCGGTCCTCCTCGGGGATCATCGGCCCCTCCCTACCTGTTACGGCGCGGTTTCCCTGAGTGAGGTTAGTGGCTGCGCGACGGCGGCGGCAGCCCCCAGGCCGTGGACATCCGTCACCCGGTCTCCGGATCACGGCCAGCGAGCTGCGGTGATCCGTATCCGGAAAAAGTCAGCGGGGCAGGCCGGAGGCGCGCCACGCGCCGGGACCGGCGGCGACGGCCGCGCCGGCCGGTCGCGCGCTGCGCGCCCAGGCCGAGCCGGCGGCCGGCGCGGGCGCGGCGGCCGGCCGTGACCGCACGGCGATCGCGCCCACCAGGGCGGCCAGCTCCTCGGCGGTCGGTACGCCGCGGACGACCCGGAACAGCGGCTCTTCGGCAGACATGCCGCCAGCGTACGCGTCCAGAAGTTGACCTACGCCGCACAGTGGCGTGCCGCCGGTGTGACGGTCGGGCCCTCCGGGTACCGTCTCTGCGATGTCGAACGCGCTTCCCCAACTCGTCGCTGACCGATACCGGCTGATATCGCCGCTCGGTCAGGGTGGCATGGGTCGGGTGTGGAAGGCGCGCGACGAGGTGCTGCACCGGGATGTGGCGATCAAGGAACTGGTCCCGCCGCCCAGCCTCACCGACGACGAGCGCCGCGAGATGCGCGAACGTTCGCTGCGGGAGGCGCGGGCCATCGCCCGGCTCAACCACATCAACGTCGTCCGCATCTTCGACGTGCTCCGCACCGACGGCGACCCGTGGATCGTCATGGAGTACGTGCCGTCGAAGTCCCTGCAGGACACTCTCGCCGAGGACGGCCCGGTGTCGCCCGCCCGCGCGGTGGAGATCGGGCTCGGCGTGCTGGGCGCGCTGAAGGCGGCGCACAAGGCCGGCGTGATGCACCGGGACGTCAAGCCGGGCAACGTGCTGCTCGGCAACGACGGCCGGGTGGTGCTGACCGATTTCGGCCTCGCCACCATCCCCGGTGACCCGAACGTCACCCGCACCGGCATGGTGCTCGGTTCGCCGGCGTACATCGCGCCGGAGCGGGCCCGCGACGGCACCGCCGGGCCGGAGGCCGACCTCTGGTCGCTGGGCGCCACCCTCTACGCGGCCGTGGAGGGCAAGTCGCCGTACGCCCGGCCCTCGGCGATCGCCACGCTGGCCGCCCTCGCCACCGAACCGCTGCCGCCGCCGAAGAACGCCGGGCCGCTCAAGCCGGTGCTCAACGGCCTGCTGCGCAAGGACCCGAACGACCGGATCACCGCCGAGGTCGCCGAGCGGCTGCTCCGCCGGGCCGGCGGCAAGCGGGCGCGCACCATCCCGCTGCTCGACGGCGTACGCCGGCCGGGGCCGAACGGCCCGCGCGAACCGCGCCCGCCGCTGGTGCCCGCGCCGCGACCGGCGGAGGAGCACCGGCCGGTCAGCCCGCCGGCGCCCCGGGCGCCGCAGGCACCCGCCTCGACGGCCGCCGCGGGGGCGGCCGCGGAGGACGCCACCGCGAAGGTGCCGGCCGGCTCCGACGCCGCGCCCACGGCGAAGGTCGAGCCGCCGCCGTCCAGCGTGGACGCCGGCCCCACCACGAAGGTCGACCCGCCGGCGCCGGGCGGGGGTGGCGCGAAGGCCGAGCCGCGCAAGCCGGTGAACCCGACCTCCGTCATGCCTGCCCCGGTGAGCCCGCCGTCCGGGCGGGCGCCGGTGCTGGCCTCCGACGGTACGAAGCCGGACAACACCCGGCGCAACGTGCTGATCGGGGTGGTGGTGGCGCTGCTCCTGCTCGGCCTGGTCGTGGTGGTGCCGCTGCTCAACAGCGGTGACGACGAGAACCCGCAGGCCGATCCGACCGGCGCCGCGGCGACCTCGGCCCCGGCGCCGACCTCCGCGGCGGCTCCGCCCCCGCCGACCAGCGCCGCCCCCAGCCCGACCCCCTCCGCCTCGGCGTCGGCGTCCGGCCTGGTCCTGCCGCCCGGCTGGAAGCTGCACAAGGACCCGGCCGGCTTCACGCTACCGCTGCCCGAGGGCTGGACCCGCAGCCAGCCTGACGGGACCACGGTGGTGTTCCAGGAGCCGAACGGGGTCCGGGAGCTGCTCGTCCAGTGGACCAGCACCCCGAAGCGGGACGCGGTCGCCGACTGGCGGAGGATCGAGCCGGCGCGGAAGAACGTCGTCAACAACTACGAGTACATCGATATCGTGCGCTGCGACTTCTGGAAGACCTGCGCGGACTGGGATTGGCGGGAGACCCGCGACAACACCCGGATCCGGGTCCGCAACCGCGGCTTCGTCACGGCCAAGGACCGCGGCTACGCCCTCCGCTGGGAGGTGGCCGACAAGGACTGGCAGGCCAACCTGCCCAACTTCGAGCTGATCGCGAAGGGCTTCGTGCCCGACCGCCAGGACTGATCGGCGCGATTTCCGCCGGTGCGAGATTGACTCGCATGGCCTTCCGTTGTCCGGGGTATCTCCACCGGCACGACGGAAGGAGGTACGACATGGGCTACCGACGCAAGGACGCCCGCCCCCGGGTGGCACTGTGGATGCTCGTCGCGCTCGGCGACATCGTCCTGGTCCTGGCCAGCCTGGGGCTGCCGGTGCTGGTCGCGCTGCTCAGCGTCGTGACCGTCACCGTTGCCGGAGTGGCTGGCTGGCGACTGTCGCGGCGCGGCGCCCTCGCCCGCGAGGAGTCCCCGGTCCCGGCGATGGCGAGGCGACGGGCCTGACCCCGGGCCGGGCGGCGTGGCGGCAGCCGGACCAGTTGTTCACCGTACGGTGACAGCCGATCCCGCTGCCGCCAACTGCCTTCCCAGGGGCGGATCAGGGCGGGTCAGGTGTTGTTGGCCAGCGCGATCAGCCGGCTCCGGTCACCGTTCCAGTAGTTGCGGTCCACGTTGCCGGCGATGCCGGCGACGCTGCCGGTGCTGGTGTACTGCCAGAAGCTCCAGAACGGGGCGCCGGGCGGCAGCGTGCCGGGCGAGCTGGCCCACCGGGCGATCCACAGCGGGTGGTTGCCCCACGGGCCGCTCCAGCTGCCGGTGCAGGTGTTCCAGAAGCTGGTGGTGGTGTAGATGACCGCGTACCGGCCGGTGCGGGAGCGGTAGGTGTTCAGGAAGTCCTGCACCCAGTTGCGCATGCCGGTCGTGCTCAGGCCGTAGCAGTAGCCACCGGAGTACGGGTTGGCCTCGAGGTCCAGCGCGGCGGGCAGGGTGCGGCTGTCGGCCGACCAGGCGCCGCCGTTGGAGGCCAGGTAGTTCGCCTGCACGGCGCCGGAGGAGATGTTGGGCCGGGCGAAGTGGTACGCGCCCCGGATGACGCCGGCGTTGTAGGCGGCCACGTAGTTGGTGTTGAACCGCGGGTCCTTGTAGCTGGTGCCCTCGGTGGCCTTGATGAAGGCGAACTGGATGCCGGCGTTGCGGACGCTGGTCCAATTGATGGCCCCCTGGTAGTGGGACACGTCGATGCCGGGCACGGTGGCGGCCTGCGCGGGTCCGGTGGTGGCCACGAGCCCCGCCGCCGCGGTGGCGAGCACGGTGAGGCCGGCGGCGAGCATTCTGCGCAGCGGTGATCTGGTACGGGTCATGGATGCCTCCAAGGACGCCGATGGGATTGACGCCTATCTTTGGAGGTAAGTGCCCTCGATCACAAGGGGCGCTAAAGAAATCTACATCGATGTTCGACATTGCCTTACGTCGTGCCGTACGGAATTGGCGCGACGTGTCCAGGTCGACACGCTGCGTGGTGGCGGGATGCCCGACGTGCCGGGCGCAGCCGTGGCGGGCGCTGCTCAGCGCAGCGATGCGGGGTCGACGCGCCAGCGGAACGGTTCGGTCAGGCTGAGTTCCTCGCCCGCCTTGGCGACCCGGTCCTCGACGTAGTGGGCGCCGTCCAGCCGGAACAGTCGCAACGAGTGGCTCTGGCCGTCCTGCTCGACCAGCAGGTACCAGGGAATCCGGGCGATGGCGTAGAGCTGCATCTTGACCAGCCGGTCGGCGGCCGCGTTCCCCGGTGAGACGATCTCGCAGACCAGGGCGACCTCCCCGGCCTCCACCACGGTGCCCTCGTCGTCGGTATCGGCGACGACCACGTCCGGAATGACGATCCGGTCGACACCGAGCCGGACGTTGACCGCCTCGAACACCGCGAGGCCGTCGGCCGCGGCTTCGACGCTGTTGGCCAGCAGGCGCGACACCCGCTGGTGCCGCTTGCTCGGGGCAGGGCTCACGATCAGGCTCCCGTCGAGCAGCTCGATCCGGTTCGGGGTCTCGCCCATGGCGAAGTAGTCGGCCTCCGTCCAGAGTCCGACATGGTTTCCCAGGGGGGCCGCGCTCACCGGCGTTCACCTCCCGCTCCGATCGCCACCCGTCAGTCTCACACGATACGAGCCGACGGACCGCGGTGGACACCTGAACGGGCCGGTAGGCTCGCGCCCCATGGTGTCGATCGACGGGTTGACCGGGATCTGGGACCGCCTCCTGGGGGCGCAGCCGGATCCGCCACCGCTGCTGGTGCTGCTCACCGCCGCCGTCGCGCTGGTGGTGGTCTCGACCCGGCTGCCCTGGCGGATCGCCCGCAACGCGGTCACCATCGCGCACGAGGGGGGTCACGCGCTGGCCGCCCTGCTCACCGGCCGTCGGCTACGCGGCATCCGGCTGCACTCGGACACCTCGGGGCTGACCCTCTCGGCCGGCCGGCCCACCGGCCCCGGCATGATCCTCACGCTGCTCGCCGGCTACCTCGCCCCGCCGCTGGTCGGGCTGGCCGGAGCGTGGCTGCTCGGCGGCAACCGGATCACCCTGCTGCTCTGGGTCGCCGTGGTGCTGCTGCTCGCCATGCTGGTCATGATCCGCAACGTGTTCGGGGTGCTGTCGCTGCTGGTCACCGGTGGGCTGGTGTTCGCCGTCTCCTGGTACGCCTCGCCACAGGTGCAGGCCGCGTTCGCGTACACCGGGGTGTGGTTCCTGCTGCTCGGCGGCGTGCGGCCGGTGCTGGAGCTGCAACGGCTGCGCGGCCGGGGCCGGATGCCGGAATCCGACGCCGACCAACTGGCCGGCATCACCCCGCTGCCCGCGTTCTTCTGGGTGACCGTGTTCGCGCTGGTCAACCTGGCCACCCTGGCCGCCGGCGCGCTCCTGCTGGCCGGCCCGATCCTCACCGACGCCGGCCTCATCCGCTGACCCCACGGTCGCCCGTGGCCGCCGGCGACCGGCACGGAAGCGGGTCACCGGCACGAACATCGGTGCCCGGCACGAACGACGGCAGGAGACGAGGATGACCGAGCTGATCGAGCGGAACCGGGCGGCGTACGACCGGATCGCGGCGGACTTCGACGCCCGGAACCCCGAGGTGCCGGCGACCTACCGGGCGCTGGTTGACGACTTCCGCGCCCGGGTCGACGGGCCGGTGCTCGACCTGGGCTGCGGCCCGGGCCGGGACCTGGCGTTCCTGGCCGGGCTGGGGCTCGCCGGCGTCGGGCTGGACCTGTCGGCCGGGATGCTGGCCCGCGCCCGCGCCCGGGTGTCGGTGCCGCTGGTGCAGGGCGATCTGCTCCGGCTGCCGTTCCGGCCGGCCACCCTGGGCGGCGTCTGGTGCTCGGCGTCGCTGCTGCACCTGCCGAAGGCCGACGCGCCGGCCGCGCTGGCCGGTGTCCGCCGGGTGCTGCGCCCGGGGTGCCCGCTGCTGCTCAGCCTCAAGGAGGGCGACGGCGAGCGCTGGGAACGCTGGCCCGGCGAGGCGGTCGACCGCTACTTCGCCCGCTACCGGCTCCCCGAGATCGAGGCGGTGCTCGCCGGCGCCGGCCTCGTTCCGCTGCGCCGAGAACGGGACAGCTCGCCGGTCGGCGAGTCGTGGCTGGCCGTCCTGGCCGTCGCCGCCTGCTGAGCCGCGCCGGGCACCAGGCAGAATGGCCCCGTGCGATATGTGATCATCGGGGCGGGCGCGGTCGGCGGCACCATCGGCGTACGGCTGGCGGAGGCCGGCCACGACGTCACCCTGGTGGCCCGCGGCGCGCATCTGGACGCGATCCGGCAGCGCGGTCTCACCCTGCGCCAACCGGAGCGCGAGCAGACCGCCCGGCTGCCCGCCGTGGACCGGCCCGGGGATCGCCCGTTGCCCGCGGACACCGTGCTGGTGCTGACCGTCAAGTCGCAGGACACCGCCGGCGCGCTCGCCACCTGGGCGGACGCCCCGGTGGCCGGCGGCGGTACGGCGGGGGAGCGGCTGCCGCTGTTCACCGCGCAGAACGGGGTGGCCAACGAACCGGCCGCGCTGCGGCTCTTCGCCGCGGTGCACCCGGTCTGCGTCTGGCTGCCCGCCACCCACCTGGAACCGGGACTGGTGGTGGCCAACGGCCACCCGCACCCGGGGATGCTCCACCTGGGCCGCTACCCCACCGGCTCGGACGCGGTCGACCGGGCCGTCGCCGCCGACCTGACCGGCGCCGGTTTCGTGGCCCCGGTCCGCGACGACGTGATGCGCTGGAAGTACGGCAAGCTGCTGGCCAACCTCGGCAACGGCCTGCAGGCGCTGCTCGGCCGGGACATCCCGGAGGACCTCGCCGACCGGGTGCGCGCCGAGGCCGAGGCGGTGCTCGTCGCCGCCGGCATCGGGTACACCAGCCGGGCCGAGGAGGCGGCCGAGCGGGGTGACCTGGTCCGGCACCGCCCGGTCGGCGGGGAGGAACGGGCCGGCGGCTCCACCTGGCAGAGCCTCGCCCGCGGCGCCGGCTCGGCCGAGGCCGACCACCTCAACGGCGAGATCGTCCTGCTCGGCCGGCTGCACGGCGTACCGACGCCGGTTAACGCCGCGGTGCAGGTGGCGGTCCGCCGCGCGGTACGGGAGCGGATCCCGGCCGGCGGGTTCCCGCTCGCCGAGTTGACGAAGATGATCGGCTGAGCCGGCAACCGACGGCACCGGTTCGCGCGTGTCCCCTGGGACCGCCACGGGGGAGGTAACCAGGTGTCGGACGTCGACGAGTTCGACGAGTTCTACCGCGGCAGCCGGCAACGGCTGCTCGGCTTCGTCTACGTGCTCACCGGCGACTTCGCCGAGGCCCAGGACGCGGTCCAGGAGGCGTACATCCGGGCCTGGCAGCGCTGGTCGACGGTGAGCCGGTACGACGAACCGGAGGCGTGGGTGCGGGTGGTGGCGTCCCGGATCGCGGTGAGCCGGTGGCGCAGCCTGCGCAGCCGGGCGCGGGCCTACCTGCGGCACGGCGCCACCGAGAGCGTCCCCGGGCCGGACACCGACACCGTCGAGGTGGTCGCCGCGCTGCGCCGGCTGCCCGAGGAGCAGCGCACCGCGATCGCGCTCTACTACCTGCTCGGGATGCCGGTCGCCGAGGTGGCCCGGGAGACGGCCGCCCCGGTCGGCACGGTCAAGGCCCGACTCTCCCGGGGGCGGGCCGCGCTCGCCGGGCTGCTCGCCGTCGTTGACCTGGAGGAGGCCGCCGATGCGTGAGGACGTGACGGTCGTCGAACGGCTGAACCGCGCGCTGCGGGAGGTCGACTGGCCGGAGCCGGCCGAGATCCGGGCCCGGGCCCGCCGGCGCAGCCGCCGCACCGCGGTGCTGGCGGCGACCGCCGTGCTCGCCGTGATGTCGGGCTCCGCGTACGTGGCGGCCGGGCGGTCGGTGTCGCCGGAGCCCCTGGTCGCCGCCGCCCCCGTGCCGCCGGCGACCGCCGGGCGGGCCGAGATCCCGCAGGAGGCCCTGCTCGACCCGGGGGACGTGCCGCTGAAGACCGGCACCCGACTCGGTGAGGCCGGCCTGCGGGAGCCGGTGCGCCTCGACCCGATGCTGGAGTCCTGCGGGCGCGAGCGCGGCGTCCCGTCGACCGCCCCCACCTCCCGCTACTCGCGGTCGCAGACCCTGCTGCCGGCGGCGGCCGACGCCAAGCGCCAGCGCCCGCTGCTCACCCAGGACGTCTACCGGGTCGAGCCGGGCCAGAGCCTGGCGGTCTTCGGCCTGGTCAAGCTGCTGCTGCACGCCTGCGCGGAGTGGGAGTTCGACGGTTCCGCCGTGCTGAACGGCCGGGTCGTGCCGACCGTGCAGACCCACCGGTGGGAGGCGCCGGTCAGCGGCTTCGCCGGCGAAGAGTCGGTGATGGTGCGCCACGTGCCGCTGGCGCCGCGCACCCGCCCGGCCGGCAAGCCGATGGCCGAGACCCCGCCGGTCGAGGTCACCATGGTGGTGCGCGTCGGCGACCTGGTCACCGTGGTGGCGACCGGCCCGGACACCGTGGCGGACACGGTCGATGGCAACCGCCCCGACCGCGGCCTCAGCCACGCCGAACTGGAGGCGCTGGGCCGGACCGCGGCGCGCCGGATGTGCGTGGCCGCCAACCCCGCCTGCTGACCGCCGGCGACGATCCGCGCGGCCGCCGGGCAACTCCGGAAGCCGCGCGGCGGGACGGTGCTCAGAGCGGGATGTTGCCGTGCTTCTTGGGCGGCAGGGTCTCCCGCTTGGTCCGCAGGACCCGCAGGGCGCGGACGATCTGGGCGCGGGTCTCGTGCGGCGGGATCACCGAGTCGACGTAGCCGCGCTCGGCGGCGATGTACGGGTTGGCCAGGGTGTCCTCGTACTCGGCGATCTTCTCGGCGCGGACCGCGGCCGGGTCCTCGGCGGCGGCCAGTTCCTGCCGGTAGAGGATGTTCACCGCGCCCTGCGCGCCCATCACCGCGATCTGCGCGGTCGGCCAGGCGAAGTTCAGGTCCGCGCCGAGGTGCTTGGAGCCCATCACGTCGTACGCCCCGCCGTACGCCTTGCGGGTGATGACGGTGACCTTCGGGACGGTGGCCTCGGCGTACGCGTAGATGAGCTTGGCCCCGCGGCGGATGATGCCGTCCCACTCCTGGCCGGTGCCGGGCAGGAAGCCGGGCACGTCGACGAAGGTCAGCACCGGGATGTTGAACGCGTCGCAGGTGCGCACGAAGCGGGCGGCCTTCTCGCTGGCGGCGATGTCCAGCGTGCCGGCGAAGTGCATCGGCTGGTTGGCCACCACACCGACCGGCCGTCCCTCGACCCGGCCGTAGCCGATCACGAGGTTCTGCGCGTAGAGCGGCTGGACCTCCAGGAACTCGCCGTCGTCGAGGACGTGCTCGATGACCCGGTGCATGTCGTACGGCTGGTTCGCCGAGTCCGGGATCAGGGTGTCCAGTTCCCGGTCGGAGTCCGTGACGTCGAGGTCGACGTCCACGGGGTAGACCACCGGCTCGTCCAGGTTGTTCGACGGCAGGTACGACAGCAGCGCCTTGACGTACTCGATCGCGTCCTCCTCGTCGGTGGCGAGGTAGTGCGCGTTGCCGCTGCGGGTGTTGTGCGTCCGGGCGCCGCCCAGGTCCTCCATCGCCACGTCCTCGCCGGTGACCGTCTTGATGACGTCCGGGCCGGTGATGAACATGTGCGAGGTCTGGTCGACCATCACTGTGAAGTCGGTGACCGCCGGGGAGTAGACAGCGCCGCCCGCGCACGGGCCCATGATCAGGGAGATCTGCGGGATGACGCCGCTGGCCCGCACGTTGCGGAAGAAGATCTCGCCGTAGAGGCCGAGCGAGGCGACGCCCTCCTGGATCCGGGCGCCGCCGGAGTCGTTGATGCCGATGACCGGGCAGCCGATCTTCATGGCCAGGTCCATCACCTTGACGATCTTCTCGCCGAAGACCTCGCCGAGGGAGCCGCCGAAGACCGTGAAGTCCTGGGCGAAGACGCACACCTGCCGGCCGTCGATGGTGCCGTAGCCGGTGATGACGCCGTCGCCGTACGGGCGCGTCCTCTCCAGCCCGAAGTTGGTGGACCGGTGCCGGGCCAGCTCGTCCAGCTCGACGAACGAGCCCTCGTCGAGCAGCAGCTCGATCCGCTCGCGGGCGGTCTTCTTGCCCCGCGCGTGCTGCTTCTCCACGGCGCGCGCCGATCCGGCGTGCACCGCCTCGTCGACCCGGCGCTCCAGGTCCGCCAGCTTGCCCGCGGTGCTGTGGATGTTGATCCCGGTCTCGGTAGTCACCCAGGGAATATAACGATGGTTCAGGTCGTCGCCGCTGTGCAGTTCGCCTCAGCTTCGTCGGGGCGACCCGGCGAGCCGCCGACGGGCGGGCCGTAGGCTGGCGGAATGCCGGGCTCGCCGTACACCGATCTGGACCGCCCGCCGCTGTCGGCGGCGCGGCTGCGGCGGGCGCTGGTCGCCCCGTACGGGCCGTGGAACCGGCTGGAGCTGCGGGCCGAGACCGGCTCGACCAACGCCGACGCGGCGCAGGCGGCGCAGGCCGGCGAGCCGGAGGGCCTGGTCGTGGTCGCCGAGCGGCAGACCGCCGGGCGTGGCCGCCGGGGCCGGGTCTGGCAGTCGCCGCCGCGCGCCGGCATCGCGACCAGCGTGCTGCTCCGGCCCGGCGAGGCCGTCCCCGAGCGCGGCTGGCCGGCGGCGCCCTCGACCGGGTACGGCTGGCTGCCGCTGCTGGCCGGGGTGGCGCTGGTCGAGGCGGTGGCCCTGCTGGCGGAGCTGGACGCCGGCCTGAAGTGGCCGAACGACCTGCTGGTCGGCGACGCGAAGTGCGCCGGGATCCTCGCCGAGGCGGTGCCGGCGTCCCGGGCCGGTGAGCCGCCCGCGATCGTGCTCGGCGTCGGGCTGAACGTCACGCTGCGCGCCGACGAGCTGCCGGCGAACCCGACCGGGCTGCCCGCCACCTCGCTCCAGCTGGCGGGCGCGGCGGCGACCGACCGGGATCCGCTGCTGCGGGCCCTGCTGCGCGCGGTCGCCGACTGGTACGACCGCTGGCGCACCGCCGGTGGCGACGCGGTGGCCAGCGGGCTGCGTGACGCGTACCTGGCCGCCTGCGTCACGGTCGGCAAGGAGGTGAAGGTGCTGCTGCCGGACGGGACGGACGTGACCGGCCTGGCCACCGGCGTCGACCCGGACGGCCAACTCCTCCTCCGCACCGCGACTGGTGAGCGCCACCTGGCCGCCGGCGACGTCCTCCACCTGCGGTGACCCCACTGCCCGCGATGGTGCGTGACGCCCCGGGCGAGGGGGATGAAAGCCCGAGCGAGGGCCGGCGAGTGCACGATCGCGCGTGGCGGGACGTGCCGCCCGCGCGGCTGATGTCCGGGCGCGGGTCGAGCGGTTACGGTCAGCGCGACTGTTCCTGCGAGGAGGTTCCCGTGGCGTTCCCCGAAGACGTGCTCACCGAGGACGAGCACGTCGTGCTGCATCTGCACCCGCACTGGAAGGCCCTGATCCGGCCGGTTGCGGTGCTGGTGCTCGCCGTCGGCGCGGTGGTGGCCGGTGTGGTCCTGCTGCCGTCCGGCGGGGGTGGGTCGATCGCGCTCGCCGTGATCGGGGTGCTGGCCCTGGTGGCGGCGCTCTGGCTGGCGCTCTGGCCGTTCCTGGTCTGGCGCACCACGCACTACCTGTTCACCAACGAGCGGGTGCTGCTCCAGCAGGGGGTGCTCTCCCGGGACCGCCGCGACATCCCGCTCACCCGGATCAACGACCACGCGATGAACCAGCGCTTCGTCGAGCGGCTGCTCGGCTGCGGCACGCTGACCATCGAGTCGGCCGGCGAGCGCGGCCAGTCCGTGCTCCACGACGTGCCCCGGGTGGGCCAGGTCCAGACCAAGCTCTACGAGCTGGTCGAGGCGCACCACGACAAGCACTCGCTCGGCGACGCTGAAATGCGCGACATCCTCGCCGACCTCAACGAGGGCAAGCCGCTGCGCGATCCCACCACCTGACACCCGCCTGATCTCCGCTCGCCCCCGGCTCCCGGGCCGGTGGGCGCGCGGCGGCTTCGGGTCAGCGGCGTGGCGTGCGGCGGGAGGTGGCCTGGAGTTCGGCGGCGAGTTCGGCCTCGAGCTCGCGGTCCAGGGCGCCGACGCCGGCGTCGAGCGGCACCGGGCGGCCCTGCACCGGGGCGCCCGGGCCGGGCGCCGGTTCGGCGGCCGGTGCGCGTCTCCCGCCGGCCGGTGGCGGCTGGACCTCCTCCAGCTCGGAGATCGACTCGGCCAGCTCGGCCACCGGGTCCATCTCGGCCATGGTGTCCCACTCGTCGCGCGGGATGCTGTGCCAGGTCTGCTCGGCCGGCGCCGGGGCCGGCTGGAAGACGAAGGTGCGGTACGACCAGAACCGGAACAGCGTGGCCAGCAGCACGCCGCCGGTCTTGGCCACGTTCAACGCGAGCAGGCTGGTCACGCCGAGGCCGTACTTGGCCAGGGCGAGCACGCCCAACTCGATGAGCAGGCCGGTCGCATTGAACAGGAAGAACAGGGCGTATTCGCGCCGTAGGGCCGATTTCGGACGGTCGCGGTACGTCCAGTGCCGGTTCATCAGATACGACGTGATCGTCGCCACCACGGTGGCGATGACCGTGGCCTTGAGTTGACCGTCGACAAAAACGGTGAGTGCCAGCGCATTGAACACCGCGTAATTGATGACGGTGTTGATGCCGCCGACGATGCCGAATTTGAGCGCCTCGTGGATGAACTTCTGCCAGCGCTCGGGCAGCAGACGGACAAGACGCATGCGGAACACCTTAGGCCAGTGGACGGGGCCGGCAGGGGCCGGCCGGACGAGGTGGGCGGCAGGTCACGCCCCGGGTCGGTCGTGCGTCACTTCCGGAACGGCCGGAGTTCCCGCTTCCACGAAGACGAACCGTCGGTACGACCAGAATCGGAACAGCGTGCCGAGGCCGGTGCCCACGATGAAGCTGGCGATGTTGTCCGCCAGCGGGGTCTGGAACACCTCCGGCCAGATGCTGCCGAGCCCGTAACGGCTCACCGCGAGGCAGGCGACCGCGATGCCCAGGCCCACCCCGTTGAAGAAGAAGAACAGTGCGTACTCGCGGGCCGGGTTGGCCCCCCTGCGGTGCCGCCACGTCCAGAACCGGTTGCCCAGGAAGGCGACAGTGGCCGCGATGACCGTCGAGATGGTCTTCCCGATGACCGGCTCGACGTCGCGTACGCCGGTCAGGTAGTTGAAGAGCGCGAAGTCGATGAGGAAGGCGATCCCGCCCACCGTGGCGAACTTGCTCATCTCCCGGACGAGATGACCGAACCGGTCGAGCAGCGAGCGGACGAGACCCGGGCGGTTCCCCCGGGAGCTCGGCTCCTGCCGGGAGCTCGGCTCCCCGGTCATCGTCGCGGCCACGGAGCGAGCGTACCGGCTGCCGTCACCCGGTACGGGTAGCAACGGCGAGCCGCCTCGGCGGGTGCGATGTCGATGAACGGAGCGTAACCGTCGGGAGGGGAATCCGGCGTCGATTCGCGGGTAACCAGCCGGCGTGAGCCGGGTCGTACCGCGACGCCCCGGCGGGTCACCGATCCGCCGTCGGTCGAGGGTGCGCGACAGGATTTGCGTGAAACTGCGCGCGAAAGCGGGTATTAGCTCGTGATGCCGCAGCGTGACCGTACCTTGTGCAGTTCTTCACAACCAGTACCACTGACTGGCGAGGTCCACCGGTTTACGCTGAGCCCAATCCCAGGTTTCCACGAAGGCGACGCATCGCGCCGCCGAGACTCGTGCATCCCATACACCGGTCAGCGTCGACCACAAGGAGATGTGTCATGGTTGCTCCGGCTACCGTTCGGGGTATCGATCAGGCCCCGACGTCCCACCCCAAACTTCTCGCCTGGGTCCGTGAGGTCGCCGAACTGACCACCCCCGACCGGGTGGTCTGGGTGGACGGTTCCGACGAGGAATGGCGTCGGCTCACCGATGAACTGGTCGAGGCTGGCACCCTGATCCGGCTCAACCCGGAGAAGAAGCCCAACTCGTTCTACGCGCGCACCGACCCGACGGACGTCGCCCGGGTCGAGGAGCGCACCTTCATCTGCTCCGTCGACGAGGCGGACGCCGGCCCCACCAACAACTGGATGGCGCCGGCCGAGATGAAGCGGACGATGACGGAGCTCTACCGCGGGTCGATGCGCGGCCGCACGATGTACGTCATCCCGTTCTGCATGGGTCCGGTCGAGGCCGAGAACCCCATGTTCGGCGTGGAGATCACCGACAGCCCGTACGTGGTCGCCTCGATGCGCATCATGACCCGGATGGGGTCGAAGATCCTGGAGGCGATGGGCGACGACGCGGACTTCGTCCACGCGCTGCACTCCATCGGCGCCCCGCTCGCCCCGGGCCAGCAGGACGTGGCGTGGCCGTGCAACGAGACCAAGTACATCTCGCACTTCCCGGAGACCCGGGAGATCTGGTCCTTCGGCTCCGGCTACGGCGGCAACTCGCTGCTCGGCAAGAAGTGCTACTCGCTGCGGATCGCCAGCGTGATGGGGCGGGACGAGGGCTGGCTCGCCGAGCACATGCTGATCCTGAAGATCACCTCGCCGGAGGGCCGGGTCTACCACATCGCCGGCGCCTTCCCGTCGGCCTGCGGCAAGACCAACCTCGCCATGCTGGAGCCGACCATCCCGGGCTGGAAGGTCGAGACGATCGGTGACGACATCGCCTGGATGCGGTTCGGCCCGGACGGCCGCCTCTACGCGATCAACCCCGAGTACGGCCTCTTCGGCGTCGCGCCGGGCACCGACTGGAAGACCAACGCCAACGCGATGCGGACGCTGGACCGCGGCAACTCCATCTTCACCAACGTGGCCCTGACCGACGACGGGGACATCTGGTGGGAGGGCATGGGCGAGCCGCCGGCACACCTGATCGACTGGAAGGGCAACGACTGGACGCCGGAGAGCGACAGCCTCTCCTCGCACGCGAACAGCCGGTTCTGCACCCCGATCACGCAGTGCCCGATCCTCGCCGAGGACTACTACGACCCGAACGGCGTGCCGATCGACGCGATCCTCTTCGGTGGCCGCCGCCGGGACACCGTCCCGCTGGTGACCGAGGCGCGCGACTGGGTGCACGGTGTCTACATGGGCGCCACGCTCTCCTCGGAGACCACCGCCGCCGCCTCCGGCGCGGTCGGCGTGGTCCGGCGCGACCCGATGGCGATGCTGCCGTTCATCGGCTACCACGCCGGTGACTACTTCCGGCACTGGATCGAGATGGGCAAGGGCGCCGACGGCGACGAGTCCAAGCTGCCGAAGATCTACTACGTCAACTGGTTCCGCAAGGACCCGGAGGGCAACTTCCTCTGGCCCGGCTTCGGCGAGAACTCCCGGGTGCTCAAGTGGATCATCGAGCGGATCGAGGGGCGCGCCGAGGCGGTGGAGACCCCGATCGGCATGGTGCCGGCGCCGGACGCGCTCGACGTCGAGGGCCTGGACATGACCCCGGAGGACGTCCGGATCGCGCTCAAGGTGGACCCGGAGGAGTGGCGCAACGAGCTGCCGCTGGTCACCGAGTGGTTCGAGAAGTTCGGCGACAAGCTGCCCGGTGTGCTCTGGGCCGAGCTGGACGCGCTGCGCGCCCGGCTGGACGCCGAGCAGCCGCGCAGGTAGGTGTGACGGTTGCCCGTACCGGGCACCATCGGATCCCATGAGGACGGCCGCCGAGACCGAGGTCCGGCGGCCGTCCGCCGTCCGGGCGCTGACCGCGCTGCTCGCGCTGACCGCGGCGGCCACCGTCGCGGTCGAGCTGCTCAACTGGTGGTACGCCCCGGAGCAGGGCTTCGGGCTGGCCGCCCGGACCGGCTGGGCGATGCTGCGCTCGCTGGGTTTCCTGCTGCTGATCGGGCACGTCCGGCGCGGCCGGACGGTGGCCCGCCCGTTCGGGCTGATCCTCGCGGTGACCACGGTCTTCGCGGTCGGCCGGCTGATCGTGCCCCGGCAGGGGGTGCCGCCGCTGCCGGGCCTGGTCGGCTTCGCCGTGCTCAGCGCGCTCTGCGCCGCCGTGGTCTGGCTGCTCTACCGCTCGCCGGCGCTGGCCGGGCACCTGGTGCGGCACCGGCCCCGGCTGGTCATCGACCGGTCGGGAATCTCCTGGCGGGAGACCCCGCCCCGCCGCCCGCAGGTCAGCGGCTGGCTGCTGACCAGCCGCGTGGCCGCGTTCACCTACAGCCCGCTGATGCTGGTCCCGGCGCTGGTGGCCGCCGCCGCGATCCTGGACGGCCGGCTGATCGCCGCGCCGGCGGTGCTGCTCTGGTTCGGCGCCGGCATCGCTACCAGCTACGCGGTGCTGCTCTGCACCGCCTTCCTGATGCGCGGCAAGCGGTGGGCCCGCAGCCTGCTGGTGGTGGTCACCCTCGTCGTGCTCGCCGTCGACCTGCCCCTGTGCTGGTGGCTGCTCGGCGTGGACGGCCTGGTCCGCGACGGCGGCCCGCTGGTCGCCGCGGCCGCCCTGACCTTCTACGGCCTGTGGCGCGCCACTCGCGCCGAGCGCGCCGCCCCGGCCTGACCTCCCACGGCCTGTGGCGGGCCACTCGCGCCGAGCGCACCGCCTCGGCTTGAATGCGACGGGACGGGTGCCGGCCGGTCCCGACCGGTGGGCGCTGACCCGGCGGTGCGACGCCCGGGCCACCACCGCCAGGCGGGAGCACACGAGTGCGGTCGGTGCGCTTCAGAGCTGCCCCGTCCATGGGACCAGTGGCTGGCTACCGGTCCTCTGGGCTGGGGCCCGGTCCTCCTGCTGGGGCCCGGTCCTCTGGGCTGGCGACCGGTCCGCCGGCTGGCGACCGGATCCTTCCGTTCGCACTCACCCCCGCATGCCCCCACAGACGGGGCAGCTCTGAAGCGTCTGGGGGGAGGGGTAGAGACCTGCCAGCGGGCCGGGTCCAGCCCCGCCAGCCACCACGGGGAGACCAGGTCGCCGCCGCGTGGTGCGGTAGCCGTCGCGTGGGTTGGTAGCCGTCGCGTGGTGTGGTAGTGGAGAGCTGCGACCGGGCGGGGATTGCTGCGTTTGCGGGGGGGACGGCCGGTCGCCGTGGACCGCCCTGCGGACTGACCGTTTCGACCGCCTCGGCGGAAGCCCGTGCGGCCGTGCGACGGGAAGGTCGACAGCGGCCGGGTGAGGGCCGGCCCGATCAGCGAAAACGAGGGACAGGGCCCGGTGCGGTATCGGCGATCGTGAGCGTGCGCGGGGCAGGATGGCCGGTGGGAGCCGCCGGTGTGGGGGACGCCGGGTGACGTGCACGCAGCGCACAGGGCCCGGGCGTAGCCGAGCCGCGGGCCGGAGGGAGGCGACGCGGTGAGCGACGAGTTCGACGTGGTGGTGGTCGGGGCCGGCCCGGCCGGGTCGGCCGCCGCCCTGGCGGCCCGCCGCCGAGGCGCGCGGGTGCTGCTGCTGGACCGGGCCGACTTCCCGCGGGACAAGGCGTGCGGGGACGGCGTCGCCGCGCACGCGCTGGACGTGCTCGCCGAACTCGGGGTGCCCGACGCGGTCGCCGGGTACCCGCCGCTGCCGGCGTTGCGGCTGATCGGCCCGGGCGGCGGCGCGGTGGCCCGGGCGCTGCCCCGGCCCGCGTACACGGTGCCCCGGGCGGTCTTCGACGCCCGGCTGGTGGCGGCGGCGGTGACGGCCGGCGCGCGGCTGCGCCGCCACGCGGTGCGCCGGGTCGAGGTCCGCGCCGACCGGGTGGTGCTCGACGGCGAACTGTCCGCGCGGGCCGTGGTGGGGGCGGACGGCGCCGGGTCGGTGGTGCGGCGGGCGCTGGGCCACCCGGTGAACCCCGACCGGCACCTGGCGCTGGCCATCCGGGGGTACGCCCCGGCGCTGCCCGGCCCGCCCGAGCAGCTCATCGTCACCTCGGCGCCGCGCTGGCCGGCGTACGCCTGGTCGTTCCCGATCGGCGACGGCCGGGCGAACGTCGGGTACGGGGAGGTGTTGCGCGGCGAGCCGCTGACCCGCGCCCACCTGCTCGACCGGCTCGGCGCGCTGCTGCCCGGGACGGACCCGGCCACGGTCGGTGACCTGCGCGCCCACCACCTGCCGCTGTCCACCCACCGCCCGCCGCCCGGCCGGGGCCGGGTGGTGCTCGCCGGCGACGCGCTCTCGCTGATCAACCCGTTCACCGGCGAGGGGATCTTCTACGCCCTGCTCTCCGGCGCGCTGGCCGGCGCGGCGGCGGCCGGCGCGCCCGAGCAGGCCGGCCGCCGGTACGCCGCCGCGCTGCGCCGCCGCCTCGGCACCCACCTGCGGCACAGTTCGGTCGCGGCCTGGCTGGCCCGGCGGCGGCGGGTGGTCGACGCGGCGGTCCGCGCGGCTCGCCGCGACGACCGGACCTACCGGGCCATCGTCGAGCTGGGGCTGGGCGACGGCCGGCTGGACGCGCGGACGCTGGGCATGATCGGCATCGGTCTGTCGGCGTGGGAACGGGCTCCGGGGCCGTGATCGGCCCGGCAGGTCGCTACGCTGCAAGGTGATGACGCTGCGGAACCTTCTCTACTCCGTGTACGAGCGCCGGCTGACGGCGAAGCTCGCGGGCAAGCCGGTGCCCCGGCACGTCGGCGTGATGTGCGACGGCAACCGTCGGTGGGCCAAGGAGATGGGCTTCGTCGACCCGAACGACGGGCACCGGGTCGGCGCCGCCAAGATCAAGCACGTGCTGGGCTGGTGTGACCAGGCCGGCATCGCGCACGTCACGCTCTATCTGCTCGCCACCGACAACCTGCGCCGGCCGGCCAGCGAGCTGGACCCGCTGCTTGAGATCATCGAGCGCCTGGTCGTCGAGCTGGCCGAAGAGGGCAACCCCTGGCGGCTGCGCATGGTCGGCGCGCTCGACGTGCTCCCGGCGCAGACCGCCGCCTCGCTCAAGGCGGCCGAGGAACGCACCCGGGAGCGCAGCGGCGGAGCCGAGGTCAACATCGCGGTCGGCTACGGCGGCCGGCGGGAGATCACCGACGCGGTGCGCTCGCTGCTGCTGGAGCACGCCGCCGCCGGCGGCACCATCGAGGAGCTGGCCGAGGTGCTGGACGTCGAGCACATCGCCGAGCACCTCTACACCCGCGGCCAGCCCGACCCCGACCTGGTCATCCGCACCAGCGGCGAGCAGCGCCTCTCCGACTTCATGCTCTGGCAGTCGGCGCACTCCGAGTTCTACTTCTGCGAACTCAACTGGCCCGACTTCCGGCACATCGACTTCCTCCGCGCCCTGCGCTCGTACGCCAACCGCCAGCGCCGCTACGGCGCCTGACCGCCGGGCTGCACTCGGGGCGCCGGCGGCGCGGCGTGGTCAGCGGAGGTGGTGGGCGGCCTGGGTGAGGAAGTCGCCCAGGGCGGCGGGGGAGTCGATGGTGAGGTCGGCCGCTGAGGCCACCTCGTCGCCGGTCTCCGGGTTCGCCACGGCGACGCAGACGCCGTAGAACGCCGGGTCGGCGGCGACCCGGGCGCGCAGCGCCGCGAACGCCTTGATGTCGGAGACGTCGTCGCCGAAGTACCAGGCCGCTCCGGCGTCCCGGATCACCTCGCCGATCACCAGCCCCTTGTCCCGGTCGACCGGGGGCTTGAGCTCCAGCACCATCCGGCCGGCCTGCATCCGCAGCCCGAGCCGCTCGGCCTGGGCCCGGCCCCACTCCTCGACGGCGGCGGCGAGCTGGGGTGCGGTGCGGTAGTGCAGCGCCACGGAGAGCCGCTTGTACTCGACCAGGGCGCCGGGCGGCAGCTCCGCCCGGGCCAGGTCGGCCAGGTCGGCCATGGTCGGCACCCAGGGCAGCGCGGCCGGCTCGGTCACCGTCTCGCCACCGGAGTGGCTGTGCTCCAGCCCGTAGAGGCCGTACAGGTCCACGCCGGTGAGCCCGCCGAAGTGGTCACGGAGGAACTCGACCGGCCGGGCGGAGACGATCGCGATCCGCCGGACCGCCGGCGCGAGCGCCTCGATCGCCTCGAGCACCTTCGGCGCCGGCCGCACCGCGGTCGGGTCGTCGCCCACCGGGGCGAGGGTGCCGTCGAAGTCGAAGAAGAGCACGGTCTCGGCCGCCCGGGGCGCGGTCGTCCGCCACGCCTGGTCGACGTCCAACGGGGTCCTCGGCTGCTGGTTGCCCAGATTCAACGGCGGCACGCGCGACAGCGTACCCCGGCTCCGAGGGGTCATTCCTCGGCCGGAAAGGCGGCCTGGCGCGGGAGGTCAGCCTTCGGCGGCTCCCCGTCCCCGGCGTCCGAACGGCACGACCGCCGCGTCCTGGCCGTGGCTGAGCAGGTAGCCCTCCACGAAGCCGGTGTTGCGGTCGCCGGTGTGGGCCTCAATCTCGTTGAGTCGCGCCACCATGAACTCGGTGAGCGCGCTGACCCGGTCGTTCAGCCGGTCGTGCAGCTCGGCGACGACGGCCAGGACGACCGCGGTGCCGGCGGTGGTGAGCGCGAAGAGATTGACGAGCAGGGGAAGCTGCCCGCCGTCGACCGCGAGGGTCACCGCGTTCCCGGTCGCGCACAGTGTCAGCGACACGGTGGCCACTACGACTGCCAACCATTTCAGGGTCATGGACAGACCCCTCCTTCTGTCCCGCAGGGCTGGGTTCGGCCTTGTCCCGTCCCCCCGCCGACGACGAGCCCAAGCAGTACGAATAGGGACGCTAGCGCGCCCGTTCCGGCCCCGGAGCGAAACGAATGAGTCTGACCTGCTGTTCTTTCGCCATCTGAGGAACTAGCCGGCTTGTTTACCTCGCTTTCGGACATCGACCGGCAGGGTTGGGCGGTATGCGAGGTAACGGATGGTCTCTCGAATGTGGAACTTCTCCGCGTCGGAAACGTTGGGGTCGACCAGCCGGCGCAGCAGCGCCTCGACGTCCGGGTCCATCGGCGGGGGCGTCGGGGTGCTCCGCGGCCGGGCGGCCCGGTCCCAGCCCAGTGCGGCGAACGCGGTGGCCGGATCGAGGCCGAGCCCTTCGCAGAAGGCGACCACGCGTTCCGCCTCGGGGTCGCTGGCCCAGTCGCCGCGTACCCAGCGGTTGATGGTCTGTCGGGAGACTCCGGTGCGTCGGGAGACCTCGGTGCCGCTCCAGGCCCGGGTGGCGCGCGCCTCGTCGAGCGCGCGGCGGACGAAGGTGGCGAAGGCGATCTTCCGTGCGTTGGCCGTCTCGGTCACGTCGCGACGGTACGGCCAGTTCGTCGTCGACGGGCGCCCCGGCACGCTCCTGTCACGCTGACGTGACGGGATCTTCGGATTCCCCGTTAACGATCCAGTGCGCTTTTCGAGGGGTGTCACGCGGGCAGAATAGATGCCCGTAGGTGCGGGGGTAAACGGACGAAAAGCTGATACTGTCACGCTCATGAGACAACCTACGGTGTGTCACGTGCTTGAGACGATCAGTGCTCACATGCGTCACGCCCCCGGCGCGAGGGGGGTGTGGTGACCGAGCTCGCTACCCGTGCCCAGGCATTCGCCCTGATCGCCGACGGGGTGGCCGCGGGCCTCAGCGCGCCGTGGCGGCTCTATCTCGCCCGAGGCTGCCGGTTCCTCTCCCTCAGCGTCGCCGACCGGGCCGAGTGGAACGCGTGGCGCACCCATCTCGGCTGCCCCGAACTCAGCGTCCGGGTCTACGACGCCGGCGGCGAGATCCGCCGTTCGTCGGTGGCCGAGGTGGTCCTCGACGGCTGCCGGATCAGTGTCGAGCTGGTCGAGGAGGTCAGCACGGACGACCTGGACCGGCTCCTGGTGGTCGACCCCACCTCGGTCGAGCCGGAGGAGCGATGACCCGGTACCCCCGACCGACCGGAGCCGCCCGATGAGCCCCTTCCTCGCGGTCTTCCTCGTCCTCCTGCTCGGCTCGACCAGCTATGCGGCCGGGCGGCTGCACGGTCAGCTCAGCTACCGGATCGGCTACCGGTTCGGCTACCGGCAGGGCTACTTCGACGGCGACCGGGGCGCCTGGAACCGCCGGCGCCGCGACGCCCAGGCGGCCATCGCCTCCGCGCTGTCCACCCCGCCGCCGACCACCCGGGTCAGCGCCACGGTGGTCCGTCCGGGCACCACGTACACCGGCTCGTCGTTCTCGGCGCCGGCCGCCCCGGTCACCGGGCGGCACCCGACCGGCACCCTCGTCCGACGGACCGGCTGAGCCCGGTCGACGGGGTACCCGAGAGCCCCGCCGGCCGGACCCAGGGCACGGTGCGTCGTCCGCGGCGGACACGCACCGTCGGGACCACGTCAGACCGGTGACGGTGGTCCCCGCCGGCCGGGATGCGCGCAGGGGGCATGCATCCCGGCCGGTTCCGCCGCGCCCGAGAACGGCTCCGAGCCGGGGTCACACGTCGTTGACGGGAGCGTTACCAGAGATCCACGATCGCCCTCTAGCCGGGACGGTCGCGCGCGGCTAGCGTCTAGGCATGGCACGGGGTTGTCCCGGGCCAGCCGGCCAGCCCGGACCTGCGACCTCGCACACGGGGCCCGCATCCGACCCCGTGTCCCCGGGCACCGGACGAGGCGGAACGCGGGTGGCCGGGTGCCCATCCGCCGGAGCAGGCCTGTGACGACTCGCCGTACGACCGCCGGTGTCGACCAGACCCCGGCCGCGACTGCCACGACCCGCCGCGCCACCCGGAGCCGCCGTACGGCGGCCGCCGCGCCGGCCGATCCCGAGGAGCCCCGACCAGGCGGCCAGGCCTTCGTCCTGGACACCTCGGTACTGCTCTCCGACCCGGCGGCCTTCCACCGCTTCGCCGAGCACGAGGTGGTGCTGCCGCTGGTGGTGATCTCGGAGCTGGAGGGCAAGCGGCACCACCCGGAGCTGGGTTGGTTCGCCCGGCAGTCCCTGCGCATGCTGGACGAGCTGCGGGTGCGGCATGGCCGGCTGGACCGGCCGGTGCCCGCCAACGACGCCGGCGGCACGCTGCGCGTCGAGCTGAACCACACCGACGACGGGGTGCTGCCGCCCGGCTTCCGCAACGAGAGCAACGACGCCCGGATCCTCTCCGTGGCGCTGAACCTGGCTGCCGAGGGGCGCGAGGTCACCCTGGTCAGCAAGGACATGCCGCTGCGGGTCAAGGCCGCCTCGGTCGGCCTGCGCGCCGACGAGTACCGGCACGGCCAGGCCAGCGACCCGACCTGGACCGGGATGTCCGAACTGGAGCTGGCCGAGGAGGAGATCGGCCGCCTCTACGCCGGTGAGACGCTCGACCTGGACGGCGCCGCCGGCCTGCCCTGCCACACCGGCCTGGTGCTGCAGTCGGCCCGGGGCTCCGCGCTCGCTCGGGTGCTGCCCGACAAGACGGTCCGGCTGGTCCGCGGCGACCGGGAGGCGTTCGGCGTGCACGGCCGCTCGGCCGAGCAGCGGATCGCTCTCGACCTGCTGCTGGACGAGTCGATCGGGATCGTGTCGCTGGGTGGCCGGGCCGGCACCGGCAAGTCGGCGCTCGCGCTCTGCGCCGGACTGGAGGCGGTGATGGAACGCCGCCGGCACCGGAAGGTGATCGTCTTCCGGCCGCTGTACGCGGTCGGCGGGCAGGAACTGGGCTACCTGCCCGGATCGGAGTCGGAGAAGATGTCGCCCTGGGCGCAGGCGGTCTTCGACACCCTCGGCTCGGTGGTGCACGAGAACGTGCTGGAGGAGGTCACCTCGCGCGGCCTGCTGGAGGTGCTGCCGCTGACCCACATCCGGGGCCGCAGCCTGCACGACGCCTTCGTCATCGTGGACGAGGCGCAGTCGCTGGAGCGCGGGGTGCTGCTGACCGTGCTGTCCCGGATCGGCCAGGGCTCTCGGGTGGTGCTCACCCACGACGTCGCCCAGCGGGACAACCTCCGGGTCGGTCGGCACGACGGCGTGACCGCCGTCATCGAGGCCCTGAAGGGCCATCCGCTCTTCGCCCACGTCACGCTCAGCCGTTCGGAGCGTTCTCCGATCGCCGCGATGGTGACGGATCTGCTGGAGGACATCCCGACCTGACGACCGTTTCCTGGGCGTTTGTCCGCATTTTCGTAGTGGTGCAAGTCACAATTGAGGCTCTTGGTTTCCCATCAGCCTCACTGTGCGCGATGGTGTCCCACGAGCGCCCAGGTACCGGGAAGATCGTTGGTGATCGTTCGTCACACGGCGGACGGCCCCGGCGGTGCGGCCCGGCGAGCCGGTCGTCACCGGCCCAGGGCCGCCGGCGCTCACGGCGTGGACCGCCCGGCCAGGGCGTCCTCCGTGCCGTGTCCTTGCACCCGACGAAGGGACCACTTCGTGAGTCGGCTGTGGAGCCGGTTCGGCGCCCGCACGGCCGCTGTCGCGCTGCTCTCCGTGGGCGTTGCCGGCGGTTTCTACCTGGGCGAAGACCGGGAGACCCAGCAGCAGGGCCTGACCGCGCAGGCTTCAGTCGCGGTCGAGCAGGCCGAGTTCGACTACCAGCGCGAGCGGCACGCCGCCCACCAGCTGGAATCCGCCAAGCAGCGGGCCGCCGAGTACCAGGCCAAGCTGCGCGCGGAGGCGGCCGCCAAGGAGGCCGCCCGGCGGGCCCGCGAGGCCGAGGCCGCCGCGGCGTCGCGGAAGAAGGCGCGGGAAGAGGCGGAGCGCAAGGCGGCCGAGAGCAAGCCGTACGACGGGCCGATCCCGGCGTCCTGCGCCGAGTTCAGCGGCAACCGGAAGGTCGGGTGCGCGCTGATGCTCGATGCGGGCTTCGCGATCGACCAGTTCCCCTGCCTGAACAAGCTCTGGGACAAGGAGAGCGGCTGGAACCACAAGGCCCGCAACTCCTCCTCCGGGGCGTACGGCATCCCGCAGGCGCTGCCGGGCAGCAAGATGGGTTCGGTCGCCGACGACTGGCAGACCAACCCGGCCACCCAGATCAAGTGGGGCCTCGGTTACATCGAGGGCCGTTACGGCACGCCCTGCAAGGCGTGGGCCCACTCCCAGGACGTGGGCTGGTACTGATCGCGGCGACCATTCCGGCGCGGCGGGCCTGACCCCGCGCCGCGATGTCCGGAACGGCCGGCGGGGCGGGTGGCGTGCCACCCGCCCCGCCGCCGTCGCGGATCGCCGATCCGGGCCCTGAGTGGCGGCGGCCGGCGATTGCTGATAGCCATTGGAGGGTGACCCTGCTCCCCGGAAGCGGCGACCCGCACCGGTTCGGCACCGAGGCGTTCTACGCCGCGCTCGGCCGGGCCTTCGTCGCCATGTGCGCCGTGGTGCCGTTCCTGTTCCTCGTCGAGGCCGCCGACCAGGGCCTGGCCTTCGGGTTGGACGCCGCCGCCGGGATCATCCCGCAGCGCATCGACGGGCTGGACGGGGTCTTCTTCTCGCCGTTCCTGCACCACGGCTTCGACCACCTCTACAGCAACAGCATCCCGCTGATCCTGCTCGGCACCTTCGTGCTGGCCGCGGGCGCCCGCCGGTTCCTCTGGTCCACCCTGGTGATCGTGCTGGTCAGCGGGCTCGGGGTGTGGTTCACCGGCTCGTCCAACTCGGTGGTGGTGGGCGCCAGCGGGGTCATCTTCGGCTACCTGGGCATCCTGCTCACCCGGGGCATCGTCGAGCGGAGCTGGTGGAACTTCGCTGTCGTCCTGCTGGTCGGCCTCCTCTACGGCTGGCAGCTGGTCGGCATCCTGCCCACCGACGACCGGATCTCCTGGCAGGGGCACCTGTTCGGGCTGCTCGGCGGGGTGGTGGCCGCGATCGTCTTCCGGCGCCGCCGCCCCGACCTCGGCGGCCCCTACCACTCCGAGTCCTCGCTCACCCTGCCCTGACCAGGCCACCGGCGTCGCCCGCGGCGCGGTGGGACGTGCTTGCCCGGGCCCGCCGCCGGCCCTACCGTCGGGATCAGCACGCGTAGATCCGTGAGCGGAAAGCGACGGTACGCCCATGCGCGAGGTCGATGTCGCGGTGATCGGGGCCGGCCCGGCCGGGCTGTTCGCGGCGTACTACGCCGGGTTCCGCGGGCTGTCCGTCGCGGTGGTCGACGCACTGCCCGAGCCCGGCGGGCAGATCACCGCCATGTACCCGGAGAAGCTGATCCACGACGTGGCCGGCTTCCCGTCGATCAAGGGGCGCGACCTGGTGGCGAACCTGGTCGCCCAGGCCGCCCCGTTCGACCCGCTCTACCTGCTCGGCGCCCGGGCCGAGAAGCTCGGCTACGCCGGCGAGCGCCCGGTGCTCGGGCTGGCCGGTGGCGAGCAGGTGAGCTGCGGCGCGGTCATCATCACCGGCGGGCTGGGCAGCTTCACGCCCCGCCCGCTGCCGGTCGCCGAGCACTTCGTCGGCGCCGGGATCGTCTACTTCGTCCCGCAGCCGGCCGAGCTGGCCGACCGGGACGTGCTGATCGTCGGCGGCGGCGACTCGGCGTTCGACTGGGCGGCCACCCTCCAGCCGCTGGCCCGGTCGGTGACCCTGGTGCACCGGCGGGAGAAGTTCCGGGCGCACGCCGCCACTGTCGCCCGGGTGCTGGCCATGCCGGTGCGGGTGGTGGTCAACGCCGAGGTGACCCGGCTGCACGGCGACGGCTCGGTGACCGGCGCCGAGATCACCGTACGCGGCGGCGCCGCCGAGACCCTGCCGGTGGACACCGTGATCGCGGCGCTCGGCTTCACCGCCGACCTCGGGCCGCTCGCCGAGTGGGGACTGCGGCTGGACCGCCGGCACATCGTGGTCGACAGCGCGATGGCGACCAACCTGCCCCGGATCTTCGCGGCCGGCGACATCACCGAGTACCCGGGCAAGGTGCGGCTGATCGCGACCGGCTTCGGGGAGGCCGCCACCGCGGTGAACAACGCGGCGGTGGCCATCGACCCGAGCGCCCACCTCTTCCCCGGGCACTCCTCCGACGGCACCTGACGCAGCGGTACCGGATGCTGGCCCGGTCGTGGCCGGATCGAGATCCGTTGCTGCGACCGTGGGCCGATGAGCGACCCGAACCCGCAGCGTGACGGCGCGCCGGCGACCCTGGCCTGGCTGGGCCATCCGACGACGGTCGCCGCCCTGGTCCTCCTCGTGGTCAACGACCACCTGCTCAAGCCGGCCTTCCCGGGCCTGCTGACCGGGAAGCTCAGCGACGTCGCCGGACTGGTCCTCGCGCCGCCGCTGGTCGCGGTGCTGCTCACCCTGCTGGCGCCGCGACTGCCGGCCCGAACCGCCGCCGTGGCCGGGCTCGGTCTCGTCGCCGCCAGCTTCACCGCTGTCAAGTCCAGCGGGTACGTCGCCGCCGGCGCGTCGGCCCTCCGTGGCCCCGACGGGACCTGGCAGCGGGTCGGCTTCGTCGGCGCGCAGGTGAGCGGGCATCCGTTCGACGGACGCCCTCCGACGCTCGGCCGGAGCACTCCCGCCGACCGGGGCGGGGATCCGCTCCGGGCCGCGATGTTCGGGCTCACCCTGGGCGTCGCGGTGCTCCTCCTGTCCGCCGCGCGGGCCGGGCGTCGCGCCGGATACGGTCCGTGGCTGCCCGTCTGCCTGGCCTCGCTCGGCGCCATCGCCGCGACCCTGCTGGCCGCGGTGTGGCTGGACCAGTCCGTCACCGCGATCGCGGCGTTGCTCGCCCTCCTCGTGGCGCTACTGGCCGGGATGCTGTTCGCGCTGGTACCGCTCTGGAGCCGGGGCGCACCCGGCCGGTGGAGCCTGGAGGTGCTGCTGGCCGGCGCCGTCGCCGTGGCCCTGGCCGCGCTGCCGTTGACGGGATGGCTCTACGGCCGGCCGGCGTACGCCCGGGTGGCGGTGTTGCTGGCGGTGCTGGCCGCCGGGCCGGGACTGGTGCTGGGATGGCGGGCGGCACGGTTGGTCGGCGCCGGCAGCCCGGATGATCCTGACCCGCCCTGGCCTGCACCGCGCCCCGCCGGCCCCGCGCCCGGTGTGCCGGACGGCGGCCGGGTCAAGCCGGACGCGGGAGGCCGATGAGGTCGGCCATCAGCGCGATCTGGTGGTCGAAGTAGTGGTCCCGGTGCGGGAGCGCGCGGTTGATCCGGCCGAACAGCTCGAAGCTGATCAGCCCGAAGAGCTGGGTCCAGCCGGCCATGCCGCGGGCCAGCAGCGCCTCGGGCAGGCCGCCACCGAGCTGCGCGGCCAGCTCCGCCAGGTCGGCGCGGAGCGGCCCGGCCGGCTCGGTGGCCGGCGGCGGCTCAATCCGGCCGGCGGCGAACCCGTCGCGCAGGATGCCGATCAGGGTCAGCGGCGGCCGCTGGGCCGGCCCGATGGTGGCGTCCGGGGCGGCGTAGCCGGGCACCGGGCTGCCGTAGAGCAGCGCGTACTCGGCGGGATGGGCGAGCCCCCAGCCGCGGGCCGCGCGGCAGACCGCGTGCCAGCGCCCGCGCAGGTCGGCGCGGTCGCGGTCGGCGTCCGCGGCCTCCACCGCGCTGCCCAGCGCGTCGTACGCCTCGATGATCAGCGCGGTGAGCAGCTCGTCCCGACTGGGGAAGTAGCGGTAGATCGCCGACGAGACCATGCCCATGTCACGGGCCACCGCCCGCAGGGAGAGGTTGGCGCCGTCGGTGGCCAGGTGCCGCCGGGCCACCGCCTTGATCTCGTCGATCATCTCGGCGCGGACCCGGGCGCGGATCGAGGACGCGGACATGCGTTCACCCTGCCATGGAGAGAGCGCGTATCAAAATCGAGAGCACTGCTCTTGACGCGGCCCGGCCGGCGGGGGCATGCTGGTGCTCAACCGAGAGCAGTGCTCTCAAAACGTATGACCGCTCTGGAGAGTGAATCCTGATGGCACTGCATGTGATCGTCGGCGCCGGCCCCGTCGGCTCGGCCACCGCCCGACTCCTGGCCGACCGGGGCGAGCGGGTGCGGCTGGTGACCCGCCGCGGTGGGGGGCCGGAGCACCCGGGCGTCGAGCGGGTAGCGGCGGACGCCACGGACGCCGAGCGGCTGGCCGAGCTGACCACCGGCGCGGTGGCGCTCTACAACTGCGCGAACCCGGCCTACCACCGGTGGACCACGGACTGGCCGCCGCTGGCCGGCGCGCTGCTCACCGCCGCCGAGCGCGGCGGCGCGGTGCTCGCCACGGTCGGCAACCACTACGGCTACGGCCCGGTCGACGCGCCGATGACCGAGTCGACGCCGCTGCGGCCGAACAGCGTGAAGGGCCAGGTCCGGGTGCGGATGTGGACGGACGCGCTGGCCGCCCACCGGGCCGGCCGGGTCCGGGTCACCGAGGTGCGGGGCTCCGACTACCTGGGCGCCGGCGCGCAGTCGCTGGTGACCATGCTGGTGCTGCCCCGGGTGGCGGCCGGCCGGCGGGCGCTGGTGCCGGCCGACCTGGACGCGCCGCACAGCTGGACGTACGTCGGTGACGTGGCCCGGACGCTGGTCGCGGTGGCCGGTGACGAGCGCGGCTGGGGCCGCCCCTGGCACGTGCCGTCACCGCCGGCGGTCTCGATCCGGGAACTGGCCACCCGGGCGGCGACCCTGGCCGGCGCGCCGGCCCCGCGGTTGACCCGGATGCCCGGCCCGGTGCTCTGGCTCGGCGGGCTGTTCGACCCGACCGCGAAGGAGATGCGCGAGGTGGCCTACCAGTTCGAGCGGCCGTTCCTGCTCGACTCCACGGCCACCACGGCGACCTTCGGCATCGACCCCACACCGCTCGACGAGGCGCTCGCCGCCACCCTGCCCGCCCCGGCCCGGGTCACCGGCTGACCCACCGGCGTTCGTCCCGGGTGACGCCCGGCCGTCGGTCGCCGGCCCCACCCGCTCAGCGGATGGCGGGGCGGCGCACGGGTGGGCCCACGGCGGCCACCACCACCGCGACCAGGGTCAGCGCCGCGCCCAGCAGCGTGGCCGGGCCGGGGTGCGAGGCCGCGGTGGGCAGCACCAGGTCGACCAGCACGGCGCCGACCACCTGGCCGGCGATGGTGGCCAGGCCGAGCAGCAGCACGCCGGTGAACCGGACGATCGCGGCGGCGAGCGCGATGAACACGATGCCGATCGGGCCGCCCAGGTAGAGCCAGGGCTCGCTGGGCAGCCCGCCCGTCGGGCGGCCGCGTACCGCCAGGTCGACGGCGAACGTGACGAGCAGGGCCAGCGTGCCGGCGGTGAAGTTGACCAGCGTGGCGGTCAGCGCGCTGCCGGTGGCCACCCGTACCCGGCCGTTGACCGCCTGCTGCCAGGCGATGGCCACCCCGGCGAGCAGCGGCAGCACGGCCAGCGCCAGCGCGGCCGGGTCGCCGAACCGGTCGCCGACGGCGAGCAGCACGGCGACCACGGTCAGCCCGGCGCCGGCCAGCCGCTGGCCGGTGACCGGTTGCCGGCCGGCCGGGCCGACCCCGGCGCGGTCCACGGCCAGGCTGCTCGCCGACTGGCCGGCGACCACCGCCACGGTGAAGACCGCCACACCGAGCGCGCCGATGGTCAGCCCCTGGCTGGCCACGAGGAACGCGCCGCAGACGCCGCCCAGGCACTGCACCGGCCGCAGCTCGCCGGCGGCCAGCGCGCGGCGCAGGGCGGCCAGCCCCCGCCGCCCGGTCGGCGTCGCGGGCACCAGCACCAGCAGCACCAGCAGGCCCAGCCCGAAGGAGACCACCGCGGCGGCGATCCCGTCGGCCAGCCGTACGCCCAACTCGCCGTTGATCCGGGACTGCACGGCCACGGCGACCCCGGAGGCGATCGCCAAGCCCACCCCGACGATCCGGCGGGTCGCCGGCGGGACGGGTCGGACCGTCGTCCCGGCGGCGCTCACTCCTGCTCGGCCAGCGGACGGCCGTCGAAGTCGACGGCCGAGTAGAGCGCCAGCTTCTCCAGCCGGTGGTACGAGTCGATCACCCGGATGGTGCCGCTCTTGGAGCGCATCACGATCGACTGGGTGTACGCCCCACCGGCCTTGTAGCGGACCCCGCGCAGCAGGTCGCCGGAGGTGACGCCGGTGGCCACGAAGAAGCAGTTGTCCCCGGTGACCAGGTCGTCGGTGGTGAGCACCCGGTCCAGGTCGTGCCCGGCGGCGAGCGCCTTCTCCCGCTCCTCGTCGTCGCGCGGCCAGAGCTTGGCCTGCATCGCCCCGCCCATGCACTTGAGCGCGCAGGCGGCGGTGATCCCCTCCGGCGTACCGCCGATGCCCATCAGCACGTCGACGTCCGACTCGCCGCGGGCGGCGGCGATGGCGCCCGCGATGTCCCCGTCGGAGATGAACCGGATGCCGGCGCCGGTCCGGCGGATCTGGGCGACCAGGTCGTCGTGCCGGGACCGGTCGAGCACGCAGACCGTCACCTCGGAGACGTCGGTGCCCTTGACCTTGGCGATCCGGCGCAGGTTCTCGGCCACCCCGGCGTTGATGTCCACCACGTCGGCGTAGACCGGGCCGACGGCGAGCTTCTCCATGTAGAAGACCGCGCTGGGGTCGAACATCGCCCCCCGCTCGGCGACCGCGAGCACCGCCAGGGCGTTCGGCATGCCCTTGCTCATCAGGGTGGTGCCGTCGATCGGGTCGACCGCGACGTCCACCTCCGGGCCGGTGCCGTCGCCGACCTCCTCGCCGTTGAACAGCATCGGCGCGTTGTCCTTCTCGCCCTCGCCGATCACCACCACGCCCCGCATCGGGATCGAGTTGATCAGCTTGCGCATCGCGTCGACGGCGGCCCCGTCGCCGCCCTCCTTGTCGCCCCGGCCGACCCACCGGCCGGCCGCCATCGCCGCGGCTTCGGTGACCCGGACCAGGTCGAGGGCAAGGTTGCGGTCGAGATCCTGTGGGATCCGCGTCCTGGTGTTCGTCATGACGGCTCCTCCTCGCGACGGTGCGGGGTGGGCCGGCAGCATTCGGTGTCGCGGCTGCCGGTTTGTCGCTGATCCTCACACGATGGCCGACCCGACGCCGGGGCGGGGCGGTGATGGCCCGGATACCGCCGGTCGGGCGGTGCGGGAAGATGGCACGGTGGAACCCGCACAGCCTGCCGATCGCGTACCCGCCGACTCGACTCCGCCGGAGGGCCACCCGCCGGTGCCGGAGGGCGCCCGACCGCCCGTTGCCCCGGCCGCCGAGCCGGCCCTGGTCGAGCCCGGCCCGGCCGCCCGCGTACCCGGCGAAGGGGCCGGCGGCGCCGAGGTCGACGGCGCCGCGGAGACCGGGGAGGTGCCCGCCCCGCCGCCGCGGGTGGACGCGGGCAAGTCCGAGCGGTCACCCAAGGACATGGCCATCTCGCTGTTGGTGCTGCTGATCCCGATCGCCCTGCTGCTCGCCTTCTACCGGGGCTTCCTCGGCGGCGACGAGCCGATCACCGTCGATCCGGCGCCGGCCGTCGAGTCGGCCCGGGCGGCCAACGCGTTCCCGGTGGCTGTTCCGGCCGACCTGGGCGACGGCTGGCGGACGGTCAGCGCCAACTTCCAGACCGTCGAGGGCGGGTCGACGCTGCGCCTGGGCTACCTCACCCCGGAGGGTCGGGGCGCCCAGCTGGTGCAGAGCAACGTGCCGGCGGAGCGGCTGCTGCCGACCGAGCTGACCGACCAGGGCCAGCCGCAGGGGCAGACCGACCTGGGCGGGCGCACCTGGCAGCGGTACACCGCCCGGGGCAACGAGCAGGCGCTGGTGCTGCTGGAGCCGAACCGGACGGTGATCGTGGTGGGTGACGCCCGGGACAACGAACTGCGCCACCTCGCCACCTCGCTGCGCTGAGGAGCGCCGGCCGACCCCGCCATCGACGACCACTTGTGCGCCCCGGTGGCCCCCACGAGGTCGGTCGGGTCGGTTAGGCTGCCCCGGCTCACCGCCCCGGCCCGGTCCGACCAGCCGGTGGGGTGACCATCACCGTGCCCGCCGACTCCGTCGGCCGGGCGATTCCGCATGCGCAAAGGAAAGCCTGTGAACATTCGACGGTGGAGCGTCGGCGTGCTCGCCGCCTCCCTGCTCGTGCCCGGCCTCGCCGCCTGCAAGTCGGACACCGCCGAGTCGGCGGCCCCCGGCGGGTCCGCGTCGGCCGCTGCCCCCGCCGACCCCAAGGAGGCGTTGCTGGCCTCCACCCGGGAGATCGGCAAGGGCAACTTCACCTTCACCGTCGTCGGCCACCAGTCGACCGGCAAGGGCCTGGTGCACAAGCCGAGCAACAGCGCCCAGTTCACGATGACGTTCGACGACGGCACCGGCGACGTGTCGATGGACGTGGACTTCATCTACATCGAGAAGGAGAGCTGGGTCAAGCTGGACCTCGGCGGCAAGATGTTCGAGGCCCTGGGCGCCGACAAGAACAAGGGCAAGTACCAGCACCTCGACCAGTCCAAGATCGAGGGCGCCAAGGGGCTCCAGCTCAACGCCGAGACGCTCGACCCGTCCGACAGCGCGGCGCTGATCAAGGGCGTCACCGAGGTGCGGCGCACCGGTGAGGGCAGCTTCGCCGGCACGATCGACATCACCGGGGCCACCGAGTCGGCCGCCCTCGACGAGGAGGTCGTCGAGGCGCTCGCCGCGCAGGCCAAGGCGCTGCCGTTCACGGCCAAGGTCGACGCGCAGGGCCGGCTCACCGAGATCGCCATCGCGGTCCCGGCCGCCGGTGAGGCCGAGGCCCACGAGGTGAAGATCACGTACGCCGACTACGGCAGCGCCACCGCCGCCCAGAAGCCGCCGGCGAGCAAGGTGGTCGAGGCCTCCGAGCAGACGTACGAGATGTTCAAGTAGGTCGTCACGACCGGGACGGGGCGGCCTCGGCCGCCCCGTTTCCGCATGTCGGGGCCTGTTTCGGCCGGTCCGCGTGCGGCTGCGGCGGGGATCGGGCGGCGGTGGCGGGCCCGCCCCGCGGTCACCCGGCCGGGGCAACCGGACAGAACGGTGATTGTGCGACGCGGCGGCAGGGAACAACAGAGCAGCGGACTCGCCCGGCCGACTCCGGCGGGCCCGCGCGGCGTGGCCGACAGTGCTGCCGCGTCGCCCGGTTTCCGGCCGCCGCCAGGTGCGTCGGGTGACCCTCTTGGGAGACACAGATGACTGTTCGACGACTGGGTGCCGGCCTGGTGGCCGCCGCGCTCTTCACTCCCGGTCTCGCCGCCTGCAACGCCACCGGGACCCCATCGGCGGGCTCGTCCGCCACCCCGACCGTCTCGGCGTCGGGCACCGCCTCCGGTGCCGCGTCCCCGGCGGCCGGTGACGCCAAGCAGGCGCTGCTGAACTCCACCCGCGAGATCAGCAACGGCAACTTCCGGTTCACCATGTCCGGCGCCGGCTCCACGGCGGAGGGGCAGGTGCACGAGCCGAGCCAGAGTGCCGAGATGCGGGTGACCGTCGGCGCACCGACCGACGACCTGTTCATGAAGCTCGACCTCATCCACGCCCGGCCGGACAGCTGGGTCAAGCTGGAGCTGGGCGGGAAGACCGCCGGCAGCCTGCCGGCCGTGCAGAAGCTCAACCTGGGCAAGTACCAGCACCTCGACCAGACCCGGATCAAGGGCAACCGCAATCTCGGCTTCGACTTCGACAAGCTCGACCCGGCCGGCAGCGACGTGCTGACCCAGGGCATCACCGAGGTACGGCAGACCGGCGAGGGCAGCTACGCCGGCACCATCGACGTGTCGAAGGCCGCCGAGGCCGGCTCGATGGACCCCGGCGTGATCACCGCGCTCGGCGCCCAGGCCAAGTCGGTGCCGTTCACCGCGCGGCTCGACCCGCAGGGCCGGCTCAGCGAGCTGGTGGTGCAGATCCCGGCCGCCGGCCAGAACAAGGCGCAGGACATCCGCATCACCTACTCCGACTACGGCAACGCCACCGCCGCGCAGAAGCCCCCGGCGGACCAGGTGGTCGAGGCCCCGCAGGAGCTGTACAACCTCTTCAACTGAGCTGGCCGCGCGGTCGTGGTGGGCTGAGCGCCGCCCACCACGACCGGCGCGCCGGTCACTCGGCGGGCTGGCGGGCGGCGTCGATGCGGGCCCGGGCGCCGTCGAGCCAGCGCTGGCAGATCACCGCGAGCGCCTCGCCGCGCTCCCAGAGCGCCAGCGACTCCTCCAGCGAGGTGCCGCCGGCCTCCAGCCGCTCGACCACCGACGCCAACTCGGCGCGGGCCTGCTCGTAGCTGAGCCGCTCGTCGTTCTTCTCGTCAGTCATCGCTGCCATCCCACCACATCGTGCTTCCGGCCCCGGTCAGCCGTCGACCGTCGCGGCCAGCTCGCCCTCGGCGAGCCGGACCCGCAGCGGGTCACCCTTGCCCACCTCGGACGCGGCGCGTACCACGTGGCCGTCGGCGCGCTGGACGATCGCGTACCCCCGGTCGAGGGTGGCGGCCGGGGAGAGGGCGCGCAGCCGGGCCAGGGTGTGCCGCAGGTCGTCGGTGGCGGCGGCGAGCCGATGCTCCAGGCAGCGCCCGGCACGCTGGCGCAGCGCGGTCACCTCGGTGGCCCGCTGCTCGACCATCACCTCGGGTCGGGCCAGCACCGGCCGGGAGCGCAGCCCGTCGAGCCGGTGCGACTCGCGGTCGACCAGGTTGCGTACCGCCCGGTGCAGCCGGTGCCGGGCCTGGCCGATGAGGCGTACCTCCTCGGCGAGGTCGGGGACGACCCGCTTGGCCGCGTCGGTCGGGGTGGAGGCGCGCAGGTCGGCGACGTAGTCGACCAGCGGCGCGTCGGTCTCGTGGCCGATCGCGCTGACCACCGGCGTACGGCAGGCGAAGACGGCCCGGCAGAGCGCCTCGTCGGAGAAGGGGAGCAGGTCCTCGATGCTGCCGCCGCCCCGGGCCAGGATGATCACGTCGATGGTCGGGTCGGCGTCCAGCACCCTGAGCGCGTCGACGATCTGCGGGACGGCGCTCGGCCCCTGCACGGCCACGTTGACGGTGCGGAACTCCACCGCCGGCCAGCGCCGCCGGGCGTTGGTCAGCACGTCCCGCTCGGCGGCCGAGGCGCGGCCGGTGATCAGCCCGATCCGGTTGGGCAGGAACGGCGGGCGGCGCTTGCGGGCCCGGTCGAAGAGCCCCTCGGCGGCGAGCAGCTTCTTGAGCTTCTCCAGCCGGGCCAGCAGCTCGCCGAGGCCGACCTGCCTGATCTCGTCGGCGCGCAGGCTCAACGTGCCCCGGGCGGCGTAGAACTCGGGCTTGGCGTGCAGCACCACCCGGGCCCCCTCGCGCAGCTCGGGCGCGCCGGCGTCGAGGACGTCGCGGTTGGTGGTGACGGTCAGGCTCAGGTCGGCCGACGGGTCCCGCAGGGTGAGGAAGACGGTGGTGGCGCCGGGGCGGCGGCTGATCTGGGCCACCTGCCCGTCCACCCACACCCACCCCAGCCGGGCGATCCACTGACCGACCTTCTGGCTCACCACCCGGACCGGCCACGGCTCCTCGGAGCTGCTCTTCCCGGCCACCTCGCCCGCGTTCACCCGCCCACCCTACGGCCCACCCCCGACCATCCCCGCGTTGATCATGAGGTTGGCGGCGATGTCGATCTCGGAACGTGCCGCCAACCTCATGATCACCGGTGGGGGCGGGGGTGGGGGTGGGGGTTGCAGGGCAGGTGAGTGGGTGGGGTGGCACGTGAGATGGGCGGGTGACTCAGGCTGAAGCTGACTTCCCGGACCGGCAAGCGCGTGCTCCTGGCCAAGCCCCGGGGCTACTGCGCGGGCGTCGACCGCGCGGTGCAGACCGTGGAGGAGGCGCTCAAGCTCTACGGTGCCCCGATCTACGTACGCAAGCAGATCGTGCACAACAAGCACGTGGTGCGCACCCTGGAGGCCAAGGGCGCGATCTTCGTGGAGGAGAACGAGGAGGTGCCGGAGGGCGCCACCGTCATCTTCTCCGCGCACGGCGTCGCCCCCGAGGTCTACGAGCAGGCCAAGGCGCGCTCGCTGAAGGCGATCGACGCGACCTGCCCGCTGGTCACCAAGGTGCACCAGGAGGCCAAGCGGTTCGCCGCCGAGGACTACGACATCCTGCTGATCGGGCACGAGGGGCACGAAGAGGTCATCGGCACCTCCGGTGAGGCTCCCGAGCACATCCAGCTGGTCGACGGCCCGGAGGACGCTGACAAGATCACCGTCCGCGACCCGAACAAGGTCGTCTGGCTCTCCCAGACCACCCTGTCGGTCGACGAGACGCTGGAGACGGTGGCCCGGCTGAAGAAGCGGCTGCCGATGCTCCAGTCGCCGCCCAGCGACGACATCTGCTACGCCACGTCGAACCGGCAGCACGTGGTCAAGGAGATCGCCCCGGACTGCGACGTGGTGATCGTGGTCGGCTCGCGCAACTCCTCCAACTCCGTACGCCTGGTCGAGGTGGCCCTGGACGCCGGCGCGCGCGCCGGTCACCTGGTCGACTTCGCCCACGAGATCGACGACGCGTGGCTGGCCGGGGCGCGGACGGTCGGGCTGACCTCCGGCGCCAGCGTGCCCGACGAGCTGGTCCAGGAGGTGCTCACCCACCTCGCCGCGCGCGGCTTCACCGAGGTCGAGGAGGTGGTCACCGCCAACGAGCGGCTGACCTTCTCGCTGCCGCAGGAGCTCAAGCGCGACATGAAGGCCGCCGCGGCGGCCCGCGGCTGACGGCGGCGACCGCAGTGCGCGGCCAGGCGGCCGTGGTGCGCGGCGAGGCGGCCGTGGTGCGCGGCGAGGCGGCCGTGGTGCGCGGCGAGGCGCGGCGCGGACGGTCTGCCGCCCGGCCAGGCCGGGAACGGCGGCCGGCGCCGCTGCGTCCGATACGGGTATGAGGACCTTTCGGCTCGCCCTCTCCGCGCTGGTCGTCTGCGTGGCGCTGAGCGCCTGCGGCCAGGACGGCGGCGACGGCAGCTCCACCCCCAGCCCGACCGGGGCGCAGCCGGCGACCAGCCCGCCCGCCCCGACGCCGCCGAGCCCCAGCCCGTCGCCGAGCACCCTTGTCCCGGACGACCCGGTCGACCCGACGATTCCCGACCCGCCGCTGGGCACCAAGCGCCCGGGCGGGCCGACCCTGCCACCCCCGGTGGGCGGCACCACGCTGACCGGCACGGTCGCCGCCGGGGTGGAGCCCAACTGCCTGCTGCTCGACGGCTACCTGCTGATCGGCGGGCCGCGTGACGTGCTGGCGGTGGGCGCGAAGGTGAGCGTCACCGGCCGGGCCCAGCCCGGCATGATGACCACCTGCCAGCAGGGCATCCCGTTCCTGGTCGAATCCGCCCGCCGCGGCTGACGCCCGGCCGGCCGCGCGCTGCGGCGGGCCTGCGCCTCGGCCCGCCCCCGCCGCGGTCCGTCCGTGCGACGCGGCCCGTCCGTGCCCTCCGCGTGCGGGCGGGCACGCACTGCGGTCCGTCGTGGCCTGGCGCTCGGCGGTGAGGTCGTCAGTCCAGCGCGGCGCGGTGCGGCGGGATCTCGGCGTCGGCGGTGTCGAGCAGCTCCGGCGCCTGCGGTTGGCGCGGTGCCAGCTCGATCTGCGCTGGGGCGGCCAGCTCCTGGTCGGAGACCCCCAGCTCGGCGAGCTTGCGCGCGCTGACCAGCACCCGCGCCTCCAGCGACCCCACCGCCCGGTTGTACGCCGTCACCGCGCCGCTCAGCGAGGCGCCGAGCTTGCCGACGTGGTCGCCCAGGGTGGACAGCCGGCCGTAGAGCTCGCGGGCCAGCGAGTGCACCGCCACCGCGTTGCGGGCCAGCGCCTCCTGCCGCCAGGAGTAGGCGACCGTACGCAGCAGCGCGACCAGGGTGGCCGGGGTGGCCAGCACCACGTTGCGGGCGAAGGCGTGCTCCAGCAGCGTGGGGTCGCGCTGGAGGGCCACGTCGAGGAAGGGGTCGGCGGGCACGAAGAGCACCACGAACTCGGGAGTGCTGTCGAACGCCGCCCAGTAGGACTTGGCGGCGAGCGCGTCGACGTGCGCCCGCAGGTGCTTCGCGTGCGCGTCGAGGTGGGTGTCGCGCCCGCGCTCGTCGCGCGCCTCCATCGCGGTCAGGTACGCGTCGAAGGGCGCCTTGGCGTCGACCACCACCGACCGGCCGCCGTGCAGGCGTACCACCAGGTCGGGGCGGACCCCCTGGTGGTCGGTGGCGGCGGTGACCTGCTCGGCGAAGTCGCAGTGCTCCAGCATCCCGGCCGCCTCGACGATCCGGCGCAGCTGGTGCTCGCCCCAGCGGCCGCGTACCTGGGGTGCCCGCAGCGCCGCCACCAGCTGCTTGGTCTCGGTGCGCAGCTCGCCCGAGACGGTGCTCATCGCGCGGACCTGCTCGCGCAGCTCGGCGTAGGCGTCGACGCGGTCGCGCTCCAGCTCGGCGACCCGCTGCTCGTAGCGACGCAGCGTCTCGTGCAGCGGCGCGACCGCCCGGGCGACCGCCTCCTGGGACTGCGCGGTGGCCTCGTAGCTCAACGCCCGCATGGACTGCTCCAGCCGGCCCTCGCCCTCGCGGGTGGCGCGCAGCGTGGCGTCCAGCCGGGCGATCTCGGCGGCGGCGCGGGACCGGGCGGCGAGCCAGCCCAGGGCGCCACCGGCGGCGAGGCAGACGACCACCACGGCGAGCGTCGAGAAGCCCACCACCGGAGCTTGCCAGAAGAGTACGACGCGAGCGGCGCGGGTACCTTCGGGCCATGGAACTTCTGCTGGTGGTGATCCTGGTGGCACTGCTGCTGGGAGCGTTCCTGTGGTGGCGGCGGGAGACCGCGGCCCGGCAGGCGCGGGACCTGGCGGACGTGCGGGCCGACGCCCAGCGCTGGTACGAGCGCCTCGGCGGCCAGGTGATGAACCTGCACGGCGACGACCCGGCGGTCCGCCAGGCGCTGGTCGACGCCGGTGAGCGCTACAACGCCGCCGGCGGCCAGCTGGAGCAGGCCCGTACCGTCCAGCAGTACCGGCTGGCCCGGGAGACCGCGCTGGAGGGGCTCGCGTACGCGCGGGCGGCCCGGGTGGCGCTCGGCATCGACCCCGGTCCGGAGCTGCCCCCGCTGGCCGCCGCGGCGGGCGCCGGGCAGCTCACCCGGGAACGCCAGGTCGACGTGCAGGGGCAGACGTTCAAGGCGGGCCCGCAGCCGGGCCGGGACACGCCCTACTACTACCCGGGTGGGCGGTTCCAGGGCCGGCCGGTGCCGGCGGGCTGGTACTCCACCCCGTGGTGGAAGACGGCGCTGGGCGCCGGCGCCGGCGTGCTCGGCGGGGTGCTGATCGCCGACGCCCTCTTCTCGCCGGCCTTCGCCGATCCCGGCTACGGCTACGAGGCCGGTTACCAGGAGGGCTACGCCGACGGCGCCGACTACGGCGACCAGGGCGGCGACGTCGGCGGTGACCAGGCCGGTGACTTCGGTGGTGACTTCGGCGGCGGCGACTTCGGCGGCGGAGATTTCGGCGGCGGCGACTTCTGAGCGGTGCTCGCCCCGGCGGTGCTGGCGACCGGGCGGCGGCTTCGGGGTTACGCCGGCGGCGGTCTCGCGCGGCCGGCGGACCCACCTTCGGGACGAGCGTGATACCTGAGAGGCATATTCATGACTCTCAGGTATCAGGCTCGCGGGCAGGCGGCTGCCAGCGCCGTCTCGTGCCTCCGACGAGCCGGACTCAGCCGGGGCCGGGCCCGGCCGGCTGAGGCGTCTGAAGGGCGGGAACCGCCGGCGGGCGTCCGGGCGGGGCGGCCCGACCGGCCGGTCAGGGCTCAGCCGGTGTTGCGCATGCCGGCGGCGATGCCGTTGACAGTGGTGAGCAGGGCCCGCTCCAGGGCGGTCCCGTCGCTCGGGGCGCGCCGGCCACCGGGTGCGGTGGCCACCGCGCGGCCGGCGGCGCCGGAGTCGCGGTACTGGCGCAGCAGCGCCACCTGGAGGTGGTGCAGCGGCTCGAGGTAGGTGTCCCGCACGGCGAGGGTGCGCTGGAGCACCGGCGAGCCGTCCAGCAGCGCCGGGGACCCGGTCACCGCCAGCACCTCCTGCCGGGTCAGCTCGTACTCCTGCTCGATCTTGTGGAAGATCGGGTGCAGCTTCTTCGGCACCAGCGTCTCGACGTACCGGCGGGCGATGCTGAGGTCGGTCTTGGTCAGCATCATCTCCACGTTCGACAGGAACGTGCGGAAGAAGTGCCAGTTGCGGTGCATCTCGGCCAGCACGTCCGCCCGGCCCTCGGCCCGCGCCGCGGCCAGTCCGGAGCCGACCCCGAACCAGCCCGGGACGATCTGCCGGGTCTGCGTCCAGCCGAACACCCACGGGATGGCCCGCAGCCCGGCCAGCCCGGCACCGGTGTTCGGGCGCTTCGCCGGGCGGGAGCCGATGTTCAGCGCGCCGAGCAGCTCGGTCGGCGTGGACGCCCAGAAGTACGCCGGCAGGTCCGGATCCTCGACCAGTGACCGGTACGACCGGAACGCCGCCCCGGAGACCAGCTCCATCGTCGCGTCCCAGCGTTCCAGCAGCTCGGCGGGCTGGCGCGGGGCGGTGTGCAGCAGCGTCGCCTGCAACACCGCGGCCAGGGTCAGCTCCAGGTTCTCCCGGGCCAGCGAGGGCAGCGTGTACTTGTCGGAGATGACCTCACCCTGCTCGGTGACCTTGATCGCGCCGTCCAGGGTGCCGTACGGCTGGGCGAGGATGGCCTCGTGCGTCGGCCCGCCGCCGCGACCCACCGTGCCGCCCCGGCCGTGGAAGAGCCGCAGGTGCACGCCGTGCCGGGCGGCCACGTCGCGCAGCGCGCGCTGGGCCCGGTGGATGGACCACTGGCTGGTGGTGATGCCCGCCTCCTTGTTGGAGTCGGAGTAGCCGAGCATGACCTCCTGCACGTCGCCCCTGGCCGCCACCAGCGCCCGGTACGCCGGCAGCGAGAGCAGCTCGTCGAGCAGCTCGCCGCCGGCGTTGAGTTCCGCCGGGGTCTCCAGCAGTGGGACGAACCCGATCCGGGCGCGGCCGCTGTGCACGTCGACCAGCCCGGCCTCGCGGGCCAGCACCACCGCGGCGAGCACGTCGTCCACGCCGAGGGTCATCGAGATGATGTACGACTCGATGACCTCGTTGCCGAACCGGTCCTGCGCCTCGCGGATGGTGCCGAACACGTCGAACGTCTTGCGCGCCGCCTCGGTGAGCGGGGTGTCCAGGGTGGACAAGGGCCGGCGCCCGGCCAGCTCGTCGGCGAGCAGCTTGGTGCGCTCCAACCGGGTCAGCGAGGGGTAGTCGGAGACCTCGCCGACGGCCGCGTAGAGCTGGGCCAGCACCGCGTGGTGCGCCTCGGCGTGCTCCCGCACGTCCATGGTGGCCAGGTGCAGCCCGAACGCGGAGACCGTACGGATGGTGGAGGCGAGCCGGCCCACGGCGGTGAGCTGGCCGGAGTTGCGGGCCAGCGAGGCGCGCAGCAGCTCCAGGTCGGCGATCAGCTCGGCCGAGCCGCGGTAGTCCCGGCCCGGCACGTGCGCGGTGCCCTGCCGCAGCCGCTGCCGGGTGTTCGCCAGCTTGGCCTTCACGCAGCGGGCCTTGAGCCGGTAGGGCTCCTCGGCGTTGACCCGGCGGAACCGGGGCGCCACCTCGGGCAGCGCGTCCAGGTCGGCGGCGAGGCTGGCGGAGAGGTCCAGCGACACGCCGCGCAGTCGGCGGGAGACCGACACCTCGTTGATCAGGTGGTCCATCGCCTTCTCGGTGGCCGCGATGCCGTGCTCGTGCTGGATGGTCAGCACGTCGCGGGTCACCGTCGGGGTGACGAACGGGTTGCCGTCCCGGTCGCCGCCGATCCAGGTGCCGAAGGTCAGCGGCCGGGCGGTCGGCGAGGTCTCCACGCCGAGGGTGCGCAGCGTGTCGGCGAGGTCGTCGAGCACCTGCGGGGCGGCCTCGGCATACAGGTCACGCAGGTAGTAGATGGCGTTGCGGGCCTCGTCGGTCGGGTCCGGCCGGTCCAGCCGCAGCTCGTCGGTCTGCCACATCAGGTCGAGCAGCTCGGCCAGCCGCCGGTTGGCCGGCCCCTCGTCGCTGGCCCCGTAGAGGATCGCGTTGGCCGTCTCGGCGTCCAGCTCGTCGGCGATCGCCCGCAGCTTGGACAGGATGGACCGGCGGGCCGCCTCGGTCGGGTGCGCGGTGAAGACCGGCCGGACCGCCAGCCGGCGGGCCGCCGCGGCGATCTCCTCGGCCGGCACCCCGCGTTCGGCGATCATCTTGGCCGCCTGGTCCAGCCAGCCGCCCTGGATCGCCCGGCGGCGGCGCAGGTCGCGGGCCCGGTGCACCTGCTCGGTGATGTTCGCCAGGTGGAAGTAGGTGGAGAAGGCGCGGGCCAGCTTGGTGCCGGTGGTGACGTCCAGGCTGCCGAGCCGGCGGGCCGCGGTCGGGGCGTCGGAGCGGACCTGGGCGCGGATCTCCTCGACCAGGTCGAGCAGCGGCCGGCCCTCCTGGCGGGCCAGGGTCTGGCCGAGCAGGGTGCCGAGGCGGCGGATGTCGGCCCGCAGGGCGGCGTCGGGGCCGTCGTGGTCGTGCTGGTCGGTCACGGTGCGCTCCTTACGCGAGTACGAAGGACAGCGCTGTCCGACTCCCTGGATCGTATCCGCGTGGCCCCGGTGCACAGGAGGGGGCCCGCGATCCGGGGCGCCGTCACTCCGCCCCGGCGGGCGCGGTCGGGCCCGGTCGGCGCGGGCTGGTACGGCCGCGGACCAGCGTCGCGGTGAGCAGTCCGGCCAGCCCGAGCACCGCCCAGAGGGCGAGCCCGGTCACCGCCCAGCCGGCCGAGCGGCGGTCGAAGTAAATCACCGACTTGAGCAGGTCGGTGGCGAGCCCGGGGATGTTCCAGCGGTGCATCCCGCGCAGTGGGTCGGGCAGGAACTCCGGGGCGTAGATCCCGCCGGAGCCGGGGTTGCCGAGCACCACCAGCAGCAGGATCACCAGCCCGGTGCCGAGCACCCCGAGCCAGCCCTGCACGGCCGAGGCGACCATCGCCGCCGCGAACGACGCGAGCATCCCGGTCAGCGCGATCGCTGCCAGGTCGTGGTCCCAGACGTCCAGCACCGGGCCGACGACCAGCGAGCCGGCCACCCCGAGCGCCACGCTGTGCCCGGCCAGCGCGGCGATCCGCAGCCCGGCCCGGCGCGGCCCGCGCGGCGCGGTGCCGGCGGAGATGCCGAGCACGGTCGCCGCGAGGTAGCCGCCGAGGACGAAGCCGACCGCGAGGTAGAACGGCACCAGCCCGCGCGGGTCGGTCGTCGCCACCGGCACCGCGTCGCTGACCCGCAACGGCAGCCGGGCCCGTTCGGCGGCGGTGCCGACCACCCGGGTCACCGTGTCGGTGGCGCTCGGCGCGGCGGCGCTGGCCGTGGTCAGCAGCAGCCCGCCCTCGGGGGTCGAGGTGAGCACCGCGTACACCTCGCGGCCGGTCAGGCCGTCCTCGGCGGCGCCCGGGTCGTCGTACCCGACCGGTTTGATCGCTGTCGTCTCGCCGCGCACCGCGGCGAGGACCGCCTGCGCGCGCTGGTCGCCGAGGACCACCCCGACCGGCACGTCGCGGGGGGTCGGCCGGTGCAGCGCGCCCACGTAGGCGGCGATGAACGCGGTGGCCAGCAGCAGGGTGCCGAGCAGCAGCCCGACGGTGCGGGGCAGCCAGTCGCGTACCCGTAGCTCAGCCGCCTCGCCCACGCCGTCAGCCTAGGTGGGATTTCACCCGGTTCATGCGGCTTCGCCGGTCGGAAATCGTTCGACCGACCCGTTAGCGTTCGATCATGGTGTCGCTGAGCTATCCGCCCAAGCCCCGGCCCGGCGACCGGGTCGCGGTGGTCTCACCCTCCGCCGGTCTGCCGGGTCTCTTCCCCGAGGTGTACGAGCTGGGCCTGCGCCGGCTGCGCGAGGAACTCGGCCTGGAACCGGTGGAGTACCCGACCACCCGGGTGATGGGCGCCGACCCGCGCGACCGGGCCCGGGACCTCACCGCCGCCTTCGCCGACCCGTCGGTCACCGCCGTGCTCGCCACCGTCGGCGGCGACGACCAGATCACCGTCACCCCGTACCTGGACGACGCGGTGCTGCGGGCCAACCCGAAGCCCTTCTTCGGCTACTCGGACAACACCAACGTGCTCAACCACCTGCACCGGCTGGGCATCGTCGGCTACCACGGCGGGTCGGTGCTGGTGCACCTCGGCCGCCCCGGCTCGCCGCACCCGCTGACCGTCGACTCGCTGCGCGCCGCTCTGTTCACCCCGGGCTGGTACGAGCTGACCCCTGCGACGGAGTGGGGCGACCAGCCCAACGACTGGCGCGACCCGGCCTCGCTGGCGGACGAGCCGCTGATGTTCCCGGGCGCCGGTTGGGCCTGGCAGGGGCCCGAGCGGGTGGTCGAGGGACGCACCTGGGGCGGCAACCTGGAGATCCTGCACTGGCTGCTCGCCGCCGACCGGGTCGCCCCGGCCGCCGAGTTGGCCGGCTCGGTCCTCCTGATCGAGACCTCCGAGGAACTGCCCTCGGACACCGAGGTCTACCGGATCCTGCGCAACCTCGGCGAGCGCGGGCTGCTGGCCACCTTCCCGGCCGCCGTGGTCGGCCGGGCCAAGGCCTGGGACTTCGACCGGCCGCACACCCCCGAGCAGCGGCAGGCGTACGCGGCGGCGCAGCGGGCGGCGGTGACCCGGGCGTTCGCCGAGTACGCGCCGGACGCGGTGCTGGTATTCGACGTCGACCTGGGCCACACCGACCCGCAGCTGATCGTCCCGTACGGCGGCGAGATCCGCGTCGACGCCGTCGAACGCCGCATCAGCGTCCGCTACTGACCACCGCGGCGCTGGCCCACCGCTCCGGACGTCTGCTCCGCCGGCTCGCTCCGGCCGCGCCCGGGGCGCCACCCGCGGCGATCCACTCCAGATCGGCGATATGGCGGTATCCAGGCGCGGCGGATACCGCCATATCCCCGACCTCGTGTGGATCTTGGTCTGCGGGTCAGCCCGCCTGCGGCGAGGCGGTCGCTCGGGCCGGTGGTCAGGCGTCGACCAGGGCGAAGGCGCGGACCGGGAAGGTGCCCATGCCGGCGACCCGCGGCGGGGCGGCGGTGAACCGGAAGCCCTCCGGCGGCAGGTCGCCCAGGCCGGTCAGGTGCTCCACGATCGGGATGCCGGCGGCGAGCAGGGTGCTGTGCGCGGGGCGCTCGCCGCCGGCCGCCGGGCTCATGTCGTCGATGTTGATCGAGTCGATGCCGACCAGCGCGGCGCCCGCCTCGGCCAGTGCCCGCGCGGCGTCCCCGGTCAGGTGGGGCGCCTCCGGCGCGCCGTACCGGTCGGTGCCGAAGTGCGCGTCCCAGCCGGTGTGCAGCAGCACCGCCCGCCCGGCGACGTCGTACGGGGCCAGCATCAGCCGGTCGATCGCCCGGGTGCCGGCGGGCACCCGGACCACGAGGCCGGGCAGGTCGGCGAGGCGGTCCAGCGGCACGCCGGACAGGTCGACCCCGTCGGCCCAGCGGTGCGCGGGAGAGTCCAGGTAGGTGCCGGTGTTGGCGATCATGTCGATCCGGGCCACCCGGAACTCGGTGCCCGGCGCGTAGTTCGCCCGGGACGCCGCGAAGGTCAGCCAGTCACCGATCCGCGGCGCCGGCCAGCCGGGCAGGGTGACCATTCCGTCGCTGATGACGTGGCTCAGCTCCACCAGCCGCCGCCCGGCGCCGGCCGTCCCACCGGTGGAGGCGGCCACGCCGCGGCCGCCCTTGTGCGGCTCCTGGATGATCGTCTTGTTGCTGATCCGGACCTCGGCGACCATCAGCAGCCCGAGGTGCCGTACCAGGAGCGCGCCCAGGTCGGCGTCGCTGATCTCCCGGCCCGGGATGTCCAGCCGGAACCCCTCTGTCCGCAGCCCGCCGCCGTTGGCGAAGCTCACCTCCGCGTCGAACTGCGCCCGCCACTCCTCATCCATGGCAAAACCTGATCATGAAGCCGCCAACCGGTCAAGCTCCCCCTGGCCGCGTTCCCGGCCTGCCCGGTGCCGCCCGGCGGTCAAGATCGCGTTCGACCCGGGCGGCGTCCGAAGGTCAAGATCGCGCAACTTCCCGGATCTAGTGGCCTCGCGGCGTGTCGAACACCCCTACATCCAGGATCGAGCACGATCTTGGCGCGGGGCGCGGGGCGCGGGGCGCGGGGCGCGGGGCGCGGGGCGCGGGGCGCGGGGCGCGGGGCGCGGGGCGCGGGCGTCCGCTTCCCTCGTCGGCGGGCACGGGAAGGGCGTGGAGTGTCGGGCGACGGGGATAGGCTGGCAGTCGTGCACCCCCCGTCCGGCCGGACGAGGGGCATCTGTCGTGTGCCTGCCCACGCGTGCCGACTCCCCTGGAAGTGATCACATGCTCACCGGTCTGTTCTCCGCCGCCCTGGCCGACCCCGGGCTGGCCCGGGCGCGTGACCTGGCGCGCTCCGGTGCCGCCCAGGTCGACGGGCTGGACATCACCGCGCCGGCGGCGCTGCGGCCGTTCGCGGTCGCCGCCGTCGCGGCGGACGCCGACGGGAAAGCCGGGGGAGCCGGCCGGCCGGTGCTGGCCGTGACGGCCACCAGCCGGGAGGCCGACGACCTGGCCTCGGCGCTGGGCAGCCTGCTGCCGGCCGAGCAGGTGGCCGTCTTCCCGTCCTGGGAGACGCTGCCGCACGAGCGCCTCTCGCCCCGCTCCGACACGGTCGGGCGGCGGCTGGCCGTGCTGCGCCGGCTGGCCCACCCCGACTCGGCCGACGCGCACGGCCGCACCGGGCCGCTGCGGGTGGTCGTGGCCCCGGTCCGCTCGCTGCTCCAGCCGCAGCTCAAGGGCCTCGGCGACCTGGTGCCGGTGCAGCTCGCGGCCGGCGACGAGGCCGACCTGGAGGACGTCGCGCGCCGGCTCACCGACATGGCGTACGCCCGGGTCGACCTGGTCACCAAGCGCGGCGAGTTCGCGGTCCGCGGCGGCATCCTGGACGTCTTCCCGCCCACCGACGAGCACCCGTCCCGGGTCGAGTTCTGGGGCGACGAGGTGGAGGAGATCCGTACCTTCGCCGTCGCCGACCAGCGCACCATCGAGCAGGTCGCCCAGCTCTGGGCCCCGCCCTGCCGCGAGCTGCTGCTCACCCCGGACGTACGCGAGCGGGCCGCCGCGCTCGCCCAGCGGCACCCGGAGCTGGCCGAGATCCTCGACAAGCTGGCCGAGGGCATCCCGGTCGAGGGGATGGAGTCGCTGGTCCCGGCGCTGCTCGGCGAGGAGAGCCTGGAACTGCTGCTGGACACCATGCCAGCCGGCACCCACGTGATCCTCTGCGACCCGGAGCGGATCCGCACCCGGGCGCACGACCTGGTGCGTACCTCGGAGGAGTTCCTCCAGGCCAGCTGGGCCGCGGCCGCCACCGGCGGACAGGCCCCGGTCGACCTCGGCGCCGCCGCCTTCCGCACCCTGGCCGACGTGCGCGCGGCGGCCCGCGCCCTGGGCCAGCCCTGGTGGACGCTCGCCCCGTTCGGCCTGGCCGAGCCGGCCGCCGCCCCCGCCCGCCAGCCGTGGGAGGACGAGCCGACCGAGGTGGCGGTCACCCCGGACGACGCGATAGCGGTGACCCTGGCCGCCCAGCCCGCCCCGCTCTACCACGGCGAGACCGCCCGGGTGGTCGACGACCTGAAGCGCTGGGCCGGCGAGGGCTGGTCGATCGCGCTGGTCTTCGAGGGGCACGGCCCCGCCCAGCGGGCGGTCGAGGTGCTCCGCGACGCCGGCCTCGGCGCCCGGCTGGTGGAGGAGGTGCCGACCGCGCCGGCCCCGGGCGAGCTGCTGGTCACCTGTGGCAGCCTGGCCAGCGGGTTCGTCGACGAGGCGTCCCGGTTCGTGCTGCTCACCGGCAACGACGTCACCGGCGGCCGGGGCACCTCGACCCGCGACATGCGCAAGATGCCCAGCCGCCGCCGCAACACCATCGACCCGCTGGAGCTGAAGGCCGGCGACCACGTGGTGCACGAGCAGCACGGCATCGGCCGCTACGTCGAGCTCGTGCAGCGCACCGTCAACGGCGCCTCCCGGGAGTACCTGGTCATCGAGTACGCGCCGAGCAAGCGCGGCCAGCCCGGCGACCGGCTCTTCGTGCCGACCGACCAGCTCGACCAGCTCTCCCGGTACGTCGGCGGCGAGCAGCCCACCCTGCACAAGATGGGCGGCTCGGACTGGCAGAAGTCCAAGGCCCGGGCCCGCAAGGCGGTCCGCGAGATCGCCGCCCAGCTGATCCAGCTGTACGCCGCCCGCAAGGCGTCCAAGGGGCACAGCTTCGGCCCGGACACCCCGTGGCAGCGGGAGCTGGAGGACGCCTTCCCCTGGCAGGAGACGCCGGACCAGCTCGCCGCGATCGAGGAGGTCAAGCGGGACATGGAGCAGTCGGTCCCGATGGACCGGCTGATCTGCGGCGACGTCGGCTACGGCAAGACCGAGATCGCCGTCCGGGCGGCGTTCAAGGCGGTGCAGGACGGCAAGCAGGTGGCCGTGCTGGTGCCCACCACCCTGCTGGTGCAGCAGCACTACAACACCTTCGCCGAGCGGATGAGCCAGTTCCCGGTGACCATCAAGCAGCTCTCCCGGTTCCAGACGCCCAAGGAGGCCGAGCAGACCCTGGCGATGGCCGCCGACGGCACCGCCGACATCGTCATCGGCACCCACCGGCTGCTCCAGGCGGCCACCCGGTTCAAGTCCCTCGGGCTGGTGATCGTCGACGAGGAGCAGCGTTTCGGCGTGGAGCACAAGGAGCACCTGAAGACCATGCGCGCCTCGGTCGACGTGTTGAGCATGTCGGCCACCCCGATCCCGCGCACCCTGGAGATGGCGATCACCGGCATCCGGGAGATGTCCACCATCGCCACCCCGCCGGAGGAGCGCCACCCGGTGCTCACCGCCGTCGGGGCGTACGACGACCGGCAGGTGGCCGCGGCCATCCACCGCGAGCTGCTCCGCGACGGGCAGGTCTTCTACCTGCACAACCGGGTCGAGTCGATCGACCGGGCGGCCCGGCGGATCCGCGAGCTGGTGCCCGAGGCGCGGGTGGCGGTGGCGCACGGCCAGATGGGCGAGGACGCGCTCGAGAAGGTGATGGTCGGCTTCTGGGAGAAGGAGTTCGACGTGCTGGTCTGCACCACGATCGTGGAGTCCGGCATCGACATCCCGAACGCCAACACCCTGATCGTGGAGCGGGCCGACCTGCTCGGCCTGGCTCAGCTGCACCAGATCCGTGGCCGGGTGGGCCGGGGTCGCGAGCGGGCGTACGCCTACTTCCTCTACCCGCCGGAGAAGCCGCTCACCGAGCACGCGCACGAGCGGCTGGCCACCATCGCCCAGCACACCGAGCTGGGCGCCGGGATGTACGTGGCGATGAAGGACCTGGAGATCCGGGGCGCCGGCAACCTGCTCGGCGGCGAGCAGTCCGGGCACATCGAAGGCGTCGGCTTCGACCTGTACGTGCGGATGGTCGGCGAGGCGGTGCAGGCGTTCAAGGGCGAGCGCCCGGCGGAGGAGGTCGACGTCAAGATCGACCTGCCGGTCGACGCGCACCTGCCGCACGACTACGTCGGCGTGGAGCGGCTGCGCCTGGAGATGTACCGCAAGCTCGCGGAAGCGCGGGACGAGGAGCGGCTGCGCGAGGTGGTCGCCGAGATGACCGACCGGTACGGCGAACCGCCCGCCCCGGTGCAGAACCTGGTGGCGGTGGCCCGGTTCCGGCTGCTCGCCCGCCGCTACGGCCTCACCGACGTGAGCATGCAGGGCAAGCACATCCGGTTCGGCCCGCTGCCGCTGCCGGACTCGAAGCAGCTGCGGCTCAAGCGCTACCACCCGGACGCGGTCTACAAGTCGGCGCTCGACCAGGTCAGCGTGCCCCGGCCGAGCACCCGCCGGGTGGGCGGCGAGCCGCTGCGCGACCAGGCGCTGCTGGAGTGGTGCGCGCAGCTCCTCTCCGACGTGCTCGGCGACCCGGCGCCGGCGGTCCCGGCCGGCGCGACCGCCTGACCCGGCAGGCTTCCGGTGGGCCGGGGAGACGCCGCGCCACGACGGCGTCTCCCCGGTCACCGGGCGGGCCGACCGGGGAGGTGGGGGGCGTCACAGCGACGTCGGTTGGCGTGAGAGAGTGACCCCCATGCGTGCTCGCCGTCTTGTCGCCGTCGCCAGCGTGGCGGTCGGCCTCGTCGCCCTCTCCGGTTGCCGTGCCGAGCCCGGCGTCGCCGCGTACGTCGGTGACCACCGGATCACCGAGGATGCGGTCACCGCCGTGCTGGACGACGCGCGGGTGAAGAACCCGGCGCCGTCCCCCAGCGCCCAGCCGTCGGCCGAGGAGGAGCAGCCGGAGCTGCCCGGGCCGCAGCTGCCCCGGCGCGGTCAGGTGGCGAGCGTGCTGGTGCTGACCGAGGTGTGCGAGCGGGTCTCGGCCGAGCGGAACTACCAGCCGCGCGGGCAGGCGGCGCCGCAGCAGATCGCCCAGCAGCTCGGCCTCTCGCCGGAGACCGAGTACGTGCGGCAGCTGGCCACTCTCTACACCTGCCTGTCCGGCGTGCCGGCCGCGGCGCCGGTCGCGCCGACCGAGCAGGAGATGGCGGATCTGATCGCGGCCGGCCGCAAGGCGGGCGCGATCCCGGCCGACGTGACCGACGACGCGGCCGCCGGCCAGCTCGACGGCGACCAGCTGCGCAGCGCGCTGGCCACCCGGAAGACGCTGGCCGAGGCGGTCGAGTCCTACGACGTCACGGTCAACCCGCGCTACCGGCCGCTGGAGTTCCCGGTGCTCAGCTTCTCCGGCGACGCCCCCGCGGTGAGCGTGCCGCTGGGTGAGCCCGGCTCCGACGCGGTGACCGACCTCTGAGCATGCCCCGGATCGTCCTGCTGGTCACCTCGCCCCGGCTGCCGGCCGGTCTGCTGACCGCGGCGGCCTGGGACGTCGTACGGCAGGCCCCGGTGCTGGCCGGCGCGGAGAGCCAGCTGACCACGGCCGTGCGGGCGGCGGGCGCCGAGGTCACCGTGGTCGAGAGCGCGGCGACGGCCGCGCTGCTCGACGCGGCCGCCGCGCACGGCACGGCGGTCTGGCTGGCCGGGCCGACCGGCGACGAGGCGCTGGCCCGCGAGCTGGGGCTGCGGCTGGCCCGCGAGCCGGGCCTGGCCGAGCTGGAGCTGATGTACGGCTCGTGGGATCCGCCCGGCGCCCGGTTGCTCGACGCGGTGGCGGTGATGGACCGGCTCTACTCGCCCGGCGGTGACCCGTGGAAGCGGGCCCAGACCCACGAGAGCCTGGCCCGGTTCCTGCTCGAGGAGTGCTACGAGGCGTACGACGCGATCGGCGCCGGGGACACCGACGCGCTCCGCGAGGAGCTGGGGGACGTGCTGCTCCAGGTGGTGCTGCACGCCCGGCTCGCCGAGGAGCTCCCCGAGGGCGAGCGGTGGACCGTCGACGACGTGGCCGGTGGGTTGGTCGAGAAGATGGTCCGGCGCAACCCGCACGTCTTCGCCGGCGCCGAGGCGGGCACCCTGGAGGAGATCACCGAGAACTGGGAGCGGATCAAGCGGGCCGAGAAGCCGCGCGGCTCGGTGCTGGACGGGGTGGCCCTCAGCCAGCCCGCGCTCGCCCTCGCCGCCAAGATCCTGGAGCGGGCCGCCCGGGTCGGCCTGTCCGTGCCGCCCCCGCTCGCCGAGTCGCAGGTGGACCCCGAGGCACGGCTCGGCGCCAGCCTCCTCGCCACCGTCGCCGCGGCCCGCGAGGCGGGAATCGACCCCGAAGCCGCCCTCCGCCGCACCACCCTCGCCTACGCCCAGGCCATCCGCGCCACCGAACCCCGCACCCCCGACCAGTCGGGTTGACCATGAAGCTGTTGTCGTGACACGCCGCGGCGGGTGACAACAACTTCATGATCAACGCGCCGGACGCGCCGGACGGTTAGGGTCGGTGGGTGGAGTCGTTCGGGGTGGTGGCGGAGCGGATCGTCGAGGCGTTGCTGGAGAGCCGGCCGGGGCTGGCCTCGTCGGCGGGGGACCACCGGTACGACGACCGGCTACCGGACCTCTCCGCCGACGCCGTGGCGGCCGACCGGGCGATGCTGACCGACGCCGCGCACGCGCTCTCCGAACTCGACCCGGACGCGCTGGACGTCGAGGAGCGGGTCGACCACGCGCTGCTGACCGGCCTGGTCGACCGGGCGCTGTTCGAGGTGACCGAGATCCGTACCCACGAGTGGGACCCGCTGCGGCACAACCCGGGCCCGCTGCTGCACGCCCTGGTCGCCCGCCCGTACGCCCCGGCCGACGTGCGGCTGACCCACCTCGCCGGCCGGCTCGCCGCCGTACCGGACGCGCTGGCCACCGCCCGCGCGACGCTGCGCGACATGCCACGGATCCACGCCGAGACGGCGGTGGGGCAGTTCACCGGCACCGCGGCGCTGATCCGCGACGAGGTGTCGGCGCTGCTCACCCAGGCGCCCGCGCTGCACGACCGGGTCGCGCCGGCGGCGACCGCGGCCATCGCGGCGCTGGAGGAGTTCGTCGCCTGGCTGCGCACCGGCCTGGCCGCCGACGCCGGACCGGGGCGGGACCCGCGGCTGGGCCGGCGCCGCTGGGAGGCGCGGCTCTGGCACACCCTGGACACCGAGCTGGGCGCCGCCGAGATCCAGCGCCGCGCCTGGGCCAACCTGGACCGGGTCACCGAGGAGATCCGCGCGGCGGCGGTCGAGCTGGTCGGTGGCCCGGCCGACGACGAGACGGTACGCCGGGCGCTGGACCTGCTCGCCGCCGAACACCCGGACGACCACTCCATCGTGGACCTGGCCGGCGTGACGCTGGACGAGGCGACCGACTTCGTCCGCGCGCACGACCTGGTCACCCTGGTCGACGACCCGTGCGTGATCCAGGTGATGCCGGAGTTCGCCCGGGGCGTGGCGGTCGCCTACTGCGACTCGCCCGGCCCGCTGGAGACCGCCAACGTGCCCACCTTCTACTGCATCGCGCCGACCCCGGCGGACTGGCCGGCGCACCGGGTGGAGTCGTTCTACCGCGAGTACAACGACCACATGATCCGCAACCTGACCGTGCACGAGGCGATGCCCGGCCACTTCCTCCAGCTCGCCCACGCCCGCCGGTACGTCGGCGGCACCCGGGTGCGCGCGGTGGCGCGCTCCGGCCCGTTCATCGAGGGCTGGGCGGTCTACGCCGAGGAGTTGATGGCCGGGCTCGGCTTCGGCGGCCTGCCGGTGCGGTTGCAGCAGCTCAAGATGCAGCTGCGGATGACCATCAACGCGCTGCTCGACCAGCTGGTGCACTGCGAGGAGCTGCCCGAGGCCGAGGCGATGGCGTTGATGACCGGGCGCGGCTTCCAGGAGGAGGGGGAGGCGGCCGGCAAGTGGCGGCGCGCGCTGCTCACCTCGACCCAGCTGTCGACCTACTTCGTCGGCTACAGCGAGGTGGCCGAGATCGCCGCCGCCCGTCCCGACGGGGTGCCGGTGCGCGACTGGCACGACGCGATGCTCGCCCACGACTGCCCGCCCCCGCGCCACCTGCGCACCCTGCTCGGCGTCTGACCGCCCCGCCCGGCGCTCGGCCCGCCCGGCTCCAGGGCCGCCGGTCGTCGGCGCTCAGCCACTCGGGGACCGGGCCGCCGCTCGTCGTCGGTCAGGCCCGTGCCGCGGCCACCGCCGCGTCGATCAGCCAGCGCGAGATGGAGTACGCCGGCGGCAGCTCCGCCGGCAGCGCGTCCAGCGGGAACCAGCGGGCCTGCGTCAGCTCCCGCCCGTCGACGACCGGCTCGGCGGCCGGGTCGGCGACGGTGGCGGTGAAGCCGGCCAGCAGCACCCCGGGGCCGGACATCGCCCAGGGCTGGCTGCCGAAGTAGGTCAGCCGGTCCAGGGCCAGCCCGACCTCCTCGCCGACCTCCCGGTGCGCCGCCCCCTCCAGCGTCTCGCCGGCCTCCACGAACCCGGCGACCAGCGCCCAGAGCTCGGTCGGCCCGTACGAGTGGCGCACCAGGAGCAGCTCGTCGGGGCGGCCGGCCGGTCCGGGGCGGGTGATCGCCACCAGCACCGCCGGGGAGAGCTGCATCGGCACGTACAGGCCGCAGTCGGGGCAGCGCCGGGCCGACTCGCCCGATACATCGGCCAGCTCGGCGCGGCAGGCGCCGCACCAGCGGTGGGCGTGCCGCCAGGTGGCCACCTGCAGGGCCCGTCCGGCCAGCGCGGCCAACGGCTCCGGCACCTCGGCGGCGAGCGCCCGCCAGCTCAGCCAGCGGCCCGGGTACCCGGTGTCGTCCGCGCCGCCCGGACGGTCGCCGGCCTGGTCGCCCGGCCGGACGGCGCCCCAGACGGGGACGCCGTCGAGCGTGCCGAGCGGCACCCAGCCGGCGTCGGCGGGCAGGTCGGCGACCCGCAGCAGCCGCCCGTCCGCCCCGACCAGCAGCTTCCGGCCGGCCACCAGCAGCGCCGGGTGCTCCGGTGCCGGCGGCCCGGCGTGCCCCGCCCCGGGCACGAAGCCGGCGCCGGTCGCCGCGGTCACGAGTCGGTCGTGCGGCGGTCGACCACGCCGGCGCCCGGCGGCAGGTCGAACGCCGCCTGGTCGACGGTCTCCCGGTAGCGGCTCAGCGCCAGCTCCACCGGCTTGCCGTCGACCTGCCCGGTGAAGCTGCCCAGCGCGCCCTCGGTGGTGACGCAGGCGGAGAAGTTGCCGGCGGACTGGCGGACGTCCACGCAGGTGGCGTGCCGCCCGGCCAGGGTGGTGTCGCTCTGGGTGATCACCGCGTCCGGGTCGAGCGCGGCGGCGGTCAACATCCCCACCACGACCGGCGGGGTGACCAGGCCGCGCCGCTTGGCCTCGCTGAAGACGGCCACCGAGGGCTTGCTGTTCGGCGCGGGCGGCGCCTCCAGGGTGCAGGTGGTGCGGCCGCCGGTGGTCTCGCAGCGGGTGGTCGCCTCGTCGGTGACGGTCAGCTTGCCACCCGGATAGGTGTACGCCGAGCGCGCCGGCTCCTGCGCCTGGGCGATGCTGGCGGTCTGCCCGCCCGGCAGCTGGTAGTCCGCGGAGTAGGTCAGCTCCAGCGCCCGGTCCAGCCGGGTGGCGAGGTCGTTGACCAGGTCGGAACGCCCGATCGCCCGGCCGGCGTCGTCGAGGGCCTGGCAGCCGGTGACGGTGAGCGACGCGATGACCGACACGGCGAGCATACGGAGAGTGGTCGAGGCGGCGGGCATGGCGCCCAGCCTCCTCGATCGGGTCCACGGTACGCAAACCCGTTGCCGGTTGAGGTACGAGAATCCGGGAATGTCCGAGTAACCCGCCGTCGGGGGCAGGTTTCGGGTCAAGCTGCGTCGGAGAGGGCAGGCCCGGTGTGCCCGGACGGCCCGGCCCCGACCGCCGCCCGATACGCTGCGTTCAACACCTGCCTCAGCCGCACCGTCGCGGCCCATACGGACCGGAACCACACAAACGAGGAGCGACTCAGTGGCAACCATCGAGGGAATCGTCGCCCGGGAGATTCTCGACTCGCGGGGCAACCCGACAGTCGAGGTCGAGGTCGGCCTGGACGACGGCACGGTGGCCCGCGCCGCGGTGCCCTCCGGCGCCTCCACCGGCGCCTTCGAGGCGATCGAGCTGCGCGACGGTGACGCCGACCGCTACCAGGGCAAGGGCGTGGAGAAGGCGGTCTCCAACGTCGAGGACAAGATCGTCGACGAGCTGATCGGCTACGAGGCCAGCGAGCAGCGGCTCATCGACCAGAAGATGCTCGACATCGACGGCACCGACACCAAGTCCGAGCTGGGCGCCAACGCCATCCTCGGGGTCTCCCTGGCGGTGGCGAAGGCCGCCGCCGGCAGCGCCGAGCTGAGCCTCTTCCGCTACCTGGGCGGCCCGAACGCGCACCTGCTGCCGGTGCCGATGATGAACATCCTCAACGGTGGCGCGCACGCGGACTCCAACGTCGACATCCAGGAGTTCATGATCGCCCCGATCGGCGCGCCCAGCTTCCGCGAGGCGCTGCGTTCCGGTGCGGAGGTCTACCACGCGCTGAAGTCGGTGCTGAAGAAGAAGGACCTCTCCACCGGGCTGGGCGACGAGGGCGGCTTCGCGCCGAACCTGCCCACCAACTCCGCCGCGCTGGACCTGATCGCCGAGGCGGTGGAGAAGGCCGGCTACCGGCTCGGCACCGACATCGTCTTCGCGCTCGACGTGGCCGCTACCGAGTTCTTCGACAACGGCACCTACACCTTCGAGGGCGCCACGAAGACCGCCGAGGAGATGAGCAACTACTACACCAAGCTCGTCGGCGACTACCCGATCGTGTCCATCGAGGACCCGCTCTCCGAGGACGACTGGAGCGGCTGGCAGACGCTGACCGCCTCGATCGGCGACCGGATCCAGATCGTCGGCGACGACCTGTTCGTCACCAACCCGCAGCGGATCGCCCGGGGCATCGCCGAGAAGGCCGCCAACGCCGTGTTGGTCAAGGTGAACCAGATCGGTTCGCTGACCGAGACCCTCGACGCGGTGGACCTGGCGCACCGGGCCGGCTTCAAGTGCATGATGAGCCACCGTTCCGGCGAGACCGAGGACACCACCATCGCCGACCTGGCGGTGGCCACCGGCTGCGGCCAGATCAAGACCGGCGCCCCGGCCCGTTCGGACCGGGTCGCCAAGTACAACCAGCTCCTGCGGATCGAGGAGGAGCTGGCCGACGCGGCGCGGTACGCCGGGGCGGGCGCGTTCCCGCGCTACCGTTCGGCCTGAGTCGCGCGAAGCCTCGGGGGAGGGGTGTGACGATGCAGCAGCGCCGCACACCGGGCGGTCAGCGTCCCGCCCGCCGGCCGGGTCAGCCGGGCCGGCCGGGCGGGAGCCGGGCCGGCCGGGGATCGGTCCGCGACGGCGGGGTCCGTGCCGACCCGCGCGCCGCCGCGGGCCGCGCGCCCGGCGCCGCCCGCGGTGCCGAGGGCGTACGCTCCGCGAACCGGCCGGCCGCCGCCCGGCGCGCGGCGGCCGGCGGCGCGGTCAAGCGGCTCACCGCACCCCACCCCCGACGCTTCACCGGGCGGGCCACCGTGCTCTTCGCGGTGCTGATCGCGCTCGCCCTGGCCTACACCTATCCGGTGCGGGTCTACCTGGACCAGCAGGCCGACATCGAGCGGATGGAGGCGTCCCAGGCGGAGCAGGAGAAGCTGATCGCCGAGCTCTCCGAGAAGGCCGCCAAGTGGCAGGACCCGGCGTACATCGAGACCAAGGCCCGGGAGCGGTTCTTCATGACCCGGCCGGGCGAGAAGATCGTGATCCTGCTGAACGACCCGGAGGGCGCCGCCCGGGACGCCGGCCGCGGCGCCCCGGCCCGGCCGACCACCCCGGACCCCTGGTACGACACGCTCTGGTCGAGCGTGGAGGCCGCCAACGGCGAGCAGCCCGACAAGTGAGCACCGGCCGGGCACCGAACGAGAGATGGGCACCGTGACTGTCGTACCACCGCAGGAGCCGGCGGCGGATTCCGTACCCCTGCCGCGGCGGGAACCGGCCACCGAGGCCGACCTGGCCGCGGTGGCCGCGCAGCTCGGCCGCCCGCCCCGGGGCACCCGGGCGGTGGCCCACCGCTGCCCGTGCGGCCTGCCCGACGTGGTGGAGACGACGCCGCGACTGGCCGACGGCACGCCCTTCCCGACGCTGTACTACCTGACCTGCCCGCGGGCGACCGCGGCGTGCAGCCGGCTGGAGTCCGCCGGGCTGATGAAGGAGATGGCCGACCGACTCGCCGCCGACCCGGAGCTGGCCGCCCGCTACCGGGCCGCGCACCAGGACTACCTGACCCGCCGCGAGGCGATCGGGCACGTGCCGGAGATCGCCGGCATCTCCGCCGGTGGCATGCCCGGCCGGGTGAAGTGCCTGCACGTGCACCTCGGTCACGCGCTGGCCGCCGGGCCCGGGGTGAACCCGTTCGGCGACGAGACGCTGGAGTTGGTCGAGCCCTGGTGGACCGCCGGGCCGTGCGTGGACGTGCCGGCGGGCGAATGACCGGGGTCGCCGAGCAGGCAGGGGTCGCCGCGGACGAGATCGTCGTCCGCCGGGCCCGCACCCGCGACGTCCGCGGCATCCGCCGGCTGGTGGACACCTACACCGACGACCGGCGGCTGCTCAGCAAGGCCACCGTCACGCTCTACGAGGACGTGCAGGAGTTCCGGGTCGCGGTCCGGGCCGCCGACGACGCGGTGGTCGGCTGCGGCGCGCTGCACGTGATGTGGGAAGACCTGGCCGAGATCCGGACGGTAGCGGTGGACCCGTCCTGCCGGGGGCGCAAGATCGGCCACCGGATCGTCGGTGAGCTGATCGACGCCGCCCGGGACATCGGCGTCTCCCGGATCTTCGTGCTCACCTTCGAGACCCGGTTCTTCGGCTCGTTCGGCTTCACCGAGATCGACGGTGCGCCGGTGCCGCAGCCGGTCTACGAGCAGCTGCTGCGCTCGTACGACGAGGGCGTCGCGGAGTTCCTCGACCTGGAGCGGGTCAAGCCGAACACCCTCGGCAACACCCGGATGCTGCTGCGCCTCTGAGCGCCGGTCGCTGCCGCGGGCGGGTCGGCCGGCCGGAGGCGGGTCGTGGACGAGTGTGATACCGGAGAGTCATTTCGATGCCTCAGAGGTATCACCCGCCGGGGAAACACCGCTCCCGCCCGCGCCGCGCCGGACCGCCGGGCCGGGGTGGGCGGACTGCCGTAGGGTTGCTGCCGTGACGACGCGCGTGGCCGCCATCGACTGTGGGACCAACTCGATCCGCCTGCTGGTGGCCGACCTGCCCGATCGGGACGCCGGACCGGAGGCGCCGCTGGTCGACCTGAGCCGGCGGATGGAGATCGTCCGGCTCGGCCAGGGCGTCGACAGGACCGGCCGGCTGGCCCCGGAGGCGATCGAGCGGACCCGGGTGGCGCTGGCCTCCTACGCCGCCGACATCGACAAGCTCGGCGCGCAGCGGATCCGGATGTGCGCCACGTCGGCGTCCCGGGACGCCTCCAACGCCGCCGACTTCCGGGAGATGGTCGAGCGGACCCTCGGGGTGGCGCCCGAGGTGGTGACCGGTGACGAGGAGGCGCGGCTCTCCTTCACCGGCGCGGTCCGCGGGCTGCCCGCCGACGCGCGCGAGCCCTTCCTGGTCATCGACATCGGCGGCGGCTCGACCGAGTTCGTGGTGGGCACCCGCACCGGCGGGGTCGAGGCGGCCATCTCGATGGACATCGGCTGCGTCCGGATGACCGAGCGGCACCTGCACGGCGACCCGCCGAGCCGGGCCGAGATCGCCGCCGCGCAGGCCGACATCGCGGCAGCGGTGGACCGGGCGCTGGAGGTGGTGCCGGGCCGGGAGGCGGCCACCCTGGTCGGGCTCGCCGGGTCGGTCACCACCGTGGTCGCCATCGCCGAAGGGCTCCAGGAGTACGACCCGGGCCGCATCCACCACGCCCGGGTGTCGTACCAGGCGGTGGCGGACGTGACGGCCGACCTGCTCGGCAAGACCCGCGAGCAGCGGCTGGCGATCCCGGTGATGCACCCGGGCCGGGCCGACGTGATCGGCGCCGGCGCCCTGGTGCTCCGGGTCGCCATGGAGCGGGCCGGGATGCCCTCGGTGGTCGCCTCCGAGCACGACATCCTCGACGGCATCGCCTGGAGCCTCCAGCCGTAGCGGTCAGGCGCGTTCGGTGGCCAGGCGGGCGCCGAAGCCGAGCAGGGCGAACCCGGTCAGCCCGTCCAGCCAGCGGCGGACCCGCCGCCGGGAGAGCACCTGCCGGGCCCGGTGCAGGGCGCCGACCAGCACCAGCAGGTACAGCAGCGAGAGCACCGCGTGGCTGAGCGCGAACGCCACCAGCACCGCCAGCGGCGCCGACCCGCCGACGAACTGCGGCAGCACGGCCAGGTAGAAGGCGAGCACCTTCGGGTTGGTGATGTTGGACAGGAAGCCCTGCCGGAAGCCGGCCGCCGCCTGGCCGGGCGGGGCCGCGTCGCCGGCCAGCGGCGGGTAGCGGCCGACCCACGCCGAGCGCCACGCCTGCACGCCGAGGTACGCCAGATACGCCACGCCGGCCCAGCGGATCGCCTCGAACAGCGGCTGGGAGCGGACGACGAGCGCGCCCAGGCCGGCGGCCGCCGCGATGCCCTGCACCGCGTTGGAGCCGGTGACCCCGACGGCGCTCCACACCCCGCGCCGCCGCCCGGAGGCCAGGGTGTTGCGGGTGACCACGGCGAAGTCCGGGCCGGGGATCAGGATCAGCACCAGGGCGAAGACCAGGAACGATCCGTAGCTGCTCCACGACATACCGCCGACCCTAGGCGGGCGGTCGACCGCCGGCCACCGGCGTGGCGAGCTACTATTCCGTTGACGGTACTGCGCATCGCACAGTAGTGTGCCGATCGTGGACACCACACAGCTGCTGAAGGGCGTGCTGGATCTCGCGGTCCTCGCCGTGCTGCGCGAGGAGGACGGCTACGGCTACGACATCCTCCGCCGACTGCGCGAGGCCGGCCTGGAGGAGGTCGGCGACGCCTCCGTCTACGGCACCCTGCGCCGGCTCTTCGCCGCGGGCCTGCTCACCACCTACGTCGTGCCCAGCGAGTCCGGCCCGCACCGCAAGTACTACTCGCTCAACGCCGCCGGCCGGGACCAGCTCACCCGCTCCGGCAAGCTCTGGCGCTCGTTCGCCACCACCATGGACACTCTGCTCGACGATCGGGGGATGGCGGCATGACCGTCACGGAGCAGGAGATCGCGAACTACGTCGGGCGGGTCCGGGCCGCGCTGGCCGACCTGCCGGCGGAGGTCCGCGACGAACTGACCGAGGACCTGCCGGAGCACCTCGCCGAGGTGGCCGCCGAGGCCGACGGCACGCTGGTCGAGCGCCTCGGCGAGCCCGAGGCGTACGCGGCGGAGCTGCGCGCCGCCGCCGGCGCGCCGGCCACCGCCGCCGGGCGGAACCTCGACCAGCGGGTGGCCGCCGCCGTCGGCCGGGCCCGCCGTCAGGCACGCCAGCTGGACACCCAGCTCGGCCCGCTGCTGGGCTACGCGCGGGCGAGCGAGTTCCTGCGGCTGCTCCGGCCGGCCTGGTGGGTGGTGCGCGGCTACCTCGCCGCCATGCTGGTCACCGTGATCACCACGGGCGGCGGCTTCGGCCTGCTGCCGCGCTTCGGCGGCGAACTGGTCGGCGGGCTGGTGATGCTGGTCGCCCTCGTGCTCGCCTCGATCTGGCTCGGCCACCGCTCGACGCGGCTGCGGCGCTGGCCCCGCTGGGCGACGCACGCGGCCAGCGTGGTGCTCGTCGTCTTCGCCCTGGCCGGGCTGGCCAACGCGGAGGACCGGGCGGGCTACCAGGACTACGGCTACGACCCGATCTCGGTGCAGAACCCGTACGAGCGGGTGCGCGACGTCTTCGTCTACGACAGCGAGGGGCGGCTGGTGGAGGACGCCCGCCTGTTCGACCAGAACGGCGCCCCGATCCGGCTGGGCTACCCGGACTGCCCGGACCCGCGCGACCCGAACGGCACCGGCAACCCGCTGCTGCGGACGTACCCCTACTGCCCGGACCAGGCGCCGTTCGCGCCGCGCGCCCCGGCCGCACCGGCGCCGACCGTGCCCCCGCTGGGCACCCCGACGCCGGAGCCCACCGGCACGCCGGAACCCACCGGCGGACCGACCGCCACCGGCACGCCGGGCCCGGGTGCGGCGGTGGCCCCGAACCCCACCGCCACCCCGAGCGCCACCCGCTGAGCAGCCCGCCCGAGACGCCGGTCACCCACCGTGGAGTGACCGGGGTCTCGGCGTGCCGGCCGAAGCTGGGAAATGGCTGAACGGATGAGGTCGGCGGGGCAGCGGGGTCGTCCGGTGATCGTTACGGTGTCGTCTGCTCATCAACCCCTCGGAAGGAAAATCCGTGTCAGAGCAGGTCGCACCGCCCCCCGCCCCGCAGTCCCAGCCGGGCGTCCAGGCGCCGCCCCCGGCGGAGCCGGAGCCGAAGAAGTCCGGCGGCAAGAAGGTGTTCGGCGTCGTGGGCGCGATCGTCGTGTTCCTGGTCATCGCCGGGCTGAAGTTCGGCCTCGGTACGGCCATCGGCAACTTCCTGAACTCCGACGAGACCGCCGAGGCGAAGGCGGGCGACTGCATCGCCGAGCTGCCCGAGATCACCGGCACCGAGGAGGAGGAGGTCGACAACGCCAAGGTCGTCGACTGCACCTCCAGCGAGGCGGTGTACAACGTGGTCGGCCGGGTCGACGGCCAGACCGAGGCGCAGGCCAAGACGGGCGAGGCCTGCGAGCAGTACATCAAGGAGGGTGAGGACGGCTACGTCTTCTACAGCATCGAGCCGGGTAAGAAGGGCTACCTGCTCTGCCTGACGAAGAAGGCCTGACCTCCCGTACGACACCCCGACGGTGGCGCGGACACCTCCGCGCCGCCGTCGGCGTACCGGGAGGCGAACGGGAGGTGAATGCCACTGTTCCCGCGTCTTCCCGCCGGTGGTGGGGGCGTGGCAGGCTACCGGCACGTAGGACCACTGGGCGACCAGCCAACGATGACTGACCGCTAGGAGGACGGGCCGATGGGCGAAATGGTGAGCTTCACCAGCAACGGGGGGACGAGCGAGGGGTATCTCGCGATACCCTCCGGCGGTGCGGCGAGCCCCGCGGTCATCGTCATCCAGGACTGGTGGGGGCTGGTGCCCCACGTCCAGGCCGTCGTCGACCGGTTCGCCGAGGCCGGCTTCGTCGCCCTCGCCCCGGATTTCCGGCACGGCGGCCCGGCCAGCAAGCCGGACGAGCCCCGGCAAATGCTGAACGCCCGGCAGATGGACGAGGCGGCGACGGACATCGCCAGCGCCGCCGACTACCTCGCCGGCCGTCCCGAGGTCGCCGGCAAGATCGGGTGCGCCGGCTTCTGCGCCGGTGCGAGCCTGGCCCTCTGGGCGGCCACCCGCTCCGAACGGATCGTCGCCACCGCCGCCTTCTACCCCCGGCTGCCGTGGGACGGGATGCGCGCCGAGTGGGCCGACTACGCCGGCAAGGCCGCGCACATCCACTGCTCGGAGGCGGACGGCACCTCCGCCGCCGACGGCGTACAGACCGTCCGGCGGGCCATCGAGACCGCCGGCGGCAGCTGCCAGACCTACGACTACCCGGGCACCGCGCACGCCTTCTTCAACGAGGACCGGCCGGAGAACTTCGACCAGCGGGCCGCCGCCACGGCCTGGGCCCGTACCCTCGAACTCTTCCGGGCCAAGCTTGGCTGAGCCGCGTACGCCCGCCGAGGTGGTCGCCCGCGCCGCGCGGGCGACCGACCTGGCCGACCTCGACGGCGCGGTCAGCGACTGCTTCGCCTGCCCGCGGCTGGTCGACTGGCGCGAGGAGGTGGCCCGGACCCGCCGGGCGGCCTTCCGCGACCAGGAGTACTGGGGCCGGCCGGTGCCCGGCTTCGGCCCGCCGGACGCGCGCATCGCCATCCTCGGCCTGGCCCCCGCCGCGCACGGTGGCAACCGGACCGGGCGGATCTTCACCGGCGACCGCTCCGGCGACGTGCTCTTCGCCGCGCTGCACCGGGCCGGCCTGGCCAACCAGCCGACCAGCGTCTCCGCCGACGACGGCCTCACCCTGCGGGACATCCGGATCTTCTCGGCGGTGCGCTGCGCGCCGCCGGACAACAAGCCCACCCCGCAGGAGCGGGACACCTGCGCGCCGTGGCTGCACCGCGAGGTCGCGCTGATCCGTCCCACCCTGCGTGTCGTGGTCGCGCTGGGCGCGTTCGCCTGGGCCGCGTGGTGGCCGGTGCTGCGCGAGACGTACGGCCAGCGCCCGCCCAGCCCGCGACCGGCGTTCGCCCATGGGGCACACTGGTCCGGCACGGCCGCCCCGGACCTGCTCGGCTGCTACCACGTCAGCCAGCAGAACACCTTCACGGGACGGCTGACACCAGGGATGCTGGACGATGTGTTCGCCCGGGCGAAGCGGTTGGCCGGGGTGGACTGAAACGGCGGGGCGGTGGCGATGACGGACGGAACTCACCGACCGTTGTGGTGTGCCCGGGTGCTCCGGAGGTAGTCCCGGATGGATCTCAGCGTGTTGCGCAGGTGGTGGCCGGTGGCGGCGGTGGCCGCCCTGCTCGCCCTCGCCGCGCTCGCGGCCGCGCACTCGTCGATCGGCGCGAGCCGGATCCCGCCCGCCGCCGACAACGTGCCCTACGTCCCGGACTACCCGTCGGTGGAGCCGCCACCGTCGATACCGGTCGAGCCACGCGACGCGGGGGAGGCCACCAGGGCGCAGCTCCCACAGTGGCTGGGCACCGCGGCGATCGTGCTGCTCGGGCTGGCCGCGCTGGTCGCCTTCGGCTACCTGGTGTGGACCCTGGTCCGGGGCGCGATCCGCCGGACCACCCGGGCGCTGCCGGTGCAGCCGGCCCGGCGTACCGCCGAGGGCACCGCCCGCGAGGTGGTCGCCGCCCTCGACGCGGGCCTGGTCGAGCTGGACGACCGGGACACCGACCCGCGGACCGCGGTGATCGCCTGCTGGGTCCGGCTGGAGGAGGCGGCCGCCGCGGCCGGCGTCCCCCGGCTGCCCGGGGACACGCCGACCGACCTGGTCACCCGCCTGCTGCGCGGCGACCCGGCCGCCGGCGTGCCGGCGATCGTCAGCGCCGACGTGCTGGCCGAGTTCGCCCACGTCTACCGGGAGGCGCGGTACGCCACCCACCCGGTCGACGAACACACCCGGGACCAGGCCCGCGCCGCGCTGCGCCGGCTCCGTGGCGAACTCACCGCGGTGGTCGCGGCGGAGGCGGCGCCGTGAGCGCGAGGAGTGAGCCGGGTTTGCGAGCCCCGCAGTCGCGAGCCGAGGTGACACCGTGAGCGCGAGGAGTGAGGCGGGTTTGCGAGCCCCGCAGCCGCGAGCCGAGGGGGCGCCGTGAGCAGTACCAGCATCGACGACCTGCTCAGCTTCGAGGAGGAGCGGCCCCGGGGCGACGGGCGGGACCGGGGCGGCCGGGTCGGGCAGGTGCTGCGCGCCCTGGCCGGCATGGCGGCCGTGGTGGTCGTGCTGGTCGCCGGGCTGCGCGTGGTCGGCCTGCGGGTCTCCCTGCTGATCCTGATCGCCGGGGTGGTCGCGCTCTTCGCGGTGCGCCGGATCGTCGCCGCGCTCACGCCTCCGCCGCCGCAGCCGGGGGCGGGGCCCCGGAGCTCGATCGGCGTGGACGAGGGCACCTGGAACTGGGGCGCCCGGGACGCGCTGCGCACCGCGATCAACGGTTGGGAGGTCCCGCTGGACTGGTCCGCCACCCGACCGGAACGGTTCACCACCGTGGTCCTGCCCCGCCTCGGTGAACTGGCCGACGAGCGGCTGCGCCAGCGGCACGGCGTGACCCGCGAGTCGGATCCGGCCCGGGCCCGTGCCCTGCTGGGCGAGCGGCTGTGGACCTTCCTGGAGACCCCGCCCCGCCGTACCCCGTCGCCGCGCGACCTCGCGGTGATCGTCGCCGAACTGGAGAAACTGTGATGAACGACGTCGACCGGACGATCCCCGCCACCGAGGTCGGCCACCTCGCCCGGGCGGTGCTGGACGCGGTCGGCCAGGTCGTGGTCGGCAAGCGGGAGGCGCTGGAGCTGGTCCTCGCCGGGATCCTGGCCGGCGGCCACGTGCTGCTGGAGGACCTGCCCGGGCTGGGCAAGACGCTGACCGCCCGCTCCTTCGCCCAGGCGCTCGGGCTGGACTTCCGCCGGCTCCAGTTCACCCCCGACCTGCTGCCCGCCGACGTCACCGGCTCCTTCCTCTACGACCAGCGCAGCGGTGACTTCGCCTTCCGGGCCGGCCCGGTCTTCACCAACCTGCTGCTCGCCGACGAGATCAACCGGACCCCGCCGAAGACCCAGTCGGCGCTGCTGGAGGCGATGCAGGAGAAGCAGGTCTCGGTGGAGGGCGTGACGTACCGGCTGGACGAGCCGTTCCACGTGCTGGCCACCGCCAACCCGATCGAGTACGAGGGCACCTACCCGCTGCCCGAGGCGCAGCTCGACCGGTTCCTGCTGCGGGTGTCGTTCGGCTACCCGGAGCACGAGGAGGAGTGGGAGGTGCTGCGCCGGCGGATGGCCCGCCGCCGCGAGGAGGCCGACATCAAGCCGGTGGTCGACGCCGCCACGCTGCGCGCCATGCAGGCCGCGCTGGAGGACGTGGTGGTGGAGGACTCGGTCGGCCGCTACATCGTGGCGCTGACCGCGGCCACCCGCGAGCACCCGTCGGTGCTGGTCGGCGCGTCACCGCGCGGGTCGCTGGCGCTGCTGCTGCTGGCCCGGGTGCGGGCGGTCCTGGCCGGCCGGGACTACGTGGTGCCGGAGGACGTCAAGGAGGTGGCGGTGCCGGCGCTGGCGCACCGGATCACGCTGCGCCCGGAGATGTGGCTGCGCCGGGTCGATCCGTCCTTCGTGGTGGGTGAGGTGCTCTCCGGCACCCCGGCCCCGGCCAGCGGCGCGCTGCCCAGCTACGCCGCCGGCCGGCCCGGGCGCTGATGGCCGGGTCCACGGTGCCGCGGGTCGACGCGGGCGAGCCGGAACCGTCGCCCGGCTGGGTGCCCACCTGGGCGCTCGGCCGGGCGGTGCTGCTGACCGGCCTGCTGCTGATCGCGGCGGTGCTGCTCGGCCGGGTCGACCTGATCGTGCTGGCCGCGCCGATCGCGCTCGGCACGGCGTACGCGCTGCGCCGCCGGCCGACCGCGCTGCCCCAGGTCTGGATCGCCGGCGGGGACGACCACCTGGTTGAGGGGGGCGAGGTCACCGGCACAGTCACCGTCGGCAACCCGGACACCGTCGACTACGACGTGGCGGTGGTCCGCAGCCGGGTCTCGCCCTGGCTGCGGATCGAGCGGGCCAGCATCGCCGGCGCCGCGATCGCCACCGCCCCCGGCCCGGGTGCCCCGGCCGTTGCCGACCGCCCGTTCGTCACCGCGCTCGCCACCGCCACCGCTGCGGACCTGGAACTCGCCGGCACCGCGCGGCGCTGGGGGCGGCACGCGATCGGCCCGGCCGGTGCGCGGGTCGCCGCCGCGCAGGGCCTGCTCGTCTCCCGCGCGGTGATCACCGAACCGGTCCGCACCCGGGTCTACCCGAAGACCGAACCGTTCGAGGCGGTGGAGGCGATGCCCCGGGCCGCCGGCCTGGTCGGCGCCCACCACTCGCGCCGCCCCGGCGAGGGCGGCGAGCTGGCCGGGGTGCGCGTCTTCGCGCCCGGTGACCGGCTGCGCCGGATCGACTGGCGGGTCTCGCTGCGGGCCCGGCAACTGCACGTGGCGGCCACCCTGTCCGACCGGGACGCGGAGGTGGTGGTCCTGCTCGACGTGCTGGCCGAGGCGGGCCGCTCCGGTGGCGTCGGCGGCGCCGCCTCGGTGCTGGACACCACGGTCCGGGCCGCGGCCGCGATCGCCGAGCACTACCTGCACCGGGGCGACCGGGTCTCGCTGCTGGAGTACGGCCCGAGCGCCCGCCGGCTGCGCCCGGCCACCGGTCGCCGGCAGTACCTGACGGTGCTGGAGTGGCTGCTCGACGTGCGGCCGGAGCACTCCCCGCACGAACCCTACGACCAGGTGTTCGGGCCGCAGCTGCTGGCCGCGGACGCCCTGGTGGTGGTGCTCACCCCGCTGCTGGACGAACGGTCGGCGCAGATGCTGGCCCGGCTGGCCCGCTCCGGGCGGTTCGTGGTCGCGGTGGACACCCTGCCGGCCGAGCTGCCGGTGCCGAAGGACCGCGGTTGGGCGGAGGTGGCGTACCGGCTGTGGCGGCTGGACCGGGACACGATGATCGGGCAACTGCGCGAGCACGGCGTGCCGGTGGTGGGCTGGGCCGGCGCGGGCAGCCTGGACCAGGTGCTGCGCGACGTGGCCCGGCTGGCCACGGCCCCCCGGGTGGGTGCCCGGTGAGCGCGAGGAGTGAGCCGGGTTTGCGAGCCCCGCGGTCGCGAACGAAGGTGGCCCGGTGAGCGCGAGGAGTGGCCCGGTCGTGCGAACCCCGCGGTCGCGAACGAAGGTGACCGGGGGGCGGCCGGCGGGGGCGGACGGGAGCGGGCGGGAATGATCGACGCGGTCACCGAACGGGTCCGGGCGGTCCGGCACGCGGCCGGCCGGGTCAGCCTCGTGCCGCTGCTGGTCCGCGCCGGCATCTTCCTCACCGCGCTGGTCGGCTTCGTGCTGGCGTACCCGGCCCAGGTGCTGTCCGGGCGGCCGCTCGGGGCACTGGTCCTGGCGGCGCTGCTGCCCGCGGTCGGGCCGCGCCGGGTCTGGCCGACCTTCGCGGCGCTGGTCACCGTCGGCGGGTGGCTGCTGGCCACCGACGGCTACGGCCGGCCGATAGCGCTCTGGCGGCTGCTCGCGGTCGCGGCGGTGCTCTACCTCACGCACACCCTCTGCGCGCTGGCCGCGGTGTTGCCCTACGACGCGGTGGTCGACCCGGACGTGCTGGTCCGCTGGCTGACCCGGGCCGGCGTGGTGGTGCTCGCCGCCGCGGTGCTCGGGGTGCTGCTGGTGGAGGTCGCCGGTGCGGGAGGCGACGGCGGATTCCAGCTGGTGACCGTGGCCGGTCTGCTGGTCGCCGCCGGGCTGACCGGGTTGCTGGGGTGGCTGCTGCGGCGCAGGTGACGCCCGGGGCGAGCCCGGCGGCGACCACCCCAGCCGACCCACGTTGCGCAGGTCACAGGGGTTGTGCTCGGTCACAGAAGGGGGGCGCGAACGGGATTAGCCGAGCCGCGCGGGGAAAGATAGATGACGTGAATCCGAAGCGGATCCTTGTGGTGGGTGCCGGGCACGTCGGTCTCTACGCGGCCCTGCGCCTGTCGAAGAAGCTCAGCTCCCGTGAGGCTGAGGTCATCGTGGTGGACCCGCAGCCCCACATGACCTACCAGCCGTTCCTGCCCGAGGCGGCGGCCGGCAACATCTCCCCCCGGCACTCCGTGGTGCCGCTGCGACGGGAGTTGCGCCGGTGCAAGGTGGTGGCGGGCGCGGTGACGCGGATCGACCACGACCGCAGGACCGCCGTGGTGCAGCCGATCAGCGGCCCGACCCGGGAGATCCGGTACGACCACGTGGTGGTGGCGCCCGGTTCGGTCTCCCGGACCCTGCCGATCCCCGGTCTGCACGAGCACGGCATCGGGTTCAAGACCATCGGCGAGGCGATCTACCTGCGCAACCACGTGCTGGACCGGCTCGACGTGGCGGCCGCCACGCCCGACCCGGAGGTCCGCCGCAGCGCGCTGACCTTCGTCTTCGTCGGCGGCGGGTACGCCGGCATCGAGGCGCTCGCCGAGATGGAGGACATGGCCCGTGACGCGCTGCGCTACTACCCGGAGCTGAAGCCGACGGACATGCGCTGGGTGCTGGTCGAGGCCACCCAGCGGGTGCTGCCCGAGGTCGACCGGGACATGGGCGCCTACACCGTCCAGCAGCTGCTCAAGCGGGACATGGACATCCGGCTGGACACCCGGCTGGAGTCCTGCGTCGACGGGGTGGTCAAGCTCTCGGACGGCGACAGCTTCAAGGCCGACACCATCGTCTGGACGGCCGGCGTCAAGCCGTCGCCGCTGCTGGACGCGACCGACTTCCCGCGCGACGAGCGGCGCCGGGTCACCTGCCTGCCGACCCTCCAGGTGGTCGACGGCGGCCGGGTGGTCGAGGGGGCGTGGAGCGCCGGCGACTGCGCGGCCGTGCCCGACCTGACCGGCCCGCCCGGGGCGTACTGCTCGCCGAGCGCCCAGCACGCGGTGCGCCAGGCCGCCCGGATGGCCGACAACATCGTCAACGTCATCCGCGGCCGGGAGCCGGTGGAGTACAAGCACAAGCACGCCGGCAGCGTGGCCAGCCTCGGCCTGCACAAGGGCGTCGCCCAGGTGTACGGGGTCAAGATGAAGGGCTGGCCGGCCTGGTTCATGCACCGGACGTACCACATGAGCCGGATCCCCTCGTTCAACCGCAAGGTCCGGGTGGTGGTCGACTGGACGCTGGCGTTCTTCCTCAAGCGCGAGGTGGTCGCCCTCGGCCAGCTGCACGACCCGCGCGAGGAGTTCGCCGAGGCGTCCCAGCCGGTCGGCGCCGCGCGCGGCTGACCCACGCACGTCGACGAACGCCCCTCCGCCCGGAGGGGCGTTCGCCGTCTCCGCGCCCGGCCGTGCCACCCGCGCTCAGACCCGCCAGATCCAGGCGTCGGCGACCCGGGTGCCCGGGCCGTAGAGCTGCTCCAGGGTGCCGCGCAGGCTCTCCGCGTGCGGGGTGTCCACCGCCAGGGCCACGCACGACGCGCCCCAGAAGTCGGCATCCTTCGCCGCCTGCTGGCGCTGCTCGTCGCCGATGGCCGGTTGCAGGCCGCGCCTGGCGACCTCGGCCAGCAGCGCCGAGGTGGGCTGCTTGAAGGTGCCCATCGCGGCGGTGCCGTCCCGGCCGTACGGGCCGATGAAGAAGCCCTCCGGGATGCCGAAGGCGGCGTCGGCGGCGGCCGCCCAGCGCATCGGCCAGGGATCCCTCGGCGTGGGCAGTGGCACCGGGACCAGCACCCCGCCCGGCTTCACGCACTGCCGCCAGTGGCCCCCGGTGATGAACTCCGGCACCGGCGGGCGGTCGGCGGTGGGCAGCGGCGTCGGCGCCAGCGGCAGCAGCGCCGCGCCGACCAGCGCCGGCACCAGCCGGCGGACCCGGCCGGTGTCGCGCAGCGCCCGGTCCACCGCCAGCACCAGCAGGGTGGCGGTCAGCGGCAGTACGGCGAGGGCGAACCGCATCGGCAGCGCGCCGTCCACCACCGGCAGCCCGGCGATCAGGGCGTACGGGCCGGGCACCGCTGTGCGGTCGCCGTCGAGCACCAGCCGGGGACCGAGCGAGAGCGCCCCCATCGCGAGCGCGCCGGCCACGCAGGCGACGACCAGCGGGCGGCGGCCCAGCCAGAGCGCGCAGCCGGCGGTGACCGCCAGCAGCGGCCAGCCGAGGAAGGTGTTGTACTCGGCCGGGCCGGTGGTGAGCCGGGCCGCCTCGGCGCCGCCGGCCACCGACAGGGGGGAGATCGACCACCAGCTGCGCAGGTCCGCCGAGAAGTAGTCGGGGCTGAACATCCCGTCGGCGACGCCCTGCGGGCCGGCGAACTGGAACCACAGCGGCCCGGCGAGCACGAGCAGGGCCAGCCCGGTGGCGAGCAGCATGCCGCCGGCGAAGCCGGGCAGCGCGCGCCGGGCCAGGTCCCGGTCCACCACCGCGTAGCTGACCGCCATGACCAGCAGCGTGACGGCGCTGAGGAAGAGCACCTCCTCGCCGACGAAGACCTGCGCGGTCACCGCGGCGGCGAGGCCGATGGCCGAGGTGGTCAGCCGGCGCCGGTCCGGCCCGGTGCGTCCCGTGCCGTCGGCGCCGGGCGCGGCCGGGCCCGGATCGGCGGCGCGCAGCATCCGGACCACCAGCCAGACGATCACCGGGACCAGCCACTGGGCGGTCATGTGCAGGTGGCTGTTGGTCTGCGAGACCATCCCCGGGCCGAAGCCGCAGAGCGCGGCGCCCAGCCCGGCGGCGAGCCGGCGGGCCCGCAGGGTCCAGGTGAACAGCAGGTACCAGGCGATCGCGGTGCCGGCCAGGTTCGCCGCCGCCAGCAGGGCGAAGGTGACCGGCGCGCCGAGCAGCAGGGTGACCGGGGCGAGCAGCACGCCGAGCGCGATGACCGAGGTGTTGGTCATCAGGTTCACCCCGTCCGGCGCGTTGAGCCGGTCGCTGAGCAGGCCGAAGTCGCCCAGCAGGGCCCGCGAGTCCATCGCGAGGAACCACTCGTAGAGGGTCTGGTCCGCCGGGTTGAGCGCCAGCGTCCGGCCGGCCGGGTCGGGCCACAGGCCGTGGGTGAGCCAACCGGCGAGCGCCACGAAGAGCAGCCCGACGAGCAGGTCCGTACGCTGCCGCCGGGCGGCCGCTAGCAGCCGGGCCAGTCGGGCCCCGAGCGCCCTTTCGGTGGGGTGGACAGCCTGTTCAGGGACGGCGTCGGGGGCCGTGGGCGCTGCGCTGCTCACGGTCTCGACCCTAGTGTGGGCCGGGCGACGGGGTACGCCGGGTCGCCGACGACCCGCTACCGTGACACTGCACCGCGCGTGTCGACGCGCCGGTGTCCCTCGCCCGGGTGGTGGAACGGCAGACACGGCCGCCTTAAAAGCGGCTGCCGCAAGGCGTGCGGGTTCGACCCCCGCCCCGGGCACCGACACTTTCAGCTTCCCTTCAGGTCGCTGATCTCCACGGGACCGGCCGGGCCGTTTACTCTTGACGGTGCACGTTCACGTGCATCAACCCCCTGAGGGAGGCCTGACAGTGAAGACTTCGAACCCGGTGCTCGCCCGGCTCGGCCAGGCGGCCGAGCGGGAGCGCTCCGCCGGGTACGCCCCGACCGGGCCGTACGGACAGCCCGGCTACCCCCAGCAGTACCCGACGGAGGCGGGCTACCCGGTTGCGCCGCCGACCGTCGCCCCCATGACGCTCGACGACGTCGTGGTGAAGACCGTCACGCTCCTGGGCATCCTCGGCGTCTCCGCCGCGGCCGCCTGGGTGCTGGTGCCCGACGCTCTGGTCGGCGTCGCCTGGATGGGCGCCGCGATCGTCGGTCTGGTGCTCGGCCTGATCATCTCGTTCTCCCGGATGGCGAATCCGGCGCTGGTCGTCACGTACGCCGTCGTCGAGGGCGTCTTCGTCGGCATGGTCAGCAAGGCCTTCGACTCGCTCTACGACGGCATCGTGCTCCAGGCCGTGGTGGCCACCTTCGGTGTCTTCTTCCTGATGGCCATGCTCTACAAGGCGAAGGTCATCCGGGCGACCCCGAAGTTCGTCAAGGGCATGATCGCCGTCATGGCCGGCCTCTTCGCGGTCATGCTGATCAACCTGGTGTTCGCGCTCTTCGGCGTCAACACCGGCCTGCGCGACGGCAGCCCGCTGGCCATCGGCTTCAGCCTGGTCTGCATCGTGGTCGCCTCGCTGAGCTTCGTGCTCAGCTTCAAGGAGGTCGAGGACGGCGTCCGGATGGGCCTGCCGCAGCGCTACTCCTGGGTGGCCGCCTTCGGCATCCTGGTCAGCCTGGTCTGGCTCTACCTCGAGGTGCTCCGCCTGCTGAGCTACTTCCAGGGCGACGACTGACCCCGCCCGCAGCCGACCGGCGCCCGTCCCCGCACCGCGGTGGCGGGCGCCGTCGCTTTCCGCCGCCGCGCGCGCCGGGCCGCGGCGTCGTTTCCCGGCCCGGCTGCCGCCCGCGCCGGGCCGCGGCGTTTGCCCGTCGCCGCCGGGCCGGCCGGGGCAGAGTGACAGCGAGGGGTACGCGGCGGAGGAGGCGACGTGCGCAGCAGCAACCCGGTGCTGACCCGGCTGGACGAGACCAGCCGGGTGCAGCGGCGGGTGCTCGGTATCGGCGGTGCGGAGGCGATGACCGTCGACGACGTGGTGGTCCGCACGGTCGGGCTGCTGCTGCTCACCGGGGTCACCGCCGCGGCCGCCTGGGTGGTGGTGCCGCAGGCGGTCTGGGTGCCCGCCGCGCTGGCCGGCACCGCGCTGGCCGGGGTGGTGCTCGCCGTGGTGATCTCCTGGCGGGGCATCACCAATCCGGTGCCGATCGTCGGCTACGCCCTGCTCCAGGGGCTGCTGCTGGGGGTGGCCAGCCGGGCGTTCGAGATGGTCTACCCGGGCATCGTGGTGCAGGCGGTGGCCGGCACCTTCGGCGTCTTCCTCGGCATGGCGCTGCTCTACCGGGCCCGGCTGGTCCGGGCCACGCCGCTGCTGGCCCGGCTGGTGGTCGGCACGCTGCTCGGCATCGTCGCGATCAGCCTGGTCAACCTGGTCGTCTACCTGGTCACCGGCCGGCAGGGGCTGGAGATCTACAGCCTCACCGGCGAGGTCGCTTGGCCCGCGTACGCCTTCTCGGTGGTCGCCATCATCGCGGGCGCGCTCAGCTTCATCCTCGACTTCGACCTGGTCGAGCGGTCGGTCCGGGCCGCCCTGCCCCGCCGGTACGCCTGGCTCTGCGCCTTCGGCGTGCTGGTCGGCCTGATCTTCCTCTACTGGCAGATCCTCCGCCTCCTCTCCTACCTCCGCCGCTAACCCCCACCCCGGATCCCCGTTGATCATGAGGTTGGCGGCGAAGTGGATCGCGGTTGCCGCCGCCAACCTCATGATCAACAGGAGGGGGGGTCGTAGGGTGGGCGGGTGAGTGGGACGGAGTTGGGGCGGGCGGTGGAGTTGCTGGTGCGGCAGGTGGGGCACTGGGAGCAGCCGCGGTGGGCGGCCGCCGCGGCGGGCGGCAACGCGGCGCGGGGGGACCTGGTGCACCGGCTGGTGCAGGAGGTGGCCAACCTGGCCGCCGACGCCGAGGGGCAACCCCGCCGTACGGTGCCCCGGCTCGACAACGACCTCGCCCTGCCCGACCAGCTCCGGGTGGTCGCCGCCGACCTGGTCGCCGCCGGCCCGCCACCCGAGGTGCTGGCGCGGGCCGCCGCCGAGGTGACGGCGACCCGCGGCGCGCTCTGACCCCGGGCCCTTGCCGGCACCGGGTGCTGGCTCAGCTGAGGCGTTCGAGGACCATGGCCATGCCCTGGCCGCCGCCGACGCACATCGTCTCCAGGCCGATGCTCTTGTCGTGCCACTCCAGGGCGTTGAGCAGGGTGCCGGTGATCCGGGCGCCGGTCATGCCGAACGGGTGTCCCACGGCGATGGCGCCGCCGGCCACGTTCAGCTTCTCCAGCGGGATGCCGAGCTGGCGGTAGGAGGGGATCACCTGGGCCGCGAACGCCTCGTTGATCTCCACCAGGTCGACGTCGTCGATGGTCATGCCGGCCCGCTTCAGCGCCTGCTTGGACGCCTCGACCGGGCCGAGGCCCATGATCTCCGGGGAGAGCGCGGTGACGCCGGTGGAGACGATCCGGGCCAGCGGGGTGAGCCCCAGGTCCCGGGCCCGCTGGGCGCTCATCACCACCACGGCGGCCGCGCCGTCGTTGAGCGGGCAGCAGTTGCCGGCGGTGATCCGGCCGTCCGGGCGGAACACCGGCTTCAGCCCGGCGACACCCTCCAGGGTGACCCCGGGACGCGGGCCGTCGTCGGTGCTGACCACGGTGCCGTCCGGAGTGGTGACCGGGGTGATCTCCCGGGCCCAGAAGCCGTCGGCGATCGCCTTCTCGGCCAGGTTCTGGCTGCGTACGCCGAACTCGTCCATGTCGGCGCGGGTCACGTCGTAGACCTGGGCCAGGTTCTCGGCGGTCTGCCCCATGGCGAGGTAGATGTCCGGCAGCTCGCCGGCCTCGCGCGGGTCGGTCCAGACGGGGGCGCCGGCCTCGGCGCGCGCCTTGGACCGCTGCCGCGCCTCGGCGAACCGCGGGTTCTCCCAGCCGCCGCCCACCAGCGCCTGCGCCTCCGGCGGCAGGGCGTCGGAGTTGCCGCGCGCGTAGCGGGAGACGCACTCGACGCCGGCGGAGATGAAGACGTCGCCCTCGCCGGCCCGGATCGCGTGCATCGCCATCCGGGTGGTCTGCAACGACGAGGCGCAGTAGCGGGTGACGGTGGCGCCCGGCAGGCCGTCCAGGCCCATCAGGGTGGCCACCACGCGGGCCATGTTGAAGCCCTGCTCGCCGCCGGGCAGGCCGCACCCGAGGTAGAGGTCGTCGATCTCGGTCGGGTCGAGCGCCGGGATCTTGTCGAGCGCGGCCTGGACGATGGTCGCGGCGAGGTCGTCCGGGCGGACCTCGCGCAGGGACCCCTTGTGCGCCCGGCCGATGGGGGAGCGGGCGGTGGCGACGATGACAGCGTCGCGGGACGACTCAGTCGGCATGAACCAACGTTAACCCCCGGGTAACTTGGCACGGAAGCCGCGCACCCGGCGGGAAATGTCACCCCGGGAACCGGTCGCCGCCCCCCGGCCGCCGGATGATCGCGCTCGATTCCGGATGTAGTGGCCACCGGGGCGCTCGGAGGCCACTACATCCAGGATCGAGCACGATCTCGCTGGGCCCGGCCCCGGGCCCCGGGCGCCGACCGCCGGGCCAGGGCGTCGGGCGGTCACGCCCCGGCGGGGGCGCGGGTCAGTGGCGGGAGGCGACGGCCGCCGCGGCGGCCACGGCGGGCAGCAGGGCGTGCGCCCAGACCCGGTAGCCGTCGGCGGAGGGGTGGAAGCCGTCGTGGCAGAGGGTGCCCGCGTCGGCCCGGAACACCGGCCCGGTCTCGGTGCCGAGGTCGACCACCGTGCCGCCGGCGTCGAGCACCGCGGCGGTCTGGGCGCGGGCGATGCGCCGCCCGGACCAGCCGACGAGCTGCCGCAGCGGGGGCGCGATCGCGCGTACCGCACCGAGGTCGGGGCAGGTGCCGACGACGACCTCCACCCGGGCCTCGCGCAGCCGGTGCACCGCCGCACCGAGGTACGCGGCTGCGTCGGCCGGGCGGCGCAGGCTGGTGGCGTCGTTGGCGCCGATCAGGATCACCGCCACGTCGGGCCGCTCGCCGAGCAGCGCCCGGGCCACCTGGGTGGCCAGGTCGGTGGCCCGGGAGCCGGAGACGCCGACGCTGGACAGGTGCACCTGCCGCCCGGACGGGCCCTCGGCGAGCAGGTTGGCCAGCTGGCCGCCGATCGTGTCGTCGAGGCGGGCGACCCCGACCCCGAGGGCGGACGAGTCGCCGAGCAGCACCAGCCGCAGCGGCGGCGCGCCCGTGCGGCCGACCGTGGCGCGCAGCGCGAGCCCCAGCTCGGGCTGGGCGTACTGGCGGTGGCGGGCGAGGAAGGCCTGGCCGGCGAGGACGGCCGCGCCGCCCACCGTGCCGGCGACCAGGGAGAGCGCCGCCGCCCGGCCCAGCCGGCGGGCGAGCCCCGAGGTGATCATCTGCTCGCTCATGACGGCACTCCGCTGCGCTGCGTGCCGCCACGAGGCACCTCCGCGCTGAGCCTGATGATTCGCTCGCTGCGCTCGCTCATGACGGCACTCCGCTGCGCTGCGTGCCGCCACGAGGCACCGTCGCGCTGAGCCTGATGAATCGCTCGCTCATGCCAGTCCCTCCACTGTGGGTGAGTCGGTGGCGCGACCCGGTTGCGGCACGGCACCGGCACCGAAGAACGCCCGCCGGCGCAGCTGCGCCCAGCGGCCGGCGGGACCGCGGTCGCGGCCCCGGACCTGGGTGCCGCTGACCTCGGTGCCGGCGTGCCGGGCCGCCTCCTGCGCGGCCTCCGGCAGCGACCGTACGCCTTCTCCGCGCACCGGCGCGGGGCGGCGTTCCGGCCCGGCGCCCAGCGCGGAGAGGACGGTGGGCAGCAGCGCGGCGGCGGCCACCGCGTAGCCCTCGGCGGACGGGTGGAAGCGGTCCCAGGCGAACATCCGGGTGGGCTCGGCCGCGAACCGGGGGCCGAGCAGGTCGCCGAGGGAGACCGTCCAGCCGCCCGCCTCGACCACGGCCACCGTCTGCGCGGCGGCGAGCTGGCGACTCCAGCGCCGGGCCAGCCAGCGCAGCGGCGGCTGGATCGGCCGGATGGCGCCCAGGTCGGGGCAGGTGCCGACGACCACCTCGCAGCCGGCGGCGCGCAGCGCCCGGACCGCCTCGACCAGGTAGCGCACGGCCAGCCCGAGCGGGGTGCGGTTGGTGACGTCGTTGCCGCCGATCAGGATCACCGCGATGTCGGGCCGGCACTCCAGCGCCGCCTCGACCTGGTGCCGGAGCCCGGCGGAGATGGCGCCGACCACGGCGAACCGGTGCAGCCGCACCGGCCGCTGCAACCGGCGGGACAGGCCGGTGGCGAGCAGCGCGCCCGGGGTCTCCCGGCGACGGTGCACCCCGTAGCCGGCCGCCGAGGAGTCGCCGAGGATGACCATGGTGACCGGCGGGCCGGGCAGCTTGGCGCCGTAGACCCCGTCGCAGCGCGGGGGCGGTGCCTCGGCCATCGGGATGGTGCGCCGGGCCTGCCGGGCCTGGCCGAGCAGCACGCCGGTGGTCGCCGCCGCGGCCGCCACGGTCGCGCCCGTGCCGATCGCCGCCAGGCGGGCGACCCGCCGGGCGCGCTGCCAGCCCGGACCAACCGGTACGACGGAACCCGCGACCCCCATGAGGCGACATTATCGCGCCGGCACGACAGGACGCTGTCGTCGTGCCGGCGGGCGGGGTGCCGGGAACACGACGGCTGGGTACCGGTACGGGTGCCGGCCGGAGCGGCCGGCGCGGGGTTGCGCGGGCGCGGCACCCTGGCACCCGGAGAGGGGCGGAAGAGATGGCGAAGACGTTGAAGCGGAGCGCGGCGTTCACCGCGCTGGCCCGGGCGCTGATGGCCGGCGCGCGGGGCGGCCCGTCGCTCGGGGCGCGGCTGGCGGCGCTGCCCCGGATGATCCGGGCCACCGCCCGCGGCGAGTACGACGGTGGGCTCCGGCTGGCCCTGATGACCGCGGCGACGGCGTACATCGTCTCGCCGATCGACCTGCTTCCGGAGATCCCGCTGGCGATCTTCGGCCTGGCCGACGACGCGGTCATGGTCACCTGGCTGGCCGGCAGCGTGCTCGCCGAGACCGAGCGCTTCCTGGAGTGGGAGGAGCGTCGCCGGTCGGTGATCCCCGGGCACGTGGTGCCCTGACCCGACGTACCCTGGGCGCGGGAAACCGCGAATCACCAGCCCGGCCGCCGGCGCCGGCGCCGGAGGAGAAGGGCACAACGAGGTGCAGTACTACGACAACGTCGTCGAGTTGATCGGCAACACCCCGCTGGTGCGGCTGCGCAACGTCACCAGGGGCATCCAGGCGACCGTGCTGGCGAAGGTGGAGTACCTCAACCCGGGCGGTTCGGTGAAGGACCGGATCGCGCTGCGCATGGTCGAGGACGCCGAGGCCGCCGGGATCCTCCAGCCGGGCGGCACCATCGTCGAGCCGACCAGCGGCAACACCGGCGTCGGGCTGGCCCTGGTGGCGCAGCTCAAGGGCTACAAGTGCGTGTTCGTCTGCCCGGACAAGGTCAGCCAGGACAAGCAGGACGTGCTGCGCGCGTACGGCGCCGAGGTGGTGGTCTGCCCGACCGCGGTGGCCCCGGAGGACCCGCGCTCCTACTACAACGTCTCCGACCGGCTGGCCCGGGAGATCCCCGGCGCCTGGAAGCCCAACCAGTACAGCAACCCGGCCAACCCGCGCTCGCACTACGAGACCACCGGCCCCGAGCTGTGGAAGCAGACCGAGGGCGGGCTCACCCACTTCGTGGCCGGCGTGGGCACCGGCGGCACCATCTCCGGCATCGGCCGGTACCTCAAGGAGGCCTCGCAGGGCCGGGTCAAGGTCATCGGCGCGGACCCGGAGGGCTCGGTCTACTCCGGCGGCACCGGCCGGCCCTACCTGGTGGAGGGTGTCGGCGAGGACTTCTGGCCGGAGACCTACGACCGGGGCGTGGCCGACGAGATCGTCGAGGTCTCCGACAAGGCGTCGTTCGAGATGACCCGGCGGCTGGCCCGCGAGGAGGGGCTGCTGGTCGGCGGCTCCTGCGGGATGGCCGTGGTGGCCGCGCTGGAGGTGGCCCGCAAGGCCGGCCCGGACGACGTGGTCGTGGTGCTGCTGCCGGACAGCGGCAAGGGCTACCTGTCCAAGATCTTCAACGACCAGTGGATGGCCCGCTACGGCTTCCTGGACAACTCCGGCGCCGAGCCGACGGTGGCCGACGCGCTGGCCGGCAAGCCGGGCGGGCTGCCCGAGCTGGTGCACGTGCACCCGACCGAGACGGTCCGTGACGCCATCGACTACATGCGCGAGTACGGCGTCTCCCAGCTGCCGGTGCTCAAGGCCGAGCCGCCGGTGGTCACCGGCGAGGTGGCCGGCTCGATCGCCGAGAAGGACCTGCTCGACGCGCTCTTCACCGGCCAGGCGCACCTGCACGACACGATCGAGCGGCACATGGGCGACCCGCTGCCGATGATCGGCGGCGGCCAGCCGGTGAGCGAGGCGGTCAACCTGCTGGAGAAGTCCGACGCCGCGCTGGTGCTGGTGGACGGCAAGCCCAAGGGCGTGCTCACCCGGCAGGACCTGCTCGCGCACCTCGGCGCCCGCTGATCCACGACCGACCGCGAAGCGGGCCGCTCCCGGCCGGGAGCGGCCCGCTTCGCGTATCCGGCGGCGGTGCCCGGCGGTGCGGCCGGCGGTCAGCGGGTCAGTTCGGTGGGCACCGCGACCACGTCGACGAAGGCGCCCTTGCGCAGCACGGTGACCGGCAGCCGGGTGCCGATCGCCGGGCCGAGCATCAGCCGTTGCAGGCCCTGGCCGTCGCGCACCGGCCGCCCGCCGGCCGAGACGATGACGTCGCCCAGGTAGATCCCGGCCAACCCGGCGGGACTGCCCGGCACCACCTCGACCACCCGCAGCCCGCGCCGCTGGCCGGTGCGCGCGGCGACCTCCGGCGGCAGCGGCACCGGCACCCCGGCGACGCCGAGCCAGGCCCGGCGGACCCGGCCGTCGGCGGTCAGGTCGGCGATGATCTGCCGGGTGGTGGCGTTGATCGGTACGGCCAGCCCGAGCCCGTAGCCGGCGACAGCGGTGTTCACCCCGATCACCCGCCCGGCCGAGTCGGCGAGCGCGCCGCCGGAGTTGCCCGGGTTCAGCGCGGCGTCGGTCTGGATCACGTCCTCGATGAGCCGGGTCACCCGGCCGTCCCGGGCGGGCAGCGAGCGGCCCAGCCCGGAGACCACGCCGGCGGTGACCGAGCCGGCCAGCCCCATCGGGTTGCCGACGGCGACGACCAGCTGGCCGATCCGCAACGCGTCGGCGTCGCCCAGCTCGACCGGCGCCACGGTGGCCTCCTCGGCCCACAGCACCGCCAGGTCCGACAGCGGGTCGGCGCCGACCACCCGGAACCGGGTCTCGGTGCCGTCGGCGAAGCTCGCCGTCCCGCCGCCGGCGCCCTGCACCACGTGCGCGCTGGACAGCAGCAGGCCGTCGGCGCCCACGGTGACCGCGGAGCCGGCCCCGGCCCCGCGCGCGGTCCGCACCGACAGCGCGGCCACGCTGGGCAGCACCCGGGCCGCCACGGTCGTGACCACCCGGGAGTACGCGTCCAGAGCGGCGGCCTCGGCCGGCTCCGGCACGGTGTGATCGGTCTCCATGACCCCGGCAACGCGGCGGGATCGACGAGCATGCCCCGATCCGCTCAGAGCGAACGCCCGGTCACAGCGGCCGGGCGTAGCGCAGCTGGGTGGTGACCGCCGAACCGATCAGGTCCGCCCGCTCCGCCCCGGTCGGCGCCCACCCGCCCCGCTCGTAGAAGCGCCGGGCGGGGGCATTCTCCGCCAGCACCCAGAGCACCGCCCGGGACCAGCCCCGGGACCGCATGGTGGCGAGCGCGTCGACCATCAGCTCCCGGCCCACCCCGCGGCCCCGCTCGGCCGGGGCCAGGTGGATCGCGTGGAGCAGCCCGGTCTCCGGGTCACCCTCGTCGTCCGGCCCGACGTAGCTGAAGCCGACCAGCGCGCCGTCGCGTTCGGCGACGGTCATCAGGTGGTCGTCGCGTTCCCAGCCCCACCGCTCGACCCAGTACGACCCCATCGCCTCCGCGGTCGGCTCGGCCAGCGACTCCGGCGGCAGGAAGGACGAGTACGCGGCGACCCGGGAGCGCTGGTGCAGGGCGCCGACCGGCATCAGGTCGGCCTCGGTGGCGGGGCGGAGGGTGACGCTCACCCGGCCGAGGCTACCCGCCGTGGCGGCACCTGCACGGTCAGCAGGTCCTCCGCGACCACCAGCTCCCCGTCGAAGTGCTCGCGCGCCTCGTCGGCGAACCGGCTCGCGTCGGCGTACCGCTGGGAGAAGTGGGTGAGCACGAGCCGGCGTACCCCCGACTCGGCCGCCACCCGCGCGGCCTGGGCCGCGGTCAGGTGACCGACCTCGGCGGCGAGCGCCGCCTCCGACTCCAGGAAGGTCGACTCGATCACCAGCAGGTCGGCGTGCTCGGCGAGGGCGTACACCCCGTCGCAGAGGCCGGTGTCCATGACGAAGGCGAACCGCTGCCCCGGTCGGGGCACGCTCACCTCGTCCCGGGTGACGCGGCGTCCGTCGAGGTCGAGGTGGCCGACCCGGAGCAGCTCGCCCACCGCCGGCCCGCTGATGCCGTACGCGGCCAGCCTCTCCGGCAGCATCCGGCAGCCGTCCGGCTCGACCAGCCGGTAGCCGTACGTCTCGATGGGGTGTCGCAGCCGGCGGGCCTCCAGCGTGCCGCAGCGCAGCGCGATCCGCTGCCCGTCGGCCTCGATCGGCTCGACCCGCAGCTCGGCGGTCTCGTAGAAGCTGGACGCGTACCGCAGCCGGGCGAAGTACTCGGCGCCGCCGGCCGGGAAGTGCATCGCCACCGGGCGGGGCACCCGGTCCAGGGAGAGCCGCTGGATGGTGCCGGGCAGGCCGAGGCAGTGGTCGCCGTGGAAGTGGGTGACGCAGACCCGGGTCAGGTCGGTGGCGGTCACCCCGGTGTTGAGGAGCTGCCGCTGGCTGCCCTCGCCCGGGTCGAAGAGGATCACCTCGTCGTCCCAGCGCAGCACGTAGCCGTTGTGGTTGCGCTGCCGGGTGGGCGCCTGGCTGGCCGTCCCCAGCACCACCAGCTCGCGCATCGACACGCTGACCTCCGGCTGCCCCGCCCCGGCCCGGGGGCGGAAAAGGGTCGACCCCCGGGGCTTCCGCGCTCGCGCGCGGGCCGGCTGGACTGGGCCGGTACCCCGGGGGTCGGGTGGCTGTCGTGGATTCGCCGCACCGCTGCCACACGGTCTCGACGATGGTGCCTGTGCCCGCCTCGCGGCGGACGGATTACTGTCGAGGACAGCGGCTAGCGGACAGCCACCTCACGAGTCCGATTGCTATACAAGTCTGGACCACCTCCTTTCCCGTGTACGGCCACGCTATCCAGTGCCGCTGCCCCCGGCAACGGATTTCGATCACATGCCCGAGCGGGAATGCGGGCCGGCCCCGGCGGCGTCGGCGATGCCGATCGGGCCCTCCCGGGGGCCCTCCCCGCCGGCCGGTTGCACCGCCAGCGACGGGAAGTCGGCCAGGTCGCCCTCCGGTTCGGCGTCCCACTCCGGAAAGACCAGCTCGCTCTGCAGGTAGAGGCAGAGCAGTTGGGTCAGGTGGCGCAGCCCGTCGAGGTGGGTGCGTTCGTGCCCGTGGGTGGCGTCGACGCCGAAGCCGAGCAGCGCCACCCGGGCGTGCGCCCCGGCCTCCACCGCCGCCGCCACGTCCGAGCGGTAGTAGTCGAAGACGTCCCGGACCAGGCGCACCCCGTGCTCGGCGGCGATCGAGGCGAGGTTGCGGGTCAGGTGGTAGTCGAACGGCCCCACCCCGTCGCCCATGGCCAGGGTGGCCGCGTCCTCCCGGGACTGCTGGCCGGGGGCGACCACCGCCGCGTCCACCGACACGATCTCCGCCACGTCCGGATCCAGGCCGTGCGAGGCGCCGTGGCCGATCTCCTCGGTCACCGTGACCAGCAGGTGCGCGGTGACCGCCGGGCGCACGCCGGCGTCGACCAGCGCCTTGAACGCGGTCAGCACCGCCGCCACGCCCGCCTTGTCGTCGAGGTGCCGGGACTTGACGTACCCGGTGGGGGTGACCGTCGGGTTGGGCAGGAACGCCACGAAGTCGCCCGCGTCGACGCCGAGCGCCCGCAGTCCGGCGATGTCGGAGACCGGCTCGTCGACCCGCACCTCGACCTGCTCCCAGCCGATGCCCTGGGAGTCGACGCCCTCGTTGTAGCGGTGCCCGCTGGCCTTGAGCGGGAGCACCTGGCCGGTGATCACCCGGTCCAGGTCGTCGGTGAAGATCCGCACGTGGGCGCCCTCGGCGAACCGGGCGCTGTGCGTGCCGATCGGCTTCAGCTCCAGCCGGCCGTTCTCCTTGAGCCGCTTCACCATCCCGCCGATGGTGTCGGTGTGCACCACTATCGCCCGGTCGGCGCCGGTGGCCCGGGGGCCGGGCAGGCAGGCGCTCAGCGCCCCGCGCCGGGTCAGCGTGGAGCCGATGCCGAGCGCGGAGAGCCGCTCGCCGACGTACTGCTGCACGTGGTCGGTACGCCCGGACGGGCTCGGGATCTCCAGCAGTTCCACCAGCACCTGGCGCAGGTAGTCCAGGTCGATCTCCAGCGGTCGCGGGCTCACCCGGCACCTCCCGCGCCGGCCGGCGACCAGAGCCGCTGCGGGGCCCGGGTGCCGGGGAAGAGCAGGTCCACGAAGCGTTCGGCGGTCGGCTGCGGCTCGTGGTTGGCCAGGCCGGGCCGCTCGTTGGCCTCGATGAAGACGTGCTCCGGCCGGTCCGGGGAGCCGACCAGCAGGTCCAGCCCGGTGACCGGGATGTCCAGCGCCCGGCTCGCGGCCACGCACGCCTCGGCGATCTCCGGGTGCAGGTCGCCGGTGACGTCGTGGATGGTGCCGCCGGTGTGCAGGTTGGCGGTCCGGCGCACCACCAGCACCTCCCCCTCGGGCAGCACGTCGCGCAGGGTGTAGCCGGCCTCGGCCAGCACGTCCCGGGTCATCTCGTCGACCGGGATCCGGGACTCGCCGCCGGTGGCGGCCGCCCGGCGGCGGCTCTGCCGCTCGACCAGCTCGGCGATGTCGTGCACCCCGTCCCCGGTGACGGCGGCCGGGCGGCGCACCGCCGCGGCCACCACCTCGTGGTCGATCACGACCACCCGCAGGTCCTCGCCGTCGCACAACTCCTCGATCAGTACGTCCGGGCAGAACCGGGCGGCCAGCTCGACCGCGGTGGCCAGCGCCGCCGGGTCGGCCACCCCGACCGTGATGCCGTTGCCCTGCTCGCCGCGGGCCGGCTTGACCACCACCCGGCCGACCTCGGCCAGGAAGGCGGTGTCGCCGTCGTCGCCGGTGGCGGTCCGGCCGCGGGGCACCGACAGGCCGGCCTCGGCGAGGATCCGCCGGGTGACCCGCTTGTCGTCGCAGCGGCTCATCGCCACCGCCGAGGTCAGCTCGGACAGCGATTCCCGGGTGAGGACGGTCCGGCCGCCGCTGGTCAGTCGTAGCTCGCCCCAGGCCGGGTCGGTCACCTCCACCCGGATGCCCCGGCGCATCGCCTCGTCGGCGACGATCCGGGCGTACGGGTTGAGCCGGTCGTAGCCGTCGGGCAGGGCGGGCAGGAAGAGCCGCTCGTTGATCGGGTTCTTCCGCTTCACGCAGAGCGTGGCGGTCCGGTGGAAGCCGAGCCGCTCGTAGAGCCGGATCGCCCCCTCGTTCTCCGCCAGCACCGACAGGTCCACGTACGCCCGGCCGCGGGCGACCAGCCGGGACGCCAGCTCGGTGATCAGCGCCTGCCCGGTGCCGGGCGGGGCCCGGTTGAAGTCGACGGTCAGGCACCAGAGGCTGGCGCCGCGCTCCGGGTCGCCGAAGACCGCGACGTGGTCCACGCCGGTGACGGTGCCGACGATCGCGCCGTCGGCCGCCTCGGCCACCAGGTGCAGGAAGCGGTCGGTGCGGGCGTTGGCGACCAGCACGTCGACCGGCGCGGTGACCATCCCGTTGGCCGCGTAGATCCGGTTGACCGCGTCCGCGTCGGCGGCGTCGCGCAGCGGCCGGACGCGTACCCCGGGCAGGTCGACCGGCGCCTCGGCGGCCCGCTGCTCCGGGCCGAGCGGCAACCGGTAGGTCAGCGACGGGTCGATGAAGAGCTCGTCCGGCAGCCGGGAGACCAGCACGTGCGGGTCCCGCAGGTAGATGCAGATGTCCCGGGAGCCGGCCGCCTCGGAGCGCAGCACGTCGGCGACGGCGGCCTGGTCGGCGAAGGTCTGCCCGAAGACCAGCCGGCCCCAGCCGCAGTCCAGCACCACGCCCGCGGCGTCGGCCGGCGGCTCGTCGCCGCCCGGCGCCACCGGGTCGCCGCCCGGACCGACCCGCTCGTACCGCCGGACGTCGCTGCGGGCCCGGTCGAGGCGCGCCATCCCGGTCGCGATGGTGTCGGTCACGGTCAGTCGATTCCGTGGCTCTGGAGCCACATTTCCAGGAGTCCGAGTTGCCACAGCTTGTTTCCGTTCAGCGGGGTCAGTTCGGCGTTCGGGTCGGCCAGCAGCGCGTCGACGTAGTCGGCGCGGAACAGGTCGCGGCGGCGGGCGGCGGGGTCGGTGAGCGCGTCCCGGACCCGGTCGAGCAGCTTCCCCTCCAGGTGGGTCAGGCCGGGCACCGGGAAGTAGCCCTTGGGCCGGTCGATGACCTCGTGCGGCAGCACCCGGCGGCCGATCTCCTTGAGCACGCCCTTGCCGCCCTGGGCCAGCTTCAGCTCGGGTGGGCAGCCGGCGGCCAGCTCGACGAACTCGTGGTCGAGGAACGGCACGCGGGCCTCCAGCCCGTGCGCCATGGTCATGTTGTCCACCCGCTTCACCGGGTCGTCGACCAGCATCACCTGGGTGTCGATCCGCAGGCCCGCGTCGACAGCTGTCTGCGCGCCGGGCCGGGCCAGGTGCGCGGCCACGAACTCCCGCGCCGGGTCGCCGTCGGCCAGCCAGGCCGGGTTGAGCACCCGGGCCAGCCCGGCCGCGTCCCGGTCGAAGAACGCCCGGGCGTACGTGTCGAGGGCCCGCTCCCGGTCGACGCCCGCCAGCGGCGGGTACCAGTGGTAGCCGCCGAGGATCTCGTCCGCGCCCTGGCCGGACTGGACCACCTTGACGTGCTTCGACACCTCCTGGCTGAGCAGCCAGAACGCCACGCAGTCGTGGCTGACCATCGGCTCGCTCATGGCCGCGACGGCGGCCTCCAGCGGCGGCACCAGGTCGCCGGCGGCCACCCTGATCTGGTGGTGGTCGGTGTCGAAGGTCTTGGCCACCAGGTCGGAGTAGACGAACTCGTCGCCCTCCCGGCCGCCGACCGCGTCGAACCCGATGGAGAAGGTGGCCAGCCCGCGCTGCCCCTGTTCGGCGAGGAGGGCGACCACCAGGCTGGAGTCCAGGCCACCGGAGAGCAGCACGCCGACCGGCACGTCGGCGACCATCCGCCGGCGCACGGCGGTGGTCAGCGACTCCAGCAGGGCGTCCTGCCAGTCCCGCTCGGACCAGCCGGTCCGGCCGGCGTCGCGGGTGAACGACGGATCCCAGTAGACCCGCTCGTGGGTGCGCCCGTCCGGCTCGTAGACCCGGACGGTGGCCGGCGGCAGCTTGCTCACCCCGCGCAGGATGGTGCGCGGCGGCGGCACGATGCTGTGGAAGCTCAGGTAGTGGGCGAGGGCTACCGGGTCGATGGTGGTGTCGACCCCACCGCCGGCCAGCAGCGCCGGCAGGGTGCTGGCGAACCGCACCACGCCGGGCGTCTCGGCCAGGTAGAGCGGCTTGATGCCGAGCCGGTCCCGGGCCAGCACCAGCCGTCCGGTGTCCCGCTCGCTGATCGCCACGGCGAACATGCCGACCAGGTGGTCGACGAAGTCGAGGCCCCACTCGGCGTACGCCTTGACCACGACCTCGCTGTCGCCGGTGGAGAAGAAGCGGTGGCCCCGGGCCGTCAGTTCCGCCCGCAGTTCCCGGTAGTTGTAGACGCAGCCGTTGAAGACGCCGGTCAGGCCGGCGTCGGGGTCGACCAGTGGCTGGCCGCTCGCCGCCGAGAGGTCGATGATCTTCAGACGCCGGTGGCCCAGGGCCGTCGGCCCCTGGGACCACACCCCGCTGTCGTCGGGCCCTCGGTCACTCATCGTGGCCGCCATGCGCTCCACCGCCGCCACATCGGCGCGTGAACCGTCACGGCGGAACTCACCCGCAAGTCCGCACATGCGAGCCCATGCTGCCAGAGGATGTTGCAGTTCGCCCGTTGAGCCGATGACAGTCAGATGACAGGTTGGCTAGAATGCCCGCCACTCTCGGTAGCGGGCGGTCCCGGGCGGTGGTTCCTGTCCCGGCCCGAACGGATGCCGGAAATGTGCCGGGCCTGCGGTGTGACAAACACCGCAGGCCCGGAATCGGACTGTCGGGACGGTCAGCCCGCCGTACGCGCCACGCCGACCGGGCAGCTCAGCCCGTTCGGGCCGTGGTTGCAGTACCCGTTCGGGTTCTTCGTCGGCGCGAGGTACTGCTGGTGGTAGTCCTCGGCCAGGTAGTACGTGCCGAGCGGGCGGATCTCCGTGGTGATCTCGCCCTTGCCGGCCCGCGCCACGATCGGGGCGAACGCGTCCCGCGACGCCTCGGCGATGGCCAGCTGCTCGTCGGTCGTCGTGTAGATCGCCGACCGGTACTGGGTGCCCACGTCGTTGCCCTGGCGCATGCCCTGGGTCGGGTCGTGGTTCTCCCAGAAGACCTTGAGCAGGTCCTCGTAACTGATCACGCTGGGGTCGTAGACCACCTGGACCGCCTCGGCGTGCCCGGTCATCCCCGAGCAGACCTCCTCGTACGTCGGGTTCGGCGTGATGCCGCCCGCGTAGCCGGCGGAGGTGGTGAAGACGCCGGGCAGGGACCAGAACAGCCGCTCGGCACCCCAGAAGCAGCCCATCCCGAACACGGCGACCTGGGCGCCCTCGGGGAACGGACCCTTCAGCGGGGTGCCCAGCACCTCGTGCCGGTCGGCGACCGGCATCGAGATCGGGCGGCCCGGCAGGGCCTGGTCCGGGGTCGGAAGATCGGCCTTCATACGGCGCAGGAACACGTGGGACTCCTTTCGTCCTCTCCCAGCGTGCAACGCCGGTGGACCCCGCATCCTTACCCGCCCCACCACCACTCAGGCGCGACCGCGTCGGGCGCTGGCGCGGCCGTCGCTCCGGGGGCGGTTGGTGGCGCCAGAGCCGCCCCGGCCGCACCCCGGAGGCCCCCGGTCAGGGGGTGGGCAGGGCGGCGGCGACCCGGGCGGCGTGGTCGGCGGCGTCGGTGTCGTCGGCGTAGCGGGTGCGGGGCCAGAAGAAGCCGCGCAGCCCGTCCCCCTTGGTCCGGGGAACCACGTGGGTGTGCAGGTGGGGGACGGACTGGGACACCTTGTTGTTCATCGCCACGAACGTCCCGCCGGCCCCCAGACCGGTCTCCACGGCCACCGCGATGCGCCGCACCAGGCCGAAGTAGCCGGCGAGCGCCTCGGGCGGCAGGTCCGCCAGGGTGACCAGGTGGGTGCGCGGCACCACGAGCACGTGTCCCTTGAAGACCGGCCGGGTGTCCAGGAACGCCACCCCGTCCGGCTCGTCGGCCACCCGGAACGCCGGGACCTCGCCCGCCACGATGCCGCAGAACACGCACCCGCTCATCCCGGCAGGGTAGTCCCGGCCGCCGGCTGCCCGGCGGACGGCGCGTCGACCAGGTTCGGCGCGCAGGTGAGCTGCCCCGGGTTCCATGGGCTGGGACGGGCGGGACGACTAACGTTCCGGGAATGAGTCACGGCTTCGAGACGCTCGCCATCCACGCCGGTCAGGACCCCGAGGCCCGCACCGGCGCGGTGATCCCACCGATCTACCAGACCAGCACCTACGCCCAGGACGCCGTCGGCGCGCCCCGCCAGGGCTACGAGTACAGCCGCTCCGGCAACCCGACCCGCGACGCGCTCCAGGAGTGCCTCGCCGCGCTGGAGGGCGGCCCGGTCGGGCTCGCCTTCGCCAGCGGCCTGGCCGCCGAGGACACCCTGCTGCGCACCGTCTGCGAGCCGGGTGACCACGTGGTGATCCCGGACGACGCGTACGGCGGCACGTACCGCCTCTTCGCCCGGGTCGCCGAGCGGTGGGGGCTGGACTTCACCCCGGCCAAGGTCTCCGACCCGGACGCGATCCGGGCCGCGATCCGCCCCGGCGCCACGAAGATCGTCTGGGTGGAGACGCCGACCAACCCGCTGCTCGGCATCGCCGACATCGCCGCGCTGGCCGCCGTCGCGCACGACGCCGGCGCCCTGCTGGTGGTCGACAACACCTTCGCCTCGCCGTACCTGCAGCAGCCGATCGCGCACGGTGCCGACGTGGTGGTGCACTCCACCACCAAGTACATCGGGGGCCACTCCGACGTGGTCGGTGGGGCGCTGGTGGTGGCCGACGCCGCGCTCGGCGAGGAACTGCGCTACCACCAGAACGCGATGGGCGCGATCAACGGCCCGTTCGACGCCTGGCTCACCCTGCGCGGCATCAAGACCCTGGGCGTACGGATGGACCGGCACTGCGACAACGCCGAGCGGATCGCCGCCTACCTGGACGGGCACGCCAAGGTCGCCCAGGTCATCTACCCGGGCCTGCCCGCGCACCCGGGGCACGAGGTGGCCGCGAAGCAGATGCGCCGGTTCGGCGGCATGATCTCGTTCCGGGCCGCCGGCGGCGAGGAGCACGCGGTGGAGATCTGCAACCGGGCGAAGCTCTTCGTGCTCGCCGAGTCGCTCGGCGGGGTGGAATCCCTGATCGAGCACCCGGGCCGGATGACACACGCAAGTGCTGCCGGCTCGCCGCTTGAAGTTCCCGGCGATCTCGTGCGACTGTCTGTCGGCATCGAGACGGTCGACGACCTGCTCGCCGATCTGGAGCAGGCGCTGGGCTGACCGCTGGCTGGGGAGGGTGGCCGTGCAGGACATCATGCCGACCTGGGTGGGGGCGACCGCCAAGCAGATCGCCCGCGGCGTGCGTCGGGGCGACGTCACGGCCACCCAGGTCGTCGCCGACCACCTCGACCACATCGCCCGCGCCGACGCCGACCTCGCCGCGTTCCGCACGGTGCGCGGCGGGGAGGCGATCACCGAGGCGGAGAAGGTCGACGAGCAGGAGGACCTGGCCAACCTGCCGCTGGCCGGGGTGCCGGTGGCGGTGAAGGAGAACACCCCGGTCGCCGGGCTGCCCACCTGGAACGGGTCGGCCGCGGTGCGTACCGGCGTGGCGGAGGCCGACCACGAGGTGGTCCGCCGGCTGCGCGGCGCCGGCGCGGTGATCCTCGGGGTGACCCGGATGCCGGAACTCGGCCTCTGGGGCCTGACCGACGACGAGACGGCGGTGACCCGCAACCCCTGGGACACCGGCCGCACCCCCGGTGGCTCCTCCGGCGGGGCGGCCGCCGCGGTCGCCGCCGGCCTGGTGCCGATCGCGCACGGCAACGACGGCCTCGGCTCGATCCGCATCCCGGCCGCCTGCTGCGGCCTGGTCGGGCTCAAGCCCGGCCGGGGCGTGGTCCCCTGCCAGCTCGGCGCGGACGACTGGTTCGGCCTCACCGAGCACGGCATGCTGGCCACCACGGTCGCCGACGCGGCGGTCGGCTTCTCGGTGCTGGCCGGTCGCCGGCCGGAGAAGCTGGTGCCGCCGCAGCGGCTGCGGGTCGGTGTCTCGCTCCGCTCGCCGGTGCGCGGGGTCCGGATCGACCAGCCGAACCGGGACGCGGTGGCGGCCGCCGGCCGGCTGCTCGCCGCCGCCGGGCACGACACCGTCCCCGCCGACCCGGTCTACCCGACCCGGCTGGGCCTGCAGGGGATCGCCACCTGGTTCGCCGCGGCGGCCGCCGACGCGCGCGCCGCCGGCCTGGACCGGCGCAGCCTGCAACCGCGCAGCCGCCGGCACGTCGCGCTCGGCGAGTGGGCGCAGCGGCGCGGGTACGTGCGGGAGGCCGACCGGGCGGCCTGGCGGGACCGGTCCATCGGCTTCTTCACCGACCACTCGGTGGACCTGCTGCTCACCCCGGCGCTGGCCGGCCCGCCGCCGCAGGCCGAGCAGTGGTCCGGCCGGTCCTGGCGGGCCAACATGGTGGCGAACATCCGCTACGCCCCGTACGCCGCGCCGTGGAACATCGCCGGCCTGCCCGCGCTGGTGGTGCCGGTCGGCCGCCGCCCGGACGGGCTGCCGGTGGCCGTGCAGCTGGTCGGCCCGCCCGGTTCGGAGCTGCTGCTCCTCGGCGTCGCCGGCCAGTTCGAGCTGCAGGCCCCCTGGACCCGCCACGCCCCGGGCTACCCGCGCATCCCCGCCGCCGTCTGACCTCGCCGATCTCGCACGTCCCGCCCCGGCGAACCGGGGCAGCCGGTGCGTTCCGCGGGCCACACCCGCACCATCGCGGAGACGCGGGGTGCGCGGGGCGTCGGTGGTGGGGGCGGGGGTGGCGGGTGGCACGATCGGGGGCATGACGGAACTGGTCGGGCTCGCCGACGTACGGGCCGCGCGGGACCTGCTCGCCGGCGTCACCCGCACCACCCCGCTGGAACCCTCCCGCCCGCTGAGCGCGGCGCTCGGCGGGCCGGCGTGGCTGAAGTGCGAGAACCTCCAGCGGGCCGGCTCGTACAAGGTGCGCGGCGCGTACGTGCGGATCTGCCGGCTGTCCGAGGCGGAACGGTCCCGCGGCGTGGTGGCGGCGAGCGCCGGCAACCACGCCCAGGGGGTCGCGCTCGCCGCCGGCCTGGTCGGCACGCACGCCACCGTCTTCATGCCGGTGAACGCGCCGCTGCCGAAGGTGGCCGCCACCAAGGGGTACGGCGCGCAGGTCGAGCTGGTCGGCAACAACGTCGACGAGGCGCTGGTCGCGGCGCAGACCTTCGCCGAGCGCACCGGCGCGGTGCTGATCCACCCGTTCGACCACCGGGACGTGATCGCCGGGCAGGGCACGGTGGCGCTGGAGATCCTGGAGCAGTGCCCGGACGTCAAGACGATCATCACCGGGGTGGGCGGCGGCGGGTTGATCTCCGGCATGGCGGTGGCGGCCAAGGCACTGCGCCCGGACGTCCGGGTCATCGGGGTGCAGGCGGCCGGGGCGGCCGCCTTCCCGCCCTCGCTCGCCGCCGGCGAGCCGGTACGCCTGCCCGCGTTCGCCACCATCGCCGACGGCATCGCGGTGGGCCGGCCGGGCGAGATCACCTTCACCCACGTCCGCAAGCTGGTCGACGAGGTGGTGACCGTCTCCGAGGAGGACATCTCGCGGGCGCTGCTGATGCTGCTGGAACGGGGCAAGCAGGTGGTGGAGCCGGCCGGCGCGGTCGGGGTGGCCGCCCTGCTGGCCGGCGCGGTGCAGGTCGAGGCGCCGGTGGTCGCGGTGCTCTCCGGCGGCAACATCGACCCGCTGCTGATGCTGCGGGTGATCGAGCACGGTCTGGCGGCCGCCGGCCGCTACCTGCGGTTCACCGTGCGCTGCTCGGACCGTCCCGGCCAGCTCGCCTCGCTGCTCGGCGAGATCGCCGAGCACCGGGCGAACGTGGTGGACGTGGAGCACCAGCGGGTCAACCCGCACCTGCGGCTGGGCGAGGTGGAGGTGGCGTTGTCGGTGGAGACCCGCGGGGTGGAGCACTCGGACACGCTGATCAGCGCCCTGCGGGCCAGCGGCTACCAGGTGGTCTTCGCGGCCGAGGCGTGACACCCGCCGGTGCCACGCCTCGGTCGTACGCGATGCCGCCGGGCGCGTGCCCGGCGGTGGCCTAGCCGGAGAACGGCTCGAAGCTGACCACTGTCACCTTGATGTCGGCGCCGCTGGGCGCCGTGTAGGTGCAGGTCTGGCCGGCCTTGCAGTCGAGGATGGCCTTGCCGAGCGCGGACTCGGGGCTGTAGACCGTGAGGTCGGTGGTGGACGCGATCTCCCGCGAGCCGAGCAGGAAGGTCTCGGTGTCGTCCTTGTCGTCGTCGAAGTAGATCGTGACGACCATGCCGGGCGCCACCGCGTCGGCGGACGGCGCCTCGCCGACCTTGGCGGTGCGCAGCAGCTCCTGGAGGTAGCGGATGCGGCCCTCGGCCTTGCCCTGCTCCTCGCGGGCCGCGTGGTAGCCGCCGTTCTCCCGCAGGTCGCCCTCCTCGCGCCGCGCGTTGATCTCCGCGGCGATGACCGGCCGGTTCGCGATGTGCTCGTCGAGCTCGGCCTTCAGGCGGTCGTAAGCGTCCTGGGACAGCCAGGTGGCGGCCGCCTCGTTGCCGTTGGACACAGGCGATCTCCTCAGATGTGCGTGGCTGGCTGACAGGTGAACTTCCAAGTTACCAGTGCGGTACGACACGAGGTGTCGCCGATCACCACCGGTGCCCGTTCCGGGCGCCGGCCGTACCGCGCCGGCTCAGCCGGCCGGGCGGCAGCGCAGCACCTCGCCGATGAAGGGCCGGCCGCTGGTGGCCAGGCGGTGCACGGTGCTGACGTGCCGCTCGCCGGGCGGGGCGGACACGGTCACCTCCTCGCGGGCCACCTCGGCGCCGGCGTGGTCCCGGGCCCGCAGCACGCAGACCGCCGATCCGCCGTCCGGCACGGTCACCCGGAAGTTGACCATCACCTGGTTGTCCGTGATGTCGGTGTACGTGATCACCTGGGCCTGGTAGTTCGGATCGCCGTACTGCCGGTAGAGCCGGACCGAGACCAGGCCGAGCAGCGCCAGCAGGACCACCGCCAGCAGCGCCGCCAGCAGCGGGCGGCGGCGGCCGGGCTGGCGGCGGCGGCCGTACCGCCCGGGCGGGAAGACGGGCGTGCCCGGGGGGATTGTGGCGTGCGTCTCGGTCACCGGCGGGTATCTCCTGGCGTTGTTGTCGGCGGTATCGGCAAGAATGAGAGTCCATCCTCCCGGCCCGGCTTCGCCACTCAAGGATGACACCTCGGTGCCGGCGGTCCTCGGGGCGGGGGAGGATTTCGGCAGGTCACCAGGCCAGCAGGCGGTCCCGGGCGCGGGCCCGCCGCTGGGCACGAACGAGGAGCGCACGTTGGCAGAGCAACTGCGACTCATGGCCGTCCACGCCCACCCGGACGACGAGTCGAGCAAGGGCGCCGCGACCATGGCGAAGTACGTCGCCGAGGGGGTGGACGTCCTGGTCGTGACGTGCACCGGCGGCGAGCGCGGCAGCGTGCTCAACCCGAAGCTCGACCGGCCCGACGTCTGGGCCAACATCGGCGAGATCCGCCGCGCCGAGATGGACGCCGCCCGGGCGATCCTCGGCGTCGAGCAGGCCTGGCTGGGCTTCGTCGACTCGGGGCTGCCCGAGGGCGACCCGCTGCCGCCGCTGCCCGAGGGCTGCTTCGCCCTGCAGGACGTCGAGGTGGCCGCCGGGCCGCTGGTGCGCCTGATGCGCGAGTTCCGTCCGCACGTCGTCACCACCTACGACGAGGAGGGCGGCTACCCGCACCCCGACCACATCATGTGCCACAAGGTCAGCGTGGCCGCCTTCGAGGCGGCCGGCGACCCGGAGCGCTACCCCGAGCTGGGCGCGCCGTGGCAGCCGCTCAAGCTCTACTACGACGTCGGCTTCTCCAAGGGCAAGATCATGGCCCTGCACGAGGCGATGCTGGCCGCCGGCCTGGAGTCGCCCTACCAGGAGTGGCTGGAGCGCTGGGAGGACCGGCCCGACAAGGGCAGCCGGATCACCACCCGGGTCGAGTGCGCCGAATACTTCCCGGTCCGCGACGACGCGCTGCGCGCCCACGCCACCCAGGTCGACCCGGACGGGTTCTGGTTCCAGGTGCCGATGGAGCTCCAGCGGCGCGCCTGGCCCACCGAGGACTTCCAGCTCGCCCGGTCGATGGTCGACAGCCCGCTGCCCGAGTCGGACCTCTTCGCGGGCGTACGCGAGACGGCGCATGCCCGCTGACCCGGCCCGGCGTTACGCTGGGTGCCAGTCGCACATCGGAGGATCGCCATGCTGACCGCTGCCCAGGTGCTCGCCCAGAACAACTTCGGGGACACCCGCACGGGTGGCCTGGCCGGCCCGATGGGCCTCTTCCTCATCCTGCTGCTGGGCACCGCCACCATTCTGCTGATCCGCAACATGAACTCCCGGCTGCGCCGGCTGCCGGACCGGTTCCCCGGCCAGGCGCAGTCGGGTGAGCCGGGTCGGGCGGACGCCGCAGTCGCCGATCCGACAGACGGGACCGCCTCGCAGGATTCATCCTCGACCGCTCCCAACGGGCGCCAGCAGGAGCGCAACGGCTAGTCCCGGCATGATTCACGCCGAACCGGGTCGTCGCCCCCTGTTGCGGTCACCGGGTTTGGCTTAGCCTTCCGCCGGGGGGACCACGCGTCCCCGAGCCGTGCGCGGGAGGGGGCGCCGATGACCGTCACAGTCGCGGCCGCCCGCCGTACCCTCCGCAGGTGGGCGGGAGGGGGTCGGTGACCTCCGATCGGGCCGGCGAGGAGTTCGACCGGCTCGGGTTGCGCGGCACGCCGCCACGGGTGCTCCTGCTCACCGCCGCCGTCGCGGTCACCGCGCTGGTCGCCGCGACGGTGGGGCTGACCCTGCCGGCCCGGTTGCCGGCCGACGACCCGCTCGGCGGCCCGGCCCGGTTCGGCGTCGCGGTCGCCGTCCTCGCCCTCGCCCAGTTGGCCCGGCTGCGGTTCCGCGCCGCCGCCGGCATGGTCAGCATCACCTGGGGCGAGGCCGCGCTGATCATCTGCCTCTATCTGGTGCCGGCCGGCTGGCTCCCCGCCGCCACCCTGCTCGGCGCCGGGCTGGCCTGGTCGGTGATCTCGCTGTTCGGCGAGCGCCGCAGCGCCCTCGAGGTGGTCCGCATCGCGGTGTCGCTCAGTGCCGCCACCGCGCTGGCCGTGTCGGTCACCACCGCGTTGGGCCAGCCGCTGCTGGCCACGCCGACGCCGGCGCTCGCCCTCGCCGTGGTCGCCGGCTCGGTCACCTACCTGCTCGCCAGCGCCTGGCTGGGCGGGGTCACCCTGGCGCTGCGGCACGGCGTGCCGATCGGGCCGCCGCTGCTCGCCGCGCTCCGCGGCAAGCTGCTGATGTTCGTCGGCAACGTCGCCGTCGGGCTGACCGTGGTGACCCTGCTGGAACTCGACGCGCACTGGCTGCTGCTGCTCCCGCCGCCGCTCTGGTTGCTCCAGCAGACCTACCGGCACCGGCTGCGGGCCGACCGGGAGCGGCGCGCCTGGCGGGCGTTCGCCGAGGCCACCGCCGCGCTCAACCAGCTCGACGAGCGGGGGGTCGCCACCGCGGCGGTGACCGGCGCGGTGACCCTGTTCAACGCCGAACTGGTCGACGTCGACGTGGCCCGGGGCGACGGCCGCTGGCGCCGCTACCGGGCCGACGCCGCCGGCCAGGTGGTGGACCGCGAGGTCGGCCCGCCCGGGCCCGCCGAGCCCGACGAGCACGAGCTGGTCCGGGCCCTGACCGTGGGCACCGCCCGGGTCGGCGAACTGCGGGTCCGGTTCCCCCGGTCGGCGCCGCCGAGCTCCCGGGAACACGACGCGGTGGCCGCCTTCGGCGACGCCCTCGCCGCCGCGCTGCACGACGCCGCGACCCACCGGGAGCTGCGGCTGGTCACCGCCCGCTCGTCGTACGAGGCGGTGCACGACCAGCTCACCGGCCTGGTCAACCGGGCGGCCATGCTCAGCAAGGGCGACCAGGCGCTGCGGCAGCTCGCGCACGACCACCCGGTCGCCCTGCTGCTGCTGGACATCAACCAGTTCAAGGAGGTCAACGACACCCTCGGGCACGCGGCCGGCGACCAGCTGCTGCGGCTGACCGCCAGCCGGCTGGGCACCCTGGCCCGCCCCGGTGACCTGCTCGGGCGGCTCGGCGGGGACGAGTTCGCGCTGCTGCTCACCTCGGTGCCGGTGCTCGGCGGCCGGACCGCGCCGATGGCGTACGCGCTGCGCCAGGCCCGCGAGATCGCCGAGCGGCTGGCCGCGCCGACCGAGGTGGCCGGGGTGCGGATGTCCGTGGAGGTCTCCGTCGGCGTGGTGGTCGCCGACGCCGGCACCGCCGACCTGACCGAGCTGCTGCGCCGCGCCGACATCGCGATGTACCAGGCCAAGGAGGGCGGCGGCAGCGTCGCCGCGTACGACTCGGCCCGGGACGCGGCCAGCACCGACCAGCTGGCCCTGCTGGCCGAGCTGCGCGAGGCGCTGGCCGCCGACGACCAGTTGGTGCTGGCCCTGCAACCGGCGGTGGACCTGGCCAGCGGGGCGCCGACCGGGGTGGAGGCGCTGATCCGCTGGCGGCACCCGCGCCGCGGCTGGCTCGGCCCGCACGACTTCATCCGTCCGGTGGAGAACAGCGAGCAGCTGGGCACCTTCACCCGCTACGTGCTGGACAAGGCGCTCTCGGTGGCCGCCGGCTGGGCCCGCGAAGGGCTGGAGATCCCGATCTCGGTGAACCTCTCGGCGCGCAGCCTGCTCGACCCGCGGTTGCCCAGCGAGATCGCCGACGCGTTGCGCCGGCACCAGGTCCCGCCACACCGGCTGGTTCTGGAGATCACCGAGACCGTGGTGATGAGCGAGCTGGAGGTGATCGACGAGGTGCTCGCCACCCTCCGCGCGATGGGCGTGCAGCTCGCGGTGGACGACTTCGGCACCGGTTTCTCCTCGCTCACCTTCCTCACCCGGATCGCCGTGGACGAGCTCAAGGTGGACCGGTCCTTCGTGATCCGGATGGCGGACTCCCCGGAGGCGGCGGCGATCGTCCGGACCACCGTCGGGCTCGCCCACGAGCTGGGGCTGCGGGTGGTCGCCGAGGGGGTGGAGACCGCCGAGCAGCGGACCGCCCTGGCCGAGCTGGGCTGCACCGCCGCCCAGGGCTACCACTTCTTCAAGCCGATGCCGGCCGACAAGATCGGCGCCGTCCTCGGCACCCTGCTCGACGAGGCCCGCCCCAACGTCTTCCCGCTGCGCGCCGACGACGCCTCCTGACCGACCGGCGGGTTCGGCTGGGGCTGGTTATGGTCGTCGGGTGAACCGACTCGCCGACGCCACGAGCCCGTACCTGCTCCAGCACGCCGACAACCCGGTCGACTGGTGGCCGTGGTGTGAGGAGGCGTTCGCCGAGGCGAAGCGGCGGGACGTGCCGGTGCTCGTCTCGGTCGGCTACGCCGCCTGCCACTGGTGCCACGTGATGGCCCACGAGTCGTTCGAGAACGAGCAGGTCGGCGCGCTGATGAACGACGACTTCGTGTGCGTCAAGGTGGACCGGGAGGAGCGGCCGGACGTGGACGCGGTCTACATGACCGCGACCCAGGCGATGACCGGCCAGGGCGGCTGGCCGATGACCGTCTTCGCCACCCCGGACGGCACCCCGTTCTTCTGCGGCACCTACTACCCGCGGCCCAACTTCGTCCGGCTGTTGCAGTCGGTGGCCACCGCGTGGCGCGACCAGCGCGAGGCGGTGCTGCGCCAGGGCGCCGCGGTGGTCGAGGCGATCGGCGGCGCCCAGGCCGTGGGCGGGCCCACCGCGCCGCTGGACGCCGGGCTGCTCGACGCCGCGGCCGAGCAGCTCGCCACGGAGTACGACGAGACGAACGGCGGCTTCGGCGGGGCGCCGAAGTTCCCGCCGCACATGAACCTGCTCTTCCTGCTCCGGCACCACCAGCGCACCGGTTCGGCGCGCAGCCTGGAGATCGTCCGGCACACCTGCGAGGCGATGGCCCGGGGTGGCATCTACGACCAGCTCGCCGGCGGTTTCGCCCGCTACTCTGTGGACGCGCACTGGACGGTGCCGCACTTCGAGAAGATGCTCTACGACAACGCGCTGCTGCTGCGGGCGTACACCCAGCTCTGGCGGCTCACCGGCGACCCCCTCGCCGCCCGGATCGCCGCCGAGACGGCCGCCTTCATGATCGACGACCTGGGCACCCCCGAGGGCGGGCTGGCCTCCGCGCTGGACGCGGACACCGAGGGGGTCGAGGGGCTCACCTACGCCTGGACCCCGGCCCAGCTGGTCGAGGCGCTGGGCGAGGAGGACGGCCGGTTCGCCGCCGACCTGTTCGCGGTCACCGAGCAGGGCTCGTTCGAGCACGGCACCAGCGTGCTGCGGCTGGCCCGGGACACCGACGACGTGGACCCGGCGGTGGCCGACCGCTGGGCGCGGGTCCGGGCCCGGCTGCGGGAGGTGCGCGACAGCCGGCCGCAGCCGGCCCGCGACGACAAGGTGGTCGCCGCCTGGAACGGGCTGGCGGTCACCGCGCTGGTCGAGCACACCGCGCTCACCGGCGACCCGGTGACCGCCGCCGCGGCGACCCGGATCGCCGAGGTGCTCGCCGACCGGCACCTGGTGGACGGCCGGCTGCGCCGGGTCTCCCGGGCCGGCGTGGTCGGTGAGCCGGCCGGGGTGCTGGAGGACTACGGCTGCGTCGCCGAGGCGTTCTGCGCCGTGCACCAGCTCACCGGCGAGGGACGCTGGCTGGAACTGGCCGGCCGGCTGCTGGACGTCGCGCTGGACCGGTTCGCCGCACCGGGTGGCGGCTTCTACGACACCGCCGACGACGCCGAGCGGCTGGTCACCCGGCCGGCCGACCCCACCGACAACGCCACCCCGTCCGGCCGGTCGGCGATCGTCGCCGCGCTGGTGGCGTACGCGGCGCTGACCGGCGAGCCGCGCTACCGGGAGGCGGCCGAGGCGGCGCTGGGCACCGTCGCGCCGATCGTCGGCCGGCACGCTCGGTTCACCGGGTACGCGGCCACCGTGGGCGAGGCGCTGCTCTCCGGGCCGTACGAGATCGCGGTGGTCACCGACGAGCCGGCCGGGGACCCGCTGGTCGCCGCGGCGCACCGGCACGCCCCACCGGGGGCGGTGATCGTGGCGGGCCGGGCCGACCAGCCGGGCGTGCCGCTGCTCGCCGACCGGCCGATGCTCGACGGGCGCTCCACCGCGTACGTCTGCCGGGGTTTCGTCTGCGATCGCCCGGTCACCGACGTGGACGACCTGATCGCCCAGCTCGCCGGCCGGTAGGGAGGGTGGCGGCCCGGCCGGATAGGCTGGCGCCGCTATGGATTCCCGTACCGGTCTGCCTGTAGTCGGCATGGTGGGCGGCGGCCAGCTGGCCCGGATGACCCACCAGTCCGCGATCGCCCTCGGCCAGTCGCTGCGCGTGCTGGCGCTCGCCCCGGACGACGGCGCCGCGCTGGTCGCCGCCGACGTCCAGTACGGCGACCACACCGACCTCGCCGCGCTGCGCACCTTCGCCAAGGGCTGCGACGTGGTCACCTTCGACCACGAGCACGTGCCGAACGAGCACATCCGCACCCTGGCCGCCGAGGGCGTGAAGCTCTTTCCGCCGGCCGAGGCGCTGCGGTACGCCCAGGACAAGCGGGCGATGCGGGAGCGGCTGACCGAGCTGGGCGCGCCCAACCCGGCGTGGCGGCCGGTCGGCGAGCCCGCCGACCTGGTCGGCTTCGGCGACGAGGTGGGCTGGCCGGTGGTGCTCAAGGCGGCCAGCGGCGGGTACGACGGCCGGGGCGTCTGGGTGGTGGACGGGCCGGCGCAGGCCGCCGAGCTGGCCGGCACCCTGCTGGCCGGCGGTACCCGGCTGATCGTCGAGGAGCGGGTGCCGCTGCGCCGCGAACTCGCCGTGCAGGTGGCCCGCTCGCCGTTCGGGCAGGTGGCCGCGTACCCGGTGGTCGAGACGGTGCAGCGGGACGGCATCTGCGTCGAGGTGCTGGCCCCGGCGCCCGACCTGCCCGAGGACCTGGCGGTCGCCGCCCAGCAGCTCGCCATCGACCTGGCCACCGCGCTCGGCGTGGTCGGCCTGCTCGCGGTCGAGCTGTTCGAGGTCGTCGACTCCGCCGGCCGCCCGGCGATCGTGGTGAACGAACTGGCCATGCGACCGCACAACTCCGGCCACTGGACCATCGAGGGCGCCCGCACCTCGCAGTTCGAGCAGCACCTGCGGGCGGTGCTCGACTACCCGATGGGCGACACCGCGCTGACCGCGCCGGTGGTGGTGATGGCGAACGTGCTCGGCGGCGAGCCGGGCGGGATGTCGATCGACGAGCGGCTGCACCACCTCTTCGCCGCCGAGCCGGGGGCGAAGGTGCACCTCTACGGCAAGCAGGTACGCCCCGGGCGGAAGATCGGGCACGTCACGCTGCTCGGCGACGACCTGGACGAGGTACGGACCCGGGCCGCGCGGGCCGCCCGCTGGCTGCGGGAGGGTCGCGGTGAGCGCGAGGAGTGAGCTTGCGAGTCCCGCAGTCGCGAACGAAAGGCAGGCACCAGTGAGCACGGTCGGGCTGATCATGGGCAGCGACTCGGACTGGCCCACCATGAAGGCGGCGGCCGAGGTGCTGGCCGAGTTCGAGGTGTCCTACGAGGTCGAGGTCGTCTCGGCGCACCGTACGCCGGTGAAGATGATCGAGTACGGCCGGGCCGCGGCCGACCGCGGCCTGAAGGTGATCATCGCCGGGGCCGGTGGTGCGGCGGCCCTGCCCGGCATGGTCGCCTCGGTCACCCCGCTGCCGGTGATCGGCGTGCCGGTGCCGCTGAAGCACCTGGACGGGATGGACTCGCTGCTCTCCATCGTGCAGATGCCGGCCGGCGTGCCGGTGGCCACCGTGTCGATCGGCAACGCCCGTAACGCCGGGCTGCTCGCCGTCCGGATCCTGGCCGCCGCCGACCGGGCCCTGCTCGACCGGATGTCGGCCTACCAGGCCGACCTGGAGCAGTTGGTGGCCGAGAAGGACGCCGCCCTCCGCGCCTCGCTGGCCTGACCCGCCGGGCCCTGGCACCGCCGCCGGTTCGGGCGTGCCCGGCCATCGCGTTCGCCCGGACGGCTTCCCGGATCCGGCTTGACCCTCACGGTGCGTGAGGCCGGAGGGTGGGGTGCATGAGCGACTACTACAACGCTTTCGAGATGAGTCCCGTGCCCGCGCCCGGCCCGGACGCGGTGGCGCCGGAGCCGTTCCGGGGCATCTACGGGATGCCCGCGTTCGCGACGATCCCCACCAGCGATCTGGCGGCGTCGGTGGACTTCTGGGTGCGTGGGCTCGGGTTCTTCGAGCTGTTCAGCATCCCCGGCACGCTGGTGCATCTGCGCCGGTGGGCGTTCCAGGACGTACTCCTGGTCTCGGCGGAGAGCGTTCCGGCGCAGGCGCCGGCGCTGAGCCTCAGCTTCGCGTGCGTGCTCAGCCAGGTCGACTCCATCGTCGAGGCCTGTCGCGCGGTGAACCCGGACTCGGTCGACGGCCCGCGGGACACTCCCTGGAACACCCGCGACGTGGAGGTGGTCACCCCCGAGAACGCACGGATCATCTTCACCGCGGCGAAGCCGTTCGATCCAGCCAGTCAGGAGGCGCGGAACCTTGCAGCCATCGGGATCACCCCACCGGGCGTCGGTCGCGGCGACGACGCGGAGCATGCCGGCGGCCACTGACGCCGACGGCCTGACCGTCGGTCAGGTCTCCACGCGGCTGGGGGTGACCGTCCGCGCGCTGCACCACTGGGACGACATCGGTCTGGCGCGGCCGTCGCTGCGCACGCCCGCCGGATACCGGCTCTACACCGCCGGTGACCTGGAACGCCTGCAGCGCATCGTGGTCTACCGGGAGATCGGCCTGGAGCTGGAGCGGATCCGGGCCGTCCTGGACGACCCGGCCGCGGACGTGCCGGGCGCGCTGCGCGCGCAGCGCGCCCAGGTCGCCCAGCGGATCGACCGCCTTCAGCAGCTCAGCGCCGGCCTGGACCGGATGATCGCCGCCCACGAGCGCGGCCTGCTGCTGACCGCCGAGCAGCAGGCCGCGATCTTCGGCCCCCAGTGGAACCCGGACTGGCCCGCCCAGGCCCGTCAGCGCTACGGCGACACGGCGCAGTGGCAGCAGTACGCCGAACGCTCGGCCTCCCGCAGTCCGGAGGAGTGGCGGGCCGTCGCCGACACGGTTGCCGACCTCGACAGGGCCCTCGCGGACGCGATGGACGCCGGTGTCGCGCCGGGCAGCCCGGAAGCGAACCACCTGGTCGAGCGGCACCGTGAGGTGTTCGCCGCGTACTTCCCCCTCACCCGGCAGATGCAGGTCTGTCTCGGCCGCACGTTCGAGGCCGATCCGGGTTTCGCCGCCCACTACGACGGCATCCGCGCGGGCCTGGCCACCTGGTTCCGGCAGAGCATCGACGCCAGCGCACGCGCCCACGGCATCGACCCCGACACCGCCGGCTGGCAGTAGGGCGGGGGTCGGAACCCGCACTCGTGGCGGCGGCCCGGCGGGCGCGGCCCCGGCGGCAGCCGCGTCGGCTGCCCGCCCGGGCCGAGGCCCACCGGGCCCCTCCGCCTCACCGCATGCCGCGCAGCGCGGTCTGCAACCGTTCCTGGGCCCGGCGGCGCCGCTCGTTGCTCGCGCCGAGCACCAGCAGCAGGATGCCGACCGGGATCAGCGCCAGCCACGGGCCGAAGGCGAACAGCGCGTGGATCGCGGTGATCGCGGTGACCGTCGCGCCGACGATCACCGGGGCCTGCTGCTGACTCATCGAGCCGAAGACCAGCACGGCCACCGCGCCGAGCAGCAGCAGCACCTGCCGCAGGGTGCTGGAGTCGGTGGCCAGCACGATCGCCAGGGTCGGCAGGAACGCGGCGACCAGCGCCGGCCCGTACGCCACCCAACTGCTCAGGTCGGCGCGCTGCCGCAGCTCCAGGACGCCGACCAGCAGGGCCAGCGCCGCGAACGGCAGCGTGTACGCCTCGGGCAGCGCCACGTCGGCGACCCGCATCAGGATCCACCAGGCGCTGATCTCGCAGGCCACCACCGCCCAGAACAGGATCCGCCGCTCCACCGGCCGGCGGCCCGGACGGGTCGCCGCCACCCCGAGGACCGCACCCCAGGCGGCCAGCAGGGCGGCGATGTGCCGGGGCGAGTCGAAGGCCAGCGCCAGGGCGATCAGCGCGGCGGCGTGCCCGCTCCACTCCACGGTGGCCGCCTCGCGCTGCGCCTCGGGGCGGCGCAGCCGGGGCAGGGTGGCCGCGAACACCTGCAGCGCCGCCCCGACGGCGAGTACGCCGAACGCGGACCAGACCGCGGCCAGCCCGGCGACCAGGCCGGCGGTGAGCACGAAGAGCTGGGCCATCAGCGAGGCGAAGAGCCAGCCGAGGATGCGCGCCCGCTGGTTGGTGCCGAAGAGCGCGGCGACCGTGCCGACACCGACCGCGCCGCCGAGCGTGAAGAGGGTCAGGTCCCGGGTGGCCAGGCTGCCGGCGAGCCCGGCGCCGCCGGCCGCCAGGCCGATGGCGAAGACCAGCACCCGGGCCAGCCGCAGCGAGCGGGCCGGCTCGACCAGCGGCGGGGGCGGGGTCAGCGCCAGACCGAGCATCGAGATGGTGAAGACCGAGAGCGCGGCCAGGGTGCTCGTCGGCCAGCCGCTGCCGAGCGCGGTCGGGGTGATCAGCAGGGTCACCGCCGCGCCGGGCAGCACCACCGGCACCGCCCGGGACCGGCGCCCGCCGCTGAACCCGGTGGCGGCCAGCGCCGCGGTCGCGGTCAGCAGCAGCGCGGTCAGCACGTGCGCCGGGTCGACGGCGTCGGGCGGCGGGCTGAGCAGCCCGGGCGGCGGCCCCTGCCACACCCGGGAGAGCGTGGCGTGCGGCTCGACCAGCGCCACGACCAGTGCCGGCGCGATCGACACCAGCGCGATGACGGTCGGCAGGGCGGCCGCGGCGAGGGCGCCGGCCGCCGGGCTGACCCGCCAGCGGCGCCGGGTGCCGTCGTCCGGCAGCCGCCGCAGCGCCCCGTCGAGCAGCACGGACCAGCGCCGTACCGGCTGGGCCGAGCCGGCCGGTGGCTCGGTGGCCCCACGGACCAGTTCGGCCAGCACCCCGAGCAGGCCCGCGGCGGCGGCGTACACGCCCACCGGCAGGCCACTGGGGACGGCGGCCAGGGCACTGATGGTGGCGCCGCCGACCACCGCCGCGCTGGTCCAGGGCAGGTACTGCGGCACCTGGCGGCGTACCGCGGCCACCCCGGCGAGACCGAGGCTGGACGCGGCCAGCGCGGCGGTCAGCACCACCTGCGGCGAGCGGCCGAACTCGGCCGCCAGCGCGGCGACCGCACCGGGCAGCGCGAGTACCGCCGCCCCGGCCGCGGCGCCCCCGATCTGGGCCAGGTACGGCGGCATCCCGTCGGCCTCGATGTCCGGCACCAGCGGCTCGGCGAGCGACCGGGCCAGCGCCGCCACCACCATCCCGATCAGGGCGATGCTGCCGAGCGCCAGCGCGGTGGTCCACGGCCGGACCAGCCCGGCGCCGGCCGCGTGCAGCGCCACCACGCCGGCCACGGTGGCCCGGGACAGCCCGGCGCGCGGGTCGACCGAGGCCACCGCCGCCATCCCGAAGACCGTGGCGACCATGCCCCCGACCAGCACCGGTGACCACCACGGCAGGTCGAACGCGGCCGGGGCGCCGATGGTGGCCAGCACGGCGGCCACCCCGGACACGTCGTACCGCCAGGGCGGCGGCAGGAGGATCGCGGCGGCGACGCCGAGCAGCGCCAGCGCGACCGGGGCCTGCCAGGTGGCGCCGCCGGTCGGCGCGGCCGGCCAGCCGCTCAGGTCCCCGGCCCAGATCGGCCCGGGGGTGGCCAGGACGCCCACCCCGCCGCGCAGCGCCATCCAACCGGCCAGCACCCCGATCAGCGCCCCGCCGAGGGCGATGCCGAGCACCGGCCCGCGCCGCCACTCCGCCGGCATCGCCCGGGCGGCGACCGCGACCACCAGCACCAGCGCGGCGGCCACCGCCAGTTGACCGCCCGGGGCGAGCACGGCGGCCACCCGGACCAGGGTGGCGATCAGGGCGGCGGTCACCGCGGCCGCCGCCAGGTCGGACCCGTCGAGGGTGAGGTCGGAGCGCCGACCCGCGTCGATCGACGGGGCCAGGAAGAGCAGCACCGCGGCGACCAGCAGCAGCGCGCCCACCCAGGCGTCGGCGACGGTCGCGCCGGGTGCCCCGAACGCGGCAGCGGTGACGACCAGCGCCCCGAGCCCGGTGCCCACCGCCAGCGGGGCCGGGATCTGCCGCTGCGAGACCTGCACGATGGCGGCGTAGCCGAGGGTCACGCAGACCGCGAGGAAGGCGGCCGCGAGCACCGGCACGGTCACCTCGCGCAGGCTGGCCGGGGTGGGCGTGGGTCCGCTGGGCACCGTCGCGGCGACGAAGGCCGCCACCGCCCCGGGCAGCGCGAACGCGGCGCCGCCGGCGGCCCAGGCGGCGAGGGTCTCGGTCGCCGCCGGCGCGAGCCGGACCCGGGGCGCCAGCGCGACCAGGACGCCCGCCGCGAAGAGGGTGAGCAGCACGGCGGTGGTCAACGCCGGCCGGGCCAGCGCGGCACCCGCGCCGAACAGGCCCACCGCGGCGGCGGTGAGCGCGTGCGCCAGCGCGGCCCGTTCCGTCCGGGCGGAGAGCCCGGCCACGCCGATGCCGACCGCGGCCAGCACCAGCGGCCAGGGCGCCACCGCCCAGTCGAGCCCGAAGGAGGCCGGGACGGCGAGCGCGGTCAGCGCCGCGCCGACCACCGCGAACTCCCGACGGATCTCCGGTGGCAGGGCCAGCACCGCGGCGACGGTGAGCAGGAAGGCGCTCGCGGCGAGCTGCCAGGCGGCCGGGCCGACCGCGGCGGCCAGCTCGGCCGGATACCGGTCGAGGTCGGCGGCCCAGGCGGGCAGCGCGGCGCGGACCGGGGCCACGCCGGCCCGCAGGGCCCCGCCGGCCACCACCACACCGCTGACGGTCAGCGCCACCGCGGAGGCGAACTGCGGGCCGCGCCGGGCCGCCTCCGGCAGCGCGCGCACGGCCAGCCCGGTCGCCGTGATCACCGCCGCGATCAGCAGCAGCGACCGGCCGGGCAGGGCCACCGAGGCGACCCGGCCCAGCGCCCCGATCACGGCGAGGGTGAGGATGCCGGCGCCGACGTCCGGCAGCGGCGGCCGGCCCAGCGCGAGCGTCCCGGCCAGCGCCACCGCGGCGGCCAGCAGCAGCACCGTGCCGGCGCCGACCGCGGTGGGCACGGTCTGCGCGCGCAGCAGCGCGGTGACCGCGTACGCGAGGGCGACCGCGACCGCGACGGCGTGCAGCAGCCAGGTCAGCTCGCGCAGCCACGGCACCGGACGGGTCGGCGCGGCGTCCGGGCCGGCCGGGCTGGTGCCGGTGAGCACCTCGCCGGCCTCCTCCGGCGCGCCCTCCGGCCGGCCCTCGGGCTGCCGTTGCCGGGGCGCCGCCGGTGCGGCGGCCGGCTCGGCCGGCTCGGCCGGATCCGCCGCCTCCGCCGGGGCGGGCGACGGGAGGTCACGGCGCACCGGCCGTTCCACGGTGACCGGGGTGCGGGCCAGCCACAGGTCGAGGACGGCCACCACGGTCAGCGCCAGCGCCCAGCCGGCCGGTCCGGTGATCCGGTCGTACGCGAACAGTGGCACCACGGGCTGGGCGGCGAGCACGGTGGCGAACCGCGGGGCGCGCAGGCCGGTCCAGTTGGCGTAGCCGAAGGCGACGCCGGCGGTGACCGCGAAGACCAGCCCGGCGAAGACCGCCCCGGAGGCGCCGCTGCCACCGATCCGGTCGACCGCCCAGAGCGCGTACCCGGCCAGCGGCACCAGCAGCAGCCCCACCGCGGCGATGGTCTCGGCGGTGGAGGTGAGCCCCCGGCGGGCCAGCGCGGGCGGGGCGAGCAGCATCAGCACCGTGGCGAGCAGCAGGATGCCCAGCCGGCCCAGCGCGTCCATGGAGCTGGTCGCCACCGCGGCGAAGACCACCGCGGCCACCCCGAGCAGCAGCGCGCCCAGGCCGAGCGGGATGTTCTGCACCTCGCGGGAGGACGCCTCCGGCGGGTGCTCCGGGTTGTCGGCGTCGAGCCAGGTGGCGGTCGAGGGGGGCGGCGGCTCCTCCGGGCCGGGCGGCGGGGTGCCCTGCCGGGGCACCCGGGGCGGGGCTCCGGTGGTGGCCGTCGGCGGTCGGCGGCCCGGCCGGCGGCGCAGCACCCGGCGGGGCCGGGTGGCCTGCTTGAGCCGTTCCTCACCGGCGTGCGCGAGGATGTCCCGCTGGAAGAGCGCGGCCTGCATCTTGGCGGCGATCTGCCGCTGCTCGCTGGCGATGGCGGCCTCGCGGGCCTTCATCTCCGCGATGGACCGCTCGATCTCCGCCAGGTGCTCGATCCACTGTGGCTGCTCGGCCCCGCAGTGCGGGCAGCGGACGGCCGGCTTGATCTCCCGGCCGCACGAGGAGCACTGAAAGGTCGCCACGACACCCCTCCACCCGCACTGTGGACTCCCACTGTCGCAGCATGCCCAATGGCGGCGCGGAATTCGACAGTTGACGGCGGGTCCGGGGCAAACCAGTGACGCGGCCGGCCGCGGAGCGCGCTCCGCGGCCGGCCGTCGGTGTCGGGATGGGGGACCGTCAGGGGCGGCCCATGCCGCGGTACTCCCAGCCGGCCTGGGTCCACAGGGCGGAGTCGAGGCAGTTGCGGCCGTCGACCACCTTCCGGCCGGCGGCCAGCTCGCCGAGGGCGACCGGGTCGGCGTTGCGGAAGTCGGCCCACTCGGTCAGTACGCAGACCAGGTCGGCGCCGGTGACGGCGTCGTTCATGCTGGCCTCGTAGGTCAGCTCGGGCGCCACCCGGCGGGCGTTCTCGGTGCCCTGCGGGTCGTAGACGTGCACGTCGGCGCCGGCCTTGTGCAGCAGCGCGGCGACGGCCAGCGCGGGCGCGTCGCGTACGTCGTCGGTGTTGGGCTTGAAGGTGGCGCCGAGCACGGCGATCCGGGTGCCGGACAGGTCCGGACCGGCCGGCCCGGAGCGGCGGCCGAGCAGCTCCGCGGCGAGCTGGAGGACCCGGGTCCGGCGGCGCAGGTTGATCAGGTCGACCTCGTGCAGGAAGCGCAGCGCCTCCCCGGCGCCCAGCTCCTGGGCCCGGGCCTGGAACGCCCGGATGTCCTTGGGCAGGCAGGCGCCGCCGAAGCCGAGGCCGGCCTGGAGGAACCGGTTGCCGATCCGGGGGTCGTAGCCGATGGCCCGGGCGAGCTGGGTCACGTCGCCGCCGGAGGCCTCGCAGACCTCGGCCATCGCGTTGATGAACGAGATCTTGGTGGCCAGGAAGGCGTTCGCGGCGACCTTGACCAGCTCGGCGGTGGCGAAGTCGGTCACCACCAGGGGCACCTCGCGGTCCTCGGTGGCGGCCAGGTCGAAGACGCCCTTGTGGGCGGCGTAGAGCATGCCGTTGGCCCACTCGCTCTTGACGCCGACCACGATCCGGTTGGGGCGCAGCACGTCGTCGACGGCGAAGCCCTCCTGGAGGAACTCCGGGCTCCACGCCACCTCGACGCCGAGGTCGGCCGGGGTGTGCTTGCCGACCAGCTGCTCGACCCACTCGGCGGTGCCGACCGGGACGGTGGACTTGCCGACGATCAGCGCCTTGCGGGTCAGGTGCTGGGCGAGGCTGGTCACCGACGCCTCGACGTACGACAGGTCGGCGCCCATGCCGTCGGCCCGCTGCGGGGTGCCGACGCAGATGAAGTGCACGTCACCGAAGTCGGCGGTCTCGGCGATGTCGGTGCTGAACCGCAGCCGCCCGGCGGCCAGGTTGCGCTTGAGCAGCTCGTCCAGACCGGGCTCGTGGATCGGCACCTCGCCCGCGTTCAGCTTGGCGATCTTGTCCGCGTCGACGTCGAAGCCGAGCACCTCGTAGCCCAGTTCGGCGTAACAGATGGCGTACGTCGCGCCGAGGTAGCCGGTGCCCAGGAAGGTGACCCGCGGCCGGGGCGCCCCGGAGGGGGGCGTCACCGCGGCGATGGCGGGTACCGGCTGGATGTTCGGGTACGGGATCGTCACGCCTGTCTTCTCCGCTCGCACTGGCGGCGCTTCGTCGCGTCGCGTTCTGCCGCTGCGGCGCCTGGGCCGGGCACCAGAGGGACTCTATGCCTGTCTGTTCCATCATCGCCGAGCGGCGTGGGCGCTCCGTCAGGTCCAAGCCTACGCGGCGGTAACATCTGCTGAACCGGTCGCTATCCTTCAGTCTGCGCGGTCGGGCGGTCAGGTGACGCTACCGACTGCGCATGATAGCCGTGAAGGGGAGGGGCCGACATGGCCGCAGAGGAGTCGTTCGACGTCTACCGGTTGCCCGAGGAGCACCAGGCGATCCGGGAGGCGGTCCGTGAGGTCTGTGCGGCCAAGGTGGCGCCGCACGCCGCCGAGGCGGACGAGACCGGTGAGTTCCCGAAGGCGTCCTACGACGCGCTGCGGGCCGCTGACTTCCACGCCCCGCACATCCCCGTCGAGTACGGCGGCGCCGGCGCGGACGCCCTGGCCACCGCGATCGTGATCGAGGAGGTGGCCCGCGCCTGCGCCTCCTCCTCGCTGATCCCCGCGGTGAACAAGCTCGGCACCATGCCGCTGCTGCTGGCCGGCTCCGACGAGCTCAAGCGCCGCTACCTGACCAGGGTCGCCTCCGGTGACGCGATGTTCTCGTACTGCCTCTCCGAGCCGGAGGCGGGCAGCGACGCGGCCTCGATGACCACCCGCGCGGTCCGCGACGGCGACCACTGGGTGCTCAACGGCGTGAAGCGCTGGATCACCAACGCCGGGGTGTCCGAGTACTACACCGTCTTCGCGGTGACCGACCCCGCCGCCCGCTCCCGGGGCATCTCCGCCTTCGTGGTCGAGAAGTCCGACTCCGGCGTCAGCTTCGGCGCGCCGGAGAAGAAGCTCGGCATCAAGGGCTCGCCGACCCGCGAGGTCTACCTGGACAACGTGCGGATCCCGGCGGACCGGATGATCGGCGCGGAGGGCACCGGCTTCGCCACCGCGATGAAGACCCTGGACCACACCCGGGTCACCATCGCCGCCCAGGCGGTCGGCATCGCGCAGGGCGCGCTCGACTACGCCAAGGGGTACGTGCAGGAGCGCAAGCAGTTCGGCAAGCCGGTCGCCGACTTCCAGGGCGTGCAGTTCATGCTCGCCGACATGGGTATGAAGCTGGAGGCGGCGCGGCAGTTGACGTACGCCGCGGCCGGCCGGTCCGAGCGCGGCGACGCCGACCTGACCTACTTCGGCGCGGCCGCCAAGTGCTTCGCCTCCGACGCGGCCATGGAGATCACCACCGACGCGGTGCAGCTGCTCGGCGGCTACGGCTACACCCGGGACTACCCGGTCGAGCGGATGATGCGGGACGCCAAGATCACCCAGATCTACGAGGGCACCAACCAGGTGCAGCGCATCGTGATGGCCCGCCAGCTGCTCAAGGGTCTGGCCTAGCGGGGCCGCCGCCGCGGCCGTCGGGGAACCGGCGGTCGCCGGCGGGTCCGGGGCGGGCCGGTCACCCGGCCCGCCCGTCCGTCACTTGATCTCGGTGGTGGTGTCCTCCGTACGGCCAGTCGAGCGGGGCGGCGCCGACCAGGGCGACTCGCCGGCGGTCCGGCGGGGCAGCGGCTCGGTCGGCGTGGGGTCGGGGTAGCCCAGGGTGAGCGGGGCAGTGTCCCGGTCCGGCGTCCCCGACGACCAGTCGGTCAGCGTGAAGTCCTGCCCGGTCGGCCCGGCGACCGGCGCCGGCTCGGTCGCCGGTCGCGGCCACTGCCGCCAGCGCTGCCCGCTGAACACCGCCATCAGCAGCAGCAGGCCGATCAGGAACAGCGTGCCGTTCTCCACCGGCAGGCGCAGCGGGAGCGGATCACCGAAGGCCTTCCAGTCGTCCGGGATGCGGTTGCGCACCTGGAACGGCGCGACGAACAGCCCCACGTACGGGACGGCCAGCAACAGCCCGGCCGTCAGCGGGCCGAGCGGGGAGGTGCGCAGCGTGGCGAGCAGGCCCAGCAGGATCCCGCCGACCGCGAGGTAGACGGCCGGCTCGATGAGGTTGGCCGTGTTGAAGGTGCCGATCTCCACCCAGCGGTCGACGGTGCCGGCCGACCCGTCCTGCCCGAGGGCGACCAGCACCCACGTGACGGGTGCCACCACCAATCCGGCGAGGAAGCTCCAGAGATGTCGCATCCGCGCACCGTACCGTTTCCGACATGACAGAGCACCCCTCCGCCGCACCGTCGGGCAAGCCGACGTCGTACTCCCGCGTCACGCTGAGCCGGATCATGACGGCCGTCGACGTCAACCTCTACGGCACCGTGCACGGCGGCGTGCTGATGAAGTTCGTCGACGACGTGGCCGGCGCGGCGGCCGCCCGGCACAGCGGCGGCACGGCGGTCACCGCGGCGATCGACGAGATCGTCTTCTCCGAGGCGGTGCGGGTGGGTGACCTGGTGCACGCCCACGCCCAGGTCAACTGGACCGGGCAGACCTCGATGGAGGTGGGCGTGCGGGTGGTGGCCGAGCGCTGGGACTCGGCCGAGGACGAGCCGGTCCGGGTGGCCACCGCGTACCTGGTCTTCGTCGGCGTGGACGTGGGCGGCGCGCCCCGCCCGGTGCGCCCGGTGCTGCCGGAGACCCCGGAGGACGAGCGCCGGTTCCGGGAGGCGGAGATCCGCCGCGCCCACCGGCTGGCCCGCCGCCGCGCCATCCAGGCCCACCGCGCCGGCTGAGCCGCCGGCACCGGGCGGGTCCGGCCGGCGGCCGGCGGGCGGGCGGCGGGCGGTCGGGATCCACACATCCGTCCGGTCCGGCATGTGGCCCGGCCACGCGCCCTGGACGGCACCCGGTGCGCAGAATGACGATCTGAGGTAGGGCAAGATGGCGCCACGGCCCATTTCACAGCGTCGTGCGGGGCCAGGGGAGGGTGGAGCAGTGACTGACGTGCTGTGGACGCCGCCGGCGGACGTACGCGAGCGGTCCCGGATCGGGACCTACCTGAGCTGGCTGCGCGAGCACCGGGGGCTGGACTTCGCCGACTACGACGCGCTGTGGCGGTGGTCGGTCACCGACCTGGACGCGTTCTGGCGGTCGATCTGGGACCACTTCGAGGTCGTCGCGCACACCCCGCCCACCGCGACGCTGGCCGACCGGCGGATGCCCGGCGCCCGCTGGTTCCCCGGCGCCACGCTCAACTACGCCGAGAACGTGCTGCGGATGCCCGGCCGCGCCGACGGCGACCCGGTGGTCATCGCGCACGGCCAGACCCGGGGGCCGGTCACCCTCACCGCCGCCGGGCTGCGCGAGCAGGTCCGCCGGGTGGCGGCCGGCCTGCGCCGGCTCGGCGTGACCGCCGGCGACCGGGTGGCGGCGTACGCGCCGAACATCCCGGAGACGTACGTGCTGCTGCTCGCCACCAGCAGCCTCGGGGCGGTCTTCTCCTCCTGCGCGCCCGAGTTCGGCACCCGCAGCGTCACCGACCGCTGGCAGCAGATCGAGCCGAAGGTGCTGGTCGCGGTGGACGGCTACCGCTACGGCGACAAGCCGGTGGACCGCCGGGGCGAGGTGGCCGCCATCCGGGCCGCGCTGCCGTCGCTGGAGCACACCGTCGGCATCGCCTACCTCGACCCGGCCGGGCCTCCTCCCGAGGACGCCCTGGCCTGGTCGGAGCTGGCCGCCGCCACCGACGAGCCGCTCACCTTCACCCCGGTCCCCTTCGACCACCCGCTCTACGTGCTCTACTCCTCCGGCACCACCGGCCTGCCGAAGCCGATCGTGCACGGCCACGGCGGCATCCTGCTGGAGCACCTGAAGATGCTCGCCCTGCACCACGACCTGGGCCCGGCCGACCGGTTCTTCTGGTTCACCACCACCGGCTGGATGATGTGGAACTTCCTGGTCTCCGGGCCGGCCGTCGGCGCGGCGATCGTGCTCTTCGACGGCAACCCGGGCCACCCCGACCTGGGGGCGCTCTGGCGGCTGGCCGAGGAGACCGGCACCACGTACTTCGGCACCTCGGCGCCGTTCCTGCTGGCCTGCCGCAAGGCCGGCCTGGTGCCGAAGGAGATCGCCGACCTCTCCGCGCTGCGCGGCCTCGGCTCCACCGGCGCGCCGCTGCCCGCCGAGGGCTTCACCTGGGTGTACGCCGCCGTCGGCGACAGCCTCCAGCTCCAGTCGCTCTCCGGCGGCACCGACGTGTGCACCGGCTTCGTCGGTGGGGTGCCGCTGCTGCCGGTGCACGCCGGGCGGATCACCTGCCGGGCGCTCGGCGCCAAGGTGGAGGCGCGTTCCGGCGACGGCACCCCGGTCATCGGCGAGCTGGGCGAGCTGGTGATCACCGAGCCGATGCCCAGCATGCCGGTCGGGTTCTGGAACGACCCGGACGGCACCCGCTACCGGGAGGCGTACTTCGACCTCTACCCGGGGATCTGGCGGCACGGCGACTGGATCACGATCGACGAGCGCGGTGGCTGCGTGATCACCGGCCGGTCCGACGCCACCCTGAACCGGGGCGGCGTCCGGCTCGGCACCGCCGAGTTCTACTCGGTGGTCGAGGGGCTGGACGAGGTCGTCGACTCGGTGGTGGTGCACCTGGAGGACGACGAGGGCGGCGCCGGTGAGCTGCTGCTCTTCGTGGTGCTCGCCGAGGGCCTGGAACTCGACGACGCGCTGCGCGCCCGGATCTGCCGGGAGCTGCGCACCGCGCTGTCGCCGCGGCACGTGCCCGACGAGATCCACCAGGTCCGGGCGGTGCCGCGCACCCTGTCGGCGAAGAAGCTGGAGGTGCCGGTCAAGAAGATCCTCACCGGCACGCCGGTGGACTCGGCGGCCGCCAAGGGCGCGCTGGCCAACCCCGAGTCGCTGGCGGCGTTCGCCACCTTCGCCCAGCGCCGCGCCACCGAGGACCACCCCACCCCGGCCTGACCCGCGGCGGCGGGGCGGCGCTCAGGCCAGGCTGCGGGTCACCTTCTCGGTCTCCGCGCGCGCCGGGAGGCGGGTGCGATCGAGGTTGGCGCAGAGGACCGTGCTGGCGGCCGCGGTGAGCGGGGCCAGCAGCCAGTCGACCGGGTCGGGGTGCGCGGCCGTGTCGACCAGGACCCGGTCGCCGGGGGCGATGCCCAGCTCCGCCGCGCGCCCGACCGCGCGGGCGATCAGCTCCGTCTCGCCCGGCCCCGGCGGGGCGTACGGGGTGAACTGGTCGCCGTGCGCGCGTACCTCCACCACGTAGTCGGCGAAGCCCGGCGGCACCTGGGGCAGCGGCAGGGCGAACGGGTGCAGGGCGAGCGCGTACCGCTCGTCGGCCGGCCAGGCGTCCGCCTCGCCGGCCCGGTCGGGGGTGGCGAAGAGCGCACCGACCGGCCCCGGTTCCCGGGCCACCGCCAGCCCGGCCGACCAGCAGCCGAGCAGCACCCCGGCGGTCTGCCAGTGCGGCGGCAGCAGCACCCCGGCGGTGTCGCCCGGGCCGAGCGCCGCCCCGTCGACCAGCAGGTTGGCCGTCTTGGCCACCCAGTTCGCCAGCGTCGCGCCGGACAGCTCGGTCCGCTCGCCGGTGGCGTCGTCGTACCAGGTCAGCAGCGGGCGGGTGGGGTCGGGCGCGATCGCGCCGGCGAACACCCGGGCAATGTTGTCGGCCATCGACGCGAACGATACGCCCCCGCGGGCCGTACTCGATGGAGACGTCAAGTCGGCGTACCGTCGGGTCGCAGTCAGCGTCCGCCCCGGGCTCCGGCGTAGGCTTGCCCGGAGTGTTGTTCCCCACAGACCCGCCAGTTCAAGGAGTCGCCCCGTGACCGCCGGTCGCCCGCCCCGCGTGCTCATCGACGCCACGAGTGTCCCCGCCGACCGTGGCGGCGTCGGTAGATACGTCGACGGCCTGCTCGGCGCCCTCGGCAAGGTGTGCGGGTCGGGGGTGGAGCTGGCGGTGGTCAGCCTCCGCACCGACCTCGAGCGCTACACCCGGATGCTGCCCGGCGCGGAGATCATCCCGGCGCCGGCCGCCGTCGCGCACCGCCCCGCCCGGCTGGCCTGGGAGCAGACCGGCCTGCCGCTGCTCGCCCAGCAGGTGGGCGCCCAGGTGCTGCACTCGCCCTTCTACACCTGCCCGCTGCGGGCCGGCTGCCCGGTGACGGTGACCGTGCACGACGCCACCTTCTTCACCGAGCCGGAGCACTACGACAAGTCCCGCCGCACGTTCTTCCGCAGCGCGATCAAGACCTCGCTGCGCCGCGCCGACCGGGTGATCGTGCCCAGCAAGGCGACCCGGGACGAGCTGATCCGGCTGCTCGACGCCGACCCGACCCGGATCGACGTGGCCTACCACGGGGTCGACCACGCCGCCTTCCACGCGCCCAGCGAGGAGGAGAAGGCCCGGGTGCGGGCCCGGCTCGGCCTGGGCAGCAGCAGCTACGTCGCGTTCCTCGGCGCCAAGGAGCCGCGCAAGAACGTGCCCAACCTGATCCGGGGCTGGGCCCGGGCGGTGGCCGACCGCGCCGACCCGCCGGCCCTGGTGATCGCCGGCGGCCAGGGCCACGACGACGACATCGACCGCGCGGTGGCCGAGGTCCCCTCGCACCTGCGCCTGCTGCGCCCCGGCTACCTGCGCTACGCCGACCTGCCCGGCTTCCTCGGCGGGGCGCTGGTGGCCGCCTACCCCTCCTACGGTGAGGGCTTCGGCCTGCCGATCCTGGAGGCGATGGCGTGCGCCGCGCCGGTGCTCACCACCCCCCGGCTGTCGCTGCCGGAGGTGGGTGGCGACGCCGTCGCCTACACCAGCGAGGACGCCGACCAGATCGCCACCGACCTGGCCGCCCTGCTCGACGACGAGCAGCGCCGGGTGACCCTGGCCAAGGCCGGGTTCGACCGGGCCAAGGAGTTCACCTGGGAGTCCAGCGCCGAGGTGCACATCGCGGCGTGGTCCCGGGCCCGGACCTGACCGCCCGTCGGGGGCCTCGGCCGTCCCGGCGGGTCTCGCCGCGCGGGGCCGGCTGGGGGCGGTCGCGGCCGGCGGTCGGCGACCGCGACGTACCAGGCCGGGCGAATCGGGCATGATGTGCGGGTGATTTACGCCGTCATCCCGGCGGGCGGCAGCGGCACGAGGTTGTGGCCGCTGTCCCGCGCCGGCCACCCCAAGTTCCTCCACCCGCTGACCGGCACCACCGCCTCGCTGCTGCAGGCCACGGTGGAGCGGCTGGCGCCGCTGACCAGCCCCGAGCGCACCCTGGTGGTCACCGGGGCCGCGCACGTGGCCGCGGTGGCCCGCCAGCTGGCCGGCCTGCCGGAGGAGAACATCCTGGTCGAGCCCTCGCCGCGGGACTCGTGCGCGGCGATCGCGCTGGCCGCGGCGGTGATCGCGCTGCGCGACCCGGAGGCGGTGATGGGCTCGTTCGCCGCCGACCACCTGATCGCCCACCCGGAGCGCTGGGTGGCGACGGTCCGCGAGGCGGTCCGCGGCGCCGAGCAGGGGCGGCTGATGACGGTGGGGATCACCCCGACCCGCCCGGAGACCGGCTACGGCTACCTGCAGACCGGCGACCCGGTCGGCGACGGCCCGATGCGCCCGGTCACCGAGTTCAAGGAGAAGCCGAGCGCCGAGGTCGCCGAGGCGTACGTGCGCTCCGGGCACCACCTCTGGAACGCCAGCATGTTCGTCTGGCGGGTGGACGTCTTCCTCGCCGAACTGGCCCGGCAGCAGCCGGCACTGCACGCCGGGGTCACCGCGATCGCCGCGGCCTGGGGGACCGAGGAGCAGGACGACGTGCTCGGCACCGTCTGGCCGACGCTGCCCCGGATCTCCGTGGACTACGCGGTGATGGAGGGCGCGGCGGCGGCCGGGCGGGTGGCCACCGTCCCCGGCGAGTTCGGCTGGAACGACGTGGGCGACTTCCACACCCTCGGCGACGTGCTGCCGGCCGACGCCGACGGCAACGTCGTGCTGGGCGCGGCGAAGCCGGGGGTGCTGCTGCGGGACAGCAGCAACCTGGTGGTGGTGCCGAACTCCGGCCGGCTGGTGGCCACCGTCGGGGTGCACGACCTGATCGTGGTCGACACCCCGGACGCGGTGCTGGTCTGCCCCCGCGACCGGGCGCAGGACGTCAAGAAGGTCGTCGACGAGCTCAAGGAGCGGGGCGAAGAGGGGCTCGTCTGAGGGCGGCCAGGGCCGGCGCGACGAGCTGTGCGGTCCCGCCGGCCAGCGGCTGCGGCAGCCGCTCCGGCGGGAACCAGCCCAGCGCCTCCGACTCGTCGCTGACCCGTTCCACCGCGTCGGGCGGGGCGACGACGGCGAACCGGACGTCGTAGTGCAGCGAGCCGCCCTGGCAGGCCACCGGGTGGATGTCCACGTCGATCGGCACCGGGTCGACCCGCAGGCCGGCGATCCCGGACTCCTCGGTCGCCTCGCGCAGCGCGGCGCCGGCGAGCGTCCGGTCGGCCGGCTCGCAGTGCCCGCCGAGCTGCACCCAGCGCCGGAACTTGCCGTGCAGGCAGAGCAGCACCCGCTCGCCGGTCGGGTCGAGCACCAGGGCGCTCGCGGTGACGTGCCCGGCGCGGTGCGCCCGGCTCATCGCCACCGGCCCCGCGCCGAGCAGGTCGAGGGTGCGGTCCCGGGCCGCGGCGGCGGCCGCGCTGGTCGGGGCCCAGCCGGCGAGCACGGCGAGCGCGTCGGCGTGCAGCGCCGGGTGCCCGGCCGGGTCGGTGGTGCGGGTGGCGGTCGGTGCGTCCGGCATCCCGACACTGTACGAGCCGCCGGTTCGTACCCTGGCCGGGTGACCCTGCGACTGCTCGAGTTCGTGGTCGGCGGCAACGAGGCCAGCGACCTGCTGCCGGTCCGCTCCGCGGCGCTGCTGCGCGCCCACGGTGCCCGGCGCGGGTTCTGGACGGTGCTCGACGAGGGCCCGGTGGAGCACTGCCTGGCCCTGCTGCTGGAACTCGACGACGGCCGGTGGACGGCCCACCACGTCAGCGCCGACGCGGGGACGGAGAACGGCCGGACCGAGGACGGCGAGGCGCTCGCCCACCACGACGGTTGGGTCTACGTCTTCGGCTCGCACTTCGGCTCCAAGGGCGGGCCGCTGCGCCCGCGGCGCGCCTTCGTGGCGCGGTTCCGGGAGGACGACGCGGCCACCGGGGTGCTGCCGGTGCGGGTGGTGCGCAACCGCTTCCGGCTGCACCGGGCGGTCAACGACGCGCTCACCAAGGCGGCGTTCACCCCGCTGCCGCTCGGTGACCGGGTCCGGTCCCGGTTCGTCGAGGCGACCCTGGCGCGCGGCACCGCCCGGGCGAAGGGCTGGGTGAACCGGCTGACCCCGGACGACCTGCCGCTGAACGTCGAGGCGGCGGCGTTCACCCCGGCCGGCACGGTGCTGCTCGGGCTGCGGTTCCCGGTGACCGTCGACGGCGAGCCGATCCTGGTGGAGCTGGCCGGTGTGCCGGAGATGTTCGCCGACCCGCCGGCCTGGCCGACCGCGGTGGCCGCGTACGCTCTGACCGGGGTGACCCCGCGCGGCGCGCTCACCGGCTTCCGGGCCTTCGCCCCGACGCCCGACGGCGGGTACGCGGCGGTGATCGGCTCGATCGACGCGCTGGGCAAGGGCTCGGTGCTGCTGGACGACCATCCGGCCGGCGGGGACGTCACCTCGCGGCACGTCCGGTTCCGGCTGCCCCCGCAGGGCCACCTGGTCACCGGCGAACTGGTGGCCGACCTGGCGCCGTTCCACCACGTGGAGGGGCTGGCGGAGCTGGACGGGCGGTGCTATTACGTCACCGACGAGGACCACCGGGTCGCACTCTGGGTCGGCTGAACCGGCGGGTCAGCCGGGACGAGACGACCGGACGGCACCCCTGCGGAGCATGGGCCGCAGACCCTCGTGGTGCCGCCCGGTCACCGGTTCCTCCCCCGGTCCCGGCGCCCAGGGCACGTGGCGCGTCGTCGACGCGCCGGCCTCGTCGGGCATCTGGAAGCATGCCTAACCGTCCCCGGAGGCGTCGAGGTTTTTCAGCCCACGCTTAAAGATGGAGATAAGTGCCGGCCAGGTACAGTGCGAAGGGTCGCCCGCCATCCCCCCTGACCCGGCGGCGCGGGAGCGCACCATGCTGAAGATCTACTTTTCCGGGGAGGACATCCTCCGGACCCGGGTCGCCCCGGGCGCGGACCCGGTCTGGGAGTTGGTCCTCAGCCTGCACCTGCTACAGGGACGCAGCCGTGACCCGCTGATGGCCAACTGGCGGCGCTCGGTGGCCCAGGGGCTGCGCCAGGAGAGCGCCTCCGAACGGCTCCGCCTGCTGCTCGCGCTGAACCCGCCGCGCGGCTACTTTCCCGACTTCCTGACCCCCTACCAGAGCGTCGACGGGTTCGAGGCCGGCCTGGACGCGGTCCGTGGCACGCCGATCCCGCTGCTCCAGCGCGACCTGACCCTGCTGGCCGCCGGCACCACCCTGCCCGAGACGGCGTCCGCGCTGGCCCGGGGCGAGCCGGAGGCGCTGCGCCAGCTCACCGCCGCCATGGAGCAGTACCGGTCGCTGGCCATCAACCCGTACTGGGCGCGGATCCAGGCGGCGGTGGAGGCGGACCGGACGCGCCGGGCCCGGGCCCTGCTCGACGGCGGGGTCGAGGGGCTGCTGGGCAGCCTGCGGCCGGCGATGCGCTGGGAGTCCGGCATGCTCGAGGTACGTGACTATCCGGACAGCCGGGAGCTGCACCTGGACGGGCGCGGGTTGCTGCTGGTCCCGTCGTTCTTCTGCGCGCGTACCCCGGTGGCGCTGCTCGACCCGGCGCTGCCGCCGGTGCTGGTCTACCCGGTCGACCGGCTGGGTGGCCTGGAGCCGGGCGGGGCCGGGTCCGCCGCCGGCCGGGAGGCGCTGGCCGCGCTGCTCGGCCGCACCCGGGCCGCGGTGCTGGAGGCGAGCGACGACGGCTGCACCACCGGCGAGATGGCCCGCCGGTTGCGGATCTCACCGGCCGCCGCGAGCCAGCACGCCACCGTCCTGCGCAACGCCGGCCTCCTGGTCAGCCAGCGCGACCGCAACACCGTCCTGCACACCCTCACCCCCCTCGGCCGCGCCATGCTCGACGCCTGACCCACCCCACCCGGGTCGACGTGCGCCGATCATGAAGCTGTCGCCGGTCGCCTCGGCGGGTCGCGACAACAACTTCATGGCCAACGGGGCGGGAGCGGGTCAGAGGGCGAGGGCGGCGGTGGCGGTGGTGTGGGCGGGGGGCGGGAGGAGGGTGGAGCCGATGCCCTCGGCGGCCAGCGCGGTGCGCAGGCGTTGCAGGTCGGCGCCGAAGCGGACCAGGTCGGCCGGGGCGACCGGGGTGGCCGGGGCGCCGAGCACCAGGGTGCTGGCGTCGGCCGGCCAGCCGGGCACCGCGGCGACCAGTCCGGCGCGTACCTCCTCGTCGGTGACCAGGGTGAAGGTCGTGCCGGGGGCGACCACCTCGGCGACCGCGGCGATCGCCCGGCGTACCGCGGCCGGGTCGGGCGGGGTGGCGCCGGGGCCGTCCGGCAGGGTGGCCGCGGCGGCCAGCCCGGCGGCCCGCGCCTCCGCGGTACCGAGCGAGAAGAGGTCCATCGAGGCGTCCCGGACCAGCGTCGCCGCGCCGGCCCCGTCGTCCGGCCCGGCCGCGTGCAGGTAGCCGCGCACCACCGCGACCGGGACCTGGTCGCACTTGCCCTTGACCAGCTCACCGGCGCCGGCCAACTCGTCGACCACCGCCATCTGGGTGAGCTGGAGCTCGTTGCCGTACGGGTCGGTCTCGCCCCGGTGGTCGCGGATCGCGTCCATCCCGGCCACGCCGAGCGCCACGTCGGTGAGCCCGTTGCGCCAGGGCCGGCCCATGGTGTCGCTGACGATCACCGCGACGTCGACGTGGTAGCGCTCGCGCAGCGCGGCCCGCAGCGCCCGGGCCGAGGCGTCCGGGTCCTTGGGCAGCAGCACCAGCCGGGTCTTGTCGACGTTGGACGCGTCGATCCCGGCCGACGCCATCACGAACCCGTGGTGGGTCTGCACGATCCGGGTGGTGCCCCGGGTCGCCACCACCCGCGCGGTCTCCGCGGCCAGCACCTCGTCCCGCGCGGCGAGCCGGTCCGGTCCGTCCGCCGGGACGTCCACCAGCCGCCCCTCCGCCTTGGAGACGATCTTGCTGGTCACCACCAGCACGTCGCCGTCGCGCAGCCAGGGCGCCGCGGTGGCGATCAGCGCCGCCAGGTCGTCGCCCTCGGTAACGTCGCCGATGCCCAGCACCGGCAGGATCTCCAGCCTCACGTCAACTCCACCGCGGCGCGGACCATTGCCGCCGTCGCCGCCTCGTCGGTCATCCGCAGCGGGACCGCGCGGACCGTCACCTCCGGCACCACGGTGCCCGCGTCCTCCTCGGCGACCAGCCAGCCGTCGAGCAGCCCGCCCGCGGCCCGGCCGCCGTAGAGCCGGCCCACGCCGGCCGCGCTGCACTCGACGCCGAGCACCTCCAGGCAGCGGTCGGCCATCCCGCGGACCGGCGCGCCACCGATGATCGGCGACACGCCGACCACCGGGGCGGGCCCGTCGGTCACCGCCTCGCGCAAGCCGGGCACCGCCAGGATCGGCGCGACGCTCACCACCGGGTTGCTCGGCGCGATCAGCACCACGTCCGCGCCGGCGATCGCCTCCGCCACGCCGGGCGCCGGCTTGGCCGTCTCGGCGCCGACGAAGACGAACCGGTGGGTGGGCAACTGGGCCCGGTACCGCACCCACCACTCCTGGAAGTGGATCGCCCGCTGGCCGCCGTCGAGGTCGACCACCACGTGCGTCTCCAGCCGGTCGTCGGTCGCCGGCAGCAGCCGTACGCCGGGCTGCCAGCGGGTGGCCAGCGCCTCGGTCACCGCGTGCAGCGGGTAGCCGGCGTTGAGCATCGTGCTGCGCACCAGGTGGGTGGCGACGTCCTTGTCACCCAGGCCGAACCAGGTCGGCTCGGCGCCGTACGCGGCCAGTTCCTCCTTGACCGTCCAGCTCTCCCCGACGCGTCCCCAGCCCCGCTCGGGGTCGGCGCCGCCGCCCAGGGTGTACATGACGCTGTCCAGGTCCGGGCAGACCTTCAAGCCGTGCAGCAGCAGGTCGTCGCCGACGTTGACCACGGCGGTCACCTCGGCGCCGACCTCCCGCGCGTACGCCCGGACGCCGAGCAGGAAGCGGGCGCCTCCGATGCCGCCGGTCAGAACCACGATGCGCATGCCGACCATCCTCGCGCACGTGACGCCGTCGGTCCGCCGGAGGCCGGGGAGACTAGGCTCACGTCGGCAACTGTCCGCTTTCGCCCCCAGGGGGATCTTCGTGACCAGCCCCGCCGAGCCCGCGTCCACCGACGCGACCCGGGCCAGCCAGCTGACCAAGCCGTTCCGTGAACCGGCCGCCCTCGTGCTTCTCGGCGCGAACGCCGTGCTGCTGTTCGTCGGCCTGATCCGGCTGCTGACCCCGACCGAGTACGGCACCTTCACCGGCCGGGCCGGGAGCGCCTTCTACGCGTTCGTCGGCTGGGAGGCGGTGGTGCTGCCGGTGCTGGCCGTGCTGCTGGCCACGCACGTGCAGCCGGCGGTCGCCAAGGCGAAACTGATCACCCAGGTGGCGCTCGTCGAATACGCGGTCAGCGCCCTGTTCGGCGTGCTGACCTTCCTGATCTGGACGGTCGGCCGGCTGGCCGAGGGCGAGGTGCTCGACTCGCTGCTCGGCCTGCTCGCCCGGGTGGCCTGGCTGGCCGTCTTCGCGGTCGCCGCCTACGTCGTCTACACCGTCTGGCGCAAGCTCTACTACGTACCGAAGCCCAAGCCGCAGCCCGGCGTCTACGGCCAGCCCCAGCCCGGCTGGCCGCAGCAGCAGGGCGGCTACCCGGCGCCGGGGCAGCCCGGCGGTTACCCGGTGCCCGGCCAGCCCGGCGCCTACCCGGCCCCCGGCCAGCCGAGCGGCTGGACCGCCCCCGGTCAGTACGGCGGCCAGCCCGCCGCGCCGTACGCCCCGCAGTCGGCGCCCCCGGCCCCGCAGTCCGCGCCGCCGGCCAACCCGGTCCCCGGGTTCGGCCAGTCGGAGAACCCGGTCCCGGGGTTCGGGCAGCCGCAGTCGGCGCCGCCGTTCGGCCAGCCGCCCTCGGCCGACCCGACCCAGGCGATCCCGCGCCAGTCCGCCGAGCCGACCCAGGCCATCCCGCGCGACGGCGACAGCGACCGGACCCAGCGGATCAACCCGGGCGAGAACCCCGACCAACCCCGCTGACCCGGCGCCCCGCGCCGCACCACCACCCGCGCCCCGCGCCGCACCCGCGGCGCGGGGCGCGCCGCCTTCCACCCCCCTGTCCGCACCGTCGAACCAGGCCGAACGCCTGCACATTCACTGAACGAGGGGCCTCCCCCGTCGCTGAAGCCCCGCGTTCACTGAAAGAGCGGCCCGCCCCGTCGGCGCGGCCTGGCCCGTGCCCGCGCGGCGCTGCCGGTGCCGGTGCCGGGGCGTGGTCGCACGTTCACTGAAAGAGTGGCCTCGCGCGTCGCTGAAGCCCCTTGTTCACTGAAAGTGCGGCCCGCCCCCTCGCCGTGCCCGCCCCCGTCGGCGCGGCCGCGCCCCGGCCGGCCGGAGCCGGGGTGGGTGGGGAGTGGTGGGCGGGGTGGGGTTTCCCACCGGGTGGCCGGGGCGGGTGGGGCGGGGCCGATCACCGCATAGGCTGAGCGGATGGTTGATCGCACCGACCCGGGCCCGAGTGACGCGAGCGTGCGCCGGGCCCTGCGCCGGGCCGAGACCGGGCGGGCGCTGGACGTCGACGAGGCGACAGCACTGCTGAGCGCCCGGGGCTCCGCACTGGACGAGTTGCTCCGGATCGCCGCCGCCGTACGCGACGCGGGCCTGCGCGAGGCCGGGCGGCCCGGCGTCATCACGTTCTCCAAGAAGGTCTTCATCCCGCTCACCCGGCTCTGCCGGGACCGCTGCCACTACTGCACCTTCGCCACCGTGCCGCACCGGCTGCCGGCGGCCTTCCTGGACCGCGACGAGGTGCTGGCGATCGCCCGGGCGGGCGCGGCCCAGGGCTGCAAGGAGGCCCTGTTCACCCTCGGCGACCGTCCCGAGGAGCGCTGGCCGGCGGCCCGCCGCTGGCTGGACGAACGCGGGTACGACTCCACCCTGGACTACCTGCGGGCCTGCGCGGTGGCGGTGCTGGAGGAGACCGGGCTGCTGCCGCACCTGAACCCGGGCGTGCTCTCCTGGGCGGAGCTGCAACGGCTCAAGCCGGTCGCGCCGAGCATGGGGATGATGCTGGAGACCACGGCGACCCGGCTCTGGTCGGAGCCGGGCGGCCCGCACTACGGCTCGCCGGACAAGGAGCCCGCGGTCCGGCTGCGGGTGCTCGACGACGCCGGCCGGGTCGGCGTGCCGTTCACCACCGGCATCCTGATCGGCATCGGGGAGACCCCCGCCGAGCGGGTCGACGCGATCTTCGCGATCCGCCGGGCGCACCGCGAGTACGGCCACCTCCAGGAGGTGATCGTGCAGAACTTCCGCGCCAAGCCGGACACCGCGATGCGCGGCATGCCCGACGCGGAGCTGCACGACCTCGCCGCCACGGTGGCGGTGGCCCGGGTGCTGCTCGGCCCGAGGGCCCGGATCCAGGCCCCGCCCAACCTCATCGCCGGCGAGTACGACCTGCTGCTGCGCGCCGGCATCGACGACTGGGGCGGGGTGTCACCGTTGACCCCGGACCACGTCAACCCGGAGCGGCCCTGGCCGCAGCTCGACGAGTTGGCCGGGCACACCGAGAAGTCCGGCTTCACCCTGCGCGAGCGGCTGACCATCTACCCGGAGTACGTCCGGGCCGGCGACCCGTGGCTCGACCCGCGGCTGCTGCCGCACGTGACAGCGCTGGCCGACCCGGCCACCGGCCTCGCCGTCGAGCAGGCCCGGCCGGTGGGCCGCCCGTGGCAGGAGCCGGATGAGGTGTTCGGCGGGCGGACCGACCTGCACGCCACCATCGACACCACCGGCCGCACCGGCGACCGGCGGGGCGACTTCGACAGCGTCTACGGCGACTGGTCCGAGGTGGCCACGAAGGTCGGTGCCGCGCCGGCCGGGTCGGGCGGCGGCGACGCCGACCTGCGGGCCGGGCTGCGGCTGGCGGCGGACGACCCGGGCGCACTGCTCGACCCGCGGCACACCGACGCCGCGCTGGCGCTCTTCGCCGCCGACGGGCCGGCGCTGGACGAGCTCTGCCGGCTGGCCGACGACGTCCGCCGGGACACCGTCGGCGACGACGTGACCTACGTGGTCAACCGCAACATCAACTTCAGCAACGTCTGCTACGTGGGGTGCCGGTTCTGTGCCTTCGCCCAGCGCGAGCGGGACGCGGACGCGTACCGGCTCTCGGTGGACCAGGTCGCGGACCGGGCCGAGGAGGCGTGGGCGGCCGGCGCGACCGAGGTCTGCCTGCAGGGCGGCATCGACCCGAAGCTGCCGGTCACCGGCTACGCCGACCTGGTCCGCGCGATCAAGGCGCGGGTGCCCGGGATGCACGTGCACGCGTTCTCGCCGATGGAGATCGTGACCGCCGCCGCGAAGGCCGGCGTGCCGGTGCGGGAGTGGCTGGGCCTGCTGCGCGACGCCGGGCTGGACACCATCCCGGGCACCGCCGCGGAGATCCTCGACGACGAGGTGCGCTGGGTGCTCACCAAGGGCAAGCTGCCGGCCGCCGCCTGGGTCGAGGTGGTCAGCACGGCCCACGAGCTGGGCATCCGGTCCAGCTCCACGATGATGTACGGCCACGTCGACCATCCCGGTCAGTGGCTGGCGCACTTCCGGGTGCTGGCCGGCGTGCAGGACCGCACCGGCGGGTTCACCGAGTTCGTGGCGCTGCCGTTCGTGCACACCAACGCCCCGATCTACCTGGCCGGCATCGCCCGGCCCGGGCCGACCTGGCGGGAGAACCGGGTGGTGCACGCGATGGCCCGGCTGCTGCTGCACGGGCGGATCGACAACATCCAGTGCTCCTGGGTCAAGCTCGGCGACGAGGGCACGGTGGCCATGCTCCGCGGCGGGTGCAACGACCTCGGCGGGACGCTGATGGAGGAGACCATCTCCCGGATGGCCGGCTCCGCCAACGGGTCCGCCCGCACCGAGGAGCAGTTGCGGGCCATCGCGGCGAAGGCCGGCCGGCCGGCCCGCAAGCGCACCACCGCGTACGGTCACCCGCGCCCGTAGCGTCGAACCTTTCCCCGCCGCCGGCCGTACCACTGGATGCCGGCGGCGGTCGCGGCGAGGACCGCCGCCGGCATCCCCCGCAGGGGCCCGGCGGCGTCGTTCCGCGGCGCGGCGCCGGCCCTGGTCCGCCACCCGGGCGCGCCCGCGCCGCAGCCGGAAAGGTTGCCCATGACCAGTGATCAGCGGAAGCGGCCCTGGCCGCGACTGACCCGCCGGCAGACGTTGACCGCGGCGGCCAGCGCCACGCTCGGCGCGGCCGCCCTCACCGTGCCGGGCCTGTCGGCCGCGCAGAACGCCCCGGAGGCGGGCGCCGACGAGCCGATCGTCGTGCACCTGCGGGACGCCGCCGCCGGGAGGCTGGACGTCTTCGTCGGCACCACCCGGATCGAGGTACGCGACCGCGGCCTGGCCGACCGGCTGCGCCGCGCCGCCGGCCGGGCCTGAGCGGAGGTTGGTCACATGTCCTCCCACCGCGAGGCACCGGAGATAGCCAAGGATCCGGTCGCCGACTCGTCCGACCTGTACGCGTTCGTCAGCCCCGACCGGCCCGACACGGTGACGCTGATCGCCAACTACGTGCCGTTGCAACTGCCGTCCGGGGGGCCCAACTTCTTCGAGTTCGGCGACGACGTGCAGTACGACATCAATATCGACAACGACGGCGACGGCCGCGCCGATGTCGTCTACCGTTTCGAATTCACCACCGAGATCACCAATCCGAACAGCTTTCTGTACAACACCGGCCCGATCGACTCGCTGGACAGCGAGAACTGGAACCGGCGGCAGTTCTACAGCCTGACCCGGATCGCCGGCGGCCGGGAGCACCGCCTGGCGCACAAGCTGCCCTGCCCGCCGTGCAACGTGGGCCCGCTCTCCACGCCGAACTACACCGAGCTGGTCCGGCAGGCCACGTACAGCCTCTCCACCGGCGAGCGGGTCTTCGCCGGGCAGCGGGCGGACGGCTTCTTCGTCGACCTCGGCGCGGTCTTCGACCTCGGTACGCTGCGCCCGTTCCAGCAGCTGCACGTGGCCGGCCGGAAGGTCTTCCGGGCCGAGGGCGAGCCGGTGAACGCGACCGACCGGATGAACGTGCACAGCATCGCGCTGCAGGTGCCGCTGGGCACTGTGCGCCGGCGGGCCAACCGTTACGGGGTCACCGACCAGGCGTCGGTGATCGGCGTCTGGACCTCGGCCGCGCGCCGGCAGGCCCGGGTGATCGGCAGCGAACCTGGCCGGGGCGTGGCGGCCGGGCCGTTCGCCCAGGTGTCCCGGCTGGGCAACCCGCTGTTCAACGAGGTCATCGTGCCGATGTCCAGGAAGGACCTGTGGAACTCGCTGCCGCCGACGGAGGACAAGCGGTTCGCCCAGTTCGTCGAGCAGCCGGAACTCGCCGCCCTGCTGCCGGCGCTCTACCCGGGCGTCTTCGCCAACCTGGACCGGCTGAACAAGGCCAAGAAGCCCCGGGCCGACCTGGTGGCGCTCCTGCTGACCGGCGTACCGGCGGGGCTGATCGACGGGTTCGCCAACGCCACCGGCGACATCCAGGCCGACATGCTCCGGCTGAACACGGCGATCCCGCCCAGCCGCCGGCCGGACCGGTTCGGCGTGCTCGGCGGCGACCTGGCCGGCTTCCCGAACGGCCGCCGACCCGTCGACGACGTGGTCACCATCGCGCTGCGGGCGATCGCCGGGCTGACCGTGCCGCTGGTCGACCGGACGTTCCGGCCGGACGCGGCGGCGGCAGCGGTCACCCCGGGGCTGAGCGCCGCCGACGTGACCGCCGGGTTCCTGCCGAACTTCCCCTACCTGGGCACGCCGTACGACGGGTTCACCAACCCGTCGGCGGCGGGGTGACGGGGGAGCGGATGACCGAGCACGCGTACGGGCCGTCGGAGACCGGCAGCGTCGTCCTGGACCTGGGCGGGGACACCGGGGCCCTGATCATCTACACCGGACGGGATCTGCACGGGCGGGAGATCGAGATCAGCCGCACCGCCGACTCGGCGGCGACCGCCGACGGCTCGCCGCGTACCCACTCGGCGGTGCGGGAGCGGCGGGTACGCGACGGCACCTTCCACAGTGCCGTCTACCCGGACCTGCCCGCCGGCCTCTATACCGTCTGGTGGGACGACCGTACGCCGGCCGGCGCGGTCACCGTCAGCGGCGGCTCGGTCGCCGAGTTCGTCTGGCCGACCAGGGTCCCGCCGGGTGGCGGCTGACCTCTGCCGGCTCGTCGGGCACCGCGCTCCGTCCACATTGTGGGCGGAGCGCGGTCGGCGTTTCCGGCTCGACGGGCGGCCCTGGCGAAGTCGGGTTAACCTGGCACCCATCAAGATCACCAACTTGGCGGGTGATCTCCCGGGAGTCCTCGCCGGCGCCCTCGTCCCGGGCCGGCGCGGAAACGCCACGGGAGAAAACTCGGGCAACTCGCCGGAGAGGGCGTTACTCGGTCGGGGTCTGAATCGATAGGGCAGGTTGCGAGGCCGGGTGGTCGCGGTGGCCGCCCGGATGCGTGTCGGGAGGGCGACTCCATTATCAAGTTTGGCTTGACGGCGCACGCATTACACGCGTGTAATTTGAATGGGGTTGTTCGCACGGAACGCAACAAAACGGGACCGGACGGACACGCACGCCTTTCGCGTGGGGGGTTGCAGCGGCGATGACGCCGGTGCGCGACAAGGAGGCATCAGATGGACGGCCAGCTTGAGGTGGCCGACCTGCTCGGAAACGCGCCGGAGTGGCAGGAGCGGGCGCTGTGCTCGCAGACCGACCCGGAGGCGTTCTTTCCCGAGAAGGGCGGTTCGACCCGCGAGGCGAAGCGGATCTGCTCGCGCTGCGAGGTCAAGACGGAATGCCTCGAATACGCTCTCGGTCACGACGAGCGGTTCGGGATCTGGGGTGGGCTCTCCGAGCGGGAGCGGCGCAAGCTGAAGCGGCGGGCCGCCTGAGCGGTGCCGGGCCGGGGCGGTGGGGGCCGCCCGGCTCGGGCCCGGGCGCCACGGCGTCCCGACGGGCGGTGACGCGCTCGCCCGGCCGGCTCCGGTCCGCGCTGGCGCGGGTCAGGCCAACTCGTCCGGGTCGACGCCGAGCAGGTTCGCCACCTGCTCGATGATCACGTCATGTACCAGGTCGGCGAGGTCCTCGCGGTCCATCGCGCGGAACTCCAGCGGGCGGCGGTAGAGCACGATCCGGGGCGGCACCTCCTGCCGGCCGGGACGGCCGGGCAGCAGCCGGGCCAGCGGCACCTCGCCGTCCTCCAGCACGTCGGAGTCGTAGACATTCAGCTCCGGTGGCACGTCCTCCACCGCGAACTCGACCCCGGCCAACTCCTTGGCGAACCGCCGCTCCAGCGTCTCGACGGTGTCCAGGACCAGGTCGTCGAAGACCTCCGCCTTGGTCCGGGCCAGCGGCACGGTCGCCGGCACCAGCCGTCCGCGCAGCCCGCGCCCGTGCCGGTCACGGTGGGCGCGCCGGCCGGAGCCGGGGCGGCGGTGTTCCGGGCTCGTCATGAGGCCAGGGTAGTCCCCGGGCCGGCCTGGCCTGCGGCAGTGCCGCCCCCGTGGCGCGGCGCGGCCACGCCGGGCGAATTGTGATCACCATGACGGGCGTGTCGCAACGCGAAGCGGTGCGCCGGAGCCGGTAATGGAGATACCCTGCCGCCGTGAGGTCACCACGGCGCTGCTCCCGTAACGGCTGCCCCCGGCAAGCGGTCGCCACATTGACCTATGTCTACAACGAGTCGACCGCCGTGGTGGGCCCGCTGGCGGCCTTCGCCGAGCCCCACACGTACGACCTCTGTGAGCCGCACGCCCGGAGCCTGACCGCGCCGCGGGGCTGGGACGTGGTCCGCCACGAGGGCGAGTTCGAGCCCCCGCCGCCCACCACCGACGACCTGGTCGCGCTGGCCGAGGCGGTCCGCGAGGCCGCCCGCCCCACCCCCCGTCCCCCCGAGGACGACCAGAACCTCCCCACCCCCGGCCACACCGCCCGCCGCGGCCACCTCCGCGTAATCCCCCCCAACCACTAACCCCCCCACCGCGCCCCCTCCCCCCGCGCCCGGGGTTCCCGCCGTTGATCATGAGGTTGGCGGCGTTTTCGATCTCCCATGCTGCCGCCAACCCCATGATCGACGGGGTGGGCGGCGGGGGTGGGGGGTTAGTGGCCGAGGAGGTGGGAGACGGTGGTGGCTCGGCGGGAGGGGCGGCCGGAGCGGAGTTCGGCGGCGTCGGCGGAGAGCATCAGGCGCAGGGCGGCGTTGACCGCCAGCCAGCGCAGGGGCTCCGGCTCCCACCTCGGGGAGCGGTGGTTGACCCAGGGGAGGGCGGTCAGCTCCGTGCGCTCACCCCGGATCAGGTCGGCCAGCGTACGGCCGGCGAGGTTGCTGGTGCCGACGCCGTCGCCGACGTACCCGCCGGCCCAGCCGAGCCCGCTGGCCGGGTCGTAGCCCACCGAGGCGGCCCAGTCCCGGGCCACCCCGAGCGGCCCGCCCCAGGTGTGCGTCACCGGCACGTCCGGGCCGAGCACCGGGAAGAGCTCGCCGAGCGTACGGCGCAGCGCCGCGAAGACCCGCGGCTCCCGGTCGTACCCCGGCACCACGCGGGACCCGAAGTGGTACGGGGCGCCCCGACCGCCGAAGGCGAGCCGCCCGTCGGCGGTGCGCTGGCCGTAGACGATGACGTGCCGGTGGTCGGAGAAGGTCTCCCGCTCCGCCAGCCCGATCCGCTCCCAGGTCCGCGCCGGCAGCGGCTCGGTGGCCACCATCAGCGAGTAGACCGGCGCGACCGTGCGCCGCTGCCCGGGCAGCAGCGGTGTGTAGCCCTCGGTGGCCCGGATCACCACCGGCGCGCGTACCGTGCCGGCCGGGGTCACCGCCGCGCCGGACCGGATCGCCGTCACCGGGGTGCGCTCGTGGATGGTCACCCCGCGCCGCTGCACCGCCCGGGCCAGGCCGCGGACCAGCCGCGCCGGGTGCACCGCCGCGCAGTGCGGCGTGTACGTCCCGCCGAGCACCCCCTCGGCGGCGCACCGGGCCGTCGCCTCGCCGGCGTCCAGCAGCGCCAGGTCCTCCGGGCCGAGTCCGAACTCCCGGGCCTCCTCGACGGCCGCCCGGGCCCGGGCGAGCTGCGGACCGGTCCGGGCGAGCACCACCGTCCCGCCGTACGCCCAGTCGCAGTCGATGCCCTCGGCCGCGACCACCCGGCCGACCTCGCGCACCGTGGCCTGCATGGTGCGTTGCATGGCGAGCGCGGCGTCCCGGCCGTGCCGGCGGGCCAGCGCGGGCAGTGAGGTGGGGAAGAGCGCGGAGCACCAGCCGCCGTTGCGCCCGGACGCGCCGTACCCGGCGATCTCGGCCTCCAGCACGGTGATCCGCAACGTCGGGTCCGCCCCGGCCAGGTAGTACGCCGTCCACAGCCCGGTGTAGCCGGCGCCGACGATCACCACATCGGCCTCGGCGTCGCCCGGCAGGGGCGGGCGCGGGGTCAGCGGCTCGTCCACCGTGGACAGCCAGTACGACAGCTCCGGGTAACGCATCACCACTCCGGGGGCGGCAGGTCGAAGCGGAGCGCCGGATCGGGCTCCGGGCGGCCGAGCGACTCCACCACCGGCACCACGCCGGCCCAGACCTCGCGCGAGAGGTCCTCGGGCGGATCGTCCGGCGGCCCGGCGCTGATCTTCACCGAGCACTCGGTCAGCGGCAGCGCGAGCACCAGGGTGGCCGCCAGTTCCTTCGCCGACGGTGGCCGGATCACCGCCCAGCGGCCGGGCAGCAGGTGCTCCGAGAGCCGTTCCAGCGCGGCCAGCTTCTCGTCGCCGGCCAGGCTGGCCAGGGTGCCGAGCACCATCGCGCAGCGGTAGTTCATCGAGGACTCGAAGGCGCTGCGGGCCAGCACCAGCCCGTCCAGCAGGGTGACCGTGAGGCAGGCCGGCGCGCCGGCGGCCAGGTGCCGGAACAGCCGGCTGCCGGTGGCGCCGTGCACCAGCACCCGGTCGCCGTCGCGGGCGTAGCCGACCGGGAGCGCGTACGGCTGGTCGCCTTCCACGATGGCCAGGTGGCCGACCCGGCCGGCGTCGAGCACCGCGTACAGGCTCGCCCGGTCGTGCGCCGCGAGGTCGGGCAGTCGGCGTACGCGGGTGCGCGCCGTCCGCCCGACCTCGGCGTCGGCCGGCGAGCGGGCCCCGGCGGACCGGGACTCGGCAGCGGGCGGAGGCCCGGACCCGCCGGTCAGAGGCGTGCCCATGCCTCGGTCAGCACGCCGCGCAGGATCTGCTCGATCTCGTCGAACTGCTGCTGCTCGGCGATCAGCGGCGGGGCGAGCTGCACCACCGGGTCGCCCCGGTCGTCGGCGCGGCAGTACAACCCGGCCTGGAAGAGCGCGGTGGAGAGGAAGCCGCGCAGCAGCCGCTCCGACTCTGCCTCGTCGAAGGTCTCCCGGGTGGTCTTGTCCTTGACCAGCTCGATGCCGTAGAAGTAGCCGTCGCCCCGGACGTCACCGACGATCGGCAGGTCGTGCAGCTTCTCCAGGGTGGCGCGGAACGCCGCCTCGTTGGCCCGGACGTGCCCGACCAGGTCCTCGCGGGCGAAGACCTCCAGGTTGGCCAGGGCCACCGCGCAGGAGACCGGGTGCCCGCCGAAGGTCACCCCGTGGGCGAACATGCCGGTCTCGGTGAGGAACGGCTCCATCAGCCGGTCGCTGGCGATCATCGCGCCGAGCGGGGCGTAGCCGGAGGTGATGCCCTTGGCGGTGGTGATGATGTCCGGCTGGTAGCCGTAGCGGACGGCGCCGAAGTACTCGCCGAGCCGGCCCCAGGAGCAGATCACCTCGTCGGAGACGAGCAGCACGTCGTACGCGTCGCAGATCTCGCGGACCCGCTCGAAGTAGCCGGGCGGCGGGGGGAAGCAGCCGCCGGAGTTCTGCACCGGCTCCAGGAAGACCGCCGCCACCGTGTCCGGCCCCTCCCGCTCGATGGCGCGGCCGATCTCGTCGGCGGCCCAGCGGCCGAACGCCTCGGGGTCGTCGCCGTGCTCGGGCGCCCGGTAGAAGTTGGTGTTCGGCACCTTGATCCCACCGGGCACCAGCGGCTCGAAGTCGCTCTTGATGCCGGGCAGGCCGGTGATCGACAGCGCGCCCATCGAGGTGCCGTGGTAGGCGATGTAGCGGCTGACCACCTTGTACTTGTTGGGCTGGCCGGTGCGCTTGAAGTAGGCCCGGGCCAGCTTCCAGGCCGCCTCGACGGCCTCCGAGCCGCCGGTGGTGAAGAAGACCCGGTTCAGGTCGCCGGGGGCGAGTGCCGAGATCTTCTCGGCCAGCTCCACCGCCTTCGGGTGGGCGTACGACCAGAGCGGGAAGTAGGCCAGCTCGCCGGCCTGCTTGGCGGCGGCCTCGGCCAGCTCCGCGCGGCCGTGGCCGGCGTTGACCACGAAGAGCCCGGCGAGCCCGTCGAGGTAGCGGCGGCCCTGGGCGTCCCAGACGTACGCGCCCTCGCCGCGGACGATGGTCGGCACCTCGCCGGCGGAGTAGCTCGCCATCCGGGTGAAGTGCATCCAGAGGTGGTCGGTGGCGTTGGCCATGTCAGCCCCATCGGGTCTCGGGCCGGTCAGGGGACACCGGCCGCACTGCCCACGGTTATCCCACAGCCCGAGCCCGGAAAGCAAGTGGGATCGGTGGTCTATGGCCGGAACGACAACGGAATCAGCGAGGAGCTAGAGGGCAGGCGACGGAATCCGCATCTCGGGCTGAGTGCGCCTCGCACCGTCGCGACAAGATCCACTCTGGTTCGCCGATGTGGCGGTGTCGCACTGGCTCGGATACCGCCACATCGGCGACATGGAGTGGATCAACGCGGGGGGCGTCGGGCGGCCCGGAGGTGCCGACTGATCAGGCGGTGCCCCAGGTGTAGGTCTGCTTGCGCAGCTTGAGGTAGACGAACGCCTCGGTGGAGAGCACGCCCTCGACCGCGCGCAGCCGTTGCAGGATCTCCAGCAGGTGGTCGTCGTTGCGGCAGACCACCTCGGTGAGCAGGTCGAACGAGCCGGCCGTGATGACCACGTAGTCGACCTCCTCCAGCTCGGCGAGGCGGTCGGCCACCGCCTCCAGATCACCGTCGGTACGCAGGCCGATCATGGCCTGGCGGGGGAAGCCGAGCTGGAGCGGATCGGTCACCGCGACGATCTGCATCACCCCGGCGTCGAGCAGCCGCTGCACCCGCTGCCGCACCGCGGCCTCGGAGAGCCCGACCGCCTTGCCGATGGTGGCGTACGGCCGGCGGCCGTCCTCCTGGAGCTGCTCGATGATCTGCTTCGCCACGTCGTCGAGCAGAGCGTGACTGGCGCCCTCACGCACGGTTACCCGCCGCCCGCCGTTGCCGGTGTCCTGCTGCCGGTTCGTCATCGACCGCTCCCCATGTCCGTTCCCGGGCTGAGCCTAATGCCCCCGCGCAGTGTGGCGTATTTCGTCGTCCAGAGCTAATCCCGCAACGGAATCCCTTGTAAGGGAGGTCACCTCATGTCAGGATCAGTCGTCCACCGCACTTGACCCTCCCCGCCGGCGCGCCACCCCCGTCCTGCCGCCGACGAATGACCCCTAGGAGTCGTCACATGCGAACTCCCCTTCGGCCCCTCACCCGGCGTGGACTGCTCACCGGTACCCTCGGCTCGGCGGCGCTGGTCGCCGCCGGCGGCGCCCTGGCCGGCTGCGGCACCAAGGGCGCCCAGCAGACCGAGACCGGCTGCGTCAGCGAAGACCTCTCCGGCACCGAGAAGAAGCTCGCCTTCTCCAACTGGCCGCAGTACATGGACGTCGATGAGTCCGACGAGTCGAAGCGGCCGACCCTCGACGCGTTCATCGCCAAGTCCGGCATCGCGGTCACCTACACCGAGGACGTCAACGACAACAACGAGTTCTTCGGCAAGGTGCAGAACCAGCTCGCCGGCTGCCAGCCGACCGAGCGGGACATCATGGTGCTCACCGACTGGATGGCGGCCCGGATGATCCGGCTCGGCTGGGTCCAGAAGCTGGACAAGTCGAAGCTGCCCAACGTCGAGGCCAACCTGCTCTCCTCGCTGCGCGGCCGCTCCTTCGACAAGGAGAACCAGCTCGCCATCCCGTGGCAGTCCGGCCTGGCCGGCCTCGCCTACAACGGCAAGGTGACCAAGGAGATCCGTACCGTCGACGAGCTGCTCACCCGCCCCGACCTCAAGGGCAAGGTGACCGCCCTGTCCGAGATGCGCGACACCATGGGCCTGCTGCTCCAGTCGAACGGCCACGACCCGTCGAACTTCACCGCCGCCCAGTTCGACGACGCGCTGAACAAGCTCAAGAAGGCCGTCGACTCCGGGCAGATCCGCAAGTTCACCGGCAACGACTACGCGCCCGACCTGGCCAAGGGCGACATCGCCGCGTGCGTCGGCTGGTCCGGCGACGTCATCCAGCTCGGCTTCGAGGACGAGAACGTCAAGTTCGTGGTGCCCGAGTCCGGCGTGATGCTCTGGTCGGACAACATGCTGGTGCCGAACAAGGCCACCCACAAGGCCAACGCCGAGCAGTTGATGAACTACTACTACGACCCGGCGGTGGCCGCCCAGCTCGCCGCGTACGTGAACTACATCTGCCCGGTGCAGGGCGCCCAGGCGGAGATGGAGAAGATCGACCCGGAGCTGGCGGCCAACCCGCTGATCTTCCCCGACGACGCGATGCTCGCGAAGTCCAAGGTCTTCATGGCCCTGGACGAGAAGCAGGAACGCGAGTACGAAGGCAAGTTCCAGCAGGTCATCGGGGCGTGACGGGAGTGGGCGTGGCATCTGTGGGGCGCGAGACACCGGCCGGCGACCTGCGGCTGGCCAACCTCACCAAGCGGTTCGGCATCTTCACCGCTGTCGACGACCTCAGCCTGACCATCCCGCAGGGTTCGTTCTTCGCCCTGCTCGGGGCGTCCGGCTGCGGCAAGACCACCACCCTGCGGATGATCGCCGGGCTGGAGGAACCGACCAGCGGGCAGGTGCTGCTCGGTGACCGGGACATCGCCCGGCTGCGGCCGTACAAGCGGCCGGTGAACACCGTGTTCCAGAGCTACGCCCTCTTCCCGCACCTGGACATCTTCGAGAACGTGGCGTTCGGGCTGCGCCGGCGCGGCATCCGCAAGGTCGACGACCAGGTCGAGCGGATGCTGGCGCTGGTGCAGCTCGAAGGGTACGGCCGGCGCCGGCCGGCCCAACTCTCCGGCGGCCAGCAGCAGCGGGTCGCGCTGGCCCGCGCGCTGATCAACCACCCGCAGGTGCTGCTGCTGGACGAGCCGCTCGGCGCGCTCGACCTGAAGCTGCGCCGGCAGATGCAGATCGAGCTGAAGCGGATCCAGACCGAGGTCGGCATCACCTTCGTGCACGTCACGCACGACCAGGAGGAGGCCATGACGATGGCCGACACGGTCGCGGTGATGAACGCCGGGAAGATCGAGCAGCTGGGCGCACCGGCCGAGCTCTACGAGTTCCCGGCCACCGCGTTCGTGGCGAACTTCCTCGGCCAGTCCAATCTGCTCGCCGGCGAGGCCGCCGGCGCCGCCGGGGGCGAGGTGCCGGTCTCCGCGCACGGCTCCCGCTTCGCCGTGCCCGCCGACCGGGCCCGGGTCGACCGGGGCCCGGTCTACCTGGGCGTACGCCCGGAGAAGCTGCACCTGGTCGGCTCCGCCGACCAGGTCCCCGCCGGGCGCCAGCACGTCACCGGGGTGGTCAGCGACGCCTCCTACGTCGGGGTCAGCACCCAGTACCTGCTGCGCACCGGCTGGGGCAGCGAGCTGTCGGTCTTCGTGGCGAACAGCGGCGCGACCGCGCAGCTGCCGGTCGGCACCGAGGCGGTGGCGCACTGGGACCCGCGGCACGCCTTCCTGCTGCCCCGCGAGCCCGGCGCGGACGACCGGACCAGCCCGGCGCTGGACGAGCCGGTGGGGGCCACCTCGTGACAGCCCTGGCCCACGTGCCGACCGGATCGGGGCAGCCGGCGGCGCCGGAGCGGGCCGTCCGGTCCGGGCGGTACCGGTTCCTGCCGTACCTGCTGCTGCTGCCCGGCGCGGCCTGGCTGTTCCTGTTCTTCGCCGTGCCGCTGTTCCAGCTCGCCGCGGCCAGCCTCTACGACCCCAGCGGCTCGCTCTCCACCGGGTACGCGCTGACCTGGGCGTTCGGCAACTACCCGGACGCGCTGGCGGCGTACTGGCCGCAGTTCACCCGGTCGTTCCGCTACGCCGGGATCGCGCTGGTGCTGGCCCTGCTGATGGGCTACCCGCTGGCGTACGCGATCGCGCAGAAGGCCGGCCGGTGGAAGAACCTGCTGCTGGTCTGCGTGATCGCGCCGATGTTCACCAGCTTCCTGGTGCGCACCCTGGCCTGGAAGACCATCCTGTCCGACAACGGTTGGCTCGTCGGGCTGCTGCGCGACGTGCACCTGCTCGCCTCCGACGGCCGGCTGCTGGCCACCCCGGTCGCGGTGGTGCTCGGGCTGACGTACAACTTCCTGCCGTTCCTGGTGCTGCCGCTCTACGCGAGCCTGGAGCGGCTGGACCACCGGCTGCTGGAGGCGGCCAGCGACCTCTACGCCAGCCCGGTGCGCGCGTTCCGCCGGGTCACCCTGCCGCTCTCCATGCCCGGCCTGGTCGCCGGCACGCTGCTCTTCTTCATCCCGGCCAGCGGCGACTACATCAACGCCGAGCTGCTCGGCACCCCGAACGAATACATGATCGGCAACGTCATCGACTCGGCGTTCCTGGTCCGGCTGGACTACCCGCAGGGCGCGGCGCTGTCCTTCCTGCTCATGGCGGCGATCCTCGCGGTGGTCTTCGTCTACCTGCGCCGCGCCGGCACCGAGGAGGTCCTGTGAGCGCGAGGAACGCAGCGCGGCCGAGCCCCGCAGTCGCGAACGGAAGGGGGGCTCAGTGACCGTGGCCCACCGCATCGGTCGCTGGCTGGCCGACCACTGGGTGCTGGGCGTCGGGCTGCTCGTGCTCGGCTACCTCTTCCTGCCCATCGCCGTGGTGGCCGGCCTGTCCTTCAACCGCCCGTCCAGCCGGCTGTCGTACGACTTCCACGAGTTCACCCTGGACAACTGGCGCAACCCGTGCGCCACCTCGGACATGTGCGACGCGGTGGTGCGCAGCGTCCAGATCGGGTTCATCGCCACCGTGGTCGCCACGGTGCTCGGCACCCTGATGGCGTTCGCGCTGGTGCGGCACCGGTTCCGCGGCCGGTCCGGGATCAACGTGCTGATCTTCCTGCCGATGGCCACCCCGGAACTGGTGATGGGCACCTCGCTGCTCGCCCTCTTCGTCTCCGCCGGGGTGCCGCAGGGGTTCTGGACCATCGTCATCGCGCACGTGATGTTCTGCGTGTCGTTCGTGGTGGTCACCGTGAAGGCGCGGCTGGCCGGGATGGACTCCCGGCTGGAGGAGGCCGCGATGGACCTCTACGCCAGCGAGTGGCAGACCTTCCGGCGGATCACCCTGCCGCTGGTGATGCCCGGCATCGTGGCCGCCGCGCTGCTCGCTTTCTCGCTGTCGTTCGACGACTTCATCATCACCAACTTCAACGCCGGCACCACCGTCACGTTCCCGATGTACGTCTGGGGCGCCGCCCAGCGGGGCATCCCGCCGCAGGTCAACGTCATCGGCACGGCGATGTTCGTGATCGCGTTGCTGCTGGTGCTGGCCAGCATGCTGCGCGGCCGGCGGGGCCGCCGCGCCGCCCTGCGGGTGGCGGCGGGCACCGGGCCGGCGCGGCGACCGTCATGACCGGGCCGCATCCCGGCCGGGCGCTGGCCGACGCGGCGCCCGTGCCGTACTGGCTGGACCGCCCGGAACGGCCCGACCCGCTGCCGCCGCTGACCGGCTCCGACAGCGCCGACCTGCTGGTGGTCGGCGGCGGGTACGCCGGGCTGTGGAGCGCGCTGCTGGCCAAGCGGGCCGACCCCGGGCGGGACGTGCTGCTGGTCGAGGCGGGCACCTGCGGCTGGGCGGCGTCCGGGCGCAACGGCGGGTTCTGCGCCGCCTCGCTCACCCACGGGCTGGCCAACGGCGTCGAGCGCTTCCCGGACGAGATCGACGTGCTGGAGCGGCTCGGCCGGGAGAACCTGGACGCCATCGCCGCGACCGTCGCCGAGTACGGCATCGACTGCGACTTCGAGCGCACCGGCGAACTGGCCGTCGCGGTCGAGCCGTACCAGCTCGACGGGCTGGCCGCCGACGCGGAGCTGGGCCGCCGGTACGGCCACGACGTGCGGCTGCTCGACGCCGACCAGGTGCGCGCCGAGGTGAACTCGCCGACGTACCTGGGCGGGATGTGGGACCGGGACCGCACGGCGCTGCTCGACCCGGCGAAGCTGGCCTGGGGGCTGCGCCGCGCCTGCCTGGGCGTCGGGGTGCGGATCGTCGAGCACACCCGGGTGACCGGGCTGCGCCGCGACGGCGCGGCGCTGCGGGCCACCACCACCGGTGGCCGGGACGCCGCCCCGGGCAGCGTCCGCGCCGGGCGGGTGGTGCTGGCGACCAACGCGTTCCCGCCGTTGCTGCGCCGGCTGCGCGCCTTCGTGGTGCCGGTCTACGACTACGCGCTGATGACCGAGCCGCTCGCCGACGACGAGCGGCGCTCGATCGGCTGGGCGAACCGGCAGGGGCTCGCGGACACCGCCAACCAGTTCCACTACTACCGGATCACCCCCGACAACCGGATCCTCTTCGGCGGCTACGACGCCGTCTACCACTTCGGCAACCGGATGGCCCCGTCGCTGGAGCAGCGCTGGGACACCTTCTGCACCCTCGCCGAGCACTTCTTCACCACCTTCCCGCAGCTCGACGGGCTGCGGTTCAGCCACCGCTGGGGCGGCGTGATCGACACCTGCACCCGGTTCTGCCCGTTCTTCGGCACCGCGTACGAGGGCCGGCTGGCGTACGCGGCCGGGTTCACCGGGCTCGGCGTCGGGGCCACCCGGTTCGCCGCCCGGGTGATGCTCGACCTGCTCGGCGGCGCGGAGACCCCGCTGACCCGGCTGGACCTGGTACGCCGCAAGCCACTGCCGTTCCCGCCCGAGCCGGCCCGCGCGGTCGGCATCAATCTCACCCGCTGGTCGCTGGCCCGCGCCGACGGGCGGCAGGGCCGGCGCAACCTCTGGCTCCGTACGCTCGATCGTTTCGGTTTGGGGTTCGATTCCTGATGCGCATCCTGCTCGTGGGCGCCGGCGGGGTCGGCTCCGCCGCGGTCGCCATCGCCGCCCGCCGTACCTTCTTCGACAGGATGGTGGTCGCCGACCACGACCCCGGCCGGGCGTCCCGGGCGGTGGCCGGGCACGGTGACCGGTTCGTCGCCGCCACGGTGGACGCCTCCTCGGCCGACGCGGTGGCCGCGCTCTGCCGGGAGCACCGGATCACCCACGTGCTCAACGCGGTCGACCCGCGCTTCGTCATGCCGATCTTCCACGGGGCGTTCGCGGCCGGCGCGGACTACCTCGACATGGCCATGTCGCTGTCCCGACCGCACCCCGATCGGCCGTACGCCGAGACCGGCGTGAAGCTCGGCGACGAGCAGTTCGCGGTCGCGGACGAGTGGTCCGCGGCGGGGCGGTTGGCGCTCTGCGGCATCGGCGTCGAGCCGGGCCTGTCCGACGTCTTCGCCCGGTACGCCGCCGACGAGTTGTTCGCCGAGATCGACGAGATCGGGGTGCGGGACGGGGCCAACCTGACGGTGGACGGCTACGACTTCGCGCCGTCGTTCTCCATCTGGACCACCATCGAGGAGTGCCTCAACCCACCGGTGGTCTGGGAGGCCGGCCGGGGCTGGTACACCACCCCGCCCTTCTCCGAGCCCGAGGTCTTCCGGTTCCCGGGCGGGATCGGGCCGGTCGAGTGCGTCAACGTCGAGCACGAGGAGGTGCTGCTCATCCCGCGCTGGGTCGACGCCAGGCGGGTCACCTTCAAGTACGGCCTCGGCAACGAGTTCATCGAGGTGCTCAAGACGCTGCACAAGCTCGGCCTGGACGCGACCGCGCCGGTGCGGGTCGGCGCGGTTTCCGTGTCCCCGCGCGACGTGGTGGCGGCCTGCCTGCCCGACCCGGCCACCCTCGGCGACCGGATGCGCGGCAAGACCTGCGCCGGCACCTGGGTGCGCGGGACCGGCCCGGACGGCCGGCCGCGCGAGGTCTACCTCTACCACGTGGTCGACAACGAGTGGTCGATGACCGAGTACGGCCACCAGGCGGTGGTCTGGCAGACCGCGGTGAACCCGGTGGTGGCGCTGGAACTGCTGGCCGCCGGCGCGTGGTCGGGGGTGGGGGTGCTCGGCCCGGAGGCGCTGCCGCCGAGGCCGTTCCTGGACCTGCTCAGCGGCTACGGTTCACCGTGGGGGATGGAGGAGCGATGAGCCGGTACGGCCCGATGTTCGGCCCCGACGTCACCTTCCTCGGGGTGCCCCGCTGCACGCTGGACGAGCCGGCCACGTTCGCCGACGCGGACGTGGTCGTCGTCGGCGCGCCCTTCGACGGCGGCACCTCGCACCGGCCCGGCACCCGGTTCGGCCCGTCCGCCATCCGGCAGGCCTGCTACCTGCCGCACGACGGCTCCCGCCCGTCGCTCGCGCTGCGCGTCGACGGGCTGCGCGACCTGCGGGTGTACGACGCCGGCGACGTGGAGATGTTCTCCGGCGACATCGAGCGGTCGCTGGCCGCGCTGGAGTCCGCCGTCTTCACTGTCGCCTCGGCCGGGGCGATCCCGATCGTGCTCGGCGGCGACCACTCCATCGCGCTACCCGACGCCACCGGGGTGGCCCGGCACCACGGGCTCGGCCGGGTGTCGCTGGTGCACTTCGACGCGCACGCCGACACCGGCGACATCGAGTTCGGCTCGCTGCACGGGCACGGCCAGCCGATGCGCCGGCTCATCGAGTCCGGCGCGGTGCGCGGCGACCGGTTCCTCCAGATCGGCCTGCGCGGCTACTGGCCCGACCCGCCGACCCTGCGCTGGATGGCCGACCAGCGGATGCGCTCGTACGAGATGACCGAGCTGGTGTCGCGCGGCCTGGACGAGTGCCTGACCGAGGCGTTCGGGATCGCGGTGGACGAGTGCGAGGGCGTCTTCCTCTCCGTCGACGTGGACGTGGTCGACCCGGGCATGGCGCCGGGTACCGGCACCCCGGAGCCGGGCGGGCTCACCTCCCGCCAGTTGCTCGACGCGGTCCGCCGGTGCTGCTACGAGCTGCCAGTGGTCGGCGTGGACGTGGTCGAGGTGGCCCCGCCGTACGACCACGCGGACATCACCGCGTACCTGGGTAACCGGGTGGTGCTGGAGGCGTTGTCGGCCATCGCCCGCCGTCGCCACGACGCGGCCGGCGGCCCGCCCTGGAACCCCCGCCAACCCCTGCTCGACGACCGCTGACCCCCCTTCCTCCCGCGATCTTGCACTTCCTGCCCCGACCTATCGGGCCATCTCGGGCAAATCTAGGGCCTTAGGTGCAAGATCGCGGAGGAAGGGCGGGTGGCGTGTAGCAGAGGGGTGGGGGTGGTGGGGGTTGTCCACAGGGGGGTGGGTTGTCCACAGGGGTGGGTGAGAAGGGGGCGGGCGGGGGTGGGGGTTCGGCATATTGCCCGGCGTGGCGACTCAGCTGTGGCGCGTCGAGGACTTGTTGCGGAGCCTGACCGTGAAGCGCATCCGGACGCGGGTCAGCAAGGAGGAGCTGATCCGGGTGCGGAGAGGGATCTACGCGGCCGAGCCCTGCGGGGATGAGGACGAACTGCGGGCACTCCTGATGTGCCTGCCGGAGGGCGCCGCGTTGACCCGGCAGAGTGCGGCACGTCGTCACGGCTTCGGGGTGCTGCGGGAGAACCAGGTCCACATCCAGCTACCACCCCATGTGCCCCGGCCTCGGCTACCCGGGCTGGTCGTTCACCATTCAGTCCTACCCGTGCAACCCGTTCTCGTCGGCGGAGTGCCGTGCGTTCCGGCCGCCCGCTGCGCGGTCGACCTCACCCGCACCGTGCGACGGCTCGACGCCCTGCCGGTGCTCGACGCCGCTCTCCGGTGCGGAGCCGTGACGCACGACGAGTTGGCGGCGGAGTTGCCGGCCCACCGATCCCTGCGGGGCGTGAGGCAGGCGCGCGATCTCGTGCCGCTGGCGGACGGACGGGCGGAGTGTCGCCAGGAGAGCCAGCTGCGACTGGTGCTGCTCGACGGCCGGCTGCCGCCGCCCGAGCCGCAGCTGTGGGTGTACGACTCGTACGGCATCCGCCGGTACCGGCTTGATCTGGGCTATCGGCAGCGCAGGATCGGCATCGAATATGACGGAATGTCCCACCTGGACCGGGAGCGCCTTCGGCGCGACCGGGAGCGGGTGAACTGGCTCGACGCCAATGGCTGGCGGATGCGCTACTTCACCGACCAGGACCTCTACCGCCGTCCCCACCACATCATCACCACCATCCGCGCCGCCCTCTCCTAGCTCCCCGCGATCTTGCACTTTCTGCCCCGACTTTCCGGGCATTCGTCGCGTCTCTACGGCCCAAAGTGCAAGATCGCGGGGGACCGGGAGGGGTTAGGCGAGGCGGGAGCGGGTGAGGAAGCGGACTCCCTCGGGGGCCTCCAGGGAGAAGCCGCTGCCCCGGCCGGGCACCACGTCGATGGTCAACGTGGTGTGTTTCCACAGCTCCCACTGCGCCGCGGACATCCAGAACTCGACCGGCTCGGGAACGCCGTCGACGGCCAGCGAGGCCAGCAGGACGTCGGACGAGCCGGTGCGGAACTCGCCGGCCGGGTAGCACATCGGGGCGCTGCCGTCGCAGCAGCCGCCGGACTGGTGGAACATCAGCGGCCCGTGCTGCTCCCGCAGCGACCGGATCAGCTCGGCCGCGGCCGGCGTCACCGCCACCACGTCACCCATCAGAAGAAGCCGAGCTTCTTGGGCGAGTAGCTGACCAGCAGGTTCTTGGTCTGCTGGTAGTGCTCCAGCATCATCTTGTGGTTCTCCCGGCCGATGCCGGACTGCTTGTAGCCGCCGAACGCCGCGTGCGCCGGGTAGGCGTGGTAGCAGTTCGTCCAGACCCGGCCGGCCTGGATCGACCGCCCGGCCCGGTACGCGGTGTTGATGTCCCGGGTCCACACGCCGGCGCCCAGCCCGTAGAGCGTGTCGTTGGCGATCTTCACGGCGTCGTCCAGGTCGGCGAAGGAGGTCACCGACACCACCGGGCCGAAGATCTCCTCCTGGAAGATCCGCATGGAGTTGTCGCCCTCGAAGATGGTCGGCTCCACGTAGTACCCGCCGGAGAGTTCGCCGCCAAGGTCGGCCCGCGCGCCGCCGGTCAGCACCTTCGCGCCCTCCTGCCGGCCGATGTCCAGGTAGGACAGGATCTTCTCCAGTTGGTCGTTCGACGCCTGCGCGCCGATCATCGTGTCGGTGTCCAGCGGGTGCCCCTGGCGTACCGCCTTGGTCCGGTCCACGGCCGCGGCGAGGAAGTCGGCGTAGTGGCCCTGCTGGATCAGCGCCCGGGACGGGCAGGTGCAGACCTCGCCCTGGTTGAGGGCGAACATGGTGAACCCTTCGAGCGCCTTGTCGAAGAAGTCGTCCCGGGCGGCGCTGACGTCGTCGAAGAAGATGTTCGGGCTCTTGCCGCCCAGCTCCAGGGTGACCGGCTTGATGTTCTCGCTGGCGTACTGCATGATCAGCCGCCCGGTGGTGGTCTCGCCGGTGAACGCCACCTTTGCCACCCGCGGCGAGGACGCCAGCGGCTTGCCCGCCTCGACGCCGAAGCCGTTGACCACGTTGACCACGCCGGGCGGCAGCAGGTCGGCCACCAGCGAGAGCCAGTAGTGGATCGACGCGGGCGTCTGCTCGGCCGGCTTGAGCACCACCGCGTTGCCGGCGGCGAGCGCCGGGGCGAGCTTCCAGGTGGCCATCAGCAGCGGGAAGTTCCACGGGATGATCTGCCCGACCACGCCGAGCGGCTCGTGGAAGTGGTAGGCGACGGTGTCGTCGTCCAACTCGCCGAGGGAGCCCTCCTGGGCCCGGATCGCCCCGGCGAAGTACCGGAAGTGGTCGATCGCCAGCGGGATGTCCGCGGCCAGGGTCTCCCGGACCGGCTTGCCGTTCTCCCAGGTCTCCGCGACCGCCAGGGCTTCCAGGTTCTCCTGCATCCGGTCGGCGATCCGGTTGAGGATCAGCGCGCGCTCGGCGACCGGGGTGCGCCCCCACGCGTCGGCGGCGCCGTGCGCGGCGTCGAGCGCCTTCTCGACGTCCTCGGCGGTGCCCCGGGCCACCTCGCAGAAGGTCTGCCCGGTGACCGGGGTGGGGTTCTCGAAGTAGCGGCCGGAGTGCGGCGTGACGTACTCGCCGCCGATGAAGTGGTCGTAGCGGGACTGCCAGTGGGTGGGCGCGTCGTAGCGCGGCATGGTTACCTCCGCCGTCCGATCGGGTCGGTTGACGGCGGAGAAGCTAGTTTCCGGGACGTTGCAGCAACGTTGCGCGCGGCAGGTCGTACTCCCGGGCGAGCTGGTCGACCCGGGCCAGCGCGAGCGGCCGGCGCGGCGCGCCCGGCGGCGACGCCGCGGCCAGCGCCTGCCAGGCGGTCAGGTCGTCGGCGCCGGCGGGCGTCGCGGTCCAGGCGGCGAGCAGCGCCGGGTCCCGGGTGGCCAGCACGGCCGCGCGGAGCTGGCCGTCGACCAGCCGGCGCAGCCGGGTCACTCCCGGTGCGTCCGAGCCGGGCAGCAGCGGTCCGGCGTACGCGTCGAGCGCGCCCGCCGGATCGCCGCGTTCCAGCAGTTCGCCGACGGTACGGAAGTCGGCCCGGACGGTGCCGCGCAGCCGGTACGGCCGGGAGTCGAGCAGGTCGGGGCCGAGGATGCGGCGCAACCGGGACAGTTCGGCGCGCAGGGTGACCGGGTGCAGCCGGTCGTCGCCGTACAGGTCGAGGCCGAGCTGCTCGCCGGTGCGCCCCTCGGGGTGGTCGAGCAGCAGCACCAGCAGTTCGCTGTGCCGGCGGCCGAGCCGGATCCGGCGCCCGTCGACCCGCAGCTCCGCCTCGTCCCGGCCGAGCGCGGCGACGGTGACCACGCCCGGCTCGACCGGCCGGTCGGCGGCGAGCTGCGCCTCGGCCGCCCGGGCGGTGGCCCGGACCAGCGCCAGGCTCTGCGGGTTGGCCAGGTGGTCGCCGCCGGTGATGTCGACCGCCCCGAGCAGCCGCCCGGTGGCCGGATCGTGGATCGGCGCGGCGGCGCAGGTCCACCGCTGCACCCGCCGGCTGAAGTGCTCGGTGGCGAAGATCTGCACGCTGTGGTCGATGGCCAGGGCGGTGCCGGGGGCGTTGGTGCCGGCGTGCGGCTCGTCCCAGCGGGCCCCGGGCACGAAGTTCATCCGCTCGGCGTGCCGGAGCACCCCCGGATGCCCCTCCACCCAGAGCAGGCGCCCGTGCGCGTCGCAGACCGCCATCAGGTGCGCGCCGTCCTGGGCGATGCCGCCGAGCAGGTCGCGGAAGAGCGGCAGCACCCGGGCCAGGGGGTGGCCGGCGCGATAGCTCTCCAGCGCGTCGTCGGTCAGCTCGACCGGTGGGGTGGTCTCCGGATCGAGCAGCGCCGCCGAGCGGCGCCAGGAGTGGGCGACGACCTCCCGCAGCCGCCGGTCGGTACGCCGGGCCGCCTCCGGCCCACCGGCGAGGAACGCCTCGTGGGCGGCACCGACCTGCGCGATCCGCTCCGCCGGATCGACGCCGAATTCCAGGGCGAGCCACGGGTCGGCCATCGGCGACCTCCTCGCGCCCCATCGTGACGCAGCTCACCCCGGATCGCCAAGTGCGGCCGCGGACCGGGGACGGACCGCCCCAGACGGCGTACCGGGGCGGCAAGCGCACCCGTCCGGCTCACGGGCGTTTGTCCCGGGATCGCCGCCGTGGAGGATGGCTCCGGCGGGTGCTTACAGAACCCTTAACTCCAGCCTGAGACGGTGTTCCGGACAACGAGGAACCACGGGGAGAGCAAGCGTGCGGGTGTTGGTGGCGGACGACGAGCGGTTGCTGGCGGACACGGTCGCCGAGGGGCTGCGCCGCCTCTCCATGGCTGTCGACGTCTGCTACGACGGCGACGGCGCGCTGGAGCGGGTCGGGGTGAACCGGTACGACGTCGCCGTGCTGGACCGGGACATGCCCGGGCGCACCGGCGACGAGGTGTGCCGCAGCATCGCCGACTCGGACGCGGGCACCCGGGTGCTGCTGCTCACCGCGGCGGCCGGCATCCGGGACCGGGTGGAGGGGCTCGGGCTGGGCGCGGACGACTACCTCACCAAGCCGTTCGCCTTCGCCGAGCTGGTCGCCCGGGTGCAGGCGCTCGGCCGGCGCTCCGCACCCGCCCTGCCGCCGGTGCTGGCGCGGCACGGGGTGGTGCTCGACGTGGCCCGGCACGTGGCCACCCGGGACGGCCACCCGCTCAACCTGAGCCCGAAGGAGTTCGCGGTGCTGCACGTGCTGATGCGCGCGGGCGGCCGGGTGGTCAGCGCGGAGGAGCTGCTGGAACAGGCCTGGGACGAGTTCGCCGACCCGTTCACCAACGCCGTACGGGTCACCGTGATGACGCTGCGCAAGAAGCTCGGCCAGCCGGCCGTCCTGCACACCGTGCCGAAGGCCGGCTACCGGATCGGCGGCCCGGAGTGACCCCGCGCCGCCGCATCCTGCTGGTCGGGGTGCTCGCGCTGCTCGTCGGCTACTTCCGGCCCGGCCTGGAGAAGTGGCTGCTGGCCACCGTGTGGCTGCGCGGCCGGGAGTTCTGTGACCTGCCGCTGCCCGGGTCGGGGCTGGTGTGCCAGCCGGCGCGCGACCTCGGCGTCGCCCTGTACCCGTTGATCATGCTCGCGGTGCTGGTGGCCGCGGTGGTGGCGATCTGGGCCGCCGCGATCTGGTGCCTGCGCCCGGTGCGGGACCTCGCCGAGCCGATCGCCCACGTCGGCCCGCAGAACCTCGGCCACCGGATCCGCCGGCCGGGCCGGGACGAGCTGGCCCGGCTGACCGGGGCCATCGACGACATGATGGAGCGCATCTCCGCCGGGTACGAGGGGCAGCGGCGGTTCGCCGCGAACGCCTCGCACGAGCTGCGCACCCCGCTGGCGGTGCAGCGGACGCTGATCGAGGTCGGCATGGCCCGGACGCTCACCGGTGAGCAGACGGAGCTGCTGACCGCCCAACTGCTGGAGACCAACGAGCGCAACGAGCGGCTGATCGAAGGGCTGCTCACGCTCAGCGAGAGCGACCAGGGCCTGCGCTCGCGTACGCCACAGCGGCTCGACGAGATCGTGGCCGGGGTGCTGGCCGGCTACCAGGACCGGGCCCGGGAGGCGGGCGTGACGGTCGACAGCCACCTCACGCCCCGGGTGGTGCCTGGGGAGCGGGTGCTGCTGGAGCGCCTGGTCAGCAACCTGGTGGAGAACGCGATCAAGTACAACCGGCCCGGCGGCACCCTCACCGTCGCGGTCGGCGACACCCCGGCGCTGACCGTGGTCAACACCGGCCAGTTCGTGCCGGCCGAGGCGGTGGCCGGCCTCTTCGAGCCGTTCCGGCGGCTGGCCGCGGACCGTACCGGCCACGGCGGCGGCGCCGGCCTCGGCCTGGCCATCGCCCGCTCGATCACCCAGGCGCACGACGGCATCATCGCCGCCCGGCCCGCCGAGTACGGCGGCCTGCGGGTCGAGGTCCGACTGCCGCACTGACCCGGCCGACCGGCCGGCACACATCCAGCCACGCCCCTCGTCGGGGGCCGCGCGACGCGGCACCCCTACATCCGGCGTGCCCGAAAACCGGTGCCGCCCGACCTGCGACCCGGTACGGCCGGGCGCCCAGCGCCCGCCGGCCACGAAACGGAAGGAGACGAGATGTCCCGCATCGACCCGCCGGCCCCAGCCGGCCCGGTCCGGGCCGACGTCGAGGAGGCCGCCCGCCGGCTCTCCGGCCAGGTGGTGCGCACCCCGGTGCTGCGCTCCCCGGCGATCGACCGGCTGGCCGGCGTCCGGGTGCTGATCAAGGCGGAGAACCTCCAGCACGGCGGCTCGTACAAGATGCGCGGCGCGTCGCTGGCGGTCGGGCGGCTCGCCGAAGCCGGCGGGCACGGCGGCGTCGTCGCGCAGAGCACCGGCAACCACGCGGTGGCGGTGGCGCTGGCGGCCCGCCGGCACGGGATGTCCGCCACCGTGGTGCTGCCGGCGGACGCGGCGCCGACCAAGGTCGCCCGGGCGCGGGCGGCGGGGGCCCGGATCGTGCTGGCCGACACCGCCGAGGAGCGGCTCGCGCTGGCCCGCGAACTCAGCGCCGCCACCGGCCACCCGGTCGTCGACGCGTACGACCACCCGGACGTGATCGCCGGGCAGGGCACCGCCAGCCTGGAGCTGATCGAGGACGCCGAGCGGGCCGGCACCCCGCTGGACGCGCTGGTGCTGCCGGTCGGCGGCGGCGGTGGGGCCGCCGGCGCCTGCCTCGCCGCCACCGGCCGCCCGATCGAGGTGTACGGCGTCGAGCCGGTCGGCTGCGACTCGCTGGCCCGGAGCCTGGCCGCCGGCCGGCCGACCCCGGTCCCGCCGGCGCCCACGATCGCCGACGGGCTCCGCCCGGCCTGTGTCGGCGAGCTGCCGTTCGCGATCCTGCGCACCGCGCTGCGCGGGGTGGTCCGGGTCGACGACGAGCGGATCGCCGAGGCGTTCCGGCTGCTCCTGCTGGAGCTGAAGGTGCTGGCCGAACCGTCCGGAGCGGCCGGCCTGGCCGGGGCGCTGCGGATCGCGGCCGACGGCCGGCACCACACCGTCGGCGTCGTGCTGACCGGCGGAAATGTCGAGGCGGAACTGGTGGCCCGGTTGGCGGCCCACCGGCTCGCCGAGGTCACGAGCGTGGAAGGGGTGGCGGCATGAGCGCGCCGGTCCGGATCGGAATCCTGTTCGGCGGCCCGTCCGCGGAGCACGAGGTGTCCTGCGCCTCGGCCCTCGGCGTGGCCCGGGCCCTGGCCGGCGGTGGCTACCGCACGGTCGCCATCGGGGTGACCCGCACCGGTGGGCTGCGGCTGGTACCGGACGCCGTGCTGGCGGAGCTGCGCGACGGCGCCGGCGCGGACCGGGCCATCGACGACCGGCTGACGGTCACCGGGCCGCCGGTCGAGCTGCGGCCGGGCCGCCGGCCCGCGACGGCGGTGGTGACCGCGGCGAACGCGTCCGGCGCGGTGCACGCCGAACTGGACGTGGTCTTCCCGGTGCTGCACGGCCCGTTCGGCGAGGACGGGGTGGTCCAGGGACTGCTCGAGTCGCTGGGCGTGCCGTACGTGGGGTGCGGCATCCTCGCCGCCGCGGTCGGCATGAACAAGGTGGCGATGAAGCGGGCGCTGCGGGCCGAGGGGGTGCCGATCACCCCGCACGTGGCATTCGACGCGCAGACGTACCGGACGATCGACGACCCGGAGAAGCTGGTGTTGGGGCTGCGCCGGCCGCTGTTCGTCAAACCGGCCAGCATGGGCTCGTCGATCGGCATCTCCCGGGTGGCCGAGGGGGACGACCTGGCGGCCGCGATCGAGGAGGCGCTGCGCCACGACCAGCAGGTGGTGGTCGAGCAGGGCGTCACCGGCCGGGAACTGGAGTGCGCGGTGCTCGGCGGGTGGCGGCCGGAGGCGTCGGCGGTGGGCGAGGTCCGGGTCTCCGGCGGCTGGTTCGACTACCGGCAGAAGTACTTCGGCGACGCCGACCCGATGGTCGTCCCGGCCGCGCTGCCCGAGGACGTGACCGACCGGATCCGCAAGCTGTCGCTGCGGGCGTTCGCCGCGATCGGCGGCTGGGGACTGGCCCGGGTCGATTTCCTCTACGACGAGGCGGCCGGCGACCTCTACGTCAACGAGCTGAACACCATGCCCGGCTTCACCGCGCACTCGATGTACCCGAAGGTCTGGGCGGCGGTCGGCGTCGGCTACCGGGAGATCGTGGACCGGCTGGTGGAGCTGGCCTTCGCCCGCCACGCGGAGCGCTCCGCCACCGCCGGCGCCGTCACCGGGGTGGCGCGATGATCCTGCTCGCCGATCCCCGGGTGGCGGCCGTGCCCAGCGCCGACGACGGCGACCCGCTGGTGGACCTGCGCGACCTGCCGGAACTGCGGCTGGACAGCCGGGCGGCCGACCCGGCCGGCGCGTACGCCCGGGTGCGGCGGGGGGTCGCGGACCGGCTGCTGGCCGCGCAGCGCGCGCTGCCGGCCGGCCTGCGCCTGCTGGTCGTCGAGGGGTACCGCCCGTACCGGGCCCAGCTGGAGATCTTCACCGGCTACCGGGAGGAACTGCGCCGGGCGCACCCGGACTGGTCGCCGGAGCGGCTGCACCGGGAGACCACCAAGTTCGTCTCGCCGGTCGAGGTGGCACCGCACAGCACCGGCGGGGCGGTCGACCTGACCCTGTGCACCGAGGACGGGGTCGAGCTGGACCTGGGCACCGCCGTCGACGCCACCCCGGAGGCCAGCGCCGACGCCTGTTTCACCGACTCGCCGGCCGTCTCGGCGACCGCGCGGCGACACCGGCGGATCATGGGTGCCGCGCTGCGCGGGGCGGGCCTGGTGAACTACCCGACCGAGTGGTGGCACTGGTCCTACGGCGACCGGTACTGGGCGTTGCTGACCGGCGCCCCGCACACCCGCTACGGCCCGGTGTGACGGGCGGGTGGTCAGCGGAAGGCGTCGGCGTGCGCGCGCGCCCAGTCGGCGAAGGTACGCGGCGGCCGGCCGACCAGCCGCTCGACGGTGTCGCTGACCGTGTACGCGGCCGGCGGCGGGTTGCCCTGCCAGGACGCGAGCAGGTCGATCAGCTCCTCGTCGTAGCCGGCCTGCCGCCACCGGGCGCGGGCCTGCTCCTCGGTCAGCTCGACGAACCGCACCTCCCGGCCGATGGCCGCGGCGACGGCGGCCACCCGCTGCCGCGGGGTGAGGGCCTGCGGGCCGGTGAGCGGGTAGGACCGGCCCGCGTGCCCGTCGCCGGTGAGCACCTCCGCGGCGACCGCCCCGACGTCGGCCTCGTCGACCACCGCGCTGCGGACGTCGGCGAACGGCTCGCGTACCTCGCCGGCCGCACGGATCGACTCCGCCCAGCCGAGGGCGTTGCTCATGAAGTCCACCGGCTGGAGGATCGTCCACTCCAGGCTCCCCGCCCGGACCGCCTCCTCGACCGGGCCGTCCTGGCCGTTCCAGAGCACGGCCAGCCGCCGCACGCCGGCGCGCTCCGCCAGGGCGACGATCTCCGGCCCGGTGCGCAACGTCGCGTAGTCGTCACCAGCGGTGGTCAACAGGTGGACGCCGGTGACACCCTCGAACGCCGCCGGCAGCGTGGCCGGGTCGGTGAGGTCGCCGGCCACCACCTCGACCCCGTCCGGCAGCCCGGTCGCCCGGGCCGGATCCCTGGTCAGGGCGCGTACCGGCACCCCGCGCGCCACCAGTTCGGCCACCACCCGCCGGCCGGCCCGGCCCGTCGCGCCGGTCACCAGATACGTCATGGCACCTCCTCGATCGCCTGTCCCGACGCTAGGACCTGAAGCCGACTTCAGGTCAACCCGCGGATCGCGGTGAACGGGGCAGCGCTCCCACGCCGTACCAGGCGTCGTAGGTGACACCGACGACGGGAGAGACAACGGTGAGGGTGCAGCGGAAGCACATGCTGGCGGCGGGGGTGGCGGTGGTCGCCACGGCGGTGGTGGCGGTCGGCACCGGGCTCGGGTTCGCGGACAGCGCGCCGGCGCGCGCCTCGGTGTGCCAGGGCTCGGTGACCTTCTCGGCCGAGGGTGGCGCGCCGGCGGCGACCAGCGACCGGTTCCCGGTGGGCACCCGGCTGCGGGTGACCAACCTGGACAACAACCGGTCGGCGACCGTCACCGTGACCGGCCCGTCCGGCAGTTGCGTGCTGCTCAACGCGGCCGCCATGGAACTGGTCCGGGAACCCGGCAAGAACGTGATCCGCCGCAACGTGGTGGAACGCCTGGACGGCGGGGGCGCGACGCAGCCCGGCGGTGGCCAGCCCGGCTCCGGCGCCGCCCAGCCGGGCGGTGGAGCGGCGCAGCCGGGCGGCGGTCAGCCCGGTGCCGCCTCCGCGTGCCCGGGTTCGGTCACCTTCTCGGCCGAGGGTGGCGCCCCGGCGGCGACCAGCGGCCGGTTCCCGGTGGGCACCCGGCTGCGGGTGACCAACCTGGACAACAACCGGTCGACCACGGTGACGGTGACCGGCCCGTCCGGCAGTTGCGTGCTGCTCAACGCGGCCGCCATGGACCAGGTGCGCGAGCCGGGGAAGAACGTGATCCGGCGCAACGTGGTCGAGGTGCTCCGCTGACCGGCCGGGCGGCCCCACGGAGCTGATCGGGCGGCTCCGCCGGCTCGCCCGGCAGCCGGAGGGCCCCTCGGGTGCGGCGAGGGGCCCTCCGGCGTACGGCGGGGCCGACGGCTGTCTGCCGCGGGCCCCGGGCCGGACCCGCCGGGCTCAGCCGGGGAAGGCCGCGTCCAGGATGTCCAGGCCCCGGCGCAGTTCGGCGGCGGAGATCACCAGCGGGGGCAGGAAGCGCAGCACGTTGCCGTACGTGCCGCAGGTCAGGGTGAGCAGGCCGGCCGCGTGACAGGCCGCCGAGACCGCCGCCGTGGTGACCGGATCGGGGGTGAGCGTGCCGGGCTGGACGATCTCCACGGCGAGCATCGCGCCCCGGCCACGTACCTCGGCGACCACCCCGGTGCGCTCGGCGATGGCCTGCAGCCGGGGCACCATGGTCGCCTCGATCCGCCGCGCGGCGCCGGCCAGGTCCAGCTCGTGCATGGTCTCGATGCTGGCCAGGGCGGCGGCGCAGGCGATCGGGTTGCCGCCGTAGGTGCCGCCGAGGCCGCCGACGTGCACCGCGTCCATCAGCCCGGCCCGGCCGGTCACCGCGGCCAGCGGCAGCCCGCCGGCGATGCCCTTGGCCAGGGTGACCAGGTCCGGCTCGATTCCCTCGTGCTGGCAGGCGAACCAGTCACCGGTGCGGCAGAACCCGGTCTGGATCTCGTCGGCCACGAAGACCACCCCGGCGGCGGTCGCCCACTCGCGCAGCGCCGGCAGGAACCCCGGCGCCGGCACGACGAACCCGCCCTCGCCCTGGATCGGCTCGATCAGCAGCGCGGCGACGTTCTCCGCGCCGACCTGCTTCTCCACCAGCTCGATCGCCCGCGCGGCGGCCTCCGCGCCCGGCAGGCCACCGTCGCGCAGCGGGTACGACATCGGCACCCGGTAGATCTCCCCGGCGAACGGCCCGAACCGGTGCTTGTACGGCATGTTCTTCGCGGTCAGCGCCATGGTCAGGTTGGTCCGGCCGTGGTACGCGTGGTCGAAGACCACCACCGCCGGCCGCCCGGTGGCGTGCCGGGCGATCTTCACCGCGTTCTCCACCGCCTCGGCGCCGGAGTTGAACAGCGCCGAGCGCTTCTCGAACCCGCCCGGGGTGAGCGCGTTGAGCTGCTCGCAGACCGCCACGTACGACTCGTACGGCGCCACCATGAAGCAGGTGTGGGTGAAGCGCTCGACCTGCGCCCGTACCGCCTCGACCACCCGCGGGGCGGAGTTGCCGACGTTGGTCACCGCGATGCCGGCGGCGAAGTCGATCCACTCCCGCCCGTCGACGTCGGTGAGCTTACCGCCGCTCGCGCGGTCCACGTAGGACGGGATGACGCTGCCGACGCCCCGGGCGACCGCCGCCCCGCGCCGCTTGTGCAGCTCCTCGCTCGACGCCACGGGTCAGCCCTCGATGTTGTGCATGACGTGCTTGATCCGGGTGTAGTCCTCCAGGCTGTAGACCGAGAGGTCCTTGCCGTGCCCGGAGTGCTTGAAGCCGCCGTGCGGCATCTCGGAGATGAACGGGATGTGCGTGTTGACCCAGACGCAGCCGAAGTCGAGCCGGCGGGTCATCCGCATCGCCCGGCCGTGGTCCCGGGTCCAGACCGAGGCGGACAGGCCGTACTCGACGCCGTTGGCCCAGCGCACCGCCTCGTCCTCGTCGGTGAACCGCTGCACGGTGATGACCGGCCCGAACACCTCGTCCTGGATGATCTCGTCCTGCTGGCGCAGGCCGGAGACCACGGTCGGGGCGTAGAAGTAGCCGCGCTCGCCGAGCGGCGAGCCGCCGGTCTCGACGTTCGCGTGGTCCGGTAGCCGGTCCACGAAGCCACGGACCCGGGCCAGCTGGTTGGCGTTGTTCAGCGGGCCGTAGAGCACGTCCTCGTCGTCCGGGGCGCCGGTCCTGGTGTTGCGGGCCTGCTCGGTGAGGGCCGCGACGAAGTCGTCGTGGATGCCGGGGCCGGCGAGCACCCGGGTCGCCGCCGTGCAGTCCTGCCCGGCGTTGAAGTAGCCGCCGACCGCGATCGCCTCGGCCGCCGCCGCCACGTCGGCGTCGTCGAAGAGCACCACCGGCGCCTTGCCGCCCAGCTCCAGGTGGGTCCGCTTGAGGTCCGGCGCGGCCGCGGCGGCCACCTCCATGCCCGCCCGGGTCGAGCCGGTGATCGACACCAGCTGCGGGGTCGGGTGCGAGACGAGGGTACGACCGGTGTCCCGGTCGCCGCAGACCACGTTGAACACCCCCGGCGGGAAGAACTCGGCGGCGATCTCGGCCAGCAGCAGCGTGGACACCGGGGTGGTGTCGGACGGCTTGAGCACCACCGTGTTGCCGGCGGCCAGCGCCGGGGCGATCTTCCAGACCGCCATCATCAGCGGATAGTTCCAGGGCGTCACCTGGGCGCAGACGCCGATCGGCTCGCGCCGCACGTACGAGGTGTGGCCGGCCAGGTACTCGCCGGCCGAGCGCCCCTCCAGCAGCCGGGCCGCGCCGGCGAAGAACCGGAACTCGTCCACCGCCGGCGGCAGCTCCTCGTCGGCGGTGAGCTGGCGCGGCTTGCCGGTGTTGCGCACCTCCGCGTCGACCAGTTCGGCCGCCCGGGCCTCGACCGCGTCGGCGAGCTTGAGCAACGCCTTCTGCCGTTCCGCCGGGGTGGCGTCCCGCCAGCCCTCGAACGCGTCGGCGGCGGCCTTCATCGCCGCGTCCACGTCGGCGGCTCCGGAGACCGGGGCCTGCGCGAAGACCTCACCGGTGCAGGGGTCGATCAGGTCGGCGTAGCCGCCGTCCACCGGCTCGACGTACTCGCCGTTGACGAAGTTGCGCAGCTTCTGCTGGTCACTCATGACTCGATCTCTCCGAAGGGGGGCCGGGGGTGCGGGTCTGCGGCGGTAATCGCAGTCTGTGTGCCATCTTCGCTACTGAATTCGCGGCAGACAAGGGTTAACGCGACTGTTTCCGTCGGCAGGTTGGTCGTCTAGGCTGCTCAGCGTGGAGCCCGTTGCCTTCTATGTCGCCGGCCGTCCCGCCCACGGCGAGGGCGAGCTGACCGTGCACCACCCGTACGACGGGCGGGCTGTCGGTCGTACCACCCAGGCCACGCCCGACCAGGTCGAGGCCGCCGTCGCGGCGGCGGCCGAGGTGGCCGCGGCGGCCGCGGCCCTGCCCGCGCACGCCCGCGCGGCGGCCCTGGACCACGTCTCCCGGCGGCTCGCCGAGCGGGCCGACGAGGTGGCCCGGCTGATCACCGCCGAGAACGGCAAGCCGCTGAAGTGGGCCCGGGCCGAGGTGGGGCGGGCGGTCTCCACGTTCCGCTGGGCCGCCGAGGAGGCCCGGCGGTTCTCCGGCGAGCTGCAACGGCTCGACACCGACCCCGCCGCCACCGGGCGGATCGCCCTGGTGCGGCGGGTGCCGAAGGGCCCGGTGCTCGGCATCGCGCCGTTCAACTTCCCGCTCAACCTGGTCGCGCACAAGGTCGCGCCGGCCATCGCGGTGGGCGCGCCGATCGTCGTGAAGCCGGCCCCGGCCACCCCGCTGTCGGCCCTGCTGCTCGGCGAGCTGCTCGCCGAGACCGAGCTGCCGGCCGGGATGTTCTCGGTGCTGCCGCTGCCCAACGAGCGGGCCGCCGAACTCGTCGCCGACCCGCGGCTGCCGGTGGTGTCGTTCACCGGCTCCGGGCCGGTCGGCGCGGCGATCCGCCGGTCGGTGCCCGACAAGCACGTCACCCTGGAACTGGGCGGCAACGCCGCCACGGTGATCTGCGAGGACTGGAACAGCGACGAGGATCTGACCTTCGCGGCGCACCGGATCGCCACCTTCGCCAACTACCAGGCCGGGCAGTCGTGCATCGCCGTGCAGCGGGTCTACGTGCACGAGTGGCTCTACGACGGTTTCCTGCCCCGGCTGCTCGCCGCGGTGCAGGAGTTGCGCACCGGCGACCCGTCCGACGAGCTGACCGACGTCGGGCCGCTGGTGTCCGAGGACGCCGCGCGCCGGGTCGAGGCGTGGGTGGACGAGGCGGTCGCGGCGGGCGCCACCATCGAGGTGGGCGGCCGGCGCGAGGGGGCGACCTACCCGCCGACCGTGCTGTCCGGGGTGCCGGCGGACGCCAAGGTCAGCGCCGAGGAGGTGTTCGGGCCGGTGCTGGTGGTCGCCCGGGTCGAGCACGACGAGGCCGCGTTCGCCGCGGTCAACGACTCGGCGTACGGGTTGCAGGCCGGCGTCTTCACGCACAGCCTCCAGACGGCCTTCCGTGCCGCCCGGACGCTGGAGGTGGGCGGGGTGATCGTCGGCGACGTGCCGTCGTACCGGGCCGACCAGATGCCGTACGGCGGGGTGAAGGGCAGCGGCGTCGGGCGCGAGGGGCTGCGCAGCGCGATGGAGGACTACACCGAGCCGCGGGTCATGGTGCTGACCGGGGTGACCCTCTAGCTCACCAGGTGCCGTCCTCGCGGACCCGGGCCGGGGCGCGCCCGAGCAGCAGGGTGGTCAGCGCCGCGTCGATGTCGGCGCCGAGGAACCACTCACCGGCCTGGTCGAGCGCGAAGATCCGGCCGTGCTCGTCGACGGCGATGATGCTGTCCTGCCGCTCGGTGCCGATCGGGAAGAGCCGCGCGCCGAGCACGGCGGCGAAGTCGGCCAGCGTGTCGGCGGTGTGCGCGACCTGGCGCGGGCGGATGTCGAACCGGGAGATCCACACCTGTTCGCCCGGACCGCGCCGCGCGCCGACCAGGCTGGGGAACTCGGTGAGGGTCGAGGTGGCGGCCGGGAAGGCGGCGTGGCGGTGGGCCCGGCCGCGCACCGCGCTGACGTCCCGGACGGCCGAGGCGGCGACGATCATGTCGCCCTCGTGCGGGCGCCAGCCGGCCGCCACGAGAGCCTGCGCGACGTCGGGTGGAAAGCGACCCGGTTCCGGATCCGGCTGCGGCTCGGGACGCCACGGCACGGTGTAGCCCCGCTCGGACCAGGGCAGGACGTTGAACTCGACCAGCGCGTCCACGCAGGAGTCGCAGGGACGGTCGGCGGGGCCGCCGTGCGGGTCGCCCGGCTCCCGCACCCGGAACACCTCGAACCGGGCCGAGCGCAGCAGATCCCGCGCCTCGGCCGTGCCCATCGGGGCGATGCCCTCGGCGGCCCGGCGGTGGTCGTACTCGTGCAGCACGTCGGAGACGACGACGAGTTCGGCGTGCCGGTCGGCGCCGCGGACCAGATGACCGGGCGGTAGGCCGTCCAGGTAGCGCCGGACCAGCGGGTGGTGGTGGAGCGTGAGGTCGCCCTTGGCGCCCCGGGCGGTGAAGATCCGGCCGTCGATCGTCAGGTGCGCGGCCGTGTCCGGGGTGGGGATCCGGCGGATCTCGCGGCGCAGCCGGCCGGCCGGGTCGACGGTGCGCGGGGCGGCCGGCCCGGTCGCCCGGCTGCGCCGGTACATCTCCGCCACCGCCGGCACCGGCACCCGGGGCCAGGTGCTGATCTCGCCGGTCTCCTTGTCGACCACGGTGGTCGGCAGGTCGCCCGGCACGGTGCGCGCCGCCAGCGCCACTGTGGACGTGATGACGTAGCCGAGGTCGAACTCGTCGACCGTCGGGGTGCACTCGTATCCCAGTCGCTGTGAGTCGCGACGCGCCCACACCGCGGCGAGCTGCTCGGCCTGATGACGGTCGATCACCCCTGCGAACCTACCGGACAACGAGATTCCGTGGCAGCCGGTATGGTTCGCCCTACTGACGGTGACGGGGAGGCCGGCGTTGGCAGAGAGCGTGGACCGCGACGCCAACCGTGCGCTGCGGGCGCGGTTCGACGAGGTGTACGGGCAGTACCGACGGCTGCGGTCCGGTCTGGACGAGCTGCAGGCCAAGCTCGCCGAGCTGCGGATCACCCGGCACTCCGACGACGGCCAGGTCACCGCGACCGTCGGCGCCCGGGGCGAGCTGATCGCGGTGGAGCTGAGTCCGGCGGTCTACCGGGACCGGGACGCGGCCGGGCTGGGCCGTAAGATCACCGAGACCGTGCACCGGGCCAGCACGGCGGCCGTGGCCGCCACCCAGGAACTGGTGGCCGGCTACCTGCCCGCCGGTTCCGGGTCGCTCGACTTCGTGCGTACCGGTGACTTCGGGGCGCTGCTCGGCCGGGCCGACGCCGCGCTGCGCGGGGAGCGGTGATGGCCGGCCAGCTCTGGCTCGACCCGCAGCGGGCCCGGCGCGGCGGCGCCGACCTGACCCACGCGGGCGAGGCGGTGACCGCGCGCCGCGAGCGGCTCGGTGGGGCGATCGCGGCGGCCAGCGCGCAGCGGCCCTGGGGCCGGGACGACCTCGGGGCCGCGTTCGAGCAGCGGTACCGCGGGTTCGAGGAGACGGTGCTGCGCGCCTGGGCGGGTGTCGGGCGCCAGCTGACCGGGCTGGGTGCCGACGTGGTCGGTTCGGTCGAGGCCAACCTGGCGGCCGACGCGGCCGCCGCCGGCCGGCTGGACCGGCCGCACCAGCGCTGATCCCCTCCTGGAGAGCCGGATGAGTCTGTTACCGAGTCCCGTCCCGCACCCGCTCGACTACTCGCCCTGGGAGCTGCCCGGTTGGGTCTACGAGGCCCTGGACTGGGTGGTCGGGGTGGAGTGGCCGGAGGGGAACGAGCGGGCGGTCTGGGACCTGGCCGACCAGTGGTACGCGGTGGCCGCCGCCCTCGCCGGGCCGCGGGCCGACGCGGTCGCCGCCGCGACCGAGGTGCGCGACGGCTACGGCGGCGTCGGTGCCGTCGCGGCCGCGTTCGACACCGCCTGGCGCCGGGTGGCCGAGGGGGACGACGCCCCGCTGCCGGTGCTGCTGGCGATCAGCGCCGACCTGGGCCGCCTGGTGGAGGAGTGCGGCTGCGACATCGAGGCCGCCAAGCTCGAGGTCTGGATCGAGCTGGGCATCCTGGTGGTCGAGCTGCTCACGCTGGCCGTCGCCACCGTGCTCACCGCCGGTGCGGCATCGCCGGCCGCCGGGGCGGCGATCACCGCCAGCCGGCTGATCGTGCAGCGGATCTTCCAGCGGCTGATGGGTCAGCTGGCCCGCAAGTCGCTGCGGCAGGGGCTCCAGGAGGCCGGCGAACGGGCCGCCAAGGAGGTCGCCCGGGACGGCGCCCGAGGGCTGGCCCGGCGCGCCGCGCTCGGCGGGCTGGCCGAGGCGGGGGAGGAGTCGGGGGTCAACCTCGCCACCCAGGCGTACCAGAACACGACCGGCCGCCGGCACGGCCTGGATGTCGCCGACCTGGGCACCTCGGCGGTCGGCGGCCTGGCCGGCGGGGCGGTGGCGCCGCTGGCCGGGCTGGGCCGGCATGCCAGCGGGCCCGCGGCGCGGGTCGGCGAGCACCTGACCCGGGAGATGGCCGGTGAGGTGCTGGCCGAGCAGGCCGCCAGCCTGGCCACCGGCCAGGGCCTCACGTCGGTCGAGGACGCCGCGCGCGCCGCCGTCTCGGGGGCGCGCGGCTCGGTCACCGGGCAGGCGGACGCGGCGCTGCGGAGCCGGCTGGACGGGCAGTTGAGCGCGCTGGCCGGGGCGGCGGGAAGCCTGCCCACCCCTGCCGCCCGGCTCGACGCGGAGCCCTCGGCGCCTCCGGTGCCCGCGCTCCCGGCGGAGGGGGTGGTTCCGGCGCAGCGGAGCGGGTCGGGGGTCGAGACGGTGTCGTCCCCGGCGCCGGCGGCCGATCTCGCTCGCTCCGCCGACCAGAGCCCTTCGGCTGCCGACGCGGGCGGTGCCGCGCCGGCTACGTCGGCGTCCGGTGGGGCCGGCGCTTCCGTGGCGGACGGCGCTCGCTTCGCCGGCAGCCCGACCGTGGACGGTGCTCCGTCCCAGGCCGGTCCGGCCCTGTCGGCGGCCGCGCCGGCCCAGCCGGCGGCCGGGGCGCTGACCGGTGGTTCGGTGGCGTCGGGTGCGGACGCGGGGGGCGGCGCCGGCCTGCCGGCGACGGGCGGTCCGGCGTCGACCATGCCCGGTAGCGGGTCGAGCGGCGTGGCGACCGCTGGGCCGGTGTCCGCCGCGGCGGGCGTGACTGCCGCCGGGAGCGGGTTGAGCGGCGTGGCGACGACCGGTCCGTCTCCTGCTGAGGGTGCGACCACGGCAGGTGGCGGGGCGAGTCGCGCGGCGGCGACCGGTCCGGTGTCTCCTGCGGCGGGCATGCCCACCGCCGGCAGCGGGTCGATTGGCGTGGCGGCGACCGGTCCGGTGTCCGGTGCGGCGGGCGTGCCTACGGCGGGCAGTGGGTCGAGCGGCGGGGCAGCGAACGGTCCGGTGTCCGCGGCGGCGAGCGTTACCACGGTGGGCGGCGGGGCGACGGCGCGGCCGGCGCCACCGGCGGCGGGTGTGCCCACGCCCGGCGGCGAGGCGCATCGGTCCCTGCCGCCGAGCGCCGGGGCCGTCACCCTCCCGACGCCGGCGGCCGGCGGCACCATCGACCCGGGACCGCCGGCACCGACCACCCGGTTCCCCCTGCTCGCCGCGCTCGCTCCGGTGCGACCACCGACGCACGCCGGCCCCACCGCGCCGGAGCACGGCGGTCCGCCCCGGCCGGGCCCTGCCGACCGGCGGGCCGAACGGTGGACCATCGACCGGGAGGCGTTCGAGCGGCGCCGGTACCGGGGCTACTACGAGTCCCAACGGGCCTGGTTCGAGGAGAAGCGCCGGCTGGACGAGGCGGCGCGACTGCGGGGCCGGGCGGAGGAACACCACCAGCGGGCGCGGGACTACACCATCCAGGCCCGCCGGCTGGACCACGCGGGCCAGCCGTACCTGGCCGACAGGTGGCAGCGCTACGCCGACGACGAGACCCGGGCGTACGGGGAGTGCCTGGACCTCGCGGACGAGGTGCTGGCCGGCACCGCCGTACCGTCGGTGGTGGGCGTGCACGACCCGCTGGACTTCCGTCGGATCAACGACGACGTGGGCGATCTCGCCGTCGGGGCGGTCGAGACGGCCGACCGGTCGGCCGTCACCGGCGACGACGACCCACCGCCGATCGACCGGTCCCGCCACTACGGCCGCCCGGGCGGGCTGCGCCCGCCGTTGGCGTTGCACCAGACCGACGTCGAGCGGCGGATGCCCCGTGAGCCGGACGGCAGCGTCACCCGCACCGCCGATCCGCGGCGGGGCGACTGGTTCCGGCTGCTGAACGACGGCGGACCGGCCGCCGACCCGACCCGCGGCATCAACTGCCTCGACTGCACCCTGTCCCTCTTCGACACCTGGGTGCACGGGCGGCCCCGGGTGTCGGCTCCCCGTACCTTCGACGCCTACCAGGACGGCGACGTCACCCGCCCGCTGGACGGTGAACGCGACGGCGTCGGGCGGATCGAGGACGTCACCGGCGGTCGCTTCCAGCGGCTGTGCCAGCCCGGCAGCGCGATGACGGCCGGCGAGCGGCGGCACGCCATGGAGACCGGCTACCGGAACCTCCACGACCAGCTGATCCTCGGCGGCCACGGCAGCTTCGCCTTCGTCATCAACAGCTGGGAACAGGGCGGATCCCACATCTGGGTGGCCCTCAACCAGCACGGGACGGTGCTCTACCTCGACCCGCAGACCGGCCGGATCGGCGACCAGCCGCTGTACCGGCACTCGGGCGCCCCGCAACCGCGTAACGCGGTGGACGCCGACGTCCTCGTCCTCGGCCCGGACGGCCGGCCGATGCCGATGGCCGGGTTGCGCCGGGGACGGTTCAGCGCCCGGCCCGACCTGCCGCAATACCCGCTGGCCGTGGACGACGAGGGGTACGGCGAGCCGTACGTCAACCGCATGCACCTGCTGGACGGCCCCGGCTCCGCCGTGCCCACCGGCCCTGACGCCATCGGGCCTGGCGATGGCGAACCAGGCGGGACGGATGGCGATCGGCCCGGCCGGCTGCGGGAGGAGCGCGAGCGGGCGCGGGGTCACCGGTTGTCCGCAGGGACGCCGGTCAGCGCGGTGATCGCGGAGAGCCGGGTGCTCGACCAGGTCTTCGCCGCCGGGGTCACCCCCTACGAGTTGGCCGTGGAGGTGGACCAGCCGACGCTGCGCCGGCTCACACCGGATCTGGACGAGGCAGCGGCGGACGACCTCGTACGCCTCTTCGCCGACCCACGGGTCCGGGACATGCTGGACCGCGCCTGGCGCGAGCCGCCCCGCGGCGAGCCGATGCTCGCCGAGACGCTGGTCCGGCAACTGGTCGAGCGGCCCGACCTGGTGCGGATGGTGCTGGCGACGCCGGAGCTGTCGGCCTCGTTGACGGCGCGGCCGCTGACCCTGCATCACCTCGCCAGCCACCAGCAGGCAATCGACGTCCTCGGCGACACGTTGCGCGAGATTTCGTGCCGTGGGGCGGAGGCGGTCGCCGCGGACGGGACACCCAAGCCGCAGCCGACCCTGCTGACGGCCGAGCAACGACACGTCAGCGTGGACCTGCGGGCGCGTGAACAAGCGGCCCTCCAGCCGAACTTTGATGGGTCTCGGCGGAACGACGAGGAATACCGGCTGGGCTACGTCAGGGTGCTCTACGCGCAGGCTGAGGTTGCTCAGCGCGAGCTGAACCGGGTCGCTCTGCGGTTGGCGGGCGGGCGGGGTACGGCTGGTTGGAGAAGAGCACCGAAGGACCACCGCCGGGTGCTCGACAAGCTCGTCGAGTACGAGAACGACGCCTCACGGCTGAAGGACCTGGCGGCCGCAAAGGTGCAGTTTCAACGGCTCGATGACCTCTATGACGCGCTCCGGGAGTTGGGACGCGACCCGGATGTCGTGGTCATCGGCATCGAGGACCGCTTCCTCGACCCGGTGAGAAGTGGATACCGCGATGTGTTACTGAGATTGCGCATGTCCAACGGGCACGTCGCGGAACTCCGGCTGCACCTCGACCGGCTGGATCGGGTGGCCGAGTGGGAGCATGCTCTGTACAAGATCAGGCGGGATCTCGAAGCGCTCGCCGAGATTCACGATCGCCCGCTCACCGCGCGTGAACGGGCGATCAGGGATGGCCTGCTCCGACGGGAGCAGGAGGCCTTCTGGCGCGCGCTGGGTGACGAGGGAAGCGAGGCATCGGGACGGTGAGTCGACCGAAGGGACTCGTGCTTCCTGCCTTCTTCAGCTATTACGACTCACCAGTGAAGCTGGTGGAGACGGCGGACGGTGGCATTGCTGCCTGGCGCCTGTCGAAGGACAGCGGCGGTTGGAAGCCAGCCAATGAACTCATCGACAAACTGCTCTTCATCGAAGACGACGAGGTCAACAGGCTGACTCGCAACGAGTTCATTCAGCGGACGGAGCATGACCGCGGGTACTACCTGCGCGGCGACGGTCCGATCTTCGCGCTGTACGAGACCGTGAGGGCGATCACCGACGCTCAGGCGAGCGAGCGGCGCTATCCCACGCCAGAGGAGATTGCCTTGGTTGCCGGCATCCGGCGCCGGACCTTCGTGATGTTCGAGGAGCAGCTCCAGCGGGCTGGCGACCCGGGTGCCGATCCGTCCCTGGCCAGCGAGGGCTAGTTCCCGCCGAAACCGTTGCGGTGCCGGCCGGGTCGGCGCGCTCGGGGCTGTTCACCGAGCCGACGCGAGTGGCGGGAACGGGGATTCGCCGCGGGCGTCGCGGCGGACCTGATCGGGCTGGCGTACCTCGCGGCGCAGGACGACTCGGAAGAGCCGGAGGGGTAACGAGGCGGCGGAGACTGGCGAAGCAGCGAGGGGGAGGGTCTCGCGGACGGGCACGCGGACCGGACCGGGCCGCCGTGTCCGGTTGACCGTCCTCGCCGGGCGTCCGGCTGCCGGGCCGGAATACGCTCAGGCGATGGCGCAGAAGGACGAGCGGCCGACCCCAGCAGAGCCACCACGACCGGACGGACCGTCAGCGCTGGCGGACTCGCCGAGGCCGGCCGGACCACCGGACCCGGTCGAACCGCCGCGGCCGGACGGGCCGCCGCCAACGGACGGGCCGCCGGATCCGACCGAGCCGTCCCGGCCTGACGGCCCGCCGACGCTCGCCGGGCCGCGGACGCAGGACGGGCCGTCGAAGTCGGAGGGTTCGTCGGCGCAGGGCGGGTCGAATTTCTGGGCCTGGCTGGTCGGGATGATGCTCGGCTTGGTGATCGGCCTGCTGACGCTGGGCGGCGCCGGCGGTGTCGCGTTCGGCATCGCCATCGGGATCGCCTTCGCGCTCGCGCTCGGCGCCACCTCCCGCAACCGCGGCGACGAGCAGGAGCCGGACAAGACCCCATGACGGGCCGCCAGGGTAGTGACCGACACGAGATCCCGGATGTGGCGGTGTCCAGACGGTCGGGATACCGCAATATCCGGGAACCGGAGTGGATCACCCCGCCGGCCCCGCCGCCCGCGCCGGCCCCGCCGCCCGCGCCGGCCCCGCCGCCCGCGCCGGCCCCGCAGGCCGCGCCGGCCCCGCAGGCCGCGCCGACCCCGCAGGCCGCGCCGACCCCGCAGGCCGCGCCGACTCCGTCGCCGGCCGGGCCGACTCCGCAGGCCGTGCCAGCTCCACCGCCGGCCGGGCCGACCCCGCCGACCGCGCCCGGCGCGCCGGGCGGGGTCAGCGTGCCGGGGAGTGTGGCGGAGGCGGTGGCCGTACAGGATCGGCTGCGGACGCTGGTGGATCTGGTCGGGCCGGGGCCCGCCGCGCCCGCGACGGTGGCCGGCCTCGACGTCGCGTACGCCGAGAGCGGCGACCGGCTCGCGGCGGCCGTCACGGTGCTGGACGCCCGGACCCTGGCCGTGGTGGAGAGCGCGGTCGTCGTCGGCCGGCCGGCGTTCGGGTACGTGCCGGGGCTGTTCGCCTTCCGCGAGTTGCCTGCCCTGCTCGACGCGCTGGACCGGCTGGCCACCCGCCCGGAACTGCTGGTCTGCGACGGGCACGGGCTGGCCCACCCGCGACGGTTCGGGCTGGCCTGCCACCTGGGCGTGGTGACCGGGCTGCCGGCGATCGGGGTGGGCAAGACGCCGCTGGTCGGCGAGTGGACGCCGCCGGCTGACGTCCGGGGTGCCTGGTCGCCGCTGCACGACGGCGGCGAGGTGGTCGGGCGGGTGCTGCGGACCCGGACCGGGGTGAAGCCGGTCTTCGTCAGTGTCGGCCACCGGATGAGTCTCGACAATGCCACCGCCCGGGTGTTGGCCCTGACCCCGCGCTTCCGGCTGCCGGAGACCACCCGGACCGCCGACCGGCTCTGCCGCGAGGCCCTGGCCGCCGCGTCGCCGTGACGTCCCGCCCCAGCGGCCAGGACCGCGACCTGCCCCGCCGGCGTCGACAGTGAGCGCCGGCAGGGCCGCCGCGACCTGGGCTTCGGTGTCGCAGTTGGTGGGTAATACGGCACACATCTGGGGCGCTCTATGACCAGGGGCTGTCCGGCCCTGGTAGTAGCCTGACCGACGGTCCCCCGCTCCCGGGGGAGGAACGGCGAGGTGATCATGGCGGTGCGTCGGCACGCGGTGCGGGTGGTGACGGTCGGCGCGTTGCTGGGCGGCCTGGTGGCGCTCGGCGGGTCGCCGGCGCTGGCCGACGACGACCAGGTCCGGGTGCGCTCCGCGGGCAGCTTCACCGCCGGTGGTTCGGCCGAGGGCGTCTCGATGGAGGTACGCCGGCGCAAGGACGGCTGTGTGCTGCTGCGTACCGCGCTCGGGCTGCGCCTCGCCGGTGTCCGGGCCGACCAGGTGCGCGTGCAGGTCGGCTACAACGGCCAGTGGTTCCCGGTGCCGCTGGGCGGCGGCGCGGGCAGCGTGGCCAGCACGACCACCTCGCCGCCGAACCCGCGGCTGTGCAAGGGCAAGAGCATCACCGTGCGCTACCGGGTGGCGTTCACCGCCGCAGCGCCGAGCGGCCGGCTCACGGTCACCGCCGAGGCGACCAATGCCATGGGCCAACTGCTGGGCCGTGGTTCGGCCGCCTCCCGGGTGGTCGGCGGTCGCGCCACCGCGTCGCCGACGCCGTCGAAGAAGCCGTCGCCCACCCCGAGCGCGGTGGCCGCCGAGGAGAACGTCGAGGACGTCACGCCCGTGGCCGCGCTCGCCAATCCGGCCGGCAACACCTCGAACGCGGCCGAGGGGTCGTCGGGCTTCGGCTCCGTGGTGATGTTCTTCGGCATCGCCATGGTGGCCGTCGGGATCCTGCTCATCGTGCTGCTGTTCCGCCGCTCCCGCGCCGACAAGGAACAGGTCGACGCCGTGCCGCCGGTCCCGCTGCCGGGCAACCCCGGCGGCACCACCTACCGCTCCGCGCAGGGCCCGGCCGCCGCCCCGGTCCGACCCGGCCAGGTGTACGGCCAGCAGCCGCCGGCCCCCGGCGCGGTGTACGGCGGCCCGTCCGCCCCGCGTCCCACCGGCGGCGTCTACGGCGCACGGCCGACCCCCGAGGCGACCCAGGTGATGCCCGGCCGGCACGCCGCCCCCACTCCGCCGGTCCCCGGTTCGCCCGCCGCCCCCTTCGGCTCGCCAGCCGCGCCGGTCTCCGGTTCGCCCGCCCCGCCCTCTGGCTCGCCCGCCGCGCACTCCGGACCGCCGACGGAGCGCTGGGCGCCGGCCTCGCCGGTCTCCGGTTCTCCGGCGGACGGCTGGGCGCCGGCCGCGCCGGTCTCCGGTTCTCCGGCGGACGGCCGGGCGCCGACCTCGCCGGTCTCCGGTCCGCCGACGGAGCGCTGGGCGCCGACCTCGCCGGTCTCCGGTCCGCCGAGCCGGCCGGTCTCGCCGCCGGCCGAGCCGTGGGCCGGCCGGGCGGAGCAGCCCGCGCCCCGGCAGCCCGGAGCGTCGCCGGCCGAGCCGACCTCCGCGCCTCCCGGGCAGCCCGGCACCCCGCCCGAGGCCGAGGGCGGGGGCGACCACACCGTCTTCATGCCCCGGCTACCCAGCTGAGCCGGGCGGCGCGGTGACCCTCCGATACGCTCAGGCCGTCGATGACGAGCGGCCGAGGAGTGGAACCGGTGTCTGATCTGTCCCAGATCGTGAAGGCTTACGACGTCCGTGGGACGGTGCCTGACCAGTGGGACGAGCGTGTCGCCGAGGCGCTCGGGGCGGCCTTCACCCAGGTGCTCAACGGCTCCGGTGAGCCGGGCGAGGCCGTCCTCATCGCGCACGACATGCGCGCCACCGGGCCCGGCCTGGCCGCCGCCTTCGCCGCCGGCGTACGCGCCGAGGGGCGCACGGTCATCGAGTTGGGGCTCTCCTCCACCGACATGCTCTACTACGCCTCCGGCTCGCTGAACCTGCCGGGCGCGATGTTCACCGCCAGCCACAACCCGGCCCAGTACAACGGCATCAAGATGTGCCGTTCCGGCGCCCGCCCGATCGGGCAGGACAGCGGGCTGGCCGAGATCCGCGACCGGGCGCAGGCCCGGCTCGACAAGGGTGAGTCCGCTCCGGCCGGCGAGCCGGCCGCCCCGGCCGAGCGGCGCGACCTGCTTCCGGACTACGCGGCGTACCTGCGCAAGTTGGTCGACCTCTCCGGTATCCGGCCGCTGAAGGTGGTCGTCGACGCCGGCAACGGGATGGGCGGTTACACAGTCCCGACGGTGCTCGGCGACGCCGCCCTGCCGGCGCTGCCGCTGGAGATCGTGCCGCTCTACTTCGAACTCGACGGCACCTTCCCCAACCACGAGGCCAACCCGCTCGACCCGGCCAACCTGGTCGACCTCCAGCGGGCGGTGGTCGAGCACGGCGCGGAGATCGGGCTCGCCTTCGACGGTGACGCCGACCGCTGCTTCGTGGTGGACGAGCGCGGCGAGCCGGTCTCGCCCTCGGCGATCACCGCCCTGGTCGCGGCCCGCGAGCTGGCCAAGCACCCCGGCGCCACGGTGATCCACAATCTGATCACCTCCAGCGCGGTGCCGGAGATCATCCGCGAGCACGGCGGTGAGCCGGTGGTGGCCCGGGTCGGCCACTCGTTCATTAAGGCCGAGATGGCCCGCACCAACGCCATCTTCGGCGGCGAGCACTCGGCGCACTACTACTTCCGGGACTTCTGGTTCGCCGACACCGGCATGCTGGCCGCCATGCACACGCTCGCCGCGCTCGGCGAGCAGTCGCAGCCGCTCTCCGTGCTGGCCAGCGAGTACGAGCGGTACGTCGCCTCGGGTGAGATCAACTCCACGGTGTCCGACCAGGCGGCGAAGGTCGCCGAGGTGCGGGCCGCGTACCCGGACGCGGAGGCCGACGAACTGGACGGGCTCACCCTGCGCTTCCCGGACGGCGCCTGGTTCAACCTGCGTGCCTCCAACACCGAGCCGCTGCTGCGGCTGAACGTCGAGGCCCCCACCACGGAGCGGATGATCGCCCTCCGTGACGAGGTGCTCGACCGGGTTCGCCGATAAGATCGCCTGCGCCGGTCGGCACCGCCGTCCGGTCATGCCGCACACGTGGAAGGAGCCGCGCCGTGGCCCTGGACCCGCAGTTGCTGGAAATCCTCGCCTGCCCGGACACGCACCACGCCCCGCTCGACTACGACGCGCAGGCGCAGACGCTGACCTGCACCGAGTGCGGCCGGATCTTCGAGGTCCGCGACGACGTGCCGGTGCTGCTGCTGGACGAGGCGCGCCGCCCCACGGAGCAGTCGTGATCGACGGTACGGCCGGGGTCAGCGGCCAGCGCGACGCCGACGAGGCACTGCTCGACGACCCGGAGACGCTCGCCGAGCGCGACCCGGGCGGCATGCTGCGGCACACCGCGTCCGCCGGGGCGCAGGTCCGCGAGTCCGCGGCCCTGGCCGCCGAGGCGAACCTCCAGGTACTCGCCGACGAGGGGCGGCCCCGGGCGGTGGTGATCGCCGGCATCGGCACCGCCGGTCGTACCGGTGACGTGCTCGCCACGGTCGCCGGGCCGCGCTGCCCGGTGCCGGTCATCCCGCACCGCAGCGCCGGCGTGCCCGGTTGGGTGGGCGCCGCCGACGTGGTGATCGCGGTCAGCGCCTCCGGTCGCAGCCCCGAGGCGCTCGGCGCCGCCGAGGCCGCGCACCGCCGGGGCGCCCGGCTGGTCGCCGTCGGCGCGCCGGACTCGCAGTTGCAGTCGGTGGCCGAGCGGGCCCGCGCCCCGTTCATCCCGGTGCCGCGCCGCGCGCCGGCCCGGGCCAGCCTCTGGGCGCTCACCGTGCCGGTCCTGCTGGCCGCCCGTACGCTCGGCCTGGTCAAGGTCAACGAGGCGGACCTGGCGGAGACCGCGGCCCGGTTGGACGCGGACGCCGACCGGTGCCGGCCCACCGCGGAGTCCTTCGTCAACCCGGCGAAGTCCCTCGCGCTCGGCCTGGCCGGCTCGATCCCGATCGTGTGGGGGTCGTCGCCGCTGGCCACCGTCGCGGCCCGCCGGTTCGGTGACACGCTCTCCGCCAACGCCCGCTACCCGGTGGTCAGCGGGGCCCTCGGCGAGGCCGGCCGGGGTCGGGTCGGCCTGCTCGACGGCGTCTTCGGCGGGCTGGTCGAGGGGGCGCGGGACATCTTCGCCGACCCGGACGAGAGCGCTGGCGATGCCACCCGGCTGCGGCTGGTGCTGCTGCGCGACGGCGGTCTCAACCCCGAGGACGACGCCGACGAGCCGCTCGCCGTCGAGGAGCGCCGCGCGGAGGCGGTGCAGACTCTCGCCGAGCGGCGCGGGGTGCGCTGCGACGTGGTGACCGCCGAGGGCGGATCGGCGCTGGAGCGGCTCGCGTCGCTGATCGCGGTGCCCGACTTCGCCTCGATCTACCTCGCCCTCGCGCACGGACTGGACCCGATGGCGGTGCCCGCCATCACCGAGATGAAGGAGCTGGCAAACCAGTGAGCGAACGCAGTGAGCGAGCCATCCGGCTCAGCAGCGTGGCGCCGCGCGCCGCCGCGCAGCGGAGCGGAGCGGCGGCGTGAGCGCCAACGGTGGGACGAAGGCGATCGTCGCCGCCCTGCTGGCCAACGTCGGCATCGCGATCACCAAGTTCATCGCGTTCCTGCTGACCGCCTCGTCGTCGATGCTGGCCGAGTCGATCCACTCGGTCGCCGACTCCGGCAACCAGGCGCTGCTGCTGCTCGGCGGGCGGCGGGCCAAGCGGGCCGCCACCCCGCAGCACCCGTTCGGCTACGGCCGGGAGCGCTACATCTACGCGTTCATCGTGTCCATCGTGCTGTTCAGCGTCGGTGGCCTCTTCGCGCTCTACGAGGCGTGGCACAAGTGGTCGGACCCGCACCCGATCGAGGAGTGGCAGTGGGTTCCGGTGACCGTGCTGGTGGTCGCGATCATCATGGAGTCGTTCTCGTTCCGTACCGCCATCAAGGAGTCCAACCACGTCCGGGGCAACCAGTCCTGGGTGCACTTCGTCCGCCGGGCCAAGGCCCCGGAACTGCCGGTCGTGCTGCTGGAGGACCTCGGCGCGCTGGTCGGTCTGATCTTCGCGCTCTTCGGCGTCACCATGACGCTGATCACCCACAACGGCGAGTGGGACGCGATCGGCACCGCGATGATCGGCATCCTGCTGGTCGTGATCGCGATCGTGCTGGCCATCGAGACCAAGAGCCTGCTGCTCGGTGAGGGCGCCGAGGCGCACGACGTCGCCGCTATCGAGAAGGCGATCACCGACGGTCCCGAGGTCGAGCGGATCATCCACATGAAGACGCTCTACCTGGGCCCGGAGGAACTGATGGTCGCCGCGAAGATCGGCGTGCCGGCGTGCGACAACGCCGAGGAACTGGCCCGGGGCATCAACGTCGTGGAGAACCGGATCCGTGCCGCCGTGCCGATCGCCCGGGTCATCTACCTCGAGCCGGACATCTACAGCGCCGCCGCCGCGCAGGCGGGCACCGGCGCGGTGGCGCACACCGCCGTGCCCCAGCCGGAGACCGAGCCGGACGAGGCCGCCGGGCGGCCCGGAAGCTGACCGTGGAACCGCTGTACGGGCCGATCAAGGACTACGCCTGGGGCTCCCGCTCGGCGCTCGCCGAGCTCCAGGGGCGCCCGGCGCCCGCCGACGGCCCCGAGGCCGAGCTGTGGCTGGGCGCCCACCCGGGCGCCCCGGCCACTGTCGACCGCGACGGCGCCCGGGTCAGCCTGGCCGAGCTGCTGCGCGCCGAGCCGGGGCACTGGCTCGGCGCGCGGGTGGTCGACCGGTTCGGCGCCCGGTTGCCGTTCCTGCTCAAGGTGCTCGCGGCCGACGCGCCGCTGAGCCTGCAGGCGCACCCGGACGCCGCGCAGGCCCGCGCCGGCCACGCCGCCGACGCGCTCCGCACCGACGGGCACCGCAACTACGTGGACCCGTACCACAAGCCGGAGCTGCTGGTCGCGCTCTCGCCGTTCGAGGCGCTCTGCGGCTTCCGGGACCCGGTGGTGTCGGCCGCCGCGCTGGCCGCGTTCGGCGTACGTGAGCTGGAGCCGGTGGTGGCCGCGCTGCGCACCGGGCCGGCGGGCCTGCGCGACGCGGTGGAGCTGCTGCTCACCTGGCCGCGCGCGGAGTGCGACGAGCTGCTGGCGGCCGTACGGGGCTCCGGGATCACCGGGCCGGACGCGGAGCTGGCCCGTGACCTGGCCACCGCCTACCCGGGCGATCCCGGCGCGCTGGTCGCGCTGCTGCTCAACCGGGTGCGGCTGGCGCCGGGCGAGGGGATCTGGATGCCGGCCGGCAACCTGCACGCCTACCTGCGCGGCACCGGCGTGGAGATCATGGCGGCCAGTGACAACGTGCTGCGCGGCGGCTTGACGCCCAAGCACGTGGACGTGCCCGAGCTGCTCCGGGTGCTGCGGTTCGAGGTGCTGGCCGACCCGGTGGTCACGCCGCGGGTGGTGGCACCGGGGGTGGTGTGCTGGCCGGTCCCGGTGGACGACTTCGCGCTGCACCGGGTGACCGTGGACCAGGAGGTGCCCGAGGTGACGCTGACGCTGACCGGGCCCCGGGTGGTGCTCTGCTGCGGTGGCGAACTGGTGGTGGACGACGGCTCGGGCGCGGTGAAGCTGGAGCCGGGCCGGGCCGCTGTCGGGTCCGCTGCCGGCGGGCCGCTGGTGGTCACCGGCGCGGGCCACGCGTACGTGGCGACCGCCGGTCAGCGCTGAGCGGTCCGCCCGCTCCGCCGAATGCCGGCTGGCGGTTGCCGGCGGCGAACAGCGCTGCGGCAAGTCCGACTTTCCCGAAATAGCTTGACGCGGTGCTCGCCCAGTGTGACTCTATGAGTGCGCAGCGTTATCGCGACGACGGTCCGAGAACGCGCGGGGGAACCAAACCGGGGGGATGCACGGGGCGGCCGGCGAGTGGACGGAAAGTCCGTCCATGACCGACCGCCCCGTGCGCTGTCCACCGGCGTCCCCGTCGGGCCCACCCCGACCGCCCCTGGCCGCTGTCCGCCGGCCGCCCCCTGCGCCGTCCACCGACGCGCGTAAGGTGGGGGGTCGCGCAGGACAACGTTCGACAGGAGCTTTCATGACCAGCACCCTCCCGGCGTCCGCCAGCGGCACGCCGTCCGAGGCCCGGCCGCGCACCCTCGCCGAGGGCGACTACAAGGTGGCGGATCTGTCGCTCGCCGAGTTCGGGCGCAAGGAGATTCGCCTCGCCGAGCATGAGATGCCGGGTCTGATGGCGATTCGTCGTGAGTTCGCCGAGGCGCAGCCGCTGGCCGGGGCCCGGATCACCGGCTCGCTGCACATGACCATTCAGACCGCCGTCCTGATCGAGACCCTGGTCGCGTTGGGTGCGCAGGTGCGGTGGGCGTCGTGCAACATCTTCTCCACCCAGGATCACGCGGCCGCGGCGATCGTGGTCGGCCCGGACGGCACGCCGGAGGCGCCGGCGGGTGTGCCGGTGTACGCCTGGAAGGGCGAAAGCCTGGAGGAGTACTGGTGGTGCACCGAGCAGGTGTTGACCTGGCCGGACGGTCAGGGCCCGAACATGATCCTGGACGATGGTGGTGACGCCACGCTGCTGGTGCACAAGGGCGCGGAGTACGAGAAGGCGGGTGTGGTGCCGCCGGTGGAGTCCGCCGATTCGGAGGAGTTCGCGGTCATCCTCGGCCTGCTGCACCGGTCGCTGGCCGAGGACGGTCAGCGGTGGACCCGCATCGCCTCCGGGATCAAGGGCGTGACGGAGGAGACCACCACCGGTGTGCACCGGCTGTACGAGATGCACCGCACCGGGACGCTGTTGTTCCCGGCGATCAACGTGAACGACTCGGTGACGAAGAGCAAGTTCGACAACAAGTATGGTTGCCGGCACTCGTTGATCGACGGGATCAACCGGGCCACCGATGTGCTGATCGGTGGGAAGATGGCCGTGGTGATGGGCTACGGCGACGTGGGTAAGGGCTGCGCGGAGTCGTTGCGGGGTCAGGGTGCGCGGGTGGTGGTGACCGAGGTCGACCCGATCTGCGCGTTGCAGGCGGCGATGGACGGCTACCAGGTCGCGACGTTGGATGACGTGGTGGAGCAGGCGGACATCTTCATCACCGCGACCGGCTGTTTCAACGTGATCACCAACGAGCACATGGCGCGGATGAAGCACCAGGCGATCGTGGGCAACATCGGTCACTTCGACAACGAGATCGACATGGCCGGGCTGGCCAAGCGTTCGGACGTGACCCGGGAGAACATCAAGCCGCAGGTCGACCTGTGGCGCTTCGACGACGGGCACGCGATCATTGTCTTGTCCGAGGGTCGGCTGCTGAACCTGGGCAACGCCACCGGGCATCCCAGCTTCGTGATGTCCAACTCGTTCGCCAACCAGACCATCGCCCAGATCGAGTTGTACACCAAGACCGACGAGTACCCGATCGGCGTGTACGTGCTGCCCAAGCACCTCGACGAGAAGGTCGCCCGCCTGCACCTGGACGCCCTCGGCGCCAAACTCACCCAACTCACCAAGGAACAGGCCGCCTACCTCGGCGTCTCGGTGGAGGGCCCGTTCAAGCCGGAGCACTACCGCTACTGATCCGACGCACTCGGCGACCGGGCCGGCCGCACCCGCGGCCGGCCCGGTCCGTCGTTCCGGCCGGACACCGCCGGGCCCGTCCGATGCCCGGCGACCGGCTCGACCCGGGGGTGCCCGTGCGTGCCCGGCTCGACCCCGTGGTGCCCGTCAGCGTCCGGCTCGCCCCGTGGTGCCCGCCAGCGTCCGGCTGGTCAGCGCGGGTCGCGGCGGGTGGGGCGGACCCACGTCCACACGCACCAGGCGAGCCAGGCCAGCGACACGACGGTGGCCAGCGTCCGCAGCCGGAGCGCGCTGAGCAGCAGCACCACGGCCAGCACCGCCAGCCACGGCCCGAACGCCCTCACGCCCGCCACCGGCCACGCACCAGCCGCCGCACCAGCGGCGGCGCGACCCACGACCAGACGCAGAACAGCAGCCATGCCAGCCCGAACAGGCCGGCGAGCAGGTCCAGCCCGGCCAGGTTGAGCAGCACGATCACGCCCACCGCGATCAGCCAGGTGCGCAGGATGCCGAGCCGGTAGAGCGGGCGCAGCGGCAGCAGCAGCGGATGGGTGTACACCCGGGACTCCCAGGCCGCGTCGGCGTAGTCGGCGTCGGTCGGATCGTGCGCCACCGCCTGGCCGAACGAGCGGTGCGCCGCGTCCACCCGGCCCCGCTGGGCCGCGGCGGCACCGTGCAGCGCGAGCGCCACCGGATGGCCGGGCCAGGCGCCGAGGAACTCCCGGGCCACCCGCTCGGCAGCCCGGTCGTCGCCCCGGGCGTACGCCAGTTGGAAGCGGGAGGCGAAGACCGGCGGCGCCTCCGGGGCCAGCGCGGCGGCCCGGGCCACCAGCCGCTCCGCCTTGTCGGTCTGCCCCACCGCGCTGCACAGGTCGGCGTACTGGCAGAGCAGCCAGGGGTTCTGCGGCTCGACCGCCAGCCCGTCGAGCAGCGCCCGTTCCGCCGGGGCGTACTCGTCGAGGTGGCGCAGGGCGAGGCCGAGCCGGCCGAGCAGTTCCGCGTCCGGGCCGGTCTCGGCGAGACCCTGCCGGGCGACCGTGGCCACCTCCGCCCAGCGGTCCAGGTCGGACAGCGCGGCGGCGCGCAGCCGGAACGCGGCCACGTCGGTGGCCAGCGCGGCGGGCAGCCGGCTCAGCTCGGCCAGGGCCTGCTCGGCCCGGTTGAGTTCCAGCAGCTGGGCGGCCCGCATGAGCACCGCCTCCGGGGCGCTCACGCCGGTACCCCGGTGCCCGCCGGGCCACCGTGCGGCGCCGTCGCGATCCGCTCGCTCATGCGGCGGCCAGCAGGACGATCAGCAGGGCCTCGGCGACCCCGAGCAGCAGCACCGCGGCGATGCCGGGCAGCCAGAGCGACGCCGGCTCACCACCGCGCAGCTCGTACGCCCGGAACCGGCCCTTCTGGGTGACCGAGACGACCAGCCAGACCAGGGCGCCGGCCAGCGCGCCGATCAGCCGGACGGGCCGGTCCGCCGAGCCGGAGAAGACCGTCAGGGTGACCGCCACCCGGGCGGCCAGCGCGGCGATCCCGGCGCCGGCCACCGCCAGCCGGGCCCGGCCGGGCAGGCCCAACCGGGCCGCGTTGACCAGGGCGAGCACGGTGACCGCCGTCGGGCCGCCGAAGACGGCGGGGAAGAGCAACGACTGGGGACGCCACGGCGGGCGCCGCGCTTCGTACGCCGCCGGGGCGATGGTGGGGGTGAACAGGTCGTCGGCCACGGGTCGTCCTGTCTGCGGTAGGGGCAGGCCGGATACTGCCACACCCGGCCCGTCCAGGCGGACCGCCCGCCGGGCGGGAGCCAGCGGGCCGCCGAGGCACCGCCCCCGTCGAGGCGTTGCCCGCCCGGGGCGGTGTTGCCCGGCGGGGCGCGGTGTTGCCCGGCCGGAGCGCGGCCGGCGCGGCGTTGTCCGGCCGGGGCGGGGCCGGGGCGGCGGTGTCCGGCCGGAGCCCGACCAGCGCGGTGTTGCCCGGCCGGGGCGTCGACCGGCGGAGCGTTGCCCGGCGGGCGCGGCCGGGGCGGTGTTGTCCGGCCGGGGCGCGGCCGTGGCGGCGTTGCCAGGCCGAGGCGTCGACCGGCGAGCGGCGGTGGTCAGCGGTCGGGACGGTCTCCGGGCGCCGTCGCCGGTCGTACCGTGGGCGGGCCGGCCTGCGCCGGCACGGCCACCGGCGCCGCGCCGGGCGCCGCCGGCCGGACGGCCGCCGCCGGTGCGACCACCGAGGGCGTCGACCCAGCGCCGGCCGTGGCCAGGAAGGCGGCACCGGCCGCAGAGGACCCGACGGCCGGGGAAGCGGCGCCGGCGGCCGGCGCGGCGGCGGTGGGGGCCGGGGAAACGGCGCTGGCGGCCGGGGAGGTGGCGGTGGGGGCCGGTGGGGTGGCCGGGCCGGGCAGCAGCTCCGGCCAGAGCGCCGCGGTGACCGCCCGTCCCCGGGCCAGCCGCAGCCGCGCCCGGCGGTGCCGCTCACCGAGCACCGCCGCCAGGTAGACCGTCGCCGGCAGGCCGGGCGGCGGGGGTGGGGTGATCACCGCCGCGACCTCGGCCCACAGGCCACGGGCCAGCCGGTCCCGCGCCGGCTCGGCCAACTGGTGCACCCGGGCCAGGTACTGCCGCGCGGCCAGCGCCAGACCGTCGTCGAGCCGGCTCAGGTCCAGCGTGTGCGCCCAGCCGACCAGCGCCGGCACCGAGGTCGGCACCGGCCGCCAGATGATCGCCGACCGGGTGTGCACGACCATCGTGCCGGCCACCAGGTCGCCCAGCCGCCGGCCGTGCCGGTCGGTCAGCATCACCGTCACGCCCGCCACCCAGCTCAGCAGCGGCAGCACCAGCCCGGGCCACTCCACCGCGACGCCGACCAGCGCGCGGGTCAGTGACTGCCGGACGCCGACCGGCGCGCCGTCGGCGCTGACCACCCGCAACCCGACGGCCATCTTGCCGGGCGTCCGGCCGTGGTTGAACCGTTCGAAGAGCACCGGGTAGCCGACCAGCACGGACACCAGCGCGACGGTGCCGACGGCGTTGCTCAGCGCCGCGTCCACCAGGCGCATCGGCAGCGCGGCGAGCACGATGCCGACCAGCATGGCCAGGACCAGCGCGAGCAGCAGTTGGGTCACCACGTCGAGCAGCAGCGCCAGCGCGCGGGAGCCGATCCGGGCGACCCGCACGTCCAGCGCCACGGCCTCTCCGCTGACCAGTCCGGCGTCACCCCAGCCCGGGGCCGGCGGTCGTGGTTGCGCGCTCACCCCGACAGTGAACACTATGATCCGCGAACGGGGGTGGACGGTGGATCTCGACGCGTACGTCGCGGAGCACGGCGGGGAGTGGCGTCGGCTCGAGGCGCTGACCGACCGGCGGCGGTTGGACGCCGCCGAGATCGACGAGTTGGTAGTGCTCTACCAGCGGGCCGCCACGCAACTCTCGGTGCTGCGCAGCCGCTCGCCCGACCCGGCGCTGGTCGGCCAGCTCTCCCAGGTGGTGCTCCGGGCCCGGGCCCGGCTCACCGGACGACCCCGGCCGTCCTGGGCGGCGGTGGGTCGCTTCCTGGTGGCCGGCTTCCCCGGCGCGGTCTACCGGGCCTGGCCGTGGTGGTGCGGTGTGGCGACCGGGTTCACCCTGCTCAGCTTCTTCCTGATCTGGTTCGTGGCCGGAAATCCCGATACCGCGGCGGCGTTCATCGGCGAGGAGGCGGCCGCCGAACTGGCCGACTCCGGCTTCGCCGACTACTACACCGAGTACTCCGCGCCCACCTTCGCCGTCCAGCTCTGGACGCACAACGCCTGGGTGGCCGCCCGCTGCCTGGCCGCCGGGGTGCTCATCGTCCCGGTGCTCTACCTGTTGTGGCAGAACGCGCTGAACATCGGCGTGACCGGCGGGGTGATGGTCTCCCACGGCCGGGCCGACGTCTTCTTCGGCCTGATCACCCCGCACGGGCTGCTGGAGCTGACCGGGGTCTTCGTGGCCGCCGGCGTCGGGCTGCGGACCGGCTGGGCGTGGATCTCGCCACCGGCCGGGCTGACCCGGGGGCAGGCGGTGGCCCGGGCCGGGCGCCAGGCCATCCTGGTCGCCGTCGGGCTGGTCGGGCTCTTCGCGGTCTCCGCCGTCATCGAGGCGTTCATCACCCCCGCGCCCGTGCCGATCCCCTTCCGCATCGCCGCCGGCGCCGCCATCTGGCTCGCCTTCCTCGCCTACATCCTCACCCTCGGCCCCCGCGCCACCCCCACCCCCACCCCCACCCCCACCCCGGTTGATCATGAGGTTAGCGGCGTTCTCGATCTCCAGAACCGCCGCTAACCTCATGATCAACCAGCCGTACCGCAGGGCGGGGTGGGGTGGGGTGGGGTGGTCAGAGTTGGGCTTGGGATTTTAGGCGGAGGTAGGTGTCGGCGAGGGTGGGGGCCAGGCGGCCGGCGGGGGCGTCGACGACCAGGACGCCGTGCCGGGCCAGGGCGGCGCGGATGCGGTCCCGCTCGGCCAGCGCCCGCCAGCCGGCCGCCGCCGCGTAGGCGTCCCGGGGCTGCGCCGGTACGGCCGTGGTGAGCGCGGTCAGCACCGGGTCGTGGGTCGCCGCGATCAGCACCCGGTGCCGGGCGGCCAGCCGGGGCAGGACCGGCAGCAGGCCCGCGCTCAGCGCACCGGCCTCCAGCGCGGTGAAGAGCACCACCAGGCTGCGCTGCCGCTGCCGCCGCAACAGCTCGCCGGCGATCAGGTCGAAGTCCGTCTCCACCAGGGCCGGTTGCAGCGGGGCCAGCGCGTGCACCAGCCGGGGCAGCAGGGCCGGCCGCCCGGTCCCGGTCACCGTGGCCCGTACGGCGGTGTCGGCGGCGAGCAGGTCGACCCGGTCGCCGGCACGCGCGGCGAGGGCGGTGAGCAGCAGCGCCGCGTCGATCGCGGTGTCCAGCCGGGGCTCGTCGCCGACCCGGATCGCCGAGGTGCGGCCGGTGTCCAGCACGCAGACCAGCCGGCGGTCCCGCTCCGGCCGCCAGGTGCGCACCAGCACGTCGGCCCGGCGGGCGCTGGCCCGCCAGTCGATCGAGCGCACGTCGTCGCCGACCACGTACTCGCGCAGGGTGTCGAACTCGGTGCCCTGGCCGCGTCCCCGGGTGACCTGGGTGCCGTCGATCACCCGGAGCCGGGACAGCTTCTCCGGCAGGTGCCGGCGCGAGTCGAAGCGGGGCAGCACGCGCAGCGTCCACGGCGGCGTGGCCGGGCGCTCCGAGCGCTGGCGGAATCCGAGCCCGAGCGGGCCGAGGGAGCGGACGGTCAGCGCCACCGCCGGCCGGTCACCGCGGCGGGTGGGGGTGAGCCGGCTGGGCAGCGCGGCGGACCGGCCGGGCTCGACCCGGACCAGCCGGGTCGGCGGGACGTCCGGACGGGCGCCGGCCGACGGCACCCAGGCGTCGCGGACCTGGGCGCGCAGCGTACGGGCGGAGGGGTTGCCCAGGTGCAGCACGACGGTGGCGGTGCCGCCGAGCCGGACCGTGCGGTCCCCGTCCCGGGTGGCGGTCAGCGCGCTCGGCGGCACCGCCAGCGCCCGGTCCAGCACCACCAGGAGCAGCACCGCCCCGGTCATCACCAGCATCCCGGCGAGCGGCGACGGCCAGGCCGGCAGGGTCAGCGCACCGGCCGCCAGCAGGAGCGCCGCCCGCCAGGTCATCGCGGGGTCGGCACGGTGGCGAGCACCGTGTCCAGCACCGCGTCCACGCTGACGCCCTCCAGTTCGACCTCCGGTCGCAACCGCAGCCGGTGCCGCAGGGTGGGCCGGGCGACCGCCTTGACGTCGTCCGGCACGACGTGGTCCCGGCCGGCCAGCCAGGCCCACGCCTTGGCCGTGCCGAGCAGCGCGGTCGCGCCCCGGGGCGAGGCGCCCAGCTCCAGCGCCGGGGTGGCCCGGGTGGCCCGGCACAGGTCGACCAGGTAGCCGAGGAGCGGCTCCGCCACGTGCACCCGGCCCACCGCGGCCCGCGCCGCGGCAAGGTCGGCCGCCCCGGCCACCGGTCGTACGCCGGCCGCCGCCAGGTCGCGGGGGTCGAAGCCGGCGTGGTGCGCGCGCAGCACGCCCAGCTCCTCCTCCCGGCTGGGCAGCGGCACGGTGAGCTTGAGCAGGAACCGGTCCAGCTGCGCCTCCGGCAGCGGATAGGTGCCCTCGTACTCGATCGGGTTCTGGGTGGCGGCGACGATGAACGGCTCGGGCAGCGGCCGCCGGTCGCCCTCCACCGAGACCTGCCGCTCCTCCATCACCTCCAGCAGCGCCGACTGGGTCTTCGGCGGCGTCCGGTTGATCTCGTCGGCGAGCAGCAGGTTGGTGAAGACCGGCCCCTCCCGGAAGGTGAACGCGGCGGTGTGCGGGTCGAAGATCAGCGACCCGGTGACGTCGCCGGGCATCAGGTCGGGGGTGAACTGCACCCGCTTCGAGGTCAGGTGCAGCGCGGTGGCCACGGTGCGGATGAGCAGCGTCTTGGCCACCCCGGGCACGCCCTCCAGCAGTACGTGGCCGCGGCAGAGCAGGGCGATCACCAGGCCGGTGACGACCGCGTCCTGCCCGACGACCGCCTTGGCCACCTCGGTGCGCAGCCGGTGCAGGGCGGCTCGGGCGGCGTCCGGGTCGGCGATCTGCGGCTCGGCGGTTCCGGCGGGTCGGGTCACCGCGGTTCTCCTTCGGTTCGGTCGGGCAGTGGCACGTCGGGGGAGGCCGGCGGTGCCACCGTACGGGTCACCCCGTCCAGCGCGCGCGCCAGCTCCAGCAGGTCCTGGTCGGTCTCCGGCTCGCCGCCGTACAGCAGCTCCTCGGTCGCGGCCGGCTCGGCGCCGGTGCGGGCGGCGACCGCGCCGGCGACCCGGTCCGGCGCCGCGTCCGCCGGCAGGTTGAGCCGGGGGAGCAGCCGGGTCAGGGCGGCCTCCCGCAGCGTCCGGGCGGCCGCCTCGCGCGCCCCGGCCCGCTGGTAGAGCCGGGCCCGGCCGAGGACCGTCTCGGCGGAGCGGACGGTCACCGGCAGCGGCTCCGCCGCCGGCGGGCCGAGCCGGCGGGCCCGCCAGAGCGCCAGGAACAGCACCGCCAGCGCGAGCTGGGCCAGCAACGCCCAGAACCAGGGCGGGAAGGCGGCCCAGAGCGGGTTCGGCGGGTCGTCCCGGTCGGCGGCCTCGCCGTCGCCGTCACCGGAGCCGGACTGGTCGCCCCCGCCCGGGCCGCCGGGCTGGCCGGGTTCTCCGGGGCCGCCCCGGCCGTCGCCGGTGCCCGTGCCGTCGCCGCTGCCGTCACCGGTCCCGGTGCCCGGACCGTCCTCGGTGGCCGGCGTCCGGGACGGGCGGCCGGTGCCGGTGGCCGGCGGCGGCTCCGGCTCGGCCAGGTCCAGCCAGACCACCCGGCCGGTCACCCCGAGCAGGCCGGTGGCGAAGGCGAGGTTGTCCCACTCGGCGATCCGGTCGTTGCGGAACGGGTCGCTGGCACCGACCGCCACCTGCTCGACCGCCCCGGACACCCGGGCCAGCGCGCCGGCGAAGCAGAACTGGACCTGCTCCGGCCGGTAGGAGCCGGCGGTGTAGCGCTGCAGGCCGACGGCCGCGCTGCCGACCCCGCCCAGCTCGGGCAGCTGGCAGGGCAGCCCGCCGGCCGCCGGGCCGAGCGCCTGCGCCGCCCAGCGGCGCTCGCCGGGCAGCAGCGGCAGCCCGGCGGAGACCAGCACCGGGCGGGCCGGGTCGACCAGGACCAGCCGGGTCCGGGCCGGAAGCCGGTCCAGGGCCCGGACGGTCTCCCGGCGCAGCAGCGCCGGCGCGGGGACGAAGAGCGTGGCCGGCGCGGACCGGACGGCCGCCAGTGCCGCCGCCGTGGTGGTCTCCCGCTGCACGGTGACCCCGCGCTCGCGCAGGGCGGCGGCGAGGCGGCTGCCCCCGTGGTCGCCGGTGGCCACCGGGGAGAGGAAGCCGGCGTCCGGATCGGGCTGGTCGACGGCATGGGTGACCAGGGTGGTGGTGAGCAGCAGCGCGGCCAGCCCGAGCGGGATCACGATCCGGTGCCACCGCCGGCCCCGCCCGCCGCGCCCCTTGGCGGTGGTGGTGGCCCCGGTCCGCGCGCCGGCTGTCGTCGTCGCGGTCACGGCCGGTCCTCCCGCTCGGCCGGCCCGGCCAGCACCCGGTGCAGCTCGCCGGCGTGCTCCCGCATCCGGCGGTCGTGCTCGGCGGTGGCGGGGCGCTCGGCGTACCAGAGTTCGGAGAAGATCGCGCCGGCCGCGCGCAGCGGCGGGCCGACCGGCGGGTGGTGCTCGCTCGCCGTGGCGATCACCTCGGTGACGGTCATCCCGGAGCGCAGCCGCACCATCCGGCGGGTCACCAGCTCGCGGAGCATGGCCCGCAACCGCTCGCGGACCGCCTCGGCGTAGCGGCCCTCGGCGGCCAGCCGGTCGGCCAGGGACAGGTGGACGGCCGCCGCCGGCTCCTCGGCCGGCTCCCGGGCGGCGGGCACGACCGGCGCGGCGGTCGCCGGGCCCGGCCGGGCCCGGCGTCTCCGCCGGCACAGCCGGGGCAGCCGGCGGGGCACCCAGGCCGGGTAGGTGTACCACGCGACGGCGACCAGCACCGCCGCGAGCACCAGCAGCAGCGCGGCCAGGGGCAGCGGTACCCGGTCACCGAGGGACGCCGTGGTCTCGGTCCACCACCGGCTGAAGCTCATCGCCCGGCCGCCAGCAGCGCGGCGTCCGGCGTGCCGGCCGGAGCGCGGGCGAGCAGGATGTCCAGCCCTTCGGTGCGGATCCGGGTCTCCAGGTGGACCGCCGCGTCCAGGCAGGCGATCGCCGGATACGCCACGCTGTTCACGCCCGCCCAGACGAGCAGGGACACCGGGATCTGCCACGCCTCGGGCAGCAGGTCGAGCCCGTCCAGCCCGTAGTAGACGCCCACCCCGAGGCCGACCCGGACGAGCCACCAGGCGAGGTAGCCGAGCAACCGGACGGCGCCGGCCCGGCCCCCGGCGCGGACCGCGAGCGCGGCCGAGCGCAGCGGGGCGCGCAGCGGGTGCACCCGGTCCACGACCAGCGCCGGGGTCACCGCGCCGAGCAGGGCGAAACCGATGATCCAGGTGGGTCCGAGCAGGGCGGCGGTGGTCATCACCGCACCCACCACCGGCACCAGCAGCAGGGTCGCCCCCCACCGTGCCCCGGCGGGGCGGAGCAGGTCCCGGGCGCCGGCGCGCCGGCCGAGCAGCGCCGCCCCGGCGGCCCGTGCGGCCGGGTTGCCGAGCAGCGCGATGATCATCGACTCGGTGGCCGCGCCGATGACCAGCAGCAGCCAGTACCAGCCGAACCGGCCGAACTCGACGAACCAGACGGGCGGTTCCGTGCCGGCCGCCAGGCGTACCGGCAGGAGCAGCAGCTGCTCGCCCGCGGCCAGCACCGCGGCGAGAGGGACCAGCACCCGGGCGTGGTCGCGCAGCAGCAGGACCGCCGAGTCGAGCAGCTCACCGACGGTGAGCGGGCGACGCGGGAGCACGGCGGTCGGGCCGGCGTCGGGCACGCGTACTCCTGGTGGACGAACGGTGGTGGCGCGTGACGGCGCACGCGGGGATCATGGTGTCACGCGCGGTCCGCCGAGGTGGACCCGCACGCCGGGCGGTGTCCGGGGGGCCGGTTGCTGGGCGACGGCGTCCCGCGGCAGTACCGTGCCGGGTGACGTGGATCCCACCGAACTGAACGGGGATGGAAAATTAATCCCATGAGAGCCCGGGTACTGGTGGTCGACGACGACCCAGCGCTCGCCGAGATGCTCGGCATCGTCCTGCGCAGCGAGGGCTTCCTGCCCTCGTTCGTGGCCGACGGGGAGCGGGCCTTGGCCGCCTTCCGCGACAATCGGCCCGACATCGTGCTGCTCGACCTGATGCTGCCCGGTATGAGTGGTATCGACGTGGCCCGGTCGATCCGCGCCGAATCGGGCGTTCCGATCGTCATGCTGACCGCCAAGAGCGACACCGTCGACGTGGTCCTCGGCCTCGAGTCCGGTGCCGACGACTACGTGGTCAAGCCGTTCAAGCCCAAGGAACTGGTCGCCCGGATGCGGGCCCGGCTGCGGCGCGGCGAGGACGCCGCCCCGGAGATGCTGACCATCGGGCCGCCCGGCAACCAGATCACCATCGACGTCCCGGCGCACACGGTGAGCCGTAACGGCGAGGAGGTGAAGCTCACCCCGCTGGAGTTCGACCTGCTGGTCGCGCTGGCCCGCAAGCCGCGCCAGGTGTTCACCCGCGAGGTGCTGCTGGAGCAGGTCTGGGGCTACCGGCACGCGGCGGACACCCGGCTGGTCAACGTGCACGTGCAGCGGCTCCGCGCCAAGATCGAGCCGGATCCCGAGCGGCCGGAAATCATCCTCACGGTTCGCGGCGTGGGCTACAAGGCGGGGACCGGATAGCCTGGTCGCACTGTGGTCACCTCCCCGGTCCAGGACTCCCCGTCACCAGCTCCCCGCCGCCGCGGCGCCGCGTGGGAGCTGTGGCGCGGGCTCGCCGCCCGCGGTGCCCGGCTGCTCGCCGGCCTGCACCAGACCTGGCGGCGCTCGTTGCAGCTGCGGGTGGTGACCATCACCCTGGTCGCCTCCAGCCTGCTGGTGGGCGGGTTCGCGTACGTGATCGCCAACAAGATCACCGACATCCTGCTGGAGAACGCGGTCACCGACACCCGGCTGCGGCTGACCAGCGGGGCGGACTACACCGCCAAGCAGGTCTCGCTCTTCAGCCAGCCGCAGGAGGCCCAGCTCCAGGACACCATCGAGGGCACCGTCAACTACCTGGCCGGCGGTGACCCGCAGCAGACCAGCGGCGTGGTGGTGGCGATCACCGCCGACGACCACCCCGGCATCCTGCAGACCCGCAGCTCGCCCGCGATCGACGTCCGGCCGCTGATCAGCCGGGAGCTGCGGGCCGCGGTCGCCGACGGCAACGTGGCCAAGCAGATCCGCACCGGCCGGCTCACCGGCGAGCGCACGAAGTACCTGGTGTACGGCTCCCCGGTGCCGACCGAGTTCGGCCAGATCGAGATCTACTACTTCGTACCGCTGGCCCGGCAGGACGCCGCCGCGGCCGACGCCCGGACCACCGTGGCGGCCACCGGTGTCGCCCTGGTGCTGCTGCTCGGCCTGCTGGCCGCGCTGGTCACCCGGCTGGTGGTGACCCCGGTACGGGTGGCCGCCCGGACGGCGCAGCGGCTCTCCGCCGGGCTGCTCGACCAGCGGATGGCGGTCAACGGCGAGGACGACCTGGCACTGCTCGCCGCCTCCTTCAACCAGATGGCCACCAACCTGCAACGGCAGATCCTCCGCCTGGAGGAGATGTCCCGGTTGCAGCGCCGCTTCACCTCGGACGTGTCGCACGAGCTGCGGACGCCGTTGACCACGGTCCGGATGGCGGCCGACCTGATCTTCGCCGAGCGCGACGAGTTCGACCCGGCGGTCGCCCGCAGCGCCGAACTGCTCCAGGCCGAGCTGGACCGGTTCGAGGAACTGCTCACCGACCTGCTGGAGATCAGCCGCTTCGACGCCGGCTTCGCCATGCTCGACGCCGAGCCGACCGACCTGGTGCCGGTGGTGCACCGGGTCGCCGACCGGCTGGCCGGGCTGGCGGAGCGGGTCGGGGTGGCCATCGAGCTGGACGTGCCGACCGCCCCGGTGATCGCCGAGGTGGATCCGCGCCGGGTCGAGCGGGTGCTGCGCAACCTGGTCGGCAACGCGGTCGAGCACGGCGAGGGCAAGCCGGTGCTGATCACCCTGGGCGCGGACGAGACAGCGGTGGCGATCACCGTCCGGGACCGCGGGGTGGGGCTCAAGCCGGGCGAGGAGAAGCTGGTCTTCAACCGGTTCTGGCGGGCCGACCCGTCCCGTGCCCGGCAGACCGGTGGCACCGGGCTCGGGTTGTCGATCAGCCTGGAGGACGCCCGCCTGCACGGCGGCTGGCTGGAGGCGTGGGGGGCGCCGGGGCAGGGTGCCCAGTTCCGGCTCACCCTGCCGGCCCGCGCCGGCGACCGGCTCACCACCTCCCCGCTGCGCCTGGTGCCGGCCGACGCGGCGCTGCCGTTCGGCGGCCCGCGCGACGGTGGGCTGCTGGCCATCGGGCCGGGCGCCGGTGGCGCGCTGGCCGTCACGCCGGCGCCCGCCGGTGACGGGACGGCCGGGGAGCGGGCGGAGGCGCGGTCGTGAGGCGCCCGCTGCTGACCGGCGTCGCGGGCGTCGCACTGCTCGCCCTCGGGCTGACCGGCTGCGGCATCCCGGCCAGCACCGATGTCGAGGTGGAGCGCCGGGTCTCCACGGCCGGGGCCGGGTCCGTCAGCGGCGGCAGCCTCCAGCCGCCGGCCCGGACGGCCGCCGGGAGCAACGCCCAGACGTTCGTCAACAACTTCCTGGCCGCCGCCGCCGGCGAGCCGGACCGCGCCTACGACCGGGTCAAGGAGTTCATCGACCCGCGGCACCACGACCGGCTCCAGGAGAAGCAGGGCAGCGAGGTCGCCCTCACCGTGGTACGGCTGACCGACGATCCGGTGATCACGCCCGACGTCGACAGCACGAAGGTGACCATCAACGTGCAGCAGGTCGGCCTGCTGCGGGCGAACGGCACCCTGCTGCCCCCGGTGGCCACCGAGCGCAGCTACGAGTTCAAGCTGGTCAGCGCGGCCGTCCCCGGCCAGGGCGACGTCGAGCAGGCCGGCCTGTACGTGCAGGACCCGCCGAACGCGCTGCTGCTCAGCGACGTGGCGCTGGCCCAGTACTACAAGGAGTCCTCGGTCTACTTCTGGAGTTCCGACCGCGCCCGGCTGGTGCCCGACCTGCGTTACCTGCCCGAGGCGGTGCCGGAGGAGCGGCAGGTCACCGAGGTGGTCCGCTGGCTGATCGGCGGCCCGTCCGACTGGCTGCGCACGGCGGTCGTCCCGCTCCCCGACCGCACCGAGCTGATCAACAACGCCACCGGCAGCGCCGACCGGTGGGAGGTCAACCTGGCGCTGCCCGCCAACGACGAGGAGCGGCTGGACCAGTTCGCGACCCAACTCGCCTGGTCGCTGCCCAACCTCGACGGGCAGGTGGAACTGAAGGTGCAGAACCAGTCCCGCCGGGTGGTCGACCTGGCCGGCCAGCGGCGGGCCAACCCGGTCTACGAGCTGGCGCAGAACCCGCACCGGTTCTGCGTCTACGACGGCGCCGTGCACCCGCTCGCCGTGGTGGGGGAGCCCGGAACGGTGCCGCTGGCCGAGGGCGACAACCGCAACGTGGTGTCGGCCAACTTCGACCGGATCAACGACCGGACGCTGGCCGCGCTGGTGGTCACCGGCCCGGACAAGCGGCAGCGGCTGGCCGTCGGCAGCGGCGCCGCCCCGCTGGCCGGCCTGCGCAAGGGGCCCGTACACACGGCGGTGGGCCGGCCGGTCTGGCTGCGTACCCTCGACCCGCTGCAGCCGCGCGGGCTGGTGGTGGCCGACGGGAGCCTCTACCTCTTCGACCGCGACGCGCGGATGAGCAGGGTGCAGCTCAACGGCGTGACCGGGGCGGTCACCGCCGTGGCGGCGTCGCTGGACGGCCAGCGGATCGCGCTCATCGTCGGCGGCGGGCTCTACGTGGCCGCCGTGGACATGGACGGCGACAGCGTCACCGTCGGGCCGGCGCGGCGGGTGTTCACCTCGCTGACCGCGCTCTCGGCGGTCGACTGGGCCGGCGAGGACCGGCTGGTGGTGGGCGGTTCGACCGACCGCCCGGCGGTCTACGACGTCAGCGTCGACGGCGCCCGGCAGACCGCGCTGCAGGAGAACGTGGGCGCCCGGGTGACCCACCTGGTGGCGTACCCGGTCAACCCGGTGGCACCGCAGCCCAGCGCGGTGATGTACGAGGCCAACGGGGTCTCCTACAGCGGGTCGACGCGGATCCAGTCGGACCAGGTGCTCGACGTCAACCCGGACCCGACCGGGGACCGCTCCGGCAACCCGACCGCCCCCTTCTTCCTCTACTGATCCCGGTGCGGGACGTCGGCGCGCTCTGGGCGGACCTCGCCGACCTGGTGCTGCCCGCCGACTGCGCGGGTTGCCGGGAACGCCGGCCCGGCCTGCGGCACGGCGTGTGCCCGGCGTGCGCCGGGCTGTTGCAGGCGCTGCGGCCCCGTCCGGCGCGACCCACACCCGCCCCGCCCGGCCTGCCGCCCTGCGTCGCCCTCGGCCCGTACGCCGGGCCGCTGCGGGAGACGCTGCTGGCCTACAAGGAACACGGCCGGCACGGCCTGGCCCGGCCACTGGGCGGACTGCTCGCCGAGGTGGTGGCGACCGCGCTCGGCGGGCCGCGCCCGGTGACCCTGGTGCCGGTGCCGGACACGGCGGCGGCGGCCCGGGCCCGCTACGGCGACCACCTCGGCCGGCTGGCCCGGCACTGCGCGTACCGGCTGCGGCGGGCCGGCTGGCCGGTGCGGGTCTCGCGCCCGCTGCGCGCCCTGCCCCGCCCGGACTCGGTGACGCTGGACAGCGCGGGCCGGGCCGCGGCGGCCGAGTCGGCGTTCCGGTCGCGCGGCCGGGTGCCGCCGGCGCCGCCGGGGACCGCCGTGGTGGTGCTGGACGACATCGTCACCACCGGCGCCACGATCGCCGCCGTCAGCCGCGAGCTGGTTGCGACCGGACTGTCACCCACGGTGGCCGCGGTGCTCGCGGCGACCGAGAAACGGCAACAGTCGTAACCGTTCGTGTTTCCGTTTCACCCGATGGTGTACGAGCTGTGAAAATTCCTGAGCCGTCTCGGCAACCAGGGGTGACTGTGCCTGGAACAGGAGTTAGCGTTTTGCTGTCGGGGGTAGGAGGTCTTTCCCACCCGCCCCCGGCGGTGAAAGGAGGCGTAGCCGTATCGACCGGTCGACGCCGAGTGGGACCTCCCCGGGGCGTGCGACCGGATGCCGGATCGAACGACCATCCGAGCAAGGAGGTCACGTGGACATCGTGGTCAAGGGCCGGAACGTCGAAGTTCCCGACCATTACCGGGTGCACGTCGCGGAGAAACTCGCGAAGATCGAACGCTACGATCACAAACTCATTCGGGTCGATGTGGAGCTGTTCCACGAGCGCAACCCGCGCCAGGCGGACCACTGCCAGCGAGTGGAGATAACCTGCGTGTCCCGTGGCCCGGTGATCCGGGCCGAGGCGTGCACGAACGACTTCTACAGCGCGCTCGACGCGGCGATCGCCAAGCTCGACACCCGGTTGCGCCGGGCGGCCGACCGCCGTCGGGTCCACCGGGGTCGGCACGCGCCGCTCTCCGTGGCCGCCGCCACCGCCGGCCTGCCCGTGGCGGATCTCGACGCCCCGCCGCTGTCCGCCCCGGTGAACGGCGCCAGCGCGGCCACCGCCACCGCGGTCGCCGAACGGGTCGACACCGAGGACGAGTACGACGACCAGCCCTGGCACATCGCGCGGGAGAAGGTGCACCCCGCCGAGCCGATGACCGTCGACGACGCGCTGTTCCAGATGGAGCTCGTCGGCCACGACTTCTACCTGTTCCAGGACAAGGAGTCCGGCCGGCCGAGCGTCGTCTACCGCCGGCACGCCTACGACTACGGGATCATCTCGCTGGCGATCTGAGCAGTCGAGCGCCGTCGTGGTGGCGGCACCCGACCGCCACCACGACCGGCCGCGCGGCCCGGTGGGCACCGCTCGACGGTCCGCGGTCGCCGGCGGCGGCACCGCCCCCGGCGACCGCGCGGGTCAGCGCAGCTCCTCCGGTAGCAGGCCGAAGACCAGGTCGTCGATCCGCGTTCCGGCCAGGCCGGGCAGCCGCCCGCGCAGCAGCCCCTCGCGGCGGAACCCGACCTTCTCCAGCACCCGGTGCGAGGCGATGTTGTCGGGCATGGTGCCGGCGGTCAGCCGGGCGATGCCGGTCGGCCCGAACGCCCAGCCGGCGAGCAGCCGGACGGCCCGGGTGGCGAGGCCGCGACCCCGCGCGGCCGGCAGCAGCGCGTAGCCGAGGCTCGCCTCACCCGCCGGCAGGTCGGTGTACGACAATCCGCAGCTGCCCAGCGGTTCGCCGGTGGTCGCGTCGACGATCAGCAGCCGCGCGATGGCGCCGGTGAGCCAGGCGCTCTCCGAGAGTCGGCAACGCCGCTCGATCGCGTCCCGGGTGGGCGGCACGGGTGGTGCCTGGTTCGCCACCACCTCGGGCAGCGTGTGCAGCCGGAACATCAGGTCCGCGTCGTCCGGGGCGAGCCGGCGCAGGGTCACCGCGCCGTCGGTGAGCCGGCCGTCGGCCAGGTCGGGCAGCGGGCGCGGGGCCGGTCCGGGCGGGTCGCCGGCGAGGCGTACCCAGGCGAGCAGGTCGTGCCGGCCGCCGTCACGGTTCGGGCTGGCGGCGCGGCGTACGCCCTCGTAGCGGAAGCCGGCGGCGAGCGCGACCCGCTGGCTGGCGGTGTTCTCCTCGTGGGTGAACAGTTCCAGCCGGGCGGTCCCGGTGGCGAACGCGTGCTCCGCCAGCGCCCGGGTCGCCGCGCTGGCCACGCCCCGCCCGCGCGCCCACGGCGCCACCCAGTAGCCGATCTCGGCCTGGCTCCGGTAGGGCACCGGGTGGCCCAGCCCGACCGCGCCGAGCAGCCGGTCGGTGTCCGGGTCGGCCACCACGTAGGCGGCCCCGCCGCTGGCCCAGGCCGCGGGCGCCCCCTCGGTGACCCACCAGCGGGCGTCCGCCTCGGTGTACGGCGACGGCAGGCCGGAGATGAAGCGCTGGGTCAACGGGTCGGCGCAGGCGGCGGCGGTGTCGGCGACGTCGTCCGCCCGGTTCTCCCGCAACCGCACCCCGTACGCCTCGATGACCTTCGGCGTCACGTCAGGTCCTCGGCGAGCAGCCCGGCGACCCAGACGTCCAGCCGCTGGCCGCGGTGGTTGACCCCGCCCCGGGCGGTGCCCTCGACGGTGAAGCCGGCCTTCTCGGCGACCCGGCGGGAGGCGGTGTTGCCCACGTCGGCCCGCCACTCGACGCGGGCCAGGCCGAGCGTGGCGAAGCCCCAGGCGCAGAGCGCGGCGAGGGCGGCCGGCTGGTAGCCCCGGCCCCGGGCGTGCGGGGCGGTCATGAAGCCGACGTCGGCCACCAGCGGGTCGGCCGGGGAGATGCGCAGGTCGATCGAGCCGGCGTACCGGTCATCGGCGTCGGCGATCGCGTACGTCGCCCCGGTGCCTCCCGCCCAGCCCGCCTCCGCGACGTCCCGGCGGAACCCCTCGGCGTGCTCGCGCTGGTACGGGTCGGGCACCGTGGTCCAGCGGACCGTCTCCGGGTCTCGGCAGGTGGCCACGATGGCGTCCAGGTCGCGTTCCTCCACCGGGCGCAGCCGTAGCTCGGTGGCGCCGGCGGTGGCGAAGAGGACCGGCTGCGGGCGGCCGAAGACGGCGGCCCGCCGGGCCTCCAGGGTGCCGGGGCCGGCGGGACCGGTGCTGCCGGGGGCCGGCACCTCGCCGGGCAGCAGCGAGCCGATCCAGCCCTGGTTGCCGCCCTCCGGGGTCGGGTCCGCCAGCCGCAGCCGCCCCTCGATCCGGAACCCGGTGCGGAGCGCCACCAGCCGGGACGCGTGGTTGCCGACCTCGGCCTGCCAGATCAGCCGGCGCAGCTCGAGGCTGTCGAAGGCCCAGCGGGCGACCGCCCGGGCGGCCCGGACGGTGACCCCGCGCCCGCGGGCCCAGGGGGCGACCCAGTAGCCGATCTCGCCGGAGCGCAGGACGGGGTCGATGGAGACCAGCCCGCACGACCCCAGCAGCTCACCGGTGACCGCGTCGCAGACCGCGAACGGCGCACCCCGGCCGGCCGCCCAGTCGCCCGGCGCCACCTCGGTGACGAACGCGCTGGCGTGTTCGGGCCGGTACGGGCGAGGTACGGTGGTCCAGCGCTGGATGTCCGGATCCTGGCACGCCCGGTGCACGGCGTCGGCGTCGGTGGCCTGCCACGGGCGCAGCAACAGGCCGTCCTCGGTGATCTCCACGGGGTCCACCGGGTCATCGTGCCGGATCGTTCGCGGACGGCGTAACGGATAATCCCGGCGCTGGCGGATCGGCTGCGCGTTATGTCGTTTTCGCCGGGCCGGACCGCCGCCACCAGTGACCATCGCCCCGATGGAGCGCCTACGATGGTTCGAGACTGTCTAGGGGAGCGTTGATCCGTGTCGATTCTGGAAAAGGTCCTCCGCGCGGGCGAGGGCCGTATGGTGCGCCGGCTCAAGGCCATCGCCGCCGCCGTCAACTCGATCGAGGACGACTACGTCAACCTCACCGACGAGGAACTGCGCGACATGACCGTGCAGTTCAAGGAGCGGCTGGCCGACGGCGAGACCCTCGACGACCTGCTGCCCGAGGCCTTCGCGGTGTGCCGGGAGGCGGCCGCCCGGGTGCTCGGCCAGCGCCCGTACGACGTCCAGGTGATGGGCGGCGCGGCGCTGCACTTCGGCAACATCGCCGAGATGAAGACCGGTGAGGGCAAGACCCTGACCTCGGTCATGCCGGTCTACCTCAACGCGCTCTCCGGCAAGGGCGTGCACGTGGTCACGGTCAACGACTACCTGGCCCAGCGCGACGCCGCCTGGATGGGCCGGGTGCACGAGTTCCTCGGCCTCACCGTCGGCGTGGTGCTGCCCAACCGGCCGGCCAGCGAGCACCGGGCCGCGTACGAGTGCGACATCACCTACGGCACCAACAACGAGTTCGGCTTCGACTACCTGCGCGACAACATGGCCTGGTCCCGGGAGGAACTGGTCCAGCGCGGGCACAACTTCGCCGTGGTCGACGAGGTCGACTCGATCCTGATCGACGAGGCCCGGACCCCGCTGATCATCTCCGGCCCGGCCGAGCACTCCGCCCGCTGGTACGGCGAGTTCGCCGCGGTGGTGGCCCGGCTCCAGCCCGGCAAGGACGGCGAGGGCGACTACGAGGTCGACTACGCCAAGCGGACCATCGCGGTCACCGAGCGCGGCGTGGCCAAGGTCGAGGACCGGCTCGGCATCGACAACCTGTACGAGTCGGTGAACACCCCGCTGGTCGGCTACCTGAACAACGCGATCAAGGCCAAGGAGCTCTACAAGCGCGACAAGGACTACATCGTCAGCGACGGCGAGGTCCTCATCGTCGACGAGTTCACCGGCCGCATCCTGCACGGCCGCCGCTACAACGAGGGCATGCACCAGGCGATCGAGGCCAAGGAGGGGGTGGAGATCAAGCAGGAGAACCAGACCCTGGCCACCATCACCCTCCAGAACTACTTCCGCCTCTACGAGAAGCTCTCCGGCATGACCGGTACCGCCCAGACCGAGGCGGGCGAGTTCAACAAGGTCTACAAGGTCGGCGTGGTGACCATCCCGACCCACCGGCCGATGATCCGGCAGGACCGCCCGGACGTCATCTACAAGACCGAGAAGGCCAAGTTCAACGCCGTGGTGGAGGACATCGCCGAGCGGCACGAGGCCGGGCAGCCGGTGCTGGTGGGCACCGTCTCGGTGGAGAACTCCGAGATCCTCTCCCAGCTGCTGCGCCGCCGGGGCATCCCGCACTCGGTGCTGAACGCCAAGTTCCACGCCCGGGAGGCCGAGATCGTCGCCCAGGCCGGGCGCAAGGGCGCGGTCACGGTGGCCACCAACATGGCCGGCCGGGGCACCGACATCCTGCTCGGCGGCAACCCCGAGTTCCTCGCCGCGAGCGAGCTGCGCCAGCGCGGCCTCGACCCGATCGAGCACGAGGAGGAGTACGCCAAGGCGATGGAGGAGGTCCTGCCCAAGTGGAAGCAGGCCTGCGACGCCGAGGCGGAGGAGGTGGCCGCCGCCGGCGGCCTCTACGTGCTGGGCACCGAGCGGCACGAGTCCCGGCGGATCGACAACCAGCTGCGCGGTCGTTCCGGCCGGCAGGGTGACCCGGGCGAGTCCCGGTTCTACCTGTCCCTGCAGGACGAGCTGATGAAGCGGTTCCGCTCCGGCGCGGTCGAGGCGGTCATGGACCGCTTCAACATCCCGGAGGACGTGCCCATCGAGTCGAAGATGGTCACCCGGCAGATCAAGAACGCGCAGGCCCAGATCGAGGGCCAGAACGCCGAGATCCGCAAGAACGTCCTGAAGTACGACGAGGTGCTGAACAAGCAGCGCACGGTGATCTACGCCGAGCGTCTCCGGGTGCTCAACGGCGAGGACCTCTCCGACCAGGTCCGCAACATGATCGACGACGTCGTCGAGGCGTACGTGCAGGGGGCCACCGCCGAGGGCTACGGCGAGGACTGGGACCTCGAGCAGCTCTGGTCCAGCCTCAAGCAGCTCTACCCGGTCGGCGTCACGATCGAGGAGCTGGAGGAGGAGGCCGGCGGTTCCCGGGCCGGCATGGACGCCGACTTCCTGATGTCCCGCCTCAAGGAGGACGCGCACGCCGCGTACGACCGGCGGGAGGAGCAGCTCGGCGAGGAGGCGGTACGCCAGCTGGAGCGGATGGTGCTGCTCCAGGTGATCGACCGCAAGTGGCGTGAGCACCTCTACGAGATGGACTACCTGCAGGAGGGCATCAACCTGCGGGCGTACGCCCAGCGCGACCCGGTGATCGAGTACCAGCGCGAGGGCTTCGACATGTTCGCCACCATGATGGACGGCATCAAGGAGGAGACGGTCGGCTTCCTGTTCAACCTGGAGGTCCAGGTCGCCGAGCCGGAGCCGGAGGCCGAAGAGGTCAAGCTGCTCGACAAGCCGGTGGAGATCCGGGCCAAGGGCCTGAACCGGGCGCCCCAGCAGCAGGGCCTGCAGTACTCCGCGCCGACCATCGACGGCGAGGCGGGCCGCGGCTCGGTGGCCGTCGAGCAGGCCGACGAGCAGGCGCCGGCGCTGGGCATCGGGCGTGGCGCGAAGGCCGCCCCGGCCGGGCCGGGCACCACCGCGCCGAGCGCCCCGCAGCGTCCGACGAGCGGGCTGCGCGGCCCGGCCGTGGCGTCGAACTCGGCCCGGCGGGCCGCCCCGGGGCAGGCGGAGGCGAGCAACGGCCCGTCCCGCAACGCGCCCTGCCCGTGCGGTTCCGGCCGCAAGTACAAGCGCTGCCACGGTGCCCCCAACGGCGGCGCCTGATCCGACAGTCGCCCCGACGGGCCCCGGCCGACCTGGCCGGGGCCCGTCGGCGTTCCCGGGTCCATCCGCACCCGGCCGGCCGTGCGGAGAGCTGGAGACCCGGGACGTCCACCGACCGAGCCAGGTGGACGCCCCGGGCGGTCCAACGGCCGCCGAGCCGGCGGGACCGACGACCGGTTACGGCGGCACCGGGTGACCCACGCGGCGTGCGGCATCTGGTGGTCTTTCGTCGCGGGGAAGCCCCGGGATGCCGCATCCGGAGTGGATCAACAGGTGGCCGTCCGCGGCCGGGGTGGGGGCCCGGGTCAGAGGACCTGGAGGGCGGTGCAGAGCCAGGCGCCGCGGCGGTGTTCCAGGCGCAGCGCCATTGCCCAGGTGTGGCCGTTGCCGCCGGCCAGCACCGCGGCCACCTCGACGGCGGCGGCCCGGGGTTCGCAGACCCGCAGCCGGCGCAGCCGCACCGCGGGCCGGGTGGACCGGCGGCGTACCGGGCCCGTCCGCGTGCCGGCCCGGGCCAGCTCGGGCAGCAGCTCGGCGGCCCGGCCGGGATCGAGCAGCGGCCGGAGTTGGCCGGGTGGGCGGTAGCCGTTGAGCACTTCGAGGCAGGTACCGACGAACCGGTGGGCGGCCCGGGTCGCCTCCGGGGTGGCGGTCACCAGGGCGCCGGGGGGCAGCGGGCCGGGGGTGTGCCGACCGGGGCGGGCGGGGGTCGGCCCGGCCCGCAGTCGCCGGTCCGGCGGGCGGCCGGGCTCGCGGCGGGCCGCCTCGAACAGGTCGAGGGCGAGCTGGCCCGGCCCGGGCGACGGCCAGTGGCTGCCGTCCTCGTCGGCGTAGGGCGGCTCGAAGGAGGGCGCGGGCCGCAGCCGCACCGGCGGTCGCGACGGGCCGGGTCGGCGGGAGTCCGTCATCGCGCTACCCCCTTGTTCTTGCGTTTGCCTTCGTTTGCCTCCGAACGAGTCTCATTGTTGGGCATGGCGAAGCCTGTGGTCAATGGCTCCGCGCACTGGTCGGGTCACTCCTGGTCGCGGTCGGCGAGCGGGTTGCTGCGTACCCACTCGGCGGTCTCCGCGTACTTGCGCTGGATGTACTCCTCCAGTTGGGCCCGCTCCACGCGCCACTGGCCACGCCCGCCGATCTTGATCGCCGGCAGTTCGCCGCTGCGCACCATGTGGTAGACCTGCGAATCCGACACGTTCAGCTCGGCGGCCACGTCGGAGAGGAGCAGGAACCTCGGCTCCACGGAAACTCCCGGGGTTGGCGTCGTTTGGCTCAGTTTGCCATCGCCCGCCCGCGCCGCCCAGCGTCCGACCGGCCGCCCGGGCGACGTCCGGGCGGGACACACCGGGGCGGAACTTCCACCAGCGCGGTGCGGGGTGTATGACGGTCACGGCGTACGGCATGATCGGCGCCCGGGCCGGTGGACGCCGGCGGAGGATCTCAGCAGGGAGACACCGGTGACCGACGACCTTGTCCGGGTGTACGTGCCGGCGACCGTCCCGATCCTGGCCCGGCTGCGCGAGCAGGGGCTCAGCGCGGAGCGGGCGCACGCGGTGACCCCGGCCCTGCGGGAGTGGTACGCCGAGGGCGACGAGGAGGAGCTGGAGTACGTCGCCTTCACCCGTGCCGCCCAGGACGCGTTGCAGCTGCTCCGGGCCGACCCGGACGCGCCCCGCCGCCGGGTGGTGGTCTCGGCCGACCTGCCGGCCGCCGCGGTCGGGCGGGGCGACGGCGAGCTGGGGTCGAGCGCGGTGGAGCTGACCCGGCCGGTGCCGATCGACGCCGTCGCGGCGATCCACGTGGACGGGTCGGAGGCGACCGAGGACGTGGCCGCCGCCGCGGAGGTGGTCGCCGAGGCGCTCGCCGGTGACCCGGACGCGCAGTTCACCGTCGACGGCGCCGAGGACCACGAGCTGGAGTGGTACGACGTCACCGAGCTGGAGCTGCTGCTGCGTACCGCCGGCTGACGGCGGGCGGAGTCAGCGCTCGGTGACCTCCACCGGCTCGTCGTCGTCGCCGGCGGCCGGGCCGAGCGTGCGGCCGAACGCGATCAGCGCGGTCAGCGCGCCCACGAAGAGCACCCAGATGCCGTTGTCCACCCGCGAGGTGCCCAGCGACGTCTGGGCCACCGCGTCCGCCTCGCTCAGCGCGGCGGCCAGGTCGAGCAGGGAGCGCCCGCCGACCCGGATGATCACCTCGGCGACGAGCAGCAGCAGGCCCGGGCCGGCCCCGGCCGCCAGGTACGCCGGCCAGCGCAGCGCCGGGGCGTCCGGGTCCCGCCGGGCGGCCCGGCGGCGCGCCCAGGCCAGGTAGCCGAAGGCGAGCAGGCCGGCGACCACCCCGGCGAGCAGCGACTCGGTACGCGACACCCACTTGGCCGCGTTCACCAGGGACTCCTGGGTGCCCCCGGCCCCGAAGAGGTCGAACAGCGGGTCGCGGGCCCGGCTGAACGCCACCACGAAGACCAGCGTGCCGAGCGCGGCGGCCACCACCGCGCCGACGGTCGGGGCGCTGCGCGCGCCGGCGGCGGCCCCGCCGATGATCGCCGCGGCGGCGCTGGTGCCGGCGATCACGTTGGTGGTCGCGTTGTCGGCGTAGGTCAGGTTGATCGCGAACGCGGTGGCCAGCCCGATCAACAGGCCGGCGCCGATCGCCGCGAGGAAGCGCAGGGTGGCCCGGTCGCCGACCCGGTGACCGAGCAGGTCGACGCCGAAGAGGGCGAAGGCGGCCCCGGCGACCAGCGCGGCGGAGATCACCCCGGGCAGCGCGAAGGCGGAGAGGCTGATCGCGGTGACCCCGGCCGCCGCCGAGGTGATCGCCTCACGGGTCGACCAGAGCATGGCGGCCAGCCAGCCCAGGGCGAGCAGCGCGAGCAGCGCCGCCCCCGGCACGGGCGCCGGCCCGCGCACCGCGGCGGGCTCGTCGTCGGTGGCCGCGTCCCGGTCGGCGTCGGCCGTGTCGGGGTCGCCGGCCTCGCCCGCCCGGTCCGCTCCGGTCGCCCGCTGGACGGCGGCGGCGGTCGTCGCGCCGGTCGTGGAGGCGCCGGATCCAGCAGCCGTGGTGGGGTCGTCGGCCACCGGCTGGTCCGACTCCGCGGCCGCGGAGCCGCCGGGCTGCTTGGTCATCGTCTCCCCTTCGAGGCGGGCCGGCATCCGGGCGGTCGGCCGGGCCGGGGCAGGCAGGTCACCGGCACCCCAGCGTACGCGCTCACCCACCCCACCCGTCCCGCCGCCGTCCCCCGGCCGCCGCGGTGATCGATGGGTCGGGGTCGGGACCGGCGCGCATCCCGAGCCCCCACCCCGCGATCAACGGGCAGGGGTCCGGGGGAGGGTGGTGGGGAGGGGGTCGCGTGGGAAGATTGGGCTCGGTCCCGCCGCCGCGACCGGCTACCGCCGCGCGGCGTTCCGGCGCAGGTCACCCGGCCGCGCGCCAGCGGGTCCGGTTTCGCCACCGCTGTCGAGATCGCCAGGAGCCTTGATGGACGCCGTGTTCTCCGTACCCGAGCCCCGCAACGAGCCGGTACGCAACTACGAGCCGGGCAGCGCCGACCGGGAACGGCTCCAACGGCGGCTGGCCGAGCTGGCGGCCGAGCGCATCGACCTGCCGATGACCATCGCCGGCGAGCAGCGGATGGCGGGCGGCGAGTCGATCGACGTGGTCCAGCCGCACAAGCACGCGCACGTGCTGGGGGTCACCGCGCACGCCACCCACGACGACGCGCGCGCGGCGGTCAAGGCCGCCAAGGACGCCGCCCCGATGTGGCGGGCGTTGCCGTTCGAGGAGCGCGCGGCGATCTTCCTGCGCGCCGCCGAGCTGCTGGCCGGCCCCTGGCGGGACACCCTGAACGCGGCCACCATGCTGGGCCAGTCCAAGACCGCCATCCAGGCCGAGATCGACTCGGCCTGCGAGTTCATCGACTTCCTCCGGTTCAACGTGCACTTCGCGCGCCGGCTCCTCGCCGAGCAGCCGCTCTCCTCGCCGGGCACCTGGAACCGGTTCGACCACCGGCCGCTGGAGGGGTTCGTCTACGCGATCACCCCGTTCAACTTCACGGCGATCGCCGGCAACCTGCCCTCGGCGCCGGCCCTGCTCGGCAACACGGTGGTCTGGAAGCCGGGCCCGACCCAGCAGTTCGCCGCGCACTTCACCATGCGGCTGTTCGAGGCGGCCGGCCTGCCGCCCGGTGTGATCAACATGGTCACCGGGCGGGGCGAGGAGGTCTCCGACGTGGTGCTGGCCGACCCCGACCTGGCCGGCATCCACTTCACCGGCTCCACCAAGGTCTTCCAGCACCTGTGGAAGACCGTCGGCGACAACATCTCCCGCTACCGGGGCTACCCCCGGCTGGTCGGCGAGACCGGCGGCAAGGACTTCGTCGTCGCGCACTCCAGCGCCGACGTGGACGCCCTGCACACCGCCCTGATCCGGGGCGCCTACGAGTACCAGGGCCAGAAGTGCTCGGCGGCGTCGCGGGCGTACGTGCCGCGGTCGATCTGGGAGGGTGGGCTGCGCGACCGGCTGGCCGCCACCGCCGACGCCCTCACCTACGGTGACGTCACCGACTTCAGCAACTTCGGTGGCGCGGTGATCGACGCCAAGGCGTTCGACCGGCACACCGCCGCGCTGGAGCTGATCAGCGGGGACGACACCTGCCGGATCATCGCCGGCGGCACCGCCGACGACTCGGTCGGCTACTTCGTCCGGTCCACCCTGTTCGAGTGCACCGACCCGGCCCACGAGACCTTCACCACCGAGTACTTCGGCCCGATCCTCGGCGTGCACGTCTTCGACGACGCCCGGTTCGACGAGGTGGTCGCGCAGGCCGAGTCGATCGCCCCGTACGCGCTGACCGGCTCGATCTTCGCGACCGACCGCCAGGTGGTCGACGCGGTGGCGGAGAAGATGCGGTACGCGGCCGGCAACTTCTACATCAACGACAAGCCGACCGGGGCCGTGGTCGGGCAGCAGCCATTCGGCGGCGCCCGGGCCAGCGGCACCAACGACAAGGCCGGCTCCTGGCACAACCTGGTGCGCTGGATGTCGCCGCGGACGATCAAGGAGACCTTCGTCCCGCCGACCGACCACACGTACCCCCACATGGGCTGAACCGGCGGCGGCCCGCCGGCGGCACGTGTTGCGCGCCGCCGGCGGGCTCCGGTCCGGCCGCTCGGTCGGCGGTCGGCGGGAGTCCGGACGCGGCGGTAGCGTGGCGCGATGAGCCACCCCACCCCCGCGTACGACCCCCGGTTCGGTGAGCAGGGTGGCCTGCTCACCTACAGCGACTACCTCCGACTGACCGACCTGCTCGCCGCGCAGGTGCCGGAGTCCGACCCGGCCTCCCACGACGAGCTGCTCTTCATCACCATCCACCAGGTCTACGAGCTCTGGTTCAAGCTGCTGCTGTCCGAGCTGACCGACGCCCGGGACCGGCTGCTGGCCGGCGAGACCTACCTGCCCCGGATCCGGCTGGAGCGCTGCCACGTGGTGGAGCGGGTGCTGATCGGCCAGGTCGACGTGATCGACACGATGACCCCGCAGGACTTCCTGGTCTTCCGCACCAAGCTCGCCCCGGCGTCCGGCTTCCAGTCGGTGCAGTTCCGGGAGATCGAGTTCCTCTCCGGCCTGAAGGACCCGGACTTCCTGCGCCGGTTCCGGGGGCTGGCCGCCCCGGAGCGGGAGCGGCTGGAGCGCCGGTTGGCCGAGCCGAGCCTCTGGGACGGTTTCCTGGCCGTGCTCGACCGGGCCGGCTTCGACGTGGCCACGGCGGAGGCGCGCTTCGCCGCGTACGCCGCCATCGCGGCGGACCGGGAGCGGTTCGGCGCACTGTGGGACCTCGCCGAGGCGCTGGTCGCCCACGACCAGGCGTTCTCGCTGTGGCGGGCCCGGCACGTGCTGATGGCCGAACGGCAGATCGGCACCAAACCGGGCACCGGCGGCTCGGCCGGCGGCGCGTACCTGCGCTCCCGGGTGGAGACCCGGTTCTACCCGGAGCTGTGGGAGTTGCGCAGCCGGCTGTAAGACATCGACAACTCCGGCAGGGACTGTCTCGCGCCGACAGTGCACATAGGAACCCCTACCGGGTGGCGAAACCGTGAAATCCTGGACGGAGGGTCGGCAAAGTGGCAGCGTGAGGGGCATGGCGGATTCCGGAGTCAACCCCACGGCGGCGGCCCTGCTCGGGCTGCTCCACGAGGGCCCCATGACAGGTGGCCAGTTGATGGCCGCCGCCGAGCGCCGGCTGGCGCCGTACTGGTCGATGACCCGCAGCCAGGTCTACCGCGAGTTGCCGGTGCTGGCCGAGCGCGGGCTCGTCCGGATGGGCAAGCCCGGCCCGCGCATGAGCCAGCCGTACGCGATCACGGCAGCCGGAAAACGGACGTTCTCCCGCTGGCTCGCGGAGGATCCCGGCCGGGACACCATCCGCAACCCGATAGCGCTGCGTATCGCCTTCGGCGACCTGCACTCGCCCAGCCAGCTCAAGAACCTCCAGGCGGCGGCGAACGAGTACCACACCGAGGCCCTCGCCCGGGTCCGGGAGCAGGTCAAGAACGCCAAGAAGGAGGGCGAGACGTACGACGCCAGCGCGCTGGAGTTCGCCGTGGCGTACCACAAGGCCGCCCTGTCGTGGCTCAAGAGCGCCCCCGTCGGGTGACCGCCGGCCGACCCGCCCGCCCCCAACCGCGGGGCCCGCACGCCGATCCCGCCCCCGCGCGGTGCCGAATTGGCGCGCGACTGCGGGGCTCGCAAGCTCACTCCTCGCTCGCGCGGTGCCGAATTGGCGCGCGACTGCGGGGCTCGCAAGCTCACTCCTCGCTCGCGCAGTACGCTTGTCAGTCGTGACCGCTGCCGATTACGCCGAACAGCTCAAGGAACTCGACGCCACCCTGCGCAACATCGAGTCGGTGCTCGACATCGACCGGCTCCGCGCGGACAAGGCCCGCCTGGAGCAGGAGGCGTCCGCCCCCGACCTCTGGGACGACCAGGCCCGGGCCCAGCAGGTCACCTCGCAGCTGTCGTACGTCAACGGCGAGATCGGCAAGCTCTCCAGCCTCCGCTCCCGGCTCGACGACGCCGGGGTGCTGCTGGAGCTGTCCGAGGCGGAGTCCGACCCGAGCGTGCTGACCGAGGTCGAGTCCGAGATCACCGGGCTGACCAAGGCCATCCAGGAGATGGAGGTCCGCACCCTGCTCTCCGGCGAGTACGACTCCCGGGAGGCGCTGGTCGCCATCCGGGCCGGTGCCGGTGGCGTGGACGCCGCGGACTTCGCCGAGATGCTGCTGCGGATGTACCTGCGCTGGGCGGAGCGGCACGGCTACCCGACCGAGGTCTACGAGACCTCGTACGCCGAGGAGGCGGGCCTGAAGTCGGCCACCTTCGCGGTCAAGGTCCCCTACGCCTACGGCACGCTCAGCGTCGAGTCGGGCACCCACCGGCTGGTCCGGATCAGCCCGTTCGACAACCAGGGCCGGCGGCAGACCAGCTTCGCCGGCGTCGAGGTGCTGCCGGTGGTGGAGCAGACCGACCACATCGACATCCCCGAGAACGAGATGCGGATCGACGTCTACCGCTCCTCCGGCCCGGGCGGGCAGAGCGTGAACACCACCGACTCGGCGGTGCGGATCACCCACATCCCGACCGGCATCGTGGTCACCTGCCAGAACGAGAAGTCCCAGTTGCAGAACAAGGCCTCCGCGCTGCGGGTGCTCCAGGCCCGGCTGCTGGAGCGCAAGCGGCAGGAGGAGCAGGCCAAGCTCCAGGGCCTGAAGACGGACGCGGCCGGCTCGTGGGGCGACCAGATGCGGTCGTACGTCCTGCACCCGTATCAGATGGTGAAGGATCTCCGAACCGAGCAGGAGACCGGCAATCCGTCGTCGGTCTTCGACGGCGATCTGGACGACTTCATCGAGGCCGGTATCCGGTGGCGTAAGCAGCAGCAGCTCGCCGGCGACAGTGCGTGATCGGTCGCGGGCGGAGCGCTTCGTCGATCTTCCCGATACGCCCTAGATTGATGACTCGCCTCGCAACCGCGGGGCGTGGGGCTTGGCTCTCTGGTTACACCGCGTAGACTCACCACCCGTGATTCAGCTTGAGCAAGTGACGAAGACGTACCCGAAGGCGTCCCGGCCTTCGCTCGACAACGTGTCCGTCTCGATCGAGAAGGGCGAGTTCGTCTTCTTCATCGGTCCATCCGGCTCCGGCAAGTCCACCATCATCAAGTTGCTGCTGCACGAGGTCACCCCGAACAAGGGCCGGGTCATCGTGAACAGCAAGGACGTCACCTCGATGCGGTCCTGGAAGCGACCCCACTTCCGCCGCTCGATCGGCTGCGTCTTCCAGGACTTCCGGCTGCTGCCGAACCGCACCGCCTACGAGAACGTGGCGTTCGCTCTCGAGGTGATCGGCAAGACCAAGGCGGTCGCCCGCCGGGTGGTGCCGGAGGTGCTGGAGCTGGTCGGGCTCGGTGGCAAGGAGCACCGCTACCCGCACGAGCTCTCCGGTGGTGAGCAGCAGCGGGTCGCCGTCGCCCGGGCGTTCGTGAACCGGCCGCTGATCCTGCTGGCGGACGAGCCCACCGGAAACCTGGACCCGGACACCTCGATCGAGATCATGCGCCTGCTGGACCGGATCAACCGCACCGGCACGACCGTCGTGATGGTCACGCACGACTCCAACATCGTGAACCAGATGCGCCGCCGGGTCATCGAGATCGAGAGCGGCCGCATCGTGCGCGACCAGGCCCGCGGCGTCTACGGGTGAGCCGACCGACCACCCTCAGCCGTACGACCTGACGACGAACACCTCACGCCGGAGAGCCGGAGGAATTCCCGATGCGGATGAAGTACGTCCTGTCCGAGGTACTGGTCGGACTGTGGCGCAACGTCACCATGACGATCGCCATGATCATCACCATGGCGGTGTCGCTGTTCATGCTCGGCGCCAGCGGCCTGCTGTACCAGAAGGTCGGCGACATGAAGGACCTCTACTACGAGAACGTCGAGGTCTCGATCTTCCTGGACCAGGAGGTCACCCCGGAGCAGCGGGACGCGCTGGACGCGAAGCTGAAGAGCGACCCCCTGGTGAAGGAGGCGTTCTACGTCAACAAGGACGAGGCGTACAAGCGCTTCCAGGAGATGTTCCAGGACGCTCCCGACCTGCTCAGCGCCGTCAAGGCCGACAGCCTTCCCGAGTCGTTCCGGCTCAAGCTGAACAACCCGGAGCAGTACAAGAACATCTACGACCAGTACAAGGACGCCGAGGGGGTCGACGAGATCGTCGACCAGAGCCGCCTGCTGGACAAGGTCTTCGGGGTACTCACCGGGATCCAGAACTTCGCGCTGGCGATCGCTGTCGTGATGGCCGTCGCCGCGCTGCTCCTGGTCGCCAACACCATCCAGGTGGCCGCCTACAGCAAGCGGCGTGAGGTCGCGGTCATGAAGCTGGTCGGTGCCTCCAACTGGTTCATCCAGGCACCGTTCGTGCTGGAGGCCGTGGTCGCCGGCCTGATCGGCTCGATCTTCGGCCTGGTCGCGCTGGCCGCGCTGAAGTTCGCCGCCGGCGGCGGCTCGCTGGCCGCGCTGGAGGGCCTGATCACCCCGATCTCGTGGGGCGACATCGCCCTGATGTTCCCGCTGATGGCCGGCGTCGGCGGCGTCGTCAGCGCGGTCACCGCCTGGGTCACGCTCCGCTTCTACCTGCGGGTCTAGTTACCGTACGGCTCTCCGAGGGCCCTCCCGCGCCGGAATAAACGGCGCGGGAGGGCCCTTGTGGTTCGGGTAGCATGATCTCCGCCCCGCGGCCGGCCGGACCGGTCACGGGTCACCTGGAAAGGGGGTGGCGCCGATGCCACGGGAAAAGGGACGCAAGGTCGTCGCCTCCAACAAGAAGGCCCGGCACGACTACTCGATCCTCGACACCTACGAGGCGGGCATGGCGCTGACCGGCACCGAGGTCAAGTCGCTGCGGGCCGGGCGGGCGTCGCTGGTCGACGCGTTCGCCCAGGAGCGCAACGGCGAGCTCTACCTGCACGGGATGCACATCCCGGAGTACACCCAGGGCACCTGGACCAACCACGAGCCCCGGCGTACCCGCAAGCTGCTGCTCAACCGGCTGGAGATCGACCGGCTGATCGGCAAGACCCGCGAGGGCGGCCTGACCATGGTGCCGTTGCAGGTCTACTTCTCCGACGGCTGGGCCAAGGTGGAGATCGCTCTGGCCAAGGGCAAGAAGTCGTACGACAAGCGGCAGGACCTCGCCAGGCGGGACGCGGACCGGGAGATCGCCCGGGCCGTCGGCCGGCGCGGCAAGGGCATGGGTGAGTGATCTGTACCCGTTCGTCCGGGTCGGCGTGCCGGCCCGGCCTCGGGATGAATCCGGTTGCGGCAGGCGTTAGTCTTGATGGTGCCGCCGACAGGGGCGGCCCTTCGAGGGGGTGACTGGTTTCGACTTCGTACGTTGCGGCAGGGGAAGCGAGCCGAGGAAGCCGACGTCGTCTCGTGAATCGTTCGTCGGAAAACAATAAGCGCCAAGCAGAATCGCGCTGACTTCGCTCTCGCCGCCTGAGGCGAGTAGCAAGTCTGTCGGCCTGGGAGTGCCTTCGACCCAGTTAGCCGGCATCAGCTAGGAGGCTGGCCAATCGGACCCGGTCGCGGGGTCCGTGCGGCGAGATCAATCAGCGACTGGGCCCGTCACACCGACTCGCTCGCGTGATCGGAGGGGCCGAGTAGAGGCACAGCGAGCTGCGCTCGGAGAAGCCCTGACAAGGCGGCGAAGGACCCGGGTTCGATTCCCGGCACCTCCACCACCTGACCTGTGCGCCCCGGTCCACCGGACCGGGGCGCACAGTCGTCTCCGGCTCCGTCCTCGGGTGTTCCCAGTGGGGCCGCTGTGACCTGCGGGAACAGCGGGGCCGCCGGGGCGGATGAGGCGACCCCGCACCCTGGACACCGGCCCCCGCCGGGTCCACCATCGCTGTACGCGGTCAGACGCAGCGCGGGGAGGTGCCCCATGGTCACCGGTCCGATCCAGCAACCGTCAACCGTCTTCGAGGCGGTCCGCCCGCATGTCGCCCACCGGGCCGGTCTGGCCGCCGACGTCCACGCCCTGGCCTGTGCGCTGGCCGGCCCGCCCGCGGAGCCCCGGTTCCGGGAACTCGTGGCGCTGCGGCTGGCTCCGGTACGGCAGGGCTTCGCCGAGCACGTCCAGCTCACCGAGGGGCCGAGCGGCCTGTACGCCGAACTGCTCGCGCACGCTCCGCGGCTGTACCGGGGCGTCCGCCTGCTGACCCGCGAGCACGACCTCATCGCGGCCGCCCTCGCCGGCCTCCAGGAGGCCGCCGAGCTGCCCGGGATGCCGGTCGACGCCCTGCTGGACCGGGCCGCGCTCCTGCTGCGGGCGCTGGCCCGGCACCGGCGACGCGGCGCCGACCTGCTCTGGCAGGCGTACCAGACCGATCTCGGCGGGGAGACCTGACCGACGCCGGCGGCCGGCTGAGCCGGGCCGGCCGGGGGGATGGCGGGAACCGGGCCGGGCGGGGCCGCGTCGAACCGGTATGCGTCGATCAGTCGCCCTGCTGGGGCTGCCCCTGATGGTGATGCTCGCCGGCTGCGCCGCGGCCGAACCCGGCGGGCCGGCCGCGCCGGACCACCGGCGGGAGGCCTTCGCGCAGCGGGCCACCGAGGTCGCCGAGGCGTGGCGACCCGGCCCGGCGTGGCGCACCGGATACCTGCCGCTGCAGGAGCCGACCGTGCTGCTCGGCGATCCCGGTTTCACCCCGGACACCGAGGCGGCCTTCCGGGCGGGCTGGTACCGGGACCAGCTCGACCTGCCGACCACCCGTCCGGCGGACGGCACCATCCGGTTCCCGGACGGCACGCTCACCGTCCCGCTGATCGGCGCGGCGGAGGCGTACCGGCAGCTCGACCAGGGGGACCCGCCGCCGTGTCCGGGGCGGCCGACCGGGCCGGCGCGGCCGAAGTCCGGGCCGACCGTCGAACCCGGCCCGGACGGCCCGGTCAGCAGCAGCCCGCAGACCGCGTGCGTCCCGCTGACCGTCACCGAGGTGAAGCTCGGCACCGCCCCGGTGCGGACCAGCCGGGGCGAGGCGCAGGTGCCGGCCTGGGTGTTCACCGTGGCGGAGCTGACCGCGCCGGTGGCCCGGGTGGCCGTCGCCGCGGACGCGACCGGCGCGCTGCCGGAGCCGACCGCCCCGGCCCGGCCCGCGGCGGAGGGGATGGTCGGCGCGCAGGACATCCAGTCGGTCGACGGCGCCACTGTCACCTACCGGCTCGGCGTGGGTGCGTGCGACACCGGCATCACCCCACTCGTGCAGGAGCGCGACGACGTGGTGGTGGTCGGCGGCAGCGTGGTCCCCGCCGAGGGGGTCTGCACCGCCATGCTCAAGCTCGAACCGGTCACCGTGACGCTGGCCGCGCCGCTGGGCGCCCGCCCGGTGCTCGACGTGCTCTCCGGCGCTCCGCTGCGACTCACCGCGAACTGACGCGTCAGATGATCGCCGGCACGTCGGTGCTGATCGGCACCGGCAGCACGGTCGGCCCGTCCGACCGCAGCCCGGCGGCGAGCGCCTCGCCGAGCTCGTCGGGCGTCCCGACCACCCGCGCGGCACAGCCGTAGCCGCGGGCCAGCGCGGTGACGTCCACCCCGGGCAGGTCCAGCCCGGGCACCCCGGGCGTGTGCTTGAACTCGGCGAACGCCTTGAGGATGGCGTACTGCTGGTTGACCGGGACGACCACCACCAGCGGCAGCCGCAGCCGCGCGGCGGTCCAGAGCGCCTGCACCGAGTAGTGGAACGAGCCGTCGCCGATCACCGCCACCACCGGCCGGTGCCGCCCGGTGTCCCGTTCGGCCAGCGCGACCCCGACCGCCGCCGGCAGGCCGTAGCCGAGGCCGCCGCTGGCCATGGTGAAGTACGACGCCGGCCTGGTGATCCGCAGCCGGCGGCGCAGCGCCGGCAGGTTGGACGGGCTCTCCTGGACCAGGACCCCGTCCGCCGGCCAGTGCCGGGCCAGCGCGGCGAAGAGCGCGTCGGCGCTCGGCGGCTGCTCGTCCGGGGGCGGCGCCGGCTCGGCGCGCGGCGGCGGAGCCGGCCGGTCGGTCGCGGGCAGCAGGTCGCGCAGGGCGGCCAGGGTCAGTCCGGCGTCGCCGAGCAGGCTGTCGCCGACCGGGGCGCGGGCCGCCTCGTCCGGGTCGTCGGTGACGTGCAGCAGCCGGGTGCCCTCGGGCAGGTGGTCGCCCGGCACGTGCGGGTAGTAGCGGAACACCGGGGCGCCGACGACGAGCACGGTGTCCCGCCCACGCAGCTTCTCGGCCAGCGGCCCGATCGCGAACGGGAGCACCCCCTGGTAGTGCGGGTGGTCCTCGGGGAAGCCGGCCCGCTCCGGCGCGGGCGCGGACCAGACCGGCGCGGCCAGCCGCTCGGCCAGCGCCACGGCGGCGGGCCAGCCGCCGGCCCGGTCCACCGCCGCGCCGAGCACCAGACCGGGCGCCCGGCTGTCGGCCAGCACGGCGGCGAACTCCCGCAGCCGCTGCGGATCCGGGGCGTACCGGGTGGCCACCGTGCGCACCGGCGGCGGCGGGCCGGCGGGCTGCGACCAGTCGTCGAGGGGGAGCGAGAGGTAGACCGGCCCGGAGGGTGGTTGCACGGCGGTCGCGTACGCCCGCATCAGCGCCGCCGGGATGTCCTGCGCGCGGACCGGCTCGTGGCTCCACTTCACGTACGGCTGGGGCAGCTCGGTCGCGCGGCGACTGGTCAGCCGCGGCTCGGCCAGCAGCATCTCCCGGTTCTGCTGGCCGGCGGTGACGATCAGCGGGGTGCGGTTGTGCCAGGCGGTGACCAGGTTGCCCATGCCGTTGCCGGTGCCCGGCGCGGTGTGCAGGTTGACGTGCGCCGGCCGGCCGGTGGCCTGGGCGTACCCGTCGGCCATCCCGACCGCGGACGCCTCGTGCAGGGCGAGCACGTAGTGGAAGTCGTCCGGGAAGTCGGTCAGGAACGGCTCCTCGGTGGAGCCGGGATTGCCGAAGACGGTGGTCAGGCCGAGGGCGCGCAGCAGGCCGTACGTGGTGTCGCGGACCGTTGCCATCGCCACCCAATCTATCGGCGCAGACCGGGTGTGTCGGGCGATTCGCCCGCCCGCCGGATCAGGGCAGCGCGAAGGGCAGCTTGATCCCGTCCAGGGCCCGGCCGCAGTCGCAGTCCCGCTCGGTGGGCAGCTCGGCGAGGGCCGCCAGCAGCAGTCCGCGCAGCCGGTCGGTGTTCTCCCCGAAGACCCGGAAGACCTCCTCCTGGGTCACCGCGCCGCCGCCCTCGACGCCCGCGTCCAGGTCGGTGACCAGGGCGATCGACGAGTAGCACAGGGCCAGTTCGCGGGCCAGTACCGCCTCCGGGTGGCCGGTCATGTTGACCACCGTGCCGCCGATCGAGGCGAACCAGCGGGACTCCGCGCGGGTGGAGAAGCGCGGCCCCTCCACCACCACGACCGTCCCGCCGTCCACCGCCGGGACGTCCCGGCCGGCCGCCGCGGCGAGCAGCGTGCGCCGGCCGTTCGGGCAGTACGGGTCGGCGAAGGAGACGTGCACCGCGCCCCGGTCGTAGTAGGTCTGCATCCGGCCGCTGGTCCGGTCGATGAGCTGGTCCGGCACCACGAAGGTGCCCGGCCCGAGATCCGGCCGGAGCCCGCCGACGGCACACGGGGCGAGCACCTGCCGCACCCCGAGCGACCGCAGCGCCCAGAGGTTCGCCCGGTACGGGATCAGGTGCGGCGGATGCCGGTGGTCCCGGCCGTGCCGGGGCAGGAACGCCACCCGGCGGCCGGCCACCTCGGCGATGGTGACCACGTCCGACGGCGGCCCGTACGGCGTCTCCACCTCGTGTTCGGTGGCGCCGTCGAGCAGGGCGTAGAGACCTGATCCGCCGATCACCGCCAGTTCCGCCGTCGGGCCCATCGGTCCTCCCCAATTCCCGTCGATCACGCGCCGGTCAGACCTTAACCAGCGCCCCGGGCGCAGGCTATGGTGCCAGGCATGGCGTTGACAGCGGGGACGGTCCTGGAGTGCCTCGCCCACCCGGCGAGTGACGGGCACCACGTCCGGCCGCACGGCTGACGGGTGTACGGCATGCAGGGAGAGGGACAGGCGATCGGCGGGCGAGCGATGGAGTCGATGACCGGGCGGCTGCTGGTCGCGACTCCGGCGCTCAAGGACCCGAACTTCGACCGTACGGTGGTGCTGCTGGTCGCCCACGAGCCGGGCGGGGCGCTCGGCGTGGTGCTGAACCGGGCCACCGAGGTGCCGGTCGCCGACGTGCTCGGCGACTGGAGCGACCTGGCGCGCCACCCGGCGGTGCTCTTCGAGGGCGGTCCGGTGCAGCCCGACTCGGCGATCTGCCTGGCCCGGATGCGCAACCCGGTACGCCGGCTCAAGGGGTTCCACCAGGTCTCCGGCGCGGTCGGCACGCTGGACCTGTCGGTCGATCCGGAGCGGCTGCGGGAGAGCGTCACCGGCATCCGGGTCTTCGCCGGCTACTCCGGCTGGGGCTCGGGCCAGCTGGAGCAGGAGATCGAGGAGGGCTCCTGGTTCGTGCTGGACGCGCTGCCCGGCGACGCCTTCGTCGACCGCCCGGACGACCTCTGGCCGATGGTGCTGCGCCGGCAGGGCGGCATGATGGCGGCGGTGGCCCACTTCCCGCCGGACGTGGCGCTCAACTGACCGAGCCGGGCCGGTCGGGCGGTGCGGGGGAGGGGACCCCCGCGAGATGACCATGCCGGCGGGCGTGTGTATAGTTCTCCCAGTGCCCGGGCGACCGGGACGCAGCAAGGGGCCGTGGCGCAGCTGGTAGCGCACCACACTGGCAGTGTGGGGGTCAGGGGTTCGAGTCCCCTCGGCTCCACCCGAGCGAAACGCCCTGGTCGGGACAGATCTCCCGGGCCAGGGCGTTTGTCGTTTCCGATCTCTCCGGGGCGCCAGTCGCCACCACGGCCCGGCAGCTCAGAGGTCGGTTTCAGGTCGCGCCTGCCGGGAACGACGGCTGCCATGTCAGAGCCCGCGGAGGAGCGTGCCAAGGAGGCGGTGCGCGACGTCCATCGGGCCGCCACCCGGCATCGGGACGAGGGTCTGCACCGGGCGGCGCTGGAGATCAGCCGCATGGCTCGGGAACTGGGACACGATCCGGGCCCGATCGAGGATTGGCGGCCCTGCCCGGTGTGCGGGGCAGAGCCGGGAGCGAGCTGCATCCAGGTGCCGGGGCACGACATGGTCGGTGGTGCGCACCCGGAGCGCACCAGGGAGTAGGGCGCGGGAGTGGGGCTTCCGCCTCAGGCGAGCCGCGGCTCGTCCGAGCCCGGCAGCGCAGCCGCCGCCTTGGCCGCGCCGCCACCTATGATTGCGCGATGTCGATCACAGCGGGTTCGACCCGGCTGCTGATGGTGGTCTCGGCAGCCGCTTTCGCGGGCGCGGCCTACGCGATCCGGGCCGCGATGGACGGGCCCGTCGAACAGTACTCAGGCGCCGCCTTCTCCGGGGCCATCGTCTACCTGATAGTGATCTTCATCCGGCCGCTGATCTCCCCACTGCGCGCCGCCGGCGCCGCGGTCGCGTACTGCTGGTTCATCGAGTTCGCACAGCTCACCCCCATACCCGCGGCACTCTCCCAACGCGCCTGGCTCGTCCGCCAGCTGCTGGGCGCGCAGTTCGACCTCGTCGATGTCGCCTGGTACCCCGTCGGCGTCGTCCCGCTGGTCGCCGTGCACTGGTTTCTCCGCGCCGGCACACGTTCCCGACCGACCCCGACACCCGCTGGCCCTAGCCCTCTCCCGCGACCGCGGAGGTGAACCCCCGGTTGCGCTCAACCGGATGTTCCCGGCAAGGCGGCTAGCCGGCGCGCGGCGCGTACATGATGACGGCGACGCCGAGCAGGCAGATCGCCGCGCCGACGACGTCGTAGCGGTCGGGGCGGAACTTGTCGACGACCATGCCCCAGGCGAGGGAACCGGCGACGAAGACGCCGCCGTAGGCGGCCAGGATGCGGCCGAAGTTGGGGTCGGGTTGGAACGTCGCGACGAAGCCGTACCCGCCGAGCGCGATGACTCCGGCCGCGATCCACAGCAGTCCCCGGTTTTCCCGCCAGCCCTGCCACACCAGCCAGGCCCCGCCGATTTCGGCGAGCGCGGCGATCACGAACAGCAGGATCGACCGGGCAACCGTCATGCGTCGACCGTACGTCCCCGAGGATTCCCGGCGAACGGCGCCGGCGGCACCCGGCAGGCGGCGGGTTCGGCGGATCCCGCCGCCGGGCGATCCGGCCCGCCCCGCCCGTTAATGGGTGGCGGGAGTCCCGGGCGTCGATCACGCTTCACGGATCATGACGAGCAGTGACCTGTGGGACGAGGACACCGCCGAGCGGTACGACGCCCTCTCGGCCGAGATGTTCGCACCCGACGTGCTGGACCCCGCCGTGGACTTCCTGGCGCGGCTCGCCGGTGACGGCCCCGCCCTGGAGTTCGCCGTCGGTACGGGGCGGGTGGCGATCCCGCTCGCGGCCCGGGGCATCCCGGTGACCGGGATCGAGCTGTCACCGCCGATGGTCGACCGGCTGCGGCGCAAGGTGCCCGAACGGGAGTTGCCGGTCATCGTCGGGGACATGGCCACCACCGCCGTGCCCGGCCGGTTCTCGCTGGTGTACGTGGTGTGGAACAGCATCGGCAACCTGCGCACCCAGGACGAGCAGGTGGAGTGCTTCCGCAACGCCGCCCGGCACCTGGCGCCGGGCGGCCGGTTCGTCGTGGAGCTGTGGGTGCCGGGCATCCGGCGCTTCCCGCCGGGGCAGTCGGCGGTGCCGTTCGAGGTGACCGACCGGCACGTCGGTTTCGACACCTACGACATGGTCACCCAGCAGGGGACCTCGCACCACTACCGGCGGCTGGACGACGGGAGCGTCCGCTACGGCTACAGCAACTTCCGCTACATCTGGCCGTCCGAGTGCGACCTGATGGCCCGGCTGGCCGGGCTGACGCTGGAGCGGCGGGTGGCGGACTGGACCGGGGCGCCGTTCACCTCGGACAGCGAGAGCCACGTCTCGGTCTGGCGCAAGCCGCTCGACGATCAGGGCTAGCTGTCCGACCCTCCGCTGGGGCCACCCGAGGCGGCAGCTGGTCGATCAAGGGCCGGCCCACGGCCAGCCCTTGATCGTTCGCGTGGTCCGAGTTCTGGTGTCACGAGCCGGTCGGCCGCACTCGCCTGGCGTTCGTCCGGTCACGCGGTGGCCGGGCTGATCTCCGCGCGGTTCGTGGCGAGGCGCCGGCGGCGGGTCGGCAGCAGCAACGTCGGGTGGGCGACCCCCCACGCCGCGCCCTTGCAGACCACCTCCTTGTAGCGGGCGGCCAGCTTCCCGCTCAGCAGCGACGGCTTGGCCCGGTCGTCGGCGGTCACGAACTGGATGAGGCCGTCGCGGCGGCCGAGGCTGATGCACTGGTTGACGTAGCGGATCGGGGTCCGCGGGATCTTCCGGCCGGTCAGCCGCGCGGCGATGGCGTCGGCGGCCTGCCAGGCCATCGGGATCCCCGAGGCGCAGGACATCCGCAGCGGCTTGCCACCCGGCCCCTCGGCGAGTGCGGCGTCGCCGACGGCGTACACGTCGGGGTGCGAGACCGAGCGCATCGTGGCGTCCACGACGATCTGTCCGGTCTCGGCCACCTCCAGGGTGCTGGCGGCGGCGATGGGGTGGACGGCGAATCCGGTCGCCCAGACGGTCACCTGGGCCGGGAGCACGCGGGCGTCGCCGGTGACCGCGCCGCCGGCCTCGACCCGCACGACGTCGGTGTGCTCGTGCACGGCGATGCCGAGCCGGTCGAAGACCCCGCGCAGGTACCGCTGGGCCTTCTCGTCGAGCCAGTCGCCGAGGCCGCCGCTGGTCGCCATGGCGACGTCGAGGTCCGGCCGGGCCTCGGCGATCTCGGTGGCCGCCTCGACGCCGGTGAGGCCCCCGCCGACGACCAGCACCGTGCCGCCCGCGGCGAGGCCGGCCAGGCGCTCGCGCAGCCGCTGCGCGGACCGCTTGCCGGCGATGTCGTACGCGTGCTCGGCGACGCCGGGGACGCCGTGGTCGGCGGCGCCGCTGCCCAGGGCGTAGACGAGGGTGTCGTAGGCGATCTCGCCCGCGCCGTGCTCGTCGACCAGCGCGACCGTCCGGCGGTCGGCGTCGACGGCGGTGACCCGGGCCAGCCGCAGCTTGACGCCGGTGCCCGCGTACATGTCGCTCAGCCGGCGGCGCTTGAGGTCCTGCCCGGTCGCGAACTGGTGCATGCGGACCCGCTCGACGAAGTCGTCGTCGGCGTTGACGACGGTGATCTCGGTGTCGTCGGGGTGCAGCCGACGGGCGAGGCGGCCGGCGGCGCTGGCTCCGGTGTATCCGGCGCCGAGGACGACGATGCGGTGCTTCATGGTCCTACTCCTGTCTCGGGAGGTTCGCTACCTGAACCGGGCAGCGACGCGATTCCTGACAGGAGCGGGCTATGACCTGGGTCACCAGCCGACGACGGGCTCCCCGTGCTCGGACGCGGACCACTGCCGCGTGGCGCGTTCCAGCTTGTCGGGGTTGACCTGGTTGCGGATGGCGACGATGCCCGCGGCGGTCACCTCCGGCGACATGATCGCGGCGACCCGGCCGTCGACCACGGCCACCACCGCGGGCACACCGTTGACGACCTCGACGTAGAGGGCGGGGTTGCCGCCCACCATGGCCCGCTTGGCGTCGGTGGGCTTCAACAGGCCGCGCAGGAATCTCGCCACGGCCAGCGCGCCGACGACCGGCGCGGTGCCGGCCGGGACCTTGCCCCCGCCGTCGCCCACGCTCACCGCGTCGTCGGTCAGCAGCTCGACCAGCCGCTCAATCTCGCCGCTGGCGGCCGCGGCGAGGAACTCCTCGACGACCCCGCGCGCGGCGGCCACGTCGATCTCCGCGCGGGCCCGGTTCGCCGCGACGTGCTGCTTGGCGCGCCGGTAGATCTGCTGGCAGTTCGACTCGGTGAGGTCGAGGATCCCGGCGATCTCGCCGTGCGGGTAGCCGAAGGCCTCGCGCAGCACGTACACCGCACGCTCGTTGGGCGAGAGCCGCTCCAGGAGGGTGAGCACCGCCATCGAGACCGACTCGCGCTGCTCCGCGGTGTCGACCGGGCCGAGCATCCGGTCCCCGGCGAGCACCGGCTCGGGTAGCCAAGTGCCCACGTAGGTCTCCCGCCGGGCCCGGGCCGAGGTGAGCTGGTTGAGGCACAGGTTGGTGAGCACCTTCGTCAGCCACGCCTCGGGCGTCTCGACGCGCTCCCGGTCGGCGGCCTGCCAGCGCAGGAACGTGTCCTGGACGGCGTCCTCGGCGTCGCTCGCCGAGCCCAGCAGGCGATAGGCGATCGCCTCCAGACGGGCCCTGGAGTCCTCGAACTGGGCGACCTCGTGAGGACTGAGCGGCATGGCTCCATAGTCAACCACGCGCCGCCCGGGCCGCCCGCCCGCGCGCCTCGAAACCCGAGGGGGGTTCGTCGGACGGGCAACCGGGCGCCGGCGCCGGCGCCCGGTCGGTGGTTCAGCCCTGGCGGCTCTTCCACTGCGGGTTGGCGCGGTTCACGACGACCACCCGGCCACGGCGGCGGACCACCACCGAACCCGGCTTCTGCTTCAGCGCCCGCAGCGAGCTGCGTACCTTCATGTCTGCCTCTTCTCGGTGTCGTCGGGGGTTCCGGTGGTGGGAACGCCCCGGCCGGCACCGGGATTCCCGGCCGGCCCGCGCCGACGACCCAACCGGCGGGGCGGGAGGGCGGGCCGTCGAACCTTTGCCGTCCGGCGCTCGTACCAGTGCGCGGGAGGTCGAAGCCATGACCGTACGTCGCGCCGCCGTCGCCGTGCTGGTCGCTGTCGCGACCGTGCCGGTCACCGCCGCACCCGCCGCCGGGCACGGCGCGCCGACCGACCCGCTCAGCCGTGCGGCGGCCTGCGCCCCCGGGAGCCGGTACGCGGCCACCGCGCCCTGCCGGGCGGCGGTCGAGGCGGGCGCCGCCGTGCGCGAGTGGGACAACGTCCGGGTGGCCGCGGTGAACGGGCGGGACCGGGAGCGGATCGCCGACGGGGAGTTGTGCAGCGGCGGGCTCTCCGCGTACCGGGGGCTGGACCTGGCGCGTGCCGACTGGCCGGCGACCGAGCTGACCGCGGGCGCCACGGTCACCTTCCGCTACCGGACCACCATCCCCCACCGGGGCACCTTCCGGCTCTACCTGACCCGCCCCGACTACGCCCCCACCACCCCGCTGACCTGGGACGACCTGGAGAGGGTGCCGTTCCTGCGGGTGACCGACCCGCCGGTGCGCGACGGGGCGTACCAGCTGCGGGGGCGGCTGCCGGCGGACCGGACCGGTCGCCAGCTGATCTACACGATCTGGCAGAACTCCGACACGCCGGACACCTACTACTCCTGCTCCGACGTCGAGTTCCGCCCGCCGGCCGGCACCGCCGGATTCGGCGGAGCCGCCCCGGACCCCGGCGGAGCCGCCCCGGGCCCCGCCAGCCCGGCCGCGCCGCGTACCGCCGTGGCGGCACCGGCCGGGGCGGAGCCGGCGGCGACCGGGACCGGCGTGGCGGTGGCCTCGGTGCGGGACGGCCACGGCGGCGGCCGGCCGCTGCTGGCCGGCGCCGCCGTGGCGCTCGCGGTGCTGCTGCTCAGCATGGCCGGGACGCGGTGGCGCCGCGCCGACCGGGCCCCGGTCGGCCGGCCCTGCGCGGTACGCAGCCACCGGGCCGACCGGCCCCGCACCTGGTGACGCTCAGCCGAGGTGCCGGTCGATCTCGGCCAGCTCCTCGGCGGTGAAGTCGAGGTTGCCCAGCGCGGCGACGTTCGCCTCCAGCTGCGGCACGCTGCTCGCTCCGATGATCAGGCTGGTCATCCGCGGGTCGCGCAGCGCCCAGGCGAGCGCGAGCTGGGCCAGCGACTGGCCGCGCCGCTCGGCGACCGCGGCGAGCGCCCGGATGGTCGCCATCCGCTGCTCGTCCAGGTCGCTCTCGTTGAGGAAGACGCTGGTGCGTACCCGGGAGTCCGCCGGGATCCCGCCGAGGTAGCGGTCGGTGAGCAGGCCCTGCGCCAGCGGGCTGTACGCGATGCAGCCCGCGCCCACCCGCTCCAGGGTGTCCAGCAGGCCGTCGGACTCGGTCCACCGGTTGAGCATCGAGTAGGCCGGCTGGTTGATCAGCAGCGGCGTGCCCAGGTCGCGCAGGATGGCGGCGGCCCGCTCGGTCTGCTCCGAGGTGTAGTTCGAGACGCCGACGTAGAGAGCCCTGCCGGAGCGGACGATGGCGTCGAGCGCGCCCATCGTCTCCTCCAGCGGGGTGTCCGGGTCGAAGCGGTGCGAGTAGAAGACGTCGACGTAGTCCAGGCCCATCCGGCGCAGCGACTGGTCGAGCGAGGAGATCAGGTACTTGCGGGAGCCCCACTCGCCGTACGGGCCGGGCCACATCAGATAGCCGGCCTTGCTGGAGATGACCAGCTCGTCCCGGTAGGGCGCCAGGTCGGTGGCGAGCAGCCGGCCGAAGTTCTCCTCGGCCGCGCCGGGCGGCGGGCCGTAGTTGTTGGCCAGGTCGAAGTGGGTGATCCCGAGGTCGAAGGCGCGCCGGACGATGTCCCGCTGCCGCTCCAAGGGCCGGTCGGGCCCGAAGTTGTGCCACAGGCCGAGGGAGATGGCGGGCAACCGCAGGCCGCTGCGCCCGCTGCGCCGGTAGGTCATGGTGTCGTAGCGGTCGTCCGCGGCGAGGTAGGTCACGATCATGAGCCTAGTCGCCCGGGTGCGACGCGCCCGGCCGGCGCGGCGCGGAGCGCGTCACCCGGCCGGGAGCCGGGGAGTTGACCAGCACGGGCCGGGCCCTCGACGCCGAGGCCGTCGCCGACATCCGAACGGGGGAATGACCAGATGGACGACATCACCGCGCTGATCCTCGACGACCACGCCGCGTTCCGGCGCGGCTTCGCCCGCCTCGACGACGCCCGCGACGAGCAGGAGCTGCTGGCGATCTGGGAGGCGCTCGCGCTGCATCTGGACATCCACGCCGAGGCCGAGGAGGCGATCCTCTATCCCCACCTGGTCCGGCACGGCGACGACGGCGAGGCCGAGACGGTGGACGCGGTCGGCGACCACAACAAGATCCGCGACGCGATCGCCGAGTCGAAGCTGCACCCGGTCGGCTCGCAGCAGTGGTGGGCGGCGGTCTGGCAGGCCCGGCGGGAGAACAGCGAACACCTCGCCGAGGAGGAGGACGAGGCGCTGCCGGACTTCCGCCGGCACGCCGGCACCGAACTGCGCGCGGAGCTGGGCCGGCGCTGGCTGACCTTCTACGGCGAGCACAAGAACGGCCGCGACTTGCCGTTCCGGGACAAGGACCCGGAGCGCTACGTGCGGGAACACCGCTGACGATCTCCCCGGCACGGGGGAGTCGCCCGGCCGGTTGACGCCGGCAGAATGGGCGGATGACCCCCCGGGCGGCCCTGGCCCCGCTGGTCGCCGGCAGCACCTGGCGACGCGGCGTGTTCCTCCTGCTGGGCGGGGTGCTCGTGCTGCCGTACGTGCTCCTCGCCGTCGTCTTCGCGCAACTGCTCGGCCAGGCCGAGGTGCCCCGGCCGCTGGCGCTCGGGTTGCTGGTGGTGGCGGCGGCGATCGCCGTGGTGCCGGTCTTCCTCGACGGCAGCCGGGCGCTGGAGATCGCCGCGGCCCGGGCGCTGCTCGGCGTCGCGTTGCCGGACCCGACCCCCGGGCACCGGGCCGACCGGGAGACCCGGCTGCGCTCCGCGCTCTGGATCGCCACCCACCTGACCATCGGCGGACTGGTGATGTTCGCGCTGATCAGCGCGCTGCCGATGGCGCTGGCGTTCATCGCCCAGCAGTTCGGGCTGGGCGCCGAGCAGCTCAGCCGGGAGCGGTACGGGCCGCTGGACGGGCGGGACACCGGCTGGCTGACCCTGGCCGGGGTGGTGATGCTGGTGGCGCTCGGCTACGCGGTCGCCGGGCTGGGGGCGCTGGCCGCGTCGATGGCGCCGGTGCTGCTCGGCCCCGCCCCGGCGGAACGGATCGCCGCCCTGGAGGCCCGGGCCACCCGGCTCGCCGAACGCAACCGGCTGGCCCGGGAACTGCACGACTCGGTCGGCCACGCGCTGACCGTGGCCACCCTCCAGGCCGGCGCGGCCCGCGAGGTGCTGGACCGGGATCCGGAGTTCGTCCGGCGGGCGCTCACCGCGATCGAGGAGACCGCCCGGGCCGCGACGGAGGACCTGGACCACGTGCTCGGCCTGCTCCGGGACAGCGAGGCCGGCCGGGCCGGGCCGGCGCCGCAGCGGACGCTCGCCGACCTGGACCGGCTGGTGGCGGACACCCGGGCGGCCGGGCTGGCGGTCGCCGTGCGGTGCGCCGGGGATCCGGCCGAGCTGCCGGCGGTGGTGTCCCGGGAGGGTTACCGGATCGTGCAGGAGGGGCTCACCAACGCCGCCCGGTACGGTCGGGGGCCGGTGACGCTCCGGCTCGACGTCGGCCCCGAGGCGTTGGAGCTGGAGCTGGTGAACGAGCTGGCCGGTGTGGTGCCGGCCGACCCGCGGCGCGGCGGGCGCGGCCTGGACGGGATGCGGGAGCGGGTGCTGCTGCTCGGCGGCCGGCTGACCGCCGGGCCGGACGGGGACCGCTGGCGGATCCGGGTGCGACTGCCGCTGGAGGGAACGCGATGACCGGGGGAACCACCGACGACGCGGTGACCGGGGTGCTGATCGTCGACGACGACGAGCTGGTCCGGATCGGCCTGCGGGCGATCCTGGACGCCCAGCCCGACCTGCGGGTGCTCGCCGAGGCCACCGACGGCGCCGAGGTGCTGCCGCTGGTCGCCCGGCACCGGCCCCGGGTGGTGCTGATGGACGTGCGGATGCCGGGCATCGACGGCATCCAGGCCACCCGGTCGCTGCTCGCCGCGTCCGCCGACCCGCCCCGGGTGCTGGTGGTGACCACCTTCGAGAACGACGAGTACGTCTACGACGCGCTGCGCGCCGGGGCGAGCGGCTTCCTGCTCAAGCGGGCCCGGCCGGCCGAGGTGGTGGAGGCGGTCCGGGTGGTCGCCCGGGGCGACTCGCTGCTCTTCCCGGCCGCGATCCGTCGGCTGGTCGGGGCGTACGGGGGGCGCGGCGGGGACCGGCTGGCGGCGGCCCGGCTCACCGACCGGGAGGCCGAGGTGCTCCGGCTGATGGCGACCGGCCGGTCCAACCCGGAGATCGCCGAGCACCTGGTGGTCGGGGTGGAGACGGTGAAGACCCACGTCGGCAACGTGCTGGCCAAGCTCGGGGTGCGCGACCGCACCCAGGCGGTGATCGCCGCGTACGAGTCGGGGTTCGTCACGCCCACCGGCTGACCGGCTCCCCCCGGCGGGGGAGCGGGTTCACCGACGTACGGGAGGGATCGCGGGGGCCGCCGGCCGAGGCTGGAGCCATGACGACGATCACCGATTCCCGCCACCGAACCACCTCCCGCTGGCCGGGCCGGTTCGCCCCGCTGGCCGCCGGCTGGCTCGGCCTCTGGGGCGTGCTCGCCCTGGTCGCCACCGTCACCGGGGCCGGCTACCCGTTCGGCCCGGACGACCCGGACACCGGCACCAGCCTGCTCCGGCTGGTCCCGGCGAACGTCGGGCCGCCGCTGTTCGCCGCGCTGCTGCTCGGCGCGGCGGTCGCCGCCCTGGCCATGACCGGGCCCGCCGCCCGGGCCTCCCGGCCGCTGCGCACGCTGCTCGCCGGGTACGCCTGGGCGGTCGCCGCGCTGCTGGCCGTGGTGGTGCCCGACGCCCAGGTGCTGATCATGCTCGGATACGCGCCGATGCTGATCCTCGGGGCGCCGTTCGGCTGGCCGCCGGTGGATTACGCGGACATCTTCACCTGGCCGCTGGCCGCCCGGTTCGCCGCCGTCGTCGGTGGGGTGCTGCTGGCCGGCGCGGTGCTCACCTGGCAGCGGCGGACCGCCGGCGCCTGCGCGGGCTGCGGCCGGGGCGGCGCCGGCCGGGACTGGACCACCCCGGCCGCCGCCGCCCGCTGGGGCCGGTGGGCCGCCGGCATCGCCGCCGCGATCCCCTTCGCCTACGCGCTGACCCGGTTCGCCTGGGCCGCCGGCATCCCGCTCGGCATCTCCCGCGAGTTCCTCACCGAGATGCAGGGCAACGGCATGGTCTGGGCCGGGTTCGGGCTGGGCGCCTTCGCCACCGTCGGCGCGGTGCTCACCCTCGGACTGGTGCAACGCTGGGGCGAGCGGTTCCCCGGCTGGGTGCCGGTGCTGGGCGGGCGCCCGGTGCCGGTGAAGCTGGCGGTGGTGCCGGCCACCCTGGTCGCGGTGGCGGTCACCGCGGCCACCCTGGGCCTGGTCGCCAACCCGGACTTCTGGGCGCTGACCGGTGACGGGTTCAACCTGGCTAGCGCGCCGATGCTGCTCTGGCCGGCGTGGGGGCCGGCGCTCGGCGCGGCCGCGTACGCGTACCACCTGCGCCGCCGCGGCGGCTGCCCGCGCTGCGGCCGGGACTGAGGGTGGGAGCGGGGGTACCCGGCAAGGAACGGGCACCCCCGCCCGACCCGAGCTAGCGTGGGCGGGTGACTGCGCCCAACCCGGTAATCCCGGCCCCACCGGCCGACCTGCCCGGCACGCTCGGCGCGCTGCGCGCCGCCGGCCACCGCCACCGCAGCGTCAAGCAGGAACTCCGCGACAACCTCCTGGCCCGGATGCGGGCCGGCGCCGACCGCTTCCCGGGCATCGTCGGCTACGACGACACAGTGCTGCCCGAGGTCGAGCGGGCCCTGCTCGCCGGGCACGACATGGTGCTGCTCGGCGAGCGTGGCCAGGGCAAGACCCGGCTGATCCGCTCGCTGGTGGGCCTGCTCGACGAGTGGACCCCGGTGATCGCCGGCTCGGTGCTCAACGAGCATCCGCTGCACCCGATCACCCCGGCCTCCCGGGCGTTGGTCGCCGAGGCCGGCGACGACCTGCCGGTCGGCTGGCTGCACCGCTCGATGCGTTACGGCGAGAAGCTGGCCACCCCGGACACCAGCGTCGGTGACCTGATCGGCGACGTGGACCCGATCCGGTTGGCCCAGGGGCGCAGCCTCGGTGACCCGGAGACGATCCACTTCGGCCTGGTGCCGCGTACCAACCGGGGCATCTTCGCGGTCAACGAACTGCCCGACCTGGCCGAGCGGATCCAGGTGGCGTTGCTCAACGTGCTGGAGGAGCGGGACATCCAGGTCCGTGGCTACCAGCTGCGGCTGCCGCTGGACCTGTTCCTGGTGGCCAGCGCCAACCCGGAGGACTACACCAACCGGGGCCGGATCATCACCCCGCTCAAGGACCGGTTCGGCGCCGAGGTGCGTACCCACTACCCGGTCGACCTGGAGCTGGAGCTGGCCCTGATCCGGCAGGAGGCCGACCTGGTCGCCGAGGTGCCGGAGCACGTGCTGGAGGTGCTCGCCCGGTTCGCCCGGGCGGTGCGCGAGTCGCCGTCGGTGGACCCGCGCTCCGGGGTCTCCGCCCGGTTCGCCATCGCCGCCGCCGAGACGGTCGCCGCGGCCGCGCTGCGCCGCGCCGGCCTGCTGGCCGCCGCCGACACCCCCGAGGGGGTACGCCCCGAAGCGCCGGTGGCCCGGGTCGGCGACGCGGTGTCGGTGACCTCGACGCTGCGCGGCAAGGTGGAGTTCGAGAGCGGCGAGGAGGGGCGGGAGGTGGAGATCCTCGGCCACCTGCTGCGGACCGCCACCGCCGAGACGTTCCGGGCCCGGTTGGCCGGGCTGGACCTGTCCGGGTTCACCGGGCTGGTCGCCGAGGGCACCGTGATCGAGACCGGTGAGCTGGTCAGCTCGGCCGAGCTGCTGCGCCAGGTGGGCACCGTGCCGGGGCTGGCCAAGGCGCTGGACCGGCTCGGCATGGGCGACGCGCCCACTCCGGAGGAGGCCGCCGCCGGCGTCGAGTTCGTGCTGGAGGGCCTGCACCTGACCCGCCGGCTCGGCAAGGACGTCACCGACTCCGGCCGCACCCGCTACGGCGGCCGGGGCTGAGCGTGGCCGGCAACCGGTTCCGGTACGGGCAGTGGCGCGGCGGGCCCGACCCGCTGGCGCCCCCGTACGACGTGCGGGCGGCGGTCGACGCGGTGGGCGCGCAGGTGCTGGCCGGCGGCAGCCTGCGGGAGGCGCTGCGCGACCTGCTGCGCCGGGGCCCGCAGGGTCGCGGCGGGCTGGACGACCTGGCGGCACGGGCCCGGCGGCTGCGCCGCGAGGCGCTGCGCCGGGGTGACCTGGACGGGGCGGTGACCCGGTCCCGGGCGCTGCTCGACCAGGCGCTCGCGGCCGAGCGGGACGAGCTGCGCGGCCGGGACGACGACGCGGCGCGCTTCGCCGAGGCGGTGCTGGACAACCTGCCCCGCTCCACCGCCCGGGCGGTGGAGGAGCTGGCCGGCTACGAGTGGGCCAGCGACGAGGCGCGCCGGTCGTACCAGCAGATCCTCGACGGGTTGCGCGACGACGTGCTGGGACAGCGGTTCGCCGGGCTGCGCGACGCGGTACGGGCGTCGGCGGATCCGGCGGCCCAGCAGCGGCTGGCCGAGATGATGCGCGACCTGAACGACCTGCTGGCGCGGCACGCCCGCGCGGAGGACACCACCGACGCGTTCGCCGAGTTCATGCGCCGGCACGGCGACTTCTTCCCGGAACAGCCGAAGGACGTCGACGAGCTGGTGGACGTGCTGGCCCGGCGGGCGGCGGCGGGTGAGCGGCTGATGCGGTCGCTGTCGGACCGGCAGCGCGAGGAGCTGGCCGGGCTGATGCGCCAGTCGCTCGGCGACCGGTTGGCCGGGGAACTGTCCGCGCTGGACGCCCACCTGCGCGCGCTCCGCCCCGACCTGGCCTGGGGGCGCGGCGAGCGGGTCCGCGGCGAGCGACCGCTGGGCTACGGCGAGGCGGCCGGCGCGCTCGGCGAGATCGCCGAGCTGGACGAGCTGCTGGATTCCCTGGACCAGGACTATCCGGGGGCGACCCTGGACGACGTCGACGTCGACGCGGTGGCCCGGACGCTGGGCCGGGACGCGGCCGACGACGTACGCCGGTTGCGGGAGCTGGAGCGGGAGCTGCGCCGGCAGGGCTGGGTGAGCCGCGACGCGGACGGGCTGACCCTGAGCCCGAAGGCGCTGCGGCGGCTCGGCGGCACCGCGCTGCGGCGGGTCTTCGCCGACCTGACCGCCGGGCCCCGCGGCCAGCACGACCTGCGCTCGGCGGGCGCCGCCGGCGAGGTCAGCGGCGGCTCCCGGCCCTGGGAGTACGGCGACGAGCAGCCGCTGGACGTGGTGCGGACGCTGACCCGGGCGGTCCGCCGGGCCGGGCCGGGCGTGCCGGTGCAGCTGGCGGTCGAGGACTTCGAGGTGGTGGAGACCGAGCGGCGGGCCTCGGCGGCGGTGGCGCTCTGCGTCGACCTGTCCTACTCGATGATCTCGCAGGGGCGCTGGGGGCCGATGAAGCAGACAGCGCTGGCCCTGGCGCACCTGATGGCGACCCGGTTCCCGCAGGACGCGCTCCAGATCATCGGGTTCGGCCGGCAGGCGCTGCCGCTGAGCCAGCACGAGCTGGCCGCCGTCGAGCCGGACATGGAGCAGGGCACCAACCTCCAGCACGCGCTGCGGCTGGCCGGCCGGCACCTGCGCCGGCACCCGGACGCCGAGCCGGTGGTGCTGGTGGTCACCGACGGGGAGCCGACCGCGCACCTGGACCCGGACGACGGGGAGGCGCTGTTCCACTGGCCGCCGCTGCCGGAGACCATCGAGGCGACGATCGGCGAGGTCGACCGGCTCACCCGCTACGGCGCCACGCTCAACCTGTTCATGCTCGGCGACGACGACGGGCTGCGGCGCTTCGTCGACGCGGTGGCCCGCCGCTCGCGCGGGCGGATGTTCACCCCGGACCTGGACGACCTGGGCGAGTACGTCGTCTCCGACTATCTGCGCGCCCGCCACGGCCGCCGCTGACCCGCCGCCCGCATCCGTGCGGCGCTGGTCGCGGCCGGCCCGGCGCGGTGGCCGGCGTGGCGGGCAGCCCGGCGCGGTTCCGGGGGTTCGGGCCCTGTGGAGCTGCCCCATCTGTGAGGGCGCCCGGCCATGGCGCCGGCCCGTCGGGGTGCCGGTCGTTCGGGCAGCCACCGCCCGTCGGAGTGCTGCTCGATCAAGCAGCCCTCGCCGGTCGGAGTGCCGCTCGGTCGGGCAGCCCTCGCCGGGCGGGCACCTGCCGCCTCTGATGCCGGCGGGCCCGGTTGTCCCGGGTCGCCGGCCGCCCGGCTGTCGCAGTCGCTGCCCCTGGTCCTACCGGTGGGGCAGCTCGACAGCGTCCCGTCAGTCGTTCCACCGGCCGATCCCGGATCCGGCTGACGGCGCGGGGACCCCGCCTGGCGGTGCCGGGATGCCGGCCGCGCCCACCGCCGACGGCGGCGGCGCCGGGTCCCGTCCGGGTGAACCGACCACCGGAACGCCGGACCGGCCGGCGCGGGCCGGGCTTCACTGAGCGTATGGACAGTGGGGCGTTACGGGACGCGTACGCGCAGGTGCTGGCCGAGGTCGACGCCGGCGGATTCGGACCGCCGCCGGAGGGGCAGCTCAGCGCCGAGCAGATCGTCGCCCACCTGGCCGCCAACGACGAGCTGATGGTCGAGGCGACCGAGGCGGTGCTGGCCGGGGCGCCGTTCGCCTACTACGACCTGGAGACCATCCACCGCCCGCAGGTCGACGCGCTGGTCGCCGAGTGCGGCGGGCTGGACGCCCTGGCCACCCTGCTGCGCGCCACCAGCCAGAAGCTCTGCGCGCTCACCGAGCGGCTCGGCCCGGCGGCGCAGACCCCGGTCGACACCCACCTGCGCGAGGGCTACGACCTCAACGTGGACGAGCCGCTGCCCTGGGGCCGCACCCTCGACCTGCACACCCGGGTGCACCTGCCCAAGCACCTGGCCCAGCTGCGGATGCTCCGCGCCGGCTGACGGAGGCGGCCCCCGCTCGCCGGCCGGGGGCGGGGCGTCGGCCGGTCCGCCGGTCGGCCGGCGTCGGTCAGGCCGGCTCGGGCTGGCGGCGGAAGGCGCGGCGGTACGCCGACGGGGCCACCCCGATCCGCAGGTGCAACTGCTGGCGCAGGGCCGCCGCGGTGCCGAAGCCGCAGCGGCGGGCCACCTGGTCGACGGTGAGGTCGGTGGTCTCCAGCAGTAGCCGGGCGTGGTCGGTGCGCTGCTGGAGCAGCCACTGGGCCGGGCTGAGGCCGGTCTCCGAGCGGAACCGGCGGGTGAAGGTGCGCACGCTCATCCGGGCCTGCTCGGCCAGGTCGCGCAGGGTGACCGGCTCGTGCAGCCGCTGCCGGGCCCACTCCCGGGCGGCGGCGGTGCTGGCGTCGGCGGCCCGGGGCACCGGCCGCTCGATGTACTGGGCCTGACCGCCGTCCCGCCACGGTGGCACCACGCAGCGCCGGGCCGCCCGGTTGGCCACCTCGCTGCCGTGGTCGGTGCGGATCACGTGCAGGCACAGGTCGAGCCCGGCGGCCACCCCGGCCGAGGTGAGCAGCCGGTCGTCGGGGATGAAGAGCACGTCGGGGTCGAGGTCCACCGCCGGGTGCAGCCGGCGGAACCGCTCGGCGTACGCCCAGTGGGTGGTGGCCCGGCGCCCGTCCAGCAGGCCGGCGGCGGCCAGCACGAAGGCCCCGGTGCAGATCGACATGACCCGGGCGCCCCGCTCGTACGCGGCGCGCAGCGCCTCGGCCACCTCCGCGTCGAGGGTGCCGTCGGTCAGCGGCGTCCCGCCGTGAATCCCCGGCACGACCACCGTGTCGGCGGTGGCCAGCAGTTCCAGCCCGTGGTCGGGAAGCACCCGGTAGCCGCCGCTGCTGCGGATCGGCCGGGCGCCCGGGGTGCACACCTGCACGGTGTAGAGCGGCGTCAGGTCGGCGTCGCGGGCGGTGCCGAAGACCTGGGCGGGGGTGCCGAGGTCGAGGCCGACGACGTCGTCGAGGGCGAGCACCGCGATCCGGTGCCGGCGCAGAGTCATGGCCCGATTATTGCGCATGATGGCTTTCCGGCCACTCGTCGGTGCGGGCGTGGATCCCGAGACTCGACACGTGACCCGATCCCGTCGCCTGCACCCGGCCTGGACCGTCGCCGCGGTCGCCTTCGTCGCGCTGGTCGGCGCGGCCGGCTTCCGGGCCGCCCCGTCGGTGCTGCTGCACCCGCTGCACGCCGAGTTCCGCTGGCCGCTGGCCACCATCTCCGCCGCGGTCTCGGTCAACCTGCTGCTCTACGGGCTCACCGCGCCGTTCGCCGCCGCCCTGATGGACCGGTTCGGCATCCGGCGGGTGGTCACCACCGCGCTGCTGCTGGTCGCGGCCGGCAGCGGGCTGACCGTCTTCATGACGGCGAGCTGGCAGCTCATCCTCTGCTGGGGCGTGCTGGTCGGGCTGGGCACCGGGTCGATGGCGCTGGCCTTCGTGGCGACCGTCACCGGACGCTGGTTCGTGCACCGCCGCGGGCTGGTCACCGGGGTGCTCACCGCCGGCGGCGCGACCGGCCAACTGGTCTTCCTCCCGCTGGTCGCCCTCCTCGTCGGCGAGTACGGGTGGCGGTCGGCGGCGCTCGTCGTGGCCGGGGCCGCGCTGGCGGTCGTACCGCTGGTGGTCTGGCTGCTGCGCGAGCACCCGGCGGACCTGGGGCTGCCGGCCTACGGCGCGACCGAGGTGACGCCCCCGGCGCCGCCGGCCGGCGGCGCCGCGGCGCGGGCTCTCGGCGCGCTGGCCCAGGCGGCCCGCACCCGACCGTTCTGGCTGCTGGCCGGCGGCTTCGCGATCTGCGGCGCGACCACCAACGGGCTGGTCGGCACCCACTTCGTGCCGGCCGCGCACGACCACGGCATGCCGCAGACCACGGCGGCCGGGCTGTTGGCGCTGGTCGGGCTCTTCGACATCGTCGGCACCATCGCCTCCGGCTGGCTGACCGACCGGGTGGACCCCCGGCTGCTGCTCGGCGCCTACTACGCGCTGCGCGGCGGCTCGCTGCTGGTGCTGCCCGGGCTCTTCGCGGCCACCGCCGAGCCGAGCATGCTGGTGTTCATCGTCTTCTACGGGCTGGACTGGGTGGCCACGGTGCCACCGACGGTGGCGCTGTGCCGGGAGTACTTCGGCGCCTCCGCGGCGGTCGTCTTCGGCTGGGTGTTCGCCGCGCACCAGGTGGGCGCCGCGCTCGCCGCGACCGGCGCCGGGCTGGTCCGCGACCAGCTCGGTGACTACGCGCTGGCCTGGTTCGCCGCCGGGGCGCTGTCGATCGGCGCGGCCGGGCTGTCGCTGCTGCTGCGGCGCCGCCCGGGCGCCCCGGTCGCGCCGCTGGCCGTGCCGGTCGCGGCGACCGGCCGGCGGGCGTGGAGCTACCGGGGCTGACCGGTCAGGCCACTGTCCACTGCTGCTCGACCGTGCCGGTGCAGGCGGCCTGTTCGACGTCGTCGCCGACCTCGGTGCCGCCGTCGTCCACCTGCCCGCAGCGGCCGCTGTGCACCGCGACCAGCAGCACCGGGCCGGTGCCGGTCGGGGTCAGCCGCCACTGCTGGTTGGCCTGGCCGTGGCAGGGGAACTGGAGCAGCTTGGTGCCGTCGTCGGTGCCGGCCCCCTCGACGTCGAGGCACTGCCCGGTGGCGGCGTTGGTCAGCGTCACCACGTCCGGGCCGGCCGGGTTGACCACCCACTGCTGCTCCGGTCCGCCCGTGCAGACCGCGAGCTGCGCCGGCGCCCGCTCGCCGGTGCCGTCCAGGCCGAGGCAGAGCCCGGACGCGGCGGCCCGGAACACCCGGGGGCCGGCCGTCGGCGCGGCCGGGGTGGTCGGGGCGGCCGTCGGCGGGGCGGCGGGGCTGCTCGGCGCCGGTTCGCTCGCCGCCGGGGCGCTCTCCGGCGCCGCGGACGGCGTGCCGGCCGACGCCGGCACCACCGGCTCGGCATCGCCGCCGCCGAGCACACCGGTGGCGAAGAAGACCCCGAGCAGGACGCCGGCCAGCCCGACGCCGAGCGCCGTGCGCATCAGCGGATCGCGGGGCAGCCCCGGGCGCGACGCGCGCCGGCCGCCGTAGACCGTGCCGGCCGGGTCGTTGCGCTCTTCGGTCATACCGGCATCCTGGCCCACTCCGGCCGCCGGCGGCCAGCCGGCCCCCGCGGGGGTGACCCCGCGGCGCTCAGTCGACGACCCGGACGTCCTTCCAGAAGGCGACCCGGTCGCGGACCAGCTCCGCCTCGGGCTTCGGGTCGGGGTAGTACCAGACGGCGTCGGCGCTTCGCCGGCCGTCGTGCTCCAGGTTGTAGTAGGACGCGGTGCCCTTCCATGGGCAGACGGTGTGGGTCGGCGACTCGCGGATCAGGTCGTCGCGCAGCGCGGACCGGGGGAAGTAGTGGTTGCCCTCCACCAGCACGGTGTCGTCGCTCTCGGCCACGACCAGGTCGTTCCAGACGGCTTTCGGCATGGCTCCCACGCTATGCCGGCGGCCGGCCCGCGGCCACCGCGCGATCCGGCCCTCGGCGCTGAGCGCAACGGCCGGCCGGCGGTCGGCGCGCCGGACCGCCGGCCCCGCGTCAGCGGGCGGGTTCCGGGTCGGTGACGTCGGCGACCGTGGCCGCCAGCAGGTCGAGTGCCCGGTCCGCGTCCACCGCCACGGCCGCCCCGTGCTCGCCGGCGCCGAGGGTGATCTGCCGGCCGCGCAGCCGCTCGTCGGCGACCACCGGCCAGGCGGTGCTGGCGCCGAACGGGGTGATGGTGCCCCGCTCGTAGCCGGTCACCGCCTTCGCCGTGGCCGCGTCGGGCAGGGAGAGCCGGTTGACGTGGAGCAGCGCGCGCAGCTTCGGCCAGGAGATCACCCGGTCGCCGGGGGTGAGCACGAAGAGGTGGTCGTCCGGGCCGCGCCGGACGACGATGGTCTTCACCACGTCCGGTACGGCCACCCCGCGCGCCTGAGCGGCCTCGGCCAGGCTGCGTACCGGCCCGTGCCGGATCACCCGGTAGGGCAGGCCGGTGGCGTCCAGGGCGGCGTACGCGGGAGAGGGCATGCCGGCCACGGTAACCCGGCCGATCCTTCCGGGATGCGAAATGGCCACCGTGGACATCCCACGCCGAAGGCGTCTCGGCGCGTAAAGTGATCTCATGTGCGCGGTCCGTGTGGATCATCATCCGGTCGACCACGAGAGTGCGGTGGCCCAGTTGCGGCGCTCCTACGCCGCGGTGCCCGCCGGTGCGCCGGTCCGGCTCGCCAAACGCACCTCCAACCTGTTCCGCCCGCGATCCGCGCCCCGCATCCCGGGCCTGGACGTCAGCGGCCTGACCGGGGTGCTGGCCGTCGACCCGGCCGCCCGCACCGCCGACGTGCAGGGCATGTGCACGTACGAGGACCTGGTCGACGCGACCCTGCCGCACGGGCTGATGCCACTGGTGGTGCCGCAGCTGCGCACCATCACCCTCGGCGGCGCGGTGACCGGGCTGGGCATCGAGTCCACCTCGTTCCACAACGGCCTGCCGCACGAGTCGGTGCTCGAACTCGACGTGCTCACCGGCGCCGGCGAGATCGTCACCGCCCGGCCCGAGGGCGAGCACGCCGACCTGTTCGCCGCGTTCCCCAACTCGCTGGGCAGCCTCGGCTACGCCACCCGGCTGCGCATCGAACTCCAGCCGGTCCGCCGGCACGTGGCGCTGCGCAACGTGCGGTTCACCCGGTTGGAGGAACTGGTCGACGCGATCGCCGAGGTGAGCGCCACCCGTTCCTTCGGCGGCGTCGAGGTGGACGCGATGGACGGGGTGATGTTCAGCCCGGGCGAGGCGTACCTGGTGCTGGGCACGTTCACCGCCGACGCGGGCGAGGTCAGCGACTACACCGGGCAGGACATCTACTACCGCTCGCTGCGCCGGCGCACCCGGGACGCGCTGACCGCGTACGACTATCTGTGGCGCTGGGACACCGACTGGTTCTGGTGTTCGGCGGCCTTCGGGGTGCAGCACCCGGTGGTCCGCCGGATCTGGCCGGCGCGGTGGCGGCGCAGCGACGTCTACCACCGGCTGGTGCGGCTGGAGCACCGGCACGGGGTGGCCGCCCGGATCGACCGGCTGCGGGGCCTGCCCGCCCGCGAGCGGGTGGTGCAGGACGTGGAGATCCCGCTGGACCGGACGGCGGAGTTCCTGCGCTGGTTCGCCCGCACCGTCGGGATGAGCCCGGTCTGGCTCTGCCCGCTGCGGCTGCGCGAGCCGACCGGCCCCGGATCGGCCCGGGCCTGGCCGCTGTATCCCCTGCGGCCCGGGCAGGACTACGTCAACATCGGATTCTGGGGGAGCGTGCCGATCACGGAGGGCGCCGCCGACGGCGACGTCAACCGGTCGATCGAGCGCGAGGTGTCGGAGCTGGGCGGGCACAAGTCGCTCTACTCCGACGCGTACTACGACCGGGCGTCCTTCGACCGGCTCTACGGGGGCGAGACCTGGCGCGCGGTGAAGGACCGTTACGACCCGGATCACCGGCTGACCGGACTGTACGAGAAGGCGGTTGCACGACAATGAGCCTGACCGATCGAGACCAGGGAGCGGCGAGCACTCCCGCCACCCCGCCGGCGGGGGGCCGGCGGATCGGCCCGACAGTGGCCGACGTGATCCGCGCGGTGACCACCGGCCCGCTGCCGGTGCGGGTCACCGCTTACGACGGCAGCGCGCTCGGCCCGACCGACGCCGGGATCACCCTGGCCGTCCGCTCCGAGCGAGGGCTGTCCTACCTGCTCACCGCCCCGGGTGACCTGGGCATGGCGCGCGCCTACGTCAGCGGGGACCTGGCGTTGGAGGGGGTGCACCCGGGCGACCCGTACGAGGCGCTGCGGGTGCTCAAGGACGAGATGCGCCTGCGGGTGCCGTCGCTGACCGAGGGGCTGAGCCTGGTCCGCCGGCTGGGCTGGGAACGGCTGCTGCCGCCACCCCCGCCGCCGCAGGAGGCGCTGCCGCGGTGGAAGCGGGTGGTGAACGGGCTGCGCCACTCCCGTACCCGGGACAGCAACGCGATCTCCCACCACTACGACGTGTCGAACGCCTTCTACGAGAAGGTGCTCGGCCCCTCGATGACGTACACCTGCGCGCTGTTCCGCAGCCCGGACGACACCCTGGAGCAGGCCCAGGCGGCCAAGTACGACCTGGTCGCCGGCAAGCTGGCGCTCAAGCCGGGGATGCGGCTGCTCGACGTGGGGTGCGGCTGGGGCGGCATGGTCCGGCACGCGGCCCGCGAGTACGGCGTGAAGGCGCTCGGTGTGACGCTGTCCCGGGCCCAGGCGCAGTGGGCCCAGGCAGCGATCGAGCGGGAGGGGCTGACCGAGCTGGCCGAGGTGCGCCACCTCGACTACCGGGACGTGCCGCCGCAGCAGTTCGACGCCGTCTCCTCGATCGGGCTGACCGAACACATCGGGGTGCGCAACTACCCGGCCTACTTCGGCTTCCTGCGCGACCGGCTGCGGCCGGGCGCGCGCCTGCTGAACCACTGCATCACCCGCGCGGACAACCACGCCCCGCACCGGTCGGGCGCGTTCATCGACCGGTACGTCTTCCCCGACGGTGAGCTGGCCGGCCCCGGCCGGCTGATCAGCGAGCTGCACGACGTGGGGCTGGAGGTGCACCACGAGGAGAACCTGCGCCAGCACTACGCGCTGACGCTGGCCGGCTGGTGCCGCAACCTGGTGGCGCACTGGGACTTCTGCGTGGGCGAGGTGGGGGTGGGCACGGCCCGGGTCTGGGGGCTCTACATGGCCGGTTCCCGCCTGGCGTTCGAGCGCAACGGCATCCAGCTGCACCAGGTGCTGGCCACCCGCAACGGGCCGGACGGGTCGAACAGCTACCCGTTGCGCCCGGACTGGCTGCCCTGAGCACCCACACCGCCTCCGGCGGGTGGCGCAGGTCGCGGACGAAGACCAAGGTCCTGCCCGCCCGCTGACGAAAGGCCGCGCCGATCGCGCGGCCTTTCGTCGAACCCATTGACAAAGAAGTTTTGTACGTACAAACTGATTTTGCCATGAGAGAAGTCCTGTACCTGGAGCAGATCGAGCAGGCCGAAGCCCTGCTCAAGCCGCAGCGCGTCGAGGTGCTGCGGCAGTTGGCCGAGCCTCGCACCTGCACCGAGGTCGCGACCCGGCTGGAGCAGACGCCGCAGCGCGTCTACTACCACGTCAAGCAACTGGTGGCGGCCGGCCTGGTCGAGCGGGTCAGCGAGCGCCGGGTCCGCGGCATCACCGAGGGCATCTACCAGGCGGCCGCCCGGTCGTACTGGCTCTCGCCCCGGCTGGTCGGCCGGATCGGTCTGCGCCGGGCGCGGGACGAGCTGAGCCTGGGCTACCTGCTCGACCTGATGGAGGAGGTCCAGGCCGACATCGCCGGGCTCGACCGCGCCGCCCCCGAACTCCCCTCGGTCGGGGTGTCCGGCGAGATCCGGGTGCCGGCGGCGCAACGACAGCAGTTCCTGCACGACCTGCAGACCGCCCTGCAGGGCCTTTTCACCCGCTACGGGGGCGCCGAGGGAGACGCCTTCAAGCTCGCCGTGGCCTGCTACCCGAAGGGGAACGACCGTGAGTGAACCGATGAAGCTGCACGCCCGCCTGGCCGCGCCGGTGGAGACCGTCCGCCGCGCCCTGACCGACCCCGCCGAGCTGCGCGTCTGGCTGGCCGAGCACGCCGAGGTCGACCTCCCGGGCCGGTACGAGTTCTGGGGCCGGTTCACCCCGGAGGGCGACGCCCCGCACCAGCGGCTGCTGCACGTCGACGACGACACCCTCCGCTTCGCCTGGCTGCTCGACGGGGTGGAGACCACCACCGAGTTCGCGCTGCGTGCCGAGGGCCCGGAGACGACGGTCCTCACGCTGACCCAGAGCCACTTCGACGTCAACGAGATGATGAGCGGCAGCAGCATCCGGGGCGTGCTGCAGACGTTCTGGAGCCTGTCCATCGCCAACCTGGCCGCCCACGTGGAGGGTGCGCCGCTGGTGCCCAAGGTCGACTTCACCTCCGCGGAACTGCGCGGCGAGTTGCTCATCGACGCGCCGATGGCCAGGGTGTACGAGTCGCTGACCGACTCCGAGCAGGCCAGCGCCTGGTTCGGCTATCCGATCGGCATCGAGCCCTGGGTCGGCGGCCGCTACGCGATGGGCGGCTTCGACGCCGGCTACGCGGCCAAGGTGATCGACCTGGAGCCCGGCCGGAAGATGTCGGTGGACTGGGGCCCGACCGGCGTGACCACCTGGGAGCTGGCCGAGTCGGCCGGGAAGACCAAGTTGACCTTCGTGCAGAGCGGCTTCGACGAGACCAACCCGCCGTACGCGGCCTGGGCGGGGTCGCTGTCGGGCCTGGCCGAGCTGCGCCGCTTCCACGAGGTGGCGGGCTGGCAGCCGATCTGGCTGCCGGCGGAGATCCCCGGCATGGAGCCCCAGCCGGCCGACGCCGGCTGAGCCGCCGCCATCGCACCAGAAGTGCCCGACCGCCGGACCGGCGGTCGGGCACTTTTGGTGTTGTCGGTACCCAACCCACCCCTGGTCGCCGTAGACCTCCCGACCTGCGGCATAGCACTCGAAGATCGCTGACGGTCGGATCAGTGAAGATGGCTCCGGTTTCCCCCGAACATGGGACAATTTCACCATAGGGTGCCAATCGATCCCGAGTGCCGGAGGTTCCGACACCACGTCGCTCCGGCACGCGGTGCCTTCGCGTGCCCGCGTCCCGTGACGGACGCGCATTCTGTGTCGTCGGTCGCGGGCTGGGATCCCCGTCTAGGAGGAAACAGCAATGATCATGCGACGTACTCGACTGTGGACGGTGGCGGTGGCGGCCAGCGCGGCCGTCGCCGCCACCGCCCTGGGTACCGCGGCCATGGGCGACGGCCGGGACGACTCCGGCGACAAGCGTGAGTCGCACGACCAGCGGGACTCCCGCGACTCGTGGGACTGGAGCGACTCACGCGGCAAGGAGGTGGTCCGGGCGAAGCTCAGCGGCTACGAGGAAGACCCGCTGACCATCTCCACGCCCGGCTTCGGCCGGTTCGTGGCGCACATCGACGAACGCAACAAGGAAATCAAGTACCAGCTGACCTACGACGAGCTCAACGACGTCCAGCAGGCGCACATCCACTTCGGGGGCCGGCACCAGAGCGGCGGGATCGCCGCCTTCCTCTGCTCCAACCTGAAGGACGCCAAGGGCGGGGCGGCGAAGCACGTCCCGGACTGCCCCAAGTCCCCGGCCAAGGTCGAGGGGACCATCAAGCCCGAGGACGTCGTCGGCCCCGCCGAGCAGGGCATCGAGCCGGGCGAGTTCGACGAGCTCGTCGACGCGATCGAGGCCGGCGTGACCTACGTCAACGTGCACACCAAGAAGTACCCGAACGGTGAAATCCGGGGCCAGATCAAGAGCGACGAGGACCGGAAGAAGGACGACGACCGGAAGAAGGACCACGAGTCCTGGGGCTGGGACGCCAGCGACGAGGGCCGGGACCGGGACCACAAGGACTCGGACTGGAGCCGGGACGAGCGGGACGAGGACCGGGACCACGGCAAGGGCGACGAGTCGGGTCGCGACGAGGACCGGGACCACGGCAAGGGCGACGAGTCGGGTCGCGACGAGAAGCGGGACCACGACAAGGGTGGCGACCATTGGGACGGGTGGATGAACTCCGAGGGGTGACCCTGCCGACCCGCGAACCCTGAACGCCCGTCCCGGCATCCCGGGGCGGGCGTTCGGCCGCGCGGACCGGTGATCGTCCGCTGCCCGGCGGGTCACCGAGGACCGGATCGGCCTGCCGCGCAACAGACGATCATGGTCGTGGGGGTGTGTCGGGTGCCTCGGGGTGGGTAGTGGCGGGGGATGTTCCTCATCTTCGGGCTGCGCACCAAGGTCACCCGATCGGGCGTCGTGCAGCAGGTCTGCCGCAACTGCGGGAACCACGCGGCACAGGTGATCACCCGCCGGTCGACGAAGTTCAGCCTGTTCTTCATCCCGATCATCCCGATCCGCACCCGCTACCTCCAGCAGTGCTCGTACTGCGGGGCCCACTACGAGGTCCCCAAGGCCGAGGCCCGGCGCCTTCCGGTCGGCTGAGCGTCGGCGATGGTCCGGTTCCTCTGCTGGCTGATCGGCCGGTGCCCGGAGGCCCCCGCGCACTCCCTCTCCCGGCCGCCCTGCACCCCCGGCCGTCGGCGGCGCCGGCGTGAGCGCCGTCCGCTGGCCGGCACCGCGCTGCCCCGTTCCCCCTGGAACCGCTCGGCCGGCCGGTGACCGGCCGCGTGTGATCTTCGACCCGGCGCGGATCTCGCCCCCGGCCACGGCAACTAGGCTGAGACGGCCGTCCGAACGGGGGAATCGTGCGCAACCATCCGGCCGTCGTGCTGGTCGCCGTCCTGCTGTCCACGCTCTCGTTGCCGGTGTCGCTGACCGGCGCCTCGGTCGCCCTGCCGGACATCGGTCGCGACCTCGACGCCGGGCTGGCCGGGGTGCAGTGGGTGGTGAACGGCTACAACGCCACCTTCGCCAGCTTCATGCTCGCCAGCGGCGCGCTCGCCGACCTGCTCGGCCGGCGTCGGGTCTTCGCCACCGGCGTCGGGATCTTCGCCGGCGCGGGGCTGCTCGCCGCGGTCGCCGACGACATCGTGCTGCTCGACGGCCTCCGCGCGCTCGCCGGCATCGGCGCGGCGGCCGCCGCCACCAGCGCGTCGGCGATCCTCGCCGGCACCTTCCACGGCCGGGCCCGGGCCCGCGCGTTCAGCGTCTTCGGCACGGCGATCGGCGTCGGCCTGGCGTTCGGCCCGTCCATCGCCGGGTTGCTCATCGACGCGTTCGGCTGGCGGTCGGTCTTCGCCGCGCCGGCGCTGGCCGGTCTGGTGGTGCTGGCCCTGGTGCCGCTGCTGCCCGAGTCCCGGCAGCCGGAGGGCGGGCGGATTGACTGGCCGGGCACCGGGTCGTTCACCGCCGCGCTGCTGCTGCTCATCTTCGGCTTCGTGCAGGGTCCGGAGCACGGCTGGGGCGATCCCGTCATCGTCGCCGCGTTCGCCGCCGCGCTGGCGCTGCTGGTGGTCTTCGTCCGGGTCGAGCGGGGCCGTGCCGAGCCGATGTTCGACCTGGCGCTGCTGGCCAGCCCCCGGTTCCTCGGCATCTGCCTGGCGGCGGCCACCATCGTCGCCGTGCTGGTGCCGCTGCTGGTCTACCTGCCGTCGTACCTGACCGCGGTGGTCGGGCTCAGCCCCGCCGCGGCCGGCGCGACGCTGATCCTGCTCACCGCGCCGACGCTGGTCCTGCCGCTGCTCAGCGGGGTGCTGACCCGACTGGTGCCGGCCCCGGCGGTGATCGTCGCGTCGGTCGCTGTGGTGGCCGTCGGCGCGGCCTGGGCCACTGTGCTCGGCCCGGACAGCGATCCCGGCGCGCTGGCCGGGCCGCTGCTCACCATCGGCGTCGGGGTGGGGCTCTCCATGGGGCTGCTCGACGCGCTGGCGATCGGCAGCGTGGCGCCGGCCCGGGCGGCCACCGGCGCCGGAATGATCAACACCGCCCGGCTGGCCAGCGAGACGGTCGCCATCGCGGTGGTCGGGGCGGTGGTCGCCAGCACCACGGCCGGCCGGCTCGCGGACCCGGGGTTCACCGGTGGGCTGCGCGTCGTGCTCTGGTCGATGGCCGGGGTCGCGCTGGTGGCGGCCGCGCTCGTCGCCGTGCTGGTGCGGCGGGGCGTGCCGGCGCCGGTGCCGGTCACCGCCGACAGCCGCTGACCCCGGTCGCGGCGCGCGTGGCGCGGAGCCGGTCCGGGCCTATCCTGGGCGGATCATGACGAGCAGCGAGCAGCGACTGGCGGCGATCCGTGGCGGGGTGCCGGCCCGGCGGCACAACGCCCGCACCATCGCCGCGCTGACCGGCAACCCGGGTTGCACCCGGCGGGCCGTCCTCGACGGCGCCGGGGTGGACAAGCCGAAGCTGGCCGAGCGGATCGGCTTCCCGGCCCGGTTCGGGCAGTCCCGGTTCGCCATCACCCGGGGCAACGCGTTCGAGGCGCAGCTCAAGGCGGACGGCGGCGTGGAGCTGCTGCGGCTGGTGGCGGAGCGGCTGGGCGTGCCGCCCGGCGACCGGGCCGACTGGACCGACCTCGGCGCCGACGACCTGGCGGACCGGCAGCGGCGCTCCCGGGAGGTGCTCGCCGCCGCCGTACCGGCCGGGCCGGACGAGCCGGCCGCGCTCTTCGACCACCCGCTGCTCGGCCTGGACGTCGCCGGCCGGCGGGTGTACCTGGAGCCGGACCTGGTCGCGGCCCGGCTCGCCGGCCGGTTCCACGTCGTGGAGATCAAGTCGTTCCCGGTGATCGACGGGCAGGCCGACCCGGGCAAGGTGGCCGCCGCGGCGATCCAGTCCGCCGTCTACGTGCTGGCGCTGCGCGAGCTGCTCACCGCCGAGGGGCACGACCCGGAGCTGGTGTCGCACGACGTGGTGCTGGTCTGCCCGCGCGACTTCGCCAACCAGCCGGTGGCGAGCCTGCTCGACGTGCGCAAGCAGCTGCTGGTGCTGCGCCGTCAACTGGACCGGATGGCCCGGATCGACGCGCTGCTGGCGGCCGTGCCCGAGGACTTCACCGCCGACCTGACCGCCGAGCCGGCGACGCTGGCCGCCGCGCTGTCCACCGTGGAGGCCCGTTACGCGCCGGACTGCCTGGCCGCCTGCGAGCTGGCGTACTTCTGCCGGCACGAGGCCCGGGAGCAGACCGCCGCGCTGGGCCGGCCGGTGCGCGAGGCGCTCGGCGGCGTGCCGACGGTGCCGGAGGTGCTGGCGCTCGCCACCGGCGAGCGGACCCCCGAGCCGGAGCAGGCGGAGGCCGCCGCGCTGTTGCGCGCCGCCGCCCGGTTGCGCGCCGAGGCCCTCGGGCTGCCGGCATGAGTACGCTGCGCGCGCTGGCCCGGGCGCAGGCGCTCGCCGCCGGGGTGGCGCAGCCGGTGGCCACCGTACGGCACCTGCACCTGTCGCCACGGCCGCTGGTGCTGGTGCCGCTGGCGATGGCCGGCGAGGCGAACGCCCCGCTGGCGATGCTGGTCGGCGCGGCGCCGGACGAGACGCGGCTGCTGATCGTGCCGCAGCCCCGCAACCGCGACCAGCGCTTCGCGTTCGCCGCCGAGCTGGCGGCGGTGCTGCTGCCGTACCTGGACGGGCACCGGGGGGCCACCGAGGCGGTGGCGGTGGACCGGGGCCGGGACGTCCGCCACCGCTACGTCGACGCGCCGCAGCTGCTGGTGCCGAACCCGGCCGGGATCACCTTCCTGCGGCTGCTCGGCCGCGCCACCCGGTTCCGCCGGACCGACGGCGAGCATCCGGTGCACCCGTCGGTGCCGCTGCTGGGTCGCTGGCTGACCTTCTTCGCCGAGCGCGCCGAGCATCCGGGCTCGTCGGCGCTGGTGGCGATGACCGACGCGCTGACCCTGCACTGGGCGACCGGGCAGAGCGCGGTGGAGGACCTGCACCTGCCGGCGCTGCTCGGCTGGATCGACCCGCCGGCCGGGCACACCGGCGCCGAGGCGGCGGCCCTGGCCGAGGACCCGGCGCGCTGCCCGCCGGCCGGGCCGGCCACCGATCCCGAGTTCGACAACCGGTGGCTCGCCCCGGCGATCGCCGCGTACGCCGCCGCCGAGGCGGATCCGGCGGCCCGCGCGGCCGCGTACGCCGAGCTGGAACGGCTGCTGCGCGACCAGCTCGCGCCCACCTGGGAGCTGATGTGGCGCGGCGTGGGGTTGCTGCGCGCGCTGCCGCCCGGCGCCCGGGTCGAGGGCCGGTGGGCCGGCGACCGGGACGCGTTCACCGGCTACGCGGAGCACCTCGACGCGGGCGGCGGCCCGCAGCCCCGGCGCGACGGCGCGGTGGCGGCGGCCCAGCGGCTGCACCGGCTGGAGCGGGCGCTGACCTCCTGCGCCGTGCAGCGCGCCTACGACGACCCGCTGGTGATGGCCGAGCACCGGCTGGCCGGTGAGGCGTTCGTCGGCGAGGTGACGCTGGCCGACCCGAAGCGGGTGGACGACAGCGGCAAGCGGCCGGTGCTGCGGCCCCGGATCCAGCTGGTCACCACCGAGCCGGTGCTGGTGCCGGTCGGCGCGGTGCTGTACTCGCCGACCCGGCCGGCGCAGAAGGCCCGGGTGGTGTTCGTGACCCCGGCCGCCGACGGCAAGACCGAGGTGGTGCTGGAGCTCTCCGGCGGGATGGGCCGCGGCCTGGCGGCGGCGCCCGGCAGCGTGCCGGAGGCGGGGGAGCGGCTCTGCTACACCACCCTCTCGGAGGCCTTCCTGCCGCCCGCCACCTTCCCCACCGCCGAGGAAACCCCCCGGTGCCCGTCCAGGCGGCCACCCACCACCCCCCGACCCCAGTTGCGATCATGAGGTTGACCGGCGGTCTCGGTCTCCGTTGCTGCCGCCAACCTCGCGTCCTGGCGTGGCGGGGGTGGGGTGGTGAGGCAGGGTAGTCGTTGGATTCAGAATTGCGTTTGCGGTGACGGGCGCCGCTACCGGCCACTTTCGAGGACGGCCGGTGTCGCGTCGAAGTGACCGGCGTGGCCGGCATCCGGCTGGACCTCGAGCTCGGCGCCGGGGATGCGCGCCGCGAGCCACCGGCCGTGCGCGGCGGGCACGGCCTGGTCGAGCGCGCCGTGCCACACCCGCACCGGTCGCGACACGGTCGCCGGGTCGAAGCCCCACGGCAGCCCGAAGAGGGCGTGCACGTCGTCGACCCAGCCGTCGAGGCCCGGCCGGACGGCCTCGGCGAACGCGGCCCTGACCATGGCGTTGATCTCCGGCCTAGCGAGCACGGCCTGGTCGTTGGCGGGCAACAGCGCCGGCCCGCCATGGTCCACAGCAGCGAGGTGCGCCTCGACGGCCGCCCGGCCCTGTAGGGCTGCGGCCGCGCTGCGGCGATTGCCGTCGGCCATGCCGGCCGTCCACTCGAGGCCGGCGGCGTCGCGGGGCGCCAGGCTCGCCAGCACCGCCACCCGGACGACCCGCTCCGGGTACCGGGCGGCGTACGCCAGCGCGTGTGGCCCGCCCCCAGATACCCCGACGACCGAAAGCCGGTCCAGATCGAGCGCGTCGACGATGGCCGCGATGTCGTCGGCACCGTCAGCGACCCGACGGCCCGGTCTCGGTGTCGAGCGACCGAACCCTGGCCGGTCGTAGGTGACGAGCCGTACGCCGAGCCGCTCGAAAAGCGCCGGGTCGGGATACCGCGCCAGGCGGCTCATCGGACTACCGCACACCGACAGCACCGGTGCTCCGTCGGGAACGCCCCACTCCTCGACCGCCAGGATCCGTCCGTCCCCCGTGTGAACCTCATGCACGACCACCACGGTAGGCCGCCGACCTGCTGATGATCAATCTGCTGTCAGCTAACACGACGAGACCGACGTCAAGGCTGCCGTTGTCACCGGGTTCGTTGCCGACCGCCCGGTGCGGTCAGCCCACCGGCCGAGTGCCCGCACCACCGCGTCGAGTTCGTACCCCCGACTGGTGTGCTATGGACCGTCGCGCCGGCGGGCAGCGGGCGCCGGCGCTGGTGCGGGACGCCGAAGCCTCCAACTCGCTGGGACGCCGGGCGAGCACGTCCGTTCCGGTTCCGGGCAGATCCACGCGACGCGTGCCGATGGCCGTCCGGCTCTGGCGGGGCGGCTGAGCGCGTGGCTACGCTTTCCGGGTTTGCCGGGCCGGTCCTCGCCGTCGAGGGTGCGCACGAGAGAGAGCCGGAGCGATCGGATCGCGACAGCACGTCGAGCAGGCCGCCGGGGGCGTCCCCGCGCCGGCCGCCGCGGTCCGCCCCGCGGACTCCGGCCCGCCGGCCGACGCCGCACCGCCGACGCTGTGGGGACGCCCGGCCCGCCCGATGTCGGCACGTACCGCTCGGATCGGCCTGCTCGGCGCGGGCGCGGTGCTGGTCGGCGAGGCGCTCTGGCTGTTCGCCGCGCTGCCCGCCGCGGCCGTGGTCAGCGACGTCGGCGCGCTGCTGGTCGCCGGCTGGGCGGCGGTGGCCTGCCGCGAGGCGGCCCGCCGGCACCCGGCGCCGCTGCGCCGGTTCTGGACGCTGCTGGCGGTCACCATGGCGCTCGCGGCGCTCGGCCGCGCGGTGTGGACGGTCGACCGGCTGCTCGGCGGCGACCTGCCGCACACCCCCCTGGTCGGGGCGATCTTCACCGCGGGCATCCTCACCGGCACCGGCGCGCTGCTCTGCTCGCTCGCCGCCCCGCGGACCGCCGTGGGGCGGGCCCGGACGGTGCTGGACGGGGTGATCGTCGGGCTCGCCCTGGTGCCGATCGGCTGGGTCGTGGTGGTCCGCGACGTGGCCGCCGCCGACCTGGCCGATCCGCTGCGTACGCTCGGGCTGCTCTTCCCGATGCTCGACCTGATGCAGCTGACCATCCTGGTCGCGGTGGCCCGGCCGGCGTGGCGGCCGATGACGGTGATCGGGGCCAGCCTCACCCTGCGGGCGGTGGCGGACACCGTCTACGTCTCGCTCGCCGTGCGCGGCGACTACTTCTCCGGCCACCCGATCGACCTCTGCTGGCCGTTGAGCTACCTGCTGGTCGGCGTGGCCACCCGGTATCCGCCGCCGCCGGAGTGCGACCACGCGGACGAGGCCGAGTCGCCGCTGCCGCCGTGGTGGCGGGTGGCGCTGCCGTACCTGCCGGTGGGTGGGGCGATCGCCGCGGTGGTGCTGGCCCGCCAACCCACCGGGCAGACCCCGCACCTGGTCTTCTACGGCATGATGGCGCTGCTCGCCGCGCTCGCGCTGCGGCAGGGGCTGGCCGCCAACGAGAACCTGCGGCTGGTGGTCCGGCTGCGCCGGCTGGCGTACGCCGACCAGCTCACCGGCCTGCCCAACCGGCTGATGTTCAACCGGAAGCTGCGCGGCGCGCTGCGCGACGGCCGGCCGGTCGCCGTGCTGCTCCTCGACCTCGACGGGTTCAAGCAGGTCAACGACCGGTTCGGACATGCCACCGGGGACAGCCTGCTGACCGGGGTCGCCGAGCGGATGCGGGCGGCGGTCGACGGCGACGGCACGATCGCCCGGCTCGGCGGCGACGAGTTCGCGGTGCTGGTCGACGGTGAGGGGCGGGTGCCGCCGGAGCGGCTGGCCGAGCGGCTTCTGGCCGCGCTGGAGCCGGCCGAGGACGACGACGGCGACCTGGGGCTGCACCCGTCGGCCAGCATCGGCATCGCCGAGTACGGCCCACAGCACGCCTCGCACACCGACCTGCTGCGCGACGCCGACATCGCCATGTACGCGGCGAAGGCCGCCGGCAAGTCCGCGTACCGGACCTGCACGCCCGCGCTGCGGGAGTCGGCGGTGACCCGGGCGGAGCTGATCGCCGACCTGCGCCGCGCGGTCGACGAGGGCCAGTTGCACCTGGAGTTCCAGCCGATCGTCGACCTGGCCACCGGGGCGGTACGCAGCGCCGAGGCGCTGGTGCGCTGGCGGCATCCCCGGCTGGGGCTGCTCAGCCCGGCCCGGTTCCTGCCGCTGGCGGAGGAGACCGGGTTGATCGTGCCGATCGACCGGTGGGTGATCCACGAGGCGTGCCGGGCCGCGGCCACCTGGCGGGGCCGGCGGACCGAGGCGACGGTGGCGGTGAACATCGCCGCCGCGCACCTGCGCCGGCCGGACCTGATCGCCACGGTGACCGCGGCGACCGCGAGCGCCGGCCTGGCGCCCCGGGCGCTCACCCTCGAGCTGACCGAGTCGGCGCTGATCGACGGCAGTGAGGCGGTGCTGGACCGGCTGCGCCAGCTGCGCGAGCTGGGCATCCGGATCTCCATCGACGACTTCGGCACCGGGTACTCGGCGCTGAGCTACCTGCACCGGATCCCGGCCACCGAGCTGAAGATCGACCGGTCCTTCGTGGCCCGGCTCGACACCGACGCCCGGGCGTACGCGACGGTGGAGATGGTGACCCGGCTCGCCGGCGCGTTCGAGCTGTCGGTGGTCGCCGAGGGGGTGGAGACCGAGCGGCAGCACGCCGCGGTGGCGGCGATCGGCTGCGTGCACGGCCAGGGCTACCGCTACGGCCGCCCCACGGGGCTGGCCCAGCTGCGCAAGGCGCTCGCCCGGACCTGAGCGGCCGGCCGCGCTCGATGCCGGTGGTCGAGGCGCTCAAGCCGGCGGCGGAGATCGCGCCCGCAGGAGCTGGCCGGCCGCCCGACAGGCCGGGTGGGCCGGCTCGGCTCGGGCGAGCCGCGGCGGTCGGGGTGACCGGCGTCGCAGAATCGGACTTGACCCTCACGTAACGGCAGGCCGGAGCCTGGTTTCCGGAAGGGAGGGAAACCATGGCGTACACGGTGGGACAGGTGGCCGGTCTGGCCGGGGTGACCGTGCGGACGCTGCACCACTACGACGAGATCGGGCTGCTCTCGCCGAGTGGTCGCAGCAGCACCGGCTACCGCCGCTACGACGACGCGGACCTGGAGCGGTTGCAGCACATCCGCTACTACCGGGAGCTGGGGTTCCCGCTGGAGGAGATCGCCGCGATCCTGGACGACCCGGCGAGCGACCCGACGGCGCACCTGCGCCGCCAGCACGAGCTGCTGACCGTACGGATCAAGCGGTTGCAGGAGATGGTCACGGCGATCGAGTTCGCGATGGAGGCGAGCAAGTTGAACATCCAACTGACCCCGGAGGAGCGGTTCGAGGTCTTCGGCGACTTCGACCCGGAGGCGCACGCCGAGGAGGCGGAGCGGCGGTGGGGCGGCAGCGAGGCGTACCGGGAGTCGAACCGGCGGGTGTCCCGCTACACCAAAGAGGACTGGCTGCGGATCAAGGCGGAGAACGAGGACTGGGGCCGCCGGATCGTGGCGCTGATGTCCTCCGGCGCGCCGGCCGACAGCCCGGCGGCGATGGAACTGGCCGAGGAGCACCGCCAGCTCATCAGCCGGTCGTTCTACGAGTGCTCGTACGAGATCCACACCGGGCTGGCCGACATGTACCTGGCCGACGAGCGGTTCACCGCGCACTACGAGGCCATCGCGCCGGGCCTGACGGCGTACCTCAGCGAGGCGATCCACGCCAACGCGATCAGCCGGGCGTGAGCACGCCGGTGCGGTCCCGGCTACGCTGGCCGGGCCGCACTGTCGTGAGCGTCGATCGGTGATCCGCCGGCGGGCTTGCACACCCCCCGAGGAGCCGCCGTGAACCGTCGCAAGCTGGTCGCCGCCGGTGCCGTCCTGGCCGTCGCCGCGGTCGTCGGCGGCTGGGCCGCCTTCGGCCGGTCCGAGCCGTCCACCGACCGGCCGGCGGCGGGCGCCGATCCGGCCGCCGTGCTGGTCGACGCCGCCGCGGCGGTCGACCGGGAGTCCTACCGGTTGACCGTCGGCTCCGGCACCGCGGGGGACGGCACCGTGCTGGTCTGGGATCCGCGCGCCCGGCGGGGCCTGGAGACCACCTCGCTGAAGGTGCCCGCCGGTGAGGTGAAGGTCGAGCGGCTGGTCACCGGGACGGACGCCTACGTGCGGGTGAGCGCTCCCGACCGGCGGGTGCCGGAGTGGGACGGCCGAACCTGGTGGCAGGTGCCGGTCGACGGCGGCCGGGGCCTGGACAACACCCGGCTGGCCAGCACGCTGCGAGCCCCGAGCGGGGTACGGCAGACCGGTGACCGCGAGTACGCCGGCACCCTCGACCTGCGGGGCAGCGCAGACGTGCTCGGAGAGGGGGTCGGCGCCGTGCTCGGTGACCGGGCCGGGGCGGTGCCGTTCACCGCCGCCCTGGACGAGCGGGGCCGGCTGGTCCGCTACCGGATCGAGCTGGCCGCCGAGCCGGGGCGGGCGGCGGCGCTGGAGCTGACGTACGCCGACTTCGGCCTGCCCGTCTCGGTGGAGAAGCCGGCCGCCGAGCTGGTGCGCGACGACCCGCCGGCCAACATCCCGGGCGTCTGAGCTACTCCTCGTACGCCCCGTCGCCGGGCGGCACCAGGTAGTCGTAGACGGTACGGGCGAGTCGGCGGACCGTCTCGTCGCCGGTGGCCATCGGGCCGCCGGTGAGGAAGGCGACAGCCGTCTGCGAGCCGGGGATCAGGTAGTAGCCGACGTCGTGCGACGCGTCGGGCAGGTCCCCGGTCTTGTGCGCCACCGGCACGCCGGGCGGCAGCGCGGCGGGGATCTTGGTGTTCAGGGTCTGCGCCCGCAGGAAACCGATCATCAGGTCGCGGGACGCCGGGGTGAGGATCTCGGCGTCCCACACCGCGCCGAGCAGCGAGACCACGTCGTCCGGGCTGGTGTAGTTCTCCTCGCCGCGCCGGGCCGCCTCGGTGTCGAGCATCTTGCGGGCCAGTACGGTCTCGCGCTGGTTCATCGCGTCGATCAGCGCGTTGACCGGGCCGAATCCGCCCAGGTGGTCGATCAGCACGTTCGCCGCCGTGTTGTCGCTGTAGATCACCATGTACTCGGCGAGCCGGTGCAGCGTGACCACCTGGGGGAACGTCTCGTACTGCAACTCGCCGGTGCCGTCGACCACGTCGGCCGGGGTGACCAGCACCCCGTCGGCCAGGGACTCCTGCCCGCAGTCCACCCGGCGCAGCAGCTCGACCAGGATCCACAGCTTGATCACGCTGGCCGCCTTGGGGCGGAACGTGCCGTTGACCGCGACCTGCTGGTGGCCGTACCGGCCGGAGAGGTCGCGGACGGCGACGCCGGCCGGGTTGGCGGTGGACCCTTCGACCACCCGGGCCAGTTGCCCGGTGAGCGGGAGCAGCCGCCGCCCGGCGGCCGGGTCGGTGGGCGGCTGCGGGTCGGTGACCACCGCGCCGACCAGCGCCGCCGGCCGGGCGCCGGGGCGGAACACCTCCACCACCCCGGGCACGCGCCCGACCAGCGGGATGTCGTACGCGTAGGTCGTCGCGCCGACGGTGACCTCACCGCTGGCCACCCGGCGGGCGACCCGCATGCCGGGGTCGGGGATCCGGCCGGTGTCGCCGGCGCAGCCGCGGTAGCGCACCGTGCGCGCCGCCGTGTCCACCGAGAACACCCCGCCCGGGACGGCGAGCCAGGCCAGCGTGGCCGCCGGGGGTGGCGGTGCGGTGGGCGGCACCGCCGGCCCACCGTCGGCCGCCGCCGGCCCCACCGGCCCGAGCAGAGTCAGCGCCACCAGGGCGGACAGCGCTCGCCGTGCCCATCGGGTAGATGAAGCCCTTTTGTCGGTTTTGCTCACGTTTGCACGATAAGGAGCGGTCAAGCCGGCCGGCGCCGGTGCCGGTGGCGTCACCCGTCCGGGTGCGGCGGCGGCGCGGTGGGGTCGGACCGGGGGACCATCACCGGGGTCGTCACCCGTTCCGAGGAGGTCCACGATGGTCATCGTCGCCGGCAGCCTGTACGTCGACCCGGCCGAGCGGGGCGCCTACCTGGCGTCCTGCGTCGAGACGATCCGGCAGGCGCGCTCCGCGCCGGGCTGTGTCGACTTCGCGATCAGCGGCGACCCGGTCGAGCCGGGGCGGATCAACGTCTACGAGCGTTGGGACTCCGACGAGCTGCTGCTCGCCTTCCGTGGTTCCGGTCCGGCCGAGGCGCAGGTGGCGGCGATCCTCGGCGCCGAGGTGCACAAGTACCGGATCGCCGCCGTCGAGGCCCCCTGACCGGCCCCGGCCGGGCCAGCGCCCGGTCGGGGCCGGCCGAGGGCCGGCAGGTCAGTGCCGCGACGGCGGGTAGCCGTAGCCGGGCAGCAGTCGCCCGGCGAGCAGGGCCGCGCCGAGCACGATCAGCACCGCCGGCAGCATGGTGTGCAGCGGGTAGCCGACGCCGGGGCCGGTCAGGCCGATGAAGGCGGCACAGACGGCGGCCGGCGCGTGCGGCGCCCGCAGCAGCAGCATGGTGACGACCGACGCCACCGCCGCCGCGCTGGCCGTCCACACCGACGGGCCCGCGACCGCGGTGACCGCCACCGCGACGAGGGCGCACGGCGGATAGCTGAGCAGCACCGCCGCCGGCCGGGCCAGCGGCGCGCCGGGCGCCAGTGCGAGCACCGCCGCCGAGGCGACGAAGGGCAGCGCGAAGACGTCCAGCCCGGTCACTGCCTCCACGGTGGCCAGCAGGACCGTCGCCCCGAGCAGCATGGCGCCCGCGCTCAGCGCGGCGCCCCAGGCCGCCCGCCGACCGGTGACCGGCGGGCGCAGGGTGGTGGCGGACATCCGGCTACCGGGCCCGGCGCAGGAAGCCGCGGATCAGGCCGGCGATCTCGTCGCCGTGGGTCTCCAGCGCGAAGTGGCCGGTGTCGAGCAGGTGGACCTCGGCGTCGGGCAGGTCCCGGGCGTACGCCTCGGCCCCGGCGGCGCCGAAGATCTCGTCGTGGCGGCCCCAGGCGACCAGCGTGGGCGGCCGGTGCTCGCGGAAGTAGCGCTGGAAGTCGGGGTAGGCGTCCAGGTTGAACTGGTAGTCCCAGAAGAGCTGGAGCTGGATCTCCTTGTTGCCCGGCCGGTCCAGGCCGGCCTGGTCGAGGGTCCAGGTCTCCGGGGCGATCCGGTCCAGCCGGTCGGCCGGCACGCCGTGGGTGTACTGCCATTCGGTGGCCTGCGCCGTGAGCAGGTCGCGGACCGCCGGCTCGTGGGTCGCCCGGTCCTTGGCGTGCGCGAAGAGCACCTCCCAGAAGGGGGTGAACCCGTCGGTGTAGGCGTTGCCGCTCTGCACGACCAGCCCGGTGACCCGGTCCGGGTTCCGGCTGGCGATCCGCAGGCCGATCGGGGCGCCGTAGTCGTGCAGGTAGAGGGCGAAGCGCTCGATGCCGAGGGTGTCGAGCAGCGCCAGGGTGATCTCGGTGAGCCGTTCGAAGCTGTACTCGAACCGGTCCACCGGCGGGGCCGAGGACCGGCCGAATCCGATGTGGTCGGGAGCGACGAGGTGGTACTCGTCGGCCAGCGCGGGGATCAGGTTCCGGAACATGTGCGAGCTGGTGGGGAAGCCGTGCAGCAGCACCAGCGTGGGCCGTGACGGGTCGCCGGCCTCCCGGTAGAAGACCTGCTGGCCGGCGAGGGTGACGGTGCGGTGACGGGTGACGAAGGGGGACATCCGAACTCCTAGACATCGAGAGAACGTTCGTTCTCCGGTTGCCTGCTACCGTAGGAGAACGACTGTTCTCCGCGCAAGGGGCTTTGACATGGACCACACGACGGCCGAGGCGCGCCTGCTCGACGCGGCCGACGCGCTCTTCTACGAGCGCGGCATCCAGGCGGTCGGCATGGACGCCATCCGGCAGGCGTCCGGGGTCTCGCTCAAGCGCACCTACCAGCTCTTCCCGTCCAAGGAGCACCTCGTCGAGGCGGTGCTGCGCCGGCGGGACCGGGCGATCCGGGAGCAGATCTCGGCGTACACCTCGGCTCGGGCGACGCCGGCGGAGCGCGTCCTGGCGGTCTTCGACTACCTGTACGACTGGTTCGGCCAGCCCGACTTCCGCGGCTGCGCGTTCATCAACTCGTTCGCCGAACTCGGCCCGGCGTCGGCGAACGTGGTCGACATCGTCCGCGCCCACAAGCAGGCGGTCGCCGACCACCTCGCCGCCCTCGTCGCCGCGGCCGGCCGGTCCCCGGCGCTCGCCGCGCAACTGCTGGTGCTGGCCAACGGCGCGATGGTCACCGCTGCCATCGTCGGCAGTCCGGAACCGGCGCGCGACGCCCGCGCGGCCGCGCAGCGGCTGCTCGACGCCGACCCGGCGACCTGACGCCCGGCCATCGCGCCCGTCGGCCGCTCACAGCGGTGGCGGGGTGGGTGCCGGCTCGGGCGGCAGGCCCGGCGCCAGCCGGCGCAGCGAGGTGAACGTCGGCACCAGCGCGTCGTAGAGCTCGGAGAAGAGCGGCAGCAGCGTCGCGTAGGTGGCGGCCGCCGCCGGGTCGGGCTGCACGGTCTGCTCGATCCGGACCAGGTCGGCGGCCACGTCGATCGAGGCGATCTGGCCCAGCGCCTGCATGCCCAGCAGCGCCGCGCCGAGGCTGGACCCCTCGTGCCCGGCCGGGAACCGCACCGGCATGCCGAGCACGTCGGCGAGGATCTGCCGCCACAGGCCGCTGCGGGCGAAGCCGCCGCTGGCCCGGACCTCGTGCACCTCGTTGCCGGCCGCCCGCACCGACGCCAGCACCAGCGCCAGCTGCTGGCAGACCCCCTCGATCGCGGCCCGCACCAGGTGCGACCGGCGGTGGCCGTGGGTCAGCCCCACGTACGCGCCGCGCGGCAGCGCGCTCCAGTGCGGGGCCCGCTCGCTGAGCAGGTACGGCAGCATGATCAGCCCGCCCGAGCCGACCGGGGCGCGGGCGGCCAGCGCCAGCAGCTCGTCCTCGGCGTCCTCGCCCAGCTCGGGGGCGAGTGCGTCACCGGCCCAGTCGAGCACCACCCCGCCGTTGTTGATCGCCCCGCCGACCACCCAGCGCCGCTCGGTCAGCGCGTAGCAGTACACCCCGCCGAGCGGGTCCACGCCCGGGTGCTCCACCACCACCCGCATCGCGCCGCTGGTGCCGATCGAGCAGGCCACCACCCCGGGGGACACCGCGCCGAGGCCCAGGTTGGCCAGCGGTCCGTCGCCGGCGCCGACCACCACCGGCGTACGCCGGGGCAGCCCGGTCGCCTCGGCCGCCTCGGGGGTCAGGCCGGGCAGCACGGCGGTGGTGGAGACCAGCCGGGGAAGCTGGGTGTCGGTGATGCCGGCGATGCCGAGCGCCTCGGCGTCCCAGGCCAGCCGGTGGATGTCCATCAGCCCGGTGCCGGAGGCGACCGAGTGGTCGGTGACCAGTTCGTCGCAGAGCCGCAGCAGGACCCAGTCCTTGATCCCCACCCAGTACGCCGACCGCCCGAACAGCTGCGGCTCCTGCTCGGCCAGCCAGAGCAGCTTGGGCAGCGGCGCCATCGGGTGCACCGGGGTGCCGGTACGCCGGTGCAGGGCCAGCCCGGACGGGACCGCGCGCAGCCGCTCGGCCTGTCGGCTGGCCCGGGCGTCGGCCCAGGTGATCGACGGAGTGATCGGCTCGCCGTCGGCGTCCAACCCGATCAGGCTGTGCATCGCGGTGCTGAACGCCAGCCCGGCCACCGGCCGCCCCAGGTCGGCCACCACCGCCCCGATCGCCTCCAGCACCGCCGCGTGGATCCGCAGCGGGTCCTGTTCGGCCCAGCCGGGTTGCGGCTCGTCCAGCGGATACGGCGAGCCGTACTGGGTGAGCTGGCGGCCCTGGGTGTCGTAGGCGACCGCCTTGGCGCTGGCGGTGCCGATGTCGACGGCGATCACGGCGTCGCGACGGCCACCCGTCTCGGTCACCGGCGCTCACCCCTTCCGCCCGCGCCGGCGTCACCGGCTGTGGCTGACGTTACCGAGCGCCGGGCCGCCCCGTGCCGGGAAAGCGAACGGCGGCCGCGGGCACGGTCAATCGGCGACGGGCTCCCGATCGGGGGTGTACGCGAGGGCCCGACCGGGGTGAGAATGCCGAGCAACGTGAATGTTTCTGGACGATGACGTCCGGCGGGGGAGGATGGCGTGACCGGTCCAGCTCTTCGCCTCGGTGCGGCGGTGGCCGCCCTGGGCATGGTCGTGTCCGGGTTGGTCGCCGGGTCGGCGCCGGCCGCCGGCAAGCAGCGCGACGGGCGGGGCTACTCCGCCGAGATCCGCCGGGCGTCCTACGGCGTCCCGCACATCACCGCGCACACCTTCGGCAGCCTCGGCTTCGGCGTCGGCTACGTCCAGGCCGAGGACAACCTCTGCGTGATCGCCGAGAAGGTGGTCACGGTCAGCGGCGAGCGGTCCCGCTGGTTCGGCGCGAGCGGCCCGACCGACGCCAACGTGCGCAGTGACCTGTTCTTCCGCAAGGCGATCGAGGACCGCGCGGTCGAGCGGCTGCTCGACGGCCGCCGCGACGGCGTGCACTCGCCGTCCGACGACGTCCGGGACCAGATCCGGGGCTTCGTCGCCGGCTACAACCACTACCTGCGCCGGGTCGGCGGCGCGGCGAACCTCACCGACCCGGCCTGCCGGGCCAAGCCGTGGGTACGCCCGCTGACCGAACTGGACCTGTGGCGGACCACCTGGGCCAGCATGATCCGCGCCGGCTCGCGCGCGCTGCTCGACGGCATCGTCGCCGCCGCCCCGCCGACCGCCACCGGCCCGGCCGCCGCCCAGGACGCGCCGGGCGCCGCCGCCGTGCTCGCTTCGGTCGACGGCGCGCCGGCCGGGGTCGGCAGCAACGCCTACGGGCTCGGCGCCGGGGCCACCACGCACGGCGGCGGGATGGTGCTGGCCAACCCGCACTTCCCCTGGGACGGGGCGGAGCGGTTCTACCGGATGCACCTCAAGGTGCCCGGCCGCTACGACGTGGAGGGCGCCGCGCTGATCGGCGACCCGATCGTGGAGATCGGGCACAACCGCACCATCGCCTGGAGCCACACCGTCTCCACCGCCCGCCGCTTCGTCTGGCACCGCCTCGCCCTGGTGCCCGGCGACCCGACCTCCTACTACGTCGACGGCCGGCCGCGGAAGATGACCACCCGCACGGTCACCGTGCAGGTGCCGAACCCGGCCGGCGGCACGGTCCCGGTCAGCCGCACCTTCCACGACACCCACTACGGGCCGGTGGTCGTGGTGCCCGGCAGCTTCGACTGGACGACCGAGGCCGCGTACGCCGTGACCGACGTGAACGCCACCAACAACCGGGCCTTCGACGGCTGGTTGCAGATGGGCCGGGCGAAGACGGTCCGTGAGTTGAAGCGGGTGCTGGACCGTTACCAGTTCCTGCCCTGGGTGAACGTGATCGCCGCCGACGCCCGCGGCGAGGCGCTCTACGCCGACCACTCGGTGGTGCCCCGGGTCACCGACGACCTCGCCGCCGCCTGCATCCCGGCGCCGTTCCAGCCGCTCTACGCCAGCAGCGGGCAGGCCGTCCTGGACGGGTCCCGGTCGGCGTGCGCGCTGGGCGCCGACCCGGACGCGGCGGTGCCCGGCATCCTCGGCCCGGCGAACCTGCCGATCCGGTTCCGCACCGACTACGTGACCAACTCCAACGACAGCCACTGGCTGGCCAACCCGGAGGCGCCGCTGGTGGGCTACCCCCGGATCATCGGCCGCGAGGGCAGCCAGCGCAGCCTGCGTACCCGGCTCGGGCTCGACCAGGTGCAGCGGCGCCTGGCCGGCACCGACGACCTGCCGGGCACCCGGTTCACCACCGGCCGGCTCTGGCAGACGGTGTTCGGCAACCGCGTGTACGGCGGCGAACTGGTCCGCGACGACCTGGTGGCGCTCTGCACCGCCCAGCCGACCGCGACCGCCTCCGACGGCACCACCGTCGACCTGCGCGACGCCTGTGCCGCGCTGCGGGGCTGGGACCTGCGGGCCGACACCGGCAGCCGGGGCGCCCACCTGTTCACCGAGTTCGCCCTGGCCGGCGGCATCCGGTTCGCCGACGCCTTCGACCCCGCCGATCCGGTGCACACCCCGGCCCGGCTGGCCACCGCCGACGCGGGGGTGCTGCGGGCGCTCGCCGACGCCGTCCGCCGGCTCGCCGGCATCCCGCTGGACGCCCGGCTCGGCGACGTCCAGACCGAGCCGCGCGGCGACCAGCGTATCCCGATCCACGGTGGACCGGCCGAGGCCGGCATCTTCAACATGATCATCAACCCGTTGCGCCCCGGCGTCGGCTTCCCGAAGGTGGTGCACGGCTCCTCCTTCGTGATGGCCGTCGAGCTGGGCCCGGACGGGCCGTCCGGCCGGCAGATCCTCACCTACTCGCAGTCGACCAACCCGAACTCGCCCTGGTACGCCGACCAGACCCGGCTCTACTCGGGCAAGGGCTGGGACACCGTCAAGTACACCGAGGCGCAGCTGCGGGCCGACCCGAACCTGCGCACCTACCGGATCTCGGAGGGCCGCCACCGCTGACACGCCCGAAGGGGTAGAAGCCACGCACCAGAATCGACTTGTCGTCCAAATTGGTCCGCCGATCGGGTGATTCGCCCGAAGTGGCGTGTCCGGGCCGGACGCCGCCGGAGTTAACACGTGTGACACCCCGGTTGGTTGTCTGCGCGGCGAAGGAGTCGGCGTGGCGAGGACTGATTCGACGGGTTCCACATGGCGGTACCGGTGGGCGCACCGGCAGAACGAACGGCGGCTGCGGTCGTACCGAGGCGCCGAGACCGCATGGCGGCGACGCGACGACGAACTGCGCCGGTTGCGGAGCCTCGCCGAGGAGTTCCACGGATCGGCCGCCGCCGGCGCCGGGCTGCCGCTGGAGCTCGGCCCCGGCGAGGTGGTCCTCTGGGCGCTGCCCGCCGCCCAACTGGTCGAGGTCCGGCACACCAGCGTGCTCCCGGCCCCCGACCTGACGGTCGCCGCCGACGCCGCGCCGCTGCGGCCCCGCCGGCCCGACGGGATCCGGGTCGCCGACGCCGGCATGGCGGTGATCACCAACCGGCGGCTGGTGCTGCTCGGCGGGCGCGGCCGGCGCGACTGGGCGTACGGCCGGATGACCGGCCTGGCCCACGACCCGGCGGCCCCGGTGACGCTGATCCAGGTGCTGGACCGCCGGCGCACCTCCGGGCTGATGCTGCCCGCTGACGCCGCCGCGGACTTCCGGTTCAAGCTGACCCTGGCCTTCGCCGACGCCATCGAGCAGCGCGACGCCGTCATCGCGCAGCTCGACGAGCTGATCGCCGAGCACGCGCAGCTCAAACCGATCCGGCCGGGCATCGCCACGCCGGCGCAGGCCCGGCTCAGCGCGATGCTGCCCGGCGGCCGCCGCACCGTGGCGGTCGCGGCGGCCATCGCCGTGCTGGTGCCCGCCGCGCTCATCGAGTCGGACCCGTCGGACCCGACCCGCCCCGAGGTGGCGGCCGCGGCCACCCCCGCGCCGACCGCCGCGCCGCGGCTCGGCCCGTCGGTGCCGCCGGTCGCCGCGGCCGGCCCGACGGCGAAGCCGAAGCCGAAGCGCACCACGGCACCCGCGCCGGCACCGTCGAGGACGACCTCCGGGGAGCGGCTCTGCGGCGCGCCGGCGAACCCGATGGGGTACGACTTCTGCGGCGGCTACCGGATCCGCAAGCCGGACGCCGAGGTCTGCGACTGGTTCGACTGCGTGCCGCAGTTCTGGGCCGGGCGGGGCTACCTGGTGCAGTGCCGGGACGGGGCGGTCAGCCTGGCCGGCGGGCAGCGCGACGCCTGCGCCGGGCACCGGGGCGTGCGCCGTACCGTCTGGACCTGAACGGGCCGCCGGCCGGCTCCCGCCGGTCGGGTCAGCGGCCACCTGTCGCCGCCCGTGAGACCCTGAGGCATCGCCATGACTCTCAGGTATCACGCTCGGCAGGGCGCGGCTCGGTGAGCCGCTGCAGCGGGAGCAGGCCGACGAGGATGAGGGCCGCGCCGAGCGGCAGCAGGTCGAGGTTGACCGCGATCGGCAGGAAACCGAGCAGCACCAGCACCGGGCTCCAGCCGGGCAGCAGACGCGGCCGGACGCTCGCCGCCTGCACCAGCAGGGTGAGGATGCCGACCTGGAACAGCAGCGGCCCGAGCAGCATCGCCGGGTCCGGCAGCGGCGCGGCGTCGGAGAGCCGGGGGAACAGGTCGCCGAGGATCACCCAGAGGAACCCGGCGGCGCCGGCCAGGCCGAGCGCCGTCGCGACCTCGGTGAGCGGTCGCTGCCGTGGCGCGGCCCGGCGCAGTAGCCGCCGCAGCCCGACCAGGAGTACGGCGAAGAGCACGAACGCCACCAGGAAGAGGGTGTGCCCGACGTTCCACGCCCAGCCCGGTCCATGGTGGCCGTCCAGCCCGTCGACCAGGCGCAGCAGGCCGTAGAGGAGCAGGAGCGCCGGCGCCCCGAGGGCGGCGGCCGGGACGAGCTTCGCGGAGGTCCGGGGGTGGACGGTCGTCATGTCCACCAGCGTTGCCGGGCGACGGCGTGGTGGCATCGGGGTCTTCCCGTACCGGCCCCGGACCCGGCGTTCCTCAGGGTTGGCCGGCCAGAGTATTTCGCTCCGATTCGGCCCTGATGTCCGGAATGATGGGCGGATGGAGATCCGCTCCGACGACGGCGCCCGGGTGAGGATCCGCCCGGTCGGCTACCAGCCGGGTGTGGCGCCGCCGGTCCACCCCGACGAGGGCTGGGACGACTGGCTCCTCGTCGAGACGGACGCCCGCACCGCCGACGGGCAGGCGTGGTCGCACCTGGAGCCGTGCCTGACCGTGGCCGAGGCGGCGGCGCTGAGCGGCTGGCTGCGGTGGCGTGCCGAGTCCGCGGCCGACCCGGCGGCGCCGCCGGCGGTGGTCCGGTTCACCGAGCCGAACCTGACCTTCCGGAGCCGGGTGATCCGGCGCCGGCGGGTGGAACTGGTCGTCGAGTTCTCCTACGAGTCGCTGCCCCCGTGGATGCCGCGGCGGCCTCTCGGCGCGGTGTATCCGCTGCCGCTGACGGTCTCGGCCGACGCGCTGGCCGCGGCCGCCGAGCAGTGGGCGCGGGAGGCCGAGGCGTACCCCCGGCGCGTCGTCTCGTAGCCGGGACGGCCCCGGGTTCCGCGGTCGCCGGGGGCCAATTCTCTCCTTTCCGGAACAACGCGGATATATCGATCGTCATGCGTGTCCTGTCGACGGGACGAGCGGTTGTACCAGACGTGACGGCGACATCACCGGCCACCATCCGGGACGCGGCGCCGGCGGAAGCCCGCTGGCGCACCACCTGGTCGGAGCGCGAGAACGACCGGCGGCGGCGCGCGTACGACGCCGAGACCGCTGCCTGGCTCCGGCGGCACGACCAACTGGTGCGGCTCCAAATAGAGGCGGCCAGCTTCCTCGGCTGCACCCAGCCGCGTACCGGCCTGCCGGTGGACCTCGCCGACGACGAGGTCGTCTACCGGGTGCTGCCCACCGCCGAACTGGTCGAGGCCGAGGCCCGGCACGTCGCCGGCCTGCCCACGCCCGGCCTGGCCGGTGCCGCGACCGGCCCCGACGGCGCCGACCGGGCTCTGCCCAGGGGTGTGCGGTCGGTCGACGCCGGCATGGCGGTGGTGACCAACCACCGGGTCGCCTTCGCCGGGCGGGCGCACCGGCGCGAGTGGACGTACCCGGACCTGGTGGGACCGGCGCACCACCCGGACGCCCCGCTCACCCTGCTGCACCGCACCGACGGCGGGCGGCTCGCCGGGCTGCTGGTGCCGGCCACCGCGGCGGTGAACTTCCGCTTCTACCTCACCCTGGCCTTCGCCACCGCCGGCGGGCGGCGTGCCACCCTTGCCGCCGAGGTCGACGACCTGCTCGACGCCCACCGGCGGGCGCGGCCGGTGCCGCCGCCGGTGGCCGAGCCGGCCCACGCCCCGCTGACCGCGCGGCGTCCCGACCGCCGGGTGGCCGCCGCCACCGTCCTGGCCACGTTGGCGTTCGGCACGCTGACCGCCGGTGGCTTCGACGCCGAGCAGCCCGGCCCGACGTACCGGGCGCAGGTGGGCGGCTCCGCCGCCGCGGACGCGGCGTCGACGCCGCTCGAACTCGTCGCTCCGCCGATCCCCGGCGAGCCGGCGGACGGCGGCGCGGCCGCGCCGGTGACCGGCGAGCCCGCGCCCCGGGCCACCGGCGGCGCCGGACGGCACCGGTCGACCCGGCCCACGGCCCCGGCGAGCCGGCGGCCGTCCGTCCCGCCGGCGATCGCCGCGCCCGCCCCGGCGCCGCCCACGGTCGCGCCGCCGCCGACGAGCGCGCCCGCCCCGACCACCGCCCCGCCGGTGGCCCCGACCACGCGCCCGAGCACGCCGCCGACCACCGCCCCGGCGTCGTCGGATCCCGGCTCGCTGCTCACGCTCTGCCTGGACCCGCTCCAACTGCCGCTGCTGGATCCGCTGCTCTGCCCGTCGCCCAGATCCTGACCCGTGGGTCAGGCGCCGAAGTCGGGGACGGTGATGGTGCCGTCCGTGCCGAGCGGGAAGCCGGGATTCCAGGCGATCTCCCAGACGTGGCCGTCCGGGTCGGCGAAGCAGCCGGCGTAGCCACCGTAGAAGGTCTCCCGGGCCGGGCGGGTCACCTCGGCACCGGCGGCCGCCGCCGCGGCGATCAGGTCGTCGACCTCGGCGCGGGAGCGGACGTTCTGCGCCAGCGTCATCCCGCCGAACCCGCCGCCGCCCGGGTCGTCGACGCCCGCGTCGTCGGCCAGCTTCGCCCGGCCCCACAGCACCAGCGCCAGCCCGCCGGCCTGGAAGAAGACCGTCTCCTCGACCTCCTGGCCGCGCCAGCCGAGCCGCTCGTAGAAGGCCCGGGCCCGGGTCACGTCGGCGACCCCGAGGGTGACCAGGCTGATCCGCTGCTCCATGCCGCCAACCTAACCGGGATCACTGCGCCGCGTGGCAGACCGCCTCGACGTTGTTGCCGTCCGGATCGCGGACGAACGCGCCGTAGTAGGTGGGGTGGTATTCCGGCCACACCCGGGGCGCGTGCAGCACCTCGGCGCCGGCCGCGACGGCGGCGTCGTGGAACGCCCGCACGGTGGCGCGGTCGGGCGCGGTGAACGCCAGGTGCACCTCCCGGGCGGCGCCGGCGGTGGTCGTCGGGCCGAGCCAGAACTCGGGCCGCTCGACGCCGTAGCCGATGACGTTGGGGAACTCCAGCAGCCGCCGGCCACCCAGCGGGGCGAGCACCGCGTCGTAGAAGGCCGCGCTGGCGGCCACGTCGCGGACCTGGACGGACAGATGGTCGATCATCACAGCTCCTTCGCAACCGGCGTCGCTGGCACGCTAGCGCCGGGGTGCGACACGGACCAGGTCACCGCACCGTCCACAGCGGGCGGGGTCCGGTTCGTGCCGCCAGGCTTCCGAACCGTCGAGCCACCCGTCCGCCGACGCCCCCACGGCCGGCGACCGCTGACTAGGGTGGGGCGATGCCCCGCTTCGCTGTCGGTCTACCCAACGTCGGGCCCTTCGCCGACGCCGCGACCCTGGTCGAGCTGGCCGTCGCGGCCGAGGAGCGGGGCTGGGACGGCGTCTTCCTCTGGGACCACGTGCTCTACCACGAGCCGGACTGGCCGGTGGTGAACCCGGTCGTGGTGACGTCCGCGATCGCCGCCCGCACGACCCGGATCAGGCTCGGGGTGCTGGTGACCGCGCTGCCCCGGCGGCGGGTGCAGATCGTGGCGCGGGAGACCGCCACGCTGGACACGCTCTCCGCCGGCCGGCTCGTCTTCGGGGCCGGCATCGGGTCGATGGACCTCGAGTACGCGGCCTTCGGCGAGGATCCCGACCTGCGGGGCCGCGGCAGGCGGCTCGACGAGTCACTGGAGCAGCTCGCGGCGCTCTGGTCGGGTCAGGAGGTGCCGCTGCCGTCGGGCGAGCGGGTGCGGATGCTGCCGACCCCGGTGCAGCGCCCCCGCATCCCCGTCTGGTGCGCCGGCCGCTGGCCCAACCGTCCCGGCTTCCGTCGCTCAGCACGGTGGGACGGGTTCATGGCGACCTTCCGCGACGCCGGCCGGGACGTCCCGGTGCCGGTCGAGGACTTCGCCGACGCGGTACGGTTCGTCGCCGCCGAGCGGGGATCGCTGGACGGGTTCGACGTCGTCCTCGAAGGCTGGACCACGCCGCAGAACGCCGAACGGGTCGTCGCGCCGTACGTCGACGCCGGGCTGACCTGGTGGGTCGAGGCGATGGGGTGGTGGCGCGGCGGCGTGGACGCCGCCCGGGAACGCATCCTGGCCGGCCCGCCCCGCTGACCCCCGACCGCTGCCGACGGACGCCGGCCCGGACCCGGGCGGCCGACGGACGCCCGCCGCCGGCTCAGTGCTGGCCGGCCATCCGGTCGGCGAGCCGGTCCAGCGCCGGTACGGCGGCGAGCACCGCCGCCCGGTCCGCCTCGTCCAGCTCGGACAGTGCGGCGGCGAGCAGCTCCCGCCGGTGCCGCCCGTACGCGGCGATCCGCTCCCGGGCCGCGTCGGTCAGCTCCAGCCGGACGCTGCGCCGGTCGGCCGGATCCCGTTCCCGGTGCAGCAGGCCGGCCCCGGTCAGCTCGCCGACCAGCGTGCTGACCGTGTTCGGCGCGGTGCCCAGCCGCTCGGCGGCCTCCCGGACGCTGACCCCGGGTTGGCGCTGCACCAGCCGGAGCACCTCCACCTGGGCGTCCGGCAGGGCCACCCGACCGGCCCGCTGGATGGCCCGCCGGCGCAGCGCCCGGTGCAGCTCGCCGACGGCCCCGCCGAGGCGATCGACCATCTCGTCGGTCACAGTCCGCCCTCTCCACGCTGCGATAGCTCTGGAATCAGAGCTATCGTAGCCGGGCTGAGCCACCGGGGAGAGGACAGTCATGTCGCAGACCACCGCGCCGCCCGTACGCCCGGACGAGCGCGTCGCCGCGCCGACCGGCCGGGCCGCCGCCGTGCTGCTGGTGCTGCTCGGCACGCTCACCGCGTTCGGGCCGCTCTCCCTGGACACCTACCTGCCGGCGTTCCCCGAGATGACCCGCGACCTGGCCGCCAACCAGGCCCGGATCCAGCTCTCGCTGACCACCTGCCTGGTCGGCATGGCCCTCGGCCAACTGGTCACCGGCCCGCTCAGCGACCGCTGGGGGCGCCGCCGCCCGGTGCTCGCCGGCGTCGGCGCGTACGCCCTGCTCTCGCTGGCCTGCGCGGCCGCGCCGACCGCGGAGATCCTGGCTGCGACGCGGTTCGCGCAGGGCTTCGCCGGTGGGATGGGGGTGGTGGTCGCCCGCGCCGTCGTCCGGGACCTCTACGCCGGCCGGGACGCCGCGAAGTACTTCTCCCGGCTCACCCTGATCTTCGGCATCGCCCCGATGGCCGCCCCCGCCTTCGGCAGCCTGGTGCTGCGCTTCGGCGACTGGCGTACGATCTTCGTCGCGCTCGCGGTGATCGGCGCGCTGCTCGCCGCCGCCGTCGCCTGGCGGCTGCCCGAGACGCTGCCCGCCGCGCGGCGCAGCACCGGCGGTCTTGCCGCCACGGCCGCCGCCGGCCGCGCCCTCTTCACCGACCGGATCTTCCTCGGGTACGCGCTGACCCAGGGACTCGCCTTCGCCGGGCTGTTCGCCTACATCTCCGGGTCGTCCTTCGTCTTTCAGGACGTCTTCGGCGTCTCCGCCGCCGGGTTCAGCGCGATCTTCGGCCTGAACGCGCTCGCCCTGGTCGCGGTCGGCCAGCTCAACGCCCGGCTGCTCGACCGCTTCGAACTCCGCCCGCTGCTGATGCGCGCGTTGGGTGTGAGCGTGCTGGCCGCCGCCGCGGTGCTCGCCGGCGCGCTGCTGGACAGCCTGCCGCTGGTGGCGGTGGCGCTGTTCGCCTTCGTCGGGTCGCTCGGCATGGTCACGCCGAACGGCACCGCGCTCGCCCTGGACCGGCACGCCGCCCACGCCGGCACGGCCGCCGCGCTGCTCGGCGCGATCCAGTCGGTGGTCGGGGCGCTGGCCGCGCCGCTGGTCGGGCTGGGTGGCGAGGGCAGCGCGCTGCCGATGGCCGTGGTGATCGCCGGCGCGGCGGTCGCCTCGCTCACCACCGTCCTCACCCTGGCCCGCCCGCGCTCCCGACGCTGACGACCGTCGCAGGAGAACTCTCCGACGGGACCGGCCGCAAGGGCTGATAAGTGTTATCCCAAGAGGGCGGATAACCCTTATATCGGTGCCCTGCCCGCAGCGATCGGCGACCGCCGCCTGCCGCCGCCGTCCGTGACCCCGGTTACCCTCCGGGAGGCTGCCAACCGATTCAGCCGCGACCACACGAACGCTCGCGAGCAGCGCTGGCACCGCGGCCGCAGCCCGCCACGCTGTTTGCACGCTGTTTCCACGGTGCTTCCACGCGGCGCTGCAATCGTGGATGTCGATCCGGAAGGGGCGCGTCGCAACCCCAGCTGCGGCGCGACCCTCCCGGCAGACGAGGGGAGTGGGCCACCGGGGCGTTCGGGTGCAGTTGTTGTCGTCCCAGCGACAACAACTGCACCCAGAGCGCACGAAGCCCTCGCGGACCTGGCGGCCTGCCGGCGCCCCACCTCGCCTCGTCGACATCAATCCGGGACGGGTGCACCGCAACGCACCGGTCCCGGCCATCGACCAGCGGCTGGATCGTGGCGCCGAACGGCTCGTGCCGACCTTCGGGGGATGGGCGCCGGCACCGACGGGGGCCAGCCGCTGGCCAACGGAGAGGCATCGGAATGCAGATCGAACCGCTGGTGAACCCCGATCGGGGAGGTGTGCGCCGGGTGACCCGACGAATGGGCCGGCGCGGCCTCGCCCTGGCGCTGGTCGCGACGACGGCGCTGTCCCTGCCGATCACCCCGGCCAGCGCGGCCGAACCCGCCGCGGAGACGCCGGCCGCCGCCGCGGCGGCGGTGCCGATCGCCGCGTCGGAGGTACGCAACTACGCCTGGTTCAACCAGAAGACCGAGAGCGACATGCACGCCGGAGTCGCCGCGCACGTCACCCGGCTGATCAACGCCGCCGCGCCCGGGGCGACGCTCTCGCTCACCCTCTACTTCTTCAACCGCCAGGAGATCGTCGACGCGCTGCGCTCGGCGGCCGCCCGGGGCGTACGGGTGCGGATCGTCATCAACGGCAGCCAGGTCGGCAGCGCCCACTACAACGCGCTGAAGGCGATCCCGACCGCCCGGGTGGTCGCCTGCGGGCAGCGGCGATCCGACGGGCAGTCCACCCGCGGCTGCGTCACCCGCCGGACCGGGGCGTCGCCGCTGCACAACCCGCCGCTGCTGCACGACAAGTTCATGACCATCTCCCGGGTGCAACTGGCCGGCGGCGGCACGGCGAGCAACGTCCTCTACGTCTCCTCGGCGAACCTCGACCACTACCGGGCGTACGAGAACGCCATCACCATCAGCCACGCCGGCCTGTACAACGCCTACCTGAGCTACTTCAACGACCTGATGAGCTACGGCGCCTCCGGGCGGAACAACCCGAACTACGGCCGGACGACCACCGTCGGCGCGCACCGGCTCTACACCTTCCCGCGCCGCGAGGCCGCCGGGCGTACGCCGGGCAGCGCGAGCAACGACCCGATCGCCAGCCTGCTGCGCTCCACCGACTGCTCCGGCGGGACGCGCATCGACCTGGCCAACTTCCGCATCCAGCGAAGCGCCGTGGTACGGGAGCTGAAGGCGGCGCGCAACCGCGGTTGCCAGGTGCGGATCGTCACCGGCGCCAAATCCGGCCGGCCGCACGACGCGGGCGCCCCGATGAAGGCCCTGGTCGACCTGGCCCGCGCGATGCCGGTGCACCTGTGCGGCTACACCGCGGCCGGGGGCGTCCCGATGCACGAGAAGTTCATGATCATCCGTCGGGGCAGCCAGTCGACCCTCTACACCGGCAGCCACAACCTCACCTACCGGGCGCTGCGGCAGAACGACGAGAACATCCTGGCGCTGCGCAACCACCCGCTCGCCGCGCCGTTCCAGCAGCGCTTCGAGCAGCACCACAGCACCTGCCTGCGGTGGACACCGCCGGCCGGCACCACCGGCACCGCCTCGGCCGAGGACGCCGGCTGAGTAGTCCGCTACCGGAGGGCCGGCCCGGCTGCGGCCGGCCCTCCGGGCGCTCAGCAGGTGGTCGCCCGGCCGTAGCGAGGCGAGTCGACCCGCTCGGTCCGGTGCTCAGGCCGTGGTCGCCCGGGCCGGCAGCGAGCCCGATCCGCTCGGTCCGGTGCTCAGGCTGCGGTCGCACCGGCCAGCAGGGCGCGGACCCGGTCGGCGTCCGGATGGTCGAGGTCGGTGAGGATGTCCAGCGCCTGCCGCCAGGACTCCCGGGCGGCGGCGCTGTCCCCGCCGGCGTGCTGGGTCTCGCCCAACTGGCGCAGGGTGACCGCCTCGTTCATCCGGTCGCCGAGCTGCCGGTAGAGCCCCAGCGCCTGCCGGTAGCAGGCCAGCGCCTCGCCCGGGTCGACCTGCCGGTAGGCGTACCCGAGGCTGTCCCAGGCGCCGGCCATGCCCACCGGGTCGCCGAGCCGCTCCAGCAGCGCCAGCGAGCGGCGGCAGTGCGCGACCGCCGCCGCGTGGTCACCCAGCAGCGCGTGGCACCAGCCCACCGAGTTGTGTGTGTTGGCCACCCCGCGCTCGTGCCCGGCGCGCTCGAACAGCTCCAGCGCCGCCAGGTCGTGCCCCAGCGCCGCACGGACGTCACCCTGCTGCTCGCACAACCAGCCCAGGCTGCGCCGGGTGAACCCCTGCCCGACCAGGTCACCCAGCCCGCCGAACAGCTCCAGCGCCCACCCGTAGTGCTCCCGCGCGGCGGCGAAGTCGCGCAGCCGCACGTGCGCGCCGCCCAGGATCCGGTGCGCCTCGGCCTCGGCCGCCCGGTCGTCCTGCCGGCGCGCCGCGGCCACCGCCGCCTGCCCCACCCGCACCCAGTCCCGCCAGTGCCCACGCCGGGCGAGGAAGTTCGCCGCGGCCCAGGCCAGCCGCCACACGTGCCCGTCCAGGCCGGCCCGCTCGGCCCGGTCCAGCGCGGCGAGCAGCACCGGGTGCTCGGCGGTGAACCAGGCCAGTGCGGCGTCGCGGTCCGCGAACACCTCCGGTCGCACCCCGGGCGCGGTCGCGGCGGGCGCCAGCGGGTCCCGGTGCGGCCAGAGCAGCCGGTCCGCGGCGAGCGCGGTGTGCAGGTAGTGGTCGAGCACCCGGCGCAGCGCCGCCCGTCGCCCGCCGTCGTCCGCCAACTCACCGGCGTACGCGCGCAGCAGGTCGTGCAGCGCGTACCGGCCGGGCAGGTGCTCGACGAGCAGGTGCGCCGCCGCCAGCTCGCGCACCGCGGCGCGTACCTCCTCGGGGGGCGCGGCGGCGAGGCTCGCCGCCGCCGCGACCGTGACCTCCGGGCCCGGGTGGGCCGCCAGCAGCCGGAACAACCCCGCCGCCGATGGCGTCAGCCCGTGGTACGACCAGGAGAAGACCGCCCGGACGTCGGCGCCGCCAACCGCGAACGCGTCGAGCCCGCCACCGCCGCCGCGCAGCTCCCGGGCGAGCGCGTCGAGGGTGAACTCGGGATGGCTCGCCGCCCGGGCCGCCACGATGGCCAGCGCCAGCGGCAGTCGTCCGCACGCGTGGACGATCTGCCGGACCGCGTCCGGTTCGCCGGCCAGCCGGGCGGCCCCCAGCCGGCGGCCGACCAGCTCCCGCGACTCGCCGTCGGTGAGCAGGTCGAGCCGCAGCGGCCGGGCGCCCTCGGCGACCACCAGGCCGGGCAGCTGGTTGCGGCTGACCACCACCGTGGCGCAGCCCGCCGCGCCCGGCAGCAGCGGGCGGACCTGGTCGGCGTCGCGGACGTTGTCCACCACCACCAGCACCCGCCGGTCGGCGAGCAGGCTCCGGTAGAGCCCGGTCTGCGCCTCCAGGGTCGCCGGCACCCGGTCGGGCGGCACGGCCAGCGCGTCCAGGAAGCCGCGCACCGCCGTACCCGCGCCGAGCGGGGTGCCGTCCGGGTCGTAGCCGCGCATGTCCACGTACAACTGGCCGTCCGGGAAGTCGCCGCGCAGCGCGTGGGCCAGGCGTACCGCGAAGAGCGTCTTGCCGACCCCGGCCAAGCCGCTGACCAGCACGGTGGGGGAGCCGTCGGCGGGGGAGAGCAGCAGCCGGCGGGCGGCGGCGAGATCCTCGGCGCGGCCCACGAACTGCGGCGGATCGGGCGGCAGCAGGCAGGGCCGCGCCAGCTTCACCGAGTCGGCGGCCTCGCGTGGCGACGGTACGAGCCGGCGGAGGATGTCCCGCTGGAGTTCCTGGAGTTCCGGGGCGTCCAGCCCGCGTTCGCCGAGCAGGACGACGCCCTCCCGGCACACCTCGGCCGCCTCGTCCACCCGCTGCTCGGCGTAGAGCGACAGCGCGAGCAGCCGCCGTACCGCCTCGTCGTAGGGGTCGTCGGCGAGGGCGGTGGCGAGTTGGGCGACCGCCTCGGCGTGCCGGGCCAGCGCGGCCAGCCCCTCGGCGTAGCCGCGCCGGGCCGCCCGGCGTCCCGCCTCCAGCCGCGCGGCCCGCGGCCGGACGAACGGGCGGTCGGCCAGGTCGGCGAAGGCCGGACCGCGCCACAACGCCAGCGCGTCGTGCAGCAGCGCCACCCCGCGCTCGACCAGCGCGGGCTCGCCGGCGGTGACCAGCCGGCGGCCGTCGGCGCACCAGCGCTCGAAGCGGTCCGCGTCAAGGGTCTCGGGTGGCACGTCGAGGCAGTAGGCGGCCCCTGCGCCGGAGCCGACCGTCCTGATGACCGGTGTGTCGGCTGCCGGGCCCGACGCAGGTGCCACGCCAGATCCGGTCTTCAACGCGCGGCGCGCCCTCCGGTCCGCTTCTGTCAGGCGCGGACCACGCTCCGCCTTCCGCGCAGACCGCTCGCCGAGCGCCGATTCCGGCGCGAAGGGCTCGCGGAGTGCCGCTTTCGGCTCGGAGGGTTCGTCGAGCGCCGTTTCCTGGGCGGAGGGCTCGCCGGGTTTCGCTTGCGGCGGGTGGTGCTCGCCGCTCTCCGCTCTTAGCGCGGGGTGCGGATCCCGTTCCGCTTGCGGCGGGTGGTGCTCGGCGGGGTCCGCTTCGAGGGCTCGGCGGAGGTGGGAGATGTGGCTGCGGAGGGTGGCCCGGGCGCCGGCCGGCGGCGCCGCGTCCCACAGCAGCTGGACGACCCGGGACGCCGGTACCGCCTCGACCAGGAGGATCGCCAGCAGTTCCACCAGCTTCGGCCCCAGCCGGACGGGCCGGCCGCCGTGCGTCACCTGCACCGGGCCGAGCACGCTGATCCGCAACACCCAGGACCCACCCTCCCTTGTGGCGTATCGACTACCGTAGTGGCCCGTCGGGTGACGATGCGTACACCGCGACGGGTGTCCCGGATGCCGGTCGGTGAGCCGGCGACGCGTAACGCGCGGGCGGCTGGTGGCGGATTATGCGCTCGCGGCGGCGGTGGCCCGGCGGTAGCGTCCCGGCGTGAGCCGCACCGTGACCCTCGTCCTGCTCGACGCCGCTGGCGCGCCGCTGGGCGCCCTGCCGCCGTTCGAGGTGCCCACGCCCTGGTGGCAGGACATCGCCCCGGTCGTCGAGGCGGCCCGTGAGCGCTACGCGGTCGACGTACAGGTGCTCCGCCTGCTCGGCGGGGACGACACCGGCACCATCGGCGGCGCGGTGACGTACCTCGGACAGGTGAGTGACCCGCCGACCACGCCGCTGCGGCCGGCGGCGGTGGAGCTGACGGCGGACCCGCTGCGCGCCGCCTACGCCGAGCCCGGCGGCCCGGCCCGCAGCCTGGCGTGGGCGACGGCGCAGCTGCGACGGCTCGGCCGGCCGGTGCGGACCGTCACCCAGCAGCGCACCTGGAACCTGTCGGCGATCTGGCGGCTCGACGGCGCGGGCGGGACGGCGTGGCTGAAGCAGGTGCCGGTGTTCTTCCGGCACGAGGCAGCGGTACTGCGCTGGCTCGGCCGGGCCGTGCCGGGACGCACCTCGACGCTGCTCGCCGGCGACGGCGACGGGCGGATGCTGCTGGAACACGTGCCCGGCGAGGACCGGTACGGGGCGCCGATCGAGGAACGGTTGGCGATGGCGGCCGACTACCACCAGGTGCAGGTGCGGTCGGTGCCGGACGTGGCGGAGCTGGTGGCGGCGGGGGTGCCGGATCTGCGTGGGGCCGTTTTGGCTGCCTGGATCCGCGGTCACCTTGCCGCTCACGACACCGCGTCGGTGGATTCACTGCTGGCCGGCTTGGAGGGGCGACTGGACGAGGTGCGGCGGTGCGGGCTGCCGGAGACGCTGGTGCACGGGGACCTGCACCCGGGGAACGTGCGAGTGTGCGGGGACCAGCGGGTGGTGATCGACTGGGGGGACGCGTTCGTCGGGCACCCGGCGTTCGACGTGCTGCGGTTGTCCGAAGGGCTTCCCGACGCCGCCGCGGCCTCGGTCCTCTCCGAGTGGTGCGCGCGGTGGCGGGCCGACGTGCCGGGGTGTGCGCCGGAGCGGGCCGTGGAGCTGTTGCGGCCGGTGGCGGCGCTGCGGCTGGCGGCGGTGTACGCGATGTTCCTGGCCGGGATCGAGGCGAGCGAGCGGGTTTACCATGCGACGGACGTCGACACCTGCCTGAAGCAATCCGACGCCGAGTAGTCAAGCGGCCCATGAATCGAGAACCGGTTCAAACCTCTGGCCAGATATAGGGAGAGGTATCCAGGGACTCTCCTCGCGGCTCGGTGCGACTGACTGTCCGCGACGGAGGTGACGGGCCCTGCTTGACCTCGCAAGCATGGTGCCTCGGTGATCGCGACCCGAGTTGCTACTGCCTTTAGCAGGTTATTGACAACCGTATGCTAGGACGTTTTGGACCGCCTGAACAGTTGAACACTCGAGCTGCCGCTCAGTGGACTTCGTTCGGTAACCTGCTAGGAACGCCTTGTGAGGAGGTGGGTGGGCTGTTGGTTGTATGCGCGAGGTTTCCGGCAGTCAGGGCCACGTCGTCAACCCCCGATCACGCGTGCAGCTCAACCGCTATTGCGGCATCCGTCCGAGTTGCCCCAGGGTTATCTGGTGATCGCCGGCAGGCAGAGTCATACCCGGCTCGACCAGCGAGCCATCCGTAAAGACCGATATGGGCGAGGCTTGCTGCCGGCATCAGTATGTTCTTACAACCCCTTGAGATTCAGGGCCGGCTTCGATAGTGGTTGTTGTCTAGCGATCAACTTCCTAGTTTCGGGCCGGTTAGGCGGGAACTGCCTGTCCCGTATGCTATCGAGGAATCGGAGACGCAAGGTGACTTTTAGCGCTACCCGTTTAACCTGTTTTGCGCTTCTGTCGGCGATCGAGGAGGACTTGCGGTTTGAGATCGAGACGCAAGTAGAGGAGCGCGATGCGGGGGAGTTCTTCAACTCTGATCGACTGACGAAGATACAACTTCGACGGGCGAGGGATCACGGAGCGCATCCCAGTTCTTCCATTGGGTCTCTTCTGCCCTACTTCGATTTTGCAGATAGCTACGAGATCCTACTAAGAGAGAAGGGTCATCTGCCCAGCGACCTGGAGGCGCAACTGTCCAATCTGGGCAGCCGGCTGGTGCGGTTGGCAGCAATCCGAAATCGTGTGGCGCACACACGGCCAATGGAGATTGATGACCTCCCAAGTGTGCTTGACCTTGCACAGGATCTGCTGGCGCAATCGGGTTCGCGATGGCCGACGCTACGGGAGACGATGTCGAGACTAACTGCTGAGCCGGCCCATGTCCTGGGATTAACTGTCAATCTACCGGCCGATCCCGATACAGCGCCACAGCACAACCTCCCGGTACCGGACTTTGACGAGACCGGGTTCTTCGGGCGAAAGCAGGAACTGGCCAGGATTAAAAAGGCCATCAGTGGGCCCTACCCCGTAGTCTCCATTCTCGGTGATGGGGGAATCGGCAAAACATCGATTGCATTGAAGGCGGCGTACGAATTCCTAGACGATAGAAGAGCTGGCTTTGATGCGGTTGTCTGGGTCTCGGCTAAAGCTACGATCCTGACCGTGAACGAGATCCAACACATTGGCGATGCTATTCAGGACTCGCTGGGACTATTTGCTGCGGCCGCCGAAGAGCTCGGAGTTGTCTTAACGCAAGACACGGACCCTATACGTGAGGTGCTCGACTATCTCGAGAACTTCAAGATCCTGCTTATTCTTGATAATCTGGAAACTGTACTAGATGCGCGGCTGCGCTCGTTCCTGCTGGAGCTTCCGCTAGGAAGCAAGGTCTTGATAACTAGCCGAGTCGGTCTAGGTATCGAAAATCCAATCAACTTGGAGCCCTTGTCTGACGATGATTCAGCTAGGCTGATCAGAGCGCTTGGACGAATCAGAAACGTTTCCGTCATACAGACAATGGATGAGGCGGCAATCAATCGCTTAGTTTCGAAACTTAACGGCCATCCTGCTTATATCCGTTGGTTGGTGGCTGGCGTACAGGCTGGGCGACGACCCAGCGACTTGGTCCGGAACAACACTCTGCTTCTAGACTTCTGCATGTCTAATGTATATGAGCGGCTTGGCGAGGGGGCTAGACAGGTCCTCCGATCTATGCAGGTTTTTCCAGGGGCACGTAGCCAGGCAGAGTGGGCTTACATTAACAACATTTCGGCGATTGCTGTTCAGGCGGCGTTGCTCGACCTCATGACAACGAACTTCGTCTCGATGAGAAGTCAGTCAAACGCTCAAGCCTTAGACACGACGTATCAGATTAGCGAGTTCGCGAAGCAGTATCTGGATAAGCAACGGCCAGTCGATGCCAAGGAACGACAGTGGCTAGTTGCCCGGAGCCAAAAACTGCACGAGCTGGGCGCAGGACTCCGTGCTGCTGGCACGAGTGATCCCTACTCCGCCGAAACTGTTGACATCCGGGGAACTGCAGATTTTCACGTGGCCAGACTTCTTAGAGACGCAATCAAGGCCGGGAATTCTGGCCAAATAGCTGATGCTTTGGAGTTTTGCCGCGAGGCGCAACTGCTCTCGCCTTCGTATCACGAGGCATGGCGGGTTGAGGCATACATCCAAGCTCTCCGTCCCGATGTGAGCGCTGCCCTAGCCGCCTATGAGCGGGCGCTGGAGCTCGCTCCTGATTCCTCTACCCTGATGTACTTCTTTGGCAAGTATCTCCTTGAGGATGGTGGAGATCCCATCAACGGTCTACGCCTCCTTCAAGCGAGCGCTTTGACTGATCCTGATGAAATGGCGGTACTACTTGAGATTGTTCGTGCACATTTAATCCTTCGAGACTATCGTACGTGCCTCGAAGCTGCATCCCATATGTTTAACGTGGGCTTTGCACATCTTCCGACCGCCTCCCAGGCGGCGGTCCTTGGGATGCGCGCGGCTAATCATGGGGCAAAGGAGGCTCAAGCTGGCGGCAACTTGTATTTGTCCGTCGAGTATGTCGAAGCTGGCCTGGAGTTGTCGGAGGCTGCGCCGGTAGAGTCGCTACCGGGCGAATCGTGTGACAGATTGCTGGAATTGGCGTCTTTGGCTCGGCAGTTATCGTCCGATCTTGACGAAGATTTTGCCCTGGCGAAGGTGAAGTCTTTTGAGGGGCGGTTGCGCGATCGTATCAGGGCTGTCGACGCGTCTCTTTTGGAGCGTCGCATCGGAGTTATTTCTACTATAATATGGGATCGATACTTCGCGTTCGTCAAGCACGGTGGTAAGAGCTATTTCTTTCACTATAGGGATCTAGCGGACGAGTCCGACTGGTATCGGCTGGGCGAGCAGTCCATCCTGGCATTTCTTCCGGATCTAAGAAATGTCCGCGGGCCGCGCGCCGTGGAGCCTCGGCTACTTCAATAGTTCAGGACTTATTCGCGATCTTAACCACATCTTGATATACGCGTCGTTAGAGTGGCCACATGAATGGAGCTAGCTCTACGTGCAACGTCAGTGTCTTTCTGTTGCGGCAGAGTTCCGCAGGCGGCGTGGCCGTTACTCCTGCCCTAAGAATGTGAGACAGGCAATCGTTGCAGGACGTCGGGTGCGGAACATCGGGCCGGTGGTTGACCTGCACTGAGCGGTGCTTGCCCTTAATGTAATGCTGGGCTGCCGGTCACCTCACACCGCGCGCATGCAGGCCCCGGCCGCCACGTCTTCGTTAGCTCGGCCGACCCGACGAGACTCATGAGTAGTCTCGTTGTGATCGAGGGTCTGAACGGTACTGTTTGACATTAAGGCCCGCGGAGAGGTGGGTATATGTGCACTGGGCTGGAGGTCCTGCCGGCGGTCGAAGCGGAGCGGGTCATCACGGCCGTGTTGGCCGACCTGCGATCCGGCGACCATCGTGGCGTGGTGGTCGACTCGCCGCCCGGAGCCGGCAAGTCGACCCTGGTGGTCCGCGCCGCCGTCGAACTGGCCGCCGCCGGCGAGCCGCTGATCATCATCGCGCAGACCAACGAACAGGTCGACGACCTCATCGACCGTCTGGCGCGGAAGGCGCCCGAGCTGCGCATCGGCCGGCTCTCCGCCGCCGACTACAAGCCGTCGGAGCGGGTCCGGGGCCACGCTACGGTCCGCGTCGCGGCCAAGGTCGCCGACCTGGGTGGTCCGGGCGTCATCATCGGTACGGCCGCCAAGTGGGCGACGGTCAGCGAGGGCTCCTGGCCGTGGGCGATCGTGGACGAGGCGTACCAGATGCGCTCGGACGCCCTGCTGCGCGTGGCTGGCCGGTTCGAGCGGGCGTTGTTCGTGGGTGACCCTGGTCAGCTGGACCCGTTCTCGACGGTCGAGACCGGGCGCTGGACGGGGCTGACCTGGGACCCGATGCAGTCGGCGGTGGCCGTGCTGCTGCGGCACAACCCGGAGTTGCCGGTGCACCGGCTGCCGGTTTCCTGGCGGCTGCCGGCGTCGGCGGCGCCGGTGGTGGCGGCGGCGTTCTACCCGTTCACCGGGTTCCGTGCCGGTACGTCGGCGTCTGACCGGGCGCTGTCGTTCAGCGATCCGGGACGCGGAGACGCGTTGGATCAGGTGGTGGACATCGCCGCGTCCAGTGGCTGGGCGCTGTATGAGCTGCCGGCTCGGCAGACCATCCGTACCGATGGCGAGGCGGCCGCGGCCTGCGCGGACCTGGCGCTGCGCGTGTTGCAGCGGGGAGCGGTCGCCGTCTCCGAGCACGCGCCGGCGGGCGCGCCGGTCACGGCGGACCGGATCGCCATCGGGGCCGCGCACCGCGACCAGGCCGCGGCCATTCGCGCGCACCTGGGCACGGCGGGGGCCGGGATCACCGTCGACACCGCCAACCGGCTCCAGGGGCGGGAGTACGACGTGACGATCGTGCTGCATCCGCTGTCGGGGCGGCGGGACGCGACCGCGTTCCACCTGGAGTCGGGGCGGCTGTGCGTACTGACGTCGCGGCATCGCCACGCGTGCATCGTGGTGGCCCGGGCGGGGATCGGTGAGCTGCTCGACGCGCATCCGTCGACCGAGTCCGTGCACCTCGACGTACCGGTGAAGTTTCCGGACGGCTGGGAGGCGAACCAGACGATTCTGGCGATGCTCACCGGCTCGGCCAGATCTGCGAGCTTGCTGCACCAAGCCAGATGATTGTCAACGCCGTGATGTAGCCGGGTTGCGAGATCGGTGCGTAACGGGGTCGGCCTACCTGCCAATGGGTCTTGTCAGAACCAGGTACGTCGGCGCGCCCTCCCACCGCGGCCTGAGCCGTGCAACGTCTCCCCATCCCCAGGAGGCGTAGGCACGCCGAGCAACGGTGTTGTCGGGACGGACGAGCAGCGTGGCCCGTTCCTCGGTACGGCTCTTTACCAGCTCGTCATGCAAGGCCCGCGCTATGCCGCGTCGCTGCCAGGCGCGGCATACCAGCAACTCGCTGATGGCGAAGGTGCGCCGGCCGTTCTCCTCCGTGAAGCCGGCCGCGACGGGCTCCTGGATGCCGTCCCACCAGCGAGTATCCGCTGCTAATGGGAATCCATAGATGTATCCCACCAATTCGCCGTCGACCATCGCTGTCACCAGTTCCCACCCGCGTCGTGGCATGTGCGCGGCGAGTTGCTGCCGGTACCGATCGGCGTTGTACAGCGGTCCGTCACCGGCGTGAGCATCGAGGTAGACGTCAACGAGTTGGCCGACTAGCGCTCGAGCTTCCTCGGCCGTATGGCGCCGCAGGCGCCAGTCTTCCTGCATCACGCAAACGTTCCGTCGTAGGCGTCCGCGAACTCGCGGACCTGCGGAAGCGAGGTGGGGGCGCCCTCAAGGCTGGACCGCACCCCAGCCAGCAGCGCGCTCACCCGTCCAGATCGCACTGGCCCTATGTCCGGCAACGCCTTCAGGCCAGCCTGGGCTGTACCCACGAAGTCGCCCTGCAGTCTTGCTGCTCGCGCGAGCTGGACGGTGTAGTAGACCTTGTTCCGCCGAAACCTCCCACCCGGCACAGCCGTAATGGATCGGAAGCAGGCGGCGGCGCGGCTGGCGCGGCCGAGGGCGAGATAGGAAAGCCCTTGAATGCCTGTCACTTCCTGATGCGTCACAAAGGAGATGAACGGAAGGTCGTCCTCGTGGTCGCCGCTGTCGAAGGACCGCCGTGCTCGGGTCATCTCGTGTTCGAAGCTGAGGCTGTCCTGAAGCGTGGCATGCGCGTATGCGGAACGTAGGTGCAGTAACGTCCTCAACCTGGGCGTTGCCCAGCCAGCAGATGCGCGCAGTGCCGCCTCTGCACAGTGCACCGCTTCACTCGGCCGGTCCTGCCGAAAGAGCAAGGACATGCAGGCCAATGCTCGTACCTCGACGCGTGAGTCGTCGGCGATCCGCGCACGGGCGATGGCCTCATGGAGGTACGGACGAGCTTCTGTTCGGCGGTTCGCATCGATGGCGAGCCAGGCTGCCTGGATTGCCAGATCAGCCAGTGCACTCTGAAGAGCGTCGCCGACGGACCGACTGTAGGACGCTTTCGCAGCCCATGCCGACAACTGGTTGTGCACGTGGATCGCTAGATCGCACAGCGCATCGGCGCCCACATGCGCGTCTGCTCTGCGGAACTCCTCGACGAGCGTCGCGGCGTGGCGCACCTGCTCCATGCCGATGCTGCTGGGCACGGCGGACCGTGGCATGAGCAGGTCGATACAGCCGCTCGCCTCAAGACCAGCAAGGGCGGCGAGGGCATGGAATTGCCGGCGGCTCGTAGTGGCACCTTCTTCGGGAGCCCCTCGTGCTGGCTCGATCGTCCCGTCAACCGCCTGGGTGTGACTGCCTGGGAGAGCGAACCAGAGTGCTGACGGTGGGATGTGCAGGAGCTGCGCCCAGTGGACGAGCCGGTCGAGATGCACCATGGGCGGCCCGTTCTCCACACGACTGAGCTGTGCCTGTGTGATGCCCAGCCAGCCCGCTACGACGGCCTGCGGCAACGCCGCTCGCCCGTGGTACGGGTGGTGTCGGTACGCCCGGATCACCCGCCCGAGATGCCGTTCTGCCAGTGCACGCCGTACCGGCTCGTGCGCCCAGAACGACGTCGGAACCTCCGGCGGAGCGCTCAGCCGGTCGCGTTCGGCGGCCTGGCAGGGTGTGCAGCGTCCGCTGTCGTTGTCGCGGGCCAGGCGTCCTCCGCAGCGGGGGCAGTTCGCAGGTGTCACCGGCAACCTCGCCGTTCGCGGGTGGCTGTGTCCATTGCGCTCTGTCGAGCGTAACCATTCAAACCGCTTCGCGGGCTCGCGGTATACGCGCCACGTATATCGACGATTCTCGTGGCGTCATGTCAGAAGATGTCGGCCCGCTAGAGCCTGCATTCGAGGCAACCCACGCCGACGGAAGGAGCAGGATGCTCACCATCGACCGGGTCAGCACCGGCCGAGCGCTCGTCTCCAATGAGCTGTTCGCCCAGCTGACCGCCCGCATCGCCCACGACCACCCCGAGCTGGACTCTCGCCTGCCGGCCCGGATCATGGATCAGGCGCTCGCCTTCCTCGCCGCCTGCGCCACCGCCACCGATCCGCTCGGCCCGAGCGACCTGGTCGACATCGGCTGGCACACCTTCATCCTGCACACCCGCGAGTACGCCGACTTCTGTCAGCGCATCGCCGGTCGGTTCATCCACCACCAGCCCGAGCCCACACCCGACGACCCGCCGTCCCGACCCGAGCCGATTGGCGCTCCAATCTCCCGGGCGACTGCCGCCATCACCGCCGCTGGCTTCGCGCTCGACCAGGAGCTGTGGAGCGGCCCGGCCGCCGACTGCAACTCGAAGTGCACCCAGTGCCACGCCGGTTGCACCGACAGCCCCACGCGATAGCGGGCCCGTCGGCGGTCCCGGGCATACACTGCCCGGGACCGCTCGCCGTCGGGGAGACCACCGCATGCCGCGTCGCCGCCACTGGCACGAGCTTCCCGACGAGGTACGCCGCCACGTCGAACACCACACCGGGGCTGTCCACGCGGCGTACTCGGTACCGACCGGCGCCTCCTGCGCCCTGGCGGCTGTCCTCGACACCGACACTGGCCGCATTTTCTGCAAGGGCGGGGAGATCGACGGCCCAACCGCCTGGCTCTACCGGAACGAGGCTCGTGTCAATCCCTACCTGCCCGAGGCCGCCCCTCGCCTCCGATGGACCATGGAGGAACAGGGCTGGCTACTCCTCGGGTTCGAGTTCGCAGCGGGGCGCCACCCCGATCTGAGCCCGGAATCACCCGACCTGCTCCCGGTGGTGCAACTGCTGAGCTCACTGAACCATCAGCTGACCCCGGCACCGCCCATTCCGATGCAGCGATTCGCCGACCGTTGGCGGGACCTCATCGCACCCGAGCTGGTCGCCGGCGAGACTCTCCTGCACACCGACATGACGCCGCGGAACTTCCTGCTCGGCGACCAGCTGCGGCTCGTCGACTGGTCCAGCCCGGCGCGCGGCGCCGCGTGGGTCGACACCGCCTTCATGCTGGTACGCCTCATCCGCGCCGGCCACGAACCGGCCGCCGCCGAGGCATGGGCCCGACAGGTCCCGGCGTGGGCGCGGGCGTCCGATGAGGCGCTGAAGGCCTTCGCCGACGGCCTGGTGCGGCTCTGGGAACGCAAGCAGCAGGCCGCGCCCGGTCCTCACCACGGGCCACTGCTCGATGCCGCGCGTCAGTGGCGGGCCCATCGGGAGCGCACCAACAGTCGGTAGAGCTGCCGCATACGAGCTGTGCATATCGGCTACCTCGCGCACGTCATACGGCCCGCCGCACTGATCCACAACCCTGCCATGGAGACCCGGGGCGGGTGCTGGGCTCCGGCCGCGTCGACCCGAACGACGAGCGCCACCCCCCGCCCCGGTGCCACAGAAGAGCCAGGGAGGGACATGGACTCGATCGACGAGGTGCTCGGCGAGTTGCCGCTGCCGCCGTACGTCACCGCCGAGGACGTCGGCTTCGCCATCAAGGCACTGACGGTGCACGCCGCCGAGCAGTGGCCGGACGGCCCGCGTTGCCGCAATGACCGCGCCCCGCACCCGTGCCGGCTGCACCGATGGGGCCGGCGGGTCCTCGACCAGCGCGGCCTCACCGACCGGCAGATCCAGACGCTGATCGCCGAACAGGAGGCACCGCACCGATGATCTACCTGACCGGCGAGCGACTGCTGCCGCACCACGTCCGCGCCGCCGCCTTCGACACCCGCTGGCGCGGCCTCGACCCCGACCAGGTCCACGCCTACCTCAACCGGCTCGCCGACGAACTCGACCAACTGCACCGCGACCTGGCCACCGCCAACACCGAGGCCGAGCGCATCCGTCAGGCGCTGCGGCAATGGCAGTCCCGCCACCACAACATGAGCAGGTGGCCAACGTGACCCCGCCCCGCTGGGTCATCCACCTGCCCACCACCCTGACCAGCCTCGACGCCGCCGTCGAGCTGGCCGTCGCGCTGCGCGACTCGCTCGGCCACGTCACCGCCGTCGACTTCGGCGAGACCACGCTCAGCGAAGAGGACCGGCAGTTCCTGCGTACCCGGATCTGGTGTGACGCCAGGCTCGACGGGCCCGGCCGCTGCCGGCGGCGCGACGACCACGACGGCCCCTGCGCAACCACCGAGGACGCCGTCGATTCGGAGCCGCCGCGCTGATCGTTGAACCAGTGCCCGATCTTCAGCGCAGGAGGACACGTGCCGGGTTATCCGCAGGCGAACGTTCCGGTCGACCATGTCGAGCCGGTGCCGCGCCGGATCCGCGCCTTCGCCGCCGGGCAGAAGGTGCTGGACACCACGCTGGCCCGGTACGTGTGGGAGTGGCCGCTCTACCCCCAGTACTACATCCCGACCGCCGACGTGGATCGCAGCCTGCTGGTCGACGAGCAGCGCACGGAGCAGTCGTCGCGCGGCACGGCGCGGCTGCACGGGCTGCGGGTGGGCGAGACGATCCGCCGTTCGTGCGCGCGCTGGTACGGCGACGACGCGCCGCCGGTGCTCGCCGACACTATCCGGTTCGACTGGACCGCGATGGACAGCTGGTTCGAGGAGGACGAGGAGGTCTTCGTCCACCCCCGCAACCCGTACGCCCGGGTGGACGCGCTGCGCTCCACCCGCGGCGTACGGGTGGAACTGGACGGGGTGGTGCTGGCCGAGTCGGCCTCGCCGGTGTTGGTCTTCGAGACCGGCCTGCCGACCCGCTACTACCTCAACCGCACCGACGTGGACTTCAGCCACCTCGTGCCGTCGGCGACGACGACCGCCTGCCCGTACAAGGGTCGGACCAGCGACTACTGGGCCGTCCGCGTCGGCGGTACCGTCCACCCGGACCTGGCCTGGTCGTACACCTTCCCCACCGGCGCGCTCCTGCCGATCGCCGGCCTGGTCGCCTTCTACAACGAGAAGGTCGACCTGATCGTGGACGGCGAGCGGCTCAGCCGGCCGAAGACGCACTTCTCCTGACCCCCGCCTCGCCGTCGCGGTTCCGGCCACCCGCGCGGGAGCCGCAGCACTCAGTCGACTACTTGACGTAGTCAGCTTGGAGATAATGCCTGGTCGGGCGACTACCTAGCGTGAGCGCCTCATCAACGAAGCTCCGCGGTGGTCGGCCCGACACAGGGCACCGCCGCGGGGCGTGACAGACAGGAGAGTCCCATGTCCGCTCAGCGAGCCTCCCGCCGGTTCGGCCCCCGTGCCCTCAGCCTCACCGTCGGCCTCGCCGTCGCCACCGCGGTCCTCCCGGCCGCCCCGGCCTCCGCCGCGGTCCCCGGCCTGGTCCGGATCTCCGCGACCAGTGCCAGCAACTCCACCGACTTCCGCAGCGTCACCGCCACCTGTCCGGCCGGCAAGGTGCTCACCGGCGCGGGCTACGAGATCAACGGGGCGACCGGCGAAGCGGTCGTCGACGACTTCCGACCAAACGGCGGCGCGGCCACCGCGCCGACGGCCGTCACGGTCGGGGCGTACGAGGCGGAGGCGTTCGCCGGCAACTGGTCGGTGACCGCGTACGCCATCTGCGCCAACCCGGTCGCCGGCCTGGTGCGGGTGTCGGCGACCAGCGCCAGCAACTCCACCGACTTCCGCAGCGTCACCGCGACCTGCCCGGTCGGCAAGGTGCTCACCGGCACCGGCTACGAACTGACCGGCGTCACCGGCGAGGGAGTGGTGGACGACTTCCGGCCCAACGGCGGCACGGTCACCGCGCCGACGTCGGTCACCGTGGGGGCGTACGAGGCGGAGGCGTTCGCCGGCAACTGGTCCGCGACGGCGTACGCGATCTGCGCCAACCCGCTCGCCGGCCTGGTGCGCAACTCGGCGGTCGGCGCCAGCAACTCGACCGACTTCCACAGCGTCACCGCCACCTGCCCGGCCGGCAAGGTGCTCACCGGCGCCGGCTACGAGTTGAACGGCGTCACCGGCGAGGCGGTGGTGGACGACTTCCGCCCCGGCGGCGGCCCGGCCGCCGCGCCGGCCTCCGTCTTCTCCGGCGCGTACGAGGAGGACGCGTTCGCCGGCAACTGGACGAACACCGCGTACGCCATCTGCGCGACCGCCTGACCGTGATCGGGTAGCCGGGGAGCTGGCCGGTGGGGGCGAGCCGCGCCCACCGGCCGGTCGCGGGTGGCGCTGCGGCCTCACCCCCCGTCTCCGCTCGGCGCGGCCGGTGGCGGCCCGGCCGGGCGGCGTCCCGTCGTCACGGGGCACCGGGGGTAACAAGCCTCCCGTGGTCGAGGTGCAGCCGCCCTCTCCCGGTCTGACCCAGGCCGAGAGCCTCGCCCAGTTGGAACGCCGGCTGCCCGCCTTCGCGCTGTTCAGCCGGACGGCAGCCACGTCCAGCCGGACCTACGTGGGTGCGCTGAACACCCGGACCGGGCAGACCGCCCTCGCCTCCTCGGGCGGGATGCCGGGGTGTGCCGCCTACTGCGCCGAAGGAAACGCCCTGTTGGCGCTGGGCGGGAACCCGAGTGAGGTCCTCTTCACCGGAGCCGTCACCGTCCGGAGGAGCGCGCAGGGCGCGCTGGAGGCGGTACCGATGCCCGTCTGCGTGAAGTGCCAGCTCGACTATCCGAGGTCCAACTTCCTGCCCGGGGCCCGCGGTGCCCCCGGCGGGTCCTGGGGAGACTGACGGTATCGAGCAGTAGCCGGTGAGCCGCGGCGGCGGCCCCTGCCCGGTCCCTCCGGCGCCGAGTCGGAGGCGGCCGGAGGGGCCGCCGCCACGGCGGTGAAGACCACAGGAAACGCTGACGGCTGCGGGCCGTGCAGGGCGGGCCGTCGACGGTCGGGTCGTGCGAGGATGCCGACCAGTGTCGAAGAGAGGCGTGGCGGCAGTGTCGACGGAGATCGTTGAACTCGAGATCGCACGGAACGACTGGGACGCTCTGCGGTGCGGCTGCGGCGGGAGCGCCGCCCACGTCGCGGAGGAACTCTTGGCGTTGGCCCGGGCCGAGGACGACGCACGCTTCGAGGTGCTCGAGGGGCACGTCATGACCCCCGAGGTGCTGCTGGAGCCGGCGCTTCCGGTGGTCTCCGTGGCGCTGGCGGCACTGGCGGACAGGGTCGCACCGCCGGCCCGCCTGAAGTTCCTCGAGATGCTGCTGCTCATCGTGTCGGCGGAGAGCCAGTCGGCCGAACTCGCGCTGCTCGGCAGGGACCTTCCCGGCGAATGCCGCTCGGCCGCCGCAACCGGGCTGTGGCTGCTGTACTCCGAGGTCTTCGCCGGGGCGTCCGTGGGCTCGTCAAGCTACGCCTACGAGATCCTGACGATCATCGAGGAGGATCCTGACCGGCTCGAACGCGTGCGGGAAGCCGCCGGCGATCGGTTGAGCTGGGATCTGCGCTGACGTCGTGGATGTCCGGTACACGAAGCGTCAGGTAGCGCGAGGATCGCGGCCCGATGTTGCTGTTGACGGAACGGCGTACCTGCTGAAGCGCGTCTCTCATCTGCGCCTCACCTATCAGATCCGGCTGCTCACGTTCATGGCCGAGGAGTCCGGCGAACGCCTGGTCATCCGCGTCCCGCGGCAGGCGACGACCTCCGACGACCTCCGGGAATTCGTCCGGCAGCACCGGCGGTACGTGCGGATCGAGAGGGTCGACTCGTAGTGGGCCTGTACCTCTGCGTCTTCGCCGACGACCGGGTGGACGACGAGACCGACGGCGTCGAGGTCGGGTCGTACGCGGATTTCAACCGGCTCCGTCAGACCGTCGCCGACCACCTCGAGGGCGGTGCGTGGGGAAGCCGCTTTCCGGTGCTCATGGGCCATGACGATTCCGACGGGACGTGGGGCCCGGAGGAGGCGGCACAGCTTGAGCAGGAGTTGCTGTGCATAGCGGACGAGTTCGCCCGGCTCCCTCCGGTCGATGTCGCGTCCGGATGGCAGGCCGACGTCGTACGGCGCAACGGGAACCAGCCGCGATCACTCCTCGAATCCTTCGTCGACGTCGACGGCGAGTTCCTGCTGGAACGCCTCGTCGATCTGGCCCGGACTGCCGTCACGGCACGCATGCCGATCTGTTTTCCGTAGGGACGGACCGCCCGGGTCCGCGCTGTCGCCTCAGGGAGGGTGTGAAGACCGTCGTGTCCGCGGACCTGCCTGCCTCTCACCAACGCTGATGGTGGACCACCGAAGGGCGACACGGCGCGTCCTGCTCGCCGCTGGGTGGCGCCCAGGTCGGCGGGTGGACATCACGGCGTGGCGGACGCGGCTGGAGGCAGGCGGGTTCGTCATGCACCAGGCGGCCGAACGCTTCCTCGCCGAGTTCGGCGGTCTGACGTTCGCGCACCGTGGGCCGGGCATCTCGCTGGCGCGTGCCCCGTTCGAGCTGGACCCGTTGCTCTGTCTCGTCCCCAGGTGGCAGGCGTACCCAGGCTGATCAGTGCCGGCGCCCGGCAGCGCGGTGGGCGAGCCGCCGGGTGGGCGGGGCGGCGGGAGGAACGTCATGGTGTGACCCGGCCGGCCGGAGCGGCAGCAGCGCGTGACCGGGCCGCCGGATTTCATTGGACGGCCGGCTGGGGCGCGACCCGGCCAGCGACCTGTACCCGCAGCTGGCCGTCGGGATGGCGCTGAGCGCCTTCGACGCCGTGCTGCAGCGCTGGAGCGACAGCGACGGCGCCGAAGAGCCCGCCGACCTCACCGACCGGGCCTTCGCCGTCATCGCCCCGGCGCTGGACGCCGTCGCGGGGCGAGCCGCCGGCACATCGCGATGGACCCGGTCACCGGCCCGGGGGCCGGTATTCGAGCCGTTCCCGGGTCGCCTCGTCGATCTCGTCGGCGGTCAGGATCGGGGTGACCCGGGTGTCCACGCCGCCCGCCGCACGGATGTCGATGGCCAGCGCGGCGGCGGTCTTGTGTCCGGCAGGTCGCACACCACATAGGTGTCGTCCGCGCCGAACCCGAAGTACATCGACTCCATGCGCCCGCCGACGCCTTCGATCATCTTCCGGACGACCTCGACACGTTTGGTGCCACCGTCGACGGTCAGCCCTTTGATCCCCTCGACCGTGTAGGTCGACTTCAGTAGGAACATCGCCACCCGCCATCACCTCCCCGCGCATCGATCGCCCGGGGCTCAGCCCGTGCCCTGGCGCTGGACCCGGTCCGGGCCCTCGACCTTGGCGCGCCCCTGGTCGCGTTCGCTGCCGGCCGACCCGGTGGCGGTGCGCAGGTGCCGCGCCTTCGGGGAGTGCTCCACCGGTGAACCCTGGTGGCCCCGCGCGCCGCTGCCCGGATGCCGCCGCCCGCGCGCCGACTCGCCGCCCGGATCGTGCTTGTTCTCCTTGTGGCTACCCATGGGCGGCGCGTACCCGGTACGCCGCCCGCTACGCATCCGCCGGCGCGGCCCGCCGACGGCGAGCGACAGCTCCGACACGGACTGCCGCCGCCGCTCCGCACGGGTCCACGCGATCCGTCGTGTTTCACTACTGTCTGTGCCGTGACGGGGATCAGTGTGCGCCGTGCCGGTCGGCTGGGTCTGGTGCTGTTCGCCCTCGTGGCGTTCGGGATGTTCCTGCTGCCGTGGTTCCGTGGCGACCGTGGCGAGGTGGTCATCGGCCTCGACCTGACCTACGTCGGGCCCGAGGTGCCCGGCACGCCGAATCCGTTGACCCAGTACTTCCTCGAACTGGCGCCGCTGCCGGCGTACGTCGGGCTGCTGCTCGCGTTCACCGTGGCGGTGCGGCGGCGGTGGGCGCGGATCGTCGCGGTGGTAATCGTCGTCCTGGCCGCCGCGCTGACCGCGGCGTCGGCGGCCGCGCTGCTCGCCGGCGTGGCGGACTACTGGGAGCCGGCCGAGGTGCGCCGCTACCGGCTGTTCGCGCTGGTGACCGTCGCACTGGCGGTGCTGCTGCTGGCAGCCGCCGGCACGCTGGCGCTCGGGCTGCGCCAGGTCTACCACGGCGTCGTGGTGGCGCTGCTGCTCGCCTTCACGGCGTTCCACCTGGTCAACGTCGCGATCCTGGCCGGGCAGGCGGTGGGCGAGCGGATGACGCCGGCGGCGTGGCTGCCGGCACCGGCGTACCTGCTGGCGGCCGGCTGCGCGGTCCTCGCCGCGATCGGCGCCGCGCTGGCCGAGCGCTCGGAGCCGGCCGCCGCCCCCGCACCGCCCGGTCAGCCGGCGGTACGGGCGTAGCCGAGCCGAGCCGCGGTGGCGCCGGTGCCGGTCGACCGGCTGCCGGTCAGCGGGGAGCGCGGTCGGAGAGCGGCGGGATGTCCGACGGTTCGGCTACCGTCGGGGCGTCATGGAGCCGCGGTTCGGCGAGGTCGTCATCGGGCGGGAGCACCCCGCGGGTCTGTTGCGCGCCGAGGTCGACCGGGCGGCCGCCAGCCACGGCGGTCTGGTGCTGGTCGCCGGCGAGCCGGGCATCGGCAAGACGACCCTGGTCACCGCGACGGCGAAGGAGGCGCGCCAGCGCGGCGCGCTGGTGCTCGGCGCCGCCTGCTGGGATTCCGACAGCGCGCCCGGCTACTGGCCCTGGGTGCAGGTGCTGCGCGGATTGCGCCGCTCGCCCGACGACTGGGCGGCGGCCCGCGAGGCGGCCGAGCGGGGGCTGGCCCCGCTGCTCGGCGAGACGACCGACCGGGCGATCCGCGAGGCGATCGAGCGCGCCGGCGGCAGCGCGCTGGCCGAGGTGGCCGGCGACGGGCGCGGCGACCGGGACGAGTTCGACCTGCACGACGCGGTCACCACCGCGCTGGTCGCGGTCTCCCAGCGCCGGCCCGTGGTGGTCGTCCTCGACGACCTGCACTGGGCCGACCCGGCCTCGATGCGGCTGCTCCAGTTCGCCGCCCAGCACACCTGGTTCGAACGGCTGCTGCTGATCGGCACCTACCGCGACGCCGAGGTGGAGGCCGCCGACCATCCGCTGCGCCCGCTGCTGATGCCGCTGGTGGCGAAGGCCACCACTGTCACCCTCACCGGCCTGTCCCGCGACGAGGTCAGCGCGCTGATGACCCGCACCGCGGGCCGCGAGCCGGACGCCGCCCTGGTCGACGAGGTGCACCGGCGCACCGGCGGCAACCCGTTCTTCGTCGAGCAGACCGCCCGGCTCTGGCGCGCCGACGGCCAGGCGAGCACCATCGCCCCCGGCGTACGGGAGGCGGTGCGGCGGCGGCTGGCCCAACTGCCCGCCCCGGTGGTCGAGGTGCTCACCGTCGCCGCCGTGCTGGGCCGCGAGTTCCACCGGCAGGTGCTGGCCGCCAGCGGCGCCACCCCGGCCGCCCAGGTCGACCGGCTGCTCGACCGGGCGGTGACCGCCCGGCTGGTGCTGGCCCGGGGCGGGGGCCGGTTCGCCTTCGCCCACGACCTGGTCCGGGAGACCCTCTACGACGGCCTCGCCGACGACGACCGGCGGGCCCGGCACGCCGCCGTGGTCCGGGCGGTCGACGGGTCGGCGGCGCTCGCCGAGCGGCTGATCCCGGCCGACCTGGCCCGGCACGCCCACCTCGCCGGTGACCGGCTCGACCCGTTCCGGGCCGCCGAGTTGCTGGTTGCCGCGGCCCGGGACGCCGGCCGCCGGCTCGCCGTGGACGAGGCGCTCATCCACTTCCGCCGGGCGCTGGACGTCGCCACCGACCCGGCGCAGCGGGTGAAGACCATGATCGAGCTGGGGGAGTTGCAGCACCACGGCGGTGACGGCGTCGAGGCCCTGCGCCTCTTCGCCGAGGCCGCCGAGCTGGCCCTGGCGGTCGACGACCCGGTGGTGCTGGCCCGCGTCGCCCTCACCGTCCACCGCGCCTGCCTGGCCGGCACCAAGCGGGTGCCCGACCCGGAGGCGCTGCTGCGGGAGGCGTACCGGCGGCTGATCGGCGAGTCCGGGGACGGCCTCCCGGTCGGCACGCTGGTGACCGATCTGATCACCGCCACCGAGTCACGCGCCCGGCTCGGCCACGACGACGAGGCGCTCACCTTCAGCCTCTGGGCCCGGCACGACACCAGCTGGGGGCCGGGCACGGCCGCCGCCCGGGCGCCGATCACCGCCGAGATCCGCGAGGTGGCCCGCCGCACCGGCGACCGGGAGACCGAACTCTGGGCGACGTCGCTGCGCTGGGTCGCCCTGCTGGAACTCGGCGACCCGCGCTACCACACCGAACTCACCGCCTTCGTCACCGGAGCCCGCGAGGGCGACGCCCGGCACCGGTTCGCCGCCAACATCGACGGCGGCATCGTCGCCGCGTTCCGGGGCGACTTCGCCCGGGCCGGTGAACACTTCGCCGAGCTGGGTGACCTCAGCGAGTGGGAGCACGCCGACTTCGCGTTCATGGGCGAGCACATCCGCTGGTCGTGGCTGCTGTTGCAGGGGCGGTTCGACGAGGCCGACGCCCTGCTCGACGGGCTGGACCCGGGCGGCCACCCCTACCTGCGACTGGTGCGGGCCATCACCGCGGCCGAGCGCGGCGACCCGGCGACCGCGCTCCGGCTGACCGCCACCATCGAGGAGGCCGGTACCACCTACCCCCGGGCGGTGTCGCCGCTGTGGCTGCGGCTGCGCGCGCAGGTCGCGGCCGCGACCGGCGACCCGCGCCGCTGCGCCGAGGCGCGCGAGGCGCTGGCGCCGCACCGTGGGCAGTGGCTGGCCGCCCTGTTCGGTTGCGACCTCAGCGGCCCGGTGGACCACTGGCTGGCCCTGCTCGACGCCGCGCAGCAGCGGTGGGACGACGCCGTCGCCGGGTTCGCCGCGGCCCGCGACGCCGCCGACCGGATGGGCGCCCGACCGTGGTCCGTGCTGGCCCGCGCCGCGCTGGCCGACGCGCTGGCCGGGCGCGACCGCCCCGGCGACGCGGCGGCCGCCCGCGAGCTGCGCGCCGCGGCCGCCCACGACGCCGCCGCGCTCGGCATGCACCAGGTGGCCGGGCCGATCGGCGCACCGGTCACGGCGACGACCGGTGCCTCGCTCGCGCCGGCCGCGCCGTCGGCCCGCGCGTCGTCTCCCCCGGGCGGCCCGCTGTTCGGCGCGCCCTCCACCTCGCCCGGCGCCTCCACCCCGGCTCCGGGTCCAGATCCGGCCGGGTCCGCGGTCGGGCCGCCGGCGGTCGAGGCGTACGAGTTCCGCCGCGACGGCCCGGTCTGGCAGCTCGGCTACGCCGGCACGGTGGTGCACCTGCCCGACGCCAAGGGCCTGCACGACCTGCACCTGCTGCTGAGCCGGCCCGGCGTCGACGTGCCCGCGGTGGAACTGCTGGACCCGGCCGCCGGGCCGGAACTGGTCGCCGCCCGCCGGATGGGCGGCGACCCGGTCCTCGACGACGAGGCGAAGGCCCGCTACCGGCGCCACCTGGCCCGGCTCGACGACGAGATCGACCGGGCCGCCGAGCGGGGTGACCAGCCGAAGGTAGCCGCCCTCGACGCCGAGCGGGCGGCGCTGCTCGCCGAGTTGCGGGCCGCCGCCGGGCTGGCCGGGCGCAGCCGCCGCCTGGGCGACGAGGCCGAGCGGGCCCGCAAGACGGTGACCGCCCGGATCCGGGACGTGCTGCGCAAGCTCGACGACCGGCACCCGGCGCTCGCCGCCCACCTGCGCGACACCGTCTCCACCGGCGGCACCTGCCGCTACCTGCCACCCGAACCGGTGCCCTGGCGCCTCTGACCCAGCCGGCGGGATCCGCGGCTGCCCCGGCGGCAGGATTCGCGGCAGCCTGGGGCGGGCAGGAGGTGCGGCTGCCCGAGGGAGCCGGATCTCCGGCAGCCAGGCGCAGGACCGGGTCGCCGGCGTCCGCTCGATCGCCGATCCGGCGGACGGGTAAACCTCGCGGACCCGCGCGGTGTCTTGCTGACTGACGAGACCACGGGGTCAGATGCGAGACGCGCGGGGCGAGGAGTTCGACGACTTCGTCCGGAGCCGGTCGGTGACGCTGTTGCGGGTCGCCTACCTGCTGAGCGGCGACCGGCCTCTTTCCCGACGGGCAGGACGGGCCGCAACCGCCGCAGCTCACCCACACGTTGCCCGGCGCGGACCGGGCGTGGGGCCCCGACCCCGCCGGGCAGGCCGACACGGTGCACGAGGGGGACCCGCTCGCCGCGTACATCGACGCCGGCGGCACTCACCGAGGCGGGAGTTCGCCCGTGCTGACCGTGTACGGGGCCACCCCCGACGGCCGGCGGCTGCTGCTGCGGACCATCCAGTACGACGACGACCCAGCTCGGGTCATCGCCCTGCTCGCCCGCGGCGACGCACCCTTCCAAGCGGCGGCCAGCGGGTTCGCCGACTGGACCGCGCCGCTGCCGGTGCGGCTGCGGCTGCCCGACGGGCAGGGGATCCTCATTGCCGCCGAGGGCGCGGCGCTGAGCTACCGGGTCGGCGCCGGGCGGTGGCAGGACGCCGGGCGGAACGCGGCGCTGCTCCCCGCCGGTGCCACCGAGGTACGCGTCACCGCCCCCGACGGCGAGACCGCCACCGTCCCGGTCGGTTCGTAGCCGTCCGCCGACGGGCCCCGCCACGGTGGTGGCGGGGCCCGTCGGCGACGCGCTGCTCAGCGGCGGTTGTACCGGTACATGGTCAGGGTGCCGAAGACGACCACGAACGCGGCGCTCCACACCAGCGTCCACATCGTGCTCGACGGGTCCGACGCCCCCGACATCACGGCGCGCACCGAGGCGACCAGCTGGGTGATCGGGTTGACCTTCACGAACGCCTGCAACCAGCCGGGCATGGTGGCCGGCTCGACGAAGACGTTGCTCAGGAAGGTCAGCGGGAACAGCACCATCATGCTGACCCCCATCACCGACTTCTCGCTGCGCAGGACCAGCCCGAAGAACGTCCACACCCAGGAGAACGCGAACGAGAAGACCACCAGCAGGCCGATGCCGCCCAGCACGCCGAGCAGCCCGCCGTCGGGACGGAAGCCCAGCACCAGCCCGACGCCGAGGATCACCACGGCGGCCAGCACGTAGCGCAGCACATCACCGAAGATCATGCCGACCAGCGCGGCCGGCCGCCAGACCGGCAGCGTCCGGAACCGGTCGAAGACGCCCTTCTCGATGTCGGTGTTCAGTCCGATCCCGGTGTACATGGTGATCATCACGACGCTGGTCACCATGATGCCGGGCAGGAAGAACTGGAGGTAGTCCCGCGGGCTGTCGGCGAGCGCGCCGCCGAACAGGTAGGTGAACATCAGCACCATGATGATCGGGAACGCCGTCACGTCGAACAGCTGCTCCGGCACGTGCTTGATCTTCAGCATCGCCCGCCAGCCGAACGTCAGGGACGCCGACAGCGGGCTCGGTCGCGGTGGCCGCGCGCCGGGCGCGAGGACTGTCGACAGCGCCTCCGCCGACGGTACGTAGACCGTCGGGGCCGGCCCGGTCGTGGTGGTGGCGTTGCTGCTCATCGGGCTGCCTCCAGCTGCTCGTCCCGCTCGTCGGCCGGCACGGCGGGGTGGTCGGTCAGGGCCAGGAAGACCTCGTCCAGGCTCGGCTGGCCGAGGGAGAAGTTGTCCACCACGATGCCGGCGCGAGCCAGGTCGCCGAGGACCCGCGCGGCCTGCTCACTGGCGTCGAGGTCGCTGCCGTCGCCACCGACCCGGGCGGTCAGCGCCACCGGGTCCGGTTCGAGCTGCACCGGCACGTCGAGCGCCGTCCGCAGCAGCCGCTCGGCCTCGGGCCGCTGGTGCGCGTCGCGCAGTCGCAGGTGGACGGTGCCGGAACCGACCGACGCCTTCAGCTCGCCCGGGGTGCCCTCCGCGATCACCCGGCCGTGGTCGACCACCGCGATCCGGCCGGCCAGCTGGTCGGCCTCGTCGAGGTACTGCGTGGTCAGCAGCACGGTGGTGCCGTGCGCCACCACCGCCCGGACGATCTCCCACACCTGGTTGCGGCTGCGCGGGTCCAGCCCGGTGGTCGGCTCGTCGAGGAAGAGCAGATCCGGGGTGTTGAGGATGCTGGCGGCGATGTCGATGCGCCGCCGCATGCCGCCGGAGTACTTCTTCACCTGCCGGTCGGCCGCCTCGGTCAGCCCGAACGCGGCGAGCAGGCTCTCCGCCCGCTGCCGGGCGGCCGGCTTCCGGTGGCCGAGCAGCCGGCCGAGCAGGATCAGGTTCTCCAGCCCGGTCAGGTCCTCGTCCACCGAGGCGTACTGGCCGGTCAGGCTGACCCGGGCCCGGACCGCGTCGGCCTCGGCGATGACGTCGTGACCGAACACCCGCGCCCGCCCGCCGTCCGGGCGGAGCAGCGTCGCCAGCACCCGTACCGCGGTGGTCTTGCCGGCGCCGTTCGGGCCGAGCACCCCGTAGACGGTGCCGGCGGGCACTGTCAGGTCGAGCCCGTCCAGCGCCCGGGTGTCCCCGAACGACTTGGCCAGCCCTTCGGCCTCGATGGCCGGGCCGGTGCTGCGTCTACTCATGATCCCTACCTTCCTTCGCGAACTCTTCAGGAGACGTACGGGCGCGCGGCGCGGCCGTCGCGCAGTGCCAGGCCCCACCAGCAGAGCTGGTCGAGCAGGACCCGGGCGGTGCGGCGCAGCTCGTCGGTGGCCAGCGGCGGCGGCTCGCCGCAGAGCAGGTCGACGCCGACGACGTCGCGCACCGTGACCGCGTGCAGGGCGGTGAAGACCGTCCGGAGCTGGTCGACCGCGTGCAGGCCGACGGAACCACAGCCGTACGACACGAAACCGACCGGCTTGGCCTGCCACTCGTCGTACGCGTAGTCGATCGCCTGTTTCAACGAGGCCGGGAAGCTGTGGTTGTACTCCGGGGTGACCACGACGAACGCGTCCGCCCGGCCGACCTGCTCGGCGAACGCCCGCATGGCCGGGGTCGGCTCGGCCGGGTAGCCGGCGGGAAAGTCGAAGTCGGCGAGGTCGACCACGGTGACCGCCAGCCCGTCGTGCCGGTCCGCCTGGTCGACGAACCAGCGGGCGATCCGGTCGCCCGCCCGCCCCTCGCGGGTGCTGCCGATGATCACGGCGAGTCGCAGTGGGCTCATGGTTCCTCCTCCCGGCCGCTCCGGTCCCACCCGTCAGGCGCGAGAGGGCGACCGGCGCCCGCTAGATCCGATCTAGCGGCCCGCGCGGCCGCCGCGTTCCGGCGCCGCGGTGTCGGTGGTGGCTGTTTGAATGCTCCCCGGAGGAACGGGGGGACACCATGACCGATGTCCGCATCGAGCCGTGGCGCGAGGACGACCTCGACCTGCTGCGGCGGCTCAACGCGCCGGAGGTCCGGGCGCACACCGGCGGCCCGGAGACCGACGAGCAGGTCCTCGCCCGGCACGAGCGCTACGTGCGCTTCGGCGACACCGGCAAGGGCTGCATGTACACGGTGGGGCTGCCCGACGGCGCCACGGTGGGCAGCGTCGGCTACTGGGAACGCGAATGGCACGGCCAGCAGGTCTACGAGCTGGGCTGGGCGATCCTGCCCGGGCACCAGGGGCGCGGGCTGGCGACCGCGGCGGTACGCGCGGCGGTGGCGGTGGCCCGCGACCGCCGCACCCACCGCTGGGCGCACGCCTATCCGTCGGTCGACAACGCCCCGTCGAACGCGGTCTGCCGCAAGGCCGGCTTCACCCTGCTCGGCGAGACCGAGTTCGAGTACCCGCCCGGGCACCTGATGCGCTCCAACGACTGGCGGCTCGACCTGGCCGCCTGACCCGCGCCAGCGCCCGTCGGGCGGGGAGAGCGCGCGCGGACCGGTCCAGGCCCCCGCGCCGGAAGGCATCGCCTCAGGCCGCCGCCCGGCCCGACGGGTCGGGGCGGGCGGCCACCAGGTGGGCGGTGGCCGCCTCGACCAGCGCCTCCGGGTCGTCGGCGTGGAAGCGCAGTTCGGTGACCCGCTCGCCGCGCGCCTTGCGGGTCGGCACCGTGATCGGCTCGCGCAGCAGCAGGTCGACGCTGGTCTGGTTGGCCATCCCGAGGCTCACCGTGACGTCGTCGCCGCTGCGCTCCACCTGGACGCTGCCCTCCGGTGGCAGCGAGCGCCGGTTGACCCGTAGCCGCTCGATGGCCGACCAGGGCACTGTCAGGTCGAGGGTGATCCCGTTGCGGATCCGGATGCCCGCCGCGCCGACCACGTGCGGGTGCACCTTGAGGCTGGCCAGCAGGCCGAACATCCAGAACAGGCCGTAGATGCCGAGGCCGAGCACGATGTTGCTGACGAGTTCCCAGGGCAGGATCATCTCGAAGATCGGGACCTCCACCGCGGAGAGGATGATGAAGATCCACATCAGCGTCATCACCGCGCCGCTGTAGCCGAACGTCCGGTCGCCGGGACGCAGCCGCTCCGGCCGCCGGAAGATCCACCGGTAGAGGCTGCGCCACATGCCGATCTCGTAGCGGACGGCGAAGCGCAGCAGCTTCCACGTCGTGGCGATCACTGGTCCTCCTCGCGGATCTCGGGGGAGAGGCCCTGCTCGCGCAGCCGCCCGAGGACGTCGTCCAGCCCGGCGACGAAGCAGTCCAGCCGCTCGGCGGGCATCCCGCCGAAGAGCAGGTCGGCGAAGCCCCGCTGGTCACGCTCCATCGCCTCGATGGTGCGGGCGCCGTGCTCGGTGAAGGTGACCAGGAACGCGCGCCGGTCGGTGGGATGCGGCTCGCGGGTGACGAAGCCGGTGCTGACCAGGCCGTCGACCAACCCGGTGACGGTACGGGGGCTGACCCCGAGCGCGTCGGCCAGGTCGCGCTGGGTGACCGGGCCGCTGCGGCGCAACTGCCACAGCAGGGTGGCCCGGGAGGTGGTCAACCCCTCCCGGGCCAGCCCCCGGCTCATGTCGTCGCTGAGCACCACGACCAGTTCGAGCACCCGGTCCAGCGCGGTGATCAACCGGCCCCCGTCCGACACCGTTACCTGCCTTCATAGTGAGTATGCCTCACTATGATGCCACATCACCGAACGGGCTGGCACTCGGGGGCGGCTACCGGGCCGCGTCCAGGCGGGCCCGCTGCTCGGCGCTCAGCGCCAGGTCCACCGCGGCCAGCGACTCGTCCAGCTGGGCCACCGAGGACGCCCCGACCAGCGGGATCGCCGGCACCTCGGCGTCGATCAGCCAGGCCAGCACCACCTGGTTCACCGTCGCACCGGTCTCCTTCGCCACCGCCTCCAGCGCCGCCAGCCGGTCGGGAACGCTCGGCAGGTCGTACCCGGCGCCGAGCGGCTTGTCCGGGCGGGTGTAGGCGCCCCGCACCAGCGGCGAGTACGCCACCAGGGCCAGCCCCGGCTCGGCCCGCAGGTAGGAGAGCAGGTCCGGACCGACCGCGCCCACATCGCCGTCCCGGTCCAGCTCGCTCGGCAGATCGGCGCGCCGCTGCAGGTAGGTGTGGTGGTACTGGAGCACCTCGTAGCCGGGCAGCCCCGCCGCGGCGGTTAGGTTACGGGCCCGCTCCACCCGCCACGCCCGGTGGTTGCTCACCCCGAGCAAACCGACCGTGCCCTCGGCGACCAGCTCGGCGAAGGCCGTCACGGTCTCCCGCAGCGGCACCCGGTGGTCCTCGATGTGCGCGTACAGCAGGTCCAGCTTCGCCATGCCGAGCCGCTCCCGGCTGCGCTCCGCGGCCTCCCGGATCACCGCGGCCGACAGCCCCTCCGGGTTGTCGACGTAGCTGGTGCCGGGGGCGAGTGGCCGGGCACCGAGCTTGGTGGCGACGACGATCTCGTCGCCGACCCCGCGGCTGCGCCGCCACCTGCCGAGCAGCTCCTCGCTCTCCCCGCCCTGCCCGCCGTTCATCCAGAAGGCGTAGTTGTTCGAGGTGTCGATGAAGGTGCCGCCGGCCTCGACGTACCGGTCCAGGATGGCGAACGACGTCGCCTCGTCGGTGGCGGTGCCGAACAGCATGGCGCCGAGGCTCAGCACGCTCACCTCGCGGCGGGTGTTCGGGTCGGTGCCGATGGTGCGGTACCTCACGGGAGTCCCCTCTCACGCGGCCCGTCCTCCGGGCGCTCGGGGACGAGCCTGGCTGCTGGAGCGCACTCGAAGTCAACCCCTCACCAGGGCAGAACGCCGTACCCGCCGCCGCCGTCGGCGAGGTGCCCCCAGAGCTGGCCGGACGGGCCGTCCGCCGGCAGCGTCGCCAGGTGCACGCTCACCTCCGCGCCCTGCTCGGCGCTGCGGAAGCCGGTGTGCCCGTTGAAGTCGGTGGCGCAGTAGCCGGGGTTGGCCGCGTTCACCTTGACCGGGGTGTCCCGCAGCTCCTTGGCGTACATCGCGGTGACCATGTTCAGCGCCGCCTTCGACGACGGGTACGGCACCGAGGTCAACCGCCAGATGAAGCTCTCCGGGTCGGTGATGGTGCCGATCGAGCCGACCTCGCTGGAGACGTTGACGATCCGCGCCGCGGGGGCCCGCAGCAGCAGCGGCAGCAGCGCGTTGGTGACCGCCACCACGCCGAAGACGTTCGTCTCGTACACCCGGCGCAGCGTCGCCAGGGTGGTCTCGCTGGGCAGCGCCCGCTCGCCGTCGCCGAGCACGATGCCGGCGTTGTTGACCAGCACGTCGAGCTTGCCGTACTCCTCGGCCACCAGCTTCGCGGCGGTCGCCACGGACTCCTCGTCGGTCACGTCCAGCGAGAGGAAGCGGGCCTGCGCGCCGCCGTCGCGCAGCCGCCGCTCCGCGGCCCGGCCCCGCTCGGCGTCCCGCGCGCCCACCAGCACTGTCATCCCGCGCGCACCGAGCTGCCGGGCGGTCTCGAAGCCGATTCCCTTGTTGGCCCCGGTGACCAGGGCGATCATGTTCGTCATGTCCTCGACGGTGCCGGCCCGGCCCGCCCGGCGGGAGAGACCGGCCGAGGCTGGGACCGGCGGTACCACCCTCGGCGGCGCCGGCCGAGGCAAGCTTGACGGCATGACCAGAAACTGCCTGCGCCGGGAGGAACTGGCGGCGTTCCTGCGTAGCCGCCGGGAGCGGCTGCGCCCCGCCGAGGTCGGTCTCCCCGACGGGGTACGCCGCCGCACCCCGGGGCTGCGCCGGCAGGAGGTGGCCCAGCTGGCCGGCATGTCGGTCGACTACTACATCCGGCTGGAGCAGGGCCGCGGCCCGCACCCGTCCCGGCAGGTGCTGTCCGCGCTGGCCCGGGCGCTGCTGCTCACCCGGGACGAGCGCGAGTACCTGTTCCGGGTGGCCGGCGTGGCTCCGCCCCCGGCCGCCGGGCCGAGCCGGGAGGTTCCCGCCGGCCTGCGGCACCTGATGGACGCGATGACCGAGACCCCGGCGTACCTGGTCGACGCCAGCTACCAGATCCTGGCCTGGAACCGGCTGGCCACGTACTTCGTCGGGGATCTCGCGGCGGTGCCCGCCGCCGACCGCAACATGGTCCGCTGGATGTTCCGGATGTCCGACGACGCGCACTGGGCCGACCCGGAGGTGGTGCACTTCGCCCGCACCACGATCGCCGACCTGCGCGCCGCCTACGGCCGCTACCCCCGCGACCGGGGCCTCGCCGAGCTGGTCACCGAGCTGCTCGGCACCTCACCCCGGTTCGCGCGGCTCTGGGCCGAGCACGACGTGGCGGAACGCCGCCTGATCGTCAAGCGGGTGCCGCACCCCGACCTCGGGCTGCTGGAGTTCGAGTGCCGGGTGCTGCACGTGCCGGAGACCGACCAGCGGTTGATCGTCTACGTCCCCGAACCGGGCTCACCCACGGCGGTGACCTTCCACCGGCTCGCCCAGCGCGTCGACGTGTCCGGCTGAGCGCCCGAACGCCGGGAACGGCCGGCGCGCGGGGCCCGCTGGGCGGGTCCGCACGCTCCGGCCGCTCCGGTTCGTCACCGCCCGGCTCCGGGCGGCGACGCCTCAGACCCGGGTCATGGTCGAGTTGTATCCGCCCCCGCCGGGGTAGACCCAGGCGCCGGTGACCGTGGTCCCCGCGGCGTCGAACCGGCCCTCGTAGTACGCCGGGCTGCCCTTCGCGCCGGCCCAGATGGTCAGCGTGTCGCCGGTGAGTTCGTAGACGTAGTCGAGGGTGTTACCGGTCGAGTCGTAGAACCGGGACACCACGTCCTCGCCGACCGGCTCGCCGAACGGGCGCAGGTTCCCGATCACCTCCAAGCCGCTGATCCGCTCGCCGAACTGGGTGAGTTCGACGTGCTGGAACAGGAAGAAGCCACCCGGCATCCACTCGTACCGCACGGTCCCCTCGGCGCCGCCGGTCACCGACCAGGTGCCGACCAGGCGGTCCAGGGCCTTCAGCTCGGCGCTCGGCTGGATGGTCTCAGACATCTCGTCCTCCTTGGTGAGTGCTTGCCGGTACCTCGGCGGCCACCTTCGCCTCTCGACATCGACCGACGGTGACCTGGATCACATCGAGGGGGTGTCGAGATCGCCGGTCCGGCCCCGAGGTAGCGGCAGGAACCCACCAGGGAGGAAAGTCATGGCCGTTCTCGCCGTACCCGCCGTCCGCCAGCCGTCCGGTCGTCTGCTGCTCGCCGGCGCCCTCGCCGGGCCGCTCTTCCTCGCCTCGGCGATCGCCCAGATGGTCACCCGCGAGGGCTTCGACATCACCCGGCACCCGATCAGCCAACTCGCCACCGGCAGCCTCGGCTGGATCCAGATCGCCACCTTCGTACTCGCCGGCCTCGGTGGACTGGCGCTGGCCGCCGGCATCCGCCGCACCATCACCGAGGGCATCGGCCGGCGCCTGCTGCCGATCCTCGTCGGGATCTTCGGTGCCGGGCTGGTCGTCGCCGGCGTGTTCACCATGGATCCGGAGCACGGATTCCCGGTAGGCACCCCGGACGGGCCGGTCGCCCGGATGTCCTGGCACAGCGTGGTGCACTCGGCCGCGGCGGCGACCGCCTTCACCGCGCTGGCGGTCGCCGCCATCGTGCTGGCCGTCCGCTGCGTACGGCGTCGGGCCGGGTGGGCGGCCGGGCTGAGCGGCCTCGTCGCGGTGGTCCTGCTGCTGCCCGTGTCGCCGGAGCACATGAGCATCCAGATCGCCGTGAACGGCCTGGTCGCGTTCGCCTGGACGACCGCGATCGCGCTGTCGCTGCGCCGGGCCGGCTGACCCTACGTACCGTTGTCAGGCAGTCGAAGAGGAGATCAACATGAAGTACCTGCTGCTCGGCTACACCCCGGCGGTCGCCTGGGACGCCGCGACCGCCGGGAACCCGTCCGAGGAGGCGATGGCCGCGTTCGCCGCGTACCAACGGTTCGAGCAGGAGCTGATCGATAGCGGCGAGTTTGTCTCCAGCGAGGGGCTGGGGCACCCGGCGGTCAGCATCACGGTGCGCCGGACGCCGACCGGCGTGGTGGCGACCGACGGACCGTTCGCCGAACTCAAGGAGGTGCTGGCCAGCTTCGCCGTGATCGACGTGGCCAGTCATGACCGCGCCGTCGAGATCGCCAGCCGGATCGTCGAGGCGCTCGGCGAGCCGATCGAGATCCGGCCGATCATGGGCGAGGACTTCGCGGCATGACCGACCACTACCGACGCCGCCGGCCCGATGCCGAGCGCTGGCGCGGCGGCCGGACGGCGGAGCCGGCATGACCCCGGACGTCGAGCACCTGTTGCGCACCGAGGCGCCACAGGTGCTCGGCGCGCTGGTGCGCCGCTTCGGCCACTTCGACACCGCCGAGGACGCGGTGCAGGAGGCGCTGCTCGCCGCCAGCCGGATCTGGCCGGCCGAGGGCGTGCCGGAGAATCCGCGCAGCTGGTTGATCCGGGTCGGCTACCGGCGGATGGTCGACCTGCTCCGCGCCGAGCAGGCTCGGCGCCGGCGCGAACGGGACGTGGGGATCACCGAGCTGGCCATGCGGGAATCGGACCGCCAGGCGTACGGCCGGCCGGAGACCGACGACAGCCTCACCCTGCTGCTGCTCTGCTGCCACCCGGCGCTGAGCACCACCTCGCAGGTGGCGCTCACGCTGCGCGCGGTGGGTGGCCTGACCACCGCCGAGATCGCCCACGCGTACGGCACGACCGAGGCCACCATGGGCACCCGGATCAGCCGGGCCAAGCAGCAACTGGCCCGGGCCGGCGCCCGGTTCACCCTGCCGACCGCCGCCGACCGGGACGGCCGGATGGCCGCCGTGACGCAGGTGCTCTACCTCGTCTTCAACGAGGGCTACACCGCCACGTCGGGGGACGCCCTGGCCCGCGTCGACCTGACCCGGGAGGCGATCCGGCTGACCCGGATGCTCCGTGGCCTGCTGCCGGACGACGCCGAGGTGACCGGCCTGTTGGCGTTGATGCTGCTCACCGAGTCGCGCCGGGCCGCCCGCACCGGCGGCGACCACGAGCTGGTGCCGCTGGAACGGCAGGACCGCACGCGGTGGGACCGGGCGTTGATCCGCGAGGGCACCGAGCTGATCGACAGCGTCTGGCGCCGGCGCGAGACCGGCCCCTACCAGTTGCAGGCGGCGATCGCCGCGGTGCACGCCGCGGCCGCGACCCCGGAGCAGACGGACTGGCCGCAGATCGCGGCGCTGTACCTGTGGCTGGAACGGCTCAATCCGACCGCGCCGGTGCGGCTGAGCCGGGTGGTGGCGGTCGCCCAGGCGTACGGGCCGGCCCGGGGGCTGGCGCTGCTCGACGACCTGAACCGGCGCTACCGGCTCGACGAGGAGCAGCTGACCCGGCAGCGGGAACGGGCAGTACGCGCCCACCTGCTCGACCTGACCGGCGACGCGGTCGGTGCCGCCGCGCTGTACCGCGAGGCGGCCGTGCTGACGGACAACACGGTGGAGCGGACGTACCTGCTCGGCCGGGCCGCGCGGCTCGCCTGACCGGAGCCGGGCCCGCGATGGGACGCCGCACCCCGGCGGGCCCCGCGCGACCGGTCACGCCGCCGCCACTTCGCTTCAACGACACCGCGCGGCGGGCGCGGCGGCCTTCGGCGACCGCCGCGCGGCTGGGGCTCAGGTGGCCCGCTCCAGGGCGGCGGTGGCCAGCGGCGCCAGCTTGGCCAGCAGGTCCCTGCCGGCGGCCAGGTCGCCCTCGTCCGCCGAGGCGTCCACCTGGAGCACGAAGTTGCCCCGGACCAGCATCAGGGTGCACTGGTGCCGGGTGGCCTCGCCGATCAGCTTCTCGCAGAAGGTGATGGTGTCCGGGCCCTCGGCCACCGGCGGGGGCGTCGGCCGGACGATCTCCGAGGTGCGCCCGTCGTTGGGCACCTCGTACTTCTTGCAGGTCTTGAGCACGGACCGCAGTTCGTCGGCGAGCTTGCGCCCGGGCACCTTCAGGTAGCCGACCACGTACTGCCGGATCCAGACCGTCTCGCCGTCCCAGACCCGCTCCCGGTAGGCGGTGCGCTTGCGGTCGGAGGGCAGGCTGTCCCGGCACAGCGAGATCAGCTTCCACGCCTCGCTGTTCTCCTCGGTGAACTCCGCCGTCTCCGGGTGGAACGTGCTGTCCAGGTCCAACATCGCCGCCTTCACCCGGCTGCGGACCTCGGCGGTGGAGGTCGGCGCGGGACGCGGCGCCGGCGCGCTCGGCGAGGCCGACTCCGCCGGTGCGGACCAGCGGGGTGTCTCGGCTTCGGCCGGCCCGCACGCGGTCGGGGCGAGCAGGGCTAGCATCGACAGGAGCAGCAGCGGGGTACGGCGGCGCATCATCGCGGGGGCGCGATCCTTTCGGTTGCTGGGCGCAGACTCGCCGGCGTTCCTCGACCGCGCGGGTCGCCCAGGGGATGAAAGCGACAAAGGGGGGCCCGTCCGGGCCCCCCTGCCATCAGCGCCGCCGTGATCCGCCCCGTTACGCGGGGAGGTAGTCGAAGGTGTCCGGATCCGGCCCCTGCCGTCCCGCCGGGCCCTTGTCCAGCGCGGTGATCCGCTCCATCGCCACGTCGTCCAGCTCGAAGTCGAAGATCCGGAAGTTCTCCTCGATCCGGGCCGGCGTGGTCGACTTCGGGAAGACGACGTCGCCGCGCTGCACGTGCCAGCGGAGCACCACCTGGGCCGGGGTCCGGCCGACCTCCTGGGCGATGTCGACCACCGTCGGGTCGTCCAGCACCTTGCCCTGCGCGATCGGCGACCACGCCTCGGTGATGACGTTGTGCGTCCGGTCGTACTCGCGCACCTGCTCGTTGCCGAAGTACGGGTGCACCTCGATCTGGTTCACCGCCGGCACCACCCGGGCCTCGGCGGCCAGCCGCTCCAGGTGCGGCACCTGGAAGTTCGACACCCCGATCGAGCGGGCCCGCCCGTCGCGCTGGAACTCCTCCAGCGTCCGCCAGGTCGAGACGAAGTCGCCGTCGTAGCGGGTGGGCAGCGGCCAGTGGATCAGGAACAGGTCGATGTAGTCCGTCTTCAGCGCGGCCAGCGTCGACTCGAACGCCCTGCGGGCGTCGTCCGGGCGGTGGAAGGCGTTGCTCAGCTTGCTGGTCACGAAGACCTCGCCCCGGTCCAGCCCGCTCTCCCGGATCGCCTGCCCCACCTCGGCCTCGTTGCCGTACATCTCGGCGGTGTCGATGTGCCGGTAGCCGACCTCGAGGGCGGTGCGGACCGCCGCCACGGTGTCCTTCGGCTCGATCTGGAACACGCCGAAGCCGAACTGGGGGATGGTGTTGCCGTCGTTCAGGGTGATGTCGGGGATGGTGTTCGCCATTGCGGCTCCTTCGCCGGTCGTCGCCGGGTAGCGGATGCGCCTCCACGTACCGTCTGCCGCCTGTCCGCGTACCCGGGGACAGGCGTTTCTCACCGGTGATCCGCGCCTCAGCCGGCGGCGTCGAAGAGCACCCGCCAGGGCCGTGGCGCCGGCGCCGCCGGTGGGGCCGGCGGGTCGGCGGCGGCCAGCACCTCGGCCGCGAGCTGCCCGACCATCGGCGCGGCCGGGTGCGCGGCCCGCCGCGGCCACGCCGCCGAGGTCCGCTTGACCAGCGGGGCGCCGGCCACCGGCCGCCAGGCGATCCGCGGCTCCCGGCGGCCCAGCGCGGCCGGCTCCACGGCCACCCCGCCGCCGGCCAGCACCAGCCCGAAGAGGAACTCCGGGTTACGGGCCGGGCGCACCCGCGCCGGCGCGAATCCGTGCCGGCGGCAGACGTCGAGCAGGTGGTCGTGCCAGCCGGGCGCGGTGGCCCGGGGCGCGGCCACCAGGTCCAGGCCGGCCAGCGCGGCCAGCTCCACCTCCCGGGCGCGGGCCAGCGGCGAGGTCCGCGGCAGCAGGACCCCCAGCGGTACGTCCACCGCCGCGCCGAAGCGCAGCCCGTCGGCGGCGACCGGGTGGTGCAGCAACCCCACGTCCAGCCGCCCCTCGGCGAGCATCCGCTCCTGTTCGCCGCTGGTCAGCTCGTGCAGCTCGACGTCCAGCCCGGGCGCCCGGCCGGCCAGCCGGTCCAGCAGCGCCCGCAGGCTGACCGCCGGGGTCTCCGGCGGCACGCCGGCCCGCAGCACGCCCAGTACGCCGTCGCGCGCCTGGCGCAGCACGTTGCGCAGCCGGCGCTCGCCGGCCAGCAGCTCCTCGGCCTCGGCGAGCAGCAGCTCGCCCGCGGTGGTCAGCCGCACCTGCCGGCGGGACCGGTCGAACAGCTCGACCCCCAGCTCCCGTTCCAGCCGCTGGATCGACTGGCTCAGCGGCGGCTGTGCCATGCCCAGCAGCTCGGCCGCGCGCCCGAAGTGCAGCTCCTCGGCGACCACCACGAAGTGCCGCAGGTGTCGGAGCAGGTCCACCGCCGCAGGCTACGCCAGGGGCGGCAGCGCACCCGCCGCCCCGTCCCGGCCCGGACGGCCACTACCGTGCCAGGGGTGACGGTGCGGGAGCGGATAGACGGGATCTTCGACCGGCTCGGCATCACCGCCAACCTGCACGTGGTGGAGCTGGCCGGGGGCCGGCCGGGCGGGTCCGCCCGGGTCGACGGCGGCCGGGAGGTGGCGGTCCGGGCCGACGAGCAGGTGGTGATCGCCTCGATCTTCAAGATCCTGCTGGTGCTGGAGTTCGCCCGGCAGGTGGTCGCCGGTCAGCTCGACCCGCGCGAGCGGGTGCTGGTGACCGCCGAGGACCGGCTCGGTGGCTGGGGGATCGCCGGCTGTGCCGACGACGCCGAGGTCTCGCTGCGCGACCTGGCCTACTTCGCCATGTCGGTGAGCGACAACACCGCCGCCGACCTGCTGCTGCGCCGGGTCGGCCCGGACCTGCTGCCGATGCTCGCCGCCGAGCTGGGGCTGTCCCGCACCCGGATCGTCGGCGGCCCCCGGCAGCTCGCCGAGTCGATGCTGGCCGACGTCGGTGCGCGGACCGAGGCGGAGTTCGCCCGGATCTTCCCGACCCTGCCGGTCGAGCGGGTCCGGGCGATGCGGGTCTTCGATCCCGCGCAGACCACCGCCAGCACGGCGCGGGAGATCACCCGGCTGCTGGGCCTGATCTGGCGGGACGAGGCCGGCCCGGCCCAGGCGTGCGCGATGGTCCGGGAGTGGATGTCGCGGCAGCTGTTCTGGACCCGGCTGGCCTCGGGCTTTCCGCCGGGCGTCCGGGTCGCCGGCAAGACCGGCACCCTGCCCGGGCTGCACCTGGAGGCGGGCGTCGCCGAGTACCCCGACGGCGGCCGGTACGCGATCGCCGTCTTCGCCCGGATGGCCGATCTCGCCACCCGCCGGATCGACGTGGACCTGGCCATGGGGGAGGCCGCCCGGACGGCGGTCGAGGCGCTGCGCGGGGAGTGATTTTCCGGCCCGCAACGCCTTGCTGCCCCGGCGCTGACCTGGGCTGATATCCGGACGGATATCGAGCCTTTCGGCCGTCGATCTTGGACCTGGCCCGGGTGGCGCTGGTTGGCTCGGGGCCGACCGATCAGCACCACGACGGGGAGAGTTCCGCATGCCCAACCTGGACCGCCGCCGCTTCCTGCGCGACGCCGCCGCCGGCACCGCCCTGGTCACCACCGCCGGGCTCGCCGGCGCCACCCTGGCCGCACCGGCGCAGGCCGCACCGCCGGCCGCCGCGCCGGTCGGCGCCGCCCCGGCCGGCCGGCGCCGCGGCCCGGTCAGCTTCCGCTGGTGGGGTACGTCGGGCTGGCGGGTCGACATCGGCGACCGGACCGTCCTGATCGACCCCTACCTGAGCCGCCTCGACACCGGGCTGTTCACGGGCGCCTTCAACCAGTCGAAGTCGCTGGAGGTCAACACCTCGGCGGTCGACGCGCTGGTGGACCGGGCCGCGACGGTGTTCGTCACGCACACCCACTGGGACCACTACATGGACGTCCCGTACATCGCCGGCCGCACCGGGGCGCAGGTGTTCGGCACGCTGACCGCGTACCACCTCGGGTTGGCGTACGGGGTGCCGTCCGGGCAGCTCAGCCCGGTCAAGGGTGGGGAGGTGCTGGACTTCGGCGACCACACGGTGGAGGTGGTCGGTTCGCTGCACAGCCGCAACGTGTCGTACTCGATGGCCTTCCCGGGCATACGGGTCAGCCCGCCGCCGAAGCCGGCGACCATCGCCGACCTGCCCGAGGGCGACACCCTCGCCTACCAGCTGCGGGTCGACGGCGGGCCGGCGGTGTTCTTCATGGGCGCGAGCGACTTCGTCGAACGGAACCTGACCGGCCTCGCCCCGGACGTGGCCATGGTGGCGCTGCCGAGCAGCACCGCCACCGCCGACTACGCGGAGCGGCTGCTCACCGCGCTGGACCACCCGAAGGTCGTGGTGCCGGTGCACTTCGACAACTTCGAGGTCGAGCTGCGCAACCCGGTGCCGGTGGCGCCGAACGACCGCAAGCGCCTCGACGAGTTCATCGCCACCATCCGGCGGGTGTCGCCGCGTAGCCGGGTGCTGGTGCCCGAGTACGGCACCGCCTACCACTTCTGAGCCGGCCGCGGGTGGGCGGGCACGGGGCCGCCCACCCGCCGCCCACCCGCCGCTCAGCCGGCGGCGAGCTCGGCGAGGGTCCGCACCGACCGCCAGTTGCGGGTGGTGGCCACCACGCCCAGGTTCTTCTCCAGGTAGGCGTTGGTGAACTTCGAGCGGCCGTAGCCGCCCTCCGGGTAGTGCAGGTAGACCTCGCGCCCGGTCACGGTGTAAGCGACCCGCTCGCCGCCGGGCACGGTCAGCGCGGCCACCGCCGACCGCGCGGGCGCGGTCGCCAGGAAGGCCACCAACAGCTTCGTCGGGTCGTCCTCCTGCCCGGCGTACGGGTTGCCACCGGCCACCGCTGCCAGCTCCCGGGCACTGCGCACCAGCACCGGCACGGTCAGCCCCAGCTCGCCGGTGATCGCCCGCTCGATGCCCCGGGCCAGTTCGTCGGCGTCGCGCACGGTGCTGCCGAAGACCACGTTGCCGCTCTGCAGGTACGTCCGGACGTCCTGGTGCCCGAGATCGGTGACCAGCCGGCGCAGGTCGGCCATCGCGATCCGGACGTTGCCCACGTTGACCCCGCGCAGCAGGGCGACGTAGCGGTCCATGGCACCTCCTCGGAGTACGGGTGCCGTCAGCCTAGGAGCCGCCGCCCACACCGTCCCGGCCGCTCCGCCAGTGACCTCGGTCATGAGGGTCGCTCAATACTCCCTTTCCTTCCCTATCGCGGGTAGGTTGGGGAACGATGAGTGAGGAAATGTACTCGGTCGAGCAGGTGGCCGACCTGCTCGGGCTGCACGTGCGCACCGTGCGCGGCTACATCCGCACCGGCCGGCTCACGGCCGTGCGGATCGGCAAGCAGTACCGGATCGCCCGCGCCGACCTGGCCGCGCTGACCGGCCGGCCGCAGCCGGCCGCCGGCGTCGGGCCGGTGGAGGTGTCGAGCATCGTGCAGGTCGACGGCGTCGACCGGGCGGCGGCCGACCGGCTCGGCACGCTCGTCCTCGCCGCGGTGAACACCGGCCGCGACGCCGGGCCGCCACTGCGCGTCCAGACCGTCCACGACGAGGAACGGAACCGCATGAAGATCGTGATCCTCGGCGGCGCGGCCGCCACGGCCGAGCTGCTGCGCCTGGTCGACGCCGTGCTCGGCGGCGGCAACGGCCTGCTCGCCGGGGAGGCCGGCGATGCCTGACGTCGTCGAGCAGCGGGCCGGGGTGCCGGTGCTGGTGTGCGACCCGGCCGGCCCGGTGATCGCCACCGAGCGGGACGCGCTGGACCTGATCGGGGCGGCCTTCCTCGGCGCCCAGGTGGTGGCCGTGCCGGCGAGCCGGCTGGACGACAGCTTCTTCACCCTCGGCACCCGGTTCGCCGGCGAGGTCATGCAGAAGTTCGTCAACTACCGGCTGCGGCTGGCCGTCGTCGGCGACATCTCGCGGCACCTGGCGGCCAGCTCGGCCCTGCGCGCGCTCGTCCACGAGTCGAACCGCTCCGACCACGTGTGGTTCGTCCCCGATCTCGACGCGCTCGACGCCCGGTTGCGCGCCGACGCCGGCGGCCGCCCGGCGGCCTGAACCACCCGTGGGCCGAGCCGGTGGCGCGCTGAGCGCCACCGCGCCGCCGGCTCGGCCGGGGCGTCGTTTGCACGTAAGTACGTAAGTTCGTAGTATCGAGGCATGGCGGATCTGGAGGAGCGGGTCACCGCGCTGGAGGCACAGGTCGCCGCGCTGGTCCAGCACCAACCGGTGGCCGAGCCGGCGGAGCCCTCGGGCGACACCTTCTGGGCGCTGCACGGGCTCAAGCGGCTGGTGCCGGCGGACGGCTCCGGCGCGGTGCTCTACACCGGCACGGTCCGGCTCGCCGGCCAGCACCACGACTGGCAGTACGGCCTTCCGGTCGACGCCGTGCTCGACGCCGACTGGACCGAGCTGGCCGGCGCGCTGACCGCCCTGGCGCACCCTGTCCGGCTGCGACTGCTGCGCGAGATTCTCGGCGGCCGGCACACCACCGCCGCACTGGCCGAGATCGAGGGGTTGGGCACCACCGGGCAGCTCCACCACCATCTGCGCCAGTTGACCGCCGCCGGCTGGCTGCGCAGCACCGGTCGCGGCCAGTACGCCGTCCCCGGCGACCGGGTGGTGCCACTGCTCGCCATCCTCACCGCCGCCCGCACCTGAGCATCGCGGCGCGATACCCGCCACCCCATCGGCGCCGCCGGCCGGCTCCCGGCGCCCGACCGAAGGAGCCTCATGCGTAAGCCGACCGCCCTCGCCCTCGTCGTCGGGCTCGTCGCCACCCTCGCCGGGTTCGGCGTGCGGCCTCCCGTACCGCGGCTGACCGCGCGGCACACCGGCGACGCCGAGCTGGCCGCCACCGTCCGCGCGGCGGTGGCCGACCCGGCGGGCCTGCGCGGCCTCGCGGTGGCCGTGCTGGCGGACGGCCGGGTTCGCACCGCCGGGCTCGGCGACCGGGAGCCCGGTGGCGCGCCCGTCGAGCCGGGCACGCCCTTCGAGATCGGCTCGGTCACCAAGGGCCTCACCGGCATGCTGTTGGCCCGGCGGATCGCCGCCGGCGCGGTCCGCGCCGACGACCCGCTGAGCGCCACGCTGCCCCGCCTCGGCGGCCCGACCGCCGAGGTCACCCTCGACGAGCTGGCCAGCCACCGCTCCGGCCTACCCCGGCTGGCGCTCGGCCCCACCGACCTGCCCGGGATGTGGTGGGCCAACCTCACCGCCGGCAACCCGTACGGCCGGTGGGACGCCGACCGGATCGTCTCCGCCGCCGCGCACGAGACGCCGGGAGACGGTCGCGGGCGGGTGGACTACTCCAACGTCGGGATGGCGCTGCTCGGTCAGGCGCTGGCCGCGCAGGCCGGCGCGAGCTACCCGGCGCTGCTCGACCGCGAGGTGCTGCGCCCGACGGGACTGGACCGGACGGTGGTGGCCACCGACGCGGACGGGCTACCGGCCGGTCGGGCGACGGGCACCAGGGCGGGCGGTCGCGCCGCCGACCCCTGGCTGGGCAGCGGGTACGCCCCGGCCGGCATCGGCGTGTGGTCGACCGCCGAGGACCTGGCCCGGCTGGTCGGGGCGCTGCTCGCCGGCACCGCACCGGGCGCCGAGGCCACCACCGCCCGGTTCACCGAGGACGACCGCAACCGGGTCGGCTACGGCTGGTTCACCACCCGGTACGGCGACCACGAGGTCGTCTGGCACAACGGCGGCACCGGCGGGTTCCGGGCGTACGTGGGCTTCGAACGGGCCACCGGCCGGGGCGTGGTGGTGCTCGGCAACACCGATCGTGATGTCGACCCGATCGGGCTGCGCCTGCTCGGCATCGACGGCGACGCCGTGGACGACGAGGGGATTCCGCTCGACGGCTGGGTCGGGGCCGCCCTGGCGCTCGGCTTCTCGTTCCTCGGCGGGGTGAGCCTGCTGCGGACGGTGCGCCGGATGCCCGACCGGCTCAGCCTCGCGCCCACCGCCGCATGGGCGCTGCTCTACCTCGGCGTCGGTCACCGGCTGGGAGACTGGTCGGTGGTGCCCGGCTGGCTCTGGCCGTTCGGCGTCGGGCTGTCGGCCGCCGGGCTGGTCGCGGCCGCGTACCGCTGGCGGGAACTGCCGACGATCTCCGGCGCGCCACCCCGGAAGCGGCTGGCCAGCCTCGCCGGCTCGGCGCTCGTCGCCGTACCGCTGCTCGTCGCCGTCGTCGCTTGACCGGCCACGCAGCCGACCGCCCGTCGGAAGCACCCGTGCCGCCCACCCGTACGGTCAGCCGGGATCCCGTCCGGTCGGGGCGATCAGCCCGGTCTCGTAGGCGACGATGACCAGCTGGGCCCGGTCGCGTACGGCGAGTTTGGTGAGCAGCCGGCCCACGTGCGTCTTGACGGTCGCGAGGCTCAGGTGCAGGTGCGCGGCCAGCTCCACGTTGGACAGACCGCGGGCGATCAGGGTGAGCACCTCGCGCTCCCGGTCGGTCACCCCGTCGAGCCGGCGGGGCAGCGGCCGGGACGGCTCGGCGCGGCGGGCGAACTCGCCGATTAGCCGGCGGGTGACCGTCGGCGCGAGCAACCCCTCGCCCGCCGCCACGACCCGGATGCCGGCCAGCAGCTCGGCCGGCGGGGTGTCCTTGAGCAGGAACCCGCTCGCCCCGGCGCGCAGCGCGCCGTACACGTACTCGTCCAGGTCGAACGTGGTCAGGATGAGCACCCGGCTGCCGGCCGTCGCGGGATCGGCGCAGATCCGCCGGGTCGCCTCGATGCCGTCCATCTCCGGCATCCGGACGTCCATCAGCACCACGTCCGGGCGGTGCCGGGCGGTCAGCGCCACCGCCTCGGCGCCGGTGCCCGCCTCGGCCACGGTGGTGCAGCCCGGGTCGAGGTCGACCAGGACCCGGAAGCTGCCGCGCAGCAGTGCCTGGTCGTCGGCGATGAGGACCCGGATCACGCGACCGCCCGGTACGGCAGGCGGGCGCTGACCGCGAACCCGCCACCGGAGCGCGGGCCGGCGGAGAACTCGCCGCCGTGCAGCGTCACCCGCTCCCGCATGCCGGTCAGCCCGTGGCCGTGCCCGCTCATCCGCACCGGCCGCCGGCCGTCGTCGACCACCTCGACGCGTACCTCGTCGGGAGCGACGACGACGGTGGCCCGGCAGGCGGCCGGCGCGGCGTGCTTCACCACGTTGGTGACCGCCTCCTGCACGATCCGGTACGCCGCCAGGCCCACCGACTCCGGCACCGCGCCGGCGTCCGGCACGTCGCGCCGCACGTCGACGTGCACGTCCACCCCGCCGATCGCCGCGCGCTCGGCGAGCCGGGGCAACTCGTCGAGGCCGGGCGCCGGGGCGTACCCGGCGCCCTCGCGCAGCGCGCCGAGCACCCGGCGGATGTCGGTCAGGGCGGCCCGGCCGGCCTCCTCGATCACCCGCAGCGCGGCCCGGGTCTCGCCCGGCTCGGCGTCGGCGACGTGGTTGGCCACGGCCGCCTTCACCACGATCAGGCTCATCGTGTGGGCCACCACGTCGTGCAGCTCCCGGGCGACGCGCAGCCGTTCCTCGGTGACCGCCTGCACCACCCGTTGCTCGCCCTGCCGGGCGGCGAGCGCCCGCCGCTCCCGGACCGACCAGCCCGCCAGCCACCCCGGCGCGATCATGACGGCGCCGTAGCCGACCGCGCCGGTACGGGACCAGAGGTCGCCGCCGGTCAGCGCCAACGCGACGCTCACCACCGCCAGGCAGGCCACGGCGCACACCAGTGACCGCAGCGGGGGCGTGGCGACGGCCAGCGTGTAGAAGGCCAGTCCGATGGCGAACGCCGGGGCGGCGGCCGCGAAGTTGGGGATCACGCCGGTGACCAGCGCCGCCGCGGCGGCCAGGCTCACCAGCACGGCTACCGCGACCGGCCAGCGCCGCCGCACCGCCACCGGCAGTCCGATGACCAGCCCGGTGAGCACCGACGCCCACACCGGTTCCCGGACCCCACCGTGCAGCGGGGACTCCAGGGCCGCGTACGCGCAGAGCGCCGCGCCGACCACCACGGCCAGCGCACCGTCCACCAGGTACAGGTCCACCGGCCGCAGTCGCCGGGCAAGCAGGGAACCCACGGTCAGACGGTAACCGCCGGTCGACGGTGGCGCGTCCACCCGGGGCAGGTCATTCTCGGGGATGAGGCGGCGCCGGCGACGGCGCCCGGCTACGGCCGGGGAAGGGGCGGAAAGTGCCGGCCCCGGCACGACGCGCGCGGCCCGGCCGAGCCGGCACGGTGGCCGCATGACGACAGACACGGTGACGCTGACCGGCCTGCGGGCGGTGTACGGCTCGGGCAGCCGGCGGGTGACGGCGCTGGACGGGGTGACGACCAGCTTCGCGGGCGGCACGTTCACGGCGGTGATGGGGCCGTCCGGTTCCGGCAAGTCGACGCTCCTGCACTGCGCGGCCGGGCTGGACCGACCGGTGGCGGGGGTGGTCACCGTCGACGGGATCCGCCTCGACGAGCTGGCCGAGGACGACCTGACCCGGCTGCGTCGGGACCGGATCGGCTTCGTGTTCCAGGCGTTCAACCTGATCTCCTCGCTGACCGCCGCGCAGAACGTCGAACTGCCGCTGCGGCTGGCCGGCCGGCGGCCGGCCGACCGGGAGGTCGCCGCCGCGCTCGCCGCCGTCGGGCTCGCCGACCGGGCCCGGCACCGGCCCAGCGAACTCTCCGGGGGCGAGCAGCAGCGGGTGGCCATCGCCCGGGCCCTCGTCACCCGGCCGGCGGTGGTCTTCGCCGACGAGCCCACCGGCGCGCTGGACAGCGCCGCGTCCCGGCAGGTGCTGCGGCTGCTGCGGGCGCTGGTCGACGAGCACGGGCAGACCGTCGTCATGGTGACGCACGACCCCGCCGCGGCCGCGTACGCCGACCGGGTGCTGCTGCTCGCCGACGGCCGCCTCGCCGACGAACTGGCCGGCCCGCTCACCGCCGCGTCCGTCGCCGCCCGGATCGCGGACGCCACCCCGGAGCCGTCGTGCTGACCGCCCGCCGCTCGGCCGGCGCGTTCGTGGCCGTCGCGATCGGTGTCGCGCTGGTCTTCGCGAGCACGCTGCTGCTCGCGTCCGGGCGGCCGCGGACGCCGGAGCGGCTGGCCGGGGCCGGCGTGGTGGTCGCCGGCCCGGAGGCGTCCTCGCCGGCCGACCCCTTCCCGCCCAGCCGGCCCTGGTCGTCGGCGCGGACGAGCGAACTCGTCGCCCGGTTGGCCGGGCTGCCCGGGGTCGCGGCGGCCGTGCCGGACCGGACGTTCTACGCCCAGCCGCTGGTGGGCGGGCGTCCGCCGGCCACCGACGGTCAGCGGCAGGACGCCCACGAGGGGCACGGCTGGTCCAGCACCCGCCTCGGCGGGCCGGGGTTGACGGCGGGTGAACCACCCCGGCAGCCGGGGGAGGTGGTCGTCGACGCCGCGCTCAGCCTGCGCCCCGGTGACCCGGTGAGCCTGCTGACCGCGAGCGGGCCGCGGGCGTACCGGGTCACCGGCCTGCTCGACGCGCCCGGCGTGCACGTCGCGGACGAGGTCGCCGCCACCCTGGCCCCCGGGGTCGGCGTCATCGGTCTGGTGTTGGCACCGGGCGCCGATCCCGACCGGGTCGCCGCCGCCGCCCGTGCCGTGGTGGGCACGGACGGCCGGGTCCTCACCGGCGCCGAGCGGGGCCGGCTGGAGCCCCGGGCGGACGCGCGGACCCGCTGGATCGGGATGCAGGTGCTCACCGCCACCGCCGCGCTCGCCGGTTTCGTCACGGTCTTCGTGGTCGCCGCGGCGTTCGCCTACACCGTCGCCCAGCGCCGCCGGGAACTGGCGTTGCTGCGTGCCGTCGGCGCCACGCCCCGGCAGGTCCGTCGGCTGCTGTACCGGCACGCTCTCGTGGTGGGTGCCAGCGGGGCGGTCGTCGGGCTGCTGGCCGGGGCCGCGCTCGCCCCCGCCGTGGGCCCGCTGCTGATCGACGTCGGCTTCGAGCCGGCGACGTTCCGGGTCCGGTACACCGGCTGGCCGGTCGCGGCCGCGCTCCTGGCCGGGCCGGTGATCGCGCTCCTGGCCGTGTGGGCGGCGTCCCGGCGGGCCGCGCGGGTACGGCCGCTGGAGGCGCTGCGCGAGGCGGCCGTGGAGCAGCGGCCGATCGGGCGGCCGCGGGCGACGGCGGGCGCACTGCTCGTCGCCGCCGGCGCGGCCCTCGGGCTCGCCACCGCCACCTCCGCCGACGCCCAGGAGGGGGCCTCGTTCGCCCTGGTCGCGGTGATGGCGCTGGTCACCGGCGCCGCGGCGCTCGCGCCGGTGTTCGTCGGGCCGCTCGTCCGGTTGCTCCACCCGCCGGTGCGGCGGTGCGGCGGCGCCATCGGGCTGCTGGTACGCGCCGGCGCCGCGACCGCCACCCGGCGGACCGCGTCGACCGCCGCGCCGGTGCTGCTCACCGTCGCCTTCGCCGTGCTGGTCTCCGGGATGGTGCAGACCTCCACCGCGGTGTACGCGGCCGGCCGGATGAGCGCCGTGAACGCCGGCTGGGTGCTCCTTCCCGACCGGGCGCCCGGCCTCGCCGACCCGGCGGTCGCCGCGGCTGGCGGTGCGTCCGTCCTGCCGACCACCGTGTTCGTCGCCGCCGACCCGCCGTCGGACGCGTTCCGCCCGCTGACCGCGCTCGGCGTCGAACCGGCGGCGTTCACCGCGGCGAACCGGGCGCTCACCGTCCTCGCCGGCTCGCTGGCGGATCTGCGCGGCGACGACGCCGTGGTGCTCACCGCCTCGGCGGCCGGGGCGACGGCGCTGCCCGCCCGGCCCTTCCCGGTGGTCTTCGCCGACGGGGAGCGGGTGCCGCTGCGCGTCGTCGCCGTGGTGACCGACGACTCGCTCCCCGGCGACCTGCTGCTGCCCCGCGCCGCCGTCCGGGCACACGATCCGTCGGCCCTGACCTCCGCGGTGTACCTGACGGCGCCGGTCGACCCACCCGCCGGCGCCCGGCTGGTCGACGTGGCCACCTGGGCCGCCGAGGCGGACCAGGCGGAGGACCGGCTGGTCTGGCTGGCCACCCTGCTGCTGATCGCGGTGACGGCCGGCTACGGCGGGATCGCGGTGGCCAACACCCTGCTGGCGGCCGCCGCCGGCCGGGCCGCCGACCTGCGGCTGGTGCGGCTGGCCGGGGCGACCCGGCGCCAGGTCCTGCGGCTGGTCGCCGCGGAGTCGGCGCTGGTGGTGGTGCTCGGCGCGCTGCTCGGCGGGGCTGTCGCGTTCGCCGGCCTGGTGAGCATCCGGGCCGGCCTCGCCGAGCAGGTCGGCGCGCCGGTGGACCTCGTCGTCCCGTGGTCGGTGGTCGGCGGCGTCGTCGGCCTCTGCCTGCTGCTCGCCCTCGCGGCGAGCGTCGTGCCGGCCTGGCGGCTGCTTCGCCGGGGGTCGGTCGGCCGGACCGTCGGGGACCTCCGTTCGTGACGCAGATGTGACCTGACGGCTCTTCGCATCCGATCGTCCCCAGTGGTCTGCTGGGAGGCGAAAGCCCAGGTCAGACGCGGTTTCACCGCAGCGTCAGCGGGCCTGGAAACGTTACATCGGAATCGTTGGATCACCGACCGGGCGGCCCGATCCGCCCGGTCAGCACCGGCAGGAGGCAACCCGCGTGCGAACGAGACGACTGAGTCGGATAGCGGTCGCGGCGGCGGGCGTCACCACGCTCGCCTTCACCGTGGCCGTTCCGGCACAGGCGAACGACCACGAGAATCTTCCCGGCGAGCCGACCATCACGCTGCCGATCAACGACAGCGCGGCGGGCGGCACCTACGACCAGAACTTCACCCGGGCGTACGCCAACACCACCCCCGACGGCACCCCGGTCTACATCTACGTCCCGGCCGGCACCCCGCTGGACGGCACCGCGCCGGCCGGCGTGGCCAGCCTGGACCCGCAGTTCGACCACAACCCGGCCGACGGGTTCACCCCGTGCGCCACCGCCACCGCTGGGCAGTTCGCCCTCACCCAGGCGCAGATCGACTACGTCGGCGACAAGCTGGCCAACCAGATCGTCGCGGTGGACGAGGAGCACTTCGGCCCGATGGACGCCGCCGACCCGGACGAGCCGGCCAGCGACTCGCTCGTGATGGTCGTCTACAACGTCCAGGACGAGGCCTACTACGACTGCGCGGTCACCTCGTACACCGCCGGCTACTTCGCCCCGGACTTCATCGACAGCAGCGGGATGAACGTCATCGTGGTCGACGCCCTGGACTGGGCCAACCGGGTCGGGCCGAACGACGCCCCGTGGCGGGACGCCGACCCGGCCAACGACCGCCCCGAGCTGTACGAGGGCACGGTCGCCCACGAGCTGGAGCACCTGCTGCACAACTACAGCGACCCGGGCGAGCTGTCCTGGGTGGACGAGGGCCTGGCCGACTTCGCCATCTTCCTCAACGGCCTGGACGCCGGGGGCTCGCACCTGAGCAACCACCAGGTCTTCTACGAGGAGACCTCGCTGACCCGCTGGGGCGGCACGCTGGCCAACTACGGCGCCGCCTTCACCTACTTCCAGTACCTCTGGGAGCAGGCCGGCGGCAACGGCGACGGCACCTTCACCCCGGACAAGCAGTACGACGGCGCCGGCGGTGACCTGCTGATCAAGACGATCTTCGAGGAGCAGGCCGACGGGATGACCGGCGTGCAGAACGCCATCGACGCGTTCAACGCCGCCACCGGCGCCGACCTGCGCAGCGCCGAGGCGCTGTTCCGGGACTGGTCCGTCGCCGTCTACCTGGACGACGAGGACTCCCCGGTCTACGACATCAAGGCCTTCGACTTCGGTGACCCGGCCGACACGTCCTGGACCATCGACATCGCCGACGACGTGTTCTGGGCCGGTCGCGGCCGCTACCAGGGCGCCACGCCGGAGGCCAAGTGGGCGCGGCTGAAGAACCGGCCGGACACCACCGCCGTGCCGTTCGGCCTGTCGGTCGAGCGGTTCCGCAACCCCGGCCCCACCGTCGAGCTGGCCTTCGACGGCGACGACGAGACGGTCATCGCCCCGCACACCGGCACCACCCACTGGTACGCCGGCTACGAGAGCCAGTCCGACAACATCCTCGACGTCACCACCTCCGGCCCGGTCACCTCGCTGGACTTCTGGAGCTGGTACTTCATCGAGGAGGGCTGGGACTACGGCTTCGTCGAGGCGCTCGTCGGTGGCGAGTGGGTGACCGTGCCGGTGCGCGACGACGCGGGCACCGTGGTCACCACCGACACCGACCCGCACGGCAACAACACCGAGGGCAACGGCCTGACCGGCACCTCCGGCGGCGCGTACTTCGTGGACGACCCGGTCTACGTGCACCTCACCGCCGACCTGCCGGCCGGCACCACCGACGTGCGGTTCCGCTACTCCACCGACGCCGCCTACCTGGACACCGGCTGGTTCGTCGACGACGTCCGGGTCAACGGCGCCGACGCCACCGTCACCTCGGCGGCCGGCGAGTGGTTCGCCACCACCGGCGTGCAGGACAACAACTGGACAGTGCAGGTGGTCGCCGGCTGCGACCTGACCCCGGGTACCACGTCGGCGGGGGAGAGCACCGACGGCGCGGGCAACTGGGTCTACCGCTACACCGGCGACCAGTTCACCGCCGCCGGCCTGCAGACCAGGTGCGCCAGCGGCAACCGGGACGACTTCGCCGTCCTGGTCTCCAACCTGCCCACCGGCGACCTGACCTTCCTCGACGCGGACTACACGTTCCGGGTCGGCAACACCGGCAACAAGCGATAGCACCACCCCATAACCCGTGGGCCCGCACCGGTTCTCCGGTGCGGGCCCACGGCCGTCCGGGGCCGCCCGTCGGGTCGCCGGCGGCTAGGGTGCGGCCATGCGCGTACGCCCCGCCGGTCTCCTCCTCGCCGCCGTCGCGGCGGTGCTCTGGGCGCTCGGCATGACCGTCCTGCAACCGCTGACCGAGCCGCTCGGGCCGTGGCCCGAGGCACTCGCCGGCAACAACGCCTACTGGGCCCGTGACCTGCGCTTCGTGGCGATCGTCGGGGCGGTGGCGGGGCTCGTGCTGGCCGGCGGCGGCAACCGGGGGTGGACCGTCCCGGCGGTGCTGCTGGGCGGTGTGTGGCTGGCCGCCGACGTGGCCGTCGACCGGGCCGACCCCACCGGGCCCGGGTTCAGCGTGCTGCTCGCCGTCGCCGGCTGCGCGGCCGTCGCCGGCACCGCCGCCCTCGCCGTACGCCGGCAGCGCGGCGGCCGCGACCGGCGGGCGCTGGTCGCCACCGCCTGCGTCACCGGCCTGTCGGTGCTGATCGCCGCGGGCATCGAGTCACCGACCGACCGGGAGCCGGAACTGGGCCGGGCGGCGGTCGTCACCAGCCTGCTGCTGCTCGCCCTGACGCTCGGCTGCGCGCTGGCGGCGGCGCCGGGGTGGCACCCGGCCCGGCAGCGGCTGGCGGTCGGGATCGGCGCGGCGGCCGCCGTCGGCATCGCCCTGATGCGGGTCACGCCGCCCGGCCCGCGGTTCCTGCCGGGCGTGCTGCTCGGCGCGGTGCTGCTGACCGGCGTCACCCTGCTGGCCTGGGACTGGCCGGACGGGCGGCCGGTCTGGCGGTGGCACGGCCTCGCCGCCCTGGCCGCACTGCTCGGCCCGTACGTGATGCTGCTGATCGTGGTCATCGGCACGCTGCCGCTCAACCCGGGCGCGCCGCTGACCGCGCTGGCCGGCAACACCGCCATCAACAGCGCCGACTCCGACGTGCTGTACTCGCTGTCCGGGGTGCTCGCCGGCCTCGGGATGGCGCTGCTGCTGGCCTTCCCGCCCGCCCTCGGCTACCGCCCGGACCGCCCGGCCGGACCCGACGGGCCGCGCCGGGCCAGCGCCGACCGGCGGTAGCCGTAGAAGGCGTAGATCAGTGCGCCGATCAGGAACCAGACCGCGAAGCGCAGCCAGGTCTCCGGCGCCAGGAAGGTGATCAGCCAGACCGAGAAGAGGGCGCCGATCGCCGGCACCACCGGCATGCCCGGCAGCCGGAAGGTGCGCGGCGCCTCGGGGCGGCGGTAGCGCAGCACGATCACCGCGATGCAGACCACCACGAAGGCGAGCAGGATGCCGATGTTGGTCAGCTCCGCCGCCTCGCGGATCGGCAGGAAGCCGGCGATCAACGCCGAGCCGACCCCGACGATCCAGGTCACCCGGCTGGGCACCCGGCGCACCGGGTGCAGCTTGGCGAACCAGCCGGGCAGCAGGCCGTCCCGGCTCATCGAGAACCACACCCGGGTCACGCCGAGCATGAAGGTGAACATCACCGTCAGGATGCCGATGATCGCGCCCACCGCGATGACGCTGGCCAGCCCGGACAGGCCCACCGAGGTGAACGCGGAGGAGAAGCCGCTCTCCGGGTCGATGTCCCGGTAGTTCTGCATGCCGGTGAGGACCAGGGTGGCCAGCACGTACAGCACCATCGAGATGGCCAGCGAGTAGATGATCGCCTTCGGCATGTGCCGGCGGGCGTCCCGGGACTCCTCGGCGGCGGTGCTCATCGCGTCGTAGCCGAACACCGCGAAGAAGACGGTGGCCGCGCCGGTGAACGCCCCGCTCACCCCGAACGGGAAGAACGGCGAGTAGTTGGCGGTCTTGACGTAGAAGAAGCCGACCACGATCACCAGCAGCACCACGGCGACCTTCAGCCCGACCACGAACGTCTCGAACCGGGCGGCGGTCTTGATCCCCAGGTTGAGCAGGTAGGCGATCAGCAGGCAGAGCAGCACCGCGAAGAGGTCGACCACGTGCCCGTCGCCGGTGCCCGGCGCGCCGAGCATCCAGGCCGGCAGCTCCAGCCCCAGCTCGCCGACGAGGAAGCTGAAGTAGCCGGAGATGCCGATGGCCACCACCGCCACGATCGCCGTGTACTCCAGCAGCAGGTCCCAGCCGATGAACCAGCCCACCGCCTCGCCGAGCACGGCGTAGCCGTAGGTGTAGGCCGAGCCGGCCTTCGGGATCATGCCGGCGAACTCCGCGTAGGACAGCGCGGCGGCCGCGCTGGCCAGGCCGGCGATCAGGAACGACACCAGCACCGCCGGGCCGGCGGTCTCGCTGGCCACCGCGCCGGCCAGGGCGAAGATGCCAGCGCCGATGATGCCGCCGACACCGATCGCGGTGAGCTGCCAGAGCCCGAGGGACCGGGACAGCTGCTCCTCGCTGGTGTCGGCGATCTCCTCGACCGGCTTGCGCCGGAAGATGCCGCTGCCACCGCCCGCGACGCCGCTTCCGGAGGTCATCGTCGTCCCCCTTCCCGGTCCCGCCCCGCGCGGGACGCGTCCTGCGTTACCCCGACCCCGCGGGCGTGAATCTCCAATCCGGAGATGCGCCCCGCGAGGTGCCCGACCGGCTCACTCGGCGACCGGGAGCACCACCTCGTTGCGGCGCAGGAACCACGGTTTCCACGGCGGGTCGAAGCGGGCGTAGCGCACCGCGCCGGTCGGGCGCAGCCCGGCGGCGGTGACCGCCCGGCCCAGCGCGGTGGCCCGCCGGTCGAACTCCCGCGCCGTCCACCGCCCGGCGAACCGGACGGCGGCGGCGAGCTGCTCCGGGATCTCCCGCGTGCGCACCCGGGGATCCGCGGGCTCGGGCAGGGTGGCCGCGGTGAACCGGGCGGGCAGCACGAACCGCACCAGCCAGCTCCCCGGGCGCTCCCCCTCCTCCTGCACGATCGGCGCCGTCATCGCGATGGTCTGCGGACCGGTCCGCTGCGCTACCGGACCGACCGCGCCGGCCGACCGGGGCCGGTTGGCGCCGCCGAGGTACGCGGCCAGCGGCCGGAACGCCTCGGCGGCGACCCGTTCGAACGTCCCTTCGACCTGCATCTCGGCCACCAGGTGGGCCGGGTAGCGGCGCAGCTCGAAGCCGGGTTGCCGCGCCACCACCCGGTACGGCTGCTGCTCGGTCATCGTGCGCTCCCCGCGCCCAGGGACTCGTCGCCAGCAACGCTACCGTTCGCCGACCTCCCGCTCACCGGAAGTGGCCGGGTCCGGCCCGGGTACCGCCGATCGGGTCAACCGCCAGTACTGGCGCTTGCCGTCGTCGCGGACCACCACCCCGCGGCGGGCCAGCTCGACGCGCAGCTCCCGGACCTCGCCGCCCTTCTCCTTGTCCAGGGCGCGCTGGCGGGCCCGCAGCAGCGCGTCCGCGCCACTTGGCAGTCCCGGCAGCCCCGGCACCCACCGCCGGTACGCCTCCCGGTGCGGGTCGCCGTCGGTCCACGGCCAGCCCCGCCCGCGGAACGCCTCGGCCAGCCGCCCGGCGGACAGGTCCGAGCGCTCCCGGGCCAGCTCCTCGTCGTCCGCGCCGAGCAGCACGAGATCCTTGCCGTCGACGAAGACCGCGCGGGTGGCCCGCCGCTCGACGTCCCGCTCCGCGCCGCCGCGGCCCAACCGGACCCGCTCGACGTCCACGGTGACGACCAGCCGTTCCGCGGCGCCCATGGCGCCGAGCACCAACCCGCCCAGCGCGCCGACGGCCAGCCCGCCGATACCGGCCTGCGGGTCGGGCAGCCGGTCGACGACCTCGAAGAGCTGCTGCACCGGTGCCCAGGGCAGGTCGGCGATCCAGCCCGCGAACCGGGCGAGCAGGGCGCCGGCCCCGGCGCCGGCGGCCGGCAGGCCCACCCAGAGGATCGCCAGCTCGCTCGCGCCGCCGTCGACCCGGGTGGGCGCGCCGTAGCCGTCCATGCTCAGGACACCTCGCGGCGCAGCGTACGGACCAGCCCGGCGACCACCGGCACGACCAGCCAGACCAGCAGCGACACCCCGAGCCGGCCCCACTGCCCGGCGGTCACGTCCGGGGAGAGCAGCGGCTCCATGGTGCGCCCGGTGTCCAGCCAGCCGGCCGGTCCGCGCAGCGGGCGGACCAGCTCGCCGAGGATCGACCAGACGGTCGGCAGCACCAGGTAGCTGACGACGGCCAGCGGGGTGTTCAGCAGCAGCAGGCCGAAACCGGCGCCCATCAGCACGCTGGTCACCTGGAGCACCACCGCGTTCAGCAGCAGCGACCCCTCGATCCGCCAGGTACCCGCGCCGCCGGTCGCCCCGGCGAGCAGGGTGCCGGCGGCGGCCACCGCCAGGCTGGCCAGCACCGACGCCAGCGCGGCCAGCACCACCGCGGCGAGCTTGGCGGCGATCACCCGCTCCCGCCGGGGCACCAGGGCGTACGTGGTGAGCGCGGTGCGCTGCGACCACTCGCTGGTGATCGAGAGGATGCCGAGCACCGGCAGCAGGATGCCGACCGGCAGCAGCGAGGGGAGGAAGAAGTTGGTGAAGGTCTGGTCGGCGTCCTCGGCGTAGATCAACTGAAGGACGACGATGGCGGCGGCGACCAGCCCGATGGTGACCAGCAGCCAGAACCCGGCCCGGGTGTCGACGAGCTTGCGCAGCTCCACGCCGGTGAGCCGGATCAGGGACGGCCGGCGCAGGCCGGGGTGGTGCCGGGGTGCGGCGGCGGGCGCGGTGGCGACGGTGCTGGTGGTCATCGGACGATCTCCCGGGTCGGCTGGCCGGTGGTGCGGCTGTCGCCGGCACCGGAGTGCGTGCCGGCGCCGTTGGCCTCGCCGGCGGTGAGGGTGAGGAAGAGTTGCTCCAGGCCGCCGCCGTCGGCGGGGCGCAGTTCGGTGAGCGCGACACCGGCGTCGGCGGCGGCCTGGCCGACGGCCTCGGCCTCGGCGTGCACCAGCAGCCCCCCGTCGGTGCCACCGGTCACGTCGAGGCCGGCCGCGTCCAGCGCCCGGCGCAGGGCCTGCGGGTCCCGGGCGCGTACCCGGGTGCCGGCGCCGGCCAGCAGTTCGGCCTTGTCGCCCTGGGCCACGATCCGGCCGCCGCCGATCACCACCAGCCGGTCGGCCACCGCCTCGACCTCGCGCAGCAGGTGCGAGGAGAGCAGCACCGTGCCGCCCCGGTCGGCGAAGTCGCGCAGCAGGCCGCGCATCCAGAAGATGCCCTCCGGGTCCAGGCCGTTGGCCGGCTCGTCGAGGATGAGCACCCGAGGATCGCCGAGCAGCGCGTGCGCCAGGCCGAGCCGCTGCCGCATGCCCAGCGAGTACGCCCGCACCCGGCGCTTCGCGGCGGTCCCGTCCAGCCCGACCAGGTCGAGCTTGGCGGCCACCTCGCGGCGGTCCACGCCCATCACCTGGGCGGCGACGCTCAGCGCCTCCCGGCCGGTCCGCCCGGCGTGCTGGGCCGAGGCGTCCAGCAGCACCCCCACCTCGCGGCCCGGGTTGGGCAGCTGCCGGTAGGGCCGCCCGCTGACGGTGCTGCTGCCGGCGGTCGGCGGGGTGAGGCCGCAGATCATCCGCATCGTGGTGGACTTGCCGGCCCCGTTCGGGCCGAGGAAGCCGGTGACGGTGCCCGGCTCGCAGCGGAACGACACGTCGTCGACGGCGGTGTGCCGCCCGTACCGCTTGGTGAGGTGTTCGACGGTGATCATGCCGACGACCCTGCCGGAGCCGGTCGGTCACCCGCAGCGGCCGGCGGTCTCGCCCCGCGGCTACCTTGGTCGAGGTCGAGGTCTCGACTTTGGTAGCTGGTCGCGGCTCGGCGCGGCTGCCTAGCATGGCCAGGTGACCAGCACCGCCGCCGCACCCGACCACCCCTGGCTGCTGCCGGGCGCGTTGACCGAGGCGGCCGGGCGGGCCCGGCGGACCACCCGCGACTGGATCATCGACAGTGTCTGCTTCCTGATCGCCCTGGTCTGGGTGTTGCTCTCGGCCGCCGACGCGGCCTCGCCCGACCCGCAGTTCGCGCTGAACACCGGCCCCACCTGGCTGGAGGAGGTCGACGTCGTCTGCGGCCTGGCCGCGGCGGCCGCGCTCTGGGTACGCCGGCGCTGGCCGGTGGGCCTGGCGGTGGCCACGTTGCCGCTCTCCGCGTTCTCCGTCACCGCCTCGGGCGCGCTGCTGATCATCATCTTCACCCTCACCGTGCACCGGCCCATCCCGCTGGCGGCCGGGGTGACCGGCGTGCACCTGCTGACCGCGTTCGGCTACTACCAGCTGCGTCCCGATCCCGCCATGGGCTTCTGGCCGGCGATGATCTGGACGGTGCTGGTCCTGGTCGCGGTGCTGGCCTGGGGGATGTTCGTCCGGGCCCGCCGGCAGCTGGTGGTGTCGCTGCGGGAGCGCGCCGAGCGGGCCGAGGCGGAGCAGCAGTTGCGGGTGGCGCAGGCGCGACAGCTGGAGCGCACCCGGATCGCCCGCGAGATGCACGACGTGCTGGCGCACCGGATCTCGCTGCTCAGCCTGCACGCCGGGGCGCTGGAGTTCCGTCCGGACGCCCCGCCGGAGGAGGTCGCGCGGGCGGCCGGGGTGATCCGGGGCAGCGCGCACGCCGCCCTGCAGGACCTGCGCGAGGTGATCGGGGTGCTCCGCGCCGAGACCGGCGCCGGGCAGGCCCCGGAGCGCCCGCAACCCACCCTGGAGGATCTGCCCGCGTTGATCGAGGAGTCCCGGACGGCAGGGGTACGGGTCAGCGTGCGCGACCTGGTCGGTGCGGCCGAGCGGCTGCCGGCCGCGGTCGGCCGCAGCGTCTACCGGATCGTGCAGGAGGGGCTGACCAACGCCCGCAAGCACGCCGCCGGCGCGGCGGTGACCGTCGACGTGGCCGGCGCCCCGGGTGACGGGCTGACCGTGGAGATCCGCAACCGGTGGCCGGTCGGCGGGATCACCGGCCCGGAGATCCCGGGGGCCGGCACCGGCCTGGTCGGCATCAGCGAACGGGTCCACCTGGCCGGCGGGCGGCTGGAGTACGGCCGCGACGACTCCGGCGACTTCCGGCTGGCCGCCTGGCTGCCGTGGCCGGCGTGACCGGGCCGGCGACGGCGGGCGCACCCGGGCCGGCCGCCGACGGGCCGGTGCGGGTGCTGATCGTCGACGACGACCCGCTGGTCCGGGCCGGGCTGTCGATGATCCTCGGCGGGGTGCCCGACCTGCTGGTGGTCGGCGAGGCCGCGGACGGCAGCGAGGTGCCCGCCGCGGTCGACGCGTACGCGCCGGACGTGGTGCTGATGGACATCCGGATGCCCCGGCTCGACGGGCTGGCCGCCACCGAGGCGCTGCGCTCGCTGCCCCGGCCGCCGGAGGTGCTGGTGCTGACCACCTTCGACGCCGACGACCAGGTGCTGCGCGCGCTGCGGGCCGGGGCGAGCGGGTTCCTGCTCAAGGACACCCCGCCGGCCGAGATCGTGCGGGCGGTGCTCCGGGTGGCGGCGGGGGAGGCCACCCTCTCCCCGACGGTGACCCGCCGGCTGATCGACCACGTCACCGGCCCGGGCACGGCGGCCGGGCCGGATCCGCGCCGGGAGCGGGCGCTGCGGCTGCTCGCCGGGCTCAGCGAGCGGGAGCGGGAGGTCGCGGTCGCGCTCGGGCAGGGGCGCACCAACGCCGAGATCGCCGCCGAGCTGCACATGAGCGTGGCGACGGTCAAGGCGTACGTCTCCCGGCTGCTGACCCGGCTCGACCTGAACAACCGGGTGCAGGTGGCCCTGCTGGTGCACGACGCCGGCCTGGTCTGACTCGCCGGGAAGACCGTCACCGGTGAAACCCTCACCGATAGTTGTTTCGCACCGATGGGTGTCTGCTCGTGCTGAGCGCCGGGATTGAACTTTCGGGGGGCGGGGGCCGTACCACTGGCCGAGGATGCGGTGCGGCGGGTCGGCCGCACCGCTGCCGGAAGCCGCGGGAGGCCTACCGTGCGAGTTGGTGAGCAGTCGACGGATCCCATCGATCAGGTACTGGGCGAGGTGCCGGTCCCGGCCCCGCTGACCCCGGAGGATGTCCGGCTCGCGGTGCGGGCGGTGGTGGTGCACACCGCCGAGGAGTGGCCCTCGGGGCCGCTGTGCCGCAACGACGGCGCGACGTACCCGTGCCGGCTGCACCGCTGGGGACGGCGGGTGCTGACCGAGCACGGGCTCAACGAGCGGCAGATCGACGCTCTGATCCGGCACGGCAACCCGTTCGTGCACGTGCCGTTCCCGTTCACGGTGACCGGTCCCGGGCCGGCGCGTGGCACCGGGGCCGCGCCGCGTGCCGGCTACCCGCTGCACGGCCAGGCCGCCCGGGTGGCCCCGCCGGGCGCGCGGCCGGCGGTCCGGCCCGCGAACTCCGGCCGGCCGGTGGCTCCCCCCGCCACCGCGCCGCGCTGGCCCCGGGCGAGCTGAGCGGAGGTACGGCCGCCAGCGCCCGCCGGGGCAGGACGACGCCGGCCCGGGCACGGGATTCCCCTCCCGCCCGGGCCGGCGTCGCCGTCGTGTGCTCAGTCGTTGCCGGCGCCGATCCCGCAGTCCGGCGCGGACCAACTGGTGGTGTTCGAGCTGTTGTCCCGGTTGTTCTCCCGCCGCGAGTCCACGTGCACGTGGTCGTCGTGGTCCGGGTAGCCGGGACCGTAGATCCCGCTGAAGCCCCGGCTGCGGGCGTCCCGGGCCAACTGGCAGAGCGAGCTGGTCCGTGAGGTGATGTCGGCGGCGTTGCCGTAGAGGTGCTGGCTGTCCGACGCGCCGCCGACCTGCCGGTTGCAGTCGCGGCTGCGGAAGCCGCTGCTCACGTAGATCGGCTTGTCACCCGTGCTGCGCCGCAACGCCTCCAGCTTCCACATGGTGCGCAGCGCGTTCTGCCGGGTCTCGGCGGGCGAGAGCGGGCCCCCGCTCCACCCGCCCCGACCGCAGCCGTCGTCCATCTCGGCGTAGCTGAAGTGCCGGGGCGTGCAGTCGTTGTCCTGGAGCTCGTAGAGCTTGGCGTACGTCTGCGGGCCGGCGACGCCGTCCACCCGCAGCCCGTACGCGGCCTGGAAGCGCCGGACCGCGGCGGCGGTCTTCGGGCCGAACCGGCCGTCGAGCTCGACGATGTCCCGGTTGCCGGCCCAGCCGGCGACGCGCAGTTGGAGCTGGCGCACGTCGTCGCCGGAGCGCCCCTGGTAGAGGTTCCGTTGCCAGGTGTAGCAGCCGTCGGCATGGGCCGCTGGTGCGGCGACCACCGTGGCGATCGCGGCACCCGGCAACGCCAGGGCGAACGCGACGACAGCCCGCTTCAAGGTGTTTACGCGCACAGAAGTCCTCCCGATAGGAGTGCGATTGGGGTGGCCCGCAGGACATCGACCGGGACGTCCCGCGATTTCCACCCTGACACTGATCCGGGGGTTAGGAGGCGATTAACGAGAAATGTCCTCATGATTCGCCGTTCCTGAGTCTCGGCTGGGAATTAGGGGCATTCGTGAATCGCCCATTGCTCGCCGACGAGTCACAGGAACGGCGCAACCGCACGCGACGTCGCAATCGGCCACACCGAGGGTGATGTTCTCCGGGTGGGCGGGGCCGGTAACGTCAGCCCGGGCGGCGGACAGGCGGAGGTGGGCGTGGCACGCGGTGGCGTCTTCTGCGTCGAGGGGCAGTGGCACCGGGACCTCAACGAGCGGGGTTCGGTGCTGCCCACGCTGGAACTGCTGGAGCGGCTCGGGAAGATCCGGTTCATCCACCGGGACGCGGCCACCCGCGACGAGCTCTTCTACTTCCTCGACCGCTGGCTGCTCAAGCAGTACGCCGACTACCGGGTCGGCTTCTTCGCCACGCACGGCGAGCCGAGCCGGCTCTGCCTGACCGACTGGAACTCCGTCGAACTCGCCGACGTCGCGGAACTGATGTCCGGGCGCTGCGAGGGGCGCCGGCTGTATTTCGGCAGCTGTTCCGTGCTCCGCGCCTCCGACGCCGCGCTGCGCGAATTCCTCCAGGTCACCGGAGCCGCGCTGATCTGCGGCTACACCCGCGAGGTGGACTGGGTGGAATCGGCGGCCTTCGAGACGGTGCTGCTCGACGTGCTGGCCAACGGGCAGCGGCACAACGCCGCCGAACTGCGGATGGGCTCGGCGCACTGGGCGCCGCTGGCGTCGTACCTCGGCTTCCGGGTGATCTACGCCAACGGCCGGGCGTGGCGGCCGACCGTGCGGCCGCGGGTCCCGGCCCAACCGGCCGGCGGACGCGCCGCCGTCCGGCCCGGCTGACGCGGGCGGGCCGCCCGGGCGGGGCCGCGACGTGCCCGCCCGTTCCTGGTAGAAACGAGCGGTGGCACGAAGCATCGCGACGAACACCCGGGTCGACCGGGCCGGCCTGCTCGACTTCGTCCGGCCCCGGCACCGGGTCCTCCTGATGACCACCCGGGCCGACGGCCGCCCGCAGTCCTCGCCGGTCACCGCCGGGGTGGACCCGGCCGGCCGGCTGGTGGTCTCCACCTACCCGGAGCGGGCCAAGGTCACCAACATCCGCCGCGACCCGCGGGTGTCGGCGTGCGTGCTCTCCGACGACTGGAACGGCCCGTGGGTGCAGCTCGACGGCACCGCCGAGGTGCTCGACCTGCCCGAGGCGCTGGAGCCGCTGGTGGAGTACTTCCGCTGCGTCTCCGGCGAGCACCCGGACTGGGACGAGTACCGGCAGGCGATGGTGCGCCAGGGCAAGTCGCTGATCCGGGTGACCATCGACGCCTGGGGTCCGATCGCCACCGGCGGCTTCCCCGCCCGCCTGGCCGACTGACGGCGCACCCACCCGTCCCGGCGGCCCGCCGCGGTCAGTACGCGGCGGTGAAGCGGGTGTTCTCGTGCCGCGGGTTCTCGATCTCGTCCACGATCGCCACCGCCAGGTCCTCGTAGCTGAGCACCGAGCGGCCCTGGTCGTCGGTGACCGGCTGGTCGCCGCCGGTGCGGTAGTGCCCGGTGCGCTCGCCCGGGTGGAACTCCAGCGGCGGCGGTGACACGTACGTCCAGCGCACCCCGTCGGCCGAGGACCGGTAGTAGTCGAGCGCCTCGGCCTGGCCCAACGCCGAGGGGCGGTACTCCTCCGGGAAGTCCGGCTCGTCCAGGTAGCGGGTGCCGCGCGGGGTGAGCAGGGTGGACCCGCCACCCAGGTGGACGATCCGCGGCGCGTCCGGCATCCCGCGCAGCGTGGTGACCAGGTTCCGCGCCGCGGCGAGCCAGAGCCCGTGCTCGCCGCCGCCGATCGCCACCACCATCGCGTCCGCGTCCGGCGCCAACTCCCGTACGCTCCGCTCGCTGGTGGCGTCGCCGGTCACCACGTGCACCCCGGCCGGCAGGTACGAGGTGGCCTCCGGGCGCCGTACCGCCGCGACCACCCGGTGGCCCCGGTTGACCGCCTCGGCGGTGACCCGCGAGCCAGCGGTGCCACCGGCCCCGAACACGACGATGTTGCTCACGGTCCCAGGCTATGGAGCCGTCCCGTCGCCCGTCGGTGGAACGCCGATCCCGGTCAGTCGACCAGGGCGGAGTAGACCAGTTGGCGCAGCTGCGGCCGGAGCGGGTAGGTGCTGGACGGCAGCAGCTGGGTGAAGAGCAGCGCGGTGATCTCCTCGACCGGGTCCACCCAGAACGCGGTGCTGGCCACGCCGCCCCAGTAGTACTCGCCGACGCTGCTCGGCACCCGGCTCGGGACCGGGTCCTCGACCACGGCGAAACCGAGGCCGAAGCCGATCCCGTCGAGGGTGGTCTCGGCGAAGCCGCCGGTGGACAGGGTGCCCAGGTCCTGCCCGCCGGGCAGGTGGTTGCGGGTCATGAAGCGCACGGTGCGGGGGCCGAGCAGGCGGGCCCCGTCCAGCTCACCGCCGCGCAGCAGCATCTGGGTGAACCGGTGGTAGTCGGCGGCGCTGGAGATCAGGCCACCGCCGCCGGAGAGGAACGCCGGCTTCTCGTACGCCAGCGCGCCGAGCTTGTCGTAGCGGAACGCGCGGCCGGTGCGCGGGTCGGGCGCGTAGAGCGCGGCCAGCCGGTCGGCGGCGTCGCCGTCGGCCCACCAGTGGGTGTCGGTCATGCCGAGCGGGCGGAGGATCCGGTCGGCGAAGAAGGCGTCCAGGCTCTGCCCGGAGACCACCTCGACCAGCCGGCCGAGCACGTCGGTGGCGACCGAGTAGCCCCACGCGCTGCCGGGCTGGAACAGCAGCGGCAGCTCGCCGAAGGCCCGGCAGGCGGTGGCCAGGTCGACGTCGGCCGGCGGGTAGAGGTCGTAGCCGGCGGCCCGGTAGAGGCCGTCGACCACCGAGGTCTGCATGAAGCCGTAGGTCAGGCCGGCGGTGTGGGTGAGCAGGTGCCAGACCCGGATCGGCTCGATCGCCGGCACCGTGTACGGCTTGAGCGTCGAGCCCTTCGAGTAGACCCGCAGGTCGGCGAACTCGGGCAGCCACCGGCTGATCTCGTCGGTCAGCTCGAAGCGGCCCTCCTCCCAGAGCATCATCGCGGCGACCGAGGTGACCGGCTTGGTCATCGAGTAGATCCGCCACAGCGTGTCCGGCTCCACCGGCCGGCCGGCCTCCACGTCCCGCAGCCCGTACGTCGAGGCGTGCGCCACCTCGCCGCGGCGGGTGACCACCACCTGCCAGCCGGCCAGCCGCCCGGCGTCGACGTACCTGCCGAAGTGCTCGTCGATCCGCGCCAGCCGCGCCGGGTCGAAGCCGATCTGATCCGGGTCGATGCTGCGTGCCACACTCACGCCGCCGAACCTACTCGGCGGTACCCCCGGCCGGAAGGGCCGACGACGACACATGTCGGTGGCCGTCGGTAGCCTGGCCCGATGCCCGAGCTGACCGAGGACGAGACCTTCCGCAACGAGGACTGGTACGGCGAGGAGCTGGTCGACCGGCACTTCGTCCGCTGCTCGTTCTTCCACGTCGACCTGACCGAGGCGGTCAGCCGGGGCGCGGTCTTCGACGGGTGCACCTTCGGCAACGTCAAGTTCAACGCCTCCCGGCACACCGACTCGGCCTTCACCCGGTGCGGCTTCGCCCGGTGCAACCTCTTCGAGGCCGAGTTCACCGGCTGCAAGCTGGTCGGCAGCACCTTCGCCCAGTGCGACCTGCGCCCGATGACGATCAGCGGCGGTGACTGGTCGTTCGTCGCGCTGCCCGGGGCCGACCTGCGCGGGGTCCGGATCACCGACGTGCGGATGCGGGAGGTCGACCTGACCGGGGCCAACCTGACCGGCGCCACCGTCACCGGCGTCGACCTCTCCGCCGCCCAGCTGCACAGCTCCCGGCTCTCCGGCGCCGACCTGCGGGGCAGCGACCTGACCGCGCTCGACCCGCTGGTGGTGGAGCGGGCCGGAGCGATCATCGACGCCGAGCAGACAGTGGTGATCGCCCAGGCGCTCGGTTTCGAGATCCGCTGAAAAAGCCGACGCCGGTTGTCAGGTTTTCCTGCCAGGGTGGGTGGCATGGCATGGTGGTCCGACCTGGTAGATGAGCAACCCGAGTTCGCCGCACGGGTGCGCGCCCGCTTCACGGTGCGCAAGCACGGCACGATGGCGACGCTGCGCCGCGACGGCTCGCCGCGGATCAGCGGCACCGAGTTCGACTTCGACCCCGAGCACCTGCGGCTGGGCAGCATGGCCGGTGCCCTCAAGGCCCTCGACCTGCGCCGGGACCCCCGGGTCGCGCTGCACTGCCCGACCGAGGACGCCCCCGAGGACGACCCGCGGGCCTGGGGCGGCGACGCGAAGATCGCCGGCATCGCCCACGAGGAGCCGGCGGGCGAGGACGGCTCGCACCGGTTCCGGATCGAGCTGACCGAGGTGGTGCTGACCCGGGTCGGTGACCCGGCCGACCACCTGGTCATCGAGAGCTGGCATCCGGGCCGCGGGCTGCGCCGGCGCGAGCGGCGCTGAAGACCACCCCCCGGTCGCGCCGCGCGCCGGATCCGACGCCGGCTACGCCGTGCCCGGACCGGGATTCCCGGATTCCGGCGCATCCGCTACCTTCCGGTGACGAACCGGGTACGCCGACCGTCCACATTGCGAAGCGGTCGAGCCGGTGCGAACGTGAGACGGCTCGGCGCGGGCGGCGGGTGCCACCGGGGCCGGGCCCGGCCGGTGGGGGAGTGGAGGGTCGGTGGCCGAGGAAGACCTCACCCGAGCGCGCGCCGGTGCGACCGGACCGGCCAGCCACCGCGCGTCCGGCACACCGGCCCGGCACCGCTCGACCCTGCCGTTGCCGGCCCGCGCCCGCGAGGTGCTGGGCGGGCTGGCCCGGTTCCGGCAGCGCCGCCGCTGGGTCCTGGAGGGGTTGACCGCCGTCGCCTGCCTGGCCGCCCTGGTGTCGTACCTGGCCGTCCAGCCGGATCCGCCGGGGGAGCGGGGCGACCGCCCGGACGGTCTGCCGGCCGGGATCGGCCGGCCCAGCGTGTTCCCCGGCGCCGAACTGCGCTACCCGGCCACCGGGCCGGCCTCGCCGGGGTTGCAGCCGCGCCAACGCCCACCGAGCCCGACCCCGTCCGGGTCGGCGACCTCCGGTCCGCCGGTGCGCCCCACGCTCAGCGTGGAGCAGCGGGACGTGCCCGCCCGGGTGGACCTGACCGCGTCGGGCCCGCGCGACTGGATCCACTGGGGACTGCGCGGCGGCGACTCGACGGTGCGCAAGCGCGGCGGCTCCGGCGAACTGGTCGACGCCGGCGGCCGGGGCGTCCGGGGCGGCTGGGACGCCAACCAGGAGACGTTCAGCTGGCGTGACGGCGCGCCGGTGGGTACGGCGGACGGCACCCCGACCGGGGTCTACACCTGCGGGTCCGGCAGCGGGTTCGCGCTGGCCGTGGCCGGCGCCGGCGAGGCACGCACGGTGCGGCTGTACGCCGGGGTCTGGATGGCCCGGGGCCGGCTCGAGGTCCGGCTCTCCACCGGCGGCCTGAGCCGGACGTTGCGGATGGAGGACCCGCACACCCTCCGGTCCGCCGAGTTCACCATCCGCTTCCAGGCCCCGAAGGGGACCCGGCTGCTGCTGAACTGGGTGACCGAGGAGGTGTTCACCGGGGAGTGCGGCAGCGTGAGCCTCCAGGCGCTCGCGCTGCGCTGACCGTCGGTGCGGCCCGCCGCCCGGCTGTGCCCCGCGACCGCCGGTTCCCCCCGGCGGGGGAGTCGCTCCACCCCCGAGCGGGAGGGGCGCCGGTCGGCGGCCGGGCAGGGTGAACGGCATGACCCGCACCCTGCCCCCGCCGGCTCCGCACGCCCCGCACGCCCCACCCGCCCCGCCGGCCGTGGCCCGTCGCCCGACCCTGCCGTGCGCCGTGTTCGGCTGGGCGCTGGCCTACGGCGCGCTGCGCCTGTGGTGGGCGGTCGCCGGCGCTCCCGCGTTCCCGCCGCTCGGCACCGACCTGATGGTGTTCACCGGGTGGTGGGCGGTGGTGCTCTGTGCCGCCACGGCGCTGCTCGGCGTGGCGCTGAACCGCGCCCGCGCCTGGCGTCCCGCGCTGGTCGCGGCCGGCTGGGCGGTCTGCGCGGCGCTGCTGCTCTCCTGCGCCCTGCTCCTGCTCGACCTGGTCGGGTTGCTCATCCTCGACCCGGGCGCGGCGTTCCACCCGGGGGCGTTCGCCAGCCGGCTCGGCTGCCTGGCCGGGGTGGCGCTGCTCGCCGCGGCGCTGGTCGACCACCGGCGCCGGCGGCGCGGCGACTGCCGGCGCTGCGGGCGCACCGGCCGGCCCCGCGCCACCGGCCCCGCCGTGGTGCCGGGTTGGGCCCGGGTGGCGGCGTGGGCGGCCGTCGCCGGCTGCCTGCTGCGGCTGGCCGCGCAGGTGTGGGTCGGTTTCGACGAGGTGCCGCTGAGCCAGGGCGCCTCGATGGTGGCCTTCGAGGTCGGCTTCCTGCTGGCCGGGGTGCTGCTGCCGCTGGCCCTGGTGTACGGCTGGGGGCAGGTCTGGCCCCGCTGGGTGCCGCTGCTGGCCGGCCGGCGGGTGCCGCGCCTGCTGCCGCTCGTGCCGGCGGCCGTGTTCGCCGTCGGCCTGGTCGGCTACTTCGGCATCGGCCTGGCCCAGCTCACCGTGGAGACCGTCACCGGCACCTTCGACCCGGGCGACGGCCGCTACCCGCTGGCGTTCTTCTGGGTGGCCGAGCCGGCGTACTGGGTGTGGGGCTGGGGCCTCGGGGTGGCGGCCGTCGACTACCACCGGCGCGCCCGCCGCGCCTGCCCGGCGTGCGGTCGCTGAGTCGGGCCGGTCGGGACAGTTTGTCCGTCGCGCGGCGTCCGGGGCGTCGTAGCTTTCTGCTGTCCGGTCCGACGATCCTCTGTGGAGAGTGCACCGATGAGCAGCGCCGCCCGTACCGCCCGACCGACCGCCGCGCGGGAACCGGCCGGGGAGGTGCTCCGGGAGATCCCCCTGCCGCCCTACGTGACCGGGGAGGACGCCCAGTTCGCGGTGCGGGCGGTGGTGGTGCACGCGCCGCGGCACTGGTCGGGCGGGACGGTCTGCCGCAACGACGCCAGCCCGCACCCGTGCCGGCTGCACCGGTGGGGCACCCGCGTGCTGGCGCTGCGCGGCCTGCACCCCGCCGACATCGCCGCGCTGATCGAGCGGGGCGACCCGACCGCCGCGGTGCCGCCGCCGCGCCGGCCGGGCGCCTGAGCCGGTGCGGGCCCCGAGCCCGGGGCCCGCACCGGTGTCAGCAGACGATCGGCTTGACCCAGGAACACTCCCGGCCCTCGGGCGCCCGGGGTGCGTCGGGGGCCGCCGGCGGCGCCACCCGCGCCGCGCTCACGCCCTCCGCGCGGTACGTGGCCAGCGCGATGGCGATCTGGTCCTCCAGCCCCTTCACCGACGAGGCGAGGTAGTTGTTCAGCAGGACCGAGAAGGCCAGCACCCGGCCGTCGGCGTCGGTGACGTAGCCGGAGAGGCCGGAGACGCCGGTCAGGCTGCCGGTCTTGGCGTGCACGTTGCCGGCCGCCGGGGTGCCGCGCATCCGGCTGCGCAGGGTGCCGCCGACGAACCGCTCGGGCTCGCCGGCGATCGGCAGCGCCGCGTACCAGGCGTCGAACCAGGGTTCGACGCGGACCGCGGCGAGCAGCCGGACGAACTCGTCGGCCGGCACCAGGTTCCGCCGCGACAGCCCGGAGCCGTCCCGCTGGCGCAGCGTGCCGGTGTCCATCCCGGCGTCGGCGACGTACCCGGTGATCGCGGCGAGCCCGGCCGACCAGGTGCCGGTGCCGGAGCGCATCCGCCCGATCTCCTTGGTCAGCACCTCGGCGTGGCCGTTGTTGGAGAGCTTGAGGAAGGGCACCATCAACTCGGCCAGCGTCATCGAGTCGTGCCGGGCCACGGTGGCGGCCGACTCCGGGGTGGCCTGTCCCAGGACGGTCCGGCCGAGCACCCGTACGCCGTGCTTGCGCAGCGCCGCGCGGAACACGTCGGCGGCGTACCCGGTCGGCTCCCAGACGGTCACCCAGTCGCTCGCCGGCTCGTCGCCGACGGCGATCTGGCCGGTGACCACGACGGTGTTGCTGCCGTGCTCGCGCTCGAAGGAGATCGAGGTCTCGCCGTCGGCCACCGTCTCGGCCCGGTTGTCGAACCGGAGGTAGCCGGTCTTCGGGGTCGTGGTCAGCACCGGCCGGTCGCCGGCGGCGGCCCCCGGCGCCGCGTGCACGATCACCGTGCCGGCGTCGTAGTCGGTGTCCGGCGCCACGGTCAGCGCGGACACCTGCGCGGCGTAGTAGTACGGCTCGTCGTCCCAGGTCCAGTCCGGGCCCAGCCGGGTGCGGTCGTAGCGGGTGTCGTCGGCCACCAGGTTGCCGGTGACCAGCCGCACGCCGGCGGCCGCGACCTGGGCGGCCAGCGCGTCGTAGTCGGCGGCGAGCATTGTCGGGTCGCCGCCGCCGCGCAGGTGCAGGTTGCCGGAGAGCACGCCGGCCCGGCGGGTGCCGCTGGTCAGCACGTCGGTGCGGAACCGGTGCCCGGTGCCGAGCAGCTCCAGGGCGGCGGCCGAGGTGAGCAGCTTGGTGTTGGAGGCGGGGATCAGCCGGCGGTCGCCGTTGCGGTTGTAGACGGTCTCCCCACTGGCGGCGTCGACCACCACCACCGAGGCCTGCGCCCCGGCGAGCCGGGAGTCGGCCAGGATCGCGTCGATGGTGGCGTTCAGGCGGGTCGCCGCCGGGGTCGGCGATTCGGCGGTGGCGGTGGGAGCGCCGGCGGAGGCCGCCGCGGCGACCAGCGCGACCAGCGCGAGCGTCCGGGGGAAGAGACGTCGATGCATGCGTCGATGCTGTCATGGAGATATCTGCCGGAAAAGTCTCCGGGCCGAAAAGAAATTGCCGATCTGCCGCGGCGCGGCGGGAGCGCCCGGCACCCGGGCCGGCGCTGCGGTCAGCCGTCCAGCCGGCGGGCGGTGACCGGCCCGTCCGGCGGTTGCTCGTCCGGGGCGAGGACGGCGACCGCCCGGTCCACCAGCCCGTCGCTCACCAGTACCAGCCGGTGGCACGCCGGGTCGCCGGTCCGCTCGGGCAGCCGCCCGGCCAGGCCGCGTACCTGCTCGGCGGAGGCGTCGTCCAGCACGAACCCGGCGGCGTCCCAGCGCCCGTCCACGGTGAAGAACGCGGCGCTGTCCCGCTCCAGGTCGCCGTTGAGCACCACCGTCCGGTCCTCGCCGGCGAGGTCGCTGGACGCCTCGTTGAGCCCCCACGCCTGGTACGACGCCCGGCCCTCGGCCGGCGCGTCGGCCACGCCCACGCCCTCGCACCCGGTCGCCAGCAGCACCAGCGCCACCGCCGGCACCAGGACCCGCCATCCGACCCGTCCGCCCATCCCGCCCTCCGAGCACCGATCCTGCCCGATCAGACCCCGCCGGCGCCGCCCCGGTTCCGCCGGTGCGGGTGTGAGCGGAACGACCGTTCCGGCGGGCAGCCGGCGGCGACCGGCGTTGTTGCACGACACATGGACGCCCGGGACGTCGACGTGCTGGTGATCGGGGCCGGCCAGGCCGGCCTCTCCGCCGGCTACCACCTGCGCCGCACCGGCTTCGACCCCGCGACGGGCTTCGTCATCCTCGACGGGGACGACGGCCCGGGCGGGGCGTGGCGGCACCGCTGGCCGACCCTGCGGCTGGACCGGGTGCACGGCTTCCACGAGCTGCCCGGCATGCCCTTCCCGGCGGCCGACCCCGGCCGTCCGGCGGCCGAGGTGGTCAGCGCCTACTTCGCCGCGTACGAGCGGGAGTTCCACCTGCCGGTACGCCGGCCGGTCCGCGTCCGGGCGGTCACCTCGCGCCCGGACGGCCGGCTGGACATCGCCACCGACCACGGCAGCTGGAGCGCCCGCGCCCTGGTCAACGCCACCGGCACCTGGACCCGGCCGTTCTGGCCGCACTACCCGGGCCGGTCGCTGTTCCGCGGCCGCCAGCTGCACACCGCCGACTACCGGGGACCGGACGAGTTCACCGGGAAGCGGGTGGTGGTGGTCGGCGGCGGCACCTCCGCGGTGCAACTGCTCGCCGAGGTCTCCACGGTCGCCGCCGAGACGACGTGGGTGACCCGGCGGCCCCCCGACTTCCGGGCCGGTGAGTTCGGGCCCGAGCACGGCCGGGCCGCGGTGGCCCTGGTCGACCAGGCGGTCCGCGCCGGCCGCCCGCCGTCGAGCGTGGTCGGGGTGACCGGGCTGCCGCTCACCCCCGAGCTGCTCCGGTTGCGCGAGCGCGGGGTACTCGACCGGTTACCCGTCTTCGACCGGATCACGCCCGACGGCGTGGCCTGGGCCGACGGGCGGTTCGTCGCCGCCGACGTGATCCTCTGGTGCACCGGCTTCCGGGCCGCGCTGGACCATCTCGCCCCGCTGCGACTACGCGGCCCGGGCGGGGGTATCACCATGGACGGCACCCGGGTGGTGGCCGACGAGCGGATTCACCTGATCGGGTACGGCCCGTCGGCGAGCACGATCGGCGCCAACCGGGCCGGCCGCGCGGCGGTACGCGACATCCGGGCGCTGCTCGCCCCGGTGGGCGCCGGGAACTGACCGGGCTCTATTTGACGGATCCGCCGGCAGCGGGCACCGTAGGCCGTGAGAGGGGCCTCAGCTGCCCCGACGCCGCGGGGCGATCGAGGCCCCGACAATCGCCTCCCACGTGTGCTCGCCTGCGTGGCCGGTCCGGCCCGCGCCCTGAATCCGAGAAATCCACGAGGAGTTCCGCCATGCTCACCATGACCGACAACGCCGTCCTGGTCATCCGCGACCTCGCCACCCAGCAGGACGTCGCCGAAGAGGGCGGGGTGCGCATCGCCGCCGACACCCAGGCCGGTTCGCTGACCGTCGAACTGGCGGCCCAGCCGGCGCAGGGCGACCAGGTGGTGGACAACCAGGGCGCCCGGATCTTCCTCGACGCCGACGCCGCCGAACTGCTCGGCGACGCCTCGGTGGACGCCACCGTCGACGACGAGGGCATCGTCCAGTTCGGCTTCACCGAGAAGCAGTAGCGAACCGCGACGCCCCGCCGGGTCAGCCGGCCCGGCGGGTCTGCTCGCCCCGCGACCGGGCCGGCCGGCCCGGTGCGCCGGACCGCCCCGGCCGGGCGTCCGGCCGCAGCAGGGTGGCCAGCACGTGCGCCACGTGGTGCGAGGTGCTCCAGGCCGCCCAGTTGCTCGCCGACCCGGCGCCGGCGACCCGGCGGGCACGCCGGAGCAGCTCGTGGTCGCCCCACGAGTAGGCCGCCCCGGCGGCGGGCCAGTGCGGGGCCGAGACCAGGGCGCGGCACAGGTCGGCGAAGCGGTCGTCGCCCCGCCCGCCGCGCCGCGACCACCGGTAGACCCACCAGGCGCCGTCGGCCGTGTAGCGCACCGTGGGCAGCCGGTCGGCGGGATGGTCGGCGACGGGCACCGCGGAGGTCACCCCGTAGTCGCCGTACCCGACGCCGAGGTCGGCCAGCCGCTGCCAGAGCAGCCAGTCCCAGCGGTCCAGCCGGACCGGTTCGTCGGTGGGCAGCCGGGACAGGCTCGGCGGCATTCCGCCGGCGGCCACCGTCACCGAGCGCCAGGCGTGCCGGCGGGCCCAGTCCAGCAGCCGACGGACCCGGGGTTCCGCCGCCCGCACGTCGGCCCGGCAGCACACGTCACCGGCGTCGACCAGCAGGTCGCACTGTTCGGGCACCAGTCGGGTGAACCGCCACACCCGCTCCACGGCGGCGGTGGTGGCGTCGGGCCCGGCCCGGTCCTGGGCCACCCGCAGCCGCACCACCGCGCGGCGGGCGTACGCCCGGGCGGTCAGGCCGTGCGCGACGAGCCGGCGGTCGCTGTCGGCGAGCCCCACCACCGGCACCAGCGGTACGCCCCAGCGGACCAGCTCGGTCTCCGGCAGGTCGGGCAGGGCGCCGACGTCGACGGCCGGCAGCAGACCGTCGGGCAGCCGGCCGAGGGCGTCCAGTGTGTACGCGTCCGCGGTGGACACCCGGAGGATCGGGGCGAGCAGGGAAACGTCGAGGCCGTCGAGGTGGCTGAGCGCCTCCAGCTCACCCCGCCGGCAGGCGAGGACGGGGCGGTAGACCGGTTCCGCCGCCCGACCCCCGTGGGCGGGCTCCATACCTCAGCCTATGTCAGACATCGTCGGTCGTCACCGGGACGTTCGGGCCGGCGGAGCGGGCCCCGGCGCGGGTGCCACCGCCCCCGGCCGCCGGCCACGCCGGTGCCGCCGCCCGGCATGGCTGCGGGCGGCGGCACCGGCCGTGGCTCAGTCGTCGTCGCGGTCGTCGTCATCGTCGTCGGAGTCGTCGTCGCGGTCGCCGTCGGAGTCGTCATCCGAGTCGTCGTCGGAGTCGTCGTCGACCGAGTCCTGCTCGGCCTTGACCACCGCGCCGGTCTCCCGGTCCACGTCGACCTCGTGCTCGGTCTGCCCGGCGACGATCTCGACGCTCCAGACCGGGCGGCCGTGCTCCTGCTCCGCCTCGATCTCGGTGATCCGGCCGCCGCCGGCCGAGGCCAGCGCGATCTCGCCGGCCCGCTGCTGGTCCACCGCGTCGCCGCCGGTGGCCGGAGCGGTCGTGCCGGTCGTGCCGGGGGTGCCGGGGGTGCCGCCGGTCGTGCCCGGCGCGCCGGGCGTGGCGCTGGTCGGGTCGGCGTCTCCGGTGGCGGCGGTGCCGGGTGCCGTCGTGGCCGCGGCCAGGGCGGGCCGTCCGGCCCGCTCGTCGTCGGCCACCGCCGTGCCGACGGCGACCCCGGTCACCGCGAGCACGGCCGCGCCGCCGAGCGACGCCAGGATCAGGGAGTTGCGCTTCATCTCGGTCCACCTTTCCTCGGTCTCTGCCTCCGAGCATCGGCCGGAACGGGATAGCGCCGCGCTGCCCGGACGCTAAGGCCCGGTTAAGGCCGGTCGGCGGGGGTTCAGGCGGCCGGCGGACCGAACGTGAGCCGCACCTCGGCGCCCCCGCCGGGAGCGCTGCCGAGGTCCAGCCGACCGCCGCCGGCCTGCGCGGCCCGCCGGGCGATGTCCAGCCCCAGGCCGGTCGACCCGGCGGAACTGGCCCCCCGCCGGACGGTGCCGGCCGGGATGCCGGGGCCCTCGTCGGTGACGACGAGCACCACCTGTCCGGCGTCCAGGGCGAGCCGGACGCCGAACGCGGTGCCGTCCGGGGTGTGCGCGAAGACGTTGCCGAGTAGCGCGTCCACGGCCGCGGCCAGCTCGTCGGCGGGCACGGCGACCGGCAGCGGCCCGGGCGCCAGGTCGAGGCTGACCGCCCGTCCGGTGTCCTCGGCCAGCACCGACCAGAACGCCACCCGTTCGGCGACGATCGCCGCCGCGTCCGCGACCGCCGGGCCGGCCGCCGGCGACCGCCACCGGGCCTGCTGAATCAGGCCGGTGACCGCGCGTTCCAGCCCGTCCACCGCCGCGGTGACCCGGGCCGCGTCCTGCGGGTCGCGCAGCGACTCGGCCTCCAGCCGGAGCGCGGTCAGCGGGGTGCGGAGCCGGTGCGACAGGTCCGCCACCCGTTCGCGTTCCTGCGCCAGCAGCACCTGGATCCGGCCGGCCAGGTGGTTGAGGGCGCCGGCCACCTCGCGCAGCTCGGCCGGCCCGGCCGGTGCCACCCGGGCGTCCAGTTCGGCGTTGGCGAGCCGGTGCGACACCGCGGAGAGCTCGCCGATCGGCCGGACCAGGTTGCGGGCCAGCCGGTCGGCGACGGCCAGCCCGATCAGCACCAGCAGCACTCCGAGCAGGGCCAGCACCAGCCAGGAGCGGGTCACCCCGGCGGTCAGCTCGGCGCGGGGCACCTCGGTGCGGATCACCCCGGTGCCGTCCGGCCGGCCCTGCACCGCGATCACCACCTCGCGTCCCCGGGCCGACTCCGCGGTCAGGCTCCGCCCCCGCTCGGCCAGCGCCACCGCGGGCGTACGCGGGGCGGCGGCGCCGAGCACTGTGCCGTCGGGCAGGAAGACGCTGACCGGACGGCCGGACTCGGCGGCGAGCTGCTCGACGGTCAGCCGGATCGTCTCCGCGTCCTCGGTACCCACCACCGGTACCAGGCGCTGGGCGTCGGCGGTCGCCCGGACGGTGGCCCGGTCCTCGGCGACGGTACGCACCAGCAGCGCCAGCGGCACCAGGAAGGCGGCCAGGGTGAGCACGCTGACCGCGGCCACCAGCAGGGCCAGCCGGGCCCTCACCCGGCCGCCCCGGGAGCTTCGAGCCGCACCCCGACCCCGCGCACGGTGTGCAGGTAGCGGGGCTGCTGGGCGCTCTCGCCCAGCTTGCGGCGCAGCCAGGACAGGTGCACGTCGACGGTCTTGTCGGCGCCGCCGTACGGGATCTGCCACACCTCGGTGAGCAGCTCCCGTTTGGTGACCACCTCGCCGGGCCGGCCGGCCAGGTGGTGCAGCAGGTCGAACTCGCGCGGGGTCAGCTCGACCGGTTCGCCGTCCAGGGTCACCTGGCGGGACCGGGGGTCGATCCGCAAACCGCCGACCACCAGTGCCGGGTCGTCGGTGCCACCGCCGGCCGGGCCGCGCCGCAGCACCGCCCGGATCCGGGCGTCCAGTTGGGCGGCGGTGAACGGCTTGACCACGTAGTCGTCCGCGCCGGCGTCGAGGACCCGGACGATCTCGGTCTCGTCGTCGCGGGCGGTGGCCACGATCACCGGCACCGAGCTGACCGCCCGCAGCATCCGCAGCAGCTCGCGGCCGTCCAGATCGGGCAGCCCGAGGTCGAGCACGACCAGGTCGGGTCGGTCGTCGAGGGCGTCGCGCAGCCCGGTCATCGCGGTCGAGGCGGCCGCCACCGCGTGTCCGCGATCGTGCAGCGCCCGGATCAGCGGCGTGCGGATCGTCAGGTCGTCCTCGATGAGCAGCAGGCGGGCCACAGCAGGCAGGCTATCCGCCGCCGGCCGGTCCGGCCGCGGACGTTAACCCTCCCTTAGCGTCCCGCGGTGCCACGCCCAACCTTCGATCGGGGATAGTCGGGGCATGCGCCGCCGTTCGGTCCTCGCCGTCGCCGGGTGGCTGGCCACCGCCGTGGTCGCCACCCTGGTCGGACTGGCCGCGATCCGGCTGGTGGGGGAGAGCATCACCGGCACCCCGGGCGGCGTGCTCAGCCAACGGGAGGTCGAGCGGGCCCTGGCCGCCGAGCCGGCCACGCCGACACCGGCCACGCCCGGTCCGAGCGCCGCGACACCCGGCCCGTCCGGCGCCACGCCGAGCGCACCGGCCGCGGGCCGGCGGGTGTTCACCACCGCTGGCGGCACCGCGGTGGCCGAGTGCGTGCCCGGCGGGGTGCGGCTGGTGTCCTGGGCGCCGGCCCAGGGCTACCGGGTCGGCGACGTCGACCGGGGCCCCGACGACGACGTCGAGGTCAAGTTCGAGGGCCCGTCCGGCGAGTACGAGCTGAAGGTGCGCTGCGTGGGCCGGGAACCGCTGGCCGTCCCCGACGACTGACCGCGGCACCGGCCCTGACCTGCGGCGGAACGGCGGAAGTGTCCATGATCGGACAACTGCTGGCCTGGTTGGCGGAACGGTCACGACATACGTTCGATGACAAAGGGTGCGATCGGCGAGGATCCCCCTTTGCCGCAACAACTGCCTCAACGCCGCCCCTCGGGCGGCCCGGGAGGGCACCGATGTCCAGCCTCAGAACCCGGCGCGGGCCGGCACAGCCCGATCCGGGGGACGACGACGCCACCCGTGCCGACGCGGAGGTCACCACCTGCGCCACCGTCGGCCTGCCCGCGACCGCGCGGGTGCTCTTCGCGGTGGTGACCGCCGACGGCAACCTGGTCCGCGGCCTCGGCGCCGCACAGGCCACCCGCCTGGCCCGGGGCAAGTACCAGGTCATCTTCGACCAGGACGTGACGGCCGCCGGATACGTGGGCACCATCGGGCTGTCCGGCAGCGCCGGTGTCGCACCGTCGGGTCAGGTGGCGGTGGCCGGCCGTACCGGCATCCCGAACGGTGTCTTCGTCTCCACCTTCGCCGGCGACGGCAGCGTCGCCGACCGGCCGTTCCACCTGACGGTGCTCTCCTGACCGGCGCCGTCGATCCGCGACCCGCGAGCGAACGAGCGCACGGCGCCGCTCGACCTCGGTCGAAACGTCGCCGCGCTCTGGCCGTCTCCCACCGCCGCAGCCGTACGGCGGTACGTCAGCGGGGACCTGGCTCGACCGGCCGTGTCGCACCGGTCTGGGTCTCGATCCCCGTCCTCGTTGGAGTCAAACCTCGATGGGGTGGCAAATTCCACCATCTGCCAGTCCCGGCGTGACGCGGGGCCGGACCGGGTATGAGCCCGACATGGAGCATTTCACGATCGCGACCGTCGCCGAGAAGAGCCCGGACTTCCGGCGGGTGCTGTGGACCGGTACGCACACCCAGTTGGTGATCATGACCATCCCGCCGGGCGGTGAGATCGGCGAGGAGGTCCACGAGGACATCGACCAGATCCTGACCTTCGTCAGCGGCACCGGCGAGGCCCGGGTCGCCGGGGAGAAGCGCGAGGTCGTCCAGGGCGACCTGGTGGTGGTGCCGGCCGGCACGAAGCACAACTTCGTCAACACCGGGCCGAACCCGCTGGTCCTCTACACCGTCTACGGCCCGCCGGAGCACGCCGACCAGGCGGTGCACCGCACCAAGGAGGAGGCGGACGCGGCGGAGGCCGCCGGCGAGGACGAGCCGCCCACCTCCTGACCCGGGCAGCGGCGGGACCGACCGGGGCGGCGGGCGCCGCCGGCCCCGCACCCGCCGCCGGCACCCGGCCGCTCGACGAGGGGTGACCAGCCCGGCGGCTCGCACCCGGGTCCGGCCGCGGGCCGGGCTGGGCCGCCCGATCCGGCCGGCCGGGCCGGGCTGGGCCGTGCCGTCGGATCCGGCCGGCCGGGGCGGGCGCCCGGTCTGAGGCGGGCCGATCCGGGTACCCGCAGCGGGTGGACCAGCCGGCGATCTCCGACTACGGCTTCGTGTCCGACTGCCGCTCCGGCGCGCTGGTCGGCCGGAACGGCTCGATCGACTGGTGGTGCCCGGACCGGTTCGACGCCGCCTCGGTCTTCGGCCGGATCCTGGGCCCCCGGGCCGGGCACTGGCTCCTGGCGCCGGTCGCCGCCGGCCGGCCCGGGCACCGGGTGGAGCGCTCCTACCGGCCGGACACCCTGGTGCTGCGCACCGTGCACCACACCCCCGAGGGCAGCGTGGCGGTGACCGACGCGCTGGCCGCCGAATTCGGTGCCCGGGGGCACGAGCTGGGCATGAACTCGCCCGGGGTGCTGCTGCGGGTGGTCGAGGGGCTCAGCGGCCGGGTGCCGATGGAGCTGGAGTTCTGCCCCCGGCCGGACTACGGGCTGCTGACCCCGTACCTGCACGACCAGCCGGACGGCGCGGTGCTGGCGGCCTGCGGCTCGGTGACGCTGACGCTGCGCGCCGCGGGCCTGCCGCTGCGCGCCGGGCAGGACCGGGTCCGGCACGAGTTCGCGGTCTCCGCCGGGGACGTGGTCGGCTTCGACCTGGCGTACGGGCACGCGTACGGTGATCCGCCGGCCCGGCTGGACCCGGTCGTCGCGCTCGCCGAGACGGTGCAGGCCTGGGAGGCGTACCGGGAGTCGCACCACTACCCCGGCGAGTACGCCGACCTGGTCCGGCACAGCGCCACGGTGCTGACCGGGCTGACGTACAGCCGCAGTGGCGCGGTGGCCGCGGCGCTGACCACCTCGCTCCCCGAAGAGCTGGGCGGCGACCGCAACTACGACTACCGCCTCTCCTGGCTGCGCGACTTCGCAATGACCCTGCGCGCCTTCTGGGTGGCCGCCTGCCCGCACGAGACGTCCCGGCTCTTCGCCTGGGTGGCCCGCTCGATCGGCCAGGTCGGCCAGATGCCGGTGCCGGTGATGTTCGGCCTGGCCGGGGAGCGGGACCTCTCCGAGCACGAGCTTGCGCACCTGCCGGGCTACGCCGGCAGCCGGCCGGTGAGCGTCGGCAACGACGCCTGGCGGCAACGCCAGCTCGACGTGCCGGGCGAGGTGATCCTGGCGACCTGGCAGCTGCGCGACTACCTCGGCACCAGCTTCGAGAAGGAGCTGCGCGAGATGGTGCTCGGGCTGGCCGAGCAGGTGGCCACCACCTGGCACCTGCCCGACCGGGGGATGTGGGAGACCCGCGAGGTCGAGCGGCACTACCTGTCGTCGAAGGTGCTCTGCTGGGCGGCGATGGACAAGGCGGTGGCGCTGGCGCCCCGGCTCGGCGAGCGCGCCGACCCGCGGCGGTGGGCCGCGGTCCGGGACGAGATCCGGGCCACCGTGCTGCGCGAGGGCTGGAACGACGAGGTCGGCGCGTACACCGCGTTCTTCGGCTCCACCGAGCTGGGCGCCTCGGCGCTCTACCTGCCGGTGGTGCGTTTCCTGCCGGCGGCCGACCCGCGGATGCGCGCCACCATCGAGGCGGTGGAGCGGGAACTGGGCACCGCCGACGGGCTGGTGCGGCGCTGGGCCGGCGAGCCGGCGGGCTTCCTGCTCTGTTCGTTCTGGCTGGTGGAGTGCCTGGCGATGGCCGGCGAGCGGGAGCGCGCCCGGCGGTTGTTCGAGCAGGTCGTCGGGCACGCCAACGACGTGGGCCTGCTCAGCGAGCAGATCGACCTGCGCGACGGCGCGCAGCTGGGCAACACCCCGCAGGCGCTCTCGCACATCGGCCTGATCAACGCGGCCTGGCGGCTCACCGAGCCGACCGGTGAGTGACGCCGGAAATCCTGCAACAGACCTGCAAGCGCAATCCATTGACGCTCGTCTCTGGACGGTCCTAGCCTTTCGAGTACGGGAAAGCCCTTTAAGAAGGCTTTTAATCCCGTTCGTCCCCTCCGGAGTCCGGGCCTCCGGCGGGACCATCCGATCCCCCAGGCCGCGGCACCGCGCGCCGGTTCCCCCTGCGCCGTGCCACCGCGTGGGGCACCACCACCTGCATCCCAGGAGGACCCCGTGCAATCCAGACACCGCACTCGCCGGCGGGCACTGCTGCTCGCCGTGGGCGCCGGGGCGACCGTGGCCGCCCTCGCCGCCGGCATGACCACCTCGGCCTTCGCGGCCACCGTCTTCACCGACAGCTTCAGCGACGGCGACACCGCCGGCTGGTCCAAGTCCGGCGGCACCTGGGCGGTCACCGACGGCGCCGTGCACCAGTCCAACGCGGCCAGCGAACTGGCCCGCCTCTTCGCCGGCCAGACCGGCTGGACCGACTACCAGGTGCAGGCCCGGGTACGGCCGGGCGGCTTCGGTTCGTCCAGCGCCCTGGTGGGCCTGGCGGCGCGGGCCAGCGGCAGCACCAAGATGTACCGGTTGGCCCTGCTCGGCAACGGCCGCGCCGAACTCCAGGCGGTCAACGGCAGCCAGATCGCCGCGATCGGCTCGGCGTCGATCGGGGTCAGCGCCGGCACCTGGTACACGCTGCGGATCGAGGCCAGCGGCAGCACCATCCGGGGCTTCGTCAACGGCACCCAGATCGCCGCCGGCAGCAACGGCCTGGTCGGCGCCGGCCGGATCGGCCTGGTCACCGCGTACGCCAGCGGCAGCTTCGACGACGTCACGGTGGACAGCTCCGGCGGCTCGACGCCGACCACCCCGCCGGGGACCACCGCCCCGCCGACCACGCCCCCGCCGACCACACCCCCGCCCACCACGCCCCCGCCGGCCGGCTGGCCGACGCCGACCGGCAGTGTGAAGGTGGACGCCACGATCCGGGTCTCGGGCACCTTCGACGGCGGCCTGCGCCGGTACTACGGCATCGGCGACGGCGGGCAGAGCGAGAGCCAGGACCCGATGTTCGTGCTCGCGGCCGGGGCCACCCTGCGCAACGTCGTCATCGGCGCCCCGGCCGGCGACGGGGTGCACTGCGAGGGCAACTGCACGCTGGTCAACGTCTGGTGGGAGGACGTCGGCGAGGACGCGGCCACCTTCCGCGGCGGCACCACCTACACCGTCGACGGCGGCGGCGCCCGGTCCGCCTCCGACAAGGTCTTCCAGCACAACGGTTCGGGCACCGTCCACATCCGCAACTTCCGGGTGGAGAACGCCGGCAAGCTCTACCGGGCCTGCGGCAACTGCTCCACCTCGTACCAGCGGCACGTGGTGATGGACAACGTCACCGCCACCTCCACCAAGGTGCTCGCCGGCATCAACACCAACTGGGGCGACACCGCCCGGTTCAGCCGGATCACCATCCTCAACGACCCGGACCGGCGGACCGTGATCTGCGAGAAGTACATCGGCGTACCCAAGGGCGACGAACCGACCAAGATCGGCGAGGGCGCCGACGGGGTCAACTGCTTCTACGCCAGCTCCGACATCACGTACCGCTGACCGCCCCGACGGCCCCGCGGACCCCGCCGGCCCGCGGGGCCACCGGCGCCGGCAGGCTCGCCCGGTGCGGGCGGGTCAGGCCAGCACCGGCACCCCGGTCACGTCCACCGTCTCCGGGTACTTCAGGCCGGCGCCGGTGTTGAGCACCACCACCCGCTCGCCGGCCCGGATCCAGCCGCCGGCCCGCAACTGCCGGGCGGCGGTCAGGCAGGTGGCGCCCTCCGGGCAGAGCAGCAGCCCCTCCCGGGCGGCGAAGTCCCGCAGGTCGGCCAGGATCTCGGCGTCCTCGACCGCCACCGCGGTGCCGCCGCTGGCCCGCAGCGCGGCCAGGATCAGTTCGTCGCCCAGCGGGGCCGGCACGGTGATGCCGAACGCCACCGTTTTTGCGTCCGCCCAGGGCTGGGCGCGTTCCTCCCCGGCGGCGAAGGCCCGGACGATCGGTGCGCACCCGGTCGACTGGACGGCCACCAGCCGGGGCAGCCGGTCACCGATCCAGCCCAGCTCGCGCAGCTCGTGCAGCGCCTTGTGGATGCCGATCAGCCCCACCCCGCCGCCGGTCGGATAGATGATCACGTCGGGCGCCTGCCAGCCGAGCTGCTCGACGATCTCGTACCCCATGGTCTTCTTGCCCTCGAGCCGGTACGGCTCGCGCAGCGTGCCCGCGTCGAACACCGCGCCCGCCGAGCTCGCCACCAGCTCGGCGACCAGCCGGCCGGCGTCGCTGATCAGCCCGTCGACCAGGCGCAGGTCGGCGCCGGCGGCCACGCACTCGCGCCGGCAGACGACCGGCGCGTCCACCGGCATGACCACCGTCGCGCGCAGCCCGGCCCGCGCGGCGTAGGTCGCCCAGGCGGCGCCCGCGTTGCCGTTGGTCGGCATGGCGATCCGCTCCACGCCCAGCTCCCGGGCCCGGCTCACGCCGACCGCCGCGCCGCGCGCCTTGAACGACCCGGTCGGGGTCAGCCCCTCGTCCTTGACCAGCAGCTCGGGAATGCCGATCTCCGCCCCGTACGCCGGGGCGCGCAGCAGCGGCGTCCAGCCCTCGCCCAGCGTGGTCACGTGCCGCGGGTCGGCCACCGGCAGCAGCTCGCGGTAGCGCCACAGGTCGGCCGGGCGCAGCCCGAACCGTTCCGGGGTGACCACCTCGGCCACCGCTGCCAGGTCGTAGCGGGCCAGCACCGGTGACCCGCAGTCGCAGAGGTTGCGCGGCTTGCCGGCGTCGTGTTCCCGGCCGCAGCGTGGGCACTCCAGATGGGTCAGGTACACGTCGCTCCTCGCCGTCTCAGCTGGTGTCGATGCTCAGCCAGCGCCGGCTGCGTCGGCCCGGCTCGTAGACCGAGTCGAGTCGCTTGGCCACCACCCCGGGCAGCCCCTGCTCGCGCGCGGTCCGCAGGGCCTCGGCGCCGGTGCCGGGAAACCAGGGCGGAGTCTGCCAGTGCGCTCCGGTCAGCGCCAGACCGTCGAGCAGCTCCCGGCGTTGGGCGTACGGCAGCTCGACGCTGCCCACCCCCTCCAGCCAGAGCAGGTCGAAGATCAGGTACTGGGCGTCCGCGGTGGCCCGGCCGCCGCGCGCCGGCCGGACCCGCCCGGCGCGGTCGATGCGCACCAGCACCCCGTCCAGCACGGCCTCGGTGGGGGCCAGCTCCTCGGCCATGTCCCGCAGCCAGGGGTACGTCCCGGTGATCTCCTCGTCGGTCTCGGACAGCAGCCGCAGCCGCCCGCCGGAGACGTACGCGACCGCTCGCACCCCGTCCCAGCGCAGCTCGTAGCCCCACTCGTGCTCGTCCCGGGGCAGCTTCCCGCCCGGGCTGGGGAGCATCGGGCGGACCAGCTCCGGCATGCTGGTCCAGCCCTCCGGGGCCGGGTCGGTGCGCCGGACCATCCAGTCGCGGCCCGCCTTGCCGCCGGTGGCGAAGAGGACGTACCGGCCGCTGGTGCGCTCGCCGTCGAGCACGACGATCACCTCGTCGTCGTGCCACTTCTCGGCGCGGTACGTGCCCCGGTCGTGGATGGTCATCCGGCCGCCGCCGTACTCGCCGGCCGGGATCTCACCGTGGAAGGTGAGGTACTCCATCGGGTGGTCCTCGGTGTGCACGGCGAGGTGGTTGCGGCCGGGCTCCCGGGGCAGGCCGCGCGGCACCGCCCAGGAGGCGAGCACCCCTTCGTGCTCCAGCCGCAGGTCCCAGTGCAGGCTGCGGGCGTGGTGCTGCTGGATGACGAAGCGGGCGGTGTCGCCGGTCGGCTTCTTCCGCCGGGGGGCGCGCCGCGGCACCGGCTCCGGGGTGCGTGCCGCGTCCCGCTTGCGCCGGTACTCCTCCAGCCGGTCGGCCACACCCGCATTCTCCGGCAATCCGGCCCGGGCCGCCGGACGCCGGTGCCGACCCGCCGCCGACGACCCGGATGCCCGGTTTCCGGGCATGTCGCGGGCGATCACGGGTAGAACCGTCGGCATGGATCTCGATCAGCCCACCGTTCCGCTGCCCGGCGAGGTGCGGATGCCGCTGCTCGGCTTCGGCACCTGGCAGGCCACCGGCAAGGCCGGCTACGACGCCGTGCTGGCCGCGCTCGACGCCGGCTACCGGCACATCGACACCGCCACCATGTACGGCAACGAGGAAGAGGTCGGCCGGGCGGTGCAGGAGAGCGGGCTGCGCCGCGAGGACGTCTTCCTCACCACGAAGCTCCCGCCGGAGCGGGTGGGTCGGGAGCGGGAGACCATCGAGGCGAGCCTGCGCGCGCTCGGCACCGACCACGTCGACCTGTGGCTGGTGCACTGGCCGCCGTCGAACCCGGCGGACAGCATCCCGGTCTGGCGGGAGCTGCTGGCCGCCCGGGACGAGGGGTTGGCCCGCGCGGTGGGGGTGAGCAACTACAGCACCGCGCAGATCGACGAGCTGATCCAGGCCACCGAGGAGAACCCGGCGGTCAACCAGATCCCCTGGAGCCCCTTCCTCTACGACCGGCAACGGCACATCGAGCACCGCGACCGGGGTGTGGTGCTGGAGGGCTACAGCCCGTTCAAGCGGAGCGACCTGTCCGATCCGGTGCTCACCCGGATCGCCGGGGCGCACGGCGTCTCGCCGGCCCAGGTGGTGCTCCGCTGGCACATCGACCACGAGATCGTGGTGATCCCGAAGTCGGTGACGCCGGAGCGGATCCGGGCCAACGCCGACGTCTTCCAGTTCGCGCTCACCGCCGAGGAGATGCGCGACATCGACGCGCTGGGCGGCACCTGACCGGCCCGGTCGCGGCCGCGCGGTTGCCGTAGGACCCGACCCGCGGCGCGGACCCGGGCCGCCGGCGCCCGCTTCTTGCCAATTTCCTTCAGTCGAAGCAATGGCGATGAAGGGTATCGACATAGACGCTCGTGACGATATACCGTGCCCGTCACGACGATCGTCGATCCGTCGTACCCCTCCGCCCCGCTGAAGGAGCGCCATGGTCACGTCCCGATCCGTCCGTCTGCGGCGCCGAGGTCTGCTCGGCATCCCGGCCCTGGTGGCCGGCGCGCTGACCGCCGTCGCCGTCCGTCCCGCCGCGGCGAGTGCCGCGCCGCTCGCCGCGCCGAAGCCCGAGTGCCTCGCCGACCTGCTCGGGGAGTCCTGATGGCCACCATTCCCTGGCTGGTGGACGTGCTGCGCTCGGCCGGCGTCCAGGTCGTCGTCGAGGGCGACTGGCTCAACCGGATGCGCCCCGGCTCCTTCGACCCGATCGGCGTGCTCTGGCACCACACCGCGGCCACCTCCAGCGCCAGCAACCCGCACCCGGCGCTGAACATCTGCATCAACGGCCGGTCCGACCTGCCCGGCCCGCTCTGCCAGGCGCTGGTCGACTACCACGGCGTCTTCCACGTCATCTCCGCCGGTCGCTGCAACCACGCCGGCACCGCCCGGGCCAGCGGGCCCATCCCGGCCGGCGACGGCAACACGATGCTGATCGGCTGGGAGATCGACTACAACGGCGTCAACCAGGAGATGACCGCGGCGCAGTACAACGCGTCGGTGGCCGCCACCGCCGCGGTGCTGAAGCGGCTCGGCAAGGACTCCAGCTACGCCCGGGGCCACCGGGAGACCAGCACCACCGGCAAGATCGACCCGTCCTTCATCGACCTGAACGTGATGCGGGCCGACGTGGCCGCCAAGATGGCCGGCGGCCCAGTCTGGTCCTCGATCGTGGACAACGCCACCGCCGGCCGGTTCACCGCCAGCACCAACTGGGGTACGTCGTCGTACTCGGGGCAGCGCTACGGCGCCGACTACCGCTTCGCCGACCCGGTCCTGGCCAGCGACGCCGCCTGGTACAAGTTCAACGTCCCGGCGGCCGGCAGCTACCGGGTCGAGGCCTGGTGGCCGGCGAACGCCGGCTACAACTCCGCGACCCCGTACATCATCGCCACGTCGAGCGGGAACCAGACCGTCACCGTCGACCAGCGGGCGACCGGTGGGCAGTGGCGGACGCTGGGCACGTTCTCGCTGCCGGCCGGCGACGCCAACCGGGTCGCGGTGAGCCGCTGGAGTTCGGCCGCCGGCCTGATCATCGCCGACGCCGTCCGGCTCACCCGGGTCTGAACCCGGCGCGGGTGGCGGCCCGGCGCGCTCGCGCGGGTCGGGCCGCCACCGGTCGGTCGTCAGCTACGGGAGCAGGCGACCCCGTTGAGGGAGAAGCTGGTGGGCGAGGAGTACGACCCGCTCAGCGTCCCCTGGTAGCCGAAGCTCGCCGTGCCGCCCGGCGCGATCGAGCCGTTCCAGCTCAGGTTCCGCGCGGTCACCGTCGACCCGCTCTGGCTCACCGTGGCGTTCCAGGCGCTGGTCACCTGCTGCCCGGCGGGTAGCGCGTAGGTCAGCGTCCAGCCGTTGATCGCGCTCGACCCGGTGTTGGTGATCTGCACGTCGGCGGTGAACCCGTTGTCCCACGAGTTGGGCGTGTACTTCACCGCGCACCCCGAGCCGCCGGGCGGCGGCGTGGTCGGCGGGGGAGTGGTCGGCGGCGGCGTGGTCGGGTTGCCACCGCCGTTGACCGCCGCCGAGAACGAGGTCACCGCCAGCCCGACGCCGCCCTGCCAGGGCTCGAAGCCGGCCTGGATGCTGGTCAGGTACCAGGAGTTGGTGATCGCGCCCCGGTTGCGGACGTCGTTGATGAAGTCGAGCACGCTGAAGTTCAGGCTGCTGATCGCCGACGGCGCCACGTACGAGATCACGTTGTTGGAACCGTTGCTGCCCCGCCAGACCTCCCAGGTCCGGCCGGCCAGCGTGGCGGTGCCGACCGGCGAACCGATGGGCTGGATGGAGCCCTGCCGGTTGAGCCAGATCATGATCTCCATCTGGTTCACCCCGTCCCGCTTGGGCGTCGGGTCCAGCCAGATGTCGTACGAGGCGTTGTAGGTGGCGCCGCTGACGTACCGGTAGGTGATGCTGCTGGTGGCGCTGCTGATCTGGCTCACCTGGATCGGCAGGTTGGTGCCGGGGGAGCAGTTGGTGTAGTGGCAGCCCAGGTAGACCGACGGGTACGCGGTGGGCGCGCCGTTGGTGGGGTTGCTGCCGTTCTGCGTGGTGATCTCGAAGCCGGTGTCGGTGACGTTGATGCACTGCTGGGCGGTGGTGCCCCAGCGGTTGTTCTGCACCACGTACCGGCCCTGGATGGTGGTGGAGCCGTACTGCTCGCAGATCTGGGTGTCGGCGGAGGCGGTGCCGCCGAGGGCCACGGCGACGATCGACCCGGCGGCGAGCAGGCCGGCCGCCGCGAGGGCCCGGAGTGGACGTTTCATGATGCTCCTTGGCATACGGCGCATGGACGCCGGACATGTCGGACGGAAACCCGGACGGGAGCGCTCCCACGCTTCGTCGACACATTTACACCTCTGAAACTCCGGCGCAATGGCGCTGCGGTATTGGAGTAGAAGGTGAGGTTTGTCACGCTGGGGCCGCGCGGTCGGCGGCGATCCGCCGGCCGACCGGGGTGCCGTCGCCGACGAGTGTCACGCGTGGACCGATTTGACTCTGGTGCGAGTCGGTAGCGCCGAGTAGTGTCTTGCCTCCAACGCGTGCCGAACCCCTCCGGAGGCGTACACCACCATGGGTGGCTCTCCCCTGCGCATCCTCGTCGTCGGCGCGGGCATCGCCGGTCTGGCCGTGGCCCGGGCGCTGCGGATGGCGGGCTTCCGGCCCGACGTCACCGAGAAGCTGCCCCCGGGCGAGCTCACCGACACCGGCCTCTACCTGCCCGGCAACGCCGCCCGCGCGCTGCGCCGGCTCGACCTCGACGGCCCGGTCCGCCCGCTCGGCCAGGTCATCCACCGGCAGCGGTTCCTCGACGCCGCCGGGGCCCCGCTCTGCGAGGTCGACCTCGACGCGCTCTGGGCCGGCGTCGGCGAGTGCCGGGCGCTGCCCCGGGGCGAACTGCACCGGGTGCTGCTCACCGGGGCCGGTGGCGCCGTCCGGCACGGCGCCGAGGTGCGCACCATCGACCTGCTGCCGGACGCGGTCGGCGTCACCTTCGTCGACGGCACCAGCACCGAGTACGACCTGCTGATCGGCGCGGACGGCCCGCGCTCGTCGATCCGCACCCTGGCCGCCCTCGGCGGTCCGCCGCGCCCCACCGGGCAGGTGGTCTACCGGGCAGTGGTCCGCGACGGCCCCCCGGTCGCCGAGTGGACAGCGCTGCTCGGGCAGCGGGCCGGTTTCCTGGTGGTGCCGATCGGCGCCGGACGGCTGCACTGCTACGCCGACGAGACCGGCACCGAGCCGCCGGCCGACCCGGTGGCGCGGCTGCGCGAACTCTTCGGCTCCTACGGCGGGCCGGTGCCGGAGGTGCTGGACTCGCTGGAGCACGTGCACGTCGGGATCACCGACGAGGTCGAGCTGGGGCGCTGGTCCCGGGGCCGGGTGCTGCTGGTCGGCGACGCCGCGCACGCCACCGCGCCGACGCTGTCCCAGGGCGCCGCGATGGCACTGGAGGACGCCGTGGTGCTCGCCGAGTCGCTCGGCGCGGCCGGCAGCGTCGACGCCGCGCTGACCGCGTACGAGAGTCGCCGGCGGCCGCGTACCCGATGGGTGCGGGACCGGACCCGGGACCGCAACCGGACCCGGGACGTCCCGCCGGCGCTGCGCGACCCGCTGCTGCGCGGCCGCGGCGGCCGCATCTTCGGCGAGCACTACCGGCTGCTGCTCGGCCCGCTGTAAGGGATCGACGCAGCGGACCGGGACGCCGGCCGGTGGCCGGTCGCCGGGCCGGGTGGCGGAGGGTACCCGCCCACCCCACGCGGCGCTGCCACCTGCCGGGGACTATCCTCCTTGCGGATGACGGCTCGCAGACAACAGCGCGTGCCGAGCGGGACAACCCAGAACCGGAGGCCACTCGTGACCACCGTCGCACCCAAGCCGGTCGTGACCCGGCCCTGGCCGGTCCGAGCGCCGGTCAGGGGTTCGGCCATCGCGCGGCTGCTGCGTACCACGGACGCGAAGCAGATCGGGATCATGTACATGGTCACCGCGTTCGTGTTCTTCATGATCGGTGGCCTGATGGCCCTGTTCATGCGGGCCGAGCTGGCCCGGCCCGGGCTGCAGTTCCTGTCGCCCGAGCAGTACAACCAGCTCTTCACCATGCACGGCACGATCATGCTGCTGTTCTTCGCGACGCCGATCGTGTTCGCCTTCGCCAACTACGTCGTGCCGATCCAGATCGGCGCCCCGGACGTCTCGTTCCCGCGGCTGAACAGCTTCGCGTACTGGCTGTACCTGTTCGGCGGCACGATGGCCACCGCCGGCTTCCTCACCCCGGGTGGCGCCGCCGACTTCGGCTGGACCGCGTACACCCCGCTGAGCAGCGTGGAGCACTCGCCCGGCGTCGGCGCCAACATGTGGGTGATGGGTCTGGCGATCTCCGGTCTGGGCACCATCCTCGGCGCGGTGAACATGATCACCACGATCCTCACCCTGCGCGCGCCCGGCATGACGATGTTCCGGATGCCGATCTTCACGTGGAACATCCTGATCACCAGCCTCCTGGTGATCCTGGTCTTCCCGCTGCTGGCCGCCGCGCTCTTCGCGCTCGCCGCGGACCGGCTGCTGGGCGCCCACGTCTACGACCCGGCGACCGGCGGGCCGATGCTCTGGCAGCACCTCTTCTGGTTCTTCGGCCACCCCGAGGTGTACATCATCGCGCTGCCGTTCTTCGGCATCATCAGCGAGATCATCCCGGTCTTCTCCCGTAAGCCGATCTTCGGCTACAAGGGCCTGGTCGCCGCGACCATCGCCATCGCCGGTCTGTCGATGAGCGTCTGGGCGCACCACATGTTCGCCACCGGCCAGGTGCTGCTGCCCTTCTTCAGCTTCCTGAGCTACCTGATCGCCGTGCCCACCGGTATGAAGTTCTTCAACTGGATCGGCACCATGTGGCGCGGCCAGATCAGCTTCGAGTCGCCGATGCTCTTCTCGATCGGCTTCCTGGTGACGTTCCTCTTCGGCGGCCTCACCGGCGTGCTGCTGGCCAGCCCGCCGCTGGACTTCCACCTGCACGACAACTACTTCGTGGTGGCGCACTTCCACTACGTGCTCTTCGGCACCATCGTGTTCGCGGTCTTCGCCGGCATCTACTTCTGGTTCCCCAAGATGTTCGGCCGGATGCTCGACGAGCGGCTGGGCAAGGTGCACTTCTGGCTCACCATGATCGGCTTCCACACCACCTTCCTGGTGCAGCACTGGCTGGGCAGCGAGGGCATGCCCCGCCGGTACGCCGACTACCTGCCCAGCGACGGCTTCACCACGCTGAACATGATCTCGACGATCGGCGCGTTCATCACCGGTATCTCGACGCTGCCGTTCATCTACAACTGCTGGAAGTCGTACAAGGCCGGCCCGGTCGTCGAGGTCGACGACCCCTGGGGCCACGGCAACTCCCTGGAGTGGGCGACCACCTCGCCGCCGCCGCTGCGCAACTTCGACCGGATGCCCCGGATCCGCTCCGAGCGGCCGGCGTTCGACCTGAAGTTCCCCGAGCTGGCCGCCGGTGGCCAGAGCCTGGCCGGCCCGCCCGAGGGCGGCGCCAAGCCGCTGACCAGCGAGTCGGACGGCGGGGCCAGCTACCGGGAGGACGTCGCCAGCGACGTCGACCGCAACTGACCCTCAGCTCCACGGACGACGGGCGCCGCTCCCCACCCGGGGACGGCGCCCGTCGTCGTTCCCGCCCCGGCCACCCGCCCTGGTCGGTCCCGACCGCGGTCCTCGTCGGTCCCGGTCGCCCGCCCTGGTTGGTCCGGACCGCCCGCCCAGGTCCGCCCCGGCCGCCCGCCCTGGTCGGTCCGGACCGCCCGTCCTCGTCGGCCGGGCCGTCGCGGGTGTGCGGGCGCCGGCGCGGTCCGGTCGGCCTTCGGCCTCTTCCGCCCCGGGGATGGTGGCCCGGTTTTTCGAATTGCGGCGGGTCGGGGTGCGGGCCGGGTGTCCCGGTGGGCCCTCGGACGTCGGATCGGGCCGGACCGGGCGGAGATCGACTCCGCATCGGCGATATGGGGGCATCCAGCTCGCCGGGATGCCGCCACCTCGGCGATCTGGAGTCGATCAAGGGTCCCGCACACCGGACGCCTGGTGGGCCGCCCCGGCAGCCCGCGTCCCACCGGCGCTACCTGACCGGACGCCGGCGGCGCCACGCTCACCCTGCGCCACGACGCCCGTGGGTCATCCGAGGCCGGGCCGCGTGAGATCCACTCGGTGTGCGGCATGTCGGGCTGTCACCGGCACGTCACCACCCTGACATGCCGCACACCGAGCCGATCACCCCGCCACCGGCGACGAGACCCGGGCCGGCGTCCGGCGGTGGCGCGGTGGGCGCCGCTCTCCGGCCAGGTCGGTGCGGAAGACCGGCGGCCGGGTTGCGGAGCCGGTGGCCGGCCGGAGCCGGTGGCCGGCCGGAGCATCGCCGGCACCGGCCGGGGGTCAGCCGGCACCGGCCGGGGGTCAGCCGGCACCGGCCGGGGGTCAGCCGGCGGTGGCCGGGGCGAGTTCGGCTTCCGGGGCGTCCGGCACCGACAGCGCCACCGCCCGGCGGCGGCGCAGTTCGATCGGGAGCACCACCAGCGCCACCAGTGCGCCGATCGCGCCGGTGACCGCGAAGCCCCACCACGGGGCCTGCGCGTCGATGACCGCGCCGGCCAGCGGGGCGCCGACCGCGATGCCGACGGTGACCGCCGAGCCGTGCAGGCCCATCGCCTCGCCCCGGACCGCCGCCGGCGCGAGCCGGCTCACCGCGTCCGAGGTGGCCGCGATGGTGGGGGCGCAGAGCAGGCCGGCCGGGATCAGCGCCAGGCCGAGCAGCCACCAGTGCGCGCCGCCCAGCCCGATCGGGATGGTGAACAGGCTGAGCGCGGCCATCAGCGCCAGCGGGGAGACCGAGCGGCTGGCCGCGCCGTACGCGAAGCCGCCGACCAGCGAGGCGACCGCCCACATGGCCAGCACCGCACCCGTCCAGCCGACCTCGCCGCTCTCCCGGAGCACCGCGATCACCGCCACGTCGGTGCCGCCCAGCACCAGCGTGCCGGCCGTGCTCACCGCCAGGACGGCGAGCATCCGCGGGGTGAGCCACTCCCGCCGGGGGACGCGCACCCGTGGCCCGGTGGCCTCGCTGGCGGCCCGGATCGGCGGGTTCTGCAGCCAGAGCCCGATGCCCGCGGCGACGATCCCGGCGCCGACGAGGTAGAGGGTGGTGCGGGCGGAGATCGTCGCGACGGCCGCGGTGGCCAGAGCCGGGCCGACCATGAACGACAGCTCGACGGACATCGAGTCCAGCGCGTAGGCCGGGCGGCGCCGCTCCGCCGGGACCAGCGCGGCGATGGACTGCCGGATCACCGAGAAGATCGGCAGGGCCAGCGCCCCGGCCACGAAGGCGGCGGGCAGCAGCAGCGGGTACGACAGCAGCGGTGCCGTGGACCAGAAGACCGCCTCGGCGACCCCGGTCAGCACCAGCACCGGCCGCAGGCCGCGGCGGTCCACCAGCCGGCCGAGCAGCGGGCCGCCGATCGCCGCCCCCACGGTGATCGCCGCGCCGACCAGGCCCGCCGCGCCGTACCCCCGCCCGAGGTCCTGCACGACGTAGAAGGTCAGGGTGATCCCGGTCGCGGTGAGCGGGACGCGCGCGAGCACCGCCACCAGCAGCAGCGACCGGAGTCCGGGCAGGGCGAGTGCCTCCCGGTAAGGCTTAAGGTTCACGACGGTCCGTACCTCCGCCGGACATCCTCGACCGGGGGTACGACACCCGCCAACCGATTACCGCCTCATGCGGCCCTGATCACAGGCTTTCCGCGCAGGTTGACCCCGGCGCCCTCCAGGGACCGCAGCGCCACGTCGGTGGTGTCCGGGGCCACCCCGGCGGTCAGGTCCAGCAGCACGGTGGTGTGGAAGCCCTCCTCGGCGGCGTCCAGCGCGGTGGCCCGCACGCAGTGGTCGGTGGCGATCCCGACCAGTTCCACCGTGTCGACCCCGTGCCGGCGCAGCCAGTCGGCCAGGCACTCGCCGGAGTCGGTGTGCCCCTCGAAGCCCGAGTACGCGGCCGCGTGCTCGCCCTTGTGGAAGATCGCCTCGACCCGGTCGGTGGCCAGGTCGGGGTGGAACTCCGAGCCCGGGGTGCCCACCACGCAGTGCCGCGGCCACGAGTCCACGAAGTCCGGCGGATCGCCGAAGTGCGCGCCCGGGTCGACGTGGTAGTCCTTGGTCGCCACCACGTGGTCCCAGCGGTCCGGCTCCTCGGCGAGCAGCCGGGTGACCCCGGCCGCCACCCCGGCCCCGCCCTGGACCGCCAACGACCCGCCCTCGCAGAAGTCGTTCTGCACGTCGACGATGATCAGCGCCTTGCCCACCGGGTGCTCCTCTCCTCGGTTCGGTCCGCGGTACGACTGGCCGGCTCAGCTCGCGGGGACGACGGTGACCGGCACGGCCGGGTCGCCCGCGGAGAGCTTCAACCCCTCCCAGGGTATGGAGATCAGGCACTGCCGCAGGTGCTCCCGCGATTCGTCCAGGGTCGGCAGCTCGACCGGCTCGCCTCCGGTGAGCAGTGGCCGTTGCAGCAGCCGGTCGTTCGGTTGCCGCTCCGGCTCGCCCTGCGGGACGATGACCTCCTCGGTGGCGGTGCCGGTCGGCTTGTGCCGGCGGACGGCCACCTTCCGGCCGCCGATGGTGGCCTTCTGCTCGGAGCGCTTCACCACCGCCCGGCCGTCGACCTCGACCAGCTTGTAGACCAGGCCGGCGGTCGGCGCGCCGGAGCCGGTCACCACCGAGGTGCCCGCCCCGTACATGTCGACCGGCTCGGCGGCGAGCGCGGCGATCGAGTACTCGTCCAGGTCACCGGAGACGATGATCTTCGTCTCGGTGGCGCCGAGCGAGTCGAGCAGCTCCCGGGACTGCTGCGCGATCACGGCCAGGTCGCCGGAGTCGATCCGGACCGCCCGCAGCTCCGGCCCGGCCACGGCGATCGCGTTGCGGATGCCCTGGGTGATGTCGTACGTGTCGACCAGCAGCGTGGTGTCCTTGCCCAGCGTGGCGACCTGCGAGGCGAACGCGGCCCGCTCGTCGTCGTGCAGCAGGGTGAACGCGTGCGCCGCGGTGCCCGCGGTGGGGATGCCGTACCGCTGGCCGGCGGCCAGGTTGGAGGTGAACCGGAAGCCGGCCAGGTACGCGGCCCGGGCGGCGGCGACCGCCGCCTCCTCGTGTGCCCGGCGCGAGCCCATCTCGATCAGGGTGCGGCCGCGGGCCGCGGTGACCATCCGGGCGGCCGCCGCCGCGACCGCGCAGTCGTGGTTGAGCACCGAGAGCACCAGCGTCTCCAGCACCACGCACTCGGCGAAGCCGCCGGAGACGGTGAGGATCGGCGAGCCGGGGAAGAAGAGTTCGCCCTCGGCGTAGCCGTGCACGTCGCCGGTGAAGCGGTAGTCGCGCAGCCAGGCGGCGGCCTGCTCGTCGACCACCCCGGTGCGGCGCAGGAAGTCGACCTCGTCGGCGTCGAAGCGGAAGTCGCGGATCAGCTCGACCAGCCGGCCGGTGCCGGCGACCACGCCGTAGCGGCGGCCGGTGGGCAGCCGCCGGGTGAACACCTCGAAGACGCAGCGGCGGTCGGCGGTGCCGTCGCGCAGCGCGGCGCTGATCATGGTCAGCTCGTAGTGGTCGGTCAGCAGCGCGGGGCGAAGGGTGCTCACCGCCCCAGCCTAGAGTTCACTCCGGTTCGCCGTCCTCGTGGCCCGGCATCGCCCGCAGCGCGGCGCGCAGTTCGGCACGGCCGGTCACGCCGAGCTTGCTGTAGATCCGCTGGAGGTGGTTCTCCACCGTGCGGGCCGAGAGGAAGAGCTGTTCGGCGATGGCCCGGCTGCTCACCCCCGCCGCGGCGAGCCGGGCCACCTGCCACTCCCGTTCGGACAGCGACGGCATGCCGGCCTGCAACGCCGGGGTGCGGACCAGGTCGCAGCGGTCGAGCAGGGCGGCGAGCCGTTCCCGGGCGGCCGCCGCGGCCGGGGACCGTTGCTCGCGCAGCCGGCGCAGCGCGGCGGCGGTGGCCTCGGCGGCGTAGACGGTCAGGTCCAGCGCGGCGAACCCGTCGGCGACCGCCAGCAGTTCGTCGGCGGAGCCGCCCGCGGCGGCCCGGGCGTGCCGGGCCAGCAACGGCGGCAGCATCCCGTCCACCCGCTCGGAGAGTTCCGCCAGCCGCTGGGCCACGGTACGCCGGCTGCCGTCGGAGCAGGTCGGGCCGATCTGGGCGTCGGCCTGGTCGAGCCGGACCAGGTCGTGCAGCACGTGCACCTCGTGGCCGGCGAAGCCGTCCGTGCGCAGCCGCTCGGCCAGCGAGGTCAGCTGCTTGACCGCGCCGGAGGCGTCGCCGCCGGCGGCCAGCACCGCGCCGCGGGCCTGCTCCAGCCACGGGTAGAGCACCGCCATGCCGGGGGCGTGGGTGCGGTCGGCCTCGGCCATCGCCTCGGCCGCCTGCGCGGCGTCGCCCCGCAGCGCCGCCGCCTGGGCCCGCTCGGCCTGCGCCAGGCCGGCGTAGACCCGGCTGGTGGCCAGCACCGCGCAGGCGCCGAGGCTGGTCCGCAGCGCCTCGTCGCTGCGGCCGCGCAGCCGGGCCGCGTACGCCTGGAGGATGGCCAGGTAGCCGGTGCCGAGCCGGAAGTCGCCCGCGCCGGCCAGGTCGGCGAACTCGTCGGCCACGATCGCGTCGATGCCGGCCAGGTCGCCGGCGAGCGCCAGCCGGGTGCCCCGGGCCAGCTCCAGGGCGAGTTGCAGGTACGGCATGTCGGCCCGCCACCGGGCGGCCTCGGCCTGCACCTGGTTGATCGCGGTGGCGCTGCGGCGCAGCTGGCCCTGCGCGGCCTGGAGGTAGGCGATGGTGCTGCGGGCCAGTTCCCGGGCCGCGACGCTGGCCGCCGGGCGGTCGAGCACGGTCCGCCCGAGCCGCAGCGCGACGCCGGTGTCCAGCCGGTGCAGCCGCATGATGCCCTCGAAGGCCAGCACCCGGGCCTGGTCGGCGGAGTCCTCCAGGGCCGCCCCGCGGGCCGAGATCTCCTCCACCGTGGACTCCCGGCTCAGCCCCCAGTAGCTGACCATGCCGCGTACCGTGAGCCAGCGGCTGAGCCGCCGGTCACCCTGGATGTCGGCGGAGACCGCGTCGAGCACCGCGATCGCCTCGTCCGGCCGGTCGGCGAACATCAGGATGGTGGCCAGCAGCTCCGCGGCGTCGAACCCGCCGCCGGCGTCCAGCGCCGCGCGCGCCAGCCGGGTCGCCAGCGGTACGTCGTACCGGGCGAACGCCTGCCCGGCCGCGTCGAGCAGCATGGCCGGGTCCTGCGCGGTGCCCGAGTCGAGCCGCCAGACGGCCACCCGGAGCAGGTCGTCGCGGCGGCGCTTGCCGACCTGCTCCAGCAGCTCGGCCAGCCGGGCCTGCAACCGGCGGGTCCGGCTGACCGGGCACTGCCGGCGCATCACCTCGCCGTAGAGCGGGTGGGCCAGCCGGACGTTGAGCCGCCGGTCGTGCTGGACCATGCTGATCAGCCCGCGCTCCTCGGCGGTCTCCACGTCGGCCGGGTCGACGGCCTGGTTGAGCAGGTGCAGGCCGAGCGGCTCGCCGAAGGCGACCAGCTCCACCACCGCCCGTACGCCCGGGGTGAGCTGGCCGATCCGGGTGTCGATCAGGTCGGTCAGGCTGGGTGCCAGCTCGAACCGGCCGGTCCACTTCCAGATCCCGTACGTGCGGGTCAGCTCCCCGCTGCCGGCGGCGGCGTGCACCAGCTCGCGCAGCAGCAGCGGGTTGCCGGCGGAGAGCCGGCCGAGCCGGTCGGCGGAGGCGGCGTCGACCGGGCCCTCCAGGATGGCGGCGAGCAGCCCGGCGGTGTCGGCCGGCGCCATCGGGCTCAGTTCGGCGTGGTCGACCAGGTCGTCGGTCCAGAGTGCCCGGATCGGCAGCGGGATCTGCTCGCCGTTGCGCAGCGTGCCGATCACTATCGCGTTCTCGGCCCGGGCGACCAGGTGCACCAGCGCGGCCGACGGTGGATCCAGCAGGTGGGCGTCGTCGATGGCGAGCACGATCCGGCGGCCGGCGGCCTGCTGTTGCAGCACGTCGACCGCCCAGCGCAGGATGCCGGCCGGGGAGAGGCCCTGCGGCTGCTCGGCCGGGAGCACCTGCACCAGCCCGCCGAACGGCAGCGCGGCCGTGGTGGCGCTGGCCGCGATGGACCAGATCGCGTACCCGTCACGGGGGAGGGCGGCCACCCCCTCGCGCAGCAGCCGACTCTTGCCGATCCCGGCGCTGCCGCTGAAGAAGATCCCGCGCCCCTCCGTGCCGGTCACCGCCGACAACAGACGGTTGAGCTCATCTGTTCGGCCGACGAAACTCCACCGACTCATCCGGGCAGCATATCGACCGGATTCCGTCCGCGTGCAGATCGCTACGCACCGAAGTTGAGTAATCTCGTGATTACTGCTGAGTATCCGAAGTGTTCCGCCGGGGGGCCGGGTCGCCCGTACTCTTCCGGCATCCGGGTGTCATAACCGGATTTTCCACGCGACCGGTTGCCGCCGGTCGCCCGCACCGGGAGGCCGCGTGACGATACCGGGTCCTCTCCCCTCGGTCGACACACCCGACGACATGGCCGGGCCTGCCGACCTGCCACGGGGTGGGCCGTTGCCCACCCGGATCGGGGTGACCGAGCCGGGCCCGCACGAGCCGCTGGCCGTGGTCGCCGTCGGGCCCGCCGACGCCGGCCGGCCGGAGGTGCTCGCCCGCCTGCTGCGGGTGCACCGGGTCATGCTCGCCGTGCCGGCGGGCAGCTGGTTGGTGGTGCGCCACGCCCGGGTGTCGACCCGGGCCGCGTACGTGCCCGGCTACCGGCAGCCGCACTCCTACGGCGCCGACCCGCTCGCCGCCGGTCCGGCGCTGGCCCGGCCGCCGCGCCGGGTGGAGTTGAGCCTGCCGGATCCGCTGCTGCGTCACTTCAACGTGGTCGACACGCCCGACACCGGGGCACTCGGCGCGGCGGGCGGTCGGCTGCTGCTCGACGCGGTCGGCCGGGCCGGGGCGCTGCTCTTCGTGATCGCCGCCGACCAGGCGTTCACGGCCGCCGAACTCAACCTGCTCGCCGAGGTCGCCCGGGCCCGGGTCGAGGTCTTCTTCGCGGTCACCCCGGGCGCCACCGGCTGGGCCCCGGTGCCTGACGGCGCGGCGACGACGGAGGACGCGGGGGCGTCCGTCCCGCCGGCCGGCACCGGGGCCGCCCCTCACGGTCCCGGCGCCGAGACGGTCGACCCGGTCGCGGTCACCGTCGCGGCGCACCGCGCGGCCCTGCTGGCGGCGGTGCCCCGGCTGGCCGACGCCCGCTGGTTCCCGGTCCGCGACGACGACGGTGCCGACCTGCGGCGGGCCCTGGTCGGCTGGGCCGCCGACGAGGGGCTGCGCCGGGCCAGCTCGGAACCGCCGGTGCTGCCCGGCGCGCAGGGCCGGGTGCCGGTGCTCGCCGAGCCGGGTGACTGGTCCGAGGGGCTCGACCGGCGGGCCCGCTCGTGCGCCCGGCGGATCCGTCAACATCTCGCGCTGGAGTTGGCCAACACCCACCTGCGGGTGGTGCAGGAGATCGTCTTCGGGGTCGGCTGCGCCGGCCTGCCGCAGCTGCTCGACCGCGAGATGGAAGCGCTCTCGCTGCTGGCCACCACCCAGTGCGACCAGGCCGTACGCGGCATCGTCGAGGAGTGCGCCGGGCTGGTCTTCGGCGCGCCGCTGCCCGAGGGCGTCCGCCGACGGATCCTCGGCGCGGTGCGCTGGGGTCTCGCCGACCACCCCGCCGGCCAGGACCTGGACCGGGTGCTGCTGGTCACCAGCACGGCCGGGGTGGCCGGGCTGACCGGCGCGGCGGCGATCGACGCGCTGGCCGGCTATCCCGGCGCGGCCCGCACCGAGGTGCTGCCGCCGGTGGCGGTGGCCCTCTCCGGCGGCTGCTGGCAGCACTGGCGCAGCCCCGGCAACGACGACGCCAACGCCGCCCGCGCCTGGGCCCAGCGGGCGCTGCGCGAGATCGAGCTGGAGCTGTCCCGGGAGGTCTCCCGGCGGTTCGAGGTGGTCCGCCTCTCGCTTTCGGCGGTGCTGGCCGATGCGGTCGACCACGGCATCCTGCTCGCCTGACGGCGTTCCCGCCGCCCCGGTCGGCCGCCCCGCCGGGGGCGCGGCCGGCCCCTCCCGACGCGCGCCGGAGGCGGTCGCGCACGGTGATCCGCGCCGGGCCGGCGTTCCGGTTCCTCGGTTCGCCGAAAGCGGTGGCACGATGGGGGGCATGACGGCTCCGCAGGTTGCACCGGTCGAGACGCCGGACACCGAAGAGGTGCCGGCTGCCGACCGGCCGTGGGTGACGATCGTGTGGGACGACCCGGTCAACCTGATGACGTACGTGACGTGGGTCTTCCAGAAGCTCTTCGGCTACAGCCGGGAGAAGGCCGAGCGGCTCATGCTCGACGTGCACCACAAGGGGCGGGCGGTGGTCTCCAGCGGCGCCCGCGAGCGGATGGAGCACGACGCCTCGCAGTTGCACGCGTACGGGCTCTGGGCGACGGTGGACCGCTCGTGAGCGCGCGGAGTGAGCCGGGTCTTCGTGCCCCGCAGTCGCGAACAGGGATGGTGCCGTGAGCATGTTCCGCCGCCAGGGTGGCCGCTACGTCGCCACCTTCGCCGCCGACGAGGTGCGGGTGCTCCGCAAGGTGGCCTCCGAGGTGGTCGGGCTGCTCACCGACGGCTTCGACCACTCCGACCCGGTGGTCTCCCGGCTCTTCCCCGAGGTCTACCCGGACGACCCGGGCGGCACCGCCGAGTTCCGCCGGTACACCGAGGGCGACCTGAAGACCGCCAAGATCGACCAGGCCGGCGCGATCCTGGCCGCGCTGCCCGGCGAGACCGGCGGCGAGGTCCGGCTCGACGCCGAGGCGGCCGAGGCGTGGCTGCGCGCGCTCAACGACGCCCGGCTGGCGATGGGCGTACGGCTGGAGATCAAGGACGGCACCGACCTCGGCGAGGAGCTCGACGACGCGGTGGCCGAGGATCCGACCTCCAGCCGGGTGTTCCAGCTGTCGGTCTACGCGTACCTCGGATATCTCCAGGAGTCGCTGCTCAACGCCTTGATCGACTAGGCGTGACCGGCACCACCTTAAGCTGCCGGCCAGCAGGCGTTAGGCTGGAACGCGTGCTGAGCATCGACCGGTCGATCGTCGACGCGATCGTCGCCCACGCTCGTCGGGACCACCCCGACGAGGCGTGCGGCGTGGTCGCCGGTCCCGCCGGCAGCGACACCCCCACCCGGCACATCCCGATGGACAACGCCGCCCGCTCGATGACGTTCTACGAGTTCGACTCGATGGAGCAGCTGCGGGTGTGGCGGGAGATGGACGACCGGGACGAGGAACCGGTCGTCATCTACCACTCGCACACCGCCACGGAGGCCTACCCGTCGCGGACGGACGTCTCCTTCGCCGGTGAGCCGGGCGCGCACTACCTGCTCGTCTCCACCCGAGAGCCCGACACCGAGGAGATCCGCTCGTTCCGGATCGTCGACGGCGTGGTGACCGAGGAGCCGGTGCGGATCCTCGACGCGGGGGTGGACCCGCATGCCGTGCAGTCCTACATGTTCGGGCAGAGCCCGGCGACGGTCGACTACGAGTGTTCCGGCCGCTGATCCCGGCGCCGTAACACCCGTCCACGTCCCGTCACCGTCCGGCACACCCGACAGAGGAGCACGACAACCATGGCCATCGAGGTTCGCATCCCCACCATCCTGCGCAGCTACACCGGCGGCGCGAAGGTCGTCGAAGGCACCGGCGACACCCTTGGCGACCTGCTCGCCGACCTGGACTCCCGGCACGCCGGGCTGCGCGGCCGGCTGGTCACCGAGGCCGGCGCGCTGCACCGCTTCGTCAACGTCTACGTCAACGACGAGGACGTCCGGTTCCTCGGTGCGCTGGACGCCAAGCTCTCCGACGGCGACAGCGTCACCATCCTGCCGGCCGTGGCCGGTGGCGCGTTCGGCTTCGCGGCGGCCGCCGCGATCGCCCAGCACGCGCTCGCCACGCGGGCCGGCGGCCGCATCCCGACCGCCCGCTGAGGCGGCCGCCGTGGCGCGGTACGACAGCCTGCTGGACGCCTGTGGCGGCACGCCCCTGGTCGGGTTGCCCCGGCTCTCGCCGACGGTGCCCGACGGGGCGCCGCCCGTGCGCCTCTGGGCCAAGCTGGAGGACCGGAACCCGACCGGCAGCATCAAGGACCGGGCGGCCCTGTTCATGGTCCGCGCGGCGGAGGAGGCGGGCCGGCTCCGGCCCGGCGACACCATCCTCGAACCGACCAGCGGCAACACCGGCATCTCGCTGGCCATGGTGGCGAAGCTGCGGGGCTACCGGCTGGTCTGCGTGATGCCGGAGAACGTCTCGACCGAGCGGGTGCAGCTGCTCCGGATGTACGGCGCGGAGATCATCTTCTCGCCGGCGGCGGGCGGCTCCAACCAGGCGGTCGCCACGGCCAAGCAGATCGCCGTCGAGCACCCCGACTGGGTGATGCTCTACCAGTACGGCAACGAGGCGAACGCCCGGGCGCACTACGAGACCACCGGGCCGGAGCTGCTGCACGACCTGCCCACCATCACCCACTTCGTGGCCGGCCTGGGCACCACCGGCACGCTCATGGGCACCGGGCGCTACCTGCGTGAGAAGGTCGACGGCATCCAGGTCGTCGCCGCCGAGCCGCGCTACGGCGAGCTGGTCTACGGGCTGCGCAACATCGACGAGGGCTACGTGCCGGAGCTGTACGACGCGACGGTGCTGTCCCGCCGCTTCTCGGTGGGCACCCGGGACGCGGTGCTGCGTACCCGGCAGCTGGTGGAGGTGGAGGGCATCTTCGCCGGGTTCTCCACCGGCGCCATCCTGCACGCCGCCCTGGCGGTGGCGCACGAGGCGGTCCGCGACGGCCGGCGGGCCGACGTGGCGTTCGTGGTCGCCGACGGCGGCTGGAAGTACCTCTCCACCGGCGCCTACGGCGGCACCCTGGCCGACGCCGAGGACGCCCTGGAGGGGCAGCTCTGGGCCTGATCCGGGCGGGTTCGGCGGCGGGGCCACCGGCGGGGACGCCGGTGGCCCCGGCGTGTCCCGGCGCCGGGCCGGAGTGGGTGTCACGTTGGTGACAACTTCCAGCGGATCATTCTTGCCCGTGGGCGCGCCAGCGTAGGCTGCGCAGCGTGGCGTACGCGTCGGTAGAGATCATCGGCGGAGCGCGGGCCGGCGCGGGCACTACGCAGCGTGACAGCGAGACAACCTCATGCGACTGACGGTGCTGGGCTGCGCCGGGAGCTTCCCCGGGCCCGAGTCCCCCTGCTCCGCCTACCTGGTCGAGGCCGAGGGCTTCCGGCTGCTGCTCGACTTCGGGTCCGGGTCGCTCTCCACCCTCCAGCGCTACGCCGGGCTGAAGACCCCGAACGCCGTCCTGCTGAGCCACCTGCACTGCGACCACATCCTCGACGCCGCGTCGTACGTGGTGGTCCGCCGGTACGCCCCGGACGGCCCGTACCCGCCGCTGCCGGTGTACGCCCCGGCCGGCGCGCCGGACCGGCTCTCCGCCATCTACGGCCAGGACGACGGCACGGTCGAGGACGTCTACCAGTTCTACGCCCTGGAGCCCGGCACCTTCCCGATCGGCCCCTTCACCGTCACCGTCGACCGGGTCAACCACCCGGTCGAGACGTACGGCGTCCGGCTGGAGCACGGCGGCCGGGTGCTCTGCTACTCCTCCGACACCGCGCCCTGCGACGCGCTGCTGCGGCTGGCCCAGGACGCCGACGTCTTCCTCTGCGAGGCCAGCTACCTGGACGGCGTGGACAACCCGCCGGATCTGCACCTGACCGGCCGGGAGGCCGGCGAGGCGGCGACCAAGGCGGGCGTGGGCCGGCTGCTGCTGACCCACCTGGTGGCCGCCTGGGGCAGCGAGGCGCACACCGTCGCCTCGGCCGCCGCCGCGTACGCCGGCCCGCTCGAGGTGGTCCGCCCCGGCGCCAGCTACGAGGTCTGACCGGGCACGCTGCGGCCCGGTCGGGACACCCCGGGACAGTTCGATCACCGCATTGCATAGGGTGCAGGCATGGCGCGACCTGACGGGCGGCGGCCCGACCAACTCCGACCGGTGACGCTGACCCGCGGCTGGAGCACCCACCCGGAGGGCTCGGTCCTGGTGGAGTTCGGCGACACCCGGGTGCTCTGCACCGCCAGCGTCACCGAGGGGGTGCCCCGCTGGCGCAAGGGCTCCGGGCTCGGCTGGGTCACCGCCGAGTACGCGATGCTGCCCCGGGCCACCAACACCCGCTCCGACCGGGAGAGCGTCAAGGGGCGCGTCGGTGGGCGTACCCACGAGATCTCCCGGCTGATCGGCCGCAGCCTGCGGGCGTCCATCGACCTCAAGGCGCTCGGCGAGAACTCGATAGTGCTCGACTGCGACGTGCTCCAGGCCGACGGCGGCACCCGGACCGCCGCGATCACCGGCGCGTACGTGGCCCTGCACGACGCGGTGACCTGGCTGGCCGAGCGCAAGGCGCTGGCCGGCAAGGTGGAGAAGGTGATGCACCGCTCGGTGGCCGCGATCAGCGTCGGCGTGATCTCCGGCGAACCCCGGCTGGACCTCAACTACGCCGAGGACGTGGCCGCCGAGGTCGACATGAACGTGGTCTGCACCGGCAGCGGCGAGTTCGTCGAGGTGCAGGGCACCGGTGAGGCGGGCGTGTTCGCCCGTGAGCAACTCGACGCCCTGCTCGACCTGGCCGTGGCGGGGTGCGTGGAACTGGCCGAGGCTCAGCGGAAGGCGCTGTCATGAACAAGGTCCTGCTCGCCACCCGTAACCGCAAGAAGCTCATCGAGCTGCAGCGGATCCTCGACGGCGCGCTCGGCGCGCACCGGATCGCGCTGCTCGGGCTGGACGACGTCGAGGAGTACCCGGAACTGCCGGAGACCGGCCTCACCTTCGCCGAGAACGCGCTGATCAAGGCCCGGGAGGGCTGCCGGCGTACCGGCCTGCCGACCGTCGCCGACGACTCCGGGCTGGCGGTCGACGCGCTCAACGGGATGCCCGGTGTGTTCAGCGCGCGCTGGGCCGGCCGGCACGGCGACGACCAGGCCAACCTCCAGCTGGTGCTGGACCAGATCGGCGACGTGCCGGACGAGCACCGCGGCGCGTCCTTCGTCTGTGCCGTGGCGCTGGTCCTGCCGGGCGGCAAGGAGCACCTGGTCGACGGCCGGCAGCCCGGCCGGCTGCTGCGGTCGCCGCGCGGCGACGGCGGGTTCGGCTACGACCCGATCTTCCTCGGCGACGGGCAGGACCGCACCAACGCCGAGCTGACGCCGGAGGAGAAGGACGCGATCAGCCACCGCGGCAAGGCCCTGCGCGAGCTGGCCAAGCTCGTCGCCAAGGTCCTCCCGCCCACCACCTGACCGCCGATCGCTCAGCGGTGCCGCAGCGTGGTCAGGTCGCCCAGCTCCCGCACCGCGACCCGGTCCTCCATGGCCAGTACGGTGAGCATCCGCTCCACCTCGGCCAGGGTTGCGTACCGCCCGACGGACACGGCCGCCTCGGTGTCCAGTTCCTCCACCCAGAGGCCACCGGGCTGCCAGGTGGTCTGAACACAGCCGCCCGAGCGGCCGACGCAGGTGATGAAGTCGTAGCTCAGCGGGCGCATGGCCCGCACCAGGGCCAGCACCTCCGCCAGGTCCATCGGTACGTCGCGGTCAGCGCCGCCGGTGTGCTCGGCGGACACCTCGAGGAAGCCGACCGGGGCGGGAGCCGACACGCCACCCGCTGGCAGGCCCCGCAGCCGCCGGACCAGCTCGATGCCGTCGTACCGGCCGACGGTCAGCTCCGGCACGCCCGGGTCGGCGTACGCCCCGACCAGGGTGTCGCCCTCGCGCCGGACCGTCACGGACCGCCCCTCGTAGGTGAGGCACACCGGGACGGCGGCGGGCAGCCACGGCAGGTGCAGGGCGGTGAGGCGGCTCGCGGGCGTCGGCCCGTCCCCGGCGGCGTGCACCCCGGTCCACCCGCCGAGCAGCTCCACGTCGACATCGATGTCGTCGTCCACCATGGCTGGTACGGCGGCGAGCCGCCCCACCCGACGCCGCCGCCAGACCATCGGCACGTGGATACGGTTGCCCGCCTCGCCGTCCCACCGCACGGTGAGGCCCTCCGCCCGCAGGGCCGCCGCCACCTCCTCACCGACGGCGGCCGACGGCGGCTGTTCGAACCGCCCGTACGCGATGTGCACGCCCTCCCCGTCGACGCCGCCTTCGGCGTCCTGCCGGTGGTAGAAGGCGTAGCCGCGCGGCGCGATCGACCGCGGCACGTCCGCGCCGATCTCGCTGAGGCCGCAGTTCTGACAGCAGGCGAAGTTCTCCCGGGCGACGATTCCGGCGGCGGTCAGCGCCCGGAAGGCGGCGGTCAGCCGGTCGCTGTCGGTCAGCTCCGGCCAGCTCTCCTGCGCGGCGAGGTGCGCCCTCAACTCCTCGCCCACCACCGGCCAGGCCAACTCGGCGACCAGGGCCGGATCTGCCTCGCCGTCCAGGTACTCCACCGTCCCGGCGACGAGGGCCGCCGCCGGCAGCTCGGCCAGCGCCACCTGGCGGCGGACGAAGGCGCGGATCTCGTCGTCGAGCGTGCGCCGCTCGACGTTCGGTACGTGGGGGGCATGGGCGTCAGCCGTCGGCACGGCGTAATCGTCGGTCACGGGGGCGAACGCTAGCAACGGCCACCGACAGCGCCCCACCGGCTCGGGCCGGTGGGGCGGACGTCGTCGGACCGGCCCGTCGACGCTGAACTCGATACCCGGGTCAGGTGAGGGGGCCGATCTCGCGTTCGATGGCGGCCCGCAGGTCGGGGCCGGTGAGGGCGGCCCGGGCGGCCTCCATCAGCGGGGCGAGGAAGACGTCCGGCCCGGGCTCACCGGCGATCCCGCCGAGCGCCTGGACCGCCGCCCGGCCGGCCGGCGACGGGGTCAGCGGCGCGCGCAGCTGGAGCCCGCGTACGGCGGCCAGCAGCTCCACCGCGAGCACACTGGTCAGGTTGTCCAGCACGGTGCGCAGCTTCTTGGCCGCCGCCCAGCCCATCGAGACGTGGTCCTCCTGCATGCCGCTGGTCGGCAGCGAGTCCACCGAGGCGGGCGCGGCCAGCCGGCGGTTCTCCGCGACGATGCCGGCAGCCGTGTACTGCGCGATCATCAGCCCGGAGTTGACCCCGGCGTCGGGGGAGAGGAACGCCGGCAGCTCCCGGGAGCGGGTGACGTCCAGCAGCCGGTCCACCCGCCGTTCGGCGATCGCGCCCACCTCGGCGGCGGCGATGGCCAGGAAGTCCGCCGCGAAGCCGAGCGGGGCGCCGTGGAAGTTGCCGGTCGACTCGACCCGGCCGTCCGCCAGCACCACCGGGTTGTCCACCACCGACACCAGCTCCCGCCCGGCCACCGTGCGGACGAAGTCCAGGGTGTCCCGGGCCGCCCCGGCCACCTGCGGCGCGCAGCGCATCGAGTACGCGTCCTGCACGGCGTGGGCCAGGTCGTCGCGGTGCGAGTCCATCACCCGGGAGTCCTGCAACAGCCGGTGGATGTTCGCGGCCGAGGCGGCCTGCCCCGGATGCGGCCGGATGCTGTGCAGCTCGGGCAGGAACGGCCGCTCGGAGCCGAGCATCGCCTCGATCGCCAGCGCGGCGGTCACGTCGGCCATGGTGAACAGGTGCGCGGCGTCGTGGATGGCCAGCAGCAGCATGCCGAGCATGCCGTCGGTGCCGTTGATCAGCGCCAGGCCCTCCTTGGCGGCCAGCTCGACCGGCTCGAGCCCGGCCCGGCGCAGCGCGTCCGCCGCGTCGACCCGCTCGCCGGCCGGGCCGAGCACCCAGCCCTCGCCGAGCAGCACCAGCGCGCAGTGGGCCAGCGGCGCCAGGTCACCCGAGGCGCCGAGCGAGCCGTGCTCCGGCACCCACGGGGTGATGTCGTGGTTGAGCAGGTCGACCAGGGCCTCGGCGACCAGCGGGCGGACCCCGGAGCGGCCCAGCGCGAGCGAGCGGACCCGCAGCAGCATCATCGCCCGGACCACCTCGCGCGGCATCGGCGCGCCCACCCCGGCGGCGTGCGAACGGATCAGCGCGTGCTGGAGCTCGGCGCGCCGCTCCGGCGCGACGAAGGTGTTCGCGAGCGCCCCGAACCCGGTGGAGACCCCGTAGACCGGGCGGCCGGCGGCCTCGATGCCGTCCACGATCGCCCGGCTGGTGGCCATCGCCTCCACCGCGGACGGGTCGAGGACCACCTTCGCGGCGCCGCGGGCCACCGCGAGCACGTCGGCGGCGGAGATTCCGGTGGGCTGAATGGTGACGCTCATGCCACCGCCTCGCTTCGCTCACCGGCGGCACGAGCCCCGTCGCGGCCGTGCTCGATGATTCGTTCGCCTTGCTCACTCATTGCGGCACTCCGTTGTGCAGAACCTGGCGGATCAAGGGGACACCGGGCCGGTAGGCCAGGTGCAGGTGGGACGGGGCGTCCAGGACGACCAGGTCGGCCCGGGCGCCGGGGCGCAGCACCCCGATGTCGTCGCGGCGCAGCGCCCGCGCGCCGCCGGCGGTCGCGGCCCAGACCGCCTCCGCCGGGGTCATCCGCATCTCGCGGACGGCGAGCGCGACGCAGAACGGCATCGACGAGGTGTACGACGAGCCGGGGTTGCAGTCGGTGGCCAGCGCCACGGTGACCCCGGCGTCGAGCAGCCGGCGGGCGTCCGGATAGGGCGACCTGGTGGAGAACTCGGCGCCGGGCAGCAGGGTGGCCACCGTGGTGGTGTGCGGGGCCTCGCCCTCACCGGGGTCGACCCGGGTCGAGGCGAGCGCGTCGACGTCGGCGTCGGTCAGGTGGGTGCAGTGGTCGACGCTGGCCGCGCCGAGTTCCACCCCGAGGCGTACCCCCGGGCCGGGGCCGAGCTGGTTGGCGTGCACCCGCACCCCGAGCCCGGCGGCCTGCCCGCAGGTCAGGATGGCCCGGGTGTGGTCGGCGTCGAACGCACCCCGCTCGCAGAAGACGTCCACCCAGCGGGCGTACGGGGCGGCGGCGGCCAGCATCGGCCCGCACACCAGCCCCACGTAGTCGTCCGGACGGTCGGCGTACTCGGCCGGCACCACGTGCGCGCCGAGGAAGGTGGTCTCGTCGGTGACCTCGGCGGCGATCCGCAGCGAACGGGCCTCGTCGGTGACGGTCAGGCCGTACCCGCTCTTGACCTCGATGGTGGTGCTGCCCTGGCGCAGCGCCTCGCCGCGCAGCCGGCGGGCGGTGCCGCGCAGCTCGTCGTCGGCGGCGGCCCGGGTGGCGGCCACCGTGGTGCGGATCCCGCCCCCGGTGTACGGCTGCCCGCTCATCCGGGCGGCGAACTCGGCCGCCCGGTCGCCGGCGAAGACCAGGTGGGCGTGGCTGTCCACGAAGCCGGGCAGCACCGCCGCCCCCGCGACGTCGATCCGCCGGTCGGCGGCCGGCGCGTCCCGGGCCGGGCCGACCCAGACCACCTCGCCCGCCTCGACCAGCACCGCCGCCCGGCGGCGCAGGCCCAGCGGGCCGCCGTCGCCCGCGCCGGGCACGTTGGTGACCAGCTCACCGATGTTGTCCACCAGCAGACTGCTCACGGTGCCACCTCGGTTCGCGACTGCGGGGCTCGCAAGACCGGCTCACTCCTCGCGCTCACGGTGCCACCTCGGTTCGCGACTGCGGGGCTCGCAACACCGGCTCACTCCTCGCGCTCACGGTGCCACCTCCGCCACCGCGCGGGTCAGTTCGGCCGGCACGTCGACGGTCAGGTGCCGCCCGTCGCGCACCACCGGGCGGCCGTCGACCAGCACGTGCGTGACGTCCGCCGCGCCGGCCGCGAAGAACACCCCCGCCGGGGGGACGCCGGCGGTGCGGGCGCTGTCCAGCCGGACCGTGACCAGGTCCGCCCGCGCCCCGGCGGCGATCCGCCCGGCGTCCGTCCAGCCCAGCGCGGCGTGCCCGTCCGCGGTCGCCGCGGCCAGCAGCTCGGCGGCCGCGAAGTGCCCCCGCCGGCGGGTGCGCAGCCGCTCGTCCAACTCCACCGCGCGGGCCTCCTCGAAGAGGTCCACCACCGCGTGGCTGTCGCTGCCCAGGCTCAGCGGCACACCGGCGTCGGCCATCCGCCGGGCCGGCCCGATGCCGTCGGCCAGGTCGCGTTCGGTGGTCGGGCAGAGGCAGATCCCGGTGCGGTGCTCCCCGAGCAGGCTCAGGTCGCCGCTGGTCAGGTGGGTGGCGTGCACGGCGGTGGTGGCCGGGCCGAGCACGCCGTGCTCGGCCAGCAGCCGGGTCGGGGTGCAGCCGTGCAGCGCCCGGCAGGCGTCGTTCTCGGCCGGCTGCTCGGACAGGTGCACGTGCAGCGGCACGTCCCGCTCCCGGGCCCACCGGGCCACGGTGCTCAACTGCTCGGCGGGGACCGCCCGTACCGAGTGCACCGCGGCACCGACCCGGGCGTGCCCACCGGCCGGGGTGAACGCCGCCGCCCGCTCGCCCCAGCGCACCGCGTCGCCGTCGCCGAAGCGCCGCTGCGGGCCGGTGAGCGGCCGGCCGTCGACGCCGGCGGTCAGGTAGCAGGTGTCCAGCACGGTGATCCGCACGCCGGCCTGCGCGGCGGCCTCCACCAGCGCTTCGCCCATCGCGTTCGGGTCGGCGTACGGCACGCCGTCCGCGCCGTGGTGCAGGTAGTGGAACTCGCCCACGCTGGTGATCCCGGCCAGCGCCATCTCGGCGTACGCGGCACGGGCCAGCGCCAGGTACGAGTCCGGGTCCAGCCGGGCGGCGACCGCGTACATCTGGTCGCGCCAGCTCCAGAAGTCGCCCCGGCCGCCCTGGGTGCGCCCGCGCAGCGCCCGGTGGAAGGCGTGCGAGTGCGCGTTGGCCAGCCCGGGCAGGGTCAGCCCGGGCAGCCGGACGGCGTCGGCGTACACCTCGACGCCGGCGGTGACCCCGGCGCGGCCGGCGGTCAGCGGCGTCACCGCGGTGATCCGCCCGTCGGCCGTCTCGATCAGCACGTCCGGGGTCGGTTCGGCGTGCTCGGGCAGCCAGGCGTACTCGGCCAGCCAGCGGCTCGCGGTCATCTCCGTCGCCCCCTCCGGAGCTGGATCGTCTGCGTCGTCGCCGGGGACGCTCCCCGGCCCGGCTGGATCGTCCGCGGCATCAGCCCCACCGGGCCCAACGACCCCGGTCCGCCGGCGTGGCTCACGCGCATGCCAGCTCCTGGAGCACCCGGGCCAGCGCCCGCACCCCGGCGGCGCAGTCGGCGTCGGTGGCCCACTCCGACGGGGAGTGCGAGACCCCGGTCGGGTTGCGCACGAAGAGCATCGCGGTCGGCAGGTGGCCGGCGAGCACACCGGCGTCGTGGCCGGCCCCGGTGGGCAGCACCGGCGCGTCGAGCAGCCGGGCGAGCCGGTCGGCCAGGCCACCGTCGAAGGCGACCAGCGGGGTCGCGGACTCCTCGGCCAGCGCCACCTCGGTGCCGTCCCGGCGGGCCCGCTCGACCGCCTTGCCGTGTACGGCGGTTACCAGACCGGCGAGCGTCTCCGGCTCGGCCGCCCGGGCGTCCAGCCACCCGGTCACCCGGGACGGGATCGCGTTGGTGGCGTTCGGCTCCACGGTCACCCGGCCCATGGTGGCGTGCGCCCCGCGCAGCCGGGCCTCCTTGTTCGCCGCGAGCACGGTGAACGCGTAGGTGAGCATCGGGTCGCGGCGGTCGGCCATCCGGGTCGTGCCGGCGTGGTTGCCCTCGCCGCGGAAGTCGAAGCGCCAGCGGCCGTGCGGCCAGATGGCGCTGGCCACCGCCACCGGCGCGCCGGTCTCGACCAGCGCCCGGCCCTGCTCCACGTGCAGCTCGACGAAGGCCGAGAAGCGGGCCAGCAGCTCGGGCCGGTCGCCGGCCGGCGGGGCGCCCAGCGCCTCGGCGAAGCTCACCCCGGCGGCGTCGCGCAGCCCGGCCGCACGGTCCAGCGACAGCGCCCCGGTGAGCAGCCGGGAGCCGAGGCAGGGTACGCCGAACCGGGCCCCCTCCTCCTCGACGAACGCGGCGACCACCAGCGGCCGGACCGGCGCGACGCCGGCCGCCCGCAACGCGTCCACCGCGAGGAACGCGCTGACGATGCCGAGCGGCCCGTCGTACGCCCCGCCGTGCGGCACCGAGTCGAAGTGGCTGCCGGTCAGCACGGCGTCGCCCGCCTCCGGGTCACCCCACCAGGCGAACAGGTTGCCGTTGCCGTCGTCGGTGACCGGCATGTCCCGGCGGTCGGCCTGGTCGCGGAACCAGGTGCGCAGGCGCAGTTCCGGCTCGGTCAGCGCGTAGCGCAGGTAGCCGCCGGTGCGCCCGTCCCGGCCGACCGGCGCGATCTCGTTCCACAGCGCGCGGAACCGGCCGACCAGGTCGTCGGACACCCTCACCCCTCCGCCATCGGGACGCGCACGCCGGTGCGGGCGGCGACCTCGCGGGCGTCGTCGTAGCCCGCGTCGACGTGCCGGATGACGCCCATCGCCGGGTCGTTGGTGAGCACCCGCTCGATCTTCTGCCCGGCGAGCGCGCTGCCGTCGGCGACGCAGACCTGCCCGGCGTGGATGGACCGGCCGATGCCCACGCCGCCGCCGTGGTGGATGGACACCCAGGACGCCCCGCTGGCGGTGTTGACCAGCGCGTTGAGCAGCGGCCAGTCGGCGATCGCGTCGGAGCCGTCGGCCATCGCCTCGGTCTCCCGGTAGGGGCTGGCCACGCTGCCGCAGTCCAGGTGGTCCCGGCCGATGACCACCGGCGCGGAGAGCTCACCGGCGGCGACCATCTCGTTGAACCGCACGCCCGCCTTGTCCCGTTCCCCGTAGCCCAGCCAGCAGATCCGGGCCGGCAGCCCCTGGAAGGCGACCCGCTCGCCGGCCATCCGGATCCACCGGGCCAGCGACTCGTTCTCCGGGAACAGCTCCAGGATGGCCCGGTCGGTGGCGGCGATGTCGGCCGGGTCGCCGGAGAGCGCCGCCCACCGGAACGGGCCCTTGCCCTCGCAGAACAGTGGCCGGATGTACGCCGGCACGAAGCCGGGGAAGTCGAAGGCCCGCTCGTAGCCGCCGAGCTTCGCCTCGCCCCGGATCGAGTTGCCGTAGTCGAAGACCTCGGCACCCGCGTCCTGGAAACCCACCATCGCCGCCACGTGCCGGGCCATCGACGCCCGGGCCCGGTCGGTGAACTCGGCCGGCTTCGCCGCCGCGTAGTCCCGGGCGTCGGCCAGCTCCACCCCCACCGGCAGGTACGACAGCGGGTCGTGCGCGCTGGTCTGGTCGGTGACGATGTCGATCTCGACGCCCTTGACCAGCAGCTCGGGGAAGACCACGGCGGCGTTGCCGACCACGCCGACGCTCAACGCCCGGCGCTCCCGCTTCGCGGCGAGCACCCGCGCCACCGCGTCGTCCAGGTCGTCGGCGATCTCGTCGAGGTAGCGGTCGTGCATCCGCCGCGCCAGCCGGCCACGGTCCACGTCGACGATCAGGCAGGCGCCGCCGTTCATGGTGACGGCCAGCGGCTGGGCGCCACCCATCCCGCCGCAGCCGGCGGTGAGCGTCAGCGTGCCGGCCAGCGTCCCGCCGAACCGCTTGGCGGCCACCGCGGCGAACGTCTCGTAGGTGCCCTGGAGGATGCCCTGGGTGCCGATGTAGATCCACGAGCCGGCGGTCATCTGCCCGTACATGGTCAGGCCGAGCTGCTCCAGCCGGCGGAACTCCGGCCAGGTGGCCCAGTCGCCGACCAGGTTGGAGTTGGCCAGCAGCACCCGGGGGGCCCACTCGTGGGTGCGCATGACGCCCACCGGCCGCCCGGACTGCACCAGCATGGTCTCGTCGTCGCGCAGGTCGGTCAGCGTACGGACCAGCGCGTGGAACGACGGCCAGTCCCGGGCGGCCTTCCCGGTGCCGCCGTAGACCACCAGGTCGTCGGGGCGCTCGGCCACCTCGGGGTCGAGGTTGTTCATCAGCATCCGCAGCGCAGCCTCCTGCGGCCAGCCACGGGCGGTGCGCTCGGCGCCACGGGCGGCGCGGACAACCTGGGACATCTCGGTCTCCTCTCAGCCGAGGAACAACTGACGGCGGGCGGCGGACGCCTCGAACGCCTCCAGCCGGCGCTGGGTCTCGGCCGGTGCGGCGTCGCAGATCGCCTGGAGCAGCACCATGGCCAGCGTCATCGGGGCGGTGTGCAGGTCGAACACGAGGTGCGCGCCGACCGCGGCGGGCAGCACCACGTCGGCGTGCTCGGCGGCCGGGCTGACCGGCGAGTCGGTGATCGCCACCACGCGCAGGCCGGCGGCCCGGGCCTCACGCAGCGCGTCCAGGGTCTCCCGGGGGTAGCGGGGGAGCACGAAGGCGAGCAGGGCGGACGCCCCGGCCTCGGCGGCCTGTTCCAGACGGTCGGTGAGCAGGCTGCCGCCGTCGTCGAGCACCCGCACGTCCGGGTGCACCTTGGCGGCGAAGTAGGCGAAGTACGCGGCCAGCGGCGCGGCGGCCCGCAGGCCGAGCACCGGCAGCGGGCGGCTGGCGGCCAGCAGCCGGCCGCTCTCGGCGATCGGCTCCCGGTCGGCGAGCTGCCCGGCCAGCCGGTCCAGGTTGCCGATCTCGGCGCGTACCGCCTGCTGGAGTTCGTTGCCGGCGCCGTCGGACCCGGCAGTGGTGGCGGCGGTCAGCTCGCGTAGCCGGCGGCGCAGCGCCGGGTAGCCGTCGTGGCCGAGCGCGACCGCGAACCGGGTGACCGACGGCTGGCTGACCCCGGCCAGCTCGGCCACCTCGGCCGCCGACAGGTAGGCCGCGGCCGGGGCGTGCTGCACCAGGCAGTGCGCGATCCGGCGCTGGGTGGGAGTGAGCCGTACCCCGTGGAACAGGTCGAGCACCTGCTCGCCGGGGGCCACGGCAGTTCCCTCATTCATGCCGCGACTCTATGCATGAAAACTTTCACAGCGCAAGGCGTCACCGCTGGCGGCCGGGGCGTGCCCGCGCCAGGCTCCGGTGGCCACGGTGGATTCCGCAGGTCGGACCCGGCGTCCCGAATTGTGTCGGGCGGGCGACCGGCGGGCGGATGGCTGAGCATCGGCTCTGTAGGATCCGCACGGCGATTGAACAGAGGAGTTGGCATGCAGCCGGTTGGCCCCTACAGGTTCACCCACGTGCTGGGCGGGTCGGTGGTCGGGAAGGCGTGGGCGGCCATCGACTCGCAGGGCCGGTTCGTCACCGTCGCCGTGCTGGAGGGCGCCGCCGCCACCGACCCGCGCTGGCGGGAGGCGTTCGCCGCGATGGCGGACTCGCTCGCGCAGCAACCGGGTGGGCAGGCCTACGCGTACGCCGACTTCTCGGCCGACTCGCCCTGGGTGGCGTACCCGTCGGAGGCCGGGCCAGGTGCGGAGAAGCTGCTCCGCGCGCTCGGCGCCGACTACCAGCCGGTGCCCACGGACATCGGTGCCGACATGCCCGTCTCCGGGGCCCCGCAGACCATCCCCAACCCGCCGCAGCCGGTCTCGGGCGCGCCCCAGCCGACGTCCGGCGCACCCGTCATGCCCTGGGCGATCCAGGTCGGCCCGGTCTCCGCGCAGCCGGTCTCGCCGCAGCCCGTGTCCGCGCAGCCCGCGTCCGCGCAGCCCGTCTCGGCGCACCCGGTCTCGGCCCAGCCCGTCTCGGGCACGCCCCAGTCGCCCGGACCGCACGCCACTGCACCGGCTGAGCCGACCTCGTACGACCCGTTCGCCGCGCCGGACCGCCGGATCAAGCCCTCCGAGCCGCGCCCCCGTCGCACCGGTCTCTGGCTCGGCATCTCCGCGTTGGTCCTGGTGCTCCTCGCGGGTGTCGGCGGCGTGATCGTCTGGGCGGGCTCGGGCGACGACAAGAAGTCGCCGCCGCCCTACACCCTCGAAGAGCGGGCGGTCGCCATCGCTTCGCCGTCGCTGGTCTACGTGGAGGTCGTCTACACCGGATACCTGCGGGACAAGGCGACCAAGACACCGCTGCGGGCGGCGCCGGTCACCTTCAACCGCCGCTGCAGCGGCTTCGTCGTGAGTACGACCGGCCACGCGTTCACCAACGGCCTCTGCGTACGGCCCGCGGCCGACACCGCGACCCAGAACGCCCTCTACACCCTGGGTCGGATCCTGATCGAGGAGAAGAAGCTCGAGTCCGGCAAGCTCGACGAGTACGTCGCGACCAATCTCAAGAAGAGCGTCTTCACCGGCCTGGACACCGGGCAGGAGCCGGAGGTCCGGCTGTTCGGGCAGTTCAACGTGGCCAAGGGCAATGTCACCGACAGCCCGGCGATCCCGGGTGAGATCGTCCGGACGTGGGATCCCGAGATGGGCAACGTGGCCCTGGTCAAGTTCGCCCAGGAGCGTCTCCCGGTCGCCGAGCTGAACACCACTGACGTCGTCCAGCAGGGCACCCAACTGGTCTCGGTCGGCTACGCCACCAGCGACAAGGACCCTCTCACCGCCACCTACACCGTCGCGTCGAAGCCGGTGATCGTGGCCAGCTCGGGCAGCGTGGGGCAGGTGTCCGGCTACCGGGTCAACGGCGACGTCGGCATCCACTCCCGCGGCGGCCTGGTGATCGACACAAGCGGCCGGGTCGCCGGCATCCTGGACAACGACGAGGAACTGCCCGACAAGGCCAACCGGGCGGTCGTGCCGGCGGCCACGCTCGCCGCGATGCTCGGCGAAGCCGGTGTCACCAACCAGCTCGGTGACACCGATCGGCTGTACCGGAGCGGCCTCGACGCCTACTTCGCCGGCGATTACGCGGACGCCATCACCAGACTCAGCAGCACCACTGACAGCTCGCCCACCAACCTCGTCGCCCAGACCTACCGCCAGCACGCGGCCGACCGTCAGAAGATCGGGAACGGGGACTGAGCCGGGGCCCGTGCCGCCGGCCGCGGCGGGCGCGGTGCCCGTCCCGGTCCACGCACGTCGGCCGTCGCCGCTACACCCGGCCGCGGACGAATGGCAGCAGCTTCGCCTGGTAGCCGTTGAGATACTGGGCGGGGTCGGCCCGCAGCACGGAACCGAGCAGCGTGCCGAAGACGTCGCGGAAGTCAGTCGTCGCCTTGAGGTCGCCGTCGTCCAGGTCGGTCAGGCTCGGTTGCTCGCCGTAGAACCCGCCGGCGATGCCCGGGCCCATCACGAGCAGCGGCCCGGCCGTCCCATGGTCGGTGCCGTCCGAGGCGTTGGCCCTGACCCGGCGGCCGAATTCGCTGTAGACGGCCACGGTCACCCGCCGACCGGCCTTCGTCTTCGCCATCCGGTCCAGGAACGCGGTGAGCGCCTCGTCGAGCTGCTTCAGCAGCCACTCCTGGCCGACCCGCTCGTTCGCGTGGGTGTCGAAGCCACCCAGGCTCACCGAGTAGACCCGCGTGGGCACTCCGGCCTCCACGCAGCGGCTCACCAGGGCGAGCTGGGCGGCCAGGGAACTGGCGCCACCGGTCGCGGTGGCCGGCAGGGGCGGGAGTTCGGCCACCTCCGGGGGCGCCGGGCTGTTCGCGGCCTGTTCGACCAGCTCGTTCACCCGGAGGAAGTCCTGGTAGGACTCTGCCGCGCGTAGGTGCAGCTCCGACTCGCCGTCCTGGGTCCGCCCGAGCGCGGCGACCAGGTCCGCGTTGATCCCGGGCGGTAGTTGCAGCCCACCGACCGCCACACACGCTCCCACCCGCGTCGCGCCGACGAGTAGCGGCGGGAGCACCGGCTCGAAGCTGACGGCCGCCTCGGCGGTGGCGTTGGTGCCGTCCAGCCAGCGACCCACCCATCCGGTGGGGACGGGCGCCTCCGGCGACCCGGTCTGCCAGATGTCCATGGAGCGGAAGTGGCTCCGGTCGGGCTTGGGGTAGCCGACGCCGAGTACGACGGCGAGCTGTCGATCGTCCCAGCGTCGCTTCAGCCCGGTCAGCACCGGGTTCAGGCCGAGCGAGTCGTCGAGGTGCAGCACCTTCTCCGGGGCGTAGGCCAGCTCGGGGCGGGCGGAATGGTATGCCGGATCCGCGTACGGGATGACGGTGTTGAGCCCGTCGTTGCCGCCGTAGAGCGTGACCAGGACCAGCTTGTCGGTGCCGTCGTCGGCGTCCGACCCGTCGTCTCCACGGGCGGTGGCGAGCAACTCGGCGAGCCCGAACCCGCTGGCGGCGATGGCGGCGGCGCCGCCGGCCGTGGCGGAGGCGAGGAGGAACTTGCGGCGGGTCAACGGGTCCATGTCAATTCACCAGGTACTCCGGGCTGGCCAGCCCGAGGATCAGGAGCTGTCGCGGGTTCTTCGCCTGCTTCAAGGTCTGATAGGTCCGGTTGGTCCAGGTGTCGATCGCGAGGATGGTCGCCAGCTCCTCGGCGGTGAGGTGGTCGAACTGCGCCAGCCCGGCGAGCAGGTCGGCCAGACCGAGGCGGACCTGGGCCGCGGCGGAGTTCAGCCAGGCCGCTCCGCTCGGCCAGCCACCGACGCTCTGCGGTGCGAAGGGGACCTGCCCCAGCCCGGTCAGTCCACTCACGACCTGGTGCAGCGTCTGCTCGGAGAAGTGGGCCGGCCGGATGTTCAACTGGCGCATGGCGCCGACCAGCCACTCGACCGGCTGCTTCACCAGCCGGTGCTGGCCCGACCGGAAGTGCTCGTCCTCGAAGAGGACCCGGAGCATGTTCAGTCCCACCGGAAATGCCGACGTCAGCTTCTCCTGGGTGGACCGGGCGATGGCCGTGGACGAGGAGCCGTACCGGAACCACAGACGGGCGGCGATGAAGCGCGCGCAGGCCGGCTGCTTGGCCAGGAAGTCGACCAGGGTGTAGGCGTCGAACCTGGCGGTGGTGCCGAGGATCTTCTTACGGCTGCCGTCGTGGTCCGCCGGGAAGAAGATGGCGGTCTCCGGGACGCCCAGGTCGGTCTTCCAGCCGGTCAGCGCACGCCCGGCCTCCTTCACGTCCTGCTCGGTGTAGTTCCCGATGCCGAGCATGAACAGTTCCATCAGCTCCCGGGCGAGGTTCTCGTTCGGCGCGTGCTTGGTGTTGAGCTGCCCGTCCAACCAGTAGACCAGCGCCGGGTCGGATACCAGCTTCCTCGCCATCACCCGGAAGTTCGGCGAGCTGCGGATCTTCCGGTGCTGCGCGAGCATGAACTGGGGACTGCCGACCTTCCGGATCGAGGTGGCCCAGTGTCCGTGCCAGAAGAACATCAGCTTCTCGTTCGCCTGGTGGTCCGCGACCGTCATCCGGTCCAGCCACCAACGGATGATCGCATCGGTGTGCTGCTTCCGGAGCGATTCCGCCGCGGCCCGCTGCTCGGTCGTCGGATCCGGCAGATCGTCGAAGGGGTCCCGGCCGAGATCCGGAATCGGTGCGGTCGCGGCGCCCCGGTCCGGCCCGGCGGGTGCCATCAGCCGGGCCACCGTTGCCTGGTAGCCCGCCTTCTTCGCGGCCGCCAACTCGGACGCCGTCGGACCGAAGCCCGCCCGCCGCAACAGCATCCCGACGTCGTCGTGCATCCTCGTCGCCCCAGGGAAAGGTCGCCGGATCTCAGAACCGGTCCGGGTCGTCCACTGCCTGTGGTGAGACCAGGCGGGAGCCATTCTAACGGACCATGCTGTGCCGCCCGTTCCTGCGGCTTCCCGCGTAGCCTGTGCCGGCACAGCGATCCCTGCCGGCGCGGTTCGATCCGGAAGGTGCCGCTATCTCGTCGACCGGACAGCCATCAGGCCCAGCAGGTTCGCGCGCATCCGTCGCAGCGCGTCCACAGTGGCGGGCAGTTGGTCGGTCCGGGTGGTACCGACCCGGGCGGCGACCACCGTCGCGTCCGTGGCCGTGACCAGGAACGTCGCCTCGGCGTCCGACAGCAGCGGCGGGCCGTTGACGATCACGAAGACCTGGCCCAACCGGAAGGACCGCATCAGTTCGGCGATCTTGTCGGGCTGGAACAGCCGCTCGGTCGGCCCCGACTCGTCCCGGCCCGCGGGCAGGAGATAGAGCGGGAAGTCCGGACGCCACTGGACAGTCACCTCGTTGACGGACGCCTCGCCCCGCAGGACGTTCGCCAGCCCGGTCTCGTTGGGCACCGCGAACAACTCGTGGATCTCGGGGTTCCGCAGGTTCCCGTCGATAAGCACCACGGTCTCGCCGGCCCGGGCGAAGGCAACCGCCAGGTTCCCGGCGGTCAGCGCGCCACCGTCGTCGCCCGCGGAACCGAGGACCGTGACGCTGGTCAGCCGTTCACCGACGGCCTGTACCCGCAGGTTCGCCCGCGCCTGCCGGAGGGTCTCCGCGCGGGCGGACCGCTCGTCGGGCGCCAGCAGCGGGCTGGCGCCGGGTTCGGCCTCGACGACCCCGACCAGGGTCAGGTCGCCGACCTCGGCCGCGTGGTCCGCGTCCCGCACGGTGCGCTCCCGGGCGTACGCGGTGACCGCCGTCACCGTGCCGACCAACAGCCCACCGGCGAGGGCGAGGCCGATGTTGACCACAGGCTGCGGCGACTCCGGCGACGACGGCGCGGTCGCCGGGCGGACGACGGAGACCTTCACCGGCGGGGTGTCGATCCCGGTCGGCTGCTCCAGTCGTGCGATGAAGCCGGGCATCTCCGCCCCGATCGCGTTGGCGATGTCCCGGGCCCGCCCGGGTTCCGGGTCGAGGACCTCGACGTTCAGGATGGCCGTGCTCGCCTTGCCCGTGACGCTGACCCGGGACAGCAGTTCCTCGGACGAGTACGGCAGACCCAGCCGCGCTATGACCGTGGTGGCGACCTCGGGACTGTCGGCGATCTCGGAATACGACCGGACCCGTTGCAGGATGTAGTTTCCGCCGGTGTCGAGTTGGCGAATGTCCCTGGTGGGGAAGTTCGGCGAAAAGAACAGTTGCACTTCCGACTTGTACATCGGCGTCTGCAACAGGGTGGCCAGGCCGCCGCCCGCGGTGCTGATCAGGACGAGGGTGAGCACCATCCACCGGCGCGCGCGCAGGGCCTTGAAATAGTGCCGAGGGGTCAACTCGACCCACTGGAGTACGGCCCGGCGGGAACTGTCGACGACGCCGCGCAGGCCACTGCGGTCCCCTGGATCATCCGTTGGTCGACCGGGCGTCTTGGCTGGCAGCAGCTTGCCGGAAAGCCTCACTCTTGATCCTCATCTGCGTCGCTGGCCGCCTGCCAGAAGCCCGGGGTCAACTCGTCGGCACGAGCCGCGGCGGCCGTCATCCTAGCAGTGCGGCAGGCATCGCGAGTTTCGCTCATCCGGCCCGGGCGAGGGGGACTTTCGCCATTCCGGGCACCCCCCGGTGAGTGCCGTTCCGGTGACCCCGAGAAATTGCCAGGCCGGCTGCCAGGATCAGGACGGCGGCGGCGCACGGCCACAGGTAGAAGTCGAAGAAGAAGATCTGCGCCGCAATTGCGGCGACCAGCATCCGGGCAACCAGCGACCGGGATTTGACGAACAGCGCGACCAGTATGGCGACGAACGGCAGGAGCGCGATCAGGCCGAAGTCGTACCACAGCGTGAGGTAACTGTTGTCGAAGGTCTGGGCCAGGAAGTCGCCGATACCCACCTGCTGGAAGTAGCGCACGTGCGCCTCCGGTCCCAGCCCGAACAGCACGGTGTCGACGCGTTCCCACAGACCCGACCACGCCACGTCGTAGCGGCTGTACCGCGCGGTGGCGGAGGACGACCCGGTCACGTTGGACAGGCGGGTGCGGAGGATCTCGATCGCGCCCTGCACCGGTCGTGGGCCGACCAGCACCAGCACCGCGCCGGCGGCGACGAAGGCCGCGACCAGCGCGACCCCGCGACGGGTCACCTTCCGTTCCTGCGACAGGTACCAGACCACCAGGGCGGCGGCCATGCCGATCCAGGCGCTGCGCGAGCCGGACAGCAGCAGTCCGACCGCACCGGCGGCAAAGGGCAACTGCCACAGGCGGCCGCGCAGGGCGAGCGTGACGCACATCGACATCATGCAGTAGGTGCCGTACACGATCGGGTGGCCGATCGTCCCGACCGACCGGCCGGCGCCGCCGGACGAGGTGAACGCGTTGCTCGTCGCCAGGGCGTCGAGGACCGGCCAGGTCCCGCTCACGCGCTGGTAGACCGCGAGCAGCGCGACGGGCACACCCAACCAGGCGACGGCCGTGGCGACCCGCTTCACCAGTTCCGGGTCGCGCCGCGCCTCCTCCACCACGTGCCAGGCGATGACGGCGTAGCAGACGAACGGTACGAGGGACACGATCAAGGTCTTGGGCCCGTGCCAGTGCACCAGGCCGGCGACCACCCCCGCCACCGGCAGCACGAACCCGGCCATCCCGACGGACGCGAGCGGTCGGTCCGGATCGAAGCGCTGGACGCGACCGAACAGGGCGATCGCGGTCGCGGCCAGCAGGACGACCCACACCGGTTCGGTGGGGTAACCCGGGTCGGCGGTGACCGGCACCAGCAGCAACACCGCGAACAGCGCGTACATCAGCCGGGACGGGGTCCACAGGCCCCAGACGAGCAGCGCGGCCAGCCCCAGCACGGCGAGCAGGACGGGGCGCCAGCTCGCCAGCACGCCGACCGTGAGGGCGAGCACCGCCGGCAGGCCGAGGGCCCGCACCGATGCCGTCATGCCCGTCCTGCCCGCACTTCTTCCAGGTAGGAGACGAAGGCTCCCGCCGACGACGGTGCGTGGTTCAGTTCCTTCGCCCGCAGCAGTGCGTCGTTCACGAGCCGGTCGAATGCCCCGTCGTCGGCGCCGAGCGCCAGCAGGGTCCGCGCCAACGCCTCGGCGTCGGGCGCCACGAGCACCCCGCCGCCACCGTCGAGGATCTCGGTCGTGGCACCGGCCCGGTAGCCGATCACCGGCGTACCCGACATCAGCGACTCGACGGTCACCCGGCCGTACGCCTCGTTACGGGAGAGCATCAGGGTCGCGTCCGCCCACGAGTACAGCGCGTGCGGATCGTCCGTCCACTCGGATGCCTCGACGAGGTGGCCGACTCCGTGCTCCTCGGCGAGCGCCTGGACGGCCCGCCGGGCGGCGCCGTCGCCCACCCCGGCCAGCTTCAGATGGAGCGGACGCCCCGCCCGAAGGCACCGCCCGAGCGCCTCGATCGCGTCCGCCTGACCCTTCTCGGGCGTGTAGCGCCCGAGCAGGACGAGCCGTTCCAGCTTCCCCGGACCGGGCCGCCGGGCGGCGACCTGCGACGCCCGGGGCGCCACCGACGGCGGAACCACCCGGAGTTTCGGTCCGGCGGCGGGGGCCGCGCTCAGCAGTTGCTCGGCGACGTACTTCGAGATCACGACGACACCGTCGGCGAGGGAGGCGATGATCCGGGCGACCGTCCGTCGGGGCAGCGCCGACCGCAGGTTGGGGTTGCTGAGCAGACTCTCCCTGATCGTCCAGACGTGGCCGACGCCCGCCATCCGGGCGGCGATCGCCCCGGCCGGGACAACCGCTGAGTTGGTCACCACCAGGTCGGGCCGGGTCCGCCGCAGGTAGCGCCAGTACCGGGGTACCGAGACCGCGGCCTGGGCCGATCGGACCAGCCCGACCAACGGCGTATGCCGCTTTCCCATCCAGAGCCGCGTCGGCAGGACCACGACGTCCGCGCCCACCCGGGTCAGCTCGGCCCGCAGTGGTCCGTCGTCGGGCACCGAGACGGTGACGCGGTGACCGCGGACCTCGACCGCCTCCCGCACCAGCGCGATCAGTGACCGTTCCGCGCCCATCAGCTCGGCGGAGTGACTCACGAACAGGATGTGCACGCTAGAACCTCTCGGTGGGACCGTGGACGCCCCGTACGCCGTCCCAGTAGCCGGCCAGCACCGCGAGCGAGCTCCGTCTGCGCGCCCGGCCACCAGCGGCGATCCGGAACAGGGCGTTCGCCACGTTCTTGTAGTGGATCGGCTCGCCGATCAGCAGCCGCCGCCACGGACGGGGGTAGTGCTTCCACACGTACAGCACCTCGTTGCGGTGGTGGTAGTAGCGGGCCCGGGGGCTGGACCCGCTGAGGCTGCCGCCTCGCTGGTGCCACACCTCGGAAGCACACACGAACCCGATCCGGCCGCCCGCGTCGGCGATCCGCCGGACGAGGTCGAACTCCTCCTTGTAGTGGAAGAACCGTTCGTCGAACAGGCCCACCGCGGTGACCGAGGAGAGCCGCAGGAGCAGTGCCGCGCCGGTGACCATGTCCACCTCGTGCGCCGCCTGGTCGCAGCCGGCGCACCGGACCGGGTGGACCTTGCCGTTCGGCAGCATGGCGGCGACGACGTAGGGTTCGGCGTCCGGATCGCCCGGCGCTGCCGAGGTCGTCTGCAACGACGTCGACACGTCGAAGCGGTCAGCGTGTCGCAGCAGCGTCGCCAGCGCGTCCGGCCGGGGGACCGCGTCGGCGTTGAGCAGCCAGACCCATTCGGCGCCGCGGGCCTCCGCCTCCCGGATGCCCGCGTTCATCCCGCCCGCGTAGCCCAGGTTGCGGTCGAGCCGGAGCAGGGTGAACGGCTCGGCCACCTTGTCGAGCTTGCCGCTCGAGTCGTCGCTCGAACCGTTGTCGACGACGATGACGTCCGGCACGTGGCTGCCGCCGAGAACGGCCCGGAGGCACCGGATGGTGTCGTCCGCGCAGTTCCAGTTGAGGATCACTGCGACGACTCTGTCAGACAACGTTGCCAACCTTAGGTTCGCTGGAATCCGCCCGGGGAACTGTCGTGACCTGCGGTTCGGACCGCTTCCGCAGCACGGCGGCGGTGACCGTGCCGTGCAGCGCGAACAGCACGACGGAGATGACGGCGACACCCGCCGCGCCGAACTCGGGCGCCGCCAGCGAATAGCCCGCGACCGCGGCCAGGGCGGTGCCGGCCGCGATCACCGCGGTCGCCCGCTCGCCACCGAGGTTGACCAGCCGGGCGCTCAGGATCTTGCCGAAGGTCACCGCCACGCTCCGCGCGACCAGGATGAGGCCGAGCAGGAGCGCCGCCTCGTACCCGCTGGTCAGCACACCGATCGCGGCCAACCCGACGAGGACCAGCAGCCCCATCCCGACGGCGAGGTACAGCGCCCGGCGCAGCACGCCCCGCAACCGCTGGGCCGAGCCGTCCGCGTGGTCCCCGAGGGTCCGCTGGGCCGCGACCACCGCGCCGGCCTGGGTGAACTCGATCGCCGCTACCGCGAGTGAATACACGGCGAGCACGTCGGGCCCCTGATGACGGGCCAGCGCGAGCTGGTCGAAGCGGTAGGTGAAGACCTGGGCCACCGCTCCCGCGTGGGTGAGGCCCAGCCGGGCAAGCCGCTCCTGCTCAGGCGACGGCCGGCGAGCCATCCGGACCAGCGACAACCCGTGCGTCATCCAGAGCGCGACCGCCATCAGCGTCTGGCATCCGAGCCAGGCGAGCAGCCACAACTCCGCGTCCTCGACGGCGGCGACGATCAGCACGAGATAGAGCGCCGGCGCGATGGCGGCGAACGCGGCGCGATACCGGTAGACGCTCAGGAACCGGCCCAGCGTGAGCCCGGCCGCAGCCGGAATGTTGCTCGCCGCGATGCACGCGGCGCCGACGGCGGCGATGCCCGGATTGGCCTCCTCGGAGTAACGCGCGAAGATCCACGCGAGCGTCGCGGTCAACGGCACCGTGCCGGCGTAGATCGCCAGACTGCGACGACCGGCCGTCTCGTCCAGCCACTGCCGGCCCTGGGCGAGCAGGAACGTCTCCAACGACAACCCGCCGACGGCGACGCCGATGGTGGCGCTGGTCGTCGTCGCCACCAGCAGACCGCGCTCGGCCGGTGGCAGCGCGACGCTGAGCAGGATGGCGACGCCGGACATCGCCAGCGCGGAGAGGTACATCATGGTGGCGCTGCCGGCGGCCTGCCGGACCGAACCCCGCAACGACCGGGTCATGCCCGCAACCCCGCAACCGTTCCCCGGACGACCGCGCTCGCCGCCCCCGGGCCGGCAACCAGCAGCGCCTTCCCCGCGTAGAGCAGCCGGGCGAAGGCCGCCACGGGCAGCCGGCGGCCGTAGTGCCTGCGGAAGAAGATCATGCAGCTCCGGCTGGCGTGGAAGTAGGTGATCAGCGACTTGGCCTTCATGTCCCTGCTCGCGCCCGTCGCGCCACCGCCGGCGTGCTCGACCTCGAGTCCGGAGACCACGGTGACCGGGATGCCGAGGCGCTCGGACCGCACGGCGAGGTCGGCCTCCTCGTAGAAGAGGAAGAAGTCCTCGGTGAAGCCGTTGAGCTTCTCGAACGCCGGCCGGGTGATGAGGATCGAGTGGCCCGCGACGTACGTCAGCCGGCGTGACCCCGCGCTGTCGGCCGACGGCTGCCCGCTCTGCCCTGTCCAGAGGTCGAGCGCGCCCAGCTCCGGGCGGGTCACCCCGGCGGCGTCGGTGCTCGTCGTCGCGCCGATCGCGAAGTCGCCGGCCCGGCACACCTCCAGCGCGGCGGAGAGGTCGCCGCCGGTGATCCGGGTGTCCGGGTTGAGCACCCAGACCACGTCGGCGCCCTGCTCCAGGAGCCAGCGCGCGCCGATGTTGTTCCCGGCGGCGTACCCGACGTTGCCGTGACCGTGGATCACCCGGGCCGACAGCCCGTGGCCCCGCGCGACCTCGGCGATCGGTTCGAGCCGCTGGCGTTGGTCGCTGTTGTCGACGATCGCGATCGCCACCTGTGGGCCGGTCGGGCTGGTATGGGCAGCGATCGACCGTACGAGCGCCGCCGTGTCGTCGGCGCTCAGGTAGTTGACGATGGCGATACCGACGGTGCTCATCGGGCCGTCACCCCGGCGACCCTACGCGACGGCATCGGTCACCCAGGCCGAGAACCTCGCGGCGAACGTGGCCGCGGAGAAGGCGGCGGCGTTGGCCCTGATCCGGTCCGTGTGCAGTTCGCCCAGGCGGGCGGTCAACGCGGCGAACCGGTCCGGGGCGGTCGAGTCGATGAGGAAGCCGGTCTCGCCGTCGACCACCGTTTCCAGCAACCCGCCCCGGTTGATGCCGATGACCGGCGTGCCACACGCCTGTGCCTCCACCGGGATGATGCCGAAGTCCTCGTGCACGGGGAACAGCAGGGCGCGCGCCCCCCAGTAGAGCTGGCGCAGGCGCTCCATGCTCGGCATGACCTCGACGGTGACGGGGACGCGGACGCGTTCGGCGAGCCGCCGCAGGTTGGCCTCCTCCGGCCCGGAGCCCGCGATGACCACCGGCAGGCCGGCGGCCTCGGCGATCTCGATGATCAGGTCGAACCGCTTGTACGGAATCCACCGGCCGACGCCGAGCAGGTAGTCCCGTGGCTGGGCCTGGTCCGCGGCGGGCGCTGACGAGAAGTAGTCCACGTCCACCGGCGGGTTGACCACGACGGCGTCCCGTCGCCAGTAGTGGCGGATCCGGGCCTGTACCTCGCGGGAGTTCGCCGCGTAACTGTGCACGTGCCGGCTGAACCGTACGTCGACGGCCTGGAGCGCGCGTCGGGGAAGGGCGAGCAGCGGGCTGGAGCCGCGGCCGTCGAAGGCCGGACTCCAGATGTACCGGGCGGGAGCGTGGACGTAGCTCAGGTGTCGGGTCGTCTCCGGCGGCCCCAGCTTCACGGTGTGGGCGAAGGCGTGGCTGGACGAGATGACCACGTCGAAGCGTTGACGGGTGAGGGTCCGCCAGGTCATCGGCATGAGCGGCAGCGCCGCCGCCTTGCTGTGCCGCAGCGGGGTCCGGGCCAGCCACGACTCCCGCAGCTGCGGCTCCTCGACACCCGCGTCCTTCCAGAGCACGAACCGCTCCGCGTGCGGCACGAGGTCGGCGATGTGCCGGAAGACCTTCTCGGAGCCCCCGGTGACGCCGAACCACTCGTGGACGAGCGCCACCGACGAGCCGGTGAGAGCGGGAAGGCCACCCTGCTGCCCGACCGGCGGGCGCTGCCCGGCAGTGGTGCTCACCGGGCCCCGCCGCCCTGCGGCTGCCGAGCCGGCACCTGCCCAGTCGTGGGCGCGACGACCTCGCTTGTCACCTTGAACTCCCTAACGTTTGACCTGGTCGGTGAAAAGACGGACGGGGACTCCGGTGCGCTCAGCGACCGCCACCGCGGAAGATCTCCGCCACGGTCCGCAGCACCACCTTGGCGTCCAACCACAGCGACCAGTTCTCGATGTAGTAGTTGTCGAACCGCGCCCGGTCGGAGATGGGCGTGTCGCCGCGCAGGCCACTGACCTGGGCGAGCCCGGTGAGCCCGACGGGCACCCGGTGGCGCATCGCGTAGTCGGGGTACTCGGCGGAGAACTTCTCGACGAAGTACGGCCGTTCCGGCCGCGGGCCCACCACGCTCATCTCACCGCGCAGGATGTTCCAGAGCTGGGGGAGTTCGTCCAGCGACGTACGGCGCATGAACCGCCCGATCGGCCCGACCCGCCGGTCGTTGGCGATGGACCAGTTCGTCTGCGACTCGTGCTCGTCGACCGGGCGCATCGACCGGAACTTGATCACCTGGAACGGCTTGCCGTACCGGCCGATCCGTTCCTGCCGGAAGAAGATGCCGCGACCGCCGTCGAGGAAGGTGGCGATCGCGCAGAGCAGCAGCAGCGGACTCAGCACGACCAGCGCGACCAGCGCGAAAAGCACGTCGGAGGCCCGCTTGACGGCCCACCGCGGGCCGGACAGCGAGGTGTCACCGATCTTGACGATCGGGATGGCGCCGATGTGGTCGGGGTAGCCGCCCTGGGCGCGCGAGCCCCAGAGGCGCGGCACCGCCCAGAGGTCGCAGCGGGAGCTGGCCGGCTGGAGCAGGGTCTCCATCAGCGCCGGCTCGGCGCAGGCCGGGTCGGCGATGACCAGCACGTCGCACTCCAGCAGCCGGACCAGCTGTTCGAGGTCGTCGAGGGTGCCGATGAGCGGCAGCGCCCCGCCCTGCCGGGACGCGACGTCGACGCAGCCGACGAAGCGCAGGCCGTACTGCGGGTAGCGCCGCAGCAGCCGGGCCAGCTCCAGGCCGACCGGACCGTTGCCGATGACGATGGCGTTGTGCTCCACCCACCGGCGCTTGCGCAGGGCGTTGGTGAGCGTACGGCTGAACGCGCGGCCGACGATCACCAGGCCGGCGGAGAGCGCGACGCCGCGCATGAAGCCACCGACGTACTCCACCGAGGAGTGGCGCTCGGCCGCGATGATGGCCACCACCGCCGCGGAGGCCAGCAGCCGCCCGCCGAGGATCGGCAGCTCGTCCAGGATGCTGAGGTGACGGCGGGCCCGGTAGAGCCCGCCGGTGGCGAAGATGGCCACCGTGAGGGCGGCGTTGGCCAGCGTGCCGCGCCAGTAGTTCTGGCTCACCAGCAGGGGAGTGAGCAGCGCGACGACGTCGATCGGGGCGGTCATCATCCAGGCCCGCAGCCAGCGGGTACGCGTCGAGGCCCGCGAGCCGGCGTACGGCAGCACCGCCGTGGTGTCGAGACCGGGCCGCGTGGTGGCGGCGGCCTCCGGGCCGCTCGCCGGTGCGACCGGGACCCGGTTCCCCTCGCCGGCCGGCGCGGCATGCCGTGGCGGCTCCGCCACCTGCTGCGCCGCTCCGCCCGAATGGGCTGCCGGCGCAGCCGGACGACTAATCGCCGGTTGGCTTGACATGGTCGATCCTCCCCCGTGACAGCCCTCGGGGCGCGCGTGACGACCAGTGGGCGAGGGCAGGATACGACCAGGTCAGCCGTAGCGCTATCGCCGGCATGACAATTCGGGGTCCTACTTCCCGGCGGCCTGGATGTCGGGGACCGCGTCGCGGCGCACCGCGTCGAAGAGACGCTTGGCCCGGCCCGTGTCCGCGAAGACGACGCTCTCGCTGCCGACGCGCCCGGTGCCCTTGACCGGGCAGGTGTAGAACCCGAGGTTGCCGCTGCGCAGGTGGCGGAGCTCCATCGCCAGGTCCAGGATGGACATGGACTTGTCCACCGCCACCGCGTTCGCGGTGGCCTTCATGAACGAGTTCAGCTTGGCCGGGTTGGCCAGTACCCCGCCGGAGGCCGCCTTGTCCAGGATCGCCTTGATCACCTGCTGCTGGTGCCGGATCCGGGCGAAGTCGCCGTCGGGGAAGGCGTGCCGCTCGCGCGCGTAGTCGAGCGCGGCGGCCCCGTCCATGGTCTGCCGCCCCTGGGGGAACGTCCGGCTGCCGCCGAGCGAGTAGCGCGTGGTGAAGCCCTTCTCCACGTCGATCTCGACACCACCGAGCGCGTCGACGATCTCCTTGAAGCCGGCGAAGTCCACCATCGCCACGTGGTCGACGCGGACGCCGGTGAACTTCTCCACCGCCTGCACCATCAACGGAACGCCACCCCAGGCGTACGCGGCGTTGATCTTGGCGTCCCGGCCGCCGTGCTGCCCGTCCTTCGACTTCGGCACGTGCACCCAGGTGTCCCGGGGGATCGAGATGAGCTGCGCGCTCGACCGGTCCTTGGGCAGGTGGGCCACGATGATGGTGTCGCTGCGGGAGCCCGAACTGTTCTCCGGGTCGCGGGAGTCGCTGCCCAGGATCATGATGTTCATGGCGCCCTTCGCCACCACCTCCGGGCGGGACGCCTCGGGCACGTCGTCGAAGGCGTCCACGCGCTCGATGTCGGAGTTGATCGACCGGAAGTACAGGCCACCGGCGATCAGGCCACCGCCGCCGATCAACGCCATGACGAGCAGCGTGATCAGCGCGACCTTCCGCCACCGGCGCCGCCGCGGCCGCGGTTCCTCGGTCGGTTCCGGCGCTGGCTGCTCGTCGAAGAACCGGGTCTCGGGTTCCGCGTGCTCCTGGCTTTGACGCATGGCGCGATGCTACTGATTCGGGTTGCGGGCCGCGTACCCACCGTTCGTGCCGAAGAGCCGGCTGGTGAATGAAAACTTTCACAGCCACCGTTTCCCTCCGGCTGGTACAACCCTCCCGTGGACGCAACGAAGCTCCGACGGGCCATCGCCCGCACCCCGCTCGCCCCGGTCGCCGCCTTCCCCAAGCGGCTCGCCCGGGTCGCCCGCCACGACGCCAAGGTGCTGCGCACCTCGGCGCGCTGGCTGCTCACGTCGCGCGAACATCACAACTACACCTACGACCTGACCAAGCTGAGTCGCCACCACCTCGCCTGGTTCGTCAGCGTGGTCTGCGACATCCCGGTCAAGCAGGTGCGCGCGTACCTCGACGAGATCGAGTCCGACGACACCCTGCGCCAGCACATCCAGCAGGCCACCGCCGGCGCCGCCCGCCGCGGGCTCGCCGACAAGCAGGTCCGCTACGCCCGCCGGATCGGCTGGTACGCCATCGTCCGGGCCACCCGCCCGGCGCACGTGGTGGAGACCGGTGTCGACAAGGGACTCGGCAGCTGCGTGCTCGCCGCCGCGCTGCTGCGCAACGCCGCCGAGGGGCACCCCGGCCGGGTCACCTCGCTGGACATCAACCCCGAGGCCGGCTACCTGGCCCGGACCGCGCCCTGGTCCGAGGTGGTCGACCTGGTGATCGGCGACTCGATCGCCTCCATCGCCGCGCTGGACCGGCCGGTCGACCTCTTCCTGCACGACAGCGACCACAGCCGGGCCCACGAGAAGCGCGAGTTCGAGGCCGTGGAGAGCAAACTGGCCCCGAACGCGCTGCTGCTCACCGACAACGTCACCGCCACCAACGTCCTCGCCGAGCACGCCGAACGCACCGGCCGGCGGTTCCTCGCCTACCGGGAGACCCCGGCCAACCACTGGTACCCGGGGGACGGCATCGGCGTGGCATGGTGACCGGATGCGGCTGAGCGGGATCCACACGTACCCGGTCAAGGGTTGTCACCGGCTCGACCACGACGACGCCCGGGTGCAGCCGTGGGGCCTGGCCGGCGACCGGCGCTGGATGGTGGTCGACGCCGACGGCGTCGGCGTCACCCAGCGCGAGAGCACCCGCCTGGTCGCCCTGCGCGCCACCGTCCGCGACGGTGGCCTGGTGCTGCGCGCGCCGGGCCGGCCCGACCTCGACGTGCCCGAGCCGGCCGGCGGCGCGGCGGTCGCGGTGCGGACCTTCCGCAGCCGGAAGCTGCCGGTCCCGGCGCTGCCCGCCGGGCCGGCGGCCGACGACTGGCTCACCGGGCTGCTCGGCCGGCCGGTCCGGCTGGTCTGGCTGGCCGAGCCGACCCGGCACATCCCCGCCGGCGACCGCGAGTACGACACCGGCGACCAGGTCAGCTTCGCCGACGCCTACCCGCTGCTGCTGGCCAGCACCGCCTCGCTCGCCGCGCTCAACGACTGGCTCGCGGAGGCCGGCGAGGAGGCCGTGCCGATGAGCCGGTTCCGGCCCAACCTGGTGGTCGACGGCGCGCCGGCCTGGGCCGAGGACGGCTGGGCCGGACGGTCGCTGCGGATCGGCGAGCTGCGCTTCCGCGCCGCCGGGCGGTGCGACCGGTGCGTGGTCACCACCACCGACCAGGAGACCGGGGTACGCGGGAAGGAACCGCTGCGCACCCTCGCCCGGTACCGCAAGGTCGAGCAGAAGCTGCTGTTCGGACTCCACCTCGTGCCCGTGGAGACCGGCGCGGTGGCGGTCGGCGACGCGGTCCGCGTCGACGGCTGACCGGCCGGGCACACCGGCGGCTCAGGCGCCCGCTGGGCTGAGGCAGCCCGCTGGGCTGGGGCGGCCCGCTGGGCTGGGGCGGCCCGCTGGGCTGGGGCGGCCCGGGCAGGTCAGGCGGCGGCCCGGTCGGTCAGGTCGAGCCACATCAGGATCTCGTCGCGGTCGTCGCCGGGTCCGACGCGCAGCGCCCGGGGCAGCCGGCCGATCTCCCGGTAGCCGAGGCCACGGTAGAACCGGTCCAGGCCGAGTCCGTCGCGCAGGGTCACGTGCAGCGCCTCCCACCCCAGCTCGCGGCCGACCCGCTCGGCCTCGCGCATCAGCGCGGCGCCGTAGCCGCGACCCTGGGTGTCCGGGTGCACCATCACCCGCTTCAGCACGCACCAGTGCGCCTTCAGGTCGAACCGGTTGTCGCTGAAGATCAGCACGGCGACCAGCCGCTCGCCCGCGTACCCCACCAGCAGCCGGTCCGGGCCGTCGCTGACGTCCACGAACATCGGCTCCGCGGTGGCGCGGACCCGCTCGGCGGTCACCGGCGGCACGAAACCCACGGCCCCGCCGGCGTTGCTGACGTCGACCCAGAGCGCGACGATCTGCTCGCGCAGCTCGGGGGTCAACTCGGGGTCGAGGACGAAGCGCAGACTCACGCCCGCCATCCTGGCCCGCGCGGCGCGCCGCGACCCGCGATCGTGACGCGCACGACAGCCGACGACGCCCCGCCTGCCGGGCGGACCGTCGCCGGCCGCCCACGCCAGTCACGTTGGCGACGGCAGGCCGGAAGTTGTCCGCCCCGCCGCCGCTGGGACCACAAGTTGGTGCGGGAGAGGGGACTTGAACCCCCACGTCCTCACGGACACAGGAACCTAAATCCTGCGCGTCTGCCGAGTTTCGCCACTCCCGCTGGCGTTGGTGAGTCTAGAGCGTCTGGCCGCCCTGGTGGTGAGCCCGGCCTGGCTCAGGATGTGGAAGATGGTTCCGCGGCTCACCTCGCAGCCGCCGTTCGGCAACTGCTGGAGTAGGCGCGCCAGCCGCTTCGGCCCGAGGTCCGGGTTGGCCAGTGCGTACTCGATAACCGTCTCCCGGAGCGCGGCCGAGCGCCAGCGGCGGCCGGCGGGCCGTGGCCTGAGCACCCCCTCCTGCTCCAGCCGTTGGCGGATCCGGTGCAGGTGGTTGGGATGACATCCGACGCGATGCGCGGCTTCCGTGGCGGTCAGCTCCCGCGCGTCGACACGGCCGAACAACTCGACAAGGTCCCGCTCGGTGACGGGCCGCCGCGCGTTGGCCAGTGGGGGCCCGTGCCCGGACGGCGCAGGCGGGTCAGGCGGTGCCGTCCCGAAGACTCGACGGCTCCGACCCGCGTAGGTCGCGGTCTGACTGTGGCAGTTCGGGCAGAGGATGCGCAGATTGGGCGGACGGTTGTCCAGGGAGTCCCCGTTGATGTGGTCGACGTGCAGAATCAGCGGTTTGCCCCGCCAGCTCGGCCCGATGCCGCACTCTTCGCACTCCTCGGGCACGCCGATGGTGCCGAGGGCCCACCTCAGCCGGGTGCCAGGTATGCGCCGGGATCCCTCCGGTAGCCGCGCCAGCAGCTGGGCGGAGGTCGTCCGCCGCTCGCGCCGCCCGGCACCGTTGCGCGCACCCGTGAAGTGGGAGGTGTCGATGCCGAAGCGCTTCAGTTGGCGGCTGATGTGCGCGTGCGAGCCGCCGCTGACCCGCACCCCGAGCAGCCGCATCACCTCGGTGACGCTGCGCGCGACGGCCGCCGCCGCGGCGAGCGCCTCGGGGGTGTACTTGTACCGGACCACGTACGCACCGTAGTGGCCCGGTACGACAGGTCAGTCCAGGCCGAGGTCCCGGCGCAGCTTGGCGACGTGCCCGGTGGCCTTGACGTTGTAGAGCGCCCGCTCGATCTTGCCGTCCGCGTCGATGACGAAGGTGGACCGGATCACGCCGGTGACCGTGCGGCCGTACATCTGCTTCTCGCCGTAGGCGCCGTACGCGCTGAGCACGCTCTTGTCGGTGTCGGAGACCAGCGGAAAGGTGATCGCGTCGCGCTCGCGGAACTTCGCCAGCTTCTCCGGCTTGTCCGGGGAGATGCCGACCACCTCGTAGCCGGCCGCCTGGAGCGAGGCGAGCGAGTCGCGGAAGTCGCAGGCCTGCTTGGTGCAGCCGGGGGTCATGGCCGCCGGGTAGGCGTACAGCACGACCTTGCGGCCGCGCAGGTCGGCCAGGGAGAGGGTGTCCCCGGTGTCGGTGGGGAGGCTGAACTCGGGCGCGGGGTCGCCGGGAGAGAGTCGCTCGGGCGCGGTCATGACCGAGACCCTACCGCCGCCCGGGCCGGTCGGGGCTGGTGGCGCCGCGTCGACGCCGGCGTCACACGGCGAGCCGGACCCCGGCGCGCCGTCGCGATCGGCCCGGCCCGGTCCACCGCCGGGGCGGCCGGACCGCCGTGATCAGGACCATGGCTTGTTGCCAGATATTGGCAACAGCGATATGGGGGAAATAGGCTGAGCCTGCCGGCGTGGACAGGCCCGCCGTCGCGTGGGAGGTCACGTGGAAACCCTGGCGATGCACATCTCGAACGGGATCATCGACGGTCCCGTCGCCGCGGTGTTCGCGGCGGTGGCGCTGGTGGCGATGACGTTCTGCGTCCTGCGCGGCCGCAGTGACCTGGACGACCGGCTCGCCCCGATGGCCGGCCTCGTCGCCGCCTTCATCTTCGCCGTGCAGATGCTCAACTTCCCGATCTTCACCGCCGGCGTCAGCGGCCACCTGCTCGGTGGGGCGCTCGCCGCGATGCTCGTCGGCCCGTGGGTCGGCGCGCTCTGCGTGGCGGTGGTGCTGGTCGTGCAGGCGCTGGTCTTCGGTGACGGCGGGGTGGCCATGCTCGGCCTCAACATCACCAACATGGCGGTCCTCGGCACCGCCGCGGCGTACCTGCTGATCGCGCTGCTGCTGCGGGTGCTGCCGCGCACCCCGACCGGCCTCGGCGTGACCGCGTTCGTCTCCGCCCTGTTCAGCGTGGTGGTCGCCGCGATGGGCTTCGTCGGGCAGTACTGGCTCGGCGGCACCACCGACCTGGGCGGCAACCTGGGTGGCCTGGCCGGCACGATGGCCGGGGTGCACCTGCTGATCGGCGTCGGCGAGGGGCTGATCACCGCGACCACGGTGGTCACCGTCGCCAAGGTGCGGCCCGATCTCGTCTACGCGCTGCGCGCCCTGAAGCCGGCCGCGCCGGCGCCCGTTCCGGCCGTCGGAGGTGTCCGGTGAGGAAGCGTTCCTGGGGGTTCGTCGTCGGTGGGCTGCTGGTGGCCCTGCTGCTGGCCGGGGTGGTGAGCAACTTCGCCTCGTCGCACCCGGACGGGCTGGACTCGTCGCTGCGCGAGGGCTGCACGTTCGACGCCGAGGACAACATCACCGGCGGCACCTGCCCGGCGCGGGCGGAGCGGGAGCACGAGATCGGCGGCCCGCTGGCCGACTACGGCATCTCCGGCGTCGACAACGAGTTCCTCTCCACCGGCCTGTCCGGGGTGCTCGGCGTGCTGCTCACCTTCGCCGTGGCCGGTGGCGCGTTCTGGCTGGTCCGCCGCCGGGGCTCGGACGCCGGCGGGGCCGCCGGGGGCGCGCCGGACGCGGCCGCCGACGGGCGGCAGCGCGCCGGCACCGCCGGTTGAGCGGCGGTACGACGATGGGCGCCGGGCACGCGCACGTGCTGTACCGGGAGTCCGCCTCACCGGTGCACCGGCTCCCGCCCGAGGTCAAGATCGTGGCGATGGTGGTGTTCACCCTGGCCGTGGTGGCCACCCCGCGCACCGCGTTCTGGGCGTTCGGCGCGTACGCCCTGCTGGTGGCGGCGGTGGCGGCGCTGGCCCGGGTGGGCCCCGGCTGGCTGCTCAGCCGGGCGCTGATCGAGCTGCCGTTCGTGCTGTTCGCGGTCGCGCTGCCGTTCCTCGGGGCCGGCGAGCGGGTCGAGCTGCTCGGGCTGCGGCTGTCCGAGGACGGCCTGTACGGGGCCTGGAACATCGTCGCCAAGGGCACGCTGGGCGTGCTCGCCTCGCTGCTGCTGGCCGCGACCACCACCACCCGCGACCTGATCGTCGGCCTGGACCGGCTGCGCTGCCCGCAGATCCTCACCCAGATCGCCACGTTCATGCTGCGCTACCTGGACGTGCTGGTCGGTGAGGCCCGCCGGATGCGGGTGGCCCGGGTCTCCCGGGGTGACGACCCGCGTTTCCTCTGGCAGTTGCGCGGCTTCGCCGCCGGCGTCGGGGCGCTCTTCCTGCGCGCGTTCGAGCGGGGCGAGCGGGTCTACCTGGCGATGCTGTCGCGCGGCTACTCGGGGCGGATGCCGGCGGTGTGGCAGGGCGCGGGCGCGGCGACGGCCGGGCAGTGGCTGGTCGCGGCCACCGTGCCGGTCCTGGCGGCCGGCGTCGCCGCCACCGCCGTCCTGCTGACATGATCGGTGTCGTGCAGCCGACACCTCCCAGCCTGGACGTCCGTGGCGTGCGGTACGCGTACCCGGACGGGCACGTGGCCCTGCACGGGGTCGACCTGACCGTGCCGCGCGGTGAGCGGGTGGCGCTGCTCGGGCCGAACGGCGCCGGCAAGACCACGCTGGTGCTGCACCTCAACGGCATCCTGACGCCCACCGAGGGGAGCGTGCGCGTCGGCGGGCTGGCGGTGAGCCAGGACCGGGCCACCCTCGCCGAGGTGCGCCGCCGGGTGGGGATCGTCTTCCAGGACCCGGACGACCAGCTCTTCCTGCCGACGGTGGCGGAGGACGTCGCGTTCGGCCCGGCCAACCTCGGGCTGCGCGGCGCGGAGCTGGCCGCCCGGGTGGACGAGGCCCTCGCCGCGGTGGGGATGGGCGAACACCGGGACCGGGCCCCGCACCACCTCTCCTTCGGCCAGCGTCGCCGGGTCGCGGTGGCCACCGTGCTCGCCATGCACCCGGAGATCCTGGTGCTCGACGAGCCCTCGTCGAACCTCGACCCGGCCGCCCGGCGGGAGCTGGCCGAGATCCTCCGGGGCCTGCCGGTGACCCTGCTGATGGTGACCCACGACCTGCCGTACGCGCTGGAGCTCTGCGAGCGTTCGGTGATCCTGGACGCCGGCCGGATCGTCGCCGACGCCCCCACCCGCGACCTCCTGACCGACACCGACCTCCTCACCCGCCACCGCCTCGAACTCCCCTACGGCTTCACCCCCACCCCGCGCTGACGCCCCGCGATCTTGCACTTGCTGCCCCGACAGAAGCGGGTGTAACCCCCGAATCGAGGGCCGAAAGTGCAAGATCGACGAGGCAAGGGGTGGCGCGGGGACGCGTCAGGGGTGGGGTGTGGGGGTGCGTTGGCGGGGGGCGGCGTGCAGGCGGAGGGCGCCGGCCGCGGTGGCGCCGGCGCCGGCGACGAGGACCAGGGCGACCAGGATCCGGGCCGCGGTGCCCGGCCAGGGCACCGGGGCGACGGCGCGGGCGAAGACGGCCGCGTTGGCCACCCCGGCGAAGAGCGCCAGGCAGGCGCCGGCCAGCGCCAGCGCGAACTCGGCGGCCGGCCGGCGGGCCAGCGCGTAGATCCCGGCGGCGACCGCGCCGAGCCCGGTGAGCAACGCCCACACCTGCCCGGCCAGCAGGCCGGTGAGCAGCCCGCCGACGCCCCGCGCGCCGGCGTCGACCTCCCGGCCCACGGTGAACACGACGGCGGCCAGCCCGCCGGCGACCAGCAGCGCGCCGAGCCCGGCGAGCGCCCGCCCGCCGGCCGGGGACCGGGCCGGGAGCAGCCCGAGCGCGCCCACCGCCAGCAGCCCGACCGTGGCCGCCGCCCACCACGGGTACGCGTCCGGCGGCGGCACCCAGTCGAGCGTGCCGCGGATCTCCGCGGGCTCGCCGCCGGCGCGCAGCGGCACCACCCAGTCCCGCACCCGGTGCTGCCGGTCGGGGGCGGCCCGCACCTGCGGCGGTGGCGCCGACTCGCGCCAGAGCGCCCGCTGGTCGTGCCAGCGCACCGTCGACGAGTCGTCCACCCGCCGCCAGTCCGCCGCGGCGGCCGGGTCGGCCTCGGCCGGCAGCCTGGTGTCGCCGGCGATGGTCCGGTTCAGGTACGTCGCGGGGGAGCGGCGGTTCTCGTACACCCCGTCCGGGCCGACCCGCAGGTAGGGCTCGCCGGAGTAGCCGAGCACCTCCACCGCGGTGTCGCCGGTGTTGGTCAGCTCCAGCCGGGCGCCCGCCTCCACCACCCGTACGCTCAGGTCCGGCCGGCTCGGGGTGACCGCCGTGATCTGGGTGCGGTAGTCGGTCCCGTCCGGGGCGTCCGCGCCGTGCGCGGCGGCCGGCGCGGCGGTGGCGAGGGTGGCGGTGAGCGCCCCGGCGAGCAGCAGCCCGGCGCGGGTCAGCAGGACACGGATCACTTCCCGGCCGCCTCCACGGCCGCCCTGATCCCCTCCGGGCTGCGGTCGGCGACCGGCTTGCCGTCGACCAGGATGGTCGGGGTGCCGGTGATGTTCGCCTTGCTGGCCTCGTCGGTGACGTGCTCGGTCCACGGCTCGTACGTGCCGTCGCGCACGCAGGAGCCGAAGTCGTCCCGGTTCAGCCCGACGCCCGCCCCGATGTCGATCAGCTCGTCGTCGCTGAGGCCGGCGCCACCCTCCGGCGGCTGCCGCTCGAAGAGCACGTCGGTGAACTCCTTGAACTTGCCGCCTGCGGCCGCGCAGCCGGAGGCGGCCGACGACCGGGTGGAGTAGTCGGTGGTGGAGAAGCGGTTCAGGTAGGCCACCGGGTGGAAGACGACCCTGGCCTTGCCCGCGCTGACCAGTTGGTCGATCGTGTCGCCGCTGACCTGCTGGAACTGCTTGCAGGCCGGGCAGAGGTAGTCCTCGTAGAGGTCGATGGTGACCGGGCCGGTGCCGAGCACGACGCCGGTGCCGGCCTCGTTGGCGCCCGGCGGGGCGGTGAACTCGTCGGCCCGCTGGCTGGAGTAGACGCTCCAGCCGATCAGGCCGGCGACGACCAGCACGAGCACCGCGCCGATCGACACCCAGAGCGTCCGCTTGCGCCGCCGCTCCCGGGCGAGCTGTTCGCGGACCACCCGGGCCGCGCCCTTCTGTCCCTTGCGACTACTCATCCTCGTCCTCCACGGGTGCGTCGCCCGTCAGCCAGCCGTCGACCGAGACGGGCGTACGCGGCCAGATCAGCAGGAATCCGGCGAGCGCCAGGAAACCCAGGTCCCGGAGGATCTCCGGGAGGTAGCTCGGCGCCTGCCCCGGGGCGAGCTGCCCGCCGCTGCCGAAGCAGCCGCAGTCGATCGCCAGGCCCCGGCTCCAGGCCGAGGCGATCCCCGCGATGAAGACCACCAGCAGCGCCGCGGAGACCCCGGCGGCCAGCCGGGTGGCCAGCCCGAGCAGCAGCAGTACGCCCAGCGCCAGCTCCACGAACGGCAGCGCGGCGCCGACCACGGTCGCCACGTCGTACGGCAGGATCTGGTAGGCGTGCACGGCGCGGCCGGAGGCGGCCAGATCGTCGATCTTGGAGCCGCCGGCGACCAGCCAGACGGCGGCCAGGCCCAACCGTGCGGCGACGCCGAGCCAGGGCCGGACGGCGGGCCGGCGGGCGGCCCGGATGCTCGGTGCGGTCACGGTCATTTGTCGTTCCGGCTCCGCTGGAAGTTCCCGCATCACCCGGCGAGGGCGTCGCCGACCGCCTCGACCAGGTCGGCGCGGGCCCGGGCGACCCGGGAGCGGATGGTGCCCACCGGCACCCCCTCCACCACGGCGGCCTCGGCGTACGACAGGCCGAGCAGCTGGGTGAGCACGAACGCCCCGCGCCGCTCGGCGGGCAGCCGGCGGACCAGGTCGGCGGCGCCGAGGTGGCCGGCCGGGTCGGGGTGCGGCCGGTCGGTCCAGGCGTCGGCGGCCAGCCGTGCGTCGAGGCGCCGCCGCCGCACCACGGCCCGCAGGTGGTCGGCGCAGGTCCGGCGGGCGATGCCGAGCAGCCAGGTACGGGCGCTGGAGCGGCCCTCGAACGACGGCAGCGCCCGGAACGCCCGCAGGTACGTCTCCTGGGTCAGGTCGTCCGCGCTGTCCGGGTCGACCAGGGCGGCGGCGAAGCGCCACACCTCGGCCTGGGTGAGCCGGACGAACGCGGCCTGGGCCACCGGATCGCCGTCGCGGGCGGCGAGCGCCCAGCCGGTCGCCGACTCCCGCCCGGCGGCACCGGCCGGGTCGGCCGGACCGGCGGCGGTGGTGTCGCGCGGGGCGGGGATCACGACAAACCAGGTTACGCGGCGCCGTGGCGGGCGGGAGGGTCCTTCGGCCCCTCCATGTCCTGCGCCACGTCGGGAACTTTTCCCGGATCCGGGCCGACTACCCGCTCATGACATGCGACGACGTACGCGCGGCGCTGTCGGCGCGGCTGGACGGCGAGGATCCGCAGACGGCGCCGGCGGCGCTGGACACGCACACCGCTGGTTGCCCGGGTTGCCGGAACTGGCTCGCCCGGGCCGAGCAGGTGACCCGGCTGGTCCGGGTGCGGGCGGTGGCCGTACCGGATCTGACCGCCTCGGTGCTGGCGGCGGTCGCCGCCGACCCGCTGGGCCCGGGGCGGGCCGCGGCGGCCGCGGTGCGCGCCCGCCGGCAGCTGCTGCGGGTGGCGGTCGCGGTGGCCGCGGTCGCCCAGCTGGCCATCGCGCTGCCGATCCTGCTCGCCGGGCTCGGGGTGTCGGTGGACCCGCACACCAGCCGGGAGATGGCGTCGTTCGACGTGGCGCTCGCGGTCGGCTTCGCGCTGGCCGCCTGGCGGCCCGAGCGGGCCCGCGCGTTCGTGCCGGTCGCCCTGGTGCTGGCGGTCTGCCTGGCCGGCACCAGCGCGGTGGACATCGCCAACTCCACCACGGCGCTGGTGCACGAGGTGGGCCACCTGGCCGCCGTGGTCCAGGCGGGCCTGCTCTGGGCGCTCGGCCGGGTCAGCGGCGAGCCGGACCGACCGCTGTCGACGGCGGTCGCGGCGGGGCGCGGGTGACGCCGGGTCGCCGCGGCGGGCCGTCGTCGGCGAGCATGATCGGCATGACTGCCGCCATCCGCCGCTGGTCCGCCCGGTTGACCGCCACCGCCGGCCTGCTGGTCACCGTCGTCGCCCTGCTGATCGCCCCGGCCGGCCCGGCCAGCGCCCACGCGGTGCTGGTCAGCAGCAGCCCGGTCTCCTCTGCCGTGGTGCCGAGCGCCCCGGCCGAGGTGGTGCTGACGTTCAGCGAGTCGGTGCGCAAGGTGCCCGGCAAGATCCGGGTGATCGCGCCGGACGGCGACCGCGCCGACCGCGGCGAGCCGACCTTCGAGGGCGCGGTGGTGACCATCCCGGTGGATCCCGCCGCCGGGCGCGGCACCTACCTGGTCAGCTACCGGGTGATCTCCGCCGACAGCCACCCGGTCTCCGGGGCGTTCACCTACTCGGTCGGCGCTCCCTCGGCGCCCCCGGTCGACAGCGGCGACGACAGCCGCGCCGACCCGGTGGTCGGCACCGCGGTCAAGGTCGCCAAGTACGTCGGCTACGTCGGGCTGCTGCTGCTCGTCGGCCCGGCGCTGGTGCTCGCCGCGCTCTGGCCGCGGCGGCTGTCCCGGCGTGGTCCGGCCCGGCTGGCCTGGACCGGCATCGGCCTGGTGGCGCTCTCCACCGTGGCGAACCTGCTGCTCCAGGTGCCGTACACCGCCGGGGGCGGGCTCTTCGACGTGACCGGCGAGGGGCTGAGCGCGGTGCTGGGCAGCGCGTTCGGCGCCGCGCACCTGGTCCGGCTGGGTCTGCTGGCCGCGGCGGCGTTCCTGCTCCGCCCGCTGCTGGCCGGGCCGGTCGGCCGGGCCGACCTGGTCATCCTGGGCATCCTGGCCGGGGCCGCGCTGCTGACCTGGCCGGTGGCCGGGCACCCGGCCGCCTCGCCGGCGCCGGCGGTCTCGGTGGTCGTCGACGCGGTGCACCTGGGCAGCATGGCGGTCTGGCTGGGCGGGCTGGTGATGCTCGCCGGCTTCCTGCTGCCCCGGGCCGACGAGCGGGAGCTGGGCGCCATCCTGCCGATCTGGTCGCGCTGGGCGGCGCTGGCGGTCTCCGCGCTGCTGCTCGCCGGCACCGTCCAGGCGCTGATCGAGGTGGCCACCCCGGGCGCCCTGGTGAACACCACGTACGGCCGGCTGGTGCTTGCCAAGATCGCGCTGTTCGCGCTGGTGATCGGGGTGGCCGCGTACTCCCGGCAGCTGGTGCGCCGGCGCGTCGGGGTCGAGCGGCCGGGGCAGGTGCGCCGGGCGGTCTGGGTGGAGCTGGCGGTCACCGCCGTGGTGCTCGGCGTGACAGCGACCCTGGTGCAGACCACCCCGGCCCGCACCGCCGCCACCAACGTGGCCGGGTCCGAGGCCGGTTACTTCTCCACCACCGTGTCGAGTTCCCTCTTCTCGCTCCAGATCGAGATCGACCCGGCCCAGCGGGGCAACAACACGGTGCACTTCTACGCGTACACCGCCGACAACCGGCCGCAGCCGGTGGTCGAGTGGAAGGCCACCGCCGCGCTGCCGTCGGCCGGGATCGAACCGATCGAGGTCCCGCTGCTGCCGTTGACCGACAACCACGCGACCGGCGAGATGAACCTGCCGGCGGCGGGGGAGTGGCAACTGCGCGTCACCGCCCGTACGTCCGACATCGACCAGGCCACGGTGACCGCCACCGTGCCGATCCGTTAGAGAGGTCCCCGTCCATGATCCGTCACCGGCGTTCCTTCACTGCCGCGGCCGCGTTGGCGCTCGGCGCCGTCGCCACCGCGGTGTTCGGCTTCGCGGCGCCCGCGTCGGCCCACGTCACGGTGAACCCGAAGGACGCGACGCAGGGCGGCTACGCCCGGATCGCGTTCCGGGTGCCGAACGAGAGCGACACGGCGTCCACCACCAAGGTGGAGGTGGTGCTGCCGGAGAACGCGCCGGTCGGCTCGGTGTCGACGATGCCGGTGCCCGGCTGGACGGTGGCGGTGGAGAAGCGCAAGGTCGACCCGCCGGTGGAGGTGCACGGCAGCCAGCTCAGCGAGGTGGTGTCGAAGCTGACCTGGACCGCCACCGCGAACGCGGGGGTCAAGCCCGGCGAGTTCCAGGAGTTCCCGGTCTCGCTCGGCCCGCTGCCGCAGGTCGACCGGATGGTCTTCAAGACGTTGCAGACCTACTCCGACGGCAACGTGCAGCGCTGGATCGAGGAGCCGACGCCCGGCGGCGAGGAGCCGGAGAGCCCCGCGCCGGTGCTCACCCTCACCGCGGCCGGCGCGTCGGCCAGCCCCACCGCCGGGGCGCGGGCGGACGACGACGACGATGACGACGAGGTCGAGGCCGAGGGCGTGGGCGTGGCCACCGGGCTCGGCATCGCCGGCCTGGTCGCCGGCGCGGCCGGCCTGCTGCTGGGCGGACTGGCGTTCGCGCGTACCCGCCGGGAGGCGACCCCGAAGTCCTGAGTCGCGCCGCGCCGCTCGGCCCGCCGGACCAGCCGGCGGGCCGACGGCTTTTCCGGATCCTCGACCGTGGATATCCGCTGATCAAGAGGCCGACGTCGGTAAGGTCGGCCGGGTACTCGGCTACGGAGGGGGACGGAGCGGATGCGGGTCGTGCGGGCGCTGCTCGGAACGGTGCTGTTGATCATCGGGATTCCGGCGCTGTTCGCCGGTGGGGCGCTCTGGATGCTGGCTCGGCACGCCGACCCCGGCGGCGCGTTCGCCGCCCGCTTCGAGACGGTGCAGACGACCGGGCACGCGGTGGTGGTCCGGGACGTGGACGCGCTGCTCCGCGCGGAGGCGCCGTTCGCGCGGGTCGGGTCGACGCTCCGGTTGGAGGCGCGTACCGCCGACGGGCCGGCCTTCGTCGGCCTGGCCCCCACCGACGAGGTGCGGCGCTGGCTCGACCCGGTGCCGCACGCCACCGTCCGCCGGGTGGCGCTGGCCCGGGGCCCGCTGCCGGTCCGGCTCGACCGGGCCGGACCCGCCACCGCCGCCGCGCCGGCCGCCGGCATCGCCCCCGTCGGCCGTCCCTTCTGGGTACGCGAGGGGATCGGCGCGCTCGAGTGGAGCCCGCAGGAGGTGGCCGACCAGCGGCTGAGCCTGGTGGTGATGCACCCCGACGGCCGGCCCGACCTGACCCTGCGGCTGCGCGCCGAACTGCGGTCCGGGTGGACCGCCCCGGCCACGGCGGGCCTGCTCGCCGGCGGGATGCTGCTGGTGACGCTGGCGCTGCTGCTCCTGCTGCGGCCGGTCCGGCCCCGCGAGGTGGTCTTCGTGGTCGAGCCGGACCAGGTGCCGGTGCTGGCCGGGCGCCTCGGGGTGAGTTCGCTGAGCGGGCTGGGCGCGCAACCGACCCGGGACACCGACCGGTCCCTGGTCGGCGGGCGGCAACTCGCGACGGTCGGGGCCGCCCGGCCGGCGATCGGGTCCGGTCCCGCCCGCCGGCCGTCCACCCTGGCCGACCTGCCCGAACCCGGCGCGACGGAGGCACCGCACCCGCGCGAGGTGACCCTGACCCTGGCCTGGCCGCCCAGCGGGCCGGAGGAGACGGTCGCCCCGGTTCCGGTGACCGACCGCACCGAGGCCGGCCGGCCCGAGGCCGCCGACTGACGATCGATCCGCCGCTCGTCCGGGAGCCGGCGTGGAAACGGCGAGCGGCCCGCCGCGCTGCCGACACGGAGGGCCGCCCTCACCGGGGGATCGGTGCTACCCGAGAGACGTCTGAGGTAGTTGGGACCAGATTAGCGGTGATCGGCGCTACTCGGGAAGTCCGTCCATTTGGTGCGACTTCTCCCGGCCGGGTGCCAGCGTCCCGGACACCGTGGGCCGCGCCGGCAGCGTCACCAGCAGCAGCAGGCTGAGCAGCACGTACGTGTTGCGGACCAGGAACTCCCCCGGCGAGTCGGTACGCGCGGGGGCGACCCCCCAGTCGTAGAAGGTGACCACCCCGTACACGATGAGGGCGATGGTGCCGATCGCCAGCGCGGCCAGCCAGCGGCGGCGCCGCATGCCGGCCATGGTGGACGGATCGGCGCGCCAGGCGGCGTCGACCAGCACCACCACCGCCGGGATGAACCAGTAGATGTGGTGCGTCCAGGTGATCGGGCTGACCAGCGCCCCGACCAGGCCGGTCAGGGCCAGCCCGGCCAGCGCGTCCCCGGCCCGGGCGGCCCGCACCGCCCGCCACAGCCCGTACCCGGCGACGACCGCGACCAGCAGCAGCCACACCAGCCGGGACGGCTGCTCGGGCGCGGTGATCCGGCTGAGCAGCCCGAACAGCGACTGGTTGCCGGTGTAGTCGGTGCGACCGACGCGGTCGGTGGCCCACAGCTCGTGGGTCCAGAACCGCCACGAGTCCCGCGGCGCGACGGCCGCGGCGAGCAGGGTCGCCGCGGCGGCGGTGACACTCGCCACGATCGCCGCCCGCCACCGCCGGGTGGCCAGCAGGTAGACGATGAAGATGCCGGGGAAGAGCTTGAGCGCCGTCGCCAGCCCGACCCCCACCCCGGCCCACTTCCGCCCCTGCGGTACGGCGAAGAGCAGGTCGGCCAGGATCAGCACGACCAGCAGCATGTTGATCTGACCGAAGGTGATCGTCTCGCGGGTGCTCTCCACGGCGAGCACGAGCAGCACCGCCACCACGAGGGTGAACAGCCGGGGCAGGTGGTGCCGCTCGATCACGGGCAGGACCAGCCATCGGGTGGTGACCACCACGGCCAGCCCGGTGAGCGCTGTGAAGATCGCCACGGTGGCGCCCAGCGGCAGCGCCCCGAACGGCAGCAGCAGCAACGCGCTGAAGGGCGGGTAGGTGAAGTACAACTCGCCCTGCACCCGGTCCGGCTGCACGTAGTCGTAGAGCGGGTTGCCGGCCGCCCACCAGTCCATCGCCCGCATGTAGATCTTCAGGTCGAAGAAGTCGTGCACCAGGCCCGGCAGGTAGAGCGCCGGCAGCACGGCGGCGAGCGCCAGCACGGCGAGGATCCGGCGCACCCGACGGCCGCCGCCGGCGTCGTCGGTGAGGACGGCGGGCGGTGCGGCGGGTTTTGCGGGCACGGGCAAACCCTAACCGTCCGCTCGGCCGGGAGCGCGCAGCCGCGGGTCGTGGGCTGCGCGTAGGCTGTCCCGGTGGCTGATCTCCTCGTCTGGATCGACTGTGAGATGACCGGATTGGACCTCGGCAGGGACAAGCTGATCGAGGTCGCCGCGCTCGTCACCGACCCCGACCTCAACGTGCTCGGCGACGGAGTCGACGTCGTGATCCACGCCGAGGATGCGGCGCTGGAGGCGATGCCGGAGATCGTGGCGACGATGCACGGCAAGTCCGGGTTGACCGAGGAGGTCCGCCGGTCGACGGTGACCCTGGCGGAGGCCGAGGACATGGTCCTCGACTACGTGACCCGCTACGTGAAGGACCCGCGCACCGCCCCGCTCTGCGGCAACTCCATCGCCACCGACCGGGGCTTCATCACCCGGGACATGCCGCGCCTCGACGCCCACCTGCACTACCGGATGATCGACGTCTCCTCGATCAAGGAGCTCTGCCGCCGGTGGTACCCGCGGGTGTACTTCGGGCAGCCGCAGAAGGGCCTCGCGCACCGGGCGCTGGCCGACATCCGGGAGAGCATCCGGGAGCTGGAGTACTACCGGCGGACGATCTTCGTCCCGCTGCCCGGGCCGGACGTGGAGAGCGCCAAGGCGATCGCCGCGCAGCTGTGAACCGGGCCGCCCGCCGGCGGCGGCAACCCGCTGGACGCGGCGGGCCGGGGTGAGGCTATGATTGGTCCGCACCCGCCCGGGGCGATCGCCCGGGGTGGACGGCATGGTGGCTGTAGCTCAGTTGGCAGAGCACCGGGTTGTGGTCCCGGTTGTCGTGGGTTCAATTCCCATCAGTCACCCGGTAGACGGAAGCCCCCTCCGCGGAGGGGGCTTCCGTCGTTTTCCGGTGCGGCCCGGGGTGCCGCACTCAGGCGGTCGGGCTCGTGCTCGGCGCGATGTCCGGGTCCGCCGTCGCGTCCGTGCCCGGTGCGGCGGGCGGCTCGTACGGCAGGGCGCTGCCCTTGACGTACTGCTCCCAGCTCATGTTCCAGTCCGTCCAGCCGTTGCCGTTCTGCAGCTTCCGCTCGGTGCCCCTGACCACGATCGGGTCACCGATGCGGGTGTTGGCGAACAGCCACGCCCCGTTGGCCATCGAGACGTTCACGCAGCCGTGCGAGACGTTCACCCGGCCCTGCTGCCCCTCCGACCAGGGTGCGGCGTGGATGAACTCGCCACCCCAGGTGAGCCGCTGGGCGTAGTCGATCTTCGTCCGGTAGCCCTCCTCGGGACCGAGCTCCTCGAAGGTGTCGAAGACCGTCTTGCGCAGCTTCTCGATCACCACCATCGTGCCGCTGGACGACGGCGTGCTCTTCTTGCCCAGGCTGACCGGGATGGTCTTGACCACCGCGCCGTCCTTGCGGACGGTCATCCGCTTGGTCTTGTTGTCCACCGTCATGATCAGCGACGGGCCGATCTTGACGTCGACGGTGAGGTCGGCGCGGCCGTACCAGCCGTCGCCCATCGGCAGGCCGCCGGCCTGGACCCGGTACGAGACTGTGCTGTTGGCCTTCCAGAACTCCTTCGGCCGGTAGCGCACCTCGGTCGGGCTGACCCAGTGCCAGATGCCCTCCTGGGCCGGCGTGGAGGTCACCGTCATCCGGCGCTGGACGTCGTCGCGGTAGTCCTCCGGTACGGCCCGGCTGAACTTCACGATCAGCGGCATGCCGACGCCGACCACCTGGCCGTCGCCGAGGAAGCTGCTCACCCGGACCTGCTTGGACGGCTTGGCCATGGTGGTGAAGGTGCTGGTAGCGGTGGCGGGCCGCCCGTCGTCACCGGTCGCCGTGACGGTGGCGGTGTAGGTCTCGCCGTACTTCAGCGCGCCGGCCGGGAGCCAGCTCTTGCCGTCCGCGGCGAGTTGGCCCTCGACCGCCTCGCCGGCCGAGTCCTTGAGCTCGACGGTGGTCTCCTGGGCGTCCTTCGTGGTGAAGGTGATGCCGGTGGAGGCGGGCACGTCCTTGGCGTCGGCCTGCGGCTCGGTGATGGTGGCCGCGGCCTTCGGCGCGGCGTTCTGGCTGCCGGCCTGCCACCCCGACGGCTTGTCGCCGCCGCCGTCGGTGCAGGCGGTGGTCAGCGCGAGCGCCGCGGCGAGTACGGCCGCCGCGAGCCCGCGGCGCCGCCCACCGCGGCGCTTCAGCTGGTCCTGGACAGCTCGCATGATTCCCTCACAGTCGTGGTCCCCGGTTGCCCATCGTCTCTCAACTGACGCACGGGGAGGGATACCCGTTGCCAGGGGTGCCGTGAAACACCCCGACCATCATGTCCGTAATCGGATGTTTCCGACACCAACTCTCCCCTCCCGCCCCTCCCCACCTGCGGATCCAGCCGGTTGATCATGAGGTTGGCGGGGCGGAATGCCGGAATCGGCGCCGCCAACCTCATGATCGACGCTGGGTGGGCCGGGGGAGGGAGGGGGTTGGGTGGGGTGGGTGGGGTGGGTGGGTTAGAGGGCGGGGGCGGCGCCGCCTTCGGGGACTGGGAGGGCGCTGCCCTTGATGAACTCCGGCCAGCTCAGGCTCCAGGCCGTCCACCCGTTGCCGGGAGCCAGCCGCCGCTCGGTGCCCTTGATGGTGATCGGGTCACCGATCTTCGTCTTTCCGAACAGCCAGCGGGCGTTGGCCATCGACACGTTGACGCAGCCGTGCGAGACGTTCTGCCGGCCCTGCACGTGCTCCGACCAGGGGGCGGCGTGGATGTACTCGCCACCCCAGGTGAGCCGCTGCGCGAAGTCGATCTCGGTGACGTAGCGGTTCGCCGGATCGGGATCGTCGCGGGTGTCGAAGACCGTGGACTCCTTCTTCTCCATCACCACCATGGTGCCGCTGGACGAGGGGGTCTTCCGCTTGCCCAGGCTGACCGGCAGGGTGCGGACCAGTTGGCCGTCCTCGTAGACCCGCATCTGCTTGTCGGCGTTGTCGACCTTCATCTCGAAGGCGCGGCCGATCTTGGCGGTGGCCTTCCGGTCGACGTTGCCGTAACGGCCGTTGCTCAGCGGGATGCCGGCCAGCGCGATCCGGACGGTGAGCGTGGTGCCCGGCTTCCAGTACTCCGGCGCCCGGTAGTAGGCCTGGGTGCCGTTGTCCACCCAGTGCCACGCGCCCGGCTGCGGCGGGTCGGTGCTGACGAACATCCGCTTCTGCACCGCGGCCCGGTCCTTCTTCGGGATGCCCGGGTGGAACTCGGCGACCACCGGCATCGCCACACCGTAGGTCTTGTCGTCGAAGAGGTAGAGCCCGGAGCTGATCATCGACCTGGGCTTGGCCATCGTGGTGAACGTGCTGGTGCCCTGGCTGGTCTGGCCGTCCGCCCCGGTGGCGGTGACGGTGGCGGTGTAGCGGGTGCCCCACTTCAGCGGCGCCGAGGGCACCCACGAGGAGCCGTCGGTACGCAGCTTGCCCTCGACCGGCTTGCCGTCGGCGGTGGTCAGCGTGACGCTGGACACCTTCCCGCCGTCCGGCAGCTTGGCGCCGATCTCCGAACTGACCGGCCGGTTCTTCGCCCCGTCGGCCGGGCTGACCGACAGCGCCGGACCGGTCGGGGCGGCCGGTGTCGACGGTTCGGCCGCGGCGCTGGCGGTGGCGCTCGGCGCCGCCGCGTCGACGAACTCGGCCTTCTTCGGATCGTCGCCACAGCCCGTCAGAGCCAGCGACGCCACCAGGCCGAGGGCACCCACCATCGCCCCGGCCCGCGCGAACCTGCCCATCCCCACCTCTGTTCTCGCGTACCTGGCGGACATCGTGCCGCATCGGCGCCGTTCCGCTGGTCCCGGTGGCCGTACGCCTGGGGTGTTTGCCGCTTTCGCGGCTTAAGCTCGACCGAAGGGGGGAGCCGGGGATCGGATTGGAACCCGGCTCCGGGGCCGTGCTAAGGTTCTCCCCGTTGCCAGCGAGCGCCGCTAGCTCAACTGGCAGAGCAGCGGACTCTTAATCCGCGGGTTCGGGGTTCGAGTCCCTGGCGGCGCACCAGCAGTAACACCCTCAGGGCCGGTCGATGAGACCGGCCCTGATCTCGTTCTGGCGACCCTTCCGATCAGGCATCGAACAGACGACCAGCTCGCCCGTGGCCGGTCGTCGAGCCCGCCCGGTCACCTCGACGTAGATCAGCTCGTGATCGTCGGGGCTTCACCCGTTCTCCGCGATGCAGAGGCCCAGGAAGTCGTAGCCATCGTCGGGCAGCCGGATCGAGCTGCCGAACCGTTCCGTCGATGGGATGGCAGTTACTACAGGTGGGGGTAGTGATTGTGGTTGCTCGCTGACTGTGAGTGACGCTCCACCTCGTGCCGATGTTGGTCGGCGGTGGCGCGGCGGACCGCTGTCGAATCCACATCCGCAGAGTGCCGGCGCCGGTCTCGCCAGCCCACGAGAACAACCACCGCGACCAGCAACACCGCGAGCACCCCGAGCGATACCACCAGTGCCGTTATGCCATGACGCTAGGGCATGCACGCCAGCTCCGGGAGCCCGCCGACCCGGCGGCACCTGCCACTGAGCAGGGAGCTGTGGAGGGCACGGCCGGAGCCCGATCGAACGTCCGCGGTTAGCGACTGCACGCCATGCCAAGGACTCGTTGCAAAGATTTCTTTGCAAAGCTATCTTGGCATCATGAGCGCTGATTCACACAAGCCCGGGTACGACGCCACCCAGGACGTGGTTCTCGACGCCCGGACCCTGCGCGGGGTGGCCCATCCACTGCGCCTGCGGTTGCTCGGCTCGCTGCGCCACGACGGCCCGCAGACCGCCACCCAACTGGCCGCCCGGCTCGGCGAGTCCAGCGCGGCGACCAGCTACCACCTCCGCACCCTGGCCGCGCACGGCTTCGTCACCGACGCGCCCGAGCTGGGTCGCGGCCGGGAACGCTTCTGGCGCGCGGTGCATCGCTCGACCTGGTTCGACGCTCCGGACCGGGACGCGCCGGAACGTGAACTCGGCGAGGCGTACCTGCGCACGGTCGCGCGGATGTACGCGGAGAACGTCGAGCAGTCCATCACCGAGCTGGCCGACTGGCCGCAGGAGTGGGTGCGGGCGGCCAGCATGAGCGACCTCACGGTCAGCCTGAGCGCCGCCGAGGCGCAGCAGCTCGCCGACGACATGATGGCCCTGCTGGTGCGGTATCGGGACCGGGCGGCGGACCGGGCCGGTGACGGGTCGGAACGCGTCGCGATGACCACGCAGTTCCAGATCTTCCCGCGGCGCGGCCAGCTGGACGCGCTGTTGGCGGCGCGAGCGGAGTCCGCCGGCGGGCCCGGCACCGCGGGCGACGGATCGTCCGGCACCGCGGCCGATGAACCCTCCGATGCCGCGGACGGGGGCCGAGCATGAGCCAGCGGTCGGCGTACGGGTTGCTCGTCGCCCAGGCGGTCTCGGTCACCGGCACCCGGATGTCGGTCGTGGCGGTGCCCTGGTTCGTGTTGCAGACCACCGGCGACGCCCTGCTCACCGGCGTCACCGCGTTCGTGGAGATGGCCGCCCTGGTCGCGGCGCGCATCCTCGGCGGGCCACTGGTCGACCGGATCGGGTCGCGGATGGCCAGCGTCGGCGGTGACGTGATCGCCGGGCTGGTGCTCGGCGTGGTGCCCCTGCTCTACGCCGCCGGCCTGCTCGGCTATCCGGTCCTGCTCGTGATGGTCGGCCTGGTCGGGCTGTTCCGCGGCCCGTCGGACAACGCGAAGTACGCGATGGTGCCCGACGTCGCGGCCACCGCCGGCTGGAGCAACGAGCGTGCCGCCGGGCTGGCCGACAGCGTTCATCGCCTCGGGTCGCTGATCGGGGCGCCGCTGGGCGCCGTGCTGATCGCTCTGGTCGGCGCTCCCGTGGTCATCGCGCTGGACGCGGCCAGCTTCCTGCTCGCCGCCGCGCTGGTGGCGACACTGGTCCGGGTCCGGCGTGCCGAGACCGACCCGGTCGAGGCCGGCCAGCGCACCGGCGTCCGCGGCTACCTCGCCGACCTCGGGGCCGGGCTGCGCTTCGTCCGGCGTGATCCACTGCTCCGGGCGATCGTCGCGATGGTGCTGCTGACGAACCTGCTCGACCAGGCGATGACGGCGGTGCTGATCCCGGTGTGGGCGGCCGAGCGCTTCGACGACGCCGCACCCGTCGGGCTGGTGTTCGGCGCGCTCAGCGCCGGCGCCTTCGTCGGGTCGCTGCTCGTGTCGGTGTACGGCGCGCGACTGCCGCGGTGGCGCACGTACGCCCTGGCCTTCCTGCTCGGCGCCGTCCCGCGGATCTTCGTGCTGGCGCTGCCGGTCGGACTGCCGGTCATCGCGGGCGTCGCGCTCGTCGGCGGGGTGCTGATCGGGGCCATCAACCCGTTGCTGTCCGCCGCCGAGTTCGAACGCATCCCGGCCGACCTGCGGGCCCGGGTCCTGGGCGCGGTCGGCGGCCTGGCGTGGGCCGGTATCCCGCTCGGCGGACTCGTCGGCGGCGTGCTCGCCTCCACCCTCGGCGCCACCGGCGGCATCCTCGTCGTGGGCACGGCGTACCTGTTGGTCACCCTGGACCCGCTGGTCCGCCGGCGCACCTGGCGCCTGATGGACCGGCCCGCTCCCGCCGCCGCCCCGGTCGCCGTGCCGACCTGACTCCCGTCGGCGGTGGTCGCGGGACGGTGGGAAGCCGGGTCGAGCCGGCCGGGACGGCGACCCCGGCCGGTTTCGGCGGCAGCGATGACGCCGGGACGGCGGCCACAGGCGCCGCGCTCACGGCCGCCGGCGCCGGGCGGCCGGTCAGGTGCGCACCGGAGGCTCGATCGGCTCGTCGACCTGGCTGTCGTCGCCGCGCAGGACGCTGATCATCCCGTTGGGCTCCAGGTACGCCCGGCGTACGTGGGTGATGTCCTCGATGCCGTGCGGGCGGAGTTGGCTTCGCACCTCGTCGTAGGTCATGAACTCACGGCGCATCACCGCCCGGTTCAGCCGGCCGTCGACGATCAGCAGCCGGGGGCGGGCCTTCAGCAGCACCGCCAATCGCGGCCACCGGTAGGCCAACGCGTCCAGGGCGACACTCCAGAACACCCACCAGGCGGAGCATGGCGAGCAGGGCCAGGAACGTCACGGTCCCCCGGACCAGGATCTCCAGCGGCGGCCGGCTCAACGCGAACAGCTCACCCCAGTCAGGCATGGCGGGGCCGTACCCGTGATAAATGCGGGCAAACAGTAGCGTCACGTCATCCGGTCAGGTTTGTCAGCGCGGTTGCGGCCGCCCTCGCCGGCAGCGGGCGTCGGTGCTTCCGGAGAGGTGCTATCCCCACTCGCGGCGTACCTGAGGCTCCTGCGGCTCCTCGTGCGCCGGATCCGTGTCGGTCGTCTCGACCAGGTCCTCGGGCGCGACCCGCTCCGGCAGCTTGCCGAACCGGTCCCGCCGCCTGGTCTCGTACTCCTCGTCCTTCTTCCGGTCGGCGTGCTCTCGGTCCTCGCTCATCGCCCACCTCCCTCGCGGGTTCCAGTCTCCCCGCTGCCACGACCGTCCGGAGTTCCCGGCCGGGAACGGCACGGTCCGGCGCGTGATCCACTCCAGATCCCGGGTGTCGGGGCGTCGCGGCGTCCTCGACACCGCTACATCGCGCAACCCGTGTGGGGCACCCCGGCGACCGGCCCGCGCGGAGAGGCGACATCCCCGAGGTGTCCCCGGGCCGGCGGCGGGTAGTCGCCTCCTTCCCGTCGGCCGAGAGCTGGGAGGTCGGGTGGAGACGTATCCCGCCGTGGAGGCCCACGGCATGATCGGTGACCTGCAGACCGCGGCGTTGATCACCAGGGACGGGACGATCGACTGGTTCTGCGCGCCCCGGTTCGACTCGCCGAGCGTCTTCGGCGGGCTGTTGGACCGGCGGAAGGGCGGCCACTTCCAGGCCTCGCCGTGCGGCATCGACTACGTGAGCAAGCAGCTCTACCTGCCCGGCACGCCAATCCTGATCACCCGGTTCCTCAGCGCGGACGGGGTGGGTGAGCTGATCGACTTCATGCCGGTGACCGGCGGGCAGGCGACCGATCGCCACCGCCTGGTCCGGATGCTGCGGGTCGTCCGGGGCAGCATGCGGTTCCGGGTCGAGTGCCGGCCCCGGTTCAACTACGGGCGCGACCCGCACCAGCTCGACGTCCATCCGGACGGCAGCGTCTTCCGCAGCCCGACGCTCACGCTCACGATCAACCCGGTCCGCTACGCCGACCTACCCCAGATGGCGGACCAGGAGATCCACCGGGAGCAGGACGGCATCTGCGTCATCGGCACCTTGCGGGAGGGCCAGGCCGGCGGCGTGGTGCTGGAAACCGCCTCGACCGCGCCGCCGCGTGCCTACACCCCCGGCGAGGTACGCGACCTGCTGGAGGAGACGCGCGACTTCTGGCGGCGGTGGCTCGCCGGCTCCCGGTACACCGGGCGGTGGCGGGAGATGGTCGAGCGCTCCGCGATGACCCTCAAGCTCATGACGTACGCCCCGACCGGCGCGCTCATCGCCGCGCCGACCGTCGGGCTGCCCGAGCAACTCGGCGGGGTGCGCAACTGGGACTACCGGTACACCTGGATCCGGGACGCGTCCTTCTCCGTGCACGCCCTGCTCAGCCTGGGCTTCACCGACGAGGCCAGCGGCTACCTGGACTGGCTCACCGACCGGGTCCGGCAGGCGCGGCAGGAGGGGGCCCCGCTCCAGGTCATGTACCGGGTGGACGGCTCGCCCGACCTCACCGAGGAGGTGCTCGACCACCTGGAGGGCTATCGCGGCTCGGCGCCGGTCCGGATCGGCAACGGCGCCGCCGGCCAGCTGCAACTCGACATCTACGGCGAGACGCTCAACGCGGTGCACCTCGCCAGCGATCGGGGGTTGCGCGCCTCCCACCAGGAGTGGCGGCACATCGTGCACCTGGTGGACTGGCTCTGCGCCAACTGGGACCAGCCCGAGGACGGGATCTGGGAGACCCGCGCCGGCCGGCAGGACTTCACCTACGGCCGGCTGATGTCGTGGGTGGCCTTCGACCGCGCCATCCGTCTCGCCGACCAGCTCGGGCGGCCGGGCGACACCACCCGCTGGCGGAACGCTCGCAACGCCGTCTACGAGCAGATCATGACGCGCGGCTTCCATCCCGGGCGCGGCGCCTTCGTGCAGCACTACGCCACCGACGTGCTGGACGCGTCGCTGCTCGCCATGCCGTCCATGGGGTTCGTCGCGCCGACCGACCCGATGTGGCAGTCGACCCTGCGCGCCATCGACGCCGACCTGGTCTCGGACAGCCTCGTCTACCGGTACGACCCGGGCGCCGCGCCTGACGGCCTCGCCGGCAACGAGGGCACCTTCAGCATGTGCACCTTCTGGTACGTCGAGGCGCTCGCCCGGTCCGGCCGGCTCGACGACGCGCGGCTGACCTTCGAGAAGATGCTCACCTACAGCAGCCAGCTCGGGCTGTACTCCGAGGAGATCGCCCCGAGCGGTGAGCAGGTCGGCAACTTCCCCCAGGCGTTCAGCCATCTCTCCCTGATCAGCACCGCGACGCACCTCGACCGGCTGCTGCGACGGCGCCCCTGACCCGGGCAACGGCAGCGGCACGCCCGGCGCGGGGCGCGGCAGCGGCAGGTGCGACGGCGGGCGCCGGCAGCGGCGGGGTCGTGGGTGACGGGCGGGGAAGCGGTCGGCCTACGCCGAGCCGATCCGCGCCGCGAGGCTCGCCCGGTAGTGGGGGCACTCGGCGATGTCGTCGTGCTCGCACCGGAGCGCGACGTCGATGATCTCCAACGACGCCTGCGCGCGGGCGATCCGCTCGGTCAGGGCGGACCGTTGCCGGGCCAGGATCCGGCGGCGTTCGGCCGGGTCCGGCTCGTCGAGGACGGCGCGGACGTCGTCCAGGCTGAAGCCCGCCTCCTTGGCCCGCAGGATCGTCGCGATCCGGTACAGGTCGGCCGTGCCGTAGCGCCGCCGGCCGGCCACCGACCGGGCGGGGGAGAGCAGCCCGACGGACTCCCAGTGCCGCAGTACGTGGGTGGGCAGCCCGAACCGGGCGGCGATCTCGCCGATGCTCAGCTCCGGCTGGTCGCTGGTTGACGTCATGTCGACATGAAGTCGCAGGATGGCCGGCATGTCAACGTACGACGAGGTGGACCGACTGATCCGGCTGCTCGACGCCGTCGACGACAGTCCGGATGCGACGGCGCTGCGCGCCCACTCGTACGCCCTGCTGGGCCTGACCGACGGCGCGCCGGTGGTCGACGTCGGCTGCGGGACCGGCCGGGCGGTGGCCGAGCTGGCCGCGCTCGGGGCGCGGCCGGTCGGCGTCGACCTGGACCCGCGGATGATCGCGGTGGCCCGGGACCGGCAGCCGGGCGCGGACCTGCGGGTGGCGGACGCCGGTGCGCTGCCGCTGCCGGACGGCGCGGTCCGCGGCTACCGCGCGGACAAGGTGCTCCACGACCTCGCGCAGCCGGACCGGGCGCTCGCGGAGGCGCGGCGGGTGCTCGCGCCCGGCGGCCGGATCGTGCTGGTCGGCCAGGACTGGGACGCCATCGTGGTCGACTCCGGCGAGCCGGCGCTGACCCGCGCCATCGTGCACGCCCGGGCCGATCGTGTGAACAGCCCGCGGGTCGCCCGGGGCTACCGGGGCCTGCTGCTGGACGCCGGCTTCGCGGCGCCGGAGGTGGAGGTGCACACCTGGGTGCGGACCGGGGAGGAGGTCCTGCCGATGCTCGCCGGGTTCACCGGTCCGGCGGTGGCGGCGGGGGTGGTCACGCCCGCCGAGGCGGGACTCTGGCTGGCCGACCAGCGACGCCGGGCGGCACGGGATCGCGCCCTGGTGGCCATCCCGTTCTTCGTCGCCGCCGCCCGTCGTGCCTGACCTGGGGCGGTGCCGACACCCGGAGGCAATCGTCAACCAAAGGTTGACGGAAGAGGTTCGTCAACTTACGGTTGACGCATGACCAGTCCTCTTCCCATGAACAACCCCGTCCGGCTCGACGACCTGATCGAGGCGATCAAGAAGGCGCACTCCGACGCGCTCGACCAACTCGCCGACGCGGTCATCGTCGCCGACCACCTGGGTGAAGTGGCCGACCACCTGATCGGCCACTTCGTGGACCAGGCCCGGCGCTCCGGCGCCTCGTGGACCGAGATCGGCCGCAGCATGGGCGTGACCAAGCAGGCCGCCCAGAAGCGGTTCGTGCCCAAGCCCACCGATCCGCCGCTCGACCCGGAGCAGGGCTTCAGCCGGTTCACCCTCCGCGCCCGCAACGTGGCGATGGCCTCGCAGAACGAGGCGCGCGCCACCGGGCACGCCGAGATCCGGCCGGAGCACATCACGCTCGGGCTGCTCAGCGAGCCGGAGGCGCTGGCCGCCAAGGCGATCGTCGCGCAGGGCGTACCGCTGGAGCGGGTCCGCGAGGCCGCGCTCGCCGCGCTGCCGGCGGCGTCCGCGGCCGAGGTCCCCGACCTCATCCCGTACGACGCGCAGAGCAGGAAGGCGCTGGAGCTGACCTTCCGCGAGGCGCTCCGGCTGGGGCACAACTACATCGGCACCGAGCACATCCTGCTCGCCCTGCTGGAGCTGGAGAACGGCAGCGGCGTGCTGACCGGGCTCGGCGTCGACAAGGCCGGCGCCGAGACCTGGGTGGTCGCGGCGCTCGAGGCCGTGACGAAGAAGGCTTCCTGACCGGGCCGGTCAGGAAGCGGTGGGGAAGCCGTACCGGGCGGCGTGCTCCGGGTCGGCCGGGTCGATCTGGCGGATCCCGGCGTCGGCGAGGCGCTTGTTCACCTCGTCGAGCCGTTCGCGCACCAACCGGGCCTCCTCCTCGGTGACCCGGCCCCGGTGCGGCTTGCCGGCGTGCTCGATGGTGCCGTAGTCGAGCCGCTCGGCGCCGCGGCGGGACTTGGGCGGGCGGATCCGCTCGGCGGTCCTGAGCAGTTGGGCCATCGGCACGTCGGTGGCCATAGCGTCGAACTCGCTGGCGGTCAGCACCACCCGGCGCGGTTCGCCGCCGCCGTGCCGGTCGTGGATCTCGACCACCGCGACGTCCAGCGCCGCGTCGTCGATGCTTTCCACCTCGACCGGGGTGGCGTCCAGTTGCACGGGCCCGGCGACCAGGTCAGGGTGCTCCAGCACGACGACGCGGACCACCTCGTCGTCGGGGCGCAGCACCGTGCCGCTGAAGTCGGAGACGTGGATCGTCTTCTTGCCCATGCGCTGCGCTTCTCCTGTCGTGGACCGAGGTTGCGGACCCCAAGAAATTACCCGACAGGTGTGCGAAAGCCGCCGTTGGTCCGCCCGGGAGTGTCGCCCGGTCGCACCCGCCCGGCGGCGCCACCGGTCCCGCCGGCGGAGCGGCGGCGGGCGCGGGTCGACGGGTCAGCGGGTGTTGAGGCCACGCCGGGCGGAGGCGCCGGCCGGCAGCTTGTTCAGCTCGCTCCAGGGCAGCGCGTCGGTGCCGGCGGCGGCCCGGTTGCCCCGGTACGGCGGCTGGCCCGGGAACCGTCCGGCGGCCTCGGGGACCCGCCAGAGGCGCTCGGTGTCCTGCTGGTACCGGTCATTCGGCTGATTCGGCATGACCATTACCGTCCCAAAGAAAGTTGTACATGTATGGAAATGAATATGACGCTGGATCGATGGATCAGGTTCCCGCGGCGGGCAGGCGGACCACGAACCGGCACCCGTCGGTGAGGTTCTGTACGTCTACCCGGCCACCGTGCGCCTCAATCAGCCCGCGCACGATCGCCAGGCCCAGACCGCCCGACCCGGCGGGGTGGCCGTTGCCCGGTCGCGGCGTCCGCGCCGGCTCGCCCCGGAACGCCACGTCGAAGACGCGGGGCAGGTCCTCCTCCGGGATCCCGCCGCAGGTGTCCGCCACGGCCAGCCAGGCGGCGTCGGCGTCGCGGCCGCCGTCGATGCGTACAGTGCCGTCCTCGGGGGTGTAGCGGAGCGCGTTGAGCAGCAGGTTGCCCACCACCCGGGCCAGTTCCGGCTCGCTGGCCAGCACCGTGGGCCAGCCGGTCTCGGCGGCGACCAGCCGGATCCGCCGGGCGGCGGCCAGGGGCGCCGCGCCGGCCAGCGCGTCGGAGACCACGTCGCCGAGCGGCACCGCCGACAGCGACAGCCGCAGCGCGCCGGCGTTGATCCGGGACAGCTCGAACAGGTCGTCCACCAGCCGGGTCATCCGGTCGGTCTCCACCCGGATCCGGCGGTGGTACTCGGCGACCGTCTCCGGGTTGTGCACCACCCGGTCCTCCAGCGCCTCCGCCATCGCCCGCAGCCCGGCCAGCGGGGTGCGCAGGTCGTGCGACACCCAGGCGACCAGGTCCCGCCTTCCCTGCTCGATCCGCCTCTCCCGCGCCCGCGCCTGGTCGGCCCAGACCGCGGCGGCGGCGAGCCGGCGGGCGAAGAGCCAACCGACGGCCAGGCTGACCGCCGCCGCGGCCGCCACGGTGATCAGCACCACCTCGAGGTCGTGGGCGGAGAGGAACATCGCCTCGGCGACCACTGCCACGCCGGCCACCACCGCGGTCACGGTGACCGCCAGCAGCACCACGATGTGGACGGTGATCGACCGGCCGCGGAGCAGCCGCAGGGCGAGCGCGCCGGCGGCGCCGACGCAGAGCGCCGCGGCGAGCGCCGCCGCGAAGATCAGGGCCAGTTCACGCATCGGTCGGCTGGTACCGGTAGCCCACGCCCCAGACCGTCACGATCCGCCGGGGGTCGGCGGGATCGACCTCCACCTTCTCCCGCAGCCGCCGTACGTGCACGGTCACCGTCGACTGGTCGCCGAAGCTCCAGCCCCACACCCGCTCCAGCAGTTCCGCCCGGCGGAACGCCCGTGCCGGGTGCCGCATCAGGTGGGCCAGCAGGTCGAACTCGCGCAGCGTCAGGGCCAGCTCGCGGCCGTGCAGCCGGGCCACCCGGGGGCCGGTGAGCACCTCGAGCCCGCCGTCGGCGAGGACCTCGGGTGCCGTACCGGCCGGCTCGCCGCCGGCCCGGCGCAGCACCGAGCGGACCCGCAGCACCAACTCCCGGGGGGAGAACGGCTTGCCCAGGTAGTCGTCCGCGCCCAGTTGCAGGCCGAGGATCCGGTCGGCCTCGTCGCCGCGGGCGGTGAGCATGACGATGGGTACGCCGTCCGGCCGGGCCCGCAGCCGCCGGCAGACCTCCAGGCCGTCCAGCACCGGCAGCATCAGATCGAGTACGACCAGGTCCGGTGGCTCCGCGGCGACGGCGGCCAGCGCGGCGGCCCCGTCGCCGACGTGCTCGACCCGGTAGCCGGCGTGCTCCAGGTAGCGGCAGACCACGTCGCTGACCGTCCGGTCGTCGTCGACGACCAGCACCCGCTGGGTCACCGGGCACCTCCCTCGCGCCGGCACAGCGTAGCCAGCCGTGCCCCGTCGTAGGTCTTGCCATCTCCTTACGGCGCCCGTCGCGCAGTGATGGACACCACTTCCCCTAATACCCCCGGGGGGTATATGGTCGGCGGCATGAGCAACCAGAACCTGACCCGACTGGCGATCACCGCGACGCTGCACTGCCTCACCGGCTGCGCCATCGGCGAGGTGCTCGGCATGGTCATCGGCACCGCGCTCGGCTGGTCCGACCTCGGCACCATCGCGCTGGCGGTGGGCCTGGCCTTCCTCTTCGGCTACTCGTTCACCATCCGCCCGGTGCTCCGCTCGGGCGTCCCGCTGCGGACGGCGGTCAAGGTGGCGCTGGTCGCCGACACGGTGAGCATCGCCGTGATGGAGGTGGTCGACAACGGCGTCATGCTCGCCATCCCGGGTGCCATGGAAGCGGGCCTGACCAGCTGGGTGTTCTGGGCCAGCCTGGCCGGCGCGCTGGCGGTGGCCTTCGTGGTCACCGTGCCGGTCAACCGCGCGCTGATCGCCCGCGGTCGCGGGCACGCGGTGACCCACCGGTACCACGCCGGCCACGGCCAGCACGCCGCCCACGACGCGGGCCACGCGCACACCGACCACGGCGAGCGGGCCATGCACGGCGCCGACGCCGGACATGCCGGTCACGGTCAGCACGCCGGGCACGGGGAGCACGCTGGGCACGACGTGGGGCACGACCGGCGCTGACCCGTTCGGTACGCCGGGCGGAGCCGCCCGGCGTACCGTGATCGGATTCCGGCCCGGTGGCCGGCGGTGCAGGGAGGTGAGTCGGTGCTCGACCGGAGACTCCACCTGCACCTGGCCACCTGGCTCGGGCAGTGGCCCGCCGGCCCCGGCCTGCACGTGGTCGGCTCGCACCGCCGGGTCCGGCCTGCCTGGGACGGCCGGCTCCGCCCGGCGATCGCGGTCCGGGCCGGCGCGAGCACCGTGCTGTCGGTGCCGCCGGACCGGGTCGCGGCGGTGCGGGAGCTGGCCCGGCGGCCGAAGCGACTGCTGCCGGAGCTGCCCAGCGCGGTCGGTCACCGGGGCTGGGCGCTGCACGACGACGTCTTCCGGTGGAGCGTGTCGCCGGCGCCGCTGCCCGACGTCGGTGAGTGGATCTCCCCGGCCGAGCCGGGGCTGCCGGCCTGGCTGCGGCTGTTCGACCACGCGGTGCTGGTGGTCCGCGACGAGCGTGGTCGCTACCTGGCCGGGGTGGGGATCAAGCGGCACGACGCGTACGGCCACGAGCTGGCGGTGGGCACGGTGCCCGCGGCCCGCAACCGTGGCCTGGCCCGCCGCCTGGTGGCGCAGGCCGCCCGCCGGGTGCTCGACGAGGGCGCCGTCCCGACCTATCTGCACGATCGCCGCAACGTCGCCTCGGCGAAGGTGGCGGCGGCGGCCGGCTTCCCGGACCGGGGCTGGCGGTCGTTCGGGGTCTACCCCACCTGAGCGGCGGAGCGGCCCGACCCGGTGCGGCGACCCTGTGCCGGGGGAGCCGGCGGGCCCGTCCGGCGGAGCGCCGTGCTCGGCGGAGCGACGCCGCCCGTCGCCGCGGTACCGGGGGAGAGCTGCGGGCCGCCGGAGCAGTGCCGCCCGCCACCGCGGTCCGCCGTCGCGAGAGCTGCCGCGCGGCGGCGGACGGCATTCCGAGGGCGCGGACCGTGGATCCCGGGCCGGATCCACGGTCCGCAGCCTTCCCCCAGGTCCCCGTGGGTTGGCGCGATGTTGATTACGCTACGTATCGAAGGCTCTGGCAGCAAGCTGCCAACGCCGGTCTCGGAGTGTCGAATAGCGGACTTGACCTGGTAAGAAGACCAGGAGGTCGATCCCTCGGCTCAGTGACGCAGCGTGCGAATCAGGTCGAGGACCTGGCGGGTGACCGGGCGCAGCACCCGCAGCCGGGACAACCCCACCAGCCGGTCGATGAGCGGCACCGCCCCGTCGATCAGCTGCCGGGTCCGGGCCTGTCCGGGTGACCGGTCGTAGACCCAGTACAGGATCACCCCCATGTACGCCAGCCAGAGCAGCTCCGGCAGCTGGGGACGCAGCTCGGCGTCCACCTTGGCGGTGGAGCCGTCCAGCACCTCGGCGAAGAGGTCGATCGCCGCCTGGCGGGGCGCCGAGGACTCCGCGGAGAACGGGCTCAGCGGGGAGGTCGGCTCGGCCGCCGTCTTGAAGAAGCTGGCGGCGAAGCCGTGCGAGGGGGTGAGCACGTCGATGCCGGCGTGCAGCACCCCGGCGAGCCGGGCGGCGAAGTCGGACTCGCGGTCGAGCACCGGCTGGGCCGCCGCCCGGTGCTCCACCTGGGAGCGGGCGTAGAACTCCTGGATCAGGTGGTCCTTGGACCCGAAGTAGTAGTAGGCGTTGCCCACCGCCACCCCGGCCTCCTGCGCGATCGCCCGCATCGTGGTCTGGGCGTACCCGCGCTCGCGGAACAGCCGCATCGCGGTGTCGAGGATGAGCTGCCGCGTCTGCTCGCCGCGGGCGGTCGCCGGTTCACCCGCAGCGGTCGTCGGCGCAGTCTGCTCGGTCATCGGGGCCACCGTAACCCGGCGGGTCGTGCGCCGGCTCCGGCCACGGCTCGCGGACCCGTTCGCGTACCGCCGAGGCGATCGCCACCACCCGCCGGGCCAGCGGGAGCAGGTGCGGGCGGGCCAGCCGCTCGGCCGTCGACCGGTGCTCGGCCAGCGCCCACAGGCAGGCGAACCAGGCGCCGTCGCCCGCGTACACCGCGCCGGTGTCCGCGATCACGGTGAGGTCGCGCAGCGTCGCGGCGTGGTCCAGGCCGGGGAACCGCCGCCGGGCCTCGGCCGAGCCGGCCGGCACGAACTCCAGCGGTACGAGCTGCGGGCGGGACGCCAGCCAGGTACGCGCGGCCCGGCACAGCGGGCAGTGCGCGTCGAACAGGACGGTGAAGCCCCGGATGCCACCACCGGAGTGCGTGGTGGTATCCGGCAGTCCTCGCGCTCCGGCGGGCGGGACGGTCATCGGGGCGCCGGGGGAGGGGTCGGGCCGGCGCCCGGCTGGCCGGGCTGCGGGTGGGGACCGCCGGGGTACGGGCCGGACGGCGGCTGCGGGCCGGCCGGGTGGCCGGCCGGCGGGACCGGTGCCATCGGCAGCTGGCCGACCGGGGCGAGCGGCGGGTGGGTGGCGAGCTGGCGGAGCCGCCCCCGGCGGTACCGGTTGAGCGCGAAGACGTTGAAGAAGTGCAGCGCGCCGAGCACCAGCAGCACCAGACCGACCTTGAGCGACAGCTCCTCCATCGCCACGCTGGTCGTGCCCACCGGGTCGGGGTGCCGCATCGCCACCGTGACGTAGCCGAGGTTGAGCAGGTAGAAGCCGACCACCAGCAGGCTGTTCACCGCCTTGGCGAGGCGCTCGTCGGCGAACACCTCCTCGAGGAAGACCAGCCCGTTGCGGGACAGCGCCCGGGCCACCCAGATGGTCAGCCCGATGCTGATCGCCAGGTAGACCAGGTACATCCAGACCTTCGTGTCCATCCCGACTCCTTCTTGAACGCGTTCAAATTCGCTGCGCTCAGCGTAGGGGAAGAGTTGAACGCGTTCAAGAAGGCGGTGACGAATGGCCGCGCGACCTCCGGGTGGGTATGGTCGGCTGGCACCGGCACGGACGCCGGGGCTCCCTGGTGAGGCGGTGAGTGGGTGCGGGCGCAGGACGCGGAGCGGCGGCAGGTGGTGCTGCGACCGACCGGCGAGATCGACATGTCCACCGCCGACGCGCTCGAGGCGGAGGTCCTGGACGCGCTGCGCCGCACCGACGTCGGCGAGGTCCTGGTCGACCTGGCCGACGTCGAGTTCCTCGACTCCAGCGGGGTGCGCGTGCTGGTGCACGGGCTGACGGTGGCCCGCAAGCACGACGTGGCGTTCCGGGTGACCCGGCCGCAGCCGGTGGTGGCCCGGGTGTTGCGGATCACGTCGGTCGACGTCCTGCTCGGGCTGGCCGCCACCGACAACGGGGGCCCGGCCGGCGGCGGCTGGCGCGGCCTGGACTGACCGGGCGGGCGGCGCGGGCGCCGGCCGGCGACGATCGGTCCCACTCCCGCCGGCGCTCGGTCCGGCCGCGCGGCGGTCAGGGTTCGGCGTTCGCGGACGCCTCGGCCGACCACTCGACCAGCAGCAGCGTGGCGTCGTCGCGCCCCGTCCCGTCGCCCAGGTGCTCGGTGACCGCGTGGCTCAGCCGGCGCAGGATCTCGGCCGCCGGTAGCCCGGAGCTGATCTGCCGCTCGGCCAGATCGGCCAGCCGGGGCAGGCCGAACAGCTCGCCGGTGGCGCTGCGCGCCTCGGTCACCCCGTCGGTGTGCAGCAGCAGCCGGTCACCCGGCTCCAGCCGGGCCTGCGCCACCGTGACCTGGTCGGCCAGGCCGAGCGGGAGGCGCCGGCCGCCGGCCAGCTCCTGCACCGCCCGTCCGCCCCGCAGCACCAGCGGCGGCGGATGCCCGGCGACGAGGTACCGGAGCTGGCCGGTGCGGGTGTCGAACTCGGCCAGCACGCCGGTGACGAAGCGGGCGTCCTGCCACTGGCCCGCGATGGCGGTGTCCACCGAGCGGGCCAGGCCGGTCAGGTCGCTGCCGGCCCGCCGCGCCGCGCGCAGCGCGGCGAGCGCGACCGAGGTGGTGAGCACCGCCGGCAGGCCGCGGCCCACCCCGTCCAGGATCGCCAGCGAGATGACCCCGCCGTCCAGGGCGTAGTCGAACGCGTCCCCGCCGACCTCGTAGCAGGGTTCGAGCAGGGCGCTGATCGCCGTGTCCGGGCCGGCGAAGGTCAGCGGCGGCAGCAGGTGCCAGAGCAGCTCGGCGGAGACCGCCATGGACCGGCTGCGCCGGGCCCGGTGCAGGGTGTCGCCGTACCCGGACTTGCTCGTCACCAGGTGACCGACGAGGCCGGCGATCAGCCGGCAGCCGTCCTGGAACGACGGGTCGGACGGGTCGGTGCCGTCCGCCGGGAAGACCTCCAGCAGCCCCAACCGGTCGGTGCCGTTGACGATCGGCACCCAGAGCCGGGGCGGCGGCCCGTGCCCGATGTGCGGCTCGACGTGGGTGAAGGCGCGACCGGCCAGGCTGGTGTCGATCGGCAGCGGGTCCGGCGCCGGCCGGCCCGGCTCGGGCAGCGGCCGCAGGTCGCACTGTTCGGCGTCGACCAGGTAGACGGTGGCCGTGGCGCCCAGCGGCCGCAGTACGGTGCCGACCGCCGCCGCCAGCTCGTCCGGCGGCAGCCGGTGCGACCGGGACACGAGGTCGGCCAGCGCCCGGTGCCAGGGGTCGGTAGCCGTCATCCCATCCGCATACCCCGCTCCGGCCCGGTCAATGCCGCCCGGGCCGGGTCCGCCGCCGGTCCGCCCGGCCCGCTGTCAGCCGGCGAGGCCGAGCGCCTCGGCGGCGGCCCGGCCGTTGGCGTGGCTCGCGCCGTAGGTGGTGACGAAGGCCCGCACGCCGGCCGGCCGCCAGCTCGCCGGCCAGCCCATCTCGACAACGGTCACCGGGTGCTCGGCGGCCAGCGCGGTCACCAGCTCGGGACCGCCGGGCAGCCGGTGCAGGTGCCGGCCGACCAGCACGATCGGCCGGGACCCGGCGAGCCCGCGCAGGGCGGCCGGTTCGGTCTCCGCGGCCACCACCCGGATCTCCTCGGCGTCGGCCAGGTGCGGCCCGAGCCCCCACGGCACCCGGCCCTCGGCGATGGTGGAGGCGGCGTGCAACTGGACCACCAGCGGCCGGTCCAGCTCGGTGAGGCTGCCCTCCACCCGGACGGCACGGCGCGCCGCCGCGTACCCCAGGTCGGTGGCGGCGGCGGAGATCCCGCCGGCGGCCCCGGTCCAGGCGGCCAGCGCGGCGGCCCGGCCGGCGGCCTCCTCCACCCGGGCGCGGTCCAGCCGGCCGTCGCCGAGCGCCGCGACGATCTCGGCGACCACCCGTTCGACCAGGTCGGCGTCGACCTTGGCGCCGATGCAGAGCAGGTCGGCGCCGGCGGCGAGGGCCCGCACCGCGGCCGGCCCCACCCCGCCCGCGGCGATCGCGGCGCCCTTCATCTCCAGTGCGTCGGTGATCACCGTGCCGGTGAAGCCGTACTCGCCGCGGAGCAGGTCGACCAGGACGGCCCGGCTGAAGGTGGCGGGGCCGTCGCCGGTCAGCGCCGGTACCCGGATGTGCGCGGTCATCACCGCGCGGGTGCCGGCGTCGACCACCGCGGCGAACGGGGGCAGGTCGCGCTCGCGCAGCACCTCGACCGGTACGTCCACGGTGGGCAACTCGTGGTGGGAGTCGGCGATCGTGGCGCCGTGCCCGGGGAAGTGCTTGGCGCAGGCGGCGACGCCGGCCGCCTGGAGGCCGGCGACCGCGGCGGCCGAGTGCGCGGCGACCCGGACCGGGTCGGCGCCGAACGAGCGGGTGCCGATCACCGGGTTCTCGTCGGCGGTGTTGACGTCGACAGTGGGCGCGAGGTTGACGGTGATACCGAGCGCGGCCAGCTCGGCCCCGATGGCCTCGTAGACCCGCCGGGTGAGCGCCACGTCGCCGACCGCGCCGAGCGCGGCGTTGCCGGGGTAGGGGCTGCCGGTGGCGTGCGCGAGCCGGGTGACGTCGCCACCCTCCTCGTCGATGGCGATCAGCACGTCGGCGCGGCCGGCCCGCAGCGCGGCGGTGCTGGCCGCCACCTGCGCCGGGTTGTGCACGTTGGTGCCGAACAGGGTGTGCCCGGCGAGCCCCTCGGCGACCAGGTCGACCGCCCAGTCCGGCGGCACCGGTCCCGGGTACGCGGCCAGCAGCGTGCCGAGCGCGAGCCGGCGCAGTCCTGGATCGAGCCCCACGTGATCTCCCCTTCCGGTGCCCGGACGGCACGACGTCGTGACGGAGGCGGCCGTCCCGGCGGTGCAGCGGTGCCGGGTCGTCCGAGTTCTCCGGTGCCGGGTGGCCGATACGCTACGGCTACCCATTCACCGGTCGATTTACAGTTAGCAAAGTTTATAGAACATGAAGGACGTGGCATGAGTGCGACCCGGCTGCCCGGCACCCCTCGCCTGCTGCGGGCGCTCAACGACCGCGCCGCGCTCGAGCTGCTGCTCGAGCAGGGTCCGCTGACCCGGGCCCGGCTCGGTGAGCTGACCGGGTTGTCCAAGGTCACCGCCTCCCAGCTGGTGGAGCGGCTGGAGGAGCGCGGGCTGGTCACCCGGGTCGGCGAGCAGGCCGGCGGGCGGGGGCCGAACGCCCAGCTCTACGCGGTGCGGCCGGGCAGCGCCCACGTGGTCGGGGTGGATGTCGGCCCGGACCGGGTGGTCGCCGCCTGCGCGGACATCACCGGTGCGGTGATCGGCCGGGTCGAGCAGTCCACCCGGGACACCGACGACCCGGTCGGCGTGGTGCACAACGCGGTGGTCCAGGCGGCCAGCAGCGCCCAGGCCCAGTTGTCCAGCGTCCGGCGGATCGTGCTCGGCACCCCCGGCCTGGTCGACCCGGCCACCGGCGACATCACCTTCGCCTTCAACCTGCCGCGCTGGCACAGCGGCCTGCTCGCCGCGCTCCGCGACGACCTGCACACCCCGGTCGTCTTCGAGAACGACGTCAACCTGGCCGCGGTGGCCGAGGCGCAGTCCGGGGCGGCCCGCGGTGTGACCGACTTCGTACTGGTCTGGGTCGGCGCCGGTGTCGGCCTGGCGATCATGCTCGGCGGGCGGCTGCACCACGGCAGCAGCGGCGCCGCCGGCGAGATCGGCTACCTGCCGGTGCCCGGCGCGCCCATCCCGCGTGACGTGTCCCGCCGGGCCAAGCCGGCCTTCCAGCAGCTGGTCGGCGGGGACGCGGTGCGCGCGCTGGCCCGCGAGCACGGTTACCCCGACGACGGTGCCGCCGCGGCGGTGCGCGCGGCGATCGCGGACGGCACGGCGGGCGGCCCGATGCTCGACGAGCTGGCCCGGCGGCTGGCGCTCGGCGTGGCCAGCACCTGCGTGGTGCTGGACCCGCCGCTGGTGGTGCTCGCCGGCGAGGTCGGCCAGGCGGGCGGGGCCGCGCTGGCCGAGCGGGTGCAGCACGAGGTGGCGGCGATCACGCTGGTGCGCCCCCGGGTGGTGCCGACCGGGCTGACCGAGGAGCCGATCCTCAACGGCGCACTGCGGACCGCGCTGGACGCCGTCCGCGACGAGGTCTTCGGGTCCACCGTCGGCTGAACCGGCGTCCGTCATGTGAAGGAATTCTTCACCATCGGCCGGAGTGCTGCAAGGTGTTGCCGCACCCTGGCCGGGTGCCCGGCGGGCTCAGATCAGATCCCGTCGGCGGAACAGGGCGAACGCCGCCGCGGTGAGCGCGGCGGTCAGCGTGACCAGTACGACCAGCGCCGGCGCCCAGGTCAGCGCGTAGAAGCCGTCGCAGCTGCCGTCGAAGACGCCGGCGCAGGCCTGGTTGTCCCAGAACTCGGCCCGCCCGGTCAGCCAGGCGGCCAGGTGGCTGGAGAGCATCAGCTGGTCGGGCCGGGCCACCTCCAGGATCTCGAACACCAGCCGGGCGCCGAGCTCCCACACCACCAGGTACGCGGCCACCGCGCCGAGCGCCGCCGAGGTGTGCCGGCCCAGGGTGGCGATGGCGAAGCCGAGCGCCGTGGCCAGCACCACCAGCACCAGGCCGCGACCCCAGAGCGTGCCCAGCGACCGCCAGAACTGGTCGTCGAGATGGCCCGGCTGCCCGGCGGCCTGCCCGATGAACCAGAAGCTGCCCAGGTACACCACCGACGCGACCAGCGACAGCGCCAGCACCCCGCCGAGCAGCGTGCCCAGCTTGGCGCCGAGCACCGTCATCCGGCGCGGCCGCCACAGCAGCAGGTTGACCACCCCGCCGGAGTTCAGGTCGGCGCCGATGTAGGAGGCGCCCACCAGGAAGCCGAAGAGGACCAGGAAGGCGATCAGGAAGTAGAGCAGCGGCCGGGCCTCCGTGGCGAAGGTGAACACCCCGACCAGGTAGTCGGCGGCCACCGGCAGCCGCTCCCGCAGCGCCGGGTCCACCTCGCTGCAGTTGGGCGGGTAGTACTGGTCGGCCTGCTCCGGCGGCAGCACGCCGCGCTCGCGGGCGAGGCACTGCTCGTGGATGACCTCCAGGTTGCGCCGCTCCTCGGCCGCCTGCCGCTGCGCCTCGGCCAGCTCGGTGGCGGTGGGCCGGTGGGAGCCGGCCAGGGTGGTCGCCGCGGTGATCCCGAAGGCCAGCACCAGCAGGACGACCATGAGCTGGACGAAGCGCCGGGCGCTCAGCCGCTCCAGTTCGGCACGGACCAGGTTCACGCGTCCACCCCTCTGGTCTCGCCGACCCCGGCGTCGAGGTCGATCGTCCCGTCCCGCGTCGGGCGGTCGGGCAGTACCGAGTCGTCCACCTGCCGGGGCACCCCCGGATGCCCCGCCGTGCCGGTCAGCTCCAGGAAGACGCTCTCCAGGTCCGGCCGCAGCGGGGTCAGCTCGCCCACCCAGAGGCCCTGCTCGCCGAGGGTGCGGCTGACCAGGGTCGGGTCGGTCACGTCGGCCACGGTCAGGTGGTCGTCGTGCGCCGTGGCGGTCAGCCCGGCGGCGCCCAGCAGCTCGACCGCCCGCGCCGGCTCGGCCACCCGGACCAGGAACTCGTGCCGGTCGAAGCCGGCCAGCACCTCGTCCACCCGGCCGGCCGCCACCCGCCGGCCCCGGGAGATGATCGTGACGTGGTCGCAGATCAGCTGGATCTCGGCCAGGATGTGGCTGGACACCAGCACGGTCACCCCGGCCGCGGCCAGGGACCGCATCAGGTCCCGCATCTCCCGGATGCCGGCCGGGTCCAGCCCGTTCGCGGGCTCGTCGAGGATCAGCAGCTCCGGGTCCTTGAGCAGGGCGGAGGCGACCGCGAGGCGCTGCTTCATGCCGAGCGAATAGCCCTTGACCCGCTCGTGACCCCGGTCGTAGAGGCCGACCTGGGTCAGCACCTCGTCGACCCGGGAGACCGGAACGCCGCCGGCCCGGGCGAGCAGCCGCAGCGTGCGGTGGGCGGTGAAGTTGCCGAAGAACTGCGGGCTCTCCACGATCGCCCCGACCCGCCCGGACACCCGGGGCAGCTGCTCCGGCGACCGCGCGCCGAGCACCGTCATCCGCCCCGCGTCGGCGCGGACCAGGCCGAGCAGGGCACGCAGGGTGGTGGTCTTGCCGGAGCCGTTCGGACCGAGGAAGCCGTGGATCTGGCCGGGCTCCACGAGCAGGTCGAAGCCGTCGACCGCCACCCGGCGACCGTGCCGCAGGCTGTGGAAGGTCTTGCGCAGACCCTCGATCTCGATGACCGCGCTCATCCGCGCGGCTCCCTGCTCCGACCGGGCATGAAGCGTCCTCCGGGTGGGGTGACCAACGACACGGCGCCCCACCATACGGCCGGCCCGCCGCCCGTGGGGGGCGCTACGGCGCTGCGTGGTTGGATGGTCGGGTGACTGGTGACCTGATCCCCGGCGCCGGCGGCGCCGCACCCGCACCCCCGCCCGTGGACGCGGATCTGGTGGTCAGCCTCGACGGCGTCGGCGTACGCCGGTCCGGCACCGCCCTGCTGCACGACCTCACCTGGCGGGTCGAGCTGGACGAGCGCTGGGTCGTGCTCGGCCCCAACGGCGCCGGCAAGACCACCCTGCTCAACATCGCGGCCGGCCGGCTGCACCCCACCACCGGCAGCGCGTACGTGCTCGGCGAGCGGATCGGCCGTACCGACCTGACCGAGCTGCGGACCCGGATCGGGCTCTCCACCGCCGCGCTCGCCGAGCGGGTGCCCGCCGACGAGCGGGTCACCGACGTGGTGGTCACCGCCGCCTGGTCGGTGGTCGGCCGCTGGCGGGAGAGCTACGACCCGACCGACGAGGCCCGCGCCCGCGCGCTGCTGAGCCAGCTCGGCGTCGGCGGCCTCGCCGAGCGCAGCTACGGCACACTGTCCGAGGGGGAGCGCAAGCGGGTGCAGATCGCCCGTGCCCTGATGACCGACCCGGAGCTGCTGCTGCTCGACGAACCGGCGGCCGGCCTCGACCTGGGCGGCCGGGAGGACCTGGTGGCCCGGCTGGCCGAGCTGGCGCAGGATCCGGACGCCCCGGCGATGGTGCTGGTCACCCACCACGTGGAGGAGATCCCGCCCGGCTTCACCCACGCGCTGCTGCTGCGCGAGGGCGGCGTGGTGGCGCAGGGGCTGCTCGGCGAGACGCTCACCGGCGACAACCTCTCGAAGGCCTTCGGCCTGCCGCTGGTGGTCCAGCGCTCCGGCGACCGGTACACGGCTCGCGCGGCCTGACGCCGCGGTAAGGAGGCCAGCGTGCGGCAGACCCGGGTCGTCGTGGTCGGCAGCGCCAACATGGACCTGGTGGCCACCGCCCCCGCCCTGCCCCGGCCGGGGGAGACCCTGCTCGGCACGGACTTCGTGACGGTGCCCGGCGGCAAGGGCGCCAACCAGGCGGTCGCCGCCGCCCGGGCCGGCGCCGCCTGCGCCTTCCTCGGCGCGATCGGCTCCGACTCGTTCGGGGTCACCCTGCGGGCCCGGATCACCGCTGCCGGGGTGGACACCAGCCAGCTGCGGGTGGTGTACGGCGCCTCGGGCGTCGCCCTGGTGATGGTGAACGCCGAGGGGGAGAACGCCATCCTGGTCACCCCCGGCGCGAACGGCGCGTTCACCGCGCTCACCGAGGCCGAACTGGCCGCCGTACGAGACGCGGACGTGCTGGTCGCCCAGTTGGAGGTGCCGGTGGAGACGGTGACCGCGGCGGCGGTGGCCGCCCGCGCGGCCGGCACCCGGGTGGTGCTCAACGCCGCGCCGGCCCGGCCGGTGCCCGCCGAGCTGCTGGCCGCGGTGGACCTGCTGGTGGTCAACGAGAACGAGGCCCGGGCACTCACCGGCCGGGGCCGGGACGAGCCGCGCGCCCTGCTCGACCTGGTGCCCCGGGCGGTGCTCACACTGGGCGCCGAGGGCGCCTGGTACGGCGACCGGGACGGCACCGACGTGCACGTGCCGGCGGTGAAGGTGGACGTGGTCGACTCCACCGGAGCCGGCGACGCGTTCACCGCCGCCCTCGCCGTCGGTTGGGGCGAGGGGCGGGACCTGGTCGACGCGGTGCGCTGGGCGGCCGCGGCCGGCGCGGCGTGCGCCCGGCGGCTGGGCGCCTCGGTGGCGCTGCCCCGCCGGGCCGAGATCGACGAGCTGTACGTCCCCGCCTGATCCGGGCAGCGACCGCCGCGGCTGCCCGCTCCGGTCCGGAGTCCGAGGCCGGTGCCCGGGGCGCGGCGGGGCTCAGGCGCTGCGGCACGGCGCCTGGGCGGCCGAGCGGCCGCAGGTCGCCAGGCTGCACCAGCGGCGTAGGCCGCTCGCGTCGAGGAAGAGCCAGCCGCACCGCTCGTCCGGGCACGCGCGGACGGTGAGCCGGCGCGGATCGGCCAGCAGCGCGGCGGCGCTCCACGCCGCGGCGTGCACGGGCAGCCGCAGTCCGGCCGAGAGATCGGGCCACCACCGTCCCCGGCCGTCGGGTTCGCGCCGGAACACCATCGTCTTCGCGGCCGCCTCCGCGGCCCGCGCGACGGCGTCGAACGCAGCCCGGTCCTCCGGATCGGTCAGGCAGGCGTACAGCCGGGCGCGGAGCGCGCGGGCCTCGTTCAGCGTGGCGGCGGCCTCGTCCGGGTTCCGCCGGGCCAGGTCGAGCAGCCGCCCCACCGCCACGTCGTCGACCAACCCCACGTGGCCGGCCCAGACCGCCAGGGTCGGGTAGCCGCGGAGCCACTCCGATCCGGGCAGTGGCGGCTCGTGGCGCCAGCCGGCGAAGGTGTTGCAGAACTCCAGCGCCGGATGCCCACCGACGCTCCACGGCAGGTTCTCGCCACGCACCCGTACCTCGTAGACGGGCAGGTCGGGCCGGTCGAGCCGGTGGTCGGCGCGGAGGATCCCCCGATGCACCTCGCGCAGCCGCATGCCCGGCTCGACGCCGAGCTCGGCCACGAGCGTGCGCCGGGTCGTCCGGTACAGCTGGAGCGCCTCGGCCTGCCGGCCGGCCCGGTACAGCGCGGTCATCAGCGAGGCGACCAGCCGTTCCCGGGTCGGGTGCCGGGTGACCAGTGGCGTCAACTCACCGATCACCCGGGCCTGGTGACCCAGCGCCAGCCGCGCCTCGGCCCGCAACTCGACGCCGGTGAGCCGGAGTTCCTCGATCGGTCCGCCCAACCGGCCGCGCAGTTCGTCGTCGGCCGTGTCGGCGAGCAGCGGTCCCCGCCAGAGCCCGAGCGCCCGGTCGAGCAGCCGCACTCGCTCGGCCGGTTCGGCGGTGCCGCTCGCCTGGTGGACGAGGCGGCTGAACTCCTCGACGTCGACCCGGTGCCCGTCGGGCTCCACGAGGTAGCCCTCGCCCCGCGTGGTGATCCGGACCCGGTGGGGCGCCAGCGACGCCCGGAGCCGGCCGATGTAGGTGTGCACGGCGCCGCGGGCCGAGGCGGGCGGCTGGCCGTGCCAGAGCAGCTCGATGAGCCGGTCGGTGCTGACCAGGTGGCCCGGGTCGAGCAGCAGGACGCCGAGGATGCACCGTTCCTGCCGGCGGCTGCCGAGCTCGACGGGCTGACCGTCCTGACGCGCTTCGAAGGGGCCGAGCAGTCGGAAGTCCATACCCGGTCAGACCACCTGGCCGCCGTGGACGGTTGCCGGTGCGGTGAGCGGCTGGTGATTTCCCGGGTGCCGGCGGCCGACCCGGCGGGCGGGGGCGGCTGTGTCGCGGCCGCCGCGGTCAGGACGTGGTCAGGGGCGCCGGTGACGCTGATCCGGTCCGACCGTCGAGAACAGAGGGAGCGATCATGCGGTGGAGTACGAGTGTCGGAACGGCCCTGGCGGCAGCGGTGTTCGTCGCGAGCACGGCGACGGCGGCGCCCGCCGCCCCCGCCGCCACGCCGACCGTGCCGGCCGAGCTGGCCGCCGCGCTCGCCGAGGCGAGCCGGCTCGACGGCTGGGTGCCGGCGCCGCAGGAGGCGTTCGAACTGCCCGCCGGGGCGCGGTGCGACTTCGCCGTCCGCGTCCAGCCGGTGGTGGACGAGGTGCGCAAGCTGGTGCTGGAGACCTACCCGGACGGCTCGCCGAAGCGGGAGGTCTACACCGGCGCTCTGATCGACGAGGTGACGAACCTGGAGACCGGCGCCACCAGCATGGCGGACGCCAGCGGCTCCGCGCTCGTCGTGCACGGCACGGACGGCTCGATGACCTGGTACGTGGTGGGGCCGGTGCTGCTCGGCTTCCGGGAGAACGCCGGTTCGCTGCCACGCGGCCTGTGGCTGGTGGACGGGGTGTTCCGGGTCGAGTTCACCCCGACGTTCGACAAGACCATCACGATGCTGCGCGGCACCACGCACGACGTCTGCACCGACGTGGACTGAGTCCTGCGCCGCCCGGCCGGGGTCCCGCCCGACCGGGCGGCGCCGCGTCCGCCCGGTTCAGCCGGTACCGGGACGGACCACCGCCGTGCCGCTGCGGAAGGCCCGCCGGTACGCCGAGGGCGACGTGCGCATGGCCCGGCCGAAGTGGTGGCGGTAGGTGACCGGGCTGTCGAACCCGACCGCCGCGGCGATCTCCTCCACCGGCGCGTCGGTGCCCTCCAGCAACGGCAGGCTGGCCCGGACCCGCTGGTCGACCAGCCAGCGGATCGGGCTGGTGCCGGTGGCCCGGGCGAAGTGCCGCAGGTAGGTGCGCGGCGACATGTGCGCCTGCCGGGCCAGCCGGTCGACGGTGACCGGCTCCGCCAGGTGCCCCAGCGCCCAGGCGATGCTGCCGGCGATCCGGTCGTCGTCCGGGTCGACGGTCACCGGCGCCTCGATGAACTGGGCCTGGCCGCCGTCGCGGTGCGGCGGGATCACCAGCCGGCGGGCGACCGCGTTGGCGATCGCCGCGCCGTGGTCCCGGCGGACCAGGTGCACGCAGAGGTCCAGGCCGGCCGCGCTGCCGGCGCTGGTCAGCAGGTCCCCGTCGTCGAGGTAGAGCACGTCCGGGTCCACCTCGACGCGGGGATACCGGCGGGCCAGCAGGTCCGCGTACCGCCAGTGGGTGGTGGCCCGCCGGCCGTCCAGCAGCCCGGCGCCGGCGAGGGCGAACGCCCCGGAGCAGATGGACATGATCCGGGCGCCGGCCCGGTGTGCCCGGCGCAGGGCGGCGACCAGGTCCGGCGAGGGGTCGGCGGTGACGTCCGGCACCCCGGGGACGATCACCGTCGCGGCCGCGGCCAGCACGTCCAGCCCGTACGGGGTGTGCAGGGTGGCCCCGCCGACGACCGGCACCGGGCCGGGCCGCTCGGCGCAGACGGTCAGCTCGTACCAGTCCACGTCGAACTCGGGCCGGGGCAGCCCGAACACCTCGGTGACGATGCCGGTCTCGAAGACCGACATCCCCGGGTACGCCAGCACGGCGACGGTGCGGCCGGCCGGAGCACGCAGGGACATGGCGGGATGTTAGCGCTCGTCGTCGTTCCCGCCACTCGCCCGGTCGGCCGGCGCCGCCGGAGGATCATCGGCATGACGCAGACCTTCGCCGTGCCGGCCGCCGAACCGGCGGTCGCCGCCGCCCACTTCCTCGCCCGGCTCACCTTCGAGACCGACGTCAGCGACGTGCACGCCGACCTGACCGCCGGGGTGCCCGACCTGGTGGTGGTCGACTCCCGGGGCGCCGCCGCCTGGGCCCAGGGGCACCTGCCCGGCGCCGTGCACCTGCCCACCGCCGAGATCGCCGGGCGCGCCACGGGCCTGGTGCCGGCCGGGTCCCGGGTGGTCACCTACTGCTGGGGCCCGGGCTGCAACGGCGCCACCCGCGCCGCGCTGGAGTTCGCCCGGCTCGGCTTCACCGTCAAGGAACTGATCGGCGGGTACGAGTACTGGGTGCGGGAGGGGTTGCCGGTGGTCACCGGGACCGGGCTGACCCGCCGCCCGGTCGACGACCTGACCGCGCCCCGGGCCGCCGTCGCCTGCGACTGCTGACGCCGGTCACCCCTCGGCGTCGTCGGTGAGCTTCTCGCCGCGCCGGCGCAGCATGTTCAGCCCGGGGATGCCGGCCACCGCGAGCTTCAGGTCGCGGGTCACGTCGAGCAGGTCGTGCAGGTCCGGGCCGACCCGGTCGAGGGTGGCCAGGATGGGCAGGATGTCCGAGGTCAGGTGCTGCTTGAGCTTCGGCAGCTCGTCGACGAGCCGGATCGCGGCGGTCACCTCCTCGTGGCTGAGCTGCTCGACGAAGCGGTTCGCCATCGGCGCGGCCCGGCGCAGCGCCGGCTCGTACGCGGTCAGCAGCTCGGCCGCGGTGGCCGCCGCCTCCGCCGCGGCGCCCACGGTGGCCGCCGCGCGGCCGGCCACCGAGTCGGCCTCGGCGACCACCGTGGCGGCCGTCCGGGCCACCTTGTCGGCCTCGGTGACCACCGCCGTGGCCGCGGCGGCCACCTCGGTGGCGGTGTCGATCGCGGCGGTCGCGGCGGCGCTGATCACGGCGACCTCGCGGACCGCGGCCTCGGCGTCGGTGAGTACCCGGTCGGTGCGGTCCAGCGTCTGCTCGATGCGGTCCACCACGCCGTTGATCCGGGCCAGCAACGCCTCCACCCCGTCGAGCACCGCGAACGCGCGGACGGGCACGGCGGCGAACGACGCGGCCGAGCCGAGGGCCTGGTCGAGGGCGGAGCGGGTGAGGCCGACGACCGCGCCGGGCCGGGGGAGGGGAATCGCCATGGCACCAAGTGTGCGTCGTCGCCGCGAGAACCGCCCGGCGGCGTCAGTCGACCGGCCCGTGCTGCTCGACGGCCCGCTGCACGGCGCGGTAGATCTGGCCGAACCGCAGCGCGTCCGGGGTGCGCAGCAGCAACTCCTCCCGCCCGTGGTGCTGCACCCAGAGCTCGTGCACCCGGTTGCCGCGCTCGTAGGAGCGGTCCAGCCAGCCGAGCGGCACCTCCAGGAACGGGGCCAGGGCCAGCGCGGCGACCGCGCACGCGGCCAGGACGACCAGCGCGAGCCGCCACTCGCCCCGGTCCTGCGCCGACCAGGCCAGCGAGAGCACGCAGACCACCGCGACCAGCGGCGGCAGCGACAACAGCAGGACCAGCACGCCCCGGCCGAGCACCCGACCCCGGACCGCCGCCGTGGTCCGCCCGCGGGCATGCCAGACGTACGTCAGGTCGGCGATCGCCACGACCTGCCCACCCGCCCGGATCGACTCGGAGGTCACCTGCACCGCCTCGTCCCGGTAATAGAGGGTCATCACTAAGCTCTAGCACTTCCCGGCAACGGGGCGCTCGGGCCGCCCACTGTGGAGCTGAGCCGCCCACGTCGTCGGAAGGGCTGACCGGGGCGGTGCGGCGGCCCACCCGTCGCGTAGCGTCCGGGCGCATGACCGAGCAGGAGCGCAACGTCGAGGTGGTCCGCCGCTACCTGCGGACCTTCGTCACGAAGGACCTCGCCGAGGTGCGCGCGGTGGTGGCCGAGGACGTGGCGATCTACGGCTCCGGCGGCGCGGTGCGGGGCCGGCACTTCGTCGAGCAGGCGGTCGCCTCGCTCGGGCTGACCGTGCTCGACCAGGAGATCGTCGAACTCTTCGCGGCCGCGGACCGAGTGGTGGTCTCGCTGGCGCAGACCTACCGGCGGGACGCCACCGGCGTCACCGCGGTGCAGAGCGCGTGCAAGATGTACCGGCTGGCCGGCGGCGTGATCGTCCAGTTCTGGGGCGAGCAGGACCTGTTCGGCCTGCTGCGCGGGCTGGGCATGCTGCCGGACGGCCCGATCGGGTGCTAACCGCGGCGGACCGTCGCCGGCTGGCCCCGCTCCACCGCCCGCTGCACCGCGCGGTAGATCTGGCCGAAGCGCAGCGCGTCGCCGGTGCGCAGCAGCCGGACCGGGTGTCCGCGCCAGCGCGCCCAGAGCTCCAATTGCCGGCTGCCCCGGGCGTACGAGCGGTCCAGGTGCTCGAAGAGGAGGTCGGCGACCGGCCCGACGGCGAGCCCGACCAGCACCGAGGCGCCGACGATCGCGATGGTGACGGTGGGCGAGCGGTCCAGCCGGAGCGCGAGCGCGATGCCGAGCGCGGCCGCTACCAGCGGCCCGGCCAGCGCCGCGCCGATCGCGCCCCGGCCGGCCAGCACCCGCCAGGACCGGCTGCCGCGCTGGTGCCACACCATGCTGATCTCGGTGAGCGGAAACGTCCGGCCGTCCACCCGTACGGCGGTGGAGGTGACCTGGACCGACCTGTCGTCGTAGTACGTGATCATCGCTGGTCTCATCGCTGAACTCCCGGAGCGGGGCTGATACCAGACTACTTACCCGGACGGGCCGCGCCGTAAGGTTGGCACGCGACTTCGACGAGGAAGTGAGGGTGCGCGTGAGCGAGTTCGTGCGGCTGGAGACCAAGGACGGGATCGGCACCATCCGGCTGGAGCGGCCGCCGATGAACGCGTTGAACACCCAGGTGCAGGAGGAGTTGCGCGCCGCCGCGACGGCGGCCACCGCCGACCCGGGCGTCCGCGCGGTGATCGTGTACGGCGGCGAGAAGGTCTTCGCCGCCGGCGCGGACATCAAGGAGATGGCCGACATGTCCTACGTGGACATGGCGGCGCGGGCGGCCGACCTGTCCAGCGCGCTCGGCGCGATCGCCCGGATTCCCAAGCCGGTCGTCGCGGCGATCACCGGCTACGCCCTCGGCGGTGGCTGCGAGCTGGCGCTGGCCTGCGACTGGCGGGTGGTGGCCGAGGACGCCAAGCTCGGCCAGCCCGAGATCAAGCTCGGCATCATCCCCGGCGCCGGCGGCACCCAGCGGCTGGCCCGGCTGATCGGCCCGGCCCGGGCCAAGGATCTGATCATGTCCGGCCGGATGGTCGACGCCCAGGAGGCGCTGCGGATCGGCCTGGCCGACCGGGTCGCCCCGGCCGCCGAGGTCTACGACGCCGCGGTCGAGCTGGTGCGCCCGTACCTCACCGGCCCGGTGCAGGCGCTGCGCGCGGCGAAGCTCGCCGTGGACGGCGGCCTGGACATGGACCTCAACTCGGGCCTGGCCTGGGAGAGCCAGCTCTTCGCGGCGCTGTTCGCCACCGACGACCGGCGCGAGGGCATGGCCGCGTTCGTGGAGAAGCGCAAGCCGGACTTCACCGGCCGGTGACCCCTGCGCCGGTGAACCGCCGCCGCCAGGCGGCGGTTCACATTCGGCCTACCGGCCAGTAGCGTGTGACTCCGGCCGGGCGACGAAGGGAAGCGGCATGACGGAGCGGATCGAAGGTCACGGCGGCGAGCTGGCGCTCGCGGCGTTGCGCGCGTACGGGGTGCGGGAGATGTTCACCCTCTCCGGCGGGCACGTCTTCCCGCTCTACGACGCCGCGCACAAGAACGACTTCCCGATCTACGACGTCCGGCACGAGCAGTCCGCCGTCTTCGCCGCCGAGGCGGTGGCCAAGCTCCAGCGCCGCCCCGGCCTGGCCGTGCTCACCGCCGGCCCCGGCGTCACCAACGGCATCTCCGGGCTGACCAGCGCGTACTTCAACGCCTCGCCGGTGCTGGTGCTCGGCGGCCGGGCCCCGCAGTTCCGCTGGGGCTCGGGCAGCCTCCAGGAGATGGACCACCTGCCGCTGGTCGCCCCGGTCACCAAGCACGCGGAGACGGTGTTCAGCCCCGACGACATCCCGCGCGCGGTGACCGCGGCGCTGACCACCGCGCTCACCCCGCACCGCGGGCCGGTCTTCCTGGACTTCCCGCTGGAGGCGGTCTTCTCCGTCGCCGACGCCGAGCTGCCGGCGCTGCCGGGCATCGCGCCCGTCGAGGCCGACCCGGACGAGGTGCGCACGGCGGCGGAGCTGATCGCGGCGGCCAGCCGCCCCGTGATCATCGCCGGCTCCGACGTCTACGCCGGCGACGCGGTCGACGCGCTGCGCGCCGCGGCCGAGGCGTTGCAGGTGCCGGTCTTCACCAACGGGATGGGCCGGGGCGCGCTGCCGCCGGAGCACCCGCTCGCCTTCGCCAAGGCCCGCCGGGTGGCGCTGAAGGGCGCCGACGTGGTGGTGGTGATCGGCACCCCGCTGGACTTCCGGCTGAGCTTCGGCGACTTCGGCGACGCCACGGTGGTGCACATCGTCGACGCGCCGAGCCAGCGGGCCGGGCACGTCCAGCCGGCCGCCGCGCCCGCCGGCGACCTGCGGCTGATCCTCACCGCGCTGGCCGAGCACCCCGGCGACCGGGCCGACCACGCCGGCTGGATCGCCGAGCTGCGCACCGCCGAGGACGCCGCGAGGGCCCGCGACGCCGAGGAGATGGCCGCCGAGACCGACCCGATCCGCCCGGCCCGGGTCTACGGCGAGCTGCGCAAGGTGCTCGCCCGCGACGCCATCACCATCGGCGACGGCGGCGACTTCGTCTCGTACGCCGGCCGCTACCTGGAGCCGGCGCAGCCCGGCACCTGGCTCGACCCCGGCCCGTACGGCTGCCTCGGCACCGGCATGGGCTACGCGATGGGCGCCCGGGTCAGCCACCCGGACCGGCAGATCTGCGTGCTGATGGGTGACGGCGCGGCCGGCTTCTCGCTGATGGACGTGGAGTCGCTGGCCCGGCAGCGGCTGCCGGTGGTGATCGTGGTCGGCAACAACGGCATCTGGGGCCTGGAGAAGCACCCGATGCGCGCCATGTACGGCTACGACGTCGCCGCCGACCTCCAGCCGGAGCTGCGCTACGACCAGGTGGTCAGCGCCCTCGGCGGGGCCGGCGAGACGGTCGCCAAGGCGGCCGACCTCGGGCCGGCCCTGCAGCGCGCCTTCGACGCCGGGGTGCCGTACCTGGTGAACGTGCTGACCGACCCGGCCGACGCGTACCCCCGCTCGTCGAACCTGGCCTGAGACCACCGCCCGCCGCCGTCGCCGTCACCCGGCGACGGCGGCGGGCGCGTTTTCACCCGCAGCTGAACGGGCTCTGCCAGCAGGAAAATCGACGCACCGTGAGCGCCTGTCGCCGTAACGTCAGCGCCGTGGGAGGTCGCCACCGGTCACGGTGCGGCCACCAACGGAGACGACAGGAGTGGCGATGGAGCACGCGATCCGTGCGGAGGGTCTGGTGCGCCGCTTCGGCGACACCACCGCCCTCGCCGGAGTCGACCTGGCGGTACCCACCGGGACGGTCTTCGGCCTGCTCGGCCCGAACGGGGCGGGCAAGACCACCGCGGTACGGGTGCTCAGCACCCTGCTGCGGGCCGACGAGGGGCACGCCACCGTGGGCGGCTTCGACGTGGTGCGCGACGCCCACCGGGTGCGCCAGCTCATCGGGTTGACCGGTCAGTACGCCTCCGTCGACGAGACGCTCACCGGCTTCGAGAACCTGCTGCTCATCGGCCGGCTGCTCGGCCTGGGCCGGGCCGACGCCAAGGCCCGCGCCCGGCAGCTGCTCGCCGACTTCCACCTCAGCGACGCCGCCGACCGGGCCGCCAAGACCTACTCCGGTGGCATGCGCCGCCGGCTCGACCTCGCCGCCAGCCTGGTCGGCCGGCCGCAGGTGCTCTTCCTCGACGAGCCGACCACCGGGCTGGACCCGCGCAGCCGCAACGAGCTGTGGGACATCGTCCGCAACCTGGTCTCCGACGGGGTGACCGTGCTGCTCACCACCCAGTACCTGGAGGAGGCCGACCAGCTGGCCAGCGAGATCGCGGTGGTCGACCACGGCCGGGTGATCGCCCAGGGCACCCCGGAGGAGCTGAAGACCAGGACCGGCGGGCAGACGCTGGCCGTCCGCCCCGCCGACGCCGACGACCTGCCCACCGTGGTGGCCATCGCCGCCGAGGTCGCCGGGGCGACCCCCGAGGTCGTCCAGACCACTGTCACCGTGCCGGTGAACGCCCCGGGTGTGCTGCCCGCCGTGGTCCGCCGCCTCGAAGCGGCCGAGATCCCCGTCGCCGAGCTGGCCCTGCGCGGCGCCAGCCTGGACGAGGTCTTCCTCTCGCTCACCGGCCACCGGGCCGAGACCGACGCCCCCGCCGGGGCCGACCTGGAAGGGAGCGTGGCATGACCGCAACCACCGTGACCGCCCCGCTCACCCCGGCCCGCCGGCTCGGCCCGACCGCCGGGCTGCGGCACACCCTCACCCTGGCCTGGCGCAGCCTGGTGCAGATCAAGCACAACCCGATGGAACTGCTCGACCTGAGCATCCAGCCGGTCATGTTCGTACTGCTCTTCACGTACGTGTTCGGCGGGGCGATCTCCGGCTCGCCGGGGGACTACCTGACCTTCGCGCTGCCCGGCATCATCGTGCAGAACGCCTTCTTCGCCACCATGACCACCGGCTTCGGGCTGAACAACGACCTCACCAAGGGCGTGTTCGACCGGCTGCGCGCGCTGCCGATCGCCCGCTGGGCGCCGCTGGCCGGGCGGATCCTCGCCGACACGGTCAAGCAGGCGTGGTCGGTGTCGCTGCTGGTCGGCGTCGGCATGATCCTCGGGTTCCGGCTGGAGAACGGGCTGCTCGGCCTGCTCGGGGCGTTCGCGCTGCTGCTGGCGTTCTCGCTGGCCGCGTCCTGGATCTCGGTGCTGGTCGGGGTGCTGGTCAACGAGCCGGAGAAGGTGCAGATCTTCGGCTTCATGGTGATCTTCCCGCTCACCTTCACCAGCAACGCGTTCGTGCCGACCGAGACCATGCCCGGCTGGCTGCAGTCCTGGGTCGAGGTGAACCCGGTGACCATCCTCGCCGACGCGCTGCGCGGCCTGCTGGTCGGCGGCCCGGTGGCCGCGCCGGTGGTGCAGTCCCTGCTCTGGGCGGGCGTCCTCGCCGCCATCTTCGCCCCGCTGGCCGTACGCGGGCTGCGGCGTCGGGTCTGACCAGCGGCTGACCGCCGCCCCGGGCGGCTACGCCGGGGGCCGGTCCTCCTCGTCCTCGCGGCGGCGCAGGTCCTCCTCGCGCCGCCGCAGGTCCTCCTCCCAGCGGCGGAAGAGCTCGGAATCCTGCTGCCGGGAGCGCTCCTCGATCGAGCGCAGGAACTCGGGGTCGTCGTCCGGGGCGACCGGCCGGGACCGCTTGCGCGCGGCGTCGCCGTTCCCCATCGGCCAGGCCGGGCGGGGGCGGGTGCCCGCGGTCTCCCGGCCGGCGACGAACCAGGCGATCGAGCCGAGCAGCGGGAAGAACAGGATGATCAGCACCCAGGCGATCCGGGGCAGGGCGCGGATCTCGCCCTCCTCGGCGGAGAGGCAGCTGATCAGCGCGCAGACGGCGAGGACGATCTGCGCCAGGAAGAGGAGGACGTACAGCCGGGCCATGGGTCAATGATGGCGCACCGGCGCCGGTCACCACAGCCCGCGTAGCACCAGCGCGGTGCCGAGCAGCGCGAAACCGGCGGTGGCCAGGGCGACCAGCGGCAGCGTCCGGCCACCGGTGCGGGTCGGGCCGGTGGCGGCGGCCCGGGGCCAACAGACGGTGACCGCAGCGCCCCAGCCGAGCAGCGCCAGCCCAGCCAGCAGCGCGCCGACCGGCCCGGCGGGGAACGCGAGCCGCAGGGTCAGCAGCAGGACCACTGTCAGCGTCAGCGCGGTCCGCCGCCAGGCCAGCCGGGTCCGTTCGGGTTGCAGCCCGGGGTCACGCGCCCCGGCCGGTCGGCCCGGTGGCCCGGCCGCGCCGGCCGGTGTCGGCGGCCCCGGCGGACCGGGCGGCCGGTCGCCGGCGCTCACCGGTTGCCGAAGGCCCGGGCCAGCACCGCCACCACCAGCAGCACCGCGCCGAAGCCGATGGTCAGGGCGAGCACCGCCGGGAAGCGGGAGGCGGGCAGCTCCTCGCCGAGCCGGATGGCCCGTTCGGTGCGTGCCCAGTGGTCGACGGCGTGGACGGCGACGGCGCCACCGAGCAGCAGCAGCGCCACCGCGATCAGCTCGCGCAGGTGCGCCAGCGGCAGTGGCGGCAGGAACTGCGCGGCGGCCAGCCCGCCGGCCACCAGCGCCAGTCCGGTCCGCAGCCAGGCCAGGAAGGTCCGCTCGTTGGCCAGCGAGAACCGGTAGTCCGGGGTGCTGCCGACGGCCCGCAGCTCCCGCGGGTCGAACCAGCGCCTGATCGACTGCCACACACCCCGATTATCGGTTGGCGGCCGGCCTAGCCTGGACGGGTGACGGATCTTGATGTGACGACCCTGCGGAACGCGTACGACAACCAGTTGCGCGCCGTGGTGCCGGACCCGCTGCCGGCCGGGGTGACGGTGGAGTGGGACGGTCCCCTGGTGCGGATGCTCGGCCTCGACCACGGGGGTTTCCTCACCTACCGGGACCTCGGCGGGCTGACCGGCGCGGCGCTGGACGAGCTGATCGCCCGCCAGGTGGAGTTCTTCCGGCTCCGGGGCGAGCGGGTGGAGTGGAAACTGCACGGCCACGACGAGCCCGCCGACCTGCCGGACCGGCTGCGCGCCGCCGGCTTCGCGCCGGAGGAACTGGAGACAGTGGTGATCGGGCCGGTCGCGCCGCTGGCGGCCGCGCTCCCGGTGCCGCCCGAGGGCGTACGCCTGCGCGAGGTGACCACCCGGGCGGACCTGGACCGGATCGTGGCGATGGAGGAGGAGGTCTGGCAGGCCGACCGCGCTCACCTGGCCGACGGGCTGGCCCGGGAGATCGCCGCCGACCCGCAGTCGATCACCGTGGTGGTGGCGGAGGCGGCGGACACGGTGGTCTGCGCGGGCTGGGTGCGGTACGTGCCGGACACCGGGTTCGCCACCCTGTGGGGCGGCTCGACGCTGCCGCGGTGGCGGGGGCGGGGCATCTACCGGGCGCTGGTCACCTACCGGGCCCGGCTGGCCGCCCAGCGCGGCCGGACCCTGTTGCAGGTCGACGCCTCGCCGGACAGCCGGCCGATCCTGGAGCGGCTCGGCTTCGTCCCGGTCACCACCACCACGCCGTACGTCTACACTCCGTGATCATGCAGCGGTTGACGGCGGAGGAGCTTCTCACCCTCAAGACCGGCGCGTTCGGCGCGGTCTTCCTGGTCTCGAACGCCGATCCCGGCATGCTGGCGCTGTTCCGGGAGAGCTTCGCCGCCTCCGGGGCGATGTCGGACGCCAGCGGCGTGGTGAAGGAGGCGCTGACCACCGGTCCGCTGCCGAAGCTGCCCCGGGACTCGGCGATGGAGGTCGAGTCGGTGGTGCTGCCCGCGCTGGGCCGGGCGATGGGGATCCTGCGCGAGAAGGCCCCGCGGGACGTGCCGGTCTACCGCTCGGTGGTGCTGGCCGCCGCGGAACGGGTGGCCCGGGCCCACCGGGGCGTCGCGCCGGCCGAGGCGGCGGTCATCGACCGGATCAGGGACGCGCTGGGTGAGCCGGCCTGAGCGGGCCGGCGCCGGGCGGGGCCGGTGACCAGAGCGCCCGGACGGCCGCCCGCACGCAGCGGTCGCGGATCCGGCCGCAGGCGCAGCGGTACGACTCGGGCAGCGCCCGCCGGCAGGCGAGGCCGACGGCCGCCGCGCGCACCGGACGCTTTCCTCACATGTCGTGATACCTCCCGGTTTGCCAGCTTACCCGGCGTCGAGATCGTCGGTGAGCTGTGTCACTCTGAGTGCCCGGGAAGGCGATGCTACTGACAGGTAACATGGCCTCGTGGGAAACCGCACAGCAGCCTGCGGTTGACCGGCGTCACCCGACGCGCGAGGCTGCGCCCCAGACCGGGCGAGCGATCGCTACACCAAACAGGAGGGTCGTCGAAGCGCGATGAACATCGTCGTACTCGTCAAGCAGGTGCCCGACTCGGGCGCGGACCGCAACCTGCGTACTGACGACAACACCGTCGACCGCGGTTCGGCGAACAACGTCATCAACGAGATGGACGAGTACGCCATCGAAGAGGCGTTGAAGATCAAGGAGGCGCACGGCGGCGAGGTCACCGTCCTGACCATGGGTCCGGACCGGGCGACCGAGTCGATCCGCAAGGCGCTCTCGATGGGGCCGGACAAGGCCGTGCACGTGGTCGACGACGCGCTGCACGGGTCCTGCGCCGTGGCGACCTCGAAGGTGCTCGCCGCCGCGCTCGGCACCCTCAACGCCGACCTGGTGATCTGCGGCGCCGAGTCCACCGACGGCCGGGTCCAGGTCATGCCGCACATGATCGCCGAGCGGCTGGGCGTCGCGGCGCTGACCGGCGCCCGCAAGCTCACCGTCGACGGCGGCACGCTCACCGTCGAGCGGCAGACCGAGGAGGGCTACGAGGTGGTCACCGCCTCGACCCCGGCCGTGGTCTCCGTCTGGGACACCATCAACGAGCCGCGCTACCCGTCGTTCAAGGGCATCATGGCCGCCAAGAAGAAGCCGGTGCAGACGCTCTCCCTCGGTGACCTCGGGGTCGCCCCGGCCGAGGTGGGCTTCGACGGCGCGACCAGCGCCGTGCTGGAGCACAGCAAGCGGCCGCCGCGCTCCGGCGGCGCCAAGATCACCGACGAGGGCGAGGGCGGCGTCAAGCTGGTCGAGTTCCTCGCCACCGAGAAGTTCGTGTGAGGGGTCCGGACATGTCTGAGGTTCTCGTCGTCGTCGAAGCCACCCGGGAATTCGGCGTCAAGAAGGTCACCCTGGAGATGCTCACCCTCGCCCGCGAGCTGGGCACGCCCAGCGCGGTGGTGCTCGGCGGCGCCGGCGCGGCCGAGGCGCTCAGCGCCAAGCTGGGCGAGTACGGCGCGGAGAAGATCTACGCCGCGGAGAGCGAGGAGATCGACGGCTACCTGGTGGCGCCCAAGGCCACCGTGCTGGCCGAGCTGGTCAAGCGGGTCGAGCCCGCGGCCGTGCTGCTCGCCTCCTCCCAGGAGGGCAAGGAGATCGCCGCCCGGCTGGCGGTCAAGCTGGACAACGGCATCCTGACCGACGTGGTCGCGCTGGACGCCGACGGCACCGCCACCCAGGTGGCGTTCGCCGGCTCCACCATCGTGAAGTCCAAGGTCACCCGCGGCCTGCCGCTGGTCACCCTCCGGCCGAACTCGGTGAACCCGGTGCCGGCCGCCGCCACCCCGGCGGTCGAGCAGCTCACCGTCACCGTGACCGACACCGACAAGCTGGCCAAGGTGGTGGACCGGGTCGCCGAGCAGAAGGGCTCGCGTCCCGAGCTGACCGAGGCGTCGGTGGTCGTCTCCGGCGGCCGTGGCGTCGGCAACGCCGACAACTTCAAGCTGGTCGAGGAGCTGGCCGACCTGCTCGGCGGCGCGGTCGGCGCGTCCCGGGCGGCGGTGGACTCCGGCTTCTACCCGCACCAGTTCCAGGTGGGCCAGACCGGCAAGACGGTCTCCCCGCAGCTCTACATCGCGCTGGGCATCTCCGGCGCGATCCAGCACCGGGCCGGCATGCAGACCTCGAAGACCATCGTCGCGGTGAACAAGGACGCCGAGGCGCCGATCTTCGAGCTGGCCGACTTCGGCGTGGTGGGCGACCTGTTCAAGGTGGTCCCGCAGGCCGCGGAGGAGATCCGCAAGCGCAAGTGAGCTGACGCTCGTTCGAGGAAGGGCCGGGACCGCGGCGCGGTCCCGGCCCTTCCCGTTTCCGGGAACCGCCCGCGACGCGCCCGGAGCTGGGACCATCGGGGGAGCACCCCCGCGCACCCCCGCCCGCCGATCGGACGAAGGAGCGCGACATGCCGGCCGCCAGGCCCGAGGGGGACCACCACGCCCTGGCCGCGCACGAGGTCGTGCTGCTGCTCCAGACGGACGTCGAACACGGGCTGACCGAGGCGGAGGCGGCCGACCGGCTCCGGCGGTTCGGGCCGAACCTGCTGCCCCGGGCCACCCAGGGCGGGGTCTTCCGGCGGCTGCTGCGGCAGTTCCACAACCCCCTCATCTACGTGCTGCTCGCCGCCGGCGCGGTCACCCTGCTGCTCGGCGAGTACGTCGACTCCGCGGTGATCTTCGGGGTGGTGGTGGTCAACGCGGTGGTCGGCTTCCTCCAGGAGTCCCGGGCCGAGGCGGCCCTCGACGCGTTGCGGGCGATGGTGCGTACCGAGGCGCGGGTGGTGCGCGGCGGGCGGCAGCGGCGGGTGCCCTCCACCGAGGTCGTCCCCGGTGACCTGGTGCTCCTGGAGGCCGGTGAGAAGGTCCCCGCCGACCTGCGGCTGGTGCACGCCGCCGAGTTGCGGGCGGACGAGTCGGCGCTGACCGGCGAGTCGCTGCCGGTCCGCAAGGACGAGCTGGTCGTACCGGCCGAGACGCCGGTGGCCGACCGCCGCAACCTGCTCTACTCCGGCACCCTGCTCACCGGCGGGTCGGCGGCCGGCGTCGTGGTGGCCATCGGCGCGGAGACCGAACTGGGCCGGATCCACCGGCTGGTCGGCGGCGCCCGGGTGCTGGACACCCCGCTGACCGTGCAGCTGGCCCGGTTCAGCCGGCTGCTCACCGTGGCGATCCTGGTGCTGGCCGCGGTGACCTTCGGGATCGGCCTGCTGCGCGGCCAGGACGCCGGGCAGACCTTCACCGCCGCTGTCGCGCTGGCCGTGGGCGCGATCCCGGAGGGGCTACCCGCCGCGGTGACCATCACCCTGGCCATCGGGGTGTCCCGGATGGCCCGCCGGCGGGCGGTGATCCGACGCCTGCCGGCCGTGGAGACGCTGGGCAGCACGACCGTGATCTGTACCGACAAGACCGGCACACTGACCGAGAACCAGATGACCGTCCAGCTGCTCCGTACGTCGCGGGGCCGCTTCCGGGTCACCGGCGCCGGCTACACCCCGACCGGCGAGATCCTGGACGCCGACGGCGGCCCGGCCCCGACCGGGGAGGGGGCGCTGCACTGGTCGCTGCTGGCCGGCGTGGCGTGCAACGACGCCCGGCTGGACGAGCAGGACGGCCGCTGGACCGTGTCCGGCGACCCCACCGAGGGGGCCATGCTGGTGGTGGGCGCCAAGGTGGGGCTGACCCCGCACCGGGTCGCCGAGGAGCTGCCCCGGCTGGGCAGCGTCCCGTTCACCTCCGAACGGCAGTACATGGCCACCCTGCACGACCGGCGCGAGGGCGGCCGGGTGGTGCTGGTCAAGGGGGCGGTCGAGCGGGTGGTCGAGTGGTCCACCGCGGCGCTGCGCGACGACGGCTCGACCGGCCCGCTGGACGCCGAGGCCGTGCTGGCCGCCGCGCACGAACTGGCCGCCGACGGGCTGCGGGTGCTGGCCACCGCGATGCGCCCGGTCGGCCCGGACGACGGGCTGGTGGAGCGGGAGCTGCCCGGCACGCTGGTCTTCACCGGGCTGCACGCGATGCTCGACCCGCCCCGGGCCGCCGCGGCGGCCGCCGTACGGTCGTGCCACCGGGCGGGCATCGCGGTGAAGATGATCACCGGGGACCATGGGGCCACCGCGACCGCCATCGCCGGGCGGCTCGGCCTGCTCCCGGGCGCGCCCGGCCCGGGTGACGTGGTCACCGGGACGGACCTGGCCACGCTGCCCGCGGCCGAGCTGCCGGCCGCGGTACGGCGGGCGTCGGTCTTCGCCCGGGTCTCGCCGGAACAGAAGCTGCGGCTGGTGGAGGCGTTGCAGGCCGAGGGCCAGGTGGTGGCGATGACCGGCGACGGGGTCAACGACGCCCCGGCGTTGCGGCAGGCCAACATCGGGGTGGCGATGGGACGCAGCGGCACCGAGGTGGCCAAGGAGGCCGCCGACATCGTGCTCACCGACGACGACTTCGCCACCATCGAGTCGGCGGTCGAGGAGGGGCGCGGCGTCTTCGCCAACCTGACCAAGTTCATCACCTGGACGCTGCCCACCAACGCCGCCGAGGGCATGGTCATCCTGGTCGCCATCGTGCTCGGCACGGCGCTGCCGATCCTGCCCAGCCAGATCCTGTGGATCAACATGACCACCGCCGTGGCGCTCGGCCTGACGCTCGCCTTCGAGCCGAAGGAACCGGGGATCATGGACCGGCCGCCGCGCGACCCCGGCCAGCCGCTGCTGACCGCCGCGCTGGTGGCCCGCGTCCTGCTGGTCTCCGCGCTGCTGGTGGTCGGCGCCTGGGGGCTGTTCGAGTGGGAGTTGAACGCCGGGTCGGAGCTGGCGCAGGCGCGCACCGCGGCGGTGAACCTGTTCGTCGTCGTGATGGCCTGCTACCTGTTCAGCTGCCGGTCGCTGACCCGCTCGCCGTGGCGGCTGGGCCTGTTCAGCAACCGTTGGCTGATCGCCGGGGTGCTGGTGCAGGCCCTCGCCCAGCTGGCCCTGACCTACCTGCCGGTGCTCAACGACCTGTTCCGGACGGCCCCGATCAGCGGGACGGCGTGGCTGCGCATCGCCGGCATCGCCGCGCTGGTCTCCGCCGTCGTGGCGCTCGACAAGCGGTTCGGCTGGTTCGGCCGCCGGTTGGGTTGAGCCGACCGGGACCGGCGGTGGGGAGCTGATCGGCGGGCCGGGGAGCTGAGCCGGCCCGCCGATCAGCCCGTCAGGGTGCCCCTCAACAGGCTCTCGCCGGAGTGGGCGGTGTTGTTGTCGAACCGCTCGGCGGAAACGTCGACAACCGAGTATGCCTGAAGGTCGACGTTCGGTGGCAACGGGAGTAGCTCGTCCGCCGCGTCACCGAGCACACCGACCGAGAACATCTCCATGGTCCGTGGGTTGATGAGCCAACCTCGTAGTACCCCGGGACCGCCGGGAGATTCGCCACGTGCAGGTGCAGCCGCCGGTTGTCGAACACCCGGGCCTCGCCGTTGGCGTCCGGCGGCGTCGAGCCGTACGCCGTCAGTGCGGCGCTGGCCAGCACCGCCCGCCGCGGGGTCGGGTCGGACGCCGGCTCGGCCGGACCGAGCGCCGCGAGCGCGCCGACGGCGCCGAGCCGTGCCCGAGTGATCGCCGGGTGCCGGCGGCGCGGCGAGCCGGGGTGCGGGGGAGGGGGTGACCGCGCCCCGGCCCGCCCGGCCTCCGGCGTTCGGCCGATCCGTCGGCGGTCGTAGGCTGAGTCGTGATGGCTTACCTGGATCACGCCGCCACCACGCCGATGCTCGACGAGGCACTGGAGGCGTACGTCACCACCGCCCGCGAGGTCGGCAACGCGTCCTCCCTGCACGCGGCGGGGCGTCGTGCCCGCCGTCGGGTGGAGGAGTCGCGCGAGCGGGTGGCCGCCGCACTCGGCGCCCGGCCGTCCGAGGTGATCTTCACGGGTGGCGGCACGGAGAGCGACAACCTGGCGGTCAAGGGCATCTTCTGGGCCCGCCGGGCCGCCGACGCGCGGCGCGGCCGGGTGGTCTCCAGCGCCGTCGAGCACCACGCGGTGCTCGACGCGGTGGACTGGCTCGCCGGGCACGAGGGCGCCGAGGTGGGTTGGCTGCCGGTCGACGCGGCCGGCCGGCTCACTCCCGACGCGCTCCGGGCCGAACTGGCCGAGCACGGCGACCGGGCGGCCGTGGTCACCGCCATGTGGGCGAACAACGAGGTCGGCACGGTGCAACCGGTCAGCGAGCTGGCCGCGGTCGCCGCCGAGTACGGGGTGCCGTTCCACACCGACGCGATCCAGGCCGTCGGTCAGGTGCCGGTCGACTTCTCCGCCAGCGGGGTCGCCGCGCTGACCGTCACCGGGCACAAGCTCGGCGGGCCGGCCGGGGTGGGCGCCCTGCTGCTCGCCCGGGACGTGGCCGCCACCCCGCTGCTGCACGGCGGCGGCCAGGAGCGGGACGTGCGCTCCGGCACCCTGGACACCGCCGGCATCGTGGCCTTCGCGGTCGCCGTGGAGGCGGCGGTGAAGGGCCAGCAGGAGTACGCGGCCCGGGTGGCCGCTCTCCGCGACGACCTGGTCGAGCGGGTCCGGCAGGCGGTGCCAGAGGTGATCTTCAACGGCGATCCGCTCGACCGGCTGCCCGGCAACGCGCACTTCTCCTTCCCGGGCTGCGAGGGCGACGCCCTGCTGCTCCTGCTGGACGCCCAGGGCATCGCCTGCTCGACCGGGTCGGCCTGTTCGGCCGGGGTGGCCCAGCCCTCGCACGTGCTGCTCGCCATGGGCGCCGACGACGACCGCGCGCGCTCCTCGCTGCGCTTCACCCTCGGCCACACCAGCACCCCCGCGGACGTCGACGCCCTTATCGCCGCCCTCCCCGCCGCCGTCGACCGCGCCCGCCGCGCCGCCGCCCTCCGCACCCCCCGCTGACCCGCCCCTCCCATCCCCGCGATCTTGCGCTTTCGGTCCCTCGATCCGCGGCATCAATACCTTTGTCCGGGGCGCGAAGTGCAAGATCGCGGGGCGGGGGGAGAGAGGCGGGGGCGGGGGGGTGGGCGAGGGCATGGGAAGGCTCGGTGGGGTGAAGGGGTGGGCCGGTGAGGGTGTTGGCGGCGATGTCCGGCGGGGTCGACTCGGCGGTCGCGGCGGCGCGTGCCGTGGAGGCGGGGCACGACGTGACCGGCGTGCACCTGGCGCTCGCCCGGAACCCGCAGACCTATCGCACCGGGGCGCGCGGCTGCTGCACGCTGGAGGACTCCCGGGACGCCCGGCGGGCCGCCGACGTGATCGGCATCCCGTTCTACGTCTGGGACATGGCCGACCGGTTCCACGAGGACGTGGTGGACGACTTCGTCGCCGAGTACGCGGCCGGCCGTACCCCGAACCCCTGCCTGCGCTGCAACGAGAAGATCAAGTTTGCGGCGGTGCTGGACCGCGCCGTGGCCCTGGGCTTCGACGCGGTGGTCACCGGCCACCACGCCCGGCTCGGCGCGGACGGCCTGCTGCGCCGCAGCGTCGACGCGGCGAAGGACCAGTCGTACGTGCTCGCGGTGCTCACCCGCGAGCAGCTGGACCGGTCGATCTTCCCGCTCGGCGACTCGACCAAGGCGCAGGTCCGCGAGGAGGCCGCCCGGCGCGGCCTGGCGGTGGCCGACAAGCCGGACTCGCACGACATCTGCTTCATCGCCGACGGCGACACCCGCGGCTTCCTCGCCCAGCGGCTCGGCGAGGCCCCGGGCGACGTGGTCGACGCGAGCACCGGCGCGGTGGTCGGCAGCCACACCGGCGCGTACGCGTACACGGTCGGCCAGCGGCGGGGGCTGCACCTGGACCGGCCGGCCCCGGACGGCCGGCCGCGCTACGTGCTCTCCATCACCCCGAAGACCAACACGGTGACCGTCGGCCCGGCCGAGGCGCTGGAGGTCGCCCGGGTGCGCGCCGAGCGTCCGGTGTGGACCGGCGGCCCACGGCCGGAGGCGCCGGTGGAGTGCGAGGTGCAGCTGCGGGCGCACGGCGACGTGGTGCCCGCCACCGTGACGCTCGACGGCGACACGTTCCGGGCCGAGCTGCGCCGGCCGGTCCGGGGCGTGGCCGCCGGGCAGGCCGTGGTGGCCTACCGGCCGGACCCGGCCGGTGACGTGGTGCTCGGCTCCGCCACCATCGCCGGCTGACCACGCCGTCGGGCCCGTCGCCCCGGCGGCTCCCGCCGGAGGTCGCGCCGGATCGGCCGGGTGGCCGGCGGTGGCGTGCCGGGGTCCGCGTACCGGATAGTCTTCGGCCGTGACAGACCAGGCATGGCCGTGGCCGCCCGGCGCGGCGACCGGCATCGGCTCGCTGCCCGGCACCGACATCGCCGAGGCGCAGCGGATCGTCCTCGGTGAGCTGCCCGCGTTGCCGCACCTCCCGGAGCTGCCGGCGCGCGGCCCCGGCGCCGACCTGATCGGCCGGACGGCCGGGTTGCTGGTCGAGCTGCCGGTGGAGCTCTACGCCGCCCGGTGGCGGATCGCCCCGCGCCCCGGCCGGGACCTGCGCCGGGCCCGCGACCTGATGGAACGCGACCTGGACCAGCTCGCCGAGCAGGCCGAGGGGTACGCCGGGCCGGTCAAGGTGCAGGCCGGCGGGCCGTTCACCCTGGCCGCCGCGCTGGAGCTGCCGATCGGCGGCCGGATGCTGGGCGACCCCGGCGCGGTGCGTGACCTCGCCGGGTCGCTCGCGGAGGGGATCCGCGAGCACGTCGCCGCGGTCACCCGGCGGCTGCCGCGCGCCGCGGTGCTGCTCCAACTGGACGAGCCGTCGCTGCCGGCCGTCCTGGCCGGGCGGGTGCCCACGGAGAGCGGCTTCGCCACCCACCGGGCGGTGGAGTCCGGCGACGCCGCTGCCCTGCTGCGCACGGTGGTGGAGGCGGCCGGCGTGCCGACCCTGGTGCACTGCTGCGCCCCCGACGTGCCGCTGGAGCTGATCCGCTCGGCCGGGGCCGTCGCGGTGGCGCTCGACCTGAGCCTGGTCACCGACCTCGACCCGCTCGGCGAGGCGATCGACGCCGGGCTCGGCCTGCTGGCCGGCGCCGCGCCCACCCGGCCGCCGTCGACCGGCCGGGCACCCACCTCGGCCGAGGTGGCCGACCGGGTACGCCAGCTCTGGGACCGCCTCGGCTTCCCGCGCCGCCGGCTGGCCGAGCAGGTGGTGGTCACCCCGGCCTGCGGGCTCGCCGGCGCCCCGCCGCGGTACGCCCGCGAGGTGCTGACCGCCTGCCGGGACGCGGGCCGGCGGCTCGCCGAGGACTGACGTTTTCCGTCGTACCGGCTGGGCAGGATGACGGGCATGATTGGACAGCTGCGCTCCACGGTGATCGACTGCCCCGACCCGCGGGCCCTGGCCGGCTTCTACTCCGAGTTGCTCGGCCTGCCGCTGATCGAGAGCGACTCCGACGACGACTGGGTGGTGCTCGGCGGGCGGCCCGGGCACCAGCCGCGGCTGGCGTTCCAGAAGGCGCTCAACCTGCGCGCGCCGGCCTGGCCGGATCCGGAGCGGCCCCAGCAGTTCCACCTCGACGTCACGGTCGACGACATCGAGGCCGCCGAGAAGGCGGCGCTCGCGCTGGGCGCGCGGCGGCTGCCGGGCGAGGGCGAGGGCTTCCGGGTCTACGCCGACCCTGCCGGCCACCCGTTCTGCCTCTGCTGGGACTGACCGGGCGCACGCACGTGGCCGGCGGGCGGGGCCGGCGGGTGTGGCGGCGGGCGGGCATGATCGCGGTGTGATCGACTCCTCGCTCCACCGGGCCGCCGGCTCGCTCTTCGGCCTCGCCTACGGTGACGCGCTGGGCCGGCCGACCGAGTTCCTGACCGTCGCCGAGATCGTCGACCGCTACGGCCCGGGCGGGCCCCGGGAACTCGCCGGCGACCCGGTGCTGGTCACCGACGACACCCAGATGGCGCTGGCGGTCGGTTGGGCGCTGCACGACGCGCCCGCCTTTACGCCCGAGGCGGTCGAGCCGCTGCTGCGGCGGCGCTTCCTGGCCTGGGCGGTCAGCCCCGACAACAACCGGGCCCCGGGCATGACCTGCCTGCGGGCCTGCGCCGAGCTGGACCGGGGGCTGCGCTGGCAGGAGGCGACAGTGGCCGGCTCGAAGGGCTGCGGCGCGAACATGCGGGTCACCCCGGTCGGGCTGCTCGACGTCGACCTGGACACCCTCGCCGGGCTGGCCCAGCTCCAGGCCGGCCTGACCCACGGTCACCCGACCGGCCTCGCGGCCAGCGAGCTGACCGCGTACGCGGTGCGGCTGCTGTGCCAGGGCGCCGCGCTGGCCGAGCTACCGGGGTTGCTGACCGACCGGGTCCGGGAGCAGCGCCGTACCTACCGGGCGGACTGGCTCGGTGACCTGTGGCAGCGGCCGGGCGGCCAGACCCCGGCGGACTTCATCGCCCGGGGCTGGGACGAGTGCCGCTCGGCGCTGGACCGGCTGGCCGCCGCGCTGGCCCGACCCGACGACGGCGGTGACCCGTGCCGGCACACCGGCGAGGGCTGGGTGGCCGAGGAGGCGCTGGCCACCGCGCTGTACTGCGCGATCCGGCACGCCGACGACCCGGTCGGCGCGCTGGCCCGGGGCGCCACCACTGCCGGCGACTCCGACTCGATCGCCGCCCTGGCCGGCGCCTTCGTGGGCGCGGCCGCCGGCATGGCGGCCTGGCCCGCCGACTGGTCCACCCGCATCGAGTACGCCGACCAACTCACCGCCCTCACCGCCCTCCACCACCCCTGACGGGAGCGACGGGGCGGGGTCAGGGGGTGGGGAGGTGGGGGAGGGTGCGCAGGTGGCGCCAGAGGGTGGGGTCGCAGGTGCCGGCCCGGTCCCGGAAGGCCGGCAGCGGCACCCGGATCGGGTCGCCGATGTCGAGGTAGCTGTCGTGGTCGGCGCCCCGGTCCCAGTCCCGGGTGGGGATCCGGACGTGGTCGTCCCGGCCGCTCTTGTCCTGGCTGGTGATCTTCAGCACCTCGGCGGATCGCCCGTCGACCCGGAGCACCAGGCAGGGCCGCACCTTCGAGCCGGTGCCGTCGGCGTAGGGCACGTCGGCCCACCAGATGTCGCCCGGCCGGGGCGCGCCGCCGGGCGTCCGGTCCGCGCCGCGCGGTCGCGGTGCCGCGGTGGACCGACCCGGGGACCGCGGCGGGGCGCCCCGGCCGGGTCGGGTGCCGGGCCGCTCCGGCCCACCCCGCGTACCGCGCCGCCCGCCCGCGCCGGGCGCCCTGCCGGCGCCACCGCCGTCGCCGCGGCCGGCCGGGGGACGGCGACGGCGGTGGCGCAGCTCGCCCCAGGCCCAACCCGCCGCGACGGCCAGCACGACCGCCGCCGCCCAGAGCAGCCACCCGGGCATCCCTACCCCCGTCGCTCGCCGGTTCTCCTCGGACGGCGGTCGTCGGGTCCGCCGTCCGGTGATCCTCGCACGGTGCGGCCGGCGGCACCGGAAACCCGGGGCCGGGCGGGACCGGTGCCGGGCGGCGCGGGCGGATGGGCGCGGCGGGTGGGCGGCGGATTGTCTCACCTTCCGGATACCGTGCGGGGGTAGCGTGATCAGGGAGGTCGCACGAGGTGTCCAAGGACGGCAAGGTGTCCACAGACGGCGACGGGTCCGGGGCGATGTCCGAGGATGCGGTCGCGCAGCAGGTGAGCCCGGCGCAGGAGGCCGCGGCGGGTGGCGAGCCGACCCCGGAGGCCCGGGAGCGGCACGCCACGCTGAGCCAGGAGTTGACCGAGCACCAGTACCGCTACTACGTGCTGGACGCACCCACGATCTCCGACGCCGAGTTCGACCGGCAGCTGCGTGAGCTGGAGGCGCTGGAGGAGCGGTACCCGGCGCTGCGTACCCCCGACTCGCCGACCCAGCGGGTGGGCGGCACCTTCTCCACCGACTTCACCCCGGTCACCCACGCCGAGCGCATGATGTCGCTCGACAACGCGTTCGCCGACGAGGAGCTGGCCGCCTGGGCCGAGCGGGTCGAGCGCGACGCCGGCGGCCCGGTGTCCTACCTCTGCGAGCTCAAGGTCGACGGCCTGGCCATCAACCTGACCTACGAGCGGGGCCGGCTGGTCCGGGCCGCCACCCGGGGCGACGGCCGCACCGGCGAGGACGTCACCGCCAACGTGCGCAGCATCCGGGACGTGCCGGGCCGGCTCACGCCGTCCCCCGAGTTCCCCGACATCCCCGACCTCCTGGAGGTCCGGGGCGAGATCTACTTCCCGGTGGCCGCCTTCGCCGACCTCAACGCGGGCCTGGTCGAGCAGGGCAAGCCACCGTTCGCCAACCCGCGCAACGCGGCCGCCGGCAGCCTCCGGCAGAAGGACCCGCGGATCACCGCGTCCCGGCCGCTGCGCCTGGTGGTGCACGGCATCGGCGCCCGTCGCGGCTTCCAGCCGACCGCCCAGTCCGAGTCCTACGCGGCGCTCAAGGCGTGGGGCCTGCCGACCAGCGACCGGTGGCGGGTGGTGCCCGACCTGGCCGGCGTGGCGGAGTACATCGCCTACTACGCCGAGCACCGGCACGACGTCGAGCACGAGATCGACGGCGTGGTGGTCAAGGTCGACCCGGTCTCCATCCAGGGCCGGCTCGGCTCGACCAGCCGCGCGCCGCGCTGGGCGATCGCCTTCAAGTACCCGCCGGAGGAGGTCAACACCAAGCTGCTCGACATCGACGTCAACGTCGGGCGTACCGGCCGGGTGACCCCGTTCGCGGTGCTGGAGCCGGTGCGGGTGGCCGGCTCCACGGTCGCGCTGGCCACCCTGCACAACGCCCGCGAGGTCGAACGCAAGGGCGTGCTGATCGGCGACACGGTGGTGATCCGCAAGGCCGGCGACGTCATTCCCGAGGTGCTCGGGCCGGTGGTCGACCTGCGGCCCGCCGAGGCCCGGCCGTTCGTGATGCCCACCAACTGCCCGGCGTGTGGCACGCCGCTCGCCCCCGCCAAGTCCGGCGACGTCGACATCCGCTGCCCCAACACCCGCAGCTGCCCCGCGCAGCTGCGCGAGCGGGTCTTCCACCTCGCCGGCCGCGGCGCCTTCGACATCGAGGTGCTCGGCTACAAGGGGGCCGCGGCGCTGCTCGACGCGGAGATCATCCAGGACGAGGGCGACCTCTTCCTGCTCGACGCCGACCAGCTGGCCCGGTCGCCGTTCTTCGTCAACAAGGACGGCAGCCTCGGCAGCAACGCGGTCAAGCTGCTCGACAACCTGGCCGTGGCCAAGGAACGCGACCTGTGGCGGGTGCTGGTGGCGCTCTCCATCCGGCACGTCGGCCCCACCGCCGCGCAGGCGCTGGCCCGGCACTTCCGCTCCATGGAGGCGATCGACAAGGCCAGCGAGGAGGAACTCTCCTCGGTCGACGGGGTGGGCCCGACGATCGCCGCCAGCATCCGCGAGTGGTTCGCCGTCGACTGGCACCGCGAGGTGGTCCGCAAGTGGGCCGAGGCCGGCGTACGGATGGCTGAGGAGGCGGTGGACGAGGGCCCGCGCCCGCTGGAGGGGGTCACCGTGGTGGTGACCGGCACCCTGGCCGGCTTCTCGCGGGACCAGGCGGCCGAGGCGATCCAGTCCCGGGGCGGCAAGGTGAGCGGCTCGGTCTCCAAGAAGACCGGCTTCGTGGTGGTGGGCGACAACCCGGGTTCCAAGGCCGACAAGGCGGCCAGCCTCAAGGTGCCGATGCTCGACGAGGACGGCTTCCGGGTGCTCCTCGACGCCGGGCCGGACGCCGCCCGCGAGGTCGCCCGCGTCGAGGGGTGACCGCCGGCCGTCCCGGCAGCCGGCTGGCACCCCGGGTCGGGTGGGGATCTTGCGGGCACCTGGCCGCGTATACCAACTTAATTACGACTACGACCGATTCGTGACTGTCATACCGGGGAACCCGGCACCGAGGGCGTTTCATTGGTGCACGGCGCGTGAACGCGCCACGGCGTCCCGGGAGGTGTGATGGAGACCGCCGATCCGCGCAACTCCGTCCCACCTGGACGCACCGGGCCGTTCTCCGCCTTCGTGGCAGCGGTGCTGGCCGCCGCCGTGCTGGTCTCGGCGCCGTCGTTGGCCGCACTGCCGGAGCAGGTGTCCCGGCTGCCGGCGGCGTTCTGGACGATGGCGGTGCTCGCGGTCGGCTGCGACGCGCGCCCGTTCGTCCCGCCGGGGCGACGGCAGTCCTCCGCGGTCTTCCCGTCGACCTGCTTCACCTTCGCCATCCTGCTCGGCTGGGGGCTCGGTCCGGCGGTCGCGGTGCAGGCGGTGGCGGTGGTGGTCTCCGGGTGGCGGATGGGGCACGCCGCCTGGCGCACCGCGTTCAACGCCGGCCAGTACGCCTGCGCGCTGGCCGCCGCGTACGGCATCACCCGGCTCGGCCCGGACGGCATCTTCGACGGCCACCGGCTGCACTGGGCCGACGTGGCGGCCGTCGCCGGCGCCACGGTGGCCTGGTTCGCGGTCAACTACGGCCTGGTCAGCGCGGCCGTACGGCTGCGGTTCGGCGACCGCTGGTGGCCGTCGGCCCGGCAGGGCCTGCCGTTCGAGCTGCTCTCCACCGGCTCGTTGCTGCTGCTGGCGCCCGTGCTGGTGGCGGCGGCGCGGGCCAGCGCGGCGCTGATCCCGCTGGTGCTGGTGCCGCTCTTCGCCGTGTACCGGATGGCCCGGCTCACCGTCGAGCAGCAGCAGGTGGCCTCGCTCGACCCGCTCACCGGGCTGCCCAACCGCAAGGCCCTGCTGGCCGAGGTCGGCGAGCAGGTGCACCTGCACGCCGAGCGGGCGGCGCGCGGCGAGCCGGACGCGCACCTGGCGCTGCTCCTGATCGACCTGGACCGGTTCAAGAACGTCAACGACGCCCTCGGCCACGCGGTGGGCGACCGGCTGCTGGTCGAGGTGAGCGCCCGGCTGACCGCGGTGGTCGACGAGCCGGACATGGTGGCGCGGCTCGGCGGCGACGAGTTCGCCATCGTGATGACCGGGCTCACCGACGCCGGGCAGGCGCGCGAGCTGGCCGACCGGGTGGTGCGGGTGCTCGCCGAGCCGGTGTCGCTGGACGGGCTGCCGCTGGACGTCGGCGGGTCGATCGGCATCGCCCTCTTCCCCGAGCACGGCGAGGACTTCGCCACCCTGATGCGCCACGCCGACGTCGCGATGTACGACGCGAAGCACCGCAACGACACCGTCGCGGTCTACGCCGCCGAGTCCGACCACAACTCCGCCGAGCGGCTCGGGCTCCTCGCCGACCTGCGCCGGGTGCTGGAATCCGGCCCGTCCACCGGCGGCCCGTCCACCGGCGGCCCGGCCAGCGGCGGCCCGGCCGGGGCCGGCCGGCTGGGTGCCGAGCCGCCCGTCGGGCCGAGCGGGGCCCGCGGTGGCGACGGCGCCACCCTGCCCGCGCCGTCCCTGCCGGCCGCGGAGGCGGTGCGCAACGGCGCCCCGACCACGCGGCCCGGCGGGGAGCCGGCGCCGAACGGTGCGGCGTACGCCCGCTCGCGCGGGGACGCGGCGCCGGGTGGCACGGAAGCGGCCGGGCCGGGCGGGGAGTCGGTGTGGCGCGGTGCCCCGACCGCCCTGCCCGGCGGCGCGGCGGCGACCAGGCCGGGCGAAGAGGCGGTGCCGAACGGTGCGGCGACTGCCCCGCCGGGCGGGGCGGCGGTGCCGGGCGGCGCTGGGGCGACCAGCGGCGGGCGGCGCTCGCGCCGGTCGGCGGACGGCCGTCCTGATCGCCGGTGGTGGGCCCGGCGCCGGCAGCGACCCGACCCGGCCCACCAGGACGACGAGCTGATCGCCCGGATCCTCACCGGCGCCGACCCGATCCGGCGGCGGGCGTCCACCACCCCCACCGTGGACCGGCGGCGCGCGGCGGACCGCGAGCGACCGCGACCGGCGGGCGAACCGGCGGCAGTTGTCCCGGCCGAGCCGGCTGGTCTCGCCGCCGACGAGGCGCGGCCCGGTGACCGGGCGTCGCTGCCCGGCCGGGACGCCGACGCCCCGCCGGCGGCCCCGCCGGTCGCGCCGGCCCCGGAAGCCGGCGAGATCACCATGTACTACCAGCCGCAGATCGCCATCGCGACCGGCGAGGTGGTCGGCGTCGAGGCGCTGCTGCGCTGGCGACACCCGCGGCGGGGCATGGTCGACCCGGAGGAGCTGATCCGGGTCGCCGAGCAGAGCGCGGTGATGCGCCTGCTCACCCGCCGGGTGGTCGACGACGTGGTGGAGCAGCTCGCGAAGTGGTCGGCCGCCGGCATCGGGCTGCGGGCGGCGGTGAACGTCAGCGTCCGGGACCTGCACACCGGGGAGATCGCCGACCAGATCGCCGACCGGCTCGCCCGGTACGGCGTACCGCCGCAGCGGCTGCAACTGGAGATCACCGAAGGTGCCCTGATGGCCGACCCGCGCCGGGTGCTGGCCACCATCGCCCGGCTGCACCGGATCGGGGTGGGCATCGCGCTGGACGACTTCGGCACCGGCTACTCGTCGCTGCAACACCTGCGCCGGCTGCCGCTGTCGGAGGTGAAGGTCGACCGCTCGTTCGTCCTCGGGATGGCCGAGGACGCCGACGACGCGGCGATCGTCCGCTCGATGATCGAGCTGGCCGGGGCGCTCGGGCTGCGGGTGGTCGCCGAGGGCGTGGAGGACGAGCGGACCTGGCGGATGCTGCACGCGGCCGGCTGCGACGCCGCGCAGGGCTGGTTCTACGCCCGCCCGATGCCGGCCGAGGAGCTGGTCGGCTGGCTGGCCCGCTACCGGCCGGTCCGGCCGGTCGGCGGCCCGGACAACGACCTGCCGCGCCGGTCGCCCCGCTGACCGGCCCGCCCCCTCCCGGCGCGGGGAGGGGGTGTCGGGGGCGGGACGCCGGAGCGGAACAATAGACTCGCTCCGGTCACCGCGCGTCACGCTCCACGCCGCGTGGTCGGCACACCGCCCGGAGGAAGCAGCACAGTCACGAAGGGGGCACTGATGGCCGCCATCTCCCGCGAGGAGGTCGCGCACCTGGCGCGACTGTCGCGGCTCGCCGTCACGGAGGAGGAGCTGGACACCTTCGCCGGCCAGCTCGACGTGATCCTCCAGGCGGTCGCCCAGGTCGGCGAGGTCGCCGCCGCGGACATCCCGCCGACCTCGCACTCGGTGCCGCTGACCAACGTCCTGCGCGAGGACGTGGTGACGCCGTGCCTGACCCCGGAGGAGGCGCTGTCGGGCGCGCCCGACGCGGAGGAGCAGCGGTTCCGCGTACCGCGGATCCTGGACGAGGATGTGGCGTCATGACCGACCTGACCAAGCTGACCGCGTCGGAGATCGCCGGCCTGGTGGCCGCGGGCGAGACCTCCGCCGTCGAGGTCACCCAGGCGCACCTGGACCGGATCGCGGCGGTCGACGACCGGGTGCACGCCTTCCTGCACGTCGACTCCGAGGGCGCGCTGGCCGCCGCCCGCGCGGTGGACGAGCGGCGGGCCGCCGGTGAGCGGCTCGGCCCGCTGGCCGGGGTGCCAGTCGCGGTCAAGGACGTGCTCACCACCAAGGGCGTGCCGACCACCGTCGGGTCGAAGATCCTTCAGGGCTGGCGCCCGCCGTACGACTCGACGATCGTGCGGCGGCTGCGCGAGGCCGGCACGGTGATGCTCGGCAAGACCAACATGGACGAGTTCGCGATGGGCTCCTCCACGGAGTACTCCGCGTACGGCCCGACCCACAACCCCTGGGACCTGAGCCGGATCCCGGGCGGCTCCGGCGGCGGCAGTGCCGCGGCGCTGGCCGCGTACGAGGCGCCGCTGGCGATCGGCTCGGACACCGGCGGCTCGATCCGCCAGCCCGGCGCGGTCACCGGCACCGTCGGCGCCAAGCCGACCTACGGCGGCACGTCCCGCTACGGCCTGGTGGCGTTCTCCTCCTCGCTGGACACCCCCGGCCCGTGCGCCCGTACCGTGCTGGACGCGGCGCTGCTGCACGAGGTGATCGGCGGGCACGACCCGGCCGACTCCACCTCCATCCCGCAGCCGGTGCCGGACGTGGTGGCCGCGGCGAAGCGCGGCGCGACCGGCGACCTGACCGGGGTGAAGCTCGGCATCGTCACCGAGTTCACCGGCGAGGGCGCCGAGCCGGGCGTGATGGCCGCGTTCCGCGAGTCGGTCGACACGCTCACCAAGCTGGGCGCCGAGATCGTCGAGGTGTCCTGCCCGAACTTCAAGTACGCCCTGCCGGCGTACTACCTGATCGCGCCGAGTGAGTGCTCCTCCAACCTGGCCCGGTTCGACGGCGTCCGGTTCGGCCTGCGGGTCGGCGACGACGGCAACCGGTCGCTGGAGGAGGTCATGTCGCTGACCCGGGAGGCCGGCTTCGGGCCCGAGGTCAAGCGCCGCATCATGATCGGCACGTACGCGCTGTCGTCGGGCTACTACGACGCCTACTACGGGCAGGCGCAGAAGGTCCGCACCCTGATCACGCGCGACTTCACCGCCGCGTTCGAGCAGGTGGACGCGCTGATCTCGCCGACCACCCCGTTCGTGGCGTTCCCGATCGGGGCGCGCACCTCCGACCCGTACCAGATGTACCTGGCCGACCTGTTCACCATCCCGACGAACCTGTACGGCGGCCCCGGCATCTCGGTGCCGTGCGGGCTCTCCGAGGGGCTCCCGGTCGGCCTTCAGGTCATGGCCCCGACGATGGCCGACGACCGGATGTACCGGGTCGCGGCCGCGCTGGAGAGCGCCGTCGGCACGTTCACCCCACCGGCACTGTGAGGCAGGAGCACCGATGACGACGACACTGCCCGCGTACGACGAGGTCGTCGCGCGCTACGAACCGGTGATCGGCCTGGAGACCCACGTCGAGCTGGGCACGAACACCAAGATGTTCTGCGGCTGCCCGACCGACTTCGGTGGCGCGCCGAACACCCGGGTCTGCCCGGTCTGCCTGGGCCTGCCCGGCTCGCTGCCGGTGGCGAACAAGGCGGCCATCGAGGCGACCATCCGGATCGGCCTGGCGCTGAACTGCTCCATCGCGCAGTGGTGCCGGTTCGCCCGGAAGAACTACTTCTACCCGGACATGCCGAAGAACTTCCAGATCAGCCAGTACGACGAGCCGCTCTGCGTCGACGGCTACCTGGACGTCGAGGTGAACGGCGAGCTGGTGCGGATCGGCATCGAGCGGGTGCACCTGGAGGAGGACACCGGCAAGACGCTGCACGTCGGCGGCGCCACCGGCCGGATCCACGGCGCGACCGAGTCGCTGGTCGACTACAACCGGGCCGGCATCCCGCTGGTCGAGATCGTCACCAAGCCGGTCGCCGGCACCGGCGCGCTCGCTCCCGAGGTGGCCCGGGCGTACGTCACCGAGCTGCGTGACGTGATCCGCTCGCTGGGCGTGTCCGACGTGCGGATGGAGGAGGGGTCGCTGCGCTGCGACGTCAACACCTCCCTCAACCTGCCCGGGCAGGAGTGGGGCACCCGCACCGAGACCAAGAACGTCAACTCGCTGCGCTCGGTCGAGCGGGCGGTCCGTTCGGAGATGCTGCGGCAGGCGGCCGTCCTCGACGCCGGTGGCCGGATCACCCAGGAGACCCGGCACTTCCACGAGGACACCGGCGACACCACGCCCGGCCGGTCCAAGGAGACCGCGACCGACTACCGGTACTTCCCGGAGCCGGACCTGGTGCCGCTCGCGCCGGACCCGGCCTGGGTCGCCGAGCTGAAGGCCGCCCTGCCGGAGCTGCCCCGGCTGCACCGGCGCCGGCTGCAGGAGCAGTGGGGCCTGTCCGAGGCGGACATGCAGTCGGTGCTCAACGCCGGCGCGGTCGAGCTGATCGAGCAGACAGTGGCCGCCGGCGCCAGCCCGGCCGCCGCCCGCAAGTGGTGGCTGGGCGAGCTGTCCCGGCGGGCCAACGAGACCGGCGTGGAGCTGGCCGACGTCGGGGCCACCCCGGCGCAGGTCGCCGAGCTCCAGGGCCTGGTCGACGCGGGCAAGCTCAACGACAAGCTGGCCCGGGTCGTGCTGGAGGGCGTGGTGGCTGGCGAGGGCTCGCCGACCGAGATCATGACCAACCGCAACCTGGAGGTCGTCTCGGACACCGGCGCGCTCACCGCCGCCGTCGACGAGGCGATCGCCGCCAACCCGGCCATCGCCGAGAAGGTCCGCAGCGGCAAGGTCGCCGCGGCCGGCGCGCTGGTGGGCGCGGTCATGAAGGCCACCGGCGGCCAGGCGGACGCGAAGACGGTCCGCGAGCTGATCCTGGCGCGCCTCGGCGTCCAGGGCTGAACCACCAGCGGACGGCCGCCGCCGGGACCCGGTGGCGGCCCGTCCCGCCCGCAACGCGCGCGACCCGCGCCACCCCTCGGCAGGGCGTCAACGGCGACGCCCGGATGGAGCCACCGTGAACCAACACGACCTCGACGTCCTCGACGAGATCCAGCGGCGGGTGCTCTGGCTCGCCACCCGGATCGTCGACGCGGCCAACCACGACCGGGACACCGGCGACGGGGTGAAGGTGGGTGGGCACCAGGCGTCCAGCGCGTCGCTGGTCACCGCGATGACCGCGCTCTGGTTCGCGCACCTGGACGCCGAGGACCGGGTGGCGGTCAAGCCGCACGCGTCGCCGGTGTTCCACGCCATCCAGTACCTGCTGGGCAACCTGGACCGGTCGTACCTGACGAAGTTGCGGGCCCGGGGCGGCCTCCAGTCCTACCCGTCGCGCACCAAGGACCCGGACGGGGTGGACTTCTCCACCGGCTCGGTCGGGCTCGGCGCGGCGGCACCGCTGTTCGCCGCCGCCACCCGGCGCTACGTCGACGCGCACTTCGGGCCGCGCCCGCGGTCCCGGTTCATCGCGCTGATCGGCGACGCCGAGCTGGACGAGGGGAACATCTGGGAGGCGGTCGCCGACCCGGCCACCACCGGGCTCGGCAACGTCATGTGGCTGGTCGACTTCAACCGGCAGTCGCTGGACCGGGTCGTCCCCGGGGTGCGGATCAACCAGTGGCGCGGGCAGTTCGAGGCGGCCGGCTGGCACGTGGTCGAGGTCAAGTACGGCCGCAAGCTCGCCGAGGCGTACGCCCGCCCGGGCGGCGACGCGCTGCGGTCCTGGATCGACGCGATGCCCAACGAGCAGTACCAGTCGCTGTTCGGGCTGGCCGGCCCCGCGCTGCGCAAGCAGTTCCTCGACGGCGCGCCGGCCGGCATCGCGGAGTTCATCGCCGACATCCCCGACGAGGAGCTGGGGCCGCTGGTCACCGATCTCGGCGGGCACGACCTGGCGGCGCTGCTCGACGCGTACGCCCAGTGCGACGCGGTCACCGACCGGCCCAGCGTGGTGTTCGCGTACACGGTGAAGGGCTGGGGGCTGCCCATCGCCGGCAACCCGCGCAACCACTCGGCGCTGCTCTCCACCGAACAGGTCGACACGCTGCGCGCGGCGCACGGGCTGACCCCGCAGACCGAGTGGGACCGCCTCGACCCGGCGTCGGCGGCCGGCATCCGGGCCGGCGAGCGCCGGGAGACCCTGTCCCGCCCGCCGCGCCGGCGGGCGCTGGGGATCACCGTCCCGGAGACCACCCGGGTACGCGCCAACAAGCCGATCTCCACCCAGGAGGTCTTCGGCCGGGTGCTGGTCGATCTGGCCCGCGACCCCGAGGTCGGGAAGTACCTGGTCACCACCGCGCCGGACGTGGCCACCTCGACCAACCTCGCCGGCTTCATCAACAAGACAGGGGTGTTCGCCCCGACCGAGCAGCGCTCCTGGACCGAGGACCGGATGCTGCGCTGGACCGAGAGCCCCGCGGGGCAGCACATCGAGCTGGGCATCTCGGAGATGAACCTGTTCCTGCTGCTCGGCCAGCTCGGCCTGTCCTGGGACCTGTCCGGCCAGCCGCTGCTGCCGGTCGGCACCGTCTACGACCCGTTCGTGCTGCGCGGCCTGGACGCGTTCCTGTACGGCACGTACTCCGGCTCCCGGTTCGTGGTCGCCGGCACCCCGTCGGGCATCACGCTCGCCCCGGAGGGCGGGGCCCACCAGTCCACCATCACCGCCTCGGTGGGCCTGGAGCTGCCCGGCGTGACCTTCGTCGAGCCCGCGTACGCGACCACCCTGGACTGGTTGCTCTGCGACGCGCTGGGCCAGATCGCCGGCGGGGCGAGCCCGTCGGCCACCGCCGCCCCGGCCGAGGACGGGGCGTACTACTTCCGGCTCAGCACCCGCCCCATCGACCAGGCGCCGTTCGAGGCGGCCCGGGCCCGGCTGGGCGACGCGGTGCTGCGCCGGCAGGCGGTGGCCGGGGCGTACCGGCTGGTGGACGCGCACCAGGCGTACCCGCACCTGGCCGACGCGCCGGTGGTGCAGCTGGCCGCGTCCGGCGCGGTGCTGCCCGAGGTGCTGGCGGCGGCGGCCGAGCTGGCCGAGGAGGGCATCGCCGCGCACGTGGTGGACGTGACCAGCCTGGACCGGCTCTACCGGGCCTGGCAGCGCACCCTGCGCCAGGGCGTGCGCACCGCGACCGTGCCGAGCGTGCCGGGCGCGCTGCGCACCGCCTTCGCCGACCGGGTGCCGGTGGTGACCGTGCACGACGCCGCGTCGCACGCGATGGCCTGGCTCGGCTCGGCGCTCGGCGCCCCGGCGGTGCCGCTCGGGGTGGACGAGTTCGGCCAGTCCGGCAGCGTCGGGGAGCTGTACGAGCTGCACGACCTGCTGCCCGGCAGCATCGTCAACGCCGCCCTGGCCGCCCTAGCCCTGCGCTGAGCCGCCCCGGCGGGTCAGCGGGTCGGGGTGGGGGTGACCGGGACCGGGGCGCCGGCCTTCGGGTTCTCCACGATGTGCCGCTCCAGGTTCACCTGGGCCTGGCCGGTGCCGCCCACGGTGATGTCGTCGTACGCCTGGAGCAGCTTGTCCTTGTCGAAGTAGAGCACGCTCATGGTCAGCGGGGTCGGCTTCTCGCCCTCCAGGCCCCGCAGCCCGGCGCCGCCGGTGGAGCCCTGCACCATGAGCTGGGTCGGCATCTGCCCGGCCACCTCGGGCAGCTTCGACACCTGCCGGTTGTGGGTGTGCCCGGCGAGCACCAGCGGGCAGGTACCGGAGAGCGGGCCCGCCGAGGCCGGGTCGTGCACCAGCGCGATGTTCACCGGTTGCGGTGAGCTGCGCACCGTGGCCGCCAGTTGCTCGCCGGCGCCGATCACCTGGTCGGCGACCTGCCGGGTGAGGCCGCTGCCGGCCGGCGAGGTGTTCTTGTCCGGCGTGAAGCGCGGGTCGCCGATGCCGGCGATGGTGAGTCCGGCGACCGTCGTGGTGCTGTTGTTCAGCACGATCGCGTTCGGCTGGCGGGCCACCGCGGCCGCCGTCCGGCCCGAGTCGTGGTTGCCCCGGATGAAGACGTACGGCTTCTTGAGCAGCCCGATCGAGCCGACGTAGTTGGCCTCCGGCTCGCTGCCCCAGTCGGTGATGTCGCCCGTGTCGATCACCACGTCGATGCCGAACTGCTCGACCACCGTGCGGATCAGCTGCCAGCCGGTCGGGTTGAGGTGCATGTCGGAGACGTGCAGCACCCGGGTGGTGTCCGGCTCGGGCTCGTAGACCGGCAGCGCCGACACCGTGGTGTAGAGCTGGCTGACGTTGCCGACGATGCGCTGGAGCTGCTCGGCGTAGCGGGTGTAGTCGTTGGCGATCCGGCGCGCGTCGCCGACGATCGCCGGGGCGTTGACCAGCAGCCCCTCGTAGCGCGGCTCCTCGATCGACTGCGGGCGCAGGGTGGCCGCGGCGGCGCCGAGGCTGCCGGCGGTGACCAGCAGCGCGAGCGTGCCGGCCCAGGCCGCCCGCCGTGCGTTGCGGAACACCAGCAGGGCCAGCACCAGGGTGACCAGCACGGCCGACGCGACGGTCCGCAGGCCGAGCCGCATCACCCCCTCGCGGACGTCGTCGACCGCGGACTGGCTCGCCCGGTTGATGCTCGCCGGGTCGTCGAGCAGTGCCTCGGTCCGCCCCTGGTCGAGCGCGCCCAGCTCCACTGTCAGGTGGGTCGGCCCGTCGTGGCTGTCGAGCAGCAGCGCGCCCAGCGGCGGGATGTCGACGGTGGTGCTGCCGCTGGTCGCCGGGGCCACCCGCAGGTCGGCGTGGAACGGCCCGATGTCGGTGCTCACCTGACCGCCGGCCAGCACGCCGAGCACCACGCCGACCAGCGTGACCGCCAGCACGGCCAGGGTCACCCCCAGCCGGCGCACCGGCCGGCGCCAGTCGGGCCGGGTGCCCGGGCGCGCTCCGAACGGCACGTCGGGGGCGTGGCCGGTCACCGGAGTCTCCTCGCCTCCGCCGCCGTGCTCCTCGTTCTGCTGCCCATCCATGTGTTCCCGACCTGCCCAGTGAAGGATCTTGACAAACCCGCGGGCGCCGTCAGCTCCGGCCGGCCCCGCCGTCGGCGAAGACCAACCGCAGCAGCCGGTCGTCCTCCGGCGCCGGGTCACCCCGCCCGTCGTGGTTGGAGGTGCTCACCCAGAGCGAGCCGTCCGGGGCGGCCACCACCGCCCGGAGCCGGCCGTACCGGTTGGTCAGCAGCTCCCGCGGCTGGCCGAGGACGGTGCCGGTGTCGGTCAGCTCGACCAGCCAGAGGCGCTTGCCCCGCAGGCACCCGGTGACCAACACCCGGTCGACAGCGGCCATTCCCGAGCAGGACGCGTCCGACGTCGGCCACTGGACGACCGGGTTGACGAAGCGCTTGTCGTCCTCGCGCCCCTCGACCTGCGGCCACCCGTAGTTGCGGCCCTTGGTGATCTCGTTGATCTCGTCCCAGGTGTTCTGGCCGAATTCGACGGCGTACATCCGCTTGCCGGCGTCCCAGGCCAGGCCCTGCACGTTGCGGTGCCCGACCGACCAGACGGGGGAGTTGGGGTACGGGTTGCCCGGCGCCGGCTTGCCGTCGGCGGTGATCCGCAGGATCTTGCCGCCGAGCCGCTTCGGGTCCTGCGACTGCGGCCGGTCGCCCGCGTCGCCGGTGCTGGCGTAGAGCCGGCCGTCCGGGCCGAAGGCGAGCCCGCCGCCGTTGTGGATGCCGGCCTTGGGGATGCCGGTCAGGATCGGCGTCGGCTCCTCGCCGAGCCGCAGCCGGGCGATCCGGTTGTCCTGCTCGGTGGTGTAGTAGACGAAGACCGACCGGTCCCGGGCGTAGTCGGGGGAGACGGCGATCCCCATCAGGCCGCCCTCGCCGGCGGCGGCCACGTCGGCGATGGTCTGCACAGCGGTGACCTTCAGCCCGTCCGGCCCCGACTCGGGGCCGACCTTGAGGATGCGGGCGGTGTCCCGCTCGGTGACCAGCGCGCCGCCGTCGGGCAGGAACGCGATGCCCCACGGCACCCGCAGCCCCTTGGCCAGCACGGTGGTGACGACCTGCTGGCCCGCGCCGCCGGGGCTGGCGGTGGCCGAGGGGGTCGGGAGGTTGGGCGGCTCGCCGGCCGGGTCGGGCTCCGGCTCGCCGAAGCTGCAGCCGGTCACCGCCAGCAGCAGCGCCGCGCACGGCGCCGCGACGGCCGCCCGGAGGCGGCGGGTGCGGGGGTACGGGGGACGGGCGCTCACCGGCCCAAGGTTAGCCCGCCGGGGCCCCGGAAACCGGCCCGACGGAGCCGACCCGCGGTGCGCGGTCGGGGTGGCCGCCGCCGGGGTGGCCCCGCGCTTCCGGTTCGGCCGGCCCGAACGGCGTGCGGTCAGCGGGCCCGGACGGCGAGCAGCGCGACGTCGTCCTCCCGGCTGGCGGCCCCGGCCAGCAGCAGGTCGCAGAGTTCGGCCAGCGGCAGGGCGTGGGTGCCGGCCAGCCGGTCGAGCAGCTCCGAGGTGCCGTGGTCGATGGACCGGTCCCGCCGTTCCACCAGGCCGTCGGTGTAGAGCAGCAGGGTGTCGCCCGGGGCGAGGCCGGTGGTCCGGGTGGTCCGGGGCACCGGCCGGGCCAGCCCCAGTAGGGGTTCCGGGGCCCCGGCGAGCGCCCGGACCGTCCCGTCGGCCCGGACCACGAGCGGGGCCGGGTGCCCGGCGTTGCACCAGTTGACCGACCAGCCGCCCGCGCCGTCGCGGTGCAGCCGGAGCAGGATGGCGGTGGCGGCGGAGGGGATGCGCAGCCCCCGGATCACCTCGTCCAGGTGGCTCATCAGCTCGCCGGGGGCGTCCGGCCGGCCGAAGGCGTTGCCCCGGACCAGGTTGCGCAACTGCCCCATGGTGGCCGCCGCCTCGATGTCGTGGCCGGCGACGTCCCCGATGGCCGCGACGAGGTCCCCGTCGGGCTGGACGAACGCGTCGTACCAGTCCCCGCCGACCTCCACCCGGTCGGCCGCCGGCTGGTACCGGGCGGCCAGTTCCAGGCCGCGGGTGGTGGGCAGGTGCGGCAGCATGCTGTGTTGCAGGACGTGGGCGACGTGCCGCTGCTCGCCGTAGATCGAGCTGTTGCCGATCGCCAGCCCGGCGCGGCGGCCGATGTCCAGCGCGGTGAGCAGGTCGCCGTCGTCGAAGCTCCGCCGGCCCGGCCCGTTGACCAGGGTGATGGTGCCGAGCACCCGGCCCCGCCCGGTGTCGGTGACCGGCACGGTCAGGTGCGAGGCGAAGCCGACCCGGGCCGCGATCTCCGGCATCTCCGGGCCGACGGTGCCGCGCCGGACGTCGGCGGAACCGCCGGCGCCGCCCAGCACCGGACGGCCGGTGCGCAGCACCGCGCGGGTGATCGACTCCGGGCTGAGCCGGGTGCGCATCAGGTCGGCGAAGCGCGCCACGTCGGCCGCGTGGGCCGGGTCCCGGTGGGTCCCGGTCACCTCGTACGGCGAGCCGTCCGGCCCGACCAGCGTCACCAGGCACCAGTCGGCCAGCAGCGGCACCATGGTCTCGCCGAGCCGGCGCAGCGCGGTGGACACCTCCAGCGTGCCGGCCAGCGTCTCGCTCAGCCCGGCCAGCAGCTCCAGCCGGGCGTGCGCCTCCTCCGCCCGCCGCCGGGCCTGCTCGGCGCCGTCCAGCGCGATCCGCAGCCGCAGCTCCGACGAGCAGGCGGCGGCCAGGTCGGCGAGGGTCCGCAGCTGGTCGGCGGTCCAGGCGCGGGGTCTGCTGTCGATGGCGCAGAGCGCGCCGAGCACCCGGCCGGCCAGGTCGGTCAGCGGCATCCCGGCGTACGCGACCACACCGAGGTCGGGCACCGCCCGGTTGTCGCGCACCCGGGGATCGAGCCGGGCGTCCGGGAGCACCATCGGCGCCGGGATGTCCACCACCTGCTGGCAGAACGAGTGGCTCAGCGGCGTCTCGCGCAGCGCGGCCCACGGCTCCGGCAGGCCGACCGCCCCGGGGAAGAACTGCCGGTCGGCGGAGACCAGCGAGACCAGCGCCACCGGCACGTCGAGCAGGTCACCGACCAGCCGGGCGAACCGGTCGAACGCCTCGTCCGGCGCGGGCCCCAGGCCGGTCTCGTCCAGCGACCGCAGCCGGCCCGGGTCGGCCAGCCCCGTACTCGGCACGGAAGGCGGAGTGCGCTGTCCACGGGGGCCGTCGGTCATCGTGCACCTGTCTGGCGAGGGGCGGAGGGAGGCCGGCGGCACTCCGGCCACCCGTATACCCCGGCGAATCGGCGGCGACTCGTGCCGCCGGGGCGGTCGCGGTCGTCGGCTGCGTCACCCCGCGCCGCCCGGTCGGCTCGGTCACCGGGTGGCACCCGTCCGGGTGCCGGGATCCGCCCCGACCGGCCGGCCACCGGGGCGGGGGCATAGGGTCGGCGGGCGTGAAGGTATGGATCCCGCACGAGGCCGGGCGCGCGCTGCTCGGCGAGCCGCCGACGGGCGTCACGGTCGAGGTGGCCGAGGACCGGGCCCGGCTCCCCTCGGACGTGGCCGGCGTCCGGTTCTGGGTGCCGCCGTTCCTGGCCGGTCCGGCCGCCGCCGCGCTGGTGCGCGAGTTGCCCGACCTCGAGGTGGTGCAGCTGCTCTCCGCCGGGGCGGACGCCTGGGTCGGCCGGATCCCGGCCGGGGTGACCCTCTGCGACGCGCGCGGGGTGCACGACCCGTCCACCGCCGAGTGGGTGGTCGCCGCGATCCTGTCCCAACTGCGCGCCTTTCCCGCCCTGGCCCGGGCGCAGGCCCGCCGGGAGTGGGCGTACGACGCGGTGGCGCCCACCGACGAGCTGGCCGGCAAGCGGGTGCTGATCGTCGGAGCCGGCTCGATCGGCTCGGCGGTGCGGGCCCGGCTCGCCCCGTTCGAGGTCGACTTCACGCTGGTCGCCCGTACCGCCCGCCCCGAGCAGGGCGTGTTCGGCGTTGACGAGCTGCCCCGGCTGCTGCCGGAGGCGGACGTGGTGGTGCTGCTGGTGCCGCTGACCGAGCGGACCCGGGGGCTGGTGGACGAGAAGTTCCTCGCCGCGATGCGGGACGGCGCGCTGCTGGTCAACGCCGCCCGCGGGCCGGTCGCCCGGACCGACGCGCTGGTCGCCGAGCTGTCCACCGGCCGGATCTCCGCCGCGCTGGACGTCACCGACCCGGAACCGCTGCCCGCCGACCACCCGCTCTGGGCGATGCCGAACGTGCTGCTCACCCCGCACGTGGCCGGCTCGGTGCGGGGACTGCTGCCGCGCGCGTACCGGCTGGTCGGCGACCAGGTGCGGCGGTTCGCGGCCGGTGAGCCGCTGATCAACGCGGTGGTCGACGGCTACTGAGCCGCCGCCCGGCGCCGGCAGCCGTGGCGGACCGGCCCGCCGCTGCCGCGGACGGGCTGGCGCTGTCGCGGACGGCACCCGCTGTCGCTGACGGGCGGCCGGGCGGGTCGCCGCGGCCGCGCCGGTCGCGGCGCGGAAGGGTGGCCCCGGCTCAGCCGGCCGAGCCGGGCAGGGCCTGCCCGGTCGCCGAGACCAGTCGGGGTAGATCAGTGCCGCGTACCGCCGGCAGCACCACCTGCTGCCCGTCGTCGAGCCGGGCGACCGCCCGCCCGCGGGGGTCGGTGGCCAGTTCGACGACGTGCTCCCAGCCGATCCGGCGCTGCCCGGCGAGCGCCCGCAGGCGCAGCTCCCGGGCGTCGGCGTCGGTGCCGGCCCGCCACGCCCAGAGCCCGACCGCCACCGGCACGAGCAGCACCGGCAGCAGGTACCAGCGGGCGCTGGCCAGCGGCAGGGCGCCAATGGCCGCGATGACCGCGGCGACCAGGATCGCCTGGTTGTAGCGGAAGCGGACGGTGTCGGAGCGGCTCACCCCCCGATGATCCCACCCCGGCCCGGTGCCGTTCCCGTCGGGCGGAAACCGGGTGGGCGGATCGACCCCGGTAGTGACGTGGGTCACTGTCCGGTGCCCGTCACCCGGCCGGCCGTCCCTCGTTCGGCTCTGGTGGACGGTGGACTCGGCTCCGCGCCGCCGCCCGCGCCCCGCACCGCCCCGTGCCCCCCTCACGAAGGCGATCGCCGTGCCCCTTCCGTACCCCTCCCTCGTCTCCCTCCCGCCGGCGTCCCGACGCCTCCAGCGGCACGCCGCCGACGCGGCCTGCCCGGCGGTGGCACTGGTGCTCGCCGCGTGGCTGCTGCTGCCCGAGGGGCTCAGCGGCCCGGCCCGGCTCGCCGTGGCGGTGGCGCTCGGCGCGCCGGCCGCCTGCGCCCTCGTCACGCTGACCGAGGCCTACCGGTACGGCGGGGTCGGGCGCTGCCAGCTGGTCGGGGCGTCCAGTGTGCTCGGGCTGGCCGTGCTGGGCGCCGGGCACCAGCTCCGCGCGGGTGCGGCCGACCCGACCGCCGTCCTGCTCGCCCTGGCGGTGGTGCCGCCGCTGGTGCTCCGCGAACTGCTCGGCGAGCGGCGGGCGCCGGCCGAGCCGCCGGCCGGCCGTGCGTCGGTGCCCGCCGACCGTGCGCACCTGGTGCGCGCCCTGGACGCGTTGCGGGACGCGCCGGTGCCGTCCGGGGCGCTGCTGGTCGTCGAGCTGACCGCCGCCGCCGAGGGGCCGGGGTACGCGGTCCGCGAGGACGTGCTGGCCGAGGCGGTCCGCCGGGCCCGCGCGGTGCTCGGCCCCCGGGACCTGCTCGCCGAGCCGAGCGGCGCCGGGTTCGCCGTGCTCACCGCCGCCGGCCCGGTGCTGGCGTACGCGCTGGGCACCCGGTTGCTGGCCGCGCTCACCCAGCCCTATCCGGTGCCGGGGGCGGTGCTGCGGTTGCGGGCCAGCATCGGGCTGGCCGAGATCGCCGGATCCGGGCCGGAGGACGTGCTGCGCCAGGCCGACCTGGCCCGGCGGCGGGCCGTCCAGCTCGGCCGGGACCGGGTCGAGTGGTACGACGCCTACCTGGAGGAGCAGCTGGTCCGCCGGCTGGACCTGGAGCGGGAGCTGCCGGGGGCGCTCGCCCGGGGCGAGCTGGACCTGGTCTACCAGCCGGTGGTCGGGCTGGCCGACCGGCTTCCGGTGGGCGCGGAGGCGCTGCTGCGCTGGCGCAGCCCGGTGTTCGGCACGGTGCTGCCGGCCGAGCTGCTCCCGGTGGCCGAGGACCTGGGCCTCGTCGGGGAGGTGGGCTGCTGGGTGCTGGAGCGGGCCTGCCGCCAGCTCGCCGCCTGGTCCACCGGCGGCCGGCAACTCTGGATGGCGATCAACGTCAGCGTTCCCGAACTCGTCTCGCCGGACTTCGTGCCGCGTACCGCGGCGGTGCTCGACGCGTACGGGGTGCCGCCGGACCGGCTGGTGGTCGAGGTGGCCGAGCCGCGGGTGGGTGCCGAGCTGCCGACCGTGGTGGCCCGGCTGGCCGGGCTGCGGTCGCTCGGCATCCGCACCGCGCTGGACGACTTCCGGGCCGAGCACGCCTCGCTCGCGCAACTGCGCCGGCTGCCGATCGACCTGCTCAAGGTCGGCCCGGAGCTGGTCGACCCGGCGGATCCGGAGCGCCCACTGATCGACGTGGTGGTGAACGTCGGCGACCGCCTGGGGCTGGAGATCGTCGCCGAGGAGCTGGAGTCGGCCGCCCACGTCGAGGGGGCGTGCCGGGCCGGCTGCCGCTACGGCCAGGGGTTCGCGCTGGCCCGGCCGGCCACCGCGGAGCGGGTGGAGGCGTACTTCGAGGAGTTCCCCTCCGCGTTCCGCTGAGGCCCCGCCGGTCCGGCCGGTTCAACCGTTCCGCGGCGGCGCGGTGCTGCCGCGCGGGGTGAGGTGCGCCGTCTCGTCCTGCAACCCGGTCGGGTCGGCGCCGCCGATCACCGCCAGCAACTGCCGGGCGGCCTGCGCGCCGTAGGCCGGGATGTCCCGGCTGAGCGCGGTCAGCGACGGGTGCACCAGCTGGCAGAGGGGCGAGTCGTCCCAGGCCACGATGGACAGGTCACCGGGAACGGCGAGCCCCATCTCCTGGGCCACCGACAGGCCGGCGATCGCCATCACGTCGTTGTCGTAGATCACCGCGGTCGGTCGGGCGGCGGAGCTGAGCAGCCGGCGGGTGGCCCGGGCGCCCTCCTCGCCGGTGTAGTCCGACGGCACGGTCACCGCGTCGGCCAGCCCGAGCCGCCGGCAGGCCCGGTCGAACGCCTCGGTGCGGATCTCGGTGTGCAGCAGGTCGGGCAGGCCGCCGACCCGGGCGATCCGCCGGTGCCCGAGCGCGACGAGGTACTCCACCGTCTCCACCAGCGCGGCCGCGTCGTCGGACCAGACGCTGGCCAGCCGTCCGGTGCCGGTCGGGCCGCCGATCACCACCGCGGGCAGGCCGAGTTCCTCCAGCACGGGCACCCGGCGGTCGTCGGTGCGCAGGTCGCAGACGAGCACGCCGTCGACCCGCCGTTCGCCCCACCAGCGCCGGTAGACAGCGATCTCGGCCGCCGGGTCGGCCACCACCTGGAGGGTGAGGGCGTACGACCGGGCGGCGAGTTCCGCCTCGACGCCGCTGATCAGCTCCATGAAGAACGGCTCGATGCCGAGGGTGCGGGCCGGGCGGCACAGGGCCAGCCCGACCGCCTCGGCGCTGGCGCCGGAGAGCGCCCGGGCGGCGCTGCTGGGGCTGAAGCCCATCTCGGCGGCGATGGCGAGGATCCGCTGGCGGGTGGCCGCGGAGACGCCGGGTTGGCCGTTCAGCGCGTACGACACCGCGCCCTTGGAGACCCCGGCCCGTCGGGCGACGTCGGCGATGGTCGGCCGCTTCACCGGCGTGCTCCTCCTCCCTCCCGCGCGGTGGCGGGACGGCGTTTTCCCGGCCCGCCCGTGGCGGGACCGTCCGTCCGACCCGGGGACGTGCCCGCCGGGCGGCCGGCGGAGATCACGGTACTGCACCCGGCCGGTGCCTGGCTGCCGCGCCGAGACGGCCCGCTCGGGGCTACGACCTTTTCCGGTTAAGTCTCACTGCCCGGCATCGGGAGTCAGCGGGCCGGCCTATCCGCATCAAGGTCGACCGCACGCATGATCGTGCTCCCATGGCGCTCGGATCCATCGGGGGAGGTCGGCGGTTGTCGATCGTTTGACACTGTCGCAACCGGCCCGTGCGGTGTCCATGCTTATCCGGTTAAGTCAACGTCTCTCGATCTACGGAGGGTTCCAGCATGCGGAGGGTGAGATGAGACGGGGCCCTTCTCGGCTAGGCCGCACCATTGATTTGAAGGATTCTGCAAGTGCTAAAGTCTTCAGGTCTGTGCGGCGGGTGGCCGCGCGACAGGGGGAGGCGACGGCGTGTCAGTGCCGCTGTACCAGGCGAAGGCCGAACTGTTCCGCACGCTCGGGCATCCGGTGCGGATCCGGGTGCTGGAGCTGCTCCAGGACGGGCCCAGGCCGGTCCGCGACCTGCTCGCGGCCATCGACGTCGAGGCGTCCAACCTCTCCCAGCAGCTCGCCGTGCTGCGCCGCGCCGGCATGGTCAGCACCTGGCGGGACGGCTCCCTGGTCATGTACGCGCTCAGCACCCCGGACGTGGCCGACCTGCTCGCCGCCGGGCGGCGGATCCTCGGCGCGGTCCTCGCCGACCGGGACGGGCTGCTCGGCGAGCTGCGGGCCGACAGGTCCACCCGGTGAGTGCCGCTGCCGTCCTGCTCCGCCATCGCCTCCTCGGCCTGCTGCCGCAACCCGCCGACTGGCGCGCGGTGCGCCGCTCGCCCCGCCGCGACCTGCTCGCCGGGGTCACCGTGGCCGTGGTGGCGTTGCCGCTGGCCCTGGCCTTCGGCGTCACCTCCGGCCTGGGCGCGCAGGCGGGCCTGGTGACCGCGGTGGTCGCCGGCGCGGTCGCCGCCGTCTTCGGCGGCTCCAACCTCCAGGTCTCCGGCCCGACCGGCGCGATGACAGTGGTGCTGGTGCCGGTGGTGCAGCGCTTCGGCGCGACCGGCGTGCTGATGGTCGGGGCGATGGCCGGGCTGCTGCTCATCGCGCTGGCGCTGGCCCGCCTCGGCCGGTACGTCCGCTACCTGCCGGTCCCGGTGATCGAAGGGTTCACCGCGGGCATCGCGGTGGTCATCGCCCTGCAACAGGTGCCGGCCGCGCTCGGGGTGGCCGACGCGCACGGCGAGCGGGTCTGGGCGGTCGCCGCCGACGCGGTGGTCCGGTTCGCCGCGCACCCCGCGCCGGCGCCGCTCGCGCTGGCCCTCGGCGTCGCCGCGCTCATGCTGCTCGGCGCCCGGTGGCGTCCCGGGCTGCCGTTCTCGCTGATCGGGGTGGCGCTGGCCACCGTGCTCGCGGAGACCGTGCCGGTCGAGCTGGCCCGGATCGGCGCGTTGCCCAGCGGGCTGCCGGCGCCGTCGCTGGGCTTCCTCGACCCGGCCGCGGTCGGCGTGCTGCTGCCCTCCGCGCTGGCGGTGGCGGCGCTGGCCGCGCTGGAGAGCCTGCTCTCCGCCACCGTCGCCGACGGCATGACGGTCGGCGAACGCCACGATCCCGACCGGGAACTGTTCGGTCAGGGGCTGGCCAACCTGGCCGCACCGGTGTTCGGCGGCATCCCGGCGACCGCCGCCATCGCCCGGACCGCGGTGAACGTGCGGGCCGGCGCGCGTTCGAAGCTGGCGTCACTCACCCACGCCGTCGCGCTCGCCGCGATCGTGCTGGCCGCCGCCCCGCTGGTCGGCCGGATCCCGCTGGCCGCGCTGGCCGGCGTCCTGCTGGCCACCACCGTGCGGATGGTCGAGGCGGGTTCGCTGCGGGCGCTGGCCCGGGCCACCCGGGGCGACGCGCTGGTGCTCGTGCTCACCTTCACCGTCACCGTGGCGCTCGACCTGGTCACCGCCGTGGCGGTCGGGGTGGGCGTGGCCGTGGTGATCGCCCTGCGCGCGGTGGCCCGTACGGCCCGGGTGGAGCAGGTCCCGCTGGACCGGGGAGAGCACAGCGCCGAGGAGCACGCGCTGCTCGCCGACCACATCGTGGCCTACCGGCTGGACGGGCCGCTGTTCTTCGCGGCGGCCCACAACTTCCTGCTCCAGCTCTCCGACGTCGCCGACGTACGGATGGTCATCCTGCGGATGTCCCGGGTCTCCACCATCGACGCCACCGGCGCGCAGGTCCTCGGCGACGCCATCCTGCGGTTGCAGGGCCGCGGCATCACGGTGCTGCTCTCCGGGATCGCACCCGGCCACGACCAGGTGCTGGCCGCCCTGGGGGTGGCCGACCAGTTGCGCCGCGACGGCCTGGTCTTCCCGGACACCCCCAGCGCCATCCGGCACGCCCGGTCCGTCGCGCTCGCCGCTGACCGGCCGGCCGAGACCGCGCCCGCCGGTGCCCCCGGTCGCTGAGACGCCGGCCGGCGGGCACGGGCCGACACGCTCCGGGCCTCCCGGCGCGGTCGGGCCGTCGTGCCCGGTGGGGCTCCCGTCGAAGCCGTGGTGCCGGTTGCGGAAAGGCGACGATCCGGCGGGGGCGCCTCCCCGCCGGATCGTCCGGTCAAGCGTTGGGTGGTCGGGCGGTCAGCCGCGGGCCGCGGCGAGCACCTGGCCGACCAGTTCGCCGGAGGTGCCGGAGCGCTCGTACTCGGGCCGGTTCAGGGCGCCGCCCATCAGCGGCCGCGGGTTGCGGTGCACGGCGGGGCTGTCCGAGGTGACCAGCGCCGCGAAGTGGTACTCCTGCGCCCCGGTGGCCGCGATGATCCGGGCGATGTTGCGCGGGGTGATGCCACCACCCGGCATGACGACGATGCGGTCGCCGGCCCGGCGGACCAGTTCGGCGATGAGCGGCGCCCCCTCCAGCACGCTCACCTCCTGACCCGAGGTCAGCACCCGGTGCACGCCCAGCTCGACGAGCTGCTCCAGCGCCTGGAACGGGTCCCGCACCATGTCGAACGCCCGGTGGAAGGTGATGCTGACGTCCCCGGCCGCCTCGATCAGCTTCCGGGTGGTGGGGACGTCGACGTCCCCCTCCGGGGTCAGCGCCCCGATCACCACGCCGTGCGCGCCGGCCGCCACCGCCGCCCGCACGTCACGCACCATCGCGTCGACCTCGGCCGGCGAGTAGATGAAGTCACCGGCCCGGGGGCGGACGATGACGTGCACCCGGATCCGGTCCACGCTGCGCAGGGCGGTCTCGATGGTGCCGATGCTGGGCGTCAGCCCGCCGTCGAACAGCGCGGAGCAGAGCTCCACCCGGTCGGCGCCGGCCGCCTCGGCGGCGATCGCCCCCTCGACGCTGTCGATGCAGATCTCGAATGTCGTCATCAGTCTTCCTTCTCCGTGCGGGCCGGTCCCGCGGTCCAGTCGATGGCGGCGGTGACGGCGCCCACCGGTTCGCCTCCGCCGAGCACCGGCACCCGGCGCAGCTCCGCGGCGCCGTCGACCGCCGCGCCGGCCTCGGCCAGGGCGGCGAGCGCGATCACGGTGGTGGCGCGCGGGCTGCCGTCGATCGCCTTCACGGCGACCGCGTAGCCGTCGGGGGTCGCCACCCCCAGCACGCCCTCGGCGCCGCCCTTGGCGAGCACCCCGGGCAGCGCCCGCATGAGGTCGGTGTTCGGGTGGCCGTGCCAGCCGCCGACGTGTTCCGGATGGCGGCGCATCGCCTCCGCCACCCGCGCCTCCGGGCTGCCCGGCTCCGCCGCGGCGAGCGCCTGGAAGGTGCGGGCCAGCCCGGTCAGCGGCAGGCCGAACAGCGGCGCGCCGCAGCCGTCCACGGCCACGGTGCTGACCGGGGTGCCGGCCAGTCGCGCCACGGCGGCGGCGGTCTCGCGCTGCACCGGGTGGGCCGGGTCGAGGTAGTCGTGCGTCGACCACCCCCGGGCGGCGGCGGCGAGCAGCATCGCGGCGTGCTTGCCCGAGCAGTTCATCCGGATCCGGCTGCGCCGCTCGCCGGCCCGGATCAGCCGCTCCCGGGTGGCCTCGTCCTCCGGCCAGTCGACCGGGCACCCCAGCGCGTCCTCGGTCAGCCCGGCGGCGGTCAGCAGGTCGCGTACCACTGCCACATGCCGGTCGTCGCCGGTGTGGCTGCCGGCGGCGATGGCCAGCGCGGGCCCGGCGAGCACCCCGGCCCGCGCCGACGTGGGCCCGGCGGCCTCGGTGACGGTCAGGCAGGCCAGCGCCTGCACCGGCTTGAGGGTGGAGCGGGGCAGCACCGGCTCGTCGGGTACGCCGGCCCGCAGCGCGACGGCGCCGGTCGGGTCGAGCACCACGACGCTGCCGTGGTGGCGGCTCTCCACGAAGCCGTTGCGGGTCACCCGGGCCAGTTCGGCGTACGGGCGGTCGGTCACCGGTTACCCCCTGGGGTGAGGACGGCCGGGTCCGGTCGGGCCGACCGGCCGCGGCCGGTGAACCGCCCGTTGCGGGCCTGCAGGACGCGGGCGAACTTCGACAGCGAGGCGTTGACCACCAGGTAGATCAGCGCCACCACCAGGAACGTCTGGATCAGCAGGTTGGTGTACGAGGCGAGCACCTGCCCGCTGTAGAGCAGCTCGGTGTAGCTGACCACGAACCCGAGCGAGGTGTCCTTGAGCAGCCCGACCAGCTGGCTGACCAGGGACGGGGTGAGCTGAAGCAGGGCCTGCGGCAGGACCACCAGCCGCATCACCTGGCCCCGGCGCAGCCCGACGGCCAGTCCCGCCTCGGTCTGGCCCCGGTCCAGCGCCTTGATGCCGGCCCGGAAGATCTCGGCGAAGGCCGCCGAGTTGGAGACCACCAGCGGCACCACGAGCTTCCAGAACAGCGGGAAGTTCAGGCCGTACCGGGGCAGCGCGAAGAGCGTCACGTAGATCAGCAGCAGCGCCGGGACGGTCCGGAACACCTCCACGTACGCGCCGGCCAGCCACCGGACCGGGCGGTGCACCGACAGGCGGCCGAGCGCCAGCAGCAGCCCGAGCGCGGCGCTGAGCACGGCGGTCGCCGCGGCGGCGAGCAGCGTGTTCCAGAGCGCGTCGAGCAGGTAGCGCCAGATCGGCCAGGTGGTGAAGGGCTGCCACCGGTCGGCGGCGAGTTCGCCGTAGCTGGCGAACCGGTGCACCGCCCAGGCGAGCCCGCCGAGCACGGCGAGCGCGCCCAGCACGGTGGCGATCCGGATCCGGCGCTGGGCGCGCGGGCCCGGCACGTCGAAGAGGATCTGCTGGTTCGGGTTCATCGGACGATCGCCAACCTTCGTTCCAGCGTGCCGGTGAGCCGACCGATCACCAGCGCCAGCAGCATGTAGGCCAGGCCGGCGCCGGTGAAGACGGCGATCGGCTGGGCCTCGACGAGGTTGACGTTGTTGGCGGCCTGGGTCAGCTCGACCACCCCGACCGCGGCGGCCAGCGAGGTGTTCATCAGCAGCGCGATGCAGATGTTGCCCATCGGCTGGATCACCGCGCGCAGTCCCTGCGGCAGGATGACGTACCGCAGGGACTGGCTGAAGGTGAGCCCGATGGCGCGGGCCGCCTCGGCCTGCCCCACCCCCACCGTGTTGATCCCGGCGCGGATCGCCTCGGCCAGGTACGCCCCCTCGTAGGCGGCGATCACGATGGCCGCCGACGTGAACAGCGGGAACGTGATGCCGATCGTGGGCAGCGCGAAGACGAAGAGCACCAGCAGGGCCAGCAGCGGCAGGTTCTGCAGCACCTCGACGTAGACCATGCCGACGCTGCGCAGCAGCGGCACCGGGCAGACCCGCAGGGTCGCCACGACGACGCCGAGCAGCAGCGCGCCGAGGGTGGTCACGACGGTCAACTGGACCGTCGTGACCAGCCCGTGGCCGAGTTCGTCGAGGTGGGCGGTGAGGGCGTCCATGACGGGTGCGGGTCCTCAGGAACCTTCGACGGAACCGATCGCCGGCGGGGTCGGGGTGCCGCCCTCCACCACCGAGCCGAGGGTGCTCTCCCAGACCTTCGCCCAGGTGCCGTCCGCCTGGATCTTCTTGAGCCAGTTGTTGACGAACTCCTTGAACTGGGCGTCCTCCCGGTTCAGGCCGATGCCGTACGCCTCGGTGGTGAACGGCTCGCCGACCACCTTCATCCCCGGGTTCGCCTTGGCGCCCGAGGCGAGCAGGGTGAAGTCCTGCACGTAGGCGTCACCGCGCTTCTGCAGCAGTGCCTGCACGGCCTGCGGGTCGGTGGCGAAGGCGACCTGCTTGGAACCGGGGGCCGCGCTCGGCAGCGCGGTGACCGCCGGGGTGTTCGCGCCGACGATGACGGTCTTGCCGGCCAGGTCCTGGACGCCCTTGATGCCGGTCTCGTCCTTGCGGACCGCGACGGCCAGGCCGGAGGTCAGGTACGGCCCGGCGAAGGCGACCTGGGTGGCCCGCTGCGGGGTGATCGTGTAGGTCTGGAAGATCACGTCCACCGACTTGGCCTGGAGCATCGCCTCCCGGGTCTGGGTGCCGATGGTCACCGTCTTCACCTCGGGCTTGCCGATGATGTACTTGGCCAGCAGCTTGGCCATGTCGGCGTCGAAGCCCTCGATCTGACCGGTGACCGGGTTCTGCTGGGACAGCAGCGGGGCGTCCAGCGAGCCGCCGACGTTCAGGTAGCCGCGCTTGCGGATCATGTCCATGGTGGAGCCGGCCGGGATCTCGGCGTCCGACGCCACCGGGGCGGCGTCGAAGACGGACTGGGCCACCTTCTCGCCGCCGGCGTTGCCGGGCAGGGTCGGGGCGGAGCCGCCGTCGCCGCAGCCGGCGGCGGCGAGCGCGACGGTCACCGCCGTCGCGGCCACGGTCAGCGCGCGGCGTCGCGTGAAGCTCGTGTGGAGAAACGACATGCCACCCTCCTCGGGGGTCAGTGCTGGAGGATCTTGGAGAGGAAGTCGCGCGCCCGTTCGGTGCTGGGGGCGGCGAAGAACTCGTCGGGGGTGCCGGACTCGACGATCCGGCCGTCGTCCATGAAGACGACCCGGTCCGCGGCGCGGCGGGCGAAGCCCATCTCGTGGGTCACCACGATCATGGTCATCCCCTCCGCGGCGAGGGAGACCATCACGTCCAGGACCTCGTTGACCATCTCCGGGTCCAGGGCCGAGGTCGGCTCGTCGAAGAGCAGCACCTTCGGCCGCATGGCCAGCGCCCGGGCGATCGCGGCCCGCTGCTGCTGCCCGCCGGAGAGCTGCGCCGGGTAGTGGTCGGCCTTGTCGGCGATGCCGACCCGGTCGAGCAGGGCCAGCGCCTGCTCACGCGCCTCGGCCCGGGGCACCCGGCGGACCTTCACCGGGCCGAGCGTGACGTTGTCCAGCACGGTCCGGTGGCCGAACAGGTTGAACGACTGGAAGACCATGCCGACGTCGGCGCGCAGCCGGGCGAGCTTGCGCCCCTCGGCCGGCAGCGGTTCGCCGTCGATCTCGATGCTGCCGTCGCCGGCGACCTCCAGGCGGTTGAGGCAGCGGCAGAGCGTCGACTTGCCGGAACCGGACGGGCCGATCACGACCACCACCTCGCCGGCGGCCACGGTCAGGTCGACGTCCTTGAGCACGTGCAGCGGGCCGAACCACTTCTGCAGGCCGCGGACGGCCACCATCGGCCGGTCCGGGCGGGTGGGTCCGCTCCGGCCGGCGAGGTCGGGTGCCGCCGTCGATGCCACAGCTCGCCTCACTTTCTACGATGCCCGAATAAAGTTATGCATTTCTCGAATCAACGGGGCCATCTAATGCGAGAGGGCAAACTAAGTCAACAGCTTGCCCCAAGAAAGTTCGGATGCTATGAACCTCGCGTGACGATTGACGACGCCCCGCGTGACGGCCTGCGCGGCGGTCCACGGGAGCTGCTCCGGTTGGTGGCCAGCGGAGCGGCGGTCAGTCGTGCGGATCTCGCCCGGCTCTCCGGGCTCTCGCCGTCCACCGTGTCCCAGCGGGTCGAGGCGCTGATCAGCGAAGGGCTGCTCCAGGAGACCGGGGCCGGGAAGTCCCGGGGCGGCCGCCGGCCCCGGCAGCTCGCGGTGCCCACCGGCGGGGCGCTGATCGGGGCGATCGACCTGGGCGCGCACCACGCCCGGCTCGGCACCCTCGACCTCACCGGACGGGTCGTCGAGGCCCGCACCCGGCCGGTACGCATCGAGGACGGGCCGGAGGCCGTGCTCGGCGCGCTGCTCGACGAGGTCGCCGCCCTGGCGCCCGCCGCCGCGGTGCCCGGCCAGCGGGGCGGCGCCGCCGGCAGCGGACTGCGCGGCATCGGCATCGGCATCCCCGGCCCGGTCCACTACGACACCGGCCGGATCGTGAGCCCCTCCCGGATGCCCGGCTGGAACGGCTTCGACGTGCGTGAGTTCTGCGCCCGGCGAACGGACGTGCCGGTGGTGGTGGACAACGACGCCAACCTGATGGCGCTCGGCGAGCACCGGGCCGTGCACGCCGACCTCGACCACGCGGTCTACGTCAAGGCGGGCACCGGGATCGGCGCCGGGGTCATCTCCGGCGGCCGGCTGCACCGGGGCGCCCAGGGCTCCGCCGGCGACATCAGCCACTGCCGGGTGGTGGCCGACCCCGGGCCGCTGTGCAGCTGCGGCAACACCGGCTGCCTGGAGGCGGTGGCCAGCGGCGCGGCCCTGGTCGCCGCGTTGCGCGAGCAGGGCGTACCGGTCGAGGACCTGACCGGCGTGATGCGGCTGATCGACGACGGCGACCGGCACGCCACCGCGCTGGCCCGCCGGGCCGGCCGCTCGATCGGCGAGATCCTCGCTGTCGTGGTCAACTTCTTCAACCCGCAGGTCGTCGCCATCGGCGGCCGGCTCGCCGAGTGCGAGCCGCTGCTGGCCAGCATGCGGGCCACTCTCTACGAGCGGTGCCTGCCACTGGCCACCCAGGCGTTGCTCATCGAGCGGGTCGTCACCGGGGCCGATGTCGGCATCATGGGCGCGGCCCAGCTGGTCGTCGACCGCGTCGTCGAGCCCGGCTGACGGTCGGCGGGCGGCCGTCGGCCACCAGGATCTCGTGCCGGTCGGGCGCCGGCGGTCAGCCGGGCAGGGCGCCCAGCCCGGCCAGCAGCTCCAGCCGTTCCTCGGCGGTGAGCACCGCGTAGACCGGCTCGTCGAGGCGGTCCGTCTCGGTCTCGATCGCCCGGCGCGCCGGCCCGTCCGGCAGCGCCGTGATCTCCGCCGCAGTCAGCCTGGCCGCCCGCCACGCCGCCCGGTGCGCGTCGCCGCGGTGGTGCCGCAGCGCGCCCAGCCGCGAGGTCAGCCGCAGCGCCGGGGAGGCGTCCGGTGGCTCGTACACCGGGGCCAGCGCCCGGAACCCGGGCCCGCCGGTGGCCAGCCCGTGCGCCAGCAGCCGGCCGACCAGGTCGGCCAGCCGGGGCACCGCCGCCAGGCCGGGCAGGTACGCCGGCGCGGCCGCCCAGCGTTCCTCGGCCGCCTCGGCGGTCATCCGCTGCACGGCAGCGGCCAGCTCGCGCCCGAGCGCGGTCAGCCGCCAGGCGCCCTCGGCGTCCACCTCGGCCACGCCCTGCGCCAGCTCGGTGGTCATGTCCGCGCCCACGTAGACCAGCACGTCGTCCAGCGCGCGGGCCGGCATCGGCCGGGCCAGCAGCCCGAAGTTGAAGCTCACCTCGAAGCCCGGCCGCAGCCCGCGCTCGGCGTAGTAGGCGGTGATCCGGTCCCGGGCGGCCTGGCGGGCGCCCACGTACACCCGGTCGATGACCGGCCGGACCAACCCCGCGTAGCTCATGATCGCCCACCCCCGACGCGGACCATACCGGCGCCGGGGGGCGGCGTGGGGGCGGGTTACTCCGGGACGCGGCGGTAGGCGCCGTCGCTGGCCGAGGTGGCCATCGACGCGTACGCGCGCAGCGCCGCCGACACCGGCCGCTGCCGGTCGACCGGGGTGTACGGGCGGTCCCGCTTCTCCTCGGCGACCCGGCGGGCCTGGAGCACGTCCTCGGGCACGTTCAGCTCGATCGAGCGGCCCGGGATGTCGATGACGATCTCGTCGCCGTCCCGGACCAGCGCGATCAGCCCGCCGGAGGCCGCCTCGGGCGAGACGTGCCCGATGGAGAGCCCGGAGGTGCCGCCGGAGAACCGGCCGTCGGTGAGCAGCGCGCAGACCCGGCCCAGGCCACGGCCCTTGAGGAACGAGGTCGGGTAGAGCATCTCCTGCATGCCGGGGCCGCCCTTCGGCCCCTCGTAGCGGATCACCACGACGTCGCCGGCGACGACCTGCTTGTTGAGGATGCCCTCGACCGCCGCGTCCTGGGACTCGTAGACCTTGGCCGGGCCGCGGAAGGTCAGGCACTCCTCCGGCACGCCGGCGGTCTTCACCACGCAGCCGTCCGGCGCCAGGTTGCCGTGCAGGATGGCCAGCCCGCCGTCGGCCGAGTACGCGTGCTCGCGGTCCCGCACGCAGCCGCCGGCCGCGTCGGTGTCCAGCGAGGACCAGCGGTTGGTGGTGGAGAACGCCTCCGTGGTGCGCACCCCGCCCGGCGCGGCGTGGAACAGCTCGACCGCTTCCGGGGTCGCCGAGCCGCCCCGCACGTCCCAGTCGGCCAGCCAGCGCTCCAGCGAGGGGGAGTGCACCGCGTGCACGTCCCGGTGCAGCAGCCCGGCCCGGTCCAGCTCGCCGAGGATGGCCGGGATGCCGCCGGCCCGGTGCACGTCCTCCATGTGGTACTGCGGCGAGTTCGGGGCGACCTTGGCCAGGCACGGCACCCGCCGGGAGATGGCGTCGATGTCGGCCACCCCGAAGTCCAGCTCGGCCTCGCGGGCGGCGGCGAGCAGGTGCAGGATGGTGTTGGTCGAGCCGCCCATCGCCACGTCCAGCGCCACCGCGTTCTCGAACGCGGCCCGGTTGGCGATCGCGCGGGGCAGCACCGAGGCGTCGTCGCCGTCGTACCACCGCTTGGCGATCTCGACGACGGTGCGCCCGGCCTCGACGAAGAGGGAGCGGCGCGCGGCGTGGGTGGCCAGCGTCGAGCCGTTGCCCGGCAGCGCCAGCCCGATCGCCTCGGTGAGGCAGTTCATCGAGTTGGCGGTGAACATGCCGGAGCAGGAGCCGCAGGTGGGGCAGGCGGAGCGCTCGATGGCGCCGAGCTGGTCGTCGGTGACCGCCTCGTTGGAGGAGGCGATCATCGCGTCGATCAGGTCGATCTTGCTGTGCACGACCCCCTCGATCGCCACCGTCTTGCCGGCCTCCATCGGCCCGCCGGAGACGAAGACGGTGGGGATGTTGAGCCGCAGCGCGGCGAGCAGCATGCCCGGGGTGATCTTGTCGCAGTTGGAGATGCAGACCAGGGCGTCCGCGCAGTGCGCGTTGACCATGTACTCCACCGCGTCGGCGATCAGCTCGCGGCTGGGCAGCGAGTAGAGCATGCCGCCGTGCCCCATCGCGATGCCGTCGTCGACAGCGATGGTGTTGAACTCCCGCCCCACCCCGCCGGCCTCGGCCACCGCGTCGGCGACCAGGCCGCCGAGGTCCTTGAGGTGCACGTGACCGGGTACGAACTGGGTGAAACTGTTGGCGATGGCGACGATCGGCTTGCCGAAGTCGTCGTCGGTCATCCCGGTGGCCCGCCAGAGGGCCCGGGCACCGGCCATCGTCCGACCGTGCGTGGAGGTCTTCGACCGCAGCTCAGGCATGACTACCAGTCTGGCACCGTCGCCGCGCCGGCCGGCGGGCGTGCCGGCCGTGTCCCAACAGTTGCGCACCCGGTCCCCCATCCGGAGCGCTCATCCGGCAGAGTTGAGACGTGCATCTCCCCCCGGGCGCGGTCGCGGTAGCGGTGCTGAGCGGGCTCGTGACCGCCTCGGCGGCGGTGCTGCTGGCCGCCACCGCCCGGCGGCGGGCGGCGGCGCAGCGCCCGGCCCGCCTGCTGTTCGCCGCCGCCGGCGCGGTGGCGCTGGCGACCGTGCTGCTCGGCGTCGCGGAGGTGTTCGACGCGGCCGTGCACTGGGAGCACGAGCAGGGCGCCCGCACCGACCGGGCCACGGTGGTCTCGGTCGGCACCGCGGCCAGCGGGCTGCTCTTCTCCACCGGGCTGCTCCGGTTGCCCGGCGTGGCGCCGACCGTCGCGGCCACCGCCCGGCTGGTCCTCGACGGGCTGATCATGGCGGGGGCGCTCTGGTTCGTCGGCTGGGTGCTCGTCGCCGAGCCGACCCGACTGCTCGGCGAGGCCACCCCGATGGCCTGCCCGGCGATCCTGATCGCCACGGTGAGCGCGGCGCTGACCGCCGGGGTGGCGCTCATCGTGGTCTTCCGGGCACCCGCGTCCCGCGCCCACCTCGTCGCCGCCGGTGCCGGCGCCATCGCGCTGGCCGGCGGCGGGATGGGCCTGGCGACCGGTCTCTGCCAGGCCGGGCCGGGGGTGGCGGTGACCTCGGCGGCGCTGCTCGCCGCCGGTGCCCTCACCGCCGCGCTGGCACTGCGCCGGGTCCACCCGCCGGACCGGGCCGACCCCGACGTGATCGGCCGCGACGGCGAGTACGCGCTGCTCCCGGTCGTCGCGATGGCCGCCTCCGCCGTCTACCACCTGCTCCAGGACGGCCGGTTCGGCGCGCTGGCCGTCGCGGCCGGCAGCGTGGAGGGCTTCGCCCTGGTGGCCCGGCAGTACCTCACGGTGCACGACGTGCGCGGCTACGCCGGCCGGCTGGCCGAGCGGGAGGCGCACTTCCGCGAGCTGGCGCACACCGACGCGCTGACCGGGCTGGCCAACCGGCGCGGGCTGCTGCGCGCGCTGCACCGCCGCGCCGCCGCCGGCACCCCGTGCGTGCTGCTCGGCCTCGACCTGGACGGCTTCAAGAACGTCAACGACATGCGCGGGCACGACGTGGGCGACGCGGTGCTGGCCGAGGTGGGCCGGCGGCTGCGCGGCAACCTGCGTCCCGGCGACGTGGCCGCCCGGCTCGGCGGGGACGAGTTCGCGGTGCTGCTGCACGGCCACCCGGCCGACGCGGACCGGGTCGCCGAGCGGCTGCTCGGCGTGCTCGGCGGCGCCTACGAGCAGCCCGCGGGGCCGGTCTTCCTCTCGGTGAGCATCGGGCTGGCCGGCTGGGCCGGCAAGCCCGACGTGGAGCTGCTCCAGCGCCACGCCGACCTGGCGCTGCGCTACGCCAAGCAGCGCGGCAAGAACCGGATCGAGCGCTACGACGCGGCGTACGACCAGTTGCTGCGCCGGCGCACCACACTGGAGCACGAGTTGCGCGGCGCGATCGAGCGCGACGAGCTGCGGCTGGTGTTCCAGCCGGTCGCCTCGCTGCCCTCGGTCCGCCCGGTCGGCGCGGAGGCGCTGCTGCGCTGGCACAACCCGAGGCTGGGCAACGTCCGGCCGGACGAGTTCATCCCGCTGGCCGAGGAGTGCGGGATGATCGCCAAGCTCGGCGCCTGGGTGCTGCACCAGGCCTGTCACCAGCTCTCCCGCTGGCTCGCCGACGGGCACGACGTCTGGGTGTCGGTGAACGTCTCCCCGCGCGAGCTGCACGCCCCCGAGTACGTGGTGCAGGTGGCCGAGGCGCTGCGGGCCCACCACGTCCCGCCGCAGCGGCTGGTGCTGGAGGTCACCGAGCACGCCGTGGCCACCGACCTCGACGAGCTGATCCGGCGGCTGACCGCGCTGCGGCGCACCGGGGTGCGGATCGCGCTGGACGACTTCGGGGCCGGCTACTCGTCGCTCGGGCAGCTGCGCCGCCTGCCGATCGACATCCTCAAGATCGACCACAGCCTGGTCGCCGAGCACGAGCCGGTCCGGCCGGTGGGGCGCGAGGGTCCGGCCTTCGCGCCGATGGTCGACATCGTGATGCGGCTCGGCCACCAGCTCGGCCTGGAGGTGATCGCCGAGGGGGTGACCACGCCGACCGAGCTGGCTGCGGTGGTCGCCGCCGGCTGCCGGTTCGGCCAGGGCGCGCTCTGCGGCTGGGGCGTGCCGGCCGAGCACCTGGAGGCGATGCTGGAGGCGGCCACCTCGCCGGGCGCCCGCCCGGCGCGAGCACCCGCGCCGTTTCCCACCCCGCCGGTGGTCGGGCCGATCCGGCCGCCCGCCCCACGCCCCGCCGAAGCGGCGTCCGGGCAGGTCGCACCGGGTGCGCTGGGCGCGTCGGACGGCGACGCGCCGAGATCCGTTAACCAACATGTGGGATCAGTTGACTCATCGCGTGAGATGCGTCAGGCTTGACCCCATGTCCCGGTCGCTGCGAGTACTTACCTGAGCGCACTCTCCCCCGCTGAGAGTGCGCTGGCCCCGTGCATCCTGCACGAGGGCTTTTTTGTTGCCATCGAAACCCGTCGGAGCGGGCCCCGCCCGCGTTTCACTTGCCTGTAGAGCCTCACCCACTCCAGCCGAAGGCCTGAACCGCCATGACCAGACCCACGCCCGAAACACTCGCCCACTCCGCCCGGCGGGCGCGCGCGGCCGCCGAGCCGGCGAGCGACGCCGACCACGCCGCGGCCGTCCGCACCGCGGCCACCCCGGCCGTTCCGGGGGTACGCACCCCCGCCCCGGCCCAGGTCTCCGGCGCCGGTTCGCTGGTGCGCTCGCTCGAGGCGCTCGGCGTGGACGTCGTCTTCGGCATCCCCGGCGGCGCGATCCTGCCCGCCTACGACCCGCTCTACGACTCCAGCGTCCGGCACATCCTGGTCCGGCACGAGCAGGGCGCCGGGCACGCGGCGACCGGCTACGCGCAGGCCACCGGCAAGGTCGGCGTCTGCATCGCCACCTCCGGCCCGGGCGCGACCAACCTGGTCACCCCGATCGCCGACGCGTACATGGACTCGGTGCCGGTGGTCGCGATCACCGGCCAGGTGGCCCGGCCGTCGATCGGCACCGACGCCTTCCAGGAGGCGGACATCCAGGGCATCACCCTGCCGATCACCAAGCACAACTTCCTGGTGCAGAACGCCGACGAGATCCCCCGGGTGCTGGCCGAGGCGTTCCACCTGGCCGCCACCGGCCGGCCCGGCCCGGTGCTGGTCGACATCCCGAAGGACGTCCTCCAGGCGGCCACCACGTTCGCCTGGCCGCCGACGCTGGACCTGCCGGGCTACCGGCCGACCCTGCACCCGCACGGCAAGCAGATCCGGGAGGCGGCCCGGCTGATGACCGCGGCCCGGCGGCCGGTGCTCTACGTCGGCGGCGGCGTGCTCAAGGCCGGCGCCACCGAGGGGCTGCGCCGGCTGGCCGAGCTGACCGGCATCCCGGTGGTGACCACCCTGATGGCGCTCGGCGCGTTCCCCGACTCGCACCCCCAGCACCTCGGCATGCCGGGCATGCACGGCACGGTCGCCGCGGTCTACGGGTTGCAGAAGGCCGACCTGATCGTCGCCCTCGGCGCCCGCTTCGACGACCGGGTCACCGGAAAGCTCGACTCGTTCGCCCCGGACGCCACGGTGGTGCACGCCGACATCGACCCGGCCGAGATCGGCAAGAACCGGCACGCCGACGTGCCGATCGTCGGCGACGCCCGGCACGTGATCGACGAGCTGGTCACCGCGGTGACCACGGAGCAGACGGCCGGCCGGCGCGCCGACCTGGCCGACTGGTGGGCCCAGCTCGACGACCTGCGCAAGCGCTATCCGCTGGGCTACGAGGAGCCGGCCGACGGCACGCTCTCCCCGCAGTACGTGATCAAGCGGCTGGGCGAGATCGCCGGTCCGGACGCGATCTACGTCGCCGGTGTGGGCCAACACCAGATGTGGGCCTCGCAGTTCATCTCCTACGAGAAGCCGTACACCTGGTTGAACTCCGGCGGCCTCGGCACGATGGGCTACGCGGTGCCGGCCGCGATGGGCGCCAAGGTGGGCAAGCCCGACACGGTGGTCTGGGCGGTGGACGGCGACGGCTGCTTCCAGATGACCAACCAGGAGCTGGCCACCTGCGCGCTGGAGGGCATCCCGGTCAAGATCGCCCTGATCAACAACGGCAACCTCGGCATGGTGCGGCAGTGGCAGACCCTGTTCTACGGGGAGCGCTACTCCAACACCGACCTCGGCACCCACAAGCACCGGATCCCCGACTTCGTGAAGCTCGCCGAGGCGCTCGGCTGCGTCGGGCTGCGCTGCGAGACGGCCGAGGACGTCGACCGGACCATCGCCGCCGCCATGGAGATCAACGACGCCCCGGTGGTGATCGACTTCGTGGTCGGCAAGGACGCCATGGTGTGGCCGATGGTCGCCGCCGGCACCAGCAACGACGAGATCATGTTCGCCCGCGGCGTCCGCCCGGTCTTCGACGAGGATGACATCTGATGACGATGCACACGCTGAGCGTGCTGGTGGAGAACAAGCCGGGTGTGCTGGCCCGGGTCTCCGGGCTGTTCTCCCGGCGCGGCTTCAACATCGACAGCCTGGCCGTCGGCGAGACGGAGAACCCGGACGTCTCCCGGATCACCATCGTGGTCAACGCCGAGTCCTCGCCGCTGGAGCAGGTCACCAAGCAGCTCAACAAGCTGGTGAACGTACTGAAGATCGTCGAGCTGGACCCGCAGGTCTCGGTGGCCCGGGAACTGCTGCTGGTCAAGGTGCGGGCCGACCGTACGGCCCGGGCCCAGGTGCTGGAGACGGTGAACCTGTTCCGGGCCCGGGTGGTCGACGTGGCACCGGACACGCTGACCATCGAGGCCACCGGCACCCCGGACAAGCTCGACGCGCTGCTGCGCGACCTCGAACCCTTCGGAATCAAGGAAATGGTCCAGTCCGGACTGGTGGCGATCGGGCGCGGCTCGCGGTCGATCACCGCCGGACCGGCGCTGCGGGCCGCCTGAGGCGGCCCCGCCGCCCGCTGACAACACGCAACGATCCACGACGGGCCGCCCGGGCCGCCGTACGCGAAAGGGAAGTCATGAGCGTTGAGGTGTACTACGACGACGACGCCGACCTCGGCCTGATCCAGGCCAAGAAGGTCGCGGTGATCGGCTACGGCAGCCAGGGCCACGCCCACGCGCTGTCGCTGCGGGACTCCGGGGTCGACGTGGTGATCGGCCTGCCGACCGGCTCGAAGAGCCGGGTCAAGGCCGAGGAACAGGGGCTGCGGGTGGTCACCCCGGCCGAGGCGGCGGCCGAGGCCGACGTGATCATGCTGCTCGCGCCGGACACCGTGCAGCGCACCCTGTACGCGGAGTCGATCGCGCCGCACCTCGCCCCGGGCAAGGCGCTCTTCTTCGGGCACGGCTTCAACATCCGGTACGACCTGATCAAGCCGCCGGCCGAGGTGGACGTGGCGATGGTGGCCCCGAAGGGCCCGGGCCACCTGGTCCGCCGGCAGTACGTCGACGGCAAGGGCGTGCCCTGCCTGGTCGCCGTCGAGCAGGACGCCTCCGGCTCCGCCTTCGCGCTCGCCCTGTCGTACGCCAAGGGGATCGGCGGCACCCGGGCCGGCGCGATCCGGACCACCTTCACCGAGGAGACCGAGACCGACCTCTTCGGCGAGCAGGCGGTGCTCTGCGGCGGGGCGGCGGCCCTGGTGCAGACCGGCTTCGAGGTGCTCACCGAGGCCGGCTACGCCCCGGAGATCGCCTACTTCGAGTGCCTGCACGAGCTGAAGCTCATCGTCGACCTGATGTACGAGGGCGGCATCGCCCGGATGCGCTACAGCGTCTCCGACACCGCCGAGTACGGCGACCTCTCCCGCGGCCCGCGGGTCGTCGACGCCCGGGTCAAGGAGGAGATGCGCAAGATCCTCTCCGAGATCCAGTCCGGCGAGTTCGCCCGCGAGTGGATCGCCGAGGACGACGCCGGCCGGCCGAACTTCGCCAAGTGGCGCGCCGAGGGCGCGGCGCACCCGATCGAGGAGACCGGCCGGAAGCTGCGCGGCATGATGAGCTGGGTCGACCGCCCGATCACCGAGACCGCCTGACGCCTTTCCCGCGGTGCCCGGTCGTCGGCGTACGACCGGCGCCGCACCGGCGGCCCCGACCCGGCGCTCTCCCCGGCGCCGGGCCGGGGCCGTCGGGCGTCGTGCCCGCTCGCACGCACGGCGGGGCGGGACCGCAACGCCACGCCGGAACTGCCCGGCCGCCGGCCTACCTGCTGGGACCGGGTGACCAACACCTCAGCGCGGCCCGGTCGCACCGGACCGGACCGCGTCGCGCCGGGAACGGGCCGACTGCCGTTCACCGGCCGGTTACCACTGGTTGTGAGGGCACTCACCCCACGGTCCGCGACATGCCGGCCGGCCCGCCCCCTACGATCGCGGGTAGGTGCGTAGCCGGCACCTGACGGCAAAAGGCACGGATCAGCGCGGGGCGCAGTGCGGCGCCCGGCGGCCCGGCCGCCCGCTCTGACGACATCTACGAGGACCAATGACTCCTGTCGTACTGATCGCCGAAGAACTCGCTCCCGCCGCCATCGAGGTGCTCGCCCACGACTTCGACGTCCGCCACGTCGACGGCACCGACCGCCCGGCCCTGCTCTCGGCGCTCTCCGAGGCCGACGCCGTCATCGTGCGCAGCGCGACCCAGATCGACGCCGAGGCGATCGCCGCCGCGCCGCGGCTGAAGGTCGTCGCGCGGGCCGGTGTCGGGCTGGACAACGTCGAGGTGCCGGCCGCCACGGCCCGCGGTGTCATGGTCGTCAACGCGCCCACCTCCAACATCGTCTCCGCCGCCGAGCAGGCCGTCGCGCTGCTGCTCGCGGTGGCCCGGAACACCGCCAGCGCCAGCGCCGCGCTGAAGGCGGGGGAGTGGAAGCGGTCCAAGTACACCGGCGTGGAGATCCAGGGCAAGACCGTCGGCGTGGTCGGCCTCGGCCGCATCGGCGTGCTCTTCGCCCAGCGGATCGCCGCCTTCGGCACCCGGCTGATCGCGTACGACCCGTACATCCAGCCGGCCCGCGCGGCGCAGCTCGGCGTCCGCCTGGTGGGCCTGGAGGAGCTGCTGCGGGAGAGCGACTTCATCTCGATCCACCTGCCGAAGACCCCGGAGACCGTCGGGCTGATCGGTGAGAAGGAACTGGCCCTGGTCAAGCCGGGCGTACGGATCGTCAACGCCGCCCGCGGTGGCCTGATCGACGAGCAGGCGCTGGCCGACGCGATCGCCGAGGGCCGGGTCGCGGGCGCGGGCGTCGACGTCTACGCCAAGGAGCCGTGCACCTCCTCGCCGCTGTTCGCCTTCGACAACGTGGTGGCCACCCCGCACCTGGGCGCCTCCACCCACGAGGCGCAGGACAAGGCCGGCCTGGCCGTGGCCAAGAGCGTCAAGCTGGCGTTGCAGGGCGAGTTCGTGCCGGACGCGGTGAACGTGCAGGCCGGCGGCGTGGTCGCCGAGGACGTCCGGCCGCTGCTGCCGCTGGCCGAGAAGCTCGGCCGGGCCTTCACCGCGGTCGCCGGCGGGGTCGCCGCCAGCGTCACCGTCGAGGTCCGCGGCGAGATCGTCAACCACGACGTCTCGGTGCTCAAGCTCGCCGCCACCAAGGGGCTGTTCAGCTCGGTGGTCGAGGAGCAGGTCACCTACGTCAACGCGCCGCACCTGGCCGCCGAGCGCGGGGTCGAGGTCACCCTGGTCACCCAGGCCGAGACCGCCGACCACCCGAACCTGGTCACCGTCCGCGGCGCGCTGCCGGACGGCCGTACGGTCAGCGTCTCCGGCACGGTCACCACCGCCGGCGCCCGGGACATCATCAAGCTCACCGAGGTCGACGGCTTCGACGTGGAGATCGGCGCCGAGGGCATCCTGCTCTTCCTGCGCTACGTCGACCGGCCGGGTGTGGTCGGCACCGTCGGCACCCTGCTCGGCGAGGCCGGCATCAACATCGCGGCCATGCAGGTGGCCCGCCGGGAGGCCGGCGGCGAGACGCTGATGACGCTCACCGTCGACCAGGCGCTCGGCGCCGACCTGCTCACCTCGGCCGCGGAGTCGATCGGCGCGGCCGCGGCCAGCGCCGCCGACCTGCGCGACGAGTAGTCGCGGGCACGACGAGGCGGGGCCCGGCGATCCGCCGGGCCCCGTTGTCGTACGCCGACCGGGCCCTGGTACCGGTCGGGGCGCTCAGTGGGGCAGCCGCGCCGGGGGCGGGTAGACGGTGCCGTCCTGGGCGTCGAAGAGCATCAGCCCGTGCTCGCCGGCCAGCCGCTCGATGTCGAGCAGCACCTGGTCCTCGCAGGTCGGGTGCAGGTTCAGCTCGACGTGGTCGTGGGCCGCGTGCAGCGGGGTGACCGCCCACGGGGTGTCCGGCCCGGGATGCCGGTCCGGGTACGTGGCGGTGATCGCCCGGTAGAAGCCCACGACCCGTGGGTCCGGGTGCCGGTCCAGGTGCTGTCCCTGGCGGCACCGCTGCACCGCGCCCCGGACGTCCTCGGGTGTCGCCCCGTCCGCGAGGGCCCACACGCTCAGATCGAAACTCACGGCGGACAGCGTGCCATCAGAGGTTCACCATGTCGAAACTGCCCCGCCGCGGGCCGGCCGCCGACCCGCCATCATCCTGCCGGGACAGTCCGCTGTGGAGACTCTTGCGTCGAGTTGCGTCGATTCGCTAGCGTACCTGTGCGGTCACTGGCCGAGCTCGCGGCGGCGGCCCGTCTTCGGGTGGCGAGGTCGACGTCCGGCCCGACCGGCCCGCACCCCTCGATTGCGCGAGCCACGCGCACTCGTCGCTGACCGGCCTCCACGGTCGTTGCCGCGGCCGTGGGGGCCGATCGCGGGTCAGCCCACCCGGCGCCGGCGCGACGCTCAGCGGCGGTGGGCGAAGAGCGGGCGGTAGTCCGAACCGCTGCCGAACCAGGCCAGCCCGGCCGAGCCGGCGGCGTAGAGCGCGGTGGCGTACGCGTCGGCCACCGCGAGATCGGGGCCGACGACGGTGGCCGCCACCAGTTGGTCGGCCGGTTCCCCGGTGTGCGGGTCCACCACGTGCCCCTGCCGGCCGGTCACCCCGGAGGTGCCGACCGCCCCCGCGGTCATCTCCAGCACCAGCGGTGCCCGCCGCCGGTCGGTGGGGTGGTGCACCGCCACCCGCCAGGGGCCGCCGTGCGGGGCGTGGCCGCGTACCACCAGGTCGGCGCCGGTGAGCACGGCGTAGTCGTGGACGCCGGCGGCGCGCAGCCGGGCCGCCGCCCGCTCCACCGCCCAGCCGCCGAGCAGGCCGCCGGGGTCGAAGCCGCCGGGCACCGCCCAGGCGTCGAACCAGCCGTCGGTGGCCGCCCGCATCGCGGCGCACCGGTCCACCAGGTCGGCCAGCGGCGGGTACGACTCGGCGCTGATCTCGCCCCGGCGCAGCCGGGAGACCAGGCTCTCCGGGCGGTTCGGGCCGTAGGTGAGGTCGATCGCGCGCAGTTCGGCCACCGCGTCGCGCAGCGCCTCGCCGACGCGGCGGTGGCCGAGCCACTCCGGGGCGTTGAGCAGCAGCGCGTACTCGGCGGTGGAGGTGCGTACCGTGTGCCGCACGGCGATCCGGTCGCCGGTCACCGCGCCGGGCCGGTCGAACCGCTGGCTGCGCGGGCCGAGTCGCAGGTCCGGGCGGCGGCTGTGGAAGGCCGACTGGTCCACCCAGCGGGTACGGGGCTGCTCATCGATCCGCATGGGGTCACGCTAACCAGCGGAGTTGACCACATCATGAATCCCACCTGGGAGCCTCCTGTGCATCCCGGTTTCCCGTATGTTGGAAGATCCGTACCGGGAGACGGGATGGCGGCGTACCGTCGGGGCGTCGGGCGAGTCGAGGGAGCACAGGACGTGGCACGCATCGCGGTGGTGGCCGGTGACGGGATCGGACCCGAGGTGGTCGCGCAGGCCCGCAAGGTCATCGACGCCGTCCTGCCCGGCGTGACCGCCACCGAGTACGACCTCGGCGCGGCCCGCTACCACCGGACCGGCGAGGTGCTGCCCGAGTCGGTGCTGACCGAGCTGGCCGGGCACGACGCGATCCTGCTCGGCGCGGTCGGCGACCCGAGCGTCCCGCCCGGCGTGCTGGAGCGCGGCCTGCTGCTCAAGCTCCGGTTCGCCTTCGACCAGTACGTCAACCTCCGCCCGTCGCGGCTCTGGCCGGGCACGGCCGGCCCGCTCGGCAGTGTCAAGCCCGGCGAGGTCGACCTGGTGGTGGTGCGCGAGGGCACCGAGGGCCTCTACGCCGGCGCCGGCGGCGCGCTGCACCGGGGCACCCCCGCCGAGATCGCCACCGAGGAGAGCCTGAACACCCGGCACGGGGTGGAACGGGTGGTCCGCGACGCCTTCGCCCGTGCCGCCCGCCGGGAGCGGCGCAAGGTCACCCTGGTGCACAAGACGAACGTGCTCACCCACGCCGGTTCGCTCTGGGCCCGCACGTTCGAGGCGGTCGCCGCCGAGCACCCGGACGTGACCACCGAGTACCAGCACGTCGACGCGGCCGCGATGTTCCTGGTCACCCAGCCGCAGCGCTACGACGTGGTGGTCACCGACAACCTCTTCGGCGACATCCTCACCGACATCGCCGCCGCCGTCACCGGCGGCATCGGGCTGGCCGCCAGCGGCAGCATCAACCCCGACGGGACGTACCCGTCGATGTTCGAGCCGGTGCACGGCTCCGCGCCGGACATCGCCGGGCGCGGCGTGGCCGACCCGGTGGCGGCGGTGCTCTCCGCCGCGCTGCTGCTCGACCAGCTCGGCCACGCCGACGCCGCGGCCCGGGTCACCGCCGCGGTCGGCCAGGAACTGGCCGCCCGCGCGCCGGGCGTACCGCTGCGCACCGCCGAGGTAGGCGACCGGCTCGCGGCCTACGCCGTCGCCTGAGCGGGGTCGTCGCCGGCCCGGCGGGCGTTCGCCCGGCGGGCCGTGACCGGTTCGGCCGTCCCGGTACGCCCGGGCGGCGCTACCCGCTGAACGACCGTTCGGGGTAAGTTTCTGGCACAGTTTCCCGGCATGCGGTCCCGCATGCCGTTGCCCAGCAGGGAGGTCAGCGCGATGAGCGGTGGTGACAAGATCGAGTTCGAGATCCGTCCGAATCCCGCGCCGGTATCCGCCGCCGACCGGGCCGCCCTGCTGGCCAACCCCGGGTTCGGCCGGGTGTTCACCGACCACATGGTCACCATCCGCTACGCCGACGGCAAGGGCTGGTACGACGCCCGGGTCGAGGCACGGGCGCCCATCCCGATGGATCCGGCCAGCGCCGTCCTGCACTACGCGCAGGAGATCTTCGAGGGGTTGAAGGCCTACCGCACCGCCGACGGCGGGGTCACCATGTTCCGCCCGGAGGCGAACGCGGCCCGGTTCGTGGCCTCGGCCCAGCGGATGGCGATGCCGACGCTGCCGCCGCAGGCGTTCGTCGACTCGCTGCACCGGCTCATCGAGATCGACCGGGAGTGGATCCCCGAGGGCGAGGACGGCAGCCTCTACCTGCGGCCGTTCATGTTCGCCAGCGAGGTGTTCCTCGGTGTCCGGCCGGCCAACGAATACCTCTACGTGCTGATCGCCTCGCCGGTCGGGGCGTACTTCTCCGGCGGGGTCCAGCCGGTGAAGGTCTGGGTCTCGCCGGACTACACCCGGGCCGCGCCCGGCGGCACCGGCGCGGCGAAGTGCGGCGGCAACTACGCCGCGTCGCTGGTCGCCCAGGCCGAGGCCATCGAGCACGGCTGCGACCAGGTGGTCTTCCTGGACGCGGTGGAGCGCCGGTTCGTCGACGAACTGGGCGGGATGAACGTCTTCTTCGTCTACGACGACAACACCCTGGTCACCCCGCCGCTGACCGGCACCATCCTGCCCGGCATCACCCGGGAGTCGGTGCTCACGCTGGCCGCCGAGGCCGGGCACCGGGTCGAGGAGCGGCCGATCACGTTCGCCGACTGGCAGGCGGACGCGGCCAGCGGCCGGCTGCGCGAGGTCTTCGCCTGCGGCACCGCGGCCGTGATCACCCCGATCGGTGAGGTGCGGTTCCCGGACGGCGAGTTCCTGATCGGTGGCGGCGAGCCGGGGCGGGTCACCATGGCCCTGCGCCAGCAGCTGGTCGACCTCCAGCGGGCCAAGGTCGCCGACCCGCACGGCTGGGTCACCCGGGTCCTCTGATCCGCGCCGCCGCGGCGACCCAGGGTCGCCGCGGCGCCGTCGGGCGATCGATGTCGGCGGCCCTCGCCGCACCTGACCGGCGCCGGGCCGGCGGCCCGCCGGGCCGCTATTCGAGCAGGTGGTCGCGGAGCGCGGCCAGCTGGGCGTCGGTGACCCCGGCGTGGCGCAGGTAGTCCTCCACCGAGCCGTGCCGCTCGCGCAGCTCGGCGAGGAAGAGCGTGATGGCCTCGGGCGGGCAGGCCAGCGGCGGCAGGCCCGACGGGGTCCGCTGGCCGGTGCCGGCGAACCAGGCGAGGAACCGCTCACCCGCCTCGGTGCTGAGCGCGTAGTCCGCGCCGATGGTCTCGTCGTCGACGCCGAGGGCGGCGAGGGTCAGCGCGCAGACGGTGCCGGTGCGGTCCTTGCCGGCCACGCAGTGCACCACCACCGGGGCGTTGCCCGCCTCGGCGATCAGCCCCACCGCCTCGGCCAGCCCGGCGGTGCCGGTGTCGGCCAGCTCGGCGTACCGGTCGGCGAGGTAGCGGGCCAGGTCGCTGCCCGGCTCGTACGGCCGCAGGTGCCACTCGGCGTGCTCGGGCGCGACGTGCCGCCAGGTGAGGCCGGGGAAGTCGGGGACCCGGCCGTCGCGCTCGACCTCGTACGGGCGGCGCAGGTCGATGACGGTCCGGATGCCGAGGGCGGCGAACGCCTCCCGGTCGGTCTCGTCGATGCGGTGCAGCGAGTCGGAGCGGTAGAGCCGGCCCCGGCGCACCGTCCGGCCGTCGTGACCGGTGTAGCCACCGACGTCACGGAAGTTGAACATGGCGGAGAAGGGGATCCGGCGATTCACCTCGATGGCGTCCACCCTGACACGGTAACGGCCGGTGGGGCCGCGGCCCCACCGGCCGTCCAAACAGGATCAACCGTTACCGGGCGGTACCCGGCGGGATGGCCGAGTACGTGTCGCCGTAGTAACCACCGAGCTTGTCCCGGTAGGCCGGGTCGGTGTCGGCGGTCTCGTCGTACTCGGGCGCGGCCTTGATCTGGTCCTTGCTCCGGTCGACGTAGACCTTCCGCTCGTCGTGGTCGACGTGGTTGACGGTGCCGGCAGGGATCATGACCTTCTTGCCGAAGATCCACGGACCGGTGTCGACCACGAGGTAACTGGAGTTGACCTCGTGGCTGGCCCGGTCCACCTTGCCGATGCCGCCGTCGCTCGCCTCCACCTTGTAGCCCACCAGGTCGGTGCCGGTCACCCCGGCGTCGTCGCGGTAGCGCCACGGGTCGAAGGTGCCGCCGGGCGTGCCGCCCGGGAAGGCGCCCTGACCACCCTGCACGAGCGGATCCGGCGTCCCGTGGGTCGTTCGAGGGTCGAGCCGCTCCATGGCGTTTCACTCCTCTACTCGACTGATCGGGGGTTGGTGCCCTGTCAGCCCCATGTCCTACCCGGTGTCGAGATCGCTACACCTGTGACCCACGAAAAGGGCCGGCCGGTGCGACCGGCCGGCCCTCGACGACGGCTCAGGCGAGCGCGGCCTGCGCGTCCATGGTGACCGCGGCGGCGTGCACGACCGCGGCGATCCGCAGCCCCTCGTGCACCTGCTCGCGGCTGAACCCCGCGGCACGCAGCGTCTTCTCGTGCGACTCCAGGCAGACGCCGCAGCCGGTGATCGCCGAGACGGCGAGGCACCACAGCTCGAAGTCGGCCTTCTCGACCCCGGGCCGGGCGATGATCTGCATTCGCAGCCGGGCCGGGATCGACTGGTACTGCTCGTCGCCGATCAGGTGCTTGGCCCGGTAGTAGACGTTGTTCATCGCCATGATCGCGGCGGCGCCCTTGGCCGCCTCGATCGCCTCCGGCTTGAGGTGGTCGGCCGCCTCGGCGGCGATCTCCCGCAGCACCACCGGGTTGCGCGCGGCGACCGCGCAGGCCAGCGCGGTGCCCCAGGCCTGGACCGGGTTCAGCGTGCTGGTCCCGATGGTGGAGCCCAGGTTGAGCTTGATGTCCTTGGCGTACTCGGGCAGAGCCGCCTTGACCGCGTCCAGGCCCATGCTCAGGCCCCGGCGCCGGCGAGGAGCGCGTTGGCGTCGAGCGTCTCGCCGCCCTTGTTCCAGTTGCACGGGCAGAGCTCGTCGGTCTGCAGCGCGTCCAGCACCCGCAGCACCTCGGAGACGTTCCGGCCGACCGATCCGGCGGTCACCATGGCGAACTGGATCTCGTTGTTCGGGTCGACGATGAAGGTCGCCCGCTGCGCCACGCCGTCCTCGCCGAGCACGCCGCAGGCGCTGGTCAGCTCGCGCTTGATGTCGCTGAGCATCGGGAAGGGCAGCTCACGCAGGTCCGGGTGGTCCTTGCGCCAGGCGTAGTGGACGTACTCGTTGTCCACCGACACACCGAGAACCTGGGCGTCCCGGTCGGCGAACTCGCCGTTGAGCCGGCCGAACTCCGCGATCTCGGTGGGGCAGATGAAGGTGAAGTCCTTGGGCCAGAAGAAGACCACCCGCCACTTGCCCTCGTGGGACTTGTGGTTGATCGTCTCGAACGCCTTGTCGGCCTCCAGCGACACGCAGGCGGTGAGTTCGTACTCGGGGAAGCGGTCACCGACAGTGAGCACAGGTCCTCCTTGACAGCGGCACGAGGCCGTAACTGGATCAGTTCCAGATGCTTCCTCAGCGTTGTTTCCGCCTGATGGCGGCCGGGTGATTTGTGAAGTCGATCACCGAGGGCGGATTGTGTCCCGAAGTCGCGTACCGCGCGGGGCCGCGACTCTGCGTCACCGTCCCGGCATGTGGATTTTGCCTCCCAAAATCAGCCGGGGGTGGCAGAGTACTGATCGTGACCAGCACCGTCCTGATTATTCGCAGCTAGCGCGCCGGCCTCCCTCCGCCGAGCGCGCAGACCTCCCGCATCCCGCGGGGGGTCTTTTTGTTGCTCCCCGAAAGGACTCCCCATGACGTTCCAGGTGTACGACACGACGCTGCGCGACGGCGCGCAGCGCGAGGGGCTCAGCTACTCGGTGGTCGACAAGCTCGCGGTCGCCCGGCTGCTCGACGAGTTCGGCGTCGGCTTCATCGAGGGCGGCTGGCCGGGCGCGGTGCCCAAGGACACCGAGTTCTTCCGCCGGGCGTACGGCGAACTCGACCTGAAGCACGCGGTGCTTGTCGCGTTCGGCGCCACCCGGCGGGCCGGCGTGGCGGTCGCCGACGACCCGCAGGTGCGCGGCCTGCTCGACGCGCGGACCCCGGCGGTGGCCCTGGTCGCCAAGGCCGACCTGCGGCACGTCGAGCGCGCGCTGCGCACCACCGCCGCGGAGAACCTCGCGATGGTCCACGACACCGTGGCGTACCTGGTGGGACAGGGGCGGCGGGTCTTCGTCGACGGCGAGCACTTCTTCGACGGCTATCGGCACGACCCGGCGTACACCGCCGCGGTGGTGGAGACCGCGCTGGCCGCCGGCGCCGAGCGGGTGGTGCTCTGCGACACCAACGGTGGGATGCTCCCCTCCCAGGTCAGCGCGGCGATCGCCGACCTGACCGACCGGCTCGGCGTCGGCCCGGAACTGTTCGGCATGCACGCCCAGAACGACACCGCCTGCGCGGTGGCCAACACCATCGCCGCGGTCGAGGCCGGGGTGCGCCACGTCCAGGGCACCGCGAACGGCTACGGCGAGCGCCCCGGCAACGCCGACATCTTCGCGGTGGTCGCCAACCTCCAGCTCAAGCTCGGGCTGCCCGTCCTACCGGAGGGCTGCCTGGAACAGATGGTGCGGGTCTCCCACGCCATCGCCGAGATCGCCAACATCGCCCCCGACACCCACCAGGCGTACGCCGGGGCCGCCGCCTTCGCCCACAAGGCGGGGCTGCACGCGAGCGCGATCAAGGTGGATCCGCTGCTCTACAACCACGTGGACCCACAGGTCGTGGGCAACGACATGCGGATCCTGGTGACCGAGATGGCCGGCCGGGCCAGCGTCGAGCTCAAGAGCCGCGAGCTCGGGCTGGACCTGGCCGGCCATCCGGAGGCGCTGTCCCGGGTCACCCAGCGGGTCAAGGAACTGGAGGCCGGCGGCTGGTCGTTCGAGGCCGCGGACGCCTCCTTCGAGCTGCTGGTCCGCTCCGAGCTGCCGGACGCCGCCCCGGTGCGGCCGTTCGCGCTGGAGTCGTACCGGGTGCTGGTGGAGCACCGCGAGGACGGCGCGGTGGTCTCCGAGGCGACCGTGAAGATCAGGGTGCGCGGCGAACGGGTGATCGCCACGGCCGAGGGGAACGGCCCGGTCAACGCCCTGGACGAGGCGCTGCGGGTGGCGCTGGCCCGGCACTACCCGGAGCTGCGCGACTTCGAGCTGGCGGACTTCAAGGTGCGGATCCTGGAGGGCACCACCGGTACCGGCGCGGTGACCCGGGTGCTGCTGGAGACCGCCGACGGCACCGGCCGCGACTGGACGACCGTCGGCGTGCACCCGAACGTGGTCGAGGCGAGCTGGCACGCCCTGGTCGACGCGCTCACCTACGGCCTGGACCGCACCCGGGTCTGAGCGCGGTCCACGATGGATCGCCGGACCCGTCAGGGGAGGGCGAGGGTGGCCAGGACGGGGCGGTGGTCGGTGCGCGGGAGCGGGTGGACCGCCACCGCGCGGACGGCGATCCGGCGGTCGACCAGCACGTGGTCGATGGTCACCGGAGGGATCGGGTCGCCGTCGTACGGGCCCCAGGTGCCGCGCAGGCCCGCGCCGGCGGCGTCGGCCGCGTCCACGTACCCGGTGGCCAGCAGGGCGCGCAGCGGTGCGTGGTCGAGGGTGGCGTTGAAGTCGCCGGCCAGGATGCCCAGCGGGCCGTCCGGGGTGGCCGGCGGCTGCGCCGCCAGGTCGTCCCGCCAGTAGCCGACCTGGTCGACCGCGTACGGCGCGGCCGGGTGCGCCGACTCGACCCGCACCGCGGGCCCGCCCGGCACCGCCACCGTGCCGTACGCCTGGGTGAAGCCCCAGCCGCCGCGCAGTTGCCGCACGCCGCCGTCGCTGATCGGCCAGCGGGCGTAGAGGCCGGAGCCGGGCGTGCCCACCTGCGGGTTCAGCTGCCGGTGCGGCAGCAGCCGGTCGAGGCCGAGGCGGTCCAGCTCGGCCTGCGCGGCGGGGGTGAACTCCTGCACGGCCAGCACGTCGACCCGGTGCGCGCGGACCAGGTCGACCAGCGCCGCCGCGTCGGCGGAGCCGGCCAGCAGGTTCGCGGTGAGCACCCGCACGGTCGGCCCGGCGGCCGCGGGTTGTGCCGAGCCCAGCGCCCGGGGCGCCACCACGGCGACCAGCGCGACCGCTGTCACCGCCGCGACCACCGCCGGCCAGCGGCGTCGCAGGGCGAGCGCGAGCAGCGGGGGCAGCAGGCTCCAGGCCGCCACGTACGGGGTGAAGGCGAGCGCCTGCACCAGCGGCCCGCGTTCCAGCCCCGGTAGCCGCACCGCGGCCCAGACCGCCCCGGGCGTCACGACGACCCAGCAGAGCGCGCTCCGGACCCGGCCGGAGCGGGTGCCCGCCAGGCGCGCCAGGGTCTGCGTGATCATGGCTGAAGACTAGCCGCGCGGGCGTCGTTCCGGGTGCCGGTCATTCGGCGGCGAGCCCTTTTCGTGAATGCGGAAGCGTTCGCTTCTCACAATTATCGGACGGCGATACGACAACCCTGGAAAGGGTCGTCTACTATTGACGTCCAGCTTTTTGCGGTGCTACGTTCCACGTGGTTGAGGCATCGGAACTGTGAGTAGTTATCGCAGCTCAGCGAGGGTGCGAAAAGAGAAGTCGTCAACTGGTCAGGTGCGAGCGGGGCAATTCTGTGACCGACTCCGGTCAATTATCGTCCCGGCTGGAAAAGGGCATCAACCGTCCCGCGCAGCGCGGGTGCGGCAGTATCACCACGGTCACAAAAGGGGAGACCTGTCATGACCACGATCTTCAGACGTAAGGCGGCGGCGGTGGCGTTCGCCGTCCTGGCGCTCAGCCTGGCCGGCGGCGGGGTCGCCGTCGCGAAGGCCCCGGACGGGGGCAGCCAGCCCGTGGCCCGGGCCAGCGGCGGCAGCCAGCCGCCGGTGACCGCGGAGTCGGCGCGCAAGGCGAAGGCGGCGCTGGCCGCCGGCGCCCAGGCGACCGCCGCCGCCGGCACCCACTACATCACCGTCGTCAACGCCAACGGCACCCGGGCCCGGGGCACCGGCACCGTCATCAAGTACGGCGTGGGCCAGTACGAGGTCCAGTTCCCGTACAACGTCACCCGGGGCGTCTACGTGGCCACCATCGGCCGACCGGACTCGTGCTGCGTCCCGGCCGGCGGCGAGGTCGCCGTCGCTCCCCGGCTGCTCACCCCGAACGGGGTCTTCGTGCAGACCCGCAACTCGGCCGGGGTCGCCGCCGACCTGCCGTTCCACCTCGTCGTCCACCTCTGACCCCCGGTACGCCTCCGACCCCCGCCGGGGAGCCGGCCCGCACGCCAGCGTGCGGGCCGGCTTCTCCGTTTCCTGCCGGGCTGCGGCGTTGCGGGTCGTCGCGCCGCTCCGGCGCGGTATGGGTGCCCCAGGGTGCGATATTCCGACGTTTGTCCCAGGGCCGCCCCGGGAAGCAAGCACCGTGACGGACATCTCGGACACCCTGGCCAGCATGCCCAGCCCGGCCGATCCCGACGCGACCGGCGCTGAGCTGGAACAGACCCTCTTCGAGGTCAAACGCGTGATCGTCGGGCAGGATCGGCTCGTCGAACGGCTGCTCACCGCCCTCGTGGCCGACGGGCACTGCCTGCTGGAGGGCGTACCCGGCGTGGCCAAGACCCTGGCCGCGCAGACCCTCGCCACGGCGGTCGGCGGCACCTTCTCCCGGATCCAGTTCACCCCGGACCTCGTCCCGTCCGACATCGTCGGCACCCGGATCTACCGGGCCTCGAAGGAGACCTTCGACATCGAGCTGGGGCCGGTGATGGCCAACCTGGTGCTCGCCGACGAGATCAACCGGGCCCCGGCGAAGGTGCAGTCGGCGCTGCTGGAGGCGATGGCCGAGCGGCAGGTCTCCATCGGCGGGCGCAGCTACCCGGTGCCCGAGCCCTTCCTGGTGCTGGCCACCCAGAACCCGATCGAGTCGGAGGGCGTCTACCAGCTCCCGGAGGCGCAGCGCGACCGGTTCCTCATGAAGGTCGTCGTCGACTACCCGAGCGACACCGACGAACTGGCCATCCTCTACCGGATGAGCACCGACCGGCCGCGCCCCCGGCAGGTGCTCGACCCGCAGCGGCTGCGCGCGCTCCAGGTCCGTGCCGGCAGCATCTTCGTGCACCACGCCATCGCCGAGTACGTGGTCCGGCTCATCCTGGCCACCCGGGACCCGGGCCGGTTCGGGCTGCCGGAGATCGCGTCGCTGCTCGCGTACGGGGCGAGCCCGCGGGCCACCCTCGGCCTGGTGGCCGCCGCCCGGGCCCAGGCGCTGTTGCGCGGCCGCGAGTACGTGCTGCCCGAGGACGTCCGGGAACTGGCCGTTGACGTGCTCGCCCACCGACTGGTGCTCTCCTTCGACGCGATCGCCGACGGGGTGGCCGCCGAGTCGGTGGTCCGCCGGCTGGTGGAGGCGGTGCCGCCGCCGCGGATCGCCAACAACCGCCCGGAGTACGCGCCCGACCTGGCGGCGGCATGAGGTGGCGCGCCACCACCACGCCGGCGCCGGCGGATCCCGGGCTGGCCGACCTCACCCCCGACCGCCGGCTGCGCCGGCTGGAGCTGACAGTGACCCGGCGCCTCGACGGCCTGCTGCACGGGCAGTACCGGGGACTGCTGCCCGGTCCGGGCAGCGAACCGGCCGGCAGCCGGGAGTACCGCCCCGGTGAGGACGAGGTACGCCGGATGGACTGGGCGGTGACCGCCCGGACCACCGTGCCGCACGTCCGCGAGGTCGACGCCGACCGGGAACTGACCACCTGGCTGCTGGTCGACGCCAGCCCCAGCATGGAGTACGGCACCGCCGAGCTGGACAAGCGCGAGCTGGCCGTGGCGGCCGTGGCGGCGGTCGGCTTCCTCACCGCCGGGCTCGGCAACCGGCTCGGCGCGCAGGTGCTCGGCCCCGACGGGCTGCGCCGCTATCCGGCCCGCAGCGGGCGTACCCACCTGCTCGGGCTGCTCCGCACGCTGCTGGCCGCGCCCCGCGTCGGCGGGCACGACGCGGCGGGCACACCCCCGGCGGTGCCGGACCTGGCCGAGGCGCTGGACGCCGTGCACCGGGTGGCCAACCGGCGCGGGCTGGTGGTGGTGGTCTCGGACTTCCTGGACGGGCTGCCCGACGACCCCCGGCACGAGCCGCCCTGGGAACGCGCCCTGCGCCGGCTCGCCGTCCGCCACCAGGTGCTCGCCGTCGAGATCACCGACCCGCGTGAGCTGGAGCTGCCGGACGTCGGCCTGGTCACCCTGGTCGACCCGGAAACCGGCCGCCGCCGCGAGGTGTGGACCGGCGACGAGCGGCTGCGCGAGCGGTACGCGGCCGCCGCGGCCGCCCAGCGCGAGCAGGTCCGCCAGGCGGTACACCGCAGCGGGGCGACGCACCTGCCGCTGCGCACCGACCGGGACTGGGGCGCGGACATCGTGCGGCACGTGCGGGCGCAGCGCCGGCTCGCGGCCGCCCCGGCCGGTGCGAACCGGGGAGGTGGCGCGTGATCTGGCTGTCCCCGGTCCGGCTCTGGCTGCTGGTCGGGGTGCTCGCGCTGGCGGTCGGCTACCTGATGCTCCAGCGGCGCCGCAGCCGGTACGCCGTCCGGTTCACCAACCTGCGGCTGCTCGACCGGGTGGCTCCGGAGCGGCCGGCCTGGCGGCGGCACGTGCCCGCCGGGCTCTTCCTGGCCATGCTGGCGCTGCTGGTGGTCGGGTTCGCCCGGCCGACCGCCGAGGTTCAGGTGCCGCGGGAACGCGCCACCGTGATGGTGGCGGTGGACGTCTCCACCTCCATGCTCGCCACCGACGTCGAACCCGACCGGCTCAGCGCGGCCAAGGAGGCGGCCCGCCGGTTCGTCGACGGCCTGCCGGACGAGTTCAACGTCGGGCTGGTCGCCTTCGCCGGCAGCGCGGCGGTGCTGGTGCCGCCGGGCACCGACCGGGAGGCGCTGCACGAGGGGATCGAGCGGCTCGCCGAGGGCGCCACCGGCGTGCAGGGCACCGCCATCGGCGAGGCCATCAGCACCTCGCTCGGCGCGGTGAAGGGCCTGGACAGCCAGGCGGCGAAGGAGCCACCACCGGCCCGGATCATCCTGCTCTCGGACGGGGCGAACACCTCCGGGATGGACCCGATGGAGGCCGCCGCGGACGCCGTCGCGGTCGAGGTCCCGGTACACACCATCTCGTTCGGCACCCCCAGCGGGTTCGTCGACCGGGGTGGCCGCCCGATCCAGGTGCCGGTGGACGGGCAGACCCTGCGCGCGGTCGCCGAGGAGACCGGCGGCGGCTTCCACGAGGCCAGCACCAGCGACGAGCTGCGCGCGGTCTACGAGGACATCGGCAGCTCGGTCGGCTACCGCACCGAACGGCAGGACGTGTCGGCCCGGTTCATCGGCCTCGGCCTGGTGTTCGCGCTGGGCGCGGCGGCCGGCTCGATGCGCTGGTTCTCCCGCCTGCCCTGACCGGCCGACCGAGAGTGAGGAGCGTACGCATGGCAGTGCAGACCGGACTGGGCGAGCCGCGCGGCCCCTGGTTCATCTCGCCCGAGCTGGACCCGGACGGGCGGGGCGGGCGGGACGGGACCGGCGCGGGCCGGGAGGCGGCGGGGCGGCGCTGGCGCACCCGGCTGCTGGCCGCGCTGGCGGTGGTCGCCCTCTCCACCGTCTCCGGCGCGGCGGCCGGCGGCTGGGTGGCCAGCCGGGACGGCGCACCGGGCGGGACGCCGGCGTCCGCCGCCCCGGTGCCGGCGGAGCTGGTCACCGCGGCCGGGAAGACCGTGCCGGGGGTGGTCTCGGTGCTGGTCGGCGGGGCCGGCGGCGCGTCGGCCACCGGATCCGGGTTCGCCGTGGACGACCAGCAGCACATCATCACCAACGACCACATCCTGGCCAAGGGCCGCAACGGCTCGGTGACCGTGGAACTGCCGGACGGCCGGCGGTTCGCCGCCGAGGTGGTCGGCCGGGAGCCGCGCAGCGACCTGGCGGTGCTCAAGGTGCCGCCGTCGGCCGGGTTGGCGGCGCTGCCGCTGGCGAAACCCGGCTCCACCCGGGTCGGCGAACCGGTGCTCGCGGTCGGGTCGCCGCTGGGGCTGCCCGGCACCGTCACGGCCGGCATCGTCAGCGCGGTGGACCGGCAGGTCCGGCTCGGCGACAACCGGCACTCCGCGGTGCAGACCGACGCCTCGATCAACCCGGGCAACTCGGGCGGGCCACTGGTCAACGCGCGCGGCGAGGTGGTCGGGGTGAACACGGCGATCGCCACCATCGACGGCAACGGCTCGATCGGCATCGGCTTCGCCATCCCGATCGACCAGGTCCAGCAGACCGCCGACACGATCATCGGCAAGGGCGGCTGAGTCCCGACCGCTCGGGCTGTGCTGGCCGTGCCCCCGGGGGCCTGGTGGGCCGGCGGCCTGGTGGCCGCGGGTCCGGCGGCTTGGTCGGCCGAGGCGGCCGGCGTGCCGTGCTGGGAAAGCGAGAAGTGTCGGATACCCGGCGCGGAATGATCGGGCCATGGAAATATTACGCTGAGTATGGATACTGGCGTGGGTGGAGCGTCCTCTCATCGCGGTCCTCCTGCTGGTGGGCCTGGTCATCGGGTGCGGGGTGGGGTCGGCGTACGCCCGGGCGCGTCGAAGTTGGGCCGACTACCAGACCGTCAAGAAGAGCGTGCCCGGCGCTCGTCGCGCCGCGTGGCTGCTGATCCGGGCGGTCACCACGAAGATCGGCGTGATCGCCCTGCTGCTGGTCGGCGCGGTGGCGTACGCGGCCGTCGGCGCCGACGACGAGTCCGCGCAACCGTCGCCCACCCCGAGTGTCACGCCCAGCGAGCGGCCGGGCCGATAGCCTCAAGGGGTGGACGACGGACTGCGGGTGACCGACCGGTGGGTCGTCCCCGCCGGTGAGCTGCGGGAACGCTTCTCCCGCTCGTCCGGCCCCGGCGGGCAGGGGGTGAACACCGCCGACTCCCGGGTCGAGCTGAGCTTCGACCTCGGCTCGTCGCCGAGCGTGCCGGCGTCGCTGCGGGCCCGGGCCCTGGAGCGCCTCGCCAACCGGCTGGTCGACGGCGTGCTCACCATCGCCGCCAGCGAGCACCGGGCGCAACTGGCCAACCGGGAGGCCGCCCGGGAGCGGCTGGTCGCCCTGCTGCGCGAGGCGGTCGCCCCGCCGCCCCCGCCGCGCCGGCCGACCCGCCCGTCGCGGGGCGCCAAGGAACGCCGGCTGGCGGAGAAGAAGCGCCAGTCGCAACGCAAGCGCGACCGCCGCGTCGACGGCGAATAGCCGCCCGTCCCGGCGGCTCCCGCCGCGCCCGCTTCGGTCGCCAGGTCGCCGATCTGGCGGCATCCGCACCTGCCGGACACCGTCAGATCGCCGATCTGGCGTCGGCGGGCTAGTCCGGGACGGACGCCAGCAGCCGGTCCCGCAGCCGGGCGGCCCGCTCGGCGAAGCCGCGCTGGGCGGTCGCGTACTCGGCCCGACCCTCGGCCGTCTCCACCCGGACCGGCGGGTAGCCGAGCGCGGCCAGGTCGTACGGCGAGGCCCGCATGTCCAGCGTGCGGATCTCCCGCGCCAGCTCGAAGCAGTCCGCCACCAACTCCGACGCGACCAGGGGCGAGAGCTTGTACGCCCACTTGTAGAGGTCCATGTTGGCGTGCAGGCAACCGGGCTGCTCGTTGGCGTGCTGGGTCTCCCGGGTGGGGGTGAGCAGGTTCAGCGGCCGGGCGGGCGCGGTGAAGAAGCGGTACGCGTCGAAGTGGCTGCACCGGATCCGGTTCGCCTCCACCGTCCGCGCGGTCTGCTCCGGGCTGAGCCGCAGCGGCCAGGCGTTGTGCCGTAGCTCCGCCTGGGTCTGCCGGTAGACCATCGCCCACTCGTGCATCCCGAAGCAGCCGAAGTGCGCGGCCCGGCCGGCGGTGGCCGTGAGCAGTGAGCGGATCCACTCCACCGAGTCGGCTCGGCGGGCGCGTACCGCGGCGGTGTCGAGGGTCACCCCGGCGGCGGTGGCGCGGTAGTCCCGCCCGAACTCGGCCGGGTCCGCGTCCCGCAGCACCACCCCGGCGCCCGGGTGCCAGCGGCGCAACTGGGCCGGCCGGTGCGAGTAGTAGGTGAAGAGGAAGTCCTCGACCGGGTGCTTCTCGCCCCGGCGACGGCGGGCCAGGTGCGGCGTGAGCCAGGCGTCCACCCGCTGCTCGTGCGCCCGCCGCCGGGCCTGCCAGTTCGCGGCGTCGAGCGCGGCGGTGGGGGCGAGGGCGGCGGTCACGGACCCCAGGGTACGACCGCCGCCCGCCGCCGACGGGTCAGGGCACGTCCACCCGCACCCCGGCGGAGAAGACCCCGCTGCGCAGCTCCAACTGGGTCGGCGGCTCCCGCCCGGTGACGGTGAACACCAGCGGCAGCACCATCCGGGTGCCCGCCGCCACCGGCTGGGCGAAGACGTCCCGGCCCTGGTTGGCGGTCCGGGTGGCCTGCTCGTCGGTGCTGACGAAGTTGCCGTCGGACAGGTACGCCCGTTGCAGCCGGCCGTGCCAGCTCTCCTGCTCCGGGCTGACGTTGCGGACCCCGACGGTGGCCTGGCAGCGCCGGGCGCCCTGCCCCGGGTCGCAGGCGACGCGGTAGACGGTGAACTCGAACGCCGACTCGCGCAGCGGCATCCCGACCGTGCCGTTCACCCCCCGGCCGACCCACGCGCCGCTGGTCGGCTGGCTGTCGGTGTCGACAGCGGCGACCCGCCGGGTGGCCGTCCAGCCGGCCGCGCCGACCGTGCCCGCCAGCACCGCCGCGGCCACCCCGACGAGCAGCCACACCGGCGGGGTGCGGCGGCGCTCCGGCGGCCGGGGCGCGGCCGGTCGCGGGTACACCGTGCCGGGCCCGTCCGTGGCCAGCGCCGCGGCCACCGGCCGGCGCCGCCGGCGCCAGATCCAACCGGCGCCGACCGCGGCGACCAGCAGCACCGCGCCCAGCCCCGCCAGCACCACGGGTGTCCGGCGCCACACCGGCGTCTCGGTCACCTCGGCGGCCGGCACCGGCGCCGCGTTCCAGGTCGCCGTCGCGCAGTCGTACGGCCGGCTGCCGTCACCGGCGAAGGCGCAGGCCGGCGCGGTCAGCGGACGGCCCGGCGCGGCGGTGGTGAGGGCCGTGCCGAGGGTGGTGGTGCTCCGGGCCGGCAGCCGGAGCCGCCAGGTCACCTCGGTGGCCGAGGTCTGGCCGGCCGACCGGACGGCCCGGCCGCCCGAGGAGATCGCGGTGGCCGACGAGCCCGGCGGCAGCTCCTGCCGGACCGTGGTGTCCACCGGCGCGCCGCCGGTGTTGCGCACCTGGATCCGGTAGCGGGGGGCCGGCGTGCTCTCCGGCGCCACCGCGACGGTCACCGGCGACGGGGCCGGTGCCGGCGCGGCCCGGGTCGGGGTGGGCACCGCCGGCGGTGCCGACGGCATGGCCGGTGCCGGCGTCTGCGGGGCCGCGGCCGGCCGGGGCCGGGCGGCCGCCGCCTCCGGGGCCGGGTGCAGCGCCGGCAGCGCGGCGAGGACGCCGAGGCAGTGGACGAACACTGCGAGGGCCTTGTGGTGTCGTGTCGATGCAGGCATACGAACGAACCTCCGCAGCCGACGCTAGGGGCGGCCGGACGTCGTGCGGGTACGAAGCCGGGAATCCCGCCCCCGGGGCCGGGGGACCGGGTATCGTGCCCCGGCTCCGACCTGCCCCGTGGCGCCGGCCGGGTGGGCACCGGCCGGGCTAGATTGGCGTCGTGCGTATCGCTCGTTTCGCTCATGCCAGGGGAATGTCGTTCGGGGTCGTCGAGGGGGAGCCGGGGGCGGGCCCGGAGGGCCTGACCATCGCCGAGATCGAGGGCCACCCGTTCGGTCAGATCACCTTCAGTGGCGCCCGGTGGGCGCTCTCCGACGTCCGGCTGCTCTCGCCGATCCTGCCCAGCAAGGTGGTCTGTGTCGGGCGTAACTACGCCGAGCACGCCGCCGAGCACGGCAGCGAGGTGCCGAAGGAGCCGCTGCTCTTCCTCAAGCCGTCCACCTCGGTGATCGGCCCCCGGGACGCGATCCGGCTGCCGATCTTCTCCAAGCAGGTCGAGCACGAGGCGGAGCTGGCCGTGGTGATCGGCGCGCCGGGCGCCCGCCGGGCCGACCGGGCCGCCGCGGAGCGGGCCATCTTCGGCTACACCTGCGCCAACGACGTCACCGCGCGGGACCTGCAGCGTTCCGACGGCCAGTGGACCCGGGCCAAGGGTTTCGACTCGTTCTGCCCGATCGGGCCCTGGATCACCACCGGGTTGGACGTCAGCGACCTGGAGATCCGGTGCGAGGTGGGGCGCGGCCCGGAGGAGATGGAGGTCCGGCAGCTGGGCCGCACCCGGGACATGGTCTTCGACGTGCCGGCGCTGGTGTCGTACATCTCGCACGTGATGACGCTGCTGCCCGGGGACGTGGTGCTGACCGGCACGCCGGCGGGGGTTAGCCCGCTGACGGACGGGGATACGGTCACCGTACGAATCGAGGGCATCGGCGAGCTGAGCAACCCGGTGGTGCCCGTCGGCTGACGCGTCGAGAGCCCGTTTCCGCAGCTCAAGGGCGGTTTCGGGGGGCTCGATTTGGCCTGTCGGCACCGGGAGGGTAAAGTTTGTCCCCGGCGCCGCAAGGGGCCAATGGGGTATGGGGTAATTGGCAGCCCGACTGATTCTGGTTCAGTTAGTCTAGGTTCGAGTCCTGGTACCCCAGCAAACCGATGTTCGTGAGAACGTCGGTCGCTGGATTCTGCTGGAGTCCACGCCGGTCCCGCGAGGGGCCGGCGAGGTCTCTGATAGGGTTCAGCGGCGCCGCTCGGCAGAGCGGCACGGCACCACAGGTTCTGGCCCCGTCGTCTAGCGGCCCAGGACGCCGCCCTCTCAAGGCGGTAGCGCCGGTTCGAATCCGGTCGGGGCTACATCCGGGTAACGGCCCGCCTCGCTTCGGTGAGGCGGGTCGGTCCGCTTCTGCGCGGTCTACCCGCCCCGACCCGGTCCACACCCGGTGAGGGGACGCCGCTACACTACAGCGGCACCCGCCCGACAGGGCGGTGAACGCAGGAAGTGCCTGGCCCCGTCGTCTAGCGGCCCAGGACGCCGCCCTCTCAAGGCGGTAGCGCCGGTTCGAATCCGGTCGGGGCTACACCCAACAGCCCGCCTCGCCCCCCGAGGCGGGCTGTCCCCTTCCCCCCACCCCACCCCGTTGATCATGGGGTTAGCGGCGGTCCGGGAGATCGAACCCGCCGGCCAACCCCATGATCAACCCGTTGAATGGGTGGGGTGGGGTGGGGAGGGAGTGGGGGTTAGAGGCCGGATATGCGTTGGCCGGCGCGGACTACGGCCATGGCGTGGCGTTCGCCGGGGCGGCGGCCGAGGCGTTCGATCGGGCCGGAGATGCTGATCGCGGCGATCACCCGGCCGGTGCGGTCCCGGATCGGGGCGGAGACGCTCGCCACACCGGCCTCCCGCTCGGCCACGCTCTGCGCCCAACCGCGCCGGCGGACCTCGGCCAGGGTGCGGCCGGTGAACTTCGACCGGGGCAGCAGCGGCATCACCGCCTCCGGCGGCTCCCAGGCGAGCAGGATCTGCGCCGCCGACCCGGCGGTCATCGGCAGCACGGAGCCGACCGGCACGGTGTCCCGCAGGCCGCTGGCCCGCTCGGCGGCGGCCACGCAGATCCGCTCGTCGGCGCGGCGCAGGTAGAGCTGGGCGCTTTCGCCCGTCGCGTCCCGCAGCGCGGCCAGCAGCGGCTCCGCCGCGGTCAGCAGCACGTCCGGGGCGGCGTTGGCCAGCTCGCCCAGGCGTGGGCCCGGGCGCCAGCGGCCCTGGGTGTCGCGTACCAGCATTCGGTGGATCTCCAGTGCCTGTGCCAACCGGTGCGCCGTTGCCCGGGGCAGCTTGGTGCGTTCAACGAGTTCGGCCAGGCTGGCGCCGTCGACGCAGGCGGCCAGGATGACCACCGCCTTGTCGAGAACGCCGACACCGCTCATACTGTGTCCCACAAGCCGAAATTTACCTCCCAGAATTTAGGATGTCCAGATGGTGGGAGTCACTCCCGAGCCGGCGCCCAGGACCCTGGCCGAGAAGGTCTGGGACGCGCACGTCGTACGGTCCGCCGAGGGTGAGCCGGATCTGCTCTTCATCGACCTGCACCTGCTGCACGAGGTGACCAGCCCGCAGGCCTTCGACGGGTTGCGGCTCGCCGGCCGCCGGGTGCGCCGTACCGATCTCACGATCGCTACCGAGGACCACAACACCCCGACCGGGTACGCCGATCCGGCGTTCCGGTCCCGGCGCGGTGACCTGCTCACCATCGCCGACCCCACCTCGCGTACCCAGATCGAGACGCTGCGCCGCAACTGCGCCGAGTTCGGCATCCGGCTGCACCCGCTGGGCGACGACAACCAGGGCATCGTGCACGTGATCGGTCCGCAGCTCGGCCTCACCCAGCCCGGCATGACCATCGTCTGCGGCGACTCGCACACCGCCACCCACGGCGCGTTCGGGGCGCTCGCCTTCGGCATCGGCACCAGCGAGGTGGAGCACGTGCTGGCCACCCAGACGCTGCCGCAGGCCCGCCCGCGGACGATGGCGGTCACCGTCACCGGGCAGCTCGGCCCGGGCGTCACCGCCAAGGACCTGGTGCTCGCCCTGATCGCCCAGGTGGGTACCGGGGGCGGGCGCGGCCACATCGTGGAGTACCGCGGCGAGGCGATCCGGTCGCTGTCCATGGAGGGGCGGATGACGATCGCCAACATGTCCATCGAGTGGGGCGCCAAGGCCGGCATGATCGCGCCGGACGAGACCACCTTCGCGTACCTCAAGGGGCGGCCCAACGCCCCGCGCGGCGCCGACTGGGACGCGGCGGTCGCCTACTGGCGGACCCTGCCCACCGACGAGGGGGCCACCTTCGACGCCGAGGTGACCCTGGACGCCAGCCGGATCACCCCGTTCGTGACCTGGGGCACCAACCCCGGGCAGGGCGCTCCGCTGGGCGCGTCGGTGCCGGATCCGGAGGAGTTCGTCACCGAGAGCGAGCGGACCGCCGCCCGCCGGGCCCTGGAGTACATGGACCTGCGTCCCGGCACCGCGCTGCGCGAACTGCCGATCGACGTGGTCTTCGTCGGGTCCTGCACCAACGGCCGGCTGGAGGACCTGCGGGCCGCCGCCGACGTGCTGCGCGGGCACCGGGTGGCCGACGGCGTCCGGATGCTGGTGGTGCCCGGCTCCGCCGCGGTCCGCGAGGCGGCCGAGGCGGAGGGGCTGGACAAGGTCTTCACCGACGCCGGAGCGGAGTGGCGGTTCGCCGGCTGCTCGATGTGTCTGGGCATGAACCCGGACACCCTCGCCCCCGGCCAGCGCTGCGCCTCGACCTCCAACCGCAACTTCGAGGGCCGCCAGGGCCGGGGCGGACGCACCCACCTGGTCTCCCCGCCGGTCGCCGCCGCCACCGCCGTGGTGGGCCGGCTGGCCGCTCCCGCCGATCTGTAGAAGGGCACACCGCAGATGGAGAGGTTCACCACCCACACCGGCACCGCCGTACCGCTGCGGCGATCCAACGTGGACACCGATCAGATCATTCCGGCCGTGTACCTCAAGCGGGTGACCCGGACCGGGTTCGCCGACGGTCTGTTCAGCGCCTGGCGCGAAGATCAGCAATTCGTGCTGAACGATCCCGCGTATTCGGGAGCGTCGATTCTGGTGGCCGGCCCGGAGTTCGGCACCGGATCGTCCCGGGAGCACGCCGTCTGGGCGCTGCGCGACTGGGGGTTCCGCGCCGTGATCTCCCCGCGCTTCGGCGACATCTTCCGCGGCAACGCGCTCAAGGAAGGTCTGCTCCCGGTCGAGCTCGAATTGAAAGCGGTCGAAGAAATCTGGGCGCTCGTCGAGGCCGACCCGACCGCCGCGGTCACCGTCGACCTGACCGCCCGACAGGTCCGGGTCGAGGACGCCACCTGGTCGTTCCCGCTGGACGACTTCAGCCGCTGGCGGCTGATGGAGGGCTTGGACGACATTGGACTCACCCTCCGGCACGAGGCGGAGATCAGCGCTTTCGAGGCCCGCCGACCGGCGTTCCTGCCGACCGTCGGATAGCCGTACGCCCCAGCCCGCATCGGATTCCGCCCCCACCGGTTCTGCCGGTGGGGGCGAATCCGTTGCGACACAAGGGCTTTTTTCCACCGAATGTTTGTGTCCCGGCAGCACAGGGCATACCGTGCGCGCAGAATGGCTCGCGTCGAGTCAGTTGCACAATCGGGAGGAAGTCGTGAACAAGGCCGAGCTCATCGAGGCGCTCGCCGTTCGCCTGGGGGACCGGAAGACGGCGACGGCCGCGCTCGACGCGGTCCTCGCTGAGGTCCAGGCGGCGGTAACCAAGGGCGAGAAGGTGGCCATCACCGGTTTCGGAGCGTTCGAAAAGCGCGTCCGGGGCGCGCGAACAGCGCGGAACCCCCGTACCGGCGAGGCGGTGAAGGTCAAGAAGACATCCGTGCCGACCTTCCGGCCGGGCGCCGGGTTCAAGGAGATGGTGGCCAGCGGCAAGGTGCCGAAGGCCACGGCGGCGGCGAAGAAGACCACCACGGCCGCCGCCAAGACCACCGGCGCCAAGGCCACCGGGGCCAAGGCGACCGGGGCCAAGGCGACCACCGCCGGCAAGAAGACCGCCCCGGCCAAGAAGAGCGCCGCGGCCACCAAGACCGCCGCGGCGAAGAAGACCACCACCAAGAAGACCGCCCCGGCGACGAAGAGCGCCGCGGCGACCAAGAAGGCCACCGCGGCGAAGAAGACCGCCACGGCCAGCAAGAGCGCGGCGGCCAAGAAGGCGCCGGCGAAGAAGTCCCCGGCCAAGAAGGCAGCGACCCGCCGCTGACCCGGCCCGTACCGCAGGGGCGTCCACCGTCTGGTGGACGCCCCTCGGCGTCTCGGCGGCTCGGTGTCCCAGCGGCGCGGGTACCTCGGCGGCCGACCGGGTCCGGAAGCGTTGACCGGAAAGCGACCCCGCGCGCAGAATCGCGGTGCCGACCCACCCCGCCGGTCACGAGAAGAGGGCGCCGGTGCGCTTCCGCCACCTCACCACCGCCGCGCTCGCCCTCGGCCTCGTCCTGCTCACCGACGTGCTGCGGGTCTGGCTCCCGTCGATCATCACCATCTTCGGGCAGGCGGCGTCCACTCCGGCGGAGCTGATGGGCGCGTTCGCGCTCGGCTGCTTCCTGCTCGCCCTGGTCGCGCCGCCGCTGGTGCGGCGGATCGGCGTCCGCCGGGTCACCCTCGCCGCCGCGGTGCTGCTGGCCGGGATCCGGCTCGCCCTCACCGCCGCCCCGGGCGGCCGGGCCCAACTGTGGCTGGCCACCGCCGGCCTGCTCGTCGGTCTGCTGTGGCTGGCCGGCGTCGCCGCCGGCACGCCCCGACCGGTGCCCGGCCTGGCGGTGGGGCTCGCCCTCGCCGCCGTCGGGCACGCGCTGCTCGACACGTACGACCTGGTCTGGCGGGGCGGTTGGCTGGCCTGGTCGGCCGGCGCCGTGCTGGTCGCGCTCTTCCTGGCCACGGCGTTCCAGGACCGGCCCACCGCGCCCGCGCCAGCCGGTGGCGGCCGTGCCTGGCTGCTGGCCGGTCCGGGACTGCTGCTGGCCGGGATGGTCGCACTCTCCCCGGCGCTGGCCGGGACGGCGATGTCCTACTGGTACGGCCCGGCGGCCGGCATCGCCGGGCCGCCGCCGCTGGGCCTGGCGCTCGCCGGCGGGGCGGTCGGGCTCTTCGTGCTCGCCGCGCTCGCTCCGGCGCGGCGCTGGTGGCCGGCCGCGCCGGTGGCCCTGCTGCTCGGCGCGCTGCTGTTCGCCCTCGACCGGCCGGCGCTGCTCGTCCCGGCGCTCCTGTTGACCGCCGTCGGCCTCGGCGGCTGCCTGGCCCGCACCGACGCGCCAACACCCGACACCGAGCCGGAACCCGGCGCCGAGCCAGGCCCGATCGCCGCGCCGGCACCCGGCGCGGAGCCGGCACCCCGCGCCGAGCCGGCACGGGCCGGCGCGGTCACGGTCGGCGCCGGCGTTCCGGCGAGCGGTGCCGCCGCCGGCCCGCCCGCGCCGCCGGCCACGGTCGGCGCCGGCGGGCCCGGGGACGGTGCCACCCCCCGGCCCGCCCGTGCCGACCTGCGGCGCGGCTACGCCGCCGTCGGCGGGATGCTGGTCTTCGCGGTCGCCGCCGTCGGCTACTACGCGGCCTACGACCTCGGCTACCCCAACGGCTGGGCGCCGGTCGCCGCGGCCGCGCTGGTCGCCGGGGTGGCCGTGACCGCCCCCGCGCCCCGCCCGCCGGCCACGTTGCCGCCGGTGCGGACGGCCGCCGTGCTGGCCGCGGTGACCCTGCTCGCCGCATGGGGGCACGGCCCGTGGCTGGTGTCGAGCAACCGGCCCGGCCCGCCGGAGACGGTCCGGCTGGTGGCCTACAACGTCCGGATGGGTTTCGGGCTGGACGGGCGGTTCGACCTGGCCGGCCTGGCCCGGGTCGTCCGCGCCGAACGGCCGGACGTGGTGGTGCTCAGCGAGGTGGACCGGGCCTGGCTGCTCAACGGTGGCCACGACACGCTCACCCTGCTGGCGAAGCGGCTCGACATGCCGTACGTCTTCGCGCCGGCCGCCGACCCGGTCTGGGGCGACGCCGTGCTCAGCCGCTGGCCGACCACCTCGCCGCGCACCCGGGCACTGCCGGCGGTCGGCGCGCCGACCGGGGCGCAGGCCCTCGCGGTCGACCTGGACCTCGGCGGCGGGGTCCGGCTCGCCGTGGTGAGCACCCACCTGCAACCCCCGCCCGATCAGGAGCCGGTGGTCCAGGCCCGCGCGGTCGCCGAGTTCGCCACCGGGTACGCCGCCGGCCGCCCGCTGGTGGTCGCCGGCGACCTGAACACCGAGCCGGGCGAGGCGGCCTTCGCCGAGTTCACCCGGGCCGGCCTGGTCGACGCGCTGGCGGCGGCCCGGCCGCTGCCCACCAGCCCGGCCGACGACCCGCGCCAGCAGATCGACCACGTCCTCGTCTCGGCGGGCCTCGCCGCCTCCGACCCGGTGGCGCCGCGCAGCGAGGCCAGCGACCACCTGCCGGTCGCGGTGACGCTCACCCTGCCCTGACCCGCGCCGCCGGCGCCCCGGGCCGCAGCGGCGCGACGGGCCCGGGCGGCGCGACGGGCCCGGGCCGGCGCGCGGGGCCGCGGGGCGTCCCTGCGGCGGCCCGGGTCGCCGGCGGCTCGGGTGCCGGCTCAGAGACGGTCGGCGGCGAGCAGCCGGTCGCCGGCGGTCCGGGCGCCGGCTCAGAGGCGGTCGGCGGAGAGCAGGCGGTCGCCGGCGAACGCCAGCAGCCAGCCGCCGCCCTTCGGGGTGGTGAAGTCGTCCGTCCGCCCGGTGAGCCGGGCCAGCGCTCCCGGGATCACCCTGCCCTGGCTGCACACCGCCACCGGCTCGCCGGCGGCGGCCAGCTCGACCAGCCGGGCGGCGGCGGCCAGGGCGCACTCGTCGGGCTGCTGGCCCGGCCGCGGCTCGTCCAGGTCGCCGACCACCTCGATGGGCAGGTCGAGTTCGGCGGCGGCCGGGTCCAGGGTCTGCACGCACCGGCGGGCCGAGGCCGACACCAGCCGCGCCGGGCGTACCAGCGCCACCAGCGGGACCAGCGCGTGTGCCTGCGACCAGCCGCGGGCGTCCAGCGGCCGGCCGGTGTCCGGGCCGGTCCAGGTGCCGCGCTGGCCGGCGTGCGCGTGCCGGACCAGCGCCACCGTCGCGGTGACCGCCGGCAGCGCGGCGAACGCGGCCAGCACCTCCGCGTCGTGCGGGTAGCTGACCAGCCGGATCGCCTCGTCGACGCCGAGCCAGCGCACCTCGTCCACCTCGGTGCCGGGCTCGAAGCCGCCGTTCGCCGCCGCCCGCATCGACCAGTAGTCGACCGCCTTGGGCCGGCCCTCGCTGCGGTAGCTCACGGTGGGCAGCCGCACCTGCGGCACGGCCCGTACGTCGGTCTCCTCGGCCACCTCGCGGACGGCGGCCACCAGCGGGCGCTCGCCCGGCTCCAGCTTGCCCTTCGGCAGCGACCAGTCGCCGTAGCGGGGGCGGTGCACCAGGCAGACCTCCGCGCCGCCCGGCCCGCCCGGGCGCCACACCACCCCGCCGGCGGCCCGGATCCGCGTCCCGTCGTCGGGCTCCCCGGCCGGTCCGGTCCGGCCCGCGCCGGCCGAATCCCGCTCATCCAGCATCTGGTCAGCCTATGCGCGCCGGGGTCAGCTCGCGGTGCCAGCGACCCGATGCAGCAGGAGTTCCTGCAACTGGGTCAGCGGCGCCTCCGCGGTGCCGATCCGCCGGGTCCAGGTGCCGTCCGCGGCCAGCTCGAAGGCGTCCACCTCCGGGCTCATCGCGGCGGTCAGCACCTGGTCCAGCTCGGCCCGGGCGACCGGGTCGCTGACCCGGACCAGCGCCTCGACCCGGCGGTCCAGGTTGCGGTGCATCAGGTCGGCCGAGCCCATCCAGAACTCGGCGTCGCCGTTGTTGCCGAACCGGAAGATCCGGGAGTGCTCCAGGAACCGGCCGAGGATCGACCGCACCCGGATGTTCTCCGACAGGCCCGGCACCCCGGGGCGCAGCGTGCACATGCCGCGGATCAGCAGGTCGACGTGCACGCCGGCCCGGGAGGCCCGGTAGAGGGCGTCGGTGATCTCCTCGTCGACCAGCGCGTTCACCTTGAACTGCACCAGGCCCGGCACGCCCAGCCGGACGTGCGCGATCTCCCGCTCGATCCGCTCGATCAGGCCGCTGCGGATGCCCTGCGGGGCCACCAGCAGCCGCCGGTACCCGGTCTGCCGGCTGTAGCCGGTGAGCACGTTGAACAGGTCGGTCAGGTCGGCGCCGATCTCCGGGTCGGCGGTGAGCATGCCGAAGTCCTCGTAGAGCCGGGCCGTCTTCGGGTGGTAGTTGCCGGTGCCGATGTGGCAGTAGCGGCGGATCTGGTTGCCCTCCTGGCGTACCACCAGGGCGGTCTTGCAGTGCGTCTTCAACCCCACCAGGCCGTAGACCACGTGGCAGCCGGCGCGCTCCAGGGTGCGGGCCCAGCCGATGTTGGCCACCTCGTCGAAGCGCGCCTTCAGCTCGACCAGCACCACCACCTGCTTGCCCGCGGCGGCCGCGTCGACCAGCGCGTCCACGATCGGCGAGTCGCCGCTGGTGCGGTAGAGCGTCTGCTTGATGGCCAGCACGTCCGGGTCGGCCGCGGCCTGCTCGATGAAGCGCTGCACGCTGGTGGCGAACGAGTGGTACGGGTGGTGCACCAGGATGTCGCCGTCGCGCAGGGTGGCGAAGACGCTGCGCGGCACCTCGCCCTCGGTGAGCCGGGGGTGGGTGGCCGGCACGAACGGCGGGTCCTTGAGGTCCGGCCGGTCGGCCTCGTTGTAGACCTGCCAGAGCGCGGAGAGGTCGAGCAGGCCGGGCACCCGCAGCACGTCCTGGTCGGCCATGTCCAGCTCGCGGACGAGCAGGTCCAGCATGTGGTCGGAGATCGAGGCGGCCACCTCCAGCCGGACCGGTGGCCCGAACCGGCGCCGGGCCAGTTCCCGTTCCAGCGCCTGGAGCAGGTCCTCGTCGCGGTCCTCGTCGACCTCCACCTCGGCGTTGCGGGTGACCCGGAACAGGTGGCACTCCACCACCTGCATGCCGGAGAAGAGCTGCCCCAGGTGCACCGAGATGAGGTCCTCCACCGGCAGCATCCGCACACCCGGCCGGTCGCGGTGCACCCGGACGAACCGGGGGACGTTGTTCGGCACCTTCACCCGGGCGAAGAGCTCCGAGCCGCCGTCCGGGTCGCGGACCGCCACGGCCAGGTTCAGCGACCGCCCGGAGATGTACGGGAACGGGTGCGCCGGGTCGACCGCGAGCGGGGTCAGCACCGGGAAGATCTGTTCCCGGAAGTACGCCCGCAACCGCTCCCGCTCGGCGTCGTCCAGCTCCGCCCAGCGCAGGATCCGGATGTCCTCGGCGGCCAGCTTGGGCAGCACGTCGTCGACGAAGCAGGCGGCGTGCCGGGCGACCAGCGTCGCGGTCTTCCCGGCGATCAGCTCCAGCTGGGTCCGCAGCGGCATCCGGTCGCCGCCGCGGACCGGCAGGCCGGCCTGGAGCCGCCGCTTCAGCCCGGCGACCCGGACCATGAAGAACTCGTCCAGGTTGCTGGCGAAGATGGCCAGGAACTTGGCCCGCTCCAGCAGCGGCGTGCGGGCGTCCTCGGCGAGCGCCAGCACCCGCGCGTTGAAGTCGAGCCAGGACAGCTCCCGGTTGAAGAAGCGGTCCTCCGGCAGCGGCTGGGGAGCGGGCGCCTCGTCCGCCGGTGCTGGCGGGGCCACCTCCGGGTCCAGCACCTCCTCCAGCCCGGCCGAGGCGGCACCGGCGTCGGTGCCCGGCCCGAGCGGGTCGACCCCGGCGTGCGGGGTCTCGGCGGGGCGGAAGCGGCCGTCGGCGCCGCGGGCGCGGGTGCCGTTGCGGGGGGCGGCCGGTTCGGGGGCGCGCGGTGGGCGGGCGGGGTGCTCGCGAGGGGTGCTCACCCGCTCATAATCACCCGACCCGGGTTAACGCAAAATGAACTTCGGCCGGTCGGGTCAGGCCATCGTCGGCAACGTCACCCGGACGACCTCACCGGCGCCGTCCCGGTCGATCCGTACCCGCTGGCCGAGGCGGAGCAGCCGCAGCCCGGAGGCGTCGAACGCCCGGGCCGGGAAGGCCAGCTCGGTGCCGTCGTCGAGGAGCAGCACGCCGCTGCGGGTCGCCGCGTCGAAGGTGGCCACCGTGCCCTGCATGCCAGCACCGTACACCGGGCGGGTCAGGCCGGGCAGCGCGCCGCGGCCAGCGCCGCCGTGCGCGGCCCCAGCCCGAGCCGGGCCGCCGCCGCCAGGTCGTCGGCGGTGTCCACGTCCCGGCGCAGGCTCGGCCAGTCCCCGACCAGCGGCAGCGCCCCGCTCGCCGCGTGTGCGGCGGCCGAGCCGGCCCCGAAGCGGGGGTCCAGCGGCACTCCGGGCGGCGCGGCGAGCAGCACGGTGCCGTCGCCCGGGGCGTCGGCCACGAACCGGCGTACCCCCGGCGGGCCGGCGGGCACCGCCCGCAGCGCCGCCACCAGCTCGGCCGGGCGCAGCGCGGGCAGGTCGGCGGTGAGCCCGGCCACCCACCCGCCGCCGGCCGCGGCCGCGCCGTGCCGGAACGCGGCGTTCAGGCCGGCGCCCGGCCGGTCGGGCAGCACCCGGGCGCCGGCGTCGCGGGCCGCCGCGGCCACCCGCGCGTCGTCGGTGACCACCAGGATCTCGGCCACCGCCGGGCAGGCCCGCACCGCGGCGACCGTGTCGGCCGCCAGGGCCAGCGCCAGTTCCTCGTGCGGTACGCCCGCCAGCGCCCCCCGCAGCCGGCTCTTGGCGACGGCCAGGCGCTTGACCGGCACCACCACGGTCCACGTCGGCTGACTCACACCCGCAATCCTGCCAGCCGGCCGGCGGTACCCTCACTGGCCGTACCGAGGGCGAGCAGGCATGATTTCCGCGGCGGGTGTCACCGGCGGGGTCCGGTGCGCGGGTCGGGGCGGCACGAGGAGGCGCAGTGACACGGCGGAGGCTGGGGTTCTGGCAACGGTTCGCCGTGGTGGTGGTCAAGCCGGTGATGACCGTCTGGACCCGGCGCACCTGGCGCGGCATGGAGCACCTGCGCCACCCCGGCGGCGTGATCGTGGTGCCCAACCACCTCTCGCACGCCGATCCGCTGGTCTCCGCGCACTTCATCTACGACGCCGGCCGCTGGCCGCAGTTCCTCGGCAAGGCCAGCGTGTTCAAGGTCCCGGTGATCGGCTGGATCCTGCACCGGTGCAAGCAGATCCCGGTCGAGCGGGGCACGGTGGACGCGGTCCGGTCGCTCGACGCCCTGGTCGCCGCGCTGAACGAGGGCGGCGCGGTGGTGATCTACCCGGAGGGCACCATCACCCGGGAGCCCGACCTGTGGCCGATGAAGGGCAAGACCGGCGCCGCCCGGCTGGCACTGGCCACCGGCGCCCCGGTCATCCCGGTCGCCATGTGGGGTCCGGAGCGGATCTTCGACCCGCGCACCACGCGGCTGAGCCTGCGGCCCCGGATCCCGGTCTCGGTGGCCGCCGGGCCGCCGGTCGACCTGAGCGCGTGGGCCGGCGCCACCCCGACCCGGGCCACCCTGGAGGAGATGACCGACGCGATCATGCTGAGCATCCGCGACCTGCTCGCCGAGATCCGCGGCGGCACCCCGCCACCGCTGTGGGAACGACCGCCCCGTCCCGCGCCGAGCCAGGGGCAGCAGCCGGAGGCGGCGGCGTGAGCCAGCGGAGCGAGCGAATCAGCAGGCTCGGCGCGACGGTGCCGCAGGGCGGCCCGCGGCGCGGCGGAGTGCCGGCATGAGCGGGCACGTCGCGGTGCTCGGGGCCGGTTCGTGGGGGACGGCGTTCGCCAAGATCCTCGCCGACGCCGGGCGGGACGTCACCATCTGGGCCCGCCGACAGCCGGTGGCCGACACCATCCGCGCCGAGCGGCGTAACCCGGAGTACCTGCCGGACCTGGTGCTGCCGGCGCGGGTGACCGCCACCGGGGACGCCGCCGAGGCGATCACCGGCGCGGAAGTCGTGGTGCTGGCCGTGCCGTCGCAGACGCTGCGGGGCAACCTCGCCGGCTGGGCCGGGCACCTGCACCCGGACGCGACTCTGGTCTCCCTGATGAAGGGCATCGAGCTGGGCACCACGAAGCGGATGAGCGAGGTGATCGTGGAGACCGCCGGGGTGGCGGCGGACCGGGTGGTGGTGGTCTCCGGTCCCAACCTGGCCCCGGAGATCGCCGCCGAGCAGCCGGCCGCCACCGTGGTGGCCTGCACCGACTCCGACCGGGCCACGCTCGTGCAGCGCTCCATCACCACGCCGTACTTCCGCCCGTACACCAACGACGACGTGATCGGCTGCGAACTGGGTGGCGCGGTCAAGAACGTGATCGCCCTGGCGTACGGCATCGCCACCGCGATGGGCTTCGGCGACAACACCCGGGCGATGCTGGTCACCCGAGGGCTGGCCGAGACGGCCCGGCTCGGGGTGGCCCTCGGCGCCGACCCGCTGACCTTCGCCGGCCTGGCCGGGATGGGTGACCTGGTCGCCTCCTGCTCGTCGCCGATGGCCCGCAACCGCACCTTCGGCGAGCACCTCGGCCGGGGCGCCACGCTGGAGGAGGCCCGGGTGGCCACCCGGCAGACCGCCGAGGGGGTCAAGAGCGCGCTGGCCATCCGCGACCTGGCGCGGGCGCACGCGGTGGAGATGCCGATCACCGAGCAGGTGGAACTGGTGTGCCACGAGGGGGTCGACCCCCGGCTGGCCGTGGCCGCCCTGATGAGCCGTACGACCAAACCGGAGTGAGTGAGATGGCCGATCAGCACGACGGCACCCGATGCGTGCACGCCGGGTTGCCCGAGCCGGTGCCGGGGGAGCCGTTCCTGCCCGGACCGGTCTTCGCGGCGCCGTACCACCTCGACCCGTGGCAGGGCCCGGCGGCGGCGCCGAACGGGTACGGCCGGCCGGACAACCCGACCCGGCGGCTGCTGGAGGCGGCGATCGGCGACCTCGAGGGCGGCGACTGCCGGGTCTTCGCCAGCGGACAGGCGGCGATCACCGGGCTGTTGCTGACGGTGCTGCGGCCGGGGGACACCGTGCTGCTCCCCGCCGACGGCTACTACTCGGTGCGGTCGTTCGCCACCGGGACCCTGGAGGAGCTGGGGGTGCGGGTGCGCTTCGTGCCGACCGCCGGCCCCTACCCGTCGCTCGACGGGGTCCGCCTGGTGCTGGTCGAGACGCCCGCCAATCCCGGCCTGGACGTGGCCGACGTGTCCGCGCTGGCCGCCGAGGCGCGCGCCGCCGGCGCCCTGCTGGCGGTGGACAACACCACCGCCACCCCGCTCGGGCAGCGCCCGCTCGACCTCGGCGCCGACCTGGTGGTCGCCTCCGGCACCAAGGCGCTGACCGGCCACTCCGACCTGCTGCTCGGCTACCTGGCCGGCCGGTCGGCCGAACTGCTCGACAAGGTCACCGGCTGGCGGTCCGCGACCGGGGCGGTCCCCGGCGCGTTCGACGCCTGGCTGGCGCACCGGTCGCTGGCCACCCTGGACCTGCGGCTGGCCCGGCAGACCGCGAACGCCGAGGCGCTCGCCCGGCTGCTCGCCGACCGCCCGGACGTGACCGGGCTGCGCTGGCCCGGGCTGCCCGGCGACCCGGCGTACCGGGTGGCGTCGGCGCAGATGCGCCGGATACCCGGCGTGCTCTCCTTCGACCTCGGCGACGCCGAGCGGGTGGCCCGGTTCCTGGACGCCGCGAAGCTGGTGTTCGCGGCCACCTCCTTCGGCGGGCTGCACACCACCGCCGACCGGCGGGCCCAGTGGGGCGACGCCACCGGCCCCGGCTTCGTCCGGTTCTCCTGCGGCGTGGAGGACACCGTCGACCTGGTCGCCGACGTCACCGCCGCGCTGGACGCCGCCGGACCGGGCGGTACGGCGACCGCCGGCTGAGCTATCGTCTCGGTGGCCCGTACCGGGCCCGTCCGTGGCCCGGGTGGGGCCCCGACCCGAGGAGGTGAGTCCGATCCACCAGACGAGCCGGACCGGCGCTCCCTCCCACGTCGCCGCCGAGTAGGCGGGCCGGGAGCGCCGACGAGCGTTTCCCGGAGGTAACCCATGACATCGCGCCACCGTTTCGACCACTCCGACCTGGTGCGCCGGCTGCGCGCCGCCGGCTGCGTCTACGCCGAGGACGAGGCGGACCTGCTCATCGCCGCCGCCGACTCGCCGCGGGCGCTGGCCGACCTGGTCGACCGCCGGGTGGCCGGCCTGCCGCTGGAGCACCTGCTCGGCTGGGCCGAGTTCTGCGGCATGCGGGTCGCCGTCGACCCCGGCGTGTTCGTGCCGCGCGGTCGTACCGCGCTGCTGGTGGACGCCGCGGTCGCGGTGACCGGCCCGGCGGCGGCCGTGCTCGACCTCTGCTGCGGCTCCGGGGCCACCACCCTGGCGTTGGCCCGGCGGCTCGCGCCGCGCTGGCTGGCCGGCGCCGACATCGATCCGGCGGCGGTGGCCTGCGCCCGGCGCAACCTGGCCGGCTCCGGCGTCGAGGTGTACCAGGGCGACCTGTTCGACCCGGTCCCGTCGGCCTGGCGGGGACGGCTGGACCTGGTGGTGGCCAACGCCCCGTACGTGCCGACGGCGGCGGTGGCGCTGATGCCGCCGGAGGCGCGGCTGCACGAGGCGCCGGTGGCGCTCGACGGCGGGCCGGACGGCCTGGCCGTGCTGCGCCGGGTGGCCGCGGGCGCCGCCGAGTGGCTGGCTCCGGGCGGGCACCTGGCGGTGGAGACCAGCGCCGGGCAGGTGGACGGGCTGTGCGCGATGCTCTCCGCCGCCGGCCTGGTGCCGACCGTGCTGCGCGACGACGACCTGGAGGCGACAGCGGTCACCGCCCGCCGTCCCGCCTGATCCGGCCGCCAGCCCGCCCGGACAGCTCCGGACAGCTCCGGGCGGGCCGGCACGCCGGCCATACCGCGGTATAGATAATCTTGTATGTATCGATCGGCTCCGGTATGAAGGCGGCAAGGGCGGCGACCGGCCGCCTCCTTGGGGAGGAGCGACGATGAAGCAATCTCGACTCCGCATGCGCACGGCGGCGGTCGCGCTCGCCGCCGGCGCGCTCGGGCTGAGCCTGGTGTCGGCACCCGCCGTCGCAGCGGATCCGGACCAGCCCCTCGCGCCACAGTCGCAGCGGGCTCCCGAGTCGGAGCAGTTCTCCGCCGAGGGGGTCACCACGGTCGGTGAACTGCGCACGGTCGACAGTTCGCTGTCCTACGCCCGCGACGGCCGCACGCAGGTCATCCGGCACCCCGGCGCGGCGTACGTGAAGGTGCACTTCAGCTCGCTGCGGCTTGCCCCGGGCGACTACGTCACGGTGTCCAGCCCGGACGGCCGGGAGAGCTACCGGTACGACCGCTCCCTGAACCGGGCCACCGGCTCGGACTACACCACCGACGGCCGGCCGGGCTTCTGGGCCATGTCGGTGGACGGCGACACCGCGGTGGTGAAACTGCACAGCAGCCGCCGCTCGGGCGGCGAGGCCGCGACCATCGACCGGCTCTGGCGCGGGTACGACGCCGCGGAGATCGGCCAGTACAACTTCTCCACGCAGTCGGTGTGCAGCACGGACGCCCGCCGCGACGTGGTCTGCTACCAGAGCAGCCACCCCACCGAGTACGCCCGGGGCAACGCGGTGGCCCGGCTGTTGATCAGCGGCGGCGGGATGTGCACCACCTGGCGGGTCGGCAACACCAACCGGATGCTGACCAACAAGCACTGCATGTCGACGCAGGCCACGGTCAGCGGCAGCGAGATGCAGTTCAACTACCAGTGCGCCACCTGCGGCGGCAACAACCCGGGCGCCGGCACGAAGGTCAGCGGCGCCACCCTGTACAAGGTGAGCGCCGGCGGCTCCAGCCAACTGGACTACACCCTGTACTCGGTCAACAACTTCGCCAGCATCCAGGGCTTCGGCACGCTCTACCTGGCGACGAGCGCCACCACCACCGGCACCCGGATGTACATCCCGGGGCACGGCGACGGCCGGCCGAAGCGGCTGTCGATCTACGAGGACACCCAGGGCGGCGCGCTCTGCACGGTGAAGAACGCGAACTACAACACCTGGAACATCAGCTACAGCTGTGACACCTCGGGCGGCAACTCGGGTTCTCCGGTGCTGAACGGCAGCCACCGGGTGATCGCCCTGCACCACCTCGGCGGCTGCCCGTCCAACCAGGGCGCCAAGGCCCACCTGATCTACAACGAGATCGCCAGCCTGATCGACAACGGCTGACCGACCACCCAGGCCGCCGGAGCGCGACGCGTTCCGGCGGCCGCCGGTGTGCCGGGGCGACCTCCCGGATGGCGCGCAGCCGCGTCCGGCCCGGACCCGTGCCGGTGTCCGCCGTCGGCCGGCGCGTCGCCGCGGCGGGCCTGACCGGCGACGCCGGTGTCGTGGGTCTGACCGGCGCGGCCGGCGGGCGGGGCGTGGCCGGCGCGGGCATGGCGGAGCCGGGCCTCGGGAACTAGCCTTCCGGCAGGTCACTACGACGGGAGGCGGCGCGGTGGGCGGCGTGGACGGTCCGGTGGTCGTCGGCCTGGACAACGGCGGCACCAGCAACAACGCCACGGTGCTCACCGTGGACGGTCGGTTCCTGGTGGACGGGCTGGTGGAGATCCCGAGCGAGGTGCTGGCCGGCCCGGAGGCGGCGATCGAGGCGCTGGCCCGCGCGTTCGACGGGGTGCTGGCGTTGACCGGGGTCCCGCGCGGGCAGGTGCGCGCGGTCGGCCTGGACACCCCCGGCCCGGCCAGCGCGACCGGGGTGATCTCGTCACGTGGGTCGACCAACTTCTCCCAGCCGGCCTGGCGCGGGTTCGACGTCCGCGGCGCGCTGGAGCGGCGGCTCGGGCTGCCGGTGGTCTACCACAACGACGGGAACGCGGCCGCGCTCTACGCCCACCACGCGTACTTCGGCGGCGAGGCGATGCGGCGCTCGTCGGTGTCGGCCATCGTCGGCACCGGGCTGGGCGGCGGCGTGGTGGAGAGCGGCCGGGTGGTGGCCGGCGCCGCCGGGATGGCGGGGGAACTGGGCCACGTGCACATCCCGCTCACCGGCCTGCTCGCCCCCGACCAACCCGTGCCGACCTGCGCCTGCGGCTTCGCCGGGGACGCGGAGAGCGTCGCCTCGCTGACCGGGATCGCCCGCAACCTGCTGCCGTACTGGCTGACCCGCTATCCCGGGCACCCGCTCGCGGCCGAACCACCGGCCCGCGCGGCGAAGCTGGTCCGCGGCTACGGGGAGCGGGGCGACGCGCTGGCCCGGGAGGTCTTCACGCAGCAGGCGATGGCGCTCGGCCGGCTCTTCACCGTCGCGGCGAACTTCACCGACCCGCACGCGTACTTCGTCGGCGGCGGGGTGGTGGAGGCGGAGCCAGAGTTCCGGGACTGGTTCCTGGCGACCGTACGCGAGCACACGGTGCTGCGCGCGGAGCAGGCCGCGGTGGCCACTTTCGCCCTGGTGCCGGAGCGGGACACGGCCGGCGCCCGGGGCGCGGCGATCGCGGCGCTGGAGGCGCTGCGCGCCGAGCCGGCCCCGCGACCGCTGGTCGGCGGCTGAGCGCCGACCCGCCGCGCGGCGGCGGCGCGAGGGTCAGCGGCGCGGCGGCCGCCGGACGGTCAGCGGCGCGTCGTCGGCGCCTGGACGGTCAGCGGCGCGGCGGCGCCGCGGCGAAGGCCGCCCAGGCGGCGGGCGGGAAGAGCAGGGCCGGCCCGGCCGGGTCCTTGGAGTCGCGGACGGCCACCGTGCCGGGGATCGCCGCCACCTCCACGCACGCTCCCTCGTCGCCGCTGTGGCTGCTCTTGCGCCACCCGGCCGAGGCCAGCGCCGCGCTGATCGTCGGGGTCATGGTCCTACCGTCCCTTCAGGAGTTGGAGGAGCTGGTCGCGGCTGTCCGCCGGGCTGAGCGCGACGGTCCGCAGGTGTTCCATGATCTTGGTGCAGGTACGCAGGTCGCCCGGCCGGTCCAGGACCATCTGCCCGGCCACCGTCTCCACCGAGGCGATGATCGGGTCCTCCGGGTCGGCGAACTCCAGGATGTGCAGCGAGCCCCGGGTGCCCCGGTGGTAGCCGGCGGCCAGCGGGATCACCTGCACGGTGATGTTGGGCAGCTCGGCCATCTTCAGCAGATGGCGTAGCTGGCCCTCCATCACGCCGCGGTCGCCCACCGGCCGCAGCAGCGCGCCCTCGTCGATGATCGCGTCGAGGATCGGCGGCTCGTCGGCGGTGAGTCGCTGCTGGCGGTCCAGCCGCAGCTGGACCCGCTGCTCCACCTGGTCGTCGCCGAGCGTGTGCGGGCCGCCCCGCATCACGCCGCGGATGTAGTCGGCGGTCTGCAGCAGCCCGGGCACCACCGACGGCTCGAAGTTGGCGATCCCGGTCGCCTCGGCCTCCAGCGCGATGAAGTCGATGGTGCGCCGGTCCAGCAGGTACGAGTAGGACACCCACCAGCCCGGCTTGCGGGCGTCCTTGGCCAGTTGCACGGCCGCCGCCACGTCGTCGGGGGCGACCCCGTAGAGGGTGAGCAGGGCGCGCACCGTGGCCGGGCTGACCAGCGTCTGGGCGTTCTCGTAGCGGGAGAGGGTGCTCCGGGTGCTGTTGATCTCGTCGGCCGCCGCCTCGAGGGTGAGCCCGGCGGCCTCCCGGTGGGTGCGCAGCGCGATGCCGAGCCGGCGGGCACGCGCGGTCTTGGGGGCCATGCATCGATGGTCGCACACGTATCGGGAATTAGTACATGAGAGAACGCCGATGAGAGTTGCATTCATGGCTGTGAAGGTGTCAATCTGTCATCGCGTCCTCACCGCCGGTTGTCGTGGCGACGGCGGCGGTGAGCGACCGGAGGGGATGGGGCGCGCGGCGGTCGGGTTTCTCCCCCGTACCCGACCGCCGCGTGCCACGCCACCTGGCGGCCGCACACAGGAAAGGGACTCGACGTGCGTACTGGTCAGCAGGATCCCGCCGAGCGCGCCGGCGGCCGGCGATGACCCGGTTCCTGGTGGTGCTCACGGACGTCCGCCCGATCGACGGCAGTTGGCGCAACGAGCGGACCTGTCCCGAGCGGCGCCGCCAGGTGGTCGGCGCGAGCAGCCGGGAGGCGGCCGAGCGGATCGCCGGCGCGTTCATGGCGCTGGGCATGGTGCGGGCCGGCCGGCAGCGGGTCAAGGTGATCGCCATCGGCCGGCGGCACGCCCGCGGTTGAGGGACGGCCCGCGCGCACGCGCGGTGGTAGCCCGGCCCGGCGGGCGGCGGCCCGGCGCCCCGCCGGGCCGCCCCGCGCTCAGAGCAGCTTGCGCCGCTTCAGATACGCCACCAGGTCGTCGTAGACGCCGCCCTCGTTGGCGAACATGGCCACGTTCCGCGCGGTGGCCATCCACGGGCGGGTCGACGGGCGCACCTCCTTCAGCGCCCGCTCCAGGTCCCGCTGCTCGATCATCCGCACCTCGCCGGTGCGGACCGAGTCCGCCATCGCGAACTCGGCCGCCGTCTCGCAGAGGTGGGCCAGGTCGGCGCCGGAGAAGTCCTCCGTCCCGGCGACCACCTTGCGCAGGTCGATCCCGGCGATCGGCCGGTCCCGCAGGTGGTACTCGAGGATCGCCCGGCGGGCCTCGGCGTCCGGCGGGAGCACCAGCACCACCCGGTCGAGCCGGCCCGGACGGCGCAGGGCCGGGTCCACGTCCCACGGGGTGTTGGTGGCGGCCAGCACGAAGACGCCCTCGTTGTTGCCCTCCATGCCGTCCAGTTCGGCGAGCAGCTGGTTGCCCAACGTCCGCATCGAACTGGAGCTGACCTGGGAGCGCTTGTGGCCGAGCGCGTCGATCTCGTCGAGGAAGAGCACGCAGGGCGCGTTGCGCCGGGCCGCCTCGAACAGCTCGTGCAGGTTGCGCTCCGAGTTGCCCATCCACATGTCGAGTACGTCCACGATGGACAGCGAGATGAACTTGGCGCCCATCTCGCCCGCCACCGCCCGGGCCAGGAAGGTCTTGCCGCAGCCGGGCGGGCCGTAGAGCATCAGCCCGCCGCGCAGGCTCTTGCCGTACATCTTGCGCAGTTGCGGGTTGCGCAGCGGGCCGAGGAAGGCCAGCTCCAACCGCTCCTTCACGGCCGTCATGCCGCCCACGTCGGCCAGCCGGATCCCGGAGACCTCCACGTCGTACACCCGGTCGGCGTCGCCGGTCACCGGCTCGGGCTCGTCGCCGGCCCGGGCGAAGCGCGGCGGCACGATATCGGCCAGTTCCTGCTCGTACGCGGCCAGCGGGTCGGATCCGTCGGCCGCCGGCGGCACGTCCGGCCCGGCCGGCGCGGGCCGCTGCGCCGGCGCGGGCGGGGCCGGCGGCGACTGCGGGGCGGTCGGAGGCTGCGGGGCTGCCGGCGCCGGCGGGGTCGCCGGGGGCGGGGGTACGGGGGCCAGCGCCCGCTGCATCAGCGCCTGGGCCTCGCCGTTGCCCGGATCCCGGGCCAGCGCCTGCCCGATCTGCGCGATCGCCTCGCCGGACCGGCCGGCGTCGAGCAGCAGCGCGGCGAGGTGCAGTCGGAGCGGCAGGTCGTCCGGGCGGGCGTCGAGGGCCGCCGAGAGCGAGGCGATGAGGGGATCAGGGCTCATAGGACGAGCAGCGTAGTGGGCGCCCGCCGATGCCGGCGTACCCTCGCCCCCGCCGCCGTCCAGCGCGCCCAGCAGGGCCCCGGGCGTCCAGCGCCCGATTACGTACCGTAAAGCACGCGGTGACCGGTTGTCCTGGCCCCTCGCGTCTCCTCGGGTATCGGCATCGGTTTCCGGCCACGCACAGTAAGGTCAACCGGGTGAGCGCCAGCCCGCAGTCGCGTACCGAGAGGTGACCGGAGTGACCACCCCAGGCAAGACCCGCGTGGCGATCGTCTTCGGCGGCCGCAGCCCGGAGCACGGCATCTCCTGCGTCAGCGCCGGCAGCGTGCTCGGCGCGTTGGACCCGGACGAGTTCGAGGTGGTGCCGGTCGGCATCACCCGGGCGGGGCAGTGGGTGCTGACCAACGGCGACCCGTCGCAGCTGGCGATCAACTCGCGCCGGCTGCCGGAGATCACCGCCGAGTCCGGCACCGACATCGTGCTGCGCGCCGACCCGACCGGCAACGGGCTGATGGTGCTCGACCCCACCGAGGGTCCCCGGGCGCTGGCCGACGTGGACGTGGTCTTCCCGGTGCTGCACGGCGCGTACGGCGAGGACGGCACCATCCAGGGAATGCTGGAGATGGCCGGTATCCCGTACGTCGGGGCGAACGTCTTCGCCTCCGCCGCCGCGATGGACAAGGAGTTCACCAAGAAGCTCTGCGCCGTCGAGGGCATCCCGGTCGGCCCGTACGCGGTGCTGCGCAACGGGATGACCCTGAGCGAGGAGGACAAGCAGCGCCTCGGCCTGCCGGTCTTCGTCAAGCCGTCGCGGGCCGGGTCGTCGTTCGGCATCACCAAGGTCGACGACTGGGCCGACCTGGACGCGGCCGTCGCCACCGCCCGGCAGATCGACCCCAAGGTGCTCGTCGAGGGGGCGATCGTCGGCCGCGAGATCGAGTGCGGCGTGCTGGAGGGCGAGGCCGGCGGAGCGCCCGAGGCGTCCGTGCTGGCCGAGGTGCGGGTGGTCGCCGACCACGACTGGTACGACTTCGAGGCCAAGTACCTCGACGACGCCTGCGAGTACGACATCCCGGCCGGCCTGCCCGACCGGGTGACCCGGCAGGTCCAGGAGTACGCGGTCCGCGCGTTCACCGCGCTCGACTGCGCCGGGCTGGCCCGGGTCGACTTCTTCGTCACCCCGGAGCTGGACGTCTACCTCAACGAGATCAACACGATGCCCGGCTTCACCCCGACGTCGATGTTCCCGCGGATGTGGGCCGCCTCCGGCCTGGAGTACCCGAAGCTGGTCGACCGCCTCATCCGCACCGCCCTCACCCGCGGCGTCGGCCTCCACTGACCCGCGCGCGGGTCGCCCCGCCCGCACTTTTGGGGAAAGAGCGGCCTCCCGAGCGTGGGAAGCCACTCTTTCCGTGAACGTGCACGCCCGGGTCCAGGGGTGCCTGGTGCGCGGTGGGGAGGGTCAGCCCTGGCAGCCGGTGGGGGCCTCGCCGCCGGACGGGACCGCGGCGACCACGGTGTCGGCGATCGGCGCGATCCACTGCAACGGCTGCTCGTAGGCGCGCGGCACCCGGACGGTGACCGCGGTCTCCCGGTCCAGCGTGGTGAGCACGGTGGCGTCGGTCTGCTCGGTGGCGTGCCAGCACACCTTGTTGACCAGCCAGACGTCGTCGGTGGCGCCCACGGCCGGCTCGGCGCCGCCGCAGGCGACGGTCAGCGCCGGGTCGCCGTACGCGGCGTTCTGCTCCGGGCCGGCGGTGACCGGGCGCTGCTGCAGGTCGCGCACGCTCGGCGGGAGCTGGGAGAGCAGCGCGCGGCACACCGTGGCGGGGCGCTCGGCCAGGGCCGGCGCGGCCATCTCCACGGGCGCGGTGGACTGGGCGCGGGCGGTCGTCGCCGAGGGGCTCGGCGACGGGGCCGGCTCGTCCGGCGCGAGCTGGACGAAGGCGAGCCCGGCCACCAGCACGGTGACCGGGAGCGCGACCAGCGTCGCGATCAGCGCGGCGCGGCGGTTGGTGCCGTCCGGCGTCGTGGGCGCGGGGCTCTCCGCCCCGCCGGCCTCCCGGCGGGGAGAATCAGTGATCTTGTCCACTTACAGCCGTACCACCGAACACGTGAGGGTGCGGGTGATGCCGGGCACCATCTGCACCTTGCTGACGATGAGTTTGCCGAGCTCGTCGACGGTGTTCGCCTCGGTGAGCACGACCACGTCGTAGGGCCCGGTGACGGCGTCGACCCGTACCACGCCGGCAAGGTCCGCGATCAGACCGGCCACGTCACGCGCCCGGCCGACCTCCGTCTGGATGAGGATGTACGCCTGTACCACGACTCGACCTCCGTCCGTCGCCGCCCGCGAGCGGCCCGAGAGGAGAAAGTACCTTACGGACCAGGTCTGATCCCTATCGGTGGTCAAGGAGAAGCGGTGAGCGAGCGCGGCAGGAGCGGGCGGGGCGTCGGACCGGGTGCGGCGCCGGCGGCGAGGAAGGTGCCGGCATGAGGGAGTGGATCATCGAGCGCTGCGCGACGGTGCAGTGGGCACGTGCGGCGGGGCGGAGCGCCGACACGAGCGCGCGGATCACCGGGCTCGGCGGGTTTCTGCCTGCTGGCGGCCGGCGGCGGAGCGGAGTGCCGGCATGAGCGTCGCGGGAGTGGGCGAATTCGGTCTGATCGACCGGGTCACCGCCCGGCTGTCCGCCGGCTCGACGGTGCTGCTCGGGCCCGGGGACGACGGGGCGCTGGTGGCCGCCCCGGACGCCCGGGTGGTGGCCTCCACCGACGTGCTGGTGGAGGGGCGGCACTTCCGCCGGGACTGGTCCGGGGCGCGGGACGTGGGGCACCGGGCGGCGGCGGCGAACCTGGCCGACATCGCGGCCATGGGAGCCACCCCGACCGCCCTGCTGGTGGCCCTCTGCATCCCCGCGGACCTGGCCGTCGGCTGGGCCGAGGAACTGGCCGACGGGCTGGCCGCGGAGGCGGCGACGGTGGGCGCGAGCGTGGTCGGCGGCGACATGTCCGGCAGCCCCACGCTGACCATCGCGGTGACCGCCCTGGGTGACCTGGCCGGCCGGGCGCCGGTGGTGCGCTCCGGCGCCCGACCGGGCGACGTGGTCGCGCTCGCCGGTCGCACCGGGTACGCGGCGGCCGGGCTGACCGTGCTCTCCCGGGGCTTCCGGACGCCGCGGCTGCTGGTCGAGGCGTACCGGCGCCCGGAGGTGCCGTACGCGGCCGGCCCGCAGGCCGCCGGGCTGGGCGCCACCGCCATGATCGACGTGTCGGACGGGCTGCTCGCCGACCTCGGCCACGTGGCGAGGGCCAGCGGGGTCGGCATCGACGTGCGCCGGGACGCCTTCGAGGTGCCCCGGCAGATGCGCGACGCGGCCCAGGCGCTCGGCGTCGACCCGTACGCCTGGCTGCTGGCCGGTGGCGAGGACCACGCGCTCGCCGCCACCTTCCCGCCCGAGGTGACGCTGCCCGAGCAGTGGCGCCCGGTCGGGCGGGTGGTGGCCGGCGAGGGCGTCACCGTCGACGGCGAGCCGTACCAGGGGGTCACCGGCTGGGACCACTTCCGGTAAGGGCCCCGAGCGGTCGTAACCTTTACTCCGTGACGGAGATCGAGATCCACGCCGCGCGCTTCGACTCGCCGGAGGCGCAGCGCCTGATCAGGGACGCGCTGGCCGACCTCGGCGCCCGGTACGGCGGCAGCGGCGACGACACCCCGGTCGACGCCGCCGAGTTCGAGCCGCCCGGCGGCGCGTTCCTGATCGCCAGGCTCGACGGCGAGCCGGTCGGCTGTGGCGGCTGGCGCAGCCACGGCGAGGGGACCGCCGAGCTGAAGCGGATGTACACCGCGCCGGCGGCGCGCGGCCGGGGGGTGGCCCGGGCGCTGCTGGCGGCGGTCGAGCGGTCCGCCCGCGAGCAGGGGCGCAAGCGGCTGATCCTGGAGTGCGGCGACCGGCAGCCCGAGGCGATCGGGTTGTACACCTCGGCCGGCTACGAGCGGATCCCGAACTTCGGCTTCTACAAGGACGAGCCGGGCTGCCTCTCCTTCGGCCGTACCCTCTGAGCCACCGCCCCGCGCGGGGCCGTGACCGGCGGCGTCAGCCGGTGGTGATCCGGATCTGTTCGGCGGCCTTGCCGGCGGAGTCGGTGGCGGCCGAGCCGTCGATGCCCCAGGCCAGCACGTGGCCGCTGCGCCGCAGCGAGGAGGTCACCTCGGTCACGGTGTCGCCCACCGCCACCTCCACCTGCACGTCCAGCACGCCCGGCACCCGGCGGGCGTCGCGCAGCCCGTCGACGGCCGAGACCGTGCCGGGGGAGGCGAGCAGGAACTCCACCGCCGCCGCGCCGGTCGGCCGGGGCCGCAGCGCCGGCCGCTCGCCGCGCAGCGTGCGCAGGTACGCCTCGATGAACCCGCACTCGTAGGCGATCGAGATCAGTGCGGTGATCATGTCGCCGGGCAGCCGGGCGGCGCACTCCACCAGCGTCGGCCGGCCGTCGGCGAGGATCCACTCGCTGTGCAGCACGCCGGTGCGGAAGCCGGCGGCGGTGGCCAGCCGGGCCGCCACCGCGAGCAGTTCCCGGCGGGTGGCCGCCGGCAGGGCCGTGGGCACGGTGTGCCCGGTCTCCACCGGGCAGCGTCCGGGCAACACCCGCTTGTCGGTGACGTTGCCGAAGATCACCTCGCCGTCGGCGACCAGCAGCTCGACGCTGTGCTCCGGCCCGGCCAGGAGCTGCTCGACGAGCACCCCGGTGGGCAGCCCGTCGGTCGCCTCGGGCGGCGCCTCCGGGGAGGCGGTGGCCGCCCAGGCGTCGGTGATCTCCGCCGGGTCGGTGATGATCTGGACGCCGAGGCTGCCGGAGCGGCGGGTGGGCTTCAGCACGCACCGGCCGCCGTGCCGCTCGGCGAACGCCACCGCCTCGGCGGCCGTGCCGACCAGCTCGAAGGCCGGGTTGGCCAGTCCGGCGTCGGCGGCGAGCAGCCGCATCCGGTGCTTGTCGGAGAAGATGTCGGCGGCCGCCGCCCCGGCGCCGGGCAGGCCGAGTTCGGCGGCGAGCCGGGCCGCCGCGCCGACCGCGTACTCCAGTCCGGGCACCACCAGCCGGGCGGAGCGCAGCCCCGGCTCACGGGCGACCAGCGCGGCGGCGTCCAGGCCGGTCTGGTAGCGCGCGGCCACCACCCGGGAGATGAACGCCAGCTCGCCCGCCAGCTGCTCGATGCCGCGCCGCTGGATCACGTCCGGCTCCTCGACCAGGACCACGGAGCCGGCCGGCAGCTCCTCGGCGTACCAGCGCAGCATGCCGATCGACGCCCCGACAATGATCATCTCGTCTCGGCCCAGGTCCAGCTGCACCAGTCGTCCTCCGTGCTCGGGGGTGCGCGCCGGGAAGGGGACGGCCGGCGCACGCAGACCCTAACCGGACCGGTGCGGGTGCGTCGACGCAGCGTCGCGTACCGGTCAACACCGGTGCCCGGACACGACAGAGCCGGCGGGCCACGAGGGCCCGCCGGCGCTGGCGAATATGTCGGTCGGCGTTACCGCGTCAGGCGCGGGTGACCTTGCCGGCCTTGATGCACGAGGTGCAGACCTGCATCTTCTTGGTGTTGCCGCCACCGGCCGGGGTCCGCACCGACTGGATGTTCGGGTTCCAGCGGCGGTTGGTCCGCCGGTGCGAGTGGGACACGTTGTGGCCGAAGCCCGGCCCCTTGCCACAGACGTCGCACACGCTAGCCACGGGATACTCCTGGGTTTGAAACGTTCATGAGGTCGCCGCCAGGCGCTGCCCGGGCAACCTGGCCAGGTTACCCGATGACCCGCCGCCCTGCCCAACCGGCCCGGTCCGCCCGGGCCGTGCGGGCCCGCGGGGTGGCGGGGGGAGCGGCCCGCGGCGTGACGGGACGCCCGGCAAGGGTAGCGCGCCCGGCCGCCCACCGGTGGTAGCCGGGACACGCCGGGGCGGTCCGGCCGAGCCCGGCGGGTGTCGGTGCGCGCCAGTAGGCTTCACGCCGTGCTGGACACCCTCGACGCCGCCGCGGTCCGCCGCTGGTGCGCGGGCGGGCTGGCCGCGCTCAAGCGGCACCAGGGCGAGATCGACGACCTGAACGTCTACCCGGTGCCCGACGGCGACACCGGCACCAACCTGGTGCTCACCCTGACCTCGGCCCAGCAGGCGCTGGCCATGGACCTCGACACCCTCCCCGACGACGGGCCCACCCCGCACGGTCACGCGCTGCGGCTGATGGCGCGCGGCGCGCTGCTCGGCGCCCGGGGCAACTCCGGGGTGATCCTGTCGCAGATCCTGCGCGGCTTCGCCGACGCGCTGGCCGCCCGGCCCGCGGTGCGCGGCCGGGAGCTGGCGGTCGCGCTGCGCGACGCCACCACCGCCGCCTACGCCGCGGTCGCCAGCCCGGTCGAGGGCACCCTGCTCAGCGTCGTCGCCGCGGCCGCCGGGGCGGCCGAGCGGGCGGACAGCGACGAGCTCTGCGCGGTCGCCCGGGCGGCGGCCGGCGAGGCGTCCCGGGCGCTCGCCCGCACCCCCGAGCAACTGCCCGCGCTGGCCCGGGCCGGCGTGGTCGACGCCGGCGGGCGCGGGCTCTGCCTGCTGCTCGACGCGCTGGTCGAGGTGATCACCGGGGAGAGCCCGCAGCGGCCGGCGTCCGCGCGGCCGGCGGCCCGCCCGCCGGCCGTCGCCGCCCGCGAGACCGGCTCCGACGAGTACGCCTACGAGGTGCAGTTCCTGCTCGACGCCGACGAGCCGGCGGTGACCCGGATGCGGGCGGAGCTGGCGGCGCTGGGCGACTCGCTGGTCGTGGTGGGCGACGGCGACGGCACCTGGAACGTGCACGTGCACGTCAACGACGTCGGGGCGGCCATCGAGGCGGGAGTGGTCGCCGGCCGGCCGCACCGGATCTCGGTGACCCGCTTCGCCGACCAGGTCGCACCGGTGTCACCCGCCGTGGCGGCGGACGGGCGGGCCGCCGTGGTGGTGGCCGCCGGCGCGGGCATCGCCGAGCTCTTCGGCGGCGAGGGCGCGACGGTGGTGCCCGGCAACCCCTCCACCGGCGAGCTGCTGGACGCCATCCGGGCGACCGGGGCCGCCCGGGTGGTGGTGCTGCCCAACGACCCGAACACCCAGGCGGTGGCGAGCGCCGCCGCCCGGGAGGCGCACGGGCTCGGCGTCAAGGTGAGCGTGGTGCCGACCCGCTCGCCGGTGCAGGCGCTGGCGGCGCTGGCCGTACGCGACCCCGGACGGCGCTTCGAGGACGACGTGATCGCGATGGCCGAGGCGGCCGGCGCCTGCCGCTACGCCGAGGTCTGCTACGCCAGCCGCGAGGCGCTCACCGTCGCCGGCCCGTGCCGCCCCGGCGACGTGCTGGCGCTGGTCGAGGGGGAGGTGCACCTGATCGGCGCCGACCTGCTCGACACCTGCGTCGCCATGGTCGACCGGATGCTCGGCGGCGGCGGCGAGCTGGTCACCCTGCTCGCCGGCGCGGACGCCCCGGACGGGCTGGCCGAGGCGGTGCGCGAGCACGTCGGGCGGCACTGGCCGTTCGTGGAGGTGCAGGCCTATCCGGGCGGCCAGCCGCACTATCCGCTCCTGGTGGGGGTCGAGTGATGCCCGAGACGGCCACGGTGGACACGCCGCTGAAGAAGCTGGTCGGCGAGAAGACGGCGAAGGCGCTGGCCAGCCACCTCGACCTGCACACCGCCGGCGACCTGGTCTACCACTTCCCGCGCCGCTACGACGAGCGCGGCGAGCACACCGACATCCGCTCGCTGGACGTCGGTGAGCAGGTCACCGTGCTGGCCCAGGTGCAGCGCACCGCCGTACGCCCGATGCGCCAGCGCCGCGGCAACCTGCTGGAGGTGACCGTCGGCGACGGCTCCGGCGGCCTGCTCACCCTGACCTTCTTCGGCAACCAGGCGTGGCGGGAGCGGGAGCTGCGGCCGGGCCGGTGGGGGCTGTTCGCCGGCAAGGTCACCGAGTTCCGGGGCAAGCGGCAGCTCAACGGGCCGGAGTACGTGCTGCTCGGCGAGGGCGGCGACGGCGAGGCGGCGGCCAGCGAGGAGATCGAGGAGTTCGCCGGCGCGCTGATCCCGGTCTACCCGGCGGCCGCGGCGGTGCCGACCTGGGTGATCGCCCGCTGCGTGCGGGTGGTGCTGGACACCTTCACCCCGCCGGACGATCCGCTGCCGGCCACCGTGCGGGCCAGCCGCAACCTGGTCGGGCTCGGCACCGCGCTGCGCGAGATCCACCGGCCGTCCAGCAAGGAGGAGCTCTACCGGGCCCGGCGGCGGCTGAAGTGGGACGAGGCGTTCGCCGTGCAGCTGACCCTGGTGCAGCGCAAGCACCGGGCCGCCGACTGGCCCGCCCGCCCCCGCCCGCCGCGCGCGGGTGGCCTGCTGGACGCCTTCGACGCCCGGCTGCCCTACGAGCTGACCCCCGGCCAGCGGGACGTGGGCGCCGAGATCGCCGCCGACCTGGCCACCCCGCACCCGATGCACCGGCTGCTGCAGGGCGAGGTCGGCTCGGGCAAGACGGTGGTGGCGCTGCGCGCCATGCTCCAGGTGGTCGACGCCGGCGGGCAGGCCGCGCTGCTCGCCCCCACCGAGGTGCTCGCCGCCCAGCACCACCGCGGCATGCTCGACCTGCTCGGGCCGCTGGGCCGGGCCGGCGAGCTGGGCGCCGCCGAGCACGCCACCCGGGTCGAGTTGGTCACCGGCTCGCTCGGCGCGGCCGCCCGCCGGCGGGCGCTGGCCGAGGTGGCCAGCGGCGCCGCCGGCATCGTGCTCGGCACCCACGCCCTGCTCTACGAGGGGGTCGACTTCGCCGACCTGGGCCTGGTCGTGGTCGACGAGCAGCACCGCTTCGGCGTCGAGCAGCGCGACGCGCTGCGCGCCAAGGCCGAGCAGCCCCCGCACGTGCTGGTGATGACGGCGACCCCGATCCCGCGCACGGTGGCGATGACCGTCTACGGCGACCTGGAGACCTCGACGCTGTCCCAGCTGCCGCGCGGCCGGTCGCCGATCGCCTCGCACGTGGTGCCGGCCGCCGAGAAGCCGGCCTTCCTGGACCGGGCCTGGCGCCGGCTGCGCGAGGAGGTGGCCGCCGGGCACCAGGCGTACGTGGTCTGCCCGCGGATCGGTGACGGTCCGGCGTCCGAGGAGGAGGCGCCGCGGGAGGACGACTCCGGGCGGCGGCCGCCGCTGGCGGTGACCGAGGTGGCGCCGCTGCTCGCCGAGGGGCCGCTGCACGGGCTGCGGATCGGGGTGCTGCACGGCCGGTTGCCGGCCGACGAGAAGGACGCGGTGATGCGCTCCTTCGCCGCCGGCGACCTCGACGTGCTGGTGGCCACCACTGTCGTGGAGGTCGGCGTCGACGTGCCGAACGCCACCGTGATGATCGTGCTGGACGCCGACCGGTTCGGCGTCTCGCAGCTGCACCAGCTGCGCGGCCGGGTCGGCCGGGGCGCCGCCGCCGGGCTCTGCCTGCTGGTCACCGAGGCGAACGAGGGCAGCCCGGCGCGCGAGCGGTTGGACGCCGTCGCCTCCACCACCGACGGTTTCAAGCTGGCCGAACTGGATCTGGAACAGCGCCGCGAGGGCGACGTGCTGGGGGCCACCCAGTCCGGCCGCCGCTCGCACCTGCGACTGCTCTCCCTGCTGCGCGACGCCGACCTGATCCGCGACGCGCGGGCCGAGGCGATCACCCTGGTCGAGGAGGATCCGGAGCTGTCCCGGCACCCGGCGTTGGCCGCCTCGGTGGCCGCCCTGGTCGACGAGGAGCGCGCGGAATACCTGGAGAAGGGCTGACCGGAGCGCCGCCGTACCTCTCGTGCGGTCGCGCTGGCCAGCTGATGCTTCGAGGCCGACCCGCGCGGGTGTACCTCGTCAGTGCCGTGTCGGGGATCCCGGTGTGGCATCCCGGCGGCCCGCGCCAGGACCGTCCGCCCGTGCCCTGTGGTGGTGAGCGTGCCGCGCGGCGGTGGTCCGTGTCGGCATCGTCCGCTCGTGCCATGCGGCGGAGCGGGTCCGCGGCAGCACCGGCATCGGCTCGCGCCGCGTGCCGGGCCGGCGCGGCGGGTGGCCGTGCCGGCGGGACATGGTGAGGGCGCGCCGACCCGGGTGGGTCGACGCGCCCTCAGCGCTCAGCTCGGCTCAGCTCACGCGGTGAAGCGCACCCGCCGACGCCGCGCGACGACGAAGAGCACCGCGCCCAGGGCGAGCAGGGCGACCGCGCCCGCGGCGATGCCGCCGGCCGCCGCACCGGTCACCGGCAGGCCCGGCTCCTCGCCACCGCCGCCACCGCCACCGCAGTCACCCTCGGGGGCGTAGACGGCCTCCATCTCCAGCTCCAGCTCGGGAAGGACGACCAGCGCGGTGTCGTCCTTGCCGGCCTTGAAGGTGACGGTCTCGGAGTCGCCCGGCTGCACGGTCCGGGTCTCGGTCTCCTTGCCGTAGGTGAAGACCACCTTGACCGGCAGGCCACCCTCCGGGTTGGTGGCGGTCAGCGTGAAGGTCTCGCAGTCCGCCTTGGTGGTGATGGTGGGCAGCGGGCAGTCCTCCGGACGCTGCCACGAGTAGCTGCCGTCCTCGATCACCTTGCCGTCGACCAGCACCTCGACCTTGCCGGCGTTCTCGGCCGGCACCACGGTGCCGTTGTCGGCCTTGCCCGGCTCGACGGTGACCTTCTTGGACCAGCCGTTCTCGCCCCGGACCTCGAACTCGACCGGGTACTTCGAGATCTTGCCGTCGTTGCTCAGCGACACGGTGACGGTGCCGTCGCAGTTGGACGCGAAGGTGGCCGCCGGGGTGGTGCAGCTCTTGTCGCCGCCGTTGTACGCCCCATGCGGGCCGGTGGACCGGTTGCCCGGCGCGCCCTTGGAGCCGAGCTTCTTGTCGCCGTACCGCTTGCCGCCCTCGACCAGCGGGTCGATGATCTCGTCGGTGCCGCCCCAGATCAGGTCCACCTGGGTGTGGCAGTCCGGGATCTCGACCTTCAGGTCGATCTCGGTCTGGGTGCCGCCGATCCAGTCGCTGTCCGGCGTGCCGTAGACGTACTGCGGGGTGGCGAACTGCGGCCGCGGCGCGAAGTAGGACACCAGCGTGAAGTACTGCTTGCTGTCACCGCAGAGCGGCAGGTCACCGTCGAGCTTGACGGTCGCGGTGCCCTTCGGGCCGTCGAAGGTGTGGCTGTACTTGGCCTTGCTGGCGTCCACACACTTCGGCGCCGGGGTGCAGGGCTTGTCGCCGCCCAGCTTGATGCTGCCCTCGTTGGTGCGGTCCTGGCCGTTCTTCTTCCACAGCGCGTAGATCGTCAGCTTCGCGCCGGCGGTGTCGCCGGGCACCCGCTGCACCGCCTGCACCGAGCCGCCCTTGGGGACGACGGCGCCCTGCAGCGGCTTGGTGGTGTCGGCCGCCAGATTCACCGGGGTGGACGGGTCGGCGGTGACGGTCTTGAGGGTCGCGGCCTTGTCCCGCTCGCTGTTCTCCACCGTCCAGGTGATCACCCGCTCGCCGGTGAGCCCGTCGCAGTCGGCGGTGGCGGTGATGGTGGTGTGGTGGGCGCTGGCCGGCGCGGCCACCGCGACGGCCGCGGTGAGGCCGAGGAAGGCGGCCCCCAGTACGGCCAGTGGTCGCCGCAGCGACGCTCTGGTACGGATCACGCGTACTCCCGGGGTGAGGAAGCTGAAGGGGGTGGGCGCGGAGTGGGGCGGTTCGGACGGTCGCGGGTGCCTCGGTGCGCGTCCGGTGCGGGCGCCGCTCCGTGCCTGGGCCGGCGGTCCACCGCCGACACCCGGCAGACCCTAGCGAGATCGCCGCGTGCGTTACAGCGTTCAGCGGGACCTAAGGATGATGTTATGAATGCGAGATCATTGATATACGAAGGGTGGCCGGGCCGGCGCGACGCGCATACCGGCGGTGTCGTCGGCGGGTCCCCCGGTCTCGCGTAGCGTCGGGGCCATGAGCAGGAGGAGACGGTGACCCGGATCGTCGCCGGGACGCTCGGTGGCCGGCGGATCGCCGCGCCGCCCGGCGCGGGCACCCGGCCGACGTCCGACCGGGTCCGGGAGGCGTTGTTCAGTGCCGTCCAGGCCGAGGTCGATCTGACCGGCGCCCGCTTCGCCGACCTGTACGCCGGCTCCGGCGCGGTCGGGCTGGAGGCGCTGTCCCGGGGCGCCGCGCACGTGCTGCTGGTCGAGTCCGACCCGCGGGCCGCCCGGGTGATCCGGGAGAACGTGGCGGCCCTGCGCGCCGCCCCGGCCGCCCGGCTGGTCACCGGGAAGGTGGGCACCGTGCTGGCGGCCGGCCCGGAGGGCGGCCCGTACGACGTGGTCTTCGCCGACCCGCCGTACGCGCTGCCGGACGCGGAGGTCACCGCGATGCTGGCCGCGCTGGTCGACGGCGGCTGGCTGGCCCCGGACGCGCTGGTGGTGGTGGAACGCTCCAGCCGGACCGGGCCGGTCGAGTGGGTGCCGGGTGTCACCGCCGAGCGAAGTCGCCGTTACGGCGAGACCACCCTTTGGTACGGTCGCCGATCATGAGACGTGCGGTGTGTCCCGGCTCGTTCGACCCGGTCACCAACGGACACCTCGACATCATCGGCCGGTCGAGCCGGCTCTTCGACGAGGTGATCGTCGGCGTGCTGGTGAACCAGTCGAAGAGCGGCCTGTTCACCGTCGAGGAGCGGATCGACATGCTCCGCGAGGTGACCGCCTCGTACGACAACGTCCGGGTCGAGTCGTTCCGCGGGCTGCTGGTCGACTTCTGCCGCGCCCAGCAGGCGAGCGTCCTGGTCAAGGGCCTGCGCGCGGTCAGCGACTTCGACTACGAGTTGCAGATGGCCCAGATGAACATCGGGCTGGCCGGCGTCGAGACGCTCTTCATGCCGACCAACCCGCTCTACTCGTTCCTCTCCTCCAGCCTGATCAAGGACGTGGCCAAGTGGGGCGGCGACATCTCCGCCCACGTCCCCGACGTGGTCCGCCACGCCCTCCACACCCGCCTGACCCCTAACCTCCCCCGCGACTGACCCCACCCCACCGCTGCCGCGAGCCGGAGACCTCGGCCCTCTTTCGTCCTGTGGTGGGCGGAATGCGGGGGCGGAACGTGCCCGATCGCGAGGGCCGGGGGCGTGCGACGCGCCGGGGGCGGTGGGGGCGGTGGTGGATGGTGCGGGTGATGATGGGTGAAGCGGGAACCGGGCCGCAGCCCGCATGATGTAGGTCGGCCGTACGAACGACAGGAGTGAGGTACCGGTGGACCCGCTCGACCGCATCGACGAACTGATCGCCATGGTGGAGACGGCCCGTTCCGTCCCGATGTCGCGCAACAACTGCATGGTCGACCGGGGCGAGATGATCGCGGCCCTGGAGGAGTTGCGCGCCGAGCTCCCCGCCGACCTGCGCCGGGCGGCCGCCCTGCTGGAGGAGCGGGACAAGATCATGGAGGCCGGCAAGCGCGAGGCCGACCGGATCATCAGCGAGGGTGAGGCGGAACACGCCCGCCTGGTCTCGGTGAACGAGATCACCGTCTCCGCCGAGCACGAGGGCGCCCGGATCATCGCCGAGGCCCGCGCCGAGGCGCAGCGGCTGCGCGAGGAGGTCGACGACTACGTCGACACCGCGCTGGCCAACTTCGAGCAGTTCCTCACCCGGGCGCTGGCCTCGATCGAACGCGGGCGCGACAAGATGCACGCGCTGCGCGAGATCGGCACCTTCGCCGGCGACGAGGCGGAGCGCCCGCTACCCTTCTGACCGGCACCTCAGCAGCCGGCAGGGCGGGGCGGGCGTCGCCCCCGGTTCGACGGTCCGGGGGTTGCCCAGGTAACCTCGTTTGTCGGCCTCTCACCGGCCGGAGTCTGACTATGCCCAAACACACGCCTTCCCAACTCGACCCCAGGTCGCCGCTGGTCCTCGACACGAGGGAGCTGCCGCGTCGGCCTGGTGCGTTGCGTACGGTCAAGCGGGTGGTACCGGCACCGGCGGACCTCGGCGTGGAGTTGATCGGCGTGCCGGAGGGCGCGGACCTCGACCTCGACCTGAGGTTGGAGTCGGTGTCCGAGGGCGTGCTCGTCTCGGGCACCGTCAGCGGTCCCGTCCGGGGCGAGTGCGGGCGCTGCCTGCGCGAGATCAACGACTCGGTGGTCGTGCGGATCCAGGAGCTGTACGCGTACGAGAACAGCACCACGGACACCACGACCGACGAGGACGAGGTGGGCCGGATGCAGGGAGACCTGATCGACCTGGAGCCGGCGTTGCGGGACGCGGTGGTGCTCACACTGCCGACCAACCCGCGCTGCCGGGAGGACTGCCCAGGCCTGTGCCCCGAGTGCGGGGTGCACCGGGACGAGCTGCCGGCCGACCACAGTCACCAGCAGATCGACCCGCGTTGGGCGGGCCTGTCGCAACTGACCCGTAAAGAGGAGTAAGAACCGTGGCCGTCCCCAAGCGCAAGATGTCGCGCAGCAACACCCGGTCCCGCCGGGCGCAGTGGAAGACCGCGGCGGTCGCGACCGTGGCCTGCCCGCAGTGCAAGTCCGCGAAGCTGCCGCACGCCGCCTGCTCCGTCTGCGGCACCTACAACGGCCGTCAGGTCCTCGAGGTCTGACCGGACGCCGAGTGACGCCCCCGACCACGGGTCGGGCGGCGCGCGCGCCCTGGCGAACGCCCGGTGCCCCGGCTCCCACGAACGCCGGCCGGCCTGTTCCGGCCGGCGTTCCGGTGGAGCCGGGCATCGCGCGGATCGCCGTTGACCTCCTCGGCGGGGACGATGCTCCCGCCGTCGTGGTTGACGGCGCTCTGCGGGCCGTGCGCGCCGACCCTGACCTGCACCTGCTGCTCGTCGGCCCGGCCGAGGCCGCCGGCGAGGTGATCGCCGCCCTCGACCCGGCGCAACGTGCCCGGGTCGCCGTGCGGCCGGTCCGCGCCGCCGTCGGCATGGCCGACCATCCCAGCGCCGCCCGCGCACCCAGCACCGTGCGGGCGGCGGTCACCGCGGTCCGCGACGGGGCCGCCGACGCGCTGGTCTCCGCCGGTTCGACCGGCGCCACCGTCACCGCCGCCGCGCTCGGCCTCGGGCGCTGGTCCGACGTCCGCCAGCCGGCCTTGGTCGCCACCCTGCCGGCCGTCGCCGGCCCGGTCGTGCTGCTCGACGTCGGCGGCTCGCTGGACCCGCGGCCGGCCACCCTCGCCCGGCACGCCATGCTCGGTGCCGCGTACGCGGCGGTCGCGCACGGCATCCCGGAGCCCCGGGTCGGCCTGCTCTCCGTCGGCACCGAGGCGGGCAAGGGCGACCGCCTCCGCCGGCACGCCGACCCGCTGCTGGCCGCCGAGCCGCTGCCCTGCGGTGGCCGCTACGTCGGCCTCGTCGAGGGCTACGACGTCTCGCTCGGCACCCGCGCCGACGTGGTGGTCACCGACGGGTTCACCGGTAACGTGCTGCTCAAGGCGATCGAGGGCGCGTACGCGATGGCCGGCGGACCACCGGCCGGCGGCGGGGCGCCGCGCGCGGCCGCCCTGCTCGGGGTGGCCGGGACCGTGGTCGTCTGCCACGGCGCCGCCCGGCCCGACGACGTGGCCTCCGGCATCGCGCTCGCCGCCCACCTGTGGCGGCGGGGCGCCGCCGACCTGGTCTCCGCGCTGCTCGACGCCGCGGAGGACCGCATCGACCGCACCACCGACACCGAGGTACGCACATCATGACCAACGACAAGCGGCGGCGGGCGTCCGTCGGTCACCTGGAGGCGGCGTTCGGCGTCACGCTGGACCCGGAACTGCTGGAGCGGGCGCTGACCCACCGCTCGTACGCGTACGAGAACGGCGGCCTGCCCACCAACGAGCGGCTGGAGTTCCTCGGCGACTCGGTGCTCGGCGTGGTGATCACCACCGCGCTCTTCCACAACCACCCCGACCTGCCCGAGGGCCAGCTGGCCAAGCTGCGGGCCAGCGTGGTCAACATGCGCGCGCTCGCCGACGTGGCCCGCGGGCTGGGCCCGGACGGGCTCGGCGCCTACCTGCTGCTCGGCAAGGGCGAGGAGACCACCGGCGGCCGGGACAAGGCCAGCATCCTGGCCGACACGCTCGAGGCGCTGCTCGGCGCGATCTACCTCCAGTACGGCCTGGACACCGCGGCCGCCGTGATCCACCGGCTGTTCGACCCGCTGATGGCCGAGTCGGCCGGGCGGGGCGCGGCGCTGGACTGGAAGACCAGCCTCCAGGAGCTGACCGCCTCGCTCGGGCTGGGCGTGCCCGAGTACCGCATCGAGGGCACCGGGCCGGACCACCTGAAGACCTTCACCGCGTGGGTGGTGGTGGCCGGCAACCGCTACGGCGGCGCCGAGGGGCGCAGCAAGAAGGAGGCCGAGCAGCGCGCCGCCGAATCGGCCTGGCGGACGCTGACCGAGCAGGCGGAGCAGGAGCAGGCGGCGCGGCAGCGGGAGGTGGCCGCCGCCGAACTGGCCGCCCGTGCCGCCGAGGAGGCCCCGAGCGCCGCCGACCCGGCGTCCGGCGCGGCCGAGACGGGCGCCCGCCGTGCCTGAGCTGCCCGAGGTGGAGACGGTCCGGCAGGGCCTGGCCCAGTGGGTCATCGGCCGCCGGATCGCCGCGGTGGAGGTGCGCCACCCGCGCGCGGTGCGCCGGCACGCCCCCGGCGGGGCGCACTTCGCCGACGTGCTGGCCGGGCGGACCGTGCTCGACGTCCGCCGCCGCGGCAAGTACCTCTGGCTCCCGCTGGACAGCGGGGACGCGGTGATCGGGCACCTCGGCATGTCCGGGCAACTGCTGCTGCAGCCCGCCGACGCGCCCGACGAGACCCACCTGCGGATCCGGTTCCGGTTCGCCGACGACGGCCCCGAGCTGCGCTTCGTCGACCAGCGCACGTTCGGCGGGCTCTCCGTCTCGGCCGGCGGGGCGGAGCTGCCGGCGGAGATCGCGCACATCGCCCGGGACCCGATGGACCCGCAGTTCTCCGACGCCGAGTTCGTCGCCGCGCTGCGCCGGCGGCGTACCGAGGCGAAGCGGGCGCTGCTGGACCAGACCCTGATCTCCGGGGTGGGCAACATCTACGCCGACGAGGCGCTCTGGCGAGCCCGCCTGCACGGCGCCCGGCCCACCGACGCGCTCACCCGGCCGGCCGCGCTGCGCCTGCTCGGGCACGTCCGGGACGTGCTCGGCGAGGCGATCAAGGAGGGCGGCACCAGCTTCGACGCCCTCTACGTCAACGTCAACGGCGAGAGCGGCTACTTCGACCGGGCGCTGAACGTCTACGGCCGGGAGGGCCTGCCGTGCCGACGGTGCGGCGCGCCGATCCGCCGTGAGGCGTTCATGAACCGGTCGTCGTACAGCTGCCCGCGCTGCCAGCCGCGTCCTCGGGGATCGCTTCGGGGATGACCCCGAGCCGGATCCGGGTCGGCGCCGGCGCGTCGCCCCGACCGGTCCGGGAAGGATCCGGTGTGGCGTACGCCCGCACCCGATCGGCCCGTTCGTGGCGCCCGTACATGCCTCGCACCGGTTCCGGGCCGGACCGGGGCCGTTCCCTGATGTACCGACCCCGTCGCGCCCATAGCGTCAGCCCCGTTGACAGGGGGTTGACGTGACAGGGGGACCCGTGATGGGGGCAAGACCGGTGACGGTGCGGTTGGCACGCTGGAGCGCGGAACATCCGTGGCGGGCCGTCGCGATGTGGGTGGTGTTCGTGGCGGTGTGCTTCGTCGGGGGGAGCGCCGCCGGCCTCAACGAGGCCACCTCCGCCGACCAGGCCATCGGCGAGTCCGGCCGGGCCGGGGTGATCGTGGACGCCGGGAACTTCGACGACCCGGCCACGGAGAACATCCTCATCACCCCGCGCGGCGGCATGCTCGACCAGACCGCCGCGCAGGCGGCGGCCGCCGACGCGGCGGCCCGGCTGCGCTCGGTGACCGGGGTCGCCTCCGTCGGCGAGCCGATGCCGGCCCGGGACGGCTCCGCGGTGCTGCTGCCGATCACCATGTCCGGCGACCCGGAGACCGCCGCCGACCGGGTGCAGCCGCTGCGCGACGCCACCGCCCAGGTGCAGGACGGGCACCCGCAGCTGCGGATCGAGCAGGTCGGCGGCCCGTCGATCAACAAGGCGCTGGACGACACGCTCGGCAAGGACTTCAAGCGGGCCGAACTGCTCAGCCTGCCGGTGACCCTGGCCATCCTGATCATCGCGTTCGGCGCGCTGATCGCCGCCGGCGTGCCGGTGCTGCTGGCGCTCTCCTCGGTGGCCGCGGCGATGGGGCTCTCCACCCTCGCCTCGCACCTGGTGCCCGCGACCGACACGACGGCCAGCGTGATCCTGCTGATCGGCATGGCGGTCGGGGTGGACTACTCGCTGTTCTACGTGCGGCGGGAGCGGGAGGAGCGGGCCAAGGGCCGCTCGGGCCTGGACGCGGTGGAGATCGCCGCGGAGACCTCCGGGCACGCCGTGGTGGTCTCCGGCTTCGCCGTGATCATCTCGATGGCCGGGCTGCTGCTCGCCGGTGACGTGGTCTTCTCCTCCCTCGCGGTGGGCTCGATCCTGGTGGTCGCGGTCGCGGTGACCGGCTCGCTGACCGTGCTGCCGGCCCTGCTGGCCAAGCTCGGGCGCTGGGTCGACCGGCCCCGGGTGCCGTTGCTGTGGCGGCTGACCGCGCCGCGTACCGGGCGGCACGGCGAGCCCGCGAAGCCCCGGTTCTGGCCGGCCGTGCTGAAGCCCGCGCTGCGTGCCCCGGTGGCCACCCTGGTGATCTCGGTGGGTCTGCTGCTCGCGCTCGCCGTGCCCGCGCTCGACATGAAGCTGAAGTTCCCCGGCATGGAGGACGTGCCGCGCAGCACCGCGGCGATGCAGGCGTACGACCGGCTCACCGCGGCCTTCCCGAGCAACGGCACCAGCCACACCGTGGCGGTCCGGGCGCCGGCCGCCGAGGCCGACCGGGTGTCGGCGGCGCTGACCGAGCTGGCCGCCCGGGCGTCGGCCGACCCGCTCTTCGCGCCGACCGAGGCGGACGGCCCGAAGATCCGGGTGTCGGACGACCGGCGGGTGTCGGTGCTGACCGTCGCCACCCCGTACACCAGCCGGGACGCCAAGGCCGGGCAGTCGCTGGACCGGCTCCGCGACGACCTGGTCCCGGCGACGCTCGGCGGGGTCCCCGGGGTGGAGTACGCGGTCGGTGGCGACATCGCCGGCAGCGAGGACTACGCGCAGCACGTCCGGGACAAGCTGCCGATCGTCGTGGGCTTCGTGCTGGTGCTGACCTTCCTGGTGATGGTGCTGACCTTCCGCTCGGTGGTCATCGCACTCAGCTCGATCCTGCTCAACCTGCTCTCCGCCGGCGCCGCGTACGGCCTGCTGGTGCTGGTCTTCCAGGGCGACTGGGCGGAGGGCCTGCTGGGCTTCACCTCGATGGGCGCGATCGTGGCCTGGCTGCCGCTCTTCCTCTTCGTGGTGCTCTTCGGGCTCTCGATGGACTACCACGTCTTCGTGGTCAGCCGGATCCGCGAGGGCATCCGGGCCGGCATGCCCAACCGGGAGGCGGTGGCGTACGGCATCACCTCGTCGGCCGGCGTGGTGACCAGCGCGGCGATCGTGATGGTCGGGGTCTTCTCGATCTTCGCGACGCTGAGCATGATCGACTTCAAGCAGCTCGGCATCGGCCTGGCGGCGGCGATCCTGCTGGACGCCACGATCATCCGCGCGGTGGTGCTGCCGGCGCTGATGACCATGCTCGGCGACGCCAACTGGTGGGCGCCGCGCTTCCTGCGCCAGCGCCCCGCGGCGACCCCGGCCGACCCGCCGGCCCCCGCGCCGGAGCTGGTCGGCGTCCGCTGACCGACCGCGCTCCCGGGCCGGACCGCACCACGCGGTCCGGCCCTGCCGCGCCGACCGGCCCGCCCGGCACGGCGGCGCAAGCCCGACCGGCCGCTCGGAGCTACGCGCCGGCCGGGGCGAACGCCGCTCAGCGCGACGGCCGGTCAGCGTGCCGGCTGGTCACAGCACGGGGCAGGAGACCCGCCAGGCGTCGAGGTCGCGGTCCTTGCGGATCGAGGCGAAGCCGTAGCCGACCGTCTCCACGCAGAAGTCCTCGGTCGTGCCGGTGTACTCGACGTGGAAGACCGGCTTGCCCGCCTCGGCGAACGGCAGCAGCTTCGCGCACCGGCGCAGCCGTACGCACTCCTCGTCCACCGCGAAGTCGAAGTCCGGCGCCAGCGCGGCCACCTGCTCGGTGTTGCCGAGCAGGCCGGGGGAGAGGTCCAGCGCGCGGGCCAGTTCGGCCAGCCGCCGGTTGAACAGCAGCGCGTCGTCGAAGCCCAGCGGGAAGCCGGACCGGTGGGCGTAGCCGTCGGCGTCGGCCAGGGCCACCGCGCCGAACCCCTTGCCCCGGCAGAGCCGGAACCGGTCGGCCAGCACCGGCCGCAGCGTGTCCCACTGCCGGACGTCCAGCCAGCGGCTGTCCGGGCGGCGGGACGCGGTGCCGCGCACCCCCGGCGGGAAGCGGTCCGCGTCCGGATCGGTGGGCAGTACCGAGCCGACGTGCACCTGGCAGATCAACCGGCGGTCCCGCGAGCGCAGCTCGGCGGTCTGCGCCGCCGTGGTGGTCACCGGGTCGAGCAGGAACACGTCGGCGTCCACACCCGGGTCCAGCGCCCCGGTGAGCTGCCACTGCCACTGCCAGCGGCGGACCGACTCGGCCGGCCAGGTGGTCGGCGCGCCGGGCCGGGCCAGCTCGACCCGGCAGCCGTACAGCGGGATCGCCAGCACGAGCGCCAGGCAGGCCGGCAGCGCCCGGCGCAGGCCACGCCCGGCGGCGCGCGCACGCGGCCGGATCCGCATCGGCAACTCCCGGGTCGCGGGCGGCATCCCACCGCCCGAGCCGGTACGCCCCTCCGGCGTACCTCACCCGGTCAAACGAGCACGGACCCGACCACGATTCGTGCTTCAGCGCGGCGCGGCGAAGACCTGCGTCCAGTACGGCCCGTTGCTGCTGGCCACGCCCACGCCGATCTCGGTGAAGGCGCAGTTGAGGATGTTGGCCCGGTGGCCGGGGCTGTTCATCCAGGCGTCCATCACCGCGGCCGGGGTCTTCTGGTTCCAGGCCACGTTCTCGCCGTAGGTACGCCAGGCGTAGCCCACCCGGTCCAGCCGGTCGCCGGCGTCGCTGCCGTCGCTGCCGGTGTGCGACATGTCCTGGTGGTCGGCCTGGTCCTGGCTGTGCCGCTGGGCCGCGGTCATCAGCTTGTCGTCGATGCCCAGCGCCCGGCAGCCGGCCTTCGCCCGCTCCGCGTTGACCAGGTTGACCACCTCGCGGGCCTGGCTGCTGACGGTGCCGCCGGGGGCGACACCGGCGCCGCCGGCCGGCGCGGTGCTGCGCTCCGGCGACCGGCGCGAGGGCGCGGTGGTCCGCGCCGGCGCCGGCTTCGGCTTGGTCACCTTGGTCGGGGAGGGGGTGGGCTTCGTCGGGGTCGGGGTGGCACCCGGGGTGGGTGCGGCCAGCGCGTCGGCCGGCGACTCCGCTCCGGCGTCGAAGGGCGCGGCGGCCACCGTGTCGTCACCGGTCGCGGTGGTGTCCGGCCGCTCGTCGCCGCCACCGCCCAGCGCGACGGCACCGACGCCGAGGCTGACCACCAGCGTGGCCGCCGCGGCGGCGCCGCCGATCAGCGCCGGCCGGGGGAACCGGCGGGCCCGGTGCCGGCCGTCGGCCGGTTCCTGCCCGGCCCCGGCCTCCCGGTGCGCGCCGAGGTCGGTGTCACCGGCGAACGCCGGGTAACCGCCGGTCGGGTGGAACTCGCCGGTGGCCTGGTCGCCGCCCCAGCGGTCGGCCGGCTCGTCCCGGTGCCAGCCGGCGTCCGGCGTCGCCGCCCACCGCTCGGTGGGCCGGTCCTGCTGCCAGGTGCCGGCCGGCTGGTCGCCGTGCCACGCCTCGCCGGGCCGCCACTGCTCGGTCGGCTGGTCGCGGTGCCACCCCGGGTCGGTACGCCAGCCCTCGTCCGGCTGCTCACGCCAGCCGATACCGCCGGGCGGAGCGGCGTCCCGGTCGGCGCCCGGCTGCCACCGCTCGGTGGGCTGGTCCCCGTACGGCTGGTCCACCGGGCCGTACGCCTGCTCGCCGTGCCACGCGCCGGTCGGGGGTTCCTGGTGCCGGTCGTCGACCGGCTGCGCCGGCTCGTCGCCGAACAGGTAGGACGACCGGGGCGCCGGACGGTCGGTCAGCCAGGCCGGCTCGTCGACCGGCGGCTCGGGGCGCCGCTGAGCGCCATCCGGATCGTTCGGGTCGGTCCATCCGTACACGCCGTAGCCTCCACGGGTCGGTTGCGGGCCGGGGTGACGGTACGGGGCGGCCTCGACCAGCGGCAACGTGGCTAAGAAAGAGTTAAGGGGAAGTCGGGCGTCCGGGTAGGGAGTTCCCGGGAACCGAGGCGTACAGTAAAGGTGTCCGGACAGAGCGTGTCTGCGCCTTGTGGCGGCCCCCCGGCAAGTGGACAGGTCGACGTGGAGATGATCTACGGCCTGCGAGAACTTGACGAAGGGGGGGGTATCGGCTCAATATATAGGTGTCGCCAGTCGCGCCCGGTCATGCCCAAGAACAGTTGGAATGACAGCCGCGAACACAGGGGCGCGCGTTGGCCGGCCTTTCCGGCAGCGCATATCAAGGAGTCAACATGGCGAAGGCCCTCTACGGCCACGTAGGTGCGGCGCCCGACCGGCGCCTGCTCGACGAGGTCACCCGACTGCGTGCCAGGGTTCAGGCACTGGAGTTCGAGCTCGCCCGGGTGCGTGCCGAGAACGATCGGCTCGCGGCGGCCGCCTCCGAGGCGGACGGTCTGCTCCGGCTGGCCGAGCCGGCGCTCACCTGAGTCTCGAGCCGGGAAAACTGAATCGCACCACGCGAAAAAGCGCGCCGACACATTTGTGCCGGCGCGCAACTCTGTCCGCTCCCTTTTCCGTGGGCGCATAAAGCGATCTTGTAACTGACCGGGTTCGCGAAACTGCGACCCTCCGGGGCCGGGCGAAAACAGCTCCGGCGGGCCCGGATGTGAACCGGTCTTCGGCGATTACCGGGCGCCGCGGAAACGGTGGGGGCGGGTCAGGTGCCGCGCCGTACCCGGCTCCGGGTTAGTCTGCGGGTTCACCCAGGTCCGCGCAGCCGGCGACGGTACGGCGGCCACCGGACGAGGATCGAGAAGGTGTATCTCAAGAGCCTGACGGTGAAGGGCTTCAAGTCCTTCGCCTCCGCGACGACGCTCAAGCTGGAGCCGGGGATCACCTGCGTGGTCGGCCCGAACGGCTCCGGCAAGTCCAACGTCGTCGACGCCATCGCCTGGGTGCTGGGCGAGCAGGGCGCCAAGGCGTTGCGCGGCGGCAAGATGGAGGACGTCATCTTCGCCGGCACCGCCGGCCGGGCGCCGCTGGGTCGCGCCGAGGTGACGCTGACCATCGACAACACCGACGGCGCGCTGCCGATCGAGTACACCGAGGTGTCGATCACCCGCCGGATGTTCCGCTCCGGGGAGAGCGAGTACGAGATCAACGGCAACTCCTGCCGGCTGCTCGACATCCAGGAGCTGCTCTCCGACTCGGGTATCGGCCGGGAGATGCACATCATCGTCGGGCAGGGGCGGCTCGACGGCATGCTGCACGCCAAGCCGGAGGACCGCCGGGCGTTCATCGAGGAGGCGGCCGGCGTCCTGAAGCACCGCAAGCGCAAGGAAAAGGCGCTGCGCAAGCTCGACGCGATGCAGACCAACCTCAACCGGCTCACCGACCTGACCGCCGAGCTGCGCCGCCAGCTCAAGCCGCTGGGCCGGCAGGCCGAGGTGGCCCGGCGGGCCGCCACGATCCAGGCCAACCTGCGCGACGCCCGGCTGCGGCTGCTCGCCGACGACCTGGCCACGCTGCGCGCGACCCTGGACAAGGAGATCGCCGACGAGACCGCGCTGCGCGAGCGGCGCGAGCAGGTCGAGGCCGAGCACACCGAGGTGCAGCGGCGCCTCGGCGAGCTGGAGGCGGCGCTGGCCGAGGACGCCCCGCTGCTCGCCGCCGCGCAGGACACCTGGTACAAGCTCTCCGCGTTGCAGGAGCGGTTCCGCTCGATCGAGCAGCTCGCCCGGGAGCGGCTGCGCCACCTCAGCGCCACCCCGGACGACGAGCGGCCGGGCCGTGACCCGGACCAGCTGGAGGCCGAGGCGGAGCGGGTCCGCGAGCAGGAGGAGGAGCTGCGGGCGGCGCTCACCGACGACCAGATCCGGCTCGCCGAGGCGGTCGAGCACCGGCAGGAACTGGAGCGCCAGCTCGCCGCCGCCGAGCGGGAACTGGTCGCCGCGGCGAAGGCGATCGCCGACCGGCGGGAGGGGCTGGCCCGGCTCACCGGGCAGGTGAACTCGGCCCGCGCCCGGACCACCAGTGCCGGTGAGGAGATCGAGCGGCTCGCCGCCGCGCACGCCGACGCGCTGGCCCGCTCCGAGCGGGCCCAGGCCGACCTGGACGCGGTCGCCGCCGAGTCCACCGAGGCGGACCGGGACAACGCCGACCTGGACGCCCGGCACGCCGAGGCGGTCGCCGCCCTGGAGCGGGTGCAGGCCACCGTCCGGTCGCTGACCGACGCGGAGCGGGCGGCGGAGAAGGACGCCGCCACCTGGAAGGCCCGCGAGGAGGCGCTCGCCCTGGGCCTGCGCCGCAAGGACGGCGCCGGCGCCCTGCTGGCCCGCGCCGACCAGGTCCCCGGCCTGCTGGGCAGCCTGTCCGGGCTGCTCACCGTCGCACCCGGACACGAGGCCGCCCTCGCCGCCGCGCTCGGCGGCCTCGCCGACGCGGTGGCGGTGACCGGGGTGGACGAGGCCGTCGAGGCGATGCGGCTGCTGAAGATCTCCGACGCCGGCCGGGCCGGACTGCTGGTGGGCAGCCCCGCCGGGCCGGGCATGGACGGGCCCGCCGACGCCCTGCGGCCGAAGCTGCCCGACGGCGCGCGCTGGGCGCCCGACCTGGTGGAGTGCGCGGCCGAGATCCGCCCGGCGGTGCACCGGGCGCTGCGCGACGTGGTGCTGGTGGACGACCTGGCGGCGGCCGCCGAGGTGGCCGCCGGCAACCCCGAGCTGCGCGCGGTCACCCCGGACGGCGACGTGGTCGGGGCGTACGCGGCGGCCGGCGGCTCGGCCAAGGCCCCCAGCTTCATCGAGGTGCAGGCGGCGGTCGAGGAGGCCCGGGCGAACCGGGTCGCCGCCGAACGGACCAGCGCCGAACTGCGCGAGCAACTGGTCGACGCGCGCGCCGAGGTGGCCGCCGCGAAGGAGACCGTGCAGCACGCCGCCGCGGCGAAGCGGGAGGCGGAGGGGCAGCGCAACGCGGCCGCCCGCCGGCTGGCCGAGCTGGGCGCGGCCGCCCGCTCGGCGAAGGCGGAGACCGAGCGCCTGGGCGAGTCCCGGGCCCGCGCCGAGGCCGCCCGGGAGCAGGACCTGCTGCGCCTCGCCGAGCTGGAGGAGCGGCTGCGGCTGGCCGAGGAGACCCCGGTGGACGCCGAGCCGTCCACCGAGGAGCGGGACCAGCTCGCCGCGATGGTGCCGCAGGCCCGGCAGAACGAGATGGAGGTCCGGCTCGCGGTGCGTACCGCCGAGGAGCGGGTGGCCTCGATCGCCGGACGGGCGGACTCGCTGCGGCGCCAGGCCACCGCCGAGCGGGCCGCGCGGGAACGCGCGGCGGCGCGGCGGGCGGCGCGGACCCGCGGCGCGGGGATCGCCCGGGCCGTCGCCGGCGGCGCCCGGGAGGCGCTCACCCGGCTGACCGTCTCGATCGCGGCGGCCGAGGAGCACCGCGACGCGGTGGCGCGGGAGCGCGCCGCCCGCGAGGCCGAGCTGTCCGAGGTACGCGGCGCCGCCAAGCGGCTCGGCGCCGAGCTGGAGCGGTTGACCAGCCAGGTGCACCGGGACGAGGTGGCCCGCGCCGAGCAGCGGCTGCGCATCGAGCAGTTGGAGGCGAAGGCCGCCGAGGACTTCGGGCTGGACGTGGAGACGCTGGTCGCCGAGTACGGCCCGAACCAGCCGGTCCCGCCCACCCAGGCGGACCTCGCGCTGGCCGAGCAGGAGGGCCGGCCGGCACCCGAGCCGGTCCGCTACGAGCGGCCGGTGCAGGAGAAGCGGGCCGCCAAGGCGGAACGCGAGTTGGCCCTGCTCGGCAAGGTCAACCCGCTGGCCCTGGAGGAGTTCGCCGCGCTGGAGGAGCGCTACAAGTTCCTCTCCGAGCAGCTGGAGGACCTCAAGGCCACCCGGCGGGACCTGCTCACCGTGGTCAAGGACGTCGACGACCGGATCCTGGAGGTCTTCGCCAGCGCGTTCGCCGACACCGCCCGGGAGTTCGAGCAGGTGTTCACCGTGCTCTTCCCCGGCGGCGAGGGGCGGCTCGTGCTCACCGACCCGGACGACCTGCTGACCACCGGCGTCGAGGTGGAGGCGCGACCGCCGGGCAAGAAGATCAAGCGGCTGTCGCTGCTCTCCGGTGGCGAGCGGTCGCTGACCGCGGTGGCCATGCTGGTGGCGATCTTCCGCGCCCGGCCCAGCCCGTTCTACATCATGGACGAGGTGGAGGCGGCCCTCGACGACGTGAACCTGGGACGGCTGATCACGCTGCTGGCACAGTTGCGGGAGAAGAGTCAGCTGATCGTCATCACGCACCAGAAGCGGACGATGGAGGTCGCCGACGCCCTCTACGGGGTGACCATGCGCAGCGGTGTCACCCAGGTGATCAGCCAGCGGCTCAGCCGGGCCGACGGGGACGACGAGCGGCACGGCCGCGGCGAGGAGAACTGAGTGGCTCGGGAACGCGCGACGGCGCTGCTGGTGGACTTCGACGGCGTGCTGCGGCGCTGGGACCCGGCGGTGGCCGCCGGCGTGGAGCGGGAGTACGGCCTCTCCGAGGGGGTGCTCAGCGAGATCGCCATGCAGTGGGGCCGGCTCCAGCCGGTGCTCACCGGCCAGGTCAGCCACGCCGACTGGATGACCAGCGTGGCCGACGCGCTGGCCGGGCCGGCCGGCGGGCCGGAGCGCGCCCGGGCCGCCGTCGAGCAGTGGCAGCGCTACCGGGGCGAGGTGGACCCGGAGGTGCTCGACTTCCTCCGCGAGGTGCGCGCCGCCGGGCTTCCGGTCGGCCTCGCCACCAACGCCACCGACCTGCTCGACGCCGACCTGGCCGCGCTCGACCTGACGGGCGAGTTCGACACGGTGGTCAACTCGTACCGGCTCGGGGTGAACAAGCCGGCCAAGGAGTACTTCCACGCCGCCTGCCAGGCGGTGGGCACCCCGCCGGACCGGGTGCTCTTCGTCGACGACGAGGACTGGTCGGTGCGCGGCGCCCGGGCGGCCGGGCTGTCGGCGTACCGCTGGACCGGCCCGGGCGACCTGCGCTACCTGCGGGCGGCGCTGGCGTACTGAGGCCGGTCCGGCCCGGCGGCACCCCGTGCTGCCGCCGGGCCGGACGGGGCCGGTCAGCGGAGTCCCGGCACCTCGGTCACCGTGAACGGCGGCGTCGGTGCGGCGGCGTTGAGCTGGCTGTTGACCCAGAGCAGCCGGTCGGCGTCGCGGGCGATGGTGGTCGGCGACTGCGCCAGCGGGGCGGGCCGCGACTGCCGTACCACCCGGGCGGTCCGCCCGTCCGGGCCGAGCAGGGCGAGGTTGACCGCGAAGAGCCAGCCGTGCTGCCCGTCCGGGAAGTTCACCACGCCGTAGAGCCGGTTCCCTTCCAGCAGCAGCCCGTCGGCGCCCAACTGCCCGCCGGTCACCGGGACCACGGTGGCCGTCCGGCGGCCCAGGTCGACCCGGTGGAGCCGTTCGCTGCCCGGCACCCCGGTGCCCTGGTCGGCCACGAACGCGAGCCGGCCGTCGGCGGTGGCGGCGATGCCGTTGAGGAAACCGGGGGCCGCCGGGAAGTCGGCCGGGGTGAGCCACGGCGTGAGGTCGCCGACCTGCGCACCGTCGAGGTCGGCGCGCCAGAGCACGCCGGTGGCCGAGTCGGTGACGTGGACGGCGTCCTCGGTGACCACCAGGTCGTTGAGGGCGGCACCGGGGCCCGCCGGCCGGCGAGCCAGCAGCGTGCCGTCCGGGGCGTACACGAAGAGCGTGCCGGTGTCCCAGCCGGCGATGAAGATCCGGCCCCACCGGTCCAGGCGCACTCCGGCGGCACCGGTCCGGCCGTCCGTGCCGGCGGGCAGGAAGGGACGCAGCTCCCGGTCGTGGACGTGGCCGCGGTAGACAGCGCCGTCGGAGACGCTGGTGACGTACATGGTGCCGGTGCGGGTCACCGCGATGCCCTCGGGCCGCACCCCCGGCTCGGCGGACACCACGTACGAGTCGGGGCGCCCGTGCCCGGGAGCGGGCAGCGGGACGGTGGCGGTGAGGGCGGTGACGGCCGCGGTGGTCGCGGCGACGATCGTCTTCATGCCGGCAGCGTCGGGGGCGCGCGGGCGGCGACTCCACCCCTTTCGGGTACGGCCGAAGGTGGTTAGCGTCAGCGGATGCTGACCCTGCACCTGAACGCGTCGGATCTGAGCCGCACGGTGGTGCGGTCGACGCCGTCGGTGCTGCTGGAGGTGGCCGCGGCGGGGCAGCGGGTCTTCCGGCCCGGCGGCCCGGAGCATCTCGCCGCGTGGCAGGCGCGCACGCGCGCGGCGCTGCGGCCCGGGATGCGGCCGCTGCTGGACCTGTGCCGACTGCCGCACTGGCTGCCGGACTTCCTCACCCCGACCGGCCATGCCACCGAGGTCACCGCCGCACTGGACGCGGTGGCCGCCACCCCGGCGGCGACGCTGGACGCGGAACTGCGAGCCCGGATCCAGGCCGGCGACATTCCGCCCCGGGTCGCCCCCCTCGCCGCCGGCGACCCGGTCGCGCGGCAGCGGCTCCGTGCGGCGATGGGTGCCTTCCACGCCGTCGCGGTGGGGCCGTACTGGCCGACGATCCTGGCGGCGGTGCACGCCGACCGGGCGGCGCGCGGGCACACCATGGTGGACGCCGGGATCGACCGGGTGCTGCGGGACCTCAGCCCGTACCTGCACTGGACGTCGTCCGGCGCGACCTACCGGCTGTCGTACGAATGCGCCTTCGGCACGAATCTGGACGTTGTGCCGGACGGTCGTGGTGTCACCCTGGTGCCGTCCTACCTGTTGCCGCAGCCGTGCGTCCTCGACGACCCGGACGGCCCGCTGGTGCTGGCCTACCCGATCCGGCCGACCCGGCGCGAGCTGACCACCGGCCAGCCGCTCGCCGACCTGCTGGGCCGGACTCGGGCGGCGGTGCTGGGCGCGATCGTCGGCGGCCCGAGCACCTCGCAGGTCGCCCGGACGCTCGGCATCTCGATCGCCTCGGCCAGCCAGCACGCGGCCACCCTGCGCTCGGCCGGACTGATCACCACGCACCGTGCCGGCTCGGCGGTGCGGCACGCGCTGACCCCACTCGGTGAGCACCTGCTGCGCGCCGCCCGGCCCGCAAGGCCCGCCCCGACCGGGTCGGCCGGCGACGGGCGGCCGGCAACTGTCACTCGCCGGTGACGCCGTCGATGCGTTCCCGGATCAGGTCGGCGTGGCCGTTGTGCCGGGCGTACTCCTCGATCATGTGCACGTAGACCCAGCGCAGGTTGAAGGTCCGGCGCTTCGGCCCGACCTCGGTGAAGGTCTCGTCCAGCGAGTGGCCGGCGGCGGCGGCCCGGGCCAGTTCCACCTCCCGGTGGAAGGTGGCGAAGTCGGCCTCGGCGTCCGCGTCGCGCACGTCGTGGTCGGCGTCCGGATTGTCCGGCGTGAAGTACGGGTAGTCGACCTTCTCGCCGGCGAAGTTCTCCCGGAACCACCAGGCCTCCACCTCGGCCAGGTGGCGGACCAGGCCGAGCAGGGTGAGCCCGGAGGGCTCGACGCTCGGGGTGCGCAGCTGTTCGGCGGTCAGCCCGGCGCACTTGAGCAGCAGGGTCTGCCGGTGGTAGTCGAGCCAGCCCTCCAGCATCGTGCGCTCGTCGCCGACGTAGGGCTCGGGGGTCCGGACGATCTCCGGTGCTCTCCAGGTCATGCCGGCCATCCTGCTCGGCGGGTCCGACACCCGCGACCGGATATCAGGGCACCACGACGACCGGCCAGCGGCCGGCGCGGACCAGGCGGGTGGCGACCGAGCCGACCAGGCGGTGCCCGGCCTGCTCGGACGCGCCGACCACCACCAGGTCCGCCCGGAACTCGTCGGCCGCGGTCCGCAGTTCGGTGTACGCGTCGCCGCGCCGGGACAGGAAGGTCACCGGCAGCCCCAGCTCCTCGGCGCCGCGCCGGCACTCCCGGCGCAGCTCCTCGGTCAGCTCGTCGTGGCAGCGCTCCAGCGCGCCGGCGTCCACCCCGGGCACCAGGGCGGTGAGCCCGGCGGTCGGGCGGACGTGCACCACCACCAGGGCGGCACCCTGCCGGCGGGCGAGCCCGGCGGCGTACCAGGCGGCCCGCTCCGAGGTCCGGGTGCCGTCCACGCCCACCAGCACCACCCGGGGCCCGTCCGTGCCCCGTTCGAAGGGCAGCGGACGGGTGCGGGGGCCGTAGTCCTCCCGTTCCCGAGGGGCGTCGACGGTCACGTCAGCTCCGTTCTCCGGTCTTGATCACAGCGGCTCCGGCTCCGGCCGCCACCGTCGATTCTTGCTCGATCTCGGCGTCCACCGGGTCGCCGGTGTGCCGGCGCAGCGGCACCTCCCGGATGAAGCAGACAGCGATCAGGGCGATCAGCCCGAACGGGGCGGCGACCAGGAAGATGTCGCCGGCCGCGTGGCCGTACGCGGCCTCCACCACGCCCCGGATCGGAGCGGGCAGGGTGTGCACGTCCGGCAGCGCGCCCCCGCCGCCCGAGCGGGCGGTCGGGATGCCCAGCGCGGTCAGCCCCTCGACGAGGTAGTCGTTGACCTTGTGCGCCAGCACCGCGCCGAGCGCGGCGACGCCCACCGCCCCGCCGAGGCTGCGGAAGAAGGCGACCACCGAGCTGGCGGCGCCCAGCTCGTGCGTGCCGACGGTGTTCTGCACCGCGAGCACCAGGTTCTGCATGCTCATGCCGAGCCCGACGCCGATCACCGCCATGTAGCCGGCGAGCAGGACGAAGCTGGTGTCGGCGCGGAGCGTGCCCATCAGCGCGAAGCCGACGGTGAGCAGCGCCGTGCCGGCGACCAGGTAGCGCTTCCAGCGGCCGGTGCGGGTGATCAGGCGCCCGGTGACCGTGGAGGAGACCAGCAGGCCGAGGATCATCGGCAGGGTCATCAGGCCGGACATGGTCGGGCTCTGCCCCCGGCTGATCTGGAAGTACTGGCTGAGGAAGACCGAGGCGCCGAACATCCCGACACCGACAGCGATGCTCGCGACCGTGGCCAGGGTGATGGTCCGGGACCGGAACAGGTGCGGCGGGATCATCGGCTCGGCGGCCCGCTGCTCGACCCGGATCGCCAGCGCGCCGAGCAGCAGCGCGCCGGCCACCATGACGGCGGTCTGCCAGGAGCCCCAGGCGAACGAGTCGCCGGCCAGCGAGACCCAGATCAGCAGCAGCGAGACGGCGGCGGTGATCAGCGTGGCGCCCCACCAGTCGATGGTGGCCTTCCGCCTGGTCACCGGCAGGCGCAGGGTCTTCTGGAGCACGACCAGCGCGGCGAGCGCGAACGGCACCCCGACGTAGAAGCACCAGCGCCAGCCGAGCCAGGAGGTGTCCACGATCACGCCACCGATCAGCGGGCCGCCGATGGTGCCCACCGCCATCACCGCGCCCAGGTAGCCGCTGTACCGGCCGCGTTCGCGCGGGGCGATGATGGTGGCCAGGATCACCTGGGCCAGCGCGGTGAGGCCGCCGGCGCCGACGCCCTGGAGCACCCGGCAGGCGATCAGCTGCCCGGTGTCCTGGGCGAGCCCGGCCAGCACCGAGCTGACCACGTAGATCAGCAGGGCGATCTGGACCAGGACCTTCTTGTTGGTCAGGTCGGCCAGTTTGCCCCAGATCGGGGTGGTCGCGGTGGTGGCGAGCAGCGCCGCGGTGACCACCCAGGTGTACGCGGACTGGCCGCCGCCCAGCTCGGTGATGATCCTCGGCAGGGCGTTGGAGACGACGGTGCCGGAGAGGATCGCGACGAACATGCCCAGCAGCAGGCCGGAGAGGGCCTCCAGCACCTGCCGGTGGGTCATGTCGACGGCGGTCGCCCGGGCGGGCGCTGGCGCGGAGCTCATCGTGGCTGCCTCCGGCAGGGAGTCGAGGGAAGTCTGGTGGGGCGTTGCCCCGGGCAACCGTATGCCTTCGTTGCCCAGAGCAACAACTCTGCCTGGGGAGGCTTTGTTCCCGGCCCCCGGGGTCAGCTCAGAGCGGGATCTCGTTGAACCGGCTCAGCAGCCGGGCGAACTCCTCGACGTCCCGGGCCGGCCAGTCCTCCAGCGTCCGGCGGAACTGCCGCAGCCGGGCCGACCGGGCCGCGTCGAACCGCTGCCGCCCCTGGTCGGTGAGGCTGAGCTGGGCGGCCCGCCGGTCGGTCGGGTCCGGGTCGCGGCGGACCAGGCCCAACGCCTCCAGCCCGTTGATCTGCCGGCTCAGCGTGCCCTTGCCGATGCCGAGCCGGGCGGCCAGGTCGGTGAGCCGGATCGAGTCGCACCGGCGCAGCCAGAGCAGCAGGCCGTACGCGTTCGGCTCCAGGTTGGGGTGCACCTCCCGGGCGATCTCCCAGGAGACCGCGCGCCCGCGGCGCAGCAGCACGGTCAGTTCGTGCTCGACCGCCCGCAGCGGCTCCGGAAGCTCGTCGTCCACGCCGTAGAGGGTAAGGCCACCATCAACCGGCGTCGGTGAGTCGGCGCCGCATCACCGGCCGCAGGTGCCCGTCGGCGGTGGTGCCCTCGATGGTCACCTCGGCCGTGCGGCCGTCGTGCACCAGCGTGGCCACCGCGTTGCCGAAGTACGGGCCGGCCAGCTTCCGCCAGCGCAGCGCCGGGCGGCGTACCCCGGCCGAGCGGGCCAGCGCCCGGGTGGCCCCGGCCGGCCCGGCCGACCAGCCCAGCCGCATCAGCGGGCGCATCCCGGCCGGCACCTGGTTGTGGATGGGGGAGCAGGTGAGCTGGTGCACCGGGGTGGCCACCGCCGGGTCGTCGAACCGGGCCCGGGCCACGTACGAGTGGTGCACGTCACCGGAGAGCACGCTGATCGAGGCGGGCGGCGCGTACGCCGGACCGGCGCCGACCCGCTCCCCGGTGGCGCCCGGGGTGCCGCTGCCGAGCCGGGCGAAGAGCGCGCCGAGCGCGTCGAACGACCGGCGGAACGCCGCCCAGTGCTCCAGGTCGAGCCCGCGGCGCAGCTTCTCCGACAGGCCGGCCACCCAGCGCCGGCGGGAGTCGGCCAGCTTCTCGTTCCAGGACTCCACGTGGTGGATGCCCGGCGGCAGCAGCCAGGGCAGCGAGGCCCCCACCACCAGGTGGTCGTAGACGCCGTGCGCCTGGTCGAGGAACCAGGACCACTCGCCGGGTGGCAGCATCGCGCGCTGGCCCGGCTCCAGCACCCGGCTGCACCGGTTGTCCAGCATCACCAGCCGGGTCCGGCCCAGGTCGAGCGCGTAGCTCCACTGGTACTGCACCGCGCGCCAGCGCTCGGTGTCGTGCGCCAGGTCGCTCTCCTGGTCGACCCGGTGCCCGAACTCGCGCAGCACGCCGGTGGCGTCCTCGGCGGCGGTCACCTTGGCGAAGACCGGGTCGGCGGCGATCTCGTCCGGGGAGAGGTTGCCCAGGTGCTGGTAGACCCAGTACGAGGCGAGCCCGCTGCCGATCCGCTCCGCCCACCAGGGCTGCCGCCGGGCGTCCGCCCGCCACGACGCGGAGGTGTTCCAGTCGTCGATGATCTCGTGGTCGTCGAAGATCATCACGCTCGGCACGGTGGAGAGCAGCCAGCGGATCTCCGGATCCCGCCAGGACTCCAGGTAGAGCTTGGTGTACTCGTCGAAGCTCACCACCTGGTCGCGGGGGGCGTCCTTCGGCCGGCGCCGGCGCCGCTTCAGCAGCCGCCGCACGGTGGGCGAGGTCACGTCCGCGTACACCTGGTCGCCGAGCAGCACCAGCAGGTCGGGCAGCGCGGCCGGGTCGGGGTCGGCCATCAACCGCCGGGCGTACGCGTCCAGCGCGTCCGGCGGCAGCCGCCGGGTGGTGGCGTGCTGGGTGGTCTCCCGGCAGGAGCCGAAGATGAGCCGGACCGGCTGGTCCCGGTCGTCGGCGGCCCGGGTGCGGATCACGCTGGGCGGGAAGCCGCTCTCCGGCACCGGCCAGACGACCTCGCCGTCGACCAGCACCTCGTAGCGGGTCGCCGCACCCGGGGTGAGCCCCTCCACCACGACCAGCGCGTAGTGGTGGTCGTACGCGGAGAAGGTGGGCGCGGTGCCGCCGGCGCCGTCGGCCGTGCGGACGGTGACCACGGCGGGCGCGCTGGTCTCGACCCAGACGGTGGCCCGCGTGCCGACGACCCGCCGCAGCAGTGGGCCGATGAGCAGGTGCGCCGCGGGCATGGTGGACCTCCGAGGTGAGCGGACTTCTTCTTTACTACCCCGCCGGCGGTCGCACCACTGCTGGCTGTGGCCGAGCCTACCGCCGGCGGATGCGGCCCACGGGGTGCGGTGGCTGGGACGCCGTCGCCGCCATCTGACAGGATTTCGGCATGACGGAATACCTCCTCATCGCCCTCGCCCTGCTCGGCGTGCTGATCCTGGGTGCCATCGGGCTGGTCGTGCCGCGGCTGCGCCGGCGGCCGGAGCCGCCCCTGCCGGAGCAGGAGGTGCGGACCCGGGCGGAGGAGGAACTCGCCGGCCCGCCGGTGGTGGCGCCGGAGGCCGACCTGTCCACCGGCATCCTGGTGGAGCCGCCGGTGGTCGAGGCCCCGGCGCCGGTGCTGGAGGTCCCCGAGCCGACCGCCGGGCGGCTGGTGCGGCTGCGGTCCCGGCTGTCCCGCTCGCAGAACGTCTTCGGCAAGAGCCTGCTCGGCCTGCTCAGCCGGGACCGGCTGGACGAGGACGCCTGGGAGGAGATCGAGGACAGCCTGATCACCGCCGACGTCGGCATCGACGCCACCCGGGAGATCGTCGACCGGCTGCGCGAGCGCACCCGGGTGCTCGGCACCCGGTCCGGCGAGGAGCTGCGCGCGCTGCTCGCCACCGAGCTGGTCACCGCCCTGGACCCGACGCTGGACCGCTCCCTGCACACCGCGCCCAAGGAGGGCGGCCCGGCGGTGCTGCTGGTGGTCGGCGTCAACGGCGCCGGCAAGACCACCACCTGCGGCAAGATCGCCCGGGTGCTGGTCGCCGACGGCCGCAGCGTGATCCTCGGCGCGGCCGACACCTTCCGGGCCGCCGCCGCCGACCAGTTGGAGACCTGGGCCGGTCGGGTCGGCGCGGAGACCGTCCGCGGTCCGGAGGGGGCCGACCCGGCCAGCGTCGCCTTCGACGCGGTCAAGCGCGGCATCGACGCCGGCGTGGACACCGTGCTGATCGACACCGCCGGGCGGTTGCAGAACAAGGTCGGCCTGATGGACGAGCTCGGCAAGGTCAAGCGGGTGGTGGAGAAGCACGGCCCGATCGACGAGACGATCCTGATCCTGGACGCCACCACCGGCCAGAACGGCCTGGAGCAGGCGCGGGTCTTCACCGAGGTGGTCAACGTGACGGGCGTGGCGCTGACCAAGCTCGACGGCACCGCCAAGGGCGGCATCGTGATCGCCGTGCAGCGCAAGCTGGGCATCCCGGTGAAGCTGGTCGGGCTCGGCGAGGGGCCGGACGACCTGGCCCCGTTCGACCCCGCGCAGTTCGTCGACGCGCTGCTGGGCACTGAAGCCCCCGGACGGGACGCGTAACCTCGAAGTGACGACTGACGATCGCGCCTACGCGGGGTGGCGCGACCCCAGCCACCCGGCGCCACGCCTCGGGAGACCGTACGTGACTTCGCAGGAGATCCCGCTGCACGGCGGGAACGTCAGCACCGTGGTCCGGGTCGGCGACACGGTGCGGCGCAACGCCGGGCCCTGGACGCCGAGCGTGCACGCCCTGCTGCGGCACCTGGAGTACGTCGGCTTCACCGGCGCACCCCGCGCCCTCGGCATGGACGAGCGCAACCGGGAGGTGCTGTCGTACCTGGAGGGGGAGTGCGGGGAGTACCCGCTCGCCCCGCACTGGGTCACCGACGAGGCGCTGGTGACCGTCGCCACCATGCTGCGGATGTTCCACGACGCCCAGTACGGCTTCGTCCCGCCGCAGGGGGCGGTCTGGCGCTCGTTCGGGCCGCCGCCGCCGGACACCGAGGTGATCTGCCACCACGACGCCGCCCCGCACAACGTGATCTGGCGGCCGGACGGCACCCTGGGGCTGATCGACTTCGACCTCGCCTCGCCCGGCGCCCGGATCTACGACGTGGCGTACGCGGCCTGGACCTGGGTGCCGATCTTCTCCGACCGGGACTCGATCACGCTCGGCTGGAAGCACCCCGACCGGCCGCGCCGGCTGCGCCTCTTCGCCGACGCGTACGGGCTGATCCCGCGCGACCGGCACCGGTTGATCCGGACCATCCGCAAGCGGATCGTCGACCACGTGGAGGGGATCCGCCGGATGGCCGCGGCCGGCGAGCCGGCGTTCGTCCGGATCGTGCACAAGGGCCACCTGCGCCGGCCGATGCGTGACCTGCGGCTGCTCGACTACGAGCGGAACGCCCTGGAGTACGCCCTGCGCTGACCGGTTCCGCCGGTCCCGTCCCTTTCGCTCCCGCCGCCGGCCGCGGCGGTGAGGTTCTCTTCACACGTCCGAAACAAGCCGTCACGGTACGGAAATCGACGGGTGACGCTGGAGGAAACAGCCAGCGACGAGGCTTCCGCGCATCCGGCGTACGGGCGACGCTGCCCCGGAAGCCGTGAAGGAGGGAACTTCACCGTTAGGAGGCCAGCGTGCCTGAAGCACCGACGATTGACTCCGGCAACACCGTCTGGTTGCTGGTGTCGACCGCGCTCGTGCTGCTCATGACGCCCGGACTGGCGCTGTTCTACGGCGGCCTCAACCGGGCCAAGGGCGTACTCAACATGATGATGATGAGCTTCTCCGCGATCGGGCTCATCTCCGTTCTGTGGTGGTTCTACGGCTTCAGCATCGCCTTCGGCAGCGATGTCAACGGCTTCTGGGGCGACCCGGCCGCCTACCTGGGCACCAAGACGTTCCTCGCCGAGACCGACCTGTGGGGCGCGACGGCGGAGAACCCGAGCGGCATCGGCGTCCCGCTGTACGTGTTCATGGCCTTCCAGATGGTCTTCGCGGTGATCACCGTCGCGCTGATCAGCGGCGCGATCTCCGACCGGGCGAAGTTCGCCGGCTGGCTGCTGTTCGCCTTCGGCTGGGCCACCCTTGTCTACTTCCCGGTCGCCCACTGGGTCTGGGGCGGCGGCATCATCGGCGGCGACATCCACGCGCTCGACTTCGCCGGCGGCACCGCCGTGCACATCAACGCCGGTGCGGCCGCCCTGGCGGTGGCGCTGGTGCTGGGCAAGCGGCTCGGCTGGCCGCGGGAGGGCATGAAGCCGCACAACATCCCGCTGGTCGCGCTCGGCGCCGGCCTGCTCTGGTTCGGCTGGTTCGGGTTCAACGCCGGCTCCGAGCTGACCGTCGACTCGGTGGCCGGTCTCGCCTTCCTCAACACCCAGCTCGCCACGGCGGCCGCGCTGCTCGGCTGGATCGCGGTGGAGTGGATCAAGGACCGGAAGCCGACCATGGTGGGCGCCTCCTCCGGCGCCGTCGCCGGCCTGGTCGCCATCACCCCGGCCTGCGGCTTCATCGCCCCGTGGGCGGCCGTGCTGCTCGGCCTGGTCGCCGGCGCGGTCTGCGCGCTGGCGGTCAGCCTCAAGTACAAGCTCGGCTACGACGACTCGCTCGACGTGGTCGGGGTGCACTTCGTCGGCGGCTGGATCGGCTCGCTCTGGCTCGGCCTGTTCGCCACCAACTCGGTCAACGCGGCCATCTCCGACGTGGTCGGCGCCTCCGACGGCCTCTTCTACGGCGGCGGCCTGACCCAGCTCGGCCGGCAGGCCCTGGCCGGCCTGATCGTCAGCGTCTGGTCGTTCGGCATCGCCTGGCTGCTCGCCTTCGCCATCGAGAAGACGATCGGCTTCCGGGCCCGGCCCGAGGCCGAGGTCGAGGGCATCGACATCGCCGAGCACGCGGAGAGCGGCTACGACCTCTCCCCGGCCGGCGGCAGCACCGGCGGCGCGTTCGCGCTGGCCGGGATCGGCTCCCCGGGCGCGACCGCGGGCGCCGCCAAGCCGGTGGCGGCGCCCGCCGAGCCGGCGTCCGAGCCGGCGTCCGAGCCGGTGGACGAGAAGGTCGGCGGATAACGTTCCTGGGATGGAGGGGTTGGACATGAAGCTGGTGACCGCGGTCATCAAGCCGTACCAGCTGGACGCGGTGAAGGAGGCCCTGCACGCCCTCGGGGTGGCCGGCCTGACCGTCAGCGAGGTCCAGGGCTACGGCCGGCAGAAGGGGCACACCGAGGTCTACCGGGGTGCCGAGTACACGGTCGAGTTCCTGCCCAAGATCCGGGTCGAGGTGCTCACCGACGAGATGGACGTCGAGAAGATCGTGGACGCCATCGTCGCGGCCGCCCGGACCGGCAAGATCGGCGACGGCAAGGTCTGGGTGACCGGGGTCGAGGAGGTCGTCCGGGTCCGTACCGGCGAGCGCGGGCTCGACGCGCTCTGAGCACGCAGCGGCCGAGATGACCTCGTTGACCAGGGACGCGTCCGGCACCGACCGGGTTCCGCTGGTCAACGAGGTCGTCGGCGTACCGGGAGGGATCGGCGCCGCGGCCCGGTCGGCCCGGGCGGACGCGTACGACGGCTGGCTGCGGTCGCTGCTGCCGCCGCGGGACGGGGTGGCGCTGCTGGCCGTCGGCGGGCTGGGACGGCGGCAGTGCGCCCCGTACGGCGACCTCGACCTGGTGCTGGTGCACGCCGGGGTGCCGGGCGTCGACGAGCTGGCCGCCGCGCTCTGGTATCCCATCTGGGACGCCGGGCTGCGGCTGGACCACTCGGTGCGCACCGTGCCGGAGGCGCTGTCGGTGGCCCAGGACGACGTGAAGGTGGCCCTCGGCCTGCTCGACGCCCGCCCGGTGGCCGGGGACGCCGCGCTCGCCGAGGCGCTGGTCCGGACCGCCGCCGACCACTGGCGGCGGACCGCCGTACGCCAACTGCCCGCGCTGCGGGCGGCCACCGCCGCCCGCTGGCAGGCCCACGGCGAACTGGCCTTCCTGCTCGAAGGCGACCTCAAGGAGGCCGCCGGCGGGCTGCGCGACGTGGGCATCCTGCGGGCGATCGCGATGGCCGGCGTGACCGACGCGCTGCGGCCCGCGGTCCGCGCCGCGCACCTGCGCCTGCTGGACACCCGCGACGCGCTGCACCAGCAGGTCGGCCGCCGGGTGGACCGGCTGGTGGCGCAGGAACGCGACGGCGTCGCCGCGCTGCTCGGGCTGGACGACGGCGACGCGCTGCTGCGCCGGGTCGCCGGGGACGCCCGGACGGTCAGCCACGCCCTGGACGACGCCTTCCGGACGGTCGACCGGCTCCGGTCCGGGCGTCGCCGGGGCGCCGACGGCCGCCCGGTGCGCCGGCCGGTGGCCCGGGACGTGGTGGAGCACGACGGCGAGCTGGTGCTGGCCCGGACCGCCATCGGGGCGCGCCCCGACCCGAGCCTGTCGCTGCGGGTGGCCGTCGCGGCGGCCACCACCCGGCTGCCGATCGCCCGGGCCACCTGCGAGTGGCTGGCCGCCTACTGCCCGCCGCTGCCGGCGCCCTGGCCGGTCGAGGCCCGGGCCGCGCTGGTCACCCTGCTGGGCGCCGGCCCCGGCCTGGTGCCGGCCTGGGAGACCTGCGACCGGTACGGGCTGGTGGACGGCTGGCTGCCGGAGTGGACCCGGCTGCGCAGCCTGCCCCAGCACAACCCGGTGCACCGGTTCACCCTCGACCGCCACCTGGTGCAGACCGCGGCCGAGGCCAGCCGGTACGCCCGCGAGGTGGAGCGCCCCGACCTGCTGCTGCTCGGCGCTCTGCTGCACGACGTCGGCAAGGGACTCGCCGGCGACCACAGCACGGTGGGCGCGCCGGTCGCCGAGGCGGTGGCCGCCCGGGTCGGCCTGCCGGCGCCCGAGGTGGCCCTGATCGGCACCCTGGTCCGGCTGCACCTGCTGCTGCCCGACGTGGCCACCCGGCGCGACCTCGCCGACCCGAAGACCATCGCCGGGGTGGCCGGCTCGGTCGGCGACCCGGCCACCCTCGACCTGCTGCACGCGCTGGTCCGCGCCGACGCCGCCGCCACCGGGCCGGCCGCCTGGTCGGACTGGAAGGGCCGGCTGGTCGCCGAACTGGTCGGGCGGGTGCGGACCGCGCTGGACACCGGGGCGCTGCCCGCCCCGCCGGCCCCGGACCCGGCGCTGGTGGCCGGGCCGCTGCCGGTCGTACACCTGCGCGGGGACCAGGTGGCGGTGGCCGCGGCGGACCGGCGCGGGCTGCTCGCGACGGTGGCCGGCTGCCTGGCCCTGCACCGGCTGGAGGTGGTCTCCGCCGACGCCACCACGGTGGACGGGCGGGCGCTGGTGCAGTGCCGGGTGCAGCCGCGCTACGGACAGCCGCCGGATCCGATCGCGCTCGGCAGCGACCTGCGCCGGGCGGTGGCCGGGGACGTCTCGGTGACCCAGCGGCTGCGCGGCCGGGCGCTGGCCGCGCGCGGGTCGGCGGCGGCGCCCCGGGTGGTCTGGCACCGGGAGGCGGCCACCGACGCGGTGCTGCTGGAGCTGCGCGCCGCCGACGCGGCCGGCCTGCTCTACCGGGTGGCCGGCGCCCTCGACGAGGCCGGCGCGCAGGTGCGTGCCGCCCGCATCTCCACCCTGGGCGGGGACGTGGTGGACGCGTTCTACCTGGTCGGCGGCTGGCCGGACGACGCCACCCGGGCCCGCCTGGAGGCCGCGGTCCTCGGCGCGGTCTGACCCGGCCGGCGCCCGCCGGGCGGGGCACGACGCCTGGCGGCGGACGCGGCGAACCCGGCGGGTACGTCCCGGAACGTAGCCGCGGTGCCGTCCGCGGACGCACGACGAGGGGTGCCGGCGGGGGCAGAATGACCGCCATGCGGGAGCGGCAGCGGGACCGGCGGCGGGAGGTGGCCGCCGACGCCGCCCTGGCGCTGGCGCTGCTGGCGTTCGGGCTGCTCGCCACCCCGCTGGCCGGCGCGAACCAGCCCGGCTCCGCGCCGGTCGACGTCGCCTGCCGCACCCTGCTGGCGGTGGCGGCGCTGGCCCTGGTGGCGCGCCGGACCGCCCCGCTGGCCACGCTCGCCGTGGTGGCCGTGGCGACCTCGGCCTACCTGGTGCTCGGTTACCCGTACGGGCCGGTGCAGCTCGCCCTCCTGGTCGCCGTCTACACCGCGGCGGTCCGGCTGCCGGTGCGCCGGGCCGGCGTGGCGGCCGGGCTGGCGCTGGCCGTGCTGCTGGCGCACGTCTTCTGGTCCCGGGGGCCGGAACCGGGCTGGTTCGGGGCGCTTCCCGCCGCGGCCTGGGTGGTCGTACCGTTCGCGGTGGGGGTCGCGGTGCGGGTCACCCGGGAGAGCACGGCCCGGGGCCGCGCCGAGGCGGCCCGGCGGCAGGCCGACGAGGAGCGGCTGCGCATCGCCCAGGAGGTGCACGACGTGGTGGGGCACGGCCTGGCGGCGATCAGCATGCAGGCGGAGGTGGCCCTGCACCTGCTCGGCAAGCGTCCGGAGCAGGCCGAGATCGCGCTCACCGCGATCAGCCGCACCAGCCGGGAGGCGCTGGACGAGCTGCGGGTCACCCTCGGCGCGGTGCGCCGGGGCGGCGGGCGGGAGCCGGTGCCCGGGCTGGCCCGGCTGGACGCCCTGCGCGAGCGGCTGGCCGACGCCGGGCTCGCCGTGACGCTGCGGGTCACCGGCGAGCCGCGCGAGCTGCCGGGGGCGGTGGACCTGGCCGCGTACCGGGTGGTGCAGGAGGCGCTGACCAACGTGCTGCGGCACGCCGGGGTGGCCGAGGCGGAGGCGACGGTCGGCTACGGCGGGGACGCGCTGACCGTGGAGGTGCTCGACCGGGGGGTGGGCGGTGGCGGGGGAGCGGGGCACGGCCTGGCCGGCATGCGGGAGCGGGTGACCGCGCTCGGCGGCGAGCTGGCCGCCGGCCCGCGTCCGGGTGGCGGGTTCCGGGTCGCGGCCCGGCTGCCGGTGGAGCCGGCCCGGTGATCCGGGTACTGATCGCCGACGACCAGGACCTGGTCCGGCTCGGGCTGCGCGCGCTGGTGGAGAGCGAGGACGACCTGGCGCTGGCCGGCGAGGCGGCGGACGGGCTGCGGGCGGTGGAGCTGGCCCGGCGGGAACGCCCGGACGTGGTGCTGATGGACGTCCGGATGCCCGGCGTGGACGGCATCGAGGCCACCCGGCGGATCGTCGCCGACCCCGGGCTGGCCGCCACCCGGGTGGTCGTGCTCACCACCTTCGAGCTGGACGAGTACGTCTTCGACGCGCTGCGGCACGGGGCGAGCGGGTTTCTCACCAAGGACACCCGGCCGGCCGAGCTGTTGCGGGCGATCCGGCTGGTGGCGGCCGGCGAGGCGCTGCTCTCGCCGTCGGTGACCCGGCGGGTGGTGCGCGAGTTCGCCGCCCGCCCGCCCCGGGTGCCCCGACCGCACCCCCGGCTCGACACGCTCACCGACCGGGAGCGGGAGGTGGTCGGGCTGGTCGGCGAGGGGCTCAGCAACGCGGAGATCGCCGACCGGCTGGTGGTCAGCCCGGCGACGGCGCGTACCCACGTCAGCCGGGCGATGGTCAAGCTGGGCGCCCGCGACCGTGCCCAGCTCGTGGTCTACGCCTACCAGTCCGGCCTGGTCGAACTCTGACCGCCGGCCGGCCCGGCGCCGGCCGGGCGGCGGACCGCCGCCGGCAAGATCGCCGGGAGTGCGCGGTGACGCGGCGGCCGGGGTGGTGGGCGGCTACCCTAGCGGTGGCCGGGTGTCTCGCACCCGCCGGCCCGTTACCCGCCGGAACCCCGACAAACAGGATGTTCGCGTGTTTGACACCTTGAGTGACCGCCTCTCCGGGATCTTCACCAAGCTCCGCGGCAAGGGTCGGCTCACCGACGCCGACATCGACGCCACCGCGCGCGAGATCCGCCTCGCGCTGCTGGAGGCGGATGTCGCCCTGCCCGTGGTCAAGGGCTTCATCGCCCGGGTCAAGGAGCGGGCGCGCGGCGCGGAGGTGTCCCAGGCGCTCAACCCGGCCCAGCAGATCATCAAGATCGTCAACGAGGAGCTGATCAACGTCCTCGGCGGCGAGGGGCGGCGGCTCCAGTTCGCCAAGCAGCCGCCGACGGTGATCATGTTGGCCGGTCTCCAGGGCTCCGGTAAGACCACCCTCGCCGGCAAGCTGGCCCGCTGGCTCAAGGCGCAGGGGCACCAGCCGCTGCTGGTCGCCGCCGACCTCCAGCGCCCCAACGCGGTCGGGCAGCTCCAGGTGCTCGGCGGGCGGGCCGGCGTCGAGGTGTACGCCCCGGAGCCCGGCAACGGGGTCGGCGACCCGGTGCAGGTGGCCCGGGCGTCGATCGAGCACGCCAGGCGGGCGGCCCGGGACATCGTCATCGTCGACACCGCCGGCCGGCTCGGCATCGACGCGGAGATGATGCAGCAGGCGGCCGACATCCGCGACGCGGTCGACCCGGACGAGGTCATCTTCGTCATCGACGCGATGGTCGGTCAGGACGCCGTCCGTACCGCGGAGGCGTTCCGCGACGGCGTCGGCATCACCGGTGTGGTGCTCTCCAAGCTGGACGGCGACGCCCGCGGTGGCGCCGCGCTGTCGGTCCGGGAGGTCACCGGCCAGCCGATCCTCTTCGCCTCCACCGGCGAGAAGCTGGAGGACTTCGACGTCTTCCACCCGGACCGGATGGCCAGCCGGATCCTCGGCATGGGCGACGTCCTCACCCTGATCGAGCAGGCCGAGCAGGCCTTCGACGCCGATCAGAAGGAGAAGATGACCGCCAAGCTGATGGGCGGCGAGACCTTCACCCTGGAGGACTTCCTCGACCAGCTCATCGCCGTGCGGCGGATGGGGCCGATCGCCAACGTGCTGGCCATGATGCCGGGCATGGGGCAGATGAAGGACCAGCTCGCCGAGCTGGACGACAAGCACTTCGACCGGGTCACCGCGATCATCCGGTCGATGACCCCGGGCGAGCGCAGCAACCCGAAGATCATCAACGGCTCCCGCCGGGCCCGCATCGCCAACGGCTCCGGGGTCACCGTGATGGACGTCAACCAGCTGCTCAACCGCTTCGCCGACGCGCAGAAGATGATGAAGCAGATGGGCGGCATGATGGGCCTGCCCGGCGGGGGCCGGCGCAAGGCGACCAAGTCGCCGAAGAACAAGCGCAAGGGCACCAAGGGCGGCAACCGGCCGCGCGCCGGAGCGGGCGCCGGGATGCCCGGCGGCTTCCCGGGCGGCATGCCGCAGCTCCCGCCGGGGATGGACCCGAACGACCTGGCCGCCGGCCAGGGGCTGCCCCCGGGCTTCAAGCTGCCGAAGATCGACTTCAACAAGCTCGGCAAGGGCGACAACCGCCCCCGCTGACGGCCCGGCGTCCCGACCCACTCGGATTGCGGCAGGTCGCGGTCTCCCGTAGCCCGGAGACCGCGACCTGCCGTATGCCGGGTCGATCTGCGCCCGCCGGCGCGGCGGGGCGGGCTGCCCGCACCCGGCGGGGAATGATCCGGTAGGACTGTGCACATGGCTCTGCATGTGCGCGGTGTGCTGCTCCCCGACGACGAGGTCCGCGACATCTGGCTGGTCGGCGACCGGGTCACCTTCGAGCCGGTGCCGGGCGCGCAGACCATCGCCGACGGCGGCTTCGTGCTGCCGGGGCTGATCGACGCGCACTGCCACATCGGCATCGCCCGCGGCGGCGCCCCGATCACCTCGCTCGACCAGGCCCGCGAGCTGGCCCGGGTCGACCGGGACGCCGGGGTGCTGGCGATCCGGGACGCCGGCTCGCCGTACCCGTACCCGGAACTCGACGACGACCCGGAACTGCCCCGGCTGGCCCGCGCCGGCCGGCACGTCGCCCCGCCGAAGCGCTACCTGCGCGACATCGGCATCGAGGTCGGCGCGGCCGAGGTGGCGGCCGCCGTGACCGAGCAGGCCCGGGCCGGCAACGGCTGGGTCAAGCTGGTCGGCGACTGGATCGACCGGGGCGTCGGTGACCTGGCGCCGGCCTGGGACGCCGCCACCATGACCGCCGCGGTCGAGGCCGCGCACGCCGCCGGGGTACGCGCCGCCGTGCACACCTTCTCGGAGTCGGCCGTCGAGATCATGGTGCGCGCCGGGGTGGACTCGGTGGAGCACGGCACCGGGCTGAGCCTGGACCTGATCGACGAGATGGCCCGGCGGGGCACCGCGCTGGTGCCCACGATGATCAACATTCAGACCTTCGGCGGGATCGCCGACCAGGCGCGGGCCAAGTTCCCCGGGTACGCCGACCACATGCTCGCCCTGCGGGACCGCTTCCCGGAGGTGGTGCGCTCCGCGCACGAGGCCGGGGTGCCCATCTACGTCGGCACGGACGCGGGCGGCGGCATCGACCACGGGCTGGCCGCCGAGGAGATGCTGCTGCTGCACGAGCGGGCCGGCATGCCGGCGGTGGACGTGCTCGCCGCCGCCTCCTGGGGCGCCCGCGAGTGGCTGGGCTTTCCCGGCCTGGTCGAGGGCGGCCTGGCCGACCTCGTCGTCTACGCCGAGGACCCCCGCGTCGACCTGCGCGTGGTGCGTACCCCCAGCCGCATCGTCCTGCGCGGCCGCCCCGTCCGCTGACCCCGCCGGGCCCGTGCCGGGCAGGCGCCCGGCTGGTTCCGGACGCGGACCTCCGCCTCAGCCGGGCGGGTGGGGGATGACGGCGGCGCGGGTGAAGAGGTGGACGGCCAGGTCGGCCAGGGCGCGGGCGGTCTGGTCGACGGGCGCGCCGGGCAGCACGATGTGGCTGACCACGAGGCGGACCACGCTGTCGGCGGCGAACCGCAGGGCGGCCCGGTCGGCGCCGGGCACCACCGTGGCGACCCACTCCAGCAGCGCGCCGTTCGCCTCGGTCAGCACCAGCCCGGAGCGGGTGGTGAGGAAGGGCAGCAGTTCGTCGGAGCCGCCCCGCGCGCTGGTCAGGATCGCTCTGATCAGCGGGTTGGCGGCCGCCTCGGCCAGCGTGTGCCGGATCGCCGCGTACGCGCCGGCGCGCACGTCGGTGCCGTGCGCGACCAGGGCCGCCCGGACGTCGGCGACGAACCGGTCGACCTCGCGCCGGGCCAGCGCCTCGGCCAGCCCGGCCTTGCTGCCGAACTCGTTGTAGACGGTCTGCCGGCTCACCCCGGCGGCGGTCGCCACCGCGCCCATCCGGACGTTGTCCCAGCCCCGGTCGACGGTCAGCGTCCGGGCCGCGACCACTATCTGGTCCCGCAGCCGCTGGCGTCCGGCGTCCCGTACCTCGTTCATGGTGATCGAAGTCTACGGCCGGGCGGGGCGTCCGGCCCGGCGCGCGCGTGGCGCGGGCCGCCCGATCGCGTCGGGCGGCCGGGCGGCGCATAGGATGTGCGGTCATGGCACGCGTGCTCACTCCCCGTGCGGAGGACTTTCCCCGCTGGTACCAGGACCTGATCGCCAAGGCGAAGCTGGCCGACAACGGCCCGGTCCGGGGGACCATGGTGATCCGACCGGCCGGCTACGCCATCTGGGAGCGGATGCAGGCCGAGATGGACGCCCGGATCAAGGCGGCCGGCGCGGAGAACGCGTACTTCCCGCTCTTCATCCCGGAGAACTACCTCAAGCGGGAGGCCGAGCACGTCGAGGGCTTCTCGCCGGAGCTGGCGGTGGTCACCCACGGTGGCGGCAAGCAGCTCGCCGAGCCGGTCGTGGTCCGCCCCACCAGCGAGACGGTGATCGGCGAGTTCATGGCCAAGTGGATCGACTCGTACCGGGACCTGCCGCTGCTGCTCAACCAGTGGGCCAACGTGGTCCGCTGGGAGCTACGCCCCCGGATCTTCCTGCGCACCAGCGAGTTCCTCTGGCAGGAGGGGCACACCGCGCACGCCACCCGGGACGACGCCCGCGCCTACGCCCGGCGGATCCTGCACGAGGCGTACGAGGACCTGATGGTCAACGTGCTCGGCATCCCGGTGGTGGTCGGCCTGAAGACCGCCCGCGAGCGCTTCGCCGGGGCCACCGCCACCTACACCTGCGAAGGCATGATGGGCGACGGCAAGGCGCTCCAGCTGGGCACCAGCCACGAGCTGGGGCAGAACTTCGCCAAGGCCTTCGACATCAGCTACTCCTCCGCCGAGGGCGGCCGGGAGCACGCCTGGACCACCTCCTGGGGCACCTCCACCCGGATGCTCGGCGGCCTGATCATGTGCCACGGCGACGACAACGGCCTGCGGGTGCCGCCGAAGCTGGCGCCGGTGCAGGCGTACGTCATGGTGGTCAAGGACGGCGAGGGCGTCGGGGAGGCGGCGGCCAAGCTGCGCGACGGCCTGCGCGACGCCGGTGTCCGGGTGGCGCTCGACGACCGCACCGACACCCCGTTCGGCCGCCGGGCGGTCGACGCCGAGCTGCGCGGCTACCCGATCCGCGTCGAGGTCGGCCCGCGCGACCTGGCCGCCGGCAACGCGGTGGTGGTCCGGCGTACGGACGGCTCGAAGTCCCCGGTGCCGGTGGCCGACGTGGTCGGCGCGGTGCTGGCCGCGCTGGAGGCCGACCAGCAGGCGCTGCACGACCAGGCGCTGGCCCACCGCCAGGCCCGGACCACCGAGGTGAGCACCCTCGCCGAGGCGATCGAGGCGGCGGCCACCGGCTGGGCCCGGGTGCCGTGGTCGGCGGTCGGCGTCCAGGGCGAGGCCGAGGCGAACGGCCAGGGCGTGACGGTGCGCTGCCTGGTCCGCGCCGACGGCTCGGTGCCCGACAGCGAGGACGAGCCCGACCTGGTCGCCATCCTGGCCCGCGCCTACTGACCCACCCGTCCGGCAGCCGGTCCCGCCTCGGCGGGGCCGGCTGCCGCGTTTCCGGCCGCGGGTCCGGTTTCGGCTCGGGCCCGCGGCGGCCGGCACGCCCGCCGGTAGGGTCGCACCCGTGAGGTTCGAACCCGGGCGGTTGATCGTGCACCGCAACGTGCGGCGCGGCCGGATCGGCTGGGTCCGCCCGGCCCGGGTGGTCAGCGACGACGACCGGGGCCTGCTGCTGTGGATCGCCCGGGACACCCCGGTGGCCAACGAGGTCACCGCGGCCGGGCTGGGCATGCGGGCGATGCCGTTCGCCGACTGGATCGCCGCGTCGTACCGGCTGGCGGTGGGCCGGTGGAACGGGCCGCCGCTGCTGAAGTTCCTGCCCACCGGCGCGGCCCACTCCGTCTGGTGGTTCCGCGACGCGCGCGACCGCTTCGCCACCTGGTACGTCAACCTGGAGGAGCCGGGGGTGCGCTGGGACGACGGCACGCTCGCCGGGGTGGACGTGGTCGACCAGGACCTCGACGTGCTGGTCCGCCCGGACCGCAGCTGGGAGTGGAAGGACGAGGAGGAGTTCGTCGAGCGGCTGGCCTACCCCGACGACTACTGGGTGGCCGACGAGAACGCCGTCCGGGCCGAGGGCAAGCGGGTGATCGCGCTGGCCGAGGCGGGGGAGTTCCCGTTCGACGGCACCTGGTGCGACTTCACCCCGCCGCCGCACTGGACCGCCCCGGAGGCGTTGCCGGCCGGCTGGGACCGCCCGCCGGTGCGCTGACCGGGCCCGCGGTGGCCGCGCCGCTGGTGTGTTTTCGGTCACCTCGACCGCCCGTCGGGTGACCTGTGCCGGTCCGGTGTGAGAGATCCGGGCCGGATCTGGCAGAATGGCTGGCTGGTATCCGGCGTGTGCCCGGCGCCCTCTAACCCGGGCACGTCGCCAGTCCACCGAGTAGTCTCCGGCCCAACCCCACTGTGCCGGTCGGCGCTCACCCGTGCACACCGCCCGTACCGGGCCGGTGAGATCGCAACAGGAGCGAAACAACTGTGGCCGTAAAGATCCGGCTTCTGCGGATGGGCAAGATCCGCAACCCGCAGTACCGCATCGTCGTCGCCGACTCGCGCACCAAGCGCGACGGCCGGGCGATCGAGTTCGTCGGGATCTACCAGCCGAAGGAAGACCCTTCGGTGATCGAGGTCAAGTCGGACCGGGTCCAGTACTGGCTGTCCGTCGGCGCCCAGCCGAGCGAGGCGGTGCAGCGGCTGCTGGAGCTGACCGGTGACTGGCAGAAGTTCAAGGGCCTGCCGGCCCCGCCGCCGCTGAAGGTCGCCCCCGAGCGGGCCGACCGCACCGCGGCGTACGAGGCCGAGGCGAAGGCCGCGGCCGGGCTGGCCGAGGCTCCGGCCAAGCCGGCCAAGAAGGCCGCCAAGGCCGAGGCTCCGGCCGCCGAGGAGGCGCCGAAGACCGAGGAGCAGGCCGGTGCGGACTCCGGCGAACAGGCCTGACGTGGCTCTGCGTCCGGCGCTGGAGCACCTGGTCAAGGGCATCGTCGACCACCCGGACGATGTCCGCGTCCGGCTGGTCGACAACCGTCGGGGCAAGCGGCTGGAAGTCCGCGTGCACCCCGAGGACCTCGGCACGGTGATCGGGCGGTCCGGCCGGACCGCCAAGGCGCTGCGCCAGGTGATCGGCTCCATCGGTGGGCGCGGCGTACGCGTCGACATCGTCGACTCGTACTGATGCTGCTCATCGTCGGCAGGATCGGTAAGCCGCACGGCATCCGCGGTGAGGTCACCGTGGAGGTGCGGACCGACGAACCCGAAGCGCGGTTCGCCCCCGGCATGGTGCTGCGCACCGAGCCGGGGGCGACACCCCCGCCGCCCTCGCCGTCCGCGGGGCCGGGGGTGCCGTTCCGGGTGCCCGCCGAACTGACCGTGGAGTCCGCCCGGTGGCACCAGGGCCGGCTGCTGGTCGCCTTCGACGGTGTGCTGGACCGCGATGTCGCCGAGGCGCTGCGCGGCACCCTGCTCGGGGTGGACAGCGCCGACGTGGCCCCGCCGGAGGATCCGGAGGAGTTCCACGACCACCAGCTCGTCGGGCTGGCCGCGGTCACCCCGACCGGCGAGCGGCTCGGCGAGGTGGCCCGGATCGACCACGCGCCCGCCTCCGACCTGCTGGTGCTGCGCCGCCCCGAGGGGAAGACCGCGCTCATCCCGTTCGTCAAGGCGATCGTTCCCGAGGTCGACCTGGCCGGTGGCCGCGTGGTCGTCGACCCGCCGGCCGGTCTGCTCGACCTCTAGCCCGCCGGAGCACCCCCGCATGCGCGTCGACATCGTGTCGATCTTCCCGGAGTACCTCGCCCCGCTGGAGCTGTCGCTCATCGGCAAGGCCCGGGCCAACGGCACCCTCAGGCTGGCCGTACACGATCTGCGCACCTGGACCCACGACGTGCACCGCACTGTCGACGACACCCCGTACGGCGGCGGACCGGGCATGGTGATGCGGCCGGAGCCGTGGGGCGAGGCGCTCGACGCGCTCGCGCCGGCGGAGCTGACCCCGCCGCGACTGCTGGTGCCGTCCCCGGTGGGCGTCCCGTTCACCCAGGCGCTCGCCTACGAACTGGCCGCCGAGCCGCACCTGCTCTTCGCCTGCGGCCGGTACGAGGGCATCGACCAGCGGGTGCTCGACCACGCCGCCACCCGGATGCCGGTCACCGAGGTCTCCCTCGGCGACTACGTGCTCTTCGGCGGCGAGGTGGCGGTGCTGGTGATCCTGGAGGCGGTCACCCGGCTGCTGCCCGGGGTGCTCGGCAACGCCGGCTCGCTGGACGAGGAGTCGCACGCGCACGGCCTGCTGGAGGCCCCGGTCTACACCAAGCCGCCGAGCTGGCGCGGCCTGGACGTGCCGGAGGTGCTCCGCTCCGGCGACCACGGCCGGATCGCCCGCTGGCGGCGGGAGGAGGGGCTGGTCCGCACCGCGCGCCGCCGGCCCGACCTGCTGGCCGCGCTGGACCCGGAGCGCCTGGACAAACGGGACGTCGCGGCGTTGGAGCGGGCCGGATTTCAGCCGCCACCGGGGGATGTGGCAAAGTAGAGGGGTTGCCGCATCCGGCCGCGCCGCGGACGGCTGCGAGGATCTCCGACCGGGGTCGGCGCCACCGATCACCACCCGGGGATCAGAATCACCCACCCGCGCACCGACTGACGGTGCGCCGTGAGCCTCACGAGGTTGCTGCGATGAACATCCTGGACGCCCTTGACGCCCAGTCGAAGCGGACCGACGTCCCCGACTTCCGGGCAGGTGACACCGTCAAGGTGCACGCCCGGGTGGTCGAGGGCAACCGGTCCCGTGTCCAGATCTTCCAGGGCGTGGTCATCCGCCGCCAGGGTGACGGCCTGCGCGAGACCTTCTCGGTCCGCAAGGTGAGCTTCGGTGTCGGCGTCGAGCGGACCTACCCGGTCAACAGCCCGGCCATCGACCGGATCGAGGTCGTCACCCGCGGTGACGTCCGCCGCGCCAAGCTCTACTACCTGCGCGAGCTGCGGGGCAAGAAGGCCAAGATCAAGGAGAAGCGCGAGAAGCAGCCGAGCTGACCTTCCGCTCGCCACGCCGCCCGAGCTGCGCGTATGTCGTACGACCCGGCCCACACTACGCTGGGCGTACGGGCGCAGCGGGGCGGTCGCCCCGCGACAGCGGCGGGGAGACGTCCACTACCGCCCGGGGAGCCTCGACAGGGTTCCCGGGCGGTAGTGTCATTTCTGCGGACCGGGGAGTGGCGTGGTGCGGACGCTTGACGAGGGCGGCGCTGTCGATCCGTGGCGTCGGCGGGCCCGCCGCGGCCGCCGGCAGATGCCGCTCTGGCAGGAACTGCCGCTGCTGCTGGTCGTCGCGTTCTGCCTGGCGGTGCTGATCCGCACCTTCCTGCTCCAGGCGTTCTTCATCCCCTCCGGTTCGATGGAGGACACCCTCCTCGTCGGCGACCGGGTCCTGGTCAACAAGGTGGTCTACGACGTCCGCGACCCGAAGCGGGGCGAGGTGGTGGTGTTCCGGGGCACCGACCGCTGGGCCCCGCAGGTCGACGAGGAGCCCGACCCGGGTTTCCTCGGCAAGCTCGGCCGCACCGTCGGCGACCTGGTCGGGGTGAGCCGCCCCGGCGAGAAGGACTTCATCAAGCGGGTCATCGGGCTGCCCGGCGACCGGGTGAAGTGCTGCGACGAGCAGGGCCGGGTAACCGTCAACGGCACCCCGCTCGACGAGACGTACGTGGTGCGCGACTCCCCGCTGGACATCCCGCCGAACCCCCGCGAGTGCCGTTCCCGGCGCTTCGCCGAGGTGGTCGTCCCGCCCGGCCAGATCTTCGTGATGGGCGACCACCGGCTGGTCTCCCAGGACGCCCGCTGCCAGGGCCCGGTGCCGATCGAGAACGTCGTCGGCCGGGCCTTCACGGTGGTGTGGCCGTCGTCGCGGTGGAGCGCCCTCTCGGTGCCCGAGACCTTCGCCGACGTACGCGCGCCGGCCGTGGCCGCCCCCGACGGCCCGCCGCCGGTGCGACCCACCCCGGAGGGCGGAGTCGTCCTGCTCCTCCCGCTCACGGCCGCGCTGTGGCGTTCTCGCGCGTTCCGGACGGTGACGTCCAGCCGGGCAACGTAGGCTCCATCCCGTGATTGACGAGCAGACCGACAAGCCCCGCAGCTCCTTCTGGAAGGAGCTGCCCATTCTCCTGGGCGTGGCGATCCTGGTCGCGGTACTGGTGCGTGCCTTCGTGCTGCAGACCTTCTTCATCCCCTCGCCGTCCATGGAGAACACGCTCCAGATCGACGATCGGGTGCTGGTCAACAAGCTGGTGTACGACTTCCGCTCGCCCCGCCGGGGCGAGGTCATCGTGTTCAAGGCGCCGCTGGAGTGGAGCAGCAACCCCGACGGCGAGGACTTCATCAAGCGGGTGATCGGCGTCGGCGGCGACCACGTGGTCTGCTGCGACCCGCAGGACCGGCTGGTGATCAACGGCAAGCCGCTCGACGAGCCGTACATCTTCTCCGCCGACGGGCAGCGGGACAAGCCGGCCGACCAGGAGTTCGACATCACCGTGCCAGAGGGCCGGCTCTGGGTGATGGGCGACCACCGGTCCGCCTCCGGCGACTCGCTGGAGCACTGGCAGCAGTCCGGGCAGGACATCACCGTGGCCACCATCGACGAGGACGAGGTCGTCGGGCGGGCGTTCACCGTCTTCTGGCCGGTCAGCCGGGCCACCTGGCTGAGCGTGCCGAAGCAGTACGAGGGCATCCCGAACTCCTGAGCGCCGCCGCCGGCGCGCGGCGGGCCGATCCGGGCGGGGGCGTGGGCGTTGTCGGCGGCGTCTGGCAGGCTGGGGCGGTGACGGTCTACACCCCTCGGCGCGCGGCCCGCGTGCTGCTCGTCGACGCGACCGGTCGGGTGCTGCTCTTCGCCGGCTTCGACCCGGCCCGGCCCGACCACCGCTACTGGTTCACCCCGGGCGGCGGCCTGGATCCGGGGGAGTCCCCGGCGGCCGGGGCCGCCCGTGAGCTGGCCGAGGAGACCGGGCTGCGGCTGACCCCCGAGCAGGTCGGCGAGCCGGTCTGGCGGGACACCGTCGAGTTCCCCTTCGACGGGGTCTGGTACCGGCAGGAGCAGGAGTTCTTCCTGGTCCGGGTGCCGGCCTGGGAGGTGGACACGACCGGCTTCAGCGACGTCGAGCGGGCCAGCGTGGACGGGCACCGCTGGTGGCCGGTCGACGAGCTGGCCGCCACCGACGAGCGCTACTACCCGCCCGACCTGCCCGCGGTGCTGGCCCGGGTGCTCTCGGCCCCCGCCGGAGGTGCCCCGTGCTGACCCCGCCGCGCACCGTGGTGCGCCGCGAGGCCGGGCTCTACGCGCTGGAGCGGGCGCTGCAGCGGCGCGGCTTCCGGCACGTGGCCGGGGCCGACGAGGCCGGCCGGGGCGCCTGCGCCGGTCCGCTGGTCGCCGCCGCGGCGATCCTGCCCGAGGGGCGCCGCGGCGAGATCGACGGGCTGGCCGACTCCAAGCTGCTCACCCCGGCCAGCCGGGAACGGGTGTACGAGGAGGTGGTCGCCCGGGCGCTGGCGTACGCCGTGGTGGTCATCCCGGCCGAGGAGGTCGACGCCCGCGGCCTGCACGTGTGCAACCTGGCGGCGATGCGCCGGGCGCTGGCCTCGCTGACCACCCGGCCCGAGTACGTGCTGACCGACGGCTTCGGGGTGGACGGCCTGGACGTGCCGGGGCTGGCGGTCTGGAAGGGCGACCGGGTGGCCGCCTGCGTGGCGGCGGCCAGCGTGCTGGCCAAGGTCACCCGGGACCGGATCATGGTCGAGCTGGACGAGACGTTCCCCGCCTACGGGTTCGCCGAGCACAAGGGTTACATCACGCCCGAGCACAGCGCGGCGCTGCGCGAGCACGGTCCGTGCCGGGAGCACCGGTTCTCGTACGTCAACGTGGCCGCCGTGTCCGGGCGCGACGGCCGCCCACCGCGCTCGCGTCGGCCGGTGGGCGCAAGCCCGGACGAGCCGATGGAGCACTTCGGCGCGGCAAGGGGTACCGTCGGCGTGGCGTTGGGCGAGCAGCCTCGGCCCTCGGCGCCGGTGGGGGAAGATGTGGTCATGGAAGGCGGAGTGCGATGAGCGCGGAAGATCTCGAGAAGTACGAGACCGAGATGGAGCTGCAGCTCTACCGGGAGTACCGCGACATTGTCCGCCAGTTCTCCTACGTGGTGGAGACGGAACGCCGCTTCTACCTCGCCAACCAGGTCGACCTGCACGTGCGCAACTCCGACGGCGAGGTCTACTTCGAGGTCGAGATGCACGACGCCTGGGTGTGGGACATGTACCGCCCCGCGCGGTTCGTGAAGAATGTCCGGGTGATGACGTTCAAGGACGTCAACGTCGAGGAGCTGGAGAAGCCCGACATCTCGCTCCCCGCCGACTCCGGCTTCGGCGGCTGACCCACCCCCGTCGGCCCCCCACCGCCGACCACACCCCACCTCTCCGCGCTGCGCCCCCCCGGGTAGCCGGCCCATTTGATCATAAGGTTGTTGTCGCGACACGCCGTGGCGCCCGACAACAACTCCATGATCGACTCGACCTAGCCGGCCTGGGATGGAGGGTCAGGTGGGGATGACCGCGACCTGGACTCGTTGGACGAGGTTGTTGGCGAAGCCGCCCCGGTTCCAGGGCTGCTCGACCGGCTGGGTCCGGCCGGTGGCGTCGGTGGCCCGGGCGCTCAGCACGTGCCGGCCCGGCCGCGCGTCCCACTCGTAGCGCCAGCGCCGCCAGGCGAACTCCCCACCGGCCGGTTCGTCCAGGATGGCCGGCGCCCAGCTCGCGCCGCCGTCGGTGGTGACCTCGACCGCCACCACCGGGGCGTGGCCGGACCAGGCCCGACCGTCCAGGGTGCACGGACCCGGCCGGAGCACCCGGGTGCGGGACATGAAGTCGGGGAAACCGGGCGGGCGGACCAGCGCGCGCGGCTCGATCCGGGTCACCGGCACGCCCGGGTCGTCGGCGTCCTGCCGCAGCCGGTAGGCCACCGCGTTCTGGTAGCCGGTGAAGGGCTCGGTCAGCACGGTGATCGAGCGCAGCCACTTGACGTGCGCCATGCCGTACCAGCCGGGCACGATCAGCCGCAGCGGAGCGCCGTGCTGCGGCAGCAGGGGAGCGCCGTTCATCTCGTACGCCAGCAGCACCTCCTCGCGCAGCGCCTCGGCGACCGGCAGCCCGCGCTGGTAGTCCTGCTCGACGCCCCGCTCCACGCCGTGGTCGGCGCCGGTGAAGACCACGTCCACCGCGTCGGCGTCGAGGCCCGCCTCGCGCAGCAGCGGCGCCAGCGGGGTACCGGTCCACTCCGCGTTGCCGACCGCCTCCACCAGCCACGGCTGGCTGACCGGGCGGGGATGCAGCAGCGCCCGCCCGTTGCCCGCGCACTCCAGCGTCACCCGGTGGGTGACCCGGGGCCGGGCCCGCAGGTCGGCCAGGTCGAGGGTGAGGGGGCGCTCCACCGCGCCGTCCACCCGTAGGGTGTGCCCGGCCGGGTCGAGATCCGGGATGTCGTAGTGGATGAGCAGGTAGTGCAGGCCGGCCGGGGTCACGTCGTAGCGGAGCGCCTCCAGCGGGATGCCGTGGTTGCGGGCCGCCAGTTGCAGTTCCTCGGCGCTGATCGCCTCGTCCGGCTCGGCCAGCCGGGACGGCCGGCTCACCTCGTCCACAGTGGTCATGGTCGCCTCCCCGGTCCGCGACGGCGGCGCCTCGCCGTACCGGGACCAGCCTAGAACCTCCCGCCGGACGCCGGACCGGCGCGTGGTCGCCGGTTTCCGGGCGTGCCCGGTTGGGTGCTGGACGGCCTGTTTCCGGGCGTGCCCGGTTGGGTGCTGGACGGCCTGTTGCGGGGCGTGCCCGGTTGGGTGCTGGACGGCCTGTTTCGGGGCGCGCCGGGTCAGGGCCGGGTGCCGTCGTCGACGAACTCGAACATGGTCACCCCGGCCGGCAGCGGCCGGGGCTCGCCGTGGAAGCGGTGCACGCCCACGCCGACACCGTCGGCCGGGCTGCTCACCGCCACCGGGACGAAGCCCTCCTCGGCGAACCAGTCGCAGATCGTCGGCACCAGGTCCGGGCTGCGCCGGTGCCGGGTCCAGAAGACCGTCCCGCCGGTGGCGCAGAGCGCCGCGCAGTGCCGCACGGTGCGGCGGATGTCCGTCTCGGAGATGTTGCCGAACACCCCGCAGACCAGCACCAGGTCCGCCGGCGCCAGGTCGGCGTACGCGTCGGTGCGGGCGGCGTCGCCGACCACCACCTCCACCCGGGTCAGGCCGGCGTCGGCGGCGGCCGTCCGGGCCAGCTCGGCGTTGCGCGGATCCAGCTCGACCAGCCGGGCGGTCACGTCGTCCCGGCGCGGATGCGCCGCCAGCACGGGGATCAGGTCCCGGCCCTGCCCGGCACAGAGACTCAGCGCGCGCAGCGGCCCCGGCCGGGCGCTGTCGAGCGCCTCCCGCAGCCGCTTCCGCAGCTCGCTCAACCGGCGGGACAGGGCCGACCCCGGCTCGTCGTAGTCGTCGTGCCAGGCGTACCAGTCCGTCGTCACCGGCCCAGCCTAGGGGCGCCCCGGGTTGCCGGCACATAGCAGATCGTCGGCCGGATCGGCGGCTGTCCACAGCGGGTTCCGCCGTCCACAGCCGGCCACCGCGGGGCGGCGAGGCGCGCTCCGTCGCGGGCAGGCTGCGCCCATGCGACCGATCCTGCTCCGTGCCGTCGCCGTGCTCTGCGCCGCCCTGGTGGCCGGCGGTCCGGAACAGCTCTCCCATCCCCCGGGCCGGGCCACCACGACCCGGACGGCCCTCCCGGGCGGCGCTGCGCCGGGTGCTCCGCCGGGCTCGTCGGCGGTCGGGCCGGTCACGGTGGCCGCGGCGGCGGTCGGGCCGGTCACGGTGGCCGCGTCGGCCGAGGGGGCCGCCCGGGTTCGGTTCCGCTGGCCGCTGGACGGCCCGCCGCGCCCGGTGCGCCGGTTCGACCCGCCGCCGCAGCCGTGGCTGCCCGGTCACCGCGGCGTCGACCTGGCCGCCGCGCCCGGCGCGACCGTGCGGGCCGCCGGCTCCGGCACTGTGCTCTTCGCCGGGCTGGTCGCCGGCCGCCCGGTGGTCACCGTCGGGCACGCCGGTGGTCTGCGGACCACCCACGAACCGGTCGATCCGGCGGTCCGCCCCGGCACCCCGGTCTCGGCCGGCACCCCGCTGGGCGCCCTGCTGGCCGGGCACGCCGGCTGCCCGGCACCGGCCTGCCTGCACTGGGGACTGCGCCGCGACGCCGAGTACCTCGACCCGCTGGCGCTGCTCGGCCTCGGACCGGTGCGACTGCTGCCGCTGTCCGGCACGGCTCCCGCCGGCGTCGTCGTCGGGGTCAGCGGCCGCGTGGGCGGCGGTTGGCCGCCGGGGTCAGCGCAGGGCGAGCAGCGGGGGCAGCCGCACCGAGAGCCGCTCGTACTCGTCGGCGGAGTTGTAGACCTGTCCACACAGGCGCAGCCAGCCGCGCCCGTCCCAGGCCATGACGGCCACCTCGGTGGCCAGCCGCTCGGCGATGCGGGCGCGCAGCGCCCGAGCCGCGTCGATGGTGGTGGCCAGGCCGGGCGGCAGCGGCACGATCCGCATGGCGATCCCCGGTCCGCCGGGGTCCGGCAGGTCGGCCGGCGCCACCCCGAGCGCGTCCCCCAGCACCCGCTGGCCGTACGCGACCAGCGCGGCGTTGTGCGCGCGTACCCGGTCGGCACCGAGGCTGCGCAGCGTGTACAGGCCCGCCGGCGCCGCCAGCCAGGCGGTGTAGTCCTGCGTCGCCTGCCACTCCACCCGCTGCGGGAACCCGGACTCCTGCTCCCAGGAGACCACCAGCGGCTCGATCCGCTCCCGCCACGACGGGGCCACCACGAGCACCGCGGTGCCGCGCGGCGCGTAGCCCCACTTGTGCAGGTTGCCCACCCAGAAGTCGGCGCCGATGCTCTCCACCGGGGTGGGCAGCATGCCCGGCGCGTGCGCGGCGTCGATCAGCACCGGGACGCCGTACTCGCGGGCCACCCCGACGATCGCGGCGACCGGGAAGAGCCGGGCGGTGGCCGAGGTGAGCTGGTCGACCACGAGCAGCCGGGTCCGGCCGGGACGCAGCCCGGCCCGGATCACCTCGACCACCTCCTCGTCGGTGGCGGCCAGCGGCACCCGCACCGTCCGGGTCACCGCCCCGGTACGCCGGCACTCGCGCCGGATGGACAGGTCGACCGCGCCGTAGCCGTGGTCGGTGGTGAGCACCTCGTCGTCCGGGCGCAGCCCGAGAGACTGGAGGACCAGCGCCGCGCCGGTGGTGGCGTTCGCGACCAGCGCCGTACCGTCCGGGTCGGCGCCGAGCGCGGTGGCCAGGTGCCGGCGGGTGTGGGTGATCCGGTCGACGAGCCCCTGGGTGAAGAAGCGCAGCGGGTTGGCCTCCATCTCGTCGCGCAGCCGCTGCTGGGCCCGTTGTACGCCGATGGGCACCGCGCCGAACGAGCCGTGGTTGAGGTGGCTGACCGCCGGATCCAGGGAGAAGAGCAGGCGGGCGCCCGGAATCGGCTCCGGCGGCTGCGGGACGCTCACCGGCTGATCGTAACCGCTGGTCGATCTTCCGCCGCCGGTTCGACCAGGGCCGCCGGGGTCGTCGACGACAGCCGGGGCGGCGGTCGGGTGTCGGGTCCTTCGCGGGTGTCAGGCGCGCGGGTGTGCCTGGCGGTAGGCGGCCCGCAGGCGCTCCACCGAGACGTGCGTGTAGATCTGGGTGCTGGCCAGCGACGAGTGGCCGAGCAGTTCCTGCACCGCGCGCAGGTCCGCGCCGCCTTCCAGCAGGTGGGTCGCGGCCGAGTGGCGCAGCCCGTGCGGACTGATCCGGGGCAGGCCGGCCGCCTCGGCGTACCCACCGACGACCCGACGGGCGGTGGTGGGGTTGAGCCGGCCACCCCTGGCGCCCAGGAAGAGGGCGTCCCGGGAGTGTGGCGTGGCCAGCACCGGGCGACCCCGGCGCAGCCACTCGTCGAGCGCCCGTTGCGCCGGGACCCCGTACGGCACCGTGCGCTCCCGGCCGCCCTTGCCGAGCACCCGCACCACCCGCCGGCCGTGGTCCACGTCGGCGGTGTCCAGGCCGCACGCCTCGCTGATCCGGACCCCGGTGCCGTAGAGCAGTTCGAGCAGGGCGCGGTCGCGCAGCAGCACCGCCTCGGCGGTCGGGTCCGCCGGCAGGTCGCCGCCGGCGCGGTCGGCGTCGGCATCTCCGCTCGGGGTGGGCTGTTCGCCGTCGCCCGCCGGGTGGCCCCGGTCGGCGCCGATGGCGGGTGCCGCGCCATCGGCGGATGTGGGCCGCGACGGCGTGCCGGTGGCGGGCGGGATAGGCGTGCCGAGGCCGGAGGGCGTTGGCCGCGACGGCGGGCCGGCCGCGATCGGCCCACCGAGAGCGGGTGGCGCCGGCCGGGAGGACGCGCCGGGAGCCTCGACGAGGGCGGCCGCCTGGTCGGCGCGGAGCACGGTGGGTAGTTCCCGCCGCGCGCGAGGGCTGGCCAGGGCGGCCGCCACGTCGGTGGGGAGCAGCCCGGAGCGGTGCGCCCAGGCGCTGAACGTCCGGGCCGCGGCCGCGCGTCGGGCCAGCGACGACCGGGCGGCACCCGTCGTACGCTGCTTCGCCAGCCAGCTGCGCAGCACCGTCAGGTCGAGTTCGGCCGGCTGGGCGCAGCCCATCCGGCTCGCGTGGTCGAGCAGCGACACCAGGTCGGCGACGTACGCCCGGATGGTGTGCGCGGAGCGGTTACGCACCCCGGCCAGGTGGGCCGCGAAGTCGTCCACCGCCTCGCGCATCGCCGCGGGCAGTGCCTCGTGCGCCGCCCGGGTGCCGTGCGACTCCCAGCTCATGCCGGCCCTGCTTCCGGCGGCGCCGTGCCCGGGCGGTCCGGCGCCCACGCCCGGACGACCGGCCGGTTCACGGTGTCGCGTCGCACGAACCCACCTTACGGTCGGCGCAGCCCGCCGGCCGAGGACGACGTGCGGGGCGAGCCCCGGCCCGACCACCCTCACCGTCCCGCTGGGTGGGTGCTTCGGGGCCGATGTCCATCGTCCGGGTGGGGGCCCGAGCCCGCGCGCCGTGCCGGATCGCCCCGGGACCTCTCGGTGAGCGCGGACAGCCGGAGCCCCGGGTTCGGTGCGCCGTCCGGCTCTCGACGCGGTGCTGGACGGCCCTGCCCACCCCTGCGGGCGGCCCAGCCCACCCCTGCGGGCCGGATCACGCGTGCGGGTACGGGATTCCGGTAACTGTCCACACCCGCCAGTGATGGATTCCGGACGCCGAGACGAGCAGACTTGTTCCACGGGGCGTGGTGAGCCCGATCGGCTCCACCCGTGCGAGCGGCCGAGCTCGACGAAGGGGGACCGGCCATGGGGGTGGAAGTCGTCCTCTACCGGGTGATCGGTGCCGGCCCCGGCCGGCGCCGGACGTCGTACGTGCCGGCCGAGGTGCTGCCCGACCCGGACGACGTGCTGCTGGACCTGATCCGGCGGGTCCGGGGCACCGGGCGCACTCCGCTGCTCGACCGGGTCGACCCGATCGGTGAGCTGCTGGTCCCCGCCGAGCAGATGACCCAGCTCCTCGCCGAACTGCGCTGCCTGGCCGACGCGGCCCGGACCACCCCGGAGCTGACCCACCTGCGCCGGTTGGACCGGCTCGCCCGGCGGTGCCGGCAGGACCGGGACATGGAGATCCGGTTCGAAGGCGACTGAACGCGACCGCCGACAAGGCACTTCTCGCCGGCGCGGACCGCTTGTCCCACCGGTCCGCCAGGTGTGGCAGCTGATCCCGAGCGAGGAACGACCCGGCCAGCCTGCTGCGGGCTTGGCGCGCGTCCCGGTGGTCCTCTGGCGGTGGGTGGGGTGGTTTGGCGCGTGGCTGTCGGTGGCCTCTGGCGGTGGGTGGGGTGGTTAGGCGCGTGGCTGTCGGTGGCCTCTGGCGGCGGACCGGGTGATCAGACGCGTCGCCGTCGGTCGCCACCTGGCCCTGGGCCGGTTGGCTACGGTGCGCCGCCGGCCGGTGCTTCCGGCCCCCGCAGCGGTCGTCGGCCGTCCACGCCGGACCCGGGTGCCACGGCGATCGGCGGGCCGGTGCGTCGGCCGCGCTGGTCGTTCTCCCAGTGGTCCGTGATCGCCGTCGACGGTGCGGGGTCCACCCCCGAAGGCCACCGCTCCGCCGCCTGACCTGGCCGGCCGGCCTGGTCAGGGCGGCTGCACGGCCCTCCGACCACCGCCCGAACGGATCTTGGGTGACTCCCGGAAGAGTGGATAGGTTCAAATTTCGGTGAGCCCGGTCACCCCCAGCGGTCGACGGGCTCCGCGCAAGATCAGGAGGATCCATGACCAACGGCGGCCATTCCGTTCCATCCTCGACCGATCCCGTTCGCTCCACCGTGAACCGACGGCGGATGCTCACCATCGCCCTCGGTGGCGCCGCCACCGTGGCCCTGCCCGCACCGGCGTGGGCGGCCGACGACCAGCGTCCCGGCGCGTACCGCGCGCCCACGCTCACCCCGGACGACCGCAAGGTCATCGCTCAGGTTTCCGCCGAGCGGACGCTGTCGCACCTGCGTGCCCTCAGCGAGGACATCGGGCCGCGCATCGGCGGGACGGCGTCCGAGCGCCGCGCCGCCGACTACATCGCCAAGGAACTGGACCACCTGGGCTACGACGTCCAGCTGGAACCGTTCGCCGTGTCGGACAAGTTCCTCGCCCAGCTCGCCTCCCCGGCCGGGCTCCCCACCGATTTGAACTGGCAGGTCGGTGCCTCCCCGCACGCCGCGCTGGACACCACTGTCAGCGGCGACGTGGTGGATGTGGGCGCCGGCGCACCGGAGAACTACCCCGCGGACGTGACCGGCCGCATCGTGCTGGTCGACTACGTGGCGGCACGCCGCGAACAACTGGTCGCCACCGCCCTGGCCCGGGGGGCCGCTGCCGTCGTGTTCCTCGCGGCCGACGGCGTACCGCCACGGCGGACCGGGGCGTTCTCCCCGACCCTGCCGGGCTCGGCCAGCTCGCCGGTACCGATCCCGGTGGTCGGGGTGGCCCAGGCACAGAAGGAGCGGCTGCGGGGCCTGCTCGCCGCCGGTCGGCTCGCGCTCACCATCTCCACCTCCGCACACCGCGGTCTGACCTCGCACAACGTTCTCGCCGAGCGGGCAGGGCGGTCGGGTGCCGGTGGGCCGGTGGTGATGGTCAGCGCCCACTACGACACGGTGATCGGCGCTCCCGGCGCCAACGACGACGGCTCCGGCACCGTCCTCTGTCTGGAACTGGCCCGGGTGCTGCGCGCGATCCCGGTCGAGGCCAACCTCCGGTTCGCCCTCTGGGGTTCGGAGGAGCAGGGGCTGGTGGGCTCCCGCTACCACGTCCGGCAGCTGCCGCAGGCGGAGCGGGACCGGATCCTCGCGGTCTACCAGAACGACATGGTGGCCACGAGCTGGGACCCGGCGACCCGGTACTGGTTGCTCTCGTACACCGGCCAGGCGAACCGGGCCACCGACGAGGTGGCGGCCGCGGCGGCCCGCCTGGGCTACGGCCCGCGGATCTCGCCCGTGACGCAGCGCGGCTCCAGCGACCACCAGCCCTTCCAGGAGGTCGGCATCGCCAGCGCCAACTTCTCCTGGCGCGGCGAGGAGACACCGGCCCTGCTGGAGCCGCCGTACCACACCCCCGAGGACACCATCGCCCGGAACATCAGCCTCGAGCGGCTCCAGGTGTCGCTCGAACTGATCGGCTGCGCCGCGTTCGCGACCGCCCGCTGAGCGCTCCCGCCCGTGCCGTGGGAGCTGACGGCAGGGGCGGGGCACCACGGCGACGGGCGCCGCGTCGGGAACGACTCCGATGCGGCGCCCGTCGCTGCGTTGGGGGTCTCGCCGCTTTGTCCGCTGCCTGAGGTCACCGGTCGGATCCGTTGGTCAGCCGGCGACCCCGACGGGCCGCCCCCGGTGCGCCGCGACCCGGCGCCGGGCCACCGCCGGCCGTCCTGGCCGGTGGTGGCGCGAGCCGGTAGCCGTCGTCGCGGCGGACAACCAGGGCGAGTTCCTCCAGCATGGACAGTTTGCGCAGGGCGGTCCGCACGTCCACGCCGGCCCGCGCGGCGAGCACGTCCACTCCCACGGTGCCCCGCCGGGGAAACGCCTCGACGACCGACCGCGCCTCGTCGTCGAGCAGGTCGGCCGGCTGCTGCGGGCCGCGCGCGACGGGCGCCAGCTCACCGATCGGCCCCACCTCCTCCAGCACGTGCGCGACGCCGGTCACCACCCGGGCCTTCGGGTACTCGCGCAGCAGCTCGTGCGCGCCGACGGACATCGCCGACGTCACCGGCCCGGGCACCACCATCCCCGGCTTGCCGAGGGCGATCGCGCGGTGGGTGGTCTGGGCCGCGCCGCTGCGCGCCGCGGCCTCCACCAGCACGGTGCCGCGGGTGGCCGCCGCGATCACCCGGTTGCGGATCAGGAACCGCGGGCGCAGCGGGTCGGCACCGGGCAGCCATTCGCTGACCAGCAGGCCGGTGTCGGCGATCCGGTCGAACAACGCCGCGTTGCCCATCGGGTAGGGGCGGTCCACCCCGCAGGCGAGCACCGCCACGGTGACGCCGCCGGCGTTGAGCGCGCCCCGGTGCGCCGCCGCGTCGATACCGAAGGCGCCGCCGGAGACCACCGTCCAGTCGCGGTCGGCCAGCCCGTAGCCGAGCTCGCTGGCGACATGCGTGCCGTACGCGGTGGCGGCCCGCGCGCCGACCACGGCCACCGACCGGTCGAACGCCTCGGCCAGCGGCCAGCAGCCGCGTACCCAGAAACAGAGCGGCGGGTCGGTCTCGACGTCCACCCGCCGGTACGCCTCCGGCAGTCGCAGGCTGCACAGCTGCTCGACCCGGTGCGGCCACTCGTCGTCGTCGGGCACCACGATCCGGGCGCCGAGCCGCTCGGTGCGCTCCATCGCCTCGGCGGCCACCGCCCGGGCGTCCCCGCCAGCCGACCGGGCGGCCACCGCGGCCCGCAGCTTCTCCTCCGGTGCTCCGCCGTCGAGCAGCAGGTCGAGCGTCGCCACCGGCCCCAGCCGCCGGACCAGCCGGTACACCGATCGGGTGCCCGGCTCGGTGAGCCAGGTCAACGCCACCCGGGCCAGCCGTTCCTCGTCCGTGCTCACGATCCCTCTCCCGTCCTGAGTCCGGTGGCCTCCCGTACGTCCTCCCGGTTGGGCCGGTCCCGCCCGTCCAGGTCGGCGATCGTCCAGGCGAGGCGGATGATCCGGTCGAAGCCGCGGGCGGAGATCGAACCGGAGTCGAGCCGCGCCCGCAGCTCGGCGGTGTCCTCGGCGGACAGCCGCCAGGGCGGGCGGCGCAGGAACGGGCCGGGTATCTCCGCGTTGAGCCGGCGACCGATCGCCGACCAGCGGGCCGCCGCCGCCTGCCGGGCCGCCACCACCCGCCGAGCGACCGCCGCCGACGACTCGCTCTCGGCGGTCGCCTGCATCAGCTCGGCCGCCCGGACCGGGGGCAGCCGCACCTGCACGTCGATCCGGTCTAGCAGGGGACCGGAGAGCCGGCCCAGGTAGCGCCGGCGCACCAGTGGCGAGCACTCGCAGTAGGTGTCGCCGCCCGGCTTGGCGCACGGGCACGGGTTGGCGGCCAGCACCAGTTGGGTGCGGGCGGGATACTCGGTGCCGCCCCGGCTGCGGGCCAGCTGGACCCGGCCGTTCTCGAGCGGCTGGCGCAGCGCGTCCAGCGCTCCCTTGCTGAACTCGGGCGCCTCGTCGAGGAAGAGCACCCCTCGGTGGGCCAGTGACACAGCGCCCGGACGGGCCAGCCCTGATCCGCCGCCGACCAGCGACGGCACGGTGGCGCTGTGGTGCGGCGCCTGGAACGGCGGACGCCGGATCAACCGGCCGCCCGCCGGCAGCAGGCCGGCGATCGAGTGCAGCGCGGTGACCTCCAGCGCGTCCTCGTCGTCCAGTTCGGGCAGGATCGACGGCAGCCGCTCGGCGAGCATGGTCTTGCCGGCCCCGGGCGGCCCGAGCAGCGCGAGGTGGTGACCACCGGCAGCGGCCACCTCCAGCGCCCGCCGGCCCAGGCCCTGCCCGGCGACGTCGGCCAGGTCGGGGCCCTCCGCGGGCGGTGGTGGCCCGGCGGCGGCCGGTTCGATCAGCGGCTCACCGTCGCGGACGAAGCTGACCAGCCGGTGCAGGGTGTCCACCGCGCGGACCCGGATCCCGGGGATGACCGCGGCCTCGGCGGCGTTGTCGGCCGGCACGATCACCCGGTTCACGCCGGCCCGGGCCGCCGCCGCGACCATCGGCAGCACGCCGCGGACCGGCCGGACGGTGCCGTCCAGGCCCAGCTCACCGAGGACCACCACCCCCTCCAGCGGGAGCAGCGGCAGCTCCCCGGAGCCGCCCAGCAGTGCTGCCGCGATCGCCAGGTCGAACGCCGAACCGAACTTCGGCAGGGTGGCGGGCAGCAGGTTGAGGGTGATCCGCCGGTTCGGCCAGCGCTGGCCGGAGTTGACCACGGCCGCCCGGACCCGGTCCCGCGCCTCGTGCAGGGCGGTGTCGGGCAGCCCGGAGATGACCACCGCCGGCAGGCCGGGCGCCAGGTCGGCCTCCACCTCCACGAGGTGCCCGGTCACCCCGACCAGACCCACGCAGAGCACCTTGGCGTAGCTCACGCCGGCACCGCCGTCCCGGCCGCACCACTCTGGCCGCCCGACCGCCCGGCCGTCCGCGCGCGCCATTCCCGCCGGCCCGGCATCTCAGAACGCCCCCTTCAGGTGCTCCACCCGGGCCGGCCCGGCGGGGCCGAGCCGTACCGAGATCACGTCGAAGCGGACCTCGTCGGCGGTGGTGCCGGTCTCGGCCAGCCACTGGGCGGCCAGGCCGCGCAGCCGCCGGGCCTTGGCCGGGACGACCGCCTCGGCCGGGGTGCCGAACTCGCCGGTGCCCCGGGTCTTCACCTCGCAGAAGGCGAGCACGGGCCCGTCCCAGGCGATGATGTCGATCTCGCCGGCGGGGCAGCGCCAGTTCCGGGCCACCGGGCGCAGTCCCGCCTCGATGAGGTGTCGCACCGCGCAGCGCTCGCCGTACGCGCCGACCGCCTGGTTCCGCGTCGTCATGCCGGCACCCTCCCGCGGACCGGCTCGGACGCGCCGCCCCGGCCCGGCTGGCTGTGGACAGCCGGGCCGGTTGTGGACAGCCGGACGATCATGCCCCTGCCGTGCTATGGCCCGCGCCGTCCGGGCCCGGTCGGCGTGCCGGGACGACCGTCGACCGGCGCACCGCCCCGCCCCGGCCGCGGCGGTTGGCGCTCCCGGCCGGGCTGGGCGCGCTGCTCGCCCGATCGTCTGTCGCTGAGCACGGGCCACGCCTACCGAGGGTCAGACGATCTTGGACCTGCGGTGGGGCCGAGTGGGTCGAATGCCTGGCCGGGGGGCGAATGGCGTTCGTACGGCGGGTCACATACGGTGCCGGACGTGGACGGACGACGGAGTTCTGCCGAAGATCGAGAGCCCCGCTGGTATTCCGGAGAACCGGAGCGCGGCTACGCCGAAGCGGATTGGCGTACGGCGGCCGAGCCGCGGTACCGGGACGAGTTCCGGCCGCCGGAGCAGCGCGGCGCCGAGGCGGGCCGGTACGCCGACCTCCCCGGCCGTCACGGAGACCCCGGTCGCTTCGGCGCGGAGCCGGACACGGGGCACTTCGGCGCGGAGCCGGACACCGGGCGCTTCGGCGCGGACCCGGACACCGGGCGCTTCGGCGCGGACCCGGACACCGCTCGCTTCCAGGCGGACCCGGACAGCGCGCGTTTCGGCGCGGAGCCCGACTCCGGGCGGTTCGCCGCGGTGGACCCGGGCCGGGCTCACCTCGGGACCGGCGACGTCGACAGCGGCCGGTACGCCGACGCCCGGTTCGGCGGCGCCGGAGACGGGGACGCCGGCCGGTTCGGTGCGGCGACGATGGGCGAGCCCGGGCGGTACGCCGCCGCCGAGCCGCGGGAGGAGGACAGCCGGGGCGAGCCGGACGGATACCGGACGGGCCGCTCTCGCCGGGCGGAACCGGATCCCGTGGAGACCTCCGGCGAGTTGCCCGGCGACCGGGCGGGTCGCCGGGCCGCCCGGGAACCGCGCGACGTCGCCACGCCCGTCGCGGCCCCGCTGACCGGTGCCGGCGCTGACCCGGCCCGGCCGGACCCGCTGACCGGTGCCGGGCCTGACCCGAGCCGGCCGGCCGCGCTGACCGGCGTCGGCGCAGACCCGGCGCGGCCGGCGCCGCTGGCCGGGTATCCGATCGTCGAGCCCGCTCGCGCGACCGAGCCGGCCCGCCCCGCGGAGGCGCCCGGACGAGCGGCCGAGCCGACGGTGCCGCCGGCCGGTCCGGTCACGGAAGCGCCGCACCCGCTGGAGCTGCCGACCGGGCCGATGCCGTCGGTCGGGCCGCGCGGCGAACTGCCGGCCTACCCGCCGGCGGCCGGCCCGGGTGTACCGGTCGGCGACGGCGTCTACCGCACCCGCCGGCCGGCGCTGGCCGTGCTCTTCGCCGTGCTGGTGGCGATCTTCGAGATTCCCGCGCTGCGGGTGCTGGTCACCGGCGTGACGGGTGATCCGGTGTCGGCCGCCGACGTGGTCGTCGGCACCTTCCTGGTCTGCGGCCTGCCGATCTTCGCGGTCGGCCTGTACGGGCTGCGTACCGGCGGGCTGTCGCTGGCGGACGGGGGGCGGGGCTGGCTGCGCCCGCCGACGGCCTACCTGACGGTCGGCCTGGTGCTCTTCGTCGCCGCCGCCCTCGCCGCCAACTGAACACCCGGCCGGCCGGCGCCTGACGACCTGGCCGGCCGGCGCCTGACGACCTGGCCGGCCGGCGCCTGACGACCTGGCCGGCCGGCGTCTGACGACCTGGCCGGGCCGGTGGCTGACGACCTGGCCGGCTGGCCGCTGACCGCCCGGACCGACGCCGACCGGATGCCCGGCCGGCCGGTCGCCAACAGACCACCCGGTCGGCCGGCGACCGGCCGCCCGCCGGGCCGCCGCCGGTGCCGCCGCGCCGGTCGCCGGCCCGGTGGTGGAGATCGACATCGTGGGCGGGGCCGGTGCCGCGCGCACCCGGGGGCCGGCGGGCGGGGGGAGGGCGTACACTGGTCGACTGGCGACCGCCTCGCGCGGTCGACCTCGCGCGCCCTCTCCACGAGCCGTCGTGGGGCGACGGCCTCCCTGGTCCCGATCTTGGTCGGGCCCGCCATGGCCGGCGACCGGGCGCCAGGACGCCCGGCCGCCGGCCGGGCGGGACAACCAGGGACGCAAGGAGTACCCCACCATGGCCGTCGTGACCATGCGTCAGCTGCTGGAGAGCGGTGTCCACTTCGGGCACCAGACCCGGCGCTGGAACCCGAAGATGAAGCGCTTCATCTTCACCGAGCGCAACGGTATCTACATCATCGACCTGCGCCAGACGCTCGACTACATCGAGAAGGCGTACGACTTCGTGCGCGGCACCGTCGCCGAGGGTGGCAGCATCCTCTTCGTCGGCACCAAGAAGCAGGCCCAGGAGGCGATCGCCGAGCAGGCGACCCGGGTCGGCCAGCCGTACGTCAACCACCGTTGGCTCGGCGGCATGCTGACCAACTTCCAGACCGTGTACAAGCGGCTGCAGCGGATGAAGGAGCTGGAGGCCCTCGGTGACCTGAGCGGCACCGCCGCCGGCTACACCAAGAAGGAGACCCTGCAGCTCTCCCGCGAGAAGGAGAAGCTGTCGCGCACCCTCGGTGGTCTGCGCGACATGCAGAAGCTCCCGGCCGCGATCTGGGTGGTCGACACCAAGAAGGAGCACATCGCCGTCGACGAGGCCCGCAAGCTGGGCATCCCGGTGATCGCCGTGCTCGACACCAACTGCGACCCGGACGAGGTCGACTTCCCGATCCCCGGCAACGACGACGCGATCCGCTCGGCCGAGCTGCTGACCAAGGTCGTCGCCGCCGCCGTCGCGGACGGCCTGATCGCCCGTTCCGGCCGTCGCCGGGGCACCGACGAGAAGCCGGAGCCGGGCGTGGCCTCCGACGAGCCGCTCGCCGAGTGGGAGCGCGAGCTGCTCGAGGAGCCGAAGAAGGCCGAGGACCAGCCGGAGCAGGCTGCCGGGCAGCCGGCCGCCGCCGCCGCGGAGTGAGGCGTACCGTCGCTGCCCCGCCGTCCGTTTCGGCGGATGGCGGGGTGGCGACGGGCCCACCGGGCACATCCCGCCCGGATCCGGGTAACCGGCCCCTCTGACCATCCACACGCCGTCTCAACACCGAAGAGAGAGCCATGTCCCAATTCACCGCCGCGGACGTCAAGAAGCTCCGCGACCTCACCGGCGCCGGCATGATGGACAGCAAGAAGGCGCTGACCGAGGCCGAGGGCGACTTCGACAAGGCCATCGAGATCCTGCGCGTCAAGGGCGCCAAGGACGTCGGCAAGCGCGCCGGTCGTACCGCCGCGAACGGCCTGATCGCGCACTCCGGCAAGGCGCTGCTCGAACTCAACTGCGAGACCGACTTCGTCGCCAAGACCGACGCCTTCATCGCGCTGGCGCAGCAGCTGGTCGAGCACGGCGCGCGCGTCGGCGTGACCAACGCCGAGGAGCTGCTGGCGAGCGAGCTGGACGGCAAGACCGTCGCCGACCTGGTCCAGGAGCAGTCCGCCAAGATCGGCGAGAAGCTGGTGCTCAACCGGTTCGCCAAGGTCGACGGCACCACCGCCGTCTACCTGCACCGCAAGAGCCAGGACCTGCCGCCGGCCGTCGGCGTGCTGGTGGAGTACACCACCGCCCCGGCGAGCGCCGGCCGGTCGACCGCTGACGACGAGGCGTCGGACTCCGACGCCCGCGCGGTCGCCATGCAGATCGCGGCGATGCGGCCGAAGTACCTCACCCGCGACGAGGTGCCGGCCGACGTCGTCGAGTCGGAGCGGCGCATCGCCGAGCAGACCGCCCGCGAGGAGAACAAGCCCGAGGCGGCCCTGCCGAAGATTGTCGAGGGTCGGGTCAACGCCTTCTTCAAGGACTACGTCCTGGTCGAGCAGGCGTCGGTCGCCGACAACAAGAAGACGGTGAAGCAGATGCTGGCCGAGGCCGGCATCGAGGTCACCCGCTTCGTGCGGTTCGAGGTCGGCCAGGCCTGAGCCGCCTGATCGGGCGCGCACGCGCCCGTGGGCAGGAACGTCGACGAGGAGGCCGCCGGTGTACGTGACAGGCACCGCGGCCTCCTCGTCACATAGGGTCGGCAGCGGCAGTTTCGCGGTAGGCGGCGCACCAGGCGTGCGCGTGGGAAAGGGCGGGGCGGATGACGCAGGTTGTGAGTGACCGGACGCTGGCGGCGGACGATCCGACGGCGCCGCCCCCCGGCCGGGCCCGCCGGGTGGTGCTGAAGCTCTCCGGCGAGGTGTTCGGCGGCGGCGCGGTCGGCGTCGACCCGGACGTCGTACAGGCCGTGGCCCGGCAGATCGCCACCGTGGCCCGGCGGGGCGTGCAGGTCTCCGTGGTGGTCGGCGGGGGCAACTTCTTCCGCGGCGCCGAGTTGCAGAAGCGCGGCATGGACCGGGCCCGGGCCGACTACATGGGCATGCTCGGCACCGTGATGAACTGCCTCGCGTTGCAGGACTTCCTGGAGAAGGAGGGCATCGAGACGCGCGTGCAGAGCGCGATCACGATGGCCCAGGTCGCCGAGCCGTACATCCCGCTGCGCGCCATCCGCCACCTGGAGAAGGGCCGCGTGGTCATCTTCGGCGCGGGCGCCGGCATGCCGTACTTCTCCACCGACACGGTGGCCGCGCAGCGCGCGCTGGAGATCCGTGCCGACGTGGTGCTGATGAGCAAGAACGGCGTGGACGGCGTCTACACCGCCGACCCGCGGATCGACCCGACCGCCAGCAAGTTCGACTCGATCACCTTCTCCGAGGTGCTGCAGCGCAACCTCCGGGTCGCCGACGCCGCCGCGTTCAGCCTCTGCATGGAGAACGGCCTGCCGATGCTGGTCTTCGGCGCCCAGGGCGACGACACCATCATCCGGGCCGTGGCGGGCGAGAAGATCGGCACCCTGATCACCGCCTGAGCGGGCGCCACGGCCCACCCGACGGTCCTCCGACACCCAGCACAGCCCACGACGAGCACAGAAGGAGGCGAGGAGACCGGTGATCGACGACACCCTCCTCGAGGCCGAGGAGAAGATGGAGCGTGCGGTCGAGCACGCCAAGGAGGAGTTCGGGGCCATCCGCACCGGCCGCGCCACTCCGGCCATGTTCTCCAAGGTCATCATCGACTACTACGGAACGCCGACGCCGCTGACCCAGATGGCGTCCGTGGCCATCCCGGAGCCGCGGATGGCCATCATCAAGCCGTACGACAACTCGCAGATCAACGCCATGGAGAAGGCGATCCGCGATTCCGACCTCGGGGTGAACCCCAACAACGAGGGCAACCAGCTGCGCATCCTGCTTCCCCAGATGACCGAGGAGCGCCGCCGCGACATGATCAAGGTGGCCCGGCACAAGGGTGAGGAGGCCAAGGTGGCGATCCGCAACATCCGCCGCCGCGGCAAGGAGGAGCTCGACCGGCTCGTCAAGGACGGCGAGGTCGGCGAGGACGAGGGCCGCCGGGCCGAGAAGGAGCTGGACGACCTGACCCAGCGCTACGTGGCCAACGTCGACGAGCTGGTCAAGCACAAGGAGACCGAGCTGCTCGAGGTCTGAGCCGTACGTCGTCGCACGAGGCCCGCCCCCGACGGGGAGCGGGCCTCGTGGCGATCCGGGCCGGTGGCGACGGCGCGACGGGTAGCCGGCCGGCGGTGCGCCCGGCCGGAGCGGGCTGGACGAGGGGCCGGGACATCGTCCGCCGTGCCGGCGCGACGGGTGCAGTAGGCTCGGCAGGATTCCCGGCCACCTCGTGGTGAACGGCGGGAATCGACCGGCCGTCGGGCCGGTCAACCGGAGGAACAGTCACGCCTGTAGGGGATGGTTGTGCGCTTGCGTCATGTGGTGAATCTCGAGCCGGCTCCGCTCGGTGCGTGATGTCCCACCTCGACCCCTACGGCGGTGAGCCGCGCGGCTGGGACCGACCCGACCGCCCGACCGCCCTGCCCTGGCCCGAGCCGGAGATCGAACCGGCTCCGTGGGACCGCCGCCCGGTTCCCGACCGGTACGCCGAGCCGCGCGGGCTGACCCGTCCGCCGGCCGACCCGTACCCCGGCGTCGAGGCGTACCCCGGCCAGCCGTACGGCGAGCGGCCGGCCGGGATGAACGGCCACCGCGACCCCGACGACTACCCGACCGCCCAACTGGAGCCGGTGCGGGCGGACCGCGAGCCGGAGCCCGCCCGCGAGCCGGAGCCCGCGCCGGGCCGGCGGCAGCGGGGGCGGCGCCGGGCCAGCGCCGGCCGGCCGCCGACCCAGCCGAGCCGGGCCGGGCGCAACCTGCCGGCCGCCATCGCGGTCGGCCTCGGCCTCGGCGTCGGCGCGATCCTGCTGCCGCTCTTCCTCTACCGGCCGGCCTTCCTGGTGGTGGTCGCCGCCGCCGTCGGCGTCGGCGTCTGGGAGATGGCCCGCGCGGTACGCCGCAGCGGCGCCCACCCGCCGCTGGTGCCGCTGATCGCCGGCGGGGTGCTCACCGTCGGGCTGGCCTGGTTCGCCGGCCCCGACGCGCTCTGCCTCGGCCTGCTGGTCACCGTGCTCGGCACGATGGTCTGGCGGCTGGGCGACGGTCCGGGCGGCTACCAGCGCGACCTCACCGCGGCCACCCTGATCGCCGTCTACGTGCCGTTCCTCGGTGGGTTCGCCGCGCTGCTGGCCGCGGTGCCCGACGACGGCCACCTGCGGGTGCTGGTCACCCTGGTCGCCGTGGTGCTCTCCGACACCGGCGGGTACGCGGCCGGGGTGGCCTTCGGCAAGCACCCGATGGCGCCGACCATCAGCCCGAAGAAGTCCTGGGAGGGCTTCGCCGGCTCGGTCACCGCGGCGGCGCTCGGCAGCGCCGTGCTGCTCTGGCTGCTGCTCGACGTCGCCCCGTGGTGGGGCGCGGTCTTCGGCCTGGCGGTCTCGGTCGCGGCGGTCCTCGGCGACCTCGGCGAGTCCATGATCAAGCGGGATCTGGGCATCAAGGACATGAGCAACCTGCTGCCCGGCCACGGCGGGTTGATGGACCGGCTCGACTCGATCCTGTTCGCCCTGCCGACCGCGTACCTGCTGCTGGTGGTCTTCGCGCCGGTGGTGGGCTGAGGCATGGGTCACGCACCGGCGCGGGGGTCCTCCACCAGGCCAGGGTCGATTCGGCACGTCCGGACAGGTGCTTCCGCCATCCGGCGTGACAGACTGGACGCGCCATGACGAGCCTGCCCCTGATCCCCGTGGACCCCGACGCCCCCGGCGCGCGCCGGGCGAGCATGCCACCCCGCCACCTCGCCGACCTCGACCTCGCCGGTCGTCGCGCGCTGGTCACCGAGCTGGGGGAGCCGGCGTTCCGGGCCAAGCAGGTCTCCACCCACTACTTCGGCCGGCTGGTCCGCGACCCGGCGCAGATGACCGACCTGCCGGCCGCCACCCGGGAGCGGCTGGCCGACCGGCTGCTGCCCCGGCTGCTCACTCCGGTACGGGAGCTGGCCTGCGACGACGGCGCGACCCGCAAGGCGCTCTGGCGGCTGCACGACGGCTCGCTGGTGGAGAGCGTGCTGATGGGCTATCCGGACCGGGTCACCGTCTGCATCTCCAGCCAGGCCGGCTGCGGTATGGCCTGCCCGTTCTGCGCCACCGGCCAGGCGGGGCTGACCCGCAACCTCTCCACCGCCGAGATCGTCGACCAGGCGGTCTACCTGGCCGGGGTGGCCGCGTCCGGAGCGGTGGCCGGGTCGCCGCCGCGGCTGTCGCACGTGGTCTTCATGGGCATGGGCGAGCCGCTGGCCAACTACAACCGGGTGGTCGCCGCGATCCGCCGGCTGATCGCGCCCGCGCCGGAGGGGCTCGGCCTGTCCCAGCGGCACATCACCGTTTCCACGGTCGGGCTGGTTCCGGCCATCCGCCGACTGGCCAGCGAAGACCTCTCGGTGACTCTTGCGCTGTCGTTGCACGCCCCCGATGATGATCTGCGCGACGAACTCGTGCCGGTGAACCAGCGCTGGAAGGTAGCCGAGGTGCTGGACGCAGCGTGGGACTACGCGGCCGCAACGGGCCGTCGCGTGTCGATCGAGTACGCGATGATCAAGAACGTGAACGACCAGCCGTGGCGAGCGGACCTGCTCGGCCGGCTGCTGGCCGGCAAGCTGGCCCACGTGAACCTGATCCCGCTCAACCCGACTCCGGGCAGCCGCTGGGACGCCAGCCCGAAGCCGGTCGAACGGGAGTTCGTCCGGCGGTTGCGCGACGCCGGGGTGTCCACGACGGTGCGGGACACCCGAGGCCGCGAGATCGACGGAGCGTGTGGGCAGCTGGCCGCCGCCGAGGACAGGGACACCGACCGGACCACGGAGACGACGGCGTGACCGGCCGTAGCGAACGAGACCAGGAGACATAGTGGCGAGTCAGGGTCAGCGTTTCCGGCGCAAGGCGCTCCGCCGGGGATACAAGGTCGACGAGGTGGACGCCTTCCTCGACCGGGTCGAGGCGACACTCGCCGGTCAGCCGGTCGGCGCCCCGGTGGCCTCGCAGGAGGTCCACGACGTCGTCTTCCGGGTCCGGTTCAACGGCTACGACGAGTGGCAGGTCGACCTGCACCTGGACCGGGTCGAGCGGCAGCTCGCCGAGCTGGAGGAGCGCGGCGGGCGCGGCGGTGACCCCCGGATGGGCGACCGGCTCGGCCCGCCGGACCGGATGGGTCCGCCGATGCGCGACGAGCGGGGCATGCCGCCGGTGTCGCAGCCGATGCCGCCCCGGCCGATGCCCGCGCAGGCCGGTCCGCCGCCGGCCGACCGCTACGGCCGCTACGACGAGCCGACCGGCGCCTTCGCCGGGGGCTACGACGCCCCGCGCGGGGGCTACGACGCGCCGCGCGGCCCGGCCGGCCCGAACCCGCCGATGGGCCCCGGCCCGATGGGGCACGGCGGCCCGCCGCCGCGCGGCCTGCCCGCCGGCCCGGGCGGCTACGGCCCGGACGAGCAGCGCTTCGACGGCTTCGAGGCGGGCCGGCGCGGCCGGACCGACATGACCGCCGAGATCCGGATGCCGGAGCGGGACCTGCGGGGTCGCGGCCCGGCCGGGCCGCCGCCGATGCCGCAGCAGGGGTTCGGCGGCGGGCCGATGGGCGGCCCGCCGGCCGGTGGCCCGCCGATGGGTGGCCCGCCGATGGCCGGCCCGCCCGGCAGCGACCTCTACCGGGTCGACCAGATCCGCCGCAGCTTCCAGGTGCGCCGGTTCGGCAGCGGCTACGACCCCGACCAGGTAGACCGGTTCTTCGAGAGCCTGCTCGGCGGGATGGCCGGGCGCAACCCGATGCCGGTGAACCCGAAGGACCTGGACACCCTCCGCTTCGGCCTGGTGCAGGGCGGCTACTTCGAGGCCGAGGTGGACGCCGCGCTCAAGGACGTGCAGGACATCCTCTTCGGCCGCTGACCGACCGTCACGAAGGGCCCGCTCCCCGGTGTGGGGGCGGGCCCTCGTACGTGTCGCGAAAGATGCCGGCGGGTGGCCGTCTTGGTCAGGAGCGCAGGCCGTTGCGCCGCAGCACCGCGTCGCCGATGACGATGATCAGCAGCAGCGCGGCCAGGCCGACCAGCCAGACGTCCTCGACCCTGCCCTCGTGGTTGCCGCAGATCATCGCCAGCAGCGCCAGCGCGGTCAGCACCGCGCCGATCCGCCCGGCCTTGCGGTGCCCGGGCTTGTGCTGGTCTGGCGACGTTACCGGCTCGCTTCCTGCCACTGTCGGTCCTTCCCTCGCGATCGGATCTCTGGTTAGTCTGGCACGCCCCGTACCGGGCCCGGCGCAGGGTCCGGCCGGATGCGAGCCGCGACATGCCCCGCAGCGGTGTGCGGCGGGTCCGGCCCCGCGTGCGGCCGCCGCTGGAGCGCTGGCGGGCCGGGCACCCGGCGGCGCGGCCGGCTGACGCCGACGGTCGAGTGCCGGGCGCCGGGACCGCCGCACCGGCGAGGATTCGGCGCCGGCCGGCGCGGGAACCGGGAACCCGGGCCGAAGGACCCGGGCGGACCGGGGCGGTACGGCACTACCGGCGTCGCGGGCCGGCGGCCACACTGCCTCCGGTAGCGTTCGGACGTACACCTTGTTTGTCTTTTCGAGGGAGAACTGCGGTGCGAGTGACCGGTACGGGGCACGCCAGCATGCGGATCGACACGGCCGCGGGCAGCATCCTGTGCGACCCGTGGGTCAATCCTGCCTACTTCGCCTCATGGTTCCCTTTCCCGGACAATTCCCAGCTCGACTGGGAGACCCTCGGCCAGGTCGACTACCTCTACGTCTCGCACCTGCACCGGGACCACTTCGACGCCAAGCACCTGCGGGACTTCGTGTCGAAGGACGCGACAGTGCTGCTCCCCGAGTTCCCCACCTCGGAGATGGAGGACGAGTTCCGGGAGCTGGGCTTCACCAAGTTCCTCAAGGCGCCGAACGAGCAGGTCGTGGAGCTGCCCGGCGGCCTGAAGATCATGATCCAGGCGCTGACCAGCCCGACCGACGGCCCGATCGGCGACTCCTCGCTCTGGGTCGAGTACGACGGCGTCCGGCTGCTGAACCAGAACGACGCCCGCCCCACCGACCTGAGCGTCTTCGCCGAGCTGGGTCACGTGCACGCGCACCTGCTCCAGTTCTCCGGGGCGATCTGGTACCCGATGGTCTACGAGCTGCCGCAGGCCGCCAAGACGGCGTTCGGCAAGCAGAAGCGCGACCGGCAGTTCGACCGCACCTGGCGCTACATCGACGACCTGAAGGCGTCGCACGTCTTCCCGATCGCCGGCCCGCCGTGCTTCCTCGACGACGAGCTGTGGCAGTTCAACGACATCTTCGGCGACGAGGGGAACATCTTCCCGGACCAGTCGGTCTTCCTGCGCGAGTACGCCAAGGTCGGCGGCAGCAACGGCGTGGTGCTGCTGCCGGGCAGTGTCGCCGAGGTCACCGCCGACGGCTGCGAGACCACCCACCCGGTCCCGGTCGAGGAGTTCTTCGCCAACAAGGTCGCCCACCTGGAGGAGATGCGCGAGCGCAAGCGCCCGATCATCGAGGCGGAGAAGGCGTCCTGGCGGCACCCGGAGATCGACGTCCTGAAGGAGATGAAGCGGCGCGTCGAGCCGCTGCTCGACGAGTCGATCTACCTGGCCAAGGGGGTCGGCGGTCCGGTCCGCTTCGACCTGGTCGGCTACGACGGGGAGAGCGTCGAGTCGATCGTGGTGGACTTCCCGGGCAAGCAGGTCCGGCCGTACGCGGACGAGAAGGTCCGGTACCGGTTCCGCACCGAGCGGGCGCTGGTCGAGCACCTGCTGCACATCGGCGAGGTGGACTGGGTCAACTCGCTCTTCCTGTCCTGCCGCTTCTCCGCCGCCCGGATCGGCCAGTACAACGAGTTCGTCTACGCGTTCTTCAAGTGCCTCTCCGAGGAGCGGCTCCAGTACGCCGAGGGCTGGTACGACGAGCACGAGCGGGCGGTCGACGCGGAGGACATCACGCTCGGCGACTGGGTGGTGCAGCGGCGCTGCCCGCACCTGAAGGCGGACCTGAGCCGGTTCGGCATCGTCGAGGGCGACCAGCTCACCTGCCAGCTGCACGGGTGGCGGTTCGACCTGGCCAGCGGCCGCTGCCTGACCAGCGTCGGCCACAAGGTCCGGGCGCGCCGGGTCGACGCCGAGACCCCGGCGCCGGCCGGCGAGAGCGCCAGCTGAGACGAACCTCCGCGCGCACCCCCGTACCTGCGCGACCATGCAGGTGTGCCGCCCCGCTCCGGACGGACCGGTAGCGGGCACGGCGCGCGGGGGTGGGCGTGACGCAGCCCGACGAGGAGGACTCGGGGTACCGGTACTCGCGTGACCGGGAGATGGCCCGGGACGCGTCCCGGGTGGAGGCGTTCAGCGACGCGGTCATCGCGATCGTGCTCACCCTGATGGCGGTCGAGCTGCTCCAGCTCGGCCCGCGCTCCGAGCGAGACCTCACCGAGGCGCTGGCGCACGAGTGGCCGGCCTACCTGGCGTACGTGATCACCTTCGCGATCGTCGGCCAGGTCTGGCTGACCCACCACAACATGTGGCGCTACGTCGTCCGGGTCGACCAGTTGCTGCTGGTGTTCAACCTGCTCCTGCTGCTCTTCGTCGCGGCCATCCCGTTCACCGCCGACCTGCTCGCGGACAACCTGCGCGGCAGCGTGACCGACCAGCGGTTGACCGCGGCGCTCTACGTCGGCTCGGTGCTCGGCGAGGCGCTCTTCTTCAACCTGAGCTGGTGGTGGGCGCGGCGCCGGCGGCTGCTGCACCCCGATCTGGATCCCCGGCTGGCCCGCGCGGTGGCGCTGCGCTTCCTGGTCGGCCCGGTGCTCTACCTGGTGGCGTTCGCCTTCGTCTTCGTCAACCCGGTGCTCAGCCTCTGCCTCTACCTGCTGCTGATCGGCGTCTACCTGGTCCGCGGCCCCGGCGACCTCCCCTCCTCCGCCCGCTGACCCGGCCACCAACCCCCCCGTCGATCATGAAGTTGTCGCCAGGACACGGCGTGCGCGCGGTCAACAACTTCATGGTCAACGGGGGCCTGAGACGGCGGTGCGGTGGGTCAGGGGGTCAGGTCGGTGAGGATGCGGCGGGCGGCGTTGTGGCCGGCGGCGCCGATGACGCTGCCGGCCGGGTGGCAGCCGGCGCTGCCGGCGTAGACGCCGTCGATCCCGGTGGCGTACGGCATCCGGTCGGTGAACGAGACGGTGTTGTCGACGTGGTGGATGTGCCCGCCGGTGATGCCGAAGTGCGCCTCGATGCCGGGCGGTGTCAGCGGCACCGCGTCGGCGATCAGGTCGCCGGTGCCGGGGGCGTACCGCTCGCAGATCGCGATCAGCTGGTCGACGTACCCGGGCAGCGCCTCGTCCCAGCTGGTGCCGGCCAGCTCGTACGGGACGGACTGGACGAAGAGCGCCGACGAGTGGTGGCCCTGCCCGTCCGAGAGCGACGGGTCGACGGTGGTGTGCAGGTACCACTCGATGGTCGGCTCCGCGGGCAGCCGGCCGGCCCGCACGTCCGCCCACATCGCGCGCAGCGCGGTCATCGGCGACTCGCCGCCGCCGATCAGCGAGGCCGAGCCGGGGAGCAGGTGGATGGTCGAGCCGAACGGGCTGGGCGCGTCGGCGGGCAGGCAGGAGAAGCGGGGCAGGCCGCTCAGCGCCAGGTTGAGCTTGAGCGTGGTGCCGGGGCGCCGGACCGCCGCCATCCGCTCGGCCAGCGGCGCCGGTAGCGCGCCGTCGGGCAGCAGGTCCATCAGCGCGTACGGGTCACACGCGCCGAGCACCACCCGGGCGCCCACCTCCCGGCCGTCGGCGAGGACCACCCCGCTGGCCGCGCCGCCGGACAGGGTGATCGCGCTGACGCCGGCGCCGGTCAGGATCCTCGCCCCGGCGGCCCGGGCGGCCTCGGCGAAGGTCCGCGACACGGTGCCCATCCCACCCTCGGCGATCATCCAGGTGCCGCCGGAGCCGGGCAGCCGGCACATGTTGTGCACCAGGAAGTTGTGGCCGGTGCCGGGGTCGTCCGGGCCGGCGTTCAGCCCGGACAGGCCGTCGGTGACCGCGTACATCGAGACGAGCAGCTCGGAGCGGAAGTCGAAGCGGGCCAGGTAGTCGGCGACCGAGCCGCGGACCAGGTCGACGAAGACCTGGCGCAGCGCCGGGCGGACGTACCGTTCGGCGGTCTCCTCGACGGTCAGCGGGTCGGCCAGCCAGACCGGCGCGAGGTCGTCGCGGAGCGCGGCCAGTTCGGCCTGGAGGGCGTCGTCGGCGGCCACGTCGGCGGGGGAGAAGAACTCCGTGAGCTGCGCCCGGGTGGCCGCGGTGTCGCTGCCGAAGAGCAGGTACGGGGAGCCCTCCGGGCCCGGGGTGGGCAGGAAGTAGTGCGGGTCGCGGCGCAGCACCGGGATGCGGACGTCGAGCGTGGCGAGCAGTTCCGGCGGCATCAGCCCGAGCAGGTAGGAACCGGTGGAGTGGCGCAGGCCGGGCACCTTCGGGAACGGGTTCTCCGTCCGGGTCGCCCCGCCGATCACCTCGGCCGCCTCCAGCACCAGCACGTCGAGGCCGGCGCGGGCCAGCAGGATCGCGGACACCAGACCGTTGTGCCCGGACCCGACGATCACCACGTCGGCCCGGGTCGGCAGCTCGTCACTCATGCCGCGGGAGCCTAGTGCCCGCCCGGCCCGCCGGTCAGCCCTTCGCCGGCCGCCACCCGGGCGCGCCGCCCGGGCCGGTCGTGGCCGCCCACGCGTGGGGCTAGCGGGCCGTGCCGTCCGGCCGGTCGACGCCGCCCAACTGGCCGGCCAACGCCCCCAGCTCCAGCTCGAACAGCGCCTCGGGTTCGGTGACCGCCCAGGTCAACTGCTGGAAGACCTCCGCCGCGATCAGGCCGTAGAGCCGGGTCCAGCCGGCCAGGAAGGTGTAGGTGACCTCGATCGGGATGTCGCCGTGGCTGAGTCGCAGCGGCTCCAGCCGGTCGCCGAGGCGCTCCCGGATCAGCTCGACCGGCGGGGTGGGGAACGGGGAGCGGTGCCACAGGTCGATCATCGGGGCGAGGAAGACCGCGCCGAGCCGGGCACCGGGATGGTCCGGGTCGACGCAGTCGTCGACGAACGTCGCCAGCCCCGGGGTCGGCGCGCCGAAGATCAGCCCGAACTCGGCGGGGTGCGCCACCGACCAGGCCCGGAACGCCCGGCACATGGCCAGGAGCTGGTCGACCGGCTCGCCGCCGGCGGCGTCCCGGGCCGCTTCCAGGCCCAGTCGCAGCTCGTCGAAGAGGTCCGCGGCGAGCGCCGCGACCAGCGCCTCCAGGCTGGGGAAGTAGCGGTAGATGGCCGGCGCGGTCATGCCCATGTCACGGGCGATGGCGCGCAGCGAGACCGCGTCGATCCCGCCGGTCACCAGCAGCCGGCGCGCCCCCGCCTTGATCTCGGCGAGGGTGGCGGTACGCAGGCGTTCCCGTCGGGTTGGTGCGGTCATGCGGCTAACCCCCTTGACCAAAGCGAACGCCGTTGCGATAGTTAACGGCGTTCACTCAAATGAGCGATGGTCACAGTTTAGCCGTCGGCGGAGGGGGAGGCCATGTTCGCGTGGTGGGGACGAGCGGTGGTGCGGCTGCGCTGGGCGGTGCTCGCCGCGGCCGTGCTGCTGGTCGCGGTCGGATCGACCTGGGGGGCCGGGGTCTTCGGGCAGCTGACCGGGGGCGGGTTCGACGACCCGGCCAGCGAGTCCAGCCGGGCGTACGAGCGGATCACCGACGAGCTGGGCCCGCAGGGGGCCGACGTGGTCGTGCTCTGGTCCAGCGACTCGGTGACGGCCGACCAGCCCGCCTTCCGTGACCCGGTCACCGCGACCGTCACCCGGCTGCGCGAGCGTCCCGAGGTCGCCAACGTCACCACCTGGTACGACACCCAGGCGCCCGCGCTGCTCGCCACCGACCGCCGGGCCACCTACGCGCTGGTCCAGCTCCGGCCGGCCGACGAGGACGGCAAGACGGCGGCGTACGAGGCGCTGCGGCCGGCGATCGAGACGCCCGGCGTACGGACCGAGACGGGCGGCAACGTGCCGTTCCTGCACGAGGCGAACCGGCAGACCACGGAGGACATCACCCGCGCGGAGCTGCTCTCCATGCCGGTGCTGCTGGTGCTGCTGGTGCTCATCTTCGGCGGCCTGGTCGCCGCGGCCACCCCGCTGCTGATCGGCGGGTTGGCGATCCTCGGCGGGTTCGTCGCGGTCCGGCTGGTCAACCTCTTCACCGACGTGTCGATCTTCGCGATCAACATCATCACGCTGATCGGCCTGGGCATGGCTGTCGACTACGCGCTCTTCGTGGTCAGCCGGTTCCGCGAGGAGCTGGCCGCCGGCCGGGACACCCCGACGGCGATCGGGCGCACCATGGCCACCGCCGGCCGTACCGTGCTGGTCTCCGGGCTCACCATCGCCCTCGCCATGGCCAGCCTGCTGATCTTCCCGCAGTCCTTCCTGCGCTCGATGGGTCTCGGCGGGATGGCCGCGGTGCTGGTCGCCATGCTCGCCGCGCTCACCGTGCTGCCGGCCCTGCTCGCGGTGCTCGGCCCGCGGATCGACGCGTGGCGCGTACCGCTGCCGTGGCGGCGGGGCGGTCGGCCGGCGGCCGGCGGCGGCGCCTGGGCCCGGATCGCCCGCAGCGTGATGCGCCGGCCGGTGCGCTACCTGGTCGGGGTGGTGCTGCTGCTCGCCGTGCTGGCCGTGCCGTCGCTGCGGATGGAGTTCGGCGGCTTCGACGAGCGGGTGCTGCCCGCGGACGCCGCGCCCCGGGTGGTCTCCGAGCGGATCGCCGCGGAGTTCCCCGGCGGCACGGTCGCCCCGATCGACGTGCTGGTCTCCGGGGCGCCGGCCGAGGCGGTCGGCCCGTTCGCCGACCGGATCGCCGGCCTGCCCGGGGTGCGCGCGGTGCAGGTGGCCGCGAACCGGGGCGAGTCGACGCTGCTGACCGTGAGCTACCCGGGCGAGCCCACGGGCGAGGTCGCCCAGAACCTGGTCCGCCAGTTGCGCGACCTGCCCGCGCCGGCCGGGGCCGAGGTGCTGGTCGGCGGCCGGCCCGGCGCCGACCGGGACCTGCTGGACAGCCTCGCCGACCGGCTGCCGTGGATGGCCCTGCTGATGGCCGCGGCCACCCTGCTGCTGCTCTTCCTCGCCTTCGGCTCGGTGGTGCTGCCGGTCAAGGCGGTGCTGATGAACCTGGTCTCGATCGGCGCGTCGTTCGGCGTGGTGGTCTGGATCTTCCAGGACGGCCACCTCGCCGACCTGCTCGGCTTCACCCCGACCGGGTTCATCGAGCCGAGCAACCCGATCCTGATGCTCGCGGTGCTGTTCGGGCTGGCCACCGACTACGAGGTGTTCCTGCTCTCCCGGGTCCGCGAGGAGTGGGACCGGACCGGGGACAACACGGCCTCGGTGGCCGCCGGGTTGCAGCACACCGGCCGGATCATCACCGCCGCCGCGCTGCTGCTGATCATCGTGGTGGCCGGCTTCGCCACCGGCGGCATGGCCTACATCAAGCTGATCGGGATCGGCATGATCGTGGCGATCGTGGTCGACGCGACGCTGGTGCGGGCGCTGCTGGTGCCGGCCACCATGCGCCTGCTCGGGCGGTGGAACTGGTGGGCGCCCGGGCCGCTCGGCCGGTTCTACCGCCGGTACGGCATCCGCGAGGGCGCCGAGCCGGAGCCGGCGGAGCGTCACCCCGCGTTCACCGGGTAGAGACTTCCATCGATGCTCCGTCGGCTCTAGCGTCGACGGGGCATCGACTCTCACCGGGAGGTCTCCGATGGACCGTCGCACCGTCCTGCGCGCCACCGTCGCCGGCGGCACCGCCGCCTTCTCGGGCAGCCTCTGGGCCTGCGCCGCGCTGGCCGCCCCCGCCCAGCCCGGCCCGGGCCCGTACGGGGAACTGCTCGCCGCCGACGCCAACGGCATCCAGTTGCCCGCCGGCTTCACCAGCCGGGTGATCGCCCGCTCCGGGCAGCGGGTCGCCGGCACCTCGTACGCCTGGCACTGGGCGCCCGACGGCGGCGCCTGCTTCCCGGCCGGCACCGGCTGGATCTACGTCTCCAACTCGGAGATCCCGCTGGCCGGCGGCGCGTCGGCGGTGCGCTTCGCGGCCGACGGCTCGATCGTCGCGGCGTACCGGATCCTCGGCGGCACCAACGTCAACTGCGCCGGTGGCGCGACCCCGTGGGGCACCTGGCTCTCCTGCGAGGAGGTGCCGCTCGGGCGGGTCTTCGAGACCTGGCCGCAGGGCGGCCGGGAGGCCGAGGAGCGCACCCGGATGGGCCGGTTCAAGCACGAGGCGGCGGCCTGCGACCCGGACCGCCGGGTGGTCTACCTGACCGAGGACGAGGGCGACGGCTGCTTCTACCGCTTCGTCCCGGACGCCTGGGGCGACCTGCGCACCGGCCGCTTGCAGGTGCTCTGCGCACCCGCCGAGGCCACCGCCGGGCCGGTGACCTGGCGGGACGTGCCGGACCGGGACGGCTTCCCGGTGCCCACCCGCTTCCAGGTCGGCGCGGCCAAGCACTTCGACGGCGGCGAGGGCTGCTGGTACGCCGACGGGACCTGCTGGTTCACCACCAAGGGCGACAACCGGGTCTGGGCTTACGACGCGGTCGCCGAGCGCCTCGACCTGGCCTACGACGACTCGCTGGTGCCGGCCGGCGCGGCGCCGCTGACCGGGGTGGACAACATCACCGGCACCGCGGGCGGTGACCTGTACGTGGCCGAGGACGGTGGCAACATGGAGATCAACATGATCACGCCCGCCGGCGTGGTCACCCCGTTCCTGCGCCTGCACGGCCACCCGGAGTCCGAGCTCACCGGCCCCGCCTTCTCGCCCGACGGCACCCGCCTCTACTTCTCCTCGCAGCGCGGCACCACCGGCGACCGCACCGGCTCCGCCGGCGTCACCTACGAAATCACCGGCCCCTTCCGCCCCTAACCCCCCACCCCACCCCGGCCCATCCGGGCCGGAGGCGCGTTGATCATGAAGTTAGCGGCGTCGGGAAGCGCTCTCCAGGCCGCTAACCTCATGATCGACCCGGGTTCGGGGTCGGGTGGTGGGTGCGCCAGTGGGAGAGGGCGAGGGTGGCGGAGTAGCCGGCCAGGACGATCACGTGGAACAGGTAGAGCCAGAGGAGCACGGCGACGCCGGCGCCGATCTCGTCGAAGCCGCCGAACGGCGCCCCCAGGTCGATCGGGAGCGACGCGAAGAGCACGAACCCGTGCAGGAAGCCGGAGAGGTTGGCCGCCGTGAACGAGCCCACGGCCAGCGCGGAGAGCCAGTCCGGCGACGCCGGCCCGACCACCCGGAACACCCAGAGCAGCACCGGGGTGAGCACCAGCCACACCCCCAGGAAGGACAGCACCACCCCGAGCGCCCCGAGCCAGCCGCCCTGGCGGACCAGCCCGGTGGTGGTCGGCAGCGCCAGCAGGATCGACAGCAGCAGGGCCGGGGCCGGCGCGAGCAGCGGGAGCAGCAGCAGCCGGCCCCGCCAGCCGACCAGCGACTCGTCGTTGCGCGGGGCGGCCACCGAGACGAACGCCCGGCGCAGCCCCTCGCCGTAGAGCGACGCCGGCAGCAGCGAGGCCAGCGCCAGCAGCGGGGTCAGCTCCACCCCGGCATCGACCAGGGCGGCCACCGCCCGTGGCGCGCCGATCTCGGTGGGCAGCGCCCGCACGGCGTACGAGGTGAGCCGGCGGACCCGCTCGGCGCCGGCCACCAGCGCGGTCAACCAGATCGCCAGCAGCGCCACCGGGACCACGGCGATCGCGCCGTAGAACGTGATGGCGGCGGCGTGCAGCGACAGGTCCCGGCCGCGCAGCGGGCGGAACGCCGCGGCGCCGATCCGTTTCGCCCGCCGCCAGCCGTCGCCCATCCCGGTTCCTTTCCCCCTCCCGGCAGCCGCCACGCATCGAGATCGCCGGCCGGCCACGGCCGGGGTCCGGGCGATGGGGCGTCCGGTTGGGGGAGACGGCGGGAACCCCGCCCGGACGGGTGGTCCGGGCGGGGTCGGCGGGCGGGTGCGCTGCGCCGGTCAGCCCAGCGGCTGCACCTCGCCGGTGCTGCGGGTGGCGTAGAAGCAGCCGGTGGTGGGCAGGCTGGTGGCCGCCGGTGGGGTGACCCCGTCGTAGAGCGCCAGCAGGAAGTTCTGCGGGCATCGGCGGGTGCTGCCGGTACGGATGCCGAAGTGCAGGTGCGGCCCGGTGGAGTTGCCGGTGTTGCCGGTGAGGCCGAGCTGCTGCCCGGGCGCGACCGACGCGCCGTTGCTGACCGACCACGCCGAGAAGTGGCAGTAGGTGTAGACCGCTCCGTCGGTGCCGGTGAGGTTCACGCCCTGGCCGCAGGAGCTGTCGTTGATGATCGTCACGGTGCCGGCCCGCACCGCGTACGCCCTGGTGCCGGTGCCGACCGGGAGGTCGATGGCGGGATAGTCGTGGTGGGGGTCGTCGTACTCGCTGCGCGGCAGCGCGCTCTTCGGCAGCGGCAGGGCGAAGGCGGGGTTGCCGGAGCTGGACGTGATCCGGACGGCGTCGGCGACCACGTAGCCCGTGCCGTTGGTCCACCGGCTGACCCCGACCACCGGGTAGTCGCCGGCGGCCAGGGTGAAGGTGCCGAGGCTGACCCAGCGGCCACCGTTGGCGCGCTGGTTCACGACCACCGTCTGGTTGCCGCTGCTGGTCGCGACGATGAACGGGGTGGCGTCGTTGTAGCCGGCGTCGGCCGGGTACCACACCTCGACGAGGTGCGCGCCGGCCGCCGCGATCGACGCGCTGAACCAGGCGGCGTCGCTGCCACCGGTGTACGGCGTCGCGAACCGGTAGTCCGCGCCGTTCTTCTGGCTGGACCAGGACGACGTGCCCCAGTTGGTGCTGGCGGTGAAGCGCCCGGCGGTCGCGTTGTCCACGGTGACGGTCGCCGCGGACGCGGATCCGGCCGGGCCGAGCAGCACCATGGCGGCTGCGGTCAGCCCGCCGACCAGGGCGCGTGCGGCGGTGGCGATTTTCACGGGGTCCCTCCCGGGAGTCAGGGGTGCGAGGGGCGGTGGGGTGAAGGTATTTAACCAATACCGATCGATGATTGTAAGAGACTTACATCGATCGGGGTCGGTGACATCGGGACTGCGGCCCACCGTGCCGGCCCCTCCCGGCCGCCCCGAGTCGTTAGGATCGCCGGCCATGACCGTTCTCACCACGGACCGCCTGGTCCTGCGGGACTGGACCGTCGACCCGGCCGACCTGGCCCGGATCTGGGACATCTACTCCCGTCCGGAGATCACCCGCTGGCTGGCCGCGTCCGGGTTGCCGCTGACCGACCCGGCGCAGGCCGCCGACCGGCTGCGGATCTGGCGCGAGCGGCACGCCGACCACGGCGGCCGGTACGGCACCTGGGCGATGGAGGTACGCGACACCGGGCGGGTCGCCGGCACGCTGATCCTCAAGCCGCTGCCCGGCGCGGACGGGGTCACGCCCACCGACGACATCGAGGTGGGCTGGCACCTGCACCCCGACTCCCGGGGCCACGGGTACGCCACCGAGGCGGCCCGGGCGGTGCTGGCCCGCGAGTTCGCCACCGGCACCCCGCGGGTGTACGCCGTGGTCGCGCCCGGCAACGACCCGTCCATGGCGGTCTGCCGCCGGCTCGGCATGGCCCACCTCGGCCGGCGCACCGACTGGTACGGCGGCGAGGAACTGGAGACCTTCGTGCTCGCCGCCCCCGCCGGGTCGCCCTCGGCGGTCGCCGGCCGGCGGTGAGTGGCCGCGGCGCGGCCGTGGATGAGGTGAGTGGCCGCGATGGCGGCGGTGGGCGAGGCTTCGCGCCCGCCGGGCCGACCGGCCTGGTGGCGAAACTTTTCAATTCATCGATGTCTGTGGTTGACTTTCGTCATGCGGAGAGGTCTCGTCTGGCTGGCGGCCGCGCTCGTCGTCAGTCCCCTGTTCGTCAGCCCGGGCGTGGCCGCGGCCGCCACCGCGCCGCCGTCGCTGGTCATCGCCAGCGATTTTCCCGACCCTGACGTCGTCAGGTTCGGCAGCACCTACTACGCGTACTCCACCAACAACGGCAACGGGAACGTCCCGGTCGCCACGGCCAGCTCGCTGACCGGGCCGTGGACCCGGCGGCCGGACGCGCTGCCGACCCTCGGCGCCTGGGCCAGCGGGGGCCTGACCTGGGCGCCGGACGTGTCCCAGCGGGCCGACGGGCGGTACCTGCTCTACTACACCGCCCGCAGCCGGGCCGCCGGCCGGCAGTGCATCGGCGCGGCGCTCGCCACGTCGCCGCTCGGGCCGTTCACCGCCGTCGGCACCCAGCCACTGGTCTGCAACGCCGGCGAGGGCGGCGACATCGACGCGGCGAGCTTCACCGACAGCACCGGGCTGCGCTACCTGCTCTACAAGGACGACGGCAACGCCATCGGCCAGCCGACCAGCCTCTGGCTGCAACAGGTAGCGGCCGACGGCGTGACCCTCCAGGGCGCCCGGGTCGAGCTGCTGCGCAGCGGCCGTGCCGAGGAGTCCGGCATCATCGAGGCGCCGGTGCTGACCAAGGTCGGCGGGCAGTACGTGCTGTTCTATTCGCTCGGCGGCTACGGCGGCGACGGCTACCAGACCAGCTACGCCACCTCGACCTCGCTGACCGGCCCCTACACCAAGGCGTACCGGTCGCTGATGACCACGGCGTCGCTGGATTCGGCCGTGCGCGGGCCGGGCGGCGCGGACGTGGTGCGCGAGGCGAGCGGCGACCACATCGTGTTCCACGGTTGGATCAACAACTACTCCGCCCGGGGCATGTACGTGGCGGCGCTGGGCTGGGCGGGTGGCTATCCCGTCGTGCGGGGCAGCCGGGTGCGGTACGAGGCCGAGCGCGGCGCGCTCAACCACTGCTCGGCGCGTGCCGTCGCGGGCGCGTCGCAGGGGCAGGTGGTGGCGTACATCGACTACGCCGACAGCTGGGTCGACGTGACAGTCTTCGCGCCCCGGGCCGGCGGGTACCGGGCCCACGTCGGCTACGCCGCCGGCTACGGCGACGCCCAGCACACGCTGACCGTCAACGGCGGCGCCGCGCAGGTGGTCAGCTACCCCAACACCGGCTGGGACGTCTGGCGGCAGGTGGGCGTGGACGTCACCCTCGACGCCGGGTTCAACACGCTGCGGTTCACCCACCGCAGCCGCTGGGCGGAACTCGACTTCGTCGAGGTGGCCTAGCGGAGGAGAGCGGGCCACCGGGGCGGGGTCGAGGCTCCCGGCGGGCGTGCGGACGCGCTGGGGGAGAATGATCCGGTGACCTCCCCCCGAGAACTGGTCCTGCTCGGCTCCACCGGCTCGATCGGTACCCAGGCCATCGACATCGTGCGGCGCAACCCGGACCGGTTCCGGGTGGTCGCGCTCGGCGCGGGCGGCGGCAACGTCGACCTGCTCGCCGCCCAGGCCCTCGAACTGGGCGTCGACGCGGTCGGGGTGGCGAGGGCCTCGGCCGCCCAGGACCTCCAGCTCGCCTTCTACGCCGAGGCGAGCCGCCGGGGCTGGGCCACCGGCGACTTCAAGCTGCCGAAGATCGTCGCCGGGCCGGACGCGATGACCGAGCTGGCGCAGTGGCCGTGCGACGTCGTGCTCAACGGCGTGGTGGGCTCGCTGGGGCTGGCGCCGACGCTGGCCGCGCTGCGCGCCGGGCGTACCCTCGCGCTGGCCAACAAGGAGTCCCTCGTCGCCGGCGGCTCGCTGGTCAGGGCCGCGGTGACCCGGCCGGAGCAGATCGTCCCGGTGGACTCGGAGCACTCGGCGCTGGCCCAGTGCCTGCGCGGCGGCAGCCGGGGCGAGGTGCGGCGGTTGATCGTGACCGCCAGCGGCGGCCCGTTCCGCGGTAAGCGGCGCGACGAGCTGACCCGGGTCACCCCGGAGCAGGCGCTGGCCCACCCGACCTGGAACATGGGGCCGGTCGTCACGATCAACTCCGCGACCATGGTGAACAAGGCGCTGGAGGTGATCGAGGCGCACGAGCTGTTCGACGTGCCGTACGCCGACATCACCGTGATGGTGCACCCGCAGTCGGTGATCCACTCGATGGTCGAGTTCACCGACGGCTCCACCCTCGCCCAGGCCAGCCCGCCGGACATGCGGCTGCCGATCGCGCTGGGCATCGGCTGGCCCGACCGGGTGCCCGACGCCGCCGCCGCGGTGGACTGGACCACGGCGCACACCTGGGAGTTCGCGCCGCTGGACGACGAGGCGTTCCCGGCGGTCGCGCTGGCCAAGGCGGCCGGCGAGGCCGGTCGGTGCCGCCCGGCCGTCTACAACGCGGCGAACGAGGAGTGCGTGGCCGCCTTCGTGGCCGGCCGGCTGCCGTTCCTGGGCATCGTCGACACCCTCGAGCGGGTCCTCGACGAGGCTCCCGATTTCGGCGAACCAGGTACCGTCGAGGACGTGCTCGCGGCGGAGTCGTGGGCGCGCGCGCACGCGCAGGAGATCATCGAGGGATCGGTGGAAGGAGCTTGATGGCGTACCTGCTCGGGGTGGTGCTCTTCGCCCTCGCCATCCTCATCTCGGTGAGCCTGCACGAGGCGGGCCACATGCTCACCGCCAAGGCGTTCGGCATGAAGGTCACCCGCTACTTCGTCGGCTTCGGCCCGACCCTCTGGTCGTTCCGCCGGGGCGAGACGGAGTACGGCGTCAAGGGCATCCCGCTCGGTGGCTTCTGCAAGATCGTCGGAATGACGCCGCAGGACGACGACGTCGACCCGGCGGACGAGCCGCGGGCCATGTGGCGCTTCCCGGTCTGGAAGCGGACGATCGTGATGTCCGCCGGCTCGATCACCCACTTCGCCCTGGCGCTGGTCGCGCTCTGGGTGATCGCGGTCACCGCCGGCCTGCCCAACCCCGACTTCCCGAGCACCGACGCGGAGATCCGCAAGGAGCCGGCGGTCGTCCAGCTCGCCCCGTGCGTGGTGCCGGACGTCACCGCCCGCGAGTGCACGCCGGACAGCCCGGCCAGCCCGGCCGCCCAGGCCCAGCTGCGCGACGGCGACCGGATCACCGCCATCAACGGCGCCCCGGTGGCCACCTGGGGCGACATGCTCGACCGGGTACGCACCCTCAAGCCGGGGGAGACGGCGAAGATCGCCTACGTCCGGGACGGCCAGCCGGGCGAGTCCGAGGCGGTGCTCGCGAAGACCCGGCGGCCGCCGCTGGACAACCCCAACGGCCCGGTCGGGGACGTCGCGGCGCTCGGCGTCGAGCTCATCCCCACCACCCCGACCCGCCTGACGTACGGGCCAATCGCCGCGTTCGGCGCGACCGCCGACTTCACCGGCGACATGGCTGTCAACACGGTGCAGGCCCTGCAGCGGATCCCGCAGAAGATCCCGGCCCTGTGGACCGCGATCACCGGCGGCGAGCGGGACGTGGACACCCCGATCAGCGTGGTCGGCGCCAGCCGGCTCGGCGGCGAGGCCGTGGAGAACAACGCCTGGCTGCTGTTCTTCATGCTGTTCGTGTCGCTGAACTTCTTCATCGGCGTGTTCAACCTGCTGCCGCTGCTGCCGCTGGACGGTGGGCACATCGCCATCGCCTGGTTCGAGCGGGCCCGCTCCTGGGTGTACGCCCGCATCGGCCGCCCGGACCCGGGTCGGGTCGACTACCTCAAGCTCATGCCCTTCACGTACGCGGTGATCCTGATCGGTGGCGCGTTCACGCTGCTGACCATCACGGCGGACGTCGTCAACCCGATCACGCTCTTCTCAAGGTGAGTGCCTGAAGTGACCGCTGTCAGTCTCGGTATCCCCGCCGTACCGCCCCCGCCGCTCGCGCCGCGCCGGGCCAGCCGGCAGATCATGGTCGGCTCGGTGCCGGTCGGCGGCGGCGCGCCGGTCTCCGTGCAGTCGATGACCACCACCCTCACCGCCGACGTCAACGCCACGCTCCAGCAGATCGCCGAGCTGACCGCGTCCGGCTGCCAGATCGTCCGGGTCGCCGTGCCCAGCCAGGACGACGTCGAGGCGCTGCCGGCGATCGCGAAGAAGTCGCAGATCCCGGTCATCGCCGACATCCACTTCCAGCCGAAGTACGTCTTCGCCGCGATCGACGCCGGCTGCGCCGCGGTGCGGGTCAACCCGGGCAACATCCGGCAGTTCGACGACAAGGTCAAGGAGATCGCCAAGGCGGCGGGCGACGCCGGGGTGCCGATCCGGATCGGCGTGAACGCCGGCTCGCTGGACAAGCGGCTGCTCGCCAAGTACGGCAAGGCCACCGCCGAGGCGCTGGTCGAGTCGGCGCTCTGGGAGTGCTCGCTCTTCGAGGAGCACGGCTTCCGGGACATCAAGATCTCGGTGAAGCACAACGACCCGGTGGTGATGATCCGGGCGTACCGGCTGCTCGCCGAGAAGTGCGACTACCCGCTGCACCTGGGCGTCACCGAGGCTGGCCCGGCCTTCCAGGGCACCATCAAGTCGGCGGTCGCCTTCGGCGCGCTGCTGGCCGAGGGGATCGGCGACACCATCCGGGTCTCGCTGTCCGCCCCGCCGGTGGAGGAGATCAAGGTCGGCACGGCGATCCTGGAGTCGCTCGGGCTGCGCGAGCGGGGCCTGGAGATCGTCTCCTGCCCGTCCTGCGGGCGGGCCCAGGTGGACGTCTACAAGCTCGCCGAGGAGGTCACCGCCGGCCTGGAGGGGCTGCCGGTGCCGCTGCGGGTGGCCGTGATGGGCTGCGTGGTGAACGGCCCCGGTGAGGCCCGTGAGGCCGACCTGGGCGTCGCCTCCGGCAACGGCAAGGGCCAGATCTTCGTCAAGGGCAAGGTGGTCAAGACCGTGCCCGAGGCGCAGATCGTGGAGACGCTGATCTCCGAGGCGCTGCGCATCGCCGACGAGATGGGCGCCGAGCTGCCCGAGGAGCTGCGCGGCATGCTCCCCGGCCCCACCGTCACCGTCCACTGACCCTCGGCGCCGGACCGGCCGGCGCGCACGCACGAACACGGAAAGAGTGGCCATCCCCCGTGGAATGGCCACTCTTTCCCGGTATGAGCGGACGGGTCGGGGGCGCGGCCCGGGCCGCCCGGTTCACTCGGATTCGGCGAGGATGGCGTACAGCTTGCGGCGGGTCTCGTCGAGCACCTGCGCGGCCCGCTCCCGCTGGTCGTCGGTGCCGGTCATCATCACCTGGCGCAGCGCGTTCATCGCCTGCGCGCCGGCGTCCCGGATGTCGTGCCAGCTGTTGACCGTGTCCTGGGCGAACTCCGCCCAGGGCGGGGTCTGCGCCGCCTCGGTGGCCTCCGCGCGGCCGGCCTCGGTCAGCGCGAACCGCTTGCGCCCGCCGCCGGCCTCATCGGTGCTCGCCGCGATCAGCCCCTCGTCCTCCAGCAGTTGCAGGGTCGGGTAGACCGAACCCGGGCTCGGCCGCCAGGCGCCCCCGGTGCGGGAGTCGATCTCCTGGATCATCTCGTAGCCGTGCATCGGCCGCTCCACGAGCAGGGCCAGCACGGCGTGCCGGACGTTGGGCCGGCGTCCCCGGCCCCGGCCGCGGCCACCCCAGCCGCCGCCCCAGCCGCCGTGCCCGCCCCGGCCACCGTGGCCGCCGTGGCCGCCGTGGCCGCCGTGGCCGCCGTGGCCGCCCGGTCCGTGCGGGCCGGGCGGGAAGCCGAAGCCGCGCATCCGGGCCTCGTGCAGCTCGTGCAGTCTGCGATGGAACCCCATGGTCCCCACCTTCCTTCGTACTGTCGCTGATGCATCGACGATATATCGGCAATGTGTCGGCGACAAGGAACTCCGCGAAATTCCGATTTACAAACCGTACGTACGTCTTGCTAAGCTGCTCGACGTGCGACTGCTCCCTGAACCGGGCCCGGCCCGGACCCTCACCCTCGGCACCCTGGTCCGGACCGTCGGCCGCGGCCTCTGGCTGGCGGCCAGCGCGCTCTTCCTCACCCGCTCGGCCGGGCTCACCGCCACCGAGGTCGGGCTCGGCCTGACCGTCTCGGCGCTGGTCGGCCTGCTGGCCAGCGCCCCGACCGGCTATCTCGCCGACCGGCTCGGCCCGCGCGGCACCCAGATCGCCGCCCAGGTGGCCGGGGGCGTGCTGACCGCCGGCCTGCTGGCCGTCCGGTCGTTCCCGGCGTTCCTCGTCATCGGCGCCGCCACCGCGCTGGCCGACGCGGCCGACCGGGGCGCCCGGGGCGCGCTGATCGCCGGCTCCGTCCCCGCCGACCAGCGGGTCCGCACCCGCGCCTACCTGCGCGCCACCACCAACGTCGGGATCTCGGTCGGCGCGGTGCTGGCCGGGTTCGCCATCGCCCTGGACACCCGCGCCGGCTACGTGGCGCTGATCCTCACCGCCGCGGTGACCTACCTGGCCGCCGCCGCGGTCTTCACCCGGTTGCCGGCGGTCGCTCCGGCCCCCGTCCCGGCGCACGGCCCGCGGCTGATCGCCCTGCGGGACCGCCCCTTCCTCGCGTTCACCGTCCTCGACGGGCTGATGTCGATGCACTTCAGCCTGCTCAACATCGCCCTCCCGCTCTGGATCGCCGGGCACACCCGGGCGCCGGCCTGGGTGATCTCCGCGTTGCTGCTGGTCAACACCGGAATGGTGGTGCTGTTCCAGGTACGCGCCGCGCGCGGCACCGAGAGCCTGACCGGGGCCGGCCGCGCGGCCCGGCGCGCGGGAGTGGCCATCGCCGTCGCCTGCGCGCTCTTCGCCGCCGCGGGAGACCTGCCGACCGGCGTGGCGATCGCGCTGCTGGTCGGCGGCGCGCTGGCGCACGTGATCGGCGAGCTGTGGCATTCCGCCGCCGGCTGGGGCATCTCGTTCGGGCTGGCGCCCGAGCACGCCCACGGGCAGTACCAGGGCGCCTACAGCATGGGCTTCGAGCTGGGCCGGATGCTGGCGCCGGCGGTGGTGACCACGTTGGCGATCGGTTGGGGCGTACCGGGGTGGTTGCTGCTCGGAGGGCTGTTCCTGCTGCTCGGGGCGCTGGTGCCGGTGGTCGTCCGGTGGGCCGCCCGGACCCGGGTCACCGGGCCGGCGGTCGACCCGGTCGCGGTGGGGTAGCCGGGCTCGTCACTCGACCCGCGAACCGGGGGTCGGACATGGCAGGCTGGTAGGCGTGCTGACGGTGCCGGTACGGCAACTGGGGGAATCGGAGCGCCGCGCGGTCGAGCGGCTGCTCGACCTGGACCCGTTCGCGGGCGCGCAGGTCGCCGAGCGGGTCGCCGCGCGCGGCCTGGCCTGGTGGCGTGCCGAGGGCCGGGTGCTGGGCTACGGCACCCGCCGCCACCTGGAGTCGGTCTGCTGGCTGGGCGGCAACCTCACCCCGGTGCTGGCCAGCGAGCCGGCGGTGGCCGCCTACGCCGACCTGCTCGCCGGCGAGGAGCGGCTCTGCTCGTCGATCGTGGGCCGGGCCGACGCCGTGCTCGGGCTCTGGGACCGCCTCGCCTCGGCCTGGGGGCCCGCCCGGGACGTACGCCCCAACCAGCCGTTGCTGGCCACCGACGCGCTGCCGGCGGTGCCCGCCGACCCGGAGGTGCGCCAGGTGCGCAGCGGGGAGATCGACCGGCTCTTCCCGGCGGCGGTGGCGATGTACACCGAGGAGGTCGGCGTCTCGCCGCTCGCCGACGACGGTGGGCGCAGCTACCGGCGGCGGGTGGCCGACCTGGTCCGGGCCGGCCGGGCGTACGCCCGCTTCGTCGACGGCCAGGTGGTCTTCAAGGCGGAGTTGGCGGTGGTCACCCGGCGTACCGCCCAGGTGCAGGGGGTCTGGGTGGCCCCGGAGTGGCGGGGCCGGGGGATCGCCACCGCGGCGATGGCCGCCGTGGTCCGCGACGCGCTGCTGCGCGCGGCCCCCACGGTCAGCCTCTACGTCAACGACTTCAACCTGCCCGCCCGCCGGGTCTACGACCGGTGCGGCTTCCGGCCGGTCGGCACCCTGGCCACCGTGCTCTTCTGACCCGCCTTCCGCCCGTGGCACCGGGCGGGGCTATGCTGGCCATGTTTTTGTACTGACTGGTCAGTTCAAAGGAGTGTGCCGGGTCGATGGTGGTCGTCGAGGCGAGCGGGCTCGGGCTGCGGACCCGCCGGGGCTGGGTGTTCCGGGACGTCGACCTGACCGCCGCGGCCGGGGAACTGCACGCGGTGACCGGGCCGCCCGGCAGCGGGCGTACCTCGCTGCTGCTCGCCCTGGCCGGGCGCTTCCCGACCAGCGATGGCCGGCTGCGCCGGCACGGTCCGGCGGCGCTCGGGCAGGTCGCCGGGGTGCACGAGCCCGACCCGGCGCTGACCGTCGCCGAGCACGTCCGGGAACGGCTGCTGCTGCTCGGCCCGGCGCCCGGTCGGCGACGCCGGCTGGCGCCGGTGGCGGCGGCACGGGCCCGGCGGGCGTACCGCCGGGAGGCGCTCGCCACCGCGCTCGAGGGAGCCGGGTTCGCCGACGACGCGCCGCTCGACCCGGACATCCGGGGTCGTGACCTCACCCCGGTGCAGCGCCAGGTGCTCGGCCTCGTGCTGGCCACGCTGAGCGGGCCCAGCCTGATCGTCGCCGACGACGTGGACGCCGGCGCGGACGCGCCGGAGCGGGCCTGGCTCTGGTCGGCCCTGGGCCGCCTGGCCGAGCAGGGGTACGCCGTGGTCGCCAGCGCCCGGGCCGTCGAGCCGGACACCCCGGCGATCGTGCACCGGCTCGGCGAGCCGCCCGCCGACCCGCCACCCGCCGGTACGGTGCCCGCCCCGCGCCCCGCCCCGGCCCGCGCGGTCCCGGCCCCCGGCGCCGCCGGCCCCGCCGCCGCGGAGTCCAGCGCTGCCGAGGCGCACGGTGGGGAAGCGGTGGAGCCGGCCGACCCGCCGTCGGAGGTCGAGGCGGCCCGAGCGAGCACCGGGACCGCCGGCGCGGCGGAACCGGCCGCGCCGGCGCGCGAGCCCGACGTCCCCTGCCCGACTGCGGCCCCGCCGGCCGCCGAGCGTGCCGAGGTGACCCGATGAGCGTGCTCCGACTCGCCCGGTTCGAGCTGCGCCGGCTGACCCGGGGCCGGCTGCCCCGCGCGGCGCTCGCCGTGCTCACCGTCATCCCGCTGCTCTACGGCGCGCTCTACCTCTACGCGTTCTGGGACCCGTACGGGAAGCTGGACCGGATCCCGGTGGCGCTGGTCAACGCCGACCGGCCGGCCACCGCGGCCGACGGCAGCCCGGTGCGGGCCGGCCAGGACCTCACCGACGAACTGCTCGACCGGCGGGTCTTCGGTTGGCACGTCACCGACCCCCGGGACGCCGCCGCCGGCCTGCGCAGCGGCCGCTACCACCTGATCTTCTCCATTCCGGCGGACTTCTCCGCCACCCTGGCGGCCGGCCCCGAGCCGGACCGGCCGGCCCGCCGGGGCGAGCTGAAGCTGGTCAACGACGACGCCACCAACTACCTCTCCGGCCTGCTGGCCCGTTCGGCGTTCGGCGAGATCCGGGCCGCCGCCGCCGAGTCCGCCGCGAAGGACTACTTCGCCCGGATGCTGGTCGGCTTCACCGACGCCCGGGCCGAGACGGCCCGGGCGGCCGACGGGGCCGGTCAGCTCGCCGACGGGCTCGGCCGGTCGGAGGCCGGCGCCGGGACGATCGCCGACGGGCTGGGCACGTCCGGGGCGGGCGCGGACCAGCTCGCCGACGGGCTGGGCGGCGCCGCCGCCGGCGCGCAGACCCTGGCCGGTGGCCTGGACCGGTCGGTACGCGGCGTCGACGAGCTGGCCGCCGGCCTGGGCGAACTGCGCGCCGGCGCCGGGCAGCTCGCCGACGGCACCGCCCGGGCGGCCACCGAGACCCGGGCGGTGGCCGACCGGGTCAACGGCGCGGCCGAGCGGATCGAGCCGGTGCTGCGCGACAACGCCGGTCGGATCGAGCAGGCGGCGACCGCCATCGCCGAGGGCGCGCAGGCGCTCGCCGACGGCCTGGACGCCCTGCCCCGGCGGGCCGAGGACGCGGTCAGCCGGGCGGAGGAGGTGCGCGACCGGCTGGCCGCCCTGGTCGCCGAGCACCCCGAGCTGGCCGACGACCGGAGCGTGGTGGCGGCCCGGGCCGCGGCGACCGCCGCGGTCGAGGCCGCCCGGGCGGTCACCACCACCCTGGACGGCGCCGAGCTGACCGCGCTCCGGGACCGGATGACCGGGGTGGCCGCCACCGCCCGGGAGATCGCCGCCGCCGCGCCGCACCTGGCCGACGACGTGGCCACCGCCCGGGCCAAGGTGAACGAGCTGGCCACCGGGCTGGGCACGCTGGCCCGGGGCAGCGCCGAGCTGCGCGACGGCCTCGGCACGGCGGCCGGCGGCGCCGACGAGCTGCGCGGCGGGCTGTTCCGGCTCGCCACCGGCGCACGGGAGCTGGACGGTGGGCTGACCCGGCTCGGCGACGGCAGCGAACGGCTCGCCGACGGGCTCACCCGGCTGGAGTCCGGGGCCGGTGACCTGGCCGCCGGCCTGACCCGGTTGGGCGGCGGCGCGGGCGACCTGGCCGACGGCCTGACCGCGGGCGCCGACCGGTTGCCCGGGTACGACGACGCCGAGGCGCGCGCCGACGTCCTCGGCGACCCGGTGGCGCTGGAGCGCAGCACCCGCAACCCGGCCGGCGCGTACGGGGTGGGCTTCGCCCCGTACTTCCTCGGCCTGGCGCTCTGGGTCGGCGCGATGATCACTTACCTGCTGCTGCGGCCGCTCAACCGGCGGCACGTGATGTCCGGCGCACCCGCCTGGCGGGTCGCGCTGGCCGGCTGGCTGCCGGCCGCGGCGATCGGGCTGGCCCAGGCCGGGATGCTCTTCGCGGTGGTCACCCTGGCGCTGGGGCTGGACCCGGCCCGCCCGGCCGCCACGTTCGGGCTGCTCGCGCTGGCGTCGCTGGCCTTCACCGCGATCGTGCAGTGGCTGGGCGCGCAGCTCGGCCCGGCCGGCCGGCTGGCCGCGCTGGCCCTGCTGATGCTCCAGCTCACCTCCTCGGGCGGCACCTACCCGGTGCAGACCTCGCCTGGCTTCTTCCAGGTCGTCCACCCGTGGCTGCCGATGAGCTACCTGGTGGCCGGGCTGCGGCACACCGTCAACGGCGGACCGGTCGGGCCGGTACTGACCGGCGCCGCCGTGCTGGCCGGCTTCGCGGCCGGCGCGCTGGCGCTCACCGTGGCCGCCGCCCGCCGGTCCCGGCGGCTGACCCCGGCCACCCTGCACCCCGAGCTGACCATGTGAGGATGGGCGGGGCGCGGACGGGAGGGCGAGTGACGGACGGACGGTCGCGGCGGCGGGTCGACACCCGGCAGCGCCTCTTCGAGGCGGCCGTGGAACTCATCGCCGAGCAGGGTTTCTCGGCGACCACCGTGGACGACATCGCGGCCCGTGCCGGGGTGGCCAAGGGCACCGTCTACTACAACTTCGAGTCCAAGACGGTCCTCTTCGAGGAGCTGCTCCGGCACGGCATCGGGCTGCTCACCGCCGAGTTCCGGGCCGCGGTGGCCGGCCTGCCGCCGCGCGAGGCGCTCGCCGCCCTGGTCCGCGCCGAACTCGAGTACATCCGGCGCTACCGGGCCTTCGCCCAACTGCTGCTGTCGGAGATGTGGCGGACCAACCGGGAGTGGCAGCAGACGTTGCGGCTGCTGCGCGGCGAGGCGATCGAGGTGATCGCCGAGACGGTCCGGGCCGGCGTGGCCAGCGGCGACCTGCCGGCCGACCTGGACGTGCGGACCGCGTCGTCGGCACTGTTCGGGGTGGGGCTGGTGGTGGCGGTCGACTGGCTGGTCTTCCAACCGGACCGGCCGATCGAGGACGTGCAGGAGGCGCTGCTCGGCATCGTCCGCCGGGTCGCGCAGACCTGATCGGTTCGGCCCCGTGGATCACCCACAGTGGTGACGCCGATTCTCCGCGCCGCGTAATTCCGTTGATCCGCATCCGGCGAGCACGCAGGCTGGAGGTTCCCCCACCGATACCCGGAGGACCTTCCATGCGCCTGCTCCGAGATCTGTGGGCCACCTCGCCGCGCCGGATGGCGGTCGTGACCTGCCTGATCGTGCTCGGCGCGGGCGGCCAGGCGGCCGCGTCGGCGCTGGCCGGGCCGGTGCTGGTGCACCGGTCGGGCGGGTTCTTCACCGCGCTGGCGATCGGCCTGGTCGCCGCCGTGCTCAGCGACCTCGCGGTGAGCCTGCTGATGGCCGGACTGACCGCCGACTGGTCCGCGCACGTGCGGCGCCGGCTGTGCCGGGTGGCGCTCGGCCAGGACCTGCCGACCCTGGAGACCACCCCGGTCGGTGAACTGCTCGACCGGATCGACGGCGACGTCTACCAGGTGGCCGCATCGGTGCGCAACCACGGCGTACGGATCGCGCAGGGGCTGGCCGTGGGGCTGCTCTCGGCGGCCGTCGCGCTCACCGTCTGGTGGCCGGTCGGCGTCGGCATGCTGCTGCTCACCGCCGTGCTGGCGGCCGCGCTGCGCCGCCCGACCGCCCGGATCGCCCCGGCCCGGATGGCCGAGGAGGAGGCGTGGTCCGACCTGGCCGCCGTGATGGAGGAGGCGATCCACGGCCAGGACGACGTCCGCACCAGCCTGGCCCGGCCGTACGTGCTGCGCCTGTACGCCCGGCGGGCGGCCGAGGTGCTGTCCCGGGGGGTCCGGGTGTGGCGGATGTCGGCCAAGGTCACCACGATCGCCGCCGGGGTGACCCGGGGTGGGATCGCCGCGGTGGTGCTCGGCGGGGCGTGGGCGCTGGCCACCGGCCGGGTGGACGCCGCCCGGCTGACCGCGGTGTGGCTGCTCGCGCTCGGCTTCGGACTGACCGTCGAGCACGTCGCGCGGATGGTGCCGGAGCTACAGTACGCGCTCGGCGCGTGGGCCCGGGTCCAGTTGCTGGAGGGCGCCCGGCAGGAGCCCACCGGCGGGGCGGCCCCGACCGAGGGTGACCTGACCATCCGCGACCTCACCTTCCGCTACCCGAGCACCGACCCGGACGGCGAGCGCGGTCCGGCGCTGCGCGGCGTCGACCTGACCTTCGTCCGGGGCCGCTCGTACGCCCTGGTGGGGCGGACCGGGTCCGGGAAGTCGACGCTGGCCAAGGTGCTCACCCGGGCGGTCGAGCTGCCCCGGGGCACGGTCTTCCTGGCCGGCCGCGACCTGCTCGACCTCGACCTCGAACAACTGCGCCGGTGGATCGCCGTGGTGCCGCAGCGCACCGAGATCCTCGCCGGCACGCTCGCCGAGAACGTCGCGCTCTTCGACCCGGACCTGCTCGACGACGCCGCCCGGGCGTTGCGCGAACTCGGCCTGGCCGGCTGGATCGCCGAGCTGCCCGACGGGCTGGACACCCGGCTCGGCGAGGGCGGGCACGTGCTGTCGGCCGGGCAGGAGCAGCTGGTGGCGTTCGCCCGGATCCTGGTGCGCGACCCGCACGTGGTGATCCTGGACGAGGCCACCGCCCGGCTCGACCCGGTCACCGAGGCGCGGGTGCAGCGGGCCACCGAGCGGCTGCTGCGCGACCGGATCGGCATCGTCATCGCCCACCGCCTCTCCTCGGTGCGCCGCTGCGACGAGGTGGTGGTGATGGCCGACGGCGCGGTGGTCGAGGCCGGCCCGCTGCGCGAGTCGGAGCGCTTCGCCGAGCTGCTGGCGACCAGCCACAGCGCCGCGTACGCCCAGGTCGGGTCGGCGGTGCGGGCCGGCGGCGGCACCGACCTGCTGACCGGGCCGGAGCCGCCGGACGGCTGGCCGCCGGCCGAGCTGGACCGGCCGGCGCCGGCCGGGCCGGACCGGGCGCCGGAACCGGCCGCGGCGGCCCCGCCCAAGGCCGAACCGCCGCCGCTGCCGCCACCGGCGCCCGCCCGGACCCTGCGGGAGATCTTCCGGCTCTGCCGCAACGACGCCCGCTACGGCCTGCTGGCGGTCGCCCTCTTCGTCGCGATCATGGTGCTCGGCCTGGACGGCGCGGTGCTGCCCTGGCTCTGGGCCGACCTGGTCGACGGCCTGGGCGACCCCTACCTGCCGGCGCTCGGGATCGTCGTCGCGCTCCTGGCCACCATGCCGATGCACTACGCCACCAACCTCTGGTTCCCGCACTGGTGGGTACGGCAGATGCTGCGGATCAGCCTGCGCCTGGTGCACGGGCAGACCGGGCCGCGCCGGGTCAGCGGGCACACCCCGGCCGAGGTGGTGGCCCAGGGCGGCGACACCGAGCGGGTGGTGCAGCTCGCCGACAACCTGCTGGACCAGTTCATCTCGCTGGTGCTGGTGGTGGCGATGACAGTGGTCACCGGCAGCGTCGTACCGGCGCTGTTCTTCCTCGGCACGATGGTGGTCTCCGGGCTGGCCGCCACGCTGTTCGGGCCGCGGCTGGAGCGTTCCGCCCGGGCCACCGTGGCGGCCCGGGCGGCGTTCGCCACCGCGCTGGTCTCCACGCTGTCGGCGGCCCGCACGGTGAAGCTGGCCGGGTCGACCCGGCCGGTGCTCACCCACCTGGCCGGCCTGGACGTGGTGCGCAGCGACCGGCAGCGCCGGGAGATCTCGGTGCAGGTCTGGGCCCGGTCCACCCCGGCACTGGTCAGCGGGCTGCTGCCGATCGGCGCCTGGGCGCTCTTCCTGGCCGGTGGGCTCTCCGCCGGGGCGACGCTGGTGGCGGTCGCCACGCTCGGCGCGGCCCGCTGGTTCGCCTGGACCACCGCCTCACTGGTCTCCCAGTACCCGTCGGCGCGGGTGTGGACCCGGCGGACGGTGGCGATGACCGGGGTGGCGGCGTACTCGGCCGAGGTGCCGGGGGTGGACCTGGGCGCGGGCACCGCCCCGGCCCCGCCGGTGCCGCCCCGGCACCCGCTGCGCCGGCTGGAGCTGACCGGCTTCGGGGCACGGCACGAGGACGGCACGGTGGCCGTCCGGGACGTGGACCTGACCGTCGAGCGCGGGCAGCTGGTGCTGGTCGTCGGCCCGGTCGGCTCGGGCAAGTCGTCGCTGCTGCGGGCGCTGGCCGGGATCGTGCACCACACCGGGCGGCTGACCTGGAACGGTGAGCCGGTCACCGAGCCGGAGCTGTTCCTGCGTCCCAACCAGGTCGGCTACGTGGGCCAGCTGCCCCGGGTGCTCTCCGGCACGGTGGCCGACAACATCACCCTGGGCCACCCGGTGGACGCCGCGGCGGCCGTGACGACCGCCCAGCTGGAGCACGACCTGGCCGCCGCCGGCGGCGGGCTGGGGCTGCTCATCGGGCACAAGGGGACCCGGCTCTCCGGTGGGCAGTTGCAGCGGTTGGCGCTGGCCCGCGCGCTGGCGCCGCGTACCGAGCTGCTGGTGGCCGACGACGTCTCCTCGGCGCTGGACGTCACCACCGAGCTGGCGCTCTGGCGGGCGCTGCGCGAGCACGGGGTCACCGTGATCGGCTCGACCTCCAAGCGGGCGGCCCTGGTCCGCGCCGACCACGTGGTGGTCCTCCAGTCCGGCACGGTCGCCGCCCAGGGCCCCTGGCGCGACCTAGAACCCCACTGGTCCCACCTAGCCGGCTGACCCCCCGCCCTCGCCGCGTTGATCATGAGGTTGGCGGCGGAGGATCGGACATCACGCCCCGCTAACCTCATGATCAACGCGGCGAGGGGGTGGGGGGTCAGGTGGCGCGGAGGTATTGGGGGGGCCAGGTGGGGGTGGCGCCGAGTTTGGCGGCGGCGCGGTGCGGCCAGTACGGGTCGCGCAGCAGCTCGCGGCCGAGCAGCACCAGGTCGGCCGCGCCGGTGGCGACGATCTGCTCGGCCTGCTCCGGCTCGACGATCAGCCCGACCGCGCCGGTGGCGACGCCGGCCTCCCGGCGTACCCGGGCGGCCAGCGGCACCTGGTAGCCGGGCCCGACCGGGATGCTGGCGCCGGCGGCGGCCCCGCCGGACGAGCAGTCCACCAGGTCCACGCCCGCCCCGGCCAGCTCGCCGGCGAGCACCACGCTGTCCTCGACGGTCCAGCCCTGCGGCACCCAGTCGGTGGCCGAGATGCGGGCCAGCACCGGCACGTCCTCGCCGACCGCGGCGCGGACCGCGCGGGCCACCTCCAGGGTGAGCCGCATCCGGCCGGCCCGGTCGCCGCCGTATTCGTCGCGGCGGTGGTTGGTCAGCGGGGAGAGGAACTCGTGCAGCAGGTAGCCGTGCGCCGCGTGGATCTCCACCGCGGCGAACCCGGCGGCCACCGCCCGCCCGGCCGCGGTGGCGAACGCCTCGACCACGCGGGCGATCCCGGCCGCGTCCAGCGCGGTGGGCACCCGGTAGTCCGGCTGGAACGGTTCGGCGCCCGGGCCGACCGGGGTCCAGCCGCCGTCGGCGTCCGGCACCCCGCCCCGCCGTGTCGCCCACGGCCGGTACGTCGACGCCTTGAACCCGGCGTGCGCGAGCTGCACCGCCGGCGCCGCGCCGTGCGCGGCGAGGAAGGCGGTCACCGGCCGCCAGGCGTCGACGTGCGCACCGGACCAGAGGCCGGTGTCCTGCGGGCTGATCCGCCCCTCCGGCAGCACCGCCGTCGCCTCGGTCAGCACCAGCCCGACGCCGCCGGCCGCCCGGGCGCCCAGGTGCACCAGGTGCCAGTCGGTGGGCAGCCCGTCCGGCCCGGCGGAGTACTGGCACATGGGCGCCAGCGCGACCCGGTTGGGCAGCGTCACCGCGCGCAGCGCCAGCGGTGTGAAGAGGGAACTCATGGACGACATCCCTCCACAGGCGCGACCCCCGGGGCCGGGGCCCGCGCGCCGTGGGCCGACGGACTCAGGCCGGGACGGGGCTCGGCCGGTCGGTACGGGTGGGCCGGTCCTCCACCGCGACCGGCTCGACCGGCGAGCGCCGGCCGGCCGAGTCGTACGCGGCCCGGTCCAGGGTGCCCTCCCGGGCCGCGACGGTGGTCGGCACCAGCGCCTGCCCGGCCACGTTGGTGGCGGTGCGGATCATGTCCAGGATCGGGTCGATGGCCAGCAGCAGGCCGGCGCCGGCCAGCGGCAGGCCCAGCGTGCTCAGGGTCAGGGTGAGCATGACGATCGCCCCGGTCAGGCCGGCCGTGGCGGCCGAGCCGACCACCGAGACGAAGGCGATCAGCAGGTAGTCGGTGACGCCGAGGTCCACCCCGAAGACCTGGGCGACGAAGATCGCCGCCAGCGCCGGGTAGATCGCCGCGCAGCCGTCCATCTTCGTGGTGGCGCCGAACGGCACAGCGAACGAGGCGTACTCGCGGGGCACGCCGAGCCGCTCGACGGAGCGCTGGGTCACCGGCATGGTGCCCACCGAGGAGCGGGACACGAAGGCCAGCTCGATGGCCGGCCAGGCGCCGGCGAAGAAGCGCAGCGGGTTGAGCCGGCCGGCCGCCGCCAGCAGCAGCGGGTAGACCACGAACAGCACGATCGCGCAGCCGACGTAGACGGCGGTGGTGAACCGGGCCAGCGGGGCCACCAGGTCCCAGCCGTACGCGGCGACGGCGTTGCCGATCAGGCCGAGGGTGCCGATCGGGGCGAGCCGGATCACCCACCAGAGCGCCTTCTGGACGATCTCCAGCAGCGAGCGGTTGAGCGCCACGAACGGCTCGGCGGCCTCGCCGACCAGCAGCGCGGCGGCGCCGACGACCAGCGCCAGGAAGACGATCTGGAGCACGTTGCCCTCGACGAACGCGCCGACCGGGTTGGTCGGCACGATGCCGGTGAGGAAGTCGGTCCAGGAGCCGGTCTTCTGCGGCGCGGCGGCGCCGGCGAGGTCCAGGGTCACGCCCCGGCCCGGGTCGGTGAGCAGGCCGAGGCCGATGCCGACGCCCACCGCGACCAGCGCGGTGAGGCCGAACCAGAGCAGCGTCTTCAGCGCCAGCCGGGCGGCGTTGGCCACGCCGCGCAGGCTGACCACGCTGACCACGATCGCGGTGAAGACCAGCGGCGGCACGGCCAGCTTCAGCAACTGGACGAAGAGGCCGCCGACGGTGTCGAGGGTGCTGGCCAGCCAGCTCAGGTCGTTGGCGCGGGCGAGGAAGCCGAGCGCCACGCCGAGTACGAGGCCGAGCAGGATCTGCACGGAAAAGGGGATCTTGCGCAGGGCGGAAGGCATACTGATGCGTCCAAGGGTCTGGGGTCGGTCAGGGCAGCGTCAGGAGAGCGGCTGCGCCGGACAGATGCCGCTGGCCTGCCGTCGGAGGTCGACGTACAGGCGCACGGTCAGGTGCCAGACGTTGGTCATCGCCCGCCGAGGCTACTCCGCGCCGCTCCCGAGGAGGAAGGAGCGACGAGCGTGACGGTCCTTACACGCCCGTTCGGGACCGGTTGCTCCGTCCGTCCCGATCGGCGGTCAGCCCGAGCGTGGTCGCGGTGACCAGGCCCCAGGCGGCCGCCACCGCGAGCAGCAGCCGCTCCAGGGCGCCGACCAGACCGCCCCGCCCGACCAGCAGGATGGCCAGCCCGATCGCGGCGGCCAGCGGCACCGCGAGCGCCGCGCCCAGGCGGGCCACCCGGCGCAGCGCCGCGGGCGCCCCGGGGGTGGCCAGCAGCGCCAGCATCGCGAGCACCACGGCGGCGGTCGCGGCGATGCTCGCCCCGCCGTGCACCAGGTCCGCCACGGTGGCCCGCTCGAACGGCGGCAGCGGGCAGCCGGCGCTGCACGTCACCGCGCCGGAGACCACCGTGCAGGCCCCGGCCGCGGCGAGCAGTCCGGCCGTCACGCGCAGCGCCGGCGGCAGCGCCGCGGCCAGCAGGAAAAGCCCCGCCGCCAGGGCGAACACCCCGATGCGGTACGTCCGGGCGAACCCGGTGCCGGCGATGCCGGCCTCGCTGACGTACCCGGTCAGGCCGGGACCCGGACCGGCGACCACGGCGACCGTCACCGCTACCGCCCCGGCCAGGGTGCAGCCGGCGGCGGCCGACGCGGCGGCCCGGGACGCGGGCCCGGCGCGCCACACCGGTTCAGCCACGCCCGTGCGGGGTGGTCCAGCCGGACAGGTCCGGGCCGAGCGGCACGATCCGGGTCGGGTTGATCATGTCGTGGGTGGCGTAGTAGTGCCGCTTGATGTGGTCGAAGTCGACAGTCTCGCCGAAGCCCGGCGTCTGGAACAGGTCCCGGGCGTACGCCCAGAGCACCGGCAGCTCGGTCAGTTTGTGCCGGTTGCACTTGAAGTGGCCGTGGTACGCCACGTCGAAGCGGACCAGCGTGGTGAACAGCCGCACGTCCGCCTCGGTGATCGCGTCGCCCATCAGGTAGCGGCGCCCGGCGAGCCGCTCGGACAGCGCGTCGAGCCGGGCGAACAGGGTCCGGAACGCCTCGTCGTAGGTCTGCTGGGAGGTCGCGAAGCCGCACCGGTAGACGCCGTTGTTGACGTCCCGGTGGATCTCCGCCATCAACGCGTCCAGCTCGGGGCGCAGCGCCACCGGGTAGAGGTCCGGCGCGTCCGGGGCGTGGAAGCGCCGCCACTCGGTGGACAGATCCAGGGTGAGCTGCGGATAGTCGTTGGTGACCACCCGCCCGGTGAGCGTGTCGACCAGCGCCGGCACGGTCACCCGCCCGGCGTAGTCCGGGTCGGTCGCCAGGTACGCCTCGGAGAGGAAGCCGATGCCGAGCACCGGGTCGAACCCGTCCTGGTCGAGGCTGAACCGCCAGCCCCGTTCGTCCCGGACCGGGTCGACGGTGCCCAGCGAGATGACGTCCGCCAAACCGAGCAGGCCGCGGACGATCCGGGCCCGGTGCGCCCAGGGGCAGGCCCGGCACCAGATCAGCCGGTAGCGGCCCGCCTCCAGCGGCCAGCGCCCCTGCTCGTCCGGCCCGCCGCCGGGCGGGGACGTCGAGTGCGGCGTGACCCGGTCGGTGAACCGGTTGGGCTGCCGGACGAACTCGCCGGCTCCGCTGGTCTCCGCGCTGAACTGGGCCCGGGTCATGCCGTCAACCTATCGGCCCCGGGCGCGGATATCCTGGCGGCCGGGCGTCCCCCCGCGACCCGGTGGACGCTCCCGTCCCACCCTTCCCACCCCGAAGGACTCGCGATGACCGTGGCATACCTGGTGGCCGGTGTCCGCACCCCGATCGGCCGCTACGGCGGCGCCCTGGCCGGCGTACGCCCCGACGACCTGGCCGCGCACGTGATCCGCGAGCTGGTCGCCCGGCATCCGTCGGTGGACTGGGCCAGGGTGGACGACGTGATCCTGGGCTGCGCCAACCAGGCCGGCGAGGACAACCGCAACGTGGCCCGGATGGCGGCGCTGCTCGGCGGGTTGCCCGAGGAGGTGCCCGGAAGCACTGTCAACCGGCTCTGCGGCTCCGGCCTGGACGCGCTCGCCACCGCCGCCCGCGCCGTCGTCACCGGCGAGGCCGAGCTGGTGGTGGCCGGCGGGGTGGAGAGCATGAGCCGGGCGCCGTTCGTCATGCCGAAGGCCACCTCGGCGTTCTCCCGCACCGCCGAGGTCTACGACACCACCATCGGCTGGCGGCTGGTCAACCCGCTGATGAAGCGGCAGTGGGGGATCGACTCGATGCCGGAGACGGCGGAGAACGTCGCCGCCCAGTACGGCGTGGACCGGGCCGCGCAGGACGCGTTCGCCTACCGGTCCCAGCAGCGCGCCGCGAAGGCGCAGGCCGACGGCCGGTTCGCCGAGGAGATCGTGCCGGTGACCGTGCCGGCGGGGCGCACGGGCAACCGGCTGGTCGAGGTGGACGAACACCCCCGGGAGACCTCACTGGAGAAGCTGGCCGCGCTGCCCACCCCGTTCCGCGAGGGCGGCACGGTGACCGCCGGCAACTCCTCCGGGGTCAACGACGGCGCGGTGGCGCTGCTGGTCGCCGGCGAGGCGGCGGTGGCCCGGTACGGCCTCACCCCGCTGGCCCGGGTCAGCGGGGCCGCGGCGGCCGGCGTGCCGCCCCGGATCATGGGGGTCGGCCCGGTGCCGGCCACCCGCAAGCTGCTCGACCGGCTGGGCACCGGCCTCGACGCGATCGACGTGATCGAGCTGAACGAGGCGTTCGCCGCGCAGTCCGTCGCGGTGCTGCGCGAGCTGGGGCTGCCGGAGGACGCCGAGCACGTGAACCCGAACGGCGGGGCGATCGCGCTCGGCCACCCGCTCGGTGCCAGCGGCGCCCGGCTGGCGCTGACCGCCGCGCTGGAGCTGCGCCGCCGGGGCGGCCGGCGGGCGCTGGCCACCATGTGCGTCGGCGTCGGGCAGGGCATCTCGCTGCTGCTGGAGTCGGTGGGCTGACCCGGGCGCGCGGCGGTGCCGGGGCCGGCGGCGGCGGGCCCGGCCCCGGCTCACCCCCCGGCCGGCCGGGACTGCCGTCGCCGGCTCGGCCGATCTCCCCGGAACGGGACGGCCGGGCCTATTGTGGTCAGCACCACACGATCCGCGGGTCGGCCGGTGCGACCGCCGCGTGCCGCGCACGCGTCCCCGGCACCGGTTCCCTCCCGCACCGCGGCGACGACTTGGGGTGCAGCAGTGCAGATGCCGGACGGACTTCCCGTCGAGATCGACCTCTCCCGGCCGAGCGCGGCCCGGGTGTACGACTACTTCCTGGGCGGGGCGCACAACTTCGAGATCGACCGGCAGCTCGCCGAGCAGATCGCGAGCATGACGCCGAACCTGGCGGCCACCATGCGCGCCGGCCGGGAGTTCCTCCGCCGGGCCGTACGGGCGCTGCTGGACGACGGCGTCGACCAGTTCCTCGACATCGGCTCCGGCATCCCGACCGTCGGCAACGTGCACGAGGTCGCCCAGGCGGCCAACCCGAAGGCGCGGGTGGTCTACGTCGACATCGACCCGGTCGCGGTGGCGCACAGCCGCGAGCTGCTCGCCGGCAACGACCTGACCGGGGTGATCCACGCCGACCTGCGCGAGCCGGAGCGGATCCTGGCCGAGGCCCGGGAGCTGAACCTGCTCGACTTCAACCGGCCGCTGGGCATCCTGCTGGCCGGGGTGGTGCACTTCATCCCGGACGCCGACCGGCCCGGCGAGATCCTGGCCACCCTGCGGGCCGCCGCCGCCCCGGGCAGCTACCTGGTGGTGTCCCACTCGACCTTCGAGGACCAGCCGCAGGAGATGCTCGACGCGCAGCGGCTCTCGGCGCGTACCGACACCGAGATCACCCTGCGCTCGCGGGCCGAGATCACCGGCTTCTTCGGCGACTGGACCATCCTGGAGCCCGGCGTGGTGCACATGCCGCTGTGGCGGCCCGACTCGCCGTCCGACGTCGACGAGCACCCGGAGCGGTTCGGCGCCTTCGGTGGCGTGGCCCGGTACGACCGGCCCGCCGGCTGACCCCATGACGGCCGTCCCGGATCCCGGCGGGGACGAGATCAGCCGGACCGGCGCCCAGGGGTACGCGGCCGACTGGGCCCGCGCGGTGCGCCGGCTCGGGTTCGTGCCGCTGGACGCGGCCGAGACCGAGCGGCTGCTGCTCGTGCACACCGTGCGGCTGGCCCAGGCCCTGCTCGCCGAGCGGTTCTCCGCCCGGCCGGCCGAGGAGGTCGGCCGGGCGCTGGTCGAGGCGCACCTGACCGAGCCGCGGATGCTGGACTGGTCGGTGCGCTCGCTCGGGGAGCGGTTCCTCGTCGAGGTGGTGCCGGCCCGGGCGCGGACCGCGGCGGCGACCGGGCGGGTCGCGGCCCTGCAGGGCGGGCTGGCCGAGGGCTTCGCCCGGGCGCTGCGCGACCGCACCTTCAGCCAGCAGGAGCGGATCGCCCGGTCGGCCTGGCAGGCCCGGGACGAGGTGGAGCAGGCCCTGCGGGACAGCGAGGCCCGGTTCCGCGCGGTGTTCACCGGCGCGGCGATCGGGATCGGCATCGCCGGGGTGGACGGTCGGATCATCGACGTCAACCAGGCGTTCGCCGACATGCTCGGCTACTCGGTGGACGAGCTGCGGCAGGCGGACGTGGCGTCGCTGTTCCACGCCGACGACGCCCCCGGGATGTGGGAGACCTACCAGCACCTGGTCGAGGGCAAGCAGGACACCGCCCGGCTGGAGAAGCGCTACCACCGCAAGGACGGCAGCGTGCTCTGGACCGACCTGGCCGTGTCGCTGATCCGGCACCACGACGGCCGGCCCCGGTTCACCGTGGCCATGATCGAGGACATCACCGAGCGGTACGAACTCCAGCAGCGGCTGCGCTTCCAGGCGCTGCACGACCCGCTCACCGGCCTACCGAACCGGACGCTGTTCTTCGAGACGCTCGGCCGGATCCTCGACTCCGCGACGCCCGAGCAGCGGGTCGGGATCTGCTTCCTGGACCTGGACGGCTTCAAGGCGATAAACGACAGCCTCGGCCACGACCTCGGCGACCGCCTGCTCGTGGTGATCGCCCGGCGGCTGGCCGACTCCGTCGCCAGCCGGGGCCACCTGGTCGCCCGGATGGGCGGGGACGAGTTCGTCATCCTGGTCGACGACGGCGACGGGATGGCCGAGGCGGTGGCGGTTGCCGAGGCCGCCCTGGCCGCGGTCGCCGCCCCGGTGCACGTCGGCGACCAGCAGCTGGCCGTGTCGGCCAGCGTCGGCATCGTGGAGTGCCCGGCCGGCGGCACCTCCGCCTCCGAGCTGATGAAGGCCGCGGACACCACCCTCTACTGGGCCAAGGCGGAGGGGCGGGGCCGGTGGGCGGTCTACGACCCGGAGCGCGGCGCCCGGGACATCGCCCGGTCGGCGCTGGCCGCCGGGCTGCCCGCCGCGCTGGACCGGGGCGAGTTCGTGCTCCGGTACCAGCCCATCGTCTCCCTGCTGGAGGGCTCGATGCTCGCGGTGGAGGCGCTGGTCCGCTGGCAGCACCCGGAGCTGGGCATGATCGGACCGGACCGATTCATCGGGCTGGCCGAGGAGACCGGGCTGATCGTCCGGCTCGGCGAGTGGGTGCTCCGGCAGGCCTGCCGGGACGCCGAGCAGTGGCGCCGCCAGTTCCCCGAGGCGCGGCTGGTGGTGAGCGTCAACCTGGCCGCCCGGCAGGCCGACGACCCGGCCATCGTGGACACCGTGGCGGACGTGCTGGCCACCACCGGGCTGCCGGCGGAACTGTTGCAGTTGGAGCTGACCGAGAGCGCGGTGATGGGCACCGCGGGGGAGCCGCTGCGGTCGCTGCACCGGCTCGCCGCGCTGGGCGTACGGCTGGCCATCGACGACTTCGGCACCGGCTACTCCAACCTGGCGTACCTGCGCCGGTTGCCGATCCACTGCGTCAAGCTGGCCGGGCCGTTCGTGGAGGGGATCCGCGGCGACGCCGTCGAGGCGGCGGCCGACCACCGGGACGAGCGGATCGTCGACGCGCTGGTCCGGTTGGCGCACGCGCTGGAACTCTGGGTCACCGCCGAGGCGGTGGAAACCGCCGTGCAGGCCGAACGGCTGCGGGCGCTGCGCTGCGACACCGGGCAGGGCCGGTTCTTCGGCCCGCCGATGCCGGCCGACCGGATCACCGCCCGGCTCGGCGGCGGCGAGGCGGCGGCGTGAGGAGGCGGGTCAGGTGAGTCTGACCGATTCGCAGGCGGCCGTCTCGGTGCTGGCCGCCCTGGCGATCCTGGCCGGGCTGGCCGGGGTGGTGGTGCCCGGGCTGCCGGCGTTGCCGCTGTGCTGGGGCGGGGTGCTGGTCTGGGCGCTCTTCGGCGGCGCGGGCGCCGGCCGGTGGCTGGTGCTCGCGGCCGCCACCCTGGTCGCCCTCGGCGGGACGGTGGTCAAGTACGCCTGGCCGGGGCGCAACCTGAAGCGCACCGGCGTGCCCACCTCGTCGCTGCTGGCCGGCGGGCTGCTGGGGCTGGTCGGCTTCTTCGTGGTCCCGGTGGTCGGGCTGGTGCTCGGTTTCGTCGGCGGGGTGTGGGCGGCGGAACGGCTGCGCCTGGGCGACTCCCGGCTGGCCTGGCCGGCGACGAAGCGGGCGGTGGCGGCGGCCGGGCTGGCCATGCTCGTCGAGTTCCTCGCCGGCCTGCTCATCGCCGCGCTGTGGGTCGCCGGGCTGCTGCTGGGCTGACGGCTGGGCGGCGGCGCGGGGCGGGTGTCGGGTACGGCGTACCGCCGTACGGGTGAGAGAGAGGTGACGTGCCCCGCGCCGCCGCGGTGCCGGGGCGGTCCGAGCGCCCGGCGCCGGCCCGTCGCGATCGGGCCTGGTCACGACGTCAAGGATGCGCCCGGACGGCCCGGGGCGGCAACGGAATTAGCCCGGCCGGCGGTGACATTCCCACCCGTGATGTATTGACCGCCTTGATCGGCGGGACGACACTTTGCCCACTCGCACCGGGGACCCGCCTCGAGGAGGTGTGCAGTGGCCACGACGCCCGCGCCGACCGCCGAGCAGCCGATGGACGACGACGCCCGACGACTCGCCGAACTCGGTTACAAGCAGGAGCTGCGCCGCAAGTGGAGCGGCTTCTCCAACTTCGCCATCTCGTTCTCCATCATCTCCATCCTGGCCGGCTGCTTCACCACCTTCGGCCAGGCCTGGAACAACGGCGGGCCGGTCGCGGTCTCCTGGGGCTGGCCGCTCATCTCGCTGTTCATCCTGATCATCGGCTTCTGCCTGGCCGAGCTGGTCAGCGCGTACCCGACCGCGGGCGGGATCTACTGGTGGGCGGCGCGGATGGGCAAGCCGGTGCACGGCTGGTTCACCGGCTGGCTCAACCTGATCGGCCTGGTCGCGGTCACCGCGTCGGTCGACTACGGCTGCGCGACGTTCCTCAACCTCACCCTCTCCGCGCTCTTCGACGGCTGGGCGGGGACGCTGCGGCAGGCGTTCATCCTCTTCGTGATCATCCTGGTGCTGCACGGGCTGATCAACATCCTCGGGCACCGGATCATCGACGTACTCCAGAACGTGTCGGTCTGGTGGCACGTGGCCGGCGCGACCGCCGTGGTGGCCATCCTGGTCCTGGTCCCGGACGACCACCAGAGCTTCCAGTTCGTCTTCACCGAGCGGTTCAACAACTCCGGCTTCGGCGACGGCGACACCAGCGGGTTGACCTTCTGGTTCTACGTGCTGCCGCTGGGCTTCCTGCTCACCCAGTACACGATCACCGGCTTCGACGCCTGCGCGCACGTCTCCGAGGAGACCCGGGGCGCCTCCCAGGCCGCCGCCCGCGGCCTCTGGCAGTCGATCTTCTACTCCGCCATCGGCGGCTGGATCCTGCTGCTGGCCTTCCTCTTCGCCGCCACCGACGTCGAGGCGGTCAACGAGGCGGACGGCTTCTCCGGCGCGATCTTCGAATCCGCGCTGACCCCGTTCTTCTTCAAGGCGGTCATCATCATCTCCACCATCGGGCAGTTCTTCTGCGGGATGAGCTGCGTGACCTCGATGAGCCGGATGGCGTACGCGTTCAGCCGGGACCGGGCGGTGCCCGGCTGGCGGCTCTGGTCCCGGGTGGACCGCAACGGCACCCCGGTGAACGCGATCATCGGGGCCACCCTGGCCGGCCTGGTGCTCACCCTGCCCGCGCTCTACCAGAGCCCGGACGGCATCCCGGTCGCCTTCTACGCGGTGGTGTCGGTCGCGGTGATCGGGCTCTACCTGTCCTTCATCATCCCCATCTACCTGCGGCTGCGGATGGGCGACCGGTTCGTCCCGGGACCGTGGACGCTGGGTCCGCGGTACAAGCTGCTCGGCTGGATCGCGGTGGTCGAGATCGCGGTGATCTCGATCTACTTCGTGCTGCCGATCGTCCCCGCCGGGGTGCCCGGCAACCCGGACTTCACCTGGTCGGCGGTGAACTACGCGCCGATCGCGGTGGGCGGGGTGCTGCTGCTGGTAGCGGTCTGGTGGTACGCCTCGGCCCGGCGGTGGTTCACCGGCCCGGTGCGTACCGTCGACCTGCCGGCGCCCCGGGCCGCGGCCGACGGCGACCGGGCGGACGGCGACCGGGCGGACGAGCCGGCGTGAAGTGGCGGCCCGGCGGCGGTTTGCCGGCGCCGGGCCAGCGGGCATTGACGGTGATCACGTCTTACCGGTAGACCTTGGTGATGGAGGCCCGCGGATGAGGAGAGCGCCGCTCACACTGGAACAACTGCGGGTCGCCGTCGCCGAGCACGAGATCGACACGGTGGTGCTGGCCCTGGTCGACATGCAGGGCCGGTTGCAGGGCAAGCGGTTCCACGCGCCCTACTTCCTGGACCAGGTGGTCGCGCACGGCAGCGAGGGGTGCAACTACCTGCTCGCGGTCGACGTGGATATGAACACCGTGGACGGGTACGCCATGTCCGGCTGGGAGCGGGGCTACGGCGACTTCGCCATGCTGCCCGACTTCGACACCCTGCGCCGGGTGCCCTGGCAGCCGGGCACCGCCCTGGTGCTGGCCGACCTCGCCTGGCTGGACGGGGCCGCCCCGGTGGTCGCCTCGCCCCGGCAGATCCTGCGCCGGCAGGTGGAGCGGCTGGCCGAGCACGGGCTGACCGCGTACGCCGGCACCGAGCTGGAGTTCGTGCTGTACCGCGACTCGTACGAGCAGGCGTGGCGGCGCGGCTACCGGGACCTCACCCCGGCCAACCAGTACAACGTGGACTACTCGCTGCTCGGCACCGCCCGGGTGGAGCCGCTGCTGCGCCGGATCCGGCGCGAGATGGCCGGCGCCGGGCTTACCCCGGAGAGCGCCAAGGGCGAGTGCAACCTCGGCCAGCACGAGATCGCCTTCCGCTACGACGAGGCGGTGGCCTGCGCCGACCACCACGTCATCTACAAGAACGGGGCGAAGGAGATCGCCGCCCAGGAGGGCATGTCGATCACCTTCATGGCCAAGCCCAACGCCCGGGAGGGCAACTCCTGCCACATCCACTTCTCGCTGCGCGACCGCACCGGCGGCTCGGCCCTGCTCGGCGACGGCCCGGCGCAGCTGTCGGTGACCGGGCAGCGGGTGCTGGCCGGGCTGCTGGCCACCATGCGGGAGTTCAGCCTCTTCTTCGCGCCCAACGTCAACTCCTACAAGCGGTACCAGCCCGGCTCGTTCGCCCCGACCGCGCTGCGCTGGGGCACCGACAACCGCACCTGCGCGCTGCGGCTGGTCGGCCACGGTCAGGGCATGCGGGTGGAGAACCGGGTGCCCGGGGCGGACGTGAACCCGTACCTGGCCATCGCGGCGCTGATCGCCGGGGCGCTGCACGGCATCGAGCGGGAACTGCCGCTGGGCGAGGAGTGCACCGGCAACGCGTACGACGACCGGGCCGCCGAGCGGGTCCCCGGCACGCTGCGCGACGCCCTCGCCCTCTGGGAGGCGTCGTCGCTGGCCACCGAGGCGTTCGGCGCCGAGGTGGCCGCCCACTACGCCAACCACGCCCGGGTCGAGCTGACCGCCTTCGACGCCGCCGTCACCGACTGGGAACTGACCCGTGGCTTCGAACGCCTCTGACCCGCCGACGCTCCCCGCGATCTTGCACTTTCCGCCCCGGATTCGTGGTGATGAGCGGCTTTTGCCGGGGCAGCAAGCGCAAGATCGCGGAGACGAAGGAGGGCGGGGCGCGTGACCGACGTGCGGAACCCGGCTACCGGGGAGGTTGTCGCGAGCGTGGAAGCGGCCTCGCTCGGTGAGGTGGACGCGGCCATCTCGCGGGCGGCGGCGGCGTACGAGCGGTGGCGGGGGGTCGCGCCGGGGGACCGGGCGCGGCTGCTGCGGCGGTTCGCCGCAGTGGTGGACGCGCACCTGGAGGAGCTGGCGCGGCTGGAGGTGCGCAACTCGGGGCACACCATCGGCAACGCCCGGTGGGAGGCGGGCAACGTCCGGGACGTGCTCGACTACTACGCCGGCGCGCCGGAACGGCTGACCGGCCGGCAGATCCCGGTGCCGGGCGGGCTGGACGTCACCTTCCACGAGCCGCTCGGCGTGGTCGGGGTGATCGTGCCGTGGAACTTCCCGATGCCGATCGCCGCGTGGGGTTTCGCCCCGGCGCTGGCGGCCGGCAACACGGTGGTGCTCAAACCGGCCGAGCTGACCCCGCTGACCGCGCTGCGCCTGGCCGAGCTGGCCCGCGAGGCGGGGCTGCCCGAGGACGTGTTCACCGTGCTCCCCGGCGCGGGCTCGGTGGTCGGGGAGCGGTTCGTCACCCACCCGGCGGTCCGCAAGATCTGCTTCACCGGCTCCACTGAGGTCGGCACCCGGATCATGGCCGGCTGCGCAGCCCAGGTGAAGCGGGTCACCCTGGAGCTGGGCGGCAAGAGCGCCAACCTGGTCTTCGCCGACGCCGACCTGGAACGGGCCGCCGCGAGCGCACCGTACGCGGTCTTCGACAACGCCGGCCAGGACTGCTGCGCCCGGTCCCGGATCCTGGTCCAGCGGCCGGTGTACGACCGGTTCCTGGAACTGCTGGAGCCGGCGGTGCGCGCCCTGCGGGTGGAGGACCCGGCCCGGGAGAGCGCCGAGATGGGCCCGCTGATCTCGGCCGGCCAGCGGGACCGGGTCACCGGCTACGTCGACGGCGCGCGGGTGGCGTTCACCGGCTCCTGCCCGCCGGGCCCCGGCTGGTGGTACCCCCCGACGGTGCTGCTCGCCGACGCCCCCACCGACCGGCACTGGCGGGAGGAGATCTTCGGCCCGGTGGTCTCGGTGCTGCCCTTCGACGACGAGGCCGACGCGGTCCGGCTCGCCAACGACACCGAGTACGGCCTCTCCGGCTCGGTCTGGACCCGGGACGTGGGCCGGGCGGTGCGGGTGGTCCGGGCGGTGGAGTCCGGCAACCTCAGCGTCAACTCGCACTCCTCGGTGCGGTACTGGACCCCGTTCGGCGGGATGAAGCGCTCCGGGCTGGGCCGCGAACTCGGCCCGGACGCGCTGCACGCCTTCACCGACGTCAAGAACGTCTTCATCGCGACGGAGAGCTGAGCGGCGGCCGGTCCACGCGCGGGCGCGGGCCGGGCGGCAGAGGGGTAGGGCCGGCGGCGGGACGTCCGGCCGGACGAGCAGATGGGGGAGGACCATGCAGGGTCGGTTGCAGGACCGGGTGGCCGTGGTCACCGGGGCGGGCAGCGGGATCGGGCTGGCCACGGCGCGGCGGTTCGCCGCCGAGGGGGCCCGGGTGGTCTGCGTCGACATCGACGTCGAGGCCGGCAAGCGGGCCGCGGACGGGGTCCGCGGGGAGTTCGTCGCGGCGGACGTGGCCGACGAGGCGGCCGTCCGGGACCTGTTCGACGGGGTGGCCGCCCGGCACGGCCGGGTGGACGTCGCGTTCAACAACGCCGGCATCTCGCCGCCGGACGACGACTCGATCCTGACCACCGGGATCGAGGCCTGGGAACGGGTGCTGCGGGTCAACACCACCAGCGTCTACCTCTGCTGCAAGTACGCCATCCCGCACATGCGGCGGCAGGGCAAGGGCTCGATCATCAACACCGCCTCGTTCGTGGCGCTGGTGGGGGCGGCCACCTCGCAGATCGCGTACACCGCGAGCAAGGGCGGGGTGCTGGCGATGACCCGGGAGCTGGGCGTGCAGTTCGCCCGGGAGGGCATTCGGGTCAACGCGCTCTGCCCCGGCCCGGTCGCCACCCCGTTGCTGCGGGAACTCTTCGCCGCCGACCCGGAACGGGCCGCCCGCCGGCTGGTGCACGTGCCGATGGGCCGGTTCGGCGAACCGGAGGAGATCGCCGCCGCGGTGGCCTTCCTGGCCAGCGACGACGCCTCGTTCATGACCGCCGCCCAGTTCGTCGTCGACGGCGGCATCACCGGCGCGTACGTGACGCCGCTGTGACCCGGCCGCTGATCGGGGTCACCGCGTACGTCGAACCGGCCGCCTGGGGGGGTCTGGCGGGACGTCCCGGCGGTGCTGGTGCCGCGGGCGTACGTCCGCGCGGTGACCGCGGCCGGCGGCCGGGCCGTGGTGCTGCCCCCGGACGACCGGGACGCCGACGTGGTGCGGGTGCTGGACGGGCTGGTGCTGGCCGGCGGGGCCGACGTCGATCCGGGCCGGTACGGCCAGCCGCCCGCGCCCCGGACCGAGAGCCGGCCGGGGCGCGATGCCGGTGAGCTGGCCCTGCTCGACGCCGCGCTGACCGCCGGGCTGCCGGTGCTCGGCGTGTGCCGGGGGATGCAACTGCTCGTGGTGGCCTGCGGCGGCGCGCTGCACCAGCACCTGCCCGACGTGGTGGGCCACGACGGGCACCGCCCCGCGCCCGGGGTCTACGGCGCGCACGGGGTGCGGTTCACCCCGGGCAGCCTGGCGGCGCGGGTGATGGCCGGGGTGGACCGGGTCGACTCGTACCACCACCAGGCGGTCGCCGACCCGGGCCGGCTGGCGGTCACCGGTTGGTCCGACGACGGGGTGGTGGAGGCGGTGGAGGACCCGGACCGCCCCTTCGTGCTGGGCGTGCAGTGGCACCCGGAGAACGCCGCCGATGCCCGGCCGATCACCGCGCTGGTCCGGGCCGCCGCCCGGGGTGCCGGCGCGCCGCGCTGACCGGTGACCGCTCCCGCGGGGTGTCCGGGGCCCGGTCCCCGGGCGGGTGATTGTGGACGGTGCCGAAATGTTACCGAGGTCACAATGAGCCGGCGGTCCGGCTCCGCCGGAGCGGGGTAAGTCCCGTCAATGGGACCGGAAGGCCTGCTGTCGCAAGCCTTCTGGGCGGCCCGCCCCGGGCGGGTCGCGGACGGTGCGGGCGGGGGGCGTCTCGCCGGCGGGTCGTAGCCGGCGTGGTGCGGGCCCACTAAGCAGCGTCCTCCGGGCGTTGTGCGTTACCTTGCTGCTTCGCCGGGGTACTGGGCGGGGCACGGCCGGTCGATCACCGGCCGAGGCGGGGATGGCCGAAGCGGGAGGCTGCATGAGCTCGGCCCTGGGGGGCGCGGACGGGGATCGACCCCTCGACGGTGCCGACGGGAAGGTTCCGGCCTCGCTGGCCGCGGCCTTCGCCAACGGCGGCGAGATGGGCGGGCGGCTGGCCGACTTCGACTGGTCCACCAGCCCGGTCGGCCATCCGAGCGGCTGGCCCCCGGCGCTGTCCACCGCGGTCAGCACCATGCTCGCCTCCAGCGCGCAGATCGTGATGTTCTGGGGCCCGGACCAGCTCGCCTTCTACAACGACGCCTACCGGCCCACCATCGGCGCCAAGCACCCGCAGGTGCTCGGCCAGCCGGCCCGCGAGCACTGGGCGGAGACCTGGGACGTGCTGGCCCCGCTGCTGGACGGGGTCCGGCGCACCGGCCGGTCCTACCGGGGTGAGGACCATCTCTTCCTCCTCGACCGGCAGGGGTTCGTGGAACAGACCTACTTCAACGTCTCCTACGACCCGATCCGCGGCGCCGACGGCACCGTCGACGGCATCTTCTGCATCGTCAACGAGACGACCGGCCGGGTGCTCGGCGAGCGCCGGCTGCGGGCCCTGGCCGAGCTGGGTTCCGAGCTGGCCGAGGCGAACGGTCTGGCCGACCTCGGCCGCACCGCCGCGGACGTGCTCGACCGGCACCGTGCCGACCTGCCCTTCGCCCTGCTCTACCTGCGCGACGCAGCCGGCGAGGTCACCCTCGCGGGCTGCCCCGGGGTGGACGCCGGGTCGGTGACCCTGGCGCCGTCGGCGGTGCTCGACCGCCTCGACCCCGACGGCGCCACCGCCGTGGAGGTCACCGACCTGCTCGACGCGGTGCCCGCCGACGCCGCCGGGCAGGCGCTGCTGCTCCCGGTCGCCGCCGCCAACGAGATCGTCGGCGCCGTCGTGCTCGGCGTCGCCCGCCGGCTTCCGCTCACCGCCGACTACCGCGACTTCCTCGACCTGGTCGCCGCGCAGCTGTCCCGGGCGGCCGGCCGGCAGCTGGCGTACGAGCAGGAGCGGGCGCGGGCCGCCGAGCTGGCCGCCCTGGACCGGGCCAAGACCAACTTCTTCGCCAACGTCAGTCACGAGTTCCGCACCCCGCTCACCCTGGTGCTCGGCCCGCTGGAGGAGCTGCTCGCCGACCCGGCGCTGGCCGGGGCGCACACCGACCGGCTGACCACCATGCACCGCAACGCGCTGCGACTGCTCAAGCTGGTCAACACGGTGCTCGACTTCTCCCGGCTCGAATCGGGTCGGCTCACCGCCCACTACCAGCCCACCGACCTGGCCGGCTACACCGCCCAACTGGCCAGCACGTTCCGCTCGGCGACCGAGCGGGCCGGCCTGCGCCTGGTGGTGGACTGCCCGCCGCTGCCGGCGCCGGTCTTCGTGGACCGCGACATGTGGGAGAAGATCGTCCTCAACCTGGTCTCGAACGCGGTGAAGTTCACCTTCGACGGCGAGATCCGGGTCCGGATCGCCGCGGTCGACGACGCCGCCTGGCTGGAGGTCAGCGACACCGGCGTCGGCATCGATCCGGACGAGCTGGCGCACGTCTTCGAGCGCTTCCACCGGGTCCCCGGCACGCGCTCGCGTACCCACGAGGGCACCGGGATCGGGCTCGCGCTGGTCCGCGAGCTGGTCGAGATGCACGGTGGGCGGGTGGCCGTCACCAGCCGGGTCGACGCTGGCAGCACGTTCACGGTGACCGTCCCGTTCGGCACCCGCCACCTCCCGGCGGACCGGGTGGCCCACGCGGCGCACCCGCGCCCCGAGCCGCTGCAGGCCGACCTCTACGTCGCGGAGACCGCGCTGTGGACCGGGTCGGTCACCGACCAGGCTCCGGCCGGCCCGTCCGCCGGGCCCCCCGCCGGCCGGATCCTGCTCGCCGACGACAACGCCGACCTGCGCGAACACGTCACCCGGCTGCTCTCCCCGACCTGGGAGGTGGTCGCCGTCACCGACGGCGTGGAGGCGCTGCGGCGGGCCATGGAGAGCCCGTTCGACCTGGTGCTGACCGACGTGATGATGCCCCGGCTGGACGGTTTCGGGCTGGTCGCCGCGCTGCGGGCCGACCCGCGCACCCGGTACGTGCCGATCGTGCTGCTCTCCGCCCGGGCCGGCCCGGCCGAGGCGGTCGCCGGGCTGTCGGTCGGTGCCGACGACTACCTCACCAAGCCCTTCTCGAGTCAGGAACTGGTCGCCCGGGTCCGGACCAACGTCGAACTGGGACAGCTGCGCGGGCAGATCATCCGGCGGCTGCGCGGCCTGGCCGACGCGGCGGTGGCGGTCAACAGCGCCCGCACCACCGCCGAGGTGTGCCAGGTCGCCGCGGGGCACGCGCTGAACCTGGCCGAGGCGGCCCGGGTGGTGGTGTCGGCCGGCGGGATCCGCTACGAGGCCGACGCGGGCGGCGTCACCTCGCCCGAGCCCTCGTTCACGCTGCCGCTCACCGGCACCGCCGGGGAGGAACTCGGCGAGCTGCGGGTCTGGCGCGCGGCCGGGGACGGCGCGGACACCGACGAGGCCGCGCTCACCCAGCTGGCCCGGCTGGTCGGCGTCCGGCTGGAGAACGCCCAGCTCTACGAGGCCGAACACCGGATCGCCAGCACCCTGCAACACAGCCTGCTGCCCCGCTCGCTGCCGCAGCTGCCCGGCGCCGTGGTGGCCAGCCGCTACCTGCCCGGCTCCGCCGACGTGGAGGTCGGCGGCGACTGGTACGACGTGGTCGCGCTGGGCGACGACGAGCTCGTCCTGGTGATCGGCGACGTGGTCGGCAAGGGGGTCCGGGCGGCCGCGGCCATGGGCCAGCTGCGCAACGCGCTGCGGGCGTACGTGCTGGAGGGCTTCGACCCCGGCGAGTCGCTGACCCGGCTCAACCGGCTCGTCGGCAGCACCGAGGGGCGCTCCTTCGCCACCGTGGTCTGCCTCTGGTTCAGTCCCCGCACGGGCCGGCTCCGGTACGCCAACGCCGGTCACCCGTCCCCGCTGCTGATCAGAGGAGAGCAGGTGGCGTTCCTGCACGACCGGGCACTCGGGCCGCCGGTGGGCGCCATCCCCGACACCTCCTACGGCACCGCCGAGGGGGAGCTGACCGCGGGCAGCCGGCTGCTGCTCTACACCGACGGCCTGATCGAGGACCGCCGCCTCGGCATCGACGAGGCGCTGGCCCGACTGCGCGCCGACGCCACGAAACCCGGCGAGCACGTGGCCGACCTGGTCGACGCGGTGGTGCGCCGGGTCGCCCAGCGGCCCCGCCGGGACGACGTGGCGGTGCTCGCGCTGGAGGCCACCGAACTCAACCGGTTCGCGCTGCGACTGCCGGCCGACCCGACCCGGTTGAGCGTGCTGCGCAAGCGGCTGGAGGACTTCCTGGTCGCGCACCGGGTCGGCGAGACGGACCTGTTCGACCTGACGGTGGCGGTCTCCGAGGCGGCGGCCAACGCCATCGAGCACCCGGTCGACCCGACCGAGGCGACGATCGGCGTCGAGGTGACCATCGAGGACCGCACGGTGGTGGCCACCATCCGCGACAGCGGCCGGTGGCGGGAGCCGACCGGGGCCGGCTTCCGCGGGCGCGGGCTGTCGCTGATCAGGGCGCTGGGGGAGCTGACCGTCACCCGTACCGCCGACGGGACGGAGCTGACGCTGCGCCGGCGGCTGCAGGACTGAGCCGGCCGGGCCCGGCGCGGGACCGGGCCCGGCGGGCCGCACACGGAACCGGGCCGGGCAGCGGGTCAGGCGGGGTTCAGCCAGCTCTGCTCGCCCAGGCCGGCGATCGTCAGCACCCGGTCGACCTGCCGGGACGGCAGCACGGTGAGCGTGCCCGGGAACTGCTGGGCGAGCCGCACCAGCGCGTGGATCGCCGCCGAGTCGAAGAAGGTGACCGCGCGCAGGTCGAGCGTGATCCGCTCGGCGGGCTCGCGCAGCGCGGTCTGCAGCATGGTGTCGGCGGTCGCCATGTCGACCTCGCCGGCGACCACCACGCGGAGGTGGTCACCGTCGATCTCGGCGCTCGCCGAGAAGACGGGAGGAGTGCCCCCTTGATCCACGCGAACACGATGGCACAGGCGGCCTGGCTGGGCAACTGTCCCCGCGGGGTGGGCGGTGGCGCGGCTCACCCCGCCCGCGGCGATAGGCTTGCGTCATGACCGTCCGTGCGCCGCTGACCCCAGGCACGCTCTCCCCGTGGCGGCAGGTGCCCGCCCACATTCCCCGCCCGGAGTACGTGGGCAAGAAGCGTCCGCAGGAGTGGCGTGGCTCGCACGTGCAGACGCCGGAGACGATCGAGAAGATGCGGATCGCCGGTCGGCTCGCCGCCCAGGCCACCCAGCTCGCGGGCGAGCACTGCAAGCCGGGCGTGACCACCGACGAGATCGACCGGGTGGTGCACGAGTTCCTCTGCGACCACGGGGCCTACCCGTCGACGCTGGGCTACAAGGGCTTCCCGAAGTCCTGCTGCACCAGCCTCAACGAGGTCATCTGCCACGGCATCCCGGATTCGACGGTGCTGGAGGACGGCGACATCATCAACGTCGACGTCACCGCGTACATCAACGGGGTGCACGGCGACACCGACGCCACCTTCTGCGTCGGCGAGGTGAGCGAGGAGGCCCGGCTGCTGGTCGAGCGGACCCACGAGGCGATGATGCGGGGCATCCGCGCGGTCGCCCCGGGCCGGCAGATCAACGTGATCGGCCGGGTCATCGAGTCGTACGCGAAGCGCTTCGGCTACGGCGTGGTACGCGACTTCACCGGGCACGGCATCGGGGAGTCCTTCCACAGCGGCCTCTACGTGCCGCACTACGACAGCCCGCGCCCCACCGACGTGATGGAGCCCGGGATGACCTTCACCATCGAGCCGATGATCACCCTCGGCACCCACCAGTACGACATGTGGGACGACGGCTGGACCGTGGTCACCAAGGACCGCAGGTGGACGGCCCAGTTCGAGCACACCATCGTGGTGACCGAGGACGGCCACGAGATCCTGACCCTGCCGTGACCGAGACCCCGGCCGCCCTGCGCGAGGCCCACCACGCGGACGTGTCCGGCGGCTGGCTGCGTCCGGCCGTCTTCGGCGCGATGGACGGCCTGGTCACCAACATCGCCCTGATCGCCGGCGTCGGCGGCGGCGGGGTGTCGCCGCGCAGCATCGTGCTGACCGGCACCGCCGGTCTGGTGGCCGGCGCCATCTCGATGGGGCTGGGCGAGTACACCAGCGTCCGCTCCGCCAACGAGCAGGTCGCCGCCGAGGTGGCCAAGGAGCGCCGGGAACTGGAACGCCACCCCGAGGCGGAGGCCCGCGAGCTGGCCGACGCCTGGGTGGCCCGGGGGCTGCCCCGCGACCTCGCCACGCAGGTCGCCGAGGCGGTCCGGCGCAACCCGGAGGAGGCCCTGCGGGTGCACGTCCGGGAGGAGTTGGGCGTCGACCCCGACGACCAGCCCAGCCCGTGGGCGGCGGCGATCTCGTCGTTCCTGTTCTTCTCCGTCGGCGCCCTGGTGCCGCTGCTGACCTACCTGTTCGGGTTCACCAACCTCTGGCTGGCGCTCGGGGTGGGTGGCCTCGGGCTCTTCGCGGCCGGCGGGGTGGTGGCCCGGTTCACCAACCGGCCCTGGTGGTCCAGCGGCCTGCGCCAACTGCTGCTGGGCGGCGCCGCCGCGACGGCCACCTACCTGATCGGCGCCCTGATCGGCGTCCAGGGCGGCCTCGGCTGACCCGGCGGCCGGTCGGTCGGCCGCTCGGCGGGACCGACCCGCCGTTCGCGGCGCCGCCCCCGGTCTCAGCCGTCGAGCAGGTCGTCGACGGTGCCGTCGACCGGGCGGCCGCGGGCGGCCAACTCCTCGGCCTGCCGGGTGAGCACCCGGCCCACCTCGGTCATGTCCGCGCCGGCCAGGCCGGTCCGGCGCACCGCGTCGCCCGGATCCCGGAAGTAGGTGCGGCTGAGCAGGCCGCTCACGCTCGCCGCCGCCAGCCGCGCCTCGCCGAGCATCAGCAGGGCCTGGTCCGTCTCGTACCACTCGGCCAGCCGGGCGGCCCGGGCGTGCGCCGCGCTGCCCCGGTACCAGGCCCGCCGGGCGGCGGTGCTGAACTCGGCGGGCCGGGCCCGGGCCAGCCGGCCCAGGTGCTCGTCGCGCAGCGTGCGCAGCCAGCCGGTCGGGTCGTGCAGCGGCCGGGTGGTGACGAACCGGTCGGCGGTCAGCGGCCACAGCGAGGTGATCGTGCGGGCCCGGGCCAGGTAGTCGTCCGCGCCGGCGACGGTCAGGTCGACCAGCACGCCGTCGACCCGGCGGGTGGCGGCCGGCGGCCCGGCGCCGGGCCGGTAGGTGACCACCAGCAGCCCGAGTTCGCCATCCCCGCCGCCGTCGTCGTCGCCGTGTGCCAGCGGGCCGTGCACCGCCACGGCCAGCACGTCGGCCGGGAACCGCCGCCGGACGGCGTCGGCCACCCGCTCGGCCACCGGCCACCGTGGATCGCCCAGGTGCCCGTCCGTCCCGGCGTTCGCGGTGCTCGCGTCCACGCCGATCACCCCTGCCTCGTGCGCAGCGCCGCCCGTCGGCCGGGCGCCGTCTCCACCCTAGTCAGGCTCCGCCGGGGTTGGCGGCTGCGCCGCGCCCGGTCGGCACCAGCCGGAAGACGCGGATCTCCCGGCCACCGGCCCGCTGGACGTACGTCCGGTAGGCCGGCCACTCGGTGACCAGCAGGTGCCAGAGCCGCTCCCGCTCGGCGCCGGTGGCCACCTCGGCGCGCACCGGGATCCGGCGGCCCTTGACGGCCACCTCGGCGGCCGGGTCGGCGAGCAGGTTCAGCGACCAGCCGGGCTGGTGCGCCTGGCCCCAGTTCGAGCCGACCACCACGTACGCGTCGCCGTCGGGCACGTAGAGCAGCGGGTTGCTGCGCGGCTTGCCGGAGCGGCGACCGGTGGTGGTGATGACCAGCGACGGCACCAGGCCGAGGGCGACCACCCGCCCCCGGGTCAGCCGCCCGACCAACCGGTCGGCGGGGACGAGCAGGCGGGCGGCGGCACCGAACCAGCGGTGGTGGCCGACTCGGCGGGTGAGGGATCCCAGCACGGGCACGGTGCCCAGTGTGCCGGCCGGCGGCCGTCCGCGGCACCCCCGGATCCGGTACGGGTGCTCAGTCGAGCCGGCGCTCCACCGGCAGCCGGGACCGGGTGAACAGGCCCGCGCCGAGCATCGCCACCAGCGGCACCAGCACCAGCACGCCGAGGACGGTCCACGGGACCACCATGGGGTACGGCTCCGCCACCGGCCAGGTCGAGGCGTACCGGCGGTTGGTCGCGGTCAGGATGATCAGGGCGGTGCCGAGGCCGGCGACGATGCCGAGCGCGGAGCCGAGCACGGCGATCACCCCGGCCTGGCAGAGCGACAACAGCCGGCGTACCCCCGGACCGGCGCCGACCGCCGCCAGGGTGGACAGGTCGGCGCGGCCCTCGGCCGCCGCGAGCCCGGTGGCGATGCCCGCGGCGCCCACGGTGACCACCCCGGACGCCGCCGCCAGCAGGAGCAGCAGCGGACGCGCCCCGCTCTCCGGTCGGCCCCGCTCGATCTCCACCTGCAGGCCGAGCGGCCGCAGCGCGGTGACGAAGCGGTCCTGCCGGCGCTGGTCCGGCACCCCGTCGATGGCCCAGCCGAGGGGCTGGGTGACCAGCCCGAGCCGGTCCGCGGCCGGCGTCGAGAGCAGCAGCCGGTGGACGCCCGTCCCGGTGCGCAGCGCGTAGCCGGGCAGCGCGGTGGTGGCCGGCGCCGGCGCGTCCGGGTCGTCGCCGAGGTGGCCGACCTGCACCCGCACCCGGTCGTCGACGAGGTAGCGCGGATCGGTCACCACCGCCCCACCGGCGCGCAGCACGGCGGTGGCGGCCGCCACGTCCGCCGGCTCGGCGCCGGTGAGGATCGGCAGCGCTGTCCCGTCGTCCACCACGACCTGGAAGTACTCGCCGTACCGGTCCGCCGGCGCGTCCCGGCAGCGGGCGTCGGCCAGGGCCCGCCGGCGTTCGGCGGCGGAGAGGCCGTCGCCGGGCGGCCACGGGCAGGCCCGCTCCGGCGGCAGCACCGGGCTGACCGAACAGGAGTCGACCCCCGGTGGGCAGTACGCCGTGCTCAGCGGCGCCACCCGGTCGGCGCCGAGATGGGCGCGGGCCGCCGCGGCGACCCGGGCCCGCGTCCCGGCGTCCGCCGCGCCCTCGGGGCCGGGCGGGCTGACCACCACGTTGCCGTACGGCATCGTCGGCTCGTACATCCGGTCGGCACGGGCCTCGTCGCTGGCCAGGTAGACGCCGAGGGCGACGCTGCCGGCGACCGCGGCCATCACCGCGGAGATGGCCGGCGCGGTGGAGGACCGGTTGCGGCTGGCGTCGCGCAGCGCGATCCGGGGTGCCAGCGGCAGCGCCCGGCCGAGCCGGGCGAGCAACCCGACCAGCGTCGGCGTGGCGAAGACCAGCCCCAGCTCGCCGAGGACCAGCCCGGCCAGGGTGACGCTCGGCGTGCTCCCGGCCGCTCCGGCGGCGGCCACCGCGGCGCCTCCGGCGACCAGCAGCAGCCCGGCGGTCAGCCACCGCCGCCGGTGCGCCGGCGCGGTGCGCCGCCCGGCCAGTCCGGCGACCACGTCCTGCCGGGCCGCCGTCCAGGCCGGTGCCAGCGCCGCGAGCACCCCGGCCAGCACCGCCACCCCGGCGATCGTCAGCAGCGCCGCCGGCCAGCAGCGGTACCCGCCGAAGCGCGCCCCGAACAGGTACTGCTCCACCAGCGGCCGGCCGGCGAACGCGACCGCGACCCCGAGCACCACCCCGACGGCGGCCCCGACCGCGCCCAGCACCACCCCGTCGGCCAGCACGATCCGGCGCAGCTGGGCGGCGTCCCCGCCGGCCACGGCGACCAGCGCCAGGTCCCGCCGCCGGCGCCGTACGCCGACCGCGAAGGCCGGGCCGACCAGGAGCACCACCTCCAGCAGGCCCAGCCCGCCGACCAGCACCAGGGTGCTCACCTGCTCGACGTCGACCGCCGGGGAGGGGACCGGCACGACGTCGGCGTCGCCGGCCAGCGGCCCGACCGGGGCCGGGGTACGCGCGGTCACCACGATCCCGCGCTGGTTGAGCCGGCGGACCAGGTCACCGTCCACGTCGGAGGGCAGGTCGACCAGGAAGGTGCTGTCGGGCACCACCGCGGGGCCGGGCGGGGTGGCCGGGTGCAGCGCCACCACCGGGCGCAGCTCCTCGGGGAAATCGACCACGCCGACGACGGTGTAGCTGGCCGAGCCGTCGGCGGTGGTGACCGTGCCACCGGGACGGACGTCCAGGCGGCGCAGCGCCGCCGGGTTCAGCGCGATCTCACCCGCCCGGCCGGGCGGGCGGCCGGAGAGCACCCGGGCCAGCCCGGCACCGAGCGGGTCGGTGAGATCGAGCACCCGGCCGGAGAGGGCCTCGTCCCGGTCGCCGACCCGGAGCGGGACCGGCACCCACCGGCGTACCTCCAGGGCCCGGCTGCCGGCGGGCAGCAACGCGCCGACCTGCTCGGCGGTCACCGGGGCGGGCTGGGCCGGGTCGCCCTCGTGGCGCCAGCCCTCCCCCCAGGCGCTCTGCGCCACCGGGCCCCGGGCGACCCAGCGCAGCTCCGCGTCGGCGGTGCCGAGCTGGCGGTCGAGCTGCTCGGCGCGGGACAGCTCGGACATGTCGTAGCTGGCCGCGGCGAAGCTCAGCGCCAGCACCGGCAGGGTGATCATCGCGAGCACCAGCGCGGTACGGCCCCGGGCCCGCCGTGCCTCCCGCCGGGCGATCCGCAGCGCCGCCCGCCAGGACCCGACCACCCCGGCGAGCCGCTCGCCGCGGCCCCGGCTCACCGCCCGCTGCCGCTCAGCAACTGCTCGACCCCGACCAGCGGAGCGGTGGTGTCGACCAGCACCCCGTCGCGCAGGAACACCACCCGGTCGGCCCAGCCGGCGTGCCGCGCCTCGTGGGTGACCAGCACCCCGGCCGCGCCCGCGTCCACCCGGCGGCGCAGCAGGTGCAGCACCGCCTCGCCGGTCTGCGAGTCGAGCGCGCCGGTCGGCTCGTCGGCCAGCACCAGCCGGCGCTCGCCGACCAGCGCCCGGGCGATCGCGACCCGCTGTTGCTGGCCGCCGGAGAGCTGGTCCGGGAAGCGGTCACCCAGCTCCGGCAGGCCCACCTCGGCGAGCGCCTCCGCGGCCAGCCGCCGGGCCCGCCGCACGCCGGCGCCGTCCAGTTCGAGCGGCAGCGCCACGTTCTCCACCGCAGTGAGGCTGCCGAGCAGGTTGAGGTCCTGGAAGATGTAGCCGATCCGGCGCCGGCGCAGCTGGGCCAGCCGCCGGCGGTCCAGCTCGCCCAGCGGCTGGCCCTCGACGCGCACCTCGCCGGCGGTCGGGCTGTCCAGCCCGCCGGCGAGCGCCAGCAGGGTCGACTTCCCGGAGCCGGACGGTCCCATCACGGCGACCAGCTCACCCGGCCGCACCGACAGGCTCACCCCGCGCAGGGCGTGCACGGCGGCCGGGCCGGTGCCGTGGGTGCGGTGCACGTCGCGCAGGTCGAGCACGGCGCCCTCGGCCGGCTGGCCCGGCCCGTGCGCGCCGCCGTCGACGCTCACCGGCGCGCCTCCTCGTCGGTCCGGTCCACCGCCCCCGGGGCGGCCGCCGGTCCGCCGGCCGGCGGCCGGTACCGCACCAGGCTGGTCTCGCAGTGGTCCAGCCAGCGCACCTCCGCCTCGGCCTGGAACACCATCGCGTCCAGCACCAACCGCCACGGCAGGTCCTCGGGCCGGTCGCTGGCGTACTTCAACCGGGTCAACTCCTGCAGCGTGCGCATGGTCGCGCTGCGCTGGGTCTGCACCACCGACCGGACGTCCACCCCGGGGGTGGTGAGCGCCAGGGCGAGCTTGATCGCCAGTTCGTCCCGGGGACGGTCGGTCCGGCTGATCGGGGTGGCGAACCACAACGTCAGGTCCGCCCGCCCGGCGTCGGTGATCTCGTACGGGCGCTGCCCGGCCTCGCTCTCCGGCAGCGACCGGACCAGCCCGTCCCGTTCCAGCCGGGACAGGGTGGTGTAGACCTGCCCGATGTTCAGCGGCCAGGTCGAGCCGGTCGACTCCTCGAACGCGGCGCGCAGCTGGTAGCCGTACATCTGGCCGCGTTCGAGCAGGGCGAGCAGCCCGTGACGGATGGACATGGCAACGGAGTATGCATACCTGGTATGTCACCCGCAACCGGAGGCGCGACTGCGCCGCGGCCCGGGTTCAGGCAGGTCGGCCGGGGAACGGCACGGTCAGCGGGGTGATCCCCGCGGTGCGCCGCCAGCGGGTGGCCCGCAGGGCGTACTCCACCAGCGCGGCCAGCGCCTGGTCGCGGTCGGCGCCGGTGGTGTGCGGCAGGGCCGCCCGCCAGAACGCGGCGGCCCGGTCCTCGACCTCCACCGCCAGCCGCAGCGCGCTCGCCCGGTCGGTCACCGGGAACGGCAGCGCGTAGCCGGCCCGGTCCGCCGGGACCGTGCCGCCGGTGGTGCTCAGCCGCAGCACCAGGGCGTCCCGCCGGCGCCGGTGGGCGGCCTCGGCGTCCCGGGCGGCCGCCCGGGCGGCCCCGCTGAGCCGTACCCCGATCGGGCCGTAGGCCCAGATGGCCGCGTACTCGGCGGTGAGCGCGTCGGCCAGGGCGGCGGTGGGCCCGGCCGGGGCGGTCGGCTGCGTCACTTCAGTGCCTCCACGTGGGTGGCCCGGGCGGCGGCGATCGAGCCGAGCAGCGCGGCCCGCTCGGCCGGCGCCGCCGCGCAGGCCTTCGTCGCGGTCTCCCGGGCGGCGCGTTCGGCCTCGCGCAGCGCGGCGAGGGCGGCGTCCGGGTCGGCCGCGGCGGGGTCGGAGGGGGTCGGCGCGGGCGCGGACGGCAGCGGCGTGCCGATCACCCGGGCGAGTTCCGCCGCGTGCGCCTGGTGCGCCTCCGCGATCGGGGTGAGCCGGTCGGCCAGCGCCGGGTGGGCGCCGGCGGCCGCCCGGAGCCCGGCGGCCAGCCGGAGCGACTCGTCGACCAGTGGCGCGAGCGGGTCCGGCCCGGGGGCCGGGTCGTCGCGGTCGAAGAGCCCGCAGCCGGCCAGCGACCCGGCCGCGCCGCCGAGGGCCAGCAGGGCGCCGGCCCGCAGCACCGTTCGTCGGGAATGCCCGGATCCCCGGCTGTGTTGTGTCGTTCTGCCCGTCGCCACCGGACAAGTCAACACCATCGGTGGCGGTACGTGGGCCAGGGCGTCGGTGCGCCGCCCGGTCCGGGACGGCACCGGCGCGTTACGCTCTGCGCAGCCACCGGCGCGTCCGCCCCGGTGGCGTGCCGGCATGGCGGCAGATCGCGCCGCCGCTGAAGGAGAGGGTGCGCCAGATGACGCAGCGTGGCCGAGCCACCAGGTCGACGGGGCCGACGGGACGACCCCGCCGGGCCGACGGCCCGCGTGGCGTCGAGCGCGCCGGCGCCCCCCGGGGCGACCTGGCCGCCCGGCGCGCCCGGTTGCGCGAGGTCATCGAGCCGGTGGTCGGCGCGGCCGGCTACGACCTGGAGGAGCTCACCGTCTCCCGGGCCGGCCGGCGGCACGTGGTGCGGGTGATCGTCGACGCCGACGGCGGGATCAACCTGGACGCCGTCGCCGACGTCTCCCGGGCCGTCTCGGCGGCGTTGGACGCCGCGGAGGAGTCCGGCGGCGACCTGGTCGCCGGGGAGTACCAGCTGGAGGTCAGCTCGCCGGGGGTGGACCGGCCGCTGACCCAGCCGCGGCACTGGCGGCGCAACGTGGGCCGGCTGGTGAAGGTGACCGTCCGGGGCGGGCTGCCCGGGCAGCGCGGCGAGCATCCCGCGGGTGACCGGCAGGTCACCGGCCGGGTGGTCGCGGCCGACGACGAGCGCGTGGTGCTGGAGACCGACGCCGGCCGCGCCGAGGTGGCCCACGCCGACCTCGGCCCGGGCCGGGTGCAGGTCGAGTTCACCCGCCTCGACGAGATCGAGGAGCCGGACGGGCTCGACGGGACAGACGACACCGACGACTTCGACGACGACGACGATGTGGAGGACGAGGAGAGGTGAACATCGACCTCGCGGCGCTGCGCGCACTGGAGCGCGAGCGGGAGATCCCGTTCGACACGATCCTCGCGGCGATCGAGACCGCGCTGCTGACCGCTTACCGGCACACCGAGGGCGCGGAGCCGCACGCCCGGGTGGAGATCGACCGCAAGACCGGCGCCGCCCTGGTGTACGCCCAGGAACTGGACGACGAGGGCGGGGTGGCGCGGGAGTGGGACGACACCCCGCACGACTTCGGCCGGATCGCCGCCATGACCGCCAAGCAGGTGATCCTCCAGCGGCTGCGGGAGGCCACCGACGAGGTGCACTTCGGCGAGTACGTCGGGCGCGACGGCGACCTGGTCACCGGCGTGGTGCAGGCGCACGAGGCGCGGGCCGAGAAGGGCATCGTCAGCGTCGACCTGGGCAAGCTGGAGGGCGTCCTGCCCCAGTCCGAGCAGGTGCCCGGCGAGCGGTACGCGCACGGCGAGCGGATCCGTTGCGTGGTGGTGCACGTGGCCAAGGGGATGCGGGGTCCGCAGATCACGCTCTCCCGCTCGCACCCGGCGCTGGTGAAGAAGCTCTTCGCGCTGGAGGTGCCGGAGATCGCCGACGGCACCGTCGACATCGCGGCGATCGCACGTGAGGCAGGTCACCGTACGAAGATCGCGGTCCGTTCGACCGCCCCGGGCGTGAACGCCAAGGGCGCCTGCATCGGCCCGATGGGGCAGCGGGTCCGCGCGGTGATGAGCGAGCTGCACGGCGAGAAGATCGACATCATCGACTGGTCGGAGGACCCGGCGACCTTCGTCGGCAACGCGTTGTCGCCGGCCAAGGCGCTGCGCGTCGAGGTGGTCGACCTGGCCAGCCGGACCGCCCGGGTCACCGTCCCGGATTTCCAGCTGTCGCTGGCGATCGGCCGGGAAGGGCAGAATGCCCGGCTCGCGGCCCGGCTGACCGGTTGGCGGATCGACATCCGTTCCGACGCCGAGCAGGCGGCCGCACCCGGCCGGGGCGAAGCTGATCACGTACCGGAGCCGGGCGGCGCGATCTCGAGCAGCTAGGGGTAGACTTTCGCCAGTGGTACGACGCGCGCTGCCGGAGCGCACCTGTGTGGGTTGCCGGCGACGTGCGCCGGCCAGCGAATTGCTGCGGATCGTCGCGGTCGGCGACGAGGCTGGCTACAGCCTCCGGCCCGATCCGGCCCGCAGAATGCCGGGTCGGGGAGCGAACATGCACCCGGATCCGGCCTGCTTCGCGCTGGCGGTGCGGCGTCGCGCCTTCGGGCGTGCACTGCGCATCACCGGGGTCCTCGACCACGGTGAGCTGGCGGAGCACATCGATGCGCCAACCACTACGTCCGGTCAACCCGACCGGACGAGGGTCGCTAGCAAGGTAGGACGACCGACATGAGCACACGATGAAGTCGCAGAAATGACCAGGCTTCAAGTGCACGAGTGAGGTCGCTGCGGGTGCTGCCCGCACGACCTCGGAGTGAGGAGTGCAGTGGCAGGTAAGGCCCGCGTACACGAGCTTGCTAAGGAGCTCGGGGTCGAAAGCAAGACCGTTCTCGCCAAGCTCAAGGAGATGGGCGAGTTCGTCAAGTCCGCGTCGAGCACCGTCGAGGCGCCCGTCGCCCGACGGCTGCGCAGCGCATTCGTCGCCTCCGCCGGCGCGCCGGCCCCGGCCGCCCCGCCGGCGGCCGCGCCGTCCCCGGCTCCGGCGCCGACTCCGGCGCCGACCCCCGGCGAGCCCCGGATCACCGCGAAGCCGACGCCGCCCCGGCGGCCGGCGGCGCCCGGTCCGAAGCCGAAGGGGCCGGTGCCCGGTCCGCCGCAGCCGGCGGCTCCGGTCGCCAAGCCGGCGAGTGCCCACGACATCGAGGTGGCGGCCGCCGAGGCGCGTGCCGCCGCGCTGAAGGCTGAGCAGGAGGCCGCGGTCAAGGCCGCGCAGGCCGCCCGCCAGCAGCAGCGCGAGAACGTCCGCCGGGAGCCCCCGACCGAGGGTGGTCCCCGTCCCGGTCCCCGACCGGGTCCGAACGCGATCCCGCCCCGTCCGGGTCCGGCGACCGCCGGTCGTCCCGGCGGCCCGGCCCCGGGTCCCGGTGGGCGTCCGGGCGGTCGTCCGCCGGCGCGCGGCGCCGGTAACAACCCGTTCGGCATCCAGGGCGGCCAGCAGCAGCGGCCGCCGGCCGCCGGTGCGGGCGGCCCGCGGCCGAGCCCGGCGGGCATGCCGCCGCGGCCCAGCCCGGCGTCGATGCCGCCCCGGCCCAGCCCGGCCTCCATGCCGAGCCAGCGCCCCGGTCGCCCCGGCGGCCCCGGTGCGGGTCGGCCCGGCGGCGGCGCCGGTCGGCCCGGCGGCGGCGGCGGTGGTTTCCGCGGCGGCCCCGGTGGCGGCGGTGGCGGCGGCGGTTACCGTGGCGGCCCCGGCGGCGGCGCCGGTGGCGGCGGCGGTTACCGCGGTGGCCCCGGCGGCGGTGCCGGCGGCGGCTTCCGTCCCGGCGCTCCGGCCGGTGGCGCGGGTCGTCCCGGCGGTGGCGGTCGTGGCCGCGGCGGCGGCGCCGCGGGTGCCTTCGGGCGTCCGGGCGGCAAGCCGACCCGCGGTCGCAAGTCCAAGAAGCAGCGCAGACAGGAGTTCGACAACCTGTCGGCCCCGACCATGAGCTCGGGTGCTCCCCGGGGTCAGGGTCAGGTCGTCCGGCTCTCCCGTGGCGCCTCGCTGTCGGACTTCGCCGACAAGATCAACGCCAACCCGGGTTCGCTGGTCCAGGAGATGTTCAACCTGGGCGAGATGGTCACCGCGACCCAGTCGTGCTCCGACGACACCCTGCTGCTGCTGGGTGAGCACCTCGGCTTCAACGTGCAGATCGTCAGCCCGGAGGACGAGGACCGCGAGCTGCTCGCGCAGTTCAACATCGACCTCGACGCCGAGGTCGACGAGGACCGCCTGGTCAGCCGGCCGCCGGTGGTGACCGTCATGGGTCACGTCGACCACGGTAAGACCAAGCTGCTCGACGCGATCCGCAAGGCGAACGTGGTGGCCGGCGAGGCGGGTGGCATCACCCAGCACATCGGCGCCTACCAGGTCCACGTCCCGCACGAGGGCGAGGACCGGGCGATCACCTTCATCGACACCCCGGGTCACGAGGCGTTCACCGCCATGCGTGCCCGTGGTGCCCAGGTCACCGACATCGTGATCCTGGTGGTCGCGGCCGACGACGGCGTGATGCCGCAGACGATCGAGGCGCTCAACCACGCCAAGGCGGCCGACGTGCCGATCGTGGTGGCGGTCAACAAGGTCGACAAGCCGGAGGCGAACCCGGACAAGGTCCGCCAGCAGCTGACCGAGTACGGCCTGGTCGCCGAGGAGTACGGCGGCGACACGATGTTCGTCAACGTGGCCGCCAAGCCGGGCATCGGCATCGACGACCTGCTCGAGGCCGTCCTGCTGACCGCCGACGCGTCGCTGGAGCTGACCGCTCCGATCGACGGGCCGGCGCAGGGTGTGGCCATCGAGGCGCACCTGGACAAGGGCCGCGGTGCGGTGGCGACGGTGCTGGTGCAGAAGGGCACCCTGCGGGCGGGCGACTCGATCGTCGCCGGTGGGGCGCACGGCCGGGTCCGCGCGATGCTCGACGAGAACGGCAACCAGGTCGCCGAGGCCGGTCCGGCACGTCCGGTGCTGGTGCTCGGCCTGACCGCGGTGCCGGGGGCGGGCGACACGTTCCTGGCGGCCGAGGACGACCGCACGGTGCGGCAGATCGCCGAGCAGCGGCAGGCACGGCGGCGGGCGGCGGCATTCGCCAACTCCCGGGGCCGGGCCACCCTCGAGACGCTCATGGAGCAGCTCAAGGAGGGCGAGAAGACCTCGCTCAACCTGGTGCTCAAGGGCGACGTCTCCGGTTCGGTGGAGGCGCTCGAGGACGCGCTGTTCAACCTCGACATCCCCGAGGAGGTCCAGCTCAGGATCATCCACCGGGGCGTCGGCGCGATCACCGAGAGCGACGTCATGCTCGCGAGCGCCTCGTCCGAGGCGGTCACGATCATCGGCTTCAACGTGCGGGCCGCCAACAAGGTCCGCGAGATCGCCGACCGCGAGGGCGTGGAGATCCGGTACTACACGGTCATCTACCAGGCCATCGAGGAGATCGACGCGGCGCTCAAGGGCCTGCTCAAGCCGGAGTACGAGGAGGTCGAGCTGGGCACCGCGGAGATCCGCGACGTGTTCCGTTCGTCCAAGATCGGCAACATCGCCGGCTGCATCGTCCGGTCCGGTCTCATCCGCCGCAACGCCAAGGCGCGGCTGCTGCGGGACGGGTCGGTCGTGGCGGACAACCTCACGATCAACTCGCTCAAGCGGTTCAAGGACGACGCGACGGAGGTCCGCGAGGGCTTCGAGTGTGGTCTGACTCTGGGTGGCTACAACAACGTCCAGGTCGGCGACATCATCGAGACCTTCGAGATGCGGGAGAAGCCGCGCGCCTGATCCCGAGGTGACGCACTGATCAAGGGGTTTACGCCGGAAGGCGTAAACCCCTTGATCATGTGGGGGTACGTCCCGGTATCGTCCGGGGCGATGTTCACCGGAACCGTGGTCTTCGACCTGCTGCTGCCGGGCGACTCCCGGTCGCTCAAGGCCAAGAGATCATACGTACGTCCGATCGTGGCGGCGCTGCGTCGCTTCGAGGTGTCCGCCGCCGAGGTGGGCGCGCTCGACCTGCACGGCCGGGCCCAGATCGGGGTGGCCGTGGTGGCCGCCGAGGCGGCCCACGTCCGCGAGGTGCTCGACTCCTGCGAGCGGCTGGTGGCCGCCCGCCCCGAGACCGAACTGCTGTCGGTGCGCCGCCGGCTCTACGGCGCCGAGGACTGACCCGGCGGGTGCCCCGCCGGCGCCACCGGCGGTGCCACCCGGTGCCGCGCGGCGGGCCGGGGCGCGCGGGTAGTGTTCGAGATGTTGGCCGGTCGGTTCCGGCGGCGCCACGGGCGTCGCCGCCCGGCCGGGAGCGGGACGCCGTGGAGGTGGCGGAGATGACGGATCCGGCCAGGGTACGCCGGCACGCGGAGCGTATTCGCGAACTGGTCGCGTCGGTGGTGCGGAGCCAGATCAAGGACCCGCGGCTCGGGATGATCACCATCACCGACGCCCGGATCACCGCGGACCTGCGCGACGCCACGGTCTTCTACACGGTGCTCGGTGACGCGGCGGCCCAGTCCAGCACCGCCGCCGCGCTGGAGAGCGCCAAGGGCATGCTGCGCAGCACGGTGGGCAAGGCGCTCGGGCTGCGGCACTCGCCGACCCTGACGTTCGTCCTCGACGACGTGCAGGACCAGGTCAAGCACATCGACGACCTGCTCGCCGCGGCCCGCAACGCCGACGCCGAGGTGCAGCGGCTGGCCGCCCGGGCCGAGTACGCGGGCGAGGCCCAGCCGTACCGGCTGGACGAGGAGTCCGACGACGAGGACGCCGTGGGCGAGGACGCCGAGGACGAGGACGTGGACGAGACCCCGCCCCGGGGCGGGGAACGGCGGTGACCGATTCCGCCAGCGAGCCCGGGAGCGCCCTCGTCACGGCGGCGCCCCCGGCCGGCGCCGGGCCCACCGAGGCCGACTGGAGCGCCGCCGTCGCGGCCGTCCGACAGCTGCCGCCCGACGCCCGGGTGCTGCTGATCTGCCACGTCAACCCGGACGGCGACGCGCTGGGCAGCATGCTCGGCTTCGCCCTCGGGCTGCGCCGGCTCGGCGTGCGCGGGTTGCAGGCGACCTTCCCCGGCCCGCCGGAGGTGCCTGAGCCGTTCCGCGGGCTGCCCGGGCTCGACCTGCTGGTGCCGGCGACCCGGGCGTATCCGGACCCGGATCTGGTGGTCTGCTTCGACGCGGCGAGCGAGTCGCGCCTCGGTGACCTGGTCGACCGGCTGACCGGCGCGGGCACCGCGGTGGTGCTCGACCACCACGCGTCCAACACCGGCTTCGGCGACGTCAACCTGGTCGATCCCCGGGCCGCGGCCACCTCGGTGGTGGTCGAGGAACTGCTGGCCCGGCTGGACGTGCCGCTGGACGCCGACATCGCCGAGTGCCTCTACGTGGCGCTGACCACCGACACCGGCTCGTTCCGGTTCGAGGCCACCACCCCGGCGGTGCACCAGATGGCGGCCCGGCTGCTCGCCACCGGCATCCGCCCCGGGGACATCTCCCGGCGGGTCTTCGACACCCGGCCCTTCGGGGCCGTCCGGCTCTTCGGCGAGGTGCTCGGCCGGGCCCGGCTGGAGCCGGCCGCGGCCGGCGGGCACGGCCTGGTCTGGACCTACGCCACCCAGGACGACCTGGCCCGGCACGAGCAGCGGCCGTACGTGCTGGAGGCGCTCATCGACTCGGTGCGGTGCACGGCCGAGGCCGACGTGAGCTGCGTGGTCAAGCAGACCCCGGCCGGCGAGTGGGCGGTCTCACTGCGCAGCAAGGGAGCGGTCGACGTGAGCCGGGTGGCGGTCGCCCTCGGCGGCGGCGGGCACCGGTTCGCGGCCGGCTTCACCGGCCGGGGCGCCGTCGACGAGGTGGTCGACCGGATCCGGGCCGAACTGCCCGGCGCGCTGCTCCACCCGGCCCACGGCTGACGGCGGAGCCGCTCCGGCTCGGCCGGGCGGGAGTGCGGGCGGTGGAGGGCCCGCGGGCGATGCCCCCGCTCGCGGAGGGCGCGGGGTCGCCGGTGGTACCGGGCTCGCGGGCGATTCCGGGTTCCCGGGCCGTGCGGGTTCCCGGGCCGTGCGGGCTCGCGGTGCCGGGCTCGTGGATAGATCAGGGTCAGCTCCGGGGGGTGTTGACCTTTCCGGGTTTGGTGCCGGCGGGGAGAATTGCGGGATGGAGCAGCCCCACGACCTCACCGTCGACGCGCCCCGCGCCTGGGACCGGCCCGCCGTGGCCGTTCCGGTGCTGGTCTGCCTCTCCCTGGTCGGCGGTCGGTTCCCGTCCTTCTCGACGGAGGCGAACCTCTACACCCTCGGCGCCGGCGGCGTGCTGATCTGGCTGGGCCTGAGCAACCGGGTGCCCCGGCGGCCGGCACCGGCCCGGCTCGGTTCCGGTGCGGTCTGGTGGACGCTGCCGGTGGTGGTCTTCGGCGTCTTCGAGGGGGCCACCTTCGTGCTCGCCGCGGGCGACGAGTTCCCCACCTTCTCCCGGTTGGCCGATCCGCTGCTGGAGGACCAGCTGGTCCGTTCGGCGGGCTGGCTGCTCTGGCTGTCGGCGTTCTGGGGGCTGGTGCGGCGATGATGCGGACCCTGGCCATCACGGGCTTCCTGACCGCGCTGCTGCTCTTCGCCGCCGTCGAGTGGCTCGCCCGACGGGAGGGCTCGCGCATCCCCACCCTGGGCGAGGTCTGCGCGTACGTGATGCGGTACGAGGTGGGCTCGGTGCCGGTCGGCCGGATCGGGCTCTTCGGTTTCTGGTGGTGGCTGGGCTGGCACTTCCTGGCCCGGTGAGCCGATCCCGTCCGAATGGCGGGAACCCTGGGCAGCATGTGGACCTGAACGATAGCTTGGGAAACGGCCGGCGCCGCGCGTGGCGGCGGCCGTGGGCGGTGGGGCCACACCCGGCGCCGCCTCCCTCCAGGGTCGACCGACCCGGGCTCACGCTGCCCCACCAGCCGCTCCGGTGATCCCGGACCGCTGTGCCGGGCGCTCAGCACGACCGCCCGTGAGAGCTGCCGTCCGTCGGCGGCTCGCACCCTGGAAGGGGATCACCACCATGCCGAACAAGCCCAAGCCCGAGACCACCGACGAGGCCCGCGAGCAGATGCGCCGCGCGCTGCAGACGTCGATGGACACCCGTCAGTGACGCTGACCCACCGGCGGTGACGCCGCCGACGTCCCACGCCGACGACGTCACCGCCCACCCGGGCCGACCGGCTCCCTGACGCGCCCCTCCCCGGGCCACCGCCCGTTCAGCCGGGCACCGCGGGTCTGCGCGCCCGCTGGTGAGACCCGGCCCGCCCGGCCTGCTCAACCGCCGGGTTCGCCCCGGACCCGACCCGGCCGCTCGGCCGCCGACCGTCGTGGGTCCCGCGCCTGCTGGCCAGGCCGCCGCCCCGCGTCCGGGCCGCCGCCTCGCCTCCGGGCCCCTGGTGCCCCGCGTCCGGGCCGCCGCCCCGCGTCCGGGCCGCCGCCCCGCGTCCGGGCCGCCGCCTCGCCTCCGGGCCCCTGGTGCCCCGTGTCCGCCATGCGGGAAGTACGGATGATCGCGCCGGCCGGGGTGGGTTAGGGTCCCCGGTATGTCGTGCCGTCCGGGCCTGCTGCCCCCACCGCGCTCCTGATCGGAGCGCCACGCCGCCGGTGTGCGTCCCCCTGTCCGTGGGGTGACCGCCGGTCCCGTCGGGCTGCCCGCCCCGGGTGACGGGTTTCCCGCCGCCCCGCCGAGTGGTCAGCGGTCGGCCCGTCGTGCCCGCGCTCCGACAGACGTCGATCTGTCCGCGGCAAGATTCTCCTGGAGCGCACGCATGTCCCGATCCTTCCGTTCTCCGTCCCTCCCGTCCCTGCCCACCGCCCGCCGACGCCCGGCCGGTCTGCGGGTCGGCCTGCTGTCCATCACCGGTGCCGCCGCGCTGTGGGGCACCACCGGAGTCGCCGTCCAACTGCTGCGCCAGTCCACCGCGCTGACGCCGACGGGCATCGGCTTCTACCGCCTGGCCATCGGCGCGGTGGTGCTCGTCGCGCTGCTGGCCCGCCGGCTGGGCCCGGTGCTGGCCGCGCTGCGGTCGGCGCCGGTGGTCCTCGTCCTGGTCGGGGCCGGCCTCGGTGCCTACCAGGCGCTGTACTTCGTCGCCGTGGCGGCGGGCGGGGTCGGCGTGGCCACCCTGGTCAGCCTGGGACTCGCCCCCGTCCTCGTCTTCGGCTGGGAGACGCTGCGCGCCCGGCGGCTGCCCGAGCGCGGCCTGCTGGGCGCCCTGGTGGCCGGCCTGGTGGGCCTGGTGCTCATCACGGTGTCGGCCGGGCAGCCGAGCGCCGACGCGCCACGACCGCTGCTCGGTCTGCTCGCCGCGTTCGGCTCGGGCGTCGGCTACGCCGCCAGCACGGTGCTGAGCCGGCACGCCGCGCAGCGGGTCGCCGCGCTGACGCTCACCACGGTGTCCGCCGTGGTCGGCGCCCTGGTGCTGGCGCCGGTCGCGGTGCTCGACGGGCTGGGTGTCCCGGTCCGGGTCGCGCCCGTCGGGCTGCTGGTCTACCTCGGGGTGGTCACCACCGCGCTGGCGTACGTGCTGTTCTACGCCGGGCTGCGGACCACCACCGGTGGCAGCGCCGCACTGGCGACCCTGGTGGAGCCGCTCACCGCGGTGCTGCTCGCCGGATGGCTCATCGGCGAGACGATGCCCGCGCCGGCGTTCGTCGGGGGAGCGCTGCTGCTCGGTGCCGTCACCGTCGTCCACCTCCGCGCTGGTAAGTGATCGCGACCCTTGCACTCCTTACCCGCGCCGTGTCAGGATCGGCGGCGATGAGCCAGGACACCCTCACCGCGACGCGGTCCGCGTCACCCCGCCGGATCGCCGCGCTCGCCCTGCCGGCCCTCGTCGTGCTGGCCGCCGAGCCGCTCTACGTGCTGGTCGACACCGCCGTGGTGGGGCACCTCGGCCGGGTGCCGCTGGCCGCGCTCGCGGTCGGTGGCACGGTGATGACCCTCACCGCCTGGCTGGGCACCGTTGTCGCGTACGGCACCACGGGGCGCTCGGCGCGGCGGTTCGGGGCCGGCGACCGGGCCGCGGCGGTGGCCGAGGGGGTGCAGGCGTCCTGGCTGGCGCTCGGCGTCGGTTTGCTCGTCGCGGTCGGCATGCAGCTCGGCGGGGGTGCGCTGGCGCGTACCCTCGCCGGGGGTGCCGGGGAGGTGGCCGACGCCGCCGCGCAGTGGCTGCGGATCGCGGCGCTCGGCGCGCCCGGCCTGCTGCTCGCCGCGGCCGGCAACGGCTGGCTGCGCGGCATCCAGGACACCCGCCGCCCGCTGTGGTTCGTGCTCGGCCCCAACCTGCTGTCGGCGCTGCTCTGCCCGGTGCTGGTCTACCCGGTGGGGCTCGGGCTCACCGGTTCGGCGGTGGCCAACGCGATCGCGCAGACCATCTCCGGCGGGCTGTTCGCCGCCGCGCTGGTCGGCGAGCGGATCGCCCTGCGGCCCCGGCCACGGCTGATCCGGCACCAGCTGGTGCTCAGCCGCGACCTGCTGATCCGGGGCGTGGCGTTCCAGGCCAGCTTCCTGTCCGCCACCGCGGTCGCCGCCCGGTTCGGCGCCGCCGCGGTCGGCGCGCACCAGATCGCCCTGCAACTGTGGTTCTTCACCGCGCTGGTGCTCGACGCGCTGGCCATCGCCGCCCAGTCGCTGGTCGGGGCCGCGCTCGGCGCCGGCGACGCGGTCGGCGCCCGCGCGCTGGCCCGCCGGGTCGCGCTGCTCGGCGGGGCCTGCGGGGTGGTGTTCGCGGTGCTGATCGCCGCCGGGGCGGGCGTGGTCCCCGCCTGGTTCAGCTCCGACCCGCAGGTCCGCGAGCAGGCCATGGTGGCCTGGCCGTGGTTCGTGGCGATGCAGCCGCTGGCCGGGGTGGTCTTCGCCCTCGACGGCGTGCTGATCGGCGCCGGGGACGTGCGCTACCTGCGCAACCTCACAGTGGTGTCGGCGCTCGGCGGGTTCCTGCCGGCGATCTGGCTGGCCTACGGACTGGACCTCGGGCTGGGCGGGATCTGGGCCGGGCTGACCCTGTTCATCGTGCTCCGGCTGGCCGCCCTGCTGCTGCGGCTGCGTTCCGGTGGCTGGGCGGTGGTCGGCGCGGTGCGCTGAACGGCCGGGTCAGCAGGCCTCGCCGTCGCCGGGGCGCCAGCTCGGGTCGTAGACGTCGCCGGTCGGCCCCGGGGTCGGCCGGCGCCGCAACGGCTCCTCCGGGGTCAGCGCCAGGAAGCCGCGATTGATCCCGGCGCAGTCGGCGTTGACCAGCGTGCTCGCCGCGTCCTCCAGCCAGAGCCCACGGGACGAGGGACGCACGTCGTCGGGATGCGGCAGGTGCCAGACCACCCGGTCACGCACGGTGACCAGCTCGGCCCCGGGCGGGTACTCCTGCGCCTGCCAGAGGTCGAAGTGGTAGACCCAGATGAAGCTGGTGGTGATCTCCAGCACCCGGATCCCGTCCTGGTCGGTCGTCGCCCGGTAGCTGACAGTGCCCCGCGCCCGCACCCGGTCGGTGGCGTCCAGCCCCGGCTCCGCGTCGCGGTCCACCCGGGTCGCGTAGTTCAGCGCGCCGCCCGCCGAGAAGTCGGCGCGGATCTTCGGCCGGCTGTCCGGGGCCAGCAGGCCGAGGAAGGGCGTCGGGTCGCCGAGCTCCACCATCGTCCGGTCGATCCGCGCCTCGACCAGCGCCTGCCGGACCGTGGCGAGGGCGTCCGTGACCTGCCTGACGGTGAACGGGCCGGTCGCCTTCGCCGGCGGCGCGACGATGGCGTCCGCCCCCGCGGCGAAGGACTCGGCCGGGGTGGCCGCCCACGGGCTGATCGAGTTGCCGTCGGCGTCGGTGGGCCGTGGCTGGCCGGGGAGGCCCCGGCGGTCGGGCAGGAGCGGGCCGTTGTCCCGCGCATGGTCGTATATGCCGAGCCCGCCGATGCCGAGGACCGCCAGGAACGCCAGCACCACCACGGCGGCGAGCCCGCCGAGCAGCTTCCCGCTGTGCTCCGCCCAGCCCAGCCGGAGCCGCTCGGCACGGGTCAGCGGGCGGTCCGGCTGCGGCTCGCGCATCCAGTCGGGCACCCGGATCGGTGTGGCCTCGGCGAACCGCACTCCTCCGTCGGCATCACCGCGAGAAGGCGCGGCCGGTACCGACTGCGCGGTTACGGCCGGTGGGGCAGCGGTCGTCGACCGGTCGAGCGGTGGGTCGGTGCTCATCGGGTCCTCCGTCACAGCTCACCGCGCATGATCTTGTGGAACAGGTAGAGCGTGCCGGTGACCAGGGCGGTCGCCGCCACGGCCACGCCGAAGAACGACAGGAACGCGCTCACCACCGGGTGCCGCTCGCTCCACCGCGGGCGGTCCCACCGCCGCCACAGCGCTCGGCGGGCCGCGCGCATCGCCGGCACCCGCTCGACCAGTTCGGAGACGCGGCGGCCGAGGGTCCGCCGGGCCGGCGTCGGGGTGCGCATCCACTCCGGCAGGTCGACGTGCGGGCGGTGTTCGTGTGCGGGCGGCACGTCGGGACTCATCGTGCTCCTGTCGGCGGTGGTGGGCCGGTTCCGGTTGGCGTCGGCCGCCGGTCGGAGCCCTGGGGGCGCATGATCGTCGCACCCGTGGCGCGGCGCCCGCCGCCCCGCCCGTCGGTCCACCGGGAAGATCGGCCGACCGGCGGAGCCGTGCGGTGGCCGGACGTCGGATCCCGGTGGCGTCCACCGCCCGTGGCCCCGAGGCGGCCGTCTGGCAGGCTTGGGTGTCGTGAGCACAGACGGTCTGATCGTGGTCGACAAGCCGGGCGGCATGACGTCGCACGACGTGGTGGCGCGGATCCGCCGGCTGGCCCGGACCCGCCGGGTGGGCCACGGCGGCACGCTCGACCCGATGGCCACCGGGGTGCTGGTGATCGGGGTGGGCCGGGCCACCCGGCTGCTGACGTACGTGATCGGCGCGGGCAAGGGCTACACCGGCACGATCCGCCTCGGCCAGGCCACCGTCACCGACGACGCCGAGGGCGACGTGATCGCCACCACCCCGGCCGGCCTGGTCACCGAGGACGCGATCCGGGCCGCGCTGGCCGGGTTGACCGGCGAGATCGACCAGGTGCCGAGCGCGGTGAGCGCCATCAAGATCGACGGGCGGCGGGCGTACAAGCGGGTGCGCGAGGGCGAGAGCGTCGAGCTGCCGGCCCGCCGGGTCACCGTCTCCCGGCTCGACGTGCTGGCGGTCCGCCGCCACGGCGACGTGGTGGACGTGGACGTGGCAGTGGACTGCTCGTCCGGGACGTACATCCGGGCCATCGCCCGGGACGCGGGGTTGGCGCTGGGGGTCGGCGGCCACCTGACCGCGCTGCGGCGTACCGCGGTGGGCGGTTTCACCCTAGCCGAGGCCGCCACCCTCGACGAGCTGGAGCGGCGCGCGCCCGAGGTGGTCAACCTGCCGCTGGCCGCGGCGGCCGACCGGTTCTTCCCGCGCCGGGACGCCGGTGCCGACGAGGCGAAGGTGCTCTCCCACGGCGGGCCGCTCGACCCGGTCGGGATCGCCGGCCCCTACGCGGTCTTCGACCCGGCCGGGGCGTTGATCGCTATCGTCAGCGAGCGGGACGGTCGGGCCCGCGCGGAGATCGTGCTCGCGCCGGCCTGACGGCCGGGCGCGGCCCCGCCGGCAGGGCCGGCGGGAGGTTCCACCCGCGGCCGGTCGCGGCCCGCGGGCAGGCAGGGGAGGAGCAGCATGCAGCGGTGGCGGGGGTACGACGCGGCGCCCGGTGGCTGGGGGCGGTCGGTCGTCACCATCGGCGTCTTCGACGGGGTGCACCGGGGGCACCAGGCGACCATCGGGCACGCCGTGGCCCGGGCCCGGGATCTGGGCGTGAAGTCGGTGGTGGTCACCTTCGACCCGCACCCGGCCGAGGTGGTCCGCCCCGGCTCGCACCCGGCGGTGCTCACCGAGCCGGCCCGCAAGGCGGAGCTGATCGAGGCGCTCGGCGCCGACGTGCTCTGCGTGGTGCCGTTCACCCCGGAGTTCTCCCGGCTGCCGGCCGAGGCGTTCGTGCACGACGTGCTGGTGGAGCACCTGCACGCGGCCCTGGTGGTGGTGGGCGACAACTTCCGCTTCGGGCACCGGGCCGCCGGCGACGTGGCGCTGCTGGAGCGGCTCGGCCGCACCTTCGGCTTCGGGGTGGAGGCCGGTCCGCTGGTCGCCGAGGCGGGCACCGTCTTCTCCTCCACCTACATCCGCTCCTGCGTCGACGCGGGCGACGTCGGCGCGGCGGCCGCCGCGCTGGGCCGCCCGCACCGGCTGGAGGGGGTGGTGGTCCGCGGCGACCAGCGCGGCCGCGAGCTGGGCTTCCCCACCGCCAACCTGCTCTGCCACCGGTACGCGGCGGTGCCCGCCGACGGCGTCTACGCGGCCCGGCTGGTGCGCCGCGGGCAGCGCGAGCCGCTGGCCGCCGCCGTGTCGGTCGGCACCAACCCGACCTTCTCCGGCCGGGAGCGGCGGGTGGAGGCGTACGCGCTGGACTTCACCGGCGACCTCTACGGCGAGCGGCTGGCCCTGGACTTCGTGGCGCACCTGCGGGAACAGATCCGGTTCGACGCGATCGAGCCGCTGGTCGCCCAGATCGAGGAGGACGTCGAGCGGACCCGCCGGGCGCTCGGCTGACCACCGCCCGGTGGGCCCGACCCCGAGCCGGTACGCGGCCCCGACGGGCCGGTCGCCGGGCCGGCCCGGGGGGCTGTGACGCCCCGCTTCGCGGCCCTTGACCGGCCGACGCCCGGGCGGGCTGGTAGTCTGGCGGGGACGTCGGCTGACCGACGTGGGGCCTCGCGTGCCTGCACGACGCCGCGGGTGCGAGGTACCGGTCCGTTTCCGGTCCCCTGACCGATCCGACGGACACCATCGACAACCCACGAAACAGGGAGAACATGGCGCTCGACCAGGAAGCCAAGGCCAAGATCCGCGCGGAGTACGCGACCGCCGAGGGCGACACCGGTTCGCCGGAGGTGCAGGTCGCGGTCCTAACCAAGCGGATCGCGGAGCTCACCGAGCACCTGAAGGTGCACAAGCACGACCACCACAGCCGCCGCGGGCTGCTGCTGCTGGTCGGCCGCCGCCGTCGGCTGCTCAACTACGTCCAGAAGAAGGACATCAACCGCTACCGGTCGCTCATCGAGCGGCTCGGTCTGCGCCGGTGACGTGACGGGGGAGTGGCCGCGACGGCCGCTCCCCCGTTCCACACCACAGAAGAAACAGGGCCGCGCGACCACCCGAACAGGGAGCCGGTCAGCGTACCGGTCTCCGGTAGTGGCCCCCGGGCATCCGGCATCTCGCCGCCGCCCGGGCGCTTCGATCGAAGACCGGCCGTCTGAGCAGCTCCCCGCGTCGTGGGCCCCCGATGCGAAGGAGCACGACCGCACATGACCGAGAGCAACCTCGGCACCCAGTCCCGCACCGCCGTGATCGACAACGGGTCCTTCGGCACCCGCGAGGTCACCTTCTCCACCGGCCGGCTGGCCCGGCAGGCCGCCGGCTCCGTCATCGCCCAGCTCGGCGAGACGGTGGTCCTCTCCGCCACCACCGCGGGCAAGCAGCCCAAGGAGCAGTTCGACTTCTTCCCGCTGACCGTGGACGTGGAGGAGCGGATGTACGCCGCGGGCCGGATCCCCGGCTCGTTCTTCCGCCGCGAGGGCCGGCCCAGCGAGGACGCCATCCTCACCTGCCGGCTGATCGACCGGCCGCTGCGCCCGTCGTTCGTCAAGGGCCTGCGCAACGAGGTCCAGGTCGTCGAGACCGTCCTCGCCCTCGACCCGCAGCACCCGTACGACGTGGTGGCGATCAACGCCGCCTCGATGTCGACCAAGCTCTCCGGGCTGCCGTTCTCCGGCCCGATCGGGGCGACCCGGATGGCCCACGTCGACGGCCAGTGGGTCGCCTTCCCGACCTACGAGGAGCTGGAGCGGGCCACCTTCGACATGGTGGTGGCCGGCCGGGCGCTGCCCGACGGCGACGTCGCGATCATGATGGTCGAGGCCGAGGCCACCGAGCACACCGTGAAGCTGGTCGCCGGCGGCGCCCCCGCCCCGACCGAGGAGGTCGTGGCCAGCGGTCTGGAGGCCGCCAAGCCGGCCATCCGCGAGCTGTGCCGGGCGCAGGGCGAGCTGGCCGAGGTGGCCGCCAAGCCGGTCGCCGAGTTCCCGGTCTTCCTGGACTACCAGGACGACGCGTACGACGCGGTGGCCGAGCTGGCCCGTGCCGACGTGGCCGAGGCCCTGAAGATCGCCGGCAAGGCCGACCGCGAGGAGGCCCTGGACCGGATCAAGGCCCGGGTGGCCGAGGAGCTCGGCCCGCGCTTCGAGGGCCGGGAGAAGGAGCTCAGCGCCGCGCTGCGGTCGCTGACCAAGTCCGAGGTCCGCAGCCGGGTGCTGCGCGAGCAGGTCCGCATCGACGGCCGCGGCCCGCGGGACATCCGCCCGCTGACCGCCGAGGTCGGCGTGCTGCCGCGGGTGCACGGCTCGGCGCTGTTCGAGCGGGGCGAGACCCAGATCCTGGGCGTCACCACGCTGAACATGCTGCGCATGGAGCAGTCGCTGGACACCCTCTCCCCGGAGAAGTCCAAGCGCTACATGCACAACTACAACTTCCCGCCGTACTCGACCGGTGAGACCGGCCGGGTCGGTTCGCCGAAGCGGCGCGAGATCGGCCACGGCGCGCTCGCCGAGCGGGCGCTGATCCCGGTGCTGCCCTCGCGCGAGGAGTTCCCGTACGCCATCCGGCAGGTGTCCGAGGCGCTCGGCTCCAACGGCTCGACCTCGATGGGTTCGGTCTGCGCCTCGACGCTGGGCCTGCTCAGCGCCGGTGTGCCGCTGAAGGCGCCGGTCGCCGGCATCGCCATGGGTCTGATCTCCGACGAGGTCGACGGCAAGACCCAGTACGTGACGCTGACCGACATCCTCGGCGCCGAGGACGCGTTCGGCGACATGGACTTCAAGGTCGCCGGCACCCGGGACTTCGTGACCGCGCTCCAGCTCGACACCAAGCTCGACGGCATCCCGTCCGACGTGCTGGCCGCCGCGCTCCAGCAGGCCCACGAGGCCCGGCAGACCATCCTCGACGTGATGCAGCGGGCGATCGAGGCGCCGGCCGAGATGTCGGACTACGCGCCGCGGGTCACCACCGTCAAGATCCCGGTCGACAAGATCGGCATGGTGATCGGCCCGAAGGGGCAGACCATCAACGCCATCCAGGACGAGACCGGCGCCGAGATCTCGATCGAGGACGACGGCACCATCTACGTCGGCGCCACCAACGGCCCGTCGGCGCAGGCGGCGGTGGAGCGGATCAACGCGATCGCCAACCCGACGCTGCCCAAGGTCGGCGACCGGTTCCTCGGCACCGTGGTGAAGACGGCCGCGTTCGGCGCGTTCGTCTCGCTGCTGCCGGGCCGCGACGGCCTGCTGCACATCTCCAAGGTGGGCGACGGCAAGCGGGTCGAGAAGGTCGAGGACTTCCTCAACGTCGGCGACAAGGTCGAGGTCGAGATCGCCGACATCGACCAGCGCGGCAAGATCTACCTGGACAAGGTCCGCCCGGAGGGCGCCGAGGCGCCGGCCGAGGGCGAGGCCGCCGGTGGCGAGCGGCCGGCCGGCCGGGACCGGGGCGACCGGGGCCCGCGCGACCGGGGTGACCGCGAGCGCGGTGGCGAGCGGGGCGGCCGTGGCCCGGAGCGGGGCGAGGGTGGCGAGGGCGGCGAGCGTCCGCGCCGCCGGACCCGGCACAGCTGACGCCTGACAACAGCACCACCCACCCCTCGTCGATCTGGGAGCACCACGTGAGTCGGGCCGCAGCTGCGCCGTTTCCGCCGGATCGACGGGGGGTGGTCGCGTCCGCCGGGGCTGCCCGCGCCGGCGGCGCCGCCCGGGCGGTGACCCGGACCCTGAGCGACGACCCGCTGGGCGGCACGGTACGGCGTACCGTGCTGCCCAGCGGGCTGCGCGTGCTCACCGAGGCGATCCCGGCGATGCGCAGCGTGTCGTTCGGCATCTGGGTGGCGGTGGGCTCCCGGGACGAGACCGGCCCCCAGTCCGGTGCCGCGCACTTCCTGGAGCACCTGCTCTTCAAGGGCACCCGCAAGCGCAGCGCGCTGGAGATCTCCTCGGCGATCGAGGCGGTGGGCGGCGAGACCAACGCCTTCACCACCAAGGAGTACACCTGCTACTACGCGCGGGTGCTCGACGAGGACCTGCCGCTGGCCATCGACGTGATGTGCGACCTGGTCGCCGACTCGGTGCTCGACCCGGCCGACGTGGAGACCGAGCGGGGCGTGATCCTCGAGGAGATCGCCATGCACGACGACGAGCCCGGCGACGAGGTGCACGACCTGTTCGCCCGGGCCGTCTACGGTGACCACCCGCTCGGCCGGTTGATCTCCGGCACCGAGGAGACGGTCACCCCGATGACCCGGCGGCAGATCCAGGGCTTCTACCGGCGCCGCTACGTCGCGCCGCAGATCGTCATCGCCGCCGCCGGCAACCTGGACCACGCCGCCGTGGTCAAGCTGGTCCGCCAGGCGCTGCGCGGCACCCCGCTGGACACCGAAGCGGCGTCGCCGGCGCCGCACCGGCCGGCCACCCCGGCGGTACGCACGAAGGTCGCCACCACCCTGGTCGAGCCGAAGGAGACCGAGCAGGCGCACGTCATCCTCGGCTGCCCCGGCATCGACCGCACCGACGGGCGGCGGTTCGCCCTCGGCGTGCTCAACAACGTGCTCGGCGGCGGCATGTCGAGCCGGCTGTTCCAGGAGATCCGGGAGCGCCGCGGCCTGGCCTACTCGGTCTACTCCTACGCCAGCCAGTACGCCGACACCGGCCTGTTCGCGGTCTACGCCGGCTGCGCGCCGGGCAAGGTCGACGAGGTGCTGGAGCTGACCCGGGCCGAGCTGGCCCGGGTGGCCGCCGAGGGGCTGACCGAGGCCGAGGTGGCCCGGGGCAAGGGCATGTCGAAGGGGTCGTTCGTGCTCGGCCTGGAGGACACCGGCTCGCGGATGAGCCGGCTGGCCAAGGGCGAGCTGCTCTACGGCGACCTGATGCCGGTCGACGAGCTGCTCAGCCGGGTGGACGCGGTCACCGTGGACGACGTCAACACCCTCGCCGCCGAGCTGCTGAGCCGGCCGATGTCGCTGGCCGTGGTCGGCCCGTTCGGCGAGCACGACTTCGTCGCCCGCTGACCGCCGCCCGCCCCGGTGCCGTTCACACCGCGGCGCTCAGGGCCGGTGCCGGCCGGTCGCGGGTCGGGTCCGGTGCCGGCGGGACGGTGGCCCACCCGCGGGGTGACGGCGTCCCGATTGGGATAGGTTGTGCCCCGTGACTGACGAGCAGGAGAAGGGCGCGGCCGAGCCGATCCGGGTCGGCGTGCTGGGCGCCCGCGGCCGGATGGGCGTCGAGGTGTGCAAGGCCGTCGACGCCGCTGCCGACATGGAGTTGGTGGCCATGGTCGACCAGGGCGACGGCCTGTTCGCCGCCTCCGACGCCGGCGCCGAGGTGGTCGTCGACTTCACCACCCCGGACGTCGTCATGGACAACCTGCACTGGTGCATCGACCAGGGCATCAACGCGGTGGTCGGCACCACCGGCTTCACCGCGCAGCGGCTGGAGCGGGTGCGCGGTTGGCTGGCCCGCAAGCCCGGGGTCGGCGTGGTGATCGCACCCAACTTCGGCATCGGCGCGGTGCTGATGATGCAGTTCGCCGCGCGGGCGGCCCGGCACTTCGAGTCGGTCGAGATCGTCGAGCAGCACCACCCCCGCAAGCTGGACGCGCCGAGCGGCACCGCCACGCACACCGCCCGGCTGATCGCCGCGGCCCGCGCCGAGGCCGGGCTCGGTCCGGCGCCGGACGCGACCAGGGACGAGGTCGCCGGCGCCCGGGGCGCCGACGTCGACGGGGTACGCGTGCACGCGGTACGCGCCACCGGGCTGGTCGCCCACCAGGAGGTGCTCTTCGGCACCACCGGCGAGACGCTGACCATCCGGCACGACTCGTACGACCGGGCCTCGTTCATGCCCGGCGTGCTGCTGGCCGTGCGCGCGGTGCGCGACCGGCCCGGCCTGACCGTCGGCCTGGACGCCCTGCTGGACTGAATCCGCTGGCCGGATCCCGGGGCGGCCCCTACGCTGCCCCGGTGATCGATTCGGGAGAACGGGACCGGGCCGGGCGCCGGGTCACCCTGCGGCCGGTGGACGACGAGAACTGGCGGGCGGTGGCCGACGTCGCCCCCCGCGACGACCAGCGGGAGTGGGTGCCCGCGCTGGCGGCCCGCTACCTGCTGCTGACCACCCGCTCCGAGGTGTGGAACTCGCTCGCCGTGTACGCGGACGAGACGGTGACCGGCCACGTCATGTGGGGGGTGGACGGCGACGGCTCGCGCTGGATCGGCGGGATGATCGTCGACGCCGCCGAGCAGGGCCGGGGTGTCGGTCGCGCCGCCGTGGCCACCCTCGCCGGCTGGCTGGCCGCCCAGGGTGAGCCGGTCCGGCTCTCGTACCACCCGGACAACACCGACGCGGCCCGCCTCTACACGGCCCTCGGCTTCCGGCCCACCGGGGTGATGGAGGACGACGAACTGGTCGCCGAACTGGCTACGCCCGGCCGCTGACCCGGCCGGCGATCGGGTCACCCCTTTCCGTGATCTTGCGCTGTCCGCCCCTCCACCCGGGCGGACCCGCCCGATGCGCCCGGGCGCCAGGCGCAGGATCGCGGGGTCAGTCGGTGGGGACGGGGTCGGTGGGGACGGCGACGTGGAGGCGGAGCTGGGGGACCAGCAGGTCGTCGACGTCGAGGGCGCGGGTGGCGCCGTCCGGTTCCCAGCCGGTGCTGGTGAGGAACTTCCGGGTCGCCTCGTCGGCGTCGAACGCCCAGGCCACCGCCCGGGCGAAGCCGTCTTCCCGCCACAGGTCCACGCTGGCGGCGAGCAGCCGGCTGCCGTGCCCGCGCCGCCCCCAGCGCGGCTCCACCAGCAGGTCGGTCACCGCCACCACGTCCGCGCCGAGGGCCTCGGCCGGCTCGCCCGGCGCGAGCGCCTCGGCGTCGGCCGGACCGGAGGCGGCGAACCCCACCAGATACGATTGCTCGGCCTGTTCGACGGCGACCAGCACCCGGTGGCTGGGCGACGGCGCCTCCTGCACCGCTGCGCTCCACCGCCGGGCGAGCCACGCCTCGTCCAGGTTGTCGAGCACATGCCGGGGCAGGATCCGGCGATAGGCGACCCGCCAGGTCGCGAGCTGGATGCGTGCGATCTCGCCGGCGTCCTCCGGACGCGCCGGGCGGACGTACCCGAGAGCCATGGGACGGAAGCCTACGCAGGGCGAGGGAGGCGACGGTGGCCCAGGGTGCCAGAAGGACGGCGGCGCAGGTCGTCGGCGTGGTCGCGCTCGCCGTCGCGGTGACCGCCTTCCTCTCCGTGGCCGCCGTCCGGCACGGCTTCTTCGACCTCAAGGTCTACTACGGCGCGCTCACCTGGTGGGTGCACGACGGCGGGGAGATCTACGACTTCCTCAAGCCGGGCACCCAGTACGGCTTCACCTACCCGCCGTTCGCCGCCCTGGTCATGCTGCCGATGGCGTACCTGCCGTGGCTGGCGGCGATCACCGTGAGCGTGACCGCCAGCGTGCTGACCAGCGCCGTGCTGATCTTCTGGCTGCTCGACCCGGTCGCCCGCCGGGCCGGGTGGACCCGCTGGTTCGCCCTGGCGGTCGCGCTCTGCCTGGCCGCCGCGTACGAGCCGATGCGCGAGACTGTCAACTTCGGCCAGGTCAACACGCTGTTGCTCTTCCTGGTCGCGGTCGACCTGCTGCGGCTGCTGCCCGGCGGCAGCCGGTGGGCCGGGGTGGGCATCGGCCTGGCCACCGCGATCAAGCTGACCCCCGGCATCTTCATCGTCTACCTGCTGGTCACCCGCCGCTGGCGGGCGGCGGTCACCGCGATGGTCACCGCCACCGTGGCCACCCTGGTCGCCGCCGCGCTCTTCCCGGACGCCTCCCGGGAGTTCTGGACCGAGGCGTTGTGGAACACCGGGCGGGTGGGCGAGCTGGCGTTCGTCTCCAACCAGTCGCTGCGCGGCGTGGTGGCCCGGCTCGACCCGGAGCAGCCGAGCACCCTGGCCTGGCTGGTGCTGGTGGCCGCCACGGTGGCGCTGTGGGCGTGGCGCTCCCGGGCCGCGGCCGCCGCCGGCGACGAGGCGACCGGCCTGGCCCTGACCGGCGCGGTGATGTGCCTGGTCAGCCCGGTCACCTGGGTGCACCACCTGGTCTGGCTGCTGCCCGGGCTGATCCTGCTGGTCGACAGCGGCATGGCCGCGCCGGCCCGCAGCCGCCGGCGCCGGCTGCTGCTGGTCGCCGCCACCGTCGGGTACGCCTTCCTGACCAGCCGGATCGTCTGGGCCTGGGAGAAGGACTTCACCGGGGTGGACGGCTTCCTCGGCGCCAACACCTACGTCTGGATCAGCCTGGCCCTGCTGGCGTTCCTGCCGATCCGCCGCCCGGCGGCGCCGGCGGGGTCAGTCGTCGAGCCGGCCGGCGTACCGCAGCTCGACGAGCCCGACCGGCGGGCGGCCACCGGCGAGCGGCACCCGGTAGGTCGATCGCTCACCGTCCGGTGACAGCCCGGCCCGCTGGTAGAACCGGCGGGCCCGGTGGTTGCCGGCCAGCACCCAGAGCCGGTACTCGACCCAGCCGCGCTCGCGCAGCCCGGCGCGGGCGGCAGCGAGCAGCGTCCGGGCCGTGCCGTCGCCCCAGTGCGCCGGCTCGACGTACATCGCCACCACCTCCCCGTGCGCCGGGTCGAGGTCGCCCCGGTCCTGGTCGTTGCGGTACGGGCCGAACGTGGTGAAGCCGGCGAGCACCCCGTCGACCTCGGCGAGCAGCGTGGTGAACGGGTGCTCCGGGTCGGCGGTGCCGAGGTCGCGGCGGCGCTGCGCCCAGGCCGCCACGTTCAGCCGGGCCAGCACCTCCTCCGGCATCAGCCCGGCGTACCCGGCCTGCCAGCCGTGCACGTGCACCCGGGCGACCGCCTCCGCGTCCTCGGGCTCCTCCCGGCGGATGGTGAGCATGTGTCCGTTCTATGCCGGCCCGGGCGTCCGGTCCAGCGGCCGCTCCGGTGTCGCAGGCGTGGATTAACCTCGCCGACGATGACCGCACCGGAATCACTCTCGCTCGCCCAGGCCCGCCGCGTGGCGCTCGCCGCCCAGGGCTTCGCCGACCCCGCGCCCACCGGGGCACCCACCCGCCGGCACCTGCGCCGGGTGCTCGACCGGGTCGGGCTGATCCAGATGGATTCGGTCAACGTGCTGCAACGCGCGCACTACCTGCCGCTCTACAGCCGGCTCGGGCCGTACCCGACCACCCTGCTCGACACCGCCGCCTACCGCCGGCCCCGGGAGCTGTTCGAGTACTGGGGGCACGAGGCGTCGCTGGTGCCGGTCGGGCTGCACCCGGCGCTGCGCTGGCGGATGGCCCGGGCGCACAGCGAGTCCTGGGGCGGCATGCGGCGGATCGCCGAGGAGCAGCCCGAGCTGGTCGCCTGGGTCCGCGACGAGGTCGCCGCCCGGGGCCCGCTGACCGCCGCCGAGATCGAGCACGACGCTCCCCGGGAGACCGGCAACTGGGGGTGGAACTGGTCGGCGGTGAAGCGCGCCCTGGAGTTCCTGTTCTGGGCCGGCGAGGTGACCGCCGCCGAGCGCACCACCTCCTTCGCCCGCCGCTACGACCTGCCCGAACGGGTGCTGCCCGCGGCCGCGCTCGACGCGCCCACGCCGACCGACGCCGAGGCGTACCGCACGCTGGTGGCGATCGCCGCCCGGTCGCTCGGGGTGGCGGCCGAGCCGGAGCTGCGCGACTACTTCCGCCTCCCGCTGGCCGGCGCCCGGCAGGCGATCGCCGAGCTGGCCGAGGCCGGCGAGCTGCTGCCGGTCACCGTGGCGGGCTGGCGGCAGCCGGCCTGGCTGCACGCGCAGGCCCGCCTGCCCCGCTGGATCCGCGGCAACACCCTGGTCAGCCCGTTCGACCCGCTGATCTGGGAACGGGCCCGCACCGAGCGGCTCTTCGACTTCAGCTACCGGATCGAGATCTACGTGCCGGCGCCGCAGCGGGTCTACGGCTACTACGTGCTGCCCTTCCTCCAGGGCGACCGGTTCACCGCCCGGGTCGACCTGAAGGCCGACCGCAAGGCCCGGGTGCTGCAGGTGCCGGCGGCCTGGGCGGAGCCGGGCGCCGACCCGGGGGAGACGGCGGTCGCGCTCGCCGCCGAGCTCTACCGGCTCGCCGGCTGGCTCGGCCTGGACGCGGTGGCGCCGCCCGCCGCCGGTGACCTGGCCGCCCCGCTGGCCGCCGCGCTGGTGGGCGTCGCCGGTGTACGGTGAGCGCGTGACGAGCGTTGACGGACCGGTCGGCCAACCGCAGTCGCCGACCAGCGCCCCGGACGCCCCGGCGTGGCCCGCGGGCCAGGTGCCGCCCTACCCGGTCGCCGAACCCGACCGGCTCACCCGGTTCGTGACCCGGCTCTACGAGCGTTCGCCGCGCTGGGTGGTGCCGCTGGCCGCGGTCGGCTGCGTCGGCGCCGCCATCGGCTACACGCTGCTCAGCGACCCGACCCGGTCGGCGCCGGACGCCGCGCCGACCTGCCTGCTGAAGCTGACCACCGGCCTGGACTGCCCCGGCTGCGGCGGCACGCGGGCAGCCTGGTACCTGCTGCACGCCGACCTGCCGGCCGCCGCCCGGCACCACTTCCTGTTCGTCTTCGCGGTGCCCTTCCTGGCGTACCTCTTCGTCGCCTGGGCCGGCCGGCAGGCGTTCGGCTGGCGGCTGCCGGAGCTGCGGATCAGCCCCAAGGTGATCGGTGGCTTCCTCGGCCTCTGGCTGGCCTTCTCGGTGCTGCGCAACCTGCCCTGGGCCCCGTTCACCTCGCTCTACGTCTGAGACGTCGGCAGCACGAACGCCGGCACGCCGCCGGCAGCCGGCTGGTCGGCCCGCCGCAATTGCCACGGCCCGCGGACGTCGAGCCACCGCCTCTCGTCCGGACGCTTCCGAGCTGCCCCACGGATGGGACCACCCGTCCCGGTGCGGCGCTCGCCGGGCGTGGTCCTGTTGCCGGGGCAGCTCGATAGGACAGCTGCCAGGGGTGGCGTCCATCGCGGCCGGGACAGCGGACCCGCCGTGGACGGGGCCAGCGCGGCAGCACCAGCGCCGCGGGCGCCGGATCGAACCGAGATCTTGACCACTCCGGCTGCCGTCCACGGGACTGCGGGCGGCATTCCGCCTGGCTGGCGGCTTTCCGCCCCGCGCGCCCCAGTTTTCCCGCGGGCCGCGCGCCAGTACAGTCCGAGGCATGCCGGACATGGTGCAGCCGCAGGTGAAGTTGATCGCGTGGACCCACTTCGAGGCGCCGGACGACGTCCCGTGGTCGACCGACGCCGAGGGCGGCCAGGCGCTCGCCGAGTTCGCCGGCCGGGCCTGCTACCAGAGCTGGAAGAAGCCCAACCCGGCCACCGCCACCAACGCCGGCTACCTGGCGCACATCCTGGAGGTCGGGCACCTCTCGGTGCTGGAGCACGGCTCGGTCAGCTTCTACTTCTCCGGGGTGTCCCGGTCGTTCACCCACGAGCTGATCCGGCACCGGCACTTCTCGTACTCGCAGCTGTCTCAGCGGTACGTGCCGGAGCGGGACGCCGCCATGGTCGAACCGACCGTGATCGCCGAGGACCCGGAGCTGCACAAGAAGTTCGTCGAGGCCGCCGAGGCCAGCGTGCGGGCGTACAACGAGTTGCTGGAGGGGCTGGAGCGACGCTTCTCCGACGTGGAGAACGCCACCCTGCGGCGCAAGCAGGCCCGGCAGGCGGCCCGCGCGGTGCTGCCCAACGCCACCGAGACCCGGATCGTGGTCACCGGCAACTACCGCGCCTGGCGGCACTTCATCGCCATGCGCGCCACCGAGCAGGCCGACGTCGAGATCCGCGAGCTGGCCGTGGAGTGCCTGCGCCAGCTCCAGCGGGTCGCCCCGAACGTCTTCGCCGATTTCGTCATCTCGACCCTGCCGGACGGCACCGAGGTGGCGGCCAGCCCGCACGCCCAGCTCTCCTGAGCCCTTCCCCGGCGGCGGCCCGGTGGTCGTCCGCTAGGTTGGATGGCATGACGCACGACCACCCTGACACCCCCGCCCGGGCGGTGTCCCGCCCGTTCGGGCGAGTGCTCACGGCGATGGTGACCCCGTTCACCGCCGACGGCTCGCTCGACCTCGACGGCGCCGCCCGACTGGCGAACCACCTGGTCGACGAGCAGGGCAACGACGCGCTGGTGGTCAACGGCACCACCGGCGAGTCGCCGACCACCACCGACGCGGAGAAGGAGCGCCTGATCCGGGTCGTCGTGGAGACGGTCGGCGACCGGGCCAGCGTGGTGGCCGGGGTGGGCACCAACGACACCCGGCACACCATCGAGCTGGCCGCCGCCGCCGAGAAGGCCGGCGCGAACGGCCTGCTGGTGGTCTCCCCGTACTACAACAAGCCGCCGCAGAGCGGGCTGCTGCGCCACTTCACAGCGGTCGCGGACGCCACCGGCCTGCCGGTGATGCTCTACGACATCCCGCACCGGGCGGGTGTGGCGATCGCCACCGAGACGATGGTCCGGCTCGCCGAGCACGCCCGGATCGTGGCGGTCAAGGACGCCAAGGGCGACCTCACCGCGACCAGCTGGGTGACCAGCCGCACCAACCTCGCCTTCTACAGCGGCGAGGACTCGCTCACCCTGCCCGCGCTCTCGGTGGGCGCCGTCGGCGTGGTCGGCACCTCGACCCACTTCACCGGCGCGCTGACCAAGCGGATGATCGAGGCGTACGACGCGGGGGACACCGGCACCGCGCTGGAGCTGCACCGGCGGCTGCTGCCGCTGTACACCGGCATCTTCCGGACCCAGGGCGTGATCCTGGTCAAGGCCGGCCTCGCCGCCCAGGGCCTGCCGGCCGGCCCGGTCCGCCCGCCGCTGGTGGACGCCACCGACGACGAACTGGCCCAGCTGCGCGCGGACTGCGCGGCGGCGGGCCTGGCACTACCCGAATGACCGAACGACACGACGGACGCCGGGCGACGGCGTCCCAGAATGAGGTGGACGCGTGACCGAGGCGCACATGACGGCGGAACTCCCCCCGCCGCTGCCGGAGGGTGGACTGCGGATCATCCCGCTCGGTGGGCTCGGCGCCATCGGCCGCAACATGACAGTCTTCGAGTACGACGGCAAGCTGCTCGTCGTCGACTGCGGGGTGCTCTTCCCGGACGTGGAGCAGCCCGGCGTCGACCTGATCCTGCCCGACTTCGGCCCGATCCTGGACCGGCTCGACGACGTGCAGGCGATCGTGCTCACCCACGGCCACGAGGACCACATCGGCGCGGTGCCCTACCTGCTCGCCCACAAGCCGGACATCCCGCTGGTCGGCTCGCAGTTCACCCTCGCCCTGGTCGAGGCGAAGCTGGCCGAGCGGCGGATCCAGCCGTACACGCTGACCGTGCGGGAGGGGGGCCGGGAGCGGCTCGGCCCGTTCGAGTGCGAGTTCTTCGCGGTGAACCACTCGATCCCGGACGCGCTCGCGGTGGCCATCCGTACCCCGGCCGGCCTGGTGCTGCACACCGGCGACTTCAAGATGGACCAGCTTCCGCTGGACGGCCGGATCACCGACCTGGCCGGCTTCGCCCGGCTCGGCGCCGAGGGCGTGGACCTGCTGCTCTCCGACAGCACCAACGCGGAGATCCCCGGCTTCGTCACCCCGGAGCGGGAGATCGGGCCGGTGCTCGACTCGATCTTCCAGAAGGCGCGCGGCCGGATCATCGTCGCCTCGTTCGCCTCGCACGTGCACCGGGTGCAGCAGGTCTTCGACTCCGCCGCCGAGCACGGCCGCAAGGTCGCGCTGATCGGCCGGTCCATGGTCCGCAACATGGGCATCGCCCGCGACCTGGGGCTGCTCAACATCCCCGCCGGCCTGGTCGTCGGGATCGAGGAGGCCACCACGCTGCCGCCGGAGCAGATCGTGCTGATGTCCACCGGTTCGCAGGGTGAGCCGATGAGCGCGCTGGGCCGGATGGCCAGCGGCGACCACCGGCACATCACCATCGCCCCCGGCGACACAGTGGTGCTCGCCAGCTCGCTGGTGCCCGGCAACGAGACCTCGGTCTACCGGGTGATCAACCGGCTGGCCCGGGCCGGCGCGGTGGTGGTGCACAAGGACGTTGCCAAGGTGCACGTCTCCGGCCACGCCCCCGCCGGTGAGCTGCTCTACCTGCTCAACGTGGTGCGGCCCAGCAACCTGATGCCGGTGCACGGCGAGTGGCGCCACCTGCGCGCCCACGCCCGGCTCGGCATCGAGTCCGGGGTGGCGGCGGACCGGGTGGTGCTCTGCGAGGACGGCGACGTGGTCGACCTGGTCGAGGGCCGGGCCAGCCTGGTCGGGCACGTGAAGAGCCGCTACGTCTACGTCGACGGCCTCGCCGTCGGCGACGTCAGCGAGTCGCTGCTCACCGAGCGGCGGATCCTCGGCGACGGCGGCTTCATCGCCGCCACCGTGGTGGTCGACTCGGTCACCGGCAAGGTGGTCGGCGGGCCGACCGTCTCGGCGAAGGGCTTCTCCGAGGACCCGGAGGCGTTCAATCCGGTGGTTCCGCTGGTCACCGAGGCGCTGAACCGGGCCGCGGCGGACGGCATCACCGACCCGCACCAGCTCCAGCAGATCGTCCGGCGCACCGTGGGGCGGTGGGTGAACGACGCGTACCGCCGGCGGCCCATGATCGTGCCGACCGTCGTCGAGGTCTGACCGATCCGGATCGTTTCCGGCCGTCGTTCAACCGTCCGCCCCCGTCCGCCCGTACTCCGTCCCGGCAGGCCTGACCAGGCCGGCCGGGAGGAGCGTGGCGGATGGACCGCAGACGGATGACAGCCATCGGTGTCCTGGTGGCGACGGCGGGAGCGGCGGCGGCGGTGACGCTGCCCGCGCTGGCCGGGGAGGGCACCACCCCACCGGCGGACCGGACCGGTGGCGCGGCCACCGGGGTCGCCCCGGAGGTGCTCGACGCCCTGCGGCGGGACCTGTCGCTCAGCCCGGAGCAGGTGGTCGACCGGCTGCGCAGCGAACGCCAGGCGGCCGGGGCGGTGGCCCGGCTGCGCACCGAACTCGGCGCCGACTACGGCGGCAGCTGGCTGAGCGCGGACGGCCGCCAGCTGACCGTGGCGGTCGCCGACCCGGCCGGCGCCGACCGGGTACGCGCCGCCGGCGCGGTGCCCAAGCAGGTGACCCGGGGCGTCGGCGAGCTGGACGCGGTCAAGCGCCGGCTGGACCGGGCCGGCGCCCAGGCCAGCCCGGACCTGGCCGGCTGGTACGTGGACGTGGCCGACAACCGCGTCGTGGTGCTCGCCCGGCCGGGCGCCGAGGCGGCCGGCCGGCGGTTCGCCGCCGCCGGCGGGGCCGCCGCGGACGCGGTCACCGTGCGGACCGTGGCGGAGGAGCCGCGGCTGCTGTTCGACGTGCGCGGCGGGGACGCGTACTTCATCAACAACGCCGGCCGCTGCTCGGTCGGCTTCTCGGTGGTCGGCGGGTTCGTCACGGCCGGGCACTGCGGCCGGCCGGGGGACCGGACCACCGGCTCGAACCGGGTCGCCCAGGGCACCTTCCGCGCCTCGTCCTTCCCCGGCGACGACTGGGCGTTCGTCGAGGTGAACGGCGACTGGACGCCGCAGGGCGTGGTGAACGACTTCAACGGCGGCACGGTGCCGGTGGCCGGCTCGCAGGAGGCGCCGATCGGGGCGTCCATCTGCCGGTCCGGCTCCACCACCGGCACCCGCTGCGGGGTGATCCAGGCCCGCAACGCCACTGTCAACTACCCGGAGGGCACGGTCACCGGGCTGACCCGTACCAACGTCTGCGCCGAGCCGGGCGACTCCGGCGGCGCCTGGCTCTCCGGCGACCAGGCCCAGGGCGTCACCTCCGGCGGCTCGGGCGACTGCACCCGGGGCGGGGTCACCTTCTTCCAGCCGGTCAACGAGATCCTCGCCGCCAACCGGCTGACCCTGGTCACCGCCGACGGCGGCGAGGTGCCCCCGCCCTCCGGGCCGGCCGAGCCGCCGGCCACCACCCCGCCGCCGACGACGCCGCCGGCCCCGCCGGCCGGCGGCGACACCGACTGCACCGGGCAGGTCACCCGGGCCGGCTCGCTGGCCGCCGGGCGGAGCCAGACCCAGCCCGACGGCCGCTGGTTCCGCGCCCCGGCCGGCCCGCAGCGAGCCTGCCTGGACGCCCCGGACGGGGCCACCTTCGCGCTGACCCTGCAACGCTGGACCGGCACCGGCTGGCGGACCGTGGCCCGCGCCGACACGAACGGGGCGGCGGCGGCCCAACTGGCCACCGAGGGCCAGGCCGGCGCCTACCGCTACCGGGTGACCGCGCTGCGCGGCTCGGGCGACTACACGCTGGCGTTCTCCGCCGGCTGACCCACCCGGCCGGGCCGGTCGCCGACATCCCGTGCACGTCGGTGACCGGCCCGGAGCCGGGTGCGGTCGACACGGAGACCACCCCTGAGCCGGGGAACGGGTTGCGCGAGTGCCGGGTGGCGGTCTCCGCACGTCGGCCGCAACCCGGCACGCCGTTCGCGCGTCAGGGCAGCGCGGCGACCGCCTCGGCGTACCCGGCGCCGGTGCGCACGGCCGCGTCCAGCAGCACGGCGAGCTGGGCCGGTGCCACCCCGTGCGCCAGGTCGGTGCTCACGTCGCCGGCCAGCGCCAGCTCGCCCCCGAGGTCGTGCACGTACGCCTTCGGCAGCAGCCGGTCGTGGTTCCAGGCGTTGCAGAACGCGTACGCCTCGGCGCGCCGGACGGCCGGCAGCCGGCGCGCGGCGACCACCCGGACGTGCAGGATCTCACCGCGCTCGCCGGCCCGGCGGAACTGGATCAGCGCCTCGCCCCAGCGGCCGAACACCGTGCCGGCACCGTCCACCTCGTACCGGTCGCCGCGCCGCTCCAGCTCGGCCGTGATCATCGCCAGGGTCAGCGGCGCCGGTTCCAGCTCCGCCGGGCCGTCGTCGCCGTCCAGCGGGTCGTCGGGGTCGTCGGGGGCGCCGTCGGCGGGCAGCGGCACCGGGGCGGCCAGCGGCCGCTCGGCCAGCCAGGAGGCGATCCGGCCGGACTGGTGGCCGGTGCCGTTGCGGGCGTCGAAGCTGCCGGCCAGCCGGGTGGCCGTGCCGAGCAGGGTGTGCCCCAGCGTCTCCACGTCCAGCTCGGCCGCCGGTCGCGGGCCGGCGGCGGGGCGGCGCAGCGTGCGGTGGCCCAGTCCCGCCTCGACGGCGAGCGCGCAGAGCAGCGCGCCGGCGGCGGCGAACTCCATCGCGGACAGGTCGTCGGCCGGTCGGTCCAGCCGGGGCAGTTGCTCGGCGAGGATGTCCAGCCCGCGGTCGAGGTGCCCGCCGAGCGCGCAGAACCGCAGGTGCGCCGAGAGGTACGGGAAGGCGGCCGGTTCCCGCCGGTGCCGCCGGTACGCCCGCACGTGCGCGGCGCCGGCCCGCTCCGGCTCGCCGGCCCGCAGCCACGGCAGCAGCGCCGCGGCCAGCGCCCGCTCCGGCTGCTCGGTGCAGGTGAGCGTGCCGTCGAGCGGGTCCCGCAGCTCGTCCAGCGCGGCCGGCCAGTCACCCCAACCGGCGAGCAGGTCGGCGCGGCGGGCCGGCGCGCAGCCGGGACACCCGTCAGCCGGCCCCGGCTCGGCGGCGGTCCACCGGTCGTACCACCGGCGGGCGGTCGGCTCGTCGCCCAGGTGGTCGGCGATCCGGCAGCGCAGCTCCGCGACCACGGCGGCGTCGCCGGCACCCGAGGCGGTCCGCTCGGTCAGGTCGTCCAGCATGGACCGGGCCTGGTCCAGCCCGACCCGGGGCGTGCCGAGCAGCGCCTCCACCGCGTACCGCTGGTAGCGCAGCAGCAGCTCGGCGTCGGCGGCGGGGAGCAGGTCGGGCCGGCGGTCGACGGCGGCCAGGCAACGGCGCACCGGTTCCACCAGCCGCCACCGCTCCCCGTCGCGCAGGTACGCCTCGACCAGCGCGAACCGGGCGGCCACCGCGCAGCGGTCGTCCCCGGCCGCGTCCGCGTGCGCGGCGACGCGTTCCAGCTCGGCGGTCCGGGCCTCGCCGTCGGGCAGGTCCCGCGCGTCGGCGAGCGCGTCGGACAGCGCCGCGTCCGCCGGCCCGGGCCGGCCGGCCCCGCCCGGTGCCGCTCGCTGGCGCTCGCCCCGGCCGGTCACGCGATCACCGCGCCGGGCAGCCGGCGCACCTCGGCGGCGAGCTGGCAGCCGGTGGCGATGCCGCAGTCGAGCAGCTGGTCCAGCTGGTGCGGGGTGACGCCTCGCTCCAGGTCGGCGATCACCTCGCCGCAGACCCGGGCCCGGCCGTCGTCCTCGACGTGCACGAACGCCTTGGGCCAGAGCCGGTCGTGGTTCCAGCCGTTGCAGAACGCGTAGAGCGCGGGGACGTGCTCGATGGAGAAGGTGGGCGCGGCGACGGTGCGCACCTGGAGCAGTTCCCCGGCGGCGCCCAGGCGCAGGAACCAGATCAGGCTGTCGTCCCAGCGGCCGACCAGGTCGCCGTCCGGGTCGCGCTGGACGACGTACCCCCGGCTGCCCAGCACGGCGGCGATCAGCTCGCCGGTCAACGGTCGCAGTTGCCGGGGCGGTCCGGCCAGGGGGCCGTCCGGACCGTCCTCGATCTCCGGCGACGCCATGGGGGCATCCCTTCAGGGGCGAATATCACGGCGGACGGCGAGGTCCGTGCTGCGACGCGCGGACACGACCCGGAAAAGCGGCGATCTGCCGGGTCACGCCGTTAAGTTGATGCTATGGCGGGCCGTACCTCTCAGGCGAGCCGGCGGCGCGGCGCGTCGCCGCGCGGTGGCACGAACAGCCGTGCCCGCCAGCCGGCGAAGAAGACTCGCACCCCGGCCCGGCGGCGCACCACCGCGGCCCGTCCGGGCCCGGCGGTCTACGTCGGCCGGGCCGTCGGTGCACTGTGGATGGGGCTCGCGCACGGCGTCGGCTGGGCGGTCCGGGCCGCCGGCCGGCAGGCCGCCTCGGCCCGGGAGCTGGATCCCGAGCACCGCCGCGACGGCGCCGGCCTGCTGGTCTTCGGGCTCGCGCTGCTCAGTGCCGTGGGCATCTGGTTCTCCGCGGCCGGCCCGGTCGGCGAGCGGGTGGCCGACACCGTCCGGCTCTTCCTCGGCGCGATCGCCATCGTGGTCCCGGTGCTGCTGATGATCGGCGCGTGGCGGCTGATGCGCGAACCGGCCGACCCGGAGCACCGCGGTCGCGGGCTGGTCGGCTGGGGCTCGATGCTGGTGGCCACCGCCGCGCTGCTGCACATCGGGCAGGAGCCGGTCGACGCGACCCAGCGCGACTTCGCCGGCGGGCTGGTCGGCGCCGGGGTGGGCAGCCTGCTGGAGCGGGCGGTCACCGCCTGGGTCGCGGTGCCGCTGCTGATCCTGCTGCTGGTCTTCGGGCTGCTGGTGGTCACCGCCACGCCGATCAACAAGATCCCGGAGCGGCTCGGCCTGCTGGCCGGCGCGGTGACCGGCACGCCCGCGGCGGAGGCGGCGGACGAGGCGGAGGCCCGGGCCACGCCCGCCCGCAAGCGCCCGGCGAAGCGGATGCCGCCGCCGCTGGACCCGGACGACTTCGACGACCTCGACGAGGGCGTCGACCTGCAGGACACCATCGTGCTGCCGCGCAAGGCGCCGGCCAAGGTGCCGGCGACCCGCAAGCCGGTCGAGCCGCCGGAGCACTCGCCCGCGCCCACCCGGGCCGAGCAGTTGGCGCTGACCGGGCTGGCCGGCGACTACACCCTGCCGCCGGCGAACATGCTCAGCAGCGGCGCGGCGCCGAAGAAGCGGAGCAAGGCCAACGACGAGGTGATCGCCGCGCTCTCCGGCGTCTTCGAGCAGTTCGACGTGGACGCCGCGGTCACCGGCTTCACCCGCGGTCCGACGGTCACCCGCTACGAGGTCGAACTCGGGCACGGCGTCAAGGTCGAGCGGATCACCCAGCTCTCCCGCAACATCGCGTACGCGGTGAAGTCGCCGGACGTGCGGATCCTGAGCCCGATCCCGGGCAAGAGCGCGGTCGGCGTGGAGATCCCGAACACCGACCCGGAGAACGTCGCGCTCGGCGACGTGCTGCGCTCGCGGGCCGCCACCGGCGACCACCACCCGATGGTGGTCGCCCTCGGCAAGGACATCGAGGGCGGCTACGTGGTGGCCAACCTGGCGAAGATGCCGCACATCCTGATCGCCGGGGCCACCGGCGCGGGCAAGTCGTCCTGCCTCAACTCGCTGCTGGTGTCCATCCTCACCCGGGCCACCCCGGACGAGGTGCGGCTGCTGCTGATCGACCCGAAGCGGGTCGAGATGACCGGCTACGAGGGCATCCCGCACCTGGTCACCCCGATCGTGACCAACGCCAAGAAGGCGGCCGACTCGCTGGAGTGGGTCGTCCGCGAGATGGACATGCGCTACGACGACCTCGCCGCCAACGGGGTCCGGCACATCGACGACTTCAACCGCAAGGTCCGCAACGGCGAGATCAAGGCCCCGCCGGGCAGCGAGCGGGAGCTGCGGCCGTACCCGTACCTGCTGGTGATCGTGGACGAGTTGGCCGACCTGATGATGGTCGCGCCGCGCGACGTGGAGGACTCCATCGTCCGGATCACCCAGCTGGCCCGGGCCGCCGGCATCCACCTGGTGCTGGCCACCCAGCGCCCCTCGGTGGACGTGGTCACCGGCCTGATCAAGGCGAACGTGCCGTCCCGGCTCGCCTTCGCCACCTCCTCGCTGGCCGACAGCCGGGTCATCCTCGACCAGCCGGGGGCGGAGAAGCTGCTCGGCCGCGGTGACGGGCTGTTCCTGCCGATGGGCGCCTCGAAGCCGATCCGGATCCAGGGCGCCTGGGTCACCGAGCGCGAGATCGCCGACGTGGTGAAGTTCTGCAAGGACCAGCGCGAGCCGGAGTTCCGCCCGGACGTGCTGACCGTGGCGCAGGAGGGCAAGAAGAAGATCGACGAGGACATCGGCGACGACCTCGACCTGCTGGTGCAGGCGGTCGAGCTGGTGGTCACCTCGCAGTTCGGCTCGACCTCGATGCTCCAGCGCAAGCTGCGGGTCGGCTTCGCCAAGGCCGGCCGGCTGATGGACCTGATGGAGACCCGGGGCGTGGTCGGGCCGTCCGAGGGCTCCAAGGCCCGCGACGTGCTGGTCAAGCCGGACGAGCTGGAGGAGGTCCTGGCCGGTCTGCGCGGTGGCGATGAGTGAGCCGCTGGCCCAGGAGCTGTTCCCGATCCTCACCGCCGTGGACCTGCCGGCCGCGCTGGGCTTCTACCGGGACCTGCTCGGCGGCACGGTCACCTACCGCTTCCCGGAGACGGGCGAGCCGGAGTACGTCGCGCTGAGCTTCGGCGCCGGCCAGCTGGGCATCGGGCGCCAGGTGGATCCGGGGCCGCCGCCCGAGGACCGGACCGCGCTCTGGGTGTACGTCGGCGACTGCGACGCCGCGGTGGCCCGGCTGCGCGCGGCCGGCGTGCCGGTGCTGGCGGAACCGGCGGCGCAGCCGTGGGGCGAGCGGATGGCGGTCGTCCGCGATCCGGACGGACACCGGGTGATCGTCGCCGACCGGGGCGCGGCCGGCGGGAGCTGAGCCGCCCCGCGGGGTCGCCAGCGGCCCGACCCGGTGTTCCCGGGCGGCCGGTGGTGCCGCCGGGACGGCCGTGGTGGGAGGGCGCGCCGCTGGCCGGCCCGGCCGGCGGAACGGTCGGCCGGGCGGTGGGCCACGGACACGGACGGGCCCGCCGGCGTGCGGCGGGCCCGTCGCGTCGGGGGAGCGGTGTGGTTCAGTTGTTGACGATGGCGGCCACCAGCACCAGGCCGATCACCGCGCCGGCCACGCTGGCCACCGCGGCGTACCAGCCGAGCGGCTTGTCGCCCAGCACCGCGCCGATGACGCCGAGGATGACGCCGAGCACGCCGAAGATGATCGGGTTGAGCAGGAGCGCGAGGACCGCGAAGACGAAGCCCAGGATGGTGCAGATGCGGGCGGCGTTGCTGCGCGGACGGGCGGTGCTGGGCATGTCGGCCATATCTGCCTCCGTCAGAGAGCCTGCGATGTCAGCCGATCTCTACCCACTTCGGGCACCCGGCACGCCTCGGTAACCAGGCTGGCCGGTCCACGCGCTGTCGGGCGGCACGCGGCCCGGCACCGGGCGGCGCGCCGGCGCTCAGTGGAAGACCTTCAGCCCGACCACGCCGGCGAGGACCAGCGCCAGGCAGGCGATCCGGGGCAGGCTGGCCGGCTCGTTCAGGGCCAGCATGCCGACCAGGGCGGTGCCGGACGCGCCGATGCCGACCCAGATCGCGTAGCCGGTGCCGACCGGGATCTCGCGCAGCGCGTACGCGAGCCCGAGCATGCTGAGCACCAGCGTCACCACGAAGACCAGCGACGGGACGGGGCGGGTGAAGCCGGCGCTGCGGTCCAGGGCCACCGCCCACGCGGTTTCCAGGAGTCCGGAGACCACCAGCACGATCCAGGCCATCGATGTCACCTCTGCGCGGGCTGCCCGGACCGCCGGGGCCGGGACGAGTCGAGTCTGCATGTCACGCGGGGCGTCTTGGCCTGACCGGGTACGCCCACCACTCGTCCGGGGCGGCCCGTGGGCCACCAGGGCCGAGGCTAGCACCGGCCGCCGCCGGGCCGGCGGGGGTGAGCCGCGCGGGGGTGAGCCCGGCCACCGTCCGTTGACCTGAACCTCACTTCAGCTTGCAGGATGGGCTCATGACGCTGCTCTTCTCCGACCGCGAGGTCACCGCCGCGCTGGACGCCACCACCACGGTGGACGCCATGCGGGACGCCCTCCGGGCCGCGTACGACGGCCGGCTGGTGGCCCCGCCCCGGGCGTCCGCGTCGCTGGGTGGCGGGCGGATGGTGCTGACCGCGGGGCACCTGACCGGCGAGTGGTACGGCTTCCGCTCGTACGACACCTTCGGTCACCCGGAGTCGGAGCAGGTGGTGGTGCTGCACGACGGGCGTACCGGGGCGGTGCGGGCGGTGGCGGTCGGCGAGGAGCTGGGCTCACGGCGTACCGGGGGACTGGGCGGGGTCGCGGTGGACGCGCTGGCCCGGCCCGACGCGGCCACCCTCGGCGTGATCGGCTCCGGCCGGCAGGCGTGGACGCAGGTCTGGGCGGCCGCCGCGGTGCGCCCGCTGCGCGAGGTGACGGTGCACAGCCGCTCCGCCGCCCGGCGGGACACGTTCGCCGCCCGGGTCCGCGCCGAGCTGGGTGTCCCGGCCCGGGCGGTCGACTCGGCCCGGGCCGCCGTGCGCGAGCGGGACGTGGTGGTGCTCGCCACCACCAGCCCGACCCCGGTGCTGGACGCCGCCGACCTCGGCCCCGGCACCCACGTCAACGCGGTCGGCTTCAAGCAGCGCGACCGGGCCGAGTTCGGCAGCGACCTGCTGGACATCGCCGACCTGCTGGTCACCGACTCGCCGGCGCAGGCGTCCGCGTACGCCCCGCCGATGCTCGCGGCCGACCCGCCGTACGCCGACCGGCTGCTCGACCTGGGCGCGGTGCTGGCCGGCGCCGCCGCCGGCCGGACCCGCGCGGACCAGATCTCGGTCTTCTGCTCGGTCGGCCTGGCCGGCACCGAGGTGTTCCTGCTCGACCGGCTGGTCCGGGTCGGCGCGGCGGCCGCGGCCTGACGGCCGCGATCCCGCCGGGCTCGGCGGCGCCGCGCGGCCAGGTCGGCCCGGCCGGGCGGATGTGAGCCGGCCTACTGCCGACGGCCCGCCGACGGCGGGGACGGGGCCCCGGCCCGGTACCCTCGGATGGTGTCTGCCACCTCCCCGTCCGACGACTCCAGCCCGGCCCGTCTGGCGCCGCGCCGCGACCTGGAGCTGTCCTCCGAGCTGTCGCCCGCCGGCGACGGCCGTCGCGTCGCCCTGCTGACCCTGGGCTGTGCCCGCAACGAGGTCGACTCGGAGGAGTTGGCCGCCCGGCTGCACGCCGACGGATGGCAGGTGACCACCGACGGCGAGGGCGCCGACGTGGTGGTGGTGAACACCTGCGGCTTCGTGGAGAAGGCCAAGCAGGACTCGATCCAGACCCTGCTGGCCGCGGCGGACACCGGGGCGAAGGTGGTCGCCGCCGGTTGCATGGCCGAGCGGTACGGCCGCGAGCTGGCCGACAGCCTGCCCGAGGCGCAGGCGGTGCTCAGCTTCGACGACTACCCGGACATCGCCGCCCGGCTGAACGCCGTCGTCGCCGGTGAGGCGCTGCACGCGCACACCCCGCGCGACCGGCGCGAGCTGCTGCCGCTCACCCCGGTCAACCGGCGGGCGGCGGCGGTGTCGCTGCCCGGCCACGGCACCCCGGCCCGGGGCGCCGTCGAGACCGACGAGCACACCCCGGCCCACCTGCGCCAGGTGCTGCGCCGGCGGCTGGACACCGGCCCGGTGGCCTCGCTCAAGCTGGCCAGCGGCTGCGACCGCCGCTGCGCGTTCTGCGCCATCCCGGCGTTCCGCGGCGCGTTCGTCTCGCGTACGCCCGACGAGCTGCTCGCCGAGGCGGAGTGGCTGGCCAAGACCGGCGTCCGGGAACTGGTGCTGGTGAGCGAGAACTCCACCTCGTACGGCAAGGACCTGGGCGACCCGCGGGCGCTGGAGAAGCTGCTGCCGCAGCTCGCCGCGATCGACGGCGTGGTCCGGGTGCGGGTGAGCTACCTCCAGCCGGCGGAGACCCGGCCCGGCCTGGTCGAGGCGATCGCCACCACGCCCGGGGTGGCCCCCTACTTCGACCTGTCGTTCCAGCACTCCAGCGAGCCGGTGCTGCGCCGGATGCGGCGGTTCGGCTCCACCGACCGCTTCCTCGACCTGCTCGCCAGCGCCCGGGAGCTGGCGCCCGAGGCGGGTGCCCGGAGCAACTTCATCGTCGGCTTCCCCGGCGAGACCCGGGCCGACGTCGACGAGCTGGTCCGGTTCCTGACCGCGGCCCGGCTCGACGCGATCGGCGTGTTCGACTACAGCGACGAGGACGGCACCGAGGCCGCCGGGCTCTCCGGCAAGGTCTCCGCGGCCACCGTCAAGCGCCGCTACGACCGGCTCAGCGCGCTCGCCGACGAACTCTGCTCGCAGCGGGCCGAGGAGCGGCTCGGTTCGACGGTCGAGGTGCTGGTCGACTCGGTCTCCGACGGCGTGGTCGAGGGGCGCGCCGCGCACCAGGCCCCCGAGGTGGACGGCTCGACCACCCTGGTCGAGCCGGACGGCGGCGGGGTGGACCTGGCCGCGCTGCGCCCCGGCGACCTGGTGCGGGCCACGGTCACCGGCACCGAAGGGGTGGATCTGCTCGCCGTGCCGGATGAGATGATCTCGGCGGCGCCCGGCGCGGCACGGTGACGGCGGGCCCGGACGGAGCGGGGAGGCCACGTGGTGGGGTACCGGGAACGCCACGGCGGCCCGCGCGGGGCGCGGCGGTGACCGGGGCGACCGGCTCGACGCCGGCCCCGGTGGTCGGCCGGGTGCCGGTGCTCAACGCGGCCAACGCGCTCACCGCGCTGCGGCTGGTGCTGGTGCCGGTCTTCGCGGCCAGCGTGGTCATCTCCGCGATGAGCAACGCCGGCTGGCGGACGGCCGCCTGCCTGATCTTCGCGGTGGCCTCGGTGACCGACCTGGTCGACGGCTGGATCGCCCGCCGGTTCGGCCTGGTCACCTCGGTCGGCAAGGTCGCCGACCCGATCGCCGACAAGGCGCTCACCGGCGCCGCGCTGCTGCTGCTCTCCTGGTACGACCGGCTGCCCTGGTGGGTGACCGCGGTGATCCTGGCCCGCGAGCTGGGCATCACCGCCCTGCGGTTCTGGGTGATCCGGCGCGGCGTCATCGCGGCCAGCCGGGGCGGCAAGATCAAGACCGCCCTGCAGATCCTGGCCATCGCCTGGTACCTCTGGCCGATGCCGGCCGCACTCGCCGCCGTCGGCCCCTGGATCATGGCCGCGGCCGTGGCCGTGACCGTCATCACCGGCTTCGACTACGTGGCCCAGGCCCTCCGCCTCCGCCGCACCCCGTGACGCCGGACTCCGGTGGGGGCAGGGTTGATCGGAAGCAGTGGGGGGAAGGATCGGGACATGCAGAGCAGCGACGCGAACGGGGAGCGGCCGGTCGGGAGTCCGGCGGCGGCGGTGGTGCACAGCCTGACCGAGCGGGAGGAGACGCTCGCCACGGTCGAGTCGCTCACCGGCGGCCTGCTGGCCGCCTCGATCGTGGAGATCGCCGGGGTGAGCGGCGTCTACCGCGGTGGTCTGGTGGTCTACGCCACTGAGCTGAAGTCCGAGCTGGCGGGGGTGCCGGCGGACCTGCTCGCCGAACGCGGGCCGGTCGACCCGGACGTGGCCGCCGCGCTCGCCGAGGGCGGCCGGCGGCGCTGCGGCGCCGACTGGGGCCTCGCCACCACCGGGGTGGCCGGCCCGGAGCCGCAGGACGGCAAGCCGGTCGGCCTGGTCTACGTGGCCGTGGCGGGGCCGGGCGGCAGCACCGTACGCCAGTTGGACCTGGACGGCGGGCGGGACCACGTGCGGTCGGCGGCGGTGATCGAGGCGTTGCGGCTGCTGGCCGAGCGGATCCACGAGGCCGACGCGGATCGGGCCGCCGCCGGCGTGTGACCCACGCCGGTTCGCCGGCGTCGCGGTGTCGCGCCGCCGTCGTCGGCCCCTGCCGGCGATGTGGTGTCGATCATGCCCGCGCTTTCCGCGCGGGGCGACGTCGACCGGGGGAGCGGGTCTGCGGTCGGCAGACAACCCGCGATCCCCGGGCGGGGTGGGATGTCGCCGGGCCCGGCAACGGGTACGGTTGCGGGAAGGCTCCGGCGGTCGGGGCCGGCGCGGTCCGCCGCGCCGGACCGGGCGGCCGGGGGCGACAGAGGTGTCCCTCAGGGGGAGGTGCGATGGTCCTGCTACGCCGGGTGATCGGTGACGCACTGCGGGCGCGCCGGCAGGGGCAGCACCGCACCCTGCGCGAGGTCTCCTCCGCGGCCAACGTCAGCCTCGGCTATCTCTCCGAGATCGAGCGCGGCCAGAAGGAGCCCTCCAGCGAGTTGCTGGCCGCCATCTGCGACGCGCTCGGCGCGCGCCTGTCCGAGCTGCTGCGTGAGGTCAGCGACACCGTCGCGCTCGCCGAGCAGATGCCGGGCGTGCTGGTGCCGGTGCAGGACGAGCCGGCCGAGCCGGCCCCGGTCGCCCGGCCCGCCGTGCGCAAGGCCACCGGCCGGGCCGTGCACCAGGTCAGCTCCGACGGCAAGGTCGCCGTCTCGGTCCACCAGGATTCCCCGCTCAAGGCCACGCTGCGCAGCACCCGGGTGCGCCCGGCCGACCGCGACGTGGTCTGCGCCGCCTGACCGGCGTCCCCGCGCGCTCCGTGGCCGCCTGTGGCCCGCGCCGCGTAGGGTTGATCGCGGACGGTGCCGGTGTTGCCCGCTGGCCGGTACGGATGCCGAGCTGGCGTCCGGCTGGGACGATGGAGCCAGCGCCGCGTCGGGACCGTCGGGCCGTCCGGCACGGTGCGGCGCAGCGACGCGACTGAGGGGATACCGCGGAGATGGCGAACCCGTTCGTCAAGGGTTGGAAGTACCTGATGGCGCTCTTCGGCGCCAAGATCGACGAGCACGCCGATCCCAAGGTGCAGATCCAGCAGGCCATCGAGGAGGCGCAGCGCCAGCACCAGGCGCTGGTGCAGCAGGCCGCCGCGGTGATCGGCAACCAGCGTCAGCTGGAGATGAAGCTCTCCCGCCAGATGTCCGAGGTCGAGCGGTTGCAGGGCAACGCCCGGCAGGCCCTGGTCCTCGCCGACCAGGCCCGGGCCCGGGGCGAAGAGGCCGAGGCCGGGCGCTACGAGCAGTCCGCGCAGACCCTCGCCTCCCAGCTGGTCTCCGCCGAGCAGGCCACCGAGGACCTCAAGACCCTGCACGACCAGGCGCTCGGGGCCGCCGCGCAGGCGCGCAAGGCGGTGGAGAACAACTCGATGATCCTCCAGCAGAAGCTCGCCGAGCGCACCAAGCTGCTCAGCCAGCTGGAGCAGGCCAAGATGCAGGAGAGCGTCGCCCAGTCGCTGGAGTCGATGTCGGCGCTGACCGCCTCCGGCACCACCCCCACCCTGGACGAGGTGCGCGACCGGATCGAGCGGCGCTACGCCAACGCGATGGGCCGCGCCGAACTGGCCGGCAACTCCGTCGAGGGGCGGATGCTGGAGATCCAGAAGGCGACCCTGGACTCGGCCGGCGCGGCCCGGCTGGAGCAGATCCGGGCCAGCATGGCCGGCGAGCAGCTCGGCGCCCAGCGGGAGCAGCAGGCGGTGCCCCGGGCCGAGCAGGCCGCGCCGGCGGCGCCGGCGGCCGACCCGGCGGCCGCCGCCCGGCTGGACGAGATCCGGGCCAGCATGAGCCGGGAACGAGGCACGGGGGACACCACCGCCGCCGGTTGAGCGGCCGGGGGTCGAGGAGGCACAGGTGGCAGACGAGCGAACCCGGTACTTCCGGCGGCTGAGCCGGCTGCGGCGGTCCGCCCGCCGGTGGAGTGTGCTGGCCGGCGGGCTCGGTGGCGCCGCCGCCGTGCTCACCCCGTACGCCGGGCTGGGGCTGCCGGACGCGGCCTGGGCCGCCGGCGCGGGCGGCGCGGTGGCGCTGGCCGCCTGGCGCTGGATCGACCTGCGCGCGCTGGCCGCCCGGCCGGCGCCGCCGCCGCTCGACCCGGCCGAGGCCGCCGCCCGTTCCCGGGCCCGGCTGGTCGCCGCGGTGGAGCGGCTCCCGGTCGGCCCGGGCGTGCTCGCCGAGGTACGCCGGGTCCGCTCCCGGGTGGCGTTGCGCGGCACCAGCGCCGCCGAGCCGTGGGCCCGGCTGGACCGGGCCGCGCTGACCCTGGCCGGGATGGCCCCCCGGCTCACCGGCCTCGCCGAGCCGGCGGTGCAGGAGGCGGCCACGGCCGACCGGTCGCTGCGGGACCTCGCCAACCGGGTGGCCAGCGTGGAGCGCGCGATGCGGCTGGCCCCGGCCGACGCCCGCCCGCCGCTGGCCGAGGCGCACCGGTCGCTCACCGCGCAGCTGGACAGCGGCGTCGCCGCGTACGAGCGGCTGGTGGTGGCCGCCGCCGGCTACGTCGCCGAGGACGCCCGGCCGGACGCCGAGCACCCGGCCGCCGCCCAGCTCACCGAGGCCACCGACCTGCTGCACGGCGTCGCCGGGGCGCTGGCCGAGCTGCGCGCCGTCAACACCCCGCTGCGCGCCCGCTGAGCCGGCCGGTCACCGCGGCGTGGTGACCGGGACCGGCGTGGTGAACGGCGAGCTGCCGACCACGTTGAACGCGCGGATCCGGTAGTGGTAGGTGACCCCGCGGGCCAGGCCGGTGTTGGTGAAGCCCCGGCCGGTGACCGTGAAGGTGGCCACCTCGCGGGCGAACCCCGGATCCAGGGCCCGCTGCACGATGAACCCGGCGCCCGGCCCGCTCGGGGCGCTGGCCGACCAGCCCAGGATCACCGTGGCGGTGTCCGGGCCGGGCGCGGTGGCCGTGGCGCTCACCGCGGTCGGCGTGCCGGGCACCGGTGGGGTGGTCACCGTGGCCACCGTCGACCAGGGTGAGGCCGCGCCCAGGTACGTCGTCCGCACCCGGTAGTAGTACGTGGTGTCCGGGGCGACGGCGGCGTCCAGGTGCTGGTCGCCGACGCCGATCGCGGTGGTGCCCGGGCCGCTGGTGAACGTCGGGTTGGTGGCCCGCTGCACGTCGATCCCGGTGGCGAAGGAGCGGTTCGCCCAGCGCAGCGCGACCCGCAGCGGCGCGGCCGGCGGGATCACCGCGGCCAGCCCGGCGGGCGCGGTCAGCCGCACCGCGGCCGGCACGCTGTTCGACCAGGCGGAGCAGCTGACGGCGTTCTCGGCGCGGATCCGGTAGTGGTAGGTCACCCCGGGCGTGACGGTGGCGTCGGTGTACCGGGTGGCGGTGGCCGCCACGGTGATCTCGGTAAGCCCCTCGGTGAAGGTGCCGTCGGTGGCCCGCTGGAGCAGGTGGCTGGTGGCCGGGGGGCGGCTGCCGTTGCCGGTCCAGGCCAACGCGATCGCCGGCAGCGCGGTGGCCGAGCCGGGGGCGGGCGTGGCGGTCAGCCCGGTGGGCGCCTTCGGCGCGACCCGCAGCACCAGCGGCCGGTTCATGCCCTGGTCGCGGTACCCGGCCAGCCGGCTGTACCAGCGGTACTCCCAGCCCAGGTTGACCAGGTGGTTCAGCACCATCGCCGGGCGGCCGTCGGCCGGGCTCACCGGCGTCGAGCCGGTCCGGGCGCCGGCCGGCCGGGTCGGGTCGAGCAGCCGTACGCTGTCGCCGATCTTGAACGGCAGGGCGGGGGCGACCGGCCGCAGGGCGACGATCACGTCCTCCCGCGGGTCGACCCGGACGACCTGCTTCCAGCCCAGCTCGGCTCCCTCCGCCGGCCGGACCGTGCCGTCCCAGCCGACCCGGTTGACCACCTGCACGTCGCAGCCGTCGAACTGCACCGGCTGGGTCTGCCGGGCGTGGCCGCTGATCCGCCAGAGCTGGGTGCCGTCGGCGGCGGCGCCGATCCCGACCGCCGGGTCGGTGGCGAAGAGGATCTCGGTGGCCGGGTCGGTCGGGTCCAGCGGCAGGGTGGCGGGGGAGAGCGGCCCGGTGTGCGGGTGCTCGACGCCGAGCCGTCCGGTCAGCCGGCCGTACCCGGGCTCGACGACCTGCTGCACCACCTTGCCGAGCAGCGGCAGGGTCACCGGGGCGCCGGCTCCGGCGGGGGTGAAGGTGACAGTGGTGGCCTGCGCCGGCACCAGGGTCGGCCGGTCGGTCCGCGTGCCGAAGGCGGCGTCGTGGCCGGGCTGCGGCACGATCGGCGGCCGCTGGCCGGCCGCGTACGCCCGGGGCAGCCGGTCGCGCAGCCGGGCCAGGTCGTAGCGGGGCGCCGGGGTGCCGGACACCCGGAACTGGAGCAGCGTGCGGGTGTTCGGCCCGTACCCCGGGCGGGTGGGCGGCGCCCCGCCCTCGGCGGTGCGGTCCGGCGCGCCGGTGTGCTGGTCGTAGCGGGGGTCGAAGCCGGGCAGCGGGGCCGGGCAGTCGTTGTAGAGGATCAGCGTGCTGCCCGGGGCGACGGCGGCGAAGTCGACCAGCACGTCGGCCCGCTCGCCGGGGGCGAGCAGCAGGGCGTGCCCGTCGACGTTGAGCACGGTGGGGTCGCGGCGGTCGTACCGGTAGCCGACCGGCCGGTTCGGGATCACCACCGGCGCCGGCAGCAGCCCGCACTCGTTGCCGATCTGGACCAGCTCCGGGCCGGCGGCGGCCGGGTCGGGCACCCCGCCGTCGCGCCCGTCGGTCGGCCAGCCGGCCGGGCGGCCGGGCGCCCGGACCGCGTCCACCATCGGCACCTCGCCGGCGTCGGCGTCGGCCAGGCTGCCGTCGGCCGCCCACATCGGCCCGGTCGAGCGGGCCCGGTAGAGGCCCAGGTTGAGGCTGCGGTCGAGGCAGGCGTTGAGGATCCGGAACCGGTAGGTGCGGGGCTCGACGGTCAGGTAGGGGTAGGCGACGCCGTTGACCAGCATGGTGTCGCCGAACACCTCCGGCACCGCCGACGGGTGCGGCACGCCGGGCGTCCACGGCGGCTCCGCCGGGTCGGTCACCGGGTCGTGGTGCGGGTTCGGCACCGGCTCCGGGCCGGGGTGCGCCGGGCCGGCACCGTCGGGCCCGGCGGCGGGCCCGCTCCGCTCGGCGGTACGCGACCACGGGCCGTAGTCCCACCGGCCGGTCGGGTTCGTCCCGTCGGCCCGGTACGGGTTCTGCCGGGGCTGGTAGACGTGCGGGTGCCAGAGGCTGCCCCGGGCCCCCCAGCGGTCCCGGTCCCAGGTCGGGTCCTCCCCGGCGAGCTGGGTGTCGTCCGGCACGAAGGTCTTGTCCTCGATCACCAGCGGCACCTGGTCGGCCGGCAGCACCCCGTCGGCGACCAGTTCCTCCTCGGCCGGGTCGGTGAGCAGGTAGAGCGCGACCTGACCGGAGTAGACGGTCAGCCGGGCCAGGCCGAGGGTGTTGTCGTGGAACCAGAGCAGCCGGCCGCTCTGCTCGTTCGGGTAGTAGAGGGTGGTGGCGCCGGCGCCGGGCGGCGGCATGTCCGGCACGTGGGTCAGCCCGGCACCGCTCGGGTACGGGGTGATCTCGCCCGCCGGGGTGATCCACTGCCACGGGTTCCCGGCGCAGATCCAGGCCGTCTGCGCACCGGACAGGTGCAGCACCGCCCGGTTCTGCGGGTACGGCGCCGGACCGTCCAGCGGGCCGGTACCGGCCCCGTACACCGTGGGGTCGACCGGCAGGAAGAGTTCTCCGGCCCGGCCGGTGGGGAGCTGGTTGATGAACTTGATCCGCACCGGCCGGCCCCGCCGGGCCAGCACCACCGGCCCGAGGTGCCAGGGGCGCTCCGGCGGTGCGACGGTGTTGTGCCCGTCGGCGTCGGTGCCCAGGTTGAGTTGCCGGTAGCCGCGCAGCCGGGTGGCCGGCAGGTCCCGGTGCAGGCGCTGGGCGTACTCCCCCAGGCCGATCTCGTAGTAGTCGCAGCCGGGGTAGCTGATGGTGTCCGGGGTGGCCACCGGCAGGTGGGCGCCGAGGTCGTTGGCGCCCAGCGTGCCGAGGCCGGGCAGCGCGTCGACGAACTTGCGGATGCCGGTGCCCACCGTCACCCGGCCGTCGGCGTCGAGCACCGGGCGGGGGCTGCCGGCGAAGTTCGGCACCGGACCGAAGCAGCGCGGCACCGCGGCCGGGTCGAGGCTGGCCGGCACGGGGGCGACCGGATCGGCGGTCCGGGCCGCCGGGACGGTGGGGGTCGGGCCGGCGGTGGCGCCGAGGCGGGCCGCCCAGGGGATCCGGAGTCGACGGAACATCACCATGGCTCTCCCCGGGGTCGGGGCGCGGCGGCCACCACCCCGGCGTGGCGGCCCGGTCGCGCTCGCGTTGACGATCGGTGAGCACTCAACCGCAGCATGCGACGCGGACGGGTGGGTTAGGAAGTACCCAATCGTCCGTATCTGCTGTCGAGCGTGGATCCTCGGCCGCACCGGCCATCGACGCTGGTGGTCCCGGGTGGCCGGGCCGTGGAAGTTCCACGGCGCGGGGAGCGGTATGGCCGGGGTCGGTGCGCCCGGTCGGCGTCACCCTGCGTCGTCGCGCCGGGTGCGCTCGGGCTGGCAGACCGGGCACCAGTAGGTGACCCGCTCGCCGAGTTCCTCCTTGCGGATGGCCGTGCCGCAGCGGCGGCACGGCTGGGCCCGGCGGCCGTACACGTAGCTGGTCTGGCCGCGGTGCAGCGAGCCGGTGGTGCTCTGCGTCCACCGGCCCCGGTTGGCGGCGAGCAGCCGCTGCGCCAGGGTGACCGTGCCGGCGAGGTCGGGCACCGCGCCCACCGGCGTCCACGGCGAGACGCCGCGCAGGAAGAGCACCTCGCACTTGTAGAGGTTGCCGATGCCGGCCAGGTTGCGCTGGTCCAGCAGCGCCTCGCCGATGGTCCTCTCCGGGTGGGCGGCCAGCCGGCGCACCGCCTCGGCCGGGTCCCAGTCCGCGCCGAGCAGGTCGGGGCCGAGCTGCCCGACCAGCGACTCCTCCTCGGCGGTGGGCACCAGCGCCAGCTCGTGCAGGTGGTAACCGACCGCGACCGCCCCGGGGCTGCGCAGCACCACCCGGATCAGGTGGGCCGGCCGGGCGCTCCACCGCTCGCCGGGGGCGTACGCCCGCCAGGCGCCCTCCATCCGCAGGTGCGAGTGCAGCGTCCAGTGCGCCCCGTCGGGTGCGGCGAGCCGGAGCAGCAGGTGCTTGCCCCGGCTGGCGGACTCCCGCACGGTCCAGCCGGTGAGGTCCGTGGTGGCGAGCTGGGGCACGCGGAAGTCGCTGCCGGTCAGCCGGGCGCCGGCCAGCGCGCGGTGCAGCACGCGGGCGGTGTTCCAGACGGTGTCGCCTTCGGGCACCCTGCCATCCTGCACCCGCCGCCGGGTGCCGGCCCGCTGACCGGCCGCCGTGCCGGGTGGGCGGCGGCTTCCACCCGGCGCGGCGGCGTTCCGGCCCGCGCCGACTCGACGCGGCGGCGTCGCAGCCCGCGGTCGGGCCGGCGCGGCGGGGTCAGCCGGCGTCCGGGGCGGCGACCCGGAGCAGGTCGCCGGGTGCGACGCCGAGCAGGTCGGCCGCCCGGCCGCCGTTGACCGCCACCGCCACCAGGCCGGCCGAGTCGCCGTGCACCACCAGCCCGCCGGCCGGGGCGTCGCCGAAGGTCCGCCCGCGTACCGCGTCCCGACCGGCCACCCGTACCCGGGCGGGCAACGCCCCGAGCAGGTCCGCGGGCGCGGCGAGCTGCACGTTGCCGAAATGGTCGACGGTCAGCACCTCGGCGGTGAACCCGCCGGCCTCGCGGTCGAGCACCGGCGCCGGCAGCCGGACCAGGGTCTCCGGGTCGACGGCCGGGCCGGCGTCGGCCAGCGGCGCGCCGAGCGCGAGCCGCGCCGCCACCGGCGCGAAGACGTCCCGGCCGTGGAAGGTGTCCGACACCCGGGCGGCCAGCCACCCGGGCGCGGTCAGCTCGACGGCGGCGGTGATCCCGCCGAGCGCCGCCGCCGCGTCGAGCAGCAGGCCGTTGTCCGGCCCGACCAGCAGCCCGCCCGGCGTGGCGAGCCCGACTCCCCGCCGGGCCGTGCCGACCCCCGGGTCCACCACGGCCACGTGCACGCCGACCGGCAGGTGCGGCACGGTCTGCGCCAGCACGGCCGCGCCCCGGCGGACGTCGCCCGGCGGCACCAGGTGGGTCACGTCGATCAGCCGGGCGGTCGGCGCGAGCCGGGCGATCACCCCGTGACAGGCGGCCACGAAGCCGTCCGCGAGGCCGTAGTCGGTGGTCAGCGAGATCCACGGGATCGGTGCCATGCCGGCAGGTTAGTTCGTCCGCCCCGGCGCCGGCGCCGCGCCGTCGGGGGCCAGGCGCAGCTCCAGGATCAGCTCGTCGTGCAGCGGGATGCCGTCCTCCCCGACCGTCGGGATGCTCGGCTTGAGCCGGCGGGCCCGGTCCACCGCGCCCCGGTCCACGCCCACCAGCCGCAGCCCGCGCCGTTGGTAGAAGCGCAGCGCCCGCAGGTTGTCGTTGGTGGTGATCAGCCACAGCCGGGCCGCGCCCGCGGCCCGGGCGGCGTCCACCGCCGCGGCCAGCAGCGCCGTGCCGACGCCGCCGCCGGGCGTCGCGGCGACCACGCTGACCACCTCCAGGCCGTCGGCGCCGGTGTGGTGGGCGAGCGCCCCGACCACCCCGCCGGCGCCGTCCACCGCCACCAGGGTGGGCAGCGTACGCAGGTCGAAGCGGGTGTCGTGGGCGATCACGTACGGCCCACCCCACTCGCGCTCGTGCAGCGCCTCGACCGCCGCCCGGTCCCCGGGCTCGGCCGGCCGTACCCGCACCCCGCTCATCCCGCCTCCCCGCCCTGCGACCGGCCCGGATGGTATCCGCACCGGGCCGGTCCGGTCCGCCGGATTTACCGGGCGGGCTGGCGGATATGGGACAGCGGCACTGGCCGACCGGCCACTGCCGCCGCCGGCGGCCGGTTCCGCACACTGCCGGGGTGACCAACCGGAAGCCGCCCGCCGTCGCGGTGCTCCTGCTCACGGCCGCGCTGACCGCCGCCTGCGGCGCCGACCGGCGGCCGGATCCCGCCGCCGCCCCGCCCGGCGCCCCGGACGCCGGGCCGGCCACCCCGGTCACCGGCCCGCCGGTCGTCCCGGGTGGCACGACCGCGGCCATCCCGCCGAGGCCCGCCGTGCCGGCGGGGCCGAGCGGTACCACCGAACGCCGCCCGACCGGCCCGCCGCCGGTGGTGCTGCCGGCCCGGCCGGCGGGGACGCCCGGTGCGCGGCAGGTCGTCGCCGCGTTCCGGGCCGCCGGGCTGGCGGCGGGCAACCCGCGGGACCGCTCGGCCGACTGCGGGCCGGACGGGCTCGGGCTGGGCTGCGCGGAGATCGTCGCCACCGACGCGGTCACCGTCTACGTCTTCCCGGACGAGCCCAGCGCCGGCGACGTCGCGGAGATCTGGCGCGGCCAGTCGTACCGGCGCGGCGCCGTGGTGCTCAACTACCTGGAGGCGAAGAGCCCGGCCACCGACCGCGCCCGGTACGAGCGGGTACTCAGAACCCTGCGCTGACCGAGCCGGTGCGGCCGTGCGCAGTGCGTGCCCCCGGCCCGCCCGGCCGACGGCCCGCCCTGGACCGGCGGCCGGCGGTCAGCCGCGCAGGCGCAGCCCGCGCGGGGTGGTGCGGAAGCCGGCAGCGGTGAGCGCGTCCCGCAGCGGTGAGGCGTGCACGGCCTCGCCGTCGGCGCGCTCCACCGACATGGCCCCCAGCGCCCCGGAGTGGACCGCGTCGGCGAGCGCCTTGCCGGCCGCGGCGAGGGCGTCGGCGTCGTCGGTGAACGAGAGGATCGTCCGCCCGCCCCGCTCCACGTAGAGCACCAGGTCGCCGCCGACCAGCACGACCAGGGCACCGGCCTTGCGACCCGCCCGGTGCCCGGTGGCCGGGGCCGCCCCGTCGCCGGAGTCGACCGCCCGCTCGGGCCAGGGCAGCGCCGCGCCGTACGGGTTGGCCGGGTCGGTGGCGGCGAGCACCAGCGTCGGCCCGCCGCCGCGACCGCGCCCGCCGTCGGCCGGCTCGGCCAGCGCGCGGATCCGGTCGACCGCGCCGGGCACCGCGAACTGCGCCGCCCCCAGCCCTTCGACGAAGTAGCCCCGCCGGGCCGCGCCGCGCTCCTCCAGCGCGGAGAGCACCGGGTAGACCGCGGCGAAACCGCCGGTCACCTGCTCGGCCACCACCGCGCCCCGGGTGACCACGCCGTGCCGTTCCAGCAGCACGTCGGCCAGCGCCGCCGCCCGGCGGGTCGGGTCGGTGTCGCGCTCGGGCAGCCGGGACCACCGGCCGGCGACGGTCGGTGGGCCGCTGCGGCTCGGCAGCGCCACCCGGCCGGGGCGCCGGTAGCGGGTGCGTGGCGCGCTCGGGCGGGACCGGTGCGCGCCGCCACCGCCGAGCGCGGCGCGCAGCGGGGCGAGCGTGTCGTTGGTCAGGTGACCGGCCCAGACCAGGTCCCAGACGGCGGCGGCCAGCGCGGCGTCGTCGGTCGAGCCGACCCGGTCGGCCAGCGACCGGAAGAACAGCGCCTGCCCGTCGCCGAGCGCCTCCAGCACGGCGTCGTGCAGCGGGGTACGGGTGAGCGCCTCGTCCGGCGGCGGGAGCAGCAGCGGCGCCGCGTCCGCGTACGCCAGGGTGACCCAGCCGTCCCCGCCGGAGATCGCCCCCGAGCCGGCCCAGAGCACCTCGCCGCTGGCGCACAGCTCGTCGAGCTGGGCGGGGGAGTAGTCGGCGACCCGGCCGGGCAGCACCAGCCGCTCCAGCGCCGACGCCGGGACCGCCGCCCCCTGCAACTGCTCGACGGCGGCGGCCACCGCCTCCACGCCGCGGGCGGACGAGCCCACCTGCTGCCAGCGGGGCAGGAACGCGGCCAGCGCCCGGGGCGGCACCGGCTCGATCTCCCGGCGCAGCGCGGCGAGGGACCGGCGGCGCAGCAGGCGCAGCACCTCCGCGTCGCACCACTGGGTGCCGACGGTGTCGGGGGCGAACTCGCCGGAGACCACCCGGCCGGTGGCGGCCAGCCGGCGCAGCGCCTGCTCCACCACGAACACCCCGAGCCCGAACCGGGCCGCGCAGGTGGCGGCGGCGAACGGGCCGTGCGTGCGCGCGTAGCGGGCGACGAGGTCGCCGAGCGGGTCGGCGACCGGTTCGAGGTACGCCTCGGCGACCCCCACCGGCAGGGCCACGCCGAGCGCGTCGCGCAGCCGGCCGGCGTCCTCGACGCCCACCCACCGTTCCTCGCCGGCGATGCGGACCGACAGCACCCGGCGGGCCGCCGCCAGCTCGGTGAGCCAGTCGGCCGGCGCGCCGCGCTCGGCCAGCTCGTCGGTGCTCAGGTCGCCGACCACGCGGAGCAGCTCGACCACGTCCTCCGGGTCGCGCGGGCGGCGCTGCTCGGTCAGCCAGCGCAGCTGCCGCTCGGTCTCGGCCAGCACCGCCGGATCGAGCAGCTCGCGCAGGTCGACCCGGCCGAGCAGCTCGCCGAGCAGGGCCGAGTCCAGCGCCAGCGCGGCGGCCCGGCGCTCGGCCAGCGGGGCGTCGCCCTCGTAGAGGAAGGCGCCGACGTAGCCGAAGAGCAGCGACCGGGCGAACGGGGACGGCTGGGGCGTCTCCACCTCGACCAGCCGCACCTTCCGGGCGGCCAGGTCGCGCATCAGCTCGGCCAGCGCCGGCTGGTCGAAGACGTCCTGCAGGCACTCCCGGGCGGCCTCCAGGGTGACCGGGAAGTCGGCGTACTCGCGGGCCACGTCGAGCAGTTGGGCGGCCCGCTGGCGCTGCTGCCAGAGCGGCTGGCGGCGGCGCGGGTCGCGCCGGGGCAGCAGCAGGGACCGCGCGGCGCACTCCCGGAACCGGGCGGCGAAGAGCGCGGACGTGCCGACCGACTCCTCGACCAGTTGGGCGATCTCGTCCGGGTCGAAGACCACCACGTCGGCGCCGGGCGGTTCGTCGGCGGTGTCCGGCAGCCGGACGACGATGCCGTCGTCGGCCGGCATCACCTGGGCGTCCACCCCGTAGCGCTCGGCCAGCCGGCGCCCGATCGCCAGCGCCCACGGCCCGTTCACCCGGGCGCCGAGCACGCTGTGCACGGCCAGCCGCCAGTCGCCCAGCTCGTCGCGGAACCGCTCCACCACCACCGTGCGGTCGTCCGGCAGGGCGCGGGTGGCGGCCCGCTGCTCGCGCAGGTAGGCCATCAGGTTGCCGGCGGCCCAGTCGTCCAGCCCGCCGGCGCGCAGCGCGGCGACCGCCGTCTCGTCGTCCTGCCGCAGCAGCGCCCGCACCCGGGCGCCGATCGCCCGGCCCAGCTCCACCGGGCGACCCAGCTGGTCGCCCTTCCAGAACGGCATCTTCGCCGCCTGCCCCGGGGCCGGCGACACCAGCACCCGGTCGGGGGTGATCTCCTCGATCCGCCAGGACGAGGAGCCGAGCAGGAAGACGTCGCCGACCCGGGACTCGTAGACCATCTCCTCGTCCAGCTCGCCGACCCGCGCGGCGCGCTCGGCGCCGGCCAGGAAGACCCCGAACAGGCCCCGGTCGGGGATGGTCCCGCCGCTGGTCACCGCGAGCCGCTGCGCGCCCGGCCGGCCGGTGAGCAGGTCGGTGGAGCGGTCCCAGACCAGCCGGGGCCGCAGCTCGGCGAAGGCGGTGGACGGGTAGCGGCCGGAGAGCATGTCGAGCACCGCGTGCAGCGCCGAGTCGGGCAGCTCGGCGAAGGGCGCCGCCCGGCGGACCACGACCGCCAGGTCGCCGACCCGCCACGGCTCCAGCGCCACCATCGCCACGATCTGCTGGGCCAGCACGTCCAGCGGGTTGCGCGGGTAGTGCAGCTCCTCGATCGCCCCGCCGGCCATCCGCTCGGCCACCACCGTGCAGGAGAGCAGGTCGCCCCGGTGCTTCGGGAAGACCACGCCGCGGGACACCGCGCCCACCTGGTGGCCGGCCCGACCGACCCGTTGCAGCCCGGCGGCCACGCTCGGCGGCGCCTCGATCTGCACCACCAGGTCGACGGCGCCCATGTCGATGCCCAGCTCGAGGCTGGAGGTGGCCACCACGGCGGGCAGCTGCCCGGACTTGAGCGCCTCCTCGATCTGCTTGCGCTCCTCGCGGGAGACGCTGCCGTGGTGGGCGCGGGCGATCACCGGCGGGGCGCCGGCCACCGCGCCGGCCTGGGCCATCAGCTCGGCCGGCATCCGCCCGCCGCGCCCACCGGCGCCACCCGGCCCGCCCCCGGCGGGCCCGCCGTCGGTGGCCGCCGCCAGCTCCTCGACGGCGAGTTCGTTGAGCCGGGCGCAGAGCCGTTCGGCCGAGCGGCGGGAGTTGGTGAAGACGATGGTCGACCGGTGTGCCCGGATCAGCGCGAAGACCCGTTCCTCCACCGCCGGCCAGATCGACGCGCGGCGCGGGCCCAGCCCGCCGAGGTCGTCCTCCGGCGGCTGCTCGTGCTCGTCGAGGCGGGTCATGTCCTCCACCGGCACCTGGACGGTGACCTCGATCGTCTTGGCGGTGGGCGGGGCGACCACGTCGACCGGGCGGGCCCCGCCGAGGAACCGGGCGCAGGTGTCGACCGGCCGGACGGTGGCGCTCAGGCCGATCCGCTGGGCCGGGGCGGGCAGCAGCTCGTCGAGGCGCTCCAGGGAGAGCGCCAGGTGGGCGCCGCGCTTGGTGCCGGCCACCGCGTGCACCTCGTCGACGATCACCGTCTCGACCCCGCGCAGCGAATCCCGGGCGGCGGAGGTGAGCAGCAGGAAGAGCGACTCGGGCGTGGTGATGAGGATGTCCGGCGGGGTGCGGGCGAAGGCGCGGCGCTCGTCGGCCGGCGTGTCGCCGGTGCGCATCCCGACGGTGATGTCGGGCGGGGCGACGCCGAGCCGGGTGGCGGCCTGCCGGATGCCGGCCAGCGGAGCGCGCAGGTTGCGCTCGACGTCGACCGCCAGCGCCTTGAGCGGGCTGACGTAGAGCACCCGGCAGCGCTGCCGGGGCTCGGCCGGCGCCGGCTCGCGGGCCAGCCGGTCCAGCGACCAGAGGAACGCGGCGAGCGTCTTGCCGGAGCCGGTGGGCGCCACCACCAGGGCGTTGCGCCGGGCGGCGATCGACTGCCAGGCGCCGGTCTGCGCCGCGGTCGGGGCGGCGAAGGCGGCGCGGAACCACTCGCGGGTGGCCGGGCCGAAGCCGGCGAGCACCCCGGCCGTCTCGGGGTCGCCCGACGGCCCCGCCGCCGGGTCGACCGGACGCTCCGCCGGGCCGTCGCCACCCGCGCCGCCTCGCACCTCCGCCACGCCTCCATCCTGCCCCGGCGGTCTGACATCCCGCCCGTGCCGACCGGGGAATCTGTCCGGGTCGGGCTCTTACGCGACGGATGCGACGTTGAACGCGGTAAGTCTCAGTTAACTGCTTGCTAGTACAGCGCAACATAAAGTAACTTCACTCGCAACGCGCAGCGGGGCGGAGGGGTCGGATGGCGGTCGAGCAGCGGAGCTTCGAGCCCGGCACCGACGTGCTGATCCGCAAGGTCGACAGTCATCTCGCCGCCGTCCGCGCCGGCCTCACCGGCCCCGAGCTGGAGCTGGCCGAGCGACTCGCCGACTGCCTGCGCGAGCTGGTGGTCTCCACCGCCCAGGCCAGCGCTGCCGACCGTGGCCGGGTCCGCGCCGCTGTGCACTTCTTCGTGCTCCGCCGGGAGAGCCGCGGCCGGTTGCTCTCGGTCCGCTCGCTCACCGCCGCCCAGCGGGTGGTCAACCGGGTGGTACGCCAGCTCGGCCGCCCCGACCTGCTGGTGGAGGCGCGGTGGGACCGCCCGGCCCGGGAGCCCGCGCTGCCCGCCGCCGACGTCGCCCTCCACTGACAGCGTGGCCGGCACGGGGCGGCGGTCGGGCGGGCGATTTCCGGCAAAACCGCCCGTCGAGCGGCGAACTGGCGTCTGATCGCTCGTAGGTGCCGTCCCACCTCAGCGGTGCCCCCTGCCACCTCGACCTGGAGCGCGGGTGCTCGTACTGCTGATCCTCCACCTCCTGGCGGCCCTCGTGGCGCCGCTGCTGGTCCGGTGGTGGGGCCCGCGCGCCTGCTACGCGCTGGCGCTGGCGCCGGCCGCCGCGTTCGGCTGGGCCCTGGCCCGCACGCCAGCGGTCCGGGACGGCGGCGCGGTGGTCGAGACGTACCCCTGGGTGGGCCAGCTCGGGATGGCGCTGGCGCTGCGGCTGACCACCCTGTCCTGGCTGATGACCCTGCTGGTCGGCGGGGTCGGCGCCCTGGTGCTGGTCTACAGCGCCCGGTACTTCGGGCCCGGCTCGCTCGGGCTGGCCCGGTTCGCCGCGGTCCTGGTGGCCTTCGCCGGAGCCATGCTCGGCCTGGTCCTCGCCGACGACCTGCTGCTGCTCTACGTCTGCTGGGAACTCACCACGATCTTCTCGTACCTGCTGATCGGCCACAGCACCGAACGACGGTCCAGCCGCTGGGCGGCGGCGCAGGCGCTGACCGTGACCACCCTCGGCGGGCTCGCCATGCTGGTCGGGTTCGTCATGCTCGGCGAGCACGCCGGCAGCTACCGCTGGTCGGTGATCGCCGCCGGGCCGCTGCCCGACGGGGCTTACCTCGGCACGGCGGTGGTGCTGATCCTGGTCGGGGCGCTGGCCAAGTCGGCCGTGCTGCCGTTCAACACCTGGCTGCCGGTGGCGATGGCGGCGCCCACGCCGGTCAGCGCCTACCTGCACGCGGCGGCGATGGTGAAGGCCGGCGTCTACCTGGTCGGGCTGCTCGCGCCGGTGCTCGCCGCGGTCGGCCCGTGGCGGCCGGTGGTGCTGGTCGCCGGGCTGGCCACCCTGCTCGTCGGCGGCTGGGCGGCGCTGCGGCAGACCGACCTGAAGCTGCTGCTGGCGTACGGGACGGTCAGCCAGCTCGGGCTGCTGATGGCGGTGACCGGGGTGGGCACCCCGGACGCCGCGCTGGCCGCCGCCGCGATGCTGCTCGCGCACGCGCTGTTCAAGGCGGCGCTCTTCCTCGTCGTGGGCATCATCGACCACCGCACCGGCACCCGGGACCTCACCGAGCTGTCCGGGCTGGGCCGCGCCGCGCCACTGCTGGCCACCGTGGCGGTGCTGGCCGCGGCGTCGATGGCCGGCCTGCCCCCACTGGTCGGCTTCGTCGCCAAGGAGGCGGTGCTCGCCGCGTTCACCGACCGGCCGCTGGCGCTGGCCGTCCTGGTCGCCGGCACGGCGCTGACCGTGGCGTACAGCGCCCGGTTCGTCTGGGGCGCGTTCGCCACCCGGCCCGGGGTGCCGACCACCGACGTCGGGCGGGTGGCCCTGCCGATGCTGGCGCCGCCCGCCCTGCTGGCCGCCGCCGGGCTGGTCGCCGGTCCGGCCGCCAGCGGGCTGGACGGCCTGTTCCACCCGTACGCCGAACTCTTCGGCGGCGTCGGCGCGCACCTGGCGCTGTGGCACGGCCTGACCCCCGCGCTCGGCTACTCCGCGCTCGCGGTGGCCGGCGGCGCGCTGCTCTTCGCGCTGCGCGGCCCACTCGCCCCGGTGCTGGCCCGGGTGCGCGCCCCGGTGAACGGCAACCAGGGGTACGAGTGGGTGATCGGCCACTTCGACCGGCTCGCCGCCGACGTCACCGCCGTCACCCAGCGCGGCTCGCTGCCGCAGTACCTCGGCGTCATCCTGCTGGCGCTGGTGGCGGTCCCCGGTGGGGCGATGCTGCTCGCCCGGCCCTGGGCGACCGACGTCGCGCTCTGGTACACGCCGCTGCAACCGGTCGTGCTCCTGGTGATCACCGTGGCGGCCGTGCTCGCCGTCAACGCCCGCCGCCGGTTGACGGCCATGCTGCTGGTCGGCACCACCGGCTACGGCACCGCCATGCTCTTCGTGCTGTACGGCGCGCCGGACCTGGCGCTGACCCAGTTCCTGGTGGAGACGGCCACCATCGCGATCTTCGTGCTGGTGCTGCGCCGGCTGCCCGACCGGTTCTCGGCCCGGCCGTTGCGGCGCAGCCGGTGGGCGCGGCGGGCGATCGGGGTGGCCGCCGGCGTGGTCACCGCGGGACTGGCCCTGGTGGCCGCCGACGCCCGCCGGGCACCCCCGATCTCGGACGCCTTCCCGGAACTCGCGGTGACCGAGGGGTACGGCCGCAACGTGGTCAACGTGACCCTGGTCGACATCCGCGCCTGGGACACCATGGGCGAGCTGTCGGTGCTGGTGGTGGCGGCGACCGGGGTGGCCAGCCTGATCTTCGAGCGGTCCCGCACCGGGCCGCGCCCGCGCCGGCCGGAGCCCGCCGGCCAGCCGACCCGCCCGGACCGCCCGGTCTGGCTGCGCGGCGGGGCCAGCCTCCAGGAGCGACGCCGGTCCCTGGTGCTGGAGGTGATCACCCGGCTGCTCTTCCACACCGTGGTGCTGTTCTCGCTCTTCCTGCTCTTCTCCGGGCACAACGCGCCGGGCGGCGGGTTCTCCGGCGGTCTGGTGGCCAGCCTCGCGCTGGTGGTGCGCTACCTGGCCGGCGGCCGGTACGAACTGGCCGAGGCGGCCCCGGTCAGCGCCGGCACGGTCCTCGGCGCCGGGCTCGCCGTCTCGGTGGGCAGCGGGGTGATCGCGCTGGCCGCCGGGGGCTCGGTGCTGCAGAGCGCGAAGATCGACCTGGCGCTGCCGCTGATCGGCGAGTTCTACCTGGTCACGTCGCTCTTCTTCGACATCGGCGTCTACCTGGTGGTGGTCGGGCTGATGCTGGACATCCTGCGCAGCCTCGGCACCCAGGTGGACCGGCACATCGAGGCGGCCGGCCGCCCCGGTGGCGGGCTCGCCGTCGACCACGAGGGGGAGCGGCGGTGAGGGACGGCGCGACGGGCCCCACGCTGACCGTGGTGCTCGCCATCGGCATCCTCGTCGCCTGCGGGGTGACCCTGCTGCTGGAGCGCAGCCTGACCCGGATCCTGCTCGGCGTCATCATGCTCGGCAACGGGGTCAACCTGCTCATCCTGCTCAGCGGCCGGCCGGGCGCCCCGCCGGTGGTGGGCACCGCCCCGACCGACGCGATGAGCGGCGCCCTGGCGCAGGCGCTCGTGCTCACCGCCATCGTCATCACCTTCGGGCTGACCGCGTTCCTGCTCGCCGTCAGCTACCGCAGCTGGTACCTCACCGGCGACGACGAGGTGCCGGACGACCTGGAGGACCGGCAGGTCAGACGGCGGGCCGAGCGCGACGAACTGGTCCCGGCCGACCTCGGCGGCGAGGGCCCGGACGGCGACCCCGAGCAGGTCGACCCGGAGCCGCCGCGCCGGCCGCCGGAGCAGGACGGCGACCGGTGACCGGCCGCCCGCCGACCCCGGACCGGGGTGCCCGGTGAGCCGGCTGGTGCCGCTGCCGGTGGTGGTGCCGCTGCTCGGCGCGGCCCTGACCCTGATGCTGGCCCGCCACCCCCGGTCGCAGCGCGCCATCAGCGTGACCTGCCTGGCCACCACCCTCGCGGTGGCGGTGGTGCTGCTGGTGCAGGCGTACCGGCACGGGCCGCTGGTGACGCAGATCGGGGCGTGGCCGGCGCCGGTGGGCATCGTGCTGGTCGCCGACCAGTTGGCCGCGTTGATGCTGGTGGTCTCCGCCGCGGTCACCCTCTGCGTGCTGCTCTACTCGATCGGGCAGGGCCAGGGCGACTTCGGCGACGCCCCGCCGGTGACCATCTACCACCCCACCTACCTGGTGCTGACCGCCGGCGTGACCAACGCGTTCCTGGCCGGCGACCTGTTCAACCTCTTCGTCGGCTTCGAGATCCTGCTCGCCGCGAGCTTCGTCCTGATCACCCTCGGCGGCACCGAGGCCCGGATCCGCACCGGCTCGACGTACGTGGTGGTCAGCATCCTGTCCTCGATGCTCTTCCTGGCCGGGGTGGGCCTGGTGTACGCGGCGACCGGCACCGTCAACCTGGCCCAGCTCGCCCACCGGCTGGACGCCCTGCCGGCCGGCGTACGGCTGATGCTGGAGCTGACCCTGCTGCTCGCCTTCGGGATCAAGGCGGCGGTCTTCCCGCTGTCGGCCTGGCTGCCGGACAGCTACCCGACCGCGCCCGCGCCGGTCAGCGCGGTCTTCGCCGGCCTGCTCACCAAGGTCGGCGTGTACGCGATCATCCGGACCGAGACGCTGCTCTTCCCGGGCGGCCACGCCGGCACGCTGCTGCTGGTGGTGGCCGGGCTGACCATGATCGTCGGGATCCTGGGCGCGGTGGCCCAGTCGGACCTGAAGCGGCTCTTCTCGTTCACCCTGGTCAGCCACATCGGCTACATGATCTTCGGGGTGGCGCTGAGCAGCGTGGCCGGTCTCACCGGCGCGATCTTCTACGTGCTGCACCACATCACCATCCAGACCACGCTCTTCCTGGTGGTCGGCCTGATCCAGCTCCGGGCCGGCAGCACCGACCTGCGCCGCATCGGCGGCCTGGCGCGGGTGGCCCCGGTGCTCGCGGTGATCTTCTTCGTGCCGGCGATGAACCTGGCCGGCGTCCCGCCGTTCTCCGGGTTCCTCGGCAAGCTCAGCCTGTTCCAGGCCGGCGTGGCGGCCGGCGGCCCGCTGCCCGGCGCGCTGGTCGCGGCCGGGGCGCTGACCAGCCTGCTCACCCTCTACGTGGCCTCCCGGGTATGGAACATCGCCTTCTGGCGGGCACCCCGGCTGGCCACCGAGGAGCCGCCGACCCGGCTGCCCGGCCTGATGGTCGGGTCCACGGTCGCCCTGGTCGTCCTCGGGCTGGCGATGACGGTGGTCGCCGGCCCGCTCTTCCGGGTCACCGCCGACGCGGCCGTGGACCTGCGCCAACGCACCCCGTACGTCCGGGCCGTGCTGCCCCAGGGGGCGCCGTGAACGCGCAGCCGGCGGACCGGGCGCGGGACGTGCGCGGCCGGGTGGTCCGCTCCCGCGACCAGCTGATCGCGTACGGCTGGCTGGTGCTGATCTGGATGCTGCTCTGGGGCGACTTCTCCTGGGGCAACCTGCTGGGCGGGCTGCTGGTCGGCGGGGCGGTGCTGGTCTTCTTCCCGCTGCCGCCGGTGACCTTCGGCGGCCGGCTGCGGCCCGTTCCGCTGCTGGTCTTCGCCGTCCGCTTCGCCGGCGAGCTGGTCCGCGCGAGCCTGCACGTCGCGTGGATCGCCGTGCGGCCCGGGTTCCGGCCCCGGGGGGCGATCATCGCGGTGCGGCTGCGGGTGCGCACCGATCTGAACCTGGCACTCACCGCCGAGATCATCTCGCTGGTGCCGGGGACGCTGATCGTGGAGGTGGACCGGGACAGCGGCACCCTCTACGTGCACGTGCTCGACGTCCGCGGCCCGCAGGACCTGACCGGCAGCCGGGACCGGATCCTCGCCGTCGAGCAGCGGCTCGTCCGCGCCGTCGGCTCGCCCGCGGAGCTGCCCCTGGTGCAGTCCGAATCCGTGCCGAAGGGAGACCGATCGTGACCGCGATCCTCGCCGCCGTCCTCACCGTACTGTTCTCGATCACCGCGCTGTGCGCGCTGGTCCGGCTGTACCGGGGCCCGTCCCTGCTGGACCGGGTGATCGCCGCCGACATGCTGCTCGCCACCATGATCGGCGGGGTGGGCGCCGAGGCGGCGGTCAACCGGAACGCCACCAGCCTGCCGGTGCTGGTGGTGCTCTCGCTGCTCGGCTTCGTGGGCTCGGTGTCGCTGGTCCGCTTCGCCGTCCGGGAGGAGTCCTGATGCCCGCCACGCCCGCCGTGCCGAGGAGGGTCTGATGCTCGGCACCTTCGCCGACTGGTCGGGTGGCGCCTTCCTGGTCGCCGGCGCGCTGCTCAGCCTGGTCGCCGGGATCGGCCTGCTGCGCTTCCCGACCGTGCTGGACCGGATGCACGCCGCCACCAAGCCGCAGACGCTCGGGGTGCTGCTGCTGCTCGTCGGGTTGGCGCTGCGGCTGCGCGACCCGGAGGACCTGGGCATGGTGGCGCTGGTCGGGATCTTCCAGATGGCCACCGCCCCGGTCGCCGCGCAGATGATCGGTCGGGCCGCCTACCGGACCGGCCGGGTCGACCCCCGCCTGCTCGACGTGGACGAGCTGGCCGACCGCTGAGGCCGGGGGGTACCCCGCTGTCCGCGTCGTCCGTCGGGTGGCATCCGCCGCCGCTCGCGGGGATGCGTCCCGCGCGTCCCAATTCCGGGACTGCGGCGATTCTGCGTCTTGCCTCTTGCCGGGTTCCGGGCCCGGCGGCACTCTTCGCAGTGATGGTCATCGATCAATGACCGTCGCCCGGTCACCGCCCACCCGGCGGAACCGGACCACCCCCACCCCGGAGGACCCATGAGCTCCCGCACCCCTCGTCCCGGCTGGCTGGCCGGGCTGGCCGTCGCGGCCGCGACCGTGCTGACCGCCACCTCGGCCGCCGCCGCCCCCACCGCCCCGGCCCCCGCCGCCCCGCCCGCCGCGCTCGCCGCCGCCCCGGACATCCCGCTGGCCAACGTGAAGGCGCACCTCACCCAGCTCCAGTCCATCGCCACCGCCAACGGCGGCAACCGGGCGCACGGCCGGCCCGGCTACCTGGCCTCGGTCAACCACCTCAAGGGCCAGCTGGACGCGGCCGGGTTCACCACCACCGTGCAGTCGTTCAGCTACAACGGCGCCACCGGCTACAACCTGATCGCCGACTGGCCCGGTGGCGACCCGAACGCGGTGCTGATGACCGGGGCCCACCTGGACAGCGTCGCCGCGGGGCCGGGTATCAACGACAACGGCTCCGGCTCGGCGGCCATCCTCGAGGTCGCGCTCGCGGTGGCCCGCACCGGCTTCGCTCCCGCCAAGCACCTGCGGTTCGCCTGGTGGGGTGCGGAGGAACTGGGCCTGCGCGGCTCCCGGCACTACGTGAACACCCTGCCCACGGCGGAGCGCGCGAAGATCAGCCAGTACCTGAACTTCGACATGGTCGGCTCGCCCAACGCCGGCTACTTCGTCTACGACGGCGACAACTCCGACGGGGTGGGCTCCGGCCCCGGCCCGGCCGGCTCCGCCCAGATCGAGCAGACCATCCAGGCGTACTTCACCTCGATCGGGGTGCCGACCCGGGGCACCGACTTCGACGGCCGCAGCGACTATGGCCCGTTCATCAGCGTCGGCATCCCGGCCGGCGGCACCTTCACCGGCGCCGAGGGGATCAAGTCCAGCGCCCAGGCGTCGCTCTGGGGCGGCACCGCGGGCCAGGCGTTCGACCCCTGCTACCACCGCTCCTGCGACACCACCGCCAACATCAACGACACCGCGCTGGACCGCAACGCCGACGCGATCGCGTACACGGTCTGGACGTTGGGCGGGGCCGGCACGCCGCCGGGCAGCACGGTCTGGAGCGACACCTTCGAGACGGCGACCGGCTGGACGGCCGACCCGTCCGGCACCGACACCGCCACCCTGGGCCAGTGGGAGCGCGGCGACCCCGCGGCGACCAGCAGCTCGGGCGTGACCACCCAGTCGGGCAGCACGGTGAGCGGCAGCTACGACCTGGTCACCGGGGCGGCCGCGGGCAGCAGCGCCGGGGCGTACGACCTGGACGGCGGGGTGAGCAGCATCCGCTCGCCGGCGATCACGCTGCCGGCCAGCGGCACGCTCACCCTCTCCTTCTCCTGGTACCTGGCCCACCTGAACAACGCCACCAGCGCCGACTACCTCCGGGTGCGGGTGGTCGGCACCAGCACCGTCACCGCGCTGACCGCGACCGGCGCCGCGAGCAACCGGGCGGCGTCCTGGCAGAGCGCCACGGTCGACGTCTCGGCGCTGCGTGGCCAGACGGTGCGGATCCTGGTCGAGGCCGCCGACGCCGGCACCGCCAGCCTCGTCGAGGCGGCGGTGGACGACATGACGGTCACCCAGAGCTGAAACCGGACGGCAGGGCCCGGGATCGCCAGTACCGGGCGACCCGGGTCCTTCCGCACACCTTCAGCGGACGTACAGGTGCCGCCGATAAAATGGCGTGCATGATCGACTCCTCTGCCCAGGAGGGCAGCAGTAGCCAGCCGGGTCGTGCCCGGCGCCTGACGACCCCGACGTCCCCGGGAGCCCTGAGCGTCCCGTGTTGATCGTCGTCGGTCTCCTCTTCATCATCGTTCTCACCGCCGCCACCGGTTACTTCGTGGCCCAGGAGTTCGGCTACGTCGCCGTGGACCGAGGCAAGCTCAAGCAGCTCGCCGACGGCGGCGACCAGGCCGCCGCCCGGGCCCTGGAGGTCACCGGCCGGCTCTCCTTCATGCTCTCCGGCGCCCAGCTGGGCATCACCGTCACCGCGCTGCTGGTCGGTTACGTCGCCGAGCCGTTCCTCGGCGCCGGCCTGGCCGACCTGCTCGGCGTGGCCGGCGTCTCCCGCTCGCTGAGCCTGCCGCTCTCCGTGGCGCTGGCCCTGGTCATCGCGACAGTGGTGCAGATGGTGCTGGGCGAGTTGGCGCCGAAGAACCTGGCCATCGCCCGCGCCGAGCCGGTCGCCCGGGCGCTGGCCCGGTCCACCCTGGTCTACCTCAAGGTGGCCGGGCCGGTGATCACCCTCTTCGACCGGGCCGCGGTCCGGCTGCTCCGCCGGGTCGGCATCGAGCCGATCGAGGAGCTGCCCAGCGGGGCCACCCCGGAGGACCTGGAGCAGATCATCGCCGAGTCCCGGCAGGAGGGGCACCTCGACGTCGAGATGTCGACCCTGCTCGACCGGGGCCTCGACTTCCGCCAGCTGACCGCCGGCGAGGCCATGGTGCCGCGGGTCGACGTGCACACCGTACGGGCGAACGAGCCGGTCAGCCGGGTGGTCGAGCTGCTCGACAGCGGCCACTCCCGGTTCCCGGTGCGCGGTGCCGAGGGCGTCGACGACCTGGTCGGCGTGGTCGGGATCGCCGACGTGCTCGGCGTACCCCCGGCCCGGCGGGCGAGCACCCCGGTCGGCGCGGTGGCCGGCCCGCCGCTGCTGGTGCCGGAGACCCTGCCGCTGCCCACGGTGCTGGACCGGCTGCGGTCCGGGCACCGGCAGATGGCCTGCGTGGTCGACGAGTACGGCGGCTTCGCCGGCGTGATCACGCTGGAGGACATCGCCGAGGAGCTGGTCGGCCCGATCCGGGACGAGGACGACCCGCCGGAGCGCGCCCCGGCCCGGCAGGACGACGGGTCCTGGGTGGTGCCCGCCCGCTGGCGCATCGACGAGGTGGCCGACAGCACCGGCATCGCGCTGCCCGAGGCCCCGGAGTACGACACCCTCTCCGGCCTGGTGATGCGCGAGCTGGGCCGGGTGCCCGAGGTCGGCGACCGGCTGGAGATCAGCCTGCCCGCCGACGGCGAGGACGGCGCGGTGGAGCCGCGCGCCCTGGTCGAGGTGCTCGCGGTCGACCGGCACGTGGCCGACTCGGTCCGGCTGCGGCTGGCCGAGCCCGGCGAGCGCCGGGAGGTGTCCGCATGAGCCCCGGGGTGGCGCTGTTCAGCTCGGTGCTGCTGCTGGCGCTGAACGGCTTCTTCGTGGCCGCCGAGTTCGCCCTGGTGGCGAGCAAGCGGTACCGGCTGGAGCAGGCGGCCGCCGGTGGCGGCCGGGCGGCCCGGGCCGCCCTGGACGGGGTGCGCGAGCTGTCGCTGATGCTGGCCGGCGCCCAGTTGGGCATCACCCTGTGCACGCTGGGCCTCGGCGCGCTCGCCGAGCCGGCGATCGAGCACCTGGTCAGCCCGCTGCTGCACGCGGTCGGCCTGCCCGACGCGGCGAGCCACGCGATCGCGCTGATCTTCGCGCTGAGCCTGGTGACCTTCCTGCACCTGGTGATCGGCGAGATGGCGCCGAAGTCCTGGGCGATCACCGACGCGGAGCGCTCGGCGATGCTGCTGGCGCTGCCGTTCCGGGCCTTCGCCCGGGTCTCCCGGCCGGTGCTGTCCGCGCTGAACGCGCTCGCCAACGCGATCCTGCGGCTGTTCCGGGTGAACCCGCAGAACCAGCTCGCCCAGGTGCACGGCCCGGGCGAGCTGCGCATCCTGCTGGAGCAGTCCCGCGAGCACGGCCTGCTCGGCGCCGAGCAGCACGAGTTGCTGACCAGCATGCTGGAGCTGCAGGGCACCACCGTGGCGCAGGTGATGGAGCCGTTCGACCGGATGGTGACGGTGCGCCGGGACGACGCCGCCGACCGGATCGAGCAGGTCAGCCGGGACAGCGGGCGGTCCCGCCTGGCGGTGCTGGACGCCGCCGGCGACGTCTGCGGGCTGGTGCACGTCCGCGAGGCGGTGCGGGTCACCACCACCGGCCGGTCGGCCACCGCCGGCGACCTGATGACCGCCGCGTTCACCCTGCCGGCGTCGGCGTCGGTCACCGAGGCGGTGGCCGCGATGCGGGCCCGGCAGTCCCAGCTCGCGCTGGTCCGCAACGGTGGCGGCCCGGCCCGGCCGATCGGGTTCGTCGCGCTGGAGGACCTGCTGGAGGAGGTCATCGGCGAGTTCGACGACGAGACCGACCCGGTGCCGCGCGGGCGGCGGTTGCGGTGAGGCCGGCCGGGTAAGCCGGCTCCGGCGGCGGGGCGGTCCCGCCCGGGCGGGGGCAGCCCCCGCCCGGTCCGCCGGGACGGGGGAGCGCGGTGCGGCTGACCGGGGTGTCACCGGAGTCCGGCTGGACCGGGCTGTCCGTGCAGACCGCCCTGGCCAACCCGAGCACCCGCCCGGGGCTGCGGTTGCCCGGGCGGATCACGATCACCGCCGGCCGGTTCGACGTGCCGGTCCGGCACGTCCGCCTCGGTCTGGTCACCTCCGTCGAGCCGGACGACCCGGAGGCGCCCCGCCGCCTGGTGCAGTTCCACCAGGCGGCGGTCTCCGGCGGCTTCGTGGTGCGGGCCGGACGGGCCCGCACCATGCCGTTCACGTTCCCGATGCCCTGGGAGACGCCGGTGACCATCTTCGGCGGGGTCCCGCTGCTCAGCCTGCGGATGGGGCTGCGTACCGAGGTGGCCATCGAGCCGCAGCTCGACCAGGGGGCGATGGTCCCGGTCTTCGTCCATCCGCTGCCCACCCAGGCGCACGTCCTGGCCGCGCTGGACACGCTCGGCTTCAGCCTGCGCCAGGCCGGCCTGCTGGACGGCCGGCTGCCCGGGGTGGAGCAGACCCTGCCGCTGCACCAGCGGCTGGGTTACTGGGTGGCCCCGCTCTACGCCGGGCCGATGACCGAGCTGGAGGTGATCTTCGTGGCGAACTCGGCCGGGCTGGAGGTGATCCTCTGGCTGGACCGCCGGCTGGCCCTGGCCGGGATCACCCACCAGAGCATCAGCCGGTTCCGGGTCTGGCACGTCGGCGCGGAGCGGCGGGACTGGGTGGCGACGGTGGACGGGTGGCTGCGGCACGCGATCAACCGGCACGCCGCCGCGGCGGCGCACAGCGACTGGTCGGCCAACATCACCGAGTCCGCGCACGTCAGCCGCCCGCCGGACGAGCCGCTGCACCCGGGCTTCGGCCTCGGCGGCACGGCCGGCGGCGCCGGCATCGGCGGCGGCGGTGGCGGCGGCGACGGCACCTGAGCCGCCGCGCCGGGTTACATCGTGGCGGTGGCGAGCTTGACGCTGAAGCCGAGGAAGAGGGCGGCCACGCCGGTGGTGGCGCCGGCGGCGAGGCGGCGGCGCCGGCGGAACTGCGCCGCCAGGAACGTCCCGGCGAAGATCAGCGCGGTCAGGTAGAGCGCGCTGGTGACCTGGGCGATCAGCCCGAGCAGCAGGAAGGACAGCGCCGGCCAGGCGTACCCGGGGTCGACGAACTGGATGAAGAAGGAGATGAAGAAGAGGATCGCCTTCGGGTTGAGCAGGCTGACCACCAACGCCTTGCGGAACGGGCTGCGCAGCGCGGCCGGCTCCGCGGCGTCGATCAGCCGCGGCGTGGTCGGGTCGTTGCGGTCCCGCCAGCGCCGCCAGGCGCCGCGCAGCATGGTCAACCCCACATAGCCGAGGTACGCGGCGCCGGCGTACTTCACCACCAGGAACAGCGCCGGGTACGCCTGGAGCAGCGAGGCCACCCCGGCGGCGGAGAGGAGCATCAGCACCCCGTCGCCGACGAGCACCCCGCCCACGGCCCGGTAGCCGGCCGCCACGCCCCGCTGCGCGGCGGTGGAGAGCACGAAGAGGGTGTTGGGCCCGGGCAGCAGGATGATCGCCACGGTGCCCAGCAGGTACGTCCAGATGTCGGTGATGCCCAGCACGCCGGACATCATCACGCCACCGGTGCCGCCCGGCGAAGCCTTTCCCGGAGCGTGACCTGTGCTCCTCGCCACTCGTCGACGGTCATCGAATACTGCACGGTGTCCCGCCACGAGCCGTCGGCGCGCTGCCGGTGCATCCGCAGCACCCCCTCGCGGGTGGCGCCGAGCCGCTCGATGGCCCGCTGCGAGCGCTCGTTGCGGATGTCGGTGTGCCACACCACCCGCAGCGCGCCCAGCTCGTCGAAGGCCCGGGTGAGCAGCAGCAGCTTCGCCTCGGTGTTGATCCCGGTGCGCCACCACGGCCGGCCCAGGAAGGTGTATCCGATCGCCACCGCCCGCCGGTCCGGGTCGACCTCGTAGTAGGAGGTGGTGCCGACCACCGCGCCGGTGACCGCGCAGCGCTGCACCCACGGCACCCGCTCACCCCGGTGGTGCGCGGCCAGCGCGGCGGCGACCACCTCGGCGGTCCCGGCCGGGTCGGCCGGCATGGCGGTGCCCAGGTGCCGCCAGACGTCCGGGTCGGCGGTGGCGGTGTGCAACTCGTCGGCGTGCGCGAGGTCGAGCGGCTCCAGCACCACGTGCTCGCCGCGCAGCACCGCCGGCTCCAGCCACGGCGACCGGCCCGGCCGCAGGTACGCCGGGACCGGGGCGGTGACGCCGGCGTCCGGCTCCGGCACGCCGGCGGTCAGCCGCAGCGGCACCACGCCGGCCCAGTGCGGCAGGTCGAGGTCGGCCTCCTCGTCGCGTACGCCCCCGGTGCGCGCCCGGACCGAGACCTCGCGCAGCGGCAGCGCCAGCACGGCGGTCTCGGCCAGCTCGCGGCGGCTCGGCGGGCGGCTGTCCGCGCTGCGCCCGGCGCCGACCTTCTCCACCAGCGCGGCGAGCACGTCGGCCTTCTCCCGCTCGTCGGTGACCAGCCGGGCGGTGCCGTGCGCGACCACCGAGCGGTAGTTGGCGCTGTGGTGGAACTGGGAGCGGCCGTAGACCAGGCCGTCGAGCAGGGTGACCGCGACGCAGACCGGCAGCCCGTCGCCGCGGGCCGCGAGCAGCGGCCGGCTGCCGGTGGAGCCGTGCAGGTAGAGGGTGTCGCCGAGGCGGACGTGCAGGGTGGGCAGCACCCGCGGCTCGCCGTCCACGGCGAACCCCAGCGCGCAGTGGTACGCCTCGTCCAGCACGGCGTGCGCGGCGGCGCGGTCGTAGCTCATCCGCTCCCGGCTGCGGCTGGCGGTGGTCCGAGGGGTCGGTGGGTACATGCTCCCGCCTTTGTTCTAGTACAATCCTGCATTTGTGTCAGCACGCTATCAGGTCACCGGTACGACGGCCGTCGAGATTTCGGCCAGCATCGAGTCCGGCATCCGGGCTGCCGCGCTGCCGCCCGGCGCCACGCTGCCGCCGGTGCGGGCCCTGGCCGCCGAGCTGGCGGTCAGCCCGGCCACCGTCGCCCGGGCCTACCAGGAGCTGCGCCAGCGCGGGCTGGTGGTCACCGCCGGCCGGCACGGCACCCGGGTCCGGCCCCGCCCGCCGGTGGCATCCCGCCGCTCGGCGCTGCGCCCGCCGCCGGCGGCCGGCCTGCGCGACCTGTCCACCGGGGAACCCGACCCGGCGTTGCTGCCCCCGCTCGGCCCGCACCTGGCCACCCTCGCCGCGGCGGCCGGTCCGCCGGTCAGCTACTCCGGTGCCGGCGTGCTGCCCGAACTGGTCGAGGCGGCCCGGGCGCGGCTGGCCGCCGACGGCGTACCGGCCGGCGAACTGACCATCACCGGCGGCGCGCTCGACGGCATCGAGCGCCTGCTCGGCGCCCACCTGCGCCCCGGCGACGCGGTGGCGGTCGAGGACCCGGGTTGGGCCAACCTGCTCGACCTGGTGGCCGCCCTCGGGCTGCGCCCGATCGGCGTACCGGTCGACGACGACGGGCCGCTGGTCGCCGGCGTCCGCTCGGCGCTGGCCGCGGGGGCCCGCGCGCTCGTGGTCACCAGCCGGGCGCAGAACCCGACCGGCGCGGCCGTCTCCGCGCACCGGGCGCGGCAGCTGCGCGAGCTGCTCGCCGGCCGGCCCGACCTGCTGTTGATCGAGGACGATCACGCCGCCGAGCTGGCCCGCGTACCGCTGCACCCGCTGGCCGGGGCGACCCCGACGTGGGCCTTCCTCCGGTCGGTGAGCAAGCCCTTCGGGCCCGACCTGCGGCTGGCCGTGTTGGTCGGCGACGAGACGACGGTGGCCCGGGTGGCCGGCCGGGCCCGGGTCGGCGCCGGCTGGGTCTCCACCGTGCTGCAACGGCTGGTCCTGGCGCTCTGGCGGGACCCGGCGGTGGCCGAGCTGGTCGACCGGGCGGCCGGCAGCTACGAGCGGCGCCGCGGCGCGCTGCTCGCCGCGCTGGCCCGGCGCGGTCTGCCGGCGCACGGGCGCAGCGGCATCAACGTCTGGCTGCCGGTGGCGGACGAGACCAGCGCGCTGACGTCGCTGCGCGACGCCGGCTGGGCCGTCGCGCCGGGCGCGCTCTACCGGATCGCCGGCCCGCCGGGGCTGCGGATCACCGTGAGCCGGCTGACCGACGCCGACGTCGAGCCGCTCGCCGACGCGCTGGCCGGGGCGGTCCGCCCGGCCCCCGTCGCCGGCTTCACCGCCTGAGCGGCCGGCACGGATGGCCGGCACGAGCGTGAGCCGCCGCGCAGGGGGTAAGCGCGGCCCCGGAGGTGAGCGACATGGCTGGGTCCGGGTCGAAGCGGGGAGTCTGGATCGCCGTCGCGGTGGCGGTGATCGTGCTCATCATCGTGATCATCGCGCTGGCGTCCGGCGGCGGTGACGGCGGTGGCGGCGGTGGCGGCGGGTACTGACGGCGCCGGCCCGCCCGGCGGAGTCCCCCGAACGGGTATATAACAGTCGACATGGCCGAGCAGACCGAGAGCGCTCCGGGCGCCCAGCGGTTCATCCCGCCCGAGGCGGACACCATCGACGCGCTCCGCGCGGCGGCGGCCGGCTGCCGTGGCTGCGAGCTCTACCGGGACGCCTCGCAGACGGTGTTCGGCCGGGGCGACGAGAGCGCCCGGGTGGTCTTCGTGGGCGAGCAGCCCGGCGACATGGAGGACCAGAAGGGCCTGCCGTTCGTCGGCCCCGCCGGCCGGCTGCTCCGCAAGGCCGTCGACGACGCCGGCCTCGACCCGGGGCACATCTACCTGACCAACGCGGTCAAGCACTTCCGCTTCGAGCTGCGCGGCAAGCGGCGCATCCACCAGACCCCGGACCGGGTGCACATCACCGCCTGCCGCCCCTGGCTGGTCGCCGAGTTCGCCCGGCTGGACCCGGAGATCGTGGTGGTGCTGGGCGCCACCGCCGCCAAGGCGCTGCTCGGCCCGACGTTCCGGGTCACCCGCCAGCGCGGCGAGCTGCTGCCGTGGCCCGCCTCGGCGCAGCACCCCGAGGACTTCCAGCGGGTGCCGGTGGACGCCGAGGGCAAGGTCGCCGACGCGCCCGAGGCCCGGCTGCTGGCCACCATCCACCCGTCCGCGGTGCTGCGCGCCGACGACCAGGACAAGGCGTACGACGGGCTGGTCGCCGACCTCACCGTGGCCGCCCGCGCCCTGGCCGCCTGACCCGACCGGCCTCGTCCCAGGCGGCCGGTGGACGGTTACCGGGCCGACGGCGAACACCCACACTCCGGATTGGTCCGGCCGGGCGCGCGGGGATCGGCTCTGCGGCAGGGTCCGCCCGGCGCCTAACGTGGCGGCATGAGCTCGACCCACCCCACCGCCCCGTCCCCGGTCGACGCCGCCGCCGAGCCGCCGACCGACCCGGACGCCGAGCTGGGGCTGGCCACCGGCAACGCCGCCGCGCTCTGGACGGCGCTGGCCGAGACCCGGCGGCACCCGCTGACCCGGCGACCCGGCTTCCTCGCCGTGCACGGCGACGACCGGGCCGGCCTGCGCGTCCTGCTGCGCACCCCGGAACCCACCCCGGACGAGGTGGCCGAGATCGCCGCGCTGGTCCGGCGACGCGCCGCGGGCCCGGTGACCGTCGAGGACCCGTTCGGCGCCGTGGACCTGACCGGCACGGGCCTGGCGCCCCGGCACCTGCCGGTCATGATCCGCCCTCCCGCGCCCGCCCCGGCGCCCGCGCCGCGGGTGATCCCGGTCGACGACCCGCGGCGGCTGGCCACTGTCGAGCGGGTGGTGGTGTCCGGCTTCCCGCTGGGCGGGCTGCACCCGTACCGGGCGGGTGAGGCGTTCCCGGTGGCCCTGCTCGGCCGACCCGGGATCCGGTTCCTGCTCGCCGAGGTCGACGGCATACCCGCCGGCGCCTGCCTGACCGTGCGCGCCGAGGTGGCCGGGCTGTACTGGATGACCACGCTGCCCGAGCACCGGTCCCGGGGCGTGGGCCGGGCGCTGCTGCACGCGGCGCTGGCGGAGCTGGCCGGTCACCCGGTCACCCTCACCGCGTCCCGGGCCGGCCGCCCGCTCTACGACTCGCTCGGCTTCCGGCCCGTCGCCCGGGCCACCTGGTGGTCCTGACCGCCCGACCCCGCCGGTCGGCGATCGGCCCTGTTCCGCACGGGTGGCCGGTGCCACACTTGCCGCCATGCAGCAGCATCTCTACGAGCGCGACCACGACGAGTTCCGGGACCTGTGCCGCGCGTTCCTCGCCCGCGAGGCGGTGCCGCACCACGAGCGGTGGGAGGCCGCCGGGATCGTCGACCGGGAGGTGTGGCGCAAGGCCGGCGCCGCCGGACTGCTCGGCATGGACGTCGACCCCGAGTACGGCGGCGGCGGCCAGCGGGACTTCCGGTACAACGCGGTGCTGGTGGAGGAGATCGTCGCCGCCGGCTGCTCGGGGCTCGGCTTCGGCCTGCACAACGACGTGGTGGCCCCGTACCTCACCGAGCTGACCACCGACGACCAGCGCAAGCGCTGGCTGCCCGGGTTCTGCTCCGGCGACCTGGTCACCGCCATCGCGATGAGCGAGCCCGGCGCCGGCTCCGACCTGGCCGGCGTCCGCACCACCGCGGTACGCGACGGCGACGCGCTCGTGCTCAACGGTCAGAAGACCTTCATCACCAACGGCGAGCTGGCCGACCTGGTGGTCGTGGTCGCCCGCACGGCCGACCAGGGCGCGCACGGGGTGAGCCTGATCGCGGTGGAGACCGGCACGCCCGGCTTCACCCGGGGCCGGCGGCTGGCCAAGGTGGGGCTGAAGGCCAACGACACCGCCGAGCTCTTCTTCGACGACTGCCGGGTGCCGGCGGAGAACCTGATCGGCACCGAGAACCACGGCTTCTACCACCTGATGGCCAACCTGCCCCGGGAGCGGCTGAGCATCGCGGTCGCCGCGGTCGCGGCCGCCGAGAAGCTGCTCGCCGTCACCCTGGACTACGCCCGCTCCCGGCAGGCGTTCGGCCGGCCGATCGGCGCCTTCCAGCACAACCGGTTCCTCCTGGCCGAGCTGGACACCGAGGTGACCATCGCCCGGACCTTCGTCAACCACTGCGTCGCCGAGTTCAACGCCGGCCGGCTCTCGGTGACCGACGCGGCCAAGGCCAAGTGGTGGACCACCGAGCTGCAGAACCGGGTCGCCGACCGCTGCGTGCAGCTGCACGGCGGCTACGGCTACATGCTGGAGTACCCGGTGGCGAAGGCGTGGCTGGACGGGCGGGTGCAGACCATCTACGGCGGCACCACCGAGATCATGAAGGAGATCATCGGCCGCGGGCTCGGCCTGTAGCGAAACCGGGTGCCATCGGCCCGGGTGGCTGCGCAAGGATGGACAGCGCCCGCACCCCTTACCGGACCGAGGAGCCGCCGATGACCACGGACCTGACCGCGCCGGTCGCCGCCCCGGACGTCGCGCCGATCCAGCGGCGGACCCTGGGGCTGCTCTTCGGCACCCAGATCATCGGCGGGATCGGCGTCACCATCGGCATCGCGGTGGGCGCGCTGCTGGCCGCCCGGGTGGCCGGCACCGCGGTGGCCGGCCTGGCCCAGAGCGCCGCCGTGGTGGGTGGGGCGCTGCTGGCCGTCCCGGTGACCCGGATCATGAACGCGCACGGCCGCCGGCCGGGGCTGGCCTTCGCCTACCTGGCCGGCGCGGTCGGCGCGGTGCTGGTGGTGCTCGCCACGGTCACCCGGTCCGTGCCGCTGCTCTTCCTCGGCATGCTCTTCTTCGGCGGCGGCACCGCGGCCAACCTCCAGGCCCGCTACGCCGCGGTGGACCTCGCCGAACCGGCCCGCCGGGGGCGGCAGCTCTCGCTGATCGTCTGGGCCACCACCATCGGCGCGGTGGCCGCGCCGAACTTCGCCGCGCTCGCCGACCGCACCACCAGCGGCTGGGGACTGCCGCCGCTGGCCGGCCCGTTCGCCTTCAGCGCGGCCGCGTTCGTGCTGGCCGCGGGCGTACTGCTGGTACTGCTGCGGCCCGACCCGCTGCTCACCGCGCGCCGGCTGGCGGCGGCCCCCACCCCGGTGGCCACCGGAGCGGCGGACGTCACCCCACCGGCCGAGGCGGTCGCCGCGCCGGCCCGGCCCGCCCGTGGCGCGGGGATGCGGGCGGCCTGGCAGGTGGTACGCGGCCGCCCGGCCGCCCGGCTCGGCATCGCCGCGGTGGCGGTGGGCCACGTGGTGATGGTGGCGGTGATGTCGATGACGCCGGTCCGCCTCGGCGAGTCGCACGGCGACGCCGACGTGCTGCGGGTGGTCGGCATCGTGCTGAGCCTGCACATCGCCGGCATGTACGCCCTCTCCCCGCTGGTCGGCTGGCTGACCGACCGACTCGGCCGGCGCGCGGTGATCCTCACCGGCGTCGGGCTGCTGCTCGCCGCGTGCGCGGTGGCCGGCACGGCCGGGCACCACACGCCCCGGCTCTCGATCGGCCTGGTCCTGCTCGGGCTGGGCTGGTCCGGCACCATGGTGGCCGGCTCCACGCTGCTGTCCGAGTCGGTGCCGGCGGCCGTCCGCCCGAGCGTGCAGGGGTTCTCCGACCTGACGATGGGGCTGGCCGGCGCGGGAGCCGCCGCGGTCAGCGGGTTTGTCATGCGGGCCGCCGGTTATCCGGTGCTCACCCTGCTCGCGGCGATCGCCGTGGTGCCGCTGGTGGCGCTAGCGTTGCGGGCGGTGCCGGCGAGCGCACCGGACGAGGAGGACTGATCACGTGCGGCTGACCGACTTCTGGGCGCGGCTGGAGGAGACGTTCGGGCCGGGCTACGCGGCCAGCATCGCCTCCGACCAGGTGCTGGCCCAGCTCGGCGGACGGACCATCCAGCAGGCGCTCGCCGCGGGTGAGGAGACGCACGTGGTGTGGCGGGCGGTCGTCGCCGCCTATCCCGACCGGGTGCCCGCCCGACTACGCTGAGCAGCCTTTTCGCCGCCCCCGCGTGTCGCTTGCCGAGTCGTACACCTGTTCGGCTATTGTCCACAGCGGGGTGCTCGTCCACAGCTCGCGGCCCGTCGGCTGGTTTTCTGTCGGACCCAGCGCCTAGCGTGTCCGCGTGACGCGAAGCTCAGGAAAGACGCCGGCGAAGGCAGGGGTGGCAACGATGGCAGCAGGGCCTGACCGGGAGAAGGCACTCGACCTTGCTCTCGCTCAGATCGACAAGCAGTTCGGCAAGGGCTCGGTGATGCGGCTGGGGGAGCGGCCGGTCATCCAGACCGCGGTGATCCCGACCGGCTCCATCGCGCTCGACGTGGCCCTCGGCGTGGGCGGTCTGCCCCGCGGCCGGGTCGTCGAGATCTACGGTCCGGAGTCCAGCGGTAAGACCACGGTGGCGCTGCACGCGGTGGCCAACGCCCAGCGGGCCGGCGGCATTGCCGCCTTCGTCGACGCCGAGCACGCGCTCGACCCGGAGTACGCGAAGGCCCTGGGCGTCGACACCGACGCGCTGCTGGTGTCCCAGCCGGACACCGGTGAGCAGGCGCTGGAGATCGCCGACATGCTGGTCCGCTCCGGCGCGCTCGACATCATCGTGATCGACTCGGTGGCCGCGCTGGTGCCGCGCGCCGAGATCGAGGGCGAGATGGGCGACAGCCACGTGGGTCTGCAGGCCCGGCTGATGAGCCAGGCGCTGCGGAAGATCACCGGCGTGCTCAACAACACCGGCACCACGGCGATCTTCATCAACCAGCTGCGCGAGAAGATCGGTGTGATGTTCGGCAGCCCGGAGACCACCACCGGTGGTCGGGCGCTGAAGTTCTACGCCTCGGTCCGGCTCGACGTGCGCCGCATCGAGAGCCTCAAGGACGGCACCGACGTGGTCGGTAACCGCACCCGGGTCAAGGTGGTGAAGAACAAGGTCGCCGCGCCGTTCAAGCAGGCCGAGTTCGACATCATGTACGGCAAGGGCATCTCCCGTGAGGGCTCGCTGATCGACGTCGGCGTCGAGCAGGCGATCATCCGCAAGTCCGGCGCCTGGTACACCTACGACGGCGACCAGCTCGGCCAGGGCAAGGAGAAGGCCCGCGAGTTCCTCCGCGAGAACCCGGACGTGGCCGCCGAGATCGAGAAGAAGATCCTGGAGAAGCTCGGCGTCGGGGTCGGCGCGGGCGACGCCGCCGGTGGCCCGGAGCTGCCGCCGGTCGACTTCTGACCTGACTCGTGGCAGGACGACGTGCCCGTACGGGGCGGGGCTGGGATGCCAGCCCACCCCGTACGGGTGACGCCAGCACGCCGCGGCCCCGCCGCGGCCGGCGCGGCCGTTCCGAGGAGGAGGCCGGTTCCGAGGCGCCCGCCGCCGCGCCGCGCGACGAGGCGGAGGTGGCCCGGGAGATCTGCCTGCGCCAGCTCGCCGTGCGGCCCCGTACCCGGGCCGAGCTGGCCACGGCGCTCGCCAAGCGGGGCATCTCCGAGGAGGTCTCGGCCGAGGTGCTCGACCGCTACGACGAGGTCGGCATCATCGACGACGCCGCCTTCGCCCGTGCCTGGGTGAGCAGCCGGCACGCCGGCCGCGGATTGGCCCGCCGGGCGCTGGCCAACGAACTGCGCCAGCGCGGAGTCGACGGCGACGTGGCCCGCGAGGCGCTCGGCGAGCTGGACGAGACCACCGAGGCCGAGACGGCCCGCGCCCTGGTCGAGCGGAAGCTCCGGGTCGCCCGTGGCGAGCCCGACGCGGTGTTCCGCCGGCTGGTCGGCATGCTGGCCCGCAAGGGCTACCCGCCCGGCGTGGCCATCCGCGCGGTGAAGGACGCCCTCGCCGCGCAGAGCGCCGAGGCGGCCGAGTTCGCTGAGCAGATCGACGCCGACGCCCTCGCCGACGCCGAGGGCGAACTGGACCGCGACAACCGGGCGGCCGAATGACCGGCCGGGCGATGTTCACGTGGCCGGGCGACCGGCCGAGCGAACCACTCCCGGCGGCCGGTCGGCGGGTGGCGGCGCCAGGGAGGGCCGGCCGATGCTGAAGGCCTGCCTCAACGGCGGGCGGGGTCGCGACGAGCACCCGGCGGTCCCGCTCACCCCGGCCGAACTGGCCGCCGACGCGGCCCGCTGCGCCGATCTCGGCGTGGCGGCGGTGCACGTCCATCCGCGCGACACCGACGGTGCCGAGTCGTTGCGTCCCGAGGTCATCGCGGCGGCCCTCACCGCGATCCGGGCCGCCCGGCCCGGGCTGCCGGTCGGGGTGAGCACCGGCGCCTGGATCGAACCGGATCCGGCCGCTCGGGTGGCCGCCGTCCGCGCCTGGCGGGTCCTGCCCGACTTCGCGTCGGTCAACGCCCACGAGGAGGGCGCGGAGGCGGTCGCCGCCGCGCTGCACGAGCGGGGCGTGCTGGTGGAGGCCGGGTTCTGGACGGTCGAGGCGGTGGCGGCCTACCGGGCCTGGCGGGTGCCGGCGGGGCGGCTGCTGATCGAGTGCATGGCCGAGCAACCGCCGGTGGCGCTCGCGGACGCGGCGGCGATGCTCGCCGCCCTGCCGCGCGCCGCGGCGCCGGTCGAGCCGCGGGTCGAGCCGCCGGTGCTGCTGCACGCCGAGGGGCCGGCCACCTGGACGGTGCTCGCCGAGGCGGTCCGCCGGGGGCTGCACACCCGCATCGGCCTGGAAGACACCCTCCAGCTACCGGACGGCACGCCCGCCCCGGACAACCCGGCACTGGTCACCGCCGCGCTGGCCGCCGGCGCCCGCTGAGCCGCCCCCGCCGGGCCGGCGCGGGCCGACGGCACCCCTCGCCGCGGCGGCGCTGACCGACGCGGGATCGGCGGCACCCGCCGCCGGGTTGGCGCCGGCCCGACGCCAGATCGGCGATGTGGCGGTGTCCGGCGGGCCGGGAGACCGCCATGTCGGCGACACGAGTCGATCAGCCGCGGCGACGACGCCGCGATGATCCTCCGGCGAGCCCCGAGCCCCGAGCCCCGAGCCGCGAGCCGCGAGCCCCGAGCCGCGAGCCGCGAGCCCTCAGTCCCCAGCCGCGAGCCGCGAGCCCCCAGCCGCGAGCCCCCAGCCCTCAGTCCCCAGCCGCGAGCCCTGAGCCGCGAGCCCCAGTCCCGAGTCCCGAGCCCCTAAGCCCGAGTCGCGAGCCCGAGCCGGCCGGGTCGGGCCGGGCGGAGCACCTTGCCGGCGCGCTCGACCCCGGGGTTGAGCAGCGATGACAGCCATCCGACACCGGCCCGGGCGGTGGAGTTTGTCCCCCGGTGTCCGGCGTTTCGTCAGCGCTGGGTGACGCGGCAACTTCGCTCCGTTCGGGGGGTTTGATCATGAGTTCTTGACCAGACCGGCCCTCGCGACCTAGCCTCGCCATACAGGCTCACATTGCCCGACCAGCGCAGGCTAAGCGCACAACATAGATCGCGTAACAGAACCGCATCACTTTGGCCAGCACCACCGGCCATACCACCGCAGCTCCGGACAGGCCGGTCGGGAGTTGAGGAGACAACTGCACCCGGTCGCCGGCGATGCTTCGGGCACCGCCGGCGGAGAGAGCTACCCACGGCCAGTCGCTCCGGTCGGGCGTCCAGAGCCGCAGGAGTGTGCCTTCCGGCACGGTCACTGCGGCGCCGACGTTCAGGGGAGGCGGCCATGGCGGGGCGGCACAGGTTCACCGGTGGTCCCCACGAGGTCCCGGCATGAGCGAGCGTCAGCGAGCGAATCAGCGGGGCAGTGCGCTTGAGCCTCATGTCGGCACGCAGCGGAGCGGAGTGCCGGCATGAGCGGGCGTCAGCGAGCGAATCAGCGGGGCAGTGCGCTTGAGCCTCGTGTCGGCACGCAGCGGAGCGGAGTGCCGGCATGAGGGAGCGTCAGCGAGCGGATCAGCGGGGCGGTGCGCTTGAGCCTCGTGTCGGCACGCAGCGGAGCGGAGTGCCGGCATGAGCGGATTCGACGTCGTGCTCCTCGTGGTGGTGCTGATCCTGACCGTGGTGGTGGTCGGGGCGGTGCTGCTGGGCGTCCGGACGCTGCGCCGGTTCCAGGCCGCGCCGGCTCCCGAGGATCCGGCCTTCATCGCCGAGAAGGACCGGCAGGAGCAGTCCCTGGCCGCGCTGCGCAGCGCCGCCGACGAGGCGAACAGCACCATCGACGTGGCGAAGTCCGCGGCCGCGGCGGCGCGGGCCGAGGCGGCCGCGGCCAAGGCGGAGGCGAAGGCGGCCCGGGCGGAGGCCCGCCGGGTGCTCGACGACGCCCGCGCCGAGGCGGACACCGTGCTGGAGCGGGCGCACAAGCAGGCCGAGGCGGACGCCGAGCAACTGCGGGCGGCGGCCCGGCGCAGCGGCGAGCGTGAGGTGGCGGTGCTCGCCGCCACCACCCGCGAGCAGGCGGCCGAGGTCGAGCGCCGGGCGGCCCGGATGGACGAGCGGGAGCGACTGCACACCGAGGAGGTCGAGCGGCTAGCCGAGCGGGAGCGGCAGCTGACCGCCGCGACGGCCGCGCTGGCCGCCCGGGAGGCCGAGCTGGCCCGGCGGGAGGCGGAGCTGGCCGAGGCCGAGGAGCAGCGGCGGCGCGAGCTGGAACGGGTGGCCGGGCTCACCGCCGACGCGGCCCGGGCCGAGCTGATCGAGGCCATCGAGTCGCAGGCCAAGCGGGAGGCGGCGCTGCTGGTCCGGGACATCGAGGCGGACGCGCGCAGCACCGCCGAGCAGCGGGCCCGGCACATCGTGGTCGACGCCATCCAGCGGGTGGCCAGCGAGCAGACCGCGGAGAGCGTGGTCAGCGTCCTGCACCTGCCCGGTGACGAGATGAAGGGGCGGATCATCGGTCGCGAGGGCCGCAACATCCGGGCCTTCGAGTCGGTCACCGGGGTCAACCTGATCATCGACGACACCCCCGAGGCGGTACTGCTCTCCTGCTTCGACCCGGTCCGCCGGGAGGTCGGCCGGCTGACCCTGGAGAAGCTGGTGCTGGACGGCCGGATCCACCCGCACCGGATCGAGGAGGTCTACGACCTGGCCCGGCACGAGGTGGAGGAGCTCTGCCAGCGGGCCGCCGAGGACGCCCTGGTCGAGGTCGGCATCACCGAGATCCACCCGGAGCTGGTCACCCTGCTCGGCCGGCTGCGCTACCGCACCTCGTACGGGCAGAACGTGCTCAAGCACCTGGTGGAGACCGCGCACATCGCCGGCGTCATGGCCGCCGAGCTGCGCCTGGACGTGCCCACCATCAAGCGCTGCGCGTTCCTGCACGACATCGGCAAGGCGCTCACCCACGAGGTGGAGGGCAGCCATGCGATCATCGGCGCGGACCTGGCCCGCAAGTACGGCGAGAGCGAGGACGTGGTGCACGCCATCGAGGCGCACCACAACGAGGTGCCGCCGCAGACCATCGAGGCGGTGCTGACCCAGGCCTCCGACGCCTGCTCGGGCGGCCGGCCGGGCGCCCGCCGGGAGAGCCTGGAGGCGTACGTCAAGCGGCTGGAGCGGATCGAGGAGATCGCGGCCGGCAAGCTCGGCGTGGAGAAGGTCTTCGCCATGCAGGCCGGCCGGGAGATCCGGGTGATGGTCAAGCCGGACGACGTGGACGACATCGGCGCCGCCGTGCTGGCCCGGGACGTGGCGAAGCAGATCGAGGAGGAGCTGACCTATCCCGGTCAGATCCGGGTCACCGTGGTCCGCGAGTCCCGGGTCACCGAGATCGCCCGCTGACCCGTCAACGGCGAGGGGGCCGGCCCGGTCTCCCGGGCCGGCCCTCTCGTTTCCCGACGTCAGGTGGTGGTGCCGGCGACCGCCTCGGTCTCCAGCTCGGTGCCCGCGGCCCCGGTACGGGTGCCGCCCGCACTCTTGCGGCCCCGGGCGAGCCGGTGCTGGACGTACTGGGCCAGCTTGGACAGCGAGTAGTTGACCACGATGAAGATCACGCCGATCACGATGTAGACCTGGATCGGGTTGCCCAGCGAGCCGATGATCTGCTTGCCGATGTTCAGGGCCTCCTCGTAGCTGATGATGAAGCCGAGCGAGGTGTCCTTGAGCACCACCACGAGCTGGCTGATCAGCGCCGGCAGCATGATCCGGAACGCCTGCGGCAGCAGGATCATCCGGGTGGTCTGCCACGGGGCGAGACCGATCGCCGCGGCCGCCTCGGCCTGCCCGCCGGGCAGACCCTCCATGCCGGAGCGGAGGATCTCGGCGATGACCACCGAGTTGTAGATGGTCAGGCCGATGACCAGGTACCAGAGCGTGTCGAAGGTAACCCCGAACTCCGGGAAGCCGCGGGCCACGAAGAAGATCGTGATGACCACGGGCAGGCCCCGGAAGACCTCGACGCAGACCCGGGTGACCCCGGAGAGCAGCATGCTCAGCCCGCGCAGCAGGTACGACACCGGGGTGGCCAGCCCGGTGAACCGGCGCCTGGCGAGGCTCTTGAGCTGGATCCGCAGCATCGCCAGCAGGGTGCCGACGATCAGCGAGGAGACGATGGCCAGCGCGGCGGCGATCAGCGTGTTCTTGAAGCCGAGGCCGATCCGCTCCCAGACCAGCGGAAAGTTCTCGTTGCCGGGGTCCACCAGCGGGCCCCACAGCTCCATCGAGAACTGGCCTTTCTCGTCCAGCGGACGGTAGACCAGGAAGTAGGCGCCGACCAGCAGCAGGGCGGTGGCCACCACGCTGCTGACCAGGGTGATCCGGCGCTGCCGGGGGCCGGGTACGTCGTAGAGGACGGTCTGCTGGCTCATCGGGCCACCGCCTGCCGCTTCTCGATCCGGTCGAGGAGGGCGCCCAGGGGGACGGTCATGATCAGGTATCCGATCGAGATGCCGATGGCGACCGGCACGAAGGCGTAGCCCTCGGCCGAGGTGAGCTGGTCGGCGGTCGCGGAGAGGTCGCCGACGACCCCGAAGAACCCGATCAGCGCCGAGTTCTTGATCATCGCGATGATCACCGAGCCGAGCGGCACCACGGACGCCTTCCAGGACTGCGGCAGTACCACGTAGCGCAGGTTCTGGCCGAAGGTGAGGCCCAGCGACCGGGCGGCCTCGGCCTGCCCGGCCGGCACCGCGTTGACCCCCGAGCGCAGCGCCTCGCAGACGAACGCCGCGGTGTAGAGCACCAGCGCGACCAGCGCGAAGCGGAAGTACGGCAGGTCGGTGCCGAGCCGGGTGAAGATGGCGTCCAGCCCGGGGATGCGGAGGAAGTCCGCGTTGGAGCCGAGCGCCGGCAGGCCGAAGGCGGCGAAGAACATCACCACGGTCAGCGGCATGTTCCGGAACACGTTCACGTATCCGGTGCCGAGCGCGCGCAGCGGCGGCACCGGTGAGATGCGGAGCACCGCCACGACGGCGCCCAGGATCAGGGCGCCGATCGCGGCGAGTACGCAGATCTGGAGGGTGAGCCAGAAACCACCCGCGAAGACGTCGAACTTGTCGATGAGCACACTCACGGGTCGGTCTTCCTCCCCACCCTCCAGATCAACGGGTCAGATCAGTAGCGGTTGACGGTCGGAGCGCTGCCGAGCTCGGCACCGAACTTGCCGGCGGTGTCGTCCCACGCCTTCTTCCAGCTGCCGTCGGCGAACGCCTTCTCCAGCGTGTCGTTGATGAAGTTGCGGAACTCGGTGTCCTCCTTCTTCACCCCGATGCCGTACGGCTCCTTGGTGAAGTTGTCACCGGCCAGCTTGAACGACGCCTCGTCCTTGGCGATGTAGCCGAGCAGGATGACGTTGTCGGTGGTCACCGCGTCCACCTGGCCGCCCTTGAGGGCGTCCTTGCACTTGTCGTACGTGTCGAAGAGCACCAGCTGGGTGGCGACGTCCTTGACGTACTTCTTGATCTCCTCGGCCGGCGTCGAGCCGGTGACCGAGCAGACCTTCTTGGTGCCGTCCTTGAAGGAGTCCGGCCCGGTGATGGTGGTGTCGTCCTTCTTCACCAGGATGTTCTGGCCGGCCTCGTAGTACGGCCCGGCGAAGGCGATCCGCTCCTTGCGCTTGTCGTTGATCGTGTAGGTCGCCGCGACCAGGTCGACGGTGCCGTTGACGATCACGTCCTCGCGGACCTTCGAGGGGGCCTCCACCCACTCGATCTTGTCCTCGGGGATGCCCAGCTCCTTGACGATGATCTTCGCGACCTCGACGTCGAAGCCCTCCGGCTTGCCCGACAGGCCCTTGAGGCCGAAGCCCGGCTGGTCGAACTTGGTGCCGATCTTGATGGACTGGGCCTTGTTCAGCCGCTCCATCGTGGTGCCGGCGGCGAACGACTTGCTGCCGGCGCCGGTGCCCTCGCCGCCGTCGTCGTCGCCACCGCAGGCGGCCATGCCGAGCGCCAGGGTGGCGGCCGCGGCGAGCGCCGCTACGCGCTTCATACGCATACTCTTCTCCTTCTTCGACGAAGCCGCCGGGGGACGGCGCGCTCCAGGTACGGACGCCTAGTGCGTGAGGATCTTGGAGAGGAAGTCCTTGGCCCGCTCGCTGCGCGGGTTGCCGAAGAACTCGGCCGGGGGAGCGTCCTCGACCAGTTGGCCGTCGGCCATGAAGATCACCCGGTTGGCCGCGTGCCGGGCGAAGCCCATCTCGTGGGTCACCACGACCATGGTCATGCCGTCGCGGGCCAGCGAGGTCATCACCTCGAGCACCTCACCGACCATCTCCGGGTCGAGCGCGCTGGTGGGCTCGTCGAAGAGCATCGCCTTGGGCTGCATGGCCAGCGCGCGGGCGATCGCCGCCCGCTGCTGCTGACCGCCGGAGAGCTGGGCCGGGAACTTGTCGGCCTGGTTGGCGATGCCGACCCGGTCGAGCAGGGCGAGGGCGCGCTCGCGGGCGGCCGCGGGCTTCTCCTTGCGCACCTTGATCGGCCCGAGGGTGACGTTATCCAGGATGGTCTTGTGCGCGAAGAGGTTGAACGACTGGAAGACCATGCCGACCTCGCTGCGCAGCTTCGCCAGCGCCTTGCCCTCGGCCGGCAGCGGCTGCCCGTCGAAGGTGATGGTGCCGGAGTTGATCGGCTCGAGTCGGTTGATCGTGCGGCAGAGCGTCGACTTGCCGGAGCCGGACGGGCCGATCACCACGACCACCTCGCCCTTGCCGACCGAGAGTGAGACGTCGTCCAGCACGTGCAGCGGCCCGAACCACTTGTTGACCGAGTCCAGCACGATGAGCGGTTCGCCCGTCGTCACGTCGTCCACCGTCCCTGTCGTCGCCCCAGCGGGGTCGGTTGACCCCCGGTTGGGCAACTGTAGGCGGGGGGATGTGGCGGAATGCAACTCAGTTGGTCACGGAGCGGTAACACCATTCGTGATCACGGCGGGAAGTCCGAATTCGACCACCGTCCTGGTGCGCCATGTGGCGACCTGCGCGCGTCGAGTAAATCATGTAGGGATGACCGAACCGGTACGGCTGACCCGGTACGCCCGGGGCGGCGGCTGCGCCTGCAAGATCCCGCCCGGCGAGCTGGAGGCGATGGTCGCCGGGCTCGGCCCGGCCGCCGGCACCGTCGAACTGCTCGTCGGCCTGGACCACGGCGACGACGCGGCGGTGGTCCGGTTGGACGAGCGCACCGGCCTGGTCAGCACCGCCGACTTCTTCACCCCGGTCGTCGACGACGCGTACGACTGGGGCCGGATCGCCGCCACCAACGCCCTCTCCGACGTGTACGCGATGGGCGGCACCCCGCTGGTGGCGCTGAACCTGCTCTGCTGGCCGCGTGACGTGCTGCCGCTGGAGCTGGCCCGGGAGGTGCTGCGCGGCGGCCAGGACGTGGCCCGCGACGCCGGCTGCCACCTGGCCGGCGGGCACAGCGTGGACGACGACGGGCCCAAGTACGGGCTGGCCGTCACCGGGGTGGTGCGCCCGGACGAGCTGATCACCCTGGACGCCGGCCGGGCGGGCCTGCCCCTGTCGCTGACCAAGCCGCTCGGCGTCGGGGTGCTCAACACCCGGCACAAGAACACCGGGGAGCGCTTCCCGGAGGCGGTGGCGGCGATGACCACGCTGAACCGCGACGCGGCCCGGGCGGCGGTGGCCGCCGGCGTGCGCTGCGGCACCGACGTGACCGGCTTCGGGCTGCTCGGCCACGCGTCCAAGCTGGCCCGGGCGAGCGGGCTCACCGTGGCCCTCGACGCGGCCCGGGTGCCCTACCTGGCCGGCGCCCGCGAGGCGGTCCGCGACGGGTACGTCAGCGGCGGCAGCCGGCGCAACCTGGACTGGGTGACGCCGTGGACGGACTTCGGCCGCGTCGGCGCGGACGACCGGCTGCTGCTGGCCGACGCGCAGACCTCCGGCGGGCTGCTGGTCGCCGGCGAACTCCCGGGTGCCACCGTGGTCGGCGAACTGCTCCCGCGCGGCGAGCACCTGGTGGTCCTGCGCTGAGCGACGCGGGTCGGAAAGACGACGTGGCGCGGCACCGGATGCGGCACCATACCCGATAAACTGTCATCTTCCGGCTACTCGGAGCAATGCGGCTCGGGTAAATTTTGCCCGGAATGGTCACAGACCGGTAACTTGCCCCCGGCTGAGGTCAAATGCACCCCACCATCGTCAGTAAGGCCCGATCCGGAGGCCGGTGGGACGAGCACAGCGAGGAGGCGGCATGACCGAGCTGTGGAACTGGAGAATCGACCGGGCGGCGCCGGTTCAGGTCTACCCGGCACTGGCCGAGGCGCTCGGCCGGGTGGTGATGCCCCTGGCGGTGGCCGACCCGACCCGGCTGCCGACGTACGCGGTGATCTGCGACGTCTGGGAGGCGCCGGGCGACTTCGGCACGATGGTGGACTGCTACGGGGTCCCGGAACGGCTCCCCGAGCACGCCAGCATCGCGGCCCTGGCCCGGCTGCTGGACCGCAACTGCCTGGTGCGCGACGACACCCTCGACGCCGGCCGGCACCTGCTCGTCGCGCCGGACGGCACGATCCGGCCGGTGCACTTCACCGTCCGGGAGACCGACGACGGCGAGGTGCTCGGCGACCAGCGGCTCTGCACCGAGGCCAACGCCGGCTGTCGGGGCTGGTCCCAGTGCCACCGCTCGAAGTGGGCGCCCGACTCGGTGCTGCCCGCGCTCGCCGCCGCCTGACCGACGACGCGGGCGGGCCGGCCGGCGGTCAGCGCGCCGGACCGGCGGATCGCGCGCCGGTCAGCGAGCGGGAGCCGGTGGGCCCGTCGGTCAGCGGGCCAGGCCGGTCAGCGGGCCGGGCCCGGTCGGACCCGCGGTCAACTCGTCGGGCTGGCCGACCGCCCGCCCCGGACCTCCAACTGCTCCAGCAGCGTCTGGGTGGCCGCGGCGACGGCGGCCACCGCCGCGTCGAAGGCGGCCGCGTTGTGCGCGGCCGGCTTGCGGAACCCGGAGATCTTCCGGACGTACTGCAACGCCGCGGCGTCGACGTCGGCCGGGGTCACCTCGGCGACGTACGGCTCACGCAGGGTCTTGATGCTCCGGCACACGGCTCCTCCTCGTTCGGTTCGGGCTACCCGGCCCGGATACGCTGTCCGGGTCATGACTACCGCAGCGGCGAGCAGCCCGCGCACCTATCAGGTGCGCACCTACGGCTGCCAGATGAACGTGCACGACTCCGAGCGCATCTCCGGGCTGCTGGAGCAGGCGGGCTACGTGCGCGCCGCCGAGGCCGACGAGCACCCGGACGTGGTGGTCTTCAACACCTGCGCGGTGCGGGAGAACGCCGACAACCGGCTCTACGGCAACCTCGGTCATCTGCGCCCCGTGAAGGACAAGCACCCCGGCATGCAGATCGCCGTCGGCGGCTGCCTGGCCCAGAAGGACCGCGGCGACATCGTCCGCAAGGCGCCCTGGGTGGACGTGGTCTTCGGCACGCACAACATCGGCTCGCTGCCGGTGCTGCTGGAGCGGGCCCGGCACAACACCGCCGCCGAGGTGGAGATCCTCGAATCCCTCGACGTCTTCCCCTCCACGCTGCCCACCCGCCGCGAGTCGACGTACGCCGGCTGGGTGTCGATCTCGGTGGGCTGCAACAACACCTGCACGTTCTGCATCGTGCCCTCCCTGCGCGGCAAGGAGAAGGACCGCCGCCCCGGTGACATCCTCTCCGAGGTGCGGGCGCTGGTCGACGAGGGCGTGCTGGAGGTGACCCTGCTCGGGCAGAACGTCAACTCCTACGGCGTCGAGTTCGGCGACCGGCTGGCCTTCGGCAAGCTGCTGCGCGCCTGTGGCGACGTCGAGGGCCTGGAGCGGGTCCGGTTCACCAGCCCGCACCCGAAGGACTTCACCGACGACGTGATCGCCGCGATGGCCGAGACCCCGAACGTCTGCCACTCGCTGCACATGCCGTTGCAGTCCGGCTCCGACGCGGTGCTGCGTGCCATGCGGCGCTCGTACCGGGCCGAGCGCTACCTGGGCATCATCGCCAAGGTGCGGGCGGCCATGCCGGACGCGGCGATCACCACCGACATCATCGTCGGCTTCCCCGGCGAGACCGAGGCCGACTTCGAGCGCACCCTCGACGTGGTGCGCGAGGCCCGGTTCTCCTCGGCGTTCACCTTCCAGTACTCCAAGCGCCCCGGCACCCCGGCCGCCACGATGGACGGCCAACTGCCCAAGCAGGTCGTCCAGGAGCGCTACGAGCGGCTGATCGCCTGCGTCGAGGAGATCACCTGGGCGGAGAACCGGAAGCTGGTCGGGGAGACCGTCGAGGTGCTGGTCGCCGTCGGCGAGGGGCGCAAGGACGAGCGCACCGGACGGATGTCCGGCCGGGCCCGGGACGGCCGGCTCGTGCACTTCGACGCCGGTTCGTACGCGGGACGGATCCGCCCCGGCGACATCGTGCACACCACCGTGACGTACGCCGCGCCGCACCACCTCAACGCCGACGGCGAGCCGCTGTCGCACCGGCGCACCCGGGCCGGCGACGCGGCCGAGGCGGGGCGTGCCCCGCGTACGCCCGGGGTGCTGCTCGGGCTGCCCACGGTCGGCGCGCCGGCCGCGGCGCCCGCGCCGACCACCGGCTGCGCCGCCCACTGACCGGTCACCGGGGCCTGCCGCAAGATCACGCGCAACCCGGATGTAGTGCCCTCGACCGCACGGTGAGGCCACTGGATCGTTGGTGTAGCGCGATCGTGGCCCGGCGCGCCCCAGGATCCGCGCACCGGGAAGGTGCGCCGTTGTCGGGCCGCGCCGCGGCCCGCAGCGGCGCGGGCGGGGCGGCGGTCCCGGGGCAGGGCGGCCATCCGAGCGGGACGGCCCCCGGCCTGCGGGCGGGGCGGGGCGGGGACGGGCGGCGGGCGCGCGGCGGGTCCGGGACACGCAGGAGCCCCGGTCCCGTGGGGGACCGGGGCTCGTCACGCTGGATCAGGTCAGCTGGACTGCTCGGCGAGCTGGAGGAACTGCCGCTTCGAGGCCAGCGCCTGCTCGGCCTCGCGGATCCGCTTGGCGTCGCCGGCGGCCTGGGCGCGGGCCAGCCGCTCCTCCGCCTCGGCGACCTGCGCCCGCATCTGGGCGAGCAGCGGGTTGTCCTCCTTGGTGGTCCGCCGCCAGGCCGAGTCCATCACCTCGCGGACCTTCTCGTCGACCGCGCGCAGCCGGCGCTCCAGCCCGGCGGCCGCCTCCCGGGGCACCCGGCCGGCCTCGTGCCACTGCGCCTGGATCTCCCGCAGCTTGGCCTGGGCGCCCTTCGGGTCACCGTCGACGTCCAGCGCCTCGGCCTCGGCGAGCAGGGCCTGCTTGCGCTCCAGGTTGGCCCGCTGCTCGTTGTCGCGGGCCGAGAAGACCTCGCTGCGCCGGGTGAAGAACGCGTCCTGCGCCGCCCGGAACCGTTCCCAGAGCCGCTGCTCGGCCTCCTTGGAGGCGCGCGGCGCGGCCTTCCACTGGTTCATCAGGTCCTTGAGCTGGTTGGCGGTGGCCGCCCAGTCGGTGGAGTCCGTCAGCTTCTCGGCCTCGGCGACCAGCTCCTCCTTGACCGACTGCGCCTGCTTGCGCTGCGCGTCGAGGGAGGCGAAGTGGGCGCCGCGCCGGCGGGTGAAGCCGTCCCGGGCCGCGGCGAACCGCTTCCACAGCTCGCCGTCGGTCTTCTTGTCGACCCCGCGGATGGTCTTCCACTCGTCGAGGATCTCCTTGAGCCGGTCCCCGGCGGTCTTCCAGCCGGTCGACTCGGCGGCGATCTTCTCGGCCTCCTCGACCAGGGCCGTCTTGCGGGCCAGCGCCTCGCTGCGGGCGGCGTCCCGGGCGGCCCGGGCCTCCCCGGCCTTCTCCTCGGCGACGGTGGCGAGCTTGTCGAGCCGCGCGGCGAGCGCGTCGATGTCGCCGACCACGTGCGCCTCGGCCAGCGAGGCACGCAGCCGGCGGATCGTGGTCAGCGAGTGGCCCGCGTCCGCCGCACCCGAGTTGAGCCGGGCCTCGGTGAGGTCCACCTCCGTCACCAGGTCGGCGAAGCGCCGGGCGAAGTGCGCCAGCCCCTCCTCCGGTGCTCCCGCCTGCCAGGAACCGACCACCCGCTCACCCTCGGCGGTCTTGACGTACACGGTGCCGTCCGCGTCCACCCGTCCGAAGGCAGTCCAGTCGCTCATGTGCCCATCCTCGTTCTCCCGGCGTCGGGGAGCAGTCCCGCGATCGCCGCCACGGCGCAGCAAAGTTTCTCCCGGCATTGTCACAGGTCCGCCCCCGTCCGCGTCGAGCGCCTATCGCCGACCGTGACCATACGGTGTCCTAGCCGTCGAATGACCGGATCGGCGCGGGGACGCACCGGGACGTCCCGCTAACGTGGACCCGTGCCACTGGTCGCCGCCGCCGTCTGCCCGCATCCGCCCCTGCTCGTGCCCGAGGTGGCCGGCACCGCCGCCGGTGAGCTGGACGACCTCCGGGCCGCCTGCGACGCCGCCGTCACCCGGCTGCTGGCCAGCGAGCCGGACTGCGTGGTGGTGCTGGGCGCCGGCCCGGAGACGGGCTGGATCATCCCGCCCGCCCTCGGCACGCTCCGCCCGTTCGGCGTGGACCGCACCGTCCCGCTGGTCCCGGCGCTGCCCGACGGGCCGGCGGTGCTGCCGTTGAGCGTGACCGTCGGCGCGTGGCTGCTCGGCCGGCACCGGGTCGGCGCGCGGGTGGTCGGCGCCCAGGTGTCGCCGGACGCGCCCGCCGACGAGGTGGCCGAACTCGCCCGACAGGTCGACGGGTACCGCCCGCGGGTCGCGCTGCTGGCGATGGGGGACGGGTCCGCCTGCCGGGGGGAGAAGTCGCCCGGCTACCACGACCCGCGCGCCGAGCCGTACGACCGGGGGGTCGCCCGGGCGCTGGCCGACGCGGACGCCGGGGCCCTGCTCGGCCTGGACCCGGGGCTGTCGGCGGAGCTGCGGGTCGCCGGGCGCGCGCCCTGGCAGGTGCTCGCCGGCGCGGCCCGCGCGGCCGGCGGCGCCTGGCGTGGCGAGCTGAGCTACCACGCCGCCCCCTACGGCGTGGCCTACTTCGTGGCCGGCTGGGAGCTCGGGTGAGCGGGCGGAACGTCGGCGCGGTGGTGCCGCGCGGCGGCGCGCGGCGAAGCGGCGGGCCGGCATGAGCGGGCCGGTCGAGGCCGGTGGCAGCCGCCCGCCGGCCGGCCCGGTGGTGGCCGTGGTCGGGCCGACCGCGGCCGGCAAGTCGGCGCTGAGCATCGCCCTCGCGCACGCCCTGGACGGCGAGGTGGTCAACGCCGACTCGATGCAGCTCTACCGCGGCATGGACATCGGCACCGCCAAGCTCACCCCCGCCGAGCGCGAGGGGGTGCCGCACCACCTGCTGGACATCTGGGACGTCACCGAGCCGGCCAGCGTCGCCGAGTACCAGCGGCTGGCCCGGGCGGCGGTGGACGACATCCTGGCCCGGGGCCGGGTGCCGCTGCTGGTCGGCGGCTCCGGGCTGTACGTCCGGGCGGTGCTGGAACGGTTCGAGTTCCCCGGCACCGACCCGGCGGTCCGCGAGCGGCTGGAGCGGGAGCTGGCCGAGGCCGGCCCGGCGCCGCTGTACGCCCGGCTGCGCGCCGCCGACCCGGCCGCCGCGGCGGGCATCCTGCCCGGCAACGGCCGGCGGATCGTGCGGGCGCTGGAGGTGATCGAGCTCACCGGGGCGCCGTTCACCGCCGCGCTCCCCGAGCCGACGCCGTACTACCCGTCCGTGCAGGTCGGGGTCGACCTGGACACCGCGCTGCTGGACGAGCGGATCGCCCTGCGGGTGGACCGGATGTGGGCGGACGGCCTGGTCGCCGAGACCCGCGAGCTGGTCGGCCGCGGCCTGCCCGAGGGGCGTACGGCCGGCCGGGCGCTCGGCTACCAGCAGGTGCTGCGGTTCCTGGCCGGTGAGCTGACCGAGACCGAGGCGCACGACGAGACGATCCGGGCCACCCGGCGCTTCGTCCGCCGGCAACGCTCCTGGTTCCGCCGGGACCCGCGGATCCACTGGCTGGACGCGGCCGCGCCGGACCTGGTTGCCGAGGCCCTGCGGCTGGTCCCCGCCGCTGCGCGATGATGGGGGCGTGGAGTTCACCAAGGGGCACGGCACCGGCAACGACTTCGTGATCCTGCCCGACCCGGACGGGCAGTTGGAGTTGACGCCAGGGATGGTCGCCGCGCTCTGCGACCGCCGGCGCGGGCTCGGCGCCGACGGCGTGCTGCGGGTGGTCCGGGCGACCGCGCACCCCGAGGCCGCCGGGCAGGCCGGGGACGCCGAGTGGTTCATGGACTACTGGAACTCCGACGGCTCGTTCGCCGAGATGTGCGGCAACGGGGCCCGGGTGTTCGTCCGCTACCTGGTCGCCGCCGGGCTGGCCGACCCGGCGGACGGGACGCTGCCGGTGGCCACCCGGGCCGGCGTCGTGCGGGCGCGGGTGAGCGGCGACAGCATCGCCGTCGAGATGCGCCGCCCCCGGCTGTACGACACGTCGACCGCCTCGCTGGGCGGGCTGACCCTGCCCGGCACCTCGGTGGACGTGGGCAACCCGCACCTGGTCTGTGCCCTGCCGGCCGGCCTGGACCTGACCGGGCTGGACCTCACCCGGGCACCCGAGGTCGACCCGGCCGCCTTCCCCAACGGCGTGAACGTCGAGTTCACCGCCCTCGGCGACCCGGTCGACGGCGCCGACGGGCACGTGTTGATGCGGGTGTACGAGCGGGGCTCCGCGGAGACCCTCTCCTGCGGCACCGGCGCCTGCGCGGTGGCCGCGGTGGCCCTGCGCGACGCCGGCCGGGACACCGGCGTGGTGGCGGTGGACGTCCCCGGCGGCCGGCTCTCGGTCACCGTCACCGACGACTCGTGCTGGCTCGCCGGTCCGGCCGTGCTGGTCGCCACCGGCGAGATCGCCCCCACCGCCCTCACCACCGCCCCCTGACCCGGCCCTCCGCCACCCGGCGCCGCGGTCCGGGTGCGTCTGTTGCTGCTGTGGCGACGACAGACGCACCCGAACACCAGCGATCACCGTCCCCGTCGCGCCGACCTGGCGCGGGGAGGGGGGCGCGGGCGGGTCAGGGGGTGGCGGAGGCTTCGGCGGCGATCTCGGGCAGGTCGGCCGGACCGGGGTCGGCGGCCGGGGCGGGAGCCGGGTTCTGCGCGGCGGCCCGGACGGCCGCGGCCACCGCCGGCGCGACCCGCGAGTCGAAGACGCTGGGCACGATCACCGTCGGGTTGATCTTGTCCTCGCCGACCACGTCGGCGATGGCCTGGGCGGCGGCGATCGCCATCTCCTCGGTGAACTCCTCGGCGTGCGCGTCGAGCATGCCGCGGAAGACGCCGGGGAAGGCGAGCACGTTGTTGATCTGGTTCGGCTGGTCCGAGCGGCCGGTGGCGACCACCGCGGCGTGCTTGCGCGCCTCCCGGGGGTCGACCTCCGGGTCCGGGTTGGCCAGCGCGAAGACGATGGCGTCCTTGGCCATCGCGGCGATGTCCTCGCCGGTGAGCAGGTTGGGCGCGCTCACCCCGATGAAGACGTCGGCGCCCCGGATCGCCCCGGGCAGGTCGCCGGAGTAGTTCTCCTTGTTGGTGTGCTCGGCCAGCCACTGCCAGGCCGGGTTGAGGCCGGCCTGGCCGCGGTGCAGGGCGCCCTGCCGGTCGTACGCGATGATGTCGCCCACACCCTGGCGCAGCAGCAGCTTCATGATCGCGGTGCCCGCCGCACCGGCGCCGGAGACCACCACCCGGACGTCCGCGAGCTGCTTGCCCACCACCCGTAGCGCGTTGGTCAGCGCGGCCAGCACGCAGATGGCGGTGCCGTGCTGGTCGTCGTGGAAGACCGGGATGTCCAGCGCCTCGCGCAGCCGGGCCTCGATCTCGAAGCAGCGCGGCGCGGCGATGTCCTCCAGGTTGATCCCGCCGTACGCCGGGGCGATGGCCTTGACGATCTGCACGATCTCGTCGGTGTCCTGGGTGTCGAGGACCACCGGCCAGGCGTCCACCCCACCGAAGCGCTTGAACAGCGCGGCCTTGCCCTCCATCACCGGCAGCGACGCGGCCGGCCCGAGGTTGCCCAGGCCCAGCACCGCCGAGCCGTCGCTGACCACGGCCACGGTGTTGCGCTTGATGGTCAGCCGGCGGGCGTCGGCCGGGTTCTCGGCGATCGCCTGGCAGACCCGGGCCACCCCCGGGGTGTACGCCCGGGACAGCTCGTCGCGGGTGCGCAGCGCGACCTTCGAACTCACCTCGATCTTGCCGCCCAGGTGCAGCAGGAAGGTGCGGTCGGACACCTTCCGCACGTCCACCCCGTCCAGCGCGGTGAGCGCCTCGACCACCTGGTCGGCGTGGCCGGCGTCGGCGGTGTCACAGGTCAGGTCGACGATCACGTGGGTCGGGTCGGAGTCGACGACGTCCAGCGCGGTGACGATCGCCCCTGCCTCCCCGACGGAGGTGGTCAGCCGGCCGATCGACGAGGCGTCGGCGGGTACGGCGATCCGGATGGTGATCGAGAAGCCCGCACTCGGAAGTCGGGTGATGGCCACGGGTTTCCCTCCGTCAGCACTGAACGGGTGTCGCCCCGCATTTCTACTCGCCCGCGCAGGTCGGCCGGCATCCGACCCCGCTACCGGCGGGTACGCCACCGGGCATATTGCAGGTGCGTCCGGCGTTGCTACATGTCAGGATTGCTCGGTACCTGACAGAACGGACAGGAGAACAGCTTGCGAGACCAGGAGACCTACGTTCCCCTCGACGACGACGAGCTCGACGCCACCACCGGTGAGTTCGAGCTGTCGGAGCGGCAGGCGCTGCGGCGGGTCCCCGGCCTCTCCACCGAGCTCACCGACATCACCGAGGTCGAGTACCGCCAGCTCCGGCTGGAGCGGGTCGTCCTGGTCGGCGTCTGGACCGAGGGCACCCAGATCGACGCCGAGAACTCCCTCACCGAGCTGGCCGCGCTGGCCGAGACCGCCGGCTCGCAGGTGCTGGAGGGGCTGATCCAGCGGCGCAACCGGCCGGACCCGGCCACCTACATCGGGCGGGGCAAGGTCGACGACCTCGGCTCGGTGGTCCTCGCCAGCGGCGCCGACACGGTGATCTGCGACGGCGAGCTGTCCCCGTCCCAGCTGCGCAACCTGGAGCAGCGCACCAAGGTCAAGGTGGTCGACCGGACGGCGCTGATCCTCGACATCTTCGCCCAGCACGCCAAGAGCAAGGAAGGCAAGGCCCAGGTCGAGCTGGCCCAGCTGGAATACCTGCTGCCCCGGCTGCGGGGTTGGGGCGAGACGCTGTCCCGGCAGACCGGTGGTAGCGGTCGCGGCGGCGGCGCCGGCGGCGGCGTGGGCCTGCGTGGTCCCGGTGAGACCAAGCTGGAGACCGACCGGCGCCGGATCCGGCACCGGATCGCCCGGCTGCGCCGGGAGATCAAGGGCATGAAGACGGTACGCCAGACCAAGCGCGCCCGCCGGGCCCGCAACGCCGTCCCCGCGGTGGCCATCGCCGGCTACACCAACGCCGGCAAGTCGAGCCTGCTCAACCGGCTGACCGGGGCGGGCGTGCTGGTCGAGAACGCGCTCTTCGCCACCCTCGACCCGACCACCCGCCGGGCCACCGCCGCCGACGGGCGGCTCTACACCCTCTCCGACACCGTCGGTTTCGTCCGGCACCTGCCGCACCAGATCGTCGAGGCGTTCCGCTCGACGCTGGAGGAGGTCGCCGAGGCCGACCTGGTGGTGCACGTCGTCGACGGCACCCACCCGGATCCGGAGGAGCAGGTCCGGGCGGTCCGTGAGGTGCTCGGCGAGGTGGGCGCCGACCGGCTGCCGGAGCTGTTGGTGGTGAACAAGACCGACGCCGCCGACGAGGAGACGCTGCTGCGGTTGAAGCGGCTCTGGCCGGAGGCGATCTTCGTCTCGGCGCACAGCGGCCGCGGCATCGACGGGCTGCGCGACGAGATCGAGGCACGGCTGCCCCGCCCCGCGGTGGAGGTCCGCGCGGTGCTCCCGTACGACCGGGGTGACCTGGTCGCCCGGGTGCACCGGCAGGGCGAGGTGCTCAGCACGGCCCACCTGGCGGAGGGCACGTTGCTGCACGTCCGGGTGGGCGAGAGCCTCGCGGCCGAGCTGGCGCCGTTCCGGGCGGGGGAGGACCAGGCGGTCGCCGGGGCCCGGTGAGGCGTCCCGGCGTCACCCGGCCGAAACGTGGGGCATGCGACACTGACTCCATGCGCCGCGCTGTCTCGTTGATCATGGCTGCCCTCGGTCTGGTGGGGGTAGCCGTGGCGGCCGGCGGAGCCGCCGTGGCGGCGCCCGCCCCCGCCTCCCTCCCGTCCGCGGTTGCCCCGGGCAAGAAGCGGTGCACCGTGGCCGACGAGCGGCTGCGCGAACTCTCCGGCCTGGTGGCCACCCGGAGCGGCTACATCGTGATCAACGACGGCACCGACGTCGAGAGCCGCAAGCGGGTCTTCTTCCTCGACAGCAAGTGCGAGGTCACCAAGGACGTCAGCTACTCCGGCGGCGGGCCGTTCGACACCGAGGACCTGGCGCTCTCCCCGGACAGCAAGACGCTCTGGATCGCCGACACCGGCGACAACGTCACCAGCAAGAACCGGCGGGACCGGGTGGCGGTGTGGAGCATGCCGGTCAGCGGCAGCAAGAAGCCGCAGCTGCACCGGCTGTCGTACCCGGAGGGCAAGCACCACGACGCCGAGGCGTTGCTGATCAACTCCGACGGCAGCCCGCTGGTCATCACGAAGGTGACGAGCGGCAAGGCGAAGGTCTTCACCCCGGACGGCAAGCTCAAGACCGGCGACACCGAGCCGGTGCCGATGAAGCAGGTCGGCGAGATCACCCTGCCGAAGACGGCCACGGAGAACCCGTTCAACACCTTCGGCCGGGTCGCGATCACCGGCGCCGCCCGGTCGCCGGACGGCACCCGGGTGGTGCTGCGCACGTACGCCGACGCCTTCGAGTACGACGTGTCGAACGGCGACGTGCTGGCCGCGGTGACCACCGGCAAGCCCAAGGTGACCCCGCTGGCCGACCCGTTCGGCGAGGCGATCGCCTACACCCCCGACGGCAAGTCCTTCCTCACCGTCTCCGACGGCGGGCAGATGGAGGAGGACGAGCCGATTGAGATCCTCAGCTACACCCCCTCCACCGAGGGCGCGAAGCCGGTGGCCGGCGAGGATGACGGCCAGCCGAAGAAGGCCTCGCTGTCCTGGTTCGACTCGCTGTCGCTGCAGGACATCACCTACCTCATCGCGGCGGTCGGCGTGATCGGCGCGTTGCTGGTCGGCGCCGGCATCGTCGGCATCCTCCGGGCCCGCAAGCGCGGCGCCGGGTCGTCCGGTGACGACGCGGACGGCCGGGACCCCGACGACGACCTGCCCGACAATCGCCGGATCCGACCCGACGACGACCGCTCCGAGCCCGACGCCCGCCGCGGCGGCGTGTACGGGGGACCGGCCGGCGGCGGGGTCTACGGCGGCGGCCGCGGTGGCCCCCCGGCCGGCGGCGGTGACCGTGGTGGCCGGGCGGGCGGCGGTGGCCGGGGTGGCGCACCGGCCGGTGGCGGCGTCTACGGCGGTGGCCGCCCGGCGGGCGGTGGTGGCGTCTACGGCGGTGGCCGCCCGGCCGACGGGGGTGGCGTCTACGGTGGCGGCCGCCCCAACGGCCGGCCCGCCGGTGGCGGTGGCGGCGTCTACGGCGGTCAGCCCGGCGGTGGGTACGGCGGTGGTGGCCGGGCGGAGCCGCCTCGCCGGGGCGGCCCGGAGCAGGATCCCCGGGGGCAGCGGCCAGGGCGCCGCCGCGACGGCGGCTACGACGACGGGCGCGGCTCGTACGGCCAGGTGCCCGGCCGGGGCTATCGGGGCGACCGGTACTGACCATCCCCTTCGCCCGACCGGTTGACCCGCCGTCGGGGGTGGGCCGGTCCGGGTGACCGCCGGTCGGCGGCCACCCGGCGGAACGGGTCAGATGCGGCGCAGCACCGCGACGACCCGACCCATGATGGTGGCGTCGTCGCCCGGGATCGGGTCGAATGCCGGGTTCTGCGGCATCAGCCAGACGTGACCGTCGCGCCGACGGTAGGTCTTCACTGTCGCCTCGCCGTCGAGCATGGCCGCGACGATGTCGCCGGCCTCGGCGTTGGGCTGTTGCCGGACCACCACCCAGTCGCCGTCGCAGATCGCCGCGTCGAGCATCGAGTCGCCCTTGACCTGGAGCATGAAGACCTCGCCCTCACCCACCAGCTCGCGGGGCAGCGGGAAGACGTCCTCGACCGCCTGCTCGGCCAGGATCGGGCCACCGGCGGCGATCCGGCCCAGCATCGGCACGTACGCCGGGGTGGGGCGCTGGGAGCGGCTCAGCTCGTCGTCGACCACGTCGCTCGGGGCGCGGACGTCCACCGCCCGCGGCCGGTTCGGGTCGCGGCGCAGGAAGCCCTTCTTCTCCAGCTCCTTGAGCTGGTAGGCGACGCTGGACGGGGAGACCAGGCCGACCGCCTCGCCGATCTCGCGCACGCTCGGCGGGTAGCCGTGCCGGTCGACCCAGGTGCGGATGAACTCCAGGATCCGCCGCTGCCGGGCGGTCAGGTCGACCGTCGCCGGGTCGGGGAATGCGCTGACCACCGGGGTGACCGGGCGCACGGCGGGCTGCCCGGCCGCCCGGCCGCGGGTGGCGGCCCGGCGTCGGGTGGCCGGCGGGCCCGCCTCGGTGATCTGGTGCGGGCTCTTGGGCCGGCTGGCCCGGTCCTCGGTCACGTCCGTCCTCCCTGGTCGGCGCTGGGTGCCTCGGCGGCTCGTGGTGCGTGCGGCGGGGCTGTGCTGGCCGGTGCGGCGGGTGCCGCGACCGGTTGTTCCTGACCGTATAGGTGAGATCGGTCATTTTCAAACATCTGTACGACCTCGGCTCGGCGTGTCGCGGTGGAAAAGCTCGCGGCTCGTACGCCCGTTCTGGTAATGGTACGTCGGGTCGAACGGGTGTTCGATCCTGGCGGATCGTCGGCGAGCGCGGACCGGCCGGGCGGTAACCCCCGGCGGGGTCGTTCGGTTGGTCCTCCGGCGGCACCGGACGGTGGGTTCGACGCGGTTTGCCGGTGACGCGCCGGACACGCCGCCCAACTTGACCTCCGTTCGTCGGCGGCATACGGTCGACCCCTAGATGTAGTAGTCACACGGGCGTAAGTCGCCTACAGGTTGGGTTCGACTACCGACCGCACTCCAGTACTGTCGGCACGGCGACGGCCATCGGAGGATGGCCCCGCCGGGGTCCGGCGTGCCCGGAGATGCGTGGGATCGGGCCCGTGGATCGACGAAGGAGGTCAGGCGATGCGGTGTCCGTACTGCCGGCACGCCGACTCTCGGGTGGTCGACTCGCGGGAGGCCGACGACGGCCAGTTGATCCGCCGGCGGCGGTCCTGCCCGGAGTGCGGCAAGCGGTTCACCACCGTCGAGGAGGCGGTCCTCGCGGTGGTCAAGCGCAGCGGGGTGACCGAGCCGTTCAGCCGCACGAAGATCATCGGCGGGGTGCGCAAGGCGTGCCAGGGCCGGCCGGTGGACGACGACTCGATCGCGCTGCTCGCGCAGCGGGTCGAGGAGACCGTCCGGGCCAAGGGGGCCGCCGAGATCCCCAGCCACGAGGTGGGGCTGGCCATCCTGGGCCCGTTGCGGGACCTGGACGAGGTGGCCTACCTCCGGTTCGCCAGCGTCTACCGGTCGTTCGACTCGCTCGCCGACTTCGAGCGGGAGATCGAGACGCTGCGGGCACGCGCCCGGGAGGGCGCCGAGGCCGGCGCGGCAGAGGCCGCGGGCCGGGCCGGTTGAGTTTTTCCAGATTTCTGACAGATGGGACGCGTGGTGGGTGACCACGTAGACGAGGGGGCGGACGTCGTGACGACGAGCAGGTCGCGGAACAAGGCGGGGACAGGTCTGAAGGTCGAGCGGGTCTGGACGACCGAGGGGGTGCACCCGTACGACGAGGTCACCTGGGAGCGCCGCGACGTCGTGATGACCAACTGGCGGGACGGCTCGATCAACTTCGAGCAGCGCGGGGTGGAGTTCCCCGAGACCTGGAGCGTCAACGCGGCCAACATCGTGACCACCAAGTACTTCCGGGGCGCGGTGGGCACCCCGGAGCGGGAGTGGTCGCTCAAGCAGCTGATCGACCGGGTGGTGACCACCTACCGCACGGCCGGTGAGGAGTACGGCTACTTCGCCAGCCCGGCCGACGCCGAGGTGTTCGCGCACGAGCTGACCTGGATGCTGCTGCACCAGGTGTTCAGCTTCAACTCGCCGGTCTGGTTCAACGTCGGCACGCCGTCGCCGCAGCAGGTCAGCGCCTGCTTCATCCTCGCGGTCGACGACTCGATGGACTCGATCCTGGACTGGTACAAGGAGGAGGGGCTGATCTTCAAGGGCGGCTCCGGCTCCGGGGTGAACCTCTCCCGGATCCGCTCCTCCAAGGAACTGCTCTCCTCCGGCGGCACCGCCTCCGGCCCGGTGAGCTTCATGCGCGGCGCGGACGCCTCCGCCGGCACCATCAAGTCCGGCGGCGCCACCCGGCGCGCGGCCAAGATGGTCATCCTCGACGTCGACCACCCCGACATCGAGGAGTTCGTGGTCACCAAGGCGCGCGAGGAGGACAAGATCCGCGCGCTGCGCGACGCCGGTTTCGACATGGACCTGGGCGGCGCCGACATCGTCAGCGTGCAGTACCAGAACGCCAACAACTCGGTCCGGGTGTCGGACGAGTTCATGACCGCCGTGGAGAACGGCGGCAGCTTCGACCTGCGCGGCCGGCTGGACGGCTCGGTGATCGACACCATCGACGCCAAGAAGCTGTTCCGCACCATCTCCCAGGCCGCCTGGGAGTGCGCCGACCCCGGCCTGCAGTACGACGACACCATCAACGACTGGCACACCTGCCCGGAGACCGGCCGGATCACCGCGTCGAACCCGTGCTCGGAGTACCTGCACCTGGACAACTCCTCGTGCAACCTGGCCTCGCTCAACCTGATGAAGTTCCTCCGCGCCGACGGTGGCTTCGAGGTGGAGAAGTTCGTCAGGTCGGTCGAGCTGGTCATCACCGCGATGGACATCTCGATCTGCTTCGCCGACTTCCCGACCGAGAAGATCGGTGAGACCACCCGCGCCTACCGACAGCTCGGCATCGGCTACGCCAACCTGGGCGCCCTGCTGATGGCCTCCGGCCTGCCGTACGACTCGGACCAGGGCCGCTCGGTCGCCGCGGCGATCACCTCGCTGATGACCGGCACCGCCTACCGCCGCTCCGCCGAGCTGGCCGGCATCGTCGGCCCGTACGACGGCTACGCCCGCAACGCGGAGCCGCACAAGCGGGTCATGCGCAAGCACGCCGCCGCCAACGACGAGATCAAGTCGGCCGGCACCGTGGCCACCGCCATCCAGCGGGAGGCCACGAAGCAGTGGACGCTGGGCAACAAGGTCGGTGAGAAGAACGGCTGGCGGAACTCGCAGGCCAGCGTGCTCGCCCCGACCGGCACCATCGGCCTGATGATGGACTGCGACACCACCGGCGTCGAGCCCGACCTGGCGCTGGTCAAGTTCAAGAAGCTGGTCGGCGGCGGCTCGATGCAGATCGTCAACCAGACGGTGCCGCGCGCCCTGCGCAGCCTCGGTTACCCCGAGGAGCAGGTCGAGGCGATCGTCGAGCACATCGCCGACCACGGCCACGTGGTGGACGCCCCCGGCCTGAAGCCGGAGCACTACCCGGTCTTCGACTGCGCCATGGGCGAGCGGTCGATCGCCCCGATGGGGCACGTGCGGATGATGGCGGCGGTCCAGCCGTTCATCTCCGGCGCGATCTCCAAGACGGTCAACATGCCCGAGCAGGCCACCGTCGAGGACGTCGAGAAGATCTACTTCGAGGGCTGGAAGCTCGGCCTCAAGGCCCTGGCGATCTACCGGGACAACTGCAAGGTCGGCCAGCCGCTGTCCGCGGCCAAGCCGAACAAGGCCACCGCCGAGGCTCCGGCCGAGGTGGAGAAGGTGGTCGAGAAGGTCGTCGAGTACCGCCCGGTGCGCAAGCGGCTGCCGAAGAAGCGCCCGTCCCAGACGGTCAGCTTCTCCGTCGGCGGCGCCGAGGGCTACCTCACCGCGTCGTCCTACCCGGACGACGGCCTCGGCGAGGTCTTCCTCAAGATGTCGAAGCAGGGCTCGACCCTCGCCGGGGTGATGGACGCCTTCTCGGTGGCCATCTCCATCGGCCTCCAGTACGGCGTGCCGCTGGAGACGTACGTCAGCAAGTTCACCAACATGCGCTTCGAGCCGGCCGGCATGACCGACGACCCGGACGTGCGGATGGCCGCTTCGGTGATGGACTACATCTTCCGTCGGCTCGCGCTGGACTTCCTGCCGTACGAGCGGCGCGCGGAGCTGGGCATCTTCACCGCCAAGGAGCGGGCTGCCCAGCTGCGGGCCGAGGCGGAGGCGGAGAGCGGCGCGGACCTCGCCGCGATGGCCGCCTCCGCCCCGGTCGAGACCAAGCCGGAGGAGCCGAAGACCGGCCCGGTGGCCCAGCCGGCCCAGGAGGTCGCCGAGGTCGCCGCCGCCAAGCCGGCGCCGTCGGTGGGTTCCAGCACCGAGCTGCTGGAGGCCGTGATCGGCAAGGCCGCCGACGCGCCGCTCTGCTTCACCTGCGGTACGAAGATGCGCCCGGCCGGTAGCTGCTACGTCTGCGAGGGCTGCGGCTCCACCAGCGGCTGCAGCTGACGAACCACCGCGACGAGCCCCGGGCGTTCCGACGCCCGGGGCTCGTCCGTTCCTCCGCGCGCGATGCGGGATGTCGCGGCCTCAACGCCCTGGGGGAGTCCACCACGGCGAATCCGGTGTCGACGCCGTCGGCGGGCAGGACAACGTGGGGGCATGCCGGCGATCATCGGGGGATGACCATCGCCGAGACGTACGTGCGGTTCGGAGCCCGCGAGGCGCGGGGCGTGTCGCCCGCGTACGAGCGCCTCTCCCTCGCGGTCTCCCGAGACGACGGGCTGCTCGCCCTCGCCGAGACGCTCCCGCCGGCCAAGCGGCAGCCGAACCTGCTCTTCGGTGTGGTGCGGCTGCTCGGCGGGCCGGTGCACGACCCGGCAGCGTTCCACGACTTCACCTTGGCCAACTGGCCGGCGATCGAGGCGGAGCTGCGCAGCCGGGCCGTGCAGACGAACGAGCCGGGGCGCTGTGCCGTACTGCTGCCGGTGCTCGCCGCCCTGCCGCAGCCGCTCGCGCTGATCGAGGTGGGCGCCTCCGCCGGGCTCTGCCTCTATCCCGACCGGTACGCCTACCGCTACGGCGACCGGCTGCTCGGCCGGGGCGGGCCGGTCCTCGACTGCGCGCTCACCGGCAGCGCGCCGCCGGAGCGCCGGCCCGAGGTGGTGTGGCGGGCCGGCCTGGACCTGAACCCGCTCGACGTGACCGATCCGGCGGACGTCGCCTGGCTCGACGCGCTCATCTGGCCGGAGCACGAGCACCGCCGGGACCGGCTGCGGGCCGCGGCGGCCGTCGCCGCGGCCGACCCGCCGCTGCTGGTGCGCGGCGACCTGGTGGACGACCTGCCCGCGCTGGCCGCGCGGGCGCCGGCCGGCGCCACCCTGGTGGTGTTCCACACCTCCGTGCTCTACCAGGTGCCGGCGCCGCGCCGGGCGGCGTTCGCCGAGGCGGTACGCGCCCTGCCCGGCCACTGGATCGCCAACGAGGCGCCGGACGTGCTGCCGTACGACGCGCTCCCGGAGCCGCCGGGCGATGCCCATCACAACGTGCTGGCGCTGGACGGGACGCCGCTGGCCTGGACCCGCGGGCACGGCCAGGCGATGACCTGGTTCGGTTAGCGTGCCCGCTCGTGGCAGAGCAGCACCACGCCGTTGCCGAAGGTGCGGGTGCCGACCAGCCGCAGCGGGCGCCGTTCGCCGGAGGTGGGGAAGATCTGCCGGCCCCGGCCGAGGATGACCGGGTGGACGTAGATCCGCCACCCGTCGACCAGGTCGTGTTCGAGGAAGGTGGCGATGAGGTCCGCCCCGCCGAGGACGAGATCGCCGCCCGGCTCGGCCTGGAGCTTGCGTACCTCGTCGGGGACGACCTCCCGGACGATGGTGGTGCCCCAGTCGGCCCGCTCGAGGGTCCGCGAGTAGACCACCTTGGGCATGTCCCGCCAGATCCCGGCGAACTCCTTCATCGGTTCGCTGCTCGCCGGATCCTGGTCGGCCGTGGGCCAGAAGGCGGCCATCAGCTCGTAGGTCCGCCGCCCGTCGAGGAACCCGCCCATGGTGCGCAGTTCGGCGTTGAAGTGGCGGTGCAGCTCCTCGTCGACCATGTGCCAGCTGATGTCCCCGCCCGGGCCCTCGAAGAACCCGTCCAGCGACACGCTCATGTGCACGATGATCTTCCGCATCGTCGGTGCTCCTTCGCGATCGGCTGCCGTCAGCTCACAGCATCCCCGACGGGTCGGACAGCCGCCGGCACGTCGCGCATCCCGCGCAGCGGCGAACAGACCACGAACAGCGACGCGCTCCAGGTGCCGAGCACGCAGATCCACAGCGCGGGCCGCAGCCCGAGCTGGCTGCCCAGCGCGCCGCCGAGCAACGCGCCGAGCGGGATCACCCCGAAGCAGATCCAGAGGAACGCCGCGTTGACCCGGCCGAGCAGCTCGGGTGGGGTGATCCGCTGCCGGTAGGTCATCGAGGCGACGTTGAACAGCACCGCGTTGGCCGAGAACGCGGCCAGCCCGACCCCGTAGAGCAGCACCCCCCACCCGGGCTGGGCCAGCGGCATCAGCAGGTAGAGCGGGCCGGGCGCGGCCATCGCCACCCAGATCACCCGGGCGGACCCGAGCCAGGCGGTCAGCCGCCCGGCCAGCGCGCCGACCACCAGCCCGCCCACCGCGCTGACCGAGAAGACCAGCCCGACCAGCGCGGGGGAGGCGTGCAGCTCGCGCAGCATGAAGACGACCTCGATGGAGCTGGACGCCATCACGAAGAAGTTGGACGTGGTGGTGCAGGCCAGGATGGCCAGCAGGATCCGCTGCCGGCGGATGAAGCCGAGCCCGCCGGTCAGCTCCGCGCGCAGCGGCCCTCGCTCGCGCCCGGACCGGACGGCGGGGCGGCGCCGGACCAGCAGCAACGTCACCGCACTCACCAGGAAGGTCGCCCCGGTGGCCAGGAAGGTCTTCGCGGCGCCGACCAGCCCGACCAGCACCCCGCCGATCGTCGGCCCGACCAGCTCGGCCGAGTCCTGGCTGATGGTGAGCTTCGCGTTGGCGTCCAGCAACTGCTCGGCCGGTACCAGCGCCGGCAGCACGCTCTTGTACGCCACGGTGAACAAGACGGTGAGCACGCCGGCGAGGCCGACCACGGCGTACAGGAAGGGCAGGCTGAGCCGGCCGACCAGGGCGACCACCGGCACCGACAGCAGCAGCACGGCCCGGCCCAGGTCGCAGGCGACCATCAGCCGGCGCTGGTCGACCCGGTCGGCGATGATCCCCGCCGGCAGCGAGAAGAGCAGGTACGGCAGCCAGGCCAGGAAGGTCAGCAGGGAGACCTGGAAGACGCTGGCGCCGAGGGTGCCCGCGGCGAGCAGCGGCACCGCCACGTTGGAGATCCGGGTGCCGAGTTCGGCGACCGTCTGGCCGCCCCAGAGCAGGCCGAAGTCCCGGCTGCGCCACAGCGGTGCCGGGGTGGCCGCCTCGGCGGACGGCAGCAGTCGCTGCGTCACGTCCCTGCCCCCCGGGTCAGCCGGCGTGCGGCGGCCGGGGCGGAGTCGGTCTGGACGCAGCGGTGCGGCACCGCGCCAGCCTGCCGCCCCACCCCGGCCCGTGCCAGCCATTTCCGGGCCGGCGGTGGCGCCGGTGGCCCGCGCGCCGGCCGCCGGGCGGTCAGATCCAGCCGCGCCGGGTGGCCTCGACGCCGGCCTGGAACCGGCTACTCGCCTGCAACCGTTCGGTGAGCGCGTTCATCAGCCGCTGCACGCTGCGCGCGGAGATGCCCAGCTGCCGGGCCGCCGACTCGTCGGTGTGCCCGTCGGCGAACAGGTGCAGCAACGCCTTCTCCTGCGGGGTCAGTGTCCCGGACCGGGCGCCGGGCACCTCCCCGAACGGGCTGCCCTGCTGCCAGACCTGTTCGAAGAGCGCGAGCAACCCGGCGACCAGACCGGGGCTGCGCAGCTCCAGGGCGCCCAGGCGGGGCTCCCGCGGGTCGATCGGGGTCAGCGCGATGCTCTGGTCGACGATGATCAGCCGCATCGGCAGGGTCGGCACCGTGCGCGACTCGCTGCCCAGCGCGGCCATCCGCCGGGCGTGGGCCAGGGTGGCCGGGTCGTTGCGGAAGCTGTCCTGGTAGACGTTGCGGATCCGGACGCCGCGGTCCAGGGCGGCGGCGTTGAGGGGCGCCTCGGAATGCCGGGTGTCGGCGGGCTGGGCGCCGCCCGGGCTGAACGAGAGGCACTCGGTGGTGGCGCTGCCGGCCAGCTCGGCCAGCCGGTCGCGGACCGCGTCGATCCCCTCCAGCCGGAGCACCACCTCGTGCTGCTCGTGCGTCACCGCGATGTCGGCGATGGCGGCGCGCACCGCCTCGATCTGCTGCTGCCGTACGGCGATGTCGGCCTCGACCCGGGCCAGCAGCGCGGCGAGCCCGGTCTGCGGCCGCACCGCGCGGGCCGCGCCGCCGGTGCCGTCCAACCGGACGAGCGCCAGATCGGCGAGCACGTCGAGCGCGGCGTGCACCTGCGCCGGGTCGAGATCCAGGTGGGCGGCGAGACCGGCCACGTCGAGGGTGGGATGCGCGAGCATCGCCCGGTAGACCGATTCATTGACAGTGGACAAACCCAGCGCTTCCAGCACCGAAACCTCCCCGTTGGTTCGATGGGGACGAGTGTAGATGTGGCGCGGCCTTTTCCGCTGTCCCGTGGCGGCGGTTGCGACTTCTCGCCAGGCAGGGTCTGGCCAGCCCCAAGACGGTGACAGCGCCCCGCGGGAGCGGCACGCTTGTCCCAACGCCGGTGAGCAATCACCGAATACGCGTCGAGGTGCCATCTTCCGCCATTATCCGAAAGGGACCAGTCATGTCCGCGTGCCGCTCTCTGTCCACCCGACTGTTCGTTCCGGTGCTGCTCGTCGCGGTGTTGACGGCCATCGCCGCGGCCCTCGGCATCGAGGTCACCACGGGTCCGCTCGCCGAGGGTTTCGGCTGGACGCCGCCGCTTCCGGCGCCGAACCAGGCGTGATCGCCGCCGTGGTCCGGATAGCCCCACTCGGCGGGGATCCGCGATATCCCGAACCGGAGCTGAACGGCCTGCTGTCGGCGCGGGCGCGTCTGGACGATCGGATTAACCATTTCCGAATTCGGGCCGGGCCGTCCGGATTCGACATTCTCGCATTCGTCGCCACCGACCGGCCGTCGTTGGCGTACGCAATTCTGCGTCGGGCGGTTCAGTGCTGCCTCGCGGATGATCCGCGGCTCGACCTCTGGCGCATCGTCTGATTTCCGTTTTTCCAGTCCCGGGAAAGGACACCGTACGTGAGAAGTCTGCTCCGGATGGCCGGCCTGGCCGCCGCCGTGACCACCGCCCTGGCGGCGACCGTCGTCGCCGCGCCGACGACTGCCCTGGCCGCCCCCAGCACCCCCGCCTTCGGCTCCCGGATCGACGGTTACGCCGCCTACGACGGCCAGGACACCTGCGACCCCACGGCTAAGCCGGGCGTGGTCGGCTTCAAGGACCTGCTCAACGCGACCTACGGCTCCCACACCTGGGGCATCGGCCGGGACTGCGGCAGCGGCGGGACCAGTGAACACAAGGAGGGCCGGGCCCTCGACTACCACTTCAACTACTACGACGCCGGGCAGCGGGCGGACGCCACCGATCTGCTTAACTGGCTGCTCGCCACCGATTCGTACGGCAACCGGCACGCGATGGCGCGCCGGCTCGGCATGATGTACATCATCTGGAACAACAAGATCTGGAAGGCGTACGAGCCCTCGGCCGGCTGGCAGACCTACAGCGGTGCCAACCCGCACACCGACCACATCCACTTCAGCTTCAGCTGGGCCGGCGCGCAGAAGCGGACGAGCTGGTGGTCGGCGGATCACGTGGCCGGGAACGCCTCCGTCTACGGCGTGCTGCCGGACGGCCGGATGACCTACTCCGTGATCGACGCGGGCACCGGGGACCGCACCTTCGGGCCGGTCATCTCCACCGCCACCCTGGGCTTCACGCCGAAGGCGATGGCCACGATGAACTTCAACACGATCCTGGTCACCTCCACCGCCGGCAAGCTCTACCGGGTCGACGTCCGTACCAACAACGAGTCCCTCACCTTCGACGCGCCCGTCGAGATCGGCTCGAAGGGCTGGACCAGCGACCTGCTCGCCTACGACGGGGCCGGCAACCTGTTCGGCATCGCCGACGGCCAGCTGCGCCGCTACGGCGTCACCGTGGGAACCCACTCCGTGACCATCAACACCAACACCCTGATCGGCAGCGGCTTCACGCTGAACACCCTGACCGCGACCGGGACCAACTGGATCCTGGGCACCACCAGCGCGGGCACCCTCCGGTCCTACAAGATCAACGGGCCGGACGACTGGAACCCGGCGACGCTCGACGCCGACGGCTGGGGCTTCACCCACCTGATGTCGCCGGGCGGCGGCATCTACTTCGGCCGCACCTCCTCCGGCGGCATGTACCACTACCACGACGTCAACCCGTACGACCTGGACGGCAGTGACGTCCAGTACCACCTGAGCGACCCGGTCGACGCGTCCGGCTGGACCCAGGTGCTGCTCTCCACGCAGCCGAGGACGGTCAGCTGACCCGTACGACGGTCACCCCGCCTGCCGCGACCACCCCGGTCGCGGCAGGCGGCCGTCGTGCGCCTGCCCGTACGGCGTCGGGGCCGGGATCGGTCTCGACGCGGCGGTAGGGCACCCGGCCAGCCTGCCGGCGCGGCTCGCCCGGTGCCACCCCATTCCGCCCGGGCGGTACGGTCGGCGGGCCGCGCGCCGCGGCGCTGACGGGAGGTCCGCACGTGTCCATCGCCCTGTTCACCCTCGGCGGCACCATCGCGATGGGCGGGCACGACCCGGGGCGGGCGGGGGTGGTCACCCGGCTGACCGGCGCGGACCTCGTCGCCGCGGTGCCCGGGCTCGGCGACCTCGACGCGCCGCTGGACGTACGGGACGCCCTCGCGGTGCCCAGCGCCCACCTGACGTACCGCCAGCTGCTCGACGTGGTCGACGCCGCCGGCCGGGCGGTGACCGCGGGCGCCACCGGCGCGGTGGTCACCCAGGGCACGGACACGCTGGAGGAGTCGGCGTTCCTGGCCGACCTGGTCTGGCCGCACGACGCGCCACTGGTGTTCACCGGGGCGATGCGCAACCCGACCCTGGCCGGCCCGGACGGCCCGGCGAACCTGCTGGCCGCGGCCCGGGTGGCGGCCGCCCCGGCGGCCCGCGGCCTGGGCGTGCTGGTCGCCTTCAACGACGAGGTCCACGCCGCCCGCTGGGTACGCAAGACGCACAGCACCAGCACGGCCACCTTCGCCTCGCCGAACACGGGCCCGCTCGGGCACGTGATCGAGGGGCGGGTACGCGTGCTGCTCCGGCCGGAGCGGCCGGCGCCGCTGCCGCCGGTCGACCCGGCCCGGCTGGCCGACACCCGGGTCGCCCTGCACACGGTGACCCTGGACGACGACGGGCTGCTCCTCGACCGGGTCGCCGACACCCACCACGGACTGGTCGTCGCCGGCTTCGGCGTGGGGCACGTCCCCGCCACGCTGGCCCCGGTGCTCGGCGCCCTGGCCGACCGGATCCCGGTGGTGCTCACCTCCCGCTGCGGCGCCGGGTCGGTGCTGCGGAACACCTACGGCGCGGTCGGCTCGGAGACCGACCTGCGCCGGCGCGGGCTGCTGGACGGCGGTCTGCTCGACCCGTACAAGGCGAAGGTGCTACTCCGGCTGCTGCTCGCGGCGGGTGCGAGCCGGGGCACCATCACCGCCGCCCTGGCCCGGCACGGCTGAACCGCGCTCCGGCCCGCCGCCGCTGCGCCGCGACGCTCCGGTCCGGCACGCTGAGCCGCGCTCCGGCCCGGCGCGGCTGAGCCGCACTGCGGCCCGGCGGTTGAGTCGCGCGCTCCGGTCCGGCTGAGCCGCCGCCCTGGTCCGGGCGGATGGGTCGCCGCCCTGGTCCGGGGCGGCCGGGTCGTCTCCCTAGACTGCCCCGGTGAGCGGAGAGCGACGACCGCTGGCGGACCGGCCGTTGACCGAGCCGCACCCGTCCCGGCTGCCGCCCGGGCACCCCGACCGGGACCGGATCCTCGCCGCGCACGCCGCCGCGCTGGCCGCCGGGGAGGCCGGCTACCTCGACCCGGGCACCGGTCTCTTCGTGCTCAGCGCGGGCTTCCTGGCCCGCCGGGGCACCTGCTGCGGCCGCGGCTGCCGGCACTGCCCGTACGTGGCCGATTGAGGGCTTCCGCCGGGACCGGGTGAGCCCGTACGGTGTCCGGCGGACACGTCGGGGTGGACAGCGGAGGAGTGATCGTGCACGGGCGGAGCGTGGTCGCCGGCGTGGCCGTGCTACTGGTGGCGGGCTGCGCGGCGGAGGCCGAACCGGTGGCGGTGCCGCCGCCGGCGCCGATCTCGATCGACGTGCCGGCGGCCTCGTCCGGCGGCGCGTGCCGGCTGCTCGACTTCGCCGTGATCGAGGAGCACGCCCAGGTCCGTTTCGACGTGGCGGCGGCCAGCGATCGGGGCGACAGCCACACCTGCGTGGTGCGCTCCGGAACGGCGAGCCTGCCCGAGCTGACCCTGACCGTGACCGAGACGTCCATCGACCCGACCACGTTCACCGAGGACGTGGTGCCGGCGAAGGCGACCAAGGTCACCGGGCTCGGCCAGCGGGCGTACCGGCGCACCGGTGCCGCGGGCGGCGGTCACGGCCCGGTGGCCGAGGTGGGCTGGCTGGCCGGCGGGGGGCGGCTGGCCACGCTGCACTGGACCAGCCCGAAGGGCACCGACCGGGGTGCGGTGGACGACCTCGTCGCCGCGCTGGTCGACCTGGCGAAGAAGGTCGACACCGGGGCCCTGTGACGGCGGCGGGCACCGTCAGCCGGCCGGCCGGTGGCCGCCGCAGGAGCGGGGGCCAGCCGGCCCGGGAGCGGGACCGGTCAGCCGGCCGCGACGAAGACCCGCGAGGCGACCTCGCGGGGCAGCCGGATCCGGCCGCCGTCACGGTCGATGGAGACCCCGTCGCGCTCCTGCGCCACGGTCACCCGGGCACCCGGGTCGACACCGGCGGCGTGCAGCTGGCGCAGCACGTCGGCGTTGGTCTGCACGCTCTCGCAGATCCGCCGCACCACCACCGGCCCGGACAGGCCGGGGAACGCCAGGTTGCGCTCACCCTCGGCCACCTCGGCGGTCTGCGGCTCGGGGGAGCCCAGCTCCTCCAGCCCGGGGATGGGGTTGCCGTACGGCGAGCGGGTGGGCCGGTTGAGCAGGTCGTAGACCCGCTTCTCGACCGCGTCGCTCATCACGTGCTCCCACCGGCAGGCCTCCTCGTGGGCCTCCTCGTAGGGCATCCCGATCACGTTGACGAGCAGCAGCTCGGCCAGCCGGTGCTTGCGCATCACCGAGACCGCGGTGGCCCGGCCCTGCGCGGTGAGCGTCAGGTGCCGGTCGCCCTCGACCGTGAGCAGGCCGTCGCGCTCCATCCGGGCGACGGTCTGGCTGACGGTGGGGCCGCTCTGCCGCAGCCGTTCGGCGATCCGGGCGCGCAGCGGCGGCACCCCCTCCTCCTCGAGTTCGAGGATGGTGCGCAGGTACATCTCGGTCGTATCGACCAGGTCGTGAGACTTCATATCGTCAGCGGCCCTCCGGTGGTCGATGCTACCTCGGACGTCCGACGATTGACCGCCGCCGAACCGGTGGTGGCAGCCCCGATGGTGTTGACTGGACGCCATGTCCGGTACCGATGATCTTCTGGTCGAACCCGACCGGCTCGCCGCCGAGCTCGACCGCGCCGACCCGCCCACCGTGCTCGACGTCCGCTGGCGGCTCACCGGCCCGCCCGGCCGGGACGACTACGCGGCCGGCCACCTGCCCGGCGCGGTCTTCGTCGACCTGGACACCGACCTCTGCGGGCCGCCCGGCGCCGCCGGCCGGCACCCGCTGCCCGACCCGGCCGCGTTGCAGGCGGCGCTGCGGGCCGCCGGCGTCCGCGCCGGTCACCCCGTGGTGGTGTACGACGGCGGCGACGGCATGGCCGCCGCGCGGGCCTGGTGGACGCTGCGCTGGGCCGGCCACCGCGCGGTGCGGCTGCTGCACGGCGGCTTCCCGGCCTGGCTGGCGGCCGGGCTGCCCACCTCGACCGAGGTGCCCGAGCCCCGCCCCGGCGACGTCACCGTCCGGCCGGGCGAACTGCCGGTGCTCGACGCGGGCGCGGCGGCCCGGCTCGCCGCCGGCGACGGCGTGCTGCTGGACGTGCGGACCGCCCCCCGCTACCGGGGCGAGACGGAGCCGATCGACCCGGTGGCCGGGCACGTGCCGGGCGCGGCCAACCTGCCGGCGGCCGAGTACGTCGGTCCGGACGGGCGGTTCCCGGCCGCCGACGCGCTGCGCGACCGGTTCGCCGCCGCCGGGGTCGGCGCGGACCGCCCGGTCGGGGCGTACTGCGGCTCGGGGGTGACCGCCGCCCAGGCGGTGCTCGCCCTGCACCTGGCCGGCCGCCCGGACGCCGCGCTCTACGTCGGCTCGTGGAGCAACTGGGTCGCCGACCCCTCCCGGCCGGTGGCCACCGGGGCGACACCCGACGCGTGAGCAGCGCGTGCGCGGGGTCACTCCGGGACGCGTGCGACGATGAGCCCATGTCCGACGACACGGTGGTGGTGTGGGACGAGTCGCTGCTCGCCTACGACATGGGTGACCACCCGCTGGACCCGGTGCGGGTGGAGCTGACCATGGCGCTCGCCCGCGAGCTGGGCGTCCTGCGCCGGCCGGGGGTGCGGCTGGTCAAGCCGGAGCCGGCCGACGAGGCGCTGCTGACCCGGGTGCACGACCCGCGCTACCTGGACGCGGTGCGGGTCGCGCCGAGCGATCCGCTCTTCGCCGGGTTCGGGCTGGGCACCTCGGACAATCCGGTCTTCCAAGGGATGCACGAGTCCAGCGCGCTGGTCGCCGGCGCCAGCGTGGCCGCCGCCGAGGCGGTCTGGCGGGGCGAGGCCCGCCGCGCGGTCAACGTGGCCGGCGGCCTGCACCACGCGATGCCGGCCCGGGCCGCCGGCTTCTGCGTCTACAACGACCCGGCGGTGGCCATCGCCCGCCTGCTCGACCTGGGCGCCGAGCGGATCGCCTACGTCGACGTGGACGTGCACCACGGCGACGGGGTGCAGCAGATCTTCTGGGACGACCCGCGGGTGCTCACGGTCAGCCTGCACGAGACCCCGCTCGCGCTCTTCCCCGGCACCGGGTTCCCGGACGAGACCGGCGGCCCGGAGGCGGTGGGGACGGCGGTCAACGTGCCGCTGCCGCCGGGCGTCGGCGACGCCGGCTGGCAGCGCGCGTTCCACGCGATCGTGCCCTCGGTGCTGCGCGCGTTCCGGCCGCAGTTGCTGGTCACCCAGTGCGGCGCGGACGGGCACCGGCTCGACCCGCTGGCCGACCTGCACCTGTCGGTGGACGGGCAGCGCGCCACCTACCTGGTCCTGCGGGCGCTCGCCGACGAACTCTGCGACGGCCGCTGGGTGGCCACCGGCGGCGGCGGGTACGCGCTGGTCGAGGTGGTGCCCCGGGCCTGGACGCACCTGCTGGCGGTCGCCACCGGCGAGCCGGTCGACCCGGCCACGCTCACCCCGCCGGCCTGGCGGGAACTGGCCGCCGCGCGCCGTCCCGGCCACCAGGTGCCGCTGCGGATGACCGACGACGTCGACCCGGCGTACGAGCCGTGGCAGCCGACCGGGGAGCCGAACGCGGTGGACCGGGCCATCGCGGCCACCCGCAAGGCGGTCTTCCCGCTGTTCGGGCTCGACCCGCACGACCCCCGTGACTGAACCCCCGGCCGGGCCGGTGGCGACCGCGCCGCAACCGGTGGACGTGCTGCTCAGCGACGGCACCACCGTCCAGCTGCGACAGATCGGGCCGGCGGACGCCCCGGGCATCGTGGCCATGCACTCCCGGTTCTCCGAGCGCACCCGCTACCTGCGCTACTTCTCGCCGTACCCGCGGATCCCGGAACGCGACCTGCAGCGCTTCGTCAACGTCGACCACCGCGACCGGGAGGCGTTCGTGGTGCTGGCCGGCGACCGGATCGTCGCCGTGGGGCGCTACGAGCGGCTCGGCCCGGAGGCGCCCGAGGCCGAGGTCGCCTTCGTGGTCGAGGACGCCTACCAGGGCCGGGGGATCGGCTCGGTGCTGCTGGAGCACCTGGCCGACGCGGCCCGCCGGGTCGGCATCGTCAACTTCGTCGCCGAGGTGCTGCCGGCCAACGGCGCGATGCTGCGGGTCTTCGCCGACTTCGGCTACCAGGTCCAGCGCGAGTTCGCCGACGGCGTGGTGCACCTGAGCTTCCCGATCGCGCCCACCGAGGCGACGCTGGAGGTGCAGCGCGGCCGGGAGCACCGCACCGAGGCCCGGTCCATCGCCCGGCTGCTCGCCCCGCGCGGGGTGGCGGTCTACGGTGCCAGCGCCACCGGGCAGGGCGTCGGCGCGGCGGTGCTGGGGCACCTGCGCGACTCCGGCTTCACCGGCTCGGTGGTGCCGGTGCATCCGAGCGCGGCGACGGTCGCCGGGCTGCCCGCGTACCCGTCGGCGGCCGCGGCCGGCCTGCCGGTGGACCTGGCCGTGGTCGCGGTGCCGCCGGAGGCGGCGCAGACGGTGGTCGCGGACGCGGCCGCCGCCGGGGTGCACGGCCTGGTGGTGATCTCCGCCGGCTTCGCCGAGGCCGGTCCGGAGGGGGCCGCGGCGCAACGGGCCCTGGTCCGCGCCGCGCACGCCGCCGGGATGCGGGTGGTCGGCCCGAACTGCCTCGGCGTCGCCAACACCGATCCGGCGGTACGCCTCAACGCCACCCTCGCCCCGCGGCTGCCGGTGCCCGGCCGGGTGGGCATCTTCAGCCAGTCCGGCGCGTTCGGGGTGGCCCTGCTGGCCGAGGCGGACCGCCGCGGGTTGGGGCTGTCCAGCTTCGTCTCCGCGGGCAACCGGGCCGACGTCTCCGGCAACGACCTGCTCCAGTACTGGCAGGACGACCCGGGCACCGACGTGATCATGCTGTACCTGGAGACGTTCGGCAATCCGCGCAAGTTCGCCCGGCTGGCCCGCCGGATCGGCCGGGACAAGCCGGTGGTGGCGCTCGCCTCGCCGGCCCGCCCGCCGGGCGTCGGCGACTCCGTCGGCCCCGACGAGGTGGCGGTGAGCGCGCTGTTCGCCCAGTCCGGCGTGATCCGGGTGGACACCGTGGCCGAACTGCTCGACGTCGGGGTGCTGCTGGCCAACCAGCCGCTGCCGGCCGGCCGGCGGGTCGGCGTGGTGGGCAACTCCTCGGCGCTGACCGGGCTGGCCGCCACCGCCTGCGCCGCCCAGGGGCTGACCGTCGCCGCCGGCGGCGTCCGGGACGTCGGACCGCGCGCCGGGGCCGCTGAGTTCGCCGCCGCGCTGGCCGAGACCGCCGCCGACGACCAGGTGGACGCGCTGGTGGTGGTCTTCGCGCCGCCGCTGCCCGGCCAGCTCCCCGACGCCGAGGCGGACTTCTCCGCCGCGTTGCCCAACGCGCTCGCGCCCGGCAAGCCGACAGTGGCCACGTTCCTGGTCGGCCGGGCGCCGGCCGGGGTGCCGGCGTACCCGAGCGTGGAGGAGGCGGTCCGCGCCCTGGCCCGGGTCGCCGCGTACGCCGACTGGCTGCGCCGCCCGCCCGGGGCGGTGCCGGAGCTGCCCGGCGTCGACCGGGCTGCGGCGCAGGCGGCGCTGCGCCCGGAGGCCACCGACCCGGCGGGCCTGCTCGCCGCGTACGGCATCGAGGTGGTCGAGTCGGTGCCCGCGCGCTCGGCCGACGAGGCGGTGGCCGCGGCGGACCGGCTCGGCTACCCGGTGGCGCTGAAGGCGGCCGCCCCCGGGCTGCGGCACCGGCTCGACCTGGGCGCGGTCCGGCTCGACCTGCCCGACCCGGCGACCCTGCGCCGCGCGTACGCCGAGATGTCCCCGGTCTTCGGCGCGGACGTGCTGGTCCAGCCGATGGTCCCGCCCGGCGTGGCCTGCGTGGTCGAGCTGGTGGAGGACCCGGCGTTCGGGCCGGTGGTCGGCTTCGGCCTCGGCGGCGTCGCGACCGAGCTGCTCGGCGACCGGGCCTGGCGGGCCGTCCCGCTGACCGACCTGGACGCCGCCGAGCTGGTCGACGAGCCGCGCGCGGCGCCGCTGCTGCGCGGGCACCGGGGCGCCGCGCCGGTGGACCGGGCGGCCCTGGCCGAGCTGCTGCTGCGGGTCGGCCGGCTCGCCGACGAGCAGCCCCGGGTCCGTTCCCTCACCCTGAACCCGGTGCTGGTGCGGCCGGACGGCCTCTCGGTGCTGCACGCCGCCGTGCGCACCGGCTCCGCGGCCGACCGGCCGGACACCGGCCCGCGCCGGCTGTAGCGCCTCAGGCCCGGTCGGAGATCTGCTGGACGGCCCAGGAGTTGCCGTCCGGGTCGGTGAAGAAGACGAAGCCGACGTTGTCCAGCGGGTCCGGCATCGGGCGCGGGTTCTCGCCCAGCACCTGGATCTCGCTGACCTCGACGCCCCGCTCGACCAACTGGGCCCGGGCCTTGTGCAGGTCGGGCACCACCAGCTGGAGGCCCTTGAGCGAGCCCGGCGGCATCTCCGGCACGGCGCCCTTGCCGATCACGATGGAGCAGCCGGAGCCGGGCGGGGTCAGCTGCACGATCCGCGCGTCGTCGCCGACCACCGTGTCGTGGTCGACGGTGAAGCCGAGCTGGTCGGCGTAGAACGCCTTGGCCCGGTCCACGTCGGAGACCGGCACGATCACCACTTCCAGGGTCCAGTTCACGGTGCTCTCCTCACCTCGTCGTCTCGTGCAGCAGCTCGGCGAGCCGCGCGAAGCTCTCACCGACGCCGCGGGTCATCGGGTAACGCAACACCCGGTCGCGTCCCTCGGCAGTGGCGTAGCGCAGCGTGGTGGTGACGGTGGTGCGCCCGACGAGTTCGGTGAACTCGTGGGTGACCAGGGTCTCGCCCGGGTAGGACTGGTCGTCGAAGAGTTCGGTGCAGACCAGCCGGTGCGGTGGTTCGACCGCGCGGTAGACCCCGCCCTGGCCCATCCGCTCGCCGTCCGGGCCCTGCGAGACATAGCGCCAGCGCCCGCCCACCCGCAGGTCCACCTCGCACTCCACCAGCCGCCAGCCGCGCGCGCCGTACCAGCGGACCAGCAGCTCGGGGCGGGTGAAGGCGGCGAAGACGAGGTGCGCCGGGGCGTCGAAGAGCCGGCTCAGCACGATCTCCCGGTCGCCCGGGGTGGCCACCACCAGCGGGTCGGCGGGGCCGGTCACCGGGCCGGGTCCTGTTCCGCGGCGGTCCGGTCGCCGGACCGCACCTCGTCGAGCAGGGCGTCGAGGCGTTGGTAGCTCTCCGCCCAGTAGTCGCGGTAGTTCGCCAGCCAGGCGCTGGCCTCCCGCAGCGGCCCGGCCTCCAACCGGCAGGGCCGCCGCTGGGCGTTCCGGCCCCGGCTGACCAGCCCGGCGCGCTCCAGCACCTTGAGGTGCTTGGAGATGGCCGGCTGGCTCATCGCGAAGGGCGCGGCCAGCTCGGTCACGGTGGCCTCGCCGGCCGCCAGCCGCGCGAGGATGGCCCGCCGGGTGGGGTCGGCGAGCGCGGCGAAGGTCGCGTCCAGCAGTTCGGGAGCCACCGTTCATAACCTCCTGGTTCTATAACCAGTTGGTTCTATCGCGGATCGGGGGCCGGGTCAAGCACCCCGGGACGCACCGTGGCCCCGGCGAACCGCCGGGGCCACGGTGCGGCAGGCGCCGTCAGCAGGCGTACGCCTCCAGGCGCTGGGCCCGCTCCGGGGCCCGCAGCTTCAGCAGGGTCACCTTCTCGATCTGCCGGATCCGCTCCCGGGACAGGCCGAACTCGCGACCCACCTCGTCGAGGGTGCGCTGGCGGCCGTCGTCCAGGCCGAACCGGAGCCGAATCACCGCCTGCTCCCGCTGGGAGAGGGTGGCCAGCACGATGCTCACCTCGTTGCGCAGTTCGCCCTGCGCGGCGGCGTCGCCCGGCTCGGCGGCCGGGTCGACGGCGGCGACGAAGTCGCCGAGCGCGCTCTCGCCGTCCTCACCGACCGCCTGGTCCAGGCTCACCGGCTCCCGGTCGTACGAGATCAGCTCGATCACCTGGAACTCCGGGATGTCCAGCGCCCGGGCGACCTCGGCCACGGTGGGCTCCCGGCCCAGCGTCACGGACAGCTCGCGGCGGGCCCGGACCATCCGGTTGACCTGCTCGACCATGTGCACCGGGATGCGGATGGTGCGGGCCTGGTCGGCCATGGCGCGGGTGATGGCCTGGCGGATCCACCAGGTGGCGTAGGTGGAGAACTTGTAGCCCTTGGTGTAGTCGAACTTCTCGACCGCGCGGATCAGGCCGAGGTTGCCCTCCTGGATCAGGTCGAGGAAGGCCATGCCGCGACCGGTGTACCGCTTGGCGATGCTGACCACCAGCCGCAGGTTCGCCTCCAGCAGGTGGTCCTTGGCGGCGCGGCCCTCGGCGGCGATCAGTTCCAGGTCGGCCCGCAGCTGCGCGGAGACCGGGGTGCAGGTGGCCAGCTTCTCCTCGGCGAAGAGCCCGGCCTCGATCCGCTTGGCCAGGTCGACCTCCTGCGCGGCGGTCAGCAGCTTGGTACGGCCGATGCCGTTCAGGTATGCCCGGACCAGGTCCGTGGAGACGCCGCGCTCGTCGGTGGCGTCCAGGTCGGTCAGGGTGTCGGTGCCGTGCTCGGCCTCGATGGTGCCGCGCATCCGGTGTTCCGTCATCTGCAGGGCCATCTCTTCTCCCCGTGTCCGCGTCTGTGCCGCTCGTCCGGCCCAGTGGTGCCGGTGTGACACACAGCTTGGCGGGCGGGGCGTGAAACGGGAGTGAGGCGATCGGGGAACCGACACCAATCTCGGCGGAACGTCGGGTGCCGGGGTGTCGGCCGCCGGTGGTTGCCGGGCCCGGTTACCGTGCCAGCGGTCGGCCAGCGGGGCCGATCGCGCCGGCCGGCGCGGATCAGGCAACGGAGGGCGTCGTGGTCTTCAAGCGGCTCATGCAGGCGATGGGTGTGGGCGGCCCGTCGGTGGAAACCGTGCTGGCGAACCCCAACTGCCGGCCCGGTGGCCAGCTGGAGGGAACCGTGCACGTGGCCGGCGGCGACCACCAGGTCGACGTCAGCTACGTGGCGCTGGGCCTGGTCACCCGGGTCGAGGTGGAGAGCGGCGACAACGAGTACAACTCCACCCAGGAGTTCCACCGGCAGCAGGTGACCGGCGCGTTCCGGCTGGAGCCGGGGCAGCGCTACGACATCCCGTTCCGCTTCGACGTGCCGTGGGAGACCCCGGTCACCGAGCTGTACGGGCAGCACCTGCACGGGATGACGATGGGGCTGCGTACCGAGCTGGAGGTGGCCCGGGCGGTGGACAAGGGCGACCTGGACGCGGTCGCGGTGCACCCGCTGCCGGCCCAGGAACGGCTGCTGGAGGCGCTGCTGCGGCTCGGCTTCCGGTTCGCCCGCGCCGACGTGGAGCGGGGCCACATCTACGGCGTACGGCAGACCCTGCCGTTCTACCAGGAGATCGAGTTCCACCCGGCGCCGCAGTACGCCCGCGCGATCAACCAGCTGGAGGTGACCTTCGTCGCCGACCCGCGGCAGATGCAGGTGGTGCTGGAGCTGGACAAGCGCGGTGGGCTGCTCACCGAGGGTCGCGACGCGTTCGGCCGGTTCACCGTCGACTACGCCACCATGGACCGCACCGACTGGGCAGCCCAGCTCGACGGCTGGCTGCGCCAGTCGTTGCAGCGCCGGGGCCTCTTCTTCTGATCGAGCCGGACCGGGGTTGACCGGACCGGGGTTGACCGGACCGGGCCGGGCCGGGCCGGGCCGGGCCGGCGCCGGTCGGCGGGGGAGCCCGGTCAGGTCCAGCCGTGCTTGGCGGCGTGCCAGCCGAGCTGCATCCGGGTCTCGACGCCGGCCAGGTCCATCAGGTGGCGCAGCCGCCGTTGCAGCGTCCGCAACGACAGGTCGAGCTGGGCGGCGACCACCTGGTCGGTGAGCCCGGCCAGCAGCAGCGCCAGGATCCGGCGGTCCAGCTCGGTCGGGCCGGCCGTGCCGTCGGCGTCCGGGCGCTCGGCCAGGCCCTCGGCGGTCAGGTCGAGCGGGCGGGCGGTGCGCCACACGGTCTCGAACAACGCGTCCATCGCCGCCAGCAGCCCGGTGCGGTGCAGCAGCACGGCGCCGGGCTCGCCGCCGGGCGTGCCGGCGAGCGGCACCAGGGCCAGGTCCGCGTCGGCCAGGATCAGCTTGATCGGCAACGAGTCGACCACCCGCACCTGGACGCCGTTGCGCAGCGACTCCAGTGTCTCGGTGACCACCCCGGGCTCGGCCAGCGTCGGGCGATCCACCACGACCCGGAACCGCACGCCGTGCCCCACCGCCACCTCCTCGACCGCGTTGGTGCCCGGCGGCACGGCGATGAAGGGCGTGGTGACGAAGCTGCGGACCTCCGTCCGGGCGGCGTGCTGCACCTGGGCGAACCGGTGGCGGATGGCGTCCATGCCGGTGACCACCTCGATCAGTTCGTCGATGGCCCGGCCCGCGACCGCACCCCGGTACTCCTCGGCCAACGTGACCAGCGCCAGCTCGGCGCTGCGCAGGGCGCTGCGCTGCTCGCTGATCAGCGCCCCGAGCGCGACCGCCGGCGGTGCCACCGAGTACGCCTCGTCCGGGCCGGACTTCACCAGGCCGGACGCGGCCAGGTGGGACAGCGCCGCGCCGATGGTCGCGGTGGGCAGCCGCAGGGCGTCGGCCAGCTCGGCCGGGCCGGCCGACCCGCGCCGGACCAGCAGGCCGTAGACCGCCTCGTCGTCCGGGCTCAGACCCAGGGCGCCCAGCATCGGTGGCTGCCTCCCTCCGGCGGTGACGGCACGCAGAGTATGGGTCACCTTCATGGATCTTGACCAGGGGCGGGGCGGGGCGGACCCCCGGGACGGTGCCGGTCCCGGGGGTCCGCCGGCCGGCTCACCGCAGGCCGTACGCCCGGATGAGTTCCTGCCGGATGGCGAAGCCGGCGTCGGTCCGCGCGGCGGCCCGGACCGAGACGAAGCCGGGCTGCTTCGGCAGCTTCAGCGAGCCGGTCCACCGGTCGCCGGCGCCCTGGCTCAGCGTCACCGGCTGCCAGCTGCCGCCGTCGTCGTACGAGACCTCCAGCTCGACCGAGGTGACGGTGCCGGTGCCGGTGCCACCCGGCTGCGGCCCCGCCGTGACACTGATCTGCTGGCTGGTGCCCGCCCTGACGTCACCCCGCAGGTCCGTCTCCAGCGCGTAGTCGAGCTGCAGCAGTGCGAACGGCACGAAGGTGTCCGCCTGGTTGGAGCCGGAGACGAAGTCCCACTCGGTGTGCGTACGGGTGGAGAGCCGCCACTGCTCGGCCGGCCGCGAGGCGTCCAGCACCAGGCGGTACGGCAGCGTCCCGGCGGGCACCTCGGTCCACTGGAGATCGGCGTTGAAGGTGTTCTCGTCCAGCAGGGTGTCGCCCTGGTACAGCTTCAGGTTGGTCGGCACCGACCCCCAGTCCAGGTTGCCGCCGTGCTCCAGGATGTCGTCCGACGGGCTCCAGGCCTGCACGTTGAGGGTCATGAAGTCGCGGTAGCGGCTGTTGCGGACCCCGAACGCCCGGTTGAAGGCGGGCCGGACGGCGGGTGCGAACCAGTCCAGCCGGGTCGCGGTGCCCTTGGCGTACGTGTTCAGGTAGGCGGTGTCGGTCCAGCTGTCCTGCTGGTGCACCTCGTGCCAGACCACGTCCGGGGTGACCCACTCGGTACGGGTGCCGGGGTGCCACTCCGACTCCGGGAAGCCGAACGCCGGGCTGAAGGTCATGTCGTACCGGTAGCCGGCGCCGGCGGTGTCCCGCACGGCGTGGTAGCGGGCGTCGAGCCGGGCCAGGTCCCGGTGGTCCGGGTGGTACCGGAGCGGCCGGTCCGGCACCTGGTCCGGGTAGACCCGGGTCAGGTCGTAGACGTAGTTCGCGTACGGCGCCCGTTCCACGGTCAGCTTGGGCGCCGTGCCGCGACGGATCGCCGTGATCAGCCGCTGTCCCGCGTCGCGGTGCAGGGTGGCCACCGGGATCCGGGCCTCGCCGACGTACTCGTTGAGGATGCCGGGCCCGTCGTTGACGACGAGCAGCAGCGCCGCTCCGGCGTCCGCCGCGGCGGCGGCCCGCTCCGCCGGGGAGACCGCGTCGCTGCGGGTCACCACCGCGATCCGGCCCTTGGCGTCGATGCCGGCGTAGTCGGCGGGGGCGCCGGTGCCGGCGTGGACCGGGCGCAGCTTCCCGGTGCCCGCGGTGAGCGCGCTGCCCGGCTGCACGGTGGCCGCCAGCGGCGGCTCGCCGGGGGAGCGCAGGCTGAGCATCGGCTCGCCCTTGCGCCACCGGGTCGCCATCGTGAACGACCCCTGGCGGACCGGCTCGGTCGGCGTCACGTAGAGGTCGTCGTACCTGACCGGCACCTGGTAGGCCGCACGGTAGCTGTCGCCGCCGGCGTACTCGACCCGGTAGTCGAGCCGGCGCTGCCGGTCCTCGGCGCGCTGCGGCGCGGTGGTGTCGAGCAGGCGGGCGCGGCTCGCGTCCAGCACCACCTCGGCCGCGCCGTCGAGCACCGTCTCCGGGTCGACCAGCAGGGCGAGGCCGAGCCGGTCGGGCCGTTCACCGGGGACGTCCAGCACCGCCTCCACGGTGTACGTGCCCGGCGGCAGCCGCAGCGTCCGCTCGCCGTCGACGGCGTACCGCCACGGGTAGTACTCGCCGGCCTTCTTCAGCACCACCTCGGAACTGGTGGGCCGGCCGTCCCGGCCGGTCAGTCTGACCGTCAGGTCGTACCGCTCGTCCTCCTTGAGCAGGGCGAGCGCGGTGCGGGTGACCGGCGCGCCGGTGGCCGCGTCGGTGCCGACCAGGTAACCGGTGAGCTGGCCGTGGGCCTCGCCGCGCGGGTCCCCGGTCACCGGAACGTCGGCGCTGCCGCCGGCGGGGACGGTCACCGAGGTGGCGCCCAGGGTGAACGGGCCGGTGCCGGTGAGCGCCAGGTCGAGGGTGACGTCCGCCGGGCCGGAGTTGGTGAAGGTGACCGACCGGACGACCGGCGCGTCGGTGGGCTCGTGCGGCCAGTCGAAGCTGCCGAAGAACGCCGAGCCGGTGGCCCGGACGGTGTTGCGCACCGCCGCCGCCACGTCCAGCCGGCCGCTGCCCACCTGGTAGGGCTGGTAGCTGTCGGACAGGCCCTTGGCGCTGCTCGTCAGCGCCTCCTTGAGCTGCGGGCCGGACCAGTCGGGGTGCCGCTGGGCGAGGATCGCCGCCGCTCCCGCCACGTGCGGGGCGGCCATCGAGGTGCCGTCCATGCTCTGGTACGCGCCCTCGCCGGCGGCCTGCCCGGACCGGGCGGCGGTGATGCCGACGCCGGGCGCGCTCAGGTCCGGCTTCAGCGCGCCGGTACGGGCCAGCGGGCCGGTGCTGGAGAACCAGGCCAGCTCGTCCTGTTTGTCCACCGCGCCGACGGTCAGCGCGCTGGCCGAGGTGCCGGGCGAGCCGATGGTCTGCGGGCCGGAGTTGCCCGCGGCCACCACGAAGAGCGTGCCGTGCCGGGCGGTGAGGGTGTCCACCGCCGCCGTCATCGGGTCGGTTCCGTCGGTGCGCGACGCGTCGCCCAGGCTCATGTTGACCACGTCGGCCCCGGACTCGGCCGCCCACTGCATGCCGGCGATGATCCACGAGTCCTGCCCGTACCCGTCGTTGCCGAGCACCTTGCCGACGATCAGGTCGGCGCCGGGGGCGACGCCCTTGCGGTCGCCGCCGGAGGCCGCCCCGGTGCCGGCGATCGTCGAGGCGACGTGGGTGCCGTGCCCGTTCGGGTCGGAGACGTCCTCGCCGGGCACGAAGCTGACCGCCTCGTCGACCTGGCCGGCCAGGTCGGGGTGGCCGGCGTCGACCCCGCTGTCCAGCACCGCGACCGTCACGCCCGCGCCGTCGTAGCCGGCGGCCCACGCGGCCGGGGCGCCGACCTGCGGCACGCTCTCGGTCAGGCTGGCCCGCACCCGGCCGTCCAGCCAGAGCTTCGCCAGCCCGCCGCCGAGCGCCGTGCCGGACCGGGCCGCCGGCGCGGACGCGACGGTGGACCAGAAGGCGCGGGCCTGCTTCTTGTCGGCGGCCAGCGCGGCGCCGGTGACGCTGGGCAGCTCGCGGACCACCTTGGTGCCCGGCGGAGCGGCCGGGCGACCCGCCCGGACCCTGGCCGGGGGATAGGTGGCGATCAGCGGCAGTTCCGCCGTCCGGGCGTCGTCGTAGCCCATCTCGATCAGGTCGGTGACGTTGAACAGCCGCCGGTCCAGCCGGTCGCTGCCGAGCAGCGGCAGCGCCTCGTCGGGCAGCACGTAGAGGTCGCCGCCGCTCTGCTGGATCCGTACCCCGCCGGTGGCGTGGTCGGGCCGGTCGACGTCGGCGGTGGACTGGCCGTCGGCGAACGTGGTCACCGTGACCACGTCGCCGGTGACCAGGGTGACGGTGTGGGTGTCCCGGGTGGTGGCCGGGGCGGGCGGGGCCGGGTCGGCCGCGGCGGCGGGTGGCTGGATCGCGGCGGCGCCGGCCGCGACCAGTCCGGCGGCGGTCGCGGCGGCGAGCAGCCGCCGTCTCGTCCGGCCGGCGGCGGAGGGCTGTGAGGGCGATGGCATGCGACGGTTCTACCGCCGCCGTCCGGCCCGGTGAACAGCTTGCGGTGGCGGGGTCACGCCACGGCGTCACTCCGCCACCGCCCGCCTGGCCGGCCCGCGGGAGCCGTCAGAGATCGAGCAGGATGGTGCGCGGCCCGACGTTGACGCTCTCCACCAGCATGTGCGCGCGGAACCGCCCGGTCTCGACCTTCGCCCCCCGGGTGCGCAGCGCCTCGACGACCGCGGTCACCAGCGGCTCGGCGACCTCGGCCGGGGCCGCCGCCGTCCAACTCGGACGGCGCCCCTTGCGGGCGTCGCCGTAGAGGGTGAACTGGCTGACCACCAGGATCGGCGCCCCCGTGTCGGCGGCCGACCGCTCGTCGTCGAGGATGCGCAGCTCGTGCACCTTGCGGGCCATCGTGCGCGCGGTCTCCACGGTGTCGGTGTGGGTGACCCCGAGCAGCACCAGCAGCCCGTCGGAGATCTCGCCGACCAGCTCGCCGTCGACCGTCACCCCGGCCCGGCCGACGGTCTGCACCACCGCCCGCATCAGCCGGTCACCGGCTCGATGAAGCCCCGCTCGACCAGGTGCGCCACGATCGGCCCGGCCGCCTCGGCCAGCTCGTCGACGGCCACGTCGTGCGCGGCGGCGAGCAGGGCGAGCTGGTCGCGCAACGGCAACCGCCCGTCGGCCCCGCCGACCAGGGCCAGCACCAGGGGGTCGATCTCCTCGGTCCAGCGCAGCCCGTGCGGCATGGCGAGCACCTGCCGGTCGACCGCCCAGCCCTCGTCGCCCATGGTGGCCTCCTGGCGCAGCTGGAGCCCTTCGGCGGCCCGGTAGCGCGCGGCGAGCAGGCCGTCGGCGCCGCGCGTACGCAGCCAGTCCTGCCGGTCGAACCAGCCGGCGATCCGGTCGCCCATCGGCGCCTCCACCCGCTGGCGCAGGTCCTCCACCCGGATCACCGGGTCGTCGTGCCCGGCCCGGCGCAGCGACACGATGCCGAAGCCGATCGCCTCCACCTTGTGCGCGTCGAACCAGTCCAGCCAGTCGGCCATCCGCTGCGGGTCGGCGGCCTCGCCGACGTCGGTCAGCCACAGGTTGACGTACGCCATCGGGTCGGCCACCTCGCGCTGGATCACCCAGGCGTCCAGGCCGGTGCCGGCGAACCAGCCGGTGACCCGCTCGGCCCAGTCCTCCCCGGCGACGTGCACCCAGTTCGCCAGGTACTGCATGGTGCCGCCCTCGGTGAGCAGGTCGGGCGCGGCGGCGGCCAGCTCGGCCCCGATCGCGTCGCCCACCCGCCCGGAGTCCCGGTAGACGTGCGTGGTGGTGCCCGGCCCGACCACGAACGGCGGGTTGCTGACCACCAGGTCGAACCGGCGCCCGGCCACCGGGGCGACCAGGTCGCCGCGGAGCAGTTCCCAGTCCTGCCCGTTCAGCGCGGCGGTGGTGGCGGCGAAGCGCAGCGCCCGCTCGGAGACGTCGGTGGCGGTGACCCGCCGGGTGTGGGTGGACAGGTGCAACGCCTGCACCCCGGAGCCGGTGCCCAGGTCGAGGGCGGTCTCCACCGGCCGGCGGACGGTGGCGCCGATCAGGGTCTGGGTCGCTCCACCGATGCCGAGCACGTGCTCGGCGTGCAGCGGCCGGCCCGGCCGGGCGCTGGCCGGCACGTCGGCGAGCACCCACCAGTCGTCGCCGTAGGGCTCCAGGTCCAGCCCCATCCGCAGGCCGTCGCCGTGCCGCTCGACCAGGCCGCCGGCGAGTGCCTCCTCGATCGACAGGGGCGCCAGCGCGGCGGCCACCGCCGCCTCCGGCTCGGTCTGCTCGCAGATGAAGACCCGGATCAGGGTGCCGAGCGGGTCGCGCTCCTCGGTGGCCCGCAGCGCGGCCCGGAAGTCGTTGCGGGCCACCCCGCCGGTGGCCTGCGGGCCCAGCCGGGTGGCGATGCCGTTGGCGGTGAACCCGGCCCGGGTGAGCGCGGTCCGCAGCGCCGTCACCCCGGCGGGGGAGAGCAGCATGTCGTGTTCGTCCACGTCGCCATCCTGCCTCCTGCCGTCGCGGCGGGCGGCGCCACCCGCGACATCCGTGCCGGACGCCCAAACTAATCGACAATCATCTCTATCATCATCGTCGATGTAACGGCTACCATCTGCGGCACCAACCGTCGAGGGTGCGCCCCGCGGCCCAGCAGGCACGGCCGGGCGTACCGATGAGGAGGCACACGATGCCAGCAGGGTCCGTTGCGCGGCGGCGTCTGTTCCGGGCGCTCGCCGTCGCCGCCGGCATGGCGGCCGTCACCGCGGCCGCCACCCCCGCCCTGGCGGCGCCACCCACCGGGGAGATCCGGGGCGCCGCGTCCCCGAACGCGATCAGCGGTAGCTACCTGGTCGTCCTCCGGCCGGACGCGGCCGGCGCCGCGGGCACCGCCACCGCCCGCGCGGCCGTGCCCGAGCGGGCCAGCGCGCTGACCAAGCGGTACGGCGGCAGCGTCGGCGACGTGTACAGCGCGGCGCTGACCGGCTTCAGCGCCCGGATGAGCGCCACCCAGGCCGGCCGGCTCGCCGCCGACCCGGCGGTCGCCTACGTGGAGCAGGACCAGGTGCTCACCGTCCAGGCCACCCAGTCCAACCCGCCGTGGGGGCTGGACCGCATCGACCAGCGCACCCTGCCGCTGAGCCGCAGCTTCACCTACCCGAACACCGCGTCGAACGTGCGGGCGTACATCATCGACACCGGCATCCGGACCACCCACTCCCAGTTCGGCGGCCGGGCCACCTGGGGCACCAACACGGTGGACAGCAACAACACCGACTGCAACGGCCACGGCACGCACGTCGCCGGCACCGTCGGCGGCTCCACCTACGGCGTCGCCAAGCAGGTGCGGCTGATCGCGGTCAAGGTGCTCAACTGCTCGGGCAGCGGCAGCACCACCAGCGTGGTGAACGGCGTCAACTGGGTCACCGCCAACGCGGTCAAGCCGGCGGTCGCCAACATGAGCCTCGGCGGCGGGGCGAGCAGCGCCATCGACAACGCGGTGGCCAACTCGATCAACTCCGGGGTGAGCTACGCGGTGGCGGCCGGCAACTCCAGCGCCAACGCCTGCAACTACTCCCCGGCCCGCACCCCGGCCGCGATCACCGTCGGCTCCACCACCAGCAGCGACGCCCGTTCGTCGTTCTCCAACTACGGCTCCTGCGTGGACGTCTTCGCCCCCGGATCGAGCATCCTGTCGGCCTGGCGGACCAGCGACACCGCCAGCAACACCATCAGCGGCACCTCGATGGCCTCGCCGCACGTGGCCGGCGCCGCCGCCCTCGTGCTCTCGGCCAACCCGTCCTGGTCGCCGGCGCAGGTCAGCAGCTACCTGACCAGCAACGCCACCACCGGCCAGGTGACCAACCCCGGCTCCGGCTCGCCGAACCGGCTGCTCTTCGTGGTCAACTGACCCCGACCGGCCCGGCGGACCGACCTGACCGGTCCGCCGGGCCGCGGGTGCGTGCCGGCGGGTTCGGTGTCCCGGCTGCACCCGGGCCGGTTCGTGCGGGACCATGGCTGCCATGACGCTCGCGCTGCCCATCGATCCCGAGGCCAACCGGCTGCTGGAGCGCAGCCCGCTGGCTCTGCTCCTCGGCATGGTCCTCGACCAGCAGGTGCCGATGGAGAAGGCGTTCTCCTCGCCGTACGTGCTGACCCAACGGCTCGGGCACGAGCCGGACGCCGCGGAACTGGCCGGGTACGACCCGGAGGCCCTGGTCGCCCTCTTCGCCCAGCCGCCCGCGCTGCACCGCTTCCCCAAGGCGATGGCCGCCCGGGTGCAGGAGGTGTGCCGGGTCCTCGTCGACCGCTACGACGGCGACGCCGCCCGGCTCTGGTCCGACGTCACCGACGGCCGGGAACTGCTGCGGCGCATCGCCGACCTGCCCGGCTTCGGCAAGCAGAAGGCGCAGATCTTCCTCGCCCTGCTCGGCAAGCGGTTCGGCGTCACGCCGGAGGGCTGGCGGGAGGCGGCCGGCGGGTACGGCGACCCGGACGCGCACCGGTCGGTGGCGGACGTCGTCGACGCGGACTCGCTGCGCCGGGTGCGCGAGTACAAGCAGCAGATGAAGGCGGCGGCCAAGGCGAAGACCGCGCAGGGCTGACGCAACCGGGCCGCCGGCACGGTCGTTGTAGGCAGGATGGCGACGGGCGACCGATGACGGACTGGCGCGGAGCGCAACTGCTGCGCCCCGAGGTCAGCGCGACCCGGGCCACCTTCCTCGAACTCTTCTTCGACCTGGTCTTCGTCTTCGCGCTGACCCGGGTCTCGGTGCGCCTGATCGACGCCGCCGGGGACTCCGGCGGTGAACTGGCGGTCGAGGTCGCGCGCACCGGCGTGCTCTTCCTCGCCCTCTGGCTGCTCTGGTCGATCACCACCTGGGTCACCAGCCGGTACGAGCCCGAGCACGGCGTGATCCAGTTCGTCGTGGTGGGGTCGATGTTCGCCGCGCTGGTGATGGCGGTCGCGCTGCCCGGCGCGTTCGAGGACCGGGCGCTGCCGTTCGTGCTCGGCTACCTGGCGGCGATGATCGGCCGGCCGCTGGTCGTCGCCGCGGCACTGCACCGCCATCCGCGCCGCACGGTGCCGCTGCGGCTGGCCGCGTGGGCGGCGGCCGGTGCCGTGCCCTGGCTGGCCGGGGCGTACGCACCGGACGAGCTGCGCCTGCCGCTGTGGGTGCTCGCGCTGACCGTCGACGGCATCGGCCTCCTGCTCGGCTGGCCGCTGCCCCGCCTGGGCCCGGCGCGGGCGTCCGGCTGGCTGATCGCCGGCGAGCACCTGGCCGACCGGTACCAGCAGATCTTCCTCATCTCGCTGGGGGAGACCATCCTGGTCATCGGCGTGACCTACAGCGGGATGGCGTTCACCGCCGACCGGGCCGGCGCCTTCGCCATCGCGTTCGTCACCACGGCCCTGCTCTGGCGGATCTACTTCCACCGGGCGGGCCACCTGCTCGCCGAGGCGTTGCGGGTGGCCCGGTCGGCGGGGCGGCTCGGCTCCTCCGTCGGCGCCACCCACCTGGCCATCGTGGTCGGGGTGCTGGGCACGGGCGTGGGCTACGAGTTGGTGATCGCGCACCCGTACGGCCGGACCGATCCGGGTTGGCTGGTCTTCGTGGTGGGCGGCCCGGCGATCTTCCTGGCCGCCCGGGCCCGCTTCGAGTACGAGATCTTCGGCCGGGTGTCCTGGTCGCGCTGGGGCGGACTGGCGGCACTGCTCCTGCTGGCGCCGGCCCTCACCCTGAGCTCGCCGATGGTGGCGTTGGCGGCGGTCGCCGCCGTGCTGGCCGCGGTGGCCACCGCCGACGCGTGGCGCAGCCGGGGCCGGCCCCCCGAGGTGCCCGCCTCACCGCTGCTGCACGGCGGGGACGCGGGCGGCGACTTCCACCGGGCCCCCTGAGCGGGTGTGGGGTTCAGGCGGCCGTCGGGTGGGCCAGCGCGGCCAGCGCGCGCCGGACGTCGGCGAGCGAGACGGTGGCCGAGTCGTCGAGGTCGGCCAGCCCGGCCTCGATCCACTGCCGCATCAGCGTGGTGACGCCGATGCCCCGGGCCTCGGCGGCCGCCCGCACCCGCTCGTACGTCTCCAGCGGCAGCCGGACCGAGCGGCTCACCATCGGGGTGTCGGTGTCGGGGGTGGGCAGCTCCACCGGCGGGCTCTCGTCGATCAGCTCCGCGAGCCGGTCACCGCCGCTGTGGAACTGCTTGGTCGCGTCGTTACGGTGCATCGTCACCGCCTCCTCGTCGGTGGGACCTCCGCACTGCCTCGTCGTAGCGCTTGGCCTCGACCTCGGTCAGCTCGCGGGCGGAGAGGATGTCCCAGTCGTTGTCGGTGCCGTCGGCCTCGGCGAGCAGCACGGCCAGCCGACGCCCCCGGCGGGCGGCGGCGTAGACGACCATCACGTCGTCGCCCAGGTGGCGGATGACCCGCCGGCTGCTGTGCAGCGCCTCCCAGACTTCCCCCGGCGTGACGTCGTAGACCCTCAGGTTGGCCAACGCCTCGTCGGTGAAGCTGAACCTGCTGCCCACGGGGCGAGCGTACCACGGGCGTAACACGAGCCTCGATGCCGCGGAATTTCGCTGATCACGGGCTCGGGGTGACAGGATGGGGCGTAACCCCCTCGAGGAGGTCCGTGGTGAAGCGTCAGGCGTACCAGCCGATCCTGATCACCGACGCCTCGCGCAGCCAGGACGACCAGCTCACCAGCCGGCAGAAGCGGTACGTGCTGATGATGGGCATCCGGGTGGCCTGCCTGATCGTCGGTGCGATCCTGGTCGGCGTGCAGGCCCCGCTGCTCTGGCTCTGGCTGCCGATGGTCGCGTTGGGCATGTTGCTCATCCCCTGGCTGGCCGTGCTGCTGGCCAACGACCGGCCGCCGAAGGACGAGCACCGGCTGATGAACCGGTTCCAGGCCCGGCACCGGGACGAGACACCGCCGATGAGCCTCACGGCCGAGGAACGGCCGCACAAGGTCATCGACGCCGAGCCCTGACCCGGCCGGGCTCCACCCGGCCGGGTCGGCTCACTCCGGGCGGGCGCCCACCTGGGAGACCGCCGACGCGCCGAGGTCACCGGCCCGGGCCAGCGCCGCCGCCGGTGCCGCCCCGGCCAGCCACGCGGAGAGCAGCCCGGCCGCGAAGGCGTCCCCGGCGCCGGTGACGTCCACCACCGCCACCCGGCGGGCCGGCGACACCGTCACCGCCCCGTCCCGGTCCACCCAGACCGCCCCGGCCGCGCCCCGCTTCACCACCACCCGCCGGGCGGACGCCGTCAACGCCCGACCCTGGGCGGCCGGGTCCAGCCCGCCGGCCAGCACGGTCGCCTCGTCCGCGTTGACCAGCAGCAGGTCGACGTCGCGTACCCAGGTCAGGAAGGCCGCCGCGCCGACCCGCCGCAGCGGTGCGGCGGAGGCCGCGTCGACGCTGGTGGTGAGCCCACGCCCGCGCGCGGCGGCCAACGCGGCCAGGCCGGCCGGGCGGGACGCCGCGTCCAGCAGGGTGTAGCCGGACAGGTGCAGGTGCGCCGCGTCCGGTGCGGCGGCCAGCGCCGCCTCGACGTGTTCCGCGGTCAGCCACAGGTTGGCGCCCCGCTCGGTGATCATCGTGCGTTCGCCGTCGGTGGTCAGCACGATCACGGTGCCGGTGGGGTGGTCCGGGTGCCGGCTGACCGCGCAGTCGACCCCGGCGCGCGCCAGCTCGGCCACCCGGTCCCGCCCCTGGCTGTCGTCGCCGACCGCGCCGACCAGCGTCACCGGCACGCCCCGGGCGGCGAGCCAGGCAGCGGTGTTGGCGGCCTGTCCGCCACCGCTGAACCGGATCGCCGCCGGCGTGTCGGACCCGGTGGCCGGCGGCCCGGCCAGCACCGCCACCACGTCGGTGATCAGGTCACCGACGACGAGGACGCGGCCTGCGGTCATGCGTCGGCGCGGCGGGCGGCCGCGGCGACCGCGATCCGGGCGGCGAGGTCGGCGTTGCGCAGGATGATCCGGACGTTCACCGCCAGGCTCGCCCCCTCCGTCGCCGAGTGGAAGTGCGCCAGCAGGTAGGGCGTCACCGCCTTGCCGGTCACCCCGTCGCGCTCCAGCCGGGCCAGCCCTTCGGCGAGGGTGCTGTCGTGCAGGTCCGGGTCGAGCTGCTCGTCGGCCGGCAGCGGGTTCGCCACGATCAGGCCGCCGCGGTGCACGCCGTGCTGCTCCCGGGCGGCCAGCACGTCGGCCACCAGCTCCGGGCTGTCGACCGACCAGTCCAGGTCGAAGCCGCCATCGGTGACGAAGAAGCCGGGGAAGCGCCGGGTGCGGTAGCCGACCACGCCGACGCCGAGGGTCTCCAGCCGCTCCAGCGTGGCGCCCACGTCGAGGATCGACTTGACCCCGGCGCAGACCACCGCGATCGGCGTCCGGGCCAGGGTGACCAGGTCGGCCGACTCGTCGAAGGTCTGCGCCGCCTCCCGGTGCACCCCGCCCAGGCCACCGGTGGCGAACACCCCGATCCCGGCCGCCGCGGCCACCGCGCTGGTCGCGGCCACGGTGGTGGCGCCGTCCGCGCCGGTGGCGGCGGCCACCGCCAGATCGCGTACGGAGAGCTTGGTCACCCCGTCGGCGGTGGCCAGCCGGGTCAGCTCGGCGTCGTCGAGGCCCACCACCAGGTTGCCGCCGACCATGCCGATGGTCGCCGGCACCGCCCCGGCGTCCCGGACCGCCTGCTCGATCTGCCGGGCGACCCGCAGGTTGTCCGGGCGGGGCAGCCCGTGCGAGACGATGGTGCTCTCCAGGGCGACGACGGGACGCCCGTCGCGCAGCGCGTCGGCCACCTCGGTGCCGTAACGGATGTGGAAGTTGTTCACGACCGCCACGGTACGGGCCGCGTCCCGGCCGGGCTGAAGTGGACCGGGCCGCGGTGACCTGCCAGACTTGAGGGTTGGAGGTGGAAAAGTGAGCACACAGGTCCTCGAGCGTCCGGAGCTGAAGGACGCCGACACCGGTCCGGAGATGTTCCACTACGTCCGGAAGGACAAGATTGCCGAAAGTGCCGTGATGGGCACGTTCGTCGTCGCGCTCTGCGGGGAGACCTTCCCGGTGACCAAGGCCGCCAAGCCCGGTTCCCCGGTCTGCCCGAAGTGCAAGGAGATCTACGACTCCTGGGCCGAGTGATCACGGGCGGCCCCGCCGGCCGCCCACGTAGCCTGCGGCGGTGACCACCTCCACCGCGCTGCTCCTCGCCGACCTGACCGGGGTGGCCGTCTTCGCCGCCTCCGGTGCCTCCGCGGCGGTGGCCAAACGGCTCGACCTTTTCGGTGTCGTCTTCGTCGGCTTCGTCGCGGCCCTCGGCGGCGGTATCTTCCGGGACCTGGTCATCGACGAGGTCCCGCCGCTGGCCTTCGCCGACTGGCGCTACGCGGCGACCGCGGCGGTCACCGCCGCCGCCGTGTTCTGGCTGCACCCCCAGCTCGCCCGGCTGCGCACCACCGTGCTGGTGCTGGACGCGGCCGGCCTCGGCCTGTTCACCGTCACCGGCACCCTGAAGGCCCTGGACGCCCAGGTGCCCGCGGTCGGCGCCTGCGTGATCGGCATGCTCACCGCGATCGGCGGCGGCCTCGGCCGGGACCTGCTCACCGCCGAGATCCCGGTGGTGCTCCGGCGGGAGATCTACGCGGTCGCCGCGCTCGTCGGCTCGGTCGTGGTGGCGATGCTGCACGCCCTCGACCGGGCCGAGGCGGGCTGGCTGATCGCCGCCGCGGCGCTGGTCTTCGGCATCCGCCTGGTGGCGCTGCGCCGGCGCTGGTCGGCCCCGGTGGCCACGCTGCGCCCGCCGCGCGGCCCGGGCCTCTGATCCGGCCGTCCCGGTGGTGGCGGGGACGCGCGGTGGTGGCGCTCCGGATGTGACCGGGGTGACCAGCGTGGCGTCCGCTGCACCCGGTGGGGGCCGCTGGTTATGCTGAGTCGGCCTTCGCGGCATCTTCTGCGCGGAGGCGTTTTCATGGGCGGCGGTCCCCGTTGGCCCTCGGCCGGGGTCCGCCTGTGTGCGGTCGGAGAGGAGCGTCGCGTGGCTGCCCGGTTGCCGGCGATCGAGACGTTTCCGGCACTACGCGCCTGGCAGCGCAAGGCGCTGGTGGAGTACCTGCGCCGCCGGAGCGAGGACTTCACAGCGGTCGCCACGCCCGGCGCCGGCAAGACCACCTTCGCCCTGCGGATCGCCGCCGAGCTGCTCGCCGACGGCACCGTCGAGGCGGTCACCGTGGTCGCCCCGACCGAGCACCTGAAGACCCAGTGGGCCGCCTCGGCCGCCCGGGTCGGCATCCAGCTCGACGCCGCGTTCCGCAACGCCGACCTGCACTCCTCGGCGGACTTCCACGGCGCGGTGGTCACCTACGCCCAGGTCGGCATGGCCCCGCAGGTGCACCGGCGGCGCACCATGACCCGGCGCACCCTGGTCATCCTCGACGAGATCCACCACGCCGGGGACTCCCGGTCCTGGGGTGACGGGGTGAAGGCCGCCTTCGAGCCGGCGGTCCGCCGGCTGATGCTCACCGGCACCCCGTTCCGCTCCGACGACAACCCGATCCCGTTCGTCAGCTACGAGCGGGGCGACGACGGCCTGCTCCGGTCCCGCGCCGACTCGGTCTACGGCTACTCCGACGCGCTGCGCGACGGCGTGGTCCGGCCGGTGCTCTTCCTGGCGTACTCGGGGGAGACGCGGTGGCGCACCAACGCCGGGGAGGAGCTGGCCGCCCGGCTGGGCGAGCCGATGACCCAGGACCTGATCGCCCAGGCCTGGCGGACCGCCCTGGACCCGGCCGGTGACTGGATGCCGCAGGTGCTGCGGGCCGCCGACGCACGGCTCACCGTGCTGCGCGAGGCCGGCATGAGTGACGCGGGCGGTCTGGTGATCGCCAGCGACCAGCAGGCCGCCCGCGCGTACGCCAAGCTGGTCGAGCAGGTGACCGGCGAGAAGGCGGCAGTGGTGCTCTCCGACGACGTCGGCGCCTCCGCGCGGATCGCCAGCTTCGCGGCGTCCGAGCAGCGCTGGCTGGTGGCGGTGCGGATGGTCTCCGAGGGGGTCGACATCCCCCGGCTGGCGGTCGGGGTCTACGCCACCAGCGCCAGCACGCCGCTCTACTTCGCCCAGGCGATCGGCCGGTTCGTCCGGGCCCGTCGCCCCGGCGAGACCGCCTCGGTCTTCCTGCCCAGCGTGCCGCACCTGCTCGGGCTGGCCAGCGAGATGGAGGCCGAGCGGGACCACGTGCTCGGCAAGCCGAAGGACCGCGAGGGCTTCGACGACGACCTGCTGGAACGCGCCCAGCGCGACGAGCAGGCCAGCGGCGAGCTGGAGAAGCGGTTCGCGGCGCTCTCCGCCACCGCCGAACTGGACCAGGTGATCTTCGACGGCGCCTCGTTCGGCACCGCCGCCCAGGCCGGCACCCCGGAGGAGGAGGAGTACCTCGGCCTGCCCGGCCTGCTCACCGCCGACCAGGTGGCCCTGCTGCTGAGCAAGCGGCAGGCCGAGCAGCTGGCCGCCCAGCGGCGCAAGGCCGCCGCGCGGGCGACCGAGCCGGCCGCCGACGCACCCCCGCAGCCGGCCGCCCCGATGAGTGCCGCTCAGCGCCGGGTGGCGCTGCGCCGGCAGTTGAACGCCCTGGTGGCCGCCCGGCACCACCGCACCGGCCAGCCGCACGGCAAGATCCACGCCGAGCTGCGCCGGCTCTGCGGCGGCCCGCCCAGCGCCCAGGCCACCATCGAACAACTCGAAGAGCGCATCGCCACCGTCCAGACCCTCTGACGGCCGGACGCTCATCCCGCCGTGCCCTGATCGTCTCGCCGTGAGCAGCGCAGCAGGCCCACCGCACGCCTGCCCCGCGTCGGCCGACCTGAGCCGGGGGGTGAGGGGTGCGTGGGGTGGATGCGATCGGGCGGTCACCGGGCGCGGACAGCGAAAAGCCGGCCGGAGGCACCCTGGGGGTGCCTCCGGCCGGCTATGTCGGTTAGCGGACTCAGTTCGCCATCAGATCGGCGCCACGCCAGCTGAACTCGGGGTCCGTGGCGTACCGCACGGTGATCTTCACGAGATCCTCCGCGTACTTGTTCGCGTGGTGCCCACAGAACACCAGCTCGCTACCACCCGCCAGAGTGATCCGGAGCTTGCCGGCAGCATTGCAGCGGTCGCACCGTTCATCGGCGGCCGGGGGGCTCACCGTCTCGGGCGGCGGCGTGAGGGTCGGGGTCATCGCCTTCCTCCTCTGGTCGTCACCGATGAACAATCTCTTCGGTCGTTGCTCACCTATCGTGCAACACCCTTGTGGGGCCTTGCCTTCCCTGTGTGCCCGCGCGGGATGGAGGTCACACATGGCAGGCACAGTGTGCCGTGCACCAAGGGTGCCACGTCAACGATCACATTCGTGCAACCGAAGGATCACCATCCGACGTTGCACGCCAAGTGGCCAAAACGACACGCCGGGTTGACGATCGCGGATCAGTCGAGGTAATCCCGCAGCACCTGCGACCGCGACGGGTGACGCAGCTTGGACATCGTCTTGGACTCGATCTGCCGGATACGCTCCCGGGTCACGCCGTACACCTGGCCGATCTCGTCCAGGGTGCGCGGCTGGCCGTCGGTGAGGCCGAAGCGCAGGCGTACCACACCCGCCTCACGCTCGGACAACGTCTGCAGCACCTGCTGGAGCTGGTCCTGCAGCAGCGAGAACGAGACGGCGTCGACCGCGACCACGGCCTCCGAGTCTTCGATGAAGTCGCCGAGCTGGCTGTCGCCCTCGTCACCGATGGTCTGGTCGAGCGAGATGGGCTCCCGGGCGTACTGCTGGATCTCCAGCACCTTCTCCGGTGTGATGTCCATCTCCTTGGCCAGCTCCTCCGGGGTGGGCTCGCGGCCCAGGTCCTGGAGCAGCTCGCGCTGGATCCGGCCGAGCTTGTTGATCACCTCGACCATGTGCACCGGGATGCGGATGGTGCGGGCCTGGTCGGCCATGGCGCGGGTGATGGCCTGGCGGATCCACCAGGTGGCGTAGGTGGAGAACTTGTAGCCCTTGGTGTAGTCGAACTTCTCGACCGCGCGGATCAGGCCGAGGTTGCCCTCCTGGATCAGGTCGAGGAAGGCCATGCCGCGACCGGTGTAGCGCTTGGCCAGCGAGACGACCAGCCGCAGGTTGGCCTCGAGCAGGTGGTTCTTGGCACGCTCGCCGTCGCGGGAGATCCAGAGCAGGTCCCGCTGCATGTCGCGGGTGAGCTTCTCCTCGCCCTCCTCGGCCGCGCGCAGCCGCTCGGCGGCGTAGAGCCCGGCCTCGATCCGCTTGGCGAGCTCCACCTCCTGCTCGGCGTTGAGCAGCGGCACCTTGCCGATCTGCTTGAGGTACGCCCGGACCGAGTCCGCGGAGGCGGTCAGCTCGGCGTCCCGGCGGGCCTGCTTGAGCGCCTCGGACTCCTCGTCGTCCCACTCGAAGTCGTTGTCGCTGGCCGAGTTGGCCGCGTCGGTCTCGGCGGCCTGGGTCAGCTCGGCCGGCTCCTCGACCACGACGTCCTCGATCTCGGCGGCGAGTTCCTCCGGGTCGATCTCGCCCTCGGCGGCGTCGCCCTTGGCCTTGCCGGCGGCCTTGGTGGCCTTCGCCGGGCCGGTCGCGGCGGCCACCGTGGCCTTGGTGGCCCGGGTGGCCTTCTTGGCCGGCGCGGCGGCCTTGGCGGCCACCTCGGCGGTGGTGCCGGCGGCCTTGCGCGCGGTCGCCTTCCGCGGCGCCGGCGCCGGGGCCTCCTCGGCGGCGGGCGCCTGCTTCGGGGCCGGCGCGGCGGCCTTCTTGGTGGTCTTGGCGGTGGTGGCCCGGGACGCCGGCGTGGCCGAGCGGGCGGCGGCCACCCGGCGGCGGGTGCTGGCCGAGCCGTCCACCACCACGGTCACTCCCGCCTCGGAGAGCGCCCGCAGGATCTTCTTGGCCTGGGCCGGAGTCACCTCGGCGGACTCGACGGTGCGCGCGAGCTGGGCCGACGTGAGCTGGCCGCCGGCGCTCTGCGCGTGGGCGATCAGGGTGTCGGTGAGCGAGCGAACGTCGGCGCCGGTCTGGCGGGGTTCTGTCACGAATGACCTTCCGGAGGCGAAGAGCGAGCACGGCCGGGTCGTCCGACGCAGAGCGGGGCACCGTGCCGAACGATGTGGTTGAGGAACCCCCGTGTCCCGGGCCGGCCGGTCGCTGGCGGTCCGTGGCGCGTGGGCAGGGGTGAATTGTAACGCCGTCTGCGGCGATCATCCTGCGGCGCACGGCGTACCCGCGGCGGGGACCGCGGATTCGACGCAGATGTGGACTTTGTAAGGATGATACCCGCGCAGGATCCGGAACACCCCGGTCGTGCGGGAAGGGGACGGACGATGGACCGGACGGCGCCGGCGCCGCGGGAACTGCTGGAGATCGCGGTCGAGGTGGCCCGGGACGCGGCCGCGACGGCGCACCGGATGCGGGCCGAGGGCGTGTCGGTGGCGGCCACCAAGAGCACCGCCACGGACGTGGTGACCGCCGCGGACCGGGCGGTGGAGCGGCAGGTGATGGAGGCGCTGCACCGGCTGCGGCCGGCGGACGCGGTGCTCGGCGAGGAGTACGGCGCGGGCGGCCCGGCCGGGCCGGGCGGGGTGCGCTGGATCCTCGACCCGATCGACGGCACGGTGAACTACCTCTACGGGCTGCCGCACTGCGCGGTCTCGCTGGCCGCCGAGGTGGACGGCCAGGTGGTCGCCGGGGTGGTGCGCAACGTCAGCACCGGCGAGGAGTGGACCGCCACCCGGGGTGGCGGCGCCTGGCGCGACGGCGAGCGGCTGCGCTGCTCCACCGAGACCGATCTCGGCCAGGCGCTGGTGGCCACCGGTTTCGGCTACGACCCGGGGCGTCGGGCGCACCAGGCCCGGGTGATCGCCGAGCTGATCCCGCACGTGCGGGACATCCGCCGGCTGGGCGCCGCCGCGCTCGACCTCTGCCTGGCCGCCGAGGGCCGGGTGGACGCGTACTACGAGAAGGGGCTGGCCGCCTGGGACCTGGCCGCCGGCGGCCTGGTGGCCGGCGAGGCCGGGCTGCGGGTCGGCGGACTGGGCGGGCTCCCGCCGGGCCCGGACATGGTCATCGCCGCCCCGCCGGCGCTGTTCGGGCCGCTGCACACCCGGCTGGCCGACCTGGACGCCTCCGGCGGCCCCTGACGGCCGTCCCGCGCCCGGTGGCCGCCCTGGGCCGGCTGCGGCAGCGCGGCCCCCGGTGGCGGTGGCGCGCTCCCGGGGGCAGCGGCGTGGGGCCGGGGCAGCGGCGTCCGGGCAGGGGCGGGCACCCGTCTCCCCGGGGTGGGACGGCCGCCGCGACCGGGAGCCGCTGGAGCCGGCCGGGCCGGTCAGCCCTTCTCGGGCATCGGGCAGGAGCCGGGCGGCGCCACCGGCGAGCCCAGGTCGCCCAGCGACTGGTTGACCTCGGTGGTGGTGGCCAACTGCTGGAAGTCGTTGCCCAGCACCACGTCGACGGTGTCGTCCTGGCGGCCGGCGTCGTACTCGTACTTGGCGGCGTTCAGGAAGTACGCCCGGAGCAGGTGGGCCGAGCCGACGCCCTTCGGGCCGTAGCGCAGCACCGCCACCTCGTCGACCTGCTTCTTCTCGTTGCCTTCCTTCTTGACCTGGAACTTCCGGTTGCGGAAGTCGTCGGCGATGTTGGCGGCGAGACCCGGCTGGTCGGTGCCGTTCAGCACGTTGATCTTCACGTCCTTGGGCTCGCGCAGGCTCACGTCGACCAGCGGCCAGCCCTCCGGGCAGCCACCGGCGAGGCCGGCGTTGCCCTGGGTGTCGCGGACCAGCGCGACGACCACGAAGACCAGGGCGAGCACCCCCAGCAGGCCGACGACAACGAGTGCTCGCACTCGCGCAAAGCTCATCAGGGTGCTCCCGGACAGTGATGGGTGGCGGCGGCCGCCGGCGGTCGGACCGCCCCGCCGGCCGTCGAGTACGCCGCTGAGGTTAACGGTTGTCCGGCCGTCGCGTGGAAACAGCCGGACATGCCGGCGCGCCATCCCGGAACCGGGTACTACTACCCCTATCTTCGTGTCGCCTGAGTCACATTGGGAACAACTTCGCGTGCGGGGGCGTACATCTCAGCCACGAGGGCGGTATACATGCCTCGCCCAAAGGGGGGGTATGGTTCCGCGCTCGCTGGAGGAGTTCCTCTGGCGGCGCCGGCCCGTACGGTCAGCCGGGTCGGGTGACCGACACAAGTGGTGGCCGGCCAGCGGAACCGAAACAGCGTCGTCCGGCGTTACAACCGGAAGCGACAACATCGATATGGGAGAGTGAAACCGATGGCCACCGACTACGACGCCCCGCGTCGCGACGAGGTCGACCTCGGCGAGGACAGCCTGGAAGAGCTCAAGGCCCGGCGCGTCGACTCACAGTCGGGCGCCGTGGACGTCGACGAGGCCGAGGTGGCCGAGAGCTTCGAGCTGCCCGGCGCCGACCTGGCCGACGAGGAGCTCACGGTCAAGGTGCTGCCGATGCAGCAGGACGAGTTCCGCTGCGCCCGCTGCTTCCTGGTGCACCACCGCAGCCAGCTGGCGGTCGAGCGCAACGGCGAGCTGATCTGCCGCGAGTGCGTCTGATCCGCACCGGGTCCACCAGCGGCGGCTCCCGGGCGGGGGCCGCCGCTGTCCGAGTCGTCGTGCGGCGCGCCCGGGGAACTGCTTGACTCGTGACGGGTAGCCGGCACGGAGGTTGGTTCGATGAGCGAGCGTGGCGCGGACGAGGCGGGTGTGGGCGAGCGTGGCGCGGACGACGAGCTGGGGGCGACCGTCGCCGCGCTGACCGCCGACGAGATCGAGCCGGCCCGGCGCCGGCAACTGCTCACCCGGCTCGTCGGGCAGGCCCGGGCCCGCGGGCTCGGCGACCTGTTCAAGCCCCGCGCCGCGGTCCGCTGGATGGTCGACACGGTCGCCGAGATCGCGCCGCACGTGCCGGTGCGTGACCTGGCCACCCTGCGCCGGCACTTCCCCGGGCTGGACGACGACGCGCTCGCCGACCGGCTGGTACGCAACGCCGCCCGGGCGACGGCCGGGGTGGGCGCCGCCGGTGGCGGCGTCGCCGCCGTGGAGTGGGCGGTCACCCCGACCCTGCTCTCCGCGCCGGTGCTGCTGGCCGCCGAGACGGTCGCCGTGGTGGCGATCGAGCTGAAGCTGGTCGGCGAGCTGCACGAGGTCTACGGGGTCTCGCTGCCGATGGGCGGCACCCCGCGCGCCGTCGCGCTGGTGCACTCCTGGGCCAGCCAGCGCGGGGTCAACCCGATGATCCCCGGCGCCGGGGTGGGCGCCGTGCTCGGCACCGCGGCCCGCCGGGAACTGCGGGACACCCTGCTGCGGCGCTTCGGGCGCAACCTGACCACGCTCGGGCCGTTCCTCACCGGGGCGGCGGTCGCCAGCTACCTCAACCGGCGAGCCACCCGGGGGTTGGCCGACCAGGTCCGGGCCGACCTGCACCGCAGGCGCCGCGCGTTGCCGGGGGCCCCACCGGAGCCGCCCGGCGCGTCCGCGCGCCCCTGAGCGGCGGCGGTCAGCCGGCGTCGCGGGCGGCCAGGATCGCCTCGGCCAGCTCGACCGGGCGGCGGCTGCTCACCACCCAGAACGGGGTCGGGTCGGCCGGGTCGTCCAGCACCACCTGCACCGCGCCGCTGATCCACGGCCGCTGCACCACGAACGCCAGCGGATCCGCGCCGACCCCGAGCACCTCGCGCCGGCCGGCGGCGTCCAGCGGGATCGCGTCCGCCACGAACCGCACCGGCAGGCGGGCGTCGTCCACCCGCAGCTCGCCGTCGCGTACCGCGACCCGGACCCGGCCGAGCCAGGCCAGACCGAGCACGGCCGCCGGCGGCAGCACCGCGAACGGCAGCCACGCGCGGACCCCGGAGTAGCCCATCCAGAGCTCGGCGGCGAGCAGGGCGGCCGCGGCCACCCCGGCCAGCCAGAGCCACCAGGGCAGGCCGAGCCGCTCGGAGTGCTCGGTGGGCGCCGCGACGGGCGACGTCGGTGACGGCGACGGCGACGGCGAGGATGGCGACAGGCTCACAGTCCGAGGGTACGGCGCACAACCGCCCGGGTACCCGGCAGGATGGCAGGGTCACCCCGTGAACCGGACGGAAGAGGGGAACCGTGACCGACGTCGTACCCGTGCCCGTACGGCAGCTCGACCCGGAGCTGCCGCTGCCGGCGTACGCCCATCCCGGTGACGCCGGGGCCGACCTGGTGGCCGCCGCGGACGTGGAGCTGCCACCCGGCGGTCGGGCCCTGGTCCCGACCGGCCTGGCGATCGCCCTCCCCGAGGGGTACGTGGGCCTGGTCCACCCCCGGTCGGGGCTGGCGGCCAGGCTCGGCGTGACCGTGCTCAACGCGCCCGGTACGGTCGACGCCGGCTACCGGGGTGAGATCCTGGTCAACCTGATCAACCATGATCGGGACGTGCCGGCGAAGATCTCCCGTGGCGACCGGATCGCCCAGCTCGTCATCCAGCGGGTGGAACGGGCGGTCTTCCAGCCGGTGGTCGAGCTGCCCGCGTCCCCGCGCGGCGCCGGCGGGCACGGCTCCACCGGCGGGCACGCCGGGCTGGTGCCGCCCGCGCCGCGCACCGACGGGGCGGACGGGCGGACGGAAGAGGTGGCAGGGTGAGTGCGAACAGCGGAGGGTTGGCGCAGTGATCTTCTCCCGTAAGCGGGCCGACGCCGGGCGGCGCGGCCGCGACGAGCGGACCACCGAGGTCCTCGACAGCCACGACGGCGAGCAGACCCCGGCGGCCCCGGCGCGCGGCCCGTACGACGTCAGCGAGGCGCCCGCCGGCGTGCAGCGGCTCGACCTGGGCAGCCTGCAGATCCCGGCGGTGCCCGAGGTGGAGGTGCGGGTGCAGGCCGACCCGCAGGGCGTGATCCAGCAGGTGGTGCTGGTGCACGGCCAGAACGCGCTCCAACTCGGCGTCTTCGCCGCGCCCCGCTCCGAGGGCATCTGGGACGAGGTGCGCGAGGAGATCCGGCAGTCGCTGTTCAACGACGGCGCCGCCGCCCAGGAGGCCGAGGGGGAGTACGGCACCGAGCTGCGGGCCCGGGTGCGCACCCCGGACGGCCTGACCGACCTGCGGTTCGTCGGCATCGACGGGCCGCGCTGGATGGTCCGCGGGGTCTACCAGGGCCCGGCGGCCGTCGACCCGGCCGCGGCCGGGCCGCTGGCCCAGTGCCTCGACGGGCTGGTGGTCGACCGGGGCCAGGAGGCGAAGCCGGTGCGCGAGCCGCTGCCGCTGCGGCTGCCCCGGGACGTCGCCGAGCAGGCCGCCCCGGCCGGCGCCGAGGGAGCCGACACGGGTGCGGCGGCCGGCCGGGCGGCTGCGGAGCCCCGCGAGGTCTGACCCGGCGTTCGCCGGCCCGCCGGGACCGGCCCGCTCGGCGTACGCTGGCGGAACGGTCCCGGCGCCGCCGGGCTCGGGCAGTGCCGGCGCGGGCCGGCCGGCGTGGAAGGGTGACGCGGAGGTCATGACGACCGACGAGGACCGGAGATCGCTGCGGCGGATGCTGCGCCGGTTCACGGCCAGCGAGGCCGAGATCGAGGCGCAGGAGCTGCAGAAGGAGAGCGCCGAGCACGGCGGCGTGCCGGCCCGGCAGTGCCACCGGGGCCAGGTGGTGTCCGTCTCCGGGCGGCTGCGCACCGTGGTCTACACCCCGCGCACCAACCTGCCCACCCTGGAGGCGGACCTCTACGACGGCAGCGACGTGGTGACGCTGGTCTGGCTGGGCCGGCGGCACATCGCCGGCATCGAGCCCGGCCGGCACCTCACCGCGCGCGGGCGGGTGGCCGTCCGGGACGACCGGAAGGTCATCTACAACCCGTACTACGAGCTGGAGTCGCCGAAGTGACGACCGGACAGCACCGGGCGGCGGAGCCGGAGACCGGGCCGGAGGAGGAGCGGCTGCCCTCCATCGCCGAGCAGATGGCCGACCAGCTCGGCGGCTGGCGGGGGCTGGTCGAGTCGAGCATCCCGGTGGTCGTCTTCGTGGTCGCCAACATCCTCGGCGAGCTGCGCCCCGCGGTGATCGCCGCGGTGGCCGTGGCGCTGGCGATCGCGGTGCTGCGGCTGGCCCAGCGCCGGCCCGTCCGGCACGCGGTCAACGGGCTCTTCGGCATCGCCATCGGCGCGGCGATCGCCTGGCGTACCGGCGACGAGCGGGACTTCTACCTCCCCGGCATCCTCTACGGCATCGGCTACGGCCTGGCGCTGCTGCTCTCGGCGGCGATCCGGCAGCCCCTGGTGGGGTGGATCTGGTCGGTGCTGGTGGCCCAGGGCCGCTCGGAGTGGCGCGACGACCCGCGGCTGGTGAAGACCTTCACCGGGCTGACCGTGCTCTGGGGCGTGGTCTGGCTGGCCAAGGTGGGCGTGCAGGCCGGGCTCTACCTCGCCCACCAGGACACCGCGCTCGGCGTGGCCCGGCTGGCGCTGGGCTACCCGCCCTACGCGCTGCTGCTGCTGATCACCGTCTGGACCGTCCGCCGCGCCACCCGGGAGAACCAGCCGGCCCCGCTGGCCGGCGGCTGAGCCACCCCCGGTCGGGGTCAGCGCGCCTCGCGGGTCCGCTCGACGCTGTCCGGCCCGAGCACCACGGCCCGCACCGCGTCCTCCACCTCGGCGGTGCAGACGAAGATCAGCTCGTCGCCGGCCTCCAGCGGGTCGTCCGGGCTGGGCACCAGCACCCGCTTGCCCCGCAGGATCGCCACCAGCGCCGAGTCGCGGGGCAGCGGCACCGCGTGCAGCGGCTGGCCGACGTACGGGGCGGTGGTCGGCAGGGTGATCTCGACCAGGTTGGCCTCGCCCTGCCGGAAGGTCATCAGCCGGACCAGGTCGCCGACCGTGACCGCCTCCTCGACCAGGGCGGCCATCACCCGGGGCTTGCTCACCGCGACGTCCACGCCCCACTGCTCGGTGAAGAGCCACTCGTTCTCGGCCCGGTTCACCCGGGCGACCACCCGGGGCACCGCGAACTCGGTCTTGGCCAGCAGCGACACCACCAGGTTGACCTTGTCGTCGCCGGTGGCCGCGACCACCACGTCGCAGCCGGCGACGTTGGCCTCCTCCAGGCTGGTCAGCTCGCACGCGTCGGCCAGCACCCACTCCGCGGCCGGCACCCGGTCCGGCCGGAGCATCTTGGGCTGGCGCTCGATGAGCATCACCTGGTGGCCGTTGTCGATCAGCTCCTGGGCGATGGAACGGCCCACGTTGCCGGCGCCGGCGATGGCGATCCGCATGCTCAGTGCACTCCTTCCGGCGGCGCCGCCGCCACCGACGTGACCGTCGCCACGATGTCGTCGGTGACCAGCATGAAGACCTGGTCACCCTCCTGCACGACGCTGGACGTGGTGGGCAGCGTGCCGATACCGAAGCGGGTCAGGTACGCCACCCGGGCCCCGGTGGCGTCCTCCAGGGCGCGCACCGGCCGGCCGATCCAGTCCTTGTGCGTCGGCACCTCGACGATCGACACCGTGCTGGTCGGGTCGCGGAAGATCTCCACGTTCCCCTCCGGCACCAGGTGCCGCAGCATCCGGTCGGCCGTCCACCGGACGGTGGCCACGGTGGGGATGCCCAGCCGCTCGTAGACCTGGGCGCGGCGCTGGTCGTAGATCCGGGCGGCGACCCGGGACACCCCGAAGGTCTCCCGGGCCAGCCGGGCCGAGATGATGTTGGAGTTGTCGCCGCTGGAGACCGCCGCGAAGGCGTCCGCCCGCTCGATGCCGGCCTGGCGCAGCACCTCGCCGTCGAAGCCGGCGCCGGTGACGGTGATCCCGGCGAAGTCCGGGCCGAGCCGGCGGAAGGCGTCGGCGTCCTGGTCGATGACCGCCACCGAGTGCCCCCGGGACTCCAGGCTGTGGGCGAGGGTCGAGCCGACCCGGCCACATCCCATGATCACGACGTGCACGCTGCCCTCCCAAGGTGCCACCCGCCCCCGCCGGATCGGGCGTGTGTCTGCGAGCCTGCCACGTTCCCGGCACGGGCGGGCACCGACGGTACTCCGCCGGGGCGCCCCCGACGTGATCGACCACCCCCGCGCGCCCGGACGGCGGGTCGTACGCTTGGCGGTTGTGGCCAGTCCCACCTCGCTGCTGAAGCGGCTGCTCGTCGGTCGACCGTTCCGGTCCGACCGGCTCCAGCACACCCTCCTGCCGAAGCGCATCGCGCTGCCCGTCTTCGCCTCCGACGCCCTCTCCAGCGTGGCGTACGCGCCGGACGAGATCCTGCTGACGCTCTCCATCGCGGGCGCGTCGGCGTACCTCTTCTCGCCGTGGATCGCCCTCGCCGTGGTCGTGGTGATGCTGACGGTGGTGGCCAGCTACCGGCAGAACGTGCACGCCTACCCCTCCGGCGGCGGCGACTACGAGGTGGCCACGGTCAACCTCGGGCCGCGCGCCGGCGTCGGGGTGGCCAGCGCGCTGCTGGTCGACTACGTGCTGACGGTCGCGGTGTCGGTCTCCTCCGGGGTGGCCAACCTCGGCTCCGTGGTGCCGTTCGTGGCCACCCACAAGGTGCTCATCGCGGTCCTCGCGGTGGTGCTGCTGACCGCGATGAACCTGCGCGGGCTGCGCGAGTCCGGGACGGCCTTCGCCATCCCCACCTACGGGTTCGTCATCGTGATCGGCGCGATGCTGCTCACCGGCCTGATCCGGATCTTCGTGCTCGGTGACGACCTGCGCGCCCCCAGCGCCGACCTGGTGATCCAGGCCGAGCACAGCGTGACCGGCTTCGCCCTGGTCTTCCTGCTGCTGCGCACCTTCTCCTCGGGCTGCGCGGCGCTCACCGGCGTGGAGGCGATCTCCAACGGGGTGCCCGCCTTCAAGGCGCCGAAGAGCCGCAACGCGGCCACCACCCTGCTGCTGCTGGGCACCATCGCGGTGGCGATGCTGGTCGGCATCATCTGGCTGTCCCGGCTCACCGGGCTCCAGTTCGTCGAGGACCCGGCCCTGCAGATCGTCGCCGGCCCCGAGGGGTACGTGCAGAAGACGGTCACCACGCAGCTCGGCGAGACGGTCTTCGGCTCCGGCTCGGTGCTGCTCTACGTGGTGGCCGGGGCCACCGCGCTGATCCTCTTCCTGGCCGCGAACACCGCGTTCAACGGCTTCCCGGTGCTCGGCTCGATCCTCGCCCAGGACCGCTACCTGCCCCGCCAGCTGCACACCCGGGGCGACCGGCTGGCGTTCTCCAACGGCATCGTCTTCCTGGCCGTCTTCGCGATCGTGCTGATCGTCGGCTTCCAGGCCGAGGTGACCCGGCTCATCCAGCTCTACATCGTCGGGGTGTTCGTCTCGTTCACCCTCTCCCAGGCCGGCATGATCCGGCACTGGAACCGGCACCTGAAGACCGAGCGCGACCCGCAGGCCCGGCGGCGGATGCTCCGCTCCCGGGCGATCAACACCTTCGGCATGGCGATGACCGGCGCGGTGCTGGTCGTCGTCCTGGTCACCAAGTTCCTGCTCGGGGCGTGGATCGCGATCGCCGCGATGGCGGTGATCTACGTGCTGATGCTGGCCATCCGCCGGCACTACGACCGGGTGGCCGACGAGCTGACCCCGCCGGACGGCGGCCGCGCCGTGCTGCCCGCCCGTAACCACGCCGTGGTGCTGGTCAGCAAGCTGCACCAGCCGACGCTGCGGGCCATCGCCTACGCCCGGGCCACCCGGCCGGACACGCTGACCGCGGTGACCGTTAACGTGGACGACAAGGACACCCGGGATCTCCAGGAGGAGTGGGAGCGGCGGGAGCTGCCGGTGCCGCTGACCGTGATCGACTCGCCGTACCGGGAGATCACCCGGCCGATCCTCAACTACGTGGCCGGGGTCCGCCGGGAGTCCCCGCGCGACGTGGTCACCGTCTTCATCCCGGAGTACGTGGTCGGCCGCTGGTGGGAGAACCTGCTGCACAACCAGAGCGCGCTGCGGCTCAAGGGCCGGCTGCTCTTCGAGCCGGGGGTGATGGTGACCAGCGTGCCGTGGCAGCTGGAGTCGACCGCCAGCAAGAACCTCGACCGGCTCGACGCGACGCTCAGCCGCGGGCCGGCCCGGGGCCCGCGGGTGGTGCCGCGCAGCACCCTGCCGCCGGCCGTGCCGCCGCTCGGCGCCGACGAGCCCGGGGAGGGCGGCCGTGGCGCCGGGGCCCGCCGTGACTGAGCCGGGGCGGGGCCTGGAGGAGGCCGAGCGGGTCGAGCTGACCGTGGGGGCGGTCGCCCCCGGCGGGCACTGCGTGGCCCGGGTGGACGGCCAGGTGGTCTTCGTCCGGCACGCGCTGCCCGGCGAGCGGGTGGTCGCCGAGGTCACCGAGGTGCACAAGGGCTTCGTGCGGGCCGACGCGGTGACCGTGCTGACCGCCGCGCCGGAGCGCGTCGAGCCGCCCTGCCCGTACGCGAAGCCGGGCCGGTGCGGCGGCTGTGACCTGCAGCACGTCACCCCGGCGGCGCAGCTGGAGTGGAAGGCCGCGGTTGTGCGCGAGCAGCTCACCCGGCTCGGTGGGCTGACCGGGGACGAGCTGGACCGGCTGGGCGTACGGGTCGAGGCGCTGCCCGGCGGCCCGCTGGGCTGGCGCTCGCGGGTGCGCTACGCGGTGGACGCGGCCGGGCGGGCCGGCCTGCTCAAGCACCGCTCGCACGAGGTGGTGCCGATCGACCGCTGCCTGATCGCCCACCCGGTGATCCAGGAGCTGCCGGTGCTCAGCCCGAGCGGGGCGCGCTGGCCGGACGCGGACGCGGTGGACACGGTCGCCTCCACCGGCGGCGACGTCACCGTCTCCACCGTCGCCGAGGGGGTCGCCACGCCGGTCGACGGGCCGGCCGAGGTGCGCGAGGTGGCCGCCGGCCGGGAGTGGACGCTGCCCGCGTCCGCCTTCTGGCAGGTGCACCCGGCGGCGGCGGACACGCTGGTCGGCGCGGTGCTGGCGGCCCTGCAGCCGCGGCCGGGGGAGTCGGCCTGGGACCTCTACGGCGGGGCCGGGCTGTTCGCCGCGGCGGTGGCCGACCGGGTCGGCCCCGGCGGGCGGGTCACCCTGGTCGAGTCGGCCGCCCAAGGGGTGGCCGCGGCCCGGGAGAACCTGCGCGACCTGCGCCAGGTCGAGGTGGTGGCGGCCCGGGTGGAGACCGCGCTGGCCCGGCGCCGGATCACCGGCCCGGTCGACGTGGTGGTGCTCGACCCGCCGCGCTCCGGCGCCGGCGCCCGGGTGGTGCGCGAGCTGGCCGCCGCCGGTCCGCGCGCGGTGGCGTACGTGGCCTGCGACCCGGCGGCCTTCGCCCGGGACGTGCGCACCTTCACCGGGCTCGGCTGGCGGCTGGCCACGGTGCGCGGCTTCGACCTGTTCCCGATGACCCAGCACGTCGAGCTGGTCGGGCTGCTGCTGCCGCCCGACTGAGCCGGCCGCGGTGCCCCGGCCGACCGCGCGGCCGGGTGGCGCTAGCCTGGCCCGGTGAAGATCGTCGGGCTGATGTCGGGCACCTCCTACGACGGGGTGGACGTGGCCGCCGCCGAGTTCGAGGTCGAGGGCGACACGCTGTGGCTGCGCCCGCTCGGCCACCGCGGGCTGGACTACGACGACGAGCTGCGCGCCGAGATCGGCGCGCTGCTGCCCCCGGCCGGCACCACCGTCGAGGCGGTCTGCCGGCTGGACAACCGGCTCGGCGAGGTCTTCGCCGAGGCGGCGGCGGTCGGGGTCGAGCTGGCCGGTGGCGCGGACGCGGTGGTCTCGCCCGGGCAGACGGTCTTCCACTGGGTCGCCGAGGGGCGCGCCCGGGGCACCCTGCAACTCGGCGCGGTGGCCCGGGTGGCCGCCCGGGTGGGCGTACCCGTGCTCAGCGACCTGCGCTCGGCGGACATCGCGGCCGGCGGGCAGGGCGCGCCGCTGGTCCCGGCCTTCGACGCGCTGCTGCTGGACCCGGCCGCCGGGCCGCGGGCGGCGCTCAACCTCGGCGGCATCGCCAACCTCACGGTGGTCGCGCCGGGCGCCCCGGTGCTCGGGTACGACGTCGGGCCGGCCAACGCGCTGCTCGACGCGGCCGCCCGCCGCCTCCTGGACCGCCCGTGCGATACCGACGGGGCCCGGGCGGCGGCCGGCCGGGTGCACGCCGGGCTGCTCGCCGCACTGCTGGCCGAGCCGTACTACGCCGCGCCGCCGCCCAAGTCGACCGGCAAGGAGCTGTTCCACGCCGGGTACCTGGACCGGCACCTGGCCGCGGTCGGCGAGCCGGTGCCCACCGACGACGTGCTCGCCACGCTGACCGAGCTGACCGCCCGGGTGGTCGCCGCCGAGTGCGACCGGCACCGGGTGGTCGAGGTGGTGGCGGCCGGTGGCGGGGTGCGCAACCCCACCCTGCGGCGCCGGCTGGCGGCGCTGGGCGCCGGCCGGTGGCGGCTGCGCACCACCGACGAGCTGGGGGTGCCCGCGCAGGCCAAGGAGGCGTACGCGTTCGCCCTACTGGGCTGGCACTCCTGGCACGGGCTGCCGGGCGCGCTGCCGTCGGTGACCGGGGCCACCCGGGCCGCCGTGCTCGGCTCCTGGACCCCGGCCGGGCCGGCCCGCGACGCCGTCCCGCCCACCCCGCCGCGCCGGCTGCGGATCCGGTCCTGAGCTGGTGCTCAGCCCGGCGCCGGGGGCCGGGCGGGCTCGGCCCGGGCTGCGGAGTACCGGGCGGCCGATAGACTCTCCGGTCATGAGTGTTGAACAGGACACGGCCGCCCCGGGCCGGCTGCTGGCCACCGTGCGCGGTCCGCAGGACGTCAAGCGGATGTCCGCCGAGGAACTGGACGTCCTCGCCGCCGAGATCCGCGACTTCCTGATCGCGAAGGTCTCCCGCACCGGCGGGCACGTCGGGCCCAACCTCGGTGTGGTGGAACTGACCCTGGCCATGCACCGGGTCTTCGACTCCCCCCGGGACCGGCTCCTGTTCGACACCGGCCACCAGGCGTACGTGCACAAGATCCTGACCGGGCGGCAGGCCGGCTTCGACCGGCTGCGCCAGCGCGGCGGGCTCTCCGGCTACCCCAGCCAGGCGGAGAGCGAGCACGACCTGATCGAGAACTCGCACGCCTCCACCGCCCTCTCCTACGCCGACGGCCTGGCCAAGGCGTACGCGCTGCGGGGCGAGTCGCGCAGCGTGGTGGCGGTGGTCGGCGACGGCGCGCTGACCGGCGGCATGTGCTGGGAGGCGCTGAACAACATCGCCACCAGCGGCAACCCGCTGGTGATCGTGGTCAACGACAACGGCCGGTCGTACTCGCCGACCATCGGCGGGCTGGCCGACCACCTCTCCTCGCTGCGGCTCAACCCCGGCTACGAGAAGGTGCTGGACACCGTCAAGGACGCGCTCGGCTCCACCCCGCTGGTCGGCAAGCCGATGTACGAGGTGCTGCACGCGGTCAAGAAGGGCATCAAGGACGCGGTCGCCCCGCAGGCGATGTTCGAGGACCTCGGCATCAAGTACGTCGGCCCGGTGGACGGGCACGACGTGTCGGCGGTCGAGTCGTCGCTGCGCGCGGCGAAGAACTTCGGCGGCCCGGTGATCGTGCACGCGGTCACCCGCAAGGGCTACGGCTACCGGCCGGCCGAGGAGGACGAGGCGGACTGCCTGCACGGCCCCGGCGGCGCCTTCGACATCGAGACCGGCAAGCTGGTCGCCGCCCCGTCGGTGAAGTGGACCCACGTCTTCGCCGAGGAGCTGGTCGCGATCGCCGACGAGCGGCCCGACGTGGTCGGCATCACCGCCGCCATGGCCGAGCCGACCGGCATCGCCTCGCTGGCCCGCAAGTACCCGGAGCGCACCTACGACGTGGGCATCGCCGAGCAGCACGCGGCCACCTCGGCCGCCGGGCTGGCGCTGGGCGGGCTGCACCCGGTGGTGGCGGTCTACGCGACCTTCCTCAACCGCGCCTTCGACCAGGTCCTGCTGGACGTGGCGATGCACAAGCTGCCGGTCACCTTCGTGCTGGACCGGGCCGGGATCACCGGCCCGGACGGCCCCAGCCACTACGGCATCTGGGACATGTCGGTCTTCGGGGTGGTGCCCGGGCTGCGGATCGCCGCGCCCCGGGACGCCGCCACCCTCCGCGAGGAACTGCGCGAGGCGGTGGCCGTCGACGACGGCCCGACCGTGGTGCGCTTCCCGACCGGCACCGTGGCCGCCGACCTGCCGGCCGTGCGCCGGGTCGGGTCGGTCGACGTGCTGGCCGAGTCGGCGCGTACCGACGTGCTGCTGGTCGCGGTCGGCGCGTTCGGCCAGCTGGGCATGGAGGTGGCCGCCCGGGTCGCCGAGCAGGGCTACGGGGTCACCGTGGTCGACCCGCGCTGGGTCCGCCCGATCCCGGCCGAGCTGGTCCAGCTGGCCGCCGGGCACCGCCTCGTGGTCACCGTCGAGGACGGCGTGCGGGTCGGCGGTGTCGGCGACGCGCTCGCCCAGGCGATGCGGGACGCCGACGTCCGGGTGCCGCTGCGCGACCTCGGCGTACCGGCCGACTGGCACCCGCACGGCACCCGGGCGCAGATCCTGGCCGACCTCGGCCTGACCGCGCAGGACGTGGCCCGCGACGTCACCGGCTGGATCTCCCGGCTCGACGTCGAGCCGGTGGAGCCGGTCCGGCTCTCCGCCGACGACGCGGCCGCGTCGAACTGAGCGTTCACCGACGGCGGGCGGCCCCGGGTCACCGGGACGCCCGCCGTCGCCGTCGCGGCGGGCCGGCCGTGCTGCTCGACCGGCAACGCGGCGAGAGCGCTCCGTCACCCGCCTCCCGGCGCCGCGGAGCCGGCGTGGGTCAGCGGCCGCCGACCGAGCGGTAGTGCGTCTTGCCCGACCCGGCCAGGCTGAACGTCTCCGTGCGCGCCGGCTCCGGCACCACGGTGAGCCCCGGCCGGTCCACCAGCCGCGGGGTGCCCGGGGGCACCGACAGCGAGCTGTCCCGGGTGGCCCGCCAGCTCAGCACCACCAGCGGCTGCCCCGGCACCGGCAGCAGGTACGTCTGCAACGGGCTGGCCTGGTCGGCGGGGGAGACCACGGCCGGACCGCCGTCGGCCGGCCGGTAGACCACCGCGGTCATCGGGCCGGTGGCGGTCTCCCAGCTCAGCTGCTGGAGCTCGGCCGGCTCGCCGCCGCCGAGGGCCACCTCGCCGAGGGTGCGGACGGCGACCTTCTCCATCGGCCAGGACGACGGCACCGAGCGCGGCGCGTCCCGGTCGCCGATCCGCCGGGGGATGCTGCCGAACGGGCCCTCCTCGCCGGCCAGCGCGCAGGTGTCCAGGCCGGCCAGCGCGCGCTTGCCCGACCCGCTCTCGTCGCGGACCAGCGGGTAGCGCGGATCGGCGGTGCCGGTGCCCAGGTCGAGCAGCCGCTCGGCGGCCCGGCCCCGGGGCAGCGACTCGGTGGAGCGCAGCGTGGCGGTCACCGCCACCGCCCGGCAGGCCGGCACGTCGACCGGCTCGGTGAGGCCGTCGGTGCTGGTCAACGCCTTGCCGTTCGGGCCGAGCAGGCGTTGCACCCGGGCCGAGGTGAGGTAGCGCCGGCCGGCGGGAGTCTGCACCGGGAGCACGTCGGAGTAGACGAGGTAGCCGGGGTCGGTGTACTCGGTGGCCCGGGTGACCGCGTACCGGTCGCCGTCGCGGGTGAGTTGCAGCAGCCAGGAGGCGCTCTCGCCGGGCACGTCCGCGGCCACCAGGGCGAGCGGCGCGCCGTCCACCTCGCCGGCGAAGAGGATGCCCGAGGTGGGCAGGTGCACCCGGTCGTCAACCGGTGACCGCCAGTCGCGTACCGCCGCGGTCACCGCCGCGGTCACCGCGGCGTCGCCGGCCAGCGCGCCGCGCGGCGGCCAGACGGTGAGCGAGCCGTCCCGGCTGTCGTAGCCCACCCGCAGTTCGCGGGGCTGCTGCCGGTCGGCGACCGGGCCGCAGGCCGTGGCGGTCAGCAGCAGGGTCAGCAGTGCGGTGGCCGTCATGCCGCGCCGGCGGACTGGAGCCACCTGTACGCCCCCTCGGTCGAGCTGCCGTCGTGAAAGCGCCATAGTACGAGATGTCCGGTCAGCCGGACGCGGCGGCTCGCACCCCGTCCCACCGCCGCCAGCCGAGCCACCACAAGGGACCTCGCGGTGGCTTTGGGGACATTTTCCCGCTCCGGTAGACTCCGCCGACTGTGACGCCTGCCGAGACCCGCGCCGAGTCCTCGCCGGAATCCGACGCCACCACCGCGTCCGATCCGGTGACCGCCGGCGGCGGCACGGCGAACGGTCACGCCGCCCCGGACGGCGCGCCGGCCCCGAACGGGGCGACCCGCGCCGGGGTCGACACCCTGCCGGCGCCGTCCACCCCGGACCCGGTCACCACCGCCGACCCGGTCACCACCGAGCCGGTCACGGCGCCCGCCGGCCCCGCCGAGCCGGAGCCCGCCGCCGACCCGGCACGGCCCACGGTCGAGCCGGCGCGGCCCGCTGCCCCGTCGGCGGAGCCCGACGGCGCGGCGTCCGGCGGCGCGGCGCCCCGGCCCCGGTGGTGGCGCCGCCGCCGCACCGACCTCGCCGTGTTCGGGCTCTTCCTGCTCACCGCGCTCTGGGTGACCAGCCAGATCTGGGTGGACCCGGCCGGCCGGGTCGCCCCGCTCTACAGCAGCGACCCGGCCCAGGTGCAGTTCTTCCTCGCCCACTCGGTGCGGGTGGTGCTGCACGGCGAGTTCCCGTTCTTCACCGAGCAGTTCAACTACCCCGACGGCGTGAACCTGATGGCGAACACCGCCATCCTCGCGCTGGGCATCCCGATGGTGCCGGTGACCCTGCTCTTCGGCCCCGCGGTGACCTTCGTGGTGCTGGTCACCCTCGGCCTCGCCGGCACCGCCGCCGCCTGGTACGTGATGCTCCGCCGGCACGTCGTACAGACCCCGCTGGCCGCGGTGGTCGGCGGCTGGTTCTGCGGGTTCTCGCCGGCCATGCTCTCGCACGCCGGCTGGCACCCGAACATCATCAGCCAGTTCCTGCTGCCGTTCATCGTCTGGCGGGTACTGGTGCTCACCCGGTCCCGGCGGCCGGTCCGCGACGGCGTGCTGCTGGCCCTGATGGTCACCGCGCAGGCGTTCATCAACGAGGAGATCCTGCTCTTCACCGCGCTGGCCTGCGGGGTCTTCCTGCTCGCCGTGCTGGTCCAGCGGCCGGCGCTCTGGTCGGCGGCGTGGCGGCCGCTCGGCGCGGGCCTGGCGGTCTGCGCGGTGCTCGCCGGCGCGCTGCTGGCGTACCCGCTCTACATCCAGTTCGGCGGGCCGATGGCGTACCACGGCCTGAGCGACGCGGTGCGCGACTACGGCAACGACATCGCCGCCTTCTTCGCCCCCGGCTCGCCCACCATCGGCGGCAACCAGCGGGCCAACGTCAACCTGGCCCCTAACTACTCGGAGGAGAACGCCTTCTTCGGCTGGAGCCTGTCGCTGCTCGCCGTCGGCATCGTGCTCTGGCTGCGCCGCGAGCCGCTGGTCCGCGCGCTCGCCGCGACCGGGGTGTTCTTCGCCGTGCTCTCCCTCGGCGAGCGGGTGTCCTGGTGGGACCGGGAGCTGTTCACCGGGCCGTGGGAGTGGCTGGTCCGGCTGCCGCTGCTCGACGCGGTGGTGCCCACCCGGTTCGGACTGATCACCAGCGTGGTGATCGGCGTGCTGCTGGCGCTCGCCGTCGAGCGGGCCCGGTCGCTGCCGCTGGACCGGCGCACCGTACGGACGCTCACCATCGCCGGGCTGGTGCTGGCGCTGCTGCCGATCGCGCCGATGCCGCTGCACATGACCTCCCGCCCGCCGGTGCCCGACTTCATCACCGAGGACCGCTGGCGCGGCTACGTCGGGCCGGACCAGACCCTGGTGCCGATCCCGGTGCCGAGCATGGGCAACACGCACGGGATGCGCTGGGCGGCGTCGACCAACCTGGACTTCAAGATTCCCGGCGGCTACTTCCTCGCCCCGCGCAACGGCAACACCGGTGACCCGGGTCGCTTCGGCGGCCGCCCCAGCGGGTTGGGGCAGCTGCTGGAGGAGGTGGCGACCACCGGGCGTACCCCCAAACTGGACGATCGGCAGCGCCGCCGGTCGCTGGACGAGCTGCGGCACTGGCGGGCGGCGATCCTGGTCCTGCCGGTGCGCCAGCACCACGCGGAGCCGCTGCGGCGTACCGTCGAGCAGCTGGTCGGCCCCGGCCGCCGCGAGCTGGACGTCTGGGTCTGGGACGTGCGGGCGCTGACCGACCAGCCGGCCTGATGGCGGTCGGCACCACCACCGCACCCGCCGACGCCCCGCCCGCCCGGCGGCGCCGCTGGCCGGTCCGCCCGCCGGACCTGCTGGTGGTCGCCGGCTACCTCGCCCTGGCGGTGCTGCTCACCAGCGGTCAGTGGGGTCGCCCGGAGCGGCTGTTCCACCAGGCCGGCGACCAGGTCCTGTTCGAGTGGATGCTGGCCCGCGCCGCCCGGTCGGTGGTCGGGCTGGAGAACCCGCTGCACAGCACGGCGCTGAACGCCCCGGACGGGGTGAACCTGATGGCCAACACCTCGGTGCTCGGCCTGGGCCTGCCGCTGACCCCGGTCACCCTGCTCTTCGGTTCGCAGGCCGCCTTCCTCACCGCCGTCGTCTGCTGCCTGGCCGGCACCGCGACCGCCTGGTACGTGCTGCTGCGCCGCCGGCTGGTCGACTCCCGGCTGGCCGCCGCCGTCGGCGGGCTCTGCTGCGGCTTCGCCCCCGGCATGGTGGCCCAGGCCGGGGCGCACCTGCACATGGCGGCGCAGTTCCTGGTGCCGCTGATCCTGGCGCTGGTGTTCCGGCCGGCGCCCGACCGGGTCTGGCGCTCCGGCGCGCTGCTCGGCCTGACCGTCACCTACCAGGTCTTCCTCGGCGAGGAGGTGCTGGTCTTCGTGGCCCTCGCGGCCGGCGTGTTCGTGGTCGCGTACGCGCTGGCCGACCGGGCGGCGGCCCGTCGGCTGGCGCCCGCGCTGTGCGGCCGGATCGGGGTCGGCGCGGCGGTCGCGGTGGTGCTGCTGGCGTACCCGCTGTGGTTCCAGTTCTTCGGCCCCGGCCACTACCGGGGGATGCCCTTCCACGCGTACGGCTACCAGTTGGACGCCGCCTCGTTCACCGCGTCGGCCCGGCAGACCGTGCTCGGCGACGACTACCTGCCCGGCCTGCTGTCGCCGAACCCCACCGAGGAGAACTCGTTCTTCGGCCCGGGGCTGCTGGTGCTCGCCGTGGTGGTCACCGTCTGGCTGTGGCGCCGGCCGCTGGTGCGGGCGTTGGCCGTCTGCGGCGTGCTGTTCGCCCTGCTCTCGCTCGGCGAGCAGATCCGGCTGGACGGCACCCCGACCGGTATCCCCGGCCCGTACCGGCTGGTCTCCGGGCTGCCGCTGCTGGACCTGGCGGTGCCGGCCCGGTTGTCGCTGGTCTGCGTACCGGTGCTTGGCATCCTGCTCGCCCTCTCGCTGGACCGGGTCCGGTCGCTGCGGCCGGCGGCCACCCCCGGCGACGGTCCGGCGGTCGGGGTGCCGGTGCGGCTGCTCTGGACCGGCGCGGTCGCCGCCGCGCTGCTCCCGCTGACCCCGACGCCGATCCGGACCGTGCCGGCGTGGCCGGTGCCGCCGTACGTGGCCGAGGGCGGCTGGCGGGCGTCGGTGCCGGCGGGCCGCACAGTGGTGCCGGTGCCGCCGGTGACCGGCGCCGGCCTGAGCCCGGCGATGTTCTGGTCGGCCCGGACCGGGCTGGCCTTCGACGCGCCGGGCGGCTACTTCATCGGCCCCCGGTCCGCCGACGACCCGACCGCGCGCTGGGGCGCCCCGGACCGGCCCACCTCGGTGCTGCTGCGGCGGGTGGCCGAGACCGGCGAGGTGCCGGTGGTCACCGACGCCGACCGCCGCCAGGCGGTCGAGGACCTGCGGCACTGGCGGGCGGCGGTGGTGGTCCAGGGCGGACTGCACCGGGGTGACCCGGTGCGCCGCACGGTGGACCAGCTGCTCGGCCCCGGCCGGGAGATCGCCGGCGCCTGGGTCTGGGACGTGCGTGCTCTCGTCGGCTGACCGGGCGGCACCCGCCGGCCGGCCGTGCCCCGCGCCCGGCCGGCGGGAGCTGGCCGTAGCCGATCCGCGGCACCGTCTGCGGGGTGCCGATCGGCGGGCCGGCCGGGCGGGGTTCAGCGGGCCGGGACAGCTCGCCGCGGTGGACGCGCGGCGGGCGGCCGGCCGTCAGGGCACCAGCGGGCGGACGTCCCAGAGCCACACGTCGTCGACCCGCTGCGGCGGGCCGAGCAGCGCCGTCATCAGCTCCCGCAGCACCGCCTCGCGCGGATGGGCGCCGAGCACCACCACCGACGCGTTCCAGAAGCGCAGGTCCTCGACCGCCTGGCGGCGGTTCTCCTCGGTCAGCGCCGGCACCGCTCCCTTGTCCATCGTGGAGTAGATCAGGCTGCTGGTCGGCCGGTTCGGCGCGCCGAACACCCCCTCACCCAGCTCGTTCGGGCCGATGAAGTAGCCGCCGGGGATCGGGAAGGCGTGCTGGGTCAGCGCGCTCCAGCGCAGCGTGGGCAGGCCGTGCACGTTGCTCGGGATCGGCACCGGCACCAGGGTGCGGCCGTCGGGCACGTACGGGCGCCAGCCACCGGCGGTGATGAAGTGCGGCGGCGGGTCGACCGGCTGCGCCGGCAGCGGACGCGGGACGAGCGGCAGCACCGCCAGCGCGATGGCGGCGTAGCCGACCGGCCGGATCCAGCGGCGGCGCGGGCGGGCCGGGGCGTCCGCCTCGTCGGCGCGCTGCGCGGGCACCGGCGGGCGGCCCGCGCCGGAGGCCGCCTCCCAGGCCAGCGCGAGCAGCACGCCGACCGCTGCCACCACCACCAGGGCCAGCCGGGTCGGCATCATCATCTCGACCAGCGGCAGGTCGTCCGGGATGTACGCCCACGGGCCGTCGGTCGCCGTCTCCACCCCGTCGTACCGCACCTTTGGGCCGATCGCGGCCACCGCGAAGACCACCACCAGCACGGCGAGGATCCGGGCGGCGAACCAGCGGCGGACCAGCAGCACCAGCGCCACCAGCGACAGCAGCACCAGCGGCCAGCCGAACCAGGTGTTCTGCTCGGTCAGCCCGATGGTCTGCTCCACCGCCTCGTCACCGGCGATGGTGTCCCGGGGGAAGGTGACGAAGGCCTTGAGGTCCTCGCCCCAGTTGTGGAACACCCCGCCCTGCAGGCCGCGGTAGGACTGCGGGCCGTTGAACTGGAACCAGATCGGGTACGCGGTGAGCAGCAGCGCCAGCCCGCCGCCGACGCCGAGGGCGGCGGCGAAGGTGCCGGCCACCGCCCACGCCCGGCGCGGCCGCATGACCGCGTACGCCACCACCACGACCAGGCAGGCCAGGGCGGTGAGCAGCAGCATCTCCTCGTTGATGAAGATCTGGTACGCCACCAGCAGGCCGAGCACGACGCCGTTGCGCCGCCAGCGGCCCGGCTCGCCCAGCCGCAGCACCCGCACCACGATCAGCGGCAGCAGGAAGTTGGAGACGAAGTTGGGCTGGCCGTTGGCGTGGTGCACGATGCCGGGCGCGAAGCCGAGGAACGCGCCGCCGACGAAGGCCGCCGCCCGGGAGCGCACCAGGTGCCGGGAGAGCGCCCAGTACGCCGTGCCCGCGGTCGCCGCCAGCGCCGCGCCCAGGTAGAGCGCGTACACCACCTGCGGGCCGAGCAGCATGGTCAGCGGCGCCAGCGGCAGCGTCACCCCGAGCAGCGAGGTGTTCGCCATCATGTTCACCCCGTCCGGGGCGTTCTGGCGGGTGGTGAAGAGCGGGTTCTCCAGGTGCCGCACCGAGTACGCGCCGTGCGAGAAGAGCCACTCGAACCAGCTGTGGTCGGTGGGCAGGTGCGAGGAGACCCGGTGCTGCACGTCCACCCAGTAGTTGAGGCAGACGAGCACGCCGAGCGCCAGGTAGGCGGCCACGGCCAGCACGTCGGCGCGGGCCGGCCGCCAGCGGGTACGCCGGGACGGCGGCGCCGCGACTGGGTCGGCGACTCGGGTCGGTACGGGGTCTACCATCGGCGCAGCCACGACGCGCCATCGTACAGGCGTGATGCGTCGCATTTGCCGGCCCGGTACGGCCACGGCCGGTTTGCCGGACGGACGCGGGCCGACGGGGAGGACGACGTGACGCTGATCGACCTCGGTGAGCTGCGCGACCCGCCGGAGCCCGAACGGTCCCGGCCGGTCCGCCGGCCGCTCCGGCCGGCCGGTCGTCCACTGCGGAGCGCCGTGGTGCTGGCGTTGGTGCTGGCCACGGCGGCCGGAGCGACGCCGCCGCCGGCCCGCGTCGCGGCCGTCGTGCCGGGCTCCGCCGCCGCGGACGCCTTCGTCGCCGGCGGCCGGCTCTACGTCGCGCAGCCCGCCGAAGGGGTCACCGACGGCACCCGTGACCTGGTCGCCTACCCGCTCCCCGAGCGGGCGACGGCCACCCCGCAGCGACCCGCCCCGCTGTGGCGGGTGCCGCTGCCGGGGGCCGGACAGCTCTGGGGGCTCGAGGTGCGCGACGGCCTGTTGCTGCTCTCCGCGGCCGGGCTCAACGGCTTCCGGGGCGGCGACACCATGGTCTTCGACGCCGACACCGGGCGGCTGCGCTGGCGGCAGCCCGGCCTGGCCCGGCTGGACGCCGCCGGGCGGCTGCTGCTGGAGACCGGCGGCCTGGACAGCCCGGGCCGGGTCCGGTCGGTGGACCTCGCCTCGGGCCGGGCGCTGTGGTCGCTGCCGGTCCCGCCGGAGGGGGTGAGCTACCAGGGCCGCGACGGCCTCATCGAGCAGCTCGTGCTGGTCCCGGCCGACGGCGCGGTCGAGGTCTACGACGCCGGCACCGGCGCCCGGCTGCGCCGGGAGGAGCTGCCCGCCCTGCCGGCCTCGACGGACCGCCAGGTCGTGGGGGACCTGCTGGTGGCCATCGACCGCCAGACGGGCCGGGTGGCCGGGTACGAACTGGACGGGCTGCGGCGGCGCTGGGAGGTGGACCTTCCGCTGACCGCCTACCTCCACCCGTGCGGCGACCTGCTCTGCGCCGCCGGCCGGACCGGCGGGATCCGGGCGCTCGACCCGGCCACCGGCCAGGAGCGCTGGGCCGACGCGGGCTGGACCGGCCTGCTGCCCGAGCGGGACGGCCGGATGCTCGGGTTCACGACCACCTCGTCCGGGACGGACCGGGTGGTGGTGGTCGACGTGGCGACCGGCCGGCAACTCGCCGACCTCGGCGCCTGGCAGCTGGTGCCGTCCCGGACGGCGGAGCAACGGGTTGTCGGGACCCGGCCGGCACCGGGCGGCGGGCTGCTGGTCGCCGAACTGGACGCCGCCACCGGCCGGGCGCGGGGGCACGACGTGCTCCGGGACGTGGCGGGGGACTGCCAGGTCGACGGGGACCTGATCCTCTGTCGCCGACTGCGCGACGGCTTCCTGGTGCGGCGGCTGCCCGGATGACCGGCGACGTGGTCATCGACCTGGGGGAACGGCCACGCGACCCCGAGCCCGAGCCCGCCGGCGGCCGGCCCCGGCCGCCGGCCCGCTGGTGGCGGGCGGCGCTGCCGCTCCTGCTCGCCCTGGGCACGCTCACCGCCGGGGCGGCCCCACCGGCGGGCCCGCCGACGGTGAGCGTGCCCGCGACCGATCCGGCGGACTTCCTCCTGCTCGGTGACCGGCTGCTGGTCCTGCAGGGGCTGCTGCCGGCCGACGGCACCGCCCGGGAACTGGTCGCGTACCGGCTGCCGGACGGGGAACCGCTCTGGCGCCGGGCGCTGCCGGACGACGACGTCCCGATGGGGCTGACCGTGCACGACGACCTGCTCCTGGTCAGCACCGCGTCGTCCGCCGGCGACGACGCGTCCACCAGCGCCATCACCCTGGACGCCGGCGAGCTGCGGTGGCAGCGACCGGGCCGGGCCCTGGCCGTGGCGGGCGGCGGGGTGCTGCTGGAGACGCACCGACCCGGCCCGGGGCAGACGGTCCGGGCGGTCGACCCGGCCACCGGGGCGCCCGGCTGGGCCGTGCCGGTGGCCGCGGAGGGCTTCGCCGCCTACCGGTACGCCGGCGGGGGCGTGGACCTGGTCGCCGCGGTCTCGCCCGCGGGTCGGGTGGAGCTGTACGACCCGCGAACCGGCGCCCGGCTCGGCGCGGCCGACCTGCCGCGGATCGGCCACGCCGGGCACCGCTACCTGGAGCTGGTCGGCGACGTGCTGCTGGTCGGCGACGGGACCGGCGGGATCGCCGGCTACGACGTGCCGTCGCTGCGCCGGCGCTGGACGCTGCCCCCCGACCCGCAGACGGGCTGGGCGAGCCCGTGCGGGCCGGCGGTCTGCCTGCACCAGCCCGACGCCGGGGTGCGGGTGGTCGACCCGGAGACCGGCCGGACCCGCTGGGCCGACCCGCGCTGGTCGCACCTGGCGCCGGTCGGCGACCGGCTGCTCGCCGAGAGCGGCCGGCCGGACGACCGGGAGGACCGGCCGCTGGCGGTGCTCGATCCGGCGACCGGCCGGGTGCTCGGTGAGCTGGGCCGCTGGCAGGCGCTCTGGGAGTGGCCGGCGGGCCAGCCGCGCTACGGCCTGCGCCGGCTGGCGGACGGCCGGATGCTCCTGGCCGAGCTGGACCTCCCCGCCGCCCGCACCCGGGTGCTCACCGTGCTGCCCGGCTGGGCACGGCGGTGCGGCGCGCAGTCCGGCACGCTGGTCTGCCAGGCGCCGGGGAACACCCTGCGGATCTGGCGGCTGCGGTGAGTCACCAGTTGGCCTGCGCCGGGGCCGGCGGCAGCGGCACCCCGGGCGGGCGGACCACGTAGGTGACGCCGCCGCTGCCGGCCTGCCAGACCGCCTCGAACCGGCTCCGGTCCACGGTGCGGCGCACCCCTTCGTCGTCCGGCGCGTACGGGTCGTTGAGCACCGGGTCGCCCGCCGTGGTGAAGCCGACCAGCACCATCAGGTGCCCCCGGGTGTCGTAGTCCAGTCCCGGCACCTCGCCGGCCCGGAAGGCGGCGGAGACGATCAGCGGGATGCCGGCGGCGACGAACGCCTCCGCCTCGGTGAGCGAGCGCAGCCGGGTGACGAAGGCGTCCATCCCGTGCAAACCGGCGTAGGCGGTGTTGAACGGCCAGTTCCCGGCCCCGGCGTAGGCGTGGTCGTAGCAGTGCCGGGCGGCGTGCACCACCACCGGGCGCGGGCCGGGCGGGCGCACCCAGGCGTACCGCTCGGGCGCCGGGGCGGCGCCCCAGAAGGCGAGCACCATCGAGGTGCAGGTGGGGCTGCACCAGGAGTCGCCGCCGCCACCCCACCGCGGGTGCTCGCCGGCGTGCAGCCGCTGGGAGTACCGGGGCACGTCGAGCACGGTGCCCCAGCCCGGCCGCCGGTCGGGCGCGCCGGCCGGCGCCGCCGCCACCGGGACCGGGTGGACGCCGTCCGGGCCCGGGGCGCCCGGGCCGCCCGCCGGTGGCCGGACCGCGGCGGCGACCGGCCGGCCGGAGGCCATCGCGCCGACCGAGCGCAGCACCGGACCCTCGGTGCCACCGACCGGCCGGAACAGGGTCACCCGGGCCTGCCAGCCGGTGACCGTCGCTTCGCCCACGACGAGCGTGTCGGTCTCCACCCGGGCGTCGCCGTCGCGCTGCCCGGGCACCGAGGTGCGCCGCACGGTCGCGTCGTCGGCCGCCCAGTCGGCGAGCAGGTACCAGCCGGTGGCCGGCCGGTCGTCGTGCCAGCCGCGCAGTTCGACCCGGAGCCAGCAGCCGGCCGGGCTGTCGGCGGTCCAGGACGGCACCACCTCGTGCACGGCGAAGCCCACCGGGACCGGTGGGGTGGTCCAGCTGCCCCACTCGTACACCGCTGTGCTGCCGTCCGGGAGCCGGTGCTCCCGGCGGCCGGCCGGTTCGGCCAGTGCCAGGCCCCCGGCCTCCGCGCGCACCCCGGCCGCCGTCCCGGCGGCCAGGTCGCCGGGCAGCCGGAAGCCCTGGTAGGCGATGTCCCGCCGGGCCGCCGCGTCGGTCATGACAGCTCCGTCCGTTCCGTAGATTCCCGCCAGCAGCATTACGTACGACGAAGGTTTTCTGCAATGGCGGCCGGCCGGGACGGCGCGGGACGCTGGTTTGGCGGCCGGCACTAGGTTGTCGGGTGGTCAGCGGCGAGGAGGACCGGGGATGCGGGTGCTGGTGGTCGAGGACGAGCGGAACCTCGCGGACGCGATCGCGCGCGGGTTGCGCCGGCGCGGCATGGCGGTGGATGTCGCCTACGACGGCGACAGCGGCCACGAAATGGCCTTCGTCACCCGCTACGACGTGGTGGTGCTCGACCGCGACCTGCCCGGGATGCACGGCGACCAGATCTGCGCCGAGCTGGCCGCCTCCGGCACGCTGACCCGGGTGCTGATGCTGACCGCCAGCGGCACGGTGGCCGACCGGGTGGAGGGGTTGCAGCTCGGTGCGGACGACTACCTGCCCAAGCCGTTCGCCTTCGACGAGCTGGTGGCCCGGGTGCAGGCGCTCGGCCGGCGGGCCACCCCGGCCGCGCCGCCGGTGCTGTCCCTGGCCGACCTGGTGCTCGACCCGGCCCGTCGGGTGGTCACCCGCGGCGGCGTCCCGGTCGACCTGACCAACAAGGAGTTCGGCGTGCTGTGCGAGCTGCTCAAGGCGCGGGGCGCGGTGGTCTCCAGCGAGGAGCTGCTGGAGCGGGTCTGGGACGCCAACACCGACCCGTTCACCACCATCGTCCGGGTCACCGTGATGACCCTGCGCAAGAAGCTCGGCGACCCGCCGCTGATCGAGACGGTGGTCGGCGCCGGCTACCGCACCGCCGAGGTGGCACCGTGAGCGCCCGGAGCGAGGTGGGGCCACGCGCGGCGCAGTCGCGGGCCGAGGGCGGCGCCGCCACCCGGCGGTCGCGGCTGCGGCCCACCCTGCGGCTGCGGCTGACCCTGCTCAACGGTGTGCTGCTGGTCGGTGCCGGGGCGATCCTGGTGCTGCTGGCCTGGCTGCTGGTCCGCGACGCGCTGCGCCCGACCGACGAGCTGCTCCCCGGCACCACCGTGGTGCTGGCCGACGGCCGGACCCTGGATGCCGCGCAGTGGCAGCGGCAGCTGGTGGACGCGGCGTCCGCGGAGCTGCTGGCCAAGGGGCTGGTCGCGCTGCTGGCGATCAGCGTGGTCGGGGTGGCCGGGGCGTACGCGGTGGCCGGACGCGCGCTGCGGCCGCTGCACCAGGTCACCGCCACCGCGCAGCGGCTCGGCGAGGCCACCCTGGACCAGCGGATCGGCTACTCGGGCGCGGACGACGAGGTGGCCGAGCTGGCCAAGACGTTCGACGCCATGCTGGACCGGATCGCCGCCGCGTTCGAGGCGCAGAAGCGGTTCGTCGCGAACGCCTCGCACGAGCTGCGCACCCCCCTCGCGGTGATGCGTACCGAGATCGACGTGACGCTCAGCGACGACGAGGCGGACACCGCCGAGTACCGGCGGATGGCCACCGTGGTCCGGGACGCCTCCGAGCGGGCCAACGGGCTGGTCGACGCGCTGCTGGTGCTGGCCCGCAGCGAGGCGCAGGCCGGCCGCCGCCTCGGCCGGCGTACCGAGTGCGACCTCGCCGCCGGCACCGCCAACGCCCTGTCGGCGGTACGCCGGGAGGTGGAGCGGATCGGCCTGCGGGTGCAGACCTCGCTGGAGTCGGCGCCGGTGGTCGGCGATCCCGGGCTGCTGGACCGGCTGGCCGGCAACCTGGTGGAGAACGCGGTCCGCTACAACCACCTGCACGGCCGGCTCTGGGTGCGCACCGGCTCGGACGGCTGCCGGTCCTGGCTGGTGGTGGGGAACACCGGGTTCGAGGTGGATCCGGCCGACGTGCCGGGGCTGTTCGAGCCGTTCCGCCGCGGCGGCCGGGAGCGCACCGGCGCCCGCGGCTCCGGCCTCGGGCTCTCCATCGTCCGCGCGGTCTGCGACGCGCACGGCGGCACCGTGCAGGCCGTCGCCCAGCCCGGCGGCGGCCTGGAGGTGACGGTGACGCTGCCGGCGGCGGACGCCGCCCCGGCGGTGACCGCCGAGGAACACGCCGGGCCGCCGGGCGGACGCTGACCGGGGGTTGCGGCCGCCGTCGGGCGGATGGAAAGATCACCTCGTCAGCCTGGGATCGGAGGGGGGTGCGTCGAATGTCCATCGTCATGACGTCCGCGCCCCGGCTCGCCGGCTGACGCTCACGCACACGGGGCGCCTCGACCACGGAGGCTTCCCCCGTGTTCCCACGGATACACAACATCAGTTTCGACTGCCACGACACCTACGCCCTCGCCGGCTTCTGGTCGGCCGTGCTGGGCTACGCCCGGCACGCCGACGACGTCCCCGGTGACCCGGAGGCGGTGCTGCTGCCACCGGACGGCGCCGGCCCGCACGTGTTCTTCCAGCGGGTGCCCGAGACCAAGGCGGTGAAGAACCGGGTGCACGTCTGCCTGGAGCCGGCCGGCCGGACCCGGGACGAGGAGATCGACCGGGTGCTCGGGCTCGGCGCCGTCCTGGTGGACGACCGGCGGCGCGCCGACGGCACCGGCTGGGTGGTGCTCGCCGACCCGGAGGGCAACGAGTTCTGCGTCCTGCGCGGCGCGGCGGAGCGGGCGGGTACATCCGACATGGAGGAACAGCAGTGAGCGCACGGATCCACAACATCGGCATCGACTGCCGCGACACCTACGCCCTGGCCGGTTTCTGGGCGCAGGTCTTCGAGTGCCCCCGCCAGCCCGACGACTTCCCCGGTGACCCGGAGGCGATGCTGCTGCCGCCGGGCGGGCCGGAGGTCCTCTTCCTGGCCGTACCCGAGGGCAAGGTGGTGAAGAACCGGCTGCACCTCGACCTGGAGCCGACCGACCGGACCCGGGACGAGGAGGTCGAGCGGCTGCTCGGCATCGGCGCCACCCGGGTCGCCGACGAGCGCCGGCCGGACGGCTCGGGCTGGGTGGTGCTGGCCGACCCGGAGGGCAACGAGTTCTGCGTGCTGCGCAGCGCCGCCGAGCGGGCCGCCGCGGCGCCCGTCACCCCGGCCGGCGAGGCGCCGTCGGCCTGATCCGGGTACGACGCGGGCCGGGCCCCACCACCTCGGTGGCGGGGCCCGGCCCGGCGTGGTCACGGCCTCAGGAGCGCTGCTCGATCTGGCCGCGCATGCCGACGAACTCGGCCTTCGCCTTGTCCGCGGAGGAGAAGAAGATCACGATCATGCCGACGCTGCCCTTGTCGGCCCAGACGCAGACGCCCAGCTCCACCGCGTCGGTCTTGCCGTCGCCGCAGCGCGCGTCGCCGCCGAGCGGGCCCGGGTCGACGTCGGCCATGTTGCTGACCGCCAGTTCGGCGGAGAGGCCGTTGACCGCGTCGTCGAGCTCCTTCTTCGGGTCCGCGATCAGACCGGACGCGGCGGCGACCATGACCAGGTCCTGCTTGGCCGGGTCGCCGTAGAAGGCGCCGACGGCGCTGGTCTCGTTCTGCACCGTCGACTTCATCTCGCTGACCATCTGCTCGGAGAGCGAGGCGAGTTCGGTGTCGGTGATCTGCGGGCGGCCGGCCAGGGTGGCCGGGGCGACCACCCGGGTCTTCGCGGCGTCCACGGCGTCGCCCACGTCGTCCTTGACCGCGAACCAGGTGACGGCGGCACCGCCGAGGCAGAGCACCAGCACCACGGCCAGCACGATCAGCACGATCTTGCCGGCGCCGGACTTCTTCTTCGGCGGCGGGCCGGCCGGGGGATACGCCTGGCCGGGCTGGGCGGGCGGGTAGCCACCCTGCGGCGGGTAGCCACCGGACTGCTGCGGCGGGTAGCCACCGGACTGCTGGGACGGGTAACCGCCGGACTGCTGCGGCGGGTAGCCGCCGGACTGCTGGGACGGGTAACCGCCCTGCTGCGGCGCCGGGTAGCCCCCGGGCTGCGGGGAGGAGGGGTAGCCCCCGGACGGGGGCGGGTACGAGCCGTGGTCCCCGTAGGGACTGGCCGGCGGCTGGGACATCAGTCAGCTCCAGATGTGTCGAGGTCGTGGCGATCCTAGTTACGCCGATCAAGACAGGGCCGCCCGCCTCCCGGCAGGGGTGACGAAGACGACCGCGGTGGCCGATCGCGTCCAATGGGGACGCGACCGACCACCGCGGTCGCGGGGGAGCGGGGTGGATCAGGCGGGCAGGCTGGCGACCCCGTGCGGCAGGAACCGCCGGCCGGTGACCCGCTCGCTGGTGCCGGTGCGGTCCAGGTACGGCGTCACGCCGCCCAGGTGGAACGGCCAGCCGGCACCGAGGATCATGCACAGGTCGATGTCCTGCGCCTCGGCCACCACGCCCTCGTCGAGCATCAGCCGGATCTCCTCGGCCAGCGCGTCGAGCGCATTCTGCCGCACCTGCTCGGCGGTCAGCGGCTGGTCGCCGACCACCAGCAACTTGGCCACCTCGGCGTTGATCTCGTCGTCCACCACGATCGGCTGGCCGGAGTCGGCGATCCGCTTGAGGTTCTCGCTGACCCCGAACCGGTCCGGGAACGCGCCGTGCAGGGTGCCGCCGACGTGGTACGCCACGGCCGGCCCGACCAGCTGGAGTAGGGCGAGCGGGCGCATCGGCAGGCCCAGCGGGTCCAGCGCGCTGTTCGCCACGTCCAGCGGGGTGCCCGCGTCCACGGCGGCGAAGACCGTGCCGAGAAAACGGGTGAGCAGCCGGTTGACCACGAACGCCGGGGCGTCGGAGACCAGCACGCAGGACTTCCTCAGCTGCTTGCCGACCGCGAACGCGGTGGCCAGCGCGGCGTCGTCGGTCCGCTCGCCGCGGACGATCTCCAGCAGCGGCAGCACCGCGACCGGGTTGAAGAAGTGGAAGCCGACCACCCGCTCCGGGTGCTCCAGCTCCGCCGCCATCGCGGTGACCGACAGGCTGGAGGTGTTGGTCGCGAGCACCGCCTCCGGCTTGACGATCTTCTCCAGCTCGGCCCAGACCTGCTTCTTGACGTTCAGGTCCTCGAAGACCGCCTCGATGACGAAGTCGGCGTCGGCGAAGACGGACTTGTCGACCGAGCCGCTGACCAGGCCGTACAGCTTGGCCGCGGTGCCCTTGTCCATCCGGCCCTTGCTGACCGCCTTCTCGATCTGGGCGTGCACGTAGCCCACGCCCTTGTCGACCCGGGCCTGGTCCAGGTCGGTCATGACGACCGGCACCTGGAGGCGACGGGCGAACAGCAGCGCGAGCTGGCTGGCCATCAGGCCGGCGCCGACGATGCCGACCTTGGTGACCGGGCGGGCCAGGCCCTTGTCCGGCGCGCCGGCCGGCCGCTTGGCCCGCCGCTGCACCAGGTCGAAGGCGTACAGGCCGCTGCGCAGCTCATCGGAGAAGATCAGGTCGGCGAGCGCCTCGTCCTCGGCCGCGGTGCCGGTGGCGAAGTCCGCGTCCTTCGCCGTCTCCAGCAGGTCCAGCGCCTTGTACGCGGCCGGGACCGCGCCGTGCAGCCGCTGGTCGAGGGTCTGCCGGGCGAAGTAGAGCACGCCCGCCCACATGTCCTTGTCGACCTCGGGCCGGGTCACCGTGATGTCGCCGCGGACCACGCCGGCGGCCCACTCCAACGACCGCTCCAGGAAGTCGGCCGGCTCCAGCAGCACGTCCGCGATGCCCATCTCGGCGGCCTGCTTCGGCTTGAGCATCTTGTTCTGCATCAGCGGGTTCTGGATGATCACCTGGGTCGCCGCCGGGATGCCGATCAGGTTCGGCAGCAGCTGGGTGCCGCCCCAGCCGGGCACCAGGCCGAGCGAGACCTCGGGCAGGGCCAGCGCCGCGGCACCACCGGAGAGGGTCCGGTAGTGGCAGTGCAGGGCCAGCTCGAGCCCGCCGCCCATCGCCGCGCCGTTGACGAACGCGAAGGTGGGGATCTGGCTGTCCTTGAGCCGGGCGAAGACCCGGTGGCCGAGCCGGCCGATCTCCAGCGCCTGCTCGCGGTCGGCCAGCGCCGGCAGGCCGACGATGTCGGCGCCGACGCAGAAGACGTACGGCTTGCCGGTGACCGCGATGAACGCCGGGTTCGCCGCCAGCGCGGCGGTGATCGCCTCGTCCAGGCTGGTCAGACCGCCCGGGCCGAAGGTGTTCGGCTTGGTGTGGTCGAAGCCGTTGTCCAGGGTGATCAGGGCGGCCGGCCGGTCCAGCCCCGGTACGTTCACCTGGCGCAGCAGCGCCTTGGTGACGACCTCGTTCGGTGCCGCGAGCGCGCTCACTTGTTGCCCTCCCAGTGGGGGTTCTCCCAGATCACGGTGCCGCCCATGCCGATGCCGATGCACATGGCGGTGAGGCCGTAGCGGACCTCGGGGTGCTCGGCGAACTGCCGGGCGAGCTGGGTCATCAGCCGTACGCCCGAGGAGGCCAGCGGGTGGCCGATGGCGATCGCGCCGCCCCACGGGTTGACCCGCGGGTCGTCGTCGGCGATGCCGAAGTGGTCGAGGAAGGCGAGCACCTGCACGGCGAACGCCTCGTTCAGCTCGAACAGACCGATGTCGTCGATGGTCAGGCCGGCGATGCGCAGCGCCTTCTCGGTCGACGGGATCGGGCCGACACCCATCACCTCGGGCTCGACCCCGACGAAGCCGTACGACACCAGCCGCATGGCGACCGGCAGGCCCAGCTCGCGGGCGGTCTCCTCGGCGGCCAGCAGGCTGGCGGTGGCGCCGTCGTTCAGGCCGGCCGCGTTGCCCGCGGTCACCTTGCCGTGCGGGCGGAACGGGGTCTTCAGGGTGGCGAGCTTCTCCATCGAGGTGTCCCGCGGCGCCTCGTCCACCGTGGCCAGCCCCCAGCCGGCCTCCGGGTCGCGGACCGCGACGGGCACCAGGTCGGGCTGGAGCTTGCCGTTGGCGTACGCCTTCGCGGTCTTCTGCTGCGAGGCGAGCGCGAACGCGTCGGTGCGCTCCTTGGTGATGTGCGGGACCCGGTCGTGCAGGTTCTCCGCGGTCGCGCCCATGACCAGCGCGGACGGGTCGACCAGCTTCTCCGCGATGATCCGCGGGTTCGGGTCGACGCCCTCGCCCATCGGGTGGCGGCCCATGTGCTCCACGCCGCCGGCGATGGCGATGTCGTAGGCACCCATGGCGATGCCGCCGGCGACGGTGGTCACCGCGGTCATCGCGCCGGCGCACATCCGGTCGATCGCGAAGCCGGGGACGGTCTTGGGCAGGCCGGCCAGCAGGGCGGCGGTCCGGCCGATGGTGAGGCCCTGGTCGCCGATCTGGGTGGTGGCGGCGATGGCGACCTCCTCGACCCGCTCCGGCGGCAGCTGCGGGTTGCGGCGCAGCAGCTCGCGGATGCAGCGGATCACCAGGTCGTCGGCGCGGGTGTTGGCGTACATGCCACCCGCCTTGCCGAACGGGGTGCGGACGCCGTCGACGAAGACGACATCGCGAACTTCACGGGGCACTTGAGCCTCCTTTTCGACCATGATCCGGTCGCCGCGCCGCCGGACGGCGCGCGGCCGGATGAAGGTCGCCGGCACGGGCGTGGTCCCTCGGATGCTACTCGCCAGTAACCAAACCCGACACCCACCCCCCTGTGGCCCACCCCCACACCCACCCACACCCACCCCACCCACCCCGCCCACCCTCCACGCGTCCTCCCACCTTGCTGGATCATGGGGTTGACGGCGGAGTCGATCTCCACGACTGCCGCCAACCTCATGATCACCGCGGGCTGGGGTGGGTGGGAAGGAGAATTGGGGGAGGTGGTGGGGGGTTAGGGGGTGGGATGGCCTTGGAGGGCTTCGGTTGGGCGGGGAGGAGGCGGATCTCGCCACTGCGGGCGTTGAAGCCGCGCAGTGTGTCCGCCACCGTCTGGTCGGTGACCTCCTCGGGCGGGACCCAGGCCAGCCGGCGCACCGAGTCGGGGGCGATCAGGTTCTCCGGCGGCAGGTTGTGCTCGCCGGCGATCCGGGTGACCACCTCCCGGCACCGGACCAGCCGGGCCGCCGCCACCGGGTCCCGTTCCGCCCAGCGGTGCGGCGGCGGCGGACCCTCGGCGGCCGGCGCCACCGGCAGCGCGTCGTCCGGCAACTGGCGGGCGTCGTCCAGCGCCGCCAGCCAGGTGCGGGCCAGCCGGCGTACCGAGCGGCCGCCGAAGCCGGGCAGGGTGAGCAGGGTCTGCTCGTCCTTCGGGTCCAGCTCGGCCGCCGCGATGATGGCCGAGTCGGGCAGCACCCGGCCCGGGGCCGCGTCCCGCCGGGCCGCGATCTGGTCCCGGGCGTACCACATCGAGCGGACCCGGGCCTGCGCCCGCGCGCCGCGGACCCGGTGGATGCCGGAGGTGCGCCGCCAGGGTTCGGCGCGCACCCGCGGTGGCCGGGCGCCGGTGCGCACCAGGGCGGCGAACTCCTCGGCCGCCCACTCGCTCTTGCCCTGCCGGGTCAGCTCCGCGTCGAGCGCGTCGCGCAGGTCGGTCAGCAGTTCCACGTCGAGCGCGGCGTAGGTCAGCCAGGACTCCGGCAGCGGCCGGGTCGACCAGTCGGCTGCCGAGTGGTGCTTCTCCAGGCTGAATCCGAGTAGCTGCTCGGTCAGTGCGGCCAGGCCGACCCGCTCGAATCCGGCCAGCCGGGCGGCCAGTTCCGTGTCGAAGAGCCGGCGCGGGCGCAACCCGAGCTCGGCCAGGCAGGGCAGGTCCTGGCTGGCCGCGTGCAGCACCCATTCGGCCTCGCCGATGACCTCGTCGAGGGCGGTCAGGTCGGGCAGCGGCAGCGGGTCGACCAGCGCGGTGCCGGCGCCGGCCCGGCGCAGCTGGACCAGGTAGGCGCGCTGGCTGTAGCGGTAGCCCGAGGCGCGCTCGGCGTCCAGGGCGACCGGGCCGGTGCCCGCGGCGAAACGGGCCACGACCTCGTCAAGCTCGCGCTCGGTGGCCACCGGCGCAGGGGTGCCCTCCCGCGGAGCGGTCAGCGGTACGGGCCCGCCGGCGGTCGGGTCGGCTGCCACGTCCGCCGGCTCCGGCCGGGCCGGCGGCGGGTCGTGCGGTGCGTTTCCCGTACGGCTTTCGGCGGCCCGACGGCGCAGGGGTGGTTCGTCGGTCACCTGACAACCCTAGTGCGCCAACAGATGCCACGGGTGCAGCCGGGGTCCGGCGTGTGTCGGTCAGGTGACCCTCGGGTGTCCCGCCGGGCCGGACATCGGGGAAGACAAACCCCGATCGCGCAGGTACGGTCCATCCGGCCGGCCCGCTGGTGCGCATTCCCAGCCGGGGCGGCGGCCACAGGGGGCGGCTACGGGGAGGGCGTGGCGAACATGACTGCGGGCTACGGGTCGGGGGGCACCGGACCGGGGGCGGGCGACGGCTCGGGCGGCGCACCGCCGGACGGGAGCTACGGCCGGCCCGGCCCACTGCCGCCCCGGGTGGAGCCGCCCCGGCCGCCCGCGGGGTACCCGGCGGGTCAGCCGGCCGGGGCCGGTTGGTCCCCGCCGCAGCAGGGGCAGTGGGGCCAGCCCGCGGGCGCGGCCGCCGCGCCGGCCTACCCGCCGGCCAGCGCGCCACCGGCCGCCCACCCGCCGGCCGCGCCCGGCCATCCGCCGGCCCCCACCCCGGGCGCCCGGCCACCCGCCGCGCCCGGTCAACCGGCCGCGGGCGGCGCGCCGGCCTACCCGCCGGCCGGCCCGGGCCAGCCGCCCGCCGCCGGACCGAGCTATCCGCCGGCCAGCGGGTCGAGCTACCCGCCGGCGACGGCGTCGAGTTTCCCGCCGGCCTCCGGATCGGGCTTCCCGCCGGCCGGGGCGTCGGGCTTCCCGCCGGCCGGGGACGGCTGGCCGGGAGCCGGGCCGGCCGCCCCGGCGGCACCCCCGCGGGGCCGCTGGCGCACCGTCGTGGTCGCGCTGGTGGCGGCCGTGCTGGCGGTGGTGACCATCGTGCAGGCGATCCAGCTCAAGGGGCTCTCCGACCGGCTCGGCGACACCGGCCGCCGGCTGGACACCGCCCAGGCCACCGACGGCACCCGGCTCGACGGGCTGGAGCAGCGGACGGAGGCGCTGGAGAAGCAGGCCGGCGCCGCGTTCAACCCGGAGGCGGTGGCCAGCGCCGTGCTGCCCAGCGTGTTCCGGGTGCGGGCCGGTCAGTTCACCGGCACCGCGTTCGCGATCGGCAAGCCGGCCGCCGGCGGCGGCACGAACCTGTTCACCAACTTCCACGTGGTGGAGGCGGTCTGGGACGGCGGTGGCCGGGAGGTCTTCCTGGAGCGCACCGACCAGCGGTTCCCCGCCACCATCGTCAAGGTCGACGAGGCCAACGACATCGCCCACCTGCGCACCACCAGCAAGTTCACCGGCCTGGTGGCGGCGTCCACCGCTGTGAAGTCCGGCCAGCAGATCGTCGTGGTCGGCGCCCCGCTCGGGCTGGAGGACAGCGTCACCACCGGCGTGGTGAGCGCGTTCCGCAAGGCCGAGGGTGGCGACGGCCCGGTGATCCAGTTCGACGCGCCGATCAACCCCGGCAACTCGGGCGGCCCGGTGGTCAACGGCAGCAAGCAGGTGGTCGGCATCGCCACGGCCAAGGCCCGGGACGCCGAGGGCATCGGGCTCGCCGTACCGATCAAGACCGCCTGCGACGGCTTCAAGATCTGCTGACCCCTGGTCAGCCACCGACCCGTACCGACCCGGTCCGGCGGGCCCACCCTGCCCGGACCACCCGCACCTGGAGGAAGAGCAGAGATGTCCCAGCCACCGACCGGGCCGGGCGGCTACCCGCCGCCGTACCCGCCGCAGCCGCCGGCCGCGCCCGGTCAGCCGCCCGCGGGCGGCACCGTGTACGGCGCCGGCCAGCCCGCGCCGCAGCAGTACGGCGGCGTCCCGCAGGCCCCGCCCGCGACCGCCCCGACCGGGTACGCCCCGCCCGGCGCGCCCTACGGCGGCCCGGTCTCCACGCCGCCCGCCTCCGGACCGGCGTACGGCCAGCCGATGTCCGCGCCGCCGCTGTCCGGGCCGCCGCTGTCCGGGCCGCCGCTGTCCGGGCCGCCCCTGTCCGGGCCGCCCCTGTCCGGGCCGCCGATGTCCGGGCCGCCGATGTCCGGGCCGCCCGGTTCGGTGCCGCCGTACGGCGCGGCGCCGGCCGCCGGCAAGGGGCGCACCGTGCTGGTGCTGGCCGTGGTGGCCGGCCTGCTCTTCGTCCTCGGCGGGGTGATGACCGGCCTGTTCGTCACCACCAGCAGCGAGCTGGACCGGACCGAGAAGAAGATGGCCAGCCAGGTCAGCGAGCGGGACGGCACGATCGCGGCGAACGCCCAGGAGATCGAGAAGCTCAAGACCGACCTGCAGAGCGTGCGGGACAAGCTGGCCGACACCGAGCAGGACCTGACCGGCACCCGGAACGACCGCGACGAGCAGGCCCGGCAGAAGAAGGTCATCGCGACCTGCCTGGACAAGCTCACCACCGCGCTGAACGCGGCCGCCGCCGGTAACCGCGCCGAGTTCGACAAGGCCAGCAAGGGCCTGGACAAGGTCTGCAACGAGGCCGAGGACTACCTCTGAGCCGACCCGGCACCCCGGTCATGGCGCGGGGCGGTCCGCGCCCCACGCCATGACCGGCCGGGTCAGGCGGCGCCGGCGGGGCGCCGGTCGGGCAGGGCGGTGACCCCGGGCGGCGGCAGGCCCGCGGTCGAGGCGAGCAGCGCGCACCAGGCGAGCAGGTGCGGGGCCAGGTTGTCGTCCACCGGCGTCCAGGAGGCGCGGATCTCGATGTCGCCGGCCGCGGGCGGGCCGGCCAGCTCGCCGAACCGGGTCGACATGGTCTGGGTGACCGTCCCGCCGATCGCCCGGTGCCGGGCGTCCTGGGCGTCCAGGGCATCGGTCAGCCAGGTCCAGCCCACCCCGGGCAGCAGCGGGTCGGCCGCCAGGTCGACCTCCAGCTCGGCGGTCACGTAGGTGACCAGCCGCAGCGTCCCCTGCCAGGCCTCGTGGCCGGCCGGGTCGTGCAGCAGGATCAGCCGGCCGGTGGCCACCTCGTCGTCGTCGCGCAGCACGGCGGCGGAGAGCGCGAAGGCGTACGGGGCGAGCCGCTGCGGCGCGCCCACCTCCTCCAGCACGATCTCCGGCCGGGGCGCCGCCGACCGCAACCCGGCGACCGCGCGGGCGAAGGTCTCCGGAAGCGCGATCGGGGGGGCCATGCCGGCAGCCTATGCCCGCGCCCGGCCGCCGACCGGGACGGCACGCCGAGGGACGGCTCCGGGCGCACGGGCCGGCCCTCGTCGACCAGAGTCGTTCGGCCCTCTCGTCGCACATCACAAAAGGCGGCGGTGAGCGCGGGCGCCGGCGGGCATCGTGGCACGATTGCCGCGATGACCACCGACACCACGGGCACCGCCGCCCGAGACGAGGCACCCCGCCCCGGCGGACCGGCCGACTCGCCCTTCGTCCGGGCCTGCCGGCGCCGGCCGGGCCCGCACACCCCGGTCTGGTTCATGCGGCAGGCCGGCCGGTCGCTGCCGGAGTACCGGGAGATCCGGGCCAACGTGGGGATGCTGGAATCCTGCCGCCGCCCCGACCTGGTGGCCGAGATCACCCTCCAGCCGGTGCGCCGGCACGGGGTGGACGCCGCCATCCTGTTCAGCGACATCGTGGTGCCGGTCGCCGCGGCCGGGGTCGACCTGGACATCGTGCCCGGCACCGGGCCGGTGGTGGCCGAGCCGGTACGCACCGCCGACGACGTCGAGCGGATCCGGCCGATCACCCGCGCCGACGTCTCCTACGTGGACGAGGCGGTCCGGCTGCTGGTCGCCGAACTCGGCGACACCCCGCTGATCGGCTTCGCCGGGGCGCCCTTCACCCTGGCCAGCTACCTGGTCGAGGGCGGCCCGTCGCGCACCCACGCGAAGACCAAGGCGCTGATGTACGGCGACCCCGAGCTGTGGCACGCGCTCTGCGCCCGGCTGGCCGAGGTGACGCTGGCCTTCCTGCGGGTCCAGGTGGACGCCGGGGTCTCCGCGGTGCAGCTCTTCGACTCCTGGGCCGGTGCCCTGTCGGAGGCGGACTACCGCCACTACGTGCTGCCGCACTCGACGGCAGTGCTCTCCGGCCTGGCCGACGCCGGTGTGCCGCGGATCCACTTCGGGGTGGGCACCGCCGAACTGCTCACCGCGATGGGCGAGGCCGGCGCCGACGTGGTCGGCGTCGACTGGCGTACGCCGCTGGACACCGCGACCCGGCGGATCGGCCCCGAGAAGGCCGTGCAGGGCAACCTCGACCCGGCGGTGCTGCTCTCCCCGTGGCCGGTGGTCGAGGCGGAGGTGCGGCGGGTCCTGGCCCAGGGCCGGGCCGCCCCCGGGCACGTGTTCAACCTCGGTCACGGCGTGCTGCCGGAGACCGATCCCGACGTGCTGACCCGGGTGGTCGCCCTGGTGCACGAGCTGTCCGCACGCCCGGCCGACGGGAGCTGAGCCCGGTGGCGCGGCCGTGGCGGGTGGCGGTGGTGGGCGGCGGGATCGCCGGGCTGGCCGCCGCGGTCCAGCTGCGCGACCGCGCCCCGGCCGGCACCGAGATCACCGTGTACGAGCAGTCCGGCACGCTCGGCGGGAAGCTGCGCACCGGTGAGCTGGCCGGCCAGCCGGTGGAGTTCGGCGCCGAGTCCTTCCTGATGCGGGACCCGGCCGGCGGCGAGTCCGCCGCCGTCGCCCTGGTCCGCCGGCTCGGGCTGGCCGACCGGATCGTCCACCCCACGGTCGGGCGGGCCGCGCTCGCCCTGCACGGGGAGCTGCGGCCCATCCCGGGCGGCACCCTGGTGGGCGTACCCGGGGATCTGGCCACGGTGACGACGGTGGCCCGGCCGGACGCGGCGGCCGACCGGGACGAGGGCCGCCCACTGCTCGGACCGGACTCCGACATCAGCGTCGGCGCGCTGGTCCGGTCCCGGTTCGGCGACGAGGTGGTCGACCGGCTGGTCGACCCGATGCTGGGCGGGGTGTACGCCGGCCGGGCCGACGACCTGTCGCTGGTCACCACGATGCCCGCGCTGGCCCGGGCCGCCCGGGTGGAGCACACCCTGGTCGGCGCCGTGCGGGCCGCGCAGGCCGCGGCGCCGCGCGCCCCCGGCGCCCCGGTCTTCGGCACCCTGACCGGCGGGCTCGGCACCCTGGTGGAGGCGGCGGCCCGGGTCAGCGGGGCGACCCTGCGCCACAACGCGGCGGTCCGCGAGCTGCACCCGACGCCGGCCGGCTGGCGGCTGACCGTCGGCCCGACCCGGGACGCGGAGCAGGTCGAGGTCGACGCGGTGGTGCTCGCCGTGCCGGCGCGCCCGGCCGCCCGGCTGCTCGCCGGGCCGGCGCCGGAGCTGGCCGACACCGTCGGCGGGCTGGACTACGCCAGCGTCGCGCTGGTCACCCTCGCGCTGCCCGAGCCGGAGCTGCCGGAGCTGTCCGGCTTCCTGGTGCCCAGCACCGAGGGGTTGCTGATCAAGGCGTCCACGTTCTTCACCACCAAGTGGGGGCACCTGCGCCGGCCGGACGGGCTGGCGCTGGTCCGCGCCTCGGTCGGCCGGTACGGCGAGGAGGCCGCGCTGCAACGCCCGGACGAGGACCTGGCCGCGACCGTGCACCGGGAGCTGTCGGCGGTGCTCGGCGTCGCGCTGCCCGCCCCGGTGGCCGGGCACGTGCAGCGGTGGGGCGGCGCGCTGCCCCAGTACACCCCCGGCCACACCGACCGGGTCGCCACCGCCCGGGCGGCCCTGCGCGCGGACCACCCCACCCTGGCGCTGGCCGGCGCCGCGTACGACGGGGTCGGCATCCCGGTCTGCGTGACATCCGGGGCGACGGCGGCCAACGAGATCATCACAGCACTGGAGGGACCGGCGAGATGACCGAGCAGACCAACGCGGCCCGGCTGCGCGAGCTGAACGAGACCATCCGCTACACCATGTGGTCGGTGTTCCGGGCCAGCAGCCCGCTGCCGTCGCTGCGGGACAACGTCACCGGCGAGGTCGAGGCGCTCTTCGAGGAGCTGGCCGGCAAGGACGTGGTGATCCGCGGCACCTACGACGTGGCCGGGCTGCGCGCCGACGCGGACCTGATGATCTGGTGGCACGCCGAGTCCAGCGACGCGCTCCAGGACGCCTACCTGCGGTTCCGCCGGACCACGCTGGGTCGCGCGCTCACCCCGGTCTGGTCGCAGATGGCGCTGCACCGGCCGGCCGAGTTCAACAAGAGCCACATCCCGGCGTTCCTGGCCGGCGAGGAGGCCCGCGCCTACCTCTGCGTCTACCCGTTCGTCCGCTCGTACGAGTGGTACCTCCTGCCGGACGCGGAGCGGCGCGAGCTGCTCGCCGAGCACGGCCGGATGGCGCGGGGCTACCCGGACGTACGGGCCAACACTGTCGCCTCGTTCGCGCTCGGCGACTACGAGTGGATGCTCGCCTTCGAGGCCGACGAGCTGCACCGGATCGTCGACCTGATGCGTGACCTGCGCGCCTCGGGCGCCCGTCGGCACGTCCGGGAGGAGATCCCGTTCTTCACCGGCCGCCGCCGGTCCATCGCCGACATCGTCAACTGCCTGGTCTGAGTTCCGGCCGGCGCTCCCGTCGTCCGCCCCGCCGCCGGTGGGTCGCCGGACGGACGCGGCAGGCGGCGACGTTGGTGCGGCAGCCCTGTCGAGCTGCCCCGACAGACGGGGCGGCACCGGCCGGTGGCCTGCCGCGGGTGGTCCCACCGGTGGGGCAGCTCGACAGTGACCAGGCAGGCACCGTCCACCGCCCGCGTGGCGCGTCGGGCGACCGCCCTGACAGGATGCGGCGATGGCGACGCACCTCCTGCTCGACTTCTTCGGCACGCTGGTGGACTACTCGCCCAGCCGCACCGAGCAGGGGTACCCCCGGAGCCACGCGCTGCTGACCGGCTGGGGTGCCCAGGTGGACTACGTCGAGTTCCTGGCCGCGTGGTCGGCCGTCTCCGCCGAGTTCGACCGGCGTAGCGAGGTCGACGACCGGGAGTTCTCGATGACCGAGCTGGGCACCGAGTTCCTCCGCCGGGTCCTCGGCGCCGAGCCCGATCCGGCCGGCGTCGAGACGTTCGTGGCCACCTACCTGTCCGAGTGGAACGCCGGGGTGCGCTGCCCGGCCGGGATGCCGGAGCTGCTCGCCGACCTCGCCAGCCGGCACCGGCTCGTCGTGGTCACCAACACCCACCGGGCCGAGCTGGTCCCCGACCACCTGGCCGCGATCGGCGTGGCCCACCTGGTCGACGCGGTGGTCACCTCGGTCGAGGTGGGTTGGCGCAAGCCGCACCCGGCGATCTACGCGGCGGCGCTCGACGCCGCCGGCGTACCGGCCTCGGCCGCCGTCTTCGTCGGCGACACCTTCGCCGCGGACTTCGCCGGGCCGGAGGCGGTGGGCATCCGGTCGTTCCTGATCGACCCGGCTAACCGGCACCCGGTGCCCGCCGGGCGCCGGCTCGCCTCCCTGTTCGACCTGCCCGACCGGTTGGCCGGCCGGGCCGGCTGACCGCACCGCGAGCGCGCCGGACCGGACCGGCCGACCGGGGCGGGGGGCGGCCGCGGTCGACCGGTCCGGTGGACGGCGCGCCGGCCGGCCGGCGCGGGTGCCGTGGCGCCGGCCGTCGACGCCGACCGGCCGGGGCCGCGTCCGGAGGCAGGGGGACGCGGCCCCGGCCGGCGATCAGCTGCTCGTCGTGCAGGTGAGCACCGGCGCGGTGTTGCTGGTGCCGTTCCACGAGCCGAGGAAGCCGAACGTGGTGCTCGCCCCGGCGCCGAGGGCGCCGTTGTAGGCGACGTTGCGCGCGACGATCCGGTTTCCGGTGCTGCCGACCGTGGCGTTCCACGCCGAGCTGACCTGCTGGCCGTCGGCGTAGGTCCAGGTCACCGACCAGCCACTGATCGGCGACCCGCCGTTGGTCACCTGCACCTCGCCCTGGAAGCCACCGGCCCACTGCCCGGTGACCCGGTACGTGGCGGTGCAGGCGCCGGCCGGCGGCGGGGTGCTCGGCGGGGGCGTGGTGGGCGGCGGGGTGGTGGGCGGCGGCGTGGTCGGCGGCGGGGTGGTGGGCCCGCCGCCACCGGAGAAGTCGACGTCGCTGCACAGGTAGTACGACTGGTCGAGGTGGCTGGCCTGCCAGATGGTGTAGACGATGTGCCGGCCGGTGCGACCCGGCGCGTTGGCCGGGATCTCGATGGAGACGCCGTTGGTCTCCGGCTTCCACTGCGACGCCGGGGTGTTGCCGATCTGGCCGACCAGTTCCAGGTCGTCCCAGCCGAGCGGCTCGGTGAGCGCGTCGAAGCCCTGCCGGGTCACGTACACCCGGATGTAGTCGGCGCCGTGACTGGCCTGGTCGTACAGGCGGACCCGGAAGCTGTTCGACACCGGCGTGGTCTTCCAGGCGCCGACCGTGTCGAGCGCGTTGTACCGGCCGCCCTCGGTGCGGCCGCCGCTGCACAGCTGGCCGTTCGGGATGGCCGCCTGGTGGTTGCCGGCGGCGCCCTCGCGGAACAGGCCGTTCCAGTTCCACATGGCGTTCGGGTTGGCCTGCCAGGCCTGCCAGCACATCGGGTCCTCGGTCGCCATCCGGGGATTCTGGAAGTCACTGCCCCAGCGCTGCCAGCAGCCGTAGTTGCGGGAGGCGGGGTCGACCACGGAACCGTGCGCGGCGACCGGGTTGGCCAGCGCCGTGGTCAACAGGAGGATGGCGGCCGCCGCGGCGGCGAGCAGCCACAGGACGCGTGATCGTCGGAGCTGAGTGGACAAGGGGAGCCCCCAGGGCAGAGGTCGGACGATGACGCCCGGACGACCGGGAGTTGCCCCTCCCGGTGCTCGCGTGGCTCCCGTGGCTCCCGTGTGGCTCTGCCCGGCAGGCTGCCACACAGATCGTCAACCGTCAATCGGCTCCCGGCGCATCGGGGTGTGCGGGATGCCGTCCTCGACGTACTCCGGCCCGCTGACCGTGAAGCCGTGCCGGGCGTAGAAGTCGACCAGGTGCGACTGCGCCTCCAGCACGCAGGGCCGGTCGCCGACCTCGGCGAGCGCCGCGGCCATCAGCCGGCCGGCGTGGCCGCCGCGGCGGGCCTCCGGGGCCACCACCACCCGGCCGATCCGCGCCACGCCGCCCGGGTCGGCCAGGATCCGCAGGTACGCCAGCGGCACGCCGTCGTGCTCCAGCCACAGGTGCCGGGTGCCGGGCTCGACGTCCCGGCCGTCGAGTTCCGGGTACGGGCACCGTTGCTCGACCACGAACACGTCGACGCGCAGTCGCAGCAGGTCGTGGAAGGTGCGGGCGTCCAGGTCGGCGAACCGGGCGACCCGGACCCCGGTGCTCAACGACGGCATCCCGCGATCCTATGCCGCCCCCGTCCGGCCCCCTCACCCTCCCGTTCCCCGGGCGGGCGCCCCGCGACCGTCCGATCGCGCGCCGGGCCGGCCCCGGCGGGTCGCCCTGCTGCTGCTCAGCCGGAGCTCACGAGTGTGGGTGGCGTCAGGCGGGGCGGGCGCCGACCGCGTCGCGGACCTCGGCGCCCTTCGCGCCCTCGACCGCGCGGGCGCAGTGGGCGCAGCAGAAGAAGCGGCCGGAGACCTCCACGCCATGGCCGATGATCTTGATCTGGCAGTGCTCGCAGATCGGGGCGAGCTTGTGCGCCGCGCACTCGAAGCAGTCGAAGGTGTGCACGTCGCCGCTGACCGTCCGCACCTCGAACGCCATCCAGTAGTCGTTACCGCAGACCTCGCAGGTTGCCACGACAGATCCCTCCGAACGGAACGTTTCCTCCAGCCTGCGGCAGCCGCCGCGCCGAGGGGACGAAACGGGCCAACGAGACCCGGCCGGCGGCGTGTCGCGCCCGGCGTGTCGGACGTTGTACCTGCTGGACGCCCCGACCCCGGAGGAACACGTGATCAAGCGCAACCGACTCTTCGGCAACCAGACCCGGGTCACCTTCTGCCTGCCCCGGGACACCCCGCCCGGCGCGGTGAGCGTGGTCGGCTGCTTCAACGACTGGGAGCCGGGCCGGCACGAACTGGTGGCCCGTCGCGACGGCACCCGGACGGTGACCGTGAAACTCGGCCCGGGGGAGTACCGGTTCCGGTACCTCGCCACCGGCGGAGTGTGGCTGGACGACGACTCCGCCGACGAGATCGACGAGCGGGGCGGCCTGCTGCGGCTCTGACGCCGCCGCCTCACCGCTTGGAGCCGTCCCGCCACGGCTGGTGAGATGTCGAGCGACTTCGATGATTTTATCGACAGGAGTCTTTACTGTTAACAAGGTTTAATTTACTTTGATGGCACACCACCGCAGGCTTGAGCCGAGGGAGTTGCCAGCATGCGTCGAAGAATCACCGTCCCGCTCGTGGCGGCGGGCGCCGTCGTGTCCTCGCTCGCCGTCGCCGCCCCCGCGCAGGCGCACGGCTACGTCTCGTCCCCGCCCAGCCGGCAGGCGCTCTGCGCGCAGAACCGGGTCCCGGACTGCGGCCAGATCAAGTACGAGCCGCAGAGCGTCGAGGGCCCGAAGGGGCTGCGCAACTGCCACGCCAACATCGCCCACTTCGCCGTCCTCAACGACGACAGCCGGGGCTGGCCGGCCACCTCGGTCGGCAGCTCGGTGACCTTCACCTGGGTCAACACCGCCCGGCACGCCACCAGCAACTGGGAGTACTACATCGGCGGCACCCGGATCGCCGTCTTCAACGGCGGCGGGCAGCAGCCCGGCGCCACCGTGTCGCACACGGTCAACCTGGGCGGCTACTCCGGCCGGCAGAAGGTCCTGGCCATCTGGAACATCGCCGACACCGCCAACGCCTTCTACTCCTGCGTGGACCTGCAGATCGGCGGCGGTGGCGGCCCGACCCCCAGCCCCACCACCCCGCCGCCGACCGCGTCGCCCACCCCGACGCCGACGTCGCCCACCAGCCCGCCCGCCCCGGGCGGCAGCTGGACCGTCGGGCGCGCGTACCAGGCTGGTGACCAGGTCACCTACGGCGGGCAGAGCTACCGCTGCCGGCAGGCGCACACCGCCCTGCCGGGTTGGGAGCCGCCGAACGTGCCGGCGCTGTGGACCCAGCTCTGACCGTACGGGTGCGGCCCGTGCCGGTACGGGCCGCACCCGGCACCGCCGGGCGGGGCGGCGAGGTCACCGGCCGGCGTCGCCGCGCCGCCCTCGCCGCGCTGCTCGGCCTGCTGCTGGTCCCGGGATGCGCCGCCGACCCCGCACCGGCCCCGGCGGGCGCCCCGGCGCCCGCCGCGACGGCGAGTGCCGCGATCCGCGGCCTGGACGTGGTGTTCCTGACCATGATGGTGGCGCACACCGAGCGGACCCTGGAGATCGTCGGGCTGGTGCGGGACCGGCTGACCGACGGCGAGCTGCGCACCCTGGTCGCCGCGATCGAGTCGACCGAGTCGGACGAGCTGGCCACCATGCGCTCCTGGCTGCGCGCCGCCGACCCGGCGGCGACCGCCGGTCACCACGACCACACCGGGCACGCCGACGCCGGCGACCTGGCCCGGTTGCGCTCGGCCACCGGGGCCGACGTCGACCGGGTGCTGCGCGAGGTGCTCACCGCGCACCAGCAGGCGGCCGCCGACCTGGCCCGGGCGCACCGGGCGACCGCGGTCGCCCCCGAGGTGGCCGACCTCGCCCGGCGCGTCGAGCAGTCGCGCACCGCCCAGGTCGAGCTGATGGCGGGGCGGCCGGCCGCGGGCCGGTGAGCCGTGGCACCCGACCCGCGACGCGCGGCGGCGGGGTGGCCGCCCACCCCGCCGCTTCCGGCCCGTCACCGTCGCCGCCGAGCCAGGACGGGCTCGCCGGTGTCCGCGGGCGTCGTGCGGTCACCGCCGGCGGGCCTGCCGGAGCGCGAGCACGACCGGCAGCAGCGGCACGCGGCCAGCCGGCGTACGTCGAGGAGGCCCACCGTTCGACAGTTGGCCGACCCGCGCCAGCCGACGGGTCAGCGCGGCTCGAGGCGGATGGAGACCGAGTTGACGCAGTGCCGGGTGTCCTTCGGGGTGAAGCCCTCGCCCCGGAAGACGTGCCCGAGGTGGCTGTCGCAGCGGGCGCAGCGGATCTCGGTCCGGACCATGCCGAGGCTGCGGTCCTCGATCTCCTTGACCCGGCCGGGGATGGCGTCGTCGAAGCTCGGCCAGCCGCAGTGCGAGTCGAACTTGGTGTCGCTGGCGAAGAGTTCCAGCCCGCACGCCCGGCAGTGGTAGACGCCCGGCGTCTTGGTGTTCACGTACTCGCCGGTCCACGGGGCCTCGGTGCCGGCCTCGCGCAGCACCCGGAACTCCTCGGGGCTGAGCCGGACCCGCCACTCGTCCTCGGTGCGGGGCAGTTCGGTGTCGTCGAGACTCACCCGCCAACGGTACGTCGGTCGTCGCACCGGTGGCATATGGTCGCGCAATGGGTGGCACGAAGGCAGCGGCGGAAGAGTTCGACGTGGCCGGGCACACCGTCCGGCTGACCAGTCCCGACCGGGTCATCTTCCCGCAGCGCGGCTTCACCAAGGCGGACGTCTTCCACTACTACCTCGGCGTCGGCGACGGGATCATGCGCGCCCTGCGCGACCGCCCGACCACGTTGCAGCGCTTCCCCGAGGGCATCGAGGGCGAGATGTTCTTCCAGAAGCGGGTGCCCACCCGGGGCGTGCCGCCGTGGGTGGCGACCGCCGAGATCAGCTTCCCGAGCGGGCGCAAGGCGGCCGAGCTCTGCCCGGCCGACCTGGCCCACGTGGCCTGGGCGGCGCAGATGGGCACCGTCGTTCTCCACCCGTGGCCGGTCCGCGCGGCCGACGTGGACCGCCCCGACGAGCTGCGCGTCGATCTCGACCCCCAGCCCGGCACCGACTTCGCCGACGCCGCCACCGCCGCGGGTGAGCTGCGCGCCATCCTCGACGAGCTGGGCGCCGCCGGCTGGCCGAAGACCTCCGGCGGCCGGGGCGTGCACGTCTACCTGCGGATCCAGCCGCGCTGGACGTTCGTCGAGGTGCGCCGGGCCACCATCGCGCTGGCTCGCGAGCTGGAACGCCGCCGGCCGGAGCTGGTCACCACCGCGTGGTGGAAGGAGGAGCGCGGCACCCGGGTCTTCGTCGACTACAACCAGATGGCCCGCGACCGCACCATCGCCTGCGCCTACTCGCTGCGGGCCAACGCCCGGGCCACCGTCTCCACCCCGGTCGGCTGGGACGAGCTGCCCGACGTCGACCCGGACGACTTCGACCTGCGTACCGTGCCGGCCCGGCTGGCCGAGCGGGGCGACCCGCACGCCGGCATCGACGACGCGGCGTGGGACATCACCCCGCTGCTGGAGTGGGCCGAGCGGGACGCCGCCGCCGGCCAGGGCGACCTGCCCTACCCGCCCGACCACCCCAAGATGCCCGGCGAACCCAAGCGCGTCCAACCCTCCAAGGACCGCGACCGCCCCCGCTGATCTCCCGGCCGGCTGACGGTCGGCGGCCCGGCCCACCGCCTCCCGACCGGCCGCAGGTCAGCCGGTCACGCGGTCAGCGGGGGTTGGTGAAGTTCTCGACCGCCGCCTTGGCCGAGCGCAGGTCGGCGCCGGTGAGCTTCCGGTAGGCGGCGATCGCCTTGATCTTGTCGCCGCGGACCAGGTGTTGCCGGACCTCCGCCGGCACCGGGTTCGGATCCGGCACGCCCAGGTGGTCCATGACGAGCTGCAACCGGCGCTCGATCTCGCCGAGCCGGTACGCCAGGTGCGACTGCTGCGGGGTTCGGGCCAGGATCGCGATGAGCAGCGCGGCCACGCCCAGCAGCAGGACGGTGAGGGGAGTATCCATGCCGACGATCCAAGCAGCCCGATACCAACGCCCGATCCCCTCTCCCGATCCTCGGCGGCGCCGATCCGGCGGGATCCGCCCAGCTCCGACAGCCCCGGCCCGGCTACCGCGCGGCGACCGGGCGAGCGGGCGACCGGGGACCGCCGGGTAACGATCAAGTAACGGGCGCGAACCTTTCCCCACCCGTCACCGCTTTAGCTGTTCGTCGGCCCGACGGGGGCCAGGGGAGGGCGTCGGATGAAGCTGGTGTGGAGGCGGGCCCGGGCGGCACGGGGCCTGCTGGCCGCCGCCGTGGTGGCGGCACTGGTCGCGGTCGCGTTGGTCACCGGGCTCTCCGACTACAGCCGTCGGGCGGTCGAGGCCGGGCAGCAGGCCCTGCTCGCCCGGGCGTCGATGGAGGAGCGCAGCCTGCTGGTGACCGGCTCCGGCGGCAAGGACGTCGCCGAGTACGCCACCCGCGACCGGGCCATCCGGGACGGCTTCACCGCCGCCCTCGGCGGCGCCCCGCTGGCCGTCACCGGCGCCCGCTACGGCACCGGCCGGGAACTCACCGGCGACCTCGGCTCGGTGGTCCGGACCGACGACGACCCGATCTTCGCCAACCTCGCCACGTTGGACGACCTGCCCGCCCACGCCGACCTCACCGCCGGCGCCTGGCCCACCGCCGGGGCGGTGCCGGCGCAGGTGACGCTGCCGGAGAAGGTCGCCGGCGCGCTGGGGCTGACCCCGGGCGCCCGGGTGCCGCTGCGCGACCGCGCCAGCGAGCGGTCCAGCGAGGTGGTGCTCGCCGGCACCTGGCGGCCGCGCGACGCGACCGACCCGTACTGGCAGCTGGCTCCGGGGGTCGGTGCCGGCAGCGTCGCCGAGTCCGGCACCTCGTACGGGCCGTTCGTGCTGGACCGGGCCGACTTCGAGGCGGTCTTCCCGGGTTCGGTCTCCGCGTCCTGGGTGGTCGAGCCGGACCTCGTCGCGGCCGGCGTCGGCCGGCTGCCGGAAGTGCGCCGGGCGATGACCGAGGCGGTGGCCGAGGTGCCGGAGGCGGCCGGCCTTGGTTCCTCCGCCCGCACCGTGACCTCGATGGAGCGGTTGATCGACCGGATCGCCCGGGCCGACCTGGTGGGCCGGTCCGCGCTGGCCACCCCGCTGCTGCTGATCGTGGTCCTCGGCGGGTACGCGCTGGTGCTGGTCGCCGCGCTGCTGCACGAGGACCGGCGGGGCCAGACCGCGCTGCTGCGCGCCCGGGGTGCCGCCCGCCGGCAACTGGCCGGCCTGGCCGCCCGCGAGGCGACAATGGTCGTCCTGCCGGCGGCCCTGCTCGGGCCGCTGCTGGCCGGCGAGGCGCTGCGGTTGGTGGGCACCGGTGGCCCGGCCGAGCTGAGCAGCACCGCCGGCGGCGGGACCCTGGTCTGGGCGGCGGCGTCCGCCGCGGCCGCCGGGTGCCTGGTCGCCATGGTCGCCCCGACGCTGCGCGGCTCCGGCACGTACGTGGCCGACATGGCGGCGCTGTCCCGGCCCACCCGCTCCGCCACCGTGCAGCGGGCCAGTCTCGACCTGGCGCTGGTCGCGCTCGCCCTGCTGGCCTGGGTGCAGCTGCGCCAGTACTCCTCGCCGCTGACCGGCGCCGCCGGCCGGCTCGGGCTCGACCCGCTGCTGGTCGCCGCGCCGACGCTCGGCGTGCTGGCCGGCGCGGTGGTGGCGTTGCGGCTGCTCCCGCCGGCCACCCGGTTCGCCGAACGGTTCATCGACCGCAAGTTGTGGACGGCGACCATGTTCGGCATGTGGCAGGCCGGGCGCCGCCCGCACGCCGGGCCGGTGCTGCTGCTCGCCCTGGCCGTCGGCGGCAGCACCCTCGCCTGGTCGCTGGTCGCCACCGGCGAGCGGTCCCACCTCGACCAGGCCGACCACACGGTCGGCGCCGACCTGCGGGTGGTCGAGCGGGCCGGCGGGGTGCCGGTCACTGCCGTCGGTCAGCGCGCCGGGGAGGTCGCCGCCCTGGCCGGCGCCGACCGGACGCTGCCGGCCTGGCGCGACGAGGTGCGCGTCGGCCGGGACGACCTGCCGGTGACCGTGGTGGCCGTGGACGCGGCCGCCGCGGCCGACGTGATGCGGCTCGACGAGCGGCTCGCCGACGTCCCGCCGCCGGCGCTGTACGACCGGCTGGTCAGCCGGCGGGCCGCCCCGGCCGGGGTCGAGCTGCCCGCCGGCACCCGCGCGCTGACCGGGACCGTCAGCACCCCCGTCGAGAAGGCGGTGCGCCCGCACCAGATTGCCGTGTCGATCCTGCTGAGCCAGGATGACGGGCTGGCCTTCCGGCTGCCGGTGGCCACCGGCGACAGCGACGGCCGGGCCGTTGCGTTCACCGTCGAGCTGCCGGAGACGGGCGGCACCCTCCGGCTGGCCGGCTTCGAGGCCGACGGCGGCGACGCGGCGGGCCGGGCGTACGGGCTGGTGGTCGACGACCTGAAGCTGGTCGGGGCCGACGGCACGGCGCGCCCGGCGGAGTTGGCCGGCACCTGGGCGGCCACCAGCGGCTTGCTGGGCGACCGCGGTCCCGCGTCGGTGACGCCGACCGGGGTGACCGCCGAGCACGCGGTCGAGTACCTCGACGGTGGCCGGTTCGCCTTCCAGCCGCCGTCCCGGTTCGCCGTCGTGCCCGACGACGACAACCCCCCGGTGCCGGCGCTGATGACCCCGGCGGTGCGGGAGGCGCTGAGCCTGCGCGAAGGGGACACCTACACCCTCGCGCTCTCCGGCGTGTCGGTGCCGGTCATCCTGGTCGGCGAGGTGGACGCGCTGCCGTCCGCCACCGGCGCCGGGGTGCTGCTCGACCTGCCCGCGGCGAAGGACTGGCTGATCCGTGAGCAGGGCGCGGTGCGGCCGGTGCCGGAATGGTGGGTGAAGACCACCGGCGACGGGCACGACGAGGCGGCCCGGGCCGCCGGCGACCTGCCCGGCGCCACCGTCCTCGACCGGCGCGCGGTCGCCGCGGAGGCCGCCGACGACCCGTACTGGCAGGGCGCCCGCACCGGGCTGCTCGCCGCCGCGCTCGGCTCCGTGCTGCTCGCCCTGGTCGGCCTGGTGGTGGACGTCTGGGCCACCGCGCGACACCGGCTGTCCGAGTTCGCCGTGCTGCACACCCTCGGCGCGAGCCCACGGCTGCTGGCCCGGGCGCTGCTGGCCGAGCAGACCTTCCTCGCCGGCATCGGCGTGGGCGTCGGCCTGCTGCTCGGTGCGGCGGTCGGCGCGACCATGGCCCCGCTGGTCATCCTCACGCCGGCCGGTGGCCGGCCGGTGCCCGAGGCGGCGTTCGCGCTGCACTGGGCGCCGATCGGGGCGACAGCGGTCGGCCTGCTGCTGGCGGCGCTGGCCTTCAGCGTGTTCATCGCGCTCGGCATCCGGCAGCGGGTGGCGGCGGCGCAGTTGCGGATCGGGGGAGAGCGGTGACCGGGCGGAACGGACTGACCAGCGAGTGTGGGGAGACGGCGCGATGAGCATCGGCGCGGCCATCCGCCGGGTCCGGGCGCACGGCGGGCAGTTCCTGCTGCTGGCGATGTTGACCCTGGTCGTCTCGCTGCTGGTCAACGGGGTGCCCCGGGTGGTGAACCGGCTCGCCGAGCAGGGTCTGCGGGAACATCTGGCCGGCCAGCCGGCGGCGTTGCGGGACCTGACCTACAGCACCGAGCCGCTCACCGCCGCTCCCGGCGCGACCAAGCTGGTCGAGGCCTACCAGCGTGAGTTGGACACGCTCCAGGCCGGCATGCCGCCGGCCGTGCGGGGCGCGGTGGCGCAGCGCTGGTACGCCGGTGAGTCCGAGCAGCACCGGGTGACCGGTCCACACCTGGCGGCGAAGAACCTCCTCGTCGACCTGGCCCTGCGCACGATGCCCGGCGTGCAGGAGGCCGCGACGCTGGTCGAGGGCCGCTGGCCCGAGGACCGGTGGGCGGCCGGCGAGCCGTTGCAGGTGGCGTTGAACACCGACGTCGCCCGGCGGCTCAACCTGCGCGTCGGCAGCCGGCTGCAGATGGCCACCGGGGCGCCGGACGACACGTCGGCGCGGCTGCCGGTGACCGTGGTGGGGTTGTTCGAGCCGATCGACCGGTCCGACGGGATCTGGGACAACCTGCCGTCCGCGCTGGAGGTGGTGGAGCCACCCGGCGACGCCATGCCGTTCATCGGTGTCGGACTGGTCAGCCCGGCCGGGCTGGACGGCCAGGCGCTGGCCGGGGTGCCGCTGCGGTTCAGCTGGCGCTACCGGATGGGCGCGGACGGCATCGACGTCCGGAAGCTCGACCAGCTGATCGACAGCATCGAGCAGATGAAGCGGGAGACGCCGCCGAGGCGGAGCCTCGTGCAGGGGCTCGACCTCCCGCTGCGGGAGTTCGCCGCCGCGCTGACCGCCGCCCGGACCCTGCTCGCGGTGATCGCGGCCGGGGTGCTGGCCACCCTGGCCGGGCTGGTGACGCTGGCCGCCGCGCTGAGCACCCGGCGACGGCGCGAGGAGTTCACCCTGCTGCGCGCGCGGGGCGGCTCCGCGACCGCCGGGGCCCGGCGCAGCCTGGCGGAGTCGCTGCTGGTCATTCCGGCCGCCGCGGCGGCGGGCTGGCTGCTCGGCACGCTGGTCCCGGGTCCGCCCGGCAGCACCTGGCCGCTCGCGGTCGCGGCGGCCGCGCTGCTCACCCTCGTGCTGCCGGTGGCCACGCTGGTCGCCCCGGTCGGCGGCCCGGGTCGGCGCGACCTGATCCGGGTGCGCCCGTCCGCCCGGCGGCTCACCGTCGAGGTGTTCGTGCTGCTGCTGGCCGCGCTGGCCACCGTCCTGCTGGTGCGCCGGGGGTTGACCCCCGGCGACGTCGACCCGTTGCTGGTGTCGGTCCCGGTGCTGCTCGCGGTCGCCGCGGCGATGCTGGCACTGCGCGTGTACCCGTGGCCGTTGCGGCTGGTCAGCCGGCTCGCCGCGCGGACCCGGGGCAGCGTGGCGTTCCTGGGCACCGCACGGGCCGGCCGGTCGGTGGTGGCCGCCCCGCTGGTCGTCGTGGTGCTGGCCATCGCCACCGCGGCGTTCTGCGCGGTGGTCGCCACCGGCATCGAGGCCAGCCGAGACCGGACCGCCAGCCGGACAGTGCCCGGCGACGCGCTGATCCGCGGCGACCGGCTCGCCCCGGACACCGGCGCCGAACTGGAGCGGCTGCCCGGCGTGCGGGTCGCCGCCCCGGTGCTCGACGAGCCGGCGCAGCGGCCGGCGGCGGACGCGCTCGGCGCCGAGGCCCTGATGGGCACGGTGACCGTGCTGCTGGTGGACGGGCCGGCGTTGGACCGGCTCACCCGGTCGGCCGGCCGCGACGTGCCGGTGCCGGCGGCGCTGCTCGCCCCGGCCGGCCAGGCGGGCGCGCTACCCGCCGTGGTCTCCCCGCTGGTCGCCGAGGACCTGGCCGAGGCCGGGCTGGCCGATTCCGCCTTCGTCAGCGTGCAGGGCCAGCGGTACGAGTTCCGGGTGGCCGAGCGGGCGGAGAGCTTCCCGCTGCTCCGGCCCGCCAACGACCGGTTCGTCATCCTGCCGTTGCAGTCGCTGCCGCGCCGCGACTACGACCCGGTGCCGACCGGCTTCCTGGTCGCGGGGGAGGATCTGGACGCCGAGGCGCTGCGCCGGGTCGGCGACGAGGGCCAGAGCCGCTACCAGACCGGCGGTGCCGTCACCGGCCGGGAGCGCCCGCGCGGCGTCGAGGTGCTCACCTGGGCGGACGTGCGTCGCCAGGTGGGTGAGGGCGGGGCCAACGGGGTGCTGGTCTTCGGCTTCGCCGCCGGCGCGGCCGGCGGCACGGTGCTCGGTCTGCTCGCCATCGCGTTCTGCGTGCTGGCCGGCGCCCGGGCCCGGGGGCAGGTGCTCTCCCGGCTGCGCACCCTCGGGCTGTCCCGCCGGCAGTGGCGGGGACTGCTGCTGGTGGAACTGGCCCCGCTGGTGGGCGTGTCGGTGCTCACCGGCGCGCTGGTCGGGGCGCTGCTGCCGGTGCTGCTCACGCCCCTGCTCGGTTTGTCGGCCTTCACCAGCGGCGCGCCGGTCACGGTGACGTTCGAGCCCGGCCTGGTCGCCGGGGTCGTCGTGCTCGGGGCCGTCGCGCTCGGTTTCGCGGTCGCCGTCGAGACCCTGAACAACCGCCGGCTGCGCCTCGGTGAGGTGCTCCGGCTCGGAGAGGAGAGTTGAGATGACCGCTACCGCCCAGACTCCGACGGTGCCGGACCTGGCCGCCCTCCAGGCGCGGGCCGCCGAGCGCGCGGCCCAGCGGGCCGGCGGCCAGCACCGGCTGCGCGGGCACATCGTCTGCGACGGCCTGGTGCGCATCTTCAAGACCGAGGGCGTCGAGGTGGTCGCCCTGCAGGGCCTGGACCTGGTGATCGACCGGGGTGAGCTGGTGGCGATCGTGGGCGCGTCCGGCTCCGGCAAGTCCACCCTGCTGAACATCCTCTCCGGGCTGGACACCCCGACCGCCGGCATCGCCCGGGTCGGCGACTACGACCTGCTCGACCTCTCCGCCCGCCGGCGGCTGAGCTACCGGCGGCAGATGGTCGGGTTCGTCTGGCAGCAGACCGGCCGCAACCTGCTGCCATACCTGACCGCGCTGGAGAACGTCGAGCTGCCGATGCAGTTGGCGGGGCGCGGTGGTGGCCGGCGGGCCCGCCGGCAGCGGGCCCGCGAGCTGCTCGACATGGTGGGCGTCGGCTACTGCGCCGACCGCCGGCCCGGCCAGCTCAGCGGTGGCGAGCAGCAGCGCTGCGCGGTGGCGGTGGCGGTGGCCAACGACCCCGAGGTGCTCTTCGCCGACGAGCCGACCGGCGAGCTGGACGAGGCGACCGGCGCCGAGGTCTTCGCCGCGCTGCGGACCATCAACGCCGAGCTGGGCGTGACCATCGTCGTGGTCACCCACGACCATGCCGTGGCCGAGCAGGTCCGCCGGACCGTCGCGATCCGCGACGGCCGGACCGCCTCGGAGGTACGCCGGACCGCGCGGATCGGCGCCGACGGCAACACCGAGCTGGTCGCCGAGGAGTACGCGGTGCTGGACCGGTCCGGCCGGATGCAGCTGCCGGCGCCCTTCGTCGAGGCGCTGTCGCTGCGCGACCGGGTCCGGCTCAACCTGGAGCCGGACCACGTGGAGGTACGCCCGGGCGACCGTGCCCGGAACGAGCGGGAGGCGGGGGCATGAGCGAGTGGATCATCGGACTCGGCGCGACGCGGCCGGGTGGCGGCGCGCGGCGGAGCGGAGCGGCGGCATGAGCGAGGACGTCGTGGTGCAGGGTCAGGCCGCCGGGGGGAGCGCGGTGACCACCGACGAGGTGGTCCGGGTGGAAGGGCTCAGCCGGACCTTCGGGCGCGGCGAGCACGCCGTGCACGCCGTGCGGGACGTCTCGTTCCGGGCCGGCCGCGGCGAGCTGGTCGCGGTCCGGGGCCGCTCCGGGGCGGGCAAGACCACCCTGCTGAACCTCGTCGGCGGGCTGGACCGGCCCAACGCCGGCCGGGTGGTAGTCGCCGGGCACGAGGTGACCAGCGCCGGCGAGCGGGAGCTGCTGGAGCTGCGCCGGGGAACCATCGGGTTCGTCTTCCAGACCTTCGGGCTGGTGCCGATCCTCTCCGCCGCCGAGAACGTCGGGGTGCCGCTGCGGCTGGCCCGGGTGCCGGCGGCAGAGCGGGAGGAGCGGGTGGCCGTGCTGTTGGAGATGGTCGGCCTCGGCGGGCACGCGGCCCAGCGGCCGTACGAACTCTCCGGCGGCCAGCAGCAGCGGGTGGCGGTGGCCCGGGCCCTGGCCAACGAGCCGGACCTGCTGATCGCCGACGAGCCCACCGGCCAGCTCGACTCGGAGACCGGTCGGTCCATCATGGACCTGCTGCGCGCGGTGGTGCACGCCCGGGGGATGACCGCCCTGGTCGCCACGCACGATCCGGCCCTGATCGACCTGGCCGACCGCGTCCTCACCCTGCGCGACGGCCACCTGGCCGACGACTGAGCCCCGGCGGATCCGCACCGCCCCCGGTGCGGACCCGCCCCCGCTCCCGTCCGGTCCCGCTCCCGGTCGGTCCCGGCCCCGGTGGCGCCGCCGGTCCCGTTCGGACCGGCTCCCGGACGGTCCCGGCCCCGGTCGCGCCGCCGGTGCCGGGTTCCGGTGCCGGCCGGTTCCGGTCCCGGCCACACCGTCGGGTCCGCTCCGGCTGCCGGTCCCGGGCCGGTCCGGGGCTCAGTCCCGGCAGCGGCGCCGGTGGTAGGCCACGGTGAGGGCGAGCAGCAGCGGCCCCCAGAGCAGCAGCGGCGTGTAGCAGGCGAGCATCAGCACCCAGCCGGCCGGCGTGAAGCCCGTCCCGTCGCCCAGCACCACGTTGACCGCGGCGTACCCCCAGATCAGGATGAGCGCGACGGCGCCGGCGGTGGCCGCGGTGACGGCGAACGGCGGTGGCACCCGCCGGCCGCCGACCAGCGGCAGCCAGCGCGGGAAGACCTCGCCCCACGGCCGGACCAGCCCGATCGCGAGCAGCGCGAGCGCCTCGGAGACCAGGCTCAGCGACACGATGTACGCGGCGAGCCACCCTCGGATCGGCTCGTCCACGCCCACCGTGCCGAGTGGTACGCCGGCCACCAGCGCGACGCGCCACAGCCCGGACGGGAGGGTGAGCAGGGGGATCAGGTGGGCGGTCCGCACCGCCCACCGGGGTGCCGGTCGCCCGTCGCGGGGGTGGCGTGACGGGGCGGCGGCGACGGCGGTTGCGCTGCTCATGACGGTCTCCGTTCCTCGGCGGCCGTTCCAGCCTGGCCGGCCGAGGAGGGCCGGACACCCCGCCGCCGGGGGACCCCGCTCCCCGACGCGGGGGAGCGTGGCCCGCCCGGCGGATCGCGGCGGCGGCCTGGCCCCGCACGCCGCCCCGGCCGGCGGCAGCGCGACGGCGAGCGTCACCGCCCGCATCGCCTCGGCCGGCGGCAGTGCGACGGCGAGCGTCACCGCCCGCGCCGCCTCGGCCGGCGGCAGTGCGACGGCGAGCGTCACCGCCCGCATCGCCTTCGGCCGGCAGTGCGACGGCGAGCGTCGCCGCCCGTGCCGCCCCGGCCGGCCACCGCGCGACGGCGAGCGGTGCCCGCCGGGGTCGCGTGGATCTCGCCGGGGAGCCGTCAGAGCGGGAGCTTCATGCCCTCGTGGCTGGCGACGAAGCCGAGGCCCAGGTAGAAGCGGTGCGCGTCGTGGCGGGTCTTGTCAGTGGTGAGCTGCACCAGCGCGCAGCCCCGCTGCTTCGCCTGGTCGATCGCCCAGGTCATCATCGTCCGGCCGAGCCCCTGGCCACGCCGGTCCGAGCGGATCCGCACCGACTCGATGAGCTGCCGTTCGGCGCCGTGCCGGCCGAGGCCGGGAATGTAGGTCAGCTGCATGCAGCCGAGCAGTTCGCCGTCGGCGTCGGCCACGATCAGCTGGTTGCGCGGATCGGCGGTGATGTCGGCGAACGCCTTCTCGTACGCCGCGTCCACCTCGGTGTGGTCGCGCGCCTTGCCGAGCACGTCGTCGGCGAGCAGGGCGACGATGGCGGGCAGATCGGCCCGGACGGCCTCACGGAAGATCACTTCGCTCATGCCGGTGAGCCTGGCACAGCGACCCCGGCCGATGTGCGGGCACCGGTTGCCGCCACCGGGCAGCATGGTGCGACATGGACGCCCTGCTGCTGCCGTTCCGGTTGATCTACCGGGGGCTGGTCTGGTTCGCCAACTCGCCCCGGACGCTGATCACCTCGTATCTGCTGATGATCGTGGTGGCCGGCGTCATCTACGGCGAGGTGGAGAACCGCACCCCGGCCGACGCGGTCTGGTGGGCGGTGGTGACCGCCTCCACCGTCGGGTACGGCGACATCTCACCCACCAGCTGGGCCGGCCGTACCCTGGCCGCGCTGCTCATCTCCACCATGGTCCTGCTGGTCATCCCACTGATCACCGCGCACTTCGCCAGCCGGCTGATCGTCGACGACGACGCCTTCGAGCACGAGGAGCAGGAGCAGCTCAAGGCCGACGTACGCCGGATGCGGGCGCTGCTGGAGGAACTCGCCACCCGGCACGGCATCGAGCTGCCGGACCTGCCGGCGGAGCGCCCGGTCAGCGGGCCGGGCAGCGCAGCCCCGGCCTGGGAACGGTCAGGTCGATCAGGTAGGCGTCGACGGCCGCGGTGATGCAGGTGGTCTGCGGATAGGCGGTGTGCCCCTCGCCCTCCCAGGTCAGCACCCGGCCCACCCCGAGCATCGTGGCGAGCGCGGCGGTCTGCTCGTAGGGGGTCGCCGGGTCGCCGGTGGTGCCGACCACCACGATCGGCGGCGCCCCGTCGGCCCGGCCGGTCGGGTACGGGTCGCGGCCACCGGGCCACTCGGTGCAGGAGAGCATGCCGACGGCGAGCGCCGGACCGAACAGCGGGTACTTCTCCCGCCACTGCGACTGCAACTGGCGGATCCGCTCCCGGCTCGGCTTCTCCTCCTCGTCGGCGCAGTTCACCGCCAGGTTGGCGTCGAACAGGTTGGAGTAGTGCCCGTCCTCCTCGCGGCCGGCGTACGCGTCGGCGAGGCGGAACACCTGCTCCGGGTCGCCGCCCTCCAGCCGGTCGACGGCCCGGGCCAGCTCCTGCCACCCGGACTCGGTGTAGAGCGAGGAGATGACCGCGTAGAAGACCCAGCCGGGGGTCGCCTCCCGCCCGTCGGCGCCGCGCACCGGCGAGACCCGCGCCTTGTCGATCGCCGAGGTGACCGCGGCCCGGGCGTCCGGCGCGATCGGGCAGCGGCCGGCGTTGGCGGCGCACCACCGGGTGAAGTTGTCGAACGCCCGCTCGAAGCCCTTGGCCTGGCTCTCCGAGCCGGCGATCAGCCCCATCTTCGGGTCGACCGCGCCGTCGAGCACCAGGGCGCGCACCCGCTGCGGGTAGAGCTGGGCGTAGGTGGCGCCGAGCAGGGTGCCGTAGGAGTAGCCGAGGTAGGTGAGCTTGTCGTCGCCGACGGCGGCGCGCACCGCGTCCATGTCCCGGGCGGCCTGCTCGGTGCCGTAGAGCGGCAACTGGTCGCCGTAGCGCTCTCCGCAGCCCCGCCCGATCCGCTGGCTGAGCGCGACGAACCCGTCGAACGCCGCCTGGCTCGCCGGGTCCGGGTCGTAGCCGAAGCTGGCGTCCAGGTCGGCGTCGGAGATGCACTTCACCGGGCTGGACCGGGACACCCCGCGCGGGTCGAAGCCGACGATGTCGAAGCGGTCGGTCACCGAGGCCGGCAGGCCGCCGAACGCCGGGCCGAAGGAGAGGTAGACGGCGGTGTCCACGCCGGATCCGCCGGGGCCGCCCGGGTTGACCACCAGCGAGCCGATCCGGTCGCGCTGCTTGGTGGAGCGGGCCCGCAGCAGCGCGATCTCGAAGGTCTCGCCGACGCCCGGCCCGGCGGTGGCCCCGGTGCCGGTGCCCCAGTTGCGCGGCACCGCGATCCGGGCGCACTCGTAGCGCATGCCCGGCGCGCCCCGCCCGACCAGCTCCTCGGCCACCTCCGGGCAGGCCCGCCAGGTCGGCGCGGTGCCCGGCGCGGCCGCCTCGCCGTCGGTGTCCGTCCGCGGCGCGAGCGCCGGGAGGGTGCAGCCGGCGGCGACCAGCGCGGCGCCGGCCAGCCCGGCCAGGGTGAGCCGGAACCGGCGGATCCGGTCGGAAGTGCGGGTCACGAGCGAGCCTCCGTGATCGGGTCGACGGCCAGGCTACGCCGGACCGGCGGCGGACCCGACGGTCGCCGCGGGGTCACCGCGCAGCACCTGGTCCACGTCGAACCGGACCGGGCGGTCGAGCTGGTCGTAGCCGCAGGAGCGCGGGTCGCGGTCGGGCCGCCAGCGGACGAACTGGGCGGTGTGCCGGAACCGGTCGCCCTCCATGGCGTCGTAGCCGACCTCGACCACCAGGTCGGGACGCAGCGGCTCCCACTCCAGGTTCTTGGTGCCGGTCCACCGGCTGACCCCGCCCGGGATCCGCTGGCCCCGCTCGTGGTCGCCGTGCACCCACGGGTGCTCGGCACCGGCGTCCCGGTAGGGCGCCAGCTCGTCGAGCAACTCGGCCCGGCGGGCCATGGTGAACGAGGCGCACACCCCGACGTGGTGCAGCACGCCGGCGTCGTCGTAGAGGCCGAGCAGCAGCGAACCCACCACCGGGCCGGACTTGTGCCAGCGGAAACCCGCCACCACCACGTCGGCCGTGCGGGCGTGCTTGACCTTGAACATCAGCCGCTTGCCCGGCTCGTACGGCAGGTCGGCCGGCTTGGCGATCAGCCCGTCCAGGCCGGCACCCTCGAAGACGTCGAACCAGCGGTGCGCGGTCTCCGGGTCGGTGGTGATCTGGGTAACGTGCACCGGCGGGCGCACCCCGGCCAGCGCGGCCTCCAATCGGGCCCGCCGCTGCGGGTAGGGCGCGTCGAGCAGCGTTTCGTCGCCGAGCGCCAGCAGGTCGAACGCGACGAAGTCGGCCGGGGTGGTCTCGGCGAGCAGCTTCACCCGGGAGGCGGCCGGGTGGATGCGCTGGGCCAGCAGCTCGAAGTCGAGCCGGGGCTGGCCGCCCGGCCCGTCGCGGCGGATCACGATCAGCTCGCCGTCGACCGCGCACCGCTCGGGCAGTTGCCGCCGGGCCTGCTCGACCACCTCGGGGAAGTAGCGGGTCATCGTCTTGCCGCCCCGGCTGGCCAGCTCGACCTCGTCGCCGTCGCGGAAGACGATGCACCGGAAGCCGTCCCACTTCGGTTCGTAGGTCATCCCGGCGGCGGTGGGGATCTTCGCGACGCTCTTGGCCAGCATCGGCTCGACCGGCGGATTGATCGGCAGCTCCACGGCGACCAGTCAACCAGACGGCACCGACAGCGGTGAGGCGGATCACCGCCGGCACCCGGGTGGCGTGTCCCGCGTCGTCCCGCTTGCGCCCCGCCGACCGGATCAGATACCCGCAGGTCAGAGCTACTTTCGCGGGGTGTCCGAGTGGGTCTGCGGGTGTTGCGGTCGCTGGCGGGTCAGCGTCGAGCTGATCCGGGGCCGGTACCGCTACCGGCTGGTGCACCGCTATCCGCGGCGGTTCGGCGGCGGCAAGAACGTGCTCGGCGAGGTGGGTTCGGTGGCCGAGCTGGAGGAGCTGCTGCGCCGGAGCACTCCGCTGGAACTGGCCGACCTGCGCGAGGCGGCCTGAGCCGGGCCGGGCCGGCCGGCGGGGCGTCGGCTCCGGCCGCCCGTACGCTGGCGGTGATCCGTCGAGCCTGGGGGTGCGCGTGCCGGCACTGACCTATCCGCACGTCGGCGCCACCCGCGACGGGCGGCTGCCGGACGGCTGGCGGCACGTGCGGCACCGGGTCCGCCTGCCGGACGGCTGTTTCACCGCCGCCGGCGCGGCAGTGCTCTCCTGGCGCCTGCACCGGTCGGCCGGGATCCGGATGGACACCGACGCCGCCCGCGCCGAGCCCGGGGTGCGGGTCGTCTCCCGGCTGGGCGTCGGTGCGCTGCGGCTGGCCGCGCCCTGCCAGGTGGTCTGGGCCGTCGACGACGGAGACCGGGCCGGCTTCGGCTACGGCACGCTCCCCGGGCACCCGGCGCGCGGCGAGGAGGCGTTCGTGGTCAGCCGCGACGCCGCCGGCCGGGTCTGGTTCGAGGTGGTGGCGTTCAGCCGCCCCGGCGGGTTCCTGATGCGCGCGGCCGGGCCGGCCGGCCGGCTCTTCCAGCACGCGTACGCCTGGTGGCTGGGGCGCACGCTGCGCCGGCTCTGCGCCCGCCGCTGACGCCGCGCCGGCGCCGGCCGGCGGCATGGTCGTGATCGTTCCCCGGCGCGTGCCGGAGCTGGCGCTCAGAACCGGGCGAAGGAGCGGATCGGGGCGCGGGGTCCGAACTTCGGCGCCTGCACGCCGGCGGCCTCCAGCAGTAGGCAGACCCGGCCCCGGTGGCCGCGGAACGGCTCCAGCAGGGCCAGCATCCGGGCGTCGTCGCCGCGCGGCTCGCCGGCCAGCGCCCAGGCCACCGTGTTCGGGATGTGGTAGTCGCCGACGCTGACCGCGTCCGGATCGCCGTAGGCGACCCGGACCACCTCGGCGGCGGTCCACGGGCCGATGCCGGCGATCGCGGTGAGCCGGCGGGTGGCCTCGGCGGCGTCCGCGCAGCGCTGCAACCGGTCGGCGGCGGCCGCCGCGCGGCGCAGCGTCTCGGCCCGGCGCTGCTCCACCCCGAACGGGTGGAACACCCAGTAGGGGCTGGCCGCCACGGCGGCCGGCTCCGGCGGCAGCAGCAGCGGCAGCGGGCCCGGCGCCGGCTCGCCGAAGTGCCGCACCGTCGCCGCGTACGCCCGGTAGGCCTCCTTGCCGGTCACCTTCTGCTCGAAGACCGCCCGCAGCAGCCGGGGGAAGACCAGCCCGGTGGCCGGCATCCGTAGCCCCCGGTGCTGCGCCGCCAGCCGGGCCACCACCGGGTGGGCGGCGGCGAGCGTGGCGAACCCGGTGAGGTCGTCGCGCAGCCCGGCCACCGCGTCCGCCCGGTCCACCACCCAGTCGGCGCCCGGGCCGTACCCCTCGGCGACCAGCTCGCCGGCGGCCGGGCGCAGGGCCAGGGTGGCCGGACCGGCCGGGGTGCGGGTGGCCCACCAGAGGGCGCCGCCGGCGATCCGCGCGCACGGGTCGTACGGGCTGAAGGTGAGCGCCCGCACCGACGCGGCCAGCCGGTAGCCGGCCGGCGGGCGCAGCGCCCGGCGCGCGGTGGGTTCGGTCACCGGGACATGCTGTCACGGGCGGTCCGGGTGACACACGACACCGCCGACGCGCGTGGCGTCGGCGGTGCTCCCTCCGACAGTGGGCCGCCGGAATGCCGACCGTGGGTTCGGGAGTGCCGGTGGGCAGCGCCTGCTGGCGTGGGCGCGCCACCGACCCGGGCCCGCTCCCGGGCGCCCGGACCGGCGGCCGGTGCCGCCGACCCGGCCGACGACGGTGACCGGCCGCGCCCTCCCCGGCTGCGACCGGCCACCGGGCCTGACGTGGGTCAGTACGAGTAGCCGGAGTCGCCGGCCGGCGCGCCCTGGTCGTCCGAGGGCGGGGCCACCGGCTTCGGCGTGCCGGTCGGCAGGCAGGTCAGGTTCTTCTTGCCGTCCGGGGCCACCACGAACCAGGTGCCACCGACGCCCTGGCCCTTCCACTGGCCGGGCTTCTTGTCGCCGATGTAGCGGTACAGCGGCCAGCCGTCCAGGGTGATCTGCCGGGTGCCGTCCTGCCGGGTGACGGTGCCGACCTTGTCGTCGGAGACGCCGTTGAGCTGCGGGTTGCCGTCGGTGAGCGCCGGCGGCCAGACCTCCGCGCACTTGTCGACGCAGTTGGACGCCGCCGGGTCGTTGGTGTCCTTGTCGAAGCGGTACAGGATCCAGCCGTCCTGGTCGGTCACCACGCTGCCCATCCGGGCGACCTTCTTGCCGATCAGCCGGTCGGTGAGTTCGACGTCGGCGGGCGGCGGCGCGTCGGCCGCCGGGGCCTCCGCGGATGCCGACGCCTCCGGTTCAGCCGTCGCGGTGGGCTCGGCCGCGGCGACGGCGACCGGCTCGGCCGCGCTCTGGTTCGCCCCGTCGTAGCCCGCGGGAGCGCAGGCCGTAAGTGCGACCATCGCGCTCGCGACGATGACGGTCCGCTTCATCTGTGCCACGTGCCCTCCTCATGCTTGGCAGTTCACCGGGTAATACGGCACGAGGGCTGTCAAGGTTGAAATCGGATCCGTGGCCAATTTCACAAGGAATGGTTGAACCGGGCGTGACCCGGCTGCGTGCGCGCCATCGACGGCGGCCATTCGGGAAAACCAACGACCGATCGGCGCCGGCCATTGTCGCGGGCCGGCGCCGATCGGTGTCGACGGGTCAGACCGGTACGGTCACCAGCGGGCTCGCCACCCCGTTCGCGTCCACCGACTGCACCTGGAACTGCTTGATGTCGTCGACCGGCGTCGACGTGGCCGCCGACAGGGTCAGCAGCTGGGTGTTGGTGTTGGTGCCGTAGCCGCCGCCCGGCACCGACCAGGTGGAGATCACCTCGGCGGTGGCGTTCTTGCGTACCACCACGAGCCGGCAGGTGCGCGGCCCGGGCAGCCGGGAGAGGCTGAAGTTGACCCGGGTGCCGAACTCCTTCGACACCACGAAGAACGTCGCCTTCACGCCGGTGCTGGAGTCCACCACGTCGTGCCGGTCGCCCTCCTCCTCGGTGCCGCCGAGGCCCGGTTCGTTCGGGCCGGTTGAGCGCGTCTGGTCCGGCGGGGTGGCCGGGGCGCCGGTGGTCGGTCCGGCGACCACGTCCGGCGGCGCCTCGTCCCGCTCGACCACGCTGGCGAAGCCGATCCCGGTCAGGCCGCCGAGCACCACCACGGCGGCCGCGGTGGCCAGCAGCTGGCGCAACCGGGTACGCCGCCGGTCGGCCCGGACCGCGACCAGGGTGCGGTCCAGCAGGGCCGGGTCGGTCTGGGTCTGCTCCAGCGCGGACATCGTCTCGCCGTCGATGCCGGAGAGCAGCCCCACCACCGGCACCATGGTCTCCAGCTCCGCGGCGCACGCCCAGCAGGTGGCGAGGTGCTCCTCGAACCGTTCGGTGTCCTGCTCGTCCAGCACGCCCAGCGCGTACGCCGCGACGTCCATGTGGTCCGCCCGGCTCATTCCGTCACCCCCCGTTCCTGCAGAGCCGTGCGCAGCGCGCGCAGCGCGTAGTAGACCCGCGACTTGGCGGTGCCCAGCGGAAGCCCCAGCTCCTCCGCCGCCTCGGGCACCGTCCGGCCGCGGAAGTACGTGGCCACCAGGATCTCCCGGTGCGACTGGCTCAGCGTACGCAGCGCGTCCGCCACGGTCATCGTCCGCAGCACCCGGTCGGTGCTGTCCGCCTCGGCGAACGCGGTCAGGTCCCGGTCGTACGTCTCGGCCGGGCGGGCCTGCTCGCTGCGGTGCTCGTCGATGGCGATCCGGCGCGCCACGGTGACCAGCCAGGGCCGCAGCGACCCCTGCCCCTGCGCCCCCAGGCGGTGCGCGTTGCGCCAGGCCCGCAGCAGGGTCTCCTGCACGATGTCCTCCGCGCGCTGCCGGTCCCCACCGGTCAGCCGCATGACGAACATCAGCAGCGGCCCGGCGTGCTCGGCGTAGAGCAGCCGGATCAGCTGGTCGGAGTGAGCGGCCTCGGACGACGCCGCCTGGTGGCGTCCCGGCGCCGGTCGCGGCGTCACCGGGTCATTCTGGCGAGGCGACGGGCGGGCGTCGACCCCGCGTGCGGACCGGGTCGACCGCGACTGGGACCGCGCCGACATCCAGTCCGCCCGCACCGAGTCGCCGTGCCAGCCGACCGCCACCGCATGCATGCAGACCTCCGGGTGTCCGATGACATCGGCCCTCCCCCCACGGGCATGGCCGCCCGGTGGTACGCAGCGCCGGGGCGAACGGATCAACGCCGGACGGAAAAAATCCCGGGCGGTGGCGGCGTCGACGCGGTGGCGCCGGCGTCGCGCACCACCGGGGCGCCGCCGACGAACCGGTCCAGTTCCGCGCCGGCCAGCACCCGGCCGGGGAACCAGTCCCCGGCGGCCCGCCGGGTCAGCTCCGGCACCGGCGGCTCGACCCGGCCGGCCACCAGCACGAGGTTGCCGTAGCGCCGCCCGCGCAGCACGGCCGCGTCCCCGACCAGGCAGGCCCGGGGCAGCACCGAACGGACCGTGGCGAGCTGGCCGCGGGCGTACCGCAGCGGCGGGCCGTCGGCGACGTTGGCCAGGTACCAGCCCTGCGGGCGCAGCACCCGGGCCACCTCGGCGGCGTACTCGACCGAGGTCAGGTGGGCCGGGGTCCGGGCGCCGGCGAAGACGTCGGCGACCACCAGGTCACAACTGGCGTCGCGGGTGCTGGCGAGCACCGCCCGGGCGTCGGCCACCCGCACCCGCAGTCGCGGGTCGGCGCGCCACGGCAGCATCCGCCGGACCAGGTCCACCAGCGCGCCGTCCACCTCGACCACCCGCTGGGTCGAGCCCGGCCGGGTGGCGCTGACGTACCGGGGCAGGGTCAGCGCGCCGCCGCCGAGGTGCAGCACCCGCAGCGGGGCGCCGGCCGGCGCGACCAGGTCGATCGCCGCGGCCAGCCGGCGGACGTACTCGAACTCCAGGTGGGTGGGGTCGGCCAGGTCGACGTGTGACTGTGGGGCGCCGTCCAGCAGCAGCGTCCAGGAGCCGGCCCGGTCCGGGTCCGGCGCCAGTTCGGCGAGCCCGGTGTCGACCTGCTCGACCACCCGGTCCCCGGCCCGCCTGCGCCCCATGCCGCCCAGTATCCCGGCGGCCCCGGCCCGGCCCGCCGCGAACCCCGCCCGGGTAGGCCCGGTCACCCCGCCGCCGGCGGGTTTCCCGGCTCGATCGACTCCGGATCGGCGACCTGGCGGTGTCCGGGCTGTCCGGATACCGCCACATCCCTGACCTGGTGTGGATCTCCGGCGGGTTGGTCAGGGGCGGCGGGCGGTGGGGCGGGCGGCGGCGGTCAGCGCCCGGTGCAGCAGCCGGGCGTCACCGAGCAGCGCCCGCAGCCGGCGTTCCAGCCCGGCGATCGGGATCAGGTTCTGCGGGGCGCGCGGGTCCTTGTACGGCGTGGAGGCGAACCGGGGCAGCGTGACCAGGGACAGGTCGGCCAGCTCGACCGCCTCTTCGACGGTCAGGTCGGCCGAGCACTCCATCCGGACGATGCCCGCCCAGGGCGCCCCGGCGGCCACCGGCAGCCGCAGGTACCAGGACCAGCCGCCCCAGGCGGTGCCCAGCCGGAAGACGGGGGAGCGCTGCCCCGCGGCCAGCCCGGTGACCACCGCGGTCAGCCGGGCGTCCAGGTACTGGCTGTGCTGGGTCTTGATGTAGCCGAGGGTGCGGGGCAGCTGCCGCCGGTTGCGCAGCGGACCGTCGACCACCAGCAGGTCGCCGTCGACCCGGGCGGCGCCGGAGACCTCCACCTCCAGCGCGGTCAGCGGGCCCTGCACGGCGGCCGGCAGCTTGGCCAGCTCGCCGGTGCCGCTGACCCGGTGCACCGGATAGCGGACCCGCCCGGCCACCACGTCCTCGGCCGACGGGCTGGCGGTGAACAGGCCCCGGCCCACCCGGGTGCCGGCCAGTTGCGCCACGCCCCGTTGCAGGTCGCAGCGGACCACCCCGGCCGCGTAGGAGGCGGCCAGGCCGGGGAAGGAGCCGCCGTCGGACTCAGCCGTCCAGACGCTGGCGTCGATCCGGCGCACCCCGTCGACCAGCAGCACCACGTCCGGGGCGCGCAGGCCCGGGCGCACGTCGATGGCGCGCCAGTCCACCGCCGGCAGTTCGGCGTCCGGGTCGACCTGCGCGCTGCTCGGCGCGGCCGGCCCGGCCGACGACGCCTCGAACGACGCCCCGTAGGCGGGATCCCACGCGTCGACGAAGAACCGGGCGCTCACCGGGCCCGCCCTTCCCGCACGCCGGGGACGCCGACCGGGCCGGCGGTCACCGGCCGGTCCGTTCCACGCGCGCCGACCGGGCGTCCTTGCGTACCTCGAACCGGACCGGGATGCGCTCGGCCAGCGCCGGCACGTGGGTGACCACGCCGACCATCCGGTCACCCCGGGCGGCCAGGCTCTCCAGGGTGGCGGCCACCGTGTCCAGGGTGGCCGCGTCGAGCGTGCCGAAGCCCTCGTCCAGCACGATCGACTCCAGGCTCGCCGCCGTGGTGGACATCCCGGCCAGCTGCTCGGAGAGGGCCAGCGCGAGCGCCAGCGACGCCTGGAACGTCTCGCCGCCGGAGAGGGTGCGGACGCCCCGGCGCAGCCCGGCGTCGTGGTGGTCGACGACGAAGAACTCGCCCTTGTCGTGCACCAGGTCGTACTGGCCGCCGGAGAGCTCCCGCAGGATCCGGGAGGCGCCGTCGACCAGCAGGTCCAACGCCTCGGCCAGCAGCCAGCGCTCGAAGTTGTTGGCCCGCAGGTGCCCGGCCAGGGCCCGGGCCACCTGCGCCTCGCGTTCGTGCCCGGCGCGCTGCTCGCGCAGCCCGGCCGCCTGCTCGCGCCGCTGCACCAGGTGCCGCCGGTCGGCCTCGGCCCGCTCGACGGCCACCGCGGCGGCGCGGACCGGGTCGTCGGCGGGCGGCAGCCCGGCGGCGGCGAAGATGCCGGCGATCCGCTCCGTCGCCCCGGCCGCGGCCGCCTCCGCCTCGGCCACCGCGGCGGCCCGCCCGGCCCGCTCCGCCCGGCGCTGCTGCGCCTCGGCCCCGGCCCAGTCGGTGAGCGCGGCCCAGGCCGCCGCGACGTCCTCCCGGTCGGCCGCCGGCGGGCCGAACCGGGCCAGCCCGTCCCGGGCCGCGTCGAACGCCCGCCACGCCGCGCGCAGCTTCTGCTCGGCGGCGTCCACCGCGCCGCGGGCCCGGCGGGCCGCCTCCCGGCCCGCCCGCACCGCCGCGCCGGCCTCGTCCAGAGAGCGGCGGAGCCGGGCGTGCTCGGCGAGCCGCTCCCGCAGCGCCTCCGCCGTCGCGGCCCCGGCGAGCTGGGCGTCCAACTCGGCCAGCCGGCCGTCCAGCTGGTCCTGCCGGGCGCGGGCCTGCACCAGCACCCGCTCCAGCTCCCGGGCCGCCGTGTCACGTTCCTGCACCACCCGGCGGGCCGCCTCGCTCGCCGCCCGGGCGGCCTTGCCGGCCTCGACCGCGCGGGCCACCGCCGAACCGGCGGGCACCGCCGGCACCCTGGCCACCACCTGCTCGCAGACCGGGCAGGCGTCGCCGTCGGCCAGGTGCGCCCGCAGCGCCACCGCCTGGTCGGTGGCCTTCGCCTCCTCGTGCGCCCGGAACGCCGCCGCCAGCTCCTCCTCGGCCCGCTCGGCCGCCGCCCGCGCCTCGGCCAGCGCCCGCACTGCCGCGTCGTGCTCGGCCCCGGCCCCGGCCAGCGCCGCCCGGACCGTGTCGGCCTCGCCGGCCAGCTTCTCCCGGTCGGCGTACGCCTTCAGCCGCAGCCGCAGCGCGCTCTCGTCGCCGGCGGCGGCCAGCTCGCCACGGAGCTTCTCCTCCCGCTCCTCGGCCAGCGCCACCGCGGTGGCCGCCGCGTCGGCGTCGGCGCGGGCGGCGGTCACCGCCCGGGCCACCTCGGCCACCCCGGCCGGCGCCCGCACCGCGCCGAGCACGGCCAGGTCGGCGTCGAGGGCGGCCAGCGCCGCGTGCGCCTCGCCGGCCGCGGCGCGGGCCGCGTCCAGCTCCGGTACGGCCGCCGCCACCGCCGCGGCCAGCTCGCGCAACCGGTCGACCTGGGCGGTGGCCGCCGCCAGCGCGGCATCGTCGATGTCGGTCAGCCCGCCGAGCAGCTGGTCGACCGTCTCCAACCGCGCCTCGGCCTGCGCGGCCCGCGCGGTCGCCTTCTTCTGTACCTCCTCGTAGACCCCGAGGCCGAGCAGGTTGACCAGGATCTGCTGCCGGGTGGCCGGCTTGGCGTGCAGGAAGTCGGCGAACTGCCCCTGCGGCAGCACCACGCAGCTGGTGAACTGCTCGTACGGCAGCCCGACCGCCTCCTGCACCGCCTCGTCCATCTCGGCCGGGGTGCCGGCCACCACCTCGCCGAGGTCCTCCGGGCTGAGCCCGGTGTCCAGCTTGGTGACGTCGAACCCGGCCGGCATCAGCTGGAGCCCGGCGTTGGCCGTCTTGACGTTGCCCCGGCCGTCCCGGCGCACCACCCGGGTGGCCACGTAGCGGGCGCCGCCGGACTCGAAGACCAGCCGGACCCGGGCCTCGGTGGCCGACGGCGCGAGGGCGTTGGCCAGGCCGCGGGCGCCGCCCCAGCGGGGCACCGTGCCGTAGAGGGCGAAGCAGATCGCGTCCAGCACCGTCGACTTGCCCGAGCCGGTGGGGCCGACGAGGGCGAAGAAGTCGGCGTCGGTGAAGTCGACCGTCGTCTCCTCGCGGAAGACGGTGAAGCCGGCCATGTCCAGCCGCATCGGGCGCATCAGTGATCCACCTCTTCGAGGAGCTCGTCGAAGAGCTCCCGGACGCCGTCGTCGGCGTGCCCCCGGCTGCTCAGGTAGTCGGCGAACAGCTCCCGGGGCGAGCGGCCGGCCCGCTGGGCGACCCGGGTGCCGCTGCCCGGCGCCGGCACCAGCTCCGGGTCGATCCGGATCTCCAGCGCCCGGGGGAGCAGCTCCTGCACCTCCTCGCGGAGCCCGGCGCGCGGCTGCTCCCGGACGTAGACCCGCAGCCAGCCCTCCGGGGCCTCGATCTCGGCGAGTTGGGCCAGCGTGCCGCGGACCGTCCGCAGCGGGGTCGCCGCGGCGACCGGCACCTCGCGGATCTGCGCCGCCGTCGTCGCGGTCACCTCGACCAGCGTCACCGACGGGACGTTCTCCTGCTCGCCGAAGTCCACCGCCAGCGGGCTGCCGCTGTAGCGGATCGGGCAGGGCCCCTGTACCCGCTGGGAGCGGTGCAGGTGGCCGAGCGCCACGTAGTGCGCGGTGCCCGGGAAGACCGTCGCCGGCACCGCGTAGCCGAGCACTGTGTGCGCGTCCCGCTCGCCACCGCCGGTGCTCGCGCCGACCACCGTCAGGTGCGCGGTGACCAGGTGCACCCGGTCGGGCTCGGTGAAGCTCTCGGTGAGCCGGGCCAGCACCCGGCCCAGGTGGTCGGCGTAGGTCTGGGTGGTCTCGGCGGCGGTCAGCTCGTACATCTCCACCGCGCGGATGGCGTAGCGCTGGGACAGGAACGGCAGCGCGGCCAGCCGCCACCGCTCGCCGCCCGCGGTGGTGCCGTCGACGACGTGCTCGTCGGGGTTCTCGCGAACCCCGCCGCGCAGCGTGATGCCGGCGGCCTCGGCCCACGGGCGCAGCGCGTCCAGGGCCTGCCCGTTGTCGTGGTTGCCGCCGATGGCCACCACGTCCGCGCCGGTACGCCGCAGCGCGGTCAACGCCCGGGTGACCAGCCGGGTGGCCTCCGGCGTCGGCGCGGCGGTGTCGTAGAGGTCACCGGCGACGATGACCAGGTCGGGCCGCTCGGCCCGGGCGATGTCGATCACCCCGGCCAGCACCTGCTTGTGCTCCTCGGCCCGCGACTGCCCCTTGAGGACCTTGCCGACGTGCCAGTCCGAGGTGTGCAGGATCTTCACGGCTCTTCGCCCCCTAGAACGGGATGTCGTCGTCGGCGCCGCCGCCCGAGCCGACCACCGCGAACGGGTCGGCGGACTGGGTGATCGAGCGCAACGTCTCGGACGGGGCCCGGCCGGCCTCGGAGACCCGGGTAGCCCAGGCGGGGAAGGGGAACTCCAGGCAGAGCGGCACCGGGATGTCGGGCTGGTTGACGAACATCGTGCCCGGCTTGGCCAGCAGCGCGCGTTGCCGCTGGGCGGGCGGCAGGAAGCCGTACTCGGGGCGGGACGCCTCGGCCGGGTCGAGCCGGCCGACCACCCGGATCGCCGAGTTGGTGACGATCCGCCGCTCGACCTCGCTCGCCGTCTGCTGGGCGCCGATCAGGATCACCCCGAGCGACCGGCCCCGCTCGGCGATGTCGAGCAGCACCTCCTTGATCGGGGAGGAGCCCTCGCGTGGGGCGTACTTGTTCAGCTCGTCGAGCACCACGAAGAGCAGCGGCTTGGCGGTGCCGGCCTTCTCCTTGCGCTCGAACTCGCTCTTGAGCGTCACGCCGACCACGAACCGCTGCGCGCGGTCCGGCAGGTTGTGCAGGTCGACCACGGTGACCTGGGCGCTCTCGGCGGTGTTGATCGAGTGCGGTCGGCGGGTGGCCAGGTCGCCCCGGATCAGCCGGGAGAGGTCCTTCTTGCTGCCGATCAGCCGCCGGGCGAACGCGTTGACAGTGCCGAGCCCGACCGCGCTGCCGGCCCACTCCGAGCGGGTCTCGTCGTCGTTGAGCTGCTCGACGACGTGGTCGACCAGGTCGGCGTAGGAGCCGAGGCGCACCCCGTCGAGGCTCACCCCGCCGTCGGCCGGCTGGGCGTGCCGGGCCAGGTGGGCGGCGACCGAGTGCACCACCATCGTGTACTGCTGGCGTTCGTCGTCGGCGTCGGCGAAGACGTACGGCAGCAGCCGGTCGGCGCAGAACTCGCTCAGCGTCCAGTAGAAGCTGTCGACCCCGGTGAGCCGGCTGCTCACGTCGGGGGTGCCGGAGGAGTCGCCGACCCGCGGCGGGGCGTAGACCCGGACGTCGGGGAAGGCGCCGGCGGTGAGCCCGAGCCGGGCGTAGCCGGCCCGGGTGCCGTCGTCGAGGCGGGTGTTGGGGTGGTCGAGGAAGAGCAGGTCCTCGCCCTTGACGTTGAAGATGAGCGCCTTGGCGTTGACCGCGTCGCCGCCCAGCACGCCGGAGCGGAACACCGAGTAGAGCAGGAAGGTGGCGAAGCTGGTCTTGGTGGCGACGCCGGAGATGCCGGAGATGGAGACGTGCGCGCCCCGGCTGCCGTCGAGGAAGTCGGCGTTGAGGTAGACCGGTACCCCGTCGCGGCCCATGCCCATCGGGATCCGCCGCTCCATCCGGTCGAAGTGCAGCGCGCGGGCCCGCGCGTCGCCCTCGGCGCGGTGGACGACCGCGCCCGGCGACGGCGGCACGTAGAGCTCGGGGTCGACCCGGGTGGTGGTGATCTCGGCCGCCTCCTGCACCTGTGCCGGGAGGGTGCCGTCGGCGATGGCGAAGACGTCGGAGTCGAACTGGGCGCCCTCGTGCCGGGCCCGCACCTGGGTGACCACCCCGGCGATGGTCACCGGCTCCCGGTCGGGCAGCTCGCGCCGGGTCACCACCACGTCGTCGAGCTGCAGGTAGCTGCCGGGGGAGACCGCCGTCCAGAACTGCAGCGGGGTGGCGTCGGCCGTGCCCAGCACCCGCCCGACCCCCTCGCCGGGGCCGTCGACGTCGTCGTCGGTCATCGCAACTCCGGTCGGCTGGTCATCGGGGTGGGGACGCACGCCCTGCATCCTGCCCGAGGAGTACGACAGGTCGCCACGCGACGCGGCGGACGCCACCGGGAGAACGAGCGGCGCTCACCGAGCGGGAGCGGGCGGGTGCCCTGGGTGATCCCGTGGGCCGTGACGTGACGGGCCCGACGGCGTCAGTCCCGGGCGTAGCGCAGCAGCAGCACCCCGTCCTCGGCGGCGAGCACGTGCCGCAGCGGCAGCTGCCGCACCGGGCTCGGGTCGCCGGCGGTGATCCGGCCGGGGCCGGGCCCGGCGAGCAGCGGGGCGACCGTGAGGCAGACCTCGTCCACCAGGCCGGCCGCGGTGAGCGCCCCGAACAGCTTCGGCCCGCCCTCGCAGAGCAGCTGGCCGTGGCCGCGGCGGCGCAGCTCGGCCAGCCCGGCGGCGAGGTCGAGGCTGTCCGTGCCGCAGCGCACCACGTCGGCGACCTCGGTCAGCCCGGGCGGCGCGGTGGCCCCGGCGTGGGTGAGCACCACCGGGCGGACCGGGGCGTCGGCGAACGCGGCCTGCGCCGGGTCGAGGTCGAGCGCGCCGGAGACCACCACCAGCGTCGGGTACTCGGCCAGCCCGTGCGCGCGCCGCCAGGCCCGCCGCCGCGGACTGAGCCGGACCGCCCGGTAGCCCTCGTGGCGCAGCGTGCCGGCGGCCACCACGAGCGCGTCGCAGAGCATCCGCAGCAGCCCGAAGACCCGCTTGTCCGGCTCGCCGGAGAGCCCGGCGGAGTAGCCGTCCACGCTGACCGCGCCGTCGACGCTGGTCACGAAGTTCACCCGCAGGCGGGGGCGGTCGCTCCGGGCGTAGAGCGCGATCAGCGCGTCGTCGTCGAGGGGCTGCGGATGCGGTGCGGGCCAGAGCCGGGAAATCGGGATTCCGACGCTCATTCGCTGGCCGGACCGGTGACCGGAGGGGTCGGCCGGGGGGTACGGTGCTGGCAGTCGCACCAGTTCCGGCCCGGACAGTCGTCGTGCCGCCTCGCCCGGCACGCTCGGCAGATCATGCTGGCAAGCCTAAGCCGAGGGAGGATGGAACAGCATGCCGCGTCAGATCTTCCAGCTGAAGATTTCCCTGGCCGGGGTCCGGCCGACGGTCTGGCGCCGGGTGCTGGTCCCCGGTGGTTACACCCTCGACCGGTTGCACCGGGTGGTGCAGCACGGGATGGGTTGGCGCGACTGCCACCTGCACTCCTTCGAGATCGACGGCCGCCAGTACGGTGAGCCCGACCCGGACGGCGAGCTGGCCCTCACCGACGAGCTGGACGTCCGCCTCGACGCGGTGGTGGGCAAGGGCAGCCGGTTCCACTACACCTACGACTTCGGTGACTGGTGGGAACACGACCTGGTGGTGGAGGACGCGGTGACCGCCGACCCGGAGCTGCGCTATCCGTCCTGCCTGGACGGCGCGCGGGCCTGCCCGCCGGAGGACATCGGCGGCCCGGTCGGCTACCACGCCCTGCTGGCCGCGCTGGCCGACCCGCGCCACCCCGAGCACCGGTCGATGCGGGAGTGGGTGGGCGAGCGCTTCGACCCGGCCGCCTTCGACCCGGGTCGGGCCGACACCCTGCTGCGCCGCTTCTGCTGACGCCGGCCACCTGCCGCCCCGCTTCCGCTGAGCCGCGGCCCCTCCTGCTCTCCCGCCGGTCGGGCCCGCGGCATCCGACGCGGTAACGATCTGGGAACGCTCCCATCGACCTATTGACACCCTCGACACACCCCAGCAATCTCATGGGAGCGCTCCCGACGGGGCGTACCCGCTCGTCGCCCGGCTCGGCGGCGGGCGGACCTCACACGAGCCTGGAACACCTCCGGAAGCCACCACCGACGAAGCAGCGTCAGGCATCCGCAACCACCACACGAAGCACCACCTGAGAGGGGTCAGGGATGAGCGTCATCGGGCGCCGGTTCCGCACTGTCGCGGTCGCCGCGCTCGCCGTGGGCGTGGCCCTTGGCGGCACGGCGTGCAGCAAGAAGAACGACGACGAGGCAAGCGGCGAGGGCGGGCAGGTCAAGCTGGTCCTGCAGACCTTCCAGAACTTCGGCTACGACCAGGCCATCAAGGACTTCGAGGCGGCCAACCCGAACATCAAGGTCGAGCACCAGAAGATGGGCGAGCTGCGCGACTTCCAGCCGAAGCTGGTGCAGTGGCTCGCCGCGGGCAGCGGGGCCGGCGACGTGGTCGGTCTGGAGGAGGGCGTCCTGCTCGGGTACGTCCAGAACCACGACAAGTTCACCAACCTGCTCGACCTGGGCGCCGGTGAGCTGAAGGCCAACTTCCCGGAGTGGAAGTGGAACAACGCCCTGACGCCGGACGGCAAGAAGCTGATCGGGCTCGGCACCGACGTCGGCGGTCTGGCCATGTGCTACCGCAAGGACCTCTTCCAGCAGGCGGGCCTGCCCACCGACCGCGAAGAGGTCTCCCAGCGGATGAGCACCTGGCAGGACTACATCGCGCTGGGCAAGGAGTTCAAGGCCAGCGGCAAGGTCAAGGCGGCCTGGCTGGACAGCGCCACCAGCCTGATGCAGCCGCACGTCATGCAGAACTCCGAGACGTTCTTCTTCGACAAGGACAACAAGTTCATCGGTGACACCAACCCGGTGGTCAAGCAGACCTGGGACATGGGTCTGCAGATGGCCGCCGACGGCCTCACCGCCAAGGCACAGCGGTGGAGCGCCGACTGGGACGCCGCCTTCAAGAACTCGGCCTTCGCCACCCTGCCCTGCCCGGCCTGGATGACCGAGGGCGTCATCGCCCAGCGCTCCGGCCCGGCGAACGCCGGCAAGTGGGACATCGCCCGGATCCCCGGCGGGGGTGGCAACTGGGGCGGCTCGTACCTGGCCGTTCCGGCCCAGACCAAGCACCCGAAGGAGGCGTACCTGCTGGCCAAGTACCTGACCAGCAAGGAGGGGCACCTGGCCGCGTTCAAGGAGGCGGGCGCCATGCCGTCGGACATCGCCGGCCTCGAGGACCCGGCGTTCAAGGACAAGACCAGCGAGTACTTCAGCGGCGCGCCCACCGGCAAGATCTTCGGGGAGAGCGTCAAGAACATGAAGCCGGTCTTCCTCGGCGCCAAGCACCAGCAGATCTGGGAGACCATCGTCGAGCCGCAGATGCAGGCGGCCGAGCGCGGCCGGCTCAGTTCGGACGCCGCCTGGAAGAAGGCGATGGACGAGGCCAAGAAGGCGGCCAGCTGAGTCGCCGGTGACCTGCCCGGTCCGCGGGCCTCAGGAGCCCGCGGACCGGCGGCGCTTTCCACGCAGCCCGGGTGTGGGCGCCGACCCTGGACGCCGAACGGCGACCTGCGCCGAGGTCACCAAGCCCATCTTCCGGAAGGACCCCGCAATGAGTTCCACCGTCGGCGCGGTGCCGCCATCGGCTGCCGCCTCCCCGCCCTCGTCCGTCCCGCAACACCGGCGCCCGTCGTACCGATTCGGCCGGTGGGACATCAAGTACTCCCCGTACCTCTACATCGCTCCGTTCTTCGTCCTCTTCGGGGTCTTCGGCCTCTTCCCGGTCCTCTACACCGTCTACGTCTCGCTCTTCGACTACGAGCTGCTCAGCGGCACCAAGGAGTTCGCGGGACTGGAGAACTACCGCGTCCTGATGGCGGACGCCCAGTTCTGGAACGCGGCCTACAACACCGTCGGCATCTTCGTCCTCAGCACCGTGCCGCAGCTCGTCGTGGCGTTGCTCCTCGCCAACCTGCTGAACCGGCAGATGCGGGCCCGCACCGTGCTGCGGATGGGCATCCTCATCCCCAACATCACCTCGGTGGCGGCGGTCGGGATCATCTTCGCGCTGATCTTCGCCGACCGGTACGGCCTGATCAACTGGCTGCTCGGCACCGTGGGCTTCGACCCGATCGCCTGGCGGGACAACCGCTACGCCTCCTGGTTCGCGATCTCGTTCATGGTCGACTGGCGGTGGACCGGCTACAACGCGCTGATCTACCTCGGCGCCATGCAGGCCATCCCGAAGGACCTGTACGAGTCGGCCGCGCTGGACGGCGCCTCGGCCTGGCGGCAGTTCTGGACGATCACCGTGCCGCTGATCCGGCCGACGATCCTCTTCACGGTCGTCATCTCCACCATCGGTGGCTTCCAGATCTTCACCGAGCCCCTGATGTACGGGTTCGGTCTGGTCCGCGGTGGCGCCGACCACCAGTTCCAGACCCTGGCCATGTACATCTACGAGCAGACCTTCACCGGCAACGCCGAGTACGGGTACGGCTCGGCGATGTCCTGGCTGCTCTTCATGATGATCATCATCTTCGCGCTGATCAACTTCGCGCTGGTACGCCGTTCGGTGAAGGGGGAGAAGAAGTGACCACCGCGCAGACCCTTCCCCGGTCGGTGGCCCCGCCCACACCGGCCCCGCCGCGCCGCCGGCGCGGCCGGGTGCCCGGCGCTCAGCTCTGGCAGGCCAGCCCGCTGACCTACCTCGCGCTGATCATGGGCTCGGTGCTCTCGGTCTTCCCGATCATCTGGTCGTTCATCATCGCCTCGCGGGACAACAGCGCGGTCTACGAGATGCCGCCGGTCCCGGGTGACCAGCTGTTCACCAACATCGACCGGATGCTGGCCAACGAGGACGCCGCGTTCGTCTACGGTCTGGTCAACTCGGCGGTGGTGTCGAGCGTGGTCACCATCTCGGTGATCTTCTTCTCCAGCCTGGCGGGCTTCGCCTTCGCCAAGCTCAAGTTCCGGGGCAGCAACGCGCTGCTGCTGGTCATCATCCTGACCATGATGGTGCCGACCCAGCTCGGCGTCATCCCGCTCTACATGATGATGGTCGAGCTGGAGTGGACCGGCACCCTGCAGGCGGTCATCGTGCCGTTCCTGGTGCAGGGCTTCGGGGTGTTCATGATGCGCCAGTACGCGATGTCCGCGATCAGCGACGAGTTGATCGAGGCGGCCCGGCTCGACGGCTGTTCCACCTGGCGGATCTACTGGAACGTGGTGCTGCCCGGGCTGCGGCCGGCGGCGGCGGTGCTCGGACTGCTGACCTTCATGCAGACCTGGAACGAGTTCCTCTGGCCGTTCATCGTGCTCACCCCGGACACCCCGACGGTGCAGTACTCCCTGAAGATCCTCTCGTCCGGGCCGTACCAGACGGACTACGTGGCCCTGTTCGCCGGCACCGCGCTGGCTACCCTGCCGCTGCTGATCGTGTTCATCATCTTCGGCCGCCAGATCATCGGCGGCATCATGGAAGGCGCCGTCAAGTCGTGAGCAACCCCGCCACCCCACCCGCCCTCGGCGTGCTCGACGAGCGCCCGCCGCTGACCTTCCCGCCCGGCTTCCTCTGGGGCGCCGCCACCGCGGCGTACCAGATCGAGGGCGCGGCGGCCGAGGGCGGCCGGACCCCGTCGATTTGGGACACCTTCAGCCACACGCCGGGGCGGGTGGTCGCCGGGCACACCGGTGACGTGGCCTGCGACCACTACCATCGGCTCGACGCCGACATCGCGCTGATGGCCGAGCTGGGGCTGAAGTCGTACCGGTTCTCGGTCTCCTGGTCGCGGGTGCAGCCCGGCGGGTCCGGCCCGGCCAACGCCGAGGGGCTGGACTTCTACCAGCGGCTGGTCGACCGGCTGCTGGCGCACGGCATCGAGCCGTGGCTCACCCTCTACCACTGGGACCTGCCGCAGCCGCTGGAGGACGCCGGCGGCTGGCCGGCCCGGGACACCGCGGGCCGGTTCGCCGACTACACCCGGCTGGTCGCCGACGCCCTCGGCGACCGGGTGCGCTACTGGACCACGCTGAACGAGCCGTGGTGCTCGGCGTTCCTCGGCTACGGCTCCGGCGTGCACGCCCCGGGCCGCTCCAACGGGGCGGACGCGGTCCGGGCCGGGCACCACCTGATGCTCGGCCACGGCCTCGCCGTGCAGGCGCTGCGCGCGGCCCGGCCGTCGGCCGAGGTGGGGGTGACCGTCAACCTCTACCCGGTCACCCCGGCCAGCGACTCGCCCGCCGACGCCGACGCCGCGCGGCGGATCGACGGGTTGGCCAACCGGTTCTTCCTGGACCCGCTGCTGCGCGGGTCGTACCCGGCCGACCTCCTCGCCGACCTGTCCACGGTCACCGACTTCGGGCACCTGCGCGACGGCGACCTGGCGGTGATCTCCAGCCCGCTCGACCTGGTCGGGGTCAACTACTACAGCCGGCACGTGGTGGCCGCGCCGGTCGACGGGGTGGCGCCGGAGAAGTACTGGCGGTCGCCGTCCTGCTGGCCGGGGAGCGAGGACGTCCGGTTCGTCACCCGGGGTGTGCCGGTGACCGACATGGACTGGGAGATCGACGCGCCAGGCCTGGTGGAGACGCTGCGCCGGGTGCACGAGGAGTACACCGACCTGCCGCTCTACGTCACCGAGAACGGCTCGGCGTTCGTCGACGCGGTGGTCGACGGGCGGGTCGACGACACCGAGCGGCTCGCCTACTTCGACGCCCACCTGCGCGCCGCGCACGAGGCGATCAGCGCCGGGGTGCCCCTGCGCGGCTACTTCGCCTGGTCGCTGATGGATAATTTCGAGTGGGCCTGGGGCTACACCAAGCGGTTCGGCATGATCTACGTCGACTACGACAGCCAGGCCCGCATCCCCAAGTCCAGCGCCAGGTGGTACGCCGAGGTGATCCGACGCAACGGTCTGGCCGCACAATAGCGAGGACCAGCCAGCACCGGGCGGTCCCGGCGCCACCTCCCGCGAGGTGCGCCGGGTCCGCCCGACGTCGGAGGAGCAGACCATGACAACGCAGCGCACCCGGTCGCTCGGCCGCCCGACCCTCGACGCCGTCGCCGCCCGCGCCGGCGTCGGCCGCGGGACGGTGTCCCGCGTGGTCAACGGCTCGCCCCAGGTCAGCCCGGAGGCCCGGGCCGCGGTGCAGCAGGCCATCGCCGAGCTGGGGTACGTGCCGAACCGGGCCGCCCGCGCCCTGGTCACCCAGCGCACCGACTCGGTCGCGCTGGTGGTCTCCGAATCCGGTGACCGGGTCTTCACCGAGCCGTTCTTCGCCGGCATCGTCCGTGGCATCAGCTCCGCGCTGCTGGAGACGCCGATGCAGCTCTGGCTGGCCATGGCGCAGTCCCCGGTGGAGCGGGAGCGGGTCGAGCACCACCTGACCAACCAGCACGTCGACGGGGTGCTGCTGCTGTCGCTGCACGACGCCGACCCGTTGCCCACCCTGCTGGAGGAGCGCGACCTGCCCACCGTGCTGGGCGGCCGCCCGGCCCGGATGCTGCAACCGGGCGCCCAGCCCGCCTGGTACGTCGACGTGGACAACGTCGGCGGCGCCCGCCGGGCCGTGGAGTACCTCGCCGGCCGGGGGCGGCGGCGGATCGCCACCATCGCCGGCCCACAGGACATGGGCGCCGGCCTGGCCCGGTTGACCGGCTACACGGAGGCGGTCCGGGCCGCCGGGGGCGGGGTCAACCCGGACCTGGTGGCGTACGGGGACTTCAGCGAGGAGAGCGGGGCGGCCGGCATGCGGCGGCTGCTGGAGGTCTGCCCCGAGCTGGACGCGGTCTTCGTCGCCTCCGACCTGATGGCGTTCGGCGCGCTGCGGACGCTGCGCGAGGCGGGCCGGCGGGTGCCCGAGGACGTGGCGGTGGTGGGCTTCGACGACGCGCCGGTGGCCCGGCAGGCCGACCCGCCGCTGACCACGGTCTTCCAGCCGGTGGAGGAGATGGGCCGGCAGATGGCCCAGCTGCTGGTCGCCCGGATCCGCGGCGACGAGATCCCCGCCCCCCACATCCTCCTCGACACCCAACTCGTCGAACGCGCCTCCGCCTGACCCTCCACCCTGCTCCCCGGTGACCATGAAGTTGTTGGCGTGACACGCCGGTGTCGGGCGCAACACCTTCATGATCACCGGCTTGAGGGCCGGGGAGGGGGTTAGGCGGGGGGTGGGGTGTGGCGGCGGAGTTCGCGGCGGGCCAGGGAGGCGCGGTGGACCTCGTCGGGGCCGTCGGCGAGGCGCAGCGTGCGGGCCTGGGCCCAGAGCGCGGCCAGCGGGGTGTCCTGGCTGACGCCGGCGCCGCCGTGCGCCTGGATCGCCTTGTCGATCACCCACTCGGCCATCGCCGGCGTGGCGATCTTGATGGCCTGGATCTCGGTGTGCGCGCCCTTGTTGCCGACCGTGTCCATCAGCCAGGCGGTCTTGAGCACCAGCAGCCGGGCCTGCTCGATGCGCACCCGGGACTCGGCGATCCACTCCCGCACCACGCCCTGCTCGGCCAGCGGCCGGCCGAACGCGACCCGCTCGCCGGCCCGCCGGCAGAGCAGTTCCAGGGCCCGTTCGGCCATCCCGACCAGCCGCATGCAGTGGTGGATGCGGCCGGGGCCGAGCCGGGCCTGGGCGATGGCGAACCCGGCCCCCTCCGCCCCGATCAGGTTCTCCGCCGGCACCCGTACGTCGACGAAGTCGATCTCGGCGTGCCCGCCGTGCGGGGCGTCGCTGTAGCCGAAGACGGTCATGCCCCGGCGGACCGTGACCCCCGGGGTGTCCCGGGGGACCAGCACCATGCTCTGCTGCCGGTGGCGGTCCGCGCCCGGGTCGGTCTTGCCCATCACGATGAAGACCTCGCAGCGCGGGTCCATCGCCCCGGACGACCACCACTTGCGACCGTTGATCACGTAGTGGTCGCCGTCGCGGGTGATCCGGGTGGCGATGTTGGTGGCGTCGGAGGAGGCCACCTCCGGCTCGGTCATGCAGAACGCCGACCGGATCTCGCCCTCGAGCAGCGGCTCCAGCCAGCGCTTGCGCTGCGCCTCCGAGCCGAACTCGGCGAGCAGCTCCATGTTGCCGGTGTCCGGCGCGGCGCAGTTGACCGCCTCCGGCGCCAGGTGCGGGCTGCGCCCGGTCAGCTCGGCGAGCGGGGCGTACTGGAGGTTGGTCAGCCCGGCGCCGTAGCGCGGGTCGGGCAGGAAGAGGTTCCACAGGCCGCGCTTGCGCGCCTCGGCCTTCAGCTCGGCCATCACCGGTGGCCGGGCCCACGGGTCGCCGGCGGCGGCCACCTGCTCGGCGTGCACCGGCTCGGCCGGGTAGACGTGCTCGGTCAGGAACGCGGTCAGCTCGCCGCGCAGCTGTTCGGTGCGGGCGTCGTACGCGAAGTCCATCAGCGCTCCCTGGCGGCGGTCAGCCCGTGCGCGACCAGCGGTGCCACCATCTCGCCGATCCGGTCGAAGCCCTCGCCGAGGGTCTGCCCCAGCGTGTGCCGGTAGTGGATGCCCTCGCAGATCACCGCGAGCTTGAAGCAACCGAGCGCGACGTGCCAGTGCAGCGGGCCGACGTCGACGTCGCCGCGGCCGGCGTAGCGCTCGATCAGCTCGTCGCCGGTGGGGAAGCCGGCGCGCGGGCCGAGCCCGTCGGCAACCGGGTTGCCGGCCGCCGTCTCGCTGCCGCCGAGCACGTCCCAGTAGGTCAGCAGCAGCCCGAGGTCGGCCAGCGGGTCGCCGAGGGTGGCCATCTCCCAGTCCAGCACCGCCCGGACGGCCACCGGGTCGACGGTGGCGAGGAGGTTGTCCAGCCGGTAGTCGCCGTGCACGATCCGGCCCGCGTTGGCGCCCTCGGGAGCGGTGGCGGCGAGCAGGTCGCGCAGCTCCTCGATGCCCGGCAACGGCCGGCTGCGGGAGCGTTCCAGCTGCCCGGCCCAGCGGCGCACCTGCCGGGCGAGGTAGCCGTCCGGCCGGCCGAAGTCGGCCAGCCCGACCGAGGCGGGCTCGACGGCGTGCAGCGCGGCGAGGGTGTCCATCATCGCCATCGCCAGCTCCCGCCGCTGGTCGGAGGTGAGCGGGTCGGTCTGGGCGCGGGTGCGGAACACCTCGCCGGGCACCCGTTCCATCAGGTAGAACGGCGCGCCGATGACGTCCGGATCCGGGCAGTGCAGCAGGGCCGCGGGCACCGGCACGTCGGTGGGGGCGAGCGCGGAGATCACCCGGAACTCGCGGCCCATGTCGTGCGCGGTGGCCAGCACGTGCCCGAGCGGCGGGCGGCGCAGCACGACCTCGCGCTCCCCGGCGCGCAGCAGGTAGGTCAGGTTGGACTTGCCGCCGGCGATCAGCCGGGCCCGCAGCGGGCCGGTGGCCAGCTCCGGCCGGTGCTCGGCGAGGTAGCCGGCGAGCCGGTCGAGGTCCAGGCCGGCGGGGGACGAGGTGGGGGTGGAACCCCGCTCCGGCGGGGTGGCCGGGGCGGTCCCCGGCCGGAGCGCGTCGACGGCCGGATCGGTCATCCGACTAGTTGATGGCAGCCCGACCGGGTTGTCAAGGTGGGATTTTGCCCCCGGGACATGCCGCGGCAACAGGGACGAAATGGGCACCGGCCAGGCTGGTGCCCAGCCTGCCGGCCGCGCCGCCGGCCCCGCGAGCGGAGGGGTACCCAGATGTTGCTGCGAGTTCGGGTCACGCTGCCGGACCGTCCGGGCACGCTCGGCCAGGTGGCCCGCACCATGGGCGTCTCCGGCGCGGACATCGTCCAGGTGGTGGTGCTGGAACGGCTCGGCGGGCGGGCGGTGGACGACTTCACGGTGGTCTGGCCGGGGGCGGCCCGGGTGGAGCGGCTGCTGGCCGGCCTGGCCGCGATCCCCGGGGTACGGGTGGACGGCGTGTGGCGGGCGATCGGCGCGCCCACCACCACCGGCCAGGACGCCGAGCTGCTGGCCCAGGTGGCGGCGAACCCGGCCGACGGGGTGGCCACCCTGGTCGACGCGGTGCCCGGGCTGCTCGCCGCCGACTGGGCGGTCGCCGCGGTGGTGCCGCTGGACTGGGCCACCCGCGCCGGCGGCGGGGAGCCGACCGTCGGGCACGCCAGTTGGCGGGCGCCGGTCCCGCCGCGGCTGCCCGAGGTGACCCCGCTGCGCGCCCGGGCGGTCAGCGCACCCGACGGCGGTCACTTCGCGGTCGCCCCGTTCGGCCGGGCCGGGCTGGTGCTGGTGGTGGCCCGGGAACGCACCGACCCGCTGGCCGCGCCGGCGTTCCACGGCACCGAGGTGGACCGGTTGGCGCAGCTGGTCCGGGCCGCCGCGGTGATCCTCGGCGACCGGCTGGACCTGGTCGGCGTGCCGCCGGTGGTCGCCGGCCCCTGACCCGGGCCGCCGGGGCCGGGTGTGGCGCAGGTCGCGTACCCGGTTCCGCGGCCGTCACCCCGGGGCAACCGGCCGGCAACAGCCACCCGCGAGGGTCGTACCCGGGGAAGGGAGGCACCCATGACGTTGTGGCGGATCCGAGCCACCGTGGACGACCGGCCGGGCTACCTGTCGGTGCTCACGGCCAGCCTCGCGTTGCGCGGGGTCAACATCCTCACCGTGCAGGTGCACACCACCGAGCGGGGCGCGGTCGACGACTTCCTGGTCGACGCGCCGGACTCACTCGGCGAGGCCGACCTCGTGGCCGCCGTCGAGCGGGGACGGGGCCGGGACTGCTGGGTCGCCCGCAGCGAGGCGCGTGGCCTGGCCGACCAGCCGACCCGGGTGCTCGGGCTGGCCAACCGCCTGGTGCGCGACCCGGACGCCACCGGCGAGGCGCTGCGCTCGCTGCTCGGCGCGGACACGGTCAGCTGGCGGCCGGCGCCGGCCGGCGTCCGCAGCGGCATCACCGCACGCACCATGCTGCTGGCCGACTCGGGCGGCGGGTCGTTCGAGCTGCGCCGGGCCGCCCCGGACTTCACCCCGGCCGAGTACGCCCGGGCGCAGGCCCTGCTCGAGCTGGCCGCGACCGTCGCGCGCCGGGCCGCCGAGCAGGTCACCCTGGTGCTGCCGGACGGCGCCGAGGTGGGCGTACGCCCGGCCGGCGCGGACGACCTGGCCGGCGTGGTCGAGTTGCACGAGGCGTGCTCGGCGCGCAGCCGGTACCGGCGCTACCTGGGTGGGGCGGCGGCCCCGTCGCCGGCCCGGCTGCGCCGGCTGCTGGAACCGGCGCGCGGGCTGACCCTGCTCGCCACCGCGCCCGCCCGCCCCGGCGCGGGGGAGCCGGTGGTGGCGATGGCGAACCTGCTCGCCGAGGGCGACGAGGCCGAGGTGGCCTTGCTGGTGCGCGACGACTGGCAGCGTCGCGGGCTCGGCTCGGCGCTGCTGCGGCGGCTGGTCGGGCACGCCGAGCGGGCCGGCTACGCGGCGCTGGTGCTGCACGTGCAGGCGGAGAACGCCCCGATGCTGCGCACCCTCCGCCGCCTGCACCGCCCGGACTTGGCACCGACCGCGACGGCGCTCTGCCTCACCCTCACCGTCCTCTCACCACCCCCCACCCCCACCCCCACCCCCACCCCACCCCCGCCTGGGCCCCCGCTGACCGCCCCGCGCGATCTTGCACTTCGGCCCCGGCGAACCGGGCACATGCCGCGTTTCACGGGCCGGGAAAGTGCAAGATCGCGGGATGGGAGGGGGTGGGGAGGGGGGCGGGGGGGGGTGGGGTCAGGTGGCGGGTAGCTGCTGTAGTCGGGGAAGTTGCCGTAGAGGCGGGTGTCGCCGCCCTGGGTGACGGCCTGGACCAGGAGGTCGCCGCCGACGAAGGCGCCCTTCCAGGAGGCGCCCCGGCCGCCGAACGGCTCGTCCCGGTCGCCCCGGGAGCGGGGCTTGTTGATGCCCACCTTGAACGCCTGGAGGTCCACCGCGAGCTTGCCGGCCAACTCCTCGTCGTCGCAGGCGAGCGAGGCGACCAGCGCGCCGTTGGAGGCGTTCATCTGGGCCAGCAGCTCGTCGGTGGTGTCCACCACGACGATGGTGTCGACCGGCCCGAACGGCTCGGCGTGCATCAGCCGGGACCGGCCGGGCGGGGCGAGCAGCACCGCCGGCGCCACGTACGCGGAGGTGTCCTGCCCGTCCAGGAACGGCGCGCCGTCCAGCTTGCCCCGGTGCAGCGGCACCGCGCCGCCGCGTACCGCCTCGTCGACCTTGCGGCGCAGCTCGTCGGCCTTGGCGGCGCTGATCAGCGGGCCGAAGTCCAGCTCCGGCAGCGGGTCGCCGGCCCGCCAGGTCTCGTCCACCGCGAGTGGATGCCCGAACCGGACCGAGCGCACCACCGGCAGGTACATGTCGAGGAACTCGTCGACCAGGTCCCGCTGGACCACGAACCGGGGGTACGCGGTGCAGCGCTGCTTGCCGTACTCGAAGCCCTTCTTCAGGTGCCCGGCGAGCAGGTCCCACTGGGAGAAGTTCCAGACGCCCCAGGCGTTGAGCCCCTCCTGCTCGATGAAGTGCCGCTTGTCGGAGTCGAGCAGCGCGGCGGCCACCTTGCCGCCGTTGGACCGGCCGCCGACGAACGCCACCGCGCCGATCTCCGGCGCCCGGACCAGCACCTCGGAGAGCTCCTCGCCGCTGCCGGAGACGAGCGTGGCGGGCAGCCCGGCCCGGCGCATCAGCGCGTGCGCCACGGTGAGGCAGACCGCGCCGCCCTGCGACGGCGTCTTGGCGATGACCGCGTTGCCGGCCAGCAGCTGCACCAGCTCCGCGTGCACCAGCACGCTCATCGGGTAGTTCCAGGACGCGATGTTGCTGACCGGGCCGGGCAGCGGCTCCCGGCCGTCGGCGAGCATCCGGTCGATCTCGTCGACGTACCAGCGCACGCCGTCCAGCGCGCGGTCCACGTCGGCGCAGGCCAACCGCCACGGCTTGCCGATCTCCCAGACCAGCAGCAGGGCGAGCAGGTCGCGGTGCGCGGTGAGCGCGTCGAGCGCGTCGGTGACCCGGGCCTTCCGGTCGGCCAGCGGGGTCGCGGCCCAGCCGCGGTGCGCGGCGGCGGCGTGCGCCACGGCGGCCCGGGCGGTCTCCGCGTCCAACCGGGGCAGGTTGACCAGGACGGTGTTGTCCACCGGGGTGCGGACCGGGGTGGGCGCCCCGACCGCGCGCCAGTCGCCCTCCACGAGGTTGTGCAGGGTGATGACGCCGTCGGCCGGCGCGCCGAACGCCTCCGGGGCGGCGGCCACCGCGCGGGCCAGGGTGTCCGACCAGGCGGTGCCGTCGGCGAGTCGTAGAGCCATCGCGATCTCCTCAGGGTCGTCCGGAGAGCGGCGGCGTCGATGGCACCGCTTGGTGTCGCGTACTGTCGCGCGCCGCGCGGCGGCCGGGCAACAGTACGTTCGTATGCCGGAACGCGACGCCCGCGCCGCGCCGGCCCCGACCGCAGGTCGCGGCCGGTCCCGATTGGCCTGACCTGGGCGTACGCGGTCAGCGCATCCAGACTTATCGATAATGTGAGCTATCTCCGGGCGCCGTCGACCGGGTTACCCGTCGGTACGGATCTCGGCCCGAGGCGGATCAATTCCGGACCGGATGGACGGCGGCCGGATCGGCCGGGCGACGGCGACGGCCGCGCCGCCGAGTGCGCCGCGGCCGGCGGTGCGAGGCGGACATGCGAACGGCCGCCGGACGGGTGTCCGGCGGCCGTTCGGTGTGCTGCGTCAGATCAGCTGGTGAAGGTGACGTTGTCCCGGCGGCGGCGCAGCACCAGCAGGGTGCCGGCGCCGATCAGGGCCAGGCCGCCCAGCGCGATGCTGGTGGTCGCGACACCGGTCAGCGGCAGGCCGCCGCCGTTGTCGCCGCCGCCGCCCCCGGCGCCGGTGCTCTCCGACGGCGTGACCGAGGTCGACGGCGTGGCCGAGTCCGACGGGGTGACCGACGTGGACGGCGTGACCGACCCGGACGGCGAGGCCGGCGTGGTGGGCGTCGCGGGCGTGGTCGGCGTGGCCGGGGTCGTCGGGGTCGTCGGGGTGGTCGGCGTCGACGGGGTCGGCGTGACCGGGGTGCCGGCGCAGGTGTGGCTCAGGTTGAACCGGTCGGCGTCGCCGTCGACCGTGGCGCTGCCGTCGACCAGCGTCCACCCGGCCGGGGTGAAGACGTAGGCGTGCTTGACCTGCGGGTTCTTGCCGCCGGTCGAGTCGAGGAAGTCGGTGTAGGGGTCCGTGGGGTCGGGCACCTTCACCGTCACCGTGCCGGTGCCGTTCGAGAAGGTCAGCGTGAGGCTCTCGAAGTCGGCGCCCCCGGTGGGCAGCACGAAGTGCCAGCCGTCGTAGCCGTCCGGCAGGTTGTCGAACTTCTCGTCTCCGCACTCCTGCTGGAACTTCGCCGCCGTCGAGCCCTTGTGCGGCTCGTGCAGCGGGATGGTGGTGCTGGACGCCCAGGCGGGGGTAGCGATGGCGAGAAGGGCCGTGGCGGCGGCCGTGGAGACGGCCGCGCGCGCCACGCGCCGACGCTGTGGCATGAGGATTCCTCCGGAGTGGATCGAGGGGACAGCACATGATCGCACGGACGGTGACGGCCGTCGACATCAGGTGATCGGTCTGACCTGCGCGGACGTGCCGACGGAAGCGACCCGTTCGGGCAAATCCGCTACTCTCCGCAGGCGTGTCGCTGTAACGGAAAAGCGCGATGTGACGCTGCGGCCCGCTCCGGCCGGTGCGGGCGCGCGTCGGTGCGGGCCGGTCTTCCCAAACCGGCACGGGCGAGATTACATTGCTGATTGTCCATGGGAGCGCTCCCGGACCCGTGGCCCACCCCCCACCACCGCCGCCCGCAGCCCACGTCGGACCCGACGACGTCCCGCCCGGCGGCGCCACCGACAGGAGCACGCCATGTCCCACCCGAGACGGCCCGGACCGGCCGACCAACCCTGGCCGCGCCGCCTGCTGGCCGCCTGCGCCGCCCTCGCCACCGGGCTCGCCCTCGCGGTCGGCGTACCGGCCGCGCCCGCCTCCGCCGCGCCCGCTTTCAACTACGCGGAGGCGTTGCAGAAGTCGCTCCTCTTCTACGAGGCGCAGCAGTCCGGTCGGCTGCCGGACTGGAACCGGGTCTCCTGGCGCGGCGACTCGGCGCTGACCGACGGCGCCGACGCGGGCCTCGACCTCACCGGCGGCTGGTACGACGCCGGCGACCACGTGAAGTTCGGCTTCCCGATGGCGTTCAGCGCCACCATGCTCGCCTGGGGCGCGGTGGAGTACCGGGCCGGCTACGCCGCCACCGGTCAACTGCCGCACCTGCTCAACAACCTGCGCTTCGTCAACGACTACTTCGTCAGGGCGCACCCGGCGCCGAACGTCCTCTACGGACAGGTCGGCAAGGGCGACGACGACCACAAGTGGTGGGGACCGGCCGAGGTGCTGCCGATGGCGCGACCCGCGTACAAGATCGATGCCAGCTGTGGCGGCGCGGACCTGGCCGGCGAGACGGCCGCCGCGATGGCCGCCTCCTCGATGGTGTTCCGCCCCACCGACCCCGCCTACGCCGACACGCTGCTCGGCCACGCCCGGCAGCTCTACACCTTCGCCGACACGGTGCGGAAGAGCTACCACGAGTGCATCACCGACGCGACGAACTTCTACCGCTCCTGGAGCGGCTGGCAGGACGAGCTGGTCTGGGCCGCGATCTGGCTGCACCGGGCCACCGGCGAGGCCGCCTACCTGGCCAAGGCGGAGAGCGAGTACGACCGGCTCGGCACCGAGAACCAGACCACCACCCGGTCCTACAAGTGGACCATCGCCTGGGACAACAAGCAGTTCGGCGCGTACGTGCTGCTGGCCAACCTGACCGGGAAGCAGAAGTACGTCGACGACGCCAACCGGTGGCTGGACTACTGGACCGTGGGCGTCAACGGGCAGCGGGTGCCGTACTCGCCCGGCGGGATGGCGGTGCTCGACTCCTGGGGCGCGCTGCGCTACGCCGCGAACACCTCCTTCGCCGCCCTCGTCTACAGCGACAAGACCACCGACGCCACCCGCAAGGCCCGCTACAAGGACTTCGCCGTCCGGCAGATCAACTACGCGCTCGGCGACAACCCGCGCAACTCCAGCTACGTGATCGGCTTCGGGGCCAACCCGCCGCGCAACCCGCACCACCGCACCGCGCACGGCTCCTGGTGGGACAGCCAGACAGTGCCCACCGAGACCCGGCACACCCTCTACGGCGCGCTGGTCGGCGGCCCCTCCGCGGCCAACGACGCCTACACCGACAACCGCTCCGACTACGTGATGAACGAGGTGGCCACCGACTACAACGCCGGCTTCACCTCGGCGCTGGCCCGGCTCGCCCAGGAGTACGGCGGCACCCCGCTGGCGAACTTCCCCACCCCGGAGACGCCGGACCTGGACGAACTCACCGTGGAGACCACGGTGATGCAGGCCGAGCCGCGGGCCACCGGGCTGAAGGCGATCGTCTACAACCGGTCCGGCTTCCCGGCCCGGGCGCTCACCGACGGCCGGTTCCGGTACTACTTCCGCCCGGACGGCCCCGGCCCGGTGCAGGTCACCCCCGGCTACACCCAGGGCTGCCCGGCGCCGACCACCGCCCGGCAGCACTCCGGCGACATCTGGTACGTCGAGGTGGACTGCACCGGGCACACCATCGCGCCGGCCGGCCAGTCGCAGCACCGGATGGAGGTGCAGTTCAAGGTCGGCGTGCCGGAGGGCGGCACCTGGGACCCGAGCAACGACCCGTCGTACCAGGCCGCCGCCGGCCCGAACCGGAAGGTGCCGCTCTACTCCGGCAGCGCCCGGGTCTGGGGTGAGGAGCCCGGCCCCGCCACGCCGGACACCACCGCGCCGACCGTGCCCGGCACCCCGGTCGCCTCGGCGGTGACGCCGACCGGCCTCACCCTGACCTGGCCCGCCGCCACCGACGCCGGCGGCAGCGGGCTGGCCGGCTACGAGGTCACCCAGGAGCAGGTCGGCAGCGACGCGCTGGTCCTGCTGAACGCCACCACCAACTCCCTCGCGGTGACCGGCCTGACGCCGGAGCGGACGTACCGGTTCTCGGTGCGGGCCCGCGACGGCGCCGGCAACCGCTCCGCCGCCTCCCCGGTGCTGGAGGTGACCACGCCGGTCACCCCGACGCCGACCGCCGGCTGCCGGGTCGGGTACGTCACGAGCGACTGGAGCACCGGGTTCACCGCCAACATCAGCATCACGAACACCGGCACCACCGCCCTGAACGGGTGGAGCCTCGCCTTCACCTTCCCGAGCACCGGGCAGCGGGTCGGGCAGGGCTGGTCGGCGACGTACAGCCAGACCGGGACGGCGGTGACCGCGACGAACGTCTCCTACAACGGCGTGCTGGCGCCGGGGGCGTCCACCAGCTTCGGCTTCAACGGCACCCACACCGGCGGCAACCCGAAACCCACCGCCTTCACCCTCAACGGCGCCCCCTGCACCCTGGCCTGACCATCGCTCCGTCGAGATCTTGGACAGTTACCGTTCCCCGCGAACGGTAACTGTCCAAGATCTACTGTCTCTAGTGCGAGTGGCGTGGGCCCGCTGTCTGGCCGGCGGTCGTGACCCAGACTCCGGCGCGTGCCGCGGCGAGTGCGGCTTCGGCGGCGCCGCGGGCGTCGGCCTCCGTGAGCGGGGCACCCGTGTTGAGGAGTGCGTAGTACAGGGGGGCGGAGACGGCGCCGATGACGCGATGGGCATCGGTGCCGACAGGGAGTTCGCCGCGATCGATGGCGTCGGTGACACAGCCCGCCCACTCCTCGATGCGCGTGAGGTAGAAGCGGTGGAGTGCCTCGGCCGCCTGCTCGTTGCAGAGTGACGCGGCGATCAGGGCCTTGAACAGCCGTCCCTGCCGCGGGTCGGTGAGCGTCTCGACCACCAGGCGGGCGTTGGCGCGCAGGTCGTCCTCGATGGATCCGGTGTCGGCGCGACGCAGGGACTGGGCCGCCATGTCGTCGAGCAGGTCGGCGGCGAGCGCGCTCGGGGTCCCCCAGCGGCGATAGACGGTGGTCCTGCCCACCCCGGCTCGACGGGCGACCTCGGCCAGGTCCAGGGCCTCGAAGCCCGCCTCGGCCAGGACGTCGGCAGCCGTCCGGAGGACGGTCTCGCGGACGCGAGCGGTGCGGCCACCAGGCCGGACGGTGCCGGGAACAGGGGTGTCAGCCACGAATGGATCTCCTTCGTACGGAGCTTCACGATGCCACAGGACATGTTATCGGGACGACAGTTCCATTACGGCGTTCCGGGTGGTAGCGTCTGCCGCGTAACGGTACTGCGATCCCGTTAACGATTCCTGGTGTGTCCGGGTCCTGCCACCTCGTCCCCCCGCTCGTTCCGGGTGGACTCGAACGAAACGAAGGTCATGTCCACAACCACTGCCGCGCCGCAGCCCACCGCTCCGCTCGCCGCCACCGCCCCGCACCCGCATCGGCTGACCGGCCGACTCCGGCTGGTCCTCGCCGTCCTGCTGGTCACCCAGTTCATGCTGGCCGTCGACTTCTCGATCCTCAACGTCGCGCTGCCGGCGATCGGCGAGGGTCTCGGCTTCTCCCTGTCCAACCTCCAGTGGATCGCCACCTCGTTCGCGCTGAGCGCGGCCGGGTTCACCCTCCTCTTCGGCCGCATCGGTGACCTGGTCGGCCGTAAGAGGATCTTCCTCGGCAGTCTGGGCCTGCTCGGGGTGGCCTCCCTCGTGGGCGGTCTCACCACCAGCCCCGAGATCCTGATCCTGGCCCGGGTCGCCCAGGGTCTGGCCACCGCGGCCGCCACTCCCGCCGGGCTCTCCCTGCTGACCACCTCCTTCCCCCAAGGGCCGCTGCGGCAGCGGGCCCTGGGCCTCAGCGGCGCGTTGATGTCCGCCGGATTCACCACCGGCGCCATCCTCGGGGGCGTCCTCACGGATCTGCTGTCCTGGCGCTGGGCCTTCTTCATCAACGTGCCCGTCGCCGCCGCCGTCCTGCTGATCGCTCCCTCGGTCATCCAGGAGTCGAGGCCTGCCGGCCGTCCCCACCTGGATCTGCCCGGCGCCCTGTCCGTGACCTTCGGCCTGCTGGGGCTCGTCTACGGCCTGACCCAGGCCGGCGAGCACGGCTGGACCAGCCCGCACGCCGTGACCGGGCTGACCGCCGGTGCCCTGTTGCTGGTGGTGTTCTACCTCGTCGAGCGGAAGGTGGCCCAGCCGCTGGTCCCGCTGGGGGTGCTGCGTCGCCGGAACGTGGCCTGGGGCAACGCGCTGGGCCTGCTCGCCTTCGTCACGGAGACCTCGCTGGTGTACCTGCTCACCCTCTACATGCAGAAGACCCTCGGCTTCTCCGCCCTGGTCGCCGGGATCTCGTTCGGCGTCCTGGGCCTCGGCACGGTGGTCGGCGGCCTGCTGGCCCCGAAGGTGATCGCCCGGACCTCCACGCTGACCGCGCTGGTCGCCGGCGGTCTGATCCAGGCCGTCTTCACCGCCGCCCTGTTCTTCCTGGGCACGGGCACCGCCTCCTCGATGGCGCTGCTGCTGCCCGCCACCTTCCTCGGTGGCGCCGGGAACATGCTGGTCATCGTCGGTTTCATGGTCACCGCCACCAACGGACTGCCCGACCGGGAACAGGGCCTGGCCACCGGCCTGGCCACCATGTCCCAGCAGGTCGGCATCACCATGGGCACCCCGATCATGTCCGCGATCGTGACCGCTGCCGCCGCGGGCGCCGCCACGGCCACGGCGATCCTGGACGGCGTCACCATCGCGATCGCCGTCAACGCCGCCCTGGTGGTGCTCGGTGTCCTGATCGCCGCCGTCTTCCTGCGGGCCAAACCCGCCTGACGCAACCAACCGCCGCGGGCACACCCGGTGCGGAGCGCCGACGTCCACGGCGCGACCCCGGTCGAGATCCCGCCACCGCTGCCAGCAGCTCGTCCGGTACGGGCGGTGCCGGTTGGCCCGGCATCCGAGGGGCGGACGACGCCCGCCGCGTCCGTCCCTCGGATCCTCCACCACCCGGAAGGAAAGACCATGGATCGTCAGCTCACCGGCACGGTCGTCCTCGTCACCGGTGCCGCCGGCGGCACCGGCCAGGCCACCGCCCATCTGTCGGCGGCCGTAGCCGCAGCACGGCCCGCTGGCTGGCCGGCGGTACGGGTCCCGGCGCGATGGATATCGCCACCCGCGCTCCGGCCACCGGGTGGCGGAGGCGAACCGCCCGACGCCCCGCGGCCAGGGGAGGCGTCAGCCGCCGGGCACGGTGAATGTCCGGGATCCGGGGCAGGATGGGGTGGTGCAGCGGGCGCTGGTGACCGTCGGGCACGGGCCGGCCGACCGGGCCCGGCTCGGAGAGCTGCTGGCCGGGGCGGGGATCGAGCTGGTCGTGGACGTGCGGCGGTTCCCGGCCAGCCGCACCAATCCCGACGTCCGCCGGGAGGAGCTGGAACGCTGGCTGCCGCGGGCCGGGATCGGCTACCGCTGGGAGCCGCGGCTGGGCGGTCGGCGGCACACCCCGGCCGGCACGCCGGAGCCGGACACCTGGTGGACGGTGGCGGCGTTCCGGGCGTACGCGGCGTACACCCGTACCGCCGACTTCCGGGCGGCGCTGGAGGCGGTGCTCGCCGAGGCGGCGGCCCGGACCACGGCGGTGATGTGCAGCGAGAGCGTCTGGTGGCGCTGCCACCGGCGGCTGATCGCCGACGTCGCGGTGCTCGGCCACGACGTGCCGGTGCGCCACCTGATGCCGGACGGCCGGCTCGCCCCGCACCGGCCGGCCGCCGGCGCCCGCCGCGACGGCGACCGCGATCTCGTCTGGGACGGCTGACCGCCGCCCTCCGCGCGGGTGTCGGGACAATCCGCTCCCGTCAGTCGACCAGTTCGTCGGCGAGCAGGTCCATCAGCAACCCGTCGTGCCAGCGCCCGTCCTCGCCGCGCTCGTAGCGGCGCAGCACGCCGACCGGCCGGAAGCCGACCTTGGCGTAGCTGCGGATCGCCGGGGTGTTCGCCGCCGCCGGGTCGATGGTGAACCGGTGGTGCCCGTGCGCCTCGACCAGGTGCCGGACCAGGGTGCGGATGGCGTCCGGGCCGAGGCCCCGACCGTGCACCGACGGGTCGAGGAAGATGTCCAGGCTGGCGTGCCGGTAGTCGGGGTCGTCCTCGGCGTACCACTGGATCGCGCCGACCACCCGGCCGTCGTGCAGCACCGCGTACACCGTCAGGTCGGGGTCGGCCAGGTCGGCCGCGACGGCGGCGCTGAGGTCGTCACCGCCCCGCCACCAGTGGCGCACCTGCGGATCGGCCCGGATCGCGGCGAGCGCCGGCACGTCGGCCGCGCCGGCCGGCCGCAGCGTCACCGCCCGCCCGCGCAGTTCCCCGGTCACCGGCGCCACCGGGACCGGGGCGGCGCGAGCGGCCCGCGGGCGACGAGGGAACCGGGCGTCACGGGGGCCTCAGCCGCGGATCTCGCCGTGCTCGACGCAGACCGCCGCCCAGCCCACCGGCAGCACCTGCACCTTCATCCGGCGCCGGCAGCGCGCGCAGAACCGGGGCGGCTCCAGGGCGCGCGCCGCCACGCACGCCTCGTGCGACCCGACCGCCGCGGCTTCGCCGCAGCGGTCGCACCAGAGCGGCGCCGTTGTGTTCGGCGCCGCCAGCGGAGCAGCGTCCGTCACCGTCAACCCCTCACAGCGTCGCGGAAAGCGCCTTGACCGGCATCTTCAGGTCGTCCAGCAGGGCCAGGTCCTCGGTGGCCGGCCGGCCCAGGGTGGTCAGGTAGTTGCCGACGATCACCGCGTTGATGCCGCCGAGCAGGCCGTCGCGGGTGCCCAGGTCGCCCAGGGTGATCTCCCGGCCGCCCGCGTACCGCAGGATGGTGCGCGGCATGGCCAGCCGGAACGCGGCGATGGCCCGCAGCGCGTCCTTGCCCTCCACCACCGGCCGGTCGCCGAGCGGGGTGCCCGGACGCGGGTTGAGGAAGTTCAGCGGCACCTCGTGCGGGTCCAGCTCGGCGAGCTGCGCGGCGAACTCGGCCCGCTGCTCCACCGTCTCGCCGAGGCCGAGGATGCCGCCGCAGCAGACCTCCATGCCCGACTCGCGGACCATCCGCAGCGTCTCCCAGCGCTCCTCCCAGGAGTGGGTGGTGACCACGTTCGGGAAGTAGGAGCGGCAGGTCTCCAGGTTGTGGTTGTAGCGGTGCACGCCCATGTCGACCAGCTCGTCGACCTGCTCCTGAGTGAGCATGCCCAGCGAGGCGGCCACCTGGATGTCGACCTCCGCCTTGATGGCGGCGACGCCCTCGCGCATCTGCTTCATCAGCCGGGCGTCCGGGCCGCGGACGGCGGCCACGATGCAGAACTCCGTCGCCCCGGTCGCGGCGGTCTGCTTCGCCGCCTCGACCAGGGACGGGATGTCCAGCCAGACCGAGCGCACCGGCGAGGTGAACAGGCCGGACTGGGAGCAGAAGTGGCAGTCCTCGGGGCAGCCGCCGGTCTTCAGCGAGACGATCCCCTCGACCTCCACCTCCGGGCCGCACCAGCGCATCCGCACCTCGTGGGCGAGCTGGAGGGCGGCGGGCAGGTGCTCGTCGGGCAGGTTCAGCACGGCGAGGACGCCGGCCTCGTCGAGACCGACGCCGTTCTCCAGCACCTGGGTACGGGCCTGGTCGAGGATCTCTGGCATGGCTCGTACCCTACAAGCCCGCCCGATCGACAGGAACGGCCGCGCGGCCCGCGGTGACCGGGCGCCGCCGACCGGGGTGGAAGCGCCGGGCCGCGGGTCACGGATGGTAATTTCGCCCGGCGGCCGCGCTCGGCGACGGCGGCCGCGACGGCGGTGTGGGGGTGACGGTGGCGGACTGGCTGGCGGCGCTGCACCGCCGCGCCGAGCTGCGGGCGAAGGCGGGGTTGACCCGCCGGCTGCGACCGCGCGCGGCCGGCGACGCCGTGGTCGACCTGGCCGGCAACGACTACCTCGGCCTGGCGACCGACCCCGAGGTCACCGCCGCGGCCGGCCGGGCACTGGCGGCGTACGGGCTGGGGGCCACCGGGTCGCGGCTGGTGCGCGGCTCCACCGACGCCCACCACGCGCTGGAGGACGACCTGGCCGACTGGCTCGGCACCGACCGGGCACTGGTCTTCTCCTCCGGCTACCTGGCCAACCTCGGCGCGGTCCGGGCGCTCGTGCAGCCCCGTACGCTGCTCGTCTCCGACGCGCACAACCACGCCTCGCTGATCGACGGCTGCCGGATCTCGGGCGCGGAGACCATGGTGACCCCGCACAACGACGTGGCCGCGGTGGCCGCCGCGCTGGCCGCCGCGCCCGGCCGGCCGGCGGTGGTGGTCACCGAGTCGGTCTTCTCCGTCGACGGCGACCTCGCCCCGCTGGCCGAGCTGCACGCGGTCGCCCGCCGGCACGGCGCGCTGCTGCTGGTCGACGACGCGCACGCGCTCGGCGTCATCGGCCCGGCCGGGGCCGGCGGGGTGGCCGCCGCCGGGCTCTCCGGCGCGCCGGACGTGGTGGTCACCGCCACCCTGTCCAAGGCGCTCGGCGGCGCCGGCGGGGTGGTCGCCGGACCGGCCGAGTTCGTCCGGCACCTGGTGGAGACCGGGCGCACCTTCATCTTCGACACCGCGCTGCCCCCGGCGGTCGCCGCCGGGGTGCACGCCGCCGTCGCGCGGGCCCGGGCCGGCGACGGGCCGCGCGCCGAGATCGCCGAGCGGGCCGCGCTCGCGGTGCGCCGGCTGCGCGCCGCCGGACTGCACGTCTCCGAGCCCGACGCGGCGGTGGTCTCGGTGACCGCGCCCGGCCCGGAGGCCGCGACGGCCTGGGCGGCGGACTGCCGCGACCGCGGCGTCGCGGTCGGCTGCTTCCGCCCGCCGTCGACCCCGGACAGCCGCTCCCGGCTGCGGCTCACCATCGGCGCCGGGGTGCCCCGGGCGGACTTCGAGCGGGCCCTGGAGGTCATCGTGGAGTGTGCGCCGTGAGCGCGAGGAGTGAGCCGGGTTTGCGAGCCCCGCAGTCGCGAACCGAGGTGGCTCCCGTGAGCGCGAGGAGTGAGCCGGGTTTGCGAGCCCCGCGGTCGCGAACCGAGGTGGGCACATGACCGAGCCGTGGCGGGGGCCGGTGCTGGTGACCGGCACCGACACCGAGGTCGGTAAGACGGTGGTGACCGCGGCGATCGCGGCCGCCGCCCAGGCGGCCGGCCTGCGGGTCGCGGTGGTCAAACCCGGCCAGACCGGTACGGCCACCGGCGAGCCCGGCGACGTGGACCACGTGACCCGGCTGGCGGCCCCGTTGACCGGCCGCACCCTGGCCAGCTTCCCCGACCCGCTGGCCCCGCTGGCCGCGGCCCGGGTGGCCGAGCTGGAGCCGCTGGAGCTTTACACCGCCGTCGACGCGGTCCGCGAGGAGGCCGACAAGCACGACCTGGTGCTGGTCGAGGGCGCGGGCGGGCTGCTGGTGCCGATAGGGCTGCGCCCGTCGGGCGAGCCGTGGACGGTGGCCGACCTGGCCGTCTCGCTGGGCGCGCCGGCGGTGGTGGTGGCCCGGGCCGGGCTGGGCACGCTCAACCACACGGCGCTCACCCTGGAGGCGCTGGACCGGCGGGCGGTGCCGGCGGGCGTGGTCATCGGCGCCTGGCCGGCCGAGCCGGAGCTGGTGCACTGGTCCAACCTGACCGACCTGGTGCCGAACCTGCTCGGCGCGGTGCCCGCCGGTGCCGGCGCGATGGACCCGGGGGTGTTCCGCCGGTCCGCGCCGGGCTGGCTCACCCCGGCGCTCTACGGGGTGCTCGACGACTGGCGGGCCTGGGCCGAGGAGATCAGCTGAACACCTGACTTTCGTCGGTGCCCGCCCAGGTCGGACGTGGGTAGCCTGGCCGCCGTGGAGAGCTGGTGGGCGTCCCGGGTGGCCCGGGTGGCAGGCGGCCGGTGGTCCGGGGCCGACCGGCGACGGTGGGCCGGTGACGCCGCCCTGTGGCTGGTGACCGCCGCTCCGATCGGGTACGCCGGGGTGACCCCGCCGCACTCCGGGCGGGCCACCGTGCTGACGGTCTGCGCGCTGCTCGTGCTCACCGCCGCGGTCGGGGTCAGCCGGCGCTGGCCGGTGGCCGCCCTGGTCATGGCGGTGCTCGGGTCGCTGCTGAACGGCAACTTCCTCTTCGCGATCCCGGTGTTCAGCTACCTGGCCGGGCGGCGCAGCGGCACCGCCGTGCCCGCCGCGGTCGCCTTCGCCGGGCTCGCGGCCGGCGGCACCGTGCTCAACCTGGGGTTGCTCGGCACCGGCGCGGCCACCTGGTTCCTGCTCGCCTCGGTGCTGCTCTTCGCCGGCGTGTTCCCGTGGCTGGTCGGCCGGTACCGGCGCCAGCAGCACGAGCTGGTCGAGGCGGGCCGCTGGCACGCCGAGGCGTTGGTGCGGGAGGAGCGCGGTGCCGCGGAGCGGATCCGGCTGCGGGAGCGGGCCCGGATCGCCCAGGAGATGCACGACTCGCTCGGTCACGACCTCAGCCTGATCGCGTTGCGCGCCGCCGCCCTGGAGGTCGCCGCCGATCTCGAGCCGCGGCACCGGGCCGCCGCCGGGGAGTTGCGGGCCAGCGTCGCCACCGCGACCGAGCGGCTGCACGAGATCATCGGGCTGCTCCGCGAGGAGGGCGGCGCCAGCTCCACCCGGCCGGCCGAGGAGAGCGTGGCGGAACTGGTCGACGGCGCCCGGGAGGCGGGCATGGCGGTACGGCTGGCGGCGACCCCCGACACGGCGGAGTTGCCGGCGCGGGTCCGGCACGCCGCGCACCGGGTGGTGCGCGAGGCGCTGACCAACGCCGCCCGGTACGCCCCCGGCGCCGCTGTCGACGTGCGCCTCACCCGAACCGGCGGCCGGATCGAGGTGGCCGTGGTCAACGCGCCGCCGCCGGCCGGCCCGCTGCCGGGCCCGCCCTCGCACGGCAGCGGGCTGCTCGCGCTCGCCGAGCGGGTACGCCTCGCCGGCGGATCCCTCGCCGCCGGCCCGCGGCCCGACGGCGGCTTCGCCGTGCGCGCCGGGCTGCCGGTCACCGGTCCCGTCGGGAGCGACGTGACCGGCCCGGCGGACGAACCGGCACGGGTGATCCCGGCGCACGGGTCGCCGGCCGCGGCGTCGCCCGGCGGCGACCGGAGCGGCCCGGCACAGTGGCCGGCCGAGGCGGAGCGGCGGCTGCGCGACGCCCGCCGGCGGGTCCGGCGCAGCCTGCTCGCCGCGCTCGGCGCGCCGGCCGGCCTCGCCCTGGTGCTCTCCCTCGTCTACTACCCGGTGGCGACCGCCGGGACGGTGCTGGATGAGGCCACCTTCGAGGCGATGCGGGTCGGCACGGTCCGCGCGGAGCTGACCGGGCTGCCCCGCCGGCAGCTCGACCGACCCGATCCCTGGGCCGACCGGGCCGGCTGCGAGTACTACACCGACGGGAACTTCCCATTGGCCCAGCCGACCTGGCGACTCTGCTTCGCCGACGGCCGGCTGGTCAGCAAGGAGCGGATCGACCAGTGAGCACCGACAGCATCCCGACCGGCCCGGTCCGGGTCGTCCTCGCCGACGACGAGGCGATGATCCGGGCCGGCGTGCGGGCCATCCTCGCCGCGGACCCGGAGATCGAGGTGGTCGCCGAGGCCGGTGACGGTCGGGCGGCGGTGGAACTGGTCCGGGCGCACCGGCCGAGCGTGGCGCTGCTGGACATCCGGATGCCGAAGCTGGACGGGCTCAGCGCCGCCGCGGAGATCCGCCGGCTGGTCCCGCAGACCGCCACGGTCATGCTGACCACCTTCGGCGAGGACGACCACGTGGCCCGGGCGCTCGGCCACGGGGCGAGCGGCTTCCTGCTCAAGGCGGGCGACCCGCGCGAGCTGATCGCCGGGGTGCGGGCGGTGGCCGACGGCGGGGCGTACCTGTCGCCGCGGGTGGCCCGCCGGGTGATCGAGCTGGGCGGCGGGCGGCTGGCCCGGCGTCCGGTCGCCCGGGACCGGCTGGCCGGGCTCACCGACCGGGAGCGGGAGGTGCTGGCGCTGGTCGGGGCGGGGTTGTCCAACGCCGAGATCGCCCGCCGGCTGCACCTGGTGGAGGGCACCGTGAAGAGCTACCTGACCAGCATCTTCACCCGGCTGGAGGTGCGCAACCGGGTGCAGGCGGCGATCCTCGCGTACGAGGCGGGGCTGGTCGAGCCGGCCGGCTGACCCGCCCCGCCCGCGCACGTCAGGCGTCCCGGCGGCGCAGCGCGACCCGGCCCAGGGCCAGCGCGGCGGCGGCCCACCCGGCGAGCAGCAGCAACCCGACGGCCGCCGGGTAGGGGTCGGAGTCGCCGGCCAGGAAGTGCGCCCCGGCCACCCCGGGGAAGGCGTCGGCGATCCGGTTCAGCACCGCGATGTCTGGCTCCTGCAACGACAGCGGCACGATCATCAGGGTGGCGACCAGCACGGTCAGCGTGAGCACCGCGCTGCGCAGCGCCGCGGCCAGGCCGAGCGCGAGCACGCCGACCAGCGCCAGGTAGACCGCCACGGCCGCGACGTCGGAGAGCGTCTCCGCGGCCGGCGCGGTGCCCCAGCGGCCCAGCACCGGCCGGGCCACCGCCGCGCCGACCGCGCCGAGCAGCAGGCCGAGCGCGAAGGTCACCGCCCCGGTCACCGCGGCCTTCGCCAGCAGTACGCGCCCGCGCGACGGGGTGCACTGCAGGGTGGTCCGGATGGTGCCGCTGGTGAACTCGCTGGTGATCAGGAGCAGGCCGAGCGCGAGCACGGCGTACTGGGTCAGCTCGACCGAGCCGATCACGATGCTGCCGACGGTGACGACGCCGGCGTCGTCGGCCGGGTCGTCGTTGGTGTTCGCGTTGGCGGCGTAGATGGCGAGCTGGCCGGCGGTCGCGGCGGTGACCAGCAGCCCGGCCAGCATGGTCCACCAGGTGGAGCGCACCGACCACAGCTTGGTCCATTCGGCGGCGATCGTGTTCATCGGTCGGTCCCTCCGGTCGGGGTGCCGGCGTACTCGACGCTGCCGGCGGTCAGCTCCATGAAGGCCTGCTCCAGCGAGGCCCCGTGCGGGCTCAGCTCGTGCAGCCGGACCCCCAGCTCGTACGCCAGGTCACCGATGCGGTCCACGGTGGCGCCGGTGACGGTCAGCTCGTCCGGGCCGGCCGGGGTGACGGTGGCCCCGGTCGCGGTGAGCCGCTCGGCGAGCGCGGCCAGACCGGCCGGGTGCGGGCTGCGCACCCGTACCGCCACCGCGCTGCCCGCGATCACCTCGCCGATCGGCGCGTCGGCGAGCAGCCGCCCCCGGCCGATCACCACCAGCCGGTCGGCGGTCAGTTGCATCTCGCTCATCAGGTGGCTGGAGACGAAGACCGTCCGGCCCTCGTCGGCCAGCGACCGCATCAGCTGCCGGACCCAGCGCACCCCGTCCGGGTCGAGGCCGTTGACCGGCTCGTCGAACATCAGCACCGGCGGGTCGCCGAGCAGGGCGCCGGCGATGCCGAGCCGCTGCGCCATGCCGAGCGAGAGGGTCCGGCCGGGCTTGGCGGCGGCGCGGGCGTCCAGCCCGACGGTGCCGAGCACCTCGTCCACCCGGTGGGTGGGCAGGCCGTTGCTGCGCGCCATCGCCAGCAGGTGGGCCCGGCCGGACCGGGCCGGGTGGATGGCCCGGGCGTCCAGCAGCGCGCCGACCTCGCGCAGCGGTCGCCGCAGCTCCCGGTAGGCCCGGCCGTCGATCAACGCCCGCCCGGCGGTGGGCCGGTCCAGGCCGAGGACCATGCGCATGGTGGTGGACTTGCCCGCGCCGTTGGGGCCGAGGAACCCGGTGACCCGGCCGGGTGCGATGTCGACGGTCAGGTCGTCGACGGCCGTCGTCCGCCCGAACCGCTTGGTCAACCCACGTAATGTGATCATGCCTCGACGCTAGGTGGCCGGCCGGCGCCGCCGCCGCGCCCGAACGGCACCACCCGCACCCCACTTTCGTCAGGTACGCACCACGGGGGGAGCCCTCGCGGGCGGCCTAGCGCCGGCGGATGACGAAGGCGTCCGGCATCCGGAAGGTGAGGTTGTCCGGGCACCAGGGCGCGCGGACCACCGTCGCCCCGGCCAGCAGCGGGGCCGCCTCGGCGACCACCACCGCCGCCTCCATCCGGGCCAGCTGGTCGCCGACGCAGCGGTGCGCGCCCGCCCCGAAGGCCAGGTGCCGGCGCGACCCGCGCTGGCCGGGGCGGAACTCTTCGGGGGCGTCCACGGTGGCGGGGTCCCGGCCGGCCCGGGCCAGCCAGAGCACCATGCTGGTGCCCGCCGGCACCGCCGTCCCGCCCAGCGTGGTGTCGGTGGCGGCCACCCGCCGCCAGGTGACGATCGGCGGCTCCAGCCGCAGTCCCTCCTCGACCACGTCGGCGACCCGCACACTGCCGGCGCGCAGGCCGGCCAGCACCTCCGGCTCGCCGGCCAGCCGGTGCAGCAGCAGGGTGAGGAACTGCGAGGTGGTCTCCTGGCCGGCGACCAGCAGGAAGAACAGCGCACCGACCACCGTGTCGGGCGGGTGGCCGGCGGCCCGCAGGTCGGCCGCCAGCCCACCGCCGGCGGCCGCGAACTCGCGCAGCACCCGGTGGAACCGGCCCACCTCGGCGGCGAGGGTGAGCTGCCGCTCGGCGTCCAGCGGCGCCCAGAACAGCTCCAGCGCGGCCCGGGCGAACGCCTTCACCGCGCCGACCGGCGCGTCCGGCAGGTCCACCAGCCGGGCCAGCACCAGCAGCGGCAGGTCGGCGGCGAGCCGGGCGTAGAGGTCCACCGGCGCCCCGGCGTCCAGCTCGGCGGCGAGCGCCGCGACCCGGCCGCGGACCAGGTCGGTCAGCCAGGGCCGCTGGGCGGCCACCCGGGTCGGGTGCAGCGCGTCGGCGACGATCGCCCGGATCGCCGGGTGGCTGGCGCCGGAGTTGTTGGCCAGTGTCGGCGGCAGCCGGAACCGGTGTCCGGCGAGCACCCGCAGCGCGGCCACCGGCATCGGTGTCACCGCGTCCAGGGCGTTGTCCGGCCGGTAGGTCACCGGGTCGGTGAGCACCTCGCGGACCAGCGCGTGCCGGGTGACCACCAGGTGCTCGACGCCGGTGTGGTCGGCGACCCGGGCCACGTCGGGCCAGGCGGCGTCGGCGGCCTGCGCCCAGCTGCGGAACAGCACGCCGACACGCTAGTCGGCGGCCCCCGGCCGGCCGGGACGCAACTGCCACACCGTGGTGCGCTTCACCCGGACGCTCTCCAGGGCCTCCGGCACCGGGACGTCGTAGCCGGCCAGCTCGTCGAAGCGGTCCCGGGGCAGGAACGCCCGGCCCGGGTCGCCGACCAGCACCCGCGCCCCCGAGCGGGCGGCCCGCAGCAGGAAGCGCAGCATCCGGTTGGCCATCGCCTCGCTGTAGAAGACGTCCCCGGCGAGCACCACCTCGGCGTCCCCGGCGTCGCCGTCGAGGACGTCGCCCAGTTCGGCGTGGACGCGTACCCCGTTGGCCTCGGCGTTGAGCGCGACCGCCGCGACGGCCAGCTCGTCGACCTCCACGGCGCGGACCGCGGCGGCGCCGACCCGGGCCGCGGCGATGGCCACCAGTCCGGAGCCGGCGGCCAGGTCGAGCACCCGGCGGCCGGCGACCAGCTCGGGGTGGTCGGTGACGTACCGGGCCAGCCCCTGCCCGCCGGCCCAGGCGAAGGCCCAGAACGGCGGCGGCTGGGCGCTGCGGAACTCGCCCTCGGTCAGCTCCCAGAGCCCGATCGGCTCGTCCGCCTGGTGCAGCCGCACCTCGGGGACGAAGGCGACCGGCGCGAGGCGGGCGTGCAGCCGGACGAAGGCGGCGGAGAGCTCGGACACCGGGTGATTCTCGCGTGGCCCGCCGACCCGGCGTGTCGCGGGGGAGGGGTGACCGGTTCACCACCCTCGGTGACATCCACCCCCGCACTTGCCGATCGGTGCGAACACACCCGTCTGGCCGGCCGGCCCGCGTGCTCCTAGCGTTGCCGGACAGGAGGCGACCGGGGAGGGCGGAACGGTGACGATGCGGCGGTACGCGCTGCGGGCCGGGGTGGTGCTGGCCTGCCTGAGCGGGATGGCGCTCGGCCCGGCCGCGCCCGCGCGGGCGGCCTTCGCCACCGAGCTGAGTGGCCTGCCCGACGAGTTCACCGCCGGGGACCGGGTGGCGACCGTCTCGGCGGTGGTCTCCCGCACCGACCCCGGGCGGTGCGTCAAGGTGCGCTGGTCGATGGTGCTCACCGTGCGCGGGATCCGGCTGGACCAGGTGAAGGTGGACCGGGTCGAGGAGACCGGTTCGTTCCCGCTGGAGATCCGGACCGAGGGGGACGTGGCCCGGCTGACCGACCGGCAGCTGGACCCGGGCACGCTCTGCCCGGACCGGACCGTCACCGCCCGCTACCGGCTGGCCTTCGCCGAGGACGTCACGCGGGGCCGGGTCACGCTGGCGGCCGAGGCGTACGACGCGAACCTGCGCCTGCTGGCCCGGCAGACGGCGACCCGGTCGGTGGTGGGGCCGGCCGCCCCGGCCACCCCGACCGAGCCGGCACCGGAGAGCACCCCACCCGCGCAGCCCATCGAGCCGGCCGAGGAGACCGCGGAGGTCGAGCCGACCGAGGAGCCGGTGGCCGAGGTGCCCCCGGCCGCGGGCCGCCCGGTCGCGCGGTCCGGCGGCTTCGGTGCGGTGCACGCCGCGTTCCTGCTCGGCGGGCTGCTGCTCTTCCTCGGCGTCGGGTTGCTGCTGCGGCTGCGCCACCTGACCCGGACCGCCGGCGGGGACGGCGACCCGGAACCCGCGGACCGGTGGGAGCGGCCCGCCGGGCCACGACGGTGGTGACCGGCCCGCCGGGAACGGGCGGCCGGTGCCCGGGGCCGGCCGGCGCGCGCCGGCCGGCCCCGGGAGGCGTCACTTCGAGAACGCCTGGAACTCGGCGATCCGTACCTGGTCGCGCGCCGGGCTGGCGGTCGCGCAGTCGGTCGTCGTGGCCGGGTCGTCGTCCTGCTCACCGGCGTACGCCGGGCCGCCGGTGCACTGGCTGGCCAGCACCTCCAGCCGCAGGTGGGTGGCGAGCGTGGTCGGCACCCGGAACTCGCGCAGGTTGATGTCCCGCACGTAGGCCCGGTACGCCCCACCCGGGAACGCGTCCGCCGCGCTGGTGTGGATCCGCTGCCAGTTCGCCGGATCGGCGCAGTCGGTGATCTTCGCGTTGCACGCCGACACCGCGAACGACCGCAGCGCGCTGAGCGCGTTCTGGCTGCCCGGATCGGCGTCGCCGGCGATCGCCGGGCGCAGCATGGCGCTGACGTTCACCCGCTTCACCACCTGCGGCGCGTCGCCGGGCAGCGCCACGGTGACCTGCCGGCCGGCCACGCCGTCGAGTGAGGCCCAGTTGGTGGCCTCGGTGTCGTCGGCGATCCGGTCCAGGTTGACCCCGTCCCCGGTGACGGTCGCGCCGGACGCGGTGGACGCCAGGTTGCGGCTCATCCGCAGGTCGACGTAGCCCTCCTTGCCGGCCTTGGCGACCACTGTCAGCCGCTGGTGCCCGAAGCCGGGCGCGACGGCCAGCAACTGGTACGTGCCGGGCACCAGCTCGACGGTGTCCGGCAGCGCGGTGGCCGGGTCGGTGTCGGCCACCGGCACCGCCCGCGCCTCGTACGCCCCGACGTACACCCGGATCGGCGCGTCGGCGCTGTCGCCCTTCGGCCGGAGGGTGAGCAGCGCGTTGTCGGCGTTCGGGGCGGCGAAGCTCGGCGTCGGGTCGGTGTCGGAGGCGCCGTTGGTGGCGGCGTCCCGGCCCATCCCGGAGCGGGCGAACTCGGCCCAGATCAGGTCCTGGTTGGCGCCGCCGAAGCGGAGCAGGTCGGCGGTGAGCATGTTGTCCCGCATGTCGAGCATGCTCACCTGGCTGGCGGCCTGGAGCAGGAACGAGTCGAAGACCAGCTGCGACCAGCGCCGGTTGCCCGGGCACTGCTCGACCGGCACCTTGCCGCGCGCGCAGTCGAGCTGCCGCTGCGGGGTGCCGACGCCGTACCGCTTCATCAGCGCGGCCCGGACCCGGAAGTTGGTGGCGCTCCAGATCTCACCGTCCGCGTGCACGGCCGGGCCGCCGGTGTTGTAGCCGACGTCGGAGTAGTTCAGCGGGCTGCGGCTGAAGTCGTGGTTGCGGATGCCGCTGACCAGGTTGCCGGTGACGTACCCGCCGGTGATGTAGGGCGTCTCGCCGGGGGCGCGCAGCCCGTGCTGGAACAGGTACTCGGCGGCGAGCAGGTCGCTCCACGACTCACCCATCGAACCGCCCTGGTGCCCGCCGATCCCGCTGTTCGGGCCGGCGATCATGCGGTTGGTGATGGCGTGGGTGTACTCGTGCCCGATCACCGTCATGTCGTAGTCGCCGTCCACGCACGGCGGGTACGGCCCGCCGGCCTGCGGCTGCCACAGGTACATGTTGGTGGTCGGCGGCAGGCCGTCGCGCGGCGTGCCCTGGTTGGCGTTGTTCCGGTTGCCGCTCAGCGCGCCCTGCTGGGCGCGGCCCTGCTCGGCGTCCCCACCGAGGCCGTCCGGGGTCAGGTTGACCGCCTGGAGGTTCCAGGTCGCCTCGGTGAAGCCGAGGTGCCAGGCCCAGTCGTGCATCCGGTTGTGCATGGCGAAGAGGTTGGCGATGGCCGCGTCGTCGTCGTTGCGCTGCGCCGAGGTGAACACCTCGGGGTTGCACCGGGCCTGGTGCCACTGGTCGGTGAACGGGTACTCGTAGCGGCGTTCCGGGCTCTCCGTGGCCGGCACCACCGGGGTTCCGGCGCCCCAGGAGCGCACCGTGTTGGCCGAGTTGCCCCGCGAGGTGAGGGTCGGCGTGCCGGTGGCCGCGTCGACGTCCCACGGCTGGCCGGTGGCCGGGTCGCGGAACGCCGCCTGGCAGTCCGGCGCCGGGTCGCCGCACCAGCGCACCCGCGGGTCCACGCCGGGGCCGAGGTCGCGGGGCGGGGTGGCCGGGAAGACCGCCCAGCTCGGGTTGTCCGAGTCGTAGTCGACCAGGTCCTCGCGGACCAGCACCTGACCGGTGATGCCGTCGACGTAGGTGGTGTAGGCGGTCGGGTGGTCGGCGTCGGCGCCGATCAGGGTCACCTCGTACGCGTCCCGGGCCCCGTCCAGCGGGGTGGGTACGGCGACCCGGTGCACGGTGTGGCTGCGCACCCCGGCCGGTTCCAGGCCGGCGTCGGCCAGCGCGACCGCGTACGCCTGCTCCTCGGTGAGGGTGGCCGGTGCCGGCGCCGCCGCGTCGCGGGCCAGCGAGGAGCTCACCGACAGCACCGTGCCGTCGGCGACCGCGAGGGTGACCAGGCCGTCGTGCCCGGCCGGCAGGTCACCGAAGCGCTGCCGCAGGGTGACCACCGCGCCGGTGCCGATCGGGCGGACCAGCAGCCGGTCCATCGCCGCCACCTCGGCCGCGTCGAGGCCGAAGAGGTCCTGGTTGCCGGTCAGGTAGGCGCGGGCGGCCGCCTCCGGGTCGGCCGGCAGGCCGGTGGCGAGCGGGGCGCGGCCGGGGCCGAGCGCGTGCGGGGTGCCCAGCCGGTTCCACCGCACGTCCGGGTCGGCCTTGCGGGCCAGCCCGCGCTGGTTGGCGTCCGGGGCGGCGGTGCCGGCGCGGTTGTCCACGTCGGCGTGCTGGTGGCCCTCGGCGAACGGGCCGGAGCGCCGTTCCTCGGTGGCGCCGCCGGCCGGCGCGGCGGCGCCGGGGCCGGCGGGAAGCAGGGCGGTGACCACCGCGGTCGCCGCAAGAACGGGGACGAGCCGGCGTCGGCGCCGGCTCATCCAGGGTGTCCACTCCGGTTGTGCCACGGGTCCTCCTCGTGGGAGCGGGATGGCCGGCCCTCCGCCGGCCGGTGCCGCGTGGTGACGCATGCGCATCTGTGGATACCAGCCGGTCGCGGTGGGGACAAGGTCGGCGACTGTCCGTTTTCGCGGCCAGGTTCTTGACAAAAGCGCTGCTCTTGTAAAGCCGCGGCCCGGGTGTCAGGGTCGAAGACAGTCCCCCGGATCGGAGGTTGACGATGGCGACCGGTGCCCCCGCGACCGTCCCCGCCGACCGCTGGCGCGATCCGCGCCGGCCGTTCTGGCCCCTGGCGCTGCTCGTCCCGGCGCTGCCCTTCCTCGGCTACGCGACCTGGCGGGGCACCGACGCCGGCTGGGCCTGGTGGCTCACCCCGGTGATCGTCTTCGGCCTGATCCCGGTCGTCGACCTGCTGATCGGCGACGACCGGGGCAACCCGCCGGAGGCGGCCGTGCCCGCCCTGGCGGCCGACGGCTACTACCGCTGGCTGACCTACCTCTACCTGCCCGCGCAGTACGCCGCGCTGGTGCTCTGCTGCGCGGTCTGGGTGCGTGGCGGGCTCTCCCCGTTCGGCGCGGCCGGTCTGGCGCTCACCGCGGGGGTGGTCAACGGCATCGCCATCAACACCGCCCACGAGCTGGGCCACAAGCGGGAGCGGCTGGAGCGCTGGCTGTCCAAGGTGGCCCTCGCGCCGACCGGGTACGGGCACTTCCACGTCGAGCACAACCGGGGCCACCACGTGCGGGTGGCCACCCCGGAGGATCCGGCCAGCGCCCGGCTGGGGGAGAGCTTCTGGCGGTTCTGGCCGCGTACCGTCCTCGGCAGTCTGCGTTCGGCCTGGCGGCTGGAGACCGGCCGGTTCCGGCTCCGCGGCCGGTCCCGGTGGACCTGGCGCAACGAGGTGCTCAACGCCTGGGCGATGACGGTGGCGCTGTTCGGGGCGCTGGTCCTCGGGTTCGGCCCCGGTGTGCTGCCGTTCCTGCTGCTCCAGGCGGTGCTCGGGTTCTCCCTGCTGGAGGTGGTCAACTACCTGGAGCACTACGGGCTGGCCCGGTGGCGGACCGCGGCCGGCCGGTACGAGAAGGTCGACCCGCGGCACAGCTGGAACAGCGACCGGGTGGTCACCAACGTCTTCCTCTTCCAGCTCCAGCGGCACAGCGACCACCACGCCAACCCGCTGCGCCGCTACCAGACGCTGCGCAGCTTCGACAGCTCGCCGCAGCTGCCCGCCGGCTACGCGACAATGGTGGTCGCCGCGCTGGTCCCGCCGCTGTGGCGGCGGGTGATGGACCACCGGGTGATCGACCACTACGCCGGCGACATCGAGCGGGCCAACGTCCACCCGCCGGCCCTGCCCCGGCTGCGCGAGCGGCACCGCCGGCGCGCCGCCACCCTGGCCGACCGCCAGGCCCACCGGCCGGTCGAGGCGCCGTGAACCGTCCGGCCCGGCGGGGCTCGGCGCCGTGCTAGTCCAGCTCGGCGGGGTCGAGGCCGAGCTCCCGGGCGGTGACCAGGCGCACCCACTCGGTGAACTGCCGGCGGGAGATCACCCGGTCGTGCACCGCCAGCTGCACCGCCAGGCCGTCCATCACCGCGCTGATCCGCCAGGCCGCGCCGGCCGGGTCGGCGCACTCGAAGGTGCCGTCGCGGACCCCGTCGGCGATCACCGTGGCGAGGTCCTCCCGCCAGCGCAGGTCGAGCCGGCGGGAGACCTTCTCCAGCTCGGGGGTACGCAGCGACTCGGCCCAGCCGTCGATCCACATGGCCCAGGAGATGGTCCGCCCGGCCGGGGTGTAGATCTTCAGGATCCGGCGGAGCTTGGTCAGGGGTGGGGCGGTGGACCGGACCACCGCGTCGAGCCGGGCCAGATCCTGCTCGGCGGCGTACGCGAACGCCTGGGCGAGCAGCCGGTCCTTGGTGGCGAAGTGGTAGAAGACCAGTGCCTGGCTCACCCCGGCGGCCTGTGCCACGTCGGCCGTCCGGGTGTTGGCCAGACCGCGTTCCGCGATCACGTCACAGGCGGTGCGCAGCAGGGCATCCAGGCGGATCTCGGCCGCACGTCTCGTCACGCCGTTACCGTAACCCATTCGCCCGAACACGGCCCGTTACCGAAACGGCCTGCCCTGCGTCGAAAGTCAAAAGTCAGACAGTTTCTGACCTGGGAAAACGTGAATCACGAATCGTTGTCGGTCTTTATCTGCCATGATCTACGCCAATCGGCCAGTCGTAGGTTGGGCATCCTCCTAGGAAGCTCTGCGGGGCGTGCGCCCCGACCCGGACGCGCCGAGTTTCCCCCCGAGTTGGCAACCCTTCGTCGGCTCGGCTAAAGTTCTCATCCGTCACCGGGGAATGCCGGGGGCACGCGGACGTAGCGCAGCTGGTAGCGCATCACCTTGCCAAGGTGAGGGTCGCGGGTTCGAATCCCGTCGTCCGCTCGGAGCTGCCGCCACGCATGACGGGGGCAACCTCGGTGGGGTGGCCGAGAGGCGAGGCAACGGCCTGCAAAGCCGTGTACGCGGGTTCAAATCCCGTCCCCACCTCGACACAGACGCGGGCGATTGGCGCAGTGGGAGCGCGCTTCCTTGACACGGAAGAGGTCACTGGTTCAAACCCAGTATCGCCCACCAGAAGTACGCAGCGGGCCCGTCACCGACAGGTGGCGGGCCCGCTGCTTTCGCGGCCCCGGTGACATCGCGTGACCCCTCGTCGGCCCGAGCGGTCGGCCCGCTTCGACGGCGCCGTCCCGCCCGCACCGTTCGGCTGGATTGCGCTGGTTTGTTCGGCAAACCGACGCTGTGCGAGGTCTTGTGGGCCTAGGGTGGAGGCCCGGGCGACCGCCCGCGACACTGTCGCGAGGCGCGCCCCGGTCCAGGGCCGTACACGACCTCGTGTGTCCAGCCGGAAGGCGACGATGTCCGAGACAGGTGCGCGGGGCCGCGTACGGGACGCCGGGCGGCCACTGCTCGGCGGGACGGGCGTTGTCGGCTTCCGCGGTTCCCCGCGGAAAGTGCGCTCCGCGCCGACCGCCCGGGCACACCTCGCCGGCCCCCGCTGAGATGGACTGGGCCGGATGGGCAGTGTTCGGGTTGGTCGCGACGGCCGCACTCACCGCGACGATGATCGCGGCGCAACTGGCCGGGCTCACTCGCCTCGACCTTCCTCTGGTGCTCGGAACCCTGGTCACCGGGGATCCCGACCGGGCCCGGGTGGTCGGCTTCTTCATCCACCTCGTCGCCGGTCAGGGCTTCGCCCTCGGGTACGCGGCCGCGTTCGCCGTGCTGCACAGCGCCACCTGGTGGATCGGTGCGCTGTTCGGTGGGCTGCATGTCGCGATCGCGCTGACCGTGCTCCTGCCGCTGCTCCCGGGCGCCCATCCGCGGATGGCCTCGCTGCGGGCCGGACCCTCCAGCACGGCCGTGCTGGAGCCGCCCGGCCTGTTCGCCCTCAACTACGGCGTCCAGACTCCCGCGGTGGCGGTCGTCGTCCACGTCATCTACGGGGTCGTCCTCGGGCTGCTCCTGCGGGCCCACTGATCCGCGTCGGCCCGCGGGTCGGTACCCGCGGCGGTGATCGTCGGCGGCCCGTGCGCGCCACCGGTGGGGGACCCGAGCGGCCGGTGAGCCGACCGTGACCGCACCCCGGCCGCCGGCCCCGATCAGCGACTACGGGCTGCTGGGCGACACCCGCACCGCCGCCCTCGTCGCCAGTGACGGCGCCATCGACTGGCTCTGCGTACCCCGCTTCGACGGAGAACCCCTCTTCGGCCGACTCGTCGGTGGCCCGCCGGCGGGAACGTTCCGGGTCGGCCCGGCCGCGGCCGCCACGGTCGTCGGGCGGCGGTACCGGCGGCACACCGCCACGCTGGAGACCACCTGGGCGGTGGACGGCTGTCGGCTCACCCTCACCGAGGCCATGGTGGCCGAGGTGTCCGGACGTCTGCTGCCGACGACCCTGCTGGTGCGGCGCCTGTCGGCCGAGGGGGGAGCGGTCGACGCCGCCGTCGAGTTCGACCCCCGCCTCGGCGCGCCGCACCGCCGGCCCCGAGCCCGCCATCGCGGCGGAATCCTGGTGTGCGAGTGGGGCGCGCTGGCCGTGTCCCTGACCGGCACACCCGAGCTGGCGGTCGAACCGGGCCGGCCCACCCCGGTCACGGTCCTCCCGGGCCGCCCGCTCACCCTGGTCCTCGCCGTGGCCTACCGCGAACCGCTGATCCACGTCGAGCCGGCGGCGGCGTGGGACCTCGTCGGCGAGGACGAGGCCCGCTGGCGAGCCTGGACGGCCGGTATCCAGGAGTCGCTCCCATTCCGGGAGCACGTCGTCCGCAGTCTGCTGACCCTGCGCTTGTTGACCTATTCCCCCTCGCAGGCCCCGGTGGCCGCACCGACGACATCCTTGCCCGAGGATCCCGGCGGGGCGCGGAACTGGGACTACCGTTATGTCTGGCCCAGGGACGCCAGTATCGGCGTCAACGCGTTCCTCGGCGTCGGCAAACTCGACCAGGCCCAGGGTTTCCTGGCGTGGCTGCTGCACGCCAGCCGGCTGGAACGGCCACGGCTGCCGGCGCTGTTCACCCTGAACGGCCGCCACGTGCCACCGGAACGGGAGCTGCCGGGATGGCCCGGCTACCACGACAGCGTGCCGGTACGGGTCGGCAACGGCGCCGCCGACCAGCACCAGCTCGACGGCTACGGCTGGGTGGTCGACGCCGCCTGGGTGTTCGTCCAGGCCGGCCACCGCCTCTACTCCGAGACGTGGCGGGCGGTGCGCGGCTTCGCCGACGTTGTCGCCCGCCGCTGGCGGGAGCCCGACGCCGGCGTCTGGGAGGTCCGCGAGCCCGGCCAGCACGTGCATTCCAAGCTCATGGGCTGGCTCGCCCTCGACCGGGCGCTGCGCATCGCCGACACGCACCGGCTGTCCGCGCGGCAACGCCGGCGCTGGCAGAGCGCCCGAGATGCCATCGCCGCCGAGGTCCGCGCCCGCGGCTTCGACCCGGCGCAGGCCAGCTACGTCCGCAGCTACGGCTCCACCGACCTGGACGCCGCCCTGCTCGTCCTGCCCCTGCTGGGCATGGACAGTACCGAGTCCGCCCGGGTGCAGGGCACCATCGACGCCATCCGCGAGCGGCTGTCCGCCGGCGGCCCGCTGCTCTACCGATACCCGCCCGGGCGCGACGGCCTGCCCGGCACCGAAGGGGCGTTCCTGCCCTGCTCGTTCTGGCTCGTCCAGGCCCTCGCCAGCACCGGACGACGCGTCGAGGCGATCGAGCTGTTCCAGGCGTTGCTCGACCACGCCAGCCCGCTCGGCCTGTACGCCGAGGAGATGGATCCCGCGACCGGAGCCCACCTCGGCAACTATCCGCAGACGCTGACCCACGCCGCGCTCGTCCAGGCCGCCCTCGCCATCCGCGACAGCCCTCAGGTCGATCGGTAGCCCACGGACGGGGCCGGGCCGTGCCGCCGGCTCGTCGGGTGACAGCTCGTCACGGTCCATCCGGATCCGGGTCGGATGGCGCGGTCTGCGCGGGCTCGTCGAGGCGCAGGATCGTTTCTTCGATTTCCGTCTTCCGCGCGTTGGCGTACGAGGTCTCCGTGCCGGTGATGGCGAAGCCTGCTTTCCGCAGCACCTTCAGTGATCCCGCGTTGTCACTGGCGGCGCGGGCGAACAGGGGCCGGACGGGAACCGACTCGATCAGCAGGGCGAGCGCTCGGCTGGCGATGCCCTGCCCCCAGTAGGCCCGGTCGATCCAGTAGGTGACCTCGGTGACTCCGTCGATGACGAAGGCGGCGATGCTGCCGACCAGCCGTCCATCGGCGGTGACGGCGCGATTGACGGCCGTGGATGACGCCCTGACCTTCGCCATGTGGGCGTCGAACGCGGTGCGGTCGTCGGGATCCTCGGCGGTGAAGGCGGCCATCCGGACCGACTCGGGATCCCGCATCTGTTCGAACAACGCGTCGAGATCGGAGTCGTCGATCGGCCGCAACGCCACGTCAACCACAAGTGCCCCCTAGGCTGGTCCAGCAACCGGTCAGCGCGGGCGAACGTACCAGCGGCGTCGGACATCGGTGAGGAGTCGCCGGCCGGCTGCTGGTCAGGGCGTGACTGGTGCGGTGGGCGTGCTGTCGGCGGGCTGGAACAGTTCGATGAGATTGCCGGCGGGGTCGGCGAGCAGGATCTGGCGTCCGCCCGGGCCGGTGACCACCTCGCTGCGGAAGGTCAGTCCGCCGCCGCGCAGGCGGTCGACCTCGGCATCCAGGTCGTCGACGACGAGGTGGACACGGTTGCGCCCGGCGGTGGCGGCGTCGGCGGGGGTGGCGCGGGCGCCGGAACTGGTCGGTCCGGACAGCAGCAGCCGTAGCGGGCCGCGCACCACGTCGGCGAACGCGGGGGCGGCACTGGTGTGGACGGTGAACCCGAGATGGGTCGTGTAGAAGTCGACGGCGGCCTGGACGTCGTCGACGAGGTAACGCACGCTCGCGTACTGGCTGGGTGCCGTCATGGCGCGGTCTCCTTCGCGGGTCGGGTGGCGGCGAGCAGGGGCAACAGGTGGCTGATGCGGGTGTCGATGTCCGTCGCGGCGCGCTGGAAGGCGGAGTAGTCGGGTTCGCCGGTGTCGCCGGTGGTGGTGGGATCAGCGAGGCTCCAGTGCATCCGCCGAGGCTCGCCCGCGAAGTCGGGGCAGACCTCGCGGGCCCTGTCGCACAAGGTGATCACGTAGTCATACCGGCGGCCGGTCACCGTGTCGAGGTGGCGGGGCTGCTGTCCGGTGACGTCGATGCCGAAGCTGTCGCGCAACGCCCGTACGGCGTAGGGGTGAAGACGTGGCTTGGGCCGGGTGCCGGCACTGAGCACCCTGACCTGGCGGCCGGCGCGATGGCCCAGCAGGGCCTCGGCGATGGGCGACCGCGCGCTGTTGCCGGTGCACACGAACAGCACGTCGAGACGCGGTGAGCGCCGCGGGTCCACGGGAGGGGGCGCTGTTTCCCGGTGCAGTGCGGGGTGCAGGGCCGCTCCGATGTCGGCCAGTGCCCGCGCGCACCGGTCCAGGTCGAGGTGGTAGTAGCTGTCACGGCCGTCGAAGCTGCTGCGCGAGGCGGTGACCAGCCCGCTGTCACGCAGCAGTCGAAGGTGGTAGGAAACCAGATTCTGTGGCTCGTCCACCAGGCTCACGAGCTCCCGGACGCGGTGGTCGCCCGCCGCGAGCGCGGTCAACAGCCGCCAGCGCAGGGGATGGGCGGCCAGATACAGGAACGCCGGGGCGTCGGGGCTCGATGGCGCCATGGACCGACTTTACATCAAATACGTTTGATGGGTTGTCGGACCGCGTCGGACAGCGCTGACGGATTGCCGCCGGCGTGGGCGTCAGCGGGCTGAGGCCGGCCGCTTTCCTCTGTCCAGGCCACCTCCGGGCCTGCGCGCGGCGCGGGGGTCTCGACCCGATGGGCGGCGGCATCGGGCCGCTCGCCGCCGGTCTCGGCAACTATCCGCAGACGCTGACCCACGCCGCGCTCGGCCAGGCCGCCCTCGCGATCCGGGACAGCCCCGCGACCTGATCTGCAACTCCCCGTGCGGGACCCGCTGGTCCGCAACCGGCCGACGCAAGCGGACCGGACGGGCTGCCTCGCAACCGGGCTTGACCTTGACGCAGCGTCAACCCCGCATGCTGGCGCCATGTCCACAGATCCCCAGATGACAGCCGAGCGGGTCCGGGGTCCGGTGATCCAGGTGCGCGGCTTGGCGAAGGCGTACAAAGAGCTGCACGTGCTGCGTGGCGTGGACGTCGAGGTGGCGCGGGGCAGCATCTTCGCCCTGCTCGGCTCCAACGGGGCGGGCAAGACCACTGTCGTGCGGATCCTGTCCACGCTGCTCAAGCCGGACGCGGGAACGGCCACGGTCAACGGCTTCGACGTCGCCACGCAGGCGGCGAGGGTGCGGGAGTCGATCAGCCTGACCGGGCAGTTCGCCGCCGTCGACGAGATCCTCAGCGGCCGGGAGAACCTGGTGCTGGTCGCCCGGTTGCGGCATCTGCGGGATCCGGGTGGGATCGCGGACGAGCTGCTGGCCCGCTTCGCACTGACCGACGCGGGCACCCGGAGGGTGTCGACCTACTCGGGCGGCATGCGCCGCCGCCTCGACATCGCGATGAGCCTCATCGGAGACCCACCGGTGATCTTCCTCGACGAGCCGACGACGGGGCTCGATCCACAGGCGCGCCTGGAGGTGTGGCAGGCCGTCCGGGAACTGGCCCGGCAGGGCACCACGGTGCTGCTCACCACCCAGTACCTCGACGAGGCCGAACAGCTCGCCGACCGGATAGCGATCCTGCACCAGGGGCGGATCATCGCCAACGGCACCCTCCCCGAGCTCAAGCGGCTGCTCCCACCCGCCAAGGTCGAGTACGTCGAGAAGCAGCCCACGCTCGAGGACGTCTTCCTCGCCATCGTCGGTGACGACGGCACCGACAGCACGGCGGGCGCCGCCAGCCCCGCCGGCACGAAGAACCGAGGCACTCGATGACCAAGCACTTCGTCAGCGACACGTTGGTGCTGCTGGGGCGGTCCCTGCGCCACATCAGCCGCAGCCCGGACACCATCATCACGACCGCGATCATGCCGATCGCCTTCATGCTGCTGTTCGTCTACGTGTTCGGCGGCGCGATCCGGACCGGCTCGGACCGGTACGTGAACTACCTGCTGCCCGGCATCCTGCTCATCACTGTCGCCTCGGGCATCTCCTACACCGCGTTCCGCCTCTTCCTGGACATGAAGGGCGGCATCTTCGAGCGGTTCCAGTCCATGCCGGTCGCACGCTCGTCCGTGCTGTGGGCGCACGTGCTGACCTCGCTGGTCGCCAACCTGATCTCGCTCGTGCTGGTGGTGCTGGTCGCCCTCGGCATGGGCTTCCGCTCGGGCGCCGGCGTCGCGCAATGGTTGGCGGTCGCCGGCATCATGATGCTGTTCACGCTGGCCCTGACGTGGTTGGCCGTCATCCCGGGCCTGACCGCGAAGTCGGTGGACGGCGCGAGCGCGTTCTCCTACCCGCTCATCTTCCTTCCGTTCGTCAGCTCGGCCTTCGTACCCACGGAGAGCATGCCCGGCCCGGTGCGGGCCTTCGCCGAGAACCAGCCGGTGACGTCCATCGCCAACACGATCCGCGACCTGTTCGCGCAGCAGCAGGTCGGTGGCGACATCTGGATCGCGCTCGCCTGGTGTGTCGGCCTCCTCGTCGTCGCCTACGGCGCCGCCATGGCCGTCTACCACCGCCGGACCGGTTGACGACGGGTCTCCTTGGGGCAGGCTGAGGCCATGCTGACGATCGGACGGCTGGCGTCCTACGCCGGGGTGACCATCCGGGCGGTGCGGCACTACCACCAGATCGGACTGCTCCCGGAGCCGGAGCGCGACGCCTCCGGCTACCGGACGTACGACGCGGACGCGGTCGTGCGACTCGTCCGGATCCGGACCCTGGCCGAGGCCGGCGTCCCGCTGGCCTGGGTCCGCGAGTTGCTCGACGCCGACCCGGCGGCGTTCGCCGCCGCGATCAGCGAGATCGACCGGCAGCTGCGGACGCGGATCCGCACGCTGCGGGAGCATCGGCGGCGGATCGCGCTGCTGGGCTGCGGCGATTCCCTGGCGGTGCCGGCGGAGGTGGTCGACTACCTGGACCGCCTGCGGGCCATCGGAGCGCCGGAAGCCGTCATCGAGGCGGAGCGCGACGCGTGGATCCTGGTGGCGGCGCGCTGGCCGGAAGCGATCCCGGCGTTCATGGCCGACAAGGTGGCCCAGCTGGCCGACCCGAAGGTCGTCCGGCTCTATCGGCTCGTCAGCCGGCTCGCCGAGAACAGCGCGGACGACGCACTGCTGCGCGAGACGGCGGACGCGATGATCGACCTGTTCGAGCAGGCGGCGGCCCGTGGAGAGCTGGACTGGCAGGACGAGGCCATGCCCGACGCGGCGTTCGTTCGCCTGCTGGACTCGTTCGTCGACGGTGTCCACCCCGCCGTCGGGCGGCTGCGGGAGCTGATCGCCGAGCGGGGCTGGATCGGGTGGAACCGGGTCGAGCGGCGCGCGCCCTGAGGCGTCACGTCGCGCGCGCGAGCGGATCGGGCCCGGGTGGACGTCGGCGTGCCTCGAACCGTTCCTGGGCGTCGAGGATCGCATCGGCGTGCCGGACGGCCCAGGCGCCCATCACCCGCATCGGCTCCAGCAGGGCGGCGCCCGCCTCGGTCAGCGCGTAGTCCACCCGGGGTGGCGCTTCCCGGTACGGCCGGCGTTCCACCAGGCCGTTGTACTCCAGCCGGCGCAGCGCGTCGTTGAGGACCTTCTGACTGATCCCGCCGATGCGGGTGCGCAGCACAGCCGGGCGCATCGGACCGTACGCGGCGATCGTGAAGACCACGACGCTGTCCCAGCGGTTGGCGAGCACCTCGAACGCCACCCGGGCGCGGCAGTCGGAGGTGTAGTCGTCGAGCTGCTCAGCGGCACCACCCATGCGTCCATCCTGCCCGCTCTGTCGCACACCGTTCGGTGTGCATCGGCCTGCCTATCGTCCTGCCCGGCGGTCAACACCGAGGCACCGCGGAGCAGGGAACGGAGTACGACACGTGAAGATCGGCATTCTCGGGACGGGCGGTATGGCGGCGGCGCTCGGCGGCGCGTGGACGGCGACCGGGCACGAGGTGGTGATCGGCGGCCGGAGTCCAGAGCGTGCGGAGCGGACCGCCCGGGAGATCGGTGCCGCCGGGCACGGCAGCCTGGCGGACGCCGCGGCGCACGGCGACGCCGTCCTCGTGGCGGTCCCGGCGGCAGCGGCGCCGCCACTGGTGGGCCGCCTCGCCAACGGCCTCGCCGGACGGACGGTGATCGACTGCACCAACGCCCTCGTACCGACCGGCGACGGGCTCATGCTCGATACCGGCGGCGCCACGTCCGTGGCGCGGCAACTGGCGGCCGCCGCGCCCGACGCGCGGGTGGTCAAGGCGTTCAACCTCTGCCATGTGAGCATCTGGTCACTGCGCCCGCCGACCTTCGAGGACGTACCGCTGGCCGTGCCCTACTGCGCCGACCACCCGGCGGCGGCCGCGGCGACGGAGACCCTGATCAGCTCGATCGGCTGCACGCCGGCGCCGTGTGGCGGGCTGGCGCGGGCGGCGTACCTCGAGGCGACCGCGGCGCTGGCGATCGGGCTGTGGTGGTCGGGCGGCGAGCCGCGCGCGGTGTTCCCGACCCCGGGGGAGGTGTCGCGTCCCTGAGCCTGCCGCGGCCGGTCCGGGGCCTTCCGGGCCGCTGCGCCCGGCACCCGGAGCGGTGGGCGGCGCCGACCCTCCCCGCCGGTCGGGTCAGCCGGCGGCGGCGAGCAGCGCCTCGGCGACCTCGGTACGGACGCTGAGCAGGGTCCGGCCCTGCCGGTGGGTGGTCACCAGCCCGGCCGCGCGCAGCGCGGTGAGGTGCTGGGACACCCCGGCCGGGGACATCCCGGTCCGCCGGGCCAGTTCGGTGCCGGCGGTCGGCGCGGCCAGCTCGGTCAGCAGCCGGGCCCGCCCCGGCCCGAGCACCGCGGCCAGCGCCCCGGGGGTGCCCGCCGGGCTCTCCCAGAGCGTGCCGACCCCGCGGGCCGGGTAGCTGAGCTGCGGGGCGTCCCCGGCGGCGACGCTGAGCACCGACGGCCACACGAAGACCGAGGGGACCAGCACCAGGGCGCCACCGGCGGGCACGTCGGGGGCGGCGCAGTGTCGCTGGGCGATGCGCAGCGTGCCGTCCTCCCAGCGGACCCAGTCGTGCAGGTCGTTCAGGAGTGCGGCGACGCCGTCCTCGGCCAGCCGGCGGGCCCGGGCGAACACCTCGGCGTCGAGCAGCACCCGGATCCGCGGCCAGTCGGCGGCCACCGCGATCCGCCAGTACGTCTCGATCTCCCCGGCCAGCCGGCGCAGGCCCGCCTCCGGGTCGGCGTGCAGGGCGGCCACCGCGGGCGGCCGGTCGCCGGGGGCGAGGTCGAGCTGCGCGCGTACGGTCGCGGCGGGGGTGGCCCGCAGCACCGCCAGCTCGGCCGCCAGGTCGGGGTTGAGCCCGGCCGGGGGCGGGGTGAGGAAGTCGGGGAAGTAGCCGGGCGCGGCCGGGATCAGCTGCCAGAGCAACCCGTCCGGGCCGAGCAGCCCGGCCTCCGCCAGGCTCGGCCGGACCCGGCGCACCCAGGGCAGGTGGACGGCGTGGCGGCCGGGCTCGCGGAGCACCCGCACGCCGGCGGCCACCTCCCAGAGGCAGGAGACGGCGAAGCGGATCCGGGCGACGCCGGCCGCCGACAGCCCGATCGAGACCACGGCACCCCCGGTGGATTCAGCTGGGACTGAAACGATACTGCCGGCGGCCGGACCGGCCCAGACTGACCGGGTGAGTGATCAACACAGTCGAGCAGAGCTCTTCCGTTCCCTGCACACCGCCGCGTCGCCGCTGGTCCTGGTCAACGCCTGGGACGTGGCCAGCGCCCGGATCGTGGCGGCCGCCGGCGCCCGCGCGGTGGCCACCACCAGCGCCGGTGTGGCCTGGAGCCTCGGCGCTCCGGACGGCGACGCCCTCGGCCGCGAGGCGGCCGTCGACCTGGTGCGCCGGATCGCCGCCGCGGTGCCGGTGCCGGTCTCCGCGGACATCGAGTCCGGTTACGGGGCGAATCCGGCGGAGGTCGGCGAGACCGCGCGGGCGGTGATCGCCGCCGGCGCGGTCGGGGTGAACATCGAGGACGGCCGGTACGACGGCGGGTCGGCGCTGCGCGACGTGGCCGACCAGTGCGCCCGGATCGCCGCGGTGCGGGCGGCCGCCGACGCCGCCGGCGTGCCGATCTTCGTCAACGCCCGGACGGACACCTTCCTGCGGGGCGTGGACGGGGTGACGGGGACCGTGGCGCGGGCCCGGGCGTACCTGGCCGCCGGCGCGGACGGGGTGTTCGTGCCGGGCGTGGTCGATCCGGACACCGTCCGGGCCCTGGTCACCGCGCTGCCCGCACCGGTCAACGTGCTGGCCGGGCCGGGTGGCCCGGCGGTGCCCGAGCTGGCCCGGCTGGGGGTCGCCCGGGTCAGCCTGGGCTCGGCGGTGGCCGAGGCGGCGTACGCGGTGGCCCGGCGGGCCGCCGAGGAGGCGTTCGGCACGGGGACGTACCAGGCGCTCGCCGGCGGGTTCCACTACGGTGCGCTGAACACCCTGATGCGCTGACCCGGCACACGACGACGTGCCGGCCACCCGGTGTGGGGGGTGGTCGGCACGTCGCCGCCGCGACCGTCCAGCTCCATCGGCCGCGCGGGCCGGTCAGAGCGGCGGGGCGATGTCCCGGCGCTCCTCGACCCGGCGGTACTCCACGGGCTCGACGGGCTCGGTGGTGCTGACCACCTGGCGGCGCCGGCCCCAGATGAGGGTGGTCATGATGAGCCCGAGCACGCCGGCCGCCATCAGGATCCAGCCGACCACGTCGAGGTTGATGCCGCCGACGCTCGCGTCCAGCGCGAAGGTGAGGATCGCGCCGACCGCGATCAGGAAGATGCTGGTGCCGATACCCACGACAGCCTCCTTGTCAGGGGATGTGGTGTGCTGTCGAAGGTCTTCAGTACCCCGCGGCTGACCAGCGCAACCATGCCCGTCCCGGGCCGGGCGGCGGGGGCGGGTGGGGCGACCGACCGGGGGATCTTGTCATCGGGTAGAGTTGGCCCGTCGCCGGGGAACGCCGGCGGCACGCGGACGTAGCGCAGCTGGTAGCGCATCACCTTGCCAAGGTGAGGGTCGCGGGTTCGAATCCCGTCGTCCGCTCGCGAGCCACCCCGCGGCTGTGCCGGGTGGTCACCAGGGGCGATTGGCGCAGTGGGAGCGCGCTTCCTTGACACGGAAGAGGTCACTGGTTCAAACCCAGTATCGCCCACCATCAGGCCGCCGGTCGCGGCCGGCTCACCGGCGGTCCGCGCCGGTCGCGGCGTAGACGGCGAGCTGCACCCGGTTGGCGCTGCCGGTCTTGGTCATCAGGTTCGCCACGTGGGTCTTCACGGTGGTGACGCCGAGGTGCAGCCGGGCGGCGATCTCGGGGTTGGACAACCCCTGCCCGACCAGGGCGAGCACGTCGCGCTCGCGATCGGTGACGCCCGCCGGCGCCGCGACCGGGGCCCGGTTCGCCTGGGTGTGCACCGCCTGCTCCACCAGGCGGCGCAGCACCGGCTGGCTGAACGGGTTGTCGCCGGCGGCCGCCCGCCGCACCCCGTCCAGCAGCTCGGCCGGGCTGGTGTCCTTGACCAGGAAACCGCAGGCGCCCGCGGCCAACGCCGGGTAGAGGTGGTCGTCGTCGTCGAAGGTGGTCAGCACCACCACCCGGGTGGCCGGCCGATGGGCCAGGATCCGGGCGGTGGCCGTGGTGCCGTCGACGCCGGGCATCCGCAGGTCCATCAGCACCACGTCCGGGCGGAGCTGCTCGGCGAGCCGGACGGCGGCGGCCCCGTCGGCCGCCTCGCCCACCACCTCCATGTCCGGCACCGAGCCGCACAGCATCCGCAGGCCGGCGCGGACCAGTTGCTGGTCGTCGACGAGCAGCACCCGGATCACGCGGCGACCCCCGTGGGCACCCGCGCGGCCAGCCGCCAGCCGGTGCCCGCCGGGCCGGCGTCGAGCCGGCCGCCGAGGACCTCGACCCGCTCCCGCAGGCCGACCAGCCCGTGCCCGGCCGGCCCGCCGGGGGCCGACCCGGCCGGGCCGCCGCAGTCGCGCAGCTCGAACTCCACCCGGTCGTCGTCGACCTGGATCGACAGTCGGGCCCGGGCCGCCGGGCCGGCGTGCTTGGCCACGTTGGCCAGTCCTTCCTGGGTCAGCCGCAGCACGGCCAGCGCGGTGCGGGAATCCAGCCGGACCACGTCCGGGTCGATGTCCGCCTGCACCTCCAGGCCGATCCGGTGGCTGCGGTCCACCGCGGTACGCAGGGCCACCGGCAGGCCCTCCGGGTCGACGAAGGTGACCTCCCGGGCCGAGCCGGGATCGCGCAGCACGGCCACCAGCCGGCGCAGGTCGGTCAGCGCCCCGGAGCCGGTGGCGTGCACGTCGTCGAGGACCTGCCGGACCCGCGGGTCGTCCAGCGGCAGCACGTTGCGGGCCACCGCGACCCGGAGCACGATCGAGGCCACGTGGTGGGCCACCAGGTCGTGCAGTTCCCGGGCGATGGCGGTGCGTTCCTCGGCGCGTACCCGGGCCACCTCCTGCCGGGCGCGGTCGGCGGCCTGCCGGTTCAGCTCGCCGAGGGCCCGGACGTGCAGGCCGAGCAGCAACGGCGCCACCACCGCGGCGGCCGCGGCGTAGAGGACGGTGAGCGCCACGTCGATCAGCTCGTCGTAGTCGGAGAGCATGCTGCCGGTGACGCCGACCACCAGGCCGGTCCACACCTGCCAGCCGGAGCGGCGGGCGCCCAGCTCGAACATCGCCCAGGCCAGCGCGACCGAGGGGACGGCGTCGTTGTCCGCGCCGAACAGGTAGCCGACCGCGAACGCCGTGGACACTCCACAGACGACGGTGAACGGGGACCAGATCCCGACGAAGCCGAAGAGCAGGACGCCGACCGCGAGCCCCCGGTCGAGCGGGCTCAGGGTGCTGCCGTCCGGGGTCAGGACGAGGTAGCCGACCCCGGTCAGGCTCACCAGGGTGAGCCGGATCGCGGTGTACCGCTCCTCGAACAGCCGCTCCACCCAGAGCATGCCGGCATCCTATGCGGCGGTGCGGGCGGGCAGTAGCGCCGCGGAACGGACGGGCACCAGCCAGGACGCCGCCGCGGCCACGACCGTGGCCAGCACCAGGGCGGCGAACGCGGCGAGGGTGGCGGCGTCCGGCGCGGTGAGCGGCTGGCCGCGCAGCGCCTGCCAGGTCACCAGCACCAGTAGCCCGGTCCAGGCGCCGGCGAAGACGACGACCAGGCGGGTCCGCCGGGCGGCGTCGCGGACCAGCCCGGACAGCAGCATCGCGAAGAGCAGCACCGCCTGCAGGCCGTGGATGCCGACGAAGTGGCCGATCCGCAGGTCGCCGCCGGTGGTGCTCCAGCCGGTCAGCGGCATGCCCGGCCCGCCGTCGGGCACCCCGACCGCGTGCGCGCCCATGGCGGTGCCCAGCCCCTGTTCGTCGAGGGCCAGTTGGGCGTCGGTCGGCACCACCATGGTGAGCCCCTGCAACAGGCCGACCAGCAGCACCACCATGCCGAGCCGGACCGCCCAGGTGCCGGCCCGGTCCGGCATGCCGTCGCGCCAGAGCAGGACGGTCAGCACCGCGGTGCCCAGCCAGAGCACGCTGATCAGGCCGCCCATGGCCTGCCACAACGCCTGGTCGAGCGGGGTGGCCTCGTTGAAGTGGCTGGCCCGGCCACGGGCGGCCTGGGCGACGATGATGCCGACCTCGAGGATGGCGGTGACCACGACGGCGTACGAGGTCCAGCGGGCGATCCGCCGGCCGCGCCGCAGGTGCGCCATCAGCCAGGCCAGGGTCAGCCCGTAGAGCACGAAGGAGGCGGCGAACTTCGCGGGCTTCAACCAGATCGGCTGCCCGCCGAGCGTACGGTCGTCGACGACCAGGCCGACGGCGCTGACCAGCAGCAGGCCGCCCATCAGGGCGGCGAGGAGGGTGAGGGCGGGGCTGCCCCGCCAGGCGGTGCGCAGTGAGGTGGTCATGCCCCGACGATCGTCGCGGCGGGTGGCTGGCACCTCCTGCCGCACGGCCGGATCGGGCTCCTGCCACCGGCCGCGCCTCCTCCGACGGCAGGAGGCCGGTGGCAGGAGGCCGGGCCCGTTCTGCCCTCGGCAGATCCGCTCACCGTGAACCGCGGGCCGGGGCGCCCCCGCGAGGCGGCACAGTGGAGCCCATGAGACTGCTGGTGCTGGGTGGTACTGGATTCGTGGGCGGGGCGACCGTGGCCGAGGGGGTCCGCCGGGGCTGGTCGGTGACGGTGTTCAACCGGGGCGTCTCCGGGAGCACGCCGGAGGGCGTACGCCGGCTGCGGGGTGACCGGACCACGCCCGGCGGGCTGGCCGCGCTGGCCGACGGCGAATGGGACGTGGTGGTGGACACCTGGGACGGCGCGCCGCGGGCGGTGGGGGAGGCGGCGCGGGCGCTGCACGGCCGGGTCGGGCACTACGTCTACGTCTCCAGCGGCTCGGTCTACGCCGACCCGGTGCAACCCGGCTCCGCCGAGGACGCGCCGGTGGTGGCCGCCGACCCGGACGCCACCGACGGCGACTACCCGCAGCTCAAGGCGGGTGCCGAGCGGGCCGTTCGGCAGGTGTACGGCGAGACCGCGCTGATCGCCCGGGCCGGGCTGATCCTCGGGCCGGGCGAGGACATCGGCCGGCTGCCCTGGTGGCTGACACGGATCGCCCGGGGCGGGGAGGTGCTCGCGCCCGGCCCGGCCGACCTGCCCCTGCAGTACGTCGACGCGCGGGACCTGGCCGGCTGGCTGCTCGACCGGGGTGCCGACCGGTTCGGCGGGACGTTCAACGTGGTCAGCCGCACCGGCCACGCCACCATGGGCGAGCTGCTCGACGCCTGCGGGGCGGCCACCGGGGCGGATGCCCGGCTGCGCTGGGTCGACCCGGAACCGATCCTGGCCGCGGGCGTGGTGCCCTGGAACGACCTGCCGATCTGGCTCCCGCCCGGGCACGAGTACCGCTGGTTGCAGGAGCGCGACGTCAGCCGGGCGTACGCGGCGGGGCTGACCTGCCGTCCGGTGACCGAGACGGTCGCCGACACCTGGCGCTGGTTGGGCCAGGTCGGCACGGTGCCGCCGCGGGCGGGGCGGCCGCGGCGGGCGAACGTGGGGCTCGACCCGGCCCGGGAGGCGGCGCTGCTGGCCGGCCCGGCCCCGGCCTGACCGTCGGCCGCCCCCGCCGCCCCGCCGGGTCGGGGCAGCCTCCGGGGGCCGGGTCAGCCCTCCGACGCCGGGGCCGGGGCCGGGGCCGGCCCGTCGGGTCACGGGCGGACCGGCAGGTCCAGCACCTCGTCGACGTGGCGGCGGGGCGTCGGTGACCCCGGCTGGCCGTAGCCGATCCGCAGCACCATCTGCGGGGTGCCGAACCGGCCCAGCGAGAGCCGTAGCTGCTCCCGGGCCCCGGCCACCTCGATCGGCTGCGACAGCATCGACGCCGACAGCCCGGAGTCGGTGGCGGTGAGCAGCACCCGTTGCAGCGCCTGCCCGGCGACCACCTGGTCGACCGCCGTGTTGCCGGCGGAGCCCAGCACGGCCACCAGCGGCTCCGGCTCGAAGTCGCGGCCCGGGGCCCGGTCCAGCCCGCCGAAGCCGCGGGACGGCAGCAGGTCCTGCGGCTCGCCGCGCGGCCCACCGGCGGCCGCGGGCACCCCGTCCGGGGCCGCATCGGTACGCACCCAGTCGGCGCGTTCGGCCCGGTAGGCGGGGTCCCGTTCGAGCACCCGGTGGGCGCTGCGGGCGATCTCGGCGAAGGCGTTCACCGCGCTGACCCCGATCAGCAGCTCCAGCCAGCACTGCTCGGCCCGGGCCGCCTCGGCCAGCCGCCACCGGGCGTCGGCCGGCACCGGGTCCGGCCAGAACGGCGCCCGGTTGCTGAACCGGCGGGGGATGGCCGCGTACAGGCTCTGCTCGGCCGGGGTGGCCCGGCGGGGCACGTCGGGCACCAGCCGGGCCACCACGTCCGGCTCGGCCGGGTAGGGGCGCAGCCGCACCCGCGCCGGGGTGCCCGCCACGGCCAGCGCGAGCCGCAGGTTGAACAGGGCCGCCCCGCAGGCGATCCGGACGCCCCAGCCGCTCGGGTCGGTGGCCGGCAGCCGCCGGGACGCGTCGACGAGCACCTCGATGCCGCCGTCGCGCAGGCGGAACCGCCACGGTTGGGTGTTGTGCAGCGACGGCGCGCGTACCGCGTCGGTCACGGCGTTGCGCAGCTGCTCGACGGTGTAGGCGGTGTCCATCTTCGGCTCCTTCAGCCCGCGCCGGGTTCCTTCCCACCGTGCCCCGGCCGGCCACCGGCCGGACAGGGCCGGACGTCCCGTCCGTCCGGGCCCGAGCGCCCTCCGCCGCAGGTCAACGGGCTTGTGACCACCGCCCCCGGGTGCGGGCCGGCCCGGCGCGGCCAACCCCTCGGCCGGCCCGGCGCGGCCAACCCCTCGGCCGGCCCGGCCCCGGTGCGACCACGCCGGTTCCGTCCGGGCGGTCGCCCGTCGGCTGACCGTTCGGCCGCAGGTCATGACGGTTCGGGACCTTCGGCCCGTGCCGATCCGCCCCGCACCGGGTAGAAACGAGGAATGATCCGGGTGTTCCTCCTCGACGACCACGAGGTCGTCCGTCGTGGCCTTGCCGACCTGCTGACCAGCAGCGGTGACATCGAAGTGGTCGGCGAGTCCGGCTCCGCCCAGGAGGCGGCCCGGCGGATCCCGGCGCTGCGGCCGGACGTGGCCATCCTCGACGCCCGGCTGCCCGACGGCAACGGCATCGACGTGTGCCGGGACGTGCGGGCCGTGGACTCCTCGATCAAGGGTCTGATCCTCACCTCGTACGAGGACGACGAGGCGCTGTTCGCCGCGATCATGGCCGGCGCGGCCGGCTACGTGCTCAAGCAGATCCGCGGCACCGACCTGGTCGACGCGGTGCGCCGGGTCGCGGCCGGGCAGTCGCTGCTCGACCCGGCGATCACCACCCGGGTGCTGGAGCGGATCCGCAGCGGCGTCGAGCAGCCCCGGGAGCTGAAGGACCTCACCGACCAGGAGCGGCGGATCCTGGAGTACGTGGCCGAAGGGCTCACCAACCGGGAGATCGCCGGCAAGATGTTCCTGGCCGAGAAGACTGTCAAGAACTACGTCTCCAGCGTGCTGGCCAAGCTGGGCCTGGAACGCCGCACCCAGGCCGCCGTCCTGGCCACCCGCCTCCTCGGCAAAACCTCCTGACCCACCCCTTACCCGCCCGCCGACCCCGGCGCGCACTTCCGGAGAACGAGTGGCCTCGTCGCGCCCGGAGGCCACTCGTTCTCTGTAGGAGCGCCCGATGAGGTCGGGGCCGGGGTAAGGGCGGGGAGGGTCAGTCGCGGAGGGGGACTGACCAGTGGAGTTCGGTGCCGTGGGGGGTGACGGGGCGCACCTCGAAGACGCCGCCGTGCCGTTCGGCGCGTTCGCGCAGGTTGACCAGTCCGCCCCGGGCGGCGGCCGGGTCGCAGCCCACCCCGTCGTCGGTGACGGTGACCGACACCTGCCCGGCGTCGACCCGGACCGCGACCGCCACCCGGTCGGCCCGGGCGTGGCGTACCGCGTTGGACAGCGCCTCGCGGAGCACGGCGGTGAGGTCCGGGCGGACCGCGTCCGGCACGGCGCTGTCGATCGGGCCGGCCAGCTCCAGGCTGGGCCGGTAGCCGAGCGACTCGGCGGCCACCTCCACCGCCTCCCGGATCTCGGTGCGCAACGCCGCGCTCATCGGTGTGCGCAGCTCGAAGATGGTGCGCCGGATGTCCTTGATGGTGGCGTCCAGGTCGTCGACCGCCGCGTTGATCCGCTTGGCGAGCTCCGGCTTCGCCGCCATCGGGGCGGCGCTCTGCAGTTGCAGGCCGGTGGCGAAGAGCCGCTGGATGACCACGTCGTGCAGGTCCCGGGCGATCCGCTCGCGGTCCTCCAGGACGACCAGCAGCTCCCGCTCCTCCTGCCCCCGGGCCCGTTCCATGGCCAGCGCCGCCTGCCCGGCGAAGCTGCCGAGCTGGGCCAGCATCTGGTCCTCGGTGCCCGGCGGCACGTGGTCGGGCCGGTGCGCGATCACCAGCACCCCGTGCAGGGTGTCCGCGGTGGCCAGCGGGGAGACCACCGCCGGCCCGGTGTGCAGCAGGGCCGGCCAGGGCGCGGCGTGCGCCAGGTCGTCGACCACGTCGTGCCGGCCCTCGGCGACGGCGGCGGCGAAGCTGGTCTCGGCGGCCGGCAAGGCCGTCCCGACCAGCGCCGCGGCCTGGTCGCCGGCCCCGTCCACGACCTCGACGGTGAACCGGCCGGCCTCGGGGTCGTAGAGCAGCACCAGCGCCAGCTCGGCCTCGGCCACCTCGCGGGCCCGGCGGGCCACCAGCGCCAGCGCGTCGGTGCGGCGCACCTCGCCGAGGAGCACCGAGGTGATCTCGGCGGTCGCGGCGAGCCAGCGTTCCCGCTGGTGGGCCAGGGCGTACAGGCGGGCGTTCTCGATCGCCACGCCGGCCGCGGCGGCCAGCGCGACCACGATCTCCTCGTCGTCCTCGGTGAACTCGGCGGCGCCCTGCTTCTCGGCCAGGTAGAGGTTGCCGAAGACCTGGTCGCGGATGCGCACCGGCACGCCGAGGAAGCTGTGCATCGGCGGGTGGTGCGGCGGGAAGCCGTACGACTTGGGGTGCCGGGTGATGTCGGGCATCCGCACCGGGCGAGGGTCGTCGATGAGCAGGCCGAGCACGCCCCGCCCGTGCGGCAGGTCACCGATCTTGGCGTGCAGCTCGGGGTCGATGCCGTAGGTGACGAAGTCGTGCAGCATCCGATCGGCGCCGATCACCCCCAGCGCGCCGTAGCGGGCGCCGGCCAGCTCGCACGCCGCCGCGACGATCCGTTGCAGGGTGCTGCGCAGATCCAGGTCGGTGCCGATGCCGACCACCGCGTCCAGCAGCGCCCGCAGCCGCTCGCGGCTGGTGACCACCTCGCCGACCCGGTCGAGCATCTCCTGCAACAGCTCGTCCAGGCGAACCCGGGACAGCGGGCTCAGGCCGAGCGACGGGGTCGCCGGGGGCTCCGGTCGAGGGTTCGGTGCGTTGGCGGCCATCGGCCGATCCTATCGGCCGGCCGGCCGCCGGCCCGAGGGCGTCAGCGCTGGCCGCGTACCGCCGAGGTGTCCACCACCTGCTCCACCGGGAGCCGCGGGGTGTGCGGCGGCCCGGCGTGCGCCGGGTCGGCGATCCCCAGGCGCAGCACGATGTACGGGTGGCCGAGCCCGGCCAGCAGTCCGCGCAGCGCCTGCCGGGTGCGCTCCACCTCCACCACCCCGCTCAGCGGGGTCACCGACACGCCCTGCCGGGTGGCGGTCAGCCACCCCGCGGAGAGCGCCTCGCCGGCGCGCAGCCAGCTGTCCCGCTCGTCCTCGTCGCCGTAGAGCAGCGCGTACACCGCCGCCCGGTCGTGGCCCGGCCCGATCGGCAGGCTGCCGGCGCGGCCGAAGTCGCGACCGGGCACAGTGGTCTGCGGCGCCTGCTCGGGCAGCACCTCCGGGGGCAGCCCGGTGCCGGTGCCGGCCCGGCTGGTCCAGTACTCCAGTTCCTCGCGCAGCAGCGGGTCCTCCGCCTCGACGGTGGCGGCGTGCCCGGCCGCCGCGGCCAACTCCATCACCTGGTCCCGGTCGAGGATCTGCAAGCGGCACCCCTCGGCGGCGACCGCCGAGGTGATCTGCCCCAGCGCGGCGGTGGACACCGGCTCGTCGCTGACCGGCCGCCGGTCGGTGTGCCGCACCTGCATGCACTGGACCATGTGCATCGCGTCCGGGTCGGCCCCGCTCTGGGAGAACCCGGTCAGCCGGGCCAGCAGGTCCACCTCGTCCGGGTCGGGCAGCCGCTCCACCATCGCCGTCCAGCCCTCGGCGGCCAGCGCCAGCCGCGCGTGGTGCAGCGCCGTGCCGCAGCTGATCGCCAGCAGCCGCCCCTCCGGGTCGGTCGCGGTGAGCCGGCGGTCGGGGACGGCGTACAGCTCCAGCGCGTCGGGCAGCACCCGCCACCGCCACGGCTGGGTGTTGTGCACCGACGGGGCGTGACCGGCCATGGCGGCCGCCTCCGCGAGCGCGGTGGTCAGCGGCCGGTCGCTCGCCGGCGTCTCCTGGCTCATCGTCACGACCCTTTCGTCTCTGCCCATCGTGCCGCACCCGGGTGGCGTCGGGGGTGGGTTGCCGCTCCATCCTGCGACATCCGCCAGGCCACCGCACGGTACCCAGGTCCCGCCGTCACCGGGTCGTTCGGCCCGCGTGCTGCTCGCCCGGCGGGGGTGGGGGTGCACCCGGACACTGCGGTCAGCGTTCGCGGACCACCGCGACCGGGCAGTGGGCGTGCTGGATCAACTGCTGGCTGACCGAGCCGAGCAGCATCCCGCGCAGCCCGCCGCGGCCACGGCTGCCGACCACCACCAGCTGCGCGTTGCGGCTGGCCTCGACCAGCAGGGCGGCCGGCGCGGCGGCCGCCACCTCGACGGTCACCTGGACGTCGGGGAAGGCCGGCCGCCAGCGGGCCAGCGCCTCCTCCAGCTCGGCCCGGTCGGTCGCCGCCGCCTCCCGTTCCTCCGGGCCGGACGGCGACCGCTGGCCGGCGGGCGGGTGCGCGGCCCGCAGCACGTGCAGGGGCACCCGCCGGGCCGCCGCCTGCTCGACCGCGAAGCCGAGCGCCACCAGCGAGAACTCCGAGCCGTCCACGCCGACCGCGATGTGCCCGCCGCGCCGGCCCGGTTCGCCGCGGACCACCACCACCGGGCAGTGCGCGTGGCCGGCGACGGCCACCGCCGTCGACCCGGCGAGCAGCCCGGTGAAGCCGCCGTGCCCGCGGCTGCCGAGCACCAGCAGGCCGGCCCGCGCCGACCGTTCCTCCAGCACCAGCGCGGGTGGCCCGTCGAACACCTCGCCGTGCACGGTCACCCCGGGGCTCGTCGTGGCGGCGTCCGCCGTCGCCCTGCGCACCAGGTCCTCGACCTGCCGCCGGGCCGTCTCGTCCGGCCAGACGCCGGGGGCCACGCCGGGGCCGAGCCAGCCGGCCACGGTGAGCCACTCGTAGACGTACGCCAGCCGGACCGGGTGGCCGCTGCGGCCGGCCTCGTCCAGCGCCCACTCCAGCGCCCTGGCGGCCTCGGTGGAACCGTCGTAGCCGACCAGGATCTCCGTACCGCTCACCGGGTCCGCACCTCCGTCCCGCCGGCCCGGCCGCTGCCCGTGGCCACCGCCGCGCCCGGCGCGCTCACTGCCCGCCCCGCAGGCCCGGATCGGTCTCGCGGATCCAGCGCCACTCCGCCACCCGCGGGTCGTCCTCGCCGTAGCGGCGGGTGTAGTCCCGGCAGGACTGGCGGGCGTCGACCATCTCCTGGCGCAGGTGCGCGGCCCGGGCGGCCAGCCCCGGCACCCGGTCGATCACGTCGATGACCAGGTGGAACCGGTCGAGGTCGTTGAGCATCACCATGTCGAACGGCGTGGTGGTGGTGCCCTCCTCCTTGTAGCCGCGCACGTGCAGGTTGTCGTGGTTGGTGCGCCGGTAGGTGAGCCGGTGGATCAGCCACGGGTAGCCGTGGTAGGCGAAGATGACCGGCCGGTTCTGCGTGAAGATCGTGTCGAACTCCTTGTCGGACAGGCCGTGCGGGTGCTCCGAGGCCGGCTGGAGCCGCATCAGGTCCACCACGTTGACCACCCGCACCTTCAGCTCGGGCAGGTGCCGGTGCAGCAGGTCCGCGGCGGCCAGGGTCTCCAGCGTCGGTACGTCCCCGGCGCAGGCGAGCACCACGTCCGGTTCGCTGCCCTGGTCGGTGCTGGCCCAGTCCCAGATGCCGATGCCCCGCCGGGCGTGCTGGATCGCCTCGTCCATCGACAGCCAGTTCGGGGCGGGCTGCTTGCCGGCGACCACCACGTTGATGTAGTGCCGGCTGCGCAGGCAGTGGTCCATGGTCGAGAGCAGCGTGTTCCCGTCCGGCGGCAGGTAGACCCGCACCACCTCGGCCTTCTTGTTCATCACGTGGTCGATGAAGCCCGGGTCCTGGTGCGAGAAGCCGTTGTGGTCCTGCCGCCACACGTGACTGGAGAGCAGGTAGTTCAGCGAGGCCACCGGCTGCCGCCAGGGGATGCCGCGGGTCACCTTCAACCACTTGGCGTGCTGGTTGACCATCGAGTCGACGATGTGGATGAACGCCTCGTAACTGGTGAAGAGGCCGTGCCGGCCGGTCAGCAGGTAGCCCTCCAGCCAGCCCTGGCACAGGTGCTCGGAGAGCACCTCCATCACCCGGCCGTCGGGGGAGAGGTGGTCGTCGCCCGGCACCGTGCCGGCCAGCCAGACCCGGTCGGTGACCTCGAACGCGGCACCGAGCCGGTTCGAGGCGACCTCGTCCGGGGCGAAGAGCCGGAACGTCTCCGGGTTGGCCGCGATCACGTCCCGGATCCAGGGCCCCAGCGCGCCGGTGGCCCCGGCGACCGTCGCACCCGGCCGGGGTACGTCCACCGCGTAGTCGCGGAAGTCCGGCAGGTTCAGCTCGCGCAGCACCACCCCGCCGTTGGTGACCGGGTTGGCGCTCATCCGCCGGTCGCCCCCGGGCGGCAGGTCGAGCAGCTCGGCGACCGGGGCACCGGTGGCGTCGAAGAGCTCCTCCGGCCGGTAGCTGCGTAGCCAGCGCTCCAGCTCGGCCAGGTGGTCCGGGTTCTTGCGTACCTCGGACAGCGGCACCTGGTGCGAACGGTAGGTGCCCTCGACCTGCTTGCCGTCCACGTCGCGCGGCCCGGTCCAGCCCTTCGGCGTCCGCAGGATGATCATCGGCCAGCGCGGACGCTCGACGGCGCCACCGGAGCGGGCCGCCCGCTGGATCGCGGCGATCTCGTCCAGCGCCCGGTCCAGGGTCGCGGCGAGCGCCTGGTGCACCTGCGCCGGCTCGTCGCCGGCCACCACGTACGGCTGGTAGCCGAAGCCGCGCATCATCTCCAGCAGGTCGTCGGCCGGGATCCGGTCCAGCACCGTCGGGTTGGCGATCTTGTAGCCGTTCAGGTGCAGGATCGGCAGCACCGCACCGTCGCGGGCCGGGTTGAGGAAGACGTTGGAGAGCCAACTGCCGGCCAGCGGGCCGGTCTCCGCCTCGCCGTCACCGATCACGCAGGCCACCAGCAGGTCCGGATGGTCGAACGCGGCGCCGTAGGCGTGGCTCAGCGCGTACCCCAGCTCGCCGCCCTCGTGGATCGAACCCGGCACCTCCGCCGCCACGTGGCTGGGGATGCCGCCGGGGAAGGAGAACTGGCGGAACAGCCGCGCCATGCCGGCCTCGTCGCGGCCGGTGCCGTGGTACTTCTCGCTCCAGGTGCCCTCCAGCCAGGTGTTCGCCACGATCGCCGGCCCGCCGTGGCCGGGCCCGGTGATGAACATGGCCGACAGGTCACGGTTGACGATCACCCGGTTCAGGTGGGCGTAGAGCAGGTTCAACCCCGGCGACGTGCCCCAGTGGCCCAGCAGCCGCGGCTTGACGTGCTCCGGCGTCAGCGGTTCGCGCAGCAGCGGATTGTCCAGCAGGTAGATCTGCCCGACGGTGAGGTAGTTCGCCGCCCGCCAGTAGGCGTCCAGCCGGCGCAGCTCGTCTTCGGTCAGGGGGCCGTGCAGGTCGAGAGCGGTGTCCATACTGCCTGAGCCTCTCGCGGGTAGGGGAATCCTGCATCTTCACAGCGCGGATCCATCCGGGCCGATCCCAGCTTCGCCGACCGTGCCGGTACGGCTCAGGGCCGTTGGTCCCGCGCCGGCCGGGCGCTAGGCCCCACCCGTCGGGATCCCGGTCAACCCCCGGATCACGATCACCGGCGCCGGTGAGTGGTAGAGCAACGACTGGCTCACCGCGCCGAGCATGCCCCGCGCCGGCTCGTCGCCCCGGGCCGCGACCACGGCCAGCTGGGCCGAGCGCGACTGGTCGACCAGGACGTTGCCCGGGTCGCCACGGATCGCGTGGCACTCGGTGGGCAGGTCCGGGCGGCGGCCCGCGTACCGGGCCACCACCGCTTCGAGCTGGCCGGTGGCGTCCTCGATGGTCTCGTCCGGCTCGACCACCCGTACCGCCAGCAGGCGCGCCTCCCGCCGGGCGGCGCAGTCGACCGCCCACTCCAGCGCGGCCTCGGAGCTGGCGGTGCCGTCCACGCCGACCAGCACCGGGCCCTGTGGCGGCGGCTCCCGGCGGGCCACCAGCACGGGGCAGCCGGCCCGCGCGGCCAACTGCACGGCCGGCGCTTCGGCCGGTACGCAGTCCGCGCAGGCCGCCATGCCGCCGTCGCCCACCACGGCCAGGAACGCCGCGTCCGACCGGCGGACCAGCACGGCCACCGCCGGCCCCTCCACGATCTCCTCGTGCACCGGCAGGTCCGGCGCGACCTCGGCGGCGATCCGGTGTGCCTCGGTGAGCAGTTCCTCGGCGTGGACGCGGGGCTGGGCGATCGTCGGCGCCTCGAAGGCGGCGGTCCAGTTGAACGCGTGCAGCAGGTGCAGTTGCCGCTCGTGCGCGGCGGCCTCCTGCGCGGCCAGCCGGACCGCGGGGTAGTTGCGCTCCGAGCCGACACCGACCAGCACCGCTGCGTCGGCGGCTGCGGCCATCCGGCATCACCTCCGCAGGCGTCGCGCCCGGCACGACTGGCTCCCACCCGAGGTTAGTCCCGACCGTACGGGCTCGGGGCGGTATCGCCGGCTCCGGGTCCGGCTCCGGCGGGGGCGTTCCGGGCTGCCCGGTCTCCTCGGGCTGCTTCCAGCGACCGGCTTGATCCCTGGGCCGGGGTCGGCTTGGGGTGCGTGGATGTTGCGGTTGCGGGTGTGGGCGCCGTGACCGGCGGTCTGGCTTGCTCCCTGGGCCGCGGTCGGCTTGGGGTGCGTGGACGTTGCGGTGTGGCCGGCCGTGACTGGCTTCGGGCGGTCAGGCTTGGTTGCTGGTGGGGGTTCGTCTTGCGGTGGGTGGGTGGTTGCGGTTGGGGTGTGGCCCGCCGTGACCGGCTCCGGGCGGTCAGGCTTGATCCCTGCGCCGGGGTCGGCTTGGGGTGCGTGGATGGTTGCGGTTGGGGGTGTGGCCGGCCGGGACCGGCTTCGGGCGGTCAGGCTTGGTTCCTGGCCGGGGTTCGTCTTGCGGTGGGTGGGTGGTTGCGGTTGGGGTGTGGCCCGCCGTGACCGGCTCCGGGCGGTCAGGCTTGATCCCTGCGCCGGTCACGGCGGGCCACACCCCCGTCGTGGTCCAGGCCGCCCGTGTCGGCGCGGCGGGCCTGTTCTGGTCGCTCGGTCCCGGTTCGTGGTCGGGGTCGCCCCGTGTCGGGGATATTCCGCGCACGGGGCTTGTCGGGTGTGCCGCGGGGTTGGCGCTGTTTCGCCGATGTGGCGGTATCGACCCGGGCGGCCTGCGCCGTTTCGCCGATGTGGCGGTGTCAACTGGGTCGGGATGGCCCCATATCGGCGACATGGAGTCGATCTTCCCGGCGATTGAGGGCCGGCCGTATGAGCCGCCGTGCCGCCTGGGGGGTTTGTCGGGTTCGTGGGTGTGACCGGCGGCATCCGGGTGGTGGAATCGGGCCCGGGTCGGGGGGCGTTATATCTCGCGAACGATCGAGCAAGGGCTCGCCGCTGGCATGGCCGGCGAGACGGGCCTGGCGGAATGATGGCGGGCGGCCGGTCGTTACATCCCCCTGACGAACGATCGCAGGACCGGTCCCGCCGGCACCCGCCGGTTGAGGATCGTGGCCCCGGAATGACGGCGGCCCGGTGGTCGTTGCATCCCCCCGAACGATCGCCGCACCGGTCCCCACCGGCGCACGCCGGTGAGGGTTGAGGGCCCCGGAATGATGGTGGCCTGGCGGTCGTTACACACAGTCCGGCACCGCGAAGGACACGTCTCGCGGCTCTGGCCGGGCATCCCGGTACCAGGGCATCCCCCGCCCCGCGTGTGCCGGATCCTCCGAAGTCTTTTGAGCGCCCTGGTGGTGCTTGCGCCCCTGTGCCCGTTCCCCCTTTTGGGCTGGTGGCGTTGACCCCCGAAGGAGCTTTTGTGATGAACACGATCATGCGTAAGAGCGTTCTGGGTATTGCTGGTCTGGCGTTCGCCGGTGGCGTCGTCGCCGGCCCCGCCACCGCCGACGCTGCTCCGGTTGAGGCGGTCAAGCCGGTCGCCGTGACCGTGCAGGCCGACAAGCCGGACATGGGCAAGCTGATCCCGCATGGTGTGCAGGGCGAGCAGTCGCGCATCGAGCTGAACGATGAGCAGACCGCGAATGTGAAGGCGATCATCGCGGCGACGAAGAAGTCCGGCATGGACGAGCGGGCCGCCGTGGTGGCCATCGCCACCGCGCTGCAGGAGTCGAAGCTGGAGAACCTGGGCCACCTGGGTGAGCGCAACGACCACGACTCGCAGGGCCTGTTCCAGCAGCGCCCGAGCTCGGGTTGGGGCACGGTCGAGCAGATCACCGACCCCGAGTACTCCACCATGGCGTTCCTCAAGGGCCTCAAGCAGGTCGACGGCTGGCAGGACATGCCCCTGACCGTCGCCGCGCAGACGGTGCAGGTGTCGGCCTACCCCGACCACTACGCCCAGTGGGAACAGCAGGCCGCCGACCTCGTCACCGAGCACTGGAACAACTGACAACCGAACATGAAGGACCGACCGCTGGCCGGCACCGGAACGGGTGCCGGCCAGCGGCGTTTCCGCGTCCGGTTCCGGGCGCGGTAGCCCTTGCCCGGCACACGCCGGTGGGGGTGAGGGCGCCGCTACACCCGCCTGGCAGGGGTGGGCAGACATGTCGATCGGGTCGGTGCCGTCAGCGCGTCGGGGCGTGGACGCGGAGGACGGCGGCGGTGGCGTTGTCGTCGCCGCCGGCGGCCAGCGTGGCGTCCAGCAGCGCGCGGACGGCGTCGGCCGGTTGGCGGGTCGACAGAAGGTCCCGCAGCCGGTGGTAGTCGACCTGGTCGCTGACCCCGTCGGTGCAGAGCAGCAGGGTGTCGCCGGGGCGCAGCGTGACGGCGAGCAGGTCCGCCTCGGGTCCGTCCGGGTGGCCGGCGTACCGGGTGAGCTGGTAGCGGGCCCGGGCGGCGGCGGGGGAGTCGGCCGGGTACCAGCCGTGCACGACGCCGAGCCAGGCCACCGTGTGGTCCACGGTGAGCAGTTCCAGCAGGCCGCCGCGGAGTCGGTAGGCGCGCGAGTCGCCCAGTTGGGCCAGCCAGCCCTGGCCGCCGTCCGGCTCCACGAGCAGGGCGGTGAGTGTACAGCCGGTCAGCTCGGGACGGCCCGCGCCGGCGGCGCGTACGGCTGCCTGCGCCCCGGCCGCCGCGGCGCGCAACGGGCCGGGGCCGGTCGCCGGCCACCCGGCCCGGACCTGCTCGACCAGCGTGCCCATCGCCGCGGCGCCGGCCCGCCGGCTGCCCTCGCCGTCGCCCATCCCGTCGGCCACCGCCGCGAACGGCAACGCCGGGTCGACGTGCAACACGTCGTAGTTCGCCCGGTAGCGGTTGCCGACGACGCTGCCGCCGGTGAGTTCCAGCGTGAACCCACCGGCCGACCAGCGGTGCGTCCCGGTGGGAGGAGGGTCGCCGACCACGGTGCTCACGGGCGGACGGGAAGGGCTGCGGCGGACACGCGCGGACCGTAGCACCGGCCGAGGGCGGCTCGCGTGTCAACAAGGGTTGACAACTCCTCCTGTGTCAACGTAAGTTGACGGCATGAGTCAGGCGACGGAACTCGCGGCGGCCGCGGGCAGCACCGACCCCCGGGTCGGCCTGCGCGCCGTCCGCGCGCTGCGCCGGCTGCTCGAGCGGCTTGAGGTGGTCCAGGTGGACAACGCCCGTCGACAGGGCTGGTCCTGGCAGGAGATCGCCGACGCGCTCGAGGTCAGCCGGCAGGCGGTCCACAAGAAGCACGCCGGTCGACCGGCGGTCGGACAATCCTGGGAGGCGTGATGTTCGAGCGGTTCACCGACCGCGCCCGCACCGTGGTGCGGCAGGCCCGCGAGGAGGCCCGCAGCGAGGGCCAGCGGCCGGTCGGCACCGAGCACCTGCTCCTCGCACTGCTCGCCGACGGCGACAGCCTCGCCGCGCGGGTGCTCGCCGAGGCCGGCGTCCGCGGCGACGACCTGCGGGAGCGGATCCACCGGCACACCGCGCACGGGGCCACCGGCCTCGCCGACGCCGACGCCGCGGCGCTGCGGGAGATCGGCATCGACCTGGCCGCCATCGTGGCCCGGATCGAGGAGTCGTTCGGCCCGGACGCGCTCCGCGAGGCGGCGCCGGCCCCGCGCCGCTGGTGGCGCCGGCGGTACGCGGGCGGCCCGTTCTCGCCCCGCGCCAAGAAGGTGCTGGAGCTGTCCCTGCGCGAGGCGATCCGGCTGCGGCACAACCACATCGGCACCGAGCACATCCTGCTCGGGCTGCTGCGCGAGGGGCACGGGCTGGCCGCGCTGGTGCTCACCGAGGCCGGGCTCGACCTCGCCGACCTGCGCCGCCGGGTGGAGGTCGCGCTCCGTACCGCGGCCTGACCCGCCGCTCGGCCGAGCCGCGGCCCGCCGGTCGGCGGGCCGCGCCGGCAAACCTGTCTGTGGCACTGCCAACGGGCGGTCGCCGTGGGCTCGCTGAACGCCCCCCGGTGCTGCACACTGACGCCGTGGATGCTGGACAGGAGAGCCGACCGGCGGGCGCCGGCGGGCCGCGCTCCGCCGTGGTGGTCAACCCGGTCAAGGTGGCCGACCTCGACGAGCTGCGGAGCACCGTCAACGACGCGCTCGCCGCGGCCGGCTGGCCGGAGCCGCTGTGGTACGAGACCACCGTCGAGGACCCGGGCCGGGGCCAGACCGAGCAGGCGGTCAAGGCCGGTGTCGAGGTGGTCTTCGCCTGCGGCGGCGACGGCACCGTGATGTCCTGCGTCCGCGGGCTGGTCGGCACCGACGTGGCGCTGGCGGTGCTGCCCCAGGGCACCGGCAACCTGCTCGCCGCCAACCTCGGCCTCTCCACCGACCTGGCCGCCGGCATCGAGGTGGCCGTCGAGCGCGGCCGGCGGCTGCTCGACGTCGGCGCGGTCGAGGACCACTACTTCACCGTGATGGCGGGGATGGGCTTCGACGCCCAGATGCTCGCCGCGACCAGCGAGACCACCAAGGCGCGGATCGGCTGGCCGGCGTACGTGGTGGGGGCCGCCCGGCACCTGCGGGACCGGCCGATGCGGGTCTCGATCAGCCTCGACGACCAGCCGCCGCTGCGCCGGCGGGCCCGGTCGGTGCTGGTCGCCAACGTCGGCCGGCTCCAGGGCGGGCTGACCCTGCTGACCGAGGCCGAGCCGGACGACGGCTACCTCGACGTCGCCGTGCTCACCCCGCGTACCCTGCGGCACTGGCTCGCGCTCGGCTGGGCCGTGCTGCGCCGGCAGGACCGGGTACCCCGGATGGAGGTCTTCCGCTGCCGGCGGGTGGAGATCACCAGCAACCGGGCCCAGCCCCGGGAACTCGACGGCGACCTGATCGCCCCCGGCCGCACGCTGAAGGCGGAGATCCGCCGCCGGGCGCTCTGGCTGTGCGTACCGCAGCCGGAGCGGGCACGCGACCTGACGGTGGACGTCGACGCCGCGGCCGAGCGGGGCGAGCAGCTCATCGAGGAGGCCCGCCGTGAGTAGCACCCGGATGGTGCCGGAGACCCGGCTGATGGCCGACGAGGAGCTCTCCGCCGACGACGCCTGGCACACCCTGCGCCGGGAGGGTGGCTGGCACCTGCTGCGGGACGCCTTCATCCGGTTCCGCTACGGCGACGGGTTCAGCCACTCGCGCGCCTTCGCGCTGCAACTCTGCCTCGCCGTGGTGCCGTTCATGATTGCTTTGACCGGCCTGATCAGCGAACTCGGCGTGGAGGAGGGCGGGCAGGTCGTCGCGGACACCGTCCTGGCGCTCACCCCGGGCGCCAGCGAGCCGATGGTGGCCGAACTGCTGGGTGAGCGGGAGAGCACCGAACGCGCCGGTGAGCTGGCGCTCAGCCTCGGTCTGCTGACCGGCCTGGTGGCGCTGACCAGCACCATGGCCCAGATCGAGCGGGGCGCCAACCGGATCTACGGCGTGGAGCGGGACCGCCCGGCGCTGTGGAAGTACGTGCGCGCCGCCGTCCTCGCGCTGACCGCCGGCGTGCCGGCGCTCACCGGCTTCCTGATCCTGGTCGGCGGCGGTCCGATGGGCGACTCCGTGCAGCGGCACTACGAGTGGGGCGAGTTCGTCCACGGCTTCTGGGACGTGATCCGCTGGCCGCTGAGCCTCGGCCTGACCGTGCTGGCCGTCGCCGTGCTGTTCCGGCACGCGCCCCGGCGCAAGCAGCCGGGACTGTCCTGGCTGATCTTCGGCGCCGCCATCGCCACCGCGCTGTGGTGGCTGGCCAGCCTGCTGCTCGCCGCCTACGTGGCGTACAGCGACGGGTTCGGCCAGACGTACGGAGCGCTGACCGGGATGATGGCCCTGCTGCTCTGGGCCAACCTCACCGGGATGGCGCTCTTCGGCGGGCTGGCCTTCGCCGCCCAGCTCGAGGCGGTGCGGATCGGGGTGCAGGAGCCGGCCCAGCCCGACCTGTGGGAGCCCGAGTCCGAGCGGGACGAGGTCTTCGACACCGGCGAGATGACCTCGCTCTAGCGGGCCCCGGCCCGGCCCGGTGTACGGGAATCGCCGATCGGGTACAAGCGGCACGCCGAAGGCGAAAGGGAGGCTGCCGTGACCACGGTCCGAGAGGCGTTGCGACGACCCCTGGGTCATTTCACCGAACGCACCCTCGCCGGCCTGGCGCTGGTGCTCGGGGCCGGGGTCGGCTTCGGGATCCTGCTGGTCCTGGTCCGGGTGCGGTGGACGCCGCTCTACGACGTCGACCACGGCGTGGCCGCCTGGCTCAACGACCTGGTCGCCCCGCACGGGCCGCTGGTCACCGTGCTCAACGCGCTCACCGACCTCGGTGGCCGGGCGGTCATCATCTGGCTGGTGTCGGTCGCCGTGATCGGCCTGCTGATCCGCCGGCAGGGCCGGCTCGCGGTCTTCCTGATCGTCACCGGCCTCGGCGCGCTGATCCTCGACCCGGCGCTGAAGACGCTGGTCGACCGGCTGCGCCCCGAGGTGGAGGTGCCGATCGGCAGCTACGCCGGGGACAGCTTCCCCAGCGGGCACGCGCTCGGCTCGATGGTCGCCTACGGGGCGCTGCTGCTGGTCTTCCTGCCCGCCATGTCGCGCCGCTGGCGCAAGCCGGCGATCGCCCTGGTCGCCGCCGTGGTGACCCTGATCGGCCTGACCCGGATCGCGCTCGGCGTGCACTTCGTCTCCGACGTGCTGGGCGCCTGGCTGCTCGGCGCCGCCTGGCTCGGCGTCACCGCGTACGCCTTCCGGTTGTGGCGGCTGGAGCGCGGCCGGCCGGTGCCGCCGATCACCGAGGGGCTGGAGCCGGAGGCCGCGCACGACGTGGCCCCCGCCCCGGACGAGGCGCACCTGCTGCCGCACCCCCGGGCCGCCGTGTTCGAGCTGATCGTCGGCTGGGTGCTGGTGCTCGGCGCCCTCTACGGCTTCGGCATGTTCGTCAGCTACCACGCCGGCGGGACCTTCTTCGCCACCCTGGACACCGACGTGCCGCGGTGGTTCGCCGAGCACCGCACGCCGGGCCGGGACGACGTCAGCTGGTGGTGGAGCAAGGCCGGCGACACCCACGCCATCCTGCTCATCTCGCTGGTCTTCTGCCCGCTGGTGCTGGCCGTGTGGCGGCGCTGGCGACCGGTGCTGTTCGTGGCGCTGACCATGTTCGGCGAGCTGAGCCTCTTCCTCGCCGCGGCCGCCGCGGTGGACCGGCCGCGCCCGCCGGTGGGGAACCTGGACGGGCCGATGCCCACCTCGTCCTTCCCGTCCGGGCACATCGCGGCCACGCTCTGCGTCTGGATCGCGATCACGCTGATCGTCTTCCCGCGTACTGACCGCTGGTGGCGGTGGATCTTCGTGGCGCTGGCGGTGGTCATGCCGGTCGGGGTGGCGGTCTCCCGGATGTACCGGGGCATGCACCACCCGACCGACTTCATGGGCGCGATCATGCTCACCACACTCTGGATCGGGCTGCTGTACTGGGTCGTCCGGCCGAACGAGGACCTGCGCGAGGGCAACCGGCCGAGCATCGAGTCCGAGGACGTGCGCACCCTCGACGACGAGCTGGCCAAGGCCGCCCGGGTGGAGTGAGCGGCCCGTGCTGCGGGTGATGACCTGGAACATCCGCACCGGCGGCCGGGACCGGGGCGGCCCCGACCGGCGGGACCAGGTGTCGCGGGTGGTCGCCGGGCAGCGGCCGGACGTCCTCGCGGTGCAGGAGCTGCGCGGTTTCGACGGCGGGGCGCTGGCCGGGTTCGCCGCCCGGCTCGGGATGCGCGGCCACCTGGCCCGCTCCTGCTTCGGGCAGCCGGTCGCGGTGCTGGTCCGCCCGCCGTGGCGGGTGGTGGGCGCCGGTCCGCTGCGCCGGCCGTTCCACCACGCCGCCCAGCGGGTGGTGCTGGCCACCGGAGCCGGCCCGCTCACCGTGCTGAGCACCCACCTGCATCCGTACTCGGGCACCCGGCGGCTGGTCGAGGCGGGCTGGGCGGCGACCGCGCTGCGCCGGGCGCCGGGCGAGCTGGCACTGCTGGCCGGCGACCTGAACACCCTCGACCCGGTCACCGACCACACCGACCGGATCGCCCGGCTCGCCCCGCCGTACCGCCGCCGGCACCTGCGCCGGGACGGGCGGACCGTGGACAGCCGGGCGGTGGCCCGGCTGCTGGAAGCGGGCCTGGTCGACCTGTACCCGGCCGGGACGCCGGACGAGGGGCTGACCGTGCCCACCCGGCACGGCGGCGGCGAGTTCTCCGGGATGCGGCTGGACTACCTGCTCGGCACGCCGGCGCTGGCCGCCCGGGTGCGGGACTGCCGGGTGCTCCGCGGCGGCGAGACGGAGTACGCCTCCGACCACTACCCGCTCGTCGCCGAGGTGGACCTGACCCCGGGCTGACCGGTCCGCGAAATCGACCGCGCGGGCGTGCAACCCTTTCCGCTCCGGCGCTCATCGGTACGGGTGAAGTCGCGCGGACCGGAGCGGGGAGTGGCCGATGCAGGCGACACAGCGGCAGGAGTACGTCGAGTTCGTCACCGGGGCCACCCCGAAGCTGCGGCGCACCGCGTACCTGCTGACCGGCGACGGCGACCGCGCCGACGACGTGGTGCAGCAGACGCTCGTCCAGCTCTACGTGAAGTGGCACCGGGTGCGGGACGCCGACGACCTGGGCGCCTACGTGCACCGGATGCTGGTGAACGCCTTCCGGCAGGAGCGCCGGTCCCGGTGGCGCGGGGTGTACCTGTTCGACCGCGCGCCGGAACCACCGGCGGGGACCGGGCCGCCGGACGAGGGGGACACGGTCGCGGACGGCATGGCGGTACGCGCCGCGCTGGCGGCGGTCCCGCCCGGCCAGCGGGTGGTCCTGGTGCTCCGGTTCTACGCCGACCTGACGGTGGAACAGACCGCCGCGGTGCTCGGCTGCTCGACCGGCAACGTCAAGAGTCAGACGGCGCGCGGCCTGGCCGCGCTGCGCCGGCAGATGCCCGATGGGGATCCGAAGGAGGTGCGCCGATGAGCTGGGACGACGAGCGCGAGGTCCGCGACCTGCTGCTCCGCGCTGCCGACGAGTTGCCGGCCGCGACGGTGCTGCCGGAGCCGCTGCTGGCCGAGGGGAGACGGGCCGTCCGTCGGCGACGCCTCGTCGCGGGGGCCGCCGCCGTGGTCACCGTGCTCGCCCTGCTCGGCGCCACGGCCCTGCTCGACGCCGCCCGCCCGACGCCACCCCCGGCCCCACCGGCTTCCCGTCCGCCGGCCGAGGCGCCGGAGCGCTTCGACCCGGGGCAGTGGCTCTTCCGGCTCGACGGGATACCGGACGACCTGCCACTGCGGACCTACTCGACGGACCACCGTACCCAGTGGGTGACGGCGGCCAGCCTGCTGCCAGGAGAGGATCCGTCGAAGGGGCTCGTCAGGCTGGACCGCGTCGTCACCGTCAAGATCGCAGCCCGCGGAGTCGACGTCTTCGCTGCGATGCGCGAGTCCGACGCCCGCGCCGAACCCCGGCGCCCCACCCCGGCACCGCTGCCCGGGAATCCGGTCGACCCGGTGCAGGGCGCACCGGCCTACCTGCACACCAGCCCCGACGAACGGGAGACCCGCCTGTCCTGGCAGTACGCCCCGGACGCCTGGGCCGTCGTCACCGTGCGGGGCGACGAGGGAACGGAGGGGGTGGCCCGCCGGTTCGCCGCGAGCATGGTCTGGCAGCCGTACCGGGTCACCCTGCCGTTCCTCGACGTCGCCCCGCCGGCCGGTGCCCGGCTCCACCGCGCCGTCGTCACGGTTTACGACGGGCGGTGGGAGGCGGCGAACCTGGGCTACCTGGCGCCCTTCCAGCCGGATTCACCACAGGCCCACGAGGACCTGAGCATCGGAGTATCGCGAGACCTGCCCACGTCGATGAAGCGAGGCGAAACCACTGTCGCCGGGCGGCCGGCCTGGGTGGACGGCACGACCGGAGGGCCCGGGGTGTACCGGGTCGGCCAGGTGCCGGGTACCTGCCCGACCTGCGTCGCCCAGGTGAGTTCGAATTCGGTGTCCGGTCGCGACGCCCTGGGTGGACGCGATAAGGCGCTCGCCCTCGCGGCGACCGTTCGGCTGGTCGACGCCCCGGACGACATGGCTGCCTGGCGGCCGTTGTAACCGTGACCACCGTGCTCGGTCCGGGCCGCGTCGACGCGTCCCGGACCGACCATCGCCCCGCCAGCCGGGACCGCGGCCGTTGCCCCGGCTGGCTACGGTGACCCGGTGATCGACCCCGCACCGCCCCGGTCGCCAGTCCGGTCCGACGCCCCCGTCCCGCCCCGGTCGCCGGTCCCGTCCGGGACCCCGGCACCACCCCGGCCGCCGATCCGGCCCGCCGCGCCCGCACCGCTGGTGGCCGCCGTCGCCCGGGGGATCGCCCTGGTCGTGGTGCTGCCGGTCCGGCTGGTCTGGGAACTGGTCGCCGCCGTCGGGGCCGCGCTGCACCGGTGGCTGCTCGCCCCGGTCGGCCGCTTCGTCGACCGGTGGCTGCTGCGCCCGCTGCGGTGGCTGCTGCACCACGCGCTCTGGCTGCCGCTGGTCTGGCTGTTCCGCAACCTCATCTGGCTGCCGCTGGTCTGGCTGGGTCGGGGACTGGCCTGGCTGGCCCGGATCCTGGTCTGGGTGCCGCTGGTCTGGTTGGGGCGCGGGCTCGCCTGGCTGGCGCGCACGGTGGTCTGGCTGCCGCTGGCCTGGTTGGGGTACCACCTGGTGTGGCTGCCGGCGGCGTGGCTGGCCCGCCGGCTCGCGCCGCTCGGCCGGTGGCTGCTGGCCGGGCTGACCGCCGTCGGCCGGTGGCTGCTGCGCGGCGCGGCGGCCGTCGCCCGGGTGCTGCTCGGCGCGCTCCGCTGGGCCTGGTGGGCGGCCGGCCGGCTGCTCTGGTGGGGGTACGTCGTAACGCTGCGGCCGTTCGTGCGCGGGGCGGGCTGGTTGTGGCGGCACGCCGTGGTGCCGGTGGGCCGGGCGTTCGCCGCCGCCTGGCGGGCCACCGTCACCCCGGCCACCCGCTGGCTCCGCCACACCGTCCTGGACCCGATCCGCGCCACCACCCGCGAGGTGCTGACCGCCCTCGGCCTCCGCCACTGACCCCCGCACACACTGTCAACCCGATCCCGCCGCACGCGCAGAGCGGATCGGATCTTGGTACGAAACGGCCCCTACAGGGGCCATTTTCTACCAAGATCGCCCGGTGGGCCGCGCCCCGGTGGGCGCGGGGCGCGGCTCAGAAGAGGAGGTTGAGCCCGACGGTCAGGACGATCGAGGCGACCAGCGAGAAGAGGATCATCAGCAGGCAGCCGACGCCGCCGCCGAGCGGGCGGATCTCCACGTTTCCGAAGCGCATCGGGTCACCTCTCCGTCGTCGAGGGGTCGAGGAAGGCGCGGATCGCGGCGGCGACCTGCGCCGGGGCCGTGGTGGCGACATTGTGCGCGGCGCCGGGCACCACCACCTCCCGGGCGTCCGGGACGAGCCGGGCCAGCTCGCTGCGCCAGGGCGGTGGCACCACCGGGTCCCGGGCGCCGGTGACCACCAGGGTCGGGGCGGTTATCCGGACCAGGTCGGCCTCCACCGCGTTGCGCACCGAGTGGGTCAGCGTGGCGGAGACCCGCCAGGGGCGGGCGTCCCAGACGTCGCGCAGCAGGATCGGCGCCTGCAACGGCGCCTCCCGGAGGGTGTCGACCAGCCACCGTCCGAACTGGGCACGCCGGGAGCGCGAGGTCGGATCGGTGGTCGGCCCGGCCAGCACCACCGCGCGGACCGCGTCGGGGTGCCGGGCGGCGACCGCCGCGGCGACCTCCGCGCCGAAGGAGTGCCCGACCAGGCAGACCGGCGGCAGCCGGTACGCGGCCAGCCAGGCGGCGAGGTGCGCCGCGTGCCCGGGCACGTCGTACGCGGTGTCGGGGTGGGCGGAGAGCCCGAAGCCGGGCAGGTCCGGCACGTACACCGGATGGCTGGCGGCCAGCGCCAGGGCCAGCGGGGTGAGGTAGCGGTGCGACACGGCCAGCCCGTGCACCAGCACCACCGGCGGTGCGCCGGTGCCCGGGTCGCCGCCCCGGCGGGTGTGCGTCCGCAGCCCGGCGACCAGCCGCCACTCGCTGGTCAGCCCGGCGGCCGGGCGTGGCGCGGCGAACGCCAGGCGGAGGTCCGCCGGCCCGAACCGCCCGGGCGGCATGCTCGCCGGCCGGCGGAGCAACTCGGTGACCGGATCCGGCGTGGTGGGCCGCCGCGGTGGGTCGACCGCCCGCGTCGCCGGCCCGGACGGTTCGCCGCCGGCAGGTGAGCCGGTCGCGCTCCCGGCGGGGCGTCGGGCCGGCCCGGGCGGTTCGTGACCACCGGGTGAGCCGGTCGCGCTCCCGGCCGGGCGTCGGGCGGGCCTCACAGGTCGCGCAGCCGCGGGAGCAGCTGCTCCTGCGCCCAGTCCAGGAACATCGGCTGGCTGTCGCCGCCCACCTGCACGATGGCCACGTGGGTGAAGCCGGCGTCGACGAACTTCTTGAACGCCTCGACGTGCCGGTCCACGTCCGGCCCGCAGGAGATGCCCGCGGCGACGTCCTCCTCGCGGACGAACTGGGTGGCCGCGGCGAACCCCTCCGGCCCGGGCAGCTCGGCGTTGACCTTCCAGCCCAGCCCGAACCAGCGGAACTGGTCGTGCACGATCTTGCGGCACTCGGCCTCGTCCGGGCCGTAGCAGATGGCCACCTGCCCGTACCGGGGCTGGCCGGCGCCGCCGGCGTCCTCGAACAGCTCGACGATGTGCGGGTCCGGTTCGGTGGCGATGACGCCGTTGCCGTACTCGGCGGCGAGGGTGGCCGACTGCCGGCCCGAGGCGGCGATCGCCATCGGCACCGGGGTGTCCGGCCGGTCCCAGACGTAGGCGTCCGGCACGTCGTAGTGGTTGCCGGAGAAGGTCAGCGTCTCGCCGTTCAGCAGCGGCCGGATGATCTGCAGCGCCTCCTCGAACATCTCGTGCCGCTGCTGCACGTGCGGCCAGCCGCCCACCACGTGCTCGTTGAGGTTCTCCCCGGCGCCCAGGCCGAGGGTGAACCGGCCGTCCGAGAGCACCCCGACGGTGCTCGCCTTCTGCGCCACCACGGCCGGGTGGTAGCGGCGGATCGGGCAGGTGACGAAGGACATCAGCTCCGCCCGGCAGGTGGCGTGCGCGACCGCGCCGAGCACCGACCAGGCGTACGGGGAGTGCCCCTGGGAGTCCAGCCAGGGGTAGTAGTGGTCGGAGACGACTAGCTGGTCGAAGCCGGCCGCCTCGGCCCGTACCGCATGGTCGACCAGTTGCTTGGGACCGGCCTGCTCGCACATCAGGGTGTAGCCCACGCTGACCATGACGCCTCTCCTTCCGACCCGGGCGGAACATCCCCGGATACCCCGGCGGCCGTCGGTCAACCCTCCCGTCCGGTTCGTGGGCCGCCCCGACGGGCGGACCTTAACCGGTTCATTGCGTTCCCGAACCCATCGGCCTACGCTGATCCCTGCGCCGGGATCCGGGCGGCGGCCGTCGGGCTGCGGCCGCCTTCCCCTGTCAGTTCCCTCCCCACCGGGCAGTGGGGGTCCTCCCGTTGAGGAAGGCCATGAAGACACGACTCACCGCCGCCGGCGCGGCCCTGCTCGCCCTCCTGGCCGCCGTGCTGGCGTTCGGGCCACCGGCGCAGGCCGCGGCCGGCTTCACCGTCGCCAACGGCAAGCTCTACGACGCCAACGGCGCCGAGTTCGTCATGCGCGGCGTCAACCACGCGCACACCTGGTACCCGCAGCAGACCAGCTCGTTCGCCAACGTCAAGGCGCTCGGCGCGAACACCGTCCGGGTGGTGCTGGCCAGCGGCCAGCGCTGGACTCGCAACACCGACGCCGACGTCGCCAACGTCGTCTCGCTGTGCAAGGCCAACCGGCTGATCTGCGTGCTGGAGGTGCACGACACCACCGGCTACGGCGAGCAGAGCGGCGCGGCCAGCCTCGACCAGGCCGTCGACTACTGGATCAGCCTCGCCGACGTGCTCACCGGCGAGGAGGAGTACGTCATCGTCAACATCGGCAACGAGCCGTACGGCAACCAGGGCTACGCGGCCTGGACCACCGACACCAGCAACGCGATCAAACGGCTGCGTGCCGCCGGCTTCGACCACACGATCATGGTGGACGCCCCGAACTGGGGTCAGGACTGGGCGTTCACCATGCGCGACAACGCCGCGTCGGTGTTCGCCGCCGACCCGGACCGCAACACCGTCTTCTCCGTCCACATGTACGGCGTCTTCGACACCGCCGCCGAGATCAGCGACTACCTCGGCCGGTTCCGCAGCGCCGGACTGCCCATCGTGGTCGGGGAGTTCGGCCACAACCACTCCGACGGCGACCCGAACGAGGAGGCGATCTTCGCCTACACCCAGGCCAACGGGATCGGCTGGCTCGGCTGGTCGTGGAGCGGCAACGGCGGCGGGGTCGAGTACCTCGACATGGCCACCAACTTCAACCCGGCCAGCCTGACCAGCTGGGGGCAGCGGATCTTCAACGGCGCCAACGGCATCCGGCAGACCGCCCGGGAGGCGACCGTCTTCGGCACCCCGCCGACCACCCCGCCCCCGACCACGCCGCCGCCCACCACGCCGCCGCCGACCACCCCGCCGCCGGGCGGGTGCACGGCCAGCTACACGGTGGTCAACCAGTGGCCCGGCGGCTTCCAGGGCGAGGTGAAGGTGACCGCCGGGTCGGCCGCGATCACCGGCTGGACGACGACCTGGACGTTCGCCAACGGCCAGGCGGTCAACCAGTCCTGGAACACCCGGCTGACCAGCAGCGGGTCGGCGGTCACCGCGCGCAACGTCGACTGGAACGGCCGGCTCGGCGCCGGCGCGAGCACCAGCTTCGGCTTCATCGCCAGCTGGAACGGCGCCAACGCGGTGCCGGCGGTGAGCTGCGCCGCCAGCTGACCGGCGAGCACCACCGGTGGCCGGGTCCGCGCGGGCCCGGCCACCCCGCCGACCGGTCGCCGCCGGGCCGGTCAGGACGGGGCGACGCCCTCGGCCGTGGCGATCCTGGCCGCGCGCATGGTGAGGTAACGCTGCTCGGGCAGGCTGGTGGTGAGCCCGGCGGCCACCCGGTAGTGGTGCACCGCGCGGTCCCGGTCACCGGCCATCTCGTACAGGTGGGCGCGGGCCGCGTGCAGCCGGTGGTGCCCGGCCAGCCGTGGATCGTCGGCCAGGGCGGCGAGGGCGTCCAGCCCGGCGGCCGGGCCGTGCACCATGGCGGTGGCCACCGCCCGGTTCAGCGCCACCACCGGGCTGGCGGAGTGCCGCTCCAGCACCTGGTACAGGGCGAGGATCTGCGGCCAGTCGGTCTGCCCAGCGGTGGGCGCCTCGTCGTGCAGCGCCGCGATGGCCGCCTGGAGCTGGTACGGCCCGACGGGCCCGCGCGGCAGCGCCCGGGTGACCAGCGCGACGCCCTCGGCGATCAGCGCCGCGTCCCAGCGGCTCCGGTCCTGCTCGGCCAGGGAGATCAGCTCGCCGGCCGGCCCGGTCCGGGCCGCGCTGCGGGCGTCGGTGAGCAGCATCAGCGCCAGCAGCCCGGCGACCTCGCTGTCGTCGGGCAGCAGCCGGTGGATCGCCCGGGCCAGCCGGATGGCCTCCTCGGCCAGGTCCACCCGACGCAGTTCCGCGCCGAGGCTGGCGGTGTGCCCCTCGGTGAAGATCAGGTAGAGCACGTGCAGCACCGCGGCCAGCCGTCGCTCCCGGTCCCGCTCGTCGGGCATCCGGAACGGCAGGCCGGAGCTGCGGATGCGCTGCTTGGCCCGGCTGATCCGTTGCGCCATGGTGGCCTCGGGCACGAGGAAGGCGCGGGCGATCTCGGCGGTGCTGAGCCCGCCCACCGCGCGCAGGGTCAGCGCGATCTGCGAGGCCGGCGAGAGCGCCGGGTGGCAGCAGAGGAAGAGCAGCACCAGCGTGTCGTCGCGGTCGGCGGTCAGCTGCTCGTCCACCGCCGGCACGACCTGGCGGTCGTCCGGCTCGCGGCGGGCGACGAGATCCTCCCGGCGTCGCCGGGCCGCCTCGCCGCGGACCAGTTCGACCATCCGGCGGTACGCGACCTGGATGAGCCAGCCGCGCGGGTTGTCCGGCGTACCCCCGGCCGGCCACTGGGTGGCCGCCGCCAGCAGCGCCTCCTGCACCGCGTCCTCGGCGGTGGCGAAGTCACCGAACCGGCGCGCGAGCACGCCGAGGACCTGCGGCGCCAGCTCGCGCAGCAGGTCCTCGACACCTCGGTCAGGGGCGGACAGTCGTCACATCTCCTGCGGTGGCGCGGACATCACCGGGTGCACCTCGATCGGCATGTTCAGCGGCCGGCCACCCGGGCCGGGCGCGGTGGAGATGTGCGCGGCGATCTCGACGGCCCGCTCCGGGCTGTCGGTGTCGACGATCCACCAGCCGGCGAGGAACTCCTTGGTCTCGGCGAACGGGCCCTCGGTGACCACCGGCGCCCCGTCCGCGCCCGCCCGGACGATCTTCGCCTGCGCCGGCCCGGCGAGCCCCTCGCCCTGGACCCACTCCCCGTCGGCGACCAGCTTCGCGTTCACGTCCCCCATGAAGGCGATGTGCGCCTGGATCTCCTCGGGCGTCCACGTCTCGATCGAGGGGAAGTCCGTGCCCGCCGAGCTGAACTGCATCAGCAACATGTACTTCACGTCTCGCTCCTCACGTCTGCGCACCATCATCGGTGCTCTCACCCTGAGGTAGAAGCAGGCGCACCCGTTCTCGACATCCGCGTCGGGGAAATTTCCGGCGGATTCTCGGGCCGGCCCGACGCGGCTCAGTCCAGCGCGGTGACCTCCAGCAGCAGCGCCTGCTCCGGGTGCAGCGCGGGCAGTTGCAACCCCGCCGTGCCCAGTGCCGCGCCGGTCAGCGTCGCGCCGGCGGCCAGCCACGGCGGCGGCACCCGGTCCAGGGTCGCCGGCCCGGGTACGCCGCGCGCCGGCCGGACGGTGTAGCGCCGCCGCCGGTCCAGGCCGGGCAGCCGGACCGGGCCGGGCACCTGGGCCACCGAGGTGGCCAGCCGGGCCACCGCGTACACCGCCTGCGAGCGGTCGTGCGCGACCACGCCGTGCGCCCAGACGGCCGGGTCGGGGTGGTCCACCCGGACCACCCGCCCGGCGTGCAGCAGCGGGCGGAGCCGCTTGTGCAGCGCCACCCAGGCGGCCAGTTCGGCCCGCTCGCCAGCGTCGATCGAGCCGATGTCCCACTCGATGCCGTAGTGGCCGAAGAGCGCGGTGGTGGCGCGGAAGCTGAGGTCGTGCACCCGGTGGGTGGTGTGCGAGCGCTCCGGCCCGATGTGGCTGCCGACCAGCTCGGGCGGGAGCAGCAGCCCGGTCCAGCGCTGGATCGCCAGCCGCTCCAGGGCGTCGTTGCAGTCGCTGGCCCAGACCCGGTCGGTGCGGGCGAGGATCTCCAGGTCGACCCGGGCGCCGCCGGAGGCGCAGCTCTCGATCTCCACCGCCGGGTGGCGGCGGCGCAGCTCGTCGAGGAGCCGGTAGACCGCGAGGGTCTGCTCGTGCACCCCGGGCCGGCCGTGGTGGCCGGCGTCGGTGAGGTCCCGGTTGTGGTCCCACTTGAGGTAGCCGATCCCGGGATGCTCGGTGAGCAGCGCGTCCAGCCGGTCGAGCAGGTAGCCGTACGCCTCGGGGTGGGCCAGGTCGAGCACCTGCTGGTTGCGCCACGTCGGGGGCAGCCGGCCGGGCACCGCGAGCACCCAGTCGGGGTGGGCGCGGAACAGGTCGGAGTCGGGGTTGACCATCTCCGGCTCGACCCAGAGCCCGAACTGCAGGCCGCGCGCGGTGACGTGCTCGATCAGCGGGTGCAGCCCGGCCGGCCAGACGTCGTGGTCGACGTACCAGTCGCCGAGCCCGGCGGTGTCGTCGCGCCGGCCGCGGAACCAGCCGTCGTCGAGCACGAACCGTTCCACGCCGACCTCGGCGGCGTGGTCGGCGAGGGCCCGCAGCCGGTCCAGGTCGTGGTCGAAGTAGACCGCCTCCCAGACGTTCAGGGTGACCGGGCGGGGGCCGCGCGGGTGCCGGGGCCGGGCCCGCAGGTGGCGGTGCAGCACGTCGCTCAGCCCGTCCAGCCCGGCGTCCGACCAGGCAGCGTAGAGCAGGGGAGTGGCGTACTCCGCGCCGGGGGCGAGCAGCACCTCGCCGGGGGCGAGCAGTTCGCCGCCGCCGAGGGTGGACTCGCCGGTCGGCCGGCGCTCGGCGACGGTGACGTGGTCGCCGCTCCACGCGGTGTGCACCGCCCACACCTCGCCGTGGCCGAACCCGAACCCGGCAGTGCCGGCGACCAGCAGCAGCGTGGCGTCGTGCCCGGTACGCCCGTGCCGCCCCTCCCGGACCCAGGCGCCCATCGGCCACGGGTGCCGCTGCGGCGAGCGTTCCCGGCACCACCGCCCGGTCAGGTCGAGCAGTTCGGTGGCGACCGGTGGCACCGGCAGCACCGGGGTCAGCTCGCGCAGCTCGTAGGCGGTGGCGCCGGTGTTGCGCAGCCGGTGGCGCAGCAGCAGCAGGCCGGTGGGGTCCAGTTCCAGCTCGACGGCCAGCGCCAGCCCGGCCCCGGCGTCGACCGCCCGTACGGTGACCCGCGCGGCGGAGGCCGGGTCGTCGTCGGAGACCTCGACCGCGTCGAGCCGGAACGCGGTCGACCAGGCGGCGCGCTCCCGGTGCCCGGCCAGGGCGGGGCGGCCGCTCCAGCCGGCGCTCGCCTCCGGCAGCAGGGACAGCACGGTGGGCGCGTCGAAGGCGCTCGGCACCACGGGCGCGACGCTGGCCGCGGCGAGCTGCCGCAGGCCGTCGGCGTCGAGCGGGCCGAGGTCGCCGCCCCAGTGCACGACCCGGGGCAGGCCCGGGCCGCGCGCGTCGAGCACCAGGTGGGTCCCGCCGCGGCGCAGGTGGACGATCGTCATCCCTTGGAAGCTCCCAGCGTCAGCCCCCGGACGAACTGCTTCTGCAACAGGAAGAAGATCACCAGGGTGGGGATCGCGACCAGCACGGAGCCGGCCGAGACCAGGTTGTTGTCGGTGAAGAACTCGCCGCGCAGGTTGTTCAGCGAGCTGGTCACCGGGAACTTGTCCCCGGTGCGCATCAGCACGGTGGCCCAGAAGAACTCGTTGTAGATCCAGGTCACCTCCAGGGTGGCCAGCGCCGCCAGGGCGGGCCGGCACAGCGGCATGGTGACCTGCCAGTACTGCCGCCAGACGCTGGCCCCGTCGACCATCGCCGCCTCGTACAGGTCGCGCGGCAGCGCCTTCATGTAGTTGCTCAGCACGAAGACGCAGAAGCCGCACTGGAAGGCGACGTTGACCAGGATCAGGCCCCAGTAACTGTCGTAGAGCAGTTCCGAGTCGCTCAGGAACGCCGGCAGCGGCACCTGGGTGAAGAGCCGGAACAGCGGGATCAGCAGGGCCTGCTGCGGCAGCAGGTTCGCCGCGGTGAACAGGCCGAGCAGGACGATGTTGACCTTCCAGCTGAACCGGGCGATGACGAACGCCACGCAGGAGGCGAGGAAGAGGGTCAGCAGCACCGCCGGCACGGTGATGTAGACGGAGTTGAGGAAGTGCTGGCCGAACTCGGCGGTGCGCCAGGCGGTGACGTAGTTGTCCAGGGTCCAGCCGCCGAAGGAGACATAGCCGTTGGCGGCGGTGTACTCGTAGGAGCGCAGCGAGGTCAGCACGGCCCAGAGGATCGGGAAGAGCCAGCCGAGCGCCACCGCGGTGAGGAAGACGTGCAGCACCACCCGTTGCGGGCGCAGCGGGCGGCGCTGCCGGCGGGGGGCGTCCGCCAGGTCGGTCGGGCGGGTCGTCGTCGCGGTGCTCATCGGCGCCCCTCCCGCATCACGGTGGCCAGGTAGATGGTGATGAAGACCAGCGAGACGACGAGCATGATGGTCGCCAGCGCCGAGCCGAAGCCGATCCGGCTGGCCTCGCCGACCACGTTCTGGGTGACCAGCGCGGAGAGCAGCTCCAGCCCGTTGCGGCCCTTGTTGACCACCCAGACCAGGTCGAACGCGCGCAGCGACTCGATCACCGTCACCACCAGCACGATGATGTTGATCGGGCGGAGCACCGGGAACACCACCCGGAAGAAGGTGTTGACCTCCGAGGCGCCGTCCACCGCCGCCGCCTCGCGCAGCGACGGGTCGACGCCCTTCAGCCCGGCCAGGTACAGCAGCATGATGTAGCCGACGTGCCGCCAGGCCGAGGCGACCAGCACGGCCCAGATGTTGACGTCCGGGTCGCCGTACCAGTCGACGTCGGTGCCGAACACCCCGTTGATCAGGCCCTGGTCGCGGGAGTAGAGCAGCTGCCAGACGAAGCCGATCAGCGCCAGCGAGAGCACCACCGGCAGGTAGAGCGCGGTCTGGTAGAACCGGCTGCCGCGCAGCTCCTTGTCGAGCAGCACGGCCAGGAACATCCCCAGCGGGGTGGCCACCACGAACAGCGCGGCCAGCCAGAGCAGGTTGTTCTGCACGGCCGGGACGAACGGCGGGTAGATCTGTACGACGTCGGCGTAGTTGCGGCCGCCGACCCACTCGATCTCGCTCAACGGGCCGATGCCGTCCCAGTCGGTGCCGGAGAGCGCCACCGTGGCCAGCGCCGGCAGCCAGACCAGGCCGACGACGAGCAGCAGCGGTACGAGCACCATCAGCGCGATCACCACGCGGTCGGTGCGGGACAGGAGCCGTAGCCGGCGGCCACGGCCACCCGTGGGGGTGGCCGCGGCCGGCGACGGCACGGCGCGATCCGCTTGGATCAGGGGCAGGTCGGACACGGTGGTCCTCCCCCTCTCGCCGTCAGTCGGTGAAGATCGACTTCTTCTGGTTCTCGATGCTGGTCAGCAGGCCGCTGATGTCCTTCGGGTCCTTGATGAACTGCTGGAAGGCCGGGATGATCACCGTCGAGGCGAAGTCCGGCCGGGTGTCCCGGTCCAGGAACTGGGCGATCTCGGTGGCCGAGCCGACCAGCTCCGCGGCCTTGCGCTGCAGCGCGGTGTAGCCGCTGGTGTCGGCCTGGCCGTTGGCGACCAGGGTGCTCGGGTCGTTCTTCACGGTGATGTCCGCGGCCGCCTTGGAGCCGAGGTACTCCAGCAGCTTCTTGGCGTTCTCCTCCGCCTTCGGCCGGCGGGCCAGCATGTAGCCGTCGATCGGCGCGTCCAGGGCCTTGGCCCCGATCGCCGGGTCGATCTCCGGGAAGGTGAAGAAGTCCAGGTCGTCCTGCTCGTCGTTGTTGAACTGCTGGCCGACGAAGAGCCCGAGCAGGTACATGCCGGACTTCTTCTGCTGCAACGACTGGGCCGCCTCCTGCCAGGTGCGCCCGAGGCTGTCCGGCTGGTGCAGCGGCAGCAGACCCGCCCAGGTGTCGAAGACCTTCTTCACCTTGTCGGAGGTCCACGCCTCCTTGCCGGCCATCAGGTCCACGTGGAACTGGTAGCCGTTGATCCGCAGGTTGAGGATGTCGAAGGTGCCCATCGCCGGCCAGCCGTCCTTGTCGGCGAAGGCGATCGGGATCAGGCCGTCCTTCTTCATCTGACCGGCGAGGTTGGTCAGGTCGTCGAGCGTCTTCGGCACCTGGTAGCCGTACTGCTGCCAGACCGACTTGCGGTAGAACATCGCCCACGGGTAGTACGACGCCGGCACGAAGTACTGCTTGCCGTCGTCACCGGTCGACGCCTTCTTGAACGCGTCGGAGTAGCCGGAGAGTTTGCCCCACACGTCGCTGAGGTCGCCGGCCAGCCCACGGGCGGCGAAGAAGCGCATCCGGTAGCCGGCGAACCAGGTGAACACGTCGTCCGGCTTGCCCTGGAGGTAGTTGTTGATGTTCTCCTGGAACGTGTTGTGATCCACCGTGTTGATCGAGACCTGCACGCCGGACGAGGTCTGGAAGCCCGCCATGACCTTGGCGATGACGTCCTTGGGCTTGGGGTCGGACTGGTTGGAGCCCAGGGTGACCGTCTTGGCGTCCGACCCGTCGGAGTCGGAACCACCGCAGCCGGCGAGCAGGCCGGTGCCGAGCAGCGCGCCGGCGCCGGCCGTGCCGGCCAGCAGGGACCGCCGGTTCAGGCCGGCGACGGAGGGCGGTACGAGACGGGCCAGGTACTCGGCGTGGGATCGGGGACGGGACATGGTGCCTCCTGCGGATGAGAAGGTGCACTGCGCCCGAGGGCCGTCAGTGGTGGCGGGGCCGGCCGGTCGTGATCCCACATCCGGATCCACCGTGAATCCACATTGGCGAACACGAACTGCCAGTGGCGCCTCAAGCTACTCGTCGTTCCGGCGCTGTCAAGGGGTTGGTGAGGGGCCGATAACCCAGTCGTGACAAGCCCGTTACGAGGTAAACGTTGGAAATGTTGTCGATGTTGGAAACTGTTGACTTGCCGACGCCGTCGGGGCACGCTCTGCTGCCATGCGGCGATGGCAGGGCGACCACATCTACTTCGGCGCCGACTACAACCCCGAGCAGTGGCCCGAGCAGACCTGGGCCGAGGACGTCGAGCTGATGCGCCGCGCCGGGGTCAACCTGGTCTCGGTCGGCATCTTCTCCTGGGCCCTGCTGGAACCGGAGCCGGGCCGCTTCGAGTTCGGCTGGCTGGACCGGGCGCTGGAGGTGCTGCACGGCGGGGGCATCCAGGTCGACCTGGCCACCGCCACCGCGAGCCCGCCACCGTGGCTCGCCCACCGGCACCCGGAGACACTGCCGCGGCGGGCCGACGGCGCGGTGCTCTGGCCGGGCGGCCGGCAGGCGTACTGCCCCAGCTCGCCGGTGTTCCGCGAGCGCTCGCTCGCGCTGGTCGAGGCGGTCGCCACCCGGTACGCCGAGCACCCGGCGGTGGTGATGTGGCACGTCTCCAACGAGCTGGGCTGCCACAACGTGCACTGCTACTGCGACGTCAGCGCCGAGGCGTTCCGCCGCTGGCTGCGCGGACGCTACGGCGACCTGGACCGGCTCAACGACGCCTGGGGCACCGCCTTCTGGAGCCAGCGCTACGGCGACTGGGCCGAGGTGAACCCGCCGCGCGTCGCGCCCACCTTCGCCAACCCCACCCAGCAGCTGGACTTCCTGCGCTTCTCCTCCGACGAGCAGCGCGCCCAGTTGCGGGCCGAGCGCGAGGTGCTGGGCCGGCTGGTGCGGCAACCGGTCACCACCAACTTCATGATCGGCACCGGCATCAAGTACCTCGACTACCACTCCTGGGCATCCGATGTGGACCTGGTCGCCAACGACCACTACCTCACCGCCGCCGACCCGGAGGCGCACATCGGGCTGGCGCTGTCGGCCGACCACACCCGCGGCGTCGCCGGCGGCGCGCCGTGGCTGCTCATGGAGCACTCCACCAGCGCTGTCAACTGGCAGCCGCGCAACGTGGCGAAGACCCCCGGGCAGCTGCGCCGCAACAGCCTGGCGCACGTCGCCCGCGGCGCCGACGGCGTGCTGTTCTTCCAGTGGCGGGCGTCCCGGGCCGGCGCGGAGAAGTTCCACTCCGCGCTGGTCCCGCACGCCGGGCCGGAGACCAAGGTGTTCCGCGAGGTGTGCCGGCTCGGCGCCGACCTGGCCAACCTGGCCGAGGCACGCGGCAGCCGGGTGGACGCCCAGGTGGCCATCCTGTTCGACTACGAGGCGTGGTGGGGTGCCGAGCTGGACTCCCACCCCAGCGTCGACGTCACCTACGGCGACCGGCTCCGGGCGCTCTACGACGCGCTCTGGCGGCAGGGGATCACCGCCGACATCGTGCACCCGTCGGCCGACCTCTCCGGCTACCGGCTGGTGCTGGCGCCCACGCTCTACCTGGTCCGCGACGCGCACGCCGCGGCGCTGCGCGCCTTCGTCGAAGCCGGCGGCACCGCCCTGGTCACCTACTTCAGCGGCATCGTCGACGAGCACGACCACATCCGGCTCGGCGGCTACCCCGGCGCGTTCCGGGACCTGCTCGGCGTCCGCACCGAGGAGTTCTTCCCGCTGCGCCAGGGGGAGCGGGTCCGCCTCGACGACGGCTCGACCGCCGACGTGTGGACCGAGTGGCTGCACACCGAGGGCGCGCGGGTGCTCGCCGCGTACGCCGACGGGCCGCTGCCGGGGGTGCCGGCGCTGACCCGGCACCCGGTCGGCGCCGGCGCCGCCTGGTACCTGGGCACCCGGCTGGACCAGCCGGCCACCGACCGGCTGGTGGCCCGGCTGGTGGCCGAGTCCGGCGTCCGCCCGGCGGCGTCGGCCCCGCCCGGCGTGGAGGTGGTGCGCCGCCGCGACGGCGAGCGCAGCTGGCTCTTCGTGGTCAACCACGCCGACGCGCCCGCCCGGATCGAGGCCACCGGCACCGAGCTGTTGACCGGCGGCCGGTGCCCCGGTGAGCTGGTCGTACCCGCCGGAGAGGTGGCGGTGGTCCGCGAGGACCGGGCCGCCGGGCCGGCGTGAGGCCCGTACAGTGACGGCCGCGAAGGAGGTTACCCAGATGCTGGCCCAGCAGCGGCAGACCGCCATCCTCGAGCTGATCCGCCAGCGCGGCGGGGTACGGGTCAGTCACCTGGTGAGCCGCTTCGGCGTCTCGGACATGACCATCCGGCGGGACCTGGAGGTGCTCGCCGAGCGGGGTCTGGTCGACAAGGTGCACGGCGGGGCGACGCTGGCCGGCCCCGGTTCGGCCGAGGAGCCGGGCTTCGCCGCCAAGTCGATCCGCCAGCAGGCCGAGAAGCGGGCCATCGCCGAGCGGGCCGCCCGGCTGGTCGAGCCCGGCATGGCGATCGCGCTCTCCGCCGGCACCACCACTGCCGCGCTGGCCACCCTGCTCGCCGACGTACGCGGGCTGACCGTGGTGACCAACTCGATCCCGGTCGCCGACGCGCTCTACCAGAACCCCCGCGCCGACCAGACGGTGGTGCTCACCGGCGGCATCCGCACCCCGTCCGACGCGCTGACCGGGCCGGTGGCCGAGGCGGCGATCGGCGCGCTCAACGTCGACCTGCTCTTCCTCGGCGTGCACGGGATGAGCCCGCGCACCGGCTTCACCACTCCCAACCTGCTGGAGGCGGGGGTCAACCGGTGCCTGATCAACGCCTCGCGCCGGCTGGTGGTGCTGGCCGACCACACCAAGTGGGAGACCATCGGCATCGCCACCATCGCCCCGCTGGAGGACGCCGACGTGCTGATCACCGACGGCGGGCTGCCGGCGGAAGCCCGGGCCGCGATCGGTGAACAGGTGGGTGAGCTGATCGTCGTCGAGGTGGAGTGAACCCGTCGCGCCTCCCAGGCACCTCACAGCGGCGGCGGCTAGGGTGCCGGGTGAGCGTCCCGTTCCAGGGTGGAGCGGGACCGGCGGCACGGGAGTTCGCATGGTCTTCAAGAAGATGTTGAGCGCGCTCGGCGTGGGCGGTCCCAGCGTGGACACCGTCCTGACGAACCCGAACACCCGCCCGGGCCTGACGCTCGAGGGCCAGGTCAACCTGCTCGGCGGGGACGCGCCGGCCAACATCGAGCAGGTGGTGCTCGGGCTGGTCACCCGGGTCGAGATCGAGGGCGGCGACACCGAGTACGCCGGCATCATGGAGTTCCACCGGATGGTGGTCAGCGGGCCGCTCCAGCTGGCCCCGAAGCAGCAGCTCGCCATCCCGTTCCAACTGCCGGTGCCGTGGGAGACCCCGATCACCGACGTCTACGGCCAGCGGCTGCGCGGCATGACGATGGGGCTGCGCACCGAGCTGGCGGTGGCCCGGGCGGTGGACAAGAGCGACCTGGACCAGGTCAACGTGCACCCGCTGCCGGTGCACGAGCGGATCCTGGAGGCGTTCCAGCGGCTCGGCTTCCGGTTCAAGCACGCCGACCTGGAGCGCGGCCGGATCCACGGGGTGCAGCAGACGCTCCCCTTCTACCAGGAGATCGAGTTCTTCGCCGCGCCGCAGTACGCGCAGACCGTCGCCGAGGTGGAGCTGACCTTCGTCACCAGCCGGGACGGCGTGGACGTGATCCTGGAGTGCGACAAGCGCGGCGGCTTCCTCAGCGCCGGGCACGACGTCTTCGGCCGCTACCGGGTCCCGCACACCGACGCCGACCGGGTCGACTGGGCGCAGGTGGTCGACGGCTGGCTGCGGGAGACCACCTCCCGCTACGGCAGCCTGCGCGCCCAGGGCTTCGGCGTGCCGCACGCCCGCGGCCGGGGCCACGGCATGGGCGGCATGGTCGCCGGCGCCGCGCTCGGGGTGGCCGGCGGCATGATCGCCGGCGAGATGATCGAGGACGCCTTCGAGGGCGACTTCGGCGAGGACTTCGGCGGGTTCGAGGAGTAGTACCAACACGACGATGGCCTCCGGGACTTGCTCCCGGAGGCCATTCGTGCTGCGGCGCGCGGTACGCGGTCAGTGCCGGGCCTTGCGCTCCTCACCGCTGCGCCAGTTGCTGCCGGCCTTGGCCAGACCACGGCTACCGAGGTATCCGATGGTCAGTAGCGTGACCATGAACCAGGCGTTGTCGGCCCGGAAGATGTCCACCCCGGTCGAGTTCCGCCCGACCAGCTGCGAGGCGGCCAGCACGCCGATCACGGCGGCGATGTAGACCCAGAACTCGGTGGTACGCAGCGACGGCTTGGTCTCCGTGCCGGGCGCCTGCATGGCCTCACGACGCCCGTCGTTCACCATCGGCATCGGACGGGTGGGCGTCTCCCGGATGGCCCGGTCCTGCATGGTGCGGTCGGGCGCGTCCTGCGCGGGCCGGTTGATCGGCCTGGTGGATGCAGCCTGCGTGCTCATCTTGTCCTCCTCGGATGCGATGAGTCGTTCCCTGCACTCCCTCGCCCCGCTACCGCGTTTCGGCCACGGCACGGTTCGCGTTCATGGCGGGGGCACCCCCCGACTACCCGACCCCCCAGGGCAGTAACACCGGGTCACAGCCGAATATCCGCCGATCCGCCGGTGGCACCGGGACCGGGTGCCACCGGCGGGGCACGTCAGCGCAGGCCGTTGCGGATCGCCACGCTGACCAGCAGATCCGGGTCGTCGGTGATGATGCCGTCCACGCCGAGGTCGATCACCCGTTGCATCACCCGGGCGTCGTTGACGGTGTACGGCACCACCTTCAGGCCGTACCGGGCCTGCAGGGTGCGCACGTCCGGTCCGTGGAAGTATGCCGGGTCCTCCCGCAGGTACCAGTCGGCGTCCGGCACGGTGCCCTGCGCCGGGTCGTGCACCTGCCAGTTCGCCGACACCGTCCCGGCGCCCGCGGCCCGGGTCAGCCGGCCCAGGTCCCGGTGCTTCCACCAGTCCAGCCCGCCGGTCCACGGGCTGCGCACGGTCGGGTCGCCGTACACCGCCCGCAGTGAGCACTCGTCGGCGAGGCTGGCACACTCGGCCGGGCCGTACTGCCAGACCAGCGCGACAGTGCCGATCCGCTCGTCCAGCTCCTTCGCGTAGCGGATGGTGCGCCAGTCGAACGACTGGATGGTCACCCGGTCGGTGAACCGGGCCCGCTCGATCGCGGTGACCAGCTTGCGGGTGAAGCTCCGGTACGGCTCGGTGTCGTCCGCCAACGGGCTGAGCTTGGTCTCGATGTTCAGCCGGACGTCCGCCCGGGCGCTGCGCCGCACCAGCGCGAAGACCTCGTCCAGGGTCGGGATCCGGGCGCCCGGGGCGGGCACCTGCGCGGGCAGCTCCGGCAGCGTCCGGGTGCCGCAGTCGATCGTCCTGAGCTGCGCCAGGGTCAGCTCGTGCACCGGCTTGCCCACGTACGGGAACTCCGGGTCACCGGGTCGGGCCGGGGCGGTGTCGACGCAGTGCGAGCCGTTGATCGTCCGGTCGTGCAGCACCACCAGCGTGCCGTCCTCGGTCACCCCGGTGTCCAGCTCCAGGGTGGAGATCGCCGGGTTCTCCAGCGCGTGCGCGAAGGCGGGCAGGGTGTTCTCCGGGCGGGTGGCCCGGCCGCCCCGGTGCGCCTGCACGTCGAACGGGGAGGCGTACGCCGTCGGCGGCCGGTGGCCGCGCTGCGCGAGCAGGCCGCGCAGCCGGTCCGGGTAGTCGGTGATGATGCCGTCCACGCCGTCGTCGATCAGCTTCGCCATCGTCGGCACGTCGTCCACCGTCCACGGGACGACCTTGAGTCCGTGGCGGTGCGCCCGCGCCACCATCTCCCGGGTGACGTACGGCCGGTAGTCGGGGTCGGTGACCTTTCCGTTCTGCGGGAAGCCGTGCACCGGCGAGAAGGCGTCGGCGCCGAAGCTGCGCACGGCCCGGACCGGGTCGCCGTCGAAGTCGTCGATGTCCAGGCCACCCAGCCACGGCGAGGCGCCCGGCCGGCCGGTCTGCAGGAAGTCGTAGTTGGTCAGCGCGACCAGCGGCAGCCGGGGCTCGACCTGGCGCATCCGCATCAGCGCGCCCCAGTCGAAGCTCTGCACGGTCACCTGCCGCAGCAGCCCGGCGCGCCGGATCTCGGCCGCGGTGACCTGCACGAACTGCTCCCGCGGGGCGGTCTCGGTCGGGGCGCCGGCCTCCACCTTGGTCTCCACGTTGAGCGTCACGTCGTCCGCCCGGTAGCGCTTGACCAGCGCGAAGACCTCGCGCAGCAGCGGCATCCGGGCACCCGGCACGGCGAGCTGGCCGGGCTTGTCGGCCAGCGTCCGCGACCCGCAGTCCAGGGTGCGCACCTGGGCCAGGGTGAGCGTGTTGACGTACCTGCCGACGTACGGGAACTCCGGGTCGCCCGGCGTCACCGGGGCGGTGTCCACGCACTTGGCGCCGCTGACCCTGCGGTCGTGGGTGACCACGGCCTGGCCGTCCTCGGTGATCTGCACGTCCAGTTCCAGGGTGCTCACCCCGAGCTGGAGGGCCTTGCCGAAGGCGGCCAGGGTGTTCTCCACCCGCAGCCCCAGGCCGCCGCGGTGGGCCTGCACGTCCAATGTCCGGTCCGGTAGCGGTTTCGCCTCCGCGGGCACCGCGAGACCGGTCGTCACGGTCGCCGCCGCCAGGGCCGCGACGGCGGTACGGCGTACTGCGCGCACGCTGTCCTCTCTCCCTCCGGCGGGGATCTCCCGCCGGTCCGCGGGTCAGCATGGGCAGCCCGGACGGCCGGCAGGCGAGCGGCGAACGACACCCCGGTGAACCGGCGGTGCGGGTTTGGCCGGCCAGTCGTCGGGCACGCACAGAGACCGACCCTTTTCTGCGAGGTGATGGATCGTGCGTGAGGACGACATGCGACAGGACGCCGCCCGGCGGGCGGAGAACCGGATCGCCGGCGGTGTGTACGGCGAGGGTGCCCTGGACGAGGTGACCGTGCCCCGCACGGACGTGGAGCGGGTGCGCCAGGAGGAGGACCCGGACGACCCGGCGCACGTGTCGGTCGACCCCACCGTGCTGCGCGACGGCGGCCCGACCCGGGGTCAGGGCGCGGTCACCACGACCGGTGGCACCGCCGGCCCGGCGAGCGTGCGGCGGCTGGCCCGCCAGCCGGAGCGGCACCCGGGCAAGGTCGCCCCGACCACCACCGGCGACGCCACCACCGGCGGCCTGAGCACCCCCACCGGCGGCTCCACCAGCGACCAGTCCACCATCGCCACCGGCCCCGGCAACACCACCACCGAGTAGTGACCCCCGTTGATCATGAGGTTGGCGGCAGCGGAGGAGATCCACATCGCCGCCAACCTCATGATCGACCTCGACACCCCCTGGGTCAGGGGGTGGGGTGGAGGGTGGTTAGGCGTTGGGTGGCGCGGGTGAGGGCGACGTAGAGGTCGCTGCGGCCGCGGGGGGACTCGGCCACGATGCGGTCGGGGTCGACCACCACGACCGAGTCGAACTCCAGGCCCTTGGCCTGGGCGACGGTGAGCACCACGACCCGGCTCTCCAGCTCCGGGTGCTCGCCGACGGCCGCCTCGGGCAGCGCGCCGGTGACCGCGGCCCCGAGTTCGGCCACCCGGCCGGCCGGCACGATCACGCCGAGCCGGCCGTCGGCCAGCCCGGCCGCCTCCCCGGTCACCACGTCGACCAGCTCGGCCGCCAGCCGCGCCGCCGGCACCGAGCGCTCCCGGGGCGGGAACCCGCTCTCGCGCACCGAGCGGGGTGGGCGCAGCGCCGGGTCGATCCCGGCCAGCACCTCGGCGGCGACCGCCATGATCTCGGCCGGGGTGCGGTAGCTGACCGTCAGCTCCTCCAGCCGCCAGCGCTGCGCCACGTACGGCTCCAGCGCGTCGGCCCAGGACGGCGTGCCGGCCAACGCGCCGGTCTGCGCCACGTCCCCGACGATCGTCATCGACCGGCTCGGACAGCGGCGCATCAGCAGCCGCCAGGCCATCGGTGACAACTCCTGCGCCTCGTCCACGATCACGTGGCCGAACGCCCAGTTCCGGTCGGCCGCGGCCCGCTGGGCGGTGGTCAGCCGGTCGACCTCCTCCTGCCGCTCCAGCAGCCGGTCGGCGTCCAGCAGGTCGGTCACGCCGAGGATCTCACCGCCCTCGGCCTCGTCCTCCACGTCGATCGACCGGGAACCCCGGGCGATCTCCAGGACGCCCTCGGCGTACTCGCGTTGCAGCGCCCGGATCCGCTCCCGGCGGGCCGTCGCGGCCCGCTCGTCCTCGCCGAGCAGCTCGGCCGCCTCGTCCAGCAGCGGCACGTCAGCCGGCGTCCAGCCGCCCGGCTCCCGGTGCAGCAGGGCCCGCTCGGCGGCGGTGAGCATCGGCGCGGCGGCGGCGATCCGCTCGGCCGAGGCGTACAGGTCGGCGAGCAGGCGCTGCGGGGTGAGCACCGGCCAGAGCTCGTCCAGCACGGCCCGCACCTCGGGCTCCTCGCGCAGCTCGCGGCGGATCTCCGCGATGTCGGCCTCGTCGAGCAGGTTCTCCCCGCCCAGCGGGTCGGCGCCGATCCGGTCGGCGACCTGCGCGGAGAGCGCGTGCACGATCTCGATGTCGAACAGCGCGCGGGCCAGGTTGTGCGGGCGGCCGGAGCGGCGGGCCCGGTCCCGGGCGGCGCTGACGGTCGCCGGGTCGAGCCGGAGGATCTCCCGCTGCGGCAGCTCGACCTCCAGCGGCTCGGCGGGCACCCACTGCCGGTCGCGCACCGCGGTGGCGAGCACCTCGGTCATCACCAGCCGCCCCTTGAGCGCGGCCGCCTCGGGGCTCTCGGTGCGCCGGGCGCTCACCCCGGGAAAGAGGTCGCCCTGGGTGCGCAGCAGCACACCGGTCTCGGCCAGCGCCGGCAGTACCTGGGAGATGTAGCGCAGGAAGGTCGCGTTCGGGCCGACCAGCAGCACGCCGCGGGTGGCGAGTTCCCGGCGGTGGGTGTAGAGCAGGTACGCGGCCCGGTGCAGCGCGACAGCCGTCTTGCCGGTGCCCGGCCCGCCCTGCACCACCAGCACGCCCGGCAGGTCGGCCCGGATGACCGCGTCCTGCTCGGCCTGGATGGTCTCCACGATGTCGCGCATCCGCCCGGTCCGCCCGGCGTTCAGCGCGGCGAGCAGCGACGCCTCCCCGGTCAGCTCCTCGTGCGCGGTGGGGGAGGCGGTGGCCAGGTCGAGCACCTCGTCGTTGAGCGCGGTCACCTTGCGCTCCCGGGTGCGCAGGTGCCGGCGCCGGCGTACGCCCTGCGGGTTGGCGGCGGTGGCGAGGTAGAAGGCGCGGGCGGCCGGCGCCCGCCAGTCGATCAGCAGCGGGTCGTAGTCGCCGCTGGTGTCGAAGATGCCGATCCGGCCGATGTAGTGCCGGCCGCCGTCGTCGGTGTCCAGCCGGCCGAAGCAGAGGCCGCTCTCCACCGCGGAGAACTGCTCGACCTGTTCGGCGTACATCCCGACCGCGCTGTCGCGCTGGGAACGGGCCTGCAACGTGCCGCCGGTGTTGCGCAGTTCCTCGGCCAGCCGCCGGGAGGCCTGCTCACGCAGCCCGTCCAGCCGGCGGTAGAGCATCGAGACGTACTCCTGCTCGCGACCGATCTCGTCGTCGGGCTGCAATTCACCGGAATCGCCGGAGTGCCTTGACAAGCCGTCTCCCAATTGGTTAGTATCTTTCCCGGAACGGCTATTCGGCCGTTCTTTTTTGTTGCCTGAACTGAGAAAGATACCGCGCGCCGATCCGCCGGACCAAGCGCCGCGGGCCGGCGTCACCCGCCGGCCCGCACCCCCGAAACGCGCCGGCCGGGAGGGTGCGCGCGCGCACACCTCCCCGACCGCCGCCGAAGGTCAGCCCTTCGCCACCTCGTAGAGCCGCTCCGGGGTGACCGCGCCGGCGAGCAGCCGGCCGTCGTCGGTGAGCAGCGCGCTGAACAGCTTCCCGGTCAGCAACCGCCCGCTGCCCCAGTCGCCGCTGACCTTCGGCAGCGCGTCCAGCACGCCGGCGACCTCGGCCGGCGGGGCCTGCGCCGGCTCACCGGCGCCGCCGGTGGCCGGGCCGTCGAGCCGCGCGACCACCACCGTCGTCCAGCCCTCGCCGACCGTACGCACCTGGGGCCGGTCGCCCGCGGGCCGCTCGGCCCGGTGCGCGCCCGCCGGCCGGTCCACCGACTCCTCGGTGATCGTCACGCCGGGCGGCGGGTTGAACGCGAACTGGTCGGCGGCGGGCCGGGCGTAGTCCACCTGGGTGAAGGCCATCTCGAAGGCCGGCTGGTCGCTGCCGTCGGCGAAGACCTCGAAGCGCAGCGGCACGTGCTCCTCGGCGTCGATGGCGATCCGCACCTGGTGCACCAGCGACGCGGCGTCGCGTGGCGCGAGCACCAGCTCGTACGCGTCCCGGCCGGCCACCGTGGCGGAGCGGCCGACGCTCACCTCGGTGCTCGGGTCGATCGCGGCGAGGGCCTGGTCGGCCGCCTGCTGCGGGGTCGCCGGCAGGTCCGGCGCGGCCGGCTCGCCGCTCTCGGTGGGCAGCGTGCGGTGGGTGGCGGTGTTGGTCCGGCTGTCCCAGGTCCAGACGTCCCGGCCGTTGCGGATGACGTCCTTCTCGCCGAGGGTGTCCAGCAGCGCGATCCGCTGCCGGTCCGGGCCGGAGTGCCAGACCCGCAGCGTGTGCGTGCCGGTCAGCAGGCTGCCCAGCTCACCGCCGGCCAGCCCGGCGAGCGGCGGCAGGCCCAGGTCGGCGCGCTGCACGACCGTGCCGGAGAGCCCCTCCAGCCGCGAGGTCTGCAGGTCGACCAGGAGTTCGGCGGCGGTGCGCGGCGGCAGGCTCGGCTCGGCCTGGGCGGCGAACGTGCCGAGCGCGGCACCGCCGCCGATGACGGTGGCGGCGGCGGTCACCGGGACCAGCCAGCGCAGGACGGGACGGCTCTTCAGGACGGACATGTGTGGCACCTCCTGGTCACATCCTGCCCAATCGAGGCTGAGAGGGCGCTGAGGACGCCGCCGCGGCCCCTCGTCCGGGGGTGGCACCCTTGACCCGTGCGGTTGCTGGTGGTGGAGGACGAGTCGCGGCTGGCGGCGGCCCTGCAACGGGGCCTGCAGGCCGAGGGCTTCGCGGTGGACGTGGCGGCGACCGGCCCGGCCGGGCTGGACGCGGCCCGGCACGGCGGCTACGACGCCATGATCCTCGACGTCATGCTGCCCGGCCTCTCCGGTTACGAGGTGGTCCGCCGGCTGCGCGCCGAGGAGCACTGGCTGCCGGTGCTCATGCTCTCGGCCAAGGACGGCGAGTACGACCAGGCCGACGGGCTGGACTGCGGCGCCGACGACTACCTCACCAAGCCCTTCTCGTACGTGGTGCTGCTGGCCCGGCTGCGGGCGCTGCTGCGCCGGGGCGCGCCGGAACGCCCGACGGTGCTCGCGGTCGGCGACCTCACCCTCGACCCGGCCCGGCGCCGGGTGACCCGGGCCGACGCCGAGGTGGACCTGACCGCCCGGGAGTTCGCGCTGCTGGACTACCTGATGCGCCGCCCCGGCGAGGTGGTCTCCAAGACCGAACTGCTCGACCACGTCTGGGACGCCGGGATGGACACCGCGCCGAACGTGGTCGAGGTCTACGTCGGCTACCTGCGGCGCAAGATCGGCCGGGAGCGGCTGGAGACCGTCCGCGGGGCGGGTTACCGGCTGGCGACGTGAGCGGACGGTGGGGGCGGCTGCGGGCCGCGTTCGGGCTGCGCGGCCGGCTCATGGTGCTCGGGGTGCTCGGCCTCTCCGTGGGGCTGGCGGTCGGCGGGCTGGTCCTGCTCGGGGTGCTCCGCTTCGTGCTGCAACGCAGCGTGGACGCCGAGGCGTTCCGCACCGCCGACGCGGTCGCGCTGCTCGCCGCGGAGGACGCGCTGCCCGACCCGCTGCCGGTGGCCGCGGGCCAGACCAGGGTGCAGGTGGTCGATGCCGAAGGGCGGGTGCGGGCCGCCTCGATCGACGCCGACCGGCTGGTGCCGATGCTGCGGCCGGAGCAGATCGACCGGGACGCCCGGCAGCGGGTGACGGTGTCGGGGGAGCGGGTGGGGCTGCCCGGACCGGTCCGGGTGGTGGCCGTGCCGGCCGGCACCGGGGCGGACCCGCGGACCGTGCTGGTCGCCCGGTCGATGGCCGACGTGCGGCACAGCACGCACGTGGTGGGCACCATCCTGCTGGTCGCCTTCCCGCTGCTGGTGGGCGTGCTCGCGGTGGTGGCCTGGCGGGTGGTCGGGGCGACGCTGCGGCCGGTGGAGGAGCTGCGCCGCGGGGCCGAGGAGATCACCGGACGCGACGGCGGCGGCCGGCTACCGGTGCCCGCGTCCCGGGACGAGATCCACCGGCTGGCGGTCACCCTCAACGGCATGCTCGGCCGGCTGGAGTCGGCCCGGAACCGGCAGCGGGCCTTCGTCGCGGACGCGGCGCACGAGCTGCGCAGCCCGCTGACCAACATCCGCACCGAGCTGGAGGTGGCGCAGCGACTGGCCGGGCGGACCGACTGGACGGCGGTGTCGGCGAACCTGCTCGCCGACACCGAGCGGCTCAGCCGGCTCGTCGACGACCTGCTGCTGCTGGCCCGGCTGGACGAGGCGCCGCCGACCCGGGCCACCGGCCCGGTGGAGCTGGGCGGGCTGCTGGCCGCGGTGGCCACCCGGTACCCGTCGCCGCCGGTACGGGTGCTCGCGCCGGCCGCGCCGGCCTGGACGGTGGGCGACGCCGACGAACTGCACCGGATCCTGGCCAACCTGGTGGACAACGCGGTCCGGCACGCCCGCGGCGAGGTGGTGCTGACCGCCGTGCCGGCGCCGAGCGCCGACCGGCCCGGCCCGGCCGCCCCGGCGTCGCGCGGTGCCGGGCCGGGCGGGTACCACCTGGTGACGGTGACCGACGACGGGCCGGGCATCCCGGTCGCGGACCGGGCGCGGGTCTTCGACCGGTTCACCCGGCTCGACGACGCGCGGGCCCGGGACGCCGGCGGCACCGGGCTGGGGCTGGCCATCGTCCGGGAACTGGTCCGCCGGGCGGGCGGCACTGTCGAGCTGGCCGACGCCGAGCCCGGTCCCGGGCTGTGCGTGCGGCTGCGGCTGCCGGCCCTTCCCGACGAGCCGGCCTGAGCCGGCCCGGATCGGTCCGCCGGCACTGCCGAACTCTCGACGCCGAACCGGGGCCGGTGGGCGCGGCGGAAGGCTTCGACGGCGGGGCCGGCCCGGATCGGCCCGGCCCGCCACCGACTCGCGGCCGCGCCCGCCGGGTGTCAGCGGCGGCGGGTGCAGACCTGCTCGGCGCGGGCGACCGTGTCGGCGGACCAGACGACGGCGACCGTGAAGCAGTAGTCGGTGCTGCGGTTCAGGCCGTAGACGACGAAGCTGCTGGTGCCGGCGGGCAGGTCGGCGAAGGCGGTCTGGGCCTGGCCCGCCCGGCCACCGGAGATCACCACCGGCCCCTCGCCACCGGCCGGGTAGGTCCAGCTCAGCGCCACGTTGTCCCGGTTGTCCCGCAGGGTCACCGCGCCGGGCGGGGTGCCGGGTGGGGCGGCCGCGACGCCGGTCGGCGAGGGGGCGGCCGGTGCGGCGGTGCTCGGCGCGGCGGAGGTGGCCGGCCCGCCGCTGGCGGCCGGGGCGGCCGGTTCCGCGTCGCCGTCCATCCGGGACACCCCGGCGATGACCGCCGCGGTGCCGAGCAGCACCACGGCCACGCCCGCCACGACGAGCAGCAGCAGCCGGGTGGTGGGCCGGCCCGGCGGCCGGTCCACCGGCACGGGCAGCAGCGGCGACGGCGGGTACGGCGGTTCGTCGTGCCGGGGCACCCGGCGCACCCCGTCCGCCTCGTCGACCGGTCCGTCGGCCAGGGTGACCACCGACGGGGGTACCGCGCTGCCCGGCCCGTCGTCCGGGCCCTGCTCCGGGGGCCACCAGCCCTGCTCCGGCGCGGTGGTCGGGCCGTCCACCGGCTGCCGGGGCGTCGGCACCGGGGGATCGGCGGCGTCGGCCGGCCCGGTCTCCCCGCCCTCCGGCCAGCCGGACGGGTGCCAGTCCTCCGACCGGTGCCAGTCCTCCGGCGGGTGCTCCGCGGACCGGGGCCGGGCCTCCGGCGCCGGCCCGTCGCCGGGGGGCGGGGTGCGCGCCGCCGGCACGACCGGGCCGTCCCGGCTCACCGGGGCGGTCTCGGCGCAGACGTGGTCCGCGTTCGCCGCGGCCCGGGCCAGCGTGGCCACCTGCGCGGCCAGCGGGTCGTCCGCGGGCAGGTGCTGCCGGCACAGCTCCCGGGCCAGCGCCAGGTTGTCGTGCGCCTCGGCGAACTGCCCGCAGTCGCGCTGCATCGCGCCCAGCCGGGCGAGCATCTTGATGCCGCTGGGATGGCCGTCGCCGTAGACCTCGCGGTGCAGCTCCCAGGCGTCCTGGAGCCGGTCCCGGGCCACCTGGCACTGGCCGCGCGCGTACTCCACGGTGGCCAGGTCGGCGTGCGCGGCGAGCACCCGCAGCGACTCCGGTCCGTCCAGGGCGGTCAGCTCGATGATGACCTCCTGGTAGAGCCGGGCGGCGCGGGACCAGCTGCCGACCCGGTGCAGCACCGCCGCCAGGGTGGCCGCGGCGGCGACCGTGCGCTGGTCGGAGCGGCCGTGCAGCCGGGTGGTGGCCGCGTACGCGAAGGCGGCCCAGCCGCGGGCGGAGTGCGGTTCGCCGAGGGCGACCAGCACCCGGGCCTGGAGGCTGGCCGCCTCGGCCAGCTCGGGGGTGGCGTTGGCCGGTCGCGGGTCGGCCTCGGTCAGCGCGTCGGCGAGCAGCCGCTGGGCGCCGGCGAGGTCGCCGGCGGACACCAGGTGGTGCGCCTGGTCAGTCAGTTCACCGAAGCCGGAGGGCACGCCCCATCGTGCTCAACCGACGACGGTAAGTACAAGTCCCGCGCCGGAGCGGTTCGGTCAGGAACCGGTCAGGTGGTCGGCCAGCGTCTCGCTGATCCGGCGCAGCTGGTCGACCTGGGCCGGGGTCAGCGCGTCGAACAGGTGCCGGCGTACCCCCTCGACGTGCCCGGGAGCGGCGGCGGCGAGGGTGGCGTACCCCGCCTCGGTGAGCAGCGCGATCTGCCCGCGCCGGTCGGTCGGGCACTCCTCGCGGCGCAGCCACCCGGCCGCCTCCATCCGGGACACCGCGTGCGAGAGCCGGCTGCGCGAGGCGCCGCTCGCCTCGGCCAGCTCGCTCATCCGCAGCCGGCGCCCCGGCGCCTCGGAGAGCCGGACCAGGATCTCGTAGTACGCGTGCGGCATCCCGGCGTCGCGTTGCAGCTCGCGGTCGAGCGTCTCCATCAGCGCCCGGGAGGCGGTCAGGAACGCCCGCCAGGTGCGCTGCTCGTCCGGGTCCAGCCAGCGGGTCATGGCGCCCATCATAGCCCAGTTAGTTGAAGGCTCAACTAAATCGCGCTAGCGTCGGGGGCATGGGAATCCACCGCCTGAACCACGCCGTCCTCTACGTCAGTGACCTCGCCCGCAGCGTCGCCTTCTACCGGGACGTGCTGGGCTTCCGCCCGGTGGCGATGACCCCGGAGGGCTTCCGGGGCGCCACCTTCCTCCAGGCGCCCGACTCCACCAACGACCACGACCTCGGCCTGTTCGAGATCGGCGCCGGCGCCGGCCGCTCCGCCGCCGGCCGGGGCACCGTCGGCCTCTACCACCTGGCCTGGGAGGTGGACACGCTGGACGAACTGGCCGCCACCGCCCAGCGGCTGGCCGCCGCCGGCGCCCTGGTCGGCACCTCCGACCACGGCACCACCAAGAGCCTCTACGGCCAGGACCCGGACGGCCTGGAGTTCGAGATCGTCTGGCTGGTACCGGCCGACCGGCTCGACGACGCCGCGCTGGCCGCGCGGAAGCGGATCGGCCGGCTCGACCTGGACGCCGAGCGGCGGCGCTACGGCGGCCAGACCCGCGGCGGGGTGGGCATCTCCATCCCCGCCTGAGCCGGCGATGTCACGGCTGCCCCCCGCCCGGGCCCGCGGCGGGTGTCCGCCCGGCACCCGGACGGGGCCGGGCCGCCCGCCGGCCGCTCCGGTGCGGTAGAACGGCAGCATGCCGACCGACGCCGTGCTCCGCGAGCTGCTCGTCCGACACCTGGAGCACTGGTTGCCGGGGGCGCTGCACCGTGCCCGCCGGGCCACCGTGGCCTGCGCGTACGCGGAGGGCGACGCGGGCGGGGCCGAGGCCGCGCTGCGGGTGGTCGCCGAGTACGCCGACCGGCTGCGCGGCCGCCGGCTGACCGTCCTGGTGCTGGCCGAGGGGAGCGAGGACCTGCCGGCCCGGCTCGGCCCCATCGAGGCGGAGCTGCCCGCCGAGGTGGCCGTGCACGTGGTGCCCGGCCGACCCGCCCGGCTGCCGGTCGCGCTGAAGGCGGCCGGGGCGGCCGGCGCCCCCGCGCTGTCGTTCGTGGACGACCCCGCTCCGCCGGACCCCGCCGTGCTCGCCGCCGCGGCCTCCGGCCGCCCGGCCGAGATGCTGCTGCTGACCGCCGTCGACGTGCCGACCCGGGCCGAACTGGGGGTCGCCGGGTTCCCGCTGGTGACCGAGGTCGACCTGGTGCCCGCCGACGGCTCACCGGCGCGGCGGCTGGCCTTCGCCACCGGGTCGGACAAGAGCCTGGAGGCGTTCAAGGAGGCGCTCTGGGCGGTCGACGAGTACGCCGGGGTCCGCTACCGCGACCCGGCGGACCCGGCCGGGCGGCTGCTGGACATCGCACTGGACCCCGAGCCCGGGCCGCTGCGCCGGGAACTGCTGGCCGAACTGCACCGCGCCGGCCCGCGTACGGTCACCGAGCTGCGCCGGCACGCGCTCACCTCGACCGTCTACCGCTCCGCCGACGCCGTCCGGGCGCTGACCGGGCTGCTGCACTCCGGGGCGGTGCGCCGCGACCCGGAACACGGCCGGCTCGGCGGCGACGTCGTCGTCACCGCCGTCGAGCCACCGGCCTGACGCCTGTGCACCCCGCGCCCTGACCCCCCGAGTCGCCGGCCGGACGCCGCGGAAGGGGCGCCGGCCCCGGCCGCGGCCCGTCGTCCGAGCGGTCACGGGCCCGGACACCGAGCGGGGTGCCGGTGAGCCACCGACACCCCGCGCGACGTCCGGGACGTCAGGTCCGGGACTTGTCCTGCTTCCACGAGAGCGGGCCGGGCAGGTCGACGCGGTGCGCCCGAGCCCGGGAGTTCCAGGACCAGCGACCGATCTTGATGCTCCAGGACGAGAAACCGTTCTCGGTGAAGTTCAGGATGATCGGCCCGTACTTCTTGCGCTTGCGGAACATCAGACCCATCGCGGGGCTCCCTTCGTCACCATTCCCTGCCGTGTCCAAACCGAACATTGCCCGGGAGCGCGATTCGCGAAACCCGATCCAGCCGGAGGCGGTGGCGGCCAGTAATTCCTATCCACCAGATAGGTGTTGCGGATGGATAAACGCTGGTAGCGACGGGTTGTAACAAAGGCAGCGACGCGAGTCTCATCTTTCGGAAGGGCGTTGACCGGGTCGTCCGGGCGCCGGCAGCATGTGGTCATGTCGCAGCGGGACGAGCTTCTCCTCACCGCTCGCGTGCACGTCGACCTGGTCCGGCACGCGAGCGCGCTCTGTTGAGCTGACCGGCGCCTTCGCCTCGGTCCACCTCGCCGCCCTCTCACCGCACCCCCGCTCATCGCCGAGCGGTGTGCCGTCGCGCCCTCCTCCGGGCCCCTCCCACCGACTGTGGACAGATCAGGAGACCTCATGTCCCCACCCCGTCGTGCCCGCACCCGTACCCTCGCCGCCACCGCCGCGCTGGTCGTCCTCGCCGCCACCGGATGCGGTGGGCGGGCCACCGCCGGCGGCGAGCAGGTGACCGAACTGCGCTACCAGGGTTCGGTCGGGCAGGTCACCCTGCCCGAACTCGCCGAGGACCTCGGCTACCTCGGCGACGTCCGACTCGACTGGATCGGCAACGTCACCGGCGGCCCGCAGGACGTCCAGGCCACCGCCACCGGGCAGAGCGACTTCGGCGGCGCGTTCAACGGCGCCATCGTCAAGCTCGCCTCGGCCGGCGCGCCGATCACCGCCGTGGTCAGCTACTACGGCTCCGACGCGCAGAGCTTCCAGGGCTACTACGTGCTCGACGACAGCCCGATCCGCGGCCCGCGCGACCTGATCGGCCGCAAGGTCGCGATGAACACCCTGGGCGCGCACGCCGAGGCGGTGCTCAAGACCTGGCTGGCCGGCGGCGGGCTCAGCCCGGCCGAGATCCGGCAGGTCGAACTGGTCGCGCTGCCGCCGGTCAACATCGAACAGTCGCTGCGCCAGCGGCAGATCGACGTCGCCGTGCTCGGCGGGGTGATCCGCGACAAGGCCGTCGCGAACGGCGGCATCCGCACCGTCTTCACCGACTACGAGCTGCTCGGCGCGTTCAGCGCCGGCGCGTACGTGTTCCGCGACGACTTCATCAGGCGCAACCCGGAGACGGTGAAGACCTTCGTCACCGGCGTCGGCAAGGCCATCGAGTGGGCCCGCACCCAGCCCCGGGAGACGGTGGTGGCCCGGTTCGAGGCGATCATCGCCAAGCGCGGCCGCAACGAGGACCCCTCGCTGGTGCGGTACTGGAAGAGCAGCGGGGTGGCCGGCCGGGGCGGCGTGATCACCGACCAGGAGTTCGCCACCTGGATCGACTGGCTGGCCGCCGAGGGCGAACTCAAGGGCGACAAACCCGCGCCCGGCGAGGTCTACACCAACCGGTACAACCCGTTCGCCGACGGGGGTGGCGCGTGACCACCGACAAGATCTACTTCGACCGGGTGACGAAGACCTTCCCGGCCGGTGCCGCCCGCCGGGCCACCGGCGGCGCGGTCACCGCCGTGGACCGGCTGACCCTGGGCGTACGCGCCGGTGAGTTCCTGGTCGTCGTGGGCCCCAGCGGCTGCGGCAAGTCCACCCTGCTCGACCTGCTCGGCGGCCTGTCGAAGCCGACCGCCGGGCAGATCCTGGTCGACGGCCGCCCGGTCACCGGACCGGGCCTGGACCGCGGCATCGTCTTCCAGCAGTACGCGCTGCTGCCGTGGCGCACCGCCGCCGGCAACGTCGCGTTCGGGCTGGAGGCCAAGGGCGTGCCCCGGGCCGACCGGGCCGAACTGGTCGCGCGCCACCTCGACCTGGTCGGGTTGCGCGGCTTCGCCGAGCGCTACCCGCACGAGCTGTCCGGCGGCATGAAGCAGCGGGTGGCCATCGCCCGCAGCCTCGCCTACGACCCGGACATCCTGCTCATGGACGAGCCGTTCGCCGCGCTCGACGCGCAGACCCGCGACTCGTTGCAGGACGAGCTGGTACGCATCTGGGAACGCACCGGCAAGACGATCGTCTTCATCACGCACGGCATCGACGAGGCCGTCCACCTCGGCCAGCGGGTCGCGGTGATGACCTCCCGCCCGGGGCGGGTCAAGCAGGTCATCGAGATCGACCTCGGCGACCGGTCAGCGGTGGCGGACGTCCGCTCCAGCGACGCCTTCCGGCACCACCGGCACCAGATCTGGTCCCTGCTGCGGGACGAGGTGCGCGCGGCCCAGGCGGCCGAACGGCCGTCGACCACCCGTACCGAGGAAGCCCCCGCCGGGCGCGGGACGTCCGCACCGGTCCGCGCCGAGGAGGCCCGCGTTGGTTGACATCGCCGAACGACCCACCCGACTGGCGGCCGCCGCCGCACCTCCGGCGCCGGTCGACGCGCCCGCACCGGCCAGCCGGCTGCTCGGCCTCGGCGGTCGCGCGCTGCACCGTACCGCCGCGCTGCTCGCGCTGGCCGCCGTCTGGGAGACCGCGCCCCGCGCCGGCCTGGTCGACCGGGTCTTCCTGCCGCCGCTGTCGGAGGTGCTCGGGGCCTGGGGGCAGCTGCTGCGCAGCGGCCAGCTCGCCGACCACGTCGGGGCCAGCCTGACCCGGTCGCTGACCGGGCTCGGCCTGGCGGTGCTCACCGCCATCCCGCTGGGGCTGCTGATCGGCTGGTACCGGCCACTGGCGGAGCTGCTCAGCCCGCTGCTGGAGGTGTTCCGCAACACCGCCGCGCTGGCCCTGCTGCCGGTCTTCGTGCTGATCCTCGGCCTGGGCGAGACGTCGAAGATCGCCCTGGTGCTCTACGCCTGCTCCTGGCCGATCCTGCTGAACACCGTCGCCGGCGTGAAGGGGGTCGACCCCCTGTTGGTCCGCTCCGCCCGCTCGATGGGGCTGGACCACCTGCGGCTGTTCCAGAAGGTGATCCTGCCCGGCGCGGTGCCGACCATCTTCACCGGCGTCCGGCTGGCCGGGGCGTACTCGATCCTGGTGCTGGTCGCCGCCGAGATGGTGGGCGCCAAGGCCGGGCTCGGCTACCTCATCAACTACGCGCAGTACAACTTCGCGATCCCCGACATGTACGCCGGGATCATCACCATCTCCGCCATCGGTCTCGTCGTCAACCAGCTCCTCGTCGCCGTCGAGCGCCGCTTCTCCACCTGGCGCGTCGACGTCACCGCCTGAGAGGAACCGCCATGTCCCGCACCCTGCACCTGAACGCGTTCCTGATGGGCGTCGGCCACCACGAGGCCGCCTGGCGCCATCCCCGCACCGACCCCCGACGGATCGCCGACGTCCGGCACTTCCAGGAACTGGCCCGGATCGCCGAACGCGGCACCCTCGACTCCGTCTTCCTCGCCGACGGGCTGGCCGTCGGGCCCGCCGTGCGGCACAACATCCAGGCCGTCTTCGAACCGCTCACCCTGCTCGCCGCGCTGGCCACCGCCACCGAGCACATCGGCCTGATCGCCACCGCCTCCACCACCTACAACGAGCCGTACAACCTGGCCCGCAAGTTCGCCTCGCTGGACCACCTCAGCGGCGGGCGGGCCGGCTGGAACATCGTCACCTCCGCCCAGCCCCGGGAGGCGTGGAACTTCAACCTCGACGAGCACCCGGCCCACGCCGACCGCTACCGGCGGGCCGCCGAGTTCGTCGACGTGGCGATCAAGCTCTGGGACAGCTGGGAGGACGACGCCCTGGTCCTGGACCCCGCCGCCGGGATCTTCGCCGACACCGACCGGGTGCACGAGGTGGCCCACGCCGGCGAGACGTTCACGGTCCGGGGGCCGTTGAACACGCCCCGCCCGCCGCAGGGCCGGCCGCTGCTGGTCCAGGCCGGCTCCTCCGCCGACGGCATCGCCTTCGCCGCCCGGTACGCCGAGGCGGTCTTCACCGCCCAGCAGACCCTCGCCGACGGGCAGGCGTTCTACGCCGAGCTGAAGCGGGCCACCGCCGCCGCCGGCCGCGACCCCGACCTGGTCACCGTGCTGCCCGGCATCGCCCCGGTGATCGGCGGTACGGAGGCCGAGGCGCACGCCCTGGCCGCCGAACTGGAGGCGCTGATCGTCCCCGAGCACGCCCTCGCCCAGCTGTCCGGCATGACCGGCATCGACCTCAGCGGGTACCCGCTGGACGGCCCGCTGCCCGACCTGCCCGAGGCGCACACCGTGCAGGCGCACCAGAGCCGCTACCAGCTCGTCGTCGAGCTGGCCCGGCGGGAACGGCTCACCCTGCGGCAGCTGATCGGCCGCCTCGGCGGGGGCCGGGGCCACCGGGTGGTGGCCGGCACCCCGGAGCAGATCGCCGACCAGATCGAGCTGTGGTTCACCCAGGGCGCCGCGGACGGCTTCAACGTCATGCCGCCGCTGCTGCCCAGCGGCCTGACCGACTTCGTCGACCAGGTGGTGCCGCTGCTGCGCGCCCGCGGCCTCTTCCGCCACGAGTACACCGGACGCACGCTGCGCGAGCACTACGGGCTGCCCCGCCCGGCCAGCTCGTACGCCCCGTCCGCCCTGGTGCCGGCGTGACCACCGTGGAGCAGCGCCCCCGGGCGGCGGGCGCCGAGCTGCTGCCGGCGGACCGGGACCTGTTCCGGGCCCTGCTGCGCCGGCAGGCCGCCACGGTCACCGTGGTCACCGCCGTGGCCCGGCAGACCGAGGCGGCGTGCCTCGGCGGGTTGGCGGCGCCGCTGCGCGCCGGGTTCACCGCGACCTCGTTCACCTCGGTGTCGCTGGACCCGCCGCTGGTCTCGTTCTGCCTGGGCCTGGCGTCGTCCAGCTGGCCGGTGCTGGCGCGCGCCGACCACGTCGCCGTGCACCTGCTCGGCGCCGGGCAGCGGGAGGCGGCCCGGGTCTTCGCCACCAGCGGGATCGACCGGTTCGCCGCGTACCCGCGGTGGACGGCCGGGCCGTTCGGGGTGCCGCTGCTGGACGGGGTGCTGGCCCGGCTGCTCTGCCAGGTGGTGGAGCGGGTGCCCGCCGGCGACCACGCCGTGGTGATCGCCGAACCGATCGCCCTGGACGGTGGGGAGGACGGCGGACCGTTGGTCTACCACCGTGGCGGCTACACCACCGCCGGGTCGGTGGTGCCGGCGTGACCCTCGCGTCGGCGCCGCCCGGTGACCTGCTCGCCCTGGACCGGGCCGCCCAGGACCTGCTCTTCCGGGCGGCCCGGACGGCGAACACGTTCACCGCCGAGCCGGTCACCGAGGCGCAGGTCGCCGCCATCCACGACCTGGTGCGGTACGGCCCGACCGCGCTCAACGGCCAGCCGCTGCGGATTCTGCTGCTCCGCTCACCGGCGGCCCGGGCCCGATTGCTGCCGTACCTGTCCGGCGGCAACCGGGCCAAGACGGCAGCCGCACCGCTGGTCGCGGTGCTCGCCGCCGACGTCGACTTCCACCAGCGGCTGCCCGAGCTGTTCCCGCACCGCCCGAGGGCCGGCGACTGGCTCGGCGACCGGGTCGAGCGCGCCGCCCAGGCCCGGTTCAACGCCACCCTCCAGATCGGCTACCTGGTGGTCGGCGTCCGGGCCGCGGGGCTGGCGGCCGGTCCGATGTCCGGCTTCGACGCCGCCGGCGTACGGCGGGAGTTCTTTCCGGACGGCCGGCACGAGGTGCTGTTGCTGATGAACATCGGCCACCCGGGGCCGGACGCGTGGCACGACCGGCTGCCCCGCCTCGACGCCGGGGAGGTGATCAGCACGATCTGAGCCCCGCCGGCCGGGCCGGTCCGGGGCGCCGGCGGGATCAGGCCCGGTCGACGGCGAGGACCCGGGTGACGCTGCCGTCGTCCTCGACGATGTCCCGCTCGTGGGCGAAGCCGAGCTTGCCCAGCAGCGCCAGGGAGGCGCGGTTGGCGTCGGCGACCGTCGCGTACACCCGGGGCAGGTCGAGGGTGTCGAAGCCGTACCGGACCAGGGCCCGGGCCAGCTCGGTGCCGAGGCCGCCGCCCCACGCCGGCTTGGCCAGCGCGTAGATGATCTCGTGGCCGGCCACCTGGTCGGTCCGCTTGATCTCGGCGTGCCCGACGTACCGGCCGTCGCGGCGCACCGCCCAGACGTCGAACAGGTCGGCCGCGTACACCTTGGTGAAGACCCGGCCGAAGAGCGCGCCGGCCTCCTCGGCGGTGAGCGGGCCGTCGCCCATGAACCGCCCGACCTCCGGGTCGGTGAAGAGGGTGACGAAGTCCTCGGCGTCGCCCGGCCGGTAGGGCTCCAGCAGCAGCCGGTCGGTGTGCAGGGTGGGGGTGGGCATCAGCGCGGCTCCCAGGCGTCGGGCAGGGCGGTCAACCTACGCACGTGCGCGGGGAGCCGGCCACTGATTATCTCGGCCAGGCTGACCTCGTCGACCACCCGGCGCACCGCCGCGCGCACCGCGACCCAGAGCCCCGGCAGGTGCTCGGCGGCGCCGTCGTAGCGGGTCTGCTCCGGTCGTACGCCGCGCACCCCGGCCAGCGGTCCGTCCACCGCGCGCAGCACCGCGCCGACCGTCACCTCGCGCGGCGGCCGGGCCAGGGTGTAGCCGCCCTCGGCACCGCGCTGCGCCTGGACGATCCCGGCCCGCCGCAGGTCGGCCAGGACCGCCTCGAGGAACTTGCGCGGCATGTCCTGCTCGGCGGCGACGGTCTGGGTGGAGAGCAGCCGGGGGTACGCGGCGGCGAGGCTCAACGCCGCCCGGACCGCGTAGTCGCCGCGCGCCGAGATCTGCACCGGGCCATCATGCCGGGCCGGCGCCGGTGAGCGGGTCGGCGGGCCGGCGGGGACGGACGACCGGCCCCGCGACGGGCTGCTCGCGGGCGGCCCGGAACGCGCCCGGGCTCACCCCGACCTCGCGGGTGAAGAACCGGCCGAAGTTGGTCGGCTCGGAGAAGCCGAGGCGGCGACCGATCCGGGCGATCGGCTCGTCGGTGGCCGCCAGCAGCCGGCAGGCCTGGAGGGCGACCCGCTCGTCGACCACCTGCTTGGCGCTGCGCCCGGTGACCGCGAGACAGGCCCGGGTGAGGGTCCGGACCGAGCAGCCCAGCCGGTCGGCGTAGTCCTCGACCCGGCGGGTGTGCTGGTAGCCGCGCTCGATCTCCCGGCAGAGCCGGTGGAAGGTCGCGGTCTCGGCGCGCGGCGCCGGCCGGTCGGCCGGCAGCAGCGCCAGCCGGATCAGCAGCACGGCGAGTTGGTGCCGGAGCAGGGCGCCGGCGGCCGGCGTGCCGCGGTGCCGCTGGCAGTCCACCGAGAGTTGGCTGACCTCGGTGATCACCGCGTCCTCGTCCTCGCCGGCCAGTTGCAGCCAGGTCGGCGCCGCGTCCGGGTCGACGTCCAGCCCGCGCAGCGCGTCGGCCGGCCAGCGCACCACCGTGGCGTCGAGGTGCGCCCCGGCGCAGCGCAGCACCTGCCCGGCGCGCACCCGCAGCAGCGTGCCGGGCCGGCAGGGCAGTGCGCGAAAGTCCACTTCGGCGGTGCCGTGTCCGCCTGTGGTCAGCACGAGCAGTTCCCGCTCCAGCAGCAGCGGACGGCGCCAGCCGGGGCCCGGAGCGAGCTCACCCAGGGTGAGGGTGTCGATCTCGGCGGGGCAGGGCGCACCGGTGGGGTACGACGCCGGAGAGAGCTGACCGGAAGAGACCATCGCCTGCGACGGTAGCCCGCGGCGCCGGCCGGCGCACCTCGACAGCCTCGCCGTGGCCCGGCCCGTCGGGTGCCCGACACACCCCGTCCCGGCGGACAGCGCCCCACGGGCCCGTTCGCGCAGAACGGCACTCCTGCGGAGAAAGCAGGCGGTCGCGGCGGCGGGTGGGGGTTGTCCGGGACCTGGGGGAGAGTTAGGTTACCGAGCGGTAGCGGCGACGGGCGATGGGATGGGCATGACGGATCTGTTCTCGGTCGACGGCAAGACGGTCCTGGTCACCGGCGGCTCCCGGGGGATCGGCCTGATGATCGCCCAGGGCTTCGTCCGGGCCGGCGCGCGGGTGATCATCTCGTCCCGCAAGGCCGACGTCTGCGAGCGGGTGGCCAAGGAGTTGTCGGCCGAGGGACGCTGCGAGGCGATCCCGGCCGACCTGGGCAACGACGCCGGCGCCGAGGGCCTCGCGGCGGCCGTCCGGGAGCGGGTCGACCGGCTCGACGTGCTGGTCAACAACGCCGGTGCGACCTGGGGCGCGCCGCTGGAGGCGTACCCGGAGAGCGCGTTCGACAAGCTCTGGGCGGTCAACGTGAAGGCCGTCTTCCGGCTCACCACCGCGCTGCTGCCCGCGCTGCGGGCGGGGGCCAGCGCCGACGACCCGGCCCGGGTGATCAACATCGGCTCGATCGACGGCATCCGGGTGCCCTGGATGGAGGTGTACGCGTACTCGGCCACCAAGGCGGCCGTGCACATGCTCACCCGAAGCCTGGCCCACCAGCTCGCCGGCGAGCAGATCACCGTGAACGCGATCGCGCCGGGGCCGTTCGAGAGCAAGATGATGGCGTTCGCGCTGGACGACCCGGAGTCCCGGGCCGCCATCGAGTCGCAGGTGCCGCTGGGCCGCATCGGCCGGCCCGAGGATATGGCGGGCACCGCCATCTACCTGTCGTCGCGGGCCGGGGCGTACCTGACCGGCGCGGTGATCCCGGTCGACGGGGGCATCACCACCCACGGCTGAGCCCGGCGCGCGGCGGGAGGCTGCCCGCGTACCACCGGGTGAGCCGGAGCCGCGCGGACTCGGCAGGTCCGCGCGGCCCCGACTGACCGATTGTTCCGGTTTTCAGCGACCGGCGAGCAGCCGGTTCACCGCGGTGTCGACATCCAGGTGCTCGGCCTCCCGGCCGCGCGGGACGACGACGTAGGTCCGCCGCAGGAAGCGCACCAGGACGCTGCGCGGCACCTCGAAGAGGGCGTTGCCGTCGGGCGACGACAGCGCCAGCGCGACGAAGTCCCCGCGCGGGGTGGCCCAGGGCCAGACCCGCACGTCGCCGATGCCGGCCGGCTCGTCGAGACCGGTGACCAGCAGTTCGCGGGCGAAGGACCAGCTCACCGCCTCGCCGCCGGCCGATTCGGCGTGGAACAGGACATGGACCGCATACGGGTCAGCAGGGTCGTAGCGCAGGCTGGCACGCACCGGCAAGGCGGTGGCGTCAGGCGCGACGAGCCTTAGCGACGTCTCGACCTCTACGGTCGTCGGTCGGATGACACTCATGGACGTTCTCCCCCCGGCACCGCTGCGGAACGCGCGTGTCCCGCTTTTCCCATACTCAGGTGCTACTCCTGGCTACGCTCCGCCATACGCTGACTTCACCCAGTGGTGGGAAGGGGGTCGGAAGAGCCGCCAGAATGTGAAAATTCATGTAGGATTTCCGGTTCTGCCCAGTGCGTGATCCCGCCCGGCATCGGGTGGTTCAGTCGTCGACTTACTCCGGTAACGTCCAGTCGTCGGAAGGGGTGACGGTTCCGCGCGACACTGGGGGTGGAAATGGGCACGAAACGATCCTCAGTGGATCCGATGGCCGCGTCGCGGCCGCCGAACGTCGCGGCCCGAGCAGCCGAAAAGCGGGGGTACGGGGTGCCGATGGAACAGCACGACCGGCACGGCCAGCCGGAGGCCGGGCGCGGGGCGCCCGAGCGCGCCGGCGGCACCGCCGTGGCCGACCGGCGGCCCCGGCCGCGCTGGCGGCAGCGGGTCAGCATGACGCTGGACCTGATCCGCGCCAACCCGACCGGCCGGGTCGCCCTCAAGATCTTCATCGCCATCGCCGGCGCCCTCGTGGTGACCATCGGCGTCGCCCTCATCCCGCTGCCCGGGCCGGGCTGGCTGCTGGTGATCGCCGGGCTGGGCATCTGGGCGGTGGAGTTCCACTGGGCCCGCCGGCTGCTCGGCTTCACCCGCCGGCACGTGCACGGCTGGACGCAGTGGGTGAAGGGAAGATCACTCGGCGTACGGTTCGTGCTGGGGTCCGTCGGGCTGCTCTTCGTGGCCACGGTGGTCTGGCTGTCGCTCAAGTACAGCCTCGGCATCGACGTGGTCGCCCGGGCGCTGCACTACCTCGCGACGCACTGACCCCCGGATTCGCGGGGAGGGCAGCCGATCAGGTACAGTCATCCGCGCTGAGGGCGATTAGCTCAGCGGGAGAGCGCTTCGTTCACACCGAAGAGGTCACTGGTTCGATCCCAGTATCGCCCACCGTAAATATTTGCAGGTAGCGAGCCCGTCGCCGGAACCACCGGTAACGGGCTTTCGCGTTGCTGCCCCTTAACTTGGGAGCAGATTGGGAGCACAGCGCCCGGGTTCTGGCGTCCGACTGCCCAGGCCTCCCGGCAACTGCACCCGGTGCCCGGTTTGGACCCGGCCCGCCGACTGATCGAGAGCTCGATGTACCGCCATCGACACCGGGTGACGAGAGGACGTCGCGGCTATGGCCAACCGGCCTGACCGATAGCCGTCGCTGCGAACGGTGCGTCATGAGATTCAGATGAACGCGACGCTAATCAACCGACAGCGGTGCGAGCTGTTCACCGCTTCCGGGTTCGAGGTCGGGATCAGCATCGACGGACCGGGCGCGGGCAGCTGCCAGGCGGCGCGTTCGCGCACCCAAAGCACAGCCGCTTCTGGCGAGCTGGTCCGGGCAGCTCGACCGGCCCGAGCGCCTGCGCTACCAGGAGGTGGAGCCGGTAGTGGTGGCGGAAATTTGACGTCGACGCCGCGTACGAGCACCACCGCAAGCGGCACCCGGTCCGGCACTTGCGCCCACGGCTGGACCTGTCCGTCTACGACGTGCCGCTGCTGCTCGACCACGGCGGCCGCCGAGCGGTCGTCGCAGCTCAGGCGCCGCCGCTTGTGGGCGTCAGCTCTAGACCCGAGTGCGGTCCAGTTCGTCGCGTCGGTAGTAGGTCGGCGACTTCGGGCAAAGCTGCAGGCGAGAACCAGCGGTTGACCGGCAGGTCCTGGCGGCTTCTCGCCGCAGCACAGGAGCAGGTTCTTTACCTCGGGCGCGTCGCCCTGAGCGATGACTGTTCCGTATCGGCGCTCGCAGGCCCGTTCACCCGTCCGGTCACGGCGTGGGGCGCTGCCGTTCTCGGCCAGCTCCACGGTCCCGCCCGCTCGGCGACGACGTCCTTGTGGGCGTCGGCCGGGATCCAGGTGACGCGGTCGCGGTACCGGTACGGTAGCCAGGACCCGTGCAGGATGCCCTCCAGCAGGTGGTCCAGGTGAGGGCGCGGACCGCACGGGAATGCGGGGGTGCTCGGGGTGGCCGGCATGGCGGTGGCGTCACAGCGGGTCGTGGCGGCCTTCTGGCGGCTGTAGCTGCGGGGGTTGAACGTCGGGTAGAGGTGCAAGCGGCCGCATGGTACGGCCTTGCGGGTGACCGGGCAGCGGCTCGTTCCGGTCCAGAGGTCCGCCCACCCGCACCCTCTGCGTCTCGAACATGATGGCGCCCGCGCCGATCTCTAGCCGGGGCTCAGTCAGGTAGAGGCGATGGTCGCTGAGAGCGGGCACTGACAGGTGCGGCACCGGGCGCAGGAAAGTGATGTCGTCGGCGCCGCGGTCGGTGGTCCACACCACGCGGTCGCCAGCCTTGTGGAGCGCCCGCTGTCGGGCCCGGATGGTCCGCGGGGTCTCCTTGGAGTGCTGGATCTCGCCAGCCACGGTCAGCACTGGGCCGACGGCCACGACGTCCGGACGGCGGCGGGCGCGTGGACGCCACACCTCGACCTCTACGGTGCCGCCGACGGACATCCACGTGCGGGCCTTGCGCTCCTTGAGCGCCTTGTGCGTGTCGCTCTCCGGCTGGTGTTCCGGGTGCGGCGAGCGCCCGTCCTCGTGCCGGAACGTCGGGCCGTACCGCCCCTCCACGAAGGTCAGCCAGACCGGGGCCCGGGGGAGTCCTTTCTGGGCTTGATGACGCATGCAGAGCAGGCAGAGAAGCTTTTCACCGCCATGCCGTGGGGACGATCATTGACCAAGCGGTCACGCAGGTCAGGCTCGTCGGGATGCCCCCAGTCGGGCAGCCGTGGCTGCAACTCGACCTTGGCGGGCACGTAGAACACCCCGTCGTTGTAGGTGACCGGGTCGAGCTGTTGCCAGACAGTTTGGGTCACTGGTCCCCCCAAAGCTGCGGTTCTGGTGCTCAGCCATCCGAATCGGCAAACTTCCATGCGCCGTCTTCCGAGGGTATCGGCCAAAGCCCTGAGCGTCGAAGATCACGAACGCGGACGACAGTGGCAGGTCGAGCACTCGATCCAACCTACGGCAGTAGCTGGCCCTGGTTTGAGTACTCAGGGTGGGCCGCCCGCAGCCGCTACCGCGCCTTGCGCGGCTAAACGGATGGTTGACACCATCGGGGCGATGAGCTGTCTCCGTCGCGTTCGCCAAGATCGCGCAGGTCGACGAGGAGTTGTACAGCGGGGTCGTACTCGCGGGGTTTCTTCGTGGCGATGAGTACGGCGACCCGCTGCCATGCGACGGGTTGGTCAACTGCGAGAGTGTCGAGGTGCCGTTGCCGGGCGGCTGCTGCGGACCGATCCCGGCGAATCCGGGCGCGTTCACGCTGCTCGGCGTCCCGTCGTTCTCGCTGGTCGCGCAGGTCCGCGGCGGCGGCGGATAGTTGCCCGGCGGTGCGGGCGGCAGCCGGGGTGGGCTTTTCGGTGGGGTGTGCGTCGCGGTAGCGGCGCAGCAGTTGGCTGCGTAGGTGGGGCTGGCGCGTCTGCTCATTACCTCAGACGCTCCGTCGCGAGGACGGCGTCAGGCACTTGCCCATGCTGATGTCGTCGACGTAGGTGCCGTCGATCAGGAACTCGTCGATGTGTCGGCCTTCGACGGTGTAGCCGTGCTGTTCGTAGAGCCGTATGGCGCCGGTGTTGGTGGCCAGGACGCGCAGTCCGACTTTCTTCGCGCCTTGTGAGCCGGCACGGCGTTCGGCGGCTGACAGCAGGGCTGAGGCGATCCCCGTGCGGCGGGCTTGCTCGGCCACCACCAGGTTCCACAGGCCGAAGACGTGGGCCCCTTCCGGGAACGGGGTCGTCGGGTGGGTGCTCACGGCGCCGACGAGCTGGCCGCCGAGAGCGGCGACCAGGTGGGTTTCGGGCTTGCGTCGTTCGGTGAAGTAGGCCGTCCGCTCCTCGGCCCGGGTGGAGGGGAGCCCTGAGCCGGCGGTCCACGCCGCACGGTCGAGGGCGAGGAGAGCGGCGTCGTCCTCGGTTGTGGCGGGGCGTACCAGGGGCAGCCAGTCGACGGTGAGTCTGTCCCTGGTCGCGAATCGCAGCAGGTGGCCGGCGGTGGTGTCCTCCACCGCCGCGACGGCGTCCGCCGTGCCGGCTTTGACGATCATGTCGAGGTGGGCGGTCGAGGCCACGAGTAGGCAGCTGCCGATGCTGAACCTGATGGACCCGCGGTCCTCGTCGAGTTCGGTGGGCACCTTGCGCCCCATGTGGGAGACCAGTTGCTTGAGGTAGCGGTGGGGGCGGTCGGTGACGACGCGTGCGGTCGAGTAGAGCATCTGGTGCCTTTCCGGCAGTCGTGACTTCTGGAGCTGGTGGGTGCACCGATCAGGCAGCGATGACGGCATCGGTCAGGCAGCGATGACGGCATCGGTCAGGCAGCGATGACGGCATCGGTCAGCGGGGCGGGGTGGCTGTCCTGTGCCGGGCGCTCCCGGTCGGAAGAACTACGTAGCGCCGCCTCGATTCGGCGGTTGGTGGTCATGGTCGACGTGACGGCGGTCATGGCGAGGAGGAGGCCGGCGGCGGTGTAGAGCGGGGTGCGTACGTCGTAGGTGGTGGCCAGCCAGCCGCCGAGGAAGGCGCCGAACGGGGCGGCGCACATGGCGAGCATGCGGGAGGTGGAGGCGACCCGGCCCATCAGGTGGGCGGGGACGATCGCCTGTCGGAGGGAGGGGCCGAGCACCATCGTGGCGCCCATGCCCGCGCCGCAGACGGCGAGCGCGAGCCCGGCCACGTACGGGTTCGGGGCGGCGGCCAGGCCCAAGATCGCGAGTCCCTCGGCTGCGGCCGTGCAGGTGAGCGCGGTGCCGGTGCCGAGCCGTCGGCCGAGGAAGGAGGCGATGCCCGCGCCGAGCAGGCCGCCGGTGGCCTCCGCCGTGAGGAGCAGACCGAAGCCGAAGGCGCCGATGCCGAGACGCTCGTGGGCGAAGAGGGCGAGGACGGTCCCCACGGCGAGGAAGGCGACGTTCCCGACCGCCGGGCGCAGCGCGAGCCCGAGCAGCAACCGGTCCCGGAAGACGTACGAGGCCCCGGCCCGCGCCTGCCGAAGCAGCGACTCACGGACCTGCGGTACGGGCCGGGGCACGGCGGGCAGGGACCGTACGAGCAGTGCGGAGAGCGCGAACGACAGCGCGTCGGCGAGCAGCGGAACCGCCCGCCCCAGCGCGAGCAGCGCACTGCCCGCAGGCGGCCCCGCGAAGCCGGACATGGCGGTCTGGGCCCCGCGCAGCCGGGAGTTGGCTCGCTCCAGGAGTGCGGGATCGCGGCCGAGCAGATCCGGCAGATAGGCCGTGGCGGCCGTGTCGAAGAACAGCCCGCCGAGGCCGAGCAGGAAGGCAACGGCCGCGAGCAGCGGAATGCTCAGCACGTCGAACGCGGCCGCTGCCGCCGGTATCGCGAGCAGCAGCGCACGCGCCGCGTCCACGACCCACATCGTGCGCCGGCGGTCCCAGCGGTCCACCAGCGCACCGCCGAGCACCCCGAACAGCAGCCACGGCAGCGTCCCGGCGGCCGTGACGACGGCGAGCGCCATCGGATCCCGCGTCAACCCCAACGCGAGCAGCGGCAGCGCGGCATGCGACACCCCGTCACCGAGCGAGGACACCGTCTGCGCAGCCCACAACCGCCCGAACCCGGCCGGCAACCTCCGCACGTCTGAGGTCACTTGGCGTCCCCTTCGGCCTGCTCGCGCCGCGCCGGGTGGAACAGAGCGACCGGGGCCTGTAACCGCGCCCCCAGCTGTCCCCGCAGCTTCCGCGTCCGTACCACCTTCACGACGCCGGCCCGTTCGAGCATCCGTACTCGACAGCTGGCACTCCCCTTGGCTTTGGCGGTGTGCCGAACCAGCGGGAGAGCGCGTCTCGCAACGTGGCCCCGGCGGTGACGGTGGGTTCGTCGAGCGTCGCGGCCCAGGCGACGTGCCCGTCGGGGCGGATCAGGAGGACGTCTGCTGGTCGGGTGTCGGTCTTCGCGGTGCGAATGTCGACGCGAGCGACCCAGTCTCTGGCAATCTGGCGCAACTCGGGGCGGTCGGCAAGGTCGAGGAGGACGGGCCGTGCGGTGTGCATGAGCTTCGCGACGCTGGTTATGCCCCGGTCGGTGTGCAGGGTGAGGTCGGGTACGAAGGTGCCGGCCAAGGCGTGGTGGCCGGTGCCCGGCATCGGGTAGCGGACGTCAGCATGAGCGACGAGTGCTCCCATCCGGCGCAGCGCCGGCTCGTCGGCGACCAGTTCCTGGAAGACCTGCCGGAGCGCTTCGGCGGCCGGGTCGTGTCCGCGCCTCATGGCCGCCTGGGCTCGGGTCTGCAGCTGTGCACGTGCGCCGGCGAGGTGGCGCTCGTCGTGGTACGTGTCCAGCAGGCCGGCCGGCGCCCAGCCGTGGATGTCGGCGCCCAGCTTCCAGGCGAGGTTGACCGTGTCGAGCATGCCGACGGTGAGTGCCGTACCGGTGGCGGGGAACAGATGGGCTGCGTCGCCGGCCAGCATGATCCGCCCGTGGCGGTATCGTTCGGCCTGCCGATCCTTGAACGTGTAGCGCGACAGCCGGATCGGTTCCCCCAGCGGGAGGTCCGCGCCGAGCACACGGCGAGCGCTCTCTGCGAGTTCGGTCAGGGTCAGCGGTTCGTCGTCGTCGTACTCGGTGGTTTCGTCCTCGGTGATCTGCACGAACAGGACGCCGGCGGTGATCGCGAACGCGAACACACCGCGGTCCGTCCGCGTGAACCCCGCGCGGATCCGGCCCAGCCCGGGAACGTCGATGTCACCGTTGTCCAGCACCGTCACCGAGTCGGGCACGGTGACTTGGCCCAGCCTGTTGACCTCCGGGTAGGTCACGCCGGGGAACGCGATCCCCGCGAGGTCGCGGATCCGGCTGCGCCCACCGTCGCAACCGACCAGGTATCGAGCGGTCACTCGCGCGGGCCCGTCCGGCCCACGCACGTCCGCGGTCACCGTGGCATCGTCCTGGGTCACCCCGACCACGTCGTGTCCGCGACGGACGTCAGCGCCGAGTTCCCGCGCGCGTTCCTCGAGCAGTCGCTCGACCTCCCGCTGCGGAATTGGCATCGCCCGCATCGGCGGATCCACCAGGTGCGTGAAGTCCAGGTGCATGGTGCCGAACGGAAATCGAGGGGCCACCTGGGGATTGCTGCTGGCCTCCTCGAATCGCTCCAGAATTCCCCGGTGGCGCAGCAGGTCCAGGATCCGCCCGCCGAGGCCGCTGGCCTTCGGGATGTCTCGCGGCTGCGGGTGGCGCTCCAGCACCACCGTTCGGGCTCCGGCCAGGCGCAATTCCCCGGCCAACATCAGGCCCGCCGGACCGGCGCCCACGATGATTACGTCAGTCTCCATTACTCGCCATTCCCCTCTGAGGTTCTCTTCGCCCCTGGCACCGCCGTCGCGGCAGGTGCCGGCGTCAGCCGGTCCTCTCGCTGAGTTGTTCCACGTGGCCGGCACGTAGCTGTAGGTGCGTGGCGGCGAACCGAGCCCGCATCCGGCGGTCGTGGGTGACGACGACCACTGCGCCCTGGTAGTCGACCAGCGCCTGCTCCAGCTCCTCGACCAGAGCAGGGCTGAGGTGATTGGTCGGCTCGTCCAGGAGCAGCAGGTCGACCGGCTTGCTGACCAGGCGGGCCACTTCGAGCCTGCGGAGTTGTCCGTACGACAGCTCCCTTACCCGCAACCGCAGGTCAGTCGGCCGAAACAGGCCCAGCGACAGCAGTTCGTCCGGGTCACCAGCCGGCCCGCCGGTGAACGCTTCCAACACGGTCAGGTTCGGCGGCCACGGCGTCATCTGCTGCCGCAGGTGACCGATCCGGCCCTGGGTGCGTACCGTTCCATGGTCCGGGCGCAGTTCTCCTGCCAGGACCCGGATGAGGGTGGACTTGCCCGCCCCGTTGGGCCCGGTGACCAGAAGCCGGTCCGTGCCGCCGATCCGCAGTGACGGCACGTACAGCCGGTCGGTGACGCGCACCTCGGTGAGCTCGGCAACCGTCTCCGGGGCGTCGTTGTCGACGCCGGTGATGCTGGCCGAGAACACCAGCGGGTCGGGCGGCGGCGCGACCGGGTTTGCCGTGAGACGCTCGATGCGCTCCTTGGCGTTGCGGATGCGTCCCATCGCACCGTGATCACGGCCGCGGGCCCGGAAGGCGCCGTGCCCGAACTTGGCCATCGGCGCCTTGCGCGGGATCGCTTCCAGACGGAACGCGTTGGCGGCAGCGAGCTTACGGTTGCGGACCAGCTGATGGCGCCAGTCTTCGTACTCCTGTAGCCGACGGCGGCGTTCGGCGGCCGTGGCGGTCAGGTACCCGTCGTAGCCGTCGCCGTGGCGTGTCACCGTGCCCTGACCGACGTCCAGGATTGTGTCGGTGACCCGGCTGAGGAACTCCCGGTCATGGGTGACCGCGAGCAGTGTGCCGCGGTGCTGCCGCAGGCGCGCCTCCAGCCAGCCCACGGCCTGATCATCGAGGTCGTTGGTCGGCTCGTCGAGCAGGAGCAGTTCCGGTTGGGAGGCCAGCGTGGCGGCCAGCGCCAGCCGGGACCGCTCCCCACCGGACAGGGTGCCGAGCGCCCGCGTACGGTCCAGATTCGGCAGGCCGAGCCGGTGCAACGCCTTCTCGACCCGGGTGTCCGCCCCGTACCCGCCCCGTGCTTCGTAACGGGAAACCAGCCCGGCGTAGTGCTCCAGGCCCGCGACGAGTTCAGCCCTCGACAGACCGTTCAGTCCGGCTTCGGTGTTCATGATCAGCGACTCGAGCTCGCGGAGGTCGGCCAGAGAGAGGTCGATCGCGTCCTGGACCGAGGCATGTGGCGGCAGCGGCAGCGATTGGGCCAGGTAGCCGACACCGCCCGGGGCGATCACCGTCAGTTCCCCATTGTCGGGTCGGTCCACCCCGGCGATCAGGCGTAACAGGGTCGACTTCCCGGCGCCGTTGTCGCCGATGATGCCGACCTTCTCGCCCGGTTTGACGCTGAAGGACACGCCGGCCAGCACCGTGCGCTCGTCGTAGCGGCGGATGATGTGATGCAGCGAAAGTTGCGACGTGAGCAAGACGGCCCCCGATCTGACGGATTGACAAGGACATGCCGGTGACGGCCGTTCGGCAGCAGCTCGTCGACGGCGCGAACTGGCCGGTGACGCCGATGGCCGCGCGGACCGCCTTGGCGTCGGTGGCAAGGTCGTGGCCGGCGACTCGGACCGCGCCGCCGTCGGCCTGCACCAGCGTGGTCAGCACGTTCACCGTCGTCGTCTTGCCCGCGCCGTTGGGGCCGAGCAGACAGAACACCGTGCCGCTTGACGTTGACGTGGGCAGGTGGCGACCGCCGGGTGGTGGCCCGGGATCACCGGGCGGGTCTCGGCTTCCGCCCGGGGCGGCGCACATCCAGGGGCGGATAGCATCTTTCATGACAAACCTCCCTCCAGCGGGGACGTGTCGGCCCGGTGCTGCTGGACCGGAGTCAGGGCCGCCGGTTACGGCAGGGTGAGTTCGTAGCGGATACGCCGCCCGAGAGGGCGGAAGCCCAGGTGTCGATGCAGGGCGACCAGGTCGGAGTCCTCTTCGGCGGTGCGAGTCTCGATCTCCTCGACGTGTGGGTGGATCTCGCGCAGTCGCGTGAGCAGAGCGGCGTTGACCCACAGCCCCAGCCGCCGTCCGCGATGGCCGACGAGCACGGCAGGGCCGTACTGGCGGGCGCGACGCTGCGACGGTGCACCCGTCATCGCCAAGACATAGGCGACCACGCCGCCGTCCGCCTCGGCGGTGCTCACCACCGCATTACCCGGTCGGCTCGGATACCGGAGTAGTTGCTCGACGCTGTTCCCGCCAGTCGGGTCCCCGGTCCAGTGACGCAGTCGGTATCCGGGGTGCTCGACGTCGACCAACTCACCCAGCCAGGCATGGTGAATATCGCGGTAGGCGAGCAGGTCATGGATCCTGGATCCGGTGCGCCGAAATCCGTGCCGCTCGCAGAACGACTGCGCGGCGGAATCCGGGGCGGTCTCCACGATCAGCCGCCGTCCCACGGCGTATGCACCGACGGCGGCCAGCAGCCGCGATCCGATCCCTCGTCGACGCCACTGCGGCCGCACATACAGGTTCAGATCAAAGATGCCCGGCTGCAGGGCGGTCGGCGGTGGCAGTTCGTACTCGAACGGCATGACCGGACGTAGATCGGCGACTCCGGCCACCGAACCGGGCGACGTCACAGCGTGCCAGCGTGGGGTCCCGAGATGATCCGGCGTCGCCACGATGTCGATCACGCTTTCGCTCATGCGTCCACCATCGCCCGGCCGCCCCGGCCGAACAACGCAGAAGATCGCATCGCCGCATTAGCCAGCGGTGATCGATCGACGATGGACCCCGCGACGGCCGGGGGTCCGAGCCACGCTCATGCCGCCCGTTCTCGTCGTAGCCGTAGACTGCCCAATTCCAGGCCGCAATGATCGAAGGTAGGGCCGTCTGGTGGAACTGCGCGACATCGAGATCTTCCTGACGCTGGCCGAAGAGCTTCACTTCGGTCGCACGGCCGAGCGTTTGCACGTGTCCCAATCGCGGGTCAGTCAGTCGATCAAACAGCAGGAACGCCGGATCGGCGGGGGCCTGTTCGAGCGTACGAGCCGCGCCGTTCGACTCACCCCGCTCGGCGAACGGTTACGCGACCGCCTCCGCGCCGGCTACAGCGAGATCATCTCCGGCATCGAGGAGGCCGCCGCCACCGCACGCGGCCAGGCCGGCACGCTGACCGTCGGCACCATGGCCACCCACTACCAGTCGGTCGAGGCCGTCCTCGACCTGTTCCGGCAGCGGCACCCGCAGTGCGAGCTGCGCCTGCGCGAAATCCTGCCGGCCGACCCGCTCGGGCCGCTGCGGGCCGGTTCGGTCGACATCGGCATTCTCTGGCTGCCCATCCGCGAGCCCGACCTCACGGTCGGGCCGGTCCTGCATCGCGAGGAGCTGGTGCTGGCGGTGGCCGCCGGTCATCCGTTGGCCGGCCGGGGCAGCGTCGAGCTGGAGGATCTCGGCGATCATCCGGTGGTCTACCCCGAGGGACCCATTCCCGACTACGTGTGGGAGGCGCACACCCCGTCCACCACCCCGGCCGGCCGGCCCGTCCGGCGCGGACTGGGCACCGTCACCCTCGAGGAGGCCTTCCGAGCGATCGCCGGGGGCAACGTCGTGTCCCCGATCGGATCGGACGTGGCAGCCACCCGGCAACGGCGGGACATCACCTTCCTGCCCATCACCGACGGACCGGTGCTGCACTACGCACCGGTGTGGCGCAAAGGCGGAGAGAAGGCCCTGGTACACGCCTTCGTTCAAATCGTCACGAAGGCGCAGCAAACGACGTAGCCGGGCCTGGCGCCGCCCTTCCCACCGGCAGACCGTGACTGCGGCTCAACAAGCTTCCGACTGCCGCGCGCCACAGATTGGCCGGTGCGGGAGAACCCGCATGCCCGGGCATACGATCGTTTACCGAGCGGGACGAGCAGCTACGGGAGTTTCACGCAGGCGGCTGGCGGCCGGTGGATCTGCAGCGGGTCACCGGATACAGCCGGGAATCGACCGGCGCGTCTTCGCCGACGCCCTCGGTAAGCCACTCAGCTCGATCCCGACGACTTCGCCCAGTACGGCATCACCGGCCCAGGGCTAGACCCGCAAGGCCAACAACGTTTCAGCTGATCTTCGGCAAGCGATCGCAGCGAGCCTGCGAAGCGACCGGCACGCAACGGGGGACGATAAGAAAGCCGCAGGTCATCAGCCTGCGGCCACCGGCGGAGCGTCGTCTTAGAGACCGTTTCAATTTGAGTTCGGCGTGTCACTTGTGGACGGTCGCGGCTGTCGGTAGATCGATAGGCTGTGCGTGAGAGGGAGATCGTTGACGGGTTGTGGGAGCGGCTCGGGCCGTTGATCCCGGCTCGTACCCGCCGGTTCCGCTCCCCGGGACGGTTGGCCCGTGACGACCGGGCTGCCCTGGCAGGGATCTTGTTCGTGCTGCGGACCGGGATCCCGTGGCAGCAGTTGCCGACCTCGGCGTTCGGGGTGTCGGGCTCGACGTGCTGGCGGCGGCTGGCGCGCTGGCAGGAGCAGGGCGTGTGGCAACGTCTGCACGAGGTGCTCCTGGCCGAGCTGCGTGCCGTCGGAGCGCTCGACCTGGCCTACGCGGTGGTTGACGCCTCCCACCTGCGCGCCCTCAAAGGGGGGACCACGTCGGGCCGAGCCCGGTCGATCGCGGCCGGCCCGGCAGCAAACACCATCTGATCACCGACGCGGGCGGCGCACCCCTGGCCGTTACGCTGACCGGCGGGAACCGGCACGACGTCACTCAGCTCATCCCGCTGATCGACGCCATCCCACCGATTCGTGGCCGGCGCGGCCGGCCTGCCCGCAGGCCCCGCAGAATCTACGCCGACCGCGGCTACGACCACGACAAGTACCGCCACCTCCTACGCGCCCGAGGGATCACCCCGGTCATCGCCCGCCGCGGTCACCCACACGGCTCCGGCCTCGGCCGGCGCCGCTGGGTCGTCGAACGCAGCTTCGCCTGGCTACACGACTTCGGTTGGATTGACCGACTGAATCGGTTGCCCAGAACCTCATCACGGGATGGGTTCAGTATCTGAACCACACCACCGGGGGTACACCGTCTGCCGCGACACCTCGAACAGCTCGGCCAGGGTCGACAACGACGGGTGCTCCCCGGCGGCGTGCGGCTTGAGCAGATGCGCCTGCCGGATGGCCGACAGCTGCCCGGCGTCGACCGAAATAACCTGCACGCATCCCTCGCCAGCTTGCTCAACACCGCCACGATCATTCGCGGTGGAACCAGTCGTCCGATGATGCGTCCCGTGTTCTCCTACCTCGATTGGGCCAACGAGGTACGCCGTCAGCTCCGAAATCAGGGCAGCGCTGCCGACCTCGACCGCCTTGCACCGGCGGACCGGTACCAGCTACTCCTGTCCACCGCGGCCTCCCTGCAGGGGGACCAACTGGACGCCGAGAGGGTCCTCAACGGTCTCCTCGCAATGGAGCTGGACGAACGAATAAGTGCCTTCACGGAGGCCAATGCCGGGGTCAAGTCGCAGGTGAAGCAGTTCGAGAGGGCCGGGCGTCCCGTCGTGCTCGACAGCAACGTCCACCTGCACCATCCGCAGAAGCTGGAGGAGCTAGACCTCGCCCCGGCGCTCGGAACGCGCTACGACCCGATCCACATCCTCGTGCCGATGATCGTGGTGGACGAACTCGCTCTGAAGCAGCACAGCAAGGCTCACAACAGGTCGCGCATTATGGTGCGCGACGAAAAACCGCATTACCGGCATTCGGTAAGGCGGTTCGCGCGTCTTATGGGTCCGCGGTTTGTGGGTGCGGTGCCGAGATTTGTGGACCCTCGCGGCGGCCCAGCTCGGCGACCTCTCCGAGGCCGACCAGGCCGCGCTGAAGCACCTCCAGTGGTTCTACGAGAACAAGTTCTCCTTCAAGGGGTGGCGCCCGGCTGAAATTTGAGATCATGTCGCGATGGTTGTCATCGTGCAGCTACCGGACCCTAAGACTTGGCTGGGTGCCATCGGCTACAGCAGCCTGCTGTACGCGGCTCTCGACATCGTCACTCCGCTGGTGTTCCTGGTTCTGGAACCATCCGCGCTCTGGTGGTACCCACTGCCATACCTGGTCATCGGCTGGCTAGCCGGTAGCGTGCTGACCTTCATCCTTCGGACAACGGACTCATGGCGCACGACATGGCGGCCTCGCGTCGCGAAACTCGTCCTCGCGGCATGCGCCGCCCTGCTCGGACTGCTCCGGCACACGCTCGGCGGAGCGACCCCGAATGGCGACTTCGATCCGCTGTTCTACTTCCTACCGCTGCCGGCGATGGTGGTCTGCATTGCGCTGACCGGCTGGTTCCTCAGTCGGTAACCCGGCCGCATGCAGCCTGTCAATGGGCTGGTCCGCAACAGCCAGTCATGTGCATCGAGCACCGCCGTCTTGCGGGTTGGCGGGTTCCACACGATCCGGTCGGTGTTTCGCGCGGCCTACTTCAGGGGTGCCGGCGTCAGCCCTCGGTTCCTCGGGCGCCGGCGCGCGGGAGACGACTCCAGAAACCTGGTGGTGTTCGTCGTGTCTCCTGGCACCGCCGGGAGGGCGGGTGACGCCGGAGGGCGGAGTCGTGGTGGTGCCACGTTCCGCCGATGGGCCATGTCCTTTCGCGCTCATGGGTCTGATGAGTGGGACGGCACGGGTGGGGAGTCTGGAATGCCGGCATCCGGTGGGTTGCCGCAGGCTGCCCCACCGTGGAGGTGGGCGAATCCAGGCCATCGTGGACGGCAGGGAAGGCCGTACTGGGCCGCTCAGCGGATTCAGGGGACCGGCACAGCGGCCGGTGCGATCGACAGCCGGCGGGACGTGGCCCGCCTCAGCGGCAGGAAGGCCCGCTCGGCATCTCCGACGTCGAGTCCAGCGATCCGGCAGGAAGGCCGCGCCTAGCGTGCTCGACGAGCGGCAGAGTAGCACCGGGTGCGGACACGTCAACCCGTCGTGACCCCGCAGCCCAGGGCGGACCGGCCGGCTGCCGGTGTGGGAGGACTTTCTGTACATCTACCAAGGTGGCCCTTGACGGGCCGCACGCGCCGCCGCTTGGGCGCGCGCCCCGCGACCGGGTAAGCCGAGCAGACCACCGCCCGACCCGCCAGCGTCCGTACGAGCGTCAAGGCCCGCTTGGCGTGGCGGGCCGGGCGGCGGCCCGCTCCCCAGGAGGGCGGGTCGGCGGCAGACAGTGAGGATGGTGGGGTGGGTCGCCGGGTTGGTCTGACTCACCGGCAGACCGACGGATACTGTCCTCATCCCGATTCGTCGGCCAGCCCGGTGGCCCCGGCAGCTGCATGTCACCGGTCAGGCGTCGTGACCTGATAGGAGCCTGTGCGAGAGGCGCCCACCACTGTGTTGTCCGCACCGCCTGACCGGTGACGTGTCCACGTGTTCTCGACGCATACGAGAAAGGCGGACCTCACCAGCATGGCAGCCAAGAAGCGATCGGTCATCGGTGGTGTCGACACCCACCGCGATACCCACCACGCCGCCGTGATCGACAGCACCGGCGGGCTCCTGGCCGACCACGAGTTCCCGGCCACCGCCGCTGGTTATGCGGACTTGCTGGCCTGGATGCGCTCCTTCGGCCGCCTGGTCGCGATCGGGGTAGAGGGCACCGGCAGCTACGGGGCGGGCCTGGCCCGGCACCTGGCCTGCCACAAGGTCACCGTCGTTGAGGTCGACCGCCCTGACCGCAGGACCCGCCGGACCAAGGGCAAGTCCGACCCCATCGACGCCATCGCCGCTGCCCGGGCCACTCTCGCCGGCACCGCCATGGGCACGCCGAAGACCCGCACCGGAGCCGTGGAAGCCATCCGCGCCCTACGAGTGGCCCGCCAGGGGGCGGTCAAGGCCCGCACCGCTGCGATCAATCAGATGCGCGGCCTGGTCACCGCCGCCCCCGAAAGTCTGCGAGCCCAGCTGACAAAGCTCAGCGCCGCAGTCCTGGTCAGCCGCTGCACCGCTCTGACCGTCGACCCGACCAGGCTCAACGACCCGGAACAAGCCACCACTGCTGCGCTGGCCGGACTCGCCCGACGAGTCAGCACCCTGACCGAGGAGATCACCACCCTCGACCGACAGCTGACACCGCTGGTCCGCCAGGCAGCACCACGCACCAGCGCCCTATTCGGCGTCGGCACCGACGTCGCCGCCCAACTGCTCACCACCGCCGGCGACAACCCCGACCGGCTGCGCTCGGAAGCAGCACTGGCCCACCTCTGCGGCGCAGCACCCATCCCCGCCAGCTCCGGACGAGTGCGCCGCCACCGCCTCCACCGCGGAGGCGACCGCGGCGCCAACCACGCCCTCCACACCATCGCCCTCTGCCGCCTGCGCTACGACCCACGCACCCGCGCCTACCAGCACCGACGCACCACGGAAGGCCTCAGCAAGCAAGAGATCCTCCGCTGCCTCAAGCGCTACATCGTCCGCGACGTCTACACCGCCCTACGAGCCGACTTCGCCGCCCTCGCCCCTTGACCTCCATAGGAGCATCGGGATAGCGGCGAACTCGCGGGCTTGGTGTGCCTCGCAGTCCTTGCCTTGTCAGGTGGGCGTGGGTGAGTCCGGATCCTGACTGGCTAGAGTCCCTATTGCCTTCTCGCTGCCTCAAACAGCTCGTTAACCCGGAACTCGCGGTACGTCATTGGGTCACGGCACGGAAATACACGTTCGCCCCGGGCCGGAACATGGACACCATCGCGGCGCCGACCGCGCCGAGGTGCACGATCCGGCTCGTCGCGAACAGCAGCTCCATCAGGGTGACGTCCGCGAAGGCTGAGCTGAGTTCGTTGCCGTCGAGCAGCCACTGGATCGGGTCGATCAGCAGGGAGAGTGAGCCGAACACGCCCAGCAGCAGAGCAAGCGCCAAGCGAGCCCAGTTCCTTCCCTGAGATAGCCGTACGGCGAGGTAGCCGGCTACGACGAAGACGACGAGCCGCACGCCCACCCCGACAACGATCTCGGCCGGCGAGACCGGCCCCTCAGCGAACAGACCGACGACGGCCAGCACCGTCTCGAAGACGCCGGCCGCAATGGCGATCATCCACAGGACAGACGCGGTCCGTACAGAAGCAGGAGCGTCGGCGGTGGCAGGAGACGGGGCGACGATGGCGGTGGGCGTCGCGGTGGTGGCTGAACCGTGGGTGGGCATGGCCGGTCCCTCTCTGAGCAGGAGATTTGTCGGCTCCATGATCTTGGGCGGGAGTAGCTCGCGCACGCCAGCACGCCCCCAGATTTGCGGTAGGGACGCCCTCACCCCACCACGGGGTCTCTCCTACCAGCGGCCCGGATGCTCTACGAGCTTCGGCTGGCAGAGTCCCCTTCTCGCTGAGCCGCCCGACAGATCGAAGATCATGGTCCCTTGCCCAACTCGGTGACAAGGTGAGTGACTACGGGTGCGAACAGTGGTGGACGGCCCCGGACGTCGAAGGACGGTTTCCGCAACTCGGCGCCCATATAGTGGCAGGTCGCCAAGGAATGATCGTTCTTTCACACCGAAGAGGTCTGGGCAGGCCCCGACTATCTGGCCAGTCGGTCATTGGGCATGATGAGTTCGTGGACGACGTGACGCTAACAAACTTGCCCAACGTCCTACTGCGTGAGGGCTTCAACCCCGACAGCTATCGGGTGTACGGCGGCCTCGGAGCTAACGAACGCTACGTGCTTGACGTCGGCCCGGCGGGTTGGGAGGTTTACTACTGTGATTTACGCGGGATGAAGGACGGCCTCCGAGTCTTTCAGACAGAGGGCGAGGCTTGCGCCTACTTCCTCGAACTCTTGCGGCGCGACCCCACAACGCGGCGGCAACAGTAGGCCTGCACCTCACGGTTGGCCGTCGCGTGCCCGACACGTGCCCGTTCAGTCGGTCAGCAGGGGGCAACAAGAACTAGGGCCTGGGTGACTAGCAGAGTGGCGACCGGCAAGCACACGGGCGGACAACCACGGACGCCGGTCGACGATTTCCTCAGCCCACCGCCCATCTCGACGCTGGCCCCGCTAGCCAGGTAGTTCCTTCGCACCGAAGCGGTCGGCGTGGCTGTCGCTGCCGACCTCAGTGCCCAGCCGCTCGAAGGACATAGCCTGGCTCTACGTCAGATACCGCCATGTCAGGCAGTACGAGAGATGTGGTATCGGGACGCGAGTGCAGCTCAACGTAGGCGCGGGTCGTGGCCACCACGGGGCCGTCACACAGAACCTCTACCATGTCGCCTTGGCGCAGCTCGGTCGGGCTACAACACCCGGACACGATCACTGGACGGCCGTGAATGTTGAAGACATGGGAGATCACCATCGGCTAGCGCCGCGAGCACGATCGCGAAGACCAGACCGAACGCTGAGAACACCCGCAGGAGGTTTCGGCTCGGCCGTCGACGATCCGTGGCCGGACTCTAGAACAGGTCTACAACGACCTGGCGCGGTCGGACCTAGCGCGCGCGGGGGTAGCGGCGGTGAGGGCCGACGGCAGCGGCGACCTGACATCAGCCGTTGACATCAACGAGGGCGGCCGAGGCCGGACCAGCGCGGACGGATGTCGCCTCCGGGCCAATACCGTTGAACGTCAGCGGACGCCACGGCTCCCGGCGGATGCGCCTTGGAAGCGAGGGGTCAAGGCCGGTAAGGGCCATGAGCCCTTGACGGTAGATCTAGGGATGTTTCTTCGGCTTACTCCGGCAGCGGGGGAGGGGTGAGCCAGGCGAGGGGTTGTCCGCTGAGAGCGGCGTCGGCGAGGCGGTGGGCGCTCGCGGTCTTGAGCGCGGCTCGTGAGCTGTCGATCCAGCGCTGGACGTTGTCGATGCCCTGATGGCGGTACTCGACGGCTTGGACGAGGCATTCGAGCTTGTCGGCGTCGCGGGCGACGACGGCTTCGAGCGTCTCGCCGGCTTCGTATTCGGCGACGGCGGCGATGATGACGTCGGCGACTGCGGGTGGACAGGTGGCGACTTGGTCGGCGGTGACGGCGGTGTTGGGTGCGGCGGTGAGGTAGCGCTTGGCGATGTGCGGGATGTCGGTGATCCGGGTTTCCTGGGTGTCGTGCAGGACGCAGAGCATGGACACCCGGGCCGGATCCGCGCCTTCCATGGCGGCGAGCACCATTCCGATGAGCGCGGTCCGGAACGAGTGTTCGGCGATCGACTCGGGGTGCTTGACGCCGGCGAACCACCAGCCGGTGCGGGCGGCGCGTTTGAGGACACCGGCTTCGAATATGAAGCTCATCGCTCCAGCGGCGTCGTGGTCGTCGGTCATCTGCCCGTCCCTGTGCCGGTGAGTCCGTCCGCCCGCAGGCTGTAGACGATAGAGGTTAGTTCCTGCCGGGACTGCGCGGAGATCTGGTCACTGTCCAGGAGCGGGACACTGCGGTCGAGGAGTGCCCGAGTCGCGGTGGGGTTGTCGAGGGCGAGACCGCGTCGTGCGGCCAGCAGAGCCCAGACGTTGTGGATGTTGAGGTCGACGAAGGGGTGTCCTGTGTCCAGGCGCTGAACCAGGTGCCGAAGAAGGATCGAGCCGTGCCAGTCCGCGAGCGTCCCGGGCATGAAGGAGTCGTCGCGGTGGCGGTACGGGATCTCGCCCACCCAGTAGGCCGAGTAGTTGAGGGCTGCTCGCTCGCAGGCGTCGTCCGGGTGTGCGTGGGCGATGAAGTCCCGCAAAGGTTCTGGGTCGCCCTGGTTGGCGAGGGACGTGACGACGGAGCGGGCGTCCGGCCACAGCGGTGACCAGGTGCGGAAGGTGGTCACCCGGCGGGCGCGGGCGGTGGTCTGGGCGAGCCATCCTGCCGCTGACCTGGTGGGGTCCATGCCGGTGAGGAAGCAGGCTTGCCGGTGCAGCAGCACGTTTCGATCCTGTCCGGCTGCGGCGCGTTCGGCGAGCACGTGAAGGTGAGCGAAGAACGCGCGTTGCTCGTCGACGGGCAAGGTCGGCCCGGGCGCGACCGGACCCCGCCGGGGATGGGCGACGGGTAGCCCTCTGGCGAAGGTGGGTGTCTGTCCGAGGACGGCCCAGAGGATCAGATCGGTCAGGCGGTGGGTGAGTACTGACCAAGCCAGCGGCTGTTCGGCGATGTCGCAGCGGTCCACCTGTTCGTCGAGGACTGCGGCGAGGATGAAGTCTGCCTCGGCGGCGTCGTCGAGTGCGGCGAGCAGGACTGCGTTCGCGCCGAGCCGTCTGAGCCGGTGCCGGACGGCGATTGCTTGCCCGAGCGGCACCGCGGTGAATGACCGCCGCCCGGATTCCCAGCTCTGCACGGTCACGCGGTCGACGCCCAGGCCCACGGCGAGCTGCTCCTGCGTCAGCGGGATGGATTCCCGGATCAGCTTGAACAGGTAGCCGGTCACCCCGCCGCGCTGTAGTGCCGATCGTCCGCGACCTGCCATCCGTCATCCCTATATTGACCGGTGGTCGACGTTCCCGCCGTGAAACCAATGCTGCGGAAGGCCGTTTGGCCTGCTCACTCGTACTACGGGTGAGTCCAACCGCCGTCCCCGTGATCGTAGCGTCGCAATTACCGAACGTTCCAGAGCCGGTCCCGTGGTTTCGGGGTCGGTCATGGAGCGCTGCCCGGCGGAGGGAAGCAGTGATGCGGGAGAGGACGCCACCGTGGCGCCGAGTGTCCTACGACCATTACCTGATCGCCGTCGTGATGACCCTGGCGCGGCGACACCGCCCGGCATGGTCGTGGCGCAGGTGGGCGTGGGTCTGTCGCTGTGGGGTCGACCTGCCCTGCCGTAACCGACACCGCATCCCGATCAACCGGAAGCACTGGCCCGCCCAGGAGAAGCAATGAGCAACGAGACGGAGCGGATCCTGGTCACACATCTGCCAGGGACGGACGGCCTGTGTAGCGGTTGTCGGGCGTGGTGGTCGCGGCTCACGCCGTACCCGTGCTGGCAGGTGGACTGGGCGACCAGCCGGCAGGCGCGGTCCCTGACGGCGGCGCTGCTCGGGGGCCGCGCATGACCACGCACGGCCCGGTGTTACCTATCTGGAGCTGCGGCGGCTGCGACGCGCCGTGGCCCTGCCGTACCCGGCAGCGAGAGCTGCGCGCGGAGTTCGACGGCGCTCCGATTTCCCTGGCTCTCTACCTGGGGGCTCAACTGGTGCGCGCCTCCGAAGACCTGAGCTGGGTGCCGGCGGGGGTGCTGCACCAACGCTTCCTCGGCTGGCTGCGGTGAGCATCCTGCGGCCCGGCGACGAGAAGTTCCACTACAGCGATGGCTCCCACAAGTGGATCCCGCCAAACCCGGACTACGACCAGGAGGTCTGGAACGAGCAGGTCCGCCAGCACAAGCAAGGCCACCTGCGGAACGAGCGCCCCAAGGTCCGCGTCCAGCGGCTGATTTGATGCCAGCAGTACAGCAGCGAAGTACAGCAACGGTGCCAGCCGAACTGGGCCGAGAAGCGCCTCAGCAGTCCCATTGACCTCGCATTAAGCCCGACCCGACCCGCTCGCCGAGAGTTCACACCGAAGAGGTCACTGGTTCGATCCCAGTATCGTCCACTGTAAGTATTTGCAGGCAATGAGCCCGTCACCGGAACCACCGGTAACGGGCTCTCGCGCTGTTGCCCCTTCAATTGGGAGCAGGGCGTGCCCGCCTTCGGTCGGCCTGGCTTCCCTATGGCTGCGCCTCAGCGGGAAACGTTGGGCGGTCCAAGCCATGCGCGCGGCGGGACCGGGCCCCGGTGGCCAGAACGGCGAGCCCGATCAGCACCAGTCCACCGCCGACCATCGCTGCGGCGGCCGGGCCGGCCGCATCAACGACCCGACCGCCGAGTAGCGCCCCGCCGGCGATGGCCAGGTTGAACGCGGCCACGAAAAGCGCCGTCACCGGCTCCGCGGCCCCCGGCGCCGCCCGCAGCAGCCAGTTCTGACCGGTGACGGAGACCCCGCCGTACGCGATTCCCCAGGCCAGCATGGCCGTGACGGCGCCGGGCATCCCTGCGGCCGCGAGCAGCGGCGCCGCGAGCATGGCGGTGCTGAGCGCCGCTACGACGGCCAGCATCGTGCGGTGCGGGGCGCGGCCGGCGAACGCGCCGCTGACGAAGGTGCCGACCACCCCCGCGAGGCCGTACGTGAGCAACAGCGCGCCGACGAGCCCGGCCGGGACGCCGCCGAGCCGCTCGAGCACCGGCCGGACGTACGTGTAGGCAGCGAAGTGCCCGACGATCACAGCCGTGACAGCGACCAGCCCGGTACGCACCAGGCGGTCACCGAGCAGTGCCCGCATCGCCCGCAGGCGCGCCGGTTCCTGTACTGGCATTGGCGGCAGCGCGGTGGCCAGCAGCCAGGTCACCGCCAGCGACAGTCCGCCTGCGGCCAGGAACGCCGCCCGCCAGCCGACGAGATCGCCGAGCAGGGCCCCGGACGGCACGCCGAGCACCGACGCAACGGCGACGCCGCTGAAGATGATCGACGTGGCGGTGCCGACCGAGCGGGCCGGCACCAGGCGGACGGCGAGCCCGCCGGCCACCGACCAGATACCCCCTATGCAGACGCCCACGAGGAGACGGAACGCCACCAGCGGCGCGATGTGGTTGACCGTCGCCGAGGCGATGTTCGCGGCGGCGAGCAGCATGCCGAGCGCGACCAGCAGTCGCCGACGGTCCATCGCCCCGGCCACCAGCGGCACCAGTGGCGCCACGGCCGCCGCGACCAGGCCGGGTACCGTCATGGTCAATCCGACCATGCCGGCGCTGCTGTCCAGGCTGGCACCGATCGTGGTGAGCAGCCCGACCGGCAGCATCTCCGTGGTCACCACGGCGAAGACGGCGCCGGCCACCGCGCCGACCCCCGTCCACCGGGGCCGAGTGGCCGTCGCCACATGGTTGATCTTGGTCATGCTCTTTAGCCTGGTCTGGCCGAGGCGAGGGAACAACGGCGAAGCGTTCGTCGGACGATGAGCGGGGCTTATCGATCGACACAGCGGGTCGGGGCACTTCGGGAAGGGGTACGGCATGGCCAGCCAACCGGAGCTGCGCGAGCTGGAGTGCTTCCTGGTGCTCGCCGAGGAGTTGCACTTCGGGCGCACCGGCGAGCGATTGCGGGTCTCGCAGAGCCGCGTCAGCCAGCTCCTCGCCACTCTGGAACGGCGGATCGGCGGCCGGCTCATCGACCGCACCAGCCGTCGGGTGGCGCTCACCCCGCTGGGCGAGCAACTGCTGGCCGGGGTGCGGCCCGCGTACGCGGCCGTGCGACAAGCGGTCGAGGAAGCCCGGGACGCCGCCCGCGGCGTCCACGACGTGCTGCGCCTCGGATTCCAGGGGCACGTGGATGCGGGTATCGCCGCCGCCGTCAACGCCTACCAGGCACCCGGCCGGCGGGTGGACCTGACCGAGCTGCCGCTGAGCGACCCATTCGGCGCACTGCACCGCAGCGAGGTCGACGCGGCCATCGTGTTGCTGCCGGTGCGGGAACCGGAACTGACGCTGGCACGGGTCTTCTCCCGGCAGCAGCAAACCGTCGCCGTGTCCGTGCGGCACCCATTCGCCGAGCGTGCCGCAGTGGACGTCGCGCAGTTGGTGGAGCTGCCGTTGATCGGGCCGGCTGCGCCAGCGCCGGAGTACTGGCGGGCGGCGCAGGCGCCCGTCGTCACGCCCGCCGGCCGGCCAATCCCCGCCGGGCCGACGGTCACCACCCTCCAAGAGGGCATCGCGCTCGTCGCAGCGGGTCGGGGCGGGATGCTGGTGTGCCGGCGCACCGCCGGGTTGCAGGTCCGCCCGGACGTCGCATTCGTGCCGGTCACCGGGCTGCCAGAGTCGGCGCTCGGCCTTGTCGTCCGGGTACCGGGCTGCGGCACGCTGGCCTTCGCCGAGGCCCTCCCCGCCACCTGAGCCCGCAGCCTTGACCGGCCCTTGGCCTGTGACCGCTTCGACGGTGTCGACTCGTGGGCCCACTCATCCGGTCTCGGCGCACTGTCATGTGTGGATCTCGGCTGGAGTTCGCGATGCGGCAGCCACGAGGGAACCGTGGCGCGGTTACGCGTGGGGCAGGGTCGCCGTGTTCGCGGTGGGTGCCTGGTCGAACTCGTCACGGTTGCGGACGAGTTCGCTCTGGTGGCCACGGACCCAGTGCACGAGTCCGTCCACGGCCTCGCTCAGCGAACGGCCGAGCGGCGTCAGGGCATATTCAACCCTCGGGGGTACTTCCGGGAATGCGGTCCTGGTCACCAATCCGTCGCGGGTGAGGGCGCGCAGGGTCTGGCTAAGCATCCGCTGGGAGATGCCGGCGACCTGTTCGTGCAGCGCGGTGAAGCGCAGCGGGCCGGAGGCCAGGACCGTGATGGTCAGCAGCGTCCATTTGTCACCCACCCGCGCCAGCACATCGCGGACGAGCTCGATCGTCTGGACGCAGTCCGGCGCGACCCCGCGCTGCGCGAGTTCGGTAGCAAGGGAGCTCGTCATGGCTTTGTTCCTCATGCGTCAGTAGCTGACTTCAAAGTGCGTATGGGAGAGCCGGACTAAATCCGGTGGGCGCACGTTTCTTACTGATCGTAACTGACGTGCGGCCACCACTTCGTGGCCGTGACAGCGGGAGGACGGCATGGTCCGGCACGACACGTTCACGATCTCGCGGCACCTCGACGTGCCACCGGGCGAGGTCTTCACGGCGTTCGCCGACACCGCGATCAGGCGGCGGTGGTTCCGGCTTCCCGGCAGCGAGGTTTCCTACGAGCACGACTTCCGGGTGGGCGGAGGCGAGACGGCGCGCAGCACCTACACCGCGCTGGACACCGCATCCGAGCGGCTGGAGTTCCGGTCGCGGTACATCGACATCGCGGGCCCCTACCGGATCGTCTACGGCTACGAAGCCGCGGTCGACGGCGAACTGCGGTGGACCTCGCTGGTCACCGTCCGGCTCGACGCCGAGACCGACGGAACCCGCCTGGAATGGACCGAGCAGGTGACATTTCTCCGATACACCGATGACGGCAGTGTGGACCTGGCGCACCTGCGCGGCGCAAGCGTGCTGCGGCTGAACGGCCTCGACGCGGCATTGCAATCCGGACATCGGCGTCAACGACGGCGGTGAAAGTGCGTGTCGCACGCAGGTTCCGATCCGCCCAGCACAACGTTTCCGGCCATCCGTAACCATCAGATCAGCAGAAATGGAATACGCATGACGAACATCGGGATCATCCTCGGCAGTACCCGCCCCGGGCGGGTCGGTCACCAGGTGGCCGAGTGGGTCGCCAAGCAGGGCAACCAGCATGACGGCATTGACGTCGAGGTGGTGGACATCGAGGACTACCGTCTGCCGATCTTCGACGAGCCGCAGTCACCGCTGCTCGGGTCCTACGCCCACGACCACACACGGAAGTGGAGCAAAAAGATCGCCGAGTTCGACGGATACGTCTTCGTCACGCCGGAGTACAACCGATCGATCCCCTCGGCGTTGAAGAACGCCATCGACTACCTCTACGGCGAGTGGAACAACAAGGCGGCGGGCTTCGTCTCCTACGGAAGTAGCGTCGGCGGCGCCCGCGCGGTTGAACACCTGCGCCTCATCACGGCAGGTCTCCAGCTGGCCGGCGTGCGTACCCAGGTCAGTCTGTCACTCGCCACCGACTTCGCAGCGTTCACCACGTTCACCCCCGGTGATCGCCACAACACCACGCTCCGCCAACTCTTCACCGAGGTGACCGCCTGGACCGACGCGCTCGCACCACTGCGTCAACCCTGACCACACCCGGACCGCTCGCGGTGACAGTCAGGCCGTCGCCCAGGCGGTGGCCTGCCCCGTCGCGACGGGCCGGGCCGTCCCCCTGCCACCACCACGCCGCTGCGCATCTTCGGGTGCCACGGTCAGCCGACGAGGAGCACGTACACATTGGTCAGCCGGTGCGCCTCGGTCAGGCTCACGGACAGCTCGCGCTGAATGTCCGGCAGGGCGAGGACGACCAGTCCCGCATCCCGCGTTGACCAACAGCGGGGCGAGACAGACCAGCGGCAGCAGGAGTTTGCGCGGCCGGATCACGGCGGTGGACATGCGGAGCTGGGAGAAGGCGGGATGCGTTGCCGTTGAGAACCCCCCGCTCCGATGGCCGGTTGCAGCCGAGCGTCCGTGCAACCCGTCCGCATCCGTCGGGGTTCAACCACCGACAGCGCACCCCAAGGCTCCACCCTGTTCCCCGGGGGAGGGCCTCGACCCAGAAGGACAATGATGGATCTCAACCTCTCCGGTCGCGTGGCCGTGGTGACCGGCGCCTCCAAGGGCATCGGCTTGGCCGTGACCCGCTCACTGCTCGAAGAGGGTGCCAAGGTCGTCGCGGTCTCCCGCAAGACCACGCCGGAGCTGGAGCAGCTGGCCGGCCCGAACCTGCTGCACGTGTCGGCAGACCTGATGGACCCCGACGCCCCCGGGCAGGTTGTGGCGCGCGCGGTCGAGCACTTCGGCGGACTGGATGTCCTGGTGAACAACGCGGGTGGCCCGCCGCCGGGCGTCACCATGCCTCGCACCGGCTTCTTCGACAGCAGCGACGAGCAGTGGCGCTCGATCTTCGAGTTCAACCTGCTCTCCGCGGTCCGCGCGATCCGCGCGGCCATCCCTCAGATGATCGAGCGCGGCGGTGGCTCCATCATCAACATCTCCACCGGCATGGCACGTCAGCCGGCACCGGTCAACATCGAGTACGGCGCCGCGAAAGCGGCCCTGTCCAACCTGACCAAGGCCCTGTCGGAGGAGTTCGGCGCCAAGGGGATCCGCGTCAACACCGTCTCCCCAGGCGCCGTGCGCACCGCCTGGTGGACCGAGGAGGGTGGCGCGGCCGACGTCATCGCTGCGATGGCGGGTGCCGACCGCGACAGCGTCATGGACAGCATCGCGCCTCAGATGATGGGCCAGGTCACCGGCCGCCTCATCGACCCGCAGGAGGTCGCCGACGCGGTACTGCTGCTGGCGTCCCCCCGTTCGGCGAGCACCACCGGCTCGGACTACGCGGTCGACGCCGGCTTCCACAAGAGCGTCTGATCGGGGGAGCGCGGGGCCGGGCCCGGCCGTGACCGGGGGTTCCTGCGCGCCCACCAAGACCGATCGCATGGCGGTACCGGACCCCGGCGGCTCACCGCGCCGCCGGGGTCCTTCCGGTCCGCCCGGGCCCCATGCCGATTGTCTGAGGCGTACCGGCCATCGAGGAGAAAAACCGAGCATGCCAGCTCTCAGCCGCCGGCCGGCGGCAGCGTCGACACCGGCGTCGCGGTGGTGGGCGGGGGTCCGGTCGGCACCCTCGTCGCACGCGAACTCGCCCTGCTGGGCATCGATGTGACCATCCTCGAGAAGCTGCCGAGCCGGACGGGATCTCCAAGGCGAGCACGCCGCACGCGCGCACCGCGCAGGCCCTCGACCGTCGTGGGCTGCTGGAGGCGGCGCAGCCGGGCCGGTACGCCGCGTCCCGCGACACCCGCGGGCCGGTGCGCTTCCATCTCGCCTCGATCTTCGAACTCGACCTGTCCCGGGTCGTCGAGGAGGGCCCGGTGCTCGTCGGCAGCCCGCAGGCCTACGCCCAGGAGGTTTTCGCCGCGGCCGCCGTTCGGCTGGGCGGACGGTTGGGGCGTGGCGCGGAAGTGGTCGGCCTGGTGGAGAACGACGAGCATGTCCGACTACACCTGCGGGCCGTTTCGGGCGTCGAGACGACGCTGACGGCCCGCTGGGTGGTGGGCGCCGACGGTGCGCGCAACGCCGTACGCAAGCTGGCCGGCATCAGGTTCCTGGGGCGACGGACCGACTGCCGCCGCGCTCCTGGGCGAGGTGAGGCTGCTGGAGCCCGCCGCCGCACCCGGCGGGTGGCGACGCACCCCGCGCGGCTGGACCCTGCTGTGGGTCGACCCGTACGGGTTGAGCCGCGTGTGTACCCACGACTACCGCAGGGCCGTATCCGGACCGGCACTCCCGTCCGACGCTGGAGGAGTTGCGGGGTGAGGTGGAGCGCATCGCCGGCCGCCCCGTATGCCAGCGGTGACACGGCCGCCCTGCACGCCGCCCTCACCCGCTGGTTCGAGCCGCGAACGTGGTGACGCCGCGGCCACGGACCTCCCACGTGCCACCGTCCGCGCTCGCGCCGCGCAGGCCGTCCAGGACACCGGGACCGGCGAGCGCCGGCAGGCGCGAGTCGCACAGTGAACCGAAGGCGTAGGTACGGGACGGCGCCCAGAGGGTGCTGGTCAGAAGCCGTCGGGCGAGTGGAACGAAGCCGGTCATGGCGGCGGCCACGACCCAGGCGTCGGGGGTCTCCGCGGTCATCCGACGAGCGGACCGCAGCCATGACGCTGCGGTCTCGGGCCAGTCGACGACCGCGAGTACCACCCCGCCGCGTGCCTCCCACACCGCGGTGAAGGCCGCCGCGGACGTCGTGGCGGCGGCATCCCGGCTGTGACCGATCACTACGGTCGTGATGCCGGACCGGGGCACCGTCAGCAACCCGGTGAGTGCGGCCAGTTCGGCCGCCGTGTGCGGGACGGGCCACGGCAACCGCCCGAGTGCCCTCGACACGGCCGGATCGACGAGCGGGGAACGGCCGGCCTCGTCCCCGACATCGGTCCGGTGGCGGTCGAGAGGTCGCATGGGTCTGCCTCTCGTGTCTGGATCTCCAAAACGGCCCCTCGCTTAACCGGGACGGCCGACGGGAGATGATCGGGGACGCGGTGGCTATGCGTCGTGGAAGACCAGGCCGAGGGCGTGCCGCCGGCCGGAGTGGACCATGCTGACCCCGTGTCGGACGGCGCCGGCGGACCAGCCGCGCCTGGTGCGTACCGGCCGGTCGCGCGTCGTGAAGACGAGGCCGTGCCCTTGGGGCAGGGCGACGGTGGTGCCGCGTGACTGGGCCCGAGGGCGTTGTTCGACGAGCAGGAACTCGCCCCCGGTGTAGTCGGCGCCGTACGTGTCCAGACCGATCACGACCTGGAGCGGGAAGACCAGGTCGCCGAAGACGTCACGGTGCAGGGCGTTCCAGTCGCCCTCCTGATAGCGCAGCAGGATCTGCGCGGAGCGGTCCTGTCCCGCCTCGTGGCACATCGCCAGCCACTCGTGCAGGTCGTCGGGCCAGGGTGCCGGGCGTCCCAGCCGCTCGGCCCAGTCACGGGCGACGGCCAGCAGACGCGGGTAGAGCGCCTCTCGCAGCTCCGCGATCGCGGGAGGCAGCTCGTGGGTGAAGTAGCGGTACGTTCCGGAGCCGAACCGGTGCCGGGCCATGTCGACGGTGGTGCGGAACAGCTCGGCCCGCTCGTACAGGGCGGCGATGGCCCGGCACTGCTCGGTGTCGAGCAGGGGGACGTCAGGGCGCAGCCGTGTGCGTCCAGTGATTCGGCGAGCGCGGCCCAGTCCGTTTCGGCGACGCGCCGGCGCGCGTTCCACGGCGCGATGTCGGTGTTCATGCCTCTCCTCCGAGTCAGACGGCGAGCATGGAGCCTTCGAGCGCGAGCAACATCTGCTTGCGCCGCAGGCCACCGGCGTAGCCCGTGAGTGCGCCGTTCGCGCCGACCACCCGGTGGCACGGGCGGACGACCAGCAGCGGGTTGGCGCCGATCGCCGCACCGACAGCGCGCGCCGCGCTGGGCGGCTCACCGAGCCGGGCGGCGACCTCGCCGTAGGTGACTGTCGTGCCGTACGGGATGGCGTCCAGCGCTGCCCAGACCCGGCGCTGGAAGCCGGAGCCCGAGGGGATGTATCGGATGTCGAAGCGGTTCAGTGTGCCCACGAAGTAGGCGGCGAGCTGGTCGGCGACCGCGGTGAAGGCCCCGTCGTCCCGGACCCAACCGGGCCGTACGGTCGCACCCCCGCTCTGGTCCGGGAAGGAGAGGCAGGCGAGGGCGATGCCGCCGGGGGCGGTCGCCATCCGCTCGCCGACCACCAGCAGTTCACCCAGCGGACTGTCGAGGGTTGTGTAGATCACCGTGACTCCTCAGGACATCGTCGATGCCCTTGAAACACCGGATGCGTCGTTCGGGTTGCAGGATCCGGCGGCGCCGCGGACGTGGCATGCCACGACCGGTACTGCCGCCGACGACCAGGCAACGCCCCCCGGCGAGCTCGTAGGCTGGGGACTCCCACCTGTCGGGCTCCGCCGCATTCGGCAACCCTTTCTCCGAAGGCGGTGTTCTACCAGCGATGGAGGAGCTTGCCGAGCAGTTGACCGACCTGCTGGCGCAGGACCTGGACGCCGGCTTCACAGAGCTGGTCCGGGTCCATGCCAGAGCTGTGCACGCGTTCCTGCTGCGCGTGTCCGGATCGGCCGCGGAGGCGGATGATCTGGGACAGGACGCTTTCCTGCGGGCCTACACGGCGCTGCAGGGCTACCCGCCGGAGCGGCGCCGGGCGTTGCAGCCGCGCGCCTGGCTGATGACGATCGCGGCGAACGTGTGGCGCAATCACGTGCGCAGCAATTCGCGCCGTCCGTTGTCCGTCATGCGGGTGGACGACGCACCGGACATGTGGTCGGACGCGGATCCAGGCCCGGCGGACCGTGCTCTGAACGCGGACGACCGGGGCCGTCTGGTCGCCGCGCTGTCCCGGCTGCCGGAGTATTACCGCGTACCGGTGGTGTTGAGGCATGTGGTGGGGATGAGCTATGCGGAAGTGGCCCAGATCCAGGGTTGCCCCGTGGGGACGGCCAAGGCGCAGGTGTCACGTGGCATGAGCGACCTGCGCCGGCTGCTGACCTGGGAGGAAGAAGGGGAGGTGGCGACATGAGCGGGGGAGACCACAACCAGCTACCCGCGTCGCAGATCGGGTCCGATTCGCCCGGCGAGCTGGGCGAACCGCCGGCGCCGGTGGACTTCGCGCTGAGGATCCTGCAGCGCGTGGGCATCCCGCGCGATCGGTACGACACGTACGTACGCCTGGACACGGCAGCGGGCGGCCTGTTCGTGGCCTTCACACCGGAACTCGTCACCGGGGCCGTACTGGCAACCGGGGGGCTCACCGCCGAGAGGTTCGAGGAGCTGCACCGCTCGCGCACCGGTCGGTCGGCCATCCCCACCGGCACGCCCCTGCCCGGGCTGCTGACAGCCCTGCGCACGGGCCGGGTCAGAAGATTGTCGCTGGACCTCGGCCCGGTCGACGCGCTGGAGGCCCGGGTGCTGCGGGCGGTCCAGACCATCCCTGCTGGGCAGCTGCGTCCTCTCTCCTGGCTCACGCGTGAGGCCGCGCTGCCGCCCGCGCGGGGCGCCGACGCCGTGCTGAACGTCCTGGCACACAATCCGTTCGTCGTGCTGGTCCCCTGCCATCGGGTGACGTACGAGCACGGGGCGCCCTGCGACGCGGCCTACCTGCCAGCTGCCGGAGACGCGCTGCGGTCGGCGGAGGGCGTCGACATGGCCGAGGTGCACCAGTGGTCGCGAAGTGGTGCGGTGTTCCTCGGCAGTGACACCACCCACATCTACTGCCATCCGACGTGCGCCAACGCCCGCCGGATCACGCCGGCGCACCGGGTGCCGTTCACGAACGCCCGAGAGGCGCGTCGCGCGGGTTACCGCGCCTGCAAGAGCTGCCGGCCCGTGGCGGCCTGAGCACCGCCGCCGTTCGGCGTCGCACCCGTCGCCTCGGTCGAGGCGGCATCTACACACGTCGGGGTCGGGGGTAGGGGGCGCGGTAGCGTGCCCCGGTGGATTGGGACTCCTTCGAGACGGCATGGCACGACATCGGATGCCAGACCCTGGCCGGCATCGCCGCAGCGCATCCCGACGAGCAGCTGTACGCCGCAGCCTTCCACCTCTTCTACAGTGATGGCGCCCAGATCCTCCCGCCGGCCCTTGCCGCCAACACCGAGGCGGCGGTGCATGAGAACGACGGGTACTCGACGCGGTTCGCCGCACCGGAATGGCGGTGGGACGTCCTGGAGGCCGCGAGCGACGCGATGCGGCCGTGGTACCACCGCCTCAGCGAGGAGTTCCTCGCGCCCGCCAGCGCTGACGCCGCACGGGACGCGGCGTCGGACGCGCTGGATGCGGCCCACGACGGCGCGATGGCCAGGGTCTGCAAGGCGATGACCGAGACTGCCCGTCGAGGTGGCATCCACGACTCGCTTCCGACCAATTTCGTCGTCGTCATCCTCGAGGGTCAACGGGGGGACGAGGAGGCCGACCTGATCCGCCGGAGCGTCGACCCACAGGTCCTCGCGACCGTCCCGGAACTGGCCGATTACCTGCGAGAGTTCCAGTAGGCGGGAGCTCCAGCGGGTTCGACGGCTTCGTCGTCTCGATGCGCTCTTCTGTCGCTGGTCCGGCGCACCGTCTCGTCGAACTTCTGTCGGGGGTGCTCCGGTGCCGTCATCACCGCGCTCAGCGCGGCCATCTCGCTCACCATGCTCCGCAAGCGCCGTGGCGCCGCCCCCTCGGGCGAGATCTTCCTATAGCTCCGCGCGGTAGATCTCGACAGGGGAATCCGACGGATGCAAGCGAGACAGGTCCAGGGGGCCGCGACCCGACCGGGAGATGACAGCGGCTACGGCGTCGTTGAATCCCTCGGTCATGTTGTTGATCTCCACGAACTCACCTGACACATGCGTGGCGTCCAGCCATACGACGCGCTGATCGTCAGGAGGTAGCAGAGATGCGTACAGGGCGACGCTGGCTACTTCCACCCAGGGAAGTCCCGTGGTCCCGTTGGGGTGAGTGACCCAGATTCCCAGGTCGTCGATAGATACGCGCTCGGCCATGGGAGCGGACTGTAGCGGCTGTGTGGCCGGAGTTGTTGCCGGCAACGGCGACACCGACGAGCCCGGACCGGGCGGAGATCAAGCCTTGGGGGGTGATCACTCGACCCGTGCCCTCGCCAGGATCGGAACCCTGGTCGCTCGCCGGGCTGGCAGTGCCGAGGTGGTGAGCGTGACCAGTGCCGCGGCACCAGCGACGCAGGCGTACAGCCACCAGGGGGCGTTGAGCCGGATGTAGGAGCTTCCAGTCGCTGCGTGGATGAGTGCCACCGTGCCCACCGCGATTCCGAGACCGAGCAGCGTACCCAGGGTGACCACGGTGGCCGCCTCCCAGTGGATGATGGCGCGGAGTTGGCGGGCGGTTGCGCCGACGGCACCGAGCAGACTGAACTCACGGCGGCGTTCACTGACGCTCATCGAAATCGTCGTGGTCATGCCGAAGAGGGCGAGCAGCAACGTCATGCCGACGAAGCCGTACATCACCGTCGAGCCCTCGGTGATCGCCGCCGCGGCCTTCTCGACGTAGGACGTCCGGTCGAGCACTGTCGCGCCGGGCACGCCGGCGACCTTCTCCATGATCGCTGCCGCCGTGCCCCCGCTGACGAGCACAACCTGTGCTCCCGCGTTCGAGTCGAGCTGCCGCATCGTCGCGTCAGCGACCAGCGCGCCATCGGCGAACACATGGGTCGGGTCATGGTAGGTACCGGCGATGGTCAGGGGGACATCGCCGTTCGCGCCGCGTACGACAATGCCCTGCCCGACTGTCAGCTGCTGCGCCCGCATCGTGACCGACGGCAAGGCGATGTCGCCCGGGGCGAGCGCAGGCAGGTTGCCGGGAAGCCGCAGCACCTGGGGCAGCGTCGCCGGGTCGGCGCCGGTCACTGTGAGGTAGAGCGGCAGAACCGGCTCGCCCTCCTGGTAGGCGCGCGGCGGTGGCGAGATGAGCTTGACCGTGGTTGTGGTGAGAGCCGACGCGCGCGTGACGCCCGGCGCCTGTTCGATGCGGGCGGCGATGTCGCGCGGCAGCGGCCGCAACCCGTCGGGCGTCCTGGCTGAGGTGGACACCGCGTGCTGGGCGAGCATCACCTCGTTGGCCGCCTGCTCGAAGCGGGTGTTCGCGGATACCACGATGAGCAGTGCGGTGGTGGCCAACGCGACGGCCAACATGAGCGAGGAGGCGGCAGCGGAGACCCGTCGAGGGTTGCGTGTGATGGTTGCTCGGGCGAGCCGCCCCGACTCGCCGCCGAGCAGCTGGCCGATGAGGCCGATCAGCCCGCCGACCGGGCGGACCAGCAACGGCCCGAAGACCGCGAGGGCGCACGCGACGACCATGGAGCCGAATCCGATCAGGGCCGTGATCGCCTGGGTACGCTGCACGCCCGGCGGACCATCGTTGAGCACCGCCGGCACGGGTCCGTAGTAGACGAACGAGGAGAGCAGGATCAGCGTGCCGGCGAGGATCCGTAGCCCAGGGCGCTCCCTGCGCTCCGACGAGCTTTCCCGCAGGGCCTGCATCGGAGCGATCCGGGCCGCGCGGTGCGCCGCGCGGAAGACCGCGATCTGGGTGACCAGCACCCCGCCGATGATCGACAGCGGTACCGTGAGCCACAGGGCCGGCGCCTCGGCGGCCGAGATGTCGAAGCCGTCGTGGGCGAACATCCGGATCAGCGCATCGGCCACCGGATAGCCGAGCAGGGCTCCGCAGGCGGACGCGACCAGGCCGAGCGCCAGCGCCTCCAGCCTGATCAGCGCCTTGACCTGCTCCGGTGTGGCACCGATGGCGCTGAGCATGGCCAGGCGCCGGGTGCGCTGGCGGATCAGCCCACCGAACGTGTTGGCGACGACGAACAGTCCGACGAAGACCGAGACGCCGGTCAGCATCCCGATGCCGCCGCTGATCTCCAGGCCCTGGGCGGCAAGGCTTGATGCCTGTGCCTCGCGCACCTCCTCGGCGGTCCGCACCGTTGCCGTCCGCTCACCGAGGCTGCGCCGCAACCTGTCCCGCAGCTGGTCGGCTGCGACGCCGGGGGCGGCTTTCACCCAGACGCTGTGCCAGGCACCGTCCGCGAGGCCGGCTTCCCTGCGAGCGGTCTCCGGCGCCGCGAGCAGCAGGTCGCCAACCGCGACGACGCTGCTGTCCTGCACCGTGACGATCCCGACAACTGTCATCTGCCTTGTCTGCCGGGGCAACCCGACAGCGATGGTGTCGCCGGGCTTCAGGCCGCCCGCATCCGCCAGGTGCCGCATCAGGGCGACCTCGTTGTCGGCGGTGGGCGCGCGGCCCGCCTCGAGCCGGTAGGGGTTCAGCGTGGGCTCGGTTACCCAGGGCCGCAGCAGGGTGCGCGCTCCGGCCGGCGCGACGATGGTGTCGCCGTCGGCACCGGCCGCGATGACCGGGAGGACCACGTCCCCCGCGATGGCCGCGACCCCTGGCTCGCCGGCCACCTCCTGAAGGCGGACCTCGCCGTTGGGCAGGGCCCGAGTGTCGTCCGGGTCCACCGAACCGCCCTGCACGACCACATCGGCGCGGAAATACTCGCTGGCATCCCCGCCCGACACCGCGTCCTCGGCGCGGAGGGAAAACTGCACCGTCCCACCGATCAGCGCGATGGAGAACAGCGCGGCGAGCAGCGTGGCGAGCAGACGGCCCCACGACTCGGCGAACGACCTCCTGGCGATCAGCCACACCGTTCAGCCCTCCAACCGGCGCATGCGGGCGTGAACGAGATCCCTCGTCGGGCCGGACAGCTCGTCGACGATCCGGCCGTCGGCGAGGAACAGCACCCGGTCGGCGTACGAGGCGGCGACCGGATCGTGCGTGACCATGACGACGGTCTGCTGGAAGGAGTCGACCGCGTCACGCAGGAAACCCAGCACCTCCGTTCCTGACGTGGAGTCGAGGTTTCCGGTCGGCTCGTCGGCGAAGAGCACGTCGGGTCGAGTGAGCAGGGCACGGGCCACGGCGACGCGCTGTTGTTGGCCGCCGGACAGTTCGGCCGGCCGGTGGCGCAGCCGTTCGCGTAGTCCCAGGGTGTCGACGATGGTGGCGAACCAGCTCTCGTCCGCGCGCCGACCGCCGAGGCGGCCCGTGAGGCGGATGTTCTCCTCGGCGGTGAGGATCGGCAGGAGGTTGAACGCCTGGAACACGAAACCCATGCGTTCCCGGCGCAGCTTCGTCAGCTCGGTGCGCGACAACGTGGTGAGCTCCAGGTCGCCGATGCGGATGCTTCCCGACGTCACCGGGTCCAGACCGGCCAGGCAGTGCAGGAAGGTGGATTTTCCGGACCCGGACGGCCCCATGATGGCGGTGAACTGGCCGGCGCTGAACTCGGCAGACACCCCGCGCAGGGCATGGACCGTGTTGTCCCCGCGCCCATACGTCTTGACCACGTCTTCGGCGACGGCGACTCGCTGCTGAGGCGTCCGTTCGGTGAGCGATGTCATCGTGCGCCCCGGGCGCGCGGAGACTCCGTGAGCGCCATGCTCTTCACGCCTCCTGCTGGCGGCGGGCCCACCAGCCCATCGCGGCGAACCAGGCGAGCACCTCGGTGAACAGGATCCGCTGGGTGAGGCCACCGATGCCGTGGCCGGCCGCCGTCGTGTCCTCGTCGAAGGTCATCAGGAAGATGAGGGTGAGCACGAGGGTCAGCGCGCCGGCGATCAGCAGCCCGTTGCCGAAGCGCCGCCACCGCGGGATGCCGCGCAGGTAACGGCCGGCGAGCGGGAAGCTGAGGATCGGGAGGATGTAGATCAGCGCGGCGCCGGCGAAGTGCGGCAGCGGTGAGTCCAGGTCGAAGAGGCCGACCACCACGAGACCGGCGGGGGAGAGCGCGAGCAGGACGGTGCTCACCCACCGCGCCGCGGGCCGGCCGGTGCCGGCGGTGCCCTGGAAGACGCCGATCACGCCGGCCAGAAGCAGTAGTCCGCTGAGCACGAAGGCCGTGTTCATGAACGGGGCGGTGTCGCCCATACCGAGGCCGCTGATGGGTTGGCTCACCAGTGAGTAGGGCGCGATATGGGTGCCGGCGACGGTGTAGCCGGGGCTCACGAAGCCCAGGACGAGCCAGGCCAGCGTGAACAGCACCGGGCCGGCGACAGCGCCGAGCGCCAGCACGCGGGACGGGTTGGCGCGGGCGGTCGGGCCCGGCCGGACCGGGAGACGGGTGCTCATGGCTTCCTTCCTGGGGCGTTCGCTTGCCGAGGCGGTGGCGGGGCCGGCCCGCCCTGTCTCACTGTTCCGGGCAGAACTCCGCGTTCAGCACGTCGTCGAAGACGGGCAGGCCCGACCAGTCGCCGTTGACGTGGATGGCGAGCACGTGGCGGCCGTCGCGGGTGCCCATCGTGTACGACCAGGAGCCGTACGTCGCCCCGCCGTTGCCCCAGACGGTGACACCGCAGCCCAACGTCTGGGCGAAGACGCCGAGCCCGTACCGGGTTGCCGGGATCCAGCCGGAGCCGTCGGTGTCGACGGTGGTGAGCATCTCGGACATCTGCTCGGCGGGCAGCAGCCGTCCGCCGAACAGGGCGCCGAAGAAGCGGGTGAGGTCGCCGGTGGTGGAGACGAGCCCGCCGGCCGACCATGCGTACGACTGGTCCATCTCGGTCGCGTCGTGGATCCGCGGGTTCGGGTCGGCGGAGAACAGTGTCGAGTAGTGCACCGGGTGCGGGCCGCGGATGCCGGCGTCACCGGTGGCGGGCAGGTACGTGCCGGTCAGGTCGAGCGGGCGGACGATGCGCCGGTCGATCTCTTGGGCGAACGTCCGCCCGGTCACCTTCTCGACGATCATCGCGGCGAGGAGGAAGTTGGTGTTGGAGTAGCCGAACCGCTCGCCGGGGGCCGCGTACGGGGGGTGCGCCAGCGCCACCTTCACCAGTTGCTCCGGGGTGTACCGGTCGTGGCGGTGCTCGTACCAGTTCGCGCCGATGCCGTTGACGAAGAATTCGGGGGCGTTGGTGTACGCGAAGATGCCGCTGGTCTGGTTCAGCAACTGCCGGATCGTGACGGCCCGGCCGTCGTAGCCGTTGCCCTGCACCAGGCCGGGCAGCCACCGCTCGACCGTGTCGTCGAGACCGATCCGGCGCTCGGCGGCGAGTTGCAGCACCACGGTGGCGGTGAATGCCTTGGTGGCGCTGCCGATGCGGAACTGCTCGTCCGACGTCCGGGCCTGCCCGGTGGCGGTGTCGGACAGGCCCGCGGACCCGGACCAGTGGGAGCGGCCGTGAATGACCTCCGCGACGATGCCGGGGGCGCCGGCGTTGTTCACGGCGCGTTCGAGGGCGTCCTGCAGGGGGGCGTGGGCCCCCGGCGCCGCGGGAGTGAGGTCCAGCGCGGCCACGTGGGTTCCCATGTGAATTCCTCCCCGTCCAGATTGTTTCGGAGCAAGGAAAACGCTACGTTGCGTTCAAGGTGACATCAATATCGAAGGCCCTGCACGGAAGCCGTCTTAGCAGGTGAACACGGTGTTCGTCGTTGCGCTGGCACCGCCGTCGAACGCAATGACGGACATCCGGCGTTGCACTGAGCTGGCACCGAACGCAACAACGCCGGGAAGGAGATCATCCCCATGCCCGCAGGTAGACTCACCCGCGAGGACCGGCAGTACATCGCCGCCCGGCTCGCCGAGGGCACTCCCTACGCGGAGATCGCCCGGCACCTGCACCGGCCCACGTCCACGATCAGCCGCGAGGTGAACCGTAACGGCGGCCCCCGCCGCTACCGATCCGAACTGGCCCAGCGGGCCACCGCCGTGCGTGCCCGGCGCCGGCCCGCGCCCGGGGCGGCCGCCGTCCCGCCCGGCCCCGCCTCCACCGACGGACGCGACCCGCAGGCCGTCCGCGGCGTCCGGGACGAGCTCACCGCCATGATCGCCCACACCGGACTGCCGCCGATGGCCGCCCGGGTCCTCACCGAGCTCTTCACGACCGACGCGGGCCGGCTCACCGCCGTCGAACTGACCGCCCGGCTGCGGGTCAGCCCGGCCTCGATCTCCAAGGCCGTCGCCGACCTCGAACGACAGGGCCTGCTGCGGCGCGATCGCCACCCGCGGCAGCGCCGCGACCACTACGTGATCGACGACGACGTGTGGATCCGGGCCTGGATGGCCAGCGTCCGGATGAACCTGCTGCTCGCCGCGGCCACCCGCCGGGCCGCCGCGATCCTCGGGCCCGGCACCCCCGCCGGCGGCCGCCTCCACGGCGCCAGCCAGTTCCTCGAACACATCATGAACGACATGACCCGGGCCGCTGAACGCTGGAGCGGGCGCCCCCGGCCGGACGTCCGATAGGGCCAACGGTCGCGCTCGGGCGCGGCGCGGGACGGGTTGGCGCGGGTGGACCGGAGACGGCTGCTCATGGCTGCCTTCCCGTGGCGTTCGCCACCGGGGGCAGGTGCGGGCGGGCGATCCCGAGGTGGCCCACCAGCCGCCCGAGGAGCCGGACGCCGTCCTGGCAACCACGACCGATGCCCTCCTCGCCGCCTTCGGCGACGACGACCTGGCCGGACTCGTAGCGGCCGGCGCCGCCATCACCGGTGCCCCCGAGGTCGTACGCCAGCTCGTCGCGAACGTACGCGTCCCAGCCGCCACCTGGTCGGCGAGCTCGGAGGGGTCGGCCGTTGCCGTCACGCGACCGGCTCTGTCGCACGCTCGTGCCGAGGAACAGCGCGCCTGGTCATGACGGAAGGTCACATGCCGATCGTTCCGTCGATGCGTTCGCGGAGCAGGTCGGCGTGTCCGTTGTGGCGGGCGTACTCCTCAATCATGTGGACGAGGACCCAGCGCAGCGAGACGGTGCCGCGCCAGCTGTCGTGGCCCTCGACGTCGAGACTGTCGGCGGTGGCGATGAAGGTGTCGGCGAATGCGATCTCGTCGTGCCAGGCTCGGCGGGCCGCGGCGACGACGGCAGGATCGGGTACGGCGTCGTCGAAGTCGCCGTCGGGGTTGGTCGGGGACGAGAACAGTGGGGGTGCGTGTTGCCCGGCCAGGACCTGGCGGAACCAGCGGCGTTCCACGTCGGCGAGGTGCCGGATCAAACCCAGCAGCGACAGCGTCGACGGTGGCACCGCTCGGCGAGCCAGCTGATCCTCGACGTTCGAGCACTTCAACTTCAGCGTATTGCGCTGGGCTCGCAGCATGTCGTGCAGCAGCTGCCGTTCACTGCCGGTGGCGGGTGTGCGGAACCGGCGGTCATCGGCGGCGGGGAACAACCCGGCTCTCCTGCGGGTGACGTCCGGCTCTGCGGTGACCGGCGCGTCGGCGCCGTAGAGGGGGAATCGCTTCGTCAGGGCGGTGATTCGGTTGCGTGGGCCGTACGCCGCGACGGCGACGTAGTGGATCTCGTCCGCGGGTGTCGCGGCGAGCGCGGCCACGTAGTCGTCGTACGTGCGGGCCCGTCGGGCGACCTCGTTGAAGCCCACGGTGATCAGATCGCCGTCGGCGCGCATCGTTCGATGCAGGTCGCGAAGCTGGTCGGCGGTGGCGCTCAGGATGGGCACCGGATGGCGGTTCAGACCTGCGTGCGGCTCGCCGGAGCCGTCCGTGGCGTCGGCCGCCGGTGGATGGGGCAGCCGGCCGCCGAGGCTCAACGCGAGCACTGCCGCCGCGTTGGCCGCCCATGCGGCCTGCAGGTCGGCACGGACGACGATCACGAGCTTGGTTGCCGGGGTCATGTGGCGATGCTCCAGGGGCGATGGTGGTGACAGGGATCAGCGGTGGGCACCACAGATGCGTCGGCGGGCGTGGGAGCGGGCGGCCTCGGCCGGGGTCGAGCCGGCGGCGCGGGCGGTGCGCAGGATGTCGGTGAGGGTGTCGGCGATGCCGTGGACCCGGACGGTGGCCTGCGTCGAGGTCTCGTGATGGAGTTCGACGGCGGTGGCGTGGATGATGCCGCCGGCGCTCACGACGATGTCCGGGGCCCAGAGGATGCCACGCTGGTGCAGCAGGTCAGCGGTGGCCGGGGCGTCGAGTTGGTTGTTGGCCGGTCCGGCGATCGCGGCGCAGCGCAGTTTCGGCACCGTGTGCGGGGTGAGCAGGCCGCCGAGGGCGGCCGGGACGAGCACGTCCACGTCGGCGGTCAGGCAGTCCTGCGGGCTGGCCCAGGCCGCGCCGGCGGCGCCGGCGAGCGCACGTCGGCTGTCGTCGACGTCGCTTGCTACCAGCGTCGCGCGGGCGTCGGCGAGCATCCGCAGCACGTGGCCGCCGACGCGGCCGAGGCCGAGCACGGCGAAGCTGCGCGTGGACAGGTCGGACGATCCGAACCGCTCGGCGCACAGCGCGTGCAGGGCGGCGAGGACCCCGACGGCGGTGTGCTCGGAGGAGTCGCCGCTGCCACCGGCGCCAACCGGTCGGCAGAACGCGTACGGCGTCCGCTCGGCGATCGTGGCCATGTCGTCCGGGCCGGTACCCACGTCCGGGCCGGTCGCGTACGTGCCGCCCAGGCCGGCGATGACGTCGCCCACGTCGTGCAGCACCGCCCGACGGGTGGCGCCGTCGGGCGTCACGCCGGGGGGCAGTGCGACGACGGTCTTACCGCCACCGTTGGGCAGCCCGGCCAACGCGCACTTGTCCGACATCGCGGCCGAGAGCCGCAGCGCGTCGTCCAGGCCGTCGCGCCAGTGTGGGTAGTTCGCCAGCCGGCATCCACCGATGGCCTGGCCGAGCGCGGTGGAGTGCACCGCGACGACGATCGGCAGACCGGATCGTGCGCCCCGCCTGACGACGACGTGTTCGTGCATGGACTCGATGTCGATGTCGATGTCGGTCGCGATCATGATGGCTTCCCCTCGCCTGCTCGTCAGAACGGGACCGACAGTAGGCACATGGCCGGCACCAACTGGCTCCCACCGAACGTCATTCGGAAAAGATGGCAAGATCTCGGTCGTGAACGAACTTGATGCGGCGATCATCCGGCATCTGCAGACACATGCGCGGCAGACCAACCGCGAACTGGCCCGCGCGGTCGGCATCGCGCCCTCGACCTGCCTCGAGCGCGTACGTGCGCTGAGGGAGCGAGGCGTGATCACCGGATACCACGCCGAGATCAGCCTGACCGCCCTCAACCGTGGCGTTCAGGCACTACTGCACGTGCAGGTCCGGCCGCTGAGCCGTACCGTCATCGACGGCTTCAAGAAGTACGCGATGGGGCTGCCCGAGGTGCTGTCGGTGTTCGTCGTGGCAGGCGGCGACGACTTCCTCGTCCACGTCGCCGTGCCCAGCGTGGACAGCCTGCACGCCTTCCTGATGGACAAGTTCAGCGGACGCCGCGAGATCGTCGGCTTCCGCAGCTCGGTGATCTATCAACACGCCCGGAAACAGATCATCGAACCACTCGACCTGTGAGCCCTCCGCGCGGTTGTGGGTCCCCTACGAGATGTTCGAGCCCGACAGGGGATCGGGGCTGATCCAGTGGGGCGGCGACCAGACCGAGGGGGAGTACTACTGGCTGGCGGAGCGCGCTGTGGAGCCCGACCGGTGGCCCGTGGTCGCGCGGTGGGACGCCACCGAGCCGTGGCACCAGCTCGACATGTAAAAAACTGACCTACCTCCTCGGGACCGCCGCCGTTCGGGCACGACAGTCAGCAACCGAGGGAGTCGCCGAGGCGTCTGGACGACCGGTAGGCATCGTCCCGGACTGCCCGGCACGGTGCAGAGGGTGCCGTCGGGTGCCCAGGCGCACCGTCGCCGCGCCCAGCAGGGTCGCGGCGGCCAGCGGCAGCCACAGCGCCGCCGCGCCCAGGCTGAGCAGGCCGGTGATGATGATGGGGTCGACGGCCCGGGCCAGGCCGTAGCTGAGCTGCCAGCGGGCCAGCGCGCGACCCATCAGGTGCGGCGGTGCTGACTCGATCACCAGCGGCACGCTGGCGCCGGTGTAGAGAATTTCACCCAGCGTGAAAGGCACGATGACCACCGCGACGAGCACCATGCCGGGAACGCCGCCGGTCACCCCGCCGAGCCAGAAGGCGAGGTACGAGGCGGCGAGCAACAGGCCGGACCAGAACAGCACGGTGCGGTGTGGCCACTTCGCCAGGCGCACTACCACGACCAGCTGCAGCGCAATCACCATGACGGTGTTGGCGACGAAGATGCCCGAGGGCCACGCCAGGGACGCCTCCAGGTCCTGCACCAGCAGCAGCGGCAGGGCGATCTCGATGATGTCGGCGTAGAACGCGTACGGAATGCCGGCCAGGGCCAGGACGGTGACGGTGCGTAGGCCGGCACCGCGCGCTTCCGTTGTCGCCGCAGCCGGGGCGGGAGCCGGAGCACCGTGATGGGACAGCGGCACCCGGGCGATCACCGCCGCGCCGAACACGCACCCGAGCGCCGTCGCCAGCGCGAGCCAGCGGAGCACCGCCGGCCCGGACGCGACCAGAACCGTGCCGAGCAGGGCGCCGGCGCCCAGGCCGGCGTTGCGCAGCGAGCGGCCCGCGGCCAGCGCCGCCGTACGCTGGGTCGGGCCGGCGAGCGCGGCGACCAGGGCGGAATTGGTCGGTGGAGCGATCTGCGTGCCGACGCCGATGAGCACCGCACCGATCGCGAACCCGGCGACGCCGGGCACCAGGGCGAGCAGCAGCGACCCCACCGCCCGCACCAGTAGGGCGGCGACGGCGGGGGCCCGCCGCGCCCCGCGGTCGACCCACCATCCGGCGAGCGGGACGGCGCCGAGGCCGGCCAGCATGCCGACGGTCAGCGTCATTCCGGCCTGCGGCGCGCTGAGCCCGATCAGCAGGGCGTAGATCACGATGAACGGGCGCAGCATCCCGGAGGTCGCTGCCTCGACTGTGGCGCTGAGCGCGTAGCGGCCGCCGCCCGGGATGCGGACCAGCTCGCGGAGCGTCGTTCGGGTGGTCGTCACGGCTGACGATCGTCCGGCCACACGACTACGAAGGGATCCAGGTTGGCCAGCGTCGTCAATCCATGGCCCGTCGATTGACAGACGGCGTCAATCGGCCTGCCCGGGCGCGGACCCCTGCCATGATCGGTACCGTGGTCACCTCGATCGACATCGCCGGCGTACCGGCCGATCGGATCCGGATAACGCCGTCGCCGCTCGCGGAGCTCGGCGCGGTGCTGCACGTGCTCGCGGAGCCGCAGCATCATCCGGACACCGCCGCGGCGGTGGCGAGGATGGCGGCCGCCCTTCCCGCAGAGCTGGCTCCGGACCTGGAGGAGTTCGGTCTGCTCTGGCACTCCGGCCGGGCCGACTTCCTGTTCCCGTCCGACCCGCGGCCGAGCCTGCGCGAGGAGCTGGACGACGTCGACCGCCTGGACGACGAGCGCTGGGTCGCGGCGGCGCTCGCCGCCCATCGAGCCGTCTCACCGGCGCCGCGAACGTGGTCGCCGCTGCGTGACCCGGTCGTGCGGCAGCGCGCGCTGGCCGCGGCCCGCGCCCGGGGGCCGCGGCAGGCGGCGTGGGCCGAGCGGGTGCTCGCCGATCCGGCCGCCGAGCGGGAGCGGGTACGACGCTTCCTGCTCGCCTGCGAGTCCGCCTTCTTCGGCACGGTCTGGGAACGCGTCCGCCCAGCGCTGGCCGAGGAGGCCGACCGTCGACGCTTCGACCTGGCCCGCGAGGGCGTCGGCGCCCTCGGCCGGATCTCGCACGCGATCGGGGTCGACACCGTGCGCGGCGTTCTGACGATCGACAAGCTGCAGGACCAGACCGCGGACGGTCGCGGCGGCGGGATGACGCTCATCCCGAGCGCGTACGGCGCACCGCACATGACCGTCGTGTACGCGCCCGGCTGGCTGCCCGTGCTGCAGTACCCGGCGCCGGGCTGGAACCCGCGCCCGGTGTTGCGGGTGGACGAGCTGGATGCCCGGCTGACCGCGCTTGCGCACCCGCTGCGGCTACGTCTCTGCCGCACGCTCGCCCGAGGCCCGCACACGACCGGCGAGCTGGCCGACCTGTGGCGGGTGACGGCGCCGGAGGTGTCCCGGCACCTCGCAGTGCTGAAGGCGGCCGGGCTGCTGATCTCGGCGCGCCGTGGTCGCTACGTGACGTACCGCCTGGACGTGGCGGCCTGCGCCGGCCTGGGGCAGCACCTGGTGGACGTCCTCGGGCGCTGAACAACCAGGACGCGCGCGACGACTTCGTGGGCGCCGTTCAACGGCATGGAGGTGTGCGGAGGGCTGGCCGTGCCCAGGGTCGGGTGATCCGTAGGCTGTACACGTGGATGGTCCTGTCATCGCCGCTGGACGACGACACTCGCTGGGGCTGCGTGCCGACGGCACCGTGGTTGCGGCCGGCACCGGGACATCTGGGGAGTGTCGAGTCGACGACTGGGCTCACGTGGTCGCCGTGGCGGCGGGCAACGTGCATTCGGCGTCGAACACTGGACGGTCCCACAGTGTCGGCCTCCGCGCGGACGGCACTGTGGTGGCGACCGGCTGGAACCGTGACGGACAGTGTGACGTCGCGTCATGGCGCGAGGTGACTCTTGTCGCCGCGGGCTGGCGCCGCACCCTGGGGCTGCTGGGTGACGGCACCGTGCTGGCCGCGGGACGGGCCAACGAGGGAGCCTGCGACGTGAGCCAATGGCGCGAGGTCGTCGCGTTGGCGTGTGGCGACTGGCATTCGGTGGGACTCAGAGCCGATGGGACCGCCGTTGCCGTGGGGAACGATCGCCGTGGGCAGTGCGCGGTCGACACGTGGCGTGACGTCGCCGCCGTCGCCGCCGGCTACCTCCACACGGTTGGTCTCGGCAGCGACGGACGGGTCTTCGCGGTCGGGGATCAGTCGACGGGCGCCGGTGAGGTCAGTGCCTGGCGGGACGTCGTGGCAGTGGCGGCTGGGAGCTACCACACGGTCGGCGTCACCGCGGCTGGCCGGGTAGTGGCCGTGGGCAGCAACGATTTCGGGCAGTGCGACGTCGCCGACTGGCGGGGGATCGTCGCGGTGGCGGCCGGATCCACCCACACTCTGGGGCTACGCGCGGACGGAACAGTTGTCGCCGTGGGAAACAACGAGCACGGTCAGTGCGACACCACCGGCTGGAGTGCGATCCGGTCGCCCGACTGAACACCGTACGCAGGTTCGCCCTGCTGTCGGCCGGTGCCGACATCCCCGTCCGCCGCTCAGGACGGCCGACTCCTCACCAACCAGAGGTGTCGCGGTACGGCGAGCAGCGACGATAGCCGAGAACTCGTCGCCGGCTTCATCAGGTCATCCCTGCTTTCAGGCGTCACGCCGGATGAACATCACTGTCGCCAGGGCGAGGGCGAGCGCGACCCAGAGCGCCATCAGAACTCCCCCTTGTCCCGCCGTCAACGTGGTGTCGTACGAGGATCCGGTCTGGTACATCTGCCTGCCGGCCCGGTCCGGTAGGTATCCGGCCATCGCGGTGACCCGGGTCAGGAGGGGCGAGGCGACGAAGACCAGGCCGAGCATGACCACCAGCGCGGCCAGGACGCCCCGGGTCAACAGGGCGACGGTGTAGGCGAGCATGCTGATCAGCAGCAGGTACGCCACCGCTCCGAGCAGCGGACCGAAGGACGGTCTCCGTTCACCCACACCGGCCAGCGCGCCGACGGCGAGCACGGCCGTCATCGCGGCGGTCACCAGATGCGCGACGGCCTTTCCAGCCGCCAGCAGTGGCCGGTGGGGCACACTCTTCACGGTGGTGTGGATCTGACGCCCGCTGTACTCCGTCGCCGCCGCGAGCACGCCGAGCAGGATCAGCCCGACCTGTCCGTACTCGATGGCCTGGAAGCCCGCGTCGGTGGCGGCGGAAGCGCCCGCCGGCTCGGGTGCGGCGGCCTGGAGGACGAGGGCCAGTCCCGGCACGCCGAGGAGCGTCGCCCCGATGGTGCCGGCGACGGCCGGGAGAGTGCGCAGTTTGATCAGCTCGGCGGCGGTGACGTCGGTGAACCTGCTGTTCATGCCGGTCCTCCGCTCAGGCGTCGCGTCGAGTGAACACGACAGCCGCGACGACCAGCATCACGACGGTCCAGGCAGCCATGACAAGACCCCCGGCGATCGGACCGAGCATGTCCTCGGCCGGATATCTCGTGCTGACCATCTGCGCTCCCGCGACGTCGGGCAGGTACCTGGCCAGCCCTGTGACGCGGGTCAGCAGCAGCGAGACGGAGACGAGGGAGGTGTTGGCGATGAGGAGCGTCAGGGGAATGATTCCGCTTCGGGTGAGGACGGTGGCGGCGCAGGCGAGCAGCGCAGTGAGCACCAGGTAGACGACGGATCCGACGACCCGCCAACCGATCCTGTCGACGAGGTCACCCGGCGGGTGCCCGTGATCGCCGAGCAGGGTTTGGGACACCATGATCGCCCCGGGCACGGTGAAAGCCGCGAGCGCGCCGGTCGTCACCGTCACCACGGTGACCTTCGCGGCGAGCAGGGCCGGACGCCGGGGCGTACTTGTCAAGGTGGTGGATATCTGCCGGCCGCCGCCGGCGTCGTCGCGGTTGGACGTGTACTCGCTGCTGATGATGACGACGCCGAGCACGATCGCACCCACGGCTCCCACCGGGAGCAGATCGAGCCCCGCTTCGGTCGTGGTGTGGTCGGTGAACCTCGCGGTGTCTCCGCGGTCCAGCGCGGCACGCATCGAGATGGCCGTGAGGGCCGCGAAACCGAGCGTGCCGAGCACGCTGATGGCAATGGCGACGAGTGACGCCGGCAGTCCGAGCAGCTTCCGGAACTCGGCGATGACCATGTTGCTCACACTCCGCCCCCGTCCCTCGGGTGGTTGACCGGGCGCCCGCCGGTGGGGTCGGTGAGGGCGAAGAACGCGTCCTCCAGGGAGGCGTACCCGGCGGTGACCGCGGCAAGCGGTCCGTGGCTGACGACCCGTCCGCCGCTGATCACGACGAGGTCGTCGGCGATGCCGGCCATCTCGGCCATGAGGTGACTCGAGAGCAGCACGGTGCGTCCCGTGGCGGCGAAGTCCGTGAGGAACCGGCGGATCCAGCGGATGCCGCCCGGGTCGAGGCCGTTGACCGGTTCGTCGAGGATCAGCAGCTCGGGGTCGCCAAGCAACGCCGTCGCCAGACCCAGGCGCCGGCCCATGCCGAGCGAGTACCGCCCGACGCGTTTGCCGGCGGCGTCACTCAGCCCGACGATCTCCAGCACCTCGTCTACACGGTCCTTGCGGATGCCGTTGCTTCGCGCCACCCAGCGCAGGTGAGCGTGGGCGGTCCGGGACGGGTGCGCGCCAGTACCGTCGAGCAGGGATCCGACGGTACGCAGCGGGTGGCGCAGCGTACGGTAGGGCACACCTGCGATGAGCGCCGAGCCGGCGTCGGCCGAGTCCAAGCCCAGCAGCACGCGCAGGGTCGAGGACTTCCCGGCGCCGTTCGGACCGAGGAACCCGGTTACCCGGCCCCGAACCGCGGTGAAGCTCATGTCGTTGACGGCGATCTTCCTGCCGTGGCGTTTCGTGAGGTTGACTACGTCGATCACGTCGTACAGCATCCGACCGGGCCGTGCCCGGGTCATCGGCCAAAGGTTGACACCTACCGACGACGACGCCCCGGCCGCGCGCTCGGGAAGCCCGGCCGACGGAGTTGTTCGACGAGCCCGCACTCGTAACCGAGGATGACCAACTGCGTGCGGTCCCGCACGCCGAGCTTCAGGAACAGGCGGCTCAGGTACGTCTTCACCGTGGCCCGGCTGAGGAACAGCTCAGCGGCGATCTCCTCGTTGGACATGCCTCGCAGGATCGCGGCCACGACATCGCGCTCCCGCTCCGTGAGCACGTCGAACCGGGCCAGATCGGGTTGTCGGCGGTCGACCCGCGCGGAGACATCGGCGATCAACCGGCGGGTCACCTCCGGTGCGAGCATCGCGTTGCCGGCATGGACCACGTGCACGGCGCGCAGGGTCTCGGCCGGCGGAGCGTTCTTGAGCAGGAACCCGGAGGCGCCGAGGCGGAGGGCCCGGTAGACGTATTCGTCGAGGTCGAACGTCGTCAGGATGAGGACCCGCGTCGCCGGTCGTCGCTCGCAGATCAGCTCCGTCGCGGTCAGTCCGTCCATTCCCGGCATACGGATGTCCATCAACACCACGTCGGGCCGGACCCGGTCGGCTGCGGCGACGGCCTCCTGCCCGTCGCGCGCCTCACCGGTCACCACGATCGACGGATCGCTGTCGAGCAGTTCGCGCAACGACGCCCGTACCAGATCCTGGTCCTCGGCGATCAGCACGCCGATCCGCTCAGTCACCGCTGACCTCGTGCCGCGACAACGGGACGACGGCGCGCAGGGCGAACCCGCCCTCGGCCCGTCGCCCGGCGGTGAAAGTGCCGCCCATCAGTCGAACGCGCTCCCGTACACCGACAAGTCCGAACCCGGTTCCGGTGGCCGCGCCGCGGGGTGGCAACCCGTTCGCCGGACCACTGTCCACGATCTCGACCCGTACGTCGGTGTCGCCTCCGACGACCGCCACCTGGCAGCTGGCACCGGGCGCGTACCTGGTCACGTTGGTCAGTCCCTCCTGCGTGATCCGGTAGACGGCCAGCCCGGCACCCGGCGGGACCCGGTCGCAGCCGCTCACCGTCAGGGTCACCGCGATCCCGGCATGCGCGACGCGTTCGACAAGTCCCGGCAGGTCGTCGATGCCCGGCTGCGGGCCGCGCGCCGCGCCTTCACCGGGGTCGCGGACTGCCGCCAACGCCGTACGCAGCTCATCCAGCGCCGCGCGGCTCGTCGTCTCGATCTGTGCGAGCTTCTCCCTGAGTCGTCCGGCGTCGTCGCCGCCGACCTGGCGCGCGACACCGGAGACGACCGAGATCGTGCCCAACGAGTGCGACACGATGTCGTGCACCTCCCGAGCGACCCGTAGCCGCTCCGCCGTGACCGCGTGCTCCTGCTCGGCCCGCAACGCGTGCTCGGCTTCACGTCGTTGCCGCCTCATCGCGCTGCCCAACGTCCACGTCCCGGCCAGCACCAGCAGACTCACCATCACATACCGGACGGCCTCCTCGGCGCCGGCCGGTCCGCCGACCGCGACCAGGGCGATCAGCAGCCCCATCGTCACCGAGATGGCCGGGAGCAGCCTGGTACTGCCCCGCGAGACCGCGACAGGAAACAGGGTCCACGCGGCGGCCACGAACGGGTCATGGGTCATGCCCAGCACGGCGCCGGCCAGCGTCACTCCCGCGACGAGGCAGAACGCCACGACGGACCAGCGCGATCGGAGCAGAATCCCCACGATCACCAGGACGATGGCCCACACATGCAGCGAGCGCGACCAGCCGGGACGGTCGACCAGCGGCAGCCAGAAGACCAGAACGCAGAGCAGCGCGGCACCGAGGTCCAGACCGGTCGACTCCAGCGACGACAGGACCTGACGCGGCCGAGCCATGCCTGCACACTACCCGGAGGGCCTCAGCCGACCGGCATCGCCGACGGTGTGGCCAGGCCGACGGGGCCACCGGCGGTTGCGTCGCGGGTGGCGTGGCACCCGGGACTCGCGGAGCCCCCGGTCCGGCGGCGATCGCGCCGTTGGCCATCTCCGGCAGATGTCTCGGGCGGCCCCGGCCTTGCCGAACACGTAACACACTGGTTACGCTTTTCTGGTGGACGAGGTGGCGGCGGCGATTGCCGACCCGGTGCGGCGAGACATCCTGGTGATGCTGCGCGAGCAGCGGCTGCCCGCGGGGGAGATCGCCGACCGGTTCACCATCAGCCGGCCTGCCGTCAGCCGGCACCTGCGGGTGCTCCGGGAGAGCGGCCTGGTCCGCGCCGCGCTCGTCGGCCGCCAACGCTTCTACGAGTTGGACGCGACGCGGTTCGCCGGCCTGATCGAGTGGCTCGACCAGTTCACCCGGGCCGCCAGCTGGGAGCGTCGCCTGGACGCGCTGGAGACCGAGGTCTATCGCACCCGTCGCGAGCGCCGCCGGCGCGACCCGGCGGATCAACGACAGGAGAAAACGGCATGAGCAATCCGCCCACCGGTCGGCTCTTCCGCATCGCCGACGGCCACGATCTCGTCCTCAGCCGCACGTTCCGGGCGCCCATCGAGGACGTCTGGGCCAGCGTGACCGAACCCGACCGCACCGCCCGGTGGTTCGGCGCGTGGGAAGGCGATGCCGCTCCGGGCCGCGTGATCAAAATGCAGATGGCCTACGAGGATCAGGCGCCGTGGCTCGACGCGCGGATCGACGCCTGCGACCCGCCGCGGCGCCTGGCCCTCTCGACGACCGACGAAGCCGGCAACTGGCGCGTCGAGCTACTGCTGTCGCACACCGATGGTCGAACCGAGCTCCGGCTCGTGCACCACCTCGACAACACCGACGAGATCGGCGAGACCGGCCCCGGCTGGGAGTACTACCTCGACATGCTGGTGGCAGCGCGGGAGGGCGGGTCCACGCCGGGTTTCGACGACTACTACCCGGCGATGAAGCCCTACTACGACTCGCTGCCGGCCCGCACCGACCCGGCGTGACCTCGCCCGGCGTCGGCGGGTGGAGCGGGCACCCGCCGGCATCGGTTCCTGGTTCCTCTCATCCGCCGAACAGCGGGCCCCGGCGGAACACGTGGGTCAACGCTCCGCCGACTGGCCGGCCAGTTGATCGCCGAGAGGGCTGCGACGGTACAGCACGTGGCGTCCGTCGCGGGCGCGAGTGATCAGGCCCGCCGCGTGGAGGACCCGCAGGTGCTGTGACACGGCGCTGGGGGTGACCGCGAGTCGGCGGGCGATCTCCACCGTCGGCAGCGGCTCGGCAAGGAGATCGAGCAGTCGTGCTCGGGGCGCACCGAGGAGCGGGGCGAGAGCTGTCGCGTCGGTGGGTGTCGGCGCCCAGAGCGTCGCTACTCCACGGCAGGGGTACGCCAGCATCGGTGGCTCGTCCGGGCTGACCGGCGGGGCCGGTTTGTGGGAGAAGACGGATGGCATCAGCAGGAGTCCTCGGCCGGCTGCCGTGACCTGGTGTCGCCCGATCATCTTGTCGATGTGCAGGACGCCGTCGTGCCAGCGCAGGTTCGGGTGCATGTCGGCGAAGAGCAGGCGCGCGCCTCCGACAGCCAGTTGTCGGGCGCGGTAGGTCATGTCCGCTTCCAGGACGAGTCGGATCTGGGGCCAGGTCGGCCTGATCGCTGCTTCCCAGTAGCGGTGCAGGTGGTCGCAGATGGCGTCGCGGAGGGTGAGCACCGGCCCGTCGTCGTCTGCGGTGATCTCCTGGAAGACGGCCGGCAGCCGACCACGTGGGTACACGGCCAGCACGTCGCGGCGTACGACGTCGGCAGGTGTCCGGCGTACGGCGGCCAGTTCGTCCTCGAAGGCGGCGGCGAACTCCGTCGGCCGGGGCGTCAGGAAATCCGGGAGGCCACGGTCCGGCCCGACCAGGGACATCAGCACGTCGGTAGCGGGCGCGTCGAGTCTGCCGAGAACCGACCTGCGCCAGGGCAGGTGCAGCGCGTACAGGCCAGGCTCGCGCAACACCCGGAGGCTGAGCACGGTCTCGTGGATCGGTGAGATCGCGAAACGGGTGTCAGCGAGGTCTTCGACGCCGAGCCGGAAGCTGATCATTAAGCTCTACGCTACATCGTTTGGCGCCCGTCGCCAGGTGCTGTGAGGTTTCCGGCATGGCACAGATCAACATGACGGACCAGACCACCCGGCAGCGCACGGCGATCGTCACGGGCGCGGCACGCGGCATCGGCGCCGGAGTGGCCAAGCGTCTGGCGCGCGATGGCCTCGCGGTCGCCGTGGTCGACCTGGTCGAGGAGGACTGCGGCGGCACGGTGGATGCCATCACCCGCGACGGCGGAACGGCGGCGGCGTTCGCCGCCGACGTCAACGACGAGACGGCCGTGGCCGCCGCTGTCGCCCGGATCGCCGCCGAATTGGGAACACCGACGGTGCTGGTCAACAACGCCGGCATCGGCGGGCCCAACGCCGGCGTCGAGGAGACGAGCACCGAGCAGTGGGACGCGGTCACGGGGGTCAGCCTGCGCGGAGCGTTCTTCCTCACCCGGGCCGTCACCCCCTACATGACGGCGGCCGGCTGGGGACGGATCGTCAACATGTCGAGCATCTCCGCGCTCGGCGACTCCGGCCGGGTCGACTACGCCGCCGCGAAGGCCGGTCTGATCGGCTTCACCAAGTCGCTCGCGCTGCGGCTCGGGCAGCACGGCGTGACGGCGAACGCCATCGGACCGGGCTTCGTGGTCAGCGACATGACCAGGGTCGCGGCCGAGCGGCGGGGCCGCAGCTTCGAGGAGCACCAGCGGATCGTGGCGCAGACCATCCCGGTACGCCGGGTCGGCCGGCCCGAGGACATCGCGCACACCGCGTCGTACCTGGTGAGTCCCGAGGCCGGGTTCGTCTCCGGCCAGGTCATCTACGTCGCCGGCGGACCGGTGGACTGACGTGATCGACGCTCCCGGACAGGCGGCTCCGCGATGAGCCGCCGGCTGCTGCTCCTGCTGACGCTCACCTGCGGGGTCGCCGTCGGCAACATCTACTTCCCCCAGACGATCAGCCCGCTGGTCGCCGCCGGACTGCACCTCGACGCCGATTCGGCCGCCCTGGTGGTGACCGCTGTGCAGTTCGGCTACGCCGCCGGGATCTTCCTGCTCGTGCCGCTCGGCGACCGGCTCCCGCATCGACCGCTGATCGTCACCCTGCTCGGCCTCACCGGGTTGGGTCTGCTCGCCGCGAGCGTCGCACCCACGCTGCCGCCGCTCGCCGGGGCGAGCGTCCTCGTCGGGATCACGACCGTCGTCGCGCCGATCATCGGCCCCATGGCAGCCGGCCTCGTTGCCGACGACCGGCGCGGCGTGGTCAGCGGCACCCTGCTGAGCGGCTCGATCGGCGGCATGCTGCTGTCCCGCACGGCTGCCGGCACTCTCGGCGACTGGTTCGGATGGCGGGCGCCCTACCTGGCGGCCGCGGCCTGCGTGCTGCTCATCGCGGTGGTCATGGCCCGGGTGCTGCCGACGACACGGCCACCGTCCGGGCAGCGGTATCCGGCGCTGCTGGCCGAGTCGCTGCGTCTGCTGCGCACCGAACCCGACCTGCGCCGATCCTGCGTCTACCAGGCGACGATCTTCGCCGGCTTCTCCGCGGTCTGGACCACCGTCGCGCTGCTGCTGACCGGCCCGACGTACGGCCTGGGCGCGCCGGCGGTCGGGATGCTCGCGCTGGTCAACGCGGCGACCATGCTGTGCACACCCGCCGCCGGGCGGCAGGTGGACCGCCGGGGGAGCGACCTGGTCAACCTGGTCTGCACAGGTGGGGTTCTCGCCTCGGCCGCGGTCCTCGCGTTCGCCGGCCTCGGCGGGACGGTGGGCCTCGCGGCACTGGTGCTCGGCACGTTGCTGCTCGACGTCGGAATGCAGTCCGGCATGGTCGCCAACCAGGTACGGAACTACGCCCTGCGGCCCGAAGCGCGCAGCAGAACCAATACCGCCTACATGACCTGTGCCTACCTCGGCGGCAGCCTCGGCTCCTGGCTCGGAGCCCGCGCGTACGCCCACTACGAATGGCTGGGCGTGTGCGCGGTCCTGGCGCTCCTCGCCGCGATCGCTCTCGCCCGCCACCTGGCGTCCAGCCCTGCCACCGGCCACCGTCGAGCCACAGTCGCCGCCCAGAACACGTGAGCAAGGATGATCCTCGTGCCAGCCCCTACAGATCGCGCACCCCTGTCGCCGGATGTGCCGATGCACGACGACCAGCTCACGGTCTCCCTCGACACCGTGCGTGAGCTGGTGGACGCGCAGTTCCCCGAGTGGCGGAGCCTGCCGATCAGGCGCGTCGTCTCCGAGGGAACGGTCAATGCCATCTTCCGGATCGGGGAACGGTTCACGGCCCGGTTCCCCCTCCAGCCTCGCGCGGTCGACGCGGCGCGGGGCTGGCTGGAACGGGAAGCGGAAGCGGCCCGAGAACTGATGGGTCGTACGCGATTTCCCACCCCCGAGCCGGTCGCCATCGGTGAACCCGGCGCCAGCTACCCGCTTCCATGGTCGGTGCAGACGTGGGTACCCGGTGTCGTAGCCACCGACGAGGACCCGGGTGACTCGGTCGCGTTCGCGCACGATCTGGCCGAGTTCATCACTGGCGTGCGAGGCATCCCCACCCGGGGACGCACCTTCGACGGCCCGGGTCGCGGTGGCGGACTACCAGCGCACGACGGGTGGATGGAAACCTGCTTCCAGCGCAGCGAGACGCTGCTGGACGTCCCGCTGCTCCGCCGGATCTGGGCGGTGTTGAGGGAACTGCCGCGGGGCGCGGCGCCGGACAGGATGAACCACGGTGATCTCATTCCGGGGAACGTCCTCGTCTCCGACGGCCGGCTGGCCGGGGTTCTCGACGTGGGCGGACTGGGGCCCGCCGACCCTGCCCTTGACCTCGTAGGTGCCTGGCACCTGCTGGAACGCGAGCCCCGTCGGGCGCTTCGGCGGCAACTCGGCTGCGACGATCTCGAATGGGAACGCGGCAGAGCGTGGGCCTTCCAGCAGGCGATGGGGCTGGTTTGGTACTACCGGCGGACCAACCCCACCATGAGTCGGATGGGCCGACGCACCCTGGCGCGCATCGTTGCCGACCCGCCACCAGCCTGAGCCGGCACGTCGCGGTCGGCGGATACCGCCACCCGTCGCGCCGGGTAGCCGCTGGACCAGACGACGAAGGGCGGCCCCGGCTGGGGCCGCCCGCGCCGATCCTGCGGACTCAGTGCCCGGCCGAGGCCAGCGCCTGCCGGACCGCTGTGTGCTCCGCCGGGCGTGCCGGCACGACCGGTGCGGCCCCTGCTGACGGGTATCCGCGTCGCGTGTCACGCATGTGGTGGTCGCCGCCGTGACCCACCGACGGTCGGCTCACCCGTTGTCCCTCGGAGATGGTGTGCTCCTCGCTGGCGCGCTTCGGCCGGCGCACGCCGACGACGACTCCTGCCGCGACGAGCAGGGCCCCGGTGACGTCGGCGGGGCCGGCCTCGCCGAGGCCGAGTGCGACGGCGGTGAGCAGCGCGCCCACCGGAACGAGACCGGCGAACAGGCCCGCGCGGTCGGCGCCGAGGCGGCGCAGTGCGTCGTACCAGAGGAAGAAGGCGGCCGCGGTGACGATCGCGCCGAGGTAGCCGAAGGCGGCCGCCTGGCCGGGTGTGGGCAACCGCAGGGAATCCGTACCGTCCAGGACGAGGCCCGCGGCCAGCAGCATGGGTACGGACAGAGCGGCGGGATAGGCGGCTACCCGCAGCGGGCCGAGCTTCGGCAGCAGCGGGACGGCGAGCAGGGAGAAGGCCACCTCGCCGGCGAGTGCGCCCAAGGACAGCAGGAGGCCGGTCAGGCTACCCGAGCCGAGGCCGGCGGCGACGGCCGCGCCGAGTGCGACCACGAGCGCGGCCCCGACGGTACGGGGGGCAGGGCGTCGGCGTTGCATCAACGGCCCGATGAGGGCGAGCACGAGGGGGACGGCTCCGACCACGCTGCCGATCATGGCGGGTCCGGCATGCCGGGTGGCTTCGACGAGGAAGATGTTGAACCCGGCCAGGCCCGTGGCGGCCAGCGCGATCAGGAGCAGGACGTCACGTGAGGTCAGCCGGACGCGGGGCAGGCGCTGGTGGCGTACGACGGCGAGCAGGATCGCCGCGGCGAGCGCATAGCGCAGCGCCTGCCCGGTGAAGACGGGGTAGCCGGCGATGGTGGCGGAGACCGCTGTCGAGGTGCCGACGAGCAGCATCGCCGAGGCCGCGCCGACGCTGGCCGAGAGTCTCATGCGGCGTGCTCCGGCACCGTCGAGGTGGCGGCCGAGGAGGCCAGGACCTTGCGGGTGACCCGTTCGGCGATGGCGGCGACCAGGGTGCGCGGGCGGCGGGGTGTCAGGTGTGCGGTCAGCGCGTTGCCGAATCCGGGGGCGACGTAGCCGCGATCGCGTTCCAGCGCGCGCAGCGCGGCGCGGACCACGGGCTCCGGGGTGGTCATGGAGCCGGTGACGGCCGCCCGCCGGGTGCCGATGGTGTCGAAGAAGGCGGTTTCGACCGGGCCGGGGCACAGGGTGAGCACGCGGATGCCGCGCCGGCGGTACTCCTGACGCAGGGCGAGGCCGAAGTTCAGCACGAAGGCCTTGGCCGCGCCGTAGACGGCGAAGTACGGGGAAGGCTGGAAGGCGGCGTTGGACGCGACGTTGACGACCGCGCCGCCGCCGCGCGCCAGCATGCCGGGCACCAGCTCGTGGGTGAGGTCGACGAGCGCGACGACATTGACCATCAGCTGGTCGTGGTCGCGGGCTCCGGATATCTCCTCGAAGCGGCCGCAGGTACCGAAGCCGGCGTTGTTGACCAGCAGGTCGACGCTCAGACCGCGGGTGGCCAGCTGGTCGGCGACGCGGCGGGCGGCGTCCGGCTCGGCGAGGTCCTGGACCAGCACGTGGGCGCGGACGCCGTGCTCGGCGACCAGGCGCTCGGCGAGGGTGGCAAGCCGGTCGCCGGAGCGCGCCACCAGGATCACGTCGTGCCCGAGGGCGGCGAGTTGCGCGGCGAACTCCGCGCCGAGCCCGGACGAGGCTCCGGTGACAAGGGCAGTGCGGTTCATGAGTTCCTCCTCAGCTGCGACAAGTGCGAGAGGAGCGTAGCAGGAATCCGATGAACTGCAACAGCCATGTTGCAGGTAATGCCGACGCCGCATCAGGGTTGTATTGTGTTCCTAGCCAAGTGGCATACGGGAGGCGTGATGGGTGGAACGACGGCACGATCGTTGCGGGCGGACGCGGAGCGCAGCGTGCGCGCGATCCTGGAGGCGGCCGAGCAGGTGCTCGCCGAAGAGCCCGGCGCCTCGATGGAGCAGATCGCCGCGGCCGCGGGAGTGGCCCGGACGACGATTCACCGGCGCTTCGCCAACCGGCAGGCGCTGATCGACGCGCTCGCCTCCTCCGCGGCCCGCCAGCTCGCCCAGGCGGTGGAGGACGGCAGGCCGGACACCGCACCGCCGCTGGTGGCGATGCACCGGATCACCGCCAACGTGCTCCAGGTCAAGAGCGCCTGGGCGTTCGCCCTGGGGCTGCCGGCCGACCCGGACAGCGAGGCCGCTCTCCTCCACCAGGACATCGCCCGCCGCTGCACCGCCGTGCTGAGGCGAGCCCAGGCCGACAAGCTCATCGACGAGGCAGCCGACCTCGACTGGGTGCGCCGGGTCTACTACGCGCTGCTCGGAGAATCCCTGCACGGCAACCCGGACGGGGCCGACCCGGACGCCCTCGCCGCCCGCATCATCGACACTCTGCTGCACGGCGCCGGCCCGCGCGCCTGAGCGCCTGCTTCTCTCGCGGGCCGTCGTCGAGCAGCTCGCCGCGCCCGGGCCGGGCTCCGACGCCGGGGTGCGCCGGACTAGTCCTGGCCGGCCGGCTCGATCGGCTGTGGCCCGCGGTGCTGTCCCAGCTTGGCGAAGGAGTGGACGAGCGGCGTCTGCCGGTCGGTGCGCCAGACGAGGGCCCATTCGGTGGGCGGGGCGTCGTGGATGGGCAGGTATACGACGCCGGGGTAGGTGTAGTACCGGGTGACGTGTGCGTTGAGTGGGCTGACGAGCTGCCCGGCGGCGACGAGGGCGAGGACCTCGTGGAAGGTGCGCGTGCGGGGGCCGCGGGGGATGGGCTGGCCGCTCGGGGTGACGGCGGGCAGCATGGCCTCGACCCAGTAGTCCGGTGCGTCGGTTCCGGGGTCGAGCACCGTGCGCCCGGCCAGGTCCTCCACCGACACCGCCTGGCGTACGGCCAGGTCGGAGGTCTCCGGCACGGCCAGTACGCGCCCCTCGGTGAGGACGACGGGTCCGGTGGTGAGGTCGTCCTCGTGGACGGGCAGCCACATCAGCTGCATGTCGACGTGCTCGGCGCGCAGGGCCGAGAACGGGTCGCTGAAGTGGAACTCGACGGTCTCGACGGTGCAGGCCGGGTGGTCGGCGGTGAACTTCTCGATCAGCGGTCTCAGTTCGTTGCCCAGCGCGCCCATCACGCCGATGCGCAGCGTGCCGTGGACACCCTGGGCTTCGGCGGCGGCGCCGGCCAGGCCGCTCTGGATGAGGTCGTACGCCTGCCGAAGGTCCTCGCGCAGACGTTGGCCGACCGGGGTCAGTCGCACCACGCGGCTGGTGCGCTCGAACAGCGGGGCGCCGACGCGCCGTTCCTGCTTCTTGATCGACTGGCTGACCCGTGCCTGCGTGACATGCAGCTTCTGCGCCGCGCGGCCGAAGTGCAGCTCCTCGGCGAGCGTCAGGAAGATCTCGATGTCACGCAGTTCCATCAGGTCCCTTCGATCAATAAGTGTGAGCTAATGCCATGTTATCCAGGCCGTCGTTGATCTTCGGGCGCGCTGCGCGGAAAGCTGCCGCTGACCAGGCGAGCACCGGAAGAAGGCGGCACACGTGCGCACCACAGACACCGAACCCGCTCTGCGGCTGGACCGGCTGACCAAGACGTTCGGGAGAACGCCCGCGGTGGCGGGCGTGAACCTGACCGTGCCCGCGGGCGCGTTCCTGGGGCTGGTCGGGCAGAACGGCGCCGGCAAGACCACCACGCTGTCGATGGCCGTCGGGCTGCTGCGGCCCGACAGCGGCAGTGCCCACCTGTTCGGCGTGGACGTGTGGGCGAAGCCCGCCCGCGCCAAGGCCCTGGTGGGAGTCCTGCCGGACGGGTTGGCCCTGCCGGAGCGCCTCACCGGCCGGGAGCTGCTCACCTATCTGGGTCTGCTGCGCGGCCTGCCCAAGGACGTCGCCGACGAGCGGGCCGGGCAACTGCTGAGCGTCCTGGAGCTCGACCGAGCCGAGCGGACCCTGGTGATCGAGTATTCCACCGGTATGCGCAAGAAGATCGGCCTGGCCGCGGCACTGCTGCACGCTCCCCGGCTCCTTGTCCTGGACGAGCCGTTCGAAGCGGTGGACCCGGTTTCCGCGGCGACCATCAAGACGATCCTGCGCGGATTCGTCGCCGGCGGCGGCACGATCGTGCTGTCCAGCCACGTCATGGCGCTGGTCGAGCAGCTGTGCGACCACGTGGCCGTCATCGACCGCGGACACGTGGCAGCAGCGGGAACGCTGGCACAGGTCCGTGGCGGGCGCAGCCTCGAGGACGTGTTCGTCGACCTCGTGGGCGCGAACCGAACCACCGGGAAGGAGCTGTCGTGGCTGTCGCGCTGACCCTGGCCCGGATGAAGGCGACGCTCCTGCGGCACTCACTGCGCGGCCGGCAGCAACCGATGACCCTCACCGGCCTGACCCTCGGACTGCTGCTCGCCGGCGGCACGCTCTACCTGGCCGCCACCGGAGATCTCGAGCTGCTGGCCGCCGTCTACGCGTTGTGGATGCTGGGCTGGGCACTGGGACCCGTGGCGATGGGCGGCGGCGACGAAACCCTCACGCCCGAGCACTTCGCGCTGCTCGGCCTGAAACCCCACCGCCAGGCGACAGGTCTGTTGGCGGCGGCGTTCGTCGGTCTGGCGCCGCTGGTGAGCCTGACGGCGCTGCTCGGCCTGCTCGTGTCCGGGATCCGACAGGACCTGGCCGGTGCGCTGACGGCGGTGCCGGCGATCATCCTGCAGCTCGCCCTGTTCGTCCTGCTGTCGAAGGTCGCCGTGGGACTGCTGCGCCTGGCCCTGCGCTCGCGCGTCGGCGCCGTCGCGGCAGGCGTCGTCAACGGGTCCGTCCTGGCTGCGCTGTGCCAGATCTGGGTCTTCCTCGCACTGTTCGACCAGCACGGCGTCCCCCGGTTCGTCGCCCACCTCCCGTCGAGTTGGGGCCTGCGTGCCATCCGCGGTGACAGCCTCGCCCTGGCCGGCCTGGCCCTGGTGGATCTGCTGCTCCTGGCGGTCTGGACCGCTCTGCTGGCCAGGCCGGCCACCGCCGCACCGACCTCGGGCCGGCCCCGCCGACCCATCACCGCGACCACCGCCCGGGGCGCCATCGTGGCCCGGGAACTGCGCACCTGGTCCCGGGACCTGGCCCGCAACTACCAGATCGTCTTCGCGCTCAGCTTCGGTGTCTGTTTCGGCGCGACACCGCTCCTGCTCGGCTGGCCCGGCATGCTGCCCTACGCCGGCCCGATCGTCATCCTGATGGCCGCGGGCATGACCGCGAACCTCTACGGCGCCGACGGCACCGCCCTCTGGCTCACCATCACCAACCCGGAGGGCAGCGACGTCCGCGGCCGGCAGCGAGCCTGGCTGGCAGCCGTCGGACCGGCCGCGGCCGTCGTCACGCTGGCCGGCACCGCCATCGCGGGCGGACCGTGGCCGCTCATGCTCGCCCTGCTGCCCGCGCTGCTCGGCGCCGCGGCCGGCCTGGTGCCCCTGCTGGCGGTGTACGGACTGGTCCCGGGTATCGACCCGCACAAGCGCGGCGCCAACCCGCTGCGACTCAGCGACGACAACGGCGGCCTGACCGGGCTGACCTACGTCACGCTCGCCCTCGTCGCGGCGGCCGCGGCACCGGCCGCACTGCTCGCCCTGCGGTACGGCTGGGCCGCGGTGCCCGCCGGCCTCGTGTCGGGCCTGCTGTGTTACTGGGGCCTGGGGCTTCTGGCAGCACGGCGCCTGGCCGCGCGGGCGCCGGAACTTCTGCACGCCATGCGTACCGGCCGCAAGCCCCGGGCCCACGCAGCGCCGCGACTGCCCGCCCTGCCCGCCCGCGCGCAGAACGCCGAATGGGTCGGCTTCGCCCTGGCGGCGGTCCCGCTGTTCCCCCAGGGTGTCGTCGCCGCGTTCTTCGTCGCCGCCGGTGCCGAGCGCCACACGTGGTTCCTGGCCACCTACCTGAGGCAGGATCTGCGCTGGCCGACCGTGATCGGCATGATCGTGCTCGGGCTCGTCATGTTCGGCGCCGCCTGGTACCGAAAGCGACGGTCCGCTGTCGTGGCCGCATCGCCCGGCGTCGCCAGCGGTCCACCGGCATGATTTCCCCGGTGTCGGCGCGGCCCGGGGCAGTCGCGGCTCTGCCGAGGACAGTGCGCCGGATCTCGCTTGAGAATCTTCTTGCCGGCCGGACTTCTGCACAGAATGATCCGGTGCCGTGTCGATCATAGGTATGGATGCCGAAGTTCCGACCGGCCGGGTCGTCGTCGTGATCGATGTGATTCGGGCCTTCACCACGGCTGCGGTTGCCTTCGAGCGTGGCGTGACAGAGATAGCCTGCGCGCCGTCGGTCGAGGTCGGCCGGGCTCTCCGGCGGCGACTCCCCGACCGCCTTCTGGTCGGGGAGACCAACGGCCTCAAGCCCGTGGATTTCGACTTCGGGAACTCGCCGTTCGAGATGTCGGCGGCGCGGCTCGACGGCCGGCGTCTGATCCAGGCGACATCGAACGGCACACTCGGGCTCGCCCGGTGTCCGGACCCGACGGCGCTGCTCGCGGTGTCAGCGAGGAATGTCGGTGCCACCGCCCGCTGGATCGCGGGCAACCACGCCGATACTCCGTACACACTCATCTGCACCGGAACGACCGCCGAGGACTGGGCCTGTGCGAGGTACCTGAGCGGCCTCCTCGACGGGTCAGCGCCGCGACCGGCAGACCTGGTCGCCGGCATCATGGACGGCGCCGCCGAACATGCTCGTGGCTATGCCCGGCTACCCGCGTCCGAACGTGTTGATCTTTCCGACGACCTCCGCTTCTGCCGCGAGGTCGACCGGGCCGGATTCGCCATGGTCGGCGACGTCCGCGAGGATCACGTCGTCCTCGCGAAGGTGCCGTGCTGACATGGCCGGTCTTGCAGCCCGTCCATCGGTCACGCCGGCCGGACGTGCCGAGGGCCCGGTGGGGATGGCCGATAGCGCTTGAGCAGCAGGTGCCGGGCGCCGGCCGAACTCCTGCCGCCGCCGGAACCTCGCCGGGGGCAACGGGGCGGGGAGCAGGTCAGGCAGCCGCCGGCTCGCCCAGCAACGCGCGGATCTCGTCGGCCTCCGGGTCGCCGAGCTCGTCGAAGACGGCGAGCGCCCGACGCCAGCAGGATCGGGCGCGGTGGACGTCACCCAGCTCGACCAGCGACCGACCCAGCGCCAGCAGGGTCCGCGCCCTGCCGTGTTCGTTGCCGGTGGACCGGTGCAGCCGTACCGCCTCGCGGAAGCGCAGGATCGCCCGGTCGTGGTCGCCCAGTTCGGCGTGCGCCTCACCGAGGTTGGCGATGCAGATCGCCTCGGCGTACCGGTCGCCCGCGTCGCGCATCGCCGTCAGCGCCTCCTCGTGGCGGGCGATCGCCTCCCCGGGCTGGCCCAGCAGGACGTGGCACTGGGCCATGTTCTGCAGCGCCACGCCCTCACCCCGCCGGTTGCCCCGCAGCTGGTGCTCCACCCGGGCGAGGGCGAACGTCGCCAGCGCCTCGTCCGGGCGGCCCGCCTCGGCGTGCGCCACGGCCAGGCTGTTCAGGCTGGTGGCCCGCCAGTCCCGGTCGCCGCTGGCCTCGTGCAGGCGCAGCGACTCCTGGTACAGGTCGATGGCCTCGGCGTAGCGTCGGCTCTCGCACAGCGCGGTCGCCAGGCTGGCCAGCAGCGCTCCCTCGGCCCGCCGGTCACCGGCGGCACGGGTGGCGGCCACCCCGATGCGGGTCGCCGCCCGCCAGTCCTCCCGGCGCTTGGCGATGTACCAGTACGCCGAGGCGGCCAGCGCGATCCGCCAGGCGTGCCCGGACGCGCCGCCGGACGCCGCCGCGCGGACCACCGGCAGCAGGTTGGTCCGTTCGCTCTCGCACCAGCTCAACGCCGCCTGGTAGGTGTCGACGCGGACCGGCTCGACCAGGGCCGGCGCGGGCGGCGCGAAGTGCGGCCGGTGCGGCTGCAGCACCCGGCCCGCCGCGTCGACGGTGTGCAGGTACCAGTCCATCAGCCGGTCGAACGCCAGCCGCCGGTCCGCCGCGTGGTCCGGCGACTCGGCCAGTTCCCTGGCGTACGCGCCCACCAGGTCGTGGAACTGGTAGCGGTCCGGGGCCGGCAGCTGCAGGAGGCTGGCCCGGTGCAGCTCGGCGGCCAACTCCCGGACCCGGGGCGGGTCGAGACCGGTGAGCGCCGCCGCGGCGTGGACGCCGACGCTCTCGCCGGGGTGCAGGGCCAGCCGCCAGAACAGCGCCGCGGCCGGCGGTGACAGGCAGCGGTACGACCAGGAGAAGACGGTACGGAGGTTGACGTCCGGACCGTCCGACCCGGCGAAGGCGTCGAGCCGGCGTCCCTGCCGCAGCTCCCGCAGCAGGTCGCCGAGGGGTCGGTCCGGCAGCTCCAGCGCGCGGGCGGCGACGATCCGGATCGCCAGTGGCACGTGCCCGCAGTAGTCGGCCAGGGCCTCCCGCTCGTCGGGTCGGGACCGGTGCAGGCACCCGGCGACCAGGTCCACCGACTCGGCCGGCCGCAGCGGCGCCAGGCTGAGCGGCACCGCCTGCTCGCGCACCACGAGCCCGGTCAGCCGGCGACGGCTGGTCACCACGACCAGACCGGCCAGGTTCCCCGGCAGCAGCGGTCGGACCTGGCTGGCGTCGTAGGCGTTGTCCAGCACGAGCAGCAGCCGCCGGCCGTCGGTCAGGCTGCGCATCCGCCCGCTCTGGGCGTCCACCGTGGGCGGGATGTCCGCCGCCGGCACGCCGAGCGAGAGCAGCAGCCGGGGCAGCGCCTCCGCCGGCCGCATCGGGGTGTCACCGGGGCTGAACCCGCGCAGGTCCAGGTAGACCTGGCCGTCCGGGAAGTGGCGCCGGCGCAGGTGGCCCCAGTGCAGAGCGAGGGCCGTCTTGCCGATCCCACCCATGCCGTCGATGACGACGACGCCGGCTCCGTCGCCGCGCCGCACGGCGTCCAGCCGGCCGTCGAGCGTGGCGAGTTCGGCGTGCCGGCCGACGAACACGCCGTGGGCGGGCGGCAGCTCGGCCGGCCGTACGGGTGGATCGGCGCGGCTGCCGCGCGGCCGGCTGCCGGCCGGCCCCGGCGCGACCTCCAGCGCCGGGTCGGCCCGCAGGATCGCGGCTTCCAGCTGCCGCAGTTCCGGAGTGGGATCGAGGCCGAACTCGGCGACCAGCCGGGCCCGCAGGTCGCGGTAGGTCCGCAGGGCCTCGTCGGTGCGCCCCTCCCGGTGCAGGACCAGCATGAGCTGACCGAGCAGGCGTTGCCGGAAGGGGTGCTCGGCGACCAGCTTGGTCAGCTCGTCCAGCGCCTCCCGGGACCGGCCCAGCCGGATCCGTGCCTCCAGCCGGTCCTCCACCGCCGTCCACATCACCTCGCGCAGGCCGGCGCAGAGGCGGTCGCGCACGTCCGTCGGCGCCACGTCGGCCAGCGGGTCGCCCCGCCACAGCTCGAGCGCCAGGTCGAACAACTCGACCGCTGGCGCGTCGTCGGCCTGCCGCGCCCGGGCGACCAGGTCGGTGAAGCGGTGCACGTCGACCGCGCCCGGCTCCACCCGCATCAGGTAGCCACCGCCGGTGTGCAGGATCTCGCAGCCGCCGGGCGGGTCGGCGGCCCCCGCGTCCCGGGCACGGCGCAGGCAGGCGCGCAGCCGGGAGACGAGCGCCTGGAGCGTGCCCCGGGCGGAAGCTGGCGGGTCGGACCCCCAGACGAGCTCGACGAGCCGGTCCACCGTGACCGGGCGGCCGGGTTCCAGCAGGAGCAGTCCGAGCACCAGGCGCTGCTGGCGGGAGCCGAGATCGATCGACGTGCCGGCGGCGTACGCCTCGACCGCACCGAGGACCCGGAACTCCACCTGGTCACCTCCGGCCGTCCATTATGGCCGCCGTGCGGCAAGCCGTCTGCAGGCCTTCTGCAACCGGCCGGGATGATCCTTCGCGCGCCCGGATCTCACGAGGATCGATCCGTTCGGGACCTACGTCACCCGCCCATCGCGCCCACTGGGAGGTTCATCGTGCCTGTACTCGTACGCCGCCTGCGACCGTGGCTGGTCGCCGGGGGCGACGCCCTGCTCGCCGCGGCGCTGACCGTCGCCGTCTGCTGGCTGGTGCTGCGGTCGCTGGCCGGCGGCGCGGCCGGGCCGGTGGGCGCCTACCTGGCCGGCGACCTGACCGGCCTGGCCGCCGCGGTCGCCGCGAGCACCGGCGCGCCGCTGGACTGGAGCATCGGCGCCACCGGCGGCCGGCTGTATCCGATCTCCCTGCTGTTGAGCGGTTCCCAGCTGGCCCTGCTGGTGGCCGGCCCGCTGGCCGCCGCGGTGCTGCTGGCCTGGCGGGCCCGCCGCCGCCCGCGGTCGCCCGGTGCGGCCGCACTGGCGGCCGGCGGCTACGCGGCCCTGATCGGCGGCCTGTCCGCCGCGGGCGCGGCCACGACGACGGACCCGCTGGTGCAGCTCGCCTCGCCGGCCTGGCTCGCCGGGCTGGCCGCCCTGGCCTGGGCCGGAACCGCCCAGCTGGTCGCGGCCGCGCTGCCCCGGCGCCGGGCGCGGGCGCTGGCCACTCCGGCCCGGGCCGGGGTGCTCGCCCTGGTGCTGGTGGCGGCGGGCCTGGTGGTCGGGCAGCCGGCCGCGGCGCAGCCGGCGCGACCTCCGGCCGAGCGGGTGGTGCCGTTCGTGGGCGACCCGACGCCCGCACCCACCGGCTACCGGCGCGCCGGGGTGTCCGCCGCGCTCGCGCGGGTCACCGCCGAGCAGGGGCAGGCACCGCTCGCCGCGTTCGAGCCGTGGCGCGGGACGCCGTCGATGCTGAGCCTGTCCAGCCGCCTCGGTGGGGACGTGCCGGGCTGGCTGCGGCGCAACTCGGGCCTGTTCGGCGTGGCCGACGCGAGCGCCCAACTGCGGCCGCTGCGGGAGCAGCGCGAGCCGACCGGCGAGCGGCACGTGTGGTTCGAGCAGCACGTGGGCGGGGTGCCGGTCTACGGCTCCCGGGTCGGCGTGCACCTGGACGCGACCGGCCGCACGGTGGAGTTCCTGACCAACTCGCTGGAGCCGGACCTGGTCGTGGACCGGGTCAGCGCAGCGGTCAGCGCGGAGGCCGCGACGGCGAACGCCCGCCGCGCGCTGCCCGACGGTTCGTTGGTGGAGCCGGCGAAGCTGTACCTGCTGCCCGCCGGCGCCGATCCGGGCCGGCGTACGCCGACCGTGCTGGCCTGGCACGTCTGGCTCACCGACGCCGGCCAGGGCGTGTCGACGTCGTACTTCGTCGACGCGGCGACCGGGCGGCTGGTGTACGCGCTGCCGCGCGCCGCGCACGCCAAGAACCGGCGCATCTACGACCTGAACAAGCTCTCCGAGGACAAGGTGCCGGTGTCGCCGAAGCGGGCGGAGGGCGACGGGCCCAGCGGCATCCAGGACGTCGACGAGGCGTACGACCACCTCGGCGACACCTACGACTACTTCCACCAGACCTTCGGCCGGGACAGCTTCGACGACGAGGGCGGGCAGTTGCGGGCGCTGGTGCGGGTACGGCAGAACCCGGACCGACCGATGCGCAACGCGATGTTCATACCGGACGTCATCGACACCATGGTGTTCGGCGAGGAGATGACCAAGCTGGACGTGGTCGCGCACGAACTGACCCACGGGGTCACCTTCGAGACCGCCGACCTGTGGTACATGTACCAGTCCGGAGCGCTCAACGAGAGCTTCTCCGACATCTTCGCCGAGGCGGTGGAGAAGTTCGCCACCGGCAGCAACGACTGGCTGGTCGGCACCGGCATCCCCGGCGGTCCGCTGCGCAGCATGGCCGACCCGCCGTCGTACGGCGATCCCGGCCACTACCGCGACTTCGAGCGCAGCTGCCTGGACATGGGCGGCGTGCACACCAACTCGGGCATCCAGAACAAGGCGTTCTACCTGCTGTCGCAGAAGATCGGCATCGAGAAGGCGGCCCGGATCGCCTACCGCACCCTGACCACGTACCTGGCCCCGCGGGCCCGGTTCACCGACTCCCGGGTCGGCTTCATCGAGTCGGCCAACAAGCTGTACGGCAAGGGCTCGACCGAGGCCAAGGAGGCGGCCGCCGCGTGGACCGCGGTCGGTGTCGACGGCGTGTACGAGCAGGACCGGCAGGACTGCCTGTGCATCGCCGACACCTCGCTGACCGGGGTGGGCCCGGAGGGCCTGGAACCCCAGGGGCCGGGCGTGGACGCGGTGCTCGGCGCGCTGCTGCACGTGCGGGACCTGTTCACCGACGGGCGCACCCCGGCCCTGCGGCACTACGAGGTGATCTACGCCGACGGCAGCGACCGGGCGATCGCGCTGATGACCGCCGACGACGACCTGCGCCGGCGCACCGCCCACGCGATGCAGACACTGCAACCGGTGCTGCAGACCGTCGGCACCCCGGACGGTGACGCCACCGTGGTGACGGCGGCGATGCTCACCGAGGTGGAGACCCTGCTGCGCGACTACGCGGCCGCCGACCGGGCGGCCGGTGGCGGCGAACTGGCGTCGGTCATCGAGACCGAACTCGGCAAGGCGAACTTCCCGGCGTTGTCCGGGCTGACCGCCAACCAGGCGCTGTCGTACCTCGACACGCACGTCGGCTGATTCTTTCTCCGGTGGTGGCGGGCGCACCCGCGCCCGCCACCACCGCACGCCCAGACGAGGACCTCCATGCATCCATCCCTTCCCGCCCCGCGGTCCCGCGCCGTGCGGCGGCTCGCCGCCGCGGTGGCCGGCGTGCTGGCCGCGGCGCTGCTCACCGCTCCCGCACCGGTGGCCGGTGCCGCGCCCGACAAGCTCCAGCCCGCGGCGCGCCAGACGCTGGCCGGCGGGCGCACCGCCGACCTGATCGTCGAACTGGTCGAGCGCGCCGATCTGCGCCCGGCCCGCGAGCTGCGCACCCACGCCCAGCGCACCGCCTACGGCCAGCGGACCCTGGCCGCGCTCGCCGAACGCAGCCAGCGCGGCATCCGGCAACTGCTCACCCAGCGCAAGGTGGGTCACCACCCGTTCTGGATCGTCAACGCGGTCCACGTCGAGGACGCCGACGCGAAGCTCGCCGCCGAACTGGCCCGCCGGCCCGAGGTGCGCACCGTACGCACCATGCGCACCTTCCAGCTGCCCGAGCCGACCCCGGCGCAGCGGGTCGCGGCGGCCGCGGCGGTCGAGTGGAACATCGACCGCATCCAGGCACCGCAGGTGTGGTCGCGCTACGGCGTGCGCGGTGAGGGCATCGTGGTCGCCAACATCGACAGCGGGGTGCAGTTCGACCACCCCGCGCTGGTCCGCCAGTACCGGGGCAACGTCGGCGACGGCGTTTTCGACCACCGGTTCAACTGGTACGACCCGTACGGGCAGTGCCGCACCGCGCCCTGCGACACCAACGGCCACGGCACGCACACCATGGGCACCATGGTCGGCGACGACGGCGCCGGTACCCAGATCGGCGTCGCACCCGGTGCGCGGTGGGTGGCCGCCCGCGGCTGCATCGGCAGCGGCTGCACGGAACTGGCCCTGCTGCTGGCCGGCGAGTGGGTGATGGCGCCGTTCGACGACACCTTCACCAGCCGTCCCGACCTCGCCCCGCACATCGTCAACAACTCGTGGGGGTCGCCGAACAGCGACCCGTTCTACAGCCAGGTGGTCAGCCGGTGGATCGAGGTCGGCATCATGCCGGTCTTCTCCGCGGGCAACAGTGGCCCCGGCTGCGACACCGTCGGATCACCCGCCGACTACACCCAGGCGTACGCGGTGGCGGCGTTCGACGCCGAGGGCGCCATCGCCGACTTCTCCAGCCGGGGCACGGCCGCCGCGGAGATCAAGCCCGACATCGCGGCGCCCGGCGTCGCGGTGGTCTCCTCGCTGCCGGGTGGACGCTACGAGGCGTACAACGGCACCTCGATGGCGGCGCCGCACGTCTCCGGGGCGGTCGCGCTGCTCTGGTCGGCGGCCCCCGAGCTGATCGGCGACATCCCGGCGACCCGGGCCCTGCTCGACGGCGGCGCGGTCGACGTCGCCGACGCCCAGTGCGGCGGCACCGCGGCCGACAACCCGGTGTGGGGCAAGGGCCGCCTCGACGTGCACGCCGCGGTCGCCGCCGCGCCCCGCGGCCCCCGCGGCACGCTCACCGGAACCGTCCGGGGGGCCGACGGACCGGTCGCCGGCGCGTCGGTGCGGCTCACCGGGCCCAACCGCACCGAGCGGGTGGCCACCACCGACGCCACCGGCCGCTACACCGTCACCGTTCCGCCCGGCGGCTACACCGTGGCGGTGAAGGCGTTCGGATTCGGCGACGGCGCCACCTCGGTCACCGTGACCGCCGACAGCACCGCCACCGCCGACCTGACCCTCGTCGCGCTGCCCCGGCACCCGATCAGCGGGGTGGTCCGCGACCCGGGCGGCGTGGGCGCGGCCGGCATCGCGGTGAAGCTGCTGGCCACGCCGCTGCCCCCGGTCGTCACCGGCCCCGACGGGGCGTACCGGATCGACAACGTGCCGGTCGGCGGGTACACCCTCACGTTCGGGGCGGGCCGCTGCCTCAGCGCGGGCAGCCGGCAGATCACGGTCGACGGGTCGGAGACGGTGGATCTGTACCCGCCGGCGCAGGTGGACAGCTCCGGCTACCAGTGCAACGGCACCACCGCGCCGTTCCCGACCGGCACCACCGCGCTGGCGCTCACCGGTGACGACGAGTCGGTGCAGGTGAACCTGCCGTTCCCGGTGCCGTTCTACGGCCGCAACCACACCACCATGTGGGTGGCCACCAACGGGTTCCTCAGCTTCGACCGGGCCGCTGACAACTCCATCAACCGGGAGGTGCCCAACCCGTCCACGCCGAACGCGTCGGTCTTCGCGTTCTGGGACGACCTGGTCGTCGACGCCCAGGCCACGGTGCGGACCGCCAGCTACGGCACCGCGCCGGACCGGCGGTTCGTGGTCGAGTGGCGCAACGTGACCTTCTGGGAGGACGAGACCCAGCGGGTGACCTTCGCCGCCGAACTGTCGGAGACCGGCGCGGTCACCGTGCACTACGGCGACCTGACCTCCGCCGCGGTGGCCCGCGGCGCGGGCGCGAGCGTGGGTGTGGAGAACCAGACCGGCTCGGTCGGGCTGGAGTACTCCCGCGACGTGGCGGCGCTGCGCCCGCACAGCGCGATCACGTTCCGGGCGGCCGGGTCGCTGTACGGCACGGTCACCAAGCCCGACGGGTCACCGGCCGCCAACGCGCTGGTCTCGGCGGTCACCGGTGACGCGCCGGCGGTGACCACCACCGCCGCGGCCGACGGCACGTACGTGCTGCACCTGCCGCTGGGCACGTACACCGTCGACGTCTCCCTGGTCACGTTCGGGATCCACCGGTCCACCGTGGTGCTGGACACCAGCGGCGAGCGGGTGCGCCACGACGTGCGGCTGTCGCTCAACGAGCGCACGGTGAGCGGCGTGATCCGGGACTCGCTCGGCCAACCGGTGCGCGGGGCGGAGGTGTGGCTCTCGCACAGCGAGCTGCCGATCGTACGGATGACCACCGGCGCGGACGGGGCGTACCGGTTCACCAAGGTCCCCGAGTCCGACGTGGCCACCTACGTCTACGCCAGCGTCCCCGGCTGCCAGCGCGAGGGGCGGCTCTACCTGCCGACGATCATCGGCGGCGACGCCGTCAACGATGTCACGGTGATCGCCCCGATGGGCGTGGTGGACGGCGCGGACGGGTTCGGCTACCAGTGCCTGCTGGGTTCGGTGGAGCCGAGCTTCGCCGGCACGACGGTGACGACCAGCGAGTACGGGCCGCCGACGGCGGTCGCGCTGCCGTTCGAGTTCCGGCTGTACGGCCAGCCGTACCGCACCGCGTACGTGTCCCGCTACGGCTACCTGACGTTCGAGCCGTCGGACCACCAGAGCGGCTCCAACAATTTCCTGCCCAGCACGTCCAGCCCGGACGCCGCGGTGTACGCGTTCTGGGACGGCCTGGCCATGGACGCGTCGTCCCGGGTGACCCACGGCACCGCCGGCACCGCGCCGAACCGGCGGTTCATGGTCTCCTGGCAGGACATGCTGCTCGACGGCGAGCGGATCAGCGTCGACGCGGTGCTGCACGAGAACGGCCGCGTCGACGTGCAGCACCGGCTGCTGCCCGACACCGCTGCCGGACGCGGCGACGGCGCGACCGTCGGCATCGAGGACGCCGACTCCTACCACGCGCAGGAGTACAGCTACCACGACGAGCGGCTCCGTTCCGGGCAGTCCGTGCGGTTCCTGCCGCCCGGCACCGTCACCGGCGTCGTCACCGACGCGACGACCGGCGCGCCGCTGGCCGGGGCGACGGTGGAGTTCCTGCGGCTGGAGGAGGTCGAGGAGGAGGTTGTCACCGACGCCGGCGGCACCTTCACGCTGCGGCTGCCGCTGGGTGAGTGGGACCTGGCCGTCAACGCCGCCGGTCACTTCCCCGGCGCCGCGCGGCTCCGCCTCGACGCGCCGTACGGCACGGTGCGCCGGGACGTGCCGGTGACGCCGATCGGCTGACGGCGGGTGGATGCGGGGTTGAAACGGCCCCGCATCCACCGTCGCCGCCACCGGGTCCGGCCCGGAACGGTCTCCGCCGGATCCGGAACAGCCTGTGCTGATCCTCGGCGCTGCTCGACGGTAACCGGGGCGATTCGCGATCTCGACGGGCGGGTTTGGCTTGGACGGTCACCCGCTCGGCGCGGACGCCGCGAGCGCCGTCGTGCAGCACCCGCTCGGCCGAGAGGTGGTGGGCCCGGTCGGCGGCATTGGCCTTCACGAGTAGCTGCACGGGTCGGTCCGGTCGTGGACGGTGCTCCCTGCCGCAGGAGGTGGAGCGCCAGCCTTTACCCGGCGCTCACCAGCTGATTCCGGCCGCCACCGGCAGGTGGTCGCTGCCGGTGGCCGGCAGCACCCACGAACTCTCCGGCTCCACGCCGCGGACCATGATCTGATCGATCCGCACCATCGGGAACTCTGCCGGCCAGGTGAAGCCGAAGCAATCCCCGGCCGCGTCGTGAACTGAGCGCAGCTGGGAGGTGATGTCGGCGAACGCGCGGTCGTCCATGGTGCCGTTCAGGTCGCCGAGCAGCACCACCCGCTCGTTCTGCTCGGCGGCGATGGCCTCGCCGAGCGCCTGCGCGTTCCTGTCCCGGTGGGCGGTCCAGAATCCCGCCCTGGGATTGACCCGTGCGGAGCCCAGGTGGGCCACATACACCGCCAGCGGGCCCTGGTCCGTGGTCACCGTGGTGCGCAGCGCCCGGGTGTAGGCATTCTTGACATCGGCCGGTTTGGTGGCCGCCAGCGGTCCGGCGTCCATCTTGATGTCGACCGGCTGGGTGTCCGACAGCGGCAGCTTGCTCCACAACCCGACCGTGCCCCGCACCGTGTGGTACGGGTACGCCGTCGCCAGCTCCTTCTCGTACGTTCCCCGGGCCTGCTCGGTCAGCTCCACCAAGGCCAGCACGTCCGTCCCGGAGGCCGCCAGTTCGCGGGCGGTGCCGGCGGGGTCGGGATTGCCGGCGCCGACATTGTGCTCGGCCACGGTGAGATCACTGCCCGGGTGGGACTTGTCGCCGAGCAGGCCGCCGAAGAGGTTCAGCCACACCAGGGCCGGCAGCAGCGCGGCCACCGCGGAGGCGGAGCGACGCCACAGCGCCCCGACCAGCAGTACGGGGATGAACAGCCCGAACCACGGCAGGAAGGTCTCCACCAGGCTGCCGAGGTTTCCGATCCGGTTCGGGATCCTCGCGTGCAGCAGCATGAGGAGCCCGAGCAGGAGCGCCAGCGCCGCGAGCACCCGGCCGCGCTTCCAGGGGCCCGGCCGGGAGGCGGCGCGTACCGCCCGGCGGATGCGGGCGCGGCAGGTCCCGGCGCCGGTATCCCGGCTGCTGGCGTCGTCCCGCCCGGTCTCCGCCTTGTCCACCCGCGTCATGTCTGTCCTCGCTCACTTGCCGGTTACTGCTGCGTCCTCGGATCGTCGTCCGCCACCAGTACCCGCACGCTTCCGCTCGCCGTGGTCCTCGTCTTCCGGCATACGGTCTCAAGCAGGAGTTAAGGGTTCCGTAAGCACCCACCGGAGCCATCCTTCGTGCCGTGGTCCCGGGGATAAATCCTCGCAACCCGCACCGGGCCGACGTCCCGCTGCCCTGTCTGGGGCCTCCGTCCGGGTACGGGCGCACGGCGGCACCGATGAGAAGCGGTACCAGGGTCTGGAAACGGCGTGCGGGCAGTCCCGAACGGGCCACGTCGCCGGTGCGGGTGGCGTCGCACCCCCGGCCACCGCCGCCTGCAACGACAAGTCGGCGAATCCGGCCAGAGCAGGCAGGAACGCGGACCTGACCTGGCGGCAGGTGCCGTCGGCGAGGTGCGCATCGTGGGTGGCTACGCATGGTCAGCGCCGAGCAGGTGCCCACCACGCCAGGTTGGCGGCCACCTGGGCCACCGGCTCGATGATCTCCCACCCCTCGGCGATCAACCCGTCGTCGATCCGCCAGATGTCGACGACCGCGATCTCTGGTCCGGCATCCGGAAGCCAGCGCCGCGAGTACACCACGACGTGATCGCCGTCGGCCAGCACCTGATGGATCTCCACCTGCATGTCGACGAGCGGCACCAGCGCGGCGCGGACGGCGGCGAGCCATTCCCCCTTCGTCGACGGGGTGGAACCCGGCCTGTGGTGGACGAAGTCGTCACTCAGGAACGGGGCGAGCGCGTCGACGTCACGTGTCTCGATCAGCCCGGCCAGCGCCCGTTGGACGATGCTCTTGTTCCGCATGGTCATGGACGCAGTGTTTCCGCGGCCGCTCCGGTTGTCGATGAACTCGGATGTCATGGCGTTCGGCGCGACGATGCGTACGCTGCATGATCGTGTATACGGTCGGGGAACTCCTGCGGCAGTGGCGGCGACGCCGGGGACTCAGCCAACTGGACCTGGCGATCGCCGCGGACGTCTCGGCTCGTCACGTCAGCCTGGTCGAGACGGGGAAATCCAAGCCGAGCGCCGACATGATCCTCCGACTCGCCGATCAGCTCCACGTGCCGCTCCGCGATCGCAACCGGCTCCTGCTCGCCGGGGGTTTCGCACCCCGCTACGCCGAACGTCCGCTCGACCACAACGCGCTGTCGGCCGTCCGCGATGCGATCCGCAGGGTGCTCCGCGCGCACGAGCCGTATCCGGCGCTGGTCTTCGATCGCCGGTGGAACATCGTGATGACCAATCGCGCTGTCGACCCGTTCCTCGCGCAGGTGGCTCCCGAGCTGCTGCGGCCGCCGGTCAACCTGGTGCGGCTGGGACTGGACCCGCGCGGGTTCGCCCGGCTGGTCGTGAACCTGGCCGACGTGCGCGCGGTGTTCCGCACCCGGATCGCACGCCAGCTCGCCACTGCTCCCGACCCCGAGCTCACCGCACTCTACGAGGAACTGCTGGCGCCCGAACCCGACGACGCGGCGAGCCAGGCGACCGACACCGACGTCGTGATCCCGATGATCCTCCGCATCGACGGACGAGAGCTGCGGCTGTTCTCGACCATCACCACGTTCGGCACCCCGATGGACATCACCCTCGACGAGGTGGCGATCGAGTCCTACTACCCGGCGGACGCGGAGAGCGCCGCCTACTTCACCGAGTAGCGAGCTGAACCGATGCCCATGCGGCGGAGGTGCCTCCGAGGCGCGCCCGGGGGCACCTCGAGTTCTGCCTCCGTCCGGCTCGCTGTTGGCCGCACGCCTCGGGCTCCGACGCGCAGGCCGATCAGTCCGGCGGGGCACCCAGGCCTATGCCACTCCACTGCTGCGGGCGCAGTTGCCTTCCCAATCCCCCGCGTATTCACAAACCTCGACGTACACGGTAAACCCGTCGGCGAAGATGTTGCCGGTGGACGTCCCGCAGATCCCGTTGTTGGACGGGTCGATGACCTCCCAGGTGTGTACGTATTCGGTGCCGTTGATAATGGTGGTTCCGCTGTAATAGGCCCGAACGCCTCTGCCGTTGGACGCGTTATCGCACACCGTCAGTTTCTCCTCTGACGGGTGCCCCGCCAGGTCGGCGTCGAAGAACGCCGCGCCACCGCGACCAACGGTGTACAGCCAGCCCACGTTGTGTGGCTCCGCTGCGGCGCTTGCCTGGGATGCGGCACCAAATATCACGGCCGCCGTCATGGCCGCCAGCAGGCTCACCCGCCGTAACCAGCTCATCCGCAATTCCTCCACCCGGTAGCGCTCCGGTACGGCCGAGGCGACCAGAGACACTTGATCAACCGAGATCAGCGAACCATAGTTGGCGTCGCGGTGTCCACAGTGGTATCAGTCGCAGCAGCGCACCAAGCGATATCGGCGAAAACCTCCCGGCCCACCGCGCTCCGCGCCGGCACGTACGAAAGAGCCGCTCTCGGCCTGCGAGGGAGTTGTCCGTCGTGGTGGTGTTGTGGCCGGGTGGTGCCCCGGTCCGCGTCGGCGTCCGCCACCGGTCGAGACTGTGGGGCATGGAGTTCCTGTGCTACCACCGTGACCGACCCGGCTCCGTCGCCCTGCGCGAGGAGCTGCTGGAAGAGCACTGGTCCTACATGGACCGCTACACGGCAGAGATGATCGCCCGGGGGCCCACCCTCACCGACGACGGCGACACGCCCACCGGCAGCCTGCACATCGTCGACCTGCCCGATCCGGCGGCCGCCCGCGCGTTCGCCTTCGACGAGCCCAACTATCAGGCCGGCGTGTACCGTGACGTGCTGCTGCGCCGGTGGCGCAACACCCTGGGACGCACCATGTGGGAGTTCGCCGGCGGCCGGGCCGGCGGCAACCGGTACCTGGTGCTGGGCCTCGGTACGGGGCAAGCCGCCGACCTCGACGTGCCGCCCAACTCGGACGAGCTGATCGCGTACGGGCCGCTGCTGTCCGACAACGGCGCCATCTGGCTGGGTACCGCGGCGCTGGTCCGGGCGCCGGACCCGGACACGGCACGCGCCATCCTCACCCCGGACCGGTACGCCGACATCGAGGTGCACAACTGGCAGTTCGGCGGGCGGCGGTAGTGAGACGGGGACGTCCAGGATCCGCGCCCAGTCTCCAACCCCGATCGGGCCGAGGATCTCGGTGAGCTGTCCTGGCACGCTGTCGCCGTCCGCGCGGATCCGACCCACCCGGCCGACCTGCTGCGCGGTCGAGCGCGCAGCAGGTGGCGCGAGTGCCCCGAACCATGAGGTTGACGGCGGCCCGCCGGGGTGGGGATTCGATCACCGGTACGTCTCGCCTCCGCTGGCTCGGACGAGGAGGCGGACGGCGGCGGGCGGCCGTCCGGATCAGGACAGCCGGAGCCGGGGCTCCAACGTCACCTCGAAGAGTCGGTCCCACGGCAGCTCGACCCGGGCCGACTCGAAGCGCGCCACGGTCGCCGTGAACGTCTTCGCACCCCGCCGGCCCAGCAGGACGCGGTGCCCGGCGAAGTGGTCGGCGAAGTAGCGCTCGGTCAGCGGCACCAGGCGGTCGCGCACCCAGCCGTCGAAGTAGCTCTTCTGCTCGGGGGAGAGCGCGAGCGGGTTCCAGCCCTGGGCGCGGGCGTGCGCGTACGCCTCGACCTGCAGCACGTTCTTCCACACGTCGTCCTTGACGAACCGGTAGAGCAGGTACTCGGCGTGCGCCTGGGCGGGCGCGCGCAGCTCGGGCACCCCGTACCCGCTGCCGGAGGAGCGCAGGTGGGCCCAGCGCGCGGTGCCGTGACCCAGCGCCAACCCGAGCGCGTTGCCCCCGGTGTTCCACCCCGAGTACGACAGCAGGGACACCAGGTCCAGCCGGGCCTCCATCCGCGCGACCAGGTCGTGGTCCGCCCTGTTCACGATCAGCGGGTCCACCACGATCACCGGGGTGCCGGCGGCCAGCAGCGCGCCGATCCGCCCGACGAAGGCGTCCAGGTCGGTGGCCCGTCGCGCGGGCGCCGCCGAGGGGGTGTTCACGGCGAGCACGATGTCCGCGTCGCCGTCCACCACCCGTCCACCGACCGCGCGCACGTGCCGGCGGATGTTCTCCGCGAACGGGATGCCCTCCAGCTGGGCGGTCCACTCCTCGCCGGAGATCCCGGCGTACTCGACCCGGTAGGTCGGCGCCGCGCCGGCGGCGAGCACCCGCGCGACCAGCAGCGCGTCGACCTCGTCCGCGCCGGGGAAGATCTCCACCCGGTCGCCGACGCCGAGCCGGGCCACCAGCGCCTCCAGTTCGACCCGCTCCGCCCGGGCCAGGCCGACCGGCGCGGTGTCGTCCTCGGAGAGCACCAGGTGGTCGATGGTGCCGTCGGCGACCCACTCGACCATCAGCCGGTTGACCTGGTGGTTGCGGGCCCGCGCGGCGAGGTAGTCCTCGACCACCCGGTCCGGGATCTGCGCCCGGACGGTGTCGAGCCGGGCCCGCAGTTCCTCCTGCCCGAGGTTGACCACCTGGTCGTGGAGCTTCGCCCACTCCACCAGCAGGTCCCGGTAGGTGTCCAGGTCGGTGCCGGTGCTGGTGATGGCGAGCCGCTGGATGGTGTCGTGCACCTCGATCACCGCGCCGGGCCGGGTCGCCCGCAGGTCCCGGATCGCCGCCAGGTTCGCCAGCGCGGCGGCCAGCGTCGGGGCGGCCGTGCGGGAGGCGATCAGGCCGCCGTAGGCGAGCATGCTGACCGAGATCACGTACCCGTCGACGTCGCCGGTGGCGCCGAGCCAGCGGGCGACGGCGGCGCCGTCGCCCGGGGTGAGGAAGCGGCCCAGCAGGTCCCGGGGCGGCAGCCGCACCACGGCGCCGGCGCTCGCCGCGGTCAGCCGCGGGCAGTAGGTGTTGACCGGCCGGTCGTCCAGCGGCACCAGCGCCACCGTCGGCTGTCGGTCGCGGCCCGCGGCGGACGCCGGTCGGCCGATCGTCACGGCAGTCAGGCCGGCGACGCCGGCGACGCCGGTGGCCAGGAGGGTCCGTCTCTTCATCTGCTCTCCCTGTTTTCCGGGGCGGCCCCCGCGCGGGGGGTCGCCGGTACCAGCCGGCGGGTGATCCACAGCGGCGAGGTGACGGCGTTGCCCGTCACCACCGCGTGGGCGCCGACCTCGAACGCCCGCCGGATCTGCTCGGTGCTGCGGTACCGCCCTTCGGCGAGCACCGGCACCGGCAGTTGTGCGACCAGCCGCGCCAGGAGGTCGAGGTCGGGCTGGTCGGACCGGGGACTGGCGGCGGTGTAGCCGGACAGCGTGGTGGCGACGGCGTCCGCGCCCGCCTCGACGGCGGCGACGCCCTCCGCCGCGGTGGAGACGTCGGCGAGCACCAGCGCGTCGGTCCGCTCCCGGACCGCCCGGACGGTGTCGGCGAAGGTGCGCCCGTCCGGGCGTGGCCGGTCCGTGGCGTCGACCGCGACGATCCGCGCCCCGGCCAGCGCCACCTCGACCGCGTGGCCGGCCGTCGGGGTGATGAAGACGTCGTCCGAGCCGTGCTTGTACAGCCCGATCACCGGCACGTCGACGGCGGCGCGGACGGCGCGGACGTCGTCCGGTCCGTTGACCCGGACCGCCACCGCGCCGCCGCGTACCACCGAGGCCGCGACCCGGGCCTGGACGTACGGATCCCGCATCGGGTCGTCCGGCTCGTCGGGCAGGGGCTGGCAGGACACCACCAGCCCGCCGGCCAGCTCGTCGAGGGCGTTCACCTGTCTGGTCCTTCCCTTCGTCACGCTTCGTCCAGGGCCAGCCGGGCCGCCCCGACCACCACCGCGTCGGCCCCGAGCGCGGCGGGCCGCAGCGGCACGTCGGCCCAGCCCGCCGGCAGTTCGGCCGCGTAGGCGCTCGACGCCGCGGGCAGCAGGGCTTCGGCCGCGCCGCCGGCGACCAGGACCGCCTGGGGATCGAGCAGGGTCACCAGCCCGGCCAGGGCGGCACCCAGGGCGGCGCCGGCCCGCTCCAGCACCTGCCGGGCGGCGGCGTCCCCGGCGGCCGCCCGGTCCGCCACGGCCCGCCCGGTGACGGGCGAGCCGGTCTTCTCGGCGTACGCGGCGGCCAGGCCGGTGCCCGAGGCGATCGCCTCCAGGTGCCCGTACCGCCCGCACCCGCAGCGCAGCCGTTCGGCGCCCGGAGCCGGCAGGTGCGCGACCTCGCCGGCGGCGCCGCGGGCGCCGGTCTCGATCCGGCCGTCCCGGACGATCGCCCCGCCCAGCCCGGTGCCGACGGCGACCAGCAGGACGTCGCGGCGGCCCCGCGCGGCCCCGGCCCAGCACTCGCCCAGCGCGGCGGCGTTCACGTCGTTGGTGACCCGCACGGGCCGACCCAGCCGCCCGGCCAGCGCGTCGACGACCGGGGTGCCGGTCCAGCCGGGCAGGCTGTCGGTGGCGTACCGGATGCTGCCGGTCGCCGGGTCGACGGTGCCGGCGGTGCCCACCCCGACCGGTCCGGGGCCGGCGGCGTCGAGGAGGTCGGCGGCCAGCCGCGCGGCGGTTTCCAGGACGGCCGCGGGCCCGGACCGGGCGGGGGTGGCCGCCTGGCGGCGCGCGAGCACCGCACCGCCCGGTCCGACCAACGCTGCGGCGGTCTTCGTGCCGCCGATGTCGACGCCGACCACGGCTTCGCTCACCCCTTGAGGCCGGTGTGTGCGAGGCCCTCGACGAACTGCTTCTGCGCGATGACGAAGACCACCAGCACCGGCAGCGCGGTCATCGACGCCGCGGCGAGCTGGACGTCCCACATCGGGCCGCCGTAGGCGTCGACGAACTGGGTGAGCGCCTGCGGCAGGGTGAACTTCTCCGGCGAGGAGAGGAAGACGATCGGTTCCAGGTAGAGGTTCCAGCTGTGCAGGAAGGTGAAGATGGCGACCGCGCCCAGCGCGGGCCGCGACAGCGGCAGGGCGATCTTCCAGAAGGTGGCGAACCGGCCGAGCCCGTCGACCCGGGCCGCCTCCTCCAGCTCCCCGGGGAGGCTGATGAAGAACTGCCGCATGATGAAGGTCGCCAGCACGCTCGGCGCGCCGAGGATCGGCACCAGGATCAGCGGCCAGTGGGTGTTGACCAGGCCGAGCTTGAAGAACATCTGGAACAGCGGCACGATCGTCACCTCGCTCGGGATGAGCAGTCCGGCGAGGACGACCAGGAACAGCACGTTCTGCCCGCGGAACCGGATCCGCGCGAAGGCGTACCCGGCCAGGGCCGACACGGCCAGCGTGCCGACGGTGACCACCAGGGCGATGTAGAGGCTGTTGAGGTACTGCTGGCCGAACGGCTGCAACTCGAACACCCGCTGGTACGCGTCCAGCCGCGGGTTGACCGGCAGCAGTTGCGGTGGGAAGGCGAAGATGTCCGACACCGGCTTCAGCGACGAGGTGACCATCCACCAGGTCGGGAAGACGAACGGGATCGCCAGGACCAGCAGCACCCCGTAGAGCACCAGCTTGGTCCGCGGCGACAGGTCACGACTCATGGAAGACCCACCTCTTGCGCATCTGCCACTGCAGCACGGTGAGCGCGAGCACGATGGCGAACAGCACGATCGACAGCGTGGCGCCGTAGCCGAAGTGATGGAACTGGAAGGCCTGCTGGTAGAGGTAGTAGACGAGCACCGTGGTCGAGGTGCCCGGCCCACCCTGGGTGAGCACCGCGATCTGCGCGAAGACCTGGAGCGAGCCGACCACTGTGATGATCGAGGTGAGCAGGATCGTCGGGCTGATCAGCGGCACGGTGATCCGCCAGAACTGGCGCAGCCGGCTGGCCCCGTCCACCTCGGCGGCCTCGTACAGCTCGCCCGGCACGCCCTGCAGGGCGGCGAGGAACAGCACCATGTTCAGGCCGACGTTCTTGAAGACCTGCACGACGATGACCGACAGCATCGCGGTGCCGTCGCCGCGCAGCCAGTTCGGGCCGTCCACCCCGACCGTGTCCAGCAGGCCGTTGACGCCGCCGTTGTCCTGTAGCAGGAAGCCCCACACGATGGTCCAGGCCACCAGCGACACGACGACGGGGGAGAAGAACAGGGTGCGGAACACGATCGTCCCGCGCAGTTTCTGGTGGAGCAGGACCGCCAGCAGCAACGCCAGGGCGAGGTTGAACACCACCAGGCCGACGGAGAACAGGCCGGTGGCCCGCAGCACCGACCCGAGGTTGGGGTCCTCCGCCAGGGCCGCGTAGTTGTCGGTGCCGACGAACTCGAACGTGCCGGCGAGCACGTTCCACTCGTGCAGGCTGTACCAGACGACGAGGATCAGCGGCAGGATCACGAACACCGCGCTGCCGATCAGTTGCGGCGCGATGAAGAGGTATCCGGTGAGGTGGTCGCGGCGGCGGCTGGTCCAGAACGGCCGCGCCGGGACCAGGGCGGGCCGGGCCTCGACCGGGCCCACCCTGGTGTCCGTACGGGTCATCGGGTTCCTTACTTCGCCAGCATCGGCTGGATCTTGGCGCAGACCCCGTCCAGGACGGCCTTGACGTCCGCGTCCGGCTTCCACAGCGGGTCCAGCCCGGCGCGGACCTGCTGGCTGATCTCGGCCTGCCCGGCGTGGCTCGGCTTGACGACGCCGCTGGTGATGCCGTCGATGACGACCTTCTGCAACTGCTCCGGCTTGAGCTTCGGGTTCGTCTTGGCCAGCGTCTCCGCGGTCAGCTGGGACTGGCGCGGCGGCGGGAAGAACTGGGCCAGCTTGGCCGAGTTGGTGGGGTTGGTCAGGAACGCGAGGAAGTCGGCGGCGACGTCGGCGTGCGGGCTCCGCTTCATCACCCCGATGCCGGCCTGCCCGACCACCGCGTACGGCCCCTTCGGCCCGGCGGGCAGGGGCACCAGGTCCCAGGCGAAGCCGTCGTCCTTCAGCAGCGAGGCGCGGGAGATCTGGGTGACCGTCATGGCGGCGTCACCGGCGAAGAAGTCGGCGGTCGTGCCCGGGCCGGGCAGCGCCTTCGTGGTGAAGATCGCCTTGTGCAGGGTGGTCATCGCGTCGACCATCTCCGGGCTGGCGAAGCCACAGGACTTGCCGTCCTCGCTCCACGCCTGCGCGCCCCAGCCGGTCCAGAAGGTGGACAGGTTGTCCCAGCCCTTGTAGTCGAAGTCGCGGATGACCAGGCCGGCCTTGCCGGTGGCGGCCTGGGTGGCGCCGGCGGCGGCCAGCGCGGCGTCCCAGGTCCACTGGCCGGCGGCGATGAGTTCGGCCGGGGTCTTCTGGCCGGCCTGCTTGAGCAGGTCGGTGTTGACGAAGACACCGAACGGCGAGGTGGAGAACGGGTACGCGTACAGCTTCCCGCCGTTCTGCCAGAGCTTCAGGGTGGCCGGGGAGATGTCGTCGTACTGGTAGCCCTCGGCCTTCTTGAGGGTCTCGTCCAGTGGCAGCAGCGCACCCGAGGCGACGAAGTCGGGCGCGGAGTTCTCGAACACCCACGCCAGGTCGGGGGCGTTGCCGCCGGCGATCTGGGTGGTCAGCGTGGTGGTGTAGTTCTCGAACGGCAGCGGGTCGAACGTGATCCCGGCGACGTCGGGGTGGCTCTTGCGGTACTCGTCGGCGATCTCGTTGAACAGCTTCAGGTGCGCCTCGTTGGCCGACCAGACGGTCACCCGGAGGTTGGCCGGGCCCTTGTCCTCGGCCTCGCCGCCGCCGCCGCAGGCGGACAGGGCGAGGGCGCCGGTCAGCGCCGCGGCGACAACGCGTAGGCCCTTTCCTGTTCTCATATCCTTCTCCTCACCGGGGGTTTCAGTAGCCCGCGATCCGCGGCCAGCGCCGTTCGACGCCGGCAGCCGAGACACGGTCGGTGAATTCGGCCAGCAGGCGGGGGGTGCCGCGGACCGCGCGCGGGGACTCGCCCCGCGCCAGACAGAAGTCGGCGAGCAGACCGGCGACCTCGCCGACGTTCCACTCGACCGGGTGCAGTCGGTAGCTGCCGTTGGTGATGTGCGTGGTGCCGATGTTCTTGCCGGCCGGCAGCAGGTTCTCCATCCGCTCCGGGATCAGCGCGCCGAGCGGGATCTCGAACGGGCAGGAGCCGACGTCGATGTAGTTGTCGCCACCGGTCGACGGGTGCAGGTCGATGCGGTACATCCCCACCCCGATCGAGTCGGGGTACCGCACCGCGCCGTGGTCGCCCCGCACCGCCAGCGAGAGATCCTGCTCCACCACCGTGTACTCGGCCCGGATCCGGCGGGACTCCCGGATGTACGGGGCCTGTGCCAGGCCGTCCCGGCTGCCGGTCACGTCCCCGCGCAGCCGCAGTCCGGGAAAACCGGTGCCGCCGTCCGGCCGGGGGGCCTCCGTCTGCAGCCAGTACAGCACCGAGTACGACAGCTCCCGGGCCTTGGCCAGGTGCCACGACGCGTTCGGCACGTCGATGACCGGGCCCTCGAAGTAGTCGATCATCGGCCAGTTCACCAGCGTGATGTCGCTGCCGTACGAGCCGTCGGTGAAGTTGCGCCGGGCGGCGATCCGCCGGAACGTCCACAGGTTGCCGTCGCCGGGGTTGAGGCGCTGGTCGGCATTGACACTCAACGGGTCGTCGTCCGGGTTGGGGGTGAAGCTGCGCTCGACGATCTCCAGGGTGCGCGGATGCGGCGACCGCCAGGACAGCAGCCGGTCACCCCAGAAGTCCGGCTTGTAGTCCCGCCAGAAGTCGTAGCCGGCCGGGCGGTCGATGGTGTGGTCGCCGTCGACGTGGTCGATGGCGAAGCAGACCGAGACGGCCTGCATGTTCATCGGCTGCGCCTCGGCGGGCGCGCTCGGTTCCCCGGTCTGCGCCTGCGACTCGAACCCGGTGACGTACTCGGTGCCGGTCAGCGGCAGCAGCTCACCGGTCTCGGTGGCGTCCAGGACGTACGGCGCGGTGACGTCGATCCGGTCGTCGCGGTCCCGGTGGGCCAGGGTGACCCCGGTGACCCGGTCCCCGTCGGTCTCCGCGGCCACCGGCCGGTACGGCTGGAGCACCGTCAACCGGCCGGCGCCGCGGTACGGGGCGAGCATCTGCTCGAGAACGGCGACGGCCACCCGGGGCTCGTGGCAGATCCGGCTCACCCAGCCGGCACCCGGGTTGAGGTCGGTCCAGCCGCGGGAGCGCTCGGTCAGCGGGTAGTAGCGGCGGTAGTAGTCGCGGATGCCGTTGCGCAGGGCGCGGTAGCTGGCGGTGGCGCCGAACTGCTCGATCCAGGAGTGCTCGTCCGGCGGGACGGCCTGGCTGGTGAGCTGCCCGCCGAGCCAGTCGAACTCCTCGGTCAGGATGACGGACCGGCCGGCCCGGGCCGCGGCGAGCGCGGCGGCCACGCCACCCAGTCCGCCCCCGACGACGAGGACGTCCGCACGCATCTGTACCACTTGCTTCCTTCCAGTTGAGCGGCCGCACCGCCTCAGCGGCGGTCGGCCGCCGGTTCGGGGGTGCCGAGGGTGTCGCCCTCGACGAGTTCGCAGGGGAGGAGTCGTTGCTGCACGCCGGCCGCGCTGCCGTCGATGACACCCCGCAACACCTCGACGGCCTGCCGGCCCATCTCCTCGCGGGGGATGCGGAACCCGGTGAACGCGATGTCGGTGGGGACCGGCGCCGTCGGGTCGCCGAGGGTGATGATCGACAGGCCGCCCGGCACGGTCAGCCCGCGCCGGCGGGCGGCCGACTCGAGCGCCACGGCGGTGGCGAAGTCCTCCACGAGGGCGACCGTCGTCCCCTCGGCGAGCAGGTCGTCGAGGACGGTGTCGGCGTCCCGGGCCGTCGCGGTCCGCTGGCGGGCGTGCTCCGCGGCCGCGGTGGAGGCGTCGAACCCACGGCGGCGGTCCGCGGAGGACTCGGCGGTGCCGCCCATGCTCAGGTACGCCAGGCGCCGGTGGCCGCGGTGCAGCGCCTGCTCGACGAGCCGGCTCACCGCCGTGGCGTAGTCCGCGCCGACGTAGGGGACCGGCCCACCGGCGTCGTCGCGGCGCCCCACGGCGACGTACGGGTACCCGTCGCGGTTGAGCCGCTGGAGCTCCGCGCCGTCGATCTCGCGCCCGAGCAGGATGCACCCGTCGGCCAGGCGCAACCGGTTGTCCTGGTGGAAGATGCGCCGCCGGCCGTCGACCACGGGTGCGCTGGTGAACAGCAGCAGGTCGCAGCCGACCCGCTCGGCGTACTCCTCGATGCCGAGCAGGAAGGGGTGGAAGAAGTCCCGGCTGCCGCTGGGGAAGGCGGGCTCGTAGGTGAAGACGCCGATGATCCGGTTGAACCGCGCGGCGAGCCGGCGGGCCACCGGGTCCGCGGCGTACCCGGTCTCGGCGATCGTCCGCAGCACCCGGTCACGGGTCTCCGGAGCGATCCGGACCTCCGCGTCGGCCCGGTTGTTGAGCACCAGGGACACCGTCGCCTGACTGACGCCCGCCAAGCGGGCGATGTCACGCTGGGTGACGCGTCTGGGGGGAGTGGCCACGACGGGTCCTTCCGGTGTGGCTAATGCGTATTAGCGCTCGGCGTTGGCAAGGAGCCTGGCGTGCCCTCCCGTCGGTGTCAAGAGGGTGACGCGAGATTTCGTGGAGGTGAAGTCCCTGAAGTAATGCGCATTAGCGGAAGGTGCCGGCTCCTTGGCGGGTCGGTCCGGCCGGCTGGCGGGTGGCCGTCACGGCGGACGGTGCCGCCTCTTGACAGGACGCCGCTCGACCGCGCAACATTCGAGAAACATAGATGCTAATACGTATTAGCACCGTGGACCGGTCGGACGGTCGACGGTCGGGTCCTCGCGCATCCTTACTCCGTGTCACCACCTGCTGAGCGGCGAGGCGGGGTGAGCCTCCACGGTGCCGACCGTCGGCGTCGTGCGCCCGGGACCGGCTCCGGCCATCCGATCAGGACAGCCCGCGTTCGACCGATCCGACCGAAGAGGAAGACGCATGACGAGAGCACCTGTCCCCTCACCCCGGCGCGCCGTCACGGCGGCGGCCGGCGCCGGCCTGCTCGTCGCCACCCTGGCCGGCGCCGCGCCGGCCACCGCCGACCCGGCCTTCGACTTCCCGCGGTTCAGCTACGCGGGAACCGCCTTCGACAAGAGCAACCTCGACTACAACCCGACGAACGAGTTCATCTTCCCGAGCGTCATCCGGGCCGCCGACTACTTCGCCGACCCGCTCGGGACCTACTACATGTACTACGCCCCGCACGAACGGCCCGGCGGCATCGCCCTCGCGTACGCCGACTCGATCGACGGCCCGTGGACCGAGTACCGGGCCAACCCCCTGGTCAGCAACACCTGGCTGCCGCACTACCCGACCGTCAGCCACGTGTCCTCCCCGCACGCGGTGTGGGTGGAGGGCGAGCGCAAGCTGTTCCTCTACTACCACGGCGAGAACTCGATAACCCGCTACGCCACCTCCGACGACGGCATCCACTTCAGCTACGGCGGGACGGCGGTCGCCCGGGACGAGACGACCGGTGGCGAGACCTCGTACGCCCGGGTGTTCGAGCAGTCCGTGCCGCGCCTGGGAACCCGCTACCTGATGGTCTTCATGGACAACCCCACGGCGGCGCCGCCCGGACCGACCGGGCCGGTGTCCCGCCGGATCCGCTGGGCGGTCTCCAACGACGCGCGGACCTGGGCCATCCAGCCCGAACCGATCGTGACGCCGCAGGGTGTCGAGGGGCCCAACGCCTCCGGACCGTTCTTCCTGCGCTGGAACGACCGCAACCTGGTGATCTTCCATGCCGCCGACGGCAACATGCACGCCGTCGACGTGGGCGAGAACTTCGACCAGGAGATCCACCTCGGCATCGTGCACGACTCGATGAGCACCGCACCCGACCTGGGCCGGTCGGCCGCACCGACGTTCTACCTCGACGGCCGCACGATGCACATGTACTACGAGGCCGGCGGGCGGCTCACCGCGACGATCGGCCACGCGGTCGCCACGCTGCCCGAGCCGGTGCCGCAGCGGCAGCTGGACTGTTCCGTGGACCGCCCGGTCCTGTGGCCGCCGAACCACGAACTGGTCGACGTGGCCGTGACCGTGGACCTGCGCGACGGGGTGCTCGGCCCGAACGCGTTCGCCCTCACCAGCGTGACCGGCGGCGACGCCGCGGACGTCAGCGACTTCACCGCCGGCACGCCCGACACCGCCGGCAAGCTGCGGGCGGAACGGGCCGGCAACGGCGGGGACCGGGTCTACACGCTGACGTACGGCGGCCACGACGAGATCGGCCGGCCGGTCGGCTGCACCGTCACCGTCACCGTCCCGCACGACCAGGGCGTGGGGTAGACGGACCGCGCGAGCCATGTCGGCGTCCCACCCCGTGCCACCACGCGCGGGGTGGGACGCCGTCAGGCGGCGCCAGCCTGATCGGCATCCTCGCCGTCGAGCGCTGACCCGTCCCGTCGTACCGGTTGCGGGGGAGCGTCGCATGCGGGCGAGGCTGGTGGAGGCGGGTCGCGACGCTGGACCCGCCTCCACTGGCAAGCGGCTCCCGGCGGGCGGGTGCCGGGGTGGTCCCGATATCAGGTGATGCCGGCTCTCACGGTGCGAGGAGCGGCTCGGACTGGTAGGCGCGGTGAAGCAGCTCGACGAAGGACGGCGCCTCGGGCAAGGGCACGGCGCCGATCCGGTGGACCGCCACTCCGGGCGTCCACGAGTTCATGACCACCGCCCCGGCAAGTGCCGGCAGATCGGCGAGCGTGATCTCCTGCACGCGCTGCGGGACACCGAGACGGTCCAGCTGCCGGCGGACGATACCCATCGTGGTCCCGCCCAGCATGTCGGCTTCGGGCCACACCACTGCAGACCCGTCCCAGAACGCCAGGTTCCAGATCGAGGCCTCGCTGAGCCGACCCTGGCGGTCGACGAAGGCGGCATCGTCGAAGCCCTGCCCGACGGCCTGCCGGAGGAAGTACGTCTTGGCGACTTCGCCGACATGCTTCACGGCCGGAAGGACCCGTTCGTACTCGACGGTCGCCAGCGTCAGCGGGCCCTGCGGGCCGGACGCGGCCGGTCCCGTGCGGACCAGGACCTCGGCCTGGACCTCACGCCCGGCCACGGTGAACTCGCCCGACGGCGAGTAGACCGTGGCGAGCAGCGACATGTCGGCCGGGCCCGCTGCAAGCGCCGCCCGCAGGTAGGAGCGCACCTGATCGTCCGGCAGGGCGTGACCGAACAGCTCCACCGAGGCGAGCCGCAGCCGCTCCAGATGCAGGTCGAGACCGCGGACCCGGCCCCCACGCACCTGCATGGCGGTGAAGTGGGCATAGCCCGCGAAGGCGAGCGGCGCAAGCTCCTCGGCGGTCGCCGCCTGACCATTACGTTGCACAACGAAGGAGGACATACCAGCAACGTAGAATCTGACACCCATGTGAGTTTCAAGCGTGGATGGCGGGGATCACATGACGATGAGGATCGGGGACTTGGCGCGCGCGACCGGGGTCAGCCCACGCCTGCTGCGCTACTACGAGGAGCAGGGACTGCTCACGTCCCACCGGGCCGGCGGTGGTCACCGTCGTTATGACGATGACGCCCCGGTCGTGGTCGGTCACATCAGGGCCCTGCTCGCCGCCGGCTTGCCCACCAATGTCATCCGCGAGGTGCTGCCCTGCGTCGAGGGACCCGGCCCGGAACTGGAGCACTGTGCGGCGCCGACGCTGCAAGAACAGCTCCGCCGGCTGGACGGTAAGATCTCCACGCTCCAGAACTCCAGGGCCGCCCTCGCCGATCTCCTTACCGCCAGTGCCGCTGCCGAACAGATGTAGCCGCATGGGGTCACCCGCGTGACACCTCCTTGTGGGTGCTTCGTGGATGGTCGGTCGAGCATCACCTCGATGTCTGTCCGGTCACGATGGCCGAAGACCGTCGTCGGCGTTGAGCTTTGTCACGAGGTTCAGGACGGCTCGGGTGGAGCGTCCGGGGCAGGGCGCCTTTCTCCGCGGCTACGCCCCCAGCAGGCCGTGGCAACCCGATCGCGGGCGACGCTCGGCGCGGACGTCAGTGGACGGCTCCGCTGCTCAGCGCCGATGAAACGGCACGTCGACCAACCCTGTTGAGACCATCGGGGTTCTCGAGCTGCTGGCCGCCCGGTGAGGGGATGTCAAGGGTCGCTGGGGTGAGGGTACGGGTGCCAGCCGAGTTCGACCGAGCGACGGCAGGCGTCTGGTTCATCGCCGTAGCTGATGAACAACGCGGTGAGCATGGGCGCGCCGTGGTCGAGCGCCTGGCGCTCCAGTGGACCGGTGGTCACCAGGGACACCAGGCCGTGGCCGATCACCCAGCTCTGCGTGGCCAGGGCCAACGGGTCCGCGTCGGGGCGGAACCGCCCGAGCTCCTTGGCGCGCTGGATGGTGGTCACGAGACAATGCAGCGTTGCGTCCGCGGCTGCGGGGTCTTCCAGCTCGAACCCGGCGTCGAACATCACGCGGTAGAGGTCGGGGTTGACCAGGGCGTTGGAGAGGTACGCCGCCCCGAGGGCGGCGAGGTCTCGTACCGGGTCTGCGGATAGCGGGACAGCTCGCAGCCTGGCGGCCAATCGAGTGAATCCTTCCTGACGCGTCGCTCGCCACAAGCCGTCCATCCCGCCGAAGTAGGTGTAGACGGCCATGGTCGACACGCCGGTACCCGCGACGATCGAGCGCAGCGTGACCGGCTCGCGGGCTCGGAGCATCTGCGCGGCCCGCTCGATCAACAGCGTACAGATCGCAGGGTCTTTGGTCCTGGCCATGGTGGCACATTACATAGCGATGCTATGTTTAGCCATCGATCTTGTGTCTGACGGATGGAGTGGTCATGGCCGTGGAGCTGGTCAACCCCGACGGACTGCCGAAGCCAGAGGTGTACCGGCAGTTGTCGATCGCCACCGGATCCCGGCTGGTGTTCCTGGCCGGGCAGGTCGCCCGCGACGCCGACGGAAACCCCGTCGGCGAGGGAGATCTGGCCGCCCAGGTCGAGCAGGCGTACCTCAATGTCGGTACCGCCCTCGCTGGGATCGGCAGCTCCTTCGACGACGTGGCGAAGCTGACCATCTACGTCGTGGACTGGTCGCCGGACAAGATGCCGGCACTGGGCGAGGGTGTGTCCCGGGCGGCCGCGAGGCTGGGGATCGACCCGGTCAAGCCGATCACGCTGATCGGTGTTGCCGCGCTCGGCGAGCCGGACCTGCTGGTCGAGGTGGAGGCCACCGCCGTCATCGACTGACAGCCCCCCGCCTGCGCCGTCCACACCGCCTGGCGCTGGGGCAGATGGTCGTGGTCGGTACGGCGGCCGGACTGCGAACCTCCGCCTGATGGCGTCGATCGCCGAGGCGCTCGCCCCCGATCGACGACCGTTGGCTGACGACGGCCTCAAGGGCTTCCGCCGCGGAGGCACGCCGACGTGCTCTCACATCAAGATGATCGGGTTGGTCATTGCCGCCATGTGCCCGGTGGGATGGCGTACCTCGACACGAATGAACATCGACTCGCTGGCGCTCGTGGACCACTCCACCCTGCCTGCGCCCGCACGGGGCAACACGTCGCGGTGCACCACGCCGCGATCGGTGTGGAAGCTCATCGTGCCGTCTGGCACACCCGTCACCCGTACCCGTGCCACGACCGGCGCCCCGCAGGTGTCCAGCTGCTCACCGATCCCGACCGTGCGGTCGCCCGCGCAGGCCGTGAACGTCAACCGAACCGCTGCCGATTCGGCAATCCAGCTGTGTCCGGCCGCGATCCCGGCGAGCACGGCGCGGGTGCCGAGGTCCTCGGCCCGCACGACCAGCTGCGGAACTCCGAGCTGACCTCGCAGATGTACGTCACTGTTACCCACCGCGGGACGCCAACGCCCCTGGTGTATCCCGGCCGCCAGAGCGCGACCCCACTCGGCTACCGCCGCCTCGTTGTCGGCGTTCCAGGGCAGGTCCGAACTCCAGAGCCCGTTCCACACCTCGACCGCATCGAATCCTTCGAACGGATACATGAAAGAGCCGGACGGGTACGGAGCGTGTGGGTGGGCGGCGACGCAGAGACCGCCGGCCTGATGGACCTGGTCCACAGCTCGGTCGACCAGGCCGTCACGAACGCCGTAGCGCCAGTCGACCACCTGACCGGGCGCCAGACCGAGCGCCAGCCAATGTCCGGTATGGGTGACGACCTCCTGGCCGAGGACCACCAACAGGTCGTCAGCGAGATCGCCCCAGGCGCCATGGGTGTCCACGGTGTTGTGCTCGGTGACGGCGATGAAATCCAGCCCGATCTCACGAGCGGCGGTTGCGAGCTGCTCGGGCGTGAGCTCACCCCCGTGCGAGCGCCGCGAATGCACGTGACAGTCGCCCCGGTACCATCCGCGTCCCCGTCCGGCCACACGCCCAGGCGGAAACACCGCCTCAGCTACCTTCCCCGCGTGTTCCCATCCCCGCCATCCTGGGCATCGTAGCCAAACGATCACGGGTGCGGCGCGCCGCGAGCGGCTCCGTGGCGGACCTCCTCGTCGGGCAGTCGCGACGCCAATCGCGCATCCCTCCACCCAGCCGGCCTCGTGCTGATCGCCGCCCTGCCCCGGGAAATCCCCGGGGCAGGGCGGTCACGAGCGAGTTGCGAGACATCTCGCTGTCTCGTCAGGAGCGATGCCGCCCGCCACGAAGCTGTCGACCATTTGCCTATCGCTGCGGGCGGTCGTCGTCCCATGCGGCCGCGCTGATGCGCCAGCCGGCGTCGGTGCGCACGAACTGGATCGACTTCATCCCGCCGCCGGTGTGGGGGGCACCGTTCATGCGGCCCTGTTTGGCGTACCTGCCGAACCACTGCGCGATGTCGCCGAACAGGTCCAGCCGGCCCGACCGGGCTTCTTCCTTGAAGTCGGTCAGCGTGCCGTCGGTGAGCATGGCTTGCCGCGGCTCGATGAACGCGTCGACGTCGTACACCGCGGGAGCCATCCCGCACGTTCGGACGATGATGGCTCCAGGCAGCATCGCGTCGCGCAGTGCCGCCATGCGTTCGTCGACTCCGGAACCGGAGGTGAAGGCGTCGAAGTAGCAGCGGATGAGGGCGTCGATCTCCTCCCGGTCCCTGCCGGTCGTCGCAGGCGTCCGCCAGGCGTCCTCGGTCAACGCGAAGAGGAGCCGGGTGGCCCAGCCGCCCTTGAACCAGATGTCGTCGACCAGCCGCGCTTCCTGGCTGAAGCCCAGGCGTCGCAGGAGGCGGGCCGAGGAAATGTTGCCCTCGACGCACACCGCGGTGATGCGGTGCAGGCCCAGGTCCTCGAAGCCCAGGCGCAGCATCGCGGCGGCGGCTTCCGCGGCGTACCCCTTGCCCTGGTGGGCGCGCGCGAGGACGAAGCCGAGTTCTCCTTGCCGGTGCTCGGCGCTGGCCCACTTCAGGAGGATCTCGCCGATCACGGTCTTCGTTTCGCGCAGCTCCACGGCGAGCACCAGCCACTGGCCCGGCTCGGTGAGGGTCGCCTGATCCAGCTTGGCGGTGAGCGCGGCGTTCGTCGCCGCCCGGTCGCGGAGGGGCCACGGAAGGAATCGCACCACCTCGGGATCGCCGTGGAATTCGAGCAGGTCGTCGAGGTCGTCGGTACGGTGCGGCCGCAGCGCCAGCCGTGGCGTCAGGATCGGGTAGTCGGGCTCGAGTTCCTGGTGCATCGTGCGACTCCTCGGGTCGTATCGGGTCAAGGCCGGATGGCGATCTTGACTGCCTGGCGGGTGGCCATGGCCTGGTAGGCGGTGGCGACGGCATCGAGGGGGACCTCGGCCGAGAAGACGGGTGACGGGTCCAGCCGCTCGGCGAGGACGTCGGCAAGGAGGGGCTCCAGGTAACGGCGGGCCGGGGCGACCCCGGCCCTCAGGGTGATGTTGTGGCGGAACAGCCGGTAGAGGTCGACCCGGTCCACGCCGTTGGGTACGCCGACGGAGCCGATCGTGCCGCCCGGCCGGACGAGGTCGATCGCGAGGTCGAGGGCGGACTGCGTCCCTGCGCATTCGGCGACGCCCGGTACGCCACCCTCGGTCGCCTCCCGGATGAGGCCGACGGTCGCCGGGTCGTCGGCGGCGAGGACATCAGTCGCCCCCATCCGTGTGGCGAGAGCGCTCCGGTCGGGGTGACGGCCGACGAGGATGATCCGTGCCGCTCCTGCACGGCGCGCGGCGAGCGCTGCGCAGAGCCCGACGGCACCGTCGCCCAGGACGACGGCGGTCACACCCGGCCGGACGCCGGCCAGCGCGATGGCGTGCGTGCCGGTCGCCATCACGTCGGTCAGCGGCAGCAGTCGGCGCACCAGCTCCGCGTCAGCATCCGTACGCACCGGGACCAGCGTCGCGTCGGCGAACGGCACGCGGACGGCCTCGGCCTGACCCCCGCCGTTGCCACCACCCCAGAAGCCGCCGGCAGGGCAGGAGGTGAACCAGCCGTCACGGCATGCGGGGCAGGTTCCGTCCGCGAAGGCGAACGGGGCCAGAACGAGATCGCCCGGCCGGACCCGAGCGACGTCCGCGCCGACCTCCTCGACAACCCCGATCCATTCGTGCCCCATGCGATCGCCGGGCGTGAACGACTCCTGGCCCCGGTAGGGCCAGAGATCGGATCCGCACACGGCCGCCAGGGACACCCTCACCACGGCGTCACCACGATGCTCGATCATCGGGTCGGGGACGTCGATGACGTCCACCCAGCCAGCCTCGCGCAGGACCGTCGCCTTCATGGTGGATGACAGTAGGCTGCAGCGGACCCTTCGCCCATGCCACTTCGACGGCATCAGCGCGCATCGACCGTCGATAAGGAGCTGATCCCCCTTGGCTGCCGACAGATCGTCATCGTGGGACGCCGCGGATCTCGCGATCATCCGTGAACTCTCCCGTGACGCCCGGATCAGCGTCGCCGAGCTGGGCCGCCGCGTGTCGCTGAGCCGCCCGGCGGTCGCCGAGCGGATGCGGCGCCTCGAGGACTCCGGCGTCATCAAGGGCTACGGGGTCCACCTCGACCTCGCCCGGCTCGGGCTGGGCCTGCGCGCCCACGTGTCCCTGCGTCCCCGGCACCGTTCCGTCCGCAATTCCCGGGGGGTGCGTGAGCAGCTGCTCGCCATCGGGCACGTGCTCTCCTGCGTCCACGTCACCGGGCACAACTGCTACGAGCTGACCATCGCGGTGCGGGACGCGGAGCACCTGGAGCAGGTCATCGAGCGCCTCACCGAACTGGGCGACACCACCACCGGCGTCGTCCTCTCCGAACCCGTACACCCACGTGACGTCGACATCGCCGCGTGGATCCCGACCGACGGCTGAGTCACGCTGCTGTTGTCGAGCAGGCTGAGCGGGTCCGGCTGTTCCTGACGCCTCCGCCGCCGGATTCTTGGGCCGCCGAAGCGGCGCCAGCGGACTGGGACTGAGCAGGCCAGCAGCGACGCTGACGTGGTCAACGCGTCTACCGCCGAGCTGGTCGCCACTGAGCCTGAGATCCCCGAAGATCACGATTGGGCCTCGATCGGGAGCCGGGTTCGACCGGGCCGTTGACGGTCCGGTACAACTCCCGTCTGCTGTGCGCGGGCAGGACGCCAAGATCGGGGGCACGACGATGGAATCCACGGCACCGGGACCGGCACCCGTTACGCCGCCGGGAGCGCACCGGCTTCGGGGATGGTTGGCGGTCGCGCTGGCCGGGGCGCTGGTCGGCGGGGCCGCCGGGGTAACGGTCTGGCGGACGAGCGCCACCCGGTCGCCGGCCTCCGCCGAGGTCGCCGCCCCGGTCACGGCCCGGGAACTTCTCGCCGGGCTGCCCGGCCGGCTGCTGCCGCCGGCCGCCCCGGCCAACCTTCCCATCGACCGGGCCGTGGGACGGGGAGCCCTGCTCTACCAGATCGACGACCCCGATGGCTTCGACGTGGCGACCGGCGCCTGGCCTCGGCGGCCGATGTACCTGGTGACCGCCGCCGGTGAACAATTCGGCGTCGGGCTGGTGGCCACCAGGGGCGCGTTCAGTCAGGCGCTCTCCCCGGACGGGCGGTGGTTCGCCCAGCGGCGAGACGGGCAGTGGTGGATCCGCGACCTCACCGGGATCACCGAGCGGGCCATCCCGCCCGGATACGAGTTAGGGCAGTGGTCGACAGACGGACGGGCGTTGCTGCTCAGGCAACCCTCCGGCGACGGCGAGGCGTACGCGGCTTTCACCCTGCCGGGCGGGGAACTGCGCCCGCTGGCGTTACGCGGGACACCGGCCCGCCGGATGCTGGCGTTCCTGGACGGGCGTGAACTGGCCACCGCGGAGTTCGACGTCGGCCCGAACGCCCGGCCGCACCGCCAGCTCACCATCGCAATTCAGGACGTCAACGGCCGGGCGGCTCGCTCGGTGTCGCTCGCCACCACCCACCAGGTGGGTCCCGACGACGTCCGCAACGCGCTCGTCCCGCTCGTGCGCGGCGGCGGCGATCCGCCGGCGGTGTGGGCTCTGGTCACCCCGGCGGAGGACCTCCCGACCGGCCAGCCGGAGGGGGCGCGGGCGGTGCCGCCCATGACGTTGGTCGGGGTCGATCTGCGCTCCGGTCGACCGGCCGGCCGGATCGACCTCCTGGCGCCCGGCGGTGGCGACGGTGAGAGCTTCCTCGGCCTCGCCGGCACCGAGGTCCTCCTGCAACGCTGGGCCGCCGACGGCGGTGAGCTGGTCGCCGCCGACCCGGCCACCGGCCGGCGTCGGGTGCTGACCTCGCTGCCCGACCACGCGCGGGTGATCGTCCCCGGCGAATAGGAGACGGCGCCTGGACGTGGGTAGGCCGCTACACCCGCCCACGATCCCACGGTGATCGGAGCCTTTTCGGTTCCTGCTGCGTCAACTGCGGGACGACGAACTCGTCGAACCGAAGGGGTCAGCAATCGTCGCGGAGTTGGGCCAGCAGCCCGGCCCGGTCGATCTGCATCCAGTACTCCCTGATCAGGCCATCCTCGACGTGGTAGACGACCGAGTTGATCTGGCGGACGGTCCGACCAGTCGGCGCGATCCCAGCCACCGGCTGGAGGTGCCGCCCCACCTGGACCAGCCGGACGTACGCCCGCGCGCCATCCACGAGGAATTCCTCGACCGTGAGGTCGAACGCGCCCCAGGTGGCGGTCATCTCCCGAACGTGCTCGGCGTAGTCGGCCGGCGTCCGCTCGACGGTGGCGAGGTCCCCGGACTGCACCTGGTGGGCACGCACCGCGGGCGCCATGAACTCCGCCGCCCGCTGCGGCTCCCGGCCGGAGCGGACGTACCGGAGGAAGTCACCGACGACGCGGCGCGTCACCTCGCTGTCGACCATGACGTCACCCTGGCAGCCGGGAGCTCGGACGGGAAGCCCGCCCGCCGGTGGCCCCAGTCACCCGGAACCACTTCGCTGCCGGTGCGGCCTGGCGAGGAGGGGCACATCCCGCCTGGGACGATGGACGGGTGACGATCACCCGACTCATCACCCCGGAGGATGCGCCGGCCCTGGCCGATCTGCTCCGCGTCAACCGTGATTTTCTCGCGCCGTGGGACCCGCTCCGGAGTGAGGACTACTTCACGGCAGACGGCCAGCGCGCCGTCATCGCAGCCGATCTCCAGCAGTACGAGCAGGGATCGAAGCTGCCCCACGTCATCCTCGACGACTCCGGGCGGGTGATCGGCCGCATCACGCTCAACGGCATAGTGCGCGGCCCCTTCCAGTCCTGCGCGATGGGCTACTGGGTGAGCGCCAGTCACAACGGCCGAGGGTTCGCGACGAAGGCGGTACGTGAGATCGTGCGGGTGGCCTTCGAGGAGTTGGGGCTGCACCGGGTGCAGGCGGAGACCCTGCTGCACAACGTCAGATCGCAGCGGGTGCTGGAACGCAACGGGTTCGTGCGGTTCGGCATGGCGCCGGAGTACCTCAACATCGCCGGCCGGTGGCAGGACCACGCCATGTACCAGGTGGTGAACCGGTCCTGGGCAACCGGCTGAGCAGCACCGGGTCGGCGAGCTGGCGGCGGTCGTGGGGCCCCGCGCCACCGGGAACCTCGGCCGTCGTTTCTGTACAAGACGGCGGCCATGGCCGCTCCTATCATGGGCGCCGGCGTTCCGATTACGAGGAGAAGACACATGCGTGAGCTGGTCTACACCGGGTTCATGTCGCTCGATGGCGTGGTGGACTCGCCCGGCGGCGGGCCGGGCGAGGAGCACCGCAGCGGTGGCTGGGTGTTCAAGGACGTCGAGGTCCTGCCCGAGGCCTTCGCTCTCAAGGGGGAGGAGCTCGCCGAGACCACCGCGCTGCTGTTCGGCCGCCGTAGCTACGAGATGTTCGCGCCGGTATGGCGGGACTCGGAGGACCACGCCGCCTACAAGGACCTGCCGAAGTACGTCGTGTCGAGCACGCTGCCCGAGGACGCGCTCGTCGAGGGCTGGGGCCCGACGACGATCCTGCGTTCCACCGACCACGTTCTCGATCTCAAGAAGAGCGAGGGCGGTGCGATCTTCATCCACGGCAGCGCCGAGCTGGCCCGACGCCTGTCGAACGCACGCCTGATCGACCGCTACAACCTGCTCGTCTTCCCGACGCTGCTCGGCGCCGGAAAGAGCCTGTTCAGCGCCGAAGACAAGGACAAGCAGGTGCTGCGCCTGCGGGACTTCGCCGCCTACCCGAACGGCGTGCTGAAGCTGATCTACGACGTCACCGGCTGAACCAGGTCCAGGGCGATGGCGCCGCCGCCACCTTCCCGCAGTTGCCGTGCCGTGCGTCCCACGTACCGCTGCAACGCCCGGGCCAGGTGCGGCTCGTCGTAGTACGCGAGCCGGCCGACGACGTCGGCGGCCGCGAGGCCGCCGGCCAGCAGCAGCGCGGCCTCGCGGGCGCGTTCGATCTGCCGTACGGCGCCCTGGGTCAGCCCGGTCGCGGCGCGGAACCGGCGTTCCACGGTGCGTGCCGACACCTCGGTACGGCCGCCCCAGTGGACCTCGGTGACGAGCGGATCCCGGACCACGGCGCCAGCCCGGACCAGACGGCCGACCAGGGCCTCGGCGTCGTCCGGGCCGGGCGTCTCCCAGCGCGCACCGTCCAACTGGAAGGTGCGGCGGGTGGCGCCGGGCAGTTCGACGCCCGCGTCGACCAGGGCCGGCGTGGGCACCGCCCGCAGCGACGTGCCCAGCGAGAACTCGATGCCGACGAAGGTCGCACCCTCCGGCACGGGCGCGACGCCGGCGCCGGACTCGGGGCCGGAAACGGCCGCGTACGCCTTGCCCTCCTGGTTCCAGAACACCAGGCCCCAGTGCACGGTCGCGACGGAGGTCATCTGCGTCACCCGCTCGCTCGTGCAGGTCCACACGGTGTCGATCCAGGGCGAGTCGGACGCGCGCGTCGTGAACCGCAGTCCCACGGGAGCAGAGTAGCGGCTGCGGTCGCGGTCCGGTGACCGCGAGCGTCCTCGACGTGATCCGTAACCGGGGCTCTGCGGCACCGATGAGTTCCGGGAGGCTGGTTGGTCTTCCTTCCTGACAACCAACCTCAGGAGACTTCCGATGACCTCGATCCAACCCGTCGTCAGCACGCCCGACCTGCCCCGCCTGCGCACCTTCTACGAGAAGGTGCTCGGCGCTACGCAGACGCTGCGTGTACCCGAGGAGGGCCCGGAGTTCTACGTCGAGCTGCGGATCGGCGAGACGGTGCTCGGCCTCGTGCAGAAGGACGACACCCGGATCGGCGCACCGGTACGGATCATCCTCAGCGCCGACGTCCCGGACGTCGACGCCTTGCTGCCCACGGTCGAGTCAGCCGGCGGCACCGTGCCGGGACAGCCCAACGACATGCCGTGGGGCCAGCGGGTCGCGCACGTGCTCGACCCCGACGGCAACATGCTCAACCTGACCAGGTGGCGGTAGCCGACAGGCCGGCGGCGCCCGACGCTCGGTGCGGCCGGCGTCGTCGACCGCGGGAACCCGGTCCCGGCTGACGGCCGACCGGCTCCTGAGCGGCCGCCCGGCATGCGACCGCATGCCGGGCGGGCACGTCGTCAACCCGCGCGGCTCAGGGCTTGCGCCCCACCCCGCCGAAGGCGTCGATGTCGGCGGGCGTGTCGACCTTGTCGTCGGGTCGCCACTGCGGGCACGGCACAACGCCCGGCTCCACCAGCTCCAGGCCCTCGAAGAATCCGGCGATCTGGTCGGGTGAGCGCAGCGTGTACGGCGTCGCCCCGGTGTCGTTGTAGTCGTCCTGCGCCTTCTGCATCTCCGGGCTGATCAGGCTGGTGCCGTCGTTGAGGGACAGGTAGCTGCCGGAGGGCAGGGGCGCCAGCAGCTGACGGGTGAGTGACCGGGCGGTCTCGTAGTCGGGTACGTGGCCCATGACGCCACTGAGGATGAGCCCGATCGGCTGCTGGAAGTCGAGCGTCTTGCCGGCCTCGGCGATGACCGCGGCGGGGTCGTGGAGGTTGGCGTCGATGTAGGCGGTCCTGCCCTCGGGCGTGCCGACCAGCAGCGCACGGGCGTGCACCAGGACCAGCGGGTCGTTGTCGACGTAGACGATCCGGGCGTCCGGCGCGATCCGCTGCGCCACCTCGTGGGTGTTGTTCGCCGTCGGCAGCCCGGTACCGACGTCGAGGAACTGGCGGATACCCGCCTCACCGGCGAGGAACGTGATCGTGCGGACGAGGAACTGCCGGGAAGCGCGGGCGACGTCGACGACGCCGGGGAAGACCTGGCGATACTGGTCGCCGGCCGCGCGGTCGACGGCGAAGTTGTCCTTGCCGCCGAGCCAGTAGTTCCAGATCCGTGCCGAATGCGGCACCGACGTGTCGATCTTCTGCCGCACGTCGGGGTTGCCCGGCTCGGGCCGGTCGCTTGCCGGTGAGTCCACGGTCACAATGAGCACCTTTGGGGTTTCGACTGCCATCGCGGAAATTCGGTCGCGGGCCGGCCATCGGGGAAGCAACCGCCCGCAACCGTGCCACCATATAGAAGGCCCGGGATGCCGGCTACCGCCCGGACGGCCCCGCTGGTAGGCGGACGCGTGCCGTCCGTCCGCACTGCCTGGTGAACGGCTGGTTCACGAGCTGGGGTCGCCGGTTGGTGAGGGCGGGACGAGGCCGTCGAGAAGGCGGTGGAGGCCGAACTCGAACCAGCGGTCCAGGTCCTGGTCCGGGTCGGTCCGGCCGACCGGACGTGCCGCGGCGAGCCAGGGACGGCCGCCGGTGCGGCCGGCGCGTTCCAGGCGCCCGAAGGTGGTGGACGACCAGGTCGACCACGCGGTGCCGCCGGCGTCGCATTCCGCCTGCTCGGCCAGGGGGAGCAGCGCCATACCCTGCACGTAGCCGCTGAGCGCGAGATAGCCCGCGAACGCGTCCGGTGGGTCGTGTCCGGCGTCGACGAGGGCGTTCACGGCGCGGTCGACCATCGCCAGCACCCGCGGTCCGGTGGGTGGTCGCGTACTCGCGAGGACGGTCAGCAGCCACGGGTGGCGGCGGTACAGAGCCCATTCGGCGCGGCCCAGTCGTTCGAGGCGTTCGCGCGGCGTGCCGTGGCCGTTGTCGCGGTGCCGAGGGGTGCCGAGCACGTGCTCGGCCATCGCGCTGAGCAGGTCGTCCCGGTTGCGTACCCAGCGGTAGACCGCCTCCGGCGTGACGCCGGCCCGGTGCGCCACGGCACGAACCGACACCGCGTCGAGGCCGCGGGCGTCGGCCAGGCGTACGGCGACGCGAACCAGGTCTTCCCGGGAGGCAGAACCCCCGCTTTGAGTGGGAGCGCCGAGCGGGCGGGGGGCGGGCGTGACCCGTCCACGGTCCCGGCGGCGGCGGTAGGCCCGGGCCTGGCAGCTACGCGAGCAGTAACGGCGCGCTCGTCCCCGGCCGGCGGCCGGTGGCAGCTCGGCCCGGCACTCGACGCACCACCGTTCCATCCGGATCCCTTTCGTCACAACGGTTGTCGTGACGAAACTACTCCCGCCCGGGTGGCTCGGCCGGCCACGGTGGGAGGAGCCATTCCCGGATCCAGCAAGGAGCGCCCGTGTCTCATCCCGTCGTCACCGCCCGTCGCGCCCGGCCCGCCGAGCTGGACGCCGTGGTCGCCGCCTACTCGGCCGCGTTCGCCGACGAAGCCGTGTTGTGCTGGGTGATCCCGGACCCGGTACAGCGGGCCGCGTGCGCGCGGTCGATGTTCCGTGAGCTACTGGCCGGCGCGGTCCGCACCGAGCAGGTCATCCTCGCCGAACTTCCCGACGGCACCCTCGCCGGGATATCGGTGTGGCTCCACCATCGCGCCCAGGAGTTGGAGAGGCAAGCCGAGCGGCTCGCGACGGCCACGATCGGAGACGACGCCGTCGCGCGGCGGCTGGCGGTGGTGAACGAGACGGTGCTCGGGCACCGTCCCCGCGAACCGCACGTCTACCTCGCCTCGATCGCCGTTCGGCCGCCCCTGAGAGGGCGCGGCGCCGGCGCCGCGATCCTCGCCGAGGGCCTGCGCGTCGCGGACGCCGCCGCCCTACCGGTGTATCTCGAAGCCTCCACCGAACAGAGCCGCCGGCTCTACCTACGCCACGACTTCCGCGACCGCGGCCGGCCCCTGGCACTACCCGCCGGAGGTCCGGTGCTGTGGCCGATGTGGCGGCACCCACGCCCCGACCATCCCTAGGCGGACGACCGCGAGGGGCGGCCTCGCCGCGCCGCCGCGACGGCCCACGTCCCACGTCCCACGGCCCACGGCCCACGGCCCACGGCCCACGGCCCAGGATCACCGGGCCGGCTCGGGATCGCGCAGGCTGCGGAACATCAGCCAGCTCAGTGCCGGCATGACGATGAGTGGCATCAGTCCGACCTGGAGCGAGGTGGCGTCGGCCAGGCGGCCGAGGAGCGGGCTGGCCATGCCCCCGACGCTGACGGTCAGGCCCAGGGTGATCCCACTTGCCGTGCCGACGCTGGTGGGCAGGTAGTCCTGCGCGAGGGTGACCTGCAGGGAGAAGGGGAGGTAGAGGCCGACCGATGTCAACGCCACGAACAGGTAGAGGGCGGGTCCGGGCACCAGCACCACCCCGGCGACCGCGATCGCGGTGATCGCGTAGGACCGGCGGGACACCGCCACCCGGCCCCACCGATGTGCCGCGGCGCCACCGAGGACCGAGCCGACGACGCCACCGAGGTAGAGCACGAACAACGCCGCCGTGCCGGCCGCCGTGCCGCCGCTCGTGCGCTGCTGGGCGTAGAGGGACACGAACGTGCTGAGGCCGATGAACGCGATCGACCGGAACACCACGGCCAGGCTCAGCCGGGTGAACGAGGCGGTGTCGTCCCGCCCGACCGGCGCCGGCTCTCCGCTTCCGGTGCGCTGGCGTCGGGCAAGGGCGTGCAGCACGGGCAACGCCATCGCGGTGCCGGCGAGGGCCGGCACGACCATCAGCGGGGTCCAGCTCAGGCCACCGGCGGCCGTGACCGCGGCGACCAGGAGCGGGGCCAGGGCGAAGCCGACGTTGCCGCCGGTGGCGAAGTAGGCCATGGCGGTGTGACTGCCCGCGCTGGCCGCCCGAGCGAGGCGCGCGGACTCGGGATGGTAGGCGGCCACGCCGATCCCGGAGAGCGCCACGAACAGCAGGGTGAGGGGGTAGTCGCCGCTCAGTCCGCTCAGCGCGATGCCGACCCCGCCCACCAGGGTGCTGACCGGCAGCAACCACGGCAGCGCCCAGCGGTCGGTGAGCGCGCCGAAGGCGGGCTGCGCGACCGACGACAGCAGGGACGCGGCGAGCACGATCCCGGACGCCGCCGCGTAGGTGTAGGCCCGCTCGGCGACGAAGAGCGGCACCAGCGCCGCGACGGCGCCCTGATAGACGTCGACGCAGGCATGGCCGACGGAGAGCAGGGTGATCGAGGTTCTCCTTCGCACCCCCTCGATGGTTCCCGGCCGCGCCCTGTCTGGCTTCCGATAAACTGCCAACTAATGACGGAAATACGCCACAACCCGGTTGCGCCCACCCGCACCCAGCGGCTCGCGTCCGGAGGGGAGATCGACGCTCACCGGCACGACGACCACCAGATCGTCTATGCCGGTCGGGGGGTGCTGGCCGTGACGACCAGCGAGGGATCGTGGATCGCTCCGGCCACGCGCGCGATCTGGGTGCCGGCGGGAACGGTGCACGCCCACCGTGCCTACGGCGACCTCGACCTGCACCTGGTCGGATTGCCCGCCGAGGACAATCCGCTCGGTGTGGACACCCCGACGGTGCTGTCCGTCGGCCCACTGCTGCGCGAACTGATCGTCGCGTACACCCGCGGCACGGACGACGGCAGCCCGGAGCGCGCCCGGATGCGCGCCGTGCTGCTCGACCAGGTGCGGGCCGCTCCTCAGCAGCGGCTGCACGTTCCAGCACCCCGCACGCCGCTGTTGCAGGCCCTGTGCGCCATGTTGCAGGCCGACCCGGGCGACACCCGTACGCTCGCCGAACTCGGTCGTGCGGTGGGCGCCAGCGATCGCACCCTGTCCCGGCTGTTCCGCAGCGACCTCGGGATGACCTTCCCGCAGTGGCGCACCCAGCTACGCCTGCATCACGCTCTCGTCCTCCTGGCGGCCAGCACGCCGGTGACCGCCGTGGCGCACCGGTGTGGCTGGTCCTCGGCGAGCGCGTTCATCGACGTGTTCCGACGCACCTTCGGGCACACCCCCGGCACCCATCCCGCCGGCTAGCCACCGCAGGCTGCCGCTCACGCGCGTCATCGATCGGCGGGACATCGGCGGTGGACGCCGTGCCCGGGTCACGGCCTCCCGGCTCCCGGTGCGGGCGCCGGGAACGCCACCAACACCCCGCTGGGTGCCGACGGCTCCGGTCCGCCCCAGGTCTGGCCGACGACGAACAAGCGCGGCTCCGGCTCGCGGCTGAGCACGCAGGCGAAGGCGCCGCGGTCGAGGCCGACGGTGGCCAACACCTCACCACCGGCACGGATCCGAACGCAGCGCTGGTTGCCGACGTCGGCATACCAGAGGGCGCCCTCGGCGTCGAAGCAGATGCCGTCGGGATGGTCGTCGGGCGTCTCCGCCCACACGTGCCGGTTGCCGAGGGCGCCGTCGCTGCCGATGTCGAAGGCGGTGAGCCGGTTCGCGTACGACTCGGCGACCACCAGGGTCGCCCCGTCCGGGCTGATCGCCATGCCGTTGGGGAACGCGAGGTCGTCGGCCACCCGCTCGACGTCGCCCTCCGGGGTGACGAGCACGACCAGGCCCGGTGCGAACTCACCGCCGGGGAAGTCGAAACCTATGGTGTTGACGTAGGCGTTGCCCCTGTCGTCGACCACGATGTCGTTCCACGGCTTCTCCGAGACGCCGGAGAGGTCGGCATGCCGGACCAGCGACCCGTCCGGCTCCCGGCGCAGCAGCCGTCGCCGGGCCGAGTCCACGACGAGCAGCCGCCCGTCGGGCAGGAAGTCGATGCACATCGGGAACGACGGGACGGTTGCCACCACCTCGTGACCGCCGTCAGCGTCGAGCGCGATCACCTGGTTCGCGCCCCAGTCCGAGAACCAGACCCGCCCGTCATGCCAGCGCGGCGACTCGCCGAACACGATGCCTCGCATCAGGACGTCGGGTTCGCTCATCACGCTTCTCCCTCTGCTTAAAGACGGGGGCTTTCCGTTCTCGGAATCATCGCGCATCGGCGGCTGGGTCCGCCCCGGCTGACCCGGGGTTCCCGGCTGCCCTGCCGGCGACGACAGCGGTCGCGCGGTTACCCTGCGGCGGTGGCGGTCGATGCGGACGGGGAGCGCCTGGCGGCGTCGCTGGGGGAGCGGCTCGACGCCGTCACGTTCACCGACCTGATCACCGACCAGGTCACCGCCCGACTCATCGACGTGGTGGTCGGCTGGGCGGCGGAGCAGGGTTGGCGGGTCTACCGGCGGGCGCCCAGCGTGCTGCCGCTGCCGCCGCCGATGTCCGCACAGCGGTCGGTGCTCGACGTGGCCTGCGCGCGCCCGGACGGACCACCGGTCGTCATCGAGGTCGACCACGGTACGCGCCGCCGGACCTGGGAGAAGCTGCTCGCCGAAGCCGACGCGGGGCGGATCCCGCTCTGGGTGCGTTGGGGCGCCGGCCGGTTCACCGCGCCACCCGCGCCGATCCGGATGGTGACCTGCCAGGTGGACGGTCGGCCGGACCCGACCGACCGGGGACGGCTGCACAGCCGCCTGCCACGAGTGGAGAAGCTGCCGCCGGCGCACTCGAGCACGCGGGTCGGGGAGACGGCCGCCGTCGAACTGCCGCTACCGCCGCCCGCACCGCCGGTTGCCGGAGCCTGAGCGGAACCCCGCCGACCGATCCCTGTTTTCGTTAACACGCCCTGACCCGGACCGGGAGCCAACGAACTGCCCGCCCGCGCGCCGCATCATCCGTGCTTAACCGTTCAATGCGGACACAGCCGTAGCGCCGTGCGTTACTGAGCTGTTGCCGAGACGTATCTTGACGGGCCTGGATGTGAGCGTTAACACTTGCGGTGACGGATCGGAGGTGGTCATGGGCGAGGTGCACGGAGCCGGCGAGCGGTACGTGGTCGGGGTCGACTACGGCACGCTCTCCGGGCGGGCCCTGGTGGTCCGGGTACGCGACGGTGCCGAGGTCGGAACGGCGGTGCACGAGTACCGCCACGGTGTGATCGAGTCCGGGCTCCCCGACGGGGGGCCGGCGCTGCCTCCCGACTGGGCGCTCCAGGACCCGGAGGACTACCGGGACGTCCTGCGCCATGCCGTTCCCGCCGCGCTGGCCGCCGCCGGCGTACGCCCCTCCCAGGTGATCGGGATAGGTACCGACTTCACCGCCTGTACGGTCCTGCCGACCCTCGCCGACGGCACCCCGCTCTGCGAGATCCCGGAGCTGCGCCGCCGGCCGCACGCCTGGGTCAAGCTCTGGAAGCACCACGCCGCCCAGCCGTACGCCGACCGGATCAACGCGCTGGCCCACGAGCAGCGCGAGCCGTGGATCGGCCGCTACGGCGGCAAGATCTCCGCCGAGTGGCAGTTCGCCAAGGGCCTCCAGATCCTCGCGGAGGACCCGGAGGTCTACCGGCGCGCCGAGCGCTTCATCGAGGCGGCCGACTGGATCGTGTGGCAGCTGTGCGGCACCGAGACCCGTAACGTCTGCACCGCCGGCTACAAGGGCATCCGTCAGGACGGCCGGTATCCGTCGAGCGACTACCTGAGCGCCCTCGACCCGGGTTTCGCCGACTTCGTGACCAAGCTGGACGGTCCGCTGCTGCCGCTCGGCGCTCGCGCCGGCACCCTCACCGCCCGGGCGGCGGCCTGGACCGGGCTGCCGGAGGGCATCGCGGTCGCGGTCGGCAACGTCGACGCGCACGTCACGGCCGCCGCCGCCCGCGCCCTGGCGCCCGGCCGGCTGGTGGCGATCATGGGTACGTCGACCTGCCACGTCCTCAACGGCGAGCGTCCCGCCGAGGTGCCCGGCATGTGCGGTGTCGTCGACGGCGGCATCAGCCCCGGTGCCTGGGGCTACGAGGCCGGGCAGAGCGGCGTCGGCGACATCTTCGGTTGGTTCGTCAGGCACGCCGCTCCGGCCGGCGCGGACTCGCACGACCGGCTGACCGAACTGGCCGCCGCCCAGCCGGTCGGGGCGCACGGCCTGATGGCGCTCGACTGGTGGAACGGCAACCGCTCGCTGCTGGTCAACCACGACCTGAGCGGGCTGATCGTCGGGATGACGCTGGCCACCCGACCGCAGGACGTCTACCGGGCGCTGCTGGAGTCCACCGCGTACGGCACGCGAATGATCATCGAGGCGTTCGTCGACGCCGGGGTGCCGGTCACCGACCTCGTGGTGGCCGGCGGTCTCACCTCGAACCGGCTGCTGATGCAGATCTACGCCGACGTCACCAACCGCCCGCTGGGCATCATCGGCTCCGCTCAGGGGCCGGCGCTCGGGTCGGCCATCCACGCGGCGGTCGCCGCCGGGGCGTACCCGTCGATCCACCAGGCGTCGGCGGCGATGGGCCGGGTGCACGAGGGCGCCTACCGGCCCGACCCGGACAACGTGCGCGCCTACGACGCCCTCTTCACCGAGTACCGCGCGCTGCACGACCACTTCGGCCGCGGCGGCGACGACGTCATGCTCCGCCTGCGGGCGATCCGGAACGCGGCCCTCGACGCGTCCGCGGCGCCGGCCGACACCGTTCTGGAGGTGGTCCGATGAACGCCGACCTGACCCGGCAGGTGGCCGCGCTGCGGGAGACCGTCGCCGGGCTGCACCGCGAACTCACCCGGTACGACCTCGTGGCGTGGACCGCCGGCAACGTGTCGGCCCGGGTCCCCGGCCAGGAGCTGATGGTCATCAAGCCCAGCGGCGTCGACTACGACGACCTGACCGCGGACGCCATGGTGGTCTGCGACCTCGACGGCAGGGTCGTCGACGGGGCCCGGTCACCGTCCAGCGACACCGCCGCCCACGCGTACGTCTACCGGGCGATGCCGGAGGTCGGCGGCGTCGTGCACACGCACAGCGGCTACGCCACCGCCTGGGCGGCCCGGGGCGAGGCGATCCCGTGCTGGCTGACCGCGCAGGCCGACGAGTTCGGCGGGGAGATCCCGGTCGGGCCGTTCGCGCTGATCGGCGGGGACGACATCGGCAAGGGGATCGTCAGCACCCTGTCCGGGCACCGCTCACCCGCGGTGCTCATGCGCAACCACGGGGTCTTCACGATCGGCCGGGACGCCCGCGCGGCGGTCAAGGCCGCGGTGATGTGCGAGGACGTCGCCCGCACCGCGCACCTGGCCCGCGCCCTCGGGCAGCCGCTGCCGATCGCGCCGGCCGACATCGACTCGCTCCACGACCGCTACCAGAACGTCTACGGCCAACGCCCGGCGACGGGCTGAGCGACCACCGCCGTACCACTGGCCGGCGCGCTCATCCGCCGCCCTTCTCGCACCCGCCCCCACCACCACAGCCGGGCCGCACGCCGCCGAGCCGCGATCCGGTCGACCCAACCCCGAGGAGAACCGATGAGAACCACGGGAACAGCACGCGCCATCATCGCGACCGTCGCCACGGTGCTGCTCGCGGGCAGCCTGGCGGCCTGCGGCAACAGTGACACCGGCGGCGGTTCCGGCGCCGGCGACAAGATCGTTCTGGGCTTCTCCCAGGTCGGCGCGGAAAGCGGCTGGCGGACGGCGAACACCACCTCGATCAAGGAGGCCGCCGCCCAGGCGGGGATCGAGCTGAAGTTCGACGACGCCCAGCAGAAGCAGGAGAACCAGATCAAGGCGATCCGCAACTTCATCCAGCAGAAGGTCGACGTGATCGCCTTCTCGCCGGTGGTGGAGTCCGGATGGGACACGGTGTTGAAGGAGGCCAAGGACGCCGGCATCCCCGTCATCCTCACCGACCGCGCCGTCGACTCGGCGGACAAGACCCTCTACAAGACGTTCCTCGGCTCGGACTTCATCAAGGAGGGCCGGCTGTCCGGCGAGTGGCTCATCGAGCACACCAAGTCGGCGACCGGGCCGGTGAACATCGTCGAGCTGCAGGGCACCACCGGTTCGGCGCCGGCCAACGACCGCAAGAAGGGCTTCGCCGACGCGATCGCCGCGAACCCGAACCTCAAGATCGTCGCCTCCCAGTCGGGTGACTTCACCCGGGCCGGGGGCAAGCAGGTGATGGAGCAGTTCCTCAAGGCCAACCCGGACATCGACGTGCTGTTCGCGCACAACGACGACATGGGGCTGGGCGCGCTGGAGGCCATCACCGCGGCCGGCAAGACGCCGGGCAAGGACATCGTCATCATCACCATCGACGCGGTGAAGGACGGCATGCAGGCCCTCGCGGACGGCAAGTTCAACTTCATCGCCGAGTGCAGCCCGCTGCTCGGGCCGCAGCTGATGGACCTGGTGAAGAAGGTCCACGCCGGCGAGGCGGTGCCGCCCCGGATCGAGACCGAGGAGACCACCTTCACGCAGGAGCAGGCCAAGGAGGCGCTGCCCAACCGCAAGTACTGACCGACGCCGGGGTCGCCGTCCGACCGGCGGCGGCCCCGCCCCGTCGCTCGATTCCATACCGACACCATCCAGAAGAGGTCTGATGGGATGACGGGTAGCCCTCCGGTCCTGACCATGACCGGGATCAGCAAGACCTTTCCGGGGGTCCGCGCGCTGCACGACGTCGACTTCCGGCTGTTTCCCGGCGAGGTCCACGCCCTGATGGGCGAGAACGGCGCCGGCAAGTCGACCCTGATCAAGGTGTTGACCGGCGTCTACGAGATCGACGCGGGCACCATCACCCTCGCCGGCGAGCAGGTCGCCTTCACCGGTCCGATGCGGGCGGCCGCCGCCGGCGTCAGCACCGTCTACCAGGAGGTGAATCTCTGCACCAACCTGTCGGTGGCGGAGAACATCTTCATCGGCCGGGAGCCGCGTCGCCTGGGTGCCATCAGGTGGGGCGAGATGCGCCGGCGGGCGCGGGAACTGCTGGCCCGGCTCGACCTCGATCTCGACGTCACCGCGCAGCTCGGCACGTACTCGTTGGCCGTGCAGCAGATGGTCGCCATCGCCCGGGCGATCGACGTGCGGGCCCGGGTGCTGATCCTCGACGAGCCGACCTCCAGCCTGGACGCCGGCGAGGTGGCACAGCTGTTCCGGATCATGCGACAGCTCCGTGACCAGGGCATCGCGATCCTGTTCGTCACCCACTTCCTCGACCAGGTGTACGCGGTGGCCGACCGGATCACGGTGCTGCGCAACGGCACCCTGGTGGGGGAGTACCGGACCGGCGAGCTGCCGCAATTCAGCCTCGTCGAGAAGATGCTCGGCAAGGAACTCGACGTCCTGGAGCGCCTCGACGAGCAGCAGAAGCGGACGGTCGCCGTGCGGTCCGCCGCGGCACCGCTGGTGGACGCCGCCGAGCTGGGCCGCAGGGGAGCGGTCGCCCCGTTCAGCCTGCGCATCCACGCCGGCGAGGTGGTCGGACTGGCCGGCCTGCTCGGCTCCGGCCGCACCGAGGTGGCGCGGCTGCTCTTCGGCGCCGACCGCGCCGACCACGGGCAGGTCACGCTGGACGGCGGGAGGGTGTCGTTGCGCAGCCCGGTCCAGGCCATCGACCGCGGGGTCGGCTTCTGCTCGGAGAACCGCCGGGCGGAGGGCGTCATCCCCGAGCTGTCGGTCCGCGAGAACATGATCCTCGCGATGCAGGCGGCCCGCGGCTGGCTGCGGCCGATCCCCCGGCGCCGGCAGGACGAGCTGGTGGAGAGGTACGTCAAGGCGCTCAGCATCCGGCCGGCCGATCCGGAACTGCCGGTGCGCAACCTCTCCGGTGGCAACCAGCAGAAGGTGCTATTGGCCCGCTGGCTCATCACGGAGCCGCGCCTGCTGATCCTCGACGAGCCCACCCGCGGCATCGACGTCGGCGCGAAGGCCGAGATCCAGAAGCTGGTGCTGGAGCTCTCCGACGGCGGAATGGCGGTGCTGTTCATCTCCGCCGAGCTGGAGGAGGTGCTGCGGCTCAGCCACCGGGTCGCCGTCATGCGCGACCGGACGATGGTGGCCCAGCTCGACAACGACGACGCCCTCGACGCCGACGGCGTGATGCGGACGATCGCGCGTGGCGCCGGCAGTGGGGAGGCGATCCGATGAACGGCGTCGCCGACCGTTTCCGCCGGCTGACCGGCCATCGCCTGTTCTGGCCCGCGCTGGTGCTGGTGGCCATGATCGCGGCGAACGCGATCCACCGACCCGGCTTCCTGTCCATCGAGGTCAAGAACGGGCACCTCTACGGCACCCCGATCGACATCCTGCGGCTGAGCGCGCCGCTGATCCTGGTCGCGCTGGGCATGACCCTGGTCATCGCGACCGGCGGAATAGACCTGTCCGTCGGCTCGCTCTGCGCCATCAGCGGCGCCATCGCCTGTCTCTACATCAGCGAGGCGCCCGACCAGAACAGCCTCGCCAGCGTGTTCACCGCGCTCGCGCTGGCCGTCGGCGCCGCGCTCGTGCTCGGCGCCTGGAACGGCGTACTGGTCGCCGTGATCGGCATCCAGCCCATCATCGCCACGCTGATCCTGATGGTGGCGGGCCGGGGCCTTGCCCAGCTCGTCACCGAGGGCCAGATCATCACCGTCAACTCGGGCCCCTACCGGGCGATCGGGCTCGGGCACGTCCTGACCCTGCCGCTGGCCATCGTCATCGCCCTCGCGGCGGCCCTGCTGGTCGCCGCGTTCACCCGCCGCACGGCTCTCGGCCTGATCGTCGAGTCGGTCGGCGGCAACGCCGAGGCCAGCCGGCTGGCCGGCATCCGCTCCAGCCGTACCGTCTTCCTGGTCTACGTCGTCAGCGCCGCCTGTGCCGCGCTCGCCGGCTTCATGATGACCGCCAACGTCTCCAGCGCCGACGGCAACGCGGCCGGCCTCTGGGTGGAACTCGACGCGATCCTCGCGGTGGTCATCGGCGGCACGTCGCTGGCCGGCGGCCGGTTCTCGCTCGGCGGCACCATCCTCGGCGCGCTGCTCATCCAGACCCTCACCACCACGGTGTACGCCATGAACATCTCGCCGCAGACGTCCCTGCTGTTCAAGGCGGTCGTCGTCATCGCCGTCTGCCTCATCCAGTCGCCGGCCTTCCGCGCCACGCTCACCCGGCGTCGGCGCGGCGGCGCGCCCCGGCCGGAGTTGCGGCAGCGCGAGAAGGAGCAGGTGCCGGCATGAGCAGCACCTCGTTGACCACCGGTCGTGCCTGGCGGCCCACGCTGGCCCGCCGGCACGTACCGGTCCTGGCCACCCTCGCCCTGCTGCTGGTCATGTACGGCATCGGGGTGTCCCAGTACCGGGCGTTCTCCGGCATCCAGGTCGTCTTCAACGTCTTCATCGACAACGGCTTCCTCCTCGTGGTCGCGGTCGGCATGACGTTCGTGATCCTCACCGGCGGCATCGACCTGTCGGTCGGCTCGGTGGTCGCGATGACCGCGATGGTGTCGGCCGCCCTGCTCCAGGACGGCGTGCCCGCGGCCCTGGTGCTCGTCGTCGCCCTGCTGATCGGCCCGGTGCTCGGGTTCCTGATGGGCTGCGCGATCCACTTCTTCGACATCCAGCCGTTCATCGTGACCCTCGCGGGAATGTTCTTCGCCCGCGGCATGTGCACGTTCATCAGCGACTCGTCCATCCCGATCACCGATGGCTTCTGGACGGCGGTGTCGCAGGAGCGCATCGGTGACCCGCGGGGGAACTTCGTGTCGGTCAGCGTGCTCATCGCGTTCGCGGTCGTCCTCGTCGCCGCGTACGTGCTGGCGTACACCCGATTCGGCCGCACCGTGTACGCGATCGGTGGCAGTTCCCAGTCGGCGCTGCTGATGGGCCTGCCGGTGGGCCGTACCCGGATCGCCGTCTACACGGTCAGCGGGCTCTGCTCGGCGATCGGCGGCATCCTGCTGTCGTTCTACACGCTGTCCGGCGCCCCGCTGATCGCCGTCGGCATGGAGCTGGACGTGATCGCCGCCGTCGTCATCGGCGGCACCGTGCTCACCGGCGGGTCCGGCTACGTCTTCGGCACCGTCCTGGGCGTGCTGGTGCTGGGCGTCATCCAGACCCTGATCACGTTCGACGGGAGTCTCAACTCCTGGTGGACCCGGATCGTGATCGGTGGCCTGCTCTTCGCCTTCATCCTCCTGCAGCGCCTCATCGGCATCCGCTTCAAGTGACCGCCCCTCTCGCGGAAGGCAACTCCATGGCAACGCATCCTGAACCCGAGGTCTGGTTCCTCACCGGCAGCCAGGGCCTGTACGGCGAGGACACCCTGCGGCAGGTCGCCGACCAGTCCCGGCAGATCGCCGCGCAGCTCGACGCCGCGCCGGGCATCCCGGTCCGGGTGGTCTGGAAGCCGGTGCTGACCTCCAGCACCGACATCCTCAAGGCCTGTCGGGACGCGGCCGTGCAGGGAGCGGTCGGGGTGATCGCCTGGATGCACACCTTCTCGCCGGCCAAGATGTGGATCGCCGGCCTGGACGCGCTGCAGACACCACTGCTGCACCTGCACACCCAGGCCAACGTCCTGCTGCCGTGGGACGAGATCGACATGGACTTCATGAATCTGAACCAGGCGGCCCACGGCGACCGCGAGTTCGGTTTCATCCAGACCCGGTTGGGCGTCGCCCGCAAGACCGTCGCCGGCCACGTGAGCGATCCGCGGGTGATCGCGCGGGTCGGCGCCTGGTCCCGGGCGGCGCTGGGCTGGTCGGCGATGCGCTCACTGCGGCTGGCCCGCTTCGGGGACAACATGCGCGATGTCGCCGTGACCGAGGGCGACAAGGTCGAGGCCGAGTTGCGCTTCGGTGTGTCGGTGAACACCTACGGCGTCAACGACCTCGTCGCGGTCGTCGACGAGGTGGCCGAGGCGGAGATCGACGACCTGGTCAAGGAGTACGACGACACGTTCCGGGTCGACCCCCGGCTGCGTCCGGGCGGGGCCCGCCACGACTCGCTGCGCTACGCCGCACGGCTGGAACTGGGCCTGCGCGCCTTCCTCGACGAGGGCGGCTTCCGGGCCTTCACCACCAACTTCGAGGACCTCGGCGGCCTGCGCCAACTGCCCGGCATCGCCGTGCAGCGGCTGATGAGCGACGGCTTCGGCTTCGGCGGCGAGGGCGACTGGAAGACCTCGGTGCTGGTGCACACGCTCAAGGCGATGGCGGTCGGCGTCGAGGGCGGGACGTCGTTCATGGAGGACTACACCTACGACCTCACTCCGGGCGACGAAGTGGTGCTCGGTGCCCACATGCTCGAGGTGTGCCCGAGCATCGCCGCGGACACCCCGAGCGTCGAGATCCACCCGTTGAGCATCGGTGGCCGGGAGGATCCGGTCCGGTTGGTCTTCGACGCCGCCCCGGGGCCGGCGGTCGTGCTGGGCCTGGCGGACATGGGGGAGCGCTTCCGCCTGGTCGCCAACGAGGTCGACGTGGTGACGCCACCGCGCCCGCTGCGCCGGCTGCCGGTGGCCCGGGCCGTCTGGCGGCCCCGTCCGCACCTCGCCGGCTCGGCGGAGGCCTGGATCACCGCCGGCGCCCCGCACCACACCGTGCTGTCGCAGGCCGTCGGCGTGGAGGAGCTGCACGACCTCGCCGAGATGACTCGCACCGAGCTGGTCGTCATCGACGCCGACACCGACCCGCGGCGCTTCGCCGACGAGATCCGCTGGAGTCAGGCGTACTACCGGCTCGCCCGGGGGTTCTGAGTCCACGGGCTGCTCCGCGACAACCCCGGACACACCGACAAGCGTGGGTGGCCGCCCCGGTCGGGGAGTGCCACCCGCGTGTCTCCGCCCGGCGGTCCGGCCGGTCGAGGATACGTCTTGACTAACGTGTTGTTATCGCTCACAGTCGAACGTATAGACGGTCGTGCATCCGGGTAGTCCGGGCCTGAAATCGTCCCCCGTGGTTCGTTGGGAATCGAGCGCCTCGTCGGGCAGAGGCAGGCTTGTTAACGATCACAGCGGGCTTGCGGGACAGGTCCGGTGTGTGCCGGGTGCCCGGGATGCCGGCCAGCGGACTCGTTTCCCGTTCCTGATCCCGAAGGAGAAGCATGGTTGCCATCGGTGGGCCCAGCCCCGCTGTGCCGCCTCGCCCCGGACGGCTGTCCCGGCTCGCCGCCGCCACCGCGGCGGTGGTGGTGCTCGGCGGCACGCTCGTCGCGGTGTCCGCCTCGCCGGCGTCGGCGGCGACGGTGGACACCAACGCGTGGTACGTGTTGGTGAACCGCAACAGTGGTAAGGCGTTGGACGTGTACAACCTGGCCACGAACGACGGGGCGCGGATCACGCAGTGGTCGCGCAACGACGGGAACTGGCAGCAGTGGCAGTTCGTGGATTCCGGTGGTGGTTACTACCGGTTGAAGTCGCGGCACTCCGGCAAGGTGCTGGACGTGTACAACTTCTCGACGGCCAACGGTGCGAGCGTCGTGCAGTGGTCGGATCACAACGGCACCAACCAGCAGTTCCGGTTGGCGGACTCGGCCGGGGGCTACGTGCGGTTGGTCAACCGGAACTCGAACAAGGCGCTGGAGGTGCAGGGCGCCTCGACGGCCGACGGCGCGAACGTGGTGCAGTACGACGACTGGGGTGGGGCCAACCAGCAGTGGCAACTCGTCCGCGTCGGTGACTCCGGAAACCCCGGTGGCAGCCTGCCGTCGTCGATCCGGTGGAGTTCCAGCGGCGTCCTCGCCGGTCCGAAGCCGGACGCGGCCCACCCCGACATCCGGGCGATCAAGGACTACACGGTGGTACGCCACAACAACGCGTGGCAGGTGTACGCGACCACGGCCAGCCCGTCGCAGGGCTGGAACCTGGTGCACTTCTCGTTCCCGGACTGGCCGCAGGCGAATGCCGCGACGCACACCTACCTCGACACCGCGACCCCGATCGGGCGGGGCTACCGGGCGGCGCCGCACATCTTCTACTTCGCCCCGCACAACCTGTGGTACATGGTCTACCAGACCGGGCTGCCGACGTACTCGACCAGCACCGACCCGAGCAACCCGCGGTCCTGGACGACGCCCCGCAACTTCATGAGCAGCGAGCCGGCGATCGTCACCCAGAACAAGGGCAACGGCGCCTGGCTCGACTTCTGGATGATCTGCGACACCGCCAACTGCTACCTGTTCTCCAGCGACGACAACGGCAACATCTACCGGTCGCAGACGACGTTGGCGAACTTCCCGAACGGGTTCGGCAACACCCAGTTCGCGCTGCGCGACGCGAACGCGTTCAACCTGTTCGAGGGCACCGCGGTGTACAAGGTGGCGGGCGCCGACCAGTACCTGCTGCTCCAGGAGGCGATTGGCAGCAACGGCCGCCGCTGGTACCGGTCCTTCACCTCCGGCAGCCTCAACGGCTCCTGGACGCCGCACCTGGCCACCGAGTCCAACCCGTTCGCACACCGCAACAACGTGACGTTCGCCGGGACCGCGTGGACGCAGGACTTCAGCCACGGTGAGCTGATCCGGTCCGGCAACGACCAGACAGTGCCGGTCAACCCCTGCCGGTTGCAGTTCCTCTACCAGGGACAGGACCCGGGCGCCGGTGGCGAGTACATCTCGCTGCCCTGGCGGATGGGTCTGCTGACGCAGACCAACTCGACCTGCTGACAGCGCCGGCGCCCCCACCGGGAGGGTGGGGGCGCCGGCCCGCCAGCCTCACCGGCCTCGAACGTCGTCCGCTGCACCGCGCCGAGCTTCGACAATGACCGGGAGTTCTTCCTGGGATATCGAATCCCCATTTCCGACGACGGCATCTGCCATTGGGCGCGGTGACAATATGTCGGTTCTCCCCGACGGCAGCGCGACATTCACCGGCAACGGCACCGCTTTGCTGAGGGTGGCACGGGAAAAGGCCTGGGGTGCGGCACGAGAGCCGGGTGACGTGCGCCGCCGGTGTCGAAACGACGAATGTCGGCGCCAATTCCGCGCACCCGGATACGGAATGCGAGCCGGCGGGTTCGGCCGCGCCCGGTCCGGCGGGACAGCTGGCGTAGACTGTCGGCGATCCATTATCGGTCGCTTCGGAAGAACCGCCGCGGCGGCCGCGTGAGCGATTCGTGCCACCGGCCGGTCCCCGTCGCACCCGACCGGGCGCGGTCGCCACGGGCACGTGGGGGGAAGGCGAGGTGGCCGTGCGCGGTCCTGCGATGACGGACGTGGCTCGCCTCGCCGGCGTCTCCCACCAGACGGTGTCCCGGGTCCTCAACGGCCACCCGAACGTGCGCGAGCAGACCCGGCTGCGGGTCCAGGCGGCGATCGCCGAACTCGGCTACCGCCCCAACCGCGCCGCCCGCGCGCTGGTCACCGGTAAGTCCCAGGTGATCGGCGTGGTGGCGCAGAACACCACCCTCTACGGCCCGGCCTCGCTGCTGGCCGCCCTCGAACAGGCCGCGGCCGAGGTCGGCTTCGCGGTCAGCGTCGGCAGCGTGCGCGACCTCGACCATCGGTCGATCTCGGCCGCGGTGGAGCGGCACCTGGCGCACCGGGTCGCCGGCATCGTGGTGATCGCCCCGGTCGAGTCGGCCGGGGAGGCCCTCGAGCGGCTGCCCCACGACGTGCCCCTGGTGACCGTCGACGGCGATCCCCGCCGGCCGGTCCCCCTGGTGACGGTCGACCAGGTCGCCGGTGCCCGAGCCGCGACGCAGCATCTCCTCGACGCCGGGCACCGGACGGTCTGGCACGTCTCCGGGCCGCCGGACTGGTTCGACAGCGCCGGGCGGATCGAAGGATGGCAGGAGGCGTTGCGGGCGGCCGGAGCCGAGGTGCCGCCCCTGGTGCCGGCGGACTGGTCGGCCGCGGCCGGATACCGGTGCGGGCAGATGCTGGCCCGGATGCCGGAGGTGACCGCCGTCTTCACCGCCAACGACCACCTGGCCCTCGGTGTGCTGCGGGCCCTGCACGAGCACGGCCGGCGGGTGCCGGACGACATCAGCGTGGTCGGCTTCGACGACGTACCCGAGGCGGCCTACTTCATCCCGCCGCTGACGACGGTGCGGCCCGACTTCGCCGCGGTCGGCCGGGCGAGCCTGGAACTGCTGCTGGCCCAGATCGAGTCGGACGTGGCAGGCCCGCTGCGGCGGACCATCGCACCGACCCTCATCTCCCGTCGCAGCGTCGGCCGGCCGCGCCGCTGAGCCGCCGGGACGGGGCTTCACGACGATGCAACGGCTGTCGCGAAGAGCCCCGTCTCGACGGCAGCCGCGATTCTCGGGCTGGCACGGCAATCTCGGATCGAGGCCCGACTGACCGGCCTGTCGCCGGTGCCCCCGTCGGGTGCGCTCAGTGGTCGCGGCAGCCGACCTCGTCGCCGATCTCCGGGGGGATGCCGAACGGGCGGCACTCGAGCGCGCTGCCCTCGCCCACCTTCTTCCACCGGCCGGCCGAGTGCTCGAACAGCAGCACACCGTCGCCCTGCATCCGCGGGTCGACAGCGATCACGCCGGCCGTGGCCCACCGGCGCGCGCACCTGATCTGCGCCGCGTCGATCCGGTGGGTGTCCTTCAGCCCCGACACCCGCTGCAACGTGGCGGCGCTGACCGGGCAGGCGGCCCCGGCGGTGGCCGGCGCGGCGGACGCCGCGTTGCCGGTCGGCGGCGCGTGGCTGGAGGCGGACGGCGCGGCACCGGGGGCGGGCGCGGTGCTGGTTGCGGCAGACGGTGTGCCGGACCCGGCTACGGGAGCGGGCGAGGTGGCGGTGCAGGCCGCGAGGCCCACCAGGACGGTGATCGGTGCGAGGGCGCGTAGAGCTGACAGGTTCATCGTTCCTCCGGTTCCGGCGTGGACTGCGACAACCGGCTACACGCCCGCCCGGCGGGTGGGGTTGCGGCGGAACGGGCATCTGACGGAATGCCGTCGGTGTCGAGCCGGGTGCCGGCGCAGCCCGGCCGTGACGGGGCCCAGCGTGCGCCCGACGCCGCTGTCTCAAAACCTGGTGCGTGTTTTAAAACCTTACCCGGTTTTGAGAATGCGATAGATGGTGGCCCGCGAGACGCCGTACCGTTCGGCCAACTCGTCGACGCCGAGCCGGTCGGTCTCCCGCAGTCGGCGGACCTCCTCCGCGTCCGCGGCGGTCAATGCCGCCGGTCGCCCACCGGCCCGGCGGGTGCGCGGCTCGGGTGCGACGCCCGCGTCGGACGGCCGCGGACCGTCGGCGACCGGGCCGTCCACCGCCAGCAGCGTGCGCGTGCCGTCGAGGATCAGTCGCCGGAGCTTGGCGGGTGGCACGTCCCGGAAGATCACCACGGGATCGGCCAGCCCGGCGACCACCTGGGCCGCGCGCACCCGCTGGGCGAGCCCGGGGCGGGGGCCGCTGACGAGGGTGTTCGCCAGGGCGATGGCGGCCCGGAAGCGGTCGGCGACCGGCGCCTGCACGAGCAGGGTCATGTCGCGGACCAGCATGAGCAGCGTGTCGCGGTGGCGCAGGTGCACGTCGAGGAACGCCTCGATCGCGCGCCAGCGCACCGTCTCCGCATCACCGGCGGCCTCCGCCTCGTTCAACGCCTGCTCCAGTTCGTCGAGCACCGGACCGGTCAGCTCGTGGAGCACGTCCTCTTTGGCGGCGAAGTGGTAGTAGAGCGCGGCCTTCGTGATGCCGACCCGGTCGGCGATCTCCTGCATGGAGGTGGCCCGGTATCCGCGTTCGGCGAACAGCGCCGCCGCGACCGTCAGGATGCGCTGCCTCGTCATGCCACTGCTCCCTACCGCAGGTAAGTACGGTTGCTATCATACTGACCATGGGTCAGTTTACTGCGGTCGACGTGTCCTTCCCGAGCGACGGTGGCCGGCGAGGCGGTCGCCTGTACCGGCCGGAGGGGTCGCACCCGGTGCCGTGCGTGGTGATGTGCTCCGGCTTCGGCAGCACCATGGACCGCCTTTACACGTGGGCCGAGGTCTTCGCCGCCGCCGGGCTGGCGGCATTGGTGTTCGACTACGGCAGCTTCGGGCGCAGCGACGGCGATCCGCGCCAGGTCGTCGACGTCGACGGTCAGCTCGCCGACGTGCGGGCGGCGGTGGCCTGTGCCCGGGCCGACCGGGGCGTCGACGCCCACCGGGTCGTCCTGTGGGGCAACTCCCTCGGCGGCGCCCACGCGATCACCGTGGCGGCGGACGACCCGCGGATCGCCGCCGTGGTGGCGCAGATCCCGTTCAACGGGTTCCCGCGCCGCGCCGAGGGCCGGTCGACGGCGCAGAGCCTGCGGCTCATGGCGGCCATCCTGCGGGACGCACTCCGGGGCAGGCTCGGCCTGACACCGCACTACATTCCACTGGTCGGTGAACCGGGTGAGATCGCGATCACCAACGCGGCGGCGGCCAAGGAGCACATCCGCACCCTGTCCGGCGAGGACTCGCTGTGGCGCAACCAGGTGGCACCCCGCGCGACCCTGCGGATGATGCGCTACCACCCCGCGGACGCCGCCGCACGGCTGGCCGTGCCACTGCTGGTCTGCCTCGCCACCGACGACGCGGAGACGCCCGTGGAGTTGAGCAGCCAGCTCGCCGAGCGCGCCCCGCACGGGACGCTCAAGCTCTATCCGGGTACACACTTCTCGTTCTACACCGACCCGCGGACCCGGCAGACCGTCGCGTCGGATCAGATCGCCTTCATCAGCGAAGCGCTCGGTCTTGCGTCCTAGCCGTCCCCTCCGCCGTTGCGGACAGGCCCGTGGCCGGGGCATCGGCAGCGGCGACCGGATCCGCCCCAACGGGCACCCGGAGCTGAGTCCGTCCATAGAGAACAATTCGACCGTTAGGATCAACTCATGCGCGTCCTGATCGTCTCCGCGCCTCTGATCGGTCACGTCTTCCCGCTCGTCCCGCTGGCCGTCGCGCTGCGCGACGCCGGGCACGACGTGCTGGTGGCCACGGCCGCCGACGGGCTGGACGTGGCCCGCTCGGGGCTGCCGGTGCGCGACGTGGCGCCGGCGTTCGACTTCGGGCGCATCGCGCGGGGGGTGATGCTGCGCCATCCGCTGCTGGCCCGCGCCGAACTGGCCGGCCGGGGCGGCACCCGGGGCGCCGGGGCACTCTTCGGCACGGTGAACGACCAGCTCGCCGACGGGGTGGTCGCGCTGGCCGAGGAGTGGCGGCCGGACCTGGTGCTGCACGAGCCGTTCGCGGTGGCCGGGGCGGTTGCCGCGGCCCGGCTCGGCGTGCCGGCGGTCCGCCAGGAGAACACCCTGTTCGACGGGCGGGAGCTGGTCCGGGCGACGGTGGCCCGGCTCGACGCGGCGCTGCGCCGGCACGGCCTGGCCGAGCTGCCGCCGCCGGCGGCCGCCGTCGCGGTGGCGCCGCCGAGCGTGCTGCGACAGGACGGCTGGCCGATGCGCTACGGCGCGTACGTGGGCGGTGGTGAGCTGCCGGAGTGGCTGCGCGAGCCGGGTGAGCGCCCCCGGGTGCTGGTCAGCCGCAGCACCGTGGCCGGTCCCGGCTCGGGTGGCCCGATGCGCGCCGTGGTGGCCGCGGCGGAGCGGGTGGACGCGGAGTTCGTCCTGGTCCGGCCGGAGGAGCGGCTGGCCCGGGGGACGCTGCCCGGCAACGTCCGGACCGTGGGCTGGATCCCGCTGGCGGCGGCGCTGCCGGCGGCCGCGGCGCTGGTGCACCACGGTGGCGCCGGCAGCGTCTACGGCGCCTTCGCCGCCGGAGTGCCGCAGCTGGTCACGGTCGGCGCGGGTGACCGCCGGCACAACGCCGAGCTGGTGGCGGCCCGCGGCGCCGGCATCGCCGCCGCCCCCCGTGCCATCAGCCCCGACGTGCTGACCCGGCTGCTCACCGACGCCGCGCTGCGCGACGCCGCGGCCCAGGTCGGCCGGGAGATCGCCGCCATGCCGGACCCGGCCGAGCTGGTGCCGCGGCTGGTCGCGCTGGTCCGCTGAGAGCCTGCCGCCGATCGGCGCCAGGCGGCCGCGGCGCCGCCGGCTCGGCACCGGTCACTGCGACAGCATCACGGCGATCGCTGGTCCGAACGCGACGCTGAGCAGGTAGGCGAGGTTGAACAGACCCAGGGCCTCGGCCTCGTGCGAGGCGGGCACGACGCCCGCCGCGCGCAGGGCGAGCACGCCCTGGCCGGTCGAGGCGGCCAGGGAGCCGAGCGCCATCGCCGCGAGCAGCAGCGGTACGACGGTGGTGGCCGCCGCCAGCAGCGGCGCGGCGGCGCCGGCGGCGAGTAGTGCGACGGCCACCACCCGGTGCGGCGCCCGCGCGGACGCCGCGACCAGGAATGCCGAGCCGAAGCCGCCGAGCAGGTACGGCGCCAGTAGCCAGATCCCGCTGCGGGTGCCGTCCCATCCCGCGTGCTCCCGCAGCAGCTCCGGCGCGGTGTAGAGCAGGCCGAAGTTCACCACACCCAGCGTGAAGGCCAGCGCGCTCGCCGCGAGGAACCGGCCGTTGCGGGCCACCGCGGCGGGCAGGAAGCCGTCGGGCCGCGCCTTCGTGCGGGCCGCGAGCACCAGCAGCAGCGCGACGGTGGCCGGGCCGGCCACCAGCGGCCGGTGCGGGGTGAGAACTGCCGCGGTGACCAGCAGGGCGAGGAGCGCCATGCCGAGCGGATCGAACGACGCCGGCGCCGCTTCCCGCGGTGCCGCGCCGCGCCGCGCCGCGGGCACGGCGAGCACCGCCAGCAGCGGCAACGCCAGCACCGCCGGCCAGGAGAGATAGTCGGCCACCAGCGCGCCGGTCAGCGGGCCGGTGCTGCCGACGACCGCGAGCGAGGCGGTGACCACCCCCATCCGCCGAGCCGAGTCGGCCAGTTTCATGGCCGTCACGGTGAGCCCGGCGGACCCCAGGGCCTGCACCCCCGCGCCGACCACCAGCACCGGCACGTTCGGGCTCAGCACGAGCAGGACCGTCCCCGCGACCACCAGCGCGGTCGCGACGGTCAGGACCGCCCGGACGCCGCGGCGGGCCAGCAGCGCCGCCAACAGGGGCGTACCCAACGCGATCCCCCAGCCGAAGGCGGTCACGGCGGAGGCCGCCGTCTGTTCCCCGGTACCCATCGCCCGCGCCACGTCGTCGAGGACCAGGGCCGGCCCGGCGATCCCGTAGGACAGCGGGCCGGCCAGCAGGGCGAGCCAGGGTGTGGCCACCCGTTCCGGTGCGGGCTGGCCGCCGCGGCGAGCGGCCGCGCTGTGCTGTAGGTGATCCATCGCACTCCTCCGGTGTCAATCGGCTGGATCGAGCCTGCCCAGCGCCCTTACCGCCGACTGACGGTCGCCTGACGTACGGGTCGGGCGGGCCGGGAAAGCGCCGCCGCCCGTCTGGCCGGTCGGGGCGGGTGGGCGGGCGCGTCCGCGGACAGTCGGCGCTGGTCAGGCGTAGCCGGCTGCGCCGTTCCGTGCGCGACCGCGCCCGTCGGCGCCGGTCCTGCCCACGGTCGGCGGACCCGCTGGCCGGGACGCCGGCTGGCTAGGCTGAGGCGGTGCGCTTCGGGGTGCTGGGTGAGATCGCCGTATGGACGTCGGACGGCGAACCCGTCACCGTGCCCGGCCTGAAGGTTCGTGGTCTCCTGGCTGACCTGCTGGTTCACGAGGGGCGTCCGGTGTCCGCCGACCGCCTGATCGAGGATCTCTGGGGTGACGAGCCGCCGGGCAACGCGCTCGGGGCCCTGCAGACCAAGGTGTCGCAGTTGCGCCGCGCGCTGGAGGCGGCCGAGCCCGGTGGCCGTGCCCTGGTCGAGTCCGGTGACGCCGGCTACCGGCTGCGGACGTCGGCGGAATCGATCGACGCCGTACGCTTCACCGCGCTGTTGGGGCGCTCGCGGGCGCAGCGGGAGCCGGCGCGGCGGGCGGCGACGCTGACCGAGGCGCTGTCGCTCTGGCGGGGTTCCCCGTACGCCGACTTCGGCGACGAGCGGTTCGTCCGCCAGGCGGCCGAGCGGCTCAACGACCAGTACCTGGCCGCGCTGGAGGAGCTGGCCGAGGCGCGGCTGGAGCTTGGCGAGCACCACCTGCTCGCCGGCGAGCTGGCCGACCTGGTCGCCCGCCACCCGTGGCGCGAGCGGCTACGGGCCGCGCACCTGCGCGCCCTGTACGGCTCGGGACGCCAGCGTGACGCCCTGGCCGCCTACGAGCAGTTCCGCCGGCAACTGCGCGACGAACTGGGCATCGACCCCGGGCAGGAACTGGCCGAGCTGCACCGGGCGATCCTGCGCCAGGACCCGGCGCTCCAGCCGGCGGCGCCACCGCCGAATCCGGCCCGAACCAACCTGCCGGCGCCCCTGTCGCCCGGTCCGTACGGCGGGCTGATCGGCCGCGACGAGGCCGTCGAAGCGGTACGGGAGCGCCTGACGAACGGGCGGCTGGTCACCCTGACCGGTCTGGGCGGGGTCGGCAAGACCAGACTGGCGCTCGAGGCCGCGCGGATGCTGGCCGACACCTTCCCCGCCGGCGTGTGGCTCGTCGAGCTGGCCGGCCAGCCGCACTGCGGCGACCCGGCGACCTGCACCGAGATCGTCGACCTGGTGGCGGCGACGCTGGAGATCCGGGACGACAGCCCGCCCGGCGACCGACCGCGCGAGCCGATGGACCGGCTGGTCGCCGCGCTGCGCGATCGGAAGATGCTGTTGCTCCTCGACAACTGCGAGCACGTGGTGGAGCCGATCGCCCAGCTGACCGAGATGCTGCTCGGCGCCGCCGCCGACCTGCGCATCCTGGCGACGAGCCGCGAACCGCTCGGGATCGCCGGCGAGGTGGTCTTCCCGGTGCCGCCGCTGGCCCTGCCGGAGCCCGGCGCCACCGCTGAGCAGATCGTCGAGGCCCCGGCGGTCCGGCTCTTCGTGGCCCGCGCCCGTGCCATCGAGCCCGGGTTCGCCGTCGACCGGGAAGACACGGACGTCATCGCCACCATCTGCCGGCGTCTCGACGGCGTGCCGCTGGCGCTGGAACTGGCCGCGTCCCGGCTGCCGGTGGTCGACCCGAGCGAGCTGGCCGCGCGGCTCGACGACCGCTTCCGGCTGCTCTCCTCCGGCCGGCGCACCGCGCCCCCGCGTCAGCAGGGGCTCCGGGCCATGATCGACTGGAGTTGGGAGCTGCTGCCGCCCCCCGAACGCGCGGTGCTGCGCCGGCTGGCGGTCTTCGCCGACGGCGCCACCCTGGCGACGGCCGAGCAGGTCTGCTCGGGCGGGCAGGTGGCCCCGGACGACCTGCTCGACGTGCTGGCCCGCCTGATCGACCGGTCACTGGTCATGGTGCGGCACGGGGAGAGTCCGCGACGCTACCGGCTGCCGGAGACGGTGGCGGCCTACGGTCTCGAACAGCTCGACAGTGCCGGTGAACTCGCCATCACCCGGCGCCGTTACGCCGCCTGCTTCGCACGGCTCGCCGAGCGGACCGCCGGACGGCTCCGGGGCCACGACCAGAGCCGCGTGCTGGGCGAGCTCGACGCCGAGAACGGCAACCTCCGGGCGGCGCTCGACGTCGCCGCCACCGACGGTTACGCCCGCGCCGGATTGACGCTCGCCACCTCGTTGACCTGGTACCGGCTGCTCCGAGGCCGTTTCGGCGAGCTGGGCCGGTCCCTGCGGACGGCGCTGGACATCGTCCCGACGAGCGAGGAGGAGGTCGCGCCGGACGCCCTTCGCCGCCATGCGGACATGTGGCTGGTCGCCCTCGCCACCCGCGACGGTGACCCGACCGCTCCCCGCCAGCGGGTCCTGGAGAGCTACCCGGATGCCGACGGGCCGGACCGCGCGTTCGCGCAGTGGCTGTTCGCCTCGATGATGCTCGGCTCCGGGGATCCGGGCGAGGCCGCCGTACTGGTCAACGCGGCGTTGGCGGCGTTCCGTGCCCACGGCGACCGGTGGGGCATCGCCGCCGCCTGCGCCACCCGCGCCGACCTCGCGCTCGTCCTCCGCAGCGACCTGTCCGCCGCCGAGCGGGACTGCGAGGTCAGCCGGTCGCTGTTCGGGCAGTTGGGCGACCGCTGGGGTCAGGTGCATCCGACGAGCCTGTTGGGGAGCCTGGCGGAGATCCGCGGCGACTACGACCGCGCCGAGGCGTGGCACCGCGAGGCGCTGCGCATCGCCGAACACCTGCGGCTGTGGACGTTGGTGTCCCGGCAGTTGGCGCACCTCGGTCGGCTGGCGCTGCTGCGGGGCGACCACGACGAAGCCGTCGCCTGGCATGAGCGCGCGCTACGGGTGGCGCAGGAGCAGTCGAGCCGGTCCGCGGCCGCGTTCGCCGGCACCGGGCTGGCGTTGGCGGCGCGGCGGCGCGGCGACCTGGACGCCGCCGAGGCCCGGCAGCGGGACCTGCTCCAGTGGAACCGCCACGCCGGCTACCTGCCGGGCTGTGCGCTCGCGCTGGCCGAGTTGGGGTTCATCGCCGAACACCGCGGTGATGCCGCCCTCGCTGAGCGCCGGCACCGTGAGTCGCTCGACGCGGCGCGCGCCACCGGAGACCAGCGGGCCGTGGCCCTGGCCCTCGAGGGCCTGGCCGGCGCCGCCAGCCTCGACGGTGACCACCGCCGGGCCGCGCGGCTGCTGGGCGCGGCCGGGGCGCTGCGCGAGGCAGCCGGAGCGCCACTGCCGGCCGGCGAGCAGCATGACGTACGGCGCATCACCGCCCGCGTCCGCGAGGCGCTCGGCGGCGAGGAACTCGCTGCCGAGATGAGCCGCGGCCTGCGGCTGGACCTCGACGAACCTGGGCTCGACGGCGTCGGTAAGCCGACGGTCAGCAGCCGGTAAGCCGCCTCGGCACGGTTGATCGGGAACCGAGCCGACCAAGGAGGCAACCATGCAGGCGGACGCCAGAATCGCCGTCATCTACTACTCCGCCACCGGCACCGTGCACCGACTCGCGCGGGCATTCGTCGACGGCGCCGCCGACGCCGGCGCGGAGGTGCGCCTGCGCCGGGTGGCGGAGCTGGCCCCGGAGCAGGTCGTCGATGCCAAGCCGGAGTGGCGGGCCCACCTCGACGCCACCGCCGACATCCCGCTCGCCACCCTGGACGACCTCCGGTGGGCCAACGGGTACGCCTTCGGCACGCCGACCCGTTTCGGCAACGTCTGCTCCCAGCTGCGCCAGTTCCTCGACACCACCACCGCCCCGTGGCAGGCGGAGGAGCTGGCCGACAAGCCGGCGACCGGCTTCACGGCCACCTACGAGGAACACGGTGGCCAGGAGGCGACCCTGCTCAGCCTCTACCAGACCTTCCACCACTGGGGGTCGATCATCCTGCCCACCGGCTACCTGAACTACGACATCGCGCACGCCGCGGGCGGGAACCCGTACGGCGTCAGCCAGGTGGAGAGCCGCGCCAGCCGGGATCCGGAGTACGCCAAGGCCGTCCTCGAAGCGGCCCGCTTCCAGGGCGCACGCCTGGCCCGCATGGCGGCCGCCGTCGCCGCCGTCCGCGCGGACAGCCGGCTCGGGTAACCCCGGCGGCTCGGCGCCCCACGGGTGTGCCGCCGAGAGCGCCGAGCGACCCAGCGGAACCCTGCCCGGGTAGCGCGACCGCCGTCGAGGGCCGGTCGCGCTACCGGGCCGCGCGGGGGACTACGCCCACCACCGGCTCGGCGGCACGACCTGCGAGACTCGCTGCACACCGGCGACGCTGCGTCCGTGCCGCCAAGCCGGAACCGTCCGCGCCAGGAGGGAGCGAACGGCCATGACCCGACGAGCCGAGCGCCGCCACGACGAACCCGCGGGCACCGGTGCGGCCACCGCGTCGCGGAGCGGACGGTCTCGACGGAGGCGCCTCGGTCGCCCCGACATCGCCGCGCACGCCGGGCTGTTCGGCGTCCCGCCGGCCGCCGCGCACGAGCTCGGGGTGACCTTCCTCGGGGTCGCGACGCTTCTGCTGGACGACGGCCGGACGGCGATCATGACCGACGGCTTCTTCTCCAGACCCTCCCTGCTCAAGGTCGGCCTCGGCCGGATCGGTCCGAACGACAGCCGGATCGACGCTGCGCTGACCCGGCTGCGGCTCGGCCCACCGCCGGCTGGTTGCCGACTCGCCGCCGTGATCCCGGTACACACCCACTTCGACCACGTCATGGACTCGGCGGTGGTCGCACAGCGAACCGGGGCGGTGCTGGTCGGCAGCGAGTCGGCGGCAAACGTCGGACGTGGCGCCGGCCTCGCCGCGGACCGGATCCACGTGGTGAGAACGTCCAGACCCGTCACGTACGGCAGCTTCACGCTGACCTTCGTCGCCTCGGCGCACTGCCCTCCCGACCGGTTCCCGGGGACCATCACGGCGCCCGTCGTCCCACCCGTCCGGGCAGCCGCCTACAGGTGTGGTGAGGCCTGGTCGGTCCTGGTCGAGCACACCAGCGGACGGACGGCTCTCGTCCAGGGCAGCGCCGGGTTCGTTCCCGGCGCGCTGGACGGCCAACGCGCCGACGTCGCATACCTGGGAGTCGGTCAGTTGGGCGTGCTGGACGAGGCGTACGTCAGGGCCTACTGGCGGCACACCGTCGAGGCGGTCGGAGCCCGGCGGGTGATCCTCATCCACTGGGACGACTTCTTCCGCTCGCTGGATCAGCCACTACGGGCGCTGCCCTACCTGGGTGACAACCTCGACGTCACCATCGGGATCCTCCGGCAACTGGCGGAAGCGCAGGGCGTGGCGCTGCGGATGCCCACCGTCTGGCGGCGAGAGGACCCGTGGACCGCACTGCCGTAGTCGGGTCGACCGGGACGTACGCCGGTCGCTAGGGCTTCCATCCGGGGTCGCGGCCGGTGAGCCCGAGGACCTGGTCGAGCAGGGAAGCGCCGGCGGGCCGGGTGATCGACGGCCCGAACAGGCCGGGGGTGCCGTCGCTGCTCGCCTGCTGGGACACCAGGCGGTGGACCGTCTCGACCGTCCGGTGGTCGACGTCGTAGGACTGCCCGGTCGCGCTGGCGAGATCCCACCCGTGGACGACCAGTTCGTTCAGCGCGACGATGCCCATGATCTCGGCCGGCAGGACCACCCCGCCGGCCGCCGTCTCGCCCGTCCAGGCGCCCGGCGCGCGCCACGCGGCGACCAACTCGTCGAGCCGCACCGGCAGTCGGCTGCGCCACCGCGGGTCGAGGTTGGCGACCGAGGGATCGCCCGGGCCGCCCGGCGCGGCGTCGGAGCCCTTCTCGGCGGCTGTGCGGAACGCGACCGTCAGCCCCATCAGGTGGTCGAGCAGATCGCCGACCATCCATCTCGCGCACGGAGTGGGGGAGGTGAGCTGGTCGTCGGTGACCCCGGGCAGCAGCGCCTCCAACGCGCGCGCCGCGGGCTCGAAATCCACCCTGTCGTTACGGTCGGTCATCTGGCTTCCCTCCGTCGCGGACACCTTCCAGACGGTACGCGGCCGGACCGACAAGACAGCTCGCTCGGGCATGCTGCTGGTGACCATCGATCACCCTCTCGGGCACGGCGGGCCGGATCGGCGGCCCGCCGATCCGCTACGGCGCCGTCGGACGATCCAGCTGCCGGTCAGGCGGGCAGTTCGGGGAGAGGACCGGCGGCGACCAGCGCGGCGAGGGTGCGGGGCTGGTCGCCGTCGCTGTGCCCGAGGACGACGGCGAGGCGCCGGTCCGGTGCCTGGTCGGGCGTCCAGACGTGCAGGTCGCCGTAGAGATCCTGTCGGAGCAGCGCGTCGTAGACCGGCGGACGGTCGGCCAGCGGGTTCCGGATGAGGTGGTCGATGGTGAGGACGCGGTGCCGGCCCCACCGCTCGTCCAACGTCGCGGTCACGGTGGCCAGGTGTCGATCGCCGGCTTCCAGTTGCTCGGTCCACTCCGGGTCCCGCAGGCCGGTGAGGTCCGGTCCCTCCCACAGCGGAGCGAGGACGAAGCCGGCGGCACGGGTGGCCAGCCACTCGCCGGTGTGCGGGTCGGAGTCGACCAGGGTGGGGTGGCCCGCGGACGGGATCGGCCCGGTCAGGAGCGCCGCGATGGCCCCGAGGGCCCGGGATACGTCGAAGGCGAGGCCACGAACGACGGTCACGGCACCCATCCTCACCGCAGGCCGCCGAATTGCCCAGACAAATCCGAGGCCGGCCTCTACCCTTCCCGGCATGGATTTCGATGATCTTCCACGCGCTGAGTTCGCGTTTCCCGGGCCGTTGCGGGACAAACTGGTGAGCGCGATCCTGTCCGGCGCGAAGACCTCTACCACCGGGCTGCTGGTCGGGTACGAACGCGCGAACGAGCCGCTGCCCGAGGTCGGCCAGCGGTCGGCGGTGGTGGACTCCGCGGACCGGCCGGTCGCGGTGATCGAGGTGACCGAGGTGCGGGTGATCCGACTCGCCGACGTCGACCTGCGGCACGCCGTGGACGAGGGCGAGGGAGACGAGTCGGTGGCACAGTGGCGGGCCGGGCACGAGGCGTTCTGGCGCAGCCCGGAGGTGCGCGCGGAGTTGGGCGACCCGGGTTTCACCGTCGACGACGACACCCTCGTGGTGGCCCAGCGGTTCCGGCTGGTGCACACCGTCTGAGCGGACTGGCCGTCCCGCAGATGCGACACAGGGTGTCAGGTTTTCGGCGGAGAATGCCCTCACCGGCCGGCGTCGACGACGAGCGTGACGCGGCCCCGGATGGATGAGGATCTCAATGCGCGAAACCCCGGAAGAGCTCACCACGCTGCAGGCGCTGCTCGACGCGTCGCTGTCGCGTTCCACCGCTCACCTTCGCTCCATCGTCGTCGAGCGCACCATGACCGCGGAGCAACTCACCCGGGTCCTGACCGGAATGTGCACGCTCGCCCTGTCGACCGTGACGGCGAAGGGCGAGCCACGGATCAGCGGGGCGGACGGGCATTTCCTGCACGGCAGGTGGCACTTCGGTACGGCGCGTGACGCCGCCAAGGCCCGGCACCTCGCCGCCCGCCCCGCCGCCAGCGTCGCCCACCTGCGCGGCGAGGACCTGGGTGTGTTCACGCACGGGACGGTGGAGATCCTCAACCCCCGCGACGGCGAGCCGGCCGCGGACTGGCCGGATCTGCTCGCGTACTTCAAGGACTTCTACGGCGCCGACGCCTTCGACTGGGACAACGACGTGGTCTACTACCGGCTGCACCCGCACTGGATGACCGTCTACGCCCCCGACGTCGACAAGCTCATCGCCACCTCGTGAGCGGGCCCGCGGCGGCCCGACCCGTGGTGGCCGCGCGGGACGTCGACCGATAACCGGTGGCTTATCCGGCGGTTCGATTTTTGGCGTTGTTCCCGCCGGCGGTCGGAGCGATCGTTGGTCCCATGCCCGAAGCCTTGATCAACGTCGTCGCGGTGCCGGTCCACCCCCGGCGTCGCGGTGACACGCCCTGCCTGTCCCGACGGTGGTCCAGGACGTCGGACCCGCCCGTTGTTCCCGTAAGGAGCCCGCCGCCCCGGACCCGAACCGCTCGGCGAACACGCCTCGTCGGCGCGACACCAGGGACACCGAAACGATGAAGAACCGACCTTCCACCAGCGACCACGGCGGGAAAGCCGCGCCCCTGCAACGGGCACCACCGCCCGGCGGCACCCGGCACCGCCGGGGCGCATGCGGCTCCAGGAGTATCCGGCGCCAGGACGACCCGCAATCGTGCCTCGGGAGGACTGCCGGCCGGCGATCCACGGGGCACGACGCCGGGTGGACCGGCACCGTGCTACCGACCTGCGCCGCCGGGGGTCTACTCGTCCGGCCGGCCTTCGCGCAGTTGCACGATGGCCGAGGCGATGAGTGCCACCAGCGGGTCGTCGTCTCGCGTCAGTTGCCGCAGGACGTCCAGCGCGACGGTTCCCGGCATCTCGGCGAGGGCCTGGGTCAGTCGCATCCGTACCGCCCGGTCCGCGGTGGGGCCGGCGAGTTCGTCGAGCAGCGCGCCCACGATCCGGTCCGCCCACGCCGTGTCCCGCGCCAACGTACCCAGGACCTCGGCCGCCTCGACATCGTTCGGGCCCTCGACGACCATGCCGACGAGCGTCGGGACGGCTCGGGTCACGCCGCGTGCGCCCACGGCGAGAGCGGCCTGTCGGCGGATCGTCGGGTCGGTGTCACCGAGGGCGTCGGTGAGCACCGCTGTCGCCTCGTCCCCGGGTAGCTCGGTGAGCGCCAGGACCGCGCGCCGCCGGACGTCGACGTCGGCGGAGCGCATGCCGGACGCCAGGGCCGTCACCCGGTCACCGCCGGCCCGCGCGAGGGCCCATCGCAGGGCCCCGGCGACGTTCGGATCGGATTCGGTGAGGACCGCCCTGGCCAACAGCTCGGCGGGAACCGACGCGGGTTCGCCCGGGGCCAGGACGGCCTGCTGGCGCCGCGCGGCACTCCGCGAACCCAGTCCGTGCAGGAGAGCGACGATCCGCGCGACGTCCTGCCAGCCGGCGGGCTCGGCCGCATCGACGGTACGGAGCCGATCGAGCAGTTCGCGCTCCCGGTTCAGCCGTTCCTCGGTCTTCCGGACGAGGTCGCCGACCAGTGCGGACGGGGTGAATCCGGGATCGTCGAGGGTGCGGGCGACCTCCCGCAGCGACAGTCCCAGCGACCGCAGGCCCTCCACGTAGAAGATCCGCCGGATGTCCTCCGGGGTGTACTCCCGGTAGCCGCCCACCGTGCGGCCCGTCGGCCGGACCAGCCCGAGGGAGTCGTAGTGTCGCAGCATCCGGGCGCTCACCCCCGAGCGGCGCGCCACCTCACCGATCAGCACCCGGTGTCTCCTCCGGCCGGGGACCGAGCGCGACGACCCGTACCGCTTCGTCGACGGCGAGGTCGAACCCGGCATCCGGGTCGCGGAGGAGCCGCTCGGTGGCGCTGGCATGGGCGCGCACAGTCGGGTCGTGATGGGTCATCGCCCGTCGCAGGATCGGCTCGACCACGTCGCCGAGTGCGACCAGGGCGCGGCTCAAGCTCAGCCGTACCTCCCGGTCGCCGCGACCGAAGTGCGTCGCGAGTGCGGCGGCCAGCGCCTCCTTCTCCTCCTCGGGCACGAGGACGACCGCGGCGCGCCACGCGGTCCGCGCGACCTCGTCATCGGGGTCGTGCAGCAACGACGGCGTGATCGCGGGCCACGCGGTCCGGTCCCCGATCTTGGACAGGGTGTGCAACGCCTGGCTACGGGCCTGGGCACGTGCGGAGCGGAGTTCCGCGCGCAACCTCGGCACCGTGACCTCCGGCGGGAGACGGGTCAGCGCCCAGGTGAGCATGTCGCGCACGAAGAAGTTCGGCTCGACCGCGCACCGGGTCACGAGCACATCCACGAAACCGGGCTCGGGATGCGTACCGATGGCCAGGGCCGCCTTCAGTCGCGTCGACGCGCTCCCCGCGGCCAGGGCGTCGAGCAGGCGGCTGTGCTGGTTGTTCCGGTCTGTCGGGTCGATGAGGACCACCTCCGACCGCCAGTCAAGACCTTGTCACAGTGACAATGTCAAGACTGCGTGGAATGCCGCCCCCGCACGATGCCGTCCGGCCGGATGGTCATGGGCAGCGGACGATCTGCCCGGCGTACGACAGCCCTCCGCCGAAGCCCAGCAGCAGCACCGGTGCACCGGGCTGGAGTTCTCCGCGCCGGAGCAGTTTCGACAGCGCGATCGGGATGCTCGCCGCCGAGGTGTTGCCCGATTCGGTGACGTCGCGGGCGACGACCGCCGTCGTCGCCCCGATCCGCTGTGCGACCGGCTCGATGATGCGCATGGCGGCGTCGAGCAGCGCGTCCGGATCGGTGGCGCCGGTCGCGAGGGTGAGGCTGCCCCAGCCATCCCGGTGCGCGTCGAGGCGCCGGCGGACATCCGCCGGCTCACCGACACCCTGATGGCCACCATCCAGTCCCTCACCTGTCAGGAGTACGTGCAGCACTACGCCCGGACCTGACCGCGACACAGCTGTCCGCAGCGCCGGGTGACGCTGCTGCTCGGGCACGGCGGCACCGGGGTCGGCGACCCGCCGTGCGACGGGCCCGAGCCGCCGCCGCGGCTGTTCCTCCCGGTTCGGGCTGGGGCGGTTGGACCGCGCCCGGGCCCCGGCTCCCGTTCGTCCCGGCTGGGCGTGGGTGGGCGCCGGCGGGGACGGCCGCGCCGGCTGGCCCCGCTCCGAGCTTCCTGGCGTCGGCGGCCGGCGTCGCCGCGCCGTTGGCGGTGATCGGGCGGGGCATGCCGGGAGTTCGTCCGGGTATCCGCCGATGGTGACCTTCTCGATCGCCGCGCGGTGTCCGCGTACCGGCCAGCTCGGGGTGGGCGCCCTGACGGCCAGGCCCGCGGTGGGCAAGCTGGTCGCACACGTCCAGTCCGGGGGTGGCGCGGTGGCGACGCAGGCCACCCCCAACCCGTTCCTGGCCTACGACGGCCTACCGCTGCTCCGCGAGGGCCGCGCGCCGCGGGACGTGCTGACCGAGCTGCTGGCCCGGGACCCGGGGCGGGAGGTGCGGCAGGTCGGCATGGTCGACCACCAGGGTCGCTCGCACGCCTTCACCGGCTCGCGCACCGTCGAGTGGGCGGGGCACCACACCGGGCCGGGTTACGCGGTACAGGGCAACCGCCTGGTGGGCCCGGAGACCCTCGCGGAGATCGTCCGGGTGTTCGAGGAGAGTCGCGAGCTCGACCTGGCGGAGCGGCTGGTGCTGGCCATCGAGGCCGGCGAGGAGGCCGGCGGTGACCGGCACGGCGCCCGGTCGGCGACCGTGACGGTGAGCTGCGATCAGCCGTACCCGCTCTGGGACATGCGGGTCGACGACGCCGAGCATCCGGCCCGGGAACTGCGCCGGCTGTACGGCGTCTTCCGGGAGGAGGTGTTCCCGACCATCCAGCGACTGCCCACCCGGGAGGACCCCATGGGCGAGGGCGCCCGGCAGGCGCTCGGGTAGCCCTCGGGACCGCCTGACGGGACAGCGACCTACGTGTCGTGCTGCCGGCGCACCATCTCGCTGATCCAGATGGGCGCGAACGGGGACGTGCAGCCCGGGGGAGTCGGGTAGTCCTTGAGCACCTCCAGGCGCTCACCGATGGCGATCGCCCGGGCGCGGTGCTCGGCGTGGTCGATCCCGATCTGGGCCAGGCAGTGGTTCATCGCCCACTGGAGGCGATCCGGGGCGTCCTTCATCTCCGCCTCGATGACGTCGAGCAGGCCGGCGAGATCGAGGCCTTCGGGCTTCCTCGACACCCGTTCGGTGGTCAGCGCCCAACCCGCGCTCCGCACCACCGGATCCGGATCCGCGGACCAGTCCAGGCGCAGCTCCTCGGCGTGCGGGTTCTTCTTCACCACGTAGTTCACGAGCCAGTCGTGCACCTTGGGTGTGCGGGCCCCGCGCAGCATGACGTCCAACTCGTCACGCGCGAACGCCTTCGGGCGGCAGATCAGGATCGCCAGGAGTTTCGCCGCGGTGTCGTCGGTTGCCCAGAGCTGGCGCGCGAGTTCCTGCTGGGTCTTCAGCCGCTTGGCGAGCGCGCGCAGCTTGCCGAGGTTCACACCGTGATCGTCACCGTGCTTCTCGTTCACCGCGCGTGCCTTCGGGTCCTCCAGCTCGGCCAGCTCGGCCAGCACGTCGGCGACCGTCGTCCCGCTCAGCGTCGTCTCGGCCACCTCAGCCTCCTGTCCGTCATCCGCGAGATGCAGCCTACGACGGAAGTCCGCCCCGGTCGTACCCGTCGATCCGGGGCGGTTGCGACGCGCTGTCGGAACCTGGCTCGCGCCGCCCATCGAGGGCGGGCGGTGAACCGCCCGCCGGGACCGGTCCGGCCGGCGCCCCGGCGCCCCCGATCCGTCTCCGTCCCGGGTGACGCGATCGGGTGGGGTGCGGGCATGTCGGCGGTCGGGGCGGGCAGGACCCACTGGTATGGGTGGCGTGCTGGGCGAACGGTGGCTGTCGGAGGCGGTGGACCTGCTGGTGCGGGTGGTGGAGGCCGCCGGCGCCCTGGTCATCTTCGTCGGCGCCATGGTGGCGCTGGTGCGTTTCGTCGTCGTCGGGCTCCGGGATCGGCGCAGCCGCGCGTTCGTGCCGGTACGACTCGGCCTGGGCCGGTTCCTGGCCCTGGGCCTGGAGTTCCAGCTCGCCTCCGACATCCTCCGCACGGCCATCGCGCCCACGCTGCGCGAGATCGCCGAACTGGCCGCCGTCGCGGCGATCCGGACCGCGTTGAACTTCTTCCTCGCCCGGGAGATCCGGCAGGAGCGCCGCGAACTCACCGAGGCCGGCCACCCCCGCCACGTCGACCCGGCCCACCCCGGCGGTCACCCGGCGTGACGACACTCCTCGGGTACGCCTCCCTCGCCTGTGTCGCGGCGGGCCTCGTCTCGGCCGCGGTGGTGCTGCTGGTGTCCCGCAGCGGCCGGCTGGCCCTCCAGGCCGCCCTCGACCTGTGGGTGGCCGCGGGCCTGCTGCGGCTGACCATGCCGCCGGAGTGGGAGCACCTGCTCGGCGCGGCCGCGATCATCGCGATCCGCCAGCTGGCCGGGGCGGCACTGGCACACCGCGCGGACCGGGAGGCGGGCGGGACGGGCGGTGTCGTCCGGCCGCCGCTCGGACCGTAGGCCGCCGCCGGCACACGCCCCCGAGGTGGTGACGGCCACGCGGTCGAGGACCGGCCGCAGCGGTCACCGCGGCGATCACGCCGGCCCTCGCCGTGGTCGGCGCGACCGGTGGCGCCTAACTGGGTGGTCCCGTCGGGGTGGGTCGGCGACCATGGTCGGCATGGCAGGGGACCGGGCATGAGGTTGCCGCTCCAGGGCGGCCTGCCTCCGGTGGAGACCGTCGCCGGCACGGCGGTGGAGATCGCCTGTGACGAATCAGGGTTCTCCGGCACCAACCTGCTCGATCCCGCCACCCCCGTGATCACCCACGCGAGTGTCGACCTGAGCGGCGGGGAGGCGGCCGAGCTGATCGCGACACTGCGCTCCGGCTTCCGGTTCTCGCCGGACGAGGTGAAGTCCCGGCAGTTCCTCCGCCGGCCACAGGCGGGCGAGGCACTGGAGTGGTTCCTGGTGGCGCTGCGCGGCCGGGCACACGTCCACCTGGTCGACAAGCAGTACTTCCTCGTCACCCGCATCGTCGACCTGCTGCTGACCGAGCCGTCCTACGCGGCCGGGACCCGCCTGACCCAGGAGCACCGGCCGGCCGCCCTCGCCCTGTACCGGGCCGGACGCTCGGCCGGTTCCGACTGGGCGGCCTTCCTCGCGGCCTTCGTCGAGATGCTCCGGACCAAGGGGCGGCACCGGCCGGATCAGCGGACCGTCGACCGGTTCTTCCAGGCCCGGGACGCGCTGGTACGACCCGGGTTGGGCGCGCCGGCCGAGGCCGTCCTCCACCGCCTCAGCCGCACCCGGGTGCGCAGCCTCCTCGGCAGGCTGAGCGACGAGGACCGGTCGATCCCGCCACCGCTGGAGCCGATGCTGCCGGCGCTGGCCGAGACCGTCCTGTTCTGGAGCGGCGGGGTGCGGCGGGTGCTGGTGATCCACGACGAGCAGAGCGCGCTGACCGCCGACCGCTTGCGCCGCCTCCAGCAGGTGCTGGCCGAGGGGGCCGGGCTGTCGCCGGGCGGGGGGTCGCCGCTGGCCGGGCTGGTGATGGTCGACTCGCGGGACGACCCGCGGGTCCAGGTCGCCGACCTGCTCGCCGGGGTGGCCCGGCGGCTGCCGGGGATCGTCGACGACGGCCCGCTCCAACCGTTGCTCTCGCCGACCTCACTGCGCGATCCGGTCCGAAACGCCCTGCCGACCTGACCGCGCGGGTTCTCCGGGGACCAGCCGGCCGGGCCGGAGCGCGAAATCGCGTTCCGGTCCGCCGGTCGTCGGACCGGTGCGACGATGGGCGCGTGCCAGCCCCGCCGGCGCCTCGGCGCCGGTCGACCTGAACCGGCAGGTGGAGAGCATGCCCAACGACAAGGAAATTCGTCCCTTCCGGCTCGACACGCCGGACGAGGCGATCACCGACCTGCGCCGCCGGATCGCGGCCACCCGCTGGCCCACCCGGGAGCTGGTCGACGACCGTTCCCAGGGCGTGCAGTTGGCGACGGTCCAGGAGCTGGCCCGCTACTGGTCGACCGATCACGACTGGCGTGCCTTCGAGGCGAGGCTGAACGCCCTGCCGCAGTACACGACCCTGATCGACGGCGTCGAGATCCACTTCATCCACGTGCGGTCGCCGCACGAGGACGCGCTGCCGCTGATCATGACGCACGGCTGGCCGGGCTCGGTCGCCGAGCTGCTCGGGGTCGTCGGCCCGCTCACCGATCCGACCGCGCACGGCGGACGGGCCGAGGACGCCTTCCACCTGGTGCTGCCGTCCCTGCCCGGCTACGGCTTCTCCGGCGAGCCGACCGAACTCGGCTGGGAGAACGGCCGGATCGCCGGCGCGTGGGCGGAGCTGATGGCCCGCCTCGGCTACTCGCGCTACGTCGCCCAGGGGGGCGACGTGGGCGCCGCCGTGACGGACGCGATGGGCCGCATGGCACCCGAGGGGCTGCTCGGCATCCACGTCAACCTGCTCGCCGGGGCGATCGGTCTCAAGGACCGGCTGCCGGCGAACTCCGATCAGGAACGTGCGGCGCACGACGCGCTCAACATGTTCACGACGGACGGCTTCGGCTACTTCCTGGAGCAGTCCACCCGACCGCAGACGATCGGCTACTCGCTGCTGGACTCACCCGTCGGGCTGGCGGCCTGGATGCTGGACCACGACACGGACAGCTACTACAAGATGTCCCGGGCCCTGGTCGACAAGCAGCCGACGGGTGGCCTCACCCGGGACAGCATCGTCGACAACATCACGCTGTACTGGCTGACCGGCACCGGCGCCTCGTCCGCCCGGTGGTACTGGGAGTTCGGGCGGTTCCGGGCCGCGATGGGCGGCCAGGCTCCGCCGCCGGTCAAGGTTCCGGTCGGCTTCACCGTGTTCCCCGGTGAGATCTGGGCTTCGCCGCGCAGCTGGGTGGAGACGGTCTACCCCGGCCTCGCGTACTTCAACGAGGTCGACAGGGGCGGCCACTTCGCCGCCTGGGAGGAGCCCGAGCTGTTCGCGGCCGAGATGCGGGCCGCCTTCGGGCCGCTGCGGACGTCCTGAGCCCGCGCCGGATCGCGCCCCCGGCGGTCGTCCGCCACCGCTGACGGGCGACCGCCGGATCCGGGCACGGCTGCGGGCGGGGAAGGTGCGAGCCGCCGCGTCAGGCTCCCTTGACCCAGTCGAGGCTGAACCGGGCGAAGTAGATGCCTCCGCTGTTGCCGACCTCGTAGAGGTTGCCGACCGTCCCGTCGGAGAGCACGGCCATCGTCGAGTAGCCGGCGCCGCCCGGCTTGAGCAGCGCGCGGGCCGGCCAGGTGGCGCCGTCGTCGGTGGACATCCGTACGGTGAGGTCGTTGCGTGCCGTCGGGTGCGCGTTGTTGCTGAACAGCGCGGTACGGGTGCGCACCGGCGCCCCGTTCGCGCCCACCTCCGACGGGCGCAGGTAGGACAGCTCGTCGGCGTTGCACAGCGGATCGGTGAGCACCGGGCTGGCCGACGGGGGGCCGAACGTCGCGCCGCCGTCGGTGGAGGTGGCGTAGAAGCGGCTGCGGGTCGAGTTGTGGCGCATGTTCTGCACGACCGCTCCGGTGCCGCGCTCGATCGCCTTGCTCTCGTTGACGGTCCCGCCGGCTGACCCGCCGCGCCGCCAGGTCACGCCGTGGTCGTCGCTGTAGATGTTGCCGGCATGGCTGGTGCCCGCCGCGTCCCGGTAGACGATCGGCTGGATCAGCCGTCCGGTGCTGGTCTGGATGCCGTGGCCGGAGGAGAAGAACACCTGCTGCCACGCCGGGTCCTTGAGCACCGGGTTCAGCTCCACCGGCGCGCTCCAGGTGGCGCCGTCGTCCCTGCTGGTGATGTACCGCAGGTGCAGGCTGTTCGGGTCGTCCGCGGTGTTGACCCCGGACCCGCCCGACCAGAAGCTGACACCCGGCCGGGGGGAGTAGGTGAAGAAGCAGAAGACGACGCCGGTGCCGCGGTCCACCAGCAGGCTGGGATCGCCCGCTCCCTCCCGCGTGGTGGCGGGGGCGTGGATGACGCGCGGCTGGTCGAAGGTACGGCCGCCGTCGGTGCTGCGGACCATGGCGATCTGGATGTTGTTGGTGCCGCCGCCCAGGTCGTACGAGCCGTCGACGCGCGCGTCGGCGACGGCGATGACCGTGCCGTTGTTGGTGACCGCCATGCCCGGGATGCGGACCGAGGCGGCGGTGCCGTCGTAGCGGCCGTTGGCGCCGTTCAGGTTGCGGATGACGGTCTGCGTGGTGAGCAGGGTGGTGGTGGTCATCTGCGGGGTGCCGGCCGCCATGCCGCAGGCGGCCACACCCCGCTGCGTGGTGTCGAAGCCCGCCGCGGTGACCCGCAGGCTGTAGGGGGTGCCGGCGGCGACCGTCCAGTAGTGCAGGACGTTGCCCCCGGCGGCGACCGTGCGGGTCCACGGTGAGCCGGTGCGGCCGGGCCACGTGACGGTGAAGTCCCGGGCGGTCGTGGTGCGGTTCTCCAGCACCAGTTGCAGCCGGCTGGCCGTGCAGTCGAAGCTGGTCAGCGCGGACATGCCGGTGCCGCAGTGGAAGATGCCGGCGGAGGTGTCGTCCAGCCCGGTCGGGGTGGTCGTCCGCAGGGTGTAGGCGGTGCCGGCCGCCAGGGTCCAGTACAGCTGGGTGCTGCCGCCGGCGGGGACCGTCCGGGTCCAGGGCGAGCCGGGACGCCCCGGCCAGGTGACGGTGAAGGTCTGTGCCGTGGTGCCGCGGTTGTCGAGCAGCAGGAGCAGCCGGCTGGCCGGGCAGTCGGCGCTGACCGTCGCGGTGACTCCGGCGGGGGCGGCGTGGGCGGGCGTGCCGGGCAGCATCCCGGCCAGGCACAGGGCGGCGGCCACGACGGCCACCGCCCTGCGCGGTATCGCTCGGACAGCAGACACGGGACTTCCTTCCGGGGGTGGGGCGAAGGAACGAGGGCGAGGATAAGACGTCGGATGTCTGACGTCATGACGCTAAGCCGCCCCGTGCGGATCGTCAAGACATCGATATGCGCGGACATCCGGCCCTGGTGGCCACCGCCGCCGGCCCGCGGATCACGAGTACATCAGGTGCAGCGTCATCCCGGCGTCGGCGTGCGCGAGGTTGTGGCAGTGGTTGGCCCACATCCCCGGGTTGTCGGCCCGGAACGCCACCTCCCAGACGTCGCCGGCGCGTACGTCGAAGGAGTCCAGCCACAGGGGACTGCCGGTCGCCGGCCTCCCGTTGCGGGTCAGCACCAGGACGTGGTGCCCGTGCAGGTGCCACGGGTGCACGATCTGGGACCGGTTCACGATGGTGAACGCGACGACGTCGCCGCGACGGACGACCTGGGACGGGATGTCCGGGTCGGCGGCACCGTTGACGGTGTGGGCGTACCGGGGGAGCAGTCCGCGCAGGTCGAGGCCGCGGTCGAGGACGAGGGTGAACTCCTTGTCGGTGCGCGACCACGGCGCCGGGGCGGCCGCGCCGTAGCCGAGCGGATCCAGCACCGGCCAGGCGTCGGTCGCCGTCGACACCGGCCCGGTGGAGTAGACCTCGCGCCCGTCGACGAACAGCGCCACCGGCGTGGCGGGCGCGGTGAACACCAGGTCGTAGCGGCCCCCGGCCGGGATCAGCACGGCGGTGTCCACCAGCGGGGTGGGGCCGCGCAGGTCGGAGCCGTCGATCGCGGCGACCCGGAACGGCGTGCCGGCCAGGGCGTACCGGTGCGTCGTGCTGTCGGTGTTGATCAGCCGCAGCCGCACCGGCACCCCGGCCCCGACCGGCTCCGTTCTCGGCGCGGGCAGCGGAACGCCGGACAGGGTGTGCACCGGCACCGTGACGTCGACCCCGGTCACCGGCGCCGGGCGCACCACCAGCACACCGTAGAGCCCCTTCCGCACGCCGACGTCGGACGCCGAGTGCGTGTGGTACCAGTACGTCCCGACCTGGTCGGCCCGGAACCGGTAGACGAACTCCTGGCCGGGCAGCACCGCCGCCTGGGTCACCCCGGGCACCCCGTCCTGGCTGTTCGGCACGTCGTACCCGTGCCAGTGCAGGGTGACCCCACGCGCGATGTCCCGGTTGCGCAGGGTCACCTCGAGGACGTCGCCGACGGTGGCGGTCAGCTCCGGCCCGGGCACCTGCCCGTTGAACGCCCACGCCGCGACGTCCCGGCCGCCGGCCTTCACCGTGGCGGTCCCGGCCGTCAGGGTGAACCGCCTGGTCGGTTCGCCGACCGGCGGCGCGTCCGGATACCGGTGGTCGTGCGGTACGGCCGGAGCGGCGCTCGGGGTGACGGCCAGCCCGGTCCCGGTCACCAGTGCCGCGGCCGCCACCGCGAGGGCCGCGCGGGACACCGTCGGGGACGGGCGGGAACCGAGCAGACGCCAGGTGGCCGCGGTCGCCGCGACGACCCCGGCGACCGCCAGCAACCCGACACCCGGCGACGCCGGATAGCCGTGCAGGACCGTCACGAGCAGGCCGCCGCTCGCGGCGTACCCGGCGAAGAGGAGCGGGACCGCGACGGACCGGATGTCGGCCGGGGCCCGCACCAGCCGCGGCCCGGCGACCACCACCCCCGCGAGCGACAGCGGCGCGGCGATGAGCACCTTCTCCGCGGCGAACCACCAACCGGCCCGGGCGAGCGCGGTGACCGTGGCCGCGCGGGCGAGCGTGGCGAGCAGCGCCAGGGCGGCCAGGCACAGGGCGAGCGGTCGGCGCCGGGTGGCCGCGGCGGCGCCGCCGCCCAGCCAGCCAGCGGCCGCGAGGACCGCGATCACCAGGTCGGCCGCGAGCAGCGAGCCGGTGGTCATGCCGGCTCCCCTTCCGGTACGGCCACCGCGGTGGCGTCGGCCGGCGCCGGCTGGGCCAGCTTCCGCGCGGCCTGGAGGACGGCGACCACCACGTGTACGGCGATGATGCCGTTGAGCGCGTGCAGCCCGGCGACGGTCAGGCCGAACGGCGTGCTGGCGCCCGCGGCGTCGGTCAACCCGTTGGCGAGCCCGGCGATGAGCGCCTGGAGCACGACCAGGCCCAGCGGCAGGGCCGCCAGTGCGACGACCCGGCCCGGCGCCTTCGCCAGCGCCGCGAACAGGATGGTGAGCAGGGTGAGGACGGGGATGACCGCCATTCCGGTGACGCTGTGCAACGTGTACGCGTCGTCGCCCGCTGGCTTCGTGAACGCGCCCACGGCGGCGAAGATGAACTGCAGGGCGAACGCGACGAGCGACCCGGTGCTGGCGATGACGAAGGCCTTGCGCATGGTGGACTCCTAGCGGTGAGCGGGGGACAGTGCCTGGGCGACGTGCTCGGTGGCGGTGATCGCGCCGTACGCGACCAGCCGCACCAGATCGGCGTCGTCCGGATGGGAGTAGCGCCAGAGCGCGACGTCGCCGGGGCTGATCGCGCTGGGCGCGAACGCCGCCAGCAGCGCGATCCGCGTGCCGACCCGGTCGGTGCCGGGCACGTCCCGGACCAGGTCGACGGCCCAGTCCGCGGGCCGGGTCGGGTACCGTCCGTCCTCCCACCGCACGGTGGCGGTGACGGTCTGGCGGGCCACGTCGCCCAGGAGTTCCCCGCCCCGTGTGGCGGCGTCCGTCAACGCCGCGTACGCGACGCCGACCGGGCTGTCGCCGGCCCAGGCCGGCGCCGGGGTGCCGGCGTCCAGGAGCGGGAGGCTGCCGCCGGGCTCCTTCGGCTCCCGGGCCGCCCGGGCGTAGAGCCGGCCCCCGACCGACCGCACCAGCGGGGAGCGCTGCAGGCCGCCCGGCAGCAGGTCCGGATCGAGCAGCGCCGAGACGATCCGGTTGATGAAGTGGAAGGCGAGCAGGGTGCCGGTGACCTCGGGGCGGTACTCGCTGGTCCAGTCGGCGGCCCGGGGGTTCCGGCTGGCCTCGGCCCAGGTGACCAGCTCGACGTGCCTCGGCTCCGATGGCATCCCACCCCGGGCGATCACCTCGGCCAGCTCGTGCTCGCCCAGGGCGTGCAGCAGCAGCACGTGCGCGTCGACACAGAACCGGCAGCGGTTGGCCCGGGACACCGCCGACGCCACGACCTCGCGGTCGACCCGGGACGCGTCCCCGGCGAGCAGGGCCTCGCGCATCAGCGCCCAGGTCGCGGCCTGCACCGCCGGCACGGCCGAGAGCGCCTGGAAGGTGGGCACCGGGCCGAGGAACTCGTCGCGCAGCTGCCGGTAGACCGCCGCGCTGAGACCGGTCGCGGCCTTGACCGGAGCGGGGGTGAAGAAGCGGTATGTCATGGCGTCGATGCTCGTCGCCGGGGGCGGGGAAGGCGTCGTGCCGCCGCAGGCACCTGCCCGCCACCGATACCGCGTCCGCGGTACGCCTCGGCTACCGCGGACGGGGGATGCTCCCCGCTGACGGCCGCTCTACAGTTCGATCATGCGCCGCGATCTGCCGTACGCCCTCAGCGGCCTCGCCCTCGGCGGCCTCCTGCTCGGCAACGCCGCGCTGGCGCCGGACGCCGCACCGGTCGGGGCGCTCGACGTCGCCCTGGTCCTGGTCATGGCGGCGGCCCTGGCGGTGTGCCGGCGCTACCCGGTGCTGGCGCTGAGCGTGGTGACCGCCACCATGCTGGCCCTGCACCTCCGGGTACACGCCGGGGTGTCCGCCGCGTTCCCCGTCCTCGGCACGGTCTACCTCGCCGCCTGGCGCGGGCACCGGGCGGCCGCCGCCCTGGCCAGCGTCGTCTTCCTCGGCGGCTTCCTGGCCCGCGACTTCTCGGTCGCGCCCGCCGACCGGCCCAGCCAGCAGATCGCCGAGCGGAGCGCCCTGTTGCTCGGCTGGTTCTTCGCGGCCAACGTCGCCGGGCTCGTCGCGCGGCAGCGCCGGGCGTACCTGGAACAGGTCGAGCAGCGGGCGATCGAGGCCGAGCGCACCCGCGAGGAGATGGCGTTGCGCCGCGCCGGGGAGGAGCGGCTGCGCATCGCCCGCGACCTGCACGACTCGCTGACCCACAGCATCTCCGTGATCAAGGTGCAGGCCGGGATTGCCGTGCACCTGGCCCGCAAGCACAACGAGGAACCCTCGGCCGCGCTGCTGGCGATCCAGGAGGCCAGCGGCGCCGCGATGCGGGAACTGCGGGCGACGCTGGACGTCCTGCGCGCACCGTCCGACGGGGACCGGATCGGGCTGGCCCGGGTGGACGAACTCGCCGAGCGGACCCGGGCGGCCGGCGTACCGGTGCGGGTGACCGTCACCGGTACGCCGCGGGACCTGCCCGCCGAGGTCGACCAGGCCGGCTATCGGGTGATCCAGGAGGCGCTGACCAACGTCGCCCGCCACGCCGGCCCGGCCACCGCGCAGGTCCGCATCGAGTACGCCCCGGAACGGCTGGCCGTCGCGGTGGACGACGACGGCCGGGCGTCGCCGGACCGGCCGGTGACCCCGGGGGTGGGCCTGCGCGGCATGCGGGAACGGGTCACCGGGCTGGGCGGGACGTTGCGGACCGCCCCCCGCGACGGCGGCGGGTTCGCGGTACACGCCACTTTTCCGCTGGACGGTCTTCCATGATCCGGGTGCTGCTCGTCGACGACCAGGCGCTGATGCGGGCCGGATTCCGGGCGCTGCTCGACGCCGAGGACGACCTGGAGGTCGTCGGCGAGGCCGCCGACGGCGCCGCGGCCGTGGAGCTGGCGCGGCGGCTGCGGCCGGACGTGGTGCTGATGGACGTGCAGATGCCGGGACTCGACGGCATCGAGGCCACCCGGCGGATCGCCGCGGCCGGGGACCTGGCGGCGGTCCGCGTCCTCATCCTCACCAACTACGGGCTCGACTCCTACGTCTTCGCCGCGCTCCGCGCCGGCGCCAGCGGGTTCCTCCTCAAGGACGCCGACCCGGCCGACCTGTTGCAGGCGATCGCCGTGGTGGCGCGCGGCGACGCGCTGCTCGCCCCGACGGTCACCCGCACGCTGATCAGCGAGTTCGTCGCGGGACCGCCGCCGGCCGACCCGGCGGCCGGGCGCGACGTACTGACCGCCCGGGAACAGGAGATCGTCGAGCTGGTCGCCCGGGGGCTGAGCAACGACGAGATCGCCGAGCGCATGGTGATCAGTCCGTTGACCGTCAAGACCCACGTCAACCGGGCGATGATGAAGCTGCACTGCCGCGACCGGGCCCAACTGGTCGTGTGGGCGTACGAGTCGGGGCTGATCTCGCCCCGCCGCCGGTGACCCGACCCGTGGGAGCGACCAGTGCGCGTCAGCATGGCGACCAGCGCCGGTAGGGCCGGCCAACCGAACGAGGACTTCGTCGGCGCCGTCCCCGGGGCCGTCGTGCTGCTGGACGGTGCCGGCATCCCGGACGCCGGGTCGACCTGCCGCCACGGTGTCGCCTGGTACACCCACCGGCTCGGCGGCGCGCTGCTCGGCCGGCTGTCGCGCGACGACGGGCGGGACCTCGCGGCCGTCCTCGCGGCCGCGATCGCGGAGACGGCCGACGACCACCGGGACACCTGCGACCTCGCCGACCCGAGCAGCCCGCAGGCCACCGTGGCGATCGTCCGCGCCCACCGGGGCCGGCTGGAGCATCTCCTGCTCGCGGACTCCTTCCTCGTCCTCGACCCGGTCGGCGGTGGCCCGCGGGTCGTCACCGACGAGCGTGAGGTCGCCGCGCGGCGGATCTGCGCGGCGCCCCTGGACGGCGTCCCCCGGGAAACCCCGGAGTACGACCGCGTCCTGGACTCCTGCCGCCGGGCGTTGCGGGCCCGGCGGAACCAGCCGGGCGGCTACTGGATCGCCAAGGACGACCCGCGCGCGGCCGAGGAGGCGGTGACCGGCAGTCAGCCCCTCGCCGACCTGGCCGGCGTGGCGCTGCTCAGCAACGGCGCGAGCCGCATCGTCAGCCCGTACCGCCTGACCGACTGGCCGGGCGTGCTGGATCTGCTCCGCGTCGCCGGGCCGGCCGAGGTCGTCCGCCGGGTGCGGGAGGCCGAAGCCGGCCCGGGCCCCGACGCGCCGGCCCCGGACGACGCCACCGTCGCGTACTGGACCCACCCGTCCGGCCCCGGGGCCGACGACCTGCCCTGAGTGCCCGAGCTGCCGGGGCGCCCGTTGGACCAGCGGGTCCAGCGTCGGAGCCGGCGGTGCGCTACGGCGCCTGCTGGGCGCCGACCGCCCGGCCCATGCGGGTGACGGCCTCGGTGAGCACCGCGGGGGTGGTGGCGAAGTTGAGCCGTACGAAGCCGGTGCCGCCGGTGCCGAAGACGTGCCCGGAGCTGAGCGCGACCCGCGCCCGGTCGAGGAACATCCTCGCCGGCCCGGCGAGGTCGCTGGCCACGCCGGGTTCCCCGGCCGGCGGCTCGGTGTCGACGCCGAGCCCGGTGCAGTCCAGCCAGGCGAGGTAGGTGCCCTCGGGGCGGCGGTAGCCGACCGACGGCAGGTGCTTGGCCAGCAGCGTCTCCAGCAGCGTGCGGTTGGCGTCGAGGCCGTCCAGCAGCAGGTCGAGCCATCCTCCGCCGCCGCGGAACGCGGCGGTGTGCGCGAGGATGCCGAGGTGGCTGGGGCCGTGGCCGACCTCCTCCGGCATCCGGGCGAGGTCGGCGGCGGCCCGTGGCCCGGCGATCGCGAGCGCCGCCTTGAGCCCGGCGAGGTTCCACGCCTTCGACGCGGAGGTCAGGGCGAACGCGTTCTCGGCGCCGGGCACCGTCAGGTACGGGGTGAACCGCGCCCCGGGCAGCGCCAGGGGAGCGTGGATCTCGTCGGAGACCACCCGTACGCCGTGCCGGTCGGCGAGTTCGGCGACCGCCTCGAGTTCGTCCCGGCGGTGCACCACACCGGTCGGGTTGTGCGGGTTGCAGAGCAGGAACGCCGGCCGGCGACCGTACTGCCGGGCGCGGCGGAACGCCTCGTCGAGGGCGGCGAGGTCGATGCGCAGGTCACCGCCGAGCGGGGCCTCGATCACCCGCCGGTCGGCGTGGCTGACGAACGCGTAGAAGGGCGGGTAGACGGGGGAGCAGACCACCACCGCGTCGCCGGGGTCGGTCACCAGCCGGAGCACCTCGACCACGCCCATCATCACGTCCGGGACGACGGTGGTGCGGTCGACCCGGAAGTCGTGCCAGCCCCAGCGCTCGGCGGCGAACCCGCCGAGCGCCTCGGCGTACGCGGTCCCGTGCGGGTAGCCGGTGTCGCCGAGGTCGATCGCCCGGCGCAGCGCGCCGGCCACCGCGGGAGCCAGCGGTACGTCCATCTCCGCCACCCAGAGCGGGAGGACGTCGGGCGGGTGCATCCGCCACTTCACGCTGGTGCGCTGCCGGAGGTCGTCCAGCGTCAGCAGGGTGAGCGGATTCTGTGCCGGGGAGCCGTCGGCGGTGGGGCCTGCCATGCCGCCAACCCTAGGCCGTGGCGCGCCGCCGCTGCCCGGGCGTGATCGAATTCATGACCCGTCGCCCCCGGCCGACCGCCCGTCGCCGAAGACGGAGACACGGGACCGATGGTGGCGCGGGGTCTCGATCTCGTCGACCACCGCCACCGCCAGGTCGGCGTACGACAGCTGCCCGGACTCCGGGTCGGGAGCCACCTCCCCACCGATCCGGTAGCGGCCGGTACGCGGACCGTCCACCCGCAACTGCACCGGTGGGGTGAGCATGAGCCAGTCGACAGTGGTGCCCGCCGCCCGGAGCCGGTCCAGGCCGGCGGTGTGGGCGAGGGCGAAGGGTCGCAGCTCGACGGGGAAGACGGCGGGGTCGTCGAGCAGGAGCCGGCCGTGCGCGTCGGTGAGGTTGGCGAACAGGCCGATCACGACCAGTCGGGGCACTCCGCCCCGGGCGAGGCCGTGCAGGAGGGCATCGGCGGCCTTGGCGAAGAAGTCCGGGTCGAGGTCGAGGGTGGCGAGCGCGGCCGGCCCGGAGGCCGGACTGACCGCGTGGACCACGGCGTCGTGGTCGGGCACGATCGCGGAGACCGAGCGTGGGTCGGTGACGTCGCCGCGGACCGCGCCGGTGAGGTCGGGGTGCCGGTCCGGGTCCCGGACCACCGAGGTGACACGGTGCCCCCGCCGGCGTGCCTCGGCGGCCACGGCGCGACCCGCCCGGCCGCCCGCTCCGAAGATTGCGATGCTGGACATGGCGGGACGCTAACCGGCGGGGGGCCGGTTACCGCAACGGAACTGGGGGAGGTTCGGGCGGTGACGATGCGGCTGGACGCGGACATGTTCGATCCGATGTGCCCGTCGAGTGCGCTGCCGTTCCAGGTCGGCGACAAGTGGACCGGGATGGTGGTGCGGTGCCTGGAGCACGGACCGCGCCGGTTCGGCGAGCTGCGGGCGCCGCTGCGGACGGTCACGCCCAAGGTGCTGACCGAGACGCTGCGGGCGATGGAACGCGACGGTCTGGTCACCCGCACCGCCTACGAGGAGAACCCGCCGCGGGTCGAGTACGCGCTCACCCCGCTCGGCCGGAGCCTGTTGACGCTCATCGAGGCGGCCCGGGTGTGGACCAGGGAACACCTGCCCGACCTGCTGGCGGCCCGCGTGGCGTACGACGCGGGTGGGGCGCCTGCCGCACCGACCGGGTCGGGTGTCTCCGCGGCCGGGGTGGTCTCCGGTCCGCCCGACAACGCCTGAGGATGCCCGGCGGCGGCCGGTGGGCGGCCGGGACCGGGGCGGGCACGACCCCGGTCCGGGCCCGCCGTGATCGGTGGACCGCGTGCTCGCGGCCGGCGCGGGGTGGTCCATCATGTGCTGACCGCCGAGGAGGTCGCCATGTCCGTCCCGCACCGGGTGCCGCCCCCGGCTCCGCCGAGCGCCGAGGTCCGCCGCGCCGGGCCCGCGCCCACCGGCGATCCCGCCCGGCTGCGCGCGCGGGCCTGGGTCGCGGTGGTGCTGCTCGGCCTGGTCGGCCAGATGGCCTGGACGGTCGAGAACATCTACCTGAACCTCTTCGTCTACGACACCGTCACCGACGACCCGACGGTGATCGCCACGATGGTGGCCGCCAGCGCCGCCACCGCGACGCTGGCCACCCTGCTGCTGGGCGCGCTCTCCGACCGCCTCGGGCGGCGCCGGGCGTTCATCGCCGGCGGCTATCTGCTCTGGGGTGTCTGCACCGCCGCGTTCGGGTTCCTCACCGTGGGCGCGCTGGACGGCGTCGCGCCGGTGGCGAACGCCGTCCTGCTCACCGTGATCGCGGTGATCGCGCTGGACTGCCTGATGTCGTTCCTCGGCTCGGGCGCCAACGACGCGGCGTTCCAGGCGTGGGTCACCGACGTGACCCGGCCGGCCAACCGTGGCCGGGTCGAGGCGGTGCTGGCGATCATGCCGCTGCTCGCCATGCTGGTGATCTTCGGCGGCTTCGACGGGCTGGCCCGTGCCGGTGACTGGCGGACCTTCTTCCTGGTCATCGGCGCGGTGATGGCAGTGGCCGGCGTCGCCGCCTGGTTCCTGGTGCGGGAGAGCCCCGCCCTGGTCCGCAACGACGCCGGTTACCTGCGCGCGGTGGTCCACGGCCTGCTGCCGTCCGCGATGCGCGCCAACCCGCGCCTCTACCTGGCCCTGGCCGCCTGGTCGGTGTGGGGCGTCTCGACCCAGGTCTTCCTGCCGTACCTGGTCATCTACCTCCAGCGCTACCTGGAGGTCGAGGGGTACGCCCTGGTGCTCGCCACCGTGCTGGTGACCGCCTCGGTGGTCAGCGTGGCCTGCGGCCGGGTGATCGACCGGGTGGGCAAGGTCCGGTTCGTGCTCCCGGCCGCGGCGGTCTACGGCACCGGCCTGCTGCTGATGTTCCTGGCCCGGGGCACGCTGCCGGTGATCGGCGCCGGGATCGTGATGATGTCCGGTTTCATGCTGGTGCTGGCGCCGCTGGGCGCGCTGGTGCGCGACCACACGCCGCCGGGCCGGGCCGGTCACGTGCAGGGACTGCGGATGGTCTTCGCCATCCTGGTGCCGATGCTGGTCGGCCCGTACCTGGGCGCGGCGGTGATCAGCAACGCCGGCGAGACGTACCAGGACCTCGGCGTGGTCCGGCAGGTGCCGACGCCGGGCATCTTCCTGATGGCGCTGGCCGTGCTGGCGTTCATCGTCGTACCGGTGCTGGCGCTGCGCCGGCGGGACGGGAGGGCCGACGCGTGACGCTGACGACCCGGTGGGGCGAGGCCCTCGACCCCGACCAGGTGCTGCCCGAGTACCCGCGCCCGCAACTGGTCCGGGACAGCTACCTCAACCTCAACGGCCGGTGGGCGTACGCCATCACCGACGACGCGCGGGAGCCGCAGCGCTACGACGGCGAGATCCTGGTGCCGTTCTCCCCGGAGGCGCCGCTGTCCGGCGTGGGGCGGCAGCTGCTGCCCGGCCAGACCCTCTGGTACCGCCGCACGGTGCGCCTGCCCGACGGTTTCCACCGGCCCGGCCACCGGGTGCTGCTGCACTTCGGCGCGGTGGACCAGACCTGCGCGGTCCGGCTCAACGGGGTGCCGGTGGGCGGGCGCACCGGCGGCTACCTGCCGGTGCGCTGCGACGTCACCGACGCGCTGTGCGAGGGCGAGAACGTGCTGGTCGTCGAGGTGCGCGACGACAGCGACACGAGCTGGCACGCGCGCGGCAAGCAGAAGCTGCGCCGGGGTGGCATCTGGTACACCGCGCAGTCCGGGATCTGGCAGACCGTCTGGGCCGAGTGCGTCCCGGCGGCCCACGTCGAGCGGCTCACCCTCACGCCGCACCTGGCGCAGGGCTGCGTCGAGGTGACAGTGCACGCCAGCGCGGAGGCCGGTGCCGCCGAAATCCGGATCCTGGCCGACGGCGCGGTGGTGGCCGAGGCGAGCGCGGTCGCCGGGACCGCCGTGCGGTTGCCGCTGCCCGCGGTGCGGCCCTGGACCCCCGAGGACCCCTTCCTGTACGACGTGACCGTCGACTACGGCGACGACCGGGTCCGCGGCTACGTCGGGATGCGCTCGTTCGGCGTCGGGCCGGACGCCGACGGGGTGCCGCGGCTGCTGCTCAACGGCGAGCCGTACTTCCACGCCGGGGTGCTCGACCAGGGCTACTGGCCGGACGGCCTCTACACCGCGCCGTCCGACGCCGCGCTGGTCGCCGACATCGTCGCGATGAAGCGGCTCGGCTTCACCATGCTGCGCAAACACATCAAGATCGAGCCACTGCGCTGGTACCACCACTGCGACCGGCTCGGCATGCTGGTCTGGCAGGACATGGTCAACGGCGGCACCGGGTACCGCCCGCTGGTGGTCACCGCGCCGGTGCTGACCCCGCTGCGGCTGCCCGACCGGGGCCGGTGGCGGCGCTGGTTCGGCCGGGCCGACGCGGCCGGGCGCGCGGAGTTCCGCGCCGAGCTGCGGGAGACCGTCGAGCACCTGCGCAACGTGGTGAGCGTCGCCGTCTGGGTGCCGTTCAACGAGGGCTGGGGGCAGTTCGACGCCGCCGAGGTGGCCCGGGAGGTGGCCGCCCTCGACCCGACCCGGATCGTCGACCACGCCAGCGGCTGGCACGACCAGGGCGGCGGCGACCTGCGCAGCCTGCACGTCTACTTCCGCCGCTTCCGGGTGCCCCGGCGGCGACCGGGACGCGACGCCCGGGCCCTGGTGCTCTCCGAGTACGGGGGTTACACGCTGCGGGTCGACGGGCACAGCTTCGGGCCGGCCGAGTTCGGCTACAAGCGGTACCGGGGCGCGGACGGGCTGGCCGAGGCGTTCACCCGGCTGCACGACGAGCAGATCGTGCCGGCCATCCCGGACGGGCTCGCGGCCACCGTCTACACCCAGCTCTCCGACGTGGAGGACGAGCTGAACGGCCTGCTCAGCTACGACCGGCGGGTGCTCAAACTGCCCGAGGAGGTCATCCGGCGGGTCAACGACCGGCTGCGCCTGCCCCGGCCCTGAGCCGCCACCGCCGGCCACGCCGGCGCTACCAGCGGTTGCGCGCCTCCTCGGCCCACCCGACCAGGCCGGCCAGGTCGACCCGCTCGCCGTCGTCGGTCGCCGCCCAGCCGGTGAAGTGCCCGAAACACTGGTGGGTCTCGTTGGCGAGCACCCCGAAGTTGGTCCGGGCGATCTTCTCGTGGAAGGGGTGGAACTCCACCGCCACCCGCTCGCCGCTGATCCGCCACGGCCGCAGCCAGTCGGTGCGGTCGTACTCCCAGCGCAGCTCGTCGCCGATCTTGTGCAGCCGGCCGTCGACAAAGAGGGCGTTCTCGGTCGAGCCGGTGCCGTCGGTCCACGTGCCACCGAGCTGGATCGCCCGGCCCGGGCCGCTGCCGGCGGCCCAGTTCCAGCGGATCGCGTACGGCCACCGGCCGCGACCGTGGTCGAGCACGGCGAAGGAGTCCGTCTCGGCGACCGGGTGCTCCACCCCGTTCACCCGCAGCGTGCCGCGCACCGGGCGGCCGACGTCCTTGACGGTGTACTGGAACCGGCGGGTGCTCCAGGGCACCACCACGGCGAGCGACTCGTGCCCCGCCGGCAGCGGCACCACCAGGTCGACCTCCAGACCCGGGGCGGTGGCGCGGATCGTGGTGCCCGACGGATCCTGGTCGATGTCGATGGCCAGCCCGCCGCCGCGGGCCCGCACCGCGCCGGCCCCGCTGACCGGCGGGAAGTGCGTGCCCCGGGCGAAGGGGACCACCGCGTTGCGGTCGATCTCCACCTTCGTCGCCCGGTCGAGCACGTAGAGACCGTGCACGCCCGCGTAGTCCAGCGACGAGGCGACCAGGCCGACGATGTGGCCCGGGGTGACGATGCCCCAGTACTCCCAGCGCTTGGTGCGGCCCCAGCCACGCAGGTTCGCCCGGTGCACCGGCCGGCGGCTCCAACCCACCGCCGCCGGGTGCAGCCGCCCGTTCGGCAGGCACAGGTCGACCGGCTCGGTGATCTCCTTCTCGTGCGTCACGACGGCGAGGGTATCCCCCTGCGTCGCGCCGGCTCTCCGCCGGCAGGACGCGCTGCCGCGGTCTTGCTCGTGTCGGCTTGCGGCGGCCTCAGGCGATGGTGGGACCGGCAGCCATGGCGGCCCGCTCGATCTGCGCGCGCCTGGTTTCAGGCGGCCGGGGGCCGCCGCGGATCCGTGGGCGTGCGGAGCCGCTCGACCAGCTCGCGCGCCGCCTCGACGAACCGCTGGTCCGACTCGCAGGCCCGGTGCCCCTGGATCGGCGGCGGGACGCTGTCGCCGGGCGGGGTCACCACGCCGGTGGGATCCCGGAGCCGGCGGTCCACCGTCGCGGCGGGGCGGTCGACGGTGACCTGCGCGGCCGGCCGGTGGGCGGAGAAGATCCAGCCGCCGATCGGGTCGGTGTCGCGCCACAGGTTCACCCACCGCCAGCCGACCCGGGCGCCGACCTCGTGCAGCACGTCGTCGTCGATGTAGGCCGGGAAGATCCGGCCGTAGACCCGGCGCAGGGGTGACGCGTGGGTGAGCAGGGCGACCCGGCTGCTGACCCGGGGCGGCAGTTGGAGCACCGTCGCGGCGGCCAGGACCGAACCGTAGCTGTGCCCGGTGAGCAGCACCGCGTTGCCGCGTCCGACCAGGTACGTGATCCGCCGGGTCAGCTCCGGCACGGCCCGCTCGGCGTAGCAGGGCGGCGCGAACGGATGGGCGGCCCGGGGCCAGAACGTGCCCAGGTCCCACAGCACGCCGACATGGCGCCGGAACTCGGCGGTCCGGTAGGCGAAGATCCCGCCGGCGACCAGGGCCAGGATGGCCGCGGCGGTCACCCAGCTGCCGAACGCGATGGCGAAGGTGACCAGGTCGCCGGGGACCCCCGCGTACCGTTCCAGGGCGTCGCCCGGCAACAGGTCGAGCAGGCCGATGGTGGTGGTGGCCGTGCCGATTCCGGCGAGGCAGGCGTAGACCACGGCCAGCGGGATCAGTTTCTCGGTGAACCGGGCCTGGGCTATCGCCTTCCGCACCTGGCGCAGGCGGGTCGCCGCCTCCGGTGGCGGGTCCGGGTAGTCGTGCGCGACGATCGCCGCGGCGGCGCGGCCCCGGCCGCGCCGGGAGAGCAGCGCGACCAGGGCCGCGACCACCGCCGTGATCAGCACCGCCCGGAAGAAGCCGTAGATCGCCCAGCTGTACGCCCGCGGCGGGCCGCTGGCGATGCCCACCCCGGTCGGGGTGTCGCGGTCCAGGAAGTCCGCCACCCGGTAGACCAGTTCGGCGGAGTACGCCACCGCCAGGCTGATCGCCACGGCCACGATCACCAGCGACCCCAGCCCGAACAGCGGCATGGCGTCCGGCCGGCGGTCCCGGCCCCAGAGCAGTACGGCGCCCAGCGCGACCAGCAGGGCCGTCTGGGTGACGAACAGCCCGGTGAGGATCGGGTCGTAGCCGGGCAGGCCGCCCCCCGCGGGCCAGGGCGCCGGGCTGGTCAGGACGTGCGCCGTCACCACGGCGGTGAGGACGAGTGCGGTCGTGCGCAGCGTGCGGGTGATCCGGTCCCGCCGCCGGTGCGTGGCGGCCCGGTCGATCAGCGCGGGCGTGCAGAGCAGCACCGTACACGCGGCCAGCACGGCCCCGGCGGCGACCGCCAGCGTGATGGTGCCGGCCGAGGCGCTGGCGGAGAGCCGGGCGGCGAGCAGGGTGAGGTCCAGCGTCGCGAACGCCGCCGCGACGTGGATGGCGCGCAGCCGACCCACCAGCGGCTCGGCGTCCCACTGGCCGACCGCGCTGAGCCGGTGCCGGGAGACCTGCGCCTCGGGAGCGCGGAACGCCTCGAACACCCGACCCGGGCGGGTGCTGGCCCGCCAGAGCAGGCCGATGGCGGCGGCCGGCACCAGCGCGGACACCGCCAGCCGCAACCCGGCCGGCCGCCCACCCAGCCAGGACAGCCACCCGCGCCCGGCCACGCAGGGCGCCGAGGCCAGGCACTTCCACGCGATCAGGTCCAGCGCGACGCCGGCGACGGCCAGCACGTACAGCGCGGTGAGGGAGAGCGCCAGCAGCCGGCACAGCGACCGGACCACCGGGTCGGAGCCGGGACGCGCCGGGCGCATCCAGATCGCCACGTTGACCAGCATGAACGGCAGCAGGAACACCAGCGACAGGGTGCGGGCCATGGTCCCCGCGGGCAGGTCACCCCAGCGGTACGCCTCCAGCGTCACCCGGCCGCCGTCGTCCGTGCCCGACGGCGTGCGGGCCCGGTAGAAGCCCCCGCTGCGGTCGCCCGCGACCTGCTCGATCCGCGGCAGGTCCAGCACCTGGCCGGCGCTCGCGCTGGCGGCCCCGTGCACCCGCAGCTCCACCACCTCGTCGGGCAGCCCCGGCCCGCCCCACCGCGCTGACGCATCCGACATCGGCCCCCCGAGCCGTCCTGGCGGTCCGGAACCGGGCGAACCCGGCCGGGGACCGCCCCGCACAGTCGCGGCGGTCTACCCCACCCGGCCGGGCCCAACCGTCGTCCAGCGGCCCGGCCCGCTCCGCCGGAGGCCGGGGGAGCGGGCCCGATGACCCCCGCCCGGCGGGTTACCGCAGGTGCGCCTCGATGGCCTCGATGACCCGCGGACGGAGTTCGGCCGCCCGGATGACCGCGTCGACCGAGCCGACCTCGACCGCTCGCTGGATGCTGTGCACCCGGTCGAACTCGGTGGCCACCTCGCCGAGCTTCTCGGCGCGGACCGACGCGCGCAGCTCGTCGAGTTCCGCGGTCAGCGCGGCCCGGTCCGCGCCGGCGGCGGCCGCGACGCGGGCCTCCAGGTCCCGCACCCGGGGGTCGGCAGCGGTACGGGCGTCGACGTCGCCGGAGAACACCACAGCGGCGGCGGGCGCGCCACCGAGCACCGACGCGAACGAGCCCTCCAGCGCCAGCACGGTCATGTTCGGGTTCAGCGCCTTCGAGAACACCACGAACGCGCCGCCGTGGTACCGCGAGATCACGCAGAACACGATGGGCCCGCGGAAGTTCACGATCGCCCGGCCGATCTCGGCGCCGTACTCCAGTTGCAGCTTGCGCATCGACTCGGGCGAGCCGTCGAAGCCCGACAGGTTGGCCAGCACCACCAGCGGCCGGTTGCCGCTGGCCGCGTTGATCGCCCGCGCGGCCTTCTTCGACGAGCGTGGGAAGAGCGTGCCGGCGGTGTAGGTGTCCGGGCCGTCGGTGGGCGGGAAGCCGCGCCGGGGCACCGAGCGCGACTCGATGCCGAGCAGGCACACCGGGATGCCGCCGAGGTGGACGTCCTGCACCACGGCGGTCTCCGCGTCGGCCATGCCGGCCCAGCGTTCCAGCACCGGGTGGTCCTGGTCGGCGAGCGCCCGCATCACGGTCCGGATGTCGAACGGCTTCTTGCGGTCCGGGTTGGCCGTGGCGGAGAAGATCTCGCCCACGGTGGTGAAGTCGCTGCCGGCCACCACGTGCGGGAAGTCGGAGATGTCCCGGTCGGTGGGGTCGGTGGTGGTCGCCCGCCGCGGCGCGTCCTCGCCCGGCGCGACGTACGTGTGGTCGTAGTGCGCCATCAGCACGTCCCGCGCGGCGGGCAGGCTCGGCGCCCAGTACTGCGCCTGCCCGTTGGGGCCCATCACCCGGTCGTAGCCGCCGATGCCGAAGTTGTCCTCGGCGGACACGCCACCGGAGAAGTCCAGCGACTGCTTGCCGGTGAGCACCATCGCCGAGTCCGGCGTCATCACCAGGACGCCCTTGGTGTGCATCAGCATCGTCGCCTCGGCGTTCCAGTACGGCTGCGCGCCGACGTTGATGCCCGCGACCACGATGTTGATCTCACCGCCGCCCTGGGTGAACTCGACGATCCGCTTGAGCGCCGCGGCCACCCAGTCCATGTTCTCGGTGCCCGAGGTCATCGAGATGCGGGCGCCGGCGGAGAGCGCGTACCACTCCAGCGGCACCCGCATCCGCTCAGCCAGGTCCAGCGCGGCGATCACCCGCCGGCACTCCGGCTCCGACAGCGCACCCAGCGACTTCGTCGGGTCGCCGAGCAGCACCACCCGGGTGACCCCCTCCGGGTGCCGTACGGTCGGCGTGGTCACCACGCCGGCGACGATCGCCGCGGTGTTGCGTCCCCTGGGCCGGTCGACCGGCACCAGCGCGTGGTCGTCGTCGAGGTCGTGCTCGACGAAGTCGCCGAGCAGGCCGGTCAGCTCGTACGGGTACACCGTGTTGCGGCTGGCCGCCCGCAGCACCTTCAGTCGGTAGTCGTCGAGCGGCTCGACCGGGTCGACCGGCGGCTCGCCGATGGTCAGCTTGGCGCCGCCGGTGGCGTCGAAGGAGATCCGTACCGCCATCTTGGTCAGCTCGCCGGTCGTCCGGTCGCGCTGGCGCGCGATGAACAGGATCTCCTCCAGGCGGGCACCGCCGGTCGTCGGGCGCACGCGCCCGGCGATCATCTCCATCTCCTCCCGGGTGAGCTCGCTCGGCGGCCAGACGTAGATCACGATCCGGTTGGTGTTGAACCGCGCCTTCGACGAGCGCCGCGCCTGGGCGCGGCGGATCGAGTCGAGGCAGGCGGCCACGGTGTCCTCGGTCGTCGGCAGCGCGACCAGCCGGCCGTCGTGATCGCGCAGCTCGGTCAGGTCGCGCACCTGAGCGAACGCGATCAGTCGCTCGTCCGACGGGTTCTGTCGCGCCACGCAGCGGAAGAGGTAGACCTCCTCGTCCGCCGACGGCAACCGGGTCAGGTCGAACTTGTGCAGCCGCTCCAGCTGCATCCGCTGCGCGATGTAGGGGTGCAGGCCGCGGATCAGCCGCTCCTCGGCCATCCCGGCGCCGGACGGGCGGAAGGTGAAGTGGTGGTGCATCACCGCTCCGGCCCGGCCCGCGACGGTGGTGGTGACCCGGCGGACCCGCGGCGGCAGCGGGTGGGCGTTGATGACCTCGAGCAGCGCAGCCACCGTCGCGTCGAAATCCTCCGGCTGGCTCTCCCAGGCGAGGTAGATGTCGGCGTCCACGGCGTCCTCGCCGCTGGCCAGCTCGGCCAGCCCGCGCAGGGCGCCGTCCAGCGCGTCGAAGCGGACCGCGGCGGAGACCACGCACGAGTCGGCGCGCTCGGCGACCACGAACGTGCAGCCGGCGACCCGACGGGTGCCGACGGCGGTCAGCCCCTTGTTGCCGTAGTAGCGCCGGGTCAGCACCTCCAGCATCACCGCGTTGTCGAGGTGGTCGCGCACGAGCCGCTGGCCGAGCAGCCGCACCAGCGGCTCGGTGCTGCGGACCATCTCGGCGACCCGCTCGGCCCGGTCCGGCGCGTCCGGGTGCGCGTCCAGGTGGCGCAGGTGCCGGCGCACCTCGGCGTAGACCCGGGCCCGGTTGCGGCGCAGCAGCGGCTGGGCGAACCAGGCGAACACCACGCCGCGGGCGAGGTCGGCGACCACGGGGAAGCGGACCTGCGTCGCGGCCACCAGCCGCTCCAGCGCGAGGCCCGCCGGTTCGCGCAACGACTCGTCCGGCGGTGACTCCCGCAGCCACGCGCGCAGCAGCGTCGCGACGACAGTGGCGTCGGCGGCGGCGCGCTGCTGGGCGAGGAAGATCCGGAACACGGCGGCTTCCAGCTCGGGGGAGCGCTCCAGCTCCGTGACGCCGTAGTGCCCGAGCGCCTTGGCGAGCTTGGCCTGGAACGAGGTGGGCAGTCCGGCCCGCTCGACGTCGAGGCTCTGCAGGTAGGTGTGGAAGTACTCGCGGGCGCTGTGCACGTGGGCCTCGCCGCCGCCGTCCTCGCCGGTGGGCCGGTTGCGGCTCAGCTCGGCGAGGTCGACGAAGACGGTGACCAGGTCGAGTTCCTCGGCCAGCGGCCGGTGGCCGTCCTCGATCATCGCCCGCCGCGCGGCGAGGTAGTCGTCGATCACCCGGCGGTCGTCGTGCGGGTCGACGTCGAAGCCGAGCAGCAGCCCGCGCAGGTCCTCCCGGCCGCGGGCGGCGCGCTGCCGCGCCGGCGCCCCGCCGTTCGCGGCGGGCAGGTCCAGCTCGACGGCCACGGCGGCCGGACCGTCCGCCACCTCCTCGGCCGCCTCGGCCAGCGGCTCCAGCCGCAGCAACGGCGCGCCGGCCGCCACCTGGCTGCCCACGGAGACGGCGCACTCCTTCAGCCGCGCCCGGAACGGCGCCCGCAGCACCGTCTCCATCTTCATGGCCTCCAGCACCAGTACCGGTGCGCCGGCCTCGACCTCCGCGCCCACCTCCAGCGGCGTGGCCACCACCAGCGCCGGCATGGGCGAGCGGACCACCCCGCCCTCGTCGCGGCTGATCCGGTGCGTCACGCCGTCCACCTCGACCAGGTGGATCGGCCCGTGCGTCCCGGTGAGCAGGCGGTACCGCGCGCCGTTGACGGCGATCTGCCCGGTGTGCCGGTCGAAGCGGTCCAGCTCGACGTCGGCGGTGCGCACCGCCGTGCCCACCTCGATGCCGACCCGGAACCGGTGCGCGCCGACCCGCGCCACCCGCATCCGGTAGCTGACGCCGCGCAGCTTGAGGTCCAGCGGTCGGCCACTGGCGTGCCGCACCTGCGGGCGCCCGCCGGCCGCCGTGGCGAGCAGCCGCTGCCGCTCGACGCGCTCCTCCTCCTCGTACGCCTCGATGGCGGCGGCCGCCAGCGCGACGGCGGAGTGCCGGTGCGCGACGAGCCGGCCCGCGCCACGGACCCGGTCGATCCAGCCGGTGTCCGCGCTCGCGTCGATGACCTCGGGCTGGTCCAGCAGGTCGAGCACGAAGCTCTTGTTGGTCGCGCCGCCCTCGATGACCACCGTGGTGTTCGCCATCGCCCGGCGCAGCCGGCCGAGCGCCTCGTCGCGGTTCCGCCCGTAGGCGATGATCTTCGCGATCATCGAGTCGAAGTCGGCGGGGATGGTGTCGCCCTCGCTGACGCCGGTGTCCACCCGGATGCCCGGCCCGGCGGGCAGGTCCAGCCGGGCGATCCGGCCGGGGGCGGGCGCGAAGTCGCGGTCCGGGTCCTCGGCGTTCAGCCGGGCCTCGATGGCGTGCCCGCCCTCCACCGGCGGCTCGCCGTCGAGCCGCCCGCCCGCGGCGACGTGCAGCTGCGCCTTGACCAGGTCGAACCCGGTGGTCGCCTCGGTGATCGGGTGCTCGACCTGGAGCCGGGTGTTGACCTCGAGGAACGCGAACAGCCGGTCGCCCGGGTGGTAGAGGAACTCGACGGTCGCCGCGCCCCGGTAGCCGACCGCGACGGCCAGCCGCTCGGCCGACGCCTTGAGCTCGGCCGCCTGCGCCGGGCTGAGCACCGGCGACGCCGACTCCTCGATGACCTTCTGGTTGCGCCGCTGCACCGAACAGTCGCGGACCCCGAGCGCCCACGCCGTGCCCTGGCCGTCGGCGATGATCTGCACCTCGACGTGCCGGGCCCCGGTGACCAGGCGCTCCAGGAACACGACGCCGCTGCCGAACGCCCGCGCCGCCTCCTGGCTGGTGCGCTCGTACGCGTCGGCGAGCTCGGCGGAGTTGGTGACCACGCGGATGCCGCGCCCGCCGCCGCCGGCGGTCGCCTTCAGCATCAGCGGGTAGCCGATCTCGTCGGCCGCCGCCAGCGCGGCGTCCAGGGTCTCGACCGCGCCGCGGCTCCACGGCGCGACCGGCACGCCGACCTCCTCGGCGATCAGCTTCGCGCCGATCTTGTCGCCGAGCTTGCGCATCGCCTCCGGGCTCGGCCCGACGAAGGTGACCCCGATCTTCTCGCACAGCTCCGCGAACGCCGGGTCCTCGGCGACGAAGCCCCAACCGACCCAGGCGGCGTCGGCCCCGGTCTCCACCAGCGCGCGTTCCAGCGCCGTCAGGTCCAGGTACGGACGGGCGGACGCGGGACCGAGGTCGTAGGCCGCGTCCGCCTCGCGCACGAACGTGGCGGTGCGGTCGACGTCGGTGTACAGGGCGACGGTCTCGATCCGGACCCCGGTCTCCGCAGCCAGCTCCCGGACCGCGTGGATGAGCCGCATGGCGGCCTCACCACGGTTGACGATGGCGACACGGCTGAACACCCGACCGACCCCTCCGGTTGACCCACGATGTACGCGCCGCGAGATTCCGCCCCCCGGCATTGGTCACCTTTCCGCCTGCCGGCGGGCCGCGCCATGTCGTAACCACCGAACCCTGTGCGGCACCGTTTGTAGGAACCGAACAAAACTTTTTGGCGTCCACACTTCGGGCTCGGACTGGTGCTAAAGGCGGTGACGGAGCGGTCCCGAAAGGGTCGGAGTTCGTGCGGCCGGATCGGGCAGCATCGCGCGGGTGATGCTCCTCGTTCCCGCCGACCCGCTGCGGCCGCGCCGCCCCGACGAGCACTTTGCGCCGGAGGCGCGGGCGGCCCGGGAGGCGGGCCTGACCGTCGCGGTGGTCGACCACGACGCGCTGGCGCGCGGCGACGACCCGGATCGGGCGGTGGCGTCCGTACCCGCCGGCGGCCCGGCCGTCTACCGCGGCTGGATGCTGCGCGGCGAACGGTACGCCGAGCTGACCGAGGCGCTGGCCCGGCGTGGGGTGAGCGTCCGCACGACCGCCGAGCAGTACCGGCGCGCGCACGAGCTACCGGGCTGGTATCCGGCGCTGGCCGCTGTCACGCCCCGCTCGGCGTGGACCACCGGCGCGGAACGGGCCGACTTCGACCGGGCCCGGCGGGCGCTCGGTGCGGGCCCGGCGATCGTGCGCGACCACGTCAAGTCCATGAAGCACCACTGGCACGAGGCCACCTTCATCCCGGACCTCGGCGATCGGGACGCCGCGTGGGCGGTCGCCCGCCGGCTGCGGCAACTGCGGGCGGACGACTTCGTCGGCGGGTTCGTGCTGCGCGCGTTCGAGCCGCTCGGCTCGGCCGAGGTGCGGACCTGGTGGGTGCGGGGCCGGTGCGCCCTGGTCGGGCCGCACCCGGACACCCCGCACGACCACCCGGCGGGCGAGGTCGACCTCGGGTGGCTCGCGCCGCTGGTCGCCGGATTGCGGCTGCCGTTCGTCACGGTGGACCTGGCGCTGCGCGCCGACGGGGTGTGGCGGGTCGTCGAGGTCGGGGACGGGCAGGTCAGTGACCGGCCGGTCACGGTCGAGCCGACCGCGCTCCTCGCGGCCCTGACCGCGGAATCCCGCTGACCGGAGCCACCGCACCGGAACCCCTCGTCGCCCGCCGCCCGGACGCGCCGGAACTCCGGCAGCCGACGCGCGGCGCGGCGGCGGGTCGTGGCCGCCTGGTCCAGCAGCGGGTACCGGCCGTGCGGGAGGCCGCCGCCGGGGTGTCGGCACGGCGAATCGATTGACTTTCGATAGGAACCGAGTGATAGTCGATGCATGATCGAAGTGCGCGGGCTCACGAAGCGCTACGGGGACGTCCTGGCCGTCGACGACCTGAGCTTCGTCGTCGAGCCGGGAAAGGTCACCGGGTTCCTCGGGCCGAACGGGGCGGGGAAGTCCACGACGATGCGGATGGTGCTCGGCCTCGACCGGCCCACCGCCGGCCGGGCCCTGGTGAACGGCCGGGCGTTCGCCACCCTCGGCGAACCGCTCCGGGAGGTCGGTGCGCTGCTGGATCCCGGCGCCGTGCACCCCGGCCGCACCGGACGCAGCCACCTGCGGGTCGCCGCGCGAGCCAACGGCATCCCGGAACGCCGGGTGGCGGAGGTGATCGAGCAGGTCGGCCTCGGCGGCGCGGCCCGCCGCCGGATCAAGGGCTACTCGCTGGGCATGCGCCAGCGCCTCGGGATCGCCGCGGCACTCCTCGCCGACCCCCGGGTGCTGCTGTTCGACGAGCCGATGAACGGGCTGGACCTGGACGGCATCCGCTGGGTCCGCGGGCTGCTGCGCGAACTCGCCGACCAGCAGCGCACCGTGCTGGTCTCCAGCCACCTGCTCAGCGAGATGCAGCAGACCGCCGACCGCCTGATCGTCATCGGTCGGGGCCGGCTGATCGCCGACGCGACGACCGAAGACATCCTGCGGGGGCTGGGACACGTCGAGGTACGCGTCCTCAGCACGCAGGCGGACGCGCTGCTCGCCCGGCTCCGGGAACGCGGCCTCACCGTCCGGCGGGTCGACCCGGACGAGTTGCGGGTCGAGGGCGGCACCGCCGTGCAGGTCGGTGAGGTCGCCAACTCCTGCCACATCCCGCTGCACCACCTCTCCGAGGTCCAGCAGTCGCTGGAGCACGCGTACCTCGAACTGACCAGCAACCACGTCGAGTACCACGGCCGCCAGCCGACGGCGGCCCGGGTGAGCCCGGAGGGGGAGCGGTGACCGCTTCGTCGACCATTCCGGTCCAGCGCGGTGCGGCCGCCGAGCCCGCCACCGGACGCCTGTTCGCGCGTACCTGCGCCGCCGAGTGGACCCGGCTCTGGACGGTCAAGGCCACCTGGTGGTTCCTGGCCGCGGCCGCCGCGGCGATGGTGGGGATCGGCGCTGTCGCCGGCTTCGAGGCCGCCGCGAGCCCCGACCCGCCACAGGGGGAACCGGCCTGGGCCATCTCGGCGATCACCGCCATGCCGGCGCAGTTCGCCCTGCTCGCGCTCACCCTGACCGCTGTCACCTCCGAGTACGCCACCGGCGGGATCGTGCCGACCCTGCAGTGGACGCCACGCCGCGGCGTCCTCTTCCTCGCCCGGACCGTGGTCACGGCCGGCGCCGCCACGGTCGCCGGGGTGCTGCTCGGGCTCGCCTCCGCGCTGGCCGCCTTCGCCGCGGCCCGGCCGGGACTGCGCCTGCCGGTGGGCGAAGGCGTCGAGGTGCTGGCCACCGTCGCGTTCGTGCTCGCGGCCGGCACCGTCCTCGCCGTGGGGCTCGGCTTCCTGCTGCGCAACACGGCCGGCGCCCTGGTCGCGGTGTTCCTGCTGATGCTGGTGCTGCCGCTGCTGCTGCCGCAGTTCGGCTACCGGTGGATGTCCGCGCTGGCCGACGTCCTGCCCGGGACGGGGGCCGCGTTCCTCCTGCTCGGCGAGGTGCCGGGGATGACGACGGCGTCGTCGGTGCTCGTCCTGCTGGCCTGGGCCGCCGGCGCGCTGCTGCTCGGCGGGCTGCGCCTGATCCGCGACGACGCGAACCGATGAGCGTGGACGTGCTGGTGGTCGGGGCCGGGCTGGCCGGCCTGCATACCGCCACGCTGCTCGCCCGGGCCGGTCACCAGGTGCTGCTGGTCGAACGGCGGCCCACGCTCACCGGCGCGATCCGCACCACGGGGATCTTCGTCCGGCGTACGCTCGACGACTTCGCGCTGCCGCCCGGGTGCCTCGGGCCACCCATCCGGCGGGTGGTGCTCTACCCGCCGGGGCTGCGCCGGCAGGTCACCCTGGTCAGCGCGCGTGACGAGTACCGGGTGGGCGACATGGCCGCGCTGTACGTGGCGGCCGCCCGCACCGCTGCCGAGGCCGGCGTACGGATCGCGCTCGGCACCCGCTACGCCGGGCGGCGAGCCGGCTCCCACCTGCTGGCCGGGGATGACGGGCCGACCCGGGTCCGGGCCCGGTTCGTCGTCGGCGCCGACGGCGCCCGCTCCCGGGTCGCCCGGGAGCTCGCCCTGGACCGCAACCGCCACCTGCTGGTCGGCGCCGAGGAGGTGTTCCCGATCCCCGCCGGGGCGGAGCCACCGGCGTTCCACTGCGTGCTCGACCCGTCGCTCGCGCCCGGCTACCTGGCGTGGGTCGTCAACGACGGCCGGCACGCCCACGCCGGCGTGGCCGGCTACCCCGACCGCTTCCCGGACGGTCTCCGGGGGGCCCTGCAGCGGTTCCGGGCCGTGGCGCCCGGACTGCCCGGCGTCGACCGCCCCGAGCAGGTCGAGCGGCGCGGCGGCCCGATCCCGGTCGGCGGCGTGCTGCGCCGGATCAGCTGCCCGGACGGGCTGCTCGTGGGGGACGCCGCGGGTGCCGTCTCGCCACTCACCGCCGGCGGTCTGGATCCGTGCCTGCGGCTGTCCGAACTCGCGGCCGCCGTCCTCGACGAGGCCCTGCGCACCGGCCGGCCGGACGTGTTGACCCGCTACGACGGGGCCGCGCTGCGGGCCCGCTTCCGTGGCCGGCTGATGCTGCGCCGAGGGCTTGCCCAGGTGCGGACGCCCGCCCTCGCGGCGGCGGCGTTCACGCTGCTGCGCACGCCCCCCGGGCGGGCCGCGGCCAGCCGCATCCTCTTCGGCGACGGGTCCTTTCCCGACCCCTGACTCCTCGGTGACGCCGACGGCCCCGGCGGTCGACCAGGCGACCGCCGGGAGGGGCGACTGCGTCGGTGCCTCAGTTCGCCTGGTCCAGGAAGGCGAGCGTGACAGCGGCGAAGAGCGGGGAGCGGAAGATGTCGTAGTGCGTCAGCCCGGGCAGGATGGCCAGGGCGTGGCCGCCCGCCGGCCGGCCCTCGCCCGCCCAGCCGCCGTCGCGCAGCCCGCCGTCGAGCAGGTTGAAGACCTCGACGTAGTGGCTCGGCGGCGCCATATCGGCGTCGGCGGCGACCACCAGGGTCGGCACCCGCAGGCCGCGCACCTCCTCGGTGAGGTCGAAGTCCTTCGCCATCGCCTCGCCGATCTTGTCCAGCAGGCGGGGGAAGTCCTCGGGGCGCGGCGCGACCCGCTGGTAGAGCTCGTACATCGGGGTGTCCTTCATGAACTCGGCGGCCGCCCCGGTGACCTGGCCCTGCTGCTGGAGCATTTCCGGGTAGATGGCGTTGCGGCGGATGTTCGCCGACGCCGCGACCAGGCGGCCCACCTTCTCCGGGTGCCGGATCGCGACCTGGAGCGCCACGCCGCCGCCGAGCGAGTAGCCGACGACGTCCGGCTTCTCCAGCCCGAGGTGGTCGATCAGGGCGGCCACGTCGTCGGCCATCAGGGCCACGTCGATCGGCCGGTCGATGTCGGCGGTGCGGCCGTGCCCCTGGAGGTCGACGGCGATGACCTGGTGCTGCTCGGCCAGCGTGGGCAGGACGGGCCCGAACATCTCACCCGAGCCGAGGCCGCCGTGCAGCAGGATCATCGGGCGGCCCGTCCCGTGCGTCTCGTAGTACAGGTTGATGCCGTTGACGTCGGCGTACTGCCCGGCGGTCGTGGTCTCGGCGCTCCACTGGGTGGTGGTCATGACGTGCTCCTCGTCTGGTGTCGTGTGCTGACAACCGGTAGACCGGGCCGGGAGCACGGACTCATCGGCGCGGGGGCGACGAATTTTCCACCGGGCGGCTACGTTGTCGGAGTGGGTGATGTGGCGACGAGCGCACCGATCGAGTCGCACCTGGAGGCGTACCGGTCGGAGCTGACCGGCTACTGCTACCGGATGCTGGGCTCCGCCTTCGAGGCCGAGGATGCCGTGCAGGACACGTTCGTGCGGGCCTGGCGCGGTTTCGACCGCTTCGAGGGGCGGGCGGCCCTGCGCACCTGGCTGTACCGCATCGCGACGAACGTCTGCCTGAACATGCTCTCCAGCGCCCAGCGCCGGGTCCGGCCGATGGATCTCGGCCCCGCCGGGTCCGGCGACGCCACCCATCCCGGGGAGCCGCGCCCCGAGGAGATCTGGGTGGGCCCGGTGCCGGACAGCCGGGTCCTGCCGGAGGGCAGCGACCCGGCCGAGGTGGTCGCCGGGCGCGAGTCGGTCCGGTTGGCGTTCGTCGCGGCGTTGCAGCACCTGCCGCCGCGGCAGCGGGCCGTGCTGATCCTGCGCGAGGTGCTGGCCTGGTCGGCCCAGGAGGTGGCCACCCTGCTCGACACCTCGGTGGCGAGTGTCAACAGCGCCCTGCAACGGGCCCGGGCCACGCTCGCGGCCGCCGACGTCACCGCCGAGGTCTACCGGCCGATGGACGGCGAGCAGCGGGCGCTGCTCGCCCGGTACGTGCGCGCCTTCGAGGCCTACGACCTGGAAGCCCTCACCACGCTGCTGCACGAGGACGCGACGCTGTCGATGCCGCCGCTGCCGCTGTGGCTGCGCGGCCACGCCGACATCCTCGCCTGGATGGCCGGCACCGGGTGCGGCTGCCGCGGGTCCCGCCTGGTGCCGGTGGTGGCCAACGGCATGCCGGCGTTCGGGCAGTACCGGCCCAGCCTGGACGGCGCGGGGCACGACCCCTGGGCGCTGATCGTGCTCGAGTTGTCAGCCGGCCGGATCGCCGCGGTCAACAACTTCCTCGACACCGCCCGCCTGTTCCCGCTGTTCGGCCTGCCCGACCGGCTCGAATAGCACGTCGCTCAGGCCGAGCAGGCCGGCGAGCTCGCGCAGGCCGGGGCCGGCGCCGCTGACCACGAGCCGCCAACCGTGCCGTCGCGCGGTCAGCCGCAGCCGGGCCAGCGCCTCGATCGCTACCAGGTCGGGGCCGGTCAGGCCGGTCACGTCGCAGACCACCACGCCACGCTCACGCCCGCGCAGCTCGTCGGCCAGGTCGGTGCAGAGGACGGGCAGGTCCGCGCGGGTCACCGTGGCACCGACGGCGAAGCGGATCGTGAAGGTGGTCATCCGGGTAGGACCGCCGGGCGCCGGGAAAGTCATCGCTGCCGCGTCGATGAGTTCGGGACCACCCCGGGGTCTGACGGGCATGACGATTCAGCAGACACTCCGCATCGACGGCCACGTCCTCCTCCCCGGCGACGAGGGCTACGACCACCATCGCAAGGCCCTCAATCCGGCGCTCGACCCGCGGCCGGCCGTCGTGGTGCGGGCCGCCGGCGCCGCCGACGTCCGCCGGGCGGTGCTGGCCGCCCGTACCCACGGCCTGCCGTTCGCCGTCCAGGCCACCGGTCACGGGACGCACGTGGCGCACGACGGCGCGCTGCTGCTCAACACCGGCGCGATGACCTCGGTCGTGGTCGACCCGGACCGCCGGGTCGCCCGCGTCGGTCCCGGGGCCCGGTGGCGCGACGTGCTGGCGGCGGCCGCGCCGTTCGGGCTCGCGCCGCTGTCGGGCTCCTCGCCCGACGTGGGGGTGACCGGCTACACCCTCGGCGGCGGCCTCGGCTGGCTGGCCCGCGCGCACGGCCTGGCGGCCGACAGCGTGCTGCGCGCCCAGGTCGTCACGGCCGACGGCACGCCGCGGACGGTCAGCGCCGACCGCGACCCGGACCTGTTCTGGGCGCTGTGTGGCGGCGGCGGCTCGTTCGGCGTGGTCACCGCGCTCGAGTTCCGCCTCTACCCGGTCACCCGGGTGTACGCCGGGGCGCTCACCTTCGGCCGGGACCGGGCCGCCGAGACGCTCGCCTACTACCGGCGGTGGATCGAGCGGGTGCCGGACGCGCTCAGCACCGCGGTGCTCCTCACCCGCGACGGGTCGCTGGTGGTGAAGGCCATGTACGCCGGTGACGCCGACCGGGGCCGGGCGCTGCTGGAACCGCTGCGCCGGGTGGCCGGGCCGGTCGTCGACGACGGCATGCGGGTGGTCGACTTCGCCCGGGCGGCGATGGGCGGCACCTTCGCGCGCACCTTCGACCAGGTCCGCGCGCTCGACGACGACCTCGTCGCCGCGCTCGTCGACGAGCCGGACACCACCGTCGAGATCCGCCACTGGGGCGGCCGCATCGCCGCCGGCTCCGGTGCCGCCGCCCACCGGGACGCGCCGCTGTCGGTGGTCCTCGACAGCGTGGCGTCGCCGCGGACCGCGGCGGCGCTGAGCCGCTGCGGGCTGGGCAGCGGCTTCCTCAACTTCCTCCACGACCCGGCCCGGCTGCCGTCGGCCTTCACCGCCGCGAACTGGGCGGCGCTGCGCCGGATCAAGGGCACCTACGACCCGGAGAACGTCTTCGCCGCCGGCCTCGCCGTCCCGCCCGCCGCGCTGGTCGCCGCCTAGCCGCGCACCCCGTCCGGTACCGCTCGGCGTGGTCGGGACGCGACCGCCGGCCCGCCCTCAGAGCGCGAGGACGACGGTCATGGCGGCGTAGCTCACCAGCAGCAGGACCCCCTCGAAGCCGAGCCGGCCCCATCCGCAGGTCTGGCGGATGAGCAGCCCACCGAGCAGCGTGGCGGTCATGAAGAGACTGGTGGTCGTGGCGAGCAGTTCGGGATCGCCGGCGCTGTGGTAGATCGATCCCTGCCCGTAGGCCAGGTCGCCGGCGACCAGGGTGAGCACGTCCAGGATGTTGCCGCCGAGGACGGCGGCGATGGCGAGGGTCACCGCGCCCCGGCGGACGGCGGCGATGGCGGTGACCGTCTCCGGCAGCGCGTTGACGATGCCCATGAGCACCGCCCCGACGAACCCGGCGGTGAGGCCGGTGAGGTCGACGATGCTCTCGGCGGCCAGCGCCACCAGCCAGCCGCCGGCGGCGACCACCAGCCCGACCAGGGCGAAGCGGCTCCACAGCCAGCCCGGCGGACGGCGGTTGAGGGGACTCTCGTTGTGCGGGACGTCGGGTCGGGTCTCGGCGGTGGCGATCGCCTGCCACATCGGTTGCGCCCCGGCCCGGCGGATGAGGACCAGCCCGCCGACGTAGGTGGCGACGAGGACGACGGACATCGGGTCGACGCCGACGATGGTGGTCTCCGGCACGTAGCTGGCCAGCAGGGCGAGCGCGAGCAGCGCGATGAGCAGGCAACCCGAGAGCAGGTTCGACAGCGACGCCGCCGCGTGTTCGAGGTTGGCGCGCCGATGGAAGGCGTCGGCGACGGCCACCGCCGTGGTCTGCGCGGCGATGCCCCCGACGGCGTTGCCGTAGCCCAGGCTGGCCTCTCCGCTGGCGGCGGCGACGATGGTCATGATGATGCCGGACAGGCCGGTGACGAGGCCGAAGAACGCCACGCCGAACAGGGCCTCGCCCCAGCCGGTCCGGTCGGCCAGGGCGTCGCCGAGGCTGGCCAGGCGGATGCTGCCCGCGACGGTGACGACCCCGGCCAGGACGAACACGGCGGCACTCCAGGGCAGGGGCCAGGGCAGAGCGGTCACGTCCGGCACCGGCCGGTGGTTCCCCGAACCGCGCCGGTGATGCCCCCGTATCCCACCCGGGGTCGCCCGGCCGGCGCCGGCCGCCGCGACGCCGGCGCCCGGACCGGCCGTGGTGGGGTGGGTCCTCGGTCGACGCTACGTGGCTCCCCGGGGCAACAATAGTAAGGTTTGTGAACAGAAGATGTTAGAGTCACTCCCGTCGATGGGTTACGGCCATCGGCCCGTCTCCCCGGAAGGAGTGGTCAGATGTCGAGACTGCGCGCCCTGGTCGCGCTCGCGGCGCTAGCCGTCGCCGGCGGACTGGTGGCGATCATCCCGTCGACCGCCGCGTCGGCCGCCGCCTGTGCGACCCCCTGGCAGTCCTCGGCCGTCTACACGGGCGGCGCCCAGGTCTCCCACAGCGGTCGCAACTACCAGGCCAGGTGGTGGACCCAGAACGAGGCCCCGCCGGGCACCACCGGCGTCTGGCAGGATCTGGGCGCCTGCGGCGGCGGCAGCACGCCGCCGCCCACGGGAAGCTGCAGCCACCCGAACTGGGTGGCCGGCACCTGGTACGCCGCCGGCGCCATCGTGCGGTACACCAACGGCCTGTACTACATCGCCGAGCACGACAACCCGGGCTACGACCCCACCATCAGCACCTGGTACTGGAACCCCTACAGCTGTAACGGCACGCCGCCCACCAGCAGCCCGCCGCCCACCAACCCCGGCGGCTTCGTGGTCACCGAGGCGCAGTTCAACCAGATGTTCCCGAGCCGCAACTCCTTCTACACGTACTCCGGGCTCGTCGCCGCGCTCAGCGCCTACCCGGCGTTCACGAAGACCGGCAGCGCCACCGTCCAGCGCCAGGAGGCCGCGGCGTTCCTGGCGAACGTGCACCACGAGACCGGCGGGCTCGTCCACATCGTGGAGCAGAACACCGCCAACTACCCGCACTACTGCGACAGCAGCCAGCCGTACGGCTGCCCGGCCGGGCAGGCCGCCTACTACGGGCGCGGGCCGATCCAGCTGAGCTGGAACTTCAACTACAACGCGGCCGGCAACGCCCTCGGGCTGCCCCTGCTGACCAACCCCTGGCTGGTGCAGAACGACGCCGCGGTGGCCTGGAAGACCGCCATCTGGTACTGGATGACCCAGAACGGGCCGGGCACCATGACCGCCCACCACGCGATGGTCAACGGCGCCGGGTTCGGCGAGACCATCCGGAGCATCAACGGCTCGATCGAGTGCAACGGCGGCAACCCCGCCCAGGTGCAGAGCCGGGTCACCCGGTACCAGCAGTTCGTCGGCATCCTCGGGGTGCCGGCCGGAGCCAACCTGTACTGCTGACCCCCGGACCGGGCCTCGTCACCCTCGCGCGTCGAGGGCGACGAGGCCCGGTGCGTGGGCGGCGCCGGTGGGGGCGGGCGCCGCCGTGCGGTCGACGCCGCGGGCGAGCCGGCGGTGCTGGCTGGGGCTGATGCCGCGGACCCGCTTGAAGGCGGCGCTGAAGGCGAACTCGCTGGCGTAGCCGATCCGGCGGGCCACCGCGGCCAGCGTCATGCCGCCGTCGGCCAGCAGTTCCGCCGCCAGCGCCATCCGCCACGAGGTCAGGTAGGTCAGCGGCGGCTCGCCGACCAGCGCCGTGAACCGCTTGCCGAGCGCCGCGCGGGACACCGAGGTGTGCGCCGCCAGCGCTGCCGTCGTCCACGGCCGGGCCGGTGCCTCGTGCATCGCGCGCAGCGCCGGGCCGACGACCGGGTCGGCGAGCGCGCGGTACCAGGCGGGCGGCGCGGCGTCCGGACCGTCGAACCAGGCCCGCAGGGTGCACACCAGCAGCCAGTCGAGCAGCCGGTCCAGCACGACGGTCTGCCCGGCGCGGTCCTCGGCGATCTCCGCGCTGATCAGGCGCAGCAGGCTGTCGTCGCAGGTCGCCGGCACGACGAGCACCGGCGGCAGCGCGCCGAGCAGCCGGCGTCCGGTGTCCCGGTCGTTCCGGTACACGCCGACCGCCAGCGCGGTGGCGCCGTCGCCCGCGCAGATCTCGGGCCGGACCGCGGCGCACGCCGCCCGATCCAGGCAGCGGACGTCGATCGGTACGCCACGCGGGGTCGGGCCGTCGGCGAACAGGAACGGCTCCGGCCCGCGAACCACCGCGATGTCGCCGGTCCGCAGCTGCCGCGGTTCGCCGTCGGTGGGCACGATCCACCCCGAGCCGCGGGTCATCACGCACAGCGTCAGATCGGCTCCGTCGGCGAACCGGAGCGACCACGGGGCGGCCAACATCGTCTCGCCCAGTACCGCGCCGTCGCTGCGTACCCCGCGCAACAGGTCTCCCAGTACATCCACGGGTTTCACGGTAGCCGGACGGACATGCGCCGGAGCCGCTGACGTATGGTCCGCCCGGACGGCGCTCGGTTGACTGGACCCATGACCGCAGGAACGACCCTGGTATTGGGAAGCACCGGCAAGACCGGACGTCGGGTGGTGCGGGCGCTCAGGTCGCGCGGCGTCCCGACCCGCGCCGCGTCCCGCTCAGCGGAGACGCACTTCGACTGGAACGACCGCGCGACCTGGCCCGCCGTGCTGCGCGACGTGCGCGCGGCGTACCTGGTGGCGCCGGAGGAGCCCGACCTGGCCGCGGAGTTCGTCAAGACCGCGACGGCGGCCGGGGTCGAACGGTTCGTGGTCCTCTCCGGGCGCGGCGTGGACGTGTGGGCGCAGCGTGCGGGTGCCGACCAGAGCATGATCGCCGCGGAGCGGGCGGTGCGCGACTCCGGCGCCGAGTGGGCGATCATGCGGGCGAACAACTTCGCCCAGAACTTCAGCGAGGACCTCTACCACGCGCCGTTGCTGGCCGGGCGGTTGGCGCTGCCGACGGGCGGCGTTCCAGAGCCCTTCGTCGACGCCGACGACCTCGCGGAGGTCGCGGTCGCGCTGCTGACCGAGGACGGGCACGCCGGCCGGACGTACGAGCTGTCCGGCCCGCGCGCGCTCGGCTACGCCGAGGCGGTCGACATCATCGCGCGCGCCAGTGGCCGGCGGATGCGCTTCGTGGAACTGACACCGGAGCAGTACGAGGCGGAGCTGCGAGCCGACGGCGTCGAGGACCCGTGGGTCGGGCTGTACACCTCGCTGTTCGAGGTCACCCGGGAAGGGCTCCTGGCCGAGCCGGTGGACGGCGTCCGGCAGGTGCTGGACCGGGAGCCGACGGACTTCGAGTCCTACGTCGCCGCGGCGGTGGCGGCGGGGGCGTGGCGCTGAGCCGGCGCCCGTCGCCGACCGCCCGGGCGGTGCGGCGGAGGCCAGGGCTCCCCCGGGAGCCCTGGCCTCCGCACGCTCGGCTCAGCGGCCCTGGAGCGCCTTGACGTTGTCGCCGAACGTCCAGCCCTTCGACCCGTCCCAGTTCAGCGACCAGGTCATCAGCCCCTTCAGGCCGCCGCGGTAGGTGTTCCACGCCTGGGCGACGGTCGCCGGGGCCATGTGGCCGCCGCCGGCGCCGGGTTGCGCCGGCAGGCCGGGGACCTGCTTGTCGTACGGGACGCGGATGGTGGTGCCCTGGATGACCAGGCCGGCGTTGAGGCAGTCGGTCTGGACGGTGAACCCCTGCACGGTGCCGGCCGGGTAGGAGTCACCGGAGCAGCCGTACATGCTGCCGTTGTAGTACTGCATGTTCAGCCACCAGAGCCGCCCGTTGTCGGCGTACCGCTTGATGATCGGCAGGTACGCGCCCCAGATCGACCCGTAGGTGACGCTGCCGCCGGTGACGTACGCGGTCTCCGGCGCCATGGTGAGGCCGAAGGTCGGCGGCATCTGCGCCAGCACCCCGTCGATGATCCGGATCAGGTTCGCCTGCGACGCCGAGAGCTGGGCGATGTTCCCGCTGCCGGTGAGCCCGGTCTCGATGTCGATGTCGATGCCGTCGAAGTTGTAGCGCTTGAGGATCGGCACGATGGTCGCGACGAACCGGTCGGCGACGGCGGACGAGCTGAGATCGATCCCGGCGGTGGCGCCGCCGATCGACATCAGGATGGTCAGCCCGGCGGCCTTGGCCCGGCACATCTCGGCGGGGGTCGGCACCCGGACCGTGGCGTCCATGCCGTCCTCCCAGAGCACCGTGCCGTCGGCGCGGATCACCGGGAACGCCGCGTTGATCACGTTGTAGCCGTGCGCGGGGATGCGCGGGTCGGTGATCGGGATCCAGCCCAGCGGCGGGTGGACGCCGTTAGCGGCTCCGTCCCAGTTCTCCCAGTAGCCCTGGAGCACCTTGCCGGCCGGCTTCGGCTTGCCCGCGCAGGTCTCCGGGCCGGGTGGGGTGCTCGTCCCGGTGGGCGTGGGCGTCGGGGTGGGGGAGGGCGAGGACGTGCCGGTGGGCGTGGGCGACGGCGCGCCGTCGCAGGCGCCGAGATCGGTCCACAGCGAGGGGGTGGCGGCCGGGTTCCAGCCGGCGCCCGGTGGTGGGGTGTGGGTCACCAGCGCCTGGTACGACCGGCCCGCGTAGCTGACCCGGCTACCGGCGGGGTAGGTGGTGCCCTCCGCCCAGGCCGGCGCCGTGCAGGCGGCCAGCGTGTCGTGCTGGCCCGTCGTGGTCGCGGCGAAGCCGTCCACTCTCGGCAGTGCCGCGAGCGCGGCGACCAGTGCCACGCCGGCCAGTACGGCGGGCATCGTCCGTCGAAGTCCCATGACATTCCTCCTCGTCGATGAACCGGAGGCTATCAATTAACTTTGTTAAAAGTAAGAGGCGGCGTGCTCGGCGGGGTTTCACCCGCGTGCGGGTCGCTATCCTGACGCTCGTGCCGGCACGTCTGTCGCCCCGTCTGGCCGCGATCGTGGCCGCGCTGCCGATCCGGCCGGACTCCCGGGTCCTCGAGATCGGCTGCGGTCCGGGCGCGGCGGCCCGAGCGGTCGCCGCCCGCCTCGCCACCGGCCACATCCTGGCCATCGACAGGTCCGCCAGCGCCGTCGCGCAGGCGCGGGCCGCGGCGGCGGCCGAGATCCGCTCGGGCCGGATGAGCGTCCGCCAAGTCGCGGCGGAGGACCTCGTGCTGGGCCCGGACGAGGAGCCGTACGACCTGGTGTTCGCCGTCCGGGTCGGCGCGCTCGACGGGCGGCACCCCGAGGCGGGCCGGCGGGCGTTGCGACGGATCGCGATGGCGACCACCGCGGACGCCCGGCTCTTCGTCGACGGCGGCGACCCGCTTCGCGCGCTGGAGATCCCGCGACCCTGAGCCGCCGAGGACGCGGGATGGGCCCGGCCGGCGCGGCGGTTAACCTGTGCCCATGCGGGTTGCGACATCCGGCGGCGACGTCCATGGCTGACGCGGACGACGTCCGCCGCCTGGCCCTCGCCCTGCCGCACGTGGTCGAGATCGACAGCGAGGGTTTCGACTTCCGGGTGGCCGACAAGGGCTTCGTCTGGTCCTATCCGGAGCGCCGGCCGGGCCGGCCGCGGGTCATCCGGACCGACATCGCGGTGCTGTACGTCGGCGACGAGGCGGAGAAGCAGGCCCTCCTGCTCGGCGAGCCGGAGCTGTTCTTCACCACGCCCGCCTACGACGGGTTGCCGCTGGTCATGGTGCGGCTAGCCGAGGTGAGCGTGGCACGCCTGCACGAACTCGTCACCGACGCGTGGCGGATGCGCGCACCGGACGCGCTCCGCGCCGACCTCGACGACCACGCCGACCCGTCCAGCCCGACCCCGGCCTGAACGCCCCCGGCCCGAGCGACCCGGGTCCGAGCGGCCCCGGCCCGAGCGGCCCCGGCCTGAGGGGCTCCGGCCCGAGCGGTCCCGGCAGGTCGCCGGGGCGACTCCGCCGGACGCCACCGGCCCGCCGGGGCGACTCCGCCGGACGCCACCGGCCCGCCGGGCGGTGCGGCGGCGGGCCGGTGGGGGATCGCCGGGTGGACCGGGTGCGGCTACCGCGTCCCGAGCCCCAGGCCGATCGTCTTGGTCAGCGTGGCGTTGTCGTCGTCGCCGTCCAGCGACCAGACCATCGCTCCGCCCAGCCCGGCCCGCCGGATGTACAGCGTCTTCTGCAGCACCACCGCCGGATCGTCGTACGTCCAGAAGGTCGTACCGTCGAACAGCCAGGCGTGCCCGGCGCGCAGGTCGCGGTGGACGGTGTAGCCCTTGCCGGGCAGGGTCTTGAGCTGCTTGTAGTCCTCGAACCCGGGGGCGTGGGTGGCCGGCGCGGGCCCGGCGGCGGGCTGGAACAGGCCGTTGCCCCCGCCGGTGACGCCGGTCCAGCCCTGGCCGTAGTACGGGATGCCGAGGACCAGCTTGCCGCGCGGGGCGCCGCGGGCGATCCAGCCGTCGATCGCCACCTCCACGGAGAAGTCCGGGTTGTCCGGCGCACCCGCCGGCACCCGCAGCGCCGACTGCTGGTTGGTCACCCGCTCCCAGGTGCCGTGGAAGTCGTAGCCCTGCACGGTGGCGAAGTCCAGGTACCGGAAGATCTTGCGGCCCTCGAATCCGGCGTCCATGGCGGCCGGGTTGGCCGGCAGGAAGGCGGTCAGCGGGTAGTGCTTGCGGGTCTGCCGGCCGTACGCGTCGAGCTGCCGGCGGAACTCGGCGAGCAGCTTGGTGAAGTTCTCCCGGTCCTCCGGGCGGACCACGTTGCCCGGCTCGCCCGGCCAGTTCGGCCACTCCCAGTCCAGGTCGATGCCGTCGAACACCCCGGCGGCGGATCCGGGGCCGCCGCTGCCGCCGTCGAGGATCGGCAGGTTGCCCTTGAGGTAGAGGTCGATGCAGGAGGCGACGAACGCCTTGCGGGAGGCGTCGGTGCGGGCGGCGTTCGAGAAGTACGTCGACCAGCTCCAGCCGCCCAGTGAGATCATCACCTTCAGGTCGGGGTGCCGGGCCTTCAGCTTGGCCAACTGGCCGAAGTTGCCGTTGAGCGGTTCGCCCCAGGCGTCGGCGACGCCGTCGACGCTCTCCTCCGCCGGGACCGGACGCTGGTAGTCGGCCCAGGCGTCGCCCTCGCCCGGCCCGCCGTCCACATAGCAGCGACCGTCCTCGCTGACGTTGCCGAAGGCGTAGTTGACGTGGGTGAGCCGGCTGGCCGCCCCGGAGGTGTCGAGCTTCTTGACCGGGAAGGCCCGGCCGTAGATGCCCCACTGGGTGAAGTAGCCGACCCGGTGGTACCCGGGGCGCTTCCCGCCGTCACCCGCGCTCGCCGCGGTCGGCGGGGCGGCGGCGACCAGCACGGTCGCCAGGGCGGCGAGGGCGGTGAGACGGCGGTGGCGGAATGGTCGCATCGGCACTCCCGGGAGGGACGCGGCTGAATTAGTTAAGACACCTTTCTGATCGATGAAGCTAAGCGGATCGTCGCCGGCGGTCAAGAGCCCTGAGGTCGCCCGCGGCCGGCCGCACGGGGGATTGTGAGCGTGTTACCGGGCGGTGACCATGTCGTGTCATGGACTCGGCCCTGACCCTGATCGGACTGCCCATCGCCCTCGGCATCATCATGCTCGGCCTGGGTCTCGGGCTGACCGTCGACGACTTCCGGCGGGTGGCCCACCACCCGAAGGCGGCCGTCATCGCGCTGGTGTGCCAGGTGCTGCTGCTGCCGGCGCTCTGCTTCGCGCTGGTGCTCGCCTTCGACCTGGCGCCGGAACTGGCCGTCGGGATGATGCTGCTGGCCGCCTCACCCGGCGGCACCACCGCCAACCTCTACAGTCACCTGTTCGGCGGGCACGTGGCCCTGAACATCACCCTGACCGCCGTCAACTCGGTGCTCGCCGTGTTCACCCTGCCGATCGTGGTCAACCTCGCCGCCGGGCACTTCCTGGCCGACGGGCGGAGCATCGGCCTCCAGTTCGACAAGGTGCTCCAGGTCTTCGCCATCGTGCTCGTCCCGGTCGCGATCGGCATGCTGGTCCGGGCCCGGGCGCCGCGGGTCGCGGAGCGGCTGGACCGTCCGGTCCGGATCCTGTCCGTCGTCGTGCTGGTCGCGGTGATCGCCGGCGCGGTGCTCGGCGAACGGGACAACATCGCCGACTACTTCGTCTCGGTCGGCCTGGCCGTGCTCGCGTTCAACCTGCTGAGCCTCGCGATCGGATACGGCGTGCCGCGGCTGGCCGGGGTCGACCGGCGGGCCGCGACGGCGGCCGGCTTCGAGATCGGCATCCACAACAGCACCCTGGCCATCACGATCGCGCTCAGCCCGGCGCTGCTGGACAGCACGCAGATGGCGATCCCGGGGGCCGTCTACGGCATCGTCATGTTCTTCACCGCGGCGGGCTTCGGCTACCTGGTGACCCGCGGCCGGTCCGTCGCCCCGTCGACCGAATCCGCCACCGCCTGAGGCGCCGGCCGGCGCCTCGTTCCGGCCCGGCGGCGGCTTAGCTGATCGTTAAGTAATGGGCCCGGCTGTTCACCCGGCGGTCCGGGCTGGGCAGACTGGGGCGATGCCCGGCCCCGACCCGTCCGCTCCCGCCACCCACCGCCGTCGTACCAGGACGCCGGTCGCGGTGGCCGTCGCGCTCGCCGTGGCGGTGGGGGCCGGCGCCTGGTCGCTGCGGGACCGGGTCGACGGCGACGGCGGTACGCGGGCGCGCGGTGACGCCGCCGTCGTCGGCGTGGCGCCGGACCCGGCGGGCGGCGCCCGCGACTGCGCGGGACGGGCGGCCGGGGCGCCCCGCGAGCTGCGCGGCATGTGGATCACGACGGTGAACAACATCGACTGGCCGAGCCGGCGCGGGCTGCCGACCGCGACCGTGCAGGCCGAGTTCCGGGCCTGGCTGGACCTGGCCGTGCGCAACAACCACAACGCGGTCTTCGTGCACGTGCGGCCGAGCGGGGACGCGCTCTGGCCGTCCAGCTACGCGCCCTGGTCGGAGTGGCTGACCGGCCGCCGCGACGGCCGCGACCCGGGCTGGGACCCGATGGAGTTCATGGTCGCCGAGGCGCACGCCCGCAACCTGGAGTTCCACGCCTGGTTCAACCCGTACCGGGGCGGGCAGCCGGCCACCGTGGGCGGGCCCGGCCCCCGGCTGGACCAGTTGGCGCCGACCCATCCGCTGCGGCGGCACCGCGACTGGGTGGTGACCTATCCCAGCGCCGACCGACCCGGCAGCCGCCTCTACTTCAACCCGGGCATCCCGCAGGCGCGCGCGTTCGTCGAGGACTCGATGCTGGAGGCGGTCCGCCGCTACGACGTCGACGGGGTGCACTTCGACGACTTCTTCTACCCGTACCCGGAGGCCGGGCAGGACTTCCCGGACGACGCGGCGTTCGCCCGGTACGGCCGGGGCTTCCCGGACAAGCACGCCTGGCGCCGGCACAACGTGAACACGCTGGTCCGCGAGATGAGCGAGCGGATCAAGGCGATCAAGCCGTGGGTGAAGTTCGGCATCAGCCCGTTCGGCATCTGGCGCAACAAGCGCACCGACCCCGCCGGCTCGGCCACCGCCGGGTTGCAGAGCTACGACGCCATCTACGCCGACACCCGGCTCTGGGTACGCGAGCAGTGGCTGGACTACGTCGTACCGCAGCTCTACTGGCACATCGGGTTCGACAAGGCCGACTACGCCAAGCTGCTGCCGTGGTGGACGGCCACGGTGAAGGGCACCCGGGTGCAGCTCTACATCGGCCAGGCCGACTACCGGGTGGGCGAGCGCGGCGCCTGGCGCGACCCGGCCGAGCTGGACCGCCAGCTCGCCCTCAACCGCCGGCACGGCGTGCACGGGAGCGTGCACTTCAGCGCCAAGCAGGTGCGCGCCGACAAGCTCGGCGCGGTGAGCCGCTATCGCGCGGCGCACTACGCGGGCCCGGCGCTGCTGCCCACGATGGCGCAGCTGCCGGCGGCGCCCCCGGCCGCCCCGACGGTCACCGGGACGCGGCGGGCGGACGGCGGCGGTGTCGAGCTGGCCTGGCGCGGCGACGGCGCGACCAGCTTCGCCGTCTACCGGGTGGACGGCGACGCCGCCCGGCTCGTCGGCACCACCCGGGACACCGGCTGGGTCGACCGCACCGCCCCGGCCCGGGGGCCGCTCACCTACTGCGTGTCCGGCCTGGACCGCAGCGGGAACGAGGGCGGGCTCAGCGCGCCGGCCGCGGTCGCCGGCTGACGCGGCGGCCGGACCGGGAGGGTCCGCTCGGGGGCGGGCGCTCGCGCTGTGACCTGCGTTACCTCGGGTCGGACCGGGAATCAGATCATCGGATCCGGATTTGGAGTCAGGTGTGACTCCTGAGCTGTTTCCCGCCCGACTGCCCGCCGACCGCCCGGAATCGACCCGATGAGCGCCGTCGTCGAGGTTCCGGAGGCGGCCCCGCCGACGCCCGGTGACCTGATGAGCACCCGGCAGCGCCTGCGGCTGGTCCTCGTGCTCGGGTCGCTGATCGCGGTCGGACCGTTGACGATCGACATGTACCTGCCGGCGCTGCCCGCGATCGTCGCCGACTTCCACACCACGTCGGCGGCGGTCCAGCTGACCCTCACCGGCACCCTGGCGGGCCTCGCCCTCGGCCAGTTGCTGATCGGCCCGCTGTCCGACGCCGTCGGCCGCCGCAAACCGCTGATCGCCGGCATCGCGCTGCACGTCGTGGCGTCGCTGCTCTGCGTCGTCGCACCGAACGTCACCGTGCTCGGTGTCCTGCGGGTGGTGCAGGGCCTCGGCGTCGCGGCCGCCTCGGTGGTCGCCATGGCGGTGGTCCGCGACCTGTTCAGCGGCGCGGCCTTCGCCCGGCTGCTCTCCCGGCTGCTGCTGGTGATGGGAGCCGCGCCGATCCTCGCGCCGACCCTGGGCGGCGGGCTGCTGCGCTGGACCGACTGGCGCGGCGTGTTCGTGGCCCTGGCGGCGTTCGGGGTGCTGCTCGTCGTGGTCGCCGCCCTCGGCCTCCGGGAGACGCTGCCGGCCGATCGGCGCCGGCCCGCCGGGGTGGCCGCGACGGTCGCCGTCTACCGCTCGCTGCTGCGGGACCGGACCTTCGTGGGCCTGGTCCTGGTCGCCGGACTGGCCATGGCGGCCCTGTTCGCCTACGTGGCCGGGTCGTCGTTCGTGCTCCAGGAGCAGTACGGGCTGGACGAGCAGCAGTTCGGCCTGGCCTTCGGCGCCGGGGCGGTCGGGCTGATCGCGGCGACCCAGTTCAACGTACGGCTGCTGCGCCGCCATCCGCCGCAGCGGATCCTCGTCGTGGCCCTGGGCGTGGGGACCGCGGCGGGGCTGGCGCTGCTCGCCGTCGCCGCCACCGGGTTCGGCGGGCTGCCGAGCCTGCTGGTGTCGCTCTGGGTGGTGCTCGCCGCCGCGGGCCTGGCGATGCCGAACGCGCCGGCCCTGGCGCTGTCCCGGCACGGGGAGGCGGCCGGAACCGCGTCCGCGCTGCTCGGCGCCGTGCAGTTCGGCGTCGGCGCGCTGGCCGCGCCGCTGGTGGGCGTGCTGGGCACCGGCGCGGTGGCGATGGCCCTGGTGGTGGCCGGTGGCATGGTCGCCGCGACGGCGGTGCTGCTCGTGGTGGTCCGGCCGGCCCGGCTGGCCGAGCTGGGGTCGGAGCCGATCGTCGTGGCGGCGCACTGACGACCGGCGCGCCGGCGGTCACGGGCGTTCGACCCGGGTGGGGTTGCCGCGGACGAGTTCGTCGTGGACCCGCCAGCGGGCGGCGGTGACCGCCTGCCGGGCCGCCTCGTCACCGCGCTCGACGCGCTGCCGCAGCAACTGGACGGCGATCCGGCGGTTGAGGCTGAACCGCCGTTCGGTGTCGACCACGACGACCTGGCCCGACGGGCGGTGGGTCGCCCGCACCGCCGTGCTGACCTTGTTCCGGTGCTGGCCGCCGGGGCCGCCGGTGCGGCAGGCCACGATGTCGACGTCCGCTTCGGTGAACGTCGTGGTCGGGGCGTCGAGCGGGCACGGGTGGGCGATCACGTACCAGTTCTTCCGGCCGGCGCTCGGCCGGTACGGGCTCGGCGCCTGCCAGCACAGGGTTCCGGTCCACGACGCGGCGAACGGCTCCGCGCCGGCGCCGGCGATCCGGATCAGGACCGACCGGTAGGTGTCGCGCCGGTCGCCCGGCACCGTCCGGAGTCGACCGGTGGTCAGGCCGTGCCGGGTGGCGTCGGCTTCCAGCCGGCGCAGCAGCCGACCCAGCGCCCAGGCGCACTCCCGCGGGCCGCGTCCGGCGGAGATCAGCAGGTGGACGGTCACGGCCGGCCCCGCCGCCGACGGTCGTCCCGGCGGTTCGGCCGGGCTGCCGATCCGACGTCGGCGGTCTTGTAGGTGACCAGCGGAACCGTGGTGGCCACGGGCGTGGCCAGGCCGTGGTCGGCGAGGTCGCCGATCACCCGCTCGATCCGCTTGTAGGCGGTGGGCGCCTCCTCGAAGAGCAGTTGGCGGTCACCGCAGACCACCAGCGACCCCACCGGGGTGCGGCGCAACTCCTCGACGGTGTGCTTGGCCCGGCCCCGGCGCAGGGCGTCGGCGCGCGACATCTTCCGCCCCGCGCCGTGCGCCACCGAGTGGTTCGCCTCCGGCCCGGCGTGGGTGAACACCAGGTAGGAGGGGGTGCCGCGGGTGCCGGCGACGAGCACGTCCCGCCCGTCGCCCGGCGCCGCGCCCTTGCGGTGCAGGTAGACCCCGTCGTGGACCTCGACCAGGTTGTGGCACTGGTCGAGGACCGGCTCGGTGGGCTCCGCGCCGAGGGCGTGGGCCACCCGGGCGGCCAGCAGCCGCCGGTTGAGCGAGCCCCACCGTACGGCGTCGTCGTGCGCCGCCAGGTAGGTGGCGGGGTCCGGGGCGGGGCCGGCGCCGTGGACCTCGGTGTGCGCCCGCAGGATGCGCTCGCCGAGCCCCCGGGAACCGCTGTGCACGACGAGCACGAGGTCGCCGGCGTCGAGCCCGAGCCGGCTCGCGTGGCCCGGTTCGAAGACGGTGCCGATCCGGGCCAGTTCGACGAAGTGGTTACCCCGGCCGACCGTCCCGAGCCCCTCGACGTGACCGGCGGGCAGGTCGCCCGGCACGACCGCCCAGGCCGGGTCGTCGGCGTCCCGGTCCGGGTCGAGCGCCCGGTCGAGGTCGGGAAACCGGGCGGCCAGCCGCTCGGGCACGGCGCGCTTGAGCGCGATCGGGAAGACGGCGATGCCGCAGCCGATGTCGGAGCCCACCAGGAACGGATACAGCACCGTCGAGGTCATCGCGGCGCCGATCGGGGCGCCCTTGCCGGGGTGCAGGTCCGGCATGCCGGCGACGTGGATCATGCCGGCGAGGGCGGCCACCTGGTGGCACTGGGCGACCGCGGCGGACTCGATCCAGCTCGTGGGGGAGGCGAAGACGGTGACGGTGGCAGGGCCGGGCGGCGGCAGGGGCTCCTGCCGCACGGGGTGCTGGGACAAGGACGCTCACTTCCCGACGGGAGAGGGATGGACGGACGGAGGCGGCACCGGTCGGCGCCGGGCGGCCTCGGGCGGGGTGGGTCCGTCAGAACGTCATGGCTGTCACCCTGCCGGAGCCGGCCGTACGGCGGCAAGCGACTTTCGGCGGCGGACGGACGCCCCGCCGCCACAGCCCGCTGACCTCGCGCGGCGGGCGGCCCCGGCGGGGTCCCGGGTGGCGTCCGACATTCTTTCTTGACTCATTCCAGAAAACCGGCCACACTTCCGGCGTGACCACGGCTCTGGACCTCCAGCAGATGCTGCGTGGGGCCGCGTTGCGCGTGACCCGCCCCCGGGTGGCAGTGCTGAACGCGGTGCACGCGCATCCGCACGCCGACACGGACTCGATCATCGGTGCCGTGCGCCGGGACCTCCCCGAGGTCTCCCGCCAGGCGGTGTACGACGTGCTGCGCGCGCTGACCGCGGCGGGTCTGCTGCGGCGCATCGAGCCGCCCGGCTCCGTGGCCCGCTACGAGGCGCGTACCGGTGACAACCACCACCACGTCGTGTGCCGGTCCTGCGGCCTGATCGCCGACGTCGACTGCGCCGTCGGCGCGGCGCCCTGCCTGACCGCGTCCGACGACCACGGCTTCGCCATCGACGAGGCCGAGGTCGTCTACCGGGGCCGCTGCCCCGACTGCTCCACCGCTGGCAACTCCTGATCCCACTGTTCCCCCCACCACGGAAGGAAAGCGTTGTCCGAGAACCCGATGTCCGAGCACCACGAGGCCGTCGTCCACGACGCGGAGGCGGGTAGCGAGTCCCGCTGCCCGGTCGCGCACGGCCGCGCCCCCCACCCGACCCAGGGTGGCGGCAACCGCGCCTGGTGGCCGGAGAGCATCAACCTCAAGATCCTCGCCAAGAACCCCGCGGTGCGGAACCCCCTCGGCGAGGAGTTCGACTACGCCAAGGCGTTCCAGAGCCTCGACCTGGCCGCGGTGAAGCGGGACATCGCCGAGCTGCTGACGACCTCGCAGGAGTGGTGGCCGGCCGACTTCGGCCACTACGGGCCGCTCATGATCCGGATGGCCTGGCACAGCGCCGGCACGTACCGGATCAGCGACGGCCGGGGCGGCGCCGGTGCCGGCATGCAGCGCTTCGCGCCGCTCAACAGCTGGCCGGACAACGCGAACCTGGACAAGGCCCGCCGCCTGCTCTGGCCGGTCAAGAAGAAGTACGGCCAGAGCATCTCCTGGGCCGACCTCATGATCCTCGCCGGCAACGTCGCCCTGGAGTCGATGGGCTTCAAGACCTTCGGCTTCGCCGGCGGCCGGGCCGACGTGTGGGAGCCGGAGGAGGACGTCTACTGGGGCCCCGAGACCACGTGGCTGGGTGACCAGCGCTACACCGGCGACCGCGAGCTGGAGAACCCGCTCGCCGCGGTGCAGATGGGGCTCATCTACGTCAACCCCGAGGGCCCGAACGGCAACCCCGACCCGCTCGCCTCGGCCCGGGACATCCGCGAGACGTTCCGCCGGATGGGGATGAACGACGAGGAGACCGTCGCGCTGATCGCCGGCGGCCACACCTTCGGCAAGACCCACGGCGCCGGCCCCGCCGACCACGTCGGCCCGGAGCCGGAGGCCGCCCCGATCGAGCAGCAGGGCCTGGGCTGGAAGAGCAGCTTCGGCACCGGCAAGGGCGCCGACACGATCACCAGCGGCATCGAGGTGACCTGGACCTACCACCCGACCCGGTGGGACAACGAGTTCTTCCACATCCTGTTCGCCTACGACTGGGAGCTGGTGAAGTCCCCGGCGGGCGCCAACCAGTGGCGTCCGAAGAACGGCGCGGGCAGCGACATGGTGCCGGAGGCGCACGACCCGACGAAGCGCCGCGAGCCGCGGATGCTGACCAGCGACCTCGCCCTCCGGTTCGACCCGATCTACGAGCAGATCTCGCGGCGCTTCCACGAGCACCCGGAGGAGTTCGCGGACGCCTTCGCCCGGGCCTGGTTCAAGCTGACCCACCGCGACATGGGCCCGATCCAGCGCTACCTCGGCCCGGAGGTCCCGTCCGAGGTCCTGGTCTGGCAGGACCCGGTCCCGGCGGTGGACCACGAGCTGGTCGACGCCGACGACGTGGCCGCCCTCAAGGCGCAGATCCTCGCCTCCGGGCTGTCGGTGCCCCAGCTCGTCTCCACCGCGTGGGCGTCGGCGTCGACGTTCCGGGGCGGCGACAAGCGCGGCGGCGCCAACGGCGCGCGGATCCGCCTGGAGCCGCAGAACAGCTGGGAGGTCAACAACCCCGACGAGCTGGCCCGGGTGCTGCACACCCTGGAGGGGATCCAGCAGGCGTTCAACGCCGCCCAGACCGGCGGCAAGAAGGTCTCGCTCGCCGACCTGATCGTGCTCGCCGGCGGCGCCGGCGTCGAGCAGGCCGCCCGCAACGCCGGCTTCGACGTCGAGGTTCCCTTCACCCCGGGGCGCACCGACGCGACCCAGGAGCAGACCGACGTGGAGTCGTTCGCCGCGATGGAGCCGACCGCCGACGGCTTCCGCAACTACCTCGGCAAGGGCAACCGGCTGCCGGCCGAGTTCCTCCTGGTCGACAAGGCGAACCTGCTGACCCTGACCGCGCCCGAGATGACCGTCCTCGTCGGTGGTCTGCGCGTCCTGGGTGCCAACCACCGGCAGTCGCCGCTGGGCGTCTTCACCACGAACCCGGGCTCGCTGACCAACGACTTCTTCGTCAACCTGCTCGACCTGGGCACCACGTGGCGGGCGACGTCCGAGGACGCGAACACGTTCGAGGGCGTGGACGCCGCCACCGGCGAGGTCCGGTGGACCGGTACCCGCGTCGACCTGGTGTTCGGCTCCAACTCGGAGCTGCGCGCGCTCGCCGAGGTCTACGCGGGCGACGACGCGCGGGAGAAGTTCGTCCGGGACTTCGTCGCGGCGTGGGTCAAGGTGATGAACCTGGACCGGTTCGACCTCGTCTGATCCCGACGGAGCGGGCCGGCCGGCGTACCCGCCGGCCGGCCCGCTCGTCGTCGGTCGGGTGGTCGGCCGCCCGGCAGCGGTGCCACGGGACGGCGGGGCGACCGGGGGTGGTTGCGGGACGCCTGATTTGTCGCATACCCGTCCGGGCGGTGCCCCGTGCCTGTGCGAGGATCGACGGGCGTCACGTCGACCGGCTCGCCCGCCGGTCCGCCCACGCACGATCGCCGGCCGCCAGGCAGGTGAGCAGCGACCACTCCTCGTACCTCCTTGGAGAGCACCATGTCCCTCTCGCCGGCCCGGGTCTTCGCGGCGCTGAACCAGGTGCGACCCCCGCAGCGGTCGTGGCCGGTGCTGGGCAAGGCGGTGGTGGTCGGCGGCAGCGTCGCGGGGTTGCTGGCCGCGCGGGTGCTGTCCGACCACGCGGAGAGCGTCGTCGTCCTCGACCGGGACGACCTGCACGTGCCCGGCGGGCGGCCCGGCGTGCCGCAGGGCACGCAGCTGCACGCGCTGCTGCCCGGCGGCTTCCTCCAGCTCGAGCAGCTGTTCCCGGGCTTCCGCGAGCAGGCCCTGGCCCAGGGGGCGGTCGAGGCCCCGCCGGCGGCCCGGCGGAGCTATCTCGACGGTCGACGGAAGGTGGTCGTCCCCGACGACGCCGACAGCCTGGCGGGCAGCCGGCCACTGCTGGAGGGGCTGATCCGCCAGCAGGTGCTACGCCTGCCCAACGTCAAGACGGTCACCGCCCGGGCCACCGGTCTGGTGATCGACGGGGCCGTCACCACCGGGGTGCGCTTCGACGTCGGCGGGATGTCCGGCGTGGAGAGCGGAGATCTCGTGGTGGACGCCATGGGGCGGTCGAGCCGGCTGTCCGACTGGCTGGAGCGGGCCGGTTGGGACCGGCCGGTCACCCGGCGGATGCCGGTGCACCTCAACTACGCGACGGCCCTGTTCCGCCGCCGGGAGGCCAACCCGGCCCTGACTGTCGTCATGGCGCTGCACACCCCGAGGATGTCGTCCGACGTGGCCGGGGCCGCGTTCTTCGCCATCGAGGACGGCCGGTGGATGGCCATGATGGCCGGTTACGGGGACCACCGGCCGGGGTGTACCGCCGAGGACTTCGTCCGCCGGCTGCGCGAGCAGTTCCCGCCGGAGTTCGGCGAGGTCGCCGACAGCGAGCTGCTCGGCGACGTGCAGACCTACCGCCATGCCGACAGCCGGCGGCGGGAGTTCGCCGCGTTGGAGCGGTTCCCGGCCGGGCTGGTCAGCGTCGGCGACGCGGTGGCGTCGTTCAACCCGGTGTACGGGCAGGGCATGACGGCGGCGGCGCTGCACGCCGCCTGCCTGTCGACGTACCTGCGATCCCGGCCGGACCTGCGGGTGCCCGCGCGCCGGTTCCTCGCCCTGCAGAAGGTCGTGGTCGACGCCGCCTGGTCGATGTCGACCTCCGCGGACCTGGCACTGCCGCACGTCGACGGGCCCTACCCGCGCGGCTACCGGCTCTCCAGCTGGGTCAGCCGGCAGATCGTCGCGGCGACCGTCACGCACGTGCCGACCGCGCGGCGCTTCAACGAGGTGGTCTCCATGCGCGCGCACCCGCGATCGCTCGCCACCCCCGGCGTGGTCCTGGGCGCCCTGCGCGCCAACCTGCGCGCCCGCTGACCGGGTCACCGCCGGGTCAGCGCCGGGTGGCGCCGGGTCAGCGCCGGGTGGCGCCGGGTCAGCGCCGGGTGGCGCCGACCTGGAGACCGTTCCCGGTCATCCGGGCCGGGCGGCGGCGGTCGGCCGGACCTGCCGCCCGGGGATCCGGGTCGCTGTCGGCCAGGAAGTTCTCGATCCCGGGATCGCGGCCGGTCACGCAGTTGTCCAGGATCTCCCGCGCGGCGGACCGGCTCGACTCGGCGAGGCCGACGTCCCCGGTCATCTGGTGAACCCGGGCGGACTGCCGCAGCACGATGCCGTACAGGAAGGGGCGGCCCAGGCCCTCGGCGAGGTGACCGGCGCGGTGCAGGTCGGCGAGGGCGGCCTCGGCTTCACCGCGGCGCACGGCCACCTCGGACCGGACGATCAGGCCGTGCCACTCCGCCTCGCCGTATCCCACCTCGCGGGCCTCGGCGATGCCGCGGTCCAGCCACCAGCGGGCTTCCTCCGCCCGGCCCTGCCGCACCAGGGCCCGGCCGACCGACACGCGGGTCATCGCCAGGAACCGGTCACCCAGCGCCTGCCGGACCTTCAGCGCCCGGCGGGAGAAACGTTCGGCGGCCGCCGGGCGGCCCAGGACGTCGTACGCCTCGCCGAGGTTGTGCAGGCTGATCGCCAGGTTGAAGTCGTTACCCGTCCTGCGGTGCAGCCGGTACGCCTGGACGAAACACGAGACGGCTTCGGCGGGCTGGTCGATCTCGTAGCGGATCAGGCCGATGAGCTGCAACGTGGTGGCCTGCAGCGGGTCACCGATCCGCTGCCGGATGGCCAGTGCGGTGCCGAGATGCGCCAGCGCCTCCTCCGGGTCACCGAGACGGTGCCGGGCCAGCCCCAGCGAGGTCAGCGCGAGCGACTCACCCCACGGATCGCCGCCGGCGGCGTCCCGGGCGAGCGCTGCCAGCTCGCCGAGTTCCGTCCAGCGGGACCGGGGCGCCAGGTAGTGGTTGATCGACCGCAACAGGTCCAGGGCCGCCGTGCCGGGATGACGGCGGGCGACCGCCAGCAGCGTGGGGAGCTCGCGCTCCAGCCAGCGGTTGGCGGCCGCCGGGTCGGGAAAGGTCACGGCGTGCGGCGACTCGACCGGACCGCGGTCCAGCGGTCCGGGCCGGACGGCGTTGGCCGCCTCCCAGGCGGTCGCCACGTAGTAGGCGATGACGCGCTCCGCGGCGGCGCGGGTCTGCTGACCGGACCCGTCGCCCCGGGTGAGTTCCTGACCGGTGAGGCGCAGCAGGTCGTGCAGCCGGTACCGGTCGGAGTCGAGCGGCTCCAGCAGTTGCAGTTCGACCAGGCGCTCGGCGACGGCCTCGGCCCGGGCCGGCGGTACGTCCAACAGCGCGGAGACCGCGGCGGCGTCGAACGGCTGCACGGCCAGCTCGGCCAGCAGCCGGAACGCCTGAGCCGCCTGCTGGTCCACCGGGTTCCCGGATTCCTGCAACTGCTGGTATCCCGACCGCAGGCAGGCCCGGACGCTGAACTGCGGAAGCTCCAGCAGGTCCAACCGGTTGCGGTCGTCGGTCAGCCGGTCCGCCAGCCGGCGCAGCGGCAGCGTCGGGTGAGCGGCCAACCGGGCACCGACCACCCGCAGCGGCAACGGCAGGTGCTCGCACAACCGGCCGAGCCGGGCGGCCTGCTCCGGCTCCGCCGCCACCCGTTCCGCGCCGATCAGCTCGGCGAGCATCCGTACGGACTCGGCGGGTGACAGCGGGCCGACCGGCACGTGCGTGGCGCCGTCCAGCGAGTTGAGCATCATCCGGCTGGTCACCAGCACCAGGCAGTCCGCCGACGCGGGCAGCAGCGGCGCGACCTGGTTCGCGTCGATGGCGTTGTCGAGCAGGATCAGCACCTTGCGGCTGGCCGACAGGGACCGGAACTGGGCGACCGCCTCCGCCTGGTCCCCGGCGATCGCGGAGGCGGGAAGGCCCAGGCCGGTCAGCAGGCGGGTCAGCGCCGCGAGCGGAGTCAGCGGGGTGAGCGCCGGGGTGGAACCCTGCAGGTCCAGGTAGAGATGGCCGTCCGGGAACCGGTCGGCGAACGTGTGCGCCAGCCACACCGCCAGGGTCGACTTCCCGGAGCCGGCGGGGCCGTTGAGGGCGAGCACGGCGGGGCGCGCCCGGGCGCGGGACGCCCCGGCGGCCAGCCGCAGGGCGGTACGCTCCCGGACCCGGCCGACCAGGACGGCGGGCGCCGGCGGCAACTGCCGCGGTCGGACCCCGGCCGGTTCCGCCGCCGGCGCCGGACCGGTGACCGGGGCGCCGGGCGCCCAGAGGGTGCGGTCCTGGGTCAGCACCGCCCGGTGGGCCTGCCGCAGATCCGGCCCCGGTTCGATGCCGAGCTGCTCGCGCAGGGCCAGCCGGGCCCGTTCGTACGCCGCCAGCGCGCCCGCCGGGTCACCGGCCTGGCTGAGCCCGTTCATCAGCAGGGCGTGCGCCCGTTCCCGGGTCGGATTGGCGGCGACGTGCCGGCGCAGGAGCGGCACCGCGTCGCCGGCCCGATCCAGTCGCAACAGCAGGGCGGCCTGCTCCTCCACCGCGGCGGTGAACTCCGCGTCCAGTTGCGCCGTGTACCAGCTGAGCAGCGGTCCGGTGCGAACGTCGGCGAGCGTCACGCCGCGGCGCAGCGCGAACGCCCGGTCCAGCAGGGTCAACGCCTGCTGGTGGTCGTTGGTGGCGCGGGCGGCCCGGGCCGCCTCGGTCAGCCGCCGGAAGGTCTGGGCGTCGAGCTGTCCCGGCGCCAGGTGCACGGCGTAGCCGCTCCGGGCGGGCACCAGCAGGTCCGGCCCGGTCGGGCCGAGGTGGCGCCGGATGGCGTCGACGCACTCGCGCAGCTCGGCGTGGGCCGCCGGCGGCGGATCCATGCCCCAGATCTCCTCCGCCAGGGTGTCGAGATCCACGGCTTCGCCGGCCCGCACCAGCAGGCAGGCGAGCACGACGCGGGACCGGGGCGGGAGGGCCGGCAGCGCCGAGCCGTCCCGTTCCACCCGCAGCGGGCCGAGCAACCCGAACCACAGCACCTCGGCGGCCGGCGCGGGACGTGGCTCCGCCGGCGCGGTCCCGGCCGGGCGGCCGGCGTCGGCGGCCGGCCGGTCCGCCGGCCTCGACCCGGAACCACCACGGATCTCCCGGGGCTCCCTGGGCGGTTCGGGCACGGCCTGGAGGCTGGGATCGTTGCGCAGGATCAGGTCGCGCAGCCGGGTCAGCTCCGGCGCCGGGTCGACGCCGAGTTCCTCGGCCAGGCGGCGGCGGAGCTGGTCGAAGCGGTCCAGCGCCTCGCCCGGCCGGTTGGTCAGGTACAGCGCCCGCATGAGCCGGCCGACCAGCGGCTCGCGCCACGGGTACGCCTCGACGAGTTCCAGCAGCCGGCCGATCACCTCGTCGTACCGGCCGAGGCCCAGTTCGAGATCGAGGCACCGCTCGACCACGGTCATCCGGCGCTCGTCGAGCCGTTGGGCGGCGGCGGTCAGCGCGCGCGTCCGCAGGCCGTCCAGCGCCGGACCGTGCCACAGCGCCAGCGCCTCCCGCAGGCTGGCCACGGCCGCCTCCGGCGCGCCCTGGTCGACGTGCCGGTCGCTCTGGCGGACCCGTGCCTCGAAGACGTCCAGGTCGAGCTGACCGTCGGCGACCGTGAGCAGGTAGCCGGAGCCCTGGGTGCCGATGACGTCGGCGGGTAGTCCCGCCGCGCGCATCGCCCGCCGCGCGGCGGCCACCCGGTTGCGGACCTGCACCTCGGCGCTCGCCGGGGGATGGTCGCCCCAGGCGGCGTCCACCAGCCGGCGCACCGGTACCAGCCGGTTGGCCTCCAGCAGCAGCGCGGCCAGCATGGCCTGGCTGCGCGGGCCGCCCGTGCGCACCGGCCGGTCGTCGACGCGTACCTCGACCGGACCGAGCAGCCGGAACGTCACCGCTGGCACCTGTTCGCCCTCCGAAGCGCCGGTCAGGGCGACCACCAGCCGTGGACCGGGGTCGCCGCGTCTGGCTCGACAGTAGGCGAGGGCGGGAAATAGGCAACGTGAGGAGTCCGGGTGGGGTGGCGGCCGGCCCGCCGGGCGGGCCGGCCGGCGACCGGTCAGCCGGCCGGGACGGCCTCGGCCCCCGACACGTCACCGGCGCGGGACGGTGGCCGGCGACGCCGGGCGTGCCGGCGGTAGAGCGTGCCGAGGAAGATCGCCTGCAACGTGCCCTCGACGGCGAGGACGAGGGCGCCGTCGACGGCCGGCAGCAGGCCGCCACCGGTCGCGCCGGCGACCACCGCCGAGCCGGCCTGGACCGCCCCGTGCAGCAGGATCGGCAGCCCGAAGCCGGCGAAGCTGGCCAGCGCGACAGTGCTGCCGAGCACGACCGCCGCCGAGTAGATCCGCACCGCGCGGCGCTCGTACGGCGGCAGCTCGGCGCTCGGGTCCGCCCCGGCCGCCGCCACCCGGCCGGGCAGCGCCGCGTGGCCGCACCGGCGCAGCAGGTGCCGGGCGTACGCGAGGCCGTCGTGGAACAGGTTGCGGCACCGCAGCAGGTCGAGCAGGACGAAGTAGAGGTCGGTGCGCATGTAGACGTGCAGTTGCACCGCCATCGACATGACGATCACCAGCACGACGGCCGCCAGCAGCCGGGCGACCAGCGGGTGCGGCTCGGCGTACGCGATCACCAGCAGCGCGCCGCAGACGACCGCGAGGTCCCAGAGCAGCCCGCTGAGGTAGACCCGGTACCGGTGCCGGCGCGGCACCGACCAGATCGCCGTCACGTCGGTCTCCAGCACCAGATGGTGCAGCCGGGTCGCGAACCGGATCCGCGCCGGTGCGCCCAGCGAGCGGGCCGCGACCAGGTGACTCAGTTCGTGAACCGTCACCGTGACGGAGAAGAGCGCGGTGTTCACGAGCACGGCGAGGCCGACGTAGTCGGTCCAGAAGAAGTCCCGGTACGAGGGCAGCAGCTCGGGACGGCGTACGACGGTGACCAGGGTCGCCGCGACCAGCGCCAGGTAGGCCAGCTTCGCCGCGGGGCTGAACAGCCAGGCCACCTGCCGGGCCCGCAGGCCCGGCAGGTGCGGCCGGAGCCGGCGGTGCGGGTCGACGACCCGCCGGCCGTCGATCTCGGCGACCATGCCCGCCTCGCACAGCGCCTCCACCAGGTCCACGACGTCGACATCGACGTCGTGCTCGGTGGCGAGCCGGTGCTCGGCCGCGCCGATCGACAGCCCGGAGTCGAGCAGTCCGACCGCCCGGGCGCCGATCGCCGGCAACTCCACGAACGCGCCGACGTCCGGCCGACCCACCACCACCGCGTCGGGGTCGTCGTCGGACGGCCGGCCACGCAGTGGGTGGAACCGGACCCGGCTGCCGGTCGTCGCGGCCGGCTCTGCCCGCGCCGTCTCCGTGCCGGTCACGTCCTCGCCCTCAGCGTTGACGGCCCGCAGGAGGGGCAGTCGGGGTCGCGTGGCACCTCCACGAAGTACTGGTGGTCCCAGCGTGCGACGTTGTGGTGGAAGACCCGCCCGGCGACCTGCCGCGGCAGCCCACCGAGGTGGTAGAGGACCTCCAGCGCGCACAGGTGCCCGGTGACGTTGGCGCTCGCCGCGATGACGGCGTTGGGTCGCTCCAGCTCGATCAGCGGCGTGCCGTCGGTGTAGAACTCGTGCTGGTCCTGCCGCCGGCACATGCAGGTGTAGCAGCCGGTCCGATCCGGCAGGAACGAGCCGACGACCGTCATCGGGCCGGTGTAGAGGGCCATGAACCAGGGTGTGCGGGTGCGCAGCGCCGCCTCGTTCGTCCAGCTCTGGATGAGCTGCACGGGCTTGTCCGCGCAGAGCACGAAGGCGTCGCGGTCGGCCATCAGCGGGGCGAGGTCCGCGGCGGCGCGCACCTGGCACTCCTCGCCGGTCACCTCCACCCCGGAGTTCATCGCCCGCAGCCGCTCCACCGCGACCTTCACCTTCGGCTGGCCGACGTCGCGCTCGGTGTAGAGCAGCTGGCGGGTCAGGTTCGGCTCGTCGACGACGTCGAAGTCGACGCAGTGCAGGCTGCCGACGCCGCTGGCGACCAGGCCGGCGGCCACCGCGGTGCCCGTGCCGCCGAGGCCGAGCAGGGCCACGCGGGCCCGCCCGATCCGCGCCTGGACCTCGTAGGGCGACCGGCGCGGAATGGGGTCGATCCAGGAGTAGAAGTGCCGCGCGCGGTCGTACCGGGCGGCGGCCTCGCGCGGGAAGCCGTCGGGCAGCGGCGCGCCGGCGTCCTCGACGAACCCCTGCTCGATGAGCTGGTCCACCACCTCCCGGACGCTCTCCTCGTCCAGATCCGGGTGGGTGGCGGCGAGATCGGCACAGACCTGGGCCAGGTCGCGGGTGCCGTCCAGCAGCGCCAGGATCCGGGCTACGCTGCCCTCCTCGTCGTCCTGGATCTTGGCGGCGACGCCGTACTGCATCAGCCCGATGAGCAGTCGACTCCCCGGCAGGCGGTACGGCTGATGGACACGCTTGACACGTGGCCTGAGCATGGGCATCCGCGACCTCACAACCCTCGCTGGGACAGGGGCGCCCGCGCCGGCCGGGAAGGACCGGAGCCCGGACGAAACCTGGTCTGGAGACGGCACTTCGGTCGCTACCCCCGATATTCCGTAGCGACCGAAGCGCCGTCGCCGGATCAGCCGCCGACGGCGTCGCGGACGCCCGTCGTCTCCAGCTTCTCCAGCTTGCGGACCTTGAGCGCCAGCTTCTTCGTGCCGGTCTGCTCGACCTTGGCCTTCTCCATGGCATGCCTCCTCGGGTCGCATCGCCTCCCGGTCACCCCGGCAGGTGAACCCCACCCTGTCGCCCGCCGTCATCAGCTCGACACAAGTCGATCATCAACGATCGGCCGCGACCGTCGCGGCGGTGAGTTCGCCAGCGCTCCGGTAGGTGCTCGCCTGCCCGCGCGGGACGGCGGCGCGGCGACCGCGATCCACTGGTGGCGGGAGAGCCGACCGATCGCGTGGTTGGATGTGCGCCGTGCGGCTGTCTGCTGGAACGGTGTGCTGGTCGGTGGTTGCCGGCGCGGTGGTGGTGCACGTACTCGGGGCGCTGTCGGACGCGCCGGTGCTCGCCGGGCAGGCGACCGGGGTGGCCCTCGCCGGGCTCGCCGCCATCGTGCTGCTCGGCGGCGGGCGGGGGCGTGTCCTGGTGGCTGCCGGTGCCGGCGTCCTCGCGGTCGACGCCGCGCTGTCGGCGCGCGGCGTGGGCGGGCCGAGGTACCTGTCGCCGTTCTACGCGCCGCTGGGCGCGCCCGAGCCGTACTCCGTCGGCGCGGATCTGGCCTGGCTGGGGGAGGCGTTGTCGGCGCAGCTCACCGCGCACTGGCCGATGGTGCTGGGCACCTGGTTGATCTGCGGCGGCACGGTGGTGACGCTGGCCGACCGGCCGCGGACCGAGGCGCGCTGGCCGCGCCGCGTCGCCTGGGCCGTCGTCGCGGTGGTGGCGGCCGTCCTGCTCGTCGACGTCGACGGCGGGACGCTGGCCCGGCGGCTGGTCACGCTCGGCGCGCGGGTGCCGACCATGGTGGCGGTCGCCGCCGGGCTGGCGGTGCTCGTGGTGGCCGCCGGCCGACGGTGGCGCTCCGGGGTGCCGGCCGTGCTGGGCGGTTTGCTGCTGGTCACCGCCGTGCTCGCCGCCGACCTGGCGGGCGCGGGGCCGGCCCGGCCGATGGTCTGGCAGGCGGCAGAGGTGGTCACCGGGGGCTCGGCGTTCCTGGAGCCCGGGTACCGCCGGGAGGCGGTGGTCGCCGTGGCGATCGGCCAGCCCTCGTCGCCGGGGCCGGTCACGGCACCGCTGCCGGCGTTGCTGCCGGTCCTCGCGGTCGCGCTGCTCGCGCTCGCGGTGCCCGGCCGGCGCCGCAGCGGGGCCGTCCGTGGTGACGGCCCCGACGCGACCGGCGACTGAGGGCGGCGGGCGCGCGGCCGCCGTGAATGGACGGATCGGCGATGGATCGATCGACGGGACTGCCGCCCACGCCCGCCATGTGACATGTTCGGGGGCACCCCTGGCCGACCGTGGCCACGGCCCGACGAAGGGAGCCGCGCGTGCGTCGATCCCCCTATCTGGCCCTACTCGGCGTCGGCGTGTCCGGCGCGTTGCTGCTCAGCGCCGCCCCGGCGGCGGCCCGACCCGCGGCCGCCCCACCATCCGGCATCGTGGTCGTCGACGGCATGACCCAGCCGGTCTTCTCGCTCGCCGACGCGATCGAGGAGCGGGTGTACGTGCAGACCACCGTCGACACCGACCACGACGGCCGGCTCGACCGGGTGGCGATCGACATCTCCCGGCCCCGGGAGACCGCCACCCAGGGGCTCAAGGTGCCGGTCATCTTCGAGCACAGCCCGTACCGCAAGGACGTCTGGGGCGACGTGCCGTACCCGAGCGTGCTGGTGGACGAGCTGCCGCAGAACGGGCTGACCCGCGGCTCCGGGCTGCGGGCGCTCGACCTGGGCGTGCAGCGCGCCGGGGCGAAGGCCAACCTGCCCGGCTCGCTGGACGACTACTACGTCCCGCGCGGCTACGCGGTGGTGCTCGGCCAGAGCGTCGGCACCGGCGACTCCGACGGCTGCCCGACCAGCGGCGACCACGCCGAGACGCTCGGCACCAGGGCGGTCGTCGACTGGCTGAACGGGCGGGCGCCGGGGTACGACGCGAACGGCGCGCCGGTCACCGCCGGCTGGACCACCGGCGCGGTCGGCATGACCGGCGTCTCCTACAACGGCACGCTGCCCAACCAGGTGGCCACCACCGGGGTCGAGGGACTCCGCACGATCGTGCCGGTCGCCGCGATCAGCAGCTGGTACGACTACTACCGGGCCAACGGTCTGGTCGTCGCGCCGGGGACGTTCCAGGGCGAGGACACCGACGTCCTGGCCCGGTTCACCGCCGGCCGGGCCCGGGCCGAGGGTCCCTGCGCCGACGAGATCGCCCGGCTCACCGCGGAGCAGGACCGGGTCACCGGCGACTACACGAGCTTCTGGCGGGACCGCGACCACCTCGACGCCCGGCGCGTCGAGGCGAGCGTCTTCGTGGTGCACGGCCTCAACGACTGGAACGTGAAGACCGAGCACTTCGCCGGCTGGTGGGACGAGCTCGCCCGGCGGGACGTACCGCGCAAGATCTGGCTGCACCAGGGCGGGCACGGCGGCCCGGGCAGCAACGCGTCGGTGACCCTGCCCGACGGCCGGACCTGGACATACAAGCAGACCGAGAACCGCTGGTTCGACTACTGGCTCTGGGGCGTGCGCAACGGAATCATGGAGGAGCCGACCGCGGTGGTGCAGCGGGAGAACCGCGTCTACACCACGTACCGCAACTGGCCCGACCCGGGCGCCCGCGCGGTCGCCCTGAAGCTGGCCGCGACCGACGCCACCGGACCGGGCATGCTCACCACGGGCGGGCGGCCACAGGGGAGGGTCGAGCAGAGCTTCGTCGACGAGGGCCGGACCATCCACCCGGACGCCCTGGTGGCCAACCCGGACGCGGCGAGCCCGAACCGGCTGGTCTACCGGTCCCCGGCGCTGAGCCGGGACGTCCGCATCTCCGGTCGCCCCGAGATGCGGTTGCGGATGGCCATCGACAACAAGCCGGACGCGAACCTCACCGTGTACCTGGTCGACTACGGCCCGGCCGGCTCGACCGCCACGCCGACCGTGGTGACCCGGGGCTGGATGGACCCGCAGAACCGCAACGACCCGGCCCGCACCCAGCCGGTGAAGCAGGGCAAGCGGTACGACTACCGGTGGACCCTGGAGCCGAAGGACTACGTCTTCCCGGCCGGCCACCGGATCGGGGTGGTCGTCTTCTCCAGCGACCAGGAGTACACCCTGCTGCCGCTCGGCGGCACCCGGCTGCGGGTCGCGCCGGGCGACAGCGAGCTGCGGCTGCCGGTGGTCGGGGGCAGGGCCGTCCTCGGCTTCTGAGCCGGCCCCGAGCCGCGGGGGGCGACCGGCGGCTTCAGGTGACCGGCGGTCGGCTGTGGCACTGACCGAGGTGGGGCGGTTCCGGCGGGTCGGAATCGCCCCACCGGGCCGTCCGGTGGCCGCCTGGTCAGGCCCAGCCCCGCCGGTTGCGGCGTCCGCGACGTTCGCCGCCCGGCGTCGGGCCGCCGGCTACGAGGGCACTGATCCGGATCTGCCCACCGCCCGTCCTCGGACGGTGCCGGACGGGGTTGCCGGCCCCGGAGCCAGGCCCCTAGTGTGTCGGCAATCTCGCCGGCTTCACGGTTCCACGGCTCACGTCTCGTCCCCGGTCGGGTTCCGCCGGTCGGTTCCTTCGTCATCCTTCGATCCCACGGGGTGTCCACGTGCGCAGAATTCGCACCTTTCTCGGCGTACTCGCCGCCGGGGCGTGTGCCACGGCCCTGCTACCGGGGATGGCGCTCGCCGCGCCCACCGCCCCGTACACCGCCTTCACCGTCAACCTCGGCGAGCACGCCCCGCTGTCGGTGGGCGGGTCCGCCGCCTACGACGACAGCTCCGCGACGATGCGGGTGGGGACCGAGCCCGGCGGGTCGTTCCTCATCGAGGCGGTCGTCCCCGGCGACGCCACCGACCATCGGACCAACCTGGTCACCGAACCGCCGGCCGGTGGCCCCTGGGAGGTGGGGCGGACCTACCCGACCGCTCCGCTGTCCGACGCCACCCACGCCCGGCTCGACCTCACCTCGACCGCTCGCCGCAGCTGCGCGGAGAGCACCGGCACGATCACCGTGCAGGAGGTGCGGCAGGACCCGACATCGAGAGCGGTGGAGGTGTTCGCCGCCGTCTACCGGTTCACCTGTGCCGGCCAGCCCGCCCCGATCACCGGCGAGATCCGGTTCAACTCCTCGTTGGACTACGTGGCCGCGGTGCCCGACCGGTCCCGGCTCGCGTTCGAGCCGGTGCGGGTCGGCGAGTCCCGGTCGACGTCGGTCGAGTTCGGTTCCGACGGCACCGCGGACGTCCAATTCGGTGCCGCCACCCTCGCCGGCGCCGATCCCGGCGCCTTCACGATCAGCGAGGACGCCTGTTCCGGACGGGTCCTGGCGCCCGGATCCAGCTGCCGGGTGGTGGTGACCTTCCGACCCGACCGGGTGGCCCGCAGCACCGCCCTGCTCCAGTTGCCCGACAACGGTCCGGCCGGCCGGCAGGCGGTGCCGATCGAGGCGACCGTCACGGACGGCGCCAAGGGCACGTACTACCCGGTCGGTCCGGCCCGGTTGCTGGACACCCGGTCGGGGCTCGGTGGACGCCAGGGCAAGCTCGGTCCCGACTCGTCACTCGTGCTCCAGGTGGCCGGACGCGCCGGGGTGCCGGGCACCGGCGTCGCCGCCGCCGTGCTCAACGTGACGGTCACCGGTCCGACCGCCGGCAGCTTCCTCACCGTCTATCCCGCCGGCGGGCCCCGGCCCACGGCGTCGTCGGTCAACTTCGCGAAGGACTGGCTCGGCTCCAACAGCGTCACCGTCCAGCTCGACCCCAGCGGGCGGATCTCGATCTACAACCGGGCCGGCAGCACCCATGTGGTGGTCGACGTGGTCGCCTTCTACCAGGGAGCCAGCGTCGCGCCCGCCGGTCTGGGCCAGGGCGGGCAGTACCGCCCGGTGGCGCCGGTCCGGCTCTTCGACAGCCGTACGGACCACCGGGGCGCGCTGCCCGCCGGGGCGGCGCTCAACGACTGGGTGGACTTCGCCGACTTCGGCGCGGTGGACTACAACGGGCACGTCAAGGCGCTCGTCCTCAACATCACCGCGGTCCAGCCGCTGAAGGACGGCTTCCTCACCGCCTGGTCCGGCGAGGACGCTCCGCCGGTGATCTCCATGGTGAACTACCGGGCGGGCAAGGTGGTGCCGAACCTGGCGTACGTCACGACCCAGCGCTGCCCCCTGGTCGCCTGCGGGGCGGAGGACGCCGCCCGCTACATGATCTACAGCTCCGCCACCACGCACCTGGTGGTCGACCTGGTCGGCGTGATCGACGACGGTCTGGTCGCCGACGGCCTGCGCTTCCGCGCGAACGCCCCGGTGCGGATCGTGGACAGCCGGATGGGGATGCGGCTGCGCACACTCGGTTCCGGCGAGACCGGCCGGGTGGACCTGGCCAGCGGTCCGCCGCCCGGCCTGATCGACGCGGCCACCCAGGTGCTGGCCACCAACGTGACGGCGGTGGCCCCCGAGCGGAACACGGTGTTCACCGTCTGGCCGGCCGACGCCGGCGTGGCGAAGCCGGCCTCCAGCAACCTGAATCCGGAGGCCGGCCAGATCGTCTCGAACGGCGTGCTCGCCGGGATCGGGCCGCGGGACGCCTTCCACGTGCACAACCTGACCGGACGCGCGGATGTGGTCGTCGACGTGGTCGGCGGCTTCTACCTGTACCCGGGCACCGCCAGCGCCGCGGGCGCCGTGGCCGGCCTGGCCGGACCGGCGGCGGTCACGCCGGGCGGCGGGGAATACGTCCGCCGCTGAGCCGCCGACCGAACGGGGGCGCGCCGGTCCCGCCGGTGCGCCCCCGCCGCGCGCCTCACGCCGTCGCGGTCAGGAAGGCCACGAGCGGGTCGACCAGTCGGGCCGGCGCCCGGTTGATGCCGTCGTGGCCGCAGCGCGGCACCGGCAGCACCCGCATCCGCGGCAGGGCGGTGGCCAGGGCGGCCGCGATCTTCGGGTAGTACGGCGGCCCGGCCTGCCCGTAGGCGAACAGCACCTCCGCGTTCACGCCCGCGTACTGCTCGGGCGCGCCGCCGTGCGCCGCGACCAGGGCGGTCTCGTCGAGGGTGATGTCGAGCAGTTCGCTCATCTGCCGCCCGATCCGGGTGCGCAGGAAGAGCCGGCAGAGCGCGGTCTGCGCGCCGAGCGGCAGTCGGGACGCCGGGAGGTGCGGGTTGGCGGCGGCGCCGACGATCGCCATCGCGCGGGCGGGGTCGCCGGCGCGCAGCGCGGCCCGCGCCGAGGCGATGAACTCGCCGGTGAGGATGCCGTCGACCGAGACGGCCGGGTCGTAGAGCGCGAGCCGGGCGATCGGCAGGGTGAGCGCGGCGCGCAGCGCGATGAAGCCGCCCGAGCTGTGCCCGACGACGGTGCGGGCGCCGGTGTGCGCGAGCACCGCGCCGAGGTCTTCGATCTCCTGCGCCACCGTGTACGGCTCGCGGCGCGCGGGGGCGTCCGCCCGGCCGCGCCGGTTGTAGAGGTGCACGGTGCAGCGTTCGGCGAGGGCGGTGGCCAGCCTGCGGTAGGGCTCGATGGTGACCCCACCGCCGTGCACCACGACGACGTCCGGCCCGGCGCCGGTGGAGTGCAGCACGATCTTCTCGCCGTCCGGGGCGATGATCCGGTCCATGGTGTTCCGCCTTCCCCGCGTCTCCGCGTTGGCCAAAAACTGCGAACGGCGTTTGCAGTTTACAGTGGATCGGTGAGCGACGCAGCCCCGAAATCCGGCCACTCCCAGCGGGAGTCGATCTGGCGCCGACCCGAACGTGGCACCCGGGGCCCGACCCCGGCCCACAGCCGGGACGACATCGTGGCCGCGGCGATCGCCATCGCGGACGCCGACGGGCTGGCCGCGGTGTCGATGCGGGCGGTCGCCACCCGACTGGAGACCGGTGCGGCCTCGCTCTACCGGTACCTGTCCTCCCGGGACGACCTGCTCGACCTGATGGCCGACCGGGTGGCCGCCGAACTGCGGCCGTATCCGGAGCCGGAGGGGGACTGGCTGGACGCGATGCTGCGGATGGCCCGCGCCCAACGGGCCGTGCACGAGCGGCACCCCTGGCTGTCGGAGTTGAGCCAACGGGCCTCCGCGATCGGCCCGGAGGCACTGGCGTTCTTCGACGCCTGCCTGCGGATCATGGCACCGGTCCCGGCGACGCCGGTCGCCAAGTTCGAGGCGATCGGCGTGATGAACGGGATCTCCATCCTGTTCGCCCGCAAGCGGACGGCCGGGGAGGGGTTCACGTTCGCCGGCCTCGACGTCGGTCCGTACCCCCATCTGGTGGCAGCCCTGACCCAGCCGCCCGCCGCACCCCCGGCCACGGACCTCTTCGAGCGGGCCCAGCGGAGCCTGCTGTGCGGCCTGCTCGCGACTGACCCCGCCTGAGCCGTGCCGCGCGGCACGTCGACGCCGGACGGGGTGCACACCACGGAGACCGCGCGCACCCGCCGCCGGGTCACGACACGCACCTACCAGCCGCGCCGAAGCACCGAGGTCCGTGCCCGGGCATAGTCGGCCGCCCGCAGGGGTAGAAGTACATCACTGCGCCGGCGGTGGCTGGCGGCAACGTCGCCGGGCCAGCCAGGGCTCGACCTCCCCGCCGGCGGTGCACCCGACGTAGCGCGAGTGGAGGCGGTCACCATGATCTTGTTGAACGGATGCGTAGCTCGGCAGGCGGCGCTGCCCGGGACGTCCGGCAGCGTGCCGGCCCGGCGCCCGTACCCGGTGGTCACGTCGCGCCGGCGGCACGGCCCGGCCAGTTGTCCGGGGCGGTGACGGCGATGTCCGCACTGCCCACCACCCGACTGGAGTTCGCCACCCCGTCGATTCCCCGTGAGTACGTGGCGTATCTGCAGTCCAGGCTGCTCGAGGCGGAGGCCAGCCTGGCGGCGATGACCGAGAAGTACGACCGCACCAAGGCCCGCTTCGACCGCTGCTGCGCGCGCCGGGGCATCGACCCGGAGACGGACATCGTCAACTACATCAACTCCAAGTCGATGAACCCGGAGCTCAAGTACTGGTACGCCAAGGTCGAGCACTTCCAGCGCGAGTTGACCGCGTACGGGGCGGCGCTGACCGGGCTCGAGGCCGCGCGCCGGATGCTCGGCGCCGACGGCCGGACGGAGAACGTCCGCCGAGGCAACGGCCGGCGCGGCCTGAGCCGGGTCACCTGACGGTCGCCCGACCGGCCCCGCGGACCTCGCCGCTCGCGCGTACCCCCGCGAGCGGGCGGGGTCCCGCCGGATGCCTGCCACCGGCCGACCATCGTGCGCCCGTCGCGCCCGGGCGGTCCCGCCGCCTGACGTGGGATGAACCGGCGCTGTCCGGGTACCCCGCCGTGTCCTGTCGCGGTGGGACCTGCCACGGCCGTCGCACCGCGGACCGCCCGTTCGCGCGCAGGAGGTGCGGAAGTGCCCGTGTTGGCCGCGCTCGACCCTCGGCACACCGTCGCGCCCCCCGGATACAGCCGGTGGCTGATCCCGCCGGCCGCGCTCGCTGTGCACCTGTGCATCGGCCAGGTCTATGCGACCAGCGTGTACAAGAACTCGCTGATCGCCCGGTTCGACGTCAGCCAGACGGCGATCGGCGTGATCTTCAGCATCGCGATCGTGATGCTCGGTCTCTCGGCGGCGGTCGGCGGCACCTGGGCCGAGCGCAGCGGGCCCCGCAAGACGATGTTCACCTCCGCGTGCTTCTGGGCGGCCGGCTTCCTGATCGGCGCGCTCGGCATCGCCACCCGGCAGCTCTGGCTGCTCTACCTGGGCTACGGCGTGATCGGCGGCATCGGGCTCGGCATCGGCTACATCTCGCCCGTCTCCACGCTGATCAAGTGGTTCCCGGACCGACCCGGGCTGGCCACCGGTCTGGCGATCATGGGATTCGGCGGCGGCGCGCTGCTCGCCAGCCCGCTGTCGCGCCAGCTGCTCTCCCTCTACGACCCCGGCTTCGACCCGGCCAGAGCGGGGGCCGTGGCCTCGGGCGGCGCGCTCGTGGGGCTCTTCCTCACGCTCGGCATCGGCTACTTCGTGATCATGATGTTCGGCGTGTTCAACGTGCGGGTGCCCCCGCCGGGTTGGCGCCCGGCCGGCTTCGATCCCTCGTCGGTGGCGCGGAAACCCATGATCACCCGGGCCAGCGTCTCGGCCGCGAACGCCATCCGCACCCGCTCGTTCTGGCTGCTCTGGATCGTGCTGTTCACCAACGTGACGGCCGGTATCGGCATCCTCGAACAGGCCGCACCGATGATCCAGGACTTCTTCCGGGACAACGGGGTGTCGGCGGTCTCGGTCGCCGCGGCCGGCGGCTTCGTGGGCCTGCTGTCGCTGTTCAACATGGCCGGGCGCTTCGTCTGGTCGACGACGTCCGACCTCATCGGCCGCAAGCCGATCTACGTGCTCTACCTCGGCCTCGGCATGGTGCTGTACACCCTGCTGGCGGTGGTCGGACAGAACGCCACCGTGCTGTTCGTGCTCCTGGCCGGCGTCATCATCTCCTTCTACGGCGGCGGTTTCGCCACCGTTCCCGCCTACCTGCGGGACCTGTTCGGCACCCACCAGGTCGGCGCCATCCACGGCCGGCTGCTGACCGCCTGGTCCGCCGCGGGCGTGGCCGGCCCGCTGATCGTCAACGGGATCCTCGACACGCAGGGCAAGCCGGGCACCCTCACCGCGTCGGCCTACCGGCCGGCCCTGTTCACCATGGTCGGCGTGCTGGCCGTCGGTTTCATCGCCAACCTGCTGGTCCGCCCGGTCCCGGAACGCTTCCACGAACCGGACACCGGCGGCGCCGTGCCGGTGGCGCCGGCCGAGAAGACCGACCCGGTCGCGCTCGGGCCGCAGAGCCGACCCCCGGCGCAGGCCGTCGGCACGCAACAGGCCCGGCTCTGGATCTCCTGGGCGCTGGTCACCGTGCTGCTCGGGTACGGCGTCGTGCAGACCCTGACCACCGCGGCGAAGCTCTTCACGGAATGATCCGCCGCGCCACCCGGGAGCCGGAGCCTTGCCGGCGTCTGCCATGCTTCGGGCGGTGACGACCGGCCACCCTCCAGCCCGACGCCGCACCCGCCGCCACGCCCGCAGACGCAACCTCCGGTGGATCCTCGCGCTCGCCGCGGCCCTGGCGCTCGTCGCCGTCGCGGTGGTCGTGGTGCCGCTGCTGCGGCCGCCCGGCCCGCGTCCGCTCTTCCAGCTCCCGGTGGCCTGCGGGGAGACCTGGCAGCTCGGCACCTACCCCGGCCACGACGACTTCGACGTCGACCTGTTCCCCACCACCGGCGAGGCGTGGGGGAGGCCGGTGCTCGCGTCCTACGCCGGCACGGTCACGGTCGCCGGGATCAACGGCTCCCTGGGCGGGCGTACCCCGGACAACCCGAACGGCCCGCGTGGCCGGGGCGGCGGTTACTGGGTGAAGATCGACCACGGTGGCAAGTGGGAGACGCAGTACCTGCACCTGCTCGAACCGCCGCTGGTCGCCGAGGGCCAACGGGTCGCCCAGGGCCAGCAGATCGGCCGAGTCGGCAGCACCGGCAACTCCGGCGCCCCGCACCTGCACTACGAGCAGCGCCGCGGCTGGGAGAAGGTGGAGACCTACTTCGACGGCCAGCCGTCGGGCATCACGAACGACGACACCGAGTACACCGTCACCCGCAAGAGCAACAACTGCGCCGCCGGGCAGCCGTAGCACCGTCGGCCGCCCGCACCCGCCTGTCCCCGGTCATGGGCCGGGAGAGGCGGGTACGGGCGACCGCGTCACGGCGCCGGCTCACCCCGCCGGGTCGCCCGCCGACCGCTGGCGGCGGACACGGTGTCAGGAACTGGTCAGGATGACCAGCTGCTGGGTCGCCCGGGTCATCGCGACGTAGCGGTCCACCGCCCCCTCGATGCCGTCGCCGAACGTCTCGGGGTCGACGAGGACGACCAGGTCGAACTCGAGCCCCTTCGACAGCTCCGGGGTCAGCGAACGGACCCGGGACGTCGCGGCGAAGGTGGGATCGCCGATGACGCAGGCGATCCCCTCGGCGTGCGCGGCGAGCCAGGTGTCCAGGATCGGGCGCAGCTCGGCGGTGGACCCGTGGACGACGGGCACGCCGCCGCTGCGGATGGAGGTCGGCACATTGGCGTCCGGGAGCGCCGCCCGGATGACCGGCTCGGCTGCCGTCATGATCTCCTTCGGCGTCCGGTAGTTGATGGTCAGGGACGCCAGGTTGATCCGGTCGAGCCCGATCCGCCCGAGCCGGTCCTGCCACGACTCGGTGAACCCGTGCCGGGCCTGGGCGCGGTCGCCGACGATGGTGAAGCTCCGGGACGGGCAGCGGAGCAGCAGCATCTGCCACTCCGCGTCGGTCAGCTCCTGGGCCTCGTCCACGACGATGTGCGCGAACGGGCCGGCGAGCCGGTCCGGCTCGGCGCCGGGCAGTGCGCCGTCGTCGACCAGGGCGTCCTTCAGGTCCTGCTGACGCAGCATCGTCATCAGGCCTTCGCCGTCGTCGTACGCGTCGGATGCGATCAGGTCGTCGACGACCTGGTCCATGTGCTCCCGCCGGGCGGCCACGGTGGCCTCGTGCCGGTGCCGGCGTCGGGACGCCTCCGGGTCGCCGAGCCGCTGCCGGGCCGCGTCCAGCAGCGGCAGGTCGGACACGGTCCAGGCGCGGGGGTCGTCGCGCTGTAGCGTCCGGATCTCGTCCGCGCTCAGCCAGGGGGCACATGTGCGCAGGTAGGCGGGGACCGACCAGAGGTCTCCGACGAGGTCGGCCGGGTCGAGCAGCGGCCAGGCGCGGTTGAAGGCCCGGCGTAGCTCCGCGTTGCGCAGCAGCGACCTGCGGACCAGCTCCTCCGGCTCGTCGCCGTCGTACCTGTCCGTCAGGATGGTGAGCAGCTCCTCCCAGATCTCGTCGCGCGCCTCGTTGTGCGGGGTACCGGGATCCGGTGCGTCGAACGCCTCGGCCCAGTCGTCGGCGGTCAGCCGGATGTCGGAATCTTCGGTGCTGACCGTCATCCCCTTGCGGGGCGGCTCCTCGTAGAACCGGACGGCCGCCTCGATCGCCCGCACCAGGTCGGCCGACGACTTCAACCGGGCCACCTCCGGGTCGGTCTCCACGGTCGCCGCGGCGCCCTCGGGGACGAGGTCCCGCAGGGTGCAGATCTGCACGTCCTCCTCGCCGAGGCTGGGCAGGACGTCGGCGACGTAGGCCAGGTAGGGCTGGTGCGGACCGACGACGAGCACGCCGCCCCGCCGGCTGCCGAGCCGCGGGTCGGCGTAGAGGAGGTACGCGGTGCGGTGCAGCGCGACGACCGTCTTCCCGGTACCCGGACCGCCGTCCACCACGAGCGCGCCGCTCGAACCGGCGCGGATGATGGCGTCCTGGTCGGCCTGGATGGTGCCGAGCACGTCCCGCATCCGGTTCGACCGGCTGCCGCCGAGGCTGGCGATGAAGGCGGACTGGTCGTCGAGCGCGGCGGCGTGCCCGTCGAACCCGTCCGGGCTGAACACCTCGTCCCAGTAGTCGGTGATCCGGCCCTTCGTCCAGCGGTACCTGCGGCGGCTGGCCAACCCCATCGGGTTGGCGTGGGTCGCGCCGAAGAACGGCTCGGCGGCGGGGGAGCGCCAGTCGAGCAGCAGCCGACGCCCCGAGCTGTCGGTGAGGCCACGCCGTCCGATGTACACCGGCTCGGGGTCGTCGGCGCTGACCATGTGCCCGAGGCAGAGGTCCAGACCGTAGCGACTCAACGTACGCAGGCGGGCGGTCAGCCGGCGGATCTCCTGGTCCCGGTCCACCGCCTGCCGGCCCTTGCCGCCGGGCGCCCTGCGCGCCGCGTCGAGGCGGTCGGTCAGGTCGGCGAACACCTGCTCCAGGCTCTCCGCCATGGCCGCGAAGTGCTGCTCGTCGCGGCCGATCAGCGCTGGGTCGGCCTTGGCGGCGAGCTGGTCGGGCAGGTCGAACACGCTGCTGGTCGGGGGAGCCGTGTCGCCGGCCGCGCGGCCTCCGGCGCCACCGGCCGCGGGTCCCGCCACCGGTCCGCCATCCCCATCCGCCCCAGACGTCGACAAGACGGTACCCATATCGCAATTCCCCCCAATTCCCGAGGTTTCTGACCTCGGCCAGCGATTCTGCGGCACGACCCGGGTCTTGCGGCAAGCCCCCCGGTCCGCTATACCTTGAAAATGGAGGGGAGCGATTCCCTCTTTTTTCGTGCCCGTCGACCCTCCCGGAGACCCTCCGCACTCACGCCGCGACGGCACGCCGCGGACGGCGGCGCGACGGCGTGCCACGGCGGTCCGCCGGCCGGGGAGGATCGCCTGGGCCTGGCCCTACCGGCGCGGACCCGCTCCGATCGCGGCCGGTCCGCCGGATCGCGGTGCCCGGGTGCTACCGGGACGCGCCAGCCGGTGGGGTGATCCGGTCCCAGGCCGGGATCGGCAGCGCGATCACCGCCGCCGGGAAGAGGCCGTGCTCCTCGTTGTCGATGTGCCGGTGCAGCCGGTCGAGGGCGGCCAGCACGGCCGGCCAGTCCGGCGCGGCGCGGTCCACCCCGCCGAGCACGCCGTGGATGTCGTCGTGCTCGGCGCAGAGCTTGGCCACCGCGTCGGCCAGGCTGCCCTCCTCCCGCAGCGCCACGAAGAGCCCCTGCTCCTCGGTGGCGGTGTGCGGCAGCAGGAGGTCGAGCAGGTCGTCGAGGGCCGCGTACGGGTCACCGCCGTCGCGTACCGCGGTGCGGAGCCGGCCGGCGGCGTTGGCGATCGCCTCGTGCTCGGCGGAGAGCCGACCGATCAGCGGGAACTCGCGGCAGCCGCAGTAGTTGCACACCGCACTCACCTCCCGGTCCGGTCGGACGTCTGCCGGCATCGTCCGCCCGGCGGGCACCCCGCCGGCAGGGCCGGACGACCCGGAAGACCGGGACCGTCGGCCCACCGCTGGCGGGTTTTCGCGGGCCTACTGCCTTGTAACGTTGGTCAGCGTGGAAACGCCGAGAAACGGGCCGGTCGGCGAGCGGATCGATCCCCGCCGCCATCGGGCGCTCGGCGCCGCCAGCCGGGCCGAGATCCTCGACCTGGTGCGCAACGCCGACACCGGGCTGACCATCGCCGAGGTGGGGGAGCGGACCGGGCTGCACCTGTCCACCGTCCGCACCCACCTGGACCGCCTGGTCGACGCCGGGCTGCTGGTCCGGGCGCGGGCCAGCGGTGGCCAGCCGGGGCGGCCGGCCTGGCGCTACCGGGCCGCCACCGTCGCGGCGCCCGCCCCGGCGCCGTACCGGGCGCTCGCCGCCGCCCTGCTCGACCACCTCTCCCGCCGCGACCCCGGCGCGGCTCGGGCCGAGGCCGTCCACGCCGGCCAGGGCTGGGGGCGCCACCTCGCCGCGGCCGCGACCGCCACCGGCGACGACCCGGTCGACACGTTGCTCGACGTGCTCCGCGGCCTGGGCTTCGACCCCCGCCGGCACCGGACCGCCGACGGGACGGTCGAGGTCCACCTGCGCACCTGCCCCTTCCTGGAACTGGTCAACCGCAGCCCGGACACGATCTGCGCGCTGCACGTCGGTGTGGTCCGGGGTGCGCTCGAACAGGCCGGCGCGCCGGCGACCGGCGCCGTGGTCGAACCGTTCGGCGCACCCGACGCCTGCGTGGTGCGGCTGGCCCTGCCCACGGTCGCCGCCGACCCGGCGCCCGTGCCGTCCGTGAGGTGACCCGTGTCCGCCGCCACCAGCACCGCGCGACCGGTCGGCCCCCGCCGGCGGGTGCGCCGTTTCCTGCCACCGCAGCACGGGGCCTGGGCGATGCTCCTGCTGCCGTACACCGCCGGGGTGGCGCTGGTCGGCCCGCGCTGGCCGCACCTGCCGCTGCTCGGCGCCTGGCTGGCCGGCTACCTGCTGTCCTACTACGCCTTCCAGGCGATCAAGACCCGCCGACCGCGCCGTTTCGCCGAGCAGTTGCTGGTCTACGGCCTGGTGGCCGCGCCGCTGGCGGTGACCGTGCTGCTCGCCCGGCCGGCCGTGCTCTGGTACGCCCCGGGCTACGCCGCGCTGCTGGCGGTCAACGCCGGATACGCCTGGCGCCGCCGGGAGCGCGCCCTGCTCAACGACCTCGCCTCGGTGGCGCAGAGCTGCCTGCTGGTCTTCGTGCTGGCGACCATCGCCGGGGTGCCCCTCGCCGACGTAGTCCCCGCGTTCCTGGCCCTGCTGCTGTACCTGGTCGGCACCGTGTTCTACGTCAAGACCATGATCCGGGAACGCGGTGACGCCGGTTACCTGCGCCTGTCGGTCGGCTTCCACGCGCTCGCGCTGCTCGCCGCGGCGGCGCTGGACCCGCTGCTCGCGCCGGTCTTCCTGCTGCTCCTGATCCGGGCGGTGGTCCTGCCGGGCCGGGGGCTCCGGCCGGCGCGGGTCGGGGTGATCGAGATCGGCTGCTCCCTGCTCGTGCTCGCGGTCGTGCTGATCGCGCTCTGAGCGCCGGCTCGATCGCGCTCTGAGCGCCGGCGCTCCGTCCCGACCCTGACCCGCCCTCCGCGACCCCCTGCACCGGGCCCCGAGGCCGGTTTCACCGGGTGCGCGTGAAAACCGCGTCAATAACCGCGCGGTCGCCGTCACGGTCGCGTCAAAGCCCCTGTCGGCCCGGTTCGGGCGGCGCTTTGATTGCCCGGCGCGGCCGGGAGGCGGCCGCGGGAACTCGTCCGGTTGGAGGAGTCAGGCGTGTCTGACGTGCTGTTCGTGGGGTTGACGGTGGGGCTGTTCCTGGCCCTCGCCCTCCTGGTGCGGGCGGTGGAGAAGCGGTGAGCGCGGTCAACGCCGTCGGCCTGGTGCTGGCGATCGGTGTGGGTGTCTTCATGGTGGTCGCCCTGCTGTTCCCGGAGCGCTTCTGATGACCATGACAACGGCCGGTGCCGCCTTCGTCCTGTCGCTGGTGGCGGCGCTGGTCGCCGTGTACAGGCCGTTCGGCGACCACATCTACCGGGTGGTCGCCGGCACCCGGCAGTCCCGCGTCGAGCGCGGGATCTACCGGCTGGTCGGGGTCAACCCGGCCGCCGAGCAGACCTGGGGCGTCTACGCCCGCAGCGTGCTGGCCTTCTCGGCCGTCTCGCTGCTGTTCCTCTACCTGTTCCAGCGGGTGCAGGACCGGCTCTGGCTCTCCCTGGGTTTCGACCCGGTGGTGCCGCACGGAGCCTGGAACACAGCGGTGTCGTTCGTGACCAACACCAACTGGCAGTCGTACTCGGGTGAGTCGACCATGGGTCACCTCGTGCAGATGGCCGGCCTGGCGGTGCAGAACTTCGTCTCCGCGGCGGTCGGCATCGCCGTCGCGGTGGCCCTGCTGCGCGGCTTCGCCCGGCACCGGACGGAGCAGTTGGGCAACTTCTGGGTCGACCTGACCCGGATCACCGTGCGCATCCTGCTGCCGGTCGCGGTGCTCGGCGCGCTCGCGTTGATGATCGGCGGGGTGGTGCAGAACCTCTCCGCCGGCACCGACGTGAGCACGCTGACCGGCGGCAGCCAGACCATCACCGGCGGGCCGGTGGCCAGCCAGGAAGTGATCAAGGAGCTGGGCACCAACGGTGGTGGCTTCTACAACGTCAACAGCGCCCACCCGTTCGAGAACCCGACGGCCTGGACCAACTGGATCGAGATCTTCCTGATCCTGTTGATCCCGTTCAGCCTGCCCCGGGTGTTCGGCCGGATGGTCGGCCAGAACCGCCAGGGGTACGCGATCGCCGCCGTCATGGCGATCCTCGCGCTGACCAGCGTCACCCTGACCAACGTCTTCGAGTCGACCGGCCACGGCACCGTGCCGCAGGCGGTCGGCGCGGCGCTGGAGGGCAAGGAGGTCCGCTTCGACGTGTCGAACTCGGCCACCTTCGCCGCGGCGACCACGCTGACCTCCACCGGCGCGGTGAACTCGTTCCACGACTCGTACACCGCGCTGGGCGGGATGATGCCGCTGGTCAACATGATGCTCGGCGAGGTCGCCCCGGGCGGCGTCGGCGCCGGCCTCTACGGCCTGCTGGTACTCGCGGTGGTCACGGTCTTCGTGGCCGGGCTGATGGTCGGCCGGACGCCGGAGTACCTCGGCAAGAAGATCGGCGCCCGCGAGATCAAGTTCGCCGCGATCTACTTCCTGATCACCCCGACGCTGGTGCTGATCGGCACGGCCGCGGCGTTCGCCACCGGCAACAACGCCACCGCGCTGAACGTCGGCCCGCACGGGCTGTCGGAGGTGCTCTACGCGTTCACCTCGGCCAGCAACAACAACGGCTCCGCCTTCGGCGGCATCACCGTGAACACCACCTGGTGGGACACCGCGCTCGGACTGTGCATGCTGCTCGGCCGGTTCCTGCCGATCATCTTCGTGCTCGCCCTGGCCGGTTCGCTGGCCCGGCAGCAGCCCACCCCGGCGTCCGAGGGCACCCTGCCGACCCACCGACCCCTGTTCGTCGGGATGGTCGTCGGCGTCACGGTCATCCTCGTCGCGCTGACCTTCCTGCCCGCCCTCGCGCTCGGCCCGCTGGCCGAGGGGCTCTGATCTCCATGAGGAACGAGAACATGTCCGTCCCGTCGGTGACATCGGGGGCCGGCGACGCGCCGACCGCCGGGACGCCCGCGACCCGGGGCAACCGGGTCGGCGGCGACCTGCTCGACCCGAAGCAGCTGTTCCGGTCCCTGCCGGACGCGCTGCGCAAGCTCGACCCGCGCACGCTCTGGCGCAACCCGGTGATGCTGATCGTCGAGATCGGCGCCGTCTTCACCACCGTGCTCGCGGTCGCCGACCCGTCGGGGTTCGCCTGGGCGATCACCGGGTGGCTCTGGCTGACGGTGCTCTTCGCCAACCTGGCCGAGGCCGTCGCGGAGGGCCGGGGCAAGGCCCAGGCGGCCACCCTGCGCCAGGCCAAGCGGGACACCGTCGCCACCCGCCTGATCGGCTGGACCCCGGGCCTGCCCGCGAACCGGTACCGGGACGAGGCCGTACCGGGCCCGGAGCTGAAGCAGGGCGACATCGTCCTGGTCGAGGCGGGCGGGATCATCCCGGGCGACGGTGACGTGGTCGAGGGCATCGCCAGCGTCGACGAGTCGGTCATCACCGGCGAGTCCGCGCCGGTGATCCGGGAGTCGGGCGGCGACCGGAGCGCGGTCACCGGCGGCACCCGGGTGCTCTCCGACCGGATCGTCGTGCGGATCACCCAGCAGCCCGGCGAGAGCTTCGTCGACCGGATGATCGCCCTGGTCGAGGGGGCCAACCGGCAGAAGACGCCGAACGAGATCGCGCTGAACATCCTGCTCGCCGCGCTCACGATCATCTTCCTGCTCGCGGTGGTCACCCTCCAGCCGCTGGCGGTCTTCTCCAAGGGCTACCAGGCGGCGGCGCCGGACACGACAGCGATCACCGATGCCGGCGTCAGCGGTGTGGTGCTGGTGTCCCTGCTGGTCTGCCTCATCCCCACCACGATCGGTGCCCTGCTGTCGGCGATCGGCATCGCCGGCATGGACCGCCTGGTGCAGCGCAACGTGCTGGCGGTCAGCGGCCGGGCGGTCGAGGCGGCCGGCGACGTGAACACCCTGTTGCTGGACAAGACCGGCACGATCACCCTGGGCAACCGCCAGGCCGACGAGTTCCTGCCCGTCGAGGGCGTCGCGGCGGCGGACGTGGCGGACGCGGCGCAGCTCGCCAGCCTGGCCGACGAGACCCCGGAGGGGCGCTCGGTGGTGGTGCTCGCGAAGAACGAGTACGGGCTGCGCGAGCGCGAGCCCGGCGTCATGCCGCACGCCACCTTCGTGCCGTTCACCGCCCAGACCCGGATGAGCGGCGTCGACCTCGGCGCGGAGAGCGTCGACGGCGGCGTGCGCCGGATCCGCAAGGGCGCCGCGGCGGCGGTGCTGGCCTGGGTACGCGACAACGGCGGGCACCCGAGCGGCCAGGTCGGCGAACTGGTCGACGCGATCAGCGGCAGCGGCGGCACCCCGCTGGTCGTCGCCGAGCACCTCGACGGCCAGCCGGCTCGCGCGCTCGGCGTCATCCACCTCAAGGACGTGGTCAAGTCCGGGATGCGCGAGCGGTTCGACGAGATGCGCCGGATGGGCATCCGGACCGTGATGATCACCGGTGACAACCCGCGGACCGCCAGGGCGATCGCCGACGAGGCCGGCGTGGACGACTTCCTCGCCGAGGCCACCCCGGAGGACAAGCTCGCCCTCATCCGGAAGGAGCAGCAGGGCGGGCGGCTGGTCGCGATGACCGGCGACGGCACCAACGACGCGCCGGCGCTGGCCCAGGCGGACGTCGGGGTGGCGATGAACACCGGCACGTCGGCCGCGAAGGAGGCCGGCAACATGGTCGACCTCGACTCCGACCCGACCAAGCTCATCGAGATCGTCGAGATCGGCAAGCAGTTGCTGATCACCCGGGGCGCGCTGACCACGTTCTCCATCGCCAACGACGTGGCGAAGTACTTCGCCATCATCCCGGCCATCTTCGCCGGCCTGTACCCGAGCCTGGACGCGCTGAACGTCATGCGGCTGGCCAGCCCGGAGACGGCGATCCTGTCCGCCGTCATCTTCAACGCGATCATCATCGTCGCGCTGATCCCGCTCGCCCTGCGCGGCGTGCGGTACCGGCCGGCGAGCGCGTCGAAGCTGCTCAGCCGGAACCTCTGGCGCTACGGCCTGGGCGGCCTCCTCGTGCCGTTCGTCGGTATCAAGATCATCGACCTGTTCGTCCAGCTCATCCCGGGGATCTCCTGATGCGCCTTCCCAGCTGGCTCGCCCAGCACCTCGCCGCCCTGCGGGCCCTGCTCGTCTTCACCGTCCTGCTCGGCCTGCTCTATCCGCTCGCCCTGGTCGCCGTGGGCCGGCTCCCCGGTCTCGACGGCAGGGCGGCCGGCTCCCTGGTCAGCGCCGACGGGCGGACCGTCGGCAGCCGCCTGATCGGGCAGTCGTTCACCGACGCCGACGGCAACCCCGTCCCGCGCTACTTCCAGAGCCGCCCGTCCGCCGCCGGCGACGGCTACGACCCCACCGCCACCGCGGCCAGCAACCTCGGTCCGGAGAGCGTGGTGGACACCATCGCCACCGACCCCGAGGAGTCCACGCCGAGCCTGCTCACCCAGGTCTGCGCGCGCAGCAAGGCGGTCGGCGCCCTCGACGGTGTGGACGGCGGCCGCCCGTTCTGCACCCCGGACGGGGTCGGCGCGGTGCTCGCGGTGTTCCGCGCCGACGGGCTCACCGGCCCGGTGACCCGGGCGGTGAGCGTCAACCAGACCGCCCCGGCCACCCCGTTCCTCGCCAGCTACCAGGGCGTCCCGGTCGAGCTGGCCGAGCCGGGCCGGGACTACGTGGCGGAGGGCGGCATCGTCACCCCGATCCGGGGCGACGCGCCCGCGGAGCCCGCGGTGCCCGCCGACGCGGTCACCGCCAGCGGCAGCGGCCTCGACCCGCACATCTCCCCGGCGTACGCCGAGTTGCAGGTCGACCGGGTCGCGCGGGAGCGTGGCGCGGACCCGGACGCGGTCCGCCGCCTGGTCGCGGCGCACACCACCGGCCGGGCGCTCGGCTTCATGGGCGAGCCCGGGGTCAACGTGCTGGAGCTCAACCTGGCCCTGGACCGGGAGTTCCCGGCCCGCTGAGCCTCCGGTCGCGCGGGCGGGGCCTCCTCGGCGGCCCCGCCCCGTACCGTCATCGCAGCGAGAGGATGGTCCCGTGCCACGAGGAGAGCTGCGCATCTACCTGGGCGCCGCCCCGGGCGTCGGCAAGACGTACGCCATGCTGGAGGAGGCCCACCGGCGGGCCGAGCGGGGCACCGACGTGGTGATCGGGCTGGTGGAGACGCACGGGCGCAAGCACACCGCGGCGATGATCGGCGACCTGGAGCAGGTGCCCCGCCGCGCCGTCGAGTACCGCGGCGCCGAGTTCGCCGAGATGGACGTCGACGCGGTGCTCGCCCGCCGGCCGCAGGTCGCCGTGGTCGACGAGCTGGCGCACACCAACGTGCCCGGCTGCCGCAACGGCAAGCGCTGGCAGGACGTGCAGGAGCTGCTCGACGCCGGCATCGACGTGCTCTCCACGGTCAACATCCAGCACCTCGAGTCGGTCAACGACGTGGTCGCGCAGATCACCGGGACCGTCCAGCGGGAGACGGTGCCCGACGAGGTGGTGCGGGCCGCCGAGCAGGTCGAGCTGGTCGACATGACCCCCGAGGCGCTGCGCCGGCGGATGGCGCACGGCAACATCTACCGGCCCGACAGGATCGACGCGGCGCTGGGCAACTACTTCCGGGTCGGCAACCTCACCGCGCTGCGCGAGCTGGCGCTGCTCTGGCTGGCCGACAAGGTCGACGAGCAGCTCGGCCGCTACCGGGACCAGCAGGGCATCGCCGAAACCTGGGAGGCCCGGGAACGGGTGGTCGTGGCGCTGACCGGCGGGCCGGAGGGGGAGACCCTGATCCGCCGGGCCGCGCGGATCGCCGCCCGCGGCAAGGGCGCCGACCTGCTCGCCGTGCACGTGGCCCGCAGCGACGGCCTGGTCGGCGCCGACCCGGCACGGCTGGCCCGGCAGCGGGTGCTCGTGGAGAGCCTCGGCGGCACGTACCACCAGGTCCTCGGCACCGACGTGCCGGCCGCGCTGCTGGACTTCGCCCGCGGCGTCAACGCCACCCAGCTCGTGCTCGGCGCCAGCCGGCGCGGTCGCTTCGCCCAGGTGTTCTCCCGGGGCGTCGGGGTGACCACCATCGCCCAGTCCGGCGCCATCGACGTGCACCTGGTCACCCACACCGAGGCCGGCCGCGGGCGCCGGACCGTCGGGGTGCCGGCGGCGCTGTCCCGGCGCCGGCGACTGCTGGGGTACGCCCTCGCCGCGCTCGGCCTTCCCCTGCTCACCCTGCTGCTCAGGGTCCTGCCGGACCTCACCCTGGCCAGTGACATCCTGCTCTTCCTGGCCGGCGTGGTCGCCGTCGCGCTGGTCGGCGGGCTCTGGCCGGCGCTGGTCGCCGCGCTCGGCGGCTCGCTGATCCTCAACTGGTTCTTCACGCCGCCCTTCCACACGCTGACCATCGCCGAGCCGGACAACCTGCTCGCGCTGGCCGTCTTCGTCGGGGTGGCGGTCTCGGTCAGCTGGGTCGTGGACGTCGCCGCTCGGCGTACCCGGGAGGCCGCCCGTGCCGCTGCCGACGCCCAGACCCTCGCCACGGTGGCCGGTGGGGTGCTGCGCGGCGGGCGGCCGCTGACCGCGCTGCTCGACCAGCTCCGCGAGACGTTCGGGCTGCGCGCCGTCAGCATGCTGGAACTCGCCGAGGAGGCCACCGGACGGCCGGCCCGCACCCGGGAGGAGCGGGCCTGGCGGGTGGTGGCGAGCGTCGGCGAGCGGCCGGCGACCACCCCGGACGCGGGGGAGACGACGGTGCCGGTCGACGAGCGGATCACCATCGTGCTCACCGGCCGCCGGCTGGCGGCCGCCGACCGGCGGCTGGTCGAGGCGTTCGCCGCCCAGGCCGCGGTGGCGCTGCGGCAGGAGCGGCTGGCCGAGGAGGCGGCGACGGCCCGGCCGCTGGCCGAGGCCGACCGGATGCGGACGGCGCTGCTGGCCGCGGTCAGCCACGACCTGCGTACCCCGCTCGCCTCGGCCAAGGCGGCGGTGACCAGCCTGCGCAGCCCGGACGTGGAGTTCGACGAGGAGGACCGGGCGGAGTTGCTGGCGACCGCCGAGGAGTCGCTGGACCGGCTGGCCCGGCTGGTGGCGAACCTGCTCGACATGAGCCGGCTCCAGGCGGGCGTGCTCGGGCTCACCCCGGCCGCGATCGGCCTGGAGGACGCGGTGCCGCGCGCCCTGGACGAACTCGGGCCGCCGGCCGCGGGCGTCACCGCCGACATCCCGGCCGACCTGCCCGCCGCCACCGCCGACCCCGGCCTGCTGGAGCGGGTGCTGGTCAACCTCATCGCGAACGCCCTGCGGTACAGCCCGCCCGACCAGCCGCCCACGGTGACCGCGAGCGCCCACGCCGGCCAGGTCGAGCTGCGGGTCATCGACACCGGCCCGGGCATTCCGGAGGACCAGTGGGAGCACGTGTTCCTGCCGTTCCAGCGCCTCGGCGACCGGGACAACCAGACGGGGGTGGGGCTCGGGCTGGCGCTCTCCCGCGGGTTGGCCGAGGCGATGGGGGGCAGCCTCACCCCGGAGACCACGCCGGGTGGTGGACTGACGATGGTGCTGCGGCTGCCGGCCGCCAGCCACGGCCTGGTGGAGGGACCACCGGAATGACACGGGTCCTGGTCGTCGACGACGAGCCGCAGATCCTGCGGGCGCTGCGGATCAACCTGCGCGCCCGCCGGTACGACGTCGAGGTCGCCGACACCGGCGCCGGCGCGCTGAAGGCCGCCGCCAGCCACCCGCCCGACCTGGTCGTTCTCGACCTCGGCCTGCCGGACATGGACGGCGTCGAGGTGATCCGCGGCCTGCGCGGCTGGACCGGCGTGCCGATCATCGTGCTCTCCGGGCGGGCCGGCAGCGAGGACAAGGTGGAGGCGCTGGACGCGGGGGCGGACGACTACGTGACCAAGCCGTTCGGCGTCGAGGAGCTGCTCGCCCGGATCCGGGCGGTCACCCGGCGGCTCGGTGCCACGACCGACGCCAGCGCGACGCTGCGGGTGGGGCGGCACACCGTCGACCTCGCCGACCGCACGGTCAGCCGCGACGACGGCACCGAGGTCAGGCTGACCCCGACCCAGTGGGCGGTGCTGGAGAAGCTGCTGCGCCACCCCGGCAAGCTGGTCAGCCAGCGGCAGTTGCTGCACGACGTGTGGGGGCCGGAGTACCAGAACGAGACCAACTACCTGCGCCAGTACATGGCCCAACTGCGCCGCAAGTTGGAGGACGACCCGTCCCGCCCCCGGCACCTCATCACCGAACCGGGAATGGGCTACCGCTTCCGCCCGTGAGGCCGCTTCTTCAGGCCGGCGAGCGGGTGATGGCCCGCTGTTGACCGAACGGGGATCATCGGAATGGTCGGGAGTTCCGAGCGATGGGGTGTGCCATGGTCGTGGAACCGAACGACGCTCGCACCGAGCGTTCCTACGCAGTGGAGGTCGCCGACGGTTCGTACCGGTGGTATCTGGTGGCCGCGAAGCGCTCCCGCCGGTCACACCGGATATCGGAACTCACCACCGTGGTGCTCTCCGCGGCGATCCCGCTCGCCGCTCTGCTCGTGCCGAGTCGCCCGCAGATTCCCGCGATTCTGGGTTCGCTCCTGGTGGTCATCGCGGGGTGCCGCGCGGTGTTCCAGTGGCAGGAGAACTACCTGCGGTTCAGTCAGGCGCGGGAAGCGGTGGAGGAACAGCGCCGGCTCTATCGGGTGGGCGCGCACCCGTACGACGATCCGGCCCTGCGCGACGTCGAACTCGTGAAGGCGGTGACCCGGATCGAAGGCGATGAAATGCAGCGATGGGCGCAAATCGCCCAGGAGCGCGCGGAGCCGGGCCGGTCGTTGCCGAACTAGACGTGTCCTTGAGTCGGATATTTGTAGTCGTTTTCGCATCTGCGGTTTGTTTTAATGCAGGGAAGTGAGGCAATTTCGCCGGCCAGGGGGCGGGTATGCCACTAGCTGACGTGTCAGTCCAGCCGACCCGCCCGACCAGCGTCGGTCCCGGCAGCGCGAGTGCCGCCACCGCGTCCGACGAGGACGAGGGCTTCGACGTCCTGTCCCACCACCTGCGCGCGGCCCGCCATCGGCAGCGCGATCCGGAGTCGACGGACCAGGTCGCGCCGTGGAACTCCGCGGTCTGACGCCCTCGCTCCCGTTCCGGCAGTTCGTGGTGAAGATCCACGGCTGGTGCGACCTGGCGTGCCACTACTGCTACGTGTACGAGCACGTCGACCAGAGTTGGCGGGGACGCCCCCGGGCCATGTCCGCCGCCGTGGTCGACGCGACGGCGGCGCGGATCGGCGAACACCTGCGGCGGCACGGGGTCCGGGAGGCCCGGGTCATCCTGCACGGCGGTGAGCCGTTGCTGGCCGGCCCGGCGCACCTGGCGAGGACGGTGGCCGCGGTCCGCGCGGCCGCGCCCGCGGACGCCGACATCGGCTTCACCGTGCAGACCAACGGCGTCCGGCTCGGGCACGAGTTCCTCCGGCTCTTCCGGGACCAGGGCGTCCGGGTGGGGGTGAGCCTCGACGGCGGGCTCGCCGCGCACAACCGGCTCCGCCGCTCGGCGGCCGGCGCGGAGAGCTTCCCCCGGGTCGCGCGGGCGCTGGCCCTGTTGCGCAGCGAGGCCTACCGGACGGTCTACGGCGGCATCCTCTGCACCATCGACCTCGCGAACGACCCGCTGGAGGTGTACCGCAGCCTCCTGGCGTTCGGGCCACCGATGATCGACCTGCGGCTGCCGCACGGGAACTGGGTCCATCCGCCCCCCGGGCGGCACCCCGCCAGCACCGGGACGCCCTACGGCGACTGGCTCGTCGCGGTCTTCGACGAGTGGTACGACGCTCCGCGCCGTCGCGTCGCGATCCGGTTCTTCGACTCGATCATCCAGCTGCTGCTCGGTGGGCCGAGCGGCACGGAGGACATCGGCACCACCCGCACCGGCGCGGTGGTCATCGACACCGACGGCAGCATCCAGGGCAGCGACGTGCTGAAGACCACGGTTCCCGGCGCGCCGGAGACCGGACTCGACGTGCTGTCCCACTCGTTCGACGACGCCCTCACCGTGCCGTCGATCCGCGCCGAGCAACGGGGGGCAGGCGCCGTACCGCGGGCCTGCGGCGGCTGTGACGTGCTCGACGTCTGCGGCGGCGGGCTGTACGCGCACCGGTTCCACCCGACCGCCGGGTTCGACTTCCGGTCCGTCTACTGCCTCGACCTGTTGCGGGTCATCCGACACGTGCGCAGGCGCGTCTCGGCGGACCTCGCCGCCCGGCGACCGCCGGCCGCACCGGCGCCGTTCACATGACGAACGGCTCGATGTCGAGGTCGACCCGGCGCTTCTGCCGCCCCAGCTCGGTGATCGGGTGGTCGCTGCCCAGCACCTGCGCCGAGTAGGCCACCGCGTCGTTCCAGCCCGACTGGTCGTAGTCGCCGCCGGCGAGGCGGCCCACCGCGACGTTGAGCATCGCGCCGATCAGCGCGATGTTCTCCGGCCGCAGCGCCTCGCGGAGGATGTCGTAGGCGCGTTCGTCGGTGTGCCGGCCGTACTCGGCGTCCCCGGCCGCGTGCGCGGCGTTCGCGACGTTGACCAGGGCCAGCGCGGTGATGGTGTGCGCGGCGCCGAGCACCTGCTCGAAACCAGCCGCCGCCCGCTCGGCCATGTCACGCCCGGCCGGCAGGTCACCGCACCGGCGGGTGAAGACCCCGAGGTTGTTGAGGGCGACCAGGTACAGCGGATGCGTGGCGTCGAACAGCTCCCGGTACGCCCGCTCGGCGTCCGCGGCGAGCCGCCGGGCCACGTCGTCCTCACCGAGGTCGGACGCCACGTTCGCGCGTTCCAGGCGGCACCCGACGGTGGCCGGGTGACCGCCGCCGAGGACCCGCTCGTAGCGTGGCAGCGCGACGTCGAGCAGGCTGGCGGCCAGCCGGGTCTCGCCGAGCCAGCGCAACGTCGTCGCGAAGTTGCGCAGCGTCCGCAGGGTGTCGGGATGCTCCTCGCCGAGCACCTCCTCGCAGGCCTTCCACGCCGCCTCGAGCGTCTTGCGCGAACCCTGAAGGTCCCCGTTGTCCCGCTGGTCGGTGCCGTAGGCGTCGGCCGAGGACAGGGTGAACGGGTGCCGCTCGCCCAGCAGCCGGCGCCGCTTGTCCAGGGTCTGCCGGTCCAGCCGCAGCGCTTCCGCGTAGTTGCCGGCCAACCGCATGGTCAGCGCGTAGTTGAGCGCCGCCATCAGCGTCCGCGGATGGTCCTCGCCGAGCACGACCGGGATCAGCCCGAACGTCTTCGCCTCCCGCTCCTCGGCCTCGGCCCACCGGCCCTGCTCGCGCAGGTCCTGCGCGTAGCTGCCGGCCACCATCAGGGTGTACGGGTGGTCCTCCCCGGCCACCCGGGTGAACCGCTCCATCAGGTCGTCGTCGATCCCGTACGCGTCGGCCATCCGCCCCAGGTCACGGATGATGTTGGCGTACTGGAACCGCAGGAGCAGCGTCATCACGTCGTCGGGATCCGGGAACAGCTCCGCCCAGGCGGCGATGGCCCGGTCGGCGAGCTGCTCGCCGCCGGCGTAGTAGCCACGCAGCCGCAGGTAGCGGACCAGGTCGATGATCAGCTTGCGGACGTTCGGCGAGTCGGAGGTGACCGCGTCGAGCGCGTCGACGTGCGGCCGGAGCGCCTCGTAGAGCGGCCAGTTGTCGGCGTTGTCGGCGTCGCCCGGGTTGATGTCCGCCAGCGCCTCCTGGCCGATGCTCCGGTTCGCCGTCCGCTCGTCCGGGCTGAGGCCGTGCCGGATGGCCTGCTGGGTGAGCACGTGCATGCTGATGCTGCGGCTGGCCGGGTCGGACTTGATCAGCCCGAACCGTCCGATGTGCTGGATCAGCCGGCTGAGCAGGAGCGGGTCGCGCAGCGCGGCGTCATGCTCGGCGAGCAGCGAGCCGATCCGCTCGGACTTCAGGATGGCCGTGGGGATCGGGTTGGGGGCGAAGAAGGCGAGCAACTCGACCAGCCGGGCGGCGGCCGGGCTCCGGCCGCGCAGCGACTCCATCGCCACCGAGAACGTCGCGGTGATCGGCGCCTCGTAGCCGGGCACCTGGAGCGCCTCGGCGACGTGCCCCTCCAGCAGCCGCAGGTACTCCGGCACGGTGCCGGCCGTGCTCGCCAGCCAGTAGCCCGCCGTCTCGACCGCCGCCGGGAGGTCACCGAGCCGCTCCGCCAGGACCCCGGACTCGCTGGTGGCCAGCTTCGCGCCGCGCCGGGCGAGCAGCGCGACGCTCTCGGTGCGCTCGAAGACGTCGACCGGCATCTCCCTGGTCGAGCGGGACCACGCCTGGTCCCGGGTGGTGATGATGGTGTCGCCCGGGCCGGTCGGCACGAGGTCGGCCAGCTCGGCCGGATCCTCGGCGTTGTCCAGCACGACGAGCCAGCGGGTGGCCGGGTCCCGCTCGCGCAGGGCGCGCAGGACCGCGTCGACCCGCCCCGTCCCCTCCCGGTTGGGCGGCAGCCCCAGCACCTCGCCCAACGCCTCGAAGCCCGCGGTCACCTGTTCGACGCTGTCGGCGGAGACCCACCACACGATGTCGTACGCGGCCGCGAACCGGTAAACGTACTCCAGGGCGATCTGCGTCTTGCCGACGCCGCTCATGCCGATCAGCGAGACCGCGGCCGACCCGTTGAGGTCGAGCAGCCGGTCGCGCAGCTCCTCGATCGCCGCCTCCCGCCCGACGAACGCGGGGTTGCGCCGGCTCGGCACCCGCCAGTGCCGGGTGTGCTGCGCGGGAAAGCGGATCCGGGAGAGCTCACCGGCGGCCGATCCGGGCGGCGTGTAGCGGATCCCGAGGGCGGTGAAGACGGCCTGCACCGCCTCGTCGGCGCGCAGGTTGGGGAAGTCCACGGTGCCGGCCACCGACGCCGGCACCGGCAGGACCGGTCCGTTGACGCGCATCGGCACCAGGAAGTCGGCCGGACGCAGGTCGGCCCGGTCGACCTCGCGCCGCCAGTACCGTTCGATGCCCTCGTGGGTCAGCCCGTCGTGAGACAGCAGCACCACCACCCGGTCGATGCCCTCCAGCGCCGGCGCCTCCGGCCGGCCCGGCCCGACCAGCAGGCAGTCGTGCCCGATCCGGGTCAGCTCCTGGCTGATCCACTCGGCCCAGATCCGGTCGATCGCGGCGTAGTGCACGATCACCTGGATCGGCGCGGAGGTGGCCGTCCGTTCGAACCGGGCCAGCACCGACAGCCGCTGCTTCTCCGGGGTGTCCGGTGTTTCCAGCGTCCGCTCGGCCAGCAGTTCGGCGAGGGCCACGAACGCCGACAGCGGCGAGTTCGGCTCGCTCGGGCGGTCGCCGAAGACCGCCAGGATCTCCTCGTACGCGTAGTACGGCTTGTACGGCACCTCGACGCTGCGCCAGTAGCGGTCGCCGTCGAGATCGAGCGCGTCGGTGTACGGCCGGAACTTGCGCTGCGCGTAGTCCCGACCCCGCTGGAGCTTGGCCTGCTCGCCCGGCTCGACCCGGCCCGGCAGCGGGTAGATCCTGATCTTCGGGTCCGCGCGCACGATGGACCGGGCGACGCTGACCGCGCCGTCGACGCCCTGCGTGTTGAGGGCGAAGCAGTCGACCACGGTGTCCGGCAGGCTGATGGTGCACACCCCGGCGCTGTCGCTCAGCCCCGTCCGGCTGTCGACCAGCACGAAGTCGTAGTCGCGACGCATACCCGCCGCGAGCGCGTCGATGAAGCCCTTGCCGTTGAGTCGCTGCCAGAAGTTGTCCCAGTCGAACTTCGAGACCTTCACCGAGTACCGGCCGTCCTGCTTGCCGGACGGGAGGAAGTCCAGCACACCGCCGTGCGGGAACATCCAGTTCAGCGACATCGTGGCGCTGTCGAGGCGGCTCACCTCCTCGAACCACGAGGGCGAGCTCTCCTGGGTGACGGTGGCCGCGCTGTAGCGCTGGAGCAGCTCGATCAGGCCCTCGGTCCGGCGCAGCTCGTCGTCGACCAGGAACGGGTGGAAGTAGCGGTGCAGGCCGGGGGATTCGAGGTCCCAGTCGATCGCCAGCACCTTGTAGCCGTTGCTGGCCAGGATCCACGCGGTGTTGGCCAGTGCCATCGTCCGGCCGCTGCCGCCCTTGTACGAGTAGAAGGTGATGATCCGCCCGTGCCGCGGCTCACCGGCCGGCTCGGGGACGCTACCGGACACCGTGGACCTCCCTCTGGATCGCTGTCACCGGTCAGTTGCCGTGCAGTCGCGGAAGCTCACCTCTGCCGCCCAGATCGGGCGGCGTGCGGGGTCTGCCGCCAGGGTGTTGCCGAGCGGTCACCTCGGCGTCCCGTTGCCGGGGAACCGCCGCGGCGCCGCCCCCCGTGGGCGGAACGGTCGGAAACGCGGCGGGCAGGCGATAGAAATCCGGACCCGGCCGGGACGGCGGAATCGGATGACTCCGCGCCGTGCGAACGATCAGAGCCGCGAGCCTCCCCACGAATTCATGGTAGGCATCACGATGCCGGGTCAACCGCATGACGTGGAGCAGGCCCTCGTCGAACACGATGGTCGACAATGACCGGTCGGCGTACTGAATCGTGCCGAGGTGTTCCGGAATCTCGGTCGGCCGCCACGAAACAGGCAGCAACGAGGGCGCGGCCCGACCGGTGGCCGCGCGATATGCCGACAGGCGGTCGGCGAAGGCCTGCCATTCCCGGCCGCAGGATTCGCTGCCGAAATAGGTGGGTGAGCTGAGCGCGACGAAGACCCGACAGGTGCCGAGGGCGGTCCTGATCTCCTCCGACCAGTCGGCGCCGAGTCGCAGGTTCGCGATGCTGAGGAACCCGGTGGGCGCCGGATCACTCTTCCGAGTCCCGCTGACCGCCCGCACCTCGCTACGCAGATCCTTGAAGAAGATCGCCACCAACTCGTCGTCGGTGTCGCTCGACTCGGCGAAGCTCAGGAAGAAGAAGACGTCGGGGTCCGCCTCCGCGCCCGCCGGGCCGCGCCGACCGGCTGCCCCGCTCAAGGGGCGTCGAGCAACGGGCGGCTGCCGGCAGGGGCGCCCGGGGCGACTCTGCGGACATCCGCGGAGCGGAAGGTGAGGTTGCGCGACGCCTCCAGGATGCCGCCCAGCTCCTGCTCGAACTCCTCGGCGGAGTCGGGGCCGATCCGCAGCATCGGGTTGCACCGCGCGGAGCGCAGCGCGAGCAACCGCGACAACGCCTCGGTCAGCTGCTCCCGCGCCTGGCTCGTCTCCGGGTCGGTGGCACTGATCGGCACCACGAATCCGGTGGCCGGGTCGGCTCGCCGGTCGACCTCCGCCAGCGCTTCCCGGTGCGCGGCGAGCCGCACCACCCAGGCGTCGATCAACATGACGAGCAGTTCATGGTCGGCATCCGCTCGCTCCAGCACACCGACGATGTCCTCGATGTCGTCGACGACATCGGAGTCGAACAGGTGCTCGGCGGCGACCGCCTGCGCCTGGGTGGCGAGGGCCTCCGGCCGCTGTGGACGGTACGGCCGCCAGTCGGCTCGCCGGGGACCGTAGAAGTCGAGGTCGTCGCGGACCGGGGCCATCTCGTCGCGACGTCCCGCCGCGACGACGAAGCGCACCGACGGCGACGGGAATCCGGCTCTGGCGCCGGCCGGCCGGGCGGCGTGGTCGCCCACCGCCCGGAAGGCGTTCGGCGTGGCCGCGTAGGGCAGCAGGGTGACTGCGGGGCGTACCGGATCGTTCCGGCTGACCTCGACGATGTGGCGGGCGAGCCCGCCCAGCAGGTCGCGGTAGCGGGACCGGTGGCTCCTGAGCCGGACCAGGGCACGGATGTCGGTCCGCCGGGCGACGTCAGTGGTGAACTCGCCGGCCGGGAGTTCGCCGTAGAGCCCGTTGTCTCCCCAGGCGACCGGGACCAGCGCCTTGGGTCGACGTCCGGTGACCGTCTCGTGCTGGCTCAGCCGGTCCTGGAAGACCGACCATTCCCGGCCGCACCGTTCGGTGAGGAAATACCGGTGCGAACAGATTGCGAGGAACACTGTGCATTCCGCCAATGCCCGCGCGGCCGGTCTCGTCCATTCACCGTCGACGACCGCGTCGTCGCCGGAGATGAAGACCGTCAACGACGTGTCACCGCCGCTGAGCAGCCGGATCGCGTCACAGAGCTCGCCGAGGAACGCTTCGGCGTAGGCGCCGTCGTCGTCTGGTCGATAACTCAGAAAAATGGATGCCACAACCCCTCCGGACACGCTCGATTGGACGCGGAGGCGCGGTCTCGGCGCAGGTCGCAGGATCCTCCAGAGCTACATACATACACGCAACAGTGTTGAGAACGCAATCGGGTGCACAGTCGGATAAGCGCTGGTGCAAATCGGACGATAACCGGCTGTCCGGCGGCCCGACCCGACGGTCGTACCGTCTCGACCCTGCTCGATGCCGGCGCGTCCCGATCCGGTCGTCGCCGCCGCACAGCGGACCGGCGTCGCGGCCGGGAGTCGCGGCCCGCCCGGACGGTGCCCCGATCCCGGCGGGGGGCACAGCGCTGATGACCCGCCGTGCCCGTGCTCGCCATGCCGGTGAGTGTTCCGCACGGCCGGGGGGAGCGGACCTCGTGTGTCGGAAAGTTCGCGGAGCCGGCTTCCGGGGACGGCGGCGCTGCGTCGGATCGGATGGCGGATTCCGCCCGGCCGGTGCCGGTCACGGGGCGCCGACGGTGTCCGCGCCCCGGGGCAGCAGGCCGTTGCCGCCCGCGGGCGGCCGGGCAGCGACCCGCTGGCGCTCCTGTTTCGCCCGGTAGAGCCGCTGGTCGGCGGCGAGCATCAGCGCTTCGAGGGAGTCGCCGTCGTACGGCGCGGTGGCCGAGCCGACGCTGACGCTGCTGTGCTGGCCCACCGCCGCGCCGATCCGGGCGGCGATGGCCCGTGCGGTCGGTTCGTCGGCGTCGACCAGCACGACGACGAACTCGTCGCCGCCGACCCGGGCGATGGCGTCCTCGACGCGCAGCACGTCCCGGGCCGCCGTCACCGTCCGCCGTAGCAGCTCGTCGCCGGCGGCGTGCCCGAGGCGGTCGTTGACCAGCTTGAAGTCGTCCAGGTCGAGGCAGAGCAGGGACGGGCCGGGACGGCAGCCGGCGTGGAAGAGGTGGCTGGCGAACTCGGCCAGGCCGCGCCGGTTCAGGGCACCGGTGAGCGGATCCAGCGCCGCCAGCGCCCGCAGTTGGGACCGCTGCCGCGCCAGGATCCGGGCCTGCGTCGAGCAGACGGAGGCCAGCACCAGCATGCCCGCGAGGTAGATGAAGACATGACCGGAGTGCGCCGGTACGCCGGTGACGGCGACGGCGAGGTAGGAACCGACGACGAGCACCTCGAGCGCGATCATCAGCCGCAGGTGCGGCGTGTAGTTGGCGACGAACACGGTGGTGGTCACGAAACCCAGGGCGGCCGGCGAGGTGACACCGCCGTCCCAGTGCGCGCCGAGCGCCGCCGTCAGGAGCGTGACCAGCAGGATGGTGAACGAGAGACGGTATCCCGCCACCTGCGTCGTCACCCGCCGCGCCGCCCACACCCCCACCAGCCCGGACGCCATGCCACACAGGTAGGCGGCGAGCATGAGGGAGCGGTTCGGCTGGTGGAGCGTCAGCAGGCAGTAGATGACGGCCACCGCGTGCGAGACGGCGTGCAACGCCGCGCCGAGGAGGATCCTTCGGCGACGCTCGTTCACCCGACTGTCCACCGTAGCCACGGCACTCCGCCGACGATCGCAGGTGACGTGGTAGCGCTACCGGTGTCGTCGCCGCTCCGGTGGCGCGTCCCACCACCCCGACATTGAAGGGTGCGCTTCCGTTCACCGTCAATACCCGCGCCGGTGACCTCACCAGCTCGTGTGCGTATCGGCACGCAGTGTCGCGGACCAGCGGAAACGTCCCGGCGTCCCACGCGCCCCAGCCGCCACCGGCCGCCGGCCGGCGCCGGGCCGGTGCTCCCCATCGAACGAGCCGACCGGTGCTAGGGTCGACGGGAGTGATCGAGCGAGGGAGAGCAGACATGGCAGGTGACGACGACATCTCCGGGTGATACCGGAGTTTCCGGCCACCGGCCGGCGCGGTGACCAGCGCCGCCGCCGTGGCCATGCCGTCGTTCCACCAGCCCTTGTCTCCGCCGGGCCGGCGCCGCCGCGCTCACGTCACCTCTGAGGTCTTCCGATGTCCGATGCGTTCATCGTCTGCTCCAACCTGTCCTTTTCCTGGCCGGACGACACCCCGGTCTTCCAGGACCTGTCCTTCTCGGTCGGCGCCGGCCGTACCGGCCTGGTCGCGCCGAACGGCGCCGGCAAGACCACCCTGCTCAAGCTGATCGCCGGCGAGCTGCGTCCCACCGGCGGCACGGTGACCGTCAACGGCGTGCTCGGCTACCTCCCGCAGAACCTGTCCCTCGTCGGCGACCTGACGGTGGCCCAGGTCCTCGGGATCGACCCGGTGCTGCGGGCGCTGAGCGCCATCGAGTCCGGTGACGCCAGCGAGGAGCACTTCACCACCATCGGCAACGACTGGGACATCGAGGAGCGCACTCGCGCCGAGCTGGACCGGCTCGGCCTCACCGACGTCACGCTCGCCCAGCCGCTGGGCACCCTCAGCGGGGGCCAGGTGGTCTCCCTCGGCCTGGCCGCGCAGCTGCTGAAGCGGCCGGACGTGCTGCTGCTCGACGAACCGACCAACAACCTCGACATCGACGCCCGGCACAAGCTCTACGGGGTGTTGGAGAACTGGAGCGGCTGCCTGCTGCTGGTCAGCCACGACCGGGCGCTGCTCGACCGGATGGAGCGGATCCTCGAACTCGACAGGGGCGAGGTCCGCTCCTACGGCGGCAACTACACCGCGTACTCCGACGCGGTGCGGGCCGCGCGAGAGGTCGCCGAGAAGAACCTCCGCAACGCCGCGCAGGAGGTCAAGCGGGAGAAGCGGGAGATGCAGCAGGCCCGCGAGCGGGCCGAGCGCCGGGCCAGCAACGCCTCCCGGAACCTCAAGAACGCCGGCCTGCCGAAGATCTTCGCCGGCACCATGAAGCGCGGCGCCCAGGAGTCGGCGGGCCGGGCGCGCGAGACGCACGCCGCGCGGGTCAGCGAGGCGAAGGCCCGCCTCGACGAGGCCGGCCGCGCCGTGCGCGAGGAGGAGAAGATCGCGCTGGACCTGCCCGAAACCAACGTCCCCGCCGGGCGTACGGTCTTCCTCGGCGAGCGGTTGCAGGTGCGCTACGGCGGACGCGCGCTCTTCGCCGGCGACGGCCTCGACCTGACCATCCGGGGGCCCGAGCGGATCGCCCTGACCGGGCCCAACGGCGCCGGCAAGTCCAGCCTGCTGCGCCTGGTCAACGGCGATCTGGCGCCGGAGAGCGGGGTGGCCCGGCGGGCCGAGGGCCGGGTGGCCTACCTGAGCCAGCGCCTGGACCTGCTGGATCTCGACCGCACGGTGGCCGAGAACCTGGCCGCCTTCGCCCCGGACCTGCCCGAGGCGCGGCGGATGAACCTGCTGGCCCGGTTCCTGTTCCGGGGTGCCCGCCCGCACCTCCCGGTCGGCGTGCTCTCCGGCGGGGAGCGGCTGCGCGCCACGCTGGCCTGCGTCCTGTTCGCCGAACCGGCGCCCCAACTGCTGCTGCTGGACGAGCCGACGAACAACCTCGACCTGGTCAGCGTGGGACAGTTGGAGAGCGCGCTCAACGCGTACCAGGGCGCCTTCGTGGTGGTCAGTCACGACGAGCGGTTCCTGGAGAACATCGGGGTGGAGCGCTGGCTGCGGCTCGCCGAGGGCCGGCTGCTGGAGACCGGGGCGCCGGACGGCGCGGCTACGTGATCTTCGGGCCGGTGAGCCGGTAGCCGTCCTCGGTCAGGGTGCGGGTCATGTGCTCGGCGTACCACTGCGGCCAGTCCGGGTCGGACCGGCCCAGCTTCTGCTCGTGCACGCCGTGCGCCTCCGCGGCGCGCTTCAGCGCGTCCAGCAGGACCTCGGTGGTCGGATCCATCGCCGTCCCTTCCGTTCCCGCGCGCCGTCCGGGCGCTCGTGCCGCAACCCGCGGACGCCGGCCGTCGGTCGGCACGGTCGGCCGGCGACCCCCTCCCCAGGGGCAGCCTAGGCGGAGGTGTCGGGCGGGGAGGCGGAACGGCGACTCGCCGTCGGGACCGCCGCGTACCGGTCGCGCATGACCTCGCTGGCGGCCGGGCCGGCGGCGAAGACGAAGTTCTCCGGGTCGAGGAGGCGGCCGGTGGCCCGGTCCACGACGACCGGCTCGACCTCGGCGCCGGTCTCCCGGTCGACCAGGACCATGCTGCGCTCCTCGGGGCGCAGGCGGGAGTTTCCCCAGGCGGCGAGGGCCACGATCACCGGCCGCAGGCTGCGGCCAAGGTCGGTGAGGACGTACTCGTAGCGGTCCGGGTGGGTCTGGTAGCGGCGGCGTTCCAGCAGGCCGTTGGCGGTGAGCGTACGCAGCCGGCCGGTCAGCATGCTGGAGGAGATGCCGAGGTTCTCCTGGAACTGGTCGAAGCGGGTGTAGCCGTCGAAGGCGTCGTGGAGGATCAGCAGGGTCCACCACTCGCCGACCACGCCGAGGGTCGCCGAGAGCGGACACTCCCGGTCCTCGAGCCGGACCTTCCCCGCCATGGCTGGCTCCTCGCAAGTCGGTGCTAATGTCGAAGTCACTGACTTCTAGTTCAGCAGTAAGGGTACGCCGGGTGGCAGGAGGCGGGATCCGGCGCGCCTTGTCGACCGGCGGCGCGAGCCGCGTCGTACCCGGGGAGGAGTTCCCGTGACCGGAGCACCAGAGATCATCCGTCGCTACTTCGAGCTGGCCGGCCAGCCGGACACGGAGGCGTACCTCGCGCTCTTCGCCGACGACGCCGTGGTGCAGGACGAGGGCCGGGAGCACCGCGGCGTCGCGGCCATCCGCGCCTGGCGACGGGAGACGCCGCTGGTGTCGTACGAGATCACGGACGTCGCCGCCACGGCGGAGGGCACCGTGGTCACCGCCACCATCACCGGTGACTTCCCCGGCAGTCCGTTCGCCGGGCTGCGGTTCCGCTTCGAGGAGTACGACGACGACCGCATCCGCCGGCTGCGCATCGCCCCCTGACGGCGCACGGGCCGGAGCCGATAACCGGCTCCGGCCCGTGCTGTCGGTCGCCGTTACGGGACGGGGTACTGCGCGACGTAGACCGGCGCGCCGACCCGGGTGGTGTCGGCCGCCCCACCCACGCCGTTGACCACGTGGTCGATCGTGCCGGCGCTGAGGTTGACGGTCATCACGTGGTGCAGCCGCACGCCCGGGGTCACCGGGACCTCGAAGCCGTTCTCGGTGTGGATCGACGGGTTGTTCTGGTTGAACACGTAGACGCCGCCGCCGTACAACGTGTGGTGCCGGACCCGGTCGCCGACCTTGTACCCGGCCCAGCCCTCGACCCCGCCGTTCATCCAGTCGGCCTGCGTCGGCGGGTCGTACGGCAGCTCGTTCTGGTACAGGACCGTGGTGCCGTGCTCGCCGTTCCAGACAGTGTTGTAGCGCTGGAAGTGCTCGACGAAGAGCCCGGTCGCGGTCACGTGGTCGCCGTTGATCACCGCGCCGTACCGACCGGTGTTGGTCCGCCACCGGTCGGTGTCGCCGTTGACGCCCTCGGTGAAGCCCTCGACGCCGTGGTCGCCGCGCCACACCCAGGTGTGGTCGATGAGGACGTGGTCGCTGTTGACCTCCAGCGCGATGTCCGTCCGGCCGATGTGCGGGCCGCCGACCCGGAAGTACACGTCGGAGAGGGTGGTCGGGTTCCACGGCGTGCTGTGGTTGCGGCCGTGCTTGGCGCCCACCCGCAGCAGCACCGGCGACTCGGTCGGGCCCGCGTCGATGGTGACGCCGGCGATCACCACGCCGGGCACGCCGGCGACGTCCAGCGGCACCGACCCGTCCACCGCGGTGAGGGTGGCGTGCCCCAGGCCGAGGACCACGGTGTTCGGCCGCTTGACCTGGATGCTGCGGGCGATGTCGTACACGCCCGGGGTGAGCAACAGGTGCTTGCCGCGGGCGAGCTGGCTGTTGATGACCCGGACCGGATCGGACGGCTTGGCGATGAAGAAGTCGCCGATCGGGATGGTCCGGCCCGGGGTCAGGCCGTCGGCCCAGGTGACGCCGCGGCTGTCGCGTCGCACCGCGGGCACCCGGACCTGGTAGCGGCCCTTGGCGTCGACGAACAGGTAGGGCTTCTCCCGGCTGAGCGGGGTGGTGTCCAGCGTGGTGTACGGCGGGTCGGGGAAGCCGGCGTCGTCCGGCGCGCCCACCACGCCGGCGAAGACCTGGTTCCACACCGCGTTGGACCAGCCGGCGACCTCGCTGTTGCGGGTCAGCCACTGCTGCTGCGAGCCGTTGGTGGTGGCGGGCAGCCGGGAGTCGGCGATGAAGCCGCCGCTGGCGTACTGCGGGCCGGCGGTGCAGTAGTCCATCAGCGACAGGTTGCCGCCGGCGATGTCCAGCCGGCGCATCGACACCGCCTGGGACACGGCCCAGAAGTTCGCCGACGACCGGCAGCCGTCCTGGCCGGTGGCGTCGATGTCGATGGACAGGTTGGACAGCGTGCGCCAGAAGTTGACCAGGGCGATGCAGTTGCCCGCGCCGCCGTCGGCCAGGCAGCGGTTGTAGACCTCGATCTTGCCGTTGACGTCGACATCGGTGGGCGTGGCGCCCAGTCCGGCGACCTCGGTGTAGTAGCCGACCTTGACCTGCAACGGCTGCTCGGCGGTGCCGTAGCTGCCCGGCTTGAACAGGTAGGCATGCCGGGCGGTGCCCATTTCGGCGTCGACCTGGCGGGCGTGCGCCGCGTCCAGGGTCGCCTGGATCTCGCCGACCGGCATGCTCGGGTCGAAGATGGTGACGTTGGGCCCGAAGTCCGGCGTACCGTGCCGGGGCGGGCCGGCGGTGGCGGCGGTGCCGGTCAGGGCGGCGCTGGCGGCCAGCGCGAGTCCGAGGGCGAGCGCCCGGCCGGCGGTGTGCCGCCGTCGGGCGCGGGGATGCGTTGTCATGCGGTTCGTCCTCTCCGCTGGCCGGCACCTGCTCCCGGACGCAGCGACGTGGGTGGGGGAAGGAGACCTGCCACTCGCGGCGGCCGAGGAGCCTCTGTGAGAGCGCTCTCTCGATCTCGCCGACTTGTATCACGTTGTGAAAGAAGGGGGTGGCTTGTTTCTACCCTGTGAACCGGGTCGCCCGCTACCGGCGGGAGCATTGATTTTCCGGACGGCCGGCGACCGGGCGGTCCACGGCGGACCCTCGCCCCCGGGGGGGCCGGGCCGGCACACGCGCGGGGGTGGCGACGCGCCGCGTCGCCACCCCCGGTCGGGTGTCGTCGGGTCAGGAGGCGGTACAGGACCGGACCTGGGGCCGGGTCCAGTTGCCGTTGGCCATGGTGGTGAAGCCGAAGACGTTGCCGCTGCCGTTGGACCGCATGGTCATCACGTTGCCGCTGCTGTCCCAGCTCGGGGTGCCGTTCCAGGTCGCCGAGACCTTCTGCGGCGGGGTCACCGCGACGACGACCGTCCAGTTGCTGGCTCCGCTGACGGTGACCTCGCTGTTGAACCGGTCGCCCCACCGGGTGCCGTCGCGCAGGGTCGCGGTGCAACTGCCGCCGGGCGGCGGGGTGGTCGGCCCGGTGGTCGGCGGGGTGGTGGGGGGAGTGGTCGGGGTGGTGCCGCCGTTGAGGGCGGCCAGGACCGCGTCGTACGCCGGCTTCTTGGCGCCGCTGCTGGTGAACAGTAGCGGGTTCTGGTCGGCTCGCCAGGAGTCGCTGTCCCGGATGCCCCAGACGGTGATCCCGGTGCAGCGGGAGACGGCGAGGCAGTCGTTGACCACGTTGCGGTACGTGTCGGCCGGGGCGTTCTGGATGTCCAGCTCGGTGATCTGCACGTCGACGCCGAGGGCGGCGAAGCTGGACAGCGTGGTGCGGTAGTTGGCCGGGTACGGCGAGCCGCTGTTGAAGTGCGACTGGAGGCCGACGCAGTCGATCGGTACGCCGCGCTGCTTGAAGTCGCGGACCATGTTGTACACGGCCTGGGTCTTGGCGTGCGTCCAGTCGTCGGTGTTGTAGTCGTTGTAGCAGAGCTTCGCGCCGGGGTCGGCGGCCCGGGCGGCGCGGAACGCCGCCTCGATCCAGTCGTTGCCGGTGCGCTGGAGGTTGGAGTCGCGGCGGGCGCCGGTGCTGCCGTCGGCGAACGCCTCGTTCACCACGTCCCACGCCACGACCTGGCCGCGGAAGTGGGTGGCCACCTGGGTGACGTGGTTGAGCATGGCCTGACGCAGCGCGCTGCCGCTCATGTTCTGCATCCAGCCCGGCTGCTGGGAGTGCCAGGCCAGGGTGTGCCCGCGCACGCTCATCCCGCGGCTGCGGGCGTGGCTGACGATCCGGTCGGCGTTGGTGAAGGTGAACTGCCCCTGCTGCGGCTCGGTGGCGTCGATCTTCATCTCGTTCTCGGGCGTCACCGAGTTGAACTCGCGGTTCAGGATCGTGGTGTACGCGCTGTCGCTGAGCTTGTTGGCGGCCACGGCGGCGCCGAAGTACCGGCCGCGCTCCGCCGCGGAGGCGCCCAGGGTGGTGCCGGCGCTGGCCGCGACGGGCAGCACCACGGCTCCGCCCGCGGCGAGCAGACCAACGGCGGCGAGGGCGAGGGCCGCCCGCCTTCGTGCTGTCGATTTCGGACGGTTGTCCCGCTGGCAGCTGTCGATCATCTCTGCCCCTTCTGCTGGCGACCGGGCTTGGTGGCGCGCCGGCCTGGTGTGGTGGGGGTGTGTCGGGGTCGCGACCGGCCGCCGGTGGAACGCCGACCGGGTATCGACCCGAATAGATGTGGAGTATCGCAGCGACCGATCGGCGCGGCAAGAATTTCCGGAAAACTAACGATAGCTAAGGAGAGGGCTGCGAGGTCTCCTCGGAGAGAACAAGCAGGCCAGAGCCTCTATCCAGCAGGCGGCGAAGCTGGCCACGGTACCCGGGATGATCTGCTGGATATCCCTTTGGACGGATGTTCCGGAGGAGTTCCGTAACGCGTGGCCGGTGGTTCGCCGGTCCGGCGCCGGTCCGGCCCGCCGGCGGTGTCCCGGTCCAACCGGGCCGGTTATCCGGCGGGACGGCCAGGCGGGGGCCGGCGACTCCGTAGAATCGCTGGGTGCCGCGGATCGTGCAGTTGCTGGCCTCGCCGGTGCACCGCTACGTGGGCCGGCCCGCCGACGGCCCGGCACCGGCCCCACCCGGCGAACTGGTCGACCAGGTCCAGCTCCGGGCCGGCCTCGGCATCGTCGGCGACCGGTACTTCGGCAAGCCGGCGCACCGCGAGGCGAGCGTGACAGTGATCGCGCGGGAGTCGTTGCCGCCCGGGGTCGACCTGGTGCAGGTCCGGCGCAACGTGCTCACCGCCGGGATCGCCGTGGACGACCTGATCGGAGCCGTGCTCACGCTGGATTCCGGCGCGGGTCCGGTCCGGCTGCGGGTCAACCGCCCGGCGAACCCCTGCGCCTGGATGGAGGTCACCATCGGCCCGGGCGCGTGGAAGGCGCTGCGCCGCCGGGGCGGCGTGCGCTGCACCCCGCTGGACGACGGCACCCTGCGCGTCGGGCCGGTCGACGTGACGATCAGCCGCTGACGCCCGCCGGCGGCACCGGCCGGGGCGCCGCTAGCCGGGCTGGACGGTGAGCGGCACGTCCCGCAGGTCCGGCACCTCCTGCCGGCGCGGTTCCCGGGTCAGCGTCGCGGTGAACTCCGCCGGCCGCACCTCCAGGTAGGGCGGGGCCTCGGTGGCGGTGAAGCCCCCGGCGGCCACCGCGGCCGGGGTGGGGCACTGCTTCTCCGGCCGCACCTGGATGACCTGCCCGGGGCGGACCAGGTACGACGGTTGGTTGACCTTGCCGCCGTCGAGGGAGAACGTGTTGTTCCCGATCAGGTGACGGGCCTCGGTCACGGTGCGGGCGAAGCCGGCCCGGTGCACCAGCGCGTCCAGCCGCTGTTCCAACTGCCCGGCCAGGTTCTCCGCCGCGTCGCCCGGTTGCCCGGCGGCCGTCACCAGGGCCCGGACCAGTTGCCGCTCCCGCAGGTCGTACGCGGTCCGGAGCCGGTGCCGCTCGGCGTCGGGCAGCCGGTAGCCGCGGGGAGCCCGGCGCGGCCCGCCCCGCCGGCCGATCGGGTGCTGCTGCCGGCGCAGCCGGTAACCCCACGCCGGCTTGAGTGGCACCTCGTCGGTGGGCGCGACGTTGACCTTGGACCGCAGCATGGTGTCCTCCCTCGACTCGCCGTGGCCCTCACCCTGCCCCCGACCCGGGTGAACCGGCCTCACCCGATCCGGGTGACCCGGCCGGCGAGCTCCCGCCCGCCGGCGCCGGAGCCTCGCCCGACCGGTCGGCCGGCGGTGCCAGCGCCCGGCGGCACCGATCGCCGAGCGCGCGTACCGCGTCGACGAGTTCCGGTGGCCCGGTGACGGTGACGTCGAGGCCGATCACCGCCACCATCCAGGCCAGGTCGGCGGCCGTGTCGGCGCCGAGGTGGACCAGGCAGCTGTCCGGGCCGACCGGCTCGACCGCGCCCATGCCGGGCCAGATCCGTTCGGCGACCACGGCGGCCGGCCGGTGCACGGTGACCGTGGCCCGCACCGCCCACACCCCGGCGGAGAGCTGCCGGGCCAGGTACGCCGTCACGTCGCCGTCGGGGGGATCGCGCCGGGCGAAGCGGGGGCCGGTCGGTATCCGGGGGTGGAGCCGGTCGACCCGGAAGGAACGCCAGTCGGCCCGGTCGGTGTCCCAGGCGACCAGGTACCAGTGCCGACCCCAGTTGACCAGCGCCTGCGGCTCGACCAGCCGCACCGACCGTGCGCCGTGGTGGTCGGTGTAGTCGAAGCGCAGCCGTTCCCGCCGGTGGCAGGCGTCGGAGATGGCCACCAGGACGTCGGCGTCGACGGTGGGTCCGGGCGCGCCGGCCCGTACGGTGGCGTGCTGCACGGTGGTGACCCGGTGCCGGAGCCGGGCCGGCAGCACCCGCTCCAGCTTGGTCAACGCGCGCAGCGCCGTCTCGTCGATGCCGGTCACCGAACTGGCCGCGGCGGTGCGCAGACCGATCGCGACGGCCACCGCCTCGTCGTCGTCGAGCAGCAGCGGCGGCAACGCGGCGCCGGCGCCGAGCCGGTAGCCGGCGGTGCCCTGGACGGCGTCCACCGGGTAACCCAGCTCGCGCAGCCGGTCCACGTCCCGGAGGATCGTGCGCACGGTGACCCCGAGCCGGTCGGCCAACTCGGCGCCGGACCAGTGCCGGTGGGTCTGCAACAACGACAGCAGTTTGAGCAGCCGCGCCGGAGCCTTCAGCATGCCGACCAGAATGCCAGCAGGTTAGGACCGGAACTGTCCTGAGCGGCTCCTAGCGTGGCCACCATGACGACGGCAGACCCCGACATCCACCCGTTCCGCATCGACGCCCCGCAGGACCGGCTCGACGACCTGCGCGCCCGGCTGGCGAACACCCGCTGGCCCGAGCTGCCCGACGTCCGGGCCTTCTTCCGGAAGGTCCGCTGAGATGGGCGCCCGCCGGCCGGGAACCACCGGCGCGCCGGTCGAGACGCTCGACCGGCGGGCGCTGGGCCGGGCCACCCTGGCCCGCCAACTGCTGCTGCGGCGTGCGCCGCTGGACGTCGTCACGGCCACCGCCCGGCTGGGCGGCCTTAACGCGCAGCACGCCAACGACCCGTACCTGGCCCTGCACTCGCGGCTGGCCGGTTTCACCGCCGCCGACCTGACCGCCGCGATCGAGACCGGCCGGCTGGTGCGGTCGACGATGATGCGGGCCACCCAGCACCTGGTCACCGCCGCGGACTACCGGGCGCTGCGGCCGGTACTGACCCCGCTGCTGACCCGGGTGCAGCGCAACGCGTTCGGCCGGCGTACCGCCGGGATCGACCTGGCCGCGGTGGTCGCCGAGGCGCGGGAGATCCTGGCCGGGGCGGCGCTCACCCGGCCGGACCTCGGGCGGCGGCTCGCGGCCGGCCGGCCCGGCGCCGACGGCACCGCCCTGGCCTGGTCGGTGCAGTACCTGCTGCCGCTGCTGCACCCCGCGCCCAGCGGCACCTGGGACGCGACCGGGGCCACCCCGTTCGCCCTGGCCGAACCGGTGCTGGGGCCGCTGGACCCGCCGGACCCGCGCCGGCTGGTCCGGCGCCATCTGGCCGCGTTCGGCCCGGCCACCGCCGCCGACGTACGGGCCTGGTCGGGCGTCGCCGGCCTGCGGGAGGTCATCGCCGGGATGGCCGCCGAGCTGCGCGTCTTCCGGGACGAGGACGGGCGCCTGCGGTACGACCTGCCGGACGCGCCCCGGCCCGACCCGGCCACCCCGGCGCCGGTGCGCCTGCTCGCCGGCTTCGACAACCTGCTGCTCGCCCACGCCGACCGGAGCCGGGTCATGACCGACGAGGTCCGCCGCCGGGTCTGCGTGGGCGACCTGGTGGCGCCCACCGTGCTGGTCGACGGCATGGTGGCCGGGATCTGGGAGCTGGACCGCCGCGCGGGCGTGGTGACCGTGCGGCCGTTCGCCCGCATCCCGCCCGACGAGTTGGCGGCGGTGCGGGCCGAGGGGGAGCGGGTGCTCCGGTTCGCCGCGCCGGACGCGGCCGCGCCCGAGGTGCGGATCCTGCGCCCCTCGTGACGGCCGGCGCGGCCCGGACGCGGCTGCGCGTCCACCTCGCTGGCGGGCCGCCGCACCTCACCGATCGCCGGCGCCCGCCTCGGCCCGCCGCCCGGCCGGGCCCTCGCCGCCCGGTGCGGCGTCGAGCAGCACACCGGGGTTGAGCACCCAGGACGGGTCGAGCGCCGCCTTCGCGGCGCGCAGCGCCAACCCGACCGGCTCCGGGCGCTGCCGGTCGTACCAGGGCCGGTGGTCCCGGCCGACGGCGTGGTGGTGGGTGATGGTGCCGCCGGCGGCGAGCAGCGCCTCGGAGACGGCGTGCTTGATCTCGTCCCACTGGGCGAGCGTGCCGCCCCACCGGCCGGTGGCGTAGACGCCGAAGTAGGGGGCCGGCCCGTCCGGGTAGACGTGGGTGAACCGGCAGGTGACCACGCCGGTCGCGCCGACCTCGCGCAGCGCCGCCGCGGCGGCGTCGAGCACCGCGGCGCGCAGCGCGGGAAAGCGGTCCCAGGTGCAGGCGGTCTCGAAGGTCTCCACGATCATCGACCGGGCGGCGAGGGCGTCGCGCTGGTACGGCATCCGCAGGAACGCCGAGCGCCAGGTGTCCACGGCGCCACCCCGCTCGCTGGACGCCGGGCCGACCCGGGGCGGGTCGGGCAGCGCGCCGCCGTGGTCGCGGCACAGCTCGACGGCGCGGTCCAGCCCCGGCCCGACCGGGTGGTCGGCGGACTCGAAGCCGAGCACGAGAACCCCGCCGGTGCTGGCGACGCCGGCGTTGAGCAGCGCCTCCGCCGGGTCGAGCAGCCGGCAGTTGCTCGGGTGCAGCCCGGACTGGGCGATCGCCCGGGTGGCGGCCACCGCCGCGTCGTACTCGTCGAAGTGCACCGCCGCGTCCGCCCGCCAGCGCGGCCGCTCCTGCAGGCGCAGCCACGCCTCGGTGATGACGCCGAGCGCGCCCTCGGAGCCGAGGAAAAGCCGGTCGGGCGACGGCCCCGCGCCGGAGGCGGGCAGCCGGCGGGACTCGCTGGTGCCGGCCGGGCTCACCACCCGCAGCGACTCCACCAGGTCGTCGATGTGGGTGAGCACCGTCGCGTAGTGGCCGCCGGCCCGGGTGGCCAGCCAGCCGCCCAGCGTGGAGAACTCGAACGACTGCGGGAAGTGCCGCAGCGTGAGATCGTGCCCGCGGAGCTGGTCGGCCAGCGCCGGGCCGAACACGCCGGCCTGGATCCGCGCCGCCCGGCTGGTCCGGTCGACCTCCCGCACCCGGTCGAGCCGGCCGAGGTCGAGGCTGACCGCGCCGGGGTAGCCGTCGGCCACCCGTGGTTCCACGCCGCCGACCACCGACGAGCCGCCGCCGTACGGGATCACCGCGATCCCGGCCCCGGCGCACCAGTCCAGCACGTCGACCACGTCCCGTTCGGACGCCGGGCGGACGACCAGGTCCGGCGGGTGCCGGACGTCGCCGTGCAGGTTCCGGACGACGTCCCGGAACGCCTTGCCGTGCGCGTGCGCCGCCCGGTCGGTCTCGTCGGTGGAGCAGAGGTGGGCCAGCGACGCCGGCGGGGCCACCCGCGGGGCCCGCAGACCCAGCTCGGCCACCGGCGGCGGGACGCGCGCGGTCAGGTCGGCGTCGGGCAGCAGGGCCCGCACCCGGTCGGTCAGTGCCGCGGCCTCCGCGCCGGTCACCGCGTCCTCGACGTGACCCCAGCCCCACCACGAACGGTGCTTCCCGGCCATCCGGCCTCCCCGCCGTCACCCAGCCCAGCCCGATCCGCCGTAACGTACTCGACCGGCGCGGTGTCCGGTATCCCGGCGGCCGGCGGCCCCTGCGCCGAAGGGGTGGCCGCCGGCGGCGGCCACCCCCGCGTACCTCGGTCAGGAGGTGGCCGGTACCGGCTCGGCCGGGCGGTGCCGGGCGGCCCGGGACGCCGGGCGGGCCAGCGCGCTCGGCCACCAGGTGCGGCGGCCGATCTCCAGGGCGAGCGCCGGCACGAGCAGGCTGCGCACCAGGAACGTGTCGAGCAGCACGCCGACGCCCACGATCACGGCGGACTGCACCGACGGCACCAGCGGCAGCACGCTCAGCGCGCCGAAGGTGGCCGCCAGCACCACGCCCGCGCTGGTGATCACCCCGCCGGTCACGGTCAGCGCGTGCAGCACACCCTGCCGGTGACCGAGCAGCGCCGCCTCCTCCCGCGCCCGGGTGGTGAGGAAGATGGTGTAGTCAACGCCCAGGGCGACCAGGAACAGGAACGTCTGCAACGGGATCCCGACGAACAGCTTGGCGTGCCCCATCGCGTCGAGGATCAGCCCGGCCGCGCCCAGCGCCGCGAGGTACGACAGCACCACGCTCGCCAGCAGCAGCAGCGGCGCGACCAGCGCCCGCAGCAGCACGATCAGGATGACGAACACCACCGCCAGGATCAGCGGCACCACCAGCCGGTTGTCCCGGTCGACCGTGCGTTCCTCGTCCAGCAGGTAGGCGGTGTCCCCGCCGACCAGCGCCTGCGCGCCGGGCACCGCGTGCACGGCGGTGCGCAGCCGCTCCACGGTCTCCAGGGCGGCGGCGCTGTCCGGGGTGTCCGCCAGCACCGCCGCGATCCGCACCCACCGGCCGTCCGGCGAACGTTCCGGCGCGCCCACCTCGGCCACCCCGGGCACGGCGCGGGCGGCCGTGACCACCTGGTCGGCGCGGTCCGCGGTGGCCAGGATGTCGGCGGGCGCGACCGTGCCGCTCGGGTAGTGCGCCGCGATCATCCGCTGGCCGGTGATCGAGCCGACCTCCCGGGTGAACGTCTCGTCGCCGGGCAGGCCGACGCTGAGGTTGCCGATGCCGAAGCTGAGCGCGACCAGCGCCGCGGCCGTGCCGATCCACACCGTCCGGGGCCGGCGGCCGACCAGGCCGGCGATCCGCCGCCACACCCGGTGGTCGGCGGCCACGTCCACGTCGGCCGCGTCCGGCGCGTAGCGCGGCACGAACGGCCAGAACAGCCAGCGACCGAACAGCACCAGCACGGCCGGCAGCAGGGTGGTCATGGCGAGCAGGGCGGCGACGATGCCGACCGCGCCGACCGGGCCGAGCCCCCGGGTGGACGGCAGTTGCGCGGCCAGCAGGCAGAGCAGACCGATCGCCACGGTCGCCGCGGAGGCGCCGATCGCGCCGAGCGAGCGGCGCAGGGCCACCGCCATCGCGGCGTGCCGGTCGGCGTGCCGGCGCAGCTCCTCCCGGTAGCGGGCGATGAGCAGCAGCGCGTAGTCCACGCCGACGCCGAACACCAGCACGGTGAGGATGCTCTGGCTCTGGAAGTCGACCGCCAGCCCGGCGTGCCGGGCCAGCAGGTAGACGACAGCGCTGGCGAGCTGGCTGGCGAACGCCGCGGTGAGCAGCGGGATGAGCCAGAGCACCGGACTGCGGTAGGTGACCAGCAGCAGCAGGGCGACGGTGGCCGCGGTGGCCAGCAGCAACGCGGTGTCCATGCCGCCGAACGCGTCGAACACGTCGTGCTCGGCGGCGGCCGGGCCGGTCAGTGCGGTCCGCAGGCCGGCCGGGGGGTCGGCGGTGAGCCGGTCCTTGAGCTCGGTGACCGCGGTGCCGCGGCGCTCGTCGTCCCCGGCGACCGGGAAGGAGAGCAGCAGCGCCCGGCCGTCCTCGCTCGGCACCGCCGCGGGCACCTGCCCGTCGTCGGCGTACGCCGCGAAGGCGGCCCGGTCGGCGTCGACCTTCGCCCGGTCGGCGGCGGTGAGACCGCCGTCCCGGACGTAGACCGCGATCGCCAGCGGGGCCCCCGAGTCGGGGAACGCGGACTCCGCCCGCTGCGCCGCCCGGCTGTGTTCGACGCCGGCGGGCAGCGCGCCGAGGGTGTCGTTCTCCTGCACCTCGGTGAGCTTGAGCGCCAGCGGCCCGGCCGCCGAGATGACGATGAGCCAGAAGACGAGCAGGACGTACTTGGATCGTCGACCGGACGGCAGGCCGGCCAGGCGGTGCCGGAACATGGCGGGTTCCCTCCGCGGGTTGGTTGTTCTCACGCCGTCGATCCTTCGGCCCCGGACCGGCCGGGGCAGGGGTGTCACGTCCCGAACTCCGGTGGTGCTGGCACCACCGATGCGGCGGCGGCCGTGGCCCAGAATGGGAGCCGTGCACAGCTCCGTACGCCTGTTCGCCCGGCAGTGGCTCCGGCCGGGCGCGATCGCCGCCGTGCAGGGCCTGGCGCTGGCGCTGCTCTGCCTGACCACCAACGTCGCGCTGTTCGCGCTCTCGGTGGTGTCGCTCGCGCTGATCCCGGTGTTCGGCATCGGGTTCGCGCTCTTCCCGGTGGTGACCGCGCTGGTGCGGCTCTGCCTGGGGGCGCAGCGCCGGCTGGCCCGGTGGGGCGGGATCCCGATGGCCACCCCGTACCGGCCGAAGCCGGCCGACGCGCAGATCGGCACCTGGCGGCGGTTCCGGTGGGTGGTCGCCGACCCGGCCACCTGGCGGGACTTCGCCTGGCTGGTGCCGGGTGCGATCACCGGCGCGGCCTGCCTGCTGGCGTTCGTGCTGCCGGCGTACGGGCTGGAGGGCGTGCTGCTGGTGCCCCTGGTGCTCTACCTGACCATCGACTGGTACGGCTACGGCGTGTTCTGGCCGATGGACAACATCGTCGAGGCGTGGGCGTCCGTACCGCAGGGATGGTTCTTCCTGATCGGCGGGCTGGCGGTGGCGCCCTGGCTGGTCTGGCTGCACCTGCGCTTCGCCGGCTTCTTCCTCACCCCGACCAGGGCGCAGGAGCTGGCGCTGCGGGTGCGGCAGCTGACCGTCACCCGGGCCGACACGGTCGACACCCAGGCGGCCGAGCTGCGCCGGATCGAGCGCGACCTGCACGACGGGGCGCAGGCCCGGCTGGTGGCGCTGCGCATGAGCATCGGGCTGGCCGGGAAGCTGATGGCCGACGACCCGGCGGCGGCGCGACGGCTGCTGGCCGAGGCCCAGGAGGCCAGCGGGCAGGCCCTGGTCGAGCTGCGCGACCTGGTCCGCGGCATCTACCCGCCGGTGCTCGCCGAACGCGGCCTCGGCGGGGCGGTCGAGGCGCTCGCGCTGGCCGTGCCGCTGCCCGTGACGGTGGACGTGGAGTTGCCGGGCAGCCCGCCGGCGGCGGTCGAGTCGGCGGCGTACTTCGCGGTGGCGGAGGCGCTGGCCAACGTGACCAAGCACAGTGGCGCGGCGCGCGCCTGGATCCGGATGGCGCACCGGGACGGCCGGCTGGTCATGGCGGTCGGCGACGACGGCCGGGGCGGCGCGCGACCGGACGCGGGGACCGGCCTGGCGGGTGTGCGGCGCCGCCTGGCAGCCTTCGATGGAACGATGTCGGTGACCAGCCCGCCGGGCGGGCCCACCGTCGTGACCATGGAGCTGCCGTGCGAGTTGTCATCGCCGAGGATCTCGCCCTCCTCCGGGACGGGCTGACCCGCATCCTCGACGCGTTCGGCTTCCAGGTGGTCGAGGCGGTCGCGGACGGGCCGTCCGTGCTGCCCGCGCTGACCCGGCACCGTCCCGACGTGGCGGTGGTCGACGTACGCCTGCCGCCCACCTTCACCGACGAGGGCCTCCAGGCGGCGTTGCAGGCCCGCACCCGGCTGCCCGGCCTGCCGATCCTGGTGCTGTCCCAGCACGTCGAGCAGCTGTACGCCCGGGAGCTGCTCTCCGACCGTGCCGGGGGAGTGGGCTACCTGCTCAAGGACCGGGTGTCCAACGTCGACCAGTTCGTCGACGCGGTGCGCCGGGTGGCGGCCGGCGGCATGGTGATGGACCCGGACGTGGTCTCCCAGTTGCTGGCCCGCAACACCGGCGGGCAGCGGCTGGCCGAGCTGACCGCGCGCGAGCGCGAGGTGCTGGGCCTGATGGCGGAGGGGCGGTCGAACGCGGCGATCGCCGGCCGGCTGTTCGTCACCGAGAAGGCGGTCAGCAAGCACATCAACAACATCTTCAGCAAGCTCGGCATGCCGCCGTCGGACGACGACAACCGGCGGGTGCTGGCCGTGCTGGCGTACCTGAACGGCTGAGAGCGCGGCCGCCGCGACCCGGTCAGGCCGGCGAGCCGGAGCCGCCGCGCATGGCGTCCGCGGTGACCGCGCAGCGGTCCGGGTCGTGCGCCACGCCGTTGGCCGCCTGCCGCAGCAGCCGGTGCAGCAGCGCGCGCTCCGCCTCGGGCAGGGCGCCCAGCAGCTCCTCCTCCACCTGGCGCACCCGGGCGTCCAGCTCGTCGAGCCGGCGGCGCCCGTGCCCGGTGGGGACGATCCGGCGGGCCCGCCGGTCGGTCGGGTCCTGCTGGCGCTCCACCAGGTTGGACTCCACGCAGCGGTCGATCAGGTAGGTCATCACGCTGCGGTCGATGCCCAGCCGGGTGGCGAGCGAGGCCTGGCTGGGCGGTTCGTCGCGGACCACGGCCGCGAGCACCTGGTAGCCCCGGGTGCCGTACGGCAGGTCGCCGACCGCCGCCGCCACCCGGGCGCTCCACTCCCGCAGCAGCACGGTCAGCGCCCAGCCGAACTCGCCGACGAACTCCGGTTCGCCGTCGGTGCCGACCGGGGTGGGAACGCCAGCGGTGGTCATGCCGCCGATGCTACCAGCCAGTGATTGAGCAGACATATCATCGACGAGACAGATGAGTTGGAGCGTGTATCGTTTGTCGCGCAAACAATATGGCGGACGACGGAGCGGATCCATGACCGACTACGGGCACGAGCTGACATTCGGGACGTTCATCACGCCCCAGAACGAGAACCCCCAGGTGCCGGTCCAGCTCGCGCAGCTCACCGAGGCGGCCGGGCTCGACCTCGCCACCTTCCAGGACCACCCGTACCAGCCGGGATTCCTGGACACCTGGACCCTGCTGACCTGGGTCGCGGCCGCCACCGAGCGGATCTCGGTCTCCGGCAACGTGCTCAACCTGGCGCTGCGCCCGCCGGCGGTGCTGGCGCGCTCGGCAGCCAGCCTGGACCGGCTCTCCGCCGGCCGGTTCACCCTGGGGCTCGGTGCCGGCGCCTTCTGGGAGGCCATCGAGGCGATGGGTGGCCGGCGGCTCACCCCGGGCCAGGGCGTCCAGGCGCTGGCCGAGGGGATCGAGATCATCCGGGGGATCTGGGACACCGCCGAACCGACAGCGCTCACCGTGGACGGCACGTACCACCGGGTCGCCGGTGTGCAGCGCGGCCCGGCGCCGGCCCACGACATCCCGATCTGGCTGGGTGCGCTCAAACCGCGGATGCTGCGGCTGACCGGCCGGGTCGCGGACGGCTGGGCGGTCACCCTGCGGTACGTCGGCGACGACGGCCTGGTCGAGGGCAACGCGACCATCGACGAGGCGGCCACCCGGGCCGGCCGCCACCCCGCCGAGATCCGCCGGGTGCTCAACATCGGCGGCGCCTTCACCCCGCGCGGCCGGGGCTTCCTCCAGGGGCCGCCCGCCCAGTGGGTCGAGCAACTCGCCCCATACGTCCTGGAGCGGGGGATCGGCACCTTCATCCTGATCGGCGACGACCCCCGCGCCATCCAGACCTTCGGCCAGGAGGTCGCCCCGGCGCTGCGGGAACTCGTCGCCGCGGAGCGGGCCTCCGCCGGCACCGCGCCGGTCGCCCGGCGGCGGGGCAGCGCCGCGCTGGCGGCTCGCCGGGCCGGCATCGCCTACGACGACGTGCCCGCCGCGCTGGCCAGCCGGGCGGTGGAGCCGGGTGACCGGGAGTACGAGTCGGTCCGCTCCGGCTACCTGCGCGCCGGCCGGCCCGGCCTGGTGCTGCGCCCGCGCAGCGCCGAGGAGGTCGCCGAGGCGCTCGCCTACGCCCGCAAGCAGGAGGTGCCGATGGCGCTCCGCTCCGGCGGCCACGGCATCAGCGGGCGCTCCACCAACGACGGCGGCATCGTCGTCGACCTGGGCGCCCTCGACGGCATCGAGCTGCTCGACGAGCGCACCGGGCTGGTCCGGCTGGGCGCCGGCGCCCGCTGGGGGCAGGTCGCCGAGAAGCTCGTCCCGCACGGCCTGGCGATCAGCTCCGGCGACTACGGCGGGGTCGGCGTGGGCGGGCTGGCCACCACCGGCGGCATCGGCTTCATGGGCCGGCTGCACGGGCTGACCATCGACCACGTCCGGGCCGCCGAGGTGGTCCTCGCCGACGGCCGGATCGTCCGCGCCGACGCCGAGCACCATCCCGACCTGTTCTGGGCGCTGCGCGGCGCCGGCGCCAACGTCGGCGCGGTCACCTCGCTGGAACTCGCCGCCGACCGGGTGGGCGACATCGTCCACTCCGTCATGCTGCTCGACGCCTCGGACACCGCCGGGGTGCTGGCGCGCTGGGGGCAGGTGGTGGAGACCTCGCCGCGCGAGCTGACCAGCTTCATCATCCTGTCCCCGAACCGGGGCGCGCCGTCGGTGGTGGCCCGGGTGATGACCGTCTACGCCAGCGACGACACCGACGCCGCGGTCGCCGCGCTGCGCCGGCTCGCCGACGTCGCCCCGGTGCTCGACCACGAGGCCCGACTGATGCCGTACTCGGGGGTCGTCTTCCCCACCGAGCCGCACTACGCGTCCGGCGGGCTGGGCCCGATCACCCGCTCGGGGCTGTTCACCCACCTCACCCCGGAGGTGGCCGGCGGGCTCGCCCGGCTGGTCACCGAGGGTGTCTCGTACTTCCTGCAACTGCGCGCCGTGGGCGGGGCGGTCAACGACGTGCCGGCCGGCGAGACCGCGTACCCGCACCGGCACCAGAACTTCTCCGCCGTCGCCTTCGGCGGCGGGGTGCGCCGCTCCGCCCTGGACGAGCCGTGGGACGCCTGGGTGTACCCGCACGCCGACGGCCTCTACCTGAGCTTCGAGACCGACCCGCGCCCCGAGCGGCTGCGCGACGCCTTCCCGGAGCCCACGCTGAGCCGGTTGCGCCAGGTCAAGCGCGCCTACGACCCGGACGCGGTGTTCCACACCAACTTCCCGGTCCCGCCGGCCACCCGGTGACGCGGCGGCGGGGTGGGCCGATCGCCCACCCCGCCGCCGTACGGGTCAGTGCCCGGCCGCCTGGGCGGCGGCCTCCTCCCGGGCCCGCCGCTCGTCGCCGCTGAGCGTGTGCAGCGGCTTCTCCTTGATGAACAGCACCACGATCAGGGCGAGCACCGCGAACGGGGCGCCGACCAGGAACAGGTCGGCGGTGGCGACGCCGTAGACCTCCTGCACGACGCGCAGCACCGGCTCGGGCAGCGCGGACAGGTCGGGCACCTCGGCCGAGCCACCGCCGCCGGTGGCGGCCGGCCCGAGCTTCTCGGTCATCAGCGAGGTGACCCGGTTGGCCAGCACGGCGCCCAGGGCGCTGACCCCGATCGCGCCGCCCATGCTGCGGAAGAAGGTGATCACGGAGGTCGCCGCGCCGAGCTCGTGCGCCGGCACGTCGTTCTGCGCGGCGAGCACCAGGTTCTGCATGAGCATGCCGACGCCGACGCCGAGCACGGCCATGTAGATCGACAGCACCAGCACGCTGGTGCCGGCGTCGATGGTGCCCAGCAGCAGCATCCCCACGATCATCACCGCCGCGCCGGCCACCAGGTACGCCTTCCACCGGCCGTACTTGGTGATCAGCTGGCCGGCCACCGTCGAGGAGACCAGCAGGCCGAAGACCATCGGCAGGCTCATCAGGCCGGCGATGGTCGGCGACTTGCCCAGCGAGATCTGGAAGTACTGGGACAGGAAGACGGTGCCGCCGAACATCGCCACGCCGACCAGCACGCTGGCGACGGTGGCCAGCGAGACGGTGCGGTTGCGGAAGATGTCCAGCGGGACGATCGGGTCGGTCGCCCGCGCCTCCACGACGACGGCCAGCGCCAGCAGCACGATCCCGCCGACGACCATCAGGGCGGTCCAGCCGGAGGCCCAGGCGAACGTGTTACCGGCCAGCGAGGACCAGATCAGCAGCGTGCTGACGCCCGCGGTGATCAGCACGGCGCCGAGCCAGTCGATGGTGACCCGCCGCCGGACGACCGGCAGGTGCAGGGTCCGCTGGAGCAGCACGATGGAGAGCAGGGTGAACGGGACGCCGATCAGGAAGCACCACCGCCAGCCCAGCCACGAGGTGTCCACCAGCACCCCGCCGATCAGCGGCCCGGCGACGGTGCCCACGCCGAAGACCGCGCCGAAGATGCCGGCGTAGCGGCCCAGTTCGCGCGGCGGGATCATCGCCGCCATGACGATGGTGGCCAGCGCGGTCATGCCGCCGGCCCCGATGCCCTGCACCACGCGGCTGACCAGCAGCACCTCGACGTTCGGGGTGAGGCCCGCGATCAGCGAACCCACCACGAACAGTCCCAGCGAGAGCTGGATCAGCAGCTTCTTGCTGTACAGGTCGGCCATCTTGCCCCACAGCGGCACGGTTGCCGTCATGGCGAGCAGTTCACTGGTGACGATCCAGGTGTAGACGGTCTGGCTGCCGTTGAGATCGGCGATGATCCGCGGCAGCGCGTTCGCCACCACGGTGGAGGCGAGGATCGACACGAACATGCCGACCATCAGGCCGGAGAGGGCCTGGAGGACCTCCCGGCGCGACATTCGCGCGCCGGCCTCGGCGGGCTCGGCGGGTGGGGCGGTAGCCGTCATTGACGCTCCCTCGTGCGGTTTCGGGCGGACAGGCGGACCCGGGCGCGGCGGCGCCCGGGTTGGCGTGGGGGTTCAGGGCCGGGGATCCGGCAGGCCGGCGGCGACCGCGGCGAACGCCTCGTGGACCAGGTCCCCCAGCGGTCGGGTGTCGGCCTCGGCGGCCCAGCGCAGCAGGGCGGTGCGGAACGCGGCGCCGGCCACGGCGGCGACCAGCGCCGGGTGGCCGTGGTCGGGCGGGACCCCGAGGCGGTCGGCGATGGTCTCGACGATCGCCCGCTCGGCCTCGGCGTTGCCGGCGATCAGCCGGGTCAGCAGCGCCGGGTTGCGTTCGATGACCGCCAGCCGGAGCCGCCACAGCTCGCGGTCGGCCTGCATCGTCTCGACCGTCTCGGTCAGGGCCAGCCGGATCGCCTCCAGCGCGGGCACCCCGGGCGGGGTCGCGACCAGCCGCGCCAGCAGCAGTTCTCGGTCGGCCGCCGGGTTGCCGATGAGCGCCTCGTCCTTGGACGAGAAGTAGTTGAAGAAGGTGCGCGCCGAGACGTCCGCCGCCTCGCTGATCTGCTCGACGGTGACGTTCTCCAGCCCGTGCTCGGCGACCAGGCGCAGCGCGGCGGTGGTGAGGGCGTCCCGGGTCAGCCGCTTCTTGCGGTCCCGGCGCCCGGGCGCGGTCTGCTCGGCAACGGTCACGCGGGGACGCTACGAGGAAACTTGCACGCTCTGCAAGTTTTTATCGAGTGAAGTGATGTTGGTGACTCCTGGTGGCGGGCCACCCTCCGGCCGGGCCGCCGTCGCACCACCGGTGCGAGCGGACTCGCCGGCCCGGCTAACCCCGCTGACCTGCTGTTATGTGTCCGATCCCCGGGTGGATGGTGCAGCCGTTGCGGGCCCGGGTGACCGAGCTGGAGGAGGAGGCGCTGGCCGCCCGGTCGCAGCTGGCGAACTTGCGCGAGCAGGTGCAGCAACTGCGGGCGACGGTCTGGGACCTCCGCGGCCGGCTCGACCGGTGGCGGGCGGCGATCCTCGCGCCGGACGCCACACTGCGCAAGATCCGGGCGATGGTGGCCGAGAGCGACCGGCGGCAGGAGCGTCCGTAGCGGGCGCGTCCACCGATCGGGTGTCGGGGTGGGGGGTGCTGATCACCCCGATATTCGGTTAGCCTACCCTAACCGCCATGACCCAGGTCCTGCCCGTCGCGCCGTGGCGCGTCTTCACCGTCGAGGTCCGCGCGGTACGCCGGATCAGCCCGTCGTTCCTGCGGGTCACCTTCACCGGCCCGGATCTCGACCGTTTCGCGGACAACGGCTACGACCAGCGGATCAAGCTGGCGTTCCCGCTGCCCGGCGAGAACAGCGTCCAGCTGCCCGGCGGCGAGGACTGGTACGCGCAGTGGCGGGCCCTGCCGGTGCAGCGGCGCAACCCGATCCGCACCTACACCGTCCGGGCCGTCCGCCCACTGCTCAGCGAGGTGGACGTCGACCTGGTGCTGCACGGTGACGGCGGGCCGGCCAGCCGGTGGGCCCGGCGGGCCCGGCCCGGTGACGAGATCGCCATTCTCGGCCCGGACGCCGGTTACCCGGGTGACCACGGTGGGGTGGAGTTCCGTCCGCCGTCGACCGGCCACCTGCTGCTGGCCGGCGACGAGACCGCCGCCCCGGCGATCTGCGCCATCCTGGAGCGGCTGCCGGCCGACGCCCGCGGCCGGGCGCTGCTGGAGGTGCCCGAGGAGACCGACGCGCTGCCGGTCGTGGCGCCGCGCGGGGTCGACGTCCAGTGGCTGTCCCGGGGCGCCGGCGCGCACGGCTGCCGGCTCGTCCCGGCGGTCGCGGCGGCGGCGGGCGCGCTGCTCGGCGACGGTGGCACCGGAGCCGACCAGGTGATCACCGACGTGGACGTCGACCGGGACATCCTCTGGGAGGTGCCCACTCCGGCCGCCCCGGTGCCGCTCTACGCCTGGCTGGCCGGCGAGGCCGGGGTCATCCGCACCCTGCGCCGGCACCTGGTCGGCGAGCGGGGACTCGACCGGAGCGCGGTGGCGTTCATGGGGTACTGGCGGCTCGGCCGGGCCGACACCGCCTGAGCCCGCCCACCGCCGCGTACGGTGGCCGCCGCGCTCCGCGGTGACCGAGCGACCGGAGTGCCCCGACCGCGAACGGCGGCTCAGGGCAGTGGCTGGGAGATGCCGCGGGCGTGATCGGTGAGGGCCGCGCCGACGACGGTGGCCTCCAGCGGCAGCACCTCCAGGCACCGCCGGACGGCCGCGGCCATCAGCACGTTCGGCACCCGCATGGAGAGCGTGCAGTGCGGCACCCAGCGCCCCGGCCGGTAGTGCTCGACCAGCGTGATGCCCGCCGCGGCCAGCCGGTCGTGCACCCGCCGGTGGTGGTCCAGCAGTTCGGCGGTCGGCGTCGGGCCGAGCCAGAGCACCCGGCCGACGAACTGGCCGGCGTGCTGGAAGGACAGCCGCAGCGGCGCGGCCACCACCGTCCCGGCCAGCGCGGCGGCCACCCGTTCCGGGTCGAAGCGCGACGCCACCGCGAGCGAGACGTGCGGCCGGTGGCGCTGCTCCAGCAGGGAGCGCATGCTCTGCACACCCTCGGACTCCAGCGCGTCCCAGAGCACCCGGATCCGCCGGGTGGCGTCGGTGTCCAGGTAGAGCTCCAGCGCCGCGACCACGCGATCACCTTAGGCGCCGGGGTTTGACCGTCGCCCCCGGCGGTACCCGGAGGTGTCGGCACAACCAGGAGGCGCCGGATGGACGTGAACGACCTGCTGACCGAGACGTACGACCGGCTGCCCGCCCTCGTCCGCGCGGCGGTCGACGGCCTCTCCCCGGAGCAGTTGCGGCACGCACCCGGACCGGACGCGAACCCGGTCGGGTGGCTGGTCTGGCACCTGACCCGGCTCCAGGACCACCACGTCTCCGACGCCTTCGACACCGAGCAGCTCTGGGTCACCGGCGACTGGGCGGGGCGTTTCGGACTCCGCCCCGACCCCGACGACATCGGCTACGCGCACACCCCCGAGCAGGTCGCCGCGGTGCGGCCGGAGAGCGCGCGGGCGCTGGTGGACTACCACGAGGCGGTGGCCGCGCGCACCCGCGCCCTCCTGGCCGAGCTGCGCCCGGCCGACCTGGACCGGGTGGTCGACGAGTCCTGGGATCCGCCGGTGACCCTCGGCGTCCGGCTGGTCAGCGTGGCCAACGACGACCTGCAGCACATCGGCCAGGCCGCCTACGTGCGCGGCCTGATCGAGCGGGGCTGACGGCGGTGCCGGTCAGGGCACGATGACCGCGCGCCCCTCCAGCGTGCCGTCCCGCATCTGCCGGTACGCGGTGACCGCCTCCTCCAGCGGGTAGGTGGTCGACTTCGGCCGCACCAGGTCCCGCGCGCCCAGGTCGAGCACCTCCACCAGCTCCGGCCGGCTGCCCCAGTAGGTGGTCTGGATGCTCACCTCGTACGGGACGGTGAAGAAGCCGACCGACAGGGTGCCCCCGCCGATCCCGACGATGGTGAGGTCGCCGACGGTGCGCGCGGCGGCCACGCCCAGCGCCAGAGTGGCGTCCGCGCCGACGCAGTCGAGGATCAGGTCCGCGCCCCGGCCGCCGGTGGCCCGCCGGATCTCGTCGACCGTCCCCTCGCCGGAGGGCAGGGCCAGGTCGGCGCCGCACTCCTCGGCCAGCCGCAGCGCCGCGTCCCGGGTGTCGACGGCGATCACCCGGGCGGCGGTGGTCGCCTTGAGGATCTGGATGCCGACGTGCCCGAGCCCGCCGACGCCGATCACCACGGCCGTGCTGCCCGGCGCGAGCTTCGGCCAGGACCGCCGGATCGCGTGGTACGGGGTGAGGCCGGCGTCGGTCAGCGGCGCCGCCCGCACCGGGTCCAGCCCGTCCGGCAGCGGCACGATGTGCCGGGCGTCCGGCACCAGCTGGTAGTCGGCCATCCCGCCGTCCGTGCCCAGCCCGCCGCCGCCACCGGGCGCCGGCGCCGCGGCGACGTTCTCGCAGTACGGGTCGACGCCGACCCGGCAGCGGGCGCAGGTGCCGCAGCCCCACGGCCCGTAGACAGCCACCGGCTGGCCGACCTCCAGCCCGGTCACCCCGGCGCCGAGCGCGTGCACCCAGCCGGCGTTCTCGTGGCCGAGGGTGAACGGCGGGTTCCAGGGCACCGAACCCGGCTCGAAGTCGTGCATCAGGTGCAGGTCGGAGTGGCAGGCGCCGGCCCCGCCGATCCTGACGACCACCTGGCCGGGGCCGGGGGTGGGTTCGTCGACCTCGACCAGTTCCGGTTCCGACTTCCAGCCCGGCAACCGCAGTGCGCGCATACCTCGACCCCCGTCCCTCCGTTGCCGTCCAGCGGCGGGTCTGCCCGCTGGGCGCCGGCACAAACCGGTGGGACCGAGGCGGTGCGGGGAGCGCGCCCGGGGGCGGGCCCGGCCCGGCGTCGCACGGCCGGCGGCGGGCCCGGAATCACCCCGTCCGGGTGAGCACCGCTCACCCTCGTCGGGGTGACCCTGAGCCTGCGAGGTGCGAGGGGGGAAGCCGATGACCGCGTCCGCGGTGGAGCACCTGCGGCGGCTGGGGCCCAGCCGCCGCGTCGAGCTGCCCGACGCCGTCGCCGGCACGGTGCGGCTGGACATGCGGGAGGAGGGCCGGACCGAGCACTGGTACCTCACCATCGGCGACCAGCGCGTCCAGGTGAGCCGTTCGACCGACGACGCCGAGCTGGTGGTGCGCGCCGACCGGGAGATCTTCGACCAACTGGCCCGCGGGGAGATCCACCCGGCGGAGGCGCTGATGCGCAACGAGGTGACCGTGCAGGGTGACATCCGGCTGTTCATGCTGCTCCGGCGGATCTTTCCCGGGCCGCCGGACGCCCGGCACCCCCGGGAGCTCACCACCGGGACGGGTGGCGGCCGATGAGGCAGGAACGGCTGCACGTCATCTCCGGCAACGCCTTCGCCATCGGCGACGGGCAGGGCGACATCGAGGTGGACCCGCAGGCGCCGGTAGGCCTCTTCTTCTTCGACACCCGGTTCCTGTCCCGCTGGGTGCTCACCGTCGGTGGCGAGCGGCTCAACGCGCTCTCCCGCGACGACCTGACGTACTTCGAGACCCGGTTCGTCCTGGTGCCCGGCGCGGCCAGCCACTACGTCGACGCCGACGTCTCGGTGATCCGGCACCGCTCGCTGGACGACAGCTTCAACGAGCGGCTCACCGTGCTCAACCACGCCGCCGAGCCGGCGTACCTCACCGTGCGGATGGAGATCGGGGCCGACTTCGCGGACATCGCCGAGGTCGGCCAGCCGCGACACCGCGAGGTCGTGGTCACCCCCGACGCCGAGCGGGGCCTGCTGCGCCTGCGGTACGCCCGGGGTCGGTTCGCCCGGGAGACGGTCATCTCCAGCACGGCGCCGGCCGAGATCGACCGGAGCGGGATGACCTTCCGGATCCGGGTGGAGCCGGACGGGCAGTGGAACACCGACCTGCACATCGCGATGACCTTCCAGGGCGAGGCCGGGCGGGACATGCGGGCCGACCTGACCACCCACCGGCACCACATCCGCCGCGGCATGCGCGACGACCTCCAGGCGTGGCTGGACCGCGCGCCGCAGCTGGTCGCCGAGCACGAGGCGCTGCCCGCGCTGTACCGGGGCAGCCTCACCGACCTCGCCGCGCTGCGCTACGAGCCGCTGTCGTCCGTCGACCGGGTCCCGGTGGGCGGCCTGCCGTGGGCGATGTCGCTCTACGGGCGGGACAGCCTGATCACCTGCCTGCAGACCCTGCCGTTCGTCCCGGAGCTGACCCCGGCGACGCTGCGCCTGCTCGCGCTGCTGCAGGGCGGGCAGCTCGACGACGAGCACGACGAGGAACCGGGCAAGATCCTGGCCGAGCTGCGCTACGGCGAACTCGCCGCCTTCGGCGACCGGCCCACCGCGCTCTACTACGGCGCGGCCGACACCACGCCGCTCTTCGTCATCCTGCTCGACGAGTACGAGCGCTGGTCCGGTGACGGCGAGCTGGTGCGGCAGCTGCGACACCCGGCGCGGATGGCGCTCGACTGGATCGACGAGTACGGCGACCTCGTCGGTGACGGCTACCTGCGCTACCAGAGCCGCAACCCGCGCACCGGCACGGTCAACCAGACCTGGAAGGACTCCGCCGGCGCGATCGTCGACCGGCGCTGCCGCGCGCCCGCCCTGCCCCGGGCGACCTGCGAGTTGCAGGGCTACGCCTACGACGCGAAGGTGCGGGGCGCGCGCCTGGCCCGCGAGTTCTGGGACGACCCGGAGTACGCCGACCGGCTGGAGCGGCAGGCGGCGCAGCTCAGGGAGCGGTTCAACCGGGACTTCTGGCTGCCGCACCGGGGCCATTACGCGCTCGCGCTGGGGCCGGACGGCGAGCCGGTCGACGCGCTCTCGTCGAACATCGGGCACCTGCTGTGGAGCGGGATCGTCGACGAGGGGCGCGCCGGGGCGGTGGCCGAGCACCTGCTCGGCCCGGACATGTTCAGCGGCTGGGGCGTCCGTACCCTGGCCGCCGGCCAACGCCCGTACAACCCGGTGGGCTCGCACGTCGGCGCGATCTGGCCGTCGGACAACTCGCTGATCGCCGCCGGGCTGCGCCGCTACGGGTACGACGAACAGGCCGCCCGGATCACCGCCGGGATCCTGGAGATGGCGCACACCCTCGGCGGTGCGGTGCCCGAGGTGATCGCCGGCTACCCGCGGAGCCTGACGAAGTATCCGGTGCAGCTGCCGAGCGCGGGTCGACCCCAGTCGTGGTCCTCCGGGGCGGTGCTGCTGCTGCTCTCCACGATGCTCGGCCTGCGCCCGTGCGGGGACAACCTGCTGGTCGATCCCCGGCTGCCGAAGGGGTTCGGGCGGATCGAGCTGTTGGACATCCCGGGCCGCTGGGGCCACGCCGACGCGTACGGCCGGGACCGGGTCACGGTCTCCCGGCCTCGGCTGCGGTGACCGGGGCCGCGGTCGCGGCCGTGGTGGTCAGCGACGGCCGCCGGTCAGCTCGCGGCGTGTCCCGGCGGGAGGCCGCGGTGCGGGCTCGCGGCCGGGGCGCGGTCGCCACCGGTCACGGTGGGCCGCCCGTCCGGGGACGTGTCCGGCGCCGGCCGGTCGGTCGCCCGGGTGCCCGGCGCACCACCCGGCCGGTCGGTCGGGGCTCCGGGCGACCTCGACTGGCCCGGGGGACCCCCCAGCGCCCGGTCGCAGTAGCCGTCCACCCGATCCTTGCCGCCGGCGGCGCCGACCAGGGGAGCGAAGGCCGGATTGTCCAGCGCGCGGCCCGGGTTGTCGGCCACCTCGCGGTAGGACCGGCACAGGCCGGTCAGCGCGGCGGTCGGCGCGACGTCGGGACCGCCCGGCCCGGACGGCGGCGCCGACGGACCTGCCGAGCCGCCGGGGGAGGCGGCCGGGAGCGACGGGGTCGACGGTGGCGCACTGGCCGGCGCGGGCTCGCGCAACGGGTTCGGCAGGGTACCGTTCGCGGCCGCGAACGCCACCCCGCCGGTGGCGGCGAGGGCGATGCCGGCCACCAGGGCCCGGACGCCGAACGCGGTCAGGGTGAGCCGCTGCGGTGGCCGGCCCGGCAGGTCGAGCGGCGTGCCGGCCAGCGCCCGGCGGTACGCGTGCACCGCCGCGCCCTCCCCGGCCAGCTCATCGTCGCGTGGTGCGGCGCGGACCGCGGTCAGCAGCAGCACCAACGGCCGGGGACCGTCCTGCGGGTCGACGACCGGACCGTCGAGCAGCCGCTCGACGGTCTCCTGGTCCATCCGGTGTGCGTTCATCTCGTGTCCCTCAGCGCCACCGGCTCCGGTGGCGTCACATCAAACCGGTGTGACGTGGGACGGGAGGCGGACCGCCCCGGGGACGGGACGGTGGCGGGAGACCCGGCGGCGGGGCGGCCGGCACCGCCGGGGCGCCGGGGCCGTCAGCCCATGGTCTTCGCGCCGTCGATCGCCTCACGGAGGATGTCGGCGTGCCCGGCGTGCTGGGCCGTCTCGGCGATCAGGTGCAGCAGGACCCGGCGCACCGACCAGCTCGCGCCCGGCTCGAACCACGGTGCCTGCGGCAGGGGGTGCGCGGCGTCCAGGTCGAGGGTCAGGACCAGCTCGTCCGTCCGTGCGGCGACCCGCGCGTAGTCGTCGAGCAGGGCGGCCAGCGTGTCGCCCCCGGTCATCCGGAACTGGCCGGCCCAGTCCACCGGCTCGCTCTCCATCGCCTCGGCGCCGCCGACCGCGAAGAGCATCCACCGGTGCTCGGTGCCCGCCACGTGCTTGATCAGCCCGCCGAGGCAGAGTTCGCTGACGGTGGTGCGCCGGGCCGCCTGCTCGTCGGTGAGCCCGTCGACGGTCTGCCGGAGGAACCCGCGGTGCCGGCGCAGCGTCTGCAGCAGATCAGCCCGCTCGCTGGTGGTGGTCACCTGCTCCGAGATGGTCATCGATGTCACCCTTCACCCGACGTCGTGGCGAGGGTCAGGATAGGCCGGACCACCGACGGTTTCGTCCCGGCCGCGTCTCCGGTTGCCGATCCGCCCGATCAGCGGTGCACTGAACTACATGGGTGTGATTAAGGTGGGTACGTCGGGCTGGGCCGACCGGATGCTGCTCCGCTCCGGGTGGTATCCCCGGGCGGCGAACACCCCGGCCGCCCGGCTCGGCTGGTACGCCAGCCGGTTCCCGCTGGTCGAGGTGGACACCTCCTACTACGCGGTGCCGGTGCCGGAGACGACCCAGGGCTGGGTGGGCGCCACGCCGGAGGGGTTCACCTTCGACGTCAAGGCGTTCAGCCTCTTCACCGGCCACCCCACCCCGGTGGCCGCGCTGCCGCGGGATCTGCGCCCGGCCGGTGGCCCGGCCCGGATCCGCCGCCGGGACCTGCCGCCGGCGGCGTACGACGAGCTGTGGGCCCGGTTCCACGCGGCGCTGGAGCCGCTCGCGGCGGCCGACCGGCTCGGCGCCGTGCTGTTGCAGTTCCCGCCCTGGTTCGCCCGCGGCGCGGCCGCCCAGCGGCGCATCGCCGACCTGGCCGAGCGGTGCCGGCCGTGGCGGGTCGCCGTGGAGCTGCGCCACGGGTCCTGGTTCGACGGTACGGCCGCGGCGGAGACGCTGACCTTCCTGCGCGATCGCGGGCTCACCTTCGCCTGTGTGGACATGCCGCAGGGGCACCCGTCCTCGGTGCCGCCGATCCTGTACGCCACCGCCGGCCTCGCGCTCGTCCGGTTCCACGGGCACAGCGCCGACTGGGCCGACGGCGACAAGCAGGAGAAGTTCCGCTACGCCTACGGAGAGCAGGAGCTGCGCCGGTGGGCGGAGCTGCTGGTCGAGCTGGCCGGGCAGAGCGACGAACTGCACGTGCTGTTCAACAACTGCTGTGGCGACCAGGCGCAGCGGGACGCCGCCCGGCTGGCCGGGCTGCTCGGCGTCACGCCGGTCGACGGTCGGGCGGTCCGCGCCGTCCCGACCGGTTGAGGACCGGCGGCCGCGTGGCGCCGTCCCGGCGGTGTGGTTTCCCGGTGGGGCGGCCGGGTACCGGCCGGGACGAGGAACGACGGAGGGACAGCACACGATGAGCCAGCAGGAGAACCGGTCAGCGGACCGGACGCCGGCGGTGCCGGACGACGCGGCGGCCCGCCGGACCCGGGAGGCGCAGGAGGCGCACGGCGGCAGCATGGCGCCCGGCCTGGTGGACGACACCGGGCACCCGGTGACCGAGCCGCCGCCCACCGCGGTGGCCGGTGAGGACCGCAGCGGTTCCTGACCGCCGCGTGGGACGGGTGGCGGGGCGGTCGTCCACCCGCCGCCGTCCCGCCGGTCACCCCGGCGCCGGTCGTCCGCCCGCCGCCGTCCGGCCGGGCGGCACCCGGCCACCACGCCGGGAAAGGGTCGATCGCCACCCCGGCTCTGGAGCACCGGGAACGGCCGCCCTGGCGCCCGGACGGGCGGCGACCGACCGGCCCTGGCGGGCCGGCCCGGTGACCGCCGGCTACGAGTGGCGCCGGCCCTGGGTCCGGAAGGCGTCCTCGGTCCGCTCCCCGATGTCCGCGTCGTCCGGGAAGGACCGGCGCGACGGCGCCGGGTCCGGCGGCGCGCCCGGCCCCGCCTCGGCCGTCCGGGTCGGCTCGACCGGACCGAACCCGTGCCGGCCGCGTCCGCCGGACGGTCCGGCCGGCTGGCCGGCGCGGCGCTCCCCGCGCCGGCCCTCCGGTACCGCGGTCTCCTCGCTGCCCTCGTCCATCGGGTCGTGCTCGCCGGTGCCCCAGGGTGGTTCGGCGTCGAACCCGTCGGTCGTCTTCCACGGGGTGGCGACGTCACGTCCGTCGCCGCCGCGTCCGTCTGCTGGTGCCATGCTCACCTCGCTGGTCGCTCCGCCGCTACCGGCGCGGATTGCCCGTCCCGGCCCCGGTCATGCCCCGCGGTGCCGGGACGCTCGGCCGGCGTGACGGCGTCCGGGCACGCCGGCCGGCGCCCCGCCGTCGAGGAGCCGGCGGGACGCCGTGTGCTCGGGGCCGGGTCAGCGGCGGGAGGACATCGGCATCCGCTTCCCGAGCGCGGTCAGCGCCGCCATCTTGCCGACCGCCCTGGGCGAGCCCATCGCGCTGACCCGGTTCAGCATCCCGCGGAACACCTCGCCGGGTTTCTGCTGCTCGCTCATGTACGCCGTGACCACGATCAGCGCGCCGGTCAGCGCCGGGACCGCCCACTGGAGCGCCTTCATCTGGCGTTGGGCGGACGCGACGTTCGACGGCGTCTGGTGGTTCGGCTCGGTGATCCCGTCCACCGGCGGGCTGCCGGCCTTCTCGAGCTTCATGCCGAGCAACCGGCTGTAGCCGGTGACCGCGAGGGCGCTGACCGTCAGCGCGGTCTTCAGCGTGCTGGCCCGGCCGACCCCCGTCTGGGCCATCACCCGGGGGCTCTCCGTCACCAGCTCGCCGACCGCGCCCGCGAGGTGGGCGCCGATCGCGGCGGCGTTGACCGGGGTCCACCGGGACCAGCCCGCCGAGGCCACCGGAAGCCGCTGGGTCGAGTCACTGATCTGTGCCGCTCCGCCGTTGACGCCGAACGCTCCCATCAGGGAGCCCCCGAACCAGGCCGCCAAGCCCAGATCGTGCATCGAGCGCAGTGCGGTGTGCCGTTCGGACATCTGATCCCCTTCCACCGTGTCGGGCGTCGCGGCATACCCACCACCCGGGCCGCTAATCCCGCCCGTCATCAGGCGGGACGCCCCGGACGCGGAGCCCGGTGGACATCGGGGAGCCGCCGGGACGACCGGGGGCGGTCCGGCCGGTGCGGACGGTCCCTGGGAGAGCCGACCGGCGTGCCGAGGAGTCGGCCGGGCGGCGGTGGGTAGTTCGTGACCGAGGCAGTTCGAGGGGGAGGGGAAGCGGATGTCGCAACCGGACGAGAGCAGGGAGAAGACCCAGAAGACCGACGCCGTCCTGATGCATCCGGACAACGACCCGCGCAAGACCAGCGCGCAGGTCCCGCCGCCGGCCGAGCACGGCGAGACCCGGGTGGAGCGCGACGGCCGGATGGTGCCGGTCGACCAGGAGGAGTGACCCCGGGCGCGGCACCGCCCGGCGGCCGGTGACCGATGCGCCGTCGGCATCCCTGCGGGCGGCGCGACCGGCGGGCCGTGCCGGCCCGGGCGGGGATCAGGCGCGCGGGGCGCCGGTCAGCGGGCCGGCAGGCCGGCGGTGAAGGCGGCCACCCGGTCGGCCAGCGGGGTCGCGGCCCGCACCCAGGTGAAGTGGTCCAGCGGGGCGCCGGCCTCGGCCACCGTGTAGCGCTCCCGGGCCACGGGGGCGCTGACCAGCTTGGCGCAGAGCTGGTCCATCGTCCCGTGCGGGGTGTACTGGTCGTCGTCCACGCTGACCGCGAGCACCGGGGTGCGTACCGCGCGCACGGCCGCCTCCGCGTCCACCCCGTCCAGCCGGGGGAAACGGCCGGTGCGGGCGGTGTGCGCCCAGTCCCGGATCACCCCGCGCGCCTGACGGCCGCCGAAGCCCCAGCCCGGCCAGACGCCGAGCAGCCGGGCCGTCGCGGCGATCCCCTGGGTGTACGGCAGCACCCCGAACCGCCGGGCGCCGGGGTAGGACCGCCAGTACGGGACGCCGACCGCGACCAGGGCCAGGCCGTCGACGGCGTCCGTGCCGTGCAGGGCGAGGTGCAGCAGGGCGACCTGCCCGCCGAGGGAGTGCCCGAGCAGCACGGTGCGGCGGCCGTCCAGCCGGGGCTTGAGCGCCGCCTGCACGGCGCCCACGTCGGTGGCCAGCTCGGCGTAGCCGTACCGGCAGGCACGGCTGGGTCTCGGTGTGCTCTCCCCGGTGCCACGCAGGTCGGCCACCACGACCGCCAGGCCGGCGGCGCGCAGCGCGGCGGCGAACGGGCGGTAGTAGCGGGCCCGCACTCCCATCGCCGGCCAGATCACCACCACCGGCGCCGCCGCCACCCCCTCCGGCTCCGGGTAGACCTGGATCCCGAGCCGGGCCCCGTCGACCTCGACGAACTCCTGCGCGTACTCCGCCGTCGCGTTCACGGGCTCAGGTTACCTGCCGGTAGCTGGCGGACCGTCCACCACCGGCCGCCCTCCTACGGTGTGGGCAGCAGGGCCGGCCGGTGCCGCTGCACCCGGTCCACGGCGGCGAGGACCTGCGACACGTCGAGCGCGGCCAGGGCCGGGTGGGGTGCGGTGTCGTCCGCCGCGGCCCGCGGCACCGGCCCGACCCAGAGCGCCTGGTGCCAGGGCCGGTCCGGCGGTGGCCCCCACTGCGCCGGGGCCACCGGGCCGAACAGCAGGACCGAGGGGGTGCCGTAGGCGGTGGCGAGATGCCCGATGCCGGTGTCGCCGCTGACCACCAGCCGGGCGTACGCGACCAGCGCGGCGAGGTCGCCGAGGTCGGTCTCGCCGGCCAGCACCGCCTCGTCGGGCAGCCCGGCCAACCGGGCCACCGCCACCGCGATCCCGCGTTCCCCCCGGTTGCCGGTGACCACCACCCGATGCCCCCGCCCGGCCAGTTCCCGGGCCACCCGGGCGAAGCGGGCCGGCGGCCAGCGTCGCTGCGTCGCCTTCGCGCCGGGGTGCACGATGCTCACCCCGGTCGGGATGCCGTCGGGTGGGGGGCGGTGCAGGTGCAGGTCGGTGCGGTCGGTGGGGATGTCGTACCAGGCGAGTAGGCGGCACCAGCGGTCGATTTCGTGGTCGTGGTCGTGCCAGTGGGGTCCGTCGGTGTGTCCGGCGTCGGGGTTGGCGTGGGCGAGGAGGCGGTGGGGTCGGGTGGCGAGGAGGAGTCGGTGGGACTGGGGTCCGCGGCCGTGCAGGTTGACGGCGAGGTCGGGGGGTGGGCCGGTCCAGGTGAGGGTGTCGAGGTCGGGGGTGTCGATCAGGTGGTCGATGGCGCCGATGAGGTTGACCAGGGGGGTGAGCCAGTGGGGTGCGGCGAGGGTGAGTTCCTGGTCGGGGTGGGCGGTGCGGAGGGCGCGGAGGGCGGGTACGGCGGTGGCGAGGTCGCCGACGCCGAGGGCGCGGAGGGTGAGGATCACGGGTAGCTGGTTTCTTGGTCGGCGCAGACGATCATTTCGCGGATGGCGCAGCCGGCGGGTTGGGAGAGGGCGAACATGATGGCGGCGGCGGTGTCGGCGGGGTCGTTGAGGATGGCGTCGGGGCCGGGTTGGTAGGTGGGGTCGCGGTCGTCGAAGAAGGCGGTGCGCATGCCGCCGGGGATGAGCAGGGTGACGCCGATGGTGCCGGCGAGTTCGGCGGCGAGGGCGCGGGTGAAGCCGACGACGCCGAACTTGGCGGCGCAGTAGGCGGTGGCGTCGCTGACGGCCTTGATGCCCAGCGTGGAGGCGACCGTGACGATGGTGCCGCGGGAGGCCTCCAGGAACGGCAGCGCGGCGCGGATCACCGCGGCCGTGGCGAGCAGGTCCACGGCGACGATGCGCTCCCAGGTCTCGCTCGGGATGTCGGCGAGCTTGCCCGGTACGTCCATGCCGGCGGCGGTGACCACCGCGTCCAGGCCACCGGAGCGTTCGGCCAACTGCCGGGTGGCGGCCTCGGCGGCCCGGGTGTCGGCCAGGTCGCACTCCACCCACGGCACCCCGTCCGCCGGCGGCCGCCGGTCCAGCACGTACGGCCGGCCGCCGGCCTTGGTCACGGCCGTCACCACCGCCGCGCCGAGTCCGCTCGACCCGCCGGTGACCAGGATCGCCGCTCCGTTCATCTCCCTGTTCATGCCGCTCCCTTGATGAGGTTCCCGCCGCGCGGGCGCGCGGCGGCGATCGTCGCCGTGGTGGACCGGCCGGCCAGGTAGGGGACCGTCACGACCCGGCCACCCCAGCTGCGCACCAGCTCGGCCTCGGGCAGTTCGGGCGCCCCGTCGCCGGCGTAGTCGCCACCCTTGACCCAGACGTCCGGGCGGAGCCGGGACAGCACCGCGTGCGGGGTGGGTTCGTCGAAGACCACCACCGCGTCGACGCAGTCCAGTGCGGCCAGCACCCGGGCCCGGTCGGCCTCGGTGTTGACCGGCCGCTCCGGCCCCTTCAGCCGGCGGACGCCGGCGTCGGAGTTGAGGCAGACCACCAGCGCGTCGCCGAGTCGGCGGGCCGCCTGGAGGGTGGCCACGTGCCCGGCGTGCAGGATGTCGAAGCAGCCGCCGGTGGCCACCAGGGTGCCCCCGTCGGCGCGTACCCGCGCCACCAGCTCCTCGGCCGGTCCGGCCTGCTGCGGGCGGGCCGGCGGGGTGTCCCGGTGCAGTCCCGCCGCGCCGCCGGCCGCCACGTACGCCGACGCGGCGGCGACCGCCTCGGCGACCGCTTCGGCGACCACCGCCCCGCCGGCCAGCGCGGTCGCCGCGGCGGCGGCGAACCGGTCCCCGGCGCCGCAGGTGTCCTCGACGTCGTGCACCCCGGACGGTGGCGGCACCACCAGGGGACTGCTGCCGGAGTGGCAGAGCACCGCCCCGTCCGGCCCCATGGTCACCGCGACCGCGCCGACCCGCCACCGCCGGCGCAGCTCGTGCCCGGCGCGGGTGGCGGTGGAGAGCGGATCGCCGGCACCGGCGTCGCCGGTGAGCTGGCGCAGCTCGGCCAGGTTCGGGGTGGCCAGCCGGGTGCCGGCGACCGCCGCTGCCCCGCGCGGGTGTGGGTCCCAGACCACCGGCGCCGGCGTCTCGGCCAGCGCGGCGCGCAGGGTCGGTTGGCGCAGCAACCCGCGCCCGTAATCGCTGGCCAGGACGGCGCCGGCGGTGGCGATCACCGCGCGGGCCGCCTCGGGTGGCTCGGCGCAGGGCTGCGGGGCGCCGCCCCGGTCCAGGCGCAGCAGCGTCTGGCCACCGGCGCGCAGCCGGATCTTCTCCGGCGTCGCGCCGGGCGTCCGGAGCGGGTAGAGCCGGACTCCGGCGGCGGTCAGCAGTTCGGCGAGGCGGGCGCCGGCCGGATCGTCGGCGAGCGCGGTGACCAGCGCCACCTCGGCGCCCTGGGCGGCGGCGAGCAGCGCCGCCAGGCCGGCGCCGCCGGGCCGGTCCACGGCCGACCGCTCGTCCAGCACCGGCGCCGGCGCGTCCGGGCAGATCCGGCTGACGGTGCCGGCCACGTCCCGGTCGAGCAGGGTGTCGCCGACCACCACCAGCGGGCCGTTCACGACGCCGCTCCGTCGCGCCGGGCGTGCCCGTTGGCAGCGTGCCCGTTGGCAGCGTGCCCGTTCGGCCCGTGCCCGTTCGGTCCGTGCCCGTTCGGCCCGTGGCTGTTCGGTCCGTGGCCCTTCGGGCCGCCGGGGCCGGGGGTGCCGGTGCTGGTGAGCGCCCGCCCGTCCCGACCGAACGGGCTGCCGAACCCCGCCGTCCGCCCGGCGGACAGCCGTGGCAGCTCCCGGACCAGGGGCAGCGCCTGGTCCACGTATTCGCAGAGCAGGTGGGTGGAGACGAGGTGGAGTTCCTGGACGATCTGGCTGTCGTCGGAGGGGATGGCGAGGGTGTCGTGGCAGGCGTCGGCGAGGGGGTTGGGGGTGGGGCCGGTGAAGGCCCAGCAGCGTAGGCCGGTGTCGTGGGCGGCGTGGGCGGCGTGCAGGAGGTTGGTGCTGGTGCCGCTGGTGGAGAGCAGGAGGAGGATGTCGTCGGGTCGGCCGTGGGCGCGGACCTGGCGGGCGAAGACTTGGTCGTAGCCGTAGTCGTTGCCGATGGCGGTGAGGGCGCTGGTTTCGGCGTGGAGGGCGATGGCGGACAGGGGTTGGCGGTCGTCGCGGAGTTTGCCGACGAGTTCGGCGGTGAGGTGTTGGGCTTCGGCGGCGCTGCCGCCGTTGCCGGCCACCAGCAGCCGACCGCCGCGCGCGAGCGTCCAGGCCAGCTCGGTGCCCCAGCCGGAGAGCCGCTCGGCCACCTGCCGGTACGGCAGCAGCGCGGCCGCCAGGTGGGCCAGGTGAGTGTCCAGGGTGGAGAGCTGCTGCGTCATCAGGCCACCGCCGGCGTGGCGCGGCCGACCGAGCTGACCGCGGCGTAGACCGCGCTCAACTGCTCGGCGCAGCGCTTCCAGGAGTAGCGGCTGCGGATCCGGTCCAGCGCCGCCGTGGCGTACGCGAAGCGGCGGACCTGGTCGGCGAGGAGCCGGCGGATCGCGGTGCCCAGCGCCCGCGGGTCGCGAGGTGGCACCAGGTCGCCGGTGAGGCCGTCCACCACGGTGTCGGCGATGCCGCCGACCCGGGTGCCGATCACCGGCACGCCGCAGGCCATCCCCTCCAGCGGGGTGAGCCCGAACGGCTCGTACCAGGGGGCGGCCACCAGGATGTCGGCCGAGCGGTACCAGCGGCCCATCTCCTCCCGCGGCACCGCGCCGACCAGGCGCACCCGGTCGGCCACCCCGCAGGACTCGGCCAGCGCGCCCAGCCGGCGGGCGAACGGGTCGGCGGGCAACAGGTCGGCGGGCGGACCGCCCACCACCACGCACTCCGCGTCGGGCACCGCGGGCATCGCCCGGACCACCTCCAGGAAGCCCTTGCGTTCCACCATCCGGCCCACGGTGAGGATCCGCGGCCGGGCGGGGTCGCGCGGGGCCACCGGCCCGTCGGGGCGGAACACCTCCTGGTTGACCCCGGACGGCACCAGGGCCATCCGGGACCGCGGCACCCCGAGCCGGACCAGCTCGCCGACCTCGTCCTGGCACTGCACGATCACCCGGTCGGCGGCCCGGCCGAGCGCCCGCTCGAAGCCGATCCGCCCTGGTGGACTGGTGTCCCGCGCGCCCTGGTGCCGGCGCTTCACGGTGCCCAGCGCGTGGTACGTGAGCACCACCGGCACCCCGGTCCGGCGGGCGGCGTGCAGGGTGGCCAGGCCGCTCATCCAGAAGTGCGCGTGCGCCACGTCGGGGCTCCAGTCGCCGTCCCGCCACTGGCCGGCCAGCCAGCGGCCGAACTCGCCCATGTGCGGCAGCAGCTCGTCCTTCGGCACCCGCAGGGCCGGGCCGGCCGGCACATGGCAGACCCGGTAGCCGTCCAGGGTGGCGACGGTGTCCGGCAGGCTGGGGGAGTCCCGGCGGGTGTACACGCGGACGTCGTGCCCCTCGCCGACCAGCGCGGCGGCCAGCTCCGCGACGTGGGTGTTCTGGCCACCGGCGTCCTCCTCCCCGAGGACGGCGAGTGGGCTGGCGTGCTCCGAGATCATCGCGATCCGCATGTTTCCTCCTCCATCAGCCGGTCCCAGTCGGTGAGGAACCGGTCCAGCCCGAAGCGTTCCTTCGCCACCTCGCGACCCCGCGCGCCCAACCGGGCGGCCGCGTCGCGGTCCGTCGTCAACCACCGGGCCGCCTCGACGAGCGTGTCCACCCGGGTGGAGAGCACGCCGGCGTCGGCCGGTACGGCGTCCACCGCCTCGGTGGTGGCCAGCGCGACGACCGGCATGCCGATCGCCATCGCCTCGATCAGGCTCAGCCCGAGCGAGGTCCACCGGCACAGGTGCAGGTACGCGCGCCGCCGGGCGACCTCGGCGTGCATCCGGTCCTGCGGCAGGTCGTCGTACCCGGTCACCGGCAGGCCGTCCGGGGCGCCGGCGCGGGCCAGCGCCTCGGGCAGCCCGGCCACCCCCATGCCGAAGACGTCCAACGGCGCCACCCGCGCGAAGCTGGGCATGAGGTCGGTGCCGGTGACCCGCCAGCGGCGCACCGGCTCGTTCGTCACCACCGCCAGCCGGTCCAGCTCGCCGCTCCACTCGTACCGGGGCGGCAGGATGCCGTGCTCCACCACCGTGGTGCGCGCGCCACCGGTGTCCCAGAACAGCTCGTTGAAGTGCGTGACGTGGGCGATGAGCAGGTCGTCGCGGTCGGCCATCGGGTGCCGGCTGTTGGGCACCTGGCCGTCCTTGGGGGTGTTGTGTTCGACGTAGATGGCGGGCAGGTCGTGGCCGGGTCGGCGGCCGAGCCATTCGGTGGCGAGGTCGAGTTCCTCGGGTCGTTGCAGGATGACCAGGTCGACGTCGGTGGTGGCGAGGTGGTCGGGGGTGATCTCGACGGCGGTGTCGGGCCAGGGGTAGGTGCGGGCGCGGCCGAGGCCGTAGGGGCCGCGGTCGGGGGTGACCGGGATCAGGTAGCGGTGCTTGCCGTGCACGAACGAGGTGGTCCAGGAGCCGTGCACGTGCCAGAGCAGGACGTTCATGCCACTCCTCAAACGGGCGTCGCGGTGGTGGGCGGACGGGGACCGTGCGGGGGTGCTCAGGTGGGGACCGGAGGGCCGAGGACGCGGACGGCCGCGACCACCTCGGCCGGGTCGACGCGGGCCAGGCAGGGGTGCCCGGGAACGGGGCAGCGGGCGGCCCGGGTGTCGCGGCAGGCGGCGGTGGCGTCGCCGAGGCGGACGGTGGGCACCCGCCAGGGCCCCCACTGTCCGAACGGGACGGTGGGCGCGAAGAGGCTGACCACCGGTGTGCCGACGGACGCGGCGAGGTGCGCCGGCCCGGTGTTGCCGACCACCACGCAGCGGGCCCCGGCGAGCACCCGGGCCAGGCCGGCCAGGTCGGTCCGCCCGCCGAGGTCGACCGCGCCGGCGGCGGCGACCCGGGCGGTCAGGTCGGTCTCGTCCGGGCCGCCGGTGACCACCACCCGGTGACCGGCGGCGAGCAGCGCGGCCACGATCTCGGCGTGCCGGCGCGGGTCGGCGGCGCGGGCCGGCACCGACGCGCCGGGGTGCACCACCACGTAGCCCGGTTCGGCCAGCGCCGGGTGCCCGGCGGTCACCGGGTCGGCGGCGAGGACCTCCGGGCCGAGGCGGAGGGTGGGTTCGTCGTCGTCGGTGAGTGTGTAGCCGGCGGCGGCGGCGAGGGAGAGGGCGCGTTCGGGTTCGGGGACGCCGACGGGGACGCGGTGGCGGATGTCGAGCAGGCTGCCGGGGTAGTCGTCGCTGATCGCGGCGATGCGTGGTACGCCGGCCATGCGTAGTAGCAGGGCCAGGGGCAGGGGGGACTGGTGGAAGCTGGTGAAGATCACCGCTTCGTCCGCGTCGACGGCCGTGAGCCGGTCGGTGAGGGTGTGCATGGTGGCCGGGTCGACCGGGTCGGGGGTGGCCTCGATCCAGGGCAGCGGGTGCTCGATGACGGCGTCGACTCCGGGTAGCAGGTCCGCTGCCGCGCGTCCCCGGGGCCCGCACAGCAGCACCACCCGGTCCGCGCCGGCCGCGACCGCTCGGATACCCGGCCCGGTGACCAGCACGTCCCCGGCCGAGTCCGACCGCACCACCAGCACCGTCCGCCCCCGCCCCGACCGACCCGCCCCACCACCGGCACCGGCAGCGGTCGTCGTCACGGCGTGCGCAGGCGTTCCCGTCGCGGCGGCGGAACCGGCCGCTGCGACGTCAACCGACAGGAAGGCCGAAGTGGCACCCGACGACCGGTAGGTGGCCGGATCCACCGCCGCCTGCCGGGACAGGATCAACTCCACCGCGGCCGGCAGATCCACCGCCACCTGCGGCGCCGCCGCGACCTCCTCCGGCCGGGTCACCGGCGTCGGCACCAACACCCCCGACGCCCCGGCCGCCAACGCCGCCGCAACGTCCCGCCCGATATCCCCCACCACCACACACCGCGCCGGCGTCGTCCCCAACTCCCGCGCCGCCGCCCACACCAACCCCGGCAACGGCTTACGACACCCACACCCGTCACCGTCATCATGCGGACACACCAACCACGCATCGAACGACCCCAACAACCGCTCGACCCGCGCGTGCACCGCCCGCATCTGCGCCTCGGTGAACAACCCCCGCGCCAACCCCGACTGGTTCGTCACCACCGCCAGCCGCAACCCCGCCGCCCGCAACCGATCCAACGCCACCCGCGCCCCCGGCACCGGCCGCACCTTCTCCGGATCACCGTTGAACGGCACGTCCTCCACCAACGTCCCGTCCCGATCCAGCAACACCGCGTCGTAGAGGCGGTGACCTGCACTGATCGGGGCGTCCATGTCGGAGCAGTTGCCTCGGCCGGGAGAAGTAAACATCAACTGCCCGTTCCGGGGCGCTCGTCGCGGCTGCCCCACCAGCCGCGTAGCCAGTGGGTCACGGCCAGTGGCGGGATCAGCGCGCTGGTCACCACCATGGTGGCGACCTCGCCGGGGGTGCGCGGGCCGGGCGCGATCCGGGCCCGGGCGAACTCGGCGGTGCCGGCGAGCCAACCGAGCGCGCCGGCCGTGGCCGCCGCGCCGAGCGCCGCCCGGCGCGCCCCGCCGGTCCCGGCGTACAGTCCGGCCGCGACCAGGGCGAGGGCGCCCGACGCGGTGACCGCCACGTGCCGGTGCCGGCGCCCGGGCGGCAGTCGAAGGTCGGTGCGCCAGTAGGGGCCGTAGAGCCGGCGCAGCAGCGCGTCGTCGGCGTTGCCCCGCTGGGTGCGCAGGCTCACCCAGCGGCTCTCCGGGCGTACCGGGTGGGTCACCGACCGTTCGCCGCGGACCAGCTCCCAGCCGGCGCGGCGCACCCGGTGGGCCAGTTCGGCGTCCTCCCGGTAGGCGCGCGGGAACCGTTCGTCGAAGCCGCCGGTGTCGTCCAGCGCCGCCCGGCGGTACGCCATGTCGGCGGTGATCCAGTTCCCCTCGGCGAGGCCGGCGGTGACCCGTTCCCAGTCGGTCGGCCGGCGGTGCGCCGGCAGCGGCACCCGGACCACGCCCTGCACCCCGCCGACCAGGTCGCCGACGGCCAGGTCGGCGAGGAGTCGCCGGCACCAGTCGGGGGCCGGCACGACGTCGTCGTCGAGGAAGACGATCCAGGGGGAGCGGGCGGCGCGCCAGCCGAGGTTGCGGGCGGCCGCCGGCCCCGCGCCGGGCCCGGTCAGCACCTTGGTGTACGCCGCCAGCGCGCCCGGCACCGGCAGCTCGCCGGTGCTCTCGCGGCGGTCGTCGACCAGCAGGATCTCCGGGTCGGGCAGCTCACCCACCTGGCCGGCGAGCGCGTCGAGCAGCACGGCGAGGCTGGGCCGGCCGAGCGTCGGCACCACGATGCTGATCACCGGTCACCGCCCAGCGCGCCGCGGCGCACCGCGAACGGGCCGATGGCCAGCAGCTCCACCGGGGCGGATCCGAACAGCTCCATCGCCTCGCGTGGGGTGTCCACCATCGGGCGGCCGGCGGTGTTCAGCGAGGTGTTCACCACCACCGGCAGGCCGGTCAGCCGGTCGAACTCGGCGAGCAGGTCGGCGACCAGCGGTTCGGTGTCGGCGTGCACGGTCTGCACCCGGGCGGTGCCGTCGACGTGGGTGACCGCCGGGATGCGGTCGCGCCAGTCGGGCCGCACCCGGTGCACGAAGAGCATGTACGGGCTGGGGTAGACGCCCTCGAAGATCTCCGCGAAGCGCTCCGCGCGGACCATCGGGGCGACCGGGCGGAACTGCTCGCGCCCCTTGACGTCGTTGAGCCGGGCGGTGGTGGCCGGGTCACCGGGGTGGGCCAGCAGCGACCGGTGCCCGAGGGCGCGGGGCCCGTACTCGCTGCGCCCCTGGAACCAGGCGACCACCCCGTTGCCGGCCAGCACCCGGGCCGCCTCGGCGGCGATCGAGTCCGGCCGGGTGTACGGCAGCGCGGCGCGGCGCAGCTCCGCCTCCAGCTCCTCGTCCGACCAGCCGCGACCGAGGTCGGCCCCGGCCATCGGGATGGTCCGGTCACCGAGGTCGCGGGCGACGTGCAGGGCGGCGCCGAGCGCGGTGCCCGCGTCACCGGCCGCCGGCTGCACCCAGACGTTCCGGTACGGTCCCTCGGCGGCGATCCGGGCGTTGGCCACGCAGTTGAGCGCCACCCCGCCGGCCATGGCCAGGGTGGACGCCCCGCCCGAGGCGTCGTGCAGCCAGCGGGCCAGGTCGAGGATCACCTCCTCCAGCCGGGCCTGCACGCTGGCGGCCAGGTCGGCGTGGTCGCCGGTCATCTCCCCGTCGGCGGTGCGGGCCTTGGCCAGGCTGCCCCAGTCGATCGGCTCGATGGCGAAGCCGCCCTCCGGGGTGGCCCGCACCAGTTCGCGCAGCAGGCCGAGGTGCTTCGGCTCGCCGTACGAGGCCAGCGCCATCACCTTGTACTCGTCGCTGGAGTGCAGGAAGCCCAGGTGCCGGGTGAGGTCCTCGTAGAGCAGGCCGAGGGAGTGCGGCAGCTGCTGGGCGGCCAGCGGGCGCAGCAGCCCGTCGGCGTAGACGCCGGCCAGGTGGCTGGCCACCTCGCCGCGTCCGTCGAGGACGAGCACCGCCGTGTCGTCGCCGCCCGCCGGTGCGGCCAGCCCGGCCGACGCGGCGTGCGCCACGTGGTGCGGGACGAAGCGCACCCTGCCGGGGTCGAGGCCGGGCAGGGCGGCGGCCAGGAACTGCGGCGCGCGCTGGGCGTACTCGACGCGCAGCCAGTCCCATGGGTCGGCCAGTCCGAGCGTCTCCGCCGGGCGGCACAGCCCGGGGTCGAACGAGTAGGCGACCGCGTCGAGGTCGTCGACGTCCAGTCCGGCGCTGGCCAGGCACCAGGCGGCGGAGAGTTCCGGCAGCTCCCACGCCGAGAAGGCGACCGGACGCTTGCCGTGCTTGCGGCGGCTGAACCGTTCCTCTTCGGCGGCAGCCACCACCCTGCCGTCGACCACCAGGGCGGCCGCCGGATCGTGGAAGATCGCGTTGATGCCAAGGACCCGCATGGGAAGGTCCCTACCCTCGGCTTCTCCGCCTAACCTCTAGATCATCGACTTCTCCTGAGGGGCCGCTCAGTCGGGTGTGGAGATTCGGGCGGGCGCCGGGGCGGCGCGTCGCCCCGGCGCCCGCCGGCCCGGCTCCGGTTCGGCGGACGTATCCCGTGGTCAGGCCCGGTCGTCGCGGAGCATGCCCGGGCCGAACACCTCGTAGGCGATCCGCTCCACCGGGACCCCGCGGCGCAGCAGGCCACCGCGGACCACGTTCATGAACGGCAGCGGCCCGCACAGGTGCACGTGCGCGTCGGGGGAGAGCGGGATCAGCTCCGGGTCGACCCGGCCGCCGGCCACCTCGGCGGTCGGTCCGGCCCGGTCGGCGTCGGTGACCTCCTCGTACCAGAGCGTGGTCCGCAGGTTGGGCAGCGCGGCGTGCAGGCGCGGCAGCTCGCCGCGGAAGGCGTGCGCGGCGCCGGCCCGGTCGGCGTGCACCAGCGTCACCGGGCGCTGCGGTTCGGTGGCGGCCAGGTGCTCCAGCGCGGCCATCGCGGGGGTCAGCCCGATGCCCGCGCTGACCAGCAGCAGCGGTCCGGACCCGGCGACCGCGCTGACCTCGCCGAAGGGCGGGCTGAGCCGGAGGGTGTCACCGACGGTGACCTGCTGGTGCAGGAAGGTGGAGACCATGCCGTCGGGGGCGCCGTCGGTGCCGCGCACCCGCTTGACGGTGATCCGCCAGTGGTCGGCGCCGGGGCGGCCGGAGAGGCTGTACTGCCGGATCTGCCGGCCGCGCCCGCCGTCCAGGTCGACCGCCACCGACGTGTACTGGCCGGGGGTGAAGGTGGGCACCGCGCCGCCGTCGACCGGGACCAGGGCGAACGAGACCACGTCGGGGGTCTCCCGCACCTTGTCGGCCACCCGCCAGTCGCGCCACACCGACTCGCCCTCGGCCAGCCCGGCGAGCGTGTAGAGGCGCGCCTCCCGGGCGATCAGCTCGCAGGCCAGCAGCCAGTACACCTCGTCCCAGGCCGCCGCCACCGCCGGGGTGACCGCCTCGCCCAGCACCTCGCCGACGGCGGCGAGCAGGTGCCGGCCGACGATCGTGTACTGGGTGGCGGTGATGCCCAGCGAGGCGTGCTTGTGCGCGATCCGGTCCAGGATCGGCCCCCACGGCACCGTCGAGCCGCCGGTCAGGTGCCCGGCGTACGCCACCACCGCGCCGGCCAGCGCGGCCTGCTGCGCCCCGGTCGCCTGGTTGCCCCGGTTGAACAGGTCCAGCAGTTCCGGGTGCGCCTCGAACATCCGCTGGTAGAACCGGCGGGTGATCGCCTCCCCGTGCGCTTCGACGGCGGGCAGGGTCGCCGTCACCACTGCTGCTGAGGACTCGGTGAGCACGAGTTGTCTCCTTCTCCGATGAACCGTTCGGGCCCGGCCAGCTAAACAAGCATTTGAGATACCTCTTCAGGGCCGAAGGTCCCGGGTCGCTGGTCGCCCGGATCACACTCCCGGCCCGTCCGGCCGTGGTCGGCGGCGTCCGCGCTGGCTAGGGTCGGGCGGGTGAGGCTCAACCGGTCCACCGACATGGCGCTGCGGATCGCCATGGCCGCCGCCGCGACGCCGCGCCGGACGACCGTCGAGGAGTTGGCCGGGCAGTTGGCGCTGCCGCGCAACCACGTGGCGAAGCTGGTCCAGCGGTTGCAGCGGCTCGGCGTGCTGGTCACCGTCCGGGGCCGGGCCGGCGGGGTGACGTTCGCCGAGGGCGGCGGGCGGCTCACCGTGGGGCAGGTCGTCCGGGCGTTCGAGGGTGAGGACGAGGTGGTCGACTGCGAGGCCCCGCCCTGCCCGCTGCGGGCGGCCTGCTGGCTGCGCGCCGAGCTGCGCCGCGCCCGGCAGGCGTTCCTCGCCGTGCTCGACGGCGTACGCCTCGACGACCTGGTCGCCGGCCCGGCCGGCCCGATCGTGCTCGCCCTCGGCGCGCCCCCGGCCGCGCCCGGCGTCCCGGCCGCGCCCGGCGTCCCGGCCGCACCCGGCGTCCCCGCCGCACCCGTTGGGCCGGGCGTCCCGGCGACCTGCGCGGCGGCGGCCGGGAGCGAGGGGTAGGTCGACCGCGGGCGAGCGGCGCGCCCGGGTTGTTCCGGCGGGTCGCCCGGACGCGGACGAGGCCCCGCCGGGCGGCGGGGCCTCGTCGTCGCCGCGCCCGCGGGCCCGGGCGCGGCGGGTCAGGAGACGGTGATCGACCCGTTGGTGGCGCGGACGCAGGCCACCGCGCGGGCGCTGGTGGCGGCGGCGCCGCTCAGGCACTGCCCCAGCACCTGGTGCCCGGCCGCGTTCGGGTGCCACGACTCCTGGCAGGTCTGGAAGTACGACACGCAGGTGTTGGCGATCCGCTGGATGGCGATCTTGTCCTTGCCGGCCAGGCTGGTGACGAAGACGCCGTTCGGCGGGGAGTCCTGGAGCCGGATCGGGGTGGCCAGCGCGCCGGTCGGGCTGGCCGCCGACTCGCAGAGCCGGGCGCCGTCGAAGGCCCGCTGCACGTTGAGGTAGACCAGGTCGGCGCCGGGGAACTCGGCGGCCAGGGTGTCCCGGGTGGACCGCACCAGGGTGCCGAGGCCCTGCGAGAAGCGGTGGCCGGGCAGCAGGCTGGCCCGGTGGATCGGGCAGCCGGCCGCGTACCGCTCGGCGCCCAGGGCGCGGAACTTGTCCCGGGTGTCGTCCCGGCTGTCCTCGGTGTGGAACGTCGGGTCGAGGTCGAACGGCAGCGGGTTGGTGTAGTCCTGGAAGACGACCCGGTGCTGGCCGTCGGCGTCGATCTCGCGCAGGGTGGTCAGCAGCTGGCGTACGGCCGTGGTGGTCTCCGCGGTCGCGGCGCTCCACTGCGCGGCGGTGGCCAGGTCGGCGTCCGTGCAGGGCTCCTGCTCGACCGGTCCGCCGAGGTACGCCCAGAACTCCCACCAGCCGGTCCAGGCGTCCGCGATGAACCGGTTGGCGCACTTCTCGGCGACGTCGCCGAAGGTGAACGAGCTGTTGTTGGAGCCGAGCCCGAGCAGCACCAGGTCGATGTCGTGGGTCCGCCCGACCGCGCGCAGCTGGTCGAGCTGCGCGGCCACCTGCCGGCCGTTCGCCCGGGCCGAGGAGGCGGTGGCGATGTCGTGCGGCTGGCCGCCGGAGCAGGCGAGGTTGAACCGGTCCTGGATGCCCGGCAGGGTGGCCCGGTGCAGCGAGGCGTTCGCCGAGCGGTGGCAGAAGAACGCGTTGCTGTTCGGCGCCGTCCAGCCGGGGAAGGTCTGTGCGACGCCGTTGGCGTCCACCACCGGGGCGTACGCGCCGGCGCCCTCGCCGCTGATGAAGCTGTCGCCGATCGCGACGGCCGCGGTGGGCAGGGCCGCCGAGGCGGGCCCGGGCGGCGCCACGGCGGTGGCGAGCGCCGTCGTGGCGGCGGCCAGCGCGACCGCGACGACGGTACGACGGAACCTGGACATGGGTCCCCCATCCGACGATCGAAATATGAAAGATCCTCCGAGAGCGCGATCAGATCACCTCGGTGTGACGGCCGTCAATGGCCGGAAACATGATCCTTCGATGCGGGGCGGTCCCCGGGGCGGCGCCACCGGTCGTGCGGGCAGCCCGACCGGGGCGGACGTGACCGCCACGTCGGCGGTCCCGGCCCGGGGTGGGCGACTGGTGTGCGGCGCCCGTGCGCCGGTGGCGTCAGGCGGGGCGGTGGAACTCCGCACGCCAGCGGAGCACGCCCGACGGGTCCCGCAACTCCTCGACGCGGACCGGCGCGAGCCCGTTCCCGGCGAAGGCGTCGACCTCGCCGCGGGTGAGCGGCCAGGGCGGCGCGGCCGGCGGCTCCTCGTCGTCGGCCCGGCCGGCGGCGATCACCAGCAGCGTGCCGCCCGGCGCCACCAGGTCGGCGACCGCGCCGAACCCGGCGACCCGGACCTCGGGTGGCAGCGCCTGCACGTTCATGCTCTCCACCACCAGGTCGAACCCGCGCCGCCAGGCGGCCGGCGGGTCGAGCAGGTCGGCCACCCGGTAGTCGACCGGCGAGCCCGGGTGCCGGTCCCGGGCGGTCCGGACCGCTGTCGGGGAGATGTCGAAGGCCACGGTGGCGAAGCCGAGCCCGGCCACGTGCTCGGCGTCCCGGCCGTAGCCGCAGCCCACCACGGCCGCCCGCCGGCCGGCCCCGGTCAGCCCGCTCGCCGCGGTCCACCCGGCCAGCAGCCCGTGCGGGGCGTCCCGGTCCCACGGCACCGCCGCGTCGCCCCGCTCCGCCTCGGTGTAGAGCCGCTCGAACCAGCCGGTCGGGTCGCCCGCCGCGAGTGACTCGGCCGACAGCCGCCCGGTCGCCCCGTCCTCCCGCACGCCGCCTCCCCGCGCCGGCGCCCCACCGGGCGCGACCGTCGGCCAGCGTAGCGGTGCGGTGCCGTTCCGGCCGTCCCGGGCGGGAGCCGGAATCCGGCCGGCGTCCGCGGCGTTGCACTGCCGGGAGCGCGCCGAGCGCGTCTTCCGGAGCTTCCGGGCCGCAGCCGCGCCCCGCCCCGGCGGGTCGCGCGGGGTGCCACGGCGTTGTCGGAGCAGCGGGCTAGGCTCGCTGCGGCGCGCCGCGAGGGGGGCGACGTTCGCCGGTGAGCGGCACCACACCGCCGAGACCTGGGAGTACGACCAGTTGACCGCAGAGCCTGAGACCCTGTACGGGGCCGACGACCTCACGCACCTCGAGGGGCTGGACGCCGTCCGCAAGCGGCCCGGCATGTACATCGGCTCCACCGACAGCCGTGGCGTGGGTCACCTCGTCAACGAGATCCTCGACAACGCCACCGACGAGGGTGTCGCCGGTCACGCCCGCAAGGTCGAGGTGACGCTGCACGCCGACGGCTCGGTGCAGGTCGACGACGACGGCCGGGGCATCCCGACCGACGTGCACGCCCGCTCCGGCCTCTCCGGCGTCGAATTGGTGCTCACCCGGCTGCACGCCGGCGGCAAGTTCGGCGGCTCCGGCTACAAGACCTCCGGCGGCCTGCACGGCGTGGGCGCCTCGGCGGTCAACGCGCTCTCTCGCCGGTTCGACGTGACGGTCCGCCGGGGCGGCAAGGTCCACGCCATGTCGTTCCGGCACGGCGTGCCGGGGATCTTCGACGGCGACGGGCCGGACGCGCCGTTCACCGCCGGCCCGGGGCTCCAGGTCGTCGGCGCGATGAAGCGCGGTCAGCGCACCGGCACCTCCATCCGCTACTGGCACGACCCCCGCTACTTCGAGACCGGCGCGGCCCTGGACACCGAGGCCGTGCGGATGAAGCTGCGCAACACCGCCTTCCTGGTCCCCGGCGTGAGCTACCTGCTGCGCGACCACACCGGCGCCGAGCCGACCGAGGAGCGCTTCCACTTCCCCAACGGGCTGACCGACATGGTGGAGTTCCTCGCCCCGGCCGGTGACCGCCCGGTCTCCGGCACGCTGCTGGTCACCGGCGAGGGCAGCTACCGGGAGAACGCCGCCGACGCCAACGGCGTGATGCAGTCCAACGTGCAGCGACGGGCCGAGGTCGAGGTGGCCTTCCGCTGGGGCACCGGCTACGAGCGCACCGTCGAGTGCTTCACCAACACCATCCGCAACGCGCACGGCGGCACCCACCGCAAGGGCTTCGAGCGGGCCCTGGCGCGTACCCTCGCCGACGCCGTCCGCAACACCCGTGGCCTGCTCAAGGCCAAGGAGGATCCGCCCACCCTGGACGACGTCCTGGAGGGGATGACCGCGGTGGTGCACGTGCGGATCCCCGAGCCGCAGTTCACCTCGCAGACCAAGGACGAACTCTCCACCGCCGGCATCACCAAGGTGATCCAGTCCCTGGTCGAGCAGCACGTCAAGGCCTGGCTGGACGACCGGCGCAGCAAGGCCGAGGCCCGCACGGTGCTCCAGAAGATCGTCGACGCGGCCCGGGTGCGGCTGACCCAGAAGCAGCAGAAGGACGCCGCCCGGCGCAAGACCGCCCTGGAGGGCGCGTCGATGCCGGCCAAGCTGGTCGACTGCCGGGCCGCGGGGATCGAGCGCAGCGAACTGTTCATCGTGGAGGGCGACAGCGCGCTGGGCACCGGCCGCCTGGCCCGCTCGGCCGAATACCAGGCGCTGCTGCCCATCCGGGGCAAGATCCTCAACGTGCAGAAGGCCAACCTCCAGCAGGTGCTGGACAATGCCGAGTGCGCCGCCATCGTGCAGGTGCTCGGCGCCGGCTCCGGGCGCACCTTCGACCTGTCCGCGCTGCGTTACGGCCGCGTACTGATCATGGCGGACGCCGACGTGGACGGCGCGCACATCCGGACGCTGCTGATCACGCTCTTCGCCCGCTACATGCGGCCGCTGATCGAGGCCGGCCGGCTCTACGCCGCGATGCCGCCCCTGCACAAGATCACCACCAAGGGCCGCAACCCGGAGACGTTCTACACCTACACCCAGGCCGAGATGGCGGCGACGGTGCGCAGGCTGGAGAAGGCCGGCAAGCAGATCGTCACTCCGATCCCGCGGTTCAAGGGTCTCGGCGAGATGGACGCCGACGAGCTCTGGGAGACCACCATGAACCCGGCCACCCGGTCGGTCCGCCGGATCACCCTCGACGACGTCGACGCCGCCGAGCGGATCCTCGACCTGCTGATGGGGGAGAAGGTCGAACCGCGTCGCAACTGGCTGATCGACTCGGCCGACCTGGTCGACCGGGAGGCGATCGACGCATGAACACGTCAGTACGAGGGGAGGGCTGAGCGATGGCACGCCGCAAGGACACCAAGGTCGACCATTCCGCGTTCGACCAGGCCGGTGCCCGGGTCATCGACAACTCGCTGGTCGCCGAGGTCTCCGACTCCTACCTGGAGTACGCCTTCTCGGTGATCCACTCCCGGGCCCTGCCGGACGCCCGCGACGGCCTCAAGCCGGTGCACCGGCGCATCCTCTGGTCGATGTACGAGCAGGGGCACCGCCCCGACCGCGGCCACGTGAAGTCGGCCCGGATCGTCGGCGACGTCATGGGTAAGTACCATCCGCACGGCGACACCGCGATCTACGACGCGATGGTCCGGCTGGCCCAGGACTTCTCCCTCAACGTGCCGCTCATCGACGGGCACGGCAACTTCGGCTCCCCGGACGACGGCCCGGCCGCCGCCCGTTACACCGAGGCCCGGATGTCCCGCGAGGCGATGCTGCTCGTCGGCGAGCTGGGCGAGGACACCGTCGACGTCGAGCCGAACTACGACGGCTCGCTGACCCAGCCCACCGTGCTGCCCGCCGCCTTCCCCAACCTGCTGGTCAACGGCGCGTCCGGGATCGCGGTCGGGATGGCGACCAACATGATCCCGCACAACCTCGCCGAGGTGGTCCAGGCCGCCCGCTGGTTGATCAACCACCCGGACGCCACGCTCGACAAGCTGATGGAGTTCGTGCCCGGCCCCGACCTGCCCACCGGTGGCCTGCTGCTCGGCCTGGACGAGGTCCGCCGGGCCTACGAGACCGGGCGGGGCGTGGTCCGGATGCGCGGCAAGGTGGAGATCGGCCCGCTGGAGGGCAGCCGGGGCCGGCAGGCGATCACGGTGGTCGAGCTGCCCTACGGCGTCGGCGCCGAGAAGGTGATCGCGGCGATCACCAACGAGGTCACCAAGACCAAGCGGCTCACCGGCATCGCCGACGTCAAGGACCTCACCGACCGGGAGAGCGGCACCCGGCTGGTCATCGAGTGCAAGGTCGGCGTCAACCCGCAGGCCCTGCTCGCCGACCTCTACCGGCTTACCCCGCTGGAGCAGTCCTTCGGCGTCAACAACCTGGTGCTGGTCGACGGGCAGCCGCAGACGCTCGGGCTGAAGGCGCTGCTGGAGGTCTTCCTGGCCCACCGCTACGAGGTGGTGACCCGGCGCAGCTCGTACCGGCGGCGCAAGCGCGAGGAGCGGCTGCACCTGGTCGACGGCCTGCTGATCGCGTTGCTCGACATCGACAAGGTGGTCAAGCTGATCCGGGGCAGCGAGGACGCGCAGGCGGCCAAGGACGGGCTGATGCGGCGGTTCAAGCTCTCCGAGATCCAGGCGACCTACATCCTGGACACTCCGCTGCGCCGGCTCACCAAGTACGACCGGATCGAGCTGGAGGCCGAGCAGGAGAAGCTGCGCACCGAGATCGCCGAGCTGTCCCGGATCCTCGACGACCCGAAGGTGCTCCGGAAGCTCGTCTCCGACGAACTGGCCGCGGTGGTGAAGCAGTTCGGCACCGCCCGGCGGACCACCCTGGTCGACGGCGACCTCAAGGAGGTGCTGGCGGCGTCCGCGCCGGCCGGCCCGCTGGAGGTGGCCGACGATCCGTGCCAGGTGATCCTCTCCGCGACCGGGCTGGTCGCCCGGACCGCTGCCGAGTCGGAGGAGGCGGCCGAGGGGCGGCGCCGGCACGGTCGGGTCAAGCACGACGCGGTACGCGCCGTGGTGCACACCACCGCCCGGGGCCGGGTGCTGCTGGTGACCAGCGCCGGCCGGGCGTTCAAGATCGACGTGCTGCCGCTGCCGGTGCTGCCCGAGCAGGCCGGCACGGTGTCGCTGCGCGGCGGCATGTCGGCCGCCGAACTGGTGCCGCTGGCCGCCGGCGAGACGGTGGTCGGCCTGGCGCCGCTCGGCCCGACGGCCGAGGGCTCGCCGGGGCTGGCGCTCGGCACCCGGCAGGGCGTGGTGAAGGTCTGCGCGCCGGACTGGCCGGTCCGCTCGGACGAGTTCGAGGTGATCGGGCTGCGCGAGGGCGACGAGGTGGTGGGCGCGACCTGGCTCACCGACGGGGCCGAGACGCTCACCTTCGTCACCTCGGAGGCGTCGCTGCTGCGCTTCCCGGCCGGGCTGGTGCGCCCGCAGGGACTCAAGGGCGGCGGCATGGCCGGCATCAACCTGCCGGCCGGCGCGCGGGTGGTGTTCTTCGGCGCGGTGCGCACCGACGACCCGAAGCACGGTGAGCCGATGGTGGTCACCTCCACCGGGGCGACGGTGAAGGTGACGCCGTTCAAGGCGTACCCGGCGAAGGGGCGGGCGACCGGCGGGGTGCGCGCCCAGCGGTTCCTCAAGGGCGAGACCGACGTGGTGGTCGCCTGGGTCGGCCCGCGCCCGGTGGGCGCCACGGCCAACGGCGAGCCGGTGGAGCTGCCGGCGGCCGACCCGCGCCGCGACGGCTCCGGCTTCGCCGTCATGCTCGGCCCCACCGTCATCGGCCACCAGATCGAACGC